>NZ_AP019377.1:0-5541392 GCF_059696725.1 Thermogemmatispora argillosa | reverse complement strand
GGCCGCAACGAGGTGCGCAATTTTTTGATCGCTAACGCGCTCTTCTGGTTGCGCGAGTACCATATCGATGGGCTGCGCGTCGATGCCGTGGCCTCGATGCTCTATCTGGACTATATGCGCGGTCCCGGCGAGTGGGTCCCTAATCGCTACGGAGGACACGAGCATCTGGAGGCCATCGACTTCTTGCGCCAGCTCAATGAGGCTGTCTATGCCGAGAACCTGGGGGCTCTGACCATTGCCGAGGAGTCGACCGCCTGGCCTCTGGTTTCACGCCCTACCTACGTCGGAGGGCTGGGTTTTAGCATGAAGTGGAATATGGGCTGGATGCATGATATGCTTGAATATATGCGCCTGGACCCTATCTATCGTCGCTATCATCACAATAATATTACATTCTCTTTGACATACGCTTTCTCTGAAAACTTCGTGCTGCCCCTATCTCACGATGAGGTGGTCCATATGAAGGGGTCGCTGTTGACCAAGATGCCGGGTGACCTCTGGCAGCGCTTTGCCAATCTGCGCGCCTTTCTGGGCTACATGTGGGGCCACCCGGGCAAAAAGTTGCTCTTCATGGGCGGCGAGTTCGGCCAGTGGCGCGAGTGGAACTATCGCGAGAGCCTCGATTGGCATCTGCTGGAGCCGCCTAGTGATCCGCATCATGCTCAGCTGCGCGACTTCGTGCGCGACCTCAACCGTCTCTATCAGCAGGAGCCGGCCCTGAGTCTGCTGGACTGCGAGCCGGAGGGCTTCGCCTGGATCGACTGCCATGATAGCGAGCACAGTGTGATCTCTTTTCAACGCCGCAGCGGACGCCCGGAGGAGACGCTGATCTTTATCTGTAACTTTACGCCAGTGCCTCGCTTCGGCTATCGCGTCGGGGCGCCTTTTGCTGGCGAGTACTATGAGGTGCTCAATAGCGATGATAAGCGCTATGGCGGCAGTGGCCTCGGCAATCCGCAGCCGGTGCCCAGTTCCCCTATCGCCTGGCAGTCGTGTCCTCAGTCTATCGTGCTGACGCTGCCGCCGCTCTCCACCATTGTCCTGAAGTGGCGTCCCTTCGGCGCAGCCTCTACAGCCACAGGCGCTGATCGCGCTCATTCATCATGAGTCAGTAACGAGAAGGACCACACTATTCGTGAGGGAAAAAAGGACGATGAGTCGTAATCATAATCATCCAGCGTCTCAGCATCAGTCGTCAAAAGGTACGCCGTCGAACCATCGCAACCGCAAGGCGGCGGAGCGCTTCCGCTCGTTCCAGAGCAAGCGCAGACCGTTGACCGAGGATGAGCGTCTCCTGACGCGCCCAACCCGCCCGCTGGTCAGTCCCTCGGAGCCACTGCCAAGCGAGCAGATTCAGGCTGATGAGCATGCGCTGGAGCGCGCTCTGCACTTCGACTTTACGATCACCGATCCCTGGCGCGTCTTCCGCATTATGAGCGAGTTCGTGAATGGCTTTGATGCCTTAGCCCATATTCCGCCGGCCGTGGCTATTTTCGGCTCGGCTCGCACGCGGCCCACTGATCCCGCCTATGCCGCTGCGGTAGAAACGGCTCGCTTGCTGGCCCAGGCAGGGTTCGCCATTATCACCGGGGGCGGGCCGGGCATTATGGAGGCCGCCAATAAGGGGGCGCAGGAAGGGGGAAATCTCTCTATTGGCTGCAACATTGAGCTGCCTTTCGAGCAGGCCTCAAACCCCTACCTGGACATCTCGATCGATTTCCGCTACTTCATGGTCCGTAAGACCATGTTTGTCAAATACTCCAACGCTTTTGTGATCTTTCCGGGTGGCTTCGGAACAATGGATGAACTGTTTGAAGCCCTGACCTTGATTCAGACGCGCAAGGTCAGTCACTTTCCGGTGATTCTCTACGATTCCCGTTACTGGGGAGGCCTGCTACACTGGCTCCACCATACCATGTTGGCCGAGGGCAAAATTTCCCCTAGCGACGCCGAGCTGCTGCGCGTCTCCGATGACCCTCATGAGATTTGTCGCCTGGTGCGCGAGGCCTACGAGACCTACCGTCGGGAGCGTGAGGACCCGAATCGCGAGAAGTCGATTCGCTAAGTCCTCTCCCAACCAAGGCGGCAAGTCTGCCTCTGGCTGCTGTCCCGGCCTGGCCTGGCCTGGCCCCCCTTATCTCCCTTCGTGCGCTTCGCCTGGTGCTTCCGTAGCTGACTGCCGGGGTCGGCCACGGAGAACCTTCTCTTGACCTGGCCAGTCGCTGTGCGCTTCTTCCAGCGCGCCTGGCGCTAGCTCCTCTTGAGGGGAAGCGCCGTCCCTCTGGCGGCGCAGCTCCTCGTAGTGGAGCAGTCCCACGCCGAGCATGACGAGCAGTCCCCCAAGAAGCTGGTCGAGCGTCAGGGCCTCGCCTAGCCAGGCGTAGGCGATGGCGCTACCGGCCACCAGCTCTAGCATAGCAACAATGCCGACACGGCCCGCATCCAGATAGCGCAAGGCCGCTAGCTCGCAGAGAAAAGGTATCGCCATCCCAAGGACACCCACCGCCACCAGAGCTGGCCAGAGAGGCGGCTGCAGGCTGGCCGGCGGTATACGCCACGGCGGCTGTACCACCAGCCAGAAAAGGGCGGCGATGAGCGCTCCCCAGGCTGTCGCGCTCAGGGCCGGTAACTCACGACCGACCCGCCGTCCCAGTAGCAGATAAGCGGCGAAGGAGAGGATCGAGAGGAAGGCATAGAGCAGTCCCAGCCCATCCAGCCGTAGAAAGCGCGGCTGCCAGGCGGCTGTTACCAGTACAATACCGCTGCTGGCCAGTAGCAAGGCCCCCAGTACTGGCCAGGAAGGCCAGCGGCGGTTCCAGAGGGCCTCACCCAGCACCAGCCAGGCCGGCGTACTGAACTGGATCACCAGGGCAATGGCCACAGGCAAACGACTGATAGCCATAAAATAGCTATAGGTCACCGCAGCCATCGCCAGCCCCAAAGCCAGTAGCCAGCCCCAGCTTCGGCGCGATGGCAGCATCTTTCCACGCTGCACTATCCCCAGTAAGGCCCATAAGCAGGCTCCCCCGATGAGCATGCGGCACTCTACCAGGGTCAGCGGCGTCAGTGCGCTTTCGTCGAAGAGCTTGCGCGCGAGGTTCCCATTGAACCCAAAGAGCAGGGAAGCCAGGACTACGAGCAAGTAGCCCCAGAGGCGTCCGCGCCTCTCACCGTTTGCGTTCACGCTCGCCGGTCCTTTCCTTTCGAGAGAGATCGTGTAGCCCCAGTCGCACTATCTTTCCTCCTTCGTAGATCCGGGGCCTCTCACAGAGGCCACCATTGGCGATGCCAGCGGCGCGCCTCCTCCAGCGCCTGGCAGGTAGCGCGCGTCAGAATGGTCGCACTGCGCTCCAGTTCCCAGGCGCCGGCGTACAGGTCGACAATGCCCAGGTCGGTGCCGACCAGGGCCTCTACGATGGCCGCTGTACAGTAGGGCACATAAGCGCGGCTGTACCCTCCCTCGTGCAGCGCGGCAAGGCGACCCGCACAAACCTCGTTGGCCAGAGCGACGACCAGCTCAGTCAGACGCCGATATCCCTGGCGCGTCAGCATCATGCGCGCCAGCGGATCAAGCCAGCTTCCATCTTGTCCTGCCGAGATGAGAATGAGCTGTGGGCGATAGCGCAGGCCGATGGGCAAGACAAGCTGCTCAAAAGCCGCGACGTAGCCGCGGTCGCCGGTCCCCGCCGGCAGGGGAATATTGACGGTATAGCCCACGCCAGCCCCTGCGCCGACCTGCTCCAGCTCACCTGAGAGACGCGGATACCAGTCGTGCTGATGGAGCGAGAGAAAGAGCACGCCTGGATCGGCGTAGAAGGCGTCCTGGGTTCCATTGCCGTGGTGAACATCCCAATCGATGATCATGATGCGCTCTAGCCCGTAGGTGCGACGCGCATACTCGGCAGCGATCACCGCGTTATTGAAGATGCAGTAGCCCAGGGCCCGGTTGCGCTCTGCATGGTGACCAGGCGGACGTAGAAGGGCATAGACATTGCGTACCTCGCCGCGCATAACGGCCTCCACCGCCTGGCAGGCTCCGCCAGCAGCCCAGATAGCGGCTTCGAGTGAGCTGGCGCTCACCGGGGTATCTTCGTCAATCTCGCCCCAGTCGCCTTGCCGTGGTCCCCCTGCCGTGTAGGCCCGCAGGCCGTCGAGATAGGCCCGCGTATGATAGACAAGCAGCTCTTCTTCTCGAGCGGGTCGCGCTCGCAGGTGTCGCATGCGCTTCAGCAGGCCAGAACGCTCCAGAAATTGCCAGGTGCGTTTAATAATAGTCACATCTGAGGGATGCGGCTCAGGATCTAGCTCAAAGCTGCCCTCACGCATCTGCACAGTAGTTTCGACACCCGCATCATGGGCTAGAAAGCGCTCATCAAAGAGCAAGCCACTAGTCACGCCGGCTCCCGACATCTGTTTTCCCATCCTTCCGCAGTGAGGAAAACCTCAGCAACAGTCATATGGTGCCCAGGCCTACCGCGCTGGCGGCCTGGCGGCGCATCAGCCGGTTCCCCCCAGCACCAGCGCGCTCATCCAGCTCCCTGGCCCTCAACGAGCAAGCCTGCTGCAGGTGAACACCAGGAAAGGAGTGCCCCATCGCTGTGAGCCGCTGCCTTAGAGAGACCATCTGGTCCTCCCCCCCCCCCGCTCGTTCTCGAAAGGATGAGCGCCTTGGCCCGCTTGCCTTGCAACCTCTCTAGCCAGTGTTAGAAGAGACAGGCGAGGCTGCCGCTGTCTTCGCAAGCAAGAGCAAGGGACCAGAGCCTGCCGCAGGCCCGGGTCCTTCCTGGCCGGCTGCCACCGGCGCCAGACGGCACAGGCCAGGGAGGCCGCCTCGCTCGACGATCACCTTTCTGGAGAGGGAAGGCCCAGCCCGCAAGAAGCAGTAGCGCACGCCTCATAGCGAGAGGGTAACGCAGCCGTTCCTCCCTGTCAACCTTTTGTTGAGCTAGTGAGGCAGCCCGCGCTGTATCGACTGGTTGGGCAACAGCAAGAGGATATGGCTGACTCTCGTCGGCTCTCTCGCCGGAGCTGCGTCTCCTGGCAGCGAGCTGATACGTGAGAAAAGCAGGATGAAAGCGTTTCTTTTTCGAGGACGGGCAGGAGGACAATGCAGCGCTTGGACTGGTGCGACACGTCCTGTAGCCTATTGGCTGGCCCGGCGTCCCCCAGCCAGCGAGCTAGCCATTGTAGCGTGTGTCCATGACAGTGGCGCGCCGAGAGTGTTATAATGCAGCGGGGCCTCATGGGGCGCCGCCTCTCCCTATTCTGAGCCGAGCGATAACTGGAGGAAGAGAGAGCATCTATGATGATCGAAACCATCCCGCCGGGGACGGTCATGCGAGGCCAGTACCGCATCGAACGGGCCCTGGGCAGCGGCGGCTTCGGCCATGTCTACCTGGCAGTGGATCTGCGCACCAACCAGCCGTGTGCAGTGAAAGAATACCTGGTCACTGGCGCCAGCGGTCAAGCGCAACTCCAGCATGAGGCACGCGTGCTTAGCCGCTTGCATCATCCTCACCTGCCCAGCTTCATCGACGCTTTCAGCGAGCGTGGTCGCTACTACGTGGTGCTGAGCTACATTGAGGGGCGCGATTTGACCGAACAGTTGCGCCTGGCCCGGCAGCGCGATGAAGCCATTCCGCTGCCAGTGATCCTGGGTTGGCTCCTGGCGGTCTGTGATGCCGTCCAGTTTCTCCACAGCCAGCAGCCGCCAGTCATTCACCGCGATATTAAGCCCGATAATATCCGCATTACCTCCGACGGGACAGCCTATCTCGTGGATCTGGGCAACGCCAAGGCGGTGGCTGATGGAGCACGCACGCTCTTTTTTGCTCGCCATCAGGGAACGCCCGGCTACGCTCCGCCCGAACAATACCCCGGTGGGAGCGGCACTGACCCCCGCTCCGATGTCTATGCCCTGGGCGGAACCCTGTATTTCGCCTTGACTATGCAGGAACCAGCCAGTGTTTCGGCCCGCAATCAGGCGCTCCAGCAGGGACACTCGGGTCTGCCTTCGCTTCAGGAGCAGCTCGCTCGCTTGATGAACGAAGAGAAGGCCGGAAAAGCTTTTCGCTTTGAGGCGAGCCGCCCGTCACGTGGCTCGCGCATGCCTCGTCATGTGGCTCAGCTTGCCACCTTGCCGCCGGAGATCTTGCAGCGGCTTAACGCCATTATCCAGCGGGCGATGGCCCTGAAACCAACGGAGCGCTATCAGTCCGTAGCCGAGTTCAAGGCCGAACTGAGACAAGTATTGGAGCTGCTGCAATCAATGCATCAGGAGCCGGCGGCGTCTCCGGCCGAGAGGGGACGCGCCGTTGATCCTCATAAGACGCAGCCCGATTTGCCCCAGCTCTACGAAGATTTGCACCAGGCTCGGGCCGGCACGCCGGGCTTCCCCTGCCCTGTCTGTCAAATGCCCCTGGCTTCCTCTCAATCACGCTGCCCTCGTTGTGGCTGGGCTGCTCCAACAGCTTCCCAGGCGGGAGGTGGGTCGACCCGTTCGGCCCAGGCTGGTCATCCAACCAGTCAGGAACAGCCGCCACGTCTGATCCTTCCATCAACACGGGTCCAGCCAACTGCTTCCTCACCAGCCCCCGCCGTTGGCAAGGCCGCCGGTCAGCCACGCCTGGCACGCCTACGGCGCAGAAGCCCTAACGCTTCCGCTGCTCCCTCTACGCCTATTGCCCAGCCACGCGGGTGGCCGCTCTCCCTGTCCGAGACGAGCCTGAGCTTGCGCACAGCCGTTTTGCTGACGGCGATCGCTCTGGCCGTGCTCCTGCTGATCTTTGTCTTCCTGTTTCTGATCGCCACTGCTCACAGCGCCGGCAGCCTGCCGCCCCCCCTGCTCGGCGCCCTCCTTTCTTCGCCACAGCGGCCTCTCATGGCCCTGCGCGGCTGAGCGCACTGCTTCCCCCTCTCTCAGCTTCCTCTCAGGATTCCCTCTAGGCTTGTCCTCCTCCCAGCATTCCCTCTAGGCTTGTCCGGCTGAGCCGCCGGGTGACCTTTGCTTTACCTCAGCGCCCACTCTCGCCGCTGCTCTCCAGCGCCGCCAGCCCTGCTCCGCAGCGGAGCGGCGTGTCTTTACACTATAAATTAATTTTCAGCGTTGTTACGGTACCGGTACCGTAACAACGTAGAGAAGAATGCCGGTAAGAAATTCAGGTGAGTAATCAACCATTTAGGAATTCTAGGACTACTGGTATTGTATACTTAGCTCAACATCACCGGCAGCGTTTGACGTTATGACCACGCGTGGTCCTGCGAGCGAACGAATGAGCAACCAGCAGAGAGAGGCGCGACGGAGCTGAGCGCAAGAGAGGAGGCCAGGCAGATGCCGAGATGGATTAGTAACGTACCAATTTCCCTGCGACTCTTCGCCACCTTCGCCTGGGCGACGATTATCCCCTTTATCGCGATTGTCTTCCTCAGTAGCATCTACTTTCACGCCCTGGAGTCGGGCAGGCAGGCAGTACAGATCAGTAACCAGACGATCAAAATCACCACGACCGAGCTAGCGCGCCTGCAGAGCATGCACGCGCTGCTTGTCGCTCTGTTGCCAAGCGTTACAACGAACAGTACCAGTGACGCAACTGTCACACGCGCCGAAGAAGACGTCATCTTGCAGGTGCTCAGTATCGAAGGCAGCTTTGACGTTGACAGCGTTGCCTATCAAGAACAGTACCAGCTCGCAACCGCTCCGGCGATGGCCGACATTCGACGAATTCTCCTGGAGAATGATCCCCATACCACCATCATTCGTGAGCAGCAGCAGCTCCTTGATCTGATTTTGGAGCACCAATGGCCCCAGTATAAGGCAGCCCAGGACGATCTATTGATCGGCCTGGACACCCGCATGCCCCTGGCCCAGGCCGCCCAGCTCCTGCAAAAGGCTGATCAGCTCTACACGCCGCTGCTCGCTAGCTGGCAACGTATCGTCGATATCGCCGAGCGAGTCAATACCGAAGTGGTACGCGTCGGTCCCTCGCAAACCGTTCCTATGCTGATCGGGACAGTGACCGCCATTCCCATTTCCATGCTCTTTGTCTTCTCCATTGGCTACCTTGTCAATCTGACGATCAGCCGCCCGCTGCGCCAGCTCATTCAGCTCACGCGGCGTATCAGCGCTGGCGATACAACGGCGCGCGCCAGGCTGAGCGGGCGCGACGAGATTGCCCGCGTGGCGGCCTCGATGAATACCATGCTCGATACGATCGTCCAACTGATGGAGAACACGCAACAGCAGCGCGACCTGCTGCAGACCCGCATCAGCAACCTGGCGAGCGAGGTCAAAGGGGTGGGCGAGGGTGATCTACGCATCCGGGCTGACGTGACGGGCGATGTCCTGGGGGTACTCGCCTCCTCCTTTAACTACATGATCAGTGAGCTGGAGAGCCTGGTGCTTCGCATCAAGCAGGTGGCTCGCGAGGTCGAGCACTCGACCCGCCTGACGCTGGAGCAGATGACACGCCTTGGCCAGATCGGCGAGTTCCAGATCCAGCAGATCAATGAGGCGGCCAGCGGCGTGGAACAGATGGCCCTGGCAAGCCAGGAAGTGGCGCAACATGCCCAGACCCTGGAAGGCATCGCCCAGGATACGCAGCGCAGCGCTACCGGCGGGCATCAGGCCACCTGGGATGCGATTAACCGTCTCGGCCATATTCATGCCCATGTCCAGGCGACGACGCAGCGGGTGCGCAGCCTGGGCGAGCGTTCACAGGAGATCAACGACATCGTAGAGATCATTTTCAGCCTGGCCTACCAGACCCATCGCCTGGCCCTCGACTCGGCTATCCAGGCCGCAATGGCTGGCGAGGGGCGCAAGGAGTTCGGGGCGGTGGCCGTGCGCATTCGTCGGCTGGCCGAGCAGGCCAAGTTAGAGGCCAATAATGTGGCTCGCATCGTGCGCAGCGCTCAGGAAGATATTGCTGAAGCCGCCACCTCTATGGAGCGCACGCAGCGCGAGACGACACTAGAGAGCAAGGTCTCTCAGGATGTTGAGCGCACGCTAGAGGGCATCTTTACTACAGTTGAGCGCCAGGCTCGCGATATCGCCGATATCACGAATCTGGTGACCAGACAAATGGAGCTGGCCACGGCGGCTGTCCAGATCATGCAGTATGTCGCTGATCTGACTCAGACCAATAAGGCCCGGTTGAGCGAGGCAACTCACCATATGCAGCGCCTGGCCTCGCTGGTCGAGCACCTGCGGATCTCCGTCGATGCCTTCAAGGTTTCGCGCGAGCAGTCAGCCGCTCCGGCCAGGGTGGCGAGCGAGCGTCGCAGCCTGACGACCACCGGTTCGCTCTCACCGCTCGGCTCGGGGACCCGGCCCGTCAGTTCCCCTCTCGGTCAGTCGCAAGCCGGGCTGCTTCCCCTTCCTCCTAGTGGGGCGGTGACTCCCCTGCCACCCACAGAGTTTTCGCCTGGGTCCAGCCTCAATACGCCTTTGCCTCCCTCACAGCTGTGGGTCCCGCAGCCACCACAGGCCCCCGATAGCGAGTCGTATCAGTAGGATCTGATGCCAAGCCAAGGAGGATGTAGCATGTCCACCGCTGTCCCTGATCATGCTTGCCCTGCCCGTGATCCTCGTGGCCCTCATCTGGCCTCGTGTCCTGGTCCCTCACCCAGCTCTGAGCTGCGCTCGCTCGGTCACTGCCGTAACAGAGGCCGGCGCTCGCTCGGAAGCTGGCTGGTGACGCTGAGTGTGGCTCTGCTCTTGCTGATGACGGCCTGTGTGCCTGGCAGCATGCCCGCGAGCAGCACGCAGTCAGGCTCGCAGATTAAATATGGGGGCGCCTTGACCATTGTGCCTGGTCCCTATGGACGTTTCCAGCGCTTCTTTAACCCTTTTGCCACTGACAACGCCACTCTCAGTGGCACAAAGGGGATGATCTATGAAACGTTGCTCTTCTTCAACCAGGAAACTGGCCAGGTCAAACCCTGGCTGGCTACGAGTTTCTCGTGGTCCAGCGATCTCAAGACGCTGACGTTCCAGCTCCGTCGCGGGGTACAGTGGACCGATGGCCAGCCCTTTACCAGCGACGATGTCGCCTTCACGCTGAATCTGCTTCATCGCTTCCCGGCTCTCGATCTCCACAGTATCTGGACCGCGGTCAAGGAGGTCACGAATCCCGATCCCTATCGTGTCGTGATTACGTTCAAACAGCCGTCCTTCCCGGAAGAGTGGTATATCGGCGGCCAGACTTACATTGTGCCACGTCATATCTGGGAGCACTTCAAAGATCCTGTCCACGAAGCTAACCCGAACCCGGTTGGCACTGGGCCTTTCATGTTGAAATCTTTCGATCCAACGCTCTATATCCTGGAGCGCAATCCCCATTACTGGCAGCCCGGCAAGCCTTATATCAGCCAGCTACGCTATCCGGCCTATGTGTCCAATGCCAGTGCCGATTTGCTGCTGGCTCAGGGCTCGATTGACTGGACAGGCCTCTTTAGTTCAAATCTGCAGAGCTTTGTGGCGCGTGATCCGGCCCATAACCGCTACTGGTTGCCGCCCATTGCTGTGGTGATGCTCTATCTCAATACCGCGCGCTATCCCTTTAATCTGCTCGCCGTGCGCCAGGCGATCAGTCTGGCTATCGATCGGGAGCGTCTCTGGAAGGAGGGGGAGAACGGCTACGAGCCGCCGCCTCATCCAACGGCAATCGTGCTGCCTGCTTATCGCTCGTTCCTGGCTCCTCAATATCGTTCGCTCACCTTCCAGGTCGATCGGGCCCGCGCCATCCGCCTGTTAGAAGCCGCGGGCTTCGTGCGCGGGAGCGACGGCTTCTTTATGGATCGCGAGGGCCGACGTCTGGCCTTCACGATGGAGGTCGTCTCCGGCTGGACCGACTGGGAGAAGGATTGTCAGCTCATGGCCAAGGATCTGGCCGCGATCGGCATCTCGGTCTCGGTCAAGGCCCTGTCGCTCAACAGCTACCTCTCCGATCTGCAACTGGGGAACTTTGAAAGCGCGATCTCGTGGACCAATAGCGGCCCTTCTCCCTACTATTTGTACGATGCCCTGCTCGATAGTGCGAATACGGCCCCGATCGGCAAGACAGCCCCTTCGAATTGGGAGCGCTGGAGCGATCCCACGACCGATCAGCTGCTGGCCCAGTATGCCCACTCGACCGATCCTGCCGTGCAGCAACAAGCGCTCTATGGTCTGCAGCGCATTATGGTGGAGCAGTTGCCTTCGATCCCCCTGCTCTATAGCGTCAACTGGTACGAGTATACGACGGCGCGCTTTGTGGGCTGGCCTGATGAGCACAATCCCTATGCTGTGCCGTCTCCCTATAGCTATCCCGATAATGAGCAGGTGGCGCTCTCGCTGCATCATGTCTGAGCGGTCCAAGCGGTCCCTGGTGCCGCTCAGCCGCCCTCTTGTGGGCTGAGTGGATGATGCATGCCTCAGGCAGGAAGGCAGAAAGGAAAGCAAGCATACATGCAGCGCAGGTCTCAAGAAGGAAGCAGGAAGGGAATGTGAGTAGCATGGTTTCGATGCGATGGATTACCCAGGCGCCTATTGTGCGGCGCCTCTTCCTGGCGGCAATCCTGGTCGCCGTCATTCCGGGCATCATCCTCTGGCTGCTCGGGCATGCCTATATCGATGCCCTTAATAGCCGCAGCGAGGCCGTCCAGGTCAGTACCGATGCGGTCCATGTGGCCACCACCCAGTTGGCAAACCTGCAGCATATGCATGCTGATTTGATCGCCCTGCAGGCTCAGACCTTCGTCTCAACCAATATCGCTGGGGCTCCCAGTACTGATCTGGCGGCCTTGCGTCAGCGTCTGTCTGCGGAGATCAAGGCGCTGGAGGCCAACTTTGCTGAGGGGATCGCCAGCTACCAGCGTAACTATGAGTTGGCTACTTCCCCTCAGATGTCCCCCATCCGTAGTTTGCTAGAGAGCGAGAGCAGTACGCGCGGCCTCGCCAGCGACCAACAGCAGACGCTGCGGCGCATCCTTTCAGGCGAGTGGGAGCGCTACCGACAGGCACAGGATCGCGAGCTGGCAGCGTTGCAGTCCTCCCGCTCAACCAGTCAGACAACCCAATTGCTGCAGCAGGCCAATAGCGCCTATACCCCCCTGGAAAATGATTGGAAACATATCGTGGACCTGACCGAGACTGTGGGGGACAAGGTGGTCGAGGTGACCGCTCCCCAGGTCACGCAGACAGCGATTGAGATCGCGCTGGCAGCGCTCTTGATTGCCGCCGTGGTCTTGCTGGTCGGGACCTTTGTCTACTGGACGATCGCTCGCCCCTTGGGGCAATTGGCTCGCCTGACGCGTCGTATCGCTCGCGGCGACACGAGCGTCCGGGCCCCGGTCACGGGCCGCGATGAGATTGCTCTGGTGGCCCGCTCACTCAATGCGATGCTCGATCACATGGTACATCTCATACAGGAGATCCAGGAACAGCGTAATACGCTGCAAAAGCAGATTGAAGCGCTGGTGAGCGATGTTAGCGGGGTGAGCCAGGGAAACTTGAGCGGACGCGCGCGTATGACCGGTGGGACACTGCAAATTATTGCCAATGCCTTTAACTATATGTTGGCTGAGCTGAGCAGCCTGGTGATGCGTGTCAAAGGGGCAGCGCGCGAGGTGGCCATCTCGACGACGGTGGTGGTCGATGCGTTGGCGCGCCTGGTGGAGACTGGTGACCAGCAGTTGCAGCAGATCGCCCGCGCGACACGCGAGATCGAGCATATCGCGGCTTCTAGCCGCCATATCGCCGATCGCGCCAATATGCTGCAGTCGAGTACTCATGAGTCTCTCCAGCATGTTCGCCAGGGGCGACAGGCTGTCCAGCAGGTGCTTGAAGGATTGAAGCGTATCTATGAAAATGTGCAGGCAACCGCGACCAAAGTTGAGAAGCTCGACGAGCATTCACGCGCTATTAACAGCACTGCTGAGGTAATTTCAGCCATTGTTGAGCAGACGAACCGCCTGGCCCAGGACGCGGCGACTCTGGTGGCCTACGAGGGAGAATCTGTGCGGGGTTTCAGCGCTGTCGCGGCAGATATCCAGCGCCTGGCCGAGCGCGCGAATGGCCAGGCGCGCTCGATCGTGCAGATCGTCGAGGGGGTGCGTCAGGATATCAGCGCCGTGACCAGCTCGATGCGCACTACTGAGCAAGAGAGTGCTTTTGGAGCTGAGCGGGCGCAGGAGGCCGGGGCCGCTCTGGAAACTATCTCGGCGGCGGTGGAGCTGCAAGCGCGCGAGATCGAGCGCATCACCGATATGGTGGCCCGCCAGTTGCAGGCGTTTACCTCGATTGTTCAGATCATGCAGCGTCTCTCGCAGGCCACTCGCCAGATGAACGTAAGTACCCGTCAGGCGTCACAGCACGTGGAGACGCTGGCGCAGCGCGTCGAGTACCTGCGCCGCTCGGTCGAAATCTTTCGCCTGCGAGAGGGCAGTACGGCCTGACATCGCTGGGCTGGCCAGCAGTTCAGGCAGAAAGACGGGTCAGGCGCTGCCGAAAGCCCGGCCCTGGTGTTGGCCAGAGCTGGACTTTCGGCAGACCAGCCAGAGCGGCTATGGCGAGAGGCTCTCAGGCTCTGGCCGGTACTCGAACCAGTCAAAGTCGGCGGACACGCTGGCCGCTTCCCCATTGGTCGTTGCATAGAGGGCAAAGTAGACGCCGGTGAAGCCACCGGCCACCTCTGTAGCAAGATAGCGCGCCTCGCCGCGCGCCACCTCATGGGGTTCGCCGTCGTCCAGCGCGTACGAGAAGAGGTAGAGCGCAGTGGCTCCCCTGACAGGCTGCCTTGGTTGGATGGCCCTGACGCTGAGAGTGACCGGGCCGGCCTCCACCTGCTCGCGGGCGACAATAGCCATCAGGCTGCCGATGCGTCGGCGCACAATCACGCAGCGCCTGCCCTCCTGGCGAGTGAGCGCAATTTCATAGTGGTGGCGCGCATTCATCCAGACCACCAGGCCGGCTTCCTGTCCATCGGTCTGCGGATCAAATTCAAGCCGGGCCGCCGCTGTGCATTGAGCGTGCTCCTGCCTCCGGCCAATAAAAGTCACGCCGCTTCCTTGATCGAGCGTCGCTGCGCCACCGATCAGGCGAAGGAAGCCGGGGCGGGCCGTAAGCGACCAGCTTCCAGGCTGTGGCCAGCGTAGGAAGTTCCAGTCGAGGCCGAGCGTAGGCTGATCGAAGTCATCGCGAGCGGCAGAAGGAGGCCAGGGCACCGGGGGAAGCCGTGGTCCCTCAAAGGTTAGCGGGATCTGGCCATTCTCGCCAACGTGAGGCCAACCGCTGGCATCCCAGGCCACCGGAGCCAGAAAGGTTTCTCGCCCCAAGTGATGCAGCCTGGTGGAAGGCTGTGGTCTGATCCCCAGGCAGACCAGCCACCAACTGCCATCGTGGGCCTGGACCAGATCCGCATGACCGGTGGCCTGAATCGGATGGAAGAGACTGCGATGGCTCAGAATAGGATTATGCGGACAGGCCTCCCACGGCCCCCACGGTGTTGGACCCCGGGCCAGGGTCTCCATGTGACCATACTCGGTTCCACCCTCAGCAATCATGAGGTAATAGTGGCCAGCGATCTTGTAGAGATGCGGACCTTCGGGATAGGCCCCGCCAGTTCCGTTCCAGATGAGGCGTGGCTCCGTCAACAGCTTTCCTGTGACTGGGTCGATCTGGCTCTGTTGAATACCGAACCCCTGGTCGGCTGTGCTCGTGAGATAGACAGCCCCATCTTCATCAAAGAAGAGCGACGGATCGATGCCTCCCTGCTCAAGCCAGATCGGATCGGACCAGGGCCCGCGCGGATCGCTGGCCGTGACATAAAAGTTACAGCGACCTCCTCTCTCCTCGTACAGATCCATATTGGTTGTGATCAGATAGAAGGTGCCCTGATGAAAGCGGATGGTCGGCGCGAAGATGCCAAGTGATGGCTCGCTCCTCGGCAATGGAAGCTGCTCGGGACGCGTGAGACAGTAGCCAATCTGTCGCCAGTGCACAAGGTCACGACTGTGGAAGATTGGCACACCTGGAACATATTCGAAGGAGCTGGTGACAAGATAATAGTCCTCTCCAACGCGGCAAATGCTGGGATCAGGGTGGAACCCGGGCAGAATCGGATTCGTGACCTGCATGGTTCCCACAACTCCTCTCACTCATACAAAGCGATGCGAGTTGACAGCACACCGGATCGCTCGGCTTCGCGCCCGGGCTAGCCTTCCTGGACTTGAAACTCCGCGTGCAAGGAGGCCTGAGATGAGCCGCCTACCCAGACATCAAAGACGGAGGCGTCGAGTACGTAGGCTCCCGCCGCAGCACTCCAGTAGCGCCTGGCCTCCGGTCCGACGATGAAGCGGAGCGTACGCTCCTCTCCTGGCTCCAAGCTCACGCGCTCAAAGGCTTTCAGTTCACGTACAGGACGGGCGGCCCGCCCGTAGCGCTGGTGCAGATAGAGCTGAGCTACTTCTTCGACTGGGCGCGCTGAGCGATTGCGCAGGAGGACGCTCACCTCCAGCGTCTCTTGTAAGCCGATGGTAGTGGCGCTGAGCCGCAGATCGCTGTACTCCACCTCCCCATAGCTGAGGCCGAAGCCGAAAGGATAGAGGGGGGTGCTCTCCTCCTCCCAGTAGCGCAGGCCGCTGGTCTGGGGCTGGTGCGAACGCAGATGCGCGTAAATCAACGGCACCTGTCCCACACTACGCGGCCAGCTCACCGGCAATTTTCCACCGGGGGCCACCTCTCCAAAGAGCAGCCTGGCCACTGCATGGCCTCCCTCGCTGCCTGGATGCCAGGCTACCAGAATAGCTGCCGTCCGCTCAACCACGCGGCGCAAGTCCAGAGGCCGGCCACACAGGAGCACCAAGACCACGGGGGTTCCAGTAGCCGCCACAGCTTCCAGCAGCTCTAACTGACGGCCCGGCAAATCAAGCGTCGAGCGCGAGGCCGCTTCTCCACTCATATCGGAGGCTTCACCCAGGACCAGCACCGCCACATCGGCAGCTCGCGCGAGTGCTACGGCTCGCGCGAATTCGGCCTGCTCGTCGAACGTTGCCCCAGCGGACGGCGAGGCCCCAGAGATAAGCTGGTCGAGGGCGGCAAAGGGCGAAGGAATGGGGCGCGTTGGTAAAGGCACGCCGGGAGCATAGTCGACCTGCAGCGTGGCCCCAGCCGCCTGACGCAACCCCTCCAGGATGGTGACCGTACTCGCCAGGTCTGGCACAAAGACCCAGGGACCGAGCGTGGCCCGCTGATCCGTCGCCAGCGGTCCAAGCACGGCCAGCCGTCGCAGCTTCGTCCGGTCAAGGGGCAAGATGCCTGTGTTGCGTAGCAACACCGCCGAGCGCTCAGCGGCCAGACGGGCCAGTTCACGGTGAGCCGGGGCCTGCAGCACCGCTTGCGCCTGGGCCTCGTCGACATAGGGCCGCTCAAAAAGACCCAGGCGGATCTTGAGCGCCAGTACACGCCTTACTGCCTCATCAAGCAGCTGCTCATCCAGCAGACCGGAGCGCACGGCTTCTGGCAGCGCTGTAAAGGCCGCTGGACGCGCCTGCGGACCAGATTCGCCAGCGAACTGAATGCCCAGCGCCATTTCCATATCCAGACCGGCCTGCACTGCCCGCAGGGCCGCATCGCGATCATCGCGCGTCAGGCCGTGCGTGGTCAGATCGATGACGGCATTGGCGTCACTGACAACGAACCCCCGGAAACCTAGCTCTTTCCGCAGTATGTCGGTGAGCAGACGGCGATCGGCGGCTGCTGGTACGCCGTTGATCCCCACATAGGAACTCATGATGTTTTCGGCGCCCGCTTCAACAGCCGCGGCAAAAGGAGGGAGATAGACATTGCGCAGCTCGTTCTCAGAGAGATTGACCTCGTCGTAGTCGCGTCCCCCCAGCGCGGCCCCGTAACCGACGAAGTGCTTGGGGCCTGCTGCAATACGCCCAGGTGCCCCAATTCCCTCGCCCTGGAACCCACGCACATGGGCAGCGGCCAGGCGCGCTCCCAGATAGGGATCTTCACCAGCGCCCTCGACGATGCGCCCCCAGCGAGGATCACGGGCGATATCCACCATCGGCGCAAAGGCCCAGTGAATACCGACGGCGCGGGCCTCGCGTGCAGCCACCGTCTGCACCTGCTCAACAAGCTGGGGGTCCCAGGAAGCGGCCAGGCCGAGCGGCACAGGAAAGATGGTGCGCAGGCCGTGAATGACATCGAAGCCAAAGAGCAGCGGTATCCCAAGGCGGCTTTCTTCGACAGCCAGCCGCTGCAGACGATTGGTCTGCGCTGGATCGGCGACAAAGAGCAGGCTGCCTACTCGCCCCGCTCGAATCTCCTCCTCCACGAAGCTTGTCTGGGTGGTGAAACCCGGGAAGTAAAAATACTGTGTCAGTTGTCCCACCTTTTCCTCAAGGGTCATCGAGGCCAGTAAACTGTTAAGTCGCAGCTGTAGCTGTTCGGCATGGCGTTCGATTTGGCTCATCGTTGGCGCGTTCTCCTCCGTCATTAGCCTTGCTATGCAACAGTATAGCTGAACTACCCCGCCAAAATCGCGTCGTTTCCTTCCGGGCCGTCTTAGCGGTTCACGCCTCAGCTCCAGGCCCTTATTACTCAGCTCAGCTGAGAGCAGGAGAGGCCTGGGGAGAGAAAGAAGGCAGGCTGAGGCCAGTATCTTTCGTTCAATCGTCTAGGCGCCAGAGGCCAAGTCGTCTAGAATAATGAGGAAATCAGGGCAGAGAGTGGCTGGACAAAAACCTGCCTGCCTTTTGCCGGACCAGGCGTTTTTCACCGCTTACCGGGGGAAGCAATGGCCTCCTTCTCGATCTTGCGCACGCAGTCGCACAGTATAGCTCGTCAGGCCGCTGCGCCGGTGCTCATTGTCAGCCTGCTCGGGCTACGCCTGGGTTTTAGCCTCGCTGGCTGGCCAGGCACCGACAGCGAAGAAGGCACAATGGGCCTGATGGCTCTCCATATCGCCCGCGGGCAGGACTGGCCTATTTTCTACTACGGGCAAAACTATATGGGGGCTGGAGAGGCCTACGTGGCCGCCATCTTTTTCCGCCTCTTTGGCGCCTCTCTCCTTTCACTGCGCCTCGCGATGCTCCTCTTCCTACTTCTTTTTGCTCTCGCCAGCTATCAGCTCGCCTATCTGCTGTATGGACGCACGGTAGCCCTCTGCTCACTGGCGCTACTCGCACTAGCGCCACGCTATGTGCTGACACCTGAGATGCGCGCCGTCGGTGGAGCGGTGGAGACGCTGGCTTTCGGCTCGCTGGCTATGCTGCTGGCGACATGGCTAGCCCTGGCGTCCCCGGAGGCAGAAGAGCGCTCGTCGTCTACGACGCGGCTGCTGGCCTTCTTTGCCTGGGGGGTCGTAGCTGGCCTCGGCCTCTGGAGTCATTGGCTCGTCGTACCTTATCTCTGCTGTTCTCTGATCTTGCAGGCCCTCTTCTGCTGGCGCGAGTGGCTGCGGAGCCCGGCTCTGCTGCTGCTAGTGGCCGGCCTAGCGCTCGGGGCTTTCCCGTTGATTCTCTACAATCTCCATGCTCCTCCAGGTCAGGACTCGCTCAGCGTTTTTCTGGCCCTCTATAGCCAGAACCGCTATCCGGGCATTCCTCCGAGCGGGCTCTGGCTCTGGCTCAAGAAGTTGGCCGGCACCTTTCTCTACAGCCTTCCTCTGGCCACCGGGATGGCTCCAATTTGCCCGCTGGAAGCCCTGCCGTTTTATGGCTGGCACCCCGGTCAGAGTCTTGGCTGCGCCGCTCTCTATGGCGGCTGGAGCCTCGGCTATCTCTGCTTGTTCGCCAGCGCTCTGATCCTGACCCTCGGCTCCCTGGGCAAGCGGTGGCTGCGCTCCAGGGAGGCCACCAGAGATGCTGGCACTGCTGCCTGTGAGACCCCCCCTTCCCGGAGGATGCTGGCGCTGCAGAGCAGTCGCCTGCTCCTGTTACTGGCAGGAGGTATGACATTGCTGGCTTACACAGTCAGTCTGACAGCAGCTCAGCGCCCCCAAAGCACACGCTATCTCGTGGGGCTGCTGATCATCACTCCAGCCCTCATCTGGCCTTTGCTGCGCGCCCTGCGGCGCCTCGAGCACAGTCCTGGCAGCCTCCCCCTTTCGCGGGTCCGCGGCCTGTCCTGGCGCGGGCTCACTCAGCGCTGGCTGGCGGGGGCGGCCCTGGTGCTCATTTTCCTGGCCTTTCTTGGGGGCACGCTCGCCAACCTTGGTCAGATCGCCGGCGCGGCTCACCGCCAGCAACAGTACATCGCCCTGGCGGCCACGCTTGAGCGCTGGGGCATTCGCCATGTCTATTCCGGCTACTGGATTTGCGACCGCCTGACCTTCGTCAGCCAGGAGCAGGTGATCTGCGCCACTATCAACCAGTGGCTCGCCCGCAATGAGCTGGTGCGCTATCCTCCCTACTATCAGGAGGTCAGAGCCGATCCTTGGGCCGCCTACCTCTTCAGCGATGCCCAAAACGGTGAGTTTCCTTTATTGAGCGACCAGGCCCGGGCTTTAGCTGCCCGCCACTATCGGCGTGTGAACCTCCCTGGCTTTGTGCTCTATCTGCGCCAGGGGTACCCTTGACCAGGCCGCCTCTGCCTGCGTCTGCCCCAGCCCGCCAGTCGCTCTCCCCCCTCGTCCTTTTTGACAGGGGGGCTGCTTTTCGTGAGCGAAATGGAGTATCATTAGAGGAAGAGAGGTCATAACGAAAGGCAGACGCATGCAGCGAATTAGCAAGATTCTAGCCGTTAGCCTTTTGCTTCTCCTCTTCACTTTTGCCTCATTTGCGGCGGGGAATACGACGCTGCGCGCCGCCCCGCAGCCAGCCAGCGCCTATGTCCTTGCAGGTCCCCCCACTGTCAGCCCCGCGCTGATCGACCTTGTGCTGACCAGCTACCATTCACCAGCCGCAGGGAAAGGCCAGGCCCTCTATGACGATGGAGTCGAGTATGGGATCGACCCTGTCTACGCCCTGGCTTTCTTCTTCCACGAAAGCACCTTTGGGACAGCAGGGATTGCCCGCGTGACTTTATCGCTGGGTAATCTGCGCTGCATTCCAGATGCCGCTTGCATCGATGGATTTGCAGCCTTTCCAAGTTGGGAAGCCGGCTTTGTCGCCTGGTACCGGCTCATTCGCACGGTCTACATCGATAGCTGGGGGCTAAGGACCGTTGAGGACATCATCCCGCGCTACGCACCAGCCTCTGATCACAACGATGTGGCGGGCTACATCCGAGCTGTTGAGACAGCAGTCGATACCTGGCGCAGCGAGCAGCTACGCCTCTTCGGCCCTGTGAGCGGCACCGGCTCGACCGCCAGCGGCACACCCCAACAACCGACACCGGTGCCTACTCCCACGACGATCGTGCCCTCGGCGAGCGGCAGCGCGCTAGCCACTCCTTACCCCGCGGATGGCTACCGACTCCAGGGGACCCCAACGGTCACCGTTGATTTCATCGCCAGCCTGCTGAGGCAGTATCAATCACCGCTGGTCGGCGACGCCCAGCTGATCTACGAGAGCGGAGAGCGTACCGGCCTTGACCCCGTCTACGCCCTGGCTTTCTTTCTGCACGACAGTACCTTCGGTACCGTAGGCCTGGCGCGCGTGACTCATTCGCCCGGACTGCTGCGCGCACCAGTGACTGCCGCCTGCCGCTGTCGCTCGCTGAGCGGCTACCGGCGCTATGAGAGCTGGGAGGACGGTATTCGCGACTGGTTTCGCTATGTGCACGATTATTATGTGGGACAGCGAGGCCTCGTTACCGTCGGTCAGCTTGTACCAGCCTATGCCCAGAGTCGTGACCCCTTGGTCGTGAAAACCTTTATCCAGATGGTTGAGCGTCAGGTAACGCTCTGGCGCCAGCAAAGTAAACAGCAGGCCGAGCAGGAGCAGCCAGCGCAAACCGTAACTCCCCAGAGCTAGCGAGCAGCTTGCGCTGGTTGCTCCTTTTTCTCTTTTGCTTCTTTTGTATTCTCATCAGGTTATGAGTTCAGAACGTCTCATTCCAGCTACTCTGCCAGACGACCTTCTCCTGTTGAAACTCAGCTAACCACTCGTACTAGTCGGCATGTACTCCCAATCTCGGGCTGTTGACGCCACCCCGCTGGCAACATATACTGAAAACCAGCGGATAGCTGGAGGCAGTTGCTTTCATGTTCGAAGAACGCATGCAGGAAGACGCTCCTGCAAGGACAGACGAAGCAGTGGAGCAGGAACATCTCATTGACGAGCTGGCTGGTGCCGAAGATCGCTGGTTAACCGTGAGCCAGGCTGCCCGCGCCAGCGGGCAGAGCGAGGCGACGATTGAGCGCTGGATCAGTCAGGGTCTCTTGCCGGTGCACCGCCGCTCGCTGGAAGGAAACAGCTCCATGCGCCTGGTGCGCGCCAGTGATTTGGCCTTGCTGAACGCCAGTGCTGCCGTCCCCAGTACGGCGGTCCAGGCCGCACCTGCTCCCGCCAGACCCGCTCAGGCAGGACAGCTTGAGCAGCGCTCCCAGCCGGATACGGCGCGGGATGTCCACCTCGCTTCTCCTGAGTTTTTTTCCCATGAGGTGGCAGCCCTGCGCAAGCTCGTTCGTGAGCAGGCCTTGCGCCAACACGAAGCCCTGGAACGCTTGCGCAGCCGGCTAGAGGCGCGGTTTCAGCAACAGCAAGAGGTCGCCGCACAGCAGCGCCTCGCTCTTGATGAGGCCCTGACCCGGCTGCAAACTTCCTTTGAAGATGAGATTGCCGCCCTCCAGATCCAGACCAGCACGCGCCAGACTGAGCTGGAGCAGCAACTTGAAGAGCTGACGGCGAACCTGGAGCGAATTCATGACCAATGGCAGCAGACACTGACATTGCTGCGCCAGCAGATCGATGCTCTCACGACCCATGTGCAGCAGGAGGTCGAGACTCACGAGCAGCTGACCCGCGAAGTGCTGCACCTCACTACTCAGTTGGCCGAGCAACGCATTCAGCAGGAGCACATGACCCACACAGTGGGGCAACTCACGCAGCAGCTGACCTTCCTGACCGCCCAGGTGGCCGAGCAGCGCCAGCGCCTGGAGCAGCAGCACGAGAGACAGGATCAGCATGATCTGCAGCTCAGCCGCATCGAACGCGAGCTGGAGGAGCGCCGCCAGGCTCATCAGGAGGCTCAGCAGGAGATGCTAGGTGTATTAGCCGGTCAACAGGAGCAGCTAGGTACTCTCCTGCTGCGGCTCAATGAGCAGACTCAGCGCTACGAGCTGCTCTCACAGCTGTATTTGAATGTTGAACAGCAACAAGGAGAACACGAGCGCCAATTACGACGCCTCTACCGTTTTCTAGAGCACTTCTCTCCCAGTCCCCCCTCCGTCGGCTTCAGCGGTCACGATGACCCATTCTGAGCGGAGCAAGCTGGGAAGGAAGGAGGGAGGGAGCTGAGGCAGCGCCTGCCCTCTTCCTCCTGATCCCGCCACAGCACGGCGAGCGCGCCCACACGTGCAGGTGGATCGTTGTCTCGTCTTGTTCTCCCTCGGTTACTCCGCGGCGCGCGCCTGTGGGGAGCCTGTTCCTCTCCTGGAGGGACACACACAGAGCAGGCAGGAGTAGCCTGCGTTTTTCAGGCCTCCTGCCTGCTCTGCCTGGCTGCCTGTTTGTCATCCGTGCGCCTTGCTCCCGGAAAGCAGGCGGCAGTAGTACTTTGAGCCGACAAGCGGCGCGCGTTGAAGAGGGCGAACGTATTATTGTACGGCAGAGTTCCCCACTGGCTGGCGGCTAAGCTGGCCAGGGTGGGGGTCACCGCCCTCGCCTCTGAAGCAGAACGGCGGTGCCTGGTGGAGTGGCTCACTCTCTGGCTGGTCGCGAGCGGAGCCGGTTCCGGTTCAGTCCGTGCCTCTCCGCCTGGTTGGCGACCCCGGTGAGATAAAAGCCCTCCTCTGTGCGTCTTTTCTCTACAGATGGTCGAATCTTTCCGGTCGCGACAGACGCAACTCCTCTCGATTAGAAAGGAAAAGCAAGCGATATGCTCATTGACACCATCCGATTTGCCCATCTTCTCGAAGAGCATAACCTCCACGATCTGTCCCATTTCCTGGCCCACACCGCCTTCATTATCTCCCACAAGTCTGAGAGCCTCGACACGCTGGCCGGAGTGCTCTGGTATCTGCCGGTGAACAGTCCGATCATTGTCGTGACCAACTGCCCCCTGGAAGAGTATGAGATACTCAGGTTGGGTCTGCGGGCCCGGTTGGCCTCCCATCGTCAGCTGTTTGTGGTGCATCAAAAAGATGGCGCCCTGGCAGCCTTGCTGCGCGCCCACGGCGTCGCTCAGATCCTGGATAGCAGCGGTTCCGTTCGCGATGGGAAGGGAGAGGGAATGTATCTCGGGACGCTGCTGGCACACCTGCTGCGTTATCCCCGCTGGCTCGCCTTCTACGATGCCGATAACCTGGTCCCGTGCGCTCTGTTAGAATACACGCTGGCTATGGGCCGCCTGTTCATGGCGGCGCATACTACGTATGCCTACCATGCCAATGGAACCTTGCATAATATTCGCATCTGTTGGGCCGCCAAGCCCGGCCTGCGCAACGGAGAGCTGGTCGTGGCCAGTGCAGGCCGTTGCACAAGCGTGGTCTCGCCTCTTGTTTCCTTGCTTTGCCAGACCTGGTCTGGCCTCCAGGAGCCGATTACGTCCTCTAACGCTGGCGAGCAAGGTATGACGATGGCAACGGCGCGAGCCTTGCGTTTCGCTTCCGGTTTCTCTGTGGAGACTTTCCTCCTGCTCGATTTGCTCTTCAAGGCCAGTCCTTTTCATCCCGCTCCTATGACGGCTTTGCTTCAGCAATACCATTCTCACAGTCCCCACTTTCATACCAAGCGCGATGATGAACATATTCGTGAGATGATTGCGGCCAGCCTCGGTTCGTTCCTGCTTTTTCAGGAGCATCTTCCGCTCCAGGTGGAGGACGCACTGCTGCGTGTCTGCGACGAGCTGGAGCTGGCTTTGCATCCTCCTCTGGTCTACCCCGCGCTGCAGGAGCTGGACCTCAGCGGTGAAGAGGATCTCCCCGATCGCTATCGCTTAGTGGAGGGTGTCGCTCGCCCCGGCCGCGACACCGATAGTCTGCTAGAGACGTCGCTGAGCTAGCTCCCGGTCTCGTTGCGTTCAAGGGAGGCCTGCTAGTCTGGTGCCCGGCGTTCATTCGTGCTTGTTCTTACGCCCGCGCCTGCTTGGGGTGGGAGAGCTGGCCCCCATCCACCCCTTGACAGGCTCCCACCTACAGGCCACAATGAAGGGAACGAGCTGCAATGTGAGAGGTGAGGATAGCTAGAGACTATGTCTAGGCAGATGTTGGCGGCGCTGTTCTATGCGCCAGGCGATGTGCGCCTGGAAGAGCGACCGGTGCCGGAACCAGGTCCCGGTGAGATCGTGCTGCAGATTGCCGCGGCTACGACTTGTGGCACCGATGTTAAAACCTATGTGCGCGGTCACCCTCTTCTCTTCAAAAACCCGCCCGCGGGCTTCGGTCACGAGGCTGCTGGCTTTGTGGCCGCCGTCGGAGCTGGGGTGCAGGGGTGGAAGGAGGGTGACGCCGTGGTCGCTGCTAATTCGGCTCCCTGTGATCACTGCTTCTACTGCCGCCGCGGTCGCTATAGCCTGTGTGAGGACCTGCTGCTCCTGAACGGAGCGTACGCCGAGTATTTGCTGATTCCGGCGCGTATCGTCCAGCGCAACCTTTATCGCCTTCCGCAAGGTCTCTCTTTTACAGCCGCGGCGCTCACAGAGCCGCTGGCCTGTGCTTTACACGGGGTAGAGGCCAGTGCGATTCAGCCGGGCGATACGGTGCTCATTATCGGGGCTGGTCCGCTGGGCCTGCTGCTCACGGCAGTCGCTCGCCTGGCTGGGGCCAGGGTCCTGGTCAGTGGGCACGGCGAACAGCGGCTGGCTCTTGCTCGCGAGTTCGGGGCTGAGCAGACCTTTGAGACCGGTCCTCTTTCTCTAGAGGAGCAGCGCACCTTGCTGCGGGATGCCACTCCCGAGGGCCGTGGGGCCGACGTGGTGATTGAGGCCGTCGGCACGCCTCAGACCTGGGAGCTGGCAGTCTCGTTGGTACGCCGCGGCGGCCTGGTGAATTTCTTCGGGGGCTGCGCCTCCGGTACGCGCATCTCGCTGGAGACGCGCCCACTGCACTATGACGAGCTGACCCTTAAGGGGGTCTTCCACCATACACCGACTTACTTCGCGCGCGCGCTGGAGCTGATCGCCAGTGGTCAGATCCCCGTCGAGGCCCTCATCACCGCTCGTCTTCCCCTGGCTGAGACCGTAACGGCTCTGCAGCTCCTGCTCCAGAAGCGGGGGGTGAAGTATGCTCTGATCCCGCCGGCCTTTGCCCAGGATCTCCCTGGCAGAGCAGACCCTGCAGAATGAGCTGACTGTAGAGGTCAATGACTTGCTGCACGCTGAGTCGTCCGCCTGGACGGAACCAGGTGGCGACTTCGGTGCACATGGTGATCAGGGCGTATGAGGTGACTTTGATGTCACTCTGCTTGAAGATGCCCCGCTCCATGCCTTCACGCAGGATGTCTTGGATAAGATGCTCGTAGTGGTCGCGCAGAGCCATGATGTAGTCACGGTTGGCCCCTTCCAGCGCCCGGATCTCGGTGTCGATGATAAAGAATTCATTTTTGAAGTTGGTATGAAGGCGGATGTGGTTGGCGATGGCCTCGCGCAGCCGCTCTAGCGGCCCCGGCTGCTCGCGTATGATTTGCTCCAGGTTGGCGTTGAGACGGCGCATGTAGGTCTCCATGATCTCTACCAGCAGCGCCTGCTTGTTGGCGTAGTGGTAGTAGATGCTGGCCGCCTGGATGCCAGCCATGCGCGCGATGTCGCGCAAGGGGGCCGCATGGTAGCCGTAGCGGGCAAAGAGTTCCACGGCAGCGGCAAGAATGGCCTCCCGTACAGAGCGGGGCTCGCTCTGTACGGCCCCAGTCTGGCCGCCGAGTGCTTCACTGCTGTGTCGCTTGAGTTGGCTGTTTCTCACGTTGCTTTGATCCTTCCTCTCTGGCTGCTGACGACGAGATGGCTTCATGCCCTTCTCTCTGCCTGTTCTGTCCTGTCCTGTCCTGCTCTGGTACAGCCATCCGGCAGGAGCGAAGCTGCCGGATGGGCCTACTCGCTGTTGCCTTTGTTGTTTGCGGCAGGCTTCGCCCCTATTCTAGCAGAGCAATCTTTGCCTGCCCAGTGCGCAGGTGAGAGGGAAGACTGCTATGATCTCGCATTCGAGGCCAGAATAGGGTATAATCTAGGAAAATAGGCCCTGCCTGCTCGGTCGCCAGCGCTCTGCTCCTGACCTGCCGGGCAGGTGTCAGAAAGGAGGCCTTCGTTAGCGCTCACATCTACTTTGTTGCTCCTGTGACAGCTCCTGGTGCTGGCATCTCAGAGCCTACTCAGTGTACTCCCAAAAGTAGGTGAGCTTTGCGCTACCCTCTTTTTCTCTCGCGTCCTGGCGACCAGGCCTGGCATCTACTTCGGCCACTGTTTCTATGAGGAGGTTTCCGCATGGCAACAGGCGAGACCGCGGAGAAACGCGGTTATTTCACAGGGTGGACCTTGAAGACGGAAGGGGTCATCGCACCCGATGAGCGCCTTCCTTGGGGGCAGAGCATTCTGGTCGGCCTGCAGCACGTGCTGGCTATGTTTGGCTCAACGGTGCTCGCCCCTATCTTCATGGGCTTTGACCCGAATACGGCAGTCTTTTTCTCGGGCATTGGAACCCTGTTGTTCTTCGTGATTGTAGGCGGGCGGGTGCCCAGCTATCTTGGCTCCAGCTTCTCTTTTATCGCTGTCGTCTTGGCCGCCACTGGCTTCGCCAGCGGCTTTCACGGTTCGGGCCTCAATCCTCATATCGGGGTGGCGCTGGGTGGCATTATCGCCGCTGGCGTGGTCTATGCTCTCATCGCGCTGGTTGTCATTGCTACCGGTTACCGCTGGATCGATCTCTTGATGCCCCCGGTCGTGACCGGTGCTGTTGTCGCAGTCATTGGGTTGAATCTGGCCCCGACGGCGATCAGCGATATGAGCGTTTCGGCCTTCGATACATGGATGGGCCTGGTCACCGTCCTGGCAGTCGCTTTTGTGGCTGTTTTCCTTCCTGGTCCCCTGCGCCGGCTGCCAATCTTACTCGGTGGCATCATTGGCTATCTGATCTATTTGCTGCTCGCTAACGGCGCGCATCTTGGCAAAGCGATCGATTTCTCGGGGGTGGAAAAGGCGGCCTGGCTTGGTCCTCCTCATTTCTCCACTCCCACCTTCTCGCCTGGCGCCATAGCCTTGATTGCGCCAGTGGCGGTGATCCTTGTGGCAGAGAATACCGGCCATGTGAAGGCGGTTGCCGCTATGACAGGGCGCAATCTGGATCGTTATCTGGGACGCGCTTTCTTGGGCGATGCCTTGGCGACGATTGTGGCCGGCTTTGGCGGCGGCACGGGCGTGACAACCTATGCCGAGAATATCGGGGTTATGGCGGTCACGCGTATTTACTCTACGTTGACCTTCATTATCGCTGCCATCGTGGCCATCGTGTTGGGATTCTGTCCCAAGTTCGGCGCGCTTATCAGGACGATTCCGCCGGGGGTGATCGGCGGTCTGGCTATTGTGCTCTTCGGACTGATCGCTGCCACCGGTGGACGGATCTGGGTGGAGAATCGCGTGGACTTTTCGAAGAGTCGTAATCTGATTACGGTGGCTTTTGCGCTCACTGTGGGAGCCGGCAACCTGGCGCTCACTATTGGGAATTTCCAGTTGAGCGCCATCGCGGTGGCAACTTTCGGCTCGATTATCCTCTATCAGATTCTGCGCGAGCCAGCTCCCCAGCCGGAGGAGGCTGTGACTGCCGATGCTGCGGTCGGCTTGAATCCGGCAGGGGCAGGTCAGATGGAAGAAGACAGGCCTCACCAGCGCTCCTAACCTGTCGGCGCTGGTGGTCTGTTGTCTCAGCCGCCGTGTAGGGAGAGGAGGAACCAGGTGGGCCTTGAGCAGGCCCCTTGTGCCCCCAGCTCTGCAATGGTACAATGAGCGAAGGAGCGCCGGCGATAGACTTTGCTGCGATCCGTTCCTGCCATCCCGGTGGGAAGGGAAGGCCAGTCAGACCGCGCTCCTTTTGCCTCCTTTGATCGGATGGGTTCCCCAGGAAGGAAGATCGTTGGACTATGCGCAGTTACGATCTGGCTCCCGAGCTGACGCCCACCTATGTTGAGGAGGTGTGGCAGCGACTACCACCTCATGTGCGTCCGACGTTGCTGCTGCCATCTCCCCGCCTCTCGGAGGAATTGGGCTGTCAGTTGCTGCTCGCCAGCGAGACCTTTCAGTACACGGGCAGTTTCAAGTTCCGGGCTGCTTACCACCTGCTAGCTAGCGTTCCCCATCAGCAGATCATCGCGGCCTCTTCTGGCAACTTTGGCCAGGCGGTGGCCTATGCTGCGCGCCTGCTTGGGAAACAGGCCACGATCGTTATGCCCTCAACAGCGGCTCAGGTGAAGATTGAGGCTGTGCAGGCCTACGGGGGCCGAGTGGAGCTTACCGATGTGCGCCGGGTGAGTCGTCAGGAGCGTGTGGCGCAGCTCGCCCGGGAGCAGCCCGAGGCTTTCATCGCTCCAGCCTATGATGATTACCGGGTTGTGGCGGGCAACTCGACGCTGGGGCAGGAGATTCTCAGGCAAGCCCAGGTCGATGTGTTGTTGGTGCCAGTTGGCGGCGGAGGGCTGATTTCTGGCCAGGTCATCGCCCGCGATTTGCTCGCTTGCCCGACGCGCATTGTCGGGGCAGAGCCGCTAGCTGGCAATGATGCGGCCCGTTCTCTACGCAGCGGACGGCTGCTTTCCAACGACATGGAGCCGGAGACGGTCGCTGATGGGGCCCGTACGCTCTCGCTCGGGCGCCTCAACTGGGAGATCATCCGTCAGGGAGTGGAGGAAATCATCGAGGTCCCGGATGAGGTAACGCTGGAGGCGCTTCGTCGCCTCTTCCTGCAGGCGAATCTGAAGGCTGAGCCAACAGGAGCCTTAGCTCTGGGCGCTCTGCTCCTACACCCAGAGCGCTTTCGCGGTCAGCGCGTCTGTTGCATTGTCAGCGGTGGCAATGTCGACGCGGCGCTCTATGCTCAGGCGCTGAGCAGCCCGTCCTAAATCGCACCACCCTTGCTGTATGATAGGCACTACGAACTGTTGTGGTCAGGATGAGATCGGGCCTGGCCTTTCTCCTTCTCAGGCCGGGACGTGACCCGTCTCCAGGCAGGTTCGTTTCTCCTTTCTTGAGAAGAGGTCTGCCTGAGAGGCTGCCTTATTCCCTCAACATTATTGCTCCTGCTCGCTGGCCTGACTGCTTTGGCGAGGGCCGGACTGGCCGGTTTGAGTGATGGTTGGCCTGGCCAGGCATGCGCTTGCGGCGACCTCTTCCGCCTGAGAACAATGGATGCATGGGAGAACGATGCTCACAGACCAGCTCGCTGCCCCTGCTCAGCGCATCGCGCGCCGTCCCCATCTTGTCTTCGAGTGGTTCGCTGTCGCCCTGTTGCTGGCGCTGGCTTTGATCCTGCGTCTGCTGCTCATCCGTGCCCCCTGGCCCATTACTAATAGCGATGAGGCTAACATGGGGCTGGTCGCGCTCCATGTCGCCTATCAGGGCGACCATCCTATCTTCTTCTATGGCCTGCCCTATATGGGGCCAGTTGAGGGCTACGTTGCTGCGCCGCTCTTTCGCCTCCTCGGCCCCTCGCTCTTCACGCTGCGCCTGGCGCTGCTGCCTTTCGTCTGCGGTTTCCTGCTTAGCAGCTATGGCCTGACTCGCCTCCTCTATGGCAGAGTCTTCGCTCTCGCCTGCCTCCTCTTGTTCACCTTTGGCTCGGGCGATGTGCTGTTCCTGCAGCTGCGCGCAGTAGGGGAGTACCCCGAGATGCTGATGTTTGCTCCCCTTATTTTGCTGCTGACCACCTGGCTGGCCCTCTCTTTTCGTCCCCAGCAGGTGCAAGGCCGGTCCTGGGGACGAGTACTTGTCTACTGTGTGCTTGGGCTGAGCATCGGTCTGGCGCTGTGGATTGACTTCCTGATCGGCCCGTTCGTGCTGGCGGCGCTGCTGCTGCTGGCCCTTTTCTGCTGGCGCGAGCTATGGGGACGCGCTGGCCTGGGCCTCCTGCTGGGGATGATGGTAGGCGCTGAGCCCCTGCTCTACTACAATCTGACGGCTCCCTTTAGCCAGAACTCGCTGGCTGTGCTGCTCTCTATCCACCACGGCGGCGCTGACCAACTAGCCGCTCACCATTTGACCTGGTTGCATCAGCTCAGTGGGGCCTTCTTTATCGCCCTGCCGTGGGCCACTGGCTACCAGCCACGCTGTCCCCTCGATGCCCTCCCCCCCTGGGGGCTGCCCACTCCAGCGCTCTGGCCCTGTGTCCTGGCTCAAATGGGCTGGGGAGTAGGCTATATGCTGCTGGCCTTGCTGGCTGCGGCCTTCAGCCTGCGCCGCTTGCATCGACTTCAGATGGGTCGCTTCATCCCTCAATTGATCCGTCGCCCGGGGCAGCTCACCGTGACACCCGCCAGGCCGATGCCGCCAGAGGAGGAACGCCGAGAGGCAGTGCGCCAGTGCGCGCAACTGGCTATGTTAGCAAGTGTTGGTTTGACGCTCTTCCTTTACGCGATCGCACCGGTGGCCGCCGTCTCACCGGAGACCACCTTTCGCTATTTGACCTGCGCCCTGGTGGCGCTGCCAGTTTTGCTCTGGCCACTCTGGCAGCGCGCAGCCCGCGCCCTGGGACAGCTGCGCCCACCCAAACAGCAGTTGGCCTTTAGAGGCGCTGGTGTCCGTCAAACTGCGGTCAGCACGGCCACGGCCCTCGCTTCGGCCTTCCTCCTGCTCCTGGTTGCGGCGACCTTTGTGCTGGGCACTGTCCGCACCTTTGCGGCCATTCCCGCGGCCCAGGCCGACTACCAGCGACGCCTGACTCTGATTCGCGAACTCGAACGCATCGGAGCCACACGGGTCTACTCCGAGTACTGGACCTGCAATTGGCTCGTCTTCTTGAGCCAGGAGCGTATCATCTGCAGCGTCCTCGATGCCGAGCTACGCCCGGGCTTTAATCGTTACGGGCCATATCGGTCAATCGTCGATCGCTCTCCAGCACCTGCCTATGTCTTTCCCGTGGCCGCCGGCCTGCTCGATGCCACCACGGGCCGCCAGCAGGCCAGCTTTTTCCAGCAGCATGTCTTGTCTTCCCCCGAGGCCAGGAACGCCTATCGGCTCTACCAGTTTGTCGGTTACCTTGTATACCAGCCGCGGGCCTTGACCTCGCCGCCGTCCTCACCGTGAGCGGTCTGGCAGCCTTCAGAGGCCAATAGGCTGCCAGCCTTCCCCCCAGCGCAGACAGGCCACCTCCCTACCCGGCTGCCCCTCTGTCTGCCGTCCTGACTACCAGTACCGAGCCAGGACGGCCAGCTCACGGCGCAGGATAGATCGCCAGATTCGAGAAGGCCACTATCACGCCTTTAGGTGTATCGGGCAAATTCGAGACATAGAGGGCAATTGAGCCGCTCTTGTAGCTGCTATCGGTTATGCTGTTGAGGGTCTGACCATTCACGGAGAGCGTCATGGTCGACCCCTTGGCGACGATCTCGATATGGTTGACTTGTCCGATGGGTTTGAGCGCTGTGGTCGACAAGTAGCCAACGAGCTTCTGATCGTCAAGTGGTTGGCCTGATGAGTCAACCACTCCCTTGAAAATGGCATAGGTCGAATCGCCATACATCGCGAAGCGGTAATAGGTGGCCAGCTCCGTATTCTGGTTGGCTGAAGCCCGAATATAGACGCCAAAGCCACTATTCTCCTGCGTCCCCTTCGTGATCGTGGCATCAACATCTAGTCTGAAATCATCGAAGGTTTTGCCAGGCACGAATTCAGGCAGAATACGATTGTTATCCTCTTCAAGGAGGAGCTGCCCGTTGCCAAGCTTCACAGAGTAGCGACCCGGCACGCTGGTGAGATCCCAACCGTGGTTGTTATTGGTAAAGGTATCGCTGAAGAGCGGCGCCGCCGTAGGACTGCTCGTACTTTGAGCGGGTGTCGGGGTCAGCGTTCCGGTGGTTCCCCCACCGCGGTGAGTGAGGGCAAAGACCCCAATTCCACCCAGTACCAGCACTAAGACGACCACCGCGACCAGGGCCAGAAGGCCCAAATTTCTGCCGCGCGGTCGCTCTGGCGGTTGGGGCTGAACCGGCGGCAGCGGTGGTACCTGATAGCTACCCGCCTGGGGATAGCCGCCTGGTGCCGGGGGAGCGTAGGAGCTGCCTCCCTGTTCAGGATAGGTATAGCCTGGCGGCGGTGGGGTTGAGGAGACCGGCCCTCCATAGTAGCCTGGAGAGGCTGGCGGCGGCGGGGTCGGAACAGGAGTGACCGACTGCCCCCACTGCGAGGCTCCTCCCCCTCCTGAATACGGCTGACCGTAGGTCGTCGGAGGATACCCTCCGGCTCCTTCTCCCCAGGGCGCGCCCGAACTCGATAGCGTCGGCTGATTGCCAGCAGGCGCATTATAGTATCCACAGTTACTGCAGTACACCTCGTTGGGCGCCAGCGGCATTCTACAACGCTGGCAGAACCGACCTGCGGCCCCACCCTCATACGGAGGATACATTGAGGACATGTAACAGGACCCTCCACTCTTCTTGGCATACTCGGCTCACAGAGATAGCTAACCAGGTTGAGTATCGCATATCGCCGCCTGAATGTCTACCAGTAATTTCTCACAAATCGCAGTATGTCAAACGGCTCATGCGCTTTGAGCGTGCTGAGATTCTCTGAGCAGCTTATGCAGGCGACACGGATCAAGCGGCATTTCGCGGATGCGCACGCCGAAGGGAGCAAGTGCGTCATCGAGGGCGGCGGCAAACAGCGCCGCCACAGGGATCGTGCCGGCCTCGCCCGCCCCTTTGACCCCCAAGGGATTCAGTGGCGAAGGGGTCTCCACATGCTCGACCTGCAGAGGGGGGATCTCCTCGACCGTAGGCAGCAAATAGTCCATGAAGCTGCCGTTGAGCAGCTGCCCCTCCTCATTGAAGACGAGGCGTTCGTAGAAGGCCCCACCAATGCCTTGAGCTACCCCACCGTGGACCTGTCCCTCAACTATCAGCGGATTAATCACCCGTCCGCAATCGTGAACCGCCACATACTTCAGAATGGTGACCATCCCAGTGCGCGGATCAACCTCAACAATGGCCCCGTGGGCGCCGCTAGCGAAGGTACCGCGCGGGGGACTATAGAACGCCGTGGCCTCCAGTCCAGGGCCGCCACGCTCCTCCGGTAGCGCCGGGCCGGGCCGCGGCCCCGCTAGCTGCATCTGCATTAACTTGCGCGCATTCTCTCCATAGGAATAGCGCAGTGGATTGGAGGCAATGGCCACCTGACCAAGGGTCAAAGCCCGATGCGGCGCATCACGGACAAAGACTTTGCCGTCCGCCAACTCGATATCTTCTGGCGACGCCTCAAAGAGGTCCGCCGCCACCTTTTTAGCCTTCTCACGCACCTTGACCGCCGCCAGGTGGATCGCTGAACCGGCGACAGTCGCGGCGCGGCTGGCGAAGGTGCCAACGCCCCAGTAGAAGGCCTGTGAGTCGCCGGTAGTCACCAGAACATCCCGCGGGTCAACTCCCAACTGATCCGCAACAATCTGAGCGAAAGTCGTCTGATGGGCCTGGCCCTGGGTTGTCACGCCCGTCGAGACATAGACACGCCCGTCCGACTCCACGCGCACCTGAGCCCCCTCATAGGGACCGATACCGGTTCCTTCAACATAGCAGGCCACTCCCACGCCCAGATAGCGCCCCTGCTCGCGCGCTCGCCGCTGCTCTTCGCGAAACTGCTCATAGCCAAGGGCTTCCTTCAGGCGCTCCAGGCCCGCCTGATAGTTGCCGCTATCGTAGATGGTCGGCCCACCGTCCTGATAGACCAGACCGACATCCCAGGGGAATTCGTCGGGCCGAATAAAGTTGCGGCTGCGTACCTCCAGCGGATCAAGCCCTAGCTCTGCCGCGATGCGGTCCATAATGCGCTCCATCACAAAGACCGCGTGGGGACGGCCCGCGCCGCGGTAGGGGCTGACTGGCACTTTGTTGGTATAGAGGACCGTGAACTCACTATAGTAATGGCGCAAGCGATAGGGACCAGGCAGCGTACAGGCCGTGATAATGGGTACAATGATACCATAGGGTGTATAGGCCCCAGTATCGTGCAAGAAGATATCGCGCACGGCCAACAAGATCCCGTCATCATCAAAGGCATATTCTACATCGTGAATCTGGCCGCGCTCCTGATTAGCCGAAACAAAATGCTCAGCCCGATCTTCGATCCACTTCACCGGGCGACCCAGCCGCAGGGCAGCGAGAGGAGTAAGGATCTCCTCGGGATAGAACATCATAATCTTCGTCCCGAAGCCGCCACCCACATCGGGAGCTACCACACGTACCTTGTGCTCTGGCAAGCGGAACATCGCCGCCAGGCCATTGCGGATCGGAATCGGCCCCTGCGTTGACATCCAGCAGGTCAGCATTCCTTCATGCGGGTCCCAGCGAGCCACCACGCCGCGGCCTTCCATCGGCATAGCCGAGCCGCGTTCCATGACGAAGCGCTCGCGCAGCACATGCGGAGCCGAGGCAATCACCCCCTCGGGATCACCGACGCGCTGCACCAGGTGCGCTGCGACATTGCCAGGAACATCAGCATGCACCAACGGCGCGCCCACTGCCGCCGCCTGCTCCAGGCTGGCCACCACCGGCAGTGGCTCATAATCCACATCGATCAGCTCAAGCGCATCCTCGGCCAGATAGCGATCTTCAGCCACGACAAAAGCCACGGCGGCCCCAGCATAGTGCACCTCATCACGGGCCAGGGGCAGTTGGGTGCGTGGCTGTGTCAGCGCCGGATGGGGTACGAGTAGCGGCGACGGCTCCAACAGCTCGCCCAGATCCTCCGCAGTCAGGACCAGGTGGACGCCAGGGAGGGCGCGAGCCGCCGAGGCGTCAATCCGCTTGATGCGGGCATGGGCATAGGGACTGCGCAAGACGGCGGCATGCAGCATCTCTGGCAGATCGATATCATCCACATAGGTTCCTCGCCCCCGCAACAAGCGCGGGTCCTCAGAGCGCTGAACGGGAGCCCCAAACCAGCGTGTTGTCATGGGCGCTTATGCCTCCTCCCTCTGAGACTGCGAGCTGCGCAGATAGTGGGCGGCCAGCTTGACCGCCTCGACAATGTTGTGATAGCCTGTGCAACGACAGAGATTCCCCGCCAGCCCCTGGCGGATCTCTTGCTCATCCGGCTCAGGATTCTCATGCAGGAAGGCATGGACCGACATAATGAAGCCTGGGGTACAGAAACCACACTGCAGCGCATGCTTCTCCTGGAAAGCCCGCTGAATGGGATGGAGCTCCTCAGAGTTGCCGGCCAGCCCTTCGATCGTTGTCAGAGCCATGTTATCGACCTGCGCAGCCAGCAGCAGGCACGAGCGCACAGCCTCCCCGTTGAGCAGGACCGTGCAGCAGCCGCAGACGCCATGTTCGCAGCCCACATGTGTGCCCGTTAAATGCAGCTCATGGCGCAGGAAATCTGACAAGAGCATGCGCACCGGCACACGGCGCTGATAGAGATGGCCATTGACCGTTACTGTCAGATCATATTCCTCGCAGAACTGCGGAGAAGATCCAGGCTCTTCGAAGGCATACATAGGCAACAACCCCTTTCTCGTTGCTAGCCCGGCTGCCCACTGGTAGGCGCTCCTGCCCTTGTGACGGGACGTAGATGGATAGGGCAAGCGGACAGCCAGGCTGCTCGCTGTACCGCTGACCTGCTTTTCCCAGCGGTGCTACGCTCGCTCTCACGCAGGCTGCGCGTGGGCGCTTGGGAGGCGAGCCAACCTCTGTCGTCGATGCTGATCACTTTTGCATTGCCCCTGCCCACAGGCGAGAAGGATGAGGAACGGCCCCATGACGGGGCCCGTGAGCTGGCAACAGGCAGAGCTGCGCTGCGACGTGAGGAGGGATGGCCTGCCTGCTTTGCTTTGGACGTCGGCGCTGCCCCTAACGCCCATACGCCTCAGCTCAGGCAGATCCAGAGCGAGCTGAGAGGCAACGCGACCAGGCCAGCGGCAGCAGGCGGCGTGTCAGTTCCGCGACCAGCTCGCGGCGATACTCGGCAGTGGCGTGAATGTCCTGCATCTCTTCGCTAACCAGGGTGCGTGCCGCCTCCGCCGCCTCCTCTAGCGTTGCGGCGTCGAGCGTGCTGCCCACGAGTAGCGCTTCCACAGCAGAGGCCCGCTGCGGCACTGGGGCCACACCCAGATAGCAGAGGCGAGCCGAGCGACAGCGCCCATCAGGCCCGGCAGTCAGCACCACCACCGCCCCCGCAAGGGCGTAATCGCCAGAGCGACGCGCGAACTCCGCAAAGGCCCAGCCGGCAGCCGGCGGGAGCCAGGGGAAACGCACCTCGGTCACCATCTCATCGGGCCGCAGCTCGGTGGTCAGATAACCGTGGAAGAAGTCCGCCGCCGGCAGGAGCCGCTCTCCGCGCACACTCTGCGCGACTACCGTCCCGTCCAGGCAGCGCAGTAAGGCAGGCAGCTCTGCCGCCGGATCAGCATGGGCAATGCTGCCCACTACCGTGCCCCGATTGCGAATCTGAAAATGGCCAATATGGCGAATAACCTCAACCAGAAGCGGGTGTTTCTGCTGCACAGCGGGCGAGCGTTCAACTTGCCGCTGGCGTGTCACCGCGCCAATCGCAAGATAGTCCGTTTCTTCCTCAAGGTAGTGCAGCTCTGAGAGACGATTAATGTCGAGGAGATAGGCCGGCCTGGCCAAACGCATATTCAAGAGCGGCATCAGGCTCTGACCTCCCGCCAAGATCTTGGCCTCCTCGGCATGACGGTCCAGCAGCTCAAGTGCGTCATCCAGGAGACGCGGCGCGCAATATTGAAAGCGTGGTGGTTTCATCGCTGCTTGCTCCGTATGTTGTGCGCGTTTCGCGCCCTCTTCTTCGGTGTCTGCCCCCCGCAGAAGGCTCGCGGCTTCTTCCCCGCGCGTCTCATCTGCAGCACAGGGAAGCTGTGCTGCCTGGCTCGCCCCCGTGCTCTTCCCTCTTGCGTCAAGACGCTCAGCCCAGCGCTCTGGCGTGCCCTGTCACAGGCCCGCTCGCCTTCAAAGCGACCAGCCTTTTGCTTTCTTTTTCATTAGCTATTTAAGAATGAACATGAAGAGGAATGCCAGGCTCAAGGGTGATGTCTGCGCTTGCCTCGCTTCCTGTGCTGACCCGGTCTTAAAGGGTGAGGGAATACCCAAAAGAGTACCCTTCTTGGCCGCCCCTGTCAAGCCTCCTGGCTCAGCCGTCCTCGCCGCCCTCAGTCCGACGGCCCATGCCTTTCTCTCTGTATCTTCCTTTCTCTCTGTTTTCACTGCTTTTGCATATGTATATGTTTGCGAATCAGTACAATAGAATAAGAGAGTATTTACATTTACGTGGCGCGGCTGCTTGCCTAAGCATTAGAAAAAGGAGAACGAGCGGTGGATAGCGTTATCGTCTGTGTGCATGGAAGAAGCGAACAGTGGCATTTGAAGGATCAGCTTCTCGCCGACTTCCAGGGGGGAATCCTGGAGGGATTGGGAAGGCTGCCCGCGCCGGTCGCGATCGGGCGTGAGCGCATCCTGTTAGCGTTCTACGGCGACCTCTTTCTCCCGGATGCCGTCCTCAGTGCGACGGCTGGTCAGCGGCTGAGCGCAGCGGCAAGCTGGTCAGGAGCGGCGGGCAGCTATCGCGGGTCAAGCGCCCAACGAACAGCGCAGACAGCTGCCGATCCACTCTATCAGATCAATGTTGCGCGAGCCATTCTACGAGAAGCCCACCGCCGGGGCTTGATCGAGAGAGGGAGCGTCAGCGGGGAGCAGAGTTCGCAGCGGGAAATGCCCCCCTACAGCGGTGGTGGCCTCGTCTGGCTGCACTCCCTGCTAGTGCACATTCTGCAGGGACTAGAGCGCATTTTTGGGGCCCCGCGCGAGCTGCTGAGGCTCTTTGTCAGTGACGTCGACCTTTACCTCCACAACGCCGCGCTACGGGCCCAGGTCATGGGACGCGTACTTGCTCTGCTGCGACAGCAGGCAGACCGCTCGATTATCGTCGTGGCGCACAGCCTGGGAACGGTCGTTGCCTATGACGTGCTCAACACCCATCGCGAGATACCGATCGCTGCTTTCATTACGCTGGGGTCGCCCTTGGGGCTAAGTCCTTTCATTTATCAGGAGCTGCTGCCCCCGGTACCGCCTGGGCAAAAGCATCCATTTCCTACCAATGTAGCCACCTGGCACAATTTCTATGATCCCAACGACATTGTTGCCCTTGTTTCTGAGCTTGCACCGCTTTTTCCTGGACCACCTGGGCAAGCGGTGATTTGCACGCCGGTCCAGAATAATCCGTCAGATCCGCACTCACTGACCGGCTATCTGATTCAGCGGGCGGTCGCGCAAGCGATCAACAACGCGCTTTTGTGCAAGACACCCCTCCCTTCAAAGCTCAAATGAGCTTTTGCTTGCGTTTCTGCGTTTCCTTTCCTTGTACCTCTTGTGGGAGCTGAGGGAGCGGTCAGCCAGGCTGCCCCTCAGCTCCCACCGAGACAGCCGCCGGCGGGGCGCTTGAGAATCGCCGCGTTGTGACGAGGGAACTGTGGAGGACAGGGCTGGCGCTGGCGCCAGAGGAGCAGATAGCGCCCATCGTTGAGGCCTGGCAAGGTCACTGGCAGTCTAGCCTCAAGCGTCAGGCCAAGCTGTTCCGCGGCCCGCAGTCCCTGGGTCATCTCCGCGGGACTATCTCCTTTGCGTGGCAGGACAATAGTTCCTCCGACGCGGCAGTAGGGAGCAGCATACTCAAGCACAACGGGCAGGGCAGCTACAGCCCGCGCTGTGACCACATCAAAGGTGCCGCGGTAGGCCTGGTCATGCCCCAGTAGCTCGGCGCGCCCATGCACGACAGTGACCTCCTCCAGCTCCAGCACCTGGCACATGTGGCGCAAAAAAGCCACTTTGCGCGCCGTTGCCTCCAGCAAAGTCACAGCCCAGGCCGGGCGCGCGATCTTGAGCGGCAGGCCGGGGAAGCCCGCGCCGCTCCCAATATCCAGCAGACGGCAGGTCGGCGGATCAACCGCGGTCAGGATCGCTAACGAATCGAGGAAGTGCCGCGTGAGCACTTCCTCGGGATCGACAATAGCGGTGAGATTGACACGCTCGTTCCAGCGCAGGAGCTCCTCACGGTAGCGCAGGAAGCGGGCTAAGGCCTGGCTAGCCTGCGCAGCGGCCTGGGGAGTCTGCGCATAGAGCTGCCGTACGAAGGCTTGCAGCGTCTCCTCTGCCTCGCTCATCACGAGATCCGCTTACGCTTACTGTTGAGATAGTCGATGAGCAAGTATTCGCCCAGGTTGTTCTTATCGGCGTAGAAGGTGCGTCCGCGATTAATCTCAGCCATCTGGTTGACAAAGCTGACCATCCAGCGGTCGTCTTCGAGCATGAAGGTGTTGATCGTGATCCCCTCGCGCGTGCAGCGCTGGACCTCCAGAAGGGCCTGCTGCTCAGCCCAAGGGTTGGGTGGATAGGCGAACTGCCAGCCGCCCAGCTCTTCCTCATACCAGACCGTGGGGCCGCCGTCGGTGACCAGGATAATCTGCTTGTTGACTCCACGGTGGCGTGAGAGCAACTGACGCGCCAACATAAGCCCATGCGCCAGGTTGGTCCCCTGGCTATGGTCATAGCGCCCGATCTCGATCAGCTCCTCTGGCTTGTATTCGCGCGCCACGAACGAGAAGCCCACGATATAGAGATTGTCACGTGGGAACTGCGAGCGAATCAGGCTCTCCAGCGCAACCGCTACTTTCTTAGCCGCCTGCTGGCAGCCATTGTAGATCATGCTCATACTCATATCAAGCATGAGCACAGTTGACGATTGCGTCGTGAATTCCGTGCGATAGACCTCGAAATCTTCCTGAGAGAGCCTGATCGGCGTGCCCGTGCCGTTGCGGTAGACGGCGTTCATAACCGTCTTCTGCAGATCGAGCAGGAACGGATCGCCGAACTCGTAGCGCTTGCTCTCATCGGTGCGCTCGCCACCAGGGCCGCGGAAGGGACTGACATGGCGTCCGAAGCCATCGCGCTTCAGTTTGTCGAAGATGTCCTGCAGAGCCTTCTGGCCGATCTTACGGATAGCGCGCGCCGTCAGCTCCCAGCGGTTTCCCTTCCTCTGGATATAGCCGGCCTCTTCGAGAATCTTCATCAGGGCCTTCAGCTCCTCCAGGGAGCGGTACTCCTCGGAGCCGAGCAACTCACGCACCTTCTCGCTATCGATGGCCTCCAGGTCATCCAGGCGCCGGGCCTGCTGGAGCTGCTCCTCCAGGCCCTCCATCTGCTGCAGACGCCCCATCATACGCAGGGCCTCATTGAAGGGCAGCGCTTCGCTGCCGCGGAAGGGGAAGCGCATGCGGTAGTCATCCAGGGGGGCCAGGGCCTGCAGATTCTGGGCCAACTCCATCAGATCGACACGGATGCGATCGTCGCCAATGAGCTGCTCCATCAGGTTCTCCAGCTCCTGGCGCTGCTCCGGGGAGAGATTCTCTAGCAGAGCCTGCATTGCAGCCATGCGCTGCTGCATCTGCTCGATAAGATCATCGAGGGTATTAACCCCTGGGAAGTACTCGCCATACTTCTCCATGAAGGAATCGAAGTCTGGATTGAGGCCCTGCTGCCGTTCGCGCAGCATGCGATTCAGCTCGCGGATCATCTCGCGCAAACGGGCGATGTCCTCGGGCGTCATGCTTTGCAGCGACTGGCGCATGCCCTGGAAAAACTGCTGCATCATCTGCTGACGCAGGCTTTCCAGCAGCTCGTTGAACTTTTCGCGCGCAGCCTCCTCCATGAAGTCATACTCGGAGAGCGCCTTGATCTGCCCAGGGAGATCGCGAGGCAGGTTGTCCAGATACTGTTTTTTACGCTGGGCGATGGTCTCCAGCATGCGGCGTTTCTGCTCAGGCGTCAGCTCGTCGCTGCCAGCAGCCTGCTCGCCCGGGCCAGCCTCTGTCTGCTGGGCTTGGGCGGCCTCGGCGAGTTCACGCGCCTCCTTAAGGCGACGTTCGATTCCTTCGCGCTCTAGCTGCTTGATCTCCTCCAGTTTCTGGCGCAGATCATCCATCACGCCGGAGGCCATATTGTAGCGATTGAGGAGTTGACTACGCTGAGCGCGCAGCCGCTCTAGCAGTTCGCGCAGACCGAGATTGCGCCGTCCATCAGGCAATTGTATTCCTTCCTGCATCAGGCGACGGAGGGCCTGCTGCAGATCGCCCCGCTCCAGGTAATCATCGGCGAGGGCGCGCATGATATCATCAGCATCAAGGCCCTCGATTTCTTGAGTCCCGTCCCAGCGCGAATAGCCGTAGCGGGTTCGAAAAAAGCGCTTCAACATGGGAATCTCCCTCTACTCCCCGCTGCACCTCAGCTCCACCCTCGCTGGACCGAGGCCGCCGCCGGCAGCGGTGAGCCAGCGACGGAAGGCCCAGACCAGAAGAGCACAGGTGAAGCAGCTACAGTGAGCCGCTTAGCGTCGATAACGGATCTTGCCACTCATCTCATCCTTATTGAGGCGGCGATTCAGATGGAGACCTTCAAGGATGAACTCAACCGCTGAGGCGATGGTCGCGGGATGGCCGCGGGCCTGCAATTTATCGATCGCCTTGCTCAGCCCACCGACACGCGAGAGTTGATTGACATATTCCATCGCCGGCAGGTCGTCGCCGACTTGCACACTCAGGCCGCGCTCGAAGCCGGCCAGCAGCTGCTCAAATTCGCGCGGCTCAAAGTACTGGCCAAAGACCTCGGCTACAGCACCGTTGATCAAGCGACCAATGACGCGCTCCTCCTTGACCTCGCCCACTGTATCCAGCTCGATTTTGCCGCTCGTCGAAGCAATGATCGCCGAGAGGTCGCTCACGCGCGGAGCAGCCACGCGCTCACCTAGCCGCAGGGCCCGACGGCAAGCGTTGCTCACCACGTTCTCGTAGTTCGTAATGGAGACACGCACGCTCACACCGGAGCGCTGGCTGATGTCGTTGCTGCGCCGGGCCAGGTGGGTGACTGTGGCGATGATCTCTTTCATAAAGCGCGGCACCACGACCTCCAGCCCGTCGGTGGGGAAGCGGCTGCTTTCCGCTTCCATGATCTGAATCTCGTGCTCGATATCGAGTGGGTAATGGGTCCGAATCTCAGACCCGATGCGGTCCTTGAGCGGCGTGATGATCCGCCCGCGGTTGGTATAGTCTTCAGGGTTGGCGCTGGCCACCACGTAGACGTCAAGTGGCAGTCGGATCTTGTATCCCCGGATCTGGACGTCGCGCTCTTCCATGATGTTGAGCAGTCCGACCTGGATGCGCTCGGCCAGGTCAGGCAGCTCATTAATACAAAAGATGCCGCGATTGGTCCGGGGGATCAGGCCGTAGTGAATCGTCAGCTCGTCCGAGAGATAGCGCCCTTCGGCAACGCGCACAGGATCGACCTCGCCGATGAGGTCGGAGATGGTGATGTCTGGCGTGGCCAACTTCTCGCTATAGCGACGATCCCGCGGGAGCCAGGCAATTTCCACCTGGTCACCCTGCTCAGCCACCTTATCGCGGCAGGCCTTACAAATCGGCGCATAGGGATTATCGTTGATTTCACAGCCAGCAATGACTGGGATCTCCTCGTCGAGTAGATTGACCAGACTGCGCGCCATGCGCGTTTTGGCCTGGCCACGTTCGCCGAGAAAGATGATATCCTGGCCGGAAAGGATCGCATTCTCGATCTGGGGGATCACCGTATCTTCGTAGCCGATGATCCCGGGAAACAGTTCCTCTCCCTTGCGGATCTTCTCGATGAGATTTTTACGCATCTCTTCTTTGACGGAGAGGACCTTGTAGCCACTTTCTCGCAGTTCTCCGATTGTGCGCGGTTGTGTTGTGATGGTCATTCCGCTCTAAGCTACCTTTCTCGGGGGTGGTTACGTGTGCGATCTGCGCCTCCGGCGCTCTCCCCTGCGCCTGGGTTCAGCGCTGGCCGTTTGTCGAACCGAGCCGGCAAGTGGCACGGCAGGTGCCTGCGCTCCTTGAGCGCAGGGACAGTGCCGCTGCGAGCAGGCGGTGGGAGGCAGCCGCTACGTTGCCGCCGCTGAGGCTGCGCTGGCCTGACTGGGTGGGTCAGACCGGCAACGGGCAGACCCCCCGTGCTGTACCGCTCCGTGCTGGGCTGACCAGCCAGCAACGGGCATGGGGGTCTCCAGACGCCCACTCACCAGGAAAACGTGTGGAACCTATCCTATTCTATCTTCTAGAGAAAGAAAGCGCAAGGGCAACGGCAGCGAGCAGACTCCGCCGGCGAGTGAGCAGGCTTTGAGGAGCTTTTGAGCAGACTCTGCCTTTTCTTGAGGGTTCCTTGAGGCTGCCGCTTCTATAATGAGGATAACGCTCACAGAGTGAAGCCGCGGGGGCCGCGCCTCTCCCCCCTCGCTCGCCCCCGCCGTTCAAACGAGCGGGCAGGAGGCAAGGGAAGGGAGAGGAGCACTGCGGCCATTCCGTTCTGCAGAGAAGGAGGGGAAGTTCATGCCCGGCAAGCAGTCAGCGCGAGCACCGCTCGCCTCTGCTGAGGCCGATATGCAGAGGGCTTTGGCAGATCAGGAGAGCCTGGGGCCGGGGCTGAGACGCGCCGTGGGGGTCTGGGGGTCCTATACCTGGGGCTACGCCGATGTGGGGGCCGATGTCTACGTGGCGTTGGGCATCGTGATGGCGGCGGCCCAGGGCGCGACCAACGTGGCTTTTCTCTTCGCCGGTCTGGTCTATGTGATGGTCGGACTGGCCTACACCGAGCTGGCGGCAGCCTACCCAATGGCCGGCGGGGGACAGTTCTACGTCCTACGTGGGCTGGGCGACTTCTGGGGCTTCGTGGCCGGTTGGGCCGTTCTGCTCGATTTTACCATTGACATCTCACTGTTCGCTCTTGCCTCCGCTGGCTATATCAATTTCTTCGTGCCGATTCTGAATACGCGCGTCGATCTCCACCTGGGAGGTCTGACGCTACCTGGCGTTCAGCCGTGGCTCATACTGGAAGCGACTTTCTTTGTGGTCCTGCTGACCGTTCTGAATATCATCGGCGTGCGCGAGTCCTCGCGCTTCAACGAGATCCTGGGCGCTCTCGACGTGATCAGTGAGTCAACGATTCTCTTCTTTGGCTTCCTTTTCGCCTTCGATCCACAGCTGCTGCTGCGCCAGATGACGCAGGCGTGGCCTGATCCCTACCATCTGGCATATGGGGCCTCGTTGGCCATCATCTCTTTCGTTGGCCTGGAGTCAATCAGCCAGGCCAGCCAGGAAACGATCCGGCCGGGCAAGGTAGTGCCCCGCACGTCGCTGGCCTTGATCTTGACGGTGCTCATCTATGCCCTGGCCTTCTCGAATCTGGGATTGGCCATGCTGCCCTGGCAATCCTTTGCTGAGCACAATGGCGATCCAATCGCCTGGCTGGCCAGCCATATTCCGTTTCTCGGCCTGGTGGCTGGTCCCTATGTCGCTATCCTTGGGGCGACGCTGGTCCTGATCTCGTCGAACGCGGGTGTTTTTGGTTCTTCGCGCATTACCTATTCCATGGCCCGCTACGATCTCCTGCCCCGACAATTAGCCCGAGTCCATCCGAAATTTCGCACGCCTGTGCGCACGCTGGTGGTCTTCTCGGGCTTTGCTCTGCTCGAGCTGTGGCTCGCTGGCCTCTCGCCCAACGCCTACGATGTGCTGGGCAATATGTATGCCTTCGGAGCAGCAACGGCCTACATTCTGGTCTTTATCTCGCTGCTGGTCCTGCGCTTTGTCGATCCCTGGACGCCGCGGCCATTTAAGGTGCCGTTGAATATTCGCTTCCGGGGAAAGGATGGAGAGAGCCGCTTCTTGCCAGTTGTAGGGATCTTGGGCCTGCTGGGGATCAGCAGTATGCTGGTCATGGTGGTCCTGACGCACGCCATCGGACGGATCGCCGGGCCAGGCTGGTTGCTGTTAGGCCTGCTCATCTATATCCTGCATCGGAAGCGCTCGGGCTTGCCGATCTTCAGAAGTGTGCCCCGCGACTGGCCACAGGAGCAGCTCGCGGTCTATGCGGATGCTGAGGAGTATGACTTGGTTGAGGAGCTGCGCGAGAACCTGGCGCGCAAGCGTCATCTCTCTGGCGAAGAGCCACGCCTACGTCCGGCTACGCCACCAGCTCGCGTGGTCTCTGTGCCGGTGCCAGCCCAGGAGAGGCGGGGGAATGGCCGAAGAGAGGCAACGGCTCATGAAGAGGATTCAAGGAGGGAGGTATGAGCACGCGTAGAAGCCGCACGGCAAGTCGAGACGGCGGGCCTCAGACCGCTGAGGTGGGGCAGCGGCAGGGACGGGGAGGCGGCTCCTGGCGGGAGCGCTATCGCCAGGTAGTGAGTTTTCTTCTTATTCCGCTGGGGCTGATGATTAGTCTGCGGGCGCTCGGGCTGGGCTGGCAGGCGTGGACGCTGTTGCTGCTGGGTCTGGCTTTTGTGGCTCTGGGAGTCGTGCGTCTCCAGTTGTTGCCGCCCTGGCACCTGATCCCCTTGCGGGCCCGCAAAGGAGAAGAGCCGTGAAGCTGGTGGCTGCAACCAATCCGCTCTTGATCACTCCGGCTGGGGTCGTGATCGCGCTCCTGTTCGCGGCGTCGATTATCGGCGTGCTGGGCTGGATGCTCCGCCTGCCGCCGGAGAACGAGCTAAGCCGGACGGCAAGCCGGGCTGTACGCACCCTCAATAAGATGACGCGCATTCTGGTGCCGCTGTTGCAGTGCAGTGAAGAAACCGATCGCGCGCTGGCGCTGGCGCTCCAGATGGCCCGCCATCGTAACGGGAGTGTCTGGGCGCTCGCCGTCATCGAGGTGCCGTTTATGCTGCCCCTGGATGCAAGTCTGGGCGAGGAAGAAGAGCGCGTTCAGACCCTGGTCGAGCGGGCGCGCTCAGTGGCGCGCCAGACTCCTTCTGAGCTGACGGTGCGCGTATTGAAGGCTCGTCAGGCCGGCCCCGCCATCGTGTATGAGGCGGAGCAGTCCGCTGCTGATCTGATTATTGTCGCCAACTGCCCCGTGCGCGTACGCGGCAGCTTGCAGCAGATTGATCCTGCTGTCGAGTATGTCCTGAAGCACGCACCGTGCGAGGTGCTGGTACTCAGCGGTGCACGTGTTCCGGGCGCGCGAGAGCAGGAAGCTGAGCCGCGCCCGCTAGCGCATTCCGCCGGAGAGGCTGCCGAAGCCCAGCCGGGGGCCCGCGCCGTTCCTGCTGCTACAGAGGAATCGCGTGGCCCCAGTCGCTAAGCTCCCAACGCATGTCGTTCCTCTGTCTTCTGGCCCACTGTGCCTGATGCCGGTGGGCTTCTTACTTGCTTTTTCTTGTCAAGAGTATAATGCTATTTTTAGATCTATTTTCTTGTCAAGACATGTTATAATTATACTAGTAGTTCTCTGCTCAGCAGGGGCTACAAGCTCTGGCAGATACCGCAAGCTAGCTGGGAATGCTGGAAAGGAGTGCAGTTGATGAAACGCTGGTTTCTTGCCTTGAGTGTTGCTCTGACGATGGTCGTCTCCTGCTGGCTCTTGACGCCGGCTCATGCTCAAGCCGCAGCGCTGGCTCATAAGCCAGCCGCGGCGACGCGGGCGCAGTTGCCGGTTCTTCGCTCACGGTTCTACTATAACAGCCCCGATCAGCGCTACAGCTTTGGTTACAGTTTTTCGTTTGTGACGCGCAGCGACGAATATTATTTGGATGCAGGGACACACCAGTGGGTTTTCACTTCCTACAATTACCGGCCCGGCTACACCATGATGCTGACCCTCTATCTGAACGATGTTCCTATTGGGACGGTCTGGCTGCCGGAGGCTGGCGGCACGGTGACAGTGACCGGCGGGGCTGGCTACTATTCCTTCCTTCTGCAGAAGGCTAACGATGGCTTCTATGTGCAGGGAAGTGTTCAGAACTTCTGGCCCCTGATCTGGGTCAGCATCTGAGCTGCTCTCAGACCCTGGGGGCTTTCAGCTCACTCAGCAGGACGCTGTTCGCCGGCTGACCCTGCCGTCGCCTCCTTTGAAGCGTCTCCCTTTTGTCTCCATTCTGCCCCGCGGGGAGGCGCGGATGCGGGTCACCGGCCCAGCCGGTCCAGAACTAGTCTCTGCCTTCGTTCGTGCCCTCTCTGACTTTGCTGCTTCTCCCTTGCTCGTCCGCCTGCAGTCTACAGTGTGAGCCTTGCTCGCGAGCAAGGCCACAGATACCGCCGGTCTGGCCAGCCGGGGCGTCCTTCCTCTACTCGCCGGGGCGCTCCTGATCAGCGCGCGCGCTTCTTTCCTGCCGGGCGAGTGCCGAGGAATCAGGCTGCCCCATGCCGGAGGCCTCTTCTTCAGCAGAGAAGCGGTAACCGACGCCGGAAATGGTGAGAATAAAGCGGGGATGAGCTGGATCAGGCTCGATTTTGCGCCGCAGCTGACCAATGTAGACGTGCAAATAGTGGGCCTCCCCTCCATAACCGCTGCCCCAGACGCGCGTGAGCAGCATCTGGCGCGTCATGATCTTGCCTCTGTTCTGCACCAGGACCTTGAGCAGCTCATACTCTGTTGGGGTCAGCTTGACCTCCTTACCGTTCAACTGGACCAGGCGCCGTTCGAAGTCGATCCGCAGTGGGCCGGCGCTAAAGACGGCGGCTGTCCCTCCCTGCAGTGGCGCGGCATGCCGTAGCGCGACGCGGATGCGCGCCAGCACCTCATTCATCCCGAAGGGCTTGGCCACATAATCATCGGCTCCTAAATCGAGGGCGAGCACCTTGTCGCGCTCACTGTCCTTGACCGAGAGAACGATGATCGGCAGATTGGAGTGGGCCCGTACGCGTTTGCAAACCTCCAGGCCACTCATGCCCGGCAAACCGAGATCCAGGAGCATCACATCAGGGCGGAAGTGGCCAAGAGCTTCGAGGGCCTCTTCACCGCTGCTGGCAGCGTAGACCTCATAGCCATAGGCACTCAGACTACGCTGGAGCGCCCGAACAATCTCGATCTCATCGTCCACAACCAGGATACGTGCTCCTCCTGTATTCATGAAAGTGGTCGTTCCTCCTCCCTCCGCTCTCTCTGAGCAACATGGGCCGGGCTGCTGCTCCCTATCTCAGTTGGCTGATCCGCCGGGGAGGCCTGGACAGGCAAGGCGGCGGCTGTCGCCACAGTGGACGGTCCAGTCGATAGAGCTCGCTCGCCAGCGCTCTCCCCGGCCTGGGGCTGATCGCTCAGGGGCAAGGTAAAGGAGAAGATGGCCCCTCCACCTGGCCGGTTCTCGGCCCAGATCCGGCCTCCGTGGGCCTCGATCAAGCCTTTGCAGACAGCCAGTCCCAGACCAGTCCCACCGGCTCGCCCGCCTCCCACTCCCGCGCCGCTTCCTCGCCTGACGCGATAAAACTTATCGAAGATACGCTCCAGATCCGCGGGCGGAATACCAGGTCCGCGATCAGCCACGCTGACCAGGACATAGCCATCGCAGCGCCTGGCTGCGATCTCGATCGGGCTGTCGGCAGGAGTATGACGTACAGCGTTCTCAATCAGGTTGGTGAGAACTTGGCTGAGCTGCAGATAGTCGATTGGCACCGGTGGCAGGTCTTCCTCAAGCTCAACGCGTACCGGGCGCTGCTGCAGCAGCGGTTGTAACTGCAGCAAGACATCATGGACCAACTCGTCCAGGGGATACCACTCTTTCTCAGGCTTGAGGGCTCCGCCCTCGATACGCGACATGTCCAGTAGATTTTCGACGAGGCGGTTTAAGCGATCAGCCTCGCGCTCAATGGTGAGCGCAAAGCTGCGCCGACTCTCCTCATCCCAGACGATGTCTTCTTGCAGGAGGCTGCTGGCTGCCGCTTTGATGGAAGCCAGTGGTGTGCGCAGATCATGCGAGACGGAAGAGAGCAAAGCCGTGCGCAGGGCATCAGTCTGGCGCAGCAGCTCTAGCTGCAAGCCCTCGCGCCTGAGGCGGGCCCGCTCGATGATGGCAGCAGCCTGGTCGAGAAAGGCGGCAAAGAAAGGCCCCTCAAGGGCAGTCGCGACCTGGCCCTTGAGGCGCTGCTGCCAGCTCCGGGCCCTAGCCAAGTGCGGCCACTCAGTTTCCTCCATAAGGAGCAGAAGGACGCCAAGCACGCGCTCGCCTGTTTTGAGAGGCAACAGTCGGATATAGCGGCGTCGACTCCACCGGCGCAGCGAACTCTGCAAGGTAGCGCGCAGGCCACGCCCATACGGTCCACTGCCTTCGAGGGGAACATCGTGCAGCTCGGCAGCCTGTCCATTGGTCATGACCCAAGCGGCTGTCGCCTGCTCGTCTGACGAGAGTTGCAGCCGCTCCCCAGGCAGCCGGGCATCGGCAAGGATTTCCAGCTTACCCTGCTCATTGGGCAGGAGCAAGGCGCAGTCACTGACGCCCCAAGGAGCAAAAACCTGGACCACCGCCTGCGTGACGATAGTTAGCTGACGCTGGAAGTCCTCCTCGTGGTTCGCCGCTCGCACCAGATCATACAGGATGCGCGTCTCCCGCTCGCGGCGCCGCGCCTCATCTGCCTGCCTGCGCAGGGCGTTGGTCATCTGGCCGGTGATGATGGCAGCGGTGAGAAAGACGAACAGGGCCAGCCATTCCTCAAAACGATTGACCGTCAGACTGTAAAGCGGCTGGACAAGAAAGTAGTCAAAAAAAAGGAAGGCCAGAACGGAGGTCAGCACGGCAGAGTAGAGGCCACGCGTGCTGGCCAGCGCCAGCACGACGAGTAGATAGAGCAGGGAGATGTTCGGAATGCGCGGATAGAGCGCAAAGATATAGATGACGGCCGTGACCAGGGCAGCCGCAAGGAGCGCCAGCAGCGTATCGACGAGCAGACGCCCCCAGCTGTGCCGTGGTCGCGCAAGCAAGGGCGGGAAATGGTTGCCCTGATGGTATTCCTCTCTCATAGTCGCGATTCCCCTCTGTCCTGTGCCCGGTGCGGGTAGAACCTCGTTGCCCGTGCTTCGTGGCACTGAGCCAGTCGTGGGAGACAGTTCCCGTCCCTCTCCCCTTCTGAAGCTTCCCTTTATTATAATTCTTTGCTTGCTTTCCTGCTAACAGGCAAGGGGGTGCCGGTTCACAGGTGCACAGGTTCACGGCTCCCATCACCGCGTCCTTTAAGGAAGGAGGAGCCAGCGGCCAAATTCATCTGCGAGATCACGCCGCTGAGTGCGTCTTCCTCAAAAGAGATTGACCAGTCCCCATCTCTCGCGACTCGCATCACAGCTACTCAATAAATAAAAAAGGAGTAACGCTTATGCGGCGATCCCAGTGGGATGGCTATCGCGTGGGTGGCATGGGTATGGGTGTTCTTATGGCAGCCTGGCAAGCTCACTTGATCGCTGGGCAAGGAGGCCCTGACCGAGGCTGGTCAGGCCTCCCCCTCTGAAGCAAGGTGAAGGCCCCGAAGAGCCAGCAATGGACTTGGCAAGCAGCAGGCGCCTAAGAGGAGCGCCTCCTCTGCACTTGCCTGGTTGTAAGCGCCAAGCTAGACGGTGCTGCCCCGTCCACGGGAGAAGAGACGCAGGAGGAAGATGAGGATAATGGCCCCAATCAGGGCTACGCCAAGGCTGCCCCAGAAGCCGAAGCTCGCACCCGGCGCCAACAGATCCATCAGGAGGCCGCCCAAGAAGGCCCCGATCAGGCCCACGATGATATCTCCAATGGGATTGAAGCCGCTCCCTTTGACCAGGAAGCCGGCCCCTGCACCAGCCAGCAAACCAATGATAAGCCAGGCAATGATACCTCCAGGGTTCAAAGCGGCAGCAAGCACAAGCGAAGCTGCTGTCATAACAAGTATCCCTCCTTTAAAGGGGAAAAAAGAGATGTAGTACAATTCGCAGGCAAGTTGTACCAACGACGACCTTTGCTTCTCCATTCAACGGCTGGTACAAATCACACTCGCCACTCTTAACACGGCGAAGAGATCAAGAAGAGATACAAGCCAGTCCGCCTCTTGGAGAAGACGGAAACATGTTCACCTTCTCAGGAGCCATTGCTAGCGGTCTAGAGCCGCAAGCGAGGTTGACGAGCAAAGGAGGGAGCGCTATACTCAGGAGCATGAATAGCAGCAGGCAGCGTAGCTTGACACTGGTCCTGCTGAGCTGCATCGTGCTCGCGCTGGGGGCAAGCGCCTGCAGCCCGGGCTACAGCGGCACAGCCAAAATCGCCTTTGTCCGCGATGGCCAGTTGTGGACGATCTACCCCGATGGCAGCGGTGCCTATGAAGTGGCGGACAACACTCCCCCTGTCGTAGGCGTAGGCTGGTCACCCGATCACCATCTCCTGGTCTTTCGCACCCTGGATAGCGATTACGCGGCGAGTGCAGCGGGGCGCCAGCTCAAGCCAGATCCCTTGACCGGGCTGGTGACCGATGCGCCTGCTGGACTGAATACGGTGGGTGTTGACGGAGGCTTGCCCATTCCGATCTTGTTCTCCAGCAGCGCCGTGCGCATCAGTGATGCCTGGTGGAATCCCGCGGGCAACCGCCTGCTGTATCGACTGACCCTCAGAGGGAGCACTTCCCTGCTGCGCTGGGAGCTGGCGCAAAACGATCAGCCGGGCGGCATCGCCACGCGTACCCTGCCGGCCAGCCTGGCGATTCCCTCACTGAGCGCGGGAGCTGGGAACATCCTCGGCATCGATCAGCGCGGCCTCTTCACAGCGACTCTCAGCGGCGCTGATCAGCGCTGGCTCACGCACGGGCTGCCCGCTGGCCATCCGCTGCCAGCAAGCCTGGAGCGAGTCCTCTGGCAGCCTCGCCAGAGCCAGCCAGCTTTTCTGTACGCGGCCTCGGCCCAGCCAGACGGCTCCGCGGCCAAGATTGCCCTGCTGCTCCAGAACGCCACAGGAACGGCGCGCACGCTGCTCACCTGCAGCTGCCAGCAGTTTGCCTGGTCAAGCGATGGCCAGCACGTGCTTGCGCGCACAGCCAACGGGGACTATCTCATTATCAGCCTTGATGGAAAGGTCCGCCAGACGATTCGGGCGGAGATAGACAGTATCCCGTTCTGGTCGCCCGATGGGCGCTTCCTGCTGCTCGATGGGCGCCATGCGCTCTGGCTTATCGATATTCAGACAGGGCATCAGCAGCTACTTTTGAGCGACCGAACCCCGCTGGGAGAGTCCAGCAGCACTCACGACGCGTTGCCAGCGGTGGGGGCGCTCCTGCAGCCGGTGCCTAATAGCCTGTGGGGGGCTGATAGTCGGGCTTTTGTCTTTCTCACACGCGGACGACTCTGGTGGCAGGGAAACAGCTTGCTGCGCGAGGGCAATGGTCTGTATCTGGTGACGCTGGATACCCGTGGTCAGCCTCTGACGGCTCCACGTCTGCTGGCCAGCGGCGCGATCACACAAGTGGGCTGGACCTATCAAGATAGTGCCGCCTCTTTTCTCTTCTAGGGTCCATTGGCTATAATGGGCAAGTGGTTCGCCTGCTACCGGCTGAACAGGAAGAGCACTACTCAAAGGAGAACAACCATGACTGATGATATTGAGCAGGATGAATTTGATCCTGAAGAGTATGACGATCTTGAAATGCTAGAGATCCTGGAGACCATCCGGGAGGACATGGAGGAGCTGGGACTGCGAACCCTGGATGAGGTCATTGAGCGCATCGAAGAGCTGCACCGAAAATTGGAGAATCAGCATAAGGAACTCTAGCGGGCACCGTCCTGGGTCTCTGAGTCCGGGTCTGACCTGGCTGCCAGCCTTCCCCTCGTCTCTGAGCTGACAGCCCCCGACCTGGTTGGGGAAGCGGGTACCCCATCTTTCCAGCCAGGGAGAGGGCTGAGCCGTACCCCAGGGGACAAAACGGACGAATCAGGAGCATGGCCAGGCGCCCTGGCCGTCAGCGAGCGCGCCGGTCGAGGTAGCCTGCTCTCAGGACGAGGGGAAGCGCTGGCAGAAGCGAGCGAAGGCGCTGGTCACTTGTCTGCGAGTCTCTTCCAGTGAGCCACTATTATCGATGACCTCATCGACCAGCGAAAGACGCGGCTCAACTGGCGGCTGAGCGCGCAGGCGAGCCTGAGCCTCCTCCTCGCTGAGCTGGCTGCGCTCGATCAGGCGACGCAGCTCTTGCTCAGGCGAGCAGATAACGAGCCATTTGCTCTGGCAGAGCGCGGCGCTTCCACTCTCCAGGAGCTTGACAGCATCGATGATCGCGATCCCCGAGGGACTGACTTGACTCAGCTCCTGCAGGATGGCCATGCCAACCGCAGGGTGAACGATGCCTTCCAGGCGGCGCAGGGCCTCGCGATCATGAAAGACGATCTTACCAAGGGCCTGGCGATCGACCCTCCCTTCAGAAGTCAAGACGGAGGGGCCGAAGGCCTGAGCGATCGCGCGCGCGACCGGTTGGCCGGGTTCATAGAGGGAGTGGACCAGCGCATCCGCATCGATGTAGCGCTCTGCTCCCAGCTCCAGTAACATCTTGCCCACGGTAGTTTTACCGCAGGCGATATTGCCCGTCAGACCAATGACACGAGGCATACGAGAACAATGCTCCTCTCGCAAGATAATCATAGCAAGCAGGCCTCTGCCAGGCAGCCTTGCCACTCCAGCTCAGGCGGGCCTGACTGTTCCTACCCTATCCAGCCAGTAGCCACCATCGCCCCCGCCAAAAGTACCGACGTACACCATTTCTTTTCAGGCTGGCGAAATTTATCGTACAATAACTCCGCAATCTTTGCTATGTGCAGTAAGGAGCGTGCATGGGCAGACGCCTGGGCCTTCTGATCGGCATTAATCAGTACCAGGATAGCAGTTTTCGACCACTTCGTTACGCCGAAACAGACGCCAGGGCCATTGCGCACTGGCTGGTGAATAGCCGGGGAGGGCGCTGGAATCCTTCAGAGGTACAACTCTTGCTTGGGCCACAGGCCACGCGGCAATGTGCCGAGCAATGGCTAATGCGGCTCTGTCTCCAGACGGCAGGTCCCGACGATACGCTCTTCGTGTATTTCGCCGGACACGCTTTTCTTGATGAGGGGCGAGCCGAGGGTTATCTCGCGCTGGCAGATACCTTCTACCATCAGCCTGCAAGTGGTCTGCCGCTAGCCCCGACACTGCTGCAAGTATTTGGACGCAGCCCGGCGCGCGCGATTGTCTGTGTCCTTGATTGTTTCCAGACAGGGAGCCTCTGGGGACAGCGGCGAACTTCGCCTTTCGATTGCAGGCCCTTGCCAGGTCCAACGCTGCTGGCCACGCTGCAGCAGCTCCCTAACCGGTTCCTGCTCTGTTCCTGCCGAGGGAACGAGTTCGCCGCAGAGCAAGGGGAGCAGAATGTAGGCATGCTTGCCCATCGCCTCCTGCTCGGGTTGTGTGGGGGAGCAGCTGACCCTACCAGTGGACAGATCACTTTTCAGCGTCTTTCCCTGTATTTACAGCAAAACCTTGGGGAACAGCAGCGTCCGCAGCTCTTCGGCCAGGGACTGGGGCCAGTCGTGCTGGTCGGGGAGGAGCCCCCTCTAGAGCTTTCTCCTTCAGCCGCGACGGCAACAGCGGGGGGGAGCGGCCAGCCTGGCCTGCAGCAGATGCCGGCAGCTCCAGGACTGGCCCCGCCGCAGGCCGGCTATCAGGTTGGTCAATTGTCACCGTTGGCTCAGGCTTCGACTGGCATTGCGCAGCTCTCTCCGCAGCAGCCGGCCACGCCCGCGGCAACGCCGACGGCTGAGCAGCAAGCTACTCTCCTACTCCAGCAGGCCCGCTTTCTGCTTCAGCAGCAGCGGCCTACCGAAGCCCTCAATTGTCTGGAGAGGGCGCTGCAACTCACCCCGACGAATGCCGCGGCGCTGCTGCTGAAAGGACAGCTGCTTGGTAGTGCAGGCCGCTTTGCTGAGGCCATGCAGGCTGTCGAACAGGTCCTTCGTCAGGAGCCGGGCAACGCTCTGGCCTGGAGCACGCGCGCAGCGCTCCTGGCCAATATGGGGCAGTTTGAAGAGGCCCTTCAGGCCATCGAGCGTTCGCTGACCCTCGATCCGCATAATAGCGAGACGCAGACGATCAAATCAGCCATTCTTGTCAAGATGGCTGTTGCCCAAACGCCGGCGGCGCCGCCCAGCGCCCCGCTGCCCGGTGCTAGCGCCGGGCAGGCAGCGCCAGCGGCTGGAGGTAGGGAAACCAGCGCCGGCCCGGCCACACCCGACAGTCGACAAGGAGTAGCGCGGCGGGGGCGGGCCTTACTGACGAGTCTGGCACTGCAGATAGTGGGTCTGGGCCTCGGACTGGTAGGGGCCTGGCTTGCTATCAAGCATCCAGGTGCGCCAACGGTGGTGCCTTTGACTATCGAGGGCCTCGGCCTGGCTCTGCTCTGCGCCAATGCGCTCTCCGGCTGCTACTTCGACGGACTCTGGCGCTTCGTGCCGATCTCGTTGACCAGCCTGTTAACAGCGGCGGTGCCGGCCTACCTGCTCCTGACCCAGAGCGGACGGGCGCGGCTGGCAGGGCTGGTTGAGGCTAATCCACGTGGCTTTACAGCTATCCAATTCATCTTGCTCTGGTTTGGGCTGGTTGCCGTCTTGCCTTTGCTGCTGGCGCTGGTCGGGCTAGTGAGTGGCTGGCTACGCGGCGCGCGCCGTCGCTGATGCCAGCCAGCCTGATGCCGCCCGCCTTGCCTCAGCTGCCTGGGCGAGCAGCCCCAGCCTGATCTGCCGCCGCGAGCTGCTCCCATTCTCCAAGGAGCTGCTCCAGCTCTGCTTTGATCGTTTCATAGGCACTGGTCAGTCGCTCTAGCTCGGCGACCTCTCCCTTGCTGGCAGCCTCGTTCAGGGCCGCCTCCAATGCGCGGGCACGCTGTTCATGCTCTTCGATCTCCTGCTCAATCTCGGCCAGGCCGCGCCGGCGAAGCTGCCCAGCGCGCCGAGGTTGCCGTTGGCGCGCCGCGCGTCGCCCATTCTGCTCTCCCGTTGCGATCTGCGCAGGGGGAGGCTCTGCTCTGTCGGCTGCCTGTTCTGCTCTGGCGGCCCGCTCATGGCCAGGCGCAGGCGGGCGAAGCTGCCCGAGCTGCAGACGGGCGCGGTAGTCGCTGTAATTGCCGTCGTATGACTGCAGCACCCCTTCGGCGATCACCCAGACTCTGGTAGCCAGGCGATCGATGAAGTAGCGGTCATGGGAGACGAAGAGCAGGGTTCCGCTAAAGGTGCTCAGTACCTCCTCCAGGAACTGCCGGGAGGGCAGGTCGAGATGATTGGTTGGCTCGTCGAGAACCAGGAAATTCGGTTCCTGCAGCACTAGCTTAGCCAGCACAACACGGCTGCGCTCGCCCCCGCTGAGGCTGCCAATCAGCTTAAAGACCTCGTCGCCCTCAAACAGGAAGCGCGCTAGCAGGGCACGTGCGCTTTCTTCGCTCAAGGCCGCGACCTGGCAAATCTCATCCAGGATGGTGTGCTCAGGGTCCAAGTCCTCATGGGTCTGGGAGTAGTAGCCGATACGCACGTTGTGTCCGAGGAGCACTTTGCCCTGTAATGGCGGAAGCTGGCCGATGAGGGTGCGCAGCAGGGAGGTTTTCCCTGCCCCATTGGGGCCGAGCAGACCGATGCGCTCGCCACGCGTGATTTCGAGATCAGGCACCTCGACCAGGGCACGGGGAGCACGGTCCGGCTGGCGGTAGCCAACTATCAGGCCACGGGTGGAAAGCACGACGCGCCCGCTTGCCAGCGAGGGCTTGAGTTCAAAGCGCAGTTCTTGAAACTGCTGAGGACGGTTGAGCCGCTCCAGACGGCTCAGGAGTTTCTCTCGCCCCCGCGCCTGGCGGCTGCGCTGGCCAGCTTTGTAGCGACGGATAAATTCTTCAGTCCGCTGGATAAACTCCTGCTGCTCTTCATATTCCTGCAGGCGACGTTGAAAGCGTTCTGAGCGTAATTGTAGATATTTGCTGTAGTTTCCGGGATAATCCTCGACACGTCCGAAAGCCAGCTCAAGGATGCGCGTGACGATCTTGTCGAGAAAGTAGCGGTCGTGCTCGACGACGACCAGGGCCCCTTTCCAGGCCTGTAAGTAGTCTTCTAGCCACTCCAAAGCCTCTAGATCAAGATGGTTGGTCGGCTCATCGAGCAAGAGGAGGTCTGGCTCCTGGAGCAGGAGCCGAGCCAGGGCCGCGCGCCGCTGCTGACCTCCGCTGAGCTGGGCAATGGGCATGTCATGCAGCTCGCGACTGAAGCCCAGCCCATCGAGCACCTGCTGGACACGCTGCTCGTAGGTATAGCCGCCGGCGTGTTCAAAGCGCAATTGGAGCTCAGCATAGCGCTGCAGCAACTGCTCACGCTGGAGAGCATCGCCATGCTCACTGGCGGTGGCGATAGCAGCGGCCAGCCTTTGCAGCTCTTGCTCCCAGGAACGCAGGTCATCAAAGACCGCCAGCAGCTCTTCGCGCAGCGTGCGCTCTAGCCGCAAATCGAGAGTCTGGGAGAGGTAGCCGATACGGGTGCCGCGGGCAACTAGAATGGTGCCCTCGTCAGGCTCCTCCTGGCCGGCCAGGAGCTTGAGCAGGGTTGACTTGCCAGCTCCGTTCGGGCCGACCAATCCAATGCGATCGCGCTCATTAATATGGAAGGTTACATCGGCGAAGAGACGCTCTGCGCCGAAGGCCTTTCCAAGGCTATTGACGCTAATCAGCGGCATAAGGCAGGGTACGTCAGGGCAGTCACTCCTGAGTCAGCGAGAAGTCCAACTACAAACCGGCTGTGAACCAACGCGCGCCGGGTCGCAGCACAGCGGCTCGCTCTGGGCCTGAGACCGGTAGTACCAGTAGCATGCTCCGACGAGGTCAGGCCTGCCAGCCAGACACACAAAGGCGCATTCCTTGAAGACAGGCCGTCTCAGGTCGGCGAGCAGACAACAGGGTATCATAAAAGCGAGCCTGGCGCAAGCACCGCTGCGCTTCCCGTTGCCAGCGGTCAGCGCCAGGAGAAGGGTCTGCTCAGGCGTTCTGAGAAGGGCATCGAGCCAGAGGAGACAGAGCAGGCGGCTGACCGGGGATTGGGAGGCCTGTGCTTACTGCAGAGAGCCTGGCCCAACGATACCCGATCAGCCGCCTGTTGGAGAGAAGATTGCCCGTGGGCAGCGCCACCGATCCTCACACTCTTCTCCCTTGCCATCCCCCAATTCCCTGTTCCCCTCCTCTGTCCCTTCGCAGCGGTAGCACCGAGGAGCTGCCTCAGCCACTCAGCCCGTGTCCCTTCCATCCTCCCACTCAAGGCCCTCCTCTCTCCACCCGTTCCTCCCCTCTTCCCCTATTGTGCAGCTCGCCCCAGCCCAGCCCTATACAGCTCATCTCACCTGCACGCTCTTCGTTCAGCGCTGCTCCGTTGAGGATCAGCTCAACGGGGGACAGCTTTTGAGGGCAGTTTCGTCCTGGACGCTTTCACTCCTCACGGCCCTGCGCTCGGTCGGTTGATTTGCCGCGGGAGTCCTTTCCCTGTCCCCTCCTACCCTGCTCTGTCCTCCCATTCCTTGACTGCTGCTGCCCTGTTCTCTGCCCGCTCTCCACATCTCCCCACGTATCCACGCATATCCAAAGATGCATGTGCTTGCATAAGGCACGAGCAATCCTCTACGCCACAGAGTATAGCCTGGAGCCATGAACTCTGCATGAACTGCGCGTCCAGTTAAGTGAATATTTTTTCATAGAACGAGCGGACTTATCGAAGGAGTCCGGCTATTCTCTATGACAGTTTTTTCATGATGCAGAGAAGGGCAAAGAAAGAGAGGGGAGATCTTGCCCCTCTCCTGCAGAGGCGCGGGCAATCCCGCGCCCCTGCCTTCCTATTTCAGCAGTATGGTATACTGTGCTCAAGCGAGAGGCCTATCGTATCCTCCTACCACCCAACTCTTTCGTCGCAAGGAAGGATGTCACGTGGTCAAAGAGCAGTCTCTTGACAACCTCTGGCTAGCCCAGGCCCTGTTTGATCTTAATGGTGTCCAGTTCGGGAACTTCACGGTCAGCGAGTCGGCGGTGAGTTCCCCTGTCTTTGTCAATCCCAAGGTGCTGATCAGCAATCCACTGGCGTTGCGCGTGGCCAGTAAGCTGATGCAGCAGGAAATCAGCCTTGCCCAGTCATTGCGGCGTCCGCGCGTTCACCCGTTCAATGTGGTTGCTGGCGTGCCGGTCGGTGGGCTGCTGCTAGCGACGGCCTATTCGCTGGAAACCAACACGCCGCTGATCTACGCGCGTATTCGCCCCGAGGGGACCGGCCAGCGAGGGATCGAGGGCCGCTACACGCCGGGGGATACCGCTCTCATCATCGATGACTTGATCACGCGTGGCGGCAGCGTGCTGGAGACGGCGGCTCTGCTCGAAGAGCATGGCCTCAAAGTGAAGGATGTGATTGTCCTGATCGATCGCGAGCATGGAGCCACGGAGCGCCTTCGCCAGCATGGTTATAATCTGATCAGTATCCTCAAGCTGGATGTGATGCTCAATCACTACATGTCGCGGGGCCTGATCTCAGAGGAGACTTATCGGGTCTGCTCTGAGTATCTCCAGAGCAAGCGAGCAGAGCTGCGGCAGTCGTAGCCAGGTCCTTTCTCTTTGCTTGGCAGTCTCCCGCAGTGGGCGGCAGCAGAAGGCCAGACAGGAAGAGGCCAGCGACTCCCATGAGCATGGGAGTCGCGGCCTGTTCTCTTTTGCTGCGGCGGGCACTGGTCTGTTCAGCTCTGAGGATAGGGTGAGGTTGGCGCAGGACGTGGGCCATCCTGGGGGAGTGGAGCGGTCTGGCTCTCGCGGGTGGCGTGCAGCGTTTTCAGCAATGGCTCGATCAGATCGAGCGGAAGCGGGAAAATGATGGTCGAGTTCTTCTCGACGGCGATCTCGGTCAGAGTTTGCAGGTAGCGCAACTGGAGCGCGCCAGGCTCGGACGCGATGATATTCGCCGCCTGAGCGAGCTGCGTCGCGGCTTGTAGCTCGCCTTCGGCGTGGATAATTTTGGCGCGCTTTTCGCGCTCGGCTTCAGCCTGCTTGGCCATAGCACGCTGCATCGTCGTTGGCAGCTCGACATCCTTGATCTCGACGGCAGTCACCTTCACTCCCCAGCGCTCGGTGAACTCGTCGATGATGGCCTGCAGCTCGCGATTGATTTTGTTGCGCTGAGACAGTAACTCATCCAGTTCTGACTGTCCCAGGACGTTGCGCAGCGTCGTCTGTCCGATCTGCGTGGTGGCCTGCAGATAGTTCATGACATTCACCACTGCGGCCTCGGGATTCACCACGTAGAAGTAGATGACGGCGGTCACCTTGACAGTCACATTGTCCCGCGTGATGACCTCCTGTGGGGGCACGGTCAGCGTTACGATGCGCAGGTCGACTTTCAGGAGGCGCGCGATCACGGGGGGAATCCAGCAGAGGCCAGGGCCACGCGTGCCGCGCAGGTTACCAAGCACAAAGAGGACGCCGCGCTCATACTGCTGGATGACACGCAGGCCGGAGAGCAGGAAGAGCACGACAATCAGCGCGATAACGACAAGAGCGCTTATAACGATAGGGTCTCCCATTGGGAATCCTCCTTTTCTGAGGGTGGGATAGTCGATCGATGATCGCTAGACGGAGCCGGTGGCTGGCCTGGCCGCACGTAGAGGCGGAGCCCCTCGACAGCGACGATGGTGACCTCACAGCCCTCGTCGAGCGAAGTGTAGGGTTCGACCAAGCTGGCCGCCCAGTCCTCGCCGCAGTACTTGACTCTGCCACTTGGAGTGAGAGGAGTAATGGTAACGGCGCGGGAGCCGATCATGCTTTCGATCCCTGAAGGCCGGCGCTGACGCTGGGCTCGGACGACGATGCTCACCAGGAGCAGGCTGAGCAGGCCCACTACCGCCGCCATGAGATAGACGATCCAGGGATTGACCCCCGGTCCATGCTCCGCTTGATCGCTATTGAAGAAGAGTAATGAGCCGACTACCAGTGAGATGACCGCACCCACAGTCAAGATGCCATGCGAGGGGAGGCGGACATCCAGGACCAGCAAGACGAGGGCCAGGCCCATGAGCAGTAGCCCCGTCCAGTTGGGAGAGAGCGATCCCGCCCCGAGGAGGAAGAGGAGGAGGGAGATGCCGCCGACAACGCCAGGTACAATGGCGCCAGGGTGGGAGATCTCCAGGTAGATACCGATGAGCGCGACGATGAAGAGGAGAAAGACTACATTGGGATTAAGGAGGAAGCCATAGAGGGCCTCAAAGAGCCCAGGGTTGAGGGTTGTGAGCGTTGCTCCGGCGGTGTGCAGGACGAGGCTGTGCCCAGAGGCCAGGGTGATGCTGCGTCCATCCACGCTCTGGAGCAGCTCCGGAAGTGAGCGAGCACCAAGATCGACAATGTGCTCGCGCAGGGCCGTCTGATCATCGTAGGAGGCGGCATCTGTGACCATCCTGGCGGCCAGGGCCGCATTGCGCCCGTAGCGATTCTGAGTGCCAGTGATCTGAGCAACAAGGTCATTCTCGATTTTCTTGAGGAGGGTGGAGTCGAGATTGCTCCCGGTGCTGCTCACAGGGCTGGCGGCCCCGATGCGAGTCGTGGGCGCCATGGCGGCGATCGGAGCCGAGAGGGCAACGAAGGCGCCCGCCGAGGCCGCTCGGGCGCCCGGTGGATAGACGTAGGTGATGATGGGGACCGCGCTGGTCAGCTCAGCCTGGGTGATCTGCTTCATGGAGTCCAGGTCACCGCCAGGCGTGTCGATGACGATGATGAGAGCCTGGGCTCCGTCGCTGGCCGCAGTGGCAATGGCCTCTTGGAGGAAACGCGCCGCGCTTGGGTTGATGTCGCTGTTGAGATTGGCAACATCAACGTGGGAGGAGGCAGCCCAGGCCGGTTGCGCGCTCAGGTGAGTGATCCCTGCCCAGGCCAGAAGGGCCATGATGACGGGGATAAGCCCAAGCGCCCAAGCCCGCACACCCTTCCGTGCCGGTCGATGCTGGCTCGTGTTCATGGCTTCTGTCCTTTGGAGTGGAAGGCAGCTCGCTCGCTGCCCGCTTGACTGCTGATGAGCTGGATGCTTGTTGGCCTTCTCTCTGGGATGCCGGTCTCAGGCCGCTTCCATCAGAGAGCGACCCATTACCAGCCAGGGCGTGACACCGTGACCAGCGCTTCGCTTGCCGTGCTTCCTTTCTTCTCTTCTCGGCTTCTCTGCCTCCGGCCAGGACTCCTCTGGTCATGGTTCTGTCTCTCGCTGGCTTGGCATATTGCTTATTGCTATACGAGATGATAGCGCAAATTTTGCTCAGCGTCAATGCAGGCTGCATGACTGCCCCTGGGGGCTATGGGGCTGATCGTGACCAGCCAGTCAGGCCATCCGCTAGTCTTGCTGGCGAGGGGGACACTCACCATCCCGGTCCGCCGAGAGGAGCTGACTGGCTGGCTGGTAAGTGGGTAGGGGGTAGATTTCGCCGGGGCAAGCAGGCTAGCTAGACTGCGTCTGCAGTGCGCGCAGGACCTCAAAGAGCCTCTGGTTATCGGGCAGATCGGAGGGGCTAGCGGTGACCTCGATGTGGCGGATGATGCCCTCTTTATCGATCACGATGACAGCGCGCTCTGACATGCCTGCCGGGTGACGCACGCCGTACAGGTCAACAACGGCCCCCTGGGGGTAGAAATCCGACAGCAGAGGGAAAGAGGTGCGCATCGCCTGCGACCAGGCATCGAGGGCGTAGACGCTGTCCATGCTGATCGCCACTACTTCGGTATCGGCGCTGCGGAAGCGCTCTAACTCGCGCTCGTAGGAAGGAAGCTGCGCTGAGCAGACGCGACTGAACGCGAAGGGTACGAAGGCGAGCACGACGTTTTTCTTGCCGCGAAAGTCGGCAAGATGCCAGTCTTCACGGACATGACTTTTGAGGGTGAAGTCAGGCGCAACATCGCCGATCTTGAGTGTTTTGGTGTAGGAACGAGCGGACTCAGCCATGTGATGTGGGTCCTCCTCTCGCAAGCGCTATCTATACATCGTGCCTGTAGTTCTGTGGTCTGGCTCGCTGCAGGTCTGAATCGGGGGGTGGGCAGTCTGTTTGCCTGTCCCCCCATCGCGTTCAAGCCTGGGCTGCTTGACAGGCCGGAGCCGTTGCTCTATCCTTGGTGCGAGCTGCCTTTCTCAGCTCGGTCCATTGGCCCGGCTTCGTTCCGACTGGCCAGTGCCGTGGGCGCAGGACCGGTTCGAACCGCGCGCTATTGCAGGCCGGCCCGGCGGGGCGTTGGGCGCACCCTGGGCCGGGCAGGGTCCTTGCTGGCCGTTTCCCAGTGGGGTAAGGCGGGCAGTCGTCCGGCGTGATCAGGAAGCGAACCGCACAACAAGGCGGTTCTGCTCTTAGCTTCACCCATGCTGTTCTGAATTGTAGTCCTGGTGAGGAAGGTATGTCAAATGTGCGCAGTGGTTCAAGGGGCCTGGCGACTCTGGCGCCCCTAGGTTCGGCGCTGTTTTCGGCCCTGTCGGGGGGCAGACGCTGGCTAGAGCGTCTGGCTGATCCCGCCGGCGGCGTGTTCTCCTTTTTCCCTCTGGCCCTGGCGCTCCTGGTGATGCTGGCGCTTTCGTCCTGGCAAATGGTCTGGGCCACTTCCGATGTCACACGCTATGAGTGCTACGCGCTAGCCTTCTGGTTCGGAGGGCAGGCGCGTGCCCTGGCCCCTCACATCGACTGCTCGTTTTTTCCTGCCCAAGTAGAGAAGCTGCCGCCTCTGCATGCGCTGCCTATCGAGTACCCACCGCTGACGCTCGTGCTTTTTACACCTGGTTTGCTTGTCCCCTCGGCCTACTATCCTCTGCTCTTCGGGCTGCTGATGGCGCTCGCAGCCCTCCTGATTTATTGGCTGCTGCTGCGCTGGGGACCGCGTGGGGCGGCGTTGGCTTTCATCCTGTATTTGTTTTTGGGAGAGTGGGGCCTGGCTCTCCTGCGCTTCGATCTTGTCCCGGCAGCTCTGACCTTGCTCTGTGTGCTGGCAGCCGAGCGCCGACGCTGGTCAGCGGCCTACTGCGCTTTGGCTTTTGCGATTCTGCTGAAGATTTATCCGCTACTGCTCTTGCCCCCCCTCTTTTTCGCCGAGCAGCAGGCCGTTGTGACAGCGGCGAGGGGCACCGCGGCAGATGGCGGGGAAAGGACAGCTATGGGTCCCAGAGGGCGGTTGGCGGAGGCCATCGCAGGCCTGCGGCGCTGGCGTTGGAGAAATGTGCTGCTCTGTCTGGCGTTGGTCGTGGGGGTGACGGGGGCTTTCGCGCTCCTGGACTTTCAGGGGGCTGTGGCCAGTCAGCTCTCTTACTTTGCTCAGCGGCCAGTGCAGATAGAGTCCAGTGGCTCGCTGGTGATCTGGCTGGCGGCCCTGGCCGGGCAGCCCGTGCGCGTGGTATACACCTATGGCTCTATTAACCTGTTGAGCCCGCTGGTACCGGCTGTTTCTACTGGTAGCACGCTTGCTCTTCTAGCTGGCTATGGGCTGGTGCTCTGGCAGAGCGCACGGGGGCGCCTCACTTTCGCGGAAGCGGCGCTGGCGGCCTTGTTGGTCTTTGTGGCGACGGGCAAGGTATTTAGTCCGCAGTATCTGATGTGGCTAATGCCGCTTGTGGCCTATCTGACGGCAACGCGACGGCGCTGGCTGCTGCTGTTCGGACTGATCTCCCTGCAGACTTCGCTCATCTATCCTTTTCTCTATACCCGCGTTCAGGATGCTACTCAAGTCTGGCGTGTTCCGGGCTTCGTTCCCCTGGTAGAGCTGCGTAACATGCTCTTTCTTCTATTAACGGTGGGCTATCTCTTGAATCTGCTCGACTTGCGCACGCGTTGCGAGCCTCCAGATCTGGCCGCTGCTGGGGCCGCGAGAGAAGCAGAGGAAGGCGCCTGAGATGGCTGCTCGCTGGCAAGAGCGAGTCAGGCCCCTGGGTCCTTGGCGGCTCCTTTTTCTCCTCTGCTTCTGGCTCGCAGACCGGACGTGTACGGCGGGGCGAATGCCGGCTGTGGTGCCGGGAGAGGCTCAGGGCGCCGTGCCGGCTGAAACCGGTGCCCCTGTTCGGACAGCGATGCGACGCGGGCGGCTCCCTTCGCTTAAGGGGACCAAGAGGGTCAGGCGCCCGTGCTCGTAGCGCGCCTCGATTTTATCGGCATCGATCGGACGCTCGAACGTTAAGGTGCGTTCGAGGGTGCCGTTCCCGATTTCGCGCAACAACCAGGTGCCTTGCTGCTGCTCGCTCTCGTCGCTGCCGCGGTATTTGGCTTTGAGCGTCAGGCTATGCTCGTGGGCCAACAGCTCGATGTCTTCGGGCCGCGTACCAGGCAGGAGAGCGGTAATCCGATAGCCCTGTTCTGTCTCCAAGACATCCATCGGAATGGTGTGCATGCCTGTCCCCAAGAGGGCCGAGCCTGGCCGTACGAAGCTCTGCTCTAACAAGCGGTTCATCGCATCGCGCAGGCTGAGCATTTCGGCAAAGGGGTCGAAGCCTCGTGTTAGCGCCATGCTTGTGACCTCCTCTCAGTTCGGTTCAGCCAAGACGAGTGCCGGTTTTTGTACGCTCTACCGGTGGTCTCTTTTCGCTACGTTCCGGTCCCTGGCAGGGTCAGGCAAAGCGAGAGCAAGATAGCTCGCCGCCCTCTGCCGGGAAAGACGCCCGACCGGGGCGAAACGGGGCAGGCAGATGCCACCTGTCAGATGATCTCGCGGATGCTTCTATCCTTTTGTGCTCTCTTTGGCGCTATTGTAGCGTACGCCCTTCGATGGTCTGATGCTGCAGATCGATAAGGCTGTACTCGCCTTTGGCCAGGGAACCGGGGGCGATGACAGCCGAGGTGCCAAGCAGCTCGCGCTTGCGCTCGGGGCCGCTGACCAAGACCAGACGCGGGTTATAGCTCTTGATCAGCTCGGCCAGGGTATGGCTGCCGGATTCGTGGAAACCTTTATGGTAAGGTGGAGTATAGAATAAGAAAACCTTCTCGTAGTCTTTCAGCTCCGAGAGGAACTTCAGGCGGTAGACCACCTCCCAGGCAGGGTAGCGGAGCGTTTCCTGCTCCTCGCGCATCAGTTGCGGATCATCGGTAATCGTCCCGCCCATGCCAGTAAAGACCACGTAGCCCGGAGCCAGGGCAAACGTGCCATGAACGCCGTGCAGGTACGGATAAATGACCTCGATCTGAGCCGCCTCTTGCAAGTAGAGGCTCAGGGGCCCGTCCTCTGGTCCTGGGACATAGAAAGTCGGCAGGCGAGTCTGAGCCAGCAGCGAGAAGAAGCGGCCGTAATCGCGCGGGTTGGCGCTGCGGGCCGCCAGGTTCCCCAAGACAGCCACTGCCTGGATATCCAGCTCCTGTGCTTGCCGCATCAGACGCTCTAATGACTCGAAATGTCCAGAAGGCTCAGCCGTTGCCAGAATGGTAGTCACATGTTTGCGCATTGCTCGCTCACCTCCCTTTCAACAGCAGCGACACGACGACAACGAACGCCCAGCGGCATCATGCCTGTTCAGCCGGTTTACAGGCAGGTCCGATCTCAGCGAAGAGAGGCAGCCCGATCGCGCTGCTTGCGCTGGTCAGGGGCTTACTGGGGAGTGCAGCGGTTGCCTGGTCCGAGCGAGCGAGGCGGACCGGGAGCCACCCACTCCCCCTTTACTAGCCAGGCCTCTTTTACTCCAGCAGAGGCGGGCGCGCCGGGTAGGCCTCTCCGGCTTCAACCTCAACTGTGGCGGTCCTCAGAGCGGCGGCCTCGCGGATAATCTGCAGCACCTGCTCGCGTTCCAGTACCTCTTCACGGAGGAGCGCTTCGGCCAGGCGATCCAGAGCGGCGCGGTGCTCAGTGAGCACGGAGCGGGCCTGCTGGTGGGCCTGCTCGATGATGCGCTCTACCTCGGCATCAACGCGCTGAGCTGTGGCCTCGGCATAAAGGCGCTGGTGCTCCCCGGGCAGGCCATTTCCGAGGAAGCCATCGCCCTGCTCTAGCTCATAAGCCACCAGGCCTGTGCTCTCGCCCATGCCCCATTCGGTGACCATGCGACGGGCGAGCCGTGTAGCCTCTTTGAGGTCGTTCTCCGCACCCGAGGTGATCTCTCCCAGTGCGACCTCCTCGGCGGTGCGTCCTCCCAGGGCCACCGCCAGACGCTGCAACAGGTAAGAGCGCGGATAGTTGTGGCGATCATCCTCGGGTAAGAACTGCGTGACCCCCAGGGCGCGCCCACGCGGCACAATCGTCACTTTGTAGAGCGGGTCGACATCTGGTAGAACCGCAGCTACCAGGGCATGGCCGGCCTCATGGTAAGCGACCGTGCGCCGCTCGCGCTCATCCATGAGGGCCTCACGCTTGCCGCCGAGCAGCAGCTTGTCGAGGGCTTCCTGAAAGTCCTGGCGATCGACCTGGGACTTGCCTTTGCGCGCAGCCGCGAGAGCCGCCTCGTTGACCAGATTGGCCAGATCAGCCCCCGAGAAGCCAGGTGTACTGCGTGCCAGCTCCTCCAGATTGACATCGGGTGCCAGAGGCACCTGACGCGTATGGATGCGCAGGATGGCCTCACGTCCGCGCCGCTCGGGGCGGTCAACAACGACCTGGCGATCAAAGCGACCGGGGCGGAGCAGCGCGGGATCAAGGACATCCGGCCGGTTCGTAGCCGCCAGCACGACGATGGCCTCATGCGGCTCAAAACCATCCATTTCGACCAGGAGCTGTTCAAGCGTGTGTTCACGCTCATCATTGCTCGCCAGGGTGCCAGCGCCGCTGCGAGCGCGTCCGATGGCGTCAATTTCGTCGATGAAGATGATGCAGGGAGCATGCTTGCGAGCCTGCGCGAAGAGGTCGCGCACACGGCTGGCTCCGACGCCGACAAATAGTTCCACAAAGTCGGTCGCGCTGCAGCTGAAGAAGGGGACGCCAGCTTCGCCGGCGACAGCGCGTGCCAGCAGCGTCTTGCCGGTGCCGGGTGGGCCAACGAGCAAGACCCCCTTGGGAATATGGGCCCCGATCTGGAGGAAGCGCTGAGGATCGCGCAGGAAGTCGATGACCTCGCGTAGCTCGGCCTTGGCTTCTTCCACGCCGGCCACGTCAGCAAAGGTGGTCGTTGGACGCTCTTCGGTATAGAGCTTGGCGCGGCTCCGCCCAAAGCCGAAGAGTCCACCGCCCTGCATGTCCTGGAGTTGGCGCATGCCTCTCCAGCTCATGAAGGCAAAGTAGAGCAGCAGGAGCACTGGCAACAGATTGACAAACCAGGAGAGGGCGGTCTGCCACCAGGATGGCTGGACAGGCTCAGCACGCACCTCGACTCCCTTCTGCTCCAGCAGTGGGAGCAAGTTGGGATCGCCGGGGGCTGGGACATAAGTTGAGAAGTGGGTGGCCGAGACAGTCTGGCCCCCTGGCTGTCGCTGCTCGATAGGCGTCTTCAGGGTCCCGGTGACGCTGTTATCGCTCTTGATAGTTACGCTCGCGACGTTGCCCTGCTGGACCTGCTGGATGAAGGCGCTATAGGGCAGATCGATGGTCGTCGTCTGCCCCCAGCCCGTCAGATTGAAGAAGAAGGGGCCGTAGAAGACCAGGTTGATCAGCACCATGATCAGCAGCAGCCGTAGCCAAAAGCCCAGGCGCGGCTGTGGCTGGTTCTGCTGCTGGGGTGACTCGGATCGCTGCTCTCCACTGGGACCGGCGTTGCCTCTATTGCTCTGGCGGCTGCTTCCTGGGCGTTGCGCCGGCGTTTGCCTGTTGGTGGCAGCACTCTGCTGTTGCTCAAGCATCGTCGCCTCCTCTGGCAGGAACGCAGCCACCCCCGAGCGTAGAGATCTCGCACAGGGGACCTTGCCCCCCCTGTTCCTCGATTTGCCCGGCGCTAACCGCTGCAGCGGTCACGAGTAGCTGGCCTGCCCGACACACAAAAAACTCCTCTTCCCCTCCTCTGGCAAGTGAGAGAAGGTAGACTGACGAAACGAACACGCGGACGAACGAACGAGGAGCGGGGGCCGGCAGGACTAGGCCCGATGCTGGTGAAGAAGATGAACGCGCTTGACTGTAAACCTGGTCAGTCAGATCGCGACGGTTGTTGTCTCTCTCCAGAGAATCTATAGACAATCTGGCGCTCATTGTCAAGTACCTCAATTAGCTCATCGGATGAAAAAGTGTCGGTAAAAGGCCCGCCCTTCGGTTGTTGCTACACAATGAGATGAATTGCGACGTGCTAGATGATGCTGACCTTGACGGCAGGCAAGCGAGGCCTTACACTGGAAAGGCCCGTCTCACGCTGGCCTGCCTGGTCTAGGGGACCCACCTGAGAAGAGAGAGGGAGGGTGGGCAAGGCTCGCGTGGTGTGCGTGGTAGTCGGCGATGAAGCAGTTGGCAGATCTGTCTCTTGCCAATGAGGTGCGGTCTGGCTTTCTTGGTGTGGTCACGGAGAAACAACGGAAAGTCAAGAAGGAGGTTGGTTGTATGCTTTTGACTGGGGCCCATGTGACAGCCTTACGAGAGTTGGCAAGAAGTGAGGAGGCGGGTCAGGCTGCCTACGAGCTGGCGGAAGATGATCACCGTGCATTAACCTATCGCGCCTTAGAGTTGCAGGGGCTGGCGGTCTTGGAGCTACCGCGCTCCTATCGTCTGACCTATGCCGGACGAGAAGCGCTCCAACTGCTAGAGGAGATGCACCGTGACTGGCAGGCAGGTGCTCTTGAGCTGGATGAGCGTGGGCAGCGTTTATTGGCCGGGGAACCTGGACGTAAGGAACAGGACTGGCGCTTTCTGGGCTCAGATGTGCTAGCGGCGCTGCAGGCCGCTGAATACGCTGGTGGACGGATTGGACCAGTGACAGAGACGCTGTTACGGGCCCGTGGGTTGGCGGAGGAGGCCACTGATCCGTTGCATAAGACTACCGTACTGCGTCTGAATCGCCACGGCAGGGCCTGGCTTGATTTCGCACGGCGCTATCGGCCCCACCTGGAGATCGATGGCGAGCTGGCCAACGCTATCCAACGTATGATTCCAGGCTACAGCGGGCGCCCGGCCCCAGGGCTATCGGGAGACTTCATCGACCTCCTGGAGGCGATGGAGCTGATCACCTGGTCGCTGCCGGACGGGCAATACTATGCGCTGACAACATTGGGCGAGGCTGTCTATGAGGCCTTGCGCAAGGGAGGCTATGCGCTTGGGGCGGTGGTACTGGATGAAGCCATGCTGAAATTGCTTGCCCTTCTGGTTGATCGGGGCCGGGAGAGTCTGACGGCAGACCAGAGCGAGCAGCTGCAGGGCCTGGGTTTCATGGACCCGGATGGCCGTCTCACGCCAGCGGGCGAAGCGGCACTTCGAGCCTATGCCCTCCTGCAGAGCGAGCGCCCGGTTTCAGTACGTACCTTTGCCCTGACGGAGGCCGAAGTCGAAGTCCTGCTGGTTTTGCAACAGCTTGGGGCGGTGCGGCAGGAGACGGCTGGCTCCCCGCCTCCTGATTTGGAGCGTCTGCGTAGGGAGCTGGTCGAGCGGCTAGCCGAGCGTTACCGGGAGATTGTCGCGCGCTACGGTCGCCGGCTGGAAGAGCGCTCGGCCCTGAAACGGCGCGCTCTGGAGTTACTGGAGGAGCTGCGCAGTCGTGACGAGTGGTTTGATTCGCTGTGGAACCTTGAGGAGTTGGTAGCCAGTCTAGAGGCGCTGGCGCTGGTGCGGGCCGAGCGCGATGGGGAGCGAACGCTCTACCGGCTGACAGCCTATGGCCAACGTGTGGCTGAGGAGCAGCAAGGGCAAGTGCGGGCCATCTCCGCGACGGCAGTGAAAGCCGTGAGTATGGCGTTAACGCGCTGGACGGGGCTGGCGACATCCTGGGTAGAGCGAGCCCGCGAGGAAGGTCTTGTCGGCAGTGGGGGAGGAGTGACGCGGGCTGGACGGCTCTATGCCTGGCTAGCCGAGCACTGTCCGCGCCAGCCGATGCTGACGCGACAAGAGGCCGAGGTCCTGGTCAATCTCCCCGAGACTGAGCCAGGGCCGTTTGTCTCGGAGTATCAGGCCTCCCTGGAGACAGAGCGGCTGGCCTGGGCCCTGGATAAACTAGAGGCCCACGGGCTGATCGAGCGCCTGGCTGATGGGCAGATCGTGCGCACAGAGGCTGGTCGCTTGTTGGCGCGTGCCGTAGCGGGGGCCACGAAGCTGGCGCATCCGATTACGCCGCGCATCGTGCGCCTCCTGGAGGCCATGCGTCAGGTGGGGACGCTCTATGTCAAGGAACGTAAGGTTCGTCTGCAGCCAGAGCAGTGGAAGGAAGTAGAGCGCCTCACCGGCCTGGGGCCGCAGGAGTTTATCGAGACGCGCCATGTAGCACGCATGGGCCATTATATCGGCGAGGTAACCCTCAACGAGGCTGGGCTGGAGGTGCTGGAAGCAGCGGCTTTGCTCCAGCAGCGTTCATGAAGGGATGGGGGAAGTGGAGGCGGAGCGCCGTTTGCCCCCGCTTCTACCTGGTTCAGAGGATGGAGGGAGATGGGGGAATCCGGTAGCCTACCCGGGACGAGCGCAGGGAGGGCAACAGCACCGGTGCTGCTGCCCTCCCTGCTCTGTGGTCAGCCCACGAGCCGGGCGGGCCTGCTGTCTGGCCGAAGAAGAGTGGCGAAGTGGCCAGTAATCAGCCTTTCACCACGATGATCGGGCGTAGACGAACCACCAGTTTCGCCAGGCCGGCGTTATGGACGACACGTACCACCTGTTCGGCGTCCTTATAGGCTAGCGGGGCTTCTTCCGCCAGCAACCCTTTACTGTGCACACGCACCGTGATGCCTTTGGCCTCTAGCTGGGCCATCAACTCTTTGCTCCCAATGGCCTTCTTGGCGGCAGTACGGCTGCGCTGGCGCCCGGCGCCGTGGCAGGTCGTCCCAAAGCTCTGCTCCATCGAGCCGGGGGCGCCGACCAAGACAAACGAATAGCGTCCCATGTCGCCGGGGATCAGCACCGGCTGCCCCACCCCACGATACTTCTCGGGAACGGCGGGGTGTCCTGCTGGGAAAGCGCGTGTGGCCCCTTTGCGGTGAACACAGACGCGCTGCAGCTCACCGTCGATGCGGTACTCCTCGATCTTGGCAATGTTATGGCACACGTCGTAGACCAGCGGCATATCGGCTGGCCGGGCTGAACGCCCGAAGACGCGAGAGAAGGCCTGGCGCACGCCGTGCATCAGTAATTGGCGGTTGGCCCAAGCGAAATTGGCGCCGCAGGCCATCGCGCCCAAGTAGGCCTTGCCCTGTTCCGAGCGCAGTGGCAGGCAGGCTAACTGACGATCGACGAGCTTAAAGCCAAAGTCTTTCTGCCTGGCCTCAGCGATGCCGATATAGTCCTCAGCAATTTGGTGCCCAAATCCACGGGAGCCGCAATGGATGGTCGCGACGACCTGATCTCTCTGATAGAGGCCCAGGGCGTGCGCAGCCTCCTCATCGTAGATATGGTCTACGACCTGGACTTCGCAGAAGTGATTGCCAGCGCCCAGGCTTCCGAGCTGGTGAATCCCGCGTTGGATAGCCGTCGCCGAGACGGCGTCAGGGTTGGCGCCGGCCAGGCACCCGCCTTCCTCGGTGGTCTCTAGATCCTCCGGGAAACCATAGCCTTGCTCCACCGCCCAGGCCGCACCGCGTACCATGACCTCGCGCAGCTCGCTCTGGCTCAGGCTGCGCATGCCCTTGCCTCCCACGCCCGAGGGCAGATGCTGGAAGAGTTCATCGGCGAGACGGTCAGCTTTGCCTTTGACTTCCTGATAGCTGAGATCCGTGGCCAGTAGACGTACACCACAGTTAATGTCGAAGCCGATCCCTCCTGGTGAGATCACGCCATGCTCCAGGTGGGTGGCAGCAACGCCGCCCACTGGGAACCCATAGCCCCAGTGGATATCGGGCATGGCCAGCGAGTAGCCGACAATGCCCGGCAGGGTGGCGACGTTGGCTACTTGCTGCAGAGAATTGTCCTGGCGAATCTGCTCGATAAGAACGTCGTCAGCGTAGACAATCCCTGGGACGCGCATCTCCGGCTGGTAGCTTTGGGGAATGCGCCAGCGGTAGGCGTCGATGCGCTGTAAGGGAATCTTTTCCCCGATGTTGCTCATGCGAAAACCCCCTCCTCGCGCTTCTTGTTCCTTTCCTTCATCGGCTCGTTTCAGATCAGAAGATCAGGCCAGCTTGGGGACCTGAGTGCTCGGATTATTGTACATCACTTAGAGACGGACCAAGTGCAGCCGACAGAGCGGAGGCAGACAGACCCTTAGCCCGGTGGAAAGCCAGCCGGGTCGGATCTCTCAGAGTGTGGGCCTTGGGGGAAGCATCGTCTCCCTGCTGCTCTCCTGGTATCCGGCTCCCAGGGCCTGGCGGAGCCTGGCGGCCAGTGAGAGGGGAAGGCAGAGGGCGGACCGGGGTGCGGAAGCGCTTACGGACAGGTCCGTCTGGTCAGTCGGGTGGACGGTATGCGCTGCAGCAAGGCGCAGGAGTGCAGACGCCCTCTTCGCTGCAGTGGGTCCTCCTTGGCTTGGACGTTTCGATCCTGGCTAGATATCGAAGATGATGCGCGCCCGATAGCCGTCAGGTATGGGGACAACCTCAGCCTGGTGCCTGGTGACCGCCTTGATGGCACTGCTCAACTCGTGGCGCTGCTCGTCGTAGGGTTCGCCGCGGGCGCGGGCCCTCATCTTCAGCTGCGTCTCGGAGAATTCCTCGATCTCAAACTGACAAAAGAGCAGAAACTCAGTATCGAACAGGAAGATCAGACGGCTGAGCCAGGCAATCAGCAGCGAGACCAGGTCATCCCCCTCAACCGTGACCTCCCGACTGACTCTGGGCTCGACCTGCTCAAGAGGCACCATCAAGCTCTCCATCCCCTCTGCGGCGTGGATGAAGAGTTCCGGCAGTGTCCGCCCGTAGATCTGCAACCCAACATCTGCCGTGTGTTCGATGACCTCAAACGGCAGCTCGTCCATAGCTACGCCTGCTTCCCACCGATCGGGGGTCTAGGCCCTGCCTGCGCTCGAGCCGGGACTGACTCCTGTGCGGTGCGCTGCCGCCTTGGGGACACTCCACCGGTTTCATGTTTCATGGCTGCCTCCTTCCTGAATGCCGGCCAGTCCGCTGCCTGCAAGAGCATCACGCTTTCATGGTAGCAGCAGATTTGCGCTTTGTCAAGCTCAGAGAGCGGGATCGGGCCACCCCCTGGCATAGCACTCGCTCATCTGTTCCACGGTGTGGCGGTCGGGCAGGCCGGAGAGGCCCGGGAGGCCGGTGGGGGCTGAGGGGGTCTGGCTGGCCCGGCTGCCAAGCGGTTAACAGGCTCGCTCGCGGCTATCGCGGCTGTGGGCCCAGAACTCCAGCAAGTCGCTGCGGGTCACGATTCCTTCGAGCTGCGAACCATGCATCACAGCGACAGCCGATTGTCCGCTGCGGAAGAGGGTGTACGCCTCCTGGACGGGGGCCTCAGCAGGTAACTCGGGGAAGGGCGGTCCCTGGAGGGAGCCAACCGTCTTCTCACTCAGGGATTCGCCGCTGGCCAGGTGCTGGAGCAGCAGATCTTCCGTGAGGCTGCCCACCATGCGCCCGTTTTCCATCACTGGAGTCTGGCTGATCCCGTAGCGGCGCAACAACTCGACGGCATCGGCAATCGAGTCCTGGGGCGAAACGCTAACGACCAGTGGCATGCTGCCCTCGTGGGTACGCCGATAGGTGAGCACGTCCCGCAGGGTCGGCTCCGCACTCTCAGCCTGCATGAGCAGGTTATTCTCGCGCATCCAGGTATCATTAAATTGTTTGCTCAAGTAGCCGCGCCCCGTATCGGGGAAGAGCACGACGACCACGTCGTCGGGGGTCAGACGGCGGGCGTAGGTGAGGGCTGCCGCCAGGGCTGTCCCCGAGGAACCTCCGGCCAGGATGCCTTCTTCGCGGGCCAGACGCCTGGCCCAGTAGAAGGAGATGCGGTCTTCGACCCGGATGACCTCGTCGACCACAGAGGGATCGTAGTTCTTGGGGAAGACTTCCATGCCGATGCCTTCGACCTTATAGGGGCGCGGAGTATCGCCAGAATAGACGGACCCCGCCGGGTCGGCGCCGATCACCTTGATCGCCGGGTTCTGCTCCTTCAGATAGCGAGCAGTTCCAGTGATCGTGCCACCGGTGCCAATGCCCGCGACGAAGGCGGTGATGCGCCCCGCCGTGTCGCGCCAGATCTCGGGACCAGTTGTCGCATAGTGAGCCGCTGGATTGGCTGGATTCGAGTACTGATCTGGGCAGCAGGCTCCGGGGATCTCCCTGGCCAGGCGATGAGCCACGTTCTTGTAGTGTTCGGGCGAGTCAGGGGGGACGGTGCTAGGGCAGATGACGACCTCGGCCCCATAGGCCCGCAGCAGACTGCGCTTTTCCTCACTGACCTTGTCGGTCATGACAAAGATGCAGTGGTAGCCCTTGATGGCAGCGGCGATGGCGAGGCCGTGGCCGGTGTTGCCACTCGTGGGCTCGACGATGGTTCCCCCTGGGCGCAGCAGCCCCTGACGCTCGCAGTACTCGATCATGGCGGGCCCGATGCGGTCTTTGACGCTGCCGCCGGGATTGAGCATCTCGATCTTGGCCAGGATCAGGGGAGGAACGTCGGCGGCCACCTTCCGCAGGCGTACCAGCGGGGTATTGCCGATGGCCTCAAGGATGGAATCGTAGTAGCGCATCTCTCCTGGCGCGGCCTCAGCCGCATGTTTCTCCTGCATATCTCCACGCTTCCTCTCTGCAGCAGTTGCTAGCGTTCGTTGGTTGCTCGACGGGTACTGGCTTTGCTGATAGATGGTGAGGCCCAGCCCACCTTGTGGGCAGCGCTGCCGGTGGGCCGGGGGCCTCGCTCCCAGCAGCTTCCTCAGTATAGCATGGGCTGTTCAGGCTTGGCCAGGGCCAGAGGAGAGCAGCACACTGTAGAAAGGGCTGACAGCCGCTCGCGGCGCGGAGGGTGCTTCACTCTCGCTATGCTCCGCTGCGGCGTGAGTAGGCTGGAGACTGTCCTGCAGAGGTCGTCGGATGCGGCTCAGGCTGCCAGCTCTGGCGCAGGCTGACCGGCAGGTGCAGGCTGACCAAAGCCACAAGAGCCAGGAGAGCCAGCCCCACCAGGCCCAGAGTGTAGCCGCCGCTCAGCTGCTTTGTTCCTCCCAGGAGAGAGGGCAGGAGGAAGCCGCCAAGGCCGCCACAGGCGCCAACGAGGCCGGTAGCCAGTCCGATCGCTCGGGGGAAGCGCAGCGGTACAAGCTGGAAGACCGCGCCATTGCCCGTGCCCAGGGTAGCCAACAGGAAGAGAATCAGGCCGATGCTCAAGGCCAGTGGCGGGACACAGCCGAGCAGAGCATAGCTGGCGGCCACGAGGCTGAAGACAATCTTGAGCATGAAGGCTCCTCCCAGGCGGTCCGCAAGGTAGCCTCCCAACGGACGCGCCAGGCTGCCAGCCAGGCTGGCGAGCGCGGTGAGAAGGCCGGCGGTGACAGCGCTCAGGCCATATTGATTGTGCAGGAACAGAGGAAGGAAGGTGCTCAGGCCAACAAAGCCCCCGAAGGTGATACTGTAGAAGAAACACAGCCACCAGAGGTCCCCGCTCTTGAGAATGGCCCCGGATGGCTGGGCCTCCGTGCTGGCTGGCTCCTTCTCAGCTTCTCGGCTCAGTAGGATGAAGACTACCAGTACCAGAGCCAGCGGGATCATGGCCAGTCCCATGACCGCGTGCCAGCCGTAGTTGCGGGCGAGCGTGGGGGCGGCGAGGTTGGCGATGACGGTTCCCATGTTGCCAGCCGCGGTGATCCCCATGACCAGCCCCTGCCGCTCCGCTGGATAGCAGCGGCTGGCGAGCGGGAGCGCAACTGCGAAGGAGGAGCCGGCACAGCCCAGGAGCAGGCCGACGGCCAGCAGGGCCGGGAAATTGAGGGGGAGCAGCCACCCGGCCAGGAGCGGCAGGAAGAGGAAGAGGAGCAGCAGGGTGCCCATGCGCTTGTAGCCCAAGCGATCTCCCAGGATGCCCATCGGGAAGCGGGCCAGAGAGCCGCCTAGCGTGGGCACGGCGACGAGGAAGCCCTGTTCGGCAGGACTGAGCTTGAGGCTCTGAGCGATGAAGATGCCCAGGGCGCCTAGCAGTACCCAGAGTGCGAAGCAGGTGTCAAAGTGGAGAAAGGCCGCGATCAGCGTCGTGAGCGGCGTGCGGGAAATCCGCATTTTGTAATGACCTCCTTATGACAGGATGACGTGATGATCGTTGTTCGTAAGCCAGGCCTGATCTCCTGTGGCCTGAGCGTTCGAGACGGAGTGGGATCAGGCCATCCAGGCTGTGACCAGAGTTTGGGCCGCCGGTGGCACCTATTTAGCTAGCTGCTGGGCAGAGCCTGGCTCTGACGCTCCAGATAGGCCGAGAGCGCTTTGACGAGGTGTCCCATGCGGGGATGCTCAGGTACCACGTGCGGGGTGATGCCGTGCTGTTGGAGCGCCTCGCTGCAAGTGGGGCCGATCGAGGCCACGGTAACCCGCTCGCGGAGGGCCTCGGTTAGCTCTCGGGCCTGGCCTTCCTTTTCCGCTAGCTGGAAGAGATGGCGCACCTGCACCTGACTGGTCAGGACCAGGGCGTCGATCCGTCCGGCACAGAGATCGCGAATGAGCTGGCTCAGGGCGCTGGTGTCTTCCGGGAGCTGCCACTCGTAGAGGCAGAACTCGGCAACGCTGGCGCCGCGCTCTTGAAGGTAAGCGACCAGTCTGGTATTGCGCTCGCCGTAGTGTAGTAGTGCGACCCGTTGGTCACGCAGTTCAATCTGATCGAGGGCATCTAGCAGCTCTTCGGTGGTGTGCGGCTCGCGCGCGCTGATGTGGATTGGCAGGCCATATTTTTTGAGCACGGTAGCCGGCTTGGGGCCGCGGCAAATGATGGTCACTCGCTTGAGTTCGTCAAGGAGTTCTGGTAGCTGGCCCTGCTGCTCGATCTCTCGCAGCAGGGCGCTGGCTCCGACGCCCGTCGAGAAGATGACGGCATCGAGCTGCCCGGCGCGTAGCTCGCGCAGGAGCGTGAGGGCCTGTTGGGTAGCATCTGCTGGTGGTACTTCGCGTACGGCCGGGATGCAGCGCGCGTGCCCCCCATGACGCGCGATGAGGTTGGCCAGTTCCCCGCTCATGCGGGCTTCCAGCACGGCAATCGTTGCGTCTGCAAAGCGCTTGGTCATAGTCGATAATCCTCTTTTTGTCCCGCTTCCGCTCGCTTTGCTCCTGTTCCTTTCCCTCCCTTTCCGGCAGCGGGGGGAGGGAAGGGGTCTTCTGCTCTTCCCTATTCGTCTGCCACAGTGACGAGAATGTTGCCTTCGGCATCAAGGCTGACGGGGTAGGTGCGCAGGTTGGGGCAGGTGTTGCCAAGCGGTGCGCCCGTGCGCAAGTCGAATCTAAAGGCGTGTAGTGGGCAGATGACCTTGCCGTCGCCGATGATGCCGTCAGCCAATGGCCCTCCCCGGTGGGGGCAGTGGGCCTGTGTTGCGAACAGTTCTTCGTTGCGGCTGCGGAAGACGGCGATGAGCCGATCTTGCAGTCGGTAGGTGCGGCCTTCGCCGCGTGGAATGCGGCTGATATGCCCTAGATTATAGCACACGGCTCCGGGTGATAGCGGGGCTTTCATGGTACTTGCTCGTCTCCTCCTTTGCGCTCTGCTCCGTGATCAATTGCCCGTTCCCAGAGAGGCAGGGGTAGCTTCCAGGGTCTCGCTGAACTGCGTGGGGGTTACCGGCTGTTCGGCCTCGCGCTGCCAGGGGTCAACATAGGCATCGACGGCGGCCTGGATTTCGCGATCGAGCCGCGCGCAGATGCCCTCAGTGTCCTCGACCAAGACGCGCCGCAGATGCTCGATGCCAACGCGCTCTACAAAGTCGTAGCTGCGTTCCTGGTATTTAGCGTTCTCTCGGTAGTACTGCATGAAGCGTCCCATGTAGAGCAGGACCTCGTCATGTGTATTGACGGTACAGAGCAGGTCGCCTTTGCGGACGCGGGAGCCGGCGGCTCCGCCGACGTAGATTTCCCAGCGGCCTCCCTCGATAGCGACGGCGCCCAGATCTTTGGTGGTGGCCTCTGAGCAGTTGCGGGGGCAGCCGGCGGTAGCCAGCTTGACCTTATGGGGCATTTCGATGCCCTGATAGCGCTTCTCGATTTTGATGCCGAGGGCGGTGCTGTCGCCAAGGCCGTAGCGGCAGAAGTCGCTGCCCAGGCAGGTTTTGCAGGTGCGGAAAGCCTTGGTGTAGGCGTGACCGGAGGGCATGCCGAGATCCCTCCAGATCGCGGGTAGTTGCTCTTTCCGCACGCCGACCAGGTCGATGCGTTGGCCACCAGTGATCTTGACCAGGGGTACGTGGTACTTTTCGGCGACGTCTGCGATGCGTCGCAGCTGCTCGGGCGTGGTAACGCCGCCGTAGATGCGTGGCACCACGCTGAATGTGCCATCTTTCTGAATGTTGGCGTGCACGCGGTCATTAATAAAGCGTGCGTCGCGTTCGTCCTCGTAGTCTTTGCCCCAGATCGTCTTTAGCAGCGAGGCCAATCCGGCTTTACTCGTGGGGTCTTCTTTGCCGTTGGCCAGGGCCTGGAAGACGGCGGAGACGCTGCGCAGGCCGCGCTCTTTGATGACGCGTACCAGCTCGGGCTTGGTCAGCGGAATGGCCGGTACGTAGTAGTGCACCGAGGGATCTTCTACTACTTCGCCCTCGCAGGCTGCGACGAGCAGCTCCTGAACCTGGTTCTTGCAGGAGCCACAGCCGGTGGCGGCACGGGTAGCTTCGCAGAGGGCCTTGAGGCTGCGTTTGCCCGCGCGCACGGCGGCGAGAATGGTGCCTTTGGTGACGCCGTTACAGTTGCAGATCTGCGTGTCGTCGGGAAGGTCTGCCACCGACAGGGTTTGCTGCTTCCCCCCGCTGCATGGGAAGAGCAGTTCGGCGCGGTTAGCGGGGAGCGGGTCACCGCGATGGAAGAGTTGCACCAGGCGAGCGGCGGGGATGCTGCCGGGGAGGTCGCCCAGCAGGATGGCGCCTTGCAGACGCCCCTCGCGCACGATCAATTTCTTGTAGATGCCGCGGGTCGGTTCGGCGTAGGTAATCACTTCATCACGGTAGGTCGCCGGCTCCTTGTCTCCCATGACTGTCAGGTCAAGGCCGCTGACTTTGAGCCGTGTCGAGATGGCTGAGCCGGTGTACTGCTTGTGGCTGGCACTGTCGGTCAGGCGTTCGGCCAGGATACGGGCCTGCTCCCAGAGGGGGGCGACCAGGCCATAGGTCCGTCCGCGGTGTTCGGCACACTCGCCGAGGGCGAAGATGTCAGGGACGCTGCAGGCCAGGTCGTCATCGATGATGATGCCACGCTTGACGGCTAGACCGGCGGCGCGGGCCAGTTCGGTGTTAGGAGTGGTTCCGGTGGCGATGATGCAGAGGTCACAGGCCAGTTCGCTGCCGTCGCTGAAACGCAAGCCGGAGAGCTGATCCTCTCCGAGGATGGCAGTCGTTTCCTTGCCAAGGTGGAGCTGGACCCCTTGTTCGCTGACCAGCCGCGCCAGGATGGCGCTGCCTGCAGGGTCAAGTTGGAGGTTGAGCAGATGCGGGGAGCGATGAATGAGGTGTACTTCCAGGCCCCGTTTGAGGAGGCCGCTGGCGGCTTCTAATCCGAGGAGTCCGCCGCCTATGACGGCGGCGCGCCGGGCGTAGCGGCTGTGGGCCAGGATCGCCTGGCAGTCGTCCAGGCTGCGGAAGGTAAAGGCGCCTGCTATCAGTCGCCCATCTTCCTGGAGAAGGTTCTCCAGGGGTGGGAGAAAGGGACTGCTACCGGTAGCGATGACAAGGCGGTCGTAAGGCTCCCAGTCACCGTCGGCGGTCTGCACGCGGTGGTTCTGCCAGTCGATGCCTGTGGCGGCTCGGCCTGCATGTAGCCTGATCCCATGTTCTTGATACCAGGCTAGGGGGTGGAGAAAGATGTGTTCTGGGCTGTAGTGTCCGGCCAGGACTCCTGAGAGCAGGATGCGGTTGTAGTTACCATAGGGTTCGGCTCCCAGGATGGTGATCTCGTAGTGCTCTCCTCCTGGACGGCTGATCATCTCTTCGACAAGGCGTGCTCCTGCCATGCCGTTGCCAATGACCACTAGTCGCTGTTTCCGCGTCATCTCTCTTACTCCCTCCCTGGGTGGGCTATTCGCCTGGATTCGTGAGGCGCTCAATGCGCGCTGCGCAGACTTTAAACTCTGGCATGCGGCTGGTGGGGTCGAGCGCAGGATTCGTCAAGCGGTTGACTGCCTGGGTATCTCCCCAGTGAAATGGTACAAAGAGCGTGTCTTCGCGAATCATCTCATTGATTCTGATGCGGCCTTGCATGCTGGCCCGGCGCGTTGAGAGCAGAGCGAGGTCCCCTTCTTGAAGGCCGTATGAGCTGGCCGTTGTCGGATGGATCTCGATCAGCGGCTCTGGACTGAGCGCCAGCAGGTGGGCAATGCGCCTTGTTTGACTGCCAGACTGGTAGTGGGTCAGGATGCGCCCCGTGCTGAGGTAGAGGGGGTAGTCATGGTCTGGTTCTTCGCCGGGGCCCCGGTAGTGAGTGACATGGAAGCGGGCGCGTCCGTCAGCTGTGGGGAAGCCATCGCCAAAGAGGCGAGGAGTGCCCGGGTGCTCTTGAGATGGGCATGGCCAGAAGACCCCTTGTTGGGCATCTATCTTTTCGTAGGTGATACCGGCGTAGTCGGCCAGTCCCCCTGCGCTGGCGCGGCGCAGCTCCTCGAAGACCTCGCGTGCGCTGTTGAAGGGGAAGTATTGGCCTTTGCCCAGGCGCCGGGCAAGCTCGCAGAGTACGCTGATCTCGTCCCAGACACCGGAGGGCGGCTGAAAGGCGCGCCGTCGATGGATCACGCGTCCTTCCAGATTGGTGAGCGTGCCTTCCTCTTCGGCCCACTGGGTCACTGGGAGGACGATCGTGGCAAGCCGCGCTGTCTCGGAGAGGAAGAAGTCGCAGACAATGAGGCAGTCGAGGGCTGCCAGCCGTTCTTCGATGTGTAGGGCGTTGGGGGCAGAGACTGCCAGGTTGCTGCCCATGACGAAGAGGCAGCGCACCCCGTTGGGTGTGCCGAGGCTGGTCAGCATCTCGTAGGCGGAGCGACCCGGGCCGGGTAGTTCCTGTTCATCGATGCCCCAGACGCGGGCAATGTGGGCCCTGGCTGCCGGGTCATCGATGCGGCGATACCCCGGCAGCTGATTAGCTTTCTGGCCATGTTCGCGGCCGCCCTGGCCGTTGCCCTGGCCGGTCAGGCTTCCGAAGCCGCTTCCTGGCTTGCCAACCAGGCCGAGGGCCAGGGCCACGTTGATGTAGGCCAGGACGTTCATGACCCCCTGGCGTTGCTGCTCGACGCCGCGCCCGGTGAGAATGATGGCCGAGTCAGCCCGTGCCAGCCGGTGGGCGACCTCTGTCAGATCTCGCTCTGGTACGCCCGTCAGACGTTCAACCCGCTCCGGCCAGTAGGCTGCGGCCATTGCTCGTACTGCAGCAAAGTTGCTGGTGCGCTGGCTAATGTATGCTTCGTCGATGAGGCCATCGCGGATGAGAATGTGAAGCAAGCCGTTGGCCAGCGCCGCATCGCTGCCAGGGGTCAGCCGCAGATGGAGCTGGCCGAAGCGCGCCGTGATGCTGTGGCGAGGATCAATAGTGATGAGGAGGCCGCCCGCCCGCTGCTGCCGGTCCAGGTACTGCATCAGCGGCGGCATGGTCTCGGCGATGTTGCTCCCGGCCAGGACAATAACTTCGGCTTGGGCCAGGTCCTCCAGGGGGAATGGCAGACCTCGGTCGAGGCCGAAGGCGCGATTCATTGCCTCCGCCGCTGAAGACATGCAGAAGCGCCCGTTATAGTCAATTTGGGAGGTGTTCAGGGCAAGACGGGCAAATTTGCCGAGCAGATAGGCCTCCTCGTTCGTCAGGGCCCCGCTACCAAAGACGCCGACGGCGTCCTTTCCGTAGCGCTGCTGGGTCACCTGGACAGAGTGCACAATGCTCTCTAAAGCCTCATCCCAGGAGACTGGAAGCAGGCGCCCGTCAGGCTGGCGCTTGAGCGGTCTCTGCAGGCGTTCAGCGTGGGCCAGGGTCTCAGGAGAGGTCCAGCCCTTGAGGCACAGCCCTCCCCTGTTCACGGGGAAACGTCTATCTCCCTCGATCCAGGGCCGCTGTGGGCTGCCCCCCAGGACAATGCCACACTGAAAGGCGCAATATGGGCAGTGCGTTGCAGTATATCCTTCGCCGCTCTTCCGTGGTGCGGTCGCTTGTTGCGGCTGCGGTTCGGGTTGATAGGGTGACTGCTGCTGCACGGCTCTTTCTCCCTGGCTTGAGACGTGGGAGAGCCATCTCCCGTGGAGAGATGGCTTCGCTACGTTGGTCGGACAGGTGGATATGTCTGAAATAGCTCACTGTTCCTCGGTCTGGCTCGCATGGGCTGGGGAACGGGGAACAGGTGCAGCGGCAGTGCTGTCCGATTGACTCTGCGCGGTGGCCCGGTTGGCCAACCGACCTTCTACAAAACTGGCCCGTCGGCGATGCTGGGCTGCGACTTTGCATGCGTTGACTGGTTAATATGCACAGTTTTCTGTTGTGACTATACATTACCACGTGGTTTTTTGCCTTGCTATCAGCAGAATGTCAGGAGATTCCCACCGGTCTTTTGTGCGATTTATACAATTTCGCTGTCAGGCAGCCGGTATTAGAAATAGCGCCAGGCTATATGAATAATATCGCTTGCCTGTCTACCTGATGCTGTTCCCCTCCTCTAGCCGAGCGCACAGCTAGGGGCCCCGGCTGAGGCGAGCAGCCTGGCGAAAGCCGAGAGGAGGCGACCATTGGAAGGCGGCGTATACTAGCCAGAGGAAGATGACAGAGGGAAGAGAAAGGAGGAGAAAACTACAGCAGTGAAACGAGGACTGAGAGAGCGCTGGCAAACGTGGGCCCATCGGATGCGCCAGGACCTCTATGCCCTGATCCTAGCCTATCGCGACCCACGGCTTCCCTGGTACCATCGTCTACTGCTTCTTGGCTTGCTCAGTTATGCCTTCAGTCCCATTGACCTGATTCCTGACTGCCTTCCTGTCATTGGCTACCTTGACGATCTGGTTATTTTGCCGCTAGGCATTCTCTTAGCCATCAAGCTGCTGCCGCCAGCCATCCTTGAAGAAAGCCGGGCCCGAGCCTCGACCGCTCTGGCCCAGAAGGAGAGGCAACCCTTTCGAGGAGGCATGCTACTTGTCCTGGTCGTATGGGGGGGATTAGCCCTTCTTCTGGCGCTCTGGGTTCTCAACAAGCCTCACCTCTTTCCCAGCCATTAGACTCAGAGACCAGCGGGCCCGCCTCACAGAAGAGAAGCTACCCGGCGACATCGCCAGGTAGCATTGTCAAAAAACGTCTTGGCCCGAGAATAGCGAGAGCAATCAGAACAACAGCGGTATCGAGTCCAGGGCGTGTTCCCTGCTTCGCTTCACGACGGTCGCTCTTGCCTCCCTCTCATTCACTGGCAAAACGACTCGATGCCACAGCAATCAGGAGACACGCCCCCCAATCAGACAACCTGTTCCTCAACCGAGGAGAGAAATAAGAGACACAGACTACAGAGACCAGAGTCCCTCTGACCACGCCTGCAGGCCGCGCCTCAGTTGCCGAGGGGCAGCCACCACACCCACAGTGATCGCCAGCTATGTCCACAGCCAGCTCTCAGCTCAGCGGCCACCAGCCGATGAGCGATGCGACGCTACTTCACTTCTGCCCCTCTCCCAGGAGCCGTTCCAGAGTCGAGCGCTTAATGCGGTAACTCTGGCGTTGACTGGCCCGAGGCAGGCGTACCCCCTCTAGCAAACCCTCCTTGACCCAGCGCCTGACCGTGGTAGCATCGACTCGCAAGAGCTGTGCGACTTCGCTGATAGTGAGCAGTTCTTCCACATCCAGATGTCGATCCATAACCTTCTCTCCTTCGCAGACAACCGGTCCGACACAGCCGCTCTCAGGGGAAGAGAGGAAGAAAGAACATGGGGAACGAATCCCCAGAGCCGCCCCCGCCTGGTGCCCTCCCTTGGGCCTGTGCCGCGCTGTCACCAGCGCCTTGCCGGGTCGGCCCCTCTCCCGCCCCGGAACTGCCACGACGGTTTTCTGTGTCTGCAGCATTGGCATCGAGATGCGTCTATCATACCGTTTCCGAGAGCCTCTGACAAGCCTCTTTCCAGCCCCTTCTTGGCCCCCTGAACACGCTCGTCGCGCTGCTGCCTGGAGCACAGCGTCCGCTTCATAGGAGCGTGACGCTGTGAGTGATCGAGGCCGCAGCTCGCAGCATGGCACTGACAGGGCAATATTTGGTTTCGCTGAGTTCAATAGCGCGTTCAATCACCCCCCGGTCAAGCGCAATGCCGGCAATACGATGCTCCAGATGAAAGGCAGTAAAGACACGTGGGTGGTGCTCCGCCCGCTCACTTTGGACAACGACCTCATAAGCGGTAATTCGCAGGCGCTTTTTGCGTAGAATGGATAGCACGGTGATGCCCGTGCAGGCCGCCAAAGCCACAGGTAGCAACTCCATCGGGCGCAGCTCGCCCTCCCCTCCTCCCTGCTCGGCAGCCGCTGTCAGTTGCAGCAGTTTGCCACTGTTCGTCTCGGCGAGAAAAGTCATGTCCTCCTGCAGGCGCAGTCGCGCCGCCACAGCCAGTGTCATGGCATTACCTCCGCAGTTTTCTCTCCTTCTGCGATCGCTATGATGAGCCTGGCTTTCCCCAGGCGCAACCCCCTGGTCCCTCTGGTCAGGTCGGAGAGGGAGCGCGGGCTAGCCGCTGCTCTGGCTGGCCCACGTGTCTTGTATTGTACCATGCCCAGCCGTAGCGCCTGCCCCTCACGGAGCAGGCTGCTAGCCGATCCGATCTTGAGCAGCCGGGGCTACCTCCCCTCGCTGATCCCTTCACTGTCTTGCAGATGACTGCTACCTGCTCTGGCTGTGACGGCTCCCTTTCCTCTATACTGAGGCAGAAGCACTGGAGCCGGGTCGGCAGGTCGGCCTCCATCATACATAACCCTTCGCCCGCCAGCCTGGCTCACGACTGGCTCACTGTGCAAGGAGAAGCGGAATGAGGAGTATTGGACGCTCGCGCTTCCTATTGATCGGCCTGACCGTGGTGGTGATCTGTGCCCTGGTAGCCGGTCTGCTCGGCCGGGCCCGGGTCAGTTACGCCGCCTCCTATTGTCAGGTCACCTATACCATTACCAGCCAGTGGCCTGGTGGCTTCGGAGCCAACATCGTGATTCAGAATACGAGTGGCTCCGCCTGGAGCAGTTGGACGCTGACCTTTACTTTCCCAGCAAGTGGGCAGAGCGTCACTCAGGGCTGGAATGGCGTGTTCAGCCAATCGGGGCAGAATGTCACCGTCACGAATGCGAGCTGGAACGGCAATGTTCCGGCGAACGGCACTGTTAATCCTGGCTTCAATGGCACCTGGACTACGAGCAACCCGGTGCCGACCAACTTTGCGGTGAATGGCAATGCCTGCAACAGCGGCAGCAGCGCTACAGCTACGCCAGGTACGACGCCGACGCCAACTGTCGCCGCGACCCCCTCGCCTACCCCGACGCCTACTCCAGCGCTGACGCCAACAGCGACGGCTAGCGCTACATCGACCCCCACGCCAGGCATCCCTGTGGTTGCCAGTACGACCTTGCCGCTGGATGGCGTCCACACAGGTAACGCTACCTGGTTCTCCGGTGTGGGAGGGCCTTACGGCGGCTGCGGTGTTCCCGAGGGTTATATCGATTCGCCCTACTATGTGGCCCTGAATGTACAGAATACGCCGGGCGACTACAGCACCTATCTGCCGCGTCCCATCCCAGCTCAGGAGGCCAATCTGATCGGCGCCTTTGACAATGGTCTCAATTGCGGGCGCTGGGTGCGCGTGACCATCGGGGCCTATTGTACTGGCATTAACGACGGGGCCCCGAACCAGCCCTTCTGCCGCAATGGGACCTGGGTCAATGATCAGTATACTGGCGCTACGCTCGATCTGGTGGTGGCCGATAGCTGCCAGGATGGCAATGCCTGGTGCCGCGATGATCCCTATCATCTGGATATCGTCCAGCGCGCGCTGAACCAGTTCCAGATCAATGGTCAGCCGGTGGGCAATATGTACCCCAACGCCTGGAACAATCGCCAGATTAGCTGGCAGTTCATTCCGGCGCCGAACTATACGGGCGATATCCGCATTGCTTTCCTGCAAGGGGCGAATCCCTACTGGTCGGCCATCTCGATCACGCATCTGCCTAACGGCATCCACGGGGTCGACTACTATCAAAATGGCACCTGGGTCCATGCTCAGATGGATGCCGATATGGGCAATGACTACGTGATTCTGCCCACTACGCCAGGAGGCAATCAGTACGCGATCCGCGTCTATGATGTTAATAACCAGCTCATCAACAATGGCCGCATCTACTACTTTAGCTATCCCAGTAGCTGCGGTTCCTCCTGCCCGAACGCCTATACACCTGTGACTTATACAACGAGCTAGCTGTCTCGCCTGGCCTTGCTTGGCCAGAAAGCCGCTGGCTTGCTGCTCGCAGCCCGCTTCCCCACCGCACGTTCACGAGTGCAGTGGGGAAGCTCCTTTTTCCTCGCCCTTGCTCCCGCTTCCCTCTTGACAGCCAGCCCTCCTTGCCGTATACTTACCCAAAAGTTGATTTTCTTGATCTAGTTAGTCAATTTTGGAGGATCAAGTGAGCACACCTGCGACGGTGAACGGCGTCGATACCGCGGCCATCGCGGCCTTGCGTACGAAGCTGCAGGACGAGCCGGCGGCTGGTGACACGCTCTGGAAGGCCGAGGTGACTTGGCGAGGTGGCTTTTTGAATGAGATTCGTATCCGCGATCTCCCTCCCAGCTATGCGGACGAGCCCAAGGCGCTTGGGGGCAGCGATACCGCGCCTAATCCGGTGGAGCAGCTGCTTGGCGCGCTGGGAAGCTGCCTGGCCATCGGCTACACCGCCAATGCTGCTCTGCGCGGTATTCAGATTCAGGAGCTGCGCGTTGAGCTAGAGGGCCATATCGACTTGCCCGTATTTCTTGGTTTGCGAGAGGGACACGCCGGCTACTCTGGCATCGACGTGCGCGTGCATCTGAAAGCCGATGCCCCACAGGAGGTACTTGAGGAACTCCATCAGCACGTGCTGCGTACTTCGCCCGTGGGGCAGACAATCGAGAAAGCTATTCCCTTACACGCCACGCTTCTCTCCGACTGAGTCTCTGTGCCCTGCTCTCTCGACACGCTCAGTGGTTCTCAAAGCCTTGCTCATCCGCCAGGGTGCGCAAGGCTTTGAGCATTTCCAGAGCTGCTGCTCTGGCGGCGGCCCGTTTGGTTCTGCCCTGAGCGCTCGTGTTGACCAGGCGCCCGGAGCGCAGGGTCACGATGCAGGTGGCGGTGAATGCGGGTTCTTGGGGTGTTCCACTCTGTGTATAGGCATACTCGACGCGCTCAATGCGCTGCCTTTGAAGCATTTCATTTAGCAGACGCATAGCAGAACATTCAGCGATGCTCGGCAGATCCTGGCGTTGCTCGGACGGCAGAGGCAGGTGTAGCAGGAGATTGCGGGCGGCCTCTTGTTCAGCCCGGACCCTGCTCGAGCCCTGACCGCTGGCCCGGTAGCACTGCCCGGCGATGATCAGCTCGCATTCTGCGGTAAAGTGGGGCGCGTGGGCCGGTCCACTGCGGGCGAGCAGGCGATAGCGCGGTGTGCCCCAGCGCTGCTGATGGGCCAGCTCCTGCAGTGTTCCCTTGTAGTTGCTGATCTCATCAGCCACCGGCTCTGGACCGCCCGCTCTTTCCGGTTGCTCCTGTACTCCCCAGGCGGCACTTGCCTCCTGATCAGACCCGCGCACTAAGGCGTTCAGACAGTGCTGGCTGGGAGGAACCTGAAGGAGAGCAGAGATCTCTTCCTCTTTCAGTTCAAGGCCGCTGATTCTGACGAGCAGATCGGCACAGGCAAGCTGCCGCGCCCGATCTTTGCGTTGGGCCCGATAGGCTGCTGAGCGGTAGCGCTGGCCCTCCAGGCACAAGCTGGCACAGGCGGTAAACGTGGGCGGCTCTCCCTTCTCAGAGAGGGTTTCTTCTTCATAGGTGGGGGCCTCCCAGCTCAGTATTTGCTGTCCCATCGCTAGCAGGCTAACGGCGTGCTGCGGCTGACGACACAGGGAATGGAGGGCCGCCCGTTTAATCCGCTCCCAGGTCTGGCCTGCCGTGGGGAAGCGAAAGAGGAGCGTGAAAAGGTCATGCGGACCGAGAGCGTCGGCTTGCAGCCGGGCGAGAATCTCCTCTTCGATGATCGGTGGCAGGAGCTGCGACTGCGCCGCGATCCGTATCAGGCTATGAAAGCGACGCGCGTCCAGTCCGGCCAGAGGGCGGGGGCTGTCTCCCTGTTGAGCAAGTGCCTCCTCGACTTGCCGCTGAAGCTGTTGTTCGTAAAGAGATAGAAAGTAGGCCGGTTTCTCCGCCTTGAGGCTGCGCTCAACTTCGTTGAGATGGCTGGCGATCTTCTCCAGCTCCTCGCGCTCGGGAAGCGCACAGGCATCCTGCCCTTGCAGTAGGGAGAGCAGAATGCGCTGATTGACAAGGTCGGCATAGCGCCGGAGCGGCGAGGTCAGATGCAGGTAGGCCGGTAGCTGGAGCCCAAAGTGTCCGCGCAGGGTTGGCGCATAGGTAGCGCGCTCGACAACGAGCTGAATCGTAGCGCTGACCTGCTCCGCTCGTACTTGATCAGGTCGCAGCACAGCTGTCTCCAGCATCTCGCGTAGCACTTCCCCGGTGGGAGCGATCGGTTTGGAACAGTGATTGCGGTAGAGGGCCGGTAGACCGCGCTGGGCCAGAAGCTGTGCGCAGATTTGATTGGCCAGAATCATGCACTCCTGGATCAGGAGATAAGAGCGGTGCCGCTGCTCGCTACTGAGAGGGAGGAGAAAGCCCTCTTCGCTGGTGGCCCAGCCGCGATGCAGGTCATAGAGAGCCAGCGAGCCACGCGCACGCCGTAGCTGGAAGAGTTGCTCAGCAAGACGGTATAAGGCGCGCACCATGCCCGCCAGCGGGTCCTCTGGTTCACTCAGCAAGGCATCAGCTTCGGCGTATGAGAGGCGTCTCACGCTTGTGCAACAGGTCAGAGCGAGGCGCGGCTCACCCGGCTGCCACTCAGCATCAAACGGAAGAGTGAGCGTCAGGGCGGGACGCGGCTGGCCTTCGAGTAGGCTCAGGTGTCCCTCACTCAGGAGTCGTGGCAGAAGCGGCGCCGTATGCTTGGCGTAGTAGCGCGTAAAGGCCCGCTGCCGTGCTTCGCGCTCCAGGGCTGGGGTCAGCTGCGGGGTGACGATGGAGGCTACATCGGCGATACTGATCTGCAGCAGGGCCCCACCCGCAGGCAACGGCTCCAGCCAGAGAGCATCATCGAGATCGCGCGAGGCAGGACCGTCAATGGTGATCCCTCTTACCTGCGGTCGCCCCTCCAGTACAGCGGCCACTCTGCCGACGGCTTCCCTCGCTTCAGCTCGGGCCGCTTCCGAAAAGCGCTTGCTGCTTCTCTCTCTCTCAGCTGCGTCAGTTGCCATCCTACTTCCTCACATTTCACGTTACTCGGCAGGAGAAGATCCCATGAATATATTGTATTGTATCACTAATCAAGATCTATAGACAAAGCCAAAGGCCGTATATAGGGATACAGTCTATCTTGCAGCATATCCACGGCACTTTGTCCAGACGCGCCCATTTCCCGCTTGTCGCCAACCTGGGAGGCGTGGTATCATTTCCGCTGAGAGATGGAAGCTCGCTGGTTAGCCTTGGCCTGGGGGCATCCATCCCCTGCCCTTCGTGAGAAGACTGGCAGGCCCTACGAGGATGGAGTGAAGAGCGTGAGTCGGCACAAGCAGCAGTCTCCGCCACAGGTGACGTTCTATACGAAAGCAGGCTGCCACCTGTGCGATGAGGCCCGCGAGATGCTGGAAGATCTCGCCAGCCAGGTGGACTTCGACCTGACGGAGATCGATATTCGCGGCAACCCAGAACTGTTCGAGCTGTATCGCTATCGTATTCCGGTCATTATCGTCAATGGGCAGATGCTGGAAGGGCGCATTGAGTATGGCGATCTGCTAAAAGCCTTCCAGTTGCCTTGATTCATCAATAGAGGTTGTGTCTCCATCTGTTCAGTTGAGAAGAGGAGGATCAGGCTCATGGCCCTCGATCAGGGAGTCTCTTCACTCCCTCAGCCGCTGGTTCGCCCTACGCCTGCGCCTCGCCGGCGTCGTTCCGCTCGCTTGAACGCGCTTGCTGAAGGCCTGGGCACGCTGTTGCTGCGTTATTGGGCTCATGGAGTAACCGCTCTGCTGGGGAGCATTGTGCTGCTGGCGGTGAGCGTTCCTTTCTTGTTCTACTTCGGGCTAGATTCGGTTGCTCGCCCAATCTACTTTGCCCTTCATCTCATCTGCGCTCAAATACCTTCCCACTCCTTCTACATCTTTGGTCATCCCCTTGGGATGTGCGAGCGCAATTTTTCGATCTATGCGTCGATGTTCGTGGGCTCCCTGGCCTTCGTGTTGAGTAAACGTCGCCTGCCTGGTATCCCCTGGTGGCTATGGGCCGTGACGCTGCTCCCGATCGCCCTGGATGGCTTTACACAGATGTTCGGCTGGCGTGAGAGTACGCCCCTGCTGCGCGTTTTGACAGGCACGATCTTCGGGCTGGGCAACGTGCTTTTTGTGCTGCCCCTGATCGAGCGCAATCTCGTCGTGACCCCCCAGATGACCGCTGCTGTGCAGCTCCGCCAGGCGCTGGCCTCCCAGTCCTGGGCCGCACCGGCCCCCGCTGCCCTGGGCCTCGACAGCGCTCCTTCTCCTGTCAATGCCTCTGCTGCGCCTCCGAGCGGGATGGCCAGCACGGAGGTTTCCAGGCCCACTGTGCCACTGAGCCAGCCAGATGCCCAGTGAGGGAAGCGGCCCGCCTTGCCGGGTTTGTCAGGTTTTTTCCGGCTCTTCGGCTGGCAGGAAAGCGAGACCGGGGCGCTGATAGCCCCCCAGAGCTCCGCCCGGGGAGATGGAGACACTTCCATAGGGATTGGCTGGTGCGACGGAGCTTACGCCGACCAGGAGCGCCACTCTCGCCGCTTGACAGTGGAAGGCTCTCTGTTAGATACTCACTCTGCATGCGGAGGGAAATGCCCTATAGCCTTCCATAGCCTGGCTATCTCCCTCTCCCCTCGCTCGCTTGTGTTCACTCAGAAGAAGGCAGGCGGTAGAGAGCGAGGACACGGGGAAGGTTGCGGGGGAAGGAACAGTCAGTCCTCCAGGGAGGGAGATTCTCCTCCTGAGCAGGAAGAGGCGCGAGAGAGAGCAGGGGGCAAGGGGCCAAGCGGAGGTCAGTTGAGCAGCTCCAGGTGAGCCGACTGGATTGTTCAGCCTGGATGGAGCGAGCTTTTGGAGAGAGTTGGGGATCGTATGAGCCTTTCAGAACGGGCACCGGCCACATTTGCTATTGCTACGTTGGGTTGCAAGGTCAATCAGGCCGATAGCGAAGCAATTAGCGAGCAGATGCATGCTGCCGGCTTCGTGCAACAGGATTTTAACGAGCCGGCGGATGTCTATATTGTCAATACGTGTACCGTTACCCATCTGGGTGACCGCAGCTCGCGCGCGCTGATCCACCAGGTGCATCGCCGCCATCCCCAGGCTCTGCTGGTGGTGACGGGCTGTTATGCAGAGGCCAATCCGCAAGCGGTGGCCTCTCTGCCTGGCGTTGATCTGGTGGTCGGCAACAGCGGCAAAACTTCCCTGGTCGAGGCCATCCGCCAGCGGCTCCAACAAGGGAAGCAGAGTGCCGAGGGCAAGGCCACGACCGTCGTGCCCGGCTATCGGCAGCAGGGACGGGGCTCAGGGCGAGCTTTGCCTATGCTGCCGCTCGATAGCTACCACATTGGCAGCGATGTCCCATTCGATGAGGAGCCCGTCCCCGATAATGCCGATAGTCTCTCGTCTCTGACGCTGCCTGATAACTGGCGCCCTCCTTTCTCACGGACGCGTGCTCAGATCAAGGTTCAGGATGGCTGCGACAATCGCTGCACGTATTGCATTGTCCCGTATGTGCGCGGCGGCTCACGCAGCCGCAGCATCGCCTCCGTTGTAGAGCACGTCAGACGCAAAGCACGTGCGGGCTATAAGGAGGTAGTGCTGACCGGCGTTCATCTGGGCGACTACCACCCTCCCGAGAATCCCCAGCAAGACCTTGGGGATCTGTTGGCCGCTTTGCTTCGCGAGACGTCGATTGCCCGTATCCGGGTCTCTTCACTCGAGCCGGAGGACTTTCGTTTGGAATGGCTGGAGCTGTGGGAAAATTCGCGCCTCTGTCGCCATCTGCATTTGCCTTTGCAAAGCGGCTCGGATGCTATTCTGCGCCGCATGGGACGGCGCTATACGACTGAGCGCTATCGGACGATCGTCACAACGGCCCGCCGTCTGATTCCAGATATCGCCATTAGCACTGATATTATTACGGGCTTCCCAGGCGAGAGCGAGGAGGATTTTGCCCAAACGTACGCGCTGGCGGCAGAGCTAGGCTTTGCTCGCTGCCACGTCTTCCGTTTCTCCCCCCGTCAGGGCACGCCGGCAGCCCGCATGTCCTCTCAGGTCAAGGAGGAGGTCAAGAGGGCCCGCAGCGAACGCATGCTGGCCCTGGCCTCAGAGCTGTCGCGCCAGTTCCGCAGCCGTTTCTTGGGACAGACCGTTCAGGTTCTGCTGGAACAGCGCAAGCAAGGCTATTGGGAGGGACTGACCGACAACTACGTGCGCGTGGAGGTAGAACGGTTACCGGAGGCCGAGACGCGCAATTGGCAAAACACCTTTGTGCTGGTCCGCCTGGAGCACCTGACCGAGGAGGGGGCACGCGGTATCTTTCTGGGGGAGGTCGCATAGCCTCGGACGAGGGTGGAACGCATGCCCGGTAGTATTACCCGCTTGCCTGAGCTGAAACCAGCGCGAGACCGGCACGTGTCGCGTGCGCGCTCGTGGGGCTGTTGTCGCCTCTTCTCACTGCTGCTCCCTCTCCTTCTGGCTCTGACGGCTTGCAGCGGCGCTCAGTCAGCAACTGGCCAGCAACCGGCTCCGAGGAGTGCCACAAGCGTGCCAACTCTGATTAGCCGGCCAGGGACCTTGCCGGCTCTGGTGCAAGCGGCGAGCTTCCGTGAGTATCCGCTGACGCGCCATGCTGAGGGCGATATGCTCATGCGGCCAGTGGTTGATCAGCAGGGCCGGGTTTGGTTCGGGGTCATGGCCAGCAATCTCATCGCGATGTTCGATCCGCAAAGTGCTCGCTGGCATACCGTGGTCCCGCCGCACGGGCGCGGTGGTTTAATGGGAATGGCAGTGGCCTCTGATGGCACGCTCTGGTTCGCAGAGCAGTATGCCAACTATATCGGCCACTACGACCCGCGCGTGGGTCGCTTCCGCCTCTATCCTCTGCCTACGGTGACCGCTCCTGACCCGGCTCATAAGGGGAAGCAGCTGACTCTGCCGGTTGCCCCAAACGAGCTGCTCCTTGATCGGCAGGGCCAGGTCTGGTTTACTGAGATGAATGCCGATGCCCTTGGGTGTCTGAATCCCGCGACCGGCGAGCTGCGTCAGTATCCTCTCTCATCCCGTCATACGGTTCAGCAGCTGAATCCCTACGGCCTGGCCAGCGATGCCCAGGGCAATCTCTGGTTCACGGAGTCCAGCCAGAACCGTATCGGCTATCTCGATCCTCATACAGGGCAGCTCACGACCTTTGTGACGCCCGATGCAGGAGCGATGCCGATGGAGATCGCCGTCGATCGGCAGGGCCAGGTCTGGATCACGACCTTTGCTCATAATCTATTGCTGCGTTTCGATCCTCTCAATCACCAGTTTACGCGCTACTATGCTCCGACACCCGATGGCTCAACGGGCGGCCTCTATGGCCTCTCCCTGGATGCGAATAGTGTCTGGGTAACGGTGGCGGCGGCTAACGCTATCGCTCGCCTGGTGCCAGAACAGCAGCGTTTTCTTTACTACCTGATACCTACTGCGAGCAGCTTTCCTTTCGGGGTGGCCGCTGTCAGTCAGCAGCGAGTCTGGTTCACCGAAGCAGGGGCCAATCAGCTTGGCCTGCTGACGTTGACTTGATCTGGCCGGATCTGCCGACCGTTCCTCTCCCAGGAGCGGTTTGCAGAGCGGTGGTTTTCTTCTCGCTGCTCCGCCAGGGCGTCGTATGGGCTGCTGGGCCAGCAGGATGGATGTCCGTACGTATGGATGGGCAAGCTTCATTCCAACCGGTCATCCTGCTGGCCTGGCCAGAGATCACGGATGGAGAGCGCCAGACGTCCAGGCCGACGGCTGAAGCGGCGGAGCCGCGCAGCCCTATGGCCTGGCATGGCCTGCAATCACCACTCTTCACTGCGTTCGTTAGTCCGGCTCTTGCCTGGTCCTGGCTGGCAACTAGCTGCTGTAGATAAAGGCGACGCCAGGACCAGCGCTGTACACAACGTACTGGACTTTCCAGGGCGTGGCCCCCCAGTTCATGGTGCTGGCCAAGACGCGCCCCTGACCCAGTACCTTTTCCACCACCGCCACGTGTCCCAAGGCATAGGCTCCTTCGACCCCCGGCTGCAGCACAATGATGGCTCCCGGCACAGGATCACGCGAGACGTGCCAGTGAAACTCATAGGCCCGGGCCACCCACTGCCAGGCATCGGCCTGGGTGCGCCAGGGGACGTAGGTCCCGTGCAGTTGGAAATACCGTTGATTGGCCCACCAGGTACATTGCCCGTATGGGAAGACGTTGCCGCTAACGCCTGCCTGACCGCCGCCTTCTGCCGGGCCTGGACTTGGCTCCGGAGCAGCGGTCTGGGACACTGGGGGCGTCGGCGTCGGCGTGGCAACGGGCAGAGGCGACAAGCTTGCCGCCTCCGAGGAGGCATCAGAGATGGCTAACCCAGACTGAGGCTGCATCGAAACCTGAGCCGGCGTCCATTGGCTCTGTCGACGGGGCTGACGGGCTGACGCCGGTTTCTGCGCAGGCCGGGGAGAACGATGCCTATGCGCTCCCCCTGGCTGCGGCTCTTTGCTGGGGAAAAGATGCTGGGATCGTTGCTGCTGCTTACCAGCTTCTACACCGCTCAGGGCAGGCGCCCAGGCCGAGCAGGTCTGGACCGCCCCGCGGGTCAAGGCCGGCTTGAGATGCCAGCAGTCAACCTGAGTTTCTAGCGGCACCTGCGCTGCGCTGGCTGCTGTTCCCGAGAGGAGCAACACCAGGGCCGCCAGGGCCCGCCTGTTCCTCAGAAACTCAGCTCGCTGCTTTTGATGCAGGTAATGCCAGATTCGTTGGTGTACTCGCAATGTCTCGTCCCTTCGCAAGTTGCAACTATCACTAGCCAGTCAGGGCGTGCTCACCCCGCCCGGCTAACATGACTTACCGTCGCAATTGCAGGCCGATGGTGATTCGACATCCGCGATCTGTTACGGTTTTAATATAAAAGTGCTCACCAAATTGATTAGATCAATTTTATAATGTATTTGATTGTTTACTGATCAGTCGCCTACAGAACCGGGCCATCCCAGCCGGCCCAGAGGCCAGCGAGCAGCCCAAGGACGCCCTGCAGGCAGAGGCTTGTAAGGCCCGGGAGGACCAATGGGCCTGTGTAACAGGCATCAGGAGCAGAGAGCGGCGGGGTCCAGTTTCGCCGGGGCTGGTAGAGGGGCCTCGCCCTGCCAGATAAGTGGCAGGGCGAGGAGGCTTCTCTCCTGGTTTCCCTCTCGTGGCTATCAACCTGTGCCCGGGCTGCGGAGAGGAAGAGGGAGGCTAGTTCGACTGCGGCTTTGGCTCGCGCAAGTGGCGCTCAAACCAGTCGACGATGAAGCGGAGGCGCTGCAGACGCAGGTAAGGATGCCCCCCGCGAGAGAGGCCGTGACTCTGACCCTCGAAGCGCACGTAGCGCACCTCACGGCCCAGATACTTGAGAGCAGCGAAGAGCTGGTCGGCCTGCTCGATATTGCAGCGGAGGTCTTGCTCACTGTGCAGGATCAGGAGCGGTGTTTTCATCTGCTGCACGTAGGCCAGAGGGGACATACGCCAGTAGCGTTCCAGATCCTCCCAGGGAGTCGTATCCAGTTCATCATCGGCAAACAGCCAACCAAAATCACTGCTGCCGAAGTCGGAAATCAGATTCGTTACGCTGCGGTCGGCCACGGCAGCGCGGAAGCGATCGCTATGGCCGATCAGCCAGGCGGTCATAAAGCCGCCGTAACTGCCACCGATGACGCCGATGCGCTGCTCATCGATGCCGCCTTGCTGCAGAGCGGCATCAACGCCGGCCAGAATATCTAACGAATCCTTCTCACCCCAGGCTCCACGCACGGCCAGAGCGAATTCACGCCCATAGCCACAACTTCCACGCGGGTTGGTATAGAGCACGACGTAGCCGGCGGCGGCGAGCACCTGCATTTCGTGGAAGAAGCCATAGCCATACTGTGTATTGGGGCCGCCGTGAATCTCAACAATGAGCGGATAGCGCTGGGCGGGATCATACTGTGGAGGGCGCAGCAGCCAGCCATCCATAGGCCAATCATCGCAGCCACGGTAAGGGAGATATTCCGGCGCCGCCAGCTCCAGTTCTTGCAACAGCTCATCATTGCAATGAGAGACCTGGCTGAGCGCTGGCGCGTCAGGACCGGGCACCGCCGGCGCCCCACCGGCCTCACGGGGTCGGGCCAGCGAACAACGATAGACCTCCGGCGGCTGGACAGGGCTGCCCATGAGCAAGGCGACGTTCTGACCTGCCTGATCAAAGGAGAAATCGCGGACGTGCACCTCGCCAGGCGTGAGCGTTGGTGGCTCCTGGCCAGCCCCAGTGCGAGGAATCGCGTAGAGCCTGGTTGCTCCGCGGCGCGAGGCGAGTACATAGAGCGTTTGGCCGTCGGCGGACCAGCCCGGCGGAGGCATCAGGTGCTCATCACCCAGATCGCTATTGGTCCAATCAACACAGCTTCCCTCAAAATCGGTCGTTAGACAAACGGGCTGAACCTGGCCGGGCAAGGCACCGTCGAGTGAGAGCAGATAGAGATCGACGTGGTTCGCCGAGCGATACTTTGGCATGGCCAGGAAAGCGAGATGGCGGCCATCAGGCGACCAAGAAGGCGAAGAGCAGGACAAGGTCCCATCGGTCCAGCGACGCAACTCGCCCGGCTGTCCCGCGACGATCGAGAGGGTATACAGATCAGGACAAGGCATGCGCCAGCGATCTTCTTCACGGCTGGAGACAAAAGCGATCTGCTGGCCATCGGGAGACCAGGCTGCATCACTATCATCCCAGTCGCCATCGGTTAACTGAACAGGCTGACCTCCCTCGACGGGGATCAGAAAGAGGTGGTGTCGCCGCTCGTGGATAAAACCGACGCCGTCGAGCCGATACCAGAGGCGATCGATCACCCGCGCTTTCGGCAGAGGCTTGCCAGCCGGCGTTTTGGCCTCGCTTGGCCCCACCTGCGCCGAGAAGAGCAGGTAGCGCCCGTCAGGCGACCAGACAGGGCGCTCAGCGCCGTGCTCCATCCAGGTCAACTGGCGAGCCTCGCCGCCATCCGCCGGCAGCAGCCAGATCTGCGCTGGCCGCTGACCGTCCTGGGCCGCAGCAGACCCTGCCGTACCAGACGGAGGTGACTCCTCGCTCTCGCGATCAGAGACGAAGGCCAGCCAGCGCCCATCAGGCGACCAGGCAGGACTGTGGGCCCTGCCCCGCCCACTGGTGAACCGCCGGATCTCGCCCCCGGGCAGAGCCACCCAGATCGCCGAGCGATACTCATGTTCCCGCTCATCAATAGTGGTGACCACAAAGGCGATGCGAGAACCATCGGGCGAAAGACGCGGCTGACTGACAAAGCGCAGTCGATAGAGATCTTCGATCGTTATCGTTCTAGTCATAGACAGCTGCTTCTTCTTGTTGACAGGACCGGAAGGAACAGACCAGGCCTGTAAGGCGGCGAGCCGCTCCAACCGGTCGACCTGCACGCACAATGAGGCCCTTCACCATTCGCCATGCCCCGATCCTCTTGAGGCAATCGCTTGCTCATGATCAAGAAAACGGCCAGGGCTTAGCGACTGGCCGAAGCAGGACCATGCATGAGTACACACCGCACACAAGCGCAAGCGGGGGAAGGAAGGATCAGGCCGCTCAGCAGGACCGTAGAGGGTATTCCCCGTCTACGAGCGAACTGGGGCAAGCTTTTGCGCCATGCCCCCATCAAACGCTGCCCTTTTGCTTGATAGATCTCCTATTGAGTTAAGAAGGATGATCGGCGATCTCTGCCAGCCCGCCCCGCAGGCTCGCCTGGGGCTGATAGAGGCATGATACAGCGGCATCTTTCTCACTGTCAAGCAAGCCTCCTGCAATGCTGGCCACCTTGCCAGTGGCGAGGCCAATCAAGGTCAGCGCCAGGCGAACCAGAGCAAGGCTCAGGTTAGTGACGGTCCTACCCCTCACAACAGAGGATTGACTGCCCAGGTCAGCAAATGGAACCATAGGCCGCAGAAATCATCAAGCAGCAACTCGGCCATTGCCTGCTGATAGAGGCGTTCAAAGGTTGCGGGGGAAACATCCGCACACGCGCAGACGAAATCCTGCACCAGCTTCCAAAACACCATAAAGTGCTGATAACCCTCGGTTTGGGCCGGCGAGCCGGTGGAGAAATCGATCACAAACGGGCGATAGCCGACATCGCGCCAGCCCGCCGAGCGCAGAAGCCGGCCCAGGACAGTCGTGATGCCCAGCGTGCGTCCATCGGGAGAGAAGCTATATCCCCTGCGCCAGAAGGCACTGGCCAACCAGGCAGAGAGCTGCTCGAAGGCGGGACTGGTAGTCAGACACAGTTCGGCCTCGACCAGTCGGATGCTCCCCCCTGGACGAGTGACGCGGCGACACTCGCGTAACAGCGGTAGCCAGGCTGAGACAGGCATCATGCCCATCAGGAAGCGGGCATTGACGAGATCAAAAGTATCGTCGGGGAAGTCAAGGGGCTGCAGAGCATCCATCACCACAAACTCAGCATTGGCCAGGCCGCGCGACCAGGCCTGTGCCTGAGCATACTCCACCACCGTCGGGCAGCTATCGATGCCAATCACCGTCACATGCGGATAGGCATAAGCCACAGCCAGCGCCCAGCCACCTGGGCCACAGGCAATATCAAGGATCGTCTGCACCTCGCTCAGATCGCCATCGCGCTCCGGGAAGAGGCCCCCCATGTGCCGCGTCACCAGTTGCTCTAGCTGCATGGCCCGCGCCAGTTCAGCAGCATCGTCGGCCTCAATCACATAGGTTCCTCGCTCCCAGCAAGGTCTTAGCCCATACCTCACACGCTCATCCATCATGCAGGTCAAGCTCCCTTCACAATCACAGCAGCAAACACACACGCAGGCAAGCCAGCAGCGAGGACCGCTCGCCGCTCCTGCCACAATGCCCTGGCTCACAAGACTCATGTGCCAGACAGAACACAGGGGCAGAGGAGAACCTGCCGCCCAACCGCTTTGCCATCCACGTCGCGCCTGTTGCCCAAGGCGAGTGATTGCCACCACTCGGGCCGACGTCAACAGGCCTTATGCCAGTCAGCCTGCTTGCGCGCGCTGAGCAGGCCCGGCTCCATTGTAGCAGATCAGCTTTGCGCTGACCACCGGCAGGGCGACGTTTTTGGCGAGCCTGGCCAAAGGTTGAGCGGATTCGCGTGATTGACCCCAAACCGGCAGGATCTTCCTCACAGGAAAGTCAGACGAAGGACAGGGAGAGAGCCCTCACCACATAGCCGCCCAGTCGAGTTGTATCGGTGAACGAGGAGCAGCAGGGGGAGCCAACAGCACCAGCAGGGAGCAGCGGCCAGCTAGCCGAGACCTTGAGCATCGCCGCTGGGGAGTAGGAGTCTGGGAACTCCCCTGAGCTTAGCGGCGCCGGCGATTACGCCGACCACGCTCGGAGGCCAGATGAGAAGAGCTACGCCGTCGGCCTCTTGCCTCGCGCTGGAGTGCAAGATCAAGCGTCTCATGCAGGCGTTCGAAATCGTCGACGTCAAGCTGTAACTCTACCGCAGGCGAATCATCGGCGCGGGCGCGTCCCTCCTCAAAGAGCTGAAGAACCATGACCAGCTCTACCTCAAACTCCATGACCTCTTCTTCGCCCGCCTCCTCAGCGAGCAGCCCGGCCTCTGACTCGTCCTCTTCCTCAGCCATACTCTCCTCCTCTTCCTCGGGGACGTCGCTCTCATCGGGGAGATCAGCCTGAGTAAAGATCAGGTTGGTGCGCGCACAGCGGAACCGTCCAGTGAGCTTCAGCGCGTCAGTGGCCATCTCTTCAGCCAGCTCCCGCACCACATCCATCATCTGCGTAAAAGCATCCTGCAATTGTTCTAGCGCACCCTCTTCCTCGGCACTCAGCTCGCCCTCCTCGGCTAGCAACTCACTGCGCTCCGCAGCACTAGAGGAGGGATTGGCCTCAGGTAAGCGCTGCCGCGCCAGTTCGTTCAGGCGATCCAGAGCCTGGGCGAGGGAGGGAGAGAAGGTACTTGCGCTGCTCTCTCGCTCTGTTGCATCCTCAAAGTGTTTTTCATCGATTGAACGATTGCTATGCTCCTTTTCAAAATGATCATCATCATCTTCAAATTCGACATTCAGGCCAACAGCCGCCTCCACCGCAAGGATCTGCTGATGCAACTGTTCAGCGACCTCGCGACTCATATACGCCTGGATACGGGCCTGCCGGGAGGCAGCCACCAATTGGAAAGGGGGCCAATCGCGGTAGCGCTCCCGGCCACGCAGATAGCGCACCTCGACCACCCCGAGGGTATCCAGCCGTAGCGAAAGCTCCATGAATCCCTCCTCGCAGAACGAACCGGCTGCGACACCACGCCGCCTTGACGCCGCTGGCAGCCTTCTCAGCCAACAGCACGGAGTGCAGCCGTCATGTGATCCACGGTCCCGCGCCGCCGTTCCAACGGCCACGTCCGCCTTGCACGCCGGCGCCAGAGGAGGAGCGCACAGGCAAGCAGACGAGCAAACGGGCGCATACCGTTGCCTCATGCGGACAAAAGGACCCGGAAGGTCAGACGTTTCAGGGTTGCAGTACTCTCTCGGGAGTTGACATCATCATACCACAAACCTTCTCCTTTGACACCGCGCTCTGTTAATCTCTACTGTGGGAATAGGAGACCTGGTTTACCGTTGCCCTTCCCCCTGTGCGCCTCTATCTGGCCCCCCCTGAGCCTCTCGCCAGACCTGGAAGTGAACAAGGACCTGCTCGCGCCTCTAGTCATGGCGCTCGGCCATGCTGAGCTTGCCCCTGGTGGCTCACACCCGCCGGCTGCAGGCGATATAATATTGTGTAGTAGGGAGGGAGGAAGGAGAAGAGCAAGGGCAAGAACGCCGCCCCTGGCGGTGGGCGCTGCGTGGGGCGTATTCTTTCCAGTCCAGGTCAGGTAGAGACCCGGCGTGGCTAGAAACCCAGACCTATGGAGCCAGAGCCATCTGTGCAGCTTGAACAAATTCTGGGACACATCGCGGTCGGAGCCGCAGTCCTGGATGCTACTGATTGGCGTGTTCTCTATGTGAACCAGTACCTGGCCGCGTTGCTGAGCGAGCCATGGCGCTCGCAAGGAGTGGTTGGTCATCGTCTAGCCGAGATCCTTTCCCCAGAGATCGTCTCCCTAGCCGTGCCTTATTTGCAACAGGCCAGCACCACGCGTCAGCGTCTGGTCTTTCAGGACGTTCCCTACGAAGGCTTGCTGGCCAGTCGCGGGCGTACCTACTGGCGCATCTCGCTGACCCCCGTGACCTGGGAGGGTCAGCGAGAAGAGCGAGAGGAGAGAGGGCAGCGGGAGGCGCTCCTGATTACCGTGGAAGATGTGACCAGCCAGGTGCGTTCACGCCTACTCTTGAAGGCGATGCAGCACATTTCGGCGGCGATCGCCGGGCCGTTTGCCCTTCCCGAGGTACTGGATCGCATTCTACAGGCTGTTCAGGAGATGGTCGGCTCGACCCGCTGTGCTATTCTGCTGCTGGAGCCGGTTACCGAGGTTGAGGCCGTGCTTCCCGATATCGCACAACCGCGTCGGCCCGTGCGTCAGGAAGCCGCTGGTGAGCCTGAGCCGCTGGTGACCCTGGCCGCCCAAAAAGGTTTGCATCCCAGCGCCCAGCAGTGGCGTCCTCGCTTGACTGAGCGCCTGCTGCTCAGTCGGGCCTTGCGCGAACAGCGAGCGCTGATCATCGAGGACACACGCAACTGCCCAGAGTTGGAGCTGCCGCTTCTTGACGACGATGGCCTGCCACGCCGTCCCGGTTCCGTTCTCTGCGTGCCGATCTTCGATCCCCATCCAGAGCCGATGAGGCCGCTCGAAGGGCCTGGAACCCAGAGTCAGGGTTTGAGCGAACGCCCGCCGGTAGTGGGGACCATCGAGGTCTATCATCGGCGGGCGCGCGGCTTCCCCGCCGAGGAGGTTGAGCTGCTAGAGCAGTTTGCCCGTCAAGCCGGCCTGGCTATCCATAATGCGCGCCTCTTTTTCAGCATCAATAGCCTGGCCCGTACGGCGAGCCGCAATGTGCGCCAGCGTGAGAATATCATGCAGGCCATTCCCGACGGTGTGGTGATCTACGACGCCCGTTGGCGCGTGGCAGACATGAATCACGCAGTGCGCCGCCTGCTGGGCTGGAGCGATGAGGTCCTGGGTCTGCCGATCTGGGAGGCCCTGGCCCGCAGTCAAGCCCGCTTTGAGGAGGCGCTACCCCGCGGGCCGGAAGATATTCCAGCCCTGGAACGCCGGGCCCTGGAGCATAGCGTCGACGAACTTAAGGTCATTGGCGCCGATGGCCGCCCCTACGTCATCCGCCGCTCCTATGCGCCCATTCACGATACGATCGGCGATATCTTCGCCTTTCTCGTCATCTACCACGATGTGACTGAGCAGGCCGCCGCCCGCGAGCGCATTGAGGCCGAGGTTGTGGCCCGGACACTTGAGCTGGCCCAACGCAACCAGGCTCTTCAGGAGGCCAAGGCCGCGCTCGAGGAAGAGAGCGCCCGCATGCAGACCCTCCTTGAACGGCTGCCCTCGGGCGTGCTCTTGATCTCAAAGGAGGCCCGCGAGCGTCCACGCATCAGCATCATCAACCGCCAGGCCGCCCGGCTGCTACGCCGGATGGGGGTGCCAGAGGCGCAAATCGATGACCCCGAAGAGATCATTCGCCGCCTGGCTGGCCGCCCCAGTGAGGAGATCATCGACCGCATTCATGTCTACGGCCCTACTGGGGAGCTGATGCCTGTTGAAGAGCGACCGCTGGCCCGGGCCCTTTTCCGCGGCGAGGCCAGTGAGAGCGAGCTCCATTTGAACCAGCCCGATGGGACAACGCTGTTCTTGCTCGCCAGTGCGGCGCCGCTGCGGGCCAGCGATGGCACGATCAGCGGGGCGATTCTGGTCTGGCACGATATCACGCGCATGAAGGAGCTAGAGCGCGAGCGTGAGGATTTCTTTACCACGATGGCCCACGAACTGAAAACGCCCCTGGCCAATATCCGCGCCCACCTGAGTGCCCTGCAGGCCGATGACCTGCGCTGGTCGGTGGAAGAACAGCGCGACTTTCTGCGCACCGCGGATGAGCAGGTGGAGCGGCTGGTCAGCATGGTCAACCAATTCCTGGATGCCGCGCGTGTCGAGGCCGGCGCCCTGCGGCTAGAGCTAGAGCCGGTCCTGCTCTCCGAGCTGGTTGAAGACCTACAGGAGCGGCTGGAGGCCCTGATCGCCAGCTCACACCGCCGGCTGGAGGTGCGCGTCCCGTCCCAACTGCCAACGGTGCTGGCGGACTACGAGATGATCATTCGGGTGCTGACCAACCTGCTCAGCAATGCGTTTTACCACGCTCCAGAAGGGGATACCGTCCTCTTGGAGGCAGAGCAGGTGAGTTCACGCGAGGTGGAGATCCGTGTGACCGACCACGGTCCAGGGCTGACCCCAGAACAGCAGGAAGAGCTGTTCACGCGCTTTAGTACCTTCGCTGCAAGCCGCCGTCCGGCGGCGGATCGACCCGGTCAGCCGGCCCGTGACCGACGCCGCGATAGCGCGCGCTGGAGCCCCGGCACAGGTCTGGGCCTCTACATCAGTCGCGGCATTATCGAGGCGCATCAGAGCACGTTAACGCTCCATAGCAGCCCCGGCCAGGGGACCACCTTCGCCTTTCGCCTCAGCATTGCAGGAGAACCAACGACCGCCCAGCCCCTGTTGCCCGCCTCGGCTCCGCGCGGCAATACGACCGGCTCCAGGGAGGGTACCCATGATGTCGGCTTCTGAGCGAGAGAAAAAACCGTGCATTCTTTGTGTGGAAGATGACCCCCAGATGAGCGCCTTCCTGCGCGCTCAATTGAAAGCGCGTGGCTTCCAGGTGCAGACGGCCCGCGATGGGGCCCAGGGTATTGAGCTGGCCGCCTTGGTGCAGCCCCAGCTAGTCTTGCTCGATTTATCGCTGCCGACACTGGATGGTCTGGCGTTCCTGCGCCGCCTGCGCGAGTGGAGCAACGCCCCTGTGATCGTGCTCTCAGCCCACGATGAGGAGCCAGTCAAGATTAAGGCGCTCGACCAGGGGGCCGATGATTACCTGACCAAGCCCTTTAGCATTAACGAGCTGCTAGCGCGCGTGCGTGTCGCCCTGCGCCGGGCCGCCGAGACGGAGCGGCTGCTGAGCAGCCTGGGACAGGGAACTACCAGCCCCAGTACGCCAACGTACCGCTGCGGCGGGCCTGACGGGCTGGAGGTCGATTTTGCCCGTCGCAAGGTGCGCTCCGGCGGCAAGGAGGTCCATTTGACCCCCACCGAATATGATTTGCTCTATGAGTTGACGCGCAATGCCGGTAAGGTGCTCACGCACCGCGAGCTGCTACAGCGCGTCTGGGGAGCTGACTATGTAGGAGAGAATACCTATCTGCGTACCTTTATCCGCCACTTGCGCCGCAAGCTGGAACCCGACCCTGCCCACCCGCGTTTCTTGCGCAATGAGCCAGGCGTCGGCTACTTTGTTCCGCCTCCCGATGCTCCGCTGCTAGGTGATTTGTCGTAGGCAAGAGCATCTCTTTCCGGCAATTCGCTCGCAAAGGTCAACCTTCACAGGATTTTCACAGTTCTCCCCGCTGTGTTCACACCGTTGTCACTCGCCATAGTGTATACTCTCTAACAGAGAAGCTGACCACGATTGCTTGCTCGCTTCGAGAGGCGGAAAGGAGATCATGCGCGAGCGCCCACACGTTGCTGCAAGGACTGGCGTGAGGCGCTCAACGCCCGAATGAAGGAGATCAGTGTCAGTGGCCTAAGCCTTATGCAATGCAGGCTCTTCAGAGACGGGTCGCACGCCTGGTGATCCCGCTGGCGGATAAACTACCCGCCCGCTTGCCAGTGAAGAAGGAGGACCACATGCAGGACCGCAAAGATGATCGTGAGATACTGCGCCGCGGCGGTTTTGATGAGGTTGAGATGCGCCGCCTGGCCAGGCTCCGCGAAGAGTATGCCGAGAGGGAACAACAGCAGGCTCTTGCCGAACACCGCCGCCTGGAGTTTGTCCGCTGGCTTGTCGCAACGGGGAAGTTGAGCGATCAGATTGCGTGAGGCAAGGCGGCACCGATCACCCTGTTCGGAACGCTGCTCTGGCTAGCTCGCCCAAGAATAGGCATAGCATACTATCCATCCTCTTCGGTGCCATGGACCTTACAGCTGAGGGTAGCGCCGACCTCGCCCTATGCTACCGTATAGGGCAGGCGCGGATGCTGCCCTCTTTGTGCTTCTGGGTGACCTGTGAGCCGAGCAGGTGACCAGCCCTTGCGGCGCCTTCTTTGAGGGTTCTGCCTCCACCGGAAGGGCTTACCCTTTGCCAGCCGTAGACCTGCGGCGGACAAGAAGCGGCTGCCGTCCCATCCCGTAGGCTTCTCACTTCTCTTGGCGTTCCATTCCTCGCCTATCCGCCCGATGGCGCTCGTCCCCCTCGCTTTTGCCACTCTGCCGGCTCTGGTGCTGCGAGGCTTCAGGGACTGGACGCTGTGAGACAGCAACCTGACGCGTAATCGTGAGGATACGCTCAATGACCTCTGGTGGGGGGTCAAGACGCGGCAAATGCTCTATGAACAGGCGGTCCAGTTCATCAAACTCTTCTTGCAGCTCTTCCCCTTCCTGCGCTGCTGTGGCAGGGTGGATTGATCGCTCGCGCTGCTCCCGCATAAACAATTTCCCCTGGATGTTGTTCCTTGGCTCGCTCGTGCTCTGCTATGTACAACGAACAACATCCAGGGGAAGTTTCACACGGTAGGGCTTGCTTCGGCCCTTGCCCTGCTGTAGCTCAGCCCGAGTGAGCCACAGCAGGAGCGCTGGCCAGACTTACGCCAGAGCCGCAGTGATCCTGCCTGTATATTCGCGCAGGGCGGCGCGCAGGAGCGGCTTGGCGCGCTGAAAGTACGTCTTGGCGGTGGCCTCCGGCATCTGGAGCGCCTGGCCGATTTCAGCGAAACTGAGCTGGGCCAGGTAGCGCAGGAGCACAACGGCCCGGAAGCGCGGCGGGAGCGTCTGAATGGCTTCCTGCAGCACACGCTGGAGATCGTGACGCTCAGCCAGCTCCTCTGGCAGCGGTCCGCTATCAGGCATGGCATCGAGCGGAGAAGGCTCATCCTCGTCAGTGCTGCCTTCCAGCTCAGAGAAATGCACGGCACGCTTGCGCCGCAGTTCGTCCAGACAGCGATTGCGAGCCACCTGGAACAGCCAGGCTTTCAGCGGCTCGCCGGTGCGAAGGTTTGGAAGCGAGATGTAGAGTTGCAAGCAGACCTGCTGCAGAATATCACACGCCTGGTCATAGTCACCGAGAAAGTGGTAGATAAAGCTAAACAGAGCCGTTTGATAGCGCTTTAAGAGCATTTCAAAGGCCCGCTCATCACCAGCCAACGCTTTTTGGGCCAGAATACCATCTATATTTACTGCAGGGCGTTCTTGCTTTGCCATCGTTTCGTTTCCTCGTCGCTCTTCGTCTCTCTTTGTCGCTAGACAGAAGAGTACCGTTTTTCCCAGCGGATTACAAGGCATTCTGGCCCAGATAAGCTCTGCAGTAACAGGCTCTAAGCAGAAACTAAACCATGCGGCCGCTTTCTTAGGACTTTTTAAGCTTTGCTTTTGAGGCTCAGCCTGGGGAGTGGCCGCCAGCCTGCTCTAGCCGAGCGCTAGATGTTCGAACGCGATTGGGCGCCATCGACAGGGATGCAGGCCCCACTGACCAAGGAGGCAGCAGAGGAGGCCAGGAAGACAACCACCGCCGCCACTTCCTCGGGCGTTCCAAAGCGGCCTAACGGGAGCTCGCTTTTGACGAAGGCCTCGATGCTCTCGGGGTCCGCCTGGCGTCGGCGATCCCAGGAGCTGCCTGGGAAGAGCAAGGAGCCAGGGGCCACGCTGTTCACCAGGATATTATTAGGGGCGAATTGGCGAGCGAGCGACTTGGTGAGGCTGATGGAGGCCGCTTTGAGGGCGTTGTACGCAGGCCTTCCTCCCGATTCGCGCCCGAAGATCGAAGAGATGGCGATGATCCGCCCGCCTCCCTGGCGGCTCATGATGGGGGCCACCAGGCGCGCGAAATGACTGAGCGCCAGGACATTGAGGGCCAGCGCGTCGTGCCAGTCCTCATCACTGGTGTCGAAAATCGTCTGGCCACGGGCCCCTCCTGCATTATGGACCAGGATGTCGATGCGCCCATAGCGCTCCATGACTTCCTGAACAATGCGTTCAATGTTCTGGGGCACCATGAGATCAGCGGCAATGGTCATGACGTCGATGCCAGCGCTGTGTAGCTCCTCGGCTGTTTCTTCCAGGGCCTTGCGCCCCCGAGCGATGATGGCCAGCCGACAACCTTCAGCGCCCAGCGCACGGGCAATGGCCTTGCCTACCCCGCGGCTGGCGCCCGTGACAATGGCGATTTTGCCTTCCAATCCCAGATCCATAGTCAAGCCTCCACAAAACGCTGAGAGAGCGAATGAGTCGTGGTCACCCTTTGTTGAAAAGGCGACCAGCAGGCAAGCGCTTGATCAGATCGCAAAGCGTCCCGGTCTGCGCGCGCGATGCCGGCGCGGAGCGGAGCATCCGTCACGACAGAGCTGGACGCTTTGAGCAGCACGCAAGGCCAGGAGCCAGGACGCCCCAGCCCCACCATTGGCCGGCAGTATCAGCCTGGCAATAGCCAGGCCAATAGCCTGGCCCTAGCCGGCGGCGAGCCAGCAGGACGGAAAGAGGGACCAGGCTGCCAACCTCAGCAGCCGGTCAGAAACGGGGCAGTTGGGGCGAGCTGAGAACCCGGCTGAAGAACTGGCTGACGATGCGCTGATCAGCCCGACTGCCAACGCGCACGAGCAAGACATTGGCCGGGTCCATAGCGATATTTGGCTCGTTGGTGGGATATTCCTTAAAGCCTTGTGAGCCAAAGAGCTTGATGAGCATCTCGCGATAGCGATAGATCGACAGGCCAGTCCCCTCAGTATCCCAGTGCCAGGAGAGGCCGACAGCGAAGAAGATCAGGTCCTCACGCGCCTCTAGATCGAGAGCAAAAGCCAGGAGATTGCGCGCGATGCCCAGGCCGCGCCAATCCCGGCTCACCTCGATGGCCACCTCATAGACCTGCTCCAAGCCCTCCCACCAGGCATCGCCCGGCGCCAGCGTGACCTCACCAACGATTTCACCCCCCGGCGTATGGGCAAGAGCCAAAGCGCAGTCTGCGCGCCGTGCGATCTCCAAGAGCAGACGATGCTCACGCTCCGGCAGGCGCGTGAAGGAACAGAGGCCAGGCGAGGGCCGCAGGCGCTCAACCAGCGAGGGCGGACAGAAATCGCGCATGAGCACAGGCCCGCGCGCTGTCTGGAAAGTCTGACTACGCGAAGGAGTATCAGCCCCCCGGAGATGAAGCAGGTCGAAGAGGCCAGCAAGAGGCGAGCGCTGGCGCAGCGGCGGGAAGGCTGGTCGTACCGCCGGAGGGACGGCCAGATGGCGTACGAGAGAGGCCGTATGGCGATTGGCTCGGGTGATCTCCTGGAGGCGTGGCACAGGAGGAAATTGCTCAGGCTGATCATCAAAAGTCGTAGGAAAGCCACTCTCCTGGAGAGGTTTCCCCATCACCTCCCACGTCTCGCGCTCCCGCTCGCGCATGGCTTCCCAGGCCGGACGCCAGCGCTCGATCCAGCTCGTCGGAAGCTGAGACGGCAGGGGCTGACCGGACATCTCTGCCCAGACCAGGGCCCAGGCCCGAGGCACAACGCGATAGGGATCATAGCCTCCACCGCCAACGGCAACCCAACGCCCGCCACAATAGCGGTGGGCCAACTCGTGTACCAGCCGCACCTGAGCCCGTAAGGCGCGCATGCTGAGCGCCAGATGGGTCAGCGGGTCCCAGGCATGCGTGTCGCAGCCGTGATTGCTGATAATGACGTCTGGAGCGAAAGAGAGCGCCAGAGGTGGCAGCAGGTTCTCAATGACCTCGATATAGGAATCATCCTGTGTAAACGGCTCTAATGGCACATTGACAGAATAGCCGCGACCAAGTCCATTCCCCAACTCCAGGACGTCGCCGGTGCCGGGGAAGAGATAGCGCCCCGTCTCATGAAGGGAGACGGTCAACACGCGCGGCTCGTCGTAGAAAGCGCGCTGGACCCCATCGCCATGATGAGCATCGAAATCGATATAGAGGACTTTGGCCTCACTGGCGCGCAGCACGTGGGCAATAGCGACCGCGGCATCATTATAGACGCAGAAGCCCGAAGCCCGATTAGCCCAGGCATGATGCAGACCACCGCCAGGATGGAAGACATGGACAGGCCGCTCAGCGGGCGAGGCGAACTGTCCCCCCTCCGGGAGGCCCAAGACAGCACAGAGAGCCACCAGGGTGCCCCCAGCAATCATGGCCGAGACCTCATGCATCTCCGGCATGATGGGCGTGTCGCCATCGCCGAAGCCGTAGCGGAAGGCCTGTTGCTCCAGTTCCTGCCGTTGCTGCAAGGGAAGGGTTGCGAGCTGAGGAGCGGCGGCCCCCAGGCGCTGGACCGCCGCCACGTAGTCATCGGTATGGATCAGCCGCAGCTCGTCGAGGGAGGCGGGACGAATAGGAAGATGCTGCCAGGGGTCGCCCTGGTGCCAGAGCTGGCATGTCTCCAACAGATCGAGCAAGGCCCGCATGCGATCGGCCTGCAGGGGATGGTTAGCCCCAAAATCGTAGTGGAGCTCCAACGGATCGAAAGCCAGGCAAACGCGCGGATGGGAAGCGAGGTCAGGCTTTGTCATGGCTGCTCTCCTCCAGGGCTAGATCGGGAAATGCATACTCGATGCCCTCATCCTGCAGGCGCATCAGCAGCGGGGCAGGATTAATAGTGCCCAGGCGCACAGTGGCAGCGCGCGGCTGACCGTTGCGCGGTGGCACGACGACCAGGCTGCGAACCTGAACGCGCAGTTCAGCGGCCAGGAGCAGGAGGCGGGCCAGCGGGGTTGGGTTGCCGGCCGTGAAGGGGATCAGCAACTGCATGCCCGGCTCAAAGGCCCCCAGGGCCCGCGCCAGGGCGATCAAGAGATCGCTGCGCGTCAAAAGGCCCACCAGCAGGGCACGCGTGCGCTGCTCTTGCTGCTCGTACTCGACAACCGGCAGGCCATTCAGCCCGCGCTCGACTAGCAACTGCGCCGCGGCGGCGACGCTGGTCGTAGGAGTCACGCAGACCGGGCTGCGGTCCATGACCTCCTGGACATGCCGCTCCTGCCAGGGCTGTTGCCCCGCGGCGGCGACGGCCAGGTCAATATCCTGAGAAGTGAGCAGCCCCTCCAGATAGAGCGGCTTGACGGCACCGGTGAAGCCGAAGAGAGCAGGCTCTCCCTGGACAACCGGCAGATGATGGAACTGGAACTGACGGAGCAGCGTCGCAGCGTGCCCCAAGGTATCATCAGGGGTCACCGTAATCAGCTTTCTGGTCATGACATCTCTGACAAGCATGAAGGGCCCACCTCCTTCTCTTGCAAGCCGGCCTAGCGGCGGGCGGTCCACCGGTAGTGAACAGAACGATCTTCAGCCGTCTTTATGATAGCATATGGCTGCACGGAGAGAGACCGGCCTCTCTGTAGCGTCTTCGCTCCTCCCGGCGCTCAAGCCGCCGGCACTAGCCCATCCGGGGGAGAGAGAGGCGCGCTCAACTGCTCCTTCGTTTCCACCTATGGCATTCTGTTCTGAAGGAGGCACATTGCTCCATAGGTAGCGCTGTTAACCGTTTTTTGGGAGAGTAGGGTTTTTGAGGAGGACCTGGACCGTCATGATGACTCCGACACGACGCTCCAGCCGGGGAGAGGCGCTCAGCCGGATTCCTACCAGGCCCCTGGGGACTGCCACCAGCGCAGGCACAGCGGGAGGCCGCAGGCGCTCCGCTGTCCTGGTGACCTTCTTCTTTGGGCTGGTCCTGATACCAGCCCTGGTGGCAGGTACTGCGCTGGCCTGGCAACTGGTGATTCGGGCGCAACGGCCCCCGGCACTTCTCAATGAAGAGCGCCTGGGAGAGCGAGCCGAGCCTATCAAGCCGTTCGACCCGAATCAGGGGGCGATTCTTCCGCGCTACCGCGTCGTAGCGTTCTACGGCATCCCCGGCGCTCCAGCTACAGGCCCGGCATATCAGCTGAGCTCCCAGATGTTGGCCCGGCTGCAGGCTCAAGGGGAGGCCTACGCGCAACTCGACCCCTCCCACCCGGTCAAGCTGGCGATCGATCTGGTGGCCAGTGTGCCCGACCGCTACCCCGGTCCCACGGGAACCTACAGCCATCGCCTGTCAGCGGCGACGATCGATGAATATATTCGCTTCTGCCAGGAACATGGCCTGCTGCTGTTTCTAGACCTGAGCTTCGGCCAGGCTTCCGTAATGCAGGAGTTGAACTTCTTTCTTCCTTACCTGGAGCGCTACAGCTTTGTAGAGCTGGCCATCGACCCTGAGTGGATGTTCCCTCGGCGCAACGGCATCCCAGGCGTGAATCTCAGTAATGTACGTGCCTCCGACCTGAACCCGGTTATCGAGACGTTAGCTGCTCTGCCAATGCAGTACCATGTACCGCGCAAGATTCTGGTGATTCATCAGTACCGCGGCGATGGAGATGGTCTGAAGAATCCTTATGACGCCTCGATGGCCGAGTTCGCCGATAAGCGTAATCTCGTCTACGACCCGCGCGTTGATGTGGTGATCCATGTGGATAGCGTCGGCGGCTATCGCGGCGATCAGCAGGATAAGATTCACCAATATACGATGTGGGTACAGCAGGATATGCAGAAGTATCATAATTTTCGCTATGGCGGCTTTAAGCTCTTCTATCATATCGAGGCCCACACGCTCATGACGCCCGCCCAGGTGCTGGCGCTGCAGCCGCCCCCAATGGTGATCTCCTATGGCAATTAAAGGAGCGGGGAGCTGCAGGCCTGCCATGCCGGTGTGGCGCATTGGTCAGGTTTGTCTCTCCCCGCCGGCTGCCTCCTCCTTCTCTGGCTCCTTCCAGGCAGTCTGTCGCCGGGTCTTTCAGCCTTCCGGCGGTCTGAGCCGGCTGGCAGCGCCGCTGAGGCCAGGACGCCCGTTTCTGTTGCTCCGCCAGTAGCTGTGACTCCCTGAGTGAGGCATATAAGCCAGGCAATTTCCCCCACTGAGCCGTTGCCCGCCCAACCCGACCGCTCTTCCGCGAGCCATCCCAGTTCATCCCCAGCCAGGCGCCAGGCTGCCGGGGCGACCTCTGTAACCTGGAAGCGTAAGACTTAAGCGGATACCGCGGTACTCAGGGGCAGCTTGCTCGCTGCCTGCGACTTTGCTGATCTCTGTGTTGGAGGGCTTAGCATGCCACGGATTCTTGTGACGCAGTTCAGGCTTGGGCTTGCGGTGCTCGCCGTCGCGATCATCCTGGCCTCATGTGGCGGGAGCACTACTCCAGCGGCGGGCGGAAGCACGACGACGCCGACGGTGGAGGCGAGCACTATGAATACGACGCCGACAACAGCCCCAATGTCAGGGGCGGTGGTGGTCAAGACTGCCACGGTGAAACTCAACGGGCAGTCAACCACGATCCTGACGGATACGCGTGGCAGGACGCTCTACTACTTCACGTCGGATACACCGACGCAGTCTGCCTGCACAGGCGGCTGTGCCAGCACCTGGCCCCCGCTGCTCTTCCAGGGCAGTGGCACGCCGCAGAGCGCTTCCCCGCTGCCTGGTAAGCTGAGCGTTGTCAAGGATGCTCATGGGCAACAGGTCGCCTACAATGGGCATTTGCTCTATACGTATACTGGCGACACCGCTCCCGGGGAGACGTCTGGCAATGGGGTCGGCGGACGCTGGTTTGTGGCCACCCCTTCGCTGTCGGTCCTGGCAACGCCAACGCCTGGCGGCAGCCAATATAAGTACTAGACTAGGCTGGACAAGCGGCGGCTCTAGAGGATAGAGTGAATAGGATGGGGCGTGCTGCGTCCAGTCCAGCACGCCCTATACGCCTGGGTGATCAAGGATGCCCATGCGGCAAGGAAGGAGAAGAATCACCGATGTCTGAGCATGCGGCGGAGAGCGCCGCGCTAGAGAGGCCGGGCGAAGCCAGGCCGCTGTTGGTAGAACAACAAGGCGCGATTCTGATCGTGACGCTGAATCGTCCAGAGAGACGCAATGCTATCTCGCGGGAGCTGGCTGCGGCTTTGCTGGAGACCTTCGGCAGCTTTGAGGCTGATCCAGGGCTGGCCGTGGCAGTATTGACGGGGGCTGGAGGCTGCTTTTGCTCCGGCTTCGATCTGAAGGAGCTGGCCACAGGCCAGGTGCCCAGTCCTGACGACAATGGTCACGGTCCACTGGGGCCAACGCGTCTGCTGCTGCAGAAACCCGTAATCGCAGCGATTGAGGGCTATGCTGTCGCCGGTGGCTTGGAGCTGGCTCTCTGGTGCGATCTGCGCGTGGCCGCTGAGGATGCCGTTTTCGGTGTCTACAACCGCCGTTGGGGTATACCGTTGATAGATGGGGGAACCGTGCGCCTACCGCGGTTGATTGGCCAGAGCCAGGCACTCGATCTGATTTTGACTGGACGCAGCGTCTCGGGTGAGGAAGCCTGGCGGATGGGCCTGGTCAATCGCTTGACGCCTCATGGCGAGGCTCTGCCCACTGCTCTGAAGCTGGCCCAGCAGCTTGCGCGTTTCCCTCAGCAGGGCCTGCGCTCTGATCGACTCTCCCTCTATGAACAGTGGTCCCTTCCCCTGCCAGAAGCCCTCCGCCTGGAGGCTCGCTATGGCGCCAGAACGCTCCAGACAGGTGAAGCCAGCAGCGGGGCCAGGCGCTTCGCGGAGGGACATGGCCGCCACGGTCGCTTTGACGATCAGTAAGGCCCCTCAAGGCCCGCCGCTTTCCTCTCCTCCTCTGCTCGTGTGAAGAGCAGAGGAGCAGGAGAGAGCCAGGGACGCTCTATGCCAGAGCGCCGCTGGTCCGCTCCTCTGCTTTTGCCGGAGGGCGATAGCTCTCCCCCGCTTTCTCCCCCTCTCTTGACAAAGTTCGTTCCTCACAGGTATATATTACTCGTAACCGTTTACGTAATCGTTTACGGTACCGCTTGCGGAGCGCAAGCGAGCGGGACGCCGCCCTCGTCACCCGTGGAATCAGGGACGGTTCCGCGGAACGGGAGCGCAGAAACCAGAGTAGTAGCGCAAGGAAAGGAAAGCAAGGAAAGCTATGGCATCACAGGTACCCAGGCGCGAGCGTCTGAGGGGACGCAAGCACCTGCTGGCGCTGCTGGCCCTGCCCGTGCTCCTGCTCACGGGCCTCTTTGGCAGTCAGGTGCGGGTCCATGCCGCCAGCTACTGCCAGGTCACCTACACCGTCGTCAGCCAGTGGCCTGGCGGCTTCAGCGTCAATCTCGTGCTCCAGAACACCGGTAGCAGCACCTGGAACGGCTGGACCCTCACCTTTACCTTCCCCGCCAGCGGCCAGGCGGTCACCCAGGGCTGGAACGGCAACTTTAGCCAATCCGGCCAGAACGTCACCGTCACCAACGCCAGTTGGAACGGCACCGTCGCCGTCAATAGCTCAGTCACCCTGGGCTTCAACGGCACCTGGACGACCAGCAACCCGACCCCGACCACCTTCGCGGTCAACGGCAACACCTGCGGCGGCAGCAGCAGCGGCAGTGGCACCCCCACGCCCACGCCTTCGCCCTCGCCGACCCCGGGCAGCACCCCGACACCCACGCCGACCCCCAGGCCGACGGTAACGCCGACGCCGACCCCGGGGACAACCCCGACGCCAACTCCCACGCCTGCCCCAACGAGCACGCCAACCCCAGGAGTGCACGTGGACAACCCGTACGCGGGTGCCCAGGGCTTCATCAACCCCTACTGGGCGGCGGAAGTGAAAGCGGGCGCTGCCAGCGTTGGTGGCACCCTGGGCCAGAAGGAAGCCCAGGTCGCCAACTACTCCACCGCGGTCTGGCTGGATAGCATCGCCGCCGTCACCGGTGGGACCGGCTACCCGACCAACCTGGCCGGCTATCTGGATGCCGCCGAGCAACAAGCTGCATCCAGCAGCCTGCCGATCGTGATCACCTTCGTGGTCTACGATCTGCCCAACCGCGACTGCGCGGCGCTGGCCTCCAACGGCGAGCTGAGCGTCTCCAACAACGGCCTGGCCATCTATAAGTCGCAGTTTATCGACCCGATTGCGGCCACCTTCAGCCAGGCCAAGTACAGCAACCTGCGCATTGTGACCATCATCGAGCCGGACTCGCTGCCCAACCTGGTGACCAACCTCAGCATTGCCAAGTGTGCTGAGGCCAACTCCAGCGGGGCCTATGTGCAGGGCATCCAGTACGCCATCAACAAGCTGCACGCCATCCCCAACGTCTACATCTACATCGACATTGCGCACAGCGGCTGGCTGGGCTGGAGCAGCAATTTCCAGCCGGCGGTGAACCTGATCAGCAACACGATCAAGGGGACCACAGCGGGCGTCAACAGCATTGATGGCTTCATCAGCAACACGGCCAACTACACCCCGACCACCGAGCCGTACATGACGGCCAACGAAATGATCGGTGGGCAGCCGGTGCGCTCGGCGAACTTCTACCAGTGGAACAACTACATTGACGAGATGCCCTATGACATTGACATGCGCAATGCCTTCATTGCGCAGGGCTTCCCGAGCACGATCGGCATGCTCATCGACACCTCGCGCAACGGCTGGGGTGGGCCGAACCGCCCGACGGGGCCGAGCAGCGCCACGGATGTCAACACGTTCGTGGATCAGACACGCATTGATCGGCGCTACAGCCGAGGGAACTGGTGCAACCAGCCGGGCGGCATTGGAGCGCGCCCGCAGGCCAATCCGGCCAGTGGTTTTGACGCCTTTGTGTGGATCAAGCCGCCTGGGGAGTCGGATGGCTCCAGCACGCTGATCCCGCAGGGGCCGGACAACCCGACGGGCAAGGGGTTCGATCGGATGTGCGACCCGACCTACGGGGGCAATTCGATGAACAACAACCAGCCGACGGGGGCGATGCCGAATGCGCCGGTGGCAGGGGCCTGGTTCCAGGCAGGCTTTGACACCCTGGTCCAGAACGCCTATCCGCCCTTCTAGGCCGGTTTGACCGACCAAGTCAAAAAGGACCTTTGCTCTGGCGGCAAAGCTCCATTACCTGCGCAGCAACCTGGTGCTGTGGCTGAGGGACCAGCCGCGGCACCAGGTTTGTTTTGCGAGTGGCAGCCACAGCCTGGTGTTCTGCCGCTCGCATATGGTATGCTTGGTAGTTGAGAATCAGCGAGCGCAAGAGCAGAGGGAACCCTTCGGGCAGCCCCTGTCTGAAGGGGTAGCATGCATCACTAGCAGGATAGCAACCAACGATGGCCCCCGGCGCATCAGGTACCTATACCGGGCAGCAGCTCGGGAACTACCGTATAGGGGAGCGACTGGCCAGCGGGAGCTTTGGAGAAGTCTACCTCGCTGAGCATTTGCTCCTGCCTCGCCGTGCAGCGATCAAGTTCCTCAGCAGTGCCCGCGGCGCCTCGTCGAAGGAGCGGCAAGCCTTTCTGCAAGAGGCGCGACTCTTAGAGGCCCTGCGTCACCCGCATATTTTGCCGCTCTATGATGCCGGCCTTGATCAACACTTTCCCCCCTATTTGATCGCCGCTTACGCTGCGGGCGGATCGCTGCGCGATCGTCTCCGTCAGCAGCCAGACGGTCTTCCTCTAGAGGAGGCTCTACAGATTGTAGAGCAAGTGGGGCAGGCTTTAGCACACGCCCATGCCCAGGAAAAACCAGTCATCCATCGTGATCTGAAGCCGGAAAATATTCTCTTTGACGCAGCAGGAAACGCCTTGCTCGCAGATTTCGGCATTGCGGTCATTCTGGATGCCGCCATAACGGAGCGTCTCTCGATCGCTGGTACACTGCCCTACATGGCTCCCGAACAGTTCGCAGGGCGAGTTTCTCCGGCCAGCGATCAGTATGCGCTTGGATGCCTGGCGTACGAGACGCTGACGGGGCAGAAGCCGGTGAAGGCCCCAGGTGGCGGCTGGTTGGCCTGGGCCCAGCAACATCATGAAGGGCTACCTCTACCACTGTCCTTTTTCCGGCCAGAGGTGCCCGCATACATTGAGCTGGCCATCCTGAAGGCACTGATGAAGGAGCCAGAGCGGCGCCATGCCTCGGTTGACGAATTTTTACAGGCGTTACGCACGGCCCCGCCTGATCCTGCGCAATATGAGGAACTGAAGGCCTGCTGGTTGCAGCGCGCCCGCGAGGAGGCCAGTCGCGGTCAGGCTGAGACGGCCTGGCTGCGCTACCAGTTGCTGGCACGGCTTGATCCAGGCGATCCCGTGCTGGTGCAAGAGAGCGCAGTCCTCAAGCAAGCCTATAAGCAGGAAGCTTCCCAGGGTTTCCCGGCGAGGCCTGGGCCTGCGCCACTGGGGCCGGCGGCTCCGCAAGCTGCCTCTTATCCCGAAGCGGCACAGGCTCAGCCTGCCCTCAGCCCCTCAGCTCCCTCTGCCCCTTCCGTCGGGCCTCAGCAGCCTTGCCTGCCGTCGTCGGCTCCACCTCCGTCAAGTGCAGGAACCGCGCGCCCCGACTCCTTAGCCGCCGCGCCTGGGCCTGCAGAGAGGCGAGAGAAAGCCCAGAGCCGCCGGGATCGCCAGGAGACTGCGGCGCGCGAGCAGGCTCAGGAGGCAGCTCTGACGCAAGCCCAGGCGCTGAAGGTGACCGGAGACCAGCTTGTCCGGCAAGGACAGTATGCGGAGGCGCTGCGGAGCTATCTCCAGGCGACAGCTTACGACCCGCGGCTGCCACTCGACTGGCGCGAACTTGGTGACACGTGCTGGCAGCTCGCCCATTTCCAGGAGGCACTGATTGCCTATGAGCAGGCCCTGCGTCAGAATCCGTGGGATAGCTATGCACAGAGCGGGAGGGCGGCGACGCTGCAGCGACTTGGCAGGGAGACAGAAGCGCTGCGGGCCTACGAACTGGCGCTGGAGGCTGACCCGAGCAATGTCGCCGCCCACTACGGTCGTGGTTTGCTGCTCCTGGCCCGCGAGCAGTATGGGAAAGCGCTGACCGCCTTTGAGCGAGCTGTACAGCTTCTGCCAACCTTTGCCGCGGCGCATTGCGCCAAAGGCGACGCGCTCTATCAGCAGCGTGCTTACCGGGCGGCGCTGGCAGCCTATGAGGAGGCCCTGCGCTGTGATCCCGGGCTGGTTGATGCCCACTATGGCCGGGCCGATACTCTGCTGAAGCTGAAGCGAGAGTGGGAAGCACACGAGGCCTATCGGAGAGCGCTGGAGAGCGAGGAGAGGGCTAGCCGGGGAGGGGGAGAGCCTTCGCTGCGGCGAGCCGATGCGCTCTTGCTGCTTGGGCGCACCAGTGAGGCGCTTATCCTCTATGAGCAACTGCTCCAGAAGGAGCCTGGCGATCCAGACCTGCACGAGCGTCGCGGCCATGCCCTCAAGCGGCTTGGGAGAGAAAGAGAGGCCCAGATGGCCTACCGGGAGGCGGATCGACTGCGAGGATATGTTTGACCATTGTCTGAAGCCGATCCGCCTTCGCCGGCAGGAGAGCGGAGGTCGAAGGCAGGGCCTCCCCTTTGTCTTCCCACTTCTCAGGACTGAAGCGGTGAGCGCCGCAGGGTTAAAAAGACGGCGCCCCCCAGCAGAGCCAGGCCAGCCAGGCCGAGCGCGGGCCAGATCAGCAGGGCCTGCGCGTTGTGGCCAAAGGTATACATGACGGCTCTGATGGCCCCGCCGACCACCAGGGCTGCGCCCCCGAGGATGAAGAAGCGCACGCGCACAGCGATGCCGAAGAGAAAGAGGCTCAGCGATTCGGCCAGGACCAGGAAGAGCGCAACTAGCTGTTCCCCTTCCTGGTTGAGAATGCTCGCCATGAAGGACGGCACAAGAAACAGGCAGGCTCCGAGCACCATCACGAGGCGCCCGACCTGTTGGCTGCCTGTGGTCAAGCGATCGCGCAGGAGGAAGGGGCTGAGGACCACCAGGTAGCTGGCCAGGGGTAAGCAGAGCAGATCAAAGGTAGGCTGCCACCACCGCTGGATCTCCCAGGTCAGGGCCAGGACCAGGAGCAGGCCGGCGCTGTAGCCTGTCCAGCGGCGCGGCGCGCGCCTGGTCTGGAGCAGGGCCTGCCAGACCAGGAGCAAGCCCAGGATGGTCAGAGCCAGAGGGCCAATCTGGCTCCTCAAGCTCCCCAGGTCTGGCCCGCCATTCAGCGTAGTTGCCGCACAGAGAGCGACGATGGTCACCTGACCGCCGAGGCCCAGGAGCTGCGCTGGCCAAGCCGGCGGCAGCCAGAGCGGCTCTGGTCTGATGATGTGCCAGATGAATTGCGAGATGAAGAGCAGGACACAGACAAGGCAGGCCAGCAGCAGCACAGTTTCCGACGTCCACCCCAGCATTTGCGGCAAGAGACTCAGCAGCCAGGCCAGCAGGGCCGCTGGCAGAAGCAGAGCCTCGGGGAGGCGTTCGCGAAGCATGACGAGCGTAGCGAGTAGAGCAAAGATGATCAGGCCCGCGAGCCTCCAGAGGTCAGGGAGCAGGCCGACCAGGATAGCGGCCAGGGCGGCGAGCAGGTACCAGGGCCAATTCCAGAGCAGGCGATTGAGCAGGGGCAAGGGATGTTCTCTCATCGCGCCTCCTCCTCGCGTTTGGTAGGCTGTCCAACAGCGGCCCGGCGCCGTTCGGTAGAAGCGCTTGCCGGGCGCGAGCGGTGCAGGCCGAGCAGGCCCAGCAGCGCGGCAGCGGTCCCTATGCTGATCAAAGCAGCACCTTGGTTCGGGACCTTCTCCAACAGGGCCGCTCCCCACACCGTCCACAGTCCAGTGAGCAGGGTCAGGAATGGCCGATTCAGGTAGAGGGCCAGGAGCCAGATGAAGAGGCCATAGCCGAGCAGGAGGGCCGTGGCCAGCAGCGTGCGCTCCAGATCCTGGGAGTTGGCGCCAGCGCCAGCAATGCCCACGGCCAGGACGCCGGCGCAATTGGCGGCCAAGAGCGGGAGGAGGTAGGGACGCACAGGCCAGCGGCGCAGCAGAGCCGCCCCCCCTACCAGGCCAACGGTGCACAAGAGGCAGAAGAGGGTCAAGCCGCCCAGATCTGGCGGCTGCTGACCCCCAGGCCACCCAGGCCAGCCGAGCTGCCCAATGGTCCAGAGAGCCAGCGGCAGGCTCAGCCAGCAGACGCCCATCTGACGGAGCAGGCTCCCTGAGATGTAAATGAGCAGGGCCGCCAGAGCCGCACCCCAAGCCGCCGGAGCAGGGAGCTGGGAGAGCGGATCAGGATGAAGCAGGCCCAAGGAGGCCCAGGTGAGCGCCACCAGCGGGACCCAGGCCAGGGACCAGGAAGGCCGGATGATCGATCCCAATCCCCCTGGCCAGTTGCTGACCGCGGGCCGCCAGAGCAGATCAGCCAGGAGAGCCACGGTCAACGCCCCGATCCCCAGCGGCAGGAGCAGAGGCCGTGCCCCCTGATCCAGCGCCACCGTGGCCAATCCCCAGAGGCTGAAGAGGACAGTCGCCAGCGAGGCCAGGGGCCAGCCTTCCTGCAGAGCGACCCAGAAGGCCAGAAGGGCATAGAGCAGAAGCAGCAGGAGCAGGGTCACGGTCCGCGTTGTCCCTGCCCAGACAAAGGGAGTTGCGCAGGCCGCCAGGGCCGCAGTGGCATACCAGGGAGCCACGAGGCGCAGGTGCCACCGCGACCCCTCGCCGGTCGCCAGTCTGGCCAGGTGTCCTTGACGGACCTTGCCGCCTGCCAGGGGGATGAGAGTGGTGAGCACGACAAGGGCGGGCAGGAGCGGGGCCTGTTCCTTCTCGAACCCAGCGATCGCCGCGAGCGCCAGCCCGGTGAGCAACGGGATAAGCCAGAGCACTTCTGGGAGTCCTTCAGCCAGGGCCACTGGCACGCTGAGGGCAGCATCCCCCAGCATCAGGTAGGGACGCAGCCACCCCAGTGACTGCAGTGGTGGTATAAAGAGGGCGAAGCTGGCGGCTCCGAGCGCGATGAGCGCCGCCGTATAGCATGGCCCGGCATGCAGCAGACGCTGCTGGCGAGACTGGTCAGTCAGGCGGCTGAGCGTCAGCCCCAGCAGGACACAGGCCGGGGCCAGTCCCAGCAACAGCCCTGTTCTCTCCCAGAAGGGATCTTTGAAGAAGCCCCCCAGCAACAGGGAACAGACCTCCGTCACGAGCACGGGGATGAGCCAGAGCAGGGCTGGCTGCTGTTCGAGCAAGCCCACCGCGGTCGCAATGGCCGCAAAGCCCAGCAGCAAGAAGGGACCCGCCTGAGCCAGTGCGGGCAGCGACGAGGCCCACCGCCCCGTCCAGAGAGCCAGACTGGTGGTAGCCACCCCGACCAGAGCGCCAGCATACCAGGGCGCGGCCCAGCGCCAGCGCTGCCCTCGGCCAGGAGCGGCCTGCCGCTGCCGCCAGCGGCTTAAGCCCACCCCCACCAGCGCGCCTAGCGGGACCAGGCAAGGGATCAGCAGCACATCAGGGAAGGAGTTGTGCTGCCAGGCTACAACACAGGCTTCCAGCAGCAGAGGGGGCACCAGCCAGAGTGTCTCGGGCAGCCCCTCCAGCCAGCCAACGACTGTCACCAGCCCGGCGTAGCCCACCGGCAGCAAGAGATTGCCCTGCCAGGGCAGGGGCTGCCCCCCAGGGAAGAGCGTCGCGCTGACAGTGCCCAGCGCCAGCAAGGCAGCCGCATACCACGGCCCTGCAGAGCGCAGCCGCTGCTGACGAGCCTGGTTCCCCAGACGGCTGAGAGCCAGCCCCAGCAGAGCGCAAGCGGGCACCAGGGCAGGCACTAGAACGCTTTCCCCCGGAGGCTGGGTGGCATAGCCCGCCAGCAGGTTCTTCAGGACCAGGGCACAGGCCTCCAGCACGAGAGCCGGCACCAGCCAGAGGTAGGCCGGCTGCTGCTCCAGCAATCCGACCACAACTGCGAGGCCGACGAAGCCTAACAGCACGTAGGGGCCCGCCAGCCAGAGAGTCTGCAAGGGCGGCGCTTCCCGGGCTTCCCAGGGTCCGCCGAAGAAGACCAGGCTGGTCGCCCCCAGACCCACCAGAGCGCCAGCATACCAGGGCGCGGCCCAGCGCCAGCGCTGCCCTCGGCCAGGAGCGGCCTGCCGCTGCCGCCAGCGGCTTAAGCCCACCCCCACCAGCGCGCCTAGCGGGACCAGGCAAGGGACCAGCAGCACATCAGGCAATGAGAAGTGCTCGTACTGCAAGGCTAGAACACAGGCTTCCAGCAGCAGAGGGGGCACCAACCAGAGGGCCTCTGGCTGGCCCTCCACCAGGCCAACCGCCGTGACGACGCCCGTCAACCCCAGCAACACAGCGAGCACAGCGCTACCCTCTCCCTCCTGCGGTGGAGGCAGCGCATGCCCCATGACCAGGAACAGGCTGAACAGCCCGGCTATATACCAGGGGATGGCCCAGCGCGGGCCTCTCAAACGACTGACCACCATCCCGACGACCGCGGCCCCGACCACCACAGCGGTCAGGGTCCAGAAGTGGTCTTGGGCCAGCCAGAGCGCCACCAGGGCGCAGAGGGCCGCCGGAACCAGCCAGATGCGAGCTTTCGACCACAGCCCGGCCAGGTAGGCAACGAGTCCCATCGCCAGCGCCTCGGAGACAGCCAGCCAGCCCGACCGCTCCAGGCCAGCCAGCCAGGGCCAGTTTGCCGCCCCAGCAAGCACAGCTCTGGCCCAGTCTTGGGAGTGGGAGGAAAGGAGCAGGCCCAGTAACCAAAGCGCAGCCCCCAGGGCCAGCACCGTCAGAGGCCCATCCCACTCCCAGGCAGTGAAGAAGCGTTCAGCCTCCCAATCCTGGGCCGTCAAGCGCGGATACCAGGCAGTTCCTGCTGGGAGAAAGCGGCGCAGGCCAGCCGCCAGCGGCGGCAGGAGAACCGCGCAGACCAACAGCAGCCCGGCCCAACCATCCGGCCCACCGCCAGCCGAGGTGATCCACAGCCCAAGCTGGCCCAATCCGATCAGCAGGAGCAGGCCAGGGAGCGGCAGCCAGAGCGAGCGGCGCTGCACCAGGAGCATGACGTAGCTCAGCAGGGCCAGCAGCAGCGGCACCAGAGCCTTACCACTGAACCACTCGGGACCCAGGCCGAGGCTCAGCGGAACAACGATCAGCAGCGCGACAGCCAGCGTCAGCACCTCCCAGGGAGCGGCCAGGACCCGGCTGGCCAGGCGACGAATGCTCCAGGAGAGCACCAGCAGACCCGCACAGAGAACGCCAAGCCACCATACAGGCCCAACGCCTGCCCAAGCCATCGCCTGCCCGAGCGCGGCATAGCCCCAGACCAGGAGGCTCCCGGGCAAGAGCAGCATCCAGGGGGAGAAACTGGAAGTCACGCGCCGATCCTCCTCAAGGGCGGCCTCCGGCACTGGCAACAGCGTCAGCAACAGGAGCAGAGCGGCCCCAACGAGCGCGATCATGGAGCCGGGCAGCAGGTCAGCTTGCAGGTTTGACACCTGCGACGGGAGTACCGTCAGGAAGGGGATCAGCAGCAGCAGGCAGAAGCGCAGGACCGTCAGCCCGCGCTCGGGACGCAAGTAGCGCCAGAGGGATGGGGGAACCAGGCGCGCATAGCCATCGAAGCAGGCCGCTAGCAGAAGCAGACTGAAGCCGCTAGCCAGCCGTGCCCCTGCAGGAACCATCAAGCTACCGGCCAGAGGAGGAATGAGTGTCAGCAGGGCACAAAGCGCATACCCTCCCGCCCTGTGACGTGTCCGGGCGCCCAGCCTGAGCAACCAGGCGCAGGCCAGCAGCAGCGTGACCAGGACTGCAGGCCTATCGAGCCAGAGCCAGCCAGGATCTGACAATGACGGCTGAGCGACCCAGAGGGCCAGCAGCAAGATGAAGCTTAGCAGGCTGGCGAGGCTGGTGACCGTAGAACCGATGGTCAGCGAGGAGAAGGCCAACGGCCTGCGCAGCACATCCCAGGAGGTATGGAGCAAGCGCCCCAGAGGGGAGCGGCTTGCCGCCGCCTGACCGCCCAGAGCCTCTGTTTCAGCCAGGGCCAGGCCAAGCAAGCCCGCCGGACTCCACCACAACCAGTGGTCGCCAAGCACGGCCCAGACCAGCGAGACAGCAGCCACCGTCAAAGCGACCGCACACAGGATGGCGAAAGGACTGAAGCGCTGCGAGACGGCCAGCACCCCATAGGTCACAGCGCCGTAGAGCGCCGTCAAAGCCAGGAGCCAGGGCTGATATTGCTCGAAGAAGACCCCCAGGTCTGGGAAGAGCAGGGGGACCGTGAGGGCGAAGAAGAGGGCGTAGATGCCCTGGAACTCGCGGAAGTGCCTGGAACGGCCAGTGATGACCACCATCGCTGCGAAGAAGAGCTGAGCGGCGATGGTCACAGGTAGGGCATATTGCTGGTTAGCGATGTGGAAGACGAGCAGAGCCGCCAGCAAGAGAAAAGTGCCCAAGGCTACCATAAGAGCCGCAGGCGACTCGATCAGGGGGCGCAAGGTCCTGATCGGGCTGGGACGTGGTGGGCGCGGTGGACGCGCCGGGATGGGCGGACGCGACGGAGCAGTCAACGACGGCGCTGGTCGAGGCGGACTCCCCAGCGGCGAGCGCGGCGCCTGCCCTGGCCAACCGGTCACACTCACCGCCGGCGCCGCCGGAGCAGCAGGAGTCAGATCGAGAGCTGCCTGATGTTCCGGAGGGGCCTCGTCTTGCTGGGCCCGTAGCGGCGCAGCCGAGGCAGCGGATACAGCAGGCGCACTGCTTTGGGCCGCCGCGGGCGCTGGTTGCTGTCGTTCTTGCTGGGGAGCCGCCGGCGCCTGCGCTGGTGGCGTGGCCGGAGACTCAGCCTGAGCTGGCGACGCTGGCCCCTCCACTGCAGTCTGCCGATGCGGTGTCAAAGCCTTTCTGATGAGCGTATCATCCAGCATCTCAGGCCTGGCCTCTTGAGCGGCGGGCTGAGGCACTGCGCCGGCGGACGGAGCCGCTGGCTCGGGCTGGCCCTGCTGCTGGAGAACAGAGGCGGCCTCGCGCGCTGAGCGCTCCCTCTCGACGGCCAGCAGCGAGCGCACTTCCATCAGACGCCGCCAGTAGCGATCAACGGCTTGCCACAGGGACCAGGAGGCGGCGCCAAAGTGCACCTCGCGTCTGAGTCCTAGCAAGGAGGGGATAGAGAGCGTTGCCAACTCGCCTACGGGGAGCGAGGCCGCCCCAGCCTGGGCCAGGCGACTCAGCTCTCCAATCAGCCGCTCCAGAAAGCGCTCTTCCTCGCGCAGATCCGTCGGGTAGCCGCAGGCAGGGCAGGCCAGCAGGGCACCGCCGGCGGGCAGGGGACGCTGACAGAGGCGGCAGACAGGGAACCGAGTCATCTTCTCTGCCTTTGCTACCGCCCCCGTTTCCTGCTGGTGGAGCACCAGCTCCGAGGGAGCAGGTGAAGGAGGCGACGCCGGCGGTTGAGGCGTCGAAGAGAGGTGAGCGGAGGAAGGCGGGGAGAGCACAGGCTGACTGGCCGAGCTGCGCATGGCCTGCAGCGAGGCCTCGACGAAAGCAGAGATCGAGGGGAAGCGCTTACCAGGATCCTTCTCCAGGGCCCGCCGGAGCACCGTTTCCATCTCTGCCGGCACTGGAGCCTTTAACGGCGGCGGAGAAGCATGCAGATGCTGGGTCCGAACCTCGCGGGCGGAACCGACAAAGGGAGGTTGCCCGCTCAGCCATTCATAGATCAGGCAGGCCAGAGCATATTGATCGCTGGCCGCCACAGGCAAGCCCAAGATTTGCTCTGGCGCCAGATAAGCTGCGCTCTCACGCTCGGAAGACAGGCGGTCCTGCGCCAGGGCAGGCACGCTCAGCAGCCCGGCATCGCTGAGCATCAGGCCCCCATCCTGCCTGATGAGCATATTCTCCGGCTTCAGATCGAGATGAAAGGCCCCCTGGCGGTGTAGATGCTGCAAGGCCGCCCCAAGCTGCGAGACAGTCGGCAGCAGGATATCAGAGCGCAGGCGCATGCCTGGAGGATAGCGCTGGCGCAGCGAACCGGAGGCCGCATACTCCGTCACCACAAAGGGGGCCGTGCCGCGCAGACCGACCTCCACGACCCGCACCAGGCCGGGGTGAAGAATGCGCGCATAGGCACGCATAGTCTCCACAACCTGCAGGCGATCACGCTCCGAGAGAGAGACCGTCAGCAGCTTGAAGACGATCGGCATGCCACTGGCGCGCTCTTCGCCGAGATAGGCTTCGGCCAGACCTGTTCTCCCCAGCAGCCGCCTCAGACTATACCTGCCCGGCACCTCTTCTGCATATGAAGACATCATAAGGCCACCTCACAAGACGAGAGCAGAGGCCAAACGACCAGAGAGGTACGCAATGGAGCATGGCCGGCTGCTCACTATGTATACAGAGCTTCTACCGGAACAGTTCCAACACATGGACAGACGAGACGATGATGACCACGGCAACCTGAGCGCGGAGCTGCACCCTGGGCGGCCTTTCAGGAACAGAGAGCAACAAGCCTTGCCTGGCCGACCCACCGTCTGCCTATTCAGTTCTGCAAGGCAAGATAGTCCGGGCGGGATCGCCCCGACCAGGAGCTAGCTCACAGCTCCCCTGTGATCTCCTTCACAAACCGCTGGCAGAAGGAAAAGCGCCGGCCCAGCCTTCCCGAAGAGAGGGGATCACAGACACAGACAAAGGAGGCAACACAGAGAAGACAAGACGGCAAACAAGAAAGCGAGTCAGGCGCTGGACAGGGAATCACCAGCCAGCCAACCAACTACCGGCGCCAACCCTCCCCTCTCCAGCGCCGTCACCGAGAGCAAAAGCCTTCCCTCAAGCCTTCAGATTCAAGCCATGTTCGCTTCGCTCGCCAGGCGAGCACGCAGCGCCTGGACGGCCTGCGTCAAGTGAGCCAGGGCAGGCCTGACCTCCTCCCACCGGCGCGTCTTGAGGCCACAATCGGGATTGACCCAGACCTGTTCTGCGGGCAGCACCTCCAGAATACGCAGCAAGCGCTGCTCATACTCACTCACCGAAGGGACATGCGGCGAATGCACATCATAGACGCCGGGCCCGATCTCATTCGGATAGCGATAGCGAACAAAGACATTGAGCAGCTCCAGGCGCGAGCGCGAAGCCTCGATCGAGAGCACATCGGCGTCCATCGCCGCAATAGCCTCAATGATATCCCCGAACTCGGCGTAGCACATGTGCGTATGGATCTGCGTCTCATCGCGTACCGAAGCCGAGACCAAGCGGAAGCAGTCGACAGCCCAATCGAGATAGCTGGCCCACTCCGAACGGCGCAGCGGCAAGCCCTCACGCAAGGCAGGCTCATCGATCTGGATGACGCGGATGCCCGCCGCCTCCAAGTCCTGAACCTCATCATGCAGCGCCAGAGCTAACTGATAACACGTCTCTGCGCGTGGCTGATCGTCGCGCACAAACGACCACTGCATCATCGTCACCGGCCCGGTGAGCATGCCCTTCACGGGGCGCGTTGTCAGCGACTGAGCGAAGGTCGACCACCGCACCGTCATCGGGCCACGGCGACGCACATCGCCATAGATGACCGGAGGGCGCACACAGCGAGAGCCATAGCTCTGGACCCAGCCATTGCGAGTAAAGAGGAAGCCGTCGAGCTGCTCAGCGAAATACTCGACCATGTCGCTCCGCTCGAACTCGCCGTGCACCAGGACATCAAGGCCGATCTCCTCCTGGAAGCGAATGGTACGTTCGATCTCGCCCCGAATGAAAGCCTCATAGCCAGCAGCATCAAGGCGGCCATTCTTGAAGGCCGCGCGTGCGGCCCGCACCTCCTCGGTCTGCGGGAAAGAGCCAATGGTCGTCGTTGGCAAGAGCGGAAGCTGCAACTGTGCCCGCTGCCGCTGGCGCCGCAACGCATAGGGACTCTGCCGCTGCGCGCGCTGAGCCCGCGCCTGGCGCACGCGCTGGGCCACCTCCTCATCATGGATGCGAGGTGAAGTACGCCGACGCTGCAAGGCCTGGCGATTGCGCTCCAGCTCCTCAGCAATGGCCTGCCGCCCCTCGTTGGCAGCGCGCGTCAACAGAACAACCTCCTGCAACTTCTGATTCGCGAAAGCCAGCCACTGCTTGAGTTCCGCATCCAGCTCACTTTCGAGATCAAGATCGACCGGCACATGCAAGAGCGAGCACGAGGGAGCCAGAAGAACCCGCTGAGGACCAAGGCGCTCGACAGCGCGTTCGATGAGTGACAGCGCCTGCTCGAAATCAGTGCGCCAGACGTTGCGCCCATCGACGATGCCGAGCGAGAGCGAGAGAGTCTGCGGCGCCTCGGCCAAGGCCGGCTCAAGCTGATGAGGAGCGCGCACCAGATCAAGATGCACGGCAGCCACAGGCAGATGCAGAACCATAGGCAAGGCAGGGCCGAGGTCCCCGAAGTAGGTCGCCAGCAGCAGGCGCAACTGCGGGGCCGCCTGAGAGAGGCGAGCATAGCTCTGCTCAATGGCCCGCAGAGCCTCCGGCTCAAGGTCCAGCACCAGACACGGCTCATCAAGCTGAACCCAGTCGGCGCCCTCCGCCGCCAAGCGCTGAAGCAACTCCTCATAGACCGGCAGCAGCCGCTCAAGGAGAGTCAGCGGCGAGAGGCCTTCACGGTGCATCTTGCCGAGCAGCAAAAAGGAGACAGGCCCCAGCAGGACCGGGCGGGCCGGAACGCCCAGGGCCCTGGCCTCCTGGAACTCGTCCAGCGGCTTGGTCGAGGCCAGCCTGAAAACGAGCTGCTCTTCAAACTCCGGCACAATATAGTGATAATTAGTATCAAACCACTTGGTCATCTCCATCGGCGGGATCGCCTCACCAGCCGGACCAGCCTCCACGCCGCGAGCCATAGCAAAATAGGTCGAGAGATCGGGCGCTCCCTCATCGCCGCCGCGCAGATAGCGCCGCGGTACCGCCCCCACCACCATCGCCATATCCAGAACGTGATCATAAAGCGAAAAGTCATTGGCCGGGACCTGGTCCAGCCCCAGACCTTGCTGGAGCTGCCAGTGTGCCCGGCGCAGAGTAGCGGCCTGCTCGCGCAGCCCCGCCTCATCCAGCTTCCCCGCCCAGAACTGCTCAAGGGCCCGCTTCAGTTCGCGTCTCGCGCCAATGCGCGGGTAGCCAAGATTGGTAGCCAGCACCATAATCCTGCCTCTTCCTTTCCTCGCATCTGCGCCAGTCCCACTCAGCAGCGGTCAGCGCGGCACACCCACACGCAGGACTCAATCCCACTCGAGCGTCGCCGCCGACCGATACTCAGTGACCCGCGTCTCAAAGAAATTCTTTTCCTTGCTCAGGTCGATGGTCTCGCTCAGCCAGGGGAACGGATGCGGCTCGTGGTAGACCGCAGGCAGGCCGATGCGCTCCAGGCGCCGATCAGCAATGTGGCGCACATAGCGAGCAAAGGCCGGCGCATGCAGGCCCGCAATCCCCTCCGGCAGGCAGTCATAGGCATAGGCAATCTCCAACTCCACCGCCTCCTCAATCAATTCCATAATATGCCGCTCAAACTCTGGTGTCCAGAGGCCAGGATTTTCGGCCTTGATCCCGTTGATCAGGTCAATACCAAAGTTGAGATGAATCGTTTCATCACGCAGAATATACTGGAACTGCTGGCCAATGCCCGTCATGAGATTGCGCCGATGGAAGGAGAGGATCATGGCGAAACCGCTGTAGAAGAAGATGCCTTCCATGATCACATAGTAGCCGATGAGGTTATCCAGAAACTGCTGGGCCTGCTCCGGCTCGGCGGTCGAGAACTGAGGATCAAGGAGGGCAGAGGTCAGCTTCATCTCAAAGGCATCCTTGCGCTGGATGGCCGGGATGCGATGGTACATCGTGAACACTTCACGCTCGTCCAGGCCCAGACTCTCGACAATGTAGAGGAAAGCGTGGGTATGGACCGCCTCCTCAAAGGCCTGCCGCAGGAGGTACTGGCGACACTCGGCATTGGTAATGTGCTTGAAGATGGCCAGAACAAGATTGTTCCCAACCAGGCTTTCGGCGGTGGCGAAAAAGCCGAGATTGCGCAGAATGACCAGGCGCTCTGCCTCGGAGAGGCGATTGCTGCGCCAGAGTTCGATGTCGCTGGCCATAGGGACCTCATTGGGCATCCAATGGTTAGCGCAGCCATTGAGATAGTGCTCCCAAGCCCAGCGATATTTGAGCGGCATGAGCTGATTGACACTCACAGCCGGTCCGTTGATCAGGCGCTTCTCTTCAAGAATGTCTTTTCCATTGATGGCATTTGCCATTGCTATTCACTTCTCCCTCTAGCAAGGGTTCTGGCACCAGACAATGTAGCTACAAGCATTACGGTGTAGCGCCCGTCGCGCCCACGCTCCTGCCCTGGCCAGCAGCCCAGGCGACGACAGGCGGCGACACCAGCGTAGGACAGTCATGCAGTTTGAGAGCCAACAGAGAGAGGCGCGGGCCGCCAGTGAGCGCGCTGAGCAGCGCCGCAGAGCACCGGCAGGCTCCGCCCTGCTTTCCATGGCTGAACCTGTGCTGCCCGGCTTACTGACAGGCTTCGCACTCGTCGTCCAGCGAGCAGGCAGCACCTGGCTGAGTCAGGGGAGGAGCCGCAGAGGCCGACATGCTTGTCTGCTCGCCGCCTTGGTCTATCTGTTGGCGAGCGGGCGAGGAAGAAAGAGGAGCGGCGGGCCCAGCTGAGCCAGCCTCCTTGAAGGCGCCGCGCTTGATCTGAATGGCACTCGACGGGCTGACGCTCTTCATCCACCGCGGCTGAATTCCCCACCGATTAATATCCACTGTAGACTTCTCGACCTGCGTGGCGGCCAGCGTGCGCAGGTAGTAGGTGGTCTTGAGGCCCTTTTTCCAGGCGCGCAGATAGATCTCGTGGAGCTGTTTGCCGCTGGGTGAAGCCAGATAGAGATTGAGCGACTGCCCCATATCGATCCACTTCTGGCGACGGCTGGCGCACTCGATCAGCCAGCGCGGATCGATCTCGAAGGCGGTCAAGTAGCGCTGCTTCAGCTCCTCCGGCACCATTGGCAGCTCCTGCAAGGAGCCATCATAATACTTGAGGGCCTCCAGCATGTCGGCATTCCAGAGGCCAGCGGCCTTCAGGTCGTTGACCAAGAAGGTGTTCACCGTCGTAAACTCGCCCGATAGCGTGCTCTTCACATAGAGGTTCTTGTAGATCGGCTCGATCGAGGGACTGACGCCGACGATCAGGGAGATTGTGGCGGTGGGGGCGATGGCCAGGACGTTGCTATTACGCATGCCATGCTGACGAATGTGGGCCCGGACGAGCTCCCAGTCCATAGTAGTGCTGCGATCCATCTCCAGGGCCTCGCCGCGCTCCTGCTCCAGCAAGGCGATCGTATCGATAGGCAGCAGCCCACGATCCCACTTGGAGCCGCGGTAGCTGGGGTAGGGTCCCCGCTCAGCGGCCAGCTCGCTGGAAGCCAGGATCGCGTAGTATGAGATGGCCTCCATACTGCGATCAGCAAACTCGACGGCTTCCTGCGAGGCATAACTGATGCCTAGCTGGAACAAGGCATCCTGGAAGCCCATCACGCCCAGCCCGACAGGGCGATGGCGCAAGTTGGCCGTGCGCGCCTCTGGCGTTGGATAGTAGTTGATATCAATGACATTGTCGAGCATGCGCATGGCCGTTTGAATGGTTGACCGTAACTTTGCATGGTCAAGCTGACCATTGACCAGGTGGGCTACCAGGTTCAGCGAGCCGAGATTACAGACCGCCGTCTCCTCTTCCGAGGTATTGAGCAAGATCTCCGTGCAGAGATTGCTACTGTGGATGACGCCGGCGTGGTCCTGGGGAGAGCGCACATTGGCCGGATCTTTCCAGGTCAGCCAGGGATGGCCGGTCTCGAAGAGGCGAGTGAGCATCTTGCGCCACAGCTCGACCGCCGGCATGCGCTTCCAGAGACGGATCTTGCCCTCATCAGCCAGCCGCTCGTACTCGCGATAGCGCTCGGCGAAGGCGCGTCCATACAGCTCATGCAGATCAGGGACCTCATCGGGACTGAAGAGGGTCCACTGCTCGCCGCGCTCAACGCGGCGCATAAACTCGTCAGAGATCCAGCAGGCCGTATGCAGATCGTGGGTGCGCCGGCGCTCATCGCCAGTGTTGCGCCGCAAGTCAAGGAAGTCCTCGATGTCCAGATGCCAGTTTTCCAGATAGGCACAGACGGCCCCCTTACGCTTGCCGCCCTGGTTCACGGCGACCGCGGTGTCGTTGACGACCTTGAGGAAAGGGATCACTCCTTGACTGCGGCCATTGGTGCCACGGATATAGGCCCCTAGAGCGCGGACGCGTGTCCAATCGTTCCCCAGACCACCGGCCCACTTCGAGAGCAAGGCATTGTCCTGAATGCACTTAAAGATGTGCCAGAGATCGTCTTTGACCGTTGTCAGGTAGCATGATGAGAGCTGCGGATGGCTGGTGCCGGCGTTGAAGAGCGTCGGAGTGGCCGGCGTGAAATAGAACTGCGAGAGCACCTCGTAGAATTCCGCGACACGCTGCTCTTTCTGCTCCTCATTGAGAGCCAGGCCCATCGCCACGCGCAACCACAGCAACTGCGGCAACTCGAAACGCTGCCCTTCATATTGCAGCAAGTAGCGATCATAGAGCGTTTGCAGTCCAGGGTAGGTAAAGAGCAGGTCGCGCTCAGGGCGAATCAGGGTCGCGATGCGCTCGAGATCGAAGGCCGCCAGGCGGGAATCGAGGAGGCCAGTTTCGATGCCCCGTTGGATATAGCGCGGCAGATAGCGGCGATAAGCGCTCTCCATCTCGGCAAAGGTGCACGGGAGCTGCTCATCAGGTCGGAGCGCCTCGCGATAGAGCGAGAGGAGCAAGATGCGGGCCGTGATGTAGCTGAAGGCCGGCTCTTGCTCAATATGGGCACGCGCCACCAGGAGCAGGGCCTGCCAGAGCTCCGCCTCAGAGAGGCCGGCGCAGAGCGTGGCCTGAACCTCCTCCAGGAGCTGGGCCCGATCGGCACGATCCTCGAAGCCGCGACAGACCTCGGCGAGCACATGCTCGGGGTCAATGGTGACAGGCGTCTCCGAGCGCGTCTGGTTCGCTGAGAAAGCCATGCCGTTTTCCCTCCTTGAGATGAAAAAAGCCTGTTCCCCCGACGGAAACAGGCTGACACGCACAGACAGCCGGGTAGCTGGGCTGTCCGCTGGTCTACCCTTTCACGCGAAGGGATCGAGCCAGATCCCACAGGTGGGCATTCGGGCTTAGCTTCTCCGTCCGTTGCGTTGTCTCAGGTCTTGCTGCTGCCGGTTCATGCAGAGCATGACCGGTTTCCTTTGGTGCGTACGCCGAGCCGTTCTGAAGGCCGCCGCAGGTCTGCCTAGAGCGCCCGTCGACGACGGGCAGGCGGGGCGAGCGACGGTACGGCCACAGTGGAAACCAGGACGGGAAGCTTACCGCTGCGCGACAGCGCCGGATTCTCACCGGACTTCCCCCATGTTTCAGCGATGCCACGACAGCATCGCCCTGTGGGTTTCTTTCTCTCTTTGGTTGCCAAAGAGCAAGCACAAGATATAGGCAGGTACGGGCGGTAAGATACCATATGTTGTGTCGGAAGTCAAGCAGGAAAGGTTGGTTCTTCCCCAGTACTTCTTTCCTGTTTTTCCGACTCAAGCCGAGGCCCCGCTATAGGAGCGAATGGCGAAGCGCCAGAAGAGGCGCGCCACCAGGAAGCTCAGGGCAGCGAGGGTTAGGGTACCCAGCAAGGCCAGCCAGGTCAGGCGAGCGGTCAGGGCCTCAGCGGGAATGGTGACAGCGAAAGCGACGGGCACAATGAACGTGAGGGTAGCTCGGAGCCAGCCGGGATAGAGATCGACCGGCCAGCGCCCGGCCTCGTACATGCTCTCGAAGATGACAAGGATGTTTTCGACGCGCACGTACCAGAAGGAGAGGGTAGCCAGGAAGAGCACAAAGCTATAGACCACGACGGCTCCGGCCAGCAGCGTCAGCGCAAAGGCCAGCAACTGCAGCGGCCCCGGCAAGCCGCCATACCAGAGCGTGGCGGCCACCAGCAGAGCCAGCCCCAAGAGGATGTCCAACAGCTTCCAGACGTCGAGGCGCTGGATACTCACCAGGAGCTGGGCCTCCTCCGGTTTCATGAGCAGGTAGTCCAGGGTGCCCAGGCGTACCTGCTCGATGAGGCGACTCATGCCGGGCGTAATCACCATATTGATGGCGCCGCCGATCAGAAAATAGGTGCCGATGAGCATGAGGAGTTCGGGGGCGTGCCAGCCATTGAGGGTCTGGGTATAGGTAAAGACCACCCTGACGAGAGCCAGAGCAGTGCCTAACTCAATGAGCGACTCCGCCATCTGGAGCCAGAAGTTGGCGCGATAGGCCAGCTCCCCCAAGAGGTTGACGCGGAAGAAGGTAGCCACGAGGCGCAGATAGTGACGCATAACACTTCATCCTCCTACTGCCGTATAGCGTCTGATACCGCGCTGCCAGGTGAAGGCCAGGAGGGCGAGGGCGACCAGCAGCCAGGCCAGCTGAGCGAGCAGGCCGGTAACGATCGCCGACGGAGCCAGGCGATTGACCAGCAGCTCCGCCGGGAAGGCGACCATCCATTGGAACGGTAGCCAGGCAGAGGCCGTCTGCACAGGCGCAGGCAGGAAGGACAAAGGGACGAGCTGCCCCGAGAGGAAGAGCACAACGACCACATAGAGCTGATTGATCACGTTGACCTGGGTCAGCCAGAAGGCCAGCAGGGCCAGGGTCCATTCCAGGATGAAGCGCAGGGCGAAGGCCAGAGCGAGGGCGGGCAGGAAGGCCAGCAGGCTGCCCAGGCTCAGCGTGATCCGGGCGTGGAAGGTGAAGAAGAGGATCAGCGCGACGAGGGCAATGACAGGCAGCATCAGGATCTTGTAGGCCAGGTTGTCGGCCAGGTCGGCGTGAATCGGGTGGATGGGCCGCAAGAGCAGCGGCGAGAACTCGCCTTCGCGCACGCGGCGGCTGAATTCCCAAAATACCCAGGTCTGGGTAGCGTAGTTGACCAGCATGGTAGCGAGAAAATAGGCCGCGAAGCTCGCCGAGTTGTAGCCATTGACTTCTCCTCCTTCGCTGCGGGCCACGGTTGACCAGACGCTGACGGAGACCGCCGGCCCCAGGGCCACCTCAATGAGCCAGATGATGAGGGCGGCCCGGTATTGAAGCTGTTCGGCCAGACATGTTTTGAGTTGCTGGCGGTAGACGGCCAGAAGATGGCGCATGGCTTCAGACTACCTCCTCTTGGGTAAAGATGTGCTCGATGACGGCCTCGATGGGAGGATCCTCGACGCTGAGGTCGATCACCGGCAACTCGCTCAAGAGGCGGGCAGTCACGCGGGCGACCTCGCCTTTGGGAACACGCAGGGTGATCTGGTCCTCGCTCTGACCAATAATTTCGCCGTAGGGGTGCAGATCGGCCGGCTCGTCCAAGCGCAGCACGATCGTCTTGTAAGGCGAGAAGCGCTCGATCAGGCGGCTGAGATCGCCGTCAAAGAGCATCTTCCCGTGATGGATCAGGATCACTCGCCGACAGAGAGCCTCGACATCGGCCATATAATGGCTGGTCAGCAGAACGGTGGCCCCAGTGCGACGATTGTACTCGCGCACAAAATCGCGAATGCGGCGCTGCATAACAACATCGAGGCCGATGGTTGGCTCGTCAAGAAAGAGCACACGCGGGCGATGCAGAAGGCAGGCCGCAATCTCGCATTTCATGCGCTCTCCCAACGAAAGGTTGCGTACAGGCTTCTGCAGCAGCGGCGCGAGTTCGAGCAAATCCGTTAATTCATCGAGCGTCTGGCGATACTGGGCTGACGGAAGACGGTAGATAGCGCGGTTCAGCTCGAAGGAATCACTGACCGGGATATCCCAGATCAATTGCTGGCGCTGTCCCATGACGAGAGCAATCTGACGCAGAAACGAGCGCTCACGGCGCCAGGGAACGTAGCCCAGGACATGGAGCGTGCCAGCGCTGGGATAGAGCAGGCCTGCGAGCATCTTGAGGGTTGTGGTCTTGCCGGCCCCATTGGGGCCGAGAAAGCCGACGATCTCGCCCGGCTCGATGGTAAAGGTCAGGTCATCGACGCCGATCACCTCTTGCACTTGCCGTTGGATGAGACCGCGCAAGGCGGCGCGCAGGCCGGCCTCACGCTCGTAGACGCGGTAGACTTTGCGCAGATGCTCAACGCTGATCGCAGCAGAGCTTGTCATAGTCTGGCTGACTCCTTGGTCAGGGAAGCTGTCCGGTATCCCTGATAGTCGCATTGGTCGCTTGTCTCAGTATAGCGGACAGCGACCACGGGACGTCAATGCGGTCAGGGAGCCGGCGCGGCGCCGTGACGCTGACGCTCCTGCTCCAGGAGGCGAGCCAACCTGGTAGCCAGCCGTTCGATGAGGTGCTCATCGGTGTAGGGATTCAGCAGCACGGCGCGCAGCCAGCGCTTACCCTGGTAGAGCGGGAGCGAAAGGAAGATGCGCTCTTGCTCCAGCAGCGCCGCTTGCAGGCGGGCATTGAGTTCATCGTGGGCGGCGGGGGGCAACCAAGGCGGCTCGGCGCGGAAACAAAGCAGGTTCGTTTCTGGGGGGTGGGCGAAGCGCAGCGCAGGCAGAGAGCGCAGGCGCGCATAAGCCAGCGTAGCGAGCTGACAGGTCTGCTCCACGAGGCGGGCGTAGCCACGCCGACCCAGGTGCTGGAGAGAGAGCCAGAGCTTGAGAATATCACTGTGGCGCGTCCCTTGCAGGCCGATCTCTCCGAGGTTGGGCGGCGAGTTGTCGCTTTCGTCGGTCTGGGGCTCGCGCATGTAGGGAACGGGAATGCGAAAGGCTCGTGTGAACAGTGCTGTGTCGCGCAGGAGCAGCATGGCGCAGGTCTTCGCCACATAGAGCCATTTCTGAGGATTGAAGGTCAGGGAATCGGCCTGCTCGATGCCGGCCAGGCGCTGGCGGAGGTGCTCCGAGAAAATGAGGGCCCCGCCGTAGGCTGCATCGACGTGGAACCAGAGGCCATAGCGGTGGGCCACCGTGGCAATGGCCTCCAACGGATCGATCAGGCCCGCGACGGTGGTGCCGGCGGTCGCGACCACACAGAACGGGCGTTCGCCGCGCGCCTGCGCCTGCTCGATCAGCGTGGGGAGCCTTTGGACATCGAGATGGCCGCCCGCGTCGAGGGGGACGGAAATGACGGCCTGACTGCCAAGCCCAAGGAGCATGGCGGCCTTTTGCAGCGAGGTATGGGCCGCGGCGGAAGCGAAGAGGACCGGACGCGCGTCGAGCGAGCTGAGCGCGCCATCGCTCAGTCCTAGCATATGGTTGCGCGCGATGGCCAGGGCTTCCAGATTGGCCAGGCTGCCGCCGCTCAGGAGGAGGCCGCCGGAGCGCGGCCCCAGGCCGAAGAGCTGCGCCAGCTCGCGCAGCGTCTGCCATTCCAGGCGCGAAAAGAGCGGTGACAGCTCGAAGCTGAGCATATTGTTATTGAGCGCTGCACTCAGCAGGTCCCCCACCAGCGACATGGTCGTCGGCAGTGAGTCCATGTGGCCAATATAGCCGGGGTGAGCTGGATGCAGGGAGGCGGCGATGAGATGGCGCAAGGCGGTTAGCAGCTGTTCCTCTGACAGGCCCTGCAGTGGCAGAGCGGTTGCGGGCAAGTCAGGCTGCGCATCTGGCAAAGGAGGAAGCTCGCCGGCATGAGCAGCGTAGTCAAGGGTAAGACTGAGGGCCTGCTCCAGCAGGGAGGCGACGGCCTGGCGATTACTGCCGTCCGGGGCGATAAAGGCCGAGAGCGGAAGGTCGCTGAGATCCAGCATAGCAGTGATCTGCACTCCTCTCGTATCGTAGGGCATCTGAAAGACAGCGAAGGCTGAGAGGGCCTTCGTCTCTCAGCCTTCTATTCTCCTCCCGGCTTGCCCGGCTGACAAGGCCTGTTCAGCTCAGGAGGCGTGCGTGTGCCGAGCCGCGCGGTGAACGCGGGAGGCTAGCGGGCGATAATTTCGAGCGTGCGCCCGGTGCTGCGGGGGCCGAGCAGGGCCACATCCAGGCAGAGGAGGCCCAGCAGGATAGCCTCACCGGCGAAGACGGCGACTGCTCCCAGCGAGTGGAGGACAGGCAAGGCGACAAAAGGCAGGATCGCGCTCACGAGGCGGCTCAGGCTATAGGCGATGCCGACGGCAGTACCGCGCATGCGCGTCGGGAAAATTTCGGCCTGGTAGATATGGAAAGCGTTGGAGAAGATATTGCTGACGGTGGTGAGCAGGAAGCCGGAGATGACCAGGACGATGGCCGAGGTGGCAAAGCCAAAGCTGAGGCCAAAGAGGGCGATCAGTAAGGCTGAGATGACGATCAGCCATTTGCGCTCGACCCGCTCAACGAGGAAGATGGAGATGAAGGAGCCGAGGGGGTAGCCGAGGAAGCTGAGGGCGACGTAGCTCAGGGAGTTGACGACGCTGAAGCCCTTGGCGGTGAGGACGACCGGGGCCAGGGAGCCGAAGCCGTAGTAGCCGACGGTCTGCAGGATCTGGAAAATCCAGAGCATGATGGTGCGTTTGGCATAGATGCCGCTGAAGATTTCGGCAATGGTGGCCCGCGTCTGGGGTTCGACGACCACTGGCTGCGGCTCGGGTAGCTCCTTCAGGCCGTGTTCGCGCATGACCTGCTCTTCAATGGTGACGAGAGCTGCGTTGGCAGCGGCTTCGTCCTGGCGAATTTCGTACCAGCGCGGCGACTCAGGCAGGTTGCGGCGCAGGAGCCAGACGATGACGGCACCCAGGGAGCCCACGATGAGCAGCCAGCGCCAGCCGTCCAGCCCCAGGAAGCTGCCTTTGACGACGAAGCGCCCGACAAAGCCGGCCAGGGGGACGCCGAAGAAGCCGAGGGTATAGGACCAGGCTGTGTAGCGCCCACGGGCGTGGCGTGGGATCATTTCGCCCATGTAGATGTCGGTGAGGGGCGGCTCCGCTCCCAGGCCGATGCCCGCCAGGAAGCGAAAGATGACTACCCAGATGAAGTTTGGGGCGAAGGCGGCGATGAGAGAGAAGAGAGAGTAGATCAGCAGGTCGATCATGTACATGCTGCGCCGCCCGATGTAGTCCGAAATGATGCCGAGGGCAATGGCGCCGACGAACATGCCGAAGAAGCCTGAGCCGATGACCAGGGCCGTTTCGAGGGTGGAGAGGTGAAAGAGGGGAGCCAGAACGGCGCCTAGCAGACCACCCAGGAAAATATCGTAGAGGTCGAAAAAGGTGCCGATGCCAAGTACAAAGCTGAGCCTGCGGTGGAGCGAGGAAAGGGGCAGGCGATCAATGCGTGAGGCGACCGTGATGCGGGTTTCTGCTGCTTCCATTGGGCGTTTTGCCTCCGTTGCAATGATGATAAGGGTGCGCGTGCTCAGCGCGCTGCGGGCTACTCACCAGGGAGCAGCCCAGGTCGCCCGGCGGTGGGCGCCAGTAGGGGTGCGTTGTCTGACGGGTGTTGTAGGGAGCTGGGCTTGAGTCTCTTTCACCTCCCTCTGTCTTGCGGTTGTCGCTCCCGCCCTTCCTCATGTTCCCACTAGTATTGATTGTACTCTCTGTGGGCTTCATATGTCTATATGGAGATAGGGGTGGGAAGCCAAGGGCAAAGGTGGCTCTTCTCGGCAGAGCTACCCTGTGCTATAGTAATGGATTGTGCTCGTCGCCCTGTCCGGGGCGAGGGCCATAGGCAGACAGGCGGGGCGAGGCGGCGGTGCTGGCGCACCTGTCCCGCAGTCTCCGCTGTTAGGAGTCCCGCACGGGAAGGAAGCAGCTCAGGAGCCGTGGCAGAACTGATCTGGCAGCAGAAGCATAATCCTTACGCGCAAGGGGTTCCTTCCAGGCTGCGTGTGGAGACCTGTGAGCGCTTTCCTGGCGAGGGAGAGCCTGCGGAGGGGGGATCGGAGGGGAGTCTTGTGAGCGGGGGTGTTGACCTCTGGGAGAATCGTTTGATTTATGGTGATAAGGGCCAGGTGCTGGCAGCTCTGCTGGCTGAGTTCGCCGGGGCGGTTGATCTGATCTATATTGATCCGCCCTTTATGACGGAACGCACTTATCGCGGCAGGCGGGGCCTGGCCTACGATGATCGCTGGCAGCATAATCTTGATGCGTATTTGCAGTGGCTCTATGAGACGTTCTTGTTGCTCTACCGGCTGCTGGCTCCTCATGGCAGCCTCTATGTGCATCTAGACTGGCGCACTGTGCATTTCGCGCGGCTGCTGCTCGATGAGGTTTTTCGCGCGGCTGCCGCTGACGGCGGTGGCTTCCAGAATGAGATCATCTGGCATTATCATTCGGGCGGACGGCCCCGACGCTCGCGGGGGTTTGCTCGTAAACATGATACGCTGCTGCTCTACACGCGCTCGCGCCAGTATTGCTTTCACGGCGAGCGGGTGGGTCCGCTGCGGGGGAGCGAGCGGCGCAATCATATGCGGCGCCAGGTGGAGGCCGATGGGCGCGTCTGCTGGACGATCCGTTCGGGGGGTCGTCTCTATCGCTACTATGCCGATGAACCGATGACGCCCGCCGATGTGTGGTGTGATATCAGCCATCTGCACCAGCGTGATCCTGAGCGCAACGGCTACGCCACTCAGAAGCCGGCGGCGCTGTTGGAGCGCATTGTGCTGGCCTCCAGCGAGGTGAATGATCTGGTGCTGGATTGTTTCTGCGGGAGTGGGGTGACGCCGGCGGTGGCCGAGCGTCTGGGCCGGCGCTGGATCGCCTGCGATGGGAGTCCGCTGGCCATCGAGGTGACGCGTGAGCGCCTGCTGCAGATCAGGCCGCGCCGTGCTTTCTGCCTGCAGCGCGTGGTTGCTCTCGAGTGAGGGGCGGCGGTACGCCCTATTGGGCCAGTCCTGGTGACTTGTTCTGGGTCCGCTCGTGTGCTATCCTCTAGAGAGAGCTCCTGCAAGGAAGTATCTTTTCTTCTCGGAAAGGTGTCTTTCTCTGGTATTTTTGTGTTTGTGTGGATGAGGAAAGGTGGAAAGAGGTGTGCTGCGTATGAAGAAGCTGGTGATTCCCCATACCCCCCGCTATGAGAAGAGCGCTGTTGGTCGTCCTCTGCGCTTGCCGACGCATAACTATGGCTGGACAGGGACGTATTTGGTGACTATTCAGGCCGAGCCGTATGCTCCCAGCTTTGAGGACCCGGCCTTGCGGCGCATTCTGGAAGAGACCTGGCAGGCGCTGCCGCGGCCTTTTCCTGGGCTGATCCTGGATACATTTGTGATCGGGCCGCAGCAGGTGCAATTTATCATTTCCTTTGAGGGCAATACGAACAAGGCGATGACGCTCGGGCGGGTGGTGGAGGCGTTTAAGTCGTTGGTGGCTGTGGCCTGGCTGGCGCATCTGGAGCAGGTGCGGGCGCCGAGTCCGACGCCTCCGTTGCGCATCTGGCAGCGCTCCTATAGTGAGCGCTTTCTCCACGATGCGCAGGAGGTGGAGCGCATGCGCCAGGCGCTGCGCAGCGGAGGTCTGGCGACGGAGCCGCTGGCCGAGTAAGGTCCTCACCGTGGGGCCGTCCCGTCACGAGGGTGGACGTGAGGCCGGGCCGCAGGGGGCTCCGGGGCGCTGGCAGAAGGGTTTGACGCCCGGGAGATACTGGCGGTGGGTGGCCACCCAGCGATAGAGGCGCTCTGCAAGGGCGGCCAGTGGAGGAAGGCGATAGAGGCTCTGGAAGAGGGGGAGGCCGAGCAGGAGGTCGAGGATCAGGCTGATGGCCTGGGCCCCGCGGTAGCGGCGTCCGTCGGGGAGGATGGTCCAGACGCTCTCTTCGCACTGGCTGACGCTGAGGCCGTAGCGCTCCGGCAGGCCCTCGATTTGGAATGGGAGACAGGTGAGCCTCCGGCGCCAATCCAGGCGCTGGATGAGTTCGGCGGTCGCGGTGCAGAAGTCGCAGCTACCGTCGAAGATGACAAGTGGCTTGCTGGGATGGCGACTTGGCTGATCCGGCATGGTGTTGTCCTCCGGGCGGTGAGTGGTTCTTCTGCAGCAGCCAGGTAGCCAGGTCCCTGCTCGGCCCGGGCTGGCGGGCGTGGGGCCGGGTTTGGTCTTCCGGCTGAGCTGGTCGTGGGTCCTGGGCCGGTCTTCTTCTTTGTCTTTCTCTGATGAGTGTAGCACAATCTTTCCTTCGCTCGCTGGCGTGGGGGCAGGTTCGCTGGTTGTGGTCAGCGGGCGGGGAGGCGTTGGCCCTCTGAGTCTGGGCCATGTGGGGCAGACTCAGAGGGCCTTGTAGAGCGGTGACCATACATAGCGTGGGAGGGAGACGCTGCAAAGAAGGCTAGGCCGGCTCGTCTGGATCGCTTGAGCGGTAGATTTCTTCCAGGGTTTGTTGTCGGGCGCGCCCGATGCGGTCAAGGCGTTTCTGGAACTGCGCCGTTGCGTAGGTGAGGTATTCGTCAAGTTGCAGTTCGAAGGGTGGGTTTTCTTGTGAGGCGCGCGCTTCGAAGAGTTCGTTGATGACGCCCAGGGCGTAGGTGAGGAGTTCGCTCATGTAGGTCTGGATGACGTCCCAGAGGCGCGGCTCTTGGGCGACCAGGCGTGAGAGGAGGAAGACGCCGTAGGCCAGGTGGCGGGATTCGTCTCGTTTGAGATAGCCGACGCCCTGGCGCAGGCCAGGCAGGATGTTGAGGCGCTCTAGCATGTTGAAGTAGGCATGATAGCCGGTCTCGGCCAGGACGCCTTCGACGATCATGTTGTAGACGACGCTGGCGCGGGCCTGGGCTTCGGGCGAGGGGTCGCTGAGGAGGGCATGCATGCGCTGGGGCAGCTCTTCGTAGAAGATCTTGCGGTAGCTGGGGGTATGGTAGCGATGGAGGTCGCTGTGTTCGTGGGCGACTTCGTCGAGGAAGCGGCGGAAGAATTCGGTGTGTTTGGCCTCTTCCCAGAGGAAGGTGGTCAGGTACATCTCTTCTTCAAGCCGCCCCTCGCGGGCAATGGTGAGGATGAGCGGGAGCAGGTCCAGGGTGACGCTCTCTTCGCCAGCCTGGAAGAGGGAGCTGAGGTAGAGCAGGGTTTCGCGCTCTCCCTCGGTGAGGCGCTGCCAGTCCTGGATGTCTTGGGAGAAGTCGATGGCGCGCGGGTCCCAGATGCCGAGTTTTTTGGCTTTGTGGTAGAGGCGCATCGGCAGGATGTCGTGGCGTAGCCCGCGCTCGCTGGTGGTGATGAATGCGGCGTGTGTGGTCTGTGTCATGGTGGCTTTGCCTGCTTTCGTGAGCAGCCCGGCTGGCCTGGCCGCCGGCCAGGGCTTATTGACTGACTACCAGTCAGTTATCTTTTTCAATGATACCTGCCGCGCCGGGGGGCTGTCAAGGGGCGCGGCGGGCTGCGCAAGGTGGGGAAGGGAGCGAGTGGGAGGCTGCGGGGGTGGGTGGCTAGTGGTCGTTGATGGCGATCTGGATCTGGTCGGCGCGCTGGGGCAGGGTCTGGCTGCCGGGGGGCAGGCGGATCTGCACCGCGGCAACGCCGGGCTGGGCGCGCAGGTAGGCGAGGGCGACGGCGCTGCTGGTGCCGCGCAGGTCCTGCTGCCAGCGGGCAATCGTTTGGGGACTGATCTGGTAGCTCCAGATGCCGCGGACGCTGACGCTCAGGTAGACAAGGCCGTGGTTATCCCGCTGGACGACGACGGGCGCTGAGGCGCTGAGGCTGCGCGGTCGCAGGCGGTAGGTGCTCCCCAGGCTACGCTGGGCCTGGCGGCTGAGAAGGTCGCTGGCGAGTTGGCGCGCCTGGGCCGGGTTGTAGGCGGTGGCGCTGGCGCTGACGCGTACTTGGACGCGCACTTGGGTGGCCTGGTTGCCGGGCGCCGGGTCGGCCTGGATGCTGGTCTGGTAGGTGGGGGCGCCAGCCAGGGTTTCGCCGGCTTTGAGGGCGGCCTGGAGTTGGTCGCTCAGTTGGCGCTCAAGCTGGGGGAGCAGGTTCTGACGGACGCGGTCAAGGTCGGCCTGGGCGACGATGTGAACGACCTGGCTGTCGCTGCCCCCGCTGAAGGGGCTGGGGTTGGTCACCTGGACCTGGCTCGGGCGCCCGCAGCAGGGCTGGCTGATGTCGCCGGCGGGAATGTTGCCCTGGGCGCCGGCGCTGAGGGCCTGGGCGGGCGCGCTGGCTGTGCCGTCCTGGTCGTTCTGGCGCGGTGGGACGACGACGGTGGTCAGAAGGCGCACGCTGATGCCCGAGGTGCCGGTGAAGGTGCTGCCTGCTGGGACGGTGACCGGCTGCAGGCTGTGATTGGTGAAGAGCAGGAGGCCTCGGGCGTTGCTGGCCGGTATGGTGCGGGTGCCGCTGGTGGCCACGGTTTGCGTGAGGCTACGGTTGGCGTTGAGGAGCCGCGCCGGGATGATGCGTGTGTCAGGGTTGGTGGCCTGGACCTGGGGCGAGGCCGTGAGGAGGTAGGTGTCCTGAAGGGTGCGGCTTTGGACGCTGATGGTGATGACGGTGCCGGGGTCGGCTCCCAGTAGGGGGAGGCCGGAGGGGAGCAGGCCGAGGTTGAGGGCGCGCGCTGCCAGGAGGAGGAGCAGGATGGCTACGATGATCAGGATGATGGCGATGAAGAGGGACAGCGGGCGTTGGCCGCTGCGCATGGCTGGTTGCCGGCGCAGTGGGGGCTGTGGTTCTTCGGTGATGCGTTGGATGGCCGGGTGCGCCTGGATCGGCGGGCGGGCCCGGCGCGGGATGGTGAGCGGTTCGGGCATGGACAGGGCGACGGGGCGCGGCTCCTGGCGCGAGCGGGCCTCTGTGCGGGGCCGCGAGAGGGCTTCCGCTGTGATGTCGGGTAGGGTGGTAGCGGCGGCGATGTCTTCTTCGGGCGGCAGTTCTTCGATCTGTGGCTCTTCGGCGCCGCCGCTGTAGGCGTAGTCCAGCGGGGGGAGCGGGCGCGAGTGGTGCCGTGCGCGCGGTAGTTCGCCTGCCAGCTCGGGCCAGTCTTCTGGCGCTTCGGGGGCGATGAGTTGCTCTGGTTCTGGCTGCTCGCCTTCGAGGGCCAGGAGGACGGCCTCGCGCAGGGCGGCTACGCTCTGGAAGCGCTCGTCGTCCCGTTTGGCCATGGCTTTGCGGACAACGCGGTCGAAGGCCGTTGGGATGCGCGGGTTGCGGCGCGAGGGCCGTGGGATGGGGGCGCGCAGGTGCATTTGGATGACTTTGATGTCGTCGGGGTCGTCGTAGGGCAGTTCGCCGGTGAGCATTTGGAAGAGGAGGACGCCAAGGGCGTAGATGTCGGTGAGGGTGGTGACGATGCCCCGCGTTTGTTCGGGGGCCATGTACTGGGGGGTGCCGGGCACCTGGTCGAGGGGGATGGGACGGCCGATCTGGCTCTCGGCCTGGCGCGCCGGTCTGACAAGGCCAAAGTCGGCCAGGTAGACGTGAGGGACGCCGCTGCGCTGCAGCTCCAGGAGGACGTTGGAGGTTTTGATGTCGCGGTGGACCAGGCCTTCGTCGTGGGCGTATTCGACGGCGTCGAGGAGCTGCAGGTACATGTCGATGAGTTCGTGCAGGTTGAAGGGGATGGGGTCGCGCCCGGTGACGTGGGGCCGGTAGATGCGGCGCAGGTAGCTGGTCAGGGTGCCGCCGTCGATGAAGGGCATGACGAGGTAGAGTAGCCCTTGCTCTTCTCCAAATTCGATGAGGGGTAGGATGTGCGGGTGGTGCAGGCGGGCGATGGTGCGCGCTTCGCGGGCGAAGCGCCGGCGCATGTCGGGGTCGCTGGCGTAGTCGCCCAGGATGACTTTGATGGCGACGCGCCTGCCAAAGGCGGTCCTCTGGCGCCCTTCGTAGACGGCGCCCATGCCTCCGACGCGAATGCGCCGGATGACGTCGTAGTTACCAAGCTGCCTGCCTTCCAACGCGAGCATGCCTGCGTCTCTATCCTTTCATCTGTGGCGATTCGGTGCGTTTCGGTTCGGTTCCGACGACGAGGGTGGGGCGGTCTTCTCTCCGGCACGGCGAGGCCGGCCGCTTCCTCTGCCCTGTCGGTCGGCTTGCTTTGCTGCTCTGGCTGTCGTTTTATTGTACCACAGTCGTCGGCTGTTGACCTACCTGTACGGACGTTTTGCTCAGCGGTGGTTTTTCCCGCCTGTTGACTTCTGCCAATGTCGCCGATGGTGCTCCTTCAGTCGCTAGGAGCTGTTTTCGATGATGACGGCGATCAGGGCCGGGTTGTCGGGGAGCTGATCGTTGTTGCTGCGGACGATGTTGATGTCCGCCTGGCTGACGCCGGGTTGCCGCTGGAGAAGTTGCAGGGCCTGGCTGCGGCTTTTGCCGGCGAGGACTTGAATCAGGTGCTGTTGTGCTCCCTCATTGAATCGATACGTCCAGCGCCCTTGCGCTTTCACGGTGATGATGAGGCGCCCGCTCTGGGGGTCGGCGAGGCTGGCGTCGATGATGGTGCTGCTGATCTGGCCTGCGAGGGCGTAGGCCGGCCCCGGGTCGCGGGCGGCTTCTTGTTGGAGAAGGGTTGTCGCCATGTCGAGGGCGGCTTGTTGGTTATAGGCTTCGGCGCTGCAAGTGGCTGAGACGGTGATGGTGGCGCTGCTGGCGTGGTCGCCGACCTGGTGGTTGCTGTTGATGGCGGTGCTGCAGTCGGGGCCAACCAGGCGCTCGCCGCTGCGCGCTTGCTGCTGAATCTGCCCCTGGGCCTGCTGCAAGAGGCTCGCTTTGAGCGGGTTGGCGACGTTGTCGATGTCGCTGCGCTGGATGTAGGTGTAGGGCTGCGGGTCTTGCCCTCCGGTGAAGGCGCTGCTTCTGGCCCAGATATCCAGCTCACTAGAGCAACACCAGTTATCAATTGCACGAGCAGGTAAATTCCCTGCTGCACCAGGTTGGATGACATGCGCCTTGGCTGTGGCAGATGGGGGATTGTTCAAATCTTGTACAGGCGCTATTGTCACTGTCTCGTCTGTGACAACGCTGAGGTTAGCTTTTGCAATGTTGAAAAGTGTCCCCTGGGGGACCGTCTGAGAAACACCTGCTTCATTAAAAAACGTAATCGTCCCATGCGCCTGCGTAGCTGGCGTCATGCCGTGGCCGGTGGCCTGCACCGTCTTGGCCGGCGAGCGCAGCGTGGCGCTCAGGCGGCGGGCCTGGATCTGGCGCAGGGCCGCGCTGGGTGTTTGCAGTACAGCCGTGATCAGGTACTGGCGCGTCAGCAGCACGCTGGCCGGCGTGATCCGCACCGTCGCCAGCGGGGAGCCGATCGGCAGGGCCGCCCCAAGCGGGCCAAGGGCTAGCGGATCGGCATAGGCTACGACCAGGCCTGTCAGCAGGGCCAGCACTACTGCAGCGCTGCTGACCAGCAGGAGCCCGCGTCGGCGCTGGACCGTTGTATGCTTCTTCCCTTGAGGCCTTCCGAGGGACCTCGTGGACGGCGCTGCTCCCTCGAACGGGTGAACAACGCTTTTGAGGCCCTTCCTGGATGGCTCTGGCAAGGCCGGGCGGATGGCGCTTTGGTCCCGGAGGGCTGGGGGCATGGACAGCCCCGGCTCCTGGCCGCCCTCGCCGGTTCCGGGCAGCTCTCGCCTGGCCTGCAGGCGGCGCAGGTGTGGGAAGCGCCACCAGGTCTCGCGCTGGCTGACCTGGCGCCGCGTCTCGCCTTCCGCCTGCCGCTCGCGTTGGACCGCGGCGCGCCGCGGCAGGTTGGCCAGCCCCAGCCACTCTGGCTTGTGCTCTGCTTCCGACTCGTCGGGGAGCATCTGCGTGGCCCCGCCAGCACCGGGGACAGCCTGGGCTGCGGGCTCGCCCCAAATGGCGCCCTTCCATGCCGGCGCGGCTTGCGGCTGCGGTGGGACCAGGGCGCCGGCGCCAGCGAGCAGGGCCGCTACAAAGTCGCCAACGGAGGGATAGCGCGCCTCGCGCTCTTTGGCCAGTCCGCGCAGGATGGCTGCTTCGACCGCCGGCGGCAGGTGGGGGTTGAAGCGCCGCGGCGGTTCGGGGTCTTCTTCGACGTGGCAGCGCATCAGGGCCAGCGGCTCCTGTTCGTCAAAGACGCGTCGCCCCGTGCTCAGCTCGTAGGCGATGCAGGCGAGTGCGTATTGATCGCTGGCTCGCCCGACCTGCCCGCGAAATTGTTCGGGGGCCATGTAGGCCGGCGTGCCGCTCAGGCTGACGGCTTCCAGGCTGCGCGAGGAGAGCAGGAGGGCCATGCCGAAGTCGGCCAGCAGGGCCTGGCCGTCGGCGTCGAAGAGAATGTTCTCAGGTTTGAGGTCGCGGTGGATGACGCCACGTCCGTGGGCATACTGCAGGGCGGCGCCGATCTGGCTGATGATTTGGACCAGCTCTTCTATGGGGAGGGGGTGCCCTCCTGCCCGGCGCAGGCGCTGGCGCAGCGAGCCACCCGCAGCGTAGGGCGTGACCAGATAGGGGAATTCATCTTGATCGATGCCAGCGTCCAGCAGGGGCAGGATGTGCGGATGGCTGAGCTGCTCTAGCAGGCGGGTTTCGGCACTGAACTGCTCCCGGGCTTCTGGGGAGTCTAGCGGCGTGTGCAGGTGCTTGAGCGCGACGCGCGACCAGCGGCTAAGGATGCGATGCCGTGCCAGGTAGACGGTGCTGAAGCCGCCACGTCCCAGTCGGCGGATGAGTTCGTAGTCGCCGATGATGCGCTGGTCATCTCCCCGGCGCTCTCCCGATTCCCTGGTTTCTTTGCTCTGTCCCATAGACGAAGCCCTCCCCGGTTCGTCTGGCGGGCCGCTTCCTACTTCACTTTTGAGGCTTTGCCAGAGAAATTGTATTCAGAATAGGACACGTTTTCATTGCCAGATTTTGACCAAAACAATGGCTCGCCTCTCAGGCGAGGCTCAGAGCGCGCCGGTAGCTCAGGCGGTCGCTCGCTTTGCCGCTTAGCCTTTGCCTGCCGGTCCCGGACTACCCGGAACGGGCGTCGTGGGGGCTGTGGCGGGCGGGCTGCCTGACCCGCTGCTGGCGCTGGGGACCGGTGTCAGCCCGCTCACGCTGTTGATGGTAATGGTGATTTGGTTGGCATCGCTGGGCAGGCGATCGCTGCCGTGGGCGATGGCGATGTCGGCTGCCTGGATGCCGGTTTGCCGCTGCAGGAGCTGCAGGGCTTCGTTCCTGGTTTTGCCGGCGATGAGATGCGCCAGGCTCTCTTTGCGCGCGCTGTCGAATTGGTAGGCCCAGCGTCCTTCGGCGGCGACGGTGATGGAGATGGTGCCCTGGCCGCCGCTGATGGGGGCGGCGCCGTTAATGGTGGTGACGATCTGGCCGACTGGCGCATAGCCCGGGCCGAGGCTCTTACTGGCTTCCTGGCTGAGCAGGCTGGCGCCCAGGCGCAGGGCAGTCTGTTTGTCGAAGGCTTCGCCGCTGCAACTGGCCGAGACGGTGACGGTGACGCTGCTGGCGTGGTCGCCGGCCCGGTGGTCGCTTTTGACGTTGGTGCTGCAGTTCGGCTGACCGATGAGTTGCTCGCCCGCGCGGATTTGGCGCTGAAATTGTTGCTGGGCCTGCTGGGCCAGGCTGGCTTTGAGCGGGTTGGCGGCGCTGTCGATGTCGCTCTGCTGCACGTAGGTAAAGCTCTGCGGGTCTTGCCCGCCGGTGAAGGCGCTGCTGACGGCAAGGATCTCTAGGCGGGGACCACAGCAATATTGATTGACTGCTCCAGCAGGCAGGTTGCCAGCCGACCCCGCTGGCTCAACATGGGCGGGAACGCTTGTCGAGCTGTTGCCGGCAGGCAGGTAAGCAGTGGCATCGGTGACAACCTTCATGCCACGTACATAGAAGAAGGTGCCTTGTAAGACAGATTCATCCTGCCCTGCATTGTGGCTAAACGTAATCGTTCCCTTCGCCTGCACGCCGGGCGTCTGGCCGTGGCCCGTCGCCTGGACCGTCTTCGTCTGCGCCGCCGGGGCCGCCGTCAACAAGCGCGCCTGTACCTGGCGCTGGGCGGCGTCGGGCCTCCCCGTCACCCCCGTGATCACATACTGATTCTTCAAGTCGCGGCTGGTCGGCGTAATCGTCACCGTCGCCCCCGGCGACCCAAAAGGCATCATCGCTGCCACCGTGCCAAACAGGGCCGGTCTGGCCGCCGCCAGTGCTCCACAGCCGATCAGCAACAATAACAGCAGAATGGCCGCCAGCAGCAGCCATAACCCGCCGCGCCGGCGTTGCCCCGAACCGCGCTGGCGCAAGGGCGTCAACGGTGGCGGCAAGGTCGAGACCCCGCTTGGCGGAGCCGCCGTCGCTCCACCGGCTCCAGCGCTGCCACCCCCAGCGGCGCCGCTGCTGCCAGCCGCCGCGAAGGCCGCGCCCGCCGCGGCCCCTGCCAGGGCCCCGGCTGCCGCTCCCGCTGCCGGACCTCCTCCGCGCTGCGCTGCCTCTCCCTCCGGCGCGTAGGCACTGCTCGCCGCCGGTAACTTGGCCGTGATGCGGCGCGAGTGGGGGAAGCGGATAATGCCCGGCTCGACCTGTGAAGAGGGCACACGCGGCGGTGGGCTGCCAGCCTTGACCGCCTCCTGTTCCTGCTCTTCCTCCAGGGCCCTCGCCGCCGGCGCGCCCGCCTCTGGCAGTGAGATGGGCGGGGCTTCTGGCTCCTCTGCCGGTCCTGGCCCCTGCGGCACCACGGGGGCCGAGGCCGCAGCCGACTTCCGGGCCGCCGCCGGAGGAACGGCACCTTCTACCGGCGGCAGGTCTTCCTCAAAAGCGCCTGCTTCCGCAAGAGGCTGGTCCGCCGCCGCTTCCGTCGCTCCGCCTTGCTCACGCTCACGCTCGCGTTCGCGTTCGCGCCGCAGGGCGCTCCAGCCCATGCCCGCCGCGGCACCCGCCGCCGCTCCGGCCGCTCCGGCTGCCGCGACGCCGCCCGGCGAGATTCCCCTAAAGGCCGGTCGCGATGGTTCAGGGGGGACTGCGCTGGCCTCGGTTCCCGGCTTCTGTCGGCTCGCCCCGGCTGTGCGGCCAGCGCTCGCCGCTTCGCCTTCTTCACCGCGGAGCCGCAGCAGACGACGCAGCCGCTGCGGCCAGGCTTGCCCTCGCTGATCCCTGGCTTCTTCCTTTTCCCATGTGTCTTGCAGTGAGCGGACAAAGTTGTCCAGGGAAGAATAGACCGGGAAGCGCCGCTGACGCGCGTACTCCGCTGGCTCCGAGCGCGGCGGCGCAATAAAAACGAGCCGCGCCTGCGGATTGCGCCGCATCTTCAGGACTTCAAAGTCTACACGGCGCTGAAATGCCCGATTTTGCTCCGGCAAGACAATGGCAATCTGCTTGCGCCCAAGCTTCTCTTGTGTCAGAATCGCTACCAGTACGTCTTTTCTTTCGTCGGTAGGCGCAACGTAGATAACGCCGATCTCCTCTGCACGCGGGTCGCCTGCACCGAGCAGCTCTGAGCCATCTGCCTGTCTCATCAGCCTTACCCTCGCATGTCCCAAGAAATAGCCTTTTCGCCTGAACCGGTTACATTGTACACTACCTTCGCGCTGTGCGCAATCGCCGACGCCCACGTTTTGCAAAGCAGACGCCCTGGTTTCGGCTGAACTGGAACAGGCACGCGCATGCCCCTCCTTCCGCCTCCGGTGGCCGGCGGCTCGCTCCCTCGCTGGTCAGCCGCAGACTAGGCCCCAGCTCCGTCGAGAATGGCCAGTAGCTCGCTGCGCCATAGTTCCCACTCTAGCAGCCCCCCGGCGACTAGCTCGCCTCCTCGCCCTTTGAGGTCGTCTTCCGCCGCTTTGCGGTTGAGCACGGCTCTCCCTATGGCCGTCTCGACCAGGATGTAGCGCTGTCTCTCCCATTCCCAGTCAGGGTCGATGATGCGCCCGGCTACGGGATGGTGCTGCAGGATGACACGCTCTCCTGAGACGCCTCGCGCGTCTCGCGCGATCTGCCGCAGGGCCAGGGCGACCAGTCCCAGTCTGCCGCTCGTCCCGCTGCTCTCTCCGTCGCTGCGGTATTTGAGCTGGCGCGGACGGATCAGCAGCAGCAGGTGATAGTTTCTCCCGACTTGCAGTTGGACCCCCGGCTTGCCGTGCGATCCGACAATTCGGGAGGCGCTGCTGAATACCGGTAGCAGGATGTTGTTGCGCAGTAGAAAGGTGAGATGATAGAAGGCGTCATAGTCGCATTGCTTCTCGATGAGGAGCCCTTGAATGAAGGCGCCTGCCTGTCGCTCTCGTTGGCTCACTGTCGCTCTCTCCTGTTGTCTGTTCCAGACAACTCTGTTGAACTCTACTCGACTCGCTCTCTGGGTGAAAGGTCGGATGGATGGTTGGCCGCACCTGGTGCGGTGCGGCCTGGCCTGTTCTTCCAGGTTGGCTTTGGCGACGACAGTGGCACCACGCTCGGGGTCCGTGCTCCCCCGGGGAACGTTCCCCCGCTTCTCACTCAGGCACACTGCTCGGGGTGAGAGTGCTTTCGGCACGAGGCTCGTTTAGAGGTATATATACCCCATCCTGACCGCCTACGGCAATGGCTGGGTTGGGCCAGGTCTCTTTTAGGGCGCTGCTCGGGCTGGTTGGCTGGCCGGCCGGCTCGCTGGCTTGGGGGCTGGCTCGCTTCGCTTCGCTTTGCTTCGATCGGGCCGGTCGGGTCGGCCGGGCGGGTGTGCAGGTGGGTGTGTATCTTATGGCTATAAGAATGAACGACGCGGGGGCCGGCCCCGCAGGCGCCGGGCACGGCCACTGGCACTGGCCCCTACCCGGCGCTGCGGGCGCCCTCCTCCCCCGCGGCTGGCACTCACGAGAGACAGACAAAAGGCAAGCGGACCTCGGTGTAGAGAAGAGAGAGGTATCTGCTACGGTCGGTCAGGCGGGTCGCTCGCGCCTTTGTCCAGCAGAGCTGGCAGACAGACAGGCTGGCCGGCTCAGTCCTGTTTCAAGGTCCGCGCCGTCAGATAGTCGCCTTCGACGATGCTCCCGTCGGGACGGACGTGGATGCGGCCACGGTAGCGCCCATAGGGGACGCCAAAGCCTCCCGGCAGTTTGCGCAACATGAGGAGACTGCAATGCCGCCCACCTTGCTCTATTTTGAGGTCGGCTATGATCCTGGCTTCTTCGTCGCTGATGGCGTAGAAGAGATAGAGCAGGTCGGCCTCTTCTTCGCTGTGCCGATAGGCCAGTAGCCAGAGGGTCTTTTCGATGGGGCGCTCCTCTTCGTCGTCTTCAGCTTCAGGGTCACGCTCCGGCTGGGGCTTGCAGGCAGCCCCCGCCGGGACCCCGTTTCCATTGCTGCCCGCTACCAGCGTCCCTGCCCCCATGTCCGCCTCCACGTGCATCGGCCCCCGCTCTCCTCCCTCGCCCCCCGTGCTTTCCCCGCCTCGCCCAAGCGCGCCATCTTCTTCCGCGGCTGGCCGCGCCGCCCGCTCCTGGTCGCGTACGTCGTCTATGATCTCGCAGACAATGGCCGCCGCTCGCTCTACCCCTACCAGCTCCGCCAGCCGGCTCTGATACTCTTCCATGTTGCGTAGACGGCGCTGAATGTATTCGTGCTTGGCCCAGCCACTGGCCAGGCCGTATAAGGCCCATCGCCCGGCCAGGTATTCCGCTTCTAGCTGACGGCGCAGGCGCGCTATCTCACTTCCACTCATAAGTGTTCCTCCAGGACTGCTATCCTAATGATAGTACTGAATAAACATCTATCGAGATGATACTATCACAATCGTAGTTTTGTCAAGCTGGCTGGACTGGTAGAATTAGGGCACTAGTAGAACAGGGATACCAGTACAATGGTGCGGCTCAAAGTCAAAGAGGTTGCTGAAGCTCGGGGCTTCAATATGTCCTCGCTTTCTCGGGCAGCCGATGTCAACTTCCGCACAATCAAGAGCATCTTTCGCAATCCGTACAAAGAGGTCAATATCTCTACCCTCGCGAAAATCGCGCGGGCGCTCGGCGTTTCCACCTCCGAGCTGATCGAAGATGTGCCTGACGAGGCGGACCCGCCCGAGTCTTAGTCAGCCAACCGGAACAAGAACCAGGAAAAATCATCTAATTCGTGCTTGAATTTTTCCCAGGACCATCGTCCTTAAAGATAGGAGAGCGCACGCCCTCCCGCCGCCTGCGCCGGAGCCGCACAGGCATGCAATCCGCGTTTGAGATGGGAGGCTCGACGCAGGGCGCCAGTGAGCAACTGTCGACGCTCTGAGCGCGTTTTGCCACGGCCTGCGACGCACCGTGCAGCCGACGGCTGCTTTGTTTGACTGTCTTGTTTTGTGTGAAAGGAGCTAGTTGAGGTGTCGCGGATGATCGGAGGGAGAAAAATCCGCTTCCTGATTCTGAAAATCCTCTTTAAGCCTGCCGACGATATTCTTAGAATGGCACAGCTCGACGTGTCGATGGTGCGCCCGCGCAAGACGCGCTTTCGCGTTGGTCAGCCGCGTCCGCACCCTTATCGGTGTCCGTCCCGGAGCAACGACCCGGCTCTTGTGTCCCAGGAAGGAGCTGATCGTGTTCAGGCTGCGCGTAAAGGAAATCGCTGAGGCCAAGGGCTTTACGCCCTCGACCCTCTGCAAGGCTGCCAATCTCACTGATCGCACGGTGCGCCGGATCTTTCGTGATCCGTATGCGCAGGTGAATCTGCGGACGCTGGTCAAGATCGCGATCGCGCTGGGGGTTCAGGCCCATACGCTGATCGAGTACTTGCCCGATGAGGAGCTGCCTCCCGGGGCTCCCCCTCGGCGCGCTCGCCCGCCACGTCGCTATCAGCCGCGAAGCAGATTTTCTTTCCCACCTACTAACTGATTTGTTCCTCCCTTCATCTGGAGGGCCTGACCGCCACTCAGCGCCCCGTTCTGCTTCCCCTGCGGGGAACGGGGCGGCGGCAGGCCCTTTCTTCTCGCTCTGTCCTCCTTCCTCGCTCCTCTCTCTTGACCCCTCTCGCTCGCTGCCTCTCCCTCCTACCTCACCCGCTCTCGCTCTCTCCTCGCCTCAGTTCACCTCCTCTCGCCTCACTGCTCTCCGCTCTCCTTCCGCCAGTTCCCTCCTCCTGGCCGACTGCGCCCTCTCCCCTCCTTTCTCCGTTCCCATATTCGCCATTCCAAAGTCGCCATTTTGATGTCGACGTAAGAATAGTACCATCCCAAACACTCTACTGTCAAGGCCAGGAATAGGTTATTCTCATGCCATGAAAGTCCGGCTGCGCGTCAAAGAAGTAGCAAAAGCAAAGGGTTTCTCGATGACCAGACTTCACACGAAGTCTGAGGTAGCGTATAACACCATTCGGCGCATATTTCATGATCCCTACGTAGAGGTCACCACCACGACCCTTGCACGGCTTGCCGAGGCCCTTAATGTGCGCGTTGAGGATCTCATCGAGACTGTGGACGAGGACGAGGCAGGGCCATCAGGCCCACCAGAGGAAGCGGTGAAAAGCCAGGGAAGACGAAAGCGGGGTCGGCAGCCAGCGACCGGGATAGGGAGCAAGGCGCAGAGCGAGCAACCGGAAGGAGGGTATGTCGCTCCATAATGGACTTTTGGGTAGGGGCAGCAAAAAGGGGGAGAGAAGAGCGTGGTTGAGAGTGGTTAGCACTGGCAGGCGGTAGCTGCCGGTGGGCGAAGAGGGTGCCCGCCGGTGAGCTGGCTGGCTTTCTGGTTTGCGCGACCGACGCGACGTCTCTACGATACGAAAGGAAGGAAGTAAGGAGTGTGCGCTACGATGCGTGGTAGACGGTTCCCCTTTCAGCCTCCCCTGGCCCTGACGTGGTCTGGGCCGCTGCTCCTGCTCATGCTTTTGCTGGTTGCCTGTGGCCCTGGCAAGCAAGTGGCAACGACGACGACGGCCTGTTCGCTGGTGACGACGGATGAGGCGCGGCAGGTACTGGGGGCGGCGGTGCGAGCGCAGCCGCAGCAGGTTGTGAGCAAGCCCAAGAACGCGACCGTGAGCGAGTGTCTCTACACCTCGGCCTCGGACAGCCATGTCGCGCGGGCCTCGTTAGCGCTGACGATCGCCGCCGATGCGGCCAGCGCTCAGCAGCTTTACAATCAGGCCAAGAGCGCGGCCCTCGACCTGAGCCGGCAGACGGCGACGGTGAATCTGGGCGACGGGGCTTTTCAGACGCAGCGCGGTTCGTCCCTGGGGCAAGAGACGCTGCTGACGGTGCTCAAGGATAACACGGTATTGGTCGTTGAGGCGCTCAGTCCGGGCCATCGTCAGCTTGATCTTGAACAGGGCCTGGCGCAGATCGCTCTGAACCGCCTCTAGGGCGCGAGCGGCGCGGGCCTGGAGAGGGCAGGATAGGATCGGATAGGCTTAGCAACGTGAGCCGGGCCGCATAGCGACGGCGTGGCGGCGCGGGTCTTTTTCGCCTGCCTTGGGCGAGAAGGGACCTGGCGCCGTTTTTGTGTTTGTTGGGCCGGTGCGCGCCCGGTGGCAGGCGGTGAGCGGGCGCGCCGGGGGATAGCGGGGATGGATGGGGCGGGTGGGTATCTGGTGGGGGCCAGGCGGCTGCCGACTGCGGGGGCGAGGCGTTTGCTGGGGATGTGGTGATTGGTTTCAGGCCGGGGTTTTGATAGTGATGCGGGCCGGATCGGTGGGCAGGCTGCGCTGACCCAGTCCCAGGCTCAGGATGACGTCGGCGATGCCGGGCTGGCGGCGCAGGATGGCGCGGGCGCTGTCGGCTTCGCGGCCCGCGATGAGCTGTTTGAGGGCGTTGAGGCGGGCGGCGCTGAAGCGGTAGGACCAGGTGCCGCCGGCGCGCACAGTGAGGATGGCGGTGGTCTGGCTGACGGCGCGGGCGCTGATCTGGGCCGCGATGGGCGGGTGTGCCAGGCTGTAGCCGCTGCCGTAGCTGCGCGCGATCTCGGCGTTGAGCAGGGCGGTGACCAGGGTGATGACGCTGTTGCGGTCGTAGACGAGGCCGCTGCAGCTCACGGTGACGGTCACGGTGACGCTGCTGGCGCGGTCGCCGGCGCGGTGATCGCTGGTGACCTGGGGCGAGCACTGCGGGTCGCCAACGCTCTCCTCACTGCTGGTTTTGAGGCCGGCGAAGGCGGTGCGGGCGCTCTGGATCAGGGCCGGCTGCAGAGCCTCCGCGGCGCCGTCGATGTCGCTCTGCTGGACAAAGGTGTAGCTCTGCGGATCTTGCCCGCCGGTGAACCCAACAAGATTTTTGACAAATATAGTCTTGTCCGCACTACAACAAGTTGTATTGATATCATTAGCAGGAATATTGCCAGCATGCCCCGGCAGAACAGCATGAGCTTTTACAGAAACACTCCCAAGCTGGGGCGGATTACCTGGGGGAATCACCGCATTAGTCTCTGTAACAAATTGAATCCCTTGATCATCCTGAATTACTGTATTAGCAGGAACTGTCTGACTTACCAGTTTTCCATTATAGAACGTCAGCACGCCCTGGGCGCGCGTACCGGGAGTAGAGGCGTGGCCGGAGGCGGTGACCGAGCGCGACTGGGCCTGTGGCGGCGTGGAGAGCAGGCGGGCGGGGACGAGCAAGCGGGCCGGATCGGCCTGAGCGCCGACGCGCGCGCTCAGCGTATAGGTCCGTTGCAGCGCATGGCTGGCCGGCACGATCGTCACCGTAGCCGACGGCGAGAGCAGCCCGAGCGTCAGCGGCGTCAGAGCCAGCAGCAGGGCAGCCGCCAGCAGCAGAGCCAGGGCGGTCAGGCCTGGGCGTGCCAAGGCGCGCGAAGCCAGGCGTGGCAGCCGGGCCTTTGAACGCGGACCCGGAGCGGCGCCGGCGCGAGCGTGCGGGGGAGCTGCCTGCAGCGGAGCCGAGGCGGCCAGCGAAGCGGTAGCGACGCCGGGCGCGGGCTGCGAGCCAGCATATGGGGAGCGTCGGCCCTGAGTCGTCCCGGGCGCGAGCCGGCGCGAGCGTGTGGCGGACGCCGCACGCGACGGGCGAGGCAGCTCAATAATCGAAGGGCCATCAGCCGCAGCGGGCGACGAGACGAGCGCAGGACCGGACTGCTGTTCAAGTATGCCCTTACCGGGAGCGACGCGAGACCGGGCCGGCCCATAGCCTGGGGCGAGAGGAGTCCAATGCTCCCCAGCCGCCGGCGCGTGGTCATACCGGGCCTCTCCCAGCCCACTGGGATCGGCCTCAAGCGCCCTTTCTGCCGGCGCGGCGCCAGCCGACAGAGGCGTGGCCCACTCCCAATCGGTCCCCAGCGAGCGCGTTGCCAGCGTCTCGCCCTCACCGCTCTCGACCGTAGCCGTCTGCGGCGGAAGCTCCTCGTAGTGGGCGGCAGGCTCCAGAGGGGTCCGGCCCTGATCCTGGTGGCTGCCGGCGCGCCAGAGCGTTGCCTCCTCCGGCGCCGCGTCCCACAGAGGAGCATCGTAGCCCGTATCGTCCTCCAGATCCGCGGCGGGGCCGTCCTCTGGGGAGAGCGGCGCCTCCTCATCGGCCCCGGCCATCAGCGCGGTGGCCCCCAGATCCGGGCTGGGGCCGCCGAAGGGGCGGAAAGCGTGCAAAGCCCGCACAAAGCTCAGCACATCGGGATAGCGTGCCGAGCGCTCCTTTGCCAGCCCGCGCAAGATCGCCGCCTCCACTGGCGGTGGCAAATGCGCATTATAGACCCGAGGCGGGCGAGGCTCCTCCTGCGTATGGCGATACATCAACACCAGCGCATCCTGATCCTCAAAGACGCGATGGCCCGTACACAGCTCATACATCAGGCAAGCCAGGGCATACTGATCGCTCTGGCGGGAGACCTGGCCGCGGAACTGCTCGGGGGCCATATAGGCGGGCGTGCCGCTCACGCTTGCCCTTTCCAGGCTACGCGAGCCGAGCAAGACAGCGATGCCGAAATCGGCTAACAGGGCCTCGCCGTGATCGGTGAAGAGCACATTTTCGGGCTTCAGATCGCGGTGGACCACCCCGCGCTCATGGGCGTACTGGAGGGCCTTCCCGACCTGGGCCACGATCGCGAGGGCCTCCTCCAGGGGGAGCGGGCGCCCGCTGGCGCGGCGCAAGCGGTCGCGCAGCGAGCCGCCGGCGGCGTAAAGCGTGACCAGATAAGGGAAGCCCTCATCATCGATGCCGGCATCGATCAGCGGCAGAATATGGGGATGGCGGAGTTCCTCCAGCAAGCGGGCCTCTTCGAGAAAGAGGGAGCGCGCCCGTGGAGAATCGAGCGGAGTCAGGAGGCGTTTGAGGGCCACGGGGGGGCGAGACTGCAGAATCAGATGGCGAGCCAGATAGACCGTACTGAAGCCGCCGCGACCGAGGCGGCGCAGCAAGCGATAATTGCCAATGCGACCGCCGGCCAGCTCGCGCCGGCCATCCTCGCCAGGCTTCTGATCGTGTGTCATAGACGAAAGCCCTCCCCGGCCTCGTATACGGACACAGGCAGGCAGGCGTGAATGCCTGGTCCTGTCGGCAGATCAGTCAAGCGGTGCAATGTAGCTTACAGTATCCTCTCCTTTCAGTATCCTCTCGCGGATCGTCCCCTCTGCAACTGCGCACAGTTGCTCTAACTTGTACTTACACGCAATCCCCAATTTTGGCCTCTGAGAGGCTCGTTTTTCGCGCTCCCCCTCTCTCAAAAATATATCGTTCCCCAACCTTTCTCGAAACTCGTTTTCTGCAAGCCGCAAGGGGCGAGTTTCGAAGAGGCACAACTACGTTTTTGAGTATACCACAGGCAAAAGAGCCTTGTCTACCGCCCAAAACGGCCAGCATTCCACCGTTTTGCCCGAGGGCAGCCGCCGAGTTTCGAATCAGCCCCTCAGAGAGGCCTTCCCGGCGCGAGATTTCCTCAGCGCCACCCCCTTCGCAGCCCCCGCTCATCGCACATCCGCCCCTTCCGGCCCGCCACTCACCACCGTCACCAGCGGCAGCCACCCACCAGCCCGGCCCCACTGCCAGCAACGGCCATAGATCGACAAACATATATTTGGTGCACCTCGTACAATATAAGTAATCCTTCTGGTTACCGGAAGGCTGCACCCACCGGCTCCGGCGGAGTGGGGGCTCCGCCGGAGGGGCCGGTGTGGTCGAGGCGACGAGCCAGGCGAGACCCGCGCCACAAAACCTGCACAGCGGGATCTCCAGAGCTGCTTATGGCATCCCCTGCCAGGCCTCCCAGCAGCCAAAGGAACCGGCAGGAAGATCGATCGGGGCCTGGCTAGCCCTGGCTCGGGTCCAGGCTTCACGCTCAATCTGGTCGTCTGTCTCTCTGCGTTTCCGCCGCACTAGCGCAAAGGAGCTGCTCTGATGGCGACCTGCCTCGAACGCCATATCGCACTTGACAAGAGCCGCTTGCTAGAGTACGCGCTCTCCTACGCCCGGCACGGCTGGCGCGTCGTACCGCTCTACGAGCGCCAGCCCGACGGCAACTGTGCCTGCGCGCAGCCTGGCTGCGTCGCAGTCCCTCACCCGCGTGTCCCTGCGCTCACCTGCGCCACCACCGATGAAGAGCAGATCCGCCGCTGGTGGCGCCTGGCTCCCCGGGCCGGCATCGGCGTTGTGATCACCGGCCGCGACGGTAGCGAGACAATCATTCCCATTCCCGGCACAGTGGATCACATGCCCTGACGCCGCCGGAGCCACAGCGGAGGGCCTGCCACAGTCTAGCCGGCGTCCCAGCACGTTCCTGGCTGAGCGGCCACCTCCCAAGCCTCCTCTCTTCGTTGCGGAAGTCCTCGCCCCCTCCCAGGGCGGGGACTTCTTTTTCGCCACCCTCTTGCCAGGCGCGCTATCATCTGATCGAAGAGCAGACACGGCGCGCACCGCGCCCGCGCCTGCCACTCTGCCGCTGCCACACCTTCCGCCTGGCCTCCAGCCAGCGCGCACCCGGCTGCCACATCCTCTGCTGACCTGAGCAGAGCTGGCCCGGCCTGACCTGACCCGGCCAACCCGCGCCAGCTCCCCCAGCCCGGTCAGCGCGGCGGCCCGCTCTCCAGACGGAGCAAGCCGCTCAGGCAGCGACTACACTACATCCAGACAGCGATTCGGAGGAGCAGCCCTCATGCACCCAGCTAAAGCCGCGCGCCTCAAGGCCCTGCAACGCCACGACGCGCGCCTCCAGCGCCACATCGCCCGCCTCGACGCGCGCAGTAACCGCTATTCCTGGCTGCGAGTCGCCATCTTCGCCGCCGGCCTGGCCCTGGGCCTCGCCCTCGGCCTGGCCCTCCACTGGTGGCTCGGCCTGCTCAGCTTCAGCCTGGCCCTCCTTCTCTTCGGCGGCGTCGCCGCCCGCCACCGGCGCCTCGAAAGCCACCTCAGCCGCCTGCGCCTCCTCTCGCACCTGCTCCGCGACCAGCAAGCGCGGCTGCGCCTCGACTGGTCCGCCATCGCCCCCCTGCCGCCCGAGCCGGAGGGCAGCGAACGCCAGCCAGACCACCCCTTCGATCTCGACCTGGACATCAGCGGCCCGCGCTCGCTTCACCGCCTGCTCAACACGGCCAGCACACGCCAGGGCAGCCACCTGCTCAAGCGCTGGCTGCTCGTCGAAGATCCCGACCTGAGCAGCATCCTGCGCCGACAAGCCCTTGTCGCCGAACTGGCTCCCCTGCGCCTCTTCCGCAACCGCCTGCAGATCGAAACCCGCCTGGCCGCCGCTCAGCGCAGCGTCCTGCGCAGCGAGCAGCTTCTACGTCGCCTGCAACAAGAGCCGCCCAACCCGCGCCTGATCCAGAGCCTGGCTATCATGAGCACCCTTAACCTTGCCACCCTGCTCCTGTTGGCCGGTCAGCTCTGGCTGCACCTGCCGCCCTGGTGGCCCATCGGGGCCGCGCTCAGCCTCCTCTTCTTCCTGTGGCGGCGCCGCGATGCCGGCGACCTCTTCGACGAAGCCTTCGAACTGCAAAGCACCTGCGCCCAGCTCCGCGCCACCTTCGCCTACCTCGAACGGCGGCGCTTCCCCAGGCAGCCGCACCTGCAGCAGCTCTGCCAGCCCTTTACCGCCGGCCAGCTCAGCCCGGCGCGCGCCCTGCGCCACCTCGCGCTCCTGCTCAGCCTGGCCTCCCTTGGACAAAACCGCCTGCTGCTGCTCCTCCTTCACCTCTGGTCTCCCTGGGAATTTCTCATCGCCCTGCGCCTCAACGCCTGGAAAGCCCGCCTGGCCCAGCAGATGCCGCGCTGGCTGGAGACCTGGTTTGAGCTAGAGGCACTCTGCTCGCTCGCCACCTTTGCCGACCTCAACCCCGACTACCACTTCCCCGAATTCATCACGCCCGGCCCGCCTGGCCCCTCGCCCAGCGGCCAGGTGCCTTCCCTCCTCTACGAAGGCCAGGGCCTCGGCCATCCCCTGTTACCACCGGACCGCAAGGTCGTCAACGACTTCGCCCTCCAGCAGGGCGGGGCCATCGCCATTATCACAGGCTCTAATATGGCCGGCAAAAGCACCTTTCTCCGCACCGTCGGCATCAACCTGGTCCTGGCCAACGCCGGCGCGCCAGTCAACGCCCGGCGTCTGCGCCTGACACCGCTCCGCCTCTTCGCCTGCATGCGCATCAACGACGCCCTGACCGAAGGCGCCTCCTACTTCTATGCCGAAGTGCGGCGCCTGCGCGCCCTGCTCGACGCCGTCGAACGGCCCGCCGCCGCGCCCCTGCTCTTCCTCATCGACGAGATCTTCCGCGGCACCAACAACCGCGAGCGGCGCATTGGCAGCCGCGCCTACCTGCGGGCCCTGGCCGCCGCCGCACCGCGCTGCGCCGGCCTGCTGGCCACCCACGACCTCGACTTAACACGGCTCGCCGACGCCATCCCGGGGATCAGCAACTACCACTTTCGCGAGGAGATCCGCGACGGAGCAATGGTCTTCGACTACCGCCTGCGGCCCGGCCCCTGCCCGACCACCAACGCCCTCACCATCATGCGCCTCTTCGGGCTACCGGTCCCCGAGGTCGCCGCAGAGCCAGAGAGCGAGGCCGACCCCGGCTGAGCGCCGGACCCGCAGGCCCCCAACCGGAAGGAAGAGCGAAGAAGAGAAGAGGCAAAAGACAGAAGACAGGGCAACCCGGCAGGCCAAAGCAAGCTGCCAGATAGGAGGGGCTCAGAGAACACGGCTCCTCAGCGCTGCGGTGGCTCCTCCAGGGGAGGCGCCGCCGAAGCCGGCCCGCCCTCGCGCCGCTGCGTCTCGCTCTCCTCCAGCGGGAGCGGCAGCGTGGGCGTCGTCGACAGCCCCGGCCTGGAGATGTCCAGCGGCTCCATCGTGGGACCACCCGGCTCGCTCGCCTCCTCCCAGACCGCAGCCCCTTCCTCAGAGGCCAGCAGCGCCGTGCGAACGGAGGCCGCCAACTCCAGCGCCGGATCAAGAGACAAGGCCCGTTCCAGATCCGCCAGAGCCTCCTGACGGCGGCCCAGCGCCGCATAGACCTGCCCGCGACAGGCGATCGCCCAGGCATAGTCTGGTCGCAGGCTCAGCGCCTGCTCCAGGCACCCCAGCGCCTCCCCGTAGCGGCCCAACAGCCGATAGACCTCGCCGTACTCGCCCAAGGCCCGCACCTCCTGCGGATTCAGCGCTAAAGCGCGCTCAAGATCGGCTAGCGCCTGTTCATAGTGGCCCCGCAGGCGATGGACCTCCGCCCGATGCACCAAAGCCCAAACATAGCCTTCGTCCAGCGCTAAAGCGCGCTCATAATCCTGCAGCGCCTCCTCATAGCGGCCCAGCCGCGTATAAACCTGGCCACGGCTGGCCCAGGAACGCGCATCGAACGGATTCAGCTCCAACACCCGCGACAGATCCTCTAGCGCCTCAGAGTAGCGTCGCAACCGTCGCAGCACGCGCGAGCGCTCCACAAAGGCCCAGACATTAGAGGCATCCAGAGCGATCGCCTGGCTGTGATCGGCCAGGGCCTCGGTATAGGCCTGGCGGTAGCGCTGGACCCGTCCGCGAAAAAAGTAGGCCGCCGCCCGCGCCCGCGGCGACAAAGCCTGATCCTGACAGAGCCGATCGAAGAGGCGCAGGCCTGTCGCCCAATCGCCTTCTTCCATTGCCCGCAGCCCGGCCTGCATCAACTCCAACAGCTCGCGCTGGGTCCGCTCCAGATCGCGCCGCACCTCCTCCAGGGTCGCCATCTCCACCAGGCGCGTCGCAAAGCGTCGCTCCTGATAGAGCGCCAGCGTAAAGCACTCCAACAACTCCCCCCAGTACTTGCCGGCATCGGCGATCAACCCATGATAAAGCGCGTTCAGCGTCCCCTCCTGCCAGCGGGCCGCCTGCCAATACTCGCGCCCCGGCTCATAGAGGGCATCGCGCTGCTGGCGGTAGAAGGTCGCCAGGCAGGCATGCAGCTCGCGATACTCGGCAGGGCTGCGACGGCGCAGATACTCCAGCATCATGCGCCGCACCACCGAATGATAGCGCCAGCCCTCGCCGCGCTCGCTCACGAACGGTAGCCCGACCAGCCAGCTAAAGATTCGCTCCACATGCGGCGCCTGCGCTCCCAGCGCACAGCGCAGCAGGTAAGCCAGCACATCGCGATTGAGCATCCGCGGCAGCGCCCCCAGCAGAGCCGCCTCACGCAGCGCCGGATCATTGACCCAGCGCAAGAAGCGCTCTACCATATCGCTGGCCGGCAGCACCGGGTAGGCCGCCCCTGTCTCGCGCGGCGCCGCCAGCCAGCTCATCAGCACCGGTAGCCGGCCAGAGACCTCGATAATTTCCTGGCGCCGCAGCGGATCGCGCACATGATAGAGGTCAAGGAAAGCCTCGGCCTCCTCCTCCGTAAAGACGTCCAGGCGAATGACTCGCGTCACAGGGCGCAGAATGCCCCATTCTCTGTCAAGCGGCTCGCGTCCGGCCAGCACCAGGCGAATGCGTCCCGAGGGCCGGTACTCGGGCAGCCGCAGCAGCCAGTCGAACAGCGCCGGGCGCGTCGCCTCCAGATTATCGAGACAGAGCAGCACCGGCCAGCGCTCGGCCACCCGATTGAGATCGGCAAAAAAGAGCTGGCTGAGCACCGACTCAGGATCGCGCAACAGCTCGATCTCCTCTCGATTGCCCAACTTGCGCAACAGATAGCGCCCCCACTCGCTGGCCAGCTCCTCGACCTCCTCCAGCGACAGATAAGAGATAGCCGGACCGACCACCGGCAACAGCTCGCCCGCCAGAAAAGCCATGCGCAGCAACGTGCGCACCGGCAGTCCCCCCTGCCCGCGCGGCGCCTGGGGATCAGACTCAATCTCATGCAAGCGCTGATAGTAGAGCCGATGGCGCTCCTCAAATGCCTTCAGATGCAGGCCGCGCATCTCGAACTGAGCCGCCAGATGCCCCAGCACCGCCAGAACATCGCGCTGCCGCTCATCGCACTCGGCGACCAGAAAGCCCTGTTCACGGGCCAGCGCCTGATAGCGGCGCAGGAGGGTCGTCTTACCAACGCCAGCCTGACCGGTCAGATAAAAGATCAGCGTGCGTGGCGGCTCACGGAGCAGTTCCTGCAAAAACAGCGCCAGCTCCTGCTGACGGCCCACAAAGCGCTCACTCTCGCTTTGGTGAATAATCTGGCTCCAATCCTGACTTGAGGCCATCGACCACTCCTTCTCGGTCAGCAATCCGCACGCAGCCTCGCGCCGTCCCCTGAGCCCCGCCCCGCCTGGCCTGGGGCTGAGCAGCGCGCCAGGGAAAGGAGGACAACCGGCTCAACCGCGTTCGGCCAGCGACTCATCATCGGTGGGGAGGCCGCCGGCGACAGAGGCGCTGGCCAGCTCCTCAGCGGCCAGCCTGCTGCCAGCATAGCGGCACTCGTCCAGCAAAGGACAGCCGGGACAACGCGGGCGCTGGGCCAGGCAGACGCGTCGTCCGTGGCGGATCAGATTGACATGCAGCGCATAGACCCAGGCCGGCGGCGTCATCTCCCCTAGCAAGACATGCGCCTGCTCCGCGCTCACCTTTGGCCCGATCAGACCGAGCCGACGCGCCACGCGATGAACATGCGTATCCACCGGCATCACCGGCCAGCCCAAGGCGAACAGCAGCACACAGGCCGCCGTCTTCGGACCAACGCCGGGCAGGCGACGCAAATACTGCCAGGCTTCCAGCGGACTTCGACGCCGCAGCTCGGCTGTCAAAAAGGCCTCCAGATCCAAGGCGGCCACCGCGGCCCTCTCAGCCGCGATCTCGGCCTGCTGACGCCGTAACTCATTGAGGACCTCCTGAATGCGCTGCGCCTTCAGATTGGCCAGGCCGCCACAGCGAATCGTCGCCGCCACCTGCTCGGTCGGCGCCTGACGCAGGGCCTCCCAGGATGGGAAGGCCGCCCGTAGTTGGGCATAAGCCCGCTCCGAATTGACATCCGAAGTATGCTGCGACAGAATCGTCCCGACCAGTTCGCCCAGGGGATCACCAGAAGGCCGCCACTCCGGCTCACCATAGACCGCCAGTAGCCGCCAGTAGATCCGGGCCAGGTGCGCCGAAGGAGCGGCGGCGCCTGACTCCCCTCCCCCGGAAGAGGGCACCGACGAGAGCCCAGAATGCTCCTCTTTCATAGCAGAAACCAGCCCATCAAAGCAGCGCTGCAGGCAGGAACCGGCTTATCACAGCGCGCTCCTGCCCTTGTTAGCTGTATTGTAGTACACCGCGCACCGTGCGACAACCGCCAACGAAAGACCAGCTTTCAGCCGCCTCGCTGGGAACAGGCGTTCTCACTCCCGCTCAGGCCACATTCCAATAGGCGCTATCGAAGCCTTCGAGTAGGGGCGAATTAGACGCCTGGGGCATCACTACCAGCAGCGCCCGCATGGCGCGCGTCATTCCCACAAAGAGCGTGCGCCGGTCGATAGCCAGCAGCTCATCGCGCTCCTCCTCGCTCGGCGCCGCCAGCGCCCGCTGATGCCAGCCGCCCTCGGTAAAGCCAGCCAGGGCCACCACAGGAAACTCAAGCCCTTTCGCCGACTGCAGCGTCAGGACCTTCACCCCCGCCGCCTGCAGATCCAGCTCCTGGCCCCGCATGAAGCGCGCCGGCACGCCCTGGGCCCTCAGCTCCTCAGCCAGCACTTGACCGGCCCGCACCGTCGGCGTCAGGACCGCACAGGCCCCGATCCCTAGCCGCAGCTCATGGGCCGCCGCCGGCAGAAAGCGCCGTAACAGATCGACCTCCTCGGTTCGCGAGGCCACGCGCCGCAGGGCCGGCACCGGCCCGCTATGTTCATAGCGCCGCTCGTACGACTCCCTCTCCCCATCCAGCTCGCCAGCCGCCTGGGCCCGTAGATAGGCCCGCGCCGCCTCGCCAATCTCGCGCGTCGAGCGATAATTGACCGTGAGTACGCTCGTCCGCCCGCGGAAGCGCAGCCACTCGTGAACATCCGTCCAGGAGAAGCCATTGCCATAAATCGATTGATTGGCATCCGCTGTAATAAAGAGCAGCCGCGGATCGCGACAGAGCGACACCAGCAGGCGCAGAGCCGCCGGATCGAGGTCCTGGGCCTCGTCGACAATGACCGCATCGTAGCAGGGCGGCAGCAGCCCAGCAGCGGCCCAGGCTGCAGCGCGAGCCCGCACCTGCTGCCAGGTCTCCCTACCGTACTGGCCCAGCAGCGCCACGAAAGCCTCATAGAGCGCCCAAACCGCGCGGCGCTGCTGAGGCGAGAGCGCCACGCGCCGGCCCGGGCGCGGAGCCTGCAAGTACTCCTCCAATGAGCCAATCTGGCGCGCCATAATGACCTGCGTCAGCTCGCGCCGGAGATATTCCGGTCCCAGGCGCTCCAACAGTTGGCCTAGCGGCTGTCGCTCGCTCGCCGATCCCGCCAGGCGCACCCGTTCCAGGGCCTCCCCAAAGAGCTGCTGCTCCTCGGGGGCGGTCAGGGGTCTGGGCGGCTCTCCCAGCCCATCGAGCAATTGATAAATCAAGCGATCCGCCGTTTGCACCTCCACGCAGCGCATATCCACCCCAGGAAGCTGGCGCAGCAATTGCTCACACGAGCGCACCAGAGCATTTGTATAGGTTGTCAACAACAAGCGCATCTCAGCACGTCCCTGGCGGCGCAGCTCCTCCTGCAGAGCGCGTACACGGTAGAGCGCGATCGTGCTCTTGCCCGTGCCCGGCCCGCCTTTCAGCAGGGTTGGACCGCCTGAGCGCAGGCCGCGCGTCACATAGCTTTCCTGCTCGGGCGAGAGGCGCAACAAAAACCCGGCCAGCTCCCCCTCGCGATAGCGCAGCAGATCCTCAACATCGCTGAGCAGATAGTCCGGCTGCTGAAGCACCGCAACCAGCGGGCGCTCAAACATATGTTGATCGATCAGCAGCAGATACTCATCGGGGACGCCCGGGCAGTCCAGTAACTCCTCCTGCGTCTTAATTGGTAGCAGACGCGCATGAAATTCCGGCGGGATACTGAGCAGCCTCAGCAATTCTGGCGTAATTGGCTCGGGCAGCGGGCGACTGGGCGGAGGCTGAGGAGCAAGCCAGCGCTCCCAATAGGCGGAGGGCGCCGTCTCCGCCTGGGGGACGACTGCCTCAGCCGCCGCATTAGCCACCAGAGGCGGGACAGCAGCGCCGTCCGGCAGAGCGGCATCCAGCTCTCCGCTGTAGGTGTCCTGATCACGGCGCCGCAACGCCAGCACACAGATGTACGGGCGCTCGAAACGATAAAAAATACGGTAGGCGCCGCAGCGCAGGCGATAGAGCGGTACCCCCATATGGCGCACATGACAGCGCGTGTGGCCATCGGGAGAAGGGTCCTGCAGCAGCAGATTCAGTTTCTCAATGACAAGACGAACCTCCTTCGGCGCGAGAGTTTGCAAGGCACGCACAAATTCCGGCTTTTGCAACAGATACCAATCACCAGCGGCCATAAAACAAGTCCCTCCAAGCCTCACAAGGCAGCATAGCTAGTCCAGTAGTGAGCAACTCCCTTTTTATGAGTGATATTACTCTATAATCGGCATCAAATAAAAACGCGTGGGAGCGCCAGCTTTAGCAGATGCCTCTGATAAGGCCAGGCGGGACAGCTCACAGCGTGAGAGCACTGGCCCAACGTAGGGGAGAGAGAAGGCGGGAGAGTAAGCAGGCAAGCGGCAAAGGCATCGTAGTCAGTAGCAGCAAAGAAAGGCGCCTGAGCGAGAGAGGACAGTCTCCCACCGGCGCCTTTCAAGCCTGGGCCTTCGCCTGCCTGCGAGGACCCAGGCTTCTGGGGAGGGAAAGCAAGCACAGGGACAACATGGGACAATCTGCTCTTCTCTGGCGGCCCGCTCACTCAGTCCGGCCTCAGCAGCGGCAAGCCGGCAGGGCGGAGCGCCAGCTACCGTCGGCAGCCGCCCAAGCGCAGGCCGGCGCCAGTCCTAGCGACAGCGCGACCGGAACGCTTGCAGGAGCGCTGCATACCAGTGGCCGCTTTCCTTAATCACCCGCCGCTGCGACGCATAGTCCACATAGACGATACCGAAGCGCTTGCGGTAGCCCTCGGCCCACTCGAAATTATCGAGCAGGGACCAGACAAAATAGCCACAGAGCGGCGCTCCTTGCTCAAGGGCCTCGGCGCAGGCGCTAATATATGACGCCAGGTAGGCCACGCGGCGCGGATCATGAACCGTCTCGCCGCCATCCCACTCGTCGGGGAAGGCCGCCCCATTCTCCGTCACATAGAGCCGCTGCACCGGATAATCGCGGCTCACATCGAGCAACAGATCGCGCAGGCCCTGGGGGAAGATCTCCCAGGCCATATCAGTATAGCAGGCATTAGGAACCGGCGAGACCGTGCGACACTGATCAGCCAGCGGCGGCTCAGGAGAACCACGCACCAGCATGCGCGAATAATTATTGACCCCCAGAAAATCCAGAGGAGCCGCGATCAGCTCTAGATCGCCCTCCTCAATCGGAGGCGGATTCAGGCCCAGAGCCGCAAACAGGCCCTCGGGATAGCACCCGCGGTAGAGAGGGTCAAGGAACCAGCGATTTGAGAACGCATGGGCCAGGGCCACATCGCGCTGCGTCTCTGGGCGCTCATCGGCCCCATAGACCTTCACCAGCACCTGAGCAGTCCCAATCTGAGCCTGCGCGGGCAAGACAGCCCGCATGCGAGGCAGGGCCAGCCCGTGGGCCAGCAAGAGATGATGAGCGGCGTCGACCGCCGCCTGCCGATCGCGCAGGCCGGGCGCATGCACACCCACCCCATACCCCAGATAGGCGCTACACCACGGCTCATTGAGCGTCATCCAATGTAAGACACGATCACCGAGCCGGCGCGTCACCACCTCAGCATAGTCGGCAAAAGCATAAGCCGTCGAGCGCACACGCCAGCCCCCCTCACGCTCCAGCACCGAAGGCAGATCCCAGTGATAGAGCGTCACAAACGGCTGGATGCCGGCTTCCAGCAGCGCATCGACCAGGCGATCATAGAAATCCAGGCCCGCCTGATTGACCGTGCCACGTCCCTCGGGCAGCACGCGCGGCCAGGCAATAGAAAAGCGATAGGCATTCAAGCCCAGGCGCGCCATCAGCGCCACATCCTCGCGATAGCGATGGTAATGATCCGCCGCGAGTGCGCCGCTCTGACCATCGGCGACCTTGCCCGGCGTGGCCGAAAAGTCATCCCAGATCGAGGGACCGCGGCCATCCTCAGCGACCGCCCCCTCCACCTGATACGAAGATGTCGCCGCTCCCCAGAAGAAGCCCGCGGGGAAGCGCGCAGCCAGGTCCTCTACCGCCTGGAACGAGACAGTGGGGATACTCGTCATGCGTTCTCCTGTTCTCTATCCTCTCGGGAATATTAGATCTCTCAGATAAGAGAGAGTGGGTGGCCAGTCGGCGCGGCGCCGGCCTAGCCAAGGCTACGAGAGGCACCGAGAGGAGCCGCTCCCGTCCCAGCGCCAGCGCCGACAGAGCGCGCCAGCATCTGGCGCAGCAGGCGCTTACTGGGTCGCGCCTCGCTGCGCAAACGGGGATTGGCCACCTCATCGATGCCGAAGTTGATCAAGGCCAGCCCGGCCCCCAGCAGAGCGATACACAGGCCCGGGGCCGCAAACCACCACCAGGCCCCCAGGAGCAAGGCATCGTTATTCTGGGCCCAGTAGAACATCGTGCCCCAGTCGACGACTGTCACATCGCCCAGCCCCAGGAACTCCAGGCCGGCAGCCGCCAGAATCACGTAGATCGCCGTGCCCACAAAACCAGCGGCCACGATCGCGATCTCGTTCGGGAAAATCTCAAAGAAGATAATGCGCCAGGTTGATTCGCCGCTGGAGCGGGCCGCCTCTACAAAATCGCGCCGGCGCAGCGACAGCGTCTGCGCACGCAGCACACGGGCCTGATAGGCCCAGCTTGTCAGGGCAATCACCACGGCCACAGTCAGCGGCCCCTTGAAGGGCACATAGGCGGCCAGCAGCACCGCCAGCGGGAAACTCGGCAGCACCAGGAAGACATTGATCAGCAGCGAGAGCACCTCATCGATGACCCCGCCCAGGTAGCCGGCGCACAGCCCCACCAACACCGAAATGGCCGTCACCACCAGGCCTGTGGCCATCCCCCAGAGAATCGAAACGCGCGTGCCCACCACCAACTGACTGAAAATGTCCTGACCGGTCTGAGTCGTTCCCAGCCAGTGCTTGGGCGAGGGCGGCATCAGCACATCGTTCGATAGTGCGCTCGGGTCGGTATGGATAAAGAACGGCCCGAAGATCGCCACCAGGAAAAAGAACCCCACAATGCACATCCCTACCATCGCCTTGCGATTCAGCGTGAAGATACGCCAAAGCGTCATCCAGGGACGCTCTGCAGCGAAAGCAGCCGGCAGGCCTCCCGGAGCTGGCGGCGCGGCCCCCTCTGCTGCGGCTGTGCTGCCTGGTTCCTGTGGCTGGCCCGTCGGTGCCGCCACCGGCTCTGGAGATTGCGGTAGCATGGCCATGCTCAATCACTCCTTCTCTCTCGTGTCACGGCTCTCATTCGTCCATTCCGTTCTATTGTTTTTTCAGCCGCGCTTGCCCTCCACGCCGCTAGCGCACGCGTGGATCAAGCACCAGATAGACCAGGTCCGCCAGGAAATTGGCGCCCAGTACCGCCAGCGCGATCAGCAGGAAAATGCCCTGAAGTAGCGGGTAATCCGAATTTTGAGCAGCCTGCAGCAAGGCGAAGCCCACTCCTGGGTAGGAGAAGACCACCTCTGTCAGCAGCGAACCAGCCACCACAAAGCCCAGCGAGAGAGCAAAGCCAGTGACGTTCGGCAGGATCGCATTGCGGGCCGCATAGGAGAACATCACGCGACGCTCGTTAAGCCCCTTGGCCTCGGCCAGCAATACGTAGTCCTCGGTCAGCGTTGTAATCATGGCGTTGCGCATCCCAAGCATCCAGCCCGCGATCGAGGCCAGAACAATCGTGAAGCCTGGCAGCAGGGCATGCTGCAGCGCGCTCAACAAGAAATCGGGGGTCAGCGCGACCGTCAAGGACGTATCATAGCCGCCGTGCAACGGGAACCAGTTCAGGGTGTAGGCCAGCACATAGAGCGCAATCAGGGCCAGCCAGAAGTAGGGAATAGCCGAGAAAAAGGTTAAGAAAGGCGGCAGCACATTATCAAGAAACGAGCCGCGTCTCCAGGCGATCAAGACGCCGAGCAACGACCCCAGGAGAAAGCTGATCAGCACGGAGGTCCCGACGAGGGCCAGTGTCCAGGGCAGCTCTTGAGCCAGGACCGTTGCCACTGGCGTAGGGAAGTAGGTAAAAGAGGTTCCAAGATCGCCGTGAAGCAGACTTCCCAGGTACTGGAAATACTGCACCCAGAGTGGATCATGCGTGATACCAAATTGCAGCTCCAGAGCATGGATCGCCTGGGGCGTCATACGTCCCTGGAAGCGTGCCATCAAGGCCCCTGCCGGATCACCTGGGATCAGGCGCGGGATGATAAAATTCAGCGTAATCGAGGCCCACAGGGCCACCAAGTAGAAGCCGAGGCGGCGCAGTAAATGCCTCATCTGGGTCCCCTTTCCTCCCAGCCGAGAGAGGCGGCGCCGCACGCAGCAACGACGGTGAGGGAACGGCTCACCAGCCGCCGAGAGCGTTGGCGCACGCTGCCGGGTGTTGGCCAAAGTTATTCCTTATTATTACTAAGGTAAACCCGATTGCCTGTCCGTTACCTCTGTATGCCCGTACATCTCGTCTAGTCTGACTGCAGCGGAGAGGCCGGTCTGCCCTCCTGTTCGTCTGTGGTCCTCCCGCTTTGCTCTCCTCTTACCTGTTTTATTGTTTATTATTCTATGTGACTGTTCCGTATTTAGCCGCTGTTGACTGATGGAGCGGAAGCGGCGAGCGAGCCTGACGGCCTGGCCGATTGTCCTCCCTGGAGGAGAAGGGGCGACAGCAGGAAGCCAGGCGAGCCAGGCCGATGCGGAGGGAGGTGAGAGGACCGCACCCGATCGGCCCCCTCACCTCGCCTACGCACGGGGTTTCAGGCAACGGGCTTCAGATTCAAGGCCACCACTTCGGCATCGGGGAAGTCGAAGGGAGCCGGTGAAGCGTAGGCGTTGTTCTTATCCGGCCAGCCCGTGAAATTGCGGCTGCTGTACTCATACCACGTCGCGCCATAGACCAGCGGGATGCTCGGGAGCTGCTCGACCATGATCTGCTGCAGACCATAGAGAGCCTCCTGCTGCTTGGTCTGATCTGTGGTCGTCGCATACTGAGCCAGCAACTTATCGGTCGTCGGGTCCATCCAGCGCTCCCAGTTGGAAGGAGCTGGCTTTCCCAGCGGCGCGCTATTGGTACTATTCAGCAGCGAATTGTAGAGGTAGAAGGGCGTCGGTCCCGGGTTCGTCCAGGAGATCGCCATATCGTAGTTGCCCATCTGCAGGGCGCTGTAGTAAGCGTTGAACGAAATCGAATTCACTTTGGCATCGATGCCGATCGCCTTCAGATTGTTGGCAATGATCTGGACCGCCGTCACCCAGTCGGTCCAGCCAGTCACAACGTTGATCTGGAACGACATCTTCTTGCCACTGCTATCGACATAGATGCCATCCGCCCCCTTATGGAAACCGGCGCTCTCAAGTAGCTGCTGCGACTTGTTGGGGTCCTTCGCAAAGGAGACATTGGCGTACTTCGGATTCAGGAAGCTCTGGTTCTCGGGCAGCACCAGGCCGGTCGGGCTGGCTACCGGCTCGTAGCCGCTCTCAGCCACCTTATAGATCTGCTCGCGGTCGATGGCCGCGCTGATGGCCTGCCGCACCGCCAACTGATTGAACGGCGCCTTCGCCGTATTCAAATACAGCATCACAATGTTGCGGTTGGGGAACCAATAGTGATTATGAGCGGGGTCCTTCGCAACATAGGTCTGCTCGATATTGGGCGTATAGAGGCCCGTCCAATCGACATCACCGCGGCTGAGCAGCAGCTCAGCGCTCGTGTTGGAATCGAAGGCCGGATAACGGATCTCGTCGACTGCCGGCTTACCAGGCTGCCAATAATTGGGGTTCTTCTTGAGCGTGATCAACTGCGGCGAGAAGGACTTGAGCATAAAGGGGCCAGTGCCGACCGGATTAGCATCAACGAACTTGGTTGGGTCGCCGGCGCTGGCATACTCATGCTTCGAGACAATCCAGGTCTGGCCGGCCAAATACCACAGGATCGGCGTATAAGGCTCCTTCAAAGTCACCGTGACCGTCTGGTCGTCGGGAGCCTGGACGCTCTGAATATATTGCCAGAGACCATTTCCATCCGCTGCTGGATACTGCTTGAGCATCTGCAGCGTAAAGACGACATCCGCCGAGGTGAAGGGCTGACCATCAGACCACTTCACATTAGGACGCAGATGGAAAGTCAGCGTTTTGGCGTCGCTGGAGAAGTCGTAGCTTTGTGCCAGCCAGGGCGTGATCTGGCTATTCATACGGTTAAAGAAGAGCAGCGTCTCATAGATCATGCCCTGTGAACCATAGTTCGCGTTCGCCGAATAGGGGCTAAAGCCGTTGGTAAAGTCGCCTTTCGGGCTGGGCACAACCGTCAGAACATGGGTCTTATTAGATGAGCTGCTAGAGCCGCCCTGGCCACAGGCCGCCAGCAACACCAGCAAGCTCAGCGCCAGCAGGGAGAGTGCGGCGCGTCCCCAGCCGAGCAGCGAAAGAGGCCGTGGTGAAGAGCGAGAGAGGTCGGACTTGTCGCACATAAGCGTACCTCCTTGCAAAGCGAATCGGACGTCGATTGAGCGCACAAAGCATCGTCTCATCGTGGTCGGCGCTGAACCAGTCAGCCCCACTGAACTAACCCGATCCTGATCCGAAGCCATATCTAAACCCAGCCCGAACGGACCGCGCTGAGCGGCTCGCCTTGCCCCCCATCCAACCGAACCGAACCGAACCGGGCCGAGCGTAGCAGTTTCCCCCGTCCCGGTGCTGTCCCTCTGCCAACAACCCGCTGACTGTCTGCAGCCCTGGCCGGCCAGAGAGCAGCACCGGACGAGGAAGAAGCTATCTCACCTCAGCCGAGCAGGTGAGAAGGAGAGGAGAGCACTCAGGGATGGGTCCAGGTATAAGTGCCCGTATCGTACTGCAACCCGTTCTTCTGATAGGTGAACGAGTAGGTGATCGTCTGCCCTGAACTCATCCCGCCAGCCGTGTATTGCCACTGGCCGGCGCTGCTGTTGTAGCTCATCTGCACGTTCTGCTGAACCTGTCCCGGAATCGTGTAGTGCAGGATCACATAGCCCGCCGTCCACCCGCTCGGCTGGAACCAGAAGAGCGCTTGAGTAGCACTCACGCTGTTCACCCCCTGGCTGAAGCCACTACCACCGGAGGGGGTGGGCGTCGGCGTGGGGGTGGCAGCCGAGGAGCCTACCGTATAGGTATAGGTGCCCGTATCGTACTGCAGCCCGTTCTTCTGGTAGGTGAACGAGTAGGTAATCGTCTGCCCTGAGCTGACGCCGCTAACCGTATACTGCCACTGGCCGGCGCTGCTGTTGTAGCTCATCTGCACGTTCTGCTGAGCCTGCCCCGGAACCGTATAGTGCAGGATCACATAGCCCGCCGTCCACCCGCTCGGCTGAAACCAGAACTGGACCTGGTTGCTGCTGATGGTCGTGGCGCCCTGAGTAAAGCCGCTACCGCTGCTAGCCGTCGGCGTTGGGCTGGGGGTAGGAGTAGCCGTCGGCGTGACCGCTGAACCGTTGGCGGTATAGACACGCACGTAGTCCACCAGCATAGGCACACCGGGCTGAGTAGCCGAAGTGGGGCCACCACCGAAGGCCGCCGGGAAGCCACCACCAATAGCTAGATCGAAGATGATGAAGAAGGCATGATCAACCGCATTGGCCCAGGTTGTGGCATCCACCTGGTTGGCGCTCACCGTAAAGTAGTTGTTGCCATCCAGGTACCAGCGGATCTGCTCCGGCGAGACGCTGCGATCGACAATCACCGTATAGGTATGGAAGCCAGTCTGGCAGCCGGGACAAGGCTTCTGGCCGCTGCCAATTCCATTCGGCTCATTGCACGGCCCACCGGGATAGGTTCCACAGTGGAAGGTCCCGAAGACCGAGCTGAGGCCATTGACATCCTCCATGATGTCGATCTCGCCATCCTTCGGCCAGTTATGGTCGGAGCGATAGGGCGTTCCCAGCATCCAGAAAGCGGGCCAATAGCCCAGGGCCGCATTGCCGGAGACATTGGGCTGCTGCAGCGAGGCAGTCACCTCCAGCTCACCGCCGGGAGGAGCGGCAAAGCTATCGTTGACCGTCTCAATGCGGCCAGAGGTCCAATTGCCATTGGCATCGCGCAGCGGCGTAATCGCCAGATGTCCATTGCCATCCAGCGACACGTTGGCCGTGCTATTGGTCGTCGTCTCGATCTCGCCGGTACCGTAGCCAGTACCGATATCGTAGATCCACTGTGAGGTATCCAGCGGGGAGCCTGCTGGTCCGTTAAACTCATCGCCCCACACCTGCGTCCAGGTGGCGGCATGGGCCTGCGGAGCAGTACGAGCCACAAAGACCAGGCCAGCCGAGAGACTGACCAGCAAGGCACAGATGGCGAAGAGGAGCCACTTGAAGGGTAACCGGCGGAAACCGGCACCAGAACGAGCAGACTCATCAACATCCCTGTGAACTCTACGCTGAGGTATCCGCATCCAGTACTCCTTTCTCTTGCGGAAGAGTAGTTCAGCTGCAACGCAGCTGAGCTGGCAGCACGCTCCTGATCGAGAGAGCATGAGACCAGCGCTGCCGGGGGCGCCCTGGTAGGCACCCGGCAAGCAGACGCAGCCGGGAGCGGTGCTGCAGTGCCGGCATCAGCCGCCATGCCGGCGATCGCGGCCAGTAGCCGCGGTGCTCTGGCCAGCCTTTCACCCCCTCACGCCCAGGTGGTACGCTGGCAAGCACTCAGTCACACCCTCCGTCCCAAGTCAGCCACCCATCCACCGAAATGGCCATTCCGCCTGTCGAGCAGCGGCAGAGAGGGCCGTAGATCACGATCGAAGCCGTAGCGCTGGCAGCCAGGCCGGCTTGGCTCCGGCTTGCAGTCAGCAGGCCCAGCTCAGAGGCCCTCTCGTGAAAGTAGGACAACAGTATGACAATACATACTGTTCTCCGGCAAAGCGACGCTTCCATGCGACGCCAACAGATCACACTGGCAGAGCAAACAAGCGTTAGCTGGGTAAAGCGCTCCACACGCTCAGCGCCGTCCCACGCGCAGGAGCGAGCGAGCTAGCGTCAGGCGGGTACACTTGACGCTCGTACCACCAGGCTTGTTTCGAGTTGTATATGAACGGTCCCGCCCGGGCGATAAGGAGCGGCGGACTCACGTAGCTGATGGTCGGAGCCATCGCTAGCAGCAGAGGGAGTCACAGCCTCGGGGTTCATCCCTGCCCCGGCGTGACACTCGCCCTCGCTGGCCCGTACGCGTGGCAGCAGATGATCGGGATCGACCATCTTCAACAGCAATTCGATCGCCTTCGCCCCCATCTGGGAGAACGGCTGACGCACGGTCGTCAGCGGGGGGCGAACATGGGACGAGACCAGATTATCATCGAAGCCGACCAGGGCAATATCCTGGGGGATCTGAATGCCCTGCTCCTCGGCTACCTCCAGGAAGCCATAGGCCATTTGATCATTGGCCACAAAGATCGCCTCGGGCCAGCGTGCCCGCTCGCGGGCAAACAACTCGCGGGCGCAGCGGCGGCCACTCGCGGGATCAAACTCGCCCTGTAGCAGCAGCTCGGGGTCAGGCTCCAGCCCGGCCTCGCGCAGCGCCTGACAATAGCCCTCGTAGCGCTCCTGGGCGCAGTAGTAGCGCTTTGGTCCCATCACATGGGCAATGCGCCGATAGCCCAAATCGAGCAGATGGCGGGTCGCCTGATAGCCGCCAGTGCGATTATCAACGCCCACCCAAGGGCAGGGGAAGCGCTCCGGCGGCTCCTGATCATTGATCATGACCATCGGCAGCCCGCGCTCAAAATGCTTGAGCAGATGAGGGGTTAAGTCACAGGGCAAAATGGCCAGCAGACCCGAGACCATGCGCAGAGACAAAATGCGATCGACGACGTCCGTATGGGTAGGATTTTCAAAATTGACGCTATAGAGGACCATCTCATAGGAGGTTCGCTCAATATACTCCGCCACCCCACGTAGCATCTCTGGAACCGCAGGCCAGGTCAGCGGCGGGGTCAAGACACCGACCAGGCGCGTCTTGCCTCCGGCCAGTCCTCTCGCTGTTACATTCGGGACAAAGTTATATTCACGCACCACCCGCATCACCCGCTCACGTAATTCCTGGCTGATGGCCGGATAATTGTTGAGGACACGCGAGACGCTCGATTTTGAGACCCCGGCAAGGCGGGCAATATCCTGGATGGTGAGTTTCTCATCCATTGCCGATCTCCTTGACAGCTAAGGCTCTTGACCTGGTTCCTGCGCGGGTGGTGCCGGCTTCTGGAACCGGTTTCTGGCGAAACTATAACATTGAAACCGGTTTCCGTCAAGACTTCCGGGACTTTTTTTTCGCAACATTTTCGAGACAGGGATTTATGAGAGCCGGGGTCGAGTGAGAGAGCTCCTGCGTGGGCGGGAAAAGAGGAGGAGAGATATGGGGAAGAGATGCCCCCTCTTGAGGAGAGGGCATCTCTGCTGCCCCGATTCCAGTGCGCTCACTCCGACAGATAGAGAGATGTGGATCTGCTGTAGACTGGTCTGGACCAGGGGCGGGTCGAGCAGGCAGCTTGCCCGTTCGACCCGCTAGACCTGATTGGTCCAATTGCCAGCTCCTGTGGCTTATGGGGTGCTGCAGGTTACGCCGTTCAGCGTGAAGCTCGTCGGCGGTGAGTTGGTGCCGTTCCAGGTGCCATTGAAGCCTGGGGCGCTGCCCAGCGTGGCCCCCGCGGGTATGGTGCCGTTGTAGGAGAGATTGGTAATGGTGACGGTGCTGCCTTGTTGGCTAAAGTTACCGTTCCAGCCTTGAGTAATCGTCTGCCCATTGGGGAAGGTAAATTTGAGCGTCCAGCCATTGATTGCGGTACTGCCGGTATTGGTAATTGAGATCATAGCCCCGAAGCCACCAGGCCATTGCGCGGTGATGACATACTGTACACGGCAGCTCAGTCCGCTGCCAGGTGTCGCTGTTGGCGTCGGGGTGACGGCTGTGGTTGGTGTCGGCGTCGGGGTGGCGGTCACGGTTGGCCGTGGTGTGGGTGTCGGCGTCGCCGTCGGTGTCGGGCTGGCCGTCACGGTAGCGGTGGGTGTCGTTCCGGGTGTTGGGGTGCTGCCTGTCCCCGGGCTGCCGCCGGACTTTTGCTGCTGATGCTGTGAGTGTTGCATGAAGATAGCCAGTTCGGGGGCGCCGTGGGTCACGCCGTAGATGCTGTCTGGGTTGCGTGCGACATACATCCAGAAGTTGTCTCCATCGGCGTCGTCTTGCTCCAGGGTGCTATAAAACATGGTCCACCAGCCTGTCCGGTTGCCAACGTCCGAACGGCTGTTGAATTCGCCGAGGATGAAAGGTTTGCCAACGACGTTATGGGAGTCGCTGACCCACTTGTTAATCACCTGCTGGGCCTGGCTCATGCTTAGGTTGGCCCAGCTCTCAGTCGGGTAGAAGTGGGCAGAAGTGAAATCGATATATGGAGATTGATGGATATATACGAAAGGATTCCCTGAGTTGCCGCCGTAGCCGTAGGCTGTTCCCTGGCCTTCCAGGCCTGTACCCAGCATGTGATTAGGGTCGATGCTCTTGATGAAGGCCCCCATTGTATCGACCCAGGCGCGCAGGGTGGTGCCGGTCGTACTCTCATCAGGGGTTGCGTTCTCGTAGCGAGGCTCGTTCATCAGCTCCCAGGCGAAGATTGTCGGTTCATCCTTGTAGGCGATGCCTGAGTAATGATTGACGTGGTTGAGGGCGTAGGATACGTAGTTCTTGTACTGTGTGAAGCAGCCAGGGCACTGCTGCTGGTTGAAGAAGCGCCAGCGGTTGGACTGACCGGTTGGCAAGCCCTCCCACTGCAGGCGTGTATCGATGCCGCCGTAGGCTTCCCAGTAGTTTTCGAAGACGGCGATCAGGCGAATGTTGTGCGCTTTGGCTGACTGAATGATGTAGTCAAATTCGTCGAATTCGGCGACGTTGTAGACTCCCTTAGCCGGCTCGAAGCCATGCCAGGTCTCGTGGTCGAACATCCAGGTGCGCACAACAGTAATGCCATCGCTCTGGGCATTACTAAAGTAGGCATCGATCGCTGCCTTATCCATGTACTTGTTTTCGATGTCGTCCTGGGTGCTGCTGCTGCTTCCGTCGCCGAAGGTAAAGATGTCGTAGCTATTGGCTCCGGCGTAGTAGAAGAGCTGGCCGTTGAGGCAGAAGTGGATGCCGCAGCGGGTGACGAAGCCGGAAGCCGCTTGAGCCGGATGGCGTGGGCTACTGATCAGCAGAATGCCGCTGATGGCGGCAAGAACGGTAATGGCTGCGCAGCTAAGCAGCGAGGGGAGGAGTCGGTGTACGAGCTTCTTGCTGCCGTTGGAAAACATGCTGCGTCCTTTCTTAGGGATGGTCCCCTATGGCATTCCTTGCTAGGGGAGAGCATAGAGCCGAGGGGATGAAAAAGCCAGAGCAGGTAGCGGACATTTGGCAGTCAGAGCCTTGACAGTCTGTCACTGCTGGTGGCCGCTATTGATCCTGGTGGCAGCAGTATCATCTGCCATTTGGGGCCTTGACGGCATGGCTAGCGATATCGTTCAATGGAGAACAGTGTCATCGCCTCTTTGCGAGCCGCAAGGGGCAGGCGCGCTGACCTCGACTCTCCTGAGCCAGGCGCTTGCGATGCTGGTGCAGGCCTACTGCTCTGAATGCAGGAAGCGAAAGGAGGAAGTTGCACATGTTGCATGAAGCAAACAGACGGGCGTCATCTGTGCTGATTGGTACGACTCTCCCGCGCCAGGACGGCGAGGCCAAGGTAAGCGGGCGTGCTCGCTACGCTGGGGACCGCTTGCCGGCTGGACTCCTCTCTGCTCGCCTGGTAACGAGTCCCTACGCCCATGCCTCTATTCGGCGCATCGATCCGTCGGCGGCCTTGTCTCTGCCAGGAGTAGTAGCTGTCTTTACTGCTGCCAATCTGGGTTTGCGGCCCTCAGATGGAAGTGTGCGTTCGCTAGAGCCATTGGCACGGACTGAGGTGTGCTGGTGTGGTCATCCTGTGGCGCTAGTCGTTGCTGAGACGGAGGCGCTGGCTGAGGATGGGGCTGCAGCGGTCGAGGTCGATTATGAGCCTTTGCCGGCGGTGCTTGATCCCGAGGTCGCTTGTCGTCCAGAGGCGCCACGTGCCTGCCTGGAGCGCGATTTCCGTGCGATAGTGCAACAGAGTCACACCCTCTTTCTTCCGCCGGGAGCTTCGCTAGCGGAGGAGGGTCTTTCTTCCAATGCTGCCGCCCTTCCACCGCTACGCATGGGCGAGATTGAGGAAGGGCTGCGGCAGGCGGACATCATTGTCGAGGGACATTACACGACTTCGCCGGTGCATCAATCCTATTTGGAGCCACAGACGGTCCTGGCTATCCCTGATCCACTCACGAAGCACTTGACGATCTACTCCAGCACGCAGGGGCTGCTCAATGTACGACAGGCGGTGGCTTTGGCCCTTGGACTGCCTGATCGGCAGATTCATGTGGAGCCGGTGCCGGTTGGAGGTGGCTTTGGCGGTAAAGAGGTGCTGCTTGAGCCCCTGGTAGCAGCGGCAGCTCTGCAACTACAGCGTCCGGTGCGCCTGGTCTACACGCGTCAGGAGGAGTTATTAGCCGGCAACCCGGCGCCGCAGACGGCGATCACTGTGAAGGTGGGGGCGCGCCGAGACGGCACGCTGACGGCCATCCAGGTGCGGATGATCCTTGATTCAGGCGCCTATCCTTATCCTCTTGCTGGGCTGAGTGGCTTCCATTTTAGCAACCTCTATCGCTGTCCCCATATCGATGTTCGCTGCTATTTAGTGCAAACCAACAAGCCTGGTAGTGCTGCCTATCGGGCCCCCACCGGCCCACAGGCGTATTTTGCCCTGGAGTCGACTATCGACGAGCTTTGTCGCAACCTTGAGCTTGATCCGCTGGAGTTTCGTCTGCGCCATGCGCTGCGCGAGGGTGACCCGCGTGTTCCGGGAGGGCAATGGCCACGTATTGGCCTGGTGGAGTGCCTGGAGGCGATTGGTCAGCAACGGCTGTGGAGGGAGCGCGAGCGCGCTCGCCACGAGCTGCCGGAAGAGCTACGCGGCTGGCGAGTGGGCATCGGTTTGGCGGCGGGTGGCTGGCCGGGAGCCACGGAGCCGGCGGCGGCGCTGTGTCGCCTGGAGAACGATGGCAGCGTCACGGTGATTGTTGGCAGTGTCGACATGTCAGGTTCCGATAGCTCTTTAGCTTTGATTGCGGCTGAGATTCTGGGCTTGCCGGCGCGGGCCGTCGCGGTGGTCCATGAGGGCACTGATACGATGCCCTACAGCGGCCTGACGGCTGGCAGCAAGACGACTTATGCTGTCGGTTCGGCTGTTCTGGCGGCAGCGCAGGATGCTCGGGAGCAAATTTTGACGATTGCTGCGGAGCTGTTGGAGGCCGCGCGCGAGGATCTCGAACTGCGCGATGGGCGAATCTCTGTCCGTGGTGCTCCCGATAAATATGTGACGCTGCAGCAGGTGGCCGCCAATTCGACTGGTTTTGGCGCTCGCTATGCCCCTGTCTTTGGCCGTGGCCGTTCAGCGAATGTGGCGTCAGGCCCGATGTTCGCTGTGCATCTGGCGAAGGTGGCGGTTGATCCCGAGACGGGCGAGGTACGGGTGTTGGACTACGTCGCAGCCCAGGATGTGGGTCGTGCGCTGAACCGCGCCGAGGTGGAGGGCCAGATCTATGGGGGAGTGGCTCAGGGCATCGGCTGGGCCTTGCTTGAGGGAATGGCCTATGGTGAAGAAGGCCAGTTGCTCACGGGAACGTTGATGGATTATGCCCTCCCGCATAGTCAGGATGTCCCTGCGATTACGCCGCTCATTATCGAGGTGCCCTGCGAGCTGGGGCCTTTCGGAGCCCGGGGAGCTGGCGAGCCGCCAGTGGTTCCAGTGGCTGCCGCTATCGCTAATGCTCTGCGCGATGCCCTTGGATTGCGCTTAACGGAGTTACCAATGACGCCCGAGCGTATCGTACGCGCCTGGCAGCAGGCCCGGGGTCGTGCTTTGTAGTGGTCCTCTGCCTCCCGCTGGCGCTACGGTCGCTTATTCACCCGCAGGCCGATCACGGGGAGAAGCCCAATCAGTCGCCGCAGACCGGGGGTATAGCTCCCCCCCTGCTAGCGCTGGTTGGGCCTTTCCCTGTTCTGCCACTTTCTGGCTCTGCTACTTCCTCATCTATCCCTTTTAGTACTGTCTGCAGGCTATGACTCGCCTCGCCGATGTCGCAGAGAGGCAGGCAGCAGGGCCATCAGCCCAAGCGTCGTTGCTAGTGGGTCAGAAGGCAGACTCGCTGATGGCGTTGGCGTAGGAGCGTAAGGTGAGCGTGGCAGTTGCTTTTCGATAAACTGGATATAAGAAGCTTTGCAGACGCGCGCCGGCTGATCGCCTGTTGCTACGCAAATGGCCGCGGTGAGATAGTTGGCAACGCCCAGAATATTCTTAGCGACAGGTGTACCCGGATCGGTGAGCTGGAGAGCGATATCGCGCTGGGACATCCCTGTGAGAATGCCCGGATCGAAGCTTTGACCACGTACAAGGTAGAGATTGGCGATGTCCAGGAATGGGATGCTGCCGTCAGGGTTGAGTGAAGCGATGATCTGCTGTTGCTCGACGGTCGGCCCTTCCAGGGGATGGCCTTCGCGGTCCTCTAGCTCAACTGGGGCGAAGTCCAGGTAGTCGCTTTGGTAGACACTCCCATGAAAGGTAAAGGTGGCGGTATTTGGATAGGCATCGGTATCGGAGGAGGTTGTCTCTGGCAGCTTGCTAAAGGTGCCAAAGCGATTGAGGGCCACGACAACTGGCCAGCGCTCTGCCGCACAGTAGGGACAGAATTCAGCGCCCCAGTAGAAGAACTCGGGCTTGCCGCTGGGGCCGCGCAGCATTGGGCGATCGGCAATGACGCGCAGAGGACTCGACAGGTTGCCGGTGCCTACCTTAGAGAACTGGCTATCGCCGATCAGGGCCAGATCGCTCATAACCTGGGGATCTGTGGGCACACGGCTGCTGCTCGTAGGACTGGTCGCACTCTGATGGGCGAGGACAACGAAGAGGCCAATTATCGCTCCAATGAGGATCAGTGCGCCGCCAACAAGCCACCAGCGATAAGCTCGCCAGGTTCTCGGTCCACGCCGCTGGTTCATGCGTCGGGTGCGCTTAGCAGGACTAGCGGAGGTGCCGGTTGCGGGCCCGCGTGAGCGCTGGGCCGAGGTCGGAGGGTTTGTCTGCTTCTTTGCCGCGGATGAAGACATAGTTCTCTCTTCCTTGATGCAGATAGTAGACTGTCCTTCCTTGAACAAGAGTGGCTGCCGCCTGCCAGGTCTCTGAGCTATCCTGACTGACGCGGAGCCGGGAACGCCATATTTATAAGGATATCCACATTATAGCATGAAGGCCCGCGCCGGCACTGCCCTGGTCACCTCGATCTGCTGCCTGCAGAGCACAAGATGATCCTCTCTCGCTTTTCCTGCCTGTCGACAATGAGAAGAAGCCTGGCCGCAAATGATGAGGGCGTCAGGGCGAGGTGATGCTGTCGCCCGGGAGAAAACTATCTCCCGTCGTGGAGCTGGCTCGGCTTGTCGCCTTCGACGTACTGAGAAAGGGCAGACAGGGCTGGCATGTTCTACGATAAGCGACCGCGCCATAAGCCAACCAACTCATCAATTTGACAGCTTCCTCACCCTGCAACCCGCTTGACTCTTCTCTCTGGGCCGCAGCCCAGTAGTGAGGTCTGTACAAGGCTTGCTAAGATGGTGCGCTGCCTGCGCTTTTCCATCCTGGCCTCTCCTTGGCGCCGACTCATTACGATGCCAGGCCAAGAGAGCGCCCAGAAACAAGCCCGGTTTCGGCTGTCTCTCTTCGTCCTCCCTACTCACTTGTGCTTGCCCCTTGGTCCCTGATGCTAAGGGTTGCGCCTACCCTACCCAGAGTAATCCGACTCGCGCATTTGCTGGTACAGACTGGAGGTGCTCAGTTGCCACCAGGGAGTAGCGCAGCGACGTAGAACGCGGGCGATTGCCTGGATTGCGGCGACTCCTTCTCTGGCCAGCCAGCGCTCTAGGGCGGCGGCACCCTCTTGGGCGTAGATAGCGATACCCTCCTGCCAGAGGGCCCGCCCGCAGACTACGCCGCAGAAGGGGACCCCGGCTTCGGCTGTCAGTTCCAACAGTTCGCAAACCGTGGCGGAGCTGTAGCCCGCACTCAGATACACGAGAGGCTTCGTGGTAGCCATCCCTACCATGCGAAGCTGCTCAATGGCTTCTTCGCGTGAATAAGCTGGGGTTGGAGCTTCACAGCTATGCAGTCCAGCGATGTAGGTCGGCACCACGGGCCACTCTATTTTCAGGACATCGACACCGTAACGTGGTTGGCCAAACTCTGCTACTGTGCGTGCGACGTAGGTCGGCTTCAGGCGCGCAAAATCCAGCTCAGCGGTCTCGCCAGCCAGTTCCTCGCCGGGGTAGACGAGCGGCTCCAGAAAAAAGGGAACCTCTAGAGCCTGGCACTCAGCTCCTATGCGCTCGACATATGCCTGCTTCACGCTATTGACTTGTGGGTTATCGAAGGGATTATAGTAGAGCAGGACCTTGACGGCCTGGGCGCCGGCCTCCACTAGCCGCCGAACGCTATAGTGTGGGATTACCTCGGGAGGCAGAATACGTCCATTGGCGCTATAGCCCGAGCGCTCGTAAGCGAGAATCACACCTGTGCCAGGGTGGCGTAGCGTCAGTGCCTCCAGGCCATATTCGGGGTCGAGCAGGACAGCGCTGGCATAAGGGGTCAGGACCTGCGTGACCAGGCGCTTGAAAGTACGCAGGTCGGAGGCGCTGGCCACTTCCTGAGAGCCGCGAGCTGCAGCCAGAGCTTGGGCCAGATTCGCTCGGTGATCAACAGCCAGGGCGATAATAATGCCATGCTCATCAGAGCAGGCCTGAAGCCGACTCCGCTTATCCTGCCTGGCGCCAGCGGCGCTGGCGCTTACGCCTTCCCTTTCCCTTCCATACACAGTGATCGCTCCTCCTTCGATAAAAGACCTCTCCATCTCGTTGCTACCTCACCTTGTTTGGCCCATGTTCTTCCGCTAGGCCACTTCGCGTAAGGAGACTGGACGATGCTCAAGCAGAGAGAGCTGAGCCGCCAGGGCAATGGCTACCGGAACACGGCCATCGTATCCGCTGACTGGCACTGGACGATCATCAAGCACGGCTTCGACAAAGGCTTGCAGCTCAGTGGCGAAGCTCTCGGCGTAGCGTTCCATAAAGAAGTGAAGGGGGAGATCGCGCCGCACGCTGCGGTGATCGCTGATCACCGCCGTATTGGGATAGGCATTATCGATGGCGATGCAGCCATCACTGCCAAACAGCTCGACGCGCTGGTCATAGCCATAGCTGGCGCGGCGGCTATTGCTGATGGTCGCGATGGCACCACTGGTAAAACGGAGCATTACAGCAGCGTGGGCAACGTCCCCAGCCAAGGCAATCTCAGGCTCATTCAGGCTATGAGCGAGGGCGAAGACCTCTTCGACTTCGCTGCCAAGCAAAAAGCGGGCCATGTCGAAATCATGGATAGTCATGTCGAGAAAGAGCCCGCCCGAGACCCGGAGATAGGCAGCCGACGGAGGAGCAGGGTCACGGCTTGTAATATGAAGCATCAAGGGTAGGCCAATCTCTCCCTGCTCAACGGCCTGCCTGACGCGGCGGAAATTGGCGTCAAAGCGCCGGTTAAAGCCCGTCTGCAGCTTGACCCCTGCTTGGGCAACGACAGCCAAAGCCCGGTCAATCGTTGCCAGATCAAGCGCTAGAGGCTTTTCGCAGAAGATATGCTTACGGGCTTGGGCAGCCTCTTCAATCAGCTGAGCATGGGTATTGGTTGGCGAACAGATCAGAACTGCCTCAATCCGGGGATCTGCCAGCAGCTCACGATAATCTGAGCAGAAGTGAGGAATACCATATTCGCTGGCACAGGATTCAGCGGCCTCCATAGAGGCATCGGCTACAACGAGCAAATGAGCACGCGGGATACGTGTTGTCAGATGGTGAGCATGGAGGCGCCCGATCCGTCCTGCACCGATCAAGCCGACGGTCAGTTTTTCAGCAGTCATCCCGTCATCCTCTCCTATTTCTTAGCTTGCCCGTCGTGTTGTTGGCTACCGCCAGCAGCACGGCGGGCATTGCATTTCTGAGATCAGCATCTTGCGCCTTCCTTAAGCCAGGCCTTGCTTGAGGGTATAGCCGCTGCTCGGGCTAGAGGCCAAGGTCGCGCAGGTACTGACGGTTACGCAGGGCACTGAGGTAGGGGCTGCCCATGCCCGGAAGTACATCCTGTTCGACGACAATCCATCCCTGATAGCCCCGGTTCAGGAGCCAATCCACTACGGCGGCGAATGGGACCGCCCCCTGTCCAAGCTCACAGAAGACCCCGCGACGCAGAGCAGTGAAGTAGTCCCATCCCTCAGAACGAGCCTGTTGGGCCACTGCCGGCGAACAGTCCTTAAAATGGACGTGCCAGATCCGTGAATCGAAGCGACGGAGGGCCTCCTCAATCAGCCCCGGCTCAGCGGAGCCGCTGCCATACAGATAGTGACCGGTGTCGAAGGTCAGACCGATAATAGTGGGATCGGTGAGATCCAAGAAGCGGGTGATCTCCTCGGGCGTTTCGACATAGCCAGCGCAGTGATGATGGAAGGCCGTACGCAGTCCTGTGCTTTCATAAACAGCGCGAGCAATCGTCTCGCTATTGCGTGTAAAGACCCGCCACTCGTAGGCATCTAGCCCTTGACTTGGGGAGATTCGTCCGGCGCAGGAGGTTCGCAGAGGATCACGGCCATTCTCATCGGCCAGCAGCAGCAGCGGTTTCCAGGTGTCTCCCTTGAGCTGAGCCACTGTAGCGAGTAGGTTAGCAGTGCGCAGAGCCTGATTAAGGCCCGCCTGCAGCGCGCCCGGTTCTTTGAGCATTACAGGAACGAAGGCCGCCACGAGCGTCAGTCCGCGCCTGCGCAGCTCTGCAGCCAGGCGCTCTGCCTCGGTGGGAAGATAGCCCCAATCACCCAGTTCGGTGCCTTCATAGCCACTGGCGCGCAGTTCGTCAAGCATCTGCTCCCAGGGGACTGTCGACCCTGGCGCCTCCTCAAACTCCAGCGTTCCCCACGAGCATGGTGCATTTGCCAGATAAATCCTCTCCATTGCCATGTCCTACCTACCTTGTAGCCACCAAACCAAAGAATCGATCCTAGATCAAGATCGCCTTCGAACCTCAGCGAACGATGCATTAGCTGTCGCGCATTACAGGCATCGCTCGCCTCTTGCCCTTCCAGCTCTGCGCGGCAACGAGCAGCGACTCGCTTCCGCCAACGACCAGAATCGCCCACTAGTTCCCTCTAGAGACGCGATACGAATAAGATCAGCCATGATTCCCGCCTCCTTTGGCCCAGCCCTTCCTCCTCGCCCTGATCCTGAAGGTCCTCATCTTGACCTCCAGGCAGACCCAGGGCGCTGCCCTCCCTTACAACCTCGCGCCTTTATGACTATAGGAAGTATCGTTCCTCAGCGCGCATTCTTTCCCACTCGCGGCGAGCGGCCTGAACCTGGGGATTCGAGCTCACCTCAGCCACAGCCACATCCCACCAACTCTCATAAGAGGGCACACTCTCGTAGCGATCGCACGGCACATAAATCACCGTTGTGCGCTCCAACGAGCGAGCGGTTTCCAAAGCGGCGATCACATCAGCCGTATTGCGACAGCGAATCACATAGGCCCCCAGACTACGAGCATTCTCGGCCAGATCGACAGGTAGCGGTGCCACCTCTGCGCCCGCCTCATCGCCAGGCAGAATACCATTGCGAGGATAGACGTAGCGTGTTCCAAAGCCACCCTGACCGAGCGAGCGGCTGAGCGAGCCAATACTCTTGAAGCCCTGATTATCGAAGAGCACAATCACCAGCTTATAGCCCTCCTGGATCGAGGTCACGATCTCCCCATTCATCATCAGATAGGAGCCATCGCCGACCAGGACATAGACCTCGCGTTCAGGAGCGGCCATCTTTGCCCCCAGGCCACCCGCAATCTCATAGCCCATGCAGCTATAGCCATACTCCAGATGGAACTGCTTGGGATGACGAGCGCGCCAGAGCTTATGCAAATCGCCGGGCAGGCTGCCAGCGGCACAGACCATGATTGCCTCTGGAGAGCCATATTCATTGATGGCTCCGATCAACTCGCCCTGGGAAGGAAGTGGCGCGTGACGCAGGCCGTAGATGCGCGTTACCTCGGCCTCCCACTCGCGATGCAGCCTCTCGGCGCACTCCCGATATTCAGGAGCGACCTGATAGCCCGCCAGCAGTGGCAGCAGCTCCTCCAGCGTTGCCCGGGCATCGCCCACCAGCGAGAGGGCCAGATGCTTTGCGGCATCGAACTCCGAGATATTGATATTGACAAAGCGTACAGCCGGATGACGGAAGGCCGTCTTTGAAGCCGTAGTAAAGTCGCTATAACGCGTACCGATTCCGATAATCAAATCGGCCTCGCGAGCCACACGATTAGCCGCAAACGTTCCCGTAGCGCCGATAGCACCCAGATTAAGCGGGTGGTCAAAGCGCAGGCTACCCTTGCCGGCCATTGTCTCCGCCACAGGAATTCCTGTCTCCGATACCAGGCGCTCTAGCAGAGAGCAGGCCTCAGCATAGATCACACCGCCGCCAGCAATAATCATTGGGCGCTCGCTGGCCCGAATCCATCTGGCGGCCTCCTCCAAGCGTCGTCGATCTGGGCGCGGACGAGGGATATGCCAGATCCGTTTACGGAAAAACGATTCAGGATAGGTATAAGCCTCCGTCTGGACATCCTGGGGCAAGGCCAGGGTCACTGCCCCTGTTTCTGCAGGGCTTGTCAGTACACGCATTGCCTCGGGCAAGCTTGTCAGTAGCTGCTCTGGGCGCGTGATACGATCCCAGTAACGACTGACCGGCTTAAAGCAGTCATTGACCGAGATATCCTGAGTATGCTCTGACTCCAACTGCTGCAGGACCGGGGCCACGTTGCGGCGAGCAAAGAAATCGCCAGGCAGCAGCAGAACCGGAAGCCGGTTAATAGTGGCCGTGGCCGCGCCAGTAACCATATTGGTAGCTCCCGGCCCGATTGAAGAAGTGCAGGCAAAGGTCTGTAAACGGTTCTTTACCTTCGCGTAGGCAATTGCAGTATGGACCATCGCCTGCTCGTTACGGGCCTGATAATAGCGAAAATCAGGCATCTCCTGGAGAGCCTGGCCAATGCCCGCGACATTGCCGTGACCAAAGATCCCGAAGCAGCCAGCAAAAAAGGGCTGCTCCACGCCGTCGCGCTCCACATATTGATTGCGTAGAAACGCAATCAGAGCCTGAGCCATTGTCATGCGTCGGCCAGCGTGCTCGCTCATAGTCTTCCTCCGGGTAATCAGCTCGCTCACAGTCAAGGTGACCATCAACAGCGAAGAGAGTGGGACAGGTAAAGTATGGCGAGAGGCCTGGGGTCCGCGCGGCAGCTTCCACCTATTCACTCAATCATCCCATTCCTGCCCCGCCAGCAGCCCTGTCGCGCCCTGGCTCTATCTGCCAGCCTTCTCCCTCTAGCGCAGGCCACTAGAGGCCACCATGCTCTTCAACAAAGGCCATCACCTCGGCATAAGTAGGCATAAAATCGGCACAGCCATGCCGTGTCACCAGGATCGCGCCGCAAGCGTTGCCGAAGCGCGCGGCGATATACCAATCCCAGCCCATCAACAAGCCATAGAGCAGACCTGCAGCAAAGGCATCGCCGGCGCCTAGAATATTCTGCACGCTCACCGGGAAACCAGGCACTTCCAGACAATCAGGGGAGGCATGCGAGTCAGCCGACCCCGCCAAATGCACCCGCGAACCTCGGGCGCCTCGCTTCTCCACGAGAGTACGCGGGCCTCGACGCAGCATCTCCCGAATCGCCTGCTCCACATCACCACTGACGCGCGCGTCGGAGATCTGAGAGTGGGCTACCTGGACCTGCCCGGGATCGCGCAGCATCGCCGCCTTAATCTCATCCTCGGTGCCGATTACCAGGTCAACCAGCGGCAAAACCGAGCGAATAGCCACCCCGAAGGCACGCTGGTCATGCCACTGATCGGGACGATAATCGACATCCAGCGCCACCATTGCTCCCAGCTCGCGGGCCAGTTCCGCCGCAAAAATCGTCGCGCTGCGGCTTGGCTCTTTGCTCAAGCCGGTACCAGTGATTAACAGCACGCGGCACGCCTCCAGCGGCGTCGCCAGCACATCATCGATCGTCAACTCCACATCGGCACAGTGGTCGCGATAGTAAGTCAGCGGAAAGCGATCTGGCGGCTGAATCCCCAACACCACAGCGCTGCTGCGGTAGCCAGGCTTGCGTACGATATAGCGCGTCTCGACTCCTTCGCGCTGCAAGAAGTGCAGGATAAAATTGCCGACCTGATCATCTCCTACAGCAGTTAAGAGCGCTGAGCGCAGTCCCAGCCGTCGGGCACCGACACAGATGTTTGTGGGGCAGCCGCCAACATAGGCCGCAAAGCTTTTGATTTCCTCGAACGGCGCTCCTATGTCATTCGAGTACAGATCCAGAGAGGAGCGGCCCATCGCGATGAGGTCATATGAGCACTGCTGCTGTTCCGGTCTCATCGGCGGTCCTCCCGTTCTTCAACACTAAACCATCCAGACGTCTGGCTAAGCAGTTGCTGGCTGTCGCAGGCTGGACACCTCCCCTGCTCCTGCTACGGTGTGGCGCGTCCCTGAGCGGAGCCGTTTCGCTCATGCTCCAGCCATTCCTGTGGTGGCGCAAGTAACGTTCAGCAGGGCTGATGGCGCCTTTTTTTGCGGGCGGCAGAATCCAGCCCATTCATAGCTTGCGCAGCCTGGCCCCGCCTTGTCTGCCTTACTACGCGCTGGCCTCGGGCGAAGAAGAGCAGGCTAGCCGTCTCCAAGCGCCTCTCACGTGTATCCCCCAGCTCCCGTCAGGCATACAGCCCTTCGCCCACCTCATCTTTGGCAGCAAGCAGCCTGCTTGATCCGTCCTGCGGACAAGCGTCTGTAAGGCTAAGCGGTCAAGCTTCTAAACCCAGGAACACATCTCGCGCTTGACTTCCGCAAAGGCGCAGCCAGCTCCCTGGGGACTTCTTCAACCTGCCGTTCTAGAGGCGGGCGGCCTATCGGGCGAGGTTGGTGGTGGAGCAGTGCTCTCACGCACCACCAGCGTTGGAGCGAGCACATGGTTATGTCCTTCCTGCTCATGCAGCAGATCAAGCAGCACCTGCATGGCCAGACGACCAAGTTCGATGCGTGGTTGGCGCACCGTCGTTAGCGGTGGAATGATGCAATTGGCCATTTCGATATCGTCGAAGCCGGCCACACTCAGCTCACGCGGCACCGCTATCCCGCGACGGTAGCAGGCCATCAAAAGGCCGATCGCCATCATATCATTCTGACAGAAGGCCGCAGTGACCTTAGCATCAAGCAGGCGCTGGAGCGCCCGGCGCCCACACAATACATCCTCCTGGGGAGAAGCTTCCTCCGCCTTCATAATCGTCACCCACTCGTCCCGCGGAGCCAGGCCGGCATCCGCCAGAGCAGCCCGATAGCCTTCCAGGCGCTGGCGACAGGAGCGTGGGCGGCTGCTTGTACCCACATAGCCAATGGCGCGATGCCCGAGAGCCAGCAAATGCTCAACAGCCAGCCGCGCTCCCAGCACATCATCGACTGCCACCCAATGCAGCAGCTCGTACTGCGATTCGGCCTGACTATTGATCAGCACCGTCGGCACGCGAATCTGGTCCAGGCGCTGCTTGTATGCGCCCGTCATACGCGATGAAGCCACCAAAATGCCATCAACACGCCGGCGGTGAAAGGTTTCGATCACCGCGATCTCCTGCTCAGGATCATTATGAGTGGCGCTCAAGAAGACACTCAGGCCAGCAGAGCGCGCAACCTCTTCGATCCCGCGTACCACCTCACTTAAGAACGGATCAGCGATTGAGGTCACCGCCAGACCGATCGTCTGGGTCCGACGCGTTTGGAGGCTCTGGGCGATGGCGTTAGGAGTGTAGCCCATTTCCAGAGCCAATTGCTGGATACGCTTGCGAGTCTCTTCGCTGATCAGGGGGCTATCGCGTAAGGCCCGCGAGACGGTGGTATGGGAGACGCCAGCCACACGCGCGATATCGGCAATTGAGACCTCACGCGAGCGCTTCGCGCCAGCCGGGCGAGGAGCGGCGGCAAGCGGGCCATGTGGAGTATTCACAGTGCTCCTGTTCCTCCTGAGCATTAGGGTGAGCTGGGCTGCTCTGGCCTGGATGTTTGCACACGTGTGCATTAGCAGTATAGTGGATGGCCTAGGTGGCTGTCAAGGGGGAGTGGCCCTCGTGTGATTGCATAGCTGTTTTTCTTGAGGAAGAGTGTGCTATCCTGAAGAGGTGGGTTTTTTAGGAGTAGGACCAAGCAGAAGAGAAGAAGAGAGAGGAGCTATGCACACTGTTTGCGTGGAGGCCAGAAGTATTCTCACGCCGCAGCGCGGGGGATTTTTAGTCACGCCTCCTTATCCGTTCACGCACGCTCTGTCGGCTTATATCGGCTGTGCTTATGGCCAGACAGCCTGCGGCCAGTACTGTTATGCGCGCTTTTTACCCAACTGGATTGCTGCTGGTCTGGGTGCTCCCTGGGGCCTGGCCGTACAGGTCAAGGTTAACGCGCCCGCGCTGCTCGAACGCGAGTTAGGCCGCATGTCTCCTGAGCGACGCCGCCGCCTGCGCATTTTTATGAGTACGACCACTGATCCATACCAGCCGCTGGAACGGCGCTATCAGGTGACACGTCGCTGCCTGGAGGTCTTCGCTGCCTTTACTGACCTCGACCTGCTGGTAGTGCAGACACGCTCGCCGCTGGCGGAGCGCGATCTTGATTTGCTGCGGCAGCTTCCCTACGCCTGGTTATCGGTCACTATCGAGACGAATGACATGGCCTATCTGCAGCGCTTGCAGGGAGGGCCACCGCTGGAGCGACGCTGGCAACTGGTACGCCAGGCCAGTCGCCTGGGGGTAAGGACACAGATTACAATTAGCCCTTGTCTGCGTTTTACTGATGTCAAGGCTTTCGGGGAGCGGCTCCTTGAGAGCGGGGCTCGCCGCCTGGTAGTGGATACGGTCGAGGGTGATGGAGCCAGTGGTGAGCGCACAGCTCGCACGCCTTTTGCTCGTCAGGAGCCTGCCTGGTCGGATACCCAGCCCGCGCGTGAGCTTTATGCATACCTCTGCGCTCATAGCTCTAGGTGCGGTGTGGCTGTCGGCTGGGGTGCAAGTGGCTTTTGCGGGATTGCTCCCCGTCAGCAGCCAGCCTAGCTTGTGCTCACTGTAGCAGAGCAGGTGAAGAGGTTCTTTCTCTTCCCTTTTTCCGGCGGCAGCGTGTTGCTGCCTGCCTTGTGCAGGTGGGCCAGGGTGCCTGTCGAGCACTTGGAGAAGAGGCTTTTCTCTGGCTCATTTTTACACCGAGATGGTCAAGCATTCGACTACAATGGGGAGCTGGTCCTGAGAGGGCAGGAATGGCATTGCTGTTCTTGGCTCTTCTCCGACCAGCCAGTTAGGAGGCACAGCCGTGGCCGAGCTGATCAGTACGAGTAGCTTCGCCAGCGATGGAGAGCAGCAGGCCGCTCAGGTTCTGCGCGAGGGGCTTCCCTCTTCATGGTTGGTTATTTGCAACAAGATTCTTCCCGCCCCTAATGACAGATCGTTTGAAATTGATTTTCTGGCCATCGGTGAACGCTGGGCCTTTGTCATTGAGGAGAAATCTTGGGGCGGTTTGCTGCGCGGCAATGAGGAGTTCTGGATTCGCGCTGATGGCTCGTCGGAGCCTAGCCCGCTGGCCAAGGTTGATCTGGTGTCCAAGCTCTTGGCTGGTTATCTAAAGCAGCGTTTTCCTTCTCTGAAGAGCGGTGGGCATTGTGTCCGCGGGGCCGTGTTGCTTTCTTCTCCGAGCGCCCAGCCCCAGATTCACGATATCCGGGCAACTACGGCCTTGTTCAGATTAGACGATATCTGCGCGCGTCTGCTGGAGTTGGATAGAGAGCATGGTAATCCTATGCTGGGCCAGTTGCATACGCAGCTCCGCACGGCCCTGACGGGTCTGCCAACGCGTCCCCCTATCCCGCGTCGCATTGGCGAAGTGCTTCAGATCGAAGAGGTGGAGCGGGTACGTCCGAAGCTCTATCGCTGCCGCGCAGTGGAGAAGGTTTCTGGAGCCGACCGGCCTCGCATTGTTATGCTCTATGAGCTGGATCATGATCCCTTGGAGCAGCAGGCGGCGAAGGAATTCTACACACGGACCTATAAGGCGTTAGGGAAACTGCAGTCGACAGGTCTGGTGCCGTGGGCCGAGACCCCCTTCGAGTGGTCCAGCACGTTCATGGTGGTGCCTATCGTGCCCCCCGAGGGTCGGGCACTGAGCACGCTGCCTTTGCCGGAGACGCGCGAGGAGTTTTTACAAGAGCTGCAGATGGCAGGCGCAGCCTTTCGAGGGCTGGCTCAGATCCATGCTCAAGGCGTGCTTCATCGCGCCTTGACCCCCGCCGCGCTGATCGTGCAGTTTCCAAAGGGTCAGGCTCCTCGCGTGCTGTTCAGTGATTTTTATGCGGCCCGTGTGGGTGGCGGGGTATCGATCGCCGCTAAGCTGGATGCTACGGCTGTGGATGATCGCTACGCTGCCGAGGATGTGCTGATTGGCTACGAGTTTGCCTCGGAATATACGGATACTTTTAGTCTGGCTCTGGTTATGCTTGAGCGCCTCGCGGGCGCTCCTATTTCTGTGCTGCGGCCTTCAATTAATGAGCCGCCGCGTCTGCCAGATGCTCCCCGCTGGGAAATGTTCCTTTCGCCTGAGCAGTCGGCTGCTCTCTCGGAGTTGTTCCGCTCGGTACTGCTGCCCTCCAAGCAGGCAGCCCCTCTAAGGGCTGAGGAGGTGGCGCGTCGTCTGGAGGAGCTTCTGCGCCAGGCTCAGCAGGCGGAGGTTAGTGAGCTACCTCAAACGCTGCTCAACGGTGAATTCGTTGTTCATCGTTTACTCGGTCAGGGATCAACGGCCCGTACTTATCTGGTAAGCTATAAGGACTTGCCTGGGCTGGGCCAACTGGTGCTGAAGCAGTTCTTGAATCCAGCTCTCGTCTATGATCAGGCCGTTCAAGAATACAAAGCGCTTAAGGATATCAAGAGCAAATATTTTCCAACGATTAGGAAAATCTACAAGCCGGAGGAAGATGCTCATATTGAAATGGAGTACATCCCCGGCCCGACGCTGCAGCAGCTTGAGGAGGAGTTTCCCTGGCCGCTGGAACGCTGGTGGCCCTTTGCTCAGGACCTGCTCCGCGCATTGGAGGTCTTGGAGGAGCGGAGCATTCTCCACCGCGATATCAAGCCCGCTAATATTATTCTGCATGAGGTTGATCAGCATCCGGTTCTAATCGATTTCGGGTTCGCGATTCGCCAGGGCGAGGAGCGGAGCTTGGCCGGTACGCCGCTCTATCTGCCACCCGAGGCGCTGACCGCCACCAGTCCCCCTGCCGATTGCGATCGTTATGCAGCGGCGGTAGTGCTTTTTAAGGCCCTGATCGGTCAGCTACCCTTTTCTTACGCCAAGGATGGTCAGCGCCTCTTGCGTGCGGTGGAGGAATTGCCCATCACAGATGAGCAGGTGCGGCGCCTGGCAACGGTCCTGCTTGGTGCGCTTGATCCAGATCCAGCGCGGCGACCGTCCAGCGCCCGCCAGCTTCTGAGCGAGCTGGAGCAGGCCAGGTTAGCCGCGGTGGTGGCAGAGGAAACGGCTCCAGTGCTTGAAACCGACCAGGAGCGAGCGGCCCAGATCAATCCCTGGGTGGAGCAGGTGCGGGGTCTCTATCGCAAGAGCGCCAGCGGGAATGCTGATAACCGCGGTCTAGACAGCGACTTCGTGCGCCGGACCTATGTGCCAACGGCTCTTGATAATAAGTTGCTCCCGCTGGTATTGAAGCAGCGTCCGCTTGCGCTTTTCCTTTCGGGCAATCCTGGCGATGGTAAGACAGCATTCTTAGAGCAGGTGCGTCAGAGGCTTGTTGAGCTAGGCGCGAGGCCCGTCGAGGAGCGTTCTGATCAAAGTGGTTGGGAGCTGGTCTATGAGAACCATGTCTTTCGCAGTTGTTATGATGCTTCCGAGGCGCACCGCGGGCTAAGTGCTGATGAGCAGCTTACGCGTCGGCTGCAGGGACTGGAAGGCTCAGAGCGTCCGGCAGTGGCGCTGACGGTGTTGGTGGCTATCAATGATGGTCGCTTAGCCGATTATTTTGAGCGCTATGGGGAGCGCTTCGCCTGGTTGAAAGCGCAGTTGCATCAGACACGCCGTAGCCAGTCGTTGCGGGAGCAGGATGTCTGGCTGGTGGATTTGAAGCGGCGTGCCTTTGTGACTTTGCCAGGCGAGCAGGAGAGTTCGCTTTTTCGCCGTGTGCTGGATAGACTGGTGGCAAAGGAACATTGGAAGATCTGCCAGCATTGCACCGCTGAGGCTATCTGTCCGATTTATCAGAATGCGCGGACATTGCGGCGGAATCGCACTAAGCAGCGTCTAGAGTTCCTTTTGCTCCTACATCATTTGCGTCATCAGCGCCATGTGACGATGCGCGATTTGCGTTCTGCTCTGGCTTACTTGATCACTGGCAATTTAAGCTGCCGCGAGGTCCACGTGGCACGCCAGAGTGAGGATGGCGGGGCCTCTTTGATTGAGCGGGCTTGCTGGCAGAGCGCCTTTGCGCCGGCGGAGGCTGATGATGAGCTGCTGCGTGATCTGCGTGTGCTTGATCCGGCGCGCTTTCCTCAGCCTCACCTGGACCGCTTCTTGCATTTCCATCAGGGGTCAGGGGATAGCTTGCTGCGCACTGAGTTGATGGCCGATGGTAAAGATTTGCCACGCCAGCGCTTCCGCGAGGAGCGTGATTGGTTGGCTGCTTGGAAGCGCCGCCTGTATTTCTACGGTCCGCGCCTGGATGAGGAGGTTTCTCGTCCTGAGCTGCCTGCTGTGCGTTGGCCCGAGCTCCTGCCGTATCGCTATGCTCTGTTGTACTTGCAGTTGCTGAAGGGCGAGCAGGAGCAGTTGGAGGAGGCACGCCGCAAGCTGGCCCTTGGTATCTTGCGTTCGGATGGGATCAATGCCGATCTGCCAGGTGGCTATTTGAGTGTGGTGGTGCGCGCTTCGGAGGAACAGCAGCTGATTATTCTGAAGCAGCTTCCGCTGGAGCAGTTCATTCTGGAGCCGGTTGGAACGAGCGCGAATGAGGTAGTTGAGACGCTGCCTGAGTTTCTGGTGTTGCGACATTGTTCGGGAACGCCTCGCCTGGAGATTTCTCTTGATCTGTTTGAGCTGCTGCTGCGCCTGGCGGATGGCCTGCAGCCGGAGGCCGTCGAGTTGCAGCCTCTGCTAGAGGATCTGCGCCATTTCAAGCACGCAGTGCTGTTGATGGAAACGCGCGACCTGGTTTTGATCGAGAACGGCAAGCGTTTGCATCTCCTGACGCAGCGGGAGGGTAAGGTCGTCAGAACAGCTATTGCTTGACCCGATGGAAGGAGTGGACCTGTGAAAATTAAGCTTCCAAAGGAGTTACGCGGGGTACGTTTTACTCTGGCGCAACCTATCGAGTTGAACGATTTCGATATCGACTTGCTGTTGCCTCTCTTATTTTTCAGCATTCTGGCTGGGGGACGCGGTCGATCGGGGATGAAGAATGACCCTGGTGCTATTAGCCTTTACAGTGACAAGCTGAGCCAACACCCGGCGGTCGAAGGCTTTGCTGATCCCGAGGGACGTCGCTTACTGGAGCGCCTGGTCCGTACAGCTCTGATCACTGTAGGGCGCGTCGGTCGCGGGCATAGGGATGAGCAGATTACTTCGATTGTCCCCTATAGCCTCCTCTGTTATAAGCCAGGCTTCCCAGAGAAATCCAGTCGCCTGCGCAGCGCAGACCTCTTTCTTTACCAGGTGCTGCGCAGCTACATGGGAAGCGATCAGGCATTGCGCCAGTTCTTTAAAGAGGTTTTTGGCCGTGGTGTCAAGCTCGGTAAGGCGGGCGAGTTGGGTGGCGAATACGATGGGATCACAGAGGTGGATACCCTGACCCGTCTTTCGCTGGCCTTTCTTGATGGCTTCGAAAGTGTCAAGCCGGGCTTAAGCCGTGAAAAGGATGCCCATCTCGGTGCTTGCCCCGGCCTTACCCGCGAGCTGGCGGCTGACCTTGTGCAGTACATGTCGGCCTTCCACGCGGCCATGCCGACCCCGGCTTTTATTCACCATCTCCTGATCTTGATCAATCTTGAGTTGTTTATCTATACCTTAAAGGTAGTCTATGCCGTAAATGCTCTCATTGATAATCCAGAGTCACTGCCGCCAGCCATGCGCGAACCGCTGCAATCTTCGCCGCCAGTCATCTATGTGGACTTCACCGGTCAGCCTGGCCCCAGTCAGGAGATGGCCCATGCCTGCGTGCGCCGCGATATTGAAGCCTACCAGAGCTTCCTGTCGGCGAATCTGCTACTGCGCCAACTGCATAGCTATGTCGGACAGCTTCAGCGCAATCTTCGCCGTCAGGCTCTCATAGAGAGCGAGCTTGGAGGCGAGACCTCTGGCCCTCTTTATCTGCAACGCCTGCTACGGCTCAGGAATTTGCCTGCTTTACAAGCCGATCTTGAGGCCCAGGCTCGCCAGGATATCGATCGGATCTTTGAGGAGAACCGCGATCCAGAAGATCCAGAAAGCACGCTGGCGACCAGGCATCTAGAAGAGCTACTCGCCAGCGCCGAAAGCGATTTGGAGGGTCTGGTACGCTTGCTGACAGAGGGCCAGCGCGACGCCACACAGAATTTTGTGCGCTGGTATTGGAGCAGTGGGGGGCTGACACGCGCTGAAGGGCTGCTTCGAGGGCAAGTGAAATATCGCTCATCCTGGCAATATGCCCCGACTAACGATCTCTTAGCGGTTCTGGTGCAACTCGCTGCCGCCCGCCTGAGCAGGAATGAGCCGGGCCAGAATGGAGAGCAGGGTGGCCTTACGCCCATCCGTTTGCAGGATTTCTTGCGCTTTCTTGACGAGCGCTTTGGCCTGCTGGTTGATCGTCCACCTGCTCCTTTCGTAGGCGCCGAGTACACCGCCGCAGCTCAGGAAAACCTGCGTGCCATGCTGCGCCGCTTGCGCCAGATGGGTATCTTCCGCGACCTCTCTGACGATTTTACGGTGCAGCGTCTACATCCACCGTATGCTGCGACATCTGTGCTGACCAGCCACTACTAAATGCGTTGAGCCTGGAAAGGGTTTGACCTATGGTAATCTCTTCTCCACAAAGCGAGCTGAAGATTAGCCTACTTGCTGAAGCGCTGCTAAAAGAAATCAGGGGAACGAGTGCCGGCCACTGTGCCCGTATTGACTTTCTAGAGCTGGATGATGCCCTGCCTCTCTGTCGGCGATTACGCGCCAGCAAGCAGGCCGAGCAGGGGGCACTTTTCCACATCCTGACCACTGAGCGAGCGCATACCCCTGATGACCCGCTCTTTATCACTCCTGATCGCGCTATCGAGCTGCGCAACCGCAAAGTAGGATGTTTCTGCCTCTTTATCCCCGCTGGCAGCGTAGATGCTACGGCCAGCTCGCTGGCCAACGCTTTTGCTCCTATCGATGGGCGCCGTCTCTATGAGGCCGCCCTCCAGGAGCTGCGACAGCGCCTTCAGGACGTCTCGCCCGAGGCTGCCGCTCAGGTCCAGACAGTCTTGAGCCGCCTGCGCAACTGGCCTGGCCTGAGCCACGAGCGGCGTCTAGATTTCGTGGCCGCCGCTTATGAGCATGTGCTGAACGGCACTGCCAACAAGATCGGCCTGGAACTCTGGCGCGTTGGTCTCATCAGCGATGCGCGCCCTAATTTCACCGATTTTCTGGACCGCAATCGGCGACTGACAACCCTGCTGGCACGTCCCAAGAAATTCGATGCCACCCTGGTTGAGCGTGTGCAGGAGCTCAAGGTTGAGAGTAGGACAGCGCGAGAGCTGCTGCGTTTCTTGCAAGGCAAGGCTCTCAGTGATGTGCATGATTGGTCGCGCGCCCTGGTGGAGAAAGGTCTGACGCTCGATCGCTGGGAATTCATCCAGTATGAAGAGAGCGACCTGCGCGATTTCGAGATCGAGCCTTTCGCCAATGCCAAAGGGGAAGTTGATCGCTTCTGCCACCTGGCCCAGCCCGATGGGGCCGGCGGTGCCCTTTACGCCTACTATGGCGGGAAAGGCGATGTGGTGGTGCGCTGGAAGTGTAAGCCAGATAAACCACGTAACCTCGGCGGCTGGCGTGTGGCCATTGTGCCCGAGGAAAGCGAGCCGGGCTTTCGTGATAGTCTCTGGGAACAGGACCTTACGCCTGGACGCCGTAAGGTCACCATCAAGCTGGAGAAGCTGGGACTTGATAGCGAGGAGCCGCCCGACTACCCGGTCTGTGTACGTATCGCTCCACTGGGACCTGATCACAATGAGCTGGTCAAAGCCAGCGATGGCGAGGAACAGATCTTCTATAAGGACAGTTTGCCTTTCTACCTGACCCTTGACCCGGCAAGCCTGCCGCCAGAGACAACAACGCGCGAAAAGCGCCAGACGGTCCCCACGCTCTCCTACGGCAGGCTCAAGATCGGCAGCGAGGTCCGCGAAACGATCCTTGAAGAAAGCCAGCCCCAGTGGCAACAGCGCGAGTGTACCTATTTTAGTGTCCTGGTCAATGGTCGGCAGCGGCTCATGCTGGCCTTGAGCCAGACGCTGCTGCAATTAGAGCGGCGCGTCTTGAAGGAACCTCTTCAGGGAGGCTGCTTTATCCTGGAGCTTGACGATCCACGTCCTGTCGATGAGGAAGCGATTCAGCCATTCCGGCTCACTCCCGGGGAAAGTGAAAAATGGCAGCATTTCTGGCGCCAGCGTGAGCTGTTCTTTCGACGTCTGCGCCAGTCCGAAGCGCGGGACGTCATCGAGGTTGCCGACTGGAGCAGCGGCCCCGAGCTGGCCGATGCCGCCGTCCGCTACGCTCAGGCTTACCATGAGCTACTCCAGCATCTGCGCGAGAGCGGCGCAGATCTCCACGAAATCAAGCAGGCGCTTTCTGTCGATAGCCTGTTGATCCGCTTTCTTGACCAGCAGCAGCAGGTCGAAGAAGCCCTTGTTATTCTTCCTACCCATCCCTTGCGTGCCGCCTGGTTCGCTGGCTACACACGCCTGCTTGCCTCTTGGGAAGAGCAATTGTTAGAGCAGCAAAAGAAGCAGCGTAAGCACAAGATCGATCTGGAAGCGCTACGCCAGCTTGTGCCGGCCAACGTTCCGCCGTTCGGCTATCACGCTGCCACCTCAACCGTTTTCCTTTTCTTCCAGAATTTGCTTTTCTTCTACGGGGTGGCGCTCCCCGCGGACGCTCCCGATCCTCACCGGCGTTACACGGACATCGCCACTGTGCTCAAGGCCAGTCCCGAGCAGGCCGATCCTGGCGATATCCGGCCTGAGCGTCTGAGCGAGCACCTCAAACTTTTCCAGGCCCTTCATCCCTATGCCAATCCGCTGGTCCTGACACTGGTCAACCCGGATCGTGGCGCACTGCTGGGCGAGGCCTTGAAGGGTTTGGCTCCTTCGCAAAACGAAGAGGAAGACGCAGAGCTGCCAGTCGGCACGTTGCCAGTGCTTCAGATCACATCGTACAGCGAAAGCTGGCAGAGCGGGACCTTGCAGGCGCTCACGCAGGCACTGCAGCAGAATGGGAGCCGGTTCTCCCACGGTCCAGATCAGCAGACTGACCATTTCCTGCCGGCGCTGGCAACGACCGCCCGCCCGCTTCGCCTCTTGCAAGAGGAGGAGCAAGAGCCACCCGAGGCTCACCTGGCCATCGTCAGCGATCTGATGCGTCCGCATCTGGTAGCCGTGCCAATCCGCGGTACGCTCTCCTTGAATAGTGAGATGGGGAGCTTCTCACTCTATGGCCTGCTCGCGCGCTTTGTCCCCCAATTCAACCAGGAGAACGCTACCTTGCTCTGGCGCTATCAGATCAACACCTTCGGCGGCAGACCGCTCCCCCATCCGGAGGGGCCCCGCTATAGCGAGACGTTGATCAATCTCCATACAGCGCTGCTAAAGGCCGGCGGCTACCTGCTTAGCGGTAGGGAGGAGACCCAGCCCGCTTTACAGGTCGCTCTAACATCTGAGCGCCGCGCTCTGCTGGAGAAGCTGCACCAGCGCACGAATTGGGTCATTACCCTGGACCGCTTCTTTACACTGGACTACTATGACTCGCCTTACCTGCCCGGCCTGGAGGAGATGGCCCGCAAGTATGTGCTGGACTATTTACCAGAATTCACTGAAGGATTGGGCCATCGCATGATGGTCACTACCTCCTGGCACGAGGAAATTAGCGCGATGCTCACCCAGGCTATGGCAGAGCTGGGCTTCTCCCGCATCGAGGAGAGCGTCAGCCACTTGTTGCGCTACTTGAAAATTATTTCTGGGCGCCTGGCCCTGGAGGCCCTGGAATCACCAACTAGCGCCGCCGCTGCTCTGGGTCTCGGCGTGGTCACCGTCTGGCTTCACCGTCAGAATCGCCTTAAGCAAGCAGTCTTGCTACCGGTTGATCTGTATCCACGCATCTTCTCGCTGAGCGGCACAGGACAGCCGGCACAGGGAGAGCGTCGCTGTGATCTGGCGCTCATAGCCCTGAAGCGCAATATCGTGGAAGCCACCTTTATCGAAGTCAAGTGGCGGCGCGGCACTGTCCCCCTTGAGCGCCTGGCCGCTGATATGGCCTTGCAGATGCAAGCTACCGCGGCAACGATGCGACAGCGCTTCTTCGATCCCCAGCAACTCGACGGAGCGCTGCAGCGCGCTTACCTTGCCAACGTGCTGCGCTTCTCTTTCGAGCGCTCCCGCCGCTATCAACTCTTCGATCCTGACGCGGAGGCTACCTTTCTGGAAAATCTGGCCCGCTTCGAAAAAGAAGAGCTGGACTTTCGTCCCAGCTACGAAGGCTATATCGTCAGCCTCGATAGCGAGCCTCGCAGGCCACTGATCGTCGAGGGCGCGCGCATCCGTGTGCTGACTGCCAGCGACTTCCAACAATTGCCCGAGCTTTTGCAGTTACCTGCTCCCGATACCCAAGGAGAGGGGCCAGGACCTGTCTCCGAGACATGGGCAGAGACATCGATCGACGAGTTCGCCGAGCCCATAGATAGAGAGTCGACGCCCGCTGCTCTTGCTGGCAGTTCACCCTCGGGCCAGGCACCGACTCAGCCCACCTCTCAGACGGCGGGGTTGCAGCCCAAGCTTGAGCAACAGTTAGAGCGCATTGGAAGGGAAGAGGCTGAGGGCACTTTGCTGATCCGAGCGGACCAGGAGCAGGGCCAGGCCAGGCCTTCAGGCTCTGCGCCTATTCGGGTGCTGCTGGGACAGGCAGCCAGCGGCTCAATCTATTGGACCCCCGGCATTGAGAGCAGCCCTCATCTCTTTATTCTGGGCATTCCTGGCCAGGGGAAATCGTGGACGATTGAGCATATTCTGTGCGCTTTGGGCCAGCAGGGCGTACCGGCCCTGGTGTTGGACTTCCACGGCCAGTTTGCTGATTCCCAGGGGCGATACTACCAGAGCATTCACCCCACTGTTCTTGATGCCGCCAGGGGCCTACCCTTCAATCCCTTCGAGTGCTCCGCCTCCGGCCAGGCATGGCGCGCCAATGCGCTGGCGGTCTCTGAAATCTTCGCCCAAGTCGCCGGCCTGAGAGAAATGCAACGCGACACGGTTTTCACTGCCATCCGCGACGCCTATCAGGTCCACGGCTTCGAAGATGAACTGAGCGAAGAGGAACAGAGGGACCTGACTTATCCCTCAATTCAGGAGGTTTTTCGCCGCATCGCCCAGCAGGAGCAGCGGCATCATTCCATCAATGTGACTGCGCGTTGTCGGCCTCTGCTTGAAATGAACCTTTTCCGTCCTGTAGAGCCTCCCGTCAATCTGCGCTCCCTCATCGGGCAAGGACTGGTGATCGACCTCCACCAGCTTTACGCCGAGCTGCTGCAATTGAGCGCTGGAGCCTTTGTCCTGCATAAAATCTACAAAGACATGTTTCAGTGGGGACCTGCTGAGCGGCTGCGTCTGGCCATTGTACTCGACGAAGCTCACCGCCTCGCCAAAGATAAAACGCTCCCCAGATTAATGAAAGAGGGGCGCAAGTTTGGCATCGCAGTAATCGTCGCCAGCCAGAGTCTCAACGACTTCCATCCAGAGGTCCTCAGCAACGCTGGAACGCGCATCATCTTTCGCATGAACTACCCCGAGTCGCGTAAGGTAGTGGGCCTGATTCGGACCGGCCAGAGCAACCAGACCCTCGCAGAGCATGTCGAGCAGCTCTCGGTCGGCACGGCCTATGTCCAGACCCCTGCGATGCGGCAGGCTCTGATTGTCCGCATGGGGACGGGGGCAGGTTCCTCCTAGCAAAGCGAGGGAGGATAGCAAAACAGCAGGCGGACCTGTCGGTAACCTGGCAGCAGTCTACAGCGACTGCCTTTCCAGCGCCTGGCAGCATCCGCCTGCCTGCTATCTGATCCCTCCCCAGTCTTCTTGTCCACGCCGGCAGCGTCCCCGCTCGCCAGCCAACGAGCGCGCTCATTCACAATGGTCGGCGCACCACAGTGGAGCCGATCCCCAAACGCCAGCTTGTATAGGCATCAATTACGATCTCCTCCAGGGCACTACGGTCAAGTCCGCTAAACTGCTCAGGCTCTGCCTGGATCTGCTGCAAATCGGCTCGCCCAAAGAGGCTGTTGGTCAGTATCGCCCCGGTCAGGCGCGCTTGCTGCAGATTGGCCCCACGACAATCGGCGGCATACAAATAGGCGTTAGAGAGATCTGCCCCTTTGAGCAAAGCCTCAACGAGCGAGGCCCGACTGAGATCACAGCCGCTCAGATCGGCTCGGGAGAGATTCGCTCGGGAGCAGTCGACCTTGCTCAGATCGGCATTTCTCAGCACGGCCTGGAAGAGATAGGCGCGGTTCAAACTGGCCCCGCGGAGATTAATCTCATGAAGAGCCGCATCGACCAGATTGGCGCCGTAGAGCGAGGCTCCACAGGCATAGACACCGTTCAGGTTGGCCTTGCTCAGGACAGCCAGATTAAGCCGAGCTCCGCTCAGGTTCGCCCCGCTCAAGTTGGCTTCACGCAGATGAGCCCCAACCAGGTTAGCCCCACTCAGATCGGCGCGACTCAAATCAGCCTCATCCAATACGGCCCCGCTCAGATCAGCCCCGCTCAGATCAGCCCCGGCCAGATTAGCACGGCTCAGATTGGCCATGCTCAGACGAGCCTGGCTCAAATCACAGCGCCGGAGATCGACGGCAATGAGGCCGGCCTCTATCAGCATCGCCCCGTGAAGATCAGCTCCACGGAGATCGACTCCTCCTAGATCGGTTGAGCGCAGATCGGCCTCGCGGAGCGAAGCTCCCAGCAGATTGGCCCCGATCAGGTTGACGCCGATCATGAAGGCCTTGCTTAGATTGGCGCGGCTCAGATTAGCATGGCTGAGATCAGCTTTGCGGAGATAAGCGCCGCAGAGATAGGCGCCGCTTAAATTCGCTTCCGAGAGATTAGCCCCGCGGAGATTGCCTCCACTCAGATCCACCTTCTGCAAATCGAGTCGGCTCAGATCGGCCCCATCAAGCATAGGAACACGCTCCTGCCGATACGCTTCTACAATTTCCACCAGGGCCTCTTCCCGCCCAAGTCCCCCTAACTGCTGCTCAATCTCAAGCATACTGCCTACAATCCTTTCCTCTGAATGATGCCACGCTGCTCCAGATCGCTCAGTAGCTGATTCACCACTTGCGGCTCCTTCCCCATCAGCTGAGCCAGATCAAGCACTCGGCGCCGACCATCAATCAGTAGAAAAAGCTGGCGATGGGCGCGCGAGAGACGCTGCTGCTCAATCAGTGACAGCGCTTGCTGGAAGGGCAGCAATGGACAGGGTACAGCATAGTAGGAAGCATCGGACGTGCGAGCTTGCTGCACACGCCCGCCAGCACTTGCCCCCGGCTGAGAGCCACGAGTAGTAGTGGGCGGCCCTTGGGAGGACGCCGGCGTCGTCGGGCGCGGCGGCTGAGTAACTCCCGCCGCCAGCCAGGCCAGTAACTGCTTTGTTGCTTCGTCGAGTACTGCTGGAGTAAAATTATAGCGACACCGCCCCCAGGTACTCAGCCAATTGAGCGCAGCATGATCCTTGCGACGACCGGCGCTGGCCTGGGTCACCTGACCCTTCACGAAAGTGATCGCTCCTTCTTCGAAGAGTTCGCCCGTTCCGCGCCAAACCGTCAGGGTGCCACTGCCTCGTGCAAGCTGGATCAGCTGAATAATCGTCACCAGGTGATCCGTCACGCCTTCCTGCTCTGACATAAGCTTGCTCCCCAGAGAAACCAGCCATAATCGTCACACCCCAGATCGAGAAGACCTCCCTGTCCCAAAGAGCGTATAAGCTTGGATAGCGCCCCCATAGCGGTCCCAAACCATCCGGATGGAAGAGAAGAAAGGGAAAGCGATACCCATATCTGTCAAGCAATCCCAAGCGGAGCAAGCGGCTCCTGTCCGACTCTCCGACAGTCCGTTGACATCGGCGCCTCAATGAAGATACGGTCAGGTCCTAGCGCTTGGCTATACGCTCGTCCTCTAGAGAGAACGCCTTGGCAGGAGCAGTTTGACGGAGTTGCTGGGCCTGCTGCAAGAGCCGTTCCTCTGAGAAGCCAGTCACTGGACGGATCGCATAGTCAGTCGGACTGGTGCTATCCTGGCCACGTGGCAAGCCAAACAGATCAAAAAGGGGTGTTAGAGCACAACACAGGACCAGATTCAGCACAAGCCCGGCGAGCGCAGCGTAGACATGGAGGGAGAGACCACCCAATTCGAGCGGGTAAACCGTGGAAAAATTCTGCGTCAGCACCATCCAGGTGCCAAGCAGCATGCCTCCTGCCCAGCCGCAGATCAGGGCCAGATGGTGAAACCAGCGTGTATAGAGACCCAGGAGCACCGCCGGCAGGATCTGAATGATCCATACATTGGCGAAGAGCTGGAGATTGATCGCGAAGTCGGTCGGGAAGAAAAGGATAAATAACAGTGCTCCGAACTTAATCACTAAGGAGGCCGTCTTGGCAACTGCCGATTCCTCTCGCTCTGTGCAGTTGGGATGGAAATACTCTCGATAAATGTTGCGCGTAAAGAGATTCGCCGCGGCAATCGACATTACGCCTGCAGGAACCAGGGCCCCAATTGAGATGGCCGCGAAGGCGAAGCCGGCCAGCCACGGGGGCAGCATGCTGGCAAAAAGTGCCGGCAGCGCGCTATTGGCCTTGTAGAGCGGCGATGGCTTGATACCAGCAGCAATGGCCATAAAGCCAAAAAGACCGATCAGCGACTGCAGGAAGGTGTAAGCCAATAGGAAAGGTAGAGTTCTCTTCAATGTGCGGCGACTATTCGCACTCATCATCGCAGTAAAGGCATGGGGATAGAGAAAGAGCGCAATGGCAGAACCGAGAATAAGGGTTGAAAAGGCGCTGTACTGAGCGGGGGACAGCGTCAGTTTGTTGGCCGGTACAGCAGCGAAGACGCGCGACAAGCCTCCCAGACGCAGAGAGATGATGATAAAACTGACAATGGCGACCAGCCAGATAGAGAGGTCTTTAAAGATAGCGATGAGCGCCGGACCACGCAAGCCGCTGATATAGGTGTAGAGGGCCAGAATCAGGAAAGCGATGAAAAGGGCCAGCTCGACGTTGATTCCCATCTGGGCGATACAGACCTGGATGCCGTAGATCTGAATGGCGATATAGGGCATGGTAGCCATGATGCCGGTAACGGCCACCACGAGCGCTAGCGCGCTGCTGCCGAAACGCTCGCGCACAAAGTCTGCTTGTGTGACATAGCCACGATGGCGCGCAATAACCCAGAAGCGCGGCATCATGAGGAGAGCAAAAACGAAGGCCAGCGTCAGATAGGGTGAAGCAAAGAAACCCTGGGCCCCTTGGGCATAGACCAGGGCCGGCACAGCCATGAAGGTGTAGGCAGTGTAAAGGTCGCCCCCAATCAGGAACCAGGAGACTACTGGTCCAAAGCGCCTCCCCGCTAGGGCCCACTCCTGGAGCCTGTTGAGGTCACCAGGCCGCCAGCGCGAGGCCAAGAGGCCCATGATTGTCATGAGGATGAAAACGCCTACGAAGACCGCCAGCATTCCCCATTGAATCATATGTCTCTTCTCCTATGGCACAAGTCTTTCAGGAAACAACTCTCTCACAACGCTGTGTATGCCAAATGAAGCTGACCCGCTCCTTCTATCCTCTTGCTTGAAGAGCTATCCAACTGCGATGCTTCATTTCATGAACTGTAGCTTGTGTACCATGTATCTAGGTAATTCGATCTGTTCCACTGTCTTTCTGACTGGTTCGCTTTTGTTCACTTGTATCCTCTTCGATAAGTGTCAGTATAGCACTACATCAAAATACGATGCGGGGGTCTAGCCTTTTTTTCCTAATCGAGACAAATTAAAGCCGCTTGAGCTTCTCCCATGAGGCTATACTAAGTCCTGGTGGCAGTTGGGTCTTTGCTCCGGCAAGGCCTGGCAAGCAACGACGATTTGAGAGAGTGACCGACAATGCAACCCAGGGAATCAGTTGAAAGGCGCGGGCGTCTCTGGCCCTTCACACTCTTGCTTATCCCTTTCCTCACTGCCGTTTGTCCGGCCCTCTATAACCAGGTGGAACCGACCCTGTTCGGGGTGCCCTTTTTCTACTGGTTTCAGATGCTCTGGATCATGGTCACCGCTACCATCGTGGGTCTGGTGGCGCTGCTGAGCGAGTGATCTCGCGCCAAGCTCTGCCGCGCGTCTTGAGCTGGTCCGGCGCGCTGTCGATGGGCGCCATGTCGATCGTGTGCAATGCTTGCAGGCTCTTCGCTCCCCGCCTGCAAGCGTGTGGTTTTTGTGCCCCCGTCGGCCATCAGCCTCCGGCATCGACCTGGATGGCAGGCTCTTGCCCCGCTGGCCTCTTCTCCTCATCAGGCCAGTCCTGCCATGCTTGCGCGACAGCCAGCGATGTGATATCACATTCCTAGTGATGTGGCTGCATAGGGTGCCTGCCATTCCTTGAGAGGCGAGGTTTGTCGGCTGCCTGTTCGCTCACGAGACATCCTTTTTCTCTTAACGCCTGACTATGTGGCCTCTCCTGCCCCTCTTATACGAGTACGAGATTAGCATTAGTAAAAGCTTGCGATGGCCTTTCCTCCTCGCTGTCCTGAGCTGTCTTCTCACAAGCTAGCTTGAACAAATATGGAGTAGATGATGATAGAAGAACAAGATGAGAATAAAACGCAGCCGCGCCCGGTGCCAGCCTCAACGGCTGCGCCTTCCGAGATTCCCAGTCAGGCAGAGCCAGAGCAAGATGAGAGCGGCGCTGAGGCGACAGCGCTGAGAGACGCAGACACCGCGGCTGGCAGAGTGCTCTCTCAGCTTGAGGAGGGGACCGCTGGTCGGGTGGGGGCCTCCGCTGCTGATATCCCGTCTTCGACCGCAGCTTCAGCGCCGGCGGGACTCGCCTATGTTAGCGTGGAGGAGCTGCTTGAGCTACAGATTGCTTCCGATCCTCAGCTCTCGCCCGATGGCTCTCTTATTGCTTTCACCCTTCAGTGGAATGATCGCGGCAGCCAGAGCAGCAGGAGCGCTATCTGGGTGGTTCCCAGCCGAAAAGAGGCTGCCGGGGGAGCACGTCAGGTGACTGCCGGTGATCAGCAGGACTTCGCTCCCCGCTGGTCACCCCGAGGTGATTTTCTAGCCTTTCTGAGCACTCGCCATGGTGGTCAGCCTCAGCTTTTCTTGCTCCCTCTTGAGGGGGGCGAGGCGCGTCAGTTGACCGATCTGCCTCATGGGGTGAGTGAGTATAGCTGGCGTCCCGATGGCCAGGCGCTACTTGTCCATAGTCCCTGGAAGCCCAGCGATGATCAGTCTGGAGAACCGGCAGATGAGGAGACGGCGCTAATTTATACGCGTCTCGATGAGCACTGGGATGGCATAGGGCACTGGCATGGAAGGCATATCCAGCTCTGGTTAGTGACTCTGGACGGAGAGGTCTTACGCCTGACTGCCGAGCCGGTGCATCTGGTACAATCGTGCTGGTCGCCCGATGGCAGCGCGGTCGCTTTTTGCGCCAATCGTCGTCAGCAACCTGACCTTAGTACGAGCATGGCCCTCTGGGTGCTGACGCTGGCAACGGGGCACCTCCGCCGCTTGACTCCCGAGGAAGGGCTAGCTCAGATGCCCGCCTGGTCACCCGATGGACGCTATCTTGCTTACTACTATGCCCCCGATCAGAGCGAGACCTGCAATATTACGCCGTGGGTTGTGGCCGCCGATGGTCACGAGGCACCGCGGCCCGTCTTTCCGGCGCAGGCCGATTGTACGTGCCAGGTGACGATTATTGATGAGCTACGTCCGACGAATGAGTGGCTTAGCCGCCCACAGTGGTACCCTGATAGCCGCCATCTTCTGGTGACGATCCATGAGCGGGGCCAGGCACACCTCTATCGCGTTGACTGCGAGACGCAGCAGATGACGCCTTTGACCAGCAGTAGCGGGCGCTATCTGAGCCCCCACCTTGCTCGCGATGGCTCGCTCATCGCAGTCGTGCGCGCCGATTGGTTTACGCCGGGTGACATCTGGTCCCTACGCGGGGATGGTTCACAGCTCCAGCGTTTGACAGGCGTCAATGAGCGTTTCCTGCGCAGCCATCAGTTGATTCGGCCCCGCCGCCTGACGTGGCAGGCTCCCGATGGGCTAACGATCGAGGGCTGGCTGTATCTGCCTCCGCTGGCAGCGGATCAACAGGCTCCTCTGATTCTGGCCGTACATGGAGGACCAAGCTGCGCTTGGGGCGATGCCTACGTCCATGAGTTCCAGGTATTGGCCGGTCAGGGCTTTGCGGTGCTGGCCGCCAATCCGCGCGGTAGCGATGGCTACGGCGAGGCTTTTCGTCGTCGTATTCTCAATGATTGGGGCGGTGAGGACCTGCGCGATCTGTTAGCGGGGCTGGATTATGTGATCAAGACTGCTCCCGTTGATGGGAATCGTCTGGGCATTACTGGCCTCAGCTATGGCGGCTATATGACTGTCTGGGCGATCACGCAGACGACGCGCTTTAAGGCCGCCGTCAGCCGCAATCCGGTGACGTATCTGCCGGTCTGCCGCTTGCTATCAGACCAGGCTCTCTGGTTCGATCTGGCTATGAGCGGAGCTGGAGAGGAGCGCTTACATGAGCGCTCACCGCTGGCTTTCGTGGATCGCATCACGACGCCACTCTTGCTGCTGCATGCCGGTGACGATCTGCGTTGTCCCTTTAGCGAGTCGCTCCAGATGTTTACGGCCTTGCGCAAACGCCGCCAGATCGTTGAGCTGGTGCGCTACCCCGGTGCCAGTCATACCATGGATTGGCCGACGGTTGGCACCCCAGCCCAGCGCACCGATCGGCTCCAACGGACTGTAGCGTGGTTTCAACGTTTCCTGCTCCAGGAAGGGTAGCGACCTCCCTCCATCGATGCTGATGCTGCGCTGGCTGTGAGCAGGCCGTTATAGGCCCAAAGCCGTTGAACTGCCAGTCGATAGCGAGAGGGGGGCCAGTCCTCCCCCCTCTGTTTAGCCATGCAGTTGTCCCGCCGAGCCTGCCTGAACAGCTCCAGCCCGCGTTTGCTGACGGACAAGGCCGCGTCCCGAGGAGGAGGCTCCTGCCAGGCAGACAGCTTAGCGACCCGGCAGAAAGATGAGCACCATACAGACGAGGGCCGCAACTATCAGGAGCAGGCAGTAGAGACCTGCCAGCAGGCGAGAAAGCGTCTGGGCGCTTGGACTCCAGCCGAGGCTGCGCCAGGCTGTTCCCCCAGCTACAAGGACTATGCCTAACAGGAGAAGGATGGATAGGGCACGGCCCTCTATGGTTTCTACTGTGCTGCCAGTTAAGAGGACAAGCGGGGTCGCCACTGCTGAGAAGAGAAGAATACCCGCGACGATATCAAGGGCCGCCATACCAAGAAAGCCAGCTTCGTCAATGCGATAGTAGCGCAGCCGCCTGGTAGCTCTGGCAAGAATCACTAAAGCGACGATATATACGAGTAAGCCGAGTAAAATAAACAGAAAAGTAGACATACCTGACACTAAATCACAGAAGGATCTCGCTTTCGGAACGTCCTTCGTTACAAGCGCGTTCTGGTCGTATGAAGCCAAAACCTAATTCACTAGAGTAGACGCGCGAGCAATGGCCAGGGTTTCTGTTAGCCCTCTTTTCCTGACCTGCTTGCTGATGTTCAGTCGCTGCCGTCGCTCCAATCTGCAAGGCTTCTCATAGCGGGTGCAGCAAGTCTCACCCCAAACTAGGCGAGGTCTGGAAGCTGCTGGCCGGCATCCTGGGTTTTTGCATTGTACCTTCTCTATGTATGTCACACTCCCGGATGCAGGAGAGAGATGGTGTTAGGGCATCGAGAAAGAGAGGGAGGGAGGAGGAAGAGAGACGGCGGTCGCATCTACGAGGCCCCGCCAGTACTAAGGCCCGGCTTCTCTATCTGAGAAGGTGACCCAAGTCTGCCTTGTCAAGCAAAAGGAGAGGGGACCGGTCAGAGGCTGGCCTCCCAGCATGATGATAGGCCGCTGACCGATCCCCTCTCTCCTGCTTTGTCGGCGCCTGGTCAGCGGCTGGTCCCCTCTCAGGAGCCTTCTGGCACCAGAATGCCGCGCCCATGCAGGCGCCCACTCTCCAGGTCGTGAATGGCATCAAGGGCTGCTTCTAACGGATAGACCGCCGTGTGTAGGCGGACCTTCCCCTGCGCAGTCAGGGCCATCAGCTCGACCAGATCATTATAGGTGCCGACCAGATTACCGATAAAGTTGATCTCGGTTGAGATAATATCGATCGTCGGCACAACCAGCCGGCCCCCATAGCCGATGACATAGTAGTAGCCGGCACGGCGCAGCATGGCGATCCCGCTCTCCACAGCGCCGCCCTCGCCTACGAAATCCAGGATCACTTCGGCCCCCTGGCCTTCGGTTATCTCGCGTACTCGGCTCACTTCCTGGCCATCGGCCAGCACTGTGTGATCAGCCCCCCAGCCGCGCGCCAGCTCTAGTGCCTCTGCCGACTTGTCAACCACAATCACGTCGGCAGGGGTCAGCGCCTTGAGGCATTGAACCCCGATATGGCCCAGCCCACCAGCGCCGATCACCACCGCCTTGGTGCCAGGGTAGAGCACAGGCACAGCCTTCTTGACGGCATGGTAGGCCGTCAGACCGGCATCGGCCAGAGCGGCAATGTCCTTGGGAGCCAGCGAGGGATCAAGCTTGACCACGGCGCGCGCCGTCGTTTTGAGGAAAGTAGCCATACCACCATCGGTCGAAATCCCTGGGAAAGCTGAGTTAGCACAGTGCATATCGTTCCCAGCTCGACACGCCCGGCAGAAACCGCAGGTGATGAGCGGATGCACGATCACCGTGTCGCCGACGCTGACATTGCTGACCGCTGAGCCGACGGCATGCACCCAGCCAGCGTTTTCGTGGCCGAGCGTGTACGGCAACTTTACCCCTGATTTCTCGGCCCATTGCCCTTCGATAATGTGCAGATCAGTGCGGCAGAGGCCGGCTCCACCAATGCGCACAATGACGTCGAAAGGGCCGCTGATGGTCGGCTCAGCCACTTCCTCAACTACCGGCGCTTGATTGTAGGCATGGAGACGAACGGCTTTCATAGGGAATCCTCTCCTTCCTCGTTATGCGCTGTCTCTGCGCTGGCATGCTGGTAACGGGTGCGGAAAAGGGCACTGCACATGGCGGTATTGAAGAGCAAGCTCAGACGTACAGAGCGCAGGCGACGCAGAAAGCTCTGTAACCCACCGGCAGGTATAGGCTCCCCGTGCTCGTCGACAAAGAGGGGACAGCCCTCCCGTAACAATCCCAGCGCCTGGCCCCGTTCAATATAAGCCCTGGCAGCTTTGCCTAGCGCTGGTAGCTGCAGGGTGGCCCCTGGCAGACTCAGGCGAGCCACATCGTCCCCCTCATCCCAAGAGAGATCTTCCAGGCGTCGAGTCCGTAGGGCCTCCTCGCTCAGACCAGCCCGGAGCAGGCGACGCAGCAGCAGGTCTTGACGCATCAGAAACCCTTTGCGCAAGAAGATGCGACGCAATTCTTGCAGATCGCTGTCCGTGGTGACCTCATCGGGAAAAGCGGCGGCAAAGCTGAGACCACGATTGACCGCCGCCGAGATGGCCTCGCCAGCACAATGGTCAAGTAGCTGTACCTGAACGCTGGTCACGCCCGGCACAGTTCTGGCCCGTTCGACCAGGTCGGAAGCCATCAAGTAGGCGAAGTTGGGCGCACACCAGAACGTTGGTAACTTCAAAAAGATGCGCACCTCCGCGCCGCTGACCTCGATGCGATCGATAAAGCCCAGGCGCACCAGCGGGGTATCTAACTCGGGATCAAGCACATCTGCAATGGCCGCCCAGATCTGTTCTGGCCTGACAGGGGGCGCGCTCACAGCATCCTGGATCGGCATGGTTCTTCTCCTCTCCATTCCGTCAGCGGCAGAGCCTGGCCACTAAACGCGCCGGCTCACTGATGGGCCAGGTCACAGCCTGCCTTTGTCACGGTCGCTCTCGCCGTCATCAGTAACCAGGCTGGAGCCTGGCCGCTTTCGGTCAGGGCCTCAGCTCAGGCGCCCGTCTCAGCTGTGGTAGAGCTGCCGGTTGCATTCGCGTGCGATGGACTCAGGCCCTCTGAACTAGCCGCCTGCTTGGCCAGTTCGTCGTTCCGCAACTTCTTGAGTTGCTCCTCTGGATCTATACCATAGAGTCTTGCAGCATTTAATCCCATAATCTGGCGCTTTACCTCAAGCGTCAAATCAACCTTGAACTCCTCTTTGAGATCCTGCGGTAGCTCGAAGGCCATGAAGCGCTCAACTAACCAGCGAGGTTCCCAGATGGCGTAGTCGCTACCGAAGAGGATCTTGTCGGGTCCGACCCAGAAGAGCAGATTAGCCATGATCTCGGCAAAGTAGCGCGGGCGCGGATAAATAAAGGGCAGGGCTACAGCCAGACCAGCGTAGACGTTTTTCTCCTGAACGGCAATCCAGCAGAAGTCTTCCAGGCGCGGCAGGCCGACATGCTCGACAATAAAATTCAGCTCTGGGAAGTGAGAAGCGGCATCGTCCACGTCGGCCACATCGAAGGCGTCGCGGTTGAGCGGGTAAATGGTCGGGCCTTTATGCACGTGAATATTGGTGATCCCCAGCTTAGCGCATTCCTCTAGATAGCGGTACGCCTCGGGACTGGAGAGCTTGTAGCCTTTGGAAGAGCCGCGCCACTCTGCCGTGTAGAGCTTGACCCCCTTGATGTTCCATTCTTCCTTCTGGCGACGCAGATACTCCAGGCCAGCATCACCATCACGCGCATCCCAGGCGCCGTTGAGGATAAAGCGCTCGGGATAGCGCTGCTTCATGACGCTGTTCTGCTCGATGGTGTTGAAGCCATTGATGAAGAATTCAGTGAGGTAGGTGGGCTGGAGAATAGCCATATCAACATAGCCCTTGACGAATTCATCGTGGGCCATGCGCTCGGGAGTGTAGCGCTCGAAGTCACTCAGTGGCCAGACATACTCAGCCGGGGAAAGGTTCCGATGATAATCATAGAAACAGTCAATCCAGCCACGCCCGTACTGGTTGCGCTGATTGGCGGGACTGGCATCCCAGAGGTGGGTATGGGCGTCAATGATAAAGATTTCTTCGCCCGTCGAGGTGCGGAACATCAGCAGGCCTCCTTTGTCTCCAGTGGGTCAGCGGCGACCCAGCCAGTCAATCAGTGACTTCCTCGCTCGGCTCATACGGCCTCGTTCTAGGGCCAAACTCAGCCGTTTCCTCCGCTGGATGCGTTAAGAACATGAGCTAACGAGAGAGTCAGAACGCACGACGCTGCCTATGTCTTCAAAACAGGTGCCTCTTCTGGCTTGCTGCTGCCTTCTTCTGCCGCGGTCTGCGCTGCGACCGGGCCGACGCAGACTGGCCCGGCCACTCAAGTGGATCTAAGCCAGTCCACGCCAGACATCGAGTAGTTCCAGCCCACTCGCTTACGCTGCCAGCATAGCATAAAACCGTATCAGTGTGTAGATCAGGATTTCATTATTTGAAATCGTGTCTTACTCTGCTTGACACAGAGACGCTGCTCAGTATAATCCCAGGTAAAGGAGTGCCCCGCTTCAGGGGACGCGTTCTAATAACCAGGTCGCCACGACAAACGTCCCCACCTGCGCAAAGGAGCAACAGAGTCATGGCTAACCACTCTCACGCCCACCTTCAGGCCTCGGCCTCGTCACCCTCCGAGCCTAAGCGCGATATTCTGCGCTCCGCACAGCGCGTGCTTGCTATCCTGAACCTGATTGCCAGCACTCCTGGTGGACTGACCGCGCGTGCCGTGAGCAGCCTGCTCCACCTGAATATCAGCACCTGCTATCACTGCCTGAACACGCTGGCAGCGGCTGGTTACGTCGAGCGCCTGCCTAACGGTCACTATGTGCTTGGTCCGCAGATACCGTACTTGAACGATGCCTATTTGCGCACCCTCAGTCAGGACTGGCCAGGCGCAGAGCCAGAGGAGCGCTGGTCAGCCATAGCAGCGCCGGCTCACGGGCCTTCGATCTTGCAACGCTTGCGTCCTATCCTCCACAGTCTGAGCGAACGCTGCCAGGAGCCAGCCTATCTGGCCAGTTGGCGCTACGGCGAGGTGGAGTTACAGGCCATTGTTGAGCCGGCTCACGCTGAGCGCATTCCTGGCATCTATGTCGGCTACCGTGGTCAGGCTCACGCTCATGCCCTCGGGAAAGTTCTCTTAGCCTACAGCCCTCCAACCTTCGTCGAGGACTACCTTGCTCGTCATACGCTAGTCCGTCTGACCCAGCAGACGATCGTTGAACGCTCTCTTCTCTGCGAGGAGCTTCACAGCGTTGCTCGCCAGGGCTACAGTGTTGATCGCGAGGAGCTGCACGCGGGCACGGCCTGTCTGGCAGCCCCAGTTAGAGATGCGCAAGGCCGGGTGACAGCGGCCATCGCTCTCTCGTTTCGCTGCGATCTGCTTTCTCGCCGCGGCGAGTGGCTTACTGCCCAGGTTCTGCGCGCAGCTCACCAGGCCAGCGCCGAGCTGCGCCGGATCAGTCGCTGTGAGTGTGAGCATTGACAGCTCATGCCGCGCTGGCTAGATCGCTGGAGAGGATGGGAACCCGTGGACGAGTGGCGCGACTCTCTTCGTTTCCCTACCTTGCTGACTGGCCTGTCTCTCCGCCAGTTCAGGGAGAGAGGCTTAGTCTACCTATACCTACCCGGCTACTCGCCTTTCCTACGGCGTCCAGCCCTCCGCTTGCTCTTCCCTCGCAAAAGTCCTGGTGAATGGACAAAAATAGACCGGGACGTACGTAGTTGTTTATAATAAGGGACACAGGAGCTGCTACCATCCACAATAGTGCGGAGAAGAGAGATCAAGCCAGGAGTCTAGTGCTATGGTCGAAACGTTGATTATCGGGGGCATTATCGTCTTTGTGCTGGCAGGGGGCCTGGGAGTCTTCCTCGGCTTGCGTGTTCAGCGCCTGTTCATCGAGAGCGTCCGCAAGCAGCAAGCCGCCTGGGAACGCGCAGAGGAGGCACGCCGTCAGGTCTGGGAGCAAAAGCAGCAGCGCGAGATGGCCGCCCAGAAACAGAGCCTGGCCAATCAGGTTGAGCAGCTACGCAAGGCCTATGAGGAGCGCCTTAATCAGGCCATCAATCAGTTCGGCGTGGAGCTGGAGCTTGCGCGTCTACCCCGCGTGGATGAGACGCCCATTCTCTCGAAGGCGGCAGAAGAAGGGGCGGCGATGCCTGCCCATTGGCGGCCCGCCAACCTCTACAAGGCTGATCTTTCGCAGCGCGATCTTTCCCATCGTTACTTAGGGCGCGCTGATCTGCGTGGGGCTCGCCTGGTAGGTGCTAATCTTTCGATGGCCGATCTCTCGCGCGCCTGCCTGGCAGGCGCAGACTTGACCCGGGCAAATTTGACAGGGGCGAATCTCTCCTACGCCGATCTGCGCGATGCCAATCTGAGCGAGGCCACCTTATTGGTCGCTGATTTGCATCAGACAAATCTGACAGGGGCTCGGTTGGATAACGTCTATAGCCTGACAGAGGAGCAACTACGCTCAGCTATTCTTGGTCCGCAGAGCCGCAGCGAGGTTGAGGTGGAGGAGACCTCGCCGCGCATGCCGGCAGTTCGTCCAACGAGAATTATTCCGGAGCGTCCTGCTCCTTCTACAGGGGGTAGCAGTAGCTTACGCCCGCGTGCTCAGGAAAGCTCTGCTTCAGCAGTGGAGGCCGCTCCTACCGCTGGCTCCGTCAGTTCCAGCAGTCAGCGATCCAGCTCCCCCAACCGTGTGGAAGAGGCCGCCTCTTCCTTTGCCAGCGCTGTCACTGCGCCAGGGACGGCCCAGCCCGTTGATCAGGAGACATCGACACCGCCTGCTGTTTCGCCTTCATTCACCGCTCATCCATTGTCTGAGGTGGCCTCGATCGCCGCTTCCCCATCGCCTGAAGAGGAGCAGGCAGAGGATGCGCCGGCGGCGCCAGCAGCCGGTGATGAGGTCGAGCAGGCTACCGAGAACACTGAGGAAGACTATTTTTCGCCCGAGAGTCTGGCCTATATGATGGAGGAGCCTCCGGCTGGGCGGCAACCTGAGATTCCTGCCTGGCTGAAGGCGCTTGAGACTTCAGCCGGTGGCGTCTCCTTGAATTTCACAGCAGGCCCAGAGGCCGAGCCTCAGCACTTTGGCTCCTCACTCGCTGCCGATGAGGAAGCACAGCACACGCCCGCAGAGGGAGGAGAAACCTCGCCCTACACGGCTGAGAGCTTCGACCAGCAAGAGGAGTTTCCCTCTTCTTCAAGTCTGCCGTGGACGGCTTCCACCTGGGAACGCGCCTGGAAAGAGGCCGTTGAGCGCGCGGCCGCCTTCTCTACGCAAGAGGAAGGTTCCGACGAAGACAGCGATAGCGATCAGGCCCTAGAGAAAGGTGCTACAATCAAGCCGACTCCTTTTGCGTTCCGCATCCCAGATACCTCCTACGAGACGCCGACTACCGGCAGTAGTCAGTCTGAGGAGGTGACTCAGGAAGCCACTGTTTCCTCTGCTAGTGAGCTGCCACAGGTCCCAGAGACGCCTTTCTCTGTTCCTACCCTGGATACCTTGCCTTTCATTGAGCAGTTGGTTGATCCGCTGCCTCAGTCGGAGCGCACCAGTGCAGAAAGCCTGCTTGATCCCCAGGTCACTGATCACATCGTTGACACCCAAGAGCTACGCGCGCTGAAGCAGCTGAAGCAGAAGTCACCAGCTCCTGGGGAGCAAACCTCCTCGTGAGAACGGGCCTGCTCGCAAGGAAGAGGTCCTTTCTTCTTGCTCGACTTTGCGGTCCGCCGGGTAGAGCGGAGCGAGACGGGCGAGGTTACTTGCGTCACCCTTCGTTTATGAGTGCGCTCGTTGAGTAGCTCGCTTGTTAGCCGGTCTGGGGTCAGTTTAGCCTGGCTTATTCTCTCTTCTCCCCAGCACCGGCTTGGAGCAAGCTATTCTGGCACTTCACAGGCGGCACAAATATGCTATACTAGAGCGGCAAACGGGCGGGGACGCCAAGGTATTCGACAAGGAGTAGACGTTCTATGGCCAATGAACAGCATCTGCCACTGGAAGGCAAGATCGCACTTGTGACCGGAAGTAGCCAGGGTATTGGGCGAGCAGTGGCTCTGCGTCTGGCCCAGGCGGGAGCTGATGTCGCCGTGAACTATTATCGCCATGCTGAGGCTGCTGAGGAGGTACGCGCCCAGATCGAAGCCCTCGGCAGACGCGCCATCGCTGTCCAGGCGGATGTTAGCCAGGAAGAAGATGTCAGCCGGCTCTTTGAGCGGATCAATAGTGAGCTGGGGCCGGTTACTGTCCTGGTGAATAATGCCGGAACCACACGCGATAAGCTGATTCTGCAGATGTCGCTTGCTGACTTTGAAGATATTTTGAATATCAATCTTCGTTCAGCCTTTCTCTGTACCCGCGCCGCCCTCCGTTCGATGATGAAGGCACGCTGGGGCCGCATTGTCAATGTGACCTCGGTGGCCGGTCTCCTCGGTAACGCCGGCCAGGCTAACTATAGCGCTTCGAAGGCCGCCATCATTGCGCTGACGCTGAGCACCGCGCGCGAGATGGCCAGCCGCAATATCACGGCTAACGCTGTGGCGCCCGGTTTCGTCCCGACAGAGCTGACCGCTAAGCTGACCGAGCAGCAGCGCAAGCAGATGCTCGATCTCACCCCCCTTGGTCGCTTCGGGACTCCGGAGGAGGTCGCCGCCGCTATTTGCTTCCTCTGCTCACCTGAAGCCGGCTACATCACCGGCCAGGTCATCTGCGTCGACGGAGGCATGGCTATGCATATCTAATTAGCCGGCCTCTTGTTCTCTCCGCTGGTTCCTCGGTTTCTATCATCCCCTCTGTTGCTGGCCTCCTTTTCCGTTGCTTTGCCCAGCTCTTCCTGCGCCAGCCAGGAAGATTTTTAGCGCAGGCCCAGTGGCCTGAAACAATTTTGGGGCGAACCTTCTCTAATTCAATAACACCGACACCAGCTCAGGAGGCTCAACTGATGGGCTTGATTGAAACCGAGGAAACCAACCAGTTCACCTTTGAACCGTTCGCCGCACACCATTTTTATACCGAGATTAATCGAGCGCTCGTGCAGCAAGCCCTGGCTCACCTGAAAGAGCTATCGCACGAGCAACCGCTGACCATTGTCGATATGGCTTGCGGGACCGGCGCCGTTACGCGCTTGATCGCTGAGGAGCTATCTCGCCAGGGACGGCAGGCACGCCTGATCGGCGTTGATCCTTCAGCGGAGGCTCTGCGGAGGGCTCGCAAGAGCATGGCAGCCCTGGGCATGCAGGCTGAGTTCGTTCAGGGCGAAAGCGAAGATTTGCCGCGCATCGTGCAAAATGCCGATATGGCCTTCTTCTGCAATGCTATCCATCTGGTCGCCGACAAACTGGCCGCTTTCCGTCAAATCGCCACTATCCTGCGTCCGGGCGGTATCTTCGCCTGCAACAGCGCCTTTTACGAGGGTACCTATGTCCCCGGTACCGAGCGCTTCTATCGCATGTGGACGCGCCGCGCTGTGGGCTGGCTGCGCAAGACGCACCCAGACATTCGCCCTTCACGCGAGACGAAGGCTCAGGCGATGCAGTGGCTGACTCCCGAGGAATATGCTGCTCTTTTCCGCGAGGGAGGCTTCAGCCGTGTGGAGATGACGCAGTCACAGGTGTCGATCTCGCTTGATGCCTGGAAAGATCTGGGTCAGTATTGGCTCTTCATTGAGGGGGCACTGCCAGGTGTGCCGTTGCCCATTGGCGCCCAGGCGCTGGCAGTGGCTGTCTACGAGGCCGGCCAGGAGCTTGGACTGCAGGAGGTCCCGCGTATGTGGCTTCAGATGGTAGCCGTGAAGGACGCTTGAACTGCCTGCCTGCAGGCAAGCAGGCAGCATGCTGCTGCGGTTCGTCTTTCCCAGGCCAGTGCAGCGAGCTGCTTCGGCTATCTTCTTTCGCCTCCCCACCGTTGTCGCGCACCGGACCGAACGGGCCTGCGGCTCTGCTCGTTGCCTCTCCTGGATAGTACCCTCAAGATCTGCGGCTCCACCAGTCTCGCCGCAACTCAGGGTGAGGCAAGCGGCGCCTGCAGCAGCGCATCGTAGAATTGTATTTCATATTCGTAGCTGAGACGCATTACGCGAATGAGGCGCTGTTGCTCTGCAGGCCCAAAGCTTTGTCTACTAAGCCAGCGCTGCAAAGGAGTAATCTGTTGACCGATGGCATCGTGGGCGCTGAAAAAGGCGGCTTGGGAGGCTTCCAGACCATAATGATGGAGAAGCGCCGGATAGACGCGCAGGCAGAGCCGGGCAAAGATCTCCTCACTGGCCCCCACCGCTACGAGCCACTCTCCAGGGCTGCCCGTTTCTAAGACCCAGTAGAAGAAGTTGAGCAGAGCCTGGCAGCCTGCTAGCGGTACGACTCGGGCAAAGGCGGTTCGAGGTACGCCGACCGCCTCCCCGAAACGTATCAGTAACTCAGGTCCGCCTTTTTTAGCAGCCAGTTTATCGATCAGCATTTCCTGCAGTTCTAGATCGGGAGCGGCCTGTGCGATAGCCAACCCATCAAGACGATAGGCATCCTGGACAATGAGCCAGTCCTGCAGGGCAAAGAGGCCCAGCCTCTCCCTGGCAAGCGTGCCTGTTTCTACGCCGCTCCAGAAGGGATGGCGAAGAATACCTTCGCGAAGGGCGCGTAGCGCCGCCCGCTCCGGTAAGTCTGCTGTAAGCAAGTGATCGAACCATTCCATTGACTGTCTCTTTGTCTGTTTCTTCTCTTGTCACCCTGACAGGCTGTTGTCAGAGAGGCCTCTGATCAGCTACACTTACAGTGTAGCAGCCGCAAGATGCTCGCACCTGAGCAGGATCGGGAGGAGGCGGGAATAGAAGCATGCTAGATAAGCTGACGCTTATCCCACTGTTCGCCTTTACCCTGGCCGCGGTCATTTTCATGGGCCTGGCCATTGACAGCTTTGTGGAGCGCGGCCTTTCTTTCTCCAGCCTGGCCCGCTTCTGTCTGGAGCTGGCCTTAAGCTGTCTGCTGCTCTTGCCCGTGGCTTATGTGTTGCTCGACAGCAGCGGCGAATGGTACACTTTCGTTGGAATCACCGTTCTGCTGCTGTTGGCGTCACTCTGCGCCCTGCTCGGACAGCTTGTCCGTCTCAGCGGCCAGAGACGCAGAGTGACGCGCTAGCGAGCGCGCCGGTACAGGGCCAGCCGCCAGAACGGCTCCGCCAGATGCTGGCCGTCGCCTTAGCGTTGACCTTGACCGGCGCAGCGCTTGCTGCAGATCCTGGCGCTTGCCCACTTTCGACCCTTGGCGCAAGCGCCGTCTGTTGGGGTGTCCTGAGCCGCCAGAGGCCTCACAGCCACGCTGAGCAGCAAACTGCCCACCTAGCTGAGACCGGCCAGGGCATGAAAGACGGTCCTCAGCGCCGGATAGAGGCTGCGATACTGCTCATAGAAGCGGGCGTAGAGCGCAACCTGCTCGGGCTGGGGGGCAGTGCTCTCGATGACCCTGACCGTGGCCTCACAAGCTGCCTCCACCGATGGATAGATACCCGCTGCCACACCAGCCAGCAGGGCGGCCCCAAAGGCCGGTCCCTCGCTGGCATTGGTAACGGCCAGTTCCACGCCCAGGATGTCGGCGATGATTTGGCGCCAGAGAGGACTCTTTGCGCCGCCACCCGTGGCCCGTACCTGCTCTAGCTGCAACCCCTGAGCGGTAATGATGGAGAAGCAGTCTTTGAGACTAAAGGCCACTCCTTCCAGTACAGCACGGATCAGGTGACGACGGTCATGGGCAGCCGTCAGGCCAATCCAACCGCCACGAGCATAGGCATCAAGGTGCGGCGTACGTTCTCCTTGCAGATACGGGAGAAATAGCAAGCCCGCGCAACCGGGCGGAGCCCCAGCCGCTTCACGCGTGAGCAACTCATAGGCATCCAGACCTGTCCAGCGCTCTAGAGCACGCTCAGGCAGGCCCAGATAATCGCGTACCCAGCGGAGCGAGAGACCGGCCCCTTGAGTCACTCCCATCAGGTACCAGGCCCGCGGCACAGCGTGATTAAAGGTATGAATACGAGGTGTTGGCCCTGAGCGATCGACATGAGGCGCCTCGGCATGCGCTAGCACGACTCCACTCGTACCAATCGAGACCAGGGCCAGACCTGGCCGTACTACACCGTTGCCTACAGCTCCACAGGCGTTATCTGCTCCGCCACCGGCAACGGGCGTACCGGCCGGCAGGCCTGTGAGCGTAGCCACCTCCTCAGTGATCGTACCAGCGACGGCATCCGCCGGCACCACCTCCGGTAAAAGAGCAGGATCAAGCCCAATGGCCTCCAATACCTCATGCGACCAGCTTCCCTCAGCCACGTTCAGCAGACAGGTTCCAGCGGCATCGGAGATCTCCATTGCCATCGTCCCTGTCAGGCGGTAGCGGATATAGTCCTTGGGCAAGAGCACAGTCCGTACGCGAGCGAACAGGTCCGGCTCATGCTCACGCACCCAGAGGATCTTAGGCGCCGAGAAGCCCGGCAGAGCCGGATTAGAGACCAGCTCGATGAGGCGCGCGGCCCCCACCCGCTCGGTCATCCAGCGACACTGCGGCTCGGTACGCTGGTCCGCCCAGATGATGCAGGGACGTAGCACCTGGGCCGCCTCATCCAAGAGGACGATGCCATGCATTTGACCGGAAAGCCCGACGCCACGTACGTCGCTGGGCTGCACGCCGGCCCTGGCCCCTTGCTCCAGGCAGGTGCGAATCGCCTGCAGCGTTGCCTGCCACCAGTCAGCAGGATTCTGCTCAGCCCAGCCTGGGCGCGGATGATAGAGCGGATAATCGACAAAAGCGGAGGCCAGAGGCCGACCATCCGCCGCATCAAAGATGGCCGCTTTCACGCCAGTAGTGCCCAGATCAATACCAAGTAGTGCATCCATTGGCATGCATCCTGGAAAAGCAGATCAGTCAGCAGAGCAAGGACTCTCGTCCGCAGACCACACCAGGCCCAGCCCCCAGGGCAGCGTAGAATAGCCCCCCTTCTGGATGATGAGCCTGGCGCAGTCAAACGAGACGAGGATCTCTCCGCTGCTGGCACGGAACGATCAGCCGCTAGCGCTTCTTCCGCTGCTGAATGATGCGATCGATGTAGGCCTGATCCAGACCCAGCGTTTCGTAGACGATGCGGTAGCCCTCGACAGCATCAGCCCGCGCCCGCGCCTCAGCAAGCGCCTGGCGATCGATCTTACGGGCCAGATCGTCAATGAAGGCCCATTGTAGCACTGAGCGGCGCACCGCCGCGATCTGATCCTCAGTATAGGGATAGAGATCGTAGCCGATTCGCTCGCCATGCTGACCATAGCCAACATCCTGCAGCGTCATGGCCAGCTCCAGGGTCTGCATAAAGAAAGAAGCGCCAACCATGTTATCGTCGTCAAAAGTCCCCCAGCCAGAGTTCGCATGCTGATGGCCGAGGCGCCCTTCAGCATGCAAGAGGGCGGCGTACTCCGCCAGGTTCTCCCCGTTCATAATCAGATGCTGCCAGTCCATATTGACGAGCAGCCGGGAAGTATCAACGCCCAGACGCCCGATGCGCTCGATCGTATAGAGGCAGGCGGCGATATTGCGCATCAGGATATTCATAGCAGGCTCGCTATTCTTATGCTCCAGAAAGACCTTGACGCCCTTGGAGGCGGCATGAGCGACAACCTCGGCCACGCCCTCAATGAAGAGGTCCCAGGTGCGAGCGTAGTCGCGCTGGAAGTTATAGTTATAGCCCTCAGCTCCGGGCCAGATAATGAAATTAGCGCCCAGAGCAGCGGCCAGGTCGACACCGCGCTTGAGCGTCTCGATGCCACGGCGGCGCAGAGCGGGATCGGGGTTAATGAAGGCACCAAGCTTATAGGTGGGGTCGGTATGGAGGCCGGCGGCAATGCAATAGATGTCCATCGGGCCTAGAGCGGCCTTGATGGCCTCGACGGTGTCCTCATTGATCTCTCCAGGATAATGATATTCAAGGCCATCGACCAGATCGGCCAGTCCATCAACCACGCGCTTCGTGCGCGTTACCATGTCCTCGTTGGCCACCTCGGGGTGATAGCCAGGCGGGACAAAGCGGGTGACGTTGGGGCCAAAGGCCCAGATCCCAACGCTGTTTTTGATGGCTTGATGTTCCACTGCTCCCTCCTTAGAATGAGATTCCGGTGGACTGTCTCCCGGTACGGTTGTGTTTGTCTGGCCCCTCGTTGCCCAGGAAGCAATCGCCGATCCACCTTTAAGTATACACCCGGCGCGCCTGAAAAGGCGATGGGAAGGCAAGCCTAACGAGGTGGATCAGGCAGGAAGAAGCCGGCCTGACTGAGCCGGCGTGTACTGCACGCCGTAGAGCCACGCAGCGAGGCCAGGCGGTCAGAAGGCCCCCTGAAGCGCTGTGGGAAAGTATAGAGCAGAGTGAAACAGAAGTTCCAGAAGGGAAGCATAAAGAAGGTATTGACAGAGAAAACCGGGGTTCTTTATAATCAGCCCATCTACCAGCCTGGTTGATCTTGCAAGCCACATATCCTGCTGGTGGCAAATCCAGGTTACGTCAGCAGAAGGATAGTGGGACGGTGAAAGCAAGGCCGTGTGAGTTTTTACCAGGACCATAGCGTAATGTCTCGTAGGGGGTGAATTTGTGCGCTCCCCAAAAAGTTGCGCTCACCGCCCTGCTGTCACCCGCCTTGCGCGGTGCAGACCTGGTATTTGCGAAGGAGGCTGTCTTCCATGAAGAGAAACTGGCTGCGCTTCATGGCTCTTACGATGGGCATACCCTTGCTGATAGCAATGCTGGTAGCCTGCGGAGCCGGTACGACGACAACAGGCACGGGCACCAGCACGACGCAGGGGTCCACCATCATTAAGGTTGCCACGGATTTTCCGGTCAGCGGCGCAGATGCCGGTATTGGAAAATCGACAGAGAACGGGGCGCATCTGGCCGTTGATGAGGCCAATACCAATCATGTGATCCCCGGCTATACGCTGCAGTTCGATCCCCAGGACGACGTTGGCGCCTCGGGTGTGCATGATCCGACCAAGGGCGCGAACAATATGAAGGCTCTGGTTGGCGATGCTCTGGTGGCGGGCGTGGTCGGACCGCTCAACAGTAACGTGGCTCAGGCCGAAATGCCGATCGCTAATCAGGCCCCGCTGGCAATGATCAGCCCGGCGAACACCAACCCTTGTCTGACGAAGGAAGGGGCCGATGTGGGCTGCACCGGCGCGAATGACCTGGTGCCCAAGCTGCGCCCTACAGGCAAGGTGACCTATTTCCGCGTCGCGGCCACCGATGACCACCAGGGGCCCGCTATGGCGGACTACCTCTATAATACGCTGCATCTGCGCACGGCTTACGTCATCGATGATACAGAGACCTATGGCGCCGGCCTCGCTAAGTACTTTGTCCAGGAGTGGACAAAGCTGGGCGGTACGGTGATCGATGGCAAGAGCCATAGCGTTAAGAGCACTACGTCCTATTTGAATCTGCTGACGGCAGCCGCAGCCTCCAAGCCCGACGTGATCTACTTCGGCGGCAACTACTCGACCGGAGGGCAGTTGATCCAGCAGCAGATGATGACTATCCCCGCGTTGAAGAATGCAGTCTTCGCGGGCGGCGATGGTCTGACCGGTAGTTCAGATTTCTACAAGCAGATCGTTACTTCGGGTGGCAAAGCCTACATGACGGTGGCTGCGCCTGATGTGTCGAAGATCCCCGCCGCGCAGACGTTCATTAAGAACTATACGGCGAAGTACGGCGATGTGGGTCCCTATAGCGCCGCAGCCTACGATGCCATGAATATCCTCATTCAGGCCATTAAGGTGGCGCTGACTAAGACCCATACGCCGAAGGATTCAAGCGACGCAGCTCAGGCTCAGGTCTTCCGTCAGGCGGTCATCGACGCTCTGAAGACGATCACCTATAACGGTATTACTGGCAAGATTTCCTTTGACCAGAATGGCGATACGACGAACAAGATCTTCACTGTCTATCAGGTTGCCAATGTGAACGGCAAGCCAGATCTGGTGGCCAAGGAAGTCGTTACCGTCCAGTAATACGGCCTAAGAGCAGGCAGGCCAGTGAGGCTCGCCCCGTCTGGTTGGTTCAGCCTCTCGCTGGCCTGCCCTTTAGACTCCTACTTGCCGCAGTAGCTGTTGCAGTCCTCGGTTGGCTGAAGACTCTCCCCAGGCTGGTGTCCCTGTGGCTCCTGTTGCTCTTGTAGTAGTGTTCGCTGTTTCTGTAGTCCTCATCGCCCACTTCAGCCGACCATTTTGGATAAGGCAGGAGAGAGCCAGTCAGTCAGGCAGTGTGTCAGCCCATCAGCCAACCAGCTCTACGTAGTGATCCTTGTGCGCTTGCTTTCTCTTGCCTTGCCCCTACTCGTCAGATGCTGGTATCATAAACTGGCAAAAGGTGAGGTGCAGGTTCTATGACCCTGTTTTTACAACTGCTCGTCGAAGGGCTTGTCATCGGGTCGATCTATTCTCTGGTCGCCCTGGGCTATACGATGGTCTACGGGATCATCGAGCTGATCAACTTCGCCCACGGCGATATTTTCATGATGGGCACGCTTGTGAGCCTGTTCATGGTCCTGAATGTCTTTCACCTGTCCGACGTTACTAAGATGCCTCTAGGTAGCATGCTACTGATGCTGGTCATTACCTGCCTGGCATCAATCGTCGTCTGTGCCCTGCTCGGCGTGCTCATCGAGCGGATAGCTTACCGTCCGTTGCGCAATGCCCCTCGCCTGGCACCGCTGATCTCGGCTATTGGCGTTTCGCTGGCACTAGAGGACATCGCAAAGGCCATCATTGGCCCTAATCCCGTGGCGGCTCCTTACATGGTCCCTCTGGTCCACTATAGCCTCGGCTCGGTCGATATTACGAATACTGATATCATCGTGCTGGTCGTGGCCCTGGTGCTCATGGTGGGCTTGCAGTGGCTGGTCACCAGGACTCGCATCGGGCGTGCCATGCGCGCTGTGGCCCAGGATCGTGAGGCGGCGGCCTTGATGGGGGTCAATGTGGATCGCGTGATTGCCATCACCTTTCTGATCGGCGCCGGTATCGCTGGAGCCGGCGGCTTTGTCTACCTGCTCTCGACGAACAACACTTCCTTCTACATTGGCTTCGAGTTGGGGCTGTTCGCCTTTACTGCCGCCGTACTGGGAGGCATTGGCAATCTCGTTGGCGCTATGCTCGGCGGTCTAGCGATCGGTCTGATCCGCGCCCTGGTGACCTATATCCCTGATCGCGATCTTCCCTTCGGTTTACCGCACGGCGGTGTTGCCTGGCAGGATGCCGTGGTCTTCGCTATCCTGATCTTGATCCTGGTCTTCCGTCCCACTGGCCTTCTTGGGCAACAGCTAGCAGAAAAGGTCTAGCCACGAAGCGTGAACACACGCACGTTGCTATAAGAGGTAGAATACGATGGCTATGTTGGTCCCTTCCCAGATCCTGCCACAGACAGGCGAGACCCGCCGGCTGCTCGTGAAATGGGTCGTCGCCTTTTTGGTACCGCTCCTTGTCTTTACGCTCATTTGGAGCGGCGAGGCCATTTTGAATGCTGCCTTGCTGGCGATCTTCGTCCCTGGGAACTTCTCAGGTTCGACGCTGGGCGCCGGCCTCTTTATGCTGCTCTTTTATGGCATCATTCTGGGGCTGGTCGGCTACCTGGTGGCCGCTGATAGCGGGCGACAGGGCATGCTGGATCTGTGGATCTCGATGTTTTTCTTCACGGTGGTACCGATTCTGCTGATCTCAGCTACCGCCAACCTCTTTGTGGGCCTGGCCGCTTCGGTAGTGGTGTGGGCTATCTACTACTATGGGCGCCAGCTTGTGCAGCGCTTCCGCCCGCCTGCTCCCCTCCCCCCTTTGCCAAGCTTGAAAGTGCTCGACGCCGAGATGCGCGCAACCTTGATGACGCGCGCTCGCCTTGGCAGCTTCTGGTTCGCCCTCTCCTTCTCTCTGCTCTGGCTGCTCGCTGACCTGCTCTTCTACTTCGCTGGCCAGTATGGTCAGGCTTCGCTGGTGTTCCTGGTCTGGATCGTGCTGCGCAGCGTGCTGCTGCCAGTGGCTGGCTGGCTACTGGGAGGCGTGGGAGGCCGGATCGCGCTACGCCATGCGGTCCAGGCTAATGGCAACGGTAGTAATGGCGATCGCTCCGGCGCAGCAGTCAGTACACGCCGCTTGCGTCTGCTATCCGCTACCCGCGCCCGTGAGGAGGCTCGTGATCTGGTTCCTAACGATCTGCCTCTGCGCAGCACAGGCGCGCGCAATTTCTACATACTGCTGCTCGTTGCCTTGCTGCTCTTTTATCCGATGATCGATCCCTTCCTCTTCGGCTCGGGCACGGATGCGCGTCTGGATAACTATGGCAATGCCGGCTATTACGTGATCCTGGCTTTGGGACTGAATATCGTGGTTGGTTTCGCTGGCTTGCTGGACCTGGGTTACGTGGCCTTCTTTGTGATCGGGGCCTATGTCTGGGCTATGGTCGGCTCACCTCAGTTGACGGTACTGACAGGGATTCATATCAACCCTGACATCTGGCCCTGGCTCTTCTGGCCGATGCTGATCGTGGCTGCCGTGATCGCCGCTCTTTGGGGCGTCTTGCTAGGTGCCCCAACTCTACGCTTGCGCGGCGACTATCTGGCCATTGTGACCCTCGGCTTTGGCGAGATCATCCCCATCGTGGTCCAAAACCTGGATAAGTATACGAATGGTACCAATGGCCTGACGGGTATTTACTCGCCGGCGTTCTTCGGGGTCCACTGGAGCGTTTCAACCTCGGAGCCGTACTACTATCTGATTCTGGTGCTGATTGCCCTTGTGCTGGTAGCTAATCTACGTCTGCGGGACTCGCGCATTGGACGAGCCTGGATCGCGATGCGCGAGGATGAGATCGCCGCTGCCTCTTCGGGCATCAATTTGACACGGACAAAGCTGCTGGCCTTTGCCGCCGGGGCTTTCTTCTCTGGGATTGCTGGCGCTTACTACGCCGCCAAGCTGAGTACGGTTGCGTCCGGCAACTTCAGTTTTAGTGACTCGGTGATCTATCTGGCTATGGTAGTCCTTGGCGGCCTGGGCAGTATCCCTGGCGTGGTCGTCGGCGCGCTGGCGGTCTATGCCATCAATGTTCTGGTCCTGCCGCAGCTTGATGCTCTGGGGAATGATCCTAGCAGTATCATTCACCCGATCTATGCCCAGATTCTCCAGGTGATCCCTAATTTCTCGTTCAGCAATATTCGTAACCTGATTTTTGGGATCATCCTGGTCTTGCTGATGATTTTCCGGCCAGAGGGCTTGATTCCCAGTACGCGCCGACGTCGTGAGTTGCACCGCGCCGAGTCCGAGGGAGTGGAGATTACCTCGCTGGATACTCCTCCCGGCGCTCCCGGGTTTGAGTCAGAGATGCGTGTCGAGTGAATAGTGATTCCTAGCGGTGAGCAAGTGAGAGAGATGGAGATGCATGCTGTCAAACATCGGTTTCGTCCTTACTGGAGGCTGCGATCATGACTGCTGAGCATGAGGAGGTCCCTCAGTCCACGCGCCAACCCTTGCTAGAGCTGAAGAAGGTGACGAAGCAGTTCGGCGGCCTCGCTGCGGTCCAGGATCTGGACCTGGTCGTCTATCCTCAGGAAATTGTGAGCATCATCGGGCCTAATGGCGCGGGCAAAACAACGGTTTTTAATCTGATTACGGGCATCTACCAGCCCACGTCGGGGGAGATCCTTTTTGATGGCCAGCCTCTCAGGAAGCTGTCCCCCGATAAGGTGGTGGAGCGCGGCATCGCACGCACGTTCCAGAATATTCGTTTGTTCAATAATATGACGGTTCTGGAAAATGTACTGGTGGGCGAGCATCTGAGCTTGAAAGCCTCAATTCTGGATGCGGTTTTCCGTCCCCCCTGGGTGAAACAGGAGGAGGAGGCAGCCCGCCAACGGGCAATTGAGCTGCTCAGTTTCTTCGGTCAGCATTTGGTTGATCGCCAGGATGAGTATGTGATTAATCTTTCCTATGCTGACCGCCGCCGCGTGGAGATCGCCCGCGCGCTGGCCTCACGTCCTAAGTTGCTGCTGCTCGATGAGCCAACCGCCGGCATGAACGAGGCAGAGACCTTGGAGGCCGTGCAGTATATCCGCCGCCTTCGCGATGAGCTGCATTTGACGATCTTGCTGATCGAGCATAAGCTAATGGTGACTATGGGCATCTCTGACCGGATCGCCGTGCTCGACTACGGACGCAAGATCGCTGAGGGGCTGCCCGATGAGGTCCGTCGCGACGAGCGGGTAATTACCGCTTATCTCGGCAATGCGGCGACTTCCGTGCGCCAGACATGGCAGGTGACGCTCCGGCGCCAACCCGAAGGGGAGGCAAGTAACCACCATGAGTAAGAGAGTGATTGGCCATGCGCTCTGCTGCTACTGCTGCTGTTCGCTGCTCTCCAATCTGCTAGCTGGGGGGGGAGATCACGATGAGTGATGTGATGCTGCAGTTGGAGCATGTCGACACGTTCTATGGCCCCATCCAGGTGCTCCACGATATTAATCTGGAGGTGCGCCGCGGCGAAATCGTCTGCTTGCTCGGGGCCAATGCCGCAGGGAAAACTACCACGATGAAGACGATCTTCGGTCTGGTCCGCCCCCGCCGGGGCCGGATTCTGTTCGATGGGCAGCGGATTGATCATCGGGCCCCGAGTGACATCGTGCGCATGGGCCTGGCCCTGGTCCCCGAAGCACGTCGCATTTTTCCGCGCATGACCGTGCTGGAAAATTTGCAGATGGGCGCCTATATACGGAACAATAAGGCCGAGATTGAGCGGGACCTTGACCATGTCTGCCAGATCTTCCCGCGTATTAAGGAGCGCCTGAAGCAGATCGCCGGGACGCTCTCAGGCGGCGAACAGCAGATGCTGGCTATGGCTCGCGCTTTGATGTCGCGCCCACGCATGATGTGCATGGATGAGCCTTCGATGGGTCTTTCTCCTATTCTGGTAGAGACGGTCTTTGAGACGATCGTGCGTATCCGTTCGGAGGGCGTGACGATCTTTCTGGTGGAGCAGAATGCCTCGATGGCGCTGAGTCTGGCTGATCGCGGCTATGTCCTGCAGACCGGTAAGATTGTGCTCAGCGACACCGCGGCTAATCTGTTGCAGAACGACCTGGTGCGGCAGGCTTACCTTGGTGGCGCCTGAAGCATAGCCGCTCTAGCCAGCAGGCCTCTTTAGAGTCTGTTCCCTGGCTTCGCCTCTTCATTATTATGGATGGAAGACAAGGCAACGGTTCGGTCCATACAGCCCCATCAGGAGGACTTTCCTGGGGCTGTATGGGCCGCTTCGTTAAGAAGAAGGCTGGATCGGTGGCCTAGTCCCCCCTATGGATCTTACAGACAGTAAGAAGAGAAGAAAGGGACAGCTTGTCTATGGTGCATAGCTATGATTATAGACGCCGGCGCGGCATACGGTCGCTGTCATGGGAAGAATTCAGCTGCTCGCTTGCTAACCAGGGTTGACGGCCCAGGCCGTCAGCCCAAAACCGACGATGGTGTAGTCTTCAGCCGCCATCTCTTGGAGCATCTGCTGATAGACTTGCTCAAATTCCGTTTCGTCGATGACGCCGCTGGCCAGCAAGAAAGGCTTTGTCAGGCAAAAGAGAGCTTGCATATCTCTATAGCCGCTCTCATGCATCGGCATACCATAGGAGCCGTCATAATAGAAGGCGCGGCGCTGAATATTGATAAAGCCTGCCTCGCGCAGCAGGCGGGCTAGCATGTAGACAATCCCGGTTGAGTTGCCGTCGACGGAAAAGGTCCGCTTCTGGAGGGCCAGCGCCCGGTTAAGGCAGGTATAGAGGCGTTGATAAGCCGGACTATTGCTGACCGGTGTTTCAATCTCGGTGAGACGTATGATGCCGCCAGGGCGGAGAATGCGTCGGCATTCCCGGAGCAGAGCTGGCCAGCTCTGTTGATCCATAAAGGCCATAATCAGCCGCGCATTGACCAGATCAAAAGCCGCATCGTGGAAGGGCAGCCGTTGGCGGGCATCGGCAACCTCAAAGGTCACATTCGGTAGTGCACGCACCCGAGCGGTAGCGAGCGCATAATCAATCATGGTCGGGTTGATATCGATCCCCACGACCTCCAGATGCGGGTAGCGCGCCGCCAGTTCTAAAGCCCACCCCCCGGGGCCACAGGCGATGTCGAGCACGCGCTGTAGTTGGCTAAGATTATCCAGCTCAGGTAAGAGCCCCCCCATTGCTTCGCTGAAGAGCCGCTCTTGCTCAAGCAGCCTGGCTGTTTCCGCCCCCTGCTCAATGTCAATGAAATAGCGATTCTCTCCTGTCGAAGAGGCAGAATCGGCAGACACGATGCCTCGATCCTCCTTTCTCCTTGCATCTCTACAGTTGGCTGCCCGCCCAGCGAGCAATCTTCAGTCGAGAAAGCAGGCTAAGACTGTTTGCGGACGCTAGCTAGACTATGCAAGCGGCGCATGAGCTATCGCGAAGGAGACACCCGCGGACAGACACGCTTCACCTGCCTATATACTACAGCAAGGGAGGTGAGCACCGCCAGAGAAGGGCAGAGGGACGACGAGCCTCGCGGTTACAACATGAGAGCGAGGCGAGCTTTGGGCCTCGCTCTGTCTGCTCCCTACGAACTACGGTGAGGTCCAGGTCGTCGGATGCCCAGCTCCCCCCTGGCGAAGACCACGAGCCTGACCGTGGGCCTTCAGGGTAAGATGAGCCGGGCGCATAGTCGTGCTCACCGGTAGAGCCACAACCAGCACCCCATTGCCGTAGGTAACGTTGGCGTGTTCACCATCGACAGGCTGCTCTAGTTGTAGCTCGCGATGGTAGGCGCCAATGCTCCATTCATCGATCAGCAGCTCTTTGACGTCTTTGAGCAGGGCCCGCAAATCTCCATGCAGAATCAGGCGACCATCTCCCTGCAGCTCGATATGAATGTCATCCGGCTCCATGCCTGGCATGGGAGCGGCAATGACTAGACGGTCTTCGCTCCGGTACATTTTGACCGGGACATGGTGGATCTTCAGTCGTTCCTGCATTGCGATCCTCCTGCAAAGGAACACATCCGATTGCGTTTCTTCATTAACTCCCCTGGTCAGCCCTCTTCTCTAAGGGGCACGGGATGTAGCCACTCAGAGTGTCAGGCCCGGCTTTCAAAGCAGCCTGTTCCATTTTGGCCCAGCGCGAAAAGAATCTTTCTACAGAACAGAGCATGATCCTCATCAGATGCTTCACAGGATGGACGAAGGAGAGAGAAAAAAGTGGAGATCGCCCTCACACTTGAGGCGCTGAAAGCTCTGGCCCCCGATTACCAGGTGCTGAAGGCCGGGCAGGACCTCGCCAGCCAGGGACAGTGGCGTGCCCTCGGTCAGGATGAGCAAGCTCTCTGGGGGGAATGCCAGGGTAGTGCTCTCTACCGTGTCTGCGTGGATAAGCTGTCGCTGAGGACCTTCTGTACCTGCCCGAGCCGTAAGATTCCCTGCAAGCATAGCATCGGACTGCTCTATCTGAAGTTATTAAGCGCCGATCGCCTGCCAGCGTCACCAGCCCCACAGTGGGTCGAGGTGTGGCTTAAACGCCGCACGGCAGCGTCGAGACCGGTGGGCACTCAGCAGTCGGCAGGGGCCGAACAGGCTGGACCCGCTCGGACCGAGGCCAGGCAGCAGGAACGTCAGCAGCGCAGTTACCGACGGCAGCAACGTATGCTACAGGGTTTGGAGCGCTTCGATCTGTGGCTCACTGATGTCCTGCGCACTGGCCTGGCCGATTTGCAGGGCGAGACGCTGCGTCAGTGGGAACGGGAGGCCGCCGCGCTGGACGATGCCCAGATCCCCGGCCTGGCTTCTCGCCTGCGCAGTCTGACTACTGTCCCCTATAGCCGCCCCGACTGGCCAGAGTTCCTGCTGCGTCAGCTCGGTAGGCTGGCCCTCTTGAGCGAGGCTTTCCGCCATCTGGGGCGTTTGGACCCCGGACTGCAAGAGGATGTTCGCCAGGCCCTGGGTCTCTCCCTGCAAGCAGACGAGTTGCTCACTCGCGGGGAGCGCGTCCGCGATCGCTGGCTCTTCCTCGGTCAACGCCTGGAGCAAAGAGATCAGCTGTGGCAGCAGCGCACCTGGCTTCTCGGAGAAAGGACAGGCCGCCAGGCCCTGCTTGTGCAATATTCACCAGCAGGCAGAACGCCGATGTTTGCCGAGCGCTATCCTCTTGGCTGTCAACAGGAGGCAGAGCTGATCTTTTGGCCAAGCGCTTATCCGCAACGCGCCCGGTTGTTAGAGTATGTCAGCCCCGCAACTGCGCTGAGCAGCTCGCCAGGGGCCGCTAGCTTCGCCGCGTTTCTGGAGACGGTAGCCGCCGCCCTGGCACGCCAGCCCTGGCTTGAGCGCTTCCTGTGTGTGCTCAGCGAGGCAACGCCCATTTGTCTCGATGAGGGACAGCTTTGGTATCTACGCGATCAGGACGGGCAGGCTCTGCCCCTAAGCCGAGGCCAACACTGGCAGCTACTGGCTCTCTCGGGCGGCCATCCTCTGACCTTCATCGGCGAGTGGGACGGAGATGAGCTGTTTCCGTTGGCCGTGATTAGCCCAGGCACGGGCTTCCACGCGCTCTTCTCTATCGAGAGGTATTTGCTGCAACTACGCTAGGGAGATCAGGTCAAGTTTATGAGCCGCCTTGAGCCATTGATCCACTATGCCTTGATTGGCACACGTCAGGAGCAACCTCCCCACGAGCTTGCTCCAGCGCCTTTCGATCGGCTGCTTGAGGAGCTGCCGACAGCCCTGCCTTTGGAGCGCAAGCTCCTTTTACTGGCCGGCGCGGAGGCCCTCTATGGGCTTGCGGGGATCAGTCCCTTCCCTTTGGGTGTGATGATCACTGCCGCGCCTCCCGAGAAGCTGCCTCCCTGTTCCCCACAAGCGGCAGCCATGATCCAGCGTGTCCTGGAGCAGCCTGGCTCAGAGCAGCGGCTTCAGGCCCTGGAGCTTCTGGCTCGACACGGTTACCGTCTGCCTTTTGCCCTGTTGCCCAGGATGTTTGAAGTGGAGTCCGGCTCGGCCAGGACAGCAATGCGCTCCGTCTTTGCTCAGGTGATCGGGGAGCGTGGGCGCTGGCTGGCTCGCTTTCAGCCTGCCTGGCGCAGGCTGCTGATCAGTAGCCTGCCTGTGACCGAGCTGAATGAGCAGGAAATGGGCCTGCTCTGGCAGGAAGGAAGCCCTTCCGAACGGTTGGCCCTCCTGCGTCAGCTCCGAGTTCATGATCGCCCCCTGGCTCGCCAATGGCTTGAAGAAGCCTGGCCCAAGGAGGAGCTAGAGCGGCGGCTGGCCCTGCTTGAGACCTTTGAGATCGGGCTTGAGGAGGCCGATGAGGCTTTCCTGGAAAGGCTACGCGATCAGCGTAGTTATCATGTGCGCCGCCGGGCTGCCGGGTTGCTGGCGCGTTTGCCTTCCTCAGCCTGTCGCCGCGAGCTGCTCTCGGCGGCTCAGGGCCTGCTGCGTCGAGAGACCGGCCCCGAGGGCCAGTGTGTACGCGCCGTCCCACCAAGGGCATACTCAGAGGAGTGGCGGCGCTTCGGCATCGAGCAGAAGGAGGCCTCGCAGGAACAGCGCGCCGCGTGGCTGCAAGCTTTGATTAGCCTGGTGCCACCCAGCTATTGGGAGCAGCAGCTACAGCTCTCGCCTGCAAGCATCGTGCATGGACTTGCGAGTGACTGGCGCGCTGCGGTGCTTGTGGGCCTTATGCAAGCGACTCTGCTTCATCGCGCGCCCTCCTGGGCACGCGCGCTGCTCTCCTGGCTTGACCCGGAGACGCAGCAGCCCCTCCCTGGGGCTGAGGATCTCCTCCGTTGCCTGGATCAGCAGGAGGCAGAGGAGTTTTTGCTGCACGTGTTGGCCTCCCCTGAGCAGCGCTGGTTTGAGCGCTGGCCGGAGCTCCTGAGCAGACTGCCTGGACCGTGGAGCGCTACCTTTGGATGCCGCTTGCTTGAGTACCTGCAAAGCCGGCTTGAGCACTTGGCAAGGCTCGCAACCAGAAAGTCGCCGCTGATAGATCCTCCCAATCTCGCGGAGGAATGGCAGCAGTGGGAGAAAGGGCTTAGGATCACAAGCGGGGCTCTGCCTGAAGCTTGCTTCGACCACGCCCTGCAAGTGATCCAGGCGTCGCCTCTGCAAACCATCAGCATTTACTATGTTCAATATACTGTCATCCCATCCATCAATGCTTTTCTTGAAAAGGTAGCTTTTCTTCGAGATCTACAGCAGGAGCTGAGAAACCAATGAAAAAAGATGCGCAGCAACAGCCTCGCCGCCGAGAGCCGGCGGCCCCCACCTCCTCCGTTGAAGGGAAGGCTCAGCCTTCCCTTCAACAAGTAGCAGAGCAGAGTGTCAGTACTATCCTGCGCCAGCATGCAGAACAACAGTTTGCTGAGGAATTGGAGGCGCTGGCGAAGGTAGACAGGCGTCAGCGTCCGCCCAATTGGCTTCTTTCGCCGTGGGCCGTGCGCATCTACCTGCTCGGCGGACGCCTTGCCAACGGCTTTGAGATCTCGCCCAAGTATATCGGCAATGCGCGCCTGATTGAAATTGCCATCAGTACTCTGGCAACAGACCGCGCGCTGCTGCTTTATGGCCTGCCCGGTACAGCTAAGTCCTGGGTCAGCGAGCATCTGGCGGCGGCTATCTCCGGTGACTCAACTCTGCTCATCCAGGGGACCGCAGGTACAGATGAGAGCGCGCTCCGCTATGGCTGGAACTATGCCCGGCTACTCATCGAGGGGCCAACGCCGGCGGCCCTGGTGGCCAGCCCGCTGATGAAAGCCATGCACGAAGGAAAGCTGGCCCGCATCGAGGAGCTGACGCGTATCTCCAGCGAGGTGCAAGATACGCTGATTACCATCCTTTCCGAGAAGACGCTGCCCATTCCCGAGCTGAATACGGAGGTGCAGGCACGCAAGGGCTTCAACGTGATTGCAACCGCCAACAACCGCGATAAGGGCGTCAACGATCTCTCAAGTGCCCTGATGCGTCGCTTCAATACGGTAGTGCTTCCCCTGCCCCAAAACCTGGAGGAAGAGGTAAAGATCGTAGAGCGGCGTGTGGCAGATCTGGGCCGGGCCCTGGAGCTACCCGCTGAGAAGCCGGCTCTAGAGGAGATCCGGCGCGTGGTGACTATCTTTCGTGAGCTGCGCGAAGGGAGAACTCTCGATGGGAGCCTGAAGCTCAAGGTACCCAGCGGCACGCTCTCGACGGCGGAGGCGATTTCAGTGATTAACAGTGGCCTGGCATTGGCTGCCTATTACGGCGATGGAACGCTCAGGGCCGGCGATCTGGCCGCTGGCTTGACAGGAGCCATTGTGAAGGACCCGGTACAGGACCGCGTTGTCTGGCTGGAGTACCTGCAGACGGTGATGAAGGAGCGCAGTGGCTGGCAAGACCTCTATCGCGCCTGCCGGGAGGTGGTTTGAACAGTGAGCTTCTATCTCTTCGGCATTCGTCATCATGGCCCCGGCTGCGCGCGCAGCCTGCGCACTGCTCTCCAGGAGCTGGCTCCTGATGTGGTCCTTGTCGAAGGCCCGGCTGACGCGCAGGAGATTCTGCCGCTGCTCAATCATCCGCGTATGTGGCCACCGGTGGCTCTGCTCATCTACCGGCCCGACCAGCCCCGCCAGGCCAGCTACTACCCGCTGACGATCTTCTCTCCGGAATGGCAGGCCCTGCGCTATGCCCTGGAGCGGGGCATTACGGCCCGCTTCATTGATCTGCCCCTGGCCCTGCGCCTCGGCAGCAAAGCCCAGGAGAGAGAGCATGAAGAAACATCCCCGCAGTCATCTTGCGAAGGCAGAACTGAGGAGGAGAAAGAAGAAGAACCAACAGAGGATATCGCCGACGATCCCCTGAGCCTGCTCTCACTGGCTGCCGGCTACCACGATCATGAACTGTGGTGGGAGCAACAGATAGAGCAACGACGCAATGTACAAGGCCTCTTTGAGGGCATCCGTGAGGCCATGCGGGCGTTACGCGGCGGCAGCCCCCCACGTAGCCGGGAAGATACCTGGCGTGAAGCCCATATGCGTCAGATGTTGCGTCAGGCGCGTGCAGAGGGGTTCCAGCGCATTGCTGTCGTCTGCGGCGCCTGGCACCTGCCCGCCCTTGAGGATCTCGATGCTTTCTCCGAAGCCGACGACGGCGCCCTGCTGCAAAGCTTGCAGCCGGTACCTGTCACGGCGACCTGGATTCCCTGGAGCAACGACCGTCTGACGTATGCCAGCGGCTATGGCGCTGGCATCGCCGCCCCCGGCTGGTATGAGCTTCTCTGGTCGGCACCGGCTCAGGCCGGAACACGCTGGGTGCTCCGCGCCGCCGAGCTGTTGCGCCAGGAGGGATTTGATGTCTCCCCTGCCAGTGCGATCGAGGCTGTGCGCTTGGCCGAGGCCCTGGCAGCACTGCGTGATACGAGCGCCCCAGGTCTGGCAGAGCTGCAAGAGGCCATTCAAAGCGTGCTCTGCCGGGGAGAGACAGCCCCCATGCGCCTGATCGAAGAGCGGCTGATCATTGGCTCGCGTATGGGTAAGGTTCCCCCGGAAACGCCCGTCGTTCCTCTGCAGCGTGATCTAGAGCAACAACAGCGGCGCCTCCGCTTGAAACCTTCTCCCGAGGCCAAAGAGATTGAGCTAGATCTACGCAACGAGACAGACCGCGCCCGCAGCCGTTTGCTGCATCGACTGCGCTTGCTCGGTATTGATTGGGGGAAGCCGCAGGCCATTGGAGCCAACAAGCGCGGCACCTTCCATGAGCGCTGGTGGCTGCAATGGCAGCATGAATTTCTCCTGCTCGTGATCGAAGCCAATGTTTGGGGCAACACCCTGGAAAGTGCCGCCACGAGCTTTGCGGTCAAGACGGCAGAGCGCTGCGAGCAGTTGACGCAGCTCACCGAATTACTGGATCAGGTCCTGCTGGCTGAGCTGCCCTCAGCCGTGGCCCGGCTGCTGGAACGGATTCACGCCTGTGCCGCTCTGGCCAGCGATGTGCGTTCTCTCATGGAGGCCATGCCCGCGCTGGCCCGCGTCGCCCGCTACGGCGACGTGCGCGGGAGCGATAGGCGACAGGTGCGCGCGGTCATTGAGGCTTTCTTTGCTCGCACCGTGATCAGCTTGCCGGGCGCCTGCTTGGCTCTCGATGAGGAGGCGGCACGTACCCTGCTTGCCAGTATTCAGCAGATGGACGCTAGCATCCTCACACTCGCCGACGAACAGATGCTTGAGGAATGGTACGCCTTGCTGGAACGCTTGAGCGAGGAAGAGCATTGCCATTCCCTCCTGCGCGGCTACTTCTGTCGGCTCCTCCTGGATCGGGAGGCAATGGAGGCGGCTGCTTTGTCTAAACTGGCCCGCCGCCAGTTGTCGCCCGCTGTGCCCCTCGAAGAGGCCGCCCTTTGGCTAGAGGGCCTGCTTAGTGGGAGAGGCCAGCGCTTGCTTACACTCGATGAGCTGTGGAACACGCTCGATATCTGGTTACAGTACTTGAGTGATGAGCAGTTTATACTGCTTCTGCCGCTACTAAGGCGAGCCTTTCGAGATTTCACCGCTTCGGAGCGGCGCGCTATGGGCGAGAAGGTGCGCTATCTTTACCGCCCACGCCCAAGCCAGAACAGGAGCGACGCCGCCAGGTTCGATGAGAAGCGCGCCCGTCTGGTTCTGCCTATCTTGAGCCGTTTGCTGGAGGTATCTCTGCATGCCGATTGAAGAAAGGGAACGTCTGCGTCGCTGGAGACTCATTCTTGGCCGCGAGGCCGCCACCGCACTAGGACTGGAGGCCGGCCAGTCAGCAGAGGATCAGCTTTCTCTCAGCCCTGACGATCAGAGGATCGATCGGGCCCTGGAATTTCTCTATGACGCTGAACGCTCCGGCGGTTCGGGCGCATCAGCTCCCTACGTCCCGCACTGGCTGGAAGACATCCGTACCTACTTTCCTACTCCAGCCGTGCGCATCCTTCAGCAAGATGCCATCAAAAAACTCAATTTCCGGCAATTATTGCTAGATCCAGATTTACTGGAATCGGTCGTAGTCGATATGCAGCTCGTTACGACCCTGCTTTCTTTGAAGAGCGCCTTGCCCGAGCGCACGCGCGAGACGGCACGCTGTGTAGTGCGCAAGCTGACAGAGGAGCTGGAGCGCAAACTGGCCTATCGCCTGGAGCAGGCGGTACGCGGCAGCCTTGGCCACAGCAGCCGAACTATACGCCCGCGCTTTCCCGATATCGACTGGGACCGCACGATTCGCGCCAATCTCAAGCACTACCAGCGCGAGCGCCAGACGCTCATTCCAGAGCGCCTCATCGGGCATCAACGGCGACAGCGACGCGCCTCTCTGCGCGATATTGTGCTCTGCGTTGATCAGAGCGGCTCAATGGCGTCCTCGGTTGTCTACGCCTCGATCTTTGGGGCAACTCTGGCCTCGCTGCGAGCTGTTTCGACACGCATGATTGTCTTCGACACCGCCGTAGTTGACCTGAGTGAGCACCTGCAAGACCCGGTCGATCTGCTCTTTGGGGCGCAGCTCGGCGGCGGCACCGATATCAACCGTGCCTTGAGCTATTGTCAGCAGATTATTACGCGCCCGCGCGAAACGATCCTGGTGCTGATTACGGACCTCTACGAGGGTGGAAACGCCCAGCAGATGCTGAAGCGTGCTGCCTCGCTGCTCGACAGCGGCGTCCAGGTCATCTGCTTGCTGGCTCTGAGTGATCAGGGGACACCGGCATACCACACAGAGCTAGCGGGACGCCTGGCGGCCCTGGGCATCCCGACCTTTGCCTGTACGCCGGAGCTGTTTCCTGAGCTGATGGCCGCCGCTCTGCAGCGCCGCGACCTCACTATGTGGGCCGCCCAGCAGAATATCGCCGTCATCCGAGCAACCTCGTCCTGAGACAGCTCAGAAGGCTCCCAGCCACCTGCAGGGCGCGCGCAGCCCTTTCTCCTCTGCACGCCCTGCAGGTGGCTGTGTCCGCCGAGGCAGAGAGGAGCGGTTACTCAGCTTCTCCATCATCAGGTAAGGAGCTAAAGAGATTGTTGAGCGCTTCGGCTAAAGTGGGGTGGGCAAAAATGGCATCGCGTAGAACCGTGTAGGGGAGTTTGCCGAGCATGGCGATCTCCAGCATGGCCATGATCTCACCGCCTTCAAGGCCGAGAACAGCCGCCCCGAGAATTTGCCCGCTGTCGGCCTCAATGATGGCTTTTATGAAGCCACGCGCTTCATTGACCTCCAGAGCGCGCGCAACGGCATTCATGGGCATCTTGGCCACCCGAATGCGCAAGCCTCTAGCCCGGGCCTGAGCTTCGGTCAGTCCAATGCGCCCAAGCTGGGGATCGAGAAAGATGGTATAGGGGACGAGCCGATCACGGGTGCTCGCCTGACCGCCTTTAAGAAGATTGGCGCGCAGAATACGAAAATCATCATAAGAGATGTGAGTGAAGGCCGGGCCCACTCGGGCGTCGCCAATGGCATAGATGCCCGGCACAGTGGTTTCAAGCCGCTCGTTCACCAGGATACGCCCACGCTCGTCGGTTCGCACGCCGCAGGCTTCCAGGTTGAGCGTATCGGTATTGGGCACGCGACCAGCGGCCAGCAGCAGATGAGAAGCCCTGATCTCTCGCTCGCCTTCAGGCGTGGTTACGCTCAGCTCAAGCTGGCTGTCCGCGGCTGGCTTTACCCGCTGGGGGACACTTTCTAGCAGCAGTTCAATGCCATCCTCGCGAAGAATCTGAGCGACCGCCTCCGCTACATCCTCGTCTTCATGGGCAAGCAGGCGCTTCCCACGATGGACAATGGTAACGCGGCTGCCGAAGCGGCGAAACATCTGGCCAAATTCGAGGCCAACATAGCCCCCTCCGATGATCAGCAAGTGGGCAGGAAGATGCTCTAGCTCCATGATAGTGGTTGAATCGAAGGCGGGGACCGTTTCTAATCCTGCGAGCTTTGGCCGGGCCGGCCTGGCCCCGACGTCAATGACAATAATGCCGGCTTGCAGGCGACGGGTCGTCCCGCCGGTCAGGCGCACCTCGATCTCCCTGGGGGCCACAAAGCGGGCCTCGCCGTTGAACAGATCAAGGCCGGAGGCTCCTCGGATTCGCCGCTCGCTTCCTTGACGAAAGCTCTCGACAATGGCCCGCTTGCGCTCGCGCACAGCCCTCATGTCGACCAGCGGTTCCGTCGCGCTAAGCTCTACCCCATAGCTGGCGGCTCGGCGTGCCAGGGCTGCCATGCGAGCACTGGCAATCATGGTCTTGGTCGGTGTGCAACCAGTATTAATACAGGTGCCACCAAGATGCTCGCGCTCGATGAGAGCGGTTCTACGCCCAGCCGCAGCCAGTGCCGTGGCAAGCGGGCCCCCTCCCTGGCCGGACCCGATGATGATGGCATCGTAGGTTGCAGTTAGCTCTGTCATGCTGCCTCCTCTCTCGTCGCTGTGCACTTTCGCCGGCCCCGGCTTCTGCGGGCCGGCCGCCTTGTCTACCTACCATTCCTTGGCTGCTGGATGCATGCTACAGCCAACACGCATGGCAGCTCGCAGCCGTGTCAATGCGCCTGCTCCTCCTTCATGGATATGCAGGACCAGGACCGTGCTCCTGCCCGCGCGCTTCCCGGTGGAGACGGCAGAGAGGAGGCCTTCGGCTCAGACGACCTGAGCCCAAATGGCAATACAGAGCCAGCCTGTGCGATAGCGCTCCCACTCCCCGGGCAGTTCGCTGAGAGCTTGGGCTACCTCCGCTGGGGCAAGCCCGAGATGTCGCGTCAGCAGCGGCTGTAGATGTTGCAAGGCCTGCACTACGTCGCGGCAGAAGAGTTTGCCGGTCTGCGCTCCCCACAGAGGAGCGATGATTTCCCGCACCTGCGGAACCAGGCCAAGTTCGGCGAAGCGCTCGGGGAGTTCCAGGGCGAAGGAGAGCTGAATGCCGTGACCGAGAAAGAGCCGGCGCAGCCAGTGTTGTATCTGCAGGGTGCGAGGGCCTGGGTTGAGACACTGATCGCTCAGCTCCACCAGCTCAATCCAGCCGGCCAGCGCCGTCACGCGCTTTAACTCCGTAAGCGCCTGCCTCCAGGCAGTCAGGGGAATCGCTTCGGCCAGAAAGCGCTGATGGGTATAGTCACTGATGCCATCCTCCAAGGGTAGCCCTTCGAGCAGACTGGCCCGGAGCGCCCGACAATTGCGAGGCAGCTTGCGCAGAAGCGTCAGATTGCTATCGACGGTCACGACGCTGGACTGAGGCCAGCATCGTGCTGCCTCCTTAGCCCAGATCCCTGTACCTGTGCCCACATCTACAATGACGCGCGGATGTTCGACCGGGGCCAGAAAGTGGGTTCCCAAGAGACGATAGAAGGTATAATGCTGAAATTCCAGGCGATCCTGTTCGCCGAGGGTGCGCGGCAACAGGTAGCAATCCTGAACGTCGGGCCGGGCCTGTTCGTCCTGATAATGATTATTCAACATTAGCCTGACCTGCCTCCCTATGTTCATCACTGCCAGGACCAGATGAGAGGTCCAAGCCACAGGAGCCATTAGAATTACTGCACCGCTATTCGCGCACTTCACACGCCCACAGGTATAGCGGTGGCATCTGGCCGGTGACAGGCTGCTCATGCAGTTTCGCGCTAAGGGTAGCCAGGGAAGAGAGGAGGAGTCAAGGGCGTTATTACCGGTACGGTGCGCCGGTCCTTTCTCACTGTGCTGCCTGGTTGGCTGAGGCGGTCAGCACCTGTTTTCACCGGCATCGGCCAAGCCTATGTATGCCCGAGCCGTATGGTGAGGGCAATAGGCTCTCTCTCCTTGCTTTCTTGTTGAGAGCTGGGCTGGACCATGCGCCAGCCTGCCTTTGCCTGGATAGCCACGACGCTCTATAATACTACAAGGCAGTGCTTTCGGACGGAGGGCCGCTCGCTTTAGCGCAGCGGCCCTTAGCTTGCCGCTCCGACGTCGTGCCACAATCAGCCCCCGCGCTCCCAAGCAAGCAACGCATGGGGCGACTGCGCCACTATTTCTGCTGGATAGGAATGATTCTGAATTGATGAGGAACGCCTTTAGCAGCACTCTGGGCACAAGTACAGAGTCCGAGCCTGCGTTTTTTTCCTGGCAAGAGCGCTTATTGCCACTGCTGAGGGAGGCTCGCGAACGCGCCTTACAGAGAGGGCGCGCTGTGCTGGTCAGCGTCAGTGGTCCTCTGGCGCTCACCAGGCGACCTTTCCCTAGCGGTCCGCAGCTCGGGCGGAGCGAGGTCGCCGCTGCTGACCCAGACCGCCCAGGCGGCGCAGAGCAGCTTGCAACCTGGTCCCTCGCTTCGCCTGATCCCCTCCTGTGCTTTGCGCTCGGCCCTTCGCTTGGTTACACAGAGCGCTTCTTCTGGCAAGAGCCAGGGGAAGGACGGATCTTAGTCGGTCTGGGGAGGGCCGCCGCACTGCAGGCCCAGGGGCCAGAGCGCTTCCGACAGCTGGCCAGCGCCTGGCAGCATCTGGCGGCGGAGGCACTTGTTGAGCAGGTTCCCCCAAGCAGCGCCTCTGGCACCTGCAAACAGCCCCTGTTGTTTGGAGGTTTTGCCTTCGATCCAGAGCAGCCACGCTCAGATCTCTGGGAAGGCTTTCCCGACGGCTTGCTTGTGCTTCCCGCCTTCTTATTCATGTTCGTAGCTCCCGCGCCGACTCTTACGATCAATGTGCTGGTCGAGGCCGACAGCGATCCCCTGCAGCTAGAGACGACGATTTCGGCGCAGTTAGAGGCCCTCGCTCACACCTTGACGGCTGACGCCAGTAACACCTTTTCTCTATCCATAGCTACCGCAGCACTCCCCCCCTCTTCTCTGCATTGTGAGCCACTACTGCCGCCGGATGTCTGGATGGAGCTGGTGGCCCAGGCCGTGTCTCAAATCCGGCGCGGCGCCTATGAGAAGGTGGTCCTTGCGCGAGCCATGCGCCTACTTCGTCAGCAGGGGAGCTTCGAACCAGAGCTAGCTTTGCGGCGCCTGCGTGAGAGCTACCAGGAAGCCTATCTTTTTGCATTCAGCCACGCCGGTCGCTGCTTTCTCGGCGCCACCCCCGAACGCCTCGTACAGGCTCAAGACGGTGGCCTTGAGACGATGGCCCTGGCTGGTTCCGCTCCTCGCGGTCGCTCTCCCGAGGAGGACGAGCGCTTCGCTCGCGAGCTGCTGCAGAGTCGCAAGAATCAGAGCGAACATCGGATTGTGGTGCAGATGCTCAAGCAGGCGCTTCAGCATCTGTGTACAGAGATCAATACAGATTCAAAACCACATCTGCGCCGTCTGCAGAATATTCAGCATCTGGAGACACGTATCACTGGCAAGCTGCTGCCAGGCCGTTCCGTGCTGGAGGCCCTGGAGGAGCTGCATCCTACGCCGGCAGTCGGTGGCTTCCCGCGTGCGGCGGCTATGGCGGCGATCCGCGCCGGAGAGCGGCTCGACCGCGGCTGGTACGCTGCGCCGATCGGCTGGGTGGATGCGGCTGGTAACGGGACGTTTGCAGTGGCGCTACGCTCGGCCCTCATTCGGGATCAGGAGGCGACGCTCTTCGCCGGCGGCGGCATTGTAGCTGATTCTGATCCGGCCAGCGAGTATGCTGAGACCTGCTGGAAATTCCGCGCCATGTTAGGGGCGCTGGGAGTGAATGAAGACGATGACGAGAGCAGTTTCTAAGAGGTCGACGCCGGCCAACCCGCTCTATGCCTATGTCGGAGCCTTTGTCTCTGAGCTGCGGCGGGCAGGTATCGCCCATGTGGTGATCTGCCCCGGTTCGCGCTCAACGCCGCTCGCGCTGGCTTTCGCAGAGGAGCAGGGCATACGCGTCTGGATGCACATCGATGAGCGCGCCGCGGCTTTCTTCGCCCTCGGTATGGCCAAACGACTGGCTTCGCCTGTGGCCTTGCTCTGTACTTCGGGCACAGCGGCGGCGAACTTTTTCCCTGCCATCATCGAGGCCAAATTGACACGTGTGCCGCTAGTGGTGCTGACCGCCGATCGCCCACACGAGCTGCGCGATTGCGGAGCTCCCCAAGCGATCGATCAGAATCGCCTCTATGGTGTCTATGTGAAATGGTTTGTGGATGTGGCGCTGCCCGAGGCCACAACGCCCGCTTTGCGCTATATTCGTACGCTTGCTAATCGCGCAGTGGCCCTGGCTCGGGCCACGCCCGCCGGCCCCGTTCATCTCAATCTGCCTTTCCGCGAGCCGCTGACGCCCGAACCACAGCCCCAGCTACTTCCACCCATCAGCGAGCGCGATCCTCTGGCCTGGGAGGGACGCAACGAGCAGATCCCCTATGTGCGCGTGACCACAGCTCAGCAGGGCGGCCTGCCGCCAACCGAGATAGACCGTCTGGCCAGGCTGCTGCGCCAGCATCAGCGCGGTCTGATTGTCGCCGGACCGCAGAGCGACCTTCGTCTTGCCCCAGCGCTGCGACGCCTGGCCGAGCGCTGCGGCTATCCTCTGTTGGCCGATCCCCTCTCTCAGGTACGCAACACTGGCCAGCCTGCCGGCCCCGTTATCAGTAGCTATGACGCGTTTCTGCGCAGTGAGCGTTTCGTAGCTGAGGCCGCTCCCGATCTGGTGCTGCGTTTCGGCGCTATGCCGACCTCTAAGCCACTGCTGCTCTATCTGCAGCGCTATGCGGCGCGCCCTCTCCTGGTCATCGACGGCTCAGGTAGCTGGGAGGAGCCAACTCAGCTCGCCTGCGAAATGCTCTATGCCGATCCCGTGGCCGTCTGCGAACAGCTTGCCGAGGCGCTGGCCAATGGTGGTGAGGAGGCTGCGGGCGAGGAGCGTCAGAGCTGGCTGGCGCTCTGGCAACAGAGTGATCGCTTGACGCAGCAGGCGCTCTGTCAGACGATGGAGACCTTCACAGAGCTGTTTGAGGGCCGGGTCTTCAGCGAGCTGGCAAGCTTGTTGCCAGACGGCAGCACGCTCTATGTTGGCAATAGTATGCCTGTACGCGATCTAGATACCTTCTTTTGGAGTGAACGGCGCATCCGTTGCCTGGGCAATCGGGGCGCTAATGGCATCGATGGCGTGCTTTCGAGCGCGCTGGGTGTCAGCGCCGCTCATCAGGTGCTGGCTGATAGTGGGCCTGTCGTGTTGGTGATCGGTGATCTGGCTTTTCTCCACGATCTCAATGGCCTGATCGCCGCCCATTTGCACAAGCTGCCGCTGTTGGTCATCTTGATCAATAACGATGGGGGCGGCATCTTCTCATTCTTACCCCAGGCAGCTTACCCAGAGCACTTCGAGCAGCTGTTTGGCACCCCTACCGGCCTGGATTTCGCCCCCGCGGTGGGCATGTACGGGGGACATTTCCGCCGCGTTGCCTCGTGGGAAGAGTTCCGCAGCGCCTGCCAGGAAGGGCTGAGCCATCCCGGTCTGCAGGTGATTGAGTTACCAAGCGAGCGCACGCGCAATGTGCAACTCCATCGCCAGCTCTGGCGAGCGGTGGACCAGGCCTTGTATCCTGCGGTCAGCGAGGGAGTATAATGAAGGTACAGGTTGAGCGCCTTTTTCTCTCAGTCAATGGACTGCAGCTGAGTCTGCTCCAGGCCCACCCGGCAAAACAGGAGCGCTATCCCGTGTTAGTGCTCCTGCACGGTTTCACAGGGAGTGCTCTCGGCTGGGGTTCCTTGCTGGAGGAGCTGGCCGCTGCAGGCCTGAGAATACTGGCTTTTGACTTACACGGCCACGGCCTCTCAGATGCTCCTGCTGATCCCCAGCGCTACAGCATGGAGCATTGTCGCGCCGACCTGCTGGAGGCCTTGCGCCAGCTCGGGATTGCTCCCAATGAGGCAATCCTGTTGGGCTACTCGTTAGGCGGACGCATTGCTCTCTATTGCGCCTTCTCCGGTTTCTTCCGCGCACTCATTCTGGAAAGCGCCTCACCAGGCATCGCCGCCCCCCAGGAGCGCGAGCAACGCCGCCGTCGCGATGAGGAGCTGGCTGCCAGTATCGAGCGCGAGGGAGTGGCGGCCTTCGTAGCCCAGTGGGAGCGGCAGCCGCTCTTTGCCAGTCAACAGCGGCTGCCGGAGGCGCAGCGCGCCGCTCTGCGTGCCCAGCGCCTCGCCAACCGGGCTGAGGGGCTGGCCGGCAGCCTGCGCGGGGTGGGAACCGGCGTGCAGCCTCCTCTGCATGCCCGGCTATCAGAGCTTCGGCTCCCGGTACTCCTCATTTGTGGGTCCCTGGATGAGAAGTTCTGCGCCATCGGCAGAGAGATGGCAGCTCACCTGCCATCTGCCACGCTGGCAATTGTTCCCGAGGCCGGTCACACGGTCCATTTGGAACAGCCAGATCGCTTCCTTGAGCTGGTTCTCTCCTTCTGTTCGGCGCTACCAAGCACCTGCGAGCCGCAGTCTAAGACAGCCGCGGCCTCGTAGCACTGAGCAATCATTAATTGCAACGAAAGGGGAACAGTCAAAGCTATGCCTGTCAACTGGCAAAAGGTCTGCGATTATCAGGACATTATTTTCGAGAAAGCTGAGGGTATCGGCAAGATCACCATCAATCGCCCAGAGGTCCATAACGCCTTTCGACCAGAGACCTTGAGCGAGATGATCGACGCCTTCAACCGCTGTCGCGAGGACCCCGAGATCGGCGTGGTGATTCTGACCGGAGCCGGAACAAAAGCGTTCTGCTCGGGCGGCGATCAGCGCGTGCGCGGTGAGGGCGGCTATGTCGATCAGAGCGGTGTGCCACGCCTGAATGCCCTTGATCTGCAAAAAGTCATCAAGTATCTTCCCAAGCCTGTGATCGCCATGGTCGCCGGCTACGCCATCGGCGGCGGGCATGTTCTGCATGTGCTCTGCGACCTGACGATTGCCGCCGATAACGCGCGTTTTGGTCAGGCCGGGCCACGCGTGGGCAGTTTCGATGCTGGCTGGGGCGCAACTATGCTGGCCCGCATCGTGGGACATAAGAAGGCTCGCGAGATCTGGTATCTCTGCCGCCAGTATACCGCCCAGGAAGCTTATGAGATGGGCCTCGTTAATAAGGTCGTGCCTCTGGAGCAACTGGAGGAGGAGACGATTAAGTGGGCAAAGGAGCTGCTGGAGAAGAGTCCCACAGCCCTGCGCTTCCTGAAGGCGGCCTTCAACGCTGATACCGATGGCCTGGCCGGCCTGCAGGATCTGGCCGGCAATGCAACTATGCTGTTCTACATGACCGACGAGGGCAAGGAAGGGCGCAACGCCTTCCTCGAGAAGCGTAAGCCGGACTTCTCCAAGTTCCCGCGTTTGCCCTAGCTCGCCCGCCTTGATCAAAGGCAGGTTGTGCGCCAATGATCGCCGATCTCACGCTTGAGCGCATTGACTGGCAGGTCTACCGGTTACCGCTGCGCGCCCCTTTTCGTACCGCTCACGCTCTATTGACCGAGCGCCAGGGAGCGATCGTCAGGGTGACCAGCAGGCATGGCAGCCTGAATGGCTATGGGGAGCTGGCGCCGCTACCACCCTTTAGTCCACCGCTGAGCCACACCTTAGCTGCCCTGCCAGAGCTGGTCAGGCGCCTGGAGGGTCTCCCTCTGGCTGCCGCCCTGGCACTGCTTGACGAAGCTCAGCAGCAGGCGGAGCAGCCTTGGCCAGCGCCGGTGATGTTCGCGCTGGAGGTGGCCTTGCTTGATCTGCAGGCGCGCGCCCGGGGAGAGAGCTTGCTCTCTCCCTATGCACGGCAAGCCGTGCCTGTTAACGCTGTCATTGGGGCCGCTGCTCCCGAAGAGACGGCCCACGCCGCTCGTCAGGCAGTGGCTGCCGGCTTCCGCTGTTTGAAGCTGAAGCTGAGCGGCGACGAGCAGCAGGATAGTGCACGCCTGGCAGCGGTGCGCTCTAGCGTAGGTGACGCCATTGCCCTGCGCCTGGATGCGAACGCGAGCTGGAACTTTGCTCAGGCCGAGCGCTTGCTACGCGCCTGGGCCTCCTACGCGATCGAGTACGTCGAGCAGCCGCTTGCTGCCACTGACCTGGAGGGACTGCGCCAGCTACGCCGTCGCTCACCTATACCTATCGCAGCGGATGAGAGCCTGAGCAGCCTGGAAAGCGCCCGTCAGATCATGGACCTGGAGGCTGCCGATGTGCTGATCCTCAAGCCGCAGTTTCTGGGCGGCCTCCGAACCGCTCTGCGGCTCGTCGAGGAGGCCTCGGCCCGCGGGGTGGGCTGCGTCATCACCAGCGCCCTGGAGGCCGGCATCGGCGTCTGCGCCGCTCTGCACCTGGCCGCCGCTCACCCCGCCCTGACTCAGGCCGCCGGCCTGGGGACGCTCACCTTGCTGACAAGCGATCTACTCAGTAAACCGCTGACGCTTGAGGCCGGCCTGCTGCAGGTGCCAGTAGGGCCAGGCCTGGGCGTCAGCCCCGATCAGGCCGCCCTGGCACACTATTCTGTACTATAAGAAGCACGATCTGAAGAGCAGAGGAAAGGAGGGGCAAAGCAAGCAGCATGTCCGTCGACCTGCTCCCGAGCACAGCGAGTACTCAGCTTATGCCCGACTGGCTGCAGCGCTGTGCAGAAAATCGCCCCCAGCATCTGGCCGTACAGAGCGGAGCCGTGCGCTGGAGCTTCGCCGAACTAGCCCAGCAGGCCACGCGTCTGGCAGAACAACTAGCCGCCCTTGGGGTCACCACTGGCAGCCGTGTTGCCCTGCTTGCGGCGAACAGCCCCGCCTTTGTCGCCTGTGTTCATGCCCTGACGCGTCTGCGCGCCATCCTTGTACCGCTGAACATCCGCCTGAGCGAGGCAGAGCTACGCTGGCAGCTTCAGGACGCCCAGGTCAGCCTTTTACTGAGCGATGCCACCCAAGCCTCCCGTGCCCAGCGTCTGGCCACAAGCCTGCCGCACCTTGCCCATGCCAGCCTGCGGCTCCAGCCCAATGGCTCCGTCGAGCTTGATCCCCCTCCCGAAGGGGCAGCGTCAACAGGGTTCACCCCCTCACTGCTGATCGACCTCAACGCCGTCCAGGCTATCATGTATACCTCGGGCACCACGGGAGAGCCGAAAGGCGTCCTCATCACCTACGGGATGCAATGGTGGAACGCTGTTGGCTCAGCCCTCAATCTAGGGCACCATCTCGACGATTGTTGGCTGGCCTGCCTCCCCTTCTTCCATATTGGCGGCCTGACGATCATCATGCGCAGCGTCATCTATGGCATCAGCATCAATGTTCACGAGAAATTCGATCCTCTGGCCGTCAACCGCTCTATTTTCAGCGAGGGCGTCACCATTATCTCAGTAGTGGCCGTGATGCTGCAGCGCATGCTAGACGCCCTGGAGCACGAGCGACCCGGGGAGCGCTACCCGGAGCACTTGCGCTGCGTGCTGCTTGGGGGCGGACCGGCGCCGCGCCCTTTGCTGGAAGCCTGTGCCGCGCGCGGCATTCCCGTCGTTCAGACCTACGGTCTCACCGAAGCCTGCTCACAGGCGGCGACGCTCTCGCCCGCTGATGCCCTGCGTAAACTCGGTTCCGCCGGGCGCCCACTACCGCCAGTTCAGCTAGAGATCCGCCAGGACGGTCGGCGAGCCGCCCCCGGCGAGGCAGGCATGATCTATCTCAAGGGACCAACCATTACGCCGGGCTATGCTAACCGCCCAGAGGCCACCCACGAGGCCCTCCAGGATGGCTGGCTGGCAACAGGCGATATCGGCTACCTGGATGAAGAGGGCTATCTGTACGTCCTTGACCGCCGCTCCGACCTGATCATTTCTGGCGGCGAGAATATCTATCCGGCAGAAATCGAGGCGGCCCTACTCAGCCATCCCGCCGTTGCAGAGGCCGGCGTTTGCGCTCAGCCCGATCCCCAATGGGGTCAGGTCCCGATCGCCTTCGTACGCCTGCGGCCCAACCAGACAGCCAGCCCCGAAGCGCTGCTCGCCTATCTGCAGACACGCCTGGCGCGCTATAAGCTGCCGCGCGCTATCCATTTTGTGGCCGAGCTACCCCGCAACTCCTCCGGCAAACTGCTGCGCCGCCAGCTTCCCTCTCTGCTCAGTCATGCGGTAGACTGATAGCAGAGAGGCCGCCTGAGTACAGTGGCTCTCGCGGCATGGCAGCCGTCTCCATATCCCGCGCCACACAGCAAAGGAGACACAGGCAGCAAAGACGAAAGGAGCTTGAGCGATGCAGCGTATTGCCTTCTTGATGAGCGTAAAGCCCGGCTACGAGGAGGAATATAAGCGCCGCCACGATGAGATCTGGCCAGAAATGCTGGAGGCATTGCGCCGCGCCGGCGCCCGCAACTACAGCATCTTCCGTCACGGTACTCAGCTCTTCGCCTACCTGGAGACCGACGATTTTGAACGCATGGCCAAAACGCTGGCCGAGGACCCGGTCAATCAACGCTGGCAGCAGTGGATGGCTGAGATCATGACCCAAGAAATCGATCCGCACACGCATTGGCCTCCGCTATTACCCGAAATGTTTCACATGGATTAGCTCACCCAATCGCGATAGCCACCTGGTGTAGGGCCGTTTGAACCCCGGAGCGTTCTACGGCCCTCCTTGCCCTCATCTCTTCCTCGCTCTGCAAGGCCCTTGAGCCTTGCCTGCCATCCTCTGCAGCTACTGTATCCCCCGGCCAGAGTTCATCGTGTCTCAAAGAGACGGGGCTCTACCCGCAGAAACGTAAGTGGGATCACCTTGTCAGCATCCCAGTGAATGACGGAGGCTATGATGCCAGACAAGCAGCCCCTCAAAGGGGTCAGCGAAAAAGAAGAGCGACAGTACGAACACATCAAAGAAGAAGCGGAGAAGAGCGGGCGCTACGGTAAGCGCGCCCGCGAGGTAGCCGCACGTACGGTAATGAAGCAACATCGCGAGAAGGGGCATAAAAAAGGCGAATAACCTTCTGCCCACCATTCGCCAGCCACAGGCCGCTCGTTGGCGGAGAGAGGGAAGCCATCTGCCTGTTCCCAGGCAGAGGAGAGCTTTCCTCTCAGCCAGGGCCAGCCCTGCTCAGAGACAGCGGAGGAAGTTGCCCAAACAGATTAACACCGGGTCCCCGACAAATCCTGCTCCGCTCCCGTCCCCTCCTCAGCAAGACGGCTTCTGAAGCCATCTCCTCTTGACACCCCAGCCGTTATCACCTATAACTAAACCAACAACAACCTGTAAGGTTTCAGTCCCCTCCTGGGCGGACGGGACCGGCGAGGCACGTTCTTCCTTGCAACTACCATCCTTACTGGTCTGCAGGGCAAGCAGGCGTCAACCAGACCAAGTGAAAGCCTGTCCCTCTGTCCCCACCAGGAAGGCCACCAGAGCAGAGCAACCAGGGCAGGCAGTGCGGCCAGAGCAGGCAATGCCGACAAGCCAAGAGCCAGCGCAGGCGGAGGCCTATCCCCCAGCGCCCTTCAACTTCAGAGAGAGCAGCAACACAAAGCACAAGCCAAGCAATGCCAGATAGCTAGCAAAGCGACAGGAGTAGAAAGCGATGGTCCCATCAGCAACACCGGTACCAGTCCTGCGCAACTACATTGGCGGCACCTGGCGCCAGGCCGACGCCAGCGAGACCCTCGAAGTGCGCAATCCTGCTACAGATGAAGTGCTGGCCTATGTTCCCCTCAGCAATGCCCACGACGTTGATGCTGCCGTTGCCAGCGCCACCGCCGCCTTTCCCGACTGGCGCGCCACGCCACCCCAGGAGCGCGCCCGCTATCTCTTCAAGCTGCGCGCGTTGCTTGACGAGCAGCGCGAAGAACTGGCGCGCCTCATCACCACCGAAATGGGCAAAACCCTCGACGATGCCCGCGGCGAGGTCCAGCGCGGCATCGAGAACGTCGAAACCGCCTGCGGCATTCCCTCACTCATGATGGGCTATGGACTGGAGGACGGAGCCGCGCGCGGCATCGATGAGGAAGTCATCTACCAGCCCCTAGGCGTCTGCGCCGCCATCACCCCCTTCAACTTTCCCTTCATGATCGCCTTCTGGTTCTGGCCTTACGCCGTTGCCTGCGGCAATACCTTTATTGTCAAGCCCTCCGAACAAGATCCTCTTGTCCAACAACGAGTCTTTGAACTCATTGACCAGGTCGGTTTTCCACCAGGCGTCATCAACCTTGTCAACGGCGGCAAAGAGACCGTCAACGCCCTGCTCGACCATCCCCAGATCAAGGCCATCTCCTTTGTCGGCTCAACCAAAACCGCCGAGTATGTTTACGCCCGCGCAGCCGCCCAGGGCAAACGCGTGCAGGCCTCTGGAGGAGCCAAAAACGCCATCGTCGTCATGCCCGATGCCGACCTCGATAGTCACCTGGGCACGATCATGAACTCCTGTTTTGGCGCCGCCGGTCAGCGCTGCCTGGCGAACTCGCTCATCATGCCCGTTGGCGAGGCCCACGCCGGCACGCGCCAGCGCCTGACAGAAGCAGCCTCCCGCCTGCGCCTCGGCAACGGCCTTGAGCCTGGTGTCGATATGGGGCCTGTCGTCTCGGCCCAGGCCCGCGATCGCATCGTAGCCATGATCAGCCAGGGAATCGCCGAAGGCGCTCAGCCAGCCCTCGACGGGCGCCACATCCGTGTCCCCGCCTATCCCCGCGGCTACTTTGTCGGTCCAACTATCCTGGATGAGGTGCGCCCCAGCATGCGCGTTTACCGCGAGGAGATCTTTGGCCCCGTCGTCAGCATCACGCCAGTCTCAAGCCTCGACGAGGCCATCGCCCTCATTAACGCCGGCGACTACGGCAACGCCGCCTCAATCTTTACCCGCAGCGGGGCCGCAGCTCGCGAATTTCGCTATCGCGTCGAGGTTGGCAACGTCGGCATCAATATCGGTGTAGCGGCACCAATGGCCTACTTTCCCTTCAGCGGAGCCAAGCGCTCCTTCTTCGGCGCCCTTCACCCCCAGGGACGCGACGCCGTACGCTTCTTCACCGAGAGCAAGGTGGTGATCTCGCGTTGGGTCAGCGGCGATGGCAGCCGCGTCAGCGGCATCGGACGCTAGCCGAAGACCCATAGCATGGCCAGCTTGCGACCGGCCGTTCAGCCGCCAGCCGCTCCCCCCAGCGGGAGGCGGGCGCCAGGAGTAAAGGCGTCCGCCAATTTTTGGTCTAGTGGTCTAGATGTCTTGACAGATCGCGGCGGAGTGAGTATAGTTTCTAGAGAACTGGTCTAGACGATTGATCATATTTCTCAAGAGAGGGGTCGGAGGCAGAGCAGAGCTGCACCGACCGGGAAAGGAGTGAGCAGAGGCGGGCACGGCGCGAGCAGCGAGCGCGAGAAAAGAGGAGAGGACGAAGAGCAAGCGCCCGTGAAACCGATCCGCAGAGACACGAGAAGGGCACAGATCACCCCCAAGCGATCGACAACCCAGAGCGGCTCAGCTTGGCCGCCCGGGGCGAGGCGAAGCCAGCAACGTTCCCGGAGGTGGCAAAAGCGAGAGAGCACAGACACCCTTCTTCCCAGAGGGAGAGCAAGCGAGGGCAGGTTAACGCCCAATGACGGGGCGCGACCATTTCAGTGTCGAGCAGGCCCACGCGGAGCATTACCAAGCGGTAGAAACTCACCGTATTTCAAGAGCCGTTACAGGAGGTTCTTTGTGTTTGGCAACCCAGCACGCACAACTGGCATGAAGCTCAAGGCCGGCACGCTGTGTCTCAGCCTCCTGGCCGTTCTCGTGCTGCTGCTCACAGCCTGCGGCGGGAGCAGCACACAGAGCAGCCAGTCCGGCAAAAAGGTCCTCACCCTGGCTGCTCAAGCCAGCGCCTTTACCGACCAGGGTTTCAACCCCTATGCCTCCACGCCCAACATCGGCATCAATGGCTTTGTCTACGAGCCACTCGAATTCTGCAACGTCAACGACAACACCTATCATCCCTTGCTGGCACTCAGCCACCAATTCAACAGCGACTACACCCAGGTCACCTTCCACCTGCGGCAGGGAGTGAAATGGAACGACGGCCAGCCCTTTAGCGCCGACGACGTCGTCTTCACCTTCAACGCCCTGAAGCAATACCCCGCCGCAGACCTGAACGGCGACTGGGGCTATCTCAAGAGCGTCACTGCTCCCGATGCCAACACAGTCGTCATGACCTTCCAGAAGCCCTTCCCTGGCGCCCTCTACTACATCGCCGGCCTCACGGTCATCATTCCCAAGCATATCTTCGAATCGGTTGGCGACGTCACCAAGTACTACAACAGCAAGCCTGTCGGCACCGGACCTTTCGTCGTCGCCAAATACACACCAGATCTTCTGGTGCTTGACAAGAACCCCAACTACTATCAGGCCAACCTCGTCAAGGTTGACGAAATCAAGGAGCCGCGCTACAAAGACAACGACGCCTTCAAGCTGGTCATGCCCACGGGCCAGGTCGACTGGTCGGGCTACTATGCAGATAACCTGCAGCAGAACTTTGTCGCCAAGGACCCGCAGCACTTCCACTACTTCATGGCGCCGGTGGACGAGTTTGGCATTTTCATCGACGTGCATGATCCGCTGCTAAGCGATGTGGCAGTGCGCAAGGCGATCAGCGTGGCCATTGACCGGCAAGCGGCGGCTCAGCAAGGCGAGTCAGGTCTCGTGCCCCCTGTTCCCCAGAGCGGGCTGCTGCCCACGCCAGGCAACCAGCAATATGTTCTGCCAGAGTACGCCAACCTGCCTACTACACCAAACCCCAGCCAGGCCCAGCAGATTCTCAAGAGCGCCGGCTACACCCAGGGGAGCGATGGCATCTTCACCAAGAATGGTCAGCGTCTCTCCTTCGAGCTGATCTCGGTCGCTGAATACTCTGACTGGAACAAGTGGGCCCAGGTAGTGCAGAGCAACCTGAAAGCTGCCGGCATTGACATCCACATCAAACTCATGCCGGAAGCGCAGTATCTAACCTTCCGCGCGGGAGCCAAGCCCTACCAGTTGATGATCAGCGGAGTGGGCGGCGGCCCAACCCCCTACTTCATCTACAACGGGACCCTGAGCAGCCAGAGCATTCCGCCCAACGGGCGCAACAGCAGCTACTGGAAGGACGCCCAGACCGATAAGCTCCTCCAGCAGTTCGCCTCGACGATGGACCCGACGGCCCAGAAACAGGCTATTCAGGGTCTGGAGCGCATCATGGTCGAGCAGGTGCCCTGGATTCCGGTAGTGGCCGGCGCCCGCTGGTTCGAGTACAATACCATGCGCTTCACTGGCTGGCCTGATCAACAGAACCAATACGCCGTCGGCTCACCCTACTCTTATCCCGATAACGAGATTATCGTCATGCATCTACAGCCCGTTTCGTAGGCTCTCTTCCCTACTTCCGGGACCTGTCGAGCAGCGGAATGGCCTCTCACCCCTACCCCAGAGAGGCCATTCCCTTGTCTGAGGGAAATCAGACCAGATGGAGGGCAGGGAGCTGCGATTGATCACTATCTTGACTGTTGTTCTGCTTCGATCTTGATGGTATACTCCCCCCAGATGGGGAGAATCCCAAAGAGCGCACCGCGCTTTCGGCGCCGCCCGACACGGCAGGGAGAGGCCTAGCCGTCGCTCTTCGTTAGGGGCAGGCTGCAAGAGACTGCCGCCGGCGACAACCCTGCCTGGCTGGCCTGGCGCCGCTAGTGACGGGTACGAAGGAGTCCCTGAATGCGTCACTTGCTTCGTCGCATTCTGTTTTACCTGTTTGCTGCCTGGGCAGCAATTACGCTCAATTTTATCATTCCGCGCCTGGCCCCAGGTGACCCGGCAGCCGTGCTGCTGGGCAATCTGCAAAGTCGCGGGATTCACGTGGGTGCCGCTTACCTGAAGGCCATCCAGGCCGAGCTGGGCTACAATACCGGCGATCCGCTCCCCATCCAGTATCTTGACTATCTGAATAGTCTGTTGCATGGCAATCTGGGCGTGGCCGTGACCTCCTCCTTCGAACCGGTGACGAACGTCATCGGGCGCGATATCCTGTGGTCGCTGGGCCTGGGCCTGGTTTCGGTGGTGCTGAGTTTCTCTCTCGGCTGTTTGCTGGGCATCATCATGGCCTGGAAACGCGGTTCGCTGCTCGACACCATCCTCTCGCCGCTGCTGAACTTTTTGTCGGCAATCCCCTACTTCTGGATGGCCCTGCTGATCCTCTACATCTTTGGCTTCGAGTTGCGCTGGTTCCCTCTGACCGGCGGCTACGATGAGCTGAACGTCGATCCAGGATGGACGCTTGATTTCATTGCAAGCGTAATATATCATGGGATCTTGCCAGCCCTGACGATTGTCATCGCTTCCGTCGCCGGCTGGATGCTCACCATGCGCAATTCGATGATTACTACGCTCTCAGAGGACTACGTGCTGATGGCGAAAGCTAAGGGCTTACGGACGAGTCGCATTATGTTCGCCTACGCGGCCCGCAATGCGATTCTGCCCAATATTGCCGGCTTCGCTATCTCGCTGGGCTTCATCGTCGGCGGCCAGTTGCTGACGGAGATGGTCTTCTCCTACCCCGGCATCGGCTACTCCCTGCTGCAGGCGGTCCAAAACCAGGACTATTCCCTGATGCAGGGCATTTTCCTGGTCGTCGCCCTCGGCGTGCTCGGCGCCAATTTCCTCGCCGAGTTGAGTTACGCTTTCCTCGATCCCCGCGTCCGCCTCGAAAGGAGTGCCTGACCACTATGAGCCTGGGCAAGGATCTCAAGCACGTAGCTACTCTAGAGCCGGAAACGATCCCGTCAACGTTTCCAAAAAAGTTTCCACGCAGGGATTCGCGGCTTGCTCGCCTGGGCGAGAGCCTCCGGCTCGTCTGGCGAGTCCTGACGAGCAATCGCAAGGTAGCGATTGGCAGCAGCATTGTCGCCTTCTTCTTCCTGGTGGCCATTTTTGGGCCACTGCTGGCCCCCTATGATCCCACCGCGACCTCCAAGCTTTCAGAAACGCCGCCCTCGGCGGCCCACTGGCTAGGCACGACGGCAACGGGTCAGGACATCTTCTCGCAACTGCTCTACGGCACGCGCAGCAGCGTCTTTTGGGGTTTCCTGACCGGCCTCCTGGTGACCCTGGTCTCGGTGGTAGTTGGCCTGGTAAGCGGCTACTTCGGCGGGATCATCGATGAGATACTCTCGCTGGTGACCAATGTCTTTCTGGTGATCCCTGCGCTCCCGCTGGCCATTGTGGCAGTTGGCTACTTCCCCAAGGGGCCGCTGACGATTGCTCTGGTGATCACGCTCACCAACTGGTCATTCAATGCCCGCCTGCTGAGAGCACAGACGCTCTCGATGCGCAGCCGAGAGTTTGTGACGGCGGCACGTGCCAGCGGGGAAAGCGTGTGGCGTATCATCTTCTTCGAGATTTTCCCCAACGAGATTGGCATTGTGGCGGCGGCTTTTGTAAGCACCGTGATCTTTGTGCTGTTGGCCTGGACGGCACTGGAGTTTCTGGGTCTGGGCGATATCAACACCGTAAGCTGGGGAAGCATGCTCTATTGGGCGCAGCAGTCCGACTCGATCTTCTCTGGCCTCTGGTGGTGGTTCGCGCCCCCAGGCTGCTGCATTGCCTTGCTTGGTGCCGCCCTGGCACTGATTAACTTCGGTATTGATGAGATTGCCGATCCGCGTCTGCGCAGCGAGATCAGCGAGCATGTGCCGAAGGAACTCAAAGAGAAGGCGGTAACGTAATGCCTATGACGGACAATCAGTCTCACCATACCCCCAACACGCACAGCAACGGCAATGATGTCCTCCTGGAGGTCCGCGATCTGAGCGTTGACTACTATGCGGTCAACGGCATCGTACACGCGGTCAAAGAGGTGAGCTTCGAGCTGCGGCGGGGTGAGATCCTGGGGCTTGCGGGCGAGAGTGGCTGCGGCAAGTCGACGCTCGCTTACGCGATCTCACGCCTCCTGCGCCCGCCCGCCTACATTACTGGCGGCCAGGTGCTCTATCATCCGCGCAAGCGTGAGAAGCTTGAAAAAGCCACCCAAATCGTTGCGGTTAGCGATCTGGAGGCCAGGCAGCCGGCTTCCAACGGCGCTGCGGCGGCTGCCTCCGCGCTCTCGCCGGAGACTATCGATGTGCTGCGCCTGTCTCCGGCTCAGCTGCGGGCTTTTCGCTGGAATGAGATGGCCATTGTCTTCCAGAGCGCGATGAACGCGCTTAATCCGGTGATGACCATCGGCACACAGATCATGGATGTGCTGAAGACGCACTGTCCTGAGATGAGTGCCGCGCAGCGCAAGGAGCGCGCTGCTGAGCTTTTGAGGATGGTCGGTATCGCTCCCGATCGCCTCCGCAGCTATCCTCACGAGCTGAGTGGCGGTATGCGTCAGCGTGCGGTGATCGCCATCGCTTTGGCGCTGACTCCTGAACTGATCATTATGGATGAGCCAACGACGGCCCTCGATGTGGTGGTGCAGCGTGAGATCCTCGATCTGATCAGCTCGCTCTGCCGCGAGTTTTCAACGGCGCTGATCTTTATCACGCACGACCTGTCGCTGCTGCTGGAACTGGCCGATACGATTGCGGTGATGTACGCCGGCAAGATGGTGGAGAAGGCCAGCAGTAAGGAGTTTTACGCTCACCCGCGCCATCCCTATAGCTATGGTCTGCTGAATTCTTTCCCCAAGTTGCACGGTCCGATTCGCCGTATGGCTGGGATTCCTGGCTCCCCTCCTGATTTGCGCGCTGTCCCCTCAGGTTGCGCTTTCCACCCACGCTGTCCCTTTGCCTGGGACGCTTGTCAGCGCCTTGAACCCCAGTTGCTGCCTTCGACGGCGGAGACGCCGCGCCAACTGGTGGCTTGCCATCTCTATGATGCTCATCTACGACCAGAAGGGCCGCCGAGCAGCGCCGAGTTCGCGGCTCGCTATGAGGCTCTGGCTGAAGGGAGTGCAATCGCATGAGCGTTTCTGAGCAGCTGACTGTGCAACAGATTCCAGAGAAGGTATTACAACCGGTGTTGGAGGCGGAGCATCTGCGCAAGGATTTCCCGCTGCGTTCTATCCGCCTCTTCGGTCCACCGCGTGCTGTGCATGCGGTGGAAGATGCCTCGCTGGCCCTGTATCCAGGGCGCGCAACGGCTGTGGTGGGCGAAAGCGGCAGCGGCAAGACGACGATCGCCCGCATGCTGGCCCGTCTCTATGACCCAACTTCGGGGGTCATTCGCTTTCATGGTCAGCCAATCGATCTGAAGGCGCGCGGTCAGGCTCTGCGCGCTTATCGCCGTCATGTGCAGTTGATCTTTCAGGACCCCTTCGCTTCTTTGAACCCGATCCATAGTGTCCGCTACCATCTCAGCCGCCCGCTGCGCGTGCACGGCCATGTTCATAATCGCCAGGAGGAGACCGAGCAGATTCTCGCTCTGTTGCGCCGGGTGAGTCTGACGCCCGCTGAGCAGTTTATTGAGAAGTATCCGTATCAGCTGAGCGGTGGCCAGCGTCAGCGCATCGCGATCGCTCGCGCGCTGGCTGTGCGTCCAGAGGTCTTGCTGGCCGATGAGCCGGTTTCGATGCTGGATGTGTCGATCCGCCTGGATATTCTGAACCTCCTGCTGCGCCTTAAGGACGAAGAGCAGCTCGCTTTACTGTATATTACACATGATATTGCTAGCGCCCGCTACTTCGCTGAGGAGACACTGGTAATGTACGCGGGACAGATGGTAGAGGGTGGTCCTAGCGAGGAGGTGACGCAGCGTCCGAAGCACCCTTATACTCAGTTGCTGTTGTCGGCTGCTCCCGATCCCGATCGCATGATGGCCGGCCAGAAGGTGCAGCTACCAGCGCGCGGCGAAATTCCCAGCCTGATCAATCCTCCCAGTGGCTGCCGCTTCCATCCGCGTTGTCCTCATGCGATGGAGATCTGCCGCCAGCGCTTCCCGCGCCGCACTCATCTGGGAAACGGCCACTGGACCCATTGTTTTCTCTATGGCGACGGCGATGGCGAGCCGGTGGTCAGTCCTCGTTTGAAGGCTGCCAGCAGCCAAGGTGTAGCGGCCTCGCCCGCTATGGGCAGTACTGACCCCGGCTCTTCTTCCTCTTCTGTGCCAACCTCCCCCAGCGGGGCCGGCCCTCAATCGTAGAGACTGGTCGTGATGGGAATCTGACCGCGTTTGAGGCCAGAACGCGCGACGACTCGCTCTGTGAGTCGTCGCGCTTGCTCGATGACTTCAGCTTCGTTCAGGGTAAGGACGCGGCGATTCTCCATGACCAGGGTGCCGTTGATGATGCTATGCTTGACGCTGCTACCGGTGGCGGCATAGACCAGCGTTTGGACAGGATCATTGCAAGGGACCCATTCGACCTGGTTGAGGTCAAAGAGGATGAGGTCGGCTCGTTTGCCAACTTCGACGGAGCCGATTTCGTCGTCCCAGAGAAGGGCACGCGCTCCTTCGATAGTGGCCATGCGAATGGCTTGCCGCGCCGGGATCATGGCGGCGTCCATGCGCGCGTCTTTGAAGAGGCCCGCCGCCAGGTAGAGTTGACGTGTCATGTCGAGGGCCCCGGAGGCAGAGACGCCGTCGCAGCCAAGGGCAACGGTAACGCCGGCGGCGAGCATTTCGGGATATTTGCCGATACGTGTCGCTCCCTTGGCGATCTTGAGTGAGGTCCCGGGACAAAAGGCGACTTTGGTCCCTCGCTGGGCCAGCAGGGCAATTTCGTGCTCTTTGATGGCGACTACATGCGCCAGGACAAGATTCGGTCCGAGGGCCCCGATGCGCTCCAGGCGTTCGACTGGCCAAAGGCCATATTTCTGCTCGCTGAGGCGGGCTTCTTCGATGGAGGAGGCAATGTGGTAGGTGGTGCCTACTCCGAGCCGCTCGGCCAGTTCACGAGCGCCGCGATGCAGTTCGGGGCTGCATGGCTCTTTGCCTTCGATGTTGACCCAGCAGCGGATGCGTCCGTCGGCGTAGCCGTTCCAGCGTTTCACGCAGGTTTCAAGGGCGGCCAGGGCTTCGTCGGCGTCGCGGAAGAAGTGATGGGCGACCATCTCCGGGGTCCAGTAGGGGGGGATGACTTCCGGTTTGACGTCGGCGGCATGGCGGCCCGTGATGCCACGCATGCCAGCCTGGGCCGCCGCTTGAACGGTGATGCCGGCGTCGTTCTGAGACCCCATGTCCAGAAAACAGGTGGTGCCTGTTTTGATCATTTCAAGACAGGCTAAGAGAACGCTCCAGTGTTCGGCCTCTTCGTCGACGGCAGCGTAGAAGGGTTTGGCCCAGTTGAACACCCAGGGCCGCGTGGTGAGACTGTCGGGGAACAGGCCACGGCTGAGCTGCTCAGAAAGGTGAACATGGGCTTCAATCAGACCAGGCATGAGCAGGGTGCGCCGCCCGTCGATGACGCGATCGAAGTGGCTCCCCTGGTAACGGGCAGCGATTGCGTCGGCGCGATCGACGGCAGCGATGCGTGTGTCTTCAATGACGACAGAGGCATGCTCCAGGATGTTATCATGTTGGTCGACGGTCAGTAGATAGTCGACGTTATCGATGAGGATGCGTGTCATCGCTTCTCTTCCCTCGCTGTTCTCTCTTCTACTCTCTTCCTCATTGATCGCCAGGCGGGCTATTCGCTGGTTTCGGCGCCGAGAGCTGAATGGCGAGACTGGTCACCAGCGTTGGTCAGCGCGCCCGGGCCATGCTCAGGGGTAGGAGCGTAGAACACGTCCAATGCCTGGCTTGACAAGGAGTTGTCCGTCGCGATAGACAACCTGGCCTCCTTTGATGGTGAGGATCGGCCAGCCTTTCACGGTCATGCCGTTGGCTGGCGTCTTGAGCTTGGAGAAGGTGGTCTCGGGACTAACTACGCGCTCGGCCTCCATGTCGACAAGCACAAGGTCGGCGTCTTTGCCAATGGCGATGGAGCCTTTGCGGTCGTCAATATGGTAGAGGCGGGCCGGGTTAAGGGCCGCTACGTGGACCAGTTGCTGCAGGCTGATGCGCCCTTTGTGAACGCCTTCGGAGAGTAGGAGCGGGAGGGCAACTTCAATGCCAGGCATGCCCGCAGTGACGCTCCAGAGATCGTCGGTCTCGTGCTTTTCGCAGGCGATGTGGTCGGTGCCGACGGTGGCTATGGCCCCACGGCGAATGGCTTCCCAGAGGCGTTCTCCGTTGGCGCGGTCGCGCAAGGGTGGATTCATTTTGCCGATGGCGCCGATGCGCTTCCCGGCCTCCTCGGGGAAGACTGTCAGAAATTGGACGAGGGTTTCGAGGATGGGCGGGACCTTCGTCCAGCGGGCGGCAGCGTCGACGCCGTCGGCGGTGCTGAGATGCAGGACGACAATGCGGCAGCCGGTTAGTTCGCTGAGGTAGGCCATGGTGTGGATGTCGGCAACTTCGCAGAAGGCTGGCCGCCCGTCGCTCCAGGCTTGCAGGTCTTTGCGCCCTGTGGCCTGGATGGCCGGCAGGGTGTAGCGCACAATTTCGACGTCCTCGCAGTGGAGCGCCACCAGCCCATTGAAGGGTGCACATTGCTTCATGGTGAGATAGGCATCGCCATCGTCCAGTGGTTCGATGTCTAGCTCGGCTACTTCGCGGGCGCGGTAGTCAAGATGGAGCTTGTAGCAGAGGACGCCAAAGCGCTCGTGATAGAGAGGGATTTCGTCGATATGCTGCCGATTCTGGATCTGCAGGTGAATGACGACGTCGCAGTAGGAGTGCTCGGCTATGCTGCGCTCCCAGCGCGGGTAGACCTCTAAATAGGAGGCTTTGGCGCGGTTGTGTGGCATCATAACGGTGGTGCCCCCAGCGATCGCCGCAGCGCTGGTCTGCTCGACATCCTGGTCAAAGGGATAGTGCACGCCGAGGTGAATGTGTGGCTCGACACGCCCGGGCAGTAAATAGTGACCGCGCCCATCGATGGTTTCGTGGGCCGCCGGAGGACTGTCATCGTCGCCCAGGGCGCTGATTTTGCCTTCGCGCACAGCGAGCCAGCCAGTAAAGGTGGTCGTGGGGGTGACGATCTGGCAGTTCTTGATGACCAGGTCCGCTTTTGCCATGATGCTTCTCTCCTCTCTCTGATGAACTTGCTGCTATTACTCGATAGCAGAGAGTTTTCTCACCGATAAGATGCTTGTATGCCAGGGGCGGCTTTCTTCTCTCCCACGCCCCATATAGCCTGTGTATGTTATTGCCCCTTGAAGGCCAGGGGCTGGAGAGCAGGCAGGAGTTCCTCCAGTGAGACGACAGCGCCGATATAGCGCTCCCAGACAGCAAGGGCCATAGCGTGCCAGGCCGGGTCGATGCCGCCAACGCATTCGCGGACCACAACGACATCGTAGTCGCGCATGTAGGCCTCGCGGACGGTGGTGTCGATACAGGCGTTGGTGGTCGTGCCGGTGATGAGAAGGAGGCGTCGCCCAAGAATGCGCAGCAGGACCTCTAGCCGTGTGCCGTAGAAGGCGCTGAATTTGTGCTTCTCGATGAGATGGCTGCGCTCATCGATGAGCGGCTTCAGCTCGGCAACGATCTCGGCGTCCCAGGTGCCGGGCTGACAGGCAATGCGGGCCCGCTTCTGCGTGTGGGGAGTGATACGGTGAAGCTCGCGGGTGTGATCTTCGACAAAGTGATGCTGGATGGTCCAGATGTCTGGGATGCCGCAGGCTTTGCAGGCCTCTACTAAACGGCGAATGTGGGGAATGATGGCCGCCAGCGGTCCGGTGTCGACACCACTCAGCCCAAGTGTCCCCTGGGGATGACAGAAGGCGTTCTGCACGTCGATGACGAGTAGGGCGGTCTCGCGAGGATCGATCTGAAAGTTCATCCCGCTTCCTCTCCTTTCTTGCTTGCAGCACGGCTGGGCCTGGCTCGCTGGTCAGCAGCGCCTTCCGCCAGCCGATCGCTGGATAGCGCCGAACCAGCCTTATGCCCCTGGAGTGGAGCCGGCTGGCCCAGCCCTAACTTTCTCGTGTTGATCCGCCTTGCTCCGCTCTTTGCTGGCTCGTCAGCCCAGGGAGGCTTGACGGGTCTGGCAAAAAGTGGTATAGTGATTATACCACATTGGCAGCGGAGAAGAGAGCGCCCACCCCGGTCCTCCTGCTTGGGACCGGGTCAATCGCTGCCAGAAGTGGTATAATCACTATACCACAAGCATGGAAGGCCCGGCGCAAGTAAGGAACGCCAGCGAGAGGATGGCACTATGCAGTACATAGCCATGATCGAAGCGATCGCGGATGCGCCGCAGTACCAGTTTCTCTGGCGGGAGTTGCCGGTTGAGGAGCGTATACAAGAGGCGGCGCGTGCGGGTTTTGCCGGAGTTGATTTCTGGGACTGGATCGATAAGGATATTGATCATCTGGCGCGTGTCGCTGCTGACCAGGGTATCTTTATCAACTCAGTTTTCGGCTCGCGGCATGGCTCACTGAGCAATGTCGCTGATCATGCCCGGGTCCTCGACCAGTTTCGTGAATCGCTGGAAATGGCGGCGCGTTGTGGCATTCGGGCCCTCTTTGTCCAGAGCGATGAGGTTGGACCAGGGGGGCAAGTGGTGCCGTCGGCCCGTTCTCTGAGCGAAGCGGAGCGCTGGCAGGCGCTAGAGGAAGGTCTTTGGCGCCTGGTGGAGCTGGTCGACAGCTCCGGGCTAGAGGTGACGCTCCTGATCGAACCGCTCAGCAAGCTGCACGTTCACGGCTATTTGTTGCGCAGTGTGCTTGATGCTGCCCGCCTGGTTCGCCGCCTCAATTCTCCCCGGCTCAGGCTCGTCTTTGATCTTTTTCACCAGCAGATTAACGAGGGGAACCTGATCAATAATTTGCGAGCGACGATTGATCTGGTTGGGGCAATCCACATTGCCGATGTCCCCGAGCGTGGTGCTCCAGGTACGGGGGAGATCAATATTGCTCGGATCTACCGCGAGATGCTTGCTCTTGGCTATGACGGCCAGGTTGGTTTCGAGTGCGTGCCGGGCGATAGCTCAACGGCGGAGGTATTGGCGGCCATTCGCGCAATTTTCCCCTTCCCTGATCCTGACACTGAGGGGCGTTAGCTGGCACGGTCAGCGCGCCTTCATCTGCTGTCGTTGTCCGTGCCTTCCGCTCCGTTCGGTTCGGTTCGTCCTGTCAGAAGTCGCTGGCTCCAGCTCATGGAGCGAAAGGTTGGCTGGCTATGCTGAAAGGTTCTCGGCTTCCCCGACTTCGGCTCTTCGGGATACCGCTATTTCTCCTCCTCATGCTTCTCCTCAGCGCCTGTGGCAACCAGGGGTCTTCTTCTTCGGGAACCTCTGGCGGCTCGCAGCCAATTCGCGTGGCTATGGTTACCAGTGGCCCAGTCAATGACCACAGTTGGAATGAGGACGCCCTCAAAGGGGTGCAACTGATTAAGGAGCAGTTAGGCTGGTCGTTCGCCTACTCGGAGAATGTTTCGCAGGCGGAACAGGCGAACGTTCTGCGCCAGTATGCGCGCCAGGGGTATAATCTGATTTTCGCCCACGGCTTCGAGTATGCTGACTCGGTGAAAGCTGTGGCGCCGGAGTTCCCCAATACGCATTTTGTGATCATTAATGGCAAAGGGTCGCTGGCCAATCTGAGTGGAACGGAATTCCGCTATGGTGAGTTGGGCTATTTTACTGGCATGGCCGCCGGGCTGGTGACGAAGAACAATAAGATTGGTATTGTGGCGGCAGTGGATGCGCCCCAGGTAACTGCCGATATTGATACCTTTAAGAAGGGAGTGGCGGCAGTTAACCCGCAAGCCAGCGTTAGTGTAGCTTTCGTCGGCTCGTATGACGACGTGGTCAAGGGTCAGCAGGTGACGCAGGCTCAGCTTGATCGCGGTGTGGATGTGATCACGATTATGGGCAACGCCTTCGACGGACCGGCCATTAAGCTGGCCCAGCAGAAGGGGGTGAAGGTGATCGCTGGTTGGTCCACGGATGCTTATTCGCTGGCACCCAACACGATTGTGACGAGTGGTGTACAGGAGGTGCCCGGTCTCTATCTGCAGATCGCCAGGCTCTTTAAGGAGGGCCAGCTCAAGGGCAATACGACCTATCAATTCGGATTTAAGGAGCAGGTGCAGCATCTGGGAAAGTGGGGCGATTGGGTGCCCCAGGATGTGCGTAGCCGTGTAGAGGCTGCTGTTCAGCAGTACCTGGCTGGTAAGCTGAATATCGGTCTGCCCGCGTCCTAGGGCCGTGGCTATCTTGTCTGTCGTGTCGTGATGGCTCTTGACTTGAGACGTTGGTGGCTCCTCCTTCCGGCCTGTCTGCCTGCGGCTTGAGCGGACAGTTGGCAGGCACTGATCCATCCAGGGGGCTGTGATTGGCAAGAGGATCAGGGCCAGAGCAGGTCAAGGCGGGGACGCAGGCAAGGCTAGCTGGGGGAGGTGTCAATTCCCTGCTTCGCCTTTGGATGCTCCTCCAGTCTGAGCAGTGGGGCGAGGGGACAGGAGGGGTAGGCGCTGCAGCTTGCGCGGGCAGCGGTATGTTCCCTTACTTGTCTCCCTCGCTCCTTGGGAGCAGTTCGCTATGGCTATGATGCGCGTTGTGACAGGTGCTCGCTTCGGTCTTGGGCGGCTAAAGCGCTCGTGGCTCTCGCTGGCGCTGCCTGTGGTGGCCATTGGGCTGGCGCTGCTACTCGGGGCCGTGGTCATGCTCATCAGCGGCTTTAGTCCGCTTGATGCCTACTCGGGCCTCTTCCAGGGTGCCTTCGGGACCTTACCCCAGTTCGCTGAGACGCTCAATGAGGCGACACCGCTGCTGCTGATTGGGCTGGGCATCGCGGTGGCTTTCCGCGCTGGGGCCTTCAATATCGGTGGTGTAGGTCAGGAGTATCTGGGGGCGCTGGCGGCGGTGGTGGTGGGTGGTAAGTTTGCTGGCCTACCTGGCGGTCTTCATCTGGCCCTGGCCACGCTGGCTGGCTTTATAGCTGGGGGCCTGTGGGCGGCCCCGGCGGCTTTGCTGAAGGTCCGCTTCGGCATCAATGAGGTCATCACAAGCATCCTGCTCAACTACATTGCCATCTATTTTATAGACTATATGATCTCTGGCCCGATCCATGCCCCAGGCTTCACAGCGGCCCCGACCTCGTTCCCTGTCCAGCCGGATGCCACTTTTCCCATTTTGGTGCGGGGCAGCGACCTCAACGCCGGTTTCTTTCTGGCCCTGCTGGCCCTGCTGGTGATTTTTATCCTGCTGCGCTACACAACCTGGGGGTATCGCATTCGCCTGGTGGGCTTGAATCGCGAGGCGGCTCGTCATGCCGGGGTGCATGTTGATCGCGTCTACCTGCTCTCCTTCTTCATCAGCGGGGCGCTAGCCGGCCTGGCCGGGGCGATCGAGATCCTGGGCTATCGCTACCAGTTGATCACCGGTTTTGCTCCGAATACGGGCTACGATGCCATTGCGGTCGCGCTGCTTGGCGGCTTGAACCCCGGCGGCGTGGGGCTGGCGGCTCTCTTCTTCGGGGCTTTGGCCAATGGCGCTTCGGCTATGGAGGCTATCGCCCAGCTGCCATCACAGCTGGCGGATATTGTGCGAACGCTGGCCATTCTGGCGGTGCTGGCCGTGTCGTCGCCGCTGATTCTCGATGTGGTGCGCCGACACCAGGGAGAGAGCGAGGCGGCGAGCGGGGATAGCTCGTCGCTGACTACCGTTGGTTCAGAGAGGCAGCCGCCGACGAGTAGCCTTGAGCCTGATACTCCTGTTGCAGAGTGAGGAAGTGCGTATGCGCAAGCGACAGTCGCGACGCTGGCTCTGGATGAGCCTGGCCCTCTTGCTGCTGCTGGCCTGTCTGATGGTGCTTAATCTGGTGACGGGCCGTCGATCCGCTGCTGGTCAGGGCAGCGGTGGCCTGATTGCGCTCCTCACTTCGCCTGATTTTGTGGTGGCCTCGCTGGTGGCCATGACGCCGCTGTTACTGGCTGCTCTGGGCGGGCTGTTCAACGAACTGGCGGGAGTGCTGAATCTGGCCCTGGAGGCCATTATGCTTTGCGGGGCCTTGGCGGCTTATATGGGGGCCCTGGCCGGCCATAGTCCCTGGGTGGGTCTGCTGTTGGCGATCGCTGTGGGCATGCTGATCGCTCTGGTCCATGCCTGGTTCTCGGTCACCTTGCGGGTCGACCAGATTGTGAGCGCGGTCGGTCTCAACCTCTTTGCGCTGGCGGCCACAGCCTATGTTTTTCGTCTGCGCTTCGGCAACGTCTCGCAGTTTCCTTCAGCCCCCGGTTTCGGTCCGCTCTCTTTTCCCTTGCTCAGCTCGCTGCCCTACATCGGTCCGGCTTTCTTTCAGCTCAATGCGCTGGTCTACATTGCGCTGGCTCTGGTACCGGTGACCTGGTTTGTGCTGTACCGCACGACTTGGGGTCTGGCTCTGCGGGCGGTTGGTGAGAAGCCACTAGCGGCGACGACTGTCGGGATCGACGTGCAGCGTGTGCGCTATCTGGCTTTGCTGGTCTGCGGGGCCCTGGCCGGGGCTGGTGGTGCGGCTTTGGTGAGCGCCAGCGGCGTGAATGCCTTCCAGGAAAATATGTCTGCCGGGCGCGGCTATGTGGCCTTTGCGGCGATCGTCTTCGGACGCTGGCATCCGCTCGGCATCCTGTTGGGAGTCTTGCTCTTCGGCTTCGGCGACGCCTTGCAGATCCGTCTACAGGCCTATGGTGTCAATGTGCCTTACCAGTTGCTGGAGACGTTGCCTTATGTGATCACGCTCCTGGCGCTGATGCTGTTGATGCGCAACGCGCGTGGTCCGGCAGCCAGCGGTCAGCCCTACAGTAACGAGGGAGCGCGCGCGTTGCTCAAAGGGGCTTCCCCGCCCGAGGAGGATGAGGAGAAGGTAGCACCAGCCTCAGCGGGGGCTATATTGGAGCTGCGTCGAATTGTGAAGCGCTTTCCAGGAGTGGTAGCTAACGACCATGTGACGCTCACCATCCGCGCGGGTGAGATCCACGCTTTGCTGGGTGAGAACGGGGCCGGCAAGACGACGCTGATGAATATTGTCTATGGCCTCTATCGTCCCGATGAGGGCCACATTCTGGTAGAGGGGAGGCGCGTGCAGATCAGAACACCCCGCGAGGCCATGCAGCTTGGCATTGGCATGGTGCATCAGCATTTCATGCTCATTCCCGCGCTCTCGATCCTGGAAAATATTGTGCTGGGGACGAGGCCGGAGCGGGCCCCGCTGCTTGATCTGCGGCAGGCTGAGGAGCGCATCGCCCAGCTCTCGCGCAGTCTGGGGCTAGAGATCTCGCCCTATGAGCGTGTCCAGAATCTGACGCTCGGGCAGCAGCAGAAAGTCGAGATCATGAAGGCGCTCTATCGTGGGGCCCGCCTGTTGATCCTCGATGAGCCGACGGCAGTGCTGACACCCCAGGAGAGCGAGGAGCTGTTTACCCTGTTGCGTCGGCTGCGCGCCGAGGGCGTGACCATCATCTTCATTAGCCACAAGCTCAAAGAGGTGATGGCGATCAGCGACCGTGTGACGGTGATGCGCCTGGGGCGCGTGGTACGTACGTTGGAGACGCGGCAGGCGACCCCGCCTGAGCTAGCGCGTTTGATGGTGGGGCGTGCTATAGCGCTGACGGTAGTCAAGGAGGCGGCCAGAGCGGGCGAGGTACGCTTGCGCCTGGAGCAGGTGCAGGCGCGCGGGAGCAATGGGCAGGAGGCTTTGCGTGGCATTTCGCTGGAGCTGCGCGCCGGCGAGATTCACGGCCTGGCAGGAGTAGACGGGAATGGGCAGAGCGAGCTGTTGGAGGTCCTGATGGGACTGCGCCGCGTCGAGACGGGCCGCATTCTGTTCGAGGGACGCGATATTACGGCCCTTGATACGGCGGCGCGCCTCGATCTGGCGCTGGCGCATATTCCCGAAGATCGTCATCAGCAGGGCCTGATTCTGGAGCTGACTGTAGCCGAGAATATGGTGTTAGACGTCTTTGACCATCCGCCCTATGCGCGCTATGGCTGGCGGCGTTTCGGGCCGGTAGTGGCTCGGGCGCAGCAACTGATGGCCGCTTTCGATGTACGGGCGCCGAGTCCGTTGACGCCGATGCGGCATTTATCGGGCGGCAATCAACAGAAGGCGGTCCTGGCCCGTGCCCTGGGCCGCGAGCCACGCTTACTGATCGCCATGCAGCCAACGCGTGGTCTGGACGTAGGGGCCATCGCCTATGTCCATCGGCGGATTGTCGAGGCGCGCGACCGCGGCTGCGCGGTCTTGTTGATCTCCTCCGACCTCGATGAGATCCTGGCCTTGAGCGATCGCATCAGTGTGATCTACGAGGGGCGCATTCTGGAGACCCTGCCCGCGGCGGCGGTCGACTTGACCTATCTGGGTCTGCTGATGGCGGGAACCCGTCCAGAGCAGGTGCTGCAGCCGCAGCCGCAACCGCAGTGGCTGGTCAGCGGCGATTGGCCGGTGACCTAGTCGAGGCGCAGCGGCCGGCGGGCCGCTCAGTATTGACTGATTGCTAGAGCGAGACTGCGCGTGTTGCGTGCGGGATCTCTTTGCAAAGGGGGAAAACGATGACGTTGACGCTGGAAGGACATACGGCTTTAGTGACCGGCGCCGGGCGCGGGATGGGTCGCGCGATTGCTCTGCGTCTGGCGCGAGAGGGCGCCCGGGTCGCGGTGGCCGATATCGATGAGCAGGGGATCGCCACGGTGGCCGAGGAGATCCGTTCCGCTGGCGGCGAGGCGCTCCCGGTGCGCCTGGACGTCAGTCGTGAGGAGAGTGTCAATGCAGGAGTTCAGCAGGCCCGCGCGCGGCTGGGCCCGATTACGATCCTGATCAATAACGCCGGCATTTTTCGCGATACGCCTTTGCTGGAATCGCCCCTTGAGGACTGGTATCTGAGCCTGGCCATCAATTTGACCGGTCAGTTGCTCTGCGCGCGCGCTGTCGTGCCCGATATGATCGCTCAGCGCTGGGGACGCATCGTTAATCAGGCCTCGATGATGAGCAAGGTGGCCTTTGGTCGTGACTATGCATACTGCGCCTCAAAGACCGGCGTATTGGGTCTGACGCGCTCGCTGGCGGCAGAGCTGGCGCGCTACAACATCTGCGTCAATGCTCTCTGCCCGGGCAATATCATGACCGCTATGTTGGAGGAGGTCGATCGCGCGGTGGCGCTGCGCGAAGGTAAGCAGCCTGGCCAATTTCTGAGCGAGCGCCCGCGTGATATTCCTCTCGGGCGCCTGGGCCGACCGGAGGATATCGCCGGCGTGGTGGCCTTTCTGTGTGGGCCTGACGGCAGCTACATCACTGGCCAGGCGATCCATGTCGATGGCGGCCTCTATATGGCCTGATGTTCGCCTGGCTTGAGCCGTCTGGCCTGCGACCGTCTACGCTACGCTACGATCAAGCAAGCCAGGCAAGGAAGGAGCAGAGAGCGTGCAATCGTTGGCTGGCTATTCGCCTGCTTTTCTGAAAGAGCTGTACCGCAAGATGGTGCTGATTCGCCGCTTCGAGGAGCGGGCGGCGGAGCTGCGTAGCCTGGGCTATATTCCCGGCTTCCTGCATCCCTACATTGGTCAGGAGGCGGTGGCCGTGGGCGCCTGCGCGGCCCTTGGCCCCCACGACTACATCACCAGCACGCATCGTGGACACGGCCATATTTTGGCGCGCGGGGGCGATCCGCGCTACATGTATGCCGAACTCTTCGCCCGCCGCGATGGCTACAACCGCGCGAAAGGCGGCTCGCTGCATATTGCCAATATTGAGCTAGGGATCATCGGCGCCAATGGTATCGTGGGCGGCGGTATTCCGATCGCTGTCGGCGCGGGCCTGGCCCTTAAGCAGGCGCGCCTGATCGGCGCCCATCACCCCGACGACCCCCGGGCGCGACGTGCCGATGGGGTGGCAGTGACCTTCTTTGGCGACGGCGCTTCCAATCAAGGCGCTTTCCACGAGTCGCTTAATCTGGCCGCACTCTGGCGCCTGCCGGTGATCTTCATCTGTGAGAACAACCTCTATGGCGAGTTCACGCCGCAGCATAAGCACCAGACTATTCGCGATATTGCCACGCGGGCCAGCTCCTATGCCATTCCCGGGCTGATTGCCGATGGTAATGATGTGCTCGACGTCTATCGTGTGGTCAGCAAGGCCGTCGAGGATGCGCGCAAAGGACGCGGTCCCACTCTGGTGGAGTGCAAGACCTACCGCCAACGCGGCCATTACGAGGGAGACATGGGCCAGTATCGCCCCGCCGAGGAAGTGGCCTTCTGGCTGGAGGCCGACCCGATCAAAAACTATCGGCGCCTGCTGCTGAGTGGCAAGATCTGCTCTGAGGATGAGCTGCAGGCCCTTGATCAGGCAGTTGAGCGGGAGCTAGAAGAGGCGATCGCTTTTGCGAAAGCCTCGCCGCACCCGGCGCCCGAGGAGGCGCTTGAAGATGTCTTTGTTGAAAGCTACGGGGGGAGGGCCTTACTATGACTGCTACGCCCAAGGTAGAGAAGGAACGGCGTCTGACCTACGCGCAGGCGATCCGTGAGGCGTTGGCCGAAGAGATGGAGCGCGATCCCTCGCTGTTGCTCCTCGGCGAGGACATTGGCGAGCCTGGCGGTGTCTTCGGGGTGACCCAGGGGCTCCAGCAGCGCTTTGGGGCTGAGCGTGTGCTTGATACGCCAATCTCTGAGGAGGCCGTTATCGGGACAGCGCTCGGGGCGGCGCTCCTCGGTGTGCCTACAGTAGCGGAAATCATGTTTAGCGATTTCGCGACGCTGGCGATGGATCAAATCGTGAACCAGGCGGCCAAGTTTCGCTATATGACCGGTGGGCGTACCAGCGCGCCGTTGGTGATTCGTATGGTAACGGGCACGGCAGGCGCAACAGCCGCCCAGCATTCTCAGAGTCTGGAGGCCTGGTTTACGGCAACGCCCGGGCTGAAGGTGGTGACAGCTTCCACTCCTGCCGACGCCAAGGGATTGCTGAAGAGTGCTATCCGCGATCCTGACCCCGTGCTCTTTTTCGAGCATAAACTACTCTACAATAGCCGTGGCACGGTACCGGCAGGGGACTACCTTGTCGCCTTGGGGGAGGGGCGCGTTATGCGTGAGGGGAACGATGTGACGCTGGTCGCCTATCTGTATATGGTGCCGCGCGCGCTCAAGGTCGCCGAGGAGCTGGCTCATGAGGGCATCTCAGTCGAGGTATGGGACCCGCGCACCCTGGTGCCGTTTGATCGGGATGGTTTGCGCCGCTCGCTAGAGAAGACGGGGCGCCTGGTAATCGTTCAGGAGGCACCGCGCCGCAATGGCTTCGGCGCGGAAATCGCCGCCATTGCCGCTGAGGAATTTTTCCCTCTCTTGAAAGGGCCAATCAAGCGCGTCTGTGGCACGAATACGCCCATGCCTTACGCTCCCGAGTTGGAGCAGTTTGTTATTCCCGACGAGGCTCGTATTGCTGCTGGGGTGCGTGAGGTGCTGCGTAGCGCGGTACGCAGCGCGTCGGGTGGCTGATGATCAAGCAGCCGCGGTGCTGCCAGGCCAGCCAGTGACGGCCAGGGAGCGGCGGCGGTAGAGGATGGTGAGGCACCGCGCCGGATGGGTGAGGAAGCAAGGGAAGCAAGGAAGGAAGGAAGGAGCAGCCTAATGGCAGAAACCATTGCCATGCCCAAGTGGGGGTTGACGATGGAGGAAGGCACGATCGTCGAGTGGATGGTAGGCGAGGGCGATCCGGTGCAGAAAGGGGATGTGCTGGCGATCGTGGAGACAGAGAAGACCTCTGTTGAGCTAACGTCGCCTTTCAGCGGCGTGGTAGCCCGCGTTCTGGTGGCCGATGGGGAGACGGTCCCAGTGGGCACGCCGCTACTGATCCTGGCAAGTAGCCCGGAGGAAGCCGCTCAGCTTCGCTGAGCAGAAAGCGAACGAGGCCAATTCAAGGCGTGCCTCATGGCGATGAGTCGCGGGAGTCTGTACGTTTCGCGGGGAGACATATTAAGATATATCCGCTAAGGAGTATAACCGAACATGAGACTACACAGATAGAGGAATCTCAGAGATGAGCAAAACTGAAGCGGAAGCGGCTATCAGGCCACTTCATTTGTCCACTGCGCGCAGCAGCGCAGCCGAGCAGTTACGGCAACTGATCGAGAGCGGCCACTTTGCTCCCGGCGACCGCCTGCCAAGTGAGCGTAAGCTAGCGGAGCTCCTGGGGGTCAGTCGCACGATGGTGCGAGAAGCCATCAGCACCCTGGAGGCCATCGGCCTCATAGAAGTGCGCCACGGCAGTGGCAGTTATGTGACCGCGGAAGTCCCTCAACAGAGTGTTTCCGCCATGTGGAGCGCCTGGTATATTGCCCATCGTCAGGATTTGATCCATCTGCTCCAGGTACGCGAGGCGCTGGAAAGCAAGGCCGCCGCCCTGGCCGCGCAGCGGGCTCGTCCGGCGCTGGCGACGCGACTGCGCAAAATCCTGGAGAAGATGCGCAGCGCCGGTGAGCGCGGCCAGATGGACGAGGTGTCGGCCCTCGATAGCGAGTTTCACAGCGCGATCGTCAAGGCAAGCGAGAATCCGATTCTGATCCAACTATTACTATCGCTCAATGCCGTGCTCGATAACGATCGGCTGGCCGTCTTTAGCCTGCCCGACCGTCTCCAGCGCTCATTACACGATCACGAGTGTATCATTCGCGCTATCGAGGAGCGCGATCCCTTGGCGGCGCAGGCTGCGCTCCACGAGCACTTTGAGAGTGTGCTGAAAGATGTTGAGTCGCCGCGACGGCAGGGACAGGCCGGCCTGGCCCACCCTGGGCCTCAACATCAGGAGCAGCCGCAGGCCTGTTCGCAACCAACGGCCCCAACGGCGCCTGAGCCTGTCCCAGCAACAGGAGGGCGAGAGCCATGCCAGTCGTGATTATCGAGATGTATCCGGGGCGCACGCCCGAGCAGAAGCGGGCTTTAGTGAAGGCCGTGACAGAGGCGATGGTCGAGCACGCGGGCGCCCGACCCGATCATCTGCATGTCATCCTCCACGAGGTGGCGCCCGAAAACTGGGCCCTGGCCGGGCGTCTGGGTACTGAGCGCGAGGCCGAGACCCCTGCCGCGAGCCGTCCCGCCAGCGATGGCGAGGCGACCTCTTCGGCGGAGAAAGGAGGAAGCTAATGGCGACGATTCGCGGGGTTTCCCACCTCCTGTTACAGACCCGCGATCTGGTGCGCGCCGAGCGCTTCTATGTGGAGGTGCTTGGTTTCCACGTGCGCGAACGGACAACCTTTCGCGATGGGCGCCCCTTGGTGGTCATGCATGAGGGCTTGGGCCTGACCGAGCTAACCGAGGAGGGGAAGCGCCTCCGCCAGGAGGCGGGTCAAAGTCTGGAGCATGTGGCCTTTCGCGTCGAGAATATCGCCCAGCTTGAGCAGGAGCTGCGCGCCGCCGGCGTGACGATCGTCGATGGTCCCAAGCCAACCGCGTACGGGACATCGCTCTACTTTCTCGACCCGGATGGCGTGCGCATCGAGTGTCACGATTAGGCCGCTGCCTGCCAATCAGACCGAACGCGCGTAAGGTGGCAGCCAGGGTTAGCTGTCCATAGGTGGTCACAGTATACATATGGTCAACCCGGACTATTGGCTAGCCTGATGGGCAGACAATCGGCCTTGTGGTCCGGGCCAGCAATGGCCTCAGGGGCCTCACCAGCTCAGGACAATAGACAGGCAAACAGCAGCAGCATCATACATAGACAATACCACGCACATCGCCTCTCCTGTGGGGCGCTGGCGCCCTAGCACGAGGACAAAGGCGAGGTGCAGTCTTATTGAGGAACAGCTCTATGTCCAGCGAGATTATTGCCAGGCAGCGCGTCGCCATGCAGGAGCGCGGGCTAGACGCACTGGTCATCGCCTCACCCGAGAATATTGCCTACACCGCCGATGTGGTGGTACCTTCGCAGACCATCGTACGCCATCGCCTGGTCTACTGCCTGGTACCGCTGCAGGGCGAGCCCGAAATGATCGTTGTTGACATCGAGGAGAGTTTCGTCAGAGGGACAGCCTCCATCGCCTCGGTTTTTGCTTACAACGAATTTACCGAAGACCCCACGCGCCTGCTCGCCGAGCGCTTACGCGCTGCTGGCCTGGCTCAGGGACGCATCGGCCTTGAGTTGACTGCCATTTCGCAGAAGAGCTATGCAACTCTATGTGAGGCCCTGCCACGGGCGACATTTGTGGCCAGCGATGCTCTCTTGAGCGAGCTGCGGATGATCAAGACGCCGGGCGAGCTGGCGAAGTTGCGCGCCGTTGGCAAGGCGGCGGAGCGTGCAGCTCGTCAGGCTTTCGAGCAGGCCCGCGCCGGGATGACGGAGATAGAACTAGGCCAGTTGATTACCGATGCCTATCTGGCCAATGGGGGAGATCGCTTGACAATGCTGGTGGTGGGAGCCGGTGAGCGCAGCGGCCTGGCCAATGCGGCGCCGACGCGTCGTCCTCTGCGCTACGGCGATCTCGTACGGATCGACGTCATCGGCACCGGCCAGCTCTACTACTCGGATGTGGCGCGGACGGCTGTTGTCGGGAAGGCCAGCGAGGAACAGTTACGGACCTGGGCGCATATGGTCGAGGCGCGCAAGGCCGCTCTTGACGGGATTCGCCCAGGCCAGAGTACGCGCGCCCTCTATCAGCACTATGCGGCCCAGATGGAGCGCTGGGGACTGCCTCCGATCAAGTTCCTCGGGCATGGCCTGGGTTTGACCCTCCATGAGGAGCCATATCTTGGTCCCTATACCGATATCACGCTGCAGCCGGGTATGGTGCTTTGCATCGAGCCGCTTTGCTGGTATCCCGACCGCTGGGGCGTACAGTACGAGGATGAGCTGATCGTGACTGAGGATGGCTACGAACTGATTACGGATCAGTACGATGCCTCACAGCTCTTCGTGATCCCCGCTTGAAAGGACGAGCTGATCGGTGAAGATTACAGGTTATCGCTGCTATTTGGTAACTCTGCCGCCGCGCCGGGTCCATAACTGGGCGAGTAAGATGGAGACTCCGATCGGGAGCCATCTCTTGCTGCGCCTGGAGACCGATGAGGGCCTGATCGGCTGGGGAGAGGCGCCGGCTATCGCGACCTGGGGCGGTGCCCACATGGCTTACTTCGGCGAGACGCCGCGTACGGTCCACCACATGATCGCCGACTACCTGTTCCCGGTCATCGTCGGTCACTCGCCGCTGGAGATCGGCCCACTGCATGCGGCAATGGACCGCGTGGTCAAGGGGCACCCCTATGCGAAAGCGGCGGTCGATATGGCGCTCTACGATCTGGCGGGTCAGGCCCTGGGAGTGCCGGTCTATCAATTGCTGGGCGGGGCCTACCGCGATCGTCTGCCGATCGCTCACAGCCTGGGCATTATGGACAACCGTCAGGCGGTCGCCGAGGCCGAGCGCGCTGTGGCTGAGGGCATACGCACCATTAAGGCTAAGACGGGTCTTGACCCTGCGCGCGATATCGAGTTGGTGCGTCTGCTGCGCGAAGCTCTGGGGCCAGAGGTGCAGATTCGGGTCGACGCCAACGAGGGCTACCGTTCGGTGAGCGAGGCGGTGCGGGTGACGCGCGCTATGCAGCCTTTTGATCTGGCCTTCACGGAGCAGCCGGTTGCAGATGTAGAGGCGCTGGCCCTGATCGCCCGTCAGGTGGCGGTGCCGGTAATGGCCGATGAGAGCGCCTGGACGCCGCAGGATATCCTGCGCATTCATGCTTTGCAGGCCGCAGAGCTGATCTCGCTCTATGTGACTAAGCCGGGCGGCCTCTTCCGTGCGCGCGAGGTGGCGACGGTGGCTGAGGCCGTTGGCCTGCGCTGCGATATCGGTGGCTCGATTGAGATGGGGGTGGGCAATGCGGCGAATCTGCATCTGGGAGCGGCGACGCGCATCGCTGAGCTAGCCAGTGTCTGCCCGGTCAGTCGCCCGGCGGAGGCTCTGGAGGGGCAGATTGCCGGCGTCTACTATCTCGACGATATTATCAGTGAGCCGTTGGTTTACGAGGATGGGGCGGTACTGGTGCCCCAGAGACCGGGCCTGGGCGTGCAAGTTGATGAGCGTAAGCTGATGAAATACGCTGTGGCGCTCTGACCTTCTGACGCGCTGTTTAGTCGGCCCGGCCTTTGCCGCTGGCGGTCCGGTTCCCCCAAGGCCGGGCCGGCTGTGGCGAGCAGGGGTTGGCCTGGCTCGCTGGCAAGGCCGAGAAAGTGTGAGAGAGTGCGTGAGCAGTCTGAAAGGAGCGCGTTCAGGATGGCAACGATTGCAGTGCTTGGCGGGGGCAATGGGGGCTTTGCCGCCGCTGCCCATCTTACCGTCCTCGGCGAGCGGGTCCATTTGTACAGTCGTTCAGCGGAGACATTGCACATGGCGCGTGAGCGCGGTGGCATCGCCTACAGTGGCGTTGCCGGCGAGGGTCTGGCTCCGGTAGCCTGTCTGACCAACGACCTGGCTGAGGCCGTGGCTGGGGCCGATCTGGTGATGCTTTGCGTGCCAGCCACGGCTTTCGCCGACCTGGCGCGGGACCTTGCGCCCTTGCTGGCTCAGGCTGGTGGGCCGCCTGTGCTGCTCAATCCCGGCAATACTGGCGGCAGCCTGGTCTTTCGCCGGTTGCTGAGGGAAGCCGGCTGCGCTGCTCCGCCGCCCATCGCTGAGACCAATACGCTGACCTATATCTGCCGCAAGCAGGGTGAGGGACAGGTCTACATCTCTTCTCTGGTGCAGCACGTGCGCCTTGCCACGCTGCCGGCCGCGGCAATCGAGCAGCTCTGGCCCCTGCTGAGCCGCCTCTACCCGTCGCTGCGACCTGTGGAGCATGTGCTCGTGACGGCCCTGAGCAATGTCAATGCGGTGCTGCACCCGCCGGGTATGGTGCTGAGCGCGGCCTGGATTGAGCACAGCGGCGGCGATTTTCGCTACTACTACGATGCCGGGACGCCGGCGGTGGCCCAGGTGATGGCTGATCTCGATGGTGAGCGCCTGGCAGTGGCGGCAGCCTGGGGCCTGACGCTGGAGCCATTCCCTCAGCTTTTCGCCGACCTTGGCTCGACTTCGCCGGAGGCAGGAGCCAGTGGCTCGTTTCTCCGCATGCTGCGCGAGAGCGTCCCGAACCAGTTCATTAGGGCGCCGGCCAGTTTGGACAGCCGCTATCTGCATGAGGATATTCCTTTTGGCCTGGTCCCGATGAGCGAGCTGGGGCGAGCCGTGGGAGTGGCGACGCCAGTGATGGACGCCTTGATTACGTTGGCCTCTTCCATCAGCCGACGCGATTACCGGGCCGAGGGCTGGACGTTGGCGCGTTTAGGTGTGCCTCCTGTGCGTGAAGCCGCCCTGGCTTTGTTGCGTTGAGGTGAGGGAAGCGGCAGGCTGGGAGCCGGAAAGCCAGGGGGCCGACGATGGTAGGGTTGGGTCGAGCGGGTCCCTGTCACAGGTTCGAGCAGAGTGCAATGCGTTGAATAAGGGATTGTCTGATAACTATGGAGCATCTGACGATGGGAGCCGCAGCAGGAGAGGAGCGACGTGATGAACAGCCGGCCCTGAGTGGGCTGCAGGTTGCTGTAATCGGGGGAGATGGGCGAGAGTTGGAGGTCCTGAAAGGGCTGTTGGCCGATGGGGCTACGGTGCGCGCCTGTGGCTGCCCTCCGGGGGCAGCGGAGATCATGGGACGCCCTCAGTGCCGGACACTGGCGGAGGCGATCGCCGGTAGCGATGTGATCATTGCGCCGGTGCCGGTAATTGCCCCGGATGGTAGCCTGTACGCGCCTGAGTGGCCGGAGCCGCTCTTTTTGGACGAGACGGCCCTGGCTTCGTCTCGGCCAGGGGCGCTTTTGCTGATTGGTACCAGTACGCCGCAGTTGAAGGTACTGGCGCAAGAGCGCGGTTTGCGCATTCAGGAGTATGGCGACGATGATGAGCTGATGATCCTGCGAGCGCCGACGATCGCCGAGGGGGCGATCGGTCTGACCATCGCCAATACAGAGGTGTCCATTCATGATGCACAGGTGCTGGTAGTCGGCTTCGGGCGCATTGGTTTTACGTTGACGCGCCTTTTGCTCAACATGGGCGCTCATGTGCGTGTGGCGGCGCGCAATCCAGTGCAACGGGCGCGGGCCTGGGAGTTGGGAGCGCGTCCGTTGCCGCTGGAGGAGCTGGCGACGGCGGTGGCCGACTGCGATATGGTCTTCAACACGGTGCCCGCTCTGGTGCTGACGCGCACAGTTCTGGAGCGGATGCGGCGCGATGTCTTTGTGCTGGATATTGCTTCGGCCCCAGGCGGCACGGATTTCGCCGCTGCTCACGAGCTGGGCATTAAGGCTTTGCTGGGGCGTGGTCTCGGTAGCCGGGCCCCACGGACCGCCGGGCGCAGTCAGTGGCAGGGGTTGCGCAAGTTGATATTGGCGGCGTTACCCAGCCTGCGACGAGGTGAGGGGCATGGCTGATTTGCTGCTGCGTCGGGCCCGCCTGGCCCTGGACCCGGCAAGCTGGTCTGCGCCTGTCGACTTGCTGATCCGCTCCGGTCAGATCGCCGCTCTGGCGCCTCATCTGACCGTCGCCGAGGCGGACATACCGACGCTTGATCTGGCCGGGCGCCTGGTGTTGCCGGGCCTGGTTGAGGGTCACATTCACCTCGATAAGGCGCTGACGCGCGATCGCGTTCTCAATCGCTCGGGCACCCTGGCTGAGGCGATCCGCTGCAATCTGGCGCTGTCGGCAAGCGTCAGCGAAGAGGATATTGTAGAGCGGGCGACGGCGACGGCTTTGTGGGCGCTACGCTGCGGCACAACGACTTTGCGTACACATGTCAATGTTGATCCGCAGATTGAGCTGCGTGGTCTGCATGCTCTGCTGCGGGTGCGCGAGCAGTTACGCTCGTTGCTGGATATCGAAATTGTTGCCTTGCCGAATCGCTTGCTGGGAGAGCCGGGACGGCGCGGGCGCGAGCTGTTGGCGGTGGCGCTGGAGGAGGGGGCTGATGCGCTTGGGGGAACGCCGCTGGTGGAAGAGGATCAGCGGGGCCTGATCGATGAGGTCTTTCGTTTGGCCCTGCGTTACGGTCGCCCGCTGGATTTGCATATTGATGAGTCGGAGTCGCCCGCCGATTTTGTGCTGCCCTATCTGGCGGAGCGCACGCTCCAGGAAGGGTACGAGGGGAGGGTGATCGCTGGTCATTGTTGCTCGCTGGCGGCCGTTGACGATGCCACGGCGATGCGCACTATCGAGCTGGTAGCGCGGGCGCGTATTGCGGTCGCCACTTTGCCAGCGACGAATCTCTATTTGCAAGGTCGCTGCGACCGTCAGCCGATTCGTCGAGGGATTACGCGTGTTAAGGAGCTGCTGGCGGCGGGGGTGACGGTCTTCTGCGGCTCGGATAATATCAAGGATATGTTTAACCCCTTTGGCAGCCCCGATTTGCTCCACATGGCGCAGTTGCTCGGTTACGTGGCGCAGATGGGGAGCCCCGAGGAACAGCGCTGGCTGCTGGAGAGCGTTACGACGCAGGCGGCGATAGCGCTGGGTCGGCATGCCGGGCTAGGGGTGGGCGAGCCTGCCGATCTGGTGGTGCTCGATTGTGAGCGCGGCGAGGATATTCTGTCGGATCTGCCGCCGCGTCTCTTTGTGATCAAGCGCGGGCGCATCGTCTGGTCGGCGTCAGGGATGGGCGTCGATCCGCTGGCGCAGGAGGCGCGTTGAGTTGGCCAGAATGCCCAGGTCGGGCAGCGACTGAGCCGCTGCGGCGACGATAGGCGGGAGCAGGCCCCAGACGGCCAGGCTCAGCCCGAGCAGGTTGTAGAGGAGGGTAAACGCCAGGTTGAGCCGGACAACGCGCATGGTACGTCGGGCGATCCGCACCAGTGCCGGTAGCAGGCGCCAGTCCTCACGCAGCAGCGCTACATGGGCTGCTTCTAGTGCGACATCTGTGCCTATTACGCCGAGTGCAATGCCGATGTCGGCCTGAGCCAGGGCCGGGGCGTCGTTGATGCCGTCTCCCACCATGATGACCGTCTGGCCCTGGGCCTGGTAGGTTTTGACGATTTGCAGCTTGTCCTCGGGTAGCAGGCGGGCGCGATAGCTGATTCCAAGCGGCTCGGCCAGGCTGGCAGCCGCCTTCTCATGGTCGCCAGTGAGCAATTCGATGCGCTTGAGACCAAGGGCCTGCAATTGGGCAAGGGCTTCTCTGACCTCGGGGCGCGGCGTATCGCTGGCGGCCAGAAGGCCGATCAGTTGCTCCTGACAGGTGACAAAGAGCAGGGTTCGACCGGCCGCGGTCAACTCCTGAGCCACTGGCGGCGGCTGGAGATCGGGCGGGAGCAGGCCGGCATTGCCAACGGCGACGCTCTGGCCATCGATGGTGGCCCGTACGCCCAGCCCGGGCAGTGCCTCAAAGGTCGTGGGGTCGCTTAAGGTCAGGCCTTCGTTGCGCGCCGCCTGTCGCACTGCTTCGGCAAGGGGGTGCTCCGAGTAGCGCTCGGCGCTGGCCGCCAGATAAAGCAGGTGCTGGCGCGCTATTCCCGCCAGTGGTATGACCTCGCAGATGGTTGGTTTGCCCGTGGTGACCGTGCCGGTTTTGTCGATGAGCAGGACGTCGGCCTGGGCCAGCAGTTCCAGATAGGCGCCGCCTTTGATCAGCAGGCCGTGCGCCGCGGCGGCGGTGATCGAGGCCAGCATGGCGATCGGTGTCGCCAGTGCCAGCGAGCAGGAGCAGGCAACGGCAAGCACTGCCGCCGCCGCCAGTGGGTCACGTCTCAGCAGGAGAGCCAGTAAGGCGACGGCCAGAACGATCGGTAGGAACCAGGCGGAGAAGCGATCGGCCAGGCGCTGGACGGGGGCGCGCTGAGCTTCGGCTCCTTCGACCAGCTCTACAATGCGGGCGAAGGTGGTGTCGCGGCCAGCGCGGGTGGCCCGAATGCGCAGGCTGCCGGCTTGCACGAGGCTGGCGGCAAACACCTGGCTGCCGGGCGCCGCTTCCAGGGGGAGGGCCTCGCCCGTGATGGCCGCCTGGTTGACCGTGGCCCGGCCAGCTATGACCTCGCCGTCGACGGGGATGGCCTCACCTGGACGCACGACGACGATGTCGCCTGGTGCCACGTCTTCGACAGCGATCATCTCTTCGGCCTCCGCTCCGCTCCCCTCCCGGACGACGCGCGCCTGCGGGGGTGCCAGGCTGGCCAGGCGTTTGAGGGCCTGGCGTGAGCGTTCGCTGGTCAGGCGCTCGCTATATTTGCCGACGTGCATGAAGAAGACTACAACGGCAGCCGTAGGCCACTGGCCGATGAGCAGGGCCGCCAGGACGCCGAGCGACATCAGTGTATGCGAGATCACGCGCCCGCGCCGGGCCGCCTGCAGTACATCCCAGAAGATGGGGGCTCCAGCTAGCAGGGTCAGGCCGACCCCAAGGGGCCAGTGCAGGCGTGCGGTGAGATGTTCGAGCAGGCCCAGCCATTCGCCAGCGATGATCAGCAACAGGGCAGCCCCGAAGAGGAGCGCGTAGAGCGTGAAGAGGGTACGCGTCAGGCGCTGCGGCTGCCGGGACCGCCCGGCTGAGCTTCTCTCTGGCTGGAGCAGGGGGCGAGCCTGGTAGCCAGCCTGTTCTACTGCCCGGCAGAGTGCTGGCAGGTCAATGCACTTGGGGTCGATCGTGAGCAGGGCTTTTTCGGCGGTCAGGAGGACGGTCACTTCGTGCACGCCCGGCAGAGCCTCTAGCGCTGCGCGCACATGGCCAGCGCACTCGGGGCAATCCATTCCTGTCACCAGCAGTTCGAGTCGGCGCCCTCTTGCTGGTTCCATCTGCTGTCTCCTTCGGTCCTTTGAAAGCAGTGCTCTCATCCGTCTCTTCTATAGATAGAAGCACAGCCCGGGCCGGTCAGGCAAGGCTTACTTGCAGCCCGGGATATCCCTGCCGCGATTCGCAGGCCGTCGCATTCGTCGCCGTTAGAACGCTTGGAAAGATGTTTGAGGAGAGAGAAAGCGTATGAAGAAGCTGATCGCCTTCCCCCTTGAGGATGGTGGGCAGGTTGTGATCGAGGTTGAGGAGCCGGAGCCGGAAGGGGGTGAGCGGGTACCGGTTGCGCGCCGCCTGGCGAGGCCAGAGCAGGCGTCGGAAACGCTTGAGAAGGCGCTGCAGAGGGTCTTGCCGGCCATTAAGGCTATTGCCCTGAAGCTGCACAGTCTGGATCTCAAGCCTGATGAGGTTGAAGTGGCCTTTGGTATCAAGCTCAGCGCCTCACTGGGTGCCATTCTGGCTGCTGCTGGCAGTGAGGCCAATTTTGATATTACTCTTCACTGGTACGGTAAAGATCGCCCGCTACGCTAGCAACGCTTTGAGGGCCGCAGGCACGGTGTAGCAGTTCCTGCGGCCCATTGACAGATTTACTGGCAGGCTGTATATTTGAAACCGAAACGCGTTTATCGATAGCGGCACTGAGCTGCCTGGAATGCCGAGCGGTCTTGATGCCAGTTTTTGAAGAAGCCTTTCGGCGCGCCATTGTCCGCATCCTCGTTTCGCTCGAGCATAAACATGTCTGCGGCGCCGGTTTTCTGATCGCTCCGCGCCTGGTTCTGACCTGCGCTCATGTGGTGAGCACAGCGCTGAATTCCAGGGAGCCAGCAAGGCTCAAGGACCATTTGGTGGCGCTTGATTTTCCTTTCCCTCGTGCCTCGCAGACGCTGCATGCGTCCATCCTCCACATCGATCTTGCTACAGAGCATGATCTGGCCATCCTTGAGTTGTGCGATCGGGCACCGGGGGAGATCCACCCTATGCCGCTGAAGCTGCTTGGTAGCTTCTGGGATCACCCTTACCGCGTGCTGGGTTTCAGCGATCGGTCAGGAGCAGGCGTTTGGGCTACTGGCCGTTTGCTGGCAGAGGATCAGACGGGCATGATCCATATGGCCAGCGCTTCCGGCTCCGAGGAGATCATTCAGGAAGGTTTCAGTGGTGCTCCTGTCTGGGACGAGCAAGAGGAGGCTGTGGTCGGGATGGTGAGCAGGGTCATTGCGTGGACCTCGCCGCCCTCTAGCCGTCCTCTGATGATGCCGCTGCGGCGCCTGTGCGAGAGCTGGCCACCTCTTGACAACTACATTGCTCGTCCGCCGGCCGCGCCTGTCATAGTGACGCAGGCCCCTGCAGAGCCTTTCATCGAGCAAGAGTGGCAGGCTGGTCAGCTTGTCACCATCGCCGGCGGCCAGTACTTGCTGACAGAGCGCCTGCGAGAAGAGAGAAGGGCCGATCCTCCAGCCCTGGAGCGCTGGTATTTGGCCCGCCCTTTTCCGCCGAAGCAGCGAGGAGGGGGCCGCGGGGTTCAGCGTGTGCTCATCAAACAGATTGTTCTTCGCCTCCCAGTGGCAGAGGGAAGGCGCTTAGTGCAACAATTGCGGGATGAGAGTAAGCTACTGAAGCGGCTTCCAGCGCATGCGATTTTCCCCGCTCTCCTGGTGGCCGAGAGCGGCTCTCAGAGCTTTACGCTCGTACAGCGCTATCCCCCGGGCCAGCCGTTAAGCCGCTGTTTCCCGGAGCAGGATCAGCCGGCAGACCTCTTTCGGGCGCGGGCGCTGTTGCGCGCATTGCCGCCTTTCTGCCGCCAACTGGCCGCTCTTCATCGGCTCGGAGTTGCCCATCGCTATCTCTGCGGCGAGAGCCTGATTGTGGAGCTACGCCAGCATGCCAGGCCTGTTCTGCGTCTGCGCGATCTTGGGCTGGTCACGCGCCCCGCCTGCCCCGGTGAGGGACCTGTAGGATACGCTGCTCCCGAGCAGCGCTCTGGCAGGTATAGGGTACCGGGAAGCGATCTCTACCAGCTTGGGGCCTTACTCTACCATCTGTTGACCGGCAAGAGGCCCAGTGCTTTCATGTACGAGCTTCCACCTCCCTCTAGCCTCCAGTCGCAGCTTCCCCAGGCGCTTGACCCCGTCTTGCTGCGCGCGCTTGAACAGGAGCCAGAACGGCGCTGGCCTGATCTGGAGGCTTTTGCCGCTGCGCTCGATGCTGTCTTGCAAGACTGGCATTTGCTAGCGGGGAGGTGCTAGCAAGGGCATGCAGGACAACAGCCTCTCACTCCGCATCATGGTGCTGGCGGTTGGCCGGCTCTCCCTGACCTTGCCCGAGCAGCGACGGCGCTATCCCGCCTGGCCCGCCAGTGTGGGACATCTTCAGCAGGAGCTGCAAGGCTCCTACCACACGATCCCCGTCCTGGTGCGCCATGACCAGACGCGCGGGCAGCCGTATCTTTTGCTCTGTACCAGGGCTTATGCCTTGAAGGTGGTTCCCTCGCCCAAAGGTGATGCGTATATAGTGCTGGGCATCCAGCCACTCGGTCATCGTGATCACGATGCCCTGGCTCGCGGTGAGGCACTGCTGCTGCAGATTGAACGGTGGCTGCTTGTCAATGAGCTGGCGGACATCCCGCGCGCGTGGCAGATCTGGCTGCGCAATGGCTATGAGCAGATCATCGCGGCTAGCCAGCAGCAGCGGGCAAGTGTCCGAGCTCAGCAGGCCGCGCTGGCCTCTCAGCAAGGCGAGCCTGCGACGATTACTCCGGCTCAGGAGGCGCTCCTGACAACTCTGGAGCGCACAATTCAGCTGATGCGCAAGGCAGAGAAGGCCAGCGAGCAGAGTAAACAGCCTGTCTTCTATAGTGCGGTCGAGCCTGCTGGTCAGGTTCGCTACAGCGGTCGCGATATCTATCGCTTCCGTTTGGCTGACCAAGCTCAGGCGGCTCAGTTAGAGCATGGTCTTTTTCTGGCGCTGGAAGAGCACCGGGAGCTACGCGGTCATGTGCAGGATGTCGAGGGCGATCACTTCATCGTGCATTTCGAGCGTGCCGTTGATCTCGATGATCTGCGTGCTCCCCAGGCTTTTGTCCCTCTCGGGAGCGAGGCGGCCTTTCGTGTCCAGCAAGAGGCCATCGAGTTGCTGCGTGCTGGCCAGGCAGAGAATCCGTTTCTGCTGGCGGTCCTGGCGGAAGATCGCTATCAGCCCTACCCGGAACCTGCGCCCAGGCCTTATCCGGGCCTCAATGCGGACCAGGCGCGCGCCTTTCGGCGGGCCTTTGCCGTGCGAGATTTGCTGCTGGTTCAGGGGCCGCCGGGGACAGGGAAGACGCATACGATCAGCGAGATTGTGCGCGAGTGCGCCCGCCGCGGCGAGCGTGTACTCGTGACGGCACGTACGCATAAGGCGGTCGATAATGTGCTTCAGGGCCTTCCCCGTGAGCTGGATATGCTGCGCGTCGGTCAGGAGCTGCTGGTTTCGCCGGAGGTGCGACCGCTGTTGATCGATGAACGCGCTCGCTCGCTGCAGGGCAGTTTGCTCAAGGCAACGGCGGAACTGCGCAAGGCTCTGGAAAGGCTGGTTGCCCACGCAGGAGAGATCGATCGCTTCGCGGCGCTGTGCCCTCAGCTTCAGGGGCAGCTCGCAGAGCTGAATGCCGCCTGTAGAACGGCCTGGTTGCGCTATAGCCAGGAGCGGCAGCGTCTACAGGCAGCGTTCAGCCAGGAGCGCGAGTCTCTCCAGCAGCGCTACGCCGCAAGCCGGGAGCAACAGAAGCAGATCCGTCGGCGCGGTGAGCGTCTGACTCGCAGGGCCGCCAGGGCCCGCAGCCGTCAGCATTGGCCGCTGCTGGGCGCTTTCTGGCGCTGGCGCCTGTCGCACTTGCAGCAGCGCTTTATAAAGCTGCAGCGAGCCTTTCAGGCAGCGACGGCACAGGAGCAGCAGCTCGCCTTTGATCTGGCTGTCCTTGAGAGGCGCTTTGATCGGCTTGAGCAGGATGAGCCGCTCTGCTCTTTGCGGCACCAGTATGAGCAGGCGGTGACCGCTTTGCAACGCGAGCAAAAGCGTGTCTCGGAATCGCTCAAGCGCTTCCAGAAGGAATTACAGGCGGTACTTCCGGCTCAGGAACTGCCCGCGCCGGCCAGTGATTATGCCTCGCTGCTGCAGTCGCTGCAAGACTTTGCGAGTCGCTGGCCCACTCGTCTGCGTCCACTCCTTACCCTCCGCCTGCGCCTGTTGCAGGATTGGCATGCTACGCTAGAGGTTCGCTATCAGGACCTCTATCCGTTGTTGCTGCGCATGGCCAATGTGATCGGGGCCACCTGTATCGGGTCGGCGACGGCGCGTATTCTCTCTGATGTGACCTTCGATCTGGTGCTTATCGATGAGGCGGGCCAGATCAGTCTTGCTGACCTGCTGGTCCCGCTGGTGCGTGGCAAGCGCGCGGTGCTGGTCGGGGATCATCAGCAATTGCCGCCGATGGTCGATCAGACGCTGCGTCAGCATCTGGCAGCCTTGAGCCAGCAGGCAGAGCCAGGCGAGGAGGAGAACGCTGGGGAAGCGCTGAGTGATATTGAAATGCTGCTCTCGAAGAGCATGTTTGAGCTGCTGGTTGAGCGCGTCGATGAGCAGCATTTTGTCTTGCTGACTGAGCAGTATCGCATGCCTGAGCGCATTGCTTGCTTTGTCTCGAAGCAGTTCTATGGCGGCAAGCTGCGGACCGCCGATCTCACGCGTTTGCGACGCGCTCGCTGCGAGAGCAATCCGCTTTTTCCTGCTCCTTTTACGCTGATCGATACAGCGGAGATGAAAAGTTCCGCTCGTAAGGAGAGCGGCCACTATTATAATGAGGCCGAGGCCCGCATCATCATTAAGCTGGTACAGCGGGCACAGCAGCGGGGCCGGGATTGGCGCATTATTGTGCCATACCAGGAGCAGGCCGCCTTTATTCGTCGATTATTGGAGCAGGTGGCAGGCGCATATGGTCTTGAGTTGCCGCAGATGCAGGCGCTGATCGCGACGGTCGATTCATTTCAGGGAGGTGAAAGCGATCTGGTGCTCTACAGCTTTACACGCAGTAATCCCCGCCACGCTGTTGGTTTTTTGCAAGAGCATCGGCGCCTGAATGTGGCGCTGACGCGGGCTCGTGAGCAGTTGATCCTCATTGGGGATTGCACGACGCTGCTGAATGCGACGAGTGGAGGCCGGCCCGCCGAGGATTTTCGCCGGTTGATGCGGGATCTACTGGAGCATGCTCGCAGCCAGGGAGAGTATCTGAGTTTCCAGGCCTATCGGGACCGGCTGGCACGTGGAGACGTGGTCTAGCGCCTCACGGTGGGAGGCCGTGCTATGGAGACGAAAGGGGAGCGTCTCAGGAGTCTTTTTATTTCTCCGAACCGTGTTGTTGAGACGGTGCAGGCTGTCAGGGGCCTGGTACCGCTGCGTCAGTTTCGCCTCTTGTTTCCGCTCTGGCGGGTGAGTATCAGTGGTCGCCAGTATGAGCGGCGCCCTTATGAGTTGCTGGAGCGTTTTTTTGAGCGGGCCATCGGCGAGGCGGAGCTGCGGACGGCGACGGAGCTGGAGCGCTTTTTTGGGCTGCCGCCAGCGGCAGTGACGAAGATGCTGACATTTCTACGGACGATGGGTCATGTCAGCGGCGATGATGAGCATCTGAGTCTGAGCGAGCTGGGACGGGCTTCGCTCCAGAGCGGGCAGTTTCTGCGTCCGTTGGAGAGTCAGCGCCTGCTCTATTTTGAAGCCTTCAATTCGCAGCCATTGCCACGGAGTTACTATGAGCATGAGTCATTGATCCTCTCTGAGGTGGAGGCGGCACGGTTGAGTGACCGCACGATTACGCGCCTCTATAGCGGTCCGCAGGGCTTGTACTTTGATCCTGACCGGCTGCGAGAACTGGCCCACCGTGCTGATCGGGAAGAATATAATTTGCCGTCTGAGCTGGAGCTAGGGACTCATCCGATCAGGCAGGTGGCGCGGGCGTATTTTCCGCTGACGGTGGTCGAGGCTCATGCTTATGATGAGGGGTATCGGCATGTTATGGAGAGGCGTTTTCTGGCGCTCTCTCCTGTTGCTGGTTATCGTGATCTCTTTTTCGAGCGCTTGATTGAGAGCCAGCCGGCGATCGCCTATGCGTTCCCTGAGCTGGATGAGAGGAAAGTCTGCGAGGCGATTGAGCGTTACGCTTCGCGCCAGGGGCTGCAGCTTCCACAGGAGGCGCAGATTATGCGCAGCGCCGCTGGTTTGTGGCAGCTTGTGCTCTCCCCCGACCTTTTCAAGGCGGCGAATGCAGAGCGGCAGGGACTGCGTGTGAGTGATGTGGGCAATGTGCGCCAGGAGGAGGGGTATTTTTTTCAGCTCTGGTGCGAGGAGAGGGAGCTGCGGTATCGCAGTGTTCTGGAACAGACGCTGCTCTTTGTCGAGCGCCAGCAGCGCAGGAGACAGGCGCTTTTCCGTGGGTCTATTCTTCAGGTTATGAGGCATGTCTGTCAGCGTCTGGCGGTGCCGGTGCCGGCGTGGTCGGAGCTGGAGGCGTTTGCGCGGGCGCAGGGGCGCGCGGATCTCCTAGAGGAGCTGGAAGCCTAAACTGTGTCTCTGGCACGTGCCGAGGGTGCTGGGGGATTGGTGGGGCGCTGGCCAGGCGGCGAGAAATTTCTTCCTGCTTTCTTTCTTTTAGTATCCTCGTTCGGGTCATCCCCTCTGTAACCGCAGCTAAGCGAGGCGCAATAGCCTCGCCCTCTGTTCCCTGCCTCATCCCCCGACCAGCACCAGGGCCCGCCTCCGCCAGGCCGGCGCCGCACTTGCCTCCTCCTCTAGCGCTCCCTCCTCTTCCACACCCCTTGCTTGCTTTCCTCTCTCTCTCCTCTTCTCCCTCCAGATCTTGACAACCCCTCTCCTCCTCCCTTATCTTATGGCCAGACTGCTCTTCGTCTATCTATCTATCTCTATCATCATCTTTCCCGGGAGCGCCCCCTCTCTTCCGGCTCTCCCGGGCCTGCCATCTTGCGAGGAGGTTCACTATGGTCTCGGGTCAGCCTCTCTCTCCTCCCCCCTGGGAGCCGGCCTCTTCCTGCCGGCTCCGCGTCTTCCTCTACGGCCCCTTGCTCGTCTACCAGCGCTCCTCTGACCTCTCCTGGCTCCCCCTCCCTAAGCACGCCTGGGGCAAAGGGCGCCCCGCCCGCTCCGTCTTCAAACGCCTCTTGCTCGCCCCTTCCCGCCGCCTTTCTCGCTGCACCCTCCAAGACGACCTCTGGCCTTCCCCCGATGATGCCCTCTCTCTCGACAAAACCCTCTATAACGCTATCAACCAGCTCCGCCGCGCCATCGGCAAAGAGCTGGTGCTCACCATCGAGTCCTCCTATGCCCTGGCCGACCAGTCCCTCATCTGGACCGATCATGACGCCGCTCAGGCCCTCCTGACCGCCGCCGAACATCGGGGCCGCACCACCGATGCGGCTCTCCCCCTCCTGGAGCAGGCCCTCCTTTACCTCACCCGCGGCGAGCTGGTGGAAGGGGAAAGCGGTCTCTGGGTCCACGGCGCTCGTCTCCACGGCGAGGCGATGCGCCGCCAGTGCCGCCGGTGGCTGGCTCAGATCTACGCGCGTCAGGGTCGCCTCTGGCTCGCTGGCGAGCAGTATCGGGCCCTGCTGCAGGTCGATCCCACTGATGAAGCGTCTCTGCGCGCCTGGATCAGCCTGCTGCTCCTGCACGGCCAGGAGCACGATGCCCGCCGCTGCTACCAGGAAGTGCACGCGCTCGCTGCCCAGCAAGGCGAGTCCGTCCCTCTCTGGGAACACCTCCGGCTGGCCAAGCCACCCGCCGATATGGTATGCTTGTCTCAGACAGAAGATGCAGTAGAGGAAGTTCGGCCCGACCTGCTCAGCCCTACCGCGTCCGTGCACCAGCCTGGCCGTCTCTGGCTCGCCGCCTCTCCTGAGCCGGCGCTGCCGCCCTTACCTCTGCCTGTGGGCAGCCCGCTGTGGTTCGTCTGGCAGCAACGCCGCATCGAAACCCTGCTCGCCTGCTTTCAAGCGCGTAGCCGGGATGGCCTGGACCCCAGGACCTGGGCGGAGCTGCGTCGCCGTCTGCATGAGGAGCTTGCCACCGTGCCACCACACGAGCATGATCGCGATTATACTCTCTCGCGCCGACAGATGCTGAGCGCGTTCGCCGTTTTGCCGCTGACTACCCTGACAGGCACGCGCCACGGCCTGCCACCCGCTGAAGAGCTGCTGCCTCTATGTGCGGCGGCCAACACCGCCTGCTGGCAATTAATCAACAGCCAAGGCCTCGGCATTGTTCAAGAGATTCTTCCCCGCTATCTGCCGTTGCTAGAACGCCTGTCCCAGCCCGGTGCCCCACAGTGCACCCGGGCTGCTCGTTTAGCTGCCGAAGCAAATCGTATTGCAGGCATTGCTACCAGCCATCATCAGGGAGATCTACGGGCTAAACAGTTCTTCTCACGGAAAGCGGTGCATCTGGCGGCCCTTAGCGGCCATGCTCCGGCTCAGGTAGCAGCCTTGCGCGATTTGAGCTTAGCTTTCTACTATGATGGCCTCCAGGTCCCTTCAATGCTGGCCCATCTAGAGCAAGCCTTACCGCTGCTACCCGCTTGCCCCTCAGCTATGCAAAGCAGTGTTCTCTGTCTCCAGGCAGCAGCCTGGGCCTATCTAGGCCGTGAAGAGACCGCGCTGCACTTGCTTGGAGAGGCCCATGAGCGATTTGAGTCGCGAGCCGAGAGTGAGATTCTCCCCGACTTCCGTTTTCGCGAGGATAACCTCATGCTATGGACAGGTCGGGTATATCTCTATCTCACCATGCGTTTTCCTGAAAAGGGCTATAGTCGGCAGGCGTGGGAAACTTATAGCCAGCTCAAGACCATGCCCGCGATGGTAATGACTCCTAGCCGCCTACGAGTGGAGATCCTCCTAGATGAGGCCAAAACAGCACTCAGCCAGCAGGAGCAAGAGATATTTACCTACTTGCTGATAGAGTGCCAGCAGAAGGCGACCGAGTTAGGGAGCCTTGGCTTGCAAAGAGAGGTCCTGGCCCTATATCGCCAGGTATCTGCAGAAGATCATCCCTGGCATAATGAACGCTCCCTGAAAGAACTGGCTGATTTGTTCGTCAACCGCTAAGGGAGAGCGTTCGCTCTCGACTATGGAGGCCCTGGCGCGCAGGGAGCTGCACACCTGGACCCAGCGTTCTGCGCCGGCGGATCAGCACCGGCGCTAGGACAACTGGGAAGCCTGTCGGCAGGTCCTGCCTGGGACCCTGCTGCAGGTCGATCCCACTGACGAAGCGTCTCTGCGCGCCTGGATCAGCCGGCTGCTCCCGCTCGGCCAGGAGCACGATGCCCGCCGCTGCTACCAGGAAGTGCACGCGCTCGCTGCCCAGCAAGGCGAGTCCGTCCCTCCCTGGGAACACCTCCGGCTGGCAAGCCCCCCACCGATATGGTATGCTTGTCTCAGACAGAAGATGCAGTAGAGGAAGCTCGGCCCGACCTGCTCAGCCCTGCCGGGTCCGCGCACCAGCCTGGCCATCTCTGGCTCGCCGCCTCTCCTGAGCCGGCGCTGCCGCCCTTACCTCTGCCTGTGGGCAGCCCGCTGTGGTTCGTCTGGCAGCAACGCCGCATCGAAACCCTGCTCGCCCGCTTTCAAGCGCGTAGCCGGAATGGCCTGGACCCCAGGACCTGGGCGGAGCTGCGTCGCCGTCTGCATGAGGAGCTTGCCACCGTGCCACCACACGAGCATGACCGCGATTATACTCTCTCGCGCCGACAGATGCTGCTGGCACTTGCCACTATCCCGCTCAGTAGCGTCGGCCCCATTCTTCGGGGGGAACAGACACAGCACCTTGAGCAGTTCCTCTCGTCGGCAACAGTAGGCATTACTGCTTGCCGGTCACTGATGCATGGACCTGACTGGCACCTTGCAGAGGCCCCTTTGCTACATCTTGTCCCTGCACTGGAAACCCTCGTCGCTCGCCAGTCTCCTTCCACTATAGCAGATATTGGCAGCCGCTTGCTCATCCAGGCCCATTGGATGCTTGCTTACCTGGCCTGGAATCACCTTGACAGCTCAGGACGCTTCCTACACCTGCGCGCAGCTCTTCAGATCAGTCGGAGGCTAGGCGATGCCAGTCTCCTTCTTGCTCTTCTGAGCTATCAGATGAATACCTTCACCCACGCCAGACAACCTGACCGAGCGCTGCTGCTCCTTCAAGAAGCCACCCGCGTCGAGAAGAATGCTTCTCCTCTCGCCAGAACCTTGCTGCTGAGCAGTGCAGCATTGGCATACGCCCAGCAAGGGAGGACACGCGAGACCCAAACGGCGCTGGAACATCTGCAGGAGCAGCAAGCTCAGACCAGCGAGGAGGACCCGCTCCTCACCGTGATAGAAGGACGCCCCTTTCTTCCCGAAGCCAAAGCTTATCTTGAGCTCGCGCAAGGGTTGCACGCACAGGGTCGCCCCGATCCCCGTCTGCTCGAACGCGCCTGGAACGTGCTGACCGCTCTCCCTTGGGAAACGCTCAGTTTACGGGTACAGGTGGAAACCTTAAACTGGCAGGCTCGCCTAGCTTTGACAGAAGAGGATCTAGAGCGCTGTGCTTTATGCTTGCTTCAGGCTGCTCAGCAGGCACGGGTACTACAGAGTGGTCGCCGTCTTCAGGAACTGCGAGCAACTTGGCAAGCAGCTAAGGAGCTATGGCCCTATGAGCGGCGATTGCTAGAACTGGCTGACGTGCTCCTCTAGCAGGCCACCCAGCCTCGATCGACGGAGAGCCGGCTCAGACTCACCGGCTCTCTTCCTGTCTGGAAAAAGTTCGAACTCCTTCTGAAAGGCCTCCTTTCCCCTCCTGGCTATCCTGTTCCAGGAGCTTGCAGTGAGCCTGTCTTGAGCCTGCAAGCAACTCAGCCCGAAAGGAGGCATACCACCTATGGCCACGGCACCCCAGCCTTTGAGAGGCGCGCGCGAACAGTCTTCCCGTTCCTGTCCGCGCTGTCGCCGGCGCCCAGGCCCGAACCACACCACCTATCACCTTATGCCGCCATCCCTGATCATCCCGCCGCATCCCCCCTCTTCACCTTGGTCCCAGCAGCTACGCCGCCTGCTCTTCTATCCAGAGCAAGCCCAGAAGGAGGCCCGCGCATGATCCGGCACTGGCTCAGCCACCTGCGAAACGCCATCTCCACCCCCATCGTCACAGCCGCCGGCGCCCTCACCCCGACCGGTCCCGGAGAAACCTACGTTCTGCCGCGCACCCACCAGGAACAAGACCGCCTCGACCTGCAACACTTCGCCCTGCGCCAGTTCCTCGGCAGCCACTTCCTGGCCCCCGTCCACGAGCCGCGTGCCATCCTCGACGTCGGCGCCGGTACCGGTATCTGGCTGCGCGAGGCCGCCCGTCGCTGGCCCCAGGCTCGCCTTGTTGCCCTCGACAAAGACCTCTCCCTCTTGCGCACGCCTCTGCCGCCCAACTGCCAGGCGATGCAAGCCGACCTGCTTAGCGGCCTCCCTTTTCCCGACGCCTCCTTCGACTACCTCCATCAGCGTCTGCTCGTTGCCGCCATCCCGCTCACCGCCTGGCCTGGCGTTCTCAGCGACCTCCTGCGCGTCACGGCCCCGGGCGGCTGGCTCGAATTCGTCGAGGCCACCGGTCAGGTCTTCCATGAGGGACCTCTCCAGGCCAGAGTACGCGCCTGGTTCGAAACTCTGGCCGCCCGCCGCGGTCTCCATCTGACCGCTCCCCTCCAGATCCCTGACTGGCTGCGCGCCCTTGGCCTCCATCCCACCGTGCGCACCTATGAGACCCCGCTCTTTGGCAAAGCCCAGGGCGCCCCCCTCTTCCGCCGCGACCTGCTCGCCTCCCTGCAGAGCGTCGCCCCCATCCTGGCCAGCGTCAACCAGGTCCCCCTGAGTCTGGTCGAGGAGACCCTGACCGCCCTGCCCACCGAATGGGAGCGCCACCGCACCTGCTGTGGCCTCCTGACTGTCTGGGGGTGCAAGCCATGAGCCGCCGCCATCGCCGCCGACAGTCGCCCAGGCGCCGCCGCTCCACCAATGCCCTGCTGGTCGGCCTCTCGCCCATGCTCATCCCCGGACCGCTGGAGTGGGCCCTTGCCGGGCGCACCATCGAAGATCTCCAATTCCTCACCGTCGTCCTACTCTCGCCACGGGCTCGGCAACTCTGGCAACGCTGGCAAGAGGAACGCGCCCCCCACTTTCCCGAATCCATTCCTTCAGACCTTTGCTCACGCGACCGGCACCTGCTCAAGCTCCTGGTCGAACTGCAACAAGGCATCGACCTGCTCCAGGTCCACTGCCAGCAAACCCTTGCTCACGACCCCGAGCAGCCCATCTATTTCCACACCAGCGAGATCCCCCGACTGCGCCGCCTGCTCAGCCTGACAGAGCGCATGCTGCAACAGGTGCGCAGCGTGAGACCCGAACTGGCCACCCTGCAGCTACGGCTTGGCCAGCGACTCATTCGCTACCTTGCCCGCAACCTGAGCGACCACCCCCGCCGAGAGCTTCTGAACTGAAGCGCCGACAAGAGGAAGCCGAGAGAGATGAGAGCAAAGCCCTTGAGATGGCTTAGTGCCGCACCGGCCATGTGGGAAGCGCTTCCCCAGCCGGCCCCACCGCCAGCGCCGAACAGGCACCAAGTCACCTCAACAAACAAACAACAAAGGAGCTACCTGCCCACAGGCCATCTGAACCACAGATCGCCGTGAGCAGATAGCTCCCCTTTCTGACCCTTCTTGCCTTGTAGCGAAAGCGAGCCACCTGATCACCACCAGCCAGAGCGCGCGCCTTCCTCCCCCCTATTCGGCCAGTAGCTCTTCTAGACAGCGCTCAATCGTCCTGGCCGAAGGATAGTAAGCCGTCTCCTCCGGCTCATTATAGGGGGCCGCCGGCGCAGGCAAGGCCGAGATCAGACGCGGCGTCGCATCCAGATCATAGAAACAATGCTCAACAATCCATGAATGTACATGGCGAGCAAAGCTTGTCAGATCCGGCTCCTCCGTCACGACCACCACCCGATTCGCCTCGCGCACCGCCGCCCGCAAGGCCTCCTCATCAAAGGGCATCAGCGTCCGCAGATCCACAATCTCGATCGCCCCACCATGCTGCTCAACCACCTGAGCAGCAGCGATACAGGCCTCCAGCACCATCGTCCCCCAGCTCACGATCGCCACCCGCGGCGCTCCCTCGCCCAGGCGCATGCGGCGAGCCTTGCCGATCGGCAGCGTATAATAGCCCTCGGGCACCTGCCAATACTGGGCAATCACCTCAATCGGGCGCCCGTGGCGATCCTTCGGCGGCTCCGAGCGGTAGAGGCGTCCGCGCTCCAGAAAGACCACCGGCGACTGCGAGCGCGCCGCCTCCAGCAGCAGCCCCTTGGCATCGAACGGCGTCGCCGGGCAGAGCGTGATCATCCCCGGCACATTCGTAAACCACTGCTCGCCCGCATTCGAATGCCCAAAGGCCCCGCCGCCAGCGGCACTATTCGAGATGGGGCCGCCGCCCCCACTGCCCGACTTCGTCCGAATCAGCAACGGTACCCGCCAGTCGCCAAAGTTCTGATACGAGATGCGCGCCGCCAGCCGAATCGTCTGCGCCGCCGACTGATGATAATCCACAAACTGAATCTCGGCACAGCGCGCGCGCCCATCGACCATTGCCGCGCCGGCAGCGATCCCGACAATCAACTGCTCATTGAGGGGGCTACTAATGGCTCTCCCAGGAAAATGCGTAACCAGCGAGGCAGTGGCGCCGAAAACGCCCCCCTTTGGACTGCCCACATCCTGACCATAGACGAAGAACCCGGGATCGCGCTGCGCCAGCTCGGCCAGCGCCTCATTAATCGCGCCCAACATCGTCGTCGGACGCTTCGCCCCACGCGGCGTATTCTCCTGCCACTGCGGGACATAGATCACATGCTGCAGAACGCGCTCAGGCGTCGGCTCTGGCTCCTGCAGCACACGCTCCTCAGCCTGCTGCAGCTCGGCCCGCACCTCACGGCGCAGGCGCTCAAGATCCTCCTCCTGCAGATAGCCGTGTTCAATCAGCCAGCGACCATAGTTTGTAATCGGGTCCTTGGTCGCCTTGGTAAACTCGATCTCCTCCTTCTTGCGATAGGAATAGATGTCTGTACTGCTGGAGTGGGGATCAAGCAGGCCAAGTTTCAGATGCATCAAGGCGGGACCCTGCCCCGAGCGCACATACGCAGCCAGGCGAGAGGTAGCCTCAAAGACCGGGATGGCATTGGTCCCATCGACCTCCTCGGCATAGATCCCAGCGGCGCGCGCCCACTCAACCAGGGAACCGGCCCACTGAATCGAAGATTCGGTCGTGATGGCCCACCCGTTATCTTCGATCACCATCAGCACCGGCAGGCGATGGACAGAGGCCTGACGGAACAGCACATTGAAATCGTTGGTCGCCACGCCGCCATCGCCGGTCGTGAAGACCACAATCTCTTTGCTCCCGCTCCGCTTGAGCGAGAAGGCCACCCCGCCGGCAAAAGGCGCCAGGGCCGCCACCTCACTGAAGGTCGGCAGAATCCGATGGCGTCGGCTACTGTAGTGCGAAGGCATATTGCGACCGGCACACATCGGCCCCGTCGTGCGCGAATACGCCTCACGCAGCGGGCCATAGATGTCACCCGTTCGCTGTAGCCACGCCGCCAGATCACGATAGTAGAGGGAGAGCCAATCCTGTGGATCAACGGCAGCTACTACCGCGGCCATACTCTCATGCCCGCCGCAGCCAATGTAAAAGGGGAATTTGCCTTGCGTCTTGCGCACCTTGAGCAGCTCGTTGATGCTGCGCGCCATCAGCATGGTGCGATAAAGCGCGACGGGATCATCAGGCCGCGCACCCGTTCTGGATTCCGCTGCCTGCACTTCCAGAGTCATTGCTACTGCCTCCAATCGTCTACGCTGACATCTCAACCCGGCTCCATCGTCCAGGGTTTTTTTCACTGGCATTATAGAATCGCCTTCCGCGAAAAGCAACCACTGGAGCCACAAGCCTCACAAGAAGATCAGGTTCTGCAGGCAGAACGGGCAAGAGGTCAACCCCTCGCCAGAGCGATAGGCAGCGGCGCGAGCGCGCTCGGGAAGCCGAAGCGACGGCGTACGCATCCCCCTTCTCTGGTCGCGCTATTGCTAGCCCGCGGCCCAAGGGCGTATAATGAGCAGTGCATCTGGCGATGCACCGGCTTCCTTCTACAACCCTGCAAGAGCAGATCAAGGCGTGAATCGTATGAAAACGCACCCGGTGGTGTCGACGTGGAGCTAGCGACAACTCAGCCCTCACTTTCGACGACGCTGCTGCGCGACCTCTATCAGCGTATGTTGCTCACACGGCTGGTCGACGGCTACTGTTGGCAACTCCACCAGAGTGGGCGCATCGGCTTTGTGGCCAGTTGTCGTGGTCACGAAGCGGCCCAGGTTGGCAGCGCCGCCTGTATTCGTCCAGGCTTTGACTTCACTCTGCCCTACTACCGCGACCTGGGAGTGGTGCTGACCCTCGGCATGACTCCCTACGAGATCTTCCGCACCTATTTGCAGGGCTGGCCAGGCCACCTGGTCGACCAACGTCCGCATCGCCCTATCCAGCACTGGGGCTATCACAAGCATAATATGATTAGCGGCCCCGTCCCCGTAGCGACTCAGATCCTGCACGCTGCCGGCATCGCCTTCGCCTGCAAGCTGCGCAAAAGCTCCGCCGTCGCCATCGCCTACTGCGGTGATGGCGCCACTGCTGAGCCGGATTTTCTGGAAGGGCTGACCTTCGCCGCTCAGCAACGCCTGCCAGTCCTCTTTATCTGCGAACAGGATTGCTCGCTTGACGCCCAGGTCTTCCGCCTCTCCCCCGCTCGTCTCCCCACCGGCCTCACCTATCGCTGCGTCGACGGCAGCGATATCCGCGAGGTCTATGCCTTTACGAGCGAGGCGCTGGAGCTGGCTCGGGCCGGTCAGGGGCCAATCCTGCTGGAGATGCTGGTGACGCGCGGCTCTCCCGAGCAGGATGAGGCGGAGTGCGATCCGCTTGCTCATTGCCGACGGCTGCTTGAGAACGGGGGGACCTGGGACGAGGGCTGGCACGCTCAGCTGATAGCTCGTCTGCGCGCCGAGGTCGAGCAGGCGCTAGAGGATGCTCTGCGCGATAGCGATAGCAGTCAGACCGCGCTGGCTGATCCCGCGCCCCAGTGCTGCGAAGGAGGATGATACGCCTTGCCACGCCAGAATAGCCGTTCCAGTGCGCTCTTTGCTACCTTGCTCTATGGTGCTGACTATAACCCGGAACAGTGGCCCGCCTCAGTCTGGCTTGAGGATATGCGCTTGATGAAGCTGGCGGGCCTTAATATGGTCTCGATCAATATTTTCTCCTGGGCTCTGCTCGAACCAGCCCTTGATCAGTACGATTTTTCGCTGCTCGACCGCGTGATGGATCTGCTGGCTGAGCATGGGATCGCCGCCGATCTGGGCACAGCCACCGCCGCTCCCCCTCCCTGGATGAGTCGCCAGTACCCTGATATTTTGCCGGTGACGCGCGAGGGCCTGCGCCTCTCCCACGGCTCACGCCAGCACTTCTGCCCCAATAGTAAAAACTACCGCCGCGAGGCCGCCGAGCTGGTGCGTCAGCTCGCCCTGCGCTACCGCAAGCATCCGGCCCTGCGTCTGTGGCACGTCAATAATGAATACGGCTGCCATGTCCCGGCCTGCTATTGCGACAATTGCGCCGTGGCTTTCCGGGCCTGGCTCCAGCAGCGCTACGGCTCGCTGGAAGCCCTGAATGAGGCCTGGGGGACTACCTTTTGGGGCCAGCGCTACGGCCATTGGGAGGAAATTCTCCCTCCTCGCCTGACGCCGGCTCAGCCTTCTCCCAGTCTCTGTCTGGACTACCAGCGCTTTATGTCCGATTCACTGCTGGAGTGCTTTTTGAATGAAGCCCGCATTCTGCGTGAAATAACGCCGCAGATACCGGTAACGACCAACCTGATGGCGGGCTTTAAGCCGCTGGACTATTTCGCCTGGGCGCCGCATCTGGACGTGATCGCCTTCGATAACTATCCGGCGCCCACGACGCCGCCCAGCGAGGTAGCTTTTGCCCATGATCTGATGCGCTCGCTCAGGAACGGTCAGCCGCACCTGGTGATGGAACAGGCCCCCGGCCCTGTCAACTGGCGCCCGCAGAATCCCCAGCGCCGGCCCGGCGAGCTACGCCTGCAGAGCCTTCAGGCCGTGGCGCGCGGGGCCGATGGCGTCCTCTATTTCCAGTGGCGGCAGTCGCGCGCCGGCGCCGAGAAGTTCCACAGCGCTATCGTCTCCCATGATGGCAGCGAACGGGCGCGCATCTTCCGCGAGGTCGAGGAGATTGGCGCTGAACTCAAGCAGCTCGCCCCCTTCGTCGCTGGCAGCCGTGTGCCGGCGCAAGCGGCCCTCCTGATGGACTGGGAAAACTGGTGGGCTGTGGAGTACCAGCCGGGTCCCAGCGATCGCCTGCGCTATTGGGATCTGCTTCTGAGCTATCATCAGCCGCTCTACGCCCTGAATATCCCCGTGGCTGTGGTTTCGCCGGGCAGCGACTGGCAGGGCTACCGCCTGCTGATCGCTCCCCTGCTCTATCTGCTGCGTCCGGGCCTGGCCCAGAAGCTGGAGACCTTTGTGGCCGGGGGCGGAATCTTGCTGACGACCTTCTTTAGCGGCATCGTCGATGCCAACGACCGCGTGATGACCGGTGGCTACCCGGCTGAGCTACGCCGGCTGCTGGGTCTGCGCGTGGCAGAGTTCGACCCCTGGACCGCGGAGATGAGCAATACGCTGGTTATCGAAGAGGGTCCACTGCAGGGCCGCTACGCCTGCCATCTGTGGGGCGAGGTCCTGGAGCTGGAAGGGGCCCAGGCTCTTGGTCGCTTCGCCAGCGATTACTATGCTGGCGGCCCCGCCCTGACCGTACACCACTTCGGCCAGGGCCGCGCTTACTACCTGGCCACCCAGCCGGAGCAGGCTTTTCTCCAGCGGCTGCTGGGCCAACTCTCCCAGGAAGCCGGCCTGACCCCCCTGCTGGAGACTCCCACCGGCGTGGAGGTCTCGCGCCGTATTACCCAAGATGAGCGCACCATCTACTTTCTCTTGAACCATAACCGGCACGAAGTCAGGCTGTCCCTCCCCAGCGGCCATTTTCGCCGGCTGCCCCAGGGCGAGAGCATCAGCGGCGAAGTGCCTCTGGCCCCGCGCAGCGTATTGGTACTGCTGGAAGAGAGCTAGCTAGCCAGTACGGCAGGTGCGCGCGGCACCGGCGTCGGGCGTCACGCTCGCCCGTCTCCCGGCTTTTCCTCCTCCCCAGCGCCCCGGCTTACCTCCAGCGTCAGCCCTTGGTCCTCGGCGGTACTGCTGCGCTGGGCCCGTAGCACAGCCTCGGCCCGGTTGAGCAGTGCATCCTCAATACGTTGGCGATGCTTGGGCAGCGTATTGGCTGGCAAAGCCTCGGGAGGGAAATAGCGACAGTCGCGGGCCTCTTCGGTGGGCGTGAGCGCCCCGCCGACGACCCGGCAGCGGAAAGTCAGCACCACCTCCTGTTTCTGCGGCTTGGAGTAGACTCCTACCAGGCGCTCGACGGCCACCTCAAGCCCCGTCTCCTCGTGCACCTCGCGCCTGACCGCCTCGTCGACGGTCTCACCGATCTCCATCCCTCCCCCGGGGAGATTCCACCAGTCAATATCGTTGCGATGGATAAGCAAGACACGGCCCGCCTCATCAAAGATGAGAGCAAAGACCCCCACCCGAAAGCGGGCCGAGCTGCCCGCCAGCGCCGCCGCATCGGATTGCTCTCTCTTCATGGCTTTTCCTTTCTCTTCTCTCGTAGGGACTCACAGCGGTCCCACGCCCCCGACCGTCTTCACCAGGGGCCACCAGCGCTGACTACCCCGGCTCAGTCGCTGAGACCATAGAGCCGCCAGGCATTATCGTGCAGGATAAGCTGAGCCATGTGACGCGCCTGCTCATAGTCCAACTCATCGGCATCAATCATCTCCTGCAGCACTTGAGCGAGGATCGAGCGACCACGTAAGGCCGCCGCCCAATGCATTTCAGGCAGATGGACCCCATCAGAGCTATAGACAAGCTTGCTGGCAGGCGCTACTCCCAGGGCCTGGCGCGTAAAGGCCAGCATCTCAAGCCGATCGACGAAGGGGATGCAATAGGACAGATCGAAATAGACATGAGGATAAATAGCCGCCAAATAGGAACCTAACTGCACATAAGGGTAGCTTTCATGGAGCAAGACAATGGCCATCCCACGATAATCAGCGCGCTCCATAATGTTGCGCAGATGCAGAGGATTGCCTAGCAGTAGATTTGTATCGCTATCGCCATAGCCCGTATGGAACTGTACCGGCAGACCTTGCTGCGAGGCATAGCGAAAGGCGATATGCAGCAGATAATCGAGCAAGGGCTTATGGTTGATACGTAAGGCGCCCTGGCGCAGCCCTTCGGCGCGCGCCTGAGCGAAGGCCGCTACTGCCTCATCTTTCGTCCATTCCAGAATATTCAGGCCCGTGCGATAGGCTACAATACTCTTAAATCCGCAGTAGCCGCGTTCGCGAATGGTGCTCACCTCTTGCTCATAGTGAGCCACCATCTCATCGAAGTCGCTATAGGCCATCACGAGGCGCTGCATCAGCGGCTCCAGGCGGAAGAGTCTGGCAGCGCGACAGTGACCTAGCTCGCCCATCCGCTCCGGAGAATAAATGTGGGGGCCTTCGGGGAAGCCAGTGTCGATGACCAGCGCTGCCAGGTTAGCCGCCTGCAAGAGGCGCGCCAGAATCGTATCGCATTCCAGAGCGTTGCGAGCCGCGATCAGCGCCTCCTCCGTCGCCGGGCAGCCATAGAAGGCCGTCGCCTGACGCACCAGCCAGAGGTAGTAGACCGACTCGGCGACATGACGCTGGGCAAAGCTGGGGTCAGTGGCTTCAGTGAAATAGCTGCGGAAGCGTACCAGATCCATATGTTGATCTAGCACGACCGGGTGACAGTGATTATCAACGAGCGGGATATCGCTGAGATCGAGCATGGGAACCCTCGCGCGCTATCGATGAACTGGGGTTGTCTCGCTCATGATAGCAGCCCCGTGGGTCAACAATCAAGCCCCGCCAGGCCCCTGCTTGCCTACGAGCGGCGCCCCCCCGCGGCCTGCCAGGCGCAGCCGCCTCGTCGGATTGCGCCACCAGCGGGGGCTGTGCCAGCCTACGCCGTCCCTGGTCGTCAGCCCGACGAGCATCGGTCCCGCTAGCCCCGCCTAGACTTCCTTGCCAACCATGACCTCGGTCGATTTAATGATAGCGACCACCTGATCGCCCGGCTGGAGCTGCAAAGCCTCCGCCGAGGTGCGCGTGATAGCGGCGACCAGCTCTTGCCCGTCCGGCAAGGTGACTGTCACCTCAGCCATCACATCGCCCAACTTGACCGCCTTCACCGTCGCCTGCAAACGATTGCGGGCACTAAACTGCAGAGTCATCGCGCTTCGTCCTCCTTTCGCTTCACTCGTCTGAGCGTGGCGCGCGCCTGAGTGCAGGCCCCTCGCTCAGAAAAAGCGCGAGCATGGCAGCGCCTCCCTGCGTGTGAGAAGCCCCACCATGCTCGCTAAGCATCGCCTTCTGCTCACACTAGCGACACGACGCCAGTGCGCCCGAGGTTTCAGAGGCCAATACAGACCGATTTCAGCTCAGTATAGTTCTCTAGCACCTCGTGGCCCATCTCGCGCCCCCAACCGGATTGCTTGTAACCACCGAAGGGTAACGCGGCATCAAAGACATTATAGCAGTTGATATAAACCGTGCCGGCGCGCAACTGCTGGGCCAGACGATGCGCCTTACTGATATCGCGCGTCCAGATACCCGCTGCCAGCCCGTAGATTGTATCGTTGGCTACCGGAGGAATCTCGTCCAGCTCCTTGATCGGCATCGCTGTAACCACTGGACCGAAGATCTCCTCCTGCACCACCTTCATATCCTGGCGCACATTGACCAAGACGGTTGGCTCGACAAAGTAGCCTCGCTCGCCATAGCGTTTGGCCCCACACAGTGGCCTGGCACCATCGGCAAGGCCGGCCTCGATGTAGCCGGAAACGCGCTGCAATTGCTCCTCCGAGACCAGCGGCCCCATCTGGGTCGCCGGATCAAAGCCCGGCCCAAGGCGGATCTTCTTGGCCTCTTCGGCCACCCCTTCGACGACGCGATCAAAGACCTCTTGCTCTACATAGAGCCGTGACCCGGCGCAGCAGCACTGGCCGTGGTTGAAAAAGATGGCGAAGGCAGCCCCCTTGATGGCGCTGTCCAGGTCGCTATCTTTAAGCACGATATTCGGCGATTTCCCGCCCAGCTCCAGGGTCACTTTCTTGAGATTACCGGCGGCGGCGTGGACGATGAGCTTGCCCACCTCAGTGGAGCCGGTGAAGGCAATCTTATCGACATCGGGATGAGCCGCCAGGGCAGCGCCAGCCGTTTCCCCAAAACCGGGCACGATATTGACGACGCCATCGGGGAAGCCAGCTTCTTGGATCAGCTCACCCAAGCGCAGCGCCGACAGCGGTGTCTGCTCCGCCGGCTTGAGAACAATGGTGCAGCCCGCTGCCAGGGCCGGCGCCAGCTTCCAGGCCGCCATCAGCAGGGGGAAATTCCAGGGGATAATTTGACCAACAACGCCAATTGGTTCGCGCAGGGTGTAGGCGAAATAGTCGCCCGGCGTCGAAATCGGAATGGTATGGCCTTCGATCTTGGTCGCCCAGCCCGCCATGTAGCGGAACATGTCGACCGTCAGAGGGACGTCGCCGATGCGCGCGACGCGCAGCGGTTTGCCATTGTCAAGCGATTCAAGCTGGGCAAATTCCTCGCTGTGCTGCTCGATCAGGTCGGCCAGCTTCCAGATCAGGCGCCCGCGCTCCGAGGGCTTCATCTTGCGCCAGGGGCCGCTCTCAAAGCTGCGCCGCGCCGCCTGCACCGCCCGATCGATGTCTTCCTTGTCTCCCTCAGCCACCTGGGTTAAGACCTCGCCAGTAGCCGGATTGTAGACAGGGAAGGTCTTGCCCGAAGCTGCCTCCTCCCATTTTCCCCCAATGAAGAGCTTCTTCGGCCCGCTACTGATAAAAGCCTGGACTTCCGGTAAGACAGCAACATTGCTTTCGGCCAGCGTCATGATGATCGTTCTCCTTCTTCGTCGTTGCTGCTGGTTGACCGCGCCGTCCGTAACGCCTTACACTCGGCCTGTCCTTTAGGGCCGCCCCAAAAAAACGCCACACAAAAGAAGAGTCCCAATGCGATGAGCGTTAACCACGCTGAAACTCGCTCTGCTGGTGAAGACTGCCGTGACGACGAAGCGCGAAGTGGGCGGCAGTAACTTGCTCATCGATTGAGTACTCAATAATTGAGTATAAGCAAAATGTGGAGAAAGTCAAGGGTGGCCGACAACACACATTCAGGAGAGCAAGCACAAGGGCTGGCAAGCGCTCACGTGCGAGCGCCCGCCAGCTAATTAATCCAGCGGGAGTGCTGCCAGTGTCGCGACCATGAGGGCCTTGATCGTATGCATGCGATTTTCGGATTGCTCGAAGACGATGGAGGCTGGCGATTCGAAGACCGCGTCGGTGACCTCCAGAGCCTCTAGCCCATAGCGTGCCGCAATGGAGCGGCCAAGGCCCGTCTCGGTGTTGTGGAGCGCTGGCAGACAATGCATAAAGAGAACACGCGGGTTCTGGCTGAGGGCCAGGAGCTGGGGCGTGACCTGATAGGGCGCCAGGAGCTGGATGCGCTCGCCCCACAGCGCTGGGTCCTCACCCATCGAGACCCAGACATCAGTATAGATCACGTCGCAGCCACGCACGGCCTCCGCCACATCCTCGGTCAGGGTGAGACGGGCGCCACTGCTCGCCGCCAGCGCCTGCACCTCCTGCAGACGTTCCTGGCTGGGCCAGAGCTGACGCGGACCCGCTAGCCGCACATCCATTCCCATCAAGGCCCCACCCACGAGCAGCGTATCGGCCATGTTATAGCTCACATTCCCTACAAAGCAGAAGCTCACCGCCTCTAGAGGCTTCGCTACATGCTCCTGCATAGTGAGCAGATCGGCCAGCACCTGCGTCGGATGGGAACGAGCAGTCATGGCATTCCATACAGGCACACCGGCGAAGCGCGCCAGCTCCTCCACCGTCTCCTGAGCCTGGCCGCGGTAAGCAATGCCATCGTAGAGCCGACCTAGCACCCGCGCTGTATCCTTGATGCTTTCTTTCTGCCCCACATGCGAACCACTGGGGCCAATATAGGTGACGTGGGCCCCCTGGTCAAAGGCCGCCACTTCAAAGCTCGTGCGCGTACGCGTCGAGTCCTGTTCGAACAGCAGGACAATATTCTTGCCGCGCAAATACTGCTCTTCTTTTCCGGCATACTTGGCCGCCTTCAGGCGGCTGGCCAGCGCCAACAGGGCGCGAATCTCCTCAGCGCTGAGGTCCTCCAATTTTAGCAAGTGCCGCTTGCTCAAATTGCAGGCCACGATTGAGCTACTCCTCCTCAAATAACCTAGCAGCGATCTACTGTCTTCAGCCCAGTCCCCCGTTAGCAAGAGCGCCCCGCCCAGCCAGCACGACCGGGGCTGTGCTCATAGGCTACCACGTTCCTGCCCCCGGCGCAAGCCATCAGCAGAGCTATTCGCTGCGAGCCGCGCCGCTGGTACCTGCCCAGCCGGAAGGGAGAACCGATCACCTCTCCAGCCTCTCAGTCGTGGAATAGAATCAGCAGGAGAGAGGACACCTCTCCAGGCCGGAGCGTGCTGCCTGCGCAGCGCAGCCGAAACTGTAGCACCTCTCTTCTACAATGAGGCTCCGTCTCACTCAGGGGAGGATGCGGATCATGCTCGTCGCCTATGGACCGGAAGGGCAGCTTGTGGTAGCCGATGAACGGGCCTTGAGCCAGCTTCAGGAATGGTCGCAGCAGCGCCAGCTTTTCTGTCCTAACTGCCGCGCCGTGCTCCACTTGCGCGGCGGTCCGGCGCGCCGTACTCAGCTCCATTTCGCCCATCGCAAAGGGGAATGTCCCTGGAGCACCGAAGAGGAATCGGAGCGCCACATGCGTGGCAAAGCTGTACTGGCTGCCTGGCTGCGCCAGCAATTTCCCACCGCCAGGGTCACCCTGGAGGAACGGCTCCCCGAGCCCAATCGCATCGCCGACGTCTTTGTGAGCCATACGGATGGCCGGCGGCTGGCCGTCGAGTTCCAGTGTGCCCCACTCGAACTTGACGAGTGGCGGCGCCGCCACCAGGCTTATCAGGCGGCCGGAATCGCCGATCTCTGGATCATCGGCAGCAACCGCCGCGACAAGCAAGAAGCTTTTCAGGAGGCCATCCTTGAAAGCAGCGGCCTCCTGGTCTTTCTTGAGCCTTTGCTCACTCCTGCCCGCGCCTGGCTGCGCTGGCCACTCAGCGCCCAGGCCTTGCAGGCGTGGCAAGAGGAAGGAGCCGGCTCGGCGCAGGCGCTTCAGCTGAGCGCTGGCGGCTGGGTCGGACGCCTGGGCTACGGGATAACCTTGAGCACTACTCTTGCTGAGTTGCAGCTCAGCGAGCAGGGTAACGTCTATCATCCACGGCGCGCTGAATATGAGCGCCGCCTGCGCCTTCGCCACTTGATGACGTTTGCCAACTGCGTCGATGAGGACCTTCTTGCTGCTTATCTCTATAATACAGTTAGTGCCGACATGATAGAGCGCGTGCTGCGTCCCCTGCTGCGGGCTTATCGCAGTGATCCCGAGCTGCTGCGCCGCTATAACTACGGACGGGGGACTCCCGAGCAGCCGGTACGAGAAGCGGACCGCCAGCGCGTCGCCCGCGCCTGTGCCTGGTTGAGACACCTCGCCAGGCAGGGCTTCCCACCGGCCCGCCTGCGCGAGATCGCGCAGGAGATCCCGTTTGTCGGTCCCTATGCCGCCTTTGTTCGCTATATCGAAATGTTGGTGACGCTCGCCCAAAGTCACCGTTGAAACCGCCGGCCTCGTTGAGGCGTGTTGACAGAGAAGAGAAGAAAGACAGCAACCAGAAGAGGCACTGCTGACCGAGGTGAGCATGCTCCCACTATCACGGCCTGATCCTGGTTGGCTCGATCCTATCTGACAGGCAGGAAGGAAAGAAGGAGGGCAGGATGAATAACTTTTTTCGAGGTGTTCTGGTCGGTATTGGCATCGGCCTGCTGATTGCTCCCATGCGGGGCGAGGAAATGCGTCGGTTGCTTGGCGAGCGGTTGCAGCAGTTGCGCGACTCTCTCCCAGACAACGAGCAACTGAATGAATACGTGCAGCAGGTTTCCAGCCGCGTTTCACAGACAGCCAGCAACGTCAAGGAATACGCGCGCCAGGCTGCCACGCGTGTGCGTGACACTGCCGAGGAGCTGGGCGGCCTGGCCCAGAAATCGGCGCAGGATGTCAGCGAGACCGCGCGTTCCCTCAAGCCATCCAACCCAAGTTAGCCCAACCGCAGCGGACCACCTCACCCAAGGCGGTCCGGCCCCTCAACTCATGCAGTCGCGCCTGCCTCTCGAAGGAGGCAGGCCGCTCTTTTCTGATCCCGCGCCCCAGCAGGCAGAGACAGAGACACTTGCCCATCGCCCTCACCCCCTACGCTTCAGGCCTCTGCCGCCGCCGGGGTACGCTTATGATAAGGAATCCGCTCAATCTTGAGGTTCATCGCTGCCAGGCGAGGCACAATATTGCCATAGCCGCGCTCCAAGAAATGAATGCCGGTGATGACGGAGGTGCCGCGAGCGATGGCCGCCGCGATCACATAGGCCAGGCCGGCCCGTAGATCAGGGATCACGATCTCCTCGTCTACCGCCGTAAAGGGAGTCGGCCCAATAATAATGGCGCTATGCTCATAATTCATATCGCGATAGCGACAGGGCACGCTCCCCAAACAGTGCGTCGTCAGTTGGGTTCGCGCCCCCAGGCGATTGAGCGCCTTGAGATAGCCAAAGCGCTTCTCATAGACTGTCTCATGAATAATCGAAATGCCATCGGCCTGCGTCAGCAGCACAGCAAAGGGCTGCTGCCAGTCCGTTGAGAAGCCCGGGTAGACATCGGTTTCGATGATCGCCGGACTTAGCTTGCGCCGGCGGAAAAAGCGGATGCTATTGGCATCGACAAATTCAAAACCGCCACCCACCTGCTGATAATACGAGAGAAAATTACCGAGGCTATCGGGCCGAATACCGTGCACCGTTACATCGCCATCGGAGGCACAGGCCAGCGACGCCCAGGAAGCCGCCTCAATGCGATCGCCCAGGACCGTCATGCGGGTTCCCGTCAGACGCTTGACCCCCTCGACGCGAATATCACGGCCCGGCGACGTGAAGATAATTGCCCCCATCGAACGCAGCATCGTAATCAGCTCAAAGATCTCCGGCTCGATAGCCGCGTTCGAAATCAGGGTACGCCCCTCAGCCAGCACGCTCAGGAAGAGACAGGTTTCAGTCGCCCCCACACTGGGATATGGCAGATGGATATGCGTCCCGCGCAAGGGCTGCACTCGCTGCGCTGTATAGCCCTCGGGCGTCTCTTGCACTACTCCCCCGAAGCGCTGAATGGCATCAAGGTGAAAATCTACCTTGCGCGCCCCAATCTGGCAGCCGCCCACTACGGGCACTGAGACCCGCTCGAAGCGGTGTAACAAGGCTCCCAGCAGCAAAATGGGCGCCCGGTTACTACCAGACTGAGCTAAAGGGACCGTTGAAGAATTGACCGTCGTTGGGTCGATCAGCAGCGTTGTCTCATCGAGCTGCTCCACCCGTGCCCCGATGCCCATCAACATCTCCGCCGTAATCTGGACATCTCCAATGGGCGGGACGTTGGTGAGGACCGTCGGCGTCTCTCCAAGCAGAGCCGCTACCATCGCCTTGGTGGCAAAATTTTTGGCCCCCAGACAGGTAATCTCTCCTACCACGGGATAGCCGCCCTCAATGCGATAGGCATAGGTCGTCTGCTGCGATGTTCCTGAAGTATTGGGCATAGACATCATCATCGTAGTAGTAGTAGTAGTAGTAGTAGTAGTAGACACTCCCGACAAGAGCTGATGGTGATCAGCTCTGCCTTCCTTCGCGACTTCGACTTCTTTCCTGACCAGGCATCAACAGCGAAGAGTTTCCAGAGATAGCTTAGCAGAGGCAGAAAAATGCGACAGCCTGCCCATTATTGTATCACCTTGGCGCAGGCCATCGCCTTCTTTAGATGCCAGGAATCCTGGCGATGGCGCTCCTTCCGCAACCAGCCCCAGCGGGGAGGCCGTTACCCCGGCCTCCCTCTCCGATTGCATCAGTCCCTTTGGCTTTTGAGCGGCATAGACCTTTAGTACTTGTAGAAATGCTGGCTGGCCACCTCCTCTGGCGTCTTTTCGCGGAAGAACTCCGCTTCAGCTCGTTTGACAGCCAGGTAGGAGCGGCCCAGCAGTGGCCCCAGAGCTTCCATCAATACCGCATCGCGCTCTAATTCGTCCAGAGCCTCATCAAGGGTCGTCGGCAGCCGCCGAATACCGCGGCGCTCGCGCTCCTCGTCGCTGAGGTTGCCCGGGTCAACTTCAACCGGCTCGCCGGGATCAATCTGCCGCTGGATTCCATCCAGCCCCGCTGCGATCAAGGCCCCCAGGGCGAGATAGGGGTTGCCACTGTGATCTGAGGGCTTCAGTTCCAGATTCAGCGATTCCGCCTCACGGCCCCAGAAGGGCGATGGCACCCGAATCGCCCCCTCGCGATTATCGTAGCCCCAGGCCGTGTAGGCCGAACTCCAGAAGTGCGGCAGCAAGCGGCTATAGGAGTTGGGACTACCGCAGGTGAGCGCGACCAGCGCCGGCAGATGCCGCAGGACCCCACCGATGAAATATTTGCCGATTTGACTTAAGCCAGCCCGCTGCTGCGGATCATAGAAGAGATTCTTACCCGCCTGGGGACTGCCTTCGGCCCCCCACAGGCTGAAATGAATGTGGGCCCCACTGCCGGCCTGATCCAAAAATGGCTTGGGAGCAAAGGTCGCATAGAGGCCGTAGTGACGCGCAGTGCCGCGCACAACCTCTCGCACCAAACAGACATGATCGGCAGCCGTCAAGGCATCGGCGTGTCGAATCGACAGCTCCTGCTGAGCCGGCCCTAGCTCCGTGTGGAATAGCTCCACCGAGAGACCAACGGCCTCCAGAGCCGAGAGAATAGCATCAATGACCTCACCCTGCTCATCCAGCCCAATACTGCTATAGCAGAGGCTCTGGTCCGCCGGCACGAAGCGCCCCCCAACCTCGCGCGCCAGATAAAACTCATGCTCTATGGCTGCTTCGGCCCGCATGCCCTGCTCAGCCAGGCGCGCCACCATACGCTTCAGAAATGTCCGTGGACAGGCCTCCCAGGGCTGCCCATCCAGACGTACCATGTCGCACATCATGCTGGCGCTCGCCGGTACATAGGGCAAGACAACAAACGTTTGTGGATCGGGGATCAGGCGAAACTCACCCACTGGTCCCATCCCCTCAACCGTGGCCAGCGTCTCAACCGCCGTGAAGGCCTGCATCGCGAGCGTCTGCCCGATCCCTTCACGCATGCGCGTTGCCAGTTTATCAACGTGCGTCGCTTTACCGCGAATGATCCCGCCATTATCACAGTAGAGGAAACGCACCAGACGCACATTGGCCGCCCGAGCCTGACGCACAACATCATTGATATCCATTGGGACCCTCCTTGCAGGTTCTGAACACAGCCCACCGCTGACCGGAACGCACCAGGTGCCTGCCAGATGCCAGGTCCAATCTCACGTTCCGCCAGCGTGTGCCTGCGCTGCTGCTGCTAGTATACAGCAGATGCGCCGCCAGTGTCGGCCTCTCCCCTTCGCGAGGCCCAGACCCTGACTTAGCGCAGTTTGGCCATACACTCGCGAGCAAAGAGGCGCACCGCTTCAAGTTGGGCCGCATCGGGCAGATAGACGATAACCTCTTGAGCTCCAACCTCCTCATAGGCAGCCAGACGCTGGCGGATCGTCTCGGGACTGCCCACTAGCTCATGCTCCCGCAGCTGCTCCGGCGGAACATTGCGTCCCATATACGATTGCTGGGCTTTGCGTATGGCCTCCTCATCGCTCTCAGCAATGGCACAGTTAAAGAGCACCGTCCGTCGGATGCTTTCATAATCGCGCCCGATAGCCTCACAGTGCTGTCTGAGAACCGCAAACTTATGAGCGATGCCCGCAGGATCGAGATGCCCAACATTGCAGGCATCAGCATAGTGCGCTACCAGCTTTAAGGTGACCTGCTCTCCTCCGCCGCCGATTAAGAGCGGAATGTGCGGCTGCTGTACCCCCTTCGGCTGGTTAATGGCCCCATGTACCTGATAATAGCGCCCCTCAAAATATGCCTCTTCCTCGGTCCACATCTTCAAAATGATCTGCACAGCTTCACGCAGCATACGCAGGCGCTCCGCCGTCTCTGGGAAGCCATAGCCATAGGCACGCCACTCATGTTCATACCAGCCCGCCCCAATTCCAAAATCCAGCCGCCCGTGGCTGAGCACGTCCACTGTGCTCGCCATCTTCGCCAAAAGCGCCGGATTGCGATAGGCACTACAGGTCACCATCTGCCCAATGCGAACGCGCTGGGTATCGCGCGCCAGAGCCGCCGTAGCCGTCCAGCACTCAAAGGTCACTTCCTGCAGCGGCTGCGGCACCGTATGAAAATGATCGAACAGCCAGATCGAATCAAACCCCAGAGCTTCAGCCTCGCGGGCCACGCGCGTCATCGTCTCATAGGCCTCAACCGGGTCGGCAATGCCTACCAGATCAAGACGCCAGCCCTGGGGGACCAGGAGGCCAAATTTTAACGCCATCGCTGCTCTCTCCTCAGCTTCGCTTGATTCGTTTGTTCATCCAACCATCTGCCCAGGCCAGCCCTGCCCCTCTTGCCACAAGGACGCCGGCTTGCGCAGCCGGGTCTCTCTGGCTGGCCTGCTTTGCTCTCTTCGTGCCCATTATATACCACTTCCCAGCCCCACAGGCCTGGCCCATTCTTCCCCTCTGAGCGAAGAATCAGAGCCTGCCTCTTGACAGAACCAGCCATCTTGTCTATATTAGACAAACGTCTAGACTAAACAGTACAGTCACAGTTATTGGACAGTACAGTCTGCTTGCTTCCGGGGAGTCGATGTCATCATGGCTGAGCGTGATCCTGGCGACGCCAGAGCCAGAGGCAAAGAGCGCCTGATTCAGGCGACGGAGAGCTTGCTGCGCAGCCGTCCGTTTGAGGAAGTGACCGTTGAGGAGATCACCAGGGAGGCCAAGCTGTCACGTCCGGCTTTCTACTACCACTTCGCCGGCGGCAAGGAGCAGCTGCGGGCGACGCTGGTAGAGCGTGGTCTCTTACGGGAGCGACCGGCCCAGGATACGCGGGAGCAGATTCTTGCGGCGGCGCTGCGAGCCTTTGCGCGCTCAGGCATTTCAGCCACCACGCTGGATGAGATTGCTGCTGAGGCCGGGGTATCGCGCGGTACTCTCTGCTGGCACTTCCACAGCAAGGAGGAGCTGCTTGCAGCCCTGATCAGGCACTATAGTCCTCATGGGACACTGCAGTCCGCTATTTCCGAGGCCGTGCGCCTGGCCGAGGAGGGCCAGATCGATGATCGCACGGCGGTCTACCGCATTGTGGCGGCTTTCCACGATACGCTAATGGCTACCCCCCAGGGCGATTTGCTGCGTCTGGCCATGTTGCTGATCCATAGTCATCCCGACGCAGCTCAGATTCTGGCAAGAGTGCTGACGGAGAATCGCAAGATCCTGATCAACTATGTGCGCACGCGGCAGGAGCAGGGTCGCTTTCGCCGCACCTTTGCGCCGGAGCTGATTGTGCAGATCCTGGCCTCGATTTTTGTCATGCGCGCTGTCGCCCGGGGTCTGCTCAGCTTGCTCTCCGTGACGCAGTTCTCTCGCGAGGAGTTGATCGAGCAGGTGGTCGATCTGCTCTTTTACGGCATGCTACCCTGCGATCAGTCCGAGCGAGTCTCTTAGCTGAAAGGGAATCCTGCTCAGCCGAGACTGGTTCCCGCTTTGCCTGAGTGAGTACGTCTTGAGATAGAGAAGAGGAGCTTTGCTTTATGCAAGCAAGCGAGCAAACAAGGAGGCGTGGGGGTGGTCTGGCCTATAAGTGGATCGTGGCGATTGTGGTGATCATCGGTGTCTTTATGTCGATCCTGGACCAGACCATCGTGAATATCGCGATTCCCCACCTGCAAGCTGCCTTCGGGGCTGATCTCCATACGGTCCAGTGGGTCTTGACTGCCTACATCTTGACCCAGGGCGTGGTGACGCCAACGGCGGCTTTCTTCGCCGATACGCTCGGGATTAAGCGTTTCTATATCATCTCGCTGGCCGCCTTTACGCTTGGCTCGGCCCTGTGTGGCCTCTCCTGGAGCCTGCCGGCGCTGATCTTCTTCCGCATCATTCAGGGAGTGGGTGGCGCTTCGCTTTTCCCGCTCTCGATGGCCCTGGCCTTCAAGGAGTTTCCGCCGGAGGAGCGCGGGATGAGCATGGGCCTGTTCGGGGTTCCTGCTCTCTTGGCCCCGGCTATCGGCCCTACCCTGGGCGGTTACCTGGTGACGTACGCAGGCTGGCAGCTGATCTTTTATATCAATGTGCCAGTCGGTATCGTCGCTGTGCTGCTGGCGATAATCCTGTTGCGTGAGCAGCCGGTGGAGCGCAGGCCGCGCTTTGATGCGGCGGGCTTCGTCTTCGCTGCCGGCGGTCTGGCGTCGCTCCTCTACGCCCTCTCAGAGGCCAGTACCTACGGCTGGGGATCGACGCTGGTGCGTGGCTTCTTGATCGCTGGAGTGTTGGCCCTGGCCATCTTTACGGCGATTGAGCTGACGCTGGCGGCCCGTGGGGGCGAGCCGCTGCTTGACCTGCGGCTCTTTGCCAATGGTCCTTTTACGACCAGCACTATCGCGCAGATCTTTATCATCTTCGGCATGTTCGGGGGGCTGTTCCTTTTCCCGATCTATCTGCAGGATCTGCGCGGACTGAGCGCCTTCCAGGCCGGTCTGATCCTTTTGCCCCAGGCTCTGGCATCGATGGTTAGCTCGGTGCTGGGCGGCGTGTTAGTCGACCGCCTCGGCGTGCGTCCGGTGATGATTCCGGGCCTGTTGGCGTTGGCCCTGGCTAACTGGGAGTTGACAACGCTTTCGGTCCATTCGTCTTTCGCCTGGTTTCAGTGGATTCTGGTCTTGCGCGGGGTGGCGCTCGGCCTCTCGGTGCAGCCACTGGCGGTGGCCAGTCTCTCGACCATTCGCCCGGAGAAGCTGGCCCAGGCCTCTTCGATCAGTACTGTGACGCGCTCGGTCTCAAGTTCCCTTGGCATCGCTGTGCTGGCTACCCTGGTCCAGACGCAAAATCAGATCCACTTTGGTCATTTGGCTGAAATGGTGACGGCCAGTTCGCCGCTGGGTCAGCTGATTCCTCGCATTCAGGCGCTCTTTATGCTGCACGGCGCCGATGCGCGCTCGGCCTATAACGCGGCTCTGCAGGTCATTGCGGAACTGCTCCAGCAGCGCAGCTATGTGCTGGCCATGCAGGATGCCTTCCGCCTGACTCTGGTGGCAACGCTGCTGGCCATGCTGGCAACGCTCTTTGTGCGCTCTGGGGTCCGCCCCCGCTGGGCACGCCGCCGTGGCGTCCAGGAGGAGAGCCAGGAGCGCACAGCCGCCGCTATGGAAACGATGTTCGCAGGCTAGCCCAGCTTGTTAGCTGGCCTGTTATGAGATGCTTCTCTGAACGCCCAACGAGACCCGCACGGGGTGTGTGAACGGCTTTCTAGCGCCTTCTTGCTCGAAGCAAGAAGGGAAGGCTATCCGAGTACCTGAGGAGTGTGATTGAGATGAGACGCTTGATTCTGGTCCCTGTCCTGACGGTGATCGCTTTATTCGCGATTGTCGGCGGGATTGCGTATTGGATCTACTATAACTACATGTACTACAGCACCGATGATGCTCAGGTAACCGCTCCGATTGTGACGATCAGTGCGCCCACCAGCGGCACGCTGACAACGCTGAGCGCGAATCTGGGGGACCATGTGAACGCTGGTCAGACCCTGGCCCAGGTGACGCCTGTGGTGGCCGCTACCACGGGGACGAGTGCTACCGCCGCCACGTCGGCACAGCCGGCAGCTTCTACAACGGCGGCTTCCCGTACGAGCGCTGCGCGCGCACTTCCTCTGACAAGCCCTATTAGTGGAACGGTGATTCAGGTGGCGGTCGTCCCCGGCCAGCAGGTGACCGCTGGCTCACCCTTGCTGGAGATCTACGATCCTAGCCACTTGACGGTGACTGCCTACGTCGACGAGAATGCCATCAATAATATCCAAACAGGCCAAAGCGTTGATATCACTATCGATGCATATAAGGATACGAAGTTCACAGGGCATGTGAAACAGATTGTCCAGGCGGCAGCCTCGGAGTTCTCTCTCTTGCCCGTACAGGATAACGCCAGCGGGAATTTCACCAAGGTTGGTCAGCGTATCCCGGTGATTATCACTCTGGATGGCTCCGCTGGCAAGACACTGATGCCCGGCATGAGCGCTGAAGTGACGATTCATCTGCACTAAGCTCCAGAGCGCCTGGCAAGGAGGTGCTGCGCTCTGTCACTACCTGGCTTGCCAGCGGGTGCCGGCAAGCCAGGCGTGCCGGGTGCAGCCTCTTACGACTTGGCGCAGGCTGGCCGAGCCTTTTGCTCGGCCAGCTCGTTCCTCTACCCAGGCTCACCGGGTCAAGACCAGGCAGGCCAGAGGGGAGCCGCTCCCTATGAGCCTCGCGGCGCTGGTCAGGACTGACCAGCTTCCCGCGATCTCTATCCCGGTTGCCACGAGGTCAGCTTGACTGAGACCGTCGCCCTATGCCTCAGAGCAGCCTGGGCTTGTCTAGAAGCGCCAAGCTGTAAGGCAAGAGAGAGGGGAATACATCATCTGGAGTTCGTGAGTTTGAAGCCCGCAAGAACAAGAAAAGGAGCAAAGCAGTGGTCTTGCTCATCTCAGGAGGCTTACTCGTCCTTGGTCTCTTGGCCATTGTGGCCCTGATCTGGGTGATCAGAAGCACTCCGGCCGAGGGTCTCCCGTCGCGGGGTTTGGCCTCGGCCCCGCCGCGCGTTGAGGTGGCTCCCGCTTTCGAGTCTGGCGAGCGGGAGGCGCTGCCGGCCGGCGAGGACCACAGGGGCCATGAGCTGGCCTTGTTGAATCCGGAGTTGCATGCCCTGGCTACTCAGCTCCGCACACTCCATCAGCAGTCAGCAGAGCTGGAGCAGCGCTTGGATATTTTGATCCAGGTTGTGGAGCGTATTGAGCGCTCACTTCCAGCCCGTACTGAGGCGGGAGCCAGCGCCGGCCCCGAGTCTCAGGAGCCAGGATCGAGCCCGTCCTGATGTGCTCAGCCAGTAAGACCACCAGGGTCAGGGGGCATGAACTGGCGGAGGCCAATTCGACTCTGGCAGCTTTCCCTGACCCTGGGGCTTGCCGCGGCTCTGGCGGCTTGCTGCCTTAAGTCCTGCTGTCATGCTCGCTTTGCGCCCGCCTGGCCGACCAGCGCCTGCCAATCGCGCAGAATAAGGTAGTCAAATGGGAAGGCCAGCTCAGGGATGGCCTCGGGACGGAAAAAAGCTAGCTCGCTGACTTCACCTGGCTGCGGCGCTAGCTCCTCTAGCGAGCCTTCTAGAGGGCGCGCCCGATAGGCTACCAGCAGGTGAGGGCTGCCTTTCCGACTGTAGAGGCCCAGGAAGTCCAGTAGCTCAACCCGTAGATTCGTCTCCTCTTTCACCTCGCGCAATGCCGCCTCTTCTAGCTCTTCACCGCGATCAACGTAGCCGCTGCAGAAGCTCCATTTTCCTCGTCCAGGCTCGATCTCGCGTCGCCCTAGCAAGAGCTGCCCTTCGTATTCGATGACCACGACGGTCACCACCTTGGGCCCAAGATAGAGCACAAAGCCACAAGCCGGGCAGCTCGGGCGTGGAACCCCTCCAACGAGCTGCTCGCAGAGAGGGGTAGCACAGAGGGGACAGTAGCGATAGACAGGCTCAGCCATCGGTCACCTCGCGTTTCCAGGGAAGGGGAGAACGGGCCGGCGATCCGCTCTTCCTGGCGGCAATCTTTCCCCTAGCGCTCGGCCAGGGCCCGTGCCAGAATCACGACAACGACAAACTGGCGGTAGATGTCTAGCAGGTTCTCCCCACTCAGACAGACGGTACGCGCTGCTATGCGCTCCACGCCTCGCACGTTGCAGACCATGTCTGCCATCTCCGCTACTAAAAAGGTGACTTCCAGCCGCACCGGGAGCGTGAAGCTGGGAGGGGCCAGCGGCTCGCCGCGCGCCAGGCGCTCCACGGCCCGGCGGGCCCCGGCGCGCAACAGTTCGCAGGCTTTTCTTGGATGGAGATGAGCGGCAGCAAAGCGACCCAGGGAGTGTTTGACGACGATCTTTTCGGCGGCAGGCGCTACTATTTCCGCCTCCTGGACCGTGACATCATCGCCGCTGACGAGTATGATCGGTACGCCGTAATGGGCTGCTACCAGGGCGTTGATGCCCGCCTCGCCTACGACCTGCCCGTTGAGGCGCACTTCCCAAATGGCATTCGGGCTATAGGTATGGCAGAGGACTGCCCGCTCCGCTCCAATTGAGCCATGATAGCTGACAAAGCAGACACCAGCGAAGCTGCCATCGAGTCCCTCCATCATGTAGAAGGGTTTATAGCGGCCACTGATCAGCGTTGCCTCCCCAGCCAGGTCCTGTGGATGAAGATTGCGCATCACGTGATGGGCATCGTTGACAACGAATTCGCTGGCACCAGCTTCCTGAGCTCCAGTAATGATGGCATTGACCTCGTGTGTCAACAGCAGACGCCCTTGCTCATATTCGGGCTGCCCCTCGATGATCTGCTCCCAGGCCACAATACCGCTGGTGCCTTCAAAATCGGTCGAGAGAAAGAGCTTCATCGCAGACTGACTCTCCAATGCTCGTCTTTCCAAGTCAAGCCGGCAGGAAAACAGCTCCCGGGCCACCAGCAGCCCGACAGACCTCCACACTCGCCTGCCGTCCAGTCCGGCGCGGATACTCTGAGAGGATTGCCTCGGTCAACGGCTCCACTGCCGCGGTCCGCACCAGATTGATTGTGCAGCCGCCGAAGCCCCCACCCATCATACGCGCCCCAAGTACCCCGTCGACCTGGCGCGCAATCTCTACCAGCGTGTCCAGCTCCAGACAACTGACCTCATACTGATCGCGCAGTCCCTCATGCGTCTGCCAGAGATAGGGGCCAACCGCTTCTATGTCGCCGCTTTCCAACAGGCGTGCTACCGTTAACACCCGCTCATTTTCGGCCACAACATAGGCAGCCCGCCGTCGTAGTACCTCTGGCAAACGCGACGCGTAGCGCGCAAACAGCTCCGGTGTCACATCCCGAAGCGAGCGAATGCGCGGTTCCGAGGCCCTGCTCTCCGACGCCTGCCCGGCCTCAGCCTGCACCAGCTCTGCAAGCAAGCGCGCAGCCTCTTCGCACTGCTGCCGCCGCTCATTATATGCTGAAGCAGCCAATTCGCGACGCACATGAGTATCAGCCACGAGCAGAGCCACCCGCTCGCTGGCAAAGGGAAGATAGCGGAACTCCAGCGAGCGGCAGTCAAGCAGCAGGGCCTGACCAGGGCGCCCGAGGCACGAGGCCGCCTGATCAAGAATACCGCAACGTACTCCTGAAGCCAGATGCTCGGCTTGCTGGCAAAGCCGAGCCACCTCCAACGGCTGCAACCACGCCGACGTCGAGGCCTCAGCCGCTTCTCCAATGGTCCCCCCCCCATTGGAAAAGAGCGCTGCCGCCCAGGCGGTCGCCACTTCCAGGGCCGCGGAAGAACTCATTCCCCCTCCGAGCGGGACATCGCCATGCAAGACCGCACTGAAGCCCCGCAGCTTCAAGCCAGCGGCCTTTAACTCACTGAGGACCGCTAGCACGTAGCGCGCCCACGGCGGCAACTGCGCCGCCTGAGCCGTAAAGGTGGTCGGTAAGTTCTCCAGCTCGATTTCAGCCATCTCCTGAAACTGGCGCGACCAGAGGCGTACTCGCCCATCGCTCCGCCCTCGCCCGGCAAAGGCCACGGCCCGATCAACAGCCAGGGGCAGGACAAAGCCTTCGTTGTAGTCCGTATGCTCACCTATCAGATTGACCCGCCCAGGGGCCCAGGCCACACCCAACACAGGCCTTTCTTCCAGCAGCCCTGTGTCTGTCCCAAAGACTGCCGGAAAGTGCTCCACCGCTACCCGCGCGGCTGGGGGCAGTTCTCTTGGATCATGCGCTGCCATGAGCAACCCTCGCGATCGCTTCTCTCAATTCCTGTGCTTTTTGGATAGGAGACGAATCGTTGGTCCAGAGCGACCAGAGCATCTCGGACGAGGCTGCATACTTCAGCTTGCCCGGCGCCCGCCCCACTGCCAGGATCTCAATATGGAGATGGAACCGCTCATCAGCTAACTGATGGACCCCAAGCATATAGGGCATAGGGGCCATCCGACCTTGATCAAGCGCGTTATAAGCCCGTATTACCTGTAGCAGCACGGCCGCCAGATCGGCCAACTCGTCATCGGTGGCCGCCGCTAGATCGGCAATATGACGCCGTGGATAGACATGCGTTTCGTAGGGATAGCGCACATAGGGGGGGAGAAAGACCTGCCAGTCTCGCGTAGCCAGCACCTCATAAGGACCATGTTCCAGCTCGGCCCGCACGCGGCAGAACGGGCAGCCGCGCCCCGCCTCCAGCTCCAGCCTCACGGTCTCTAGCTCTCTTTCGAGCAACGGCGGCAGCACCGAGACTCCATACGCTTGACCATGAGGATGTAGTTGCGTTTGACCAATGCTCATGCCGCTGTTCTCGAAGATCATCACCGCCGCATAGCGTTGACTGAGGTCGCGATACAGCTCGCGCCAGAGCTGCATTACGACGCCTACTTCCGGCACACTGAGACGGGTAAATGTGCGCTCGTGATCACGATGGTAAATCACTACGTAGGCCTCGCCGACCGGCGGACGAAAAGGGGGAAAATCGTTCGGATGAAGCCAGGCCTGGGTTTCAGGCCCAACTCGCCCTTCGAGCACATCTGCACAGAAAGGACAGCGGTCTGTCCCTTCTCGCCGATGCATCCGCTGCGGTGCATTCACCACATAGTGGCGCAAAATCGGATTCCATACCAGAGCATTCGGATCTTCTTGCATATCATCCCTGTCTTCAAGAAGACATCTTTCACAAATAGCGATGGGCTGTCTGGGTGCCTAGCAGCACACAGCGCCCAGCCTGGACTAGAGCAGTCAGGAGCGCTCCCTTGTCGACCGCCCTCTCTGACGACTGCTCCTCTGCAGAGCCAAGCAGCCATTCATTCCACGTTTGCCAGTCAGTAAATAAGGCCCAGGCCACAGGAGCAACGAGGGTATGGGCAGCTCGCAAAATGGCAAGACCATCCTCATAGCCTGGCTCTAGCTCATCTACCGCTTTCAGGCCTGCAGTCCGCAGAGAATCGAATGTCCTAATTGATCTAATTTCACCTCCAACTACCTCACAGACCAGGCCCAGCAGAAGGCGTTCGGCAGTCGCCTCCCGCGTCTGCGTCGCGGCCTGCTCTGGCATAGCCGCCTGCCAGACGGCGACCACCAGGCTGCAGGGTGAGGGAAGCCCCTGCAGAAAGGCCTCAATCTGGCTTCGTGTCCAGCCATGCCAGACATAGCTCTCATCATGCTCTTCCAGCAACAGAGCCGCGTTCAAGAGCGCCCTGGCTCGCTCCCAGAGGGGCGAATCACCATCAAAGACAGCTACCTCTTGCGCTAACACAGAGCACACCTCTCCAGGAAGAATAGACCCCGCCTCGCTTACGCCTTTATGATATCACCTTCCAGACCAGGAGGCCACGCAGCGGGCCCATCCAGCGCCAGCAACCGGGCGAGGGTCCTTTCCTCTAGATTCAGAGGCAGCAGATAGGGTATAATGCAAACGGTCTGGGCGCCGCCTAGCCGCTCAGCCACCTTTTCAGCTCATCACATGCGCAACAAGGAAGGTATCCTACTGTGCCCTGGTGTAAATTTTTTGTGCCCAAGATCGCCACTGCCGGGATCAGGCCCGATGATCCCGCGCTAAACGAGCATATTGAGTACGCAAAGTGCATCAAAGGTCATGTCCTGAGAGACGCCAACGACTGGATTCTTTGCGAAAATCTGCCGGCTCCCGATGCCCGCTGCTGGCAAGAAGGTGGCGAAACTCTTTTCTCGCTCGCAGGCCGCCGCGGGCGTGGGGCAGGCTCCAGCTCCTCGACGGGTTCTGACGGGCGGGGAAGCCCTGACGACGCCATTGCGCGGCGTAGCTCGTAGCCTGGTCGGCGTTTGATATCGGCCCGTCAGGGAGGGAGCAGGCAGGAGTCTATGCGTAAAAGCTCACCGTCATCCTCGACCGTCGCGCAACCCGCGCCCGAACAGCTCGCGCGGGTTCATCATCTTCTGCTGGAGTGGTACGCCCGCGAGCAGCGTCCGCTGCCCTGGCGCGCAACCAGCGATCCGTACGCCATCCTGGTCTCCGAAATGATGCTCCAGCAAACGCAGGTAGAGCGCGTCATTCCCAAATATCACGAGTTTCTCAGTCGCTTTCCCACCGTGGCGGACCTGGCCGCCGCGCCTACGGCAGCGGTCATTTCGACCTGGGTGCCTCTGGGCTATAACCAGCGCGCCGTGCGTCTACAGGCCATCGCCCGCCAGGTTGTCGCCCAGTACCAGGGACGTATTCCCGACAGCTTAGAGGAGCTACTCAAGCTCAAAGGGATTGGGCGCTACACCGCTGGAGCCATTGCCTGCTTCGCCTATCGTCAGCAAGTAGCCACGGTTGACACCAACATCCGCCGTGTGCTTCATCGGCTCTTTATCGGCCTAGAGTATCCCGCATCACGCCTCAACGATGGCGAGATCCTGGCCTTGGCCGAACAGGTCCTGCCTTCCGGTCAGGCCTATGAATGGAATCAGGCCCTGATGGATCTGGGGGCAACGATTTGCACGAGCGCTAACCCTCAGTGCGAGCGTTGCCCAGTCCGCGAGACCTGCGCGGCCTACCGCGAGTTGAGCACTCAGAGTCTCTTCCCCTCGGGAGCGGTCTTTCGTACCTTACGCAAGGTTGCCGAGAAGAAGAGCGGCTATCAGGCCCAGCCTTTCACCCAAACCGACCGCTATTTCCGGGGCCGCATCGTCGCTCTGCTGCGCACCTTGCCGCCAGAGCAGCGCCTTCCCCTCAACGAGCTAGGGCCACGTATCAAGCCATCCTATACCGAGGCCGACCTCCCCTGGCTCCGGCAGCTTGTCAGCCGCCTGGCACGTGACGGGCTGGTTGACTATCACGAGGAGGAAGGGGTACGGCTGCCTTAGATAAGGCAGCCCCCGATTGCGAAGCGGCCATACGGCACACGCCGCAGTGCCCTCACGCTCACGCGGTTAGCCTTCGGTCGGCCCTCCCACGAAGGCAATCGCCGTCTCCCTTGCATTGCAACATAGTGTATGATATGTTGCGTGGAGACTGCGGCCCCCTCAGCATCCCGCGGGGCCACCTTGCATCCAGTGGTCTTCATCGAACTACTCACGGGAGGGCTTACCCTTGCAGCTACAAAGTATTGCCGATATCGCCAGAAAGCATCGACATATATTTCTCTCTCCTCATTTCGATGACGTTGTTTTCTCTTGCGGAGGGACCATTGCTCTGCAGGCTAGCTGCGGTCTGCATCCCCTGGTCATCACTGTCTTTGGCGGTCTACCACCGGCCAACCAGCCGCTGAGCGCGCTGGCCACCGCTGTCCATCAGAGCATGGGCTTTGGCCACGATGCCCGCGAGGCGGTGGAGATCCGGCGACGTGAGGATGCACGGGCCCTCGACTATCTCGGGGCCGACTATCTCTGGCTGGACTACCTCGATGCCATCTATCGCGGCGATCCTCCTTACTATACGCGCGAGGAAGAGCTATTCGGTAGCATTCATCCCGCCGATCTGAGTATCGACCAGCAGCTTGGCCAATTGCTGGTGAGCCTGAGCGAACGGCTCCCTGATACCGTCTGGTATGCACCCCTTGGCGTGGGTCACCACGTCGATCATCAGTTGGTCTGCTCGGCAGCCGATCGCCTGGTGCAGCGCCGTGCTAATGTCAAGTTCTATGAGGATTTCCCCTACGTTACCCGCCTCGGCGAGCTGGAACGACGCCTACACGAGTTCGGCGATACGCTGGAGCCAGCCTACGTCGAGATGTCTGAGTTGCTGCCCCTGCGCCAGGAAGCCTCCCAGATGTATGCCTCGCAGATCGCCGCGATCTTCGGCGATAAAGAATCTATGTATAAATTGATGGACGAGTATACCCACAATATTCGCCCGGTTGAGACCGTCCATCTCGAACGCTACTGGACCCCTCGCTATCGCTAGCTAGACCAGCAGAACGGTACTTTCCTGCAGGCAGGTGGTGCGAACCACCTGCCAGGGGCCTTCCATATGGTATGATGGTCATAAAATGATCCATACTTGTTCCGAAAAATAGATATAATAAGGCCCGGTCATCAACAGGTGCGTTATACGCCAGAGAGGCTTTCTAACCAGAAAAGAGAAAGAGCAGAACGGCCAGCTTGGAGGTAGCTATCATTTTACCGGAGCGAGGCAACGGATCAGGAGTCATAGGATGAAGGGGATCGAAGGACTCACGCTTGGGCGCTATGAACTACGCCGCCGCATCGCCCAAGGAGGCATGGCCGAAGTTTATGTGGCCTACGACCGCCGCGTCAAGCGGCAGGTCGCTATTAAGGTGCTCTACGGACGAGACGAGTCATTTATCCGACGTTTCGAGAGGGAGGCGCTGGCAGTCGGCGCCCTGTCCCATGATCACATTTTACCGCTCTACGACTTTGGAGAGCAAAGTCCCTGGTATTATCTTGTTATGCCCTACGTCGAGGGAGGAACGCTGCGCGACTATCTGCATCGGCGCAAGCGCCTGACTCTGGAAGAAGCAGCGAGCTTTCTGGACCAGATCGCCTCGGCGCTGCAGTACGCGCATGATCATGGCGTGCTCCATCGCGACGTCAAGCCGTCGAATATTCTGCTGCGACCTGACGGTTATGCCTATCTTGCTGACTTTGGCCTGGCCAAAGCTATTATGGGGGCTGAATCGCTTACTAGCGACGGTACGATCGTTGGCACGCCGGAGTACATGGCCCCGGAGCAGTCAAACGGCATTAGCGATTATCGCAGTGACATCTACTCGCTCGGGGTTGTGCTCTTCCAGATGCTTACTGGACGTGTGCCATTTACGGCTGAGTCACCGGTGGCCATTTTCTTGCGCCATATTCAAACGCCACCGCCCTCGCCCCGCGAATTTAATAGCGAGATTCCGCCCGCTGTTGAAGAGGTGATTTTCAAAGCTCTGGCCAAGGACCCCAATGAGCGCTTTCAGGAGGCACAGGAGCTAGCTAACGCTTATTGGCGAGCTTTGCAACAGGAGCGCGGTCGCGGCGCACGTACCCGCTTTGGTCCACTAGCCCTTAAAGATCAGAGTACAGCCATATCAGCAGGCAACGATGATTCTACCCTGATCGCCCAAGACAGTCAGGCGGAGGCTACGCCCAGTCCATCCCGCCTGGCAGAGCAAGAGACCTTTATCGTCCCTGACGAGGAGCGGGAAATGGTGCGCCCCCCAGCGACACCGCAGCTCTTTCCGTTGACCGATTTGCCAGAGCAGCCCGATACAGATAGCCAGGCAGAAGAAGACGCCAGTGGGAGCGCCTCTTTAGTCGCGCCTCCACCTCAAGAGGTCGTCGCCAGCGAAAGCACCCTTCTGGCAGCGAGTGCTACCATCAAGCGCTTGCCCAGTCGCCGCTTTCGCTTGCTCTCACTCATTGCGGCCTGCCTGCTGCTGGTTTTGCTGCTCGTTCCCCTCATCAGCCTCTGGCGGGGTTCACCATCTGCCGGTAAAGGGAGCGGGAGTGGCAGCGTGACGCTGAGCCCTCAGCAACTCCACGCCACGCAGACCGCGATCGCCCAGGCCAATGTTATGGCGACTCAGCTTGCGCGCTCGCGTGCGCAAGCTACCGCTGGTATCTCTTCCTCGGTTGGAGCAGGAAACCTGCTCTATCAGTACGATCTGCGCAGCCCCGGTGGCGGTTGGGCCAGCTCTGGTAGTCAGTGTTTCTTCTCGGCCCAGGGCTACCATGTACAAACCTTGGGGCCACACGAGGCCGCCTGGTGCTTTTCGAGTCAGGAGCATATGACAGATGCCGTGATCAAGGTACAGGCGCGCCTGCTGCGTGGTGACTTCTGTGGCCTGGTCTTCCGTCTCGATCCGGCTACACCGAGTTTTTATGTCTTCGAAATCAATAGCCAGGGCCAGTATCGTTTCGTGCGCGCCACAGGCACTAATCCCCAGGCCTGGCTGACCCTGATTGACTGGACCCATTCCAACGCCATCCAGACCGGCTACAACGCTCCCAACATGCTTATGGTCCTGGCTCACGGCTCCGCGTTCCGCTTCTACATCAACAATCAGCTTGTCATCAACAGCTTTTCCGACTCAGCCTACAGCGAGGGCCTGATTGGGCTGCTAGTGGGAGGCGACAGCAATAACGGTAGCGAGGCTGTCTTTAGCGACATCTGGGTCTTCGAATACCAGGGTTAGCAGCGAGTTAGCCCGGCCTGCCCCCTTCGATTCCCACGCCCGCTCTGCAGCTATCGGCCTAGTGCAGTCCTGCTCCCAACGCTCCCGCAAGTTACCAGCCTGCCCGGGTGGAAGGAAAACCTTCCGCCCGGTGTTACAATACGATGAGGATGCTATCCGTCAACAATGGAAGGGGCTTCCAGGAGGATCACTTTTTTTATGAGCTTGGACCTGACTGCCTCAGCCGGGTATTCGTCGAATGGCAAATCTCCAGCTAAAACGCATACTGTCTATCTGGCGCTCGGCTCAAATATGGGAGACCGGCGCGCGAATCTGGCCGCAGCGCTGCAACGCCTGCGGGAGGTTGTTGAAATCAGCAGGGTCTCCTCGGTTTACGAGACAGAACCGGTGGGGTACACTGAGCAGCCCCGCTTTTTTAATATGGTCTGTTCCGGGCGCACAACCCTCTCCGCTGAGCAGCTACTGGCCTGTGCCAAAGCCATTGAAACCGCCCTGGGACGCCGCCCAACCATCCGCAACGGGCCGCGACCAATAGATATTGATATCCTTCTCTATGATGATTTGCAGATACAAGAAGAGCACTTAACTATCCCTCATCCACGAATGACGGAGCGCGCCTTTGTGCTGGTACCGCTAGCTGAGATCGCTCCACACTTGACTGATCCGACCAGTGGACGCAGCATCAGCGAATTGCGGGATGCAGTGCCACAGGACGGCGTCAAGAAGCTGGCAGACAACTTGCGTGTTCCTCTGGAACACGATATTCAGAACAGCAGGCCAGCGGTGCATGTGCGCCTGGGCCGGGTAGGCGTTGCGGGCTTGCAGAAGGTCATCTTGATTGGTAGCGATGAGCGAGCCCAGTGGCTGCAGATCGCCTTTGATCTCTATGCTGACCTTGATCCTGTCAGGGCGGGCGTTCATATGTCACGCTTCAGCGAGGCCCTGGAGGAGGTGCTAGACGAGACGAGCTTGACAGCCTGGCCGCGCGTCGAGCTTTTGGCCGAGCACCTGGCTTGCCGCATCGTTGAGCGTCAGCAGGTGCTACGGGCTGAGGCCTATCTGCGTACAGCTTATCCACTGCAGAAATGGACCCCCATTTCGGGGCGCCCAACTCAGGAGGTCTACGGGCTGCTGGCTCAGGCCGTGGCAACGCGCAAAGGAGTGCGCCGTTTGGTCGGGGTTGAGGTCGAGGGTATGGTCGCCTGCCCCTGCGCTCAGGATATGGTGCATTCCTTCGCTCGCGTTCGCTTGCGCGAAGAGGGGTTCCCGGATGAGGCCATTGAGAAAATGCTTGATGTCACACCGCTCGCGACCCATAACCAGCGTGGACGCGCGGTCCTGATGATTGGCACGCAGGAACTGGTCGATGCTCAAGAGCTTATTAGCATCGCCGAGAATGCTATGAGCTCGGAGAACTATGCGCTACTGAAACGGCCAGATGAGCTGTACGTGGTCAACAAAGCTCACGCTAATCCGCGCTTCGTCGAGGATGTCGTGCGCGAGATGCTGCGCGCAGTCATCGAGCGTTATGAGCACCTGCCTCCCGATACTTTCGTCTGGGCCAGCCAGCGCAATGAGGAGACGATTCACAAGTATGATGTGGTAGCGGAGGGCTGGGGCACCTTGGCAGAACTGCGCGCCGAGATTCGCGAGCAAACTCCCCTGGCACACCACACGACGCGGGAGGAGTGGCTTAGGAGCATCGAGTAGCCAATTCATCCAGCAGCAAGCAATTCCGCTGTTTACGGGATTCGGCCAGCCCGGCTGGCTCCGGGCTGGCCCCCCGCCTCCTTCGCTGAAGCCCTCAGCCTTGGACTAGCTCCTCTGGCGCTCGCCTTGCCCCAATTGGTTGAGGTTTCTTTTCCCCCCGGCAGGCCTCTTAACAACTTCTCTCCAACGTGTTATAATGCCGTTACAATAGAGCGCACAATGAATTCCGCATCAGTCTGAGAGAGTCTGTCTCTCCTTGGCTGCAGACAAGACGGAGGTCCTGCAAGAGTCACCGTGGAACGCGTGCTTTTGAACCCAGGTAAACTAGCAAGGACGGCGGTTGACGTGGCATCTGATAAGAAAGCGTCAGATGTCGTCCTGCTCGACCTTCAGGGCCTGAGCAGTATCGCCGACTACTTTGTCATTTGTAGCGGGAGCAATGAGCGCCAGATCCAGGCCATCGCCGATGCTCTTGAGGAGGAGCTGGAGAAACAGGGCGCTAGCCTGCTACACCAGGAAGGCAATGCCTCTACCGGCTGGGTCCTTCTGGATTTCGGTGCGGTGATTGTCCATATCTTCGGGCCAAGAGAGCGAGAGTACTACCGGCTCGAACGCCTGTGGAGCGAGGCAAAAACGGTAGTTTACCTGCAATAGCAGACTCTACTCTAGAAAAGGTGGTCAATGATGACGTTTCTGCGCAACCGGATGTTCCTCGAAGGGGTGGCTTTCGGGGGCATCTGTGGTTTCATTATCGGCTCGGTGATTGCTTTCACACTTGGAGAAAGCAGTGTTGAGGCTTTGCGCAAGCTGCTGAATCGGCGACGCACTATCCCGTTTGAGTATCTGTATCAGTGATTTTAAGAGCGTGGCGCTGGTTCTACTCTACGATGGCTGACGGCGCGGACTGCTGCCGTCCTTCATCCAGGAAAAGCCGGTAGTGCCAGCCAGGAGCCTCCGCGCAGATAGGCCCGGAGGGTTGTCCTCGCTCGTCATCCTGCTGTCTTGCCTGCGTTCGCCTACATACACGCATCTTTATAAGTAAAAGCAAGATATTAAAGAAAAGAAGGTTAGTAGGGAGGCACATGTGCGGTATACGGTAGTCTTACTTGCCCTTGCTTTTTTTCTTTTTTTGTCTGCTTTAACTGCGAAAGGAGGTGAGGCTGCCGCCGCGCATGGCTGCGCCTCCCCTGTTCCCCCCGCAGTACCGGATGCTCTCCCCCCTCCGTCTCATCCCTATGCCATCCTGCTGAACGAGGTTCTTACTCGACCGGCCAGCCCGTGGAATTGTGCTTCGGTTGGCACGGCTCTCTTGAACCATGACGCTTGGGTCGAGCTATATAACCCTCTTGATCAACCTGTTGATCTGTTCGCAGTCCACGCGGCACTTGATACCGGCCCTCAATCTGCCCCTTTCTTGCTGCCGCTCGCTTCGGCCTTACCTCCACACGGCTTTCTCGTGGTCTTTCCAGCTTCCCAGTCCTTTTTCCCCTCTGGCTCTTTTATGCTCCGGTTACTCATCGATGGTTCCACTGTCATTGATGAGGTCAATGTTCCACAACTGAACAGCGACGAGTCATTTGCCCGTGTGAGCGATGGCTCTCAGACCTGGCATACGACAACTGCTCCGACGCCGGGGAGCAGTAATGCTCCCTTAGCTCAGCCCTCGGCGCAGCCGACCCCAAAAGCAACTCAGTCAACGGCTTCCCCCGCCAGTACAGGAAGACTATCCAATAGCGGCCAGACGGTCCCATCTGCGCGATTTGCCACCCCGACCCCGGCAATTGCCGGCACTCAGCCGGCCTGGACCACTTTGCGCCTGCCGTCACCCTCGCCAGCCGTCACAACAACGGCGGCCCAGCCCAGGGAGGCTGATCATTCGCCGTCTTCTTCCCCACCCGCTTCGCTGAGCGAGCCTTCCTCAGCGGAAGAATCTCTCGGTGGGCCCGGCTGGCTGCGTCCGGTGGCCCTCTCTGGCCTGATTCTTGCTCTGGGCGGTAGCCTTCTTTGGTGCTGGCGTCTCTTCCGTTCTCCTCCCAGGGCTGGCTAGTTCTCTCGCCTCTCTTTCAGTCGCACTGTCGTTTCCTCGATGACGGCGGACAGGGAAAGGAGGCTGCTTGTCTCAGGCCACAAGCAGGCTAACCGCCCCAGCTTTGTGGAGAGCTTAGTGCACGCTCAGCCTCCTTTCCAGATTACCGACCAAGGTGATATCATTCTCTTGGAAGGATGCGCCCTTTGTGGTAGGTTGCTCTTTCCTTCCCTTGGTCTCGCTATGGACCAGAGCAAGCAGGAAGTTGGAGCGATAGAGACAGAAGTAAGCACAGGCGCGGCAATGTGGCAGCGCCTCTGGAAGAAGGGCCAGGCTTATGAGCATTACAGAGTTGTCAGTGACCAGCGCCGGGGGATCAGCAGCAGCAGCTCCTCCTTTCGAGCGCCTTTCCGAGGAGCGTAAGGCTCAGGTGGTGCGCGAGCTGAGCGCTTTACTGGGTGAGCGCTATGTACTCCACGATCCATACGATTTGATGTTGTATGAGTACGATGCCTCGATCGATCGAAGCCGGCCAGATATTGTGGTTCTTCCGTCATCAACTGATGAGGTCGCGGGCATAGTCAAGATTGCGGCTCGCCATCGCGTTCCGGTGGTACCTCGCGGCGCCGGTACAGGGTTGAGCGGCGGCGCAATTCCCATCTATGGGGGCATTGTGATTGCTTTTGCCCGCATGAATCGCATTCTGGAGATTGACTATGAAAATATGCGCGCTGTGGTCCAGCCGGGCCTGGTCAACCTTCATCTGAGTAATGCGCTCAATCCGCGCGGCTTCTACTATGTGCCCGATCCGAGCAGCCAGCGTTCCTGTACGATCGGCGGCAATGTGGGGGAGAACGCTGGTGGCCCTCATACGCTGCTCTATGGGGTGACTACGAATCATGTGCTGGGCCTTGAAATTGTGACCGCCGATGGCGAGATCGTAGAGGTGGGTGGCTGGACGCCAGATCGACCAGGCTACGACTTAACAGGCTTGATTACTGGTTCTGAGGGCACGCTCTGCGTGGTGACCAAGATCGTTACACGCATTGTCCACCTGCCAGAGCAAGTGAAGACAATGCTAGCGGTCTTCAACAGCATGGATGATGCCTCTAATACGGTTTCTGAGATCATTGCTAGCGGTATGATCCCCGCTGCGATTGAGATGATGGATCAGATGATCCTGCAGGCCGTGGAGGCGGATATGCATGCTGGCTACCCGCTAGATGCCGCTGCGGTCTTGCTATTGGAGGCCGAGGGCCTGCGCGAAGAAGTGGAAGACCAGACAGCGCGTATCGTGGCTATCTGCCAGCGCAATCATGCCCGCTCGGTGCGCATTGCTGCTAATGAGACAGAACGTCAGCTGCTGTGGGCGGGCCGCAAGAATGCTTTTGGGGCGGTGGGCCGCATTAGCCCTGAGTTTTATGTGCAGGATGGGGTCGTTCCGCGCACAAAGTTGCCTTATGTACTACGCCGTGTGAGCGAGATCTGCGCCCACTATGGCCTACGCGTGGGCAATGTGTTCCATGCAGGCGATGGGAATCTTCATCCGCTGATCCTCTTTGATTCGCAGGTGCCTGGCGAGGTCGAGCGAGTACGACAGGCGGGGCATGAGATTCTGGCGGTCTGTGCTGAGGTCGGCGGCTCTATCACCGGAGAACATGGCGTAGGGATAGAGAAGCAAGAGGAGATGGCTCTCATCTTTAGCGCAGCAGATCTGCACGTGATGCAGAAGGTTCGTGAAGCCTGGAATCCAGAGCAGCTTTTTAATCCCGGCAAACTCTTCCCACGCCCAGGCCGCTGTGTCGAAGTGAAGCAGCTCTGACCACTAGTGTTTGTCCATAAAGCGAGAGAGATAGGAGGGCCGTCAGAGCCGAAGGGTTGCTTCAGGGACACTGATCAGTTGACGGTTGGCTGTAGAGCCATGCTCGTCTGGTTGCTTTCAGAGTGGGGTTACATTGCTCGTCCCTAGCAAGCAGGCGGTGTTAGAGCATAGGAAGGAGGCACAAACTGGTCGGCTGCTTGGCTAGCAAGCCTGACGGGCAGGCGCGCCATCCAGGCTCAGCTTTGTCCGTCCTGATCCTGTCGCTCCTCAGGTGTCGCTGGTGCTCCCGAGACATTGGCTGGTAGTTGCCCCTCAGCGCTGCTGAGAAGGGAGCTGGCAAGCGAGCGCATATGCTCCAGGATCAGTTCGCAGTGGCGTACCGCTTGCTGCAAACAGGCTCGCACTGTCATCGAGGCGATCTGTGCCAGTCCCCCCGGTGCGAGCGCAAAAGGCAGCGGTTCATCAAGTGTTTCGTCAGGAAGCCTGTCGAGAATGTCGTGAACTTCTTTGAGCCAGCGCTGATAGCGGGCAATCAAGGCTGGCAGGGTTCCCGCAGCGCAAAATTCAGCCAGGCTTGGGGAAGGATACGGCTTTTTGCCGATTTGACCGACAATCCAGAACTCCCCGACTTCAACTAAGTAGGTGGCTAGCATGAAGAGGGAATAACTCTCAGGTGTCGGGAAGGGATGGTCAAGGAGCGCCGCTGGAACCTGCTGCAGCAGTTGAAGCGCTTCCTGTGCAATGCGATCAAACTCGCTGGAAAATTGCCGGGCCTTGTTCGTCATAGCTCTCATTATAAACGCTCCTGGCTTCAGAGGCTAGCAAACCGGGCAAGGTAATGGACGGGAAGGATGGCCATCAGGAGGCTCGCTCTGGTTCCTCCTTCCTTTGTGCCAGCCAGGCCGGCCTTGCCGGGCTTGTTTCCTTGCAGATTGAGCGTAGTCGCTGAGAATAAGAGATATGAACAGTAATTATGCTATAATATCGGCGACGGCGCCACGAGGAGCCAGCCTGCCTGCTACTCTCTGTCTGCCGCCACTTGGCCACATGGCCTGGCCTTGCTGCGGGCCAGGCGGCTGGCAATCCTGCAGTGAGAGGCCTGATCTCTTTTTTAACTTCTATTTCTGGAGGAGCAGAACCTGATGGGTGACTTCGCCAGCTTTATTGCCGCCCTTCATGAGCAGGTGCCAGCAAGCACGGTTCTTCTGGATTCCAGCGCATTGCAGCGCTATGCGGTTGACGAATTACAACCCAGCGCTGTCATTATTCCATCGAGCACAGAGGAGGCGGCGCGCGTGGTGGCCCTGGCCCACCGCTATCAGGTGAGTCTTTTGCCACGCGGCGGCGGGGCCCATCTTGGCCTTGGTGGCATCCCCACGGGCCTGGATGCGGTGATTGAGCTTACTCGCTTGTCGCGATTGCTGGAACATGAGGCGGCAGACCTGACGTGTCAGACTGAAGCCGGTATAACGCTGGCAGCCCTTCAGAGCCAATTAGCTACTCGTGGTCAACGTCTGGCTCTGGACCCTCCGCATGCGGAGCAGGCCACCATTGGCGGGATTCTGGCCACTAATGCAAGCGGTCCTCGCCGCTTTCGTTACGGAACGGCTCGCGATCTCGTGATTGGATTGCGCACGATTCAGCCTGATGGTGAAATCACTCGGAGCGGGGGCCGTGTGGTGAAAAACGTGGCTGGTTATGACCTGAATAAGCTCTATATCGGTTCGCTGGGCACACTGGCGATCATCGTTGAGGCTAATTTTAAGCTTCACCCTCTCCCCGCTGCTGAGCGTACGCTGTTGCTGACCTTCCCCGCCGTGACCGATGCGATGCGTCTGGTGAGCGCGGTCTTGGGCTCTGTCTTGACCCCTACGGCGATCGAGCTGCTGAACGGGGATGCCGCCAGGGCAATTGCGGCCCGATCGGGTCTCTCGCTGCCCGCTAACGGCTATACTCTGGCTTTTGACTTTGAGGGGAGTCTTAGCGCTATTCACCGCCAGATCGACGAGACGCGTTTACTGGCCCGTCAGTATGGGGCTTTCATGGTGGAAGATCTGCAGGGGGCTGAGCAGGACACGTTTTGGGAGGCCGTGCGTTTGCAGACCAGCGGCGAGCTGACTTGTAAGGCAACGATGTTGGTTACAGCAATCGCTGCCTATCTGCAGTTTGCTGAGCAGCTCTGTCGGCGCCTCAACCTGGAGGTAGCCGCCGTGGCCCACGCCGGTAACGGTATCGTTTATCTTGAACTGCGTCCTATTGAGGTGAGTAGTGAACTGCTAGAGGCGCTCAGGCTCTTACGGCAGCAGGCTCAGGAGGGAAAGGGTAGCCTGGTTATTGAACGTGGTCCAACTGCGCTCAAACGCCAGATCGATGTCTGGGGGCCAGTTGGGTCTGATTTTCCTCTAATGCAGCGACTTAAGCAGCAGCTTGATCCTAGTGGGGTCTTTGTCAAGGGTCGTTTTGTGGGAGGTCTCTAGTCGTCGGTGAAGGCACGGCCTTACAGCATTTTTGATATTGAAGAATATGTGATCGTTACCGCTCAGCCAGAGTTTCTGCGGCCTGCTGTGACGGAACTGCAGTCGCTCTGCCACGAGCTAAAGGTGGCAGAGGAGCTGGCGCCGGGAATTGCTCTGTGCGCTGTTCCCAAACTCAGGGAGCTATTGCGCCGGGCAATGGAGCAGACACCCATTTTTGTCCGCCATCTGGCCCCTGCACAGGCGACAGTTCAGCTAAGTGGAGCAATCGAGGCGGATTGCGCCCGCTGCGCCCTCGCTCTGGCTGCATTGCCCGAGTTTGCCTGGCTTGGACCAGGACAGTATTTTGCAGTTCAGGCGCGCCTGTTGTCTCCAGGCCCACAGCTGCCGGCTCGCTCATTGTCCTATACAAGCGGCCAGATCAATCAGAAGCTAGCCGAGGTGATCAGTGCAGAAACGGGGGCGACTGAATCGATTCGGAAGCCACGTATTATTCTGTCGTTAGCGCTGAGCGCAGGGCGGGGTTTTGTGGGGATCTCACTGGCAGAGGAGAATCTGAGTGCCTGGCCGGGTGGTGAGCGACACTTTGCACGTTTGCCTGAGCAGATCAGTCGCTCGGAAATGAAGCTCTTGGAGGCGCTGGAAGTCTTTAACTTGACGCTGCCAGCCAACGGCGAGGCCCTTGATCTGGGGGCAGCACCTGGCGGGTGGACACGCCTTCTATTGCAGGCTGGTCTACGCGTCGTGGCTGTTGACCCAGCCGCGCTAGCCCCGGTTCTGCGCAGGATACCTCAGTCGCGCCTTGAGCACCGACGCTGCTCTGCCGAGGTCTACCTTGCTGAGGCTCGGCGTCGGGGCCGACGTTTCGCCGTGATTACCAATGACATGCGCATGGACGCACGCGATGCGGCTCGCTTATTGACACGCGCAGCTGAACTGCTCAGAGACGAAGGCTTCGTTCTGAGTGTGCTCAAGCTGCCACATGCCACGAAGCGTATCCAGCCGTTACCTGTCCTGCGTGAGGCGCTAGAAATCCTAGAGGGGACCTATGCGATCGTGAAGGCTCGCCAGCTCTTTCACAATCGTCAGGAGGTCACTGTGGTGGCTGCTTCTCCTCTGCACCAGGGCAGGCCTTGCTCTGGTCGTTGCACGCCCACAGTGAGGGCCTAGAAAGAAGGCCACTTCGTCTTTTTGCTGCCTCTTACTCTGCCGGCCCGACCAGCCTTGTCTTAGGGAACGGGACAGGAGAGGAGGCAACAAGACGGGCCACGGCACCAGAAGGGAAGCTGGCACCGCCAGAGAGGGGATGTCTCTGGTTAGTGTCAGTCGGTCCTCTGCAAAGCAAGATTAGTCTGGAGGAAGTTATGTCCAATCACTCCACGGCGCTGGAAACAACGCTACCTGTCACTCCACCTGCAGAAGGCCCTCTTCGCCGTCACACGCATACTTATCAATTAATGCGCCAGTGCATCCACTGCGGTTTTTGTTTGCCTACCTGCCCCACCTACGCGCTGCTTGGGGTTGAAATGGACTCACCACGTGGGCGCATCTACCAAATGCAGGCGGTGGCAGAGGGCCGAATCGCTATCAGCCCAGAGTTCGTAGAGCACATGTATTGCTGCCTGGGTTGCCGAGCCTGTGAGACGGCCTGTCCTTCGGGTGTGCAGTTCGGGAAGCTAATCGAAGCCGCTCGCGAGCAGATTCAACTAGAGATCGAGCGCGCAGAGCAGGCCTCAGCCCGTGCGTCAGCCAACGGCACTGCTTCCGCGTCCCTAGAGTCACCTACTACGCGCCTGCTGCGCCGGGCCTTTTTCGATCTGTTGTTGCCTTCGCGCTCGATGACGACGCTTCTCTTCGCGGCGCTCAAGCTTTATCAGCGCAGTGGTCTTCAGGCCTTGGTCCATGCTACTGGCCTGCTTGACCTGGTAAATGCTCTGCCAACGCCGTTCCGCGGTCAGCTTAAGACACCGGAGGCCTTAATGGCCACGGCTCGGGGACCTCTTTTCGCTCGTCCTCTGCCGGAGATTACGCCAGCTTTGGGGCAACGCCGCTATCGTGTTGGCTTTATCAGCGGCTGTATCATGGACCAGGTATTTCGCGATGTCAATGAGGCTACCATCCGAGTGCTGGCCGCTAATGGCTGCGAAGTCATTACGCCACCACAGCAGTGCTGTTGCGGCGCTTTGCATGTCCACGCCGGCGAAGCGCGGCGTGGGCGAGAGTTGGCACGCCACAATATCGATGTCTTTGAGGCCTACCACTGTGATGCGATCATCATTAATTCGGCGGGCTGTGGCTCCAACTTGAAGGAATATGGCCATCTTTTGGCCGATGATCCTCTGTACGCTGAGCGCGCTGCTGCCTTCAGTGCTAAGGTGAAGGACATCAGTGAGTTTCTGACCTCAATCGAGCTCAATCAGGACATGGGGGAGATACCGCTCACTGTCACTTATCATGATGCCTGCCATCTGATCCACGGCCAAAAAATTAAGCAGCAACCACGTCGTTTGTTGCAAAGCATTCCTGGCCTACGGCTGGTAGAGCTGAAAGAGGCTGACTGGTGCTGCGGCAGTGCAGGCATTTACAATATCACAAATCAGGATCTGGCCAGTAAGCTCTTAGAAAGAAAAATGAACAATATCGCCGCAACTGGAGCAGAGGCAGTTGTTACTGGCAATCCAGGCTGCATGATGCAGATCGCCCTGGGTATCCGCGAGCGCGGCTTAAGGATGCGCGTCTTGCACCCTGTTGAACTGCTTGACCAGGCTTACCGGGCTGCTGGCCTTTATCGTCAGCTGACAGCAGCTGCAGCGGCGCGCCGCCGGCGACGGCGCCAGCGTGCTATGCTGGCTGGCGTGGGAGCCAGCGCCGGTGCACTGATCGGCTTTTGGCTGGCCCGCCGTTCACGCTAAGTCGCGGTCTCATCCTACGCTCAGGCCCAGGCACCGGGCCAAGGAGAGACATACAAAAAAGGAGGAGCTTGCCAGCATTATGGCTAGCAGGCTCCTCCTTCCCTTGATGATAAAGCGACCATCAAATAATAAAAGCTTAAGTCTTAAGATTGCTTACAACTGCAGCGATTCTTGCCTCAATTTTGCCGAGAGGAGTCGTAGATAGCATAGCCTGGCAGAGCTGAGGTGAAAAGAGAGCACAAGCCGTTCGGTCATTAGGGCCGGTCAGCTGCACCTGTTACCAGGTGTCCACCTCCGGTCTATCGACCAGGTCGTCTGCCTGGGACCTTATCTCCGGCGGCGACTACCGCCTGGAGCGGGAAGCGCCTCTTGGGGTCGGCTTCGCGCTTAGATGCTTTCAGCGCTTCTCCTCGCCTGACGTAGCTACCCGGCTCTGGCCTGGGCAGGCCAACCGGCTCACCAGCGGTCAAGCCCTCTCGGTCCTCTCGTACTAGAGCGGACTCCCCTCACGCTTCCTCTCGCCCACGACGGATAGAGACCGAACTGTCTCACGACGTTCTGAACCCAGCTCACGTGGCGCTTTCATGGGCGAACAGCCCAACCCTTGGGACCTACTCCAGCCCCAGGATGCGCCGAGCCGACATCGAGGTGCCAAACCCTGCCGTCGATGGGAACTCTTGGGCAGGATCAGCCTGTTATCCCCGGGGTAGCTTTTGTCCGTTGCGCCACACGCCTTCCACTCGGACATGTGGGATCACTCAGCCCGACTTTCGTCCCTGCTCGGCTCGTTAGCCTCGCAGTCAAGCTCCCTTCTGCCTGTACACTCTTCAGGTGATGTCCATCCACCTTGAGGGAACCTTTGGGCGCCTCCGTTACCCTTTAGGAGGCGACCGCCCCAGTCAAACTCCCCACCTAGCCCTGTCTGCGGCCGGGCTCCACCGGCTCCGCATGAGTCCCGACAACACACCAGAGTGGTATTTCACCGGCGCCTCCACCGCCCCCGCAAGGGCGGCTTCTTCGGCTCCCACCTATCCTCCGCAGGTGTGCCCTCGGCACCAGGCCAGGCTAGAGTCAAGCTCCACGGGGTCTTTTTGTCCTGTCGTGGGCAACCCGCATCTTCACGGGTACTGCAATTTCGCCGAGCCCTCTGTCGAGACAGCGCCCAGGTCGTTCCTCCTTTCGTGCGGGTCGGAACTTACCCGACAAGGAATTTCGCTACCTTAGGACCGTTAGAGTTACGGCCGCCGTTCACCGGGGCTTCCCTGGCGAGCTGCGCTCACCCGCCAGCTTCACCTTCCGGCACTGGGCAGGAGTCAGCCCCTATATCTCCGCTTCCGCGTTCGCAGGGACCTGTGTTTTTGGTAAACAGTCGCCTGGGCCTATTCCTGCGGCCTCCTCACCAGCCCTGACCTGCTCTACGCGCCCCTCTCGGAGCGCCCCTCCGGTCAGCGCCAGCTACGAAGGCGCCCCTTCTTCCGAAGGTACGGGGCCAAGTTGCCGAGTTCCTTGACAGAGGCTCACTCGTTCACCTCGGGAGTTTACCTCCCTGCCTACCTGTGTCGGTTTGCGGTACGGGCAGAGGGCCGTCTGGCTAGAGGCTTTTCTTGGCGGCCTGGGGGCCGGTGACTTGTCGCCTCCTCTCGGAGGCTCGTGCCTGCGGTCACGCCTCCTGGCGCCGGGCTTTCCCTCGGCGCCTCGCTTCCGGCAGGCAGCCCATCCTGTCCACTCGATGGGTTCACCTTCCCTACCGCGTCCCCCCTTCGCTCTTCTCGACGCCCTCTGGGGCAGGATTCTCCACCTGCTCTCCATCGCCTACGACCTACCGTCCTCGGCTTAGGGCCCGCCTCACCCTGGGTCGATCAACGGTGCCCAGGAACCCTTAGGCTTTCGGTGGGGGGGATTCTCACCCCCCTTGGCGCTACTCATTCCGGCATTCGCACTTCCGCTCGCTCCACCGGTCCTTGCGGTCCGGCTTCCCCGCTCGCGGAACGCTCCCCTACCAGCCTCGCGGCGCGTGGTCCGCCCACGTCACCCACAAGGCTCCACGGCTTCGGTCGGCTGCTTCAGCCTCCTGGTGTTGTCGGCGCCAGCTCGCTCGACCAGTGAGCTATTACGCACTCTTTCAATGATGGCTGCTTCTAAGCCAACATCCTGGCTGTCTGGGCCAGCTGACCTCCTTTCCCACTCAGCAGCCCCTTGGAGACCTTAGCCGGTGGTCTGGGTTGTTCCCCTCTCGTCTGGCAAGGTTATCCCCGCCAGACTCACTCCGCCGCCCCTCTTGACGGCCTGTCGGCCTGCCGCGCTGGGCATTCGCAGTTTGCGTGAGCTTGGTAACCAGCTCCTGGCCCCGCACCCACACAGCGCTCTACCTCCCAGCGCTGCCGCGGCGGGCTGCACCTCCATGCATTTCGGGGAGAACCAGCTATCTCCGTGTTCGCTTGGCATTTCACCCCTACCCACAGCTCCTCCCCTGGTTTTGCAACACCAGTGGGTGCGAGCCTCGACGGATTGTCACATCCGCTTCACTCTGGCCATGGGTAGCTCACACGGTTTCGGGTCCCATCGCCGCTACCTGCTCCCAGTTCCCTGGAAGCGGCGCCCTCTTCAGACTCGGTTTCCCTCCGGCTCCCCTCCTCTCACGGGAGGTTAACCTGCGGCAACGGCGATGCACTCGCCGGATCATTCTGCAAAAGGCACGCCATCAGCCCGCTCGTGGTCCGCCTGCCTGGGCTCCCCAGTCGCCTGGCTCACCCAGCGGCCTGCCGCCCACGGCATGGGCCTCTGACTGCTTGTCGCGTACGCGGTTTCAGGTCCTCTTTCATCCCCCTCTCGGGGTGCTTTTCACCTTTCCCTCACGGTACTGCGTCCGCTATCGGTCGCTGAAGGTAGTTAGCCTTGGAGGGTGGTCCCCCCTGCTTCCCACCGGGTTCCTCGTGCCCTGTGGTACTCAGGCACCAGCGCCAACCCCGCTTGAGCTGTTTCCCCTACAGGACTCTCACCTTCTCTGGTGTGGCGTTCCAGCCACTTCGGGTACAGCCTCGGCTGAGCCGGGCGTTGCCCCGCGCTGGCCCTCCAACCCCGCTCGGGGAGCCGTTGCCGGTCCCAGAACGGTTTGGGCTGAGCCCCGTTCGCTCGCCACTACTGAGGGCCTCTCGGTTGATTTCGCTTCGTCGGGCTACTAAGATGTTTCAGTTCACCCACTGCCCCTCGGTCGGCCCAGTGGCCGCCGATCTCCGGCCATCACGCCGGAGGGGTTACCCCATTCGGAGACTCAGGGATCATCGCTTGCCAGCAGCTCCCCCTGAACGTTTCGCCGCTCGCCGCGTCCTTCTTCGGCCTTCAGCGCCTAGGCATCCCCCGCGTACGCTTCTCGCTTGTGCATCCTCTGTCCACCTCTACTCGGCCTTGACTACTGCTGTCTACGACCTGTTTACTCTCGGCAAAATTGAAACAAGAATCGCTCTCAGTTGTTAAGGTGCTGGTGCCAGGCTACGAGAAGCGCCGCTACTGACTTCAGGCTCTCAGCCTCGCCGTCCGCCGCTCGCGCCCTCCCCGACACCTGAAAAGTGGAAAACCCGCAGAGGCTGTGCCGCATTCGCTCACGGCCTCGATATCGCGCAGTGCCCTCTCTCAAGAGCACGCCTCGCCGACCTGTGTTCAGGTACTCCCCCGAACCAGCCATCAGGCGAAACGGATCGACCTGGAAGGGAGGGGGAACACAGCAGGTTCACGGTGCCGCTCCGCGCGGAGCAGCCTTGTCCTGCTTCCCAGCCTCCGACTCCCTAGAAAGGAGGTGATCCAGCCGCACCTTCCGGTACGGCTACCTTGTTACGACTTCACCCCAATCACCGACCCCACCTTCGACGCCTGCCTCCCCATGCCTTAGCACAGGGTTAGCCCGACGGCTTCAGGTGTTGCCGGCTTTCGTGGTGTGACGGGCGGTGTGTACAAGACCCGAGAACGTATTCACCGCCGTGTGCTGACCGGCGGTTACTAGCAACTCCTCCTTCATGCAGGCGGGTTGCAGCCTGCAATCTGCACTGAGATCGGGTTTTAGGGATTCGCTTCCCGTCGCCGGGTCGCTGCCCGCTGTCCCGACCATTGTAGCGTGTGTGTCGCCCAGGATGTCAGGGCCATGCTGACTTGACGTCATCCCCACCTTCCTCCGCGTTGTGCGCGGCAGTCCCCTCGGAAACCTCCAACCGAGAGCGAGGGTTGCGCTCGTTGCGGGACTTAACCCAACACCTCACGGCACGAGCTGACGACAGCCATGCAGCACCTGAGCACGCCTCCCTTGCGGGCCGGCCCATCTCTGGACCCTCAGCGTGCTTGTCCAACCCTGGTAAGGTTCTTCGCGTTGCATCGAATTAAACCACACGCTCCGCTGCTTGTGCGGGTCCCCGTCAATTCCTTTGAGTTTTAGCCTTGCGGCCGTACTCCCCAGGCGGACCACTTACTGCGTTCGCTTCGGCGCGCAGGGGGTCGATCTCCCCACACACCTAGTGGTCATCGTTTACGGCTAGGACTACCGGGGTATCTAATCCCGTTCGCTCCCCTAGCTTTCGCCTCTCAGCGTCAGGTACCACCCAGGACACTGCCTTCGCCTTCGGTGTTCTTCCCGATCTCTACGCATTTCACCGCTCCACCGGGAATTCCATGTCCCTCTGTGGCCCTCTAGTCCGACCGTCTTCCCGCCTCTCTCGCAGTGAAGCCGCGAGCTGTCAGCGGGAACCTGCCAGACCGCCTACAGGCCCTTTACGCCCAGTAACTCCGGACAACGCTCGCCCCCTACGTCTTACCGCGGCTGCTGGCACGTAGTTTGCCGGGGCTTCTTCCTGGGGTACCGTCCTCTTCTCTTCCCCCAGAAAAGCAGTTTACAACCCGAAGGCCTTCTTCCTGCACGCGGCGTCGCTCGGTCAGGCTTGCGCCCATTGCCGAAGATCCCTCACTGCTGCCCCCCGTAGGAGTCTGGGCCGTCTCTCAATCCCAGTGTGGCTGGCCGTCCTCTCAGACCAGCTACCGATCGTCGCCTTGGTAGGCCTTTACCCTACCAACAAGCTAATCGGGCGCAGGCCCCTCCTGCAGCGCCCCGCGCCCTCCGGCACGGAGCTTTCCTGACGCCTCTCGCAAGGCGCCACCGTATGCGGGATTGTCGGCGCTTTCGCACCGGTATCCCCCACTGCAGGGCAGGTTACCCACGTGTTCCTCACCCGTCCGCCACTCCCTCCCCTCGCGGGGAGAGCGTTCGACTTGCATGTGTTAGGCACGCCGCCAGCGTTCGTCCTGAGCCAGGATCAAACTCGCCATCCAGTTCAAAGCAATGAACGTGATGTCGAGCTTCTATCTCCAGCGGATGACTCCCCAGCCTCCGCTGAGCCAGCCATCCGCCATATCGTTTCTGGACGTCAGGGCCATCTGCGCTGCCTTCCCCGACGGATCATCCGGCGAGAGAGCCTCCCCAACAAGAGGTCGACTCCACTGTAGCGATCCGTCAGCGGCGAACACAGCACATCCGCCTCTGCTGTTTTCCACTCTTCAATTGTCAAGGTACACTACCTGACTCACCCGCAAGCCATAACCCTGCCAGAAGCTGCCTCCCTTTTCCCGCAGATGAGGGCAAACTCCCCCACCACCTGGGGTATCTGGGAACAGAAGGTGACTGGCACTGGCTACCACGATTAGACTGAGGCAGCCCACCAGCGATGAGCAGGATCACAAGCTTTCGCTGAGTGGCCTCGCTGTCTTTGTTATCTCTTTCCCGCGAGGCGAGTGAGATTATCTCACAGCCGGGGCCGGCTGTCAAGAGGGTAGGGATCACTTTTTCAAAAATTCCCCCAAAAAGGGAAGCGAGTCCCAGAAAAGGACTCGCTTTTGACAAAGAGGGAGGCAAAGGAAGCCAGCAACGGGATCAGGCTGTGGTCACGATTTCCTGAGTCTCCACTGTTCCACGTCCTACCTTGGCCGGTGCCGTTTCCTTGAGACCGAAGGCCAGTAACGCGCTAATGAGCATCCCCACGGCAGCTATCCACATGGGCGCTACCAGGCCCCAATGATCTGCCGCCACACCACCGAGCCAGGGGGCAAAAGTACCACCTACCAGCTCGCCAATGAATTGGGTCAGTCCGACGGCACTGGCCACCAGCCGATACGGCAAAGACTCACCTGGGATAATGACCAGGAAGAGCGGGAAGACGGCCTGACCAACGGTTGTCAGGAAGGCAACGACCATCATGGCGCCTACTGGGGCCCGCAATAGGGCCAGACAGATGGGAGACAGGCAGGCCACGAAGGCAAAGAGGATCAGGGTTGGCTTGCGACCGAGACGATCGGAGATGGCCGGGCCGACGAAGCCCCAGACAAAGGTACCCAAACCTACCGCGGACATGATCAGACCCATCTCATCGGGTGAGTAGTGACTGACCTCCGTCAGAAAGGTCGGGGCAAAGGTAGTAAAGGCAAAGAGCCAAGTCATAGAGGAAATGGCAATCAACACACAAAACCACATGTTGCGATGGCGGAAAACAGCCCCGATGTCTGCCAGGCGTACCTTTGTATGCGCGACTGCCTCAGCCTCCTGAGAGGTCCCGCGACCTGGCTCGCGCATCCACTTGAGGAGCACGAAGAACATGATCAGGCCGGGCACACCTACCAGATAGAAGGCCTCATGCCACGAATAGTGGACGGCAATCTGAGTGACAATGATCGGTGTCAGAAACGAGCCAATCAGCCCTAACGAGCTTTGGACAAAGCCGAGGTTGAAACCACGGCGTTCTGGAGAGGAAGCAGCAATCACGCTGGCCTGCGCCAGCGGCAATACCGGCCCCTCCGAGACCCCCATGAGGCCACGCACAAGGATCATTTGCCAAAAGTTGCGAGCTAGACCCGAGAGGAACGAGAAAAGCGAGAAGGCGAGCGTAATGGGCAACAGCACTTTCTTCCGCGAGCCTACCAGGTCGGAGATCGAGCCAAAGATAAAGCCCGAGATCGCCCAGCAAACAGCAAGCACGGAGGCGATCAGGCCAATCTCAGCATTGTTTAGCTTCAGGTCGGGAGCGATGAAGGGGAAAAGGTAGACAATGCTGAGCCGCTCCATAAAGACAAAGCCGAAGGTGAAGAACATCATGAGAACGACCCCGTTCTCATAGCGGAAAAAGGATCTCTTCTCCGGCGAAGCCATACCTGCAAACTCCTTTTTCTTGTCTGCTCGTTCGCTTGTTCGCTTGACGCTACGCACAAACTCCTGATACACCGCGCGATACGGCTCCGAGCATACCCCTATCGATCAAGCAGAGCTGGTAACAGCCAGTCACTCTGGTTGATCTGTCATCGGTCGTTCGGACACCCAACGAGGCACGCTTTGCCTCTACCGGATCGGACGGTGCACCGCTTCCGTTGCTTGGCCCGATCTGCCGCACCACTCTCAGCATTGAGGCAGGTGATCAGCCCAGCGATCACAGAAAAGCTTGCCCTCTGCCCACAGGCTGGAGGCTGTGCAGCGACAGCGACGTCGCCGGCTCCCTTGGTCACGCCTCTCAGTCGCAGGCCTCGTTAGCAGGTTGCCTTCTCTACTACGGCCAGGCTCTGATTGCTCTTACATGACACCTCCTCTGCTCAGGTCGTGTTGAGTTGACGTAAAAGGAGACGGTACCCTTGATGACTCTCTCTTTCCTCTCCAGCTACAATCTCGCTCTCCCCTTGAGCGGCTAACCTGGTTAAGCGCTCAGCAGACCAGCGCAAGCGCCGGGCCGCCCCCGCGGCAACCAGAGGCTCAATGGCCCAATCAGCCAGAGTCGCTGCCGCTTCCTCTAGTTCATCTGCTCGCCGCTGAGCATGGCGCCGATGACGCTCAAGTAGATAGAGGCCGAGGTCACCCAGGGGCCTATCGGAGAAAGAGGCATTGAGCGAGGCTAGTAGCTGCTCGGTGACCCCCGCCTTTTCAGCGGCCAGTAGCGCTTCGAGAAAGAGGGCTTCCATGCCTTTGAGCACAACGCTGCGACACATCTTCAGCGTAGCCGCTGCTCCTGGCGGCCCCTCGACAATCTCAATGTTCATGCCATAGGGCGCCAGAGCTTCGCGCAGACGTGTGGCCCCGGGGCCATCGGCGACAAGCGGAACGCGGTGCCGCAATGGCGGTACCGCGGACATGATAGCGACACTGGCGTAGATGGCGGCGGGCGCGAGTTGGGCCATCACCTGCCCGATTTCTGCCTTGACGCGCGGCCCACAGGAATTGAGATCAGCATAGAGAGTCCCGGCACGCAGGTAGGGCGCGATCTCACGCGCTACCGGCAGGGCAACACGCGCTGTGACCAGCGAGAGAATCAGATCAGCACAGGCGGCCAGTTCGGCCAGGCTTCCTACGAGAGATACCCCACAGCGGGCCGCTCGCTCAGAGAGCGCCTGACCGCTGGCGATATCATAGGCAAATAGCTCCCCCATGCCTTCCTCGGCCAGTCCCGCCGCAATTGCAGATGCAGCTTCTCCAAAGCCAAGAAACCCAAGGCGCATAGCCTAGCCCTCCCACTCGTCATAGCGCACATAGGTGACGCCAAGAGCCTTGAGCTTGCTGCGCAAACCGTAGAGGTCTAATCCCAGCTCGCCAGCGGCAAGACGCTCCCGCGTGGCATTTTCTCTGGCAGTGCGGGCCGCAGCTTGAGCAATGGTCTGAGCCAGCATCTGCCGAGGGATACAGACGACTCCATCGGCATCACCCAGAATGACATCGCCTGGCTTGATGAGCGCCCCTCCACAGACGACCGGTATATTCACAGCCCCGGGCGTTTCTTTGACGGTCCCACGGGCAGAGATCGCGCGCGACCAGACGGGAAAGCGCATGGCGCTCAGCGTTGCTACATCGCGTACGCCGGCATCGATCACCAGGCCGACTACTCCATGCGCTCGCGCCGAAGTGGCCAGCAGCTCGCCGAACATGCCATCTGTCGAAGGAGCCTCTGTGGCTACAACCAGTACATCCCCAGGCTGACAGACTTCAATGGCGGCATGTACCATGAGGTTGTCACCAGGAGGACAAAGGACGGTGACGGCTACCCCTGCTACACGCGCTTCGGGATAGATGGGACGCAGATAGGGCTGTAACAGCCCCTCTTTGCCGAGGGCTTCATGGACAGTGGCGACACCATAGGCGGCCAGTTGCTCGACAAGCGCCGCCTCTGGACGCGGCACGTCTGTGACGACGACAGGCTGCCTCATACGAATTCACCTCCCACTGTGGGGTAGACCCGCTGATAGGCCTCTGCATAGACGACGCGCTGACCGGAGTTGCGTCCTGCTTGGACGCCACGCCGCTTGGCGACGTCGGTGTAGTAGGCCCAAAGGTGCTCTTGTGCCGCCATGCATTCCATCGCCTGGCGCTTTTTCTCGAAAACTGGCGTGATGTCTAGTAACAGATCGATGCGAAAGCCGCATTGCTCGGGCTGGTGCGGCTCATAGAGAAAAACTTGTGGGGCCCCGATGACGGGATAGGGCGAGGGGTAGCCATGCGCCTGAGCAAGAATGCGGCTTTCTAGTACGAGCTGAGTCGCACGCGGGTGATCGGTGTTGTAAGGGTCTTGCAGAGAATGGGTCAAGATGATGTCAGGTCGATATTGGCGAAACTCTTGAACGAGGGCGTCACGTAGCTCGGGCGTTACGTCAAGAGGATAATCACCCGCGTCAAAGAAGCGTATCTCAGCCCCAAGAACCGCCGCGGCACGCTCGGCTTCAGTACGGCGGATCGCCTTGATCTCGTCTAGGGTCTTGCCTTCCTGCCATAAGCGGGCTGACTCTCCTCGCTCCCCAAAGGAGAGACAGAGCACCCGCACACGCCAGCTACGCTCGGCATAGAGGGCAATGGCTCCCCCAGCACGCCAGACAAAATCGGCAGCATGGGCACTCACCACCAGCAAGGTTCCAGGATCTGCAGCCTTAGTCATCATCGACACGCTCTCCTCGCTCAATTCAAGAATTCGTTCGACTACTCATTATTCACTGCATCTACGCTTAAATTCTGATTTGCCCAACGTTCTCCTAGTTCTGTCCCCGGCAAGAGCAGGGGATAGGCCAGCCAGTCAGCCAGCGACGGTGATCACCGTCATGCCTCACCTGCAACCAGCCGGGCCGGGTTCTCTACGAGCATGCGCTGTACTTCACGGCGCGTGAAGCCAGCCGCAAGCAGGCGAGCGGCAAAGTCGAGAAGGCCGGCGGTAACTGGCGGGTTAGAGCGCTGGCCAAGATCGGATGAGAGGACGGTCCTCTCTGGACCAACAGCGCGAATGGCAGCGAAGAGCGTTTCCCACGGGCATTTGTTGGTGTAGAAGGTGGTATAGCAGCCTTCAATATAGGCGCCCATGTCGGCTAGACGCCGCTGATCCTCAATAGATAGGGCCTGCGAAGGGAAAAGAGCGTGAGTGATCACTATGCGCTTGATGCCGCTCTCGCGTGCAGCCGCCACCACGGCGAAGATTTCATCTCGCGCCAAATGCCCTGTAGCTAACACCATGTCATACTCGGCTACACGGGCGAGGCAGGCCCACACCTCTGGTCGGAGATGCCCCTCTTCGTCAAAGACGCTGAGCGGCTCGGGAGCCCAGCCTTTGGCCCGAATTTCTGCTTGGATACGGGTCCAAAATGGCAAGAGTCGCTCACCACGGGCCATCTGCTTCTCCGGGGCCTCGTTGGCCGCGTCGACGGTGGGCAGCCAGACAATACGTGTACCGGCTCGCCCGGCGATATCAACCGCCACCGGATTGAAGCCACCAACAGCGTGATTCAGAGCCACAGCGCCAAAGACCTGGGCCCCCGGAACGGCTGTAGATACGACCTTGGCCCGTTCTACAGTCGGAAAGTAATGCGATTTCAAGACAAAGCCGCGCCAGCCCAGGGCGACAAATTCGCGAGCCAGTGACAGATCATCGGTGCTGCGCTCAATCAGATCCGGTTCAATATGCAGGTGGATATCAATGGCGCCAGCCAACAAGCGAATGAGATCCTCACGCTCTTCGGTAATCAATCGCTTCACTCTCCTCTGTGGCTTGCTTGGACTAGTAGTGATAACAGAACTTCTCTTGATAGCCCTGTCTGTCGGTAGGCCCTGCCCAAGCGCCAGGTTACCTGGCTACGTGTTTGCTCCTTGCCTGCCAGCGCAGCCTGGCGCTCTCTGGGCAGGCCATCAGGGACCAGGCTTCAAGCGCCGTAGGGTCTCGCATACTCCTGAAAGGTGGGCGCGCATGGCCTGCTCCGCAGCGTCAGGATCATGAGCGGCAATGGCATCGACCACTGCTGCGTGTTCAGCTAACGAGGTTGCTGGTCGACCGGGCGCCAGAATCGTGCGATACTGATAGCGCACGCTCTGTGAGCCAAGCGTCTCTAGCAACCTGGCCGCTGTACGGTGACGGGCGGCCTCGGCAATCGCCCGATGCAAAGCGGTATTGAGAGCTGAGTAGGAGACGAGGTCGCCCTGTTCAATACAGGCTCGCATCTGCGCCAGGAGATCACGCATTTGGGCCACGTCTTCAGGTTGGGCCCGCATCGCGGCGAAACGGGCCAGCAGCGATTCTATTGCGGTACGCGCCTCCAGGATTTCCAGGGCCTCCTCATGAGAGACAAAGCGGACGCGCGCCCCGCGGTTCGGCTCGCGCACTACCAGGCCTTCTTGTTCCAGACGGGCTAACACTGTACGAATGGTAGCGCGTCCCGTTCCCAGGCGCGCCGCTAAGTCCAGTTCAATCAGGCGCTCATTGGGTTGGAGCGTGCCGTCAATGATCCAGTCGCGCAGACGCTCATAGCAGGCCTGTTCATTCAAGAGCTGAGTTCCCATCTTCCTCAAACCACCGGTGTACCATAGGTATGGAAGGTCTCTACCGTCTTGTTCCCCCAGGCTTGACCACGTGCACGCTCTTCCTCTGTCCAGGTGATGGGCTGCCAGTCGGGAGCCAGTACCAGGTAGCCACCTGAGCAGACTTCGATGCGGTTTTGGCCAGGCTCATAGACGTAGACAAAGTAAGTCTGGTTGATAGCGTGCTTGCTGGGGGCAAATTCAATGAAGACGCCGTGGTCAACAAAGAGATTGGCCGCTCGCCAGATCAGTTCGTTGGATTCCACATGAAAGGCAATGTGATGCAGGCGCCCCTTGGCCCCGGTCGCATCTTGCGTGTAGACCAGGTCGTAGGATTTGTTGGTGGCACGGTACCACAATCCTGGGCGCCGACCATTGTTGAGGCGGATCTGCTCCGTCAGGCGCAGGCCAAGATAGCGCTCGACGAATTCGCCATCAGCCTCGGCATCGGATGAAAGGAAGTTCACATGATCAAGGGTCTTGACCCCAACTCCTCGCCCGGTCAGTTTCTGAGGCTGGTTCTTGAGGGCAGGACGTAGATGGGTGGGGGGTTGATAGTATTCGGTTTCATAGTAGAGTTCCAGAAGATGACCATCGGGGCCCCGAAACTGATAGGCCCGGCCATGACCGAGGTCTCCTTCAATCCATGTTCCGCGAAAGCCCCCTTGCTCGAGTGCAGCTACGCGCCGCTCTAGCGCCTCCGGACTCATCGCCCGCAGCGCTGTGTGACCAACCCCGGCATGCTCATGCGCGGTTAGTTTGAGTGAGTACTGTTCGTAGTCGCCCCAACAGCGTAAATAGGCTGAGCGTCCAAGCCGGGCGACTTCTTCCATGCCCAGTACTTCGACAAAAAACCAGAGGCTTTCGTCAAAGCTAGGAGTCAATAGCTCAACATGCCCCAGGTGAGCAATGTCAAAGCAGAGCGCTTCAGACATGGCTCAGGCACCTCCTTTGTTGCGGGTCACGCCTCCCGATCACTGCGCTGTAGAGCGTGCACGCCAGGCTACCTTGCCCAGCACAAAGCTGTCAACTATCTTGTCAACAAAATTGTTGACAATCATGAGCCGGACATAAACTTATCTCGCGCTCTGAGCAGAAGCCCGCTCCCACGGCTCGCTGGGGACCCATCGCGAGCCACTCCGCCACCTCTTCGCCGTCACCAGTTTGCAGACCATGCTCTCTGTCCGTCAATTATGACAACAAAATTGTTAACAATTTTCGCACAAAAAAGAAAGAATGTTGTACGGCATAAGCCATCGCCGAGGAGCGCGCCTTTTTTCCGGCGCTGCTCCTCGCTTGTAGTAACAGTATACCATATTTGGTGCTGTTATGTCAAGTCGGGGTGCACTGTCCCCCGCTTGAAGGGCGAGTTTGAGGCGGTCAGCGAGGGGCTAGCTGCCCGACGCTGAATTGTGGCCAGGCCCGTTATGCTGCGAGCCGGGCGCATTGGTCGTGGCAAAGGCAGTTTGCCACTGCAGGCGCAACTCCTGAGCACGAGCGAAGATCTCATTCAGGTGGGGATCACGGGCCGCGATCCGATCGCGCAAGCGCGTGAGCGTCAGCAGATACTCATTGAGGCTGCGCACCAGAGCTTCGCTATTCGTCAAGCAAATATCGCGATACATCTCGGGGCTGCCAGCAGCCAGGCGTGTCATATCACGAAAGCCGCTGGAAGCCAGCAAGGCGGCATCGCCCCACGACGGGGCCTCGGCGGCAGTGGTCATCAGCGCGATCGCTGCCACAAAGGGCAGGTGGCTGACATAAGCGACCTGACCATCATGCTCTGCCGGTTCGAGGAAGCGAAGGCGAGCCCCCAAGGCCTCCACAAAGCTGGCCACCTTATTGACGGCGCTTGGGCGTGTACGCGCTGTCGGCGTCAGGCAATAGATGCGCCCCTGGAAGAGGCTGGCATCGGCAGCCTCGACCCCGCTGACCTCTTTCCCGGTCATTGGATGCCCGCCGACAAACGAGACTGTCTCGGGCAGAAACTCCTCCGCCCAACTAATGACCTGGGCCTTGGTGCTGGCTACATCGGTGATGACTGTTCCGGGGGTCACGCAGCCGGCCAACTGCTGTAAGAGGGCGCGCATCGCCCCCACAGGGGTCGCCAGGACCACCAGCTCGGCACCGCGCACGGCATCAGCCAGCGAGTCATATGCCTGGTCTATGGCCCCTACCCGGCGAGCGCGCTCGCAGACACCGCGTCCCAGGTCATAGCCGGTCACCTCTTGAGCCGCCCGCGCTCGGTGGAGGGCCAGGCCGATGGAGCCGCCTATTAATCCTAATCCAACGATCGCTATGCGCTGAAACATAGACCATCCTCACGTTAGTGCAGCAAAAATGACAGTACTCTCCAATAATGTATATATGAATTATGAAGCCGAAACTACGGGAGCGACTGCGATGTTGACAGCGTCGGGAGGAGGCGGCGCTTGCTCGCGGGTGGGCAGGCTAGCCAGCGAGTCAGCTGTGGATGGGCTAGCTAAAAGTACGGCAAGCTTTCCAGCCACGCCACCCCATCGGGGCCAATGGCAGCCCCCAGCATGGCGGTGACTTCATCGCTGAGCAAGGCTCGCTGCTCCTTGCGATACTCGCGCAAAAAGCGCGGCAGGACCTCGGGGCCAGCGCGCTTCAGGAGGTCAAGAGCAAAGCGCTCTAACAGCAGATCGAAGCACAGGTAGTCCTCCGCCGAGGTCTCCTCATCCCAGCTGAAGCTGCGAATGGTGACCGGCGTCTTACCATCATCCTCCGCAAGGAAAATTTCTGCGTACAGCTCATGCAGGTCGCGATTGACCACGTCCTGCTGCCCATCGAGGCGATGGGAGAGCCAGAGTGCGGCAAATTGTAGCTGCCATTCATCGGCCCAGAGCGGATAGTCCTCCGGCCAGGGACGCGGGTCTTGCTCCAAAAACGCATAGGCCAGCTCATGGTAGAGGAGAAAGGCCAACTTCTCGGCTGTCGGTTCGCCAATGATGGGGTCAAGCTGCGTCGGCACGACTAGCGAGGGCGGCTCAGTCGCATTGGTAAAATAGGGCAGCCGGGTCTGTGCCTTCCCCAGATCCTCATCATGAGGCACTTTCTCCCAGTCAGTCGGCGCGACCAGGATGATCTCCAGCTCCGGCAGCGGCAGATTGAGCAGGCGCCCTAGCTCTTCTGCCGCCCGATTGAGTTTTAGCAGGAGGTGCTGCGCTTGCTGCTCATACCCCCGCGGATAGTAGAGCAGAAAGCTATCCAGCAGTGTCCGATAACGCTCATAGGGGAATGACATGATCTTCTTTCTTCTCGTTGTAGTCTTCTACCAGGCCAGGGACCCTGAGACTTCAGGCTCCTGGTTCGCTCAGTCGGCAGGATGCCACCAATTGCTGCCCCGTTGCGGTGAGATGAGTACGGGTCGACCGAGAGCGCGCCAGCGCTTTCCTTCTGCCTCCCTCTCGCTTTACTCGGTCTGACCCGGCTCTGCTCTTGCGCTGGAGGACGCTGCCGGCTCCTTCCCTTCCGGCAAAAGTCGTTCGTCTTTTGCCTCACTGACGTAGCGCTGTAGCTCCTCAGCGGTCTTCTCTCGGCGGAAACGCCGATAGAATTCCTGATAGAGCTGACGGAGACGCCGGGGGGTCAGGCGTTTACCGCTATCATAGTATTCCAACGCCACCTGACCGATAGCCCATGTTCCAGCCGCCGCGATTGCCCCGGCGACCAGGTCGCCACCAATGGGTACCGCTTTGGCAGCCTGCTCCGCCAGGTAGCGGAGGCCAGCCCCTCCCGCCATCGTCAGCACTAGCTCCCGAGCATGGCGCATTGCTTCGCTTGAGGAGATCGGTTCGCCATAGAGCGCCGCCAGTCGCAGCACGAGGCGCACCTGTGTTCCTAAGATGATGGGGATATCAATAAAGGGCACCGGCTCAAGCCCAGCGGCCAGGCTGAGAAGCGTGGCATTGCGAATAATGCGCTGGGCCGCACTGCGCCGAAAGGCCGGTAGCTCTCGCCCAATGACAAGGGCCGCTTCGGGGCTGGCTTCAATGATGGCAGGCAGCAGCTCCTCGGCAATATTCTGGCCGCTTTGGGCCGAGATCGGTATCACGCCGGCTACTCCCAGACGGACAGCAATCTCGGTCGCCAGGCGATCACCATCCAGTCCGCTTGGCAGGGCGTCGATTTTGTTCACCGCGATGACGATGGGCTTGTTCAAGGCCTTGATGTCATTGTACAGCTCGCGGTCCTCTACCTGGAGACCGCGGACGCCGTCCAGCAAGAGGACAATGACACTCGCTTGCTCTAGCGCTCCCCGCGTAATTTCGGGCAGATGGCCCGGCGTATCGATAAGGGTGAATGGACCAAATTCGGCAGGTACGAGCGTGCGAGTGGTTCCGGCTTCGGGCGACACCAGGGAGATATTCTTTCCCATGATCTTGTTAAAGAGGGTGCTCTTGCCGGCATTGGGCCGCCCGACGATGACCACCGTGTTGCTGAGCCCGGCCATCACTTCCTCATGGGCCTGCTTCCAATTGACTGCTCGCATGAAAGCCTGCATGAGAGCCAGATTGGCCGGTAAATTCTTGAGAACGTTCACGCCCAGCTCGCGTATGTTTTTCGGGCGGTTGCTCTTTTGAAAAGCTCGCGGGAGCAGTTGCTCCACAATATTCTTTTTCGTCGTTTCCTCGCTCGCTGAGGAAATTGATTTTTTCTGGGCCACGCGCGTCGTCCTTCCCTGTGCTATTCGTGCCTCAATGAAAGAAAAGCTGCGACCTCAGCAATGCCGCTTTTCGTAACCATTATAGCTCTTGCGCCCAGGTGAGGCAACCGCCAGGCCCCATATCAGTCGGCTGCACGGCCAGTTGACCCCTGTGTCGCATGATGTCAGCTGATCTGTGAGCCAGGTGGGGATCAGCTCACGCTCACCTTGGTCGCAGCTCTTTGCCCTCCCACGTCGTTCCCTCTTCACTTGCTACCACGCAGATGGCACAGGTAAAGAGACGCACTCTGGCCAGCTTTGCCAGCAGCAGCGGAGGCGAGCAGCAGACAAGCAGAGGGAGGCAGCACCTCAGCAGCCAGCCAAGCAAGGCCAGCCCAAGCCTTCAGGTCTCAGACCCGCGCCGCTATCCCTCAGTTATCCCTCAGTGGCTTGGCTCCTTCCTCCTCTTGCAGGGGCAGGACAACCTCCTCGGCCAGGCGCGCGATGAGATCCGGCGCATAGGGAGGGCGCAGGTTCAGAATCAAGTGGGTAGCCCCAGCCTCGATAAAGGTTTGCACTGTTGCACGGAGCGCCGCCAGCGGGCGTGTGAGATCAACAGGGATCTGAATCGAGCGCTCGATCTCGCGAGGGTTGCGCCCGAGAGCGGCACAGTGCGCATCTAGCACAGCCTGCTTACGGCGAAATTCCTCGACATCGCTGCCATTATAGTTCCAGACCGAGGCATAGCGCGCAACGACGCGCAGGGTCAAGCGCTCGCCGCTACCACCAATAATAAAGGGCGGATGGGGTCGCTGCTGCGGCTTTGGCTCACACGGTGCCTCGTATAGGCGATAGTAGGTTCCCTCAAAGGTAACGCGCGGCTCCGTCCAGAGCCGTTTGATGACTTCGCAGGCTTCTCCCAGGCGCCGGATGCGCTCGCCGGTTGAGTAGAACGGCAGGCCATAGGCCCGGTGCTCGCGCTCAAACCAGGCAGCCCCTAGCCCGAAGTCAAGCCGTCCACCCGAGATCAGGTCTAGCGTTGCGCCCATCTTCGCCAACAGCGCGGGGTGACGGTAGGTATTGCCAGCCACCATTAACCCCAAACGCAGCCGTTGCGTCTGCGCCGCCAGGGCCGTTAGTAGGGTCCAGCCCTCCAGAATCGGGCCTTGACTCTGCTCCTCCGGCCCTAGCGGGATAAACTGATCGAAGAGCCAGGCATGTTCGAAGGCTGGCTGGGCATCAGCTTCCTGCCAGACTCGCAAGATCTCCGCATAGCTCACAAACTGCTGCGCTGTTTTGATACCGAAGCGCAGCCTGCCCCTTCTCTCAGTCATTGTCTCGGCTCTTCTGGCTTCATACTTACTTGTTCGGCTCGTGCTCGCTCTTCGGGTCAGACGCGCTCTAGCGGAATGAAGCCCAGCGTGCGCAGAACATTATTCATGACCTGGGCTGTGGTCCGCACAATCCAGGCGCGGAAGGCCTTGACGCGCTGATCCTCTTCTTTGACAATGGGCGGCGTATGCTCGTAGAAATCGCTGAAGTGGGCGGCCAGGTCGTAGGCGTAGGCGGCCAACAGATTTGGAGCCAGATGGCGCGTGGCCTCCGCCAGGCGACGTGGATAGGCATCAATGTGACGTAGCAGCTCCCACTCACTTTGCTCCAGGGCGGGCGGCAGCTCCTCCAGCCTTTCGGGAACCTCATAGCCGCTCTCCTGCAGGCGGCGCAGGATACTGTTAGCGCGCGCGTAGGCATACTGGAGGTAGACGCCTGTGTCCCCAGTTGGCCGGAGCACTTCCTCCATATCGAGGGCAATCACCTGCTGCAGGCTATAGCGGATCATAAAGTAGCGAATCGCCGAGGCTCCCAGAATGGCCGCTGTTTCATCGGGCAGGTCGGGTTTGACCTCCTTCATGCGGGCGATGGCGGCATTGATCAGGTCATCGGCCTTGATCTCGATACCCTTACGCCCCGACATAGGATAGAACTCGCGCCCATCAGAGGTATCGACGCCCAGACTGGCGGCTGTCGCAGCGGAGAGCGTTACAATCTCGTACGCCAGATGGGTCGAGTTTTTGGCCTGCTCCTCGTAGCCCAGGCGGCGCAGGCTCTCATAGACTACCTGCTGAGCATAGGACTGGCGCACATCAATGACATTGATGACGCGCTGAGCATGGCCAAAGCGCAGAGGATCACCCTCGCTGTTTGTCTCCTGCTGGTGCGTCGGCGTGCGCATCGTCCAGAGCAGGCGCCCGTCATGCTGGCGGCCCCAGGGAACAAAGGTAAAATGCACATCGAAGGCCGGATCATCGGTCAGGCCAAACTTCCAGAGCTGGTAGGCGATATCTTTGGCGGTATAGGTCGCCGTCCCGTCGCTCTTGACAAGCACTTTGTCTAGCGTATGCTCGCTCTCTTCGTCCTGGGCTTCACTGTCGCCAAAGGGCAGAATCCAGCATCCGGCCAGCTTGCCACTCTCGGGACGCCGCAGCAGGCCGCGATTCTTCAGGACCTCAAAAGTCTTCTTCCAGAGGCCACTGTGGAGAATAGCCGACTCCCAGGTGAGCAGGTCGTAGGAGATGTTAAGTCGGGACATGGTTTTGAGGTGGGCCTGAACAATGCGCTGGGAGATATCGGCTGCCAGGGCGGCGTAATCGGTTTCTCCTTCCGCCTGACTCCCTCCTGCCTCACTGCCGCGTTCAATAGCCTGCAGCACAGCACGGCGTCTCTCCAGCAGCTCCGGCTGTTCATCGTAAGCCTTGCCTACGGCGACATAGACGCGCGAGCAGTAGTAGTCGAATGGCTCACCCGGCAGCGGTTCATCGCCTTCGGGAAGGTGCAGCCGCCCTTCTTTGAGGAGCGAGAAGCCGACCACAACATCAGCCACCTGGACTCCTGTGTCGTCGATGTAGTTTTGCGCCTCAACCTGGTAGCCCTGGGTCCGCAGCATACGCACCAGAGTATCACCCAGGCACGAGTTGCGCAGATGGCCAACATGAGCCGCTTTATTGCTGTTGATATTCGTATGCTCGACAACGATCTTGGTGCCCACTCCTATCTCGCTCTGCCCAAAATCAGGGCCGGCTTCCAGGACGCGCACCATGATGTCACGGCTCACGAGCGGACGATTGAGGCGGAAATTCAGATAACCCGGACGCGTGGCCGTGACTTCCTGGAGGGTTGGCAGGTTTAGCGAACGCAGATAGTCGGCCAGGGCTTCGGCGATAGCCAACGGTGGTCGTCCCAGGCGATTTTTCGCGGCCCACGACATAAGCGGGACGGAGTAGTCCCCGAAGCTGGCCTGGGCAGAGAAGCCCAGGTCGATGGGGAGTTCCTCAACAGGATAATTGATTTGTTCCCGGGCCAGGTAGTTCCTCGCCGCTTCTCTAACCAGTGTGCTGAGATACTCATGGAGATCTCTCGGTGCCGCTTCGGCGGTTTCCTGTGCCTCTGTGCTTGTTGTCATACGGCCTCACTAAACAATCCGCAACACGGATGAGTAGAATAAAGTTGGGGTTTCCCGTAAGTGCAACGTTTGCGTTACACTATAGCGTAGCTCTCTCGCCCGGTCAAGGCCCGGGGGAGCGGTTCGCCTGCCGCTGATCTGCCCTCTCTTCAGGGAGAGAGACAGCCTGCAAACGACGTCCTCTAGTTCAGAGGGGGGGAAAAGTGCAGGGAATGAAGGTGCGACAGGTCAGCATGAAGGCGGCGCGACGGCCTGGGCCAGATTAGCTACCAGCGAGGCCGGGAGTAGTATGAATCTCCAAGCAAGGGAGTATGACCGTGAGTTTGGAGACAAAGGGGCGTGACAGGAGAGTGACCTGCCACGCCGACACCATTCTGCCTCTGTTGCGAGCCTTCAATGAGTCTCACCTTGGAGAGCTGGCGTGTGGAGGTGAGCCAGCCAGCCAGCCCGTTCGCTAGGACATTGGCCCAACCGGCAGGCGGAATGGCCCCTGACCGCTCTCCAGGATACCTGCCCAGGACCGATACCAGGCCAGCAGGGCGGTTACGATGCCGAGCCAGCCACCCACGTTGGTGATCAATGAGTTGCCGCTGAACTCAGCGATGCCCAATACGACAAAGGTGAGGAAGAGGAAGAAGAGCACGGCCATCAGGGCCAGATCGGTGCGCAGGGCGCTCAGGAAGAAGAGCAGCGTGATCAGCCCCCAGGCCAGCATGAACCAGCCCAGAATAGGCCCTTCCACTATCAGCTTCTGCCAGACGGTAAAGCCAAACGCCAGCCAGAAGGCACCATAGGTCGAGAAGGCTGTTGCTCCAAGGGTGTTGCGGTTGCGAAATTCCCACATGCCGGCCAAGAACTGCGCCAGGCCGCCATAGAAGAGCGCCAGACCAATAACATCATTGAGACCATTTTTGGCGACAAGACCAGTATTGACGATGCTGAGAACGAATGTGGTCAGGGCGAATGCGGCCAGGCCGAGTGGAGCAGGATTAGCAACTGCGGCGGCAGCGGGTTCGCTGCGCTCTGCTGCAATCTGGGCCATTGACGTTCCCACCTTTCTGTTGAGATTTTTTGATAGTGAGGCACAGCGTGCCTTGTTCGCCGGTTCCGGGCATTCAGCTTAGTGGTATCGCCTTGCCCGGGCCCGCACTTTCCACAGGCGACTCTGCCTGTTACCCGCCAGGTAGGAGGTCGCCACCACCCGATGTTGCAAAACCTTCGATCTGCCTCGCGCTCGTTGATCAGCGCCCTCTCTCGCGAGCTTGTCCGCTCGCCTCCATAAGTAAGCAGGCATATACCTATTTATGGATGAGATCGGCGCTCAGCATCCCCCTTTCTGCAGTTGGTACTGCTCAGTAATTATGGCCGCATCAGAGGAGTGGTGTACGTGATTATTATAACACATTTCGCGGCCTGACGGAACATGGTTCTATAGCCTTCTAAGAGCTAGACTGGCTCTAGCTGTCTGCTCAGCAAGTGCCTCGCCTCGCTCAAGGCCGGAAGCAGGCTATACATACCAGGAAAGATGGCGAGAGGTGAGAACTTTGCTGACAGGCTTGCTTGGCCCGTCGCCGCGGAGCGGCGGGCTTTTGCACTGCCCTGGACGCCTTGACGGTCTGGGCACGAGCCTGCCAATATGGTACACTGGCAAGCGTGAGCGCGCTTGCTTGCAGGCTCTCTTTTTGGCTCTGGCCTGCGTCCTTGTTGCGATGGCGCGCTAGTGAGTATAGGAGCTGGCTTTCCTTCACCATCAAAGAAGAGGTGTTTCGATGCCGCAAGATATCTTTATTATCGCAGGAGCCCGTACCCCGGTCGGTGTCTTGCAAGGTTCGCTTTCAGAGATTAGTGCGATCGATCTGGGGGTGATTGCCGCCAGGGAGGCGCTGCGACGGAGTAAAGTGGAGCCGGCGCTGGTTGATCAGGTCGTGATGGGAAACGTGCTGCAGACGAGCAAGGACGCCATCTATTTTGCGCGCCATATTGCCTTAAAGGCTGGTCTTCCGATCGAGGTGCCTGCTTTGACGGTCAATCGCTTGTGTGGTTCGGGCCTGCAGGCGATTGTGAGCGCGGCTCAGCTCTTGCTCCTTGGCGAGGGTGAGATCGCGCTAGCCGGTGGGGCGGAGAATATGACTCAGGCTCCTCATGTGATTCGCGGTGCCCGCTTCGGGTTTAAGCTGGGTCAGGCCCCGCAGCTTGAAGATAGCCTCTGGGAGGCTTTGATCGATACGTATATCGGCTGCGGTATGGCCATTACGGCAGAGAATCTGGCTGAGCGCTACGGGCTGACGCGCGAGGAGGTCGATGCTTATGCGCTGCGCAGTCAGGTGGCGGCGCGGCGCGCTCAGCAGGCCGGCTGGTTGGCAGAGGAGATTGTGCCGGTCCCGGTACGGGATCGCAAGGGCAATCTGGTGGAGTTTAGCCAGGATGAAGGCATTCGCGATACGTCGATGGAGGCTCTGGCTAAGCTGCCTGCCCGCTTCCGAGAGGGGGGTGTGGTCACTGCCGGTAACGCGAGCGGGATCAACGATGCCGGGGCGTGCGTGGTGCTGGCGACCGAGGAGGCTGTGAAGCGCCATCATCTGCAGCCGATGGCTCGCCTGGTCTCGTGGAGTGTGGTCGGTGTGCCCCCCGAGATTATGGGCATTGGTCCGGCTCCGGCTATTCGTCAGGCGCTGAAGCGGGCTGATCTGCGTCTGGAGGATATGGACCGTATAGAGGTGAATGAGGCCTTTGCGGCCCAGTATCTGGCCGTGGAGAAGGAGCTAGGTCTGCCTCGCGAGAAGACCAATGTGAACGGTGGGGGCATTTCTATTGGCCACCCGTTGGCCGCCAGCGGCGCTCGTTTGACTATCACTTTGCTTCACGAGTTGCGCCGTCATCATCTGAAGTATGGCGTGGCCTCGCTTTGTATTGGCGGCGGCCAGGGTATTGCCGCTGTTTTCGAGAATGTTTCCTAACTCCTCCCGTGGCACAGACGTATGGGCGTAGATCGTCCTGCTGTCTCGTTCTCGATCCTTAGCTGAAACAAGCCAGAATCGCGGGTTCAGGCTCTCTAGCCCCGTGGCTTTCACGAGTAGCTAGAGAGCCTGAGACAAAGCGCTTAGTGGGCGCTTTTTGTAATAGTGGAGGATGTTCGACAGACTTCACTCTAGCCAGTAAAGAGCAGAGGAGACAGCAGGACTATGTACGAGTTATATCATCGTTTCTTTTCCGCAGATTCGTCCTCTTCTGGTTCTTCGGGAGATTCGCGGGCTTCTTCTTCGGCCAATGAGTCGGAGGCCGGAGCTGCAGAGCCGGAGTCGTCTACTACAGCCGATCAGCCGCGACTTATTCCTCTGCCAGGTGCCTCGCGCGGGCCGCTCTTCTGGTTACGCTGGTGGGAGGAGGCTCGCACTCGTCGACGGTTGTTAGGCAGCGCTCTGGGACTGGCGGTGTTGATACTGCTTGTGACTGTTGTGTTCCCCCTTTTGAGAAATGTAGTCTCGTTGGGATCAGGCTCCCTGTCTGGGACTGTTAGCTCCGAGTCGGTGCCCTCTTGACAAGCCAGCAAAGCCTTCTGCTGACAGCCAGCGGCGATAGGCTCTACGCTTTTTCCAGCAATGGCGTACTCTCTGCCATCCAGGCTCACGATGGACGTCTCCTTTGGCGTTACATCTTGCCGGTGGCGGCTTCCCAGTTCTCACCTTCTGCGCCTTTTGTTGCCAATGGAGTGGTCTATATCAGCAGCTCTTGCTTCGCCGCTTCTCCTGGAGTAACGTCGAATCTCAGCCTTCCTTGTATTCCTGGCTCCAGGGTTGGGACAATTGTAGCAGCTGTGCGCGCCAGCGACGGGCATCTCCTCTGGCAGCGGATAGAGGAAGGCCTCTTCTTTGCGAATACGCTTGTTGGTGGGAAGCTCTACCTTGTCCGCTTGCTGAAATCAATATCGCTGGTAGAGGCCTTGGAGGCCAGAACCGGCCAGGTTCTGTGGCGGCAGACTCTTCCCCTCTCACTGAGTGGGGTACTAGTGGGTGATCAGGTGGTGGCGGTCCTCCCTCTGGGGGGAGAGATGCAGCCAGGAACTCAGTTGCTTGCGTTGAGACCAGCCGATGGCCAGCTTCTCTGGAGCCAGATGCTCCCGGGTTTTTTGAGACCTATCATGGAGGAGCAAGGTCGACTCTACCTGGCCACGGATGCTCAGAGGACCAGCGCGTCTCTGCCGGAAACGCAGCTCTGGGCAGTGGATAGCCGGAGCGGCGCACAGCTCTGGCAGTCTATCATGCCGGGCCAGTTGATCAACTTGTTTCTCAGCCGCGACGGTAGCAGGTTGTATGCGCTGACAGATCTGTCTCAGGCGGTGCCCGGCAATTCCTATGGCAGCGATGTGACTCTGCTCTTGGCCCTCGACAATAACAACAAGGGTCAGTTGCTCTGGCAGCGCTCCGTTAACCAGGGGCTCTCTCTGGCTATCTTTGCTCAGGAGCACAATGGCAAGTTCTATCTGGCTCTGGAGCGTCAGGATCGGCCGCAGGCACAGCTCATGGCCCTCTCAGCCAGCGATGGTCAACCGCTCTGGCAGCAGCGCTATCCTGGCGAGGGGGTGATCAGTGCGCAGCCGCATGGCACAATGCTGTACGTTATTGTGAGCGGTAGCACGGTGCTGGCTCTTGATGGCACTAGCGGGCAGCTTCGTTGGCGGACAGGCTTCAGTGACAATATCACAGATCTGGCCCTGATGCAGACCAATCCACCGCAGCTCTATGTCAGCACCTCTAGCGGAAAGCTGGCCGCTCTCGATGGCCGCAGCGGGCAGTTGCGCTGGTCGCTCTTGTTGGCTGAGTAGCTTCTGCTCGATAGGGAGAGCTGTATGGACTGTGACCACTCCGCCAGCTCACGCAGGCGGCTGCTGGTCACACAAGGCCTCTGCCCGGCATGCCGCAGGCTGGGATGGCCTTTGTCCTGCCAGGTTGGCGACCAATGGTGCCTTTGAGCCGTTCACACCTGCCAGGGTTGCCGCCAGCCGACACTTTCTGCTGGTCGAGCGCGCCAGCCTGGAGGGCTTTGATCTTGTGGTCGGTGGCCTCGGCCCTAACGACTGCACCCAGGCCCTGTCTCTTTCTTTCTTTCTGCTCTAACTGGTCCACGCTAGTCGCGCTAGGCTGGCTAGAGGGGGAGGAAGCAGGCCGCCACTGCCGCGCTGCGCTAGCTCTCTTGTTTCAAAGATGCGTCAAGCCGCGTACGAGTAGTGCCAGCATTAACAAGAGCGCGGCGAGCAGGTTGCTGTTCATGTTCTGGGCCATTAGAGCCAGGTACTGCTTGAGTTCACCTTGCGCCCGGCGCAGGACCAGGTAGACAGGAATGACGGTCAGGGCCGCCAGGATAGCATACCAGGGGAAGACGCCCAGAAGGATATCAAGGACGATCAGCAGGGCCGTGAGGCCGAGCAGGATAGCTCCTAGTTGGCGCGCCCTGACTTCGCCAAGTAGTACCACCGGGGTCTTTTTGGCCACCTTACGATCGGCCCGCCAGTGTAGGAAGTGATGGAAGTAGAGGACGAGCATGGTGTAGAGTCCTACGGGTAGCGCGGCCAGAATAGCAGAGAGGCTGATGCTGCCTGTCTGAACGTAGTAGGCCCCTACCAGGGGAAGCAGGCCGAATGAGAGGAAGATATCAAGTTCGCCAAGGCCGTGCCCAATATAGGCCAGACGCAAGGGCGGTGCGACGTAAAAGAAGGCCAGTAAGAAGCCAGCAATGGCCAGCAGCACTACCCAGGGGCGCCAGAAACTGAGGATCAGACCGCAGAGCAAGGCCACGGCAAAGAGTATTATCCAGAGCCGGCGATATTCGGCCAGGGAGGCGGTACCGCTGAGGAGCGCCTGTGAGCCGGTGGCCAAAGCCTGGCCTTCGTTCTGGAGCTGGCGGGCCTGTGTATCGCTGCCTGCAGCGAAGTCAAAGACATCGTTGACAACGTTGGCACCCAGATGGGCCGCCAGCGCTCCCACCAGGGTTAGCAGGAAGAAACCCCACTGGAAGCTGTAGCCTTCTTGCCAGGCCAGGACAGCCCCCAGAACTACCGGCGCCGCCATGACGGGCAGGGTGCGCGCCCGCGTCAGTGTTAACCACGTCTGGAGCTTTTGCATAAATGGAGAATTGCACCTCCTTGAGATAGGTTCTCTTACTGCTCGCTACTTGTGTCTCTCTCTTACTTTGGGGTCCTCTCTCGCTCAGGTCCTTTCGGCTTTTCGTCAGCTCGTTTTGCTGAGAGGGCTAACAGCTTAAGCCCGCTCTCCAGATACCCTGCCAATGGCAGGCCTCGGACCTCATAGAACACTCTACCACGCTGCGAACCCGGTGGCCAGGTTTATTCTCCCTCTTCTGGCCTTTCAGTGCCAGGCCGTTTCCTCATTTTTCTTCCTGTGCTACACAAGATTAGCAATGAGTCGAGATAAAAATATTGTTAAATATTCTTGTATAATGTTCTTTTCTATATTGCTAATAAAAACAAAGGAATATATAATGACATTGTGTCAAGAAATCACCGTGAGCTAGGAACGTTGCACGGGGGCAGATCACGCTCTGACCTCCTAGAAAAGGAGTAGCAAGAACGGCAAAGCGCAAAGTGGCATATTCGCTAAGAGCCATGCTAATTGGTAAATACCTAAATTATCAATTGACAACCTACTCTCAAAAAAATTGGAAGATGCTGGTGTTTCGCGATAGTCGTTTACGAGGCGGATTCATTGAGAAGCAAGCAGAGGAGCATGCAGGCAGTAAAGCCCGAGGAAGGGTGAGCAGAGTGTCCTGCGGCTCTGTCCCAGAGGCTCACCGGAGGCCTGGCGCGAGAGCAGAGCGAGCAGACGGGGGGACGCAGCCAGTGCCGGATAGGCTGGGAGCGGCTCCTGTTTCCTGAGTTAACGGCAGCGACGTGCTCCGGCACAAGCTATCTGGGGAGAGCGTGCATGCGGTAAGTGAGCCGAGGCAAAGTGAGCTGAGCTGCATGCGCCAAAGGGTTTTTATCCGTCCGGAGGAAGGTGCAATATGCAAGGGTTAATCGTTGTGACGTGGGAGCGGTATCTCTCTGAGCGCTTCGGCAAAGGATTCTTAGAGGTCTACCGCAGAGCGATCCAGAGCCACAGTGTTGCCCTGGCGAGTCGCGTCTACCAGGATGAGCAGTGGCTTGTCGGCGTCGAGGCCGCTAGTAAACTGACAAAGCTGAGTCCAGACACGCTTCTCCGTGAGTACGGGCGCTACTTCTTGCTCAATGGTCTCACCGGGCACTTCTGTGCCTATCTGCTGAGCCAGGTCCGCAGTGGGCGCGCGCTCCTTCTGGCCATGCGTGATGCTCATGCTCAGATGCGACGGGCCTCGCCGCAGATCATTCCTCCGATCTTCCGCTATGAGAGCATTTCTAGCAATCCGCATGAGCTGCTCCTCATCTACGATAGCCCCCGCCACCTCTGTTCCTTGCTTTGGGGCGCTATTGAGGGGGCCGCTGAACGCTATGGTGAAACTGTTCGTATTGTAGAGGTGGCCTGTATGAAGCATGGCGCCCCCGAATGCCGACTGGAAGTGCAGTTCTTCCCCGGCAAGGGGCAGCCCGTAGAAACACCTGCCCAGGCTAACCAGCGGCTTGCTCGTCTACGCCTGGCCCATTTGGTGCTGCTTGCACTTCCCGAACAAGAAGGGATCACCCTGGCTGAGCTTGCTGAGCGGCTGCGTCAGCGCCAGGTCGAGGCTGAGCAATTACGTCCTCGCCTTTTGCTGGAGGCGCTGGAGCATCTGCAGTTCGCCGGGCTGGTGAGGAGCAACGCCAGTCAAGAAAGGGGTGAGCTCTTCCACCGCCGCTACTGGAGGGCCCCTACTTCGGGAAAGTGAGTCAGTCTCGCCGGGGCCTCTCGCTTCTACCTCTAACGGCTGGCTGGCTGCTCGGTCAGTTCATCTCCAATCCTGGCCCCAGGCCAGCCACCGTCTTTAGCTGCAGCCCGCCCGCGTTTGCCCCACCCAGCAGAGAAGGTCACTCTTGCTGATCAGATCTCCTCTCTTAGTTGTAATCTGTTGTAATCTCTTCCCACTTTTCTCAAGTGGCCTGTCAATAAGAATAGTAACATATGTTACTCTCATCAGAGTCCCTGTCTTCCCAGATTACTCCTGGCGGCCTTTCCCGGGCTACAGCCAGGAGAAAGGGCCGAGTAAGCTGGCATCCCAGGGGAAGTCATGGCTATGGCCGGCTGAGGCCTGGAAAGGCGACAAGGCCTTGTCGCCTTGTTTCACTCTGTCCTCGCCAGCTTTTCCATTGGTTTGGCCTGCCCTGTGCAATCGCAGGCCTTGCCTCCATTGCTCTGGCGCAGTCCCTTCCCATGCTCAGCGCGAAAGAGGAAGCTGGCCCCAGCCCGGCCGAAGGAGGCTGAACTTGACTGACGCTGCCAGCTAACTCGCTTCTTGCTCGCCAGGCCCTGACAGAAAGACGGCCAGGGTCCTACTATCAGGTCCCTGGTCGCCTGGTCGGTCGACAAACAGGTGGACAGGCAGACAGGCTGGCATTTTTCACAGCCTTCGGGGTTGCTCTACCTCATACCTCAGCCCAGGGATCTCATCCGACCATAGCCCGCGTTATAGGCTTTCCTGGCGCTGCTATTGAAACCTTTTGCCTGGGAAAGTATTGAGGCTTTCCACGTTAGCACGGTCAGCCCGGGCTGGTCACTCGCTCCGTCGCTTCCAGGCAGCGTATAGAATGTCCCTCAGCGAGCGGTCATTTCAGGTTTCGGCGCTAACAAGCCGGGCCTTGGGCGCTTCGTTGTCTGGTATGCTCTCCTTCTCTTATTGTGCTTGACTTCCTCCCCTCTCTTCGAGTAAGATACCTGGTGCCAGTAACATATGTTACTGGCATTTCCTCCGGGGGGATAGCCTATGTCTGAGCGCAATGGTATGCGCTGGTTGCAACTGACGTATAAAGTTCCAAGCGAGCCGTCACAAAAACGGGTTTGGGTTTGGCGCCGCCTGCAACATCTCGGAGCCTACCCTCTTCAGCACTCGGTCTATGTTCTGCCTTTCACTGAGGAGGTCGAAAGGCATTTTCGCCAGCTTGCGCAGGAAATACGCGAGATGGGGGGAGAAGCCTGCCTTTTTGCTCTCACCGCCCTGGACCCTGCCGATGAGCAGCGGATGCTGCAGACATTGTTAGAGGCACGTCATCGCGAGTATGATCAGGTCATCCAACTGGGCGAGCGCTTCTTGGCCCTTGCGGCCTCTCTGGTTGAGGCCGAGGACCACAGTGAAGAGGCACAGGCCAAACTGGGAGACTGCCTTGAAAAGCTGCACGGGCTTTTTCGCGCTGCGCGGCGTCATGATCTGCTCGGTTCATTGACCGCCGCCAAGCGGGCCACAGCAGCGGAACTGCTGGCTAGCTGCGAACAGATCTTCCGCGTCTTGGTCGAACGGGATTATGCTCGCGCCCGCCGTCTGTTAGTTCTCTATGGAGAGTTCTCGCCAGGGACGGCGGAGACCGATCAGCCACTGGCTGATCCCTCGACGGTTGCCGGTCAGTTGTAGGCAGGAGGCAGGACGCTGGTTCGTTAGCCAGCCGGCCAGCCAGACTTTTGCGCGTAGATGGCAGTAAAGGCCTGTTCAGTAGGGTTGGTCTTTCCTTGCGGCCCAACCCTTTCAGCCCAAAGGTTTAGTGCTTCTAACTCTGGCTTGCCCTTATCCGTATCTACAGTAGAGCGAGGAGAGCGAGAGCAACCAACTGGCTCCGATGCTCCTCTGATTATCGCACTCGCCGCTTGCGGCGGGAGGAGAGGTTATGCAGCACCAATCTCTACGGCGCACACGGACAACAGGTGACGCAAGGGCTGAAGCTCTGGCGCTGCGCGAGACTTTGCACCGCTATCGCCTGCTGCTGGGCTTGCTTGCTAGCGCGGCATCGGCGCTGGGCACTTATCAGCTGCTGCGGCTCCTGTTGCTGAAGTGAAGTAAGCAAGCAAGGGGTTCAGGATATCAGCAGCGCTTCGCCTCTGGCAGAGCAGGCCACGTAGGACCGGCTTCCGGTCCCGAGCCTGCTCGCTTAACCAGGCCGCTTCTTCCACCGTTCAGCCAGATGCCGCCCCCCTCGCGAAGACAAGGGAGCGGAAGCGCCTCCGTTCACAATCAATGTGCCTGCGGCAGAAAGCATTCTTCGAGCGTGCAAAAGGCGAGCTGGTGGAAGTTGCCCTACGCATCTTGAACGGGATTACTCTATTCAGACGTTCACCCTGGCCTTTCCTCCCTTCCTTATCACTTCTCCACGTCAGGCAGAGGTCACCAGATAGTGGGTATTTCCTTGCCCACACGAAGCACGAGGACGCAACCCCTGGCTACCTCTCGCTTCAGCGTTCCGGCATCCTCCCGGCGAGGGCCAGAGACCACGAGACAAGCTAACAGCCGTTGGATTCAAAGGCGGCATCCAAGAGCACAGGCCGGAAGAGAGCACGGCAGCCGGGCCAGCGCAGGCTTGCGTCCGTCGACAAGAGCGGGTAGAATCAGCTACATATGGCCGGGTCAAAGCTTGCCACGGACAGGGGGACACAAGAAGAAGCGTGAATACACCGCTCTCAGGGTCAAATTCCTCGATCCCTGCGCGGCCCGTACGCGACAATAGCCCCCGCCGTTTAATGGTCACTGCTGGTGTGGTGATCTTTGCTATTCGCGATTGGACGCTTTGGGTGCTGCTGCGTGAAGGGCCGTGGGGGCCGCCTATGCGCCTTGTTCTCAGCAATGAGACTGTGACTGAGGCGGTGCTCCGCACGCTACAGGCCGTGCTGCTCTGGCCCGATGATGCCTCCCTATTGCAGCTAAAAGCAGGCTGGGTAGAGCAGCAGGTCTATGTATGGGGGAGCGCCGAGCAGGGGGCCGCTGTCTCGTTGATCCACAGCGTGCTCCTGCGAGCCAACCGTGATGAGCTGCGCCCTAATTTGCACCGGCACCCGGTTCCCAGCCTGCGCGTTCAGTGGACCCCAGTGGCCGAGGTCGAGTCTGGTCAACGCCAGCTTGATCCCGAGGCCCGCCCCGTCTTAGAGATGGCGCTGAATACCCTGCGCTCCGAGATTCAACGGAACCCCGAACTGGTGTTGCGCTATCTGGCCGATATGGCTACCCCTCGTCGTGATAGCATCGAGTGGTGGCGCCAGGAGACCCATACCACCCTGAGTAAGGAGACACGTCCCCTGCGCGCTCTCCGTGAGCCACCGAGCGGGGACGGCACCCTGACCCTGGCTGAGGCCACGCTGCTCTACCGCGCTTTTTTCCCCCCCGATGAACAAATCGATCTCTCTAATCTGCGCCGCCGCTTTCTGGCTACCAATACGCTGGAGCCGTTGGACGAGGAACGTCCCGTACGCGGGCGTGAGCTGGATTGGCGCCGCGTGAGCCGTGCCTATCGCTACCGTGGTCGTACCGAGGAACAGTGATCTGTGCTATAGTTAGTGAGGAGCAGAAGGCAGTCCAGGCCTGCTCAGGCCACGAAGAGCGCGATACTGAGCCTCAGCTCCCGTTACGGTACAGACAGAGCACGCTCGCCGTGCTGGCTGGTCGCCCTGCGGCGCTGCGCCGCCAGCGAGAGCACGCGAGCAGACAAGCAAGAGAGGAGAGTGGCAAGCAATGGCCAAAGTGACAACCCACGGTGGCGATACCGGCTATACCGGCTTGCTCGGGGAACAGCGTGTTCCAAAGTATGATCCGCGCCCCGAGACCTTCGGTACGGTTGATGAAGCAACGTCGGCGCTAGGCCTGGCGCGCGCTGTGGCCCGTGATCAACGGGTCAAGGATCTTATCTATCGCCTTCAGCAGGATCTCTATCTGTTAATGGGTGAGCTGGCCACGCCCCCTGAAAACTATGAGAAAATTGGGCTGCGCATCACTGCCGAGCACGTGCAGCGCCTGGAGGCCGAGGCCGAGCAACTGAAGCGCGAGGTGGAGATTCCTAACCGGTTTATTATCCCCGGCGATACCCCCGATGGGGCTGCGCTCGATTTTGCTCGCACGGTGATCCGCCGCGCTGAGCGCCTGGCGGTGAAATTGCTCCACGATGGTGTGATCCACAACGGCGAAGTGATCCGCTATTTGAATCGCCTGTCCGATGTGGTTTTTATCCTCGCGCGCTATGTTGAGGTGCGTTCCTCGCTGGCAACCTTGCCCGGAACAGAACCGCGCCAGGCTCCTGACTCGCCCTCAGCCGAGTAGGCCGCTCTCGCCCGTCGACGCTCTTTTTTCTGGCCAGGTTTACTCGGCTGCAACAAAACGACCGGCCCGTGCATTATCCCCTGTGAGGGACCCAATTTTCCTTTCACCTGGTGATGGGGCGTATGAAGACTCTGGAAGACGAGTCTCGGCTGACGATCGAGGCGTGCCACGGCTCAACAGCAGCCTTCGAGGCTCTCGTGCTCTATTATGAGCCGCGCATCAGGCGCATGCTCTATAGTCTCACACACGATGTGCAATTAACCCAGGATCTCTGCCAGGAAACTTTCCTGGCAGCTTTTCGCGCTTTGCCACGGATGAAGGGGGAGGAGCTGCAGTTTGCTCCCTGGATCTATCGCATTGCCTTGAACCAGCTGCGTAGTGAGTGGCGCCGTCGCCGTCGCATCACCTGGGTTCCCTTCACCAGCTCAACCAACCAGGGTGACGATCTCTCAGAGACCCCTCCCGAGGAGGCTCTTGTCAGCGACGAGCGGTTCGAAGAGCAGGTCATGGAGCGGGACCTTGTGGCCCGTGTGCTGGCTCAGCTCCCTCCAGCTTCCGCAGCCTGCCTGCTTTTAGATGCTGAGGGTTTCTCCTATCGAGAGATCGCTGAGATCATGCAGGATTCGCTGTCAGCCGTGCGCAGCCGCCTGGCCCGCTCACGTCAGGCATTTCAACAGGTCTACAAGCGGCTTGATCGAGGAGGCCAGTCATGAAGCGAAAAGAGCGACCTGATTCACCATCATGTCCTCTCAGCATCCACTGTCTGCGTCTACTCGATGAGCTTGATGCGCCAATGACACCGACCAGCGGTGAGGACGGGCCACGGCCGTCCTCTGCTTCGCGCGATGAGTTTGAGCTGCTTGGCCGTCTGCGGCGCCACCTGTCTGAATGCCAGGTCTGTGCTACCTTGGTAGACCAGGCCCGCCATGAGCGTGACCAGCAGCGCCGACTGCTGCGCCAGTTCTTGGAGGAGGCCGAGCGTCGTACGCCTTCTACTCAGGAGCTGATCTTGCAGATCATTCGTTCCGGTCAGGCTCAGGCTACCAACGAAGCTCTGGCAGCGGCTGATCAGGCTGACCATGCCGGAGGGAATCATCACCGCCGGCTGCCTTTCGCAGTGCTTAGTCGGCTTCCCGAGCTGCCTTCTCAACATCCCCCTTTTGCCCAGCCCTCGCGGCGCTCTTCGCTGTTGGAAACCCTGGCCCTGGTAGCGGTCATCCTCGTGGTGCTCTTGGCGACGGGTAGCTTTGGGTATCTTCTGCTGCGCCACTCTGCCTCTCAAACGCCCGCTTCCTCTTCTCCGACGGCTGTCTCTCTCAGGGCCACCTATCAAGGCCTGGCCTGGAAGGCCTTCATGATGGTCGATCCCGTTCCCGACAGCGCCGGTCGCTACCCGCTTTATAATTATGATCCCTTCAGTGGGCAAAAGCGTCTCCTGACTACTGCTTGCTGCGATGCGACTTCTGCTGTCGACGGGATCGCCCATAGCGGGCGCGATCTCCTGTATCACCAGACAGCAGGGAAAGCCCTCCTCTTCCGTACGCTCTCGCAATCTGAGCCGATCTTTAGCTGCAATTGCAGCCGCCCAAGCGCGGTCTGGACAACCGATGACCGTCATCTGCTCATCGATGCTGGCAGCCAGCTTTTCCTGGTGAATCTCTCCGGTACCAGTGAGCCGATCTACTCATCGCCTCTCTTGCAGGGGAGTACGCTCACATTCTACTACAATGATTTCTTGTTCTTCACCCGCCAGGAAGGCAGCCAGGAGGTGCTTTATCGGCTGGATCTGGCGAATGAGGATCTTCGTTCTATTGCCTCCCGCCCGCTCGTGGGGAACCAGAGCCAGTCTTCTCCTACTACAGCCAGTAGCCGCAATGCCTGGCTGCTCAGCCCAACCGGCTCGGTGATCTACTACAGCGTGGGCCGCGGTCTGGAGGCTACGCTCTATATGGTCGATAGCGATGGCAGCAACCGGCGCGCGCTCAACCGGCACGGGATTCCGCTCGGTTTCGCTGATGATAATCGTTTGCTGTTCCTGCAGAAAGCCCACGGAGCCTTTGAGGTCAGGAAGCTGGGGGATACGCCCCAACAAGATCAGCTTGTGGTGGTTAATGCTGCCCCCGGTGCTAGCAGTGTTCTGCCTGATGGCTTAGCCCTTGCTCCCTATGGCTGGGCCCTGCTGACCGAGGCTCTCTATCCTGACCATTCGCTGCGCTTGTGGGCCACTAACCTGACAACGCATGCGCAGAAGCTGCTGCTGTCAGTGCCAGCCAGCCAGATGACGCGCGCTGGCGCTCCTCAATTGATTGGCTGGGACCAGTTGCCGGTGAGTGGCGAGGCAACGCCTACGCCTGCGGAGGCGCAGATCCCAGGAGATTTCACGTCCTCCAATGATTGGAATGGCTTGCTGGTGGTCTCTAGTGATCAGAACGGGCGCATCGTCGTCAGCAACTACAACTATGCCACTGGTCATTTGCAGTCGCTGCTTTCAGCGATGCCCCCGCAGACGGAGATCGATGGCATCTCCCCTGATGGCAGCTCGCTGGCCTATCATGTCCCGAGCACGGCCCAGACGGACTACTATGTCGTGGATCTGCGGGCGACCCCGCCGCTCACGCGCTTTCAATACCATATCGCTGGCAGCGGCGGGAATGCCATCTGGCTCGACTCTCAGACGCTGCTGCTCAATACGCCCACAGCTCTGCTGCGCGTCAATGTGAAGCAGGCACAATCCAAAGTGGTTATGGCTTCGCTGCCCGATGCGCGCCTGGCCTTCTACAGTTCACCGTACGTGTACTTCGTGCAGCGCCTCAATAGCAATCAGGAAGCGCTTTTCCGGTTGCCATTGGGGAGCGGCGTTGAAGATCGAGAGGCGATTACGCCGCCGGTGCCCAGGGCCAGTACTGATTTCTGGCTCAGCCCCGACGGACGGACCATCTACTATGTCAATTATCATTCGGAGGCCCCGGGCATCTATGCCGTTGACAGCGATGGAGGGAACCGCCATCGCTTGCGCCCCTGGGGCATCCCTATTGGCTACGCGGCAGATAACTCACTCATGATTATGCGCTATAGTCAGGGGAGCTTTGAGGTAGTGAAACTGGGTCTGACTCCTGCACAAGATCAAGTACTGCTGCAGGACGCGGCCCCCGGTGCCCGGGCCCTCTGCTCCGAGAGGAGCACGCAGGCTCAAGCGGCCGCGGTCGACCCTGAGCTGATCTGTGAGAGCAATGTGGCCCTCGCCCCCTATGGCCATCATCTAGTCGTGCAGGCTCACTACGCCGATGGCCATGCCTCGCTGCTGGCCTATAACCTGGATAATGGTCAGCAGCTCTCAGCTCAAACGATCACCACCAATCGGCTGGTCGGCTATAATCGCTATCCGCCAGCCTGAAAGCGCTATCATTCCTTTTCCCTGCAACCTCCCACGCGGATGAGCTGATCTAGTTGCCGCCGATCATGTAGATCAGCTCATCCGCGGCTCCCGTAGGTGGCTGCCGTGTTCGCAGGCGAGTGGGAAGAAGGTTAGCTTCTTATGACAGTATGGCCTTGTTCTTCAGTTCACTCAGGCGTAGCTTTAGTTAGATGCGATACTCCTCAGCCACCATGCTGCGCCAGATGCGTACCCGATGGATGCCTGCTTCCCGCAGCAGGCGCTCACTGGCCTCATGACTATTGGCCAGGCTCGATGGATAGTGAGCATCGGAGCCAACGCTAACCGGCGCGCCCTGTAGAGCGCAGGCCCGTACGAGACGGCGCACAACGTGGGGATAGGTGGCCACGTCGAAGCCATTGACCTCGAGGGCTACATCGCAGCGAGCGGCTTCAGCGGCAAGCTGCTCTAGCTCCTCATCGATCGTAGCCGGCAGATGGGGATTCTCCACAAACAATCTCACAGGATGGCTGACCACGCTGAAGAAGCCCGAGCGCACAGCCTGGCGTAACAGCTCCATATAGCGATGCCAGGCCTGCTCTGCCTCCGCCGCTTCGCCCCAGCCTTCTTCGTTCTCAAGCAGCTTGCCATCAATCTCATGCACCGAGCCAATGAGAAAATCCCAGGGATAGCCCTGCAGCAATTCACGCACCGCTTCAACTTTGCCCGGAATAAAATCGACCTCCAAACCCAGACGGACATCGAACTGCAGGGCCTGCCCCGCCTCGTGCACTGCCTCAATATAGTCCACAAGGGCCATCTCCGGCCCTTCTAGCGGCATATGAGCAAGCAGCGGACGCACCTCGCGCATCTGAAACACATGCTCAGAGAGACCTAACACGCGCAAGCCTTGTTCCTTTGCCTCACTCACCATCGCTCTGGCCGAACTACGGGACACATGGCTATGAAAGTCGGTATCGATCGTCATCGCCTCTCCTTTATCTATCTAGAGCAGCCGCGTTGCAGATAGCAGGCGGCCCTCTCGAAAGCGCCGCAGACTGAACAGAGCAATATCTAGCGCGCTGCTCTTGCCAGTGGTTAGGTAGTCGATCAGAAGCTGCGCCGCTAGCGGAGCGTGCATGAAGCCATGCCCGGAGAAGCCGCAGGCACAGAGGAAACCCTCCACCTCGGTAGGACCCAATACGGGATGCTCGTCCGGCGTCATTTCATAGAGACCAGCCCAGGCGCGTCGCAGGCGCAGGCCGGCAAGCACGGGCACGCGGCGTTCAATGACGCGCTCGATCTGGGACCAGACGGCTGGGTCAAGCCTCAGATCAAAGGCCTCCGGCGCCAGTGCCTGGCTGGCCGCCTCCTCTTCGGGAGAGGGGCGGTGCGGCAGGCCCAGCAGAAGCCCATCATCGCGCCAGCGAAAATGAAAGCCTGTCGCCTGGTCTACTACCATCGGTAGTGCCTGCGGGAGTCCAGCAACCGCCTCGCAAAGGTAGAGCTGACGTCGCAGCGGATAGACCGGGAGATCGTTGATCCCTACCAGGCGCGCCGTCAGGGCCGCGTAGGCTCCGGTGGCGTTGACTACCAGCGGTGTGACCAATCTTCCCTGCGGGGTCTGTACGGCCTGTACCCGTCTCTGGACCACTTCAATGGCCACAACAGGACTCTGTTCGTAGACGCTGACGCCCAGTCGACGCGCCGCCCCCAGGAGGGCGCGTGTCATTGCCGCTGGATCAGTGTAGCCATCGGTGGGGCAGAAACTGGCCCCGTAGAGATCCGCTGTAACCAGCCGCAGCTCCGGCCAGCGCGCAGCCACCTCTTGCGGCGTCAGCAGTTCAGTGGGGACGCCGAGCCGCCGCTGTAGTGCGACGTAGCCCTGCATGGCCCGCCAACGCTCATCATCGCTCACCAGGAACAGGTAGCCATGCTGATAGAAAGGGGGAGGCGGTGGAGCAGCGCGCGCTGTCTCGGCTTGCATCTCCGCAATAAACTGCTGATAGAAGCGCAGGCCCTCGCGCGCAAAGAGAATATCTAGCTCGTCGGCGAACTGCTGACGCAGTCCCCCTGTAGCGCGTCCAATCGAGCCAGAGGCTATCGTCTCGCGCTCCAGCACGACTACCTCGCGTATGCCGCGTCGGGCGAGCTGATAGGCCAGGGTGGCAGCCATGATGCCGCCACCGATAATGGTAATGGCCGCTGTGCCCTGGTGGCTGCTTGCTCCTGCGCTCATACCTCGCGCACCAATGTCACCGTCAGCCCATCGCGATAGCCAGAGTCAATATTGAGAGCCAGCGAGAAGAGGCGTGGATCAGTCGTTATGCGCTGGCAATATTCAAAGATGCCCGCGCTGACCTCATCCAGCGGCTCGCGAAAGAAACGCCCATCGCGCAGGCAGTTGTCGGCGACAATGATGCTCCCGGGACGGCTGAGCTGCAAGGCCCAGTCGAGGTAGCGTGGATAGGGGGCCTTGTCGGCATCGATAAAGATCAGGTCAAATGGTCCTGCACCTTCGCTGACAAGCGCGGGCAATAGCTCTAAGGCCCGCCCAAGGCGAATCTCGACGCGATCGCTCACTCCAGCATGCTCAAAAACGCGGCGGGCGACGCTGGCATGGTGAGGGTTCAGCTCCAGCGTGATCAGGCGCCCATCCGCCGGCAGGGCCCGCGCTAGCCAGAGGCCACTATAACCTCCCAGGGTGCCAATCTCAAGGATGGTACGCGCCCGGCAGGCCAGAGCCAGAAACTGCAGGAGCTTGCCCTCAATAGGAGAAATATTGATGTGCGGTAGACCGGCCTCCGCGCTGGCCTGCAGGGCATAGCGCAGCGCCTCGTCCTCCGGGGCAAAGACCCGATTGATTTGCTCCTCAAGCTCACGCTGGACCTGCACCAGTTGTCGTAAGGTCAGCAGCTCTTCCTCAGCGGTTGGCCTTTGCTCACGAACGTCGCTCAAGTCGATCGGCTCCTTTACCTGGGGCATGGTCTGCCGCCGACGGCCGAGTCAGCGCGCTGACCACGCCCACTACGATAGCGCCTGACTCTTGAAAGGCAGTATCGGGCCGCAGGCGGCTAGCCACAGAGTACAGGGGAAACCTCCTCCCCCTGTCGACGCCTTCACTTCTGATCTGCACTCTCATTGTATGGCCGCTCGTCAGGCAGTGTCAACCTGGCGCGCTGGCCCCAGAGTAGAGGCCCGCCACAGAGACAAGCTACAACGGCGCGCTCACGGCATGGCTTTTAGGGCGGCCGAGAGCAATGGCCGCGCAGGCCAGGAGGCAAGGAGGGTTTCGACCCACTGGAGGTCAATGGCAGCCTGGGCGCGTTCAAAGAGGACCTGCGCCTCTCTCAGGTAGGAAAAGGCCCGTGCAAGCTGCTCACCCCTGTTTCGCTCTGCGCCGAGGAGAGCCAGATAGGCGCCATAGCTATGGAGAGTACGCGCATAATCAAGGGTTAGCTCGCTCGCTTCAAAGATCCGCGCTGCCTGCTCAAAGTGCGCGGCCGCCGCCGCTGCCTCTCCTTGCACCGCCAGGATGCGCGCCAGCAGCCGATGCGCATGGCCCAGTGTCAGACGATTCTCCTGACGATCGGCAATAGCGAGCAGATCCAAGGTCACCTGTCTGGCGGCCTCTAAGCGATTGAGTAAAAAAGCAACGCTGGCTTGCAGATAGCGCCCCTCTAGCGCGACCTCAGCATCTAGCCCCTCATAGCGTAGCGCCCGCTCTAAAGCTCGTTGTCCTCGTAGGAGCAAGCGCCGATAAGGACAACTCTCGCGACAGTTGTTCTGAAGAAGCCGGTGATCGTCACCATCAACAGAAGGAAGCGGTTGTTGTCGCAAGTAAGACAGGCAGGTGGCGCTAGCCTGGGCTAGGCGTATCTCGGCCAGCACAATGCGGGCGTGAGCCACCGTGCGAGCGTGACCGATGGCCCGTCCAGTCAGTAAGGAGCGCTGGAGGCACCGCAAGGCCTCATCGAGCTTGCCAGCGCTTTGCAGCGTCTCAGCTAGCGCAATATTACACCAGGCCATGTGCTCGCGCTCCTGCGTCCGCTCGGCGAGGGCCAGACTGCGCCGAAAGCAGGCTTCAGCTTCGCGCAGATCTCCACAGCGCCGCGCCAACTCGCCCAGATTGCCCGTGACAAAGGCCATATTAGGGAGATCACCGGTGCGCTCTGTCAACTCCAAGGCCCGGCGCATGTAGGCCCGCGCCGCCTGATGGTCGGCCACCAGCGCATGAGCTGCGCCCAGGTTGCCGCAGATCTGCGCCATAGCCATCAGGCACTCATGTTGCTCATAGATAGTGAGGGCTGTATGTAAGTGCTGCAAAGCCTCGCCAGGATGACCCAGCCGCGCGGCAATCACTCCGAGGGTCTCGTGGGCATGGCCCAGCTCCAGCGGATCACCAGCAATCGCACGTTCGCTCAGCGTCGGTAGCTCCTGCCTGGTGGCCAGCGGTGTCGGCTCACTGCCTATCGCCTTCTCCAGCATGGTCAGCATTTGCTCAACCTGGCGCCGCGCCTCATCATAGTTCCCCTCCAGCGCCGATAGATTGCCTTCCTGTAAGAGCAAGCAGGCGCTGGCAGGACTCTCCAGAGCATCGGCCTCGCGCAAAGCCCGCTTCCCCTCTTCGAGGCAGAGGCGGGCCTGAGCAAAATCGCCGGTTCTGAGCCAGGCCAGGCTCATTTCGCGCCAGATGATCGCCTGGATCTGGGCCTCACGTTGCCGCCGCTTCTGCAGTTGGTCGCTGTCCGGCATTGCCTGCTGCTGACGCTCCCAGACCTGCAAGGAGCGCTGGCGCAGGGCGAGAACGCGCGCATAGAGGCGACGCGCCTCGCTGTAGTTCCCCTGCATCATGCAGCACTCGCAGACATGCTCCAGAAGGCGCGCAAAGTGCAGGAGCTCCTCCTCACCGGCGCTTGGCAGAAGCTGGTCAAGCGAGGGAGCCGGCTCGGCATCGGCCTCGGGCGGCAAATAGTCGGCGCTCACCACGGCCTGGCGCTCCAGGGGAGGCGGAGGCGGAGCCCCGGCCAGGGCCAGCAGAGCCAGGCGATAATAGTATTGGGCCTCGCCATAGGCGGCAAGCCGGTACGCGCGATTCGCGGCCCGCTCCGCGTAGCGAGCAATGCGCTGGCCATCGCTGGCCCCCCGAATCAAATGATAGGTGACAGCCGCCGCTACCTCTTCCTCGCGCTGGGGATTGAGCGTCAGCAGGGCATCAGCCGCCCGACGATGGAGCTGGATGCGGCGCGCCACCGAGAGACTCTGATAGAGGTGGCTTTCAATGAGCGGGTGCCAGAAGTGGTAACTGACCTGCCTGCCGTTCTCTTCTTCAATGAGCAGGCCTGCGCGCAGGGCCTCCTCCAGCAGATCAAGGACTTGCTCTTCTCTCGGGTGAGGAAGCTGGCCACTGTCCATAAAGAGCAGATGGTTGAATTCGAAGGGAGCCCCAAAGACCGCCGCCTTGCTCAGGAGCATCTGGCAGGCCACGCTGAGTTTGCTGAGGCGCCGGTCAAGTACAGCGGCAATCGTGGCGGGCAACGCAAGCCGGCCCTCTCCTGCTACCGTCGGTCCAGTCGAAGCCGGGCCCCCCTCGCTGGCTTCGCGCTCCAGGTAGCGCGCCAGCTCTTCGGCAAAGAAGGGATTACCATCGGCCTGCGTCTGAATACTGTGTACAAGACGGGCAGGCAAATGGGACACAAGCTGCGCGATCTGAGCCGCTGACAGCGGCTGGATCGCCAGCGTCAAGAGGACCTGCTCACGCTGGAGATCGTTGATGAGCGTGCGCAGCGCATGGCTAGGGAGCAGCTCCATATCGCGGCAGGTTCCCAAGAGCAGAATCGGCTGCTCGCGCAGGTGGCGTGCCAGATAGCTGAGCAGCTCAAGACTGCTTTCATCGGCCCAGTGGAGGTCATCAAGCACCAGCAAGAGTGGAGCCCGCCGACTGAGGGCCGTGAGCAGACTCAGCGTGGCTTCCCAGAGATGGAGCCGCTCCTGCTCGACCGGCATGGCCAGGGGAGCCACCGACGGCTGCAGCAGCTCATAGAGTTCTGGCAACAAGGTACAGAGACGCTGCAAATGAGAACTAGAAAGGCCCAGTTCTGTCAGCACCTGAGCCGTTGAGAGCGTGCGGTCAGCGAGCCGACTCTGCAAGAGGGTGCGCAGCAGCTCGACCCAGGGGCAATAAGGAATAGCCCCTTCCTGCTCATAGGAACGGCTCCAGACAACCTGCCAACCCTGGTGCCCGGCTTCATCGCTCAACTCCTCGGCGAGTCGCGTTTTACCGATGCCCGCCTCTCCAGTCAAGAGCACGAAGTGAGATGGCGAGAGCGACAACGGTGATGGCGACAGCGGCTGAGCCGTTGCCGCCGCTGCAACGGCACTTGCCTGCTCATCAGCCTTCTCTGTGGATTTGGCAGGGTGCCAATGAGAGAGCAGTTGTCGCATCACCGCTAACTCACGCTCGCGCCCGATCAAGGGCGTCCGCTTGCGGCGCCCCGAAGGGAAGTGTGGATTCGCCACGGCTCGTGTTGCCAGGCCCTCCCCAGCCGGGCGAGTGGTCGCCGGCGACGAGCCTTTATCAGCGTCGGTGCTGGTCTGAAGAGCGACAGAGGGAGCCGAACGCGCCGAGGCAGGAGCCGCCCCGGGTGCGGCGAGCGTTGTCAGGAAGGCCGCAGAGGTAGCCGGCATCAGCTCGCCGTTGCGCAGTGCCTCGTACAGGCGCCGGGTCTCTGGCAGCGGTTCGCTGCCATACTCGCGCTCCAGCACCTCAGTCAGACGCTGATAGGCCTGCAAGGCCTCTACACGGCGATCCAGACCCATCAGGACCATCATCAATTGACGTACGGCCGTCTCGTGAGTTGGATCGCTCATCAGCAGCCGATCGAGCGGCTCAATCGCGCTGGACAATGCCCCGCGTTTGGCACGTAACTCAGCCAGTTGGAGCAAAGCCCCCATCCAGCGACGGCGCAGCGCCTCACGGCGAGGCTGAGCCCATTCCGAATACAGCTCCTCGACCAGGAAATCGCCACGATAGAGGGCCGTCGCTTCCTCTAGCAGGCGCTCAACCTGCAGCGGATCAGTGGACTGCTCAGCCAGTTTGATTTTGTGCTCAAATTCGTCGGCGTCGACCCAGATGACGCTACTATCGGCTAGTTCCAGTACTTCATGCTGGAGGCGCAGCAGCGTCGAAGAGGCCGGGCGCCGGATCTCCGGCTCCAGGAGAAGACGCAGCTCATGGACAGCCCCATTGAGGCGATTGGCCGCCGTTTCGCTGTCGAGATCGGGATCTGGCCAGAGTGCTTCCATGACCTGCTCTCGTCCCATCCGCCGCAGAGGATGGCACAACAGGCACCCCAGCAGAGCGCGGGCCCGTCGCCGCTGCCAGCGCCGCCCATCGTCTTCAACCCAGCCGCTGCCGCTGCGCCGCTCTACGCGAAATTGACCCAGGACGTAAATGCGCAGCAGTGGCCTGCTGGTCTCGCTCCGTCCACTGCGCCGCTCGCGCTCGCCGGTAGGGACAGCACGACCGCCCGCCGAAGCTGGCGCGCGTCGCGCAGAGACCGAGACCGCCGACAGCCGTTGACCTGCCTGCTCTACCTCCGCTGGTAACTGTGCCCCAATGTACTTGCTAACGGTCCGCCCGTTCTCGCTCCAGTAGGCGTACCAGTAAGGGCCATGTCCAGCGCCCTCACGGCATTTCCGGCAGCGCTGCTTGCCGCAGCGCGTGTACTGCTGGCGATAGGTCACCTTACTCTCCATTGAGTCCTTTCCCTCTGGCCCGGGCCATTGGTCGAGGTTAGTTGCATCGACTCTCTATCCTTGCCGCACTACAAGAAGCGCTAGCAGAAGCGTGGTAGTAGTGACCACCAACTTGAAGAGCGTGAAGATCCATGCCTATGGCCAGTTCTACTAATGCCTCGGACATCGCAGCGTGAGCTATCCCGTCATTAGGAAATATATACGAGTTCATTATAAGACGCCGACTGCCCTCATCAGTATTGGTTCCTTCACCAATAGCCCGATTGGTCAGCCGCCGCGGAGGAGAGGCCTGCCTCTCCCGACTGCAGCCCGCGCGGTTGACAGGGCCACGGCGTCAGGCTAAGATAGAGAGGACATGTGGCGGCCTTTACCTCGTCTGTCTGCTTGCTTGCACCGCTGCCCCAGTGGCAGGCTGACGACTACGACTTCAACCTGACCTGGAAGCGCCAGGCATGCCTATCCTTGAAGGCTCTGTTGAGAGCATCGTTTTTCATAACGAGGAAACACACTACACCGTTGCACGTTTTCGCCCCAGCACGAGTACTGGTCGCGGCCTGTCCCGTTCGTCTCGCGATGGCCTGTTGACTATCGTCGGCATCCTGCCGGGCGTGCGCGCCGGCGAGGTGCTTACCGTAGAAGGTATCTGGGAATATGACCCGCGCTATGGCCACCAGTTGCATGTGACGAGCTTTAGCCAGCGCCTGCCAACGAGTACCGAGGGGATTATTCGCTACCTGAGCTCCGGCCTGATTAAAGGTATTGGCCCCAAAAAAGCACGCACGCTTGTCGAGCACTTTGGCGAGCAGACGCTCGCGATTATCGAGCAGCAGCCAGAGCGTCTGGCTGAGGTGCGCGGCCTGAGCGAGAAGGACCGCGAGCGCATTATCGCCGCCTGGACGCAGCAGCAGGAAATGAAAGAGGTGCAGCTCTTTCTGCAGACTCATGACATTGCGCTGCATCTGGCTAATCGCATCTACCGTCAGTATGGAGCAGAGAGCGTTAAGGTGGTGCGCGAGAATCCCTATCGGCTGGTCCAGGATGTGTATGGCATCGGCTTCCGAACGGCTGATGAGATCGCGAGCCGGTTGGGCCTGCCGCGCGACAGTCTGCCGCGCCTGGTGACGGGCCTGACCTACGTGCTGGCGCAGGCAGCTAACGAGGCCGGCCACTGCTATTTGCCAGAGGAGGAGCTGCTGAGCGAGGCGGCACGTATGCTGCAGGTGCCCCGCGCGGCCCTGGAACAGGCCCTGGAACAGGGTCAGCAGGAAGGCGAGATTTTTATTGAGCCAGCCCTGTCCAGCGAGGAGAGGAGCAGGCAAGATGAAGGCTCCCCCTCGTTGACCTTCGTCTGCTCACTCCCCAACGGCTCAGTACCCGCCGCGTCGCTTAAGAGAGAAGCGGATGGGGATCCAGATCAGACAGCGACGGCTTCGCCTGCCTCTCTTGGAGCCGCCCAGCGACGGATCTACTATGGCCCTTTCTGGCATGCCGAGCGCGGCTCTGCTCGCTTGCTCAAGCGGCTCCTGCGGACGCCCAGCCGCCTGCCAGCCGTCTCGCCAGCTCTCTGGGGGCAGGTCTTTCATCACTTGGAAGTCAAGCGCCAGCTCCAGCTCACGCCGCGGCAGCGCGAGGCCGTGCAAACGGCCTTTACGTGCAAGGTCAGTATTTTGACTGGTGGCCCCGGCACAGGGAAAACAACATCGCTGCGGGCGCTGCTGCTGCTCTTGCGCCGCTTGCGCGTGGAGGTGGCACTCACAGCTCCCACCGGGCGCGCTGCCAAGCGCCTTAGCGAGGCGACGGGCCTGCCCGCCCAGACGCTGCATCGTCTGCTCGAGTATACGCCTCATGATGGAGCCTACCAGCGCCACGAGGAGCGCCCCCTGAGCTGCCAGTTTGTGATTGTCGATGAGTGCTCAATGGTCGATATCCTCCTCTTCTATCACCTGCTCAAGGCTCTGCCTCCAGAAGCACATCTGTTGCTCGTTGGAGACGCTGATCAGCTCCCATCGGTTGGTCCAGGCAACGTACTGCGTGATCTCCTGCGCAGCGGCGTCATCCCTACCACACACCTGACCGAGCTGTTTCGCCAGGCTCGCCAGAGCCGCATCGTGGTCAGCGCCCACCGCGTTAACGCTGGTCTCTTGCCCGTGGTGAAGAATGAGGAAGGTAGCGACTTCCTCTTTCTGCGCGAGAACGATCCGCTGCGGGCTCGTACCCTGATCCTTGATCTGGTAGAGCAGCGTCTGGCGGCCCGCTACCATCTCAATCCACGTGCAGATATCCAGGTACTCTCCCCGATCTATCGCGGGCCACTCGGCGTGATCAGCCTCAATGAGCTACTGCAGCAGCGGCTGAACCCGCATTCAGAGGGCGAATTGCTGCTAGGGAAACACCACCTGCGCATCGGTGATAAGGTGATGCAGGTGCGCAACGACTACGACAAGGGGGTCTTCAATGGTGATGTGGGCTGGATACGCCGCATTGATCATCAGACCGCTACTGTGACGGTGGAGTTTCAGGAGGAGGCCGGCCCCCTGCTGGTCCAGTATGAGTTTGCCGAATTAGATGCGCTGACGCTGGCTTACGCTATCACGATTCACAAGAGTCAGGGAAGCGAGTACCCGGCGGTGATCATCCCGCTCTTCTTGCAGCATGGCCCACTTCTGCAGAGAAATCTCCTCTATACAGCGATCACGCGCGCCAGACGGCTCTGTGTTCTGGTGGGCCAGCCCCAGGCCCTGGAGCAGGCCATTCGCAATGACCGCGTAGCGCAGCGGAATACAGCCCTGGCTGAGCGGCTGAGGGCCTTGCTAGAGTGAGGGCTTGTCCCTCCCTCGTCTCGCTGCTCACGCAAAAGCACGCTTCTGCCTCAAAAGCCTGAGTCTGGCTTGCCTTGGGTCCCGGGCTGCGGTAGAATAGAAACTGGATTGACATAGTCAACTACCGCCTGAGCGCGCGGACGGCTGTGCTGGCAGCGACAGCCTCGCCTGCCAGCGGGCTACGCGTGCCGAGGTGCTTGCTGCGAGCAGCGGTCTCCTCCTTGCCGTTGAGCGGCAGGGAGGTAAGGGCCGCGGCGCGCCAGGCAGGCAGGTAGATAGATGCCTGTACTTGGTATGCTGTTGGAATTCGTATCCGTAATGGAGGAGGGAGGACGATCCTATGCCAGAGACAGAGGCTACAACGGCGGGCCAGGGCCAGAGTTCGCCCGCTGGCTATGCTCACCCCGAAGTCTTGGTAGAAACAGACTGGGTGGCGGAGCATCTCAACGATCCCAATGTGCGCATCATCGAGGCCGATGAGGATGTGCTCCTCTACGAGACCGGCCATATTCCGGGCGCGGTGAAGTTGGACTGGCACGTCGATGTTCAGAACCCAATAACGCGCGACTTTGTTGATCGCGAGGGCTTTGAGCGCCTGATGCGTCGTTGGGGCATTCGGAACGATACGACGGTGGTGCTCTACGGCGATCGCAATAACTGGTATGCCTGCTATAGCTTCTGGCTGTTTACCATGTATGGCCATAAGAATCTGAAGATTATGAATGGTGGCCGCCAGAAGTGGGAGGCCGAGGGGCGACCGCTGACCAAGGAGGTGCCCCATTATGAGCCGAGCGATTATCAGGCGCCGGAGCCAGATGAGTCGATCCGGGCCTTCCGTGAAGATGTGCTGGCGACGTTGCACAAGCCTGGCTATGGCCTGGTCGATGTGCGCTCCCCCCAGGAGTATACCGGCGAGCTCATTCATATGGTAAACTATCCGCAGGAAGGGGCTCAGCGTGGCGGACATATTCCCGGGGCGAAAAATATTCCCTGGTCGATGGCTGCCAACCCCGATGGGACCTTTAAGTCCGCGGAAGAGTTGCGGAAGCTCTATAGCGAGCAGGGGATCACACCCGACAAGGATGTGATTACTTACTGCCGCATCGGTGAGCGCTCCGCCCATACGTGGTTTGTGCTGACGCAACTGCTCGGTTACCCACGCGTGCGCAACTACGATGGCTCCTGGACCGAATGGGGGAATATGGTGCGCGCGCCCATCGAGAAGCCTTGACTCGCACAGACCGACTGCCGAACCTGGTTCCAGTCGGTCTGCTCTGCGCCCGGCCTCTCTGGTCGCGGAGATAGGCCCTGGCGCAGGGCTGCCCCCAAAGGTGGACTGGAGGATATAACGGAACGGGGCAGCCCCCGGGTAGAGGTAGGCAGCACGCCCAGGTACGGATGTTGGCCCTCTATCGTATTATGCCGCAAATTTAGCGGTTGCAGAGGCGTCGATCTGCTTGCGGATACCGAAAGTTGCGGATACTGAAAGATCAAGCAGGTTGGTTTGTCAGCACCTGGTTGTCTGCCTCTGCTGCAGTGGTGGCGGCTTCGTTCCGTTGCTTTTGCTGGAAAGTTTTGTGATGCCCTATGGATAGACAAGAAGCAATTGAGTTCCTTTTGGATCATTACGAGAATCCACGCAACTATGGCCCACTTGAGAACGCCGACGTGAGCTTGAAGGGCGGCAACCCAGGCTGTGCCGATGTGATCACCATGTACGGGCGCTTCGACGAGCAGGGCCGCCTGGCACAAGTACAGTGGGAGGGCGAGGGCTGCACCATTAGCCGCGCCGCCGCCTCGTACGTGACCGAGTTGACGCGTGGTATGACGGCTGAGGAGATCGAAAACCTGAGCTTCGAGGATCTGATCGAGGATCTGGGACGCGAGGTAGTCATGACGCGCCCCACGTGTGCGACGTTAGCTCTGGGGACGCTGAAACGCGGGGTACATGAGTATCGCATGCGCAAACTTTCCCAGCAAGGTGGCTCTTCCGAGCAGGCTCAGGAGCAGCCCCCGTCATCAGAGCAGGCTTAGCGCTCAGCGCTGAGCATCGGCTTGCGCTCGCTGGGCTTCCTGCCCGGTCCGCTTCTGCTGTCTCTCCAGGACGCCAGCCAGTGAGCTGAAGACGCCGGGGGGGCAGCGGCAGGATGGAATAGCGGCAGGGCAGGCAAGAGCTGGCCTGAGCGCGCACCCTTTTTTCTCCAGACCAGCCAGGATCTGGAAGGTTGTCGTTTGCTCTCCACGTAAGGAGTGCAAGGCTCGGCCCCCCTCAAGGGACAGGCAGCGTGGAAGGAGAGAAGTTACAGCCCCAACTCGCGACGCCAGTCAGCCAGAAGTGCCAGCGCACGCTGGAGCTGCTCCCGATGCTGTGGTGTATTGAGCCAGCGGCTGACTCCCGAGGGATGCGGCAAAGGGAGCCAGCGTCGCTCGTCTTCTACGCGCGCGGTGCCAATGACTTCCTCTAGTCTGGCTTTCCCCCAGAAGGCTGCTATGGCCATGCCCCCAACCAGCAGGACCACCCGAGGACGTAACAGGCGTAGCTCGGCCTCCAGAAATGGACGGCACAGGGCCAGCTCCTGGGGCGAAGGACGGCGATCGCCCTGCCCGCGGGGAGCCGGTCCGGGATAGCAACGCGTGAGCGAACTGAGATAGACCTGCTGATGGAGATAGCCCGGCGGAAAGCCGGCTCGCTCTAGCCACGCCTGCAGCACGCGCCCCCCAGGGCCGCCAAAGGGGATGCCGCGCTGGTGCGAACGCAGTCCAGGCGCCTGCCCAATGACCATCATTCCCCCTATGAGGCCCTCGTGGAGCACCGGATTCACCACTGGCAGCGCTTGCGCTAGATAGCCGCGCTCCTGGCAGCGACGACAGGCGCGTAAGGCCGTCTGGAGCCGCCTCAGCTCTTCAAGCTGCTGGAGGTGCGCTTGCTGTTGCTCTCGCCGCTCTTGCAGCTCTTCCTGCAACGGGAAGGCATGGGATTCAGAGCACATCGCCTGGTGTTGACACAGGTGAGAGGCTTGGCTGCTCGTAGTCGGTGGCCAGATGACGGTAACGCCCCCGGTAGTAGGCTAATGGCCGTTTAGACTGAGCCGGCTGCCCATTGCCATCCTGCAGAGCCATCGAGGCAATGGCGTGCCCGGAGGTCGCCTGTGCGCTGCGAGACTGGCCTTGATTGCTGCGCTCATCGGTCCCGAGGGCCACCACCTCACCGACGAGAATCGCATGGTCGCCGCCGGGATAGTCGGCCACCAACCTTGCTTCAACGAAACCCAGGGTCCCTTCCAGCAATGGGGCCCCAGTCACGCCCTGGTGATAGGGGGCGTGGCAGAAGTAGCGATAGCGCTCCTCCGAGGGCAAAGCGAAGCAGCGGGCTAGCTCCTCTTGTTCCTCGCTCAAGATATTGACAGCGAAAACCTGGCTCTCGCGAATAGCCTGCAGCGTACGGCTCTTGAGATCAATGCAGACAAGGACCAGTGGCGGATCAAGTGAGACAGAACAGAAGGCATTGACTGTCAGCCCCACCAGACCGGCGCTGCCCCTTGTAGTCACGACCGTCACACCCGTAGCGAACTGCCCCAGGACGTAGCGAAACAGCTCTTTATCGATAGACATTAACGGCTCGATCCCTCTTCTTCCTTCACCATGAAAACGAGCGAGGGGTTATGAGGCTGCTTGCGTCGCCGCGCCGCCACGCCGTTGTGTTGCCGCAAGCTCACAAGTACCTTTCCCTCGCCTGCTCATTGTAGTATCCGGGGCCTGCCGGCGCCTGACACTGGCCTTTCGGACAGAACTCCGTAGCAGAATCGTAGCATATGCGCCGCTTCTCTGCCAGCAGCCGCGAGGAGGGCGATCCAGCTCTGCCCAGCCCGGGCGGCTGAGCTAGCTGTCGCATTGCCATTGACAGCCGGGGCCTTAGCGCGTATAGTTACAGCGAAAGCGCACAATGCAGCCTATTGGCAGCCCTGTGAGGGATTGACGATCGAAACCCAGACGACGCGCGAATCGCCAGCGCCTGTGACATCCACTACCTCAGCGAAAGCGCTACCTGTGAGACGTCGCTTGACCCCTTTTATTCTCGTGGGACTCTCCGCCCTGCTGCCGCTGACGCTGCTGGCGGCGGTAAGCGCTGGCTCGACGGCTATTCCGTTTGTCACCGTCCTGCAGATTCTGCTGAATGGGAGCCACCTCTTTCATTTTCGGCAGAGTTGGGACCCGGCTCTCACGATTATTATCTGGGATCTGCGTTTACCGGAAGCGCTGGGCGCGGCCCTGGTCGGGGCTGGTCTGGCCGTGGCTGGCGTGCTCTTTCAGGGGATGCTGCGCAATCCGTTGGCTGATCCGTTTCTCATGGGCACCTCTTCGGGGGCGGCCCTGGGCGCCGTCATCGCTTTTATTCTTCCTCTTGATACCGCCTATGGTCTCTTTTTCTCGTTGACACCTCTGTTGGCTTTTAGTGGGGCCTTGCTTACCGTGCTGCTGGTCTACGCCATTGCCCGTGTCGGGGGGCGGACGCCCGTGGTGACCCTCTTGCTGGCCGGCGTGGTGATGAATGCCTTGCTGGTAGCGGTTCAGACGTTGATTTTGACGCTCAGTCCCCAGGCGCAGTTTAATCTGCAGGCCCTCTTTAATTGGCTCTCGGGGGGCATCAGCGTTAATAGCTGGTGGCCGGTGCTGATCGTGGGCGCTATCATTGTGGTCGGTGTGGGAGGAGCGCTTGTCTTGGGGCAGGTACTGGACGCCTTCGCCCTGGGCGAGGAGGGAGCGGCGCATCTGGGTTTACGTGTCGAGTGGTATAAGTTCCTGCTGATCATGCTCGGCTCACTCTTGACAGCGGCGGCGGTCTCGATTAGCGGCTTAATCGGCTTTGTGGGACTGGTGACTCCCCACATGCTGCGCTTGCTGATCGGTCCGCGTCACCGTCCCTTGATCGTGGCCTCGGCTCTTGGCGGCGCCTCCTTTTTGACGCTGGCCGATTTACTGGCGCGCACGGTGATCGCTCCGGCGGTGCTCCCCGTGGGAGTGTTCACTGCCCTGATCGGGGCGCCGTTCTTCCTCTATCTGCTGCGTCAGAGTAAGAAGGAGTATCGTTGGTCGTGATGCATCTCATACCTGAGAGTAGGGATCTGCCTGCAGAGGAAAGCGCTCCCTTGCTAGAGGTGCGCCATGTGAGCTTTGGCTATGGCTTGCAGCCGATCTTTTTTGATGTCTGCCTGCAGATAGCGACAGGTGAGATGGTGGGGTTACTGGGGCCTAATGGTTCGGGGAAGACGACGCTTCTGCGTCTGCTGAGCGGGGTGCTGCGTCCCGCGCAGGGTGAGATCCGGCTGCAGGGACGAGAGCTTGGCCGCTGGCGCCGCCGCGAGCTTGCGCGTGTCGTGGCGGTCGTGCCCCAGGAGTTGCATATACCTTTCGAATTTACAGTCGAGCAACTGGTAGCCCTGGGACGCCTCCCTTTTGTCGGCCTGCTGGGAAGCTATGGATCGCAGGATCGCGCGCGGATCGCGGAGGCGATGCGGGTGACGGGTGTCGCCGCCCTGGCAGAGCGGCCTTTCAACGAGCTGAGCGGCGGCGAGCGACAGCGGGTGCTGGTGGCGATGGCGCTGGCCCAGCAGCCGCGTCTCTTGCTGCTCGATGAGCCGACCGCTCATCTGGATATCCGCTATCAGATCGAGGTGCTGGAGCTGGTGCGGCGTCTGAACCGTGAGCAAGGCCTGACGGTGCTGGCGGCCATGCATGATTTGAATCTGGCAGCCCGTTATTTCCCCCGTCTGGTCCTCTTCCAGCGCGGCATCGTGGCGGATGGAACCCCGGCGTCGGTCTTGGAGCCGCGTTTACTGAGCCGTGTTTATGGGATCGCGGTGAGGGTGGGTATTGTGCGCGGGACGGCTCATTTCAGCGTGGTACCTCCCGGCAGCCGCGAGGCACAGGAGGCCGAGGAGGAGGCGCTGGAGCCGCCGCCGCGGGTGCTCGTGATGGCCGGTGGCGGTTCTGGCGAACGTGTGATGCGCGCTCTGGCAGATTGGCATGTTCCTTTTCTGGCTGGGGTGCTCAATATTGGTGACAGCGATCATACGCTGGCTCTGCGCCTGGCGAGTCGTGTGCTCACCGAGCAGCCCTATGCTCCGATCTCACCAGCAGCGCTGGAGGAGCTACGGGCGGCTCTGGCGACCGTGGACTTGCTGATTATCTGCCCGATGTACGTTGGGCCTGGCAATGTGGCTTTGTTGCGTGAGGCGCTGGCCGCCGCTCGCCAGGGTCGACGGGTGCTGCTGGTGACTCCCGAGGCGCACGAGGTCGAAGCGGCGGAGTCGCCCGCCGAGGCTGAGGCCGAGGCCGAGCCGCAGGAGCTGCCCGCTCTGCTGGCACGCACAGGGATTGCAGTACGGGACTATACTGGCGGCGAGGCGACACACCTGGTTGAGCAGTTACTGCAGGCTGGGGCCCGCGTGGTCAGTCGACCGACAGAGGTCCTGACGCTCTGCCTTGCCTGAGTCTGGGGTCTGTCAGCCTGGCTGGTCTTTTCTCTGGCAGTAGGGCGTCGTTGCTTCAACGGCGGTCGCCCGGCCTGTTCTGCAGATGGGGAGGCTGGAGGAACGGGATTCCGTAGGCCCACGCTTGCAAACGGGGTTTTGTATGTAGTATATTGCTTTGTACAGCATGATAGAGTCTCGGAATGCGAGCCTTGTTCTCGATGAAAAATCGATGCCATCTTCAAAAGGCAGGGTAGACGGCATGGGTGGCACTGAGCAGGCAACTGTGACGCTGCGCTTACCTTCAACGCTGAGCGCCTGCAACGGCGGCAAGAGCCAGATCGTTGTGCGGGCCAGCACGGTAGGCGAACTGTTCGAGGCGCTGGAGGCCCACTATCCGCAGGTCTGGCGCTGCCTGTGCGATGAGCATGGCTGCGTACGCGCTCAGATCCAGCTCTTCGTGAGTAATAAGCTGATTACCGGCCCGCGTGACCTGCAGATGGCTTTGAAGCCCGGCGAGGAGATTATTGTGCTGCCTTCTGCTCGGACCCCCTAGGCCAGAGCCTGTCGTGGTCCGCCGACCTCTAGCCATTTTATCGGTAAGCTTGCAAATGTAGAGCTACTGCGCCATAATAAAGGACATCTTCTGTTACGTGGAGGAGAGGAGGTTTCTAAGCAGACAGGATGTTGGCGCAGGTTCGAAGTTGTGCAATCGTGGGTCTGGAAGGCGCCCTGGTTGAGGTGGAGGTGGACCTGACGAACGGTCTGGCGGGCTTTACGATCGTGGGCCTGGCCGATACGGCTATTCAGGAGGCGCGCGAACGGGTGCGCGCCGCTATTAAGAATAGTGGGGCTGTTTTTCCTTATAAGCGGATTACGGTGAATCTGGCCCCCGCCGATCTCCGTAAAGAGGGGCCTGTCTACGATCTCCCCATCGCGATCGGTATTCTGCTGGCTTCGGGCCAGCTTGTCCCCGCTGAGCCAATCACTGATTGCCTGTTCCTCGGTGAGCTGTCCCTCGATGGGAGTGTACGCCATACCAATGGCATTCTGCCAATGGTGGCGTTGGCGCGCGAACAGGGTATGCGCGCGGTGTTTGTGCCGGCGGTGGATGCCCGCGAGGCGGCTTTAGTGGGCGATGTGCCCGTTTATGCGGTGGAGACACTCGCTCAGTTGATCGCTCATTTGAGCGGTGAGTCGCGCCTGGCCCCGTTCCCGCTCGATCGGGAATTGTTGCAGTCGGTCGGGCGGCAATCGCCTTCTCATGATCTGTCGGCGGTGCGCGGTCAGGACCATGTCAAGCGGGCGTTGGTGGTGGCGGTCAGTGGCGGTCATAATCTGTTGATGTGTGGCCCGCCCGGCACAGGGAAAACGTTGCTGGCGCGGGCCACGCCGTCGATTATGCCTCCCCTGTCGATTGAGGAGGCCCTGGATGTGACGCGCATCTATAGCGTCAGTGGTCTGCTCCCTTCAGAGAGGCCGCTGATTCTGGAACGCCCTTTTCGGGCCCCCCATCATACGATCAGTCACGCCGGGCTGGTGGGCGGTGGGCGTCAGCCGCGTCCGGGTGAGATTAGCCTGGCTCATCGCGGGGTGCTCTTTTTGGATGAGTTGCCGGAGTTCAGTCAGTATGTGCTGGAGGCGCTGCGCCAGCCGCTAGAGGATAAGGTGGTGACGATTTCGCGTGCGCAGGGCTCGGTGACGTTTCCGGCGAATTTTATGCTGATTGCGGCCATGAACCCCTGTCCGTGCGGCTATCTGCACGATGTGATGCGTGAGTGTACGTGTTCTCCGGCGGCGGTGCGCCGCTATCAGAAGCGCGTCAGTGGTCCGCTACTGGACCGCATTGATATTCAGGTGGAGGTGCCGCGGGTGGCCTATGAGAAGCTGGCTGGCGCCCCAGCGCCCGAGAGCACGGAGTCTATTCGGGCCCGCATCCAGGCGGCCCGCGAGCGGCAGCGCCGGCGTTTTGCGGGTACACGCCTGACGTGCAATGCGGAAATGGGGGCTGCCGAGGTGCAGGCGTTTTGTCGGGTGGATGAGGCCGGGCAGCGCCTGCTGCGGTCGGCGGTGCAGCAGTTGGCGCTCTCGGCGCGCGCCTTTCATCGTATGCTCAAGGTGGCGCGTACGATCGCCGATCTGGAGGGCGCGGAGAGAATCGGCCCGGTGCATGTGGCGGAGGCGGTGCAGTATCGCCCGCGTATCGCTCCTTGACGGGCGGGAGGCCCCCCGCATCGCTCGGGGTTCGCCTCGCCCGTTTGTTCGATCGCCTCGCAGGCCAGGAACGGTCTGACCTGCGCTGGGATGGCCCTTGTCCTCTGGCCCCTTTCGCCCCCGCCGATTTTCCGCCAGGCACTCAGGATGGCTCTTGCTCTGCCTTCGGCCTGTCGTTGCTGCGCGACTCAGGCGGGCGCCCCGGGCCGTAGCGATGCGCCTCAAGATAGGCCTCGATCTCACGGCGCTTGAAGCGCCATCTGGAAGCTACACGATATCCTGTTAATTCTCCCCTCTCAACCATCCGCACTACCGTTTTCGGGCCAATCCCTATGAGCTTACTCGCCTCGTTAGTGGTCAGCCACTCATCTCCGTGGTTATTGTGCTCTGTCATCTATGCCTGGCACCTCACGCGCTGTCTTCTTCTTTGAAATTGTAATAGTTTTGCTTAATTACGTCAAATAGTATTTATTGAACTAATATTACCTAAAGAATGTTAATTACCTTTAGACTATAGAGACTATAGAGACTTGATCTTACCATTAGACCATGCTCTACTTAGAGGGAGGCAAGGGGCCGGGCAGGTTATTCCTGACCCTGGTCGCCGGCTCTGCCAGGTCATAGCGCTCACTTGCCCGAGCTTTCACTATCAGGACTGCTGTTGTTGGAGGCCAAGTCGATCGAGAGGAGTTTTCTGCATGGCAGAAGAACTGCGGTGGGGACAGGCCAGGCTTGTACTGAACCTGGAGGCTTTTGCTCGTGGCTATCACCAGGGGCGACAATACTACTTTGAGGAGCAAGAACTCTCGGAGCGCACCTGCAAGTGTCTGGCAGACACCGACCTGCTCTGGCTGATCGCCGTGCCCGACGAGAGCGGCCACTATCAGTTCGTGGAAGAGAGCCGTTTGCTCACCGAGCTGCCCGAGGGCATCGCTCCGATGCTGGGTCTGATTGTAGGCTACCTGAGCGGACCGCTGCAGCCTGAGAGCCCCGAGGAGCGTCAGCAGCGCCGCGCCGGGCTACAGGCCTCTCTGCAGTGCGCCTGCTCTCCCGCTGAGAGCCATCAGGCTGGTGCTCCCGCCTCCTAGCGAGGCCTGGCTTTGCCGCCTCCCTTCTTTACGGCAGAGTATCAAACGTGCTACAATCCGGGCGCACGAGATTTCTGCCGCCTGGAGGCCCTCAATGGAGATCGCTTCTGCCGCTTCACCCTCATCTTCCCCTGCCAGCCGCCCTCCTCTTGTTATCCTTAATCCCGCCGCCAATCAAGGCCGCATGCAGCGTCACCGCGCACTGGTGCGCCAGCGCGTTGCTGACACAGGAGCCGACTACTGCGAGACCTCACGGGCCGGTGAGGCAGAGCAGCTTGCGGGCGAAGCAGCACGCCAGGGACGACCAGTCATCGTCGTTGGGGGCGATGGCTCCGTTCACGAGGTTGTGAATGGTATTCTCAGCAGTGGCCAGCGCGTCCCCCTGGGCATCATCGCCGCCGGCTCCGGCAACGACTTCGCCTGCAACACCCTGCGGCTCCCCCGTCAGCCCGAGGCCGCCATCGAGCGCGCCTTTAGCGGCCAGCCCGTGCCTATCGATGCCGGCCGGGCCAACGAGCGCTACTTTGCCAACTCCTTCAGCGTCGGTCTCGACGCCGACATTGCCGCCAGTGCTCGCCAGCTCAAAAAGATTCCGTTTATGACCGGCATGCGCCTCTACTACAGCTCTACGCTACGCCAGCTCCTCCTTGGCTACCGGCGCTGTCCCTGGCTGCGCTTCAATCTGGAGCCAGCCGCTCCCGATGCGCCGCCCGCCGAGGCCTTTCAGCGCTACGTTCTGCTGGCCGTCACCAATGGCCCTACCTACGGCTCAGGTTTCCGCATCAATCCCGAAGCCGACGCGAGCGATGGCCTGCTCGACCTCTGCACCATCCGCTATGCCCCCCTGGGGCGGGCCCTCAGACTCTTTCCAGTCGTCAAGCGTGGTCAGCATGCTTCCCTGCCCGAAGTCCATTTCTACCGCATGCAACGCCTTATCATCGAAAGCCGTTTTCCGCTCAACGCCCAAATGGACGGCGAGGTCTTCCGAGGCCAGCGTTTCGAGGTCGTGGTCCTGCCGCAAGCTCTGCTAGTCAGATGCTAGCCTGAGCCAGGGCCACGCTCGCAGCCCTCGCCCAGACAAACGCGGCGCTCTTTTGACTATAAGAAATAGTCAATCTCCCAAAAGGCCAGCCTGCCAGGCCCTGGCTGCGAAGCAATCGAGCAGCACAGGCGAGCTGGCGCCCTTCCCCTGGCTAGCACGGCCTCTCACGAGGGCTGACGAGCGGCGGTGCGGCGCGAGCGCTTCTTAGCGGCTGTTGTCTCACCATTAGCCTGGAAGGCCGAAGGACAGAGCGGCACCAAGGGACACTCTTCGCAGCGCGGATCACGAGCGCGGCAGAGCGCCCGCCCGTGGAAGATCAAGAGATGCGACAGATCCAGCCAATCCTCACGCGGCACAATGCGCATCAAATCGCGCTCAATCTGCTCGGGGTCCTCGCTCTGCGTCCAGCCCAGGCGGCGCGCCAGGCGCTTCACGTGCGTATCGACTACGAAGCCCTCGACGATGCCAAAGGCATTCCCCAGAACGACATTCGCCGTCTTGCGCGCCACGCCCGGCAGCGTCAGCAGTGCCTCCATACTACGCGGCACCTCGCCCCCGTAGTCAGTGATCAGCCGTTGGCAGGTCAGCCGCAGATTGCGCGCCTTATTGCGGTAGAAGCCCGTCGGCTTAATATCCTGCTCCAGCTCCTCGGGATCGGCATTTGCGAAATCCTCAACCGTCCGATACTTGCGGAAGAGCTGGGCCGTCACTTCATTGACACGCTCATCAGTACACTGAGCCGAGAGCTGGACCGCAATCAGCAACTGGAGCGGATTCTCAAAATTCAAAGTGCACTTTGCATCGGGATAGAGACGCCGCAACTCAGCGATGACGGCGCGCACATGCTCAGGCGAGCCGGGCGCCGGCCCCTGGTAGGTCGGTGGCAGACTGACAGTACTCACGAATCTTCCCCTACCTCTCTCTGGTCTTCCCCCTGAATGGTAGGCTCATTATAGCATAGTTCGCACCCGGCGGCGGAGCCAGCCAGCCGAGGCCCCCAAATGGTATCATGAAAGCACGGGAAAACGGGGACATTACCAAGGAGGATCACCACATGACAGCGCCTCTCGACCTGAGCGCCTACCGTCGCTATTTCCCAGCCTTGCAGCGAGAGCAGAACGGGCAGCCCGTTATCTACTGGGATAATCCCGGTGGCACCCAAGTCGCCCAGCAGGTCATCGAGGCCATGACGCGCTACCTGCGCGAAGCCAACGCTAACGCCCACGGGGCCTTTCTCACGAGCCGGCTCACCGACGAAATCATCGCCGCCGCGCGCCAGGCGATGGCCGACTTCCTTAACGCCGCCAGTCCGGCAGAGATCGTCTTCGGTCCCAACATGACCACGCTGACCTTTGCTTTCAGCCGCGCCATCGGCAAGACACTGCAGCCCGGCGATGAAATCATTGTGACTGTTCTTGACCACGATGCCAACGTCGCCCCCTGGCTGGCCCTGCAGGAGCGCGGCGTGGTCGTGCGCACCGTCGATATTCATCCAGAGAATGTCACGCTCAATATGGAGGATCTGCAGGCCAAGCTCAACGGGCGCACGCGCCTGGTAGCCGTGGGCTATGCCTCCAACGCCGTTGGCACCATCAACGATGTGCGGCGCATTACGGAGCTGGCCCATGCCGTCGGCGCCCTGGTGTGGATCGACGCCGTGCAATATGCACCGCACGGGCCGATCGATGTCCAGGCTCTCGATGTCGATTTTCTGGTCTGCTCAGCCTATAAATTCTTCGGTCCGCACCTGGGCATTCTCTACGGCAAGCGCGAACATCTAGAGCGCTTCCCAGCCTACAAGGTACGCCCGGCCAGCAACGCCGTTCCCGACCGCTGGGAGACCGGTACCCAGAATCATGAGGGCTTGGCCGGTTTGCTGGGGGCCATCGACTATCTGACGCTGCTCGGAGAAGAGCAGGCCGCCCGCTATGCCGATGATCCCGCCCTGCAGCCCTACACCGGACGGCGGCGCACACTGAAGGTAGCGATGCACGCGATCAGCGACTACGAGCGCCAGCTTTCGGCCCAGTTGCTGCGGGGCCTGCGCGAAATTCGGGGCCTGCATCTCTACGGTCTCGGCGGGACCACCCCCGGGGAGCTGGCGCAGCGCGTCCCGACCGTGGCCTGCACTATCGACGGACACCACCCGCGCGAGCTGGCTGCCGCCCTGGGCGAGCGGGGTATCTTCGCCTGGGACGGCAACTACTACGCCCTCGGCCTGATGGAGCGTCTCGGCCTTGAAGGACGTGGCGGCGCCCTGCGCCTCGGCCTCTGCCACTACAATACGCCCGGCGAGATCGAGCGCGTTCTAGGTGTCCTGGACGAGCTGGTCTGAGCTAGCCCCAATCAGGATCTTCTACGCTCTCTGCATCGGAAGGAGAAGGCCGACCGACATGACTTCCCTGCCAGGTGAGCAGCAACGTTGTGCAGCGCGCAGAGCAGCTCAGCGGCAACCTGACTGAGCTAAGGGCCTGGCGGCGAAGAGAGATCCGGCACTGCCGCGCTTTGCCGCCCAGGTCCCCTATGCAGCGAGCATGAGATCTTTCCAGCCGAGTGAGCGCTTGTATTTTTGTCTGCGCTGATCTATACTAAGGTATGTCGAGAATGTCAGGCATGCGATTCACCTGGCTTTTCCCACAGAGGCTTAAGTTTTTTATTGAGCGCGTACAGAGGCCAGGCACGTAAGGAGTTTACTGTCTGATGGATCAGCAGAAATGGATCTACGGTCCAGACGATCTGTACGGTATCTCAGCCTACCTGCAGCTCATCCAGCAGTGGGTTGCCACGGCCTTCCCCCTGCCACGCAACCCGGAGATCGCTGCCAGGCTAGGCGGCCTGTGGGCTTCTCTTGGCTGGGCCCTACAAGGCCGTGCCGTGGCTGAAGAGGCTAGACGTCTGGCGGCCAAAAAGAGGACAAGGGAATTTTCTCAGGAGGACGCAGAGCAGCTCCGCCAACAGCTTCGTGACGTGACTTTTGATGAGGAGCTACAGAGCCTGGCCACAGCAGGACGGGCCGGTGATCCTCCTGTCCAGGGTCTTGAGCGGCGGCTACGTGCTCTGACAGCCGTTGGTGTGCGTGAGGGCTTTCTAGCAGTGGCGCTGCGCGAGGCCACAGAATTCCGCATCGCCAGAAGTCTGCCGGAGGCCCTGGATCAGTGGCGACAACTCGCCGATCAGCTCGTCCCGCGCTCTATGTGGTTCGCCAGCTCCTATCTGGAGATGCCCCCGAACACGACCGTTTATGGGCCGGACAGCTAAAGGGTCCTGTCTGTCCCCTAGAGGGAGCTGCCCCCTGGGGCCTGGATGGAGCAGGCCCCACGTTGATGTTATCCCCAGCCTGGCCCTGGACGGAAGCTGAGATCTTTCCTCAGCTCGTGGCCAGGCAGTGCAGCCCTGCACCCGGGTCCGGCGCCCTTGCGTAGCAGGCGCGGTCCGCTACGAACCGGCATGCTCTAGGTCCTCTCCGTTGCGTCGCACTGTGATCGTAAAGGGTCCCCACTCACCGATCAGGCCCTGCCCATGCAGCGAAACGCTGCGCCCATCCTCAATGCTCTTCTCCGTCATCAGGCCCAGCGCCAGAATGCAGCCGTCCACCTTGCACGGTACCTCGCTGTAGCGGCCTACCTCCTGCCCATCCAGGAAAAAGCGCACCTCATCGCGCGCCTTGCAGTAGCTGATGCCATAGCGATGCCACTGCCAGGGCGCCGTCTCTACCGGCAGCTCATTGAAGTCGCAGAAGTACTTTGGCTTGACGGCACGCTCTGGCTCAGGATCGGGCGGCGCTGGTACCCCTGGGAACGGCAGGAGCGCATAGACTGTGGCGATCGTATCGTTAGAGACAAAGAAATCAAAGGCCATACCGGTGGCGAAATCGAGCAAGTGGGCTGACACAAAGCCATCGTAGAGATCATGCGGGCGCGTATTGATCCCACGGGCCCGCATCTCCCATTCGAAGAGAATGGTCCCATCCTCGGGCATCGTGAAGCGCCGTGTCGAGAAAAACATGTTTTTGGCGTTATCGAGAATCTGCACCTCGTTATGGAAGCGCGTCAATGGAACCGCCGCCACGCGCAGGCGATTGCCCTCAACTACGACCACCGCATTCGGCTCACGGTAGCGCCAGAAACTGCCATCGGGCAGCGGGAAGCCCCCATATTCCCAGTGCCGATCAGTGCCGCTAATAATGCTATGATAGCCCGCATAGACAAAGCGCTCTTCCTGCTGGCCGGATGCCCGAGCGCTCTCCTTAGCCCCCTGCTGAGGCTGCCAGGCGGGTCGAACCGGCTCTTGATTGACCTTTTCCTGAAGATCTGCCATCGCGGCCTCCCTCCTTCCTTCCCTTCTTGCTTGCGACTTGCCAGCGCAGTGCCAAACTGGTATGGATACGCGTAGTATATGTATATCACGTGTATGCGTAGACGTATGCTGCTGTCGACAGCTCCTCTTCCGGCAGCGCCTGACAGCTCCCACGACGCCAAGCGCTCTGCTCCCTGGTCACCTTCAGCAGAGCGGCTGCTTGCTTCATGCTATCACCAGCGCCCCATCCAGGCAAGGCCCACCAACCAGGCTAGCGCTCACTGCCGGCTCTGCTGGAGCGCAGTCTCAGTTTTGTGATGCGTCAGTGTCTGTGCACGGTCAGCCTCCGTAACAGATAATAGAAGAAAAAGAAACAATGAGCCAGGCGAGCAATCCGCCATTCGAGAGAGCCGCAGAAAGGACAGCGCAAAGCATGAAAATTCTCGTTTTCAACGCCGGTTCCAGCAGCCAAAAGACCAGACTATACGAATTACAAGCTCCATTACCATCAGAGGCGCCGCCCCCGTTATGGGAAGCAAACGCCGACTGGTCTCACGAGCCAGGCAAGACAGAGCTAGTCACACGCAGCGCTGAGGGACAAGAGCAACGTGAGACCCTGCAGACCAGCGAGCGACCAGCCATTCTCAAGCACATCCTGCAGAATCTCAGCCAGGGAGCAACACGCATCATTGAGAGAGCGGAAGAGATTGGAGTAGTGGGGCACCGCGTCGTTCACGGTGGCGCTCACTATAGCGAGCCAGCGCTGATCACACCCGAGCTAAAAGCCACCATTGAACGCCTGCAAGTACTGGCGCCCGCGCACAACCGCGCCAGCCTTGAAGCCATTGCCGCCGCCGAGGAAGCCTTCCCCCAGGCGAGGCAGATCGCCGTTTTCGACACCGCCTTTCACAGTCACATGCCCCTTCCCGCCCAGATCTATCCAGGCCCATACGAATGGTTCGCCCAAGGACTACGGCGCTACGGCTTTCACGGTCTCAGCCATCAGTACTGCGCGCGTCGCGCAGCCCAACTGCTGGGGCGCGACCTCACCAGCCTGCGCCTCATCACCTGCCATCTGGGCAATGGCTGCTCCCTGGCGGCCATCCTCGGGGGCGAAAGCATCGAAACGACAATGGGTTTCACCCCGATGGAAGGGCTGATGATGGGCACGCGCTCCGGCTCCATCGATCCCGGCCTGCTCCTCTACCTGCTGCGCCACGCTGGCTACAGCGCAGACGACCTTGACCGCATTCTCAACCGCGAATCCGGCTTGCTGGGCATCTCGGGCCTCTCCGGCGACATGCGGATCATCCTTCAAGCCCGTGCCGAGGGCAACCGGCGGGCCCGCCTGGCCTTCAATACTTTCATTCACCGTCTGCGCCTCCAGATCGGCGCCATGCTGGCAGTTCTGGGCGGAGTCGACGCCCTGGTTTTTACCGGCGGCATCGGCGAACACGCCCCCGAGGTACGCGCCGCCGCCTGCGAAACGCTTGGTTTCCTCGGGCTGGCCATCGACCCCGCTCGTAATGCTGATCCCGGAGGGGACGCCGATATCGCCAGCCCCAATTCAGCCGTGCGTGTACTGGTCGTGCAGGCGCAAGAGGACTGGATGATCGCCGAGGCTTGCTGGCGCTTACTCCAGCAACGCCTACAGCTGTAAGCGGCCGCCAGGCCTGGCTCAAGGGAGGGCAGCCCCAACCAGCTCGGCAATATTCTGGACGCCATGCGCCTGCATAAAAGCCTCGATGCCCTCTAGCACCAGGACCCCCGTGCGTGGATTGATAAAGTTGGCCGTACCAATCTGCACGGCCCTGGCCCCAGCCATGATGAAGGCCAGGGCATCCGAGGCCGAAGTGATGCCGCCAATGCCAATCACTGCCACCGCCGGCTGTTGCCCGCGTAGCTCACGCGCCACCTCATAAACCATGCGCAGAGCCAGCGGCCTGATGGCCGGCCCCGACAGGCCGCCGGTTCCGTGGGCCGGCAGGGGACGCCGCATCTCTATATCAATGTCCAGGCCGGTCAGGGTATTGATCAAGGAGACAGCATCGGCCCCAGCTTCAGCCGCCGCCAGGGCGGTCGGACGCGCATCACCACTGTTCGGTGAGAGCTTTACAATCAGCGGGAGGGTTGTGCTCTGGCGCACCGCCGCCGTTACTTCGGCCACAGCCTGGGGACTGTCTCCGAAGACGCGGCCACCGGCGCGGATGTTGGGACAGGAGACGTTGACCTCAATGCCTGCCACTCCAGGCACATCCTCCAGGCGTTGCGCCAACTCGGCAAACTCCTCCACTGTCTCTCCGGCGATGTTGACAATCACCGGCGTCTGCCAGGTGGCCCAGATTGGGGCATACTTGCGAATCACTGTTTCGATGCCAGGGTTCTGGAGGCCAATAGCGTTGAGCAGGCCAGCCGGCACCTCACGAGTGCGCGGCTGCGCATTGCCCCGTCGCGGGCGCAGGGTGGTCCCCTTGCTGACAATGGCCCCCAGGCGCTCGATCTCGGCAATCCTGGCATATTCGAAACCGTAGCCGCACGTTCCAGCGGCCAGCATCACCGGATTGCGCAGTAAGAGACTGCTCTTGCGTCCCGCCGCCAGTTCGACCGTGAGCTGCATTCAGTTCCCTCGCGCTTGATTAATGGCATCGCGCAGACGTCTTGCAGCTTCGCCCGCCGCCGTTGCGTAATCGCGCCCCGCGTCAGCATAGAGGATAGTTCGCGAGACAGCAATCAATATGCCCCCACCGTGCGCATCCAGTCCGGCCCGGACCGCCGCCTCTAGCTCACCCCCTTGAGCCCCGACACCAGGAACCAACAGCGGCAGCGTTGGACAGCGCTCCCTGACAGCTGCCAGTTCACGCGGATAGGTCGCCCCGGCCACCAGCCCGCAATTGCCATGACGCTCCTGCCAGTGACGGACACGCTCGGCCACCACCAGATAGAGCGGCATCTCCCGGGAGCCATCCGCTCCTTGCCCCTCAGTCCCAGACTCAGGGAGGCGCACCCGGAGATCCTGAAAATCGCCAGCCCCCGGATTGGAAGTACGGCAGAGCACGAAGGCCACTTTCTCGCGATAGGCGAGAAAGGGCTGAACGCCATCGTACCCGAGATAGGGCTGTACTGTCACGGCGTCGCAGCCAAGCTGCTCAAAGATGGCCCTGGCATAGGCGCGGGCAGTATGTCCTATATCGCCGCGCTTAGCATCGGCGATCACTGGCACCTCGGGGGGAATAGCAGCCAGCACCTCGCGCAGGAGCGCCCACCCCTGGGGTCCGAGCGCCTCAAAAAAAGCCAGGTTCGGCTTATAGGCACAGGCATAAGGCAAGGTCGCCGCCACAATGTCGCGACAAAAGCGCTTCAGCGCCTCCAGGCCGCCACCCTGTAGCGGTTCCGGGAGGCGCTCTAGCTCAGGATCAAGTCCAATGCAGAGCAGGCTCCGACGTTCGTGACTGGCCCGCTGCCACTTCTCCAGGAAGCTCAGCCCCATCACGATGGCCTCCCTTCAGGAGTGCTCAGGCCACGGCTGCCAGGCTTGGTGAGCGGCACCCCCTGGGCACAGAGCGGACAGGCGCCAGGCTCATAGGTTTGGGCTGTCACTGTCAGCAAGGCCTGGCAAGGGACAGGCAACTGTCTGACCGCCAGGCCGCCACTGCGGTCCAGCAGCACCGCTATGCCCACGATTGTTGGCCCATAGGCCAGCAGCGCTCGTAGCGTCTCCTGCAGCGATAGCCCCGTCGTCAAAACATCGTCGACCACAAGGACGCGCTCACCTTGCCGCAGCGTAAAGCCGCGACGGAGCTCACGCCCCCCAGCGGCAGCCGGTTCCACCACCAGGCAGCGCGTCCCAAGCTGGCGCGCCACTTCCTGCGCCAGCAGCGCCCCGCCGGTCGTGGGACCAGCAACCGCCTCAACTCCCTCTGACCGATAACGCGCCGCGATCTCTTCGCAGAGTCGCTCTGTTACCCGCGGCCATTCCAGCAGACGGAACTTTTCCCAGTATTCATCACTGTGCCGCCCCGAGGTCAGGAGAAAATGCCCTTTCGAGACAACCCCTAGACGCTCAAAGAGCGCTAGCAGCTCTGTTTCTTCCATCATCATCAAACCACACCATTATGGTACGGATCATCACAAACAATTGCGCTGAGTAGCCCCGCGCAGATCAAGATCAACAGATTACAGAAGGAGCAAGCAGCGTCCTTACGCCCACTGCGGCCCGGCTGCGATCTGTCGCAGAGAGCCGCTAGCGTCCGACTTGACCGCTCAAACGAGACGAGCAGGCTGGTTCACGTGGGGAACCAGCCTGCTTACTTGACGCTCAGCACAATGACATCAAAGATGAGATCGGAATTCGCTGGGATCGAGCCTTGCGCCTGGTTGCCATAGCCAAGCTTAGCCGGAATGTAAAGACGGCGAATTGTCCCCGGCTTCACACCTAGCAGGCCCTCATCCCACCCTTTGATGACCTGCCCTTTGCCCAGGGTGAACGAGAATGGCTGGCCATTGCGATCATAAGAGCTATCGAACTTCTTGCAGGTGTTGGCCAACCAGCCTACGTACTCCACCTCTACGGTGCTGCCGTTCTTAGCTGCTGTACCGCTGCCCGTGCGGATGTCAAAATACTTGAGTCCATCGCTCTTGACCACAGGCGTCGCATTGACTGCCGGCGCTGTGGCCGGCCCTGCCGTTGGCGTAGCTGTGGCGCTGTAGATAGAGGGCACCTGGTTGGAGGCACTGCTATCGATAAAGCAATTGCGTGCCAGCGCCGTCGCAGTGGCATTGGCATGGGCCTTACTGACGGCGGTCGCCGTGGCCTCCCGCGAGGCGGCTTGCTGAGCATTGACACGCTGATACTGCCAGAAACCTAGCACGGCCAGGATAATGATCAGGAGAGTAACTGTGCTGGCCATGATCAGTTGTCGACGCCTCCGACGCCGTATCTGCCTTCTGATACGCTCTTGCTGGCGCTGCCCCGGACGGCGCTGTCGCTGCGAACCTCCTTTTTTCCCCTGTGCAGTCTGCGTCATACACTCTCCTCTGTGGATATGTGCTATGATGGTGCCTGTGATGGTGCCTGCCCCGGTGGTGATGGTGGTGCATTGTTACGCTGAGATTAGCATGTTTCTTGCGCTCTGACAAGAGTAAGCCAACGTAAGCCAGCTCAGCTTTTCTGCCTGCCGCTCTCGCGCGCCGGCCCAGGCCGTGATCGCTTGCTTACCAGCCACCGCCATCCGCTCCAGAGCAGTTCCCGCCTTCCAGCCCCAGCGCACCGCCACCTTTATCTTTCTGGTCGCTTGCTTTGCCTCTCAGCTAAAACTCGACAATTGAAACAATCTATGCTAGAATGCTCCTAGCAGCTTCACTAGAGTCACTCTACTACTACACAGCAGCATAGTTCATCTCATATAATATGGCCAAGGAGCTAGACGTCATTTTCCTGCTATCCGGGGATTCAGCAGCTTTCGATTCCTGATCCGATTAAAGGAGATATTATGCCTTCCCAGGGATATGTACGCTTTCCTACGATCTACCGTGATCAGATTGTCTTTGTGGCTGAAGATGATCTATGGCTCGTTTCTAGCGAGGGAGGACGGGCCGAGCGTTTGACGGCGGGAGTGGGCGCCATCAGTCATCCCCATTTTTCTCCCGATGGCGCGCAGCTTGCTTTTGTTGGGCATGAGGAAGGGCCAAGCGAGGTTTTTCTAATGCCCGCAGCCGGCGGCCCTGCGCGTCGTCTGACTTATCAAGCCTCTTCCTGCAAGGTTCTGGGGTGGACTCCGACGGGCGACGCCATTCTCTATGCGAGCAGCGCCGGCCAGATGAGCCCGCACTACGAGGTGATCTACGCGGTCAGTCCCTCTGGCGGCCTTCCCCGTCAGCTTCCCTACGGCGCCGCTAACGAGATTTCCTTCGGCCCTCACGGTGGCATCGTTCTCGGTCGCAACATCCGTGAAGCTGCCTACTGGAAGCGCTATCGCGGCGGCACCGTCGGCCATTTGTGGTGCGACCGTGATGGCAGCGGCCATTTCGAACGCCTCCTGCGCATCGACGGCAATATCAGCTCTCCCTGTTGGGTCGGATCACGCATTTATTTTCTATCCGATCACGAAGGTATTGGAAATGTTTATTCATGCACGCCAGAGGGAGAGGACTTGCGCCGTCACACCCACCATGAGGATTTTTACGCGCGCAATCTTTCTAGTGACGGTGAGCGCCTGGTATATCATGCTGGGGCTGATCTCTATCTATTCGATCCTGTCAGCAACCGGACGCGACGCCTGGAGGTCCTGCTCCCCAGCCAGCGCACGCAGCGCAATCGCAAGTTTGTGTCGGCCGCTCACTATCTCGATACCTACGCCCTTCATCCTCAAGGGCATATGGTGGCCCTGACGACGCGAGGGAAAGCGTTCTCTTTTGGCAACTGGGAAGGGCCTGTAATTCAGTACGGTGAGCCTGATGGCGTGCGCTACCGTTTCCTGGAATGGCTCAATGATGGGCGCCGCCTGGTAGCTGTCTGCGATGCCATTGGACGCGAGACTCTGGCGGTCTTTGAGCCGGAGAGCACCGCTGAGCCGCGCCTCTTTCCCGAAATTGAGTTTGGGCGCGCACTGACCCTGGAGGTTTCGCCAGTAGCCGATGTGGTGGCGATCTCCAACCATCGCAATGAGTTGCTGGTGATCGATTTAGAGGAGAGCCGTGTCCGCCTGATAGACCGCAGTGCCTTTGGTCAGATTGAGCATGTGGCCTGGTCGCCCGATGGGCGCTGGCTGGCCTACAGTTTTCCTTCCAGTGCCCAACAGACGGCGATCAAGCTCTGTAACCTGGAGAGTGGCGAGCTGGCTTTCGCTACCCGTCCGGTCCTGCGCGATGTGGCTCCCTCATTTGATCCTGAAGGGAAGTTTCTTTATTTCTTAGGGTACCGTGTTTTTAATCCGGTCTATGATGCTCTCCAGTTCGATTTAAATTTTCCACGCGGTGTGAAACCTTATGCGATTATGCTGCGCCGTGATCAGCGCTCGCCGTTTGTAGCGGAGCCCCGGGCTCCCCTGCCCAACGGACGCGAGAAGGAGGAGAAGCAGCCCAGTCCTGTCGGAGCCGAGGCCTCGTCGAAGGGAGAGCGCAAGGAGGAAGGCGAAGAGGAGAGCGGCGAGGAGAGCCAGCGCCGGCCCGCTCCTATGACCATTGATCTGGAAGGCATCACGGAGCGCGTGCTGCCGTTTCCTGTTCCGGAAGGACGCTATCGCAAGGTGCGAGGGATCAAAGGCAAAGCGCTATTTTTATGCTTTCCCGTGGAGGGGGCTTTGCATAGTCAAATCGAGAGTCAGGCGCCGCCGGTGCGCGGTCACATCGAGTGCTACGACCTGGAGAATCATAAGTACGAGTGGCTGGTGGATGGAGTCGATGATTTTGAGGTGGCTCGCGATGGACGCATGTTGATCTATCGTTCCGGCCATCGCTTGCGTGTGATTAAGGCTGGTGAGAAGGCCCCCAAAGGGGAGAATGGCGAGCGGGCAAGCCGTGAGACGGGCTGGCTGGACCTGAGCCGTGTGAAAGTGTCGGTGCAGCCGGCTGCTGAGTGGCGCCAGATGTTCGACGAGGCCTGGCGTTTGCAGCGTGAACAGTTCTGGGATGAGGATATGTCCGGCATCGATTGGGAGGCGGTCCATGCGCAGTATGCGCCGCTGCTAGAGCGCGTTGCTTCGCGCTCGGAGCTGTCCGATTTGTTGTGGGAGCTGCAGGGTGAGCTGGGAACGTCTCACGCCTATGAGATGGGCGGCGAGTATCGCCACGGCCCTCAGTACCGTCAGGGCTTTCTGGGGGTCGACTGGCTCTATGATGCTGAGCACGAGCGTTATCGCATTGCTCGCATTGTGCGTGGCGATCCGTCCGACAGCCGCGCTACGTCGCCGCTGACAGCTCCCGGGCTGAATGTGGCTGAGGGTGATGCTGTGCTGGCAATTAACGGCCAGCGTGTGGGTCCCCAGCGGAGTCCTGAAGAGTTGCTGGTCAACCAGGCCAATAATGAGGTGCAGCTTTTGATCGAGAGCGCGGCCAGCGGTGAGGTGCGCACGATCACAGTCAAGGCCCTGGCTAGCGAGCGTCCAGCGCGCTATCGCGACTGGGTTGAGCGCAATCGCCGACTCGTGCATCAGCTTTCCGAGGGCAAGGTCGGCTACATTCATATCCCCGATATGGGTGCCGAGGGCTACGCTGAGTTTCACCGCAGCTATCTCAGCGAGTATGACCGTCCGGCGCTGCTCATCGATGTGCGCTGGAATGGAGGTGGCCATGTCTCGCCGCTGCTACTGGAGAAGCTGGCGCGCCGCCGCCTTGGCTACGATTTTCCACGCTGGGGGCAGCCTGTCCCTTATCCTCCGGAGTCGCCGCGTGGCCCAATGGTCGCTTTGACCAATGAGCAAGCTGGCTCGGATGGCGATATCTTCAGCCATTGCTTTAAGTTGATGGGCCTGGGACCTTTGATCGGTAAGCGCACCTGGGGCGGGGTGGTCGGTATTAGTCCCCGCCATCGCCTGGTCGATGGAACGCGCACGACGCAGCCGGAGTTTGCTTTCTGGTTTAAAGATGTCGGGTGGAATGTTGAGAATTACGGCACTGATCCCGATATTGAGGTGGATATTGCCCCCCAGGACTATGCTCACGAGCGCGATCCGCAGCTAGAGCGCGCCGTCGCTGAGGCGCTGCGCTTACTGGAGAGCTATCCTGTGCTGGAGCCAAAGCCAGGCGAGCGCCCGCGCCGTTCTCGGCCACGCTTGCTGGCCGCTTCCCCAAGGACAGAATCCGCTTCTGACAGCGCCTCTGAACAGCCCACCGGCGATAGCGATAGCGCAGCGGCCACTCAATGAGTGAGGCCACCGCTGAAAAACGGCAGTAGCAGGCAGTGCAGGGGCCAGGCCTGCCGCTCCCTCCGGTTTGCCTTCAGCAGGGCGCTGACAGGCAAGAGCACCTCTGCGCTGCGCCTGCGCTCCTGATCTGATCGAACCCCAGATGAGCAAGGTGCTGCCGATGTTCTCTCCCTCTCTCAGAGGGGAGGCCGTTCAGCGGGCATAGACCTGCTTACCCGACACCCAGACGGCACTGATGACTTCAGCTGTGGCCCCAAAGAAGAGGCAATCAAGCAGGCTTTCAAGGGTCCAGCCCTGGAGCATGGGATGCTCCAGATCAATAGCCACCAGATCAGCCAGACGCCCAGGTTCAAGGCGCCCACTTTCGACTCCCAGGGCTGCCGCCCCGTGCTCGCAGCCGCAGGTTAGTAGATAGGTCCCCGGCGACGCCTCCGGTTCCGTTACGAGTACCCGCCGCTCTCCGTAGCGCAGGCGCGCCGTGTACTCAGCCCAGCGCAGTTCTTCGAAGGGATCAAGGCGCGTATTGCTGTCAGAGCCGATGGCCAGCGGAATCTGTCGGGTTAGCAGTTCGCGATAGGGAGGGATGCCGTCGCCCAGGTCGCCTTCGGTCGTGGGGCAGAGACAGACCGTCGCGCGCGAGCTGGCCAGGAGATCTAGCTCTGCCTGATCGGCATGGGTGGCATGCACGATGGTCGTCTGTGGTCCCAGGACTTCGCAGCGCTCCAGCAGGACTAGTGGACGGCAACCACAAGCCGCCAGGCAGCTTTCGATCTCCGCTGGCTGTTCATCGGCGTGAATGTGCAACGGCAGCCGGTGTTGCCGGCTGTACGCAGCGATGGCCCGTAGCCAGTCTGCGGGCACAGCTCGCACTGAATGGGGCGCTAGCCCAAGAGGTACCCCAAGCTCGCGTAGTGCTTCAACACGCTCCAGATAGGCAGCGACCGAGGGATCGCAGAAGCGAAGTTGCTCCTTTAAGGCTGGCTGGCCAAAGTCGTTGCGCGCGTAGGCCGCGACTAGAATCACCAGCCGAATGCCCACCTCGCGGGCCGCCTGCAGGAGAGCTTCAGCCATGAGATTGGGGGAGGCATAGGGCCGGCCATCAGGCTGATGATGCACATAATGGAACTCGCCAACCGTGGTATAACCAGCGGCCAGCATTTCACGATAGGTAGCACGCGCGAGCCGGTAGAGACGTTCTGGATCAAGACGCTGGGCCTCAGCGTACATTGCCTGTCGCCAGCTCCAAAAAGTATCATGTCCGCTGACGGGTCGCTGGGCCTGGCCCCGAAGCGCGCGCTGGAAGACATGGCTGTGAACATTGACAAAGCCTGGCAGCAGAGCTTTGCCGCGTAACGGCTCTCGCGCAGCTTCGGCCTCTGCGCGCAGGCCCCTGGCCTCCACTTCGGTCTGTGATAGCAGCTCGGCAATGCGACCGTTCTCATCGATAGTCAGCAGTCTATCGCGCTGCCAGCCGCGGGGCGTGTAGATATAATCGGGCCTCAGATAGCGCATGGCCCCTGCCTCCTCATCGCTTACTTTCATTCATTGATATAAAGATACATGCGCACCTGTGGCGCCAGCGGCCTACTGACGCCGCTGGACTTAGCCGCAGCGCACACGTGGCGCGCTGGAGCCGCGGATCAACAGGCGCCCTTTGAGGATGACGCGCCGCGTCGGGCGCTCCGGCTCAGCAACACGCTGTAGAAGCAGCTCAGTTGCTGTCTTGCCAATTTCATAGGTCGGCTGCTCTATCAGCGTGATGGGTGGCTGGACCAGCGAGGCCCAGGTTGTTGCATCGAAAGAGACCAGGGCTACATCCTCCGGGATACGCAGCCCGCGCTCACGGATCGCTTCTAAAGCCCCTGCCGCCAGCAAGCTATTGGTTGTCAGCAGTGCTTCTGGAGGCTCGGGCAGCTCTAGCAGGCGCAGGGCCGCTGCGTAGCCGGCTTCAATCTGTGGGGGGACAAAGCGCACAAGCTCTGCTGTCGGCTGCACCCCATAGGCGCGCAGTGCCTGCTCATAGCCTGCATAACGCTCGCGCCCCGTGGTGCTACGCTCACCACAGATGGCGGCAATCCGCCGGTAGCCATTGTCCAGGAGGTGCCTGGTCAGGCGATAGGCCGAATCGACGTTGTCCAGCAAGACCATGTCGACGTCAGCATCAGGGACGGAGCGATCGATCACTACCACCGCTAAGCCCGCCTCCAGCTCGCGTAGCCCCGCCGCCGTCGGCCCGGTCGGGGAGAGAATCACCCCCGCCACGCTGGCATCACGCAGCACATTGAGGTAGATGCTCTCTTTTTTGGGGTCCTCGTCTGTGTTGCATAGGATCAGGCTGTACCCCTGCTCGTAGGCTGTGTCTTCAACAGCCCGGCTGATATCCGTGAAAAAAGGGTTGCGAATGTCAGAAACAATGAGGCCGATGGTCGTGGTCTGCTGGGCTCGCAGACTGCGGGCGATCAGGTTGGGGCGATATTCTAGCTCTTTGATGGCTTTCAGCACGCGCTCACGTAGCGCCGGTCGCACGTGCGGACTGTTGGCCAGTACCCGTGAGACAGTAGCGGTAGATACGCCCGCGGCTCTGGCTACCTCTTTGATGCTCGCCATGCACGCTCTCCAAATGCCTCTCAGTGATGGGCTTGCCGGCTCACCCACTGCAGTCGATTTGAATCTTACTATACCACAATTTTGTATCTCGGCATATCACCATGAGGCCATTTCGGTAATCGTTATGAAATCGTTTACAAAAATCTCTGCCATTTTGGCCGTAAAATGGCCAATTTTTCGGCTCTCCAGGCCGCAGGGAAGGGGGAGATACTTGACAAAATTATTGTAATCGTTTACAAATTAGAGAGAGTGTGTGCCCTGGCTCCTACCCTTGGAGGCAATGATGATGCAAATAAGTGAACAGCAAGTCCGACTGCAGGCGCAGGCTGAGGACAAGCAAGGAGCCATTCGCCAGGCGGGCGACCTCCTGGTGCGCAGTGGCTGCATTGAGGCAGGCTACATTGACAGCATGCTGCAGCGTGAGCAGGTTGCCAATACTTATCTTGGCAACGGCATTGCCATCCCCCACGGTTTGCCTCGTGATCAAGAGCTGATTCACCGGACCGGCATCGCGGTATTGCAACTGCCCGCCGGTGTGATCTGGAATCCTGGCGAGATCGTTCACCTGGTGGTGGCGATTGCTGCCCGCTCCGATGAGCATATTGATGCCTTACGGCGGTTGACACGCGTGCTCGGTGATCCTGCCGCCGTTGAGCGCCTGATCCACACGACTGATCCCCGCGATATTATCGAGGCTCTCACTGGCGAGCGGCCCGCCGCTCCGAGCACGGAGGCCGACTACACGACTTCTTTCGAGACAGTGATTCAGAATCGCACTGGATTGCACGCCCGACCGGCGGCGCGCTTTGTGGAGCTGGCCCGTGGTTTTCAGGCCGCGATTCGTGTGCGCTATGGGGAGCGGGTGGCAGATGGGAAGAGTTTGATCGCCCTGCTACAGCTTGGGGCAGAGCGCGGCGCCAGGATTCGCGTTTCGGCGGAAGGTCCTGACGCGGCCCAGGCGCTGGCTACATTGCAGGCGGCCATCGCCGCCGGTCTGGGCGATGAACTGGAGCCACTGCCAGCTTCCGAGACGGCGCCTTCTGAGGTGCAGGTACTGCGCTGGGCCCCGCGCTCGGTGGCTGCTACTTACAGTGGCCTGGGAGCTGCCGGCGGGCTGGCCATTGCTCCCCTGCAGCGCTATCGCCGCGAGCGCCTGGAAGTCGCTGATCAGCCAACCGATCCCGCCAGCGATGGGCTGGCGCTGCAGCGGGCGCTTGATGCCGCGCAGCACGAGCTAGATCAGCTTTATGAGGAAGTGCGGGCGCGTCTTGGTTCGAGTCGGGCGGCGATCTTCCGCGCTCATCGCGAGTTTCTGCAGGATGCCGAGCTGATTCAGGAGGCGGTTCGCCTGATCTATGCCGGTCATGGCGCTGCCTGGGCCTGGCAGCAGGCCATTGCCCGGCGCGTGGGCCAGCTCCAGCAGATCGATGATCCAGTATTGGCGGGACGGGCTGTCGATTTAAGCGACGTCGGCGAGCGGGTGCTTCGTCACTTGCTCGGTGTAGCAGCTGCGGGCGCTTTCCCCACGGGCGGCCCGGTGATTCTGGTGGCCGAGGATCTGACTCCTTCGGATACGGCGGCGCTGGACCCCGACATTGTCCAGGGTCTCTGCACGGCGCGCGGCGGTCCAACGTCGCATACGGCCATTATCGCCCGCTCACAGGGTATCCCGGCGGTGGTGGCTGCTGGCGAGGCTGTGCTGAGCGTTGCCGATGGTACGCCGGCCATTCTCGATGGCTTCAATGGGCGGCTTTATGTGCGGCCAAGTGAGGCCGATCTGGCTGAGGCGCGCGCTTTGCAGATGCAACTGCGCCAGCGGGAGGAGGCGGCCCAGCGTCAGCGCTTCGCGCCTGCGGTGACACGCGATGGGCACCGCGTGGAAATTGCGGCCAATATCAACCGCGCTGAGGAGGTTCCCCAGGCTCTGGAGGCGGGCGCCGAGGGCGTTGGCCTGATGCGCACGGAGTTCCTCTTTCTGGGCCGAGCAGCTCCCCCTTCGGAAGAGGAGCAGTATGCGACCTATTGTGCGATGGCTCGCGCTTTGAATGGACGTCCGCTTATCATTCGTACTCTCGATATTGGTGGCGATAAGCACGTGCCCTATCTGCAATTATCCGCTGAAGATGCCTCGTTCTTGGGCTTGCGCGGCATTCGCCTGTGTTTGGCCTATCCAGATCTCTTTGTGACGCAGCTTCGCGCCCTCTATCGCGCGGCGGCCTGTGGCCCCATTAGCATTATGTTTCCGATGATTGCAACGCTGGAGGATTTCGCCCAGGCCCGTGAGTATGCTGAGCGCGTCCGCCGTGAGTTGAATGCGCCGCGTCTGCCGCTGGGTATGATGGTTGAGGTGCCTTCGGCGGTACTGCTGGCTGAAGAGTTCGCCGCCGAAGTTGATTTTTTCTCGATTGGGACGAACGATCTGACACAGTATACGCTGGCGATGGATCGCTTACATCCCCAACTGGCGCGGCAGGCCGATGCTCTGCACCCCGCGGTGTTGCGCATGGTGGCGCGCACGGTTGAGGCGGCGCGGGCCGCTGGCAAATGGGTCGGTGTCTGTGGCGGCCTTGCTGGTGAGCCGTTAGGGGCCGCGATCCTGGTCGGACTCGGCGTCTCGGAGCTGAGCATGACAATCCCCGCTCTGGCAACGATCAAGGCCCAGATTCGCAGTCGCACGCTCGCTGAGCTGCAGCAGTTGGCCAGGCAGGCGCTGCGCTGCCGCACAGCAGAGGAGGTACGCAGGCTATGAAGGTGGCAACGGTCACCCTGAATCCAGCTATCGATCAGACGGTGCGCGTCACCGCTTTGGAGCCGGGGCATGTCCATAGGGCACGCACTATGTTGTTCCAGGCCGGTGGCAAGGGGATTAATGTGGCGGCTTTTCTGGCTGCTAGCGGCTGTCAGGTGAGGGCAACTGGCTTTCTTGGCCGCGAGAATGCCGCGATCTTTGAACGCTTCTTTGCCGAGCGCGCTATTGCCGATGCGTTCGTGCGCCTGCCAGGTCAGACGCGTATCGATATCAAGATTGTCGATGAGGAGCGACGGCAGACAACCGATATTAATTTGCCGGGCCTGGCTCCCTCAGAGGAGGCTGTGACGAAGCTGTGGCAGACCATCGAGGAGCTGGCCGCCGATTGTCGATGGTTTGTGTTGGCCGGTGCGCTGCCGCCGGCGCTGCCCGCTTCCTTCTATGCCACGCTGATTGCGCGCCTGAAGGCGTTGGGATGTCTGACGGTGCTGGATGCCAGTGGCGAGGCGCTCGCTCAAGGTATTCTGGCTGGTCCGACACTGGTGAAGCCGAATCGGGCGGAACTGGAACAGTTGACTGGTCAGCCGCTGCCCACTTTGAGCGCGGTGGCTCAGGTCGCTCGCTCTTTGCTGCGTCATGACATTCGCCGCGTCGTGGTCTCGCTCGGCGAACAGGGGGCGCTTTTCGTGGAAGATGAGCAGATGGTGCACGCGGTACCGCCAGAGGTGACGGTAGAGAGTACGGTTGGCGCCGGGGATGCAATGGTCGCGGCCCTGGTACTGGCCGAGCTGCGCGGTTTAGATCTTGCCGCCAGCGCTCGCCTGGCTACGGCTTATGCCCTGGCTCGCATTACGCGTCTTGACGGGACCTTACCGCCCTCGCCTGTCCTGGAGAGCTACAGCGAGCGCGTGCAGGTCTATCCGTTCGTGGCGCTGCCTGCTGAGGCTGAGGATTAGCGGCGCGACACGCACGGACGAGGCGTCCCCGGCTCTGGGCCTGATCTGCTGAGGTTGGTGCCTGTGCGCTGTCCGCTGAGCAGGATGCTGGCCGATGTTGCCGGTCCACTCTCGTGCCACGGCACCTACGGGCCTGATCACAGCTCCGCACTGGGGAATCTCCGTTAGCAGTCGACTGGGAGCCGGGGGGCGAGCGAACGAGCGAGCACAGTATCTGTCCCTGCTAGCAATGATGCAGCGTCGTTTGTTGACCCCACTGAGTACACACAAAGGAGTTTGCATATGGCACGGATTGTAGCCATTACCTCATGTCCGACAGGCATAGCCCATACGTTTATGGCCGCTGAGGGACTCCAGCGCGGCGCCGAGGCCCTGGGCCATACTATTAAGGTAGAGACGCAGAGTTCGGTCGGAGCTCAGAATACTCTGACCCCCGAGGAGATTGCCGCCGCCGATGTGGTGATTATCGCAGCCGATACCAAGGTCGACTTGAGTCGCTTCGGTGCGAAGACCGTTTACGAGACCTCAACCAGCGCAGCCATTAAGGATGGGCAGGCGGTCATCCGGGAGGCGCTGGCTCGTGCCGAAGCTGAGGCGGCCGCGCGCCAGACAGCCACCGGCAGCAGTGCCAGCGGCTCTGCCAGGGCAGAGGCAGGCGAGAGCAGCGACTATCTGACGCGCGTCCAGCAGGCCAAGGCGGCGCGCGCGCAGGCTCGTCGCGGTCCCTATAAGCATCTGCTCACTGGCGTTTCGTATATGATCCCCTTTGTCGTGGCGGGTGGCATCTTGATTGCCCTGGCCTTCGCTATCGCCGGCTATCGCATTGCCTTCTACGATACCTCCAATCTAACCACGTTAACGACTGGTTTTCTTGGGAACCCGCTGCAGTCGCTGGGAGCAGCGCTCTTCGTCATCGGGGCTAAGGCGGGCTTTCTGCTCTTCGTGCCAATCCTTTCGGGCTTCATCGCCTACTCGATTGCCGACCGGCCCGGTATCGCCCCGGGCATGATCGGGGGCGTTCTGGCCAGTCTGACCAACTCGGGTTTCTTGGGCGGCATCATTGCTGGTTTCCTGGCCGGCTATCTGGTGCATTGGATGAACCGCAGCATTCGTCTGCCTAGCAACCTGGCTGGCCTGATGCCGGTGCTGATCCTGCCTTTGCTTGGCTCGCTGATCACCGGCCTGTTGATGCTCTATGTGGTTGGCACACCGGTGGCTCTGCTCAATCAGGCGCTGGTGAACGGCCTGAAGAATCTGCAGGGAGTCAATGCCGCCGTTCTGGGGCTGATTATTGGCCTGATGATGGCCTTCGATATGGGAGGCCCGGTTAATAAGGCGGCGTATGCTTTCTCGACCGGCCTGTTGCTCGACACGCACAATCCCGTCTATCTGCCGATGGCGGCGGCAATGGCCGCCGGGATGACTCCGCCGCTCGGGCTGGCCCTGGCGACTCTGCTCTTTAAGAATCGCTTCACTCCTGATGAGCGCGAGGCCGGTAAGGCCGCCTGGGTGTTGGGTCTCTCCTTTATTACCGAGGGGGCCATTCCTTTCGCCGCTAATGATCCTTTCCGTGTCATTCCTTCGATTATGGTCGGCTCGGCAGTGACTGGAGCGCTCTCGGCTTTCTTCGGCTGCCAGCTCCATGTACCACATGGCGGTATCTGGGTCATGTTCTTGCCGGGCGTAGTGGGCAACCTGCCGCAGTATCTGCTGTCGATCGTCGCGGGCACGCTGGTTACTACTGGAATGCTCTTCGTCCTCAAGCGCCCTATCGCGGTCGAGCAGGAGCGAATGGAGCCGGTCCTGGCTTAAGCTGCGAGCAGGTGGCTACAGCTATAGTGTAGGCACAGCAGGGGAGGCGTGTTCGTTCGTTCGAGCCGTGTTGACGATGAGCGCAGGGGATGAGACGGCTGTCTGACAGGAAGTCAGCGCCGTCTCATCCCAGGTTGACGGTTGGACAGTATAGATAACTATATACCTGTGAGAGGAGAGGGGCCAGACCCGAGCCAGAGAGGAGCCCTGAAAGGCCAGGTTGCTTGTGGAGCAGCCTGGCTTTTCTCACGGTTGCTTTGCGCAGTCATGTCACGGCTGAGCGGGCCGCCGTCAATGAGTCCAGAGGCCCGGCCCTGTGAGGCCACGCGTCAGCTCGGGGTGCCTGTCGGATGGTGTTGACTCGCCCAGATCATGGCTGGCGCGCTGCTCTTTCTCTCTGCTCAGGCCTCCTATCTGGCTGGTGATGGAGGCGTGTGGCTTCTTCCCTCCTTTGCAACCGTTACCGTAATCGTTTACGTAAGTATCTATATTTAGGAGACTTTTGATTGTCAAGAGAGGGACAATAGCAGGCACGATAGAACCGTCGGGATGCTTGTGCTTATGCCGGCGTTTCGGTATACTTATCTCGTAAGCAGGTAACCGAAGCAGGTCACCTGTGATTTCTCACAGAGTAGAGCAGGAACCCGGAGCAGCAAAGCAGAGTAGAGACGACATGAAGGCAGGTTTTTATCGGCCTGCCTGCCTTGAGGCAGTTATGTTCCACATGCAGCGGAGGCGAAAAGCAAACACCTATGGCCCACAAAGTGACGATACTCGATATTGCACGCCTGGCGAAGGTCTCCACGACCACCGTCTCGCGTGTCCTCCATAACAAGCCGGACGTCGACCCGGCGACGCGCGAGCGTATTCTACGCATTGTTGAAGAGCAAGGCTTTGTCCCCAGCATCACCGCAGCCGGGCTAGCTGCTGGACGCAACCCTCTAATCAGCGTGCTGGTGCCGGCTTTGACCTGGCCGCTCATTCCCGAACTGCTGCTGAGCGTGGCCTCTGTTGTAGAAAGCACCTCTTATGAAATGGTGCTTTACAGCATCAGCAGCTCTAACCATGAGCGAGACTGTGGCAAGATCATCGATCGTATTCTTGCCACGCGGCTCACCGCCGGGCTGTTGGCCGTCTTTCCTGGCCAATCGAGCCAACACCTGACGCGGCTACGTCGCCAGGGCTTCCCGGTTGTGCTCATAGATGATCAGAGTCCGCCGCCGGAGGGCATTCCCTGGATTGGGGCTGACAATCGACGCGGCGCCTATGAAGCTACGCGCCACCTGATTGAGCTTGGTCACCGACGCATTGCCCACATTCAAGGACCACTCAAGTACTGTGTCTCCCACGAGCGCTATCAGGGGTACTGCGACGCGCTCCAGGAGGCTGGTTTAGCAGTTGATCCTTCGCTGGTGCTGGAAGGTGACTTTATGCCGGCGGGCGGTCAACGCTGCGCTCTTGATCTCCTCTCGCGGCCTGCCAGCGAGCGACCAACAGCGATCTTTGCCGCCAGCGACTACATGGCCTATGGCGTGATCGCCGCAGCCGAAACACTTGGTCTGCGCATTCCTCAAGATGTCGCGCTGGTAGGCTTTGACGACAATCCGGCCTCGGCTCATCTGCGGCCCGCCCTGACCACTGTGCGTCAGCCGGTGCATGCGATGGGCGAGCAGGCCATCAAGCTGCTGCTAGAGATGATCGAGCAGGAGCAGATGCCGCGACGTCGACGGCAGAGCGCACCCGCCACAGTCGAGGAGCCGCCGCGTGAGGCCCCGCGCCTTGTCCTGCCCACCAGTCTGGTGATCCGCGAGTCCTGCGGGGCGCTGCAGCGCCATCCCTCCGCGCTGCTTCCCGAGGCCTGATCTGCCCTGCCGTCGCTCGCGCATCCTCGCTCGGTCATTCTACCCTGGTCCGAGTTGGCGCTTGCCGCTGTTACTTCCCTCTGCCTGCCTCTGATCTTTTGGCTTTCAGGGGGGCGCCGACCGGGCCAGGTTATCTCTCCCCTCTGTCGGGCCTGGCTCTTGTCTGGCGCCACCCAGAGTGACACTTTTCCCGTCTTGATCGTTGGTCACGCTGGTCCTGGCCGTCCTTTTTCCCGATTTGCTGTCCCTTGACCCCCCCGACTGCACCCGGTAATATTCTTCCTGAAGAGAACCCTAACCCCCCGGCAGGACGTGTTTTCTAATAGAGAAAGTCTTGTCGTTTTCAGGCGTCCAAAGGCAAGCCCCTTCTGGCAATAGCGGGGAGTAGAGAAACGATAAGGAAGGCCCGATGAACACACCGTTTGTCTTCGGCTGGCAGCAGCTTTTGCTTTTCGCCATTGCGGCTCTCGGCCTGGCCCTGCTCATCTACGCCATTCTAGGCCTGGTCCGGGGTGAGAAGGTCTACTACCGTCAGAAGCACCCCTACCGCAGCGATAAAGAAGCCTGGGAACATGGCTGGTATGACCAGCCTCATCGCCGTTTCTTTCGCTATCGGCGGCGCTATCGTATAGGCCACGGCCTCGGTGGGCTAGCCTTGCTGCTGTTCGCCATTCTGTTGCTTTGGCTCACGTCGCTGATGCAGACCTATATCGGGCTGACCGGTGATATCAAGGTGGCCCACGTACGGGCTTATCCGGTCGCTAATATGCCCCACACGATGAATGTCGAACTGATCCTCTATGGCCAGGACGGTAACCAGCTCTCCGATAATTTCTACATCGTGGCCGGTGACGAATGGATGCTTCAGGGAGACATCATCAAGTATCCCTCCTGGCTGAATGTCCTGGGACTCCATTCCGGCTACAAGCTGACACGCCTGGAGGGGCGCTTCGACGATCCTAATCTGGAGGCCAATGCCAAGCACACGGTGGTAGTCCTCAACGGAGGCGATGATAATTTCTTCCAGACCATGCGCAATCAGCGTGGTAGCTGGCTCTCGAATCTGGTCGAGGCCTCCTACGGCAATGCCGTGTTCAACCCGGCTGATGGCAGCTACGACGTCTTTGTCTCACAGACCGGCCTGTGGGCCAAACGTACGTCGTCGTAGTTGACGAGGGATGTATGGGCTGCACTGCAGGCAGGAGCGCCGCGACAAGGCGAGCCAGCTAGCTTCTCCCGTTTTTCGCTCGGGCTGCTGTCGCAGCGCTCTACTCAGGCGAGGAGCCGCCCCTTGACTTAGCGGCAGAGGGCTAGCACTAGCTCACGGGTCTTCTGCCAGGCCGCCGAGCCTGGATCGATGAGGGCAAAGTGATCAACGTCGGGCAACTCGACCAGGGTCGCTTGATCGCCAGCTCTCTGCGCCCGTTCTGCGTAGCTGCGACTGATCTCCACAGGCACACGGTCATCCGCGGTCCCATGAATCAGGACCTGGGGAACACCGAGCGGGAGCAGCGCCGCCGGAGAGGCCAGCCGATAGCGCTCGGGTACATCAGCGGGGCTTCCCCCTAGCAATTCAGCCACAGCGTCACGTCCTAGATGGCGTTGCCAGCCAGCTTCTAGATCGGCTACGCCTGCTAAGCTGACCACACCCCGCAAGGGTAAGGCCTGTTCGGTGGCGAACGACGGCTGCTCTGCGCCGAGGGCTTGCCGCGCTAGTAGGGGTCGGGCCGCTAGCCAAAGAGCAAGCTGTCCCCCAGCGGAGTGGCCAACGCAGACAAGTCGCCTTAGATCAAGGCGATAGCTCTCCGCAACCTGAGGCAGGAAGTCGACGGCCAGGGCCACATCCTGCAGAGTACCTGGCCAGCCACCGCCAGCATCGCCCAGGCGACGGTATTCGATGTTCCAGGTGGCCAGTCCGTGAGCGGTCAGGTCCTTGGCCAGCCCTGTCATGAGGGAGAGGTCGTATGGATTGCGCCAGAAGCCACCGTGAATCAGTACCACTACGGCGTAAGGTCCCGGCGAGGATGGCAGGCGTAGCTCTCCAAAGTGCAGAGGCTGCGAACCATAGTTTAAGCGGATCGTCAGTGGCTCAGGGGCATATTGGTCTGTCGTGCTCATCCGTGGCTCGCTCCTTCTTTGTTGTGGTCGGTTGTCTGGCAAGATCCGACCGACCGATCAGATCCACTATATATCACAAGCAAATGAGGAGCTATCCACTCGTCGCGGATAGCTCCTCAGCCGGGATGGATGCCCGGACGATGCTGGCAGTGAAAGGCCGCGGAAAGGCTTCCCGGCCTCTTGTCCTTGCCTTTAGGACACCTCCGTCGTTAGTCTGGATTCACCTCTGGCGGCTTGCCTGGCACGACGGGCCGCCATTGCTTCGGCATAGCGCACCGGGTCAGGTGTCTCGGGGCGCAGTGAGCGCGTGGCGCGGACCACAAAATGGGCCTCGACGTCATCGGTCTGAAACATCTCTTTGGCGTAGGCAATGGCGTCCTCTTGGCTAAACTCTTTGCAAGAGCAGATATCTATATCTACCTCGCCGTACTCGGGCCAGGCGTGTAGGCTAATATGGCTCTGGGCAATGATCACAAAGCCGGACATGCCGGAGTCGAGCGGATTCGGTGTCTCGATGTCATAGAGATGCACCGGACTCACCTTCTCCATCCCCACCCGCGCCGGGAATTCATCCAGCACACGCCTGAGTAGCGGCTCACTGGTCAAGAGTTCCCGTTTGCAGCCGTACAACTCCAGCATTAAATGCACAAGCATCGGGCTACTCCTCCTGTAGACGTTAAAAGTATGAAATCTGCGAGTCTTCAGCCTCACTCGGCCCAGACTGCCAGGTTAACGACTCGCTGCAATCAATTCAAGTGCCGTTTTGAGCACAAGTGATATTATACGGTAGCAGGTCAACGGAACCACAAGCCGGCTGCGCCTGCGGCCTGGCCTGATATGCTCTCCCGGGGAGAGCCATCAGAGCTGACGCTGAACCAGGAATGCACTTAGCTCCCGAACAATTACTAAGGGGAGCCGCTTCATTGGCCTGCCTCCTCATATGAACGAGTAATGGAACATTATTGTTACAGTATTGCTCCGTATGAGCTTAAGCTTGTGTTCATCCATAAGCGAGTACCCCTCAGTAGCTGGCGCCGCTGATTCCTGCTGTGCCAGCCAGAGCCAGGCGAAGCAGGCATGAGCGCATGACTGACCCACGGGCAGGCGAGCGGGAAGAGATCAGCTCAGCAGTTCGGGGAGGAATGGCGGGCGCTGCATGGCAGAAGCTCAGCCGGGGCGCAGAAGCCCAGAGCCACCGCTCCCCAGCATTCAACAAGCCTGGCGACGAGAGAGCCGCTTTGCTCCCGCCAGCCACGCAGCGCGCCAGTTGCGGGGGCGCTTGTGTGGAGGGAGCCATGTCCTGCCGACCGCCTGGGTCGCCAGCAAGGGGACAGCCTTTGTCCAGTGGACGCGACGGAGCGTTACGCTGGCGCGCCGCTCACGCTCAGGCTTGCTCGCCTTCCAGGCAGCCATCTGAGCGGTGAAGGGCCTGTCCAGATGTCGCCTTTCATTACCCTGGGGCCTGCCTGGATGTGGTCGCACAGACGCCAAGGCCTGTGCCAGGAGGAAGCTACTGGCCGCCGCTTGTCGGTCATCACAGGCCGCAACGCCGCAGAGCGGTGGCTCTCTTCTTAAGGCTGTTTGGGTCGGGTACTGTCCGCTGAAGGAGAAGGCCCGGATAGACCACGCCGAGCCAAGCTCTCCCAGTTCGCTGGGCCACCGGCCTGTTGTCAACCATCCTGGAACCTTGCTCAGCAGGACGCTTTCTTCCTCTTGCAGCAGCTCTCTCAGCGGCAGAGAGAGCCTCTTCCGAGCAGTGACACCGCTGCTCTTCTTGATGAGAGGCTGGCAAGGACCGTACAGTGCGCTTGTCACAAAGAAACGTGCTGCCTCCTGCCAGCACGCCATATGATCAAGCTGCGAAAGAGGGTGATGGTTCGTTGCTACTGCTGCGCCTGCTCTCAGCTGCTTTCTTGCCAGAGGCAGGCGCAGTAAACCACACCGCCGCTTGTGGAAAAGACGTTCTTCCGGCTGCTCGGATTGCTCAGATTGCTCAGACTGTCCGGCTTCTTGTGTCGCTTTATGCTGACGGCGCTGTGTCTGTTGCCGATGATGCTGACTCTGCTGCTGGGCCATAGCGATAGTATTGCCAATCCTTTCCTTCCTGGTCAGGTAGGTGGTAGCGCCGGACTCCGGCAAGGTTGGCTTTTGAGCGGGCGAGCATATATGCATGTGAATTGCCCGCTCTTTTTGGTCCTGGTCCTGTGATAAGGCTTATCGGCCAGGCCGGGCAGGCCTGTTTTGCCTGCTACTCTCTATCTTGCTGTCTGCTTGTCACTCTCATGGAGCTGGCGTTTTCCCGCGCCAGGCCCCAGCTTATTCAATCATGGCGCGACGAATCTCGATGATTTGATCGCGCAGCTCAGCAGCTTTTTCGAACTCTAGCTGCTTGGCGGCGGCCCGCATCTGGGCTTCCAGATTCTTGATCAGGCGTAGGGCCTCCTCTTTCGGGATACCGGCCAGGGCTACCGCCGCTTCTCGCTCCTGCTGACCCTCCTCTGTTCCAGCTCCGCTCATGGCTTTGATGCGCTCTGATAGCGTTTTGACGCCTTTCTTGATGCCGCGCGGAGTGATCCCATGCTGCTCATTGTAGGCCATCTGCAGACGGCGGCGGCGGTTGGTCTCATCGATGGCCCGCCGCATGGAGCCGGTGATCGTATCGGCATACATAATGACGGTGCCTTCAACGTGACGGGCGGCCCGCCCGATCATCTGAATGAGCGAGCCTTCCGAACGCAAGAAGCCTTCTTTATCGGCATCAAGGATGGCCACCAGCGAGACTTCTGGGAGATCCAGCCCTTCGCGCAGGAGATTGATGCCCACCACTACGTCGTAGACCCCCAGACGCAGATCGCGCAGGATATCGACCCGCTCAATGGTGTCAATCTCCGAGTGAAGGTAATGCACCTTGATATTCAGCTCCTGCAGGTAGTCGGCCAGATCCTCGGCCATCTTCTTTGTCAGGGTAGTGACCAGGACACGCTGTCCTTTCTCGACGCGCTTGCGAATTTCAGCTACCAGATCATCGATCTGGCCCTGCGTCGGGCGCACGAAGATTTCGGGATCAACCAGCCCCGTCGGGCGAATGATCTGCTCGACAATGGCTTCGCTATGCTCGTATTCATAAGGGCCAGGTGTGGCCGATACAAAGATAGCCTGGTTGATCTGGCGTTCGAACTCGGCGAAGGTTAGCGGGCGATTATCAAGGGCCGAAGGCAAACGGAAGCCATAGTCGACCAGCACCTGCTTACGCGAGCGATCTCCCTCGTACATGCCGCGCACCTGGGGCAGAGCAATATGCGACTCATCCACTACAAGCAGGTAGTCGTCGGGCATATAGTCGAGCAGCGTCCAGGGCGGCTCACCTGGGGCACGTCCTGAGAGATGACGCGAATAGTTCTCAATACCAGAGCAGATGCCGGTTTCGCGCAGCATCTCAATGTCGAAATTTGTCCGCTGCTTCAGGCGCGCTGCCTCTAGCAGCTTGCCCTGAGCCTCCAGCTCAGCCAGACGCTCCTGTAGCTCAGCCTGAATCGACTCTATAGCGCGGTTGAGACGCTCGCGAGTCGTGACCCAGTGCTTGGCTGGGTAGATGTCCAGCCGCTGCCGCCTTCCCAGCACTTCCCCAGTCAGGGGATCGATCTCCGTCATGCGCTCAATCTCGTCGCCAAAGAATTCGATCCGGACGGCTACATCCTCATAAGCCGGGAAGATCTCCAGTACATCGCCGCGCACACGAAAGCGCCCACGAGTAAAGTTGGTGTCGTTGCGTTCATACTGAATCTCGGTGAGATGGCGCAAAATTTTATCGCGTCGCCGCTCCTCACCAACACGCAGCGTCAATACCACTTCGCCGTATTCTTCAGGGCTGCCCAGGCCGTAGATGCAGGAGACCGAGGCCACGATCAGGACATCGCGTCGCTCAAAAAGGCTGCGGGTCGCCGAGAGGCGCAGCTTCTCTATCTCTTCGTTGAGGAGGCTCTCTTTCTCGACATAGGTGTCGGTGCGTGGAATATAGGCCTCCGGCTGATAGTAGTCGTAGTAAGAAACAAAGTATTCTACTGCGTTATTCGGAAAGAATTCTTTGAACTCGCTATAGAGCTGCGCCGCTAAGGTCTTATTGGGGGCCAGGACTAATGTCGGTCTCTGCACCTGCTCGATGACCTTGGCGATCGTATAGGTTTTACCGCTGCCAGTGACCCCTAGCAGTGTCTGCATGCGATAGCCTTTTTTCAGACCCTCGACGAGGGCCGCTATGGCCTGCGGTTGATCACCGGTTGGCGTAAACGGCGCTTCTACTTTGAACTCAGGCACAGGTTTTGCCCCCCTCACGTCTCTCAGCGCTTGCGTGCTACGCTTGTCTTTGTTCTCTTCGGCTTGGGCTGATGGCTGAGCCTCCAAAAGTCCTCACCATTATATCATCTTCTCCTCGTTGTAGCGACCCCTTTTTATCTGGCTGTCCAGCGGATTCGCGATGCTGGCTCAGCTTTAGTTGTTACTCTGGCCCCCTTCTCCAGATGGCCGCTCTCAGGCGGTAGGAATTCAGTGCCAGAAGCGAATTGCTCTGCGTTGACAGGCCATTATGCTACAATGGTAGCGAGAGGGGCAGGGGCTTGCTCCCTGCCCTTGTCAGCGCCAAGCCCAGAGAGAGAGCAGCCCACCCAAGGAGTCTTTGCTTATGGCGCAGGATTCGCCATTGTCGTCTTGTCCCCGCTGCGGCGCTCCGGCGAGGCCCAACCAGCGTTTCTGTCCGAGCTGTGGTCTCAGCGCTGAGGAAGCTTTTCGCTATTTGAGCGCCCAGAGAGCGCAGCCATCATCAGCGTCGCCCCTGCTGACCGCTCCCGCTCAGCGGGCGAGCGCTTCGCCTTCGGTAACGATGCGCTCGCTCGTCAGGCGCCTTTCGTGGCGGAGCTGGTGGCTTCCCATCTTGCTCGTCGTTGTGCTTCTGGCTGCCCTGAGCTATGTCGCCGCTGGCTTCGCCGGCGCTCCGCTGCCCGGCTTTCGCAGCTCAGCGCAGGGACCGGTGACCACGCGCATGCTCAATACGACCGTGACTTATGCCAGCGCACGTTTGACTATCCAGCGCGTCCAGCAGGCTCAGACTTTTGACGATGATCCGCGAGCTACCTCAGATGGTATGCTGCGTATCTTCTTACATGAAGAGAACTCTACGAACTACACGATCGCTTATAATCTCTACCAGTGCGCTCACGTGCTTGTGCCTGGCAAAGGGGAGCAGGCCCCGCTGTTGGTCACGGCCAATGGTCCGCTGGCTCCCAAGGCAAGCCGCAACAATCTGTTGGATTTTGCGGCCCCTTTCAATGTGCCCCTCAGTCAGCTCGTGCTGCGCTTGGGCACGGATAACGAGGCCCAGATGGACATTCCGTTGACGAGTAAGCCAGATCTTTCACGCTACGCTCCCCGTAGCGTGAAGCTGAATACGCAGCTTCAGTATTTTGGGCTGAATTGGACGGTTACAGAAGCTACGCTGACCTGGAGCGCTGACGGGCAGCAAGCTCCTCGGAATAAGGTTTTCTTGACTTTGACGCTGACTGCCGACAATACTCTAGCCCAAACAGCTATTCCTGGTTCGCCATATGACTATATCCGTCTGGAGACGGAGGATGGGAGCCGCATCGCCCCAAGTTATAGCACACTGCCTGTGGCCTTCGCCCAGGGCGCTAACGGTCAGGGCGGTACCGTCACTTTTCTTGTTCCGCAAAAGAGCCAGCAATTGACGCTGATCATGGGCCAATCCGGCAGCGGCATGCAAAGCGCCAGCGCTACCATTCATCTGGCTTCTTAGCTCTCCTCTCGCCTGCTTATCCAGGCAGCCCGGGGATGGCCATCCCCGGGAGTGTGCTGCGCGCAAGCCCCTGAGCCGGAGAAGGCAAAAAGACTACAAGAAATCAACCAGACGAGCGGTGCAATCAGCAAGAAGTGCGTGTCCCTGGAAGGAGGTCAAGCCTTCCAGGGACAACGAGCAGTTACGTTCCACAGGAGCAGCGAAAAGTAGTGATTGTCTGCCTGATCCGGGGCGGGGCTTAGCTGGCTGGAGCGCAAGGCGCTCAGTCCAGGAGGAAGCTGCCCATCAGTTCACGCCTGAGCGCAGCCTTGCTTTCCTCATCCAGGGTCGTGGGCGATGGTGACGTAGCCTGGCCTGGGGCCTGACCCGGCCATTGCTCGCGCCCCTGGCCTTCGCCCTGGTACCTAGCCGCAGGGCCGGCTGAGCCGGCCTCAGGAGCGGTGGCCGGCATGGTCCCTAGCGGACCCGTGGCAGCGGCCGCGAATTCATCAAGTAACATCTCTTCGAGGTAGGAAGGCGAGAGCCGGGGACCTTGCGGCGTCGGAACCTGAGCCGGGGGCACCGGCTGAGCCATTTGTTGGGCCTCCAGTGGCCCGATGGAAGCCCGGATCTGCATGATTTCTGGGGGGCGCCCATCAGGGACAGTCGGTGCTCCCCCCCGTTGGTCTTGTCCCCCAGAGCGCCCCTCCGGTAGCTCCTGCATTGGTTGATACGCTGGTGTTGATCTGTATTCAGACTGCACCGCAGCCGCCGGCAGAGGCTCGGGGATCTGCTGCCCCGCAGCTCCCGATACGGCCAGGGGATAGCGCACCCCCAAAATCTCCACAAAGATTCCACGTCCTTCGCGCAGATCGGCTAGTTGCTGGCGCAGCTCGCGATTCTCTCTTTCAAGCTCTTCTAGCAGACGTTGTTGCGCATAAATTGCTTCTAAGAGACGATCAAAGGTATCGCCACTTGCGGTCATAACTTTCAGCTTCTCCTCTCCAGTTGCAGACCTGACGATCCGATCATCCACGACCAACCGCTGCCCGCGATCTCTGGAGACAGACAAGATAGAGATAGATGATCTCCTTTCATTGGCTACTTCTTCGCAGACAGACTAACGAACTGACTTTCGCTCCCCCGATTGAGATAAGCATCACTCTCTAGTCTTGCCTTGTCCAGGCGCTCCGCTCAGCCGGCCACTCCGCACCGCCTCTGCTAACAGCCACCAGGCAGGCAGACAGACGCGCCTGTCACCAGGTCTGTCCGACCAGTGAAACAGCCTGATTACCCGAGAAACATTTCTTTGGCTTAGAACGGTTGAGGGACAGCGAAGTAACAATGGTTGGGCTTTGCTTCATAGCTCAGAGTGGGGCGTTTTCCCCTTGCCCCGGGTTGAGATTGCATGTTACAGTTATAGCCGGAATGACCGACGCGCCGGCTCAGGTGCCTGCCCCTTATGGGGAGTACCAAAAAGGGGGAGGCACAATCTACGATCCTCTGAGCTCAGCTAAGGACTCTACAATGCAGGATTCGGTGACACAGGCAGCAACAACAGACCAGTCGCAGGAGCACCACGCAGGCCGTGGCCGTCTCGGTCCTCTGCTTTGCTGGGCAGTCGTCTTTGCCGACATCGGTACCTCAGTGTACTATACGCCCGGCATTCTCTACGTTACTGTGGGGAAACTGGCCGGGTTCTTTGTCCTCCTTACGATGGTTGTCTTTGTGCTGTTGACGCTCAAGTACGCTGAGGTCTCGGCTCGCTTTCCCCAGGGCGGTGGGGTGGTGAGCGTGGCAGCCCATGCGCTGAACCCGTGGTTCGGAGCCTTGGGCGGCATGTTTATTCTTGTCGACTACTTCTTGACGGCAGCCTTGAGCTGCCTCTCGGGCATCTTTTATTTCAGCGTGGTCTTTCCCGCCTTGGGGCCTAATGCTCTCTGGATTACGATAGCCGTTTTGACTCTGCTGGGTATCCTCAATTGGGTCGGCATCACAGAGAGCGCCACGGTGAGCCTGGTTGGAGCGGTGATCTCCTTCGTAAGCGACCTGGCTATTCTTTTCACGGTTTTCAGCCATGTTTCTCCGGCTGAGGCGCTCCATCTGTTTGAGAGCATGTTCGCCGGCAATGCCGTGACACCTGTCAAGTTGCTGGTTGGTTTCGGGGGCGCCTTCCTGGCTTTCTCAGGTTTGGAGAGCATCTCGCAGCTATCACCGGTGATGAAGACTCCTCGCAAAAAGGTCGCCAGTCTGGCCCTGCTGCTGGTCGTGGTGACAATCGGCCTCACTAGCCCCCTCCTCACAACTTTCTCTACGCTCCTGCAGCCTCAGGAGGCAGCTGATCCTCTTAAGAATAGCCAGCTCGTTTCCTTGCTGGCTGGTCACTGGGGCAATTTCTGGCTGCAGACCGAGGTAGCGATCAGTGCCAGTGCTCTCTTGGTCTTTGCGAGCAATACGGCCATTATTGGTGCTTACCATGTCTTTATGGCCCTCTCGCGCATGGAGTTTCTGCCTTCCTTTGTGCTGAAGCGGAACCGCCTGCGCGGTACTCCTCACTATTCGATTGCGCTGGCCACCGGCGTTCCCATTGTGGTTTTGCTGCTCGTTCATGGGCAGTTGGATCTGCTTGGTGATATGTACGCCTTTGGCCTGCTCGGCGCTTTCTCGTTGACCTGCCTGGGCCTGGATGTGGTTCGCTGGCGGGAACGGCGTGCGGCTCGCAATCGGGCCAGGGCGCTGGCGGAGCTGCAGCATAGCAGCCAGAATGGCCATGCTCCAGGGGAGCCAGGCCTCACGCTGGCCCCGGATGGCAGCGCGGTTCTCAATGGCCACCATGAGCGGCAGGCCGCAGAACGGCCCTCCCACGGTGAGATTGTAGAGAGTTCTGAGCGTTCATATGAGGGCTGGCGCGGCCTCTGGTATACGGTTGATTTCTATCTGGGGGTCGCTACGACCTTTCTGGTGACTCTGGCTTGGTCGATCAATTTGGTGGCGAAACCCCTGGCTACGGCCTTTGGCGGCTCGGTCGCTTTGCTGGGCATGGGCGTGGCTTTCTATAACTATCGCAGCCATCGCTTGATGGGTCGCTTGCCTGTGCCCGTGACTACGATTGAGGATCATCTCCACGGCTCCATTCTAGCAGTGTTGACCGCCAATAATCCTCATAATGAGGATGTGATCCGCACGGCGATCCACAGTGCTGATGGCCGCCCGGTGGTCTTCCTCTATGTCGGGGAGCCACGGGTCGCTCGCACGCCGCGTCTCTTCGAGGTGGTTGATCCCTATCTTGAGGATGAGCAGGCCAAGGAGCTGTTCGGCAAGGCTGAAAGTCAGGCTCGCCGCGCTAAAATCAGTACCCGCCGCTATGTCTATCGTCCCTACGAGCCTGGGACGATTGCCCGCGTCTGGCAGATCGTTCATCCTCATGATACGATCGTTCCTGCTGACGAGGTGCCCAGGATCGAGGACATCAATCCCGACCGCATCAGCTACGAGATCACTCCCGGTGGCGGCATGCAGGTCGCGCACATGGTAAAGCGCTGGTAGGGTAGGTAGGGCCATGTCATATGGAGAAGAGCGACGGTGGCCGTTGCTCAGCCTGTTTGGCTCACTTAGTCGCTTGCGGGCCCGGCTCGCTCCGCTGATGTGGGCTGGGCGGACAGCTTTGTCATTCGCACCGGTCAGGATCGCCGTTTCAGGCGTGATACAATAAAGGTTGTGAACTTTCTCTAGCTGAGCTACGCTTACTGACCCTGTTTACCGACGTATTTGTCGCTGTTGATGGAGGAAGGAGTAACACGTATGAATGAGCGCATTCGCGAGATTCTGAGCTGGTACGCTGGTGAGAATCCCGGCGTCTTAACCAATTTGGCCCGTATTCTGAATCATGGCCGTCTGGGCGGAACCGGTAAGCTGGTTATTCTGCCCGTTGATCAGGGCTTCGAGCATGGCCCTGCCCGAAGCTTCGCTCCGAATCCGGCTGGCTATGACCCCCGCTATCACTTCCAGCTTGCTATCGAGGCGGGCTGTAATGCCTACGCCGCTCCGCTGGGCTTTTTGGAGGCCGGTGCTGCCGAGTTTGCCGGTGAGATTCCTTTGATCCTTAAGTGCAATAACCATGACCTGCTCTATGAGTCGCGCGATCCTTTGCCAGCCCTGACTTCTAGCGTGGAGGACGCTTTACGCCTGGGCTGCTCGGCTATCGGCTTCACCATCTACCCCGGCTCGGCGGCTCGCGATACCATGTATGAGGAGCTGCGCGAGCTGACCCGCCAGGCCAAAGCTCACGGGCTGGCTGTGGTCGTCTGGTCCTATCCGCGCGGTAGCGGCCTGAGCAAGGAAGGCGAGACGGCTATCGATGTGGTGGCCTATGCGGTGCATATCGCCGCCCAACTCGGGGCCAACATTATCAAGGTGAAGCTCCCCAGTGAGAAGATCGAGAAGCCGGAAGCGCAGAAGGTTTACCAGAAGTATGAGATTCCGATTGCCACGCTGGCCGATCGCGTGCGCCATGTGGTGCAGAGTGCCTTTAATGGTCGCCGAATTGTGATCTTCTCGGGCGGGCCGGCTGCCGCCGATGAGCAGGTCTTCGAAGAGGTGCGCGCCATCCGCGACGGCGGTGGCTTTGGTTCAATCATTGGACGCAATTCTTTCCAGCGGCGCAAGGATGAGGCTCTGCGCTTCCTGAGCACTGTGATGGGTATCTACGAAGGGTCTATCCGCTAGTTCGGCTGGGAGATTGGGCCAGCCAGAGCGCTGGCCTTGCAACCGCAACCGCGCGGTTGAGTGCCTGCCCAGGTAGGGCTGGCCGTCAGAGTGGCCAGCCCTTTTTGTTGTCGATTGCATGGAATGAGCGCAGCCTCTTCACCCCAGTGCCAGCCTGGTTGTCTCTTCGTCGTTAGCTAGCGTGCTCCGCGCACCTGCGTGATGGCAAGCGTGCCGATGGCAAAGTAGAGGGTGGTGACGGCAAAAAGGACAGTATAGCCCAAATGATTGGGCAGGCTCTGTAAGAGCTGGAGAATGACGCCCCCGATGGCCGTCCCAATGACCTGGGGCAGAATGCCCATCATTGACCAGAAGCCCATGAATTTGCCGGCTTCATTGGTTGGCGGGAGCACGTCTGTCGTGAGAGCCCAGTCCACGCTTGTGTAGGCCCCAAAGCCAATGCCGAAGATGAGGGCCGCAATTAAGGCTCCGTACTGGGTCTGGAAGAAGATAAAGACCAGACAGACAATGGCCATCATTGCGCCCGAGAGATAGACCAGTCCTTTTCGTCCCCAGTGGTCCGAAGCCCAACCGCCAATGATCGAGGTCAGCAGGGCTGTGAGGAGAAGCGCGGGCTGAAAGACCAGGCCATTGAAGAACTCCCCCGAGAAGGGCGTGTTGTAGATGATGGTGCGTACCCCTGGCCCGCCTAGCACATTGTCAAAGTAGTATTGCAAGAAGTAGTAGACGGTCCAGATGCCCATCATGACAAGGAGCCTGGCCAGGAGAACCCAGGCCATGTCAGGATAGTCCAGGGGATTGAACAGGAAGCGCTTGATAAAGCGCCTGAAGCTGAAGCGCTCTTGAGTCTCGGCGGAAAGGGGCGTCTCTTTGACGGTGAGAACCGTATAGATGACGAAGATAATCTGAACGGCAGCGATGATCAGGAAGATTTCGACAATCTCGTGGCGATAGAGGGGAAGAGGGTCATGTTTGTTGACAATGGCCCCGGCGACCAGGGAGCCGACGGCTGTACCGAGGAGCGAGAGCAGTCCGTTGAAGCCAGCGGCAAGGCCGCGCTGGTTCTGGGGCACCTTATCGGCGATGATGGCGCTCCAGGGCGAGTTGGCGACGTTGTTTGCGATCTGGAGAAGAATGAAGAGGATAGCAAAGAGGATGAGCAGCGCCGTGGAGCTGGCCCAGCCGGGAGCGAAGGCGAAGGCCACGAGCACGATGATATTGAAGACGGTGCCGATGATCATGAAGGGACGCCGCCTTCCCATGCGGAAGGTGGCGTAGTCCGAGATAGCTCCGATCAGTGGATTGACTATGACAGCGACTATGGTCCCCCACAGGACAACGGTGGTCAGGTTGATGGCCTCCTGGCTGACTGGCAGGAATTTGGCCACCATGCTGGGGATAACAATGGCAAGGAGTGCTTGCCAGTGAAAGTTGTTGGCGAACCAGAAGACGTTGATATTGATGTGTTCAAGCAGCGATACTCGACGGGTGACAAGCTCTGCAGTCGCCGCGGCACTCATGGCCACTTCGCCTGAGTCTCTGCCAATTTCCATGAGGTTCCTCCCTCTCTTTGGTCCTGGCTTGCCGGTCGGTCTGGCTGTCTGCCTGCCTGGGGGTCTGGCCTGGTTCGGCTAATGCAGGAGGAGAGCCTGAGAGTGCGGGTGAGGGTGCTCTTCCAGCACTGGTGGCTCAGCTCTGCCTCTCGCTCTGCCTGTGCTTATAGCAAGACTGTACCCCCTCCTCTACGATCTGTCAAGTCTGCGCGCGCTATGCCCTCTTTTGCATGCATCCGCGAGATACTTGACGCTCCGCTTGCTGGCTGGCATCCTTTTTCTGTATAGAGCAGGAGCGCTTAGATGCGCACGTCCATTGCTGGCGTCCGGCGTTGCCTGGCCCGCTCTGGCTCCAGTCTGGCAAGGAAGGTTACTCTGATGCGCTTTCCTCTCTTTGAACGGCGCCGTAGTGCGCCCTGGCGTATTTTTGCCGCCTGTTGGACTTTGCTGATTCTGACGGTGCAGTATACCAACTATAGTCCGTTGATCCCGGAGCTACGGGCAACGCTGCACATTAGCGCAGGTGAGGTTGGCCTATTTTCAACGCTGCTTTTCCTCGGTCTCACGCTGGCCTATTTGCCGGCGGGGATGTTGATCGATCGCTACGGTGCTCGCCCGGTGTTGCTGGCCTCGACTTTGCTGGCTACCTGCGGGGCTGTGCTGCTGCCTCTGGTGCCGCAATTCGGCTGGCTGTTGGCTATGCGACTTGTGACAGGGTTAGGCATCGGCGGGGCTTTTGTGGCAGGCGCCAGTGTGGCAGCCGGGAGCGGTCGCCTGGCGGCGCTGGGCCAGGGCCTCTATGGTGGCTCGACCCAGGTCGGCGCAGGCCTGGGTTTATTGCTGACTCCTTATCTCGCGCGGCTGGTCGGATGGCGTGGCGCTTTCTTTTGTTGGGGCCTGCCGGGCTTGCTCGGGGCGGCGGTCTGGCTTCTGGTGGAGGTCGAGGAGCAGCGCCCGCGGCGTCAAGGGGGACTGAGAGATGGGCTGCGCTCGGGGGCTGTCTGGAGCCTGGGCCTGGCACATATGGGCACGTTTGGCCTGGGTAATGCGATTGCTACCTGGATTGCGCTCTATCTGGTGCAGTTGGATCATTTGCCTTTGACGCTGGCGGCTACCTGCGGCTCTCTGGTTCTGCTAAGTGGGATGCTGTTCCGCCCACTGGGGGGCTTCATTCTCGGACGACGCTGGCTGGAGAGCATCGCTCTGGTACGCTTGATGGCCCTGCTCTGCTGTGTGGGAGTTGTCTGTCTGGCTTTGCCGTGGCATTCTGCTTTGTTAAGCTGGATCGGTATTGTTTTCACTGCGATTGGCTCTAGCGCTCCCTACGCGGCGATCTTTAATGAGGTCGCTGCCTTGCGCAGTGTTGGCAAGGGTGTGGCTCAAAGTCTGGTGAGCGTGATCTCTTCACCCACGCTGATTATGGGTCCCCCCCTGATTGGTTTCTTGCTCGATCAGACAGCCAGCTATAGCGCCGCCTTTGGCACGATGCTGCTCTTTAGTGCAGTGGCCATCGTCTCTGCGCTGGCTGCAGGGCCAGCCACTGCCCGCGAGCGTTGGGAAGTAGGCTACGCAGTGGCCGATTCTGTCCAATCTCCTGCGACTGGCAAGCCTTCTCCTTCCAGGCGCAGCGAGTGAGCCGCACCTGATCTTTGGTCTGCTACGTGCCATCTGCAGTGTCCGCTCAATTGGAGTCTTTCTCAGCAAAGTACTTGACAAATGGCAAAAGAGTAGGGTATCATAATTGCCGTCAGCTGTTGGGTTGCGGCTGACCCAGCAGATGACTTACGGGGCGCATTCGTCTAGCGGTCTAGGACACCGCCCTCTCAAGGCGGAGATCACGGGTTCAAATCCCGTATGCGCTACTCCTCTTCTCGCCCGAGGCTCTTGTCTGACCGCGCCTCGGGCTTTTTATTTGGCCCCCTCTCCGCACTCGTTCCCCTTTGCCGGCATGGCGGGATCTGATGGCCCAGACTCTCCTGGTTCGCCAGCTCTCATCACGGCTCTTTGAAATTGTGGAGGTTGCCCACCAGGTACTCTTGACAGCGGGCTAAGAATCGGGTATCATAACTGCCGTCAGCTGTTGGGTTGCGGCTGACCCAGCAGATGACTTACGGGGCGCATTCGTCTAGCGGTCTAGGACACCGCCCTCTCAAGGCGGAGATCACGGGTTCAAATCCCGTATGCGCTACTCCTCTTCTCGCCCGAGGCTCTTGTCTGACCGCGCCTCGGGCTTTTTATTTGCCGGCAGGAGACTCTCTCACATTACTGTCACTGGTCGGAGGGGGATGGTCCTTTTCTCTTCTCGTTAAGGCCGGCTTTTGCTATAGTTATTAACAGGGCACCGCACCTGTTACGTGTAACGGGGCACTGTACCATCTGGTTGGCGACACTGGCTCCCGGCTTAGCCAGTGGGCGCCAGATCGCGGACAGCAGGATCTCGCTCTCCTGCTCCTTTGCTATCTCTCCACGATGAAAGGGATGTTTTTTCTATGTATAAAAAGGTTGTTACGGGTCTGGTCCTGCTAGGAATCCTCACACTCGTCCTGGCGGCCTGCGGCATCCGCGATACCGCTGCGGGCGCAGCTAACACCGGTCCGACGGTGAAGATGAGTTCTACGGCCTTCGAGGTCGCGCAGATTACTATCAAGAAGGGCCAGGCCCTTACCCTGGTGGATGATGTGGCTGTGCCGCATGTGATTAAAAACGGCACCTGGAAAGGCTCCACTCCCCAGGTGACAAAGGAAGCTGGCGCCCCAACGGTGGATCTGAATTTCAATGGCGTTCAGGGTGAGAGCGCCACGACTCCGCCTTTCACAACCGCTGGCACCTTTCACCTGGTCTGCACTATCCACCCCAATATGCAGCTAACTGTCATCGTCCAGTAGTCGCCAGACAGGTAAGGCCGCTAGCAGGCCAGCCAGGATGAGTAAGGCTTGTGTGAGCAGGACATCGCTTCGTAGAAGGGAGAGGGCCGGGTCGCCTGAGATCACTCTTGCCTGTCATTGAGGACAGGAGTCCTCTGGCCCTCCGGCCCTCGGATTTAGTCCCCCGACTGTTCTTTTGGCCCGTCTATTGCCCGAGCTTTCCTTTTGTGCTAGCACTGCTCTCCCCCTTTCTTCAGCCTCCCCCCCTCTTCTCGGCGCTTTTTCCAGGCCAGCTAGCGACCACAGAGACTGCGCAGCCGCCGTCATCTGCTCGCTAGTACTTTTTGTCACAAGCAGACGCCGATCCGCAGATGACCCAGGCACGTATGCTATACTCAAGTCAGTCTTAAGCAGCGGCCTCTCCGCCAGCAGAGACATACTGGCTGAACTGTAGAGCAGTTGCGCCTATCTCTGTAGATGATGACTGATGAAGAAGATATTGACTTCTTCCGCCTATAGCTTTGCTCTGAAGTCCGGTGCTCTGATTTTGTTCTTAGTGCTGTGTGCGGTAATCGTTGCCTGCGGTAACAACAGCTCACAGGCAAACCTGGAAGGGCCCAGTGTGACCGCTACTATTGTCTTCGGCTCAAACGATTCTCCCACGCCAGCCCTGCCAGACTATCTCTGCGGCGCATGGGCAACGGATACCTCGCCGCAGATCAACAGTGGAAAGATGATTATGGTATACGCGAAATTTGTGCATACCGTCGATGGGAATCCCGTGGGAGTAGGAGATGCAACTGCGACAGCTACTGTGCGCTGGTGGGATGGCAGTGTGACTACTCAGACGGTTCAGACGACTAGCGATGGTCTGGCGGTCTTCTCGATCCCGCCTCGGGCGGATGCGGTCGGCAAGATGACGCTGGTGAATGTGACATTTAGTAAAGCTGGGACGCCCGGCTGTACTGTGCCCCAGGCCGCTTATTTTACTATCTCCGGTGGCGGTACGGCGGTCGCTACGCAGACGGCTAGCCCCCAGGCGACCAGCGGCCCAACTCAGGAGACGCCAACGCCAACGGCTACTTCTACGGCTGTGCCGTTCCCAACCGTGACGATCACGGTGACGATCCCTGTTGGCCCGCCGCACGGCACAACTACTCCTTCTCCCTAATGGCGCCTTTGCTCAGCCATTGGTAGGACAGCGTGCGCTCACAGGGCTTGTGCGTTAGGACCCGGCCCATTCGTTAGGATCGCTCTGCATAAGCTGGGTGCGGTCAGTCCCACGGGCCGGGTCTTTTTTCTCTTGCTTGGTTGGTCCGTGCTCACTTCAGGCGCTTCCTTTGCCACTGTCTTGAGGAGAGACAAGTTGCTCTCCCTTGAAACCTCTCCTGATTCGGGACATAATTGCTGTAGAGAGAACTGTACCGGCGTGATATGCTTCTATCTTGCTGCTCCTTCAAGCAGGTTAAGAAGCGTGCTATACTGTGTTGTGATGGATTGTGTTTGCTGTCATCTCTCCATAGACTAAGACGCAGGACATTCCAGGTACATTTAGATGAATTAGGAAAAGTACTATGACACGCTCTTCAGAGGAGAGGCCAGCCGAGCAGCGTCCCCCTACCGCCGCCGAAAGCCAGCCCTCAGCCAATCAGCATGAGGCCGCTACTACCAGCACCCTTAAATCGTGGCCCGCCGGCTCGGGCCGGGAGATAAGCCTGGCTCAGGTGCGCAATCTTCAGCGCCAGCTTGCTTTGCTGCGCGAGGAGAATAGACGTCTCCGTAGCGAGCTGGCTGAGCAGCGTGCTGAGCTGGAGCGCCTGGTTGCAGCCTATAACGCCCAGCAAGCAAGCTTTGATGAGGAGCTGGCAGCACTCAAGGAGGGACATCAGCGGCAAATTGAGCAGTATCAGACCCATCTCCGCGATATGCTGGCCGAAAATCGTCAGCTCCAGGCTGAGAAACAGCGTATACAAGAGAAGTATAAAGAGCTGCAAAGGAATTATCAGCAGGCAGTCGAAGAAGAGGCCCATAAGATGATCGCCGAGGCGGCCAATACGATCATCATGCGCCCTGAACATGTCCCTTCTTTGCTGCAGGATGTCAAGAAGACTATTGAGCTTCAGATACGGCAGGAAGAGGATGAGCAGGCCGCTGCGACGCTCTATTTGATCCGCGATGCGCAGCGTCGGGCCCGTCAGCTTGAAGAGGAGCTGGCTCGCGAGAGAGAGCACATTGCCGCTGAACGTCAGCAGCTGCTGCAGATGCAGCAGAGCATTCGAGAACAGGCTGAGCTGCGCTATAAGACTCTGGCCGCTCATCTCGGGGGGCGCTGGTCTTTGGCTGTGACGCTCTCCGTCATTCTTCTCCTTGTCCCTCTCCCTGTGCTTCAATCCCTGTTCTATTTCGTTCTACACTTTTCTTCAGCCATTTCTCTTTATGTTCCTATTCCAATTTGCATCGGATTAGTTGCTCTCTTTGCACGCATTCGCGCTGCAATGGCAACATACTATTCTAGTGCTCCACGCAAGTCTTCAACTTCTAAAACATGATGTATTCCAGGTATTCATGGGGGTAGTCAGGCCCAAGTCCCATCTATGCATTTTCCCTTTCCTGATATCTTGTATAACAGGCAATCATAAATTACTCTAGACAATTTTTTATTCTTCATGTACCCTATACAAGGGGAGAGGCCTGGCTCCCCCTTCTGGAGTCGCTCCCCCGTTCGTGGCAAGGAAGGAACGGAAAGGGGAAGGTTATGCCAAATCTGGTACAACTGGCACGGGCTACCGAACAGGACGAGATCATTAACGAGGTCTGCGACTTCGCCAGCAAGCTGGCCAGTGCCCTTCACGAGCCGCCCTGCTACTGGACTGCCGCTATGCTCCGCAAGTGCTACCAGCAATCATACGCCGCCTTTGTCGAGGCCCAGCGTTCGACCTGGGAGCAGCAACGGCGCTGGTGGGTGATCTATTATGCCGATATGGCTCTCTATGCACTCTGCTGTCGCGCAGAGGGAAGCGCGGAGGAGTTGGAGGACTTTCAGGGTATCACCCAGGCTCTTAATCGCACACATGGCTATCGGATCACTTTGCGCCAGGCAGCGCATGCCGCGATTGCTCGTCATTCACTCTACTTGCGCGGTTCCGTACCTTCGCGCGAAGAGAGCCGGCGCGCAGTGCTGGAGGCTCTCCAGATCGAAGCGTGACGCGGGCTGGCTCGCCATCTTTTTCGGGCCCCTACCACTACGTTGGGCCGGGCCGCCGCCAGTGCCTTCGCTCGCCCGCCTTTTTCGCTCGCTCTGGCAGCCCGGCCTCCCTGATCAGCTATCCCTATTGCCAGCGACCACAGGCGACGGGTGCAGCAGGCGGCCTTTACAATAGCTTGAACAGCCGGAGCCGGTCGCGCCGGCACAATGAAGCTTCTTCGCCTCGTCAGGAGTGTATTACGTTGGGACCAGGCCAGGGCAGGACTGCGAGCGGTTTGCCTGTCCCCCTTGATACGCACGCTCCTCTTTCTCCTCCTCAGCCTGGTCTCGCTGGTTCTGGTGGCCTATTACCGCCCGCTGCTATGGATGCAACTGGGTCCTCCGCCAGCGTTTGTCTTACCAAGGGATATTTCCGTCGTTTTCAATGATAGACTGCGTGTTTGCTGGGCTGATAGTGGCAGGCTCTTCCCTTCCCCTTGCTACAATTACCTGGGGAAGACCGGCTCTTTGCCCGACCCGCAACGTCTCAGAGCTGCGTTGAAGCCCAAAGACCGGCTCAGATGTCAACTCAAGGAAGCAGGAGAGACTTTGATGGCCAACGATGAGCGCGGACAACATGCGCAATTGCAACAGCAACAGGCACAGTCTTCGCTTCAGTCTCATGTGATCTGGCAGGATGGGATTCACCCGGAGCCTTGTATTATCGTGATCTTTGGGGCCACGGGCGACCTGACGCGGCGTAAGTTGCTTCCAACCCTGGCCCATTTGATGCACGCCCATCCCCAGCCAGAAAGCTTTCTAGTAGTAGCTTTTGCCCGTCGCCCTTTCTCTGAGGAGCAGTGGCGCCAGTTCGTGGTAGAGACACTGGCAGAGAACAGTCCTCCCGAGCTTGGGCTAGATGAAGCGGCCAGGCAGGCCTTTGCTCAACGTACCTTCTATTGCCAGGCAAATTTGAGCGAGTCTGCAGGATACCAGCAGCTTGCTCAGCTGCTAGAGCGCTTAGATGAGCAGTATCAGACTCGCGGAAACCGCATCTTCTATCTGGCTATTCCCCCCGATCTGTATGCCCCGGTGGTCCACAAGCTCGGCGAAAACGGTCTGCTTCACCGACCTCACGGTGGTCATCGCACCAACCAGCCTGGCCCCTGGAGTCGCGTGATTATCGAGAAGCCTTTCGGTCGCGATCTCCATTCCGCCCAGAAGCTCAATCGCGAGATTGCTCGCGTCCTGCATGAGGATCAAATCTACCGCATTGATCACTACCTGGGGAAAGAGACGGTGCAGAATATTCTGGCTATGCGCTTTTCTAACGGTATCTTTGAGCCGCTCTGGAACCAGAAATATATCGACCATGTGCAGATTCTGGTCGCGGAGGAGGTCGGCATCGGAGGGCGTGCCGAGTACTACGACGAGGCCGGGGCGATTCGCGATATGGTCCAAAACCATATCTTGCAGGTGCTTTGCCTGACGGCAATGGAACCCCCTGTCGCCTTTGAGGCCGATGCGATTCGCGATGAGAAAGTGAAGCTGCTGCGCGCTATCCCTCCTCTCACTCCCGAGGAGGTGGCGCGCCAGGTGGTACGGGGGCAGTATACGCGCGGCACAATCAATGGCCAGGAGGTCCCCGGCTATCGCGAGGAGACAGGTATTCCTGCCGATTCGGCAACAGAAACGTTCGTGGCCCTCAAGCTCTTTATCGAAAACTGGCGCTGGGCCGACGTGCCGTTCTATATCCGTACGGGGAAACGCCTGCCAAAACGCAGCACTGAGGTCACTATTCAATTTAAGCGCGTGCCTCATCTACTCTACAAGCCTAGTGAGGCCCGCGAGCTGGTTCCTAACCGTCTAACAGTGCACATTCAGCCAGAAGAGGGGATCACCTTGAAGTTCGGGGCGAAGGTGCCCGGCGCTGCTCAGCGGCTTACCTCGGTCGATATGACTTTCTCTTACGCCACGGCTTTCCGTATGGAGCCGCCCGACGCCTATGAGCGCCTGATTGCCGATTGTATGCTCGGCGACTCAACCCTATTTATCCGCCGCGATGAGATTGAGACAGCCTGGCGCATTATCGACTCTATTACAACGGCCTGGCAGCAGATGCCTGCCGAAAGCGTCCGCCCTTATGCCGCCGGTACCTGGGGACCTCCCGAAGCGGAGGAGCTGATCCGGCGCGATGGCCGCCAGTGGGACACGCCTTGACGTTCAGCCCACAGGGAGAAAAGAAAGGCATGAGCCGAGACTCAACCCCTGCGCACAAACCCCAGGGGTTGAGTCTCTTAGGGAAGAAAGAAGAGTCCGATGAGCGCCGGGCCTCTCCCTCCCTCCCGCCCCCTCTCATGAGCACGCGGCTAGGAGGTGGCTGAAGACTGTCGCTGTCGGGCAAGCGCGCGTAGTAAGGCAGCCGGCGAGGAGAGCGGATATGAGAGATGCTCCAGCAACTCCCTGACCGGCTTGCCATCGATGCTGAGGTCGCCGAGACGCTCCGTAAGTGTTTCTCGCTCCGCTGGAAATGCAACCTCCTGGAGGCGGCTGAGTATCTCCAGCGGCCAGGAGAGGCTCATATCGTCGCCGCCAAGATAGTCCCGGAGGATGTCGACGAGGAAGGCGATATTCTCGTGGCCCGCGGCGATCTCTTGATAGGCTAATTTGGCCAGACCACCGGCGATGTGTGTTTTGACCGGTTCTTCATCTTGGTGGTGTTTCGCCAGCTCTTCGCGCAGATGCTCCAGTACTCTGCCTTCGTCAGCCCCCAGGATGTTTCTGACAGTGGCCGACGTTAGTCCCAGCTCCCTGGCAATCTCGCCCTGGGTCTTGAGTCGCTCCCGGCTGAGGACAATGACATAGGCGGCCTCCATGAGCGAGGGGAGCCAGGTAAGGTGCCGATATGCGAAGAGCTTGCGTGGACCACCAGCAATGTCAAGAGCCTTTAAGAAGACGCGCAGCGCTTTGTGATCAAGCTCTTTCTCTCGCTCTCTAGGCGGCTGACCGAGCACGGTCATGTTTGCTCTTCTCCTCCTTTCGCCTGGGTTAGCGGCGGTCCAACTTTGATCAGGCCGGCTTCGCTGATGTCGACAAGATGAACGCGGGTATCATGGCCGGCCAGGCGACAGCCATCGATACGGCAAAGTCGGATGACACTGCCAAAGGGCAGACGATACCAGCGCTCATCATAGGGACTCATAATCTCGCGCTTGAAAAGGACGATGGTTCCATCGACAATGTGCCCGACGGCATAGCCTCCCGCCGCTTCGGCGCTGAGGTCCTCATGGCCGCTCCTTTTCTGCGAGATGAGCAGCGCCGTTTGGCGCCATTTCTTGAGGAAATGATAGAGAAAGCGCACGATTTGCCTGGCCTGCATTTCCCGCGCTTCATAAAGACCGGTCACGGAATCGATTACTACAGAGCGACAGCGGTACTGCTTGAGGGCGTAAGCCAGGGTGTCGCTCAGGGCGGTCGGGTCTTCACGTAGGGTAGCATGGCTGGCCGCATCGATGATAACGATGCGCTCTTCAATCAGGCGCTCGTCGATAGCCAGGGCGAGCGCTCGCTGACGCAGCCCCGCGATCAGGAAAGGTGCGGGTTGCTCGACCGTGACAAAGCAGCAGCTATGTCCCATTGTCGCCTGCTTGAGGGCAAACTGCTCTGCCATTAAGCTTTTGCCGCTATCGGGCACTCCAGTAATCTGGAGAACGCTGCCCTGTGGGTAGCCCCCCAGCGGTTTGACGCTGACCTGCCCCCGCTCATCGCGCGTGAGGAGAAAGAAGAGGTTATCTAAGCCTTCGACGCCCGAGGGCACGCCACTGATGACGGGTGCCTCTTGGCTAAAGTGGGCCAGAGTACCAAGGCTTTCTTTGATCACTTTGCGCTGTCCGGTTTCAGCTTGCGTTTCCATGCGCTTATTCCTCCCTCCAGACCAGAACCTTAACCCGATCAGCTCAGCCAGGCTATCCATGCTGGCCTGCTGATCTTGTCTCTCCGTTTGAAACGCTCGCTGTCTTCCTGGATTGACCGGCGCGCTCCCTCCTGCTCTTGGCGAGCAAGAGCGCCCCTTGATCGATACGCCCGGCCCCCTATGTTTGGTTTCAGTAGCTGCTGCTCTCTTACACCAGCCCTGTATACAAGTTCCTGTGGTGCCTGGCCCACAAGAGCGAGACAGGCAGCCGGTCAAAGACAGGCACTTGCTTCTACAGACTTCCCGGTGATTATGGTATTATGTATACAAACAACGCTTGCCTGGGTGCAGGCCTGGGATGATTTCAGTTAGCCCACTGGAGGGCAAGGAGAAGAGACGCGCGTATGAGCCACGCTCAAGGGGGAGATCAGTTTCCAGAGCTGAAGCTGAGCCAGGAGCAGCTAGCGGAGCTGCGTCAGCGCTACGCCGAGCTGATTGGCTTTGTTCCCCCCCGTGTTCAAGCCAGAACCGACCTGCTCGCCCGCCTCGATCCCGATTTCCTTCTGCTTCAGGAAGAGATCCGCCGGCGCGCTATGTATCCCTCATGCTTTGATACGAAAACAGCCCAGTTGATGCTGTTTGGCATGTTGCTGGTGCTGCTCTCTGACGCGGCTCACCTCCATGCACGTGCCGCCCGGCGCGCTGGCGCCACCTGGGAAGAACTCAATGCGGTGGTCAATTTAGCTTTTCTCTTCCGTGGGTTGCCTGCCGGCAACCTCGGCGCTCAGATTCTTCAGGAACTGGCCGCGGATGAAGGCCAGCAGGGTTCAAAGGAGTTGGAACCACGCTGATGCGAGACGGAAGAGCAGTACAGTGGCTTTGCCGGGCAGGCATTTCCTCCCCTGGTCTCAATAGGGTTTAGTGCCGCGCCGGCAAGGTCAGACAGGCCCTGCTCCTTCGTCACGCCGCAATGCCGCACCTAAGAGAGGAGATGGCCCCATGACGGACCTTCAGGAGCCAATCAGGGATGTTGCCCACCTGGGCCATGTCGAGCTGCTTACCCCTCGACCCGCAGAGAGCCTCTGGTTTTTTACGGAAGTGCTCGGTATGACGGTGACCGATCGTCAGGGCCAGTCGGTCTACCTCCGCGCTTACGGCGATTACGAGCACTGTACTCTCAAGCTGACTGAAGCCCCACACGCCGGCCTCGGTCATGTGGGCTGGCGCACGGTTAGCCCCCAGGCGCTGGAGCGACGCGCTCAGGCGCTGTCTTCTCAAGGCTACGGTCAGGGCTGGATCGATGGCGATATCGGCCACGGACGCGCTTTCCGCTTTACTGATCCTGACGGGCACGTGATGGAATTGTATTACGAGGCCAAAAAGTATTTGGCCTCGGCAGAGCTACGCTCACGCCTCTACAATCAACCCCAGAAGTTCACCGGCCACGGTGTGGGTGTGAAGCGTATTGATCATGTGAATCTGATGTGTCACGATATCACGCCTAATCGCCTTTTCCTACAGGAGCAGCTTGGGTTCCGCCTGCGCGAGCTGCTGCAGCCGGAGGAGAACGGTATCGAGGAAGGGGCCTGGCTCAGTGTTACACCGCTGACTCACGATATCGCTTATATGCGCGATTTCAGCGGCGCACATGGGCGCTTGCACCATATCGCTTATTGGCTCGATAGTCGCGAGGAGGTGCTGCGTGCTGCCGATATTTTGTCGGAGCACGACATCTTTATTGAGGCAGGGCCGGCACGCCATAACGTCTCTCAGGCTTTCTTCCTCTATTTGTACGAGCCGGGTGGCAATCGTGTTGAAGTCTACTCGGGTGGCTACCTCGCTTTTGCTCCCGATTGGGAGCCTATTGTCTGGCGTCGCGAGCAGCGCGGACGCGGCGTCTATTGGGGTGGCGCTTTGCCTGAGAGCTTTAAGACCTATGGAACTCCGGTCATCGAGCCAGTGCAGGCCGGCCAGGGCGGGCAAACGCCTACTCCCGTCTTCGATCCTCTCTGATTGCTTGTTTGCTCACCTTGTCATAGCCAGACAGGGAGAGCGTACTGCCCTTACTTACTTGCTTGTTTGTTGGTTTGATGCGCTGCAGATCAGTGTAGATCACTCTGGCGGCTTTCGCTAGCTGGTAGCCCGCCCTAGGAATGGGTCAATGCTCATCAACTAGCGTCCGTGCTTTTGCCGTTTGCGCTAGCGCTGTGCCGTTCTTGCTTGCATCGGGCCGCAGAGAGAACCTGACACGACGGCGTTGCTCACGCCAGTCAGGTCAGGGTTGAGATAGTGTTAGCTGTTCGCCTTTCGCGTTCGCTGACCAGGCCTGTGCGAGACGTTGTTGGGCTACTTGAAAGAGCCGAGACGGAGCCTCCGCCGTCTGGTCCTTTGTCAGCAAGGCCACGGTCTCCGCCCGCTCACAACGGCGTGCCCGCCGGGAAGAGTTGGCCAGGAAACGAGAGGTGCAAGAAGAAGGAGAAGCGCAATGGTCTACCACAGCGAAGTCATCGGCAGTCTGCTCCGCCCCCCTTATCTCCACCAGGCACGTCAGCAGTTAGAGGAGGGAAGCATTAGCCCTGCAGAATTTAAGGCGATCGAGGACCGCGCTGTCGATGAGGCGATCGCCTTACAGGAGGAGGCCGGTATTGAGGTGATTACCGATGGAGAGCAGCGACGCTATGCCTTCTTCGGTCACCTCATTGAGGCGCTCGACGGCTTCGATAAGTACGGCGGCTGGGCCATTCCTTTCCGTGATGAGAGCGGCGAGGAGCTGGTGATGCGGCGCCCGGTGGTCGTGAATCGCTTGCGCTGGCGCCGCAGCATGTGTAGCGAGGAGTGGGTCTATCTGCGCGCGCGTAAGAAGCACGCTGGCAAGGTGACGATGATTAGTGCTCAGCAGGCAGCGGCTTACTACGATCCCGAGAAGTCAAAGGGGGCTTATCCTACACTCGATGCCTATCTCGCCGATATCGTCGATATCTCCCGCCGCGAAGTTGAGGAGCTGATTCGTCTGGGCTGCACTTATATCCAGATCGATGCCCCTCAGTACGCCGCTCTGCTCGATCCGCAGATCCGCGAGGGCTATCGTCAGCGTGGCAATGATCCCGAGAAGCTGATCGACCGCTGCATCGAGCTCGATAACGCTATCATCGATGGTCACCCGGGAATCACCTTCGGCCTCCATATCTGTCGCGGGAATAATCAGAGCAAGTTTTATGCCAGCGGCGACTATGAGCCGATCGCTCGCATTTTCCAAAAGACGCATTTTCAGCGTTTTCTGCTGGAATACGATGATGCGCGCTCAGGCGGCTTCGAGCCGCTGCGGCATATGCCAGAGGACCGCTTTGTGGTCTTGGGCCTGGTGACAACCAAGAAGCCGCAATTAGAGAGCCGCGACGAGCTGCGTCGGCGGATTGAGGAGGCGACGCGCTATATTCCATTGGAACGGTTGGCACTCAGTCCGCAATGTGGTTTCGCTTCAACCATTGAAGGGAATCGCCTTTCGCTCGAAGATCAGCGCCGTAAGCTGGAGCTGGTGGCGAGCGTGGCGCGCGAAGTCTGGGGCTAAGGCTTTCGCTTTCAGCACCCCCCGCTCACCTCTGACTTTTTCCTCTTCTCCTGGCCAGGCGACGGTGGACCAGGCCGGGTAAGCCATTTTGCTCCTGGTCCATCGTCGCTCTCCCAGGCTTCTCATGATCTGCCTCTCCTCATCGGCCTGGACCTTTTTCTCCGAACCAAGTCGTTGCTGACCTCCTAGAGGCCCCTTTTTTTTGAGGGAATCCTGAGAGGGAGGATACGAAGCTCTGTCTGTTTCTTGAGTGTTCTCAGGCTATACTGCCCTTGATGGACAGGATAGATAGGCCGGTAAACCCGACACGGTCGGGAGTGCAGAGCGGAGAGGGATGGCTCTGCCGCTTTGCCACAGGAGGTGCGATTACGATGGCAACCTTTGGGGCGACCATTCTGGTGGTTGAGGATGAACCGGAACTGGCTAGCGCCCTGGAGCGCAGTCTGCTGGCTCATGGCTATCGCGTCTTGAGCACAGGCCGTGGTGAGGAGGCGCTAGCGCTTTTTGCTCGCGCCCATCCCGACCTTGTGCTGCTCGACCTGCTGCTGCCCGATATCAGCGGCCTGGAGGTCTGTCGGCGTATCCGCGCTGCTTCGTCAACGCCCATCATTGTGCTCTCGGTGAAGAATAGCGAGCACGATAAGGTAGAGGCGCTGGATCTGGGCGCCGATGACTATGTAGCCAAGCCCTTCGGCATCGCAGAGGTCCTGGCGCGTATTCGCGTGGCCTTGCGCCGTCTGGAACGCCAAAGCGGCGGCTCTGCGGAGGAGCAGGTCCACATTGGGCCGCTTGTGATCGATTTTGGCCGCCGTCGTGTCTTGCTCAAGGGACGCGATATTGCTCTGACGCCAACTGAGTACGAGTTACTGAGAATCTTCGTGATGCACCGTGGTAAGCTATTGACGCGCCAGATGCTGCTACATATGCTCTGGGGTTCTGCCTCTCACGATCGTATGCATAGCCTCCATGTCTACGTCGCGCAGCTCCGCCAAAAGATCGAGCCTTGTCCAGGTGAGCCGCGCTTGATCCTGACGATCCCAGGCGTCGGCTATCGCTTCAGCGACGAGGTTGAAGCAGCAGATAAGTTTGACTGCAGGCGTTCTTGAGCGTGTCTTGAGCGGTCGCTCCTTTTTTTGGAGGAAAGTCTGAGCGAAAGGGCACCCTCTCGGAACGCATCTTGAGCAAGCTTGAGTTACACTGTGGCCGAGAGCCGCTGAAGTCGGGCAGCGCAGAGTCGCGCTAAGCTTCTCGCAGCCACTGATGGCACTTGCGCAAGAAGGACGGTTCAAGATGACACGACGTTGGTTGCTTCCCTTCAGTTGGGGGATTGACGTGCAGGCTATCGATGCCATTGTGCGTCTCGCTGCTTTGGAGGGTGCGAGCTTGATTGCGCTCTCCTTGCTGCCAGGCCCAAAGACGCGTAAGCTGCGAGCTGAATATTGGCAACAGTCTCAGGATTTCCTGGAGGTCGTGCGCTGGAAGAGTCAGCGCTACGGTGTCAGGGGCACCGCCTATGAGCTGTTGACCGAGGATATTGGGCAGAGCATTGTGAGCTTTGCTCATGAGTTTGCTTGTGACCGCGTGCTTGTGATCCGTCGTCCGCACGGTGATGCTTTGTTACCGGCCACGCAGGTTCAGCAGCTTCTGCGTGAGCGCCTGGTCCCTTTGATGCTGTTTTACTTGCCGGAGAGCGCCGAGTATGTCTCTCTTGGACGAAGGTTGCAGGATTGGCTGAGGGTCCACTGGCCCAGGCCTGCGACCCATATCGGCGGCACTCGTTAGCATGCCAGGCGCCAGGCAAGACAGGCCTCCTCAGCTCAGGTCGACAACGCAGGCCACCGCCAGGCGCTGGCTTCAATCGTGGAGAGGTAAGCGCAGATGTCTAAAAAAGGTTCTGTCCTGATAGTCAGCAGTGATGCACTGCTCGGTTCGCTGCTTCAGCGAGCGCTGCAGGCTCAGGGCTATGAGACAGCGCTGTCTCGCTCAGCGGCGGCAGCTCTGGCGCAACTTGCCGCTATGGCCCCGACAGTGCTGATCGTCGACTTGGCACTGAGCGATGACACCGGCTGGGGCTTGTTGCGCCAGGCCCGGGCCCGTGGCCTGTTGGCTCCGCACACCGATGAACAAGGTAATACTTGTCTTCCTGTCATCCTGTTGTCTTTAAATCCGCTTCAGTCGCGCCGTGGCGGGGAGCTTCGCCCGCTGGCCTGTTTGCCCCGTATCTGTCCACTCGGTGCTGTGTTGCGCCTGGTTGCGCAGGCCTGCGCCCGTTGGTCTTCAGCGGCAACCCAGCCGGCGGCGACCGCTCCCGAGCCAGGCCTGACATGGGAGGAATGGCGCTATGCTTGACACGGTGATTGTATTCGTGACGCTGCTGACCTTCTTGCTCTTTATCGGCTTCACGCTGGCCTGCGAGCGTCTATGAGCCAGCGCCGCCTTGCCCAGGGAGGGTCTCTTCTATGAATACACCGCTGGAGTACTTGCTGACTGGCTTAACGGCTCTGCTGCTTCTGATCTATCTGGTGATTGCTCTGCTAAAGCCAGAATGGTTCTGATATCCCACCTGTAGAGGATGACTTTCGATGCCCGTTACGCTGAATAGTCTTGTTCAGATTGGCCTTTTCCTGGCTCTTGTGCTGATCCTGACGAAGCCGCTGGGCCTCTACATGACCAGGGTTTTCAATGGAGAGCGCACCTGGCTGTCGCCGGTTCTGGTGCCACTGGAGCGCTTCCTTTACCGCCTCTGCGGCATTGATCCGGAGCGTGAGCAGCGCTGGACCGGCTATGTTATTGCCATGCTGCTCTTTAACCTGGCCGGCATGCTCCTGCTCTATGCGCTGGAGCGGACGCAGCAATGGCTGCCTCTTAATCCTGAGCATCTGGGGCCGGTTGAGCCTCAGCTTGCCTTTAATACAGCGGCCAGCTTTACGACGAATACGAATTGGCAGAACTATGCCGGTGAACAGACCATGAGCTACCTGACCCAGATGGCTGGCCTGGCTTACCATAACTTTGTCTCGGCCGCCACTGGGATGGCCTTAGCGGTGGCTTTGGTACGCGCACTGGCCCGGCGCAGCGCTGAGCACCTCGGCAATTTCTGGGTTGATCTGACCCGTGCTACGCTCTATATCCTGCTCCCCATCTGCCTGGTAGGCGCCCTGATCCTGGTGTCACAGGGGGTGGTTCAGAATTTCAATGCCTACACGGTGGTACATACGCTGGAAGGCGGTACCCAGGTTATTGCTCAAGGACCGGTGGCCTCCCAGGAGATCATTAAGGTGCTGGGGACCAACGGCGGCGGCTTCTTCAATGCTAACTCAGCGCATCCGTATGAGAATCCGAACGCGCTGACTAATCTGATAGAGATGCTGGCCATTATCGGGATCGGCGCCGGCATGTTCTATATGTTTGGGCGTATGGTCGGCGATACGCGCCAGGGCTGGGCCTTGTGGGCGGCCTCTGCCCTTATCTTTGTGCTGGGGTTGGCAGTGGCCCTGCCCGCCGAGCAGAGCGGTAACCCCCTGTTGGCCCATCTCGGCGTCAACCAGCAAGCTTCGGCCTTCCAACCAGGCGGCAATATGGAAGGCAAGGAAGTCCGGTTCGGTATCACGGATTCGGTGCTCTTTACGGTCACTACTACGGCCACTTCCTGCGGAGCGGTCAATAGCTTTCTTGATAGCTACACGCCGCTCGGCGGCCTGGTACCTCTGGCCAACATGGCCTTGGGAGAAGTGATCTTCGGCGGGGTCGGCTCTGGTCTCTATGGCATGTTGATGTTCGCCATCCTGACGGTCTTTATCGCCGGGCTGATGGTGGGACGCACGCCGGAGTACCTGGGGAAGAAGATCGAGCGCAAAGAGGTTATGATGGCCGCTCTGGCGCTCCTGCTGGGGCCGGCCACTATCCTGGGCTTCGCCGCCATCGCTAGTGTGTTGCCCCAGGGCCTGGCTTCGCTGACAACGAACGCTGGTCCGCACGGCCTCTCGGAGATTCTCTACTTGTATACCTCTTCGAATGCTAACAACGGCTCAGCTTTCGCTGGCCTGGCTGGCAATACGCCTTTCTACAATTGGACGGGGGCTTTCGCCATGTTGATCGGGCGCTTTGCCTTCCTGATTCCTATTCTGGCCTTTGGCGGTTCACTCGTTGGTAAGCGCGTTGTGCCTGCTGGGCCAGGCACTTTCCCCACCACGGGGCCGCTTTTCGTGCTGCTCCTGGTAGGGGTCATTCTGATCGTGGGGGCTTTAACCTACTTCCCAGCCTACGCCCTCGGACCAATTGTCGAACATTTGCTGATGCTGGCAGGAAGGACCTTTTGACCGATGAGCAGCCATACACTGGAAGTGCAGCCGTGGAAGACGCGACGCAAGGGGAACGTCTCTTCTTTTGATCCGCAGATCGTGCGTCGCGCTTTGGTGGACGCATTCCGCAAGCTTGATCCGCGCTGGCAGATCAAAAACCCTGTTATGTTCGTGGTGGAGGTCGGTAGCCTGATTACCACTATCGAGTTTGTGCGCCTGCTGCTGACGGCGCCGACCTCCGCGCTCTCCACCACGCGCTTAGATAATGAAAGGCTTTTTGTGCTGGCCGTCAGTCTCTGGCTCTGGTTCACCGTGCTTTTCGCGAACTTCGCGGAGGCAATGGCCGAGGGACGAGGCAAGGCCCAGGCCGAGACTCTGCGTCGGGCGCGTACGACCACGACCGCTAAGCGTCTGCGCCGTCCCGAGCGCTCGGCCCCTTGGGAGGAGGTTCCCGCTTCTTCCCTCCGCAAGGGCGATTATGTGCTGGTAGAGGCCGGCGACGTGATCCCTGGCGACGGCGAGGTGGTGGAGGGCGTGGCTGCAGTCGATGAGTCGGCCATTACTGGTGAGTCGGCCCCTGTCATTCGCGAGAGCGGCGGCGACCGCAGCGCCGTCACCGGTGGCACGCGCGTGCTCTCCGACTGGATCATCGTGCGCGTCGGCGCCAATCCCGGCGAAACCTTCCTCGACCGCATGATTGCTCTGGTCGAGGGGGCTCAACGTCAGAAGACGCCCAACGAAATTGCTCTCAATATGCTGCTCGCCAGCTTGACGATCATCTTTCTTCTGGTCGTGCTCTCACTGGAGCCGTTCGCTATCTACTCGGGCAGCCCCGTCTCAATCACGACCCTGATCGCCCTGCTGGTCTGCCTGATTCCAACGACGATTGGCGGCCTCCTCTCCGCCATCGGCATCGCTGGCATGGATCGTTTGGTGCAGCGCAATGTCCTGGCCATGAGCGGGCGCGCCGTGGAGGCTGCCGGCGACGTTGATGTGTTGCTGCTCGATAAGACTGGCACTATTACGCTGGGCAACCGCCAGGCAACGCGCTTCCTCCCTATGCCCGGCATCGAAGAGCAAGCCCTGGCGCGAGCCGCCTTGCTCGCTAGTCTGGCCGATGAGACCCCCGAGGGGCGCTCGATTGTGGCGTTGGCCCGCGAGCGTTTCGGCATCAGTGAGGAAGTGGAGGCTTCCGGGCAGGCCAGCCGCTTTGTGCCGTTCTCGGCTATGACGCGCATGAGTGGACTGGATGTTCTGGCCGCTCACGATGGCCAGGGCGACAGTCTTAGTGCTGAGAACATGGCTAGCCTTCTACCGCAGCGTACTATTCGCAAGGGGGCTGCCGATGCCATTATGGCCTACGTCCAGGAGCATGGCGGCTCTTCGGTGAACAATGCGTTCCTGCAGCGCACCGTCGATGAGATTGCCCGCGCTGGAAGCACCCCCCTGGTGGTCGCTGAAACCTGGCGCGCTGGCCCAGATCATCAGGAACAGGCCCGCGTGCTGGGCGTGATCGAGCTGAAGGATATCGTCAAAGGCGGGATGCGTGAGCGCTTCGAGCAATTGCGCCGCATGGGGATTCGCACGATTATGATCACGGGCGATAACCCTCTGACCGCAGCGGCCATCGCCCGCGAGGCCGGTGTCGATGACTTCCTTGCGCAGGCTACGCCAGAGACCAAGCTGAAGCTGATCCGTGAGCAGCAAGCCGGAGGGCGCATGGTGGCGATGACCGGCGATGGTACAAACGATGCCCCAGCGCTGGCGCAGGCCGATGTCGGCGTGGCCATGAATAGTGGCACGCAGGCCGCTAAGGAAGCAGCCAATATGATCGATCTGGATTCGAACCCGACCAAGTTGATCGAGATCGTCGAGATCGGTAAGCAGCTCCTGATCACGCGCGGCGCTTTGACTACCTTCAGCATCGCCAACGATGTGGCCAAGTACTTCGCCATTATCCCGGCGGCTTTCTCGGCGACCTACCCCCAATTGAATGCACTTAACGTCATGGGCCTGGCAACGCCACACAGCGCGGTACTCTCCGCGGTCATTTTCAACGCCTTGATCATTATTGCGCTGATCCCGCTGGCTCTGCGCGGCGTAAAGTATCGTCCTATCGGTGCCGGGCCTTTGCTGCGACGCAATTTGCTGATCTACGGCCTGGGTGGTATTGTAGCCCCCTTTGTGGGCATCAAACTGATCGATATTGCGCTCTCGCTGCTGCATTTGACGCTCTAAGCATGGACAGAGAAGAGAGTGAGCCTTATGCCTATGTTCTTTCAAAAGATCTTTCAGGAGTATCTGCGCCCAGCACTGGCCATGACGCTGCTCTTGACTATTCTGCTGGGCCTGCTCTATCCCGGCGTGGTCACGGCTCTAGCGCAGTTGCTCTTTCCCTATCAGGCTAACGGCAGCTTGCGCTACGTCGATGGGCGTTTGGTCGGTTCGGAGCTGATTGGCCAATATTGGACCTCGCCTAAGTACTTCCACGGGCGTCCTTCGGCCACGCTCAGCGACAACGGTAGCCAGGCCCAGCCCTATAATGCCGAGAATTCCAGTGCCTCCAACCTGGGACCTACCAGCCAAACCCTCGTGCAGACGGTTCAGCAGCGTATTGCTGAGCTGAGGCGGGAGAACCCCGATGCGCCACCAGGCCCGGTGCCCGCTGACCTGGTGACGGCCTCCGGCTCGGGTCTTGATCCCGACATTTCCGTGGCTGCGGCCCTCTATCAGGTGCCGCGGGTAGCGAAGGCTCGCGGGCTGAGCCAGGAAAGTGTACGTCAATTGGTGATGAGCCATGTACAAGGGCGCTTCCTGGGCATCTTCGGCGAGCCGCATGTGAACGTTCTCGATCTCAATCTGGCCCTCGACGCGCTTCAACGCTGAGCAGGCTGCTCCTTACCGATCAATGCAAGAGCAGCGAATAGAGAACCACAATCAGAAGAAGAAAGAGGAGCCGCGGACCATGAGCGAGCGGAAGTCAGGGAAACCAGGCAGCCAGCAGGACGATGGGCGTCCTTCCCCGGAAGAGCTGCTGCAGCGCTACGGTCTGGGCGATGCGGATCTGGCCCAGCAGCAGCAGTCGGCTGAGAGAGAAACGAGCAGGCCCGGCGGAGACCAGAGGCCAGCAGAACAGCAGGCTTCGGCTGCCCGTGCGCCGCGCTCCTCCACAGGTCGCCGCGGGCGCCTGCGTATCTACCTGGCCGCTGCTCCTGGCGCAGGCAAAACCTATGCGATGCTCAACGAGGGGCACCGGCGCAAAAGTCGCGGCACTGACGTCGTCATTGGCTATGTTGAGACCCACGGGCGCCCGCGCACCGCCGAGCAGATTGGCGACCTTGAGATCGTCCCTCGAAAAAAGATCGTCTATCGCGGCTTGACCCTCGAAGAAATGGATCTGGAGGCCATTCTAGCGCGCCGTCCCCAGGTCGCACTGATCGACGAGCTGGCACATACCAACGTTCCTGGCTCCAAGCATGAAAAGCGCTATCAGGATGTGCTGGAGCTACTGGAGGCAGGCATCGACGTGGTGACAACCCTCAATATCCAGCATCTGGAGAGCCTCAATGATATCGTGGCCCAGATTACCGGCGTGCGCGTGCGTGAGACGCTGCCAGACTGGATTCTTGATCAGGCCGATGAGGTTGAACTGATCGATATCTCGCCCCACGCCCTACGCCAGCGCATGAAGCATGGAAACATCTACCCGCGCGAACGCATCGACGCCGCTCTCAATAACTTCTTCCGTGAAGGAAATCTGACAGCTTTGCGGGAGCTGGCTCTCCGGCGAACCGCTGAAAAGACCGAGGCCCAGCTTCAGCAATATATGGCCTCGCATAAGATTAGCAGACTCTGGCCAGCCTGCGAGCGTGTCCTTGTCGGCTTTGATCACCGTCCCCACAGCCGCCAGGTCATCCGCGATGCCTGGCGGTTGGCGCACGGTCTCCAGGCCCAACTGATCGCTGTCTCGGTCGAGCCTACTGGCTACGCCGCCTGGATGGCGCGCCTGGTGCGCCTCCTTAAATATGGCCGCCGTTTGCGCTCCGAAGAAGCTGCAGCCCGACATCGCCTGGAAGAGCACGCCCAGCTTGCAGAGGACCTCGGGGCCGAGGTGCTTCATGTCCGCAGCAAAGACGTGGCGCAGGCCCTCGTAACCATCGCCCGCGAGCGCCGTGTGACGCTGATTGTGCTCGGACTACCAGGGCGCAGCCGCTGGGAGGAACTGCTACGCGGCTCGCTCGTCAATCGCCTGCTGCGCCTGAGTACCGACATCGATATTCACCTGGTGCCGCGCCGCCCGAGCAACGAGACTGAAGCAGAAGTCTAGGTTTTGCACTTCGCTGGGAGAATAGCCGGCGCAGCCCCACCGCAGAGGGACTTGACAGCCAGCCGCCCGGACTGCTATACAACCAGCTATATACTCACAAGAGAAAGCCGCTCTACCTGAAGCGTAGAGGAGAGGAGCCATCGACGGATGGAGCTACGTGGGAAACGTGTTCTGGTCATGGGGCTGGGCCTCCAGGGTTCAGGCGTGGCCGCTGCTCGCTATGCGGCTGAACAAGGCGCCATTGTGCGCGTCACCGATAAGAAGCCGGCCGAGGTGCTGGCCCCCAGCATTCGCGCTTTGGCTGGCCTTCCCATCGAATTTATCCTTGGCGAGCACCGCGAAGAAGATTTTCGCTGGGCCGAAATTGTCATTCGCAATCCCGGTATTCCGCGTAACTCGCCCTACCTGCAGATCGCCCGCGCGCACGGTGCTCAGATCGAGATGGAGCTAGCACTCTTCATGCTGGCCTGCCCGGGTCGGACCATCGGCATCACCGGTACGCGTGGCAAGACCACCACTACCACCCTCATCTATGAGATTCTGCGCGCCGCCGGCAGGCCCGTCGTCATCGGCGGCAATGTCGCCGGCGTCGAAACGCTCTCACTCCTGCCCCAGATTACCCCCGAAACTCTTGTCGTCCTGGAAATGTCAAGCTGGCAACTGGAGGGCTTCGAGCAGCACCGCATCAGCCCCTCAGTGGCCGTTATGACTAATCTCTATCCCGACCACCTCGACACCTACGCCAGCATGGAAGAATACGGCGCGGCCAAAGCCAACATTTTCCGCCATCAGCGTCCTGAAGATCTGGCCGTCTTCAACTACGATAATCCCTGGACACGCCGTTTCGGCGAGGAGGCCCCAGGCCGGACCTGGTTCGCCAGCCTGGAACGCGGCGGGAGCTTTGCCCGCGGCTCTACCGAGCTGCAGCCTTTCATCTTTCGCGATACCCCTTTACCCGGGCGCCATAACCTGGAAAATGTTCTACTGGCCACTACCGTCGCCCGCTTGCTAGCGATCCCCGACGACATCATCGCGGCCACCGTGCGCCAGTTCCGCGGTGTCGAGCACAGACTACAGGAGGTAGCCGTGATTGATGGCGTCCGCTATATCAACGATACGACCAGCACAACCCCAGTAGCGGGCCGCATGGCTCTGACCGCCTTCAGCGCCCCCATCATCCTGATCGCCGGCGGCAACAGCAAACATTTGCCGCTTGAAGACTGGCCAGCACAGATTGTAGCCCGCTGCCGGGCTGTCCTCCTTCTCCAGGGCACCGGCACAGAGGAGCTGCTACCGGCGCTGCAGGCCGAGGCCGACAGACAGGGTCGCCCCAATCCCGTGCAGGGCGTCTTCGAGCGCTTTGAGGAGGCCCTTGATGCCGCCGTGGCCCTGGCCCGCCCTGGTGACATCGTTCTACTCTCGCCCGGCTTCACCAGCTTTGGCATGTTTCAGAACGAATTCGAGCGCGGGCGGCGCTTCATCGCCTACGTGCAAGCGCTTCAACAACGCAAGGGGGCGGAGCCTCCAACGGGCTGAAACCGCGGCTCGGCAGATTGGCCTGCGGGACCAATCAGCAGGGTCAGCCTCCACGCCGTGACCCGACTTTGTTCCCCTATACCAACGGCGCGGGCCGCGCTATTCTTGTTCGTAGCGCGGCCCTTCACGACAGCTCTCATTGCCTTGCCAGGCAGCCTGGCTGGCTTGACGCCTGGCGGTCCAGGCGGATTAGCGCGGCCCGGCGGCGCGCACTTCCTCACCAGGCAGGGTAAATTGCTTGAAATTCTCCTTAAATCGTGCCGCCAGCTCTGCCGCCTGGCGATCATAAGCTTCGGGATCAGGCCAGGTAGCGCGTGGATTGAGCAACTCGGCGGGCACACCGGGACAGGCGACAGGAACATGCAGCCCAAAGATCGGATCAGTGACCGTTTCCACGCTCTCCAGCTCGCCACTGATCGCCGCCCGTACCATCGCTCGCGTATAGTTGATATTGATGCGCCGTCCCACTCCGTAGGGGCCCCCGGTCCAGCCAGTATTGACCAGGTAGCAACGCACCTTGTGGGCAACAATGCGCTCGCGCAGCAGATTGGCGTACTCGCCGGGGCGCAACGGCAGGAAAGGCGCCCCGAAGCACGGGCTGAAAGTCGCCTGCGGCGTCGTCACACCCGACTCCGTCCCCGCCAGCTTACTCGTGTAGCCGGAGAGGAAATAGTACATCGCCTGCTCGGTTGTCAAACGCGCGATCGGAGGGAGCACCCCGAACGAATCCGCCGACAGAAAGATAATGGCCTGGGGATGACCGGCGCGGCCCTCTAACACCACATTGTCGATAAAGTCGACAGGGTAGGCCGCACGCGTATTCTCTGTGATCGAGGCATCCTCATAGCGAGGCTCACGCGTCTTCTCATCGAGGACGACATTCTCATAGATGGCGCCGAAGCGCATGGCGTTCCAGATTTGCGGCTCATGCTCCCGTGAAAGATTAATGCATTTTGCGTAGCAGCCGCCCTCGAAATTGAAGATGCCCGTATCGCCCCAGCCATGTTCATCATCACCGATCAGACGGCGCGTGGGATCAGCCGAGAGGCTGGTCTTACCAGTGCCCGAGAGGCCGAAGAAGAGCGCCACATCGCCCTTCTCTCCCACATTGGCCGAGCAGTGCATCGGCAGGACGCCCTGCGCCGGCAACATGAAATTGAGCACCGTGAAGACTGCCTTTTTCATCTCTCCGGCGTAGTGGGTACCAGCGATCAGGATCAGGCGCTCCTCGAAGTCGATGATGATAGCCGTCTCCGAGCGGGTGCCATGCGTGCGAGGGTCGGTGTGGAAATTGGGAACACAGAGAATCGTAAAGCCCGGGCGCTCGCTGGTCAGGTCCTCGTCCTTCACACGCAGGAAGAGCTGACGAGCAAAGAGATTATGCCAGGCCAGTTCGGTAATGACTTGCAGCGGTATACGGTAAGCCGGATCAGCCCCGGCAGCGGCATCCAGGACATAGACGTCGCGCCCCTGCAGATAGGCCGCCAGGCTGCGACGCACCATTTCAAAATGCTCCGGCGTCATCGGGTGGTTATTTTCCCCCCACCAGATGCGCGAAGCCGACTCCTCGTTCGAGACAATGTATTTATCTTTGGGAGAGCGCCCCGTGTGTGGGGCGGTCTTGGTGGCAAGCGCGCCGTTGGAGGCCAGCACCCCTTCACCGCGCGCTAGTGCATGCTCAACCAGGATGGCCGGGGCAAGATTCCAATGGATCTTGCCCAGGTTCATCAGCCCATACTCTTCCAGGGCCTTCCGGCTCATCATCATTGTCATAGAGTGTTCTCCTTTTAGGGCACGTTGGCAACGGCTTTGTTCTCCCGCCGTATGCTTCACCGGTTCCTGAGCGGAGACCGAGAAAGATCAGTGGTTTAGCCCGATAAATGCATCCAACGAGCACAATAGGTGAAGACAAGCAAGTGCTCAGGTCTACCCGGCGCTGTGCATACGAGCGTGTGCGTATCCGTCTTTGAGCGTCCGCACAGCAACGTTGATGCCCCTACCGGTCGTTAGTTTATCAAACTTGACCGGGACAAAGCAACCCAGAGGGTCGCTGGCCCAGCGCGCTGGGATCATGCTCTCCTTCGGCCAGGCAAGGGAAGCGAAAAGACTCAGCTCGTGGTGCTGAGATAGTTCACCAAACTGTTGCTTATTCATTGCCAAAAAAATTTGAATAGATCGCTGACACTCACCAACCTCCTTGCACGATGTGGCGGGGTCGGCAGGCTTCAAGTACATCTCCAGCCTGGCAGACAGGCAAGCCTTTCCACTCATCGAAGCGCTCTTTCTGCCTTTCAGCGTTGCTGCCTCGCCAGAGGATGCCCGAATCGCTCTCTTTCCCTGCCCGTCAGTGCTGCCACCTCAATCAAGGTCTGCCTGGAGCTGGGAGAAAGAGGGGCCCGGATTGGCAGACCCTCCCAGCCTCTGCTATACTTGTTGGCGATCTCGTCCTCCTCCAGCCAACTTGTTCGGACATTCTCTCAACCTGGAGACACCAGCGCCTTTGCATTGGCCCTCTCTTACCCTGTCGTGATTCCCCCGATCTAACAGCGCGCCTGCCGCTTTATCTTGCCAACATGGAGGCCGTCAGCCCCGAGGTCACGGGCGCTGCTCGCCCAGGTTACCCGCTCATTCTCATTATAAGATGAGAGGTGAATCACATTATAGTGACATCTGATTCATCTTTTATTTCCAACCATTTTTGTGGTTAATCATTCGGATATTGACTATCTATTTAAGATGTCCTATACTACTAGCAAGTCTCCTATAAGGATCAATTTTTAAGAATAGCTATGAATATTCGTCTATCTAAAGGAGGGGCAGTCATGAACACGTGGTGGGAGCGGATGGGCTACCCACCCTTCGCAGCCGATTCGGAGGGCTTTCCGCGTCCAGGCCAGGTAACCAAGTACTTTCGGGAGCGATTGCAAAAGAGCAGTGGCTGGTCCTGGTCGCAGCGCGACCTGGGCCTTGTTTTGAACCTGAGTGAGATCACGGTGCGTAAAATGGAGAACACAGACATGGGCCTCGATTCAATCTCCCGCCGTCGCACGCTGGTGAAGCTGCTAGGCATCCCGCCGCTCCTCATGGGGCTGGCGGAGCCACCGAGTGAGGCCTCAGCCTCCTCGCCAGCCGACAGCTCCCCTACTGGAGGGCCACGGGTCCTCGGCTCTCCTCTTCCGGCTACTCGCGCTGGTGCTATTGACCTTGCCAGCGCCCGAGCCGAACTGGAGCAGTTCTGGGATCAGAACCATTTCGATACCGCTTTCCACAGTATGGCGCGCATGGAGGCTACGCTGAACCAGCTCTACCGCCAGCTCCCCTTTATGCGCGAACCTCAGTACTCGGAGGCCTGCGCTCTGGCGATTGGCTTCCACCTGATCTATGGTAACTTGCTGCGCGACCTCTGCCTCTTTGAGGATTCTGCAGAGGAGCTGACCTGCGCGCTTCAGCAGGCTCGCGCCCTTGGTGATTCTTCCCTGGAGGCTGAGGCGCTCTTCCGCCGTGGGGCAACCTACCTGGATGCCCATGATCCGGCGCGCAGCCTCCAGGATTGTTTGCAGGCTGAGGCCTTGCTGTCGCGCTGTGAACCAGCCCTGGTGCCCGCGATCTTGATCCAGAGCGCGCTAGCCCATGCCAGTCTGGCAAGCACTGAGCAGGAGCGTTGCGCCGCCCTGCGCCGCTTCGATAAGGCTGCCAGCGCTCTCCCCAACGCTCAGGCCGCGGCCGACCGCTTCCATTTGCACATGAATAGCGATCGTTTCCATCTCGATCGTGCTGCCGCCTTACTACGTCTGGCTCGCCCCCGCGATGCTCTGGCTGAGCTGGATATGCGCCGGCCTGATCCAGCTTTTAAGCGCCGCAATCTCTATGGCGAGATCCTGGAGGCCTCGGCCTATGCCTCCATCGGCCTGCAGACTATGGCCGCCTCTATCCTGGCTGAGGTCGTTCCCCAGGCTTTCGCGATCCGTTCAGCAGTCAATGTCGAGCGCATTCAGCAACTCTCTGCTCAGCTGAAGACTTCTCCCGCTGCTAAGGAGCCTGAAATCGCTCACCTCGACTATGTGCTCCATGAACTGCTGAGTGTTGCTCACTAGTCCCTGGCAGGTGAGGGAGACCTTCCCTCACCTGCTTATCTTTCCCGAATTTATTACTAAAATAGTACTTAATCTCTTGTTATATTCCATAGCAGTACAAGCGAGCTGATCCGCCAGTCCTTGCCTCCTGTAATCACATGCCTGCGACTTCCGGCCCACTTATTCGTTTTCCTCTATAGAGAGGCAGCAGGGTAGCTCTCATGTCCCCAGGACGGTCTACTGCTCTCACGCCTGCCTGATGTAATCCTTTCTTGGACAGATGGAGCGCTCACCTGGGCTCGCCTGTCCCTCTATGGTCACCAGGGAGAAGGAGGCTGCCCTTGACCGTTCTGCTGGCCATGCCCGCACTGCCTGCTGTCCAGCATCTCCCGGGGAAGGAAAGAATATGGCTCGCTTTCTACCCGCTTTGCACTCCACTGGTCCCGCTTCCAGCGGCGGTAAGAGGGGGGAAGCTGCCTCGCGCTCCTTTGTGAGGCTGGCTTTCTGGCGCCTGCGCCGTAGCTGGGGCCTGCTTGCTATGACGGCGCTCGGCCTGCTGGTGGCGGTGATGCTGCTGTGTACCGTGCCTCTTTACTCCGCTCTGACTCTCTCCCTCGGGTTGCAGGAGACTTTCCGCTCCCATCCTCAGAGTGCCGATATTTTGGTACAGAGTAACGCTGAACAGCTCTCTGTCTCCGGACTTGACCATGTCTCCGCTCTGCTCGACCGGGAGCTTCAACGCTTGCTGGGGAGCTATCTGAGCACGGCTAGTCTCTCTATCACCACCCCTCTCGTCCCGCTTGTGGATCAGCGCACTCAGACGGTGAGTGGTAGCGAGGTGCAGCTTGTGGCTAAGCCTGCTGCTAGCCTGGCTGCTCACGCTTCTTTGCTGGCAGGCCGCTTTCCCCAGGCTCAGTTACCCTCTTCTTCCAATGTCCTGGAGATTGCGCTCTCCGCCCAGGAGGCCAGTGCGCTGAAGGCTCAACTCGGCTCGCTTTTTATCGCACAGTTTGCTTATGTGAAGATCCCTCTTGAGCGTATTGTGCGCAATGTTACTTTGCGCGTGGTGGGAGTCTTTTCAGCCGAGGTTGATCCTTCGTTCTGGCAAGGCGCGACTTTCACAACGGTCCCGCGTGGTGCCAGTATTGGCCAGCAACTGGGTCTACAATCGACGGTTCTCACAACCACTGAGAGCTTGCTCGCTCTCTTTGATCGCTTCAGTCAGCAGACACGGGGTCTTTCCCTTGAGGAGCCTTTTTCTCTTTCCTGGCTTTACCAGCTTGATCCGCAGAAGGTCAGAATCGGTGATCTCGGTCTGCTGTTTACAAACATCAATCGTGTGGAAAGCGATATTATCAATAATCCTGCTCTGCACGTGCCACCTTTGATAGAGAATCTGCAGGTTAATGTACCTAGCGACGCCCTGTATGATTTCTTCGATCAGGTGAGCGCGGCGACGATCCCCCTCTTTGCTCTGGTCGCGTTGGTCCTTGCCCTGGTGCTCTTCTTTGTGGGGGTCATGACCACTCTGCTGGTCGAGCGCCAAAGGGAAGCAGTAGCTATCTTGCGGAGCCGAGGCGCGAGCCGTTTGCAGGTCACTGGCATGTTTCTGGTTCAAGCTCTGCTCCTGACGGTGCTGGCCCTGATCGGGGGGCCACTTCTGGCCTTTGGTCTGGTGATTAGTCTGGCTCATGTGCTCCTGCCCGACAGCGAGCTGATCACTCACCGATTGCTCATGTCCGAGCCGCTGCAAACGCTGCTTTCGCTTAGCGGCTATGCTCTGGCCGCATCCCTGGTGGGCTTGCTGACGATGGCGCTGACGATCGCCCGGGCCACACGTTACGATGTGCTCACTCTTCGTCGCGAGGCTGCCCGCGCCAGCCAAAGCCCCCTTTGGCAGCGCCTCCATCTCGATATGGTGGCCGCTCTGCTGATGCTGCCCGGCTATGGTGTGGCACTCTATCTGACACGGTCGGATTTACTTGATGCCCGCACGCGCTTGATTCTGTTGACGCCGCTTACTCTGGTAGGCACCGCCTTCTTGGGCCTCTCTCTCCTCTTGCTAATTATGCGTATTTTACCTTTCTTAATCGATGTTGCTGCCCGCCTGACGGCCCGCCAGCGGGGCCTGGCTCCTTTGTTGGCCTTGACCCAGATGGCACGTGCCCCCCGCCAGTCGCTGCGCATGTCCTTGTTATTGGCGCTGGCAACTGCCTGTCTGCTGTTTACACAGGTGCTGCTGGCTTCAGAGCTGCAGCGTAGCGATGATAGTAGCGCTTTTCAGGTTGGGGCTGATATGAGCGGCGCGCTTCCGCAGGTTTATTCCCCCCAGGACCTGGCCAGGCTGACGGCGCGCTATCAGCAACTTCCAGGCGTGCTGTCTGCTTCGCTCGGTCTGGCAACGACGCTGGCAGGTGGCAGCAGCCAGAGTATTTCGATTGCGCTGCGGGCTGTTGATGCCGAGACATTTATTCATACGGCTCAGTGGACGCGGGCGGATTCCGCCATGCCGCTTTCTTCGCTGATGCAGGCGCTGGTGGCCGCTCGCCCCAGTGCGCTGACGACGAAGGTCGTGCCCGCCATTGTCGATATCAATGCTGCGCGCTCTCTGCAGCTTTCACCGCATAAGACCTTTACGCTGAGTACTATCGATAATCATCTCTCTCTCGCTTTGCTGGATGTAGCGACAGTCGATGCTATCCCGACAATTATCTCGTCCTCCTCAGCGGGCGACTTGGCCAGTGCGGACATTCCCGCAGGCGGCGTATTGGTCGACTATCGCACTCTTGTTGCAATCCTGCAGCAGCGGTTTCAGCCGGCGTTCGTCGCTCAGGAAGCTCCGCTCAATTATGTCTGGCTGAGAACCGTGGACGATGATGCCCAACTGACTGAGCTGCGTCAGCAGCTCAGCAGAGGGCCTCTGGCGCTTTCAGGACTGCTTGATCGGCGCGCGCTGCGCTCTAGTTTCCTGCATGCCCCTCCTTATGTGGATCTGGCCGGTGTGCTGACGATTGGCGCCTCCAGCGCGCTGCTGCTGGCTCTGTTCGGGAGTCTGACGGCCTCTTGGTTGAATGTGCGCAGTCGTCTGACGACCTTTGCGGTGCTGCGGGCGCTCGGTGGCAGCCCACTCCAGCTTGTCGCAACTCTGGCTTGGGAGCAACTCTTGATCTATGTGTCTGCTCTCTTGCTCGGCATCGGCCTCGGAGCCTTGTTCTCCTGGCTGACGGTGCCTACGCTGGTTTTTACTGCCAGCAGTGGCACGGCGCCAATGACTATTTCATCTGACGCTTTGTACGTGGCGCAAAGCATGCCGCCCGTGCAACTCACTATACCTGCCTGGCTCCCCATGATCCCGGCTTTCTTGCTGGGACTCTTCTTGCTCGCATTAGGCGTGATGATGCGTACGGTCTCGAGCCCAGCGCTGAGCCACACGCTGCGCGTCAGCGAGGATTAGGTGAGGTGAGTTGCAATATGAAGGAGTCCTTATGACGTCACCGGTCATTATTTGCGATAATCTGGTTAAGATCTATAAGGTGGCGGATCTGGAGGTGGTGGCTCTCCAGGGGCTAGATCTGGAGGTTCTGCCCGGCGAGATGCTGGCTCTGGTGGGGGTCTCTGGTTCGGGCAAGACCACGCTGCTCAATATCTTGGGGGGACTCGACAGTCCCAGTGCTGGGCGTTGTCTGGTAGCTGGCTATGATCTCGCTCGCCTGAGTGAGCGTCAGCGTCTGTTCTATCGACGCTTCGTGGTTGGGCATGTTTGGCAGCAGAGTGGGCGCAATCTGCTGCCTGAGCTGAACCTGCAGGAGAATATCGAGTTGCCGCAGCTTTTATGCGGGGTGGGCCGCCGCGAGCGCCTGCGGCGCGCCCGGGAGCTGTTGCGCCTGATTGGGCTGGAAGAGGCAGCCCAGCGCTTGCCTGCCCAGATCTCTGGTGGTGAGCAGCAACGGGTCGCGATCGCCGTTGCGCTTGCCAACCGGCCCCAGGTACTGCTGGCCGATGAGCCAACGGGGGAGCTGGATACCCAGACGGCGGCGGAGATTCTCCGGCTCCTGCGCCGTCTGAATCAGGAGTTGGGCTTGACTATTCTGCTGGTCACCCACGATCCGACGCTGGCCGCCAATGTGGACCGGGTGATCGCTATTCGCGATGGCCGTACAAGTACGGAGACGGTACGCCGTGAGGCACCTCTGTCAGGCGTTCCCAGGCACATGCCTTCCGCTAGTGCCGTGATCGCTTTGCCCAGTGAAACGCATCGTGAGTCGGTGCTGATCGATCGCGTGGGACGGCTGCAGCTTCCCAAGGAGGCTTTGGAGCGCATTCCTTTTCATGGCCGCGCTGAGGTGGTGATAGCCAGCGATCACGTGGAACTCTGGCCCGTCGGTAGCTTGCTCAAGGGCGAGGCAACGCAGAAAACCAATAGCGCCGAGCTAAGGGAGGAATAGGGCTGATGGAACAGCAGTTGGATTTTGATCAGCAGCCCCTGAAGAGCGGGCGGGCTTTTCAGACGTCACTGCCAGCGCCAGCCGTAGTCGAGGCATACAATGTACGACGTGAGTTTCGCAGTGGAAATAGCGTGGTCCAGGCGCTGCGTGGGGTGACGCTGCGCATCGAGCCTGGAGAGTTTGTGGTCTTGCGTGGGCGCTCCGGCTCTGGTAAGACGACGCTGCTCAATATCCTGGTTGGCCTTGATGATCCAACGGAAGGCGAGGTAATCCTGCTTGGGCAGCGCCTGCGTCGCCTGAAAGAACAGGCCCGCGCTCGCTTGCGACGTGAAGCTGTCGGTATGGTCTTCCAGAACGCTCATCTTTTCCCATCTTTGACAGCTCTAGAGAATGTTGAGGTGCCGCTGCGGCTGGTCCATATGGAGCCTGGGGAGCGCCGCCAACGAGCGCAAGCGGCTCTGGAGCGTGTTGGGCTGGCTCACCGTTTGCGCCATCGTGGCCTTGAGCTGTCCGGCGGCGAACAGCAACGGGTGGCTCTGGCTCGCGCTCTGGTACATGAGCCACGTTTCCTGGTGGCAGATGAGCCAACGGGCAACCTGGATACGACGACCGCCCGGGCGATGATGCAGTTGCTGCGCGAGGTGGCCCATGAGCGCGGCATTGGCCTGCTTATGGCTACCCATGATCCCGAGGCTGTTCCCCTGGCTGACCGCGTGCTTGAAATCTCGGATGGTACTTTACGCCAGCCAGGTCGGTAGCCGTGAGCAGAGGAGGTAGAAGTCGATGGCCACGACTGAGAGCCATTCGCCTGTGTGGAGACCCGCGCCGCAGCCGCCCGCCCCCCCACGGCCCGGCTGGTTAGACCGTTTCCCTTCCGTTCTACGCCTGGCCTTCTGGCGTGCACGTAGCAACCGCGGCTTACTGGCAGCCGTCTGGCTGGGTATGCTGGTTGCCGTAATGATCGTGGCTGCAGGGCCGCTCTATTCAACAGTCGCTATGACGGCAGGCCTGCGGACAGTGCTGTTGGCAAGCCCGCAAAACCGCGCGGTGATCGTGCAGGCTACGACCCAGCAGATCAACGCTGCTCTGTTGGACAGCATCACTCGTTCCATCGATCAGGAGGTCCAGCAGTATCTTGGTCCCTATGTCGGGTCTTTGCATCTCTCGCTTGATGTCCCCTGGCAAAAGGTGATCGCGCGCGACGGTCGACGCCTGAATCCGGCGGTCGATGACCTGGCTCTTTTTACGCAGCCGATGAGCCAGGCCGCTCAGCATCTCACCCTGATAGAGGGGCGCCTGCCGCCAGCACTGACGCCGGCTCAGGCTCGGCGCCAGGTTACTCCTACTGGGGCGAGTCTGGCTATCGCCCTCAGTCAGCAGGAGGCCCAGCGCTGGCAGGTTCATGTCGGTGAAACCCTGGCTATTCAGCTTGTCTATAATTTTCCTGGGCTGCCCGGCAATGTCCCCTTTGAGCTGCGCCGCGTCCGTACGCTCACCCTTCAGGTTACAGGTATTTTTGCGAATCGCTATCACGGCCTCAGCCTGGATGAAGATCCTTTCTGGCGTCAGGAGGCTTTTCTGAGTGCGGATCACCAGGGGCTAGGCCTCAATGGTGAGGGGGCCGACTATACCGCGCTAGCCGATACCACTACGTTGATTACGGTGCTCGACAGTTTCTATCAGCAATTGCAGGACGAGAACAACCCTGTTCCCCTCACAATCCAACCAGTTCTTTGCTGGCTCTACGAGCTACAGCCAGCGCGGATCACGATCGACCAGCTCTCAGCGATTACCTCCGGTGTGCATAGCTTGCAGCTCGATGTGGCCAACCGTAGCTCCGAGGAGAGCCCTGATCCGCTGACGCAAGAGCCGTTTGTCATGGGTACGACGGCTTTTCTGCCCTCCGATATCCTCACCCAGTACCAGAGCCGCCTTGCGCTGGTGCGCATTCCGATTAGCGCTCTGCTGGTCCTCATTACGGCTTTGCTGCTCTTCTTTGTCAGCATGATCTCTCATTTGCTGGTTGATCGCCAGAGCGAAACGATCGCTGTGCTGCGCAGCCGAGGCCTGAGTCGCAGTCAGATCTTTGGGATGTTTGCTTTGCAGGGGCTGGTCTTGAGCATACTGGCCTTGCTGATAGGTCTCGTGGGCTCCGGTTTGCTGGTACAATGGCTGGCAGCTCGTCTGCTCCCAGGCAATAGCCCGAGTGTGTTGAGCCTGCTGGCCGAGGATTGGCGCGCGCTCCTGCCTGCCCTGGGCTGGCCAGCTTCGGTTACCGCGCTGGCTGGGCTGGCAGCCTTGCTTATGGCCCTGTGGCACCCTCTGCGCTCAACTATCGTCAGTTTGCGCCGAGAAACGGCCCGGACTTCTCAGCGGCCGCTCTGGCGCCGCCTCCATCTGGATATCGTGGCCCTGCTCCTGATGCTTGCCGGCTACGGCCTCTCTGCCTATTTTGTGAATAGTAATGTGCTCGATGCCCGCTTGCGCCTGCTCCTGCTCTCTCCCCTCTCCCTGCTCGGAGCAGTGTGCTTACTATTGGCAGCTATCCTGCTCTTTCTGCGTCTGTTGCCACAGTTGCTGACGCTGGCGAGCAAGCTGGCTGCCAGGAGGCGCGGCGCCGCTTCTCTTCTGGCAGTGGCTTATCTGGCGCGCGCTCCGCGGCAGTCGGCCCGTATGACCCTGCTGCTGACCCTGGCGACAGCCTTTGCTGTTTTTAGTCTGGTTTTTCTCAGTTCACAGACACAGCGGGCGATCGATGTTTCGGTCTATACGGTGGGAGCCGATTTCAGTGGGCCTCTGGCCTTTCCGGGACGCCTTGACGATCTGGCTGATCTGACTGCCGAATATCGCCATTTGCCAGGGGTGCTGGCGGCTTCGTTGGGTTTCGCCACGACAGGCCTCGCCGGCGGTGCGCTTCAGCTTCCTATTGCGCTGCGCGCTGTCGATAGTTCAACCTTCCCACAGGTGGCGCTCTGGCCGCGGCAAGGCTCCGACCCCGCATTGCCCACGTTGATGGCGCTTTTGCAGGCACGCCGTGACTGGGGGGAGGCGCATCATCTGGTACCGGCCATCATCGATGAGGCCGCCGCCCAATCGCTGCATCTCTCCAATGGCTCAAGTCTGGTTCTGACGGTGACGGTGACACCCGGTTCGCCACCGATCGAGACCTCTTTCGTCGTAGTCGGCCAGGTACAGGCCATTCCTACTGTGCTCTCCAGTCCGCAGGGGAATGCAGCCAACGAGGTTCCTGCTGGTGGGGTGCTGGTCGACTATCAGACCTACGCGGCCGTCTTTGAAGGTCCGGCCCTGGCTGCCGGTAGCGATCTGCTGCCGCTCAATTATGTGTGGCTGCGTACTTCGGAGGACGCGCCCGCTCTGCTGCGTTTGCGTTCTCTGCTAACCAACAGCGATGTAGAGCTGACCCAGGTCTTTGATCGCCGCGCTCTGTTGGAGGAGCTGCGCTACGAGCCACTCTATCTGGATCTTCTGGGGATTTTGACCTGCGGTGTGATCTCGGCTCTCGTGCTCGCCTTCGTGGGGAACCTGTTGGCTTCCTGGCAGAGCACGCGTAGTCGACTGCTGCAGTTCGCTGTCCTTCGCGCTCTGGGCAGCAGTAGGCGCCAGCTTGCAGCCGTGCTCGCCTGGGAGCAAGGTCTCATCTACCTGGGAGCAATCGTCTTGGGAACGTTCTTCGGCTTTGTGCTTGCCTGGTTAGTGGTGCCGGCTCTGATCTTCACTGGGGCCCCGAGCAGCGGACCAGGTAGCGATCCCTCTGGCACGGCGCTTTATGTCTCGCAGCGCGTACCTGCAGTCCAGCTAGTTTTTCCGCCTGCGCTGTTAGCGCTGCTCGCAGGATTGGTCATGATCTGTCTGCTCGCGCTGGTCATAACTGTGAGCCTGGTGACGCGTCTGACGGTGGCTCGTACCTTGCGCTTGAACGAGGATTAGAATCGCAGTCGCCCTCCACTGGTGAGTAGGCTCAAGCCAGAACGGAAGAAAGGAAATCTGGAGGCGAGACGAGAGCGGCAATGGTGCCTTGTCTCGTCTCGCGCTCACACTGCGTTTTCGTTGGCGCCCGTTTTCTTCCGCCTGCTTTACTCGTCACTTCCCTGCTGGCGTGAGGCCACGACCGGCGGAGTTTCGCCCGCGTTGGCGCTGCCAGCCTCGATGTCGTGGATATAGCGCCGGCCACGTAGCAGCGATGCGACAGCGGCCACCAGGCAGAGCACGAGCGAGAGGTAGAAGACCGAGCGTAGGCCAACCATGAACGGGGAGGCGATCAGATTGGGAAAGAACATCTTCCCCAGTAAATGGGCGCGCTGCGCCGGTGCAATGTGCTGCAAGACTGCCGGTGGCAGCAAGGTGGCCATCGGGTTGTAGCCCAGGAAGGCGGCAAAGAGGGCCGAGGTAGGTGGCAGATGGGCGATTTTCTCCGCTACAGCAGCAGGCACGCCAGCAGCGGTCAGGCCCGAGGAGAGCGCTGGGGGGAGGGCCGTGGCCAGACCAATCGTGACCACACTAAAGAAGATGCCAATACTCATGACTGTGGCCGAGTTCTGGAAGGTCGAGCGCATGCCCGAGGCCACGCCGCGCCTGTCCGCCGGCACGCTGTTCATAATGGCTGTCGTATTTGGGGCGGCAAACATTCCTTGCCCAATGCCCATCAGCAGCAGAATCAGCGCGAACCAGATATAATTGAAGTTGGCAGGCAGGAACGTCAAGAGCAGAAAGCCAAGCGCCTGGATAACCATGCCCAGCGTTGAGAAGAGACGAGCCCCAAAGCGGTCGGATAACCAGCCACTCAGGGGACCAAAGGCGATGAAGCCGATCATGAGGGGCAGCATATAGATGCCGGCCCAGAGCGGTGTTTCTTCAAAGCTGTAGCCATGCAGCGGCAGCCAGATACCCTGCAACCAGATGATCAACATGAACTGCAGGCCGCCACGCGCAATGCTGGCCAGCAGACTGCTCAGGTTGCCCGCGGTGAACATGCGGATCTTGAACAGGTCCAGGCGGAACATGGGATCGCTGACATGCAGCTCAACAAAGACGAAGGCCACCAGCAAGATGATCCCTACTACAATGGCTAGAATGACCAGGGGATTGGTCCAGCCCATCGGCTGATTGCCGTAAGGTTCGAGGCCGTAGGTGATGCCAATGAGCAAGATGGTTAGGCCGAGCGCAAAGGTAATGTTGCCCAGCCAGTCGATCTTTTGATGGCCGCGAATGGTTGCTGTCTCGCGCAGCATCCAGTAGGCCCAGACCGTCCCGAACAGCCCAAAAGGCACACTGACGAGAAAGACCACTCGCCAATCGATGGTGGCGAGAATGCCTCCTAGAATGAGGCCAATGATGGAGCCGAGTATCGAGGCGATCTGGTTGATGCCCATCGCCATGCCCCGCTGATGCGGCGGAAAGGCGTCGGTTAGAATAGCTGTGCTATTGGCAAACAGGAAGCCGCCTCCAACGCCCTGGATCAGGCGAAAGATGATCAGTTCCAGGGCCGCTGTGTTGCCTTTGCCCGGCGTCAAAAAGAGCAGAATGCTCCCTAGAGTGAAGATGGCAAATCCCAGGTTGTACATGCGGACGCGCCCGAACATGTCGGAGATGCGTCCAAGGGTCACCAGAAGGGTAGCTGTGACTACCATGTAGCCCAGCAGCAGCCAGAGGAAATAGTTGGTCTCCCCAGGCGCCAGCGGATTGATGCCGATTCCGGTGAAAATCGCCGGGAGGGCAATTAGTAGAATACTCGAGTTGATGGTGGCCATCAACATACCGAGCGTGGTATTGGAGAGGGCTATCCACTTGTAGTGTGGGCTGAGCTGGGGCCGCTCTGTGCTTACTCGAACTTGTTGCTGTAACGTCTCGCTCCGTGCCATACCGCTATCGCTCACCTTCTTCCTGATATAGACTCTCTTCTTACGCGTTAATATATTTCACTTCATGAATAAATCGATTAGAGAAAAAGGCCGCTGGGGGCTGCTCGCCAGCCCGGCAGGCCAATCCACGCCTGGCTCAATGGTTTAGCGCACCGCCCTAGCGCCTTTGTGGGCTGCCTATTGGATTTGACAGGCCTCTCAAGAGGATCTTGCGTCCCACCCACCCCCTCGGCGTAGGAGGCTCCTGCCTGCTGTCTCATCTGGCGCTGGTCTGGTATGGTGGGCGCAGGTCGCCAGGGCGCCCACTGTAGGGGGGCAGGCCTGCCCCTGGCCCAAGCTCTTGCTCAGGCACACCCAGGCGGCGCGCTTTGCGCTCCAGTGCCAGCACGATCAGATCAACGACGCTATCCAGATCGAGTACATCGGTATTCAGCACCAGATCATAGAGATGGGCATCGGCGGGATGGCGCCGATACTCGCTCTGGAGATAGCGCTCACGATCATGGTCTTTGCTCTGGATACGCGAGCGGGCCGCATGTTCATCAAGGCCTTCGCGGCGCATGACGTAAGGAATGCGCCTTTCTAGCGAGGCGACTATGCGCACATGCAGGACATCGCGTCGATCGCCTAGCACAACCTGGGCCCCACGTCCCACGATGACGACGTGCCCAACGGCGAAGGCTCCTTTGATGACGCGATTGACGGCTTCACGGTATTCTTCAGGATTGGTAAAGAGCGCCACCGGCGTGCTCTCGTCATAGATGGCCGGATAGACCGCCGGCGCAATGCCTTGCATGCTGGTGAGGATGCGCGAGAGCAAACTCTCAACGTGCTCATCGCGCGCTGCTGCTTCTTCTTCGCTGACTCCTAGCTCCCGCGCTACCTGAACCACAACTTCATGATCCACTAGATGCCAGCCAAGCCGCTCAGCCAATCTTTTGGCAATTTCACCGCCACCGCTGCCATATTCGCGCGAGATGGTCACAGCTCTCATCTGGTTAATGATGCCAGCTTCTCCACTCATAGCCTGCCTCCTTGACCTGGCCGCTGCGCCGACGCTGCCCTCGCACCAGCACTCGAAAGCGACCAGCCTTAATTTGATATTCAAATTATCTCACTAACCAACTATACTACATTCAAACTAAATGATCAAGGTCAGCGGGGAGAGCGATTCCTGCAGATAAGGAGTGTGACAGCAAGGGGGAACGGGTAAGGGAGATCAGTGCAGTGGTCTCTTGACCCCAGCCAGGCAAAGGCGAGGGAGATTAAGCCCGGCTAGAGCGGGAAGGCCTGTCTGTCTGCCTGCAGGAGGAGGGCCGGGACCATACCATCTTAGCGTTGAGCAGGCGCTCTTTGGCCTCCTTAGCTGTTATCTTTCCCCTCTGTCTTGGGCACCATCGCGGTGTTGCCGAGCCGCCTTGTGTTCTGCGCGCTCGTTTGCTGCTGAGTGCAGGCCTTGCAGAGCCGCGGCGCCCAGTGTGTTACACAGAAGTTGGCATGATTGTTGCTCTTACTGAAGCGTGTCAGGGAGGCAAGAGGTAGCCACCCTTGAGGTCGCCGCTCGGAGCTGAGAGCGGCTTGGGCCGTTGATGTCAGTCAGAGACGACCGTTTGACCTATTAAAGCCGAGCAAGCAAAGGAGAAACGCTATGGGCAGTACGATGCATGATGCGATCTCTCCCCATTCTGTGGCCTGGCACGCTGCCCGGTTCTTACGTGGCAGACGCTCTGGCTTGCTAGCGTTGTTGCTGGTCTGGGCGCTGCTTTTTGCCGGGGGTCCTCATCAGGTGCAGGCGGCAGGCACTGCCCCCAATGGGCCAGGTTACTCCTCGATCTGGGCCCCATCGAATAAGGCTTTTTTGGGCACCGCTGCCAATACCGTCAGCGATGTCTGGTTCACCGGCTTCAACGGTATCATCAGCGAGGTCTTTTTCCCAACCGCCGATACTGCTAACACTACCGATCTGCAGTTCCTCATTGGCGACAGTGGCCATACCTGGGTTGATGAGGAGAAGGTCGCTACCACTTCCAGTGTCCAGCTCTATAATGCGCATTCGCTGGCCTGGCAGGTTACAAATACCGCTAAGAGCGGGCGCTACCGCATTACTAAGATTATTTATACTGATCCCGCCCGCAATTCGCTGATTCAGCAGGTCACCTTTACCGCTCTCAGCGGGACGCTGGCTAATTATCTGCTCTATGTCCTCTATAATCCAGCCATCCACAATGCCGGCAACAACAATACCAGCTCAACTCAGAGCTATAACGGGCGGACGATGCTGGTGACGACCGATAGTTCCGGCAACTATGCCAGCGCGCTGGCCGCCTCAATTCCCTATGTCTCAGGTATGACCAGCTCAGGCTTTGTGGGCGTTAACGATGGCTGGACCGATTTGAAGGCCTCCAGCAACTGTGGTAGCACCAGTTGTCCTGACTATACGATGACTTATACGTATAGCCTGGCTAGTAATGGCAACACCGCCCAGATGGGTTTGCTCGATCTCTCGAACGGCGGCAGCATCAATACGAGTACGGCTACTTCGCTCACTTTCAATCTGGTGCTCTCCTTCGGTCAGACCAGCGGGAGTACGTCAGCGACTACAGTCGCCGAGCAGACGCTCAATGCGACCCTGAGTGATACGTCGAATATGCTGGCGACCTACGTAGCCCAGTGGAATAGCTTCGATAATAGTCTCACAAGTCCGCCAGCGGTGGGCAGTTCGACAGCCATCCAGCAGGCCCGGCAGCAAGAGTACTACTTAGCGGCCAATGTGCTGAAGGCCTCTCAGGATAAGCAGACGGGGGCCTTTGTGGCCGGCCTGGGCGTACCCTGGGGCGACACGAACGGCGATAGCGATGCTGGCTATCATCTGGTCTGGGAACGCGATATGTACAAGATCGCCAGTGCTTTGATCGTAGCTGGCGATCGTGCTGATGCCCTGCGCGCTGTCCAGTGGGCCTTTAATACCCAGCAGCAGTCAGACGGTCACTTCCCTCAGAATAGCTATGTCAACGGGACGCCCTATTGGAATGGTATCCAGATGGATGAGCAGGCTTTCCCGATTATCCTGGCCTGGAAGCTGGGAGTGACCGATAATAGTACGTTCGTGAATCATATCAAGAAGGCCGCCGACTATATCCTGAACAATGGCCCGCGTACCGGCCAGGAGCGTTGGGAAGAGAACGCCGGCTATAGTCCTTCGACGATCGCCGCTGAGATTGCCGGCCTGCTCTGCGCCGCCGACATCGCCCGCATCAACGGCGATACGACCGATCAGACACGCTATACCAATGCTGCCGATTACTATCAGGGGATGGTGCAAAACTGGACGTTCACGACGACTGGCCCGCTGGGAGGAGGCTACTACTTCGAGCGTATCGACGGTAATGGCAATCCTAACGATGGCGCGTCTCTGACGATTGCCAACGGCGGCGGCACCTACGATGAGCGGACAATCGTCGATGCCGGCTTCTTGGAGCTGGTGCGCCTGGGGGTTATGCCAGCCGATTCGCCCTATATTACGCTCTCGCTGCCGGTGGTCGACGCCACTCTTAAAGAGACGATCAATGGCTATCCCTACTGGTTCCGCTACAACCACGATGGCTATGGCGAGCATAGCGATGGCTCGAACTATAACGGTACGGGAATTGGCCGCCTGTGGCCGGTGCTCACTGCGGAGCGCGGTATCTATACCGTGGCCGCAGGGGGCGACGCCGATCTCTACTTGAGCGCGTTGATGGCGGCGGCCAATTCATCAGGGATGATTCCCGAACAGATCTGGGATGTGGCCGCTCCCAGTGGCTATACTCCCGGGACACCGACTAAGTCGATGAATCCGCTCAACTGGGCGATGGGCGAGTATATTGTGCTGCTCTTCTCGCAGGCCAATCACCGCGTGATGGATCTGCCTTCCATCACTTACAGTCGTTATGTGACGAATGCCTATCAACCGCATAGCGGCTGGGTGGTCGACTACGATCCCAACCAGCTTCATCCAGGTAAGGCCCTGACGATCTACTATAACGGCTGGCTGGCCTCACATACCCATGTCTATATCCGCTGGGGAGAGAATGGCTGGCAGCATATTCCGCCCGATGCCGCCCTGGTAAAGCGCAACGATGGGTTCTGGCAGGTGACGATTAGCGTGCCAACCGACGCTACCCAGATCAATTTCGCTTTCCATGACGATGCTAATAACTGGGACAACAATGGAGGCGGGAACTGGAATGTACCCATCACCGCTTGAAGGCCAGAACCGGCCCGAGGGCATTGGCCGCGTGGTCAGTCAGCAGCTCGCTCTCTTGGCTGCGCTCTACTCTGGCTAGCTCAGGGTTATCTGCTCGCTCAGACAGAGGCGGCTGCGCCTGATTGGAGAGGGCTATCTATCCCAGAATTTTCCCCCTTCCCCAACGAGCACAGTTGGCCCTGGTAGGGAAGGGCTGAGGGACCGGCGCCCACGTCTTGCCTACATTTTCCCTCACCCTTCCCTCCTCTTTCCTTTCGCTTCCCTATTAATGCAGCTCCGCTGGTGACTGTCCAAAGGGTTGAAACTGGATAGGGAGAGCCGAAGTGCGAGCGTTGGCCGTCTGGTGCCTGGGAAGCTGAGTACGGCGACGCCCAAGCTAGGGAGCGAGCAGATAGGGACGCATCATCTCGTTATCTTCGTGATCGAGGATGTGACAGTGCCAGACATAGCCCGGCCCGCGGGTAGGGTCAAAGGGGTAGAGATTCTGGCCCGGCCTGACACCATCGACCGGCGTTGTGATCGGCGCCCAGCGCACTACCAGGCGTGTGACCTGGCCTGGGTAGGCCCTGATAGTATCTTTCCATCCGTTCTCACCCGGCTCAGGCAGGCTCAGCGGGCCGCGCAAATATGGGGTGATATCGGGATTGCCTCCCAGAGCGCCGGCAGCGTTCGGGCGACTATAGGGCAATGGAGGACCGTAGCCCGGAATAAAAACCCCCGGTGGATACTGTATCGGCCCCCAGGAACCGTCTGATCGGAGGCCGTTATAGGTCCCGCCAGGAAAGAGTGAGTCGTAATGCGCTCGATAGCCGTCGACATCCAGCGCCTGGCGATTGAGTAGCTGGAACTGAACAAGATGAATGTGGATAGGATGAGCATCCTCCGTGAGATTGGCGATCTCCCAAATCTCGGTTGCCCCAACGCGCGGAAGCTCGGTCAAGTAAAAGCCTTGCCCCTGCCTATCGAGGTGCGCTCCCGAAACTGGCTCCTGGCTCCCTTCGCGTACGCCACTCCACTTGGTATTGTTGAGCAGCACCTCAACAGGCCCGCCTGGTCCCTCGACCTCTACAAGCACCAGCAACCTCTTGGCCTCCGGTTTGACACCAGCGGCCAGTGTCCCTGTTGTAGGGTTGGCCAGACGCACAATAGCGGGTGGTCGATTGAGCCATCCTCGCAGAGGCAGACCGTGGGCCGGATCGTAGGTCGTGTCGGGTTCCTTCAGAGGCCATGCGACCCGGATTTGCATGACCCGCCCAGTGGTGGCCGGATCAGGCGGGTCACCGTCGGGAAAAGGAGCTGGCGCACTGTTGGTCAAAAGCAAGGTGCGACCAGCATAGGGCGCAAAGTCGATGAGTACATCGGCGCGCTCGCCCGGAGCCAGCAAGAGCGCCGGAGACGCCGGGTCTTGAGGATCATTGAGCTTTACTGGCCTATCTAGCAGCCCCCCATCGGTTCCAATCTGCCAGAAGATCGGCCCCGGCTCCTCAGTTCTGGCCTCTATCAGGCGCATCTGGAAAAATCGAGCATTAGATGCATTTAGGAAGCGAAAACGATAGCGCCGTGGCTCCACATTGAGATACGGCCAGGCCTTGCCGTTGACGACAATGACATCGCCAAAGAACTCGGGTATCCAATAGGGATGGATTGAGGGATTGGGCGGTGGTCCGTTCAGGCCTGTAGGCTGATCAGGGGGTGTTCCATCGGGAAAGAGTAACTGGCCACGCGTGTCGAACTGGCGATCCTGGATCATCAGTTCGATCTCGTGAGCGCCAGCCGGCAGGCCAAGGGGATTGTTTGGCTGCCCTGTATCATAGGCATCACGGATCAGATAAAAAGCCGCCAACCCAGAGAAAAGTGTCAGCCGGGTGACCCCCAAGGTGTGATCATGAAACCACAGCGTTGTCGCCGGTTGCTGGTTGGGATACCAATAGACTGCAGCATTTGGGGCTGTCGGCAGGTAAGTACTGTAGCCCTTGCCATGTCGGCCATCGGCGGTAAACCAGGCTTCAGGGGCCCCATCGAAGGCAGAAGAGTTTTCTCCTCCGTGGAGATGGACCACCACCGGAAAGGCCCCGACAAACGGTTCCATCGATCCCATCTGCTCTTGTGGATCAGCCCAGTGAATGGTCTGATCAACGGTGAGCAGCGGCAAGAGCTTCGATTGCTCCGCCAACGGCAGCGCATTGACATAGGTTACCACCATTGGGACCCCGTGGCGCGCCTCGACTGTGTAACCAGGGTAGTGCGGTGGACGCCCATCTACCTGATAGCCCCAGACATAGGTTCCGGCGTTGAATGGCGGGCGAAGGCGGGCATAGAGACTGGCTGGTAAAATGCGCTGCTGAAATTCGACGATGCGTACTTGAAAATGCGAGCCGCTGACCCGGGCACCAGCAAAAGTGGGCAGCGGTTCAACAAACTGGGGGATCTCGGCCCCTGGCAAGGGTGTTTGGGCAACCCGCACCGAAGCGGAGACGCGCGAAGCCATCGAGAGCGAGAGCGGCAGCAAGCTCCCGAGACCCAGGACAGCCCCCATCTTAAGTAGCTGCCTGCGAGTCGTCATAGCCGATGCTCCTTTCCAAAGGACGTGTCGATGGCAAGTTCTTTGCAAGACGCACTACAGGGGATTGCTGTACAAATACACAACAGGAGTGTATAGGCCTGCAGCCTCCCTCAACCTGCTCAAAGAGGATAGGAACACATCGAGCAGTAGCTAGGAGCGGGACAGGCAGACTGATGTCTTGGGGGCCAGGAGAGCTGGCCAGTCTTGTATGTCCTCTACAAGGCCAGCTTCCAGAGGACGGCCACGCCGCTGAACGTGAAGAGCTGTTGTCTTGCTTCTTTCTGGCTTCTCTGTTCTCTCGGGGATAGTCTTGCGAATTCCTTTCCGCTTGGTGGCATGCTATGGTGAGGATGACACAATAGCTACGACTTCTGCCCACTGGGTAGACAAGCTTTTGACGCCTTCCAAGGCAGATCAGCCAGGAAGCTCATCCTTGCTTTCCCTGACTGACCCCGGTCCGTCCAGAGAGTCTGAGGTCCGCAGACCCTCTAATGAGAGGATAAGAAAGAGGGTCGCCTGCTGTCAAGGAGTACTGCTTATGCAGAGAACTGTCAGACACGATCTCCCTGGCACGCTATGCCCTTCTCGTAAGCGAAAATGAGTCAGACATAGTTCCTGCCTCGCTCCAGCCGCTCAAAAGATGTTCCCTTCTCTTCACGAGCCTTCCCGGAGCAATAGCCATAAATGGCTATCCCCCCAAAAAGGAGCAACACCGCACGCCATTGCCCTCTGCAGTGAGCGGAGAACACTGCTCCTCTGATAGAAGCATACCTGGCAGCAACAACTAGTCTGGCTGGGAGCCTGGCCCGGTTCCGCCTGCCGCTTTGCGCCAACGCCCAAGTTTCCCCTCTACCACTAAGGTCCCCAACACTTCCATAATGATCCGCCCAGCAAGCAGGGCCGTGAGATCAGCGACATCATAGGGTGGGGCGACCTCCACCAGCTCCATACCCCGGAGACCTTCACGCGCTGCCAGACGTACCATTCTGAAGACCTCACGTGGCAGCAGTCCCCCCGGCTCGGGGGTCCCTGTCCCGGGCGCAAAGGCCGGGTCCACAACATCGATATCGAAGGAGAGCCAGACCGCGCTTGCCCCTTTCCAGGCCACCTCTAGCGCATACTCCATTACGCGCTCAATGCCGTAGTGCTCAATGTCATCCAGGGTGATCACCGTCACTTGCCGCTCATAGGCCAGGCGCATGCCTTTCTTGGAGCCGGTCCAGCCGCCGATCCCGATCTGCACAAGGTTGGTTGGGGGCACATTGGGCAGAGCTGTAGCATGAAAGAAAGGCGAAGCATGCATGCGCTCGTCGTAGGTGCGCGCACTGAGGTCACTATGCCGATCGAAGTGGATTACGCCTAATTTGCCATCGACGTGCGGAGCGACCCCGCGTATGGTGGCATAGCCGATGGAGTGATCGCCGCCAAGGACAACGGGAAAGGCTCCACGTTTAACGATATAGCTGAGAGCAGACGTGATCTGATCAAAGCTCTTTTCGATGTTGGCGGGAATGACCTGAATATCGCCGGCATCGACCATCACAAGGGACTCATGGAGATCAACGCCACGCTCGGGATTGTAGCCATAGCTGAGGGCGGAAGCGCGTCGAATGGCGGCCGGACCAAAGCGGGCCCCTGGACGGCAGGTGGTACCGCTATCCAAGGGGGCACCCACAAAGACGACATCCTGCCCCCCAAGCTGCTGCATATCTCGCAGAAAAGGCACCTGCAGAAAAGTAGCCTCCCCTGTTCCCCCGCCCAGTGTCCACGGCTCGCGTCGAAAGAGCGTGAGGCTGCGATCCTCAATGCTGGCCGCTGCCTCCAGCCCGCAGCCCCGTGCCTGCTCACGCCTTAAAGCGACCTCCGACTCTGCGCTGTGCTGAGCCTGCCAGCGCATGGCCCATGTCCCTCGCAGGTCTTCTCTCTGCAGTCTCTGAGACGCTTTTGATGATCCAGCGCCGTGGTTGTTACCGCTCTCCACCAACTGAATGCCATCCTTTCCTTAAACCAAATTGTCAAGTGATCAAGCAATCGATCTATAAGGACCGAGCGCTATCAAGAGCCAGCGCTGCATTGCAGGCAGCAGCGCCGGTCTGACTGGCCCGCTCTCGTTGTACCACTCTCTATCTGGCTACTGTAGAGCAGGCCGCCAGATCGGCGCTTACGGGGCAGTACGCCAGGCCAAGGCGCGTACTGGAGAGCCATCCAGGCCGCGCAACGGCAAGGGTAGGAAGGAACAGTGATAGACGACCCCGCTGGCTAACCGGTCCAGGCGCGTCAGATTTTCGACAATGAGCACGTCATTGCCAAGCAAGGTGGCGTGGGCATGCTGAGTACCCTGGACGCTGGAATCAACGCTGAGGGCATCGATCCCTACAAGCGAAGCTCCGGCCTCAACAAGCAGGCGTGCAGCCTCTAGAGAGAGATAAGGGTGACGCAAGTAGCGCTCACTCTTCCAATAGAGGTCCCAGCCAGTACGCAGCAGCGCCGCTCCGCCCGCTGGTAGCGCCTTCAAATGAGGCCGGAGCGCCTCCGCCTCGATCGATGTATCTTCTCCACATCCCTCCAGGGGGATCACAATACCCGTCAGCAGGAAGCGCTCAGGAGGGTACTGCGTAATGGTCTTACCCTCCGGTATGAGATGCGAAGCAGCGTCAATATGCGTGCCGGTATGTGTCCCAAGCAAGAGACGCGACACCTGCCAGGGAGGTTCAATCTCCACCGGCTCAATGCGCGGCTCAGGATCACCAGGGAAAATCGTCATCCCCTGCTCTATCGCGTGAGAAAGGTCGATAAACTGCATCAGGCTGACCTTTCCCTCCTTTCGCATGCCAGTTGCTGATTGCCGTTCCTCACTACTTGGCGACCTGGACGGCTCCCGCTTCCTTGCCCTTCGCCTGCTCGCGCTCAGGCCGAGCGGCTCTCATCTTCTGGAGCAACCAGCTCAACCGCCTGCGAGAGGGACTGACGGAGATCTTGCAGTACCTCCTCTGACACGCCTGGCCAACGGCGAAGCAGATAGCGCGTCTGGGTTCTGCCGACCACGATGCGCGTCACATCGGCCACCGCCTGGAAGCCAGCAACCTCGATGCCGCGCCGCGAGGCATAATTACTGGCATCCGCCCCGATCCAAAGGCGGCGCAGCCCCTGCTGTTGTAATACCCTTGCTATGTAGATAAGCAGTGCCGGATAGAGCCGCTGGCCACGGTATGGCGGCAGGGTGGCGCAATCCCAAATATAGGCTCTCCCCGCACTGAGGCGAATGCTGAGTCCCAACTCACCGATCTCTTCTTGATCAAAGGAGACCCAGCCATACGAGGCCAGGACCTTTCCGTCCCCCAGGTAGGCGGCGTAACATTGACGCCCACGCGCGAAGCGCTCTAAGACAGCAGCCCTGGCTACTCCCATTGCTGCCGCCAGCTCCTCCGCGCGCTCCGGGCCAACACGCTGCAGTTCGGCTGGCAACCGGGCCGGCGAGCTGGTTATGATCGGGCGATCAAGATCGAGGACCCAAAACGTCCCTGTGTGCTGCACCTCAGAAGCAGACGCGTGACTCATCGCGTGCGCGCCTCCGCTCCCTCTTCCACTAGCGATGGCGCGCGTCGCTGACTGAGTTCGGCAATCGCCTCAGCTAAATGCTCCTCTTGAATATTGTACGCTCCTGCAGCTATACGTAGCTTATGGGCCGTCGCCAATACATCAGCAATGGTATAGCCCTGCGGCGGCTCGAACTTATAGCAAGCCATCTCCAATAGCTGCCCGTTCGGATCGCGGAAGTAGATCGAATCCATAAAGCCGCGATCGATGTTGCCTGTGTTCCAGATGCCGCGTTCGTTGAGGCGCTGAGCGATCTGGTTATAGGTGGCTCGCGAGACCGTGAAGGCCAAATGGTGCAGATTGCCAACGCCTTCAGGGTTGGGCGTCGGATCATTGGCACGGTCCGGTCGGACAAAGAACGTGATCAGGCGCCCATCTCCAGCGTCAAAGTAGAGATGGGTTTCCTCCGGCACATCAAGATTGGGCTGCTCCATAATGAGGGGCATGCCTAGAAAGTCCCGGTAAAACTCAATGATGGCCTCGCGGTTCGAGCCGACAAAGGTGATATGGTGCACTCCTTGTACTTGAATCTTTGCCATGTCTCTCTTTCCCTGACTAGCGCAATCTCGTCTTAGCTACTGGCTTGCTATATTATTTTCTCACATACAAAGATGACTTGCGAGGTTAACTATGTCAGCTTAGCCGCTGCCCTCTTGTTTGGCCAGAGTCTTCAAGCCCAGCCGGCTCTGAGCAGAGCACACGCCTCGGACAGAAAAGCAGGGTAGCCGCAGCATAGTCCTTGCTCAGGTAAGTCAGCCTCGCTCTGCTGAGATCCTCGTCTACTGCGGTGGCGATCTCGCGACCAGAGAGAGCACAAGCCCTGTCCATGTAACATACCCAGGACCATTGAGGGCGTCAGTTAGAGGAGCGTCTAGCTCTCCAGAGAGAGCAGACAGGAGCAAACAGGTGACTGTCCTTATCGCCGTTGAGGAATGCTATGCAGCTCGCGTGTGATGCCAGCCTCTGCGCCTTGACTGCTCGCTGAGCAGTGGTGCGCTTTGGCTATCACCCCACAGGCACTTTCTTACACGGAGAGCCACGGACAAAGCAACCAAGGCAAGCCGCGCGCGGAAAGCCCCGCCGCTCTCGCTCGGGCCAACACGAGATGCAGCTAGTGGCCATCCGCGCGCGTTTGGCAAGCTGCCATTACTTAGCATAGGCCCCGACTGTCAACGCAGCGTCATTGCTCGGCCAGACTTAAAATGTCGCCGCGAGAGGCAGCTGGGCCAGCTCGCCCCGTGCTTGATATTGCTCTAATACCCGCTGAGCCTCTCGCAGGATACCAGCCGCTTGCTCTCGCTGCGCAATCGATCCCGCTCGCCACGCAGCCCGGACCCGCAGAACCTGGATACGTGCTCGCTCTAGCGCTAGCTCTAGCGCCTCTGCCTCCTTCTCTAGCTCGCCAAAGCGCTGCTCAGCCTCTTCCCACAAACCACTTTCCGCGAGATACCAGGCCCAAAGAGCCGCAGCCCGGATGGCCAGCAGACGACGCTGCTGTTCCCGAGCCGTGGCCAGAGCAACTTCGAGATAGGGGACTGCCGTGGAAGGCTGAGAGCGGAGGAGCCAGATCTCAGCCAGCCAGAGCTGCAGGCGCGTCCGCAGATGGTGATAGCCATGATCATCGATGAGTGCGAGGGCCTCCTCCAACAGGGCGGTTGCTTCTTCTAGGCGCCCTTCACTACGCGCGCATAGAGCCAGGCCTGCCCGATAGCCGGCCTGCCGTTCGAGATTGCCAAGGTCTTCAGCCAGGTCCAACCCCTGACTAAAGACCTCCTTTGCAGCCTGCCACTCTCCCAGGTAAAGATGGAGCTCCCCCTGTGTACTGGAAAGATGGAGCAATGCTCCCAGTAGCTCATACGTCTCAGCTATGCGGCGTCCCTCGGCCAAAGACCTTTTCGCTTCCTCAACCTCTCCCAGGAGCAATCGATGATATGCATCGTTATTATATGATAAAGCCAGAAAATAATAGTTATGTGCCTTGCGAGCGATTTCAGCAGACTCTCTATAGAAGCGCAGGGCCTGACGCAAATTGCCATACTGAGCCGCAATATTCCCTAGCTCAAAGAGGGTGGCGCAGAGATCGCTCAGATTACCAGATTGACGTAGAGCGCGCGCCGCCTCGCAGAGATGCGTCTCAGCCGCAGCGAGGTTGCTGCCTTCCATAGCCAGCGCCGCCCCCAGCAGGCGCTGACCGGCGGCCATCAGTGGCGTTCGCTTGCTCTCTTCGGGGGGATCAGGGACCGCTAACCCGGCTTCAGCGCAGGCGATAGCTTCCCGGTAATCGTTCATAATGAGCGCCAGCTCCCCCAGCTCGAAATAGGCGCTTTTCCAGGCTACCCGATCATCAAGCTGGCGCGCCAGCATCAAATAGCGGCGGTACCAGCCAGCCGCCTGCTGGAGCTGCCCCAGCGCGCGGTAGACCTGCCCCAAGGCTGCTGTCAGGCGTAGCTCCTCCTCCAAAGCCGCCGCCGGCGCTATCAGATCATAGAGCTGCTGTAAGAAAAGGGCCGCCTCAGTACTCACATTTTCACGTACCAGCTCATCCAACATCTGGAGTCCATAGCGGCGGGCGCGCTCGCTATCGCCCCCCCTCACGGCATGCAAGGCAATCTGCCGCCGCGAAACATCTGGCTGCAGCGCAGGACAGCGCTCCAACATCGCCGCCAGCTCGCGATGAATCTGCTCTGCCCGCACCTGGCTGAGGCGATGCATTACCGCTTCGCGCAAGAGCGCATGCGAGAGACCATAGCAGCGGGGGGCGGCTTCAACGAGCAGACCGCGCCAGAGGAGTTGCTCAATCACAGACATGATATGGATATTACGCATCTCAGGCATAGCTTGCAGGAGCGGCACGGGCACTGGCTGATTGGCCACAGCCAGGACCTCCAGCAACATGCGGGCCTCGGCATCAAGATCAATCAAACGCCAGAGCACCAAATCGTAAGCGGTCTCAGGGAGAGCGTGCATGGCCCGCCAGCGTAGCCAGCGTCGCACATCCAGTCGTAGCCCTCCCTCACTCTCGGAGAGCACCTCATCGGCCTGAAGCTGGCGTAGCAGTTCCAACAAGACAAACGGACTCCCCCCCGAGCGCTCATACAACCAAGAAGGGAAGGTTGAAGCCGCCGGCAAGGTCACAATGCGCAGAGACTGAACCAGAGCAGTGACAGCCTCCTGTGTCAGGGGCCCCAGTCCCAGCACCTGGACATACCCATGCCGACGTCCAAGAGTTAGCAAGCGCTGCAAGGCCGGCACCAGCTCAATCGAGGAGCTGGTACCAATGAGCAGCACGGGGAGCTGATGGACACGCACAGCGAGAAAACCAAAAAGCTGCAAAGTTGAGCTATTGGCCCAATGGAGGTCATCAATCGCTAAAAGCAGTGGAGCTGTGCGCGCCAGGGAGCGCAGTGTCTGCCAGAGCGACCACATGAAGCGCCCCTGGCCTTCTGGCAAAGCGTTGCCGAGAGGAGGCGAGACTGCTGTTAGTGTATCGGAGAGAGGATCTAGCCCTAGTCCCTGAAGGGCCTCCAAAAAAGGACCATAGGCCAGCAACTCATCAAATGGCGAACAGGCCCCGCGCAGAACAATCCAACCTTCAGAGAGCGCTTCAAGGCGTACCACCAATTCATCTAACAAGCGTGTCTTGCCACTGCCATCCTCGCCCTGGATCAGGACCGTCGCCCCCTGGCCAGTCGCCGCCACCTGTCTGGCCAGCTTCAGCAGATGGCCAAGCGGCTCCTCACGCCCCACAAAAGGCCACGCCTGTCCTCCAGGTCCAGATCGTCCTCCCCCTGTCTGGCCAGCCTGAACCCCTCCACAGCGACCAGTCCCCCGATGTTTCGTCAATACCTCCCGCATGCGCTCCTGCAGATCAGCAGGGGGCGAGAGGCCCAGCTCTTGCTGTAAGAGCTTCTCATATTGAGCATACTGGAGCCATGCCCGTCCGACAGAGTTAGAGCGCAGATACAGGTCAATCAGGCGCCGCTGATCAGCCTCAGAGAAAGGATCTTCCTGGATCAGGCGCTGCAGATAGGCGATGGCCTCCTCCCAGCGCCCTTCTTGCTCGGCAAAGGTCGCCAGGCGACGCAACGCCGCCAGGTAGCTCTGGCTGAGGGCCGCTTCTTCTGCCTGCAGCCACTCGTCGAAGAGGGGCGCCCCACTGAGCGTAAAGCCCTGCAGTAGGCGCCCACGATAGAGCTGAACCGCTTCTGATAGGGCTTGCTCGCTTCCCTGTTGTATGAGACGCCGAAAGCAGCGCAGGTCGCAGATCAGCCAATCTTCAGCCAGCGAGACATATGGACCATCTACGACCAGGGCCTCAGCTACGCCATGAGATTGAAGTGTACGGCGAATCACATAAAGATTTGAGCGCAGCGAATGACGGGCATTATCTTCAGGCACATCACTCCACAATAGGGCAGCCAGGTGCTCACGTGGTTGAGGGCTTTCAGAGGCCGCTAGATAGTAGAGGAGCGCCTGCGCCTTCTGGTGATGCAAAACCAGCGGGGCCCCAGCGATACGGACCTCGGGCACCCCAAGGAGTCGGAAAAACAATCGCCCGGAAGACATGCTCATAGCCGCGCACTGCCGCTTGTTACTTGCGATGATCCCTCCACTGCACTGCGAAAACCAACGTCTTTTTAACTCTATCCCTATCCCTTTGCGTTTGCAAGAGCATTCCTACGGTCTTCTCTCAGAGCCAAGCTAGCAGAGCGCTTGCTGCGCTCGCTCTGCTGCCTGAAGTCAGCCGCCCTGCTCCGTCGCCCGCTCTCCCTTATTAGGCAGTGGAAGGGATAACGCGGTCTTTACTTGACTGGAAGAGGCAACACCATATCTTTTTCCAGACCAACATCTCATCAGCACATCTGACAACTACACTTCTTGCATAAGTCAAAATACAGGGTGTGTCCTTATCCTTTCTTCGTCTCAACAGAAGACAAAGATGGAACAAAAACAGCATGTGTAGTATATATACTCTGGGAAGACAGTTCATATATTATGGTATAGGAGCAATAAAATACAAAAGAAGAGATGGTTCCTCAGAAAATCTGGAACCAATTAGAAGATTTTTTTGCAGCAAAGAGAGCATCGCCAGCATGGGGACATTGAAAGAGATGGCCTATCTTGCACGTAGCGGACCACTCCCACGCCTTCCCTCGCTAAGGTATGTCCCGGTGCGCTATCGTCGCTGGCTGCCTCTCTCTGTGGCTAAACGCTACCAGTGCCTGGTGATCGGCGCCGCCCAGGGTGTTGCTACCGTGGCCCTGGCGCACTCGGGCGACGCAGCTTTCTACGCTCTCCTTGAAGAACTCACCGCCTGCACGGTCTTCCCCGTGCTTGTCCCGCCATCGGCGCTGCGCCTGGCGATTAAACGCCTCGAACGCGACCGGCGCCGCCCCAGCTTGAGTATGCGCCCCACGTATTTTCTGCATCCCTATCAGATCAGGACCCTGTCGCAGCTTTCACTCCTTTCATAAAAGGCAAAGGAGAGGGATGCTCGCCTCATTCGTATCTCCAGACATCACCGCATTTCAACCAGCATAAGCATCAGGCAAAAACCTGCGGGTGCTATTGTGCTTCTTGACAAGAGGCAGATAAGGTAGTCATCCACCCATCGACAGACTGTTATACAGGCAATCGGGGGCTGGTCGCAACACGGCTATTTCAGGAGGCAGGCTTTTTATGCGCATACCACTCGTGGACCTACAGGCGCAGTACCAGACAATCAAGGAAGAGATCCACGCTGCCCTGGATGAGGTTCTGCACGATATGGAGCTGTTCCTTGGGCCGCATACTTCCGCTTTCGAGGAGGCTTTTGCCTCTTACTGTGGCTGTCGCTACGGTATCGGCGTCTCATCGGGCACCGACGCCTTGACACTGGCCTTGCGCGCCTGCGGCGTCGGTCCAGGCGATGAAGTGATCACGGTGGCCAACACTTTCGTGGCGACTGTTGAGGCAATCACCCAGGTCGGAGCCAGACCAGTCTTTGTGGATATTGATCCCCAGACCTATACAATCGATCCCGGGCAGGTTAGTGCGGCCCTAACTCCTCGTACCCGGGCGCTGTTACCGGTGCATCTCTATGGCCACCCTGCTGAAATGGAGCCGCTGCTCGCTCTTGCCCGCCGGGCGGGCCTGCGCATTATCGAGGACGCCTCGCAGGCCCACGGCGCCACATATCAGGGTCGCCGCGTTGGCAGCCTGGGCGATATCGGCTGTTTCAGTCTCTACTGCAGTAAGAATCTAGGCGCCTATGGCGAGGCCGGCATTTGCGTGACCAATGATGCTGCCTTGGCCGAGCGCTTGCGCATGTTACGCGATCATGGCTCTCGTGTCCGCTATCATCACGAGCTGCTAGGAACTAACGCCCGCCTCGATGAGCTGCAGGCCGCCATCCTGCTCGTGAAATTGCGTTATCTGGAGCGCTGGAACGCTGCCCGTCAGGCCCATGCTCGCTTCTACAGCGAGCACTTGCGCGCAGTGGTTGCTGCCCTGCCTACAGTACGCTCCTGGGCTACCCATGTCTATTGCTACTATGTGATCCAGGTTGAGGAGCGCGAACAGCTTCGGCACCTCTTACAGGAGGCAGGCATCAGCACGGGTATTCACTACCCGATCCCTCTGCACCTCCAGCCCGCCTGCGCCTATCTCGGCTATCAGCGTGGCTCCCTTCCTCAGACTGAGGCTTGTGCCGCGCGCATTCTGTCGCTACCCATGTACCCCGAACTCTCAGAGGAACAGCTGACCTATATCGTGGAGACGGTGAGCAGAAGCCTGGCCAGGTGCTCGCCCGCCCTTGATTGATCTTGTTCCACTCGCCTGCTTGCTTTGCTATCAGGCCAAAAACCGCGAGACGGCGATCGTCAGGCCCTTGCGGTAGGCCCGTGCGGAGGATCTGGGCGGCCAGGCAGTTGGGTAGGCCCGCCACTCAAGGGGCCTGTGCCACCTGGCCTGTTTGCCGGTGGGCGCCTCTCTTCGGCTCTGACCAGCTTATAAGCGGCAAAGCGCATAGCTCAACTGCTTCTGGCAACACCTGGCAGCGCCCTGACCCTTTGTAGCTTGTCATCTGCTTTTTGACATAGTAGAGCTTTGGCAACGAAAATGGATACGGAAGAGGTAGATTGCCATGGAAACCCTGCGCTTCGCCATCATCGGCTGGGGCTACTGGGGTCCCCGGTTGGCGCGTAATCTTGAGTCGCTCCCTTACGCTAGTGTGACTCTGATCGCTGATAGCAATCCTGCTTGCCAGCTTTCTCCCTCTCTGCGTCATCACCCGTGGGCGCGCTTTACTACCTCCGTTGAGGAGGCCTTTCGCTCCGATGTGGACGCTGTCGTCATCGCTACGCCAGTCAGTACCCACTATGCCTTTGCGCGTGCAGCCCTTGAACATGATAAGCATGTGCTCGTCGAAAAGCCTCTGACTACGAGCGTGGCCGAGGCTGAGGAGCTGGTCAGTCTGGCTCAGCAGCGGCAGCGCATCTTGATGGTCGGTCACACCTTTGAATACAGTCCGGCAGTCAACGAGTTGCGTAAACTGATCCGCAATAATGATTTGGGCAGGATCTACTGTTTCGAGGCCATTCGCGTCAATTTGGGCCTCTTTCGCCAGGATACTAATGTTATCTGGGATCTCGCCCCTCACGATATCTCGATTCTGCTTTACCTGCTCAATGAGAAGCCAACAGAGGTACGTGTCCAGGCCCACGCTCATCTGCAACCGCGTATTCCCGATATTGCGCACCTGGACTTAACGTTCGCTAGTGGCATGACAGCCCATGTTCATGTGAGTTGGCTCCATCCCTGCAAAATTCGTCGCGTGACTGTGATTGGCGACCAACGCATGGCAGTATACGATGATACGAATCCCGCCGAGATGCTCAAGATCTATAACAAGGGGGCTGATGTGCACGCCGATCCCGTTGTTTCTTACCGCAACGGCGAAATCACTATTCCTCACATCGACTGGATCGAGCCACTGCGCCTGGAATGCGAGGATTTCGCCAACGCCATCCGTACGGGGACGCAGCCTCGCGCTCATGGCCTGGTCGGCCTGGAAGTGGTTCGCATCCTGGCCGCAGCTCAGCAGGAGCTTGAACGCCAGACGCGCCAAACGGCGACTTTGATCGGCTAGCCAGCCTGGTCTTGTGGTCGTGCTTTCGTTCATCCATTCATAGGCTACACCGTTCTCGCTTAAGTGCACCGAGGTTCACGGAGGGGAGGATAGTCGCTATGAACCTGGTCGCCTTTTCTCTGCGTACCAAGGGGACGCATAATTTTCTGCGTCGCCTGTGGACCGTCTTTGCTCGCTTCGGCCTGACGGAGCGGCGGACCGCCCAGGCTTTGCAGACACTGGTCGCGACGCTGCGTCAGTATAGCGCTTACCCCACGTTCTTTATTCCTGCAGTGGTGCTGCGTCGCCATGTTTCTTTGCTGCGTCAGATTGCTGCCAGTGGTGCAGAAATCGGTATTCATGGCTACGTTCACAATGACTATCGCTCGCTGACACGTCAGCAGCAGGAAGAACAAACTCGCCAGGCAATGGCCGTCTTCAGGCAGAATCAAATCGCTTTCGCCGGCTTTCGTAATCCTTACCTGGGCTGGACAGAAGAGGCGCTGGAGATCTTTGCCTCGCTGGGCTTCACTTACGAGAGCAATGAGGCAGTGATCCACGATGTGATCGACTTGAAGGCGCTCCCACCCCGATTACGCATAGGCTATGAGAAATCACTGCGCCTGTTTCAGGCAGTGCCGCCAAGCATCTATGACCTGCGCCCCCACTGCGAGGGGTCTTTAGTTCGTCTTCCTACGAGTATCCCCGACGATGAAATGCTCTTTGATCGTCTGCGCATCACCGAGCCTCAGCGCATCGCCACGATCTGGTCAGCGGTAATGGAGCGCGTCTATGCGCTCGGTGGACTGTATACGCTCAACCTCCACCCCGAACGCGGCTTGCTCTGTCAAGCTGCCCTTCGCGGCCTGCTTGACTACGCAACGAGTCAGCCGGAACCCGTCTGGCTGGCTCGTCTGGAAGAAATTGCCCAGTGGTGGCTCCAACGTAGATCTTTCCGCTTTGCTATTAGTTCGGCGGGCCCTCAGCGCTGGCGCGTCTGCTTGCTCAGTTCCCCACGGGCTCAGGTGCAAACCAGACATCTTACGGTGCTGACCCGCTCTAGGGAGGATAAGAGTGTCACCACAGAAGGGCTGCAGCGACAGGAGTGGCTCATTGAGGCCGCGCGTTGTCCGGCTGTCGCCCTTTCTCCCACTACTCCCCTGGCCGTCATGGCTTTTCTCCAAGAACAGGGCTATGCCGTCACTCGGGCCAGCCCGGAGGAGGCTTCAGACTATAGCCTCTTCCTGGATTTGCCTGAAGGCCTGGGAAAGACGCCGGCTCAGCAGCGGGAGCGCCGGCGCCAGCTCGTTGCTCAACTCGAAGCATTGTCAAATCCGCTGCTCTCGTTTGCCCCCTGGCCAGCCCCCTACCGCTCCGCCCTGGCCATTAGCAGCGATATCGATTCGGTCACGATCCAGGATTTCTTTCTGCGGATCGTTGAGGTCGCCCGCGCCAGCCGTCATTGAACCATGCAGCTTTGGTGCAGAGCACCCCATGTGGAAGGCAAAGCGATGGAAAGGGGGAAGAACCGCCGAGAACTGGGAGCCAGTCCGGCTCAGTCGATCTTGGAAAGATATGAGGTCGATGGGCATCTTTTTCTTATCCCCAGCACCTCCAGATGGGTTCAGGCGAAGTAAGCAGGTAGAGCCGCGGAAGATACTATAAGCTAATATTGTCTGGTACTCCTGGCTCTTAAGTCAGTAATAGTAGCTACTATCTGCTTCATCTGTAAAAAATGTCGATCTATCACGTCCATACTTAGGGGGTTAACAAAATGGCATGTGCTAGAGCCACCAGGAAAAGGATAGGCCTATGCCGTCTCAGGAAAGACAGCAACTGCCCTTTTATGGCACAACTCAGCGCGTAATTATCGCTCATGAAGCCGATATTTTTTGTCGCGGACTACACAGTCTGCTGGAGACCAGTGAGGAGTTTGAAGTGTTGGCAGAAGTGAATTCCTGCGCCGCCCTGCTGGATGCCGCGGCGAGGACTGCTGTGGACACCGTTCTTATTGATTGTGCGTTGGCCGATGGGGACTGCATTGAAATGACACGCCGCCTGAACGAATCCCCTTCGCCCCCCCATGTGGTTCTCCTGGCCCCTGGCATTAATAATGAGTTGCTCCTGCGCGCCTTGCTCAATGGAGCCAGCGGTTACCTGACTAAGGATACGCCCGGCCACCAGGTGCTGGCCTGTCTGAAGGGCTTACGCAGAGGTGAGCTGGCTTTGGCCCCCCAGGTGGCTGGAGTGGCTATTCGCCTGCTCGTGTGGGAATGCTATCGTCTAGCCGCTGCCTTGTCCGCCACTGCTCCCGTCGTTCGTCCCTTGCAGTCCGCTACAGCGGAGCCTCAGACAAACTCCCGTCAGCTCCACTCAGAGGCCCTTTATCGAGAGCCGCCCAGGCCAGCAGCCCGGCCTCATCTCACCGAGCAAGAGCAGAAGATCCTGCGGCTTCTGCGACTCGGCCTCAGTAATAAGCAGATCGCAGCCCGGCTTTCGATCTCTCCCTATACAGTCGGCAAGCACGTCCAGCACATTCTACGCAAGCTCGGGGCCAGTAATCGCACTCAGGCTGTCTCACATACCTCACTTGAGGGACCTCAAGTAAGGGATGAACAGTAATTATTGACAAGTTCCTGCTTTTCAAAATACTTCAATTGAGTAGTTGTAAATCGGCAGGTCATCATGTTTTAATACTAGAGAGTTGAGCGTTTCTTGGAAGGCAGAATCCTCTACTATACGAAATCCGGTAGACTATCGGCAGCTATGAGAATGGGGTATTTTGATGAAACTGCTTATTATTGATGAAGATCGTGATCTCGTTGAAATGCTGACAGGCTGGCTACGAACGCTCGGGCATGAAGTACGGCGCGCCTATTCTGGAGATCAGGCGCGTCGGGAGTGGGAAGAACATCAGCCTGATCTCGTGATTCTAGACACGGCCCTCAAAGATACAGATGCTCTGGCTATGTGCCGCGAGATGCGAGCGCGACATGACGCCCTTGTGCTCGTTATCTCGCAAGAGCGCGACGTACACGATGAAGTCCGCTGCCTGGAGGGGGGAGCAGATGACTATCTGCGCAAGCCATTTTTCCCGGCTCAGCTCCTGGCGCGCATCCGAGCTGTCAGCCGGCGCGGGCGCTCGACCCTCCTCCTGCGCCCTCCCGCTGTCATCACTGTTGGTCCACTCTCCATTGACTCACTGCACAATGAAGCGCGTATCTTCGGCAAAACCGTGCATCTCACCCCCACTGAAAGCAAGCTTCTACATCTCTTAGGAGTCAATGCCAATAATGTTTGTACTGCAGGGCAAATTGTGGCCCATATCTGGGGCTTTGGGAACGAGGGCGATGCCAGCCTGATCAAGGCTCACATTCATCACCTGCGGCAGAAAATCGAGCCAGACCCGGCTAATCCGCGCTACATTCTGACGGTGCCAGGTGTAGGCTACACACTGGTACGTCACGCCGAGAGAGCCGAGGCTGCAGAGGGTTCTCCTGAGCAGGAACAGAGAGCCTCTGGTTAACAGTGCAGTCGCTTAGCCGTTAGCCGCCACGGCGATTTCTCTCTCCACTCAACCGTCAGAGCCATCTGAGGCAGATGCCGCGTTCCAGGAAAGTCCCAGCGCTACGATCAAGCTGCCTCGGGGAAGCGCTCAACCGCAGTCGAGCAGGCAGAGGAGTATGACTGATGGTAATGGCATGTTACAACCATGCCCTTCCTCAGCGGTCTGCTCCCCTGTCTGCCTCCTCGGTCCTGCTATCAAGACTCTCACAGGCCGTTGCAATCGCTTTCGTCATCTTCATCCCTCGCTCCCCTCTATCGGCCTCACCCCCTTCCAGCATGCCCCACTCACCTACCCCAGATAGCGATACAGGAGGCCCCCCAGGGGACCGCTCACAGGCAGCGGCAGCCAGCGCCAGCAGCCAGTTAGCCAGCGATAGACACGGCTTTCCTCGGAGGTACTCACTGGTCCGGCCTGGCGAGGGTAATAATAGTAAGGTAACGGTATTCTTTCGGCTCCCCAGCGACGCTTAAATTCCATCAAGCCCTGATTAGCGCAGGCCGTGCGTCCAAGATCGAGCACCTTGAAGCCCTCATCGCAGGCCTGCTTGATGGCTTGCCACATCAGCAAGTTATTAGGTGCCAACTGCAGATAGCGCTCATGAGAAGCGCCGTAGGCGTAGCGGAGTACGCTACCTGCCGCCAAGAAGATCATGCCCGCAATTGGCTTCCCCTCGTACTCTGCCAGCCATAACCGTAGTCGTCCACTAGACGCAAACGTATCCCACAGCTCTAAAAAGAAGCGTTTCGGTTGAGCTGGCAGCCCGTGTTTCTTACAGCGCGTGCGCAAATGTAACTGATAGTAGCTGAGCATTTCTTCGCGCCGCTCAGCCAGGCGTACCTGGACCCCTAACTGGGTAGCCTTACGTATCTGGCGCTGCACCGGCTTGCGCAACCGGGACCACATTGCTTGAGCGTCGCCTGCCAGCGGCAGTATCCAGCGTACATAGAGATCGCTGACGACAAAGTCGCCGCGAGCCTGCAGCCATGCATTGGGACCACAGCGCAGCTCCAGGCAGGCAGCCTTGTATTCCCCAGCCAGGGCCAGCGCTTGATCAACCAGGGTCTGGGCATGCTCCGGGCTTTCTGCCAACAGTGGACAGTAATCCGAAAACGGAAAGGCTACTAGCCGCTGGCTTCCAGGGCGGTTTTGTACCAGGCAGAGCGGTAGAAAGGCGCAGAGCTGACCAGCCTCGTTACGCACCTCAAGAGGGAAGAGCTTGTAACCATAGAGGCGGCTGATCAGCTCCAGCCACTCGGGCAGCAGATAGAAAGTCTCGCTCGCCTCCTGGGCCAGTACTGGAGACCAATTCTGCGCTAGCGAAAGCCTCGCTTGTAACTTCATCTTCGTTCCTGGTCCGGTAATCTGCAATATGCGCTCTTTTTTAACTCTTCGGCCACTATGACTTGAGAAGCAGAGATCGTCTGGCGCTTGGCTCGCATGGTGCGCTGACTGTCCCTTCCCCACAGACAGGAGGTTCAGGCGTCAGGTGTAACCTCCGGCGCTTCTAGAGCAGCGACCCCCGAAAGAGCGACCTTGTTCCAAGCTGCTCTTCCAACAGGGCCGTCAGTTGCTCTTCGCAACGCTCCCAGGAGTAGTTCTGCTCGACGAGACGTCTGCCGGCTTCACCCAGAACCTGACGGCGATTAGCATCCTCTAAGAGCGAGATCACAGCTCTGGCAAAATCTTCTGGGGCATCAGCGAGCACTAGATGACGGCCAGAAACCACTGTTAAGCCCTCAGCTCCGAGCGTTGTCGAGACGACCGCCTTTTTCATTGCCAGTGCTTCGAGAATTTTGAGGCGCGTCCCGCTGCCGATGCGCAACGGAACAACGACAACACTCGCGCCCGCCAGATAGGGGCGTACATCGGGCACTGTACCGGTGACTATCACACCAGGCAGCCGGGCCAGGCGCCGCACCGATAACGGTGGATTGCGCCCGACAATCCACCATTCAGCCGCGGGCACTCGTTCGCGAATAAGCGGCCAGCACTCTCTGGCAAAGGAGAGTACAGCCTGCTCGTTAGGATAATAGTCCAGTGAGCCGGTGAAAAGAAGACGTTGCCCCGCTTGCTCTTCCTCACCTTCCCCTGCCGGCGAAAAGAACGTCAGGTCAACCCCATTGGGCACCACTCCTATGTGGGCTTTGGGGAGCGACTCTTGTAAGAGCTGGCGCTCCCGCTCACTGGTTACAAAGACGGCAGCGGCCTGCTGGCAGCAAGCCAGCTCACGCGGCTTGACAAGGCGATACTCGCGCTTGTTATACCAGCGACGCAGCCAGCTTTTCTCAGTGCGGTAGGTGCGATAGAGTAGTTCATATTCAATATTATGCTGCAAAATGAAGACAGGGAGAGCAAGAGGCAGGTGTAGACCGGCAGCAGTCAAAGCCCCATCGACATAAATCGCCTGATAGTGATCGCTCGCCAAAGCCCGATCCAGGGCGGCCTGCAGGCCAGGCGGGCAACGATCGGCAATGGCGCTTGATTCTCGCCGTACGATGTTGAGAGCCTGCCGCCAGCGTCGCCAGCGCGAGAGCGGATATGGCACGAACTCAACACGCTGTAACCGTTCTAGCAGTGGTCTGCAGCTTGCAGCGATGCGCGAGTCGGTTCCGCGGTTCAGAGCGAGAAGTGAAACCAGATATTTGTTCGCCAGTGCCTTTAACACATAGAAGCTGCGCGCTCCCCCTCCCCAGGTCGGAGCTGGGAGATAAGGGACCACCGCCAATAGCTTCATCAGGACACCTCTTTCGCTTAGCACAGCCTGCCGGCGCGGCCTGCAAGTCCGCTGCTTCCACTGGATAAACACTGCTCCCGCGCCGGTTGCCGTCGCGGCCAGGCACATACTTTTAGACGTGCTGGATGAGAGCCTCTGCGATCCCTCTGTGTTATGGCCAGGTTCTCTTCAGGGGATCTCTCCTCTTAGTCAGTAAGCATAACGCCTGCTGATCGCGGAACGGTTGACCTCTCGGTCAAGAAAGTGTTCCTTCGGAGGCAAGGATGTGCATATTCGCAATCACTGGCGACCATCATCCTGCGCTACCTCTACCAATTCACATAGCACCTCCTCCCATCACGACACCTTCTTCACCACAAGGAACATTGCTTCCCAACACACGAGGGGTATGCTGTCAGAGACAGGAAGACCGCTCTCACAGCGTGGGTTACTCACTCATCGGCGGGTGAATCCCCCTGTGATCAGCTTCGAAGGAGGGAGGGTGTTTGCGTGAGCAACGACACCACTGTTGTCATCGGGGCCGGGCCATATGGGCTGTCGATCGCTGCCTATCTGAAAGGGCGCTCTCAGCCCGCGCTGGTCTTTGGCCGCACAATGGAGTTTTGGCAGCAGATGCCTGCTGGCTTTCACCTGAAGTCGGTCTGGAGCGCCTCAACGCTCTTCGATCCAGATAGACGCTATAGTCTGGATCGTTACTGCGCTGCGACTGGCACACCGCGACAGGAGCCGCTACCGATCAGGCTCTTTCTCGACTACTGCTGCTGGTTCCAGCGTCAGGCCGTGCCCGATGTGGACCCAACTTATATCAGCAAGCTGGCCCGCGATGGTGAGTCGTTCGTGATCGAGCTGGCCGATGGGCGCTCTCTGAGGGCCAGGCGCGTTGTGGTTGCTAGCGGCATCGCTCCGTTCTACTATGTGCCTGAGTTCGCTCGCCACTTGCCTGCTGAATTGGCCTCTCATACGCAGGCACACAGCGACTTCTCGGCTTTTGCCCAGCGCGAGGTAGCTGTGGTTGGACGCGGTCAGAGCGCTCTGGAGTCAGCTGCGCTGCTCCATGAGGCCGGCGCCCGCGTAGAGCTGATCGCCCGTGGCCCGGTGATCTGGATTAATCGTACGCTATACCACCGTACCGGTCCGGCTCGCCGCATCTTTTACCCGCCCAGCGATGTCGGGCCTCCAGGACTCAATTGGCTGGTTGCTACCCCTCTGCTCTTCCGCCTCTTTCCAGAGAAGACACGCTACGCTCTTGACCGCCGGGCCGTCCGGCCAGCGGGAGCAGAATGGCTGCGCCCCCGGGTGGAAGGCCGCGTCCGCATCACGGATACGGCCGAGGTCGTTAAGGCCGTCCCTCGCGGTGAACGGTTGGAGCTGACGCTGAGCGACGGGAGCACGCGTCTGGTCGACCATCTGTTCTTGGGAACCGGCTACCGGCCCGATATTCATAAGCTGGATTTCCTCGACGAGGCGCTGCGTAAGCAGATTCTGGCTCGCGACGGCTATCCCGTTCTCAATGAGTGGTTTGAGTCGTCGGTCCCTCGCCTGCACTTCGCTGGCGCTCTGGCCAATCATAGCTTCGGCCCTATCTGCCGCTTCGTGGCAGGGGCTAAGATTCCTGCTCGCCAGATCTTGCGCTGCGTCCAAGGCGACCGTCGCTTTGCTTAGCCTGGGTGGGCTTGGCCTGGCTTGGGACCACTGCCGCCGCTGAAATGACGCTGTCGCGCTTCTCTAGGTCGGTAGATATGGCAATGCCCGATACATGCGCTAGCGCTAGGTGGACTACAGGGGAGCTTCCTCCCGCGTTGATCCTGGGAAGCGATTTTAAGGCTCTGGGAGTCGTGCGTAGTTTGGGTCGCCGTGGCATCGCTTGCATGCTGATCGATGCCGTGCCACGCTCCGCTTGGTTCTCGCGTTACACGCGCCGGCGTATCCGCTGGCACGGCTCCCTTGGCGATGAGGCTTTGCTGAGGTTTCTGCTCTCTTTAGGACCCACGCACGGTCTGCAGGGGGCCGTCCTTTTCCCAATGCAGGATGAGGCCGTTGAGCTGGTGAGTCGCCACTATATGGAACTGGCGCCCCTCTATCGGCTCACTACTCCACCCTGGGAGATCGCCCGCTGGGCCCTCGATAAACGTTTGACCTATCAGATGGCAGAGCGGCTGGCTATTCCGGCCCCGCGTACCTGGTATCCGGCTAGCGAGGAGGCCCTTGCCAGTCTCGATCTGCAGTTCCCGTTAATTGTGAAACCGGCAATTTCCGTTCATCTGCAGTACGCTTTGCATCTGAAGGCGCTGGAGGCCCATAACTATGCCGAGTTGCTGGCCGCCTATCGCCAGGTCCGCGCTGTCTTGGACGCCGATGAAATTATGCTCCAGGAGTTGATTCCAGGCGGCGGCCTGTCACAGTATTCTGTGGGAGCTTTCTGTGCAGAGGGCCAGCTGCGCTACGCCTTGACCGCCCGCCGGCGCCGTCAGTACCCTATCGACTACGGCCTTGGCTCCAGCTTTGTGGAGGCTGTCGAGGTCCCGGCTCTTTATCCCCTGGCGGAGAAGGTGCTCCGCTTCATGGGCGCCAACGGCATGGTTGAGGTGGAGTTTAAGCTTGACCCTCGCGATGACTGCTATAAGTTACTTGATATTAATCTCCGTCCCTGGGGATGGCATACGCTCTGCATAGCCTGCGGCCTGGATCTACCCTACTTGCAATATTGCCAGGCAACCGGCAGGCCCGGCGAGGCCCCGACCTCTATCCGCTACGGAAGACGCTGGCTGCGCCTTCTTACTGATCTGCCCGCCGGCCTCCAGGAGATCCGCGCCGGTCTCAGCAGCCCCAGTGCTTACCTTCGTTCCCTGATCGGCCCCCTGACTTTCTCTGTCTTCGCTTGGAGCGATCCTCTCCCCGCGCTTGGCGACCTGCTCGTGGCTCTGCTGCGTTCCAGGTCCCTTCTGCGCTCTCGCCTCACTCCCCGCTCTCCTGCTCATCCTTCCTCCTCTCCTCCCCAAGCAGTCGTCTCCCCACCCCGCTAGGCTTTCCCCGCCCAATTCACCTCATCCTTCTCTCCGTCATCTGGTCTATACATCTTGACATATAGACTATAAATGAGTACACTCTCAAAAAGGAGAGAGATCAGAGGGCTTCAGGGGCCAGCCGAGATCTCTCGTAGGAGGCAGAATTCCCGCTTCACTGCCCATAACAGCAGGTGGAAAGCAGCCAGTCTGTCGGGTTCCTTCCGCCGTCAAACAGCAGGTGCTCTACGCAGGTGTCTTTCTGACGCGGTGGGCAAGGGAAGAAAGCAGGGTCTGCCCCACGCCAGTCCGAGAAAAAGGAAGGAGGCGAGAGCAGCATCAGGGCTGGTATGCCTGTCATCGGGCAGCGCAGCCTCAGTAGCCTTCCTTGGGAATCTACCTAGCGACGCTTAGTGCATGCTGCGCGCGGTAGGTCGGCTGCCGCGCGCTTTGCCGGGATCTCTCAGCCGAAACTGCTAGCAAGGAATGTTAGCAAGGAGCAACCATGAGACGACAGGAAAGACTCTTGCAGCTCGGAATAGCGGTGGCTCTTCTTTGCTCGGGCCTGGCCGCTCTGCTCTATACCCATCCTCTCCAGGTACATGGTGCCACGGTGATCACCACCCCGACCAATGTCCACGTGATTGCCACCGGTCCGCAGTCGATCACACTGGCTTGGTCGCCTTCGACTGACAACTCCGGTACCGGCGATGTGCCTGCTTATTATGTCTACAATGGCAGCAATATCGTCGCTACCTCGATGGGGACGGCTGTCACTATCAGCTCGCTGCTGCCCTCGACAAGCTATACGTTCACCGTTCAGGCTTACGATAAGGATGGCAATACCTCGGCCCCTAGCGCTCCGATCACGGCCTCGACTCAGGCGGCCAGTGCTCCGACTTATCAGAAAATTGCCTACTTCGACCAATGGAGCATCTACGGCAATGCCTACTATCCCTCGACCGTCGATACGTCGGGAGCCGCGTCGCGCCTGACGATGATCATCTACGCTTTTGAGAACATCGATCCAACTAATTTGACCTGTTTCGAGGCCATTAAGGCTGCTGATTCGAGCAACGAGAACAACCCCAATGCCGGCGACGGGGCGGGCGATGCCTTTGCCGACTACCAGAAGAGCTATAGCAGCGCTAACTCGGTCGATGGTACCTCGGATTCCTACAGTCAGCCGCTCAAGGGTAACTTCAATCAGCTTCGGGAGTTGAAAGTCAAGTATCCCAATCTGAAGATTTTGCTTTCGATCGGTGGCTGGACCTATTCAAAGTACTTCTCTGATGTGGCTGCCACGGCCTCCTCACGCCAGAAGTTTGTTAGCTCCTGCATTGACATGTTCCTCAAGGGCAATCTCCCCACCGGTATCGGTGGTGATCCTTCGGGCGGGCCAGCCGCTGCCGCTGGGATCTTCGACGGCTTTGATATTGACTGGGAGTATCCAGGAGTTCTCGGCCATGTTGGCAATCACTACGGTCCCCAGGATAAAACCAACTTCACTCTTCTGCTCCAGGAGTTCCGCAGCGAGCTTGACGCCTATGGAGCCAGTATCGGCAAGCATTTCTTGCTGACGGCAGCCGTTCCCTCCGGGCAGGATAAGATTATGCAGATCCAGACTGATCAGATCGGTCAGTATCTGGACTATGCCGATGTCATGACCTACGATATGCATGGGGCCTGGGAGAGTAGCGGCCCGACGAATTTCCAGGACCCGCTCTACAATTCCCCTCAAGATCCTTCAGCTCCTATACCGCCTGGCCAGGCTAAGTATAATATCGATACGTCCATCCAGGCCTGGACAAGCGGCCTGCCTGCCTACAACATTCCAGGCGGCTTCCCGGCCAGCAAGCTGGTAATGGGTTTTCCCTTCTACTACCGTGGCTGGACCGGTGTGCCTGCTGGCAATACGCATGGCCTCTACCAGTCTGCTACTGGTCCTTCACCTTCCTTCTCCTACAGCCAGACCCCCGGCGTTGCCTTCTACAAGGAGCTGGCCGCCGCAGGTCTTACTGCTAATGCGAACGTCAATTTCTTTGATCCGACGACTCAGGCAGCCTGGATTTATGACGGCACCAACTTCTACACTGGCGACACTCCCCAGTCGATCGCTGCGAAGACGACCTATATCAAGAATAAGGGTCTGGCCGGGGCAATGATGTTCTCCCTGGAGGATGAAGACGCCGGTGATACCCTGCTGAATGCTATTGTCAACGGCCTGGGAGGCGCTCCTAATCCCGGCCCGACGCCGACGCCGACACCTGCGCCAACCCCTACGGCGACCCCGACGCCGACAACACCGCCCCCGACGCCAACCCCCACAGCAGCACCGACAGTCACTCCTACGCCGAGCCCAACGCCGACTGCTCCCCCATCCGGAGGCAATCTGGTCGCGAATCCCGGCTTTGAGAGCGGCTCGCTGGCTCCCTGGACCTGCGACGCCGGCGACAAGATCGTCTCCTCTCCCGTTCATAGCGGCTCCTACGCGTTACAGCTGACTCCTACGAGTTCTACGACGGGTCAATGTACCCAGACTATCAGCGTCCTGCCGAACCATACCTATACGCTGAGCGCCTACGTGAACGGCCCCTACGCTTACTTGGGCATCAGTGGAGGAGCTAGCAATTGGACTAGCAGCAGCAGTTACACGCTGCTCTCCGTGTCCTTCACCACAGGCGCTTCGACAACGAGCGTCACTATCTACGTCCACGGCTGGTACTTGCAGGGGAACGTCTATGTCGATGATGTCTCGCTGCAATAGGCCTCAGCTCGAGCACATAACCGGCTGACAAAAAGAGGAAGAGCGCGCGCCATCCCGTTCAGCTCCCTACCGAGGTGCGGCGCGCGCTCTTCCCGCCCTGGCCGGTCATCACATCTCTGCAAGAGGATCTCCTACAACGACAAAGGAGCTAAGGCATGAAGCCTTTCAACCTGTTTCACAGGCGCATTATGGGCCTGCCACTGAATTGGCGAGCTATGTTGCTGATGAGCGCTGCCCTGCTTGTGAGCTGCGCTATCGCCGTCGTTACGACTATCCAGTCTCAGCAGAGACCAGCTCAAGCAGCGACGGCCCTCAGCTCAGCCTGGTATAACGCAGCTCCCTACGTTATGCCTCTCGCTAATAATCCCCCGTCTCTTACGGCAGTCATGAGCGCTACAGGAGCGCGCGTCTTTACGCTTGCCTTTATCGTCGCAGACAACGGCTGTACTCCTGCCTGGGAGGCCGACAGCGGGCTCATCGATGTCTCTGCAGACACCCAGGTCGGTCCCATTATCAATGCCGTTCGGGCAGCCGGGGGTGATGTAGTCGTTTCCTTCGGCGGCTATAATGGAACGAAACTTGGACAGGTCTGTGGGACAGCGCAGGCCACAGCCGCCGCTGAGCAAGCAGTGATCAATAAGTATGGTTTGCGGGCCATCGATCTTGATCTGGAGGAGCCAGAGTACGAGAATGCCAGCGCGATCAATAACGAGCTGGCAGCCGCCCAGATTTTGCAGGCTAACAACCCTGGCCTGCTGATCACGATTACTCTGCCTGGCACAACGTCCGGCACCGGCTACTTTGGGCAGCAGCTCCTCAACACTGCACATAGCCTTGGCTACACTCCCAGCAGCTATTCCATCATGCCCTTCGATGGCGGCTTCAACGGCGCCAGTAGTCAAATTAGCGCCCTTCAGAGCTTCCATACTATCCTCATGAATACCTTCGGCTGGGATAGCGCTACTGCTTATGCCCACGAGGGAATTTCTTCTATGAATGGGCGCACCGATAGCGGCGAATACTTCTATCAGTCTGACTTCCAGACAGTGCTGAGCTTTGTCGAGAGCAATCACCTGGCGCGATTTACCTTCTGGTCGGTGAATCGTGACCGCCAGTGCACGCCTCCAGATAACAACGGGAATCTCTCGGCCACCTGTAGCAGTGTGCCTCAGAACGATTGGGATTTCACGCGCATTATCACGCAGTTCGCGCAGGCCGCTGGCGGGACACCCCCTGCGACTCCCACTGCAACACCTATACCTACAACCACCGCTACCGCGACGCTCCCGACCTCGACTCCCACGCCGACCCCAACGCCAACCTCGTCAGCCGGCAGCAGCTGTACAGGTGTTGCTCCGTGGAGTCCGACCACAGCTTATACTGGCGGCAGCAAAGTTACTTACAATGGCTATCTCTGGCAGGCCAAATGGTGGACATACAATGACGTGCCTGGCGGCCCAGCAGGCGTCTGGGTTCAACTTGGCCCCTGTTAGCCAAACAGCCTTCCCTGGCCTGAAATCTTCTCCCAAGAGCAAGCTTGAGCCTGGCGGAGGTGGCGATCACCTCCGCCACTGGCTTGCTGGCGACCGCCGTCGGTCACCAGCTCATAAGACGGCCCGCCAGAAGCGCTCTACATGGGTCCCCGGCTTGGGGCTGATCCGGCTGCTGTAGCACTCAATGCTTTGATAAAGAGCCTCAGAACTACCAAAGTTGATACGCACCTGTGATGCATACAGGCTGGCAGCTTGCTGGCGCAAGGCCAGCGTGTCCGAAATCTCCACCAGATGAGGCTGCATAGCAATCCCCACCTCCCGCAGGCGCTTTCTGAGGGCGGAGGGACGCAGCACGTAGGGGAAATCCTCATAGAACGCCACGTTGGCGCCGTATACCAGGAGCCGGAAAGCAGCAGCAGAGACAACGCGGTGATCGATATGGCCTCCAATACCTAAAGGGGCATACCAATGCAGCGAGGGCAGGCGGCGATGGAGCGCTAAGCAAAGCTGGAGTAAATCCTCCACAAGCCAAGCATCGACCTGACGAATACCTCCCCCAATTGCGCGTCTCCAACGCTGGAGGGCCGGAGAACCACGATAGATAGCATCGAGGTAGTCCAACCAGAGGCAGTCAGCTTGCAGCCAGGAACAGGCCCGCTGATCTTCCTGCCGGCGAAGCTCTACCAGGCTAAATGCCTCTCGACTGCTGCTCATCGTGCGCTGGATACGCCGGGCAAAGGAGCTTAGCTTTAAATCAGGGCCAGGAATACCTGCGAAAACAGTTATTACTAGTGAGTTCTCTCTCTGGAGAGTCTGTAAGGCGATAGTTCCACCACATGAATAGACAACATCATCGAAATGCGGTGAGAGATAGACATGCTGATACTCTGGACCGACGTCGTCTGTAGCAGGGACAAGCAATGCTAAACTCCTTTCAGTTGGCAATCAAGCAGCGCCTGAGCCGGCATAGCGAGGCAGAGGATCGACCTATGCCAATCTCTTGCCCCTCGCTGAGCAGGGCGCTAACCGAATAGAGGATGAAAATGAGCCAGGGAATAGGAGGGATTACGTAGCTGGCGCTCACCAACCACGCGCGCCGGAACGCCTCCCACGATAGCATAGGGAGGAACGTCACGTGTCACTACTGCACCCGCCATAACAACAGCCCCTTCACCGATGGTTACACCCGCCAACACTGTTGCTCGCGCTCCCAGGAAGGCGTAGTTTCCGATCACGATAGGCTTATATACATCTTTATGCTCTGGATCATTTATATCGTGCGAACCCGTAATCAGCCAGACCCCAGGCGAGAGGCTGACATTCTCTCCAATCACCAGCCCTCCCGTTACATAGAGGAGACAGCCGTAGTTAATCACAGAACCCTTGCCAATAACCACCCGGCGCCCCCGGCCACGCAACCCCGCCATCTGGATACGCACCCCCGAGAGGATCGTCACCTGTGGACCAATCTCCCAGCCCAGGATAGCCCGATACCAGGCATAACGCAGAGTGTAGGAGGGAATATAGTTGATGAACTGGTTAGTGAGATATTTAATCAGCTCTCGAAGCGCGTTTCTCATCTCAGAACCTCCAGCAGCGCTGCAAATAACAGAAGCCATCCTATCATATATCAATGTTATATGAATAGCAATCATGAAATAAATGTAAATTGGACATTATCAGCATCGCTTTAAGCAAAGCTCAACAGCTCTCGCTGCTTCGGCAGGTCAGGATGAGGTGATGTCTACCAGCTCTCCCGAATTGACACAAGCAGTTCGCCATACCTCGCCTCAGCCAGCCGATAGATAACCGAGACGCGGTATGGACGACCATGCCATCGACCACTGCCTCACTAGCCGACTGGTTCAAGCGGCTAGATTAGCTAGCATAGAGAGAGGAATAGCTCTCTCCCCTGCCTCGGGCGGCACTGGTCGTATGGGTTGCTCCCCCCGCTTGACTCTTCTTAGCCTACCTCGGGTTATAGCATGCCTTTGTAGTGACAGGATTGCGATGATGGTAAAGAAGACGTCGCTTTTCTGAAGTGAGGTGAATGTCCCGTACCCGAGACATTCCAAGCCTTCTGCAAGGCAGCCGGTAGAGCGATGTACACATTGCCCCCCCGGTAGCAACGCCATCTTCACATATATGAACACCTCTTTACTATGGAGCCAGTAGTACCCTTGTAGCAGATCGCATACCGGTAGAAAGAACGAGAGGCTACGGAACGCGAAGCGAAGGAGGTCTGTTCTTGTGGGGCGTGTACTTGAAGTCATCTTCCGCCGACCCCTGCAGCTCGCTTTACTGTTTGTGATGTTCCCAGCAGTGGCGATTGCGGTGGTACTGATTCTTCCTCCCTCATACGAGACAACAGCCTCGCTATGGGCCTTGCGGCGCTATGAGGTGATTGGAGCTACCGGGCCGGAGACGAATCTCCAGGCTACGCCTGCAGAGACTCAGGCGACCGCTCTGAGCGAGCTGCTGCAAAGTCGCACTTTCGCCTTGAAAGTAGCAGCGCAGGCGCAGCTCGCTGCAACCTTGGATGAGCATACCCGGTCTAACCCCCTTTTGCGCGACGATGCTCTTTTTACAGAGATCTCTAAACATGTCCTGGTGCGCGCAGTGGGCTACAATTTGTTCACTATTACCTATGAGAATCGCAGCCCTCAAGTTGCTCAGCAAGTGGTCGAGTCCGTGATTGAGAACTACAGCGAACAGAGCCAGCAGTTTAGTATTGCGGAAGCGCAATATCTACTGCAAAGCTATCAGGGTCAATTGGTCAAGGCTCAGCAGGATGCCGCGAATGCCGCGGCTGCCGAGGCTCGCTATCTGACCAGTCATCCAGATCTGGCCCACCAGGTGCTGGTTTCTGGCCCTGATTATGCTGCAACCCTGGACCCCACTTACAGCCTGCTCCACAGCCAGACGAAGCAGGCCCAGGCCACAGTGGAAAATCTACAGTCGCTCATCGCTAGCCTGAAGCAGGAAATCAGCTCTCAGGGTACAGGGGTCAACAGCCTTTTTAAGGTCATCGATTCGCCAGCGGTGGGCACCCAGCCTGTTCCGCGCACAAAGTCCTTGCTGATCGGTGGTGGAATCGGTCTGGCAGCAGCGATTCTTAGCTGCTCCGCTCTGGTAATCATGCAGGTCCGCCGTCAGCGTGCAATCTATACGCCTCTCGACGTGCAGAAGATCACGACGCTTCCTGTGCTGGCACAACTCCCACGCCTGCGAGGGGAGAGCGTCGCCGCTCTGCTCCCTTCAGCTACCAGTGGCAAGCTGTTATCCAGCAGAGATGGTATTCCTAGCCGCTAGAGGAGAGCGCCTATGGCAGAACTTGATCGGCTCAACAACAACAAGAAGAAAAGCTCTAGCTCTCACGACTCGGACACCGATACGGTTAAGCTCCCAGCCCTCCGCCCCCAGGCAGCAGCTGCGGTGGTGTCATCCAAGAAAGCGGAGGTCCAGGTTACCAATAAGACCGAGCTCTCACAGCAAGATAACGAGGAGCATATAGAGACGATCAGTACAGTTGAGTTACCGGATACGCCAGTACCAGTACCAGCTAGCCAGGCGGAAGGCGACCGTGTTCCAGCTTCGGCGAAAAGTCGTCAGGCTCGCGAGTTGCTCAATATCCAGGTTGTGCGCGAGCGCTGTCGCCAGTTGTGCGCCTCTATCTTTTTCCGCGAGGGGTCGACAATTCGCTGCCTTGGCTTTACAAGCGCCATTGCAGGCGAAGGCAAGACGCTGCTGGCTCTGACAACCGCCAGCGTGCTGGCTAGCGATAGCGGGAGGCCCGTGACGCTGCTCGAATGCACTTGGGAGCGCCCGCAGTTGCAGGCATTGTTCGATTTGCCACGCCGGCAGGGTCTGGCCGAATGGCTGCGCGGCGAGTGTTCTGAAGAGGCAATTCGCTATCGCGTGACGCCCGAGCTGACGGTGATTCCCGCTGGCGACGCCGCAGGACAGGCAATGCGCTGGATTCGCCAGCTTATTGAACGCCAGCTTCTCTCCCGTCTCTCTCTTCCAGAGGAATTGATCATCCTGGATCTCCCTCCTGTTGTGACTACAGGTTACGGAGCTTTGGCAGCTAGTCTGGCCGATACGCTGATCCTGGTAGTGCATGCCGGCGCGACCTCCGAGGTGCTTGTGAGTGAGGCCTGCGCTCAGTTGAAAGATCTTCCTGTCCAGGGCATCCTGCTGAACCAGATCGAGAGCCGTATTCCGCGTTGGATACGCCAGATGCTGTGAGAGATAGTGTGCTAAGAGAGAGTCAGGCCTATGAAGGTAATCTTTATTCTGCTGAGCTTCTTTATCCTTATGGCGCTCTTTATCAGGCGCTATAGCGCTAAAACGAGAGCGATCATGCTACTGGTCATTGTCTCGTTGGTCGCCTACAGCACTTTCTTCTAGGAAAGGTAAAGGACTCTTTCGCCGTAGTCCGACCGAGGTTCAGATGTCTGCTCTTTGTAGTCGTCTTCCGTAGCCAGCTAGATAGTGAAAGCCTATGTCTGCTCTACCAGAGTCACCGCCACGATCGAGACGGCTCTACCGCGCTTACCCTGATGAGCCGGCGACTCAGCCCCCAGGTGGGGGAATTCTTCCGTTCTGGGTCGCTCTTATGTTGGGCCTGCTTGTGCTCCCTTTGTTGATGTTGGCCGGCGTCTCTGTTGGCTTCAGCATCGTTGTTGCTCTGCTCACCGCCCTCGCTGCCGGCCTGATGATTATGCGCTGGCCTGTCAGCGGCCTCTTCCTCTGCCTGGCTTGCGTGCTGCTCATTGAGCAGAATCCTCTGCAGATCCATATCGGCACCGATCAGTTGAACATTTTTTATTGGCCTCCCAATATGGCTGGGATGATCGAGCGCCCCATCGGTTTTTTGATGCTGTTCACTCTTTTTATGGCTATCTGCCACCGGCTGGCCAGGCGTCAGCCAGCCCTGGAGGGCGGTCCCCTCTTCTGGCCCTTCGTCGCCTTCCTGCTTTGCGTGGCGATAGGCGTCATTCACGGCCTGGCTACCGGTGGCGATCTGAAGATCATTGTGTTAGAGGTGCGACCACTCTGGTACCTGTTCCTTTCTTACTTACTGGCTTACAATCTGATCTCCCAGTTGCAGCATGTCCGCCTCTTTTTCTGGTTTGCGATCTTTGGCGCCGCTTTCAAGGGCTTGCAGGGCTGCTATGTCTATTTCTTCGTGCTACATGGCGATCTGACTAACCAGAATGAGATTATGTCACACGAAGAATCTTTCTTCTTCGTATCAATTTTGCTGATAATCATCCTCTTTTGTATGCTTTACCGCTATCGGCCACAGCTCTATGCAGCTCTGGCGGTGCTGCCGGTGATCCTGATTGCTCTGATTGCCAATAAGCGACGCGCCGATTATATCGCTTTGATCGTGGGTGTGGCCGTGGCCTGGGCCTTTGTCTTCTATCTTAAGCCGCAGTTGCGTAAGCCGCTGCTGGCTGGCCTGGTGATCTGCTCTATGCTGGGCGTAGGTTACGTTGTCGCTTTTGCTCACGGTACAGGCAGCCTGGCTGAACCAGCCCGCGCCATTGTCTCGGTTATCGACCCTTCCGCGTCAGATGCACGAGATCAGGCTTCAAACTCCTATCGCAATGCTGAAAATTATGATCTAAAGTATACGGTGCAACAGAATCCACTGCTAGGCTTGGGCTTCGGAAAGCAGTTTCTACAGCCGGAGCCGCTGCCGATCCTAGCTAACGATGATCCTGACTTTGGAGGCAATCCCTATCTGTATGTTCCTCACAATACTATCTACTGGATCTGGATGCGGCTCGGGCCAGCAGGCTATATCGCTCTGTGGTTCTTGTTAGGCTCGCTGATCGTGCGTGGCGGTCTGATTGCGCGCCAGCTCCGAGAGCCATACCTGCGCCTGGTCGCTGTCTATGTGATTGCGATTACTTGCATGGAAGTCATGGTAGCCTATGCGGACTATCAGCTGTTCTTCTATCGCAATGTGATCTATCTGGGTTTGCTGGCGGGATTGTTGATGCGTCTGCCAGCCCTGGAGCCAAGAAGGTCTCAAGAGATCCCTCAGGACAAGGCTCTCCTGTCTTCTCAGCCGCGACCAGCCCTGAGCGAGGTCAGCCTATGACGCCCTTTGTTGCTCTCTCCCCTCTGCTGCTGTGGACCCTGCTCCTGGCGGAGCTGATTCTGGCACTACCCGTCAGTTATCTGGCTGTGGTAACGGTAGCAGCCCTGTCGACTCGCTTCCGTCGCCAGGCTGCACTTGCGCCAGAACCCGGCGCTTCTGAGCCAGTGCGCTTTGTGGTGCTGATCCCCGCGCATAATGAGGAGTTGGTCATTGGCACGCTTCTGGCAAGTTTACAGCAGCTCACGTACCCGCGTAGCCACTATGACGTCTATGTAATCGCCGATAACTGTGATGATGGCACGGCAAGTCTGGTCCGCTCCAGGGGCGGGGCCACGGTCTACGAGCGCTATGATCTTCAGCGGCGTGGTAAGGGCTACGCCTTGAATTGGGCTTTGGCGCGCCTGGCTGAAGATGGCGTTAGATACGATGCCTGTGTGTTCCTGGATGCGGATGCCGTGGTTGAGCCTTCCTTCCTGGACGCTCTGGAGCAGGCCTTGAAAACAGGCCAGGCTCGTGGTGAGCGCCTGCAGGCGCTCCAGGCCTGTAATACGGTTCTTAATGCCTCGGCTTCTCCCGGTACAGCGCTGCGCTGGCTGGCTCTCTCCTTGATGAATCACGTCCGTCCCCTCGGGCGGACTAGGCTGGGAGCTTCGGCGACTTTGACAGGCAACGGGATGTGTTTCACCCGCGCTCTCTTGGAGCGTTATCCCTGGCAGGCTTTTTCACGCGGCGAAGATTACGAGTACTATCTACATCTTGTGGAAGAGGGGATCTGCGTTCGCTACGTGCCTGGGGCTGTGGTTCGCTCACAGATGCCAGTTCGCTTCGCGCAGATGCGCTCGCAAGATCTACGCTGGGAGGCAGCGGAACCAGGCCTGTCCACTGTGAGACGCACTTTCCGTTTGCTACGCGCAGGCCTGCGAGCAAGGGACTGGCGCCGTCTGGAGGCCGTGGCAGAGCTGCTGACGCCTCCACTCTCTGTGCTGCTGGCCTGGACAGTCCTCGCGCTTCTCGTCAGTTTTATCCTGGGCTGGCCTCCAGCTGTGTTCCTGGCCTTGTTCTCGTCACTTGGGCTGAGCCTCTATGTGCTCTCTCCTCTCCTTCTTTTGGATGTTCCCGACGGTATCTATAAGGCTTTCTTCTTCGCCCCGGCCTTCGTGCTCTGGAAACTCTGGGTCTATCTTGTACTGCGCCAGAGCCATCGGCAGAAAAGAGATTGGGTGCGAACCGATCGCACGCCCGCTTAATGCATATCCTGGTTCGGCTCGAAAGGGGATATTGGGATGACGCCGCTACGGATTGCCCATATTAGTTACGACTGGTACCGTTTTGATCCCCTGGTGCGCCGCCTGGCGGAGGCTGCTCGCGCCAGAGGCCATTTGGTTGATGTCATTTGCCTGCGTCATGGCGCCGAGCCTCCCTACGAGGAGTACAACGGAGTGTCGGTCTACCGCGTTCCCCTGGATCGCGGCTTTGGCCAGCCTCTCCCTCTGACTCTGCTTGGTTGGCTCAGATTTTTGTTGCTCGCTGCCTGGACAGTGACACGCCTCCATTTCCGCAAGCGCTACGATGTGGTGCAGGTGCATAATATGCCGGACTTCTTGGTCTTTGCGGCGCTTGTCCCCCGTCTCTTTGGAGCCCGGGTTATTTTGGAGGTGCAAGATGCTTCCCCAGAGCTGATGGCGGTGAAGGCTCGCGGGCGCTTGCGCCGTTTGACCAAAGCCCTGGCCGTTTTGCAGGAGCGTCTGTCTACCTTGTTTGCGGACCACGTGATTACTGTGGGCTGGCCTTTTGAGGAGCTGTTGCTCCGGCGCGGTGTTCCTCGCCACAAGCTCTCTGTCATTCTGAATAGTCCCGACCCCCGCTATTTCCCTATCTCGCGGCGCATCCGCCGTCCTTCTAGCGAGGAGGATGGCAATTTCATCTTGATGTATCATGGGACAATGGCCGAGCGGCACGGCCTCGATATAGCACTGCGCGCTTTGGCTTTGGCCCTGCCAGCCGCACCCCGGCTGCGTCTCGATCTTCTGGGACGTGGGGAGCAGATCCCCTTTCTACGCTCCCTCGCCAAGGAGCTGGGGATCAGCGATCGGGTTACGTTCCGCGAAACATGTACCGTCGAGGAAGTGGCTGACTTCATTGCTCACGGCGATGTCGGCATCATTCCTTACCGCTGCGACGGGTTTATGGATCTCCTTCTCCCTACGAAGGCTTATGAGTTCGCCTGGTTGCATCGGCCAATCATCGCCACGGATACTAAAGCGATCCGTTCGATGTTCCGCCCCGAATCGGTCATGCTCTGCGAGCCTGAGAATCCCCTTAGCTTCGCAGCAGCTTTCATCGCTCTCTACCACAATCCCGAGAAACGCGCCCAGTTGGTTGAAAACGCCGCCCGAGATTTCGAGCCGTTCCGCTGGGAGCTGATGAGTGAACGCTATAATGAGCTGCTAGAGCGACTCTGTGGTCAGCCTCGCTCCACAGAATCGATGGCGATCTCACAGCAGATTGGCAGACAAAATATACCATAGCTATTGCCAGTATCTTTATCTCATCGCTCGTTTTTCCTCATGTGACATCAGCAGAGTGGCTAGAGAAAGCCAGGAGGAAGATGAATGAGGCACGCTCAATGTCAGAGGCATAGGGAGGAAGAGCGCACCTAGCTCGCTTAGAGAGCCAGTAAAGCAACGATGCCCTGCCGCCGCTACAGGCTGTAGCAGCGGCTTTCGTTGTTTTCCGTACCTTTCTTCAGCAGAGCCGCCTGCATTCTTCCTCCTGGCAGATGATGAATCTGAAAGCCGACAGCCTCCTCAGTCTCAGGTTAGCTACAAGGTGCAATGGCTTCCTCATTACAGAGTTCAGGCCCAGCTCGGAGCGATGAATGAGAAAGGAAGCAAGCAGGTACGAGAGGAAAAAGAGGAAGGGCATCCCTGCCCTTAGCGGATGGAGGGAGATAAAGACGCAGAGCAATGAAAGCTAGTGCTAGCAATCAAGCGCGTAAAAGCTTGCAGAGCGGAGCGATGCGGCCTAGATGGCCAGGATGCTCAGTTCAGTCAGGCGCCGCCACGCCCACTTAGCATTACCAGAGGAGTGAGAGCAATGAGCTTGAGATCCTCGCGGATCGATTGACTTTGCAGATAAGCAATATCCATCTCCACCATCGTCTTGAAATCGACCTTACTTCGCCCATAGACCTGCCAGTAACCGGTGAGGCCGGGCTTGCCTGCCAGGCGCAGCCAATCCCGTTCGCTATAGTGCTCCACTTCATAAGGCAGGGGAGGACGCGGTCCGACCAGCGACATATCGCCGCGCAGCACATTAAAGAACTGGGGCAATTCATCAAGACTGGTACGGCGGAGCAGACGACCAATCCTCGTGATGCGCGGATCATCGTTCAACTTGTAGGGATTGGCTCCATTGTGATCACTGCTGAGCCGATCGCCGTTCATGTAGCGTTTGATAGCTTCGCGGTGCAGCCGGTCATCGCTATCAGCGTACATCGAGCGAAACTTTAAAAGAGTGAACTCTTTGCCGTTCAATCCCAAGCGTTTTTGGCGGAAGAGCACTGGTCCCTGCGAGTCGAGGCGGATCAGGATAGCTATCACCGCCATTGTCACCAGCAGCAGAGGTAACAACACCACTGTGATAGAGACATCGATCAGCCGCTTGAGGCGCAGGTAGCCAGGATCAATGGAGATGGCCAGACGAGGCTCAGAGAGAACCGCCATAGGGCATCCTTCCTCCGCAGGACAGACAAGCAGCATGTGAATTATGGTTGTCACATACTGGCCTATACTCTGTTTAAGAGGATAGCGATCTGAGGTAGCGAACGGGTGCAGGTGCTTATAAAGATATGGGTAAAGAAGGCTTCGGCTGAGACAGAAGTGGTACACAATAGTTGAGTCATCCCTCTCAGCGGCCTGCCGAGGCTGTGCTAGCTGGCGAGAGAGCATCTGTGCAGCCACGGAAGCCAACACCAACCCAACGCAGTAGAGGCCTTCTATGGGTAGCCTTTGGGCAAGCTGCAGACTCAGGGCTGAGCAATGGCAATCTCCAGGCAGCCCTCTGGTTCCAGCCAACGCGTCGCTGTTCCCAGCATGGCACAGAGGCGCTGCATCGTAGCTACAATTTGCTGCCGATCGGCGCCATACGCTCGCCGGGCCTGGAAGGCGCGTATCACTGTTGGATAGAGCAGCAGGCGCGTAAGCTGAGATCCGACAATTTCGACACCGAAGAGAAAACTGAGGTCATTGCGCTCATGGGGATCAACGGCGTAATCATCGACCCAGTCGCCACAGCTATAGAGTATCGGACGCCCACGATAGATCTCGATGCCGCGCACCACATGAGCGGAATGACCATAGATAATATCCACTCCCGCCTCTATGAGGGCATGCGCGAAAGCTCGATGCTCTGCTGGTGGGGTATAGCCCCAATTGCCCCCCCAGTGAAGGGAGACGATCAACCAATCGACCTGAGCGCGCACAGACCTGAGTGCCGCGTACAACTCAGCACTGCGCGGATCAGTCAGGGTCATCGGCATATACCAAATACCGGGCCGCTCGGGGCCTGCCTCCCAGGCCGGTTCGTTGTCTGTGAGTGCCAGTAGCCCCAGTTTCCTCCCACCTACCTCCCAGAGCGCTGGCTGCCGGGCCTCTGCGCTAGTAGCCCCAGCGCCCGCAAAAGTGATGCCGGCCTGCCGTAAAATAGCCAGCATCTGTAGCAAGGCCTCATAGCCAAAGTCGAGCGTATGGTTATTCGCCAGGGAGACCGCGTCGATACGCGCCGCTTGCAATACGGCCACATTGCGCGCATCAGAGCGGAAGTGAAAAACTTTCGGGGTCAGGGTCCAGGGACTGCCAATGTCAGCAAGGACGCATTCGAGATTACAGATACGGCTATCTGCCTGGAGCAGGAGAGGCAGGGTATCACCCCAGGGATACGCTGCTCCGGTTTGCTGCAACACCTGATTGACCAGCCGCCCTAACATGACATCACCAAGGAAGACAAGCAGGAGCCGTCCGGTCTGGTATATTGGAGCTTGCATGCCTTCCTCCTCCCGTTATAGAGAGGGGCGGAGCCACAGGCTATCAGGAGCGAGGGCCCGCCCCCGAGGCCACTGTCTCGCTCAGGGCTTCCCTGTCCCCTTGAGGTCGCGCGAAGTCTTTGTCCTCCTGGACTCGAATGATTAATCCCCCAATGAGGACACAGAAACCATAGCACAATCCCATGACAAACCAGGGAAAACGGAAATTTATAAGGTAAAGAGGAATGAAAATATTGCTACCCACAAATGCCCCTATCAGGCCAACGGTGCTGTAGAGGCCCTGAATGCGAGCGCGCACATGGCTCCCAGAGAAGGCCGCCAAATGGGCATCAATGGCCGGCTGGATGAAGGCATAAACAATCCCATGAATAGCGAAGAGCAGCAAGGCTATCAGGGCCCCGCTCAGCAGGCCGTAGGCAAGATAGAGCGGCACTTGCGCCAGACCAAAGATGAGGATCAGCGTGGAACGGCGTCGGCGATCGGCCACTTGGCCCCCAATGGGCGAGCAAATGGTGTTAGGCACGGCCCAGGCCGTGTACGCTAAGCCTATAACGGCTACGGAAGCATAGAGGTGATCGTGCATCCAAAGCGGCGTCACAGTCAGGTCAAAGCCCAGATAGAGGTAATCGCCAAAGGCAATCAGATAGGCTGCCAGCAGCGGCCAGGTAAATAGCTCCTTGAAAACATTCCCTAAGTGCGGTCGCTTGTTGACGGTACGCGGGAAGCGGCTGCCTGTATGGTCGCGGATGAGCCACATCACAAGGATGATGCCTACCAGGCGAATGCAGACAGCGCCAATAAAAGCCCAACTGTAACCAAGGGTGGCTATCAGTCCTCCAAGTGCCGGCCCTAGTAAGAAGCTGGCGTTGAAAAAAGCGTTAAAGATACCGAAGGCTTCACCTTGCTGCTCAGCCGGCACGGCATCGATCAGCAGCGCCCGCGCCGCTGGGAGCAGACCCGCCGCAGCGATTCCTTCGAGAAAGCGCAAGACCACGAAGAGCAATGGGTCGGAGATCGGTAGATAAAGAGCCGAGAGCAGCGCTTGGACCGCCAGACCGGCTAGCATCACTTGTTTGCGTCCCCAACGGTCTGCCAGCCAGCCGAGCGGATAGCCAAAGAGAAAGTCAGAAACCAGGTAGGCTGAGGCCATCGCCCCTATGACCGGTAATGAGGCCCCATGCGCTTGGGCATAGAGGACACGCACAGGATTGATCATCGCTGTGCCTATATAGGCCCCTAGCACAGAGAAGGAGATCGCTAAGAGAGTACGGTTGCGAACGCCAGGGCTGGCAAGAACAGACTTGGCGAGACGTTGAAGGACCGCGGTCCGTTGCGATGGATGTCGATTACTTTCAGTCATAGGTGTGTGTCTATCGATCAAAGCCCCCCGCTTGCGCTAAGTAGAGGCGCTCCGCAGAGAGGAACGTTTTATTATATGCCGCTCCCCCCAGGTAAGGGCAAGTAGGTGGCAGAGCTAGGCCGCTTTCGATCCCTTGACTGCATGCTCTTGTGTACTTTACAATGGCATATTCCCGTACTACGCTCTACGCCAGAAGTGCCTTTCCTCTTGACGTCAATGTTAGGCCATGCTAATATCTGAGTTGCTTACTCAGATTTGGGATCGTTCCTTGCGCCGCCGCAGGGGAAGAGCAAGCTTTCCCCTCCAGGTGGTTGGTGGACTGTGGGGCAGGTTTCTCCTCTCCACTTTAGGGCGACTCCCGATTAGCTCTTTCTCCGCCTGTATTTCAAGCAAGGGATGAGATAGATGAGCGATTTCCGCTTTGGCATTGAACATGAGGTGGCCTTTCTTGACCATAAGGGCAGCTTTGTGGATTTCGCCTCAACGCCCTATCGTCTGCTTCAAGCCGTGATTGACGAGCTGCCAGTCTATCCTGGCGATGAGGTGGAGCTACGTATCGGCGATGCCGGTATTCGCCTCAAGCGCTGGTATCTTGAAGCTCTGGAGCGCCTCAGCCCTCAAGGTGAGTGGCTCACCTGCCTTCCCAAGGGCATAGAAATCAGGACGACCATTCATCCTGACATTCAGAGTACTATCCAGGAATTAGAAGAGAGCTTCGCTCTGCTCTGTCAAGTAGCCGCCCGCCATGGATTCACTCCTGTTTTGACGAGCTACAATCCTTACCGGACCTGCCTCATCCTTGATCCCCCTCTTAATCCATATGAATGGCGGTTGCTTGATCGCTCGCCAGAAGATCGTACGACGCTCGGCACCTTCCTGACCTACGGTCCTGATCTCAGCCTGTCTTGCGCAGCCTGGTCCACCGAGCAGTTGATTGACTGCGGGCGTAAACTGACCTACTATAGTCCCTATATTGTACCTTTCAGCTTCAGCTCTCCTTTTTATGAGGGTCAGCTCTGGGAGGGTCTCTCAGTGCGCACGTTTTTGCGCACTGGTCAGCGTCCGGCTGTCCTCGTCTTTATTGCCGACGAGACCCAACTGATCTATAGTAACCCTTCGCTGACAAAGCTGGCGCGTATTCCGGCAGAGATCGGGCGCTTGGAATTCAAAGCCTGCGATAGCTGTGCGGATTTCTCGCTCTACGCTGCGCTGCTGGCCCTGCTCAAGGGCCTGACCATCGATGAGACTTTGCCAGGACGGGCTATCGTGCCCGATGCTACCCTTCACCAGCACGCAGCCTTGCGCGGCTTCGCGGATGAGGAAATTTTTGAGGGGGCCCAGAGAGTGCTAATGGCGGCAGATCAGGCTTTGGTCGCGGACGTCGATCGCTCGCTACTGAGGCCACTCTTTGCGCTTTTGGAGCAACGCCAGACACCCGCTCATCGGATGATCGAGCGCTATCGGCAGACAGGTAGCCTGGAAGAGGCTCTTCGCTTTCCCTACGTGGCTTCGCTGGGCACAGCCCGCGAAACCATGCAGGGAAGCTCAGAGCAAGCGACAATGGCTGAAGAGAGATCAGCTCCTATGCCCGGCTGCGGCTATGGGCCGCAATGAAATCGCGCACACGCTGCCAGGCATCAGCGCAGGCTTCGGCATATTCGTTGTAACGGCGATCGAAGAAGCTATGAGGCGCTCCCTCATAGATGTGAATACTATGCTCCAGGCCACGACGGCGCAGCTTCTCTTCTAGCTCGCGCACCTGGCTGACGGGAATACCCTGATCAGCGCCTCCAAAGAGGCCGAGCAGGGGATAGGCCAACTGATCGGCGCGCTCCAGAGCCGTGCCATCGCCCGCAATAGGCCGGCTCAACCCGGCATAGAAGGCGATCAGGCCGGCAAAGCCGAAGGAGCGATCACAGCCCGAGAGGATGGTTAAGCTGCCACCCATGCAGAAACCGACGGGAAAGGTCGCTCCCTCGGCACTGGCATGCCCGCGCAGGTAGTCAAGAGCTGCTCTCACATCCAGCAGGAAGTTTTCCAGTTTGAGCTGTTGGACATGCGGCCAGAATTCAAAGGAGTCATCGCGCGCTGTTAATCCGGCAGTTCGCCCAAAATAGTCGAGAGCGATGGCAGCGATGCCGATGTCAGCAAAGCGCAACGCCAGCTCTTTGTAGAATTGATGCAGGCCCCGAACATCAGGGTAGATAATGACTTGCGCCCCCGTAGGAGCAGCGGGACGGGCAAAGTAGGCAGCAAAGCGGTTGCCATCCGCTGCGGTGAGGACAAGGTCTTCTCCCTGAGCTTGCCCATCTGCACCCTCCGGTACAGGTGGACGGGCATGATCATCGTAGCACATAGTGTGAATAGCCTCCCTTGCTCATCTCTGGTTCCTTGTCTTTCTTCATCATAGCGCATCGGGCAAGGATTGCAATGGATACTGAGGCAGGCGGTCAATGAAAATGTGGCCGCTCTCTCACCCTCAGCGAGCTAGGAAGTGGCCGGCGGTGCTGACTGCTCTTGGTCGGTGCTCTGCCAGGGCAGAGCGCGCTGCCTTTCCTCCGTCGCCCTCAGCGCCTCCGCTCCTGTCTGGCGCTCGGGCAACAAGGCCCCCAGCACGACCAGTAAGAGGCAGGCGATCAAGATCGGGAGAAAGGCGAGGGCCGGCAGCCCGAAGAGGTCCCAGAGGGCACCGCCAATGAGCGGCCCCACGAAGGCTACAGCATAAGTGAGTGAAAGAGTCATACCGGTCAGGCGAGCTACTTCACCGGGCGCGGCAAGCAAAGCGGGCAGCGCTACCCCCAGGGTGAAGACCAGTGCGGAGCCGGCGCCGATCAGGGCCGCCCAGATGGCTTCTAGCTCGGGCGGCGAGATCAGCCATCCAATGAGCGACAGGGCGCAGACTACGCCTGCGCCGATGAAAGGCCAGCGCCTCCCTGCCAGTCGCTGAGCGAAAAGCGTCACGAGCAGGCTCGATGGCAGTTGGGCAGTGTTGAGCACCCCCAGGGCCAAAGGTGTGACGGCAATGCGGTGCAAAGCCGCGTTATAGGGGGCAATCCAGGCATTCATACCAAAATAGATGAGGCTACCCCCACCGAGTAAGATTCCCAGGTGCCAGGCGTTGACACGCCTCTCATTAGTCATCTCCCCTGGAGCTGTCCGTCCTTCCTGAGCCGCTTGTTTGGTCACTGGCGGCTGCAGCGCTTGAGGTGGCTCGCGACGCTGGTCAGGTGACTCAGACGGCGCGAAGGCCAGCCAGCCTATGAGCAGGGCGAGCGCTGGTAGACCCCAGAAGATAAAGGAAGCTCTCCAGTTGCCGGGTCCAAAGAAGCGCTGCATGAGCGGCACGGTCACTCCAGCGGCCAGCGCTTCGCCGATGATCAGGCCGTCACTGAATAGGGCTGTCACAAGCCCAACCTGGCGCGGAAACCAGCGCCGCGCAAGCGGCGGTACGGCTGTCTGGGCAAGTACAATGCCCAAACAAAGCAGGAGCGTAAAGCAGAAAAGGGTCGCCGATGAAGGCCAGCAGGCTCGCAGGATTGCCCCTAAGCCGAGGAGCAGCAGGCCAAGCGCTACACAGGTCCGCTCTCCCAGGCGCTCAATGACGAGTCCGAGCGACCAGGCGCTTGCGCCCAGGGTCAGCGGTGGTAGCGCTGTGAGAAGGCCCACTTCTAAATATGAGAGGCTAAGATCATGCTGCACCAGCGGCAAGACCGGCGGGACCCCCAGGATCACGGATCGGAGATTAAAGCCGACCAGGGTAAGCAGGATACAGCAGAGAATCATGCGCCAGTGGGCAATAGGACGGCTCTCTGCATTAGCTGGTATCTGTCTCAATGCTCTGCTCCAGCGATGAGGATGGCGAGGAAAAGAGATGGAGCTTGCTTTCACCGTAAGCGGCGACTCTCTCATTATAGGCCGACGGCTGATTGGTTGGCAAATCGTTCGTTCTCTTCCTTCCGCCCGCTATGGCATACTTATTTATGATCGCATCTTGCACGGGAAGGTTTCCTCTTTTCGAAGGTGCCTGTTCGCTCGTCTCTGGTAGGCGAACCAGGTGAAGAGAAAGGGAAGAAGAGATCATTGATGTCGGATCTGACACGCAAAAGGGCAGCTTTTCGCTTTGTGCTGCTGATCGGTATTTTGAGTTTCTTTGCGGACTTCACCTATGAAGGGGCTAGAGGTATCCTTGGTCCCTATCTCGCCTTGCTTGGTGCCGGGGCCGCTTTGATCGGAGCTATTACCGGGCTGGGTGAGCTGCTCGGCTACGGCCTGCGCCTCATCTCTGGCCCTCTCAGTGATCGCAGCGGCAAGTATTGGCCTGTAACTATTGTGGGCTATGTGGTACAGATGATTTCGGTGCCCCTGTTGGCTGTGGCAGGGAGTTGGCCCCTGGCCGCCTTGTTGATTATGCTCGAACGAGCCGGCAAGGCGATCCGTAATCCGCCACGTGATGTTATGCTTTCGCAGGCCGCTCGCGAGATGGGCTATGGCTGGGCCTTCGGTTTTCACGAGGCACTCGACCAGTTTGGGGCCTTGTTGGGACCGCTGGCTGTGGCCGCCGTGCTGGCCTGGCAGGGCAACTATCGCCTGGCTTTCGCTGCTCTGGCGGTCAGTGCTGCCCTGACGCTGCTCCTCCTCTTGATCGCACGGCTTCTCTACCCGCGACCCCATGAGCTGGAAGCCACCGCACCGGCTGTCGCCCCTCAGAGCCTGTCGTCTACTTACTGGCTTTATCTGATTGGGGCCGTTCTGGTGGCCGCTGGTTTCGCCGATTTCCCGCTGATCGCCTACCACTTCGCTCATGTGTCTAGCGTGCCCTCCACGCTCGTTCCAGTCTTTTACGCTCTTGCAATGGGAAGCAGCGGGTTAGGCTCGCTGCTGTGTGGCCGCCTCTTCGATCGTCTGGGCATGAGTCTCCTCATTCCTCTGACGGCGCTGGCAGCGCTCTTTGCGCCGCTGGTTTTCCTGGGTGGCTTCTGGCTGGCTCTGCTCGGTACCATAGTGTGGGGTCTTGGTATGGGTGTTCACGAGTCGCTGATTCCCGCCGCTGTGGCGCTTATGGTCCCGGCTCAGCGCCGTGCCTCAGCCTATGGGATCTTCACCGCCGGCTATGGGATCTGCTGGTTTCTCGGCAGCGCCCTGATCGGTCTGCTGTACAGCCTGGCGCTGCCGTTAGCGATCGCCTTTTGCCTGCTCACTGAGCTGCTGGCCATTCCGTTTTTTGTGATCGCCAGCCGCCAGCTACAGCAAGGCGTCAGGATGGCTTGAGCCCTGCTCTCCAGCAGAGAGACGGTAAGTAAGGGTCGGAGGCGAGCGGACTGGCCAGCGGGTTCGTCATGAGCCTGTCTCGTCTACAGGCCTGGTCCATCAGCCTGGAGACGCTTGAGGTCTAGAGGGAGGCCAGCTACAAGCAGGTAGGCTCGGGCAGCAGCCTGAGCCAGACGCTGATTTACCAGGCCAAGCAGGTCGCGATAGCTCCGTCCCAGCGGGGAGAGCGGTACAAGGCCTAAGCCTACTTCGTTAGAGACGACAATGAGCCGCTGATGGGACTGCAGGGCCCGCGCCACTTGAAGCAGTTGTTCGATCTCTCCAATGACGCGCTGCTCTAGCTCCGGACTGAGAGGTGCGATCTCCGGCTCGGGTTGCTCGTGAGCCTGCAAGAGGTTGCTCAGCCACAGGGTCAGACAATCAAGTAGCAGGACATCGGCTACTTGGGCCGCATGCTGAACAGCCCAGGCTAAGCGTAGAGGTTCTTCGAAGGTGTACCAATCCGCAGGGCGCTCGGCGCGGTGGCGACGAATACGTTCAGCCATCTCCTGATCACCCGCTGTGGCTGTGGCAATAAAGGCGACACGGCCTCTGGTGGCAGCCGCCAGACGCAGAGCAAAACGGCTCTTGCCACTACGCGCCCCTCCTAGAATAAAGGTGAGCTGCTCAATAACAGGCTGGTTCTGGGAGGTCTCTGCTATCACGAGGGAAGCTCTCCTTTCTCAGCTTCACTGCTTTGCACTACAGAGTCACGTGCATCAGGAGGAAGAGCAGCAGGGCACATACCTCGCAAATCTCGCCGAGGGCGCCGCAAACATCGCCTGTGAGACCGCCGAGCGAGCGCGTCACGGCCAGGCCTAGACAAAGGACAAGGAGATTGCTCAGAAACCAGACCAGCAGGCCGATGAGATGAGCGAAGAGGAGGGCGATCAGTAGGCTGCTGAGGCCAGCCAGTAAGAGATGACGCAGAGTAATGGCTTGATGAAAGGCCGCCCCTAAGCCATCGGGGCGCGCCGCCGGAAAGAGGCCGCCACAGAGCACCATTGCCCAGCGCCCCAGAGCAGGCGCTACCAGCAAAGCAGCCAACAATCCCCAGAGAGGCAGGCTGGCCAGAATCGCGAAACGCAGCAGTAGGAGAGTGAGGGCCCCCAGCACTCCAAAGCTGCCAACGCGGCTATCGTGCATGATTTCCAGACGCCGTTCGCGCCCAATACCGCCGAATAAGCCATCACAGCTGTCCATAACGCCATCCAAATGCAAGCCTCCCGTCAGCATGACTTCAGCCATCACCAGCAATGCGGCCAGGACCAGTGAGGGGACATGTGTGGCGAGCACTCCCGCGAGCAGACAGAGCAGGGTCCCCAGCAGCAGACCTACTACAGGGTAATAGATACTGCCCACGACGAGCGCGGCTTTTTCTTCCTCTATGCTCATGAGCAGACCGCGACCAGGCAGGGGCAGGATCGTCAGAAATTGGATCGCTGCGGCAAGCTCAACATATTGTTTAAGGCAGAAACGGCCCATCCGGGTCCATAGCCGCCATAGAGGCTGTAAAGCCAGGCCGGCCTGTGAATCGTCGGAGCGCGTGGGCATCTCTTTCCTCCTCTTCGTTTGTTGACAGCATTGCGCAATTGCAGAGTCTATTGATGAGTTGGTTGATGGCACGCTGCTAAACGGTCAATGCTGGTCTATCAACAGTTTACCGCTCGCTGTCTGACCTATTATAATAGACATTGTTCAATGTATTTGACCAGCGCAGCGATGCATCGTAGAGATGAACAGGCAGCGAAGCGAAGCAAAGGAGACAGCGCCCACGCCTGGCGTGGCCAAAGCTGGCCTGCACGGGAAGAGTCAGGCAGTGATGTCTTGCGCTGAACCAGCCGGATCGACCGCCAGCGCCTGTTCCAGTGCATGCTGTATGCGCCCTGCCTCGGGCCAGGCGCAGCGCCGGTCATTCGACCACACCGGCGCTGACAGTTGCAGCGCCACCAGGAGAACCCAACGATGGGGGAGAAGCCATGATGCCTATTTTTAGCTACCTCCACCTCCCGCGGCGCTACCTTGCGCGCACGGGGCACGACCAGTTTGCCCGGTTCCGACCCACCGCAGCGGCCTCATCACGTCTGCAGCTACCGCTGCCAACCATCCTCTTCTCCGTGCTGTTGGCTTTTCTCTGCGCCACAGGGCTGCTCGCCTGCGGCGGAACAGCCAGCAGCAGCAATACCTTGCTCTTCGGTGCCCCGATCTCGCTCACGGGGTCTACTGCGACTGAAGGGCGCCTCACTTTGGAAGGCTACCAGCTCTGGGTTAAGGAGGTCAATGCCCACGGCGGCATCAAGGTTGGTAATACCACCTATCAGGTTGCGCTCAAGTACTATGATGACGGCAGCAGTCCCACGCGCAGCGCCCAACTGACCCAGCAGCTGATTACAGCAGATAAGGTCAATTTCCTCCTCGGCCCTTATGGTACTTCGGCTACCCTGCAGGACGAGGCCATCGCTGAGCGCTATAAGATCCCGATGGTAGAAGCCAATGGCGCCGCTAAAGCGATCTTCTCCCGCGGCTTCCACTACATTTTCGGCGTTCTGAGCCCGGCCTCGGAGTACGCAAAGGTCATGCTGGAAGCGGCTCTGAGTTTGCCCAATCCGCCGAAGACCGTGGCCATCATTTCCGCTAACGACTCCTTCTCCGAGGAAGTGGCCACCGCAGCCCGCGACTTTGCTAGCAGTCATGGCATGGAAGTCGTTTATTATCAGACCTACCCGTCGGGCGCCACGGACCTCACAGGCATCTTGACGGCCTTGAAAACCTCAGCCCACGGCTCGGTCCCCGATATGCTGCTCGGCTCGGGCCATGAGAGCGAGGCTGTTACTACCATGAAGGAATGTAAGCAGCTCAATATCAATGCCAAACTCTACGCTTTCACCGTGGGTCCCGCCACTCCTGATTTCATCACTTCGCTCGGCCCCGACGCCAACTATGTCCTGGGTTCATCGCAATGGACTCCCCAGGAACGGTATCAAGGCATCGACTTCTTTGGTACGCCGGCGAACTACGAGCGGATCTATAAGCAGACCTTTGGCCATGAGCCATCGTATCAGTCTGCTGAGTCCACCGCCGCCGGTCTGGCATTCCAGTATGCCATCCAGAACGCCGGATCGATCGACCCGCAGAAGGTGCGCGATGCTCTGGCTCGCCTCAATATTATGACCTTCTACGGCATCATTCGCTTCGACGCCACGGGGGCAAATACCTTTAAGCCTATGGCCACTATCCAGATCCAGAACGGCCAGGTGGCGACAGTCTATCCCAAGGAGGTCGCTAACGCGCAGCTGCTCTACCCAACTCCCCCTTTCTCTCAGCGCTAATCCAGCTCACTTCATAGTGTGAAAAGCTCGCTCATACCCAGCGTCAGGCCGCGAGCGGCCTGAAGGCCGGGGCGCGAGCATCCTTGAGCCGTTGGAAGCCTGCCAGTGCGCAGGCTTCGCTTTCACAGCGAGGTACCTGTAATGCTGATTTTGCAGGTTATCGTCAATTGGTTGCTTCTGGGCTGCCTCTATGCAGCGGTTGCGCTAGGCTTCTCGCTGGTCTGGGGCATCATGAATATCGTGAATCTAGCCCACGGCGCCTTTATCCTGGTCGGAGCCTATACTGCCTACTGGGCCTTTACACAGCTGCACCTTGATCCGTTCCTTGGCCTCCCTTTGACCATGCTCCTGCTCTTCTGCCTGGGCTGGCTTGTGCAATATGGGGCCATTAATCGCGTGATTCGGGCCCCATTTCTAGTAACGTTCCTGCTAACCTTCGGCCTCGACTTGCTGATCGCCGATGTCGTGCAGCTTCTATTTACCAGCGACCGGCGCTCGATCAATACAGCCTACAGCGGCTTCGGCTTGACAATCGGCACGCTGCACATACCCTTTGATCGTCTGTTAGCGGCCCTGATTGCCGTCGTGTTGACAGCCGCGCTGAGCCTTTTTCTGCAGCGTACGCGTCTGGGAAACGCTATCCTGGCAACAGGGATGGACCGTGACGCAGCGCGTCTCATGGGTATCCGCATCGACCGCATTTACGCGCTCACCTTCGGCCTTGGGGCGGCCCTGGCCGGCGCAGCAGGAGCGATGTTAGTAGAACTCTACCCCTTTGATCCCTCACAAGGAGGCGTCTTTACGCTGCGAGCCTTTGTCATCGTCGTGCTCGGTGGCCTGGGAACGCCCTGGGGCGCTCTTGCTGGCGGCCTGGTCTTTGGCCTGGCCGAAACCGTTGTTCCCTTGCTTCCTGGTATCGGTCCCGGCTATGACGACGCCATTGCCTTCGCCCTGATGGTCCTGGTGCTCATCTTCCGTCCCCGTGGCCTCCTGGGCAAGGCCTTCTACGCCTGAACGACGCTCAGCCAAAGGAAAGAAGGGAAGGAGCAAGCACCATGCCTGGATTTCGGCGCAGACCTTTACCGTCCAGCCATGCGACTCCTGAACAGCGGGAGCATGAGCAAGGCGAGCAGCAGCGGAGGCAGTCAAGAGCGCCATTCCGTTGGCCCTGGTCGCTACTGATAGGGCTGATCATCTTGGCCGTGGCTGCCCTGATCCCCCTGAGCGGTGATGCTGCCACGCTCCACACATGGACCTTGATCCTTATGTTCGCGGCTCTCGCTCAGAGCTGGAACTTTCTCGGCGGCTTTACCGGTTACGCCTCTTTCGGCAATGTCTTTTTCTTCGGTGTCGGCGCCTACAGTACGGGGCTCTTGTTGCTGGCTGGCTACTCATTCTGGCTTGGACTTCTCATCGGGGCAGTGGTAGCCGGCTTGTTGGCCTTTCTCCTGGGCTTGCCTGTTCTGCGCCTGCGCGGTCACTACTTCGCTATTGCCACCCTGGGCATTGCCGAGGCTACGCGTGAGTTGGTCGCTATCCGTAACATCGGCGGTAGCGGCGGAGAGGTTGAGCTGCCTCTGCCGGTGCTTTCGGATACGGCCTTTTACTTCCTGTTCTGGCTTCTGGCCCTGGTCTGTTTCCTGGTGACCGCCTATCTACTGCGTAGCAAGCCTGGTTATGCGCTGATCGCCATCCGCGAGAGCGAAGAAACAGCCGAAGCGATGGGCATCCCCACCTATTGGTACAAGATAGGGGCCTTTGTGCTGAGCGCCGTGCCCACAGCGCTCGCCGGCGGTCTCTACGCGTACTGGTCAACAGGCTTTGATCCCCCAACGGTTTTTGATGTCGGTATCTCAGTAGAGATGGTCCTCTTGACCGTGCTTGGTGGCGCAGGAACCTTGCTCGGCCCGCTGATCAGCGCCATCCTGTTCGAGCTGCTGTCTTTCCAGTTCCAAATCAGTGGCTCCGCTTTCCATAATTCGCTGCTGGGCTTGACTATCGCAATTGTCACCATTTTTATTCCCAAAGGGCTGGTGGGCCTGGGGCAGGAGTTTTTCCGACCGCTGGCCCCCGGTATGAGTCACCGGCAACTGCTGGTGGAAGGAGTGCGACGTGTCCGACGTGTTATCGCCGCCAATGGCGTCTAAGTCAACAGGCAGCCAGCAGAGACCCGAGCCTCTGCTAGAACTGCAGGGTGTCACGAAGTTCTTTGACGGGTTGCCCGCAGTGAAACAGCTCGACTTCGCTGTTTGGCGCGGCGAAATCGTGGGCATCATCGGTCCCAACGGCGCCGGTAAAACAACGATGATTGGTTTGATCAGCGGCACGCTACCTTTGAGCAGCGGTCAGATCCGCTACCGCGGTCACGATATCAGTCGCTTGTCGCCCCATCAACGGGCTCACCTCGGGATCGCGCGCACTTTCCAGGTGACCCAGCCATTTAAGGGGTTGAGCGTGCGCGAAAACGTGATGATCGGCGCCCTCTTCGGACGCCGTGGCTTGAAACAGGCTGCCGCCCGCGAGGCAGCGGATGCAGTCCTGGAGCGCGTTGGGCTGGCAGCTAAGGCCCACTACCGGGCGGATCAGCTCACCGTCGCCGATCGCAAGCGCCTGGAATTGGCCCGCGCTCTGGCTCTGGAGCCGGAGCTGTTGCTGCTCGATGAAGTCATGGCCGGTCTCACACGTCCCGAGGTGGAGCAGGCAATCGCGCTGATTCGCTCAATCCACGATACTGGAGTAACAGTACTGGTGATCGAACACGTGATGCAGGCCATTATGGGCCTCTCGCAGCGCATCATGGTCTTGCACCAGGGTAGCAAAATCGCTGAAGGACCTCCAGAACAGGTGTTAACAGATCAGCGCGTCATCGAAGCATATCTGGGCGAGCGCTATGCCCGCGAGCAGCAGGCCCGCCTGGGAGCCGCCCGCTCGACCTCAGAATCGGCCAAGGATGGGCAGGAGGTACAGGGATGAGCGAGAAACAGCCTGGAGAGCCGCAGTCACAACCAGGCACGCTGAGTAGACAGGCAGGCTCAACGCCTGAACAGCTCACAGCGCCGGTCAGCAGCCCGGCTCAGGAGGACGGGCAGGTTTTGCTACAAGTCGAGCACTTGGAGAGCGGCTACGATGAAACACGCGTGTTGTGGGATGTTTCATTGGAAGTACGCCGTGGCGAACTGGTAGCCCTGATTGGAGCGAATGGCGCTGGTAAGTCGACACTACTGGCTACCCTCTCTGGCCTTTTGCCAGCCTGGGCAGGGCGTATTCGCTTCGCCGGACAGGAGATCACGCACCGGCGCGCGGAGGATATCGTCCGTCTGGGGTTGAGCCACGTGCCCCAGGGCCGGCGCTTGTTTAGCGCACTGACAGTGGAAGAGAACCTCTTGCTTGGTGCCTATACCAGACGCGCTGGCTCACAGCAGGCCATCAAGCAGGATTTGGAGGAGGTCTATACTCTTCTGCCCCGACTGCGCGAGCGCCGCCGCCAATTAGCAGGCTCGCTCTCAGGCGGTGAGCAACAGATGTGCGCTATCGGACGCGGCTTGATGAGCCATCCCGAATTGCTTCTGATCGATGAGCTATCGTTAGGCCTGGCTCCCCAGGTCGTGGACGATTTGCTGATGGCCCTCGATGCCATCCACCGCGAGAAAGGTCTGAGTTTTTTGCTCGTCGAACAGGATGTCCAAATTGCTCTGGAACGCGCCGATCGCGCCTACGTTCTGGAAAACGGCCAGATCGTCCTTGAGGGAACAGGCCAAGAGCTGCTGCAACATGAAGGCGTACGTACCGCCTATTTAGGCACCTGAGTAGCCGGCCTCCTGTTCTGTTAGTGGGCGCTGCCCCTTGACATGAAAGCGGTTTCATATTATGCTTACCACGAAAGCAATGAAACCGCTTTCATAGTGGAGGCCGAGAGGGAACAGCAGGGAAGCGCTGACGAGAGGGAAGAGAGCGAGACTTGGAAGGCAGCAGGGAGTGAGCAAGTAGAATGAAGCCAAAGGTGACGATTGAGGACATTGCCAGGCTGGCAGGAGTATCGAAGGCTACCGTTTCGCGTGTGCTCAATGAGCGCAGCAATGTGAAGGCCGAGACACGCGAGCGGGTGCTACGCGTCATGCAAGAACAAGGCTTTGTGCCGAGCCTGGCAGCGGCAGGGCTGGCTGGAGGGCGCAGCCGGCTGGTCGGAGTGCTGACTCCTCCCTTGACCCAGCCGACCATTCCCGAGATTCTACGTGGAGTGGCCGAGGCAATCGAGCACACCGACTATGAGATCGTCCTTTATAGCACGCATGCTGGCCAGAATCCGGCTACGATTGTCAATCGGATTCTGGCTCTGGGATTGACCTCGTGCCTGCTGGTGATTCAACCAGGTTCGCTGACGCCGCGCCTGCTGCAGCTCGCCTCTCAGGGTTTGCCAGTTGTCGTGATCGATGATCAAGGCCCCCTGCCTGAATTGCCATCTGTTGGCATCGATAACCGCGTCAGCGCTTATCAGGCGACCATGCACCTGATTCGCCTCGGCTATCGGCGCATTGCTCATCTGCAAGGCCCCAGCGAGTTTCGTTGTGCTCAGGAGCGCTACGAGGGCTACCGGCAGGCTCTCGATGATGCCGGTCTCCCTTGCGACCCTGCGCTTGTCTTCAGCGGCACGTTCGAAGCAAGCAGCGGACGCTCCTGTGCCTCAGCCCTCGCTGCCTTACCGCCCGCAGAACGTCCCGAGGCCATCTTTATCGCCAATGACCAGATGGCCTACGGCTTCCTGAGCGCCGCCGAGGCCCTAGGCCTGCGCATCCCACAGGATATAGCCGTTGTCGGCTTCGACGATATTCCCCTCTCGGCTCACGTAAGGCCACCCCTGACTACCATCAAGCAGCCGTTCTACGAGATGGGGCGCAACGCCGTTGAGTTGCTGCTCTCGCTGCTGCATGCCCAGTGGTCGCAGCCTGCCAGTAGCCCAGAAGGTGGACTTCAACCGCCTATCCGCATTCAGTTGCCCACCCGGCTGGTGATTCGGGCATCCTGTGGAGCATTGACAGCGCATCGCCGTCAGGAACAGGAGCATTCTTTCAGCGACGAGTAAGCCCCACAGAGGTAGCAGGGCCAGGAGCGTGCATATCTGTTGTCCTGTTGGCCGTGATCCTGTTGTCCTTATCAATCCAAAGGAGGCTGATGATGGGCATATCCGCCCGCAGCCAGAGGAGAGCAGCATAGTCGTGGTACTGTCAGCGTCAGCCTTGCCTGCTGTAGATGGCGCCTGCAGATAGGCTAAAGCGCTGAGGAAGCGAGGGAAAGATCCGCTCTTCCCTCATATGACCTATCTTCATTACCCCTTCAGCTTAGTAGGGACGCTCTTTCTCGCCTGGCAAGCAGACATGGATGTGAGTTTGACAGGCAGGGATGCCGCAGGGGTAATCGCCAACCGATGGGGCGACTGCACTTGCGGTCGCCCCATCCTTATTCAAACTCAGTCTGCCTGTCTGTCTGACAGCCATCAATAGGCTGTGCTGTCGTCTCCGCCAGTCTCAGCATGCCGACACTACGCGATCGATTGGTCGAGTAGTTGAGCAAGAATCAACATAAGGCGCAAAGATAACGATAGACATCGGAGAGGTGTCTATTCGCTCTAGATTATACCAGCAGTATCGGGGGAGAGAGGCAAGATCTATGGCAGCCACAGCAATTCAGCCGCTTGCGCTTCGGAAAGAACTGCCTTCTGAGCAGCGACACTTTGCAGCAGCTCCGTTCGAAAAAGGAGGATTAATGGATCAGCCAGCGTACACAGTTCCTGATAGGCAGGAGCAGGAGGCGGACGCGCGTGAGATTGGCGTCAGCTTTCCGTCCGACTTCCTGTGGGGCGTGGCTACCTCAGCCTACCAGATCGAGGGAGCGGCCTACGAAGATGGGCGCGGCCCCTCCATTTGGGATGCATTTTCGGGGACCCCTGGCAAGACCTATCAGGGCGACACAGGCGACATCGCCGCCGATCACTATCATCGTATGGAGGAAGATGTCGCGCTGATGGCCCGCCTGGGCATTGGTGCTTATCGCTTCTCTATCTCCTGGCCGCGCGTGCTCCCCCAGGGCAAAGGTACGGTCAACAGTCGCGGCCTCGATTTCTATGAGCGTCTTGTCGATTGTTTGCTCGCCCATAATATTACGCCACTGATCACACTGTTCCACTGGGATCTGCCGCTGGCGCTGCAGGGAGACGGCGGCTGGCTTAACCGTGAGACGGCGCTAGCTTTTGCTGACTATGCCGAGGTAGTTGCGCGTCGTCTGGGTGACCGCGTGCGTTGGTGGGCCACGCTCAATGAGCCCTGGTGCAGCGCCTACCTCGGGCATGGCTCTGGCGAGCATGCTCCCGGCCTCTGTGATCTGCAGGCGGCCATTACTGCAGGTCATCACTTGTTGCTGGCCCACGGTCTGGCTCTGCCACGCCTGCGCTCCTACACCCGCAGCGACGCCCAGCTCGGCATCGTGCTGAATTTCACGCCAGTCTATCCAGCGGACGAACGGCCCGAGACTCAGGAGAGCGCTCTGCAGGCCGATACTTTCCATAACCGCTGGTTTATCGAGCCGCTCTATCGCGCCCGCTATCCTGAGACCCTTTTCTCTGCGCTGCGCGTCCAACCACCCGCGATGGAGGCTGCTGATCTGGAGCTGATCGCGGCTCCCCTTGACTTTCTGGGGGTGAACTACTATACCCGCTTGCTGGTGCGGGCCAGCTCCTCGGCCAATGGAGAGCCGATCTCCGCGCGCTTAGCCCATGAGACGGTGGCTCCCGTGCCTGGCGCCTGCTACACAGAAATGGGCTGGGAAGTCTATCCTTCCGGCTTGAAAGATCTGCTGCTGCGCCTTCAGCACGATTACCAGCCCAAGACGATGGTTGTGACCGAGAATGGGGCTGCTTTCCGCGATGAATGGGACGGCAATGAGCATGTCCATGATAGTCGTCGCGTTGCCTACTTGAGGCAGCATATTCAAGCTCTGGGTGAGGCCCTCGCTGCGGGGGCTGCTGTGCGCGGCTACTTTGTCTGGTCGCTTCTGGATAACTTTGAGTGGGCTTTCGGCTATAGCAAACGCTTTGGCATTGTCTACGTTGACTACCCTACTCAGAGACGCATTATCAAGGATAGCGGCTACTGGTATGCCTCGTTCATCGCCGCTCGTCGCCCCCGTCTCTGAGGGAGAAGCAGGCGCACGCTCGTGGTGAGCCAGAGCAGGAGATCAGCCCCATCCTATTATCCGCTCTGGCTCACCACGAGATCTCTCCCCTCCTTCGCTCCCTTAAAGCTCACTCCGGAGAATCACGCTTCTTCGGCAGTTCGTTATTTCTCTCCAATAGGAGAAGATTTGCTTCTCAGGAAATTATTTCAATTTAAAGTGTATATATGACAATAGTATCTTGTCAAGATTCATAAACATGAGAGATTATAAAGCTTTAGCCTATTGTAGGAGAAAAGAACGGGCTTTTTGTTCCTGGTTCGCCATTGCCTTTTCTCGACGGTCAGATTAGAATGGAAAAGTAGTTCTCCCAGGCGGCAAGCGGTTCCAAGCACCACACAGGCCCGGTCGCTGATCCACACCTAAGGCTGTGTCCCCGGCTGGCAACGGCCTCCTGGGGAGTCCGGCGCTCTGTCTTGGGAGAGCCTATCTTGCTTTCTCTCAGCCGCCTGCTTCAGCCTTTGGCGGTCGCAACGGAGAAAGGGAGGGAGACCGATACGCTCTCCGGCCAAAGCCAGCATCGGTCAGGATAAAGTAGACAACTGATCTGCGGTCTTTTCAGGAGGGGCGGCGGCCCGTATCATGATCATCACTTGCAAGGCAGACCTTGCGGCGTGTGGGTCTCTCATGTTTCAAATTTGGAGAGGGCGCGGCCTTCACCTCTGCCGCGTAAGGAAGTGCAATGAAAAGATGCTGTCCCAGTTGCGGTCGAGAGAACGACACGGCCAGTAGCTTTTGCGCTTTTTGCGGTAGCACCTTATCAGAAGCGTACACCGATCTGACTGAGCTGCTGCCGCGAGAAGAACAGCCAGGCTACAGTAATGTACGTCTGCCGCTCTCATCAGAGCGTCTCGATCCGCTAGATGAGCGGCAATACAGGCCTTTGACGCCGCTGCCATCTTCGCCGGGAGCAGCGGCCTCTCCCTATCCGCTGGTGCCACCTGCGCCACCGGTGCCGTCGGTACCAGCGATGGCCTCGGCTCTTGATCCCTATGCCCAGGGAATGAACGGGCTGCCGTCCGGGCCTTATGTCATCGCCGGCGTTGATAGTATCTCGGCAGGACTCCCCTCTCAGCCACGGCGCCGTGGCTGGGGCGAAGGCCTGATCGGCACCCTCCTCTACCTGTGGGGAGCCTTCTCCGCCTTTATAGGCGTGACAGGCCTGCTGATCCAAACCCCAGAGGCCATCCTGAATACCTTTATGATAGGAACCTGCATCGGCGAGCTGATTGCCTTGCCTCTGCTATTGATTTTTCACCGTTACCCCCGTTTGCGTCTGGGGAAACGCCTGCTTGCTCAGGGCCTGACGCTACTCGGCGGCATTGCGCTCGTGGTGATCGGAAGCGTGGTGGCCAGCCTGTATAAGCCGCTCAGCGATTTTGCCCTTGGCCTGGCTTTTCTGCTCTATGGGGTGACGACTATGGCCTTGGCCTTCTGGTGAGCATGGTCTTGCCTTGCAGGAAGGGAAGCCACTGGATAGCTGCCAGGCGCTGATCAACAGCCGTCGATCAGCGGCAGAGCCTCAGCGCCTCGCCGCGGCGCCCTTCTCTCTCTCGCTCTACCTTGCTTACCTGCTGGAGATGTGATATAGATTTCCTGCACTAGAAATTTCAGACATCGGGATATGAGCGCATGGATGAACCGATACAGGCACTGGCCCCGCGCGTCAGCGATTGCTTGAAGGTCATCTATACCATGCAGGAGCGTGGCCAAAAAGTCTCTACCTCGGCGGTGAGCGAGCGCCTGGGGGTCAGCGACGCCACTGTCACCTTACTCTTCAAAGAGTTCGCGAAGGCCGGTTGGGTCCAGCATACGCCTTATCGCGGCGTCTGTCTGACTCCGCTGGGAGAGCGCAAGGCTAAGGAGGTCATTCGCCATCATCGGCTCCTGGAGCTGTACCTGGCGCGCGAACTGGGCTATAGCTGGGACAAAGTGCATGAAGAGGCCGATCGCCTGGAACACGTGATCTCGGAGGAGTTCGAGGAAAGACTTGATGCCCTGCTTGGCTATCCGACCGTCGATCCTCACGGCGATCCGATTCCCAGCAAGGAAGGGGTCATTGCCCAGCGTCCTGGTCAGCCCCTGCTGCAGTTACCTGAAGGGCAGTCAGCGCGCATTTTGCGCGTCAATGATCAGGATGCAGCCAAACTGCGCTATCTAGGTCAGATGGGCCTGTATCCCGAGGTACGTGTACGTGTCATTGAACGAGTTCCCTTCGGAGGAGCGCTGCGCATCCGTGTCGGTGAGGAGAGCCAGGCGGTCGAGCACCTGCTGAGCGCCGAATTGGCGGAGCAGATCACGGTAAGCCTCCAGGAGGACGAGGATGATCCGACGGATCGTCTCGAGCCCAGCCTGCCATCGTGAATGAAATGGGCAGGGCGCTGGCTAGCCGTTAGAAGAGTGCTTCATGGATTCCCAGCGCGCACCAACAGCAGCGGCACAGTCACGCGCCCTACGAGGCGAGGGGCCACGCTGCCGCTCAGCAGGGCGTCCAGTCCTGCTCGACCGTGGCTGGCCAGCACTATCAGGTCTATCTCCTGACGTTCAAGCAGCTTGACTACCTCTAGCACGGTCTCGCCCCGCAAGACTGTCCCTTGTGCTTTGACCCCCTGGTCCTGACAGGCGGCAACAACTTGCTGCAAGTAGGCCTGTGCTCCCTGCTCAGCCAGATCGAGCACAGCGCGCATGGTAGCTGGCAATAAGGCACCCGAAACCGCTTCTTTGCCCGTCAGGGTTGCAAGCGTTGGAATAACAAAGACAAGGAGTAGTTCGGCCTCAAAACTACGTGCCAGGGCGATGGCCGCCGGCAGTCCTGGCTCATGCTCCGGCGTCCCATCGAGCGGGACCAGGATACGCCTCAGCCTGAAAGGAGGCGCCCCGCCATCCTTGCGCGGCTGAACCAGCCAGAGGGGGCAAGGACTACGCTGCAGCACCTGTTGCGCGATGCTGCCAAAGAGGAGGTCACGGATGCCGCCATTGCCGTGCGTGCACATGACCACCAGGTCACTGCCTAGCTCCTGGACATGCTCGACAATGCCACGCGCTACGTTCTGTTCACGATTCTCGTGGACATGGACGGAGACCGTCAGCGCTTCGGCCCGCAGCCGGGCCGCGATCGCTTCAAGATAGGCGGTGGCCTCAGCGACATCACGCAGATGGCGCTCACCATGTACCTGGGCAGGTGGGTGCTGCTCCAGGATATGGAGTAGGAGAGCCTCACTCCGATAGCGCTGGGCCAGAGCGACTACGCTCGGGAGAACTACTTCTGCCAGGCGCGAGCCGTCTAAAGGGACAAGGAGCCTCTTGATAGGGCCCTGACAGGTGCCCTGGACTTCACGCTGAGGCTCCAGGTCCTGCGCGAGGTCACGCCTGTTATCTGGCGCGCGACTGGGCTGCTGACTATACTCGCATTCTTCTTGCCCACAAGCCAGTAACATGCCATCAGCCTCCTGTAAAGACCTGATATAAGAGAAAGACATTCAGGGCGATGATCAGCGCAGCCACCAACCAGGCCAGGGCGGTCGTCGCCCGGCTGTTAACCAACGCCCCCATGATATCACGGCGCTGAGTGAAAAGAATCAGCGGCACGAGGGCAAAGGGGATGCCAAAGCTGAGCACCACCTGACTGATCACCAGCGTCCTGGTTGGCTCCAGACCGATTAAGATTACGAGCAGAGATGGCAGCATGGTTATAAGACGCCGCAGCCAGACGGGAATCTGCCGATGGAGAAAGCCTTGCATGATCACTTGACCCGACATTGTCCCCACCGTCGAGGATGAGAGTCCCGAAATGAGAAGAGAAAGAGCAAAAACCCAGCTCGCGGCGCCCCCTAGCAAGGGCTGGAGCGTTCGGTAGGCCTCTTCAAGCGTGCCAATCTCGCGCAATCCGGCCTGAAAAAAGGTGCCCGCGGCCATAATGAGCATGGCTGCATTGACAAAGCCCGCGATGCTCATCGCGATGATCACATCGAGAATCTCGTAACGGAAGAGCCGTCTGAGCTGGTGCGGATCGCGTACGACGATCCTTTTCTGCGTAAGGGCGGAATGTAGATAGATCACGTGGGGCATGACGGTCGCGCCGAGAATGCCCGAGGCGAGTAGAATGCTCTCAGGGCCGGAAAATTGCGGCACCAGGGCGTGATAGGCAATGGCGCCCCAGGCCGGCTTGACCAGCACGGTTTCAATGACGTAACAAAGAGCGATGACGCCGACTAGGGCGCTGATGACGGCCTCCAGTGGGCGAAAGCCATAGCGCTCTAGCCCCAGAATCAGAAAGGTCACAGCGGCGGTGAGAAGGCCGCCGAGCAGGAGAGGCATATGGAAGAGGAGCTGAAAACCGACGGCGGCTCCTAGAAATTCAGCGAGATCTGTGGCCATCGCCACGATTTCGGCCAGCAGCCACATGGCCCAAACAATAGGCCGCGGGAAATAGGTGCGACACATCTCGGGCAGGTTCAGCCCGGTGGCAATACCTAACTTGGCAGAGAGGGATTGGATGAGCATGGCCATCAGGTTGCTGGCGACAATGACCCAAAGCAGTAGGTAGCCAAAGCTGGCTCCACCTTGAATGTTGGTCGAGAAGTTGCCCGGATCAATGTAGGCGACGCTGGCGATGAAAGCCGGCCCGAGAAAAGGGAGTATTCGCCGCACCAGTCCACGCTTTGTTTGGCCGCTTAAGACTTCGTTGGCAGCCTGGATGGTGCCCTGGCTCCTAGCTCCATCGTTAACTGCCACGTTCGAGGATTCAGATCGCATAATACATTGCTCCTCGTGCGTTCTTTCTGACAGGAAGCGGAAAGAGGAAGAAATCGGCGCCGCGATGGGCACAGGCTCAGCTCCAGCCATTAGGGCGCGAAGGAACGGTATAGCCCAGGCCAGGATGCCCCGCAGAGCTTGTCCCTCTGCCTCCTTCCTCCCATAAGCCCAAATTTTACTTATATAAAAATTGATTTTTCTTCCTCTTAAAGAGGAAGTATAAGCCTGGGGAAAGCCCTTGTCAAGGGCAAGGAGGTCCCCGCTTCTGGCAAAGCGATGGGAATTTTCTCCATAAGTTCAGAAATCAGGAGCTTCCCCCTTGACAAAGGTGGAAAATGCGAGTATATTTACTTCCGTAGTAAGGGTTGACATTCCACAAGGAGTTAGCGAATTCGTCTGATAACAGGTCAGGTCAGGCAAGCGACGCCAATTCTGAGCAGAAGTCAAGGAGGTGAGCGCTATGGCAGAGAGAACGCTGGAGGCTCTCCTGCACGTGCGGTACGCTGGTCGCAGTGAGGAGCTGCCCCTGTCGAAGCTGGGCCTGTCCTGGCAGGCTTCGGACGCTGAGATCAAGCAGGCTGTGGCGCGCCATCTCGACGTCGCTTGCAATCAGCTGGCCTCGTACGTGGTGGTACGCACCAGTCAGGCGATTATCGTGCGGCCGGAGGCCCTCTACGGCTGATGGCCTATCCTCAGAGGCAGGATGCAGACAGCGATTTGGGCGCACCCTAACCGATAGGGCATACATACTAGTGGCTCTGGTCTGGCCGGAACCTTCGCCCCAAGCGAAGTTTAGACCTGCTCTTTCGACTTGTGCGCCCTACTCATCTCCCCTCAGAGCAGCTTTGAAGTATATCTTCTGCCCTGAGACGCGCTCTCACGAAAAGAGCGTACAAACGCTTTATAGGTCATGTGGCGCATTGCGTGCTGACCGCCCTGGTGTTATGGAAGCTCTTTTGACTCGCGCGTCTCAGGACGCTCAAAGACTCGCTTCCAGCTACTGGCTCTCGCTCTTATTTCCGGGCTGGAATGTGCCCTAACCGGCATAGTGCTTGCGGTCGCGGGTTCAAATCCCGTCAGCCTGTTTAGGCTGTAGCTCAGCGGTAGAGCACATACAAGACTCTAGGCCCTTCCGACTTGCCCGTTCCAGCCCGATCAATGCATCAGGTTGCTTCAGTGCAGCTATCAGGCTCTGACGGGAGCGGCGCCTTGCACATGCCTGGCCGGGACCTCGATGCCGTGGCCCTGCCGCTTCTCGCCCGAACTGGTGCTGAGCCAGTCCTATTTTGCTTGAACGCGCTCTCACCGAGCGGGCTTACATACCCTTGGGAGCGCCACTCTCGCAGTGGTTGCGGGTTCGAATCCCGTCGGCGCGACCTTGCAGCGCCGGCATATGGAGGAATATGGAAAGCTCACTCAACTCGCGCGTTCTAAGCCTGGTGCTCGGGATCGGCCATCCCGGGGCACTGGGTTTATTTCTTTCTGCCGTTCAATACCTTGGTAGGGTAACTGGGTCTGCCTCTCTAGGGAGCACTCCCAGAAGAAAGCTGCCCGTCCAGGGATAAATTGCCTGGTAGCCTGGGACTGCGCTGCGACGGCCCGGGTGTTCGTCTGTTTGTCGGTCTGGTTGCTTTCCTCCGCCATGTTCTGGAATCCATCGATAAGGGGATGATGACATCATGACTCAGCTTCCTCACGGACAAGAGCAGGATGTACGCGTGCAGATCTTGAACTCGTTTCTGAGTACACCGCACGGCAAACTACAAAACCTGGCGTCGCTACACCGCGATGCGCTGGAGCGTGATCCGCTCTTCTATGGCCATCTGGCACCCTGGTACTTCGAGCATGGCGAGGTACGCGACCATAAAATCCTTTTTGTGGCTCATCTGGCCACCAGCGCCTACCCCGAGTTCCGCGGGGCTGCCTGGGTACTGTTGCAGCAGCTGGCTCCCTATGAAGTGGCGCGCGTGCTCGACCATGCCAAGCAGGTCATTGGCAAAGTTCCGCGTTCGCTGCGCAGCGCGATTCAGCACTACTTGCGCACACGCGAGGCGAATCCGCGCCAGCTCGATGGGGCAGCGCTCCGCGCCCGCTCAGCGATGAAGCATCTGTACGCTAGCTTGCGCATTAAGCCTGGACCGCGGGCACAGGCCCTGCTCTTCGAGAAGCAGCCCCCTGCCGATAGTCCCCAGGCCGTGCTTAAGCGCCTGGCCAGGGCAGAGAGCGCCGAGGAACAGGCTCGCTTGATCATTGAGGGCGGTATCCCGTATATCACGGCTATCGGCGCTGTGCGTACCATCACTCCAGCGCTGCTGGTAGCGCTGATCAACGCGATGTCGCCCCAGGAGGTCATCAATAACCTGGCCGCCTTGAAGCGCCGCGGCGCCTTCGACCATCCAGAGGTCAAGGCCCTGATCGATCAGAAGCTGGCAATGGCCACCAGCGATCAGCGTGTCTCAACGATGAAGGTGAAGAAGGCGATCGAGGCCGCCCAGCCCGATGAGGCAACGGCTCGTCGTCTGTCGCGCGTTGCCGATGAGCGCGTGGCGAGCAAGGTGGTCATTAAGCGGCCAACCGCACTCTTTGTCGATAAGAGTGGCTCGATGACAACGGCCATCGATGTGGCCAAGCAGTTGGCCGCCCTGATCAGTGCTGTGATCGAGGCTCCTTTCTATGTCTATGCCTTCGATACGGTAGCTTTCGCCATCCAGCCACCTGCCAGCCAGCAGCGCCCGACGCTCAGCGACTGGGAGCAGGCCTTTAAGTTGATCCAGGCCCAAGGCGGCACCAGTATCGGCGCTCCGCTGGCCAAGATGACTCGTGAGCAGGTCTATGTGGAGCAGATCATCGTGGTCAGCGATTGCGGCGAGAATACTCCTCCTTTCTTCTCTACGGCGTGGGCGGAGTATTCCCGTGTGCTTCACATCAACCCGTCGGTGATTCTGGTAGCTACAGGGGACTATAACTCAGCATTCCAGCGCGGGCTGACAGCAGCCGGCATCGAGGTGACCAGCTACCAGTTTACTGGGGACTACTATAGTCTGCCGAATCTGCTCCCCTTGTTGGCTCAGCCAACCCGAGCTGAGCTGGTTGATCAGATTATGGCTTACCCATTGCCACAGCGGCCACCGTCCGCATCAACGCAGGTGGTCACTCAGGCTTGAGTGGCCGCTGTCGCATGGCGACCCTGCTCTCACAGCGGTCACGCTCCTGTGCCGGGCTGCCCGCTTGTAAGACGGCGGGCAGCTCCCAGGGCGTGATCGTTTTTGCAAGGCAACGCATGGCTGGTTGCGCTTCCGGTTGACGACGCCATCGATAGCTCCTCACTCACATGGCCCAGGTTCTGCCTCCAGCTCGCATCTGCCAGGCGACCTATCAGGAAGCGCTCAGCATGCAGCAGTTGCCACGATTGTCAGACTTCCATCCCATTGACGGTTTGCGTTAAGATGCTTCCAGGGGACTGAGCTGAGCACCGCTGGTCAGTCCTGACAGGTCTTCAGACGCTCACCCGAATGCTGCGCTTGCTTTCAAGCGTCAGCGGGCGAAAAAGAGGCTTTGCCATGCCTAACCAACCACAACAACCCTCAGCGCGCAAGGAGCTTCTACGCCTGGTTAGCCGTCTGAGCGCGGCGGCTGAGCGCTTGCGCCAGCAGGAGATCATCGCCCCACTTCTCCCCGGAGGGCGCATCCGCACGCGCATTGAAGGGCTGATCTATGAATTCAAGGTGCAGACCTCCTTTGCTGGGTGGGGACGTTTTCGCCCCCGCAATGAGCAGGAAGCCGAGTTCCTTGGCGAGGCTCTTCCCTGGGAGCGGGGAGCCTACCTGGAACTTTGGCCAGCGCTGCGCATGATCCTGCTCTGGCCCGTCCCGGGTCCAAGAGCCAGCCAGGCCGGGCTTTGGTTGGCGCTGCCTTTTAATCCAAGCGATGCCCAGCAACGCTTTGGCTTCTCTCAAGAGCCGTTGCCAGTTCTGCTGTGCGACCCTTTCAACGGTGCCGAGGCCTTTGAGCGCATTATCGCTCGCGTTGATGGTCAGACCCTCTGGTTCGATAGCGCCGATCCGCGGGCCGATCCCTCGCACGCCGCCTGGCTGCGCGAAGCGAGTTCAGCTTCCGAAGGAGAGCACGAGCGCTTTCCCGCCGGCCTGACCGCTACAGAGCGCCGGGCGCTGCTGCTCTGGGACCTTCACCGCCTGGAGACGGAGATCCTTCGCCAGCGATCGCCAGCTACGAGCACCGATCTTGATGCGCACTCAGACGCCAGGCAGGGAGCAAGAGGAGGTTCTGCCTCGACTGGGTTGCGGGTGCCGGAGCAACTGGCTCAGGCTCAGAGTCGCCGCGAGCAATTGGCTTGGCTGCAACAGGAGCGTCAGCGCCTTGAGCTGACTGAGCGCCTACGGCATGCGCTGGCTAAGGCCGACGCTGTGCTCCACAGCTATACCGTGCTACCTGGTCCCTCTGGATCAGCCACAGAGATCCTTGTCGAGTGGAGCGAAGAGGGGCGGCCCTACCGCTATCGCTCAGTGATTGATCCTGAGCTGACGGTCGTCTCTAGTGGCATCTGCTTGAGCGGACGCGACCGCGACTTTGATCTGACGAGCATCGTGAGCGTGATGCGCGCATCGCCTCAGAGTGAGGAGGAAATGGCAGAATGAATGGAGCCAGCCTTAACCCACAGAGTCCGTTTTTCCATGAGGAACGCTACGCCCCCCTGGCCACGGTTGCTGAGCGACAAATCACGATTTGTGGCGCCGGCGCACTGGGCGCCAATCTCGGCGAGACGCTGGCGCGCATGGGCTTTCGGCGCCTGCGGGTGATCGACCATGACCGCGTCGAGATGCGCAATCTGTCGACACAACCTTATCTGCGCGGCGAGATTGGCGCGCCCAAGGCCCGCGCTTTAGCCGCTACACTTTATCGGGCCGTCCAGGCTCGCCTTGATCCAGTAGTCGCTATGCTCACCTCAGCGAATGCCGTGGAATTGCTGCGAGGAAGCGATCTGATCGTCGACACCTTTGACAACGAGGCAGCTCGCTCCGCAGTGAGCGCTGCCAGTCGGGCTTTGTCCGTACCGTGCCTTCATGTGGGCTTCAGTGCCGATGGCCTCTACGGGAGCGGCGAATGGGAGCCTGGTTACAAGCCTCCTCAGACCAATACTGGCGACCCCTGCGATTATCCACTTACGCGTCCCTTCGCTATGCTGTTGGCTGCTCTGGCCGCGCGAGCCGTTACCGATTTTTTACGTCAGCAGATAGCCTATGCCTTCGAGGTAACCTGGCATGATCTGCGCATCGTTTACTGCCCTGTCCAATCCTGACTAAAGCAGCGCAGCCGGGAGAGGACCTGACTGAGGTCGCCTTTGCCATCATCGGCAGCTTAGGGGAAAGCGAGGTTGTAGGAGATGAGCGATCGCTCCGCTCGCCAGCAGGCTCTGTTTACCATAGGCAACCAGACAGCCGTGATTACTGGAGGCACCGGCGTGCTGGGAGGAAGCATGGCCCGTTTCCTTGCCGGCTGCGGCGTGCGTGTGGCCCTGTTGAGCCGCAGCGCCGGCCCCACGAGCGAGGTCGTACGCGCTATTCGTCAGGAGGGCGGCGAGGTTCTCGCCCTTTCCTGCGATGTGAGTGACCGCGAGGCTATTGAAAGGGCCGCCAGAGAGATCGAGGCCCAGTTTGGGCGCGCCACTATCTTGATTAATGCCGCCGGCGGCAATCGCGAGGCCGCCTCTACGGCTCCACAGCGTTCCTTCTTTGATCTGAGCGCGGAAGCTCTTCACGACGTAGTGACCTTGAACCTCCTCGGTACCTTCTACTGCTGCCAGGTCTTCGGGCGAGGCATGGCCGCCGAGGGATATGGAAGCATCGTTAATATCGCTTCAATGGCAGCCCTGCGCCCGCTGACGCGCGTACCTGCCTATGGCGCTGCCAAAGCCGGCATCGTGAACTTGACCCGCTGGCTGGCCGTCTATATGGCTCAGGAGTATAGTCCAGCCATCCGTGTCAATGCCATTGCCCCCGGCTTCTTCTTGACCGAGCAGAATCGCACGCTACTCATCGATCCTTCTACGGGCAACCTGACTGAGCGTGGACAGCGCATTCTCGACCATACCCCCATGCGGCGCCTCGGCCAGCCAGAGGACCTCTTCGGTACTCTGCTCTGGTTGTTAAGCCCAGCCTCTGCCTTCGTTACGGGCATCGTTGTGCCGGTCGACGGCGGTTTCTCCGCCTACGCCGGTGTTTAAAGCCAGCATCTACCAATGATCAAGAATTGATAATAAATAGCAAAGTGGAAGCCTATTGTACTGCCGTGGAATAGGCCGATTCGCGTTGATATTTACACAGGATTGGGCTAAAATGTGACAGTCACAAGCAGATCAGGACCGGCGACGCAGCACTTAATAATCCCCCCACATCGAGGCGATTATGACAAAGCTGGAGACCTGGCGGAGACTGCTTGAGCAAGCCATTAGCAATGCGCAAGAGCTTCAGCGGCTGGCGCAAGCTGTAGGTGTGAATAGCATCACCGTCACTCGCTGGGCCAAAGGTCTGAGCAGCCCGCGTGCCGAGCACCTACGGCAGCTCTATCAGGCGGTGTTCCGTGCACATCCCATGTTGGCCGAGCATCTCAAGCAGGCCTATCCTGAATTGTTAGGCGGTAGGTCACTAGTAGAAGATTCGGAGGACCAGCATATTCCCTCTGCCTTCTACCGCCGTATTCTCACTACCTGTCTTGAATGCGCACCCGCACTGCGCTCAGTGACGATGCGCAATCTTATTTTTCAGCAAATGCTGGGCCAGTTCGATCCGCAGGAGCTAGGCGTGAAAATCAACTTGATCCTCTGCGTTCCACCCAGCTCAACGAACCAGAAAGTGCGCAGTCTGCGTATCGTCCAGGGGCGTGGCACGCCTCCCTGGCGCTCAGTACCAGAGCCGGAGATTCTCCTACTCGGAGCCGAATCGCTGGCTGGCCACTGCGTGGCTTCTGGTCATTACGCGGTCATTCCAAGCCACGAGGAGCTCACTTACTATTTCCCTACCCATAGCGAGCCTTTTGCGGAGAGCATGCTAGCCTATCCCCTTCTACAGGGGGGCAGAGTCGCAGGCTGTCTTTCCATTGCCAGCACCCAGCGCAACTATTTTCGTCAGCCCCAGCTCGACCTGGCACGTGACTACGCCTATCTTCTGGCCCTGAGCTGCGCACCGGAAGAGTTCTTTGAGAGCAGCCAGATAGAGCTAGGCCTCATGCCCCCCGCGGCGGAGCAGCGCCCCTATACTGCTACCTTTGTGGGCCGCGTTCTGGAGCAGCTGCGCCGTGCCGCCCAGCGCAGCACCCCCCTTTCCCATACGCAGGCTGAGCTACTCGTGCTCCACGAGATCGAAGAAGAACTCTTGCTACTCGGACAGCGCTGGCAGGGTCTCACGCTCAACTAGGGTCCTTCTCCAGCGCGGACAGGGGGTCAGCACAAGACGACGCTAGCAGACCAGCAGCAGCCTATCACCAGACCCTGCCATCAACGTGGTACAATGATGGGGGAAGCAAACAAGCCTGTCTTGCTTGAAGCCGCCTACAGGCTCCCGGTCGGGCAAATTCATTGCCCTGGCCTGCAGGGTATACAGACATCCATACAAGACGGGACCGGCAAGTAGATCAAAGAGGAGAACAGGCTGATGCTGCTCGGCGCAGGGAGTACCAGCGAGCCACTCACTGAAACCCAGGTCAGCGACCTACTTCAACGTGCCTTTGAGCCACTGGCGCTTACGGGCAAACGCGTCCTGATCATCATTCCCGATGGAACGCGCAGCGCCCCTCTTCCTCTCTTCTTTCGTCTTCTGAATGAACACCTGTACGGTCGCGTAGCCCAACTAGACTACCTCATTGCTCTTGGCACCCACCCCCCTCTTAGCGAGGCCGCCATTGCCTCTCTGGTAGGCCTCTCAGCAGAAGAGCGCGCTCACATGTATCCTGGCCTGCGGATCTTCAATCACCAATGGGACCGGCCCGCCATGTTGCATACGCTCGGCACCCTTAGCGCCGACGAAGTTCACCAGCTTACCGATGGACTGCTCAGCGATGCAATCGTCGTGTCCCTTAACCGGCGCATTCTCGACTACGATCAGCTGATCATTTGTGGCCCGGTTTTCCCGCACGAGGTCGCCGGCTTCTCCGGCGGCGCTAAATATCTTTTTCCTGGTATCGCCGGACCGGACATCATCAACACTACTCACTGGCTAGGCGCACTTGTAACCAGTTTACACACCATTGGCATTAAGGATACTCCTGTACGACGCCTGCTACATCGCGCAGCCGAACTCGTGCCCAGACCGCTGCTCGTTCTGGCCCTGGTGATGCAGGGGCAGAAGCTGCAAGGACTCTACATCGGCGATTACCGGCAGGCCTTCGAGGCGGCAGCCGATCTTTCGGCTCGCCTCAATATCGTTACCCACCCCCGCCCCTATCAACAGGTGCTGGCCATTGCCGCCCCTTTCTATCCCGACCTCTGGACCGGCGCCAAAGCCATGTACAAGACGGAACCAGTGGTAGCTGACGGTGGCGAGGTAATCATCTACGCGCCTCACATCACCGAATTCTCCTACACCCACGGTCCGCTGATCGAGCGCGTTGGTTACCACGTGCGCGACTATTTCCTCAAGCAACCCGAGCGCTTCCGCGCTATTCCCGGTACCATTAAAGCACACAGTACCCACGTTAAAGGAGCCGGCAGCTACGATGCCGTCCATGAGAGGGAACTCCCGCGTATCCAGGTCACCCTTGCGACCGGGATAGACGCTGAACGCTGCCAGCGCGTCAATCTAGGCTATCGGGACCCGCGAACCATCGATCCTGCAGCGTGGCAAGGGCGAGAGGCAGAGGGCATCCTGGTCGTCGAACAGGCGGGCGAAGTACTCCATCGCCTCCGTAGGAGTTGACAGCGCATCGGTATCCGGTCCGCGGCGAGAGAAAAGAGCAATATCTTTCGATTATACACAGATTCCCTACTTTTAGGCTAATTAAAGCAGAGAGCAAGCAGAGCATATCAGGAAGTACAGATACAACAAGGAAAGTTTGAATTGTTGACCTGCCACCCTTGCTGTCCTGCTTGCTCTCCGTGCTTCCTAGATCATCAAGCCAGGGTTGGACCCACGGCGCAGGGGCCACAGGCTTAGACTACCTCTCGCTGGGCCAGATTATCGCTAGCATAGGTCAGACATGTCAGACTACAGCCACGCTCACGAACATTTGAGATCTCCAGGCCGAAACGATGCAGCTTACTGCGCACCGATGAAAGTGCGCGGCGAATCGGGCGTAGCTCCTGCTGCCACCGCTGACTGCCCTGAGCCTCCAGCAGCCGCTGACGACAGCGAGCAATGGCACTGGCAGTCACCGGCGTCGATGAAAGGCTGGCCAGTAAGACCTCATAGGGGCAATAATGGGGAAACGCCTGCAAAATAGGTTCGAGGACACGCAACTCATTAATACTGAATTGCTGATCAAGCACCATTTTTCCATCACAAAGTAAAGAGAGAGTCCGCGTCCCCAAGCTCAAGACCAGCGTCTGCCCAGGCGGCAAAAGGTCCTGAAAAGCGAAATGGAGAATACGCGTCTCCGCACCTTTGCGACGTTTTCTAAAATGAGTTAATACCTGCTCTGACATAGCGTTTTTCCTTCATAACATACACGCTTAGGCGACAACCCGGATCTAGCCACGGTGGAGATCCCCAGCGCAGCCAGCCACTGGCCTCCTCCACCGTCCAGTCAGGCTCTGCCCAAGCAGGGAGCACTTACTTATCGCCTGGCTATCTGCCTGCTCGTCCGAGCCTGAGCGACCACGCTGCTCGTCCTGCCCCGGAGAGCGCCGCCCCAGGCCCGGCCTGGAATGCGCATGAACGCATTGACACATTCCAATCAGAGCCTTCGCTGAGGATATATAGCACAGGTATCTGACAGGACATAGGCGAGTAGCCAGAATGGCCAGGGAGGTCCTGCAAGCGCTACCTCGGCTCACCCGGCTTCGGAAGCCCTTTGACGATCCTTGATCACTGTCAAGGGCGGGCGAGCGGTGTGTAATTGTTAACCAGCGCCAGCGGTATATGTTGCCGAAAAAAACGGTTATCAGTTCCCGGAAAAATAGCCATTAACAGGACGACAATTGCAAAGAGGTCAGTTATACTGGTCTTCGACAGTGTGGCAGCGCCGTGAATAGTAAGCTGTGGCAGCATCAGTACACAGTACATAGCGCTTGCTGGTGGAAGGGACTATTCTCTCAATATTGATCAGATAGTGACCAATAAGTAGAAAAAAGCGTGTTGCCGGGTGGCGCAGGAGCATCGAGCTTCCTTGGCTTATGTTATAAAAACCATCATCTGGCCTGCATGCAAGCTTTGAGACGCATGCCGACCGCCGAACAGACAGAAGCCGCCTCCCGCATCTTGCCGCTGACCAGTGAGTGAGAGATCCACGGCTCTAGCACTGCTCCGCTCGGTTCACAACAGGCCGAGCTGACCGCAGCTGATTGATGGTGCAGTGAGAAGAGAGAAAGCGATGATTCCGATTGCGCGCCCCTTGTTGGGAGCTGAGGAGGAGGCTGCTATTCGTGAAGTACTGGCCTCGGGCTTGCTTGCTCAGGGCAAATATGTTGCAGCATTTGAGCAGCGTTTTGCCGAACTCTGCCAGGTCGGAGCTGCTGTAGCTGTCTCTTCAGGTACGGCGGCCCTTCACCTCGCTCTCTTGGCCCACGGTATCGGCCCAGGCGATGAAGTGATCACCACAGCCTTCAGCTTCGTGGCTACTGCCAATGCGATCCTGCAGGCAGGAGCTACTCCCGTTTTCGTTGATATCGAGCCAGAAACCTATACCCTTGATCCTTCACAGGTGACGCTGGCCCTCACTGAGCGCACGCGCGCTATTCTCCCCGTGCATCTTTATGGCCATCCCTGCGACCTTGGCCGCTTGCTACCGCTGGTCGAGGCCCACAACCTGATTTTGATCGAGGATGCCTGTCAGGCCCATGCCAGCAGTTTCGCCAATAAGCCGGTGGGTAGCTTTGGTACCGGGTGCTTCTCGTTTTATGCGACAAAGAACATGACGACTGGCGAGGGGGGAATGATCACGTGCAGTGATCCCCAGGTGGTCGCACGTCTCCGCCTTTTGCGCAATCATGGTCAGGCCAGCCGCTATTATCAGGTAGCGTTAGGCTACAATCTGCGCATGACTGATTTGCAGGGCGCCCTCGGTCTGGTGCAGCTAGCGAAGCTGGAGGAATTTACCCAGCGACGCATTGCCAATGCTACCTATCTAAACCAGCGTTTAGCGGGTGTCGTGCAGACCCCGGTTACGCGCCCAGGCTGCCGCCATACGTATCATCAGTATACGATCCGTGTTCCTGCGCGACGCGATGAGGTTGCTGCCGAGCTGGAGCGGCGTGGCATCGCGACTGCGGTTCATTATCCGCTGCCTATCCATCAACAACCTTTCTACCGCAGCCAGGCGGAGCGCTTTTATGTGGTGAATCCCGAACAGCAGGTGCGCGTACGGGGAGATAGCCCTCTGGCACGCTTACCAGAGACAGAACGGGCAGCGCGTGAGGTGCTCTCGCTTCCAGTGCATCCCGCCCTGAGTCAGGATGATCTGGAGACGATCGCTCGGGAGGTGATCGCCCTATGCGCTTGAGAGTGGCCGTGGTAGGGGCCGGTTCAATGGGCTGGAACCATTTGCGTGTTTTGAAGGAGCTGGAGGACTCGGTCCAGCTTGTGGCTGTCGCTGAAACCAATCCGGTTGTCTTGCAGCGCGCTATGCAGCGCTTCCATATCGCTGGCTACAGCGATTATCGCCAGATGCTGGACGAGCAACGTCCCGAGCTGGTCGCTGTGGTTGTTCCGACTCACCTCCATTGCGAGGTAGCAGCTTTTGCCCTCGATCTCGGCCTCAATGTTTTGGTTGAGAAGCCTTTGACAAGCACGGTTGAAGAGGCCGAAGCCTTAATCGAGCTGGCGCGTCAGCGCAATGTTCGCCTGGCTGTGGGCCACATCGAGCGCTTTAACCCTGCGGTTACAGAGGTGAAGCGCCGTTTGAGTGCTGGAGCCCTCGGGCGTATCTTTCATCTGCACGCGCGACGCATCGGCCCTTTCCCGCCGCGTATCCGCGATGTCGGTGTGACTCTCGACCTGGCCTCGCATGAGATTGATACGATGCGCTACCTGGTGAACGCCGAGATTAAGCAGGTCTCGGCTCAAACTCAGCAGTATATTCATCATACGTGCGAGGACTTGTTATTGGGCTTGCTACGCTTCAGCAACGGCGCTCTGGGAGTGCTTGATGTCAATTGGCTGACCCCCACGAAGGTGCGTGAGTTGACGATCACCGGTGAGAAAGGCATGTTCTTGCTGAACTACTTAACCCAGGATGTCTTTTTCTATGAAAACGATTATACCCCTACTTCCTGGGACGCATTGCGCTCACTGACAGGGGTGAGCGAGGGCACGATGACCCGTCTGAAGGTCCAGAAGGCAGAGCCATTGCGCCGTGAGTATGAGGATGTCATTCGCTCGATTGTGGCCGATAGCAGCCCTGCGGTTGCAGGCGAGGATGGCCTGGCTGTTCTGAAAGTGGTTCAGCAGCTATTGGCTTCGGCGTTGGCTAATAACGGTCTCGCGGCCCGGGAGTTGCTCACCCCGCCCGGCCAGCTTGAACAAAGCCCATCAGTAGGGTCTAAGCTGGGCCTCTCTCGCGAGAAAGAGACCCAGAGATAGGCTCTTTCTGAGCCTTTCCCCCTGTCCCTCAGTTGGTCGAAAGAGGGACGCGGAGAGAGCCTCTCGCCTGGTAAGCGAGATGTGGCGATGAGGATCAGAGACTGCAGCGCAGAGAAGGATATGGAGGAAAAACTTTCAAGCCAGTCAGTACCAGTCCTGTCACCCGCAACAGTGGCTGTTGTCGGCTTGGGAAAGATCGGGTTGCCGCTGGCTGTGCAGTATGCACGCCACGGTTGGCAGGTTATTGGCTGCGATGTGAATGCCGAGGTCGTAGAGCAGATCAATGCCGGCCGTTCTCATATCCATGAAGAACCTGGTCTGGAAGAAGCGGTGGCAAGGTTGGTACGGGAGGGACGTTTGCGCGCAACAAACGATACGACGGCAGCGGTCCGCCAGGCTCGTGCGGTTGTGGTGATCGTCCCGGTCCTGATCGATGAGGCACATCGCGTCAATTTTGCTGCTCTGGATGCCGCTACCTGTGCCATCGGTAGGGGCCTCCAGCCCGATACGCTGGTCATCTATGAAACTACGCTGCCAGTGGGAACAACCTCCCGCCGCTTGGCTTCGCTGTTGGAGAGAGTGTCTGGCTTGCGGGCAGGCTCCGATTTTTGGTTGGCTTATAGTCCTGAGCGGGTCTCGTCAGGCACGATTTTCCGCGATCTGCGTCTCTATCCCAAGGTCGTGGGAGGGGTCAATCCCTCTAGTGCGGCTGTGGCCGTGGCCTTCTATCGATCGGTGCTCGATACCTCAGAGATCATTGTGATGCCTTCAGCTGATGATGCCGAGTTTGTGAAACTGATCGAGACGACCTATCGCGATGTGAACATCGCTCTAGCAAACGAGTTTGCCCGCTTCGCTGATGCGCATGGCCTGGATGTACAGGCGGCCATCGCCGCAGCGAATAGCCAACCCTATTCACACATTCATACCCCGAGCGTCGGTGTTGGTGGCCACTGTATCCCTGTCTATCCCTATTTCTTGCTCGCTGGCGCAGAAGAGGTCAGCGAGTTGGTCAACGGTCAGGCCCCGCTGCTTCAGCTTCCTCGCCTGGCCCGCGCTATTAACGATAGTATGGCTACCTACGCTGTCCAGCGTCTCGAAATGGCTCTTGGTTCTTTACGTGGGCAGACCATTCTGATTCTGGGGATCGCTTACCGCGGCGATGTACGCGAGTTAGCTTTCAGCAGTGCAGCTTTATTGCAGGCGGCCCTCCAGGAGCGGGGGGCTTTGGTACTGGCAGATGACCCGCTTTTCAGTTCTGCAGAGATCCGCGCCGCCGGCTATACGCCTTTCTCTCCGTCGAGAGCTGCAGAAGTTACAGCTATTATTCTGCAAGCTGCACACACCGCTTATCGCTCCTTTGACTTCCGTCCGTTCACACGCTGTCAGGTGGTGCTTGATGGTCGCCTGGCCCTGCAGCGTTCTGCTATTGAGTCGCTCGGCATGCGCTATCTCGCGATCGGCGACGGCTGCCCTGACGGAGCGAGAAAGCTGGCGGCCTCTCGATGCAGAGAAGGCCCAGCCGCCCATCAGGATGCCACAGCGGCTACAGGCCAGCATGCAGCAGACGGGATGCCCTAGGAAACGGCAATAGCGCTCTGCTTGAGTAGTGTTAGCCCTCGCATGAGATGAGGAATAGAAAAATCTATGGCATATATTCTATTTTTAACCCTGTATTATCCCCCAGAGAAGGGGGCTGCAGCTTCGCGCATCAGTCAGTATGCAGAGCATCTTGTGGAACGAGGTCACAAGGTCACTGTTCTGACGACTGTACCTAACTACCCGAGCGGTGTAGTGCCGCCCGAGTACCGTGGGCGTCTCCTTCAGGAGGAGACGCGCGCAGGCGTACGCGTCGTGCGCATCTGGAGCTATACGAGTCCTAATCGGGGCTTCTTGCGGCGCATTCTCGCCCATCTCTCTTTTGGCTGCCTGGCCCCAGTGCTGGGAGGGCATGCTGTTGGGCGCCCCGATCTGTTGATCGTCGAGTCGCATCCGCTTTTTAATGCCATTGCCGGGCGTCTTCTCGCGCGCTGGAAAGGCTGCCCTTATATATTTACCGTCTCAGACCTCTGGCCGGAGTCGGCGGTTCAGCTCGGTGTTCTACGGAACCGTCTGTTGATTCGCCTGGCTGAGTGGCTGGAGTGGTCCTCCTACGAGCGCGCCGGTCTGGTCTGGGTACTCACTGAGGGCATTCGCGATCAGCTACTGCGGCGCGGCCTGGCTCCAGAGAAAATCTTCTTCTTGACGAATGGCGTCGACACACGCAAGTTCTACCCTCGTCCCCAGGCCGAGGCCCGTCAGCAATTGGGCTGGGAAGAGCCGTTTACTGTGCTCTACGCCGGCACCCTTGGTATTTCTCACGGCCTGACCACAGTCCTGGACGCCGCCGAGCAGTTGCGCGCCTATCCCGCGATTCGCATTCGATTGGTCGGCGATGGCGGCGCTAAGCCCGAGCTGTTGGCTGAGGCCCGCCGACGCGGGCTAGAAAATGTCATCTTCATGGACCCCTTCCCTCACGAGCAGGTGCCTCTGCTCTTGGCCGCCGCCGATGCCTGCTTGATCATTATGCGCAAGCTCCCTCTCTTCGAGGGTGCCTTGCCCTGCAAGATGTATGAGGCCCTGGCCTGCGGACGCCCAATTCTGTTAGCCGTCGATGGGGAGGCCCGCCGTCTGGCTGAAGAGGCCGGAGCTGCTATCTTCGTCGAACCGGAAAATCCTACGGCTCTGGCACAAGCGATCTTACAGCTCTACGAGCAGCCGGCTTTGGCCCAGGCCCTCAGCACCCGCGGGCGCGCCCTGGCCGAAGAGCGCTTTGATTATGATCAGTTGAGTGCGCGTCTCGATGGACAAATCGCTGCCCTCTTGTCCTCTTCTTCCACTTCACCAGCTCCTTCCTCAGTGCCCAAACAATCGCCTCAATATGAGCAAGATACTGACAAATTTGCTATATACAGATAAATCATATATAGATATAAGTGGGATAGAAAGGGCAAATCATGCTAGAAGAGCAGAAATATCAGCAGGAGAGAGAGCCGTTAGCCAGGAGTACCTATCGCGGCAACACTGCTACCCTTACCTGGTCTGCCGCCTCTCAATGCGAGCAGGGGCAGCTCAGGCTGCGGATCAGGCGGCGCCTCTCTCCCAATGACTGGCGACTCATCATGATCGGCGGTGATAGTTTGCTGCTATTGGCTACCTTCATCCTGTTCGTGGTGAGCAAGCAGCCGACGGAAAGTAGCAGCCGCCTGGTCACACCCTGGGAAGTGCACCTCACCTGGATCGGCTGCGCCGCCCTGCTCTGGAGCTTTGCAGCACGTTTAACCCGCGCCTATGACCTCAATGCTATGTCGAGCCGCCTGGTTAGCCCTCTACGAGCGATGATGGCGCTGCTCCTTCTGGCCGGCCTCTGGTTCGCTCTGAGCGCAACCCTGGAAGGGCGGGCCTTGCGCGCCTTACTGATCACCATTCTCTCCTTCACCGCGGTCAGCGTGCCTCTGATTGCGAGTTGGCGTCTGATTATTGCTCAGTGTCTGCACCTGCCGCCCTTTCGACGTCAAGGAGTGATTGTCGGTATCAGCACCATCGGTGAAGCAATAGCACGGGAACTGCAGTTTGCTCCCAGGCGCTCAACCATCGATATTTTAGGCTATATCGCTGAAGAAGAGGATCAGCAGACCCATACCGAGCGGCAGTTGCCCTTGCCTATTCTCGGCGGGCGAGCCACCCTACGACGCTTAATTGAACGACAAGCCGTTGATGTTCTGATCATGGCCACTGAGTACCAGGAGAGTCCAGCGCTGGTGCAGGAGGCCATCACAGGAACGCACTTGGGAATCTCGCTTGTGCCTGCTCTCTGTGTCTACGAGAACGTTAGTGGCAAGATCCCTGTGGAGCAGATCGGGGGACAATGGTATATTGCCTTGCCAGGAGCCAATCTCTCTCCCCTCTACCTTTGCTGGCGTAAGTTGCTCGATCTCGCTTTTGGCCTGGCCGGCTTGCTACTGCTGCTACTACTGCTCCCTCCCCTGGCCTTGCTGATCCGTCTCGATTCGCCCGGCCCTCTCTTCCATTGCCAGGAGCGCCTGGGCAAGAACGGCCGCAAGTTCAAGATGTATAAGTTTCGCTCCATGCGGGTCGATGCCGAACCAGAAGGGAAAGCTATCTGGGCCAGTCAAAATGATGCCCGCGTGACACGCGTCGGGCGCCTTTTGCGCGCCACCCACCTGGATGAGCTGCCCCAGGTCTTGAATATTCTGCGCGGAGAAATGAGCCTGATTGGACCTCGGCCCGAGCGCGAGGAGTTTGTGAAACTGCTCGAACAAACTATTCCCTTTTACCGCTGTCGACTGTCTGTTCCGCCCGGCCTGACAGGCTGGGCTCAAGTGAAATATCACTATACCTTCACAAGCCAACAAGCTCTAGAAAAGCTTCAATATGATCTCTTTTATATTAAACATCAGTCATGCATGCTAGATATACTTATTCTTCTAAGAACCATCATTGAAGTGATCAAGTTACGTGGAGTCTAGAGTCATGTCATAAAAGTCAGAGCGATGGTCAGCCGCTCGCGGAGGAAGGCTGGCAGGCAGGCGAAGAGGCGACGAGGTCAGCAGGTTAAGATCAGGTAAAGCCTCGCACCATACCTGTTCTTCCAGGGGACAGGACCTTCTTACCACTCTTTCTCTAGAAGTTTACAATTCTCGGCCAAGATCGATACATATAACAACGAGAGCACAGACGACAGGGTAAAGGTATCTGCAGGAGAGGAACATCTAATGACTATTGCTCAGTACGCAGCCGTGCTAGCCAAGCGCTGGTGGCTGGTTGCCATCTGCTGTGTGGCGGTCGGCGCAGGAGCACTGATCGCCAGCAAGCTGATGACCCCCCTCTACCAGGCGTCGGTCCTGATGCAGGTCACGGTCCGCACAGGCAACAATTTAGCTGACTATAATAATCTCCTGGCTAGCGACCAGCTTGTCGACACTGAGGCAACACTGGTCACCAGTCAGCCGGTTCTTACAGAGGTGGCTTCTCATTATCCGGGCCTGAGTGCCGCCACCCTGGCCTCGCGCGTTTCCGCCACTACGGAGACAAATACCCAGTTGTTTAAAGTCTCTGTGTTGGATGAAAGTCCGACACGGGCCGCCGCTTTGGCCAATGACATCGCCCAAACCTTCATCAAGCAGCAGGATGCTGCTATTCAGCAGGATAATCAGCGTTCGCAACAGCAGCTACAGCAAGAACTTACTTCTACTGAGCAGCAAATCAATAGCGTTAGCAATCAGATCAGCAAAATTGAGAGTACTGGCGGAGACCAGCAGCAGATTAGCATTCTGCAGGCACGCCTCAAAGCTCTCCAGGATCGCTATTCTCAAGTTCAAGAGGCGCTTGTCCAACTAGAGTTAACTGAAGCAGAAAACGGCAATTTCCTGCGTATCGTCCAGCAGGCGACTCCGCCGACGAGTCCCGCGCAGCCACGAATTGTGCTTAACACCGGCGCCGGTCTTGTTACCGGCTTCCTCATTGGTGTCCTGCTAGCGCTGCTGCTGGAGCAGCTCGACACACGAGTTCGTACCGGTGAACTGCTTGCCCAGCTCTTTGGTTATCCTGTGCTCGCCACCGTTTGGCGTGTGCGTTCCTCAGAGGAAAAGGAGATCTTTAATCCAAAGGAGCACGCCGGCCTTATTGAGTCTTACCGCATCCTCCGCACCAATATTGGCTTCTGTTCTATTGATACGCCTGTAAACTACCTCTTAATTACCAGCTCTCTACCAGGAGAAGGCAAGAGCACCGTTGCAGCGAATCTGGCTATTTTTATGGCAAAGGCGGGCAAGCGCACCCTGCTTGTAGATGCTGACATGCGCCGCCCCATGCTGCACCGCCTTTTCGGCGTCTCGGCTGCCGAAGCTGGCCTGAGCAGCGCCATTATGGCCATGAGCCAGTCATCGACTACGCCTTTACCAGGCGTTTCGTCCTCGCGCAAGCGCCCGATCGGGCAGGGCGGTATTCTCGATAGCTTCCTCTACGAGACTAGCACTCCTAGCCTCTGGCTCATGCCTGCTGGGCATCTTCCACCTAATCCTCCTGAGCTGCTGGATTCACAGGCCATGCGCAATTTGCTATCCAATTTGGCAGATTATTGTTTCGACATTGTGATCTTCGATGCGCCTCCATTGCTGGGTCTGGCTGACGCGAGTATTCTCGCTTCGCGGGTCGATAGCACTTTGCTGGTAGTTGACATCACTCGTGCCCGCAAGGAGCATGTTCGGCAGGCTCGTGCAATCCTCCGTCAGACCGGTGTACGCATTATTGGCTGTGTAGTTAATAAGCAGCAACAGCAACGGGGTGGTATTACTCCCTACTACTACCAGGCGGCAGGTGATGAGCAGGGTGAACGCGAGGGAGCGATCTCCTCTAGTAGCCATTGGGGGTCGGAGCGGGCCCAGCTCGCTGCGGCAGGGAGCGAGGTTCCTCATAGACAGGCGCTAGCGAAGGGGATGAGCGATTCTCCTTCTACTCAGCTCTCATCGGGACTTCCTGCCACTTCTAGTCAGCGCAGTGGGACAGGTCACCCAGTGCCTGAGCCGGCGACTCCTGCGCAGGTCCAGCGTGTCCTGAGTTCTTCGCCAGGGCCAGGGACAGATAAGGGTTCGCCAGTGCCTGCGCGTCCCCGGCTGACGCGTGAGCGCGAGCGCGCCGATACCGCCAGTCCGTGGGCGCAACGTGAACAGGAATCTGGACCAGAGCATCAGGGGTCAGTCGGAGCTCCCTCCGCTCGCCCGGGACAGCGCGGCTCGGATATCGCCGAGCTGAAAACCTTGGAGATGCCTTCGATAGAACCCCACCATAGACAGCGCGGAGAGCGCTAGGACCAGGCTGCTATGAGCATCGTTCAGAAGATGAGACAGTCAGCCACGTCAAGGGGACAGGGACGGAGGGAGCTGCCGACTCCCTCCGTGGGGCTCGCTGCCTTGCTGATTGGGGCCTTGATTCTCGTGGGCATGCTGGAGGTTTTGGCTCCTTTGCTGGTAGGCACTGTTATCCCTTCAACTAGCGTGACCCGTCAGGCAGCCTCTATGGCCCCAGTCATGTTTGTCGGCCTGCTCTTCCTCAGTCTGCTGCTCTACCTACGCTACGATGAGGCACTCGCCATCATCGTCGCTCTGGTCCACCTCTACTTTGATTTTTATATGTCGCTCATTGCGACCGCCCAGCTACTTACGCTGCTCATCCTGCTTGTGTTCTTTCTCGGTCGCTCGTCGCAGCGCCCTTGGGCCGAGCCTCGCCCTTTGTGGCTCTGGCTTCTCTTCTTGGGCCTCACGATCTTCCCTTCTCTGCGAGGGGCAACAAACTTAGATGATGCTCTCTTCTATTACCCCAATATCATTGTTGGTTCTTTCCTCTTTTTCTGGTTGGGCTTGAATACAGCACGTAATCTGAAAAGCCTCTGGCTGACCCTGGAACTCCTCGCCGGTCTGGGAGCTTTGCTTGCTGCCCATACTCTCTTAATTGAGCTAACGGGCAAGTTTCTCTTGGGCACTTCTCTACACGATCCTTTTCTGAAGAGTGTCTCGAATTTCACTCTCGGGGAGACTGGGGTCCAGCGCATCGGTGGCTTTTTTATAGATCCTAACTGGAATGGCACTTTCTTTGCATTCGTTATCTTTATTCCGCTTGGACTCTATGCACATAGTCGTTCGTGGCTGGCTCGACTGATCTACCTCGGCGAGGTCTTGCTTATTGGGCCAGCCTTGCTGTTTACATTCAGCGGTGGTGCCTGGGTGGCAGCCTGCTGCGGCTTGGTGTTTTTTCTGCTTCTGGTGGATAGTTGGCGGCTACGTTTGCAGATTGCTCTGAGTATCTTTCTGGTTGCGCTGATTCTGCTTCTCTTCTTCTCCGATGAGCTCCAGCTCCTCTTTGCACACTTGACCGGCGAGGGAGAGCTGTCGCTACGTCTGGGCGCCTGGGAAACTGGCTTGAATGTGATTATGGCCTATCCATTGACAGGGGTGGGCTTTGGCCTGAGCATCTATATGCAGGTCTCAGGTGCTTATCGCTCGCCGCTACAATATGTGCCTTTAGCCCACCCTCATGATTCGTACCTGGAATTTGGAGCGATGGGAGGCCTGCCCGTCCTGGCGGTCTTTCTAGCGCTTCTAGCTTGCTATCTTTGGAAAAGCTGGCGCCACTGGCAGCTGTGTGATCAGCGCCATCGCGCCTTGCTCGCCGGAGGCCTGGCCGCCGTCGGCGCTCTCTGTGTGAATAGCATCAGCATCAATGGCTGGACGCTGCCACCACTGGCCTGCTTCGGCTGGCTGATGCTTGGCCTGCTTTCTTCTCCTTTGTTGCTAACGAACTCAGGTTCTACCCCCAGAACGGCAGAACCTGCTAATCATGACTGATCTCTGCTATTCGATAGAAGCGCCTCTGGAGAAGACGGATGTCTATCTCTTATGAGTACGAAGAAATACGTAGTGGTAGTGAGCATCAGACGGGGGACCTCCCTCAACGGCCCGGTCCCTACCCTGTGGCGGTTCTAGAACACTGTCAGAAACATCCCCTGGCAGTCCTTAGCTCGGCTGCTCACACGACTGAGCTACAGGTCGCCTGGCGCGCTTTGGCCCATTGGAATCGCTATTTGAAGGAAAACGATCCACAGGAGCAGCATCTCTTTCTTGAAGAAGCCAACCATTTGCTGGCGCTGGAGCAGCCTATCGGCGCCCGAGCAGGTGGCTGGCCACTAACGGCGAGGCGTCCAGGCGAAGCACCTGTCCCCTGCCTTTCCGCCACTGTCCAGAGTGTCGCTCTGGCCGTTTTGCTGCGCGCCCTCAGCATTACAGGCGAGGCAGCTTATGCTGCAGCCCTGGCACGCTGTTTAGCAACCTTCCATCGCGATATCCTGGATGGTGGTATTCGCACCCCCCTCTATGCCGAGGGGATCTTTTTCGAGGAGCTAGCACTCTATCCGGCCTTCCATCATTTCAATGGGATGGCCTTCGCCTTACTGAGCCTCCAAGAGCTGGTCGCATCCTGGTCCGCCTGCGATGAGGAGAGTCGCAAGCTTTTCCAGCAAGCTCTGGCAACCTTTGAGCAGAGTTTAGATGAGTTTGCTGGGCCTTACTGGCCTTATCGTGAGCTGGCGACACGCAGCTTGGCCACGCCCCAAGAACTGGCTTTGCAGAGCGTCTTGTTGTCCGCCTTGAGCACTGCAACGGAGAGCAAGGCTTGCGCTCGCGCCCTTCTCCGTTGGAGTCATTTCTCAGGAAGCAAGCTTTGTCGCCTACGCTATCAGTTGCAGCATCTGGGGCGCGCAGTCATCAGACGTGTCTGGCACTGCTGGCAACCGCGCCTCTTTCCACGTCCAGTGGCAGCCTCTGGGCAGTTGCGTGTCTGCGTCCCGCTGCCAGCCTTTCCCGCTATGGGGGGAGTACTGACGGTGCTAGAGGCAGTCGAGCAGGTTACGCAGGATCTGTGGCAGATGGAATATCTGACCCGTGCTCTTACTGGGCAAGAAACTGATCGGTACGTGGTTCATCGCTTTGGCCGCCCTTGGATGGGCGCCTCACATTTCCCCTTTGTCTGGTTCTACGTTTTGGCTGGCACGGCAAAGCTGTTTGCCTTGCTGCGCCGGGGAAGAAGCTTTGACCTGGTATTGCCACAGGATGCGGTCTTTTCAGCGCTACTTTCGGCGCCACTGGCGCGTCTGAGCGGTGCACGCGTGGTCTGCATCGATCATGGCCATTTGACCTTGCTGCAAGAGGATGTTCATCAGCAGCATCTGGCTGAGCGCAGGCATTTGCTCGCTCATCGTAGCCGTCTGCGCCGTCTGATCGGGCGCCTCCAGGAGTGGTGCTACTGGCCTTCCTATCGCCTTATGCTGCGGCTGGCAGCTCGTTTTGTCGATCAATACCTGGTCCCAGGCGTTCCAGGAGACGGCGTCGAGACAATGGCAGCACGTTTCGGCATTCCCGCCAGTCGCGTGGTTCGCTTCGCCAGCATGGTCAATGTTGAGTATTATCCCTCCCTTACCCGCGAAGAACGGGCGGGCCGTCGCCAGAAGCACGGGCTACAAGCAGAGGACACGGTGGTGGCTATTGCCTGCCGCTTGACCCCAGAGAAAGGTTTAGATATCGCGCTGGAGAGCCTGGCCCGTGCACTGCAGCAGCTACCCTATGCGCAACGGGCGAGCGTGCGCTTAATTATCGCCGGAGAAGGCCCCCTGCGCCAGGAGATCGAAGAGACTATCCAACGGCTCCAGCTAGAGAGCTATTGCTCTCTATGGGGAGAGCTGTCTGCACCGCAAATCGCTCATCTGCTCTCGATCAGCGACATTTTCCTCTACACCAGTACTCGCGGAGCCTGCTTCTCAATGGCTGTGTTGGAAGCTATGGCGGCGGGTTGCGCTGTCATTGCTTCAACTCGCCCGCCCTCGAATGCTGCGCTGCTGGCGGAGGGGCGCGGCATTGCCGTACAGCCTGCTGATGTGGAGGAGACGGCGAGAGCGCTTGTGCGCCTGATCGAAAATCCTACGCTTTGTCGCCAGATGGGGCAGGCTGCCCGGGCCTATATAGCGGATCACCATAGCCCCGAGTCCTTTCGTCGCGTCTTGCTGCGGGCCTCTGGCTGGGCCAATTTGGAGCAGCTTCTTGAGGGAAAGGTAAGGGCAGCTCACACTGGCCGAGAGGGGGAAGTTGAGGATTGAAGCCGACAACGCAGCAGCCCTATCCAGTCTATCCGGGGCCACAATATCCGCAGTATGCTTCCGGTTATCAGTCGCTGCCATCAGCGCAGGTCGTCCGGCCCATGCCGCCAGCGCAGCCAGCGCTACCTACCCCATCACCATCAACGATATCAAGGTCAAGGGCCAGCGCCCCAACACCAGCGCAAGACAAGGGCAATGACTATGTTGGTCAGCTTCGAAGGCTGGTCAAGAGCAGCGGGATCTATGCCCTCTCCTCTCTAGCCGGCCCACTCACCTCGCTGGTGCTGGCTCCTTTTCTTACGCACGCCCTCTCGCGCGATGAGTATGGCGCATTGTCCGTCCTGCTCTCGGCCATCTCTCTGATCGCCGGGATCACTCAGCTCGGCCTGGGTAATGCTTTTTTCCGCGCTTATGGCTACGACTACGAATCACGCCGTGAGCGATTGCGCGTGCTCTCAACGCTAGTAGCACTTCTGCTGGTCATCTCCATCGCTGCGACGCTAGCCATGTCGCTAGGAGCAGCTCTGCTAGCTTCGTTGCTCTTTCAATCGGCCCTGCTAACGGCTCCGGTTCAGGCCGCAGCGCTGGTCGTGCTGCTGCAGAATCTGAGTGTGCCAGGTCTGGCCTGGCTGCGCGCCGAGAATCGCCCAGCCCTCTATGCTACCCTCTCGATCACTAACCTGCTGGTGGGATTGCTTGCCACTCTCCTCTTTGTGGGACCTTTACACCTGGGAATGACTGGCGCCTTGCTAGGTACAGCCAGCGGCTACGCTGTGGTAGTGTTCGGCATGCTCCCTGTGATCCTCTGGGAGGCAGGCCTGGATTTCGATCGGGAGATGGCTCACAATATGCTGTCTTTCGGCGTGCCTTTGGTAGCCAGCTTTATTTCAGTCTGGGTGTTGCAACTCTCGGATCGCTATCTGCTCAGCCGTTTTGGATCGTTGGCTGAGACCGCCAGCTATTCCATTGCCTACACGTTGGGGAATGTCCTGGGGGTACTGGTGATTTCACCGTTTAATTTGGCCTGGCCTACAACTATGTTCTCTGTGGCCCGTCGCCGCGATGCTCCTCAGCTCTTCAAATTAATCTTCCGCTGGTTCAGTGTGGTTCTTTTGCTGGCTGCTTTCGGTCTCTCTCTCGCCGGTAAGTTTCTGCTAGAGATCCTTTTTCCGGCAAGCTATCATGGAGCTTCTCCCGTGATTTCTTTGGTAGCTATGTCAATGGTCTTCTACGGCATCTATAATGTCTTCAACGTAGGAATATCGATAAAGAGAAAAACCTGGTATGCAGTAGTCCTTACTGCTGAAGCCGCTATTTTCAATGTCGTTCTGAATGTGGTACTGATCCCACTTATGGGAGCGCTAGGGGCAGCCTTCGCAACGCTGCTGGCCTACGCCTTCCTTTCGCTGCTCGCCTATCTGGTAAACAATCAGATGTACCCCGTGCCCTTTGAAATCGGGTTCTTTCTCAGCGCCCTGGTCCTCGGGATTGTCTTCTACGTGGGAGCAGCCTTCTTGGCTCAAAACCTCGATCCAGTGGGCGCCGCCATCTTTTACGGGCTGACCTGGCTGGCTTATGCCATTATTCTTCTGATGCTGGCGCGCCTGCCAGTGCGGCAGCTTGCTCGTCTGCGCCATGCCCTTTCAGGAAGGAGAGAGAAGAGAAGCATATGACTATGCTCACCGATGTCTCCGACGTGACAGCTCGCCCACAGCCGCTTTTCCAGGGGCAGCGCGTCGTCATGCTCAGGTTCGCCCCTGCCGCAGGCGACGCTCGCTTGTGGCGTACAGCGACAGCTCTTAAGCAAGCAGGTTTACAGATCACAGTGGTAGATATAGTAGGATCACCCTCCTCTCCTCCCCAAGAGCTGCGCCAGGGGATTACTCTGAAGCATATCATCATGCCCGCCTGGTTCGTTTCTGCTCGCTTTAAACCCTGGTTTCTAGTGAAGCTGCTGCGAGCCAATGTGCTGGCCGCCCTTCATTTGCTGCGCGAAGAGGCCGACATCTATCACTCCTTTGTGGAGCATGCCCTGCCCGCCGCCTATGTGGCCGCCAAGTTGCGCCATAAGCCTCTGATTTTTGACTCGCCCGAATTGCCGCTTTCAGACCGGGCAGTCCAACGCTGGCCGCGCTTGCTCGCCATCGCGCGCCGGGTGCTGCGCTATCTTATCCGTCGCAGCCAGGGAGTGATCGCCGTTTCTCCGCCGATCGTGGCCTTCATCGAGCGCGAGTACGGGGGCCAGCATGTTACACTCTTGCGTAATGTTCCCCCTTACCGGCAGGTTGAACGCACCAATCTTTTACGGGAAAAACTGGGTTTATCACCCAATGTTCGGATCGCCCTGTATCAGGGGAATCTTCAGGAAAATCGTGGTCTCGATCTGCTCGTACGTGCGGCTCCTTTCCTTGAGCCAGACGTAGTGATCGTGATGCTGGGAGCAGCTCGGGAGCCTACCCATCAGAAACTGAAGCAGCTCATTGGCGAGCTTGGCGTGGAGGAGCGCGTGAGATTGCTGCCGCCTGTTCCCTACGAGGAACTCCTGAGTTGGACAGCCTCCGCAGATCTTGGCTTGACTTTATTCCCCCCCGACTACTCGCTCAGTATTCGCTACTGCCTGCCCAACAAGTTCTTTGAGTATCTGATGGCCGGCCTCCCAGTGCTCAGCTCCCAGCTTGATGTGATTGCTGAACTCATCCGCACCCACCATGTGGGGGTGGTTGAAGCATCACGCGATCCAGCAATCGTAGCCGCGACGATCAACCGTGTCATTCACGACGATAAGGCTTTGGAAGAAATGCGACAAAATGCCTTGAAACTCGCGAAAAATGAGTTTAATTGGAACCGCGAGCAAGTTCATTTGTTTGAACTCTATCAGGCTCTGCTGCCAACGACACTAGCCAGCGCGCCGTTGCCGTGGTCAGCGCAGGAGGGATGACTACGATGAGTGAGCTGCTAGCTAGCGAGCACGAGCAGCGCGCTGCCTTGAGCACAGAGGTAGAGACCACCAGGGCCGGAAGCGCAACCAGGGGCTTCCCCCCCTTGCGGATCTGTATGCATGTGCTGGGCCAGGGAAGTAGCGATGTGCGTGTGATGCGCGCCGCTACAGCCCTGAGCGCCGCCGGCTGCCAGGTCAGTATCGTGGATCTGGAGTCACGCGACAAACCCGCGTGCGAGAACCTGCAGGGCATCAGCTTGCACCATGTGCGGCTGGCTCCTGATTTCTTCTCGTCACGCTTTAAACGACAGGCGCTGCTACGAGCGGCGACGATCTTTGTACGCAGCCTGTGGCAGGTGCTCAAGACGGATGCCGATCTCTACCACGCCCATGACGTCGCCGCTTTACCAGCCTGCTATCTGGCCTCGCGCCTGCGCCGGAAGCCCTTGATTTTTGAGGCCCATGAGATGCCGCTGGAGGAGCACCCGCTGTCTTCGATGAGCCGAGGTCGGCGCTTACTGCATCATATGCTGGCTCTCCTGGTAAAAGTCATGATTCCAGCCAGCGATGGCGTGATTACCGTCTCGCCGCCGATCGTCGAGGAGCTTCAGCGTCGCTACCGGCTTCGACGCCTGGCGCTCGTGCGTAACATTCCTCCCTATCAGAAGGTAGCTCGCACGAGACGACTGCATGAGGCTCTAGGACTGGCACCTCAGATGCGCGTCGCTCTTTACCAGGGACGTTTCCAGGCTAATCGCTCACTGGATCTGCTCGTGAGAGCCGCCCGCTACCTTGACCCTGAGATCGTGATTGTGCTCCTGGGGAAGGGATTAGGTAATGCCGCTGAGGAGCTGGAGCGGCTCATCGCACAGGAACAGGTTGGTGATCGCGTGAAGCTTTTGCCCGCTGTTCCCTACCGCGAGCTGCTGAGTTGGACCGCTTCGGCAGATCTGGGCCTGCTCATTGCTTCGCCAGATTATTCGCTGAATGTGCGCATGTTCTTGCCGAATAAGCTGTTCGAGTATATCATGGCCGGCGTGCCTGTCCTGACCTCAGCTCTGCCTGCGGTTGTGGAGCTGGTAGAGAGATATGGGCTGGGACAGGTGGTGAACGAGTTGACACCGGAGGCGATCGCCCAGGCTATTAATGGGATGCTTTCCCACCCGGAGACTCTGACAGCTATGCGTAGGAACGCCTTGCAGGCCGCAGCCAACGAGCTGCACTGGGAAAAGGAGCAGCAAAGTTTACTTGACCTGTATCAATCGATCGTGACAGAGATAAATAAAGAAACAATTCTACTAGAAGAAGGTAGAAAGTAGTGGAAGACTTCACTTTAGAAGGATATCGTCAGTTGCTCCTGGCTTTCGCCAATCAAGGTTACCATTGCTCGCTTTTCAATGGCCTTGAAGAGCGCTTAGAGCGAGGAGAGAAGGTCCTTATTTTGAGGCATGACATCGATATTAGCTTAAAAGCAGCCTGGGAGATTGCGCGCCTTGAACACGCATTAGGTTTCCAAGCCACCTATTTTGTCATGTTATCGTCTCCTTTTTATAATGTACTGAGTACAGAAAGTGCGCGTTTTTTGGATCAGATGCATGCCTATGGGCATGATATTGCCCTTCACATCGATCTCCAGGATCATCATGGTCAGTATCTTGATGTAGAACATGAAATAGAGATCCTGGCACACTTTTACCCGTATGTGAATCGTGAGATTGCCAGCGTCCACAGCCCGCGCACGCTCGCCAGCATTCCGGTGGAGCAAGCCAGACCGATCTATCGGGTCTACCACCTAGCGCAGCGCGGCGATCTTGCCTATATCAGCGACTCTACAGGGCGCTGGCGCTACGGTCATCCGCTGCAATCAACAGCTTTCCGTGAAGGGAAACCCATTCAGCTGTTAACTCATCCGATTTGGTGGGTGGCTGAGGGCGCCACCCCCAGGCAAAAACTAGAAAGCTGGTTTTATCGGAGCTACGAAGGGAATCTGGAACTGGCCAGAACCTTTCTGCCCAAACTTTTTAGCCAACTGAGCCAAGCACATCAAGCGAGCCAACCAGAGCCAGAGACCCCCTAGGCGCCAGTTCTGCCCGTTCCAGGCTCAGCGCAGCGGGCCGTAGCCTATCCTGACAGTTGTCTACGAACTGAACAGGGAGCGAAACCTATGAGGCAAGTCTATCACGAGCACAAGCATGCTCTGTTGCTGCTCAGCGTGCTAGTTGTAGCTATCCTTGTAGGAGCGAGCCTGCTGCTCCATCCCTGGTGGCTTATTACCCACTCACCGTTGATCTCCCAGCTGACAGCCAGCAATCAGTTGAATACGACTAGCGGCCAGGGGAGCCGCTTTAAAGATCTGCATCTGATCGGCGGCTTTACCGTTGGGACACCAGCCGAAGTAGCCCAAGCAGCTTCTCTCGGTATTCGGGTCGTGTTCGAATATGGCGATCCTCCTTCACCAGAGAGCGAGCTAGGCAAGGCCTTGCAGGCAGCTCACATGCAAGTCATCGATGGCTATATCTCTAGCTACCTGCAGTATTATGAGTGTCATCGCACTAAAACGGTGAAGCCACCCCCACCAGGCGCTCACCCCTATTGCGGACGGGACTCCGTGCCGATCGCCAGCGAGGAGGCCCTGCTTCAGCTTGTCAAGCAGCACCTTGAAGAGGTCCAGTCGAATCCTCTGATCTTGGGATACTGGGTACTTGATGATTGGGTGCTGTGGGACCCGGGTAGCGCGCGCGAGCTGCTAGTGAAGTTCCATGCCTTGATTCAGCAATATACGCCCCAGCGTCCCGCGATCTGCGGCTTCGGGGCCTCGCTCCCTTCAGGCTTCGATACTGGTTGGCATGATGAGGTTGCCGCTAATTTTACCTCCGAGGGCTGCGATATGATCGGCTTCTATATCTTTACGGTCTTGCAAGCCCAGGAAGATGCCTCAGCGAACCACTACGATTGGTCGATGCGCAGCACGCTGAACGCTATGTTCGCCAGCCTGGAAAAACGAGGGTGGGACTATACCCAGACCCCTCTCATCGGCATCGCCCAGGCCTTCGGCGGCCCTTCGACGCGCGCCGGCCTGAGTTGGCCGCTGCCCAATACGGCTGATATTGTGCAGCAAAGCCAGAGCTTCTGCCAGCATGGAGCTATCGGCATCGCCTATTACGGCTGGGACGCCAATCTCTATGGCCCTCAAACTCAAACCCCTGCCAATAATCGCGCCATTCAGGAGGGCATCCGCCAGGGTATCGCCGCTTGCCAGCAGGTTTGGAGAGCGGCGGAGCAGCAGACGCCAGCTTCTCTGGATTAGATACCTTCGAAAGCGGTCATGATTGCCGAGAAAGACGGCAATCATATTCTGTCAAAAGAGCTATCCCAGCGGCGACTTGCAGCCACTAGAGCAGTATACTGTTATCTAGCGTCCTTCTTCCTCTCCTTATTTTTTCAAGTCATCCTTAGAAGGCGCGCTTCTTTGGTTGTGCGCCGCCTCTGGCCCAAGCGCCAGGGATAACGGGAGAGCAAGCCGTGATGACAGGTCCTGGGATATGAAAGTAGAGAAGGATGCTTCGATTCAAAGCTGTGAGCATATGGTTGCTGCCTGTCTACGCTCGATCAATATCTGGTGATGAGAGCGATCTTTTCCCGGGATAGGTGGTTATAGCGCGATCTCTATTTTGGCAGGAGTAAGTCCTTCTTATGAGTTTTGAGAGAAAAGAGGTTCACAGTAGCCAATTTCATGCGCAGACAGTGATGGCAAGAGGTGTAACGGCGGAGCATCCCGGTTGTCTCCCAGAGAGCAAAGTAGATCAGCCACCCAGCCTCTGGCTGGCGAGCAGGCGAGATTATCCACGCGATGCCTGTATACCCGCTCTCGTCGCACAACAGGCGCAAGAGCGCCCGCTGGCACCGGCAGTGGTGACAGCGGAAGTCACTTTGAGTTACCAGGAATTGAATAGACGCGCCAACCAGCTTGCCCATTATTTACGCATGCGTGGTGTCCGCCCAGGGGTAGCGGTCGGCCTCTATCTGGAGCGCTCACCTGAGCTGATCGTAGGTCTGCTGGCGATCCTCAAAGCGGGTGGGGCCTATGTGCCGCTAGATCCGTCGTATCCGCGCGAGCGCCTCTCTTTCATGTTGGAGGATGCTCAAGCACCTATACTGGTCACGGTTGCCCGCCTGGCTAACCAGCTCCAGCAGGAAGGTGCTATTCTCCCTCCAGGGCAGCTCGTTTGTCTGGACCGGGATGCCGGTCAGTTAGCCGTCCAGCCGATAGGGGAGGTTGAGGAGGAGCAAGCTGGACCAGACGATCTGGCCTACGTGATCTATACCTCGGGATCAACCGGGCGCCCCAAGGGCGTGGAGGTCACGCACGATAACTTATTGAATCTGATTTTCTGGCATCAGCGGTCTTTTGCTGTGAGTGCCGCAGATCGGGCCAGCCAGGTAACCAGCCCCGCTTTTGACGCGACTGGTTGGGAGATCTGGCCCTATCTGACCTGCGGCGCTTCTGTCTATCTGCCTTCCGATACGATCCGCCATTCGGCGCCCGCACTGCGCGATTGGCTGGTCGAGCAGGGCATTACGATCGCCTTTCTGCCTACGCCCTTGGCCGAGCAGGCGATTCAGCTCCCCTGGCCTGCAGACACCGCTTTGCGGTTTCTCCTGACAGGCGCTGATACCTTGCACCGTTATCCACGCCCCGGCTTGCCGTTTACTCTGGTCAACAACTATGGGCCGACTGAGACGACGGTCGTGGCAACCTCTGGTCCGGTGCCGCCGGCCAGCGAGCCTCTAGCAGAGCCACCTTCCATCGGTTGGGCCATCGATAATACGTCTCTCTACATTCTTGATGAAAGGTTACAGCCTGTCCCTTGGGGGATGCCAGGTGAGCTGTATATCGGCGGCCAGGGTGTGGCGCGCGGCTATCGAGGGCGTCCAGAGTTGACCGCTGAGCGTTTCTTGCCCGATCCATTCTCCTGCCATCCTGGTGCTCGTATGTATCGCACGGGCGACCGCGCGCGCTTTTTGCCAGATGGCCAGGTCGCTTTTCTGGGCCGCCTGGATAATCAGGTCAAGCTGCGTGGCTATCGCATCGAGCTAGATGAGATTGCTACCGTGCTTAATCAGCAGCCGGGAATCACTGCTAGCGCGGTTGTCGCGCATGAGGAGCGGCCCGGTGAAAAGCAACTGGTTGCTTATGTGGTCACAGCGCCGGATGTACAACTCACCTCTACCCAGCTACGGATGGCGCTGGCCAGGCAATTGCCTGACTACATGCTGCCTTCGGTCTTTGTGCGTTTGGAGACACTGCCTCTGACCGCTCATGGGAAGATCAACCGGGCTGCGCTGCCCCCCCCGAGCGCCTGTGAGATTTTACAGGAAACGGCAACAGATTCAGCAACGCTTCCATCAGCAGAAGGTGCCTCGGCGCCCGCTCATGCCATTGAGCAAAAGGTGGCAGAGGTGGTCTGCTCGTTGCTGGGTCGGACGGATATCGATGTCACAGCTAATTTCTTCATGCTCGGTGGTCATTCGTTGCTTGGGGCCCAGCTCATCTTGCGCCTGACCGAGCTGTTTGGAGTACAGATCTCGCTGCATACGTTGTTTACCGCTCCAACAGTACGCCAGCTCGCCGCGAGGATTGAGCAGCTCTTGCTTGAGCGTTTGGAGGCACTGAGTGAGCAGGAGGCGCGCAATCTGCTAGAGCAGCTGCAGCACAGTTGAGATGCAGCGGCTTGGGTCCTGTGCTGGCTGCTCGGGTAGGGGGAGAGAGCAGGCAGCACGGTGGCCGCTTGAAGTAACAAGACGTGAAGAGAAGACGCTACGAGAGGAAAAGTGGTTGTTGCCAAGGCAAGGCCAACCAAGCCAATGGCCTTGCGCCTAGATAGAGGAGCCTAAGACCATTATGCAGGAGCCGAGGTCGGTAAGACAGCAGCAGGAACCACCACTGAGTCTCTATCATCTGCTTGATCCAGAAGTCCTGGCTAATCCTTATCCGCTCTACCACCGTTTGCGTCGGGAGGACCCCGTCCATTGGGACCCCTTTCTGCATGCCTGGGTGGTAACACGCTATGCGGATGTGATCACGGTTTTTCAGCGCTTCTCCGCGCAGCGAACGCCAACCCCCGAGCAGCTAGAGGCTATGGGGATGCAGGCGTTAACTCCTTTGGCTCGCGTAATGGTGAAGCAGATGCTGTTTCTGGACCCACCTGCCCATACGCGGGTACGCAGCCTGGCAGCAAAGGCGTTTACTCCACGACGGGTGGCAGCGCTCCGCGAGCATATTCGCGATATCACCAACAGCCTGCTTGATAGAGTACAGGCTCAGGGACATATGGATGTGATCGCGGACCTGGCTTATCCTCTGCCCGCTATCGTCACTGCAGAGATGCTCGGTGTGCCTACCGAGGATTGGCAACAGTTGACAGCCTGGTCCGCCGACTTCGCTCAGGTGCTCGGGAATTTTCAGCATAATCCAGATCGGGTGGCTCAGGTGATTCGGAGCCTGAATGAGATGACAGCCTATTTCCGCTCAGCTATTAGAGACATTGAGCGCCACCCGCGTGAGGGCTTGATTCATGCGTTCCTCACAGCTGAGATCGATGGTGATCGCCTGAGCGAGGAAGAGGTTATCGCAAATACCATTATTACGATGGTGGGAGGGCAGGAGACAACTACTAACCTCATCGGGAATGGCGTGCTGAGCCTCTTGCGCCACCCTGATCAGCTTGCTTTGCTACGCGCAGATCTCTCACTGATCCCTTCGGCAGTGGAGGAGTTGCTGCGCTACGAGAGTCCCAGCCAGCATACTGCTCGTCTGGCCCCCGAGGATACAGAACTGGGTGGGAAGAAGATTCGTAAACGCGATGCGGTGATCGCAGTGATGGGAGCTGCCAATCGCGACCCGGAGCGCTTCCCGGACCCCGACCGCCTCGATATTCGACGCGAGGATAATCGCCATGTGGCTTTTGCTTGGGGTAGCCATTTCTGTTTCGGTGCCGCCCTGGCACGCATTGAGGGTCAGACTGCTATTGAGCTAATTGTGCGTCGTCTGCCCGGCCTACGGCTGGAGCCAGGCCCGCTTGTCTGGCGCGAGAATCTCGGATTGCGTGGTCTCAAACATTTGCTGGTATCTTGGGAAAGGTGAGAGGTGAATAATGAGCGATAATCATTCTTCAGCTGATGTACGTCAATTGCTGATAGAACAACTGCGGCAGGGAAAATTGGTCGGTGAGCCGCTGGCGCATAAACTCCTTCCGCCGCTCCCTCGACGAGAGCCAGGTCAGTGTGTGCCTCTATCGCTTGGACAGCAACAGCTCTGGTTTTTGTCTCAGCTCATTAAGGACAGGCCGGTCTATAACGAGTGTGTGACTGTGCACCTCCCTGGACAACTGGATCGCGATTTGTTTGAGCAGAGCTTCAATGAGTTCATTCGCCGCCATGAGATCTGGCGCACCAGTTTTCCAGAGAAGGATGGCCAACCTGTTCAAGAGGTTCATCCCTTCAAGCCGCTTAAACTGCCCTTTGTTGATCTACGCTCTCTGCCACCGGAGAAACGTGAGACAGAAGCACGACGTTTGGCGGAAGAACAGGCCCGCCTTCCCTTCGATCTGGCAAACGGTCCCTTGCTGCGTGGTCTGTTGGTCCAGCTCGAAGATCAGCTCCATCGCCTGTATTTAACACTGCATCATATCATTTTCGATGGGGTGACTCTCTATCAGATCTTTTTACCAGAGCTATGGGAACATTATGAGGCACTGTGTTCCGGGCGCCCGGCTTCCTTGCCTGAGCCGGCTCACCAGTATGCCGACTACGCTCTTTGGCAGCAAGCTTCTCTCCATGAGCGCTTGCTTGATGAGCAGCTTGCGTATTGGCGACAGGCGCTCGAAGGGGTCCCCGCTTTGATTAATTTACCGACGGATTTCCCCAGGCCACCAGTGCAGAGCTTCCGCGGGGGAATGGTGCCGTTTCGGCTGAGCAGGGAGCTAGCAGAGGCCATTAAAAGGCTGGCCCGCGAGGAGGGGGTGACGCTCTATATGGTCTTAATGGCCTCATTACAAGCTCTGCTCTATCGCTACACTCGTCAGGAGCATATTGTGATTGGGGCCGTGCTGGGTAGCCGCGAGCAGCGACCTGAGTTTGCCAGGATGCCTGGTTATTTTCTGAATACGCTGCCGCTCGCCTGCAAGTTGACCGATAGCTTGAGCGTCCGTGAGCTGCTGCAACAGGTTCGGGAGAGGATTATAGGGGCAATTGCTCATCAGGATATACCGTTCAGCTATCTGGTGGAGCAGCTACAGATTGAGCGATCTCTGGCGTGGAATCCGCTGTTCCAGGTGGCTTTGACACTTGAGCCTCATTTACCTGTATTGCCTTCCGGGTGGACAATTACTCAGATGGATGTAAGTGCGGGGACGTCTAAATTCGACCTTTCTCTAGAGGTGGATGAGCGGCCTGATGGCACTCTCATCGGGCGCTTTGAATACAGCAGGGATTTGTTTGAGGAGGAGACCATCGTCCGGCTCGCCCGCCATTGGCAGACCCTCCTCTCTTCCCTCGTCTCCTCCCCTTCCTGCCCCCTGGCCTCTCTCCAGCTCCTCTCCCACGACGAACTCCACCAACTCCTCGTCTCCTTCAATCCCTCTCCCGACTCCCTCCCGCCTGCTCCCGTCCCTGCCATTCATCTCCTCTTCGAAGCCCAGGTCCTGCGCTCTCCCTCCTCCTGCGCCCTCCTTCAGCTCCCTTCCGGCTCCTCTCTCTCCTACCTCTCCCTCAACTCCCAGGCTAACCAGCTCGCCCGCCTCCTCCTCTCCCTCGGCCTCTCCCCCGACTCCCCCGTCGCCATCCTTCTCCCTCCTTCCCCCTCCTTCTTCATCGCCCTCTTCGCCGTCCTCAAAGCCGGCTCCTTCTACCTCCCCCTTGAGCCTTCTACTCCGCCCGCCCGCCTCTCCGCCCTCCTCTCCCACATCCAGCCCTCCTTCCTGCTCACCTCCCAGTCCCTCGCCTCCTCCCTGCCCGCTCTCCCTCCCTGCACCTCCCTCCTCTGCCTCGACTCCCCCTCCCTCCTCGCTCAGCTCTCCTCCCTCCCCAGCGACAACCTCCCCTGGTCCGGCTCCCCTGACCAGCTCGCCTACCTCATCTTCACCTCCGGCTCCACCGGCTCCCCCAAAGCCGTCTCCATCTCTCACGCCAATCTCCTCGCCTCTACCCTCTCCCGCCTCCTCTACTACCGCCACCTCCCTCCTTCCCGCTTCCTCCTCCTCTCCCCCTGCTCCTTCGATAGCTCCGTCGCCGGCATCTTCTGGTCCCTCTGCTCCGGCGCTACCCTCGTCCTCCCTCCCTCTCCCCTCTCCGACCACCTCCTCCTGCTCCCTTCCCTCCTCCAGCAGGCCCACATCTCCCACCTGCTCGCCGTTCCTTCCCTCTACCGCTTCCTCCTCGAACACTCCTCCCCCTCTCAGCTCTCCTCCCTCCGCTGCTGCATCGTCGCCGGCGAACCCTGCCCACGCTCCCTCGTCCTGCTCCATTTCTCTCTCCTCCCTCACACCCCCCTCTTCAACGAATACGGCCCCTCCGAAACCACCGTCTGGGCCTCCGTCCATCCCTGCTCCCCCTCCGACCCCTTCCCCATCTCCCCCATCGGCCGCCCTCTCCCCCACTGCCGCCTCTACGTCCTCGATCCCTCCCTCCAACCCGTCCCCATCGGCGTCCCAGGCCAGCTCTTCATCGGCGGCCCCTCCGTCTCCCCAGGCTACTTCCGCCAGCCTGCCCTCTCCTCCCTCTCTTTCCTCCCTGACCCCTTCTCCTCCTCCCCCAACGCCCGCCTCTACCGCACCGGCGACCTCGTCCGCTGGCTCCCCGACGGCTCCCTCCTCTTCCTCGGCCGCCTCGACCAGCAGGTCAAGCTCCGCGGCTTCCGCATCGACCTCACCGAGATCGAGGCCGTTCTCTCCTCCCACCCCTCCATCCAGGAGGCCGCCGTCCTCCTCTCTCAGCCCTCTCCCTCCGACCCCTCTTCCTCCCACCTCGTCGCTTACTTAGTGCCCCGCCCAGGAGCAGAGCTTGCCTTACAGGATCTGCATCTGTACCTGAAAGAGCATTTACCTGATTATATGATCCCTAAGATATTCGTGAAGCTGGAAAGGCTCCCAACGAACGAGCATGGAAAGATCGATCGCTCTCTTCTTCCTCCACCAGAGGAGGCCAATCTTTTGAGCGAAGACGCCAGTTCGGTTCACAGAGAGAATACTCCGGTTGAGGCAAAAATCGCCGAGCTGACCGCCGCTATCCTGAACAGAGAGCATGTCGATCTGGAAGAGAATTTCTTCAGGTTAGGCGGCAACTCACTGCTAGGCGCTCAGCTGGTGCTTCGCATCTCAGGTGCTTTTGGCATTGATCTGCCACTACAGGTACTGTTCCGAAGCCCATCGCTGCGTACCCTGGCCGCAGAAGTTGATCGGCTTCTCTTCGAGAAAATAGAGAGCATGAGTGACGAAGAGGCCGAAGAGTGGCTCGCTCGCCTCGGTCTGGCTTGAGCTTGAAAGAATGATTTGAAGAATCTTGGAGTTGCTTGGATTCAGGGAACAGGTGATAGATATGGCATCAAGAAGAGAGCTTTCTGCTAAGAAACGTGCATTGCTTGATAGTCTACGCAAGGGGAATTTAGTACAAGAGAATGAGGGGTCTTTGTTGCCACCGCTGCCACATCATGATCCCGAGCAGCCGGCACCTCTCTCCTATGGACAGCAGCAACTCTGGTTCCTCTCCCAGATGCTGCCAGATTCTTCTGTCTACAATACCCCTATTGTTATTGAAATTCCCGGCACCTTGAATGAGGCCGCGCTTAAAAAGAGCTTGCAAGCCTTTTCACAGCGTCATTATCTCTGGAGCTCGTCTTTCCCTTCTCATGATGGTATTCCTCTGCAGGTAGTGGAGCCTTGTCTTTCTTCTTTCTCTCTTCCTGTCACTGATCTCTCTTCTCTACCTGCCCCTGAGCAACTCTCGACGGCCCACTCCTTGATTGAGCAACAGGCGCGCCTCCCCTTCAACCTTTCTCAGGCCCCCCTGTGGCGCGCCTTCCTGCTGCGCTTTTCTTCAGAACTCCACTGGTTGTGCTTGATCGTCCACCACCTGATCTGCGACGGTCACACCGTCCAGCGCATCCTTCTCCCCGAGATCTCGCATTTCTACCACCTCTTCTGCAACCAGTCTAATGCTACTATTCTCGAACCTGCAGCCCATCAATATGCTGACTATGCGCTGTGGCAGCAGAGCCGTCTCTCTCCTGAGCGGTTGCAAGAACTGTCTGCCTTCTGGAAACGCTATCTGCAGGACGCACCTACCACGCTCGCTCTGCCAACGGATCGTCCGCGTCCAGCCCGGCAGAGCTTCCGCGGTAGCACTTATCATTTCACTATTGCTAAAGAGGAGATGGATTCGGTGCGCAGTTTTTCGCAGCAGGAAGGCTGCAGTCTTTACACAGTTCTGCTAACGGCTTTCCAAATTCTGCTTTATCGCTATAGCCGCCAGGAGGACTTTTTGATCGGTATTTTCAATAGTGATCGCCACCTTCGGCCTGAATTTGAGAGCATTCCGGGATATTTCCTCAATACGCTCGTACTGCGCAGCCGATTGAGCGACACGCAGGAGGCTCGCGAGTTGGTCAAGCAGACCTGGCAGAACTTGACTGAAGTGCTGGCACATGGCGATATGCCGTTCCACTACCTGGTCCAGCGTGTGCTCCCAGAGCGCGACTTATCTCAGAATCCGCTGTTTCAAGTTGCGATTTCGCTAGCCCCTGCACCGGCTGTGTTGCCCAATGGCTGGCGCGTTCAGGAGAGCAGCTTGTCGAGCGGTAGTAGCCGCTTTGACCTCTCATTGATCCTGGAAGAACTACCCGATGGCTCACTGCACGGCAGCTTTGAATACAGCAGGGATTTGTTTGAGGAGGAAACCATCGTCCGGCTCGCCCGCCACTGGCAGACCCTCCTCTCTTCCCTCGTCTCCTCCCCTTCCTGCCCCCTGGCCTCTCTCCAGCTCCTCTCCCACGACGAACTCCACCAACTCCTCGTCTCCTTCAATCCCTCTCCCGACTCCCTCCCGCCTGCTCCCGTCCCTGCCATTCATCTCCTCTTCGAAGCCCAGGTCCTGCGCTCTCCCTCCTCCTGCGCCCTCCTTCAGCTCCCTTCCGGCTCCTCTCTCTCCTACCTCTCCCTCAACTCCCAGGCTAACCAGCTCGCCCGCCTCCTCCTCTCCCTCGGCCTCTCCCCCGACTCCCCCGTCGCCATCCTCCTCCCTCCTTCCCCCTCCTTCTTCATCGCCCTCTTCGCCGTCCTCAAAGCCGGCTCCTTCTACCTCCCCCTTGAGCCTTCTACTCCGCCCGCCCGCCTCTCCGCCCTCCTCTCCCACATCCAGCCCTCCTTCCTGCTCACCTCCCAGTCCCTCGCCTCCTCCCTGCCCGCTCTCCCTCCCTGCACCTCCCTCCTCTGCCTCGACTCCCCCTCCCTCCTCGCTCAGCTCTCCTCCCTCCCCAGCGACAACCTCCCCTGGTCCGGCTCCCCTGACCAGCTCGCCTACCTCATCTTCACCTCCGGCTCCACCGGCTCCCCCAAAGCCGTCTCCATCTCTCACGCCAATCTCCTCGCCTCTACCCTCTCCCGCCTCCTCTACTACCGCCACCTCCCTCCTTCCCGCTTCCTCCTCCTCTCCCCCTGCTCCTTCGATAGCTCCGTCGCCGGCATCTTCTGGTCCCTCTGCTCCGGCGCTACCCTCGTCCTCCCTCCCTCTCCCCTCTCCGACCACCTCCTCCTGCTCCCTTCCCTCCTCCAGCAGGCCCACATCTCCCACCTGCTCGCCGTTCCTTCCCTCTATCGCTTCCTCCTCGAACACTCCTCCCCCTCTCAGCTCTCCTCCCTCCGCTGCTGCATCGTCGCCGGCGAACCCTGCCCACGCTCCCTCGTCCTGCTCCATTTCTCTCTCCTCCCTCATACCCCCCTCTTCAACGAATACGGCCCCTCCGAAACCACCGTCTGGGCCTCCGTCCATCCCTGCTCCCCCTCCGACCCCTTCCCCATCTCCCCCATCGGCCGCCCTCTCCCCCACTGCCGCCTCTACGTCCTCGATCCCTCCCTCCAACCCGTCCCCATCGGCGTCCCAGGCCAGCTCTTCATCGGCGGCCCCTCCGTCTCCCCAGGCTACTTCCGTCAGCCTGCCCTCTCCTCCCTCTCTTTCCTCCCTGACCCCTTCTCCCCCTCCCCCAACGCCCGCCTCTACCGCACCGGCGACCTCGTCCGCTGGCTCCCCGACGGCTCCCTCCTCTTCCTCGGCCGCCTCGACCAGCAGGTCAAGCTCCGCGGCTTCCGCATCGACCTCACCGAGATCGAGGCCGTTCTCTCCTCCCACCCCTCCATCCAGGAGGCCGCCGTCCTCCTCTCTCAGCCCTCTCCCTCCGACCCCTCTTCCTCCCGCCTCGTCGCCTTCGTCTCCCTTCGCCACGGCTCCCAGCTCGACCCCTCCTCTCTGCGCTCCTTCCTCTCCGACCAGCTCCCTCCCTATATGATCCCCACCTCCTTTGTCTTCCTGGAGACCCTCCCTCACACCTCTACTGGCAAAGTCGATCGCCTCGCTCTCGCTGCTCTCCCACTCCCCGAGAGCCGTGAAACGGCCAGCAACAACCCACGCCCCTCTACTCCAGTAGAGACCGCCCTGATCCAGCTGTGGGAGGAGGTACTCAATACCAGCCCTATCAGCACAAGTGATAACTTCTTCTCGCTCGGCGGCCACTCTCTCCTAGCAGCTCGCCTCTTTGCACGCGTCGAACAATGTTTCGGCGTGAAACTTAGCTTGAGCACGCTTTTCACGCATCCCACGGTTGAAGAGCTGGCTAAGGCTATCGAGGAGATGGCGACTACGAGCTCAACAGAAGCAGCTATCATAGCGGCCAAAGCCGACGCTGTCAGCGCTTCACCGCTGCCACATCATGATCCCGAGCAGCCGGCACCTCTCTCCTATGGACAGCAGCAGCTCTGGTTCCTCTCCCAGATGCTGTCGGATTCACCGGCCTATAATGTCTCCGTAATCATTGAAATCTCGGATAGCGTCGATGCGAACGCTCTCCAGCAGAGCCTGCATGCCTTCTTACAGCGTCATCACTTGTGGCGCTCAGCCATTCTCTCCCTCTCTGGCTCCCCTGCCCTCCTACTGCAGCCCTGTCCTTCTCTTCCCTTACCCCTCACTGACCTATCCTCTTTACCTGCCGAGGAGCAACTTTCCGCAGCTCGCTCCCTCATCGAGGAACAGGTACGACTGCCATTCAATCTCTCCCAGCCGCCCTTACTGCGCGCTTTCCTGCTCCGCCTTTCTGATCAGCGCTATTGGCTGTGCCTAATCGTTCATCATATTATCGCAGATGCCCAGACTCTCTATAGTATTTTACCCTCTGAGCTTCAAAAGCTCTACGAATCATATGCTAGCGGACACATTCCAGATTTGCCCGCACCACGCTATCAATACGCAGATTATGCTCTTTGGGAAGAGAAACACCTGTCTTCTGAACGTTTAGAGCAGCTTCTGAGCTTTTGGAGAGAATATCTCCAAAATGCTCCTACAACTCTGGCTTTACCCGTTGACCACCAGCGTCCCTCTACCCGCCGCTATCATGGGAGCAGCTACTATTTCTCTCTGCCTCCCGAGCTAGTAGCAGATCTCAAGAAACTCGCCGGTCAGGAAGGGGTCAGCCTCTATACGGTGCTGATAGCAGCATTCCAAATTCTTCTTTATCGCTACAGTTCTCAGGAGGACTTCCTCATCGGTACATTCACGACGAATCGTCATAAGAGACCAGAGCTTGAAGAGATTCCTGGCTATTTTTTGAATGCAATACCATTGCGTAGCTGCATAGCCGACGCACATCGGCTCAGCGGACACGAGCTAATTCAGAGAACGCGCAAGGCCCTGGCCGCCGCACTGGCTCACGATGATTTGCCTCTACCCTTGCTGGTTCGGCACGTCTTTCCTCAGCGCCTAACCCAAGGAGATGCTCCTTTCCAGGTGGCAATCACCATGAACTCTTACCGTAGGCTGGGGAACAGTTCCTGGCAGATCCAGGAGCTGGCTATTGATACTGGAGCTAGCAGATTTGATTTGACACTGAGCCTGGAGGAGCGTTCCGACGGAACACTGCACGGCTGCTTTGAATACAGCAGGGATTTGTTTGAGGAGGAGACCATCGTCCGGCTCGCCCGCCACTGGCAGACCCTCCTCTCTTCCCTCGTCTCCTCCCCTTCCTGCCCCCTGGCCTCTCTCCAGCTCCTCTCCCACGACGAACTCCACCAACTCCTCGTCTCCTTCAATCCCTCTCCCGACTCTCTCCCGCCTGCTCCCGTCCCTGCCATCCATCTCCTCTTCGAAGCCCAGGTCCTGCGCTCTCCCTCCTCCTGCGCCCTCCTTCAGCTCCCTTCCGGCTCCTCTCTCTCCTACCTCTCCCTCAACTCCCAGGCTAACCAGCTCGCCCGCCTCCTCCTCTCCCTCGGGATCACCGCCAACACGCCTGTTCCGCTTCTACTGCCTGCCTCCTCTGCTTTCATCGTGGCCCTGCTGGCCGTTCTCAAGGCTGGCGCTTGCTTTGTTCCTTTAGATCCTGAAACACCGACTGCACGTTTGCAAGCCATGCTGACTACTCTGCAGCCCACGCTGCTGCTCACAACCCAATCGCTAGCAGGAAAGCTGCCAGCTCTCACCTCTGCCTGTACAGTAGTCTACCTTGACGCCGCAGAGACACAGAGTCAGCTCGCCTCCCTGCCGAGCGACAACCTCCCCTGGTCCGGCTCCCCTGACCAGCTCGCCTACCTCATCTTCACCTCCGGCTCCACCGGCTCCCCCAAAGCCGTCTCCATCTCTCACGCCAATCTCATGGCCTCTTTCACAGCGCGCCTGGAGTATTACAAGGCTCTTCCACCAAGAGTTCACGCTCCTCTGCTCTCTCTGAGCTTCGATAGTGCCCTAACAGGTGTCCTCTGGACACTCTGCGAGGGTGGCAAGGTGGTCCTCCTGTCGGAAGAGCAAAAGAGGAATCTGAGCAAGCTACCGGCCTTGCTACAGCAGTTCCAGGTATCGCATCTACTTGTAGTGCCCTCCCTCTACAGGCACATTCTCGAATACGCTACCCCTTCACAGCTGGCTTCTCTGCGCTGCGTGTTGGTAGGAGGCGAAGCCTGCCCACGCTCCCTCGTCCTGCTCCATTTCTCTCTCCTCCCTCACACCCCCCTCTTCAACGAATACGGCCCCTCCGAAACCACCGTCTGGGCCTCCGTCCATCCCTGCTCCCCCTCCGACCCCTTCCCCATCTCCCCCATCGGCCGCCCTCTCCCCCACTGCCGCCTCTACGTCCTCGATCCCTCCCTCCAACCCGTCCCCATCGGCGTCCCTGGCCAGCTCTTCATCGGCGGCCCCTCCGTCTCCCCAGGCTACTTCCGCCAGCCTGCCCTCTCCTCCCTCTCTTTCCTCCCTGACCCCTTCTCCCCCTCCCCCAACGCCCGCCTCTACCGCACCGGCGACCTCGTCCGCTGGCTCCCCGACGGCTCCCTCCTCTTCCTCGGCCGCCTCGACCAGCAGGTCAAGCTCCGCGGCTTCCGCATCGACCTCACCGAGATCGAGGCCGTTCTCTCCTCCCACCCCTCCATCCAGGAGGCCGCCGTCCTCCTCTCTCAGCCCTCTCCCTCCGACCCCTCTTCCTCCCGCCTCGTCGCCTTCGTCTCCCTTCGCCACGGCTCCCAGCTCGACCCCTCCTCTCTGCGCTCCTTCCTCTCCGACCAGCTCCCTCCCTATATGATCCCCACCTCCTTTGTCTTCCTGGAGACCCTCCCTCACACCTCTACTGGCAAAGTCGATCGCCTCGCTCTCGCTGCTCTCCCACTCCCCGAGGGCAACGATACGCGGGAGCAGAAAACAGCCCCGCGCAACCTGCTAGAGCAAAAGCTCACACAACTCTGGGAAGAGCTTCTCAACGTTCAGCCGATTGGCGTCCGCGACAACTTCTTTGAGCTAGGAGGACATTCTTTGCTCGCCGCCCGCCTCTTTGCACGCATTGAGGAACACTTCGGGAGGCAGTTGCCACTCTCGCTGTTCTTCGAGGAACCGACAATAGAAAGACTGGCGAGAGCTATCGAGGACGAGGAGCAGCAACGTTCTCGCACGCCCGTCATTGCCGTACACCGTAAGGGAAAGAAACGGCCACTCTTTTACCTACACGGAGATTGGACCGGCGGCGCCTTCTACTGCATCGAGTTGGCGAGGCTTCTAGGAGAGGATCAGCCTTTCTATGCTGTTGAACCCTACCGCTTCGCCGAGGGGACACCGCCGCCAAGCTTCGAGGCGATGGCCGCCGCCCACATTGAAGCTATTCGGCAAATCCAGCCTCATGGGCCTTACCGTCTGGCTGGCTGGTGCAATGGCGGCTTGGTGGCCTACGAGATGGCTCGCCAGCTACAGGCCAATGGCGAGCAGGTCGAGCTGTTGGTGTTGATCGATCCTACCGCACCAGAACAAGGCTGGAGCCGAGCACGTCTAACTTGCTCCTTTATCAGAGTCCTGGGTACTCTCCTGGGCTGGGATGAGCTACAACAGATAGAGTGCTTCCGCAAATGGCGTTATCGCTATAGCCTCTGGCGCTACAGACTCGCGCGGCTGCGCCAACAAAGGCAGCCAAACGCCGATGAGGAGGAGGTCGGGCCAGCGCTGCCCGACGAGAGCCATCAGCGTTGGACGAGTACCTGTAGCTGGATTCTCACTCGCTATCGCTCAGGCCCCTACTATGGAGATCTCATCTTTTTCTGGGCCGCTGAGGACGAACGATGGCGCCGTAAACCTTGGGAAAGCTTCGCCCGGCGCCATCAGCAGGAAGGCCGCGGGCGAGTTGAGAGCAGAGAATTGCCCGGCACCCATATCACAAGCCGCACTACTTACCTTGAGGCCTTCGCCACAGAACTCAAGCGCTGCCTTGAGGCGGTGGATAAGCAAGACCTCCCCCAAACAAATGAACGCATATCATAGATAATAGATAACAAACAATCATACGCAGCTTATGATGATTTTGTATGGCAAACGCTTCTTACAAGAGGAGAGGCCCATACCATGAGTCCTATCTTCTTGCAGAGCTTTCCTGGAATTACTATAATGGAGGTGTCAGGCCATACCAGAGGTGGCGTAGACAAAACCCAGAGATCTGCTCGGGAGCGGGTCGCCGGCGGGCGACCCTGTTAACCCGGCAGTCAGCGTCTGGGAGAAAAGATCTGGGATCACGGTTGGGGTCTGCGCAGAGGTGGCCCATGCGCAAGCCTCAACCTTTTTTGTTGGTCTGGAATGGCCACGGGATTGACCGGCGCTGCGCCTGATCGCAGACGAACGCAGAGAGGCGAGGCAAGGGCAGAGAGTGCACAAAAGGAGAAAAGGGGAGCTTGGGCTGAGGGACAGGAACCTGCCTCAAGGAAGAACGAGGGAGCTGCTGACGAAAAGGCCAAGAGCGAGGGGAGAAAGTACCTCGATGCCTTGGGAGACCATGAAACTGACGATGCACGAGAGCAAAAGGAGGCAAACGATAAGCGAAACGACGGCTCATGCACACTCCTTATATAGCCAGAAGAACAGTCAAAGCAAGTGACCCCGATCCATACAAGACCGGCTACAGGTAGCTAGAAGTGAGCCAGCCCGTTTTGCCCGTAGAGATAGGCACAGGGAGACCTCACCATAAATTACGCTGGGTGAAGTCCCCCTGTCACAAAGCACAGCGGTATAAGTCTAGAGGTCCTATCAGGGAACAAAGAAAAAGAAAGCGCTACTCTAACATCAAGCGAGGTAGCGCTAAGAGCGAATGCGACTAGCGACTGCAGGCGCAGCCACGAGGCTCGCCGCCGCCGCTGGCCGTCCTAAAGGAATGACCACAGCTGCAGGTCGTCACGGCGTTCGGGTTATTGACCGTAAAGCCGGCGCCCATCAGGCTATCAACGTAGTCAATTTCGCTGCCGTTGACATAGTCCAGGCTCATCTCATCGATGAGCACCTTGAAGTCACCCTGAGAAATGACCGTATCGCCTTCCTGCTCCTCATCCAGCGTCATACCGTACTGGAGGCCGGAGCAGCCACCGCTGGCAACGAAGATGCGCAGCCCCAGATTAGGATCATTCTCCTGCTGGAGAAGCTCGCGAATCTTCTCCGCCGCCAGAGGTGTCAGCGTCACGACGCTGCTTTCGTTCTTTTGCTGCTGCGTCTGCTCGATCATAAGTATCTCTCTCCCAAAGGTTGAACCTGCTTGCTCGCCTCAAGCCCACCGACACGGGTTCCACATGAAGGCATTTCAAGCTCCCAGTTGCGTCTTATTATATCCCACGAGGCAGACAGCGTCAAGGGAAGGACGGCGCCCCTTCTCCGAGCACGCAACAGGAGCCTGCTTCCAGCCTGCTCCTCATCTGCACTCCAGCAACTGCACAAGCGACGAAGGACAAGAGGAGCCATAGCCGCACACTGGAGCCAAGCAACGCCGAGGGAAGGGACTAGAGGCCGAAGCGCTGCTGTGCACGGATCAGATTAGCCAGTAAGGTTGGCACCTCAGGCGGGGAGCCATAGAGCAGCCCTCCATGTCGCTCGCCACTGGAGGTCATTCGCAGCATCGTATTGGCCGCCGACCACCCCTGAGCCAGCAAATGGGCCGCCAGCCCGCTGACAATGGGAGCGGCGAAAGAGGAACCGGACCAATCCGCCCAGCCTGTCGTATTTGGCTCACCGTTAGGGAACGAAGGAGAAATATAGACTCCCCTGACAGCATCGGGCAGATCGTTACTATCTTTCACCCCCTCGACATCACCCCCAAAAGTAGCTACCCCGCCATTCACCGGCGGCATAGCGGCAGCGTTGGCAAACTGCGATGGCTCGAAACGGCTATTCACCGCAGTCACGCTGACCACCGTCGCATAGCGCGCTGGAGCCCGCGGCGGTCGCCGCCTCCTTCCCTGACGACTTTCCAACCAGGAATCGTTACCGGCTGCTGCCACTAATAAGGCCCCTTGAGCATACAGACTCTCACAGAGGAGACGTAGCCCCTCTTCCAGCAGGGAGAGCGCGCTCATAGCGCTAGCCAGTCCGCGACTCGGCCAACGGCGATCATCAAACCAGATATACGGCAGACGACGAGCATCAGGCAGTGTCGTCAGGCTCAAATTGACAACCAGGCGTCGAACGGCGCCAGTAAACAGCTCTTTCTCTAAACTCGTCAGGGCAGCAAACAACCCATAGAGGTCGCCGCCTCCATAGTCGTTGAGAATGCGAATGAGGCGAATGCGCGCCTGGGGAGCAATATCCCGAATCAGGCCGGCCACAAAGAGGCCATGATCAGGCATAGGATAGTACAAAGCCTCTCCATAACGATCACGCCCAGTGCGAATAGCCTCCCAGAGAGGATAGCGGTCATACTCGATTTGGAATAGCCCACTGCCATTGCTCAAGTCAGCCGCTAGCCGCTGAAGCAGCCAGTTGCGTCGGAACTCGGGACGCTCAGCAGCCTTGAGAAGACGATCGGCCTCAACCGCTGTGTCAAGCACAGCAACCAGAACCTCACTCGCTCCTTCAGGGTCAAGCAAAAGGCCTTGATCAAGAAAAGAAATATGCCAGCCCAGCGGCGGCTCACTGGCTCCAATAGCCGGCAGCTCTAGACGCGGCGCAGGCCGCGGTGGTAGGGCTGGCCCCCCCACGCTGTAATAAAAAGGGGCGGCGGTGACCAGCCAGTTCGGCATAATAGATACGAGGCGCAGGCCTCGTTCGGCCAGCTCCTCAAGATGCACTTGCAAATATGCCAGCGCCAGAGGCATGGGGTCGACCAGCGCCTGCTCTAAATGGCGTACCTGGTAGAAAATTGCGACAAGTGGCTGCTGGCGGTGATAGCCAAAGAGAAAGGCTCGCTTGCGAATTGGAGGCCGAGGTGGCCTCACTTCCTCTTGCCAGCGCCCCCCACTCCCATACGGTTCCAACACCAGATGATGTGGCTCTAGAAGAGCATTGAGCTGGCTCCGTACTTGCTCAGCCAGCAATTCTAAGGCATCCTCAGCAGGCCTTCTGGGTAATTGCACTACGACCACCATCTCACCGCGTACCCAATAAAACAGCTCGGTTGGCCTCCCTACAAGATCAGCAGCACCAGGAGTCATGCACAGATCCCCTTCTAGCTAGAGCTAGCACGGCTTGAGCGAGCACATAGGATGGTGAGCACTGTTTCACAGGCAGACAGCTAAAGGCAGCAGGAGTCAGATGGTGCCTCTGCGATCCCTCCCGTCTGGCCCAGTCCAACAAGCTCCCACCGGCAGGTGTTCCAGCTCCCGCCCATTTCTTCGTCGCCTACTTCGGGCAAAATGGGATGGAGCGACTGTTTCCTATCATCGGGCATTATAACTGAACCAATAGAAGATGGCAAATGGGAATCTCCAGCCCAGAGCGATCTCCGGGGCAGGCAGACAGACAGGCTATATTGCCTCAACGGGACCAGGGATCAAAGGCAAGAGGAGCGAGCGCTTTACCTTTGCCCTTCCCTGGTCTGTCGAATCCCGCTATAATGAGAAAAAAGGCTCTAGGGCCAAAGACAACAAGAGAAGAAGAGAAAGCGTATCACCTGATGAGCGCAAGTCGACTCTACGCCAGCCTGGTTGATCTCGTGGCTTTGCCCTCAACGTCCGGCCATGAAGAGCACATTCGGCAGTATCTTGAGACTACCTTACAGGCCCAAGGGCTAACGACGAGCGTCGATGCTGCCGGGAACCTGATCGCCGTGTTGCCCGGTCAGGGCCGCCCTGTGCTCCTGAACGCTCATATGGATCGCGTACCTCCGGGCAGAGGACAGCGCCCCATTTTGCGAGAAGGCGTGCTCTATAGTGATGGAAGCTCGAATCTCGGGGCCGACGATGCTGCCGGCCTGGCCATTATCCTGGAAACGCTCAGGCGTCTCCAGGAGGGTTCCCATGCTCATCCGCCGATCGTGGCTCTTTTCACCGTTCAGGAGGAAAGCGGCCTGCACGGTGCCCGCGCGTTCGACCCGGCTCCCTGGCAGGTAACCGATGGCATCGTCTTTGATAATGCCTTTGAGGCGGGCGTGGTTGTCTCGCGTGGTGCCCATTACGAGGCCTTCGATATAGAGATCATAGGTCGCACAGGCCATCCCGGCAAGGATTTGGCTCAAACCGTCAACGCTCTGGAGATTTTCCGCCAGGCGGCCTACCCTCATGGCTCGCTCGCTAACGATCAGACGCGTATTCTGATCGGACATATCGAAGGAGGGAGCGCCCGCAATGCTGTGCCTGATCACGTCCTGCTGCAAGGAGAGCTGCGCAGTTTTGAGAGCAGCGAGCAGATAGAGCACTACCGCGAGTGTATCCGCGAAGCCTTTACGGCGGCAGCGCGGCAGGCCGGAGGAGAGGCCAAGATACACTTTGTCTCGCATTGCAGTGCCTACACCGTTGACGAGCAAGAGCCGCTGCTGAGCCTCTACCGCCAGGTGCTTGCCGACCGCGGCGAGCATCTTCAGTTGCGCCCAACCTTTATTGGCAGCGATGCCAGCGCGCTACGCCCGCGTGTTCGTGTCTTCACCATTTCTACAGGGGTCGTCAACGAGCATACGCCTGCCGAATACGTACCACTCGCCCCACTGGAGCAACTGGTAGAGGATACCTTAGAAGTGCTGTATCGCTGGTCACGCTCGGCCTGAGCCGGGTACAAGAAGAGCCTGTCTGCAGGCAGACAGGCTGGCAGGTAGGCCCAGAGCAACGGCAAGTGAAGCCGAACGGACAGAAGCGAGATCGGAGAGTCAGGCTGGAGGACGGTTCTTTCTGTCTCGCGATCTACCTTTTCCGGCGCATTTCCCCAGTTTCCTGAAGCGTCGACAGGGCGTGAATCGTATTGGAGCATAGTAACCTACAGGCTAAAGGAGGAGGCTGCAGGTGATACCCTTCCAGGACTTCCCGGGGCCACGCCGCCACGTGCCCTGGATGACATGGAGCCTGATTCTGGTCAATGTACTGGTTTTTCTCTATGAGCTTTCCCTGGGCAGCCGTGCAGATGAGCTGATCTTCGCCTATGGCGTGGTACCCGTCGCCTTATTGCACGGCGTCCCCCAGACAGCTCTGGTACAAGCGCACCTTCCTTTCCAAACTCCCGAGCCGGTCTACTTTACGCTGATTACCTCCCAGTTTCTCCACGCCGGTTGGCTACACATCGGCGGCAATATGCTCTTTCTCTATGTGTTCGGGGATAATGTGGAGGATCGCATGGGACATTTCCCCTATCTCTGCTTCTATCTGCTCTGCGGCATTGTGGCCGGCGTCGTGCAAGCTGCGGCTTTCCCTGAGTCCACTATTCCCAGCATTGGCGCCAGCGGAGCCATTGCAGGTGTTCTGGCCGCCTACCTGGTGCTTTTCCCACTGGCCGGCGTACGTACCGTCATTTTCATCTTCTTTTTCTTCACTATCGTCACCGTCCCAGCCATTATACTCATCGGCCTCTGGTTCCTTCTACAGCTCTTCGACGGAGTGGCCTCGCTGGCTCAGGTACAACAGGGCCTGGGAGGCGTCGCGTATCTGGCCCATGTCGGTGGCTTCTTGACCGGCCTGATCATCACGCTGCTCTTACGTCCCTGGCTCAAGCCACCCGCGCCCATTAGCTACCCGTCTTACCCTTATCACCCCTACTCGCGTGAAAACGACTACCGTCGCTGGTGGTAGGCAGAGCTTAGCCAGGCTGACGCTGTTCTTCTGGGGCCGCAACTAGGATTCTTTCACGAGCAATCAGACCGTCTCCTCATATGGGGGGCGCAAGCATGCGCTCTGGAGTGGCGTAAGCCCTATCGCCAAACCAGAGCGTATGCTACTGCCAACGCAGGAGGATGGGCAGATTCCTTCCACCTTCCGCACCGTTTCAGGAGCTTTCTGCCCCCTCGTCAGTCTGACGCAGGGGCAGCTCCAGTAACTGCTCCTCGATCTCGCGCCAGGCAGCTTCCTGGGCCTCGGATAGCGACAATGAGCGACCAGCCATGTTGGCTTCTTCTACCTTACGATTGACATACCTTCTAAAATTGCGAAGATACGGCAATTGCTCGGTATAGAGAGGCATCAGGCGCAGCTCAATATCACTATGACTGTAGAAAGCATCAGGGGTAAAGGTCAGAGACATGAGCTGGGCATAGCGCTCAATCAAGGCCTGCTGGGCCTGAGTGAAAGCATGAGGCAGGGCACTAGACACGATGAGGCAGCCGCCGATGCGTGTCTGCCAGAGAATAGGACAGGCTACAGCGCTCTGCTCATGCTCGACCCAGTGAGCAGGGAAAAGATTGTACTCTTCGTCACGGCTAGGAATGGTCACTAGACGGCAGTGGGTTACGGCAGCACCAGCTAGGGATTCAGCCCCCAGGAAAATAGTCTGTTGACTAAGATCGCGTGGCCAGGGCGGATTGCCACGTCCGACAATCTCGCGCAGGCTGCGCACCTTCTGTCCGGGGGCCGGTGGAGGCATACAGCGCGCAACTGTTACAGCAAGACCGCGGCACTCAGGATCAAGCTGCCTGAGCATCTGCTGTAACAGGAGATCGTAGAGGGCCTCCGGATAAAGCGAAGGAGGCGTTGTCGTGTACATGCTGAGCGCCCTTACATAGATCTCAACGGGCGGCGCCGGCAAGGCTGCCGGCGTCGGGGCTTCAGTGGGCTGCTCCAGTAGCTTGGGAAAGTCCTTGGCCAGGAGGCGCAGTAATTCGGGATAGACTTCGCGCGGCACCGCCTTTAGCAAACGCCGTATGTTATCCTCCCGCGGCTGTACCACTCCTCTCGCCCAACGTCTCAGCGTAATCGGCTGCACCCCCATCTCCTGCGCAAGCCGCCTCTCTAGCTGAATGTCCTCAATAAGCTGACTCAGCAGTTCTTGCCAGGTTTGCAAGTGTCCTCCCTTCCCATAGTGTTCCTGAAATATCATTAGTAACCATTCTTAGAAGAAGCGTTTGATCTACGTCTCAATTCCAAGAGGAAAATCTGTTTCGTGATGGCTCTTCTATGATAGCATATCTCCCATTGAACAACAATATCCCATGCAAATATTAGAACATATTACCCTGCTCAGCAGAAAAGCCCAAAGAGGACCCGCTTGTTATTCCCGCGCAAGCTGAACCGTTTCTCTAGGAGAACTGCCCAATTAACCTACAAGCCTGGATTGCGGGAACGAGCCGGGCGACTGTCGGCTGGGCCCGGAGAGTAGCCCAGCTCATCGCCCATCGAGAACGTTGGCATGTCCACAGTCTGCTGACCTGTGAGGAGACCAATGCTACGATCACAACATTCTCGTAGTCTACGCCCTGATCAGTTGAGCCAGCCTCTTTCACAGGATAAGGCGCCGACAGCAGCCGGCGAGGAAAGTAGTGCGACGCCTGTCGCGCCTGCGCTGCCCGAGCCGAGTAAGCAGCGAGAAGAGGCTCTTCCTAATGGCTTGGCTCGGGAGGAGACGGCCAAGGATCAGCCAGTAGACCAGGAGCATGCATCTGAGCAGGAAAGCTCAGATAGAGTTAGGAGAGGGAGCACAGGCCGAGAGGCAGTAACCTCTTCCGCGCGTTCGTCGTGGCTGAGGGCCGTTCAACAGGCTCTACCGGTCTACACTGCTACCCACATGCTCTATTTTCTGCTGAGCTATGTTGCTTTTCTCTTCCCGGGGGACACGAGCAGCACCAGCGGCCCTGTTTTACGGGCCATGATCAATAGCTGGAGGCACTGGGATACCGGCCATTTCATTTTCATCGCCCTCCACGGCTATACCGACTGGTGGCGCACAGCCTTCTACCCTCTCTATCCCCTGCTCATCCGCCTGGTCAATTATCTGGCAGATAATCCTGTTCTGGCGGGCCTCGTCATCTCTAATCTGGCCGGCTTCGGTGTGTTGGTCCTTCTTTATCGCATCATCGCCGAGGATTTCGATGAAGAAGTGGCCAGACATACTGTCCTCTACTACGCCATGTTTCCGATGGCCTTCTTTCTGGCTACGGCCTATAGTGAATCGCTCTTTATGCTGCTTGCCCTCCTCTGCTTCTATGCTCTACGACGAGGGTACTGGTGGCAGGCCGCACTCTGGGGCGGCCTGGCCAGCCTGACCCGCGTTACAGCTCTTCCGCTGCTTATTCCCTTCGCCTATGAGTACTTGCGCCAGCACCACTTTCGCCTGCGAGAGCTGCGCCTTGACGCGCTGAGTATCTTTGGCATTCCCGGCGGTCTTGCTCTCTTCGCAGGCTACTGCTTCCTGCGCTTCCACGATCCGCTAGCCTTCTCCCACGCTGAATCGGTCTGGCAGCGCAGCATTCAGCCACCCTGGCTCGCCTTTAGCGCGACCGCCGCCGCTCTTTTTCAGGATTTCAGCCACCTTGACTTTATTACCATTCATCGCGCTATTGACCTGGCTCTCTTGACAGGTGTGTTCGCTCTTGTCATACTACTCTTTATTGGACGCTGGCGTCTACAAGGCCCTTTCGCCGCTACTTATACTCTCTATACTGTTGTATCTTTTATCTTCTTTTTACTCGTTCCTGCGGCGGGGCGCTACCCTACCATGTGCATGCCGCGCTATGCCCTCGCCCTTTTTCCTGCTTTTGTGGTTCTGGCACGCCTCGGCAGAAGTGACAGCTTCCGCCTTCATTACCTGATTGTGTCGGGGGGACTGCAGACCTTCTCAGTGCTCCAGTTCCTCATCGGGCAGTGGGCAGGATAAGCATTTCCACCGCACGCTTATTTGTCAGGCCGCTGCAGCTCAGGATCACGGGACCTCGCCCCTCAGAAGATGCGGTCTGGCAAGTACAGTAGGGGAGTTCGATGGCCCGTCTAGAGCGCTCAGCATGGCTGGCTTACTGCTCCTTCTCAATCGTGATCCAGCCATGCTTGAGCGCATAGACAACTGCCGCTGTACGGTCATTGACGGCCAGCTTCTTCAGGATCGAAGTAATATGGTTCTTGACGGTCTGGTCACTGATCTTGAGCACTTTGGCGATTTCCTTGTTGCTCCGCCCGCGAGCAATATGATCAAGAATTTCGATTTCGCGGCTGGAGAGCGGCGACGGCTCCTTCTGGACGTTGTCCGTCTCTTCTTCCTCCTCATTGAGCGCGCGGAAAGAGGCCAGAACGCGCGAGGCAATCTGCGGTCGAGAGAGCACATCATCGTTCATGAGGTACTCACCGCGACTGACCTTACGCACCGCCTCTTTTAGCTCCTCCAGTCCAATATCACGTGTATAGTAGGCCGCAGCACCTACCTTGATCGACTGGAAAAGGTCTTCCTCGTTCTCAGCAGGCGTGAGCATAATCATGGCGACCTGCGGCGCGACCCGGCGCATCTGACGAGCAATCTCCAGCGGATCAGCACAGGTCAGGCCGGTATCGATCAAGGCGACATCGAGCCGGCCATCGCCGGCGATCTCCAGGATCTCAGCGGGATCAGTGGTCTCGCCGACAATCTCACAATCTCCCATGCGCTCCAGGGTAGCATGAATACCAACGCGCAGCAAAGGCTGTTCTTCAACAATTAGAACACGTATTGTCTCCATCCAGCTTACGGTAGTCCTCTCGGTGAGAGGAACTCCCCTCCTCCTTCCGGCTCTACAGCGTTGTTAGTCTCCTCTCTTCAAGCCTCACCTTGCCCGGCCCTTCCGCAGGACAAGGACCGCTTGCGACCAGCGGTGTGAGGTCAACCCACGCTCTTCCCCCGCCCAACGGTACTATTCTACCCCGGTCGTCTAGTCAAAAGTACTATTCGCAAGAAGAAAGTACTAGTCCATTTCCCCACTGTGCTATTTCTCCCTACCAGGAATGCGGCGCCCTTCCTCCAGGGCCTTTCTCTCTAGCAGGCCAATCAAAGCACTTCCCTCACACGGAAGAGGAACAGAACCATCACCATGAAATGAAGGAGCCTCACTCCGCGTTTTTCTCAATAGGCGTAGTATGATGAAGGGGGAGTAGAGAGAAGGCTACCTCTGCGGCGCGCTCTCGCTCAGCTTCTCGGGTGGAGCGAGCTGTCTCCCCCTTCTCAGGACGGCAGAAGAGCGCTAATACAGGTATGCAGGAAAAACGAGGAAGGGCAATGAAACGGGCAGCCATACAGGTCCAGGCTCTTTGGCGCCGATCCCCCAGGCGACCAGCGGGGGGGTTAGTGCTGGTCACGCTTGCTCTGATCGCGCTGCTGCTGAGCGCCTGCGGTTCCAACAGTTCTAGCTTGCTGGCTAGTGGACCCAGGACTGTCCCCACCCCGGCTATCTCTCCAACACTACAGAATGAGGGAAAGATGGCCTTGGAAACCTTCCAGCAGTGGATCACGCTGATGCAGCAGAACGGTGGAGATGTGACAACCTATCAGCAGCAATATCAGCGCGATCAGCAGGCTCTGCAACAGGCCCAGACAGCCAGCGCCTATAGCCGGGCCTTGACAACCCTCAAAGAGCACATTAATGCTATCCAGATCCCGGCCATGAAGGCTGAAAGCGCCCACCTTCAGCAGCAGCTAGCCCAGGAGGTAAGCGCTTGGGGAAAAGCGCATACCTATCACGATAGCTACAATAATCAGACCTACCCACTGGGCTATGAATACGGCCCCCAAGGCATCGGTGGTAGCGACTGGCTCGGGGAAGAGTTGAGCCAGGCCCAGACCCTGGCCGACTATCAGCAGGTGGTTGAGGACCTGCAGATGTGGCTGACAAACTTTGAGGCCATGAAGGCCAACTTCAGCGATAAGACTCCCTATAACCAACCACATAAGACCGATCTTGAGCTGATGCGCCACTATGGCTATATGGATAAGCGCGTGGTAGTGGTCTCGCTCAGCGAGCAGGCCCTACGAGCTTATGATCATGGCAAGCTGGTCAAAGCTTTCCTGGTAACCACCGGCCAGCCTGATCTGCCGACTCCTCCGGGTACCTGGTGGATTGAAAGTAAGCAGCATCCAACGGTCTTTAAGTCCTCTGAGCCTAAAGGATCACCTTACTGGTATCCCGATACGCCTATTAACTACGCCATGCAGTACCATAGCAATGGCTACTTTCTGCACGACGCCTGGTGGCGCGCCGACTTCGGCCCAGGGACTAACTTCCCTCACCAGGACCCAACAGGTGATCCTTTCGCCGGTCAAGGCTCTCACGGCTGTGTCAATATGTCTACTGATAACGCCGCCTGGCTCTACAACTTTGTCAGCCTGTATACGCCGGTCCTGATCTACTAGCTCTGGAGTCCTGGCCGCCTCTCCGCTCTGTCGGGCCAGCAGATGGGCGGGGTCGGTCCACCACAGGGCGGGCCGGTCCAAACGGCAAGGGGAATGATAGCAGCCGGCGTTCAACAATCAGCAGAGCCAAGCGAGAGAGAAGGGCAAACCCCAACGCATGGTCTCAGGGTCGAGAGGTAAGTGGCTGCCTTCTCTCTCGCTTTCCTTTTTCGGCTTCGCTTGCTTGTTAAAGGCCACCAGATAGACATCGGTGGCCCATCGATAGCTAGAGGCCCGGTCTTGCCCAACCCGGCCTATGTTGCCCGCCGCTGCAAACTGCACACGCCTGCACAGCCTGTGTGGAGAGTATGCAGCATTGTTTGTCGTTCCACTCATCAGCCAGCTCGCCAGCCAATGGCGCAGCGAAGCGAGTCGGGGTGTGGCTAGCGCGGCGTAACAACGGCGCTGAAATTGTTGTTAGCTCGCCACATGGCGGTGAACATCGCATAGGTCATGCGCGTGAAATTGGCCGGCGAGGAGTCCACAGTGTAGACATACTGGCTATCGCCGCCACGAATGACAAAGATATGACCGCCGGGGAAATAGTAGCTATCGCGGATGCTGACGATGACTGGCGTGCCATTGTTAGCGATAGAAATAATATCCTGCAGGGTGCGCGTGTGACTCAGGCTTGCGTTGAAGCCGAAATAGTTGGCTGTCATAGCAATCCCCTCTTCCCTCAGCAGGCCTAGCTGCACGTCCCAGACGCCAAGCTGCAGCTCAACCTGCAGCACATCGGCGGCAATGAGATGGCGACCATAGGCATTCATGACCTCTTCCAGAGCGATCCCCGAACAGGAAGAGTAAGACCAGACCTGCCATTGGTAATCGGTGTAGTATTGGCTGCGAGAGGCTGAGTCTACACGCACGATGCGCGCGCTGGCCGTATCGGGTAGAGGATGAGGGGCGGTTTGTAAATCCATCGTCGAGGATGCAGAGAAGAAGCTAAATGTAGCGGTCAGGGAGCGGAAGGTATCGCGTACGATTCCACCCTGACTGGCCAGAGCCAGCCCGAGCATGAGCAGCAGGACCAGTGAGACCACCATGCGCCAACGACGATACCAGACAGGAGGAAGGACAAAACCCGGCAGCGACTCAGCTTTTTGGAGAGAGACTAGCACCCCTTCCCGCGTGGGCAGGATGGCACTGACCTGCTGCTCCTCATAGGCAGCAACCGCAGAACGATTCTGGGTTATCCTCGCCTGCCTGGACCGCCGATACAGGCGCCATGCCCAGAGTCCCAGGCCACCCAGCAGCAGGAGCGCGCTGCCTATTGTCAGCGCCATCACTAGAGAAGAAAGCATATGACAACCTCACGCTGTGCAGAGAATGAGGCTTAATCTTCAGACAAGTATAGCTCAGCGAGGGCTGAAAAGGCGATTCTTCTAGGAAAAACAGCCTGATCGTGCTAGTGCCTCTCTTGGTCGACCTCTACTGCTCCCCCAACATACGCCACACCTGACTGTGGCAGTGACTGGTGGTCGGCGACAGCTTCCTTTGCTGCCCACAGAAGACAGAGCTTCTGTCACACGCCACCAGCCACCATGCTAGAGCTAGCACCGCCATTTGTCATCAGCCACTCCTCTCGCCAGCTTCGCCCAGTTCTGCAAAGGAGGAAAAGCAGAGAGAACCGTCGAAGAGCGGGGAGCCTCGCTCTGTAGAAGAAACAGGCTGCTTGCCAGGCTTCTCAGTCAGGTGGCGGGGTTACCGCCGAGCGTGATCAAGCGAGACGGCTGGCCAATAGAGAAACTTCAGTCAGGGGAGCACGGCCCTACTACTCAGGTGCGGGGAAGCTTCGCCCTTCCATCTGTTCGAAAGCATGGCGTAAAGCTGGCGGCAGGGGATGAGGACGCCCTGTGCGATAATCGCACCAGACCATCACGGAGCGCCCGGTGGCGAAAATACGTTCGTGTTTGTGAGCATCACGAATCTGGTGCTCCATAATAAAGCTCGTGCGACCAACGTGGGAGACACGTACGCCTACCTCAGCACGATCTGAGCGGATCAGCGGCAGCTCATAGGTGCAGCTGACTTCTTTGACCAGCAGGCCATAGCGTGCCGCACGTGGCCCTGTCTGAATGCGCGGATTCTCGCCGCTTTGCCGTTCCGGTGCCGCTTCCTCGCCTGGCCAGCCATCCAGCCAGCGCTCTAGCAGACTCAGATAATAGCTGCGTGCTTCCTCAAAATATGTAAAATAAACGGCGTTATTAACGTGACTCAATGGGTCAAGGTCGCGAAATCTGATCTGCAGGGGATACCAGCAGGGAAAACGTTCACTCATTGAGCTTCTGCCTCTGGTCCTTTCGTCGCTAAATAGGATTGTGTTGAATAGAGGTTGTACGCTTCTAAAAGCATAACGAAAAGGCCCTTCTCGAAACAAGGGCCGGCAGATCTCGGCACGGATCAGAGCCTCTCTCAGGGGCCTTCACCTCTGCCACAGCTAGCGCAGGACGGCCGTCCAGGTCAGGGGCCAGTCCGGCCTATCCTTAGCCCGCAGCGAGGCTGGCCCTTCTTGCTATCTTGCGGTATGCTACTGGCAGAACCGAGCATTGTCAGTCGGCCAGAAAGAGGGCCTTTGAGGCTCAGATATCATTGGGGACGACCATCATGGACGTACAGGACGAAGCCCGACTACGCGCAACTATTAATGAGTTTCTTGCCCGTCATGATACGCTGGCAATCGCCACGGAGGACAATGGTCAGCCCTACGTGACGCGCGTTTTCTACGCAGAGGAGCCGCTGAGCGAGGAGCGCAATACGCTGACGCTTTACTGCACCTTTATCTTGACGTCGCGCAAGCTGGCCAATCTCCAACGCAATCCGCGTGCGGGGATCTTTATCGGGCCTGAAGAGCCTACTACCTGGCTGGAGGCTACGGCTGAGGCCCATTTCATTACCGATGAGCAGGCCAGCGCCGCCGTTCGCGAGCGCTTGATTCGGAAGTCTCAGGCAGCAGCCTCTTTCATTGCCAGACTTCCAGTGCAAGCCCTCACTTTAGAGGTCCGCTGGCTGCGCATTACTGATCTGACCGAGCTGCCTCGTCAGACCGAGGCCACTTTTCCCTTGCAGCCGCGGCCAGTGGGACCAACAACGTACTAGGGCCGTGCTCCTCCAGCTATGAGAGCGAGCAGTCGGCCCCAGCGGGGTAACAGCCGCTCAGTCGGGGTCTTTTTACAAGACGGAGGGCCGCATCTGGTCTGGTAGACACGGCCCTCCGTCTTGTCTGGTCGACCATAGGCCTAAGCAGGCCCGGACGGCCCTCTAGTGAACAATGCTATAACCGATCTCGTCGAGCTGCTTTTCGATCTGCTCTAGCGAGATTCGGGCCGGATCATAGGAGAGCTGGATGCTCTTGCCAGCGATGTCGACACTCACCCGCTCGACTCCCTGTAATGCTCCCAGCGTGCTTTCGATCGCTCGCTGGCAGTGCTCACAGGAGATGTCTGGAGAGATGAGCGTGACCGAGGTGCTCGCGCTATTCATGCGGTTCACTTGCCGTCCTTCCTGTTATTCTTCGCCTTCTGCAGGAGGTAATTCAGCGGCCTCCTGCGTCTTCAGGTGATTTCCTGCCAGCGTGAAAAGCTGCAGGAGTTCTGCAACGACCGCCTCTTGGCGCCCGCTTTTAATGCCTTCAGGAACGCACGTGTGCAGATGCCCTTCGAGAATGATGGCCTCGACTTTCTCTAGTGCCCGACGTACGGCATAGCTCTGGCGTAGAATATCGACGCAGTACTTGTCTTCTTCTACCATCTTGGAGATGCCGTCGAGATGGCCCTTAATGTAGGAGAGCCGTTTCAAGACTTCGCGACGGCGCTCTTCCTGCACAGTAACTGGCTCCTTTCCGCTGCAAGATTACCTGCCTTGTCTATTGCGGACCTCCTTCTGCACTATACCATACCCCCCGGGGTGGGGTCAAGAGCGATGACAGCTAACCCTCCGCTCTGACGCCTGCAGCCTGGCCGCTTTTCCCGAGCGACCGATCTTGTGGCGGCTATCGGGAATTCTCCCTATTGACCTCAATGGTATGTTTTTCTGTAGGGACAGTTACCGGGCCAGGCTGACCTGTGATTGCCCGGCGAGCTGAGCCTGAGTGCCTGGGTGAATGAGTGAAAGAGGAGCGATGGCAACTTCGCAGCAGCGTCCGCAGAGCGAGCCTGTTTTGAAGGATCAGGAGCCGAAAGCCAGCAGACGAGGGATACGCGGTCCTTATGTGCTTTTAACCATTGTATTGATAGCAGTGATTGTAGCGGCTGGCTGGGAACTGTTAAGTAATCGCCGCAATGCGACCGATCCGACGGTGCCCGGGCGCCCGCTCTCGAACCCGGAGACCCATCTGCATACGCTGGCCGTGGGGAATGACGGGCGCAGCCTCTACTTGGGAACCCACTTCGGTCTCTTCATCAGCCATGATGGAGGCCAGAGCTGGCCCCAGCAGCGCGGTGCACTGGCTCCGGCGATGGTGACCTCGATCGCTCCTGCACCAGGCGATCCTAACGTGCTGGCGGTGATTGCTGTCCCAAGCGGCATCGGCAGCGAACAGCCCGGGGTGTACATCAGCCGCGACGGCGGGAATAGCTGGCGCCTGAGCAATCCGCCGCATCTACCCCCCTCGGCCTATCCTTTTTCAGTGTACGCGGGGAGCGGTCCCGTTGGCCATTTCTACGCTTTCTTCGTCTATGCTGGCTGGTACGAAACGACGGACCTGGGAGCACACTGGCGCTCGATTACGAGTGGCGCGCTCTCGGCTATGCAGACGCCTGTCTTTCTGACTGATCCCCACCAGCCTCGCCATCTCTTGCTTGGAGGGGATCAGGGGCTTTTCGAGACGGTTGATGATGGCCTCCACTGGCAGCGCCTTCAGGGAATCAATGGTACGGTGCTGAGCTTGACAGCTACTCAAACCCAGCCTCGCATCATCTTCTGCGCCACTGATGAAGGCCTTTACCGCTGGCAAGAGGGAAGTCAACAGATCAGCCACCTGCGAGGTCCTACGCCGAATACTGCTCTGACACGCCTGGTCAGCTCGGCCAACGGTAGCGCCCTCTACGCTCTGGCAGGCCGCGATCTCTGGTTTTCCAGCGATCAGGGCCTGAGCTGGCAGAAGCGCTTTACTTTCGTGCGCAGCGACCTGATGACCTTGCAGCTCTCTCCCACGCGGGCGACGCTGCTTTATGCGGCCTTTTTCTACCCTGCCAGCGTGCTCTTTAGCCAGGACGGCGGCCACTCCTGGCAGGTTCTCACCGACTAGCGAGCGTTCTCCTTCTATGACCGCTCTTCTCTCTCTATGTCTAGTTGCTCTGTAGCCTCTCTCCTGATCCTCCTGTCGCTATCCCACCCCTGTCCCGGCCTGCCTGCTGTGCTACTTCCTTCACTATGAGCAGAGCGCTCTGTCTGAACAGACAAGCACCTTACGGTATCTCGCGGACAAAAATAGGGATTCTTCCCAATAGACAGCATGCCGCCACTTCCCTATGCTAGGGTGAGAGGCTGTCTGGCCCAATCGCTGCCTTTTGTACGCTAGCTACTGCCGGGCAATGATGGGGTCAGAGCAGAGCAGAGAGCCACTTGTGGAGATGACACAGAGGGGATGCTGACTATGCTGTCTTCTCGCAGGCCATCTATGCGCTTAGTGCAGCTAGGCTGCGCACTACTCCTGAGCGCACTATTGCTCTTGGTTGTCGGCGTTGGCCCTGCTTCGGCCCATGCGAAGGTCATTGATGCCAATCCGAAAATAGGGTCAACAATTAGCCAGGTGCCCTCGACGGTGACGGTCTTCACTGCCGAGAATCTGAATCCCGACCCCAGCAAAAGCAATCTTTTTGTTTATGGGCCAAGCGGGGCGTTGATCAGTCAGGGGAACGCTACCATTCCCCTGAATAACCCGCGCGAAATGTCGGTCCGCATTAAGGCGGACGGCAATGGGGTCTACATCGTGCGCTGGATTACTGTTTCTGCAGAGGACGGAGACGCCGCAGAGGGAGCCTTTATCTTTACAGTGAAGCCCGCTGGGACAAGCGGTGCAATGGCGACGCCGACTCCCGGTCCTACAGCCAGCGCTTCCGGCTCCGCGAGTGCTTCCAGCAGCGCTGGTGGAGCAACTAACTTGCCGCTATGGGTGAGTCTGGCAGGTATCGCCGGCCTGCTCGTTGGCGGCGGCGCCGGCCTCGGGCTGGGCCGTGGCCTTGCTCGCCAGTCCAGCAGTGCGGCCAGCTTCGCCCAAATGCGACGCGAGATTGCCCGCGAAGAGGAGAAGGATACCACGCCGAGAGGGTGAGCACTCATGCGCGTGCGCCCGATCTTCTGGCTGTTGTTGGTCTGCTCCTGCGCGGCGGCCTTAACGCTGGCCGCTCTCTGGCCGGTTCAGGTTCCAGCAGTGCTCCAGGTGCATATAGCGGAGCAGCCGCCGCTACGTGTGGGTACAGCTCAGTTGCAGCTACAATTCACCGATCCCCAGGGGACCCCTATCGAGCAGGCTCAGGTGACTTCCTCGGCCTGGATGCCAGATATGGTGATGGGGCCGACCCCGATCCATATCCGGCAGGAGGGACCCGGCAGCTATAGCGTGCAGGTCTTTTTCTCGATGCCAGGCGCCTGGGCGATTAAGATTGAGGCGAGGGCTGCCGGCTTTACACCGCAGCAGCAGATTCTCCATCTAGAAGTCGCTTGAGGAGCACCAGGGCCAGGCCCCGGAGCGCGCGAGCGAGGCCAAGGTGAGGTATATCACAGGCAGGCAGGCTTTCATCTCATGAGGTCGTGGGCAAGGGCAAAATGGCCTCGACACGCGTGCCCTGGCCGGGGCGCGCATCGATAGACAAGCTTCCTCCGAGGAGGGCCGCGCGCTCTCGCATACTGACCAGTCCCAGCCCACTGCTGCGCTGCTCTTGATCGTAGCCCGAGCCGTCATCTTCAATACAGAGATGGATGGCTTCTGAGGTCAGCCGGAGCGAGAGCTGTGCCCGGCTGGCGCGCGCGTGACGGGCCACGTTGGTGAGCGCCTCTTGAGCGATGCGAAAGAGTGCTGTCTCATAGGGGGAAGGCAAGCGCTGCCAGAGGGCTTGCTCCTCGATGGTCAGCTCAACCGGGAGGCAAAAACGCTGCCGGCTATCCTCAACCAGCCAGCGCAGGGCCGCCACCAGTCCCAGATCATCGAGAACGGGAGGACGCAAGCGCTGGGAGAGATGTCGGATAGCGTCGAGGGTACGCTGAGCTAGTTCGCTTAACTGCTGGCAGCCAGCTATCAGTTGTTGACGTGTCTCATCAGCAATCGCTCTCTCGGGCAACCCTTCCAGGGTTCGCACGAGGATTTCACAGTAGACCAGGATGGCGGTCAAATTCTGACTGCTCTCATCATGCAGCTCGCGTGAAACGCGTCGCAGCTCCTCCTCTCTCGCCTGCAAAATCAGCGCCGACTGCTGACGGCGCTGCTCTTCCAGCCGATCCAGCATCGTATTGAAAGCAGCCGCAAGCTGGCCCACTTCAGAATCGGAATCCGCAGAGGCTGGATCAGCTCGCGCATCAGTCTTGCCTGCAGTGACCTGGCGAATGATCTCCAGGAGACGGAAAAGCGGTCTGAAGCTGGCTCGCAACAGAAAAGCATTGATGGAGATGCTCAGCAAGGTAGCTGCTACTAAAAACGAGGTATCAATGAGAAAATGGTGGGCTTCCAGTGCATGGCTGGTCACCCAAAGCGCGGCAATGGCCTCCGCTAGCAAGAGGAGGCTGTTGGTGAGAATCACTTTCTCGAAGAGAGAGAGCTGCCAGCGCCGCAGCCATTCCCAGATGATCCGCATCGTTGTTCTCTTTCTGGCATGCTCTAAGAGTGAGCTGCAGATGGGCAAGTTTGTGCAGAGCGGGAAGAGGAGAGCAGATTGAGTTGCCGTTTCGACCGCAGGCCGTTAGCTCCATGCCCAAGGTCGGGTGAGGGTGCCGCCTCGGCAAAGGCTGGCCTTATCCCGGTTGGCGCTCGGTTCTCCCCGACGTTCCACTCCCTACTAACTAAATAATAATAAAATACTGCTGATAGGAGGAGGCAAGGAGGAAAAGAGCAATGGAGGATCTGCAGACGGCAAGCGCTGATCCCGCGACCGCGCGAACGATTAGCCTGGTACTGGCCGACGACCATGATATTTTACGCCAGGGGCTGAAACTTCTGTTAACGCTGCAACCCGAGATCCGCATTGTCGGGGAGGCAAAGACCGGCATCGCCGCGGTAGAGATGGCGCGCCAACTGCGACCAGATATTGTGGTGATGGATATCACTATGCCAGAAATGGACGGACTGGAAGCTTGCCGCCGTATCCGCGCTGAGCAGCCGGAGACCCAGGTGTTGATGTTGACCATGCATGATAGCGAGGAGTATTTTTTGCAGGCCCTGCGCGCCGGCGCCAGCGGCTATCTGGTCAAGAAAGCAGCGCCAGCGGAACTGCATAGCGCTGTTCGCGCCCTGGCAGACAACGGGGCCTTCCTTTATCCCGGTCTGGCTCGCTCGCTGATCCGCGTCTATGTGGAGCAGTGCGCGGCCCAGGAAGAGAGCCAGGCCGCCGAAAGTGGTCAGTCCGCGCCCGAGGTGCAGAGCAGCCCCGAAGCGGCCAGGCTGGCAGAAGAACTGCGCGTCCTCAGCCCGCGTGAACTAGAAGTGCTCACCCTGGTTGCAGAAGGCTACACCAGCCAGGAGATCGCTAACCGCCTCGTGCTGAGCGTCAAAACAGTGCAGGCCCATCGTGCCAATATTATGGAGAAACTTGGACTCCATGATATTCCTCACCTGGTGCGCTTTGCTATTCGCCACGGCCTCATTTCGCCCGATGATGGCCCACCTGGTACGCGCTTCGGCCATTAGGAATCAGGGCGACGCAGCCTCAGCCAGGTCCGTCAGCAGGCGAGCAATGAGCGCAGTCCAGCCGGTCTGGTGACTGGCGCCCAAACCTCGCCCTGTTTCGCCATCGAAATACTCGTAAAAGAGGGTCAAATCACGCCAGTATGGGTCGGTGAGAAAGCGCTCTTCCTTGCCACACCAGGCGATTTTCCCCTGCTCATCAGGGAGGAAGAGTCGACACAGACGCCTGGTCAGCTCTTGGGCCACCTGCGCTAGCGTCAACTGCCGCCCCGAGCCTGTGGGACACTCGACCAAGAGACTCGTCCCGTAGAAATGATGATAGCGCTCCAGCGCTTCGATGAGGAGGTAGTTTAACGGAAACCAGACAGGCCCGCGCCAGTTGGAATTTCCGCCAAATAGGCCGCTTTGCGATTCCGCTGGCTCATAATCTATGCTGAGTTGTTGGCCATCGAGGACAATGGTGTAGGGGTGGTCACGGTAGTAACGCGACAGCGAGCGAATGCCATAAGGAGAGAGAAACTCATTCTCATCCAGAAGATAGCGCAGAACGCGTAGCAGACGCTCACGCGAGGGAATAGCCAGGAGCCGATGCGCTTCGGAGTGTTGTCCACCTCCCTGCAGATAGGAGATGTGACGAGCAAGATCAGGACGATTGTTCAGAAACCAACGCAGGCGTTTGGTGAAGCCGGGCAGGGCGGCAAGCCGCTCGTCATCGAGAATATCGACCGCCAGGAGAGGAATAAGGCCAACCGCCGAACGCACACGTAAAGGAAGACTCCGTCCATCGATGAGGAGCTGATCATAGTAGAAGCCATCCTCTTCATCCCACATGCCATTTCCTCCAATGGCGTTCATCGCGTCCACAATGGCGATGAAGTGCTCAAAGAACTTGGAGGCCACATCTTCATAGGCATGATCCTCGTGAGCCAGCTCCAAGGCAATCGCCAGCATGGTCAGGCAGTAGAAGGCCATCCAGGCAGTACCGTCAGCCTGCTCTAGCTGTTCCCCCCCAGGCAGAGGACGCGAGCGATCGAAGAGTCCGATATTGTCGAGGCCCAGGAAACCACCACTAAAGAGATGCCTCCCAGCCACGTCTTTGCGGTTCACCCACCAGGTGAAATTGATGAGCAGCTTATGAAAGGTGCGAGCTAAAAACTGGAGGTCACGGGAGCCACGCGCCGCGGTCATTTTGTAGACGCGCCAGCAAGCCCAGGCATGGACGGGCGGATTAGCGTCCGAGAAGGCAAATTCGTAGGCCGGTAGCTGCCCATTGGGATGCATATACCACTCACGCAAGAGGAGGATCAGTTGCTGCTTGGCAAAGTCGGGATCAAGATTGGCAAAGGCTACAGCGTGGAAAGCCAGATCCCAGGCCGCATACCAGGGATATTCCCACTTATCAGGAACGGAGAGAATATCTCGATTGAAAAGGTGCTTCCAGTCGTGATTGCGCCCATAGAGGCGTGAGGGGGGCGGCGCTGGCTGGGTTGGATCACCTTTGAGCCAGGTGGTCACGTCATAGTTATAGAACTGGCGATTCCAGAGCAGGCCGGCGTTAGCCTGGCGGATCACACGCCGAGCCTGCTCCGAGAGCGAGGCCGGTATGCGAGCCGCGTAGAAAGCGTCAGCCTCCCGTTGGCGCTGGGCGAAGAGCGCAGCAAACTCGTTGCCAAATGCAGAGGGCTGAGCCTCATCTTCTGCAAAGAGGCGTAAATGCAGCACCTGCTCCTGGGAGGCAGGCACCGTCAGTACGTAATAAAAGGCGGCCTTGGTGCCCTCCTGAGCAGGATTGACCGCCTCCTGCCTGCTTTCGATGACATAGGCATGGAAGGCATCTTTGACATAGGGGGTAGGGTTGGGAACGCCGAAGAGACGCTGGAAGTTGGTTTCGTTCTCCGTAAAGAGCAGGCGCGGCTCTGGCAGCTCTGGCCGTCGCTCGGCCAGCAACCAGAAACGCCCCAGCGAGGGATGCTCAGCTAGCAGAGCCTGGCCATCGGGGGTGCTCAGGTGCGGTTTGGGCCAGTAATCTTCCCCACGCTGGCCCCAGACCCATGTATTGCGAAACCAGAGCGTGGGCAGCACATGCAGCGTAGCAGCCTCCGGCCCACGGTTAGCCACGGTCAGACGGATCAGAATGTCGTTGGGGGAGGCTTTAGCATATTCGACGGTCAAGTCGAAGTAGCGATCCTCGTCGAAGATCCCCGTGTCAAGCAGCTCATACTCTGGCTCGCTCCGCGAGCGTCGGCGATTTTCCTCAACCAGACGGGCATAGGGATAGGCCCGCTGAGGATATTTGTAGAGCGCGCGCAGATAGGCCGAGCTGGGCACGGCGTCAAGGTAGAAATAGTATTCTTTGACGTCTTCGCCGTGGTTGCCCTCGCTATTGGTAAGGCCAAACAGGCGTTCTTTGAGGATGGGGTCCTGACCATTCCACACTGCCACAGCAAAGCAGAGCCGGCACTCACGGTCACAGATCCCAAGCAGACCGTCCTCTCCCCAGCGATAGACGCGGCTGCGTGCGTGATCATGAGGGAAATAGTCCCAGCAGCTTCCATCGGCGGAATAGTCCTCGCGCACCGTTCCCCACTGGCGTTCGGCCAGATAAGGACCCCAACGCTCCCAATTACGTTCGTGAGTTGTGGCTTCCCGCAAGCGTTCCTCTTCTGCCTGGGCCAACGTCTCTCCGTCCATGCAGAGATAACTCCTTTCCCTGTTTGAGCCTGGTTTGTGAGTGGGTAAGTCGTGAAGTCTCGGGCTCGGCAAGCTCGCGTCAACTGCACTGGCCAGAGGCAGCGAGCCTGCTTTCACACTAAAGTATCTGTTTATAGAACGGAGGACTCCGACGACCGGCTGCAGAGCGATCCCTTTCTGGCTTACCAGCGCCAGGGCGCAGGAAGGAGAGAGAGGGGAGACAGCCTCTCCTCTTCTGCCAGGTCTCCCGCCGGCTCTCCCCTCGTGCTCGTCTGGCGTCTAGGCCGAGCCGGGCAGGAGATGGTACACTATACTACTACTACAAACAAGTAGACAGGCTGGAGGCACGCATGTCCAGAGCATCCGCGCCGCGTAGCCCGCGCGCCGCCATTGTCGGTGTTGCTGAGTCCGACCTGGGCTATACCCCCGATAAAACTGTTCTGCAGCTCCAGGCGCAGGCAGCTCGCGCCGCCCTTGAAGACGCTGGTTTCGGCTTTGATGAGGTCGACGCGCTCTTCTGCGCCGGCAATTGGTCTTGGTCTCCCACCTTGACCCTGGCTGAATATCTCGGCCTCAGACCGCGTTATAGTGACTCCACCAACATTGGAGGCTCTTCGTTTGAGGCGCACATCGAGCACGCTGTAGCAGCTATTGAGGCTGGCCTCATTGAGGTGGCCCTCATTGTCTACGGCAGTACTCAGCGCTCGGATCGTTCCCGCGGACGGATCAGCTCAACCTACCGCCTTACGGAGCAGTTCGAGGGTCCGTTTGGCCTGCCCACTCCTGTAGGGGCCTATGCCCTGGCCGCTATGCGCCACATGCACCAGTTTGGCACGACCAGCGAGCAACTGGCAGAGGTAGCTGTGGCTACACGCAAGTGGGCCATGCTTAACGAGAAAGCCATGATGCGCGATCCTATTACGATTGAGGATGTGCTCACTTCACGCTGGATCGCGGAGCCTTTACATCTGCTTGATTGCTGCCTTGTGACCGATGGCGGCGGGGCCGTAGTGCTGGCCTCAGCGCAGCGCGCACGCCAGGCTCGCAAGCCGCCGGTCTGGGTGCTCGGTCATGGCGAAGCTCACACCCACGCGACGATCGCCAACATGCCCGATCTGGCCGTCCACCAGGCGGCCATCGCTTCGGGACGGGCGGCCTTTGCGATGGCCGGCCTGCGGCCAGAGGAAATCGACGTTGTGGAAATCTACGATTCTTTCACGATCACGGTCATCATGACGCTAGAGGCCCTCGGATTCTGTCAGCCTGGCGAGGGCGGCCCCTTTGTCAGTGGTCAACGTACAGCTCCGGGTGGTCCTTTCCCCATGAATACCAATGGCGGAGGTCTCTCCTATTGCCACCCCGGCATGTACGGCATCTTTCTCCTCATCGAGGCCACACGCCAACTACGCGGCGAGTGTGGTCCGCGCCAGGTTCCGGGGGCCCGTCTTGCTTTGGCCCACGGCACCGGAGGCGTTCTTTCCTCAGCGGCAACCGTTCTGCTTGGCAAGGATTGAAGAAAGAGAAAGTGAGTATGGACTATGAGCGAAGAGCCAACCTACGCCCTGCCGCAGAGTGATCCCGAGTCAGCCCCTTACTGGGAGGGCATCCAGCAGGGAGAGCTCCGTATCCAGTTCTGCACGGCCTGCCAACGCCATGTCTTCTATCCACGCCTGCTCTGCCCACACTGCCACAGCAACCAGCTCACGTGGGTCACGGCCTCGGGCCGCGGGATGATCTATTCCTACACAGTTGTTCACCGCGCCTTTGGCCCGTTTGCCGCCGAGGCCCCTTTTATTATTGCTATCGTCGAGCTGGAAGAGGGCGTACGCCTGATGACCCGCTTGCTTGACGCGCCGCGCGAGCGCGTACGCATCGGCGCCCCTGTACGCGTCACTTTTGATCGGGTCAGCGGACGCCCGGCGCTACCCTTTTTCCGCCTGGCAGAATAGGGCTAGAGAGCCGCCAGCAGCCAGACGGACGACGCACAAGCGGGCCTCAAATTAACACCCTTCCCCCCTGCTTGTGGCCCGCCTGTTCCTGTCGGCTGGCTGGTTGACCGATTTTGTTACGCCATAGCAATGAGGCGCGTCTCCTGTCGTTTGCAATGCAGCCCATAAAGGACGAAGGCCCATGAAACAGGAGAAACCCATCGCAGCAGAGCGGCTGAGGGCATTCTTTCATCCGCGTAGCATCGCCGTAGTCGGAGCCAGCGACGCATCGCGTTGGTCGACCTACCTGGTGCAAAATCTCAAGGCCAGTAATTTGGCCGGCCCCCTCTATCTGATCAATCCGCGGCGCTCCCAGGTGCATGGACAGGCCACTCTGCCGAGGCTAAGCGATCTGCCAGAACCGGTTGATCTGGCCTTTGTTATGGTCCCGACCGCGCAGGTGCTGCCGGTCGTCGCCGAGGGAGCAACGCGCGGCATCCGCCATTTCGTGATACTGACAGCAGGCTTCCGCGAAACCGGCCCGGAAGGAGCAGCCCAGGAGCGGGAACTCTTGACCTTCGCCCAGGCCCACGACCTGCTGATTTTGGGACCGAATGGCAACGGCTTCATTAACGCCACTGCTGGCATCACCCCTTATGGATTGCCCATCAATTTCCCCCTGCGAAGCGGACCAGTGGCCGTGATCCTGCAGAGCGGGGCCCTGGCCAGTGCCGTACTGGCCTTTGCCCAGGCCCATGCCATTGGCCTGAGTCTGCTGGTCTCGCTAGGCAATGAGGGCATGATCAGCGTTTGCGATGTTCTTGAGTACCTGCTGAATGACGCCAGGACGCGCGCAGTGGCCCTCTTTCTCGAAAGTATCCGCCAGCCCGAGGCCCTGCGTCGCCTGGCGGCCCGCGCCCTGGCCCAACGCTGCGCCCTGGTGGTGCTTAAGGTCGGACGGAGTGAGGCTGGCTCTCGCAGCGCTGCGGCCCATACCGGCGCCCTGGTTGGCAATGCGGCTGTCAACGAGGCCGCCCTGCGCCAACTGGGCCTGATCAGTGTCTCCTCCTTAGAGGACCTGCTGACCACTGCAGCGCTGGCCGCTTACTACGGTCCCCTACCAGGTCGCCGCTTGGGAGCAGTCACTCCCTCGGGCGGCGCCTGCGATCTGATCGCTGACCGCGCCCAGGAGGAGGGCCTGCTTCTGCCCGCCTGGAGCGGGGAAACATGCGAGCGACTACGGGCCGTGCTACCACCCTTTGCTACCCCTCACAATCCGCTGGATGTGACCGGGTATGTGGTGGTCGATGGTACGCTCCAACAGCGAGCCCTGGCCATTGTACGGGAAGATCCCCAGCTAGACTTCGTGCTCAATGTGGTAAGCATCGACGGCCTGCGCCGTCCCACGCCGGAGAGCCAGCAGGCACTGCTCAGCCAGTATGAGCACTTGGCCGAGCTGGTCCATACTTCTGCTCGCCCAATAGTGCTGGTCTCCAACACCTGTGTTGACCTGCCCGCCGCCATGCTGCCGGTTGTTGAGCGCACTGGCCTGCATATCATGGCTGGCCTTGAACATGGCCTGCGCGCCCTGGGCCGCCTGCTCTGGTGGTCAGAGCAGCTCGGCCAGCCACAGCAGCCGGATCAGGAGGAGGCAGCGCCGACGCCAGCTCTGACCCTGGATAGGGCCGGGCTGCCAGCTTCTCTGGAAGGCCGCTGGTCAGAGGTGCGCACCCGCCCATTGCTAGAACGGGCCGGTATTCCAGTCGTTCCAGCCCAACTGGTGCATTCCCCGGCTGAAGCCCTGACTGCCGCTCATCACTACGGCTTTCCTGTGGCCCTGAAGCTTCAATCACCCGCGGTCCTCCACAAAAGCGACATCGGGGGCGTCGCCTTGAATCTGCGTAACGATGAGGAGGTAGCGAGCGCCTTCCAGCGCTTGCTCACAGTCGCCCGCCAGCACGTGCCGGAGAGCGCCTTCGAGGGCATGCTTGTCAGCCCCATGCGCCAGTCTGGCTGCGAATTGCTGGTCAGTGTCTTCGCTGATCAAGTCTGGGGCCTGACGCTGACTGTCGGCCTCGGCGGCCTCTGGGCCGAGGTACTCCACGATCTCGCCCTGCGCCCGCTGCCGCTGACGCGCCGCGAGATCCTCGCTATGCTCGCCGAGCTACGCGGTTTCCCCCTCTTGCGCGGTCTGCGCCATCAGCCCAGCGTCAATCTAGAGCGTCTCAGCGCTGTGATCTACCAGATCACGCTGTTGGCGCAGGCTCTGGCCCCATACCTGGAGATACTGGAGATCAATCCCTTGCTGGCTAATGGCGATCAGGTGGAGGTGCTCGATGCCTTGATCATCTGGCGCTCGGCCCCCCACAAGGGAGAGCGTTCCCTTACTTCACCTATCCCTGGCTAATCCATCGCTAGAGCGGAGGAGAACAAGATACGCATGGCAGCCTCAGAAGAGTTCAAGGAGCAGGTGCGCCGCTCCTTCGCAGCTATTCAGCCCGGAGAGCGCTTTGTCTTTCGCCGCACCTTTACTGAGGGAGATATGACCCTGTTTTGCGGCCTGACCGGGGACTATAATCCTTACCATTTGGATGAAACCTTTGCGCGCGCAAGCTGGTATGGGAGGCGTATCCTTCCAGGGCTGCTCATCAGCAGCATGATTACTCACATTGGCGGCCTCTTGGGCTTCGTGGCTACCGAAATGCACTTCCGCTTTGTGAAGGCCGTCTATCCCGGGGACACCATTACCTGTACAGTGACCTTTGTCGCCAAGGATGAGGAGCAACGCCTGTTCTCGGCTCAGGCCAGCTTTGTCAATCAGGACGGGGTCGAAGTCCAGCAGGCCTGGTTCAAAGGCTTCCCGAGCTTTATCCGCCTGCAGGCCACGTCTGACCCCGGCCCCCAAGAAAGAAAGGCTGAGGCAGACAAGATGATCAAAGAGTAACGAGCTACCAACGCTGGTCAGGCAGCGAGCTGCCGCTGAGCGCCGGTCTAGTGGTATATACAACTATCAGAGTAGACCATAGGAGGGAGACTGCGGTTACGGTACCGAGGCCTTCTTTAGGGGAGAGAGCGTCTATGGTCTAGACAATATACCAAGTAGACAGGCCGTGTGGTATACTGTAATCTGTGTTGGCCTTGAACGGCGTGCCCCTGAAAAGGAGGTCTGCCGCGAGCGAGGCCCAAACTGGCATCTGAGGAAGTCAGTCAGTACGCAAACACTGCTGAACAGGAACAGCCATGAGCACGATCGTGAGAAAAAGCCCATTACCACGTTACTATCAGCTCAAGGAGATCATGCGTGAAAAGATTCGTAGTGGTGAATGGAAGCCGGGGGATTTGATCCCTTCGGAGCGCGAGCTTGGCGAGCAATACGGGATCAGCCGCATGACGGCCCGGCAAGCCATTACCGAGCTGGTGAACGAAGGGCTATTCTATCGTGAACAAGGGAAAGGCACCTTTGTTAGCCGGCGCAAGATTACCCAGCAACTCATCCACCTGACGGGCTTCACCGAAGACATGAAGGCCCGTGGACAGCAGCCTGGCACACGGGTTCTCTCCGCCGAAATGCGCCCAGCAGACGAAGCCGTCGCCGAACGCCTGCGCATCAAGCCCGGGCTGCAGATCTTCCGTCTTCACCGTCTGCGCCTGGCCGACGGCGAGCCACTGGCTATTGAGGTCTCGCACATTAGCTTTATTGGCTGCGAAAAACTCCTTGAAGAGGACCTGGAGCACAATTCGCTTTATCGTCTGCTAGAGACCAAATACGGCCTGCCCTTGCTTGAAGCCGATCAGGAGCTAGAGGCCGGACTCATCGGCAGCGAAGAAGCTCAATATCTTAAGGTCCCAGTGGGCAGCCCGGCCCTCTTCACACGGCGTGTGACCTACACTGAGCGTAACCAGCCCATTGAGTACGCCTCTTCTGTCTATTGTGGCAATAAATACGTGTTCTATACCCATATGAAGCGCGAGCAGCTGCTCTCGTAGTCACGCGCGCACTCTAAACCAGGCAGCGGTGAACAGCACAAGCAGGAAACCCAGGAGCGGCTCAGTTCGGCCGGACAGCACAAGGAGCCGAGTCTGAGAGCTGTTGTCATACAAGAGTGAGGAGCAGTCAACATGTCAGCCTCTTTACAGCCTGATCACTCAGGCGAATCTGCCCTGAGCGAGCTTGTCACCGAGCAGGACAACCCCGCCAGTCGCGATATCGATCGCAAAAGTGCTCTAGAGATTGTCCAGATCATCAACGCGGAAGATGCCCGGGTGGCAGAGGCAGTCAAACAAGAATTGCCCCAGATCGCGCGTGCCATTGAGGCCATCGCTGCCCGCCTAAGCCGTGGTGGGCGCTTAATCTATATGGGGGCCGGCACCTCGGGACGGCTGGGCGCCCTGGACGCCTCTGAGTGCCCTCCGACCTTCAATGTTCCCCCCGATCTGGTGATCGGCTGGGTCGCCGGTGGTCCTGCCGCGCTCAACCAGGCTCACGAAGATGTTGAAGACAGCGCCGAGGCAGGTCGCAACGATGCCCAACAGCTGCAGATCAGAGCTACCGATGCCCTGGTCGCTATTACGGCCAGCGGACGCACTCCCTACGCGCTGGGGGCTGCCACCTATGCCCGCGAGCAGGGTGCTTTGACCATCGGGCTGGCCTGCAATCGTCACACGCCACTGGAAGCTCTTGTTGACATCATGATCGCCCCCGTTGTTGGTCCCGAGGTCATCACTGGCTCCACCCGCATGAAAGCCGGCACTGCCCAGAAAATGGTGCTCAATATGCTCAGCACCGGCACCATGATCCTGCTCGGGAAAACTTATGGCAATCTGATGGTCGATGTTCAGGCCACCAATTACAAGCTGCAGCAGCGCGCATTGCGCATCGTCCAGCTTGTGACCGGCCTGGAGCGAACTGCAGCCGAAGCGGTGCTGGCGCAGGCCAACGGCGAGGTGAAAACAGCGATCGTCTGCGCCCTCAGCGGCCTTGATCCCCAGAGCGCTCGCCAGCGCCTGGCTGAACACCATTTTATCTTACGCGCTACTCTGGATTCGCTGTCATGCTGAGAAATACGCCACAGAAGCAGGGAGCTATGCGCGACGAAGAGTTTTATCTTGGGGTCGATGGTGGAGGCAGCAAAACCCTGGCGATTGTTGTTGATCGTCACGGACGCGAGCGCGGTCGTGCTCTGGCCGGCAGCGCAAACTATGTCTCTGTCGGCCAGGAAGAGGCCATTCGTCAGGTGCGCTTGGCCGCTGAGCGGGCCTTACAAGCCGCTGGTGCCGTCAATCGACCGCGCGCTGCCTGGATCGGCCTGGCCGGTCTCGATCGCCCAGCCGATCACGCCGTTCTTTCTCCTCCCCTGGCCACACTGGCCGAGCAGGTCTATGTGACGAACGATGCTGAGTTGCCTTTAGCAGCGCTGGAGCAGGCTATCGGGGTGGTGTTAATCGCAGGCACCGGATCAATTGCCCTGGGACGGGATGCCTGCGGGCGCGTGCGTCGTGCCGGCGGCTGGGGCTATCTCTTGGGCGATGAGGGCAGTGGCTATGATATCGGGCGCCAGGCTCTGCAAGCTGCTGCACGCGCTGCTGATGGCCGTGGTCCGCACACCAGCCTGCTGCCCCGTATTCTCGCTCACTGGGGACTAGAGCGCGCCGAGGACTTGATAGGCGTTGTTTACCACAGTCAAGAGACTGCAGCCATTGCGCAACTGGCTACTTGCGTCTTTGCAGCAGCTCGCGAGGGCGATCCGGTAGCGCGTCGCATCGTGGGAAATGCTGCCGCTGAACTGGCTCTGGCCGCTCTGGTGGTCAGCCATCAATTGGAGTTCCCCGAGAACGTCGTACCACTGGCTCTGGCGGGAAGCCTGCTGGTACGTGAGGCACCTTTTCGGGCCCAGATCCTGCGCCGGCTGCGGGCTCGGCGCCGTCTTGGCCAGGTAGTCATTGTAGAGGAGCCGGCGCTGAGTGCCGCCAAAGCGGCGATTCATCTGGAAGCCGTGCGTCATCCACAGAGCGCCGCCCTGTCTACTGCCAGCACCTACCCGAGCGATGAAGGAAGAGGGAGAGGCTAATGTTTTCTTCTCAGCACTCCTCATCAGAGACGCTTCTCAACGGAGAAGGAGCTACCTCTAGCGCTGCAGATCTCCGCGATCAACTCGGCCAATTATTGATGGCCGGCTTCGAGGGGACCGAACCCTCGCCCGCCATTCTCGATCTTATCGAGAACCATCAGCTAGGCGGGGTCATCCTCTTTTCACGTAACATCGCGAGTGCCGAGCAGGTCTATCACCTGACCAGTACTTTGCAGGCCAAAGCTCGCGCCGCTGGTCACCGCTACCCATTACTCATTGCCATCGATCAAGAGAATGGCATGGTCCAGCGCTTGGGCGAGCATGTCACTTTATTTCCTGGTAATATGGCCCTGGGTGCCAGCGACTCCCCTGAGCTGGTGACTGCCGTTGCCCGCGCTACCGGGCGCGAGTTGCAGGCCCTGGGCATTAATATGAATTTGGCGCCTGTCCTGGATATTAACAATAATCCTGCCAACCCTGTCATCGGTGTCCGCTCCTTTGGCGAAGATCCCGAACAGGTCGCCCGCCTGGGATTGGCCGCTGTACGCGGCTACCGCGAGGCGGGCATCATTAGTTGCCTGAAGCATTTCCCAGGGCATGGCGACACGGCGACCGATTCACACCTCGCGCTACCGCTCATTCCTCACGATCTGGCCCGCCTGGAACGCCTGGAGCTAGTTCCTTTTGCCCATGTGCTAGAGAAAGCCGGGGCCGACTCTATTATGACGGCTCACATCGCCTTTCCGGCTCTGACTGGTGATCCCCAGCTTCCCGCAACGGTCGCCCCGTCAATTATTACGGGCCTCCTACGGCAACGCCTGGGTTTCGACGGTGTGGCCATGAGCGACTGTCTGGAGATGGAGGCCACCGCCTCCACATTGGGCATTGAACAGGCCACAGTGAGGGCTTTAGAAGCCGGCCTCGACCTCATTCTGATCTCACATCGCTATGATCGTCAGCTTGCCGGGCTGGCGGCTATGCGCGCTGCCCTCGACGAAGGACGCCTTTCGCCCGTTCGCCTTCAGCAGGCATTAAGACGCCTGCAGCAACTTAAAGCACGCTATCTCTCCTGGGAGCGCTTGCCGCAGCCCGAGGCGCTGCGCCAGCTCAAAGCCCCCGAGCATTTGGAGCTGCAACGACGCAGCTACGAGCGAACCATCACACTGGTGCGCAATCATCAAGGACTGCTTCCCCTCCGGCTGGCTCCTGAGCAGCGCTTGCTCATTCTGATCCCCCAGAAAGAGGGGGCTAGCCGTGTTGAAGATCAGCGCTATCCTGCCGAGGCGCTCATCGCCGCTATCCGACGCTACCACCCTCATACAGAGGCACGCCTCTTGAGGCTCCCCCTTGCGGAGTCCGAGCGGGCGGCCCTGCGCGTAGACATCGCCCAATCTCAGCTCGTGTTGCTCGTAACGGTCAACGCCTATCTGGACAGTGCTCAAAGCGAGTATATCAATTGGCTACACAGAGAAGCCCCTTGCCCTATCGTGGCACTGGCTGTCTATAATCCCTACGACCTTCTGGCCTGCCCACAGCTCACCACTTACCTGGTCACCTACGAATATACGCGGCCAGCCATCGAAACAGCCAGCGCCGTGCTCTTCGGAGCAGCCCATCCCCAGGGTCGCCTGCCAGTTAGCCTCCCTCCTTTGCACGCTCGCGGTGAGGGTCTGAGTTGCTAGAGAGCCTGCATGCGGGAGCAGCAGCAGCAAGAAGGCGGTCCACTCTTGTATCTGCTCCTGCGTGGAGTGGAGGCCGCCTTCCTGCTCCGCCTGGTCTGGCGAGATCAGGCGCGCGAGACAGCCAGTCGGGCCAGAGGCCGGGGATCAGCCTTTGACAGAGCCAGCCAGGATACCGCGCACAAAGTAGCGCTGCAAGGTAAAGAAGATCACCAACGGTAAGGCCATCGAGATAAAGGCCGCCGAGGTCAGCACTTCCCAGTTTGAGCCATAGGAGTTGACCAGGTTGGCAATCGTCACCGTCATCGGCGCTCGATCGGGGTTGCTGCCCATAAAGACCAGGGCGACCAGCAGATCATTCCAGACCCACATGAACTGGAAGATCACCAGTGAAGCCAGAGAAGGTACGGAGAGAGGTAAAAGGATACGGAAGAAGATGTTGATATTGGAGGCGCCGTCAATGCGGGCCGACTCAAAGAGGTCGCTGGGTAGACCGGCAAAGAAATTGCGCAGCAGATAGACGGCGAACGGCAGACCGAGGGCAGTATGCATCAGCCAGATACCGAGGTAACTACCCGCGAGCTGCAGGCCCGTCGCCTGAGCCAGCATCGTATAAAGGCTCAGCACGGGGATCAAGGTCATCTGCACCGGGATGACCATCAGAGCTACGATTGTCAGGAAGATCCAATCGCGCCCGGGGAAATCCATCCAGGCGAAGGCATAGGCAGCGAAAGCCGCTACCAGGGTCGGGAGAATCGTGCCCGGGACAGCAATGATCAGGCTATTGAGGAAGGCCAGGCCCAGTCCCTGAGCCTGTAAGACATTCACATAGTTCTCAATCGTAAAGCTCCAGGGCGGGACCAGGGCAGTCCACCAGCCAGTGGTGTGAATCAAAGCCGGGGGACGAAAGGAGCTAATGAAGAGTCCCAGAGTAGGTACCGACCAGACAAGAGCGATCAGGATAACGATCACGGAGACCAGGCTATGGTTGACCAGGCTCAGGAGCCGCTGATGCAAAGGCCGGCGCTTCACCTTGACAGCGGCCTGCCCTATTGGCCAGGCTGGCACTGTCCTCTGAGGGGCTACCAGGCTCGATTGTGCCTCTGGATTCATCGTACTCATCGTTGAGCCTCCTGAACGCGGAAACGGCGAATATTGAAGTACATAATGGGTATGACTGCCAGCAAGAGCAAGACAGCTAGAGCACTGGCCACCCCAAAGTTGTCGAAATTGAAGAGTTGCTGATAGTAATCGACAGCAACCACGTTGGTGCCATAGTTTCCACCTGTCATGACGTAGACAACGTCGAAAATCTTCAGGATATTGATGACCATCGTCGTTGTGACTACGGCAATGGTCGGGCTGATCATCGGCACAATGATGCGGAAGAAAATGGTAATCTCCCCGGCACCGTCGCAGCGGGCGGCCTCCAGAATCTCACTGGGAATCCCCTTGATGGCTGCAGAGAGGATCACCATACAGAAGCCTGTCCACATCCAGACATAGACCGCAATCAAAGCGAAGTTATTGAAACGACTATCGGAGAGCCACGCCTGGGGCTGACCACCAAGGGCGGTCAACAGAGCATTCAACAGTCCGATCTGCGTCTGGCCAGGCGGCGCATATTCATAGACAAAGCGCCAGATGACGCCGGCAGCCACGAAGGAGAGCGCCATCGGAACAAAGATAGCCGCTTTGGCCAGGCTTTCAAAGCGCACCCGATCGACCAGCACGGCGATCAGCAGACCCAGGACGACTGTCGCCACTGTGGCCAATACGAGCCAGAGCAGGTTATTGCGCAATACCTCCAGCAGAGATGGATTCGTAAAAATCAAGAGATAGTTGCGCAACCCAACAAAGTGAGTGGAGGTGGCGTCAAGGAAGCTGAGCCAGATGGTGAAGAACAGCGGATAGACCAGAAAGATGGCCACAAAGAGGACCGCCAGAGCGATCCAGAGCCAGGGGGTTAGGCTGAAACGCTTTCTGGGCGTTGCTGTCTTTGTCGGAAGGCTTCGCCGCTCTTCGATGGCTTTGATCATAAGCACACACCCCTGGGAATCATATATCAAATGACACAGTGGCATGCCAGCCTGTCAGTTTGTCCTTACAGACCTGACACCAGTACCACGTAGCAAGAGGCGAAGAGGCTCCATCTGGTCAGCCAGCCCTGCTGCTCGCACAGGTCAGCGCTGAACTGTCCCAGCGAAGGAGCAAGCAAAGCGCCAGGTATGAGAGAGGCCTCTTATCCATCGCGATGGGTCAGGGATGATCTGGCGAGTCAGACCGGCCTCGTTGCCAGTCATCACCGAGCAGCGCCCCTGGCCCGAGGAGAGAGGTGGGAAGCGCTTTCTCCCTCACCCGCCTGCGCTCATGTGAGCCTCTCTCAGCAGCCATTTGTCCAGGCGGAGCCAATGAGCTACCAGGAAGAAGCAGGCCCGGCCAAGCTCGACCCGGCCAGGCCTGGTCGTCAGAGGAGAGCCTGCGAGCTAGCAGCTGCACGCCCCCCAAGTGCGGCACTTCCCTTGGTTCCTAGGAGGAAGCGTACGCCTGCTGGGCAGTGGCTTCCAGCGAGCTTAAGATACTATCGAGCTTCGTCGGGTCCTTAATAAAGTCCAGCATGGCTTTCCAATAGGCGGTCTCCATAGCCGGCGGCATCAGGTCATCGGCGCCAAAGCGGAAGATTGTCGCACTGGTCAGCATCTGCGCCGAGGCGCGGGCCACATCATTGGGATAGGACGACAAAGAGACTGCCTTGCTCGGCGAGGTGAAGCCACCGCGCTTGACCCAGATCTCTTGAGCCTGGGCTGTCTCCAGATACTTCACCAGCTCGCGCACACCGTTATTATCCTTCAAGGCCACGATGACATCGGCGCCCCCAGTCACGGCCCCTTGATACTGAGCATTGATCGTCGGGAAGGGGAAGAAGTTGAAATCTTTGCCGGGCTGGGCGTTCTTGAACTGCGCCGTGATAAAGCCGGCGGTAAAATCGCCGAGGTAGTAGAGGTAAGCCTCTGGGGGATTTTTGAAGGGGGCATAGCTGGCATCCTGGAAATTGGTCGCCAGGATCGACTGGGGCGCCCCATTGATATAGTGCTTTCCGGTGATGATCTGGGCGAAGGTCTGGAAAGCCTGCTTCACGCTGCTGTGCGTCCAGGGAATTTTGTGATTGACCCACTGGTCGTAGAGATCAGGCCCCGACTGGAGCAGGAAGATTTCATCGACCCAGTCGGCAGCCGGCCAGCCGCTGGCCGAGCCGCTCTCAACGCCCATCGACCAGGGATACTTTCCCTTGCTGGCGATCATATCGGAGAGCTTGATCAGATCATCCCAGGTCTTGGGGATCGTTCCCCCAATCGCCTGCAGCTGCGTGGGATTATACCAGATAGTTCCCTTGTTGGCCGCCTTATAGAAGAGGGCGTAGAGCCGACCATTATAGGAGCCGAGATTGATCCAGGTCGAAGCATAATCGCTCTTGACCTTGTTCATATCAAGGAAGGAATCGAGGGGGATCAGCTTGCCCTGGCTGGCCAACTGCTGCATCTTGCCCGGGTTAGGCAACACTGCAATATCCGGCGGGTTGCCACCGCGCAAGCGGGAGGTGAGCACGGCATCCAGGTCACGTGTCGCCTCGATCTTCACGGTGATCTTCGACTGGCTCTCAAAAGGAGTTACGACGGCATCAAATGATTGCTGCTCCTCGCCGCTCCAGACATTGAGCACATCGACCGAGGTGACGGTTGCCGGCGTGCCGGTGCCTCCTCCCGTGGTGCTAGGCGTGCCACAGGCCGCCAGGACCGAGGCGGCAGCGCTGGCCGTCAGCCCCAATGCCATTGCGCGCTGCAAAAAGACCCGCCGCCCGATCCGCTGCTCGTTGAGGTCCTGCACGAGCTGGTCTAGTGCCTCGCGCTGTTGCCGATCATAAATAAACATATGCTCCTCCTTTGAGCTGATGATGCTCGGCTTACTACAGTTGCTTGCTGCTTGCAACTGCTACAGACAAACAGGGAGTGGAGCAGAAAGCAGTCTGTACAGACAGAGAGTGTAGCCAGGCCGCCCCGCACTGGCAACGTCCTTGCGGGGACAGTACGGCGGCTCATAGGCGGCTTGACCCTGCTGGCGTCCCACGCATCTGTTTTCCTCTGCTTCTACCTGTTTGACCCGCCTAATCGCTTATTGGTCGGTTGATTAGCTGGCTGGATCGCAGCGGTCAGACACGCTACGCCAGGCTGGGCGGCCAGCATGTCGCTCATCATCCGGCTGATCAAGGAGGCTGATCACACAGCGCCAGCGCAGCGATTTTCCCTTTCTTCTCCAATGGCAGAGGCAGTTTTGCCCGTTTCACTGTCAGATTTTTCATGGCTCTCCTGTCATACAGTATAGGCACAGGGACAACAAGCTCAGAAAGGATACAGCCGTGAGCAAGGCCAGAAAAATGCCTGCTAATGATCGGCTTCGTAGCGAGCGACTCCGTCGAGGCTGGTCGCGCGAGTATGTAGCAGCTCAGATCGGAGTAGCTGATCCGAAAACGATTGGTCGCTGGGAGCGCGGAGATGCTACCCCTAGCGCCTACTTCCGTCAGAAGCTTTGCAGCTTCTTTGGTCTGTCGGCCCAAGAGTTGGGCCTCTACCAGGAGCCTGCTCAGGCGTCTCCACAGACCAGTGAGTCATCCGCTGGTGCCGCTGGTACTCAGGTCAAAGGGCCGCAGGGGAGCAGCGGCGAAGAGCCAGAAACCAGCAAGGGCATCTTTGACCCCGCCATTCCGCTAGCGATCCCGGAGAGTCTCTCGCCTATTGGCCGCGCTCATCTCCTATCTCAGCTGAAAGCGCAGTTGCTGAAAGATCAGAGCTGTAACACTGTGGCTCTCTATGGCTTACCCGGGGTTGGCAAGACAACGTTGGCGCTGGCGCTGGTGCATGATCCAGAGGTGCAAGCCTCCTTTAAGGAAGGGATTCTCTGGGGCCGGCTCGGCAGCGAGCCTGATCTACCGGCTTTGCTGCGTCACTGGGCAGCCTTGCTAGAGATTCCTCCCCACATTCAACTTCGTCTAGAAAGTCTTGAAAGCTGGGTCCGGGCCCTGCGTGCCGCTATTCAGCGCCGACGCATGTTATTGGTCATCGATGACGCCTGGTCTTATGCTGAGGCCTTGCTGCTAATGGTCGGCGGGCCTCGCTGCGCCTACCTGCTGACAACGCGTTTGCCGGTGGTGGCGCTCCAGTTTGCCAATGAACGGGCTTTCCGCGTGCCTGAGCTGGAAGATGATCAGGCGCTGGCGGTGCTGGAGCGCTTTGCCCCGCTGGCTACGCGTTTGGCCCCCGAGGCGAGTTTAGCTCTGGTGAAAGCTGTTGGCGGCCTCCCTCTCGCCCTGACGTTGATTGGGCGCTATCTCCAGGCTCAGGCCTATAGCGGTCAGCTCCGTCGGCTGCGCGCCGCACTGGAGCGCCTTCAGAACCCACGGTTGCGTCTTTCTCTAGAGGGTTGCAATGCCTCCGTGGAACCTCACCACCTTCACGCTCAGGCCGCTCCACCTTCGTTAGCAGCGGCTCTTGAAAGCAGCTATCGCCGGTTGAGCCGCGAGGCCCGCCAGGCCCTGACTTCCCTGGCTGCCTTGCCACCCAAGCCACATATCTTTCAGGAAGCGTCCTTAAGCAAGCGGGTTTCGACGCAGACCCTCGATGAGCTGCTGGATGCGGGTTTGCTGGAAAGCGCTGGGGCAGACGGCTATACGCTGCATCCCGTGATCGCTGAGTACGCGCGCTATCGGGCGCAGATTGCGGAGCAGGAGATTCCCCGTCCCGCGTCGAAGCCTGTGACTGCCTCTGGATCACTGGCAGAGCGCTCGCCTATGGCCAGCCTTAGCTCGCCCGAGCGTTCTACCCGCTGCCCAGATCCGACATTGGTGGTGTATCATGGAGAGGAGGGATCTCAGCCGCCGCTGCCTGCGCTCCATTACCAGGACCATCAGCAGCCGGCTCACGCTGATCCCCTGGCGCTCTCTCCTTGAGTGGTCTTCAGGGGGCTGAGCCTGAGCGTTCCTCGCGCGTCTGTCTCCTGAGACGCCAGCGGAGAAAGCGCTAGCGGAACGCAGCAGGTCCAAAGGAGGTGCCAGGGTCTCTCTACAGTCGTCTTCGGCAGCTCGTTAAGGAACCTCGCCCATGGCTTACAGGATAGAGGATACGTCATCATCGGGGACCAATGGCTCGCTTGATGAGCCAGCTCTTGTACAACGAGCGCAACGCGGCGACCAGGCTGCCTTTGATACACTGTTCGAGCGCCACGAGCATCGGATCGCTCGCTATCTGAAACACATGGTTGGCAACGATGGGATTAGTTGTGATTTGACCCAGGAGACCTTTTTCCGCGCCTGGCAAGGACTGCCGGGCCTGCGCGATCCGCAGCGTTTCGTGAGCTGGCTGTACCGTATCGCCACCAATGTCGCTCATAATTATCTGGAGCAGGCCAGGCGCATGCAGTACGTCCCCTGGGAGGACTGCCAGGAGGAGAGGAGCGAGCTGAGCACCCGGCGAATGGAACAGCATATCGAGGAGCGTGAGCTGACCCAGATTGCGCTTGCACAGGTTTCACCAACTTATCGCTCTTGTCTCATCCTCTACGTGATCGAAGGCCTGCCACAGCGCAAAGTGGCCGAACTACTGGGCATGAAAGAATCGTGTGTCAGTAAATATGTTAGCCGAGGCAAAGAGGAAATGCGCCAGATCTATCAGCGCTTGCTGAGTGAAGGCCTCCCCGCCAGGCAGAGAGGAGGCAAGCGGAAATGAAGCAGCCGCTACGTCCCCCCTGCTCGGCCTGGGCAGAGAAACTGGCTCTGCGCCCGGAGGATCTGTCAGCAGCCGATCGCGAGGCGCTTGAGGCCCATTTGCAGCAGTGCCCGGTCTGTGCAGCCGCACGGGCCGACTACGAGCTGATCGATGCACGGCTCCGGGCGCTACCTGATCCGGTGCTGAAACCCGTGCCGCGCCTGGCCGCCCTCTTGAGCAAGTTCGAGAGCGAGGCAGAGTCTTGCTCGCCGCAACAGATTGGCAGGCAGGCCCGGCCTGCGCGCCATCCCCATCTGCGCCTTGGATCGGCCCGCCCGCTGCACCAGCGCCTGTGGACAGCCGTGACGGTTCTGATCGCAGCCTGCCTGCTGTTGGCTTTGGGCTTGCCGTTGCTGAATCAGCTTATGAAGAGCGGAGCCTCCAGCCCGGGCACGCTGCTGGTCACCTACCGCGGACATAGCAGCGCTATCAGCTCTCTGGCCTGGTCGCCTGATGGCAACTCGCTGGCCTCCAGCGATCTCAAGGGCACGATCGAAGTCTGGAATGCCCTGACCGGCACTCTGCGCTATCGCTACGCGACTGACGCCGGCATTGCTTATGCCGTCGCCTGGTCTCCTAACGGGCGCTATCTGGCTGCGGCCTTCGAGAATCACACCGTCGAAGTCTGGGATACAGATACGGGTCAGCGTCTCTTCCGCTTCACCCGTCACACGGATATTGTTTATGCGCTGGCCTGGTCACCAGACAGCCGGCGTCTGGCTTCGGGCGGGGGCGACAATCATGTCTGGGTCTGGGACGCAACCACGGGGGCGCAGGCCGTTATCTATAACGGGATCTTTCCTGTGACTACCTTGGCCTGGTCACCCGACGGTACTTATCTGGCAGCAGGCGACGCCGGTAATATTGTGCGCATTTGGAACGTGCACACCAGCAATCCAGGAACACCGCTTCTTTCTTATACGGCGCATAGCGATGCCATTACCTCCTTGAGTTGGTCACCCGATGGGCGCTATCTCGCTTCCGCCAGCAAAGACGGCACGGTGCGCGTCTGGAACGCCCGCAATGGTAGCACTCTGCGGGTCTATACTGGTCACCACGGTAGTGTCGATGCTGTCGCCTGGTCGCACGATGAACGTTTTATCGCTTCTGCGGGAGCTGATGCCACGGTCCAGGTCTGGAATCCCTTTAACGGCGAGGTAGCCCTGATCTACCGCCAGCACAGCGATGAAGTCACCGCTGTCGCCTGGTCTCCCAACGATCATTATCTGGCCTCGGGTAGCTGGGACCATACCGTACAAGTGTGGCGCGCTCCCTGAGCATCCCGCGTAGCTTCGCAGGCTCTGGCCTGCCTTCATTCACACCACGCAAGCGGCGAGCAGCTCAGGTTAGCTTGCTTCGCCACGTCAGGCGAGGCCAGGGTGATTGCTTCTTCAACCAGCATTGGTGGCCAGTCAGTCAGATCTGCGGGCAGGCTGAGCACAGGGGAGCTGTTCTTTGCTTATTTGATCTGGTGGTCATGCCGCTTTCTTTTGATTTACAGCATCTATCACTAAAACCATCGAAGAATCAGAAACATCTCAGGTCGTTCGAACATTACCAGTTGAGCAGTGCGTTTTTCTGACAGGTACCATATTGCACCGACAGCGCGAAGCAACTATACTGTGAGGTAGTTAACTCACGCCCCTTATCGCTGGAAGCTCAGTGCGCACTGAGCCTGGGAGGAACACATGCCCGCGCCACACCATCATCACCAATGGCGCGATGAACGGTCGGGCAGGCAGGCTCTGTACCAGCGGAGGCAAGGCAAGCAGGGGCGCCTCCGTCGTCGCGTCTTCTTACAGCGTGCTGTGACCCTGGGCCTGGCTGCCCACTCCGCACTCGCTTTGCTGGCAGCCTGTGACAATCAGTCGGCCTCGATCGATGTTTTGACCGTTTGGAGCAGCGAGGAGCAGGACTCTTTTCGGGCAGTGGTTGCTCCTTTCGAGCAACAGACTCAGATTAAGGTGCAAGTTGTCTCTACGCGCGATCAAGACACGCTCCTGACCACCCTACTGCGAGCGAATACCCCCCCGGGGGTGGCCATTCTCCCGAATCCGGGCGGAATGCAGCAACTGGCCGCGCAGGGGAAGCTCCTGCCTCTGGACAGCTTTTTGGACATGGAAACGATCAAGCGTGACTACACGCGCACCTGGATCGATCTCGGCAGCTACAAAGGGGCACTGTATGCGCTCTTTTACAAGGCGGCCAATAAGGGGATCATCTGGTACAACCCCAAGCAGTTGCAGGCTCTGGGTCTGCGTATCCCTCGCACCTGGGATGAGCTGATTGCGGTCTCAAACGCCATCGCCGCCCGGGGACGCTATCCGTGGGCGCTGGGCGTTGAGAGCGCGGCTTCGAGTGGCTGGCCTGCCGCGGACTGGATCGCAGAGCTGTACCTGAAGGAGTGGGGGCCAGAGATGTATCAGCGCTGGGTTAACCACAAGATTGCCTGGACCGACCCGACTCTCAAGCAAACCTTTCGTCGCTTTAATTCTATTCTCAACGGCAAGCACTATATCCAGAATGGGCCGTCCTCGGTTCTTCTGACGAACTTTCAGGACGCCAGCTACGCCCCTTTCGAACAACCTCCACGCGCTTACTTCTACTATTCGGGTGATTTCGTGCTTGGCTTTGTCACGAGCCGCTTTCCCACTATCGTACCCGGTGAGGAGATCAATTTCTTTCCTTTCCCGGCGATCGATCCGCGCTATGCCGATGCCGTTACCGGGGGAGCCGATGCAGTGGTCGCCCTGCAGGACACAGCCGAGGTACGGGCATTGGTTCAATACCTGGCTAGCGCCCAAGCGCAAGAGATCTGGGTCCGGCGTGGTGGCTTCACCTCCGTCAATAAGGCGGTCCCAATGAGCGCCTACCCTAATCCTGTCGCACGGGCCTCGGCGCAGATGTTAAGCACGGCGCCTCTCTTCTGTTTCGGAGCGGGCGATCTGATGCCACCGGTAGTACAGCACGCGTTCTGGAAAGGCATGTTGGCTTTTATCCAAGCGCCGGATCAACTGGACACGATCCTCGAGTCTATCGAAGCGGTCGCCCGGCGCAACTATCCCGACTAGCTAAGGTTCAATGCGCAGCCTTGCTGAGCAGGCGAATGAGCCAGCGCGAGGCCCGGTCACGATCTTCTCTCTTCTCCTCGCGCATGGTTATCCTGACTGAAAGCGCAAGGTCGGCCTGGCCTGGTAACAGGATCTCCTTTGTCTGTGAGGGGAAGGCCCCCTTGTGAAAGGGAGCGCCGCGTTGTAAGCTATGACAGAGAGTAAGCCATTAAGCAACCAGAACAACTGCTGCGGAAGAAGCAGTCTAGCTAGCTAGCCAGTAGGAAGACGTGACGGGCTGATCGCTTCGGCGGCGTGAGCCACCGACTCCTTGTCCGCCAGTGAGTCGGACAGGGTCAGGTCAGTTCGCCCAGAGGAATGCCGCTTTCTCTCCGAAAGCGCTTGTAGCTAAGGAGCACAATGGTGCCTGAACAGAATCATCCCAATAATCAACGTAGCCTTCGTGCATCCAATGGGAAGCCTCTGATTCTGGGCCAGTCGCGCAGTCTCTCCGATCACGAAGCGGCTATGATTCAGCGCATGATTCGCGAAGAGCAGCACTCTTCGCGGGCGCTGGAAATCCCCAAGGAGGATCTGGCTCAGGAGGCTACCACCCGCATGCGGCCAGAGGTTGCTGAGGTAGTGGCCGCCAGTCGCGTGCGTGAGATTCTGCAGATGTTTAACCGCGACTATCTCTACGGACAGGGCCGTTTCGATGAATATGAGAGCGGTCTGCTGCTAAAGTGGGGCGATGGCTACTCACGCAAGCATATTTGGGTGAGTGTGGAAAATGGGAATCTGCTCTTTGAGACGAGCCACATGCGCAAGTGCAGTAAGCCCTACTGCACAGGCACACACCACGTGTTGAGCCGCGAGCAGTACACGAATATCGATCTCATTAATGAGGAGCTGGCCGAGCTTTTCCGCCGCCCTGTGCAGGAGCCAACCGACGACTAAGAAGTTGGGGGCAGCCAGCGTAACGCGGCAAGGGGAGAGGAGTAAGCAACGACGGCAGCATCACAGCCAGAAGAAGTACGGACAGCTTCCTGAGTCAGAAAGCCTGTCAGCAGGAGTATCAGCCTGTGTCGCAAAGAGTGCTTGCTCTAGAGCGAGACCTCTTCTTCGCGGTCAAGATACGCGATACGCTCCGCCATCTGGCGCTGGAGACAGTCGTGGTACGCGATGTAGCAGGGTTTGCGCAGGCGCTGGCCAGCAGTGGCCCGACGCGCGAGCAGCCGGCGCTGGCAATCGTTAATATCTCGATCCCGGGAGTAGCCTGGGATGAGGCGATCCGGTTGGCCCGGCAACACGGTCTGCCTGTGCTGGCCTTTGGTCCCCATGTTGATTTGGAGGCTCGTACAAAGGCCCTAGAGGCAGGCGCCCAGCGCGTGGTATCTAACGCGAAGCTGAGTAGCTCGCTCACAAGTCTGGTGCAGGAGCTGCTAGCTTCGGAGGGTCAGGCCAGCTCTGATGCCGCCTCTGAGGACGAGCCTTGAAGCTACCTGCTTTGGTTCTCTCCCCTTTAGAGTGTGGCTGGCTGAGCCTGGTAGTCCCTCCCAACAGGCCGCAATCATGACGGCCTCTCGCAGGTTAAGTGTCTCAGGGAGAAGCCTGAGACTTGCCGCAGCCTCATCGGTCCTGGTTTGATGGCCAATCGACGGTAGCCTACCCTCACATCGGACCAGGAGGCAAAAGGACAGGCGTTCGCAGCGGGCACGCTGAGTTGATGAAAGAAAGAAGACCGCACCAGGGGTGATTCGGTCTTCTTTCTTTACGTCTCACTCCTCAGCCCTTTGCATGGCCGTTCTTTTTGTGCTATACTGTCTCGAACAGATTTTCTAGTTACCACTTCACGAAGACAGCAAGGAGCAGGAGAGCAACGAGTCGCCAACAGCCAGGACAGCCTTCTGCGACGCTGCCGATTGGGGGATAGCCGGGCAGAAAAGAAAGAAAGAGTGAATCATAGTCCTTCCGATGAATAAGAGAGAATCCCAGCAGTGTCAGGGGGTATAAGCAGTATGACGCATCACCTTCTCAAGTTGACCCAGACCATCGAGGTACTGCCGAGCAGGGCTATCCAGCGGCGCCGCGGAGTGGAGCAACCAACGCTGCCCGGGCTGGAGCCAGAGCCGACGAAGAAAGAGCAGCGGCCTATCCATAGCAATCGCCAGCTTGCTGAAGTGCTGGCCAGCGTCGCCGATTTGCTTGAGCTACAGCATGGTAATCCTTACCGCATTCAGGCCTATCGCAATGCGGCTCGGGCGATCCTTGCTCTGCGGGAGCCAATTGCGGAGCTTGCCGCGCGGGGCGAGCCACTACCCATTGAGGGCCTGGGGCGCCGCATGCAGGCCCATATCAGGGAGCTGCTGCAGCGCGGCACCTTGACGTTTTCCTATGATCTCTTGCCCCAGGGCCTGCCAGCCGGAGCGCGCCGTCTTCTGGCCATTGCCCATATCGGACCACGCACTGCTCTGAGGCTCTATGAAGAATTAGGCATCGACTCTGCCGAGAAACTGTGGCAGGCAGCCAGCGAGCAGCGGCTGCAACGCTTGCCCGGCTTTGGTCCCCGCAGCGAGCTGCGTCTGAAGCAAGCCGCCGCGCAAGCACTTCAGCAACAGGAGCCAGATCAACCGGTTAGCCTTGGAGGAGCGGCTTGAGCGAACGGTTTGCCCCGCCAGCCGCAAAGCGAGGCCTACTCAGCTAAAAGCGTCCCTGTTCGACCAGGGCAATAAAGCGCTGTTCCAGCTCCCAGGTACGCGGTCCCGCCTGGCCCGTCCCAACTACCAGGTCGTCGATCTGCACCACCGGCATGATTTCCTTTGATGAAGCGGTCAGAAAGGCCTCATCGACTGACGACAACTCGGAGAGAGCGATGGGCCGCTCCTCGATCGCGAAACGATCCCGGGCCAGTTCCAGAACCACCGTACGAGTCACGCCCGGCAGGATGCCCTCACGCGGCGTGATCAGCGTATCACCTCGGAAGACAAAGAAGTTGCTGCGCGTTCCTTCCAGAACGTACCCCTGCTCGTTGACAAAGAGTGCATCTGCGGCGCCGCGGCGCGCCGCCTCTTTGAGGGCCCGCACTGCAGCGATATAGTTAGTCGTTTTGGCCTCCGGCGCCTCCCGCTGCAAGCGACAGGTAATCAAGCGGAGTCCGCGCTTGAAGGCCTCCAGGTCACGCTCGGGCAAGGGAGTAATCATGACCGCCAGCAAGGGCTTTCCCGAGGGGAGAACGCCATCTTCGCTAGAGCCTCCAGTCACCAGAATGCGCAGTGAGGCATGACGAAAGGCGTTGCGGCGAATGATCTCCTCTAGCACAGCCCGAATCTCCTGCCGCGTGTAGGGGATCGCCAGATCGATCAGTTCCGCTGAATGGTAGAGGCGATCAAGATGATCAGCGAGACGAAAGGGACGGCGATCATAGGTGCGCAGCGACTCAAAGACGCTATAGCCGCGCAGAATAGCCACGTCGGTCAGCGGGATACAGGCCTCTTGGGGGTGAACCCAGCGTCCATCAACATACCAGACTGGCTGCTGTTCCATAGCTATCCCAAGCCCTCCTCTTCTGTAGGATCGAGCAGACCCTGTTCGCGTAACCAATGCCTGAAGCGCTCCGGCACAGGCATGACTGAGAGACGCGGCTGCCGCACCAGGCTCCAATCAGTAAAGAGCCGGCTTTCCTTGATCTCACGCAACGTGACGGGGCGCACCAGGCGACGCACAAACTCGATGTCAACAACCTGACTTCTCTGATCAGCAGGGTCGGGACGTGGCCAGGAAACCACGCGGGCCAGGCCAACTAGCGCCGCCTGGACTCCGCTATGGTAAAGCAGCACCCAATCCCCAGGGCGCATCTGCGCGATGAAGCGCACCGCCTGGGGATTGCGGACCCCATCCCAGACAGTGCGCTGCTCACGCTCGAGATCGTCCACGCTGTAATCTGCAGGCTCAGTCTTCACCAGAAAATAGGCCATAAGCAGCTTTCGCCCTTCTCTTTTCCCCAACCTCTGTTTGAGTTGGCTCCATCGCGTCAACCTGAGCACCACTCCAGGCCCCTATCTCCCTCAGCCCACAACCGTCAGTGAGCCAGAGAGAGCATATCATAGCTGGCCCCGCCTGTAAACACTGTCCAGCATAGCACGACTTGCAAGAACCAGTAGATCACCATAGCAATGGTTGATCCTACATCAGGGGCATGACGACGAAGGCGAGCAGCTTAATAGTCTCGTCTCCTCGACAGGCCGCAGGACGTGCTACAAAAAGAGGAGGGGAGACCAGGGCTTGTCAGGCTCAGTCTCTGTGGCCAGAAGGCTCGATGTGATAATTTAGGAATAGAGTTAGCTAGATCAGCTAAAGAAAGAGGGCAGCTCACAAGTCATGCAAACATTATCACCGCTACAGACGCTCTTTGAGCAGGTAGGCGGCCAGGCGGTGCCACTGCCCCCAGGCTTAGCCCATCTCTACGGGTCACTTGCCTTTCCTGCCGTCCCTGAATATCATCCCTATATTATAAGTAATTTCGTCGAGACGCTCGATGGCGTAGCTGTCGCCCACGCCAACGGGGAAAGCCTGGATATTAGCGGCGGCAGTGAGCATGATCATATGGTTATGGGACTGCTGCGCGCCTGCGCCGATGCAGTGATTGTCGGTGCGGGAACGCTTCGCGACGCCCGTGAACATCGCTGGACCCCAGACTATATTTATCCTCCTCTGGCTGCAGAATACCGCCAGCTACGTCAGCAATTAGGCCTGGCACCACAGCCACTGAATGTAATCGTCAGTAGCAGCGGCCACATTGATCTCAGCCTGCCGCTCTTTCAGGAGACCGCTATCAGCTCAGTGCTGATTACTAGCGCTCAAGGTCACGCTCGCTTGCAACAGCAAGCTCTTCCGCCCACGCTGGGCGTACTTGTTGCCAGCGAGCAGGGACCTTTGTCGGCGCGTCAGGTCGTGGAGACGCTGAGCCGCTGGCAGCCCTGCCGGCGCCTTCTTGTGGAGGGCGGTCCGCAGCTGATGGGCCGCTTTTTGGCAGAAGGGCTGATCGATGAGCTGTTTCTCACCCTGGCCCCGCAACTGGCTGGTCGCGATGATAGAGAGCAGCGCCCCGGCTTCGTCTCAGGCCAGCTCTTTCTGCCCGCTGATCCGCGCTGGGGCACACTGCTTAGCGTGAAACGGGCAGACAGCTATCTCTTTCTGCGTTACCGCATGAAACGACCAGCACCAGCGTCCTAGCCCTAGCACGCTCTGTCCTCTGTCGATCACCCTCTCCGCTAAACCAGCTAAAGATGAAAGAGCGTCACAGCCTACCCATCTGAGCTTGCCTCTGAGCCAGACCTCTCTCGGCAAGCTCAGCCAGTGCTCGGCTCAGGCCTGACACCGCTTGCCTTCTCCCCAAAGTGGTCTAGACATCTTGACGATATGATTACACCTGGCTATCATTGATGATGAAGGATCTGCTGGCAGGGCACGACCTGCCTATCTAGCGCTCATCTAGAGGGCAGGTTGCAGGCATGAGGCCGCGATGCCCTGCCGCGGCACCAAACAGCCTGCGGCTGTTTGAGCATCTCAAGGCAAGGAGGATAAGCCATTACCATGCCCAGGAGTCTACCCAAGGTCAGGTCACTCCCTCCTCTGCAACGCCGCTTCCTGCTGCTGCTTCTCTCGGTGTTCCTGATCACCAGTGGCCTTGCAGTGGCTCTTTTCCTGCGCTGGACCAGCGAGGTCTTCGCAGCAGGCAGCAACCTCGTCACTAACCCTGGCTTTGAAAGCGGCAACCTCAGCGGTTGGACCTGCGACCCCGGTGACACCGTTGTGACCGCACCGGTGCACAGTGGAAGCTACGCTCTGCAGATGAACCCTACAGCTTCCACCACTGGGCAATGTACCCAAACCATCAGCGTACAGCCCAACAGCAGCTATACGCTTAGTGCCTACGTCAACGGACCCTATGCCTATCTCGGCATCAACGGAGGAGCCAGCAACTGGACTAGTAGTAGCAGCTATACTCAGCTCAGTGTTTCCTTTACTACTGGGGCCTCGACCACCAGCGTCACGATCTATGTGCACGGGTGGTATTTGCAGGGCAGCGTTTATGTGGACGACGTCAGCCTGAGCGGGCCCGCCGGCAGCGCGACCGCGACTCCATCTCCCACTGCCAGCAGCACCCCTGGCGCGACTCCCACCCCAAGCCCGACGCCAACCTCAGCACCGACCCCCACGCCCGCACCTACCAGTACGGCTGCCCCTACCCCCACCCCCACGCCTTGCCCAAACTGCGGCGGTAGTCTTCCCCGCCATATCCTCACTGGCTACTGGCAGGACTTCACTAACGGAGCCACCCCGCTCCGGTTAAGTGCCGTCAATTCCTATTACAACCTGATCGCCGTGGCCTTTGCCGACGCTGATCCCTCCCGCCCGGGCGGTGTCACCTTCAGCATCGACCCCGGACTCTCCTCAGCTCTGGGTGGGTACACGACCAGCCAGTTTATCAGCGATATTGCCACGCTGCACGCTCAAGGGAAAAAGGTCATTATCTCTGTTGGGGGACAGAACGGAACTGTTACGGTTAATGATGCAACGAGCGCTAGCAACTTCGCTAACAGCGTCTACCAGCTCATGACCACCTACGGCTTCGATGGGGTCGATATTGATCTCGAAAATGGGATCAATCCAACCTACCTGGCCAGCGCTCTGCGCCAGCTCTCTGCCCTCGCCGGGCCTAACCTGATCATTACCCTGGCTCCCCAGACGATTGACATGCAGTCGACGGCGGGCGCCTACTTCCAGCTCGCCCTGAGCATCAAAGATATTCTGACGCTCGTCAATACTCAGTATTACAACTCAGGAACAATGAACGGATGCGATGGCAAAGTCTACGCTGAGGGCAGCGAAGACTTTATCACTGCCTTAGCCTGCATCCAGTTGCAAGGAGGACTGCGCCCCGATCAGGTTGGTCTTGGGCTACCAGCCTCGCCCTCAGCCGCGGGGGGCGGCTATGTTGCCCCCTCGGTGGTCAACGCGGCCCTTGATTGCCTCAGCCAAGGCACTAACTGCGCGAGCTTCAAGCCTTCGACCACCTACCCGGCTTTGCGGGGTGCTATGACCTGGTCAATTAACTGGGACGCCTCTAATGGCTACGCCTTTGCTAACACCGTAGGACCCCATCTCAGCAGCCTGCCCTAGTCCAACAGCGAGCGCTTGAGCACTCGCCTTTCCCCTCCTCTCAGCCGGAGGGCACCGCTGACTATGAGCCGGTGCCCTCCGGTCTTGCTACTGAGCCCACCGCCAGCCCGCCCCGCGCTTTCAGCCATCGAGACCACAGCTGAGTTCCTCCAGCGTGACCAGATGACAGCAGAGGGCAATAGAGGTCTGCCGGACCAGCCTGGCAAGCAGACAGGCGGCCCTCTGGCCAAGACTGAATTCTTTACAGAATCTTTGAAATTGGCTTAGGATTTTTTGATTTCTTCTCCCTATTATAGGAAGCAGACAGACCCCTATGGTTCCTGCTGTCAAGATCAACGCCTGGGAGGATCTCCCCCACCCCCGTTCCTCCGACCAGCACTCCCAGGCGTTGATCTCCCCCCGGATCAGCCTGACCAACTAGCCAGCAGCGCCCCGAGCCTGAGCTAGTGGCGACACCTGTCTGCTTGTCCGCCAGCGATCGCAGCCCTGCCTCTCACCCGCATGGCAGGTCCTGCGCTCTGCAGGCCACAGGCCGCCACCTCCATATCACCCATAACCGGCAAAAAAGCCGGCCTGGGCAAGAAGCCCTACCGGCTGCCGGAAATCTGCCTGTCTTGCGCTACTCGCCTGCTACTGACGGGGATATGGTCCCGCAGGACCGGTCTGCCCCTCTGCAGGCCAATGCGGACGATAATCCTGCCCGACCCAGGCTTGCCCCTGCACCGGCGGAGCCTGCCGGGGAAGCTGAGAGGGAGGAACAAACTGTGACGCCGGTGGAGAAGAAGACGGAACGGAGGAAGGCGGCCAGGTCGGCATCGCCTGCGGCTGCGACAGAGGCTGTCCCCAAGGAGGAGTAGCCTGCTGAGGAGCTGCTGACCACCGCTGCTCGTCAGAACCAGCCTGCAGTGGCGGCTGTTGGGCAGCAGTCGCATGGGCAGCCCGAGCGCGACGATCATTGCGAATATGTCGCCAGATATAGAGTACTACCAGCACGAGGAAAGCCAGAACGATGACGCCATCGAGGCTGTGGAAGATCGGGGCCAGCGTATCGAGATGATTCCCCAGGACCGTGCCAGCATACGCGAGGGCCAGGCACCAGGGCAACGACCCCAAGAAAGTGTAGAGGCAGAAGCGCCCAAACGGCATCTTTGTAATACCGGCGGGCAGCGAAATGTAGGTGCGAACGACCGGTAGCAGGCGAGAAAAGAAGGTAGTCGCACTTCCCCAGCGTCTAAAGAACTCGTCTGCCTTATCGGCGTCGTGCTGCGAGATCAAGACATAGCGACCGTACTTCAGCATCAAGGGGCGGCCGCCAGAGGCTCCAATGGCATAAGCCAACATAGAGCCGAGCAGGCAACCGAGGGCTCCGGACAGAGCTACTAATAGCAGAGCTAACCAGGGATGAAGCCCGGGGAGCAACCTGCCTTGAGCCAGCATCACGCCTGCCAGAGGCATAACGATCTCACTGGGCAAGGGAATGCAGCAGCTTTCAATAGCCATTGCCACGATGATCCCCACCAGGCCCGTCGAAACATAGAGATTCGTGATCAAGCTGGTCAGAGCTTCGATCAAATGATTCAGCAAAACACAGCCTCCTTCGTAAGGCAAGCTCCTGCACTTTTGCCCAATCCTAGCACACTCACTGGCTAGACGCCAGGGAGGGGGTACCAACGCCTCTTTGCCCCGGGACCTGGCCAGCCAATATGGCTGCTAGCATCAGCCTCCCTCACATACCCAACCTAGGCTTCATCAGAAGCAGGGAAACGTCGAAGGCGAGAAGAACGGCGGGTAATCGGCTCCTCAGCGAACTGGCTCAGCTCCGCGCGCAGAGGGTCATCCTCGTAAAGATAAGGAGGACGACGCACCAGAGGATTCCTCAAACTTCCCGAGGGAGAGCCACGCAAGAGACGCTGCTCCCCCGTGAGGCGCCCCTGCCCCCGACCGTCACCGTCAGCAGAGACCAAGGGAGCAAAGGTTTCCCGCTCAGCACGTGTAATAGCCATTGAGTCGCCATAGACCTCATCAGCCTCTAAGGGCAGCGGAGGCCGGCGCCCAGCCATCTGGGAGGGTGTAGCGGCAGTGCGCTCTGGCTTCGCAAGAGATTGTGAGCGCTGTGGCTGACGTGGCGAGGCGGAGGCAGGCAAACCCGCAGTAGATGTAGACAACTGTCCAGACAAGGCCGCAGAACGACGCGCCGCCAACCGGGGCGGTGGCGGCGGAAGCATCGCTGAGACCTCAACATTCTCTTCATCAAGGGCCTCTTCCTGCTGACGCAAGGCCTCCAGGCGCGCAGTGCGCAGCGCCTCAGCAAAGTACTGGCTCTGACGGCGCTGAACGCTGGCTTGAGTGCGCGGCACACCAGGGTAGGCCGGGCCAGCCGACGGGGAAGCAAGGCGAGATCCTCCCGGCTGAGGCTGAGCCCGCAGGCCCTCAGCACGCGTCTGAGGATGGAGCGTAGCAGAGTTGCGTCCGGTCAAGCGAGACTTTGGCGAAGCAGAAGAGGAAGCGCGAGCCGGAAACTCTGGTGATAATGAACGGGATAGACGCGATGAGAGCGGAATAGAAGCCGGTCTCCGGCTGTTCATGCTCGCCTCTTCTGGCTCCTCATCATCGAAGGTGACATAGCCATCATTCGAATCAGCCTCGTCCCCCCCTTCAGCGAACTCCCATTCTTCTTCTCCTTCGGCCAGCAAGTCATCGTCAGCAGCAACACGGGGAGAGCGCGATTCTCCCCGCCAACCCTCCACTTCAGCGAGCAATCTCTGACGGGCGGCTCGTGTAGGTAAAGGAGAAGGCAACTGATGCGCTGTTTCGAGAGCCATGCGGGCCTGTAACTCAGCCCGGAAGTACTCATCATGACGCCGAGAAAGAAAAGAGAAGAGAGAGAGAGAAATGGGGATACTAAGCAGTAAGGCTGCCAATCCACCTATTAGGCCACCAAGCACCCAGGAATTCAAGGTATTCCCGAACCACAGGACCACGGCAGCTCCAGCAACCAGCACGAATGCCACGGCGGCAGCTCTCATAGGAAGTGTGTCCTTTCAGCAAGCAGAAGTTCTCCTCAGTACAGGCGAGAGCATGACGAAAAAAGAGCATGACCTGCCCCTCAAGGGCCATGCCTCCCTTCTCAAAAACCCGGCCTGGGTATGAGCTTATCATCTTTAGTGACAGTATAACAGCGACGGGATTTCTTGGCAAGAAGCGCGCTAGCAGGCGCGTCTTGGAGATGGAAAAGGAAAAGCCAGGCAGCGCAGACCGCCCCGGCGAGGGAGAGAGTTAGCCGCTCCTTGGACCTCCTTGGCAGGAGGCAGAGCAGCCCTGAGAGAAAAGAAGAGGACGCGGCACGGCAGGATATGCGCGTCCTCAGCTTTGCAGGCCACTTAACAACCTTTGTTCTTCAGAGGAAGGCCAGCGCTTCCAACCAGGCGGGACAGGACCGGAGAGAGAAGGAGCGAGAGCCACAGTTTCCTGTTAGAACAAGCGTAGCGAAGCAGGCCAGGCGAGAACGATTTGACCTAGGCAGCGCGTCCCGGGCCTCCGTAGTGGCGCACGATGGCAATCACCTTGCCCTGAATCTCCCACTCACGGTCCCACTCGTCGCGCGGGATGTAGATCGGCTCCAGCTCAGCATTTGCTGGCTGCAGGCGAACCTGCTCCTTCTCCAAGAAGAAGCGCTTCAGGGTAGCCTTGCCAGGCGTACCCTCTACCAGGTGAACAGCCACCACGATATCCCCATTTTCGCAGGTCCGCTGGCGCTTAATTACCACATAATCGCCATCGCAGATATGGTCTTCAATCATCGACTGGCCGCGGACAATCAGCGCAAAGCTGCTCTCGGGATCAACGCCATGCCCCACCTCGATCGTCTGATCCGGCTCTGAGAAAATCTCGATTGGCTCGCCAGCGGCAATGGTCCCCTCGACAGGAATGCCCCAGGGATGCCTGGTTAGCTTAATACCGCGGCTCTTCTTCGCCTCACGGATAATGTAGCCACGTTTCTCCAGCATGCTCAGGTGATAGTCGACATGGCCAGTGCTCGCGATCTTCATGGCCTTGCCGATCTCACGATTGGTTGGGGGCATTCCTTCCCGGCGAATGTAATTCACGATGAATTCCAACATGCGCCGCTGGAACTCGCCTAGTGGTTCAGGCATAATCCAGGTTCCTGCCTTTCTCCAAAAACCCGTTCTATACACTCTATCGCTGTCAAGAGTAGAACGGCTATTCGAGTCAATGATATCAGACAGGGTAAGACAAGTCAAGCTTTTTCTGGAACGTATTTTCGGAACAGCCTTTCAGGGATGATCACGAGCGGGCCGGGCCATATCCAGGGGGAGGAAGCCCCTTGGAATAGCCGCTAGTCTTTGCTATACTATCCGACGAGGGGAGGCGATGGCGGGTCGTAGCCAGGTAGCGCCTGCTCCTTTCCTGTCCTGACCGTAGCCAGCGAGACGAGGGCAAGCGATTTGCGCCAGAGCCGTAGATAGATGTACAATAAAGGCGTCGGACACTCGCGGAACCGGCCATGAAAGAGGGAGTCAGAGACACATGGTTGAAATGACAGTTGAGAGTGTACGCATAAATCTGGCGACACAGCAACGGGTAGTCATCCTAAAGGCGCTAAGGCAGGAGCGCTATCTCTTCATCTGGATAGCGCATGCGGAAGCCTATGCGATTGCCATCGAGCTGCAGGGAGCCAGCTCTCCACGGCCTTTGACCCATGACCTGCTCAAGAATGTGATCACCGAGCTGGGCGCGAAGATTATGAGCGTCGTGATCTCTGACTTGATCGACGATATCTTCTACGCCCGCATCATCTTGGATGCCGACGGCAGGCATGTGGAGATCGACGCCCGCCCAAGCGATGCGATCGCGCTGGCTATTCGTGCCAAGGCTCCGATCTACGTCGAGGAGAGTGTGCTGGAGCGCGCCGGTGTCACGCCTGAGACCAGCGAGGAGCAGAGCTTGCCCAAGACCCCTCCGAAGAAGGAGCCAGAGCCGGATAACTTGGAGGCCTATCGCGACTTCATTAATAGCCTCGATGTGCTGGACGAGTTCGGTAAGGACTGATCTCACCTGCCGTCCCGCCGCAGCCTCTTCCGGCCCATCTCAGCGTAGTGGGTCTCGCCCTCCGCTCGCTCAAGGCTTGAGCGGCTATGCGATGCGGTGAAGGCTCTGCTCGGCTTTCCTCCGCTGACAAAAGAGCGTTATGCGCAGTGCTTTGCTCCGCTCTGCTCAGCGCGTAGGCCCTCGCTCTTGCGGCCCGGCTTGTCTTCCTCATGAAGGGAGTGAGGCGAATAGCAGTTATCCCTCATCCCTGAGCAGCGTAGGACAATGATGGTCGATCATTCTAAAGAATGGTCGATCGCCTGTCCTTTAATCTAGTATTTGAAAGATGTTATATTGCAAAAGAAGTAAGAGGCGCAGCCTCCCGCAGGTGCTGTGAGGGGTGCTTTTTACCTTCTTCCCTCTATAGGCCTGGCTTTGTCGCCTGCGCGCGTTCAAGGTCGTAGCCACGGCCTCACCCGGCGCAGCGTAGCCGGGCTGTCATGGCTTCCTCTGCCAGGAATCTCCCGTTCTGGGCCAACATACCGCCATTAGAGGAGCGCCGACGAGGCCCGAGAGCTTATTTTTCTGGTGTCTCTCGTTTACATCCTTCGCCCGATTCCCGAGGCCCTTACCTCCTGTTGCCAGGTATGGTACAATGGGGCCGTTCCTAGCCGAGAAAGAGGAGAGCCTATCGCCGCCTATGATTCAGTCCGACATGCCTATGCAGGAGGAGCAGAAAGAAGCGAAAGCGACACCTGCTCCACGGTTACGCTTTGCACCGAGTCCCACTGGCTTTCAACATATTGGCGGTTATCGGACCGCCCTCTTTAGCTGGTTATTCGCTCGCCATAGTGGTGGCACCTTTATTCTGCGCATCGAAGATACTGATCTGAACCGCACGGTCGAGGGCGCGGTAAGCTATTTGATTGAGGGACTGAAGTGGTTAGGGTTAGACTACGATGAGGGCCCCCTCGTGGGTGGCCCCTATGGCCCTTACTATCAGACGCAGCGCAAGGCCCTCTATCAGCAGTATGCGCATCAACTGATTGCCAGCGGTCACGCGTATCGCTGCTACTGTACTCCCGAGCGCCTGGAGCAGATGCGCAAGGAGCAGGAGGCTCAGAAACTTCCTCCGCGCTATGATCGCCGTTGCCGCTTCCTCAGCGCTGAAGAGCGTGCAGCCTACGAGGCCGCTGGTCATAGCTGGACGGTGCGCTTTGCGATGCCTCTAGAAGGGGAGACCGTCGTCCATGACGAGCTGCATGGTGATATCGTCTTTAAGAATGCCGATCTCGACGACGCTGTGATTCTGAAATCGGATGGTTATCCAACTTACCATCTGGCTAATGTCATCGATGACCATCTGATGGGTATCACGCATGTGCTGCGTGGTGAAGAGTGGATCGCAAGCGCTCCGCGCCATGTGCAGATTTACCAGGCGCTGGGCTGGCAGCCACCGCTCTTCTATCACTTGCCCAATGTGCTGGGCAAGGATAAGAAGAAGCTCAGCAAACGGCATAATGCCCCCTCCTGGGATACGCTGCAAAAGCAGGGATATCTGCCAGAGGCGGTTTTTAATTTCTTGGCGCTGCTCGGGTGGGCCTACGATGATAAGACCGAGATTTTCACTCGCGAGGAGCTGATTCGCGTCTTTACTCTCGACCGTATTGGAGTCTCGGGCGGTATTCTCGATCCCGATAAACTGACCTGGATGAATGGGGTCTATATCCGTCAACTGCCGCTAGAGGAACTGACGCGCCGCACTCTGCCCTATCTTGAGCGCCCAGCAGCCGAGGGAGGCTTGCCCGATAGCGTTCCCCGTCCGCTCGACTTCGCTTACACGCAGCGGGTGCTCCAGTTGGAGCAAGAGCGGCTAAAGACGTTGGGAGAGGCCGCCCAACTGGTTGACTTTTTCTATGTTGATGAGCTGCATTATGACCCGGCGCTCCTTATTCAGAAGCAGATGGATGCTACCAGCACGCGCACGGCCCTCGAGCGCACGCGCGAGGTGCTGGCAGGACTTGACCAGTGGGAACACGCCTCGTTAGAGGAGCCGCTGCGAGCCTTGGCTACTACGCTTGGTCTGAAAACTGGCCAGCTTTTCGGCGCCATTCGGGTAGCTGTCAGTGGCCGCACGGTCTCACCGCCGCTCTTCCAGATGATGGAGGTGCTCGGCCGTCAGCGCACGCTGCAACGTCTCGACGAAGCAATCGCGCGTCTCTCCTGAATTGGTTGCCGCCTTCCAGGTCGGCCCAGGTCGGCCTATGCCCAGCCGCCTCTGCCCAGGGGATAGGCTGATGAGCATGCGCGCTGCTCGCTATCCTCGTTTTTCGCACCAAGGAGGTCAGTCTCTTGATCAATCGCGATTATATTCTGAGGCTGATCGAGCTGTTTAGCCGGAGCTTAGCGCATGTGCTCTTCTTGCGCCAGCAAAATCAGCATGAGGAGGTCTTGATTCTCACTGACGAGCTACTGCGGCAGAGCCTGGGCTTAAGCTCGGACTTCCTGGTGGCCATTCCGGAGGAGATGCTGCTAGCCCTGGTAAAGCGTATTGATCTGCTCGATGTAGAGAAGTGCCTCTGGATCGCTTTGCTTCTCAAGCTAGAGGGTGACACCTATCAGGATCTGCAGCGCTATGAGGATAGTTTTCCTCGCTATCAGCGCTCACTCCGCCTCTTTCTGGAGGCAATTTTGCTTGAGAAGGAACCACGTCTGTCCGATTTCTTTGTGGAGATTGAAGAGTTACTGGTGTTGCTGAGCCGCTATGAGTTGCCCGCCGCTCTGCAGACTCGCATCATGCTCTATTATGAGAAAACGGGTCGCTACGCGCAGGCAGAGGATGCTCTCTTTGCAGCTCTAGAGGCTCCCGATGCCAGCCCTGAGATCTTTGAAGAAGGCCAGGCCTTCTACGCTCGCCTGCGCACGAAAAGCAAGGCCGAGCTGGAAGCCGGAAATTTCTCGCCCGAGGAGGTCGAGGAGGGTCTGGTAGACCTGCAACGCTTACAGGCACGCCGCTGTTCTCTCCCCTCCTCTGAGTAGGCAGAGCAGGCAGATAGGCGGCGTGCTTTCTTCTTCCTATCCAATTGGATCGGTCCCTACGCCGTCCGCGAGGTGAGACGATGCCGTTAGCCGAGACGTCCAAACAGCAGCAGATCTCGCCCTCTTATCCGCGTTCAACGGTGGGCACAACCTGGCGCTGGCTTTGGCCTGATCTGCTGATTCGCATTGTACCACTGAGCGGGATACCGCTGCTCTGGCTGGCTTTTACCCACTGGCCCCCAGCAGCCTTTGGCCTGCTTCTGCCACCCGCTCCCGCGGTCCAGCTTATCCTTGGGCTGAGCCTGGGGGGAGCGATGGCCCTCCTGGCTATGCTCTATCGCAGCCTGATTGTTGGACCGCATTTTCAGCGCCCCACGCGCAGCGACCATCTCCTGCAGGCAGCCTACTATCTCTTTATTAATGCGCCAGCCGAAGAACTTTTCTTTCGCGGCTTCTTACTGCGTCTGCTATGGCAATGGACAGGCTGGGTCGGCTGGGGCTGGCTGATCAGTACGCTCGTGTATACGCTCTATCATCGCCTGGGCGGCTGGAACTGGCGTAGCGTGGCAGGCGTAGGGCTGGCCGGCATGGTTTTCAGTACCCTCTATGTGCTGCAACCCACCCCTCCGTCTTTGTTGAGCGTGATCCTGGTGCACGGCCTGACCACCTGCGGCTTTCTGAGCTGGGGCGATGAGTTCTTGTATCAACGCTGGCGCCGACGCCAGAGCCAGCCAGCCTCATTCCATAGCCAACGGGCGATTTGAGATGCCGGCCAGTCAGGTAACTAACAAAGGAGCAGGCCGTAAGAGCGCCGCCGCGCGCTTCAGCTCGGCTCTGGTACAACCCAGCGGCAGCCTGCTCGTCCAGAGAGAATCACCCCCCGATTGGGCCGCCCCCAGGCTGGTGGCTTCCCTTGCAGGGAGAAAGTATGATATCCTTGCCTTGACTCACCAAGCAGTAGTCTCTACCCTATTGGTTTGGAGGTTCATTCGTTGAGAGTCGTTGTCACTGGTGGAGCGGGCTTTATTGGCTCCCATCTGTGTAAACGTTTGCTAGAAACAGGCCATTATGTCCTCTGCGTGGATAACCTGATCACAGGATCAGCAAGAAATATAGCAGAACTGCGCCATCACCCTCATTTCACTTTTCTCTATCATGATGTGACCCAGCCATTTGCTTTTGAGGCGGATGCTATTTTTCATTTGGCCAGCCCGGCTAGTCCCGTGGGCTATATGGAACATCCTATTGAAACGATTCTGGTCAATAGCCAGGGCACCTACCTTCTGCTGGAAGAGGCTCGGCGCCAGCAGGCGCGCTTTCTGCTCGCCTCCACTTCAGAGGTCTACGGCGACCCCCTGGAGCATCCTCAGCGTGAAGACTACTGGGGCCATGTGAATCCAATCGGCCCACGGGCCTGCTACGATGAAAGCAAGCGGCTGGGTGAGACATTGACTATGGAATTTTATCGACAATATCGTACAGATGTCCGCATTGTGCGCATCTTTAACACCTACGGCCCCAACTGCCAGCCGAACGATGGGCGGATGATTCCCAATTTCATCACTCAGGCTCTCAGGAATGAGCCGCTGACGATTTACGGCGACGGGAGCAAAACACGCAGCATCTGCTATGTCAGCGACCTGGTCGAAGGGCTGATGTTGGCGATGTTTCAGCCGCAGACAACCGGCGAGGTCTTTAATCTGGGCAACCCAGAAGAGCATACGGTCCTGGAGTTTGCGCAGACCATTATCCGGCTCTGCCATTCCTCGTCACCCATTGTCTTTGAGCCGGCCCGCGTTGATGACCCTGAACGACGACGCCCCGATATCTCAAAGGCTTGCCGCCTCCTGGGCTGGAGGATCACTGTCCCAATGGAGGAGGGTTTGCGACGCACGATAGAATGGTTTAGTAAGGAGCAAAGCTCCCTCTCAACTATTCTCTGAGGGGCGATTGAGCACCGATGTTAAGAAGGGGCAGCTAGCGCCATTGGGCTGGGCTGAGTTTGAACGATTTGGCAGATTATGAGAAGCTTGAGCACCTTGACTGAGGGAGCCGGCGCCGACGCCTCCCACCTGGCCCGGATCGGAAAGGCTTTGCGTTCCTACCTGACGGCAGCTAATCTGGTTGGCGTCATAGGGGCAGGTGTGACTCTCGGCTGCCTATTGGCACTTCCAGCACCCTGGAATATTCGTCTCCCACTCTACTTGATCCTCAGTGTCTGGGTCCTGCTGCGTCCCCAGGTCGCGCTCTACCTTCTGCCGCTCAGTATCCCCTGGGGCGCGCTTGACTATATCGGCCTTGGCTCGCTGCGCTTTAACAGCACCGATATTCTCGTCTTGCTGCTCGCTGCCGCCTGGTTGGCGGGGCACGTGCTACGTAGCGGCGACCGGACTCACGGACCACGTAGTTATGAGCGGCAGGCCATTCCGCCGCTCTTGCTGCTGGGGCTGGCGGCGTTCTTAGTCAGTATGCTTGTTTCTATGACGGTAGCCATCAGCCTCAAATCCAGTCTGAAAGAGATTTTTAAGTGGATTGAGGTGCTGATTATTGTGGTAGCAGGCAGCAGTTACATCCGCACGCGGCGCCAGGGCTGGATCATCGTGATCCTTAGTCTGGTGGCGGCCCTCTCGCAGGCGGCACTCGGCTACTACCAGGAGCTGTTTAATATCGGCCCTACGAGCTTCGTGCGGGGCGAAAGCCTGCGCGTCTACGGTACCTTCAATCAGCCTAATCCCTACGCTGGCTATATCAATCTCTCGCTGGCCATCGCTCTAGCTCTGGCAATCGCCGGGGGGCGCAGGCAGACCCGCTGGTTGGCAGCCGTGGCCAGCTTGCTGCTGGCACTGGCAGAGTTCTTTAGCCAGTCGCGTGGCGGCTGGTTGGCCTTGATTACAGCCACTCTCTTTATTCTGCTCGTCGGCTTACCAGGCTTGCGCCCGTGGTGGCGCCTGCTCATCACCGGTTTCTGGATTCTGCTAGAAGGCTTCTTAATTGGCGTTATTCCTCAGCGCATCTTCAATCCGCTACTAAACTTTATTGGGGTCAATCAAATCTCCTTTACGCATCCAAGCTCACAGCAATATGCAACGGCAGAGCGATTGGCCCACTGGCTGGCGGGCATCCATATGTTTCTTGATCATCCCTGGCTAGGCGTCGGTATCGGGAATTATGGCGATGCCTACCCTCAGTACGCGATCGGCATCTTTGTTATTCCCCTGGGACATGCTCACAACTATTTCATCAATGTGGCAGCTGAGATGGGTCTTGTGGGACTGATCACCTACACTTTCTTTGTCCTGGTCATTGCCGCGCTTAGTGCACGCGCCTACCGTCGTCTGCGCCGGGCCTATCGAGGTTTGCAGCAAGGTCTGACACCCAGCAGCAGGACGCTTGGTCCGTTCAGCCGCTGGCGCATACGGCGCGCACAGCTTGGCGATGATCAGGCCCTGGCACTGGGAATCGTGGCCGCCCTTCTCACAGTGCTCGTACACAACATGGTTGATAATCTTTATGTGCAGGGGATGGCCAATCTCATGGCGCTGCTGTTGATTGTGCTCCTGCGTTTGGAGCGCTTGGCCGTGACGGAGCAGGCGCCACAGGGAGAGCAGGAGGCCTACGCCCGTCAGGCCGCTGGTGCAGGAGAACGAATAGCGACCGCGCGCACGTGACCAGGCTGGTCAGCTTTGCGTTTAGCAGAAAAGGAAACATCTAGTCAGAGGAGGGACCCTTTGCTCAAGGACAAAGAAGGACAAGGGCTAAATGATGAGCCGGCTTCGTGGCTAGCCAGATCTGACCGCAGCGGATTGAATTCATGCCGGCCTTCACGGCTTTGAACAGCGCAGTTGTGCGATTGACAACCGTAGAGGCCGGTTCCTCCCGAGAACTGGCCTCGTCTCCGCTGCACGACTAGCTTTCAGACGGCTCCGCGACTATCCTTAGCCTGCTCAGCGCAAGATTGGCTTGACAGCGGCTTACTAGCTTCTCGGAAAGCGCAAGCACGCCAGGCGCAGGCAAGCATCCGGCCCCGACAGCTATCATAAGTAGCAACAGGAGAGGGATCTCCGAAGGAGTCAGCACTGATGAGTCAGTGGTTTCAGCATGGCAAGGATGACGCCGCAGGAGAGACACCAGGCCGCACAGTGGAACAGGCGGCGCTCTATCAGGAGGGGGCAGTCAGCCAGACCCCTCTGACGGTCAGCGGACAAGATGAGCAGCCTATCACGGCAGAGCAGCTTTCGCTGGGGAAACGTCTGCTGAATTGGCGCACTATTGTGCCCTTGCTCATCGTTTTACTGGCCCTGCTGATTTTTCTCAAGCAGGAAAAGATTGATTTTCAGCAGACATGGCAGGCGATTCGGGCGGCGAATCCTTTCTTTTTCGCCATAGCCTTTGTCGTCTACTATCTATCTTTTCCTCTCCGCGCTTTGCGTTGGCGCATTCTGCTGCAGAACGCCAATCTAGAGGCTAAGCAGGAAACACGCTTGCCACCTTTCTGGAAGCTAGTAGAGATCATCTATATCTCCTGGTTTGCCAATGTTCTGGTGCCGGCCAAGCTGGGCGACCTCTACCGAGCCTATCTGCTGCGGCAGGAGAATGGTTCTTCAGCAACCCGCACCTTCGGCACTGTGCTGGCAGAGCGCTTGCTCGATCTCAGTGTGCTGCTCTGTCTTTGCATCCCGGCGCTGATGATCAGCCTTCATGAGCGCCTGCCCTGGCAGGTGCGCTTTGGTCTGATTGTCACCCTGGCGGCTGTGCTCTGTGGCATCGCTGCCCTGGGAGTGCTGCGGCTGTTGCATGAGCCTATTGGCAAGCGTCTCCCGTCACGTTTGCGCAGCTACTATGAGCATCTCCAAGGGGGTATCCTCGGCTCTTTCCGTCATTTGCCCACACTGGGCTTGCTTACTCTGGCCGTCTGGAGCTGCGAGGCTTTGCGTTTCTTCTTCGTTGTCCTGGCTCTGCAGCTCTTGCAGGGTCCCTTGCTCCATTTGCTGGCGGTGGCGCTGCTGATTGCTTTAGTGGAGGCTCTGCTGACCGTTATCCCCTTCACCGGGGGCGGCGTGGGCCTGGTTGAAGGCGGTATGATCGCTATGATCGCCCTCTTCCGCCCTAATGCTACAAGCCTGGCTCTGGCAGCCATTGTATTGGATCGTACGATTAGCTTGCTGAGCATTTTGGTGATCGGCTTTATTGTCTTCTTCATCGCCTTCGGGAGACAAACAGCAAAGCAGTCCCTAGATGCTTGACAGAGCGATCTCACCAGTCTTATAATCTCCCCGTAGGCCCGCGGGATGGCTTGAACGGACACCAAGACTGCAAGGGCTCCACTCTGACCAAAGCGCTCTCACCTAGCCAGGCAGAGGAGCCCTCACCCCCACGATCCGTTTGGGGATGCGTCCAGGCATAGGCCCTGGCGCAATGGCAAACACCATCTCCGAAACCAGGCCGAGAGGGGGGGGAGTCCTGCTGTCGGAAGTCAAGGTTAGCGAAAATGAGCCGTTTGAGGCTGCGCTGAAACGCTTCAATCGCAAGATTCAGCAAGACGGCATTCTCGCTGAGGCGAGACGCCGCGAGCACTACGAGAAGCCGAGCGTGCGGCGCAAGAAGAAGGAAGCTGCCAAACGCCGCAAGACGGCCCGTAAAAATAAGTAGCTCGTGACCCCTGTCGGATCACGCTTGAGCGCTTGATACCCTGCAAAGCACTTAGCGGGTTGTAAGCATTGGCTGGCAAGGTTCACGCTTGAGCGCTTAAAAGGCAAAAGCAGATAAAAATGTAAGCGAAAGGCAGGTGCTTTTCCGACAGGGGTTTCTTTTTGGCTACGTCGCGCCGCTAATCCGCGGCTGTAGCTCGTGTGGCCTGGCTTTATTTCTCCTTCTGTTTTGTTATTTATTGCTGTATCTCTCGCTGCTTGCTCCTGCTGCCAATCTGAGCACCAGCACGATGGAGAGCAGCCGCTTGGGGAGCAAGCCAACGCAACGGAAGAAGAAAAGGCGTGATTTCGCCCAGACTTCACCAAGTTCCTGCAATTATGAGGGGCCTTATGGACGAACAACTGTCACAAGTTGTTGACCTGTATGTCACGCTGGAAGATGTGGCGCTGAAGCGCTCGTTCGATGAGGCACTGGCTTCGGTCGATCTGGACGCCTTCGCACGCCGCGCTCTGCAGGAGGCCGGAGTGCATCAATCTGTCATGTTCACGCTGATGGTAACCGACGATGCGACAATCCAGGAGATGAATAATCAGTACCGCCAGCAGAATAAGCCGACCGATGTGCTCTCTTTCCCCCTTCTTGATCACCCGCTGGTCGAGGCCCCTGCAGAGCTGCTCTGGCAGCCCCCTGAGCAGTCTACCACTTCACCCTCCGAGGCCGTTGCCGCTACTCCTCCGCCCTTTGTGACTCCTCCAGGTCAGCCGACAAACCTGGGTGACATCGCTATCTCCTGGCCTACCGTGCTGCGCCAGGCCGCCTCTGCCGGTCATAGTCCCCGACAGGAGTTTCTCTATTTGCTGGCCCACGGTATCCTCCATCTGGTTGGCTACGACGACCAAACGCAGGTCGGCTATGAAACAATGGTCCGTAAACAGGAGGCCATCCTTGCTGCCAGCGGAGAACGAAGCGGCGGCCGATGAACGGGCGACTGATGAGCGAGTTGAGCGATCCCAGAGGCACACAGCGCAGCGCCTGGGGCCGTTTTCTAGCTGGCTTCGCCTATGCTTTCAGAGGCCTCTGGTACGCTCTGCGCACCCAACGTAACATCCGGGTCCATACAGGGGTCGCTCTGTTAGTGATTGTCGCCGCTGTGCTTCTCCGCCTCTCCGCTACCGAAATCGCCCTGGTGGCAGTGGCTATTGGTGGCGTCTTTGCCAGCGAGCTGGTTAACACGAGCATTGAGTTGTGTCTGGATCTGCTGCATCCTGAATACCACCCTCTGGTCAGGGCCGCTAAAGATGTGGCAGCCGGGGCCGTTCTGCTGAGTGCTTTGCTCGCCGTGGTGATCGGCGTCTGTGTCTTCGGGCCTCACCTCTGGGCCTGGTGGCTGACTCTCCGGCGCTAGGTTAAGCCAAGCCGCAGGCTTTTACAGGCGCTTCTCTTCTCCTTCTTCCACGCCGTTCGCCCGCTCTCTCGCTCTCACCCCGGCCCTGCCAGCCGTCCGTACGCCCCAGAGGCCAGGGTCAGGCTGCTTCTTATTTGTTTTCTCCTGCTCTCCTCCATGCCCGGTGTGACAGGTCGGGATACTTGACAGATCGCAAGAGAGATTGCTATCATCAAAGAAGAAGGCGTAGACCATCACCGTGTGTCTGGCCAGTGGTCTATGCCTATGCTGCGCCCGTAGTTCAGTTGGATAGAACAGCGACCTTCTAAGTCGCCTGTCGCAGGTTCGAGTCCTGCCGGGCGCGCCTTGTATCTCGCATAAAGGAGAGGGAACAGATCTCGGCTGGCTGGCAGGCCAGCCGATCTTCTCCTCTCCTTTTTTCCTTGCCGGGGGAGATACGCTGAGCCTGAGCAAAAGGGACAGTCAGAGAAATTTTTTTACAGTTTCCTGACAGTTTCTTGAGCAACAGCCCCTATAGTTAGCGAAGGGAAAGTAGGGCACTCCTCCGCTGACCTGGGACTCTTTCGAACCGGCCCCTGGTAGGATGACAGACAGGCTGAGGCGAAGAGATCAAGATAGAGAGGCTCGCTTCGATTGACCGGGAGCCGGTCTTATCCCATTCCCGCGAAGGGAGATCATCTGTGCATTGCGAACCATGCTCCAGATACCCTGCGCCCGGATGGCTGCGCCTTGGTCTGCTCGCCGGGCTGATAGCTGCCATCGTCATTGCTATGACTGGTTGCAGTACGGGCAATTCTTCCTCAGCGATGAGCAGCTCTCCAGCGCCAACACCCCGACAGGTGCTTATTCTGCCTAACGTCGGAACCCAGGACCTCAACTATCTTGATCCCGCTCAGGAGCCGGACGCCAACGATCCAGCCCAGGGACCTGATCCTAATTCAGCGCTCGCCCTGAGCATGCTCTATAGCGGCCTGGTACGGACTGATAAGGATTTGCATGTGATCCCCGATCAGGCTAGCTGGGAGATCTCCGCCGATGGGCGCGTCTATACTTTTCATCTTAAACCGAATATTGCCTTTTCGGACGGTACCCCAGTCACAGCAGCCACTTATGTCTATTCGCTGACACGCGCTTTGCTGCCAGAGGTAAAATCTCCTCTGGCAGCCATCCTTGAGAAACCTATTGTGGGCGCAAGCGCAGTGAGCAGCGGCAAGAGCCGCGTCTTGACCGGCGTGCAGGCCGTCGACCGCTATACGTTGCGCATTACTTTGACGCGACCAACTCCTTATTTCCTGGCGTCTCTCACAAATGAACTCTTTTTCCCGGTTAATCAGAAGCTGATTGAGCGCTACGGTCAGAGCGGCTGGACTGAGCACGCAGCCGGTAACGGCGTTGGCTGTGGGCCCTTTATGGTGAAAGCCTGGGAACATAATGTCAAGATGATCCTGGTGCCAAATCCTTACTACTATGGGACCCGCCCGCGCCTGAGCGAAATCGATATGATCTTTGTGAATGACCCGTCAACCGCTTACCAGCAGTACCGCGCCGGACAGTTCAGCCTGATCTGGAATATCCCCCAGAGCGACCTTGCGGCGGCCCGCGGCCTGGCCGGTTTCGTTTCCTATCCACAGCAGGAAACGGATATGCTCTTTTTCAATACTCGTATGCCTCCCTTCGACAACGTGACCGTACGCCAGGCTTTCGCTTATGCGCTGGATAGAACGACGCTGGTACAAACGCTGCTCAAGGACGCCGCCACCTCAGCCTCGACATTGATCCCTCCAGGTCTGCCAGGCTATAAGATGGACTACCAGGGACCCGCGTTCGATGCGGAGAAAGCTCGCGCTTTGCTGCGCTCGGTCTATCCCGATACGGCCCTGGTGCCGTCTATTGTCTTCACCTATCCGACTGCGTTGCTCTCACGCAGCGAGGCCAATGCTCTCTGCAGTATGTGGTCGAGCGTTCTTAATATTTCCGTGAAGCCTCTGCCAGTTGAGCTGAATGCCTATACGGATGAGCTGAGCCAGCATCAGATCCAGCTTGGCTTCATTCAATGGTACGCCCTCTATCCCGATCCTCACAATTGGCTCGCTCCTAACTTGCTGTCCAATGCGCCCCATAACGAGTCTCTCTGGCAAAACCAGACTTTCGATCAGCTCATTGCTGCAGCCGATCAAGCTAGCGGGGAGGAACGTTTCTCGCTCTACCAGCAGGCGGAGCAACTGGCTCTTGAGGAGGTGGCCATCCTGCCGCTGGATCACGAGACCATCAGCGCCGTCATTCCCCCGTGGGTTCATGGGATTGCGCTCAACGCCCGCGGCCTTTATGTGGCCGACTGGTCACAGGTATACCTCTCGCCACACTGAGAGTGGTCTGTCTAGTGAAGCGCTACACCTGCTTTCCAGGCGAGACGGTCCGCTCTGTGTGCGCCCTGGGCATCTGCATCTACTGCAGTGTCCAGCTACCCAGACCAGGCCCGTTGACCAGATAGCAGACGGCGGGAGGTGGGCAGGGCGAGCGGCCACGCGCACCCCTCAGCGGCGCCCTGCCGCTCGCTCACTCTTTCTTTCAAGGGGATCATCTGTGGACGGACGGCTATCGGGCCGAGGGCGTGCTGAAACGTCCAGGATTGCAAGCAAGCAACAAGGGAGAGCGCTGTCCCGTACAGATGAATTCGCTGATTAACTGACCGGTGAGCGCACTCAGCATCACGCCAACGCTCCCATGCCCAGTAGCCAGAATGACATTCTGCCAGCCAGGCAGAGGGCCTAAAAGCGGCAAGCCATCCGGTGTGCTCGGGCGCAGTCCAGCCCAGCTACGTTCCACAGTGGCCTGCGCCAGCGCCGGCACGAGACCTTGAGCCTGAGCCAGCAGCCAGGCCACGCCATCTGCTGTCACTCGTAGGTCAAAGCCCACATCTTCGCGCGTAGCTCCTACGGTCAGCGAGCCGTCACGACGAGGAACAAGATAGATCCCTCGGCCAAAAATCAGATGGTGGAGCGTCGGCAGCACCGGCGGCAAGCGCAGGCTCAGAAGCTGCCCGCGCACAGGTTTCACCGGGAGCGGGAAGTCAAGCCAGGCACAGCATTGGGCACTCCAGGCGCCCGCCGCAATCACCAGGCAATCGCAGGCAATCTCTCCCCGGCTCACCGTCTGGACCGCTAGCACCCGACCGGCTCGCTGACGCAGGCCGTTTGCTTCGCAATGTTGGTAACAGCGAACACCGGCCTGCTGCGCCGCTTGAGAGACTGCCCGCAGCAGCTCATCGGCTCTCAGCTGTCCCTCCTGAGAAGCATAGACAGCCCCCTGAACTTCAGTACTCAGCAAGGGTTCCCATGCTCGCGCCTCTTCGCCAGTAAGCCAGCTCAGCTCTACCCCCAGCGTCCGCCAACGCTGCAGGCGCCGCTGCAGACGCCCTACTGCCCGCCGATTACATGCCAGGCGCAGAGCTCCCGCCTGCTCTAAGTCAATGCGTCGTAAGGCGATCTTCGCTTCCAACTCGGCAACTAGCTGGGGCAGGAGTGAGCAGCCCGTGAACAACAGCGAGGCCAGCGGGCCTGGTCCGTCAAGCGGACCAAGAGGAGCCAGCAGCCCCGCCGCCGCCGCCGAGGCGCCAGCCCCAATTTCAGCCCGCTCCAGGAGGCAAACATCGACCCCAGACCGACGCAGATAATAAGCAATCGACCAACCGATGATCCCAGCTCCAATAATAACTACATCTGCTTGTTCAGGCATTGCTCTCTCTCCGCAGCTAATCAAGGAGGTACTCCTTATTTAAGCAAAAGTATAGCTTCTGTGCCGGGTCAGAGTGCAGCCCTGGGGAGCAGAAGCCGATCAATTCACTATTGCAGAGGTATATCATACTCTATAATCTCTTCAGTTTATAACAACTTGATATATTGCTAGCTTGCATTAGTGTTTTAAAATAAGTAAGGGATGGGAAACGGGTTTACTGAAAGATAAGGTCAGCAGTAATGCCAACAAGCCAAACAAACTAGAAAGTCAACAATAAGGAGGAAGAACTACATGTTCTTTCACGTACAGAAGCTCATTAACGAGATTGTACCTGACGAGCCTGACCCGGCAGCGGCCAACGCCCTGCAGGAAGGATTAGGTGGCCAGTTTGGCGAAATGCGCACCATGATGCAATATTTGTTCCAGAGCTTCAACTTCCGTGGCAAAGCCAAGCCCTATCTAGACCTGATCCAGGGCATTGGGGTTGAGGAAATCAGCCATGTCGAGCTGATCGCCACCACCATCAATCATCTGCTGGATGGCTCGCCGCGCTACCGCGGAGAGATTCCGGCCAACGGGGCCACTCCCCTTAACATCGCCCTGAAAGAGGGCAACATCCATCACTTCCTGGTCGGGGCCCAGGGAGCGCTGCCCATTGACGCTGCCGGCAACCCCTGGTCAGGCTCCTATGTCTACAGCAGCGGGAATCTCGTTCTGGACCTGCTCAACAACCTTGTCCTAGAGGCTACCGGGCGTCTCCAGAAGTGCCGCCTTTACGAGATGACCAACAACAAGACCGCCCGCTCCACTATCGCCTACCTCATCGTGCGCGACGAGGTACACGAGAAAGCCTATGCCAAGGCACTGGAGACGCTTGGCGTCCAGTGGGGCAAGATCCTGCCCATTCCCAAATTTGACGCCAGCAAGCTCCCTGAAGTCAAGCGCCTGATGGACATGGGCCTCCACAATCAGCTCCACCACTGGCGTCTTGATGGCTCCGAGATGGGCAAGATCTTCCAGGGGCCCTCACCTGCTCAGGATGGCACCTTGACGACCACGCAGAAGCCACCCGAGGGAGCGCCGATCAAGCTCGCAGAGGCACGGCCCGAAGAATTTGCCCCCGGTTTGACCCCGGAGCTAGAAAAGCTAGTCCAACAAATCGAAGCCGTCAAGGTCTGAGAGAGGCGCTAGCCGCTAACAAACAAGCAGGCACATAGCCAAGCCATAAAAGAACCGGGAATGCTCTCTACGCCTTGCTGGAGAGCATTCCCGGTTCTTCTCTCGCTTGCGCTTGCAGTCTGCCCTGCTCCGTCCCACCCGGCTCTCACTTAGACCAGTCTTGCAGCACGAACAAGCGTTGAGCGGCGCTCACTCAGTCACTGCAACGAGCGAGCGAAAGCCTCAAAGAGACGACGCTGCTCCGCCGTCAGATGAGTCGGCAGCACCACATTCACCTCAGCGTAGAGGTCGCCACGCTGATCGGGCTGCCCAAGCACCGGCATGCCCTGGCCACGCAGGCGGAAAGACTTGCCATTGGGAGTCTCCGGCGGGATCTTCAGCAACAGGCGACGGCCCGATGGTGTAGGTACCTCTACCTCGCCTCCCAGCATGGCCGTCACTAGGGGAACATCGACCCGCGTGCGCAAAGTCGTGCCCTCACGGGTAAAACGCGGATCAGGCCGGACATGGATGCGCAGATAGAGGTCGCCGCGTCCGGCAGCGCCCTGAAGCCCCTGGCCAGGAATACGGATGCGAGCCCCATCCTCCACGCCGGCAGGGATCTTGACCTCCAGGCGGCGGCGACTACCATCGATATCCTCCAATTCGATCATACGAGTGGCGCCATCGTAAGCCTCAGCTAACGAGACCTCTAGCACCGACTCCACATCGCGCCCAAAGGGCGCCTGACGCCCAACAGTGCGGCCCGTTCGGGCGCGCCCGCCGAAGGGGCTGCCGAAGAACATCTCGAAGAAATCGGAGAAGGGCGAAGCGCCACCGAGCAGATCTTCCAGATCTTCTTCGGTGATCGTCTGATAGCGATATCCGCCCGAGCCAGAGGCACCCGGCCAGCGCCCATAGCGCTGATAATAGCTGCTCAGCTCGTCATACTTCTTGCGCTTCTCAGGATCAGATAAGACCTCATAGGCCTCATTGATCTCCTTGAAGCGCTCTTCCGCCGCCTTATCACCTGGATTGACATCAGGGTGGTACTGACGTGCCAGCTTGCGGTAAGCCTGCCGAATGGTCTTATCGTCGGCGTTACGATCTACACCCAGTATCTTGTAATAGTCTTTATAATCAACAGCCATAGGTGCCTCCCCCCAGGAAGATGTGAGCTACAGGCCGTTTAACCACCTGGCCGACCGACCAACCAACCAATCAGCCAACCTCCACCGAGTCCGTCACGGGCCTGGCAGGTTGCGTACCATGAATGGGCACGACCGCCGGTAGAGCAGCGACGGGCATCGAATCCCGCTAGCAGCAGACCCCTTCCAGCGCAGGAAAGACAAGGGAGTCGCACGCACAGGGAAGGAGCCTCCGCGGGCGAACGAGCTGACAAACGAACGCCTCAGCACCTCACCCACCAACCTGACGCAGGCACCACCTGCAAAGGTGAGAACAGAAGGCGGACAGGACTGCCGGCGTCAGTCTGCTGCAGAGAGGAGACAGCCCGGTTTGAGAGCAGTCTGACGCCGCCATCAGCCAGTCAGCCAGCCAGCCGGAGCAAGCGCGGCAGCCCTTGCCCTGGTAGAGGCAAGCCGCCCAATGCGCTGGTAAGCCGGCTGGCTGGCCCCTCTCATCTATGCTAACCGAAGGCTAGGCTAGCCGGAGCAGGCGAGACGGAGCCGCCTGGCTCAGAGCAAGAGCCAGCGAGGTCCGGGGTATCAGGACCAGCTCCCCCGGGAGAGCGGCTCAGACCTCACGATACTCGCCCTCGATGGGACCAGAATCACCGCCATCCGAGGGGTTCGAGCCAGAGGGTGAACCGCCGCTTGTGCTAGCGCCGGCACCGGCTCCAGCCTGGCTGTAGATCTCCTGACCGATGCGCGACAGCGAGCGCTCCAGCTCGTCGAGCGTGCTGCGCACCCGAGAGACATCACTGCCCTTGAGAGCATCACGCACTGCTGCGATCTTGCTCTCCACCTCGCTGCGCAGGCTGGCCGAGACCTTATCACCCATATCGCGCAAGGTTCGCTCAGCCTGATAGGCCACGCTATCAGCGCGGTTGCGCAGCTCAATCTCCTCACGGCGACGCCGATCCTCTTCCGCATACTGCTCGGCCTCACGCACCATGCGCTCCACTTCCTCCTTGCTGAGGCCGCTGGAAGCCGTGATCGTAATCTTCTGCTCGCGCCCGGTAGCCTTATCGCGCGCCGAGACGTTCAGAATACCATTGGCGTCGATATCGAAAGTCACCTCGATCTGCGGCACACCACGCGGCGCGGGCGGGATACCCTCCAGGCGGAAGCGACCCAGGCTCTTGTTATCGCGCGCCAATTCGCGCTCACCCTGCAGGACATGGATCTCAACCGCCGTCTGATTATCCTCTGCCGTGCTAAACAGCTCCGTCTTGCGCGTTGGAATCGTCGTATTGCGCTCAATCAACTTTGTCATCACGCCGCCCAGTGTCTCAACACCCAGCGACAGCGGCGTCACATCGAGCAGCAAGACGTCGCGCACTTCGCCCTTGAGCACGCCGGCCTGAATAGCCGCACCAATGGCCACCACCTCGTCCGGGTTCACACCCTTATGCGGCTCCTTGCCAAAGAGGCGACGCACCATCTCGATGACCGCCGGCATGCGTGTCTGACCACCGACCAGCACCACCTCATCGACATCATTGGGGCGAATACCAGCATCAGCCAAAGCCTGCATTACAGGCCCACGCGTGCGCTCGATCAGATCGCTCACAAGCTGCTCCAGCTTGGCCCGCGAGAGCGTCATCATCAGATGCTTGGGGCCGCTGGCATCGGCGCTAATGAAGGGCAGATTGATCTCCGTCTGCAACGAGCTGGATAGCTCGATCTTCGCGCGCTCGGCAGCCTCCTTGAGGCGCTGCAGGGCCATGCGGTCCTGACGCAGATCAATACCATGCTCCTTGCGGAACTCCTCGGCCATCCAGTCGATGATGCGCTGATCGAAGTCATCACCACCCAGGTGCGTATCACCATTGGTGGCCTTCACTTCGAAGACGCCTTCGCCGAGCTGCAGGATCGAGATATCGAAGGTACCGCCACCCAGGTCGTAGACGGCTATGATCTCATCCTTCTTCTTATCCAGACCGTAGGCCAGTGAGGCCGCCGTCGGCTCATTAATGATACGCAGGACTTCCAGGCCCGCAATCTTACCGGCATCCTTCGTTGCCTGACGCTGCGAGTCGTTGAAGTAGGCCGGCACCGTAATCACAGCCTGCGTAATCTTCTCGCCTAGCTTTGCCTCGGCATCCAGCTTCAGCTTCTGCAGAATCATGGCCGAGATTTCCGGCGGGCTGTACTCACGGCCTCCCATCACGACACGCGCGTCGCCATTGGGCGCCTTGGTGATCTTGTAGGGGACCAGCTTCATTGTGCGCTGGACCTCGGGATCGTCGTAGCGGCGCCCCATCAAACGCTTGACAGAATAGATGGTGTTCTCCGGGTTGGTGATCGCCTGGCGCTTGGCAAGCTGCCCTACCAGTCGCTCACCAGTCTTGGTCACCGCCACCACTGAGGGGGTCAGGCGCGAGCCTTCGCTATTCTCCAGAACCACCGGCTCGCCCGCCTCCATCACTGCCACCACCGAGTTGGTTGTTCCTAGATCAATACCAATCACTTTAGCCATCGCTACAATCCCTCCTTAAGTGGAGGAGACACCGCTCTCTGCACGTGCAGGCGGCCCTCCTCACACCACTCAAGCTTACGCTTCCTTCCTTCAAGCTTTCTTTGTCGTCTTGTCCGTTCGTCACTCCAGCGCTGTCGTACCCACGTCACTAGCCATAGCAGGGCAGGTCTCTGTCAGTACTTGTATCACATATCACAAAAACTGTCAAGTCAATTTACCTAAACCGTCAGATATGGCCAGGTCGTCAGGGAGCAGACGGTGAAGAAGTAGTGGGTGGCGATCCGGCTACGACGACCTGAGCCGGGCGAACAATGCGGTCGCCGAGCATATAGCCGGGGCGCACGATCTGGAGAACAGTGCCTTCGGCGGCGCTGGCCTGGGTGTCGAGAGCCACGGCCTCATGGAGGCGTGGATCGAATTGCTCGCCCTGGCGCCCGATTTGACGAATGCCCAGCTCGGCCAGCGTGCTGGCGAGGCGCCGGGCCACCAGATGCAACCCCTGGACCCAGGGCTGATGAGCCAGCTCAGGGGGAGTGGCGCTCAGAGCGCGCCCCAGATCATCGAGCACAGGCAGCAGACGCCGCAGGAGAGCGATCTGAGCCCCGAGGCTGGCCTCTTCCTGCTCTTGTCCCACACGGCGCCGGTAGTTGATGAAATCGGCCTGAGAGCGACGCAGCATATCCAGGTACTCTTCTGACCGCCGCTGTTCCGCGGCCAGCTCGCGCTCCAGGCGACTAACCAGTTGCGCTTTATCATCCTCCACGGCCTGCTGTGGCCTGGCTTCCTGCTGTCGCTCCTGCCCTTGATGCCACATTTCCTGCCTCCTCTAGCGCGAAGACGAGGTCGGCACCGTCCCGGCACCTTCCTCGGCGCTTTCCGGCTGCGCTCGACCAGCCGTCTCGCGCAATGTCTGACCTGTAACTTTTAACTTTATCATACGCTGTCAAATGCTCACGGAGCTGATGGGCATCTCCTCAGTAAAAGATCAAGTAAATACACATCTTGCCTGGCCTCTGTCGCCGCCATCGCCTGTTTGCATCCAGCAGAACACGCCTTCCCAGGCTGCCGGCTGCTCACGCCTCCAGGCCTCCTAGCTTGCTGGCACCTCCACCCGCTGGTGTCCCCCTCGCTTTGGGGCGAGCGCTGTCGGAGCCAGGTCGGCACAGCGTGCGCACAGGCAGGCAGCCTGCCCTCTGCCACAGGCCCCTCTCTCTTCCACTCCGCTTACTCGCGCGCCGACTCAGAGCCGACCGCTCGTTCGGCGGGATCAGCAGCAGCGGCGTGCTGGTCTGCCTGCGCTAGCCTGATACGAGCAAGGGGGTGCGACGGCTGCCCTGCCGCGTCTGCCTTCCCGCTCTCTGTCTCCTGCGTGCTGTGCTGCTCGCTCCCGCCGGCCTGTTCGCTCAAGGCCCGGCGTACTTCGATCCGTACACCAGAGCCTTCTCCGACTTCGCCCAGCCCCAGCACTTCGAAGAGCCGACGCATCTCGCGCAGCGCGTTCTCCGCACGCATTTGCGCCTCTCGCGCTTCTTGAATCTCTTGCTGGAGAACACGGACATGCTTGCGAATTTGCATGATATAGCGGATGCCGACCGCGTTCACTCCTTGCTCATATAATTCGGCCACCTCTTCAAGGATGGCCAGATCATTATCGGAGTAGAGGCGATTCTTGCCGCTTTGACGCGCCGGCTCCAGGAGGCCCGCTTTTTCCAGCTCTCCTCCATAGCGTCGCAACATGTGCGGAGGTAGCCCTAGCAGCTCCGAGACGACCCCTATGGTGTACTTGTGGATCGTGTCTCTCGGCTCACTAGGGCCTCTCGCCGTTGGCCTGGATCGTCGCTTCATGCCAAGCCTCCTTCCTCAACGACCTCTGACCTGGCCCGCTGTGCCACGCTGTGCCACGCCGTGTTTCGCTACGCTACGCGGCGCGGCGCACGTTCACCACTGCTCTGCTTCTCATCTTTGCCGCCTCTCCACCAGACCACGAAGCCTTTGCTTCGCTCGCTTGCGCTCAAATGGTGCGTGCGCTCGCGCGCTTCCCGCTCCCGGGACCTATCCATAGCATATACTTTTTAACAAATTTTGTCAAGTGATTTGTCCAAAAATCAGAGGAGCAGCGAGGAAGGAGCAGGCCAGGTCTGGTGCGAGGAAATGGGCGACGGCAGACTCAGGAATGGAGCAGTCGCTCCAGAGCGGCTGTTTGAGCGCTGAAACGGGCAAGGCGCTTTTTTTTGAGATTCTCTCGTAGAATCCAGGCAATGTCTTTATCGTTCCAGGTGGCGCAGGTCTGCATCAGCGCAAAGCCCTCGTCGGGAGCAGCCGCGGTGACTACGCTGAGGCTGTAGCTCAGGGTCTGACGCAGCGAGCGAAAGGCCAGCTGACGACGTTCAGCCGGAGTCAGTTGGTGCAGGCGCTCCAGCACCTGGCGCTGAATGTTGAGCGCCGCTGCGACGAACCGCTGATCCAGGAGCAGTGTCGGTTCAGCCAGGGCGGCTACAGCAGCACGCTGCTGCAGCAGGCTGCCTTCAGCGGCGAGTCGGGTGAGCCGCTCCAGTGTCTCTGCGCTGGCCACAGAGAGTAGTTGCTGATAGGCCATGACTACTCCTTCGCGCAGGCGCCAGCAGGAGGAGAGCGCCCGCTTTTCTAGGAGCGCAAAGGCCCAGGCTCTCCAGTCTGGCTGAACCGCGGCACAGGCTCCCAGGGCCACCAAACCGCAGAGGACGGTGAACTCAGCAGGGGTATTGCTTTGGATAGCTTCGCGCTCTGTATCAAGGAGATAGGTCAAGAGTACGTTGACGGCCTGTGGCTCTTGATGAACACGTAAGGCAAGCAGGTGCGCAAGGTCATAGGCTAAGGTCAGGTTGGCCCGCGGTCCCGGCAGATGACTTTGCTCCCGGAGATAGAACTCTAGTAGTCGCGGCCTGCCACGTAGGGCTTTCTCAATGAGAGGTTCTAGTGTGTCTTGCATGTTATGCTGTTCCTTTGTTTACACCGTTAGAATCTTTGCCTTGATTGTAACACAGAGTCGTTCGCTGTCTCTAGCTGCTCTTTGCGGGCTCGCAGTCTGCGTTCTCTTCCTCCTCTTCTCCCGCTGGCTCTGATGCCTGTCTGTTTGCTCTTGCCCCCAGGGGCCGCCAGCTTCATTAACCTTGACGTAAACGGTAATCTGTGTTACACTATTCAGCGGATATCTGGTTCAGACAGAGGCGATGCGCGGGCCTGCTTACCAGGCAGCGCGGCCTTGCTTATGCAGTGATAAGGTCGCGCAACGGTAGCCGCTCGTTGCTCGCTCTATTCGCTCTCCGGGAGGGAGGTCGCGGGTACGATGGCTATGGCAGATGTGGCTGGCTCCGAACAGCAGTCTGTTGCTGGTAAACGACGCTTCTCCCCTCTGCTTACGATCGAGCAGGTGGCTTCGCGTACGGGTTTGACCAAGCGTACGCTGCGCTACTATGAGGAGGTGGGCCTGCTGCAGCCAACCGGACGCAGCGATGGCAATTATCGCCTCTATAGTGAGGAGGATGTGAAGCGCGTCGAGCGCATTAAGGAGCTGCGCGACCTGTTGGGCTTCTCGCTGGCTGAGATTCGCGTCTTCTTGGAGGCCGATGATGAACGCGAGCAGCTTCGTGAGGCCTTTCGTCAGGAGAGCGATGTCGAGGCTCGCCTCGCCCAGCTTGAGCGTTGCGATGCCTTGATTCGGCGCCAGTTGCAGTTGATTGAGCAGAAAATCACTGGCCTGGAACAGTTGCGGGCCAGTCTGCAGGCAAGGCTGACCCGCCATGCTCAACGCCGCGCTGAGCTGCTGCAACAGTTGCCCTCCTCTCATGAGTGAGCAACCTGTGCCTCTATGAGTTCTATCAAATAATAGATATATTTCTATAAATTAAGGCCTGTCTCAGGGGAGCAGACCCATCCCTGAGCGTAGGCAGGTCAGGGGTCTGGTCACCGACAGATGCTTGCAGGTGCAGGGGTACATGAGGTCCCCGGCATAGTGTTTCCTTCCCGAAGGAGATGTGGGCCGGCGACAGCGGCGAGCTTTTGCCGCCTGGCATAGCTCGCGCGGCTTTGACAAGCGCTCTGGCCCACATCTTCGCCTTTCGTGGCTGTGTCCACTGACTCTTTGTTCTGGCCTTGCACTGAGTGGCCTCGGCCCCGGCCATCGTAGAGCCCCTCTCTTCCTGCCCGGCTCTCTTCGTGATGTGCCTGCTCCCCCGGCTCTCTTAGTCGTGTCTCTTGCATTCATTAAGAAAAAGCTACTTCTTGTCTGATTTGGAATGATTTTCTTGAAAGAAGGGATGTGTTAGCAAGATGCGCGTTTCTTCAGAGGAAGAGGTGACTTTATCTCCGCCCGCTACGGCGAGGGAGGCTGCTGCAGCTACGACTACCGCTGTTCTTCAACCCGCATCCCGGCAAAGCGGGATTTTTCGCGCTTTCCGGGCTTTGCGCCACCGTAATTTTCGTCTTTTCTGGTTCGGTCAACTTATTTCCTTGATCGGGACCTGGATGCAGACCACGGCGCAAGCGTGGCTAGTCTTGGAGCTGGCTCATAATGCCTGGTTGCTCGGCGTTGTCGGGGCCCTCCAGTTTTTGCCTGTGCTTTTCTTTGCTCTTTTCGGCGGCATTATTGCTGACCGCTTGCCCAAAAAACGGATTTTGGTGCTGACGCAATCGTCAGCGGCAGTGCAGGCCTTCCTCTTATGGGTTCTGGTGGCCAGCGGCGTGGTGCAAATCTGGCATGTGTTGGTTTTGGCTCTGCTGCTGGGCATTACGAATGCGCTCGATATGCCGACTCGCCAGGCTTTTGTTGTGGAGATGGTGGGGCGCGACGATCTACCGAACGCTGTGGCTTTGAATTCGTCGTTGTTTAATATGGCGCGCGTGCTGGGTCCCGGCATCGGGGGCCTATTGATCGCTCGTCTGGGTGTGGCGCCGCTCTTTTTGCTGAACGCGCTGAGCTTTGTGCCGGTGATTGTGGGGATCGCAATGATTGATTCGCGCCGTCTCTACGCGCAGGCCCGTCTGCCGCTGGGCAAGCAGGGACAGCCGAGCCCCTTACAGAGTTTGCGCGAGGGCCTGGCCTATGTGGCGCATACGCCTTCCGTGCTGCTGGTGATCGTGGTGGTGGGACTGGTCTCGCTCTTCGGTATCAATTTCAATGTTTCGCTACCGCTCTTTGCTACGGACGTGCTCCACGCTGGACCGGAGGGCTTCGGTTTCATCTCTTCTGCCTTCGGTATTGGTTCGTTGCTCTCAGCGTTGTGGCTGGCCTGGGCTAATAAGCGGCCGACGATCCGCAGTCTCTTGATCAGCGGCATTGCCTTTAGCATCTTGGAAGCAGCCTTCGCTCTTTCGCCCTGGTACTTGCCGTCACTGGTCCTGATCGCGCTGACGGGCTTCACGCAGATTGCTTTCTCGGCTCTGGCTAATACTACGCTGCAAGCCGTGACGCCGGATCACCTGCGTGGACGCGTGATGAGCGTCTATATGATGGTCTTTGCTGGCAGTTCACCTATTGGCAATCTTTATACAGGCGCGTTGGCCGATCTGTTCGGGGCCCCAGTGGCGGTGCTGGCTGGTGCGATTCCCAGTTTGATCGCTGCTGTGGCCGGCTGGTTCTTGCGCGAGGCTGCGGAGAAGGATTTGAGGGAGGCTCGTTCGTTCTACGGTTGATGTTGCAGGCTCTGGCCATCCGCATATCCTGCCGCTGGCATGCGGTGGGCAGCCAGTATGGCTGGAGGCCAATACTGCGGCTGCCTGCCGGCGCCAGGGCCGAGAGGTGTCAGCTACCAGGCTCCTCATGGTCGCAGGCTTGCTCACCTGGTCTGCTGTTTGAACAGCTCTTCAGGGCGGGAGTCTTCTTTCTCTTTTGTCCGCTAGTTCAGACTGCGTCGCTCAACCAGCGCCGGATTAGCGGCACGACGGTGCCGGTTGGCTCTGCCTGACTGGCCTTGAAGGCGCTTTTGGTTACTGCCTGTCATACGAGAACGATGCGTATGTGCCGAAGATGCTTAAAATTGCTGACATAGAGGCTAGCTCACTGCTCTCAACCTCTTGGCGGCCTGCCCTGGTTGGTCAGAGTCAATGAGCAGTCTACTTTTCGCAGTTTTCTTGTCGGCGGCAGCGCTTGCAGTATACTGGAAGCAGGGTTCACGCTCTCGCTCTGGTATCTGCCGCCGCTGGCTCTGATCCGCCCTGACCGGCTTCGTTCGGATCGTCTTTCCCAGCTCAGGCCGGTATCACCCTGCAGCAGGCTGCGACCGCCGGAGCAGCTACGTGGCATAGCGTGAGCAAGCTTCTCCGGGGACTACAGCGGTAAGCGCCGATGGAGGCGCTTCTTAGTCCGTCTGCGTCGCTGTCACCGCTAACTGGTTTCTGGATAGACCGTTAGAGCAAGAATCGACCCGAGGGGGTTGCGACACATCTATGGCTGATACCGATGGTCTTGCCTGGCGCATCCTGCCGCTCACGGTCGCTGATCAGCAGGTGCATCTGGACTATGGTCAGCGCTTGCTCGCCGCTCCTGTGCCTCCGCCGCCAACTCTCTATTGGTCGCAGGCGCAGAGCACGGGCCTGGTGCTGGGCTTCTCTCAGAAGGCTTCCCAGTTGAACGTAGAGGCTCTGCGCCGTTTGGCTTTGCCGCTGTACCAGCGCCAGGCTGGCGGCACGGCGGTGCTAGTTGGCCCTGATCTGTTGGCCCTGGATGTCTTTCTTCCTCCCGGCCATCCGCTGATCCTGACGGACGTGGTGGAATCCTACCGCTGGCTGGGAGAGACCTGGGTGGCCGCTTTGGCCCGCCTGGGCGTTCCGACTCGCCTTGTGCTGCCAGCAGAGGCGCGCGCTCAGCAGGCTTTATTGAGGCAGCCAGCGACAGCACCACGTGAGGCCGTGCTACGCCGCGCTTGCTATGGGTCGCTCTCGCCCTACGAGGTGGTGACACATGATCAGCGCAAGGTAGTAGGGCTGACGATGGTTCGTCGACGCACGGGAAGCTTGCTGCAGGCCGGGCTGTTGCTGCGCTGGGAGGTGGAGCCTCTCGCCCTTGTCTTGGGTCAGACGGCGGAGGAACAGGCTTTGCTACGGAGCGAGTTGCCGCGCCGCGCCGTGGGACTGGAGGCCCTGGCTGGCCGGGCGATCACTGCGGCTGAGGTGATCGCTGCGTTCGAGCTGGCCCTGCTGGCTCTCTCTTTCCCTCAGCCCCCAGCAAAGTATTCCAGTTCTCCTGCTGAGGCTTGACGAGAGACTGCTCCCAGGCCTATACTAGGCAAACTCCATAAGTATCGCATAGCAGCAGAGGTTCTGTACTATGGCAGATAGAAATGCTCCAGGAGCAATTGAGGTTATTAAGGTCCCTGATTACGAAGCGATGGTCATCGGGGCCCATCCCGATGACGCTGATTTTGCCGCTGCGGGAACGAGTGCCCTGTGGGTCCGGCAGGGAAAGAAGATCGTCTGGGTCATTATGACCGACGGCACAGAGGGCACTGAGGTGCCCAGCATGGTGGATAGTGAGTTAATGGTCATCCGTGAACAAGAGCAGCGCATGGCTTGCGAGGTTCTTGGGGTTCAGGCAGTGGAGTTCCTGCGCTTTCGCGATGGTCACCTGGTGAATAACGACGAGACGCGCAAGGCAGTGGTACGCCTGATTCGCAAGTATCGGCCGCGTATTGTGATCACGCATGATCCCACGCAACATATTTTTGCGCCCGATCCTGATGAGGAGCCGGATGAGACGGCCTATCTTAACCATCCTGATCACCGTGCCACAGGCAATATTGTGCTCGATGCCATCTTTCCGGCGGCGGTCAATCCCCATGCTTATCGTGAGCTGCTCGTTGAGGGTTTCCTCCCCTACCAGGTTCACGAGCTGTATCTGTTCAACAGCGAGCATGATAATACCTACATTGACATCAGCGAGACAATCGAGCTGAAGGCCAGGGGCTTACAGTGCCATGTCAGCCAGTTTGGTCCCCAGGCCAATCTACTGGAGGGCGTGAAGCGCTGGGCTGCCGAGACAGCCCGTGAGGCCCAGCAGAAAAAAGGTCTACAGATGCAGTATGCCGAGGGGTTTCGACGAATCAAGCTCTATATCCCCGGGAAAGAGCGAGGACAGCAGGAGTCAGCCCCGAAAGCACAGCAGGAGTAACTAACCATCCTGTCAGCCCGGAGAGCAGCAGCTCACCGGGTGGCTCTTGAGCCTGGGGTGGGGACTTGCGAATGGCCAGCTCTACCAGGACCACATCAGCCCAGGTGCTGGGGAAGCGCTGACGCAGTGTGATCACTATCACGAGGCCTGCGGCGTCAGCACGGCGTAGAAGCCGCCCCAGAGCTGCAGGAAGCGTGAGCGTGCCATTGATGTGTAGTTGAGGCGTGAGGAGTCAACCAGATAAACAGTGCTAGCAGTCCCACCACGCACCACCAGCAGGTGACCACCGGGGAAGCGATCTGGCGGGAAGCTCACGATCACCGGGCGCCCACCGTTGGCGATGGCGAGCACCTGATCAAGTGAGAGGTTATGTCCCCAAAGGGTATTAAAGTGAAAATGGGCGGCAGTATGAGCAATGCCGACCTCTTCTAACAAGCCCTGGTCAGGTGTGATTTCATGGAGGGCAGACTCTACTTTGAGGATATCGGCGATACGGTAGTGGTAGCCATAGGCGTTGATGACTACCGTCATGGCGGCGGCAGAGCAAGCCGAATAGGCCCAGGTCTGATACTGCTCCTGCGAGTCATACTGTGCCGGATCAAGTTGATTGATGCGCACCAGGTGACTGGAAGCATCATAGTGAGGAGTAGAGGCAGAGGAACTAGAGGTCACTGTCGCCGCCGGTTCGGCGGTCCACAGATAGGGAAGGACAAAACCAACACCGCGCGAGAGGAAGAGCTGCGAGCCAAGAAAGATCACGATCAATAGTGAGACCAGCCCGATCAGGATGATTTTCCAGGGAATTTCACGCCAGGGGAACGGGCCAGCTCCATAGAGACGCTCGGGAGTAACTGAGAGCGATAGTGTGCTTACGCTGCGTCGGCGCGGTTGGGTCATGGTAGCGATCTGACGCGCGCGTAAGCGCGTTGAGCCAGGAGCCCGTAGCAGCCGTTCTGCAGCTACAGGACGGCGCTTTTTGGCAGTGAGATAGGGACGCGCGGAGAGGTAGAGGCCACACAAAGAGACGGTCAAGGCGACCGCAAAGAGCATGAACACGAGCGCTGGCATCGATACAGGCTCCTCAGCATCGCCAGGAGTCACGTCTCTAGATCGGCAGTCGCGCTGCAGGACGCGCCATTTTCCTGGCAGGCAGTATAGTGTAGCCAACAGTCTGGCCAGAAGCAAGTATAGCATAGCTTGCGCCTGGCGGGCAAGGCGTATCCTGAACAGGGGACAGGCTGCCACACGTTTTATGCACTGGCGCCCTGAAGGATAAGGACAATGACAGGGCGCCTTTCTTGATACCATCCTGTCTGCCCGATCGCGGTTTTCCTGGCACTCTTCGACTCCCCTACTTTTCCTCTTTTTCGGCACATAGCTACGCGCTGTGTTATGATCAGCCATGAAGGATCTGAGAGGCATGCTCTGAACAGCAGGTTGGAAGAGACGTCAGGGCACCACTTCCTACTCAGGAGGGGCGTTAGCAGGAGAGGAGTTCGACGATGGCTATTCTGGCTGGTTGGTTAAGTAAGCAGGCCATACCAGAGGCAATCATTGAAGAGCGGCTCTTGCGCATGGCTGCGGTGCTGGAGCAGCATGGCGGTGAGCGGATGATGGTACTGCAGCCCGGCGCCGGCCTCGTGACCTTCGCTGATCCGCTGGTGGGAGCAGTTGCCCAGCCGAGAACGGCCCTACTGGACTGGCTGCCAGGTCAGCAGACCTTTGTTTATCGCCGCCCGCTTACTGGCTGGCATCCGCTCTATTATGTGCAGGATTGGCCCGAACCAGGGGACCTGCTCTTTGCCAGCGAAATCAAGGCGCTTTTAGCGGCGGGCGTACCTTGCCGCTTATTTCTTCCCGCGCTGAAAGCCATGCTGCGCTATGGCTTTTTGCCAGCACCCTGGACGGCCTTCGCCGGTATTGAGGTTGTTCCCGCTGGTTCCCTTCTGCGCTGGCAGCAGGGGCGCACACTGGTCAGTGAGCTGCATGATTATCGTCTGGCATTCACGGATGCTGCTGATGCGGAGCGGGAAACCGCTTCTGATGTCTGGATGGCGGCTTTGAGCGAGCTAGAGCAGGCGCTCCGTGCGCAGCATGAGCGCCTGCTGGCGCTGCCCATGTCCCCCCTGCTGGTGTTCACTGCTGGTACGGGGGCCGCCGCTCTCAGTGCAGAGCTGCTGAGTTGGGCCGCTCAGCAAGAGCCGGGGAGCACGCCCCTTCTCCAGATCGCTACCGTCGCTTTTCCCGGTCAACGCGGTGTCTATGCGGCGGCTGAAGCCCTGGCGGAGCGCCTCAAGGCCGTCTCTCTGGCTATTCGGGGTGTTGATGCGCCTGAGTACTGGCTAGCCACCCTGAGCGCTCTGGAGGCTCCTTGTGCGCACACTTTCCCACTGGCCTTACATCAGGCGCTGCATACAGCCAGGGTTGAGAGCGGCGGGCGCCTGGCCCTGCTTGGGCTTGGGGCGCGTCCGTTGCTGGCGCCACCGCCTTCCTTCTCTCTTGTACGTCAGGAAAGTGGCGAGTTGCTAAGCTGCTACAGTGCACTTCTGCGCGGCAGGCCGTCCACGCTCCAGCCTGACTCAGACGAGGAGCGGCAGCTATGGATGCCGGAGGTTGCCCGCTCTCTGGCTGAAGGCCCGAGCTGGGAAGAGACCCGCCATGCTCGGCGCCTGGTTCGCAAAGCGCTGGCGCTCCCTCAGACCTGGCAGCGCTGGCGCTATCTAGATCTGCATCTACGCCTGCCTGATCTGCTGCTCCAGACAGCACAGCAATTGGCCGCTTTCGATCAATTAATTCTGGTGGCGCCATTTGCACAGCCAGAGCTGGCCGCGGTCCTGGCCGCCCTGCCTCCGGACAATCAGCGTCTGAAGCTGGCCGTTAGCCCCAGCGGCGAGAGTCAGCCTCAGATACACCTGCTTGCGACGCTGGTTCACAGTTACTACAGGTCGCCGGGACGCGGAGCCTGGCCTGCGACAATCCTGCTCAGCGCCCCCGTACATTCACTGGCAGCCGAGCTGGATAGGACCGCCACCCTGAGCAGCGTCAGTCGCGACCTCCTGGCAGAGACGCTGGCTCCGACGGCCCTGGCTCAGACAGGCCTCTTTGCGCCCGAGGCGGTAGCAGCGCTAAAAGCGCGTTCCCGTGGCGGGAGAGTGCCACGGGAACTGGTGCTGATCTTTACCACTCAGCTGCTTTGCAAGCTCTTCGGGGCTACGCTCTAGCGCAGCAGCCAGAGCCTACCTGGCAGCGTCTTCTCTGCGAGATCAGCCCGGCAGAGAGGTGGCCAAGGAAGCCCGTTGGTGAAGTCTGGCTAGGCCTGGCTCGCCAGGCGCGATTCGTACTGCGCGCGCAGCACCTTCTTATCGAACTTGCCCACGCTGGTCTTGGGGATAGCCTCTACAAAGATCACCTCGTCCGGCAGCCACCACTTGGCAACCTTCGGACGCAGGTATTCGAGGATCTCTTCGGCGCTCACCTGGCCAGCAAATTCAGGCTTTGGCACGACGCAGGCAATCGGTCGCTCGGACCACTTTGGATGCGGCACGCCGACAACACAGGCTTCCAGTACCTTGGGATGGCCCATGATCAGATTTTCCAGTTCCACCGAAGAGATCCACTCGCCTCCCGATTTCACCAGGTCCTTAGTGCGATCGACAAGCTGGATCATGCCTTCGGAGTCGACGACAGCCACATCGCCCGTGCGCAGCCAGCCATCGACAAACTTCTCACCGGAGGCCGCATCTTTATAGTAAGCCCGCGCTACCCACGGGCCACGGACCTGCAGCTCACCGAAGGTTTGACCATCCCAGGGGACTTCTTCGCCGCTCTCGATGTTGACCACCCGGAAATCGACTCCAGGCACGACGGTGCCCTGCTTGGCACGGATGCGGAACTGCTCTTCAGCGGGCAGATCGCGTTGATAGCTGCGCAAGCGCGAGATAGAGGCCAACGGTGAGGTTTCAGTCATGCCCCAGGCATGGATAATGGTAATATTCTTGCGCGCGAGGCCCTCAATCAGCGATTGAGGCACCGCTGAGCCGCCGCTGATAATGGCGCGCAAGGCAGAGAAGTCAAACTGCTCTTTCTCCAGGACGTTGAGCAAGCCAATCCAAATGGTGGGGACACCAGCGGCAAGCGTTACGCGCTCTTTCTCCATCAACTGAGCGATACGCAGGGGATCAAGGAAGCGTCCCGGCATGACAATGCTTGATCCCATCATGACACCCGCATGTGGGAAGCCCCAGGCATTGGCGTGGAACATCGGCACAACTGGCAGCACACGATCCTGCTCACAGAGGCCAGGGCCATCGGCCAGGCCAACGCCCATCGAGTGGAGGAAGATCGAGCGGTGGCTGTACACCACGCCTTTCGGATTACCAGTAGTACCGGAGGTATAGCACATGGCAGCCGCGGTATTCTCGTCCAGCTCGGGCCAGGCGTACTCCGCTGGCTGCGAGGCGATGAAGTCTTCATAGTCCACTACGGGATGCAGCTTCTGGGGCTGATAAGGCGGCTGACCCATTACCACGTAGAGCTTGACGGTCGGCAGCCGCTCGGCGATCTGCTCCAGGGCCGGCACCAGGTCGCCATCGACAAAGATTACGCGGTCTTCAGCGTCGTTGACAATGTAGACTAGCTGCTCAGGGAAGAGGCGAATATTGAGTGTATGCAGCACCGCCCCATAGCAGGGGATGGCAAAATACAGCTCCAGATGGCGATAGGTATTCCAGGCAAAGGTTGCGACGCGGTCGCCTTGGGCAACGCCCGCCTCCTTGAGAGCGTTCGCCAGCTGCATGGTACGCTTGCCCCAATCGGCGTAGGTGTACCGGTGGAGACCATTCTCCGTTTGGGTCACGACCTCCTTGCGGTAAAACAGGCGCGTAGCTCGATTGAAGGCGTGTTGCAGTGTGAGCGGGTAATTCATCATCAAGCCTTGCATGTGCGCATCTCCTGTCGTGGATCAAGCGTTACGACATCGTACCGTGGCGGGGCATGGGCCGGGACCGCAACGCCCTGCTCTACAGTATTGTACGTTGCAGGAACCGCTTTCTTCCAGAGAGGGAGGCGCCTTTTTTCCGGGCGCAGGGGTCAGCCTGGCTTGCGGCACCGGTAAAAAAATGTCAGAACCTTAAAGGCTGCTGAGAATTTTAGCGATTTCTGGAGTTTTGCTTGCCCGAGGATTTGCGCTTCTGTTATTCTGATATACAGAAGAGCCAATAATACAGCGCGCCTGGCTGCTGACACCATCCGGCGCAGGAGCAGTGAGTGAGGTGAACGCCAGGGGTAGGAGGGCCGGTCTCAGCCAGCAACCGGCGGCAAGGCATAAACGCAGAGAACGACTGCAAGGAGAGATCGAGCGAGCAAAGGAGCCGACCATGATGATAGGTAAAACGGGGCGTCCGCGCGGGCTGGCCGCCCTCAGCCCCGAGCGTCGACGCGAGATCGCCAGCAAAGGGGGCCGCACCTCGCAATCGCGTGGCACGGCCCACCAGTGGACAGCCGAGGAGGCTTCGGCTGCTGGCAAGAAGGGCAGCGCCCGCTACGCCCGCAGACGCGCTGAGCTGCAGAGCCAGTTACCCTGAGTGATCCACGCCTTCTATAGTCGCGGCAACTCGCTGGTTGCCGCGGGCTGCTGCCCAGCGCAGTACCTCGCCGGCCAGGTAGAGCGAACCAGCAGCGCAGACAGCATCGTCGGGCTGGGCTAGCTGCAGCGCCAGATCCATCGCCTGGCGACTGGTCTCCGCACGATAGAGGGGGACATGAGGAGCGTGCGCCTTGAACTGATCGGCGATCTCCTCGATCGACAGTGAGCGCGGGTTAGCGACAGCCGTGATGACAACAGCGTCCACACCGGCCAGAGCCCGAACCATGCCTGCAATGTCTTTGTTGCGCAGGGTCGACAGGACAACGATGAGCCGCTGGAAGTGGAAGGTCGTCCGCAGCGCCTCAATGAGTCGCTCCATCGATTCGGCGGTATGGGCCCCATCGACTACTATCAGTGGCGCCTGCCCGATCACCTCCAGGCGCGCCGACCAGTAGACCGAGCGCAAGCCCTTGCGTAGGGCCTCTTCGCTCCACTGAATGCCTTTGCTGCGCAATGCCTCCAGGGCAGCCACAGCGGCGGTGGCATTCTCAAGCTGGTGCTGGCCGAGCAGCGATAGCTCTAGCCCGCGATAGACATGGGTGGGAGTTTCGACGGTAAAACGCTGGCTCTCCGAGGTGCATGCTTCGAGCGCATAGCGGTACCGCAGTGGTGGCAGGCGGCCCGCCTGGACCTCTGCCTGCGCTGGGTCACCTTCCGCAGGCCCAACACGGATGAGTTCGGCCTGCTGTCGCTCGCTGACGGCGGCAATGGCCAGCAAGGCCTCCGGCGCCTGGGCCGAGGTGACGACTGTGCCCCGAGGTTTGATAATGCCAGCTTTCTCGGTGGCGATCTTGGTGAGTGTGTCGCCTAGCACCTCCATGTGATCAAAGCCAATGGAGGTAATGACCGAGACCAGCGGCATGATGACATTGGTGGCATCGAGTCGCCCCCCCAGGCCAACTTCGATGACTGCATGCTCCACCCCTCGGCGAGCAAAGTAGAGAAAGGCCAGAGCGGTTGCCACTTCAAAGGTAATATAGGGGCCAAAACGTCCCTCCTGCTCGATCCGCTCGACGGCAGCACGCAGCTCAGGCACAAGTTGGGCTACGTCCTCTTCGCTAATGAGCTGACCATTGATGCGAATGCGCTCGCGGAAGGTATGCAGGTCCGGCTGCGTATAGAGGCCAGTACGTAGGCCAGCCTCGCGTAAGACCCGCTCAATCATGGCTGCCGTTGAGCCTTTCCCCTTGGTGCCAGCTATATGGGTGCTGCTGTAGCTCTGCTGGGGGTTGCCGACGGCCTCTAACAAACGACGCTCGCGGGGCAGGTTCTCGTTACGGTCGCGCACGTAGCTGCCACCGCGCTCATAGTCACTGAGACTGTAGAGATAGGCAAGGGCTTCCTGATAGTTCACGTCGCTCGCTACGCCTTTCGCTCAGGAATGTGAGAGGGAGAAAGCGCCGCGCACAATAGCGTCGCTCATTTTGACGACCCGCATCATTTCCCGCACATCGTGCACCCGAACGATGTCGGCCCCCTGGGCAATGCCGAGGGCCACTGTGGCGGCGGTACCTTCAACGCGCTCGTGTGGCGGCAATCCTCCTAGCACCAGACCAATGGTCGACTTGCGCGACGTGCCCAGCAAGAGAGGGCGCCCGAGGCTGCGTAGCTCGTGCAGCCGTCGGAGCAGGGTGAGATTCTCTTCGGGGGTGGTGCCGAAACCGATGCCCGGGTCAATGATGATGCGCTCCCAGGCTATTCCCGCGGCGAGAGCGATTTCAATGCTGCCCGCCAGAAAGCGCAGGACGTCGCTGACGATGTCTCGCTTCTGAAAGCCGCGCATGTTGGCCATCAGGACTACAGGGACCTCGCGTTCCGCAGCCAGGGCCGCCATCTCAGGGTCAGCCCGCAATCCCCAAATATCGTTGATCAGGTTGGCTCCAGCCTCCAGGGCCTGCCGGGCCACCTCTGCTCGATAGGTATCGATGGAAATAATGATCTCTGGCGGTAGGGCTGCCCGCAGCGCCCGAATAACGGGGAGCACTCGCTCCAGCTCTTCTGCGGGCGAGATCGGCGAGGCTCCAGGGCGCGTCGATTCGCCTCCTACGTCGATGAATGTTGCGCCTTCGGCGACAAAGTGTTGCGCCTGCGCGACGGCCCGTTGTACTACCTGATCACGGACCGCGGGATCATTAACGGCGCCTGCCCCCGCGGGGAGCAAGCCGTCACCCGCAAAGGAGTCAGGGGTGACGTTGATGATGCCCATAACGTAGGTACGCTGGCCCCATTCCAGATGATAGCGATCCCAGACTGTTGGCGGTAAAGTTGCCGCTGTTGCTATGGACATAATCGGCTGCCCTCACACACATGTGCTAGTTGCTGGCTGCTGTCTGGCCAGTCATGGTCACCCAGATGGCGAATGGGCCGGAGCTGATCCCCCCGCTCTTTCGTATCTTATCATCAGACGCTGCTCCTCTCGCCACCACCGTTAACCTCCAACTCTCTCTGGGTTGATCCTCTCCGCGACAAGAGACCATTATGCGCGTGGTCAACCGTAGCGGGATCGCAGGCCGGGCCCCGGTCCTCGTTCGACCACGCTGCTTTTGCTCGACGTCTGGTGCCCTATATATCTTATCCTGTCGTGGTCCGAGGCTGCAAATATGGTCTGGCTGGCGCACGTTCCAGGCAGAGCCAGGCTAGGTCATCCCGGTCATTATGCGGCACAGGTATGCCCCTCATGCTATACTACACAGAGAGATAGAGATATTGCTCTCCTCGTCAGGTCAGCCGGCCAGCCAGATTACGTACCTGACTTGCGATCCAGCGAATGAGGTTCTGATCACATCGGTCGATGTTCTTATAATAGCTATAAGAAAGACAGCAGAGCAGAGGAAGCAGCAACGATGGAAGACCCCATTACGACGCGCCGACGCCAACAGACGCTGAGTCTGTCCCGTCGCTGCCGCGAATGCGATCAGGAGGCCCTCGGGCGCTGTCCCGACTGCCACCGCAGTTTCTGCCAGGAGCATTTTCCCAAGCAGCAACACTCGCCCTGCGCTGAGCGACAGCTACGTCTGGCCGAGATCCAGGTTTGCTACGTCTGTGGCGTTCCGGTTTATCCAGATCAATGGTCGATCTCTCGTACTTCCCATTTTATCGATCAATACCGCTGTAAAGGCTGTGGACGCTACATTTGCGAAGAGCTGCATACGAGAAAGAAAGACGAAGACGTCGTCATTGTCCGCGAAGGCTTGCGCGGCCATCGCTATCAGTACGTAGTCCGCTACTGCGATCTCTGTGCCCCCCTCTCCTATGTAGGCGGTCTTAAGGGGCTGGCGCGCTGGGTGACGTTGCTGGGAACCATTGCGGCCCTTGTCTTTTTTCACTTTCACCCCTAAGATAGGGAAAAAGCTTTCCGTGGAGAAGCATGGCCATCTCAACAACTGTTCAAACAACGCTCCAGCGCTATCGTGAGGAGATCCAAACTGCGCTCAGGGAGGCCGTGGCTCTGGCCACAGCCTCCACTGGGGCGGAGTCCTCACCGCTCCTGCAGGATTACTACGGCCAGATGCGCTATCATCTCGGCTGGGTCGATGCACAGTTTCGCCCCACCAGCGCCCAGACAGGCAAACTCTTGCGCCCTACTCTGTTGCTTCTCTCCTATGAAGCCGCTGGCGCCTGGGGAGAGCTTCCCCACGAAGATGAGCCGCGTCGCTACCTGAAGCGGGCTTTACCAGCGGCGGCAGCCATCGAGCTGACTCACAATTTTACGCTCATTCACGACGATATTGAAGATGAAGATAGCGAGCGCCATCATCGGCCCACAGTCTGGAAGCTGTGGGGCGTGCCCCAGGCAATCAACGCCGGCGACGGCCTCTTCGCCCTCAGCCGCCTGGCCCTCTGGAGGGTCCTGGAGGTCGGGGTCGATCCCGCTCTCGCTGCACGTCTGGCGGCGCTCCTCGATCGCACCTGTCTGACGATTGCTGAGGGGCAGTATCTGGATATGCTCTTTGAGACGCGCATGGACGTCTCAATCGACGCCTATATTGAAATGATTCGACGCAAAACCGCCGCCTTGATGGCTTGTGCGGCAGAGATGGGGGCCCTGCTTGGAACCCAGGACGCCGAGACCGTGGAGCGGCTGCGGCATTTTGGCGAGGCCATCGGTCTGGCCTTCCAGGTGCGTGATGATTTGTTGGGTGTCTGGGCCAGCCTGGATGAGCTGGGCAAGAATCCCGCCGGCGATATCTACCGACGCAAAAAGAGCCTGCCTGTTTTGCACGCTTTGGCGCATGCCCAGTCAGAAGACCGCGCGCGACTGCACGCGCTCTATCAGCAAAACAACCCTCTCAGTCAGGAGGAGGTGGCCGAGGTATTGGCAATCTTCGCCCGCACGGAGACTCGCCCCTACTGTCAGGCTTTCCTGGCCGAGCAGTGCCGCCGGGCCCGGGCGGCCCTAGAGGCTGTGCCCGCTCCTGCCACCCCGCTGGCTGAGCGCGCTCGCGGCGATTTAAAAGCCTTCATCACTTTTATCGAGGAGGCCAGTCAGAACTAACCAGACCACACAAGGTAGAGTAAGGCCCCCTCCAGGCCGGAGGCCTAAAGATCCCCTCTCGTGAGCCATTGCTTACTGACACGTCTGCCGCGGCAGGACTGAGCAGCGGCCAGCCTGGCCCGGTTCAGCCTGGGTCAGCCCGAGCAATCGGGCGGCCACCCATTCAGAGAAGCTGCCAGAGAGTTACCCGATTTCCTGCCGCGGTGGCGATGGTGCGCCCATCAGGGGACCAGTGCAAGGAGAGAACTGGCATACCGACGCGGACCGTGAATAGAGGCATCTGACTGCGCGTCGGATACCAGACTGCCAGTATCCCATCGTTACCAGCGCTGGCCAGCAGCTTCCCATCAGGCGACCAGGCCAGCGTACGCAGAGGCTGCGTATGCAGACGTAGGCGCTGCGGCTGGTCAATGCATCGTGTTCCGAAGGCATCCGCCTGCTGCCGCTGACAGCTCAGACCATTCCAGAGGCGAATCAGGCCGTCGTCTCCCCCGACCGCGAGCTGCATTCCTGTGGGAGCGAAAGCCAGAGTGCGCAAGGTCATCTGCCCATCTTGGTAATAGCCATGCACCTCCTGCGCGTCATCGGCACGCCAGACACGCACCAGGCCCCCAGTAGAGGATGTGGCAATCGTCTGGCCATCCGCGGCCCACGAGGCCGCTTCCAACGGGCTGGTATGGCGTCTGAATACCTGCAGGGGGCGCCAGAGCTTGCCGTCCCAGACAATAGCCAGCTTATCAAGGCTGGCGGAGACAAGACGCGTCTGACCTCGTGGCGCCCAGGCCACAGCGGTAACTGTAGCCGTATGACGCTGAAGCGGCTGGGTGAATGGCGTCCCATTGTAGGGATCAAGAAACTGCACTGCCGAGCCGGCCCCAAGCGCTAGCTGTGTGCCATCGGGCGACCAGGCCAGGGTACGGACGGCGCCGTTGACGGTGAAGGTATGCTGAATCTGCCCTTGTGTGTTCCAGATGAATAGTCGCCCGTCCAGCGAGCCGCTGGCCAGCAGGCGGCCATCGGGCGACCAGGTCAGTGCTCGTACGGTCTGTTGGTGCTGGCTGAAAACAAGGCCTGCCCGGGCCGTGGTAGGCAAGGGCGCAGTCGTGGGGGTCGGCATCGGCCTCGCTAGGCTGGTCGCGGTCGGCCTGGCTGGCGGCAGGAGCGTTGCCAACCATCCCCCCAGAAGACCAGAGCGATAGGCCGCATAGCCGGCGCTTGCTCCAGCCGCACCCAGGACTGTCAGGCCCAGCAATCCCAGGACCAGACGCCGCGGGCGCCTGCTTCCTTTTCCCCGCTGGCCCAGGTCGCCAGCCGCGGCCTCTGCGGCTCCTACGGCTGGCAGCGCTGCACCATCGGCCAGCGTTACTGCGTCATGCAGCCCATCGGCCACAGGCACGCGCCCGCTAGCGCCGGCTCCTACTACATAGGGCCGCAGTTGCAGGCAGGCCCCTGCTTTGATCCCGGCGGCCTCCAGACTGAGTTCACGTGGCAGCTCACGCCCGCCTTCCGCCAGGCACAAACGATAGCTCAGCCGATTGCCGGCGCTATCCTCCTGCGGTAGCCTCAGTACCTTGACCAGTGCCGGCACCAGCGACCAGAGTGGCGCGTCGCCCGCCACCTCCACGGGGTACCTTAGCCCAGAAAGGGCATCTTCTACGACGACCTCTAGCATGCTTGTCTCCCCTCTTCCGAGGCTCTCGCCTCTTGTCCACGGTTTCTCTGGCAGGAATCCACGAACGACCAGGCGGGCGATTTTTTACAGCTCCTTTACCTCCCCCAAAATGGCCACCGCAGACAGGGACACGCGAACGTCCTTTTAGGGGAGAGCATAGGAGAGGGAGCGCGCTCTCTCTACCCCTCTCCCCGGCCAGGTCCAACCAACATCACGATCAGGTCGATAAGCAGCAAGCAACGAGCGCAATAGCAGGTCAAACGCAGACAGCAACTTCGTCAGCAGCCACTACGGAGAGGAAGCTCATGCAACTAGCAGACAGGGCAGCCACCTGGTTAGCCATTGGCCGTAAGGCGCCACCGGCTCAGCAGCTCCTACTGTCCGTCTTGCTGCTCTGTTTGATATGGCCGAGCAGCTTTGAGCCGCTGCCCGCCAGGGCGGCTGCACATGGCGCTAACATGGCTGATTTTCCCAGCGTGGACGGCAATTATATCTACCAGCAACTTTTCTACATGGCAACCCATTTTCTGCGGCGCGAAGCCGGCTATGACCACAACCTGCCCCCCAACATCAACGGACATGACGAATTTGCCACCTACTGGAGCAGGGAGATGCTGCACAACCTCGCTGGCTTTGCCCATCAGATCCGGCGGGATGCCTTCGCCATTCGGGGTTGGTTGGGCCGTCCCGCCGTGGTCCCAGCCTTCAATGTTGAGGTCAGCATCCCCGGCAGCGTGCACCCAGAGCAGATTGTCATCATTGGCTGCCATTATGATGGGATGGCTTTCTCAACTCAGTCCGCCTATGACGACGCCAGCGGCTGCGCTATCGAACTAGGCATCGCTCGCGGCCTGGCCAGCTACTGGCGTGAACATCGGCTTTATCCAGCCCGTACGCTGCGCTTCCTCCTCTTCGATGCTGAGGAGCAGGGACTTTACGGCTCCTTCTATGCAGTCAACGAGACTATGAATAGCGACCTGGGGAACGTCATCGCCATGTTCAATGAGGAACAGAGTGGCATCGCCTACCCCGTGCGCTATCTCGGCCAGGCCGCCAATCCCCTTTTTCCACTCTACGTCGATCTTTCGCCTTTGACAAGCAATAAGCTCTATCCACAGCAAAACATGCTCACCTTCGAGCAACGTCAGCGCTTACAACAACTGCGCAATCTGATGGATCAGGCAGTCCCCGCCGTCTTTTCCGAGCTATATGAAGAGGGCTACCAAATGCTTTCCTATCATGGCCAGGGTCAGCAAGATATCTTTGAGCCGATCTTTACGCCTGACCAGCAGCGCGAAGTAATCCGCGAGGACGACCATCTTGGCAGTAGCGACCAGGTGCCCTTTACCCTGGCAGGAATTGCCTGCGCAACCCTGGTCGGCAATGCTAGCTACTACAGCACAGCCGCCACACCGGGGTACCCGTTCGATCAGCCAGAAGACACCATCCAACTGATGAACACCTTCGCCGACGGCAGTTCACAGCAGTCGCAGGCTCTGACCTTAGCCCTCACGCTGCCCGCCATGCTCACGACCTGGCTGCTTAACCAACCCGCCATTCTGGGCAGCGCTCCCTCTGACGGTCGTCCGCTTGCGGCCATTGGCGACCTCGGCAGGGCGCTAGCAGGCCAACCCCTGGCCTTCGAGGCCCAGACAGCCCAGATGCCCGGCCCTGGTTCCTCAGGAGAGGGCTTCCGCTACCGTTGGGACTTTGGCGACGGCACGAGCGCCCAGGGTCAACGTGTCAGCCACGTCTATCACCAGGCGGGAACCTATCAGCTTAGACTGACCGTGATCGCTGCCAATGGCGCCCAGCGTCTCATCAGCAAGACACTGGTTGTGAGGCGCCAGCCCTTAACCTATCCCAATCCCTACGCGCGCTTCCTCACGAACGGCAGGCCTCCTGGCAATCCTGGCATTGTGCTACCCAAGCCCAACGATCGCCTCAGCGACCGCGTTACGACTGCCGCCCAGGCCAGCGCCGCTGCAGAAGCGCCGGCAGCAGAGACGGCCCTGCCCTCCGCTCTCGCCTTGGGCCTGCCTATCGGCCTGGCCCTGCTTTCTGTTATACTGATAGGCGTACTACTGTTCATCTTTCGCAGCCAACGCAACGATCGGCAAAAGAACGCCAGTGCTCGCACTAACGGGGAGCACAGGTCTGGAGGAAGCAGCTAGATGGCACAGCCAATCTACGTCATTGGACATAAACAGTCAGATCTCGACTCGATCGCCTCAGCCTACGCCTACGCGCGCCTGTTGCAAACTCAAGGGGAGGAGGCTATTGCCGCCCGGCATGGACCGATTAAACCCGAGGTACGCTTTGTCTTAGAGCGCTACGGAGTCGAACCGCCCGAGGCCCTGGAAGATGTCTATTTACAGGTGCGCGACGTCATGAGGCGTGGCGTTATCAGTATTCATGTCGATCAGCCTTTGCTAGAAGCCGGGCGCTTGCTACAGGAGCACAACCGGCGCGCCATGCCCGTTGTTGACGACGAAGGCCGTGTCCAGGGTATCATCGCTATCGAAGATCTGGCCAAGCTCTTTTTCAAGGACCTTGACCCCCAGGCAGTCAACCGCGTTCCCCTGGAGCGCGATAATCTGGTGCGCGTGCTACATGGGCGCGTACTCGTTGAGGGACGACGCAAGCTGGGCAATCGTATTCTGGTAGGGGCCATGCAGGCAAGCACTATGCGCGAATACCTTGAGCCGGGCTGTCTGGTAGTGCTGGGAGATCGCGAAGACGCTCAATTGGCCGCCATCGAGGCCGGAGCTGCCGCTCTGGTCATCACCGGCGATCTGCTCGTCTCTGAGCGTACCCTGGCAGCCGCGCGCAAACACGGCGTTCTGGTCATCAGCACCGCCTACCATACCTTCACGGCTGTTCGGCTCATCAATTTGAGCATGAAGACCAGCGAGATCATGAATCGCGACTTCGATTCATGCAGGCCGGAAGACCTGATGAGCGAAGTACAGCCGCTGTTGGCGCGCCATCGCTCGCTGCCTGTGCTCGACGATGAAGGCCGTCTGGTCGGCTACCTCTCACGCACCGATATGCTCAATGCGCGTCCCAGGCGCATCGTTCTGGTCGATCACAACGAGCGGGCGCAGGCTGTTGACGGCATCGAGGAGGCTGACCTGCTGGCCATTATTGACCACCACCGCATTGCCGACGTCCATACCAGCAAACCGATCATGTTCCGGGCCGAGCCGGTCGGCTGCACGGGCACTATCATCGTCAGCCTCTATCACGAGGCCGGCGTACCTATCTCGCGCGAGGCCGCTGGCCTTCTGCTCGCTGGCCTGCTGTATGACACGCTGATCCTACGCTCCCCTACGACTACGGAACGCGATGAACAGGTAGCCGCTGAGCTGGCCAAGATCACGGGCGAGGATCTGGAAGCCTATGGCCAGGCGATCTTTGCCGCCGCCGCTTCGGACCTGAATGAGCGCAGCCCCGAGGCCCTGCTGACCGCCGACTTTAAGGAATACACCGTGAATGGCCTGCGCTTCGCCATTGGCACTGTCGAAACTCCTACTCCTGCGCTGATCGAGCAGCGCAGCGAGGAGCTGTTGGAGGCCATGCGCCGGCTCGCGCAAGAGCGCAGCTATAGCGTTTTCCTATTCATGATTGTCGACATTATCAACATGCGCTGCCGACTGCTTGTCCACGGCGGCGAGCAAGCGGTAGCCAGTGCCCTCGGGGCCCCACTTGGAGTCGATGGGCACTCTATCGAGGTTGAGGGCCTGGTTTCGCGCAAGAAACAACTGGTGCCGCTGCTAGGGCGCATTCGCAGCTTGTTGCAGGAGCGCGCCAGATCCTAGCCCCGCCTGGGCCCTCGTCGCCCGAGCCAGCCGGGTCAAATCAGGCTCGCCGGGGCAGAACAGCTAAGGAGCATCAGGGATGTTCTGCCCTGCCTGTCCTTGCCTTCACTCGCCCCACTGGCCGACACAGGGCGACCTGCGCTCCCTTTTCTCTACTCTCTGACACTCTACGTCCGGCCTGGTATGGCCGCCTGTCCGTCGCTGCCCGTTTTCCCAGTCCTGGTTTTTGCATTTCGGGTCGCCCGTTACCCTCGTACCTGAGCCGGCCAGCAGGCCGTTGACGCCCCTGCAGCGTCCAAGACGTGCTTATTTAGAGAGTACTGCTCTTGCACTGCTCGCCTCTAGCTTGAACAAGATATGATGAGGCATGGAAAGGCTTTGTGCCGTCTCAATTCTGCCGATCATGGAGTCGCTTCAATGAGAATGAAAAGGTACGCCCAACCCACCCCTTCCCTCTGGCAGAAGGGCCTTTTTCCTTTACTCCTCTGCCTTCTTCTTCTCTTTCTAAGTGCCTGTAATGTCGACATTACCGCTGGCGGAAGCACGCTGCTGGCTTCCCCGACCGTCACCGTAGGCAGCGGGGCCCAACAAGGGCTACAAGTCTTTGTCGAGCCGGACGCCGGCGAAGGAGTGATCACCAATGCCATCAATGGCGCCCACCGCTCGGTCTGGCTGGAACTCTATTTGCTGACCAACCGCAACGTGATTAATGCCCTTGAGGAGGCAGCCAATCGGGGCCTGGATGTGCGCGTAATGCTAGAGACCCATCCCTACGGCGGTGGCTCGCTCTCGCCGACAGAAACGATGGATCGCCTGAGCGCCGCAGGAGTGAAAGTCAAGGCTACCAGCCCCGCCTTTGCTCTGACTCATGAGAAAGGAATGATCATTGATGGTACCACGGCCTATATCATGACCTGTAATCTGACAAATGCCGCGTTGGGAGTCGGTAGCACCAAAAACCGTGAATATGGCATTATCGACACCAATCCCGCTGACGTAAAAGCCGTCAGCGATATCTTCGAGGCCGACTGGAACCGTACCTCGGTCTCGCTCAGCAATCCGAATCTCGTCGTCAGTCCGATCAACTCGCGCAGTGTCCTTGAATCGCTGATTCAAGGAGCGCACAAATCGCTACTCATCGAAGCCGAGGAGTTGATCGACGATTCCATTGAGCAGGCTCTGGCTGCGGCAGCGCAGCGCGGCGTCACGGTGCAAGTCATTCTACCCTATCAGAGCGGTTCCTCCGATAGCAACCGCAGCGGGATCAAGACGATCAAGCAGGGCGGGGCCCAAGTGCGCGAAGATAAGCAGCTCTATATGCACGCCAAAATGATGATTGTCGATGGCGAGAAGGCTTTCGTTGGCTCTGAAAACTTCTCCAGCCAGTCGCTTGATCACAATCGTGAGCTAGGTATTGTTCTCTCGGACCAGCACATTATCAGTGTGCTCCAGCAGACCTTTGCCAAGGATTGGAGCGTCTCACGCAGCGTTTAAAGAGTCTTTTTCCATGTCCCTCTTATCGCGATCACCGGCATTCTCTCGCCGGAAACGAGACGCAGCCGCTCGCTCCAGAGCTTGACTTGACACTTGCCAGGCCGAGGCCGAGGGACCAGCCGGGCACAGAGCCGCTCCGGTCTGGCTGCCCCTCTGGCCTCTCTCTCCCCCCGTTGCTGCTATGTGATACGATAGGAAAGCATGTGCTGCCGCTCTGCCGCTCCCTGCCGTTTGGCAGAGCTGGCAGCCGCCTTAGACAGCCGGGCCTGGGCCACTGAGCGGCATAGCTCGGACGAGTTCCAAGCCCTTTGTTTTGGTTCTACTTCTCAGCCCGGCCCTCATAGCGTAGCGACTCTGGGCGATGACGCCCAGTAAGCGACAAGAAGACGGTGCTACCTGGGCAAGCACCTCCAGGGGCAGGCAGACCAGTCAGACGGAAAACCAGGCAAGCTTATACGCTTGCTTCTTCCATTCCTGATCCTTCTGAAAAGAACAAGACGAGTGGGGAGGCATTCCAGCGAGATCTTTTTTCCGGGGAGGCAATTGTGATGGCAGATCAGTTGTTTGAGCGCGAGCATGAACAAGCCGGCGTCGAGCCAAGTCAGGAGGCAGGTAGCAGAGCGAGCGAGAGCGAGGAGCTAGCTGCGCGTGTGGCCGAGCTGCGCCGTCGCATAGAGGAGGCCAACTATCAGTACTATGTACTCGATAACCCAACACTCACTGACGCAGAATATGATCAATTGATGCAAGAACTGCGGCGCATCGAGGAGGAGCATCCCGAGCTACAGACGCCTGACTCACCGACGCAGCGCGTTGGGGCGGCGCCGCTTCCCGAAGTGAGGCAGCACCGGCATCCTATTCCTATGCTGAGCCTGGCCAACGCGCGCAGCGAAGAAGAACTTCTGGCCTGGCAACGGCGCGCGCAGAACATCCTGCCCAATGCCACTTTTGAGTATGTCTGCGAGCTAAAGATCGATGGGCTGGCTATGGCGCTGACCTACGAACAGGGGAGACTGACAGTGGGAGCGACGCGCGGCGATGGTCTGATCGGCGAGGACTGGACTCCTAACGTGCGCACGATTCGCAGCATCCCTCACCGTCTGCGCGATGCCAACCCGCCGGTGCGGGTTGAGGTGCGTGGTGAGATCTACATGACCATTGAGAGCTTTGAGAAGCTTAACGCCTCGCTTACCCGCGAGAAGCTTTTTGCCAACCCGCGTAACGCCGCCGCCGGCTCGCTCCGTCAGAAAGATCCGCGCATTACCGCCGAGCGTAACCTTGACTTCTTCGGCTACCAGATTGGCTATATCGAGGGCCGCAACCTAAGCACGCATTGGGAAGCCTTGCAGCTCATTGCGGACTGGGGCTTTCCGGTCAACCCTCACAATCGGCGGGCGCGTGACCTCGACGAGGTGCTACAGTATTGTCGCGAGTGGGAGCAAAAGCGTTTCGACCTGCCTTATGAGATCGACGGCGTCGTCATCAAGATCAATGATCTGGCCCAACAGCAGGAATTGGGCTACGTCGGACGAGAGCCGCGCTGGGCCATCGCCTTCAAGTACCCTCCCATTCAGGTTGCCACGCGTCTGCTTGACATCCGCATCAACATCGGGCGCACCGGCTCAGTCAACCCCTGGGCCATGCTGGAGCCGGTCAACATCCGCGGCGTCACGGTTTCGCGGGCCACGCTCCACAATGAACAGGACATCCTGCGCAAAGATCTGCGCGTTGGCGACTGGGTTATCGTCCAGCGCGCTGGCGAGGTCATTCCCCAGGTAGTCAAACCCATCGTCGAGCGACGTACCGGCGAGGAACGCCCCTATACACCGATCGAACGTTGCCCGGTCTGCGAGACGCCTATTATGCGTCTGCCAGATGAAGCCATCGCCTATTGCCCAAATACTGACTGTCCGGCACGCCTGCTGGAAAGCGTGATCCACTTTGCCTCGAAAGGAGCAATGGATCTGGAAACGATCGGCGAAAAGCAGTGTAAGCAGCTCGTCGAGGCGGGCTATATCAAAACGGTCGCCGACTTCTATGACCTGACGCGTGAGCAGTTGCTCAAGCTGGAGGGAGTCAAGGAGAAGAGCGCCGACAATATGCTCAAAGCCATCGAGGCCAGCAAGAAGCGGCCTTTCTGGCGCCTCCTCTTTGGCCTCAACATCCGCTACATTGGCGAAAAAACAGCTCAGCTCATCGCCGAACATTTCGGCTCAATGGATCGCCTGCTGACAGCCAGCGAAGAGGAGATCATGGCGATTCCTGGCGTGGGACCGAAGAGCGCCCACAGTCTCTACACCTGGTTACAGCAGGAGAAGAATCGCCAACTGATTGAACGTCTGCGCCAAGCCGGCGTCAACATGGCCATTGAGGAGCGGCCCACCGGCCCGCTGGCTGGCCAGTCTTTCCTGTTCACTGGCAAATTAGCGCACCTGACGCGCACAGAGGCTGAGGAAGCGGTGCGCCAGCTCGGCGGCACGGTGGCCAGCGGCGTCACTCGCTCATTGACGCACCTGGTCGTGGGCGAAGACCCCGGCTCCAAGCTGGAAAAGGCCCGCCGGGCCGGCGTGCAGATCCACGACGAACAATGGTTTCTCGATCTGTTGCGTCAGCACGGAATCCAGGTCTAGCAGGTCCTCTCGCCAGTGAAGCAGACAAGGCCAGCCTGGCGGGACGCTCTGCAGGCGGCAGGTCCCGCCAGGCCAGCCACGAGGCAAACACCTGCTTGATAAGCCTCCGCCCGCTCAGCAGCGTCTTGCCCGCGGCTGTTCAGGCGAGCTGTCAGCGGACAGACAGCAACGGGGCTGTTGTCGAGATAGCAAGACTGAGGCGCTCCCTCCTCAGACGTACTTCATTTCTAGATAGCGGGCGCGCAGCCGATGGACAGCCTCGCGTACCTGCTTGCCGCGAATGGCATCGTGAATGAGCTGAGCCAGCTCTCCCATCGCGCGCTCATCCATACCAAAGCGGGTCATCTCCTGCACTCCAATGCGCAGGCCCGAGGGATTGCGCGGATCAGCATCGCCGGGCAGCATGTTATAGTTAACAATAATATCGTTCGCCTCTAGACGTCTGGCGACCTCAACGCCACCCCCCCAGGCCGCGACATTGACCGCGATCATATGACTACGCGTATAGCCGAACTCGCGCGCCTCGACTGGCGTTCCCAGCTCATCAAGAGCCTGGCCCAAAGCCTGCGCGTTGCGCACAATCTGAGCGGCATACTCACGCCCGTAGCGCTTCATTTCGCGGATCGCCACTAGCAGAGCTGGCAACGAGAAGAGATGATGATTGCTAGAGGAGCCGGGGAAAACTCCGCGATCTGCGGGCGGCCAGTATTTCTTAGCTGTCTCTTCATCCATATTGCCCAGGATTACCCCACGCTGGGGACCAGGAAAGGTCTTGTGCGTGCTGCCGGTCAGCCAGGTCGCTCCCTCCTGCAGCGGAGATTGGAACTGGCCACCAGCAATCAGGCCGAGCACATGCGCCCCATCATAGAGCAGCGGAATGTCTTTAGTCTTGCAAAAGGCCGCAACCTCTGCAACCGGTTCAGGGAAGAGAAAGAGGCTCTTGCCCATGACGACAATCTGCGGATTGACACGATCGATCAACTCGATCGTCTTCTCAACGTCAATGTGATAGCGATCCTCAGTGAGGGGCAGATAGTGTAGATTGATGGCCTGGGGCCCGCCGACTTTCAGGGACTGCCCGCGCGTCTGGATGCGCCGCCCGAAGACTCCGACAGCACCGTGGCTGATATGCCCGCCGGCATCGGTTGAGTTCACTACAATCGTGTCACCGCCTCGCAGGAAGCCAAGGGCGATTGCCGTATTGGCTGCATTGCCGCTGATCGGGCGCACATCAGCTTGTTTAGCCCCGAAGAGATCACAAATCTCCTCTCTCGCCATACGCTCTATCTCATCGATATAGCGCGTTCCTTGATAGTAGCGGTTGATGCGCTCGCCTTCATTGGGATGTCCCTCTGCGTAGCGTCCCATGAAATCGGAAATTTGGACGCGACGCACCGCCGGGCTAGGGGTGTTCTCACTGGCGATGAGATTGATGCACTGTCTCTGGCGCCAGTCCTCTTGCTTGGCAAGGATGGCCTCAATGTCACTGATATCGACCGTCATCAGTATTTTTCCTCCCGCACAGGCAGATTAGCATCCGACAGCCAGCCATTCAGCCAGCCAACCAGTTTGCTAGAGACTGACCGACCGGCAAAGAGCAGGTGTTTTGAGCGATCCAGCACGCGTCAAAAAGAAAGAACAGTTCTCGCGACAGCAAGAGCAGGGTACGCGGCTCCCCGGTTCTTGTCCACCGAGGTTAAGGCGATCACGAGGGCGACCGCGAGCCGGGAAGAGCGTCACCAGAAAGCCAGGCGGGGCAAGCCGGAGCAGCGGATCAGCAGGCTATCTGGGGCGACCAGCGAGCAGAGTGGCTAGCAGCGTACATCAGCCCCACCTGCCATGTCTCGCCGGTATCGTCACGCATAGTCAGCCATATTCTGTCAGGCTTGCTTAAGCGCGGACCGTTTGCCCTGGCAAGGACCAGAGAGCGTGTCTTAACAGACCAGACCGCTCCGCGCTGATCTCGCGTCACGCTGGCGGGTTTAGTGTAACATGGCCTCTGGCATCTGTAAATGGCTATCGCCTCTCGTCAGGCGCGAGGAGGCCTCCGATAACGTTCAGAGGCGGCTCTAAGCGCGCATCGCCGTAATAAGCTGAGCAAAAGATGAGAGAAGGCGAACCCTGATCATCTTCAAACAGCATTGAACAAAGATGGCGATCCTGTTATACTACCACCATAGAAAAGGAGAAGCGTCGCGTCTGCGATTGCCAAAAAGATTGCAATACGCATGGAAAGGAGGGGCGGCATTCTGCACCTCGCAGCCAGGAGCGATCCTGGTAGGGGTTCTGCCGCAACGTTTTCATGAAGGTCTACACGGCAGAACAGATTCGCAATGTAGCGCTGATCTCGCATGTAGGAGCGGGCAAGACGTCGCTGGTGGATGCCGCGCTCTACGACAGCGGAGCTGTGACCAGGCAGGGCAAGGTGGATGAGCGGACGTCGGCGGTTGATTACGACCCGGAGGAGTTGAAGCGAGGCATGTCCCTCCACGCCAAGCCGGTGCCAGTGGAATGGCGGGGTCAGAAGCTGAATCTGATCGATACGCCGGGTTACCCTGACTTCGTCGGTGAAGTGAAAGCAGCGTTGCGCGTGGCCGACGCCGCCTTGATCGTGACAACAGCAGAGAAAGGGGTCGAGGTCGGCACCGAACTCACCTGGCAGTACGCAGATGAGCGCAAGCTGCCGCGCATGATCCTGGTCAACAAGCTGGATCGTGAGAATACCTCGTTCGAGCAGACGCTGGAGGCACTGCGCACGCGCTTCGGTCTCAAGGTGGTTCCTCTTCAAATCCCTATCGGAAGCCAGTCGAGCTTCAAGGGAGTGGTCGATCTGGTCTCTCGCCGCGGCTTCACCTTTGAGGGCGGCAACAAGGTGCAAGAGATTGCTATCCCCGCCGACCTTCAGGATCAGGTCAACGCTTTCCGCGAGCAGCTGATTGAATCCGCTGTAGAGAACGATGAGGCCCTGATGGATAAGTTCCTCGAAGGCGAGGAGCTGAGTGAGGAGGAGCTGCGCACGCTCGTGCGCCGGGGTACGGTGAGCGGCGAATTGGTGCCCGTGGTGTGCGCGTCCGCGCTAAGGAACATCGGGGTGCAGACCGCACTTGATGCGCTTCTCGACTACTTGCCGAGCGCCGCTGAGGCTCTGCCCGATGAGGTTCGTTCCCTGGGCGAGACGCTGGCGCTCTTTGTCTTTAAGACCGCCGCTGCTCAGGTCGGTACGATCTCGCTCTTCCGCGTCTACAGCGGAACGCTGAAGGCTGATAGCCATGTCTTTAATGTGCAAACGCATGCCGAGGAGCGTATCGGCCAGTTAATCATTCCGCGCGGCAAGGCTCAGGAGAACGCGACCGAGATCGCCGCCGGCGACATCGGTGGTGTGGCTAAGCTGACCAATACCCATACGGGCGATACGCTGGTGGGGAGCAAAGAGGTCACCACAGCGCTGGAGCCAATCCAGTTCCCCCAGCCGTGCTTTACGGTGGCTGTCTTCCCCAAGAGCAAGGCTGATCTCGATAAGATGAGCAATGCTTTGACACGCCTGGTGGAAGAAGATCGCACGCTCCACGTGTCGCGCGATCCAGAGACGGGCGAGACACGCATCTCAGGTATGGGTGAAACGCATATCCAGGTCGCGGTTGAGATGATTAAGCGACGCTTTGGCATCGACCTGGAGGTGCGCGATATCCACATTGCCTATCGCGAAACTATTCGTAAGAAAGCGCGCGCCAATGGACGCCATAAACGACAGACAGGCGGTCATGGCCAGTTTGGCGATGTCTGGTTGGAGATTGAACCGCTGCCCATTGGGGGCCCCGACACCTTCATTTTCGAGGATCGCATTGTGGGTGGCGTCGTTCCAAGTCAGTTTGTGCCCGGCGTTGAGAAGGGCGTGCGCGAGTCTCTGAAGCGCGGCTTCATCTCCGGTAATCCGATGGTGTATGTCAAGGTGGCCCTGGTTGACGGCAAGTACCACCCAGTCGATTCCTCTGCCCAGTCATTTGAGATTGCTGCCTCGATCTGTATGCAGGAAGCTGTTCCCCAGGCCAGCCCGACGATCCTGGAGCCGGTGATGAATGTGACGGTGATCGTGCCTGAGCAGACGATGGGCGATGTGATGAGCGATATCAATACGAAGCGCGGGCGGGTGTTGGGCATGGAACCCCTCGGCAACGGGATGCAGAAAATCATCGCTCAGGTTCCGCAGGCGGAAATGCTCCACTATGCGACAGATCTACGCTCTCTCACTCAGGGCCGCGGGACCTTTACGATGGAGTTCTATCAGTACGAGGAGGTTCCTCCTCAGATTCAGCAGGAGTTGATTGCCCGTTATAAGAAGGAGAAGGGCGAGTCTGCCTGAATCTCTCTGCCTGTAAGATCAGTGCCCGTCGAGCTGACAGAGCGGGGGCCATCTTGTCACGGCAACATAGGGCGGTCTGCCTGGAGGCCCTTGACTGGTCCGCTGTGACAGGATGGTAGCCCTGCTTTCTTTGCTTTTGGCCCTGGCGCTGGCAGCCGTTCATCTTGTTTCCTTCCGCTACGTTCACCAACACTGCTGGCGCTGCCTGAGGCGCGGAGCAGTTTGCTGGTCGGGAGCAGGCCAAGGCTGGTCGGTAGCCTGCTACGCCCGGCCTCCAGGGCCGGCCTCGGTGATTGTGTAGCGCTAGCTGCGCTGTGTTCATCGATCCTCTTTTACTTGACAGGCATTTGCTATCTACCTGGTTTGCAATGGTGCGCTGGTGCGCTTTCTCCCTCTTGCAGCAAGGTAGCAGAACGCGAGCGTTTGGCCTAAGCGGCTTACCCGCGAAGAAGGAAGCTCTGCGGACTTGACAGCGGACACCAGGATACGTACAATTCCAGAGACAACGAACAGTTCGTGTTCCTTTTTAAGGATGAGAGCAGGGGGCCTGCACCAGAGCTCAGTGAGGTGGCCGTATGCCTTCCAGACCGGTTTTCTCTGCGCCTTCGCTTGCGGAGGTGCTCAAGCAGCTCAGGATCTACCGGCCCAGCGGTCTGCTAACCATTCAGCGAGCACGGGGCGCGCCGCCCGAAGAGGTTTATATCACGGTTGAGCGGGGACAGCCAACGCTGGTTGTCTGGAATCGTCAGCAGCAGGAGGCTAGCGAGGCCGTGCTGGCCTGGTTGAATTCATGGGGTGAAATTCGTTTTACCTTTCAATCTGCCGAGCCACTTTTGCAGCTTCCAGCGCCGGGCCAGCCGGAGCTACAGGAAGGTGCTCCCGCGGGCGAGGGCACGCGGCGACCAACCTGGCCACCTCTCTCGCTCCAGAGTGGACCTTTGCCCGCCGTCGGAGGTCGGAGTAGTGGCCGTCAGACAATCTCGCTGCAGGGTCAGCCCGCTGGCCCGGCTCAGCCATCCGGCCAGGTTCGGGGGCAAGGTCCCCATCAAGGCCCTGCTCACGCCCCGGGCCCGGGGCGTCCTCAAAATGGGCGTCTGACCCCCCGCTTCGGCGATTCGCTCGTGTTGCCAGCTATTAAGCCTACCCAGCCGCCTGGTCCACTGCCGCCGGAAACCGTCGTGCCCAGCCTGACCGCTCGCGGTAAAGAATACGCCGCGACCGCTGTTCCGCGCTATGATCGGATCGTTTTCCTCCTCATCAATGGTCGGCGTACGCTCGGTGACCTGGCGCAGCTTACTCGGCGCACACCTGCCGAGGTGTATGCCTCGTTACAGCGTCTGCAGGAACAGGGGTTGATCCAGCTCACGCTGCCGCCCACTAATGGGCATGGCCCTTCTTCCTCGCGACGCTAATTCAGAAAGCTGCGGTCTGGATGAGTCTGCAGATGGGCATTCCGTCGCAGCACCTGCTGGGCAAAGGGAACCTCTCGTTTTAAGATGTCGTTCTCCTCTGCCAGGCGCTGGCGCGTCGAGGTCAGCTCCAGCAGGTGCTGTTTCTGCTCATCTTGCATATCGAGCAGATAGGCGATGAGATAGGAGAGTTCCTCTGGATCGCCTGGGAGATGCTCTTTGATCTCCTGGCGATTGTGCGTCTCTAGCAGGATCTCCAGGTAGCTGCTGAAGAGGTCAAGCGCGCGCTCGGCGTAGGGTCGCACCAGGCCCGCAGGCTCCTGCCTATCGCGATAGGTCTCAACCAGGCCCTCAAGATAGGGCTGCTGGTGCTTCAGTTGGAGAATACGAAAGCGCTCGGTGCCTATAGCGATGAGATTGTAGCGGCCATCTTCCAGACGCTCGCTTTGTTGAATTTCAGCCAGCGTTCCTACGCTGTAGGGCACTTCCTGGAGATGACGGCTCTCGGGACGCATCAGCACGATGCCAAAGGGAATCTTTTCCTCAAGACAGCGGGCTATCATCAGGCGATAGCGCCGCTCAAAGATATGCAGTGGGACTACGGCGGTCGGGAAGAGCACTAACTGTAACGGGAAGAGCGGAACCTCAATGATTCTCTCCACGGGATTCTCTCCTTAGTTAGCCCAAAAGCTCCCCTGTCTGGTCTTCAGTGTAGCTGGCTGGCTGGCTAAGCGCTTCCGCCAGGCACGGCAGCAGGCGCGGCCCGCCAGTCTGAGCGCCCGGCTTTCGGGACGCCCCGCCGGCTGACAGCAGCGGACCGACCAGGTTCACGGTTCAGGTCAGCTCTCAGCAGGGCTTTCCCACCTGTTGAAGCCTGATTGAGTAAGGTTAGCGGCTGGTCTGGCTGGCTTACCTGGCCTCCCTCTGTCCTGCCAGGCTGGGGTGCACCTGGCAGGAGCCTTTCAGCTTCAGCTCGCTTGAGTTGCATGGAGATGGGGATGACAGTGAGCATGATCGGGCCAGTGTCGGTGCTCGTGGCTATGCATGACCCCTGGCGGCGGTAGCTCCTCGGGCGCATGGCTATGGGTGCCGTCGAGATGATAGGGATGATCATGTCCGTACCAGCGCTGAGCCGGATTGCAGTGCGCCACTAGCAGGCTCTGCCCGTGATGCCAGCGTGCGCGAAAGACATCGTAGTTTTTCTTACTCTTCGTTCGTCGCTCCTCCTCGGTCAGACTATACCATTCGCGATGAGGATGCCTGATGACGCGTGTCGCTACCTCGGGACAGACGACTACGCGATAACCAGCGGCTTTGAAGAAAAAGCTGTAGTAGACGTCAGCTAGGCGATAGAAGCGGAACTTCTCATTGAGCCATCCCACCTCGTTGAGCAGGGCCCGGCGAAAAGCAAACAGGTATCCTTCAATGGCGTCAACTTCGGGGCCGCTCTCTTCCCGGAACTCGCGCAGGTCCTCCGTGACCAGGCCAAAGGGGCCAGTGACTCCTACCTGCGGATCAGCTAGCGTGTGCTCCAGCGGCGTCCAGATATCGCCGCACAGCTCAAGAGAGGTATCTAGCCAGACAATGATCGCCCCCTGACTGGCGCGCATGGTCGCATTGCGTCCCGCGGCGAAGCCTAAGTTATGGTCGGCGAAGAGGACACGTAGAGCAATCTTTTCGCCATTGGCCCCAGTCAATGCTGCACACCTGGCCAGTTCGCGCAGGTAGGGGAGCGTCTCATCAGTTGAGCCATTCTCGATGACGATCACTTCCAGACTGCGCCCGTTGGCATGGCGACAGATACTGCTGAGGCAGCGCTCAAGGTCCGCCCGGTTATTGCGTGCGAGCAGATTCAGTGAGAAAGCATAGCGCGAGGGCTGTTGTGTGGCATCAGGAGCATCTTGCCAGCGCGACAGGACAGGGAACTCTTCGCTGAGGCGGCGCGCTTGTATCAGCGTGCCTGTGGGTAGATCGCTCAGCTTCCAGCCATGCTGGAGCAAGCGGAGACGCAAGGCATCGGCACGCTCATAGGCGCCTTGCTGGCGCAGCTTCTCTCGTTCACGGACGACTGCCACCAGCTCAGCCGGCAAAACGTGCTGGGAGTGTTCTGGCATACGCCGCTGGCGCGCTTGCTCGCTCAGGAGATAAGATTTGAGGTTGAAGCCCAGCACGCGATCGAAGTCGAGCAGGAGCTGTAGCTTGAGAGTGGCGTCTAACTCGGGAGCATGTAGCATAGCGCGGAGCACAGCCATCGCCCGCGGAATGTTGAGGTCGTTCTCTAGTTCACGACGAAAAGCTAATCGCCACGGCTGCTGTTCGTCCTCTACTGGCTGGAGCGCGCGCTCCTGGTTCGCCCGTAGCCATAAATCATAGGCTCGCTCGCGCAGGCGCTCTAGCGCGATCTGCGCCGCTTCCAGAGCGCGAAAAGTGAAATTGAGGCGGCTGCGGTAGAGGGCCGTGGTGTAGAGGTAGCGCAGAGCCAGTGGATCAAAGCCGCGGGCCTCGATCTCGGCAAGCGTGTAGTCGTTGCTCACCGACTTGGCCATCTTTTGGCCATCAGCCAGCAGATGCTGGGCGTGAACCCAGTAGTTCACAAAGGGCTGGCCGCTATAGGCTTCACTCTGGGCGATCTCATCCTCGTGATGGGGAAAAATATTGTCGACCCCCCCTGTATGAATGTCGAAGTGCGGCCCCAAATACTTCATAGACATGGCTGAACATTCAATGTGCCAGCCGGGGAAGCCGCGCCCCCACGGGCTATCCCAGGCCATATCTCGCCCAGGCTCGGCGGGCTTCCAGAGCGGGAAATCCTCGGGATGCCGCCGATCAGCATCGCTGCCCTCGTGAATGCCAATCTGCATATGCTCTAACAGATTGCGCGAGAGCTTACCGTAGCCTGGGAAGCGCTGAATATCAAAGTAGACGTAGCCATGCACTTCATAGGCAAAACCTTTACGCAGGAGTTCCTCGATGATGTGGATCATATCGGGGACATGTTCGCTGGCCCGCGGAAAGACATGGGCGGGTAGAATATTGAGCCTGGCCTCGTCACGATGGAAGGCTTCGGTGTAAAAGCGCGCAATCTCAGCCGAGGTCTTCCCTTCCTTACGAGCCTGAGCCTGAATTTTGTCCTCACCGCGGTCCAGCAGCTCATGACGCATATGTCCGACATCGGTGATGTTCTTGACATGGAAGACCTCGAAGCCGAGATACTCCAGGGTGCGGCGCAGCCAGTCGGCCATTGTGAAAGTGCGTAGATTCCCAATGTGGATATAGCGATAGACGGTTGGGCCGCAGGAGTACATCCTAATCTTGCCCGGCTCCAATGGCACGATTTCTTCGACGCGCCGCGTGAGTGTATTGTAGATTCTCATTGCCTCGTCACGCTCCCAGCATGCATCACAGAGAACGACAACGAACGAACGGCCTCAGAGGCTCCCTCTGCAGGCCACGATGCGAGCGCTCGTGAGGCCTGGCTCAGCAGCCGTCACATCTTGCACCGCGACACATCTTAACCGCCCCACCCATGCTCACCTTGCTCCTCATGGAAGCATTATATTCCCGGCCCAGGGCCCGCGACCAGGCGAGGAGGCAGGTAGTTCCGTCGGCCCGCGACGGGTTGTCGCCCTCCTCCTCACCAGTTATTGGGCGCCTGGCTAGCTCCTCTGGCTCAGGCTGTCATCTCTTTCACTATCTGCTGTACCTTGGCGCCCGGGGCCTTGCCTTTCAGTTCGCGGGCAGCCAGGGGCATGACTTTGCGGAAATCACGCCCTTGCTCTTCGATGAGGCGCGCCACCACAGCCCGAATGTCGTCATCGCTGAGCTGAACAGCTTGTAGATAGGCTTGCAGGATGGACTTTTCGCGCTGGGCCTTCTCTACCAGATCGCTGCGTCCCCCTTTCTCATACAGAGGAATAGCCTGATCACGCATCTTGATTTCGCGCTCTATCACCTGATAGCAGTCGGCCTCAGTGAGCGGCTTGCCATATTCAGGATGTTTACGATCGGTCCGGGCGACCTCCAGATTGTGGATCGCTCCTAGCGCCATACGCAGTGTATCCATCTTGAGCTGATCTCTTGCCCTCTGAGCATCCTGAATATCTTTTCGAATTTGCTTTTCGATGGGAAACTCTTCGCGTGTTTGTGCCATGTTACATATTCCTCCTATACTCTCAGCGATTCCTGGGGCAATCTCCAGTATAGCCTTTGATGCCAGTTCTGTCGAGCCAGCACCGGTGAGCCTCAGCCGAGGCCGGCGCAGCCAGCCAGGCGGCTCTTGCAAGCCAGTGCTTCAGATGGCTTGCGCTCTCTCTCCTTCTCCTCAGAAGAGGCGCTGGCCACTCAGCAGCAGACCTTGAGCTAGCAGATGCTCGCGACCAACAGGGCTGGCCGCCATAATGGCCTCGCCGATCTGCCGCAGTGGTACCTCTCCTGCAGGCAGCCGCAGGCGTAGGAGAAAAGCTGCTTGCGGCATGCCAGGCCACGGATCGCGCTGCCAGAACGAGGCATGACGCAGAAAAGGCTGCTCTGCAAGCAACTCCAGCAGGGCCATTACCTCATACCTTAAAGTACTATACGAAAGATCACCGGCAGAGAAGAAGAGCGAGAGCGTCTGTGTCCCCAACTCTGGCGCCACACCACTGAGCAGATCATCGCCGAGTTGATAGACAAGATGGTAGGTAAGCGCTCCGACTGCCACGGCGGGTAAGTCAGCCATTGCCGGCGGCTCGTTTTCCGCCCCTGGCGCTTGATCGGCGCGCAAGGCGGCGGGCCATTCTGCAATGAATTGATTGAGCACATCGAAGGCGAAGGACCCGCGGAGGAGAAACCACAGCTCATAGAGCTGATGCTCAGGCAGCCCGCGGCGCCAGTGTTCCCAGCTAGCTCTACCGGCCTGTACTGCTCTCGCCAGATCAGAGGCTAGCGGCCCCGGCCCCAGCTCGGGAGCAGTGCAGCTCACGAGGGCCGGCCCTTCAAGAGTGAACAGACTCACTGTGCCCAGGCGCGCTGCGAAGTGACGCAGATCGCGCTGCAGAGCTGCCGAAGCTTGCAGCGGCTCAAGCGCGGGGGCGAGAAAGCCCTGTCGCTGAAGCCGCTGCGCCGCCTCCTCTGCATAGCGCGTACACTGCTCCTCAGTCCACTGTTGCAAGCGCGCAGCCACAGTGGCGCAGCGCTCCCGCAGTGCAACAAGGCGCGGTAAGAGCTCGGTCTCAGCATTTCGCACTAGCAAGCGGACACAAAGATGGAGGATCGGCACATCCAATCCCAGGGCGCGATAGATGTCCATGCGCTTTCCTCGCTTTCCCTAATCATAATCGACAATGACAAGAGCAGCCCATGCCGGCAGCGCCATCATCATACCAGCCGGGCGGCCTTTCCGGGCCTTCTAGCGCGCACGCGCACCGACCCCACCATCCTATAGGGCCGGTGCCAGCAAAGGCGGGCTGTGAACGCGAGCGACCGTCTAGCTAGCGAGCGACCATGAGGCTATAATAGAAATATCCGCCTCTTTTCTGGCAGTCTCTTGCATCTGGAAAGGTCTTCCCACTCATGTCTAGCACGACATCCTTTTCTCCGCGCCCAGAGCAGCAAAGTATTCGCGTCGGAGCCCTGATCGCCCTTTTCTTAGGCCCGGCCTTTGTTTTCGCCAACATGTACACGACTCAGGCGATCCTGCCTGTTCTCAGTCGGGTCTTTCGGGTTGACGCTCCCACAGCGGGTCTTACCATCTCGATTATCGTCCTAGCGGTCGCAGTCGGCTCGCTTTTCTATGGACCGCTCTCTGACCGCATCGGACGCAAAATCGTCATGGTAGGCAGCAGCCTGCTCATCACCGTTCCCACGCTGCTATGTGCCTTTGCTCCGAATTTTCCCATCCTGCTTGCTTTGCGCGCCTTGCAGGGGTTACTGATGCCAGGATTGACCAGCGTGGCCATTTCCTACGTCAACGAAGAATTTCGCGGCTATGAGCGCGGCCTGGCAATGGGCGTCTATGTCAGCGGCCAAACCCTGGGTGGCCTCTTTGCCCGCCTGGGCAGCGCCGCCCTGACCGCTGCTACCAACTGGCAGGTTGCCCTTTTCTCCTTTAGCCTGCCGACCCTGATCGCCGCCCTGGCCATGTGGCGTTTTCTACCTGACACCCAGGGACAGCCGGTTTTTCAGCATTCTCGCCTCCTAGAGGATCGCCGTCTTCTAAAGGCGCTCTCAGACCACGCCAGCGAGGAGCCAGGGGGCAATGCCCTGCGTCAGTCGCTCAGCGATATCTGGTTACACTTGCACAACCGGCATCTTGTCGGCGCCTTCATTATCGGCTTCACCCTGTTCTTCGGCTTTGTTGGCACATTTACCTATTTACCCTACTATCTCAGTGGACCTCACTTCGGCCTCTCAACGGTTCAGCTTGGCCTGGTGTACTTACTCTGGCTGACTGGCCTCTGCTCCCCCATTGCAGGCAGTCTGGCCGGACGCGTCGGCTCACGGAGCGCTATCGCTGTCAGCATGAGCGTCGCCGGTTGCGGTCTCCTGATCACGCTCATCCCACAGCTGCCACTGGTCATTACGGGCCTTGGTCTGCTGGCTCTTGGCATGTTTTGCACTATTCCCGCCGTCAATCTCTACCTCGGCGAGCAAGCCCATAAGGCCAAAGGGACAGCAGCCTCGCTCTACCTCTCCTGCTACTACTTCGGCGGCAGTCTGGGCGCGGTCCTGCCCGGCGTCGCACTCTTGCACGGCGGCTGGCCTGGTGTTGCCCTGCTCTGCCTCGGCGCCATGCTGATCGCCATCGCCAGCGATCTCATTCTTTGCTGAGCGGTCTGGCAGATCCCAAGACGCTGCCAGCAAGCAGCCAGTAGCGCAGGCCTTTCCCTACCGGGCGAGCCACCTCGTGGGATACAATAAAGGGGAAAGTACCCGTTGAGAACACGAAGGAGTGTGAATAATCATGACCATAACCGCAGAGCACGTCTTGGAGCGTGCGCGGACCCCCTTTAGAAATGAGCCGCTCACAGATTTCTCGCGTCCCGAGAACCGACGCGCCCAAGAAGAAGCCCTGGCCCAGGTGCGCAGCGAGCTAGGCCGTACCTACCCGCTGATCATCGCCGGCCAGCATATTCAGAACAGCGAAACGTTTGCCTCGGTCAATCCGGCCCAACCTGACCAGGTTATCGGCTATTTCTCGAAGGCTACGCTAGAACAGGTTGACCAGGCCGTACGTGCCGCCGCCGAGGCTTTCGAGCAGTGGAAGCGTGTTCCCGCCCATGAGCGCGCTAACTATCTCTTTGCCGCCGCTGATCGCCTGCGTGAACGTCGCTTTCTCTTCAACGCCTGGATGATCTATGAGGTGGCCAAGAGCTGGACCGAGGCCGATGCCGACACTGCCGAGGCCATCGATTTCCTGGAGTTCTATGCGCGTGAAATGCTGCGCCTGGCCGAAGAACAGCCGCTTGTTCGCATTCCCGACGAGGATAACGAGCTTGTCTACATTCCGCTCGGCGTTGGCGCAGTCATTCCACCGTGGAACTTCCCTGGCGCCATCATGGTCGGCATGACCAGCGCCTCCTTTGTGGCTGGCAATACCGTGGTACTCAAGCCATCGAGCGCCTCGCCCACTATTGCCGCCCAGTTCGTGCGCATCCTTGAAGAGATCGGCCTGCCGGCTGGCGTGGTCAACTTTTTGAGCGGACCCGGCTCCAGCATCGGCGACGCGCTTGTCGCTCACCCCTTGACCCGCTTCATCGCTTTCACCGGCTCACGCGATGTCGGTCTGCGCATCAACGAGCTGGCCGCCAAGACACAGCCTGGTCAGCGCTGGATCAAGCGCACCATTCTCGAAATGGGCGGTAAAGATGCCATCATCGTTGATGAGACCGCAGATCTGGAGGCAGCCGCCACCGGCATCGTCGTTTCGGCCTTCGGCTTCCAAGGCCAGAAATGCTCAGCCTGCTCGCGCGCCATCGTTGTCGAGAGCGTCTATGATCAGGTCCTGCAAAAGGTCGTAGAGAAGGCCAAACAGCTTAGCGTCGGCGACGTCACGCAACCTGAGACCTTCATGGGGCCTGTCATCGACCAAAATGCCTTTAACAAAATTACCAGCTATATTGAGATCGGCAAGCAGGAAGGGCGGCTTGTCCTCGGCGGAGGGCACCACGGTCCCGGCTACTTTATCGAGCCGACCATCTTCGCCGACGTTGATCCTCACGCCCGCATTGCCCAGGAGGAGATCTTTGGGCCTGTTTTGGCCTTTATCCGGGCCAAGGACTTTAGCGACGCCCTGCGCATCGCCAACGATACAGAGTACGGCCTCACCGGCTCAGTCTACACCCGCGACCCGGCGCGCATCCAGCGGGCCAAAGAGGAATTCCACGTTGGCAACCTCTACTTTAACCGCAAGTGCACAGGGGCCTTGGTCGGTGTCCATCCCTTCGGGGGCTTTAACATGTCAGGCACGGACTCCAAAGCCGGAGGCCGCGACTACCTCCTGCTCTTTACCCAGGCAAAAGCGATCTCGGTCAAGAAGCTCTAGCGCCCCAACCGAGCGAGTAAGCAAAAGCGAGCCAGCTTGTTGCCGCAGTGCTACCCAGCCGCGCGGCACGAGAGAGGTGTATTGCGTGTCTGCAAACTTTCAACCTGTTGTTCGCCTACGGAAAGAAAGGCCGGGGACATGGCAGATCTCTCTGCCGTTCCTCGGCGAACACGGGATCATCGGCACCTATCTCATCACAGATGAGCGCCAGACAGCTCTTATTGATCCCGGGCCAACCAGCACTGTGACAGCCTTGCTGAGCGAACTGCGCGAGGCGGGCTTTGATCCCGAGGCTATTACACATATTCTGCTCACCCATATTCACCTGGACCATGCCGGGGCCACGGGCACCCTGACCCGTCTGCTACCGCAAGCTCAGGTCTACGTCCATAGTCGGGGCGCACCGCACCTGGTCGACCCCTCGAAAGTCATCGCCAGCGCCAGCCGCATCTATGGTGAGCAGATGCCCACGCTGTGGGGCGAAGTCGAGGCCGTGCCTGCCGAGCGCGTTCACAGCCTTGAAGATGGGGAGGTGCTCAACGTCGCTGGGCGTCGGCTAGAGGTCCACTATACCCCGGGGCACGCCGTTCATCATGTCATTTTCTTCGACGTCCACTCTGGGGAACTCTTCGCCGGAGACGCCGCCGGCGTCCGCCTTCAGGACGTCGATTACGTGCGCCCGCCGACCCCACCTCCCGATCTCGATCTGGAAGCCTGGTTCGAGAGCCTGAGCCGCATGAGCCGCCTGCGACCTGATGTGCTCTACCTGGGCCACTTTGGACCCACGCGCGATGTTACGCGCCACATCGCTAACCTGCGCGAACGCCTCATCGCCTGGGGCGAGATCGTCTTACAGGCTATGCGCGAGGGGAAAAGCGAGGAGGAGATTCGCGAGCGGCTCATCGCTGAGACTCAGCCAGAGCTGGAGCGCCTTGCGCGTGATCCGCAGGCCGTCAGACGCTACGATCTGGCGACAAACTATCCGATGACGGTTCAGGGTTACATGCGCTATTGGCAAAAGAAACACCCCGAGCGGCTCCAGGGAGGCCCGCTCAGCTAGGAGAGGCGAGGACAAGGCCAAAGGAAACGGCATCACGCCGCTGCAGCCCGGCCCGGCTTCGGCCCGGTCTCATTCGCGCCGGGTTGCAGCGGCGTGGCCTGGCTTCCTCCCTCTGCCAGGCTTAGCTAGCCACCATTCAGGAGCAGACGGTTATCGACCTGAAAGACCCCCAGGCTGACAAGAGCTGGCGCGATGTCCCCCAAGGCGCGAATAATCAGCTTATGAGCCTCCACCTCGCCGACAATGGGAGAGCAGAAATATTGGCAGATAGCAATCAGGGCCGAGAACCCCTCCAGCAAGTCTTCACGCGGCATACGGTCAAGGTGGGACTTATCCATCACATAGAGATAGCCATTGGGGGAGATTTTCAGGCCAGAGAAGGCCGGGAAAGCAGCGGAACAATCGTCAATGATGTCGCGCAGGACATTCATAGCCTCCTTTGGCCCGACCAGTTGGGCCACAGCTAGCGAGACTCGCCGGGTAGCCTCTACCAGCAATTGCCACTCCCAGGGCGAGATCAGCTGATTGACCTTGGTGCGGGCCACCACCTGGCCCTCCACAATCTGCGGACGCGGCTGGGCCACAGGCGGCGGCGTGGATGTGCCCGGAGCCGGCCCTGAACGCGGTACCGTTCCAGAGCTGTAACGCGCCTGCAAATGCGAGAGCCAGCGCTCAAAGCGCTGCTCATGGGCAGGTGTCACATTCTCACTCTGGACCATCACGCCGCGCTCAAAGCGCAAGGTGGCACGTGTCCAGCTCTGCAAATCCGCCAGTACGGCATCGACCGCGCCCCGCGTCCCGATCACATGCACCAGCCTGCCATTCCGAAAATAGAGATGAGCCAGCCCCAGGCGCGTATTGTTCCGCACGGTTAGCCGCCCAAAGGCGCGCAGGCGCTTAATACTGCTGATAATACTGGGCAGGTCAGCTAAGGAACCCTGCCACTGTGCATTGGAAGACATAGTACAACGCCGTTCTCCGAAACTGCCCTAACGATGGACAGGCCATCATCAGTGTTCGGGTGCTGCCCCCCACGAGCGGGAGACAGTGCCACGTGCGGGTCACTTACTCACTCAGCCATTCCTCCCCCACCTCTTCCCCCAGCCTTCCCCTCTTGCTCGCTCATCTGCCCCTCCCCACGTTAGCGCTTCCCCACCCACTGTAGGCCAGCGGCTCTCGTCCAAGCATCTTCCAGACAGGCTGACCCACTGGCTGGATCGATCGCTTGACCCCAAAGCGCTCGGAGTGCCCTGCTCCATCAGCAACCCAGAGCAGCCTACGGTCACCGCGCGGTCTCGGTCTGGGCCCTGCCCATACCCCACAGACGAGCGGGCGAGCGAGCCTGCTCTCTCCGCACGCGAGCGCTCAGCCGGCAAGCGCAGTCATAAGGCGCCGAGTGCCAGACCTATTCTAACGTATACTGGACTACCGGTCAAGCTATGCGCGCTTCTGCCTGTCAGTACCACTTCCCACCTTTCTCCCCTTATATTCATAGACATTGTGTTCACTTTTGCTACTCATACCGCTATAATAGCAGCAGGATGGTTTAGTAGAGCAAAGGAGGCTACATGAACTTTTCACAGCAATTTCTCCGCCGTCAGAGCAGGCGTCGCGCCCTCAAGCGGCTTGGAGCCTTCGCCTTTGGCCTCGGTGCCAGCGCAGGCCTGGGAGCGCGAGCGCTGACCGCCAGCGGGCCAGCCGTGGCTCGCTCAGCGGCCCCAGCCCCGGCGGAGAACCCGCTGAAACATATTCTCATCCTCTGTCAAGAAAACCGCTCCTTTGATACCTACTTTGGCTACTACGAGCGAGCTGGGCGCTTCGCCGTACCGGCCAACTATAGTCAGCCGGGCGGAGCCGGCAAACCAGCCGTCAAGCCCTATCACTTCAGCAGCTACACCACCCGAGATATTCCCCACAACTGGCAGGCTCTCCATGCCGAATGGAACGGCGGCAAGATGGACGGCTTCGTGACCACCGACGGCCTGGAAGCCCTGGGTTACTACACGCGCAACGACCTCCCTTACTACTACGCTCTGGCTGACGCTTTCACCCTCTGTGGCAACTACTTTTGCTACCAGCTTGGGCCCACGCTGCCGAATCGCCTCGCGCTTTGGAGCGGCACCTGCGGCGGCATCACCAATAACCGGCCCGGACCAGGCTCGCTGGACTGGCCAACCATCGCCGATCTGCTCGATCAGTACGGTATCAGTTGGCAAAGCTACAACCTCAATAGCCACAGCCGGCAACATATTGGCAGTCCTAACGGCTTCAACGGCCTGGCCTATTTCAAGCGCTGGATCAAGGATGCACGGCTCTACGGGAGCGAAGATGACTACTATCAGGCCCTGGCCAATGGCACTCTTCCCCACGTTGCCTTTCTCATTACCAGTGGCGAGGTCAGCGAGCACCCCCCTAGCAATGTGCGTGCAGGGGAGAAGAAAGTCGCCCAGATGATTAACGCGCTCATCGCCTCGCGCTACTGGAGCAAGGCGGCCTTTATCCTGACCTACGATGAGAACGGCGGCTACTTCGATCATATCGCCCCGCCGCAACTGGACGCCTACGGCCTCGGCATGCGCGTGCCCACGTTGATTATCTCGCCTTGGGTCAAGCGCGGCCACGTCGCTGGCCAGCTCTACGAACATAGCTCCGTGCTCAAATTCATCGAACGCACCTTCGGGCTCCCGCCGCTGGCGAGTCTCAACCATCAATTTGACGAAGAGACGCCCGCCGCCAATAACGAGGCCGCCGCCGGACGCAGCGCGGGACCGCCCGCTCCGCCACGCGACGGGTTGGCTCAGATCGGCGACCTCTACGAGGTCTTTGACTTTAGCCAGGACCCCCACTACTATCCCCCCCTTCCCCCGGCGCCGTGACGTCCACGGCTGCCACTTGACCTTGCGGGGTGAGCAGGGAAGCGCAGCGAACTACCCCGTTGCCTCTCCCTGTTCACCTCCGCCCTGCGGAGTGAGCAGGTAGCGGGCAAAGACACTGACAGGCAGGACACCAGCCGACGAGCTGTCCGTGTTCCTCACGCAACTCGCTGAGAGGCCGGGCACAGCGACAGACATAGCCATGTTGGCGTGCCGGATTGCCATACACTAATGCATGAGGAGGGACATCGCGTGTCACCACTGAACCAGCTCCTACCAGAGCAAACTCTCCAATGGTTACCCCACAGACGACGACCGTCCGCGCCCCAAGCGAAGCTCCATAGCGTACCAGGGTCGGGGTAATCTGCCAATCCTGTGCCCCTTTCAGACGCCCGTCAGGCGTAATCGCCCGCGGCAGCAAATCGTTCGTAAAGCAAACATGCGGGCCAATAAAGACTCCGTCTTCGATAGTTACCCCCTCGAAGACTGAGACATAGTTTTGGATCTTGACCCGCGCCCCGATATGCACCCGCGCATCGATATAGACGCCCCTTCCCAAAATGCATTCTGCTCCGATCACCGCCCCCTCACGCACCTGAGCCAGCCCCCAGATGCGCGTACCCGCGCCGATCTGAGCCTCTGGCGAGACCTCCGCCGTCGGATGAATAAAAACATCCTTTCGACTGATATGCTGCTCCATTACTACTGCGCTCCTTCTGGATTCCACTCTTGAGCTGCCGCTCCGCTTCCGTGGGAAAAGAACAGGCGCTTGCAGAGATCAGAGGCAACCGACGTTGCTCAGGCTGTGACGAGCAGGCCAATGGCAATGCCCAGTAGTCCCCCTACCAGAACCTGGATCGGCGTATGGCCGATCAGCTCTCGCAGACGCTGCTCCCCAATGGGATGGCCTTTAAAGGCCTCCTCAAGCATTTGATTCAACATGCGAGCCTGGATACTGACTGCACGCCGCACGCCCGCAGCATCGTACATCACTACCCCCGCCAGCACAATACTGATGGCGAAAGGAACCGAGGAGAGACCTGTGAGTCGGCCTACTGCCGTGGCCAATCCCATGACGAGAGCTGAGTGGGCGCTGGGCATGCCCCCTGCCGAGACCAGGCGGCGAAGGTTCAGCCGTCGCTGCGTCACAACCTCGATAAGGGTTTTGCTCATTTGAGCCAGGGCCCAGGCTAGCAGCGCTGCCAATAAGGCACGATTTTCCAGCAACGACGCCATCGCTAGCCGTCACTACTCGATCTCTTCTTCGAGCTGGCTCAGCTCCACCGGCTGAACTACTGGCATCCCCTCGTTGTCAACGGTCAGTTGCCTGACGCGCAGCTCCGCCCGCTGTAAGAGATCGTTGCAGTAATGCACCAGACGCATGCCACGCTCAAAATGCTCAATTGCCTTTTCTAGAGGAAGCTGTCCATTTTGCAGAATTGACACCGTCTCCTCTAACTGCTGAAAAGCTTCCTCAAAAGTCAAATCTTCCATAGTGCGCACATCTCGCCAATTCTTCGGGTGAATTCAATATAGCAAGCAATACAGGCAGGACAAGGGATTTGGCCGGCACTCGCGAACAGCGCTGAAGCTTGCAGCCCTCTTTTCGGGCCGTCGAGCAAACCGGCCATCGACCAGCAAGCCACTCAAAAGGAGCGCAGACTAGAGCGAGCCAGAGCGATTGCGCAGTGCGGCAGGAACAATTGACCTAGGGGAGCACCTCAACGGTCACGGAGCCATTGGCGAGCTGGAGCACTAGGCGATCGCCGGGGTGAACCTGCTCGACAGCAGTAATCAGCGCCTGATCATCGGCGCGCCGAGCAATCGCATACCCTCGCGAGAGTGTCTCCAGAGGACTAAGGGTTGCCAGGTGGCGCGCCATTCCCCGGAGGCGTTCGCGCTGGAGGGTCAGAAGCGTCTGCATACTAGCAAGCAGGCGCTCGCTCAAATCATCGAGCTGTTGGCGTCGCTGATCCAACTGACCACGCGGGCTAGCGCGTTGGAGGTCACGGGCGACAAGCTGCAAACGCTCACGCTGTGCAGCCAGATAGGTCAACATGCAATCTTGCAAGCGCTGCTGCCATTCAAGCAGATCCTGACGCCAGCGGGCCACATCGGGGACAGCCGCCGTCGCCGCGGCGGTCGGCGTTGAGGCTCGATAATCGGCCACCAGATCCGCGATAGTCACATCGGTCTCATGGCCGACGCCGCTAATGACCGGAATGCGCGAGCGGGCGATGGCGCGCGCCACCACCTCGTCATTGAAGGCCCATAGCTCTTCACGCGAGCCGCCGCCGCGCGCCACGATAATCACCTCTGCCTCTCCATGCTCATTCAAGAGATCGATAGCCGCCGCAATTGAAGTCGGGGCCTCTGAGCCTTGCACCAGAGCGGGGGCAATCAGCACCTCCGCCAGTGGATAACGTGTACGGAGCACGCGCAGCATATCGCGGAGGGCTGCCGCCTGTAGCGAGGTCACGACCCCGATTACAGCCGGAGCCGCAGGCAGCGGACGCTTGCGGGTCTCAGCAAAGAGACCCTCAGCGGCCAGCCGCTCCTTGAGCTGCTCAAAGCGTCGATAAAGTGCCCCCTCTCCCAGCGGCTCGACATACTCGACATAGAGCTGCAGCCGACCGTGTTGCTCATAGAACGAGACATACCCGGCAGCCAGCACCGCCATACCATTGCGCAGCTCGGGCAAGCCGGCCCGCTGGCGGGCATGCTTGAAAAAGACGCATAGCAGCTGCGCGGTCTCGTCTTTCAGCGTGAAATAGCAATGACCAGAAGCAAGATGAACCTTATAATCAGAGATTTCGCCCTGAACCCAGATACTGCGTAGCAGCTCATCCTGCTCCAGCACCTTTTTCAAGTAGTGGACCGCCTCCGAGACCGTCAGCGGCGGCTCGCTCAGTGTCGCCAGCATCGGCGCCCTCCCGGCTAGGCTTCGCCGGAGCTATCGACTACCATGAGGGGCTGCCCATACTCGACCGGCTGGCCCTCTTCTACCAGGATCTCAACCACGCGGCCCGCCACTGGCGACTCAACTTCATTGATTACATTGAGGGCTTCGACCGTGGCCACAAGCTGGCCCACCTTGACCTGATCACCGACCTGAACTAGAGGACGCTGCTCCTTGGGCCTGGCCCAGCGATGGAAGATGCCAACCCAGGGAGAGACAATTGTATGCCGGGTCTCAGCGGCAGGCGCTGACTGTTCCTCTGTCGCCGCCTCTCCCTCATCAACGACTTCGGTCGCGGCCAGGCCATCAGTAGCGCTGAGTCGCGCCTTGCGCAGCGCCAGGCGCAGACCAGCCGTCGGCGCCCTCAGCTCTAGCTCGCTGACATCGCTGCTGTCAAGCAACTGCACCAGGCGCTTAATTTGCTCAACTGTCAATGCTTCAGTGGTATAGGAACCGTTCTCCAGAGCGGCGCGGCTGCCCCCCCGGCGTGATCCCTTGACTTCCATTGCTCCAATCCTCCCTTATGCTGGCAGGCTAGGCGCGCTCAACGTACTCGCCTGTCGTTGTATTGACGCGGATCAGGTCACCGATATTGACAAAGAGCGGTACCTGAACCACTAGCCCTGTCTCTGTCGTGGCTGGCTTCGAGCCACCAGTAGCCGTATCGCCTTTCACACCAGGTTCTGTATAGGTCACACGTAGGACCACCTTCTCAGGCAACTCAACCGAGATCGGTCGGCCCTCATGCATCATAATATCTAGCTCCATATTATCGGTGAGATAGAGCCGGGCATCGCCGAGCTGCTCTTCGGTCAAGACGATGTCTTCGTAGGTGGTCGTATCCATGAAATGGTATTGATCGCCATCCTGGTACTGGTACATTACATGTACGCGATCCAGGAAGACCCGCTTGAATTTCTCGCCAGCATCAAAGGTGCGCTCGACGATGGCGCCCGTGCGCAGATTGCGCAGCTTGAGGCGAACCGTGGCACCACCACGGCCAAGCTTAATGTGCTGCCAATCGAGAATGGTATAGAGCTGTCCATCTAGCTCTAGAGAAAGGCCCTTCTTCAGGTCGCCAGTCGAAATCATCGCCACACACTCCCTATTGTGGAATGATCAGATCGAGCGGCGAGCGCGTTAGCACCTCCGCCCTCTCTTCCAACACCAACACACTATCCTCAAGGCGCAAGCCCCCCCAGCCGGGTATGTAGACCCCTGGCTCCACAGTCACCACGGCGCCTGCGGGCAGAAGCGCGTCTTCGGGGGCTCGCTGCGACAGCATAGGTCCTTCGTGTACCTCCAGGCCAACGCCGTGGCCAGTACTGTGGATATAGTACTCGGCTAAGCCGTAACCTGCTAGCACATCTCGCGCCAGACTATCGGCCTGACGCCCAGAGAGACCGGCCCGCAAGCCGCGCTCACAGGTGCGCATCGCTTCTAGCACGGCCTCATACAGGGTGCGCATACGTTCCTCGCGTGGCTCCCCAAGGCAGACTGTGCGTGTCATATCAGCACAGTAGCCCTGGTAACGCGCCCCCATATCGATCGTAATCAGCTCGCCCGCCTCGATAGGGCGCCCGCTCGCACGTGCATGGGGCATGGAGCCATTGGGACCAGAAGCGACAATCGGCTCAAAGGCTGGACCATCCGCCCCCAGGGCGATCATCGTTCGAATAATCTCCCACTGCACTTCTCTTTCTGTCAGCCCGGGGCGCAGCCATCGGCAGAGATGAGCAAAGGTTTCGTCTGTGATCTCCACAGCCTTCCTTAAGCGCGCTAGCTCCGGGCCCGACTTGACCTGACGCAGGCGGTCGACGATCGTGCCCTCCAGCGGCTGCAAGGTGAACTGCCCTTCGCCCCTGTGAGAGAGCCTGGCATAGTAGCCATAGCTGAGGGCCTCCGCCTCGAAACCGATACGCTGCCAGCCATACTGGCGAGCCTGAGCCGCGACAGCCTCAGCAAACTCACGCCGCTCCGGTACGAGCACTTGACAGCCAGGGGCCTCTTTCTCCGCCACCTCACGGTAGAGCGTCGTCGTAATCAGGAGGCATAGCTCACGCGAGACCAGTAGCCAGGCCGCCTCGGGATCGTCTTCCAGCCAGCCGCTCAGATAGGAACGATTGTGAGGCTGCGTGATCAAACAGGCGTCAAGCTCCTGCTCGCCTAGCCAGGCGCGCACAGCAGCGATGCTCTCGTCGTTCATGCATCCCCCTCTTTCGCGCGGGCATCCTCTTCAGCAATAATATCCAGCAAAGCGCGCAAGGCCAGCTCATAGCCACGCCAGCCCAGACCGCTGATCTGGCCACGACAGACCGCCGCAGTTACGGACTGATGACGGAAAGGCTCCCGCGCATAAATATTGCTCAGATGAACCTCAATGACCGGGGCCGAGAGAGCCGCTAGAGCATCGCGCAGAGCCAGTGAGTAGTGCGTCAAGGCCCCCGGGTTGATGATGACACCGGCAGCTTGCTCTCCGTGTTCTTGGAGGAAATCAATGAGCGCTCCCTCGTGATTCGACTGAAAATCGAGCAGCGTCACCGCATGCTCAGCGGCCAGACGGCGCAGGCGTTCAATGATCCAGGGCAGAGTGACCGTGCCATAAATGGCCGGCTCCCGTTTCCCCAGTCGATTCAAATTTGGTCCATTGATCACCAGGATCGTGCGCGTCATACTTCTTCCTGCCTCACCCCGGCCTGCGTAGTGCCTTCGCCAGCAAAGAGAGAGTGCACCACCTTGCTGACCAGCTCATCAGGCAGCGTGGTCTGGAAGACCTCACCGATGCGGCGGGGCATGATCCAGCGCACCTGCTTCTGAGCCACCTTCTTATCGAGCTGGATGGCCGCTAGCAGTGCTTCGGCCCGTGGCACTCCATGATAGACAGTTGGCAGGCCCAAAGCCTTCAGCAGCGCTCGCTGACGCTCAGCTTCCTCGCGCGCCAGTAAGCCCGCCTGGCAAGCCAGTTCAGCTGCGGCCACCATACCCAACGCTACCGCTTCCCCATGCAGCCATTCACCATAGCCGGTCACACTCTCCAGCGCATGGCCTAACGTATGCCCGTAGTTGAGGATCGCCCTCCGCCCCTGCTCGCGTTCATCCTCCTCAATCACTGCGGCCTTGAGGGCAATACAACGCGCGATGATCTGCGCCAGCAGAGAGGCCGGGGGCAAGGAGAAGTCGCGCAGAGTTGCCGCATGGGTTTCTAGCAAAGTAAAGAGTTCTGCGTCGAGTATGATACCATACTTGACAACCTCTGCCCAGCCCTCAGTGCGCTCGCGCTGCGGCAGCGTCAGCAGTGTTGCAGGATCGGCCAGCACCAGACGGGGCTGATAGAAAGCGCCGATCAGGTTTTTGCCACGTGGGTGGTTGATCCCTGTTTTGCCACCAATGGCCGCATCGACCTGGGCCAACAGCGAGGTTGGTAGCTGCACCAGGGGGACGCCGCGCAGATAGGTAGCGGCGGCAAAGCCTACCAGGTCGCCCACAACGCCACCACCCAGAGCGAGGAGAGCTTCACGACGCTCTGCTCTCTGCTCGATGAGCCAATCGTAAATGGCGCTCAATTGCTCCAGCGACTTGCTGGTCTCGCCTGCCGGAACGACATAACTGCTCGCGCTCCAGCCAGCCCGTTGCAAGGTCCGCAAGAGCGGAGGGCCATAGAGATCATAGACATGCTGATCGCTGAAGAGAAAGACCCTCCGTGGCAGATCGAGACGGGCGAGATAGGCCGGAAGTCGTCCCAGCCCGCCCCAATCGACAATGGCAGCATAGCCCCCGCCGGCCCGAATCTGACGTTCAAGGGGTTCCTCTCCTTCCAGAGCGCCCAGGGCAATCAAGGCCGCCAGGGCAGCGCGGACTACCTGCTCCAGGCTTTTCCCGTCGGTCGAGCAGCACGCTTCGGCCTCGGCATAGAGGGCCTGGCGTTCGGCCTGCAAGCGACGCAGGGCCGCCAGAGGATCATCTCCGGCTAACAGGGGACGTATCTCGGGAGAGAGGCCTGCGCGCCGTGCCGCTGCATCCTGCTGGCGCAGGCGTTCAAGAGCAGTCTCCGGCTCGACGCTCAGGAAGACCCTGATTCCCCGTTCCGCCATTAGGCGGCGATTGTCCGCATCGAGGACAATGCCCCCACCGGTGGCAATGATAGCACCCGTCTGGGCAGCCGCTGCCTGGAGAGCCTGTTTCTCACGGGCCCGGAAAGCGCTTTCCCCCTCTTCTGCGAAGATGGTGGCAATGCGCTTCCCGCTGCTTTGCTCTACCAGCAGATCAGTGTCGATGAACGGTCTTCCCAGGCGCTCCGCTAGCAGACGTCCGACGGTCGTTTTGCCACTCCCAGACAACCCAATCAAGAAGACGTTACGCATGCGCATTATTCTACCACGAGCTGATCGGTCAGCCTGGCAGCCGCCGAGGCTCTTTCCTCCCTCCTCATGACATGATTAGTAAAGCTCTTCGCTGTGCACTGGAGTATCCAGGATGGCCAGCAAGCTGAAAGTCGAGGTATCTACAATTTTGAGATAGCTATCCTGCTCCTGGGCTAGTCCCTCTCGCACAAAGGCCTGAATGCGGTTGTCGTAGATCCTGAACGTTGACTGGAAGCGGAAGGCATACTGTTCGAGGCGCCCTGTCTGGCGATTAAGGACCAGAATGTCATCGTCAGGTGAGCACGTTGCCTTGAGGTCGCAGCGCGAGGGATTGGCAAATGAGCCGATCAGAACCTGCCAACGCTGATCCCAGCTCGCTACGGTATATTGATGAGTAATCTGCCCATCATGATCAAAGGCGATAAAGGTGCTCTGAGCTTGTAATGGGTCATAGAGCATAATGCCCTCTGCTGCACTGCCAAAGTGACCGGTGTAGAGAATATCGCCGCTGCCCCACTGGCTGTAGTTCTGCCGCGCTTTGACTTGCAGAGCGCTATTCAGCAGCAAGAGCTGAGCTTCGCCAGCGATGGGATCATAGAGCAGGAGCTGGGCCTGACCAAGACCACAGAAGTCTCCGCTGTAGATCTGCCAGTTGCCATCGAGGCCCGTCACGGCCTGGTTACGGGCAACCTGCAGGCGGGCATTGAAACTAATCAGGCGCCCCTGGCCACCGAGGCGATCGTACAGGAAAAGACCATCTTGCTGGGCGTTCACAAAACGTCCGATATAGATTTCCCAGGAGTCCTGAGAGAGCAGATAGCGCTGGAGATGGTTGATTTCAAATTTTCTCGTAAAGTCAACTACCAGCACATTGGGAGAGAGCTGAGATTGACTGCTCTGGCTTCCACCCAGATCATTCCCCCCGCCAGTTCCTCCCGCGCCAGGATTCAAGCTCAGGGGCAGACCGCCTTGCATGACGAGGGCTCCTGCGCCACCAGTGGCCACCTTCCGCGTAATGGTGCCCGCCGTAGGCGAGGGGGTAACGCTAGGAGTAGCCGTCGGCGTGCCGGTAGGGGTAGCCGTAGGCGGCGTGGGCGTAGCCGAGGGGGTTACCACGGGCGAGGGAGTCGGCGTCGGCGATGGTGTTGGGGTTGGACTGGGCGTAGCGGTCGCTGTTGGGCGTGGCGTGGCTGTGGCCGTAGCCGTCGGCTTTGGAGTCGGCGACGGACGTGGCGTGAGGGTTGCTGTTGGCCGCGGTGTGGCGGTAGCCGTAGGCGTCGGTTTCGCCGTAGGCGTGGGCCTGGGCGTGACCGAAGGGACAGGCGTCTTTGTCGGCACCAGACTGGGCACAGGTGAGACTCCCGGCCCGCCCGGCACGGTCGGGAAAGGCGTCGGCGTCAGACTCGGCGCAGGGATGCTCGGCGTCGGCGAGTTGACAAAGCGATTGTAGAGGAGCAAGCCCGTTGTCTGACCGTTGAAGCGACCTGTGTAAACTTCCCAACCGGGTCCCCAGCCATCAAGCGTAATATGCTGGCGAATCTGCAGATCTGGACCGAGACTCAGGATCTGGATCTTGCCAGAAGATCGGCTATAGAGCAGGATCTGATCATAGCCGAGGCCTGCAAAATCGCCAAGGCGGATATCCAGATCCGAGCCCCAGCCATGCGGCCCTACCTGGCGATCAGCCAGGGTGACCAGCCGCGCGCCGGCAAGCGTGCCAGAGGTGGTCGAGGGCGCATCAGCATAGGGCCAGAGGCGTCCTCCCGGGCGCTTACTCAGTTGTTCAGCATCCAGTAGCTGCAGCACCTTCAGCGTGCCCTGTTGGCGATTATAGAGCAGGAGCGCGCCCTGGCCCGTCCCCGTGAAATCAGCATCAAACTCTTGCTCCGAGGAGGTTGGTGGCAGACCGAGGGCTAAGCGCGCGCTGGTCAGGGTAGCTGGATCACGCTGCTGCTCCTGATTAGCCGCTAGTACCTCAGCCAGAGACTCGCCGTCAACGCCGGGCAGACGCGCGAAGAGCTGAGGATCGATTTGGCCCGGGAAATAGATGAAGCGGAGCTGGCCACGCTGATAGCGTGGCTGGTTAATGACCGAAACGCGGTAACCAATACCGAGGTGCACGGGGGTGGGGTCCCCGTAATTTTGATAGGTCACATTAAAGGTATCGCCGTCGGGACTGACCCAGGTAACAAAAGCCACATGACCGGCAGAGCTATAGGCCCATACCCCATCGGCTAGCGGGAAGACAGCAATAGCTCCCACCCGTGGACGCGTTCCCACAGCCAGGCCAGCCCGCTGCGCTGCGCTGATCCAGTCTGCTGCATTGCCCCAGTTGAGGGGCAGATCATAATGCAGCCAGTGCCACTGCTCCCAGGCCCACCAAACGCAGTTTCCACCCTGCGGAAAAGGGCCAGGGCAGAGCGCAAATGGATTGCCATCAGCGCTAAAGCTCAGTTGGTCACAGCCTGTATTGAGCGTCGGAGCAGTATATCCCAGCCCCTGAGCATTGGCCTGGAGCCGATTCACTAAGGCCAGGACTTGCGAGAGCAGTAGACAGAGACAGAGTGCAGCGACGAGGGAAAGCGTGAGGAAATGGCGACGCTTCGTGCGACCGGCAGCAGGATGTCGATCATGACTTCGCAGGAGCCTCCGCAGGAAGGCCAAAGGATGCATCTGGTCTCTTCCTCCCTAAAATAAGACCTGTATGCAGCCACGGCTGGCCAGTTTTGCTTGAAGCACGCTCGCGGTCTTTCTGCTACTGTGCGATTTCTTGGAGAGTATACCATTGTGAGTTCATGCGCGCAAGGTGGCCTGCCTGCTTTGCGGCTTTCTTCTGGTAGGCTAGGCCTTCGCACCCCGTCAGGAGCCAGCCACCAGCGCGGTAGCTTTCTGGTTCTATTGTACCCCCTTTTCATCCATAGGTCGGGGAGAAGGCAGGCGGACGGCCAGGTAGGGACGCGGACTTGTTTTCCCGCTGCTCCTCACACTGGCCCAAAAAGGGCTTGACAGGGCTTGGGGGCAGTGCTATCATAGGATCATCCTGAATGAAGAGGTTGGCTTGGGCAATTAGCTCAGTCCGGTTAGAGCGCTGCCTTGACATGGCAGAGGTCACAGGTTCGAGTCCTGTATTGCCCACTCTATGCGGCGTCCCCCAGATAGGGACGCCTATTTCCGTTTTGGTCAGGGTGGCGAAAGAGATCGTTGAAAAGCTCGAGCAGAGCGGAGAAACGGCGAGGGGAAAAGAGAGCTTCCCTACCGCACGATCTTTCTGGCCAGGCTCCTTGCCCTCCGGCATAGCCAAACTGGCGCATTGCTGGCTGCCCCTTGCCATCTCGCCCCTAGGTAGATGGGGCGGGGGCCTTATCGCGGTCGATCGAGCAGCCTGGCCCCGTAACGAGCGCCGCTCTTCTCCATCGCTCCTCTCCATTTTGCCAGCTCTGCCCGCTTCGCCGGGGCCAGGCTGCGCTGAGATTTTGGCGCTGGTTTCTCTTTATGCCTTCTGCCTGCTCAGCGCCTCCATTCATCCTTACTTCTTCAGCACGGGGATTTCAGTAATCCCCTCATCGCGCGTGCGATGACGTCCGGCGCTTTCCTTGATGCCTCCCTCGGGATAGACCAGGCGTGCTTCATGCTCGGGGAGCAGCGAAGCTACCTCTTTTAAGACAGCATCGAGAAACTCTTCTTCTGGTACCGTGCGTACCACCTGTCCTTTGCGGAAAATGACGCCTTTGCCTCGTCCGCCAGCCAGGCCGACATCGGCATCCCGCGCCTCGCCCGGCCCATTCACAACGCAGCCCATCACGGCCACATGAATAGGCGTCTGGACCTTGGCTAGACGGCGCTCTACCTCATTGGCAACTTCGATAACATCAATCTCGACACGTCCACAAGAAGGACATGAGACAAAGGTTACACCCCGATTGCGTAGCTCCAACGAGCGCAGAATCTCATAGGCCACAGGGATCTCTTGCTCAGGCTCAGCGCTCAAGCTAACGCGGATCGTATCGCCAATGCCCTCAGCTAGCAAGATGCCAAGACCGACCGCCGACTTGACAGCACCTGGCACCAAAGGCCCGGCCTCAGTGATCCCCAAATGCAGCGGATAGTCAGAGCGCTGCGAGAAGCGTCGATAGGCTTCAATCGCTGTCAATGGGGCTGATGCCTTGAGCGAAACCTTGATTTCATGAAAGTCCAGCTCCTCACACCAGCCAATGTACTCCAGGGCTTTATTCACCATGCGCTCGGCTAGCTGCTCGCGCTGACGCCGACGCTCCTCTGCCGGATCGCTGCGCTCAACTACGCCATCCGAGCGACGCCGGACCTGGATACGCTGCATCTGGGCCTGCTTGTCGAGGGCATCAAGCGAGCCGGCATTGACGCCGATACGCATCGCTATGCCTCGCTCTTTACAGGCCTTGACGATCTCCTCCAGCGCCTTACGCCCTTGAATCAGATTACCAGGATTAATGCGCACGCAATCAACACCCTGGCGGATTGCTTCCAGGGCAAGCTGATGATTATAATGAATATCGGCGATCAGAGGAATGTGAATACGCTTTTTGATCTCACCCAGCACGAGAGCATCTTCCATCTCGGGGACAGCCACACGCACCAGCTCGCAGCCCACCTCTTCGAGGCGCAAGATCTGGGCTACAGTGCTCTCTACATCGCGGGTGTAGGTGGTACACATCGACTGCACCGCAATGGGTGCATCGCCACCGATCGGCACATCTCCGACATGAATCTGTCGTGTCTTTCTTCGCATAAGCACTCCATCAATCCGACGCATCTATCGAGACAGCAGCACCCTGCGACACAGGGCTGCTGAGCGAAGCGAGCAATTTCCGAGCGGGCGCAGCTCATCCAGTAGGCGAGCGCCACTGTACCCCACTGGTCACCTGGCCTCATCAATGCCAGCCCAGCAGGGGGACAGGAAGACCGGCAGCCCCTGAACCAATCAGCGAGCACTCCAATTCACCACATCGCTGATGGTGACCACCACAATCAACATCAACAGGATAGCCATGCCCACCAGATTAATCAGGCCCTCACGCTCAGGACGCAGGCGCTTGCCGCCGCGTAGCAGCTCGATGAGGATCAACAGGACGCGCCCCCCATCAAGAGCAGGGAACGGCAAGATATTGATGATGGCGAGGTTCAGGCTCAGAATACCTGTCAAGGTCAGAATAGGCCACCAGCCAATCGTCGGCACCGTTTGGGCCACCTCGCCCGTCATCTGCACGATTCCCACCGGACCAGCGATTTCCGGCTTCATCGCCCCTGTCACCATCTGCACAATACTGGTGATAAACTGGCCGGTCACAGAGAAGGTCTGCTCGATGCCCTTGAGAGGAGCCTGCCAAAGCGGATAAGTCACATAACGGACCTCATTCCCGCGCTCGATTCCCATCGGCCCCTGACCAGGAGGCGGGTTAACCCGCACATTGATGGTCAAGGCTACCGGCTGAGGCTCATCAGCATGCCTGATCACAATGCGCACCGGCACGGTCGCCCGGCCATGAGCCTGGGCAATGGCCTGCTGCACGATATTCTGAACATCCGAGAACTGTTGAACTGGCTGTCCATTAACCGAAAGGAAGGTATCGCCCGGGCGCAAGCCCGCCGCCGCGGCTGGCGATCCTGGCGCCACCTTCGCAATGACCGGCGGGATCACTGGCTCCCCAACGCTATAAGCAATCGAGAAGAGGACGATCGCCAGCAGGAAATTCATCGTTACGCCGGCTACCAGCACGATGAGACGCTTACCAGCAGACTTTGAAGCGAAGCTCTCCGGGTCATAGCGTCCATACTCATCGTACATCTCTCCATTCTCGCCGGGCATACGCACAAAGCCGCCGATGGGAAGCAGGTTCAGCGAATAGATCGTCGAGGAAGGAGGGGCCACAGCAGCCGGGGAGCCTTCCCGTTCGCCCCCTCCAGCGCCGGGAACGGTCGGAGACCAAAGATCATCGGCGGCAGCCGAGGCAGCCGGCTGGCGAAGCTGAGAGCCACCATTAAACCAAATCACTTCCCAGCCACCGCCAGGGCGGCGCCGAATACCCACGATGCGCGGAGGCAGCCCAAGACCAAACTCCTCGACGCGAATCCCAGCCCACTTGGCAGTCAAAAAATGGCCCAGCTCATGGACAAAGACCAGCAGACCAAAGACCGGTATGGCAGCTAATAAGTACCAGTAATTCATTCCCACTTCCCTCAGACAGCTTTGCAAGCAAACAAGCAAGCAAGACTAACCGGTAGCCTGGCGCACGACCCCCAGGGCAGCAGCCTGCTCCTGCGCCATTTGCCGCGCCCAATCGCGCGTCTGGAGAATCACCGGGATATCCGGCTGAGCCTGAGCCACCACGGCATGACGTTCTAGCACCGCCTCGATCAGGCGGGCGATATCAGTCAGGCTGATCTGGCCCGCCAGAAAGAGCGCGACCGCCTCCTCATCGGCCCCCACCAGCGCACAGGGATAGGTACCGCCGAGTTCAGCCGCCTCACGGGCCAGGCGATAGCAGGGGAAGCGAGCTACATCGAGAGGCTCAAAATGCAGCCGTGCCACCTGAACCCAGTCCAGAGGGCGAATCAAACGGCGCGCTGCTGCGTCCAAGCGCAACGGATAACTCAGCGCGTCGAGGATCGGCAGATGCATACTGGGCAGGCTCGCCTGCATTTTGATGGAGCCATCGATGAACTCGACCATCGAATGGATAATGCTTTCGGGATGAATCACCACCTCGATGCGATCATAAGGAACAGAGAAAAGCCAGTGAGCCTCGATGACCTCCAGTCCCTTATTCATCAAGGTAGCCGAATCCACCGTGATTTTCGGCCCCATGCGCCAGGTTGGGTGAGCCAGAGCCTGAGCGACCGTCACCGAGGGCAATTCCGCGAGGGGAGTCTGCCGGAAAGGGCCCCCGGAAGCCGTCAGGATCAAGCGACGCACTTCGGCCCCCTCTTCGCCCCGCAGGCACTGCCACAGTGCACTGTGCTCACTATCGATCGGCAAAATAGCTACTCCGGCCCGCCGCGCTGCCTCCATCACCAGATGGCCAGCCATCACCAGCGTCTCCTTATTAGCCAGAGCGATAGCCTTGCCAGCCTGGATGGCCGCCATTACCGGCTCCAAAGCTACCAGGCCGGAAGTAGCCACCACCACCAGATCCACCTGTGGCAACGTAGCCGCCTCCAGCAAACCACTCAGGCCAAAAGCCAGTTGGGGCGCAGGCTTCTTCTCACTCCTCCCGCCCCCGCTCACTACGCGCCGTGCCTCTTCCCGAATCGCCGGCGTTTCCGCGAAACAGGCTACGAGGGCAGGAGAAAATTCCTCAACCTGCTTGGCCAGCAGGGACAGATTACTATGGGCAGCCAGGGCTACTACCTCAAAGTACTCAGGGAAGCAACGCACCACATCTAATGTTTGCCTCCCAATTGAGCCAGTGCTTCCCAGCACGGCGATACGCCTGGGGAAGCACTCCATACCAGTTGTCGGACCCGTAGCCCAACGGCCAGGTTCTTTCTCAGCATTCCGTTCCATTGCTTTTTTGCCGCTCCCTTGCTGGCTCTACCCAGGGAATATTGTAGCACGGCAGAGCGAATACAGCAGGAGACGTTTTTGCACTTGTTCTCATGGTTGGGTCGGGACAGGACAGGGCCTCAAAGCCAACAGAGCGCCGTGCACCGGGTTAGTCTGCTTGCTCGACATGCTCAACCGCCAGCCTCATTCCCTGGTAGGCTATCTTCTGCCCAGATATGCCTGGCCTGGCCAGCCAGACTCTCTCTAACTGGCTTTGGAGCCTTTGCAGAGAGCGAAAGAGCACGATGCCTGGCAGCAGGCGCTCAGCCGGTTAGCGAGGAACCAGCAACACCAGCTGAGAGAAAAAGTAGACAACAACAGCAGCAAAGAGCAAGCTGTCGATGCGATCGAGCAAGCCACCATGACCGGGCATCAGCTGCCCACTATCCTTCACCTGAGCCTGGCGCTTCATCAACGACTCAGCCAGGTCGCCCAAGGTAGCCGCCAGAGAGAGGGCCAGGCCGAGGATCAGAGCCAGATACCAGGGGACCTGGAGCAGCCAACTGGCCAGCAGCAGGCAGAGGATCAGCGTACAGAGCAGGCCCCCAAAGACCCCCTCCCAGGTCTTGCCAGGGCTGATATGAGGCGCCAACTTATGGCGTCCCAGGAAATGGCCAGTGAAAAAAGCCGCCGAATCGAAAGTCCAGACAGCCGCAAAGAGCAAGAGCAGCCACCAGAGACCACGAGGAGGAGGCCAGCCGAACTGCGAGCCGCGCAACAAGAGCAAGAGGCTGAGCGGCCAGCCAAGATAGAGCGCAAAAACAACCGTTAGCGCCCAGTCGACCAGCGAACCATCGAGGCGCTCCCGCCAGAAGAGCAGCGGGAAGGCCACTAGCAAGGCGACGCCCAGGCTGATTTCTAGCAAGAGCAGACGCCACTGGGGGAACATAGACGCCAGCAACAGCAGCACCCCCAGCCCGAAACTCATCCAGAGCAAGGGACGGCTGCCCGAGTGCAACATCATCTGATGCAACTCGTAGCAGCCCCAGGCCAGCACAAAGAGCGCCGCCGCAAAAGCCACCCAGCCACCCAACCAGACCACGAGCAAGACAATAGGAATCGCGATAACGGCGGTCAGCACTCGCAGAACCAGTGTATTCGCCCACTGCCCGCCGCTGTCAGCAGCTCTCTTCCCTGATTGTACCTGTTTCTCGGTTGCGCGCTCCACGCGATGCTTCCACCTGCTTAGCGGCCACTGGGAGAAGCGACTAGCCGCCCGAAGCGCCGCTGGCGCTGGCGATAGCTCTCCAGGGCCGCGCGTAGATCTTCGCGCCCGAAATCGGGCCAGAGCGTTGGTGTTGAATAATATTCGCTATAGGCAGACTGCCAGATCAAAAAATTACTGACGCGCATTTCTCCGGCAGTGCGGACAACGAGATCAGGGTCAGGCAGGTCATGCGTATAGAGATAGGAACTAATCACCTCCTCGGTGATCGCCTCGGGCGGCAGCCCATCAGCGATAATCCGCCGCACGGCATCGACCAGCTCAGCGCGACCGCCGTAGTTAAAGCAGACACTCAGATGAATACGACTATTATGACGAGTCAGCTCCACTGACTCCTGAACGGCGCGCTGAATAGCAGGGGGGAGATCTTGCAAGCGACCAAGATGGCGCAGCCGCACCCCGTCACGATGCAACTTCTCCAGGTCAGAGCGGATGGTTTCCCAGAAAAGGCGCATGAGGCCCTCAACCTCTTCCCTGGGGCGGCCCCAGTTTTCGGTCGAGAAAGCATAGACACTCAAGTACTCAATATGCTCATCCACTGCGGCCTCTACCACGCGCCGGAGCGCAGCCACGCCTGCTTTATGGCCAGCCAGACGTGGCAAATGGCGCTGAGCAGCCCAGCGACCATTGCCATCCATAATAATAGCCAGATGACGCAGCGGACAGCTCGATCCCTGCGTTTGCCCCTGCTCCTGCCCCTGAGTCTGCAGAGCTTCCGCCCGCAGCCCCGGCTCCTGAGAGCGCACCTCTACCGCTGGTTGCGACTGCTCACTCTTTTTCCCTGTCGACGAGGGAAAAAGATCACGTATCCTGGTCAACGTCAGACCTCCAAAATCTCGTGTTCCTTGAGCTTGCCGATCTTATCCATCTCCTCGATGTAGCGGTCGGTCAGCTTCTGCAGGCGTTCCTGACCGCGCTTCAGCTCATCTTCGGAGATCTCCTTCTTCTTCTCACGGTCGCGCAACTTATCCTGAACATCGCGACGGATATTGCGCACCGCGACCTTGTGCTCATCCAACTTCTTATGAAGGAGTTTGACCATCTCGCGGCGCCGCTCCTCATTGAGAGGCGGAATCGCCAGGCGAATTACCTGACCGTCGCTACTGGGATTGATTCCCAGATCCGACTTCTGGATCGCTCTCTCAATATCCGGGAGCAGCTTGCGATCCCAGGGCTGGATCACCAACAAACGCGGCTCCGGCGCTGAGATTGAGGCGAGCTGGTTAATCGGCGTGGGGACGCCGTAGTAATCGACCTGAATCCGTTCCACGAGGGCAGAACTGGCGCGACCCGTGCGGATGCTCCCCAAATCATGGCGGAGCGCTTCCACAGCTTTCTGCATCCGGCGTTCGGCATCTCCGAAAATATCATCTACCATAGCAATGCTCCCATCGTAAGGTACCTTGGATACGCGTGCTGAGCAAGCGACAGACCAGGGCAGAGCGACTGGCGAGCGAGCCGCCAAGCAGACCGGGCGCGGCAAGCCCGTTCCTGTATGCTTGCTTGCGGTTTGCAGCCAGCCAGCCGGTATTCAGGCGCGCTCACTGACAGCGCTCTCCTCAAGGTCATGAACGAGCGTCCCACGCTTCTCGCCACGCATGATAGCCTCCAGCGTCCCAGGCTGATCGAAGTTAAAGACCACGATCGGCAGGTGGTTATCCTTGCACAGCGAGATCGCCGTACTATCCATCACCTTGAGGCCCATATTGAGCGCGCGCATATAGCTTAACTCTTCGAACTTACGAGCGTTCGCATTGCGCATGGGATCATCATCGTAGACGCCGTCAACCTTAGTGGCCTTCAGCAGCACCTGGGCATTCAGCTCGATGGCGCGCAAAGCCGCCGCCGTGTCGGTGGTAAAGAAAGGGTTGCCACTACCCGCCGCCAAGATCACCACCCGCCCCTTTTCGAGGTGGCGAACAGCACGACGACGGATAAAAGGCTCTGCCACAGGTGGCATCTCTATCGCCGTCTGAACGCGCGTCACCAGGCCGAGCTTTTCCATCGCATCCTGCATGGCCAGAGAATTCATCACCGTGGCCAGCATACCGACATAGTCGGCGGTCGCGCGATCCATACCCGCGGCAGCGGCATCTGCCCCACGCCAAATGTTACCGCCACCGATGACCATCGCTACCTCCACCCCAAGATCATGAACGCGCTTGACCTCTGCCGCGATCCGGCGGACCGCCACCGGATCGATTCCAATGCGTGGCTCGCCAGCCTCTGCAGTATGGCGGGGGCCCAGTGCCTCGCCACCCAGCTTGAGCAGGATACGCCGATATCGCAACGATGCAGCCGTCTGAGATTCAGCCATCTTCTCTTCTACTCCCATGCGCTTCTCGTCGAGGGGCGGCCTCGGCCCTGTCCCCGCGGGCGCCGACATGTGACCCCTTCAGATCCGGGCCAGCGTCGGTAGACAGGGAAAGAGGAAGGCAGGCCGGCCCTCAGCAGACAAGGCCGGAGCGGGAGCGGATGCCACCTTGGGCGCCTGGGCGGTCGTCCAGAGCGCATCTCGCTCGCCTCCAATCCCACACATAGCATAGCACGCCGCAAGACTGACTAGGAAGTGCCGCTTTCTACTCGCCCAAAGCAAAGCGACAGAAGCGACGAATCACAATGTTCTCCCCAGTTTCTGCAATGACTTTGCGTACCAGGTCTCCCACCACCTGGCTCTCATCGCGAATCCAGGGCTGCATCATCAACACCTGCTCACTGAAGAGTTTCTGAAGCTTGCCCTGAAGCACTTCTTCGCGCTTATGCTCCGGCACGCGCGCCATCGAGGGGTCCTCAAGGAGCTGCTGGCGCGCCTGCTCAATGACCTCCGCAGGCACATCCTCGTAATTCACATACTGCGGATTGGTGCCGGCGATCTGCAGAGCCAGCTCATTGGCCAGCTGGCGAAAGCTTTCGCTGCGCGCGACAAAGTCCGTGCTGCAGTTCAACTCCAGCAAGACTCCTACGCGGTTGTTGTGATGGACATACGAGAAGATGCCTCCCTGCTTGGTCTCACGACCGGCAGCAATCATCTTCTCCGCCTTGCGATTAGTCTTCGCATTGAGGATCTTGATAGCCTCCTCCCACGACTGGGCCTCCTCCAGAGCACTCTTGCAGTCGGCAAAGGTCGCACCGGTCTCCTCACGCAACCTCTTCACATCGGCAGCAGTATAGTTCATAAGGGTGTTTCTCCTTCAGCGTACTTTGATAGCATACTCAGGTTTCAGTCTGGCTGACAATGACTCTCGGTCACTCGCGGACGGTTCCGAGTGCTTGACAGATGCGATACAGTAGGATTCTAGGCCCCGAGTAGCTGGCCTGGCGGCGAGCCAGGCGAAGCAGGCCCAGCTCACGCCGCCGCACTCTGGCCCTCCTCTAACAGCTTTCCTTCAGGCCAAAGCGTATAGCTTGCCCCCGCCAGCCCACAGCCCAGACGGCATAGAGAGGACCTGGCATCCACGCCGGCCAGCTCCTTACGGAAACAACCTTTCTGCCTTTCCGGTCTGGCGCACGTGTGGTCACCAGGTCCAACGCCCAATCATGGCAGCCCAGCGTACAGCTACTGCCGGCTACAGGCCGCAAGCCGTCCGTGTTGACCCCGGCTGGGGGCACGCGGGATGACAAGAGAAGAGAAGAACAGCGTAGATGAATCCAGCCCGCAAGGCTACCTGCCTTGCCTACTCATCCGCCTGATTGCTTTGACCGCTTGCTACCCAGCGTAGGCAGCCTGGCCATTCCATCGGTAGACTCATTGAGCCGCCCTCCGGCTCGCCGAGAGCAATTGGCTGGCGCAGCCCTGATCTCTCTCCGGCACAGCAGTAGGTGCCGACGTTCCAGCCTCACAGGCGCTCGCTGGCAAAGCCTAGACCGAGAGAGGACGCCAGCCCAGGCCTGCCCACTCAGCTTCTTCCTCAGCAAGCGCAGGTAGCCGCCTCTCTCCAGCCAGCTGAAACCAGCCGGTCGGGGAGTGCAGGGTAAGCAAGCGCAACAGTGCAACGAGACTGCAACGGACGACAAACGGCAGGATGGGACAAGCTATAGGGGAGCGAGATGGCACTAGGATTCTCTGGCCACCAGCTCGGGCTCAGAAGCATCCGACGAATGCTCAGCCTCAGCGGCAGAGGAGGCAGCCTCACGCTGAGACGAGCCGGCACCAGAGGCTGAGGCCTCTCCGGCCTCCGTCTGAACAGCCCCTTCTTCGCCCGCAGCGACCACGCCCTCGGCAGGTGTCTCGCTATCCTTCTGCTGCGCCTCCAGCTCGCGGCGTCCTTCAATTACCGCATCAGCGATCTTTGAGCAGAGGAGGCGAACAGCGCGAATGGCATCATCATTGGCAGGGATCGGATAGTCGATCTCGTCGGGATCACAGTTCGTATCGGCCAGGGCCACGATGGGGATCTCCAGGCGGCGAGCCTCCAGCACAGCAGTATGCTCTTTGCGCGTATCGATGATGAAGACCGCCCCAGGTAGACGGCGCATTTCCTTGATGCCACCAAGAATGCGCTCCAGACGCACCAGATCATCTTGCAGGCGCTGCGCTTCTTTCTTGGGTAAGCGCTCGAACTCTCCTCGATCACGCCGCGCTTCCAGCTCGCGGAGATAGCGGATACGCCCCTGAATCGTCTGGAAATTGGTGAGCATCCCGCCTAGCCAGCGCTGGTTGACATAGAACATACCACAGCGCTTGGCTTCCTCCGCAACCGCCTCCTGGGCCTGCTTTTTCGTCCCGACGAACAACAGAGTTTCACCACTGGCAGCCAGTTCCTTCACAAACTTGTAGGCCTCGTTGAGACGCGCTACAGTTTGCTGAAGGTCAATGATGTGGATGCCATTGCGCTCCATGAAGATGAAGGGCTTCATTTTGGGATTCCAGCGCCGTGTCTGGTGCCCAAAATGAACGCCAGCTTCCAGAAGCTGTTTCATCGAGATGATGTTGGCCAAAAAACAGATCCTCCCTTTTATCCTCCGCTCTCCTCCTATCGGCGATAGGGTTCCCCTTGCTCGCTCCTTCGCGCTGCACAGCTTCCTGGTTGGCTGGCCTGCTCGTTCGCTCGCGCCCCTCCCCTCGCCACGTTGGTGCCAGGGCTGCTCAGGGTATTGAGATACCGAGGGTGTCGGGGCACCAGGGAAACGCCGATCAGAGAGCGTGTGTACTTGATAAGCAAGACAACACTACACTTGCCTTGACCCGCAGGAACCTTCGCTCCTGCTAACTTGCAAGTATAGCATAGGTTGCAGACGGACGCAAGCAAGATTTCCCGGCTCGCTCTCTCCCCACCCCCTACTCTGCTCCCCAACACCCCCGATCGCGCTTTTAGCCCCTGCTTCTTGGTGGCTATAGTACAGTGTAATGTGTACACATATTCACTTATGTGTGCTCTCCGATCCTGCACACGTGCATATTTGCTTATATACTGATAGAACTTAAGACTGCAAAGGAGGCAGAAAGGGTTACATTATGATTAGCGTTCTCGTAGCAGATGACCATACGTTGGTTCGACGTGTCGTGCGTGAGATCCTGGAACGGGCCGGAGATATGGAGGTGGTTGCAGAGGCCAGTAATGGCCTGGAAGCCGAGAACCAGGCTGCTCAAACTCACCCGGATGTTGTATTGATGGACCTGGACATGCCAGAATGTGACGGTTTCGAGGCCACAGAGCGCGTTTTAGCTTGCTCGCCGGAGTCACGTGTCGTCATTCTCACCGCCTCGCAGCAGGAGCAACTGGCGCTGCTTGCTATCCAGCGCGGAGCCATTGGCTACTTAACGAAGGATATTGAACCAGAGACGCTGGTGGCAGCTATCCGCTCCGCCGCACGCAATGAGATTTCGATCCCCGGTCCCCTGGCGACGCGCGTGCTGGCCCATCTGCGGACATTAACCCTCAGTGGTAAGCTTCGCGAGGTGCCGCCAGCCGACTTTTCTCAGGGCGCAGCCAGTCGCTCTTTCTATTATAAGGTTCAGCAGCGGCTCCACGGCTCGGCGCTTAACCTGCAAAATCTCTCGCGCCCCCTCACAGAGCGCGAAATCGAGGTCCTCGATTTGATCCGCAAAGGACGCAAGAATAGGGAAATTGCCCAGGAACTCAATATAGCAGAATCAACGGTACATAAGCACATTCAGAATATTTTTGAAAAGCTACATGCGCGTAGCCGTACCGAGGCTATTTATCTACTTAGCTCGCGGAGCTGAGCACTGAGTGAGCGGCGCGCCTCGCGCCTGGCCGCTCTCGCGGGCGGAGATCTGTCGCCTGGCCTGTTCATCCATCCGCCCACTTATCTGTCTGCTGATGGCTCTCTTGCTCCGGGGTTGTTACGCCTCGCCCTGGCTGAGAGCAGATGACCTGGTCAGCCTACCTCTGCTCTCAGCCAGCCTTCGCCGAGCCGGCTGGCGCGCTCAGGCTGAGGCCGGGCTATGCTGCCCGCTTGGGCTGGGCCCGCTGGAGCTGGCAACGGTGAGCAGATCGCGCACAACCTCTTTAATATGGGAGCTGGAGAGGCCATAGAGTTCTTTGAGAATAGAAGGGGCCCCGTGCTCGACAAGGCGATCTGGGAAGCCAATGAGTTTGACCTGGACATTATGGTATCCTTCGCGGGCAAGCAATTCCAGGACGGCGCTGCCGAAACCGCCCGCTACCATGTGGTCCTCAATGGTAACCAGGCAGCGCGTGGTACGTGCCAGAGTCAGAATGAGCGTCTCATCTAGCGGCTTGGCCCAGCGCGCGTTGACAACCGCGACGCTGATTCCCTCCGCCTTTAGTTCTTTGGCAGCCTGCTCCGCCAGCTCGACGGTGGTACCATAAGCGAGTAAGGTGCACTGACAGCGCTCGGCCTCTTCAAGAGTTGATGGTTGGAGCAGCTCGGCTTTGCCAATCTCCAGGGCGCGTAGCTCTTTGTCTAGCGGCACACCGCGCGCCTTGCCACGCGGATAGCGCAGGCAGACTGGCCCATCCATGTACAGGGCCGTGTAGAGCATATGACGCAGCTCGTTTTCGTCGCGCGGGGCCATGACCCGCATGTTAGGGATCATGCGCATGAAGGCGATATCAAAGAGGCCATGCTGCGTGGGGCCATCCTCTCCGACGACTCCGGCGCGATCCATTGCAAAGACAACGTGCAGGTTCTGCATGCAGATGTCATGGATAACCTGGTCAAAGGCTCGCTGCATGAAGGTGGAATAGATGGCAACGACAGGGCGCAGGCCTCCGACAGCCAGACCGCCAGCAAAGGTCACAGCATGTTGCTCGGCGATGCCGACGTCGAAATAGCGCTCGGGGAAACGCTGATGCAACTTCTTCAAGCCTGTGCCCTCGGCCATAGCGGCAGTAATGCCGACAATAGATTGGTCGCGCTCGGCTAGCTCAACCAGGGTATTGGCAAAGACCTCTGTATAGGTCGGTGGATCGTTAGGATTCTTCTTAATGACGCCGGTGCGGTAGTCGAAGGCCCCAGGTCCATGCCACTTGGTGGCGTCCTCTTCAGCAAAGGTCCAGCCCTTGCCTTTCTTGGTGACCACCTGGACCACAATCGGCCCTTCGATGCGCTTAATATTTTCCAAGACATCGATGAGCAACGGAAGGTCATGCCCATCAAAGGGGCCAAAGAACTTGAAACCCAGCTCTTCAAAGATGGTTCCGCTTTTACTATGCAGGACAAACTGCTTGAAACTGGTCTCAGCGCGGGCAGCAGCCTCTAGAGCAACATCGCCCACCACCGGGAGGCGTTCGATAGAGCCTTTGGTCATTTCTCTGAGACGCTGGTAGCCAGGTGAGGTCTGCATGCGCCGCGCCCTGGCGAGGACGGCGGCGATGGCCCCTACATTGTCTGAGATTGACTTCTCGTTATCGTTGAGGATAATAATGAGATTCTTCTTTAAGCTGCCAGCGTTATTGAGCGCCTCCAGGGCCATACCACCGGTCAGGGCCCCGTCACCAATGACGGCCACTACTTTGAAATTCTGGCCCAGGAGATCGCGCGCCACGGCCAGCCCCAGAGCGGCAGAGATGGAGGTACTGGCATGGCTGGCGCCGAAGACATCGTAGGGACTCTCCTCGCGGCGGAGATACCCCGACAGGCCTCCGAACTGGCGGATTGTGCGGAAGCGCTCGCGACGCCCGGTCAGCAATTTATGTACGTAGGCCTGGTGACCAATATCCCAGACAAGCAGATCGTGAGGGGTATTGAACACAGTATGCAAAGCAATAGTCAGTTCTACGACTCCCAGGTTAGGAGCAAGATGCCCCCCTCTGGACGAGACGGTCTCGATAATTTCCTGACGAATCTCTGCGGCCAGCGTACGCATCTCAGCAATACTGAGCGAGCGAAGCTGAGCCGGACTGTCAATGCGATCCAGTATCCTTGCCAAGGCGGTCCTCCCACAGGAAAGCTTATCCCGTATTATAGGGCGGAGGAGACAGCGAAAGAAAGGTCGCGATACGACAGAGGCATGCACCTAAAGCCTTGACAGGACAACGGCTGCGGCTCATGCGAAAGGTGGAGGCGCGGCAGCCAGCCGCCAGGCGTGGTCGTGTCAACTGCTTTCCGGCGACAAGCCGACTGGAGGGCCTGCCAGGGTATAGCCGGTAGCCTCTTGACATGGTTCCACTTTCTTCTTATTATGGCCTTTCGGAAAAAGCATATGGGACATCCAGGTGGGTTGGAGCGTTTCCAGGAGATCAACGCTCCCCCGCAAGGGGAGGTCCGTTTACGCGCTAGAATGATGGCAGGCGTGGCCCAATGGACCGCTTGACGTTGCCCTTTCCTGCCGGTATACTGATCACATTGGGGTGGAGGCGGCTCTCCTACATCCCTTCAGTGTTTCGTCTCCCGCAACTCTGTCCGTGCCGTGGGAATGAGGAAGATCCCCTTTCAGCCTGTGAGTAAACGAGTCGAGCTAAACCGAGCCAGCCAAATAGCCAGCAAGCAGACAAGCAACACGGCTGAAGCAGCCCCGCAGAAGAGCATGTCGACAGAGTCGCCAGGGAGACGAGCAGCACGCCCGGTCCGGGGAGAGAGGCACCGGCAGTAGTGCCCAGGCGGCTTGCCGTCTGAACGGACATTACGGCGCTTTTGTCGTCATCTTCTGATTCTGTTTAGGGAAAGGAGGCGGCGCTTTTCCCCAGATTCCTGATGGGGGTCGTTGCGCCGCAGGTCCAATGACGAGGAAAGAGAGCGAAAAGGACACCGAACGTCCGCACTACTATTCGCAGTTCTGGCTCGATGTCGCCGCCGGACGCCGGGTGATCGGCAGCTCCAAGACCACTGAGGAGAGCGAGACGGGCGAGCGCGACTCCCAGGAGTCAGGGGCAGCTCGAAAGTCGGCCCGCGGTGGCCATACGTCCAGCAGTGAAAGCCGCGACCGTGAGGAGTCTCGCACTCCCCAGGCGGAAGCGGTCACCGCTAAGGCTCAGCCGCCAGAGCCTGAGGTGACTGCGCCCGCAGCTCAAGCGGCTACTACCGTTCCAGAAGAAGAGGCCTCTCCCACCGAGGACGAGGAGAGCGAGGTTGAGGCTGCTGAGGATGAGGAGCTGCTAGAGGAGGCTCTTGAAGCCGAGCCTGACGAGGAGGATGAGGAAGAGCCTGAGCTAGGCTACGAGGACGAGGAGGAGGAGGAGTTCTTTGAGGATGAGGAGGAAGATGAGGACCTCTGGCCCGGCGGCAAGGGGAAGAAGAAGCATTTGAAGCCCGGTCGTCAGACCAAGGCTTCGAAGCGCCCGCGACGGGATACGCGCCGCGGTTATTAGACGGCGCTCCTCTATCTAGTATCAGGCTGATAGGCAGGTTCAGCACAACGCTCAAAGAGAGAGCCGGCGGCAGCAGCTGGTTCTAGTTTGCGTGTGGCTGATCCGCTGGTGCGTCAGTTGGTTCCAGGGAGGAAAAGCCAGGAGCCGGTTTCTGGCTCCTGGCTTTTTTGCTGATGCATCACTTATCTGCAGCAGCCCGCTGGCGACAGCTTGTTTGGCTTCATGCTCGCTCCCGTCAGGGGTAGATGCCGCGGATTTGCGTAGCCTCAGCCACGCGCGAGATAGCCAGCATGTTAGCGGCCAGCCGCAAATCGCAATGATATTGCTCGGCCTTCTCAACTACTGCAGCAAAGGCCCGGTTCATGATGATCTCCAGCTTCTGGGTGATCTCTTCGACGCCCCAGAAGAAGCTCTGAAGGTCCTGCACCCACTCGAAGTAGCTGACCGTGACGCCGCCGGCATTGGCCAGGATATCCGGGATTACGATCACACCCTTGCGCCCAAGAATCTTATCGGCCTGGGGCGTTGTCGGACCGTTGGCCGCTTCGGCAATGATGCGCGCCTGGATACGACCGGCATTGGCCTCGGTGATGACTCCTTCGGTCGCCGCCGGGATCAGGATATCGCAGGGAACTTCCAGCACCTCATGAGGGCTGATCTGTTGAGCCGCCGGGAAGCCCACTACGCTCCCTCGCTCTTGCTTGTGCCGCAGCACAGCAGCAGGGTCTAAGCCGGCCTCGTTATAGATTCCACCCCGCGTATCGCTGACAGCCACGATTTTACAGCCCTCCTGATGGAAGAGGCGTGCCGCAATCGAGCCAGCATTACCGAATCCCTGGATGCTGACGCGCGCACCGCGCAGGGGCATTCCGATCCGGCGCGCCGCCTGACGAGTAACGAAGAGCACCCCCATCGCTGTCGCATCGTTGCGCCCTTCGCTGCCCCCAATAGAGAGCGGCTTGCCAGTGACGACGGCGGGAATAGAAAAGCCCTCATGCATCGAATAGGTGTCCATAATCCAGGCCATAATCTGAGGATTGGTGTTGACATCGGGCGCCGGAATATCGCTGTGAGGGCCAATAATGATCGAGATTTCAGTTGCGTAGCGCCGTGTCAAGCGCTCTAGCTCGCCCGGGCTCATGGCCTTGGGATCACAGATGACCCCGCCCTTAGCTCCCCCATAGGGAATACCCACGACCGCACACTTCCAGGTCATCCACATGGCCAGTGCCTTGACCTCGTCCAGGGTCACATCGGGACTGTAGCGAATGCCGCCTTTGGCAGGCCCGCGATTCACGTTGTGCTGTACGCGATAGCCGGTAAAGGTTTTGATGCGGCCATCATCCAGGCGTACAGGAAAGTTGACTGTCAGCTCACGCTTGGGCTTGCGTAGAATCTCTCGCATGTCCTCCGAGAGATTCAGCCGATCGGCAGCCTCCTCAAACTGCTGAACAGCCATTTCATAGGGATTAACACGGGTCTCGCGAGAGGACTTCACGTCGTTGTGCAGGTCCACGTTTTTGCTCCTTTTCCGTCCGTAGGTTGCAGTTGAGAGCAGGCTCAAGCTGGCCAGCGATCGAAGCGGCCAAGAGCAGCCAGGCTGGTCCGCTTAGGGACACTGGCTCGGCCCGGTAGGTAGCGCCCCGCTATCAGCACCAGTCAGCTAGACCTCTTCAGGCCGTGGGAGCCTCGTCGAGCTTAGCGCGCAAGAGCTTCTGAACAAGATCGGCCTTGGCTTGACCGCGCGTGCGCTTCATGATCTGACCGACCAGGTACTGAGCGGCGTTGGTCTTACCCGAGCGGTAATCGGCCACGATCTTCGGGTTTGCCTCGATGACCTCTACGATGATGCGTTCCAGCGCTTGCGGATCAGTAATCGGCGGCTCAATACCTTTGCGTACCACGATGGCCTCGGGTAGCTCGCCGCTGACAAAGGCCTCATCCAGCACCTCCTTGGCTTGCTTACCAGTAATGCGCTGACGATCAAGGAGGTCGAGCAGATTGACGAGGGCCTCGGGCTTCAACGGACAGGCAACAGGGGCGATACCATGCGCATGGAGCAGGCGCACAACCTCGCTCAGGAGCCAGTTACTGGCCGCACGCGCCCTGGCCTGGCGATCCTGGACATGGGAGGAGAGGGCCATTACCTTATCAAAGTAGTCGCCCAAGGCTTTCTCTTCTGTAAGAATATCGGCATCCTGAGCCGAGAGGCCATAGTCACGCTGATAGCGTAGCCGCCGGGCATCGGGCAGCTCTGGCAGGCGCGCCCGCAACTCCTCAACCCACTCGCGGCTGATCACCAGCGGCGGCAGGTCCGGCTCAGGGAAGTAACGATAATCATGGGCATATTCTTTAGTACGCTGGGGCACTGTGACGCCCCGCGCCTCGTCCCAACCACGCGTCTCTTGCTGAATCGCCCCGCCAGCCCGCAAGACTTCGATTTGACGGCGCGCCTCATACTCCAGGGCCTGCTGCAGGGCTTTGAAGCTATTCATATTCTTAATCTCGGTCTTCACCCCTAGCGTCTGCTGGCCACGGGGACGAACCGAGATATTGGCATCACAGCGCAGGCTACCCTCCTCCATCCGCCCCGAAGAGACCCCCAAATAGACCAGGATTTGGCGCAGCTTCTGCATGTAGAGCCGGGCTTCCTCCGGGCTGCGCATGTCCGGCTCGCTGACGATTTCGATCAGCGGCGTCCCAGCGCGGTTGACGTCAACGAGGCTGTAGCCATCTCGATGCAGCAACTTGGCCGTATCTTCTTCAAGATGAACGCGGGTGATACCGATGCGCCGCACCTGCCCATTGCACTCAATCAGCACATAGCCATTGCGACTGAGAGGAAGATCATACTGAGAAATCTGGTACCCTTTCATCAAATCAGGGTAAGGATAGTTCTTGCGGTCAAACTTGGAGTATTCGGGAATGCTGCAGTTGAGCGCGAGGGCCGTCATAATAGTGTAGGCGACCGCCTCCCGATTGATCACCGGCAGCACGCCCGGCATACCCATGCAGACGGGGCAGACATGCGTGTTGGGGGCCGCATTGGCGTAGTCGGTGCTGCAGGAGCAGAACATCTTGCTCCGCGTAGTGAGCTGAGCGTGAACTTCGAGACCAATGATAACCTCGAATTCTGTGGTAACCTCAGTCTGAGCAGGTACAGCCATCTTTCCCAACCTTCCTGAAAGCTTCTTCAGCGTCACTGTCACCCGTTAGTCTAGCCCTTTCCCCTGGATTCGTCAACTGGGTAGCCGTGACAGGCTTAGTTAGGGCCTGACTGCCAGCCTCTTCGTTCGATACTCTCAGCCATCGCTTCATCGGACTACTACCCCACCCGCTGCCCTCCTTTCGCTAAGGACCGCACAGAGGCTGGCTGGCCAGGCGGTCACAGCGAGACAGGCAGGAAAGTGGAGCGGGAGTCCTTGCCAGATACGGATGACTCTGGTATACTGAAGGCACAACATCGTGGGACGTCTTGCGCCGAAACGCAGGCTCTCCCTGGTAAACTCTGGAAATACCTTTTGTACTGCTTCACACGAGAGAACTGTTGCTGAGACTCATCAGGTACGGTGCCCTCCTCTTGCAGAGAAGAGAAGAGAAGAGGAGACAACGCGCTACCACGACATGACGAGGCACACCAGCGAGCGGATGAGGAGAATGACCACCTATGTCCCTGATTAATATGGCCAAACGCGAGATCATTTGTAAGCTCGTCTACTACGGTATTGGCTTGTCCGGCAAGACTACCAACCTGCACTATATCTATCAGGCAGTTGATCCCCGCGATGTGGGTGAGATGGTCTCAATCGATACCGAGACAGAGCGTACCCTCTACTTCGATCTGTTGCCGTTGGAACTGGGTAAGGTCAATGGCTTCTCGATCCGTTTCCAGCTCTATACGGTGCCCGGCCAGGTGCTCTACCAGCAGACGCGGATCTCGGTGCTGAAAGGCGCTGATTGTGTGATCTTCGTGGCCGATTCCCAGGCCAGTAAGCTGCAGGAGAATATTGAGAGCTGGAATGAGCTTCAGGAGCAGCTGCGCCGCATGAATAAGAATATCGCTGAGTTCCCGCTGGTGATGCAGTGGAATAAGCGCGATTTGCAGGATATTCTGCCAGTGTCGGTGCTTGAACAGTACTTGAACCCGTATCGCGTCCCTAGCTTCGAGGCCGTTGCCGTCACCGGCTATGGCGTCATCGAATGCCTGCGTGTCGCTATTAATGCGACGCTCCGCCGCCTCGAACGCATCTAGTCCAGCTTATTGACGGCGCTCGCTCGCCTCGCCCTCCTCCGATGGCAAGGAGATGCCGCTTGCTTCTCTTCCGGCTGGCAGGATGGCCCGATCCTTTTTTCAGCAACTCTTTCTCCCAGTGTCTCTTCCACCGCCCATGTAAAATAACTTTATTCTTGTCCTGCCTGTTGTTCATCGAAGGTTTTCTGTGTATAATACAGTGAAACCTGGTTGTCTTCTCCTTTTCTCCGAATGGGGAATTGGCCTTTCCTCCTGCTGAGGATGAAAGGCCGCTGCTTTGGAATGGCCCAGCTTTGCAGGTGGGCCGTTTGCTTGACCGATCGACCGACCGACTGTCTCGTTGCGAGGTTCGTATGGAGACTATCCGTGTCATCATCGTTGATGAGCAGCCGTTGTTTCGCGAAGGCATTCATTACACGCTGGAGCATTTGGGTCACTGTACCATCGTTGGCGAGTCCACTAATCCCGCCGAGATCCTGGCGCTGGCACGCGACCCGGGAGCTGAGGTGATCTTGCTCGACGCTGGCCTTAAGAGCATAGACGCTCTGGAGCTGGCTCGGCAGCTCCGCCAACTGGCCCCCCAGATGGCTATTGTGATCCTCACTCCCTCTGAAGACGAGGAGCGCCTTTTTCAATCGATCAAGGTGGGCGCCGCCGCCTACTACACCCGCAATATTTCGCCCGAGGAGCTGATTGAGGCTGTCCAACGCGTAAATCGCGGCGAGTATTTGATCAATGATGAAGTGCTCGCCCGACCTCAGATCGCTAGCCGTGTGCTGCAGTCATTGCGCGAATTACCTGTAGCAGCCCAGGATGGGGCCGATGAGGGCAGCGGCAAAGATAGCTACTCGCCGCTCTCCAGCCGTGAAATTGAGATCCTGGATTATATCGCCCGCGGAAATAGCAATAAGGAGATCGCGAAATCCTTGAAGATCAGCGATCAGACCGTGAAAAACCATATTACTTCGATTCTCAAGAAGCTCGCGGTGAATGATCGTACTGCGGCAGTGGTCCATGCCCTGCGCCACGGCTGGATCAAGATTCAAGATACATAGGCCGAGGAAAGAGGAGAGGCCACACCTACGACGAGCAAGGCTCGGGCCTGGCTGGGGCCTTTCAACCCAGGATTGGGTGGAGATGGCCGCCCTGAACTAGGTCCAAAGGCTCAGAAGCACTTTGCCGCTCTTGGCATCAAGAAACAGGTAGAAGTCATAGCTTGAGCGCGGGAAAGGTGTAGGATCAACGGAGGCATCGGCTGGCTGTAACGGTATCTGCTCGTAGATAATCATCCAGGCAGGAACTTTCTCAATCTGGGGCCGGCTAGCATTGTGGGGAATGTAGGTAAGCAGGACATAGCGTGCCAACACCTTTTTGGCTTTGCTGGCCGCCTCTGGCTGCCAGTGGCTCGCCAGCAGCAGCGCCTGCTCCTGTGTAATGCTGGCCGGTTGTGAGGGAGTGCCAAGAATAATGCCGGCGGTATAAAGGGCAGGAAGCTGGACAGTCGAGGTCTGATTTGTCACTGGCAGGTGAGGAATAACCAGCCTCAGCCCACTCTGGGGCTGTCTGAGCAGGGCTAGCAACCAGATCAGTCCGATCCCCAGAAAGAGCGCCCCGATGAGGCCGCTGATTTTCCAGGTCCATGATTGGATACGCTGCCGTCGCTTCATGCCGACGCCTCTCCCTTCTTCTGCGTACGCCTGACCCGCCTGCAAGGCATTGGCGAGTGAATCGTCGACCATCTGTCCCTCACAGGCAGGCTGGCCAGTGGCTTGAGCCGGCAGGGGCCTGGCCCTTCGGCTGGCTCTCTGCCGCCTTGCTCAGTCGCGCCGTCACCCAGCATTGCCAAGTATAGTCGAAGATGCCGGGCCGAGACAAGCATTCCCTTTGCGAAGAGGAGGCATCGCGCTCATGCGGTATGCCATAATGAGAATGAGAAGAAGCAGAAGAGCAGGAAGGGCTGAGCCTGTCTGCGGCTGGCAGGTTTTGTTCAGCCCGGCCTGCCAGCCTTGGGCAGAGAGAGCGAGCACCCACTTGCTGAGGAGGAAGAAGCAGAAGCAGCAGGGGGCACCTCTTGCCGGCTGTGGTACCCTGAAAGAGACTGTTGCTTAGCCCTAGGGCGAGAGGCCGGCCATTGTAGCCTCTGACCTCTCGCTTGTGTCTGTGTGGTAAGCGCCGCCCAGAAGCCAGTCCAGTAAGCGAAGAAAGGGAGCTTGATTTCCGTGAAAGTATTCGGACGCATGACTGTTTTCCCTATCATGCCCGCCCGTATTAGTCGCCTCTATGAGCTTGCCTATAATCTATGGTGGAGCTGGCACCCCGAAGCCTGCGCACTGTACAGCACACTGGACCCTGAGCTGTGGGAGACGGTTGGTCATAATCCTGTCCACTTCCTGAGTGAGGTGCGGCCACAGTATTTAGAGAAGGCTGCGCATAATCCGCAGTATCTGCAGGCCTATGATCGGGTGCTGGAGGAATTCGATCGCTATATGCACCCGGCGCCGGGCAGCACCTGGTTCGCGCGCACCTACCCGGAGCTGACCCAATGCGTGATTGCTTATTTCTCGGCTGAGTTTGGCCTGCATGAGGCGCTGCCTATTTACTCCGGCGGCCTGGGCATTCTGGCGGGAGACCATTGCAAGGAGGCCAGCGATCTGGGTCTGCCATTGGTGGGAGTGGGCTTTCTCTACCCCCAGGGCTACTTCCGGCAGAGCATTACTCGCGAGGGTATTCAGGAAGCTTTCTACGATAAGCTGATCTTCTCTCAGGTGCCGGCCACTCCAGCCTGTGGCCCCGATGGTAACGAGGTGCTGATTAGTGTCGATTTGCCGGGGCGACGTATCCACGCTAAGGTGTGGCGCGTCCAGGTAGGCCGTATTCCTCTCTATTTGCTGGATACCGATGTTGAGCCGAATGCCCCCGCTGATCGTGAGCTGGCGGCTCGCCTCTACGGCGGCGACCGTGAGATGCGCATTTCTCAGGAAATCGTGCTAGGCATCGGAGGAGTGCGCGCGCTGCGCGCTTTGGGCATTTCTCCTGCTGTCTGGCATATCAATGAAGGCCATGCCGCTTTTCTCAATCTGGAGCGCTGTCGCGAGTTGGTGGCCTGTGGCCTGACTTTTCGTGAAGCGCGCGAGGTGGTGGCCGCTAGCTCTCTCTTTACAACGCACACCCCAGTACCCGCAGGTAACGATACTTTCAGCTACGATTTGATTGATAAGTATTTCAATACCTACTGGGGACAGCTCGGCCTTTCGCGCGAGCAGTTTCTGGAGGTGGCGCGCGAAGATCATGGCTGGGGACCAACCTATGGGATGACCGTGCTGGCTCTGCGCCTGACAGGACAGCATAATGGGGTGAGTAAGCTGCATGGGGCTGTTTCGCGCCGTATGTGGCAGTTCCTTTGGCCAGGCGTTGACCCCGATGAGGTGCCCATCGATTCAATCACGAATGGTATCCATACCCTCTCTTGGGTAGCCCCTGAGATGAATGCTCTCTTTCAGCGCTATCTGGGACCAGATTGGGCCGAGCACGTCGATGAGCCGGATCTCTGGAATCGCGTGCTGGAGATCCCCGATGAGGAGCTATGGCAGGTGCATTTGCAGCGGAAGCGCTTGCTGATCGACTACGTGCGCCGTCGCTTGAAGCAGCAACATCTGCGCCTGGGCGAGGGACCGCTGCAGATGGCAGAGTTTGAGCGCATGCTTGATCCCGATGCTTTGTTGATCGGCTTCGCACGCCGCTTCGCTACGTATAAGCGCGCAACGTTGATCTTCCGCAACCTGGAGCGCTTGAAGCGGATTATGAATAATCCTGAGCGTCCTGTGCAGATCATCTTTGCAGGTAAGGCTCATCCTGCCGATGAGCCAGGCAAGGCGCTGATCGAGCAGGTCTATCGCATCTCGCGTAGCGATGATTTCCGCGGTAAGGTGATCTTCCTTGAAAACTATGATATCGATATGGCTCGCTATCTGGTGGCGGGTACGGACCTCTGGTTGAATAATCCGATCCGCCCTCATGAAGCGAGCGGCACCAGTGGTCAGAAGGCCGCTTTGAATGGACAACCTAACTGCAGCGTGCTCGATGGTTGGTGGGCAGAGGCTTATAACGGGCGCAACGGCTGGGCTATCGGCGAGGAGCGTGAGTATCATAATCCCGATATCCAGGATGAAGCTGATAGCCTGTCACTCTATGACTTGCTAGAGGGTGAGATCATCCCTACCTACTATGAACGCGATCTGGCCAATAGTGGCCTCCCCCATCGCTGGATAAGCTATATGAAAGAAGCGATCCGCTCCTGTGCCCCTCACTTTAGCACTCGACGGATGGTGAAAGAATATACTACGCGCTTTTATGTCCCACAGATCCAGCAGGGCCAGCGCGTTGAACAGAACGCCTATGAGCTGGCTCGGGCGCTGGCTCAGTGGAAAGAGCGCATTCAGCGACACTGGGATAGCCTGGCGCTCTACGTCGAGGGACGGCGTGAGGGTCAGCTCAGTCTAGGTGAAAGCATTGAGGTGCGTGCCTGGGTCCGCGCACAAGAGATTACACCAGATGATCTCCTGGTCGAGCTAGTCTACGGCGAGAGCAGCGACGGTGAGCAGGTCACCAGCCAGCGAGCTATTCCTATGCAGTATCGGCATCAGGAACAGGATGGCTCTTATCGCTATGAAGCCCGCCTCCAACCGGAAGAGAGCGGCAGCCTGGTCTATGGCGTGCGTGTGCTGCCTAATCATCCGCTGTTAGCCGGAAAGCATGACATGGGCCTGGTACGTTGGGCCTAGGCCACTCATTGGATCTAGACCTGGTGATCTGAGCTACCAGCTTGAGAGACTCAACCGATTGCTCTCGTGTCAGTGAATATGGGCGGCACTGGCACCGCCGCTGGAGGCAAAGCCGCCCTAGGCCATGATGAGCATGGATACGAAACTGTTTCAACCTCTCAGTATTGGGCCGCGTGAAGCGCGCAATCGCCTGATTTTCGGGAGCCATACGACAAACTTTGCCCGCCATCATTTGCTCAGCGAGCAGCACGGCGACTACTACGCGAGTCGAGCTGAAGGCGGCGTAGGCACCATCGTGCTAGAGGAGCACATCGTCCATCCCTCTGACCTTCCCTATGAGGCCGCGCTGCTCGGCTATTTGCCTGAGACCCCGGCAGCCTTGTCCCGGGTGAGCGCTCGCCTGCGCGCTGCAGGGGCGCTGACGCTTGTTCAGCTGAACCACAATGGTCAGCAAGGCGTGAGCGATCATCACCAGCGTGAGCTGTGGGCCCCCTCGGCCGTACCCGATGTAGCTACTCGCGAGGTTCCCAAGGCGATGGAGCTGGAGGACATTCGCGCCGTGGTCGAGGGTTTCGCGCTGGTTGCTCGCCATGCCGTGCGCGGTGAGGCCGACGGGGTAGAGTTGCAGGTCTCCGATCGCTCACTGTTACGTCAGTTTCTCTCACCGTTGACTAACCAGCGCAGCGACGCCTATGGTGGATCACTAGAGAATCGCCTGCGCTTCCTCCAGGAGACCATCGAGGCCGTGGCTGCCGTCCTGGGAGGCAATTATGTCCTCGGAGTGCGCCTCTGCGTCGATGAGCTGGCCCCCTGGGCCGGTATTACTCCAGAGCAAGGGATTGAGATTGCACGCCGCCTGGCAGAAACAGGCCGGGTCCACTATCTGACCGTGACGCAAGGGAGCATTCTGAGCACCCATCTGTTTCCCTTCCACGCCTCAATGCATGTGGCCCCCGGCTATGCGGTAGAGCTGGCGGCAGCCGTGAAAGAGGCCGTCTCTATCCCCGTTTTTGCCGCCGGTCGCATTATGGATGCCGGGCAAGCGGAGGCTATTATAGCAGCCGGCCAAGCGGATGGCGTGGAAATGATCCGGCCTTTGATCGCTGATCCCGCCCTGCCCCGCCTGGCTCAGGCAGGCAAGGCGGAGCGTGTACGCCCTTGCCTGGCCTGTAACCAGGGCTGCCAGGTGCGGGGTCTGCTCAACGCAGCCCTGAGCTGCAACGTCAATCCCGACGTGCTCCATCCCTGGCCAGCGCCCGCCTCCTTGCTAAGCGAACACGAGCCACCCGCCCATCATCCGAGTCAGTTTTCTCCAGTCAATCAGCTATCGCTGAGCGAAGCCTTTGTTATTGTGGGAGCTGGGCCAGCAGGATTGGAGGCAGCGCGGACTGCCGCTTTGCGCGGACGTAGAGTTGTGCTCTTCGAGCGCGAGTCGGAGCCAGGCGGAGCGGTGAGGCTGGCCGCCCAGGCCCCAGGACGCGCCTCCCTGCGCCGTATTATCGACTACCTGGTACAGGAATGCGAGCGCCTCGGTGTGGAGCTACAGATGGGAAGGGCCGTCAATGCCGCCTGGCTGCTGGAGCAGCGTCCGGGTGCCGTGCTGGTGGCTACAGGAGCCAAGGCGGGCCAGGGTCTGCTACCGATCCCTGGACATGATCTTCCACACGTCTTGGATGTGCGCCGTATCCTGCGCGGCGAGCGAGTACATGGGAACGCTCGACGGGCTGTCGTGATCGATGAGACGGCCTCGCATGGGGTCCTCTCGGTAGCGGAGCTGCTGGCGGAAGAAGGTTGGCAGATCGAGATTGTCACTGAAGACTGGTATGTCGGGCGCGACTTGGTTGCCACCTACGATCTGCCGGCCTGGCTAGGGCGGGTGCTGCCACGCGGGGCGGTTCTGACCACTCATACAAGTGTTGTGCGCATCGAGCCTGGACAGGTGATCGTGCGCGACCGCTTTGCCCTGGGTGAGCGTGCATTGCCCGCAGATATGGTCGTGCTGGGAGTCTATGAGCAGCCCGATCAGGATCTCTACTTTGCCTTGAAAGGGCGCCTCGCTCGTCTGCGCCGGGCCGGCGACTGTGTGGCGCCCCGCCGGATTGAGCAGGCGATCGCAGAGGGGCGCCAGGCAGGCTTATGGGCCTGAGCGTTAGCAGGCGCCCGAGCAGAGCAGGAGGGTCCGCCAATGGCAGGCCAGTTTCAGTATCTGTTTACGCCGTTGCGCATCGGCACAGTCGTGGTTCCGAATCGCATCGTCTTCGCCGCCCATTTGACCAATCTGGCTGAGGAGAATCAGCCTGGTCCGCGCTTGACCGCCTACTATGTCGAGCGCGCCCGTGGCGGTTGCGGGTTGATTATTACAGAGGAGCAATCGGTACACCCTAGCGACTGGGCCTATCAGAAATTGATCCACGGCTTCGATCCCCGGGTAGTTCCCGCTTACCGCCGTCTAACGCGTGCCGTCCACGAGTATGGAACGCGCATCTTCGCTCAGCTCAATCATAACGGCATGCAAGCGAGTAGTATCTACTCGCGCCGCCCTGTACTCGGCCCTTCGCCGTTGGTCGATCCTATCCACCGCGAGATGTGCAAGGAGATCGAGCCGGAAGAGATCGCCGAGATCGTGCGCGGCTACGCTCTGGTGGCTCGTCATGTACGCGAGGGCGGTTTCGATGGGGCCGAATTGCAAGCCTCGCATAGTTCTCTGATTCGTCAATTTCTCTCTCCGTACTATAATCGGCGCCAGGATGCCTACGGTGGTTCATTGGAGAACCGTCTGCGCTTCGTGCTGGAAGTTATTGAGGCGATCCGGGCCGAGGTTGGTCGCGACTTCCCGCTGGGGATTCGTTTGTGCGGCGATGAGCTGATTCCCGGGGGGCTGACGTTCGCCGATGTGCGTGAGATTGCCCTCCGCTTGGAGGCTACTGGGCAGCTTGATTTCATTAATACCAGCATCGGCGAATTCCATAATCTCTATATGGTTGAGGGATCGATGCACACGCCGCCCGGCTATCAGCTCTTCGTTTCGGCAGGCCTGCGTGAGGTGGTGCAGCTCCCCGTTTTCTGCACGGGACGTATCAAGGACCCTGTCCAGGCAGAGCGGATTCTGCGCGAGGGATTAGCGGACATGGTTGACGTCGTGCGCGGTCAGATCTGCGATCCTGCTTTTGCCCGCAAAGCGCGCGAGGGACATAGCGAGAGCATCCGCCTCTGTATCTCTTGCAACCAGTATTGCATCGGACGCATGGGCCTGAATCTGAGTCTAGGCTGCATCCAGACACCGGCGACAGGCAACGAGTTACGCTTTCGACCTCTACCTGCCCGGCCCTCATGGCGGAGCGGTGCTCGTCGCCCGCGCATCCTGGTGGTCGGCGGCGGACCAGCCGGTATGCAGGCGGCTAAGGTTCTGGCCCAGCGCGGGGGCCTGGTCCGCCTGTATGAGCGCCAGTCTGAGACCGGAGGCCAGATCAATCTTATTGTGCGCGTGCCTGGCCGTGTAGAATTTGGCGATGCCGCGCGTAATCTTCAGCGCGAGCTGGCCGAGGTAGGGGTTGAGGTCATCACAGGCACCGAGGTCGATGCCGATTTGGTTCTGGGAGAGCAAGCAGATGCGGTAATCATCGCCACCGGCTCACGGCCCGGGCCGGTTCCGGTGCCCGGCGGCGATCTTCCCCATGTGGCCAACGTCTGGCAAGTGCTGATGGGAGAGAAGACAGCGGCAGCCGGTCAGCGCGTTCTGGTCTATGATCAAGTTGGCTTCCACCAGGCGACAAGCGTAGCCGAGCTGTTAGCCGAGCGTGGCTGTCAGGTCGAGGTGGTCACACCGCAGTTCTACGTAGGAGGCGACCTTAGCGTGACGCTGGATATCGAGCTGTGGTATCGTCGCATGCTGGCTCACGGCGCCGTCTTTACTCCTCACCATTATCTGGCAGCCTTACAGCCTGGAGGAGCGACGATTGTCAATAACTATACGGGCCAGGCCCGCACTATCGACGATCTGGCTTTAGTAGTGGTGGTGGCGCCCCAGGTTGCTGACGACGCTCTCTATCTGCGCCTTAAGGGGCGGGTGGCCCGGCTCTATCGAATAGGGGACTGCCTGGCGCCACGGAGGGTCGAACATGCCATCCTCGATGGCGAACGCATCGGGCGGGCGCTGACTCTTGAGGGCCTCTCGCCCGTCGACGGCAGCTAAGGCAAGCCCTGTCTTGCCTTGCTCTCGCGGTGTCTGCTGGACCAAGAAGGCTCTGAGGCTTGCCGATTTCGCTCTGGATGCTACAATACAGGGAAATCCGCCGCGCTGAACTCAGCGAGGGCGCCAGGGGCCCAGATTTCGCCTGGTTGTCTCCTGCTCGGCAGAGGCTGGCCCTCAGCCAGTGTGGCGGGTCACGCTAGGCCAAATGTTGCTTGTGGAGTAGGTATGTCTGTTGAGCGTTCTTCCTTCTCACCAGAAGAGCAGGGGGGGCAAGTTCCCACCTCTGGCGGCTTGCCTTCCTCCGATCTTGCCGCCCAGCTCAGTGCTGGCATCAACGCCAACTATTTGACAGAGCCACCTGCCCGGCGTGCTAGTGTGCCGCCACTTCCGCCAGAACGGGCCTTGAGCCTGGCCTGGCTCTATAGCGCGCTCCTCGGCAATGGCAGAGTGCTGGTTTGCCTGGATGAGACGGCCACTCCCGTACAATGCTTCTATCCACATATTGACGGCGGACCGCATCTACGTTCTCTGCTGCAGGGAGTACAGGTCGAGCGTGAGGATGGCGCAACGTCTGTGAGTTGGCTGGCAGAAGAAGGCTGGTCGCACGAGCTGGGCTATGTGCCCGCCAGTCCCGTGGTCAGCGCGCGCTCGGAGCGGCCTGATCTGGGCTTAGTTGTTGAGCGGCAGCTTGCTGTCCACCCTGAGCACGACCTGCTTGTGATCCAGCTAAGCTTGACGAATCGAGGTCAGGCTCCTCTGCGCTGCAGTCTAGTCACTTATGCTGCAGTTGATATCGATTTGCGCCCAGCAGGCAACTGCGCCTGGTACGATCCTGAGACGGAGCTGCTGACCTTTTTCCATGCTGATCGCTATCTGACTCTGGGCAGTAACTGGCCCGTAGCCGATTTTGCCTGTGAGCAGAGCCGTCCCGGCGTTGTCGATGTTGTCTTCGAGATGGCCGCCGAGCAGCGCTATAGCCGCCAGGAGTTCGCCGTTGGTCAGGTGGCAGCGGTTCTTCGCCATGCCATTGGTGAGCTGGCACCAGGGGCGAGCTGCAGCGGTGCTTTGCTCTTCTCTTTCGGTCGCACGCTAGAGGCCACGCGTACGCTCCTCTCTCAGCAGCGAGATAAGAGCAGTCAGTTACTTGAGGAGACGCTTACCTACTGGCGGCAGCATTGCGCGCGATTTACTCTCAATGTCATTAATGACGATATTAAACATCTTTATGAGCGATCTCTATTAGTGCTTCATTTGCTGAGCGATCGCGAGACAGGAGCGATTCTTGCCGCCCCAGAGATGGACCCGACCTTTCGTTCCAGTGGGGGCTACGGAATGTGCTGGCCACGCGACGGCGCGTATAATGCCCATGCTCTCGATGTGGCCGGAGAGCACGAGCGTGCTCGCGCCTTCTTTGATTGGGCTTTACGGACCCAGGAAGCTTCTGGCTGTTGGTACCAGCGTTACGATACCCGTGGGAATCTGGCACCGACCTGGGGCTTGATCCAATTCGATGAGATCGGTATTGTTGTCTGGGCTGTGGGTCAGCACATCGATCTCACAGGTGATGTGGAGTACGCTCGCTCGGTCTGGCCAGCGCTGAGGCGGGCCGGCGACTATATGCTGCGCGAGCTTGACGCGGAAACAGGCCTGGCCCCAGTCACTAAGGATCTGTGGGAGGAGTTCGATGGCATTAGCACCTATGCTTGTGCCACGACCTGGGCCGGCTTCACTGCGCTCGCTCGTCTGGCCTCCCTACTGGGACAGGAGGCCGAGGCCCAGCGCTGGCAGGAGACCGCCGCTCGCTTAAAACAGGCGATCGAGCAGCACCTGTGGAGCGCTTCCGCAGGGCACTTCCTGCGTGGCGGTCGCTTGAAAGTGGCACCGCTTGAGAGCGAGGACATGGCCCCCTTGGCTGCCGATGAGATGGCTATTGAGATCAGAGGTCGACGCTGGCGCGCACGCCGCGCAGATCCAACGCTCGATATCTCTATCCTGGGTCTGGCCGTTCCCTTTGGCGTCTTTGCCCCTACAGACCCAAGAGTACAGGCCACTGCCCGCGCGATCGCCGAGCGGCTGCGTAGTCCTGTTGGCGGCATCCTGCGCTATCAGGGAGATAGCTACCGCGGCGGCAATCCCTGGATACTATGCACTCTCTGGCTGGCCTGGTATGAGGCTCTGGCCGGCGATTTAGACGCAGCCGAGCAGCTCTATCGGTGGGCCGTTGATCATCGCACTGCTCTCGATTTGCTCCCCGAGCAGATCAGCCGCCAGGATGGCCAACCCTGCTGGATTATGCCCCTCGGCTGGTCGCATGCGATGTTTGTACTCGTGACCCAGGTGCTCAGGGCCAGGGGCCGGCTCTAGATCCCCCGATCTGGATGACGATCATCTACTAATGAATCTAGTTTGAAGTGCTGCAGATGAAGCGGCGCTCATGTGAGGTGAGAGCTTGGCTGAACTCTGGGTTGTGTTACAGGAACAAGAGGGTCTGCCCCCTGAGTATAATCAGGAAGTGCTCGCTGAGGCGCAAGAAGTCGTCAACCAACAGGCAGGGAGCTTGCAACTGTGTGCGGTGCAGTTGCGTGCCCCGCACCTTTCCTCAGCAGAAGAGAGCCCCGAAGCCTTTTTCAGGACCATCGTGCCTGAGCGCCTCTATATCTTGGAGCACCCTGCCCTGGAGCGCTACACAACCGAGAGCTATGTAGCAGCGTTGAGCTGGTTGATCAGAGAGCGCACTCCGACACTGATCGTAACCAGTGCCACTGCCAATGGCCAGGACTGGGCCCCCCGTCTGGCGGCGCAGCTCGGCTTACCCTTTGTGGCGCGTTGTCTGGGTTTCTCTTTGGAGCAAAACGCGCTTTTGAGCTTGCGGGCACTTTATGGGGGGCGGGCTTATGTGCAGACTCGCACACGGCTGCAGAGGCGGCCTGCGCTGGTCACCTTTGCCCCAGGCACACGGGGCACGCCACCAGCCTCAAGCTCTCAACAGAGAAGGCCCTTGCCGGAGAAGATCCTCTATCGGCCCTCCCTGCCAGTTGAAGAGCAACGCTCGCGTCTGCAGCACATCGGGATCGAGGCTCCGGCAGCAGAGGAAGTAGAGCTTGAGGCAGCCGAGAAAATTGTCGCTGGAGGTCGGGGAGTTGGTCGCGAAGGCTTTGCCGAGATCGCGACTTTTGCCCGTCTGGTGGGGGCTGCCGTCGGAGCCAGTCGCGTCGCTACTGATCGTGGCTGGATTGAGCCGGAGCGCCAAATCGGGGCGACCGGCAAAAGCGTCAGTCCAAGACTCTACATTGCCTGCGGTATTTCGGGCGCAGCTCAACACACCAGTGGCATTCGGGAGGCCCAGACTATTATTGCCATTAACCCTGATCGCAATGCGCCGATCTTTGCCTTGGCTGATCTCGGACTCCTGGGGGATGCCAGAGAGATTCTCCGGCGGGCCATCCAGCTCCTGCAAGAAGAGCCAGTAGGTGCCTGAAGCCTGAACAGCTTAGCCGATGGCTTTTCCATGCCTGCCTATCTGTCTGTTCCTCATTGACCGGCGGTTGGCTGATCCTCTTTTCTCTGGCTTTGCCACCCGTCACATAGAATGGATACAATGATATCTGCCAGGAGCAACATATCCTGACGATTCACGAGAAGCGAGGAGCAAGAGACATTGCCATGAAAGCTGTGCAATTTGCTCGTTACGGCGGACCCGAAGTTTTGGAACTGCGCGACGTCCCGGACCCTGTTCCCGCCGCAGATGAGGTCCTCGTCGATGTGAAGGCGACGACGGTGAACCGTCTAGACCTTTTTCAGCGGGCGGGCAGCAGGCCGGTCCCGAACTTGCCTTATACGCCAGGTCTAGAGGCAGCGGGTGTAGTAGTTGCGGACAGCAATGGCTTTAAGGCGGGTGAGCGCGTGCTCACCACGCGGGCGCCGGAGGCTCGCGGCGGGGGTGGCTATGCCAGCCGGATTGCGGTACCCGCGTCTCATCTCGTGCGCATTCCCGCTGATGTCTCTTTCGAGCAGGCGGCAGCAGCAGGTCTAGCAGCTTCAACAGCCTGGGCCGCTCTGTTTGATCTGGGCAATCTCAAGGCAGGCGAGCGTGTGCTTGTGTGGGCGGGAGCGAGCGGTGTCGGCACCTGGGCCATTCAGTTTGCCAGGCACATCGGAGCTTGGGTCACTACGACCGCCAGTAACGCGGAGAAGTCCGAGGCGCTACGCCGCCTGGGAGCTGATATGATCGTCAACTATCGTGAGGAGAAGGTCGGTCAGGTGGTGCGTAACGCCCACGGCGTTAACCTGGTTATCGAACTCGTCGGCACTACGCTTCAGGATAGCATCGATGCCTGCGTGAACGATGGGCGAGTGGTGTTGATTGGTAACCTGGGCGGTCAACAGTCTACCGTTGATACGCAGTCCTGGCGCCTGAAGCGAGTGACTGTCATCGGAGGAGGCACTCTGCGCACGTCTCCCGCGAATGAGCAGCGCATCCTGCAGCTGATCGCTGAAAAGGCGGTGACGCCGATCATCGCCCGTGTCATGCCGATCAGTGAGGTGGCCGAGGCGCATCGACTTTTGGCAGCCGGCGAGGTCACAGGGAAGATCGTTCTGCTGCATTCCTAGGCCGCTGTCATGGCAGGGAATGAGAGGGAAGCTGGACCGCGCGAAGGCGAGACGGGGTGAATTAGTCTGGAGTGCTACCCCGTCTGATTTGGCTCAGGCCAGCATTCCCTCAGCTCTCTCACCTTCCCCGGCGCTGGCTGGCTGGCTGGCAAGGTCGCTATGAGCAGTGCAGCGCGGAGGCGGAGCGCTTGAGCGCGCTCCGCTGGCACCGGGCGAGCGCATAGCAGCGGTTCTGGATGATAACGAAAGCTGAGACAAAGCGATGTATGTGCAGCAGCAGAAGCAGCAATTTGATGTAATTGTCGTGGGCGCTGGGCCAGCGGGCAGTAGCGCAGCATTGGTGCTCGCGCGCGCTGGTTTGCGCGTAGCGTTGATCGAGCGTGGTGAGTACCCAGGTGCCAAAAATGTCTCTGGGGCTGTCTTCTACGCTCCTGGCCTGCTGGCCGAATTGCTCCCCACTTTCTGGGAAGAGGCCCCTTTCGAACGCTATGTCACCCGCCGAGTCTTGACCTTTCTGGGGAAGGAAGCCGCTCTCTCGCTCGATTTCCGTAGTCGCCATTTTGCCGCTCCTCCTTACAATGGGGTGACGCTGCTGCGTCCCAAATTTGACCGCTGGTTGGCCGGTAAGGCAGTTGAGGCCGGTGCTTTGCTCATTACTTCGACCGTAGTCGATGATCTGCTCTACGAGGGAGAGCGAGTTGTAGGGGTACAGTGTCGGCGCGAGAATGGCGCCCTCTATGCTCCCGTGGTCATCGCCGCTGATGGTGCTAACTCTTTCCTGGCCAAAAAGGCTGGCTTGCAGCGGGAGTTTTCTGCAGAAGAAATGAGCCTGGGCGTCAAGGAGGTGCTGCGTCTCGGCGCGCGTACGATCGAGGAGCGTTTCAATCTGACTGGCGATGAGGGCATGGCGAGCGAGTATGTGGGTGAGGCTACGGGTATCGTCAAAGGCGGAGCCTTTCTGTACACCAACCGGGAAACGCTTTCGCTTGGTATTATTGTTCAGATCGCTTCCCTTGCTCAACATCGAGTCAAACCGTATGAGCTGCTTGATCGCTTCAAGCAGCATCCGGCGGTCGCTCCGCTGGTCCGGGATGGCGTGACCTTGGAGTACTCGGCCCATATGATTCCCGAGGGAGGTTGGCAGCTTGTACCCCGCCTGTCTCGCGCCGGCTTGCTGGTGGCCGGCGATGCCGCCGCTCTGGTCTTCGCCGCTGGCATCTTCTTGGAAGGCATGAACTTCGCTGTTGCGTCGGGTCTGGCTGCCGCTGAAACGGCTCTGGAGGCCCATCAGCATGGCGATTTCTCCGCGGCAAGTCTGGCAGGCTATCAGAAGCGCCTGGAACAGTCCTTTGTCTTGCAGGATCTGCAACGCTTCAGGCTAACGCCTGCTTTCGTGAACAATGAGCGACTCCAGAACCTCTATCCTGAATTGTTGTGTCAGGCTGCTGAGCAGGTCTTTCGCTCGGAAGGTAAGCCGCGTAAGAAGCTAGGATCGACAATTCTGAGAACGTTGCGCGGCAAGGTCTCGCTTTGGACCCTCCTGCGCGATGGGTGGCAGGCTGGGCGCGCTCTCTTCTTCTGAGTGAGCATCGTCTCTGAAGATGCTGGCCTTACGCTTTTGCGCGCTTAGGGGACATAGGAGTACAAACTATCATGCAACCGATCGCTTCTGATCCTGTGGCAACCCAACCCATCGAAGAGCTCCTGGAGCTAGTGCGCTTCAAAGTCGATAAAACACCTCATATTCGCGTCAATACTGAAGCTTGTAGGGGGTGCGATTTAACTCCTTGTGTCTATGTATGTCCTGCAGGGTTGTTTGAGATTCTCGGTGGCGAGATGCACTTTTCCTACGAGCATTGTCTGGAGTGTGGCACCTGCTATGTTGCCTGCGAGCGGAAGGCCATCGAGTGGGATTATCCACGGGGAGGCTGGGGAGTCAGCTTCCGGGCTTCGTAAGCAGGCCTTCTTGATCGAGCTGGGTCTGATCACAAGGAAGGATCAACAACGAAGGAGAGACCATGCGCGTCGCTGTCTGCCTGAAACAGGCTCCCGATAGCAGTTCAGTGTATGTCGATCCCATTAGTGGAGAGGTTGATACCGAACGCTTTGTACAAACCTTGAACGCTGCTGATGCCTGTGCGCTGGAGGCTGCACTCCGTTTGAAGGAACAGCTAGGAGGCTCGGTCTTTGCGCTGACGCTGGGGCCAAGCGAGAGCGAAGAGGTGCTGCGCGTCGCTCTGGCAATGGGAGCTGATACCGTTGAGCGCCTCTGGCATCCACATGCTGTCAATTGGGGGCCGCTGACGATCGCAGCCGCCCTGGCGGCTCGCCTGCGCGTTGATTCTTCCTTGCCCGACGTGATCTTCTGCGGGGAGGAAAGCAGCGACTGGGCTTCCGGGACAGTAGGTCCCGCGCTGGCGGCCTATCTGGGCTTGCCCCAAATCACCGGGGTGATAGGACTGGAGGCGCATCAGGACGCCGGGCGGCTTGTTTTGCAGGTGACTCGTCGCTTAGAACGCGGCTATCGCGAGCGACTGCGCGCTGAGCCTCCTCTGCTGCTAACCACGCATGAAACGCTCAATGAGCCACGTTATCCTTCGCTGCCCGCTCATCTGGCTGCCTTGCAGGCCACGATTGCTGTGTGCAATCCCCTGGATCTGCCAGGGTTCGTGGCAGATCCCGAGGCAGACGAGACGACCATCGTGGAGGTTCGTACGCCCCGCCCTCGTCCTCATCGCATCCCTATTCCCAATAGCCAGCTTAGCCCTTTCGAGCGCATTGGAGAGATCATCACTGGCGGCACCGCCAGGCGACAGGTTCGCCTGGTCGAAGGCCCTCCCGAGGAGCTAGCTCGCGAGTTAGTACGCTTTCTGAGGGAACGGGGCTTTGTTTGAAACTCTTCCCGCACTGCTCGTAAGTCTCAGTCGGTAGCTTGAGCATAGAGCAGCGCGCTGCTTCCTTCACCACCCAGACGGAGAAGATGCTCCGTCTGGGTGGTTTCCGGTTGGACTGAGCGTGACCGACTGCTTAAGGAGTTACCCCCAGACCCTTACGGATGAGCAGGGCCATTGGGTAATAGCCTGCGTTCTCTCCTATGGGTTGGCGCTGCCACCACCAGGCCCAGATGCGTTCTGCCGCCAGCACTGGATTGAAATGCGCTCCCGGCGGCGGATTGTCCCCATAGCTCAGCCACAGCAACGGCCCTACTCCAACATAGGGGGCTGGTGGACCACACTGCTGCTTTGCGCTGGGAATGCAGGGCGGAGGCATGTAGCCCTGATCCCACCAGGATCGCATTTGATATTGGTGATAGAGATAGTCGCCATTGGGACCTGCGTATTGCTGCTGGAAACCATTGGCGATGCTGTCGCCACCGGCAATGATGACAGGGATGTTTTTGGCTGTTGCCGGGCAGCCATTGGGGTATTCAAGACAGACATTGGGATAGTCCCGCAGGTACCAGATCAGGGGCCAGGTTGCATCGTCAGTGAGGCCGATAGGGAGCTGATGGCGACCGCCATAGAGCCGGCGATCCAGCTCGTCGATCTTGGCCATCACCGTGTTGACATCCGTCGTCGTCTGTACATAGATCAGCATCTCATGCGGCGCATCCGCCGCATGCACATACGTCACCTCGTACATATTGTGCACCGTCGGCACCAGCAACAGAACCCCCACCAGCACCGTTCCCACCGCTCCCACCAGTTTCCCTCTCCCCCTCTCGGGCCACTTCTCCCTCCCCCTCTCTCCCTCCTCCGCTCCCACGGCCTCCCGCTCCTTCCTCCTCTCCCGCCAGCTCCTCCAGCCTTCCTGCCCCCACCTCAGCACCACCTGCACCGCCGGCTCCAACCCCAGCCCCGCCAACAGCATCAACGGCAGCGTGATATGGATCGCCAGCCACGGCATCTTCTCCGCCGCCCACGAATACAGCACCAGGTTCCCCACACACCAGTACACCAACCACAGCCGCAGCCGCGTCGGCCTCACCAGACAGCGCACGATCCCTACTACCCCAAAGACTACCCCCACCTGCTCATACAGCGGGATCAGCAACAGATAGTAGTACCACGGCTGCCCTCCACGCGCGACTTGCTGCTGCTCAAGCCAGTAGTAGATACCTGCCCAAATGCCATCACCAATACCCCCTCTGATATTGGTGAAGAGGACCGTGAACAAGACCAGGAAAATGACCCAGAAGAGCAGGAGAGCAAAGAACCAATGGGTCCAAGGCATCCTCACCAGCGTCGCCAGCACCGGCTGCCTCTTCTCATCCACCCAACGCGCGAGGCCTCGCCGCTGCTCTTGCTCTGCAGCCTCGGTCGTGGTCTCGCCCATGAACATCTCCCGCAGCAAGATCACTAACACCACCAGGCCCAGAGCGATCCCTAACCAGGGGATGACCTGAACGGTGCGATCCTTCAGAGCAGCCACGAAGGCATCTGACGTTTGCTGATGAGCCGTGATGTAGAGTGAGAGATTATGGAGCCAGCGGAAGAGCAGCAGGGCCATTCCGCCGCCGATGAGAACATAGGCCAGCAGGAGCAGTGGGGCCCAGCTCTTCGGCAGCCAGCGCGGCTCTCCCTTCACCCTCTCCCTCAGCTCCCACCGACTCCCTATCTCCCATACCACTACCCCCAGCCCATAGCTGCCCACCACCGCCAGCGTCAAAAACGTCGCTTCCTTCGTCGCATACGACAGCCCCAACCCCAACACCCCCACTAACAACCACCCTAGTTTCCTCTCCTGCACATACCTCACCAGCCCCACCACCAGCAGCAGCGTAAAGCACGCCATGTAGATATCCTCTCGCGCAAACCGCGAGTAGTACACCAGGCTCGGCGAGACCGCCAGCAGCACCGTCGCCAGCCACGCTGCCACCCTCCCCAACGAGCGCCTCAGCAGATAGGGCAGCCCCACCAGCACCGTGCCCAATGTCGCCGCCAGCAGCCGGACCGTGGTTGTATTCACCCCCTGGTCCGGCACCCCTACCAACTGCGCCAGCTTGTACACCAGGGCCATCGCATGAAACTGAAATGGCCCATGCAAGAGCGGGTCATAGTGGTAGCAATCACCGAAGGCAAAGCAATGCTCCCAATTGGCCAGCTGATTCATCAGCTGGAGGGAGAAGTAAGCGTGGAGACTCTCATCGTGGTGCAAGGGACGCGCTCCCAGGTCCCAGAACCGCAGCACCGCCGCCACCACCAGCACCACTCCGTAGGCCACCCACTCCAGCACTTGCCCGCGGCTTATGGTCCGCATCCTGGCCTTGAGACTGGTCTCTTCACGTCCAGTATCACCACGAGCCTGAGAGAGAGACTGGTCATCCTGACCTGCTTCGGCAGACTGCATGGCTTCCTGCGTGCTTACAGGCGTATCCTCCTGCCCTTGAACCTCAGCGGGTAGCTGCTGAGACCCAGATGAGGGCGCTTCAGCAAACTCCTCAGCAGGAGATCGCGCATGCTCTCCATTCAAGTCCAAGTGAGGTCTCCTTCCACAGTGTAGTCAAAAGTTGATCCTGCCCGGTTCTATCTTCGCTGCGACTGGCCTCGTCTATCACTCCATCACAAGACCAGCAGCAAGGTTGCCGCTCAGGGAGCGACCCCCAGGCCCTTTTTAATGAACAGCCCCATATCGTAAGCGCCATCGGTCGCGCCAAAGGGCTGACGCTGCCACCACCAGGCCCAGATGCGCTCTGCCGCCAGCACTGGATTGAAATGCGCTCCCGGCGGCGGATTGTCCCCATAGCTCAGCCACAGCAACGGCCCAACGCCACCCCAGGTTTGTTGCCCCGCACAGTTATTGTTGGCTTTACTCGGTAGACAGGGCGGCGGTTTATAGCCCTCATCCCACCAGGTACGCATATGATACTGATGGAAAAGATAGGCCCCCGTATGCGTGGCCGTATCAGCATACTGGCTCTCAGCTAGATAGAGGTTGTCACCTCCGGCAATAATGACCGGGTAGCTGCTGGGATTAGGGCAATCTGCAGGGTAATTATAGCAAGCATGAGGATAGTCCCGCAGATACCAGATAAAAGGCCAGACGGCATCATTCATCACGCCGATGGGGAGCTGATGGCGACCGCCATAGAGCCGGTGATCCAGCTCGTCGATCTTGGCCATCACCGTGTTGACATCCGTCGTCGTCTGCACATAGATCAGCATCTCATGCGGCGCATCCGCCGCATGCACATACGTCACCTCGTACATATTGTGCACCGTCGGCACCAGCAACAGAACCCCCACCAGCACCGTTCCCACCGCTCCCACCTGTTTCCCTCTCCCCCTCTCGGGCCACTTCTCCCTCCCCCTCTCTCCCTCCTCCGCTCCCACGGCCTCCCGCTCCTTCCTCCTCTCCCGCCAGCTCCTCCAGCCTTCCTGCCCCCACCTCAGCACCACCCGCACCGCCGGCTCCAACCCCAGCCCCGCCAACAGCATCAACGGCAGCGTGATATGGATCGCCAGCCACGGCATCTTCTCCGCCGCCCACGAATACAGCACCAGGTTCCCCACACACCAGTACACCAACCACAGCCGCAGCCGCGTCGGCCTCACCAGACAGCGCACGATCCCTACTACCCCAAAGACTACCCCCACCTGCTCATACAGCGGGATCAGCAACAGATAGTAGTACCACGGCTGCCCTCCACGCGCGACCGCAATCTGCTCAATCCAATAGTACAGGCCTCCCCAAATGCCATCACCAATACCAGCCCGCACATTTGTAAAGAGGACCGTGAACAAGACCAGAAAGACCGCCCAGAAGAGCAGGAGAGCAAAGAACCAATGGGTCCAAGGCATCCTCACCAGCGTCGCCAGCACCGGCTGCCTCTTCTCATCCACCCAGCAAGCAAGCCGCTGGCGCCATCCCCAGCGTGGGGTCACTGCCGCGGCCTCGCCCATGAACATCTCCCGCAGCAAGATCACCAACACCACCAGGCCCAAAGCCACCCCTAGCCAGGGCACCACCAGAGCCGTATCATCCTTCAGCACAGCCACAAAATCGTCAGCAGCACGCTGATGAGCAGCAATATAGAAAGAGAGATTATGCAGCCAGCCAAGAAGCCACCTGGCAAAGAGGGCAGCAACGAGCGCATAGGCCAGCAGGAGCAGTGGGGCCCAGCTCTTCGGCAGCCAGCGCGGCTCTCCCTTCACCCTCTCCCTCAGCTCCCACCGACTCCCTATCTCCCATACCACTACCCCCAGCCCATAGCTGCCCACCACCGCCAGCGTCAAAAACGTCGCCTCCTTCGTCGCATACGACAGCCCCAACCCCAACACCCCTACTAACAACCACCCTAGTTTCCTCTCCTGCACATACCTCACCAGCCCCACCACCAGCAGCAGCGTAAAGCACGCCATGTAGATATCCTCTCGCGCAAACCGCGAGTAGTACACCAGGCTCGGCGAGACCGCCAGCAGCACCGTCGCCAGCCACGCTGCCACCCTCCCCAACGAGCGCCTCAGCAGATAGGGCAGCCCCACCAGCACCGTGCCCAATGTCGCCGCCAGCAGCCGGACCGTGGTTGTATTCACCCCCTGGTCCGGCACCCCTACCAACTGCGCCAGCTTGTACACCAGGGCCATCGCATGAAACTGAAATGGCCCATGCAAGAGCGGGTCATAATGATAACTCAAAATATTCAGCATCAGCTGGAGGGAGAAGTAAGCGTGGAGACTCTCATCGTGGTGCAAGGGACGCGCTCCCAGGTCCCAGAACCGCAGCACCGCCGCCACTACCAGCACCACTCCGTAGGCCACCCACTCCAGCACCTGCCCACGAGACGGCCTGCGATCTCGTCTCGGCAGCCGCCCCTGAGTAGGAGCAGGGACAGCTCCCTGTTCTGCTGAGCCAACCTCTTCAAGAGCCGGGCCAGCGACTAGCTCTTTCTGACGCTGACTATCGACCGGCTGACGCTCAAACCGCTTCAAACTACTCAAGGCCCAAACTCCTCAACTAACCGTTGCAGGCAAGGCAAAAGTCACGTTTAAGACAACGTGACCTTATAGATCGTCACACCCTCAGCAGAGTAGACTATACGAAGGAAAGAAGAGAATCGACTCAAATTAATTGTCTGATACTTGGCTAACTCCAGAGGCCCGACGTAGATATAGCTCACATGATAAAGAGCCAGAAGCGAGCGAACCGCCGCGGCCTGAGAACTGGTGTAGATCGTTGCCACATCAGTGGCCCGCCGATTAAAATCAGCGGCGTAAGCTAGATTATTCAACCAATTCACACGCCACTGATACTCGTGGCCGACCCAGCCCATAATCGTCGGCAAACCAGTGAAGGCCGAGACACGCGCGTAATCACTATAGTCCGGGCCAACAGCCTCCACAATCACGGGGTCACCGCTCACATGGGCATTGAGCCAGCGGATCGCGGCATAATCACCCGGATCAGTTTGAGCAAGATAAGCCAGGCCATCCAGACTATTGCTCCGCTGCGCGAAATGATCCGTGCGGGCATAACTTCCCGCCACTGGATAGACCGCGCCGGCCAGCAACAAGAGGCAGAGAGCCGCCGTCCAGACCACCTGCAGGCCCTCCTGCAAGAGGCGCTGCAGCGACGTCGCCATCTCCCCTGGCCGCAGCGCCTCCAAGATAAAGAAGAGAGCTGCGCCACAGGCGATCGATAGCTGAGCCCACGACTGGAAATAAAATTTAAAAACTGTATTCATGCGTGGATAGCTATCAGCGAAGACATCGCGCAGATAGAACACCTCACAGCCAGCCACCAGAGCAAAAGCCAACGAGCCAAGCAAGAGAGTGAAAGCCAGCGCCCGATCGCGCAGATGAGAGAGCACCAGCACAGCCCCAACAGCTGCCAAGGCGCCCGCTGCAACAAACGTACCGCTATTGCGCACCAACAAGAGAGCCACCAGGCCCAGCAAAGCAATCACCCAGAAGCTCAGCCACTGACCACTGAAGCGTACCAGCCACTTAAGCCAGCCTGGAGCAGGCGCCGGCTGCTCTGCGCTTACTACTGAAGTCTCCTCTTCTTCCTCAAAAGCAGGCAACCTGACTATAGAGGCCACCAGCAGAGAGACAAAGACGAAAGCGAACAGGCCATAGATCAGAATCTCCTGGCCAGGAGACGAGCGATCGGCAGGGCCAACGACCCCGATGCCCTGGGATGGTGAAACAAAGCTCAAATAGAAAGGCAGATAGAAGGCCAACGAGAGAATAATGAGCGGGACCGCTGCCGCGGCAATATCCACCAGCAGTGTTCCCTTGAAACGACGCTCATGAACCAACCACTGCTGAAGAGCAATACAGACCAGGGCCAAACCGAGATAGGTTGGATAATCCCAGCCATTCATCGTAAAGAGGGCGCCGATGACCAGGGCCGTTGTGCCCAGCGTCAAGGGCAGGCGCCAGCCACGGCCAAAGATGAACATCCCCACACCTTCGCGCTCCAGCAAGAGATTGAAAGCCAAAGCAATGGCCAGGATGGTGAACGCCAGGGCCAGGACATGGGCATGAAAGCAGGAGAGCAGGAAGCTGAACGCCGGAAACTCATTGATCGTCTTATCCACCACCCGCGAGGGAGCGAACCAATCAAATTGACTGAGATCGCCATGATCACGCCACCACTGTTGGGTCGCGGCCAGATTACCGAGAATCAAGCCAAGCGCCATCGTCAGCAGTCCGTAGGGAATAGCCGCCGTCAAACGCGGGAAAGCGCGCGCTGGCCCCTCGACACGCCCATCATCTGGAGGCGGGCCGCCAGCGCGGACATATTTGGCCCAGGCAACGATATTGCAGGTCACCCCAAAGAGATTGACCGCAGTCAGGCCGAAAAAGATACAAATACCCGTGTTAAAAGCGATAGAAGGAGATTGCCCCAATAGCTTCGCCAGCACCACGATCGTAAAGTGGGCATAGTAATAATAGTTGATCGGGTAGCCAGCATACCACATATCGTTTGGCGGCAAATGCGGACTGCGCATAATTGCGGCGATAAAGCCTTCATCCATAAACATCTCAAAGCCGCGAATATCAGGGCCATAGGAGCGAATCCAGCCGAGCAGAAAGACCATGCCCAAAAAGACTAGCTCGCAACTGGCAAGATAGCCCGCATTCTCCCGCAACAGCTTCACAAGAGTCGCGCGTGTAGAGAGCAAACCAGCGAGGGCGGGAATCGTAAGCACTACGAGGACCCCACCAATAAAGGCGCGGCTAAATGGCCATGATTGAATGCACATCAAAGGCAGCCAGACACAAAAGGCGAAGAGGGCCAGCGCCAGAGCCTTGCTAAAGGCCCAACCACGGTCGGGGAGATTGCGCAAGACAGTCACAGTCAGCGGCAGGCAGAGCACACCCAGCAGCTCCACCAACGCCCACATCAAGAGCAAATCAAGCATAGGAACACTCAACCAGTACCAACACAGTTTTCTCAGCTCCTGACCCTGAAGCTCCCTTGCAGCGGCCACCCATGTGCCCGACCCCTCAAGAGGGTCAAGATCTTATCTCCTAAATCATGGATCATGATCAGCGCCTCATTCAACCGTGTGCCCACGTGCGGCACTGCTTCATTAGCCAGGGATTAGCTCGGAGCCGGTATCTCTCACTCTCTCCTCATGGCATCTCAGCCTACTCACCCGTACTTACAGCTGCTTCCCAGCACCTACCTCCAATTACCTACCAACGAATCTGCCCCCTATTCTGTCCCGTGAACTACTCCGCTCCTACGATAGAAGCCCAGAGTAGCAGCCCTTACGCCCTAAGCAGTCGCAAATGAGCAGCTCAGTGAAGTGACAGGCTGAGGCCAGCGCACCCCAGCCACAAGCTTTTCAAAGAGCTGCTGCGGCGTATAAGGATAGGGCCTATCGCGCACAAAGATACGGGCTACCGGATGGTCGAAGACCGAATAGCTCTCATCGGCCCCGCTATCATCGAGCGTAATTCCCAAGAGATGGGGGCGCACCACGAACTGAGCAGCCAGATGGAAACCTAGCTGTCCACTGAACAGAAGCTGATAATAGTGAATTGTGAGCGGATAGCGTGCGGGCAAGCGCGGGATCGACTTATCGAGACGATCAGTAGGCATAGTAATCGCATCGACAGTCGGTAAGAGCTTGGCCAGCGTACAAGCCTTCTGCGGGGTATCATCGCCGTAGAGATCGAGGCCAGTCTGGGGCTGACCAGCAGCATTCAGGTAGGTTGCCTGACGATAGATGCTGGGATCATGCCCATCGACAGGGACAGGCAAAGGATCGTCCCACTGCTCGTAAGTCAACACGCTGCCTGGAGGCAGATGGCTATATATCCAGCGAGAAGCCATTATTCTCGTATTTGGCTCACTGTAGACGTTCAGCAGTGCCAGTCCCTGAAAAATCGTGCCAGCCAAAACGAAGCCCAGGAGTCCATAGCCAAGGCCACGCGCGAGGCGCACACGGCCAACTCGGAGCGTATCTTGGGCCTCCCGCAGAGCGCCAACCAGCCATCGCCCCAACCAATCCTGAAACTGCAGCACCAGCAGCGCGGCCAACAGCGCCAGGAAGGGATAGAGCGGCAGCATATAACGCATAAACTTGACATAGAAACTGCCCGTAATCGCCCCGTAGACCAAGATCCAGGCCAGCGGGACAAGCCAGGCCGAAAGCTGGCGCCGTGTAAGCAGGGACCAGCAGAGCCAGAGCAAGCCAAGGAGGGCAGTCAGGCCCAAGGTTACGCCCTGGCCCCAGAGAACCATATTTTGCAGCTCATAGAGATAGGGAATCGTGCCAGCGAACTGGCGTACATAGGGCAGATCAATCAGGCCACGGGCAAGGTCTCCCTGAAACGAAACCTGCTGGATAAAATCACGAGCATCGAGGAAAGCATAGGGCATGGCTACAAAAAAGACCAGTACGCTCGTGATCAGCGACAGTGGAAGCAGCTCCCATCCATCGAGAGATCCCTGACGCCACCAACGCAGCCCACAAGCCAGGCCTAACGGGACGATCAAGGGAGCGGCACTAAACTTCGTTGCCAATGCCAGCCCATAGCCCAGGCCCGCCAAGAGCGCCCAGCGCAATGGCCGTTCGCTTTTGACCAGGGCCACACACGCCAGTATAGTGAGCGTAATAAAGAAGACCAGAATAGTATCGACGGCGTAAAAATGCGAAAGCTGCAACTGCAGAGGAGTAAACACCACGAAAGCCGCAGCCAGCAGCGCCACGGCCCAAGCATGAGGCCGGCCAGGCCGCTCATCCTGGATCAGCACGAGTGCCAGCAGCGCCGTGAGAGCGATCGTGCCACTGTCGAAGAGGGCCGAGATCACGCGTCCCACCAGTGTGAGATTCGCAAAGCTTCCCAGGGTGGGAAAGAAGTGCTTCAGAACGGCTCCCACAGCGGCCAATAAATAAATTGGGAATGAGCCGTAAGCGAAAAACTGAGGATTCAGTGGAGAGCGAGCAGGGTCCAGAAACTGGGACCAGCTCGTCGGCCAGGCAATCGCCACGACGTGAAAGAGAATCTCTCGCTCATCAGGATGAAAACTGTTACCATCATCCCAATTCAAACCATAGAGACGGAGGGCCAGGCCTAGAACCGTCAAGGCAATCAGCACGAGTGGACGCCAGCGAATAACAAGCTTCACGGAGCGCCTCTGTCGTCTCTCTCTAGCAGAAATGATCCATCTATCACCACCGCTGGCTACTATAGCAAGCAATCGTCTTTTTCTCGCGGTTGTGGCCTTTAGTATAGGAGGATTGCCGGCGGTGGTCAAGAGACAAGGTGCCTCTGCTGCATGCAGGGGTCCAGAAGACTGCTCGTTCCGATCGCCAATCTCGGGGCCACCCAAGAAACGGAGGGACCTGAAGAGGAATGCTCGTCAACATAGTCGGACTCCTTCCGCACAATAGCAGCCTGGCTGCTCTCCTCTAGTAAAGCATACCATAGCCACAGCAGCCAGGCAACAGGCATAGCTGCCCCTATCTCCAGGCTGAAGATATGCTACACTGCCTATATACAGGCAGTCACCAGGCTGACAACTGACGCCGGCCCTGCCAACAACCAATCATGAGCGACGAAGCAGAAAGGAGGCCACGAGTGCCCATGCTGGACGCACAGAGTCTGATGCCTGGCACCGAGGGCATAAACTTCTATCAGGCTGACCCCACCCTAGAGCAATTGCTGCAGCGTCACCTCTCCCCTGATGACTACGAGCGCGCACATCCTCTGCTCCTGCGCATGGGAGCTGTTGCCTCCGAACGTATGGATGAACTGGCCGCTATTGCCGAGCGACATGGGCCAGTGCTGCGCCAGTACGACCGGCGCGGTCAGCGTATCGACGAAATAATCTTTCACCCAGCCTATCATGAACTTGAGCGCATCGCCTATCAAGACTTTGCCATTGCTGCCTGCACACACCGCGAGGGTGCTTTAGGCTGGCCAGGACGAGTGCCGCAGCCTGTTAAATTTGCTCTGGCTTATCTCGGTATGCAGGCCGAAGCAGGGGTTTTCTGCCCCGTTTCCATGACGGATGCTCTGGCCCGTGTCCTGGAACGCTATGGTGATGAAGCTCTTAAGCGGCGCTTTCTGCCGCATCTGACAGCTCTCACCCTGGATGAGCTACAGCAAGGGGCCATGTTCCTTACCGAGAAACAGGGCGGCTCAGACGTGGGTCAGACGGCCACTGTCGCCTGCCGCCGTGAGGCTGATGAGCATAACGAGGGGGAGGCAGAGCCTTGGCCTCAGTGGCAGCTCTGGGGAGAGAAATGGTTCTGCTCCAATGTCTCTGCCGACCTGATCCTCACGCTGGCCCGCCCCAACGGAGCCCCAGCAGGAACCCGGGGCCTGGGCCTCTTCCTGGTCCCCCGCCATCTGCCAGACGGGAAACGCAACGCCTACAGGATCAACCGCCTAAAGGAGAAACTGGGCACACGTTCACTGGCGACAGGCGAAGTAACCCTGGAGGGCGCCTTCGCCTATCAAGTTGGGGCCTTAGAACGTGGCTTTATTCAGATGACCGAGATGATCAACCTTACGCGCATCTGGGCCGCCATCGGTTCGCTGGCCGCGATGCGGCGCAGCCTGCTGGAAGCCGCCGTCCATACTCAGGGACGCATGGTCTTCGGACGCCGTCTCTGTGATCACCCGCTGATGCGGCGTCAACTGGTCGATCTTCTCCTGGAAGTCGAAGGCTGTGCAGCGCTGGCTTTCGAAACAACCGCGGTTCTGGAGCGAGTTGACCGTGACGGACGCGAGGAGGACCGTCGCCTGCTGCGTATCTTGACGCCCCTCTGCAAATATTACATTCCCAAGCGAGGCGAATATGTGACCCTTGAAGCCCTGGAGATGCGCGGCGGAAACGGCTACGTTGAGGACTGGGTGAATTCACGCCTGCTGCGCGATGCCATCGTTAATGCTATTTGGGAAGGAGCCAGTAACGTGATCGTCCTGGATGTCGCACGGGCCATGAGCCGCGAAGGATGCCATCAGTCCCTTTTCGCCTGGCTCAGGGAACGCCTGCATCTGCTCCAGCGACCAGAAGTTAGCCCACATGCTCGTACGCTACAAGCTAAGCTGGAGCAACTGGCAGCCCGCTTTGAGCAGACAATGGCCCTTGATTTCGAAAGCGCTCAGCTCCCTTTGCGCGGCTTGGTTGAGCGTCTGGCCCAAGTTACTATTGCCACGCTCTTGCTAGAGCAGGCAGCGAACGCTCTCAGCACTTCATCGCTCAGTAGCGAACGGCAGCTGTTGGTCGCTCAACTCTTCATCAGACGCCATCTGCAGCCCCACCCCGACGGTTGGCAGGCCGACGACGACCGCCGCCCTCTGGAACAGTTTGACATCTTGCTCCGGGGAGCGGTGCGCTTGCCCCGTGAAGTCAAGTGAAGTGAGAGAAAACGAGACCCGGGCAGAAAGCGCTCCGTGGAGAAACCTGGCTCAGTGAGGGCAGAGATCCAGCTCTTCTCTTAGAGTTGCTTGGGTAGAGTTGCTTGGGCTTGCAAAAGGACGCAGCAAGAGATTCCAGTTAGAGAAGAGAGAGGGCCTTCAGCGATGCCGGCCCGGCGTATCGATGCTGACCGGGATCGATGGGCCGGCATCGCGACGGCGGACAGGTGAACATAGACTATCTCCATAGCTGGAGAAGAAGGAAACAAGCAGGCAGACAAACAAAGCCAAAGTGAAGATGATTGGATAGCAAGATCAGAGAAAGAGACAAAAGGCCAGTCTCTCCCCCTATTCCTGCGAGACAGAACCCAGCGAATTCAACCAGGCAGTGGGGTTCAAAGGGGCGGAAGGTTCTTAGCGGCCTGGGCGAAAGCGACGCACACGGCGCCTCGCTCAGGCCAGAACCCCATCGCGCTCCCCTACCAGGCGCTGGATCTCACGCAAGCGCCACTCAGCCTGCTCCACATTCTCCAGGGCCTGGGCCAAGATGCGCTCCTCAAGGGAAGAGAAGGACTGCTCGATTTCGGGATCGATCGAGCCGCCAAGCAGTTCCAGAGCACGATGGAGCCTGGGATCTTCAGTTGCAGCTACTGTTGACATGGCGTGTCACCTCTCGATCAAGAACTGAGTCAGACAGTAAGCAAGTCCATCAGGAAAAGAAATAAGCAGCAGCCCGCTCCTGTCTCAGGCACTCCTACAATGAGAGAAGAGCGGGATCACCTGACGCTACCCAGGGAGATGCTCGCTCCTCAAAAGGATACGCCTGAAGGCCGAAACAGGTTGCAGCCTCCGCACCACTGCCCACTTCATTCATAGTCTCCATTTCTATGATACGTCCGGCGCCAAAAACAGTATAAAGGGACTACCAACATTCCTATCTGCAAAAGTCCCAAAGTGCCGACTCTTTCTGGGAGGAGGGCTTGAGAGATAGCTCTCAGCCGACAGCGCTCTCCCGCTGCTCTTGCCCCCCCTCCCACAGCATAAAGTCTCACCTACTTAACGATCACCGTCAGGTTCATGCCCTGATGGATCGTACAATAGAGCTTAAAGGTGCCAGCCGTGGTGAAAGGGCCGATTTGCTTTGTATCGTTGCCGCTGAACTGAACGTCAATCTTGGGAGCGCCCGGCTCGATTCCAGGCTTGGCCGTCCCATTCACCCACGAGCCGTTTTGAATAATGTGCGGCACAGCAACCGTATCGACCAGAGTAATGGATTCCCCTTTCTTAATGGTGATAGAGGACACCTCGAAGTTCGTGGCGTCCATCTTCACCGTGTTCCCCTCACTGGCACTGCTCGCCGCCGAGGAACTACTACTGCTGCTGCTCGCATTGGCCGCAGTCGAGCTAGTCGTTCCAGGCCGCGTACAGGCCACCAGCAGCAGGCTGACCAGCGCCAGCGCTGTCAACACCAGCCACAACAAGCGTAGAGGTTTTTGCTCCATAGCAACCTTAGCCTCTCAATCCTAGCCGATGCCGAAAGCAGAAACGATTTGCACGCATGACAGAACGCTGTAGCCCCTCCCACCTGGCTAACGGAGCTACAGGTAACGCTCTCTCTGTCTCTCGGCTCATCTAACTTTCGAGGATATGATACGGCAACTCGCCACCCCTGCAAATCCGGCAAATACCCGATATTGCGTCGGGTATTTACCTGATCTGTTAGCTCAACTGCTGACCCCCTGGCTGCGGCGCTTGTGCCTTCCTTCCTCCAAAGCGTCGAACCGTGAAAGGGAGGGAGGGTATCAATCAGCTCCAGTTGGCATAGATCCAGGTTCCGTCGGTAGAAAGCAGCACCGACACGCGCCAAAGGAGCCGCTGGCATGGTCGGCTCTGCCGGCCCTACTATCACTATCCTTCTTCAGGTTTTCTTGCTTCCTGAACAGCAGGACTGCTACAAGAAGCCAGACATTGATTTTGCAAATTTTCAACAAGCTACCTTTCTTGCCCGGGTCCTCCTTGACTTCTGTGAAACAGCGTGGTATACTCTAAGTGTTCCTGGCAGGGAACACTTCCAGGGCACAACCCTGGCACAAGGCGCAGGCTTTGCTTGGAATCCCGAAAGGAGGTTGTATGCAGATGAAGAAACCGATACGCCTCTTAGGGATGGTGTTCCAGATTGACTAGGAGCGCCCGTAAAGGCGGGCTTTCCGAGCCTCTGAGCGCTGCGCCATCGATCTGACAACCGCTTCAAGTAAGAGGTTTACGTGCGGTCGCGACGACGGGGTGACCGTCGGGTCCTGGCAGGCGTAACCAGAGGGTTGCGGGGCATACGTAAGATCTATTTATGCCCCGTTCTCTGTTTTTTTTGGGCTCATGTCTCTGTCTTCCAGCCTCATTCCCCTTCCTCTTTGAGGGAAAGCACCGCCATAAAGGCCTCCTGCGGGATCTCCACGCTACCAACCATTTTCATGCGCTTCTTCCCCTCTTTCTGTTTCTCTAGCAGTTTCTTCTTGCGCGTGACATCGCCCCCATAGCACTTGGCCAGCACATCTTTGCGTAGGGCTTTGATTGTTTCACGCGCGATGACTCGCGAGCCGATAGCTGCCTGAATCGGTACTTCGAAGAGCTGGCGTGGAATAAGCTTGTGTAATTTCTCCACCAGGGCACGCCCGCGGCGATAGGCCTCGCTCCGGTGCACAATGATAGAGAGAGCATCGACCGGCTGCCCATTGACCAGAATATCCAGCTTCACCAGATCGGCCTCACGGTATCCGGCAAAGCTGTAGTCCAGCGAGGCATAGCCCTGTGTCCGTGACTTGAGCTGGTCATGGAAATCCACAATTAACTCTGCCAACGGCATGCTATAGGTTAGCAGCACGCGGCCGGCCTCGATATATTTCATCTCCTTGAAGACGCCGCGCCGTGTCGTGACCAGCTCCATAATCGGGCCAATATAGCGGGCGGGCGAGAAGATAGAAAGATCTACCCACGGCTCTTCAATCTTCTCGATTTCGCCAGGCGAGGGGAAAGCTGAAGGGTTGTCGACCTTGACCACCTCTCCATTGCGCTTCGTGACATAGTATTCCACATTAGGGGCTGTGGCCAGAATGCGCAGGCCATACTCACGCTCCAGTCGCTCCTGAATGATCTCCATGTGCAGCAGGCCCAGGAAACCACAGCGGAAGCCGAAGCCCAGGGCTGCGGAGGTCTCAGGCTCGAAGGAGAGAGAGGCATCATTGAGCTGCAGGCGCTCCAGGGCGTCACGCAGCAACGGGTAATCCTCACTATCGACCGGGTAGAAGCCAGCAAAGACCATTGGCTTGGCCGGCTTATAGCCCGGCAAGGGTTCGATCTGGCCAAGAGCCTCGGGGACGGTCGCCGTATCGCCAACCCGACAATCTTTCACATTCTTGAAGCCTGTCGCCAGATAGCCTACCTCGCCCGCGCTGAGCGCCTGCGACGCCACCATACGTGGCTGAAAGTAGCCCGCTTCGAGAACCTCGGTCACGCTACCGGTGGCCATCATGGCAATCCGATCGCCGGCGCGCACGCTCCCATCCACAATGCGGACGTAGGCAATGACCCCTTTGTAGCTATCATAATGCGAATCGAAAACCAGTGCACGTAAGGGGCGCCCAAGGTTGCCATGCGGCGGCGGGATGCGCTCAACGATGGCCTCTAGAATCTCGCTGATGCCGATCCCTTCCTTGGCCGAGGCAAGCAAGCACTCGCTACCAGGGAGACCGATTACTTCTTCGACTTCCTGGCGCACTCGTTCAGGGTCAGCGCTAGGAAGGTCGATCTTGTTGATTACTGGAATAATGGTGAGGTCGGCCTCCAGAGCGAGATAGAGGTTAGCCAGGGTCTGGGCTTCGATTCCCTGGGTGGCATCGATGACGAGCAAAGCCCCTTCGCAGGCAGCAAGGCTGCGCGAGACCTCATATGTAAAGTCGACGTGCCCCGGCGTGTCAATCAGATTCAATTCGTACTGCTCGCCATCGCGGGCAGTATAGAGCATGCGCACAGCCTGGGCCTTGATGGTAATCCCCCGCTCTCGCTCTAGCTCCATCTGATCCAGCACCTGCTCCGTCATTTCACGGCTGGAAATGGTGCCAGTGTATTCCAGGAGGCGATCAGCCAGGGTCGATTTGCCATGATCGATATGCGCAATGATACAGAAATTGCGAATATGGGCCTGATCCGTCATGCTTCAATGATGCCTCCGCACAACACTTCATCACCGTCGGCGCCCCCATAGAAGACGGCGCCCTGCCCTGGTGTTACCGCCCGCACCGGTTGCTCCAGCGTGACCAGAGCCCGTCGGCCCTCCAAGGGCACCACACGCGCTCTTTGCTCGCTGGCCTTGTAGCGGATGCGAACAGCAGCTTCAAACGGCTCCGTCGGCATGTCGCCACTGATATAGTGCATGGAGTGAACGGTAAAGCTGGTACGCTCCAAGGCCTCTGCTGGGCCAACAATGAGGGCGTTCCGCTCAGCATCGATCTTGAGCACATGGAGCGGGCGGGACGAGGTCAGCCCGAGGCCACGCCGCTGCCCAATGGTGTAGAAGGCCAAGCCCCGGTGTTGGCCGAGCAGATTCCCCTCTTGATCATAGATCGGGCCAGGACGCGGAACCGGCAGGACACCACCAGGCTGGCCCCGAACAATCCCAGCCGCGACCTCACTGGCCGCATAGCGCTGGATAAACCCCCGATAGTCGTCGCGGGCCACAAAGCAAATTTCCTGGCTCTCCGGCTTGCTGGCCACGGGTAGACCGCGCTCCGCCGCCATGGCGCGCACCTGCTCTTTGGTATACGTCCCAAGTGGGAAACAGGCACGCGCAAGCTGCTCCTGGTTCAATACATGGAGCACATAAGACTGATCCTTTTGCCGATCAACTGCCCTCAGCAAGCGATACTTTCCTGTCACGGGATCGCGCTCAACACGCGCATAATGACCCGTGGCCAGATAGTCCGCCTCTAGCGCCAGCGCTCGGCGCAGGAGCACAGTGAAACGAATAAAGCGGTTGCAGACGAGACAGGGATTGGGCGTGTGACCAGCCACATACTCTCGATAAAAGTAGTCGACGACGTGCTCCTTAAATTCGTGCTCGACATTGACCAGATAGAAAGGAATGTCTAGCAGGCGCGCTACGCGCCGCGCATCGTCAACTGCCTCTAGCGAGCAGCACTTGTTCTGTACAACACGCTCAACGCCGTCGTCTTCCTCACTGCCAGGCTCAGCCCAGAGGCGCAGCATGATGCCTATGACTTCATGCCCCTGCTCTTTGAGAAGGGCCGCCGCCACCGAGCTATCCACACCGCCACTCATGGCAACAACAATCCTCGCCATATTACCGCTCCCTTCTCGCGACTCCTCACTCCTTTGATACCTTTCAACACCTCTAAATAGCCGAATACTGCATTTTTATAAAGCACCGTTATACTGCGCCACCGGCTCTCTTTACGCCGTTGATTGCTCGCGGCTCTCCTTGCTTTCCTGTCACCGACCCGCCTGCTAGCAGTCTAGAGTGAGCGAAAAAAGACTAGCCGACGAAAATGGCTAGCCTCCACGTGCAGACGGCGCTGGTCTCCTGTGCGGCTGTTGTTTCTCGACAGGGCAATGGAGACAGACAAAAGATGCGTACTCTCCTCTCTCGCTAAGCGTAGCACAGGTTGCCGGCCTTGTCAAATGGGCACAAATGGAGACGGTGCCTTCCTCGCAGCGCTCGTGCCCGTAGTGCTTGCTTCAAGGGGCCTCTCGACGCGAAGGCTACAATCGTGTATAATAGGCGCAACGTCCAGAAGCCCCGCAGCTACCTGCTGCCTGCCGGGCCAGGGCCTACCTCCCGCTTCTGGATGCCTGTAATCCAGCGGTAGCGGGTTGTGCTGTATCTCTGCATTCTAGCTAGCAATGTGGAGAGCTTGAGCTATAGAGTCATGCAGGCAGACAGGTCAGCAATACCAGAGCAGCTCTATTGCTGCGTGAAGATCTTAGCGGTGCCGTGCCGATCGCAGTGCATTAAGCCAGCAGGCCCGAAGAGGCCTGGAGCGACGGCAGCGGGCTCGCGTGAGCAGGAGTGAGTCAGCATGGCAAAGAAAGCAGGTGCACGCAGCGGGACCCGGCAGAAGGCCCGCGCGCAGAAGCACATCGAGCTGGTTCGCCAGGCGGGAGGAGAGCAAGTCGGTGCCTCTGCCCGGGAAGGCGGCGCAGCAGCGCAGAGTAAACCAAGCCCTCAAGCGGCTGTTACCGCCCAGTCTAGCCCGGCGGAGACGCGCGAGCAGGAGCAGACAGCGGCTGCTGCTGAAGTTTCTCGCTCGGCCAGCGCGGCCAGTAAGTTGGCTTCTCGCCGTCAGGCAAGCCGAGCTGCACAGCGGAGCGCTGCTTTAATTACTCCAGAGCACTACGCCTATGTCCGTCGAGATCTAGTGGTGATCGCGATCCTGGCCGCCATCATGTTCGCGACGTTGATCGTGCTCCATTTTGTGCCAGCTCTTGGCGGCTAAAGCTTCGCTTGAGCATGAGCGTTGTTGCTGTATGCGATCCGGGTCGGGTTCTTGCTGATCGCCGATCGATGGCAGCCGCGCGATGGCGGTAGGGGTTTTCTCTCGCGTCTGCCCCCTTGCTCAGTGCAGCTTCTGGCCTCAATCAAAGCCGCCCTAAGCCTTGCAGTGGAGTGTTTTTCTCTCTGCATTCACGGTCGCAATCATCCAAACCTGAATGGCCGGCAGGTTCCCAGGCCCCCAAAAAGAAAAGAGCAGAAGCACCGAGGTTCTCCACCTGCCCTCAGTGCTTCTTCTTTTTCTTCTCCTTCAGCGTGAAGCTTTCTTCATCTTGGATGGCTCGCCTGGCGACCACACAGCCGCCTAAAGCCAGGCCTCCAAACGGGAAAAGCCATGTGAGGCCCGCGGTACTGTGCTCCCTGTCCTTACCACCACTAGTGCATTAGGGGGCCAGTATTTAGCCCAGCGGAAATACCCTGGCGATGCTCAGCAGGGATGGTCACACCCAGCACGCGCTGCATGGCCATGGTGTGTGAACAATGTCCCCAATCCTGGAAGAAACGGCAGGTGCAGTTCCAGACCCCATGATCATAGTTGGTGGTATGGACATCGTTCTCACCACGGAACTTGGCTTCGAAGCGCGTGAACTGGATACGCTCCGGCTCTTCCGCATAGCGCTTGGCTTTGGCAATTTTGCTGATCATGCTTGAATTCACGGTCGGTACTCTCCTTCAGGTATAGCAAGCAAGCAACCACTGCGCATAGATGTCAACGGCGATTGCCTCACGAGGTGCGGACACTAGTTCATGCCAACAGGCTGGCCAATCCCATCCCATCAGCAAGGTGCTTGATGTACAAGAGGCTGATGGCCCGAGAGCAAGTCTCACCCTCCTTTCACGCGAAGTCTCGCCCCGGAGCAGAGGGACGAACAGCTACCAACTCTGGCCCACTCACTCCTATTCGCAATCAGATACGGAGGCCACCTGCGCCTGGGAGACATCCCAAGGGCGCAATCAGCAATCATGTGAAGAATTCGCTGCGTAGAGCCTGGCGATGAATGCACATTGACCGTGATTAAGAGAAATAAAAAACACCAGGGCCGAACCTCCCCAGTGTGTATGAGTCCTAGCTTTTGGCAGTATGGGCTGACACGCCTGCCTTCCGCGACGTAACCCGCACATCCTCTTTCTCTGAGTGCATAGGCGGCAACCCTCGTAATTGATGTCTTCCCCGTTGAAACTCTGTACCGTCCTGGTGAGAATAAGTATACCACAGATCGGCCCTAATGTCCAGGGGGCCTTGTGACCCCCTCCCCAAGCAGACGGACTCGGCCAGCACCCCAGCCGGGTTGAGCGCTGATTTCAGCGCTCAGTGCAGAGCTTCCTTCGCACAGTATTCGGCAGCCCTTCCTTACTTAGGCCACTCCGTTCATCTTAGATTGCCCACTTCTCTGTTAGCTACTCCACAGGAAGGCTATGGGTGGAATCACAGCGGTAACCGGCCAGGAAGGCTATGCTTTCTGATGAGATCCGCGATCGTTTCTCACGCGCGAAGTAGTGTGATCGTGACTCTTTAAGTTTTTTCCAAGGTTAGTATGTCAAAAGGAGCCAGGCCAATGAAGAAGGATTCCCGGTTACGTGCCACTGCCTCAGTGCGGACCGTAGCTAGCCAGCTTCTTAGTTGGCTGATGACCCTGATGGTTGTTTCTCTGCTGGATGGTTGCAACCTGCTTGCCAGCCCGGGCACTGCGCAACACGGCTCAAGCCCTACTCCCACGGCGGTCATCCCAAGGCAGGCCCCTAGCCCTCTGCCTCCCGAGCATCAGATCGTTGATCTGCCCACGCTTCGTCAGCTCCCGGGAGGCCAGCCGTTGCCAGCCAATCTCTCTCTCTCGTTGAGCTTCACTCTTATCTACAATAACGATGCTCTTGACCGCACTCTCCGGCAGATCTATACTCCCGGTTCGCCTCTTTACGGGCACTATTTGACCCCGCAGCAGATTCGTCAAAGCTTCGGCCCCGACGAACAACAGATCACGCTGGTCAAGCAGTGGCTGCTAGATCAAGGCTATCAGGTAGGGGCTGTTGATCCTCTAGCTACCCAGCTAGAGGTGACTGCCACTGTGGCAACGATTGAGCGCAGTCTCCATCTTCAGCTCCGGGAGTATGAGCTAAACGGGCAGCATTTCTATCTCGCTAGCGGTGTTCCCTCTCTTCCTCCACAGATTGCTTCTCTGGTACAGTCAATCATTGGCCTTAGCACTTTTGCTATGCCGCGCCCCTGGTCCTTCTTTGAGCCTCTAGGCCCGGCTCTGGCTGGGACCCAGGGAGCCGCCGCTTGCTCCAAGTATGGAGCTAAGCAGAGTCTGACTCGTGCTCAGCTAGCAGGCGCCTATCAGTTCACCCAGCTTTATCAGCGGGGGCTACAGGGCCAGGGTATCTCTATTGGAATTGCGGAATTCAGCGAGCCGTTTGACCCGCGCGATATAGTCACCTATGCAGCTTGTGCCGGCGTCCCCGCGCCGCGTATCCAGGTAGTCGACGTTCAGGGCCACACTCCTCGCGGCCCAGGTCAGGGCGAGGCCGCTCTTGACATCGAGTTGGCTGCCAGCCTGGCCCCGCAGGCTCAGATTGTGGTTTATCAGGCTGCCCAAGCCTCCATTCAAGCTATGCTAGCGGTCTTCCAACGCGTGGCAGCCGAGAATCGGGTTCAAGTCTTCAGCGTGAGCTACGGCGCAGCAGAGGACCAATTGAGCACTAACGAGCAGGAGATTTTCAATCAGCTATTGCGTATCATAGCGGCAGAGGGTATTTCGGTCCTGATCAGCAGCGGGGATTGTGGGGCTTTTACGGAGCGCATCCCCAATATCGCCGTGGTCTCGGCCCCGGCCAATGCGCCGTTTGCCATAGCAGTCGGAGGCACTACCCTCACAGTGGATCGGCAGAATCGGCGGCAAAGTGAAAGCGGCTGGGGTCGGGACCAAGACGCTGGTTTCATCTGTAGGAATGACTGGGGCAGCGGTGGCGGGGTCTCGCAAACTGCTGCCTTTAAGCGTCCGTACTGGCAAGTCGGGCCTGGTATGGATACTTCTTACAATGGCCAGAGGGGGCACATCCTCACTCCTAACCTGGAGCCATTGCAAGCGCCTAACGGCCTGCGCCAGGTTCCAGACGTAGCCGCTGCAGCCGATAATATCTGCATTTTCTGGCATGGACAATGGATACGTGTGGGTGGCACGAGTGCCGCAGCTCCTATCTGGGCGGCCGGTCTGGCCTTAGTTAATCAGGGTCTGCGGCAAGAGCATGCACCTCTCTTCGGGGGAGTGCCAACGGTTTATCGGCTCGCTCATCAGTCAGGTAATCCAGCCCCCTTCAACGATATTCTGCGCGGCGACAATGGTCTCTACCAGGCAACTCGCGGCTGGGACTACGTGACCGGCTGGGGTTCGCCTAATTTCCTGGCTCTGCTGCAGCGCCTGCGCTAAGCCCGGCGGACGTTGAAAACCCTCCGTTGTCAGGTCAGGGAGCACGCTCAAGCAGGGGTACAACGGCGGATCACGCAGGAGGGGAGAAGGGCAACTCCCTGCCCTGGCAGCCATGCCAGCTAGTCCAGCGAAGATCATGTCCCAATCGATCAACTGAGGACGGAATGTTTCGTCCGTCCCCGCTCGCTCAGACGCAGAGGCCAGCCCTCGGGTGAGAACTGCCCCACTAGAGAGGTCAGCCCGCCTGGCTGCCGACAGTCGTCTTGTGTTCGCTTCTGTGGCCCAGCCCAAACGAGCGGTGGGCCGTCCAACCCCTAATGGCAGCAAGCTCATGCCTTGCTAGAAGCTCATGAGCTTGCTATGCTACAATACATGGCAGCACAAGATCGGTCAAGCGCTCTATTGAAGCTTGTGGTACAGCTCGGAGGGCAAGCCGGATGGCGGATCAGCTTGATGTGACAACCGTGCTTTATGCCTATACACAAGGGATCTTCCCTATGGCCGATGCTCAGGGACACATCCACTGGTATGCCCCAGATCCACGCGCTATTCTTGAGCATGAGCGGCTGCACGTCTCTCGCTCGCTGCGTGCCACGCTACGTAAAGGCCTCTATGAGATTCGCATGGATACCGCCTTCACCGAGGTAATGCGTGCTTGCGCGGCCCGTGAGGAGACGTGGATCAGCGAGACGTTCATCGAGACCTATACAAAACTGCATTATCTTGGTCTGGCTCACAGTGTCGAGGCCTGGCACGCCGGCCAGCTCGTGGGAGGTCTCTATGGGGTAGCTCTTGGAGGGGCTTTTATGGGGGAAAGCATGTTCTCGCGGGCGACTGATGCCTCAAAAGTCTGTCTGGTGGCACTTGTTGAGCACCTCAAAAGTCGCGGCTACGTTCTGCATGATGTCCAGTTCTTGACACCCCATCTGGCCAGCCTTGGGGCGAGCGAGATTCCCCGACGCGAATATGAGCGGCGTCTGCGTCACGCTCTTCAATTGCCCTGCACCTGGTAGAGGCCGACGAAGCAAGGCCTGGACGAGGAAGAGAGAGGAAGGAAACGAGCTATGCGTATTGTGATCGCCCCCCAGGCTCTCAAGGGTAGCTTGACGGCCCCGGAAGCTGCGCGCGCTATTGCCCGCGGCCTTCAAGCCATGTTGCCAACCGCCGAGCTGGATCTTGTGCCCATTGCTGATGGCGGCGAAGGCACAGTTGAGGCGCTGGTCAGCGCCACAGGTGGTCGGCTGCTGCATCAGCGGGTGACCGGTCCCTTGGGTGAACCGGTGGAAGCGACGTTCGGGCTGCTCGGAGATGGACAAACTGCGGTGATCGAGATGGCCGCCTGCGCCGGTCTGCCCTTGGTCCCCCCAGAGCGGCGCGACCCTCGTTTGACAACGACTTATGGCGTAGGTGAGTTGATTCGGGCCGCGCTTGACCACGGCTGCCGTCATTTGATCATCGGTATTGGTGGCAGTGCGACCAACGACGGTGGGGCTGGTATGGCTCAGGCCCTCGGGGCCCACCTGCTCGACGCGGAGGGGAGGGAGCTGCCTTTTGGAGGCGCCGCTCTGGCACATCTGGCCCGTATTGTCATCGATGAGCTTGATCCACGCCTGCGTGAGAGCCGCGTCGAGGTCGCTTGCGATGTGACTAATCCACTGTGTGGGCCGCAGGGAGCCTCAGCGGTCTATGGTCCCCAGAAGGGAGCAACGCCTCCTATGATTGCCCAGCTTGATGCTGCCCTTGATCACTATGCCGAGATCATTCGGCGCGACCTGGGCTGCGCTGTGCGTGATATTCCTGGGGCGGGCGCCGCTGGTGGGCTGGGAGCCGGTCTATTGGCTTTTCTTCAGGCTACTCTGCGCTCAGGCGCTGATCTTGTGCTGGAAACGGTGCGTTTGCCAGAGCGTCTGCAGGGAGCCAGTCTGCTCATTACGGCGGAGGGACAGATCGATCGCCAGACGGCCTATGGCAAGAGCGTTGGCGCTGTGGCTTCCCTGGCCCAGCGCTACGGTATCCCTGTGCTGGCCCTGGCCGGTAGTTTGGGAGAAGAGTACCAGGTGGTCTACTCTTTGGGAGTCGAGGCGGTCATGCCCCTGCTCCCGGCCCCCCTCTCGTTGCAGGAGGCCATGACTCAGGCCGCTACCCTGCTGGCCGATGCGAGTGAGCGCGCTGCTCGTCTTCTTTTGCTGGGCCAGCGCCTTTCACCCTCTTGAAGGGTTTACCTTCTAGGGATATAATTCGTCTATACTAAAGGGAACAACTGTATGGGTCGGAGACGTGAAGAAACCGCTACGCCCTACCTGCCTGCTCAGCTGCCTCCGGGTAATGACCCTGCCCGGGCCTCCTGGTCGCTTCAAGCGGACTTCAGCAGCCAATCAGGCAGGACGTGGGGGAAACAGGATCATCACCTCTTGATTGCCGCTTCCAAAGCTCCGTCTGAGAAATATTGGAAGGGCGCAAAGATGTTGTATCCTGTGAACGGTTTCAAGCGTCTCTATAATTAAGCAGAGCGATAACAGGAGACGCTTGCTCAATCCGTTGGTAGTCCAGAATAGAGGGAGCGCCGTTATCATGCCGGACCGTCTCTACGCGACCGATAACGCAGACTTCGAACGCCTGCTGTCACTGGGATTCACAGAAAGCGAAGCCAAGCGGCTTCTCTATCTGCGAGACCATGTCGATGAGCAAGTTGAATATCGCGAGATCCTGGAGGAGAGCCGTCGACTTAACTTTATCCGCTGGTTGATCGAGCACGATCGGATCAGCAGGTAATGCAGATAGATTAAGCCAGAAAAGCGGTGGGTTAAGAGCCTGCCGCTTTTTTTGCTTGTTGCTGCGCGAGGCAAGCTGTCAGTCGACCTGGCTATGCAGGTATCTGGCAGGAGGAGCGGGATGGCCCTTTTCCAATGAGAAGCAGAGCAGGGCCGTTCTTGTGGAAAGCCGCTGTACGGGCCTGAGTAGGCCATAAGCCGAATTCTGTTCCCGTGTCACCTTGCGGTGGCCCGGGCGGCAATCATCCCTCTGGGACGACGGTTACCCGCCGCCTCTAGCGACCAACCCGAGGGTTAACAGGCGAGCAACCTGCGAGCACCCTCGCTCGCAGCCTCCAGCGCAGCCCACGAGGAGGTGTGCTACTCCCTCTGCTCGGTCTTGCTCCGGATGGGGTTTGCCCGGCCAGACGGTCACCCGCCTGCCGGTGGGCTCTTACCCCACCATTTCACCCTTACCCGCAGCGGCTAGTCAGCCGGCGGGCGGTATTGTTTCTGTGGCACTTTCCTTGGGGTCACCCCCACTGGCCGTTAGCCAGCATCCCGCTCTGTGGAGTTCGGACTTTCCTCGGATCAGCAGCCTGCCGCTCCGCCCCACCGGCCTGCGGTTAGCACGGCTGGAAGGCCGGAAGGGGGGAACGTTCAGCTGAGCTGACCCGCGATTGCCTGGCCTGCTCAGACCCGCACAGCCGAAATATAGAGTAACACAGTGAGAACAGTCCGTCTACAACGTTGACGAGCCTTATGCCAAGGCGTTACAATGACCTTGCACCTAATGAAAACGGGTTACGAACACGGGAACATTCCAGCCATGAGTACCGGTCGGCGCATCCGTTTAACTTCGCTGGCAAGCTGTGCCGGTTGAGCGGCCAAAATGGGCCCGGCGGCCCTGGCGCAGGTTCTGCGTCCCTTGAAAGCCCAGCATTTTCCGCCTTCCCTGCTCGTAGGCTTGAGCGCCGCCGATGATGCGGCGGTCTACCAGATCAATGAGCAGCAGGCGATTATTAGCACGGCGGACTTTTTCCCGCCCGTGGTAGATGACCCTTATGTTTTTGGGGCGGTCGCCGCTGCTAATGCCATGAGCGATGTCTATGCGATGGGCGGTGAAGTGCTGATGGCCATTAATCTGGTCGCCTGGCCCGACGATCTTGATCCGGGGCTCCTGAGCGAGATCTTACGCGGCGGAGCTGAGACAGTGGCCCGCGCTCAGGCAGTGATCGCCGGCGGCCATACCGTGAGCGATCGCGAGCCAAAGTATGGATTGGCTGTCACCGGTAGCGTCCACCCACAGCGCATCTTTACCAAAGGCGGCGCCCAGCCAGGCGATCTACTCGTACTCAGTAAGCCGCTTGGCACAGGGCTGATTACCACAGCCCATAAGCGCGAGCAGGTCGCCGAAGAGGATTTAGCGGCTGCCGTGGTCTCGATGATGCGCCTCAATCGCGACGCCAGCCGCGCCCTGGCCGAGCTGGCCGCCACCAGCGGGGGTGTGCATGCCGTGACCGATGTGACAGGCTTTGGTTTGCTTGGTCACGCCTGGGAAATGGCCTCTCAGAGTCTGACCAGCATGCGCTTCGCTTTCTCGGAGCTGCCGCTCTTGCCCCACGTCGAGGACTACGCGGCGCGCGGCTGTACGCCCGGCGGGACAAGCCGCAATCGGGCCTACTTCGGTCCCCATGTCCGGCTGGATCAGCGGCTGGATGCTACGGCGGAAGCCATTCTTTGGGACCCGCAGACCTCCGGCGGCTTGCTGGCCGCGATCGCCCCAGAATTGTGGCCCCGCCTGGCCGCATTGCAAGCTACTACCCCGTTCTGGCTCATCGGCGAGGTGACCACCAGGCATACAGAGGAGGCACAGGTGTTACTGGAGGTGTATTAACGACAATGGCTGCAGGATATAGAGCACTGGAAGAGGCCTTGGGCGTCGAGTTTCGCGACCCTGCTCTGTTGCAACTGGCCCTGACCCATCGCTCCTATATCTATGAAACGCCCGGTGCCGGGCGCGAGTCGAACGAACGCCTGGAGTTTCTCGGCGATTCGATCCTGGCTTTTGTCTGCGCTGATTTCCTGTACCGTACTTTTCCTCAGCTTAATGAGGGTGAGCTGAGTAATCTGCGCGCCGCCTTGGTGAAGACAGAGACTCTTGCTCAGTTTGCACGCGATCTCAATTTGCGCTCTTTCCTCCTCCTTGGAAAGGGAGAGCAACAGAGCGGCGGCAGTCAGCGCGTGCTTGCCTCAGCCTTCGAGGCAGTATTAGGGGCGATCTATCTTGATCAGGGGTTGGAGGCGGTGCGTCGTGTGATTATTCCTCGCGTAGAGCCGCTGGCTCACACCATTGTTGAGAAGCGCCTCTTTAAGGACAGTAAATCGTTGCTTCAGGAGCTGGCTCAGGCTCGCGAGGGCATTACTCCCTCTTACCGCCTCGTCAGTCAGGAAGGCCCTTCCCATAACCGCGAGTTCACGGTCGAGGTGCTCCTAGGCGAGCGGGTCATTGGTCGTGGCCAGGGGCGCAATAAGCAGGCAGCTGAACAGGAAGCCGCCCATGCGGCGCTGGATAGTCGCGGCTGGCTATAGTCCAGCAGCTCTACCCGTCAGGAAGCATTGGTTCAATGGCACGACGCTTACTCTTTCGGAAAGAAAGGGTTGGTTGGTTAGCAGGATAGGGAGGAGGGAACGCTATGCGACTGGAGCCGACGCCGCGTCCAGAACAGACCCTGCGAGTCAGCGCGCGGCTAATCACAGCGAGTACGATCCTGCATTTATCTTCAGACGAGTTGGAGCGTTGTATTAATCAGGAGCAGACCGAGAATCCTGCCCTGGAGGTTCAGGAGCAGCGCGTCTGCCTTTTCTGTGGAGCCTTGCTCCGAGGCACCCGCGCCACTGTTTGCAGCTCCTGCGGTCACTATCTACCTGCAGACAGCGCCGAGGGTTCTCCTCCCCTCGATGAGAACGGGGCCGGCCCGGCCTGGGAGTCTTTCCGGCAGCCCTTCTACGATATGGATAACTACGGCTTCGTCGAGGCTGACTCCGAGGCCGAGGGCGACCCGCTGGCCCGCATTGCCACCCCTGAACCACTAGCGGAGCGCCTGCTGCACCAGCTAGAGGCCCTCATCCCCCCCGAAGAGGCTCCCATCGCCGAGCACCTGGTCGGGAACTTGAACGAGCGCGGCTATCTGGAGATCAGTACGGCAGAAATTAGCCGCTATCTGCATGTCCCTCTAGAGCGGGTCGAGTATGTGCTCAAGCAGCTTCAAACCCTGGAGCCGCTGGGCATCGGCGCGCGCGACCTACGTGAGTGCCTTCTGATCCAGCTAGAAGCCTTGGCCGAGCAAGAGGAACCTCACCCGCTGGCCCGCACGCTGATCGAGCGCTATCTTGATCGCCTGGGACGCAGTCAATTCCAGGAAATCGCCCGTGAGCTGAAGGTGCCTGAGCAGGAAGTCCGGGCCGCCAGTGCTTACATTCGCAGTCGCCTCTACCCTTTCCCCGCCCATACCTACCGCCTCGATAGCCATTCCTCCCAGCGCGCAAGCAGCGCGATGTACGTGCGCCCCGACGTCGTGATCCGCCGCGGCGATAACGGCTTCGAAGTCGAGTTGATTGAAGAGAAGCGCTATCACTTCTCAGTCAATCGCAGCTACCGCTCTCCAGACGGTACAGCTACAAACTCTGCCTTGCAGCGCTATTTCTCCCAGCAGAGCGATCGCGCTCGCTTTTTTATCGATTGCATTCAACGTCGCTGGCGCACACTGAAACAGGTGGCAGAGGTCGTTGTTGAGCAGCAGCGCGACTTTCTGGAGAAGGGCATTCGCTATCTGCGCCCGCTAACCCGCGCCGAGGTGGCAGCCCGTCTGGGCCTTGACGAAGGGACCGTGAGCCGCGCCACCGCCAACAAGTATGCGCTGCTGCCCAATGGACGCTTGATTCCCTTCTCCGACTTTTTCGATAGCTCGCTTGGCGTCAAAGATATCCTGCGTGAGATCATTCAGCAGGAGGCTCCGCAGCGTCGCTTGAGTGACGAAGAGCTACGCCGCTTGCTGGCCGAGCGCGGCATTCACCTGGCCCGGCGCACGGTGACCAAGTACCGCGAGGAGATGGGCATCGGCTCTTCACGTGAGCGCTGACGGTCGCGCATAGATGGTTCGTTCATGGTCGTAAACGACCATCCCTGGCCCTCCCCCTTTCATATGCCTTACGTAGCGCTGGAGGGTATAGTCCACTGGTACGCTACTGTTGCCACGCGCCTGACTGTAATAGGCCGCCAGGCTGGCCGCCTGCTCAAGGGTGCTCTGCGGCACCTGACGGCCTGCCGTCTTGATAATGACATGCGCACCAGGTACCCCGCGAGCGTGTAGCCAGATATCATTGCCGCTCGCTTGATGGAAGGTTACCTCCTCGTTCTGGCGACTGTTGCGCCCCACTAGAATGGTAAAGCCATCGCGGCTCTGGACGTAGAGCGGCACACCGCCGCCTGGAGGCACGGCTTTTCCACGACCAGCTTTCTTCTTGCTTGCTTTCGTCTGCCCTTCAGGGCCTTTTTTCTCATGCAGGTACCCAGCCGCCTGGATCTCAGCCTTGACTAGCTCGATCTCTTCCGGCGTCTCGGCCAGGGTCAAGTCGGTCAGCAACTGCTCTAGCGTCGCCAGCTCGGCCTGATTGCGCTCAATTTGCTCAGGTAGGAGTGCCGCCGCCCGGCGCATCTTCTGATACCTGGCAAAGAGCCGGTTAGCGTTGCCCACGGCGTCGAGACGGGGATCAAGCTCAATGGTGACCTTGGGCAGGTCATCCTGGTGATTCTGGAGATTGTCGGCCGCAAAAAGATCAGGCAGGCTGACCTGCGTCTGCCCACGTTCTATCTCGTGCTGAAAGGTCAGTAGCAGCTCGCCTTGCCGACGATAGTTCTCCGCCCCGGCGAGCGCCTGCTGTTCTTCCTCCAGTGCCGCAGCGCGTCGGCGGCAGCGTTCAATCTGGGCCTGGAGCAGTCTGCGCAGTGGCGCTTTCCGGCTCTCAAGGGCATCGAGCCACTCGCTACGAGCGTAGAAGTCGTCGATCAGAATGTTGATCGATGACGACTCGCGAATGCGCACCCCTGCCAGAGTGCTATATTGCTCCAATACGTAGGGCGCAAAGGCCAGGGGGATAGTCTGCTCCTCTGCCCCGGCCCCCGCCGCAGAGGCCTCCTCCAGACGCTCGACAAGCTGTGGACGCCAGCGATGAGTATCGTAGAGAGTCGCCAGATCACGAATATTCCAGGCCAGCTCTTCCCACTGCTCTTGGCTCAGGTCTAACCCGGCCTCGCTGTCGCCCAGGGCGCGATAGACGGCCTCGCGCGCCAGTAGGGGGCTGAAGCCAAGCAAGTGGCGGACAAGCAGCTGCCACAGCCTGGGCGACTCTTCCCTACTTCGCCGCGGCGCCTTGAGCGTCTCCCCTCCCTCTGCCGACATCGACTCGCCTCCCTCGTTGCCTGGAATGATGGCAAGCTGGGCTGCGGTGACGGTTGTCGGCTCCAAACGCGGCAGGAGCTGACCGGCAAAGTGACGCTGCTGGGGCGGTGGCGGTACATAGGGGACGTTGGGCACGATCACCCGATAACGGTTGATCTCTGAGCCAATGCGTTTATGACAGCCAAGAATCAGCCCTTCCTCATTACAGAGCACAATGTTACTGGTGCGCCCCATGATCTCGGCAATCAGGTGGAGTCGCTGATAGTCGGCAGTCGGCATGGTAGTGACGCCCTGGTTGCTGCCTCCAGGCTGCTCGTCAGGGTCGAGAGCTTGAAGCTCATCTTCATCATCGGATCGAAGCCGCGCCCGAAAGACCAGATCAAGGACTCGCTCCCAGCGCGGTTGCTCGACGGCCTCAAGGCGTGCCCCCTCCAGATATTTGCGTAATAGCATCACGAAGGGCGGGGGCTCAGGGACGATACGCGGCGGTTTGCGCAGAGTGAGATGGAGACGCGCAAGCTGCGGATGAGCAGAGAGATAGAGCCAGCGTTTCTGCCCCTTCTCGTCGACTCCTGGCCGTGGCGGACAGTAGCACTCGATAGCAATAGAGTGCTCCGTGGGTGGGATGATCGTTTCGACACGCGCACCAATTAAGAGGGCGCGCAATTCATCAGCGACAGCAGCAAGAGTGATGGCGTCGACGTACATGCGAGAAACCTCACCGGTGGCTATAGCGTTTCGGGATATTGTACAATTATAGCAGTCCTGGTTCATCCCTTACCTTACGCCGGGCAGGCGCCAGGGAGAGCAGATCGGCACCTCCTTCGCGTGGTCTTCTCCGCAAGTGTTGTGCCCCCGAGAAGCCTCGTCTGTGCGTCACGCTGCCCGCGTAGCCAGCCAGCTAGACGCAGTCAGTCGGCTGAGTGCGTCGATCGGCGCAGTCCGGTCACCCGGGCGGACAGATCAACCAAGGCCTGTCATAGCCACTCTTTGCGCAGTAGGCACCTTGCAGGCGATCCAGGCAGACCGCCTGAGTCTACGTACGAATACGACGTCAAGACGCTGGAAGACAAGGACGTCTATCGCCATCCACGAGCCAGGGTTACTCTGCAGGGAGGGTCGCCCTTGTTCTGTCTTTCCGGTCTTGCTGCCTACGGGATGAAAGGGATGACTGGATCGGCTCAGGCGTTGGTCAGCCACTATGCCCAGGCTACGCCTGGCACAGCAACATAAGTAGCTCGGCAGCTCAGAGCATAGCCCAATAGAGCAGGAACGCAGCATGCATCTTGAGATGGAGCCAACAGCCGAGAAAGAGAGTATTACGCTCCGAACAGGGGAGAAGCAAGGATTGCTCTTTGTGCTTTCCGCTCCCTCGGGGACGGGCAAGGATAGCGTCATTCAGGCGCTGAAGCAGCAGGGCATGGATTTTCATGTGGTGACCTCGGTGACCACACGGGCACCTCGGCCCGGCGAGAGCGAAGGTCATCCTTACCATTTCATTAGCTACGAGGAGTTTCAGCAGCTCGTGGACAATGACGAGCTGATCGAGTATGCCAATGTGCATGGTCACTGGTACGGGCAGCCCCGCCGCCAGATTAAAGAGAACCTGGCAGCGGGCCGCGATGTTCTACTCAAGGTTGATGTGCAGGGCGCCGCAACTATCCGGCGCAAGATCCCCCAGGCCATCCTTATTTTCCTGGCCCCTGAAACACACGAGGAGCTGGCTCAGCGCTTGAGCCGGCGTCAGACAGAAGACGCGGAGCAATTCCGCCGGCGTCTCGCCGATGCGGCTAACGAGCTGGCCCAGTACCACTGGTACGATTATCTGGTCATCAACCGCGAGGGCCAGCTTGCCCAGGCGGTCGAGCAGGTTCGCGCCATTATGATCGCCGAACACTGCCGCGTCCAACCGCGTTATGTGGAACTCTAAGGCAGCTTTAGACGTTTGAGAGGAGGCCGTATGACGGACGTACGTTTCGAGCAATCCGGTACCAAAGAGCGTAACTTAGCAATGGAGCTGGTGCGTGTTACCGAGGCGGCGGCCCTGAGCGCAGGCCGCTGGATGGGACGGGGCGATAAGGAGAAGGCCGATCAGGCCGCTGTGGATGCCATGCGCCAGGCCCTCGATGGGGTCGATATGGACGGCGTTGTTGTGATCGGTGAGGGCGAGAAAGATGAGGCGCCCATGCTCTACATTGGGGAGCGCGTCGGGAACGGCTCGCCCCCACAAGTCGATGTTGCAGTCGACCCAATTGATGGAACTCGCCTGCTCTCCCTGGGTCTGCCAGGCGCGCTGGCAGTGGTCGCTACTGCTGAGCGCGGTACCATGTACTCTGCCCCGCCCGGGGTCTTCTATATGGAGAAGATCGCCGTTGGTCCCGCAGCCAGGGATGTTATCGATATTAATGCTCCGGTCGCTGTCAACCTGGAGCGGATCGCTCGGGCTAAGGACGCTCAGATTGACGACCTGACCGTGATTATTCTCGATCGACCGCGCCATCAGGAGATCATCCGCCAGATTCGTGAGGCCGGCGCTCGCATTCGCTTGATCAGCGATGGCGACGTGGCGGCAGCGATTCTAGCCGCGATGGAGGACTACCGCGGCGTCGATGTTCTGATGGGTATCGGAGGCGCTCCAGAGGCTGTTCTTGCGGCAGCAGCTATTAAGTGTCTGGGCGGCGCAATGCAGTGCAAGGTCTGGCCACGCTCAGATGAGGAGCGCGAAAAGTTCAAAGCCGAGGGCATCGATGTCGACCAGGTGCTGACTATCGATGATCTGGTGCGCAGCAACGATGTCGCCTTTGCGGCTACGGGCATCACAAGCGGCGAGCTGCTTGATGGTGTTCAGTACTTCGGCTGGGGTGCGCGCACCTCCTCTATTATGATGCGTTCACGCTCCGGTACCGTACGCTATATCCAGGCGCGCCATAAGTGGCGCCGCGGCTCAGGTCTTGCCCAGGCTCAAGCCGCTCGCTAGCAAGTTTGCGCTCTCCTTTCACTCTGTAGCGGCGCTTCCCGTTCCCCTCTACTTGGAGTGCACACCGGCGTATATGGATGGCTTATGTCTGTCTCTTATCAGAGTAAGCAGGCAGGCGGAACGGGAAGCGCCTCCAGGCGCTGGATCAGTTTCTCCCACACGTATTCGTAAGTGCATTTACCCAAGATGGTGTCTCTGTCTTAAGTGCTTCAACCTCCCAGGCGGTTTATTATCTCCTCTTTTGGGAATCGCTCTCCGGGCGCGATGTAAGCCCTTATCTGTTGACACGAGCTTCCCCTGACGTATGTAACCCTCTTCCGTATTGGCCTTATAGAGATCGCGAGAGACAGGCGAAGAGACGGCGCCGCCTTGCCTGTTGGAAGAACACCAGGAGCTGCATCCTTTGCTAAGCAGGAGGAGGAGCTTATTATGCCTCGATCACCTCGTGGAGCAACAGCCTTGGCGCGTCACAATCCCAGTGGGAGACCGGGCAGGCCGCGCCAGTCGCTCAGTGTCTGGTTACCGCTGCTCAGCGCCGCCGTCCTCATTACCTTCCTTCTCGTAGCCTGTGGCGGTAGTAGCAGCCCCACCAGCAGTAGTACCACGCCAGTGGCCAGCAGCACTCAACCTACGGCTAGCTCCACTACGGCTGTCACTCCCCAAACTACTCAACCGGCCTCTGGGGCTGCCACGGTGCAAATACAGATTATCGAGCAGAACGAGCGTTATCAGTTCACGCCTCAGACACTGACCATCAAGAAGGGCACGCGAGTCGTATGGCTCAACAAGTCGGACGCGCCGCACACTGTAACGAGCACCAACGGAGCCTTTGCCGATTCTGGCACGATCGCGGCGGGTGCGACCTTCACCCTGCTCTTCACAACAGCAGGCACCTACCAGTACCACTGTAGCATTCACACCTACATGACAGCTACTATCATCGTCACTGCCTAGCCCACGGCACGGGGACAAGAAAGCAAGGGGGACAAATAGACTAAGGGAGCCAGGGGCTCGTTTCAGGCCCCGCTATCAGCGGCGGGCGAACTCAAGCTACCCGCTTCTGAAGCGGAGAAACGTGGTCTGAAGCGAGTCCCATCAGTCAAAAAGAGGCTGTTATCCAGCAAGAGAGAGCGCCTGGCTGAGCCAGCGATCCAGCAGGCCAATCTTGGCGCTCACAGGCGCTGGAGCTTCTCGATCACCGCATCAGCAACCTGAGAAGTGCCCACCGCCGTCGGATCGTCAGGGCGTGGCTTAAGATCGTAGGTGACGTTCTTCCCTTCAGCAATCACTTGAGCAATCGCCTTCTCTAGGCGATTGGCAGCCTCCTTCTCGCCTAAATGACGGAGCATCAGCACGCCGGAGAACATCATCGCCATCGGATTGACCTTGTTCTGCCCGGCATACTTGGGGGCACTGCCATGCACTGGCTCAAAGACAGCGTACTGATTGCCAATATTCGCCCCAGGCGCCACCCCCAGCCCACCAATGAGACCCGCCGAGAGATCGGAGACGATATCACCGTAGAGATTGGGCAAGACCAAGACATCGTATTGCTCTGGTTTCTGAACAAGCTGCATACAAATATTATCTACAATACGGTCTTCAAACTGGATATCGGGATACTCACGGGCGACCTCTTGGGCTGTGGCGAGAAAGAGGCCATCGGAGAACTTCATAATATTCGCTTTATGAATCGCTGTGACCTTGCGGCGACCATGCTCACGGGCATAGTTAAAAGCAAAGCGAACAATGCGGCGGCTGGCAGCCACCGAAATATATTTGAGGCTAATGGCCGATTCGGGGTCCAGGCGCGTACCGGTGGTGCGCTCCACAAGCTCAATCAGCTCTGCCAGCTCGGGCGAGCCGCGCTGAAACTCAATACCGGCATAGAGATCCTCAGTATTCTCGCGCACAATGATCAGGTCAACATGCTCGTAACGGGAGCGGAGTCCAGGGTAAGTCTTGGCCGGGCGAACATTGGCATAGAGATCAAGCTTTTTGCGCAGAGTGACATTGGCGCTGCGCACTCCTTTGCCCACAGGCGTGGTAATTGGTCCCTTGAGAGCCACTTTGGTGCGCTTGATCGATTCGATGACCTCATCGGGTAGAATTGTCCCCTGTTTCTCCAGGGTTTCCATGCCCGCCTGGCAGACCTCCCAGCGGAATTCCACCCCCGTCGCCTCGAGCACGCGACGGGTCGCCGTGGTAATCTCCGGTCCGGTCCCATCTCCAGGGATGAGGGTTACCGCATGCGGCATGAAGTCCTCCAGAACTGCAGAGTTTGTTTGTAGCAAAGAGCTTGAGCAATCATGTAGAGATTATAGCACGAGCACCAGCCACAAGCCCACCTGGACAGCCGGACTTGCCGACCGCAGAGGGATCAGTCAGGCCCCCACCTGGCAGCAGGGCACGGGCAGAAAGCTACCCCTCTTAGTCCTCATCAGCCTCAGCCGGCGTGCCCGCCAGCGACATCCGTGCCGCTTCCCCAGCCGTGATCGTCTTTTCAGTCGCCTGCTGACGCCTGCTCTTGCTGCGCTCTGCAGCGGTCTTCTTCTGCCGCTTACTTGTCTTGTTACCCTTAGCTTTAGCTTTAGTAGTTTTACTGGTATTTTGATTCTTAGCTGTCTCCTTCCCCTTTCCATTAGAGGTTGCGCGAGCAGCAGAGCCTGCTTTTCCGCCCCTGTTCTTGTGAGGGGCATTCGGCGAGACAGAAGGGTCAGTCTCCAGAGCTGCGGCTGCAGCATTTGCCGCCCCATTCACAGAGGAATCGGCCTCTGACTTTGGTTCGGCCCTTGCCGGGACCTTCTTACCACGCTTGGAGCCTGAGCTTGACTGAGCCGGCTCCAGGCCGTTCTGCTGGGGCCGCTCCTCGGGGCTTTGCTGCGGCAGCACCTCCTCCTCATAGCAGACCGGCTCCTGACTGCCGCGCGGAATCACCATCAGCCCTCCGCAGCGAGGACAGGGCTCCGGTACTGGGCGCTCCCAGATCGCGAAGTTGCACGTTGGGTAATTGCTGCATCCGTAAAAAGTACGCTTGGTTTGGCGCGTCTTACGCTCGACGAGATCGCCACCGCACTGCGGGCAGAGGGCCCCGGTCTTGTTGACAAAGGAGCGTCCATAGCGGCACTCCGGGAAGCCCGAGCAGGAGATAAAGCGTCCGAAGCGCCCGCTCCGAATCACCAGTTTCCGCCCGCATTCGGGACACAACTCATCCAACTCCTCGACCGGCTTCTGCACGCGATCCATCTCGGCCTCGGCCCTGGCCACCATCTCTTTGAAGGTCTCATAGAAATCCCGCAGAAACTCCGTCCAGGACTGGCGCCCCTCCTCGACGTTGTCTAGCTTCTGCTCCATATCGGCGGTAAAGCCAACGTCGACGATCTCGGGGAAATGTTTATTGAGCAGATCATTGACCGTCTCGCCGAGCCACGTCGGTACGAAACGCCGCTGCTCCTGAGTGACGTAGCCGCGTTCTTGAATGGTCGAGATAATGGGCACATACGTACTGGGGCGCCCAATGCCTAGCTCCTCCAGCTCTTTGATCAAGCTTGCCTCTGTGTAGCGCGGAGGGGGCTGCGTAAAGTGCTGCTGCGGCTGCAGCTCGTGGAGCGTGAGCACCTCGTCGACAGTCAGCTCCGGCAGGAGCCGCTCTTCCTCATCGCGTGGCCAAACCGCATAGAAGCCCTGGAAGCGCAGACGAGAACCACTGGCCCGAAAGACATATTGGCTCGCCACGATATCGGCGCGCACCGTATCGAAAACGGCAGGGGTCATAAAACTGGCCACGAAGCGGCGCCAGATCAGACTATAGAGCTTATACTGATCAGGCGTCAGATACTCACGCACGAGCTCGGGTGTCAGTGTCACATCGGTCGGGCGAATGGCCTCGTGAGCATCCTGAGCCGTGGCTTTGAGCTTGCCAACGCGCCCCGGACCGACAAAGGGCTGCCCATAGGTCTGCTCAATAAAGCGGCGTACACTGGCCTTCGCCTCGTCAGAGACGCGCGTCGAGTCGGTACGCATGTAGGTGATCAATCCCTGCGAGCCGCGCGGTCCTAACTCGATGCCTTCGTAGAGCTGCTGGGCCAGACTCATCGTTTTCTTCGGCTTAAAGTACAGGCGCGATGAAGCGTCCTGTTGCATGGTGCTGGTCGTATACGGCAATGGCGGCTGACGGCGCACTTCGCGCTGTAACAGACGCCAGACCGTGAAACTTGCCCCACGCAGCTCAGCTAGAATGGCCTCGGCTTCCTGCTGATTGGCAATATGCAAGCGGCGCCGCGTCTCCTCCCCACGGCGTTCACTTTCGCCCTCCTGCGTCCCCTCGTGCTCTTCGCCCTCACCCGCCGCTTCCTCTTCCCCTTCCGATAGGTGCTGACCGGTCAACTCGTTGAGGCGCGCTACAAGCGTAGCCTCAAAGGGCTGCTGCTCGCCTTGCTTGCTCAGCAAAGCCGAAATCGTCCAGTACTCTTGAGGAACAAAGTTCCGAATCTCTCGCTCGCGGTCGCAAATCAGACGCAGCGCTACCGACTGGACACGCCCCGCACTGGTGCCCGACTGCACACGCCGCCAAAGCAGGGGACTAATTTTGTAGCCCACCAGACGATCAAGCACTCGGCGCGCCTGCTGCGCATTGAATAAATCTTCATTGATGGTCCGCGGCTTCTGGATCGCCTCTTGTACTGCTTTGCGAGTAATCTCATTAAAGACAGCGCGGCGCGGATTCTTGAGTCCCAGGGTCTGCATCAGGGACCAGGCGATGAACTCCCCTTCGCGATCGGGATCGGGGGCTAGATAGACTTCCTCGGCCTTCTTCGACGCCGCCTTCAGTTCGGCAATGACGCCCTTTCGTTCCTCGATAATTTCATACTGTGGCGCAAAATCCTTGCGCGTGTTGACGCCAAGGCCCTTCTTCGGCAGATCGATGATGTGCCCCATAGAGGCGCGTACCTCGAAATCGCGCCCGAGGAACTTTTCAATTGTCTTGGCTTTCGCCGGAGACTCCACAATGACAAGCTTCTTTGCCATTAATCAACCTGTACCTGATTTGCAGATGTTGTCCTGTTGAACGCCAGGTGAGCCGTTCAATCTCACAGGATAGGATAGCACACGTTGACAAGAGGGGTGACAAACCAGGCCGCCAGTCGACGGCCCTCTGAGCTTGTCACTTCTCTTCCTCTCATTACGTATGCTTTCTGAGTGAGATAACACAAGACGGCCCCCCGATCTTCCCTCAGCCGCCAGAGCGAGTGGCCCTAGCTTGCCACAGACGCTCATCATCTTTCTCACCACGAGTACAATAGAGGAGAATCCGCCCTTTCGCAGCTCTTACTCCAGAAAAACTGCTCGGCTCCTCTGTGCACCCTACGCAAGAGCGCGAAAGGAGAGTACGGGCAGAAGATGGATGGGAGGGTTGAGAATGTCTGGTAATTTGGCACGCCGCCAACAAAGAGCTGGCCGGGGACACACCAGCACACCTTGTGCTCGGTCTGACCGCTTGTCGACCATGCTCCAGATCCTCCTGCTCTACAGCTGTATCCTGAGCCTGCTGCCACTTAGCAGCGCCTGCGAGCCGTTCGGCCGGGCCAGCACAGCACCGGGGGATCACCAGGCGAGTAAGCATGCGATAGCCACTCCGACGCCGACCCCGACACCGACGCCAATTCCCAAGCCAGTTGAGCAATACGGTTTCCAGAAAGGGATTGTCTACCCTGGCTGGAGCCGCAGCGCCTATGGCCTGAGTGATCGCCGCTGGCAGGAGAGTCTGCAAGAGATCCGGCGCAGTACCGCCGCTGAGTGGCTAGAGATGCCAGTACTTTTCTCCCAATCGACCCCAGACGCAGTTGATATCGGCCTTGACCAGGCAGCTCCTAGCGTGGCCTCCTTTATTGCCGGCGTACGCAAAGCCCACGCAGTAGGCTTCAAAGTCTTTCTTGCGCCCTTGCTCACCGTACGCCAACCGGGTGGCTGGGCCGCCCTCGTCATGCCGGCCCCTGAACGTCAGCAGCTCTGGTTTGACCGCTACTGGCAGGCTCTGCGGCCCTACGTCGAGGCCGCTGAAGCCAATGGCGTTGAACAGCTTGCCCTGGCCACCGAAATGGAATGGCTCCAGAGCAATGCCCCCAGTGCCCTCTGGCGGCAACTCATCGAGCGGGTACGCAGCATCTACACTGGAAACCTGACCTATGATATCAACTGGTCCACGATGGATCAGCCGCCCGCCTGGCTACATGATCCTCGCCTCACATTCATCGGCGTCTCCGAGTACATCTCCCTCGCTGACGCTCCCGTGCGGCTCGATGCCCAGACAATGATTGTCCTCTGGCGCGAGCAAATCAAGACGCGGCTCGACCAGCTTGCCGAGCAATTGAACCGGCGCATCGTCATCAGTGAAATCGGTTATCGCAACAGCGCTGATGCTCTTTACCAGGTCTGGTCACCTACCTCTTCAGCCCCAGCAGATCCCCAGCAGCAAGCCGAGGCCTATAATGCCGCGCTCACCAATGTCATGACGGATGAGCATATCGCCGGGATTTTCTTCTGGGGGTGGGATGGCGTAGCACGCTTTTCGATCCGCGGCCAGCAAGCCGCTGAAGTGCTGCGCCGCTGGTACAGTGGCGCCGGCCCGGCGCCCACGGATCACCAGGCGGGACAGGCCTAACCAGAGCGAGAGAGCCTCAAGGCCAAGACCCGCAGGCGATGGCGAGCCATCAGGGAACCAGAAGATCTATCCCTGGCTTGCGGTCTTGACCGCTTCACGCGCGCATGCTATGCTGCAACTAGGCAACGAGAAAAATAGATATAACTATTGACACAGGCGCTGGTTCGGAGGAGAAGCATGCAGCAACATCGGCCATCTCAGGTGATCTCTCAGGGAGCCAAACAAGGCGAGTCCAGAGGGAGCAGATGGCTTCGGACAAAGAAAAGCCGCCCAGAAGTTAAGCCAGGATCAGTGACCGGAGCGGCAAGAGCCGGCCAGCGCTCACGGAAGCGCCGTCTCTCGCTGAGAGCAGCCCTGGCAGTCGTCAGCGGGCGCGCCGCGGGAGCCTTAAGTCGCCGTCTCCGGCTCGGTGGCGGGACCAGCATTGTCGGTCTGGTGGCTCAACGCCTCTACCCGGATATCATTCGCCACCTGGCAGCTCAACTGGAATACGGCAGCGTTCTGATCACCGGCACCAACGGCAAGACAACCACAAGCGGCTTTCTGGCCGCCATTTTGCGTGATGCCGGTCTGCGTGTCTGGCGCAATCGAGAGGGCGCGAACCTGCTGCGGGGTGTTGCCGGCGCTCTGGTAGTGCGCGCGCTCCCTAATGGGAATCTCCGCCGCGCGGGCCAGGCTATCTCGGTCTTCGAAATCGACGAGGCGGTCATGCCCCAGGCCGCACGCCTGCTAGAGCCACGCGCCGTTGTCTTTGTGAATCTGTTCCGCGACCAGCTCGATCGCTATGGCGAGGTAGAAAGTGTAGCCTCCCGCTGGCGCCAGATGGTGAAGGAGCTGCCCGAGACAACGACCCTGGTCCTGAATGCCGATGATCCGACAACCGCCAGCCTGGGGGAGCTGGCTCGCGGCCCCGTTCTCTATTTCGGCCTGGAGGATCTGTCGCTGGACCTGAGCAGCCAGAACGGCCAGGGAACGCCAGGGGCCTATCAGGCCGTCGATAGCCGCAGCTGTGTGCGCTGCGGCAGCGACTATCAGTATAGCGCCCGCTTCTATAGCCATATGGGCCATTATCAGTGCCCCCACTGCGGTTTGGGGCGCCCGGCTCCCAGTGTACGCGCCGTGCAGGTGCGCCAGGATAGCTTTGATCGCCTGCGCGTGACAGTCGAAACACCGCTGCACGAGGGCGAGATTGTGATCCCTTTGCCCGGGCTGTATAATGTTTATAATGCCCTGGCAGCGATCACTGCCGCCCAGGCCCTGGGGATCAGCTGGGAGCCAATCGTCTCAGGGATCGAGCAATTCAAGCCCGCCTTTGGACGGGGTGAGCGTGTGCAGGTCGCAGGGCGAACCCTGCGCCTCTTGCTCGCCAAAAACCCCACAGGCTTGAATGAGGTACTGCGCACGCTCTTCAGCGAGGGAACGCCACGCCATGTGCTTTTTGTGCTCAATGATAATATCGCTGATGGCCGTGACGTCTCGTGGATCTGGGATGTGGACTTCGAACGCGCTAAGGGCTTGGTCGCCAGCTTGACAGTGGCCGGCACGCGCGCCTTTGATCTGGCCTTGCGCCTCAAATACGCCGGCTTCACACCCGAGGAGATGACGATTATTCCTTCAACGCCACTGCGCGCGCTCCAGGCGATCACTGCCTCCCAGCCGCGAGGACGGAAGGGCCGCGGCAGGATTAAGGATCAGTCTCAGCAGCGCCAGACTGCCACGGCGACAACCAGTGCAACGGCAACTTCCGAGGCGGTGGAGAGCGCTGCCGCTCGCAGGGTGACAGGGCCTTCGCCCGCAGGCTATGGACTGGCTACCGCTCTCGATCAGGCCATCGAGCAGACCCCAGTCGGCGAGACGCTCTTTATCGTGCCGACTTATACCGGGCTGCTGGAGATTCACCGCGAGCTTGAACGGCGCGGGCTGACGCCTCACTTCTGGGAGGGACGAGATTAAATGCATGGCAGGCATGAGGCCCGGCTTACGCTGACGCTCGGGCATCTCTATCCCGATCAGCTCAATCTGTATGGGGACCGCGGTAATATTCTGACGTTGAAGCGCCGCTGTGAGCTAAGGGGCATCGAACTGCGTGTTGTGGGCCTGGGCATCGGTGATGCACTGGCCCCCGATGAATATGACATGCTTTTCATCGGCGGCGGCCAGGATAAAGAGCAGGCCCCCGTGGCTCAGGACCTCTTCGAGACAAAGGGAATTGGTCTTTGGGCCGCCATTGAGGACGATATGCCCGTGCTGGCCGTCTGCGGCGGCTATCAGTTGTTAGCGCACTACTATCGCCCAGCCGAAGGCCCCGATATGAAGGGATTGGGAGTCTTCGATGCCTGGACCATCCATAAAGGCCCGCGGACACCGCGCTGTATCGGCGATGTGGTCATCAGTTGGAACGGCATGACTGTAGTCGGCTTCGAGAACCACGGCGGACGTACCTACCTGGGTACCGCTCGCCCGCTGGGCAAGGTTCTCAAGGGCCACGGGAATAATGCTGAGGATGGTACGGAAGGAGCGGTCTATCGCAATGCCTATGGCACCTATCTGCATGGCTCGCTCCTGCCAAAGAATCCACATTTCGCTGATCACCTGATCGGCCTGGCGCTGCAGCGCAAGTATGGCCTCCGACGCCTGACAGAGTTGGCAACGCCGCCAGGCGAGATCATGAATGGCTCTACGCCCGCCCAGCTCGCCCCCGCGGATGATCCTGCTACTCTGCTGCGGCCCCTGGATGACCGCCTGGAGTGGCAGGCCCATGCCGCTATTCTGGAGCGCCTGGGCCTCTACGAGGAGGCTGCAGCCGCCTTGCAGCGCGCCTTGGCGGCGTAGAGGTTGCTTTGCTTGCTCTAGCATCGAGGATTGGGCCATTATGAGCTTTGATCGAACACTGGCTCGCTGCTCTTTCTGCGGTCGGCGCCCCCCCGAAGTGAGACGCATGATAGCAGGGCCAGGCGCCGCCTACATCTGCGAAGCCTGCCTGCAGACCTGCAATGAGATCTTGCAAGATCCGAGGCCGTTTTCTCCCCAGGCTCTAGAGCTGGCCTCACGCCCCCCTGTGGTCGTCGCCGCCCCGCTGGAACCCCCTACCAGCAGCCAGGAAGAGCAGCCAGCTCCACGTGAGGCCCTGCGTACCTTGACTTTGGAGCTTGAGCAGAAGCAGCAGGACATGACCCTGATGCTCTATCAGATCCAGTTTTTCCCACATTACTTTGATCTGCACTATCTGTGGATCAGGCCGCCTCTCACGCCTGGCTTTGCCTTCGTCCCGCGCTTGATCTTTTTCTTGAAAGATAACCTGGGCCAGCAATGGAGCGGAGATCAGGGGGGAATGTTGCTGGCCCGGCCCGAGCTGGCCAGCGATCCGAACCACGCCGTTTATCAGGGACGGGCACGCTTCCGCCCCTTGCCATCGCCAGAAGCCCATCGCCTGACCATTCGCGCCGCTGACCCGCTTGGCCAATTCGAAGATCCGCCACCACGTCCGTGGCAGTTCGAAATCACGCTCTAGTCAGTCTTCCAGCGAGAGGGCAGCTTGCAAGGCCAAGCAGGTGGGAGGATAGGCAAGAAAGGCTAGCATCCTCCAGATCAGAACAAAAGGGGCAGTGAAAAGATGGCTGAGGTGGGTGCTCCTGGGTTGAGCGCTCTACCTCAGCCATTCTGTGTCTATTTATTTAGACTGACTGGTCTCGCTTCCCTACTGACTACTCCTCATTGCTTAGTGACCAGCAATGGCTGCAAGCCCTGTTCTGGCGCCTCTCAGGCCACTCCTGCCCGGCGATTGTGGCTGTCCATTCCCCTGCGAAGGATCAGCAAAGAACACCCTTGGCATAGAAACCCGATCAAGCGGGGAGACAGATGGAGCCTACTCAACCGCGGGGATCAGCAAACCATAGCCACCTTTCTCCAGACGATACATGACGTTCACGCTATTGGTGGCCTCGTTCACAAAAGGATAGAACGGCAGGCCGAGGGCTTCCATCTGTAGGATGGCTTCTTTGTCGCTCATGGGCTTGGTGGGAACGCTACGAATCTCCCTAATCCTGGCCCATAATGCTTCGTTCTGCTCCTCGCTTAGGCTGGCAGGGACGGTTAGATCTGCCTCTTCTTGAGCTGCCTCCCCCCTCGCCGCCGTGGCCGCAGCTACCTCCTCCCCCTCAAGCGCCGAGAGCTTCCCCGAGCGCGCTAAGGCCAGCACCTTAATGGGCAGGCGCTGATGACGACGCGCGGTGGTGAGCCGATCTTTCTGACGACAGAACTGCGCCAGTAGCTTGCTGAGCGCCTGATCAAAGGCAACAGTGGCTTTGGAGGCACTGACTTCACTACGCAGCGTGGGCGTAGCTCCAGCCAGCAGGATCTGCACAGTGTAGCGATCCTGAGCGCTGCGCGTGTGCTCCTCTGCGATGGTCACTTCCAGACGGGCGGCATTGTTGTGGGGAGAGATGAGACGCGTAAGCTTGTGAGCCTTGCGCTCGATGTGCTGCCGCAGACGAGGCAAGACCTCCATCTGCTTTCCTTTGATGATGATCTGCATAGCTTTTGACTCCCTCTTTCCAAGGCCACAACACCGGTCAGCCCAGGGAGGCCCGTGGCCCCTGGGCCATAGGCAAGGCAGGAGAGCCGACCCGAACCGTGGGCGCAGCAGGGTCTGGCTCATTATATCATCCTTTATCTTGCTATGGCCAGTCCAGCCTAGCCCCCTCCCGCTCAGCGGCAGGCAACCCATATCAGCACGTGGCCCCCGCCCTCTGCGACCTCCCTGCAACATGAAAAAGGTGTTATGAAATTGCTGCATTCCAACAACAGGTGTACCCTCAAAAGATGAACAAATTTTCATTTATGGCGGTCCTGGATTCATAAAATGTTCATCTATTGCTGCTAAGCTAATGGTAGCGTTGCAGCAAGTCTGCACAGTGGAATGAAGGAAGGGGAGTGGCATTCATGGCGCAGATTCCGAGCGATCACCACATTACCTATCAGCTCCAGTACCGCAAGTGTGGGAAACCGACCTGTAGCACCTGCCGCGAGGGGCAGGGGCATGGCCCCTATTGGTACGCTTATTGGCGTGAGGGGTCACGGCTGCGCTCGGGCTATGTAGGCAAAGAGCGACCGGAGGGGAGCGCCCTGCCGGAGCGGCAGCGAAAGCGGCGGCCAGGAGGTCCGCGGGATGAGCGACAGGCACGCCGGGGAAACACTCGCCTGTCTCTGGTGCCGGCTCTGAGCTAACAGAGCCAGTGCGGGCAGAAGAGCCAGGCCAGCCGCCGGATGCACAGGCATAATGGTTGTCAGCGCCTCCAGCCGGGCAGAAGGTCGATCGGGCAGACAGCACCAGACCCAGCATCGATATCGCTCGGCCCCTACAAGAGGAAAGCCGGCTCTCTGTCGCCTGCTGTAGAGAGGGGGGCCAGAGAGTGCCAGCTACGGAAAGCACCGCTCCGTTGTCTCTGTCGCCACTTCTGCTTCTGTGATAGAATCATCTCGACAGTATTCTACCCAGAGTTGGGAGCTGCGGGATGAAATGTCCATATTGTGGCGGCACCGAGTCACGCGTTAAGGACTCGCGTGATATCGGAGACGCGATCCACAGGAGACGTGAATGCGAACGCTGCAAAGGGCGCTTTAGTACCTATGAGCGAGTCGAACCATCTCATTTGATGGTCATTAAGCGCGATCAGCGCCGCGAGCCTTTCGACCGCCAGAAGCTCTATATCGGCATTCGCAAAGCCTGTGAGAAACGGCCCCTACCCGTCGGGGAAATCGAAAGCGCCATCGATGAGATCGAGCAGGAGCTATACCGTATGGGCCGGCAGGAGGTGCCCAGCAGCGTCATTGGCGAGCTGGTCATGGAGCGCTTGCGCCGCATGGATAAGATCGCCTATATCCGCTTCGCAAGTGTCTATCGCTCCTTCGGAGACGTGGAAACGATGTTCGAGGAGATCCAGCAGCTGCTCAATCGCGAGAAGGCAGAATAAGCCCGGAGCCTTGCTTATCCCGCCTCCCTCACGACCCGAGCAGAATGGTTTGACCGAGCGTTGTGGCAGGAAGATGGTGTTTTCTTCCAATCCGCCGCGATGGTCTCCTCTCGTGTGAGCCGGCTCCACCCGTCGAGCTGGCAGATCGGGGGACTCTGGCGTCTTGTGCTGTCCTTTGGATATGCCTCCTTCTATTCTCTCTCATTCCTCCGGCCCTGCGCCGGTCCCCCTCTCCTTGTTTGGTCTCGCGGCGCCCCCTGGCGGCGGCCCTAGCGTTCCGCGAGACGTCCCTCTGCTTTGCGCAGGCGACGGCTGAGTACGCTCAGCAATTTGAGGGCGATCTCGGGCTGTCTCCGCAGCACGGCGCGAAACTCCCAGATCGGCAAGAGGATCGCCGTTGTCTCCTCTTCGGCAATGACGCTGGCCGAGCGCGGCAGATCATCCAGTAGGGCCATCTCTCCCAGTACTTCCCCTGGCCCTGCCGTCCCGATGACCTCTTCCGCTCGATCGGGGTCGTTGGCCTGGACAATACGCACCCGTCCCGCGGTGATGATGTAGAGTCCAGTCCCGGTATCTCCCTGATGAAAGAGCGCTGCTCCGGCGCTGTAGTGTCTCTCCTGAGCGCTTCCAGCGATCTCCTTCAGCTCTTTGTCGTTTAGTCCAGAAAATAAGCTTACCTTTCTTAGTGTCTCTTCATACATTGCAGATGGCTCCTCATCCAAAATCGGCTCGATACCCGAGCAGGCGCTTGCCACGCTTCCATCGCTCTGGCCCTGTCGTATTGTATCACAGCGACTCAGCCTTGTCTCCTTTTTGACTTTCTGACGGCGACGCACTACAATAAGTGGGACGACTGCTACACACTCAGACAAACGTATGCCCGAGCCACTCGCTAGAGAGATCATAGAGCCATGACAACGCAAGATATCTCAGTGGCCCACCAGCGGCTCCGCGAGGGAGTCGACGCCCTCAACGAGGGGAAACTCGATAAGGCCGCCGAAGCCTTTAGCGATGCCGAGGCGCGCTTTCGTCTCGCTGGCGACTATCGCCATGCCGGTGATAGCCGTATGCTGCTCGCAGAGGTTCAGCAGCAGAATAATCTCATCGATAGTGCTATTATTAGTTACTCACGTGCACGCAACTACTATCGCCAGGCCGAGCAGCCACTGAGCGAGGCCGCTGCTACGATGGCTCTGGGCCATCTGGAGCGGCAGCGGGCCCATCTCGATTTGGCTCAGCAGGCTTACGAGGAGGCAGGCACCCTCTATCAGCAGCAGCGATCTGCTCGGGGACAGGGCAATGTCTGGCTCGCTCTAGGCCATTTGGAGCTACAGCGAGGCCATATCTCGCAAGCGGCTGCTTACTATCAGCAGGCCATCACAGCTTTTCAGGAGGCTGGCGAGTCAATTACGGAGGCTGATGCCCGTCGCAGCTACGGCGATACCCGTCGGTTGGCGCAGGAGTTCGCAGCCGCCGAGGAGGCCTATCGGCAGGCGTTGGCTGTCTATGAAGCTCAGCGGGACTATTACGGCGCTGTTGATGCGTTGAACGGCCTGGCCCAGATCTGTCTGGAACAGTGGCGATTCTCTGAGGCTGCCGATCTCTTCGGCGAGGTGATTCGGCGTTCTCTGGAGCTGGAGTATGAGCTGGGTCAGGCCGATGGCAATCTTGGTCTGGCTGCGGTGGCGCTGGCCAACAATCAGCTTGAGCAAGCTCTGGCTAGCGCCCAACGCGCTCAGCAGGTCTATGAGGATCAGCGCAATGCGTTGGGTCTTGCCCAGGCTCTGCGCCTGTTGGGAGAGATTAATCTCCGTCGCGGACAGTTGGCCTATGCGAGTTCACAGGTGCAGCGCGCCTTACGCACGTACCAGGCCCTCGCCCGCCGCCCCGGGACGGCGGAGGCTCAGCTCTGTCTCGCAGAGATTCTGCGACGGCGTGGTCAACTGGAACGGGCCGCGGAAACTTTCTCGGCAGCTCACGAGCAAGCGCATCTTTCAGCGAACGCGCTCCTGCCAAGTCAGGCCTTGCTCGGATTGGGCGATATCCATCGTCAGCGCGGTCAGACAGCCCGCGCTCTGGCGCTCTACGAGGAGGCCGCGACGCGAGCCGCCGCGTTGCTTGAGCCTTTCCGTTCTTATGGCTTGGCAGAGGCTGCGCTCCGTCAAGCACGGCTGGCTATTGCCAGCGGTTCGCTGCAAGTCGCCTGGGAGCGGCTTAACCAGGCCCGTCCAAGCATAGAGTCAGGTGCGCAGCATGTTCGCCTTGCTCCGCTGCTGGCTCTGATCGAGGGAGAGTGGTATCTGACGCTTGGCGAGTTCTCGCGCGCTGAGGGCCGCTTTAGTGAGGCACGCCAGCGGGCTGAGGCTCTTCAGGAACCGCTGCTAGCCGCTGAGGCGCTGCTCGCTCTCGCCCGCACCTACCTGGCCCGCAGCGAGCTGGAGGCAGCCTTGCTGACTTACACTGAAGCTGAACGCCAGTTTCAGCAGTTGGAGCATGCTGTTGGCACAGCAGCCGCAACGTTGGGCAGCGCTCAGGTGCTGATCGGCCAGCAGCGTTGGTCAGAGGCAATCGAACGCTGTGAAGCAGCTTTGACGCGCTTCGAGCAGAACGAGGATCTTGCCGGTCAGGCGGAGACGCTGCTCGCTCTGGGCCTGGCTCGCCGTAACAATGAGCAGCTCGCTGAGGCCTGGGCGAGTTTTGAGACCGCTCTGCGTCTTTATCAGCAACAAGGTCAACCTTTGGGAGAGTCGGATGCTCGCTATGAGCGCGCTGGCGTGCTGCTGGCTCAGGGACGGCTCGATGAGGCTGCCAGCGAGCTGCAACAGGCGATTCGCCTTGTCGAGAGCGTGCGCCAGACTCTGCCTTCTCCTGAGCAGTGGACGGCTCCTTTTATGCGCCAGTATGCAGCGCTCTATGCCCAGGCTGCCATTACAGAGCTGCGCCGTAATCGGGAACAGCAGGCCCGCGCGTTGCTTGCGTCGTATGTCCGCCTCGCCGGTTCGCACGAGCTGCAGGAGCAGCTGAAAGCTTATGAAGAGAGTATCCCTACTGGGGGAGAGCAGTTGAGTGAGGAGGCCATCAGCGCGAATAAGGATCTGCTGAAGCGCCTCCGCCAGCTTCGAAGGGATGTGGCCTCATAGAAATGGCCCGACTGGCTTTGCTGGCAGGGGTCAGGTGGCCTCTCTTCAGCCGCTCAAGCTATGGCTTACTGGGCCTTGCCTTGGTTGGCGCCCAGAGAGGAGGGTGGAGATGGCAGCGCTGTCTCATGGATGGGGTGCTGACCTGATACCTTGCCAGTGGGCTTCAAACGCCTTATTATCTAGCTAGCAAGATAAGAGTAGAACAGGCCACGAGCAACGGGAGGAGACTATGGATTTGCGCTTCTTGCGTGGTGACCCCCAGGCACCCAAGGGACATGCGATCTTTTTCGCCCGCAGCAGCGAGGATGAGCGGCGTATCTTCTATACTTACTGTGTGGTGCCGCCTCTCCCGCTGTCTTTGGCCAGATATCTGCCTTCGATTCTGGCCGCTCATTTGCCAATGGATGAGCCTAATGTCCAGGTGATGCCTATTCCGCCGATGCTGGAGGAGCTGGAGCAGGGGCAGGGCCTCGATTATCTGCAAACTCTGGCTCAGTATCGCGATGATGATCTCTGCGAACTGGGGGCGATCCACCCGCGCGATGAAGCGGCAAAGATGCAGTTGGCTGCTCAGGCTTGTCAGGAGTATGGCCAGCTCTATCTGAACTACAGCGCCTCTTTCGAGCAGGCCGCTGGCCGCTCTTCAAAGGATGAGCTGCCGGCTTTGGATGACCTGGACCCAGAGGAGCTGCTCTTTCAGACGATGACTGACCGCCAACGCCTGGCAGAGCTGGGGAAGCTGGTCGGGGTCGCTCGCTACGCCCTCGAAGGGAACGATACTCATCTGCTGCAGGAGACTCGGCAGAAAATGCAGCGTATCGTACGCCTCCTCCCCGAGAAGTATAAGGGAAACGCGCTGATTACAGCGGCTTGCGATACAGGCAAGCATTCTGCGCGCATCGCCGAGCTGTATCTAGAGCGCGCTTATAAGCTTCTCGATGAGGAATACGCTGACATTCCGCGCATCGAACAGGCGATTCGCGAGCTGCAGCAGTCTGCTTGAAGTGTGTGCCTCTCTCCCCTACCTCGGGCCTTTCCAGCTCGTGTGTCAGTGCCCCAGCGCCGCAGGGTTCACGGTCAGCAGCTGGTCTGTCTCCTCCCTCTGTGGCCTTGCTTCCTTCTCTTTTGCACTTGTTTGCTTGAAGGTGATCACGAAAGAGATCAAATAAGGTAATGGAGATATTTTATGGCATCAGTCGGCATGAGGGTTGATCTCTCGGAGCTGGTCGAAGCCGCGGCTGCGGCTGATGCGCCACGCCTGGCCAGTCTGACCCGGGAGTTAGTTCATGGCAAAGCAGATATTGATGTGCTCATCGGGCGTGTCGGCATGATCGCTGCTCATGGCGATTCTGAAGGACACGTCGTGCTGACCTTGACCGCCGCCAGCGTCTTGAGTCGCTGGTTGCATGCCTATGATCACCTGGTAGGCGAAAGCGTGGAGAATCGCCTGCGTCCACTGCCGCTCTTGGTGCAGGCTCTGTGCGCGGCCAGTGCAGCTGTGCGCCAGGGACGCCGTCAACAGCCGAGCTATCCTCGTCCTTACTACCCCAGTGAGCTGCCGGAGGGGAAGAGCGTCGGTGCTTTGATGCGCGAGGCTATCTATCAGGATCAGGCCGAGCTGGCTGAACGGCTTCTTTTCGGGCTCTATGCGACCGGCGCCGACTATCGTACGCTGCAGGCCCGCACTTACGAGGGGCTGGCTATGACCTTCCATCGGGCAGGACATCCTCTGCTATTGGCGGTACGTGGCTACCAGCTACTCGACCCAGTAGAGTGGGGTGATCGCGTCCCCAATATTATTCACTGGCTGGCTCCCCATCTGCCGATCCGTAGCGAGGAACCAGCCTGGATCGGAACCGTGCGCGACTTTATCGCCCAGCACCAGGGCGATTTCGATATCATTCGCCGGCGCATCTCGCCGCCGAAGAACGAGCGTGCTCTTCCTTTGCGTGATCTCCTGCTGAGCGATGCCAGCCCTGTGCAGGTCTGCCAGGCCGTGCATGAGGCTCTGATCCAGGGCGAGGCTTCGCCTCCCGCCGTTGGCTCGGTCATTGCTCTTAGCGCCGCTGATATTTTGCACCAGATCGGCGACGAGGATCGCTCGGCTTTCATTGAGGCAGCTCACGGTCTGCTTTATGCCGCTGCCGTGCGCCTGGTCTTCGCCCAGGTCCAGGACATTGAGGTGATTCCGTTGCTCTTTACTTCGGCTGTTTTCGTTAATGAGCTGCGCAAACGTCTGGGGTTGGCCAGTGGCCAGCGACAGCAGAGCGTTCCTCATGTGCATGTCGGCGGTGGCCTGCTGGCCCCTGCTTTGCTGGAGACCCTCCAGGGCGAGCTGGAGGCGCGTGATCTGGAAGGGGCCTATCTGGCTGCCCGCCGCTACTTTAATCTTGGCTATGAGCCGAAGCCCCTCTTCGCAACCATTGGCCTGGTCGCTGCTCAGGCCGATGCCGCCGCTGATCAGGGCCACACCTTGCAGATTGTCCAGGCGGCGGGCGAGGCCTTTATGGGCTGGCCCCGCGATCTGAGGGAGGTCGATCTGAGCGTCTTCCTGCGGGCTGCTCTGCGGGCTGCAGCCCTGGCCCCGCGCAATACTGTGGCGTCAGGGATCTAGATCAGCTCACAAGCAAGCATAGGACAGAGGGGATCGCTCAGGCGCAAGCGGGAGGCCGGGATAGGGTCGTTAGCCTTTCTCTGAGGCGAGAGGCCGGGACGTCGGCGACTGGATCTGCTCGGCAGGCAGGCTGGCTGGCTGGCTGGCAGGGGACCTTAATATCAGGACAGACGAGGGAGAGAGGAGTACGCCTCCGGGCAGCACTGTTCTGGGTCCCGGCCTTTTGTCTCGTCTGCCGGCTTTCTACCATCTCCCCCGCCTGGGATGGTTCAGTTCCAGGCCTGTCAGGGCGGCCGGCGTCCTCTCTTGATCCCGCCTTCTCTTGATACTTTTCCCATTGCTCCGCGTTTTCACCTTAGATATCTTTCAGCGCAGCGATTTTGCAGGAGCACAAGTAGAATGATGAGTCAGATCGATCTTCCGCAGCAGAAGAGGAGCAGGCATCTTCAGCACAGTCTGACGATCGCGCTCTGCCTGCTGGCTCTCATGCTCACACTGACCTCCTGTCAGATTGGCAATCGACAGTCCCGCCTGGTAAAAGCTCCGGCCAGCAAGCAGGTCTATCGTGAGCCGCAGATTGGTCTTTCGGACTATACGACACTTGATCCGGCCCTGGTCACTGATCCTTCAGCGATCCGGGCCGTAGAACTCGTCTTTACCGGCCTGGTCCAGCTTGATGATCAGTTGCAGGTGCGCCCCCAGCTCGCCAGCTCATGGACAGTCTCTAGCGATGGCCTTAGCTGGACCTTCCATCTGAAACCGAATCTGAAGTTCAGCGACGGTACGCCGCTGACCGCGCAAGATGTGGCTTACAGTCTCGATCGCGCTCTGCAGCCGTCGACACGCTCGACGACTGCCCCTCTCTATCTGGCGCTACTGCGCGATGCCGATAAGCTGCTGGCTGGTACCATTTCAACGCTCATCAACGATAGCATCCTGGTGCAGGATCAAGAGACGGTCGTCCTGATTACGCGGCAAAAGGCCCCGTACTTTCTGAGCATGCTCACTAATCCTTGCTCTTTCGTTGTCGAGCGGCGCCTGATCGAAAAATATCATGGGAACATCAGTGATCATCTCACAGAAGGCGGCGGCGCTGGTCCCTTCAAGGTGGCTCGCTATGTCCACGGCCAGGAAATCGACTTCGTCCCTAACGCCTACTACTACGGCGCCAAACCCCAGTTGGGCCGCATTGTCTTTTCCTTCTATCGCCAGGCGAGCGACGCCTATCAGGCCTACCAGAGCGGCCAGGTCGATCTGACAAGTGTCCCCTTGGCCAGTTATGCCAGCGATAAAAAGCGAGCCGACTTTCACCAGGTGCCGCAACTGTGGATTAACTACTATACGATGAACTATCTCGTGAAGCCTTTCGATAATATTCATATCCGCCAGGCTTTCGCACTGGCGATTAATAAGGTCACGATTGCTGAGCAGGTTTGGAAAGGGACCGTACTACCGACAAATCACATTGTGCCACAAGGGATGCCGGGTTATAACACTAAATTGACCGGCCCTGACGGTACTCAAAATCTGACTGGTAATCCAGCCAAGGCTCGCCAGCTTCTTGCCCAGGGCCTGCAAGAAGAGCATCTTTCAAGCCTGCCACCTATCAAGCTGACCTACGCCACAGGGCTGAGTACTCTGGATCAGGAGGCCAAGGCCCTGATTGAGATGTGGCGCCAGAATCTGGGCGCTACCGTAACGCCTGATCCTGTCGACTATAATACGCTGCTGAGCCGTGTGACGGCAGCCACGAATAACCCCAATGGGCTGCAGATGTGGGGGCTGGCCTGGGTGGCTGAGTACCCTGATCCGCAGGACTGGCTCTCGGCCCAGTTTGGGCAGGGTGTTCCTAACAATAATATGAACTATGGCCAGAATGTCAGCAATGATGCTGCTATGCAGCAGCTTGTACAAAAGAAGCTCCAGGAGGCCGATAGCACATTGGATACAGCCACTCGCCTGCGCCTCTACCAGGAGGCCGAGCAGCAGCTTGTCAATGACGTCGCCTGGTTGCCGTTAGAACAGGTGAACGCCGTCTTCCTGCGCAATCCGCTTGTGGTAGGCTTCAAGGACAATGGCATGAATCTGGTTCCGCCCGATGACTGGGCTAACATTTACGTTGTCGAAAGCCAGTCGTGAGCGGATCGCCCGCTACAGCTATCGCAGCAAAGGAGGCGGCAGAGTCCACGAGCCCAGGCCCTAGACCGCTAGAGAGGTCTTTGGCCAGGAGAGCTATCCTCTGCCGCCGCTCTTTTTTGGGGTATCCAGCGGTTAACCGCGCTGGCTCAGGATGTTGGCCGTGGCACCTCTCTACCGCGGGCATAGGCTGAGCGACTGACTCAGCCCTCTCCTTGCGTCAATGGTCCTCCTTTCCTACCCGCAGCTTCGGCGCTTGCTCCCGGAGGAGAGGCTCCGTATCATAACAGCGACGGTGGTGCCAGACTGCTGATGCTGCTTACTCATTCCAATAATTCCTCCAGCCCCGAGCAGGCCGAATACAGGTATCACGGCGCTCGTGCGAGACTCTCACCTTGCCGAAGAGCAGTGACCGCGTCAGGTGAGCAGCTCACAAGGAAAGCGCTGTGCGGTCGGGCCGCCTTAGTGGGTTTGCTCGCTGGCTGGCAGGCACAATTATCCACAGCGCTCAGCGATCTCTAGCCAACATGCCAGCTTGCTTTCAGCAGCAATGGAGAAGCTCCCTATGTCTACCCAGCAACGTGTGAGCACGGCAGGCCTTGTAGCGCTGCTTTCTTTGCTAGTTATCCTGCTGGGAGCCTGCGGAGAGGGCAGCTCTGGAAACCCAACCTCCGCGCGTAAAGCTCCGCTCAGCCAGCAGGTTTTTGTCGAGCCGGAGCGAGGGATCACCGATCTGTCAACCTTCGACCCCGCTCAGGCTTTCGATGTGCCTTCGGTGACAGCGATTCAAATGGTCTTCACAGGCCTGGTCTCGCTGGATAAGGACCTGGTCGTCCGCCCGCAACTGGCCAGCTCCTGGACAGTCTCGCCCAACGGCCTGACGTGGACCTTTCACCTGAAACCCAATCTGAAGTTTAGCGATGGCACTCCCTTGACTTCAATGGATGTCGCTTACAGCCTTGATCGGGCACTGCAGCCCGCTCAACGCTCATCTACAGCCCCTACCTACCTGGGCCTCATCAAAGACGCGGATCGACTGGTCAAGGGACAAATCCGCACCATCATCGGCGACAGCGTCCTCACGCCCGACCCCCAGACGGTCGTTATTCTGACTCGCCAGAAGGCTACCTACTTTCTTGACGCCCTCACTTATCCCTGCTCCTACGTCGTGGAGAAGAAGCTCATCGACAAGTATGGATCGAAGTGGACAGATCATCTAGAGGAAGGCGGTGGCGCTGGTCCCTTCGTGGTCAAAGAGTATACCCATAACAAGCGCATTGTTTTTGCGCCCAACCCTAACTACTACGGTCCCAAGCCACAGCTACAGCAGGTGATTTTCCCCTTCTATCGGGATAACACCACCGCCTATCGGGCCTATCAAACAGGACAGGTCGACTTCGCCATCGTGCCCAGCCAGCAAATCGCTAAGGTCCGCAATCAGCCAGAATTCCACCTGGTGCCACAACTCTCGATCAGGTACTACGGCATGAACTACCTGGTTAAGCCCTTTGATAGCGTCAACATGCGCCGGGCCTTTGCTCTGGCGCTTAACAAAGAGGAATTAGCCCACGCGATTTGGAAGGATGTTCCGATCCCCACCAACCACATTATTCCGCTGGGGATGCCGGGTTACAATCCTAACTTGCGCGGACCAGACAACACTACCAGCACGCGTGGCAATCCTCAACTGGCACGCCAGTATTTTCAGAAAGGTTTACAGGACGAGGGCCTCAGCAGCCCCTCGCAGCTTCCAGCGATTACGATCACCTATTCTGCTGGCAACCAGGACCAGGCTAACGAGATCGCCGCAGCCATTCAGATGTGGCACAACGTCCTGGGAGTGACGGTCAAGGCTGAGGCCATCGATTTCAACAAAATGCTCGACGAACTCTCGAATACAGCCGGTAATCCCCACGGTCTGCAAATGTGGGCTATCGGCTGGGTGGCCGACTACCCTGATCCCCAGGACTGGACAACTCTCCAGTTCGACGCCGGGTCTCCCTATAATCAGGTGAACTACGGTCAGAACAACTCGCCCGACCGCTTGCAACAGCAGGCCACCCAGAAACTGTTAGAAGTAGCCGATACCCTGCCCGATTCCAATGCACGCCTGCAGGCCTACCAGAACGCCGAGCAGCAGCTTGTCAACGACGTCGCCTGGCTGCCCATCACTCAGGTGCGCAGCGCCTACGTCCTCAAGCCCTATGTGCAGGGCTTCGCCTTGAATGCGCAGCTGCAGGTACCTCCCGACGATTGGTCTCAGGTCTACATCAGCGTGCACTAAGGAGCGCCCAAGCGGCTGCAGGGTTATCCGCACGTCATAAGTTAAGATAGATAAGCCGCGGCCACAGCAGTGCAGCCAGAGAGGTCAGTGATCACGGCGATCAGAGGCGCTTGGCGCCCCCTCTGGCTGCACTGAAGGCCGCCTGACTCAGTCCCCTTTGCCGTCCTGCACTCTCCCCACTCTCTGGCGCCCGCCCCGCCATCCTATTCACCACTCAGGCCTTTTCCAGGACCGAGAGGCGAGAGATCCATCGCCAACGAGACGTATATAATAGTGTCTTTCATCCTTCCCGGGTGAACGGACGGCTACGCTATCAGAGCGATGCGGCTGATCAGGGTGCCAGCGCAACGCATTTAGGGACAGCCATGCTGCAGCCCAGCCCCGAAGAAGGGCCGTTCTCTTTGCGTGCCGTGTTTCTCTAGCAACACCGCACGTACTTAGTTTCTCGGATCGGTTATTGCTCCCTCTGCTGTCTCTGCCCGGAAAGAGAGAACAGCGGGGACTTGAACGTCGGTAACTGCCACACCCAGACCTGGCACATAGGAGCCGGTTGCCGTAGTGGCTTGCGTTCATTGTGTGACGAGGAGTACGATCCATGTCCGCGCTACGCAAGAGAACCTACCCGGTGGGTCTCGCCCTCACCCTCATTGCTCTATTTGCTCTCTTGCTAACCGCCTGCGGCGGTGGCACAGCAACAACCTCGACGCAGAAAGCGCCAGCCAGTAAGCAGGTCTTTGTCTATCCAGAGGCCGGAGTCACCGACATCGCTACCTTCGACCCTGGCCTCTCTACTGATCTCTATTCGATTCAGGCCATTGACATGGTCTTCACCGGCCTGGTGCAGCTTGACAACAATCTCACCGTTCAGCCGCAGTTGGCCGCTTCCTGGCAGAGTTCCGAAGATGGCCTGACCTGGACCTTCCATCTGAAACCGAATCTGAAGTTCAGCGACGGTACCCCCCTTACTTCGGCAGATGTGGCGTACAGTATCGATCGGGCCTTGCAGCCAGCAGAGCACTCGACTACAGCCCCTATCTACCTGTCCCTGATCAAAGACTCTGATCTGCTGCAGAAAGGGAAGATCAAGACTATCATCGGCGATAGTGTGCAGACTCCCGACCCTAACACGGTGGTCATCACCATCAAAAAGAAAGCCGCCTACTTCCTGGACGCCCTCACTTACTCCTGCTCCTACGTGGTAGAGAAGAAGTTAATCGATAAATATGGGAAGAGCTGGACCGACCACCTTGACGAGGGCGGCGGCGCCGGTCCCTTCAAGGTGCAATCTTACCAACACAGCAAGCAGATTGTCTTTGTTCCCAACCCCAACTACTACGGCCCCAAGCCACAGCTGCAGAAAGTGATCTTCCCCTTCTATCAGAAGGTGGAGACCGCTTATCAGGCCTACCGCAGTGGCCAGGTTGATGAAGCAAGCGTGCCTAGCCCCTACATCGACCAGGCGCGCAAAGGGAACGATTTCCACCTGGTGCCCCAACTGTGGATCAACTACTATACCATGAACTACCTGGTCAAGCCTTTCGACAGCATCAACATGCGCCGGGCCTTTGCCCTGGCCATCAACAAAGACGAAATCGTCCACGCTGTCTGGAAGGATGTCCTTATCCCCACCAACCACATTGTGCCCAAGGGGATGCCGGGCTATAACCCGAACCTCAAGGGGCCGGATGGCACGACCAGCACCGCCGGTAATCCAACGCTGGCCAAGCAATATCTGCAGGCTGGCCTCAAAGATGAAGGGCTCACCAGCGTCTCGCAGCTACCGACGATCACCCTGACCTATTCCACCGGTTCCGCCGACGCTGATCGCGAGGTCGCCGCTTTGGTTCAGAGATGGCAGGCCGTTCTCAACATCAGCGTCAAGGTCCATGCCGAGGATTTCAACAAGCTGCTCGACGACATCGTCGCTGCAACCAACAACCCGCACGGTCTCCAGTTCTGGGGCATCGCCTGGATCGCCGACTATCCTGATCCACAGGATTGGCTGACGTTGCAGTTCGATGCTGGCGTGCCGAACAACAACATGAACTATGGCCAGAACAATAGCCCCGATGCCAGCCAGCAGAAGGCCACCCAGAAGCTGCTAGAGCAGGCCGATGCCATGCCCAACGGCCCAGCCCGCTACCAGGCCTACAATCAGGCCGAGCAGCAGCTTGTCAATGACGTGGCCTGGCTGCCAATGGAGCAAGTTCAGGCTGCCTACGTGGTCAAAACCTATGTCCACGGCTTCTTCTACAATCCGCAGCAGCTGATTCCGCCTGACTATTGGTCGCAGATCTACATCACCCAGCACTAACCTGACTGTTCCTTTTCACGAACAGGCTCAGGTTCGCCCTGTAGGTAGCCCTGGCACCTGAGAACAGCCGGCAAGGCAACCAAGGGCTGGCCATGCAGCCAGCGGAGTCAGCCGGGCAGCTCACCGATCCCCGCCTGGAGTGAGTGGCTGCGTGACCAGCCCTTCACCCCCTGAGCCTGGCGGAGCAGGTGGCGGAGCACTCCTCTCGCCAGGCTCTCTACCTTTTCTCTTATTCCTCCCTCTCAACCCTTGACCGCTCCCCAACCGCTCCTTATAATAGCCCCTGGCTGTCCGTCTGTCTGTTCTACTCTCTTCTCTAGTCTGTTTCCCTGCTTGACCCAGCAGCCAAGACAGTGCCATCAGCGCGACTACACGGCCACACGCACGTAGGGGACGGGCGCCCAACCAGCAGCCCAGTCGAAGAAAGAGACGATGGGAAGCTGTTCTACGCGCATGTGAGCAATGCAGACAGGCGAGCGTAATAATATGATGGCAGAAGCATAACCTCTAGCTTGACAAGCCTGATAGCGCTCCTTAAAATAAGGGACAAGATACGTCATGTAACGTCTGTTGTCCGCTACAGTCCAGATCCATCTATGAGAGGGTGCCATTTCATAGATCTTCCACCTCTGGCGGAACGTGACATGGGTACACTTGTCCATGAAGGAGGCAAAGGGGCAAGGTTCAGCGTTGGGTAATTGGGGGGAGTGGAGAGAGGCACCGGTTAACGGCAAAGAAGAGCCTCCTTCTCGTCAAGCGAGCGCTGACAGGACAGTAAGGGGCTTAGCATGATACAGTTTCTGATCAAGCGCCTCATAGGCCTAGTCTTCGTGGTGATTGGAGTCACCTTCATCACCTTCATCATGGGCTATTTTGCCCCGGGCGATCCAATCCGCACGATGCTGGGTGAGCACTTTTCCCCCCAGCTTTACGCCCAGCTAAAGCACGCCTACGGACTGGATCTACCCTGGTATCAGCAGTACTGGAACTTCCTTGTCCACCTGGCGCACTTCGATTTCGGCTACTCTTTCAAGACGCAGGGACGACCAGTCTGGGACATTCTCAAAGACGGCGTCCCTGTTTCTATGGAGCTGGCCCTTTGGGCCCTCGTAGTCTATCTGTTAATTGGGGTCCCCGTGGGGATTATCTCCGCCCTCAAGGCTAATACCTGGGTGGACACCCTCAACATGGGCATCATGCTGGTCCTCTACGCGATGCCCATCTTCGTTTTCTGCGTCCTGGTTCAGGTGCTGATCGTCTTCATCGATCAGGAAACCGGTGCAGGTTGGCCAGTGGCCAACTGGGGCGAACCCTGGCACTACACCTGGACCGATATCCAGTACAAGCTTGCACCTGTGCTCGTCTTCGGGCTGGCTGGTGCCGCCTACTTTGCCCGTATCACCCGTACAAGCATGCTGGAAGTGATGCGCCAGGACTACATCCGTACGGCTCGCGCGAAGGGATTACCTGAGCACCTCGTCATCTACCGGCATGCCTTGCGTAATGCCCTCATTCCCTTGATTACCGTGACAGGCGTCACGTTGGGCTTCACCATCACGGGAGCCTTTCTCATTGAGAACATCTTTAACATCCCTGGCATCGGTACGATCACTGTCTCATCCGTGCTTGACCGTGACTATCCGGTAATCCAGGCGACGACTGTGCTGCTGGCCATCGGGGTCGTGCTGGGCAACCTGCTGGCGGATATCGCCTACACGCTGGTCGACCCTCGTATCAAGCTCGAATAGGAGGCTTAGCCAATGGATACGCATGACCGAGAGACACAACCAGCCTCCCCCTTGATCGCCCCGGACACGAACCTGATGTTGCCTGCTGAGCCTGATCTCCTCGTTGAGACCCCAGGCGTCATACCCGAGACCGAAGGGCCAAAAGAGCGTAAACCGGTCTCTCCGATGCGCGAGTCGCTGCGCCGCCTGCGGCGCGACACCCGCGCTATGGTCAGCCTCGGCGTGATTATCTTTATGGTGCTGCTGTCGCTGTTTGGACCGTTCGTCTATCAGCATCTGGGAGGCATCTACGACAGTCCCGATAACGGGCCGATTCCAGCGACGGTCTACCGCACCTTCTATCATCAGGAGCTGAGCCGTCAGGACGAACTGCCGTCTGCCCAGTACTGGCTAGGCACTGACGATCTGGGACGCGATATTCTGGCGCGCTTAATGCAGGGCCTGCTTGTCTCCATCAGTGTGGCGGTGCTGGTAGAGGTCATTGATATTACGATGGGCATCCTGGTTGGTGTGCTGGCGGGTTACTTTGGAGGCTGGATCGATCAGGTGCTGGCTCGCCTTACGGACATCATATTCGCCTTCCCGGGCCTGCTGTTTATCATCTTGCTCACCGGTATCTTTGGCACGTGGGCCGATACGACGCTGAGCAACATTCCTATCGTTGGCCCCAATGGGAACGCGCGTCTTCTCCTGGTATCAGGAGCCTTGGCCCTGGTTTCCTGGCCGCTGATGGCTCGCCTTGTACGTGGTCAGACCCTGCAGATCAAGGAACAGCAGTTCATCGAAGCGGCCCGTACCGCCGGTAGTAGCAATCTCAAGATCATCTGGCGTCACATCATTCCTAACCTGTTCAGCATCGTCGTCGTGGCCGCTACTCTCGATATCTCCAACACCATTATCGGTGAGGCGAGTATCAGCCTGCTGGGCCTTGGCGTTCAGCAGCCTGGCTCCAGCCTGGGTTTGATGATCTCCGAGGCCAGTAATGCGGTGGATACGCACCCCTGGGAGGTGCTGGTCCCCTCTCTCACGCTGGCGATCCTGGTGCTGGCCTTCTCCTTCCTCGGCGACGGCCTGCGCGATGCCTTCGATCCTCGCACCAAAGACTAAGCGAACCATGCAAGAGCGGAGCATACACCCATGCCAGAAAATCTGCTGGAAGTGAATAATCTCAGAACCTACTTCTTTACTCGCAGCGGCGTTGTCAAGGCCGTAGATGATGTCTCTTTCACCATGCGGCCTGGCGAGGCCCTGGGAGTAGTGGGCGAAAGTGGCTGCGGCAAGAGCGTAACAGCTCTCTCGATTATCCGCTTGATCGCCTCGCCGCCAGGCAAGATCGTCGGGGGTGAGATTCTCTTCAACGGCGAGAACATCTTAGAGAAGAATACCGACGAGATGACCGAGCTGCGCGGCAGCAAGATCTCAATGATCTTTCAGGACCCGATGACCTCGCTCAACCCCGTCTTCACCATCGGGTACCAGATTGCTGAGACCGTCAAGCGCCATCGCAAAGGCATTTCGAACGACCAGGCCTGGCAGCGAGCCGTTGAGATGCTGGAGCTGGTCCGCATCCCCGACGCGCGCCGGCGGGCGAAGAGCTATCCGCATGAGTTCAGCGGCGGTATGCGCCAGCGCGTCATGATCGCGATTGCTCTGGCCTGCAATCCACAGCTGTTGATCGCCGACGAGCCGACGACTGCTCTCGACGTTACCATTCAGGCGCAGATTCTTGAGCTGATGAAGGGCCTGGCCAAGGAGTTCGGTACAGCTCTGATGTTGATCACTCACGATCTGGGTGTGGTGGCCGGCACCTGCGAGCATGTGATCGTCATGTACGCTGGCCATATTGTGGAGTCGGCCCCTGTACGACAGATTTTCCAGACGCCCGCCCACCCCTATACTGTTGGTCTCTTGCAATCAATCCCTCGCCTGGACGAGAAGCGCGGCACACGCCTGACTCCCATCCCCGGGCAGCCCCCCGATCTCTCGCGCGATATTGTCGGTTGCCCCTATGCACCGCGCTGCCCGCGTGTCCAGCCCCGCTGCCGCCAGGAACGGCCCGAGCTGAAACCGGTAGGCCGCGGTGAGCAGCTTGCCGCTTGCTTCTATCCAAGCTAGTCAGGGAGAGAGGGAGAAGGACGCTATGGCACAACAGCAGATGGCAACTTCGACAGCGACAGGAACGACGCTGGTCGAGGTCAAGGGTCTGAAGGTCCACTTTCCGATTAAAGGTGGCCTCTTTAATCGCACGATCGCTCACGTTAAAGCGGTTGATGGGGTCGACTTGACGATTCGTCGCGGGGAGACGCTCGGCCTGGTAGGCGAGAGCGGCTGCGGCAAGTCGACAACAGGGCGGGCTATCCTGCAGCTCATCAAGCCAACCGCGGGTAGCGTCAAGCTGAACGGGGTCGAGCTGACCAAGCTGCCGCCTTCCGAGCTGCGCAAGAAGCGCGCTGAAATGCAGATGATTTTCCAGGACCCCTTTGGCTCGCTCGATCCGCGCTTTACTGTAGGGCAGATTATCGCTGAGCCTTTGGAGAATTTTAAGCGAGGCAATGCCCGAGAAATCCGCGAGCAGGTGGCTCATCTGCTTGAGGTCGTCGGGCTAAACCCGTATTATGTGAATCGCTTCCCGCATGAGTTCAGCGGCGGTCAGCGCCAGCGTATCGGCATTGCCCGCGCTCTGGCGCTGCGACCGTCATTCATCGTTGCCGATGAGCCAGTCTCAGCGCTCGATGTCTCCATTCAGGCCCAGGTGCTAAACCTGCTTCAGGATCTACAGGCTGAGTTTGGCCTGACCTACTTGTTTGTGGCGCACAATCTCTCGGTGGTGAAGCACATCAGCGATCGGGTCGCTGTGATGTATCTGGGGCGCATCGTCGAGCTGGCCGAGAGCGAAAAGCTCTATGAGCTGCCGCTGCACCCCTATACACAGGCCCTGCTCTCGGCTATCCCTGTGCCCGATCCCGAGGTTGAAGCCCGGCGCAAACGCATCATTTTGGAAGGCGATGTACCCAGCCCCGTCAATCCTCCGTCGGGTTGCAATTTCCACCCGCGTTGTTGGAAAGCTCAGCAGATCTGTCGCGAAGTAGTGCCGCCACTCGAAGAGAAGGAGCGGGATCACTACGTAGCCTGCCATTTCCCAGGCTGAGTACCTCCGCACCTGGCCTGCTTGCTCAGTCTCCCCACAGACCAGGCTGTAGCTGACGCCCCCGCCCGAAGCTCAGCAAGCCAGAATACGCGGAAGAAAGCAGGCATCGACCAATCAAGGGAGCGGCGCCTTACCTTGCGCTCGTCCGTCTTGCTCAGGCTGGGCAAGACGGACAAAGACAGACGAGTGCGCAGAGAGGGATGCCGCTCCTCTCTTGCCTTGTCTCAACTGCCACGTGGGTCGCCATAACGCGAGGCGCTAGCAATAGCGAAGTGTGCAGGAGGCAAGCAGGAGCGCTTTCTTATGAAACAGGTTTGCCTCCGCTCGCCTCTGCGCCCAAGAGAGAGCAGGCCTGCAGCACGGAAGGGAAGGTAGGCAGGAGGAGAGGGCCCGGCCTGCGGCGCTTGGAAGCCAGTTCGTCTGCCAGCAAGGCAGAGAGAGGGCAGGGAGAACCCGACCCGCCTCGTCTCTATCCCCAGCTCTTCCCAGGAACATCCCCTGAGACGTCTGGCAGGTTCTCCCTGTCAATCCTGGTTACGCAATTCCAGTTGCTTAATGCGCAAGAGGAGGCGCAAGCGAGCAGCGAGATGACGGGCATCGACTGGCTTCACGACGTAGTCGTCGGCGCCCGCGGAAAAGCCAGCGATTTTATCTTGTACTGTCATCTGCGAGCTGAGGATCATCACGGGGAGATGGCGCAAGGTAGATTGACCTCGCACAAAGCGACAGAGGTCGAGGCCATTCTCATTGCCGAGCACGATCTCGCAGATCAACAGATCAGGCGGCTCTTCGAGGAGACAGCGGCGAGCTTCTTCCAAAGAAGAGGCACAGCGGACCAAAAACATCTGCTCCAGAGCTTGCTTGATGCGCCCCTGGACATGTGGATCGTCATCAACGAAGAGCACCCGCGGCAATTGCGCTGTCCTTGGTTCACGAGCCATGAGACGGATAGATATCATTGTCGATCAGCAATTACAGAAATAAATTTTCAAGCAGCTAGATCAAGCGACACGACGGAGAGAGGGAGACGAGGAGCGCGGTGCGGCGCGGAGCGCCGCCTGCCACTGCCTTCCTCCTTCTTAGCAAAGATGAGCAAATCAGGGATCTGCCAGCCAGGCAGGCGAGGCACAAAAGAACTCAGCCACTCGCCTACCTCAAAAGCAGTTCGGTTTCGACCTGTCAGTCACGAGCCATTGCAGCAGTGTACTCCAGCAAGGAGGGCGAAGCGGAACGGGCGCTGTCCCCACGGTGCCCAGCCGGCTCACCGCTGCTGTTGTTGCTGCTGTTCACCCTGGCTCCGCATCAATTCATCCATGCGGCGCTGGCGGTCGGCGGGAGTCAGGCGCAGAACGCGCTCAATAGCCGCATTGAGGGCGCTAGGTTTAAAAGGCTTGGTCAGATACTCATCCACCCCGGAGAGAAGGCCAGTGAGCTGATCCTCCTCGCGCGTCATCGCACTCAAGATGATCATAGGAGTATCGGCAGTGCGCGCATCGCCCCGCAGGCAGCGCACCAGTTGGTAGCCATCCATCCGAGGCATTTTCACATCGATGATGACGCAATCGGGGTGATGGGCATAGACCTGTTCCAGGCCCTGGACGCCGTCATAAGCGACGATGACCTCGTACGAGCCTTGAAGATTGACCGCATATTTGATAAGTTCAACAATAGTCGGATTATCGTCGATGACCAGCACTTTCTTCATCGTCTTTTCCGCCGTATAAAGCCGTCTTGCTCGGGCACTGCACATTATTTCTCCTCAACAGCAAAGACGACCCACCCCTTTGCATTGTAACACACCTGCGTGGTCTTGCCAACCGAAGCCCTCATGAGTACTAGCCAGACGAGCGCCCCGTACGACCGGGCCGCTCATTACGCTTGAAGCCTGTATCCGCCAGAGGGGGCTGTCTTTGCGCGCAGCGGCTCGCTGTGGTACAATGGAGGCGCGAGCTGGCTAGAGAGAGCTTTTGTGTCTGGGTAGATTGTGCCAGGCCACAGGACAGCGGCCTGTTCTAGTTCAGGGGAGGCACTGCTCATGGTTGCCTTTGAGCGCTACTCGCGCCAGATTCTCTTCGCCCCAATTGGTCGCCAGGGGCAGGAACGTCTTCACGCTGCCTCTGTGGGGATCATTGGCTGTGGGGCGCTCGGCACTATGCTCGCTAATCATCTCTGCCGGGCCGGCATCGGGCACTTGATCATTGTGGATCGCGACTATGTCGAGCTGAGCAATCTGCAGCGCCAGATTCTTTTTGATGAAGCAGATGTTGAGGCTCACCTCCCCAAAGCCATCGCAGCGGCCAGGAAGCTGGAGCGGATCAATAGCGAGGTGCGCATCGAACCCCTGGTGCTCGACCTCAGTGCCGAGGAGGCAGAAGCCCTTATCCAGCGTGTGGATCTGGTCCTGGATGCCACTGATAATTTTGAAACGCGCTATCTGCTCAATGATGTCTGCGTGAAGTACCGACGGCCCTGGATCTACAGCGGAGTGATCGCCGCTCATGGCGTGACGATGAATATCCTTCCCGGTGAGACGGCCTGTTTGCGCTGTGTCTTCCCTGAGCTGCCTCCGCCCGGCAGTACTCCAACCTGCGACACTGCCGGTGTCATCAACGGCATCGTTAGTCTGATCAGTGGCATCGCCGCCACTGAGGCCCTCAAGATCTTACTGAACAGTCCGCTGATCAGTCGGGCCTTGCTGGTTGCCGACCTCTGGGAAAATACCTTCGAACGCCTGGAGCTACCCCGTCAGGCTGATTGCCCGACCTGCGCTCTTGGGCGCTTCGAGTTCCTGACTGCCTCTCTCCAGAGCCATACGACAACGCTCTGCGGACGCAATGCCGTCCAGGTACGCAGCAGTCAACGCGGCACGAGCGTCGATCTTGCGACGCTCGCCCAGCGTTTGCAGGCCCTGGCTCCTGTCCAGTATAATGCCTACTTGCTGCGCTTCAGCGTCGACGGCTATGAGATGACAGTCTTCCCCGACGGACGGGCCATCATTAAAGGCACCGATAATGAGCAGGTGGCTCGCTCGCTCTATGCCCGCTATATCGGCATGTGACTGACTGATCTGTCCTGATCTCCCGGCCCGCAACTCAAGCCGATCAGAGACAGGAAGGAAGCGGAACGCTCTCTTTCCTTCCAGGCGGGACGCGATCAGATGCGGCCTCCTCTGCACAGGTAGGGTCTTGTTCCTCACCCACTCTATGCTATAATGAGGCACAATCCGCCTAGTGGTCTCTTCCCTTCTCCATCCGTCGTCTTGCCTCTCTCAGAGAGAAGGCTATCAAGCATAAGTAAATAAACAAGAGCACTAGCTAGCTGGCTGACTGGCAAGCAACCAGGAAGAAGATAGAGTGACTGAGGACCTCCATCAGCAAGCAAGGGAGTCATGTTCTATGGCTGAGCATATTCTGGTCTGCGTGGCCTGGCCCTACGCTAAAACGTCGACCCATGTTGGGCAGATCGCTGGCGCTTATCTGCCCGCTGATACCTTTGCGCGCTACCATCGTTTGGCCGGCAACCACGTGCTGATGATCTCCGGCAGCGATGAGCATGGCACGCCGATCCTGGTCGATGCTGAGCGTCAAGGGATCTCGCCGCGCGAATTTGTCTCCTACTATCATCGCCAGATCTGTGAGATCTGGGAGCGCCTGGGCATCTCTTGGGATCTGTATACAGAAACCGGTACCGAAAACCACTATCGTATTACGCAGGATTTCTTTTTGACGCTCTATCAGAAGGGCTATGTTTATAAGGATACGATGCAGTCGCCCTACTGCCCGACGGACCGCCGGTTTCTGCCCGACCGCTATGTAGAAGGCACCTGCCCCCACTGCGGCTATCCGCAGGCGCGCGGCGACCAGTGCGATAATTGCGGGCGAGTCCTCGATCCCGTCGATCTGATTCAACCTCACTGCCGCCTCTGCGGTAGCAAAGAGCAGCCTCTGCAGATTCGAGATACTGAGCATTTCTTTCTGGATCTGCCCAAACTGCAAGAGCCTATTCTGCAGTGGCTCTCGCAGGGTAAGGAGCATTGGCGTCCCAACGTCTATACTTTCACGATGAACTGGCTGAAGGAGGGGCTGCGCCCGCGCGCAATTACGCGTGATCTCGATTGGGGGGTGCCGATCCCTCTGGAGGGCTACGATGAAAAGCGTATCTATGTTTGGTTCGATGCGGTGATCGGCTACTTCTCGGCGACTGTGGAATGGGCACAGCGCCAGGGCGACCCCGACGCCTGGAAACAGTGGTGGATTCCCGGTATGACCGATCCTCCGGTGAAGGCCTACTACTTTATTGGCAAGGACAATATTCCTTTCCACACGATTATCTGGCCAGCGATGTTGATGGGCTATGGCAACCGCAATTTGCCTTACGATGTCCCAGCTAACGAGTTTATGACTATGCGCGGCAGCAAGGCATCCAGTAGCCGCGGTAACGTGGTGTGGACAAAGGACGTCCTGGATCTCTATGGGGCCGATCCTCTGCGCTATTATCTGTCGGCCTCCGCTCCCGAGGGACGCGATACCGATTTTACCTTTGAGGAGCTGGTCCGGCGTAACAATGATGAGCTGGTGGCAACGTACGGCAATGCCGTTCATCGCACGCTGACTTTTGTTCAGAGCCGCTTCGGGGGAACCGTGCCTGAGCCAGGGCCGCTAAGCGCCGCCGATGAGGCAATGCTGGCTGAGGTGGAGAAGGGATTTCGTACCGTTGGTGAGTTGATTAGCCGCTGTCGCTTTAAGGATGGTCTGCAGGCGGCCATGGCCGTAGCCCATGTTGCTAATCGCTATCTCGATGAGCAGGCCCCCTGGAAGCGCATCAAGCAGGATCGCCAGGCGGCTGGAACTACGATTTATGTCATGCTGCAGGTTTTGAGCGGCTTGCGCGTTTTGCTCTACCCATACGTGCCTTTCTCGTCGCAGAAGCTCCACGGTTACCTGGGCTTTGAGGGCGATGTGAGTGGCTCTCGCTGGCAGCTTGAGACGGTACCGGCAGGTAGACGGCTACCGCCTCCTCAGCCTCTCTTCGCCAAGCTGGAGGAGCCTGCCGACCTTCCTTCTGCTGACAGTCAGCCATTGCCGCAGTGATCTGCCTTTGTTGGCAGGTCTCTTCAAGGAATTGACAGAGGAGAGCGGCGAGCGGCCTCTTCGCTCAAGCGCGAGCCGGATGGGTGACATCTCCCCTGGCTTATCTCCCACTGCCCAGCCGGCTCGCGCTTTATTCCTCTATCGCCTGCTCTTCGTCTTCGCGAAGACGATAGCCCGCCGCCTGAGCCGCAAGGCAGGCGGCCCCTACCACACCGGAGAAATCGCCCAGGCGGGTGCGTAAGATGGGCGTCTGGCGGGCAGGCAGAGCCAGCGCCACGGTGCGCGCTCGTCTTACTGCGCGCTCAAAGAGCAGATCAACGGCCTCAATGACTCCTCCTCCCAAGATAATGGCCTCGGGATTGTAAAAGTTGATGATCGATGCCAGGCCATAGCCCAGATAGTCCGCCGCTTCGCTGACGACCTCGATGACCAGCTCATCATGCTGTTGAATGGCGCTGGCCAGCAACCCTGAGCGAATGATGGTCTCGCCACCCTTGAGCTGAAGCAGGGCTTCATCGGCCAGCACTGATTTGCGGCCATGATGGATCTCGGCCAGGATGGCCCGTGTGATGGCCGTGCGCGAGGCATAGGCCTCCAGGCAACCGCGCGCGCCACAGCCGCAGATGCGTCCGCTGGCTTCAACCGTGATATGGCCAACCTCGCCAGCAGTGCCGGAGAGTCCCGTATAGAGTCGCCCGTTTTGGATGATGCCAGCTCCGATGCCGGTGCCAATAAAGACACAGACAAAATTTTTATAGGCGCGTCCGGCCCCATAGAGATACTCACCCAGAGCAGCGACCTCCACATCGTTGCCAACAGCGACCGGGCGTCCGAACTCGGCGCTGAGCAGGGCCGCTACAGGCATATTGCGCACCCCGAGATTGGGCGCCTCTAGAATCACGCCCGCTTGACGATCGATCTGGCCAGCGGCCCCAATGCCTACAGCGAGCAGTTCGCGCCCATTGCGCAGGTCGGCGGCCTCCAGGGCGGCACGGGCTACCTCCACCACCCGTCGGGCAACGAAATCCTGCCCTCGTTCTGCTTTTGTCCGTTTACGCGCTGAGGCGATCACTTCGCCGCTGGAGACATCGATAACTGCTGCCAGTGTCTTTGTGCCTCCCAGGTCGATGCCAAGGGCATAGGTTGGCGTATGCCCCGCCTGATTTTTGGCCATAACTCTCTCCTCAAGACAAACAGAACGGCGCTGACAGGCGGCGCCTCTGCCTTATCAGCCAGCCACTGTGGTGGGGACAGAGCGGTGGTCAGGCTTGTTCGCCGCTCCTGCCTGCTCTTTGCCCATCTGCTCCCCAGGGGCATCGCTCTGCCTGCCAGCCTTCTGCTATTCTTGCCGAAAGGGAAGGCTCAGGCTTGGCTCTACATCAAGATCCAGGTCGTGCCGCTCACCACGCAGCAAGTGGAAGAAAGCCGCCGCCGCTACCATTGCTGCATTGTCTGTGCAGAACTCGATCGGAGGATATTGCAACTGGACGCCTAGCGGCGTCAGTTCTTCCTCCAGGCGCGCTCTCAGAGCGAGATTGGCCGCTACCCCACCGGCGAGCAGAACCTGACGCACGTGATACTCTTGCGCGGCCAAGCGCGTCTTGACAGCCAGGACATCAACAATGGCTTCCTGGAAGCTAGCGGCCAGCAGACCGATATGGACATGACCGCGCCTGGCTGCTTCGCTCCCCATCGTTGTATAGCGGCTTACCTGGCGGCCCCCGCTGGGCAGCGGACGGCCTGGTTGCTGATCAGCTACGAGTCCTTCGGCCAGATGCAGCATGGCGGTCTTTAAGCCGCTGAAGCTAAAGTCATAGGTTCCTCGCAGCCAGGCCCGAGGTAGACGATAGGGATTGCGCGCCGGCAAGCGTTGCTGCCGGAGCTCCTCTTCGGCCAGGCGCGCTGCCTGCTGAATAGCCGGCCCCCCGGGATAGCCGAGACCCAAGATGCGCGCAACCTTATCAAAAGCTTCTCCTGCCGCGTCATCGCGTGTTCGCCCCAGCAGGAGATAGTCGGTGTGGTCGCGCATAAGGACCAGCTCGCTATGAGCGCCAGAGACGATCAGACAGACCAGGGGAAAAAGCGGATCACCGGGCAGATAGGGACGCTCGCTCTCTTCTTCGGGGCCCGCTTGGAGGTCGGCATCTGGCGACTGGCGCAGCCAATTGGCGTAGATATGGGCCTCCAGATGGTTGACCCCAAGGAAGGGCAGATCATGGGCCAAGGCAAGGGCCTTACCCACCGTCAGCCCTACCAGCAACGAGCCGGCCAGGCCGGGACCATAGGTAGCGGCCACAGCGTCGATTTCCTCCCAGCGACAATGCGCCTGCTGCAAGGCAGTCTCGATGACCGGCAGGGCGGCAGCCAATTGCTGCCGTGAGGCGACCTCTGGTACAACTCCGCCGTAGCGCTCATGAATCTCCGTCTGCGAGGCAACTACATTGGCCAGGATGTAGCGACCATCTTTCACAATGGCCGCCCCAGTCTCATCGCAGGAGCTTTCGATCCCCAGAACGAGCATAATTCACCCCCTTTCTAAAACAGCATGACTGGAATGCCCGCATTGCGAGCCGACACAGGCTGCGCCCCAAGGGAGCCAGCTAGCGAGGAGACGTTGAAGAATGCTACCACGCCTGCTGCGCCTCTCCCGCCTTCGAGGCCAGGTGCTAGTGGGTGCCCTGGCGACTATCGCCCGCTGTCTCAGACAGGCCCAGCCCATGCATGCCTGAGCCAGCTCTCCCTTGCCTCCTTAGCTTTGAGCCTCCAGCTTCCGTAGCAGGGCGGCTTTTTGCTCCTGAAACTTCTGGAGATAGGCCGGACTGTGGATCTCGTCGGTCCACATGATCAAGGCATCCTCTTGGTTGTCGCTGTAATAGCGGTGGCGCAGGCCGGCCTCACGGAAGCCGTACTTGCGATAGAGATTCTGCGCAATGTAATTGGAGACACGTACCTCAAGCGTGACCCATCTGGCGCCGATAGAATAGGCAATATCGATCAGACTGGTGAGCAAAAACTCCCCCAGTCCCTGACGGCGATAGTCAGGATGCAGGGCGATCGTCGTGATATGCGCCTCGTCGACCATGAGCCACAGCCCGGCAAAGCCAATGATTGAAGCGAGCTGCGGTGAAGTTGTCGCCGTCGACGAGCGGCCCGGCAACAGCGACAGAGGGAAGAAGCGTCTTGGCTTCTCGGTTTCAGAGGCCGCAGGCTCCAGGTGCTCCTCTAGAATCTTCTTGTCACGCAGGACAATATAGTGCGCCCAGCGGTTATCTTGCAGTTCTTTGCGATAGGCACTAGGAGGCCAGGTCGATGGATAGGCCAGACGCTCGATCTCGATCACCCGAGGCACGTCTGACAACGTCATGCGTTCAATGATGTAACGCACGTTCTTCCCTCTCTGTCTCACGTTGAGGTAGTGAGCGCGGCTGATCCACCGCGTTCAGCAGCGGTTGCTTACGTGCACTGGCAGTAATGGCAGGGGGGCGCAAATAGAGCGGCTCCAGGCGCAAAGGGTCATCGCTCTCGCCGCGCAATAAGCGCGGCAAGGCGAGCGAGGCCAGGGTAGCGGCCCGCCTGGTGGCCTGCAACGGCTCAGCGAAGGCGCACTCAGGTAGAGAGGAACGCAGCGTTGCCCAGGTGGCCGCTTTCATCTCCCCACAGAAGAGAAAAGGTGGAAGCTCGCGACGCCCCGGTACAGCCAGCACTGTGGCAGCCAGCTCCTTGAGATAGGCGACAAGCTGCTGAGGAGGCAGCAACACGTAGTCACCAAGCCGCCGCAGCTCCTGGACAAGCTGCCCCTGCTCATCTTGGCTTTCTGTGCTGAGATAGCAGGCGGCATATAGCTCTGAGCGCCCTGCTTCTAAGACCGCGCAGATCGGGCCTGGCCAACGGCGCTGTTGCGCGGCAATGATATCTAATGTGCCCACTCCAATCAGCGGCTTGCCCAGAGCGAAGGCCAGGCTACGGGCTGTCGCTACTGCGACCCGCACGCCATTAAAGGAGCCTGGGCCTAAAGCCACCGCCAGGGCCGAGAGATCCGCCGGGCGCCAGCTACGACGAACCAGCAACTGACGGATTGCAGGCAACAGCTCAACGCTATGATTGTTCTCGACAAGCCAGGTCTCTTCCGCATAGAGCGTTTCCTCTGAGCAGAGGGCCAGGCTTGCCTGGCGCGTGGAGGAATCAATTGCCAAGAGCAGCATAGGTATTTTTCTGGAATTGTTGCAGCAGATCACAATAATACGATCCAACGGCCTCGAAGAGAAGCGCGCGCTTGGTCTCGCTGAGTACCTTCAGGCGGATGCGGAGATACTCGCCAGACCAGAGCGTCGCGGCCTTATCAGCCCATTCTACCACGCAGACACCCGCTGGATTAGCAAAGTAATCTTCGAAGCCCAGATCGAGTATCTCTTCAGGTTGCTCCAGGCGATAGAGATCGAAATGATAGAGCGCCAACCCTTTGGCGTGCTTTGCCTGCCCTTCTCCGCCGCGACGCGGCTGGCCACGGTACTCCTTCAGGAGTGTAAATGTTGGGCTGCTGACCACCTCAGTGATGCCCAGACCTTGAGCCAGCCCCTGTGTAAAAGTGGTCTTTCCCGTGCCCAGTTGGCCAGCCAACAGGATCAGCTCGCCGCCGCGCAACAACTCCCCTAAGCGCATGCCAAGCCGCTGGGTTTGGGCCGCACTATGGCTGATCACGTCAAGGGAACAGCTCACCTCTTCTTGAGAAGCACCAGTCACGCCGTCTTCCTTTGCCCCTGCTATAGCCGTGGCTCAAGTATCTCTTGAGCCTTTCCAGAGAGCCTCAAATTATTATAACACAGTCCTCCCTGCTTCGCCTCAGCCGATTTTCTTCCCACAGCTAGAGCAATAGAGCGCCCGTGCACGCACTAACTGGCCACAGTGGGGACAGGGCACTTTATCCGCCGCACGTGGGCCGCTACTGGCGCTCGTCGCCCCCGGCGCGCCTCCCGTCGCATTTCCGGCTGCTACCTGATCCGCCGGTGGGGCTGTCGGGGCTACCGGCGGTGGCGTATAGTCGCGGGTCGGCTGCGGGGTAAACTGCGCTGGCTGATACGTCTCATTCTTGATCTCCTGCAGCTGCTGCTCTCGATTACGCAGATCCGCATCCAGCTCCTGAATGCTAGCACAGATGCGCGCTAGCTGGGGCTGAGACAAGGTGCCCTGCTGATAGAGTGTCATAGCTGCCGCGGCCAGCTCCTCCAGCAGAAGCTGGCGCTGCTTGAGCAACTGATCAATTTCTCCTTGCTTGCTCCGAATGCGCAGTTGCTTCTGCGCCTCCCATGTGGTACGGCTAACTGCTGCCGAGACAAGGTGTTTTGCCGACTCGACAAAGTCCGCCATCTTTGCTGCTCCTTCTCTCTCGGTTGGTGCGCTGAAGCGAACAAGCGCCAAGGAAAGGCCGCCAGCCTCCCGTTCCGCTATGAGAGATGAGCGCTGTCCGTCTTCAGGCACCTGACTGTGACGTCCGCTTTTACTGATATTGAGCCACGCCTGCAGCCCAAAATTGCAAATGCGCGCGACCTGGCAGGCAGCTACCTGGAGAGACCCGCTCTACTCCTCGTACTCTACGGCGCCGCGATGGATACGCAGAGCTTCCAGCCGACCGCTACTGCTGAGCTGAATGGCCACGACATCAATGCGCCAGGGCCGCTCATAAGCCCCGTGCAGCTCAAGGTAGTGGGAGGCCACCTCGATCAGCTTGCGCCGCTTGCGGGGCGTCAGGGCTTCTTCGGGAGGCCCCCAGCCAGTCCCGCGCCGCGTCTTAACCTCAATAAAGACCAACTCCTCCCCTTCGCAGGCAATGAGGTCGATCTCTCCCGCCCGACAGCGGAAATTGTGCTCACAGATGCGATATCCACGCCGACGCAGAGCGGCTGCTGCCAGATGCTCGCCCGCCCGGCCAAGCGCTCGCCGGCGTCTGGCTCGCGACAGCTCAACGGATGCCAGTGCCCGCCCTCGGCCATCAGCTTCCTCGTGACCAGAGCAATTCATGAGAGTAATACGCCCTTTCCACTACGAATGTTGTATCCTTCCTACAAGGAGAGCATCATAGACTGTATGCTCTTGCCGTCTCTGCAAGGATAGCCCAGATAGCGACGAGTTGCAAGCAGACTCAGGAGCGTCAGGGAAGCCGCTTCGCTGCCCAGAGACAACAAAGGAGAGGAGCAAACCAAGAGATGGCCAATCAACCTGCACTTGTTTTTCTGCATGGCGCGGGCGGGAGCGCACGCAGCTGGAGCGCGCTCCTGGAGCATCTCGGCTCATACCCAGCGCTTGCTATCGATCTGCCCGGGCACGGTCAGCGCGCGGACACGCTACCAGCCGAGGTAACGGTGAGCGACTATGCTCAGGTCGTCTGGGATATTCTCACTACTGAGCTACAGATCCGCAGGCCCATCATCGCCGGGCACTCGATGGGTGGAGCCATTGCACTGACGCTGGCCCTGGAACACGGCTCAGAGCTGACCGGACTGATCTTGATAGGCACTGGTGCCCGCCTGCGTGTACGCGCTGATTTGCTGGAGGCTGCGCGTACAGCTTCCCCCGAGGCGCTGCAAGCACTGGCTACCTGGAGCCTGGTCCCGACGAGCAGCGAGAGCCAGCGCCTTCAGTTCCAGCGAGAGCTAGCCAGCGGCGCTGCGCAATTGTACCGCGATCTCCTGGCCTGCCATACTTTCGACTGCATGGCTCGCCTGAGCGAGATCCGCTTACCTACCCTCATCGTGGTAGGCGCAGAAGATCAGATGACGCCAGTCAAGTATAGCCAGTACCTCCATGATCATATCGCAGGCTCAACGTTGCAGATCATCCCCGCCGCTGGCCATGCTCTGATGCAGGAACAGCCTGAGGCGCTTGCTCGTGTCATCGCTGCCTGGCTGGCAGCAGCCCCCTCGACGCCCTCCCCCGGTTCATGCTACAATACAGCCAGTGGTTTCCCTCACGAACAATAGAGCAAGCAGGGCAGCAACGGCCCTTCTTCATACAGAGCATTTGCGATAGATAGGGGGCAACGGTATGTCAGGCCATTCGAAATGGGCACAGATTCGCCGAGCTAAAAGCGTGAACGATGCGCGCAGAGGGCAACTGTTCACGCGCCTCGGGCGTGAGATCGCCGTTGCCGTGCGCGAGGGAGGCAGCGGAGATCCCGCCGCCAATCCGCGCCTGCGCATGGCAATTCAGCGCGCACGCGATGCCAACATGCCGCTGGAGAACATCGAGCGCACCATTAAGCGAGCGCTCGGCGGTGTGGAAGGCACCAACCTCGAAGAGGTGACCTATGAGGGCTACGGCCCCGGCGGAACAGCTATTCTCATCGAGGCGATGACAGAAAACCGCAATCGTACGGTCGCGGAGATTCGCAACGCCTTTAGCCGCAACGGTGGGAGCCTGGGCGAAACGGGTAGTGTCTCCTGGATCTTCGAGCCGCGGGGAGTAATCGAACTGGCGCTGGATGGGCATGATCCCGATGAGGTCTCCCTGGAGGCGATCGATCTGGGAGCCGAAGATGCCGAGCCATCCGAAGATCAAACCTTGACGGTCTATACAACACCAGCTAACTTGGAGAAGGTGCGTCAAGCTCTCCAGGAGAGACATTACAAGATCCTGAAGGCAGAGAGCACGATGGTCCCCAAGACGCGCGTCGAGCTGCACGATGCCAGAACAGCCCATCAGCTCATGCGGCTCGTAGAGAAGCTGGAGGACCTGGACGACGTCCAGAACGTCTATTCTAACGCCGATATTCCTGACGAACTGGTGGCCTCCTATGAGTAGGGCTTGTGGCAGCGGCAGCGGCGAGCTGGGGAGCAGAGCGCCCCTGGTAGGCTCTCTGTCTTCCCATCGGCTGCACTGCGAGGAAGGCGGCATGCCCCTATGACCCCAAAGGCTCCGCCGCGGCGGGTCGCCCTGGGCATCGATCCCGGGACGGCAATTGTGGGCTATGCCGTTGTCGCGGCCCAGGGCGACAGATTAAGCCTGCTCGCCTGCGATGTGATCACTACCCCCGCCGGTATGCCTTTGCCTCAGCGTCTCCAGCACATTTACACGCGTTTGGGCGAGATCATTACCACCCATCAGCCGGCGGAGGCCGCTATGGAGGAACTCTTTTTCGCCAAAAATGCCCGCACGGCCATGATGGTTGGTCAGGCGCGCGGCGTGGCTATGTTGGCGCTGGCGAATCATGGGCTGCCCATCGCAGAGTACACGCCTCGCCAGGTGAAGCAGGCAGTCACCGGCTACGGTAGTGCAGACAAGGCGCAGGTCGGTGAGATGGTGCGGATTTTGCTGAACCTGCGCTCTGTCCCGCGCCCTGATGATGCGGCGGATGCGGCGGCCATTGCCATCTGTCACCTCCACAGCTCCCACCTGATGAGGGCCAGCCTCCTTTCAGAGGACCTGCACCCCTCCTCAGAATCAGGAGGATGGTAAGCATTCCCCAAAAAGTCAGCAGCCGTTACTCAGATCACGCCAGTGGCGTTACTTCCTATACGACAACAGAGGGAGAAATATAGGCAGGCAGGGATGATTGCAAGCATTCATGGCATTCTTGAGGCACAGCGCGAGGACCATCTGATCATCCGGGTGGGAGGTTTCGGGCTACGCGTCTTCGTGCCTGCCTCAACTCGCAATCGCTTCAGCACCCCTGGCAGCGAGGTTTCGCTTTATACCCATCTGCACGTCCGTGAGGACGGCCTGGCGCTCTATGGCTTTGCCGAGGAGGCCGAGCGCGATATGTTCGAACTGCTGATCAGCGTCAGTGGCGTGGGACCCAAGGTGGCCCTGGCACTCCTCTCGGTGCTTGATGCCCCCACGTTCTACCGCGCGATCGCTCAAGAGGATGTCCAACTGCTGGCCCGCGCCCCCGGCGTCGGCAAGAAGCTTGCCGCTCGCCTGGTCCTGGAGCTGAAAGGCAAGGTTCCAGCCGTGGCACCGGGGGCCTCCACGTCTGGCGGTATCCGGCGCTCAGAGGTGCTGGAAGCGCTGGTCGGCCTGGGCTACAGTCCGGCTGCTGCTCAGGCAGCCATCGCTCGTCTGCCTCAAGATCAGAATCTGACGCTGGAAGAACAAATCACCCTGGCCCTGCGCTCTCTCGCCCGCGAACTCTGATCTATCTATCTGAGTGACGGTCGTCGTAGCAGGTAGGATTCGCAGAAAACGCCTATTTCTGGAGGATGCTGATGGCAACGGACGAATTGCTGCCGCCAGCATGTGCTTTCGCTGTCTCTGTCCTGGCTGAATATGAGCAGGACCCCGAGGCCGTGCCCGAGGAGGCCGTCGAGGCCGCCCGCCAGCATATGGCCTCGTGCCCACGCTGCAAGGAAGCTTCGGCAGTTAGCGGGACCAAACGCAAAAAGAAGAAGGTACGGCGCGCTTCTCCGTCGGAGTCTCTGGCTACTGCAGAAGGCGACGAGGCGGCTGTTGCCGCGTCGGCCCTGGCGAGCGCCGAGCCTTTCCAGGCGCCGCCTCCGCCCTCGCAGCCGCCTGCTGCGCCAGGCTTTTCCTCTCCTCCAGCTAGCGCTGAATCGCAGGAGCAGACGATTCGTATTTCACCTCCCTCGGCTGGTGATGGCCTGATCGATTGCCAGCAGTGTCGCCAATTGCTGCCTGAGTATGCGGAAGCGATGGATAGCGGCCAGAATGTGGCTTTGCTCTATCCAGAGGTTCAGGCTCATCTGCTTGTCTGCGATACCGGCTGTCTGGTATTGCTGGATCTCTTCCGCCAGGAGGCCAAGGCCAACCGCAAGTATCGACGCCGCCCGGTGCGTGATCCCTTCCGCGTGATGTGGTGGGAGATAAGTGGCTTTTTCCGTGGCGGCTTGGTGCCGATCGCCCCGCGTGCTCTGGCTTTTGGTACGTTGATCCTGGTCTTGCTGCTGACCTCTTTGACGGCTTTTCTGGCCATTCGTTGGGATGATGCCCGCTACTATCATCCCCCTAATACTCGCTTACTGCCAACACCGGACGGTATCGGGCTGAGCGACGGGCTGAAGATCTTCGATGCCTGTAATGCCACCGGCTACCAGGATAAGCGCCAGGCGGCTCAGGCCATGCGCGAGGGCAACACTAAGAAGGCAGAGGCCCTGCTCTCGGCGGCGGTCTCTATCAGCGACACAACTGGCTGTAACAGCGCTGAAGCCGCCATTTATCGCGAGGATCTGCGTGTGCGTCTCTCGGGGCACCCTTATGGCATTATTGTGGTGAGCTTCGATAGTGGCCCCGGTGTGGCTGATCCCCAGGGGGGCACCGATCGCCACATCCTTTACGCCGCTTATACCCAGGAGCTGGTTGGGGCCTACATTAGTCAGGAGCAGTACAACAGCGCCCAGATGAAGATTCCTGGCGCCCCATTGCTCTATCTCGTGCTCGCGAACACGACAGGCGAGGAGGAAGGCGCGCTCCAGATCGCCAACGCTGTGGCGACGCTCACCGCCAAAGGGAACTTCGAGGACTTCGGCCTGCAGGTCAGCGGACGACCGCCGATCCTGGCTGTGCTGGGGCTGGCCCCCAGTCGCTTGACAGAGGTGGTGCTGCCGGTGCTTTGCCGCGCCGGTGTTCCCTTGATTGCTCCGACAGCCTCGGGCCTCTTTATCATCGACTTGCTCACCCAAACTTCGCTTTATCGCCATTGTACCCCCGGCTTCGCCTTTATCCGCTTCTCGGCAGACGACTCGGCCCAAAGCCGCGCCGGAGCCGACTACGCCTACAATGAGCTGGGAGCGCGCAACGTGGCGATCTTCTATGACCCAAGCAATCCGTCCTCCAGTAGCTCTGCACGCTATTTTAGCCAGTATTTCACAGCCCATCGGCATGCACGTATCGTGGCCCAGGAGACCGCTGTGGCTAGCGGCCTCCTCGACGCCAATGGTCGCCCCCAGGCTTCGCGCGATGATCTGCTAGCCGGCTTGAAGGATGCGTTACAAGCGCAACCGCGACCCGATTTGATCTTTGCGCCGTTGCTCTCGAACGATGTGATGACGCTGGCGGAGGCGATCGCTCAGCTTCCACGCGACCAGCAGCCGATCTTGCTGATCGGGGGGGAGTTCGTCCAGCCAACGGCTATCCAGAAGCTGGTTCCCTGGGTTCGTCAAAATCAGCTCACCCTCCCTCGCATTTATGTGACGGTCAGTAGCGCTGCTCGTCCCCCGAGCGGAGAGAGTCCCTGGCCCAAGCAATTCTACGCCGCTTTCTGCACGCTCTTTGCTTCACCGGGCAGCTTCTGCAGCGGGGCCGCCGCTCTGGATCAGGGTGCGCTGCTCTTCGGCGACGGTGTGGAAATGGTGGCCTTGAGCCTTGGTCAAAATCAGCAGTCCGGGCAACAGGCCCAAAGTACCCAGGGGCAGGGAGAGAGTCAGGCACAAGCTTCCTCCTTGTTCCCGACTCCCGCTCAGCTCGTGCAACGGATCAGCAATCAGAGTTTCAATGGCGTGAGCGGCCCTATTGCGCTGCGCTTCTGGGACAATGTGCTGATCACCAGCACACGTGCGGCCCCGGCGATCTTGGAGCTGCAACAGGATGGTAGTATCCAGATTGCTCAGTAAGGAGAAGAGGGGCAAGGCCAGGCTCTTTGCTCCTCGCTTCGCCACTGGGAACGAGAGAAGAGATGAGCCATAGGCCATAGATAGGGGCGGCGGACCCGCCTTAGATCAGCCGGGCAGCCGCCCCCTTCACTGGCCCCCTCTGTATTGGCTGCCTCTCCGGCAGCTCTGAGAAGACGACGCCGGGCGCTTTCATTCCCCTGATCGCGTTGCCAGACCTTGATCGCCGCAGCCAGCCGTACCTGGGCCCCGCTATCGCCAGCCAGCCAGCCAGCCAGTCAATTAGTCAATCAGATAGCGGCATGAGGCAACTTCAACAAGCCAAGATCAGGCTAAGGAAAAAGTCATGAGAGAAAACTAGAGTCTAGGGTATCTACGTGGAGAGCTGAGTAAATGGAGCTACTCATCGCAACATTGGCCCATATTCGACCAGCCTACGAGATTGATGCCCAGTCGCAGGTACGACAGGTAACTGAGTCTCTGCGTCCAACCCCCGGCCTGCTGAGTGTGCGTAGCTATACCAGCCGCGATCGGCGCTATCACCTGCTGCTCAGCACCTGGGAGAACGAGGAAGTGTGGAGAAAAGTTCGCGACCGCTGCAGTCCCGCTCGCCTGCTGCAGGAGATGGCCGGCCCGCAGCTCATGGACGTGCCAGAGCAATGGGCAATGCGCTATATCTGGGGCTATGTGCGCCCGGCAGTGAGTCCCACCCTGGCCGTAGCGCTGCTGGCCCGGGTTCATCCAGAGCAAGCCGAGACCATCGAGCAGTATTGGTTAGAAAGCCTCCATCGTCAGGCGGCGGAGTTGCTGATGGCTTCGGCCTTTCTGGCTCGTGGACAGGAAGAGGCAGGGCGGCAAACAGGAGGGGTGAAAGAGGGCGAAGGTCGCGAGCCAGGCTATCAACGCTGGGAAACGGTTTTTCTCAACCTTCTTAGTTGGGCGAGCGAAATTGAGCAGGAGGAGTTTTACACTCAACCTGGCTATCAGAATTTCACTATGCAACTGCACCAGGCGGCGCTTGTCCAGATGCTAGCTCTGGAGCAGCCATGAACGCAGTGGCAGCCTCCTTGCTATGCTATTGCCTCAGCCGACTGGACAGGGCAGGGCCAGGCCCTGGCCAGTTCTTCGTTTTTCGTGTGGTTCTTGTCCTCGTTGCAGCCCTTTTGCAGGCCCGAGAGGGGGAGGGAGGGAGGACAGGACATAAGCCCCCTCCTGCTTAATCGCTGGAACTTTCGGCCACTGGCTTGGCGTAGTATTTCTGCAGCTCGGACCACAGAAGGGCCCGATCACGCCACATGGCGGGCGTAAAGATATGGTACTCCCCATCACAGATGGGGACCTGAGTGGGACAGATCCGGTGAGGGGTGAGGCGAAAGCGAATAGTATCTTCAACCACCTCGACCCAGATGTGACGTCCCGTGTAGCCCGATCCCCATTTGAGGAGCACCAGCGTATCATACTCTTCAAAGCGCCCGCGTCCTTTGAGCATCTCGCGATCGAGGCGGCGTAAAAGCGAGGGGAGGTCACTCTCTCGCATAATGCGCCGGGCATTCTCTCGGCGCGCCTGACGTTGACGCTCAGTGTCAAGTAGCTCTTCAGACTGACTCATCTTTAGAGGTATTCAGCCGTCCTTTCTTTTCAGGAGAGCATGAGATGATCAGCACAGCGATCCAGCCATGCCCTTGACTCGCCAGGGAGGCAGCTCGGCAGTCTTGCCGCCGAGCCTCTTATCATCCTCCTGCTTGCTGGCCGCCTCTACCACTCTGGCGATGGGTTTTGCTCCCTCTACTCTAAGAGCATAGCATAAAGAGGAGGCTGCGACCAGGAACGCGACCCAGCCAGAGAGCAAGATCATATCCTCCTCCTTCTTCGGCTCCTAGGGCCGCAGGCGCACTTCATAATCACTGCGGGCCTCTTCGCCACAGAAAGCATGAGCCAGTTCGCGCTTGCTGAACTCCCATCCCCAGCCGAGAGCGGTGAAAGGCAGTACAGAGGCGCTGGCCGAGAGGGGCAGTGGAGAGGCAAGAGGTTGCTCGAAGCAATCAGCGACGCCGCGGGAGGAAATATAGTAAATATTATCGCTGGAGCGCTTGGCGTTGCGCTTGGCCTCAGCAACAAGATAGCTGATTTCCTGCAGGCTATGAGCGAGATAAGGGAGGTTATTGACAATGCCAATCGAGAGAGAGACAAGTGGGAACTGATAGGGTCGCCCTTTCCGGTCCACTCCGCTGATTGTGCCGCGCTTGAGGTCTTCAGGCCGATAGAAAGGTTGGCTCAGCTCCTTATAAGCCGCAATGATGCGGCAACTGAGCAGCCGGGCCCGGTCAGGCGTAGTGACCACCACAAAGTCGTCACCCCCGACATGGCCCACGAAATCCTCCACATTACCGTATTCACAGACTACACGGCGGCAGATGCGTCCCACCAGACGAATCATCTCATTGCCGGCAAGGAAACCGTAGGTATCGTTAAAGGCTTTAAAATTATCGAGGTCAAGATAGAGGAGGCTCCAAGGCTCCTGACTCGTCAGCTTACATTTAATTGTCATCTCGACCTGAAGCGCCCCCGGAAGGTCAATCAGCCTCGATAACATCACTTGCTGTACATGCCGTAATTGGGTGCGGACACGCTCCAGCAATTCCTCAGCATCGAAGGGTATGACAATATAGTCATCTACCCCCATACGGAAAGCACGCACCTTAGCGCCGGGGTCGTTTGCGGCACTGACGACAATGATGGGGATATACATCGTCCGAGCATGCGTGCGCAGGCGCTGAATGAACTGCTCACCATCTCCCCCAGCATTCGCCATATTTATGACAATGAGCTGAGGCATCTTGCGCAGCGCAAACTGGACAGCATCCTCGCCGTGAAGGACAGTGACCGTATGATCTCCATCACTTTCCAGACGTTTCTGAAGGATGCGAGAGATCAGACTGTTGTCCTCGACGACTAATACATTGCCCATAAGTGCTCCTGCCTCTACGCTTCACTAGCACAACGAAAGCACATTTTACCTTCCACACCTGATCTTCACAGGAACAAAAACAGCCCTATGTGACGCGGTGTGACAGAGGTGCAGAGGTATCTGTGTAAAGAAACCTCCAGGTTCGCTGCCCGGGGTGAGCACGAGCGTGCGCATGAGCATGTAAGCCTGCTCACCACCCTTTTTCACCAGGCAGGATCAGTTGTCATAGATCGTAGACCCTGGCCACTAACGACCCCTGACGACAGGGCAAACGAGCAGCTCACCGAGCACAGGGCGAGGACTCATGCACTGCCACCACTATCTCTGCTCCCCTCTGAAGATAAGGCAGCGCGCATGAGCAAGAGCACAGAGCAAAACAGAGCATCAAATAAAGGTAGAGTTGCGATTGTCTTCCTCCCCCACCGCTCCGCTGTCCCTTTAATCAGCCGAGCTACTGACCGCGGGCACAGACAGAAGGCCTTGCGCTCCTCCGGCGGCTTCTTGCCCCCGGTCATGATCGCCAATCCTGAAGCCCTGTGGAGCTGGACCCAGGCTGCTTTCCACGGGTCCTGGCAACAGCGCCATACCTGCTTGCCCCATCATATTAAACGCTAGCACATAAAGCAAGCAGTGTCAACACATCAGAGATGAATTTTTCATCATCCACCTGAGCACGAGAAAGTTCAACATTTGTCTGTACGATCCAGTGTAATATCCCCGGATGGATCTGCAAAGAAAGTACTAACAAATGTTCTTGTCATGTTGTACAGAAGCAGATGGAAAACTATCCCTTCATCCAACAGGTATCAAGGTGCTGCTAGGAGTGGGGCAGCATCGCCTCCTGATGGTCTACCGCTCGCTTTGGCGCCGCTAGTCCGCCAGTGGCGGAGACAGGTGAGACCGCTGGGCAGCCCTTTGCGGGTTACGGATCAGTCAGGAGAGCGGTTCGCTGCACTGAGTGAGAGGATTTCCAGGTTTTGCAGTTGACGTGCCGCCTGGCCTGCGCTAAGATAAAAGCGCCCATCCAGGCGCGAGAAACTTCTAGCGAGTCTTGAAGGGGAGCCTATGGCCATATCCTCCGCACCGACTGAGCGCAGCGTGATTTTCCCCAGTAAGGGACAGCCCTCCTTTATGCTGGAGGGTATTCTTCACTATCCCGGCCAGGCTCGTCAGGCCCCCGCCGCTGTGCTCTGCCATCCTCAGCCGGCCAGCAGCGATATGCAGGACGTGCTGACTTTGCTCCTGGCGCGCCGTCTGGCCGAGCAGGGGATGATTGCCCTCCGCTTCAATTTCCGCGGCGTTGGCCGCAGCCAGGGGCAACAGACCGATGGCCGTCTGGAGCCGCTGGATCTGGCTGGAGCTGTCGATTTTATTCTGGCTCAGCCCGGTGTCAATCCAGCTAAGCTCTGCGTGATCGGCCACGCCTTTGGCGCCTATATTGCTCTCCAGTACGCACCCTATGACCCGCGCATCCGAACAGTGGTTGCGATTAGTCTGCCGCTCTTTCGGGCCATTGGCGGCCTCCCTCGCCAGTTCGAGCGTCCGAAGCTGTTTGTGACTGGCGAATTCGATGAGGTGTGTCCACTCTATAAGCTGGAGCCGTTTGTCGAACAGCAGAAAGGGCCCAAGGGGATTAAGGTGATTACTGGCGCCCGTCATTTGATGCGCGGCTACGAGGAGCCAGCAATTGAGGCGATTACGCGCTATTTGAAGCGCTGGGCCGAAATGCCCGATATTTGAGCCGGGCAGGCGGTGGCAGTGCCGGCGCAGAGCGCTAGGATGCTGCCATCCTGGCAGCATGGGGGAGTCAGCCACGGGCGCCAGGTTGAGCGCTTCTCTACCCGCCGCCTGCTCTAGTATGTGGGGTCCGATAGAGCAGGGATTACCTGGAGCGGCTCGGCAGTCTCGGGCAGGGATACCCGAGGGCTTTCATGCCAACCTTGACAGCACTCTGCAGCGATGTTACCCTTGACAAGACCCGTATCTGCTCTTGGAAAGAGATAATATGCTAGAGGTCAGGTCTTTCTAGGGCCGCACAGGCGCGCTTTGGGCCTATCTCACCGCCGACGCCGGTCGGTGCAGCCTCTCAACGGCACGGTGGTAGAGCGGTTCACAGCTCTGTGGTGTCTGCGGGCAGGAAGCCGCTTGGTGGCGAATGGGTGGCCCAGAGCCTGGCAGGTAGGTTGCTTGATTGCTGCTTTTGCGTTTGCTCGCTTGTTAATGACTAGGAAGCAGAAGAGGAGTTAACCCTGTGGAGAGCCTTCATCCGATCCTTCTTGAAGCTTCGCTCCATGAGACGATTTGGGGAGGAAGACGCCTGGAAGAGGACGGCTGGAAAAAGCTGCCTCCGGCGAAGCTGATCGGTGAAGCCTGGGAGACTGAGGTGAATACGCTGGCTCAGAATCCGCCCTACGCTGGGAAAACCCTGGGTCAGCTGACAAAAGAGCTAGGGGCCTCTCTTCTTGGCCCACAGAGTGTAGCGATCTTCGGCTCGCGCTTCCCCCTCTTGGCCAAGTTTATTGATGCTCATCAGAAGCTGTCTGTGCAAGTGCACCCTGACGATGCTTACGCCGCTCAGCATGAGGGGGGCAAGCTCGGCAAAACTGAATGTTGGTATATTCTGGCCGCGGAGCCGGGGGCTACGATTGTTCATGGTTTTGCCGCGCCCACGAGCCGCGCCGAAGTAGCCGCCGCTATCGAACAGGTACAGCTTGAGCGGCTTCTCCACGAAGAGCCTGTCAAAGCAGGAGATGTGATCTTTGTCCCTGCTGGCACGGTGCACGCGATCGGCGCGGGCATCTTGCTCTATGAGCTGCAGGAATATTCTGATATTACTTATCGCATGTACGACTATGGGCGCTTGACGGCCGAAGGGAAGCCGCGGGAGCTGCACATTGAAAGCGCTTTGGCAGTGGCTCACTACGGGCCTTCAAGGCGCATCAAGGTCCGAGCGGTGGCTCTTCCCGGCGGGGCTGGCTACGAGGAACGCTGTCTAGTCGCCTGCCGCTATTTTGTGATGCGCGAATTAACGCTGCGGGGAGCAGTTCGCGACCAGCCGGCTGGAAGCTGCCAGATCCTGTCATCATTGGGCGCCGAGGTGACGCTTCACTATGGTCCGGCGCTGCAGCAGCATCTGCGCTTTGGGCGTGGACAGAGCGTGGTTTTGCCTGCGGCGCTTGGTCCCTACTGCCTGGAAGGTCAAGGGGTCCTGTTACGCTCCTATGTGCCGGCCCCTACAGATTCCGCCTGGCAGGTTTGGCAGGCGGCCAATCCTGAGCTGGCCCGAGCATGAACGAGCACTGGCGGGAGACAGCCAGTGGCCATCTGGCCTCACTTGAGGAGGGCCCCTTGGCACGGGCTATGCGACGCCCCGCCCAGTCCGAGCTCATCAGCGCAGCTTGTGTACAATTCAGAAGGGCTGGTCCTGCGCTCGCTAGCGGCCTCGTTCACGCCGCTTCTCATCCAGGTAGACAATGGAACCTTCGACGACGCGCGGCTCAGCTTGCTGCGAGCTTTCGCTTGAAGGGGAGAGAGGATCAGGGCTAAAGTTGCTTAGTTCTCGCTGGAGCTGCTCGACGGTCGCGAGCACATGCGCGACTCCTCGGAGCAGTTCAGCAACTCTGAGCACGGCCAGGAGCACTATCCAGAGCGCTAGACCGAGCAGCAGTGTGATGCCAGCCCCAAGCAGGCCATTAAGCAGGCCCTCATAGATGACGCACCCCAGGAGGGGGAGCCAGTAGAGGCGGACCATAACGCGGAGCAGCCAGTACAGGAACCAGAAGACCGCCTTGATTGGGTCCGCCGGCATCTCCCACGGCGGTATCCATTGTAGGAGGAGACGTTTCCTTCTTTCCATTGCTCTTGAAGCGCTTCGCTATGCTGGCCCCGCCCTGTCTCTCTGGCTCTCCTGGGATTTCTCTACCCTTCATTCCTCCCCCTCCCCTCAGCGGGCAATCCCGCTTGCTTCGCCCCCAAGGATGGGCGGGACAATGGAGGACAGTTCCGCAGCTCCTTTTGCTAAGACCATTGTACCAGCCAGGAGGCATAAGCGCCAGGGCTTTCGTGCCGAGCAACCCCAGCCCCTTTAGCTTGCGCTCCCTGCCTCCTGACCGCTATCGCAGCCTTCGCTCCTATTAAACGCGCACTCGCCTCATTCTCTCGCTTCTCCACTCACCGAGAGCAGGAACTGGCTCAGGCCCTTCTTTGTCTGCAAGAGATGGAAATCTATTTTCTCCGATATAGAGGTCTCTAGATGGAGAGGGCCATAGTTTGGCAAATAGAAAGTGGTACGGTATGACCAGATGCGCAGAAGCAGACTACTCGGGATCGTCTCCTTGTCGGCCAGCGCGAAGGTCACAAGGAGCGACTCCCCAGCCTGCAAGCGATTAAAGCTACACGTTGTTTGTAAGCTTTGAGATGATGGGGCTCCGGTAGTGGCAACAAAGCGATACGTATAGGTGGTATTGAAAGCAGGCGCTGCACTCTGCGTGAATTGCCACGGGGAGACCAACCAGGTTGTAGCCTGATTGTTGTCAACCAGCGTGAGAGACTGAGCCTGCTGTGAAAGGGCGCGCAGTTCGCTCAACTGCCAGGAAGAGGCCGGAGGAGAGGAAGCTTTCGCCAGCCCTGGCCCTGGATCGACCACATAAAGAGAGAAGGGGAGGCCAGCCGGTCGCGGGAGCCTGGTCACGAGGGTAGCATGGGTAAAACGCTCCAATAGCGCTGTCACCCAGGGATCATAAGGACCTACCAGCATTACGGCGCGCGCCGTTGGCAGCACCAGGCAGCGAGCATCAAAAAGCGTGACAGGTGTCTGCATCTGGCGACTGAGAAAGAAAATGGCGGTGCGCGTAGCATCGTCTACAGTGATATAGGCATGAGAGAGATGCTCGCGCTGAGCAAGCTGATCGGTGGCGGCCAGAGCCTGCTGTAAAGAGGCGAGATCATTGTGATACGGATAAGGCGGGAAAGAGCGATCATCGAAGTGGCCTTCGACGGTATCGATGACACTCACGCTCGCCGCCAGGCTCTGAGCAGCGACGAGCAATCCCACCAGGAGATAGCCAGCCAGACGCAGGCGTCTCAGCCAGCCCTCTTGTCGACCCAGCCAATTGATCCCTTGCGCTACACCGATGCCGACCATGAGAAAAGGACCGGGCATCAGGAGGAGCAGGTATTGGGTATGTAGCTCCCCGCCATAGCGCAAGAATACCAGTAGCGGAACAAGCTGCCAGACCAGCAAAATCAGCGCGCCAGAGCGCTGCCTATCAGCGCGTAGATGCTCCCAGCCTTCTCGCAGCCGTTGCCACCAATGACCGATACGGGCTATTGAGAATACTTGTCCTCGATCTTCCTTGCGCAGCTCAATGCTCTGCTGCCCTCTGATGATGAGCATCAGCAGCCAGAGGACAGCCAGAATGAGCAGCGCTGGCATCGCCAGCTTAAGCCAGGAGAACAGGCGATGAAGTGGCAGCAGAAGCGTATCGACCCGATTAGGAAGTTGATCGTATGGAACTATGAAGAGGCGATAAATACGGAGAGCTTGCAGAGAGAAGCCGCCAGCCTGATGGTTAGAGAAACTAAGGGTAGAGCGTAGATCTTGCAGTCCAGAAAGCAGCAGCCAGAGGAGAGAAGGCGCAAACACTACGAGCAGCGCTAAGCCAGCCAGCAGGCCATCACGCCAACGCAGCGTCTTGGGAGCCAGCGCCACACAGAGCAGCAGCGGCACCGCCAGCAGGAGATTGACCTCATGGGCCTGGTAAAGGAGCGCTAACCAGAGCACGGCCCACCCTAACCAACCCGGTCGCCGCTCCACGGCACCGCGAAAGAGCGCTAGAAAGAAGAGGATGACAAAGGGAGCAGCAATATTCGGCTGCCAGATAAAACGGGCATACTTGACCGGCAGCACGGCAGAAGCATAGAGAAAGGAGCCAGTCGTAGCAGCCAGGCGGCCATAATAGCGATACAGGAAAAAATAAGACAACAAGACCGCCAACACATTGAGCAGGGCAATAAACACGGCGGCCCAAAGCGGATTAGCGCTTAAGGCCGCAGGCAGCATTAACAGGTAGACCACGCCGGGTGGATGCTGCGAGCCAATCGAGCCTGTATTGCTCGTCACTGGCAACAGGCCCTGATGGACAGCATCGTAGGCCATACGGAAGAGAGTAGCCTGATCATCATCGAACTCAGTGCGATTGAGACCATAGAGGCGCAGAGCTGCCGAGAGTAGCAGCAGGCAAGGGACTTCAGGATTCAGGAGCCAGGACCACCAGGAGCGCTGCCGCTCAGAGCGCCCTGGTGGCTGCTGAACCGCTCTTCCCTCATGATGAGCTGGTGAGGGGGCCAAGCGCATCAAGTGTCCTCCTGACACTAGCGAGATCTGGGTCAATGCTGACCGTCTCGGCGCGCGGAATACCCGTTTGATTATCCTTGAGCAAATTGCCGGTGAGGATAGCAACCACGCGCTCGCTTGGCTTGATTATACCAGCCCTGACAAGCTTACGAATGCCGGCTATCGTTGTCGCAGACGCAGGCTCGCAGCCAATGCCTGCGCGGTCAACGACAGCCTTCGCCTCTAGGATTTCTGGATCACTGACCTCCTCGACAACCCCAGAGCACTCCTCGATCACAAGGCGTGCACGGCTATAGCTAACAGGGTTCCCGATCTTGATCGCGCTGGCCACGGTTTGGGCCTGGACCGCATGCCGTCGGGCGAAGCCCTCGCGATAGCTCAGGTAGAAAGGATTGGCTCCGGCGGCCTGGATAGCAGCCAGGCGAGGCACCCGGCTAATCAATCCCAACTCGCGCGCCTGCAGAAAAGCCTTGCCCAGCGCCGAAGTATTCCCCAGATTGCCAGCCGGCAGGACCAGCCAGTCGGGAGCCTGCCAGTCGAGCTGCTGCAGCAACTCAAAAGCGATAGCCTTCTGACCTTCAACCCGGAAGGGATTAAGCGAATTGAGCAGGTAGATGCCCAGCTCATCACAGACCTGCTCGACCAGTCGCATGGCAGCATCAAAATCGCCATTGATCTGGATCATGCGCGCCCCGTAGGCCAGCGTCTGCGCTAGCTTGCCGCCGGCGACCTGACCGGCGGGCAGAAACACCAAAGCCTGCAGGCCTGCGAGAGCGGCGTAGGAGGCCAGCGAGGCAGAGGTATTGCCAGTTGAAGCGCAGGCGACGGCTCTCGCACCCATCAGGCGAGCCATCGTCACGCCTACCACCATGCCGCGGTCTTTGAAGCTTCCCGTTGGGTTCTCACCTTCATGCTTCAGATAGAGCTGAGCTACGCCAGCATAGTCACCAATGCGCCGCAGCCCAGGAGAGGCCTGGATCTCCTGCTGCTGATCGCTACCTGCCGCATACAAAGTCGTATTCCCCTCCGCCCGCGAGATCAAGGCCTCTTCGGGCAGCGGCAGAATCAGCTCACGGTAGCGCCAGACGCCGCTGCGCTGCACAACAGAGGCGCCTGGCGTGCCCGGCACGAGTGCGGCCCGCTCGGCGAAGAGCTGACGCCAGGCTGCCGCAGCATCGCAATCCTGCTGAGCCGTCTCCGCGCGCGCAGGCAACAGTGTTGGCAACCGAAGAGGGATCTCGACATCAAGCACCTCTCCGCAATCGCAGCGATAGCGCGCCGTCCTTCCCGCCTCCAGTACGGGATAGACCGCCCGGCAAGCCACACAGCGCAGGCCCACCTGTTGCAGTGCCAGCCGGGCGGGCGCCGTGGGCTGAAACCCCTCTTGACGATCATCCATCCTAGCGTCCAAGCGATCCCTCCTTCACCGGTCGGGCAGGCGACCAGCAGAATTGATCTTCGTAGTAACGAGCGCGCGGACGACGCGTTCGATGATGACGAGGATTGATCACCCGCGCCCCATGCTTATCGGCTCGCAGGATCATACCGGTTCCCTCCACGCCGCGGGCGCGCGCTGCTTCCTGCATCGCGCGCAGAATCTCTTGGAAGCGCGAACTAGCAAGAGCAATCAGAGAAGAACCGCCGCCAGAAAGAGAGGCACCGTAAGCACCGGCAGCGACCGCAGCGTTGATAATATCAGGCATGGCAGGAAAGAGCGCCTGACGATAGGGCTGATGCAAGCGATCCTGCATAGCCTCGCCGATCAGCTCATAGCGTCCCGTCTGCAGGGCAGAGAGGAGGAGCGCCACCCGCCCAGTATTGAAGGTCACATCATCCTTGGGATAGCTGGGCGGAAGCAACTTTCGCCCGGCCAGCGTATCCATCGAGAAAGAGGGGGTAAAGATGACCGCCTTCAGAGCGTCCGGGAAGGGAGTCTTGACCGCATGGATCTTGCCATCTTTGACCGTGGTCGCAACTAGCCCTCCCAGGAGAGCCGGCGCCACATTGTCAGGATGATTGCCCTGCTCACTAGCTACCGCCAGCTCCAGAACCTCCTGCTCCGAGAGAGTCACCCCCCGCAGACGCAGAAACTCGCTCGCCGCCACAACTCCGCCAACCGCTGCGGTCGCACTACTGCCCAGTCCAGCCCCCGGCGGGATCTGAATGATCATGCGAATGCGTACCGCCGGCGGCTCCAGGCCTTTAGCCGCAAACACCGAGGAAAAAGCGCGGAAGAATAGATTATCTGGACCAGTGGGTAGCCCTGCCCCCAGCTTACCCTCAATCTGAATGACAGGATGCTGCGGATCAGCGCCACCCTCTACAATCTCAAAGCGATTGTAGAGCTGCAAAGCCAGGCCAAGGCTATCAAAACCTGGTCCGAGGTTAGCCGAGGTGGCCGGTACGAGCACAGTAAAAGCGACAGGAAATACCGGTGCCATCGCCACGGGCCTCCTGTCTTTCAGCTGCAAGACCTTCCATTGCTCTAAGCATCTCCTTTCTGTCTGCTTTGCCAGCGGACAAGAGTGGTTTTTATTGTAGCACGATCTCAGCCAGTCGTCAGTAGCTCCAGCCGCCATGCGCCGCCCCTGGAGAGCGACAGGGATGTCTCCCTTGTTTCCCTTGTCTCCCTTCCCACCTCGCTTCACCTCCGCTCTTGCCAGGTGAGCAGCCAGCCATACTAGCAGGTGCCGCGTTCACAGTCGCGAACGAGCACGGATGTCAGGAAAGACAACCCTGTCCCCTCCGCCGTGCCTCCCTCCCCTATTGGTAGACTGGCGTGAGCCAGTGACGGTACTTCTCGTTCTCGCCGCGACAGGCCGCGAGATAGAGGGCCTGCAACTTCATCGTAAAAGGCCCCGGGCGCCCAGTGCCAATGGGACGATGGTCAACACTGATCACCGGCGAAACCTGGACGCCTGTCCCACAGAGGAACATTTCTTCGCTGGCGTACAGTTCTGTGCGATCGATGCGTCGCTCCTCGACAGTCAGACCGAATTCATCACGTACAAGCTGAATCAAAGTATTGCGCGTGATGCCTTCAAGAATATCCTCAGACGGCGCCGGAGTAATCAGCTTGCCATTTCGCAAGATAAAGAGATTGCAGGAGCTGCCTTCGGAGACATAACCGTCGTGAGTCAGCATGATGGCCTCATCAAAGCCGCTGGCTAGCGCATCTTCGGTCGCCAGCGCGCTGTTGACGTAGCCTCCGGTGACCTTGGCCCGCACAGGCATGGCATTGCTGTTGGCGCGCCGCCAACTCGATGTGCAAACGCGCAGGCCGGAGTCGATGTCTACATAGTTGCCCATGCCAAAGGTGTAGATAGCAAACTCATCTTTGAGACCGGTCAGGCGCGGCTTCACCGTTAGCGAGGCCTTATAAGCGATTGGGCGAATGTAGACATCCTGCCGATAGTTATGCTTACGCAGCAGCTCAACAGTGATACGCTCCAGATCTTCGATGGTATAGGGCAGATTGAAGCGCATCACGTTCCAAGAATGCATCATGCGCTCATAGTGTTCGCGCATTTTGAGGACATAGAGCTGCTCATGATTAGGATTCCAGTAGGCGCGGATACCTTCAAAGCAGGCAGTACCGTACTGGAGGGCATGGGTAGCAATACTGACCTTCGCTTCGGCAATGGGCACGAAGCGACCTTCGAAGAAGGCGTAGCCCTCCAATGGGTCCTGAATTGAGACCTTCTGCGGTGTGGCTTCCTGAGAACTCTGTGTCTGCGTCACGACCTCACTCCTTCGATCGATACAGGACAGGCAAAGCAGTGGGCGGAAGGAACCACCCCACGATCAAGCAAATAAACAGCATGGCAACAAGGAAGAAGGCGCAAGGGTGTGTCACCGGGCAGAAGGCTGGACACACCCTTGCGGGCCAGGAGCGATCTCTTGACCTACTGCTCTCCCAGTATGGAGCCTCTTGACCTGGAGTAGGCCTAGCTGATCTCTTGCCCCAGAAAGGCAAGGTCAGATAGCCGAAGGCGTCTCCAGGCTGCTTTCGACGATATAGATCAGATCGTCGTCAGTCACATACTTCTTCTGATCAGCGAGAGCGATGAAACGCGCATAGGCCTTTTTCAGCTGCTCGGCATTCAAGCGATAGCCGAGCTGGCGCAGGCGAGCATCGAGGCCGTGGCGTCCGGAGTGCTTTCCGAGCACCAGGCGCGTATCGTCCCAGCCGACAGACTGCGGCGTCATGATCTCGTAGGTCAAGCGATTCTTGAGCACCCCATCCTGATGGATGCCGGCCTCATGCGCGAAGGCATTCTGGCCCACAATCGCCTTATTCGGCTGCACCGGGATGCCAGTCAGGCGGCTGACTAGCTGGCTGGCCGCCACAAACTCACGGGCATTGATGCGCGTATCGGCCTGGAAGACATCCGGGCGCGTACGCAGGGCCATCACCACCTCTTCCATTGCCGTATTGCCGGCGCGCTCACCGATGCCATTGATGGTCACCTCCACCTGCCGGGCACCGCCACGGATCGCCGCCAGGGTATTAGCTGTAGCCAGGCCGAGATCATCGTGACAATGCGCGCTGAGCACCACATCCTCCATACCTGGCACGCGCTCACGCAGGTAGCGGAAGAGCATCTCATACTCATGCGGAGTGATATAGCCGACCGTATCGGGCACGTTGATGGTAGTCGCACCCGCCTTAATGGCCAGCTCGAAGACACGGCAGAGATAATCCCAATCGCTGCGTGTTGCATCTTCCGCCGAGAACTCAACCCGCGGGCAAAGGTTGCGCGCGTAGGCCACCATTGTCTTGACCCGCTCCAGGGCTTCCTCAGGTGTGATCCTCAGCTTATACTTCAGGTGGATATCAGAGGTTGCCAGGAAGACATGAATCACTGGCTGTTCCGCCTCGCGGACGGCTTCCCAGGCCGCATCGATATCCTCGGTATTGGCGCGAGCCAGGCCAGCGATGGCCACATCGTGGCCACGCACCCGCTGAGCAATGGCCTTCACCGCCGCCAGGTCCCCGGGTGAGGCTGCTGGGAAGCCAGCCTCAATGATATCGACATTCAGGCGCACGAGCTGCTCAGCGACCTGCAGCTTCTCCTCAGTCGTCATCGTGGCGCCAGGCGACTGCTCGCCGTCACGCAGAGTTGTGTCAAAGACGCGAATTACCGCAGGATCTCCCATAATTGTTGTTCCTCCTTGTGACCATTCACCAGGCGGCGAGAGGCCATTTGTCGGCGTCTCGTCGCCCGCAAGCGCAGGCAAGCTGATGAGCGCGCCGGTGCTCAGGCTATCACCGGCGAGCCACTTCAGGCTGCTCTCTTCCTCACTTCTTCGTCGGCCCAGCAATTTCGGGCCGCTTGTCTACAGGCTTGAGCCAGGGCATCATCGCGCGCAGCTCACTACCGATCTGCTCGATCTGGTGCTGCGCGTTGGAGCGGCGCATGGCCTGGAAGGCCGGGCGTCCGGCCTGATTCTCCAGAATCCAGCGCGTCGCGAAGGTGCCATCCTGGATCTCGCGCAGGATTTTGCGCATCTCGTTGCGCACCTGCTCATTAATGATGCGGGGGCCAGAGACGTAGTCGCCGTACTCGGCGGTGTCGCTGATCGAGTAGCGCATATAGCTCATGCCGCCCTGATACATCAGGTCAACGATCAGCTTCATTTCGTGGAGGCATTCAAAATAGGCTACTTCGGGCTGATAGCCAGCCTCTACCAGCGTCTCGAAGCCGGCGCGGATCAGGGCCGTTAAGCCTCCACAGAGGACGGCCTGTTCGCCAAAGAGGTCAGTCTCCGTCTCTTCGGCGAAGGTTGTGCGCAGCACGCCAGCGCGCGTGCAGCCAACGGCGCGAGCATAGGCCAAGGTCAGCGCCTCTGCCTGGCCGGTCGCATCCTGATGGACCGCCCACAGGGCTGGCACGCCCACACCCTCGGTGAACAGGCGCCGCATCATATGGCCGGGGCTTTTGGGGGCCACCATTGCCACATCAATATCGGGTGGCGGCACAATCTGCGAATAATGGATACTGAAACCGTGGGCGACCATCAGCATCTTGCCCGGGGCCAGACCCGGCCGGATATCGCGCTCAAATACCTCGCGGTGATACTGATCGGGGATCAGCAGCATAATAATGTCTGCCTGCGCCGCCGCATCAGCGGTGGTCATGACCTGCAGCCCGTCGGCTTCGGCCTTCTCGCGGCTCTTACTGCCCGCCGGCAAGCCGACCACGACATTGCAGCCGTTATCGCGCATGTTGAGGGCATGCGCATGGCCCTGGCTGCCATAGCCAATGACCGCCACGCGCTTGCTCTGAATCAGCTCAAGATTGGCATCAGCATCGTAGTAGATATTCGCCATTGACTGCTCCTCCTCCTATTCATCGCGCGCAATTGCCAGGCAACCGCTGCGCGCCAATTCGCGAATGCCATAGGGCTGGAGCCGCTCCAGGAGCTGCTCCACCTGTTCCCCTTTGCCAGTGATCTGCAGCGTGAGGGTCTCAGGCGCCAGATCGATGGCCTGCGCCCCAAAGTGCTGGCCCAGTTCGATGATTTCACTACGATTGGTCGCAGTGCAGTTGACCTTAACCAGCGCTAGCTCTCGCTCAATTGCCTGCCCAGCCGGGAAGCGCAGCACCTGACGCACGTCGACAATCTTGCGTAGCTGCTCACAAAGATGCTCGACTCCGACCTCAGCATCGTCGACAACTACGGTGACCCGCGCCACGCCAGCCTCTTCGCTCGGACTGACGACGAGCGTCCGCATGTTGGCTCGTCGACGACGCAGGACATTGACCACACGATCAATCGCCCCCTGGCGATCATCGACCAGCAAGACCAGCGTGTAGAGCTGCACGCATCCTCGGGGGGCATCAGCCTGTCCAGCCCGCGCTGCAGCAACAGCCTGCTCCGTCATGTTCAATCCCATCCTTCCGTCTCGCCTCGCAGACCTGGCGGTTACTCATGCTCAATAATCATGTCAGTGATGGCAGCTCCAGGCGGCACCATCGGGTAGACATTGGCTTCGGCCTCGATAGCAAAGTCGATGATGACCGTACCAGGCGTTTCCATAGCCTTCCGCACAGCAGCTTGAACGTCTTCACGCCGCTCCACGCGCATACCGGTCAGCCCATAGGCCTCGGCCAGCTTGACATAGTCAGGGCTACTAATGGGGGTCTCGGAATAGTTGCGCTGATGGAAAAACTCCTGCCACTGACGCACCATGCCGAGGTAGCCATTGTTCATGATGGCCACTTTGATTTCAACGCCCTCGTCACGGATGGTCGCTAGCTCCTGGATATTCATCTGAATGCCTCCATCGCCAGCCACCACCCAGACAGTCGCTTCGGGCCGCCCCATCTTGACACCCATTGCCGCCGGCAGGGCGAAGCCCATCGTACCGAGGCCGCCAGAGGTGATATGGCTGTTGGGGCGGGTCCACTTGTAGAAACGAGCTGTCCACATCTGGTGCTGGCCCACATCGCTGACCACCGTGGCCTCACCATCGGTGACCTCGTAGATGGCATCGAGGATATCGGTCGGTGTGGGATAGGGCACGGAACGGCGCAGGCGGCGGGAGCGCTCCTGTTCCTCGGCTTCCCACTGGCGCAGCTCGCTGAGCCACTCCTGATGGTTGCCCGGCTCAACTGCCTCCACCAGGGCCGCCAGAGCAGCCTTGGCATCGGCCAGGATCGGCACGGCTGCCGGCTTAACCTTGTTCAGCTCCGACGGATCGATATCGATATGGATAATCTGAGCCTGCGGGGCAAATTCGCTGACCTTGCCGGTCACGCGGTCGTCGAAGCGCAGGCCGACACCAATGATCAGATCTGTGACGCCGATGGCGCGATTCACAAAGGCCGGCCCATGCATGCCCGGCATGCCCAGGAAGAGCGGATGATCAACCGGGAAAGCGCTCAGACCGAGAAGGGTGGTAATCACCGGGATGTTGGTTTTCTCGGCCAGGGCGCGCAGCTCTGCATAGGCATTTGAAAGGATGACGCCATGACCAGACATAATAACTGGGCGACGCGCCTGAGCAATGAGACGAGCCGCCTGCTGAATGGCTTCAGGCTCGGGTTGAGGTACGCGCATCGTGCGATACAGCTCGATCGAGCGCACAGAAGCAGCAGGGCGATAGAGGGTCTTGGCAAACTGGACGTCCTTGGGGACGTCAATCAGCACAGGACCGGGGCGCCCGCTGCGGGCGAGCTGGAAGGCCTCATGAACCACATCAGCCAGCTCCTCGACGCGCTTAACCAGGAAATTATGCTTGGTGATGGGCAGCGTCAGGCCAAGGACATCGGTCTCCTGGAAAGCATCGCGTCCAATGAAGGGACGACCCACCTGGCCCGTGATGGCGACCACTGGCGTAGAGTCCATGTAAGCGGTGGCGAGGCCAGTGACCAGATTGGTGGCCCCCGGGCCGCTGGTGGCCACGCAGACGCCTACCTTGCCAGTAGCGCGAGCATAGCCGTCGGCGGCATGCGCAGCGGCCTGCTCATGGCGCACCAGCACATGATGGAGCTGGGGATAGGCAGGGAGAGCGTCGTAGAAGGGCATGATCGCCCCGCCTGGGTAGCCATAGAGCAACTCTACGCCCTCGCGCACCAAGGCCTCGCAGAGAATGTGACTGCCGGCCAGCTCACGTGCCTCGTCAGTGATAGGCAGGCTGGCCCTACGGGCATCTCCTGACTCCTGAGTAACCGTCGCAGTTGTTGTCATATTACCTTCCTCCTTAACCTAGGGGCGTCCCTGCATAGCTCGCTAGAGATTTTCGACGTGTGATAGACCCTTTGAGTCCAGATATTGACTTGTAAGAGTGCTGCGAAACGCCCTGCAAGCAATAAAAAACGAGGAACCGCCCTGCCGGGAGGCCCTCGTTAGGTTACCTGCGCTGGATCGGGTTGCGTCGTTGCTCCCGCTACTCTCCTCTCGGCGTGCCAGGCGTAAGGCCCGTGGTAAGCGTTACGAGGCTAAGGCTAAGGCTCGTAAGGCTTACCAACCCGCTAAGGGTAAGGCTAAGGCCAATAAGGAGCACAAGCCCTACAAGGAGGAGCGTCGACGCAATCACAATAGCTAGAGGGGCAATAAATAAAGAAATCGGCGTCAAGACGCCGATTTGCAGAACGAGGAGAGAAGCAGCCATCATAGCAGCAGCCATAGCCACGGCAGCCGTCATAGCGGCAGCATGCCCCATGCCACTCCGTGTCACAGTGGCAGCAGAGCGACCGCCCTTTGTTGGCTGTTCAGCCCAGGACAGTGTTTCGGCCCGCTGGTTGCCGGTGCAACACGCTGCTGACATGCTCACTGGCTCCTTCTCTACAGAGAATTGCTTGCTATCCGTCTGTACTTCCGCTCCGCGCGATTGCTCAGCTTAGGGTAGGAAAAGACTACCCTCTCTTTGAAGGAACAAACGTCTCAACAGCTAGAGAAATTTTTGCTTGCTTGCAAGAAACGTTTAACAGCTTGAGGCAGGTCGTCGCCTCAAATCCTGCTCTGCATTCTTCTCTCGCTGCTGGCTGGCCACCCTGGCATTATAGAGAATATCTCTGCCAGCCTGCACCAGGAAAGAGCGCAAGAGCATGCGCGGCGTCTCGGAGGTCACTGACTGCGGGCATCGTTGCCAGGTCGTTTTGCGAACCCTGTATCGGCTCTTTGTTCCTTCCCTCCTTACCACCCTCGCGCAGCCACTGCTTTGTAACGGGTCCTGCTGTCTGAGAGGATACACCACTTGCCGGAGTTTGTCAACCCCTGAATCGCTTTTTGCCCCTCTTGGTAGGAGCATTGCGAGCCAGCGCGGCGGGCTAGAGGCCACCCCAGGCTCTTTCTTCCTTTCTGCTCTGCGTGACATCGAAGCCCTCCCCCAAGAGGGAAACAAGGGGGGAGAAACGGCTCTCACGCTCCTGGCAGCAAGGAAGGGCCGGGGGTGGAGCAGGCTGACTGAATGCGCTCAAGGCTGGGAGGCTTTCCGCGGGCAAGTACTCTACTCTTGATAGTTGAGCAGCGCGGCCCGGCCTAGGCCTCGCCCGCGAACTAGCTGCTACTTTTGGCATTTTCAGCTGAGGCGAGGCGGGCGCGATGCAAGCAACTATAGCGCGCACCCGCGCGTGATAGCTCGCTCTTCATAACATCGAGAGACTCGACGGTATGCACTGGTAACGAAGCTGGGACTCGAATCTCATAGAGCAAGCGCTGCAAAGCCTGCTGCTCCTCGCGCGAGAGAGGAGCCTTGAGGCGTGCCAGCGTCAAGTGTGGCGAAAAAGGACGCTCCTCGGGTGGGAACCCCCGCGCCTGCAACTCACGCATCAGCGTCTGCTGCAAGGCCAGCATTCGCCCCGAAGGGTCCTCAATCCCCATCCAAATCACCCGTGGTGCGCGTGCCGGTCCGAAGGTCCCCAGTCCGGTTAAGCGATAGCTGAAAGGCGGCACCTGCCGCGCCGCAGCCTCACCGGCTTCAATTGCTTGCGCCAGTTGTTCATCACTCAATTCTCCTAGAAAGGCCAGGGTCACATGGAGCGAAGCAGGCTCAACCCAACGGGCCGCAGGTAAAAGGTGCGCGCCGCGGCTGATGGCGCGGCCCAGAAAGGCTTGCAGCTCCGGGCTGAGATCGAGAGCGAGAAAGGTGCGCGTCATGGTTCGCAACAACTCCACTCAAGCGGCGAAGAGCATCGCATCCAGCTCCTCGCCATCGATGGTTTCGACCTCAATGAGACGCTCAGCAATGGCAATCAGCTTGTCGCGCTTCTCGCGCAGAATTCTCAGAGCCGTCTGATGGGCTTCCTCCACCAGGCGTGCGACCTCGGCATCGACGCGGGCAGCCATCTCGGGACTAATCAGGGTACTGCCATCTTCGCTCATTTTGAGGGCGACATTCCCCAGGGCGCTCATGCCGAACTCGCAGACCATGCGTCGCGCCAGCTCAGTTACATACTCGATATCCTGACTGGCGCCGGTGGTGATGTCGCCGAACATCAATTCCTCAGCGGCACGGCCTCCCATCGCTCCGGCCATCTTCGCCAGCAGCTCCGAGCGGCGCAGCAGATAGCGGTCCTCTAGGGGCGCCTGCAGCGTAATGCCCAGGGCCATGCCACGCGCAATGGCGGTAACTTTACGCACCGGGTCTGCGCCAGGCAGTGAGCGCATGACGATGGCATGGCCTACCTCGTGATAGGCAATGATGGCTTTTTCGGCCTCTGTAATGACACGGCTCTTGCGTTCAGGCCCGGCCATTACTCGCAAAATAGCTTCTTCTAGCTCGGCATTGCCGATGGTCTCACGCCGTCGACGGGCTGCCAGCAGGGCCGCCTCATTGAGCAGATTAGCCAGGTCAGCCCCGGAGAAACCCGCTGTCTGACGGGCGATGCGCTGCAGATCGACGTCGTCTGCTAACGGTTTACCACGCGCGTGGACCTCAAGAATCGCCAGCCGTCCGCGAATATCGGGCTTGTCAAGGACAATCTGGCGATCAAAGCGGCCAGGACGCAGCAGGGCCGGGTCGAGGACATCAGGCCGGTTGGTGGCGGCAATGACGACGACGCTGCTGTCCTTTTCGAAACCGTCCATTTCGACAAGCAATTGGTTGAGCGTCTGCTCTCGCTCATCGTTGCCACTGGCCGCAGAGGCATGGCGTTGCCGACCCACAGCGTCGATCTCATCAATAAAGATGATACAAGGAGCATGGGCCCGGGCTTCGCGGAAGAGATCTCGTACGCGCGCTGCGCCAACGCCTACGAACATTTCCACGAATTCTGAGCCGCTGACGCTGTAGAAAGGTACTCCCGCCTCACCCGCAACCGCGCGCGCAAGGAGCGTCTTGCCTGTGCCCGGTGCCCCTACCAGCAGGACACCGCGCGGGGTACGGGCCCCCATGCTGCGGAAACGCTCGGGCTGTTTGAGAAATTCGACGATTTCCTCCAGCTCGACTTTGGCTTCCTCGACCCCAGCGACATCTTTGAAGAGGATCGAAGGGCGTCCCTCGTGAAAGCGCCGCGCACGCGAGCGAGCGAAAGGCAGAGCCGAGGCGCCGGGACCGGCACGGCGCAGGAGGAAAAAGGCTCCTCCCACCACTAGCGCTACAAAAAAGAGATAGACGAGCCCTTGCTCCCAGCTCGTCCGCTGTCCATTATCGACGGTCACGGTGACCCCATCCCGTCGCAGGAGGTCAGTCAGGGACTGCCCCTCTTCTTTTAAGGCGTGGTATTGCTCACCGCTTCGATCGCGGGCGTAGACATCGCTGCCGCTGATAAGGGCACTCTTGAGCAGATGGCGATCGGCCATATCTAGCAAGGCGCTGATCGGGACTTCATGCGTGGTCGTCCCTATTAAAGGACTACGCACCACACGCATGGTCAGCAGGACAAATAAGGCCACCCCGACTACGATCAGCGGCAGGATGAGACGCATCCAGGGATTCTGTTTCCAGAATGTCCTTAGCGAGAAGCGACGCTTGTTTCTCGATGGTGATTCGTGCTTATGCTCAGGAGACCTATCCATGCATCCTTCAGACCCTTCTTACAACTTTTACCTCCAGGGCAGGTTATGTTCCCCCAGAGTATATCAAAGTAGCTCTCTGTGTTTTAGATCGGTTCAAATATGTGATTACTATAGCCCGCTATGGCCCGGTTTAGCAAGTCTGTAGCTGATTGTACCAGGAGCAGGGCGACAACGGCGATAGTGGCCCGATCTGGCCAGCCCCATTCGCGTGACGGCCTGCGTCGGCAGTCGGGGGGAAGAAGATGAGGCCCGAGACTGGAAATCGCTCCCGGCCCGTGCCATAATGATTCTGTTCCTCCATCAGAAGAGGTAAAGCAGAGGCTGAAGGCAATGGCGTTCTAGGCTTCTGAGTCTCCCTGCGCTGCTCGGCAAACGCCGAGCGGCAGACGGAACGGAAAGGAAAGTGCCTATGTCAGCCAGGAAGCGCGAAGGTGCAAAAGAAGCAAGTGCGGTGTGGCCATCGCTGGTGAAGACACTGCAAGAGGCTGCTGATGAGGTGTTGGAGATCGGCTCAAAGCGCCAACCGTTCAGCGCAGAGAGCCGCCAGAAGGCGCCGCGCATCCGCGAGGCGCGTGTTGTTCACAGCGTCTGTCCTTACTGCGCCGTGGGGTGCGGCCTCAACGTCTATGTGAAAGATGACCAGGTGATTGATATAGAGGGGAATCCCGATAGCCCCATCAATCACGGAACGCTTTGTCCGAAGGGGGCTGCAACCTTTCAGTATACGGTTAATCCCAGCCGTCTGACGCGCGTGCTCTACCGGGCCCCCTACAGCGATCACTGGGAAGAGAAGTCGCTTGATTGGGCAATGGAGCAGATCGCGCTGCGCGTCAAGCAGACGCGCGATGCTACCTTTGTTGAGCGGCTTCCCGATGGGCGCGAGGTTAATCATACCCTGGCGATTGCTTCGCTGGGCGGTGCCACGCTCGATGTGGAAGAGAACTATCTGATGAAGAAGCTCTTCACGGGCGCTTTGGGCATCGTCTCCATTGAGAACCAGGCCCGTATATGACACAGCTCGACAGTGCCCGGTCTGGGCACAACACTCGGGCGTGGCGGGGCCACGACCTTCCCACAGGATCTTGTTAATAGCGACTGCATCTTGATTATGGGCAGCAACATGGCGGAAGCCCATCCGGTGGCCTTCGCCAATGTTGTGAAGGCGAAAGAGCGCGGCGCAAAGGTTATTCACATCGATCCTCATTTCTCGCGCACATCCGCTCTCGCTAATCTTTACGTACCTATCCGAGCAGGAAGCGATATCGTCTTCCTCGGGGCCATTATTCGCTATTTACTGGAGAATAAGGCCTTCTTCCATGAGTATGTACTACACTATACGAATATCGCCACGCTGATCCGCGAGGATTTCCGCGATACCGAGGATCTCGATGGGGTCTTCTCGGGCTACGATCCAGAGACTGGCACCTACGATCCGACAAGCTGGGACTACGAGCGCGATGCTGATGGCCGCCCGTTGAGCGATCCTACGCTGGAGCATCCGCGCTGCGTCTACCAGATCATGCGCCGCCACTATGCCCGTTATACACCCGAGCTGGTTGAGCAGGTTTGTGGAGTGCCACGGGCGCTCTGGCAGCAAGTGGTCGATACCTTGATTGCCAATTCGGGCCGCGAGCGTACCAGTGCCATCTGTTACGCGGTGGGCTGGACGCAGCAATCGAAGGGCGTGCAGATTATTCGCACTGCAGCCATGCTGCAGCTCCTGCTGGGCAATATCGGGCGCCCAGGCGGCGGGGTGATGGCTTTGCGCGGTCATGCTTCGATTCAGGGGTCGACCGATGTGCCAACGCTCTATGACCTGCTCTCGGGCTATATGCCGCAGCCGGCGGCTCTGCTTGCTCCTGGCTCGGGAACCAGGCGCCCGCGCTCCGAAGAGGTGCAGGCGCCGGTGGCTGGTGAGGAGATGAGGCCGGTCGGGCCTTCTCAGCAGACTCTGGCCGAATATATTGCCGCGGTTGGTCAGAAAACAGGGTGGTGGGCCAATCTGCCGGCCTATATTCGCAGCCTGCTGAAGGCCTGGTATGGTTCATATGCCGATGAGGAGGATGGGGAGCGTAGCTATCGCTTCCTGCCAAAGATTATTGGCGATCATTCTCACCTGGCTACGAGCTACGAGATGCTCGATGGTAAGGTGCGCGGTTACTTCCTCTTTGGCCAGAATCCTGCCGCCGGCAGCACCAATGCCCGCATGCAGCGCAAGGCTTTGGCACAGCTCGATTGGCTGGTGGTGCGGGATCTCTACGAGGTGGAGTCGGCAGCTTTCTGGTATCGCGGGCCTGAAGGAGAGGCGGTTGATCCCAAGCAGATCAAAACCGAGGTCTTCTTGCTGCCCGCCGCCGCCTCCACAGAGAAGGAGGGAACGTTTACCAATACGCAGCGTCTGCTGCAGTGGCGCGATAAGGCCGTTGATCCGCCCGGCGATGCGCGCTCCGATCTCTGGTTCGTCTATCACCTTGGTAAGCGTCTGAAGGCGCTCTATGCCGATAGTCCCTATGAACGGGACTTGCCTATTAAGGCCTTGACTTGGGACTACGAGCGTGAGACGCCAGAGCCAGGCTCCCGTATTCCCGATGAGCCTGATGTCCTGCTGGTGCTTAAGGAGATTAATGGCTATTATGCGCGCACGCCGGATGGCAAGGAGTATGGTCTGCGCGAGGCGCCACATGTGCCCGATTTCACGGCGTTGAAGGCCGATGGCAGTACCGCCTGCGGCTCCTGGATCTACAGCGGTGTTTATCCAGAGCCAGGGCGAAACCGCGCCGCCTCACGTGATCCTTCTGGCTATACCTTCCCCAACTGGGGTTTTGCCTGGCCGGCTAACCGTCGCATTCTCTATAACCGGGCCTCGGCTGACCCCCAGGGCCGCCCCTGGTCGGAACGCAAAAAGTATATCTGGTGGGACGAAGAGCGTGGACAATGGACGGGTTACGATGTGCCTGACTTCCCGCTGCGCAAGCCGCCAAGCTATACGCCGCCGCCGGGGGCCACCGGGATCGATGCGCACTCTGGTAGCGATCCGTTCATCATGAAGCCCGACGGTAAAGGCTGGCTCTTCGCGCCGAGCGGCCTGAAGGATGGTCCTCTTCCCACGCACTATGAGGCGGCGGAGGCGCCCATCGCAAACCCGCTCTATCATCGCCAGAGCAATCCCGCGGCTCGCTATTACCGTGATCGCCCGGACAACCGTTTGGCGGCGGTCGGCGATGAGCGCTATCCGATCGTGGCCACCACCTACCGCCTGACGGAGCATCATCTGAGCGGCCCGATGACGCGCTGGCTCCCCTGGCTGAATGCGCTGCAGCCGGCCCTCTTTGTGGAGATCAGTCCCGAGCTGGCAGCGGAACGCCAGATCCGCCACGGTGATCAGGTAATCATTGCGACACCACGCGGTGAGATCGAGGCCCGCGCTCTGGTCACGCGGCGCCTGCGTCCTCTGCGGCTCAACGGGCGTATCGTTCATCAGATCGGGCTGCCCTTCCACTGGGGCTTTCAGGGCAAGGCCACGGGCAGCATCACCAACGATTTGACGCACATGGTCCTTGAGCCAAACGTCAGCATCGAGGAGGCGAAAGCTTTCCTCTGCGATGTGCGTCCAGCGCGGGGCAGACGCTAAGCGCTTACGGAGCGGTATGGCACGCCGGCGCCGCTCATTACACTGCCCGGGGGGATGGCGCCTGATGAACATGGGCCGTCCTCCCGCGTCGGGTGCCGCCGCTTTGGTATGTCGGCAGTAAAAGAGGAGAGAAGACTATGGCGGTTGAAGCAGCGAGACCTCTGTCCGGAGTGCTCAAGCAGGTGCGCGCTCTGCTGGAGCCGCTGCGCAAGGAGGAGCCGCTCCCCCCACAGCCAGCAGTGGGCTTTTTTACCGATGCCAGCCTGTGTATCGGCTGTAAAGCCTGCGAAATTGCCTGTAAGCAATGGAACCAGCTTCCGGCGCGTGAACCGGCCTGGGCGGGTACCAGCTATGACAATACGCGCGAGCTGAACGCGATCAACTGGCGCCATGTGCTCTTTATCGAACGCATCAGGCGGGGCGAGGAAAGTGACTACGACAGGCCTGGCACTGTCGAGACGACCACAGCTCCCGGTGAGCTGCCTTTCTTCAATCCCGATCGCTGGTTGATGCTGAGTGACGTCTGCAAGCATTGCGCCAATGCCCCCTGTCTTGAGGCCTGTCCGACCGGTGCGATTATTCGCACCGAGTTTGATACCGTCTATGTGCAGCAGGATATCTGCAATGGGTGCGGCTACTGCGTGGTTGCTTGCCCCTTCGGGGTGATTGCTCGCGATGCTCTCGGTGGCACGGCGCGCAAGTGCACCCTGTGCTATGACCGTCTAAAGGACGGCCTGGAACCAGCCTGCGCCAAGGTCTGCCCGACGGACTCTATTGTGTTCGGTCCGCTGGATCAGCTACGCCAGCAGGCAGAGGCTCGCCTGGCCCAGTTGCATGAGCGTGGCGTACGCGAGGCGCGCCTTTATGGCGCTGACGATACCATTTTGGAGGGCGGGCTGCACGCCTTCTTTCTGCTGCTAGACGAGCCTGCGGTCTATAATCTTCCTGAACACCCGTCCCGTCCCAGCAAGCATGTTCTGCCAGCTTCGCTCTGGACGGTCTTGGCGGCATTGATGTTGAGCCTATTGGGAATCTTTTCCTTCAGGAGGCGCTGAGGAGCGATGCAGCTAGAGAGACATGGTGTTTCCATCTGGCTTGCTAGAGGTCGAGCCCTGGCGCAACGGCTCAGGCAGGTTTCTGGGGGCGACGGCTGGCTTGAGCCTCTGGCTGCGCTCAGTACAGGCTATCGTCCCGATCCTGAGCGGGAACAGCAAGAGCCAACCTACTACGACTATCCTGCGCTTAAAGAGCCGGTCTGGCGGTGGGAAATCGTCTGGTACTTTTTCCTGGGCGGCCTGGCTGCCGGCTGCTATTTTATCGCCAGCTTGGCGGCCCTCTTCGGCGGCCCCGAGGACCGTGCAACGCGGCGCATTGGCTATTATCTTTCATTGCTTGCGCTGCTGCCTTGTCCGCTCTTGCTGATCAAGGATCTCGGACGCCCAGAGCGCTTTCTGAATATGTTGCGCATGTTTAAAGTGCGCTCGCCTATGTCAATGGGCGTCTGGTGCCTGGTAAGTTTCTCTTTCTTCAGTGGCCTGACAGCGCTGATTCAGGCCGCACGCGACCAGTGGTTGGGTCGCTGGTGGGGAGCACGCTGGCTGGCCCGCCTGCCTCAGCGTCTGCTGGCGCTACCAGGTATGGCCCTCTCGCTTTTCCTGGGGGGCTATACCGGCGTGCTCCTGGCTACGACCAGTATTCCTCTCTGGTCGCGTAGCAAGATGCTGGGCGCCGTCTTCATTTCGTCCGCTATCTCCACCAGTTCAGCCCTGATTGCTCTCTTGCTACGCCTGGTCGCGGCCCCAGCCACCGCCCTGCACAAGCTGGAGCGCCTTGAGTGGGGTGCTCTTCTGAGCGAGATGCTTGGTCTCTTCGCTTTCTTGCGTGGTTCTGGACGTGCCGCCCGTGCTCTGGTAGGCAGCGGACCAGATGAGCATGGCCTGCGGTTCTGGCGTTTCGTGGTTACTGGCGGCCTGCTGCTGCCCTGGCTGCTTCAGACGCGGCTGCTACTTCGCGGGGAGAAAGCCGCGTCCGAGGTCGCAACCAGCCAGCCGGAGCGCAGTCGCCCGAGCGTCAGCGGTCTGTTGCTCTCGCTCCTGGTTCTCAGCGGGGGCTATTTTCTGCGCCGCACCATCATCGAGGCAGGCCATAGCTCCAGCCGCGATGCTCGCACCGCGCTTTGGCACGCCCGTACCGCTCGCTGAATAGCAGGCATTGCTTGCCTCACCTGACCCAGGTTGCTGCCGGCTGGCTAGCTAGCTGGCTGTGACAAGTCCCGCCCTCCCGAAGGAGCAACTTGCCCGCCAGGCTGGCGCGAAAAGATTCTCTCCGGCTTACAACGCCAGCTATGCAGTGCTCTTTGCTCTTTAACCCTGACCCCGGCTGTAACGTAGATGGAGTGAGAGAGAAAGAGCAAGCTGACAGCAAGCCAGCTATTCTTCAAGGGACAAACAATACAAGCGTTATTCTACGAAAGAGCAGGAATCGAGCAATGGAGGAGCGGCAACATCAGAGTAGCAGTGGGTCCGGCAACGTGGGAGCCGGTAGGATCACCAGCCGTTTAGACCAGGAGCCAGAGACCACAGCTACGAGCAGCAGCAAAGGGTCGGGCCCAGAGGAAGCCCATGAGCAAGCGCCGGCAGCAACGAGCGAGGACGAAGGTCTGCAGTTCATTGTCGTCGAAGGCCTGCAGGTAGGACGGGGGGTCGCCCGTGTTGATCCACGCGATATAGAAGCGTTGGGCTGCCAGCCAGGCGACATCGTTATGATCACAGGGGCACGCACGACCGCCGCCAGGCTGTTGCCAGGTGTACCACAGCAGCGCGGACAGCGCATCATCCAGATGGATAGCCAGGTACGCCAGAATAGCGATGCCGGCCTGGGTGAGCGCGTCACGGTCCGTAAGGCGCGAGTGCAGCGGGCGGAGAAGATTACGTTGTTGCCTCTGAGCCGCGGGGCCCCTATTCAGGAGAGCGACCTGCAGTACATCGCACGCTACCTGGTGGGCCTGCCAGTGGTCACGGGTGACCTGCTGCGCCTCAATTTACCAGGGACAGCCAGTCGCGAATTCTTGATCATTGGCACAGTGCCAGCCACGCCTAGCTACGCTTCTCGCCGTTCCCAGCTTGAAGGCACAGGGGTTGCTTCCTTCGCCGAGCAGAACGAGCGCGCAGAAGTAGAGGCGGTAATTGTCCAGCCCGGCACTGTGGTTCGCGCTCAGGCACGTGGCGCAGGACGCCCCGGCGGTTTAGGGCGTGTCAGCTACGAAGATATTGGGGGCCTGGGCAAGGAGTTACAGCGCATTCGTGAAATGATTGAGCTGCCGCTCAAGTATCCAGCGGTCTTTGACCGCCTGGGAGTTGAGCCGCCCAAAGGGGTCCTGCTCTATGGCCCACCGGGTACGGGCAAAACGTTGATCGCCCGTGCAGTAGCTTCAGAAACGAACGCCGCCTTCTTTGTGATTAACGGGCCAGAGATCATCAACAAATTCTACGGCGAGAGCGAATCGCGCTTGCGCGAGGTCTTCCAGGAAGCCCAGCGGCGCGCCCCCAGCATCATCTTTATTGATGAGATAGATGCCCTGGCCCCGCGTCGCTCGGAAATGGGGGGCGAAGTTGAGCGCCGCATCGTTGGCCAGTTGCTGGCTTTGATGGACGGGATGGCCTCCCGTGGTCAGGTCGTCGTGATCGGTGCCACCAATCAACCAAACGCCCTTGATCCAGCGCTGCGCCGGCCAGGGCGCTTCGACCGGGAAATCGCCCTGCGCGTGCCCGATCTCTACGGACGCATGGAGATCTTGCGCATCCACACGCGCGATGCGGCGCTGGCGGACGACGTCGATTTCGCTCGCCTGGCCCAGCTCACACCCGGTTTTGTGGGGGCTGATCTGGAGGCCCTCTGTCGAGAGGCGGCCATGATTGCGCTGCGTCGCGTGCTTCCCTACATTGACTACCAGAGCGGCTACATCCCATTTGAGACGCTGGTGAATCTCAATATCACAATGGCCGATTTCCAGGCTGCCCTGCGTGAGATCGAGCCGTCAACGACCCGCGAGGTTTATGTTGAGGTCAGTGAGACGACCTGGGATGACATTGGAGGACAAACACACGCCAAGCGACTGCTGACCGAGGGCGTTGAGTGGCCACTGCGTTACCCCGAGATCTACAGCAAGGCCAAGGTTGAACCGCCTCGCGGCGTGCTTCTGGCCGGCCCCCCAGGCTCCGGTAAAACGCTATTGGCGCGCGCCCTGGCCAATCAGTGCAACGCCAGCTTTATCTCGATCAAAGGCCCCGAGCTGCTTTCAAAATGGGTCGGCGAATCTGAGAAGGGGGTACGCGAGATCTTTAAGCGCGCCAAACAGGCAGCTCCCTGTATCATCTTCTTCGACGAGATCGATGCCCTGGCGCCACGCCGAGGGGCCGAGCTGGATCAGCATGTCGGGGACCGTGTGATTGCTCAGCTGCTGACGGAGCTGGATGGTATCGAGGGGCGTACAGGCGTCATTGTGCTAGCGGCCACCAATCGTCCCGAGTTGATTGACCCGGCTCTGCTCCGTCCGGGTCGCTTCGACTTGATCGTCGAGCTGACCTATCCAGACGAGGCCGATCGCCAGGCGATTTTTGCGGTACACACTCGCGGTAAACCACTGGCCCCCGATGTCAGCCTGGCAGAGCTGGCCCAACTGACGCCGGGTCGCAGCGGCGCCGATATCGAGGCCATCTGTCGCCGGGCCTCAATGCTGGCCCTACATGATTGGATTGAGCCGCGTCTGCAGCAGGTCGGACGGATACAGATCAGCGAGGAGCAACAGGAGGGCAAGACAGCGAGCGAGGCCACTTCATCCACGCAGACAGCTCAGCCCAGCGGCGAAGATCAGCAGTTCTTCATCCGCCGCGAGCACTTCCTGCATGCTATCGCAGAGCAAGAGGAGCGCTATCAGACTCAGGCCAGGCTGGAGGCCGAACGCGCCCGCCGCGAGGAGGCCCGCCAGCGTCTGCTTGATCTGGCCGCCAGCTACGGCAACCTGGAACAGGCTTCGTCACAGCCAGCCCTTAAGCCTCCAGCCCTGCGCGGCTGGCGCCTCTGGCTGGCGCGCCTGCTCGGGCTGCTGCCACGCCAGTCCTAGTTAGCCGCTTCATCAGTCTGACAGAACGACAGAGCAGGGAAGGGAAGAAAGCGACGCTATCAGGTCGGCCTCTGCCCCTCCCCTCTCTGACTCTGTCACCTTTTCTCTTCTTCCCCCACTCCAGCATCTGTGGCCAGAACAGAACGACATGAGACAGGCTCACGTAGTCACAAAGCCAGTTTGTTTGTACTTGAGGTTGCCCCTTGCTGGCCGCCGAAGAGACGCCGCCTGGGAGTGCAACCGCCCCTTTGAAGCAGTGCTACTCAATACATTGAGTAGGCATGCACATTAACACTTGATAAAGCGAAGCTGCTTCTCTCATGGATCAAAGCAAAGACATGTCAATACAACTACTTCGACTCCAATCAAAGTTAGCTGACTGGGATAGTTAGCGTGTGATATAATATAAAGGAGAGTGTGAGCATAGCGAAGGGAGACAACATTGTCGCTGTACTCATCAGACACCAGCCCTGCAGACTCCCGGAAGCCTGTCGTCGCGGCCTATCTGGAGGTCATCCGCCTGCTCGATGACCGTGTCGCGCCTCTCCTGGGGAAAGTGACCACGCGCGTGCTCGTTCAGGGAGCAGCCCGACGAGTAGCGGAGAAGTACCCATTTCTTCACTTTCTTGAGCGTATCCCGTATACTGAGGTTACTCCGGCCATTGCCCAGGAGCAGCTTGGTGGCCAGTCTCCGCAGGAGCTGAAGGCAGGGCTAAACGCCCTTCTGGAGGAGTGTTTCGCGGGCTTGAAGGAACTCACAGGTGACCTGATTGTTACTCCGCTTCACGATGAGGTGACCCGCCAGCTCCAGCACATGTCGATCTTGCAGTAGATAGCAGAGACAATGTAGCGTAGCAGTGAGCAATGGAGAAGAGCAGCGTGCAGTCTCAGTCGACACTCCCAGATGGCGCGTACCGCTCTTCCAGAGGATCGGGGGAAGATCGGCTGGCGGTCCTCCGCCATGAGATGGAATATCTCAACACCATTGGGAAGCGCTTTGTTGCCGCCAACGATCGCTTCCAGGTTCATCGTGCCTTGCTGGCTACGTTGCAAGAACTATATAGCTTCTCCGCCTGCGCCATTCTCCTGAAAGGGCAATACGGTGATCCCTTCGAACTCTCCATCATCCCCCGCTATCCACTCAGCGCCTCCTTCCTTCAAGAGATGATCCAGCGCATCGCCCGGGCCGCCAACATTATCGATTTCCCCAGCGTGACCCCCGAAGAGCTGGCTGTGGCCGCCTACCTCGATGCCCCTGACGATCTGGCTCTGATGGAACCACAGTCCCCGCTCGGCGGCAGCGAAATCGGCGATTTTCTTCATCTGCCACTGGCCGTCGAGGATCGCATCATTGGCCTGCTCAGCCTCTTCCACGAGCGTGAGGGGGTCTTTGATACGCAACTCCTGCAGCTGACCCGCATCATCGCCGACTACGCAGCGATCGCTTTGGAGAATATGCGTCTGCGTGAGCGTGAGCAGGCTCTCTGGCGTGAAGCTGAATTCGAGCGGCGCCGGCTGGAGCTGATTATCAGTAGTATGGCCGAAGCGCTGCTGATTACCAATGCTCAGGGCGCGATTGTCTCCCTGAACCGCTTCGCCGAGCAGCTCTTTCAGCAGGCTCAGATCGACACCCGTCTTGAACGCGGTATCCCCCTCCGCCAACTCGCCGCCCGCAGCAACGTGCCCTGGTTACGCGAACTGGCTCATGTGGTTGATCAGGCTCTAACCGGGCAAACCATCAAAAACCAGGAGCTGATCATTGGCGAGAGCAATGAGACTGTCCCTTTAACGCTGAGTATCAGCGCCGCTCCGCTCAATCAAGATAGCCATCACCCTCTGCCTGGAGGCGCGGTGGTCGTGCTCAACGATATTACTGATCGCAAACAGATCGAGAAGCTGAAGGATGAGTTCGTCTCGGTGGTCTCGCACGAGTTGCGAACTCCTCTGACCGCCATCAAAGGCTATACGCAGCACCTCGTCCGGCGCCTGGAGCGGCGTCTCCGCCACCAGCCACGTGGGGAGCGTGGGCAGCCAGAGCCACCTGAAAGCTATGATCTGCGCAGCCTCTATATTGTGCAGAGTCAGGCCGAGCACCTGGAGCGCCTGGTTAGCGATCTGCTGGATTTGTCGCGTGTGCAATGGGGACGCCTGGATCTGCAATATACATCCTTCTATCTGGCAGACTTGCTGGCCGAGCAGGTCCGTCTAGCCCAGGCCAACACAGAGCAGCACATCATCCAGCTTGATCTACAAGTGCAGGATAGCAAAGTGATCGCCGACCGCCAACGCATTGCTCAGGTCGTGGGCAATATCCTGGACAACGCTGTTAAATACTCTCCCCAAGGGGGACACGTCACGGTGCGACTAGAGCGTACAGGCGATGACTTCCTGGTGAGCATCAGCGACGAGGGCATCGGCGTCAGCCCCGAATACCTTGACCACATCTTCGAGCGCTTCTATCGCGTTCGCAACGCCGCCAGCCGCCAGTATTCAGGCATTGGCCTGGGCCTGTATGTGGCTCGCGCCATTGTCGAAGCTCATGGAGGCCACATCGGCTACGCCAGCAATCAGCGTGGCATGGGCAGCACTTTCTACTTTAGCCTACCGCGGACTCCCCATACCTCACCCGAAGCCAACCGACTCTAGATCATGAGACACGCCAAGCGCCCACTCAGTCCTCAGCCCTGGGGCAGGGTCGATCTTACCTTACCGTTCCCTCATGTGCGAGGCCAGGGAGAGCTTCCGGTCTGACAGCTAACCCGCCGCCTGCCTCGACTCTCGTTGTCCTTCTAACTAAAAGGCCTTCAATAGATCGGTTGGCGTCGCCTGGAAGCGGTCCAGCAAGTAAGAGCGACCGAATGGAGTAAAATGGATAGTAGCCCAACTTGCGCGCAGAATCTGAATGTGGCGCAAGACGCGAGCTTCTCCCCAAAGCGGATACAGCAAATCGCAGAGGGCATTAATGATATCGCCAGTACTGGTGATGAGCACACCGACCAGCGTCACCCCGATCACCAACAGGATATGATGGGGGAGAGAAACCGGGCCGAGAGCCGTAAAAAAGCCGATATACACTACGCTGCCTGAGACCAATGCGGGCAGGAGGGCCTCCAGCACGATATAGAGGCGCGATGGCTCGCGCACAAACAGGGTCGTGATGCCCAGCGGACCAATGGCCCAGCCGATCAGTTGATCGCGCCGCAAGAGTGCCAGCAACAGGTGGGACCCTTCAAACAACAGCAGCCAGAGCAGCACAAAGGCAATCAAGCCCGGCACCGAACGAAGCTGGATACTGGCCAGTATCCCCGGCATGCTCATCCTCCTCGAACATCGAAAACAGCGCTACCAGAAACCTCTGTTTGTATTGTACGCCCAGTGAGGGCGTGCCGACAACAAGCTTTCGCTATTCTTCCCATCCTCCTTTACCGACCAGCGGCACGAAAACACAGCCGCCAAGCGAATGCACCTCTTGCCCTCTAGGAGTACGCCGCACCACCAGCAGCTCCTGATGATCATGGCTGCCAACCGGAATGACGAGCAGGCCCCCTTCCACCAACTGGGCGACCAGCGGCTGAGGAATCTGTGGCGCAGCGGCAGTGACCACAATTCGATCATAAGGAGCTGCCTCCGGCCAGCCCAGCGAGCCATCGCCTACAAAGACCGAGACATTTTGCAAGCCAAGCTGTAGTAGCCGCCTGGCCGCCTGGCAGGCCAGTTGCTGATGTCGTTCAACCGTCGCCACAAAGGCCGCCAGACGCGCCAGAATCGCCGCCTGATAGCCAGAACCGGTCCCTATCTCTAGGACGCGCTCCTGACCGCTCAGCTCCAGGGCCTGCGTCATTGTGGCGACAATGAGAGGCTGAGAAATGGTCTGACCGCAGCCTATTGGAAGCGCTTGATCAGCGTAGGCCCACTGACGATGTTGGGGATCGACAAACAGCTCGCGCGGCGTGGCTCCAATGGCCGCCAGTACACGTTCATCGTGGATACCAGCACTGCGCAAACTCTCCACTAGATAACGACGCTGCGTCTCGAAATCGCGAGTCATAGCATTCTAGGGCGGTACCGAGTGGCAAAGGTGTATCAACTCACTGAGAGAGCAGCCAACCTATGACGACCTGCCCGCTTCATGATGGCCCTGGCACTGATCCCTCGGGGAGCGTTCTCAGCAAGCGCAACCATTCCGCATCTTCCCGGGCGTCGCGCTGCCCTGTCTCAGTACCCGAGCAGCACCAGCCAGGATGAATTATCAATCAAGACCAGCATGACACTTCTCTACCTACAGGGACGGCTGACAAAATGCTGTGCCTGACAGGGAGAGACGCAGAGGGACAGCCCGGCCAGAAAAGATTACTCCTGCCCTGGCAACTGACCGCCTCAGCGAATCTCAGCCTTCTTCGACGACTAAGCTGCACGCTTCGAGATAAGACGCGCGAGGGTATCCATCTAGAGTCTAATGCCTGGTACTCTAGACGTCAAGGAGAACAGAACAGAGAGCAGCCTGCTACCCTGCCCGATGAGGGCAGGCAAGATCAGTCACCTCAACTGCAGGCCATCGAAACCAAACCGGAGCACACTTTCCACCCAGAGAACCAAAACAGGCATAAAAAAAAGTGGGCGCTACTGGGCTCGAACCAGTGACCTCTTCGGTGTGAACGAAGCGCTCTCCCACTGAGCTAAGCGCCCTTTACTACTCATAGCCGGTCTGATCACCAACTCGCCTGACTGGGTTTACTGCTGATCACCCGGCTCTTCGGTATAGCTACTATAGCACTTCAGGCGAGGCTTGTCAAGTAGTGGCGAGAAGACCAGGAGGAGAGCGCTACGGCCTCTTTCTGCTCGGCCTCGCCAGCCAGGCGTATTGGCGAAGCAAGCGAGCGAGGCCGAGTCATTGACACAGCTTGCCCTGGGCACCAACCAAACCAAGAGAAGAGAGAGCCAGGCTTCGGCGCGCAACGCCAGTGTGTGGAGCGCCGCCCGGAGCGAGTACGTTAGCAGGCAGCGCAGCAGCGCGAGCAAAACAAACAAGCAAGCGACGATAGAGATGGCTAGCACATCACAGCTCGTTAGGGGCCTTGCGCATCGTGGGGAAGAGGATCACATCGCGAATAGACTCCTGATCGGTCAAGAACATGACCAGGCGATCTACACCGATGCCCAGCCCGCCCGTAGGCGGCATACCTACCTCCAGAGCTTCTAGAAAGTCCTCATCGAGTACCTGCGCCTCAACATCGCCGTGAGCGCGCTGACGCATCTGATCCTCAAAGCGCTGGCGCTGATCGAGCGGATCATTGAGTTCAGTGAAGGCATTGCCGATTTCCAAGCCCCCCAGGAACGGCTGGAAGCGCTCCACCAGATCGGGCTGAGACCGATGACGCTTGGCCAGAGGCGAGACGTCTAGCGGATAATCGATCAAGAAGAGAGCGCGGCGCAACGGCTCTGCTCCCTGGCGGAACATCGCGCTCTTCAGCTCGTCAATTAAACGGCCCCGGCCCAAAGTGGGATCAACCTCATAGCCGCGAGCCCGCATCTCGGCGGCCAGGCTCTCACGATCGGGATAGCGATTCACATCGATCCCGGTAAACTCCTCAATGGTCGCCAGCAGCGGCAGCCGTGGCCAAGGAGGCGTTAGATCCACCTCGTAGCCTCGATAACGAATGCGCGGCGTGCCACAGGCCTCCAAAGCGATCGAATAGATCATTTCTTCCGTCAGGCGCATCATATCCTCATAATCGGCATAGGCCTGATAGCACTCCATCATGGTAAACTCGGGATTATGAGTACGATCGATCCCCTCATTGCGGAAGTTGCGACCAATCTCATAAACCCGCTCGAAGCCTCCGACGATCAGGCGCTTCAAATACAGCTCCACCGCGATACGCAAATACATATCGCGGTCCAGGGCATGGTGATGCGTCACAAAGGGGCGCGCCGTCGCGCCGCCATAGATCGGCTGCAGAATCGGGGTCTCCACCTCCAGAAAGCCCCGCTCATCGAGGAAACGGCGCATAGCCCGAATCACGCGGCTACGCGTCACAAAAATCGGCTTCACCTCATCGCCGTTTGCTAGCAGATCCAGATAGCGCTTACGCTGGCGCAGTTCGATATCTTCCAGACCGTGATACTTCTCGGGCAATGGGCGCAAGCCCTTAGCGATTATCGCGAACTGCAGGACATGCAGCGTGCGCTCACCGGTGCGTGTATAGAAGAGAAAGCCCCGGGCCTGAATAAAGTCGCCGATATCCAGAAGGCGAACTGTGCGATAGGCTTCCTCGCCAAGATCGTTAATGCGGAAGTAGATCTGAATACGACCAGTGCCATCCTCAATATGGGCAAAAGCGACCTTGCCCATCTCGCGGAGCAAGCGGATGCGCCCAACCAGACAAAAAGAGTGCTCCTCTCCCAGCCACTCATCGAAGTGCTGCAGCACCTCGGCAATCGTATGGCTGCGCTCAACATGGTTGGGATAGGGATTGATACCGCGCTCTCGCAAGGCCTCTAGGCGCTGGAGCCGCACACTTCTTTCATCAGCCATAACGCTCTTGAAAACTCCTCACAATGGTTTGCCGCTATTTTAGCAAAATTCCGGGCCAGTGGATAGCAGGGGGAGAGTAAGAGGAAGGAAGAAAGGAAGCAGACCGGTTCGCAGCCTGGTCTATGCCTCCATTTACCTTTCCGTTCTCCACGCTTCACCACGCACCCCAATCAGCAACGGGCGGGCAGATTGTGAACGCACCCAAAGAGGAGGGCCGCACAGGAGAAGGCGGCCCCCAAAGCAAGACACAGCGGCATACTCCATCCTGGCTGGATCAGAAGACGAAAGCACTCGGGGAGGAGACAGCAGGAATGCTCTCGTCGCAGGGGGAGAAGCTCACTTACTCAATGGCGAGGACAGTGTACTCTTTTACACCACCAGGGGTAGAAACCATAACCAGATCGCCCACCTTATGGCCAAGCAAAGCTTTGCCTACTGGGGACTCGTTAGAAATGCGGCCCGCGCTTGGATTGGCCTCATAGGCGCCTACAATCGTATAGCAAGCCTCACGTCCGTCGCTGCTGCGCACACGCACCACCGATCCCAGCGTGACTTCATCGCTCTGGACCTTCTGAATCGTGCGCGCCGTGGCAAGCATCTGCTCTAGCTCGTAAATCTTCCCTTCGAGACGCGCATATTCCGTCTTGGCTTCCTCATAGGCCGCATTGTCGTTGACATCGCCCCCCTCTTTGGCATCATGCAGGTAGCGTGCAACCTCGGCCCGCTTGACTGTACGCAAGAACTCCAACTGGTTCAGAAGACGTTGCCGGCCATCCTCGGTCAGATAGACGCCCTGTGTCTCCATCCTATGTTTCCCTCCATTGTCTGCAGGAAATCGCTCATCTACTACCAGAGTCGCAATCTGCCTCCTGAGCTGCCGCGCCACACAGCAGGGACAGCGCCAACAGTCAGTCAAGCAGCGTTTTCAAGAGAGAGCCGGTCCAGGTCTCTGGCTTGCTGGCCGGTTTGCCGCGAGTAAAGGCATGGGATCGGTAAAGCGAGACAAGCCCCTCTTCCTTCAGTGACCTTACGCTCAGAGCGCGATCTCTCACGGGAGCAGGAGCCGTTACTCACTGAGCGAGATGCCCTACATCTCCCCAGGTGACTGTCACCAGCTCGCCCGAGTGGCAACGCAGCAGCAGTTCGCCGCTTTCATTGATCCCCTCCGCCTTACCCTCCAGTAGACGGGCACCTTGCTGAATGCGCACCGCCCGTCCCAGCGTCTGTAAAGAACTACGCCAGCGCTCGCGAATGAGTTGCACCACCGGCAGCGAGAAAATCGCTGTCGAGATAGCAGGCGCTGTCAGCGCGGACGGTTCGCCGTGGGCTTCGACTTCCTTCTGCAAGGCCAGATAGAAGTCTTCTACATGCTCCAAAAGGTGAGCTATGAAGGCCTCGCGGCTCACAGCGTGACCGCACTCGGCTTCCAGGGTCGTCGGCGTCGGCGCTTGAACCAGCGGAGCTGACGCAGCTGCAGGAGCCTCGGGGCGAGACTGCACTGATCCGCCCGCACTCTGCTCGATCGCTAAGTCTTCACTGCGTCCATTGACATTGACGCCGATGCCCAGTACGGCCACCAGGCGACCGGCCCGATCAGAGCTGGTCTCGATTAAAATACCGGCAACTTTGCGTTCGCCGATCAAGATATCGTTAGGCCATTTGATAGCAGCGACAAGGCCAGCCGTATCGGCAATGGTTTCCAGCACGGCCAGGGCGGAAAACATCGTCATCAGGGGGAGCGGGAAGCGTGGATAGAGCACCATCGACAAGAGGACATTGCGCCCAGCCACGTCAACCCAGCGGCGGCCCTGCCTGCCACGCCCGGCGGTCTGACTTTCTGTGAGTACTACCAAACCTTCTAGACTCTCGTCTGCTCCAACCTCGATGGCGCGCTGCATGGCTAGCGTATTCGTCGAATCAACCACCGGGAGATACAGCAGACGTGCCTCACCTTTGCCAATCAGGCGTGTGCCCACCATCTGCCGTAGCCTGTCGAGATGCAGTCGTTCACTGCCAGTCATCTGCTTCTAGCACCTCTGCTCGTCTCTCTTCCACCTTCCTGTCGTTCCCACCCCTTATTACCTGCGAGCCTCTACCTGGTTATCGGCGCCCAGCAGCCTTGCATGTATGCTTGTCTGGACCCCCTGCCCTATCGCAACTTCTCTTGCTTGTACGCTCGCTCTGCCCAATCAGCGCCACCGCTGCCGCTCTGCTAACCAGCTCTTCTCGGTCTGCCTGATCCAGGACCTCCCTCGGTAAGAGAGACCGCGGGTACCAGGCCGGCTGGCAGCGATACTGTAACGCCAATTGCCAGGCTGACAGCTGATAAGCATCAGGAGCAAAGAGCGTGAAGACGCTACCCACCGGCACCGGCCCTGCGGTAAACCATACAGGCGGGAGTTAACCACGCTTCCCAGGCGGGCCAGGTTGCTTCCCACCTTCCGGCTGGCACCACCATCAGGAGGCGCCCTTCCCTCCTCGCTTGGTGTGGCCGGTTAACTCGCCACCTGTGTGGCAATTTCGTTCAGGCATGTGCACACCACCTCCTTTCATTGCGCTAATTGTAACATCGCATTTCAGGTGCTGTCAAGCTTTTCGTTGAAATTTACTTGAACACTTTTTCCTTGAGCTTTTCGACCAGAACGCCAACGTCAGCAGGAACGATCAACCGTACGGATTTTAAGGGTTCTTTCATGCCCATGCGCAGGTTCTCAATGCTTGAAATAATATACAATAAGATTGGTCCAGGAAAGGAGGAGTCCCGCTATGGCTATCGAGCGTACCGCTCATCCCTATATTGTTCGCGACCCTGCCATTTACGGCGGCGAACCTATCATTGAAGGCACACGCACGGGCGTGCGCCATGTGATCTTGCTCTTCCAATCGGGCAAGGACCCCGAGGAGATCGCCCGCATCCATCGCCTGAGCCTGGCTCAGGTCTACGATGCTATCAGCTATTTTTACGATAACGAAGAGGAAATCGAGCACTACATTCGCAACCAGTCATGGGGTAGCGACTGACGGCCAGGTTAGGTTTCGTTTGTCAGCCTCTGCCTGCCTTTCACTGGTGCGGAGCCCGCTCGCCTCTGGCTCTTTCCTGTCTGTTGATCCTACTTTGAGGCGATAGCCGCGCCAGCGGGGTCGCGTTGGGGTTTTTCGGCCTCTCCGCTAGCCACCGCGCCGCAGCCTGCGCTATACTGTACAATAGGTTCGTTGATATTGATGAACGTCAGCTGGGTGGAGCTGAAAGCCAGCGACTAGGGGATTGCTCATCTCCTCTCGCACGCGTTTGACAGGGTGTTCCTTTGGCTTCACTGCTCCATCGCTCCTCTTGTCATTGTCGCAGTTTTCAAGGCTGACGCTGCAGGCTGACACCAACGCTGCTAGCGACGCCTCAACGCTGCCGGCCTCGTGCTCTCCCCTCTTCGCTCAGGCCGCTGTCTTCTGTCAGACTTCTCAGCCAGTCGCGGCCTGGGCCTATCCAGGCGCAACTGTCGGAGGCGCCTGGTTCCGCTCCAGGAGGCAGGGGTGCCTTATCCAGTGGGAGCTAGTGCGCGAGCCAGCCAGTCAGGGCTGGTCTGACTGCTTCCCTGCTCTGTCTCTTCGGCCTGCTTGCAGAGCCTGCGGCAGGGAAGACGCTAGCTCCTCGCCGTAGCCGTTCCATTGGTCTTGTTTGTGAGTTCCGCAAGCTATGGAAGAGAAGAAAGGAGGACCTTGACAGATGCAGCAATACAGTGATCTGCTGATCGATGCCCTCCTGGACGAGGGATTCACAGTCGAGGAGGCCAATCGTTTGATCGAGCTGCGTGAGGCGTATGAGGAACGGCTTGCCCGCGAGGAGGCAAGCTATCCGCGTTTCGTGCACTGGCAGATCGAGCACGGACACCTGAGCGATTATCTCTAGCGCGCAAGCCAGGCAAGGGCAGAAGATCCTTGTAGCTGCCTTCTGCCGTGAGGTACAATAGCAATGAGGCAGGCAGTAGACCACGGCGCAGCCCCCTGCTGCGCCGTTGCAGTTTCGATGACCAGATGAGCAACCCCGCGCCAAGGAGAGAGAAGTCATGAAAGCGGTTGTTATGGCCGGAGGGGAAGGATCTCGCCTACGTCCCCTGACCATTAAGCGCCCCAAGCCAATGGTGCCGATCGTGGGCAAGCCCGTCATGGAGCATATCCTGAACCTCCTGAAGCGACATGGCATCACCGAGGTCATCGTCACGGTCCAGTACCTGGCGAGCAATATCGAGGACTACTTCGGCAATGGCTCGCAGTTCGGCATGCGCATTACCTATTCCCGCGAGGATGTCCCCCTGGGCACCGCCGGCAGCGTGAAAAACGCTGAAGAGCATTTGACCGAGCCGTTCCTCGTGATTAGCGGCGATGCGCTCACTGACTATAACCTGAGCGATATCATCCGCTTTCATCAGGAAAAGCAGGCGTTGGCAACTTTGACGCTCGCTCATGTCCACAATCCATTAGAGTATGGGGTCATCATTACCAATGAGGATGGCCATATCACGCAGTTTCTGGAGAAGCCTAGTTGGGGCGAGGTCTTTAGCGATACGATTAATACGGGCATCTATGTGCTCGATCCTCGTGTGCTGACCTACTTCGAAAAGAATAAGCCTTTCGATTTCAGCCAGGATCTGTTTCCTTTGATGCTGAAGAAAGGCGATCCCATCTATGGCTATATCGCGAATGGCTACTGGTGCGACGTGGGTAATCTGAGCGAGTACATGCGCGCCAACGCCGATGCCCTGCAGGGTCGCGTCCAGATCGAGATTCCGGGCCGCCATATCGGTAACAGCGTCTGGTGTGAGGAGGGTGTGGAGATCGCCGAGGATGCTCAGCTCTATGGCCCGGTCTACCTGGGGCACGACTGTAAGATTAAGTCGGGCGCCATTATTCACGGCCCCAGCATTATCGGCCATTATACGATTGTCGACGAGCGGGCGCAGGTGGACCGCAGCATTATCTGGAATAACTCCTATATTGGCGAGCGGGCCGAGTTGCGCGGCGCACTCGTCGGCTCTTCAACCAGCATTAAGAGTAAGGCGGTGATGTTCGAGGGCTCGGTGATCGGTGATAATTCGATCGTCCAGGAGGGCGCGATTATTCAGCCCAACGTGAAGATCTGGCCCGATAAGGAGATCGAGACCGGCGCCGTGGTCAATAACAGCATTATCTGGGGCTCGCAGGGTCGTCGCGGCCTCTTTGGGCGCTATGGGGTGACAGGCCTGGTCAATATCGATCTCACCCCCGAGTTCGCCGCTAGCCTTGGCGCGGCCTACGGCGCCATTCTTCCCAAAGGCAGTATTGTCGCGGTAAACCGCGATTCGTCACACCGTACCTCGCGCATGATTAAGCGGGCCATCGTGGCCGGCCTCCCCTCGGCTGGCATCAATGTCCATGATATTAATCAGGTGCCGATCCCCGTGGCTCGCTACTATGTGCGCAACACCGAGGCCGTCGGTGGGATTCACGTTCGCCTCTCCCCCCATGATCCCCGTATTGTCGACATTAAGTTCTTTGACCAGTACGGCCTTGACATTAACAAGGCGACAGAGCGCAAGGTGGAAAACCTCTACTTCCGCGAGGACTTCCGCCGCGTCTACATCGACGACCTGGGGTCGATTGAGGTCCAGGAGAATGAGCGCGTGCTCAATCTCTATCTGGAGGGCTTCCATAAGGTGGTCGATGAGGGCTTGATCCGTCAGCGCCGCTTCCAGATCGTGATGGACTATGCTCATGGTAGTACTACCCAGTTGCTGCCCGGTATCTTCAACCGCCTCGGTGTGGATGTCATTATTCTCAATACGAGCGCTGATGAGTCGCTGGTGACGCGCACCAAGGACGAGGTGGAGCGCGATTTGCAGCGCCTGGCAACGATCACGGCGGCTCTGCACACTGATCTGGGGATTCGCATCGATCCGGCGGGCGAGCGGATCTCTGTGGTGGACGATCGCGGGCGCATTCTGGATGGTATGAAGATGCTGGCTGTGATGACGAGCCTGACGCTGCGTCGCTTTCATCAGGCAACGGTGGCGGCTCCTGTGACAGCTCCCAGCGCCCTTCAGCATATTGCTAAGCGCTATGATGGCTATATTCTGCATACGCGCGTCTTGCCCCAGGCCCTGATGGCCACTGCTAGCCGCGAGGGTGTGGTGTTGGTTGGCGATGGTGAGGGTGGCTTCATCTTCCCAGAGTTCTTGCCAGCCTTCGATGGGATGATGGCCGTGGCTAAGCTGTTGGAGTTGTTGGCCTACTTTGAGGTCAAGCTCTCTGAGGTGGTCGATGATCTGCCAAGCTACTACCTGAGCCGTACGCGCGTGGCCTGCCCCTGGGAGCACAAGGGAAAGGTGATGCGTATCCTGAGCGAGCAGTACCGCGAGCGACGCGCGAAGCCGATTGACGGTATTAAGATCGACTTGGGGAGCAAGGAGTGGGTGCTAGTGCTGCCCGACGCCGATCGACCGCTCTTCCATGTGGTGGCGGAGTCAGAGTCAAGCGAGCAGGCTCAGGCGCTGGCGGAAAAGTATGCGCGCGTGGTCAGTGGCCTGCAACAGTAGAGTCGGTCTGCGCACCAGCCTGCCTGGCCCCGGGCCGTGCCGCTGGTGCGCCTCTCTCTTTCATTTTGCTTCCGCTATCGTTTCTCTTCCATTCTCCGTATCGGCAAAGAAAGGAGCCCCGCCGCGGTGGAGGGAGTGGCCGCAGCGGGGCTTATCCGTTCGGGGTCCGGTCCGCTGTCGCTGCCGCGTCAGTATGAGGAAGAGGTCGCTATCTGCCTGTCTGTTTGCCTGGAGATGGTCAGCCCTGTCCTCATCACGCGGTTCTCTTAGGCCGGAAATGGACGCCTTTGTTGGGCGGCTTCATCTCTGCTCTCTCCCCCTTTTCTATGCTGAGGCGGAGGCGGCCAGGCGCGAAGTGGATGGCGCTTCTGGGGCCCGCGGCAGGATGGGCTGTAGCGGTACAGGCGGCAGGCTATGGCCCAGGCTGGCGCAGATGCTTTGGGCAGTACGTCGTATCCCTTCTTCTAGATCAACGGTTGGCTGCCAGCCAAGGACTTGCCGTGCGCGGCTGTTGTCAAGAGCGATAGTAGTTCCGGTGCGCCCACGTTCGTTGAGGTAGAGTGGCGCGCTCTCACTGGCCAGGAGGGCCGCGGCTCGTTGATAGAATTCTTCAAGACTGGTGGCGGCGCCGCTGCTGATATGCATGGTCCAGTTGGCGCCACGCTCTAGAGCCAGGAGATGGGCCTGGATCACATCGCTGATGTAAATGTGATCGCGTTTCTCTCCCCTTGGGGCTCGAATAACAACCCGCTTCTTCTCTAAGAGATTGTAGATGAATTCTGTTAGAGGATGCTGAGCGTTCTGTCTTTCGATCTCTCCATACACATCAGCATAGCGTAGAATAACATGTTCTATTCCGTAGTGTCGGCTATAGTAGCGAATATACCATTCTCCGGCGAGCTTGCTAATGTCGAGAGGACGCCGTGGACAGAGGGGGGCCTCTTCGCTAAGGGGCAGGGCCTGGCCTTCTGTCCTGTAGAGATCGTTGCCGCTAGAGGCAAAGATAATGCGCCTGATGTTGGCTGCGACACAGCCATCAAGGAGGTTGAGCAGGCCGTGCAGGTTGATGTCAGCGTCAGTGAGCGGACGCGGACCAGGGAGGAGCGCTGAACGACAGGCCGCATGGTGGCTGACAATATCTGGACGCTCCATCTGGAGCACAGCGTGTAGCTGCGGATCACGAATGTCCAGGTGATAGAAGCGTGCACGTGGATCAAGGCGCTCCCGTGCGCCGCTGGCCAGCGAGTCAATCACAATGACCTGGTGGCCAGCCTCCAGGCAGGCACGGGTCAGGTGCGCCCCAATAAACCCAGCTCCGCCAGTAATGGCGATCTTGACCAAGTGTGTCTCTCCCTTCTGTGCTTGCTTGGCTTGCCGCTGTCCCAATCGGTGGCTCTCCGCTATCTCCAGTGTAGCGCTTACTCCTATTGCATAGATGCGCATTTATCTATGAGGAGAAAGATCGTATGTATAGTTGTTGGGCAGCGCGAAAGGCGATGAGGCCTTGGATCAACCTGATTTGCCCAGGAGCAAGCTCAGAAGGGCTGCTTCACCCGCCTGGTTGCCCGCTATCTCTGCCGGGCATCAGCAGAGAAGGTGAGCGCAGCAACCTGGTTTAGGGGGAGGCAAGAGGTGCTGTCGGTCGCAGTAGCCTGGCGGGGCGAGAATGTGACATCGAGGGGCTGTCTGCTGCCCCGCCAGCGGTGCCAGCCGCTGCCGGACAGCTCTGCGGCTAAACCGGCAGCGGCTGGTTCCCTACGATGAGGAAGCGGTCCCCCTCATGAGGGCATCTAGCGTGGACTTTTTGATGCGGTAGGCCTGGCGCTTGCCACGATGGGGGAGGGTGATGGCCTCCAGCGCCCCGCTTTTAATCCAACGACGTACCGTTGTATCGTCCACGCGCAGACGGCGCGCAACTTCACGTACTGTCAGCAGTTCTTCCAGCTCCTCAGCCATAACATGCTCTCCTACTTTTTGGGATTAGCCTATAACAGGCACAAGCATAACAGGCAGGATCACCAGCGTTCTTCTGACACCCAAGCGCGCCGCCTTCTCCTCGCCGATGGAAGAGAGCCGGTTCGCTTCCCGCTTAACCTCGGGAAGGGGTGCCATCTGGCGATTCACGAGCAGACGTTTTTTCGGTCCCTCTATACGAGAGTATATCCCTGGGGGTAGCATCCTCCCGTGAGGCCAGAACAGTTGAACGCTGTCCGCCAGTTAACTACACTATACAACTACGCACAAACGTACTAAAATGGAGCAGATGTCAGGTGAGTGGTTGCTTGTTGCCGTTGGAAACGAGCGGTCGTTTGGCTGCCGCTTCGGAGAGCGTCGGCCGGAATAGCTCCCTGATAAGGAAGCCAGGTGAGCGTTTTCCAGGCAGTCCGAAGGAAGGACTGGAAGGGGTTCCTTTTGATGTCTGTGACCATTCTCGTCGTCAGTGATCTCCATCTTGCCGATGGGCATGAGCCTTTTGAGGGTTTTGCTGAGGAGCAAGAGCGCGCCTGGGAGGAGTTTCTGGGCGCCGCTTCGCCGGGAGGGGCGCTCACTGAGAAAAAAGATGATGCGGTCGAGTTGGTGATCAATGGCGACTGCTTTGATTTTTTGGCCACCTCGCCCCTGGTGCATGCCCGCACCCGCAGTGTTGCCCAGGCAGTAGAGAAGCTAGAGCGCATCCTTGCCGCCCACAGGTCTTTCTTTGAGGTACTGGCCCAGTTTCTGAGCCAGCCTCAGCGGCGCGTGACCTTTGTGCCCGGCAATCATGATATTGAGCTGCTCTTTCCCGCCATTCAGCAGCGCCTGCGCCAGGCGCTGGGGCACTCCGTCGCTTCGGAGGAGCGAGTCCGCTTCTGGCCACGGCCACGCTATGAGCCCCTGCCAACCATTGTGATAGAGCATGGCAATTTCTATGATTTTTGGAACCATCGTAGCGCTGGCTTGTGGACCGCCGACGGTGAGCCGCTCCCACCGCCGGAGGAGATTCTCCTCTCTGCCGGTTCGTGGTATTATCAAGAGGCAGGGGCGCTTATTCACTGCCGCTTCCCGTACTTCGACCACCTGGAGCCGTCTTTGAGTTATCCAAGCCAGATGGCTCTGTTGGCTCTGTTTGCACCCGAGCTGCTGCGCGCAGTGGTGACGAATCTCGTCGGACTCATCAGCCGGCCTCGCCAGCCATTGGCAGGTCTGCGTCCAGGGGAGATGCACGTGGCCCTACGCCTCTTTGAGGAGGCTATGCAGGATTTGGCCGCTTTCCAGCGCGATATGCAGCGCCAGAAAAGCGACTGGCAGCCGGTTCCAGGCTGGGACGAGCAGCAAGCTACGGCGGCGCTGCTGGAGGAGTATCTAGATTTGCGCGAAGCGCTGGCAGAAGCAAGCAAGCCAACGGCTACGGAAGAGACACGACAGGAGGCGGTGGCGCGTATCTTTGGGAGATCGGCGGCCCGGCGACTAGACTCGACGGCTGCTGGTATGTGCGCGCTGTTGCAGCGTGAGCCACGTCTGCGCTATGCTCTGGCCGGCCATACCCATTCCTGGCTCGTGCAGCCGTTGGCCAATGGCTACCAATCCTATTTGAATACAGGTACCTGGACACGACGCCTGGCGAGGCCTGCGCCAGAGGAAATGACGCCGGCGCTCTTCGCCTGGCTGCGCGCCCCTCAATGGCCGCCTACACCGACCGCTTCACCGCTGCGCGAAGTGACGCAGTATACGTTTGCGCTGATTCGCGCGGATGAGGACGGTTCCCGACCAACGGCAAGTCTCTGCGCCTGGGAGAGCGCCTCCCAGCCAGCTTACCGTGTCCTGGCAGCAACTCCCTCCTGAGTGAGGGAACACCCGCGTAAGAAGCAGTTGCTTCACTAACGAAAGGACCTGTACCTGAGTCGCGAGGAGCTTGTGGGGCCTGAAGGGTTGAGCGAAAGATATGAGCGAGAGTGAGATTGCAAAAACACGCGAACCATCTCAGTGCGGCGAGAGTGGTAAAAAGCTGCTCCTGGTCGATGGGCACGCCCTGATCCACCGCGCTTTCCATGCGTTGCCAGAAATGCTGACGACCAGCAGCGGCGAGGCGGTGAATGCGGTTTTTGGCTTCGCCAGCATGTTGCTGAAGGCGCTGGCCGATGTGCGCCCGGCCTATGTGGCTGTGACCTTCGATCGCTCGGCGCCGACCTTCCGTCATGAGGCTTTGTCAACATACAAGGCGCAGCGCCCTCCTTTGCCACCTGTGATGCGCTCGCAGTTTGAGCGGATTCGTGAGCTGGTTCACGCTTTCAATTTCCCCGTTTATGAGCTGGACGGTTTCGAGGCCGATGATCTACTTGGGACCCTGGCGCGGCAGGCAACAGCGCAGGGCCTGCAGACCATTATTCTGACCGGCGATATGGATACGCTGCAGCTCGTTGATGACTGCGTGCGTGTCATGGTGGCCAAGCGCGGTATTAGCGAAGTAACCGTCTACGACCGAGCAGCAGTGCGGGCACGTTATGGCATTGAGCCGGCCCAGTTGCCAGACTTTAAGGGGTTGGTCGGTGATCCGTCAGATAATATTCCTGGCGTGCCTGGTATTGGCGAGAAGACCGCCAGCCGCCTTATCGCAACCTATGGCAGCCTTGAGGGGGTGCTGGAGCACCTGGCAGAGTTGAAGCCCAAGGAGCAGAAGGCCCTCAGCGCAGCCCGCGAACAAGCCCTTCAGAGCAAGTACCTGGCTACGATTGTGCGCGACGCACCGGTACAGCTTGATCTGGCTGCCTGTGATATCGCGCGCTTTAACCGCGAGAAGACGCTTGCGCTTTTCCGTACGCTGGAGTTTCATTCATTGGTTGACCGATTGCCAGGACTCGGCGGTACCAGCGGCACTACAGGCACAGGTGATCAGGCGCAAGCTTCAGGACAGGCTGTCGCGCCCGGCAGCCCCCAGCCGGAGCACGTTTCTCGTGAGCAGTCAGCAGGGGTCCAGGCAGAGGCCACTTCAGAGGAGATGGAGACCGCCCCACTCGGGCTTGTCCCCATTCTGGAGCCGCCGCCTCCTCCAACGCAGCTGAACAAGCCCGGTGCGGTGAGCGCTCCGACGAAGCAGGCTTCTTCTACCCCGGAGCCTCCCGATGTTCCAGTTGCTCAGATCAGGGAGCACGCGCAGGTGGAACAGTTGGCGCTCTTTGAGTTGCCGGCCCAGGGTGAGGCAGAGGTACGTCACTTGCGCCTCCCAGCTATTGGCGAAAGTCTCCCCCTTCTTGAGACGGTCAGTGAGAAAACAACCAGCACGTTGCTGATTACCAGCGAGGAGGCGCTTACGGTCCTGGTGCATAGCCTGCGCCAGGCTGGCGCTTTTGCCTTTGACGTGGAAACGTCCTCAGAAGATCAATGGCGGGCCGAGTTGGTCGGTTTGGCCTTTAGTATGGCCCCAGGTGAAGCTTACTATATCCCCGTTGGCCATCAGCGCACGCTTGACGCAGAAGAGCCTCCGGCTCAGCTTCCCTTACCACTGGTGCTGGAGCGGCTACGCCCGGTATTGGAAGATGAGCAAATTGGGAAATACATGCATAATGCCAAGTACGATCTTGTGGTGATGGCGCGCTATGGGGTCCGCATCCGGGGCTTGACCTTCGATACGCTGTTGGCCGCCTACTTGCTCGATCCAGGTCGGCGGGGCCTGGGACTGAAAGAGCAGGTTTTTCAACGCCTGGGGTACGTGATGACTCCCATCGCCCAGCTCATCGGCAGTGGGAGCAAGGCTATCAGCATGGCGCAGGTTCCTGTCGCGCGTGCCGCCGATTACGCCGGGGCCGACGCCGACATGACGCTACGCCTGGTAGAGCCACTGCGGCGTGACTTACAGCGCCACGGTCTGTGGAAGCTGTTCGAACGCATAGAGATGCCGCTTGTGAATGTGCTGGTCCAGATGGAGCTACATGGCGTGGCCTTGGATGCCGACTTTCTGCGCGACTTCGGTGAGCGTCTCAATGAGCAAATCCGCGTTTTGGAGCAAAAAATTTACGACTCGGTCGGTCACCGTTTCAACATCAATTCAACACGCCAGCTAGCTGAGGTCCTCTTTGGCGAGCTGAAGCTACCTGTAGGACGGAAGACGCGCACAGGCTATTCTGTCAGCGCTGAGGTTATTGAGGGTCTCAAGGGCCTGCACCCGGTCGTTGATGCCTTGCTGGAATATCGGCAGCTCACTAAGCTGAAGTCTACCTATGTCGATGGGCTGCTCGCTTTGATGGACCCCGTGAGTGGGCGCGTGCATACGTCCTTTAATCAGGCTGTCACCTCTAGCGGGCGCCTCTCTTCGAGTAACCCCAATTTGCAGAATATTCCGGTACGTACGGATCTCGGGCGCCAGATCCGTCGGGCCTTCATCGCAGACCCGAGCTATGTCCTGCTCACGGCTGATTATTCGCAGATCGAATTGCGTATCCTGGCGCGCATTACTGGAGAAAAGCGGCTCATAGAGGCATTCCAAAGGGGCGAAGACATTCACACTATTACCGCCTCCTCTCTCTTTCATGTGCCAGTTGAACAGGTGACACCTGAGCAGCGTCGCTTGGCCAAAACCGTGGTCTATGCCATTCTCTATGGGCAATCGGCCTTCGGGCTGGCTCAGGTGACCGGCATGAGTAATGCTCAGGCCAGTGAGTTCATCAGGCGTTATCACGAGACGTTTCCCGAGGTGCGGCGCTACGTCGATGCCACCCTGAATCAGGCCTATAAACAGGGCTACGTGAATACGCTTTTCGGGCGTAAGCGCTTCCTTCCAGATTTGCGGACACTGAGCGGACCGGAGCGTCAGGCTCTGGAGCGTGAGGCGATCAATATGCCCATTCAGGGCACCAACGCCGATGTGATCAAGATCGCCATGATCCGCATCCACCATGCTTTCGAGGAGAAGGGACTGAAAGCGCGTATGATTCTTCAGGTGCACGACGAGCTAGTGTTTGAGGTGCCAGTGGAGGAGCTGGAGACGACCCGCCGCCTGGTGCGGACCATTATGGAGGATATCCCTGAGATCACGGAGAAAGTCCCGCTCAGGGTAGAAACCAAAGTGGGACGGAACTGGTACGAGGCTGCTCCCGCCGACTAGGTTGGGGGCCGCTGTTCCCTTCACCTGCCGCCGTCGTCAGAATGCTGGCGGCTCGATCTTGCTGACGAACGCAAAAGGAGAGCCATCCGTGCAGCTATCACGCCTTGTTCAGAGTTTACCTCCATATCACTTTGCCGAAACACAGAAGAAGCTGGCGGCCCGTCTAGCAGCGGGCGTCGATGTCATCAATCTCTCGATGGGTGATCCTGATTTGCCGGCGCCCCCTGCCGTTATTGAACGCCTTTGCCAGGCGGCACATGATCCTCAGAACCATCGCTATCCCGAGTATCGCGGCATGCGTGCGCTCCATGAGGCCTTTGTCGCCTGGTTTGAGCGGCGCTTCGGCGTGACTTTGACTCCAGAAGAGGAGACCTTGCCTCTCTTGGGATCAAAAGAAGGATTAGCCTATGTCGCGGCGGCGGTGCTTAATCCGGGCGATGTGGCCCTCGTCCCAGATCCCAATTATACTGTCTACGTGACGGGTACCACCAGTACCGGGGCTCACCCCTATTTGCTGCCGCTGCGCGAAAGCCATGATTATCTGCCTGATCTGGAGAGCATTCCCTCCTCAGTGCTGCAGCAGACCCGTCTCCTCTGGCTCAACTACCCGAACAATCCTACGGCTGCGTGTGCCGATCTTGCCTTCTTTGAGAAGGCGGTCGCTTTTGCTCGCCGCCATGACCTGTTGATCGTGCACGACATGGCCTATGCCGAGGTGTATTTCGAGCAACGTCCCCCGAGCATTCTAGAGATTCCGGGCGCCCGTGAGGTGGCTGTCGAGTTGCACTCTCTGAGCAAGACTTACAATATGGCGGGCTTCCGCGTCGGCTGGCTGGTTGGCAATCGCCAGATTGTGGACGCGGTGGGACGGCTCAAGAGCAACGTCGATAGCGGTATGTTCCGCCCGATCCAGCAGGCAGCCATTGCGGCTCTGCAGTTGCCCGATTCCTGGATACAGGAGCGAAACGCTATCTACCGCCGCCGTCGTGATCTGCTTGTGGCGGGCTGCAATAGCTTGGGGCTGCGCGCTCGCCAGACGCAGGCCGGCCTCTATGTCTGGGCAGCAGTACCCGAGGGTTTTAAGGCGCGTGATTTTGCAGGCTGGCTCTTCGATCAGACTGGCGTTTTGTTGACGCCAGGGTCAAACTTCGGCGCCGCGGGTGAGGGCTATTTGCGCATTTCTATGACGGCTCCCGAGGAGCGTATTGAGACCGCTCTGCAGCGGATGAAAACGGCTCTACGTGAGCTGCCACGCCCTTAAGTAAGGGTTCCTCGTCTGGGTAGGTCTCTACTTGCCAGCGAGGCCGGGCGGCTACTTCAATTTTCGCGGGCTATTGCCTGCTTCACATGCGCTGCTCCGCTTTGCCAAGGCTCGTGCAGCAGCGATAGCGATGGATGGAGAGATCTTTCATAGATAGGATGGGGGAGTATGCTCAGGCCCCCGCAGCGGTGCTTGCTCTCTCGGAAGCGCTCCGGCGGCTCTCACTCCTCCATCTTAGCTTAGCGCCAGGGGAACGAGGGCCATGATGCAACAGTTTGAGACTAGCGCAATGAAGCGCACTTCGCTGAATGCATGGAATCTCTCACTTGGCCGCGCCATCTGCGGCGATGTTCAGGCGGGCCTGGAACGCGAATGGTTGGTTACGAATGGCCTCGGCGGTTACGCCGCTGGCTCGCTGCTCGGGGCCACAACGCGTAGCTACCACGGCCTGCTTGTCGCCGCCCTTCGCCCGCCGGTTGAACGCTGGGTACTCGTAACGAAGGTCGATGAGGAGCTTCGCCTCCCCCAGGGTTCGGTTCTGAAACTGGGGGTCAACGAGTACCACGATGGCACGCTTGACCCGCAGGGAATGTCTTACCTCGATAGCGTTTGTTTAGAGGGTGACATTCCCTGCTTTCGTTATCGCTTGGGTAAGGCTCTCATGCTAGAGAAGCGTATCTGGATGGAGTACGGGCAGAATACAACGTACGTCCAGTATACCTTGCATGGCAGCTATGACGAGGGAGGCGAGCAGGAGCAAGCTTCTTCGCTGCTCACACTGCTTCCTTTCTGTGTCGCCCGCAGCCACCATAGCACTATGCGCGGTGACCCCGGCTGGCATTTTCAGGTCGAACAAGAGGGTAACCGCTACCGTATTCGCGCCAATGCTGATGCCCCGATTTGCCAGCTCATCGTTGGTCCTGCGGCCCGCTTTGAGCCGCGGGGATTGTGGTATTGGCGTGTGCTCCATCGCCACGATCGTGAACGCGGCCTGCCCTGTGAGGAGGATGTCTATTTGCCCGGTGTTTTCCACTTTCCGCTGATCCCGGGCGAGCGGGTTACCTTGGTGCTCAGCGCCGAGCAAGAGCCGCCTGCTGCGTTGGGCGGCCCTCAACATGAGGAGCATGTCGCTCAGGCCTATGCCCATCATCGCCGTCGCCTCAAGCAGTTACTCGCTGTAGCCGATCGCAGTGTGGATGATCTGGCCCAGAGTGATCCTGTCCGGGCGCGTCTGGTTGTAGCCGCTGATCAGTTTATCGTGGCTCGTCCACAGTATGTACTGACTCCCACTGGCAAGCGCTATTTGCAGCTCTCGCCCGATCACAAGACCATTATTGCTGGCTATCCCTGGTTTGAGGTTTGGGGGCGCGATGCGATGATCGCTCTGCCAGGCCTGCTTTTAAGCACTGGTCGCTATAGCGAGGCGCGGGGATTGCTCAAGGCTTTCGCTTCCTCTGCCAATCAGGGCCTGCTCCCGAATCGCCTCCCAGAGAATGCGGCAGAGCCAGAGTATAATACTGCCGATGCGTCGCTCTGGCTTTTCCGCGCTCTTGACCGCTATTTAGCCGCTACTGGTGACTGGACGCTGCTCAAGGAGCTGTTTGCTACCCTTGAGGAGATCTTGCAATGGTATATCCGCGGGACGCGCTACGGCATTGGCATGGATGAGCGCGATGGCCTGCTCTTTGTGGGATTGGGAACGACCGACTTACAGTTGACCTGGATGGATGCGCGTGTGGATGGTTGTCCGGTGACTCCGCGCCGCGGCAAGCCTGTGGAGATCAATGCTCTTTGGTATAATGCACTGGCCTGCATGGAGAGCTGGGCCATGCGCCTGGCTGTTGATGCTACACGCTATAGTCAGTTACGCATCCAGGTGCGGAAACACTTCGCTGAGCGCTTCTGGTACGCTGAGGGGGGCTATCTCTACGATGTGGTGGATGTCGACGGACAGGCGGGGCAGAACGATGCCGCGCTGCGCCCCAATCAGCTCTTCGCCGTGGCGTTACCGCGTCGCCTGTTGAACGATGAGCAGGCGCGCAGTGTCGTCGAACGGGTGAGAGCCGAGCTGCTGACGCCGTTGGGGCTGCGCACGCTGAGTCCCCGTGATCCAGCTTATCGATCCCGTTTCAATGGCGATCAGCGCCAGCGCGATAGCGCCTATCACCAGGGGACGGTTTGGCCCTGGCTAATCGGGGCTTATATTGATGCCTATCTGCATGTCTACAAGGATAATCAGGCGCTCCTGCCTTTGCTGGAGCCGCTGGTGCGCCATCTGTGGGAGGCTTGTTTGGGAACGATCAGCGAGGTAGCCGAGCCAGAGCCGCCTTTCACGCCTGCCGGCTGCTTCGCTCAGGCCTGGAGCGTGGCCGAGGTGTTGCGCTGTTGGACCCAGGTCACAGAATAGCTGTCCGGCGAATCTCTGTGCGAATCTCTCCCCTTTCATGGGAATAAACTCCCCCCTCGTCAGTGTTTCTTGGGGGTGGAAAGGCCAGAAGGAGAGCAGCCAGTACAGGGTATGGCAGCTGGCCCCCAACCTGGCAACGCAACCGGCGAACGGTAGGGCAGGTTGGTTGGTTGGTTGGTTGAAGATGAGCCGGAGTAACTGGCTGGCTCTCTGAGGAGTGGAACGCGTCCAGAATCTCTCTGGCGCGTGGCCACCCGAGCGTAAGGTGTCGCTCTAGTGGCCTGACATCGCTGCGTGACAAGGTAGTCATGTCACGAAGGAGGTGAGGGACCATGACGACGATGGTTCGCTTCGATCCCTGGCGTGAGATGATGAGCCTGCGCGAGGCGATGGACCGGCTGTTCGAGCAGACCTTTGTGCGTCCGTTCTTCGGTACGCCCGTCAGCCCAAGCCTGCCCCTGAACGTTTATGAGACCGATCAGGGCTATCAGGTGCAGGCGCTGTTGCCGGGCGTGAAGCCGGAGGACATCGATCTGACGGTCCAGGAGAATACCCTGACGATTAAGGCGCGCTATCCGGCCCTGGTGGACGAGGGGAAGCAGGTGAGCTGGCTGCTGCACGAAATCGGCTCCGGCGAGTGCACACGCAGTATCACCTTTGCTAAGCCGATCGTGGCCGATCAGATCGAGACGCACTATGAGCACGGTCTGCTGACAATCAGTGTTCCGGTGAGCGAGGCCAGCCGGCCTAAGCGCATCGCGATCACTGTCGGTCAGCCCGAGCCTCAGAAGGAGCTGGCAGCCGCTGGCGCCCGCTGAGGTCTGAGGGCAGCTCACACGTGGCGGATTGAATCATCGGGCTACTCCTCCGCCCGTGTTGTGTGCTCTCACCGGAAGCGGCACAGGCAAGGTGCAGGCAAGAAGAGAGGACCGCGTGGTAAGGGACGCTGGTCGGATAACGAAGGCTGATACCGGTCCTGTGGGCGGCTGACCTGTCAGTCGCAACGCATTCGGCGTGCGCTTCCGGTGAGGGCCAAGGCCCAACATGGCAAAGGGGTGGCTTCTGTCTGGAGTCAGGCTCTTGTGAGTGCCCAGGCCCGTAGGCCTGGTTTTTTTTGTCTTCGGAGGCGCAGCCGTGCGCCAGTTTGCCTTAGGCGTGGCTGAACCTGGTAGCGGTAGGGGAGGGACGGATTAAACAGCCCTTTCGTTCTTGCTCGGGCCGGCGCCGGGCAGTGCAGTAGACAGGCAAAGCGAGCAGGCAAGGCAGTACGGGCCGAAGGAGAAGGGAAGGCCAGCGCCTTATTGGACGCGGACGAGAATGACGCTGATGTTGCCTTCACCGCCGGCCCGATTGGCCTCATCAACGAGCGAACGGGCCAATTGCTGAAGGTCACCCCCACGCGCCAGCAGCTCGCACAAACGCTCATCGCGGAGCATATGCCAGAGACCATCGGTACACAGCAGAATGAGGTCGCCCGCTGCGACCTGGCGACTGAAAAAGTCAATGGTCAGATGGGGCGCCAGGCCCAGATGACGGTAGAGGCGATGGCGTCGGGCACTGCTGTAGAGTTCATCTGGCGCTAATAGCTCCGCCTCGACCAGGTTGGCCGCCAGCGAGTGATCACGGGTGATGCGCTCTAGTCGCTTGCCGGGGCCAAAGTGATAGGCCCGACTGTCGCCAACGCTCGCGACATAGAGGCGATGGCTGTGAAGGAGAGCCAGCGTCAGCGTGCTGGCCATAGCGGTATTATAGTCGGCGTTAGAATGGTAGATGACCTGGTTGGCACGCAAGACGCTTTCTCGCAGCCAGGCCTCAGCTTGCTGGGCGGCCTGCGAGTCGTTGCCATTCTGAGCCTTGGGCGGAGATGCGGTCAGGCGCGGGATCAAGAAATCGGCTACCGTGGCGATGGCCAGGTGGCTTGCCTCGTGTCCCCCTATGGAGCGCCCCTCTGGTCCACGCAGGCCATCGGCAACCCCAAAGAGACCGAAGGGACGTGGCGGTAGCCCGAGGCCTAGACCAAGCCCTTGGACAATCAGTAGCATGTCTTCGTTGTCCTGCGCCACGTAGCGCCTCCCCACATCGCTGACATAGCCGACCTGGCAGACATCGATGACCAGCGGCGAGGTGCCAGTGAGGGCGTGCCCACAGTGGCGGCAATAGCGCGAGCTGGGACGGTTCTCCCGTCCGCAGCTCCCACAAGGATTTTCCGGGATGAGGGCGCGCACTAAGAGATTGGCACCGCTGCGCAGGGAGGCAGCGCGCTCTGGCGGCGAGACAATTACGGTCGGAGCCAGCTCGGCTGAGGAAAGAGCCGCTTTTACAGCGTCAGCAAAGGCGCGCGCGCTCGGCCAGCGCTGCGCTGGATCGATGTGCATGGCTCGTAGAATGGCTGCATCTGCTTCGGCATTGAGCGCCGGGTTGAGCTGGCTCGGTGGGGGTAACTCGGCTGAGTGGCTGCGCACAATCGCCTGAAACGGGAGCAGGCCCGTGAACATCTGATAGGCCACTACTCCCATTGAGTAGATATCGCTAGCCGGCTCGGCATGCCCCTTTTCTTGCTCGGGTGCGATATAGTGTTGAGTACCGAGCGCCCAACCCCGCTGCGTCAGCGGTACCTCCTTCTCCATCGCGCGGGCAATGCCGAAATCCGTTAGCACTAACCGTCCGTCGTCCTGGTGAATGAGCAGATTTGAAGGCTTGATATCGCGGTGAACAATGCGCTGCGGATGGGCATGCACCGCATCCACCGCCTCCGCAAGGTCTTCGAGATAGCGTAGAGCCACATCCAGCGGCAGCGGCTTCTCATCCTTAAGCAGGGCCTTGAGCGTCCCTCCTGTCACGAGTGGCATCGCCAGATAGAGCAGGCGCCCGTCTTGACCGAAGTTGAGGACCGGTACGATGTTCTTGTGGCGTAGCTGATGCGCATAGCGAGCCTCTCGCTTGAAGCGCTCCACCGCCGTCGGAAGATCCATGTTGCTGATGTGGAGCGAGAGGATCTTCAGCGCGACTTCCTGCTCATCAAAGCTATCTCTGGCCCTATAGACCGCCCCCATGCCCCCTAGCCCAAGTAGCTGTTCAATGGTATAGCGTCCAGCAACGACAGCCCCCGGAAGCAGACATTGGCAGAAAGGCTTGCTGCACTGGAAGGTACCTTCAGGATAGCAGGCCTGACAACGCGGATTCGGACAACGGAGCATCAGGGATTCCTCCCAACACACGCCGCACGCACCTGGCGGGCGGTAATGGCCTGGATAGCTGCAGGATGCTTGGACACCTGGACATGGAGAGGCGGATAGAGTGCGAGAGCAGGCCTCGGCCCTCGCTCGCTTCTCGGGCTATAGTGTAGGAAAGCAATCACTCCTCTGTCAATTGCTTGCTCAGCTTGCATAGCCTGGACCAAGACCCTGTCCGCAGCGCTTCCCACAGCGCCGCTTTCTCCCCCCTACGGTCTCTTCTCAGGGAGAAGTGCGTCCGCCTCGATCTCTACCAGCCATTGCGGATCAAGCAGGCGCGCTACCTGGAGCATGGTGGAGGCCGGGCGCACCGCTCCAAAAAACTCGCCATGAACGCGGCCTACTTGCTCCCAATCCTCCGCGCGCGTCAAGAAAATGCGCGTACGGATCACCGCAGAGAGATCGGCCCCTAGCTGCTCAAGGGCAGCCTGAATGATCTCTAGACAACGGCGGGTCTGAGCAGCAGCGTCGCCAGGAGCGACCGTCTTTCCATCCGGGCCAAGCGGGGCGGTGCCCGAGACCGCGATCATATTGCCCAGACGTACCGCGCGTGCAAAGCCAATGACTCCCTCATAGGGTGAGCCAGAAGAGACCGACTGACGTTCCGCGTGACTCATGTGAAGTAAGGCTCCTTTTCAAGCAGTTGCGTTAGCTGCGCCTGGCCTGGGACCAGCCGCCGTTCAACTGTTGGTTAGCTTAATCCAGCCGGGGGCGGCTCCGCCAGCCGATCAAAGGATCGCTGGCTCTCCACGGTGAACAGCTATGCTGCCCAAATTGGTATGCAGGAGCAGCCGCGCCTGGGGCGGCCCTCCAAGAGATGGCTGGGCAAACTCGTTGGTGACGCTGCCCAGGTCGGAAGAGGCCGTCAGGAACAATGGCGTGTCTGGCGGCAAAGTGACATTGATCGAACCGGCGTTCGTTGTCATCTGATACTGGCCACCAGGTTCCAGGGACCCACTAAAGGAGATGGCGCCCGCACTCGTATGACAGGCAACCTGCCCACAGAGCCGGCTCTGCTGCACTGCGATACTACCGGCATCAGTGGACAGGCTTGACTGAGCTTCGAGCGTTGCCTGTAGGACAGTGATCGTGCCCGCATTCGTTTTGACTAGCAGCTTTCCCTGTCCACCCAGCACGTGGATAGAGCCAGCATTGTCCTCGATCTCCAGGTCGCAGACAGCAGGTACTCTAATATCTAAACGCACATACCCCATGTTTACGCCTAAAAAGGAGTGCCGATAAAGGCCCGAGACCGTGACACTGACCGTATTCTCCTGCTGCTGACAGTCGACGACCAGCTCATCACGCCCTCCGAAAAGCCCATTCAGATACTTGGTCGCCAGGACCTCGATGACCTGGCCCTCTCCTCGGTGGATGGAGACAGGCCCCGCAAGGTGGCGAACGACCAGCGTCGGACGCCCAGTCACCTCGAAACGGCTGACAGGCAGGGCGACCACCCGCCTAAAACCCCAGACGGCTATGATGAATCCTAGCGCCGCAAGAGCAACTAGCGCTAGTAATAGACCTAGCAAATTATTCAGGTAGCTGATAAATAAGCTGCCGATGATTACCAGGGCGACAACGATGAGAGCACGCTGCCAGGCGGGAAGAGAGGAGCCTTCTGGCCGCACTTTGCCAAAAGCCTCGTGGGCCTCGTAACCTGGATCAAAAAATGGAGGGGCAGCCTGGCGCGGTTCTCCCTCACTCTGTACCTCTCCCTCCTTCGGAGCAGGTTCTGGCTCCTCAGCCGGTGGAAACATCATCTGTTGTTGGCTCATAGTTGGTTGCTCCTCTTGTCTCCATGTTTTCTCTCTCCGATCCCAGATCAAGATCAAAACAGGCGCTTCCTCTGCCACTGCCACTCCGCCAGCCCCTCGCTGAAGCGACATCGCGACCAGGCCAAGCGGGGTCAGAGACGGGCTGCAGCAGATCAGTGCTCCTCACCAGCATGCTCCTCTCCTGCCTTTACCGTAGCAAGTACGCAGAACTGAGGGAAAAGTTGCACAGCCAGTAAGCCAGGAACGAGCCTTTCATAGGGATTGCAGCACAGATGGCTAACCTACCAGACACAATGAGCATGAGACGGATAGAGACCAGCGGTCTGCTGATTGCCGGATTGTCCCGGCTGGCGACAGAGGAGTATAATCTGTCAGGGTGAGGACAGCTTTTGCTCTCTGCTGGCGAGGCTGTCAGCTTTACCCCCATGGAAGATGCGAGCTAAAAGGATATGTCCCTGGCATGATACAGACACTCCCACTGGTGCTTTCGATTGTAATGAGCGAGCTGGCCATCGGCTCGTTTGTGCTGCTCTATGTGCTGGACTGGCGTAGTGAGGTACGGCGGAGCTTTCTTCTCTTCTTCACCATCATTTATCTTCTCTTCACCGGTCTCACCTATCTTTTCCAGCAGAGTTTCGCCTCTCAGCCGCTGCTCGACAGTTTTGAGCGACTCGACAAGCAGTGGACTGGCTATGCAGGCCCGACGCTGCTGGCCTTCCTGCTGCTATTACTTCCCTATCTACTCTTTCTGATTCTGGATCGACGGGCCGGCGTAGATGGGAAAGAGAAGGCGACCCAGACAGGCGAAGGAACAGGGCAGTTTTCCGCGATGCGCCTTCTACGCCTGGTCAGTGGTGGTCTAGCCTCGCTGGCCGGTCTGCTCGTGCTCTTTGTGCTAGGCATGATTTACCGCCCACTGGCCCCCTCGCCGCTCGGGGGCGCGCTCACCGTATTGAGCTTCTTTATAGCGGCCCTGGCCGTGGGTGGCGTGATGACCTCGATGTGGCTCGGCCACTGGTACCTTGTCACTCCAGCCCTAAGTGAGCGTCCACTCTTGTTCAGCACGGCAGTAGTCTTAATTGCTATTGTCCTCCAGATTCTCCTGACGCTGATCAGCGCCACGGTAGGCAGCCCTGCCGTCTCCACAGCGGCCACCCACGCTTCTCAGGCAACAGCAACAGCCCTCGCTACGCCTCTGCCCACTTCAGGCGCCTCTAGTGCTCCTATAGCAGTCAAACCAGCCGGCGTCCCGACAGTGAGTCCTCTGAGCATGGACGTTCTCGGCTGGTTGCGCGTCCTGCTCGGCTTTGCCTTCCCGCTTGTCCTTGGTGCCCTCACCTGGAAGCTAGCGCGCGAGCGCTCCTTTCAATCGGCCACCGGCATGCTCTATCTGATTGTCGTCATGACACTGGCGGGCGAGGTTCTGGCTCGCGGCATGTTTCTGAGCACCCTCTGATCGTGATCAACCTCTCAGGGGGCTGAGCGTATAGTGGGGTGTCCTGGAGGACTCACAAGATCACCTGAGCAACAAGGCGTGAAGGAAGGCACGCCACCAGATTGGTAGCTGCCCACAACAAACAGGGTGAGAGCAGCATCCTGATAGCGGTCGACGCTCTCACCCTGTTGTGCTCTCAGCATCGCCAAGCGGCCTGGCCTTGAGTTAGCCCGTCCCTTTAGGACAGGCGACCTGCTTGTCTGGCCGCGCCGCCGAGCCGCACCTCTCAGCCATGCCTCAGAGCGTTTGCTGCTCGGCAGCGCGCCGGGCGCGCTCGCGTTCCTTCAGCTCGCGTCGCAGGATCTTGCCCGAGGGGACCTTGGGGATGGCATCAATGAATTCCACAAAGCCCAGGCGCTTGTAACCAGCCAGGCGTCCGTTGACGAAAGCGATCAGCTCATCGGGAGTCACGCTCTGGCCCGGGCGCAGGACGACGAAGCCTTTGGGCACCTCGCCCGCCTCGGGGTCAGGCACAGGGATGACCGCCGCATCCATGACCGCCGGATGTTCCAGCAGCAGGGCCTCAATTTCGGCGGGCGCAATGCCGAAGCCCTTGTACTTGATCATCTCTTTCTTGCGATCAACAATGTAGGTGTAGCCATCCTCATCGACATGGCCGATGTCACCTGTATAGAGCCAGCCGTCGCGCAGCGTCTGGGCCGTCTCTTCAGGCGCCTTCCAGTAGCCTTTCATCACCTGGGGACCGCGAATGATGATCTCCCCGTCTTCACCGACCGGCAGCTCCCGCGTCCCAGTCTCGATGTCGACGATCTTCTGCTCGGTATTGTGCACCGGCAGGCCGACGCTCTCCAGCCGCACCAGAGCCGGATCTTTCGGCTGAGCATGAGTGAGCGGCGAAGCCTCAGTCAGGCCATAGCCCTGAACGACCTGAATGCCGGTCTTCTCCTGCACTTTGCGCGCTGGCTCCGGCGCCAACGGGGCCGCACCAGAGAAGATATATTTGACGCTCTTGAGCTTGCTCAGGTCAATGGGAGCATTAGCCAGCGCTAGAATAATTGGAGGTACTGCGAAGTAGTAGGTAACATTGTATTTCTCACACAGCTCCAGAGACTGGAGCATATCAAAGCGCTCCATGATGATCTGGGTTGCGCCGCAGGCCAGGAAACCGCCAGTCAGCATCACACCATAGATGTGATAGAAAGGCAGGAAGAGGAGGGCCACATCGGTAAAGCTTGTCTGGAGCGCTGTCGTGAACTGGAGGTTATTGGAAACAAGATTGCGGTGCGTGAGCATGGTTCCCTTGGGCAGACCGGTTGTGCCCGAGGAATAGGGGAGAGCCAGGAGGTCATCGGGATCGATCGGGACCGCTGGCGGCGCCTTTGGCGAGGACTCGCGTAGCAGGCGTCCAAAGGGAATGGCCTGGGGCATGCCTTCAGGTACATGGCTGCCGGTCACGATGATATGCTTCAGATTGGGCAGCGATTTCTGCGCTAGCACAGCCTGCAGCAGTGGCAGCAGCTCGCGTTGCACCAGGATAGCACTGGCCTCCGAGTTTTCTAGCTGATAGGCGATCTCGCGCTCTTTGTAGGAGGGATTCATAGGGGTCACAACCAGACCAATGGAGGCCGCAGCAATGAAGGTGATAGTGTATTCTGGTCGGTTGAGAGTAAATATGCACAGCCGCTCGCCTTTGCGCAGCCCCAGATTGTATAGCCCGTTGGCGATGCAGTTCACCATCGAGACGACCTCTCGATAGGTCAGGCTGAGATCGTGGTAGATGATCGCCCGCCCATCGGGATTGCGCTCCGCCGCTCTGCGCAGCAGATGATCATAGGGAACTTCAGGGAACTCAACGGGAGGTCTGAACAGCTCGGGAGCAAACATTTTCTCTGGCATATTCCTATCCTTTCTTGACCCGGCCCTGGGTCCCAACTGCAATGCAGATTGCAGATTCTCTGGCAAGCAGTAATAGCAGGAGAAAAAAGCTACCGAGTGTCGAGGAGATGCGGTAGCCCGATTCTGCTCAGCTTCGCTGCTTTCGCAGGCTTGTATAGTAGCATACTCCAGACCCGCGAGCTGGTCAATACGGCATTCATTCCGGTTTCGTACATTGGGCGCGCCGCGGCGCTCTGGCCCGCACGGATGAGCCTCATGCTCTTGACGAGCGCTGCTTGATGCTCTATAATCCCCTTCACAGGAAGCGATGCTAGCCAGTGCCCGCTGTAGCCCAATGGCAGCGCAGGCAGAGCGTCGGCTTTTGCCAGACCAGAAAGGACCCGTCCCCCTCTATGGATGCCGACCAGGGCGCGGCGTCGTCCTCCCTTGATTGGCCAGCGACCTCCTTTTTCCCACACGTGAGGCCGCCACAACGCTTGACTGTGGCCGATCTACGTAGTGCCTCTTTTGCAGTCAAGTTGGCGGCAAGCACGCTGGCTGGCCTGGTGAATGTGCCGCAGCCACAGCTCTACCTGGTGACCTATGACGACGATACCTTCTGGCTGCAGACCGCCATCATCCCTTGGCTCATGGCCCAGGAGATGCAGGCTACATCAGGGGAGATGCTGCTCAGGGAGCTTGTGGCCCGTTTTCGAGAACATCTGTCCGGCTTCATTGTCTATGATCCGCAGTGCGCCGCAAGCATCAATGTGGCGACAACCCTGGCCGGTATTTCGGCAGCTGTGGTTACAGCCCCCGAGCTGCTACCGCTGCTGCAGGAGGTCTGCCCAAGACCAGTCTTGGTCGATCTGCGCCGCTTCCACTGGCGCAGTGAGAGTCTCGCCTATCGTTGGGCGCAAGTAACTACCCAGACCCAGCGATCACGACGATCGCTGGCCGGCATGCATCCAGCGATTGCCAGCGGCTTGCGCTCCTTCCTGGTGGCAACACGCACCTTTGTCCATTGGCTGGATTCACGCGCCTGGCTTCCCTCCACAAGTCAAGAGCGCCGGCTGTTGGAGGAGCTACTGTCGGATCTCGATCCTGGCAGCGTTCATCTGGGCTGGTTCCCGGATGAGGGAAGTGGGGTCAGTCTGGCCTCAGAGCGCGCTATTGCCGTGCTGGCCAGCGACCACTGTAGCAATCTGGAGGTGTGGAATGCTCTACGGCCTCCGGCGCTACTCGAACGTCTTCAGAGCCTGGCCCAGCGTTATCGGCGTCAGTGTGCAGAGCGGCTTTTACCTGCCCTGGAGCCATGCGTCTACCTGGCTATGACGATCAGCGATGGCGATAACTTGCAATATACTCAGCATCGCATGTTGCATTTGTGGCGCGATCCGGCCCGTGGCAGGCTACCGCTCGGCTGGACCATCGCACCAGCGCTGGTGGAGGCCGCGCCCGCTCTGGCAAGCTATTATCTGGAGACGGCCAGTTCTCAGGACGAGCTGATCGCCGGCCCTAGCGGCGCCGCCTATATCTTTCCTTCGCGCTGGCCGGCTGCCCAGCTTCCACTTTTCCTGGAACATAGTCAGCGTTTGCTGGCGGGGATGGGCCTCTCTCTGGTGCAGGTGCTTGACGGCGATTGGCGCCAGCGGCTGGGCCTCCCGCTCCCTACGGGCATGCGTATGACCAGCGTTGAGCGCCAGCGCGCTTTTATCGAGGCTCTTCAGCCTGCCGGCCTGCGCGGCCTGCTTACAGGCGCCGGCGGCTTCTCTCTAAGCTATAAGAAAATTGCCGGCCTGCCTGTCTATCATAATCTGGGTTTGGTAAGCAGTGTCTCTCAACTGGTGAATCTTGTCAGGGGCATGCAGGCCATCTATCGCCGGCGCCCGCTGTTCCTCCACCTCTATGTGTTGGCCTGGCGCCTGACACCTACTGCCCTGCTAGAGGCTCTTCAAGCCTTGGGCGAGACGGTCTATCCGGTGACTCCAGGTCAGCTTTTACAGCTTATTGCTCAACAAGGAGCAGGGGGAAGTGAGTAGGAATGAGCAGAGAGAGCGTTTCGTATCCGGCGCCTGGCTGCTATCGTCTGGCCCCCGGGCTACGTCTGCTGGAAGGAAGAGATGATGAACCGGGGGGACTGGTCATTGCTTCGTACCCGCTGCGTGTCGTGCGCCTTGGTCAGCAGGCCTGGCAACTGCTCAGGCTCTGCCAGCAGGAGCGTAGCAGCGAGGAGCTGGCCCGACTGAGCGGACTTCCACCGAAGCGGGTAGCTCTGCTTTGCCAGCGGCTTAGCGCCCGAGGTCTGCTGGAGGCTGGTCCACCGCCACCACCGAGGCAGTGGCCTGCTGTCTCTGTGATCGTGCCTACCTGCAACCGCGTTCACCAGCTTGAGCGCTGTTTGCAGGCTCTGCTTGCGCTCCATTATCCCTCTCAAGCGTTCGAAGTCATCGTAGTTGACGACGGCTCGCGCGATCAGACGCCAGCGCTGCTTGTCAGGCTAGCACCCGCTTTCGCCAGGAGAGGCGTGAGGCTGCATTGTCTGCGCCACGCCCGACGCCAGGGCGCCGCCGCCGCTCGCAACAGTGGGGCCGCCGCAGCCCGTTATGAGCTGCTGGCCTTTCTCGATGATGACTGCGTGGTAACGCCGGGCTGGCTCACAACCCTGGTCCCGCTCCTCGCTGAGACCCAGGTGGCCGCCGTGGGCGGTCAAATTCGCGCCTATGAGACGGGGAGCTCCCTGGGGCGCTACGAGGATGTACGTTCTTCGCTCTTTATGGGATTGCAGCCGCAGGAGGTGCGTTTGAGCGGGCCGTTAACCTATCTGCCTACAGCCTGCTTGCTGGTAAGACGCGAGGCATGGCAGGCTCTGGGAGGCTTTGCCTCGCTGACCTGCGGCGAGGATGTTGATTTCTGCTATCGACTGCTCGCTCAAGGCTGGCGTATCCGCTATTGGCCTGCGCCAGAGGGCACGGTCTATCATGACTATCGCACGCGTCTGGTCGCGTTCCTGGGGACCCGTGTGCGCTACGCTTCTGCTGAGGCGGTGCTTCAGCAGCTTCACCCCAGCCAGCGCCGGGTATTGCTGCTGCCACCACTGGAAGCCAGTTTCGCCGCCCTGACAGTCGGCGGTCTCTGGCAGCTTCTCACTGCCAGTCTGATTGGTCGCTTTCCAGGCGCCAGGAGCAGGCAGCCGCAGCGCCGGAGGAGACTGGCGCGCGCGCCTCTTGCGCTCTTGTTAGCTCTCCTCTTCCCCGGCCTTAGCGCCTGGCGCCGCCTTCGGCTTGTCCATCTGGCCCATCTGCCGCTGACAGCCTGGCAGCTCTGGCGAGCCACGCTGCGCAGCTACCTGGCCTACACTTACCATCTTTGTCGCCACCTGACACGCTATTACACGCTTGCGCTACTGGTGGCAGGCCTGCTTTTGCCGCCGCTGCTAGCGCTAGTCGGTCTGCTTCAGGCGATCGTCGTGGGTGTTGATTATGTGCGCCTGCGTCCACGCCTGAGCCTGCCAGCCTTCGCCTTATACTCGCTGCTAGAAGACTGCGCCTATGCTCTCGGCTTGCTCTGCGGCTGTTGGCGGCAGCGCACCTGGCGGCCATTGCTGGCCGTGATACAATGGAACAATGCCGCAATGAACCACCTGGCTCACGCGCCCGCTGACCTGCGCCAGTCACCGTTAGTTACCCCCGACTGACCAATGATACCAGTGAAAGTGAAGTGAAAGGAGGTGACGCAGGGAAAATGCCAGGAACACTGCAACCAGAATGGGGCTTTATTGAGGCTCGCGGCACTCGCCTCTACTACGAGGTGGCCGGACGCGGTCATCCGCTGGTCTTGCTTCACGGTGGGCTTCTTGATCATCGCGTCTGGGACCCCCAGTTCATGGAATTCGCTCGCCACTACGAGGTCGTGCGCTATGACTTGCGCGGCTTCGGTCGTTCGGCTATGGGCAGCGTCGAGTATTCAGACGTGCGCGATCTCTACGATGTCCTGAACGATCTGGCCATCGACCGTGCCTACTTGCTGGGCCTCTCCCAGGGCGGCCAGGTAGCCATCGATTTCACGCTGACCTATCCTGAGATGGTGGACGCCTTGATTCTGGCCGCCGCCAACATCAGCGGCTACGATAACTATATGCCGGAGACCCTGGAGCGCGGGGAGCGCATCGCTGCTGCCGCGCGAGCGAAGGACAAGGAGCAGCTCTACGAGCTGTGGGCCAATGATCCCGCTATGCCTCACGAGGATGAGTATCCCGAAGCAGCGCAGCGCTACCGCGAGTTGCTACGTGACTATAGCTTTGTGCATTATCTGAATCCGGTGCCCAGCCAGCAGCTCAATCCGCCTGCCCTTCAGCGCCTGGCTGACATTCGCCAGCCGACGCTGATCCTCATCGGAGACGCCGACTCTCTAGAGCTGCAGGCTCAGGCCGATTTGCTCGAAGCCGGCATCATCGATGCTAAGAAAGTGGTGATTCGTGGCGCGCGCCACATGTTGAACCTGGAACGGCCCGAGACCTTTAATCGCGCCGTGCTGACGTTCCTGCGTAGCCTGGAGCGTCGCTAGCCAGGCAGCGGCGAGGCCAGGCAGAAAGCTCCTACCCTGATTCAGCCCTGCCCGCGGTGGGCAGTGCCAGGCCTCATCTGATCGCCGCTGCCTGCTGGCGACCTTGCCTTTAGCCCCCACTCCACTTGTCCCCTCTCGTTCTACCGCTGTCACGCCAGGCGACTGCTTTCGCTACATCGCTCTCCCTATTCCTGGCACGCGCATCCCTGGCCGATCGGAGACGAGCATGCAGCGACGAGCGCGCCATCAGCGGTCTCTTGCTCAGTGGTCAGAGGGAGAGCAGCGCTGTCAGCAAGGACGCACTCGGGGTCGCGTACCCGCAGGCTGCGCTGGACAAACCACTTGGTGGCAGGACAGCCTCCATGACAGAGATCGTAGCGCGCACAGCCGCCACAGGCCCCAGCTCCCATCTGACGATAGAAGGCAAAGACCGGCGAGCGCTCCCAGATCTCGCGAAAGCTCTGCTCATGTAGATTGCCTGCCTCAAATTCGGGCGTCTGGAAGAAGGCGCAGGGATAGACCTCTCCCTCGGGACAGATACAGCAGGTGGCTGTCGCCGCACCGCACATATCCAGGCCTGCCAGGCGTTCGCCAAAGGCATTGAGGTGAAAAAACGAATCCGCGGTCAGGACGTCGGGATGCTCTCGTAACCAGGCGACAAAGTCGCGATACTGCTCGCGCGTAGGATGAAGCTCTGCCCAGACAGTCCGCCCCCGCCCAGAGGGGCGCAGGCGCGTCACGCGCAACTTGGCACCAAAGCTGCTGGCAATGGCATAGAGACGATCCAGCTCGGGAAAGCTATAGCGTGTTAGCACGCTATTGACCGTCAAACTCAGGCCCGCGGCAGCCAGACGCTCCAGACCGCGTAAGGCTCGTCGAAAAGCGTCTCGCCCCCGAATACGATCATTGGTCTCAGGAGTAGCGCCATCGAGACTGACCTGAAAATAGATCGGCTCTAAAGCTGCCAGGCGCCGAGCACGCTCAGGAGTTATCAGCGTGCCATTTGTGCTGACACAGATTACCAGGTCACGCTCACGGCAGCGCTCCAGCACGCGCCAGATGCCAGGATACATGAAAGGCTCACCGCCTCCAAAGTGAACCTGGAAGACCTGCATCTCAGCCAACTCGTCGACCAGAGCAAGAGCCTGGTCGGTCGTCAGCTCACGCGGACGGCGCTTCCCGGAGGATGACAGGCAATGGACACAGGCCAGATTGCAGGCAGCCGTGATTTCCCAGGTCACAGTGATCGGCGCCGAGAGACCTCCTCGCAGGAAACGCTGCGAGCCACTGACCCGCGCCGCTGAAGGCGGATTGTCGGTCTCGGCAAAGGCGGCTCTGGCCAGAGGATGAAGTGTCGTTGGCCCTGGGAGTCCCCGGTCTTCGGCTCCCCGGCGACCACGCCCAAGAAACTGCACGAATTGGGTCATGCCCTCCTTGCTCCTTCCTTAAAGCAGGCTCGCTACTCTGCCGCCGCTGGGGCTACTGCTTCTTCAATCGCTACGTAGCCGCGTTTGGCTAGCTCGTCAAGGGCCGTATAGAGCCGGGCCTTGCTAGCTGCTGAGGGAACTCGCTGTTCAATAGCCATGCTCAGATCGCCGGCAAACTGCTCCCGCGCCAGAAGCAGCAGCTCTATGAGAGGTCTGGAATTAATGAAAGAGAGCGCTCCGCGATCAGCGCAACCATACTTGTAGAGGATACCCCCAAAGGCCTCACGCCGAATCTTGACCTCGGGTAGCAAACGATAGCGGTAGCCGGTGGGATGCGCGGTCATGGTCATAGCAGTCCTTCTTCTTTCCGCCTAATGGTAGGCGCGCACATGAGTCGAGACAAGAGGAGAGAGGGGGCAAATGCCCCTCCTAACCCCATTCTAAGCGGGAATTGGATACAGAGGAAGCATACTCAGAGATCTATCCCAGCGTCAAGGCTGGGGGGTCCAAGCGTTAGATACTCTAGGGAGGGAGCTTTGTCCGCGGCTCCCCTTTGTTAGCTAGAATACTTGGCAGGCAACACACCGCGTGCTACACTTGCCTGGATCTTACCTGACGGCAAGCAAGCAAGATCAATAGAAGAGACATCACAGGCAAGAGAGCACAGAACTGTTCCGAGATAGACGCAAGGATCGAACGTCATGAATATCCATTCGGCCATACGCCGTCTCAACCAGATCTTCATCGTGCTCTTCCTCGGGCTGAGCCTCGGGCTTGTCTACTGGCAGGTGGCAGTCGCGCAGCAGGTCACCTCGAACATCCACAATATACGCCAGTGTATGAAAGATCATGCCCCAGTACGAGGCAAGATCTATGACCGCAATGGAGTGCTCCTGGCCGAGTCCAAGCCAATTGATCCCAACAACCCCTTTAAGGGAGTGCTCTGCGGCTACCAGCGCCACTACTATCTTGATGGTATGCCCTCGCTCGCCAATCTGATTGGCTTCTATATCAGCCCGCTCTTTAACTCCACAGGGATCGAGCACGCCTTTGACGACTATTTGAGCGGGCGGGCCGGTTTAACGGAGCTGACCAATAACCTTAATTTGATCCTGCATCGCCCCCCCGTGGGTGATAATATCTACCTGACTATCGACACGCGCATCCAGAAAATTGTCGAGCGCGATTTTGATAAATATGCCCCGAGCTACAATCCCGCGGTGCCAGAACTCAAGATCGATAACGAGAACGTTTTCGCCACAAATCGCGGGGCGGTGATCGTCACGGACCCGCATACGGGCGAGATTCTGGCGATGGTGACGCGCCCTACCTACGATAGCAATCGCGTGGCTGCTGGAGACCTGGCCTACTATAACCAGCTCCTGCGCAACCCAGATGCTCCGCTGTTGGAACGCCCGCTCCAGGGTCAGTACGTGCCTGGCTCGGTATATAAGGCGCTGACTCTGCTGGCTGCACTCGATACCGGTACCTACCAGCTCAATACCCGCTCTTTTGACTATCAGCATGCCGTTGGACCAGTAACCATCGGCGGTGAGGTCTTTGCTCCTCAGCTGAGCAATATCTATCGTGCAAGCTATGCGCGCACGTTCCCTGTGAGCATGAATATGGGCTTCTCTCACTCGGATAACGTGATGTTCGCGGTGATTGGGGCGAAGCTGGGAGCCGATACCTGGCTGGAATACAATAAACGCTTCTACGTGGGCCAGGATATCCCCTTTGATTTGCCCGTCGCTCGTAGCTCGGTCCTGCCGCCCAATGGGCAGCTACCAGAGAACCTGCTGGCGGAAAACTCCTTTGGCCAAGGCGTGGATCTTGTAACGCCCATGCTCATTTCGCTCATCGACGACGCCATCGCCAATGATGGGCAACTGATGCGTCCAATGCTGGTCTCGCGCATTCAGGCCCCGGATGGCACGATCATCAAGTCAATGTCGCCGCAAACGCTGAGCACTCCAATTTCGGAGCAGACGGCTAGCTCCGCTCGCGAGGCTATGTATGGGGTGGTGCGCTGCGGCTCGGGTTCGGTAATCCCCGAACTCTACAGCTCCCCCTGGAATATTATCGCTAAGACGGGCACGGGCCAGGTCGGTGGCGGTAAGGCCGCCCACGGCTGGCTGATGACCCAGGCTCCCTACCAGGACCCGCGCCTGACGATTGTGAGCATGCGCGAGAATGCTGGCGAGGGCGCTAATGTCAACGGCCCGGCGGTCGCTGCAATGTATAATGACATTTATACCAGCGTGCTTAAGCTGCAGCAGCCGGCACCGGCTGATCCATCGGTGCCCTATTGCGCAGAACACGGCCTATGGACCTGATGCGGGCGCCAGTCCGCCCGACTTCGCGGTCGCTTTTGTCAGGCTCCGCGTCGTTTGGCTCCTTCTCTTCAGGGCCAGGCGCGGGGCCTGCTTGTTCCACAGGTCTTCCTACCGCTCTCCTGCAGAGAAAGATGCCAAGGCTTATACCCTGCCCGACCTTGCCAGCAGCTTTTAAGGATGGTATCCTTGGTTGCAGAGGATAGAGACGAGAAGCCAGCCTTCGACGAGAAACAGGCGCCACTTTCAGGTGTTCAAGCGCCTTGGTTTCCTTTTCTCTGGCATGGTCAATGACATTCTTAGCAGGCTAGTGCAAGTAAGGAGCGATAGCAGGCATGGAGCAACTTTTCGAGCACAATCGGTCGGTCTCTCAAGCCGAGCAAGCTGAGGTCAGTCAGCAGGAGCCGACTGTCTCTCTCTCGCTGTCGGGCGAGCAGTCCCTTAGCTCGATTCCAGAGAGCGCGATAGAGCTGGATGAGGAGGAGTTTGAGGAAGAGCTGATTATCGAGGACTTCACGATCGATGGTATCTGCGGAGTCTACTAGCCCGGCGAGTGGGATGCGCTTTCACGATCGCGTGGTTTTGATCACTGGCGCTGCGCGCGGCATGGGTCGCGCGCATGCGCTGGCGTTCGCCCGCGAAGGGGCACGCCTGGTCATCTGCGATGCTTGCCGGCAATATCGAACGGTTCCTTATCCGCTGGCCCGCCCAGAGGAGTTGACTGCCGTGGCCAGGGAGATCGAGGCGTTAGGGCGCCCGGTCCTTGCCGCTCAGGTGGATGTGACCGACTTGCGGGCGATGGAGACGCTGGCCGAGCGCGCTCTTCGGGAACTGGGACCGATCGATGTGGTGGTGGCAAATGCCGGTCTCTATTCCTTCGCTTTAAGTTGGCAGATGACTGAGGAGCAGTGGGACGAGACGATCAACGTCGATCTGAAGGGAGTCTGGATCACCTGTAAGGTGGCTATTCCTCAGATGCTGGAGCGGCGCCAGGGCAAGATTATTTGCATCGGCTCAACCGCCAGCTTTAAGGGCATGGACCACCTCGCTCACTATGTGGCCGCCAAGCACGGGGTGATCGGCCTGGTGAAGACACTGGCCCGTGAGCTGGCTCCTTACAATATCAACGTCAACGCGGTCTGTCCCACCAGTGTGGCCACCACCATGTGCCTTAACCAGGCGCTCTACGATCTCTTCGCCGGCGGCCCCGGCGCCCAGGCTACCTATGAGCACATGGTCAACCAGATGAACCAGATGAATCTTTTTAGCGATCGCAATCTGCTGCCACCCGAGGATGTCAGCGCCGCGGTGCTCTGGCTGGCTTCCGACGAGGCCCGTCATTTAACAGGCTGCGCCCTGCCCGTTGACGCTGGCTATTTGACACGCTAGCCAGGCCAGGCAGGCATAGACCACCTCGCTTTCACGGTCCTCCTATGCGCCCAACCCACGTACGATCAGCGAGCGCTGGCCCTCTAGCCAAGCCACGAGCGGAGCCAGGTCTCTAGCAGGTCAGGCCGGCGCTTTCCTTCAGGCATGAGCAGCACAAGATGACGCCAGGGATCGCGCACAGCGAGAATCTCACCCTGGCGCTCAAACGGCCAGCGCTCCCGTTCCAGGCGATGTGCGACCGCCTCGACTGCAGCCTGAGTCGGTAGCTCAATGGAGAAGAGCCGCAAGCCCAGGCTGCCTTCAGGAGGGGCCGGCGCCCCTCGGCTTTCCCAGATGTTCAGGCCGAGGTGATGATGATAGCCTCCTGCAGCGACAAAGAGCGCTCCCGGCAGGCGAGCGGTAATTGAGAAGCCGAGCAGTTGATGATAGAAGTGCTCAGCCGGGCGCAGATCAGCAACGCGCAGATGAACGTGACCAATGGTGGTGCCAGCGGGCAAACCCTCCCAGGGGTGGCGCTCTAGCTCACTTCTCCCCTCCGCAAGCATGGCCCGCAAATCAATGGGGTCGGTGGCCATCGCTACCTGCCCGTTGTGCCAGTGCCAGCTTTCGCGCGGACGATCGCGATAGATCTCAATGCCATTGCCCTCGGGATCGGAGAGATAGAGGGCCTCGCTGACGAGATGGTCAGCATAGCCTCCAAGGGGGTAGCGACTGGCTACGAGCTGAGCCAGCGAGCGGGCCAGGTCTGGTCGTGAAGGGACCAGGATCGCCATATGATAGAGGCCAGTACTCCAGGTTGGAGGCCGTGGCGCCTCAGTGCGCTCAATCAGGAGGAGCAGCGGCTCCCTGGGTATTGCCTGTTCTCCAGTCTCACTCTGCGTAGCGGCTGTCCCGAGCCAGGCCCGCCCTTCACGTTGGCCCGTGAGGCGAAAACCGAGGACCTCTTCATAGAAATACCGCTCTCGCTCTAGATTGGCAACGGTCAGGGCCACAAGGCCAATATGGGTCGTGGCAGGCAGTCCAGTCTCTCCATGAATACCGGGTTCCTCTTGCTTCTGCATGGCTGGTGCACGGCCTTTGAGCTGCTGCGCCGTGCCTCCTCCTTTCTTGGCAATTACTCTATCATCCGCTGCCTCGCTACCTACACGCTGCCACCAAAGCAGCGACTGGCCTTTCCAGGGTTCCCTTACTTACAAAAAGTAAGGGTGACACCGCAGTATACACCATGAATGGATTGAGTGCAAGGCAAGGCGAGAAGATCGGGTTTGTTACTGGCCGACAAAAGGTGGTCACACTCTTGCACCAGAGCAACATTGTAGAAAAAGCATCCTTTCCAGTATACTTATGGATGATCGTATTTGTCGCAGACTTGGGTAGCCAGTCCGGGCAGCGCGCCGGCCCGGGGCTCTCAGCGTTCCCAAGAGAAGAGAGGACTTCAACGATGAAAACCAGAACCGCCGTCATCTATGAACCTGGTACCCCTATCCGCGTTGAAGAGATCGAGCTTGACCCACCCAAAGACCAGGAAGTGCTGGTACGGATGGTTGCCGCTGGCGTTTGCCATTCCGACTACCATGTGGTCAAAGGGGACCTGCCAGCCTACTTGCCGATGGCTCTCGGACACGAAGGGGCCGGCATCGTCGAACAGGTTGGCCCTGGTGTCAGTGACCTGAAGCCGGGCGACCATGTCCTCATGAGCTTCATTCCCGCCTGCGGTAGTTGCCCTTCCTGTGTTTCTGGCCATAGTAACCTCTGCGACAAAGGGGCGGGCACGCTGAGCGGGCCTCTGCTCGACGGTACTTTCCGCATGCACGGTGAGAAAGGCAACATTGGGCAATTTTGCTATATCGGCAGCTTCAGCGAATATACCGTTGTGCCCGCCATGTCGGTGGTCAAGATTGCCGACTACTATCCTCTGAACCGGGCCGTGCTTGTGAGCTGCGGTGTCCCCACCGGCGTCGGCTCTGTCATCCACCGAGCCCGTGTCACGCCCGGCAGCACCGTCATGGTCATCGGCTGCGGCGGTATTGGCATGAACATTGTCCAGGGAGCGGCCATTGCTGGCGCCCGGATGATCATCGCGGTCGATATCCACGATTTCAAGTTGGAGAAGGCCAAAGAGTTCGGCGCCACCCATACTATCAATGCCAGCCAGGAGGACCCTGTCAATAAGGCTCTAGAACTGACCTGGGGCGTCGGCGTTGACTACGCTTTCGAGGCCATCGCCACGCCGGAGACTATCGCTCAAGCCTTCAATGCCACAGCCAAAAATGGCACGGTGGTGGTGGCCGGTCTCTCGCCCTTCTTAGCGCAAGCCATTCCCATCTCTCCGCTCAATCTTGTTCTCTACCAGAAAACCCTGATGGGCACGCTCTTCGGAGATTCGCAGCCACGCAATGACATCCCCATGCTGCTGCGTATGTACGAGAGCGGCAAGCTCAAACTCGATGAGCTGGTGACTCGCACCTACAAGCTGGACCAGATCAACGAGGCCTATGACGACCTGCTCGCTGGGCGCAATATTCGCGGCGTGATCGAGTTCAGTTAGCCGGCCCCGCAGCAGTTCAGTTGCCCTGTACCCGGTCAGGCCAGTGCTCAGCCCCAGATAGGCGGCTTGGCTGATGCTAGCTGGCCTGATTAGAAGGCGCTCAGGGGAATAAGAGCGGCCCCACAGCCTTCTCTCCACCAAGACTGAGAAGGTTGTGGGGCCGGGCTGTTAGCTGGCTACTGGTAAAAATCCGCGCCGATCACGTACAATAACTCCAGTGAAGGCGTGATTGTCTGTCCCGACTGCCGCCGTCAGAGGTGCCTGCCCGCCGGGCAGCGAGCGAGAGACGAGGCAGCAAGCAAAGGAGCAAGGACTATGAAGCACCAGGAAGCTGTCATTGTCGCAGCGGTTCGTACCCCCATTGGCATCGGCAAGCCTGATAAAGGGAAGCTCACCGGCATTCGTCCCGACGAGTTAGCCGCTATGACCCTGGCCGAGGTAGTGCGCCGGGCCGGCATTGAGAAAAGCCTCGTTGAGGACGTCATTATGGGATGTGTGACCCAGATCGGTGAGCAGGGCCTCAATATTGGGCGCGTGGCGACCCTCATTGCAGACTTCCCCGTCGAAACCTGCGGCGTTAGTGTGAATCGCATGTGCGGCTCCAGCGAGCAAGCCATTCACTTTGCGGCGCAGGCCATTATCTCTGGCACAATCGACGTCGCCATCGCCGCCGGCGTTGAGAGCATGAGCCGCGTCCCAATGGGTTCAGACAAGGCCGGAGCTAGTTTCAGCGAGAAGCTCATTGCGCGCTACCCATTGGTGCCCCAGGGCATTTCTGCCGAGCTGGTCGCTGAAAAGTGGCACATCACCCGCGAAGAGGCCGACGCCTTCTCGTTGGAAAGCCATCGACGCGCAGCCGCTGCCACGGCAGAGGGGCGTTTCAAGCAAGAGATTATGCCGATTGAGGTGACTCTGCCCGATGGCAGTCGCGAAGTCATGACCAGTGATCAGGGCATTCGTCCCAATACCTCTTTAGAGCAGCTCGCCGCCCTCAAGACCGTCTTCAAGCCCGACGGGATCATCACCGCTGGCAATTCCAGCCAGATCAGCGATGGCGCCGCCGCCGTGCTTCTGATGTCTGATAGCAAGGCCCAGGAGCTGGGTCTCAAACCTCTGGCGCGCATCGTGGCTATGGCCACCGCTGGCGTTGACCCTGTTCTCATGCTGAGTGGCCCCATTCCCGCTACGCAGAAGGTCCTCAAGAAAGCTGGCCTTCGCCTGGCCGATATCGACCTCGTGGAAATTAATGAGGCCTTCGCTTCAGTACCGCTCGCCTGGGCCCGCGAGCTTGATCCTGATATGAGCCGCGTCAATGTCAATGGCGGAGCCATCGCCCTCGGCCATCCCCTGGGAGCCAGTGGCGCTCGTCTGATGACGACGCTCGTTCATGAGCTACAGCGCCGTGGTGGACGCTACGGTCTGCAGACGATGTGCATCGGTCACGGCATGGCAACAGCCACGATCATTGAAAGGATCTAGCCTATGCTCGACTTTGCTCCAACCGAAGAGCAGGAGGAGATTCGCAAGCTCGCCCAGAGTATCGCTCTTGATCACCTGCGGCCCCACGCTCGCAAGGCCGAGGCCGAGCACGACAGCTCGACTGAACTCCGGCTAACGCTGGCCCAAACCGGCTTGACTTCGCCTTTCCCAGAGGAGTACGGCGGCTCTGGGCCGCTAGAAGCTGTTACCTATACCCTGATCGCTGAGGAGCTGGCTTACGGCGATCCCGGCCTGGCGCTCAATATCATTGGCTCCTTGATGGGACCGCTCACAGTCTGGCTTGCTGGGAGCCACGAGCAACAAAAACAATATCTTCCCGCTTTCTGCGAGCCGACGAGCGGCTACTTGCAGCGCGGTAGCCTGGCTTTTGCCGAGCAGACCGGCGGCTATACGTTGGCAGATATTCGCTTGCAAGCACGCCGCACGGGTGAGGGATACCTCCTTGAGGGCAATAAGCGCGACGTTGTGCACGGTCAACACGCCGATCTGCGGGTGGTCCTGGCTCGTCTGGTCGAGTCTGAGGAGGAGGGCGCTGAGGGCAGGCTCTGCGCCTTCGTGCTGCCCAATCCCTTGGAGGGATTGAGCATTCAGGTCGAAGCAGAGAAACTCGGTTTGCAGGCCGCTCCTAGTGCTCGCTACCGCTTCAACCAGGCCCAATTGCCAGCCACGGCTTTGCTTGGCGAGGCGGGCAGCAGCGGCGTCGTGCGCGCTGCTACTCTGTACCAGATTCTGCGGGCTGCTATTGCCTGCGGTACCGCCCGCGCTGCCTTCGAATATTGCTCAGCCTATGCCCGTGAACGCATCGCCTTCGGACGTCCGATTGTCTCTTACCAGGGGATCGCCTTTATGATCGCTGAGATGGCGATGAAGCTTGACGCCGCACGCTTGTTGACCTGGCGTGCCGCTTGCTCCTGGGACCGCGGTGAGGCCGACGAGACGCTGCTTCGTGAGGCCGAGAGCGCTCAGCGTCAGGCTGTTAAAATGGCTCAGGCGGCCACAACGGATGCGATCCAAGTCATGGGTGGCGCTGGCTTCATGCAGGACCACCCCGCCGAAATGTGGATGCGTGATGCAGCCGCGATGGAGTGATGCCCCATGATCGATTTTACTCTGAGTAAAGCACAACAGGCGGCCCGCGAGTACGCTCATCAGGTGGCCCTGGAGGAAATGCGTCCGATCTCGCTCGAATGCGACCGCACCGAGGAGATCCCCGAGTCTTTCTTCTGGAATATGCAGCGCCGTTACTGGGGCGGCGCCGCAGCTCAGGCCCGGGCCTTCGGTCAGGATGAGGGGGTCAGACAGGAGAATTTGCTCACTGTGATTTCTCAGGAGGAAATGGCCTGGGGCGACGCCGCCCTCGCGACGGCCATTCCCGGGCCCGGCCTGGCCGCTCCTCCTATTCTGTCACAGGGCACTCCCGAGCAGCAGGCCCGCTTTCTGGGTATCTATATGGATGGCCAGCTCCATTGGGGCGCTCTGGCTCTTACCGAGCCAGGCATCGGCTCCGACGTGGCCGGTATGTCTACTACCGCCGTGCTCGATGGCGATGAGTGGGTGATTAACGGCCACAAACACTATATTACCAATGGAGCCCGCGCCGACTTGATCGTGACCTTCGCTACGATCGATAAGCGGCTGGGACGCGAGGGCATCCGTCCTTTCGTGGTCCCTAAAGGCACGCCTGGCCTGATCGTGGGACGTATCGAGAAGAAGATGGGCCTGCGTGCATCTCAGACGGCGGAACTCATTTTCGATAACTGCCGCATTCCTAAAGAAAACTTGCTTGCCGGACGCGGCGAGAAGAAAGAGGGCTTCAAAGCAGCGATGGGCACGCTCGACGCCACCAGGCCGATGGTGGGTGCAATGGCGGTGGGCATCGCCCGCGCCGCCTACGAGGCGGCCTGCGAATGGCTGCGCGAGGAGCTGCCTGCCGGCTATCCTCCTCATAAACGGCGCGCCTGGGAGGAAGAGCTGCAGGAGCTAGGTCAGGAGATTGAGATGGCTCGCTTTTTGGTCTGGCGAGCCGCCTGGATGGCTGATCGCCGTATCCCCAACTCTAAAGAGGCCTCGATGAGCAAGGCCTACGCCGGCGCGCTGGTGATGAAAGCAACCGCGACGGCGGTGCGTATCACGGCCCCGGGCGAAGAGAGTGAGCGGAAACTGCTGATTCAGAAGTGGTTCCGCGACGCGAAGGTCTTCGATATCTTCGAGGGCACCGCTCAGATCCAGCGCCTGGTTATCGCGCGGCGCCTCTTCCCCAATATCGACATTCCTTGAAGGCAGGAATCAATCAGCAGCAGGGCGGGTGACGGCCAGCGGGGGAAGACGGCCGAGATAGTTGACTGATTGCAGCGCTTCATTGCCCGCCTGGAGGAGTAAGTCCGAGGCGCTTTGGCTGTTGCGCTGTTGATGGCTCCAGGCAGGCAGCTCCCCCCTCATGCCAATAGCGGCGCGGGCTTCCCGTCGCCTGCTCCCCCCTGCTGCGCCTGGTCACAGCTCTGCTGTAGCAGACAAAAAAACGGCACCGCCGGGAGCCTGCGATCCTGCGCGGTTTGGCCCTCTAGCTCTGGCCGGATCAGTGTGGAAAGGCAGGCAAGGAAAGGCCTGCCCAGCCAGAGCGGCTGCTAGCTCCTTTTGTCGGTTTGCTGCTCTGCCGCTTCGCTGCTCGCCTCTCTCTTGTGTTCCCTGTCTTTTCCGCGCTCGGCTAACATCCGGCCAGACCAGCCAGCAATTAGCCCAGCAGGACAGCTCAGGCCGATGGACGCCGGCAAGTGCCGCCTCTCTGACCTCAGCGCGTGGCTTCTTCCTCGTCGAACTGCTCTTCTTCTTCGTCCGACGGGTCAAGCATTTCCTCTTCCAGCTGCTCGTCAAGCCACTCGTCCAGGTCACGATAATCGCGTTTGACAAGGCGACGCCGCCCCTCGAATTCGCGTTCGCGCTCACGCTTGTATTTGAAGCGTGAGCGCTTCATGTCGGCGCGCTTGTCACGCAGCTTTCCTCGCACGCTCTCACCTCCTCTCTACGCGGGATTGGCACGCATTGAACCAGACACCACTGGAGAGAGGTCCTACTGAGGCATCCCTGCAACACAAAAGCCTCTCCGTCAGCGCAGGCTCCTTCATCTTATGCACAGAATGCATCTCAGATCAGAACAAAGAGCCATCCTGGTAAGGATAGGAGTAGAGGAATCGTGCAGCTTGGTGTATACCAGGCCCATACCGTCCTCACATCATCAGCGCAACAAACCCTTTCCTTCCTGGAGGAGAACTGATGACACGGCGGGAGGGAACATAGGGGAAACGAGCAGCCGGCACAGAGCGCTCCGGCCTGCCAGGCTCTGCCATTGATGGGAGGGAACCGTAATCATTGTTGCACCCTCACGAGGCTCGCCTTCCTTGCAGTAGACCTCCTCGTAGGCGTCACTTCTGTACATGGTTCCTGCAATGGACCAAGAAATGAAGTATGAAAGTCTGAGAATGAGTGTACCTACAGCGCTTCTAAAAGTCAAGAGCCTCTTCGCCGTTCCTTCCGCTCGAAGGCAGGCAGGTCCATTCCTCTTTGCAGCCATCAAGAAGGGAAAGTTAGCGCCGGCTGGGCGGGAGCGTGCTCAGCCCTGGCTCACCTGGCTGTCTCAGGATAGGAGCGGCCTCCCGCCCCGGCGCTTCGGCTCAGGTTCGATAGTTCCAGCTATCGGTTAGGAAGATCTTCAGCAGCCCTCGGGCGACCAAGGCCGCGATCACGACCTCAACGACAATCATTGTGATCCACAACCAGGCCAGAGGTACCCCCTGGTGAACTGCTGCTGACTCTCCATTGAAGGAGGTGGTTAACAGCAAGGTGATTAAGAGCACCAGAGGCACGAGGAAGAGGGCCACCGAAGCCAGAATGATAAAGGCCGGAATGGCGAGCCGCCACCAGCCGGAATCTCGCAGGCTCTCGGTCTTTGCCGTGCCAAAGGCGTGGCGCTCTTCTGTTGGCTGCCCTGCCATCCCCGTTGGCTGGCTGCCAGCCCCCGCAGTAGCAGCCTGCTGTTTCTGTGCGCTCATTGAGCAAACCCCTCTTTCCATAAGGCATGATGGCTGCTTTCAGTATATCATATCGCCGCCTTAGCCGCGTCCTGTTATACTGCCCGTCTCTTGCAATTCTCGGCGCAAGAGGCTATCCTGCCTTCGACGTGGGCCACCAGCCCTGTCCACGGCAAGTCAGCAACGGGCAGACTTGAAGGATGCGCCTCGCCTCGCTGCGCAGCGAGGCGAGTTCCCCGACCTGATTAGACCAGGCACAGGCTTCACTGTGGAGGAAAGGAGATGGCGCTCACCTTGAAGGGAAGGCTTCGGTTCGCTCACTGGAGAGAGCACTTGCTTGATCTGCTCTTTCCGCCGCGCTGTGCGGGGTGCGCTCGCAGTGGGAGCCTTCTCTGTCCTGCTTGTCAGCAAGCTATCGAGCGGCTTCAGACGCCGCGCTGTTCGCGCTGTGCTCTTCCCTGTCATGACTCCTGCTGCCGGCGCTGTTGTTCAGCCGCCCCGAGCTTTTTCACTTTGCAGGCTGCCGCGCTGTATGAGGAGCCGCTGCGCACCTGCATCCATCGGCTGAAATATCAGGGCCTCACACGTCTGGCGGAGCCGCTGGGGAGAATGTTGGCGCTGACCTACCAGCGCTATCGCTTACAAGCCGATCTTGTCATCGCTGTACCGCTTCATGCCGAGCGTGAGCGCCAGCGTGGCTATAACCACGCCCGTCTTCTGGCAGATGCCTGTGCGCACGAGCTAGGGCTGCCCTGCGCTCATCCGCTCTTGGAGCGCGTGCGCGCCACCGCCGCTCAGGCTGGCCTCTCCGCTATCGAGCGTCTGCAAAATGTGGCTGGCGCCTTTCGCTGCAGCTCCCAGCGGGCTGATTGCCCTTTGTATGGCAGGCGTGTGCTGCTGATCGACGATGTCTGTACGACAGGTGCGACACTGCAAGCCTGTGCCATAGCCCTCCGTCAGGCAGGCGCGGGTCCGATTCAGGCGCTGGTGATCGCTATCCCTGGCTAGCCTGGCCAGGAATGGCGATCACGATGGCTCCCGGGTTCTCTACGCCCGTCGGTCCGACGGAGAAGATCGCATAGGTAATGCCTTTCATTGAATGGAGATTCTGATGGGCTAGCGAGGAGCTGTCAGTGTAGGAGGTTCCTTTGACGGTAGCCAGCAAGTGGAACTGCTGATCAAGGTCGGAGATTTGCCGGTAGACTTCATAGGCTACTGCATGCTGGCCACTCTGCCAGGTCAGGATGATAGCCCCGTTGGCGTCAAAGTGATAGCTCCCGTTTCTGGGGGCCGCCGGTATCTCTCCCGGTGCAATCCATCTGATGCGCGTACTGAAGGTTACAACGACATCGCTGGCGTTGGCATTGATGAGAGCTGAAGGATTGTAGTACTGCTCGTAGTGGACAGTCAATTGCTCTTTGAGCAAGGTTCCTTCAAAGGTAATGGAGACAGTTCCAGCTTGCGAATCGATGTTCTGACTGTAGGTGATTTGCACTCCCCCATTGGCTGCTACTCCGAGATGAGCGCTGACGGGCGGGACTCCAGGACTATAGACCTTCATGGTGCTGTTGCTGTCAATCACAAAGAGGAGATGGCGCAGCTCTTCTGTGATTTCATTGCGGATGGTCTGCTCATCAAGGGGAGTGACATCGCTATCGCTGATGACTACGCCTCTGGCCAGTGTGAATTGCAAGGGAAGGACCAGTACGAAGTTGCCAGGTACGTGTAAATCAGCACTATCCCAGGCCGGCGCTGGCGGCGCTGTGCTGTCAACACTGGCTGTCGTTGTGGCGCTGGCTGCTCCGGTCGCTGCGCTCGTGCTCGTTGCTGACGAGCGAGTCATTTCCTCTTGCTGAGCGGAATTGCCACAGGCTACGCTTATAAGCAGGAGGCTAAGTACGGTGGCTACTGTTATCAGCCTGGAGACGAGCCAACCAAAGATCTGCCCCCAGGAGCGCGGTTCTGAGGTCTTTCCTTGCTCGTCTGGTCTATTGCTCATTCGTGACATGTTCTCTGCCCGTCCAGCGCAGCGCGAGGGTTGCAGCCATTCGTTCCTAAACAGCCCTGGCCTGGAACAGAGAGTACTATACCTGATAGCCAATACCTCTACCAGAGCAGTTACTAGACATCCACTAAACAGATCTGAACAGCGCCTGCCTCTTCTGCTTTCCTTCGAGTGCCAGTGGTCAAGGTCTGCTGTTCTTCACTGCCGCTCATCCCGCCCGCTGGCCCTGGCTGTCAGTTTGTCCGCTACCCCCTACGCTTACTATCTGCTCATAGGCTGCCTAGTAGCTGCCGTTGCCCCCGCTACGCTGGCTCTCCTACAATAGGGGTACCGCAGGTTCCCTGCAGTCACGGGTCTTTTTTATACAGCGTTTCCGTAACCGGTCACGTAAGCGGTTGCGGAAAGGCATGCAGGACCAGGTAAACGGAGCGAAGGAGACGAAAGAGAGGAAGAGAGGCCTGAGAGCCTCGCGAGTGAAAGGAAGGAGGTGAGAGTGAGCAGGTATGCTGCTCGGAGCTTTTCCGAAGGGAATAGTCTGCCCTCGTCCCGGGGAACGAGCAGAAGGCAGCGATGTATACCGTCTCTTGCGAGCAAGAGGGCAGCAAACAGACCTGCCAGTGAAGATTTCCGGTGCAGTTTGATAGCAAGGAGGTTAGTGTGAATCGAAAAAGGATTTTGCGCACCGCGTCGCTGGCGCTGGTGATGCTCGCCTTGCTAGTTGGCGGAGTCCTTGGCCTCCAGCAACTGACCATCACGCGGGCGGCCAATAACCAGAGCACCAGCGCAGCTCAAGCCACATCGGTCTACACGCAACGCTTTCTGACGCTCTATAACGAGATCAAGAATCCGGCGAATGGCTACTTCAGCTCGCTGGGCATTCCCTACCATTCTGTGGAGACGCTGATCGTCGAGGCCCCCGACTATGGGCACGAGACGACCTCTGAGACCTTCAGCTTCTGGATCTGGCTGGAGGCGACCTATGGCGAGGTGACGGGCAACTGGCAGCCCTTCATTAACGCCTGGCAAACGATGGACAAGTATATGATTCCTGCGCATGCTGATCAGCCGACCAACAGTGGCTACAACCCCAGCAGCCCCGCTCAGTATGCGCCGGAGTCACCCAATATCACCGATTATCCGGTACAGCTCGATTCGAGCGTACCCGTTGGGCAAGATCCTCTCTTCAATGAGCTGCAGCAGACCTACGGCACACCTGATATCTACGGTATGCCCTGGCTGCTCGATACCGATAACTGGTACGGCTATGGCCACTGCGGCGATGGCACGACCAAGCCCTCTTACATCAACTCCTACCAGCGCGGCTCGTCAGAGTCGGTCTGGAAGACGGTCGTCCATCCTGAGTGCGAGACCTTCACGTGGGGCAGCAACGATGGCACCGGCTTCCTGAGCCTCTTCACCAAGCCGGCTTCCGGTGGCAGCTATCAGCAGCAGTGGCGTTATACCGACGCCCCCGATGCCGATGCGCGCACCATCCAGGCCGCCTACTGGGCCTACACCTGGGCCAGCGCCCAAGGCCAGGCCAGCACGATCTCTGCGCAGATCGCCGAGGCTGCCAAGATGGGCGACTATCTGCGCTACAGCCTGTTCGATAAGTACTTCAAGACGCTGGGCTGTCAGAGTCCAAGCTGCCCGGCAGGTACCGGTAAGAACAGCGCGACCTACTTGCTTGGCTGGTACTATGCCTGGGGCGGCGCTCTGCCTTCCGCCGGTAACTGGGCCTGGCGCATCGGTTCCAGCGCTGCCCACCAGGGTTATCAGAACCCGCTGGCAGCCTGGGCTTTGAGCAACGTCCCCGCACTTGAGCCGAAGTCGCCGACCGCGCCAAGCGACTGGGCGACCAGCCTACAGCGTCAGCTGCAATTCTATCAGTGGCTCCAGTCTGCCGAGGGCGCTATCGCTGGTGGGGCAACCAATAGCTGGGATGGTCACTATGGCACGCCTCCCGCCGGGGACCCGACCTTCTACGGCATGGCCTACGACTGGGAGCCTGTCTATCATGATCCTCCTAGCAATAACTGGTTCGGCTTCCAGGCCTGGTCGATGGAGCGCCTGGCCGAGTACTACTATGTGACCGGCAACGCGACCGCTAAGTCGATCCTCGATAAGTGGGTCGCCTGGGCGAAGTCGGTGACAACGGTCAATTCCAACGGCACCTACTCGATCCCCTCGACCTTGAATTGGAGCGGCCAGCCATCGCAGAACTGGACGGCCAACTCAACGCCTGTGCCCAATACGAATCTTCACGTGACAGTGGTCGATACGACCACGGACGTGGGGGTGACGGCAGCGCTGGCCAAGACGTTGCTTTTCTACGCTGCGAAGTCGGGCGATACCTCTTCGCGCACGCTGGCTCAGACGCTGCTGGACGACATGTGGAACAATTATTCGGATAGCATCGGTGTCTCCAATCCCGAGACCCGCACCGACTATAACCAGTTCAATGACTCGGTGTATATCCCCTCAGGCTGGACCGGCAAGAATGCCCAGGGCGCGACGCTGAATTCGTCGACGACCTTCCTGACGGAGCGTCCGAAGTATACACAAGATCCGAACTGGCCCAAGGTGCAGGCTTATCTGAATGGCGGTCCTGCTCCCACATTCAACTACCATCGCTTCTGGGCTCAGGCCGATATCGCGATGGCGATGGCTGATGTGGATATCCTCTTCCCGCCCTCGTCTTCCGGTACGCCAACGCCCACAGCGACGGCGACAGCGACCAGCACAAGCACACCAACGGCGACACCCACGCCACGGCCTACGGTGACGCCGACGGCGACAGCGACTAGCACGCCGACCCCGACACCTACCCCGCGGCCTACGGTGACGCCGACGGCGACGGCGACCAGCACGCCGACCCCGACACCTACGCCACGGCCTACGGTGACACCTACACCGACGCCCAGTCCGACCCCAAGCGCGGGCCTGAGCTGTCGTGTGCAGTATGTGATTACGAGTCAGTGGCCGGGCGGCTTCGGAGCCATCATCTACATTACGAATACGGGGACGACGACGATCAACGGCTGGACGCTGCAGTTTACCTTCCCGAACGGGCAGACGGTCACGCAGGGCTGGAACGGGAGCTTTAGCCAGCAAGGGAGCACGGTGACGGTGACGAACCTGTCGTACAATGGGACGATACCGCCGGGGACGACGTTGAGCAATGCGCCGGGCTTCAACGGGACCTGGAACGGGACGAACTCGCCGCCGACTTCCTTTACGCTGAACGGCGTGGCCTGTAGCACTAGCTGAGCTATAGTCTCCAGTTGCATGGGTCTGCTTGATGTCGAGAAGAGTGAAGGCGGCGGAGCGCTCCGCCGCCTTCATCCATTTTATAAGGTCAACAATTCATTCGTGTGACAGGGGTTCTAGCGTATGATGGAAGACCAACAGCGTACACCGTACACATTTCATACTGCTTCTCCTTATACACCGCCCCCTCCTCCCGAAAATAGACCGCCTGCAGAGCCAAAAGAGGAGCGGCCACGCGGTTTCTCAGGCCGTGTCAAGCTTCTCACCGTTCTGCTCGTAGCTCTCTGCGTCATTGCCGGCGGAACCTTCCTCCTGCTACAAAGCTGGCACAGCTCTGGCCCCACAGCAGGCGTGCAGAACGGAGCCCAGGCTCCCGCCAAACCGTGGTGTGCCCCACCTCAAGGCCTGTCTACCAACTTCGTTGGCTTTGGCATTGCAGGCCGTTCCTCTCATGATGTCTGGAGCATCGGCGCCGGTATCATGCACTGGGACGGGAAAAAATGGAGCGTGTCATTTCGGCCACTCTCAGCTCAGCTTGTACTGCGTAACATGGTCGAGATCGCCCCAGATAATATTTGGGCAGTAGGAGAGCAGCTCACAAATGGCCTCGCCTCCCATCCCTTCACAGCCCACTACGATGGCAAGAACTGGAGCGTTGTGACCGCCCCCGATGGCGCTCCTGGTGGCAAAAACACCCTGGTCGCAGTCTCGGGAACCGCCAGTGATAATGTCTGGGCGGTAGGCTTCCAGGTTCCTGCCCGTGGGCCATTGGCTTCGCTGATCGAGCACTGGGACGGCCAGCGATGGAGCGTGGTCAAGCATCCTGAGCCGGTGAGTGGCCTTCAGTTTACCAGCGTCAAGGCCTTCGCCAGCAATGACGTATGGGCAGTAGGCTACGGTAGCGTGCTGCGCAACGGCAAAAGCGTAAATCAGCCCGTCATCGAGCACTGGAACGGCCAAGCGTGGAGCGTGGTCGCCAGTCCCGATTTAACGCCCTCTGGCGGTGGTGCCCTCTACGCCCTCGACGGCCCCAATAGTAACGATCTGTGGGCCGTAGGTAGCGCGAGCAATCGGCTGTTAAGCGAGCACTGGGACGGCCAGAGCTGGAAGATCATTGATACGCCAGCGGTGCCCCCCGACAGCAGCAACTGGCTGGCGAGCGTAGCGGTCAGCAGCTCGGGTGGCGTCTGGGTCGTCGGTCGTATCCGCGATGGCAGCAACGCTTTTCAGCCTTTCATCGGCCACTGGGATGGCCATCAGTGGCAGGTTCTTCAGGATACAGCAGATAACGCCGGTGAGCTTGACCAGATCACTCAGATCGATGGTCAGTACTGGATCGTCGGCATTCCACGCAGCAACGGCGGTCATGCCTTCATCCATGTGCTCTGCCCCTAATCAGCCGAAGCAAAGGGGGTCGCTGCTCCCATAGACCAGCCCGGTGCCACCATTGGCCTCTCAAGGGCCACCAGTCACAGCGGCCCCCTTCGGGGAGAGCATGCCTGGCCTGCCTTCCTCTCCCAGCCATGCCAGATCTCCCCAAAGAAGAGCCCCCGGCAATCGGACAGAGAAGGGACAGCGCTTGACCGCCCACCTCCAGCGAGCAAAAGGACCAAGGCCGCGGGAAAGGCGGAAGGTGGGAGCACCAGCAAGGGGAGAGCCAGTCAGCCGCCACAGTCTCGCGCGGGCACTCCGACACAACAAGCAGGAAGGGGGAGGGTAGCTCTCTGGAGCTACCTCCCCCTTCCTTGCAGCTAGAGGCGACGGGATAGAAGAGAGGAGGTCTTATCTGCCCTTGTGATCACCGCTGGTGAGCAAGAGCGCGCGCTCAGTGCCCTCCCCACCAATCGATCGCCCCATTCTCACCAGCGGTCCTCTCTTCCACCGCCCAGCAAACACGTCCCACACTAGCTCACAGCGATCTGCGCTGCTACGCTAAGAGGTAGAGCAGGTCATACCATTCAGCGTAAAGGAAGTCGGCGGCGAGTTCGTCCCGTTCCAGGTCCCGTTGAAGCCCGGCGCATTGCTCAACGTCGTCCCCGGCGGTATCGTCCCATTGTACGACAGGTTCGTCACCGTCACCGTGCTCCCTTGCTGGCTAAAGCTCCCGTTCCAGCCCTGCGTGACCGTCTGCCCGTTCGGGAAGGTAAACTGCAGCGTCCAGCCGTTGATCGTCGTCGTCCCCGTATTCGTAATGTTGATTACTGCCCCGAAGCCGCCTGGCCACTGACTCGTGATCACATACTGCACACGACAGCTCGCCCCGGACACCGGCGTAGGAGTGGGTGTCGGGCTAGGAGCAGGGCTCGGCGTAGGCGTCGGGCTGGGGCTGGGCGCCGCCGTTGGGGTCAGCGTAGGCCGCGGCGTGGGCGACGGCGTCGGCGTGCTGGTCGCCGTCGCTGTCGGTGTGGCGGTGGGTGTCACTGTCGCTGTCGGTGTTGGCGTGGGCGTTGGTCCGGTGCCATTGGGCTGCGTTCCCCAAACCTGAGTATTCCCATCAAAGACCACGATATTGGTCACCTTGACCGGTGTCGCTCCGGCAGGCGTCGCCACACCCTGATATGACCAGTCATTGGTTGGGTCCCAGGCTCCAGAGCTGGTAATGCGGAACTGCACCTGCTTCTGATAGTTGCTTTGTCCGCCCGGGTAGATCGGCACACCGGCACAGCTCACCGTCACATAGTAAATGTTGCCTGAGTACTGCGTCGGCCCTGAAATCTGGTTGCCGCACTCGGTGTAATTCATGCTCAGCGTGAGCATGCTCGGCGTCACGCCCGGCTCCAGCGTAAAGTAGTAGCGCAGCGACAAGTTATTAGTCACGCGCGCCGGCCAGCCACTCTTATTGATAAAGATGGCCTTAATCTCAGTAAAGTTGCTCCCCGAAGCGTTGACCGCCGCCGTCACGTAGATCTCGTCATCATCCTTGGGCTTATCGGGCAACGAAGCGACCGGGCTGCCGCCATACTCCTGATAGAGGCGAGCCAGGGCGCCCACCAGGGCGGCATTGTAGTCATCAGCAGGCTCGTTCGTCTGATAATCCTGACGATTATCAGTAAACTGGTCATTGGGCGAGCTGGGACCGCCGACCATCGCCCCGTAGAGAATATGACGCTCGTACGTCGGATTATTAATGTCGTTCGTCCACGAATCGTGCGCTTCACGATGATGCGGCGTCTGAGGGTAGCAGGAACCGAAGCCTACAATGTAGCTGCAGTTGCGCGGATTAGCCCCCAGAATATAGTTAATCTGCTGGACAGCGAAATCGTGATAGCGCGAATACAGCGGGTTGCTCGGGCCAAGATAGTCGGCATACACCAGGGCCAGGAAAGCGGTGTTAGCTGCATAGCGCAGCGAGCCCCAGCTATCAAGGAAAGCCTCGCCGCCCGGCGAATAAGTCACACGCGAACCATTAACCCCAACCGTCCACCAATCCAGAAAGCGCTGAGCGTCATCCTTGTACTGCTGCTGGCCTGTGATCTCGGCCATCAGGATATAGCAGCCATAGGACACATCATCCCAACTAATGGTCCACTGGTAGGAGTGGACATTGGTCTGCGACTGATAGCTGAGATTGTTGTAATAATTCTCAGCTTTGGTCAGATAGCTGCTATCGTTCGTGGCCAGATAGAGCCAGATCGCTCCCCAGACCAGCTCATCGTTGTAGCCACTATACGAGGTATAGTAGCCGCTAGCCGCTGTGATGCAGGCATCATACTTGCCACGGTATGTATCGGCAAAAGTATAGAGCTGCTTGGCATGGGTAAGCAGCGTACTGGCATAGGTGGGATCTGTCGGCTGGAAAACGATCGAGGCGGCAGCCATCGCAGCAGCGGTCTCGCCGGCCAGATCGGAACCAGGACAGCTCGGATCAATCTTGTAGGCAGGGCGGGCCATCTGCATGACTTCCGCCGGCCCCCAGAAGGCATGATCGGCGCTCGGGTCACCTACCTGTCCATAGAGGACATTTGGTGAGGGATGGGCTTTGATAAAGTAGTCAGTTGCCCAGCGAATATTGTTGAGAATGTAGGGGAGCTGCCCATCCTGGACGAAGGCATTGCGGTACTGAATCACCCCCCATGAGAGCATCGTCACAGTGTAGGCCATCGGCAAGCCGAACTTCACATGGTCGCCGGCATCATACCAGCCTCCCGTGAGGTCCAACCCGACGTCGGAGCCATCTTTTGTGGCCGAATCACCGATCCACGGCACGCGGTTCCACGATGGCTTGGGACCAGACGATTGCTCTTCATAAAAGTAAATGGCCTTCTGCAACGCCTCACCGTAGTTGAAAGCCGGTGCCGCCCGCACCGAGGTGGGACGATGGAACGGGCCGACCAGACAGGTTGTTAGCAGAAGCAAGGCCCCTAGCATTAGTAGCGCCACCGCCGAGAGCGTGACCCTGCTCCTGACACGTACCCCTATGTGGAAAGTGCTCATAGGTCTCTCTTTCCTTTCACGGTCTTCCTGCTGTCGCAAAGCTTTCTCCTCGGGCAAACGACTGCAGGTGGGGTATGGCCCACACACGGAAGCAAAAGACAAGCAGATGCTGAATAAATGGAAGCTTCTCACATCAGCCGCAGAGTGACCCAGAGCAGAGACATCTCTTCCCCTCTCTCTCCTAGCAACGCCTGGCCACCCCGCCAGCCAGCGGTGAGCGAGCTGAGCGGAGAAGGGCACGCGAACGGAGAGGGGATGCGAAAGCCATCACTCTGCGACGCTGGATCACCTCCTTTGAGTGAGCGAGAAGGCCTGATCCTCTGCCCTTGAGGAAGCCCGCTCAGTGCTGGTGGAAAGATACTCTATCCTAGCTGCCCTATGCCCACAAGAACACCCGGTAGACAGTCACTAGGCACCTGACGGGCAGCGGAGAGGGTGAACCTCTTCACACTGCGCGCCGGGTGCCTGAGCTTTTACCGAGCGATGCCGCCGTGACCAGACCAACCGTTACCCGCCAGAGAGCTAGGTAGGCCGTGATAGGACAGGCCCCGGGCCAACTGGCCAGCGGAGCAGAGAGACAGCCCAATCAGTGAGCGGACCGGCAGCATACTCGCCGGCTAGTCTTGCCAGAGCACAACTTGCGTGTATGTGGCGCCCGAAGATGGGATCGTGAAAGCAAAGAGGAGGTGCCCCTGCTGACCTGAGCTGCTTACAATGTAGGCAATCACCTCAAACGGCTGACCCGGCGTGCAGGTACCTCCCGGCGGATTGAAGCGCACAGGAAGATCTCGACTGCTAGCCTGCCAGGAGAGCTTGCTCGCCTGGCCCGTGAAAGGCCACAGCGTTAACGTACAACGATAGCCCAGAGCCTCAAGAACGCAGTCACGAGGGGTCAACTTGGCCGGATTAACCGTAATCATGAGAGAAGCAGAAGTAGCAGCAGCGGCAGCAGGAACAGGCGAGGTGGCTTGAGGCGGGATCGTAGGGGAGGGAGCGGGCTGCCCAGGTTGAGGTGTCATCGCTGACCTGGCAGCTGTGGTAGTGGGAGTAGAAGACGAAAGGGTGGCCGCTCTTGTTGGAGAAGCTGTCGCAACTGCGCGGGCATCCTGCCCAGAGCCAGCAAGGCGAGGCGAGGAAAGAACTGTAGGCTGTAGCTGACCAATCGAGAGTCCACAGAGGATCACCGCAGCTACGATCATGAGCACCAGGAGGAAACCCAGGCTCCTGCCATAGCCAAAGCGGCGAATGGCTCCCACTGGCCTTTCAGTGGTCCCAGACCCGGAACCCGACGCCGACACGGTAGAAGATGGCGGCTGGTGCTGTTGAGACCCGGGTGAACCAACAACCTCAGTAGAAGAGGAGGAGGAGGATGAGGAAGAGGTAAGCAGGCCGTGCTGCTGTAACCATTCGCGCAGGACGGCAGCGTTGATATGCCCGACTTGCTCGAAGGCGCTCAGACTGGCCTCCCCCGAGCGCTGCGCCTGCGCCCTCTGGCCCTGCAGTACGCGCACATAGGCATCTTCCCACAGGAGATGTGCCTGCACGTCATGCACCGCGCTCTGTAAAATATAGGCAAAGGTATCTGTGCGCTGCTGCCAGGAAGGCGCTTGAGGTGGTAGCACGCCCCAGGGGAAGGGATGACCATTCTCCCCGACTTCTGTCCTCACAACCGCTGGCGCCATCGCCGCAGCCCCGCTCCCTTCGGGCTGCTCCTTGCTGTTGTCTAGTAACCCTAGCTCTTCGGCGTTCTTGCCAAAGAGCTGACAGAGTTTCTCACGAAAGTAAGGGGTCGGGGAAAATAATCCTCGCTCCCAACGACTGACTGTGGTGGCATCGGTACCGATCTGCTCCGCAACTTTGGCCTGGGACCAACCTCGTAGTTCGCGTGCCTGCCTAAGGCGACGATTTGGGGTCGGCATGCGTGTCTCCTCCAAAGACCTCGCAGCATTGGCTGATCTGCTGAGAGCATCCTGCTCTGCAGTTCTGTGACGGCCTTTGCTTGCTGATCGCAACCTCACAGCGTTCCGTTGCTCTCTGCATTGCTCACTCTCTCGATTGTACACTCTCGATACTGCCAGCCGCCGTACAATGAGAGATGCTTCCTAACAATGCAGATCACAACAGTTTCATTCGTTATGTAACCGATTACGGAACCGTTTACGATTGCTATTGTAGCATTACCGCTCGCTCGTAGCAACCTCCAGTCGTGTCAATGCACCCTAATTGTACATTTATGCACCCCAATCACTTCGATCCCTCCTCTCCGCCTTCTGGGCTGGCCCCGGCCTGGGTCGGTGCACTGCTGCTGCACATCTGCCTACTATCTGCTCAGCCCTTGCTCTTGTGGTATCGCTCCCGGGAGCGATACCATCGCGTATAGGAGCCGGTATGAACGAGCGAACAGCAAGGCTCTCCCCGCGCCGGTGTCAAATGCTTGCTCAGTGTACTTCCTGATCACTACCGCTGCAAAGGAGTGCTGCTATGGTAGAACACGTTTCACCTCCCCGCAGATGGCAGCGATGGCACGAGTGGGTCAGGCGGGCTCTGCCTTTGCTCCTTCTCTGTGCCATGCTGCTGCTCACCATCGCTCTGGCTAGCGTGCGCTCCCCGCGCGCCGCTAGCGCAGCCCCCGCGGCCACGCAGGCCTACACCTGGCGCAATGTGGTTACTGGTGGTGGCGGTGGCTATGTTGTCGACGTGATTTTCAATCCCAAACAGAAGGATCTGATCTACGCGCGCACAGACATCGGAGGAGCCTACCGCTGGGACCCCAACACCGGCACCTGGATTCAACTGATGTCCTGGGTGACCCCCGACAACTGGAACATGGCTGGCGTCGAGAGCATCGCCACTGATCCCGTCCAGCCCAACCGTCTCTACATCGCCGCCGGCATGTACACCAATAACTGGACCAACCAAAACGGGGTCATCCTGCGCTCGACCGACTACGGCAATACCTTCCAGATCACGCAGATGCCCTTTAAGATGGGCGGTAACATGCCCGGGCGCGGCATGGGCGAGCGCCTGGCCATTGACCCCAACGACGACGCCATTCTCTACTTTGGTGCCCGTAGCGGCAATGGTCTCTGGCGCAGCACTGACTACGGTGTGACCTGGAGCAAGGTGACCAACTTCCCTGACACCGGTCCCTTCGCCGAGAACCCCAACGATCCCACCGGCTATCTCAGTGATCCTGTCGGCGTAGTCTGGGTCACCTTTGATCCCTCGACTGGCACGCCAGGCAGCCCCACCAAAACGATCTATGTTGGGGTTGCAGACAACCGCAGCGGAGCCTACAACATCTATCGCAGCACCGATGCCGGTGCAACCTGGGCGCCTATCCCGGGCGAGCCGACCTGCAGCGTCAGTGGCACGACTGTGACCTGCACCGGCGGCGCCACCTGGAGCACGACCAGCGATGCTTCTACTGGCTATCTGCCCCACCAGGGAAAGGTTGATTCACAAGGGACCTTGTATGTGACTTACAGCGATTGGGAGGGTCCCTACAATGGGAGCCGTGGCGATGTCTGGAAGTTTACGCCCAGTACAGGGACCTGGACGAAGATCAGTCCCGTGCCCGGCTCCGATAGCGCCAACGATTACTTTGGCTACGGCGGCCTGGCGGTCGACTGGCAGCATCCTGGGACGATCGTGGTAGCCAGTGTTAATTCGTGGTGGCCTGATGCCCAGCTCTTCCGCACGACCAACGGCGGCGCCACCTGGGAACCTATCTGGACCTGGGCCAGCTATCCTAATCGCAATCTCTACTACACGATCGATGTTTCGAACGCTCCCTGGCTTGATTTCGGCAATAAGAACCCAGTGCCGCCAGTGCCGGCGGTGAAGCTGGGCTGGATGATCGAGGGCATGAACATCGATCCCTTCAATTCGGATCGCATGATGTATGGCACCGGCGCCACGCTCTATGCGACCAATAATCTGACGGCCTGGGATAATTACCAGAATGGCGGCATTGTGAATTTTAAGAGTACAGCTCTGGGCATCGAGGAGGAATACGTTACCGATCTGGTGAGTCCGCCGGCCAATGCTCATCTCTATAGCACGATGGCCGATGTGAGCGGCTTCCGCCACGACGATCTAACCAAGTCTCCGCCGGAGATGTACTACATCCCCTACGCCGGTTCGTATGCCGCCATCGACTACGCTGAGCTGAACCCGAACTTTATGGTGCGCGTCGGCTATGGTAACCCCAGCGCCAGCCCACCAGTGACCAGCACCGCTTTCAGCTACGATGGCGGGGCTACCTGGTTCGCTGGGAATAAGGACATCCCCGGCGTCTCGCAGAACGGTGGCACAGTGGCCGCTGCGGCAGATGCCAGCCGTGTGCTGTGGGCCCCGGTGAACGCTCCGGTCTCTTATTCGACCGACAATGGTAATAGCTGGGTGGCCTCGGCCAATGTGCCGCAGAATGCTGTCGTGGCCTCGGACCGTGTGAATCCGAAGAAGTTCTACGCCTACGGACAGGGGAAGTTCTGGTACAGTACGGATGGCGGCGCCACCTTTACGGCCTCTTCGGCGACAGGCCTGCCCCAGGCCGGAGATTCGGTGGTGGTGAAGGCTGTGCCGGGCCGTGAGGGCGATGTCTGGGTGGCCGGTGGCAACGCCTGGACCAGCGACTATGGTCTCTGGCATTCAACCGATGGCGGTCAGACCTTTACGAAGCTGACCAGCCTGGCAGGTGCTGATAAGATTGGCTTCGGCATGCCTGCCCCCGGCCAGAGCTATCCGGCGATTTATATCAGCGGCATCGTTGGCAATGTGCGCGGCATTTTCCGCTCCGACGACGGTGGTAATACCTGGGTGCTGATTAACGACAGTCAGCATCAGTACGGCAACATTACAACGATTACGGGCGACCCGCGCATCTATGGTCGCGTCTACCTGGGCACGAACGGTTTCGGAATCGTTTACGGCGATATCGCTGGCGCCGCGACGACGCCGACTCCTACGGCAACTGTGACAGCGACCCCCACGCCGACGACGGCTGTCACTCCGACGCCGAGTCCGACGCCGTCTCCGACGCCCACGCCTCGCCCTACGGTGACGCCGACTCCTACTCCGGCGGCAACGCCGTCGCCGACGCCTACACCGACCGCTACGGCAGGCTTAAAATGCAGTGTCCATTACGCTGTGAATCAATGGCCCGGTGGCTTTACAGCGAACCTGACGGTGACTAACACCGGAACTACGACTATTAATGGCTGGACACTCACCTTTACCTTCCCTGGCAACCAGACGGTAACCCAGGGTTGGAACGGTGTTTTCTCCCAGCAAGGGAACCAGGTGACGATTACGAACGCCAGCTACAATGGTTCGATCCCGCCAGGCTCTTCGGTCTATCCAGGCTTCAATGGGACCTGGAGCGGCAGTAATCCGTCGCCGACAGCCTTCTATCTGAATGGCACTGCCTGTACGATCGTCTAGCGCCTCCGTCTCAATCAGCGGTCCGTCCCGCTGAGATGGAACCTGGTTCCGCCCGGGACGGACCACTCTCTCCCGTCGGGGCAGGCTCGGGAATTGGCCTGCCCCATTCCTGTTGATGCTGCCGCGGACCAGCGCATCTCCCATCAGAGAGAGATGCGCTCAGTGCCCTTTTCTGGTTGGCCCCTTCGCCCGCGGGCCGCTGTCAGCCAGGATGGCCAAGGCGCTCGATCACAAGCAATCCTCCAAGGAGGTCCTCACACCAGTAGGAGGCCCGCCCCTCCAGTCGCTCACAGCACCATTGGCCCCAGAACTGCAGTTTCTCCGCCGAGAAAATCTGACGATGTCCATAGCACTCTTGGGCGCGTTCCTCATAGGGAACGGCAATGAGAAGACGTCGGCGAGTGACGTGAAGTAGCTGATCGAGCGCGCGCGGCAGATCGCTTTCATCTAGATGCTCCAGCAGGTGGATGGCAGTCACGGTATCAAACTGCCCCAGGCGAAGAAAGGCCGGCTGCAGCAGATCGAGCTGCACTAAATGCAGACGATCCGTCAAACCCAGGGCTTCGGCCACTAAGGCCGATAAGCGTAGGGCCTCGACTCGGCGATCAACGGCGACAATTGGTCCCGGCGAGCAATGGCCTCCCTTGACAACGAGCAGCGGCCAATAGGCACAGGCGCAGCCGACATCAAGCAGGCTGCCTCCTTGCAGCAGAGTGAGTAAACGGCGGTAGATAGCCGCGAAGGCAGTGATAGTTTCACCACTGTCCTTCTTCTCACCAGGGTCCACGCCTGGCGGAGCCGGAGCGATCAGGGCGCTGAGCCGGGCGAACGTGTTGAGGGCAAAGCGACGCCAGGCTTGCAGAGGCTCTGTCGGCCCAAAGGAGACGATGAGGGCGTTCAGGGTAGCATTAAAATCGTCTTCTCCCTGTAGCCAACCAATGCTGACCAGTTCCTGCTGAAGATAGTCAACGAGACGGTTATCGCTCTCCTCTATGCTCAGACGATGAATAAGGACCCGCTCCTCTTCTCTTGCCTGCTGGCGCCGAAAGGCAAGAAAATGGGGCGTGCGCCGAAGGCTCCAACCCTGGCGTAGGAAGTGACGCGCCAGCATCTCGCTTTCAGACTCGCTGCCCAGTGCAAGCACTCGCAGGCTCCCTGCTCTGATGGCTCGCAGATGGCGAGGTTGGAGCCTGCCATCGCTCTTCTGATTATCCTTGGTCGGCTCGCTGGTCATTCTCCTCTTCTCCGGCTTTGGACTACGTGTCTTGCCCGCTGAGGCAGTAGCGGTTTCACAGGTCGAGATTGGCAAACTGAGCTTCGCTAGTGATAAATACTGTTCTCGCCACTAAAACATACTGCAATAGATTTTCTGAGATTAAACAGAGATGGACTTGATTGACTCAAAGGAGTCTGGTATACTTATCGTAGATTATCACAGCTCCTCAACATACTGTTTCCCTGAGCGAAGAGCCGGGCGGTGAAAGTCTCAGCTCGGGCCACTGAGGCTTTTCCTCCAACGTGCGTGCGCAGTGCTCGGGTCAGGATATTCCCCTTATTCTCCTGTATCTCTGGCGCATGGGGCCAATCTCTATCTTTGCTCTGTGAATAGGCACCAGGGCGGAGGGTCAGCAGGAGGGGGAGGAGCAGCCTGCCCCGGCAGTGGCAATCAGCCACCGCTCCTGTACGGTTGGCAGACCGGTTCTGACGCCGGGAAAGCAGCCTGGGGCCCGTTCCTTCTCTTCAGCATAGCGGCCTGGCTGACTGTGGCCAGAGGAGGAGTTTACTGATCGACCAGTCTGTTGGCAGGATGCTGAAATGCGTGGCGCGCGCCGCATCGGGTCGAGACGCGCCGCCATGCTTGGCGCCCACCGCCGGGATAGTTTTGGCCTCCACGGCTCATCAGCCTGGATCAGTCAGCCTGTAAGCAGCCACTATTTCCCCAGGTCCGTTCTCGTAGCTGTGAGCAGCCGGCAACGGTGAGCACGAAGGCTGGCATTGCAGCCAGCCCATCAGGGCAAGGCTAGCGGAGCTAGCAGCCAGAAAGGATGAGCTTATGGCAACCGCCACCTCGACGATGCAGGTACGCAATCGCTGGATTATTGTCATCGCTGCCATTGTGATGCAGCTTGCGCTTGGCTCGGTCTATGCCTGGAGCGTCTTTTCATCTCAGCTGCAAAAGCTGTACGGCTGGGATAACACGCAGGCAACGCTGCCCTTCACGATCGCCATCCTCGTTTTGGGGATCGCTGCGGCCATCGGTGGCTTCTGGATGGACCGCGTAGGCCCCCGCATTGTGGGAACAACCGCGGCTGTTTGCTATGGATTAGGGGTCTTCCTGTCCGGTTTCACTGGCAATCAGCTAGCGCTTCTCTGCCTGGCCTACGGCGTCTTGGGAGGCCTGGGCATGGGTCTTGGCTACATTGTGCCTGTGGCGACCCTGGTCAAGTGGTTTCCCGATAAGCGTGGTATGGTGACCGGCCTGGCTGTCTTTGGGTTCGGCGGCGGAGCAGTCATCGTCTCACAGGTAGGCCCTCTGCTGATGAGCGCCTATGGCGGCGGTGTGCAGTCTCACGGCGTTGGCCCAGCCTTCATGACGCTGGGGATCATCTATCTGATCCTGATCGGCCTCGCTTCTCAATTCTACGCTAATCCGCCCGCCGACTATCGTCCCGCCGGCTGGACCCCCAGCGCCCAGGTGATCGCGCAGCGCGCCGCCCGCGACTTCACTCCCAGCGAAGCCCTGACACGCTGGCAATGGTACGCCCTTTGGGGCATCCTCGCCCTCAATGTGACCGCTGGCATCTCGATGATCTCTCAGGCTAAGCAGATCGCCCTTGGCGGCGGTGCCCCCGATACCCTGGCCACGCTCTTTGTTAGTCTGATCTCGATCTTCAACGCCTGCGGACGCTTTATTTGGGCCTGGCTCTCTGACTTGATCGGGCGACGTCAGGTCTTTATGGTCATGTTTGCTCTGCAGGTGGTGCTCTTCCTGCTGATGGCTGCCTTTATTAAGTCGTTCGCTATCATTCTGGTACCAGCGCTGATTGTGGCGCTCTGCTACGGCGGCGGCTTCGGCACTATGCCCGCTTTTACTGCGGACTACTTCGGCCCGAAAAACGCTGGCTCGATCTACGGTCTGATGCTGACAGCCTGGAGCGCCGGCGGCGTGCTCGGGCCGATCCTGATCGCTCAGGTCAAGGACCGCACCGGCGGCTATGTCGTAGCGCTGGTGGCCCTGGCTATCCTCATGGCCCTCAGTTTCCTGCTGCCGCTCGTCACGCGTCCGCCGCGTAGCGAGGCCGAGGCTGTGAGCGAGGCCGCTCCTGCATAATTCCATTTGCCCTGATCGGCCTGGGCACAGGCAAGCAGACCACCACAACAGGTAGCTGTCAGATTGGGCTTGCCTGTGCCTCTACTGTTCAGAAAGAGCTGAGATCTCTTCTGAACTGGTGCGGTGTCGCTCAACTAAGACAATCGGCAGTATAGCAGTCTTCATCTTGTGAATGTTCTTTCGCTCGCACGAAAGTAGACGTTCAGCCAGAGAAAGGGCGAGGTTATGGCTGTAAGCAAGCTCCTTTCACCGCGTTTGTGGGCCAGTTGGAAACCCTTCGGGCTGGGTGAGCGCAAGCCTCACCACTTTACAGAGATTGCACGCACTGTCTGGCAGAATCGTCGCCATCCGCTCTATGCCTGGCGCATCCTGACGCGCGGCTGCTGCGACGGCTGCGCTCTTGGCACCTACGGCATGCGCGACTGGACGATGGACGGTATCCATCTGTGTACTATCCGCCTCAATCTGCTCCAGCTCAATACAATGGGGGCAATGCCCTGGGAGCGCCTTGTCAACGACCTGGAGGGCCTCAAGCAGCTCTCCAGCCCCCAGTTGCGCCAGCTCGGTCGCCTGCCCTATCCGATGGTACGGCACCGCGGTGATCGCGGCTTCCGGCGCGTCTCCTGGGATGAAGCCCTTGACCTGATCGCTGAGCGCATCCGTGCCACGCGTCCAGATCGTCTGGCCTTCTACTTGACCTCGCGTGGCATCACGAACGAGGTCTACTACGTTGCCCAGAAGGTGGCCCGTTTTCTGGGCACGAACAACATTGACAATGCCGCTCGCGTCTGTCACTCCCCCAGCACGGTCGCGCTTAAGCAGACCCTGGGCGTCGGCGCTTCCTCTGTCTCCTACAAAGACTGGATCGGTACCGACCTGCTCATTCTGCTCGGCAGCGATATTGCCAATAATCAGCCCGTCACTACCAAGTATCTCTATTACGCCAAGAAGGCGGGCACACGTATCGTCGTCATCAACCCCTACAAGGAGCCGGGCCTGACACGCTATTGGGTGCCATCGGTGCCTGAGAGCGCCGTTATGGGGACGAAGCTCATGGATGACTTTTTCCAGGTGTCTACTGGTGGCGACATTGCCTTCCTCAACGGCACCTTGAAGTATCTCATCGAACAGGGCTGGGTTGATCACGACTTCATTGCCCGTCATACCACCGGCTGGCCAGAGCTACAAGCCGAGCTGGCCCACCAGGATTGGGAAACGCTAGAGCGCTACAGCGGCCTCCCGCGCGCTGAGATGCGTCGCTTCGCGGAGCTGATCCACCAGGCGCGCAGCGGTATCCTGATCTGGAGCATGGGACTGACCCAGCATACCTTTGGCGTCCAAAATGTCAAGGCCGTAGTAAATCTTGCCCTCTCGCAAGGCTGGGTCGGCAAAGAACACTGCGGCGTTGTGCCCATCCGCGGCCATAGCGGCGTCCAAGGCGGGGCTGAAGTTGGCGCCGTTCCCGATCTTCTGCCGGGTGGGGCCTCCGTCAATAATCCTGCCGATGTCGAGCGCTTCAGCCAGCTCTGGGGCTTCGAGGTGCCCGAGGGGGCTGGCCTGCGCGCCGTCCAGATGATCGATGCTGCTTACGACGGCGATCTTGATGTGCTCTACTGCAGCGGCGGCAATTTCCTGGAGGTACTGCCCGATCCAGACTATGTACGCCAGGCTCTGGAGCGCATCCCTCTGCGCGTGCATCAGGATATCTTTGTGACCAGTCAGATGCTGGTCGACCCGGCGGATACTGTTGTGCTGCTGCCCGCTCAAACGCGCTACGAGCAACCGGGTGGTGGCACTGAAACCAGTACTGAGCGTCGCATTATCTTTACCCCCGAGATTCCTGGGCCGCGCATCGGCGAAGCACGCTGCGAGTGGGAGATCTTCCAGGAAGTCGCGGCCCGCGTCTATCCTGAGCGTCGCGACCGGATTATCTTCCCTAACGCCCAGGCCATCCGCGAGGAGATCGCGCGCGTTATGCCGCTCTATGCCGGCATAGAGCGCTTGCGCAAGCCAGGCGACCAGGTGCAATATGGCGGACGCGTGCTTTACCGCGACGGCCAGTTCAAGACACCCGACGGCAAGGCCCATTTCTCTGTCTTGCGTCCGCCAGAGCTGAACCTGCCCGAGGGGCGCTTTATCCTTTCAACGCGGCGTGGCAAACAGTTCAATAGCCTGATCTACGGCAAAAAGGACACCATGAGCGGAGCCCCGCGCGACAGCCTCTTCATGTCCGCCGTGGATGCCGCTGCCCTCGGCCTGCGCCACGGCGATCGCGTTCTGGTCAAGAGCGACAATGGTCAAAGCATGCCTTGCCGCATCTACATTGACGAGATCAAACCGCGCAACGTGCAGGCCTTCTGGCCAGAGTGCAATGTCCTGATCCGTCGGCGCGTCTGTGATACTGCTGCTGGCATGCCTGACTATAACGCCATTGTTGAGATTGTGCCGCTGACCAGCCCCGCGCTCGCGACCAGCGGCGCGGGCCAGCCCTCCTCTCATGTAGCGGCGAGCCAGTAGAGCGAAAGAGAGGCAGGTCTCTTCTCTAGCTAAGGAGAGCCAAACGGGCGGCTGCCAATGCCGCAGAGGCATGGCAGCCGCCCGTTTCTCCTCCCGGGGACAGGGAGGCTAGTGCGAGAGCCTCACGGCTCTCCAGGAAAGGGAGCCAGGGTCGGGTACCGCGGTGCTCAAAGGGGGGAGAAATCTGCTCGCCAGAGATGGGAGCACCGGCGCCCGGCTTGGTTTGCTTACCCAGTGCCGCTGAGCGGTTGCTACTGCGCTGTCATCGCTGGGCGTACTCCTTCAGAATGTCGTTGAGCGGCTCACGCTGCAGACACTGTTCGAAGCGGAACGACTGCAGCAGGCGATCAAGCTCCTCCTCGCTCAAACCGGCGAAGTGCGCCGCGAATTCTTCTAGCAGAGGCTCCGCCAGCAGAATATGGCGCACCAGACGGCGAATGAGCCAACCCGCACCAAACGGGAAAGGGGCATAGTTAGGAAACTCACGCGCAAAGGTCTCCTCCAGCGGCTGCATGATATGGCGGATCTGCGTATCCAGTGTGCCCCAAGTATCGGCGCCAAGGCGAGCCTTCTTCTCCAGGAACGGGCGCAGCAGCTCGTTCCACGGCGAGTCAGGAGCGGTATAGACTAGGCCTTGCAGGCCGATATCTTTGTAGGTCCAGATCGCCCAGCTCGCCCCATAGCGCTGATAGATCTCCAACTGATCGCGCAGCACCTGGTAGCGCATGGCATCGGCCTCTGGCTCTCCACGATAGACAGGACCGAATTCGCCGATCCAAATCGGGCTGCCCTTCTCACGCATAAAGGCGGTACGCTTCAGAAAGACCTCTTCGAGAACCCTGGCATCAAAGTACTGGCCATCGGTATAGCCCGGATAGGGACCGCCATAGATGAAGCCCGGCTCAGCGTAGTCATGGGCAGTGAATACCGTGTTGGGCCAGACCTCATGGAACATGTGAAACTCTTGCGAATAGCGGTTCCCGTCGAAAAAGATGATGTGGTTTGGGTCAACTTCACGAATAGCCTCATAGAGGCGGCGATAGAACGGCTCGATCAGCTCGCCAGTGGGATCGCCAGGCTCATTCATGGGATTGTAGCCCGCTACCCAGGGATGATCACGATAATGGCGAGCGAGAGCCTGCCAGAGATGTACCGTCCGGTCCTGGAAATGCCGATGCTTCCAGAATAGCGCCTTGTGCGTCGGATTATCGCTATGCCAGTCCTGGTTTTGGCAACCCGGCAGAGCATGCAGATCAATAATGGTATAGATTCCCTGCTCCGCACAGAGATTGACCACGCGATCCAGATGCTGGAAGCCCTCTTCTTTGATCACAAAGGGCTCCATATCCGACTCAAAGTGACGATAGTTGATCGGAATGCGCACGAGATTCAGGCCCAGTGAGGCGATAAAGCGCGCATCCTCGGGTCCGAAGAAGTACTCTAGAAAGCGATCGAAGAAGAAGCGATATTTCTCCGGGCCTAGTACCCTGTATAAAGCTTCACGCTGCGCCTCCTCATTGGCCGAATAGCCAGTGATGAAGCTTTCCATATTCATCCAGCCACCCAGCCCGACGCCGCGCAAGATGACGGGCTGGCCCTCGGCATTGATAATCTGTGACCCCTGCGTAGTGAGCATACCTGATGTCATGCTATCCTTTCCCGTTTTCATGGTTGTAGCGAACCGCCCCGCCAGTTGTCGCCTTGCCTCCTTTTCCCTTCATTAACCCGCTCCCCCTATCGCACCCCGGCAAGCAAGGCAGCAAGCCCGGCATGACTGCGGCGCCCCGGAGCGGCAACGCAGCCCTGCGATTGCCGCCCCGCCGTTTGCCAGGTCGCCTCAACGGCTGAAACCGGCCAGCAGGCCCGTCAGCAACTGCCGCCGACCGAAGATGTAGAGCAAGAGCATGGGGACAGCCGAGAGGAAGACCGCCGCCATAATGGCCGGCACGTCAGCCGCATACTGTCCCTGGAAACTCCACAAGGCAAGCGGCAACACTCGCACCTCCGGGCTTTGGGTCAGCACCAGCGGGAACAGGAAGCCGTTCCAGACCTGGATTGACTCATAGATCGTCACAGTGATTAGGGCCGGGCGCGAGAGCGGAATGACGAGCCGCCAGAGAATCTGCAGATGGCTGGCTCCATCCAGGCGCATTGCCTCATGCAGCTCGGAAGGAATATCGCGAATAAAGGTCACCAGTACCAGCACCGACAACGGCACCCCGAACGCCACATAGGGCAGAATCAGGGCGAAGAGCGTATCATAGATGTGCATGCTACTGATGATGGCATAGATCGGTATGATTACCGCCTGCAGCGGGATGGCCAGCCCCAGCAAGAACAGACTAAAGATCGCCCGCGTGAGCCGGTTGCGCATGCGCGCGATCGCGTAGGCCGCTGGAACAGAGATCAGCAAGATCAGGGCCACGCTGATCACCAGCACGAAAAGGCTGTTCAATAGATAGAGGCTGAAGCCATTCTCCCAGACACTGATATAGTTTTCCAGCGTCGGCTGCGCTGGAGGTAACCAGGGATTATCAAGATAGAAGCCGGCCTGAGAGCGCAGGCTGCTCATAAACATGTAGAGCAGCGGATAGAAAGCGACCACAAACCACAGCAAGCCGCAGAAGGCCGGAATCAGCTCGACCAGCCGGCTCGCCCGGAAAGGCCGTCGTTGGCGCGGGGGCCGCTTCTCCGGCGCGCGCTTCTCCTCCAGGCCCTGCCTACCGAGGGCCTCCGGTGCCACCTCGGTCCTCATTGGCGCGGCTCGCCCCCCCGTCAAGGGGAGCACACTCAGAAGCGCACGGTTCAGCCGCATCGCCTTTCCTCCTTCTCTGCTACTGCTACTATCCATTGCTTCCTTTCTGTCCTCTCTCAACCAGGCCGCTCAGAGACCCTCAAGCTGACTGGACATGCGCAGAAACCCAGTGACCCTTAGCAGCAAGAGAGAGAGCGCTATGCCACTCACGGCTAGAACCAGAGCAATGACGCTACCGTAGCCCACCTGCTCATTCATAAAGGCCGTAATATACATGTGCAGCGGCAAAATGCGCGTGGCATAGCCCGGCCCGCCTCCTGTCATCACCCAGATCAGGTCGAAATAGGTGAGCGAGCCAGTTAACATGAAGATCGAAGAGGTGATGATTGTATACTTCAGCTGTGGCAAAGTAATTGAGAAGAACTTGCGCAACCTGCCGGCCCCATCGATCTCGGCCACATCATACAGCTCGCGGGGGATCTGACGCGCGCCGGTCATATAGAGCAGGGAATGGAAGGGGATAAACTGCCAGGCGATGACAATAGCCACCACATAGAAAGCCAGATTGGGATCACCCAACCAACCACGCGCCCAAGAGGAGAGGCCGAGAGCACGCAAGGTCACATTAATAAGGCCGAAATTAGGATCAAGGATCGAGACCCAAGTGATCCCGATGGCCACTGTTGAGAAGAGCAAAGGCAGGAAGTAGAAGACACTCAGGACAGCGCGATAGCGCTGCTGGCCGGCCATAAAGACCCCCAGCAGTAAGCTGAGCGGGGTCTGTAGCACCCAGGTCAGGATCATCATCTCTATCGTCAGCCCGATCGCGTGCAGGGTCAGCGGATCAGAGAAGAAATGCAGCCAGTTCGCCGGGCCGACCCAGGCCGCCTGGGCAATGCCATTCCAATTCGTGAAGCTCAGATATAAGGCCACCAACAGGGGGAAGAGCGCGAACAAGGCATAGAAACACAGGGCCGGGGCCGTCCACAAGAGCGCCGGCCAGGAGGCAGGCCCTCTTCGCGTAGGGGCAGTGCGCGCGGTCACACTCATACTCATAGCTCTAGCCTCAGCACAGCGGAGAACAGCGGGTGCTAGCAGCGCCTCATGCCTCGCAAGCCAGCCGGTGCGTCAGCGATCGGCGACGCAGAGAAGCAGCCAGCACTAGCGCTTGAGCAACCTTCCCGTTGCCATCGACTGCAACAGGAGACCAGCAGGATCATAACAAGTAGAGATGGATAGGTGGATAGATGGATGGGTGGAACAGAGGACCCTCCCCGCTCGTAGACCCTGTTCCACCCATCCCACCGGCTCAGCTACCGCTGCGAGCAGCTTGCACCCTATCAGTCAATCAATCAGGTACCGATCGTCTGGTTCATGTTCGCCGAGAACTGCTGCGGCGAGATCTGGCGAAGGAAGAGCTGATCAAGATTGGTCAGCAGGGCCTGCGCCGGCTGCGGCGGCAGGGCCTGATCCCAGGCAAGCTGGAAGTGGGCCGCTTTCTGGACCAGGCGATACACGAAGAGCAGCCAGTCGCTATGTGGGGCGTTGCTCAGCTTGCCCTCGATTCCCTTGACCGGCGGGATCTCGCCAAGAGCAATGCGCCGATCGACCGCCTCGTCGTTAAGGACAGCATCCTTGAGATAGGTCACACAGGCCTGAATAGCTTTTGATGTCTTAGCGACCGAGTAGTAATTACAGGGCACGCCGGTCAGGTTAGACGGATCGCCGACTCCTCCTTCGACGGCCGGGAAGGGGAACCAGCCCAGCTTACCCTGCTGAATAAAGGCAGGGTCGTCGTTCATAATCGTGCCGAAATCCCAGGTACCCATCAGATGCATGGCCGCCTTGCCGGTATAGAGCAGGGCGCTCGCCTGACCAGTATCGTAGCTGACCGAGGCAAAGCCGCTACCGAAGGCACCGGCAGCCACCAGGTCCTGAATCATGGTATTGGCCTTGATAATGACCGGATTCGACCAGGCATTGGGCTGGTTGGCCATGATGGCATCAAAGACCTGCGGGCCGCCGAGGCGATCGACCAGATACATTTCATACATCAAATAGGTCCACTTGCTTGCTCCACCAAGCGCAATCGGCTGCAGTCCTTGCTGCTTGACCGTCTTCACCAGATTCAGCAGCTCGCCCCAGGTCTGTGGGACCGACAGCTTATACTTCTCAAAGATGTCCTTATTATAGAGGAAGACCACTGGCTGTACGCCGTCGTTGGGGATACCATAGATGTGGTTGTTAAAGGTGACAGCACCCAGTGAAGAAGGCAGGAAACGGTCGCGCCAGGCCGGATCGGCGTTCAGATCAGGGGTCAAATCGTAGACATCGCCGGCATCGATATAGGACTTGAGGATGCCACCGCCCCAGCCGAAGAAGATATCGGGCGGCTGGTGCGCTCCCATCGCCACCTGGAGCTTCTGCTTATAGGGGTCATTCTGGAAGAACTGCACGGTGGCGTGAATCGTGGGGTGCGTCTGGTTAAACTTCGCCGTGATGTCCTGGATCAGCTTTTGCTGATTACCGGTGCTGATATCCCAGATCACAATCGACTGGGCGCCGCTACTGCCACCGCTCTGGCCGCCCACACCAAAGCAGCCCGAGAGCAGTGCGGCCAGCGAGACCGCACCGGTTGTCTGGAGAAAGTCGCGGCGAGAGATTCTCCTTTGCTGCATAGTTCCATCTCCTCTGGCATCTTTGCTCGCCCGTCGTGATTGAGGCCCACGCATACAGTGGCATGGCGCTGCACATGGACAGGACAGACCCGAAAACATCCTTGCTTTGGCCGGCAAGACAGGCAGCCGTCTGGCTGGCGCGCCACAGCTGCCGTCCCGGAACGGGGGCCAGACAGGAACAGAGAGATCGAAGCAAACGAGTCGGCATCGGGAACGGCCAGCCAGGGCGACTGCCTTGTGAGCAAATCAGGCGCTCGACGCTGAGAGTAGCCTCCTTTCTACAGCTTGCTTGTGCTGTTGGTGCTGCCTCCATCGCTGGCAGTGGCGGCTTGCCAAGGCCTGGCAAGCGGCAGGCCACTCTAACCTGCCATCCTTAACATACATACAGCCAGACATGCATACATACTGATGTGTTTGTGCCAAGCAATCTATGAGCACACGCCTCGCCGCGCTGATCAGCGCTGACGCACGCTAGCGTCTGGACGAGGGTGGAGGCGCACAAGATTCACGAACAACCAGGGAGGTTGCCAGCTCGACGCGCATGCTATCGAGTGGTTCGCCCGCAATCAGGCGTAGCAGCATTGTTGTCGCCATGCGACCCATTTCGGCCAGAGGCTGGCGGATCGTTGTCAGAGTTGGGGAGACCATCGTGGCAATGGGCACATCGTCGAAGCCGACGACGCTGACGTCGTCGGGCACACGCAGGCCGTGTGCCCGCAGAGCGGCATAGACTCCCATCGCCTGCAGATCGCTACCGGCGAAGATGGCCGTTGGTGGCTCGGGCAAGGCCAGCAGCGCGCAGGTTTGATCGTAGCCGGTTTGCTGGCGGAACTCGCCGGGGCGGATCAGCTCCGGGTCGACAGGCAGACCAGCCTCTTCCAGAGCCGCGCGATAGCCGGCGATGCGATCCTGGCTGCAGCGGAGATTAGGCCAGCCGGCGATAATGGCGATGCGGCGATGGCCTAACGAGAGCAGATACTCTGTCGCAGCCCGCCCGCCGGCCCAATTGGTAGCGCCAACTGACGGCACATCGGGGCCCAGCTCACCGCGATGGTCCACCACCACAAAGGGGATACGATGCCGGCGCAATTCGTCGAGGCGATCCGATTGGCCCTGCGCGAGCACCAGAATGGCCCCATCCGTCGCGCCCTCAATCACCTGGCGCAGCCACTGCCGCTCACGCCGCGACTCATCATGCGTCGTCGAAAGGGCCATGCGCAGCTCGGTGCGCTCCAGTACCTCCTCTACACCGCGAATGATCTCGAAATAGTAGGGGCTATCCAGATCGGGGACGACCAGATCGATAATACCGCTGCTCCCACGTCTGAGCGCATTCGCCACCCGGCTGCGCACATAACCGGCCTCACGAATTACTCGCTCCACGCGTTCGCGTGTGGCCGGAGCCACATCCGGTCGGTTGTTTAACACGCGGGAAACCGTCGGGATCGATACCCCAGCGCGGGCCGCAATTTCGGCGATGGTGCTCCGTCGCCGATTCGTATTTTGCCTCGACTTTGCATCCATTACCGGTAACCTTATCGCCACAGTGGTTGCTTGAATCATACCCTGGAATCCGCTTTCTGTCAAGGGTAATCTTCAACTGGTTGCTTTTCGCCCCGTTGGTGGAACCGTTTACTGCTGAAAAAATGTCGGCGCTCTTCGCCGATTTTTTCCGATAACGTTATCATAATCGGAAGGTCCAGGACCGCCTTCTCGATTCGCCTGTTCCGGGCCGGCTATGCTACCATAGATTTCAGAGGGCCGTCGGGAGACCGGCTCTCGATTGGATTGGCGTTCTGGCTGCCGCTATTCTGTTTGCACCGCTCTCGGTCCTGCCAGCATGCCGCAGGGCAGGGGCAGCCTCACCAGTTGTGAAAAACGCTGCGAGGGAGAAGCGAGAACGTGGAGCAGAGCAATCACCGACCCCTGGCGCAAGCCGTTCAAGAGTTCGATGTTTCTCTGGTGGACATGGACCCGTTTTTTATTCACTATACTGCTTATACCGTCTGGATGGACCGCGGTTTTCTCCATTTGCTGAAAACGCTAGGTCATCCTTTGCACACGCTGTTTGCTGAGGGTTTTGGCTTCCCGGTAGTGCACTGCCAGCTTGATTTTTGGGAGCCGGCGGCCCTCGATGAGCGGGTGCGCCTGACTACGGCGCTGGTGCGTCTGGGGAGGACGAGCCTGACGGTGCGTTACGATTTTGCGCGTGTGGAGGCTGATGGTTCGTTGACACCGCTGGCCCGTGGGGAGAGCGTCCATGTGTATACTCAGCGCGCGACACGTCAGGCGCATGAGTTGCCCGCCTGGTTGCGGGCCCTGGCTGAAGATCCTACCGCCTGAGCAGGCCTGAAGAAGCAGGTTCTTCGTTTTGCTGGAGCGACGCGCGCTGCGTCGCCTCCTTTAGCCTGGTCCCATTGCAGCAGTGATACTTTTCATACAAAAGTCATCACAAAAGCGGCTTTGTTGATAGCTTTCTTTCTGGTCCCCCGGGTATGGATGGCTAGCCTTCTCGGATGGCTTGTCGTGGCCTTTCAAGAGGACGCAGCACGCTTTTAGGTGCACTCAGCGTTACATCAGAATTCCGTGGAGAATTGAGGGTCCACTATGTTATAATACCCCTCGAATGAGTCTTCCATTGACACAGTGTAATGCGTAGTAATGCATAGTACAGCTCTCCTACATTCCTATACGAGCTTGCCCGTTTCCAGGAGAGGTTAGAGAGAGGAATTTTGATGCCAAGTACAGGGAAATGGCTCAGAAACAGCCTGCTGTGGCTGCTACTGGCAATCGCCATTGTCCTGGTCCTCGTTGTCTTCTTCCGCCCACAGAGCGGCGCCAAAACGGTGACAGTTTCTACCCTCTTGGGGCATTTGAAGGCGGATCTGCGCAACGGGGTTCAGGACACTTTGAACGTCGGCACGAATACCCTCACCTTGACGCGGGGCACCGCTCCCTCGGCCCAGCGCGAGGTCGCTAATATCAACGATTCTTTCGATATTACTCGCGTGCTGCGGGACAACAATATAGACTATACGAATAATCGCCTGTTGACCTTGCAGTACGAGGCTCCGAGTTCGCTGGGTGCCTGGCTCAACTTGCTTGGGGGGCTGATCCCCTTTGTGCTGATCGCCGCGGTCGTGATCATTCTGCTACGCCAGGCGCAGGGTACCAACAATCAGGCTCTCTCGTTCGGCAAGAGTCGCGCTCGCATGTTTCTGGGGAATAAGCCGACGGTGACTTTTGCCGATGTGGCCGGCGTCGATGAGGCGAAACAGGAGCTGCAGGAGATTGTCGAGTTCCTGAAGTATCCCGATAAGTTCGCCGCTCTCGGGGCGCGCATTCCCAAAGGCCTTTTGTTGGTGGGGCCCCCGGGCACCGGCAAAACCCTGATCGCCCGCGCTGTGGCCGGCGAGGCTGGGGTACCTTTCTTTAGTATCAGTGGCTCGGAGTTTGTGGAGATGTTCGTCGGGGTGGGGGCGAGCCGCGTACGCGATCTCTTTGAGCAGGCGAAACGCAATAGCCCCTGCATTGTCTTTGTCGATGAGATCGATGCGGTGGGGCGCCAGCGTGGGGCCGGTCTGGGTGGCTCACACGATGAGCGTGAGCAGACGCTCAATCAGATCCTGGTGGAAATGGATGGCTTCGATTCAAGCACCAATGTGATTGTGATCGCAGCTACCAACCGCCCTGATGTGCTTGATCCGGCGCTGCTCCGCCCAGGCCGCTTCGATCGCCAGGTAGTGCTTGATCGCCCCGATATCCGAGGCCGCATGGCGATCCTCCAGGTGCATGCTCGCGGCAAGCCGCTGGAAAAGGATGTTTCGTTAGAGACGATCGCCCGCCAGACCCCTGGCTTCTCTGGCGCGGATCTGGCCAATCTCCTGAATGAGGCGGCGATTCTGGCCGCCCGGCGCAATCGCCGGACCATTAGTATGAAAGAGCTGGAGGAGGCCATCGATCGGGTAGTAGCAGGGCCAGCGCGCAAGAGCCGCATCATCAGCGAGCGCGAAAAGGCGATTACCGCCTACCACGAGGTGGGTCATGCTCTGGTAGCGCGCATGCTCCCCAATACTGACCCCGTGCACAAGGTCTCGATCGTGGCACGTGGCCAGGCGGGCGGCTTTACGATGCTGCTCCCAACGGAGGACCGCTATCTGTGGAGTAAGTCCCAGTTTGAAGATATGCTGGCCTACGCTCTGGGCGGTCACGTCGCCGAACTGATTATCTTCGGCGAGGTGACGACTGGCGCTTCCAACGATATTGAGCGCGTGACGAAGATCGCCCGCTCGATGGTCACCGAGTATGGTATGAGCAATCTGATCGGGCCTGTGGCCCTCGGCCATAAGGAAGAGCTGGTCTTTCTGGGCCGAGATTTCAATGAGCAGCGCAACTATAGCGAGGAGACGGCGCGCGAGATCGATATGGAGGTGCGCCGCATTGTCCAAGAGGCTTTCAACAAGGCCTATCAGGTGCTCTCCCAGAACAAGAAGCGTCTGATTATGATTAGCGAGCGCCTGATTAAGGAGGAGACCCTGGAAGGACCGACCTTTGAGGCGCTCTTCAATCAACCAATCCAAGAGGACGAGTACGAGTCTCCCTCGATTTTCACCGGCATGCCGGATGCTCGCTTCAACGGCAAGCGAGACGATGCCGACCGCCTGCCCGATACGCTCTTTCCTTCGTTGCCCTCGGGCTTTCAGTCCCCTTCCCACGGTGAGGGGAGCCGCGAGCCGTAATCATTCGCTAGCCAGCCAGCCAACCCTTGGCCTGGGCGACGCCGGACCTCACCGGCGAGGCTGGGCTGAGCTGAGGTCGGGCGCTTTGGGCAAGCGGTGGGTGGGCTAAGCGATTTGCTTGCCCGCCCGCCACTGCGGCCTGACCCGACGCGGCCACAGTGGGAGCTTGTCCCCGGTCCGCTCTTGCGCCCTGCGCTACACCTGCCTGCGACGATTGGCGGCTTACCCAGCTTCCTGCTAGTCACACTGCCCAGTGAGCAGCTCGCTGTAGGAGTAGGGCACTACTGGTAGCCGATCTAGTTCGAGCAGCGAGATGAGGGCCGAATGCTCGGCGCTGGCCTCCCCGGGAGAGATCCCCTCGTCGATGACAGTCTCCAGCTCAACAAAGGAACCAAGATCTTTGACCTCATCCAGGTGAATGCGCGTGTGCCCATAGCGATAGAAACGACGGGTCTTTTCTACGACGACCAGTACTCCTAAGGCTGCTGAGAGCAAGGCCCGGAGGACCAATGGCTCGCTGACAGGATAAACCAAATACTCGCTGGTGCGAGTTCCTGCCCGCTCTTGGGGCAGTGAGGAGATCAGGACAGCCCCCTCTCTGCCGCTCTCACGGCTTTCCTCCCCGGCCCGCTCACTTTGTTGAGCAGGCCTCTTGGCGGCTTCGCCCGCAGCCACGTTGACTACGCTGGCTGTGTCGGCTATCTCATCTTCACGCCACCACTCGCGCAACTTGAGGCGGGCGTGCGCTGTCGGAAAGTAGGTATCGCGCTGCTTCACGGTGCGCACGTAGGTTGCTCCTGCGCTGCAGGCCAGCGCTTCTACCTGCCGCAGCGTTGTAGCACCGAGGCAGCGGACTTTTAATTCCAGGTTTTGCACGGTCAGGCTATCCTTCCAGCTAGAGTCTCCTATGTTGTTCATTATACTCCCGCGAGCGCCTCGCTGATAAGAGCTAGATGCCGCGCCGAGGCGAAGTGGTTCCAGGACGAAGGCTTTACAAGGATTGCCCCCCGCACTATACTATTCAGCAAAGGTTGCGAGATTTGCGCCGCGCCGGCTATGCTGGTGCGTCCGAAGGGGAGGCCGGGGAGGCGACTCCTTTCTGAGCTGATCTGTAGTCCTCCTCTGGCTTTAGCGCCCTGTCCCTTTGCTGGCACGCTGATCATCCCGGTTAGCTGCGCGGCCTCTGTTACCAGAGCCGGTGTTTGGCCGTCGCCGGTTTTCTTTTTTTGCCTAAGATCCTCTTTCACCTCGGTCAGGTCAGCCAGGTCGAAGCGGCTCCCGCATCCAAGGGAGCAATGGGATGTTTTCTAGAGAGGGAAAAGCAGCAGGGAAGGAGGCCTTCGCACCTCCTGAGACCTGCCGCCTATCAGTCAGAGAGAAGGCTCAGCAGCTCACGCCGCCCCTGGCTTGCTGCCGAGTCGCCAGCTCTAGCTGTATCAGGAGGGACAACCATTGACTGAGGAGTTCCGTGAGGTAGACCTCTGTGTCACTGCTCCGCGCGGCTTTCGCGCTGGAGCTGTTGCTTGCGGCATTAAATCCGATGCGGCGATAAAGGATCTGGCGATCCTGGCTTCGGATGTCCCTTGCGTCGCCGCCGGGACCTTTACCACGAGCCGCACTCCTGCCGCCCCAGTGCTGCTGTGCCGTGAGTATCTGCGCAGCGGCAAGGCGCAGGCGGTGGTCGTCAATAGCGGCAATGCTAACTGCGCTACTGGAGAGCAGGGCCTACGCAACGCCTATCGCATGGCTGAGCTGGCCGCCGCTCACCTGGGTATCCCAAAAGAGCTGGTGCTCTGCTCTTCGACCGGTATTATTGGCCGACAGTTGCCTATGGAGAAGATTGAACAGGGCATCGCGGCCATTGAGCTAAGCAGCCAGAGCGGGAACGATTTTGCCGAGGCCATTTTGACGACTGATACACGTCCGAAGCGGATCGCTCTGGAATTTGAGATCGAGGGCCGCACGGTGCGCCTGGGTGGAGCAACGAAGGGCGCCGGGATGATCTACCCCAATATGGCAACGATGCTGTGCTATTTGACGACCGATGTCGCTGTTGAGCAGGCCTGGCTGCAAGAGGAGCTGCGGGCCGCGGTGGCGGAGTCGTTTAATATGATCTCCGTCGATGGCGATATGTCGACGAACGATACTTGTCTGCTCTTCGCCAATGGCCTGGCCGGTAATAGGCCGCTCAATGAGGCCCATCCCGATGCGCCGCGTTTCCGCGAGGCGCTGCGTCGCGTGACAACTTACCTGGCTCGCGAGATTGCGCGCGATGGTGAGGGAGCCACTAAGCTGATGACGGTCCATGTGCGCGGCGCGCGCGACCGGACCGATGCGATTAAAGCGGCCCGCGGTATTACTCTGTCGCCTCTCTGGCAGTGTGCTTTGGCCGGCGGTGATCCCAACTGGGGCCGGATTGTCGCCGCTCTTGGCGCCTGTGGCTGTACTCTTGATCCCAACCGCTTTGATATTTTCATTGGCCCGGTCCAGGTGGTGCAGCAGGGAGGAGCCGCCTCGTACGATGAAGCGGCTGCGCGCGCTGTTATGGCCGCCAGCGAGGTGACTGTTACGATCGATCTCCATCTGGGCGAAGCTGAGGCGACCGCCTGGGGCTGCGACCTGACTCATGGCTATATTGATGAGAATACGCTCTACACGCGCTAGCTCAATGGTTGGTCAACAGCAGGTCCGGTCCGTGGCAGAGTAAGGAGCTTGATCAATGGCTACACATATGCTTAAACGTGATTGGATTGCACTTGAGCAGAAATATTATCAGGCCACCTTTAAACGCCAGCCTGTCACCTTCGTGCGCGGCCAGGGCATCCGCGTCTGGGATACGGAGGGGCGCGAGTACCTGGATTTTGTGGCCGGCATCGCCGTGAATGTTCTTGGGCACTGCCATCCAGCGGTCGTGCAGGCTGTGCAGGAGCAGGCCGCGCGGTTGATCCATGTTTCTAATCTGTACTACAATACGCGCCAGATCGAACTGGCCGAGCAATTGGCCCTGCTGAGCGGCGGCATGCGCTCGTTCTTTAGCAACAGTGGGGCCGAGGCCAACGAGGGCGCTATCAAGCTGGCCCGCAAGTTTGGACGGCTGCACCGCAACGGCGCCTATGAAATCATCAGCATGGAGCGCAGCTTTCACGGGCGCACACTCGCTACAACGGCGGCTACCGGTCAGGCTCACTATCAGGAGACCTGGAAGCCGCTGCCCGATGGCTTTAAGCAGGTCCCGTTCAACGATCTCGACGCCCTCAAGGCTGCGACCAGCGAGAAGACCGTGGGTGTGCTGCTGGAGTCCGTCCAGGGCGAGGGAGGGATCTGGCCCGCGACCAGGGAGTTTATGCAAGGGGTGCGCCGCTGGTGCGACGAACAGAATCTGGTGATGATCTGCGATGAGGTGCAGGCGGGCATGGGTCGCACGGGTAAGTTCTTCGGTTTCGAGCACTACGGCGTGATGCCCGACATTATTACCCTGGCTAAAGGCCTGGCCGGTGGCGTGCCGATCGGGGCTATGCTCACCGGACGCCGTACTGATCTGTTCGTGCCCGGTGATCACGGTTCAACCTTCGGCGGCAATCCACTGGCTTGTGCCGCCGCCCTGGCTACGCTGAAGACTATCCAGGAGGAGCGCCTGATTGAGAATGCCGCCCGCATGGGCGAGTACTGGCATGAGAAGCTAGACGTACTTTGTCAGAAGTACGATTTCATCGCGAATCCGCGGGGCATTGGCCTGATGCGCGCTGTAGAGGTCAAGCACGATCTGGCACCGGCCATTGTTGATCAGGCGCTCAAGCATGGCTTGCTGCTGAATAGTCTGGGCAATGCTACCCTGCGCATGGTGCCGCCCTTGATCCTGACGAGGGCCGATATCGACGAGGCTGCCCAACGCCTCGATCGCGCCCTGGAAGATGTGGCCCGCCAGTAGAGGGCTGGCGTGCCGTCGCCGTCCTGGCTGACTGGCTTCATGGCCGTTTGGTGTGTTTGTTTAATCTGGGGCGCTCGCCTGGCTGAGGGTTGGCTCTCAACCGCTCCACTGGCTTAGCCCTGGCGAGCGCCCTTCTTTAGCGCGCAACAGCGTGCAACTTGTGATCTCAAAGCCCCGGCGTCCCAGCCAGGCCAGGCGGGTCGCCCAGCCCAGACGACCCAGGCTCAAGAGACAGCGGCCAGATAGCCGACTACCTCGTAGCCCCGGCCCGGTCGTTCGGGAGTCGGTAAATCGCTCAGCCATTCCCAGCGTCGTTCGGCCAGCACTGTAAAGGTCTGCCGCACCAAATCAAAGAACGCGTAAGGTACCAGCGGCAGCTCGCGACGCACTGGCCCGGCCTCTTCCCCCTGGCCCTCCTTAAAGAGAAAGCCCCGTACGTCGCTCAGCAGTACGACCAGCCCACCTGGCTCTACAAGCTCGCGCAAGAGATGCAGATGAGCTGTAATAATACGCAGGCGGAAGCGCTGGGCCGCCTCTTGATAGCGGCGATGGCGCTCTTGGGTTCCTAGATGGCGGGCAGCTCGCTGCTGGACGCTATCGAGAAGGTCGAGCAATGGATAACTGAAGAGTTGGGAGAGCACCAGCGAACTGATAGCCAGACCGAAAGTGGCCTGGGGCAGACCCTGAATCTGCGGCGGATCAGGTACAGGGCAGTCATCGAGAACAGCGGCCAGCCGGTCCCAAAGCGCAGAAGCCTCCCCTTGCTCCAGGGCCTGCCAGGGAAGCAAACGCAGGCGCTCTTGCAGCCAAGTACTGACGCCACCAGTCAGGTCACAGGTCAGTAACTGCACGCGTGCCCGCAAGGAAGCCACAGGCAGCTCAGCCCGTGCCTGCTGCAGAGCCGCCCGATCCAGATCCACCAGGAGCACCTCATCCGCAGCGCGTGCGAGCTTCTCCAGAGGGATTTCAGTACAGGCACCGGCCCCTAACACAACAATCCCGCGCGAAAGTGCCGGCGAGCGCCGTGCCACAGCCTCCAGCATCAGCGCAGCAGACTGCTCTAGATGCTGGGGAGCATGCTCTTGCAGCCAGCGACGACGTGCCGGCCCCTGCGTCTGAGCGTTATTATAGGGCAGCGAATCGATACGCACAGCCGATCAAGACAGGGAAAGAACGAGCCAAGACCTCACCCCACCGTTTTGAGGGCACCAACCCTGAACTTACTGCCCAGTATAGCGCGGCGCACGCTTCTCACGGAAGGCCGTCACGCCCTCACGATGATCAGCGGTCTCAATCGCGATCTCCTGCAGCTCACCCTCCAGACGCAGGACAGTCTCCAGATCGCTACTCACCGCCGTATTGAGCAATTGTTTGATCAGACCATAAGCGCGCGTTGGTCCCTGTGCCAGCCGGCGAGCCAGGGCCTGGGTGGCCTCTTCAAACTCAGCGTCAGGGACACAACGATTGACCAGCCCAAGGCGCTCAGCCTCGCGTCCTGAAACCTCCTCAGCCAGCATGGCTAGCTCTAGCGCCTTACCCAGGCCGACCAGCCGAGTCAAGAAGAAGCCGCCACCGGCGTCGGGGATCAAGCCGATGCGCGCAAAAGCCTGCAAGAAACGGGCATTTTCAGAGGCAATGCGGAGATCGCAAGCCAGCGCCACACTGCACGAGGCCCCTGCCGCTACGCCGCGCACCGCAGCAATGACCGGCTTCTGCATTTCCCGAATGCTGCGGATCACGCGATGGTACTTCTGTAGATGCTCGCTCACACGGCCTCGGCGCTCACCTGCGGCCCGGGCCTCAAAGGCACGCAAATCCTGGCCGGAACCAAAAGCCCCACCGGCGCCGGTCAGTACGACACAGCGGACAGCCGCATCAGCGGCGGCTTCCTCCAGGGCCTCAGCCAGCTCCTCAAGCATGCGGTCGTTGAAGGCGTTACGCACCTCGGGACGATTGAAAGTGATCGTCAGCACGCCTTCCGCCTGGTCGACAAGCAGATGTTGGAATGTCTTCGGCATGGCTTTCCTTTGCTCCTTCCCTCAACGAAACGAGGGGAACAGGCATCGTTGCCAGTCAAGGCGTTAGTCGGTCAATCAGCTTGTGCAGGTTCGCAGGCCACACACGCGCCGTGCAAGGCAGCCTTCAGTTCAGGCGCGACTCAGCACAGGGAGATCTAACATAAGCACCTCCAGGGCAGCCCGCGGGTTCACATTTTGGTCGAGCGCCTCCAGCGTGCGCAGGATCGCATAGATCATGCGACGCGCCCCAGCGGCGCCGAGCCGTTCCGCTTGCTGCTGAAGCAGCTCGCGCATGTCGACATTGACAATCAGATCCTGTCCACCGTTGGCCAGCAGCAGCAGATCGCGCCACCAGAGTAGCCATAACTCCAGCACCTGGCGCAGGCGCTCCGGCTCTGCACTCAGTCGCTGGGCGACCGCAAAGCGCTCTGTCCGTCCCTGCCCCGGGAGGCGCGCCAACAGCTCTAACTGCTCGCGTCGCTCTATGAGCAGTTGCTCATCTTCTACTGCCCGTACCGCCCACCCCATACGCCCCGAGGCCAGGGCCGCAATCAGCTCCGCCTCCTCGGCCTCAACCTCCCAATAGGTTTCGAGGGCCTCGCGAATCTGAGCACTGCTGAGCAGATGCAGCGGGATATGCTGCACACGCGAGAGAATCGTTGGCAAGAGCAGCCCCCGCTCAGGAGCCGTCAGCAGCAAAACTACCCCCGGCTCCGGTTCCTCCAGCGTCTTCAGGAGACAATTCGCAGCCTGGGGATTCATCTCATGGGCCCCTACAATAATGAAGATCTTATAGCGTCCCTCAAGCGCATGACGGGCGGCCTCAGCCTGGAGAGCGCGAATCTGATCAATGAGAATAAACTGCTTGTCTGGAGGGCGGGAGATGACATGGACATCGGGATGGTTGCCATGCAGCACTTTCCGACAGGCCAGACAGCGATGACACGGGTTGACGGGAGCCTGCTGCGGATCAGGCCCCCCCGTGCAGAGCAGTGCCTGGGCAAAGCGCTGGGCCAGCAGCGTTTTGCCTATCTGATCAGGGCCAGTAAACAGATAGGCATGGCGCACTTGCTGCGAGGCTAAGGCCCGGCGCAGACGCTCCAGGGCATGCTCATGTCCAATGATCCCCCAACCGTGCGCGGCTGCCTCAAGAGCTGTCACAGTCATGGTCTTATTATCGTAACAGAAAGAGCGCTTTCAGGCAAGACGGAGCGGCCTTCTCGCCTTGCTGCGAGTGCCGCCTTGACCCATCCTGCGCCAGTTCGCTTGCGTGTGCTATACTGTATGCTGTACTATTGTCTGCCCAGTTGAGGGAGGCCGTGGGAAAATTCGTCCAGCGGCTGTCACCTACCTCATAGCAGGGATGACAACGATATGCTATGCTGTATTCACAAGAGAGCAGTATGATACATGTGCGCATCCAGCACGATCTCCTGAAACACTAAGGTTGATGTAACCAATGGATACCTCTATCCGTCTCTACACTACGAACGGTGGCTGGCGCTCTACCCTGGATGCCTCGCGCGGAAATCAGCCGGAGATGGCCCTGCCTGAAGAAGAGCAGGCCGCTCAGCTTGACCCAGCCGGGGAAGATATCGAGACGGCGGAGCCAGCAGGAGAGGCCGACATACCCGCTCAGTCTCTCCCGCTCCAGGCAGCAACGACAAGCCAGGGCGAGGCCCGCAGCGTGGATGTGGCGGACTTCGAGGCGATCTTTCAACGCTATCAAACGCCAATTACGAATTTTATCTATCATATGATCGGGAACCGAGAGCAGGCTTACGATCTGGCCCAGGATGTCTTTGTGAAAGCCTACCGCGCCTTGCTGGCCGGTACCGTGGTCCGTCCTGGGGCGCTCTCTTCCTGGCTCTACCATATCGCTGAGAATACCGCCATCGATGCACTCCGCCGCCGCCGCCTGATCTCCTGGCTGCCTCTGTCGCTCTTTAACGACGACCGGGGCATCGGCGCCGGCGTGCTCTCAGAGACGGGCAGTGCGACAGGCGATGGCTTCCCCGGCAGCGGTGAGGACGGCAGCGAGGGACGCCCAGGCGCCGCCACTATGCTCTACGAGCGGGGAAGCTATGACGGCGGTCGCTTTGAAAGTCGCGTCGCTGAGCATGAGGTGGTCGAGCGCGTTATGAGGCAATTGCCTCCTAAGTACGCCGTCTGCCTCTGGCTCTATGAATATCATGGCTTCTCATGCGCTGAAATAGCAGAAATGTTAAATATTAGCCCTTCAGCTGTTAAAATGCGGCTGATGCGCGCAAGAGAACGCTTTATTACGCTGTACCGACAAGAGGTGGGGGAAGAGTGAACTGCACAGAGGCGCGGGTTCTTCTCGCGATCTATCGCGATCTGAAAGAAGCAGAGGCCCAGCCATCTCTTCAAGACGAAGAGACACGGGCCACCTTGCAGGAGCTGGAGCAGCATTTAGAGTCCTGCTCAGGCTGCCGACAAACGCTGGCTGACTTTACGTTGGTCGGCACCCGCCTGCAGCGTCTGCCCGCCATTGAGCCGCCGCCTGAGATGCGTGAGCGGCTGATGCGTGCCCTGGCGGCTGAGCATGCGCGCTTTCTCAAACGTGGCCTGCCCGGCACGCCTCCGCCTCCTGACTTCCTCAAGCCTTATATGCAGGAGCAGCTCAAACAGGAGACGGGCCGCGATCCGTTGGCTACGCTTTCAACAGCTGAGACCGGCCCGCTGCCGGTTATCCAGATGCCGCGGCGCGTTCGCAGCCGGCCTCACATGCCTCAGCTCGCTGCTCTGGCTGTAGCTGCTACTTTCTTGCTGGCTCTACTGACTGGTGGACTGACCTCTGTGCTTTTGTTGGCTCAGCATTCTTCCGGCTCGATTCCCCCACCGGCGGCCATTAATCACCCCACAAACGTGGTGATGATGCGCTATGCCACGGCCACGATCTATCATCATGTCGTCAGCGCCGCTGCTGATGGCAATGCGGTTTATTACAGTGCCTTCAGCGATAGCTCGCCAGCGGGCTGGATGCTGTTGCGCCTCGATCGTCAGACCCAGGTGAGTCAGCCGCTGCTGGCTAGCGCCCAAAGCAGTCCGTTGATTATCTTGGGCAGCTCGCACAATCGCCTTGTCTGGCTCCAGTACGATCCGCCCGTAGCCGGCATCTCTGCCGCTCCTGTGGCGAAAAAGAGCCAGCATAGCAGCAATCCACCACGCGATGGCGCCATCGAAGGGCTGCGTGCCTGGAAACTCTTCTATGCCGTGGATGATCCGCAGGCCGGCACCGGCTTGCCGCATCCCCAGCTACTCTTAAGTGGGGTCTTTAATCCTGAGCTGGCTGCAGGCATTGTACACACACCTGTGCCGGGCATCTGGTTCCTGCAGAATGGCCTGCTCGTCACCGCTCTAGACCAGCATGGGCTTTCCCACCTTTGGCTTTACAGTCTGCAGGAGAATGGCCAGATTAGCAGCCGCAGCGAGCTGGCAGCAGCTCCAGCCGGCCACATCTATACGTCGCCGACGGCTACCTCCGACGGAAGCCGGATCTTCTGGGCAGACGAGTGGCTTGACAATACAGGTCTCTTGCATAGCAATATCTGGACGCGGCAAGAGGTCGAGCTGACCGCGCCTACGCCTGGTCGCTGGCTGCCACATACTCAGCCTCAGACCTGGCTTTTCCGCGCCGACGGTACCTCGTTCCGCCCCGTTGTCGTGGGCCATACCTTCTTTATGCTGAATACGAACGATGGGCTGGACGGCACTTCAGCCCTGGCCACCCCGACACCGGCGGCCAGTCCCAGCCCCCAGCCAGCGTTACAGGCCGCTGAGCCGAATTTGCCTTTGAATCCCAGCGTGACGCCGTGGGCTAACGCCAGCATCTACCCGCCCTCGCTGGACTTCCTGATCAGCGGCTCGCTCTATATGCTCTCACTAGAGCCGACCTCGGATGGTACCTTTAGTCAGCTGAATACTATCAGCCATGTCTCGGCCCTGCAGGGCGGCACTACCTTCGTCCTCTGGCAGGATGACAACAATGCTTACGGCATGTTCGACGTCGAATCAAATTCCTTTGTTCAGGTCGGCTCGGTCCTGAACGGCGCCGCTTTTGTAGCGGTCAACGGCAATAGCGCCGTCTGGAGTGAGGCAGCGACCCCAGCAGCCAGCCGCTCTTCAGCGAGCACAAGCCCGCTCGCTCAGCTCCGTATGTTTAGCTGGCCTCTTACCTCCACTGGCAGCGGCCGCGAGTGAGCTACAAGTGAGGCAAGATCAGGCAGACCAAGGGGCAGGCCAGCGCGGACGTCGTTTGATCTGGCAAGCCCAAATGAGCCACCACCGCAACCATTGGGCAGCTCAACTGCCATAGTCAGGCAGCCGCAGGGGTCCAGGTCTAGCTTTGCTTCATTCCCATAGATACCATATATATACAAGCAAGAGAGGCATCTCCTTCCAGCGGAGGTGCCTCTCTTGCTTGCGCTGGTCTTTGCCTGGTCAGAACTTTCTTCTTCAACAGCCAAGATGCTTGGCAATGATGAGGCGCTGGACCTCACTGGTGCCTTCACCAATCTCGCTGGCCTTGACATTGCGCCAATAGCGCGAGACAGGGAACTCATCCATGAAGCCATAGCCGCCATGAATCTGTACCGCCTGATCTGCGGCGCGCTTGGCGGTCTCAGAGGCAAAGAGCTTGGCCATCGAGGCCTCAGCGCTGTAGGGCTTTCCTTGCATCTGCAACCAGGCCGCCTTGTAGTACATCAGCCGGGCTAGCTCAATTTCCATCGCCATATCGGCCAGCTTCATCTGGATGGCCTGAAACTTGCTAATCGGCTGCCCAAACTGGCGGCGCTGCTTGGCATAGTTGAGGGCCTCATCTAAACAGGCCTGAGCCAGGCCGACCGAGAGGGCTGCAATGGCCACCCGCCCCCCATCGAGAATCTGCATAAACTGCTTGAAACCCTCACCACGCTGGCCCAGTACGTTTTCCTCTGGCACCTGACAGTCCTCAAACGTCAGAGGGCGTGTATCGGAGGCTCGCCAGCCCATCTTGCGGTAGGGATTACCAATGATATAGCCGGGGGTACCACGCGGTACAATGAGATTGGTGATCTCGCTGCGTCCATCAGGACGAGTGCCCGTGACCGCCGTAATGGTCACGCCTCCACTGATCTCGGTGCCGGCGTTGGTGATGAAAGCCTTGGCGCCATTGATATGCCAGTAGCCATCACGCAGAACAGCGCGTGTATGAGGACTGCCGGCATCGGAGCCGGCTTCTGGCTCGGTCATGCCGAAGGCCCATAGCTGCTGCCCGCTGACCAGGGGCGGCAGATAGCGCTCCTTCTGCTCCTTTGTTCCAAAGAGATAGAAAGGCATGGTCCCCAGTGAGGTGTGAGCCTCCATCGTAATCGCCACCGCGGCATCGCCACGGGCAATCTCTTCGACCGCAATACAGTACGAGAGGAAATCAGCGCCCGCTCCACCATACTCCTCCGGGAATGGCAGCCCCAACAGCCCTAGCTCTCCCATCTTGCGAATCAGATCGTAGGGGAACTCACCCGTGCGATCCATTTCCTCCGCACGTGGCTTGATCTCCTGCTCGGCAAACTCGCGACAGGTATTGCGAATGGCAAGCTGCTCCTCGTTGAGCGAAAAGTCCATTGCAGCGACTCACTTTCCTTTCAAGTTCAGAGGTGTGATTGCCAAAGGGTTAGTCATGCAGCCATGTGGCTTACATCATAGCACAAAGCGCGCCAAGAGGCGAGAGCCTGCCAGCACCTACCTGCCAGCCAGCACGAGCGCCGAGCCCCCCCACGTCGAGGATGCCGCACCGCCGGCAGCCGGCCTTGCGAGCAGATAGGGGCGAGGCCGCACTCAGCAGAGAGAGAGACACTTTGTCCGAGACGCAGGAAGAGCTAGCGCCTGCTTATCCTCCCCCCGCTTCTCTCACTGGCGCTCAGCCTCAGCCCCTATGCAGATGAGCAACTCTCTCAAATTCGCTGCCCTTCTGGCTCTGGACTCAGTTGATCTCTGCCGCCTCACCAGCGCGCGACTGCGGCTGTTGCTGCTGGGATGCAGCAGAAGCCCCCTCATCAACGCTGGCGCCGACGCTCCGCCGCAAGGCCGGCACCATATCAAGCGCCTCCCAGGGGGCGTCGATATCAGTCCGTCCGAAATGCCCATAGGCCGCTGTCGGTCGATAAATCGGGCGACGAAGGTTCAGCTTCTGGATAATGGCGGCAGGACGGAGATCAAAATGCTCATTGATGAGCCGAACCAGCTCTTCATTAGAGACTCGCCCGGTACCGAAGGTATCGACAAATAGCGAGAGCGGGCGAGCAACACCAATGGCATAGGAGATCTGCAGCTCCAGGCGGTCCGCCAGACCGGCAGCAACCAGATTTTTGGCAATATAGCGAGCCATATAGGTCGCCGAGCGATCGACCTTTGTCGGGTCCTTACCACTGAAGGCCCCACCACCGTGACGCGCCATACCACCATAGGTATCGACTATAATCTTGCGCCCTGTCAGACCGGCGTCGCCCATCGGTCCCCCGATGACAAAGCGCCCGGTGGGATTGACCAGAATGCGCGTTCGCTCATCGAGTAGATGGGGGGGAATCACGGGCTTAATCACATACTCGAGCACATCGTGACGAATCTGCTCCTGATCAACATAGTCCGCATGCTGTGCCGAGACCACAATCGTATCGACACGCACCGGACGCCCATACTCGTACTGGACAGTGACTTGACTCTTGCCATCAGGGCGCAGATAAGGCATAGGTCCATCGCCGGCCCAGGAACGCCGCCGCACTTGCGCTAGCTGGTAGGTCAATTTGTGAGCCAGGCTGATCGGCAACGGCATCAGCTCAGGGGTCTCGTTACAGGCAAAGCCAATCATCATGCCCTGATCCCCAGCGCCGATCTGCTCCAGCTCATCATCGGTCAGAACCAGACCGCTCTTAACCTCAGCCGAACGACTGACCCCCAGATCGATATCCGGGGACTGCTTGCCAATGGAGGTCACTACACCACAGGTGCGATAGTCAAAGCCATACTCAGCATTAATGTAGCCAACCTGCTCGATCGTCTTGCGCACCACCGCGGGCATGTCGATCCAGGCCGAGGTCGTGATCTCACCGGCCACCAGGACCAGACCGGTGGTCGTCGCCGCCTCACAGGCAACACGCGCTTGAGGGTCCTGGGCCAGAATGGCATCAAGAATGGCATCCGAGATTTGATCACAGAGCTTGTCAGGATGCCCCTCTGTTACCGACTCGCTGGTAAAGAACAACTTTGGGCTGCTCATGAAGCTGCTCATAGTACTGCTCACCGAAGACATTCCTCCTGACGAGAAAACTGGCACTCTCTGCCTTTACTTTTTCTCTATTTGCCTGCTAATCGAGCAGGTCATTCGCTTATGCACTGACTTAGGTAGTCACTGGAGACAGGCGATGCGGGGATCAATGCAGTGGTTGCAGCGGCGCATAAGGCACAAAAAGACCCCTGGCAAGCAGGGGTCTAGCAACGTCACCTTGCTTATCCCCCTCATCTTGCGGAACGCTCCGCCGGAATTGGCACCCTTCCTGCAGCGCGGGCAGTGGCCACGGCGGCAGATGGGTTGCCGGGCTTCATCGGGCCGTTTCCCTCCACCTCTCTGGATGAGAGCAGATCTCACGTGAAATGTATTCAATTGTAGGTGTGCTGTCTACTCAGTGGACCCCAAACAAAGCACCGGAGACGCTGGTGCTTCCTGTCCACAACAGGTCAGGTTTTTCTCAGTATATCGAAGAATGCCGCTCACTGTCAAGAGAGCGGGCCGACTCGTGGCCCACCCTCCTGATGAACAACAGGCCAGCGCTACCTGGGCACTGTGCTGGCTTGAGAGCCTGGCACTGGTAGCCGGCTCAAGTACCGGCCTCCCAGGAATTGAGATAGACCTGCTGCTCGGAAGTCAAGGTATCGATAGCCACCCCCATTGCTTTCAGCTTGAGGCGCGCGATATCCTGGTCGATTTCCAACGGCAGCGTATAGACCCGTGGTTGCAACTCACCGGCATGCTTAAGCATATACTCGGCCCCCAGGGCCTGATTGGCAAAGCTCATATCCATAACACTGGCTGGATGCCCCTCAGCAGCGGCCAGATTGATCAGGCGCCCTTCTCCCAGCAAATAAACCTGACGCCCGTCAGCATAGGTATACTCATCAACAAAATCGCGAATACGCCGCTTGCGTACGGCCAGCTTTTCCAGCTCAGGGATGTTAATCTCATCATTGAAGTGGCCCGAATTGGCCAAGACCGCCCCATCCTTGAGGCGCTCCAGATGATGGCGATCAATCACATTGAGATTGCCAGTCACCGTGATAAAAATATCGCCGATGGCCGCCGCCTCCAGCGAAGGCAGCACGCGGAAGCCGTCCATAACCGCCTCCAGCGCCCGAATCGGGTCCACCTCCGTCACCACGACGTTGGCCCCCAAACCTCGCGCCCGGGCCGCTACTCCACGTCCACACCAGCCATAGCCCAGTACCACGATCGTCCGTCCGGCCAGCAGCAAATTGGTCGCCCGAATGATACCATCGAGCGTACTCTGCCCCGTACCATAGCGATTATCGAAGAGATGCTTGGTATTCGACTCGTTGACGGCCAGCACCGGGTACTTGAGTACTCCCTGCTTCTCCATACTACGCAGGCGGATCACGCCGGTAGTCGTCTCCTCCATACCGCCGATCACCTGCCCCAGCAGATCGCTGCGGCTGCTATGCAGCGTTGAAACCAGATCACAACCATCGTCCATCGTCAACTGTGGACGATGATCGAGCGCCGCATGAATGTGGCGATAGTAGGTTTCCTCATCCTCGCCCTTGATAGCGAAGGTCGGAATGCCATACTCCTCCACCAGTGCCGCGGCCACATCATCCTGCGTCGAGAGCGGATTCGAAGCGCAGAGCACCAGATCGGCGCCGCCAGCCTGCAGCGTCAAAGCCAGATTGGCTGTCTCCGTCGTGATATGCAGGCAGCCAGCCATACGAATACCCTTCAACGGCTGTTCCTGACTAAAGCGTTCGCGAATGAGGCGCAACACGGGCATGTCCCGCGCGGCCCATTCGATGCGCTCCTTCCCACGCGGAGCCAGAGAGCGATCCTTAACATCTCCTTGCGTTGATATGGTCATAGACCCTCTTTCCCTTCTTCTCCTTTACTCATTTCACGGAGGCCATTGCTTCAGCCCCTCGCGCATTCCAGAGCAAGCAGCTCACCAGCCGTGTTTCCCCACCGGCTCGTCCCCAGGCCGGACGGCGCAGCGGCGGCAGGTCAGACCCCGGCCTGGCTCATCCGACAGGAGCCGCCTCTGCTGAACGCGGAGGCAGCCAATTGGGGTCAAAGTGCGAGCAGGCCACCAGCGCCTGATAGCGGGCGGCGACATCAGCCAGCGTCAGCTGCTGCAGGCGACGGATGCTGAAATCCTCACAGACGAAAGACCCAAGAATATTGCCATGCACAACGGCCCGCTTCAAATCCTCAAAACGATAGCGCCCATCTGGCCCTGGCTCCACCGTTGACAGATAGCCCAGCAAGCCACCCGCGAAAGCGTCACCGGCGCCAGTAGGGTCGACCACTTCCTCAAGAGGATAGGCGGGAGCACTGAAATAGCTGCCATCACGCCCGAAGAGCAAAGCGCCATAGCTGCCCTGCTTCACAATCACATACTTCAGCCCCAGGCTGAAGAGCTGGCGGGCACCAGCCACGACGCTGGCGCAGCCAGTATAGAGGCGCAGCTCCTCCTCACTCATCAGCATGATATCAACACGGCGCATTACCTCCGTCAACTGCGAGCGCGCCGTAGTGATCCAGAGGTCCATCGAGTCTAGCACAGACAAGCGCACCTGGGGCATGGCATCCAGGACCTCTCGCTGCAGATCGGGCTGAATGTTCGCCAGAAAGAGCAGCGAGCTATCGCGATACTCAGGAGGAATCACTGCATGGAAATCAGCATAGACGCCAAGCTGGGTATCGAGCGTATCGCGCACATTCATATCGAGATGATAGCGACCGACCCAACGGAAAGTACGACCCTGGCGCACCTGCAAGCCAGTGAGATTGATCGCCCGGCTGCGGAAAAACTCCAAATACTCTTGAGGGAAATCGGTACCGACCACCGCCACCAGATTGACCGGGCTATAGAGGGAAGCCGCCGTAGAGAAATAGGAAGCGGCTCCCCCCAGCACCTCCTCAACTCTGGCAAAGGGGGTTTCAACAGTATCCAGGGCCACTGAGCCGACAACGAGGATAGATGACACGTCCTCACAACCTCCGTGCAAGAGAGAAATCAGCGCCTGGCTGACGAGCATCGGCAGAGGCGATCCAGGCGAGCACGGCAGGGGAGCCGAAAAACTTGCCAGACACACCTTAGCCGGCCAGTCAGCCGAAGGCCAGCCAGCCATCCAGGACAAGCGAGCGTCGCTCAGACAGGAGTAGCCCCACTCAGATGCTCAATGACCCCATCCAGGAAAGCCAGGGTCTTGCCAAACTTATCGCGAGCCAACTCGCGCGCAGGGGCCGTATTGAGCGACTGATATAACTCCACAAAGCGCTCCTCGATGTGGCGCAGGATCGCCGCCAGCACCTCGCTGGTAACAGCCCGATTGGGATAGCGTGCGCCGAACTCAATGAGCGAGGTGACGACGGCCAGCCCACTGAGGCGCCCCAACTTATCGGCATCATAGAGGATACGCGTCTCCAGAGGAACCTTGCGGCGCTGCTCGGCGGGGACAACCGTCGTGTGGGCCAGAATGATCTGCTCCACTTTTCGAATGCGCTCCTCGGGCACATCCAGCTCACGCAAGAAATCGACAGCCAGCTCTGCGGACTTAATATGATGGTCCTGAAAGCCGTAGGTCGCAGTTGAGATATCGTGCAGATAGGCGGCGATAATCAGCGCCTCCATATCCAAATGAGCGGCCTCCTCATCCCCCCGAGCCTCCAGGTCCAGCGCAAGCATTTTACAGTTAGCCACAACGGCGCTGACGTAGCGAAAACCTTCCTTGCCCAGCGTCTCTTCGGCATGCTGGGCCACAGCCTGCACAACGTCTGTCTCCATTACCTCTCTGCCTGCTTCTCGATAGGATGATGATCATTTGCACAGAGGCCGCGCAGGGCCACGCTATACGGAGCGCGCGCAACCCCTCTCTCGGTAATAATAGCACTTATATATGTATGAGGGGTGACATCAAAGGCCGGATTGGCTACAGAGACACCATCGGGAGCGATGGCGACGCCACGGATGGCTGTGACCTCACGCGGGTCACGTTGCTCAATGGGAATCTGGTCCCCGGAGGACAATTCGAGATCGATTGAGGAACAGGGGGCAACCACGTAGAAAGGAATGCCATGCGCATGAGCGAGCACCGCCAGGCTGTAGGTGCCGATCTTGTTGGCGACATCTCCATTGGCCGCAATGCGATCGGCTCCCACAAAAACGGCGGCGATCTGCCCCCGGCGCATGAAATAGCCGGCCATATTGTCGGTGATCAGCGTGAAAGGTACCCCTTCCTGCTGCAGCTCCCAGGCCGTGAGGCGCGCCCCCTGGAGCACCGGACGCGTTTCGTCAACAAAGACATGAATGCGCTTGCCCGCCCGATGCGCCAGGTACATCGGTGCCAGAGCCGTGCCCCAACCGGCGGTCGCCAAAATCCCCGTGTTACAGTGAGTTAAGAGTTGATCACCGTCAGCGATCAGAGCCTCACCGTAGCGCCCCATGCGCAGGCAGGCCGCGCGGTCTTCAGCCGCAATGGCCTGCGCCTCTTCCAGGAGCCGACGCTCTAATTCGACAGGATGACAACCAGCCCTGGCAAGCTGCTGAGCCAGGCCGAGTAAGCGGCGAATAGCCCAACGAAGATTGACGGCGGTGGGCCGCGTCGCCGCCAACAAAGCTCCCGCTTCCTCAAGTCTGGCCAGGGCGTCTGCCAGACTAACGCCCTCCCCGCGTTCTTCCAGCAGGCGCCTCAGTGCTAAGACTAGCCCAAAGGCTGCCGCCATACCGATGGCAGGCGCTCCTCGCACCTTCAACGCTTTGATAGCCTCGGCTACCTGGTATTCGTCTTCAAGGCGACAGTAGACTACTTGCTGCGGCAATAGCGTCTGATCAAGCAGGATCAGGGCCCTGCCCTGTTGATCCTCTTGCCACCAGAGAGGACGTACACGCTGCTCCGGCTCAGGCCCGTGCTCCAACCCCCCTGCAACCTTGGACATGCTCTCTTCTCTTCCTTCCTTCGTTAGCTAGCTTTGTGGAGATCGGACTCTCTTCCAATGGCTGATTTCTGCTGCTGTTATGGTACCATAATTGCTCCTCGCTGGCAAAAGAGGCTGCCCCCCAAATAGTACTAACATAAACAGAACCGTTTTCAACGAACCCGCTCAATATGCTAACATGATAAACAGCATACGAGAGCAGCAGTGTGAATAGCGCAATGCTACTAAGGTGTAGGTTTCCCGTTCCTCCCCCATGCTTGACCCTGCCCCAGCAGGCTCCGGCTATGAGCGAGGGACAGCAAGATTCTAGCTATAGTCAACATCGAAGGGATGTCGCGCATGGCTAGGGCGGAAACAAAAGAGAGAACCTGGTCATTCGATCAGATCTACGACGAGTATAAAACATCTATTTATAATTATGTGTACCATCTGGTAGGCGATCGCGAGCAGGCAGATGACCTGACCCAGGATACCTTCCTGAAGGCGTTCCGCGCTCTGCCAAAGATGGACAGTAATCTGAAGGTGTCGGCCTGGCTCTATCGTATTGCGACAAATACTGCTTACGATGCCCTGCGACGCAAGAAGCTGATCGCCTGGCTTCCCTGGCAGGACCTGGACCACGAGCCAGCCGATATGGAGAGTGCTGACCCGCAGGAGGTCTATACAACGACTGAGCTGGTGCGCGCCGCCCTGCGACGTATGCCCCAGCAGTATCGGGCCGCCCTGCTGCTCTATACTCAGGAAGGTTTCTCCTACAGCGAGATCGCTCAGGCGCTCAATATCGCCGAGAGCGGCGTGAAGATGTATCTGTCGCGCGCACGCCAGTCTTTCCGTGAACACTATAAGGCGTTAGAGCGAGGAGCTGGCTCTAAGTAGCTCCGCCGTGGGAAGGTGATGGTCCGGCACCGTCAGCCAAGCAGGGAAGGGCGCATCGCTCTGGTTGACGCATTCGCCCCTCCGTCCATGTGGCCATCGCTGGCGTCCCCTGCCCTGTCGCTGCTCTCACTGTCGGCGCTGTTCACGGCGGGACGCTCTCTTTGCCCATCGCTTCCCTGTGTCGTCCCGTCCCGCGGTCACGCAGCGCTCCTCGCTCGCCTCTTTTTATTCTTTCGCCCGAATTTCTCTCTCCACCTCCCCCACAATTGCTTTCTATTATCTTCCCGCTACATATCCTTTTTGCAGTCCTGCCAACCGATCAGCTACCTAGGTATGGTGAGTATAATGTAGTAGTGGTGGGTCCCAGGCCCTTCCCAAGAACCAGGGGTGGCCTCGCAGTGCGAACTGAATAGGTTAGGAGGGATGTCATGCTACGAGCTTGGGGTCTCAGTAAATATTTGAAGCATGCCGCGACACGCGCCGCACCGATCTTGCTGTCCGCGTCTGCCACGTCGTCTGCTCCCAGGCTAGAGCGCAAGGCCGCTGCGGAGGCGGCAGCGCCAGGTGAGCTGCACTACGATGTGTATTTTCGTGCTCTTCCCGAGGCGGCCAGGCCGGAAATTATTTCTCAGCTCGATCGTCGTGAGCGCCTGGTCTTTCTGCTACTGAATGGGAAGCGTAGCCTGAGCGAGATCGCTCGCCTCGTCCACCGCGATGAGCAAGACGTGGCCTGTACCGTGGCTCGTCTGCTCCGCAATGGCTATGTAGAACATATCGAGGAGACCACCCCAGCCAGCACAGACACACCGGTCCCCCAGCTAACCCAGGCTCCCTCTCATCCGTTATAATAAAGGAGCCTGAAACGGATGGCGGGGCTTGGGTATGCCTACCCGCAAGCGGCGGCAAGCAGCATGAGCAGAGCAAGCTCTCCGATGGTGCTGCCTGCCAGGACGAACGTCCTTCCAATGCATTGGGCGCTGCAGCTTCTTTTCTTTGAGGCTGACTGCGTACCTCGCCGCGCTACTCGCGTTGCTTGCTGGCCAAGCCAGTGCCAGCTCTTCTATCTATCAGTACCAGCGCGGTCCGCGAAGGGGAGGACGAGCCGGACCCCGCCCTCCCCTTATCTATTGCTGAGGCTTGTGCTCGCATGCGTGCGATGGTGCGTTCCTTGGGCGCTAAACTGATTCTGGCGGCGGGGTTGATCTGCCTCCTCTGCTTGTGCCTGTTCCTGGCCTTGAGCTGGTTTCTGCTCTCTTATTTCTCCGCCCACCACACGCCTTTCCCCCATATTTGGCTGGCCATCGTCGCCTTGTTGCTCTTTATCAGCGCCCCAGGCTTCCTACTCTTCAGCGTTATGGTGCGCCGCTTCATTTCTCTCCCTCTTGCTAAGCTGTTGAGCCAGGTCGACCAGGGCCTGCGCCTGCCGCTCTCGCTTCCTCCGCGTACGCCTTCCCCTGCCTCCAATGCGCTGCCATTGCCGATGGCCTCTGGAGATGAGCTGACCGCGCTCTCACTCGCCTTCCAGCAGCTTAACTCTACGTTGGCGCAGCAGGACGCCGAAAGTCGCTTGTTAACACGTCAGTTGAGCGACCTGCTGAGCATGAGCGATGCTCTGATTTCGACCCTCAATTTGGAGCATTTGCTAGCTGAGATTGTCTCTCGCCTCGGGGTGATCATGCAGGTGCGTCAGGTCTCGCTCTTGCTCTATGGGCGCGATCAGCCTGCCCCCTGGGCCGTAGCTCTGTGGAGCAATGACCCCCCGCGCACTGAGCTATTGACCGGCGAGACCTATCGTCAGGGTCAGGTGCGCGTCTATACTGATCCTCGCGCCGATATCACGCTGGCGGCAACGACGAAAATGGCTGCGCTGCCGCGTCCGACGCCCCCTGCACCACGGCGCCGCGTGATTCGACCGCCACGTCTTCAGGCGGCGGTTGCTCGTGTGGAGCCTCCTCATCCCCGCATCCCTCAAGAGGCGCTCCGCGAGCTGGATATGTTACTTGCCCGCATGGCTATGCAGAAACAGAAAATCGCTTATGGTGAGGATGTGCGCGCTATCTACCAGGAGCGTCAGGAGCGCTGGGCCCGGCTGGCGCTGGAGGCCGGTTATGGGGCGGTAATTGCTACACCTTTGCTGCTGCAGGATGAGACGATTGGGGCCATTATGCTTTACTCTGAGCGCCCCTATCAATTGACTCAGCGCGATACCTTTCTGCTGAGTACGGCGGCTATTCAGGCAGCGATGGCGATTCAAGATGCTCTGCTCTTCGCTGAGGTCAAGGAGAAGAATGTGGCTCTGGAGCGTGCTAATCAGCTGAAGTCTCAGTTTCTGGCAACAGTCACCCATGAGCTGCGCGCTCCTTTGCACAGCATCATTAGTTACGGCTCGCTGCTGGTAGACGGGTTTGTTGAGGGAACACTGACTCCAGAGCAGGAGGAGCATATCCGTTTTATGATCCGTCGGGCTGAGGATCTTTCGCACCTGGTCGATGATATGCTTGATCTGTCGAAGATCGAGGCTGACCGTCTGGAGGTGCGTCCTGAGCCGTTGGCCATCGAGGGCTGCCTGCGGGAGGTTGTGGATCAGCTCAAGCCGCTGGCCTTCGCGCGCGATCTCACCTTACAGCTAGAGCTGCCCGAGGAGCTGCCGCGAGTGTTAGCCGATAGCTACCGCTTGCGTCAGGTCCTGGTCAATATGGTCTCCAACGCTATTAAGTTCACTGAACGCGGCGGCATTACGATCCGTTGCAGTCTTCTGGAACGCTATGATATGCTGCGTATTGCTGTGCATGATAGCGGAATCGGTATCTCGCCAGCAGCGCTGGAGTATATCTTTGAAGCATTCCGCCAGGCCGACAGCAACACAGCACGCAAGTTCGGGGGCACGGGCCTGGGGCTGACGATTGCCCGTAAGCTTGTAGAACTGCAGGGCGGTGAGGTCTTTGTGGAAAGCATGCCAGGGCGAGGCTCGATCTTTTCTTTCGTGCTTCCCCTGGCGGCTAGCGCTAAGTCTCCGGGTCGCTCATAAGCGACGGCTCTCAGAGCTTAGGACAGGGGAGTCCGCCATCGCCATGCCTCTGCCGGTCCGTCGGATCAGCCCCTCCGTCTCTCTACGAGAAGTATCTAGGACGACAGTGACGATCGATGACGATGGATACCGGTGCATCATCCACACGGCGTGAGGCCACAATTCTGATTATTGAGAACGATCCTTCTGATCGCCTGCTCCTTGAGAAGGTTCTTGCTTCCCGCGGCTATCGCTGTCTTTCTGTGAGCAATGGCCGCGAAGCCCTGGATTTATTAGAACGTTTGGAGCGAGTCGACTTGATTCTTACCGATCTGCTCATGCCCGTCCTCGATGGGCAGCGGACAGCTCAGCTGATCCGCTCGCGCCCAGGCATGGAGAAGGTGCCCATCGTGGCTGTCACGGCTTATCCTCCCGATGAGGCACGCGGCACAGGTCCCAGTAGCGGCTATGCAGAGTATTTGCTGAAACCTTTTAAGCCGCGCCAGTTGTTGGACCTGGTTGAACGTCTGCTTGGCTCGCGGGCCTGAGTTTGTTACCAGTTGTTGTGCAAAGGAGCGAGTGCTGTGGAACTTGATCTTCAGTTGCTAGATGAACCTCCTACAGAGATCACTTGTGATGCGCTGGTGGTAGGGGTTGGCCGCCCACATGGCAGCGAACAGGCGCGTCTGAGCAGCGCCGCCCAACTGGTCGATAGCCGCCTCGAGGGTCTGCTCCAGGAGAGTTGCGCCCGCGGGGAGATAAAAGGCCATAGCGGCGAGGTTACTACCTTCTATGTTTCTGACCGGCTGGCCGCCAGACGGGTGGTTGTGCTTGGCCTTGGTGATCTGGAGCGCGATGGACCACGTACCCTGCGCCGTGCTTGCGCTACCGTGGCCCGTCAGCTCCAGGAGAAGGGCGCAAGACGGGTGGCTTTGGCCCTCGATGTGACGAGCCTTCAGCCTGAACCAGGTTCACCGCAGTCATTGACAATGCTGGCCGCGCTGCAGGCCCAGGTAGAAGGCTTTTTGCTCGGCCTCTATCGTTTCAGTCGCTATCGCAGCAATGGCGCGCGCGAGTCTGAGACAGCCTGTCGGGAGCTGGTGCTCCACGTTGGAGCAGCTCAGACGGCTTACGATAAGAGTACACTAGAAGCCGCTGTTCAAAAAGGCCGCGTTCTGGCCGAGGCGACCAACTTCGCGCGCGATCTGGTCAATGAACCGCCGAATGTGCTCACACCCGGTGAGCTGGCACGCCGGGCCCGCACTATGGCTGCAACCTGGGATCTCGCTTGTGAGGTGCTGGAGCGCCCCCAGATGGAAGAGTTGGGCATGGGTGGCCTGCTGGCCGTCTCGCGAGGGAGTAGCGAGCTTCCTTATCTGGCCATCCTGCGCTATCGCGGCGCCCCAGAGCAGGCAGGTGGCCTGGCCCTCGTTGGCAAGGGGATTACCTTTGACAGCGGCGGCCTCTCCTTGAAGAGCGCAGATGGTATGACGACAATGAAAGGCGATATGGCGGGGGCTGCCGCCGTTCTGGGAGCAATGCAGGCCATTGCGCGCCTTAAACCAGCTCTGAACGTCACCGCCCTTGTGCCCACAACTGAGAATATGCCAGACGGTCACTCTTATCGCCCAGGCGACATTCTGCGCATCATGAATGGTAAGACAATCGAAATCGTGAACACCGATGCTGAGGGGAGGCTCATCTTAGCCGATGCCATGTCCTACGCCTCGCGCGAAGGGCTATCACCGATTATCGATGTTGCAACCCTGACCGGTGGCATTGTGATTGCATTGGGCCACGTCTACACAGGCCTCTTTAGCAACGATAGTCGCTTGAGCGAAGAACTCATCGCCGCCGGCGAGGCAGTGGGAGAAAAGCTGTGGCGGTTACCCCTCGACGAAGAGTACGAAGAGCAGATTAAGAGTGAAGTAGCAGATATCAAGCAGACGGGAGGCCGGCCTGCTTCTTCGATTACTGCCGCCAAGGTGCTGGAGCACTTTGCTGGCTCAGCCGCCTGGGCTCATTTGGATATCGCTGGGACCAGCTTTGTGGACAGTCCCAAACCGTATCAAGAGAAGGGGGCCACGGGGGTGGCGGTGCGAACGCTAGCCGAGTTTGTTCTGCGACGCGCCGCTGCACACGGCTAAGCCAAGGTAAGCGGGTGCGACTAACTGTACAGCCCGCTCAGTAGCGTGATATACTCTTGGCATGAAGATCCGTGTTCGTTACTTTGCGGGATTACGCGAGGTTGTCGGTCAGAACGCCGAAGTCTTGACGCTGCCCGAGGGGGCGACCGTCGCGGCAGCGCGGACGTTGCTGATCACGCGTTATCCCCGCCTGCAGCCAATTCTGGAGCGCTCGCTGTGCGCGGTGAACCGCGAGTATGTGCCCGCGGATCACACGCTGCAGGAGAACGATGAGCTTGTCTTTATTCCTCCGCTCGGCGGTGGGGCGGCTTGGGCTTGAGCTTGGGCTTGGGCTTGATGCCGGCTTTTACCAGCCAGTTAGCTAGCCTCCGCCCTGCCCCGACAGGGGAAGCCAGTTCCTCCCAAGCAAGTAGGATAGGCCTATGGAGCCAGTGATTCAGATTACACGCGAGCCACTGAATCGCGAGGCGCTGGTGGCCGCGGTGGCCGCGCCCGAAGTTGGCGGCATTGTGATCTTTGAGGGAGTGGTGCGCAATCACGCCCGCGGGAAGCAAATCCGCTATCTGGAATATGATGCCTATCCCGAAATGGCAGAGCAGCAGATACGGCTCATCGTGGAGGAGGCGCGCAAACGCTGGGGGGCAGAACGGGTAGCGGTCGCCCATCGTCTCGGGCGTGTAGAAATTGGTGAGGCCAGCGTCATTATCGTAGTTGCAACGCCCCACCGTGCCGAAGCCTTCGAAGCCTGCCGCTATATCATCGATACCCTCAAGACGACCGTACCGATCTGGAAAAAAGAAGTCAGCCTCGACGGGGAAGCCTGGGTAGAGGGCTGAATGAGCAAAGAGCGCCGGCCCCTTGCACCTGAGCAGCCCAGACAGAGACGCAGACGTTTCATCCCTCTAGAACGAAATGAGAAGCTGAAGAAGCGCGGTGCCTGCTTGCCCGAGCGGCGAACCAAGGGACCGGCGCCAGATAGATCAGCCCGCAAAGGAGCCTTGTCTGATCCGCCCACTGTTGGATCGGACCGCATCCCTAGTTTATCGCCTGCCAGAGAAGAGGAGCAAGGCAGGCTTATCCCTCCCCGCTAGCTGAGCGGGGGCAGGGGCCGGAGGCCGCCGCAGGCGCATTTCTATGGTAGAATATTACATACAGAAGAGAGACAGAAAAGCGCCTCTCTTCTCTCTAGACTGCTGTTAGATGCAGGCAAAGGACTGGCTGGAAAGCACCCCCGGTCTCTCAACGGATGGGGGATACTCCTTGAAGCCTTCTGCTACTGTCTCCCGACAGTCCTCAAGGAGTTTGATCGGAGGCTGCTGATGAATCTCTTTGAGAAGCAGGCACAGCTTCACCAATTCTTCGCCCAGAATCCCGTCAATGCGGCCTACCTCACCGGCGTGCTGAAGGGGCGCACAACCTTTGGGGAGCTGAGCGATATTGATATTGCCATCCTCCTGATGGATCAGGTGCGCTCGGAGCAGTTCCTTGACTACCAGCTCTACTTTTTCAGTGAGCTGGCCAGACGCCTGGAGACCGAGAATATCGATGTCATGATCCTGAATCAGGCGTCCTTGTTGCTCAAGCTGCAAGTGATCAAGTATGGCCAGATCCTCTATAGTCGCGATGAGAAGCGGAGGATCATGTTTGAAACCAAGGCGGTCATGGACTATCTGGACTTCAAGCGCTTCGACGAGATCCAGAATCAGGCGCTGAGCCGCCGCTTGCAGCAGCAACTGCTGCCGATCGATAAGGATCTGGTCCAGCGCCACTTGCAGCAGCTAAGCGAGGCCATCTCTATCCTGCGCGGCCTGGGGGAGACGCAGCGCGAGGAGTTCACCAGCGATTACCGCATCTACGGCCTGGCAGAGCGCTATCTTCAGCTTGCCATTGAAGCCTGCCTGCAGATCTGCAGCATCCTGGTCGCTTCTTTCGGCCTGCGCCGACCCGAGGACTACCATGAACTCTTGAGCATTGTGGCAGCCCAGCAGCTGATTCCTAAGACGCTCGCCTACCGCCTGGAAGTGCTGACCAATCTGCGCGATGCCTTGATCCGCGATCCTGGCACGCTGAACCGTGACCTGCTCTACGATCACATCCGGCAGCGTTTGGATGATCTGGAGAGCTTTGCAGAGACAATCAAGGGGCGCATAGAGCCATAACCATACCAGCGGACTGAGATGAGACCAGAACCGGCCCGCTGCCAAACCAGGCCTTCTTCGCAGTGTGCGGCGCGCAGCATCTGCTGCGCCGTGCCGCGCACCGCGCCGCTTCTACCCCGCCTTGGCACTGCCGAGAGAGAGCAGGATTGGACAAGGGCCTGGCTAGAGGGCTTCACTGGCCTGACGTAGCTCGCTCGCCTGAGCCAGGATTTCGCGTGCTTCTTCGGGTCGTCCCATTTCCTGGTAGATCTGGGCCAGGGTCTCGTAGGCCAGCACAAGGGAGGGATCTAGGGCTATGGCTTGCTTGGCCATCTCAACCGCCTCGTTGTAACGCTTGACCTCGCGGTAGGCATCAGCCAGGTCATTGTAATAGTCCGCATTGAGCGGATCGGCTTCGATAGCATTCTCATAATTCTCGATCGCTTCCTGATAGCGCCCGAGAGCATCGTAGGCGGTAGCAAGCTGATAGTATCCCTCGGCATCGTCTTCGAAGCGCTGGAGCAGTTCGCTGGCTGCCACAATAGCCTCTTCATGGCGGCCCTGGGCATTATAGGCATCAGCCAGACCAGCATAGGCCGCCGCCAGATCCTCAGTCTGCAGATCGTCGGCAGCAGCAATCAGTTCCTGGTAGACACGAGCTGCCTCCTCATAGCGCTCAGCCTCCATGCAGGTCTCCGCCAGGCCAAAGCGAGCGCTCTGACGCTGAGGATCAAGCTCCAGAGCACGGCGATAAGCCTGAAGGGCCGCTTCTGTCTGCCCTTGCAGCGAACGCCAGTAAGCGAGCCGCTCCCAGGCCGTGGCATCCTCTGGGGCCAGGGCCACAATCCGCTCATAGGTTTGAGCGGCCTGATCACGCTCACCCATTTGCTCATAGACTAAGGCCAGCACATCATAAGCTGCCCGACCATCAGGGTCTAAGGCCAGCATTTGATTAGCGACTGAGAGAGCCTCATCATAGCGCCGCATGTCGAGATAGATGGCGGCCAGCTCACCATAGCGCGCAGGATCAGCCGGATTCTCATCGATCTCTGCTTCCTGGGCCATGAGGCGGCGGAGCTGGTCGTTGATCCGTCCACGCACGTCGCGCAAGCTGAGCGCAGCCTGCGGATGTTCAGCATTGAGAATGAGCGCCTGGCGGTAAGCCTGAACCGCATCCTGATAGAGGTTCTGAAGACGATAGGCATCGCCCAGCCTGACGTAAAGTTCATCATTCTCGGGATCGATCTCTAGCGCCTGCTGGAATGTCTCGATAGCCTCCTCATAGAGGCCCAGTTCGCTGTAGAGCTGCCCCAGATTGATGTAAGCTTCGATCAGACCGGGATCTAAGTCAATGGCACGACGATAACCAGCAATGGCTAACTCGCGATCCCCCAGATATTGCTGTGCCAAGGCCAGGTTGTAACGCGAACGGGCACTGTCAGGATTGGCGGCTACGGCTCGTTCAAAGGCGGCTGCCGCCCGTTCATAATCGCCGATACGTGCCGCCTCATTGCCGCGATCAGTCCATTCCTGTTCCTCACGACTGCGCCCATCTGCAACGCCATTCTGAGAGGTGGCCCCCGACTCTACGGCCTGTTCTCGCTCCGGTATGTCTTCCATTAGTAGCTACCCTTCTGTGTTTGCTCGTTAGACGTGCTCGACTACGCAACGGCCAACGGAGGAAGGCCCAGACAAAAGCACGTCCCGGGCTAGTATAACATGCCTCCTAAGCTTCTTCTAGTCTGTTCTTGCTGGCACGTAAGAGGCAGAAGAGAGCCGGGGCAGAGCCAAGGGATGAGGCTAAACCCGGGCAGATGGTGGAGAGCAGGGTCAGAGCAGGCTATGACGGGCCGGGCCGCTATCAGCCCCCTATCAGAGGAGAGAACCCAGAAGGGAGGGAGCGCAGGCTCGCCCGTCCTGGAAAGCAGGCCGGCCTGATACTTGCAGACATGGCCGCAGGCAGGTCAGATCTCTTCTGGCAAAGGGCGGAGCCAGGTCGCTGCCCTTTGCGCCAGCGTTGCAGTGCCTGCCCCTACTGACCCAGGCCGGCCTGCTTGCTCTTGCCCGAGACGACGAGCTAGTTAGGCTGCAGTGAGTCGTATAGGACAGCTCGCGTGAGCCGTACGGCTGGTAAGCCAAGATAGACAGTCTTCCTGCCAGGAGAAGGATTCGGATCGTCGGCTCAGTTCACCCCGGAGCGCGGGGGTGAAGCGGGATTCCCTAACCACCCCCGAGACCACGCCAGGCTAGCAGCGATTAGCAACTGCTCAGGATTTTGCAACACGTAGCGTCACCATATATTCATAGCGCGAGCCGGGATAGAAGACCTCACTATAGGCGATAGGTGAGCCAGTTTGATCGAAAGTTGTGCAGGTGACACGCAGACCTGGTTCGTCTGGAGGAATACGCAGAAGCTCGGCCTCGCGCGCCGAGGGCAGGGCCGCCTTAACATTCTGCTCGGCGATATAGGGGGTAAGGCCCTCCGAGGCCATCATGCTATAGAGTGAACCTTCACCCAGCTCCTTGGCTCGCTGATAGATGCCTGTCGCCCGCGGGTATGGCAAGTAATCGACCTCATAGGCGATCGGCACATCATCAGCCGTCCGCACGCGCACCAGACGAATAGCCTGCTCTTCATCGAGGAGACGCAGGCGCTCGCGCACTGTCTCCGAGCCGCGTACCAGCTCGCTGACAAGCAACAGGCCGCCCGGACGCTTGCCACGGCGGCGAATATCCTCGCTCAGGCTGGTCAGCTCGCTAAGGGTCTGCTGTACTCGCGGCTCGCAGACAAAGGTCCCTTTGCCATGTTGACGATACAACAGGCCTTCATGGACGAGCTCGGTCAGGGCCTGCCGCACCGTTGCACGGCTGACACGGTAGCGCGCCACCAGCTCTGGCTCGGACGGAATGGCAGTATGCGGAGCCAGATGGCCGGCTCGGATCTGTTGCTTGAGCACCTCTTTCAGCTGGTAATAGAGCGGCAGCGGGTTCGAACGTTCCAACATTGGCATAATATACAGTCCCCCCTATGTCCAGACAACAGGATTCTACCTCTCAGGCAGTCAAGCTGATGAGAAGAATATATCATAAAAGCCGCAAAGCGTCGAGAGGGGAACATACATGGAGAAGTGCGAGACAGACGGGCGGTTTTGGAAACAGCCTCTATCATCGCACTTCTCCTTCGACACTGCCTCTTACTTTCTCCCTTTACCCGCTCAGCAAGCGGCTCAGGCGACGCTGGCCTGAGCAAGAATGCGATCGATCTCGCTCTTCAGGCGCAGCGGATGGGGGCCTACCAAGCGAGCTATCTCTCGACCATCTTTAAAGACAATCAGGGTTGGAACGGCCTGGATATGCAGACGCGCGGGTGTGGTTGGGTTCTCGTCGATATCCATCTTGGCAAAAGCCAGCTTCCCCTTATACTCGTCGCTCAACTGCTCGTAGGTAGGAGCAAGGGCGCGACAGGGGGGACACCAGGTTGCCCAGAAATCGACGATCACGGGCGTCGGAGACTTGAGCACCCGCGCTTCGAAGTCACTATCACTGATATGGAACAGATTGGAACGCTCAGCCATTCACGTGACTCTCTTTCCCTGGAAATGGATTTCTTCCTTGCCTTTGATGCAGGCTAACTTCTTACTTAAGATAGCCGCAAGGGCTTTCAGTTAGGAAAACACTGGCAATCTTGTCCTTATTCCAGAGAGCCAGGCCCACCGTCTGATTATACTCGTCGGCGGGCGACCCCTGCAATAGCGAGGGCCATGATCGCTACGGGGTCTCCCGGCTGAGCTGAGCAGGCGACTCCCGCCCCATGCCACGCTCCTCCTCAGCTGTTCTCATTGCCAGTCATCCTGACCTGCTTGACTGAAGCGAAGTAAGTACCTGCTGGGCTGGCTCGCCGCAGTGGGAGGCCTGCCAATCACCACGCCAGCCCAGCGCTTTCCAGAGCCGTCCTCCCCATTGGCGTTAGCGATTATCGCGATTTCCTCCCTGCAGAATCATGAGCAAGCGCAGGATGTAGAGGAAGAGATTCATCACTGTCACAAAGATAGCGACAGTGAGCATGATGGCATTGGGCAGGGTATCGGCCAGGTACTTCGCGCGCTGCACATAGTAGAGCACGTAGCCGCCGAAAATGGCAATGCCCACGATAGAGATGAGCAAGCCACCCACCCCAGTGCCGAAGAGGCCAGGCAAGAAGATGCCGATGATGCCCGCCACGAGCAAGAGAATCAGGCCAAAGAAGAGGTACTTTCCTAAGCCTGAAAAGTCACGCTTTGTGGTCCAGGCATAGGCGGCCAGTCCCAGGGACGATAGCGCCGTAATCAAGAACGCTTCGCCCAGAATGTTCCCCATGCCGGCGCCGGTGAGGGCCATCACCAGGGGCGCGAGCGACATCCCCTCCAAGAAGGTGAACAGGTAGAGCAAGAAGAGGTTCAACCCATGAACTTCGATCGCCAGTTGGAGAATAAACAGGACGACCAAGCCGCCCAGGGCCACCAACAGGTAGGCACCCAAGCCAGCCACCTGGGAGAAGAAGGAGATACCGACAAAGGTGCCGATGCAGGCAACCAGGAAGGAGATGGCCAGCAGGAGCATGACCTTACTGACCAGGCTTCCCGCCCGCTCGTTAACATAAGGGATCGTCTGGTAGGGGTAGGGGCCCAGCCAGCTATTGCGCTCCCCTCCCATACCGAACGGCGAATTATAGCGTGGATTATACATTTGCTTCACCTCTCTCAGGGAAACAGCTGCTTCCGCTGCGACTCGGCTTCCTCCGCTGCCATCTGAGCACTAGTCTCGCTGAGATATGACAGCCGGCAGTCGGAGCACCGTAGTCCCTTGCTTCCTTCCTCATCAAGGTATTACGCAGCCGCGGGCCTGAAGTTGTACACCCCTCCCTTTCTCTTCTCTGCCGTCCTTCTCTCTGTCTTCTTTTTCAGGCGCAGCGCGGCCTTGCCCATCCAGAAAAGGAAACGCCCGGCAGGGCGGATTTATTTCGGCTGCTCGCGCCTCTCTGCCGGGTTTTCGGCCTCTGCGCTGCGCGGCTTGAAGGAAGATTCGGCAATATTGGTAATATCGCAGGGCGGATGGTTGCTATCGGCATGCCAATAGAAAGAACTACCCAGGGGCTTGTAAAGCAGGCCCCCACAACGGGGACAGCGTCGCGGCGTCTCGTTCTCCTGATCCTGACTCGTCGTCATAGATCTCTCACTCCTTCGGATCAAGGCGGCATAGGAGTCTGAGCTGAGAGCAAGCTCTCACTAGAGGGGGAGAGGAGGCAGGCCGGCTAGCCCGCCAGGCCAGGGGAAGTGGCAGCACCGTCGAGCGACGGTTTCGCACTCTCTATCTCTTCTCGCCTCGCTCTCCCACCTGCCCCTATGAAGCCAGGACGATCGCACAGGACCACAAGACGGCCTGGCGGCAGGCGATGGTTTTTTGCTCCTTGCGTCTGCGCTTTTGCGCTCTGCTCCGCTTTCCTTCTTACTTACTTACTATGGTGCCATTTGCATTCCCTTCGCCCGTCCGCCTACCGCTTCTGTGGCGCAGCCCACTGCTGATCACGGGTCCCAGGCACCGGCCTTCTTCCCAGCAGCCTGCTGAAGCAGCTGGCTGCTAGTGCAGTCAGGTTGCTCGCCGGGAAGGGAACATCTCCCCTGCTGCACCAGCCTCATTCGATGGTGCTCGGCTGGCAACGGATGGCCAGGGAGAGCAGCAGATCCGCTTCATCGACTAGTGGTGGTTTCTCGCCCTAGCGAAGAGCAGCGATCCTGGTGGCGCGGGGCAAACAGCGAGGACCTGGCATGGCAGAGGCCGCTGCCTGCCGCACACGGCCTGCTGTCTTAGTTACATGACACTCCAGACGCCACAGATCTCACAGTAAGCGACGCCCACTTCGCCGAAGGCCTTGCTACGGGTTTCCCAGCGGTCGTAGACGACAGCCAGCGAACCGCAATTCCAGCAGCGGGCCCGTCCTCCAGCCTTACTCTCGCTTTCCAGACGGCGCAGTAGCTGGCTGCGCGCCTCTTCGGCACCTGTATAGCTGGGATTATAGGCCAGATGCAGGAGATTCCCCAGCGGCAGGGTAATCTCATGGGACGGCGCTGGCGGTGACGGCTGCTGGAAAGTTGCTACAGGGCCGGAGGCACTGCTAGCGGCAGCCGGCACAGGTCGGCGGAAGTACTCGCGGGCCACACGACGGCCCCCCTCTGGGGGGACGGCTGGGAGATACTCAGGACCTTGCCGCTCCGTCACTGGGCGTTCGCCATTGGCCACCGGCGGCGATCCCGGGCCAGCGGGCGCGGCGAGCGTTTCACTGGGAGGGAATGGCAGAGGAGCGGCCTCCCCCGCCTGGGCGGAAGGCTGCGCCCCCGGGCGAGGAGCCGCCGCTGACGCCTGCTCACCATCCAGCGGTACAATGGGAGCCTGCTCCGTTGTCAGTGGCTCGGCTGCAACCTCCTCCCCCTGCTCCGCCACATGGTTATGATTGTCGTTCTCGGGTTGCTCTGGTGGATTCGCGCGTCTGCGCCTCGTTACTGGCATAGGGGCAGCTCCCTCAATAGAAGTTCTTTTCTCCTCGATGATACATGCACCTGCATTATATCACAGCCCTTTCAGTACCCTCAAGCAGATCGATGGTCTGCCCGCCCCTCACGTTGCCAGGCGACCAGCACGCTCCGCTTCCTTCCTTGTTCGGCTCAGCCCTTACCTCTTCTTGAAGAAGTCGGCGTTGATCTTGATGAAGTGCCGCCACTCGTCGGGTACTGCCGATTCCTCAAAGATAGCGTTGACCGGGCATGCCGGCTCACAGGCGCCGCAGTCGATGCACTCGTCAGGGTTGATGTAGAGCTGCTCGCTCTCCTCAAACCCTTCTTCGTTCGGCGTTGGGTGAATGCAATCTACCGGGCAGACATCAACACAAGAAGCATCTTTCACGCCAATGCACGGCTGAGTGATCACGTAGGGCATCCAACATTCCGGCGCATCAACCCCTGCCTACGCCTTAGCACGCACGGCCTGCAAGCAGGAAGGGGGGAACAGCGCCGCCTCCTTTTCCTCTGAGATGAGCATGTTTCCGGCTGAGATCCGACACGCCTGAGCTGACAGTCAGAAGAGCCGCCAGTCAGCACGCGGTCAGACTCTACCTGTCTTCCCAATCTCATGGCTAGCGCCCCCCTGGCTCTCTCAGTCCGCCCAGAGAGCGGGCGCCTCGCTGCTCCGGTCTCTCTCTGGCTGCTGGTGGTGGAATCGCTTGGTGGGTCGGCGCCGCCACAAGCCTTGTTTTGTTAGTCGTTGCCCTGAGCCTATCCAGAAGGTCCGCTGCCGTTCCCGGTGAGCGGTCGCTGTGCTCGCTGGACAGGCTCTGATTCTAGCCTAGTTCAGTATAGAAGGTTGGCAACTCGATGTCAATTCCAGATCGCTCCTTTTCCGCGCCTTCACCGCTCCCCGCAGCACGAGCTTGCCCCTCTCTCACAATTGCCTCACAGGATTCTTTCTGCCCCCCTGGCTCTTTTCTTGCGATGGAGCTGACTATTATAGGCACGCTCCTGTCACGGGTCGGGGGTGAGGCTGCCGCTGTGGGAATAAGATGGGCAGAGGGGACAGGCAAGGAAAGGAGTTGTCAGTACAATGACGGTGATGGTATGCCAAGGCTCCTAGAGATGGCTCTCTTCTTGCCAAATTGGCTTTGATCCTTTAGAGTATTGGCATGAGTCAGGGTGAAGGCAGTCTCGCACCACGGCGCGCGGAGATGCCCCCGCTACTTTTGCTGGCTCCTTCGGATTGGCAGGACTATGCGCTGTTGGATAGTGGCGCCGGGGCTCGCCTGGAGCGGCTTGGTCCCTATTGCTTTGTGCGCCCCGAGCCGCAGGCGCTTTGGCAGCCCGCGCTGCCGCGTAAGCTTTGGGAGAGAGCCGATGCGGTGTTCGTGGGCGGTTCTCCGCTGCTGGAAGATCAGGAGCAGCACGGGCGCTGGCAGTTCCGCCGTCCGATTGAGTCGCGCTGGATGGTGCGCTATAAGCATTTGAGTTTCTGGGCCGCTCCGACGCCGTTCCGCCATTTGGGGGTCTTTCCTGAGCAGGCCAGTCACTGGAACTGGCTGGCAGAGTTGGTTAGCCGTGCCGCTCGGTGGCGCCCGGTACGGGTGTTGAATCTGTTCGGCTATACGGGTCTGGCTTCTCTGGCCGCCGCCAGTGCTGGCGCCAGTGTGACGCATGTCGATGCTTCAAGGAAGATTTTGGAGTGGGCCCGCGCTAATCAGGCGCTCTCTGGCTTGAGTTCACGCCCGATCCGCTGGATTGTCGATGATGCTTTGAAGTTCGCTCAGCGCGAGGTGCGCCGCGGGTCACGCTACGATGGGTTGATTATCGATCCGCCCAAGTTCGGACGGGGCCCGCGTGGCGAGGTCTGGAAGCTACAGGAATCGCTTCCGGGGCTGCTGCAGACATGCCGCTCGTTGCTGAGTGAGGAGCCGCTCTTTGTAGTGTTGACAACATATGCGATCCGCGCTTCGGCGCTGAGTTTGTATTATGCTCTGGCGGAGATGATGCGGGGTTACGGTGGCACGATTACGACGGGTGAAATGGTGCTGATAGAGGAGAGCGCGCAGCGTTTGCTGTCAACGGCGATTTTCGCTCGCTGGAGCTGCGAGCCGCTGGCGCTATGAGCGCAGCGTCAGCCAGGAGCAGGCAGTTTGAAGCCAGGGTTCTCAGGCTGGCGGCGCTTGACAAAGCGCGTTTAGCTGGCTACACTTTAGATAATTCTTCACAGGTCTTTTGGTCCACTTCAGGTCTGCGAAGGGGGCTCTGGCGATGGCATTGCAATTGACGATAGGGTTTGGTCAGGTAGAGGCAGTTCTTGGCTCAGTGGCCAGTCTGACTCTCCTCCCCGAGATTGCGCAGGCGCTTGCTCTTCTCGCCAGTTGTCGCCCGGCGCATCGTTGATCTCGCTCAGCTCTTGCTTTTTCCCTCTGTTCTCTCCTCGTGGTTAGGGCCTGTAGGCGCTGCGCTACCTCCTCAGCGGCTCCTGGCTGGTCCCTGGTTTGCTCCTTCAGAAGCGCTGTCTGTGGGCTTTTTTTATTTTTCAAAAACTCCTGTGAATCGAGAAAGGGGTCTTTCCTATGCCTTCCAGGCTTTCTCCGGCAGATCCACAATATGTGCGCGAGTTAGGCGATGGTTTGCGGCTGCGCTGGTCCCGCCCCGAGGATACTGAAGAGCTGGCGCGTCTGGAGTGCGAGGTTTTTCTACACCGGCCGGCTGATCCTTTGCAGCAGCCGTTGGCCTGGCATGTGCGCGAGCTGGTCAGCGGCAGCCATCCGCTGATGGGGAGCCACGATTTCGCGCTGGTGGAGGATAGGCGCCGTCGCTCCAGGAAGGTGGTAGCCTGCGCCTGCCTGTGGCGCCAGCCCTGGGAGTATGAGGATGTCCGCCTGCTAGTGGGCCGCCCCGAGCTGGTGGTGACCGATCCGGCCTATCGTCATCGCGGTCTGGTCCGGGCGATGCTTGAGTTGCTGCACGCACGGAGCGAGGTCTTGGGTGCCCAGGTGCAGGCGATTACGGGTATTCCCTACTTCTATCGTCAGTTCGGTTACGAGTATGCGCTAGCGCTAAGCGGCTATTTGACCTTCCCGGTGGCCTCGATTCCGCCCGCGTCGGAGGAGGGTCAAGAGCCGGTGTGGCTGCGCGATGCGACGCTGGAGGATCTTCCTGCCATTATGGCGCTCTATGAGGCTGACCGTCGTCGGGGCGGGTTTGCAGTGTCGACGCCGATCAGTGAGGAGTGGTGGCGCTACCATTTAACTCACTGGCAGCACTGCCGGACGGGGGAGCATTGGCATATTTTGGTGATGTGCAGCCACCACAGCAGCTTTCTTGGCTTTCTGGTGATGCCGACGATGCGTTGGCGCTCGGTGGTGCCGGTGTTGAGCTGCTTCGAGGTGGTGCCTGGAGTCGATCTGTTCTGGCTCTTGCCTCCTGTGCTGCGGGCAGTCCTGGCCGAGGGAGGCAGGATGCTGGTGCGCCGCGATCCGGCTGAGATCGATCAGTTGCGCATCTATCTGGACGATGGGCATCCAATTCGAGCAGCGCTGCTGCGCTTGTCCAACTATTATGGCGAGCCGCTGGCGGTGAGGAGTAGCCGCTCTTATGCCTGGTATGTGCGTGTCCCCAATTTGGCGGCGTTCTTGCACCATGTGACTCCGGTACTGGAGCAGCGGCTGAGCTGTTCGCCGCTGGCTGGCTACAGTGGGAGGCTCTGTCTGCATTTCTATGGCTATGAGGTGCTGCTGCATTTTCAGGCGGGCCGACTGGAGATGGTGGAGGAACAGGAGCCTGCTTTTGACTATGAGCGGGCCGATGCGGCTTTTCCGCCGCAGGCGTTTCTACCGCTGCTGTTTGGCTACCGCAGCCTGGATGAGCTGAGCTATGCCTTTCCCGATATTGAGGTGAGACCGACGGCGGAGCTGCTGCTCCAGACGCTCTTTCCTAAGCGGCCTTCTTGGGCGCTTCCGTTGGGTTAGCATGGTTGGCGTTGAGCGTCGCCGGGCCAGGCAGTGAGAGGGAAGAGGAGGGAACCGGCGGGCGAGTGGCTGTTTGTTGTTGCGTAGGGGTGCTCGCCCACCGGCTGGGCGGGTCGCTGGCCGCTTCAAGCGACTTCCAGGACGCCTTGGGTCGTCTGTTCGATCAGCAGGCGAATGACCTGGTCAATGGCGCCCGTTTGGCGATAGATAGCGATCTGGCGATCGGCTCCGGTGCCGCGGGGATCAGTCAGCAGAGCGCGCAGGTAGGCCATTTCTCGCTGACTCCCCAGCTCATCGGCTACGTCGGCGACGAAGTCCAGAAGTTCTCCGATGGCTTCGCGCATGCTCAGGCGCCGACGGTTGGGGAAGTCGATGTAGGTGGCGTCGAGTCCGTCGCGCATGGCCAGCCATTTGTTTTCTTCGATATAGAGGCGCGGGAGGACGAAGGTGGTCACGCCTTGCTGATGGAGGAGGCAGAGTTTGGCAACCAGGGCCTGGCAGAGGGCTGTCAGGGCCAGGGTGTCTTCAAGAGTGGCTGGCATGTCGCAGATGCGAAATTCGAGGGTGTCGAAGAAGGGATGGAGGCGGATATCCCACCAGATGCGCTTGCCGTTGTCGATGGCTCCCACCTGGATGAGGTCATCGACGTAGCGCTCAAAGTGGGCCAGGTTGGGCAGCACTTCGGGCAGGCCGCTGCGGTTACAGCGCTTCCAGACGACGGAGCGATAGGATTTGATGCCGGTCAGGCGGCCCGCCCAGAATGGCGAGTTGGCGGAGAGGGCAAGCAGGTGCGGCAGCCACAGACGGGCCTGGTTCATGACGGCTATGGCGATTTCACGGTCGGGAATGCCTACATGGATGTGCAGCCCAAAGATCAGTAAGGAGCGGCCTACATCCTGTTCCTCTTCCTCTAGCTCAGCGTAGCGCTCGCGTTCGGTGCGCTGCTGATCCTGCCAGCGGGCTGTAGGGTGGGTGCCAGCGCTGACGGGGACCAGGTCTTCTGCCGCCAGCACTTCGATGAGGCTCCGGCGCAATGTGCCCAACGCTTGCCGTACGGCGGCGATATCGGCGCAGACCGGGCTGATGATTTCAACGGTCGAGGCGTGCATCTCAGGTTTGATCTGCTCACCAAAGAGAGGCTGGCCTTTCTCCAGGACGCGCTCGATGGCGCTGCAGAGTTGACCGCTGCGACGCTCAACAAGTTGAAATTCTTCCTCGACGCCAAGAGTGGGACGATAAAGGGCTGAACGACGTTTCATACGTGATCCTTTGCTCTTCAAAGCGACAGGTCCGGCAGAGGTGGCTCCTTCGACACGCAACGCCTTCAAGACGATCCTTTTGAATTATACTCTACTTTCTGGCAGGGACGGAACAAATCGCCCCTCGCCTTTGAGACAAGCCAGGCCAGAAGCTGCCGGTGCGCTGCCTCGACCAGGCGTTATCTGCGGGCGTGGGCCAGTCTTTGGTTAGGGCAGGTTCGTTAGAAGCGAGCAGGCCCGATATAGAGTTGCGAGAAGGCAATTTCGCTGCCTTCTTCTTCCACGTAGAGGCCAATGCCACCGTTGACAGGAGCGGAAGGCGTGGGATCACGCAGCGGCGAAGCAGAGATAGCTTTGCCATTGATAAAGAGGCGCAAGAGCGGACCATGAGCATCGACCTCCAGGGTATTCAGCGCCCCTGGTCCGATCAGCAGGCTGGGAGCCGGCCCCTCGATGAGGGTGGTCCAGTGACCGCCATAGCGCCAGACGGCGTATGAGCCGCCTCCCCAGCTAGCAACCGCAAACACGTAGTAGCGTTGCTGGTCGCTGCTGACCCGAAAGACGACCCCGTAATAGTCGGCCTCATCATGGGAGCCACGCACCTGACGTACGTTGACGGCGAGGTGAAAATTGTCAAAGCGGTGGTGAGCATAGAGGGCCAGGGCACTGGTATGGGCCGAGGTATTGAGCAGATGATACTCGCCGTCGGCGAAGAAGGCGCCAGGACCATGCGGCCAGTCGGCGGCTCCGACGAGCAGTTGATCTACAGGAGCAGTGGCCACGATCGCGGACTGGGATACGGTTCTGTTCGCTTGGGAGGCGCCAGGGCCAGAGGGGCTGGCCGACGGCATGCGAGCAGCATGGAGGGCATAGGAAGCATAGGCAAGCGAGCCAGAGCAGAGTAGAAGCGACAGGAGCAGGATGAGAAGCAGGGGTTTCCATCTGATGTTCAAGAGCGGCGACAGCGGCAGAGTCTCCAGGCGTTGGACGAGTGAGAAGGGCACCCAGGCCGGTAGCAGCAGGCCATGCAGGCTCAGGCGCAGGCGCGCCGGGGTGTCGGGGCCGCTAATGGCCAGGCGGAAGGCGTCGCTAAAGAGTTGAGCAGAGGCGAAACGCTCTTCAGGAAATTTGGCCAGGGCTTTGCGCAGGACATAGTCAACCTGGGGCGGAATGTGCGGATCAAGCTCACAGAGGGCTGGCGGTGGCTCGTGGACATGGAGCAGCGCCAGGGCAATGGGCGAATCGGCCAGGAAGGGCGGACGCCCGGCCAGCAGATAGAAGAGGGTGGCCCCCAGCGCGTAGATGTCTGTCCGGTGATCAACTGGCTCATTGAGCGCCTGCTCTGGAGCCAGATAGTCCGGCGTGCCCATCAGTGGCGACTCGCCAGTTACCTGCTCACTGGCTGGCGCCCCTTCGCCCTCGCCTGGCAGTTCATCCCTTAGCAAGCGAGCGATGCCGAAATCGGAAAGGAAAGCGTTTCCCCGCCCATCAAGTAAGATGTTGGCGGGCTTGACGTCGCAATGGATGTAGCCACGCTGATGAGCGTAGTCCAGGGCTGAAGCAATTTGCTCCAGATAGTGCGCGGCCTGTTCCAGGGAGAGAGGACCGTGCTGCCGCACGTAGTGGGCCAGCGTGCCACCGGCCATATAAGGCATAACCAGATAGGCGAAACCGGCTTCCTCGCCCCACGTGTAGATAGGCAAAATGTGGGGATGCTCTAAACGGCTGGCGGCCTGAGCTTCCTGCAGGAAGCGGCGCAGGAACTCGGCCCGCTTGGCCGGCGTCAGGTGAGTGCGCGGAAGAAAGACTTTGAGCGCTACCGGTGCGGCTGGCGTGGCAGGCTCGCTGCTGCGCGCCAGGTAGACGGCGCTGGTTCCACCGTAGCCCAGCAATTTTTCGAGTACGTACCCCCCCAGGGTCTTGCCGATCAGTTCCTGCCCCCTGCTGTGCAACACTTCGCGGCTCCTCTTTCCTGTGCCTCTCGCCCTGGCGGTGGGCGGTGGAAACGCTTATGCCAGGCCAGAGACAGGCAGGCTATGCTCTCTGCGGTTGTTCTTTCCTCTTATGCCGGTCGGTGGCGGTTACGGTGTCGCCGGACTGGGAAGCTCCTCCGGGCGACCAGGTGGCATGACCGGACCGGACCGGAACCGGCAGAACAGGCGCAGCCTGGGCCTGCTTTCGCCGAGGCGCGAGCAGGCTCAGGCCGAAGGGCGCGGGCGATCAGACTTTAGAAGCAGAACTCGCCATCGCGCATAATCAGACGGCCATCAACTTCGATGGTGCATCTTGTTGGCACTACATCTACATGAATGCGGGCATCCCAGTCGGCCCCGGTATATTCGGGGTAGGGATTACCAAAGGCTATATGCAACCCAGGGATCTTCTCGTCCTGGAGCAGGTTGCCGACAGGCTCTTTGAGGCTGATGAGAGTACCTATGGCAAACTCGCCGACACGGTTCCCATTAGGCACCGAGAAGAGATAATCGCGCAGTTCCTTGGCGATCGCCGTGTCTTCGCTTGTCACTTCTGTGGCATAGCCATTCTTAATGGTAATGCGCACGGGATGCTTGAGGACGCCATATTTGGCGGAGAAGAAGTCGCCGAGAACGTCGCAGACTACCACCCCATTGACATCCGCCGGGGCTGTAAAGACCTCGCCTTCGGGGAGGTTGCCCCACTGGCCTTGCTCGTGATAGCGCCCGTGACAGGGAATCCACTTCCAGTGCTTGTGGAAAGTTGCGGTCAGGTCGCTGCCTTTAGCCGAGGTGACATGGATGCGCTCGGCCTGACGCACGATCTCATAGACCTTATTGGTAATCTCGTAGACCTGGTCGTAGTCGGCGCACATCCCCTCGGCCATCAGCCGTTCATCAACGCCTGGCATGTGACCATGCCGGACGCGCAACTCCTTGGTGAGGAAAGGCAGCAAAGGAATACGGAAGCCGATCTCACCTGGGCGAGTGGTGGCGATGTAGAAAGTGACTGTAGGATGGAACTGCTGCAGGTCCTGGCGCAGACTGTCAGGAAAGGTCGTTAGGGGGCGCTTGCCATAATGCTCCAGGAAGTGCACGCTGACATCGGCGTGGCGATCAAGTGCCGCCGCCGCGATTCGACGGGCGATTGCTCCCCGCTCATAGTCGGTCAAAATAAAGAGCCGGTCGGTGGCCGCCACCCCCATGCAGCTCAGGGCGTTTTCGGCCCCACGCTGGACTCTCTCTTCAAAGCTGAGGCTGCTCTGAACGTTCGTGGTTGCTCGCTGGCTCATGGTTCTCCGTTCCTGTCTTCTTCTGACTGCACTAAGCTCACGATGCGCTTCTCGCTCTCCCTACTCTAGAGAACGCAATGAAGATCGCCGATTTTTTCATCCAACTTCCGACTCACCCTTCGCCTGCCAGGCCGCGGAGGCCCGGTCAGGTCTCTTCGGGACGCTCTGGAGAGAGAGACGCCGTCACTCCCGTCAGGGTAACGCCTCTGGGAAACGACGGTCAGCCTGCTCTCTCCGCTTCCAGTATAACGAGAAGGTGAGAACTACCGATCCAGGTCGTTGCTATACTCCATACAGAAAGACAGAGCCTGCTTGTTTTGAAATGAAACGGAGGGGGAGTAGCGGCAGAGCGGCGGCAACAGGTGGGCAGTGAATGAGAAGGGAGGAGAGCAGTGAGCGAAGATTTCCGCATAAGCGATGTGGTGGACTATCTCACACGGCTCGGACTGCGCGTCGCCAGCGTGGATGAGCGTCAGGGGATAGTTGAGTTAGTCTTTCACGATGAGCTGGGTCAGTGGCAACTGCTGATCATGCTGCAGGCTGGTCCGCTGGGGCGAAGGCTGCTCTTTATCGTCCCCCACCTGAGTATTCTGCCGCAGCGGCAGCGCCTGAGTTGCCTGGAAGCGTTGATGAGCCTGAACTACACCCTTCCGCTGGGACGCTTTGGCCTGGATCTGGAGGACAGCGAGATACGCTTTAGCGCCAGCCTCTATCTGGGTCAGCAGAGGCTGGCGTTACAGGCGTTTCGCCACTATCTGGAAGGGGTCATTCAGACGATTGTCATCTATCACAGCCTGCTGCCGCGCATCATCTATGGGCAGTGCACGGCACGGGCTGCCCTCGCTGCTTGTGAGCAGGCGTTTCTAGAGAGCTACGAAAGAGAAGGCCTCTCCTGGGGCGAGCGACTCAGCAGCGAGCAAGCACAGGCGGAAGAAGACGAGTCCCTACGTGAGGCGCCGCAGCCTGAGCTGGATGCTGCCGAAGTGTTGGCAGAGATCAGGCGTATGCTTCAGGAGAGACAGAGCCAGGAACGCGATAGCAGTTCCGACTAAGTTCTTGACCTGACTGAGCTTCGCTGGCTTGGGCATCTCCCAGGCCCTGGACGCAACTGCAGGGCGAGCTGTCACAGCATGTCACGCCAGGGGAGCGCTTGCTCATTGCTTTGGGCCGATTCGCTGCGCGCACTCTGCTAGAACGTTTTCTTGCTCTTATTCGAATAATGGCCATTGAGCTGTGAGCGCATTGGAGGAGAATAGGGAGGCTCATCCTCATCGTCGTCAAGGGGAGCCTCGGGCGCCATCTCCTCTAGCTGATCGAGCTGAGTGGAGTTCAGCCTGATCCAGCGATCTGCCGTCTCGGTCTCGGTGCTTGTGCGACGGAAGGCGCTGAGGCGTTTCCCGATCTCCAGGGCGGCCCAGGCCAATATGAGGGCGGCTACGACAAAGCCGATATAGCCCAAAACGGTCTCATCCATTTGGCCATCTTTTGCGGCGCCTCCTCACCCTGGACGGCATGCTCAGGCGAAAGTTGAGAGGCGCCGCCTCCTTCCCACGTGATTACTGTGCAGTCGACGTTGAACTCTCCCCCACCAGGGGAGGAAGCGGCTCACGGAGTCACTGGTTGTAGTCTACCCAGCGCAACCGTTGCACGTCAAGCCAGAGATGGCCATCCCGGCTAGCCGCCCTGGTGGGAGAGAAGGGCCTGCAGCGAGCGACGCGCCTGGCGCACGCCGAGGCAGGCCAAAGCCGGGGCCGGTCCGGGTCGCGCCTCCTCGCTTCCGTCTCACTCACTCAGGCTCTAGACAGTCGTGATGGAGCCGTCGGCATTGACGCGGATCATGATCTGTGGAAGCGGGGTCGTGGCAGGACCCTGGACAACGCTCCCCTTCTTGGCCGGATCAAAGATCGCCCCATGAGCAGGACAGACCAGCAAATGGGTGGCAGGGTCGTAGTTGACGGCTACCCCCTCATGGGTGCAGCTACGCGAGTAGGCGGCGAATGTCCCGCTCGGCAGATGAATGAGCAGCCCCTGTTTGCCATCGGCAGGGTTGGTAAAGGCCTGGGCAGAATTGAGAGCCAGGGCTGTGGTGCCGATGACTTTCGCGTTTGACTTGGTACCAGAGCTGGCGCTGGTCTTGCCTGGCTGGCCGGTGGTCTGCGACTGGCCAGTGCCCGAGGGAGAGGACGAGGTCGCCGCGCCGGGTCCCTGGCTGGAATGGAAGAGGCCGCTCAGGAGCGATTGCGCCGCCGAGGTTTTGAGAGCCAGCCCCAGGCCAGCCGCCGCCAGCCCACTGCCGGCCAGGAGTGCTACGACCTGGCGCCGTCGCCGCTTGCGACCACGGCGTGTGCTCACTGGGATGTCCGTCGCCAAGGGGACCCCTTGCGGCAGTTGGCGCGCGCGCCCCGCCAGATCTTCACGCTGCTCCCGCGGAGCGGGCAGGACCACCGGAGCCGCTTCTGCGTTCTCAACCACGGCGGGCGCCCTGGCAGCCGCCGCGGCGGTCTGCCCTGATGTTAAGCGTTTTGGAGCGTAGTCCTCGGGCCGCCCGGACCACCAGGCGAAGCTATCAAGATCGGCGCTGCCGCCACTGGGTACGGGCATGGGCGGAGCCGGAGGCATGGGAGGCACAGCCTGGGGCAATGTACCAGGCAAAGAGACCATCTCACGCCTGGTCCCGCTGGCCGCCGGGGCGCCAGTCCCAAGGCCAAGGGCGGGCGCCTCCTTTACCAGAGGCAAAGGCTGGTCTTGCCAGGCGCCGCCTCCGGCCAGAGGGCCAGTCGTCGGCAGCTCTCGCCCGCGCTGTATGCTGGGCAGGCGCCCGGTGATGATGGGAGGCCGGAGCTGCCAGTGAGCGCCGGAGCTGGTTAGCTCATTGTCCTCGGCCAACCGGGTTTGAGTCTGGCCTGTGGCAGAGGCGGCGGGCGCGGCTACCGCAAAGCTCTGCTCTCTGCGCAGCGCGCGGGCGTAGGCGGCGACAAAGGCCCCCGCCGAGGGGAAGCGCCGCGCCGGATCGCGCGCCAGCGCCTGAGAGAGCACCTCATCGATCTCTGGAGGCAGCGAGGGACAGAGGTTGCGTAGCGCTGGCACCGGCTGTTTGACATGCTGGAGGGCGATCTCTAGCGAGTCGTTGCCTGTGAATGGCGGCTTGCCGCTCAGCATCTCATAGAGGATGATCCCCAGCGCGTAGATGTCAGCGCGGGCATCGACCTGCTGCTGACCAAGGACTACCTCCGGGGCCAGGTACTCAGGCGCCCCGAGGAAGGTTCCGGCTAGATTGAGCAAATGGAGATAGGGATGCTCGACACGCCGGACACCGCGCAGTTGGAGGAGATCAACCAGGCCAAAGCCCGCGACCGTCACATGGTGCTCATCACCCTGAAGCACAATATTGGCCGGCTTCAGGGCCCGGTGCACAATGCCTCGCGCATGAGCGTAGTCCAGTCCCGCCGCCACCTGCTGGAGGACCTCCAGCGCGTAGGAGGGGGCACAGCGCCCATCACGCTTGAGAATGTGCGCCACTGAGCCATCGGTGACGTAGGGAGAAATCAAGTACGGATAGCCGAGCTGCTCGCCAAAGTCGTAAATCGGTAGAATATGCGGGTGGTCCAGCTCAAGCAGAGCCGTCGCGATCTGGGTGAAACGCCGGATGAAGCGGTTACGAGCACGGACCGAGAAGTCTTCGGGAATAATGATGGCGGTAACTGCCACCGGCACGCCGCTCACGGGGTGCCGGGCCAGATAGACGGCACTGACACGACCTTTGCTCAGCAGTTGCTCAACACGGTACCCTCCCACCATCTGCCCCACCAGCAGATCTTCTTGCTGCTGCGTCTCGTACATAGCATCTCCGTTCTCCAAAACTGTACCCATCGCTGGCTGGACGGGTCAGAGACAGTTCCGGTACCTGTCGAGCGAGGGCCAGCGCCCCAGCTCGCCACAGAAAGCAGGGCAGAAGCTGAGACTGTGCACCCCTCCTCACAGGCAGCCCATAGGCTCGCATTCTGCAGATGCTGCTCGCTCGCCTGGCGCGCCACGCCACAGGCCGGCTCCCTCCCTGAGATCGCCTGCAGGCAGCGCGCTCAGAGCCTGTTTGCTGGGCTTTGGTTGCGTGTGTTCACGGCTCCGACGTAATGAGATTACAAAGTATATCAGAGCGAGTCAATCTGTTACGCCTATTGTAGGACTTGTGGGTTATTCCCGCAGGAAACTCTTTCACCAGCGACTCCCGCCAGCCCGGCAAACCGGGAGCTGCACGCAGCAGGGGCGGGGCGCTCTCTGCTCCTCAGTCGCGGCGGCTAGCAGCGACGGGACCCAGGCGCCGGCAGAGCCAAACAAGAAGACGGGCAGTCGGGGGGAGCACGGTGGAACCCGACCGCCCGTGGAGAGCGAAACGAGAGAGAGTGCGAGCCGGGAGGCGGCGGGGGACCGCCTCCCGCACGGGGAAAAGGGGAGGTCGCTTCGGTTGCGAGATTTGAACTTATGTTCTAGTTTCAGGATACCATAGCAGGCGCGAAAAGTCAAGAGGGGTGTCCTGGTTGGTGGCCACGTCTCGCGCGGGTCAGCCGCTGTCGTCGCAGCGGCCTGCTCCCGGCGCATGGGCTGGGCCAGAGCTGACAGAGATGGTACAATGGGCAGAGAAGGCGCTGCCCCCTTTGCCTCCGCCGTCGGGATGCTCTTGCGGCAAACGAGGCGATGAGGGTCTTATACGCTATTTATTTGTGGGAGCGCTGAATCTGGAGAGAAAGCGAAGTGCCTCGACTATGGCAGATGTACGACCTTTCCGTGGCATACGCTATGCGCCTGAAGTGGTGAGCGATCTCGGACAGGTACTTTGTCCGCCGTTTGATGTGATTTCACCGGAGGCGCAGGAGCGCTATTATGCACGCCATCCTTACAATATGATCCGTCTGGAGCTGGGGCGCGAGTTTCCCGACGATACGAGTCTCAATAATCGCTATACGCGGGCGGCCCAGACCTTTGCCGAGTGGCGCAGGGAGGGCGTGCTCCGCCAGGACCCTGTTCCCAGCTACTATCTGTATCAGCAGCGCTTCAGCTATGGGGGCCAGAGCTATACGCGTACGGGCCTGGTGGCGCGTGTGCGCCTGGAGCCGTGGAGCGCGCGGGTAGTGCTGCCCCACGAGCTGACGCTGAGCAAGCCCAAGGATGACCGACTCCAGTTGATGCGGGCCTGCGCCGCCAATTTTAGTCCGATTATGGCCTGGTACGAGGACCCGCAAGCGCGACTGCGACGCCTGCTGCAGCCCTATGCTGAGCGCGCTGAGGTCCAGGTCCGCGATGAGCTGGCCGATGAGCATCGTCTGCACCCGATCACGGACCCGCAGCAGATCGCGCTGATCCAGGACTTTTTCAGTCAGCGCCAGCTCTTTATCGCCGACGGTCATCATCGTTATGAGACGGCTTTGAGCTATCGCGAGGAGATTCGTGAGCTTCATCGCGGGCTGGACCCGGAGGATGGGGCCAATTTCGTGATGATGGTGCTGATCGATGTGGACGATCCTGGCTTGCTGGTGCTGCCGACGCACCGCTTACTGTCGGGTCTATCCGCCGAGCAGTTGCAGCGGCTGTCTCCCACCCATCTGAGCCGCTATTTCCAGGTTGAGCACCTGGAAGGGGAGAGCGGACGGGGCGCGGCCCTGGTGCGGCGTCTGGCCGAGGCGGGGCGGGCGGCGCCGGCCTTTGCGCTGCTGACCAACGAGGGGAGCTGGTTGCTGACGTTGACCGAGGCGGGACGGGCACGGATGGCCGAGAGCGGGCGAGCGCCGGCCTGGAATGCGCTGGATGTGGCCATCGCTCATCGGTTGTTGCTGGAGGAGCTGCTTGGTCTCAGCGCTGAAGATGTGAGCGCAGGGCGCTATTTGCGCTATACGCATGAGACGGAGGAGGCGCTAGCCGCTCTGCCGCGCGGCGAGGCGCAGGCGGTGCTGCTGCTCAATCCAACGCCTGTGCGTCAGGTCTGTGAGGTGGCTCGCGCCGATGAGCGCATGCCTCAGAAGTCGACCTATCTCTATCCGAAGTTGGCCAGCGGGCTGGTCATTCATCCGCTCTGGTAGCGTCGGCCAGGCTGATGGTACGAGCTGCCTCCCTTCTTTGTCTGTCAAGTGGCCCGGCTGACCAGGTGCCAGGTGCGCGCCCTCATCCCCGGGCCTCTCTGGGCCACAGGCTGACTGTGGCTCAGCCGTTCGTCTGTGCAATGGCTTCTTGATGCTGCTGAGTTGTGGAGACCGACCAGGGGTCTGGTCGCACGTCTACGCGACGCCAAGGAGAGGAGCGACGTCCACTATGACGACGACACTGATTGCTGCCGCACAGCTTGAGTCAAGTCCCTCTGTAGAGGAGAATCTTGCGAAGGCCCGTTCGGCGATTGCGCTGGCGGCCCAACGGGGGGCGCGCCTGGTGATTCTGCCGGAGATCTTTATGGCCTATCTCTCGCATGAGGAGTTTACAGCTCCCCATGCGCGCAGAGTGGCGCAGTCCCTGGATGGTCCTTTTGTGACTGGCCTGCGCGAGGCGGCGCGGACGGCCCAGGTCTGGGTTGTGGCCGGGATGATCGAGACGGCCAGCGAGAGCGAGGAGAAGACCTACAATACGACGGTGGTGATCGATGGGCAGGGCGAGCTGCTGCGCGCCTACCATAAAACGCATATGTTCGATGCCTACGGCTATCGCGAGTCGGATGTGTTTGTAAGTGGCGATCAGCTCTTTGAGCCGCTGGCGACGCCGTTCGGGCGCATGGGGCTGTTCGTTTGCTACGAGCTGCGCTTTCCCGAGGTGGCGCGTTATCAGGCGGCGCGCGGCGTTGATTTCTTTGTGGTGCCCTCTGGCTGGGTTAATGGCCATTTGAAGGAAGTGCATTGGCGCCATCTGGTGGTCGCGCGCGCCATTGAGAATACGGCCTATGTCTTTACCTGCGACCAGGCCGGTCATCAGTTCCTGGGCCGCTCGCTGCATGTCGACCCGCTGGGGGTCGTGCTGGCAGAGGGGAGCGAGGGCGAGCAGGTAGTTTTTGGTGAGCTTGATTTGCAGCGTCTGGAGCAGGCCAGGACAAAGGTGCCTTCGCTGCAGCATCGGCGTACGGATCTCTATCGCTAGCAGGCTGCGGCTGGCCAAGGTTTGAGCAGCAGCGTTGGCTGCCAGGTGACTTCTGCCTGCCCAGGCCAGGCGCGGAGCCGGTCCAGAGGTGGACCGGCTTAGCTAGCGTGGTGGGAAGAGATCACCTGGCAGCGGCTGCAGCTCGTCATTGTCGAGCGTTTCCAGGAGCATGCGGAAAGGTCCCTGACGGATCGAGAGGCTGAGGAAGGCGCGGACAAAGGGCTGTTCTTTGAGGGGGTGGCCCGAGGCTGGATGCAAGGCTGCCGCGACGGCCCGGATGAGGGCGACCTCCTGCTGCCGACCGGCGAAGGCGAAGAGCTGGCCTTGACGGCGCAGGCGCGCCTCATAGAGGAGGCGCCATTGATCGTCAATCAGCTCCTCTAAGGCCTGCTCGATGACGGCTTCCAGGGCCTGACGCTGATCGGTTGGGGTGGGCTGGCTTTGCCTGGAGCTGCGTCCCCGTCCTCGGCTGCTGGCCGAAGGGACATGGGGGAACTCTATGGTGCCCCAGTAGCGGGCCATAAAGGGCTGGATGCGCTCCAGTGGCTCATACATCCAGGAGGCAAATTCAGGCAAGCGAAATAGCTCATCGCCTTTTTGGACGAGCGGCAGCAGCTCGGGGGCGAAGGGTTGCGGTTCAAGGGCTGTGGCAACGGGCTGGCCCTGGTGCTGCTGCATTTCGGCGGCGAGCAGGGGGCGCCAGATGGCGTAAGCGATGGGGAGCTTGTGGCGCCCGCGACGGTTGAGGGTGGCGGCCTCGGCGATCAGGGCCAGACAGTAGGCCGGCGGGACGGCGAAGTTTGTGAAGCCCTGGTCGCTCATTTCGCGGACGAGGCGCTGCCAGCGTTCGACAGCCATTTCATCGGTGCTGTAGCAGTCTTTGATGCCCCACTGATCTTGACAGAGTAGATTGATCCCCTTGACGGTCCCTTCAGAGTGTTTCCAGGCGAGCATGATGATTTGGGAGCCGGTGCCGTCGATAAAGCTGACCCGGGTTTCATAGAGCGGGTAGGCGGGACGAGCGGCGTCGGCCAGGGCCTGGGCTTCGGTGCCGGGGGTGGCCTGCATGGTGAGGCGTCCGAGGGCGGCGCGGGCGTGCTGCTTGAGGAGACGGTTAGAGCTGGTGCTCAGAAGATGGTTGAGGGCCGGGATCGCCTGCGGCGCGGCCAGGCTGCCCAGTTGTTCGAGGGCGTCAATGGCGGCCATGACAAGGCGCGTTGATTGGTTTTCGAGGAGGGGCAGGAGCAGATGAACGGCCCGCGGGTCATGGCTGCGCCCGAGCCAGTCAACGAAGCCAAGGCGTCGCTCAAGGGGCATGCTGAGCACGTCCTCAAGGACGGCTTCAACGCCCAGCTCGCTCTTGCCAACCAGTTCGAGCAGGCGGCTCTGCATCTGGAGCATGGCGGCCTCGGGGTCGTTGAGGTACTCGACCAGGCCCTCTTCAGCCAGCTCGGAATTGAGTTCGCGAAGGACGGGCGCCAGGGTGAGCTTGGCCAGGTCGCTGACGGTGGGATCGGTGATAAAGTCTTCGAGTACTTCGCGGTCGTCTTCGGTAGCGAGGTGCGAGAGGATATAGACCGCGGTGGAGTGGGCCGCCGGGTCCCGGCGACGGAGCAGGGATAGCACTTTGTCGCGCGCTCCGGCTAGCCATTCCTCGTCGAGCCGCTCTAGATAGGCATCCATTTGCAGCGGCTCGATGGTGTCGCGGTGACACATGGTTTCAAGAATGTCATCGATGCTCGGGAGTGATTCTTTGCGCTTTTTTGGCATGCCTCTCCCTCTTTTCTCTGTCTGCGCTGTCTTCCATCCAAGCAATTCAGGCCACAGGAGTGGAAGTAAACGGCATACGTTGACGCTCGTGCTCTTCTCTTCTCTGCTAGCTGTTCGTGTCTGGGTGGCTGGTGTTGGCTCTCTCTGGCGCCTGCTTGTGCGCCGGGTCGCCGCAGCAGGGGACGACGCGCTGTGGCCCGCTCCGCTCCGCTGGATCAATTGAGCGGCGCGCCTCTGCTGTGGTGAAGGTTGCTGGCTGGCCTCTCTGGCCTGGCCGCTGGTTTCTGGTGCCTGTCCAGCTATGCTTGTGAGGATTGTACCACGTCATAGGGTGTAAGTCGATAGGAGGATGGCGCTGGCTGAGGGACAGGCAGAGCGGGCCAGGGGAACCGGGAGCGATAGCTCAGAAGGGGCTTTCGTCGCGGTAGAGGCGAGGTGGCGGGACAAGGGTCGAGATGGGCGGCTGGTCCAGCTCGTTGAGGGCTTCGCAGAGCAGGGCCAGGCTGATGAGAAAGTCGTCGTGGCCGTCGCTGGGGTTGACGTACATGTCGAGGCCGCTTTCTCCGAGCAGACGGTAGCGGGCCTGACGCAGTTGGTGCCAGCACTCGTGCACAATGGCTGGCGGGGCGCTGGCAGGCCGGTAGAGCTGGAGACGTCCGCCGTTGATGGCGGCCAGGAACTGGTAGGTGAGACGCGATTTGCTGGCGCGCGTGAAGGTGAAGGGGAGGAGCCGCTCATCGCCGAGGCGGCTGCGCAGGAGGGCGGCCAGGCCGGCGCCCAGGCCGGTGGCGTCAATGATGAGGCGGCGCAGGCGCCAGCGCTCGGCCAGGGCCAGGGCGGCGGTGTACTGCTCCAGATAGGGGCGGCCTGTCCACCATTGCTGGTGGACGACGAGCAGGCTGGATAGCCCTAGCTGGTTCCGGCTGAGGGCAGCGATGGTGAGGACGGTGCTATCGCGGCTCCGCCGGTGCGGCACGGCGCCGCTCTGAGTCAGGAGGGCTAGCTCTTGCTCGGGTCGCCGCTCCTCACCGCCAATGTCGATGGCGCCGACGTAGTGCCCTTCTTCGTGCGGTTCCTCTTGCCAGGCGTGGTCTCCCTGGAGGAGGCTGCGCTGGAGGGGGGTGAGCAGGTAGCCGGCGCCGCTGATGGGTTGCAGCAGGTACTGCGTTTGAATGGCGGGATGGCGCTCGCCCAGGCGCTGGATCTCGCTTTCGACAAAGCGCCGGTAGGCCGGGTTGATGGCTGCCAGAGCGCGCCAGTCGTATTCAAAGTGGGTGCGCCGGCCGGCCTGTTGCTCGCGCTCCAGGTTCAGGGCACGCTGGCGGGCCAAGAGGGTGTCATCGCTCCAGGCGGTGCCATAGAGCACGGTGGTGGCGTTCGTGGTGGCGGCCATTGGGCGGAAGTCGCGATCGAATTTGTCGGGGCTGACGTCTTGGGCCTCGTCGATTTCGAGGAGCAGGCTGGCGGTGGCCCCGACGACGTTGCTTTCGGGGGCGGCGGAGAGGAAGAGGATGCGTGGTCCGCAGTGACGGCGCACGAGCAGCGGATCGGGTTGGGGCGCCAGCCCGAGCAGGTGATCGCCGTCGCGCCAGAGACGCTCGGCCAGGGGCGAGGATTGCAGCAGGCTGAGCAGACGCAGGCGGCTGGTGAGAAGCTGCGGTTTGAAGGTGGGGGCGGCTTTGACAATGGTGCCTTCGGGGGCGGTGGCTAACAGATAGGCTTCGAGGACGGCGGAGAGCTGGTTTTTGCCCATCTGGCGCGCCAGCATGACGCTGAAGATGTCGCCGCGCCCGCTGCGGACGGAGTCGAGAATGGCGGCGGCGATCTCGCGCTGGTAGGGATAGAGGGGGCGCGCCAGCACTGTGCTGGCGAAGTGGTCGATGGCGTCTGCGGATGGCTCAGAAGGGAAGAGCTGCGGGTCGATCATGAGTGCACTAGAGCGGGCCAGGCCGGCAGTTGGGTAGTGCTGACGTGACGGAAGGCCAAGACCGCTGCGGCTGCGGCAGGTTGTCGCCACGCTGGGAGAGGTACGACAGCTTGAGCGAGGTGGGTGGCCAGAGGTGAGCAGCCTGGCCCGCTCGCTCGGGTCGAGTGGAGGAGCCTGGAAGGACCGGCCAGCGCCTCGCACCGCTCTCGCCTGGGCGCGGCCTGGGGCCGGTCCTAAAGAAGAGTATAGCATACCGCCCCGCGCGCTGGCAAGAGCCTGACCCGCTGATCCGGCCCCGCCCTGCTCTTCGGCGGGTCGGCAAGGCAGGGCCGGGCGAGTCAAGGGGGACAGCCCGGGGTTGAGGCGCGAGTCCGTGGGTGGGGTGACTCGTGCGCCGGAGAGCTGTAACGTTGGGCCGGGTCGCGGTGAATAGAATGATGTGAGCAGGAGCCGGTTCCTGCGAAGGTTGGTAAGGACAAGGAAAGGATCGCCAGAACTCATGAAGCGTGAGCCAGCGCAAAGCGGGTCTTCGGCAGTCTTCTCGACAGAGGCTGCTCAGTCGAGGTCTGCGGCTGCCTCTGCTGAAGAGGTGGCGCGGGCAACGCTGGAGCGCTTTCTGATCGAGCATACTGAAACGCTGCTGCAGAACCTGCAATTCTATGCCGTACGCCTGGGTCTGGCACGAGAAGGCGAGGCCCGGCTGACGGCTCAAGAGCTACTACAAGAGGTCGCTGTCGAGGCGCTGGCCCATGCTGCGCGCTTCGAGCCGGAACGGCAACCGCTGGCCTGGTTGCTTGGGATCGGGCTGAATGTGATTCGGCGGCAGAAGGCCGAGCGCGCGCGCCAACTGCGGCGCGAGTGGTCTGCTACGCGCCTGGCCCAGGTCCTGGTGCCAGCGGAGGCGGCGAATGAGCTGGATATTTTCGAGCAGGTGCAGGATAGGACAATCCACGGCCCGGAACAGGTGGTTGAGGCCAGGGAGGAGGCCCAAGCCCTGCTGGCGCTCGTCGACGAGGACGATCGTGAGCTGCTGCGGCTGGCGCTGCTTGAGGATTGCGAGCGCGAGGCGCTGGCACGCCGACTGGGGATCAGTTCCGGCGCGGTCCGGGTGCGCCTTCATCGCGCGCTGCAACGCCTGCGCCGCGCCTTCCGTGAGCGCTACGCTGCTCATGGGGCCAGCCGTTCGGCCAGGGGCGCACAGGAGTCAGAAGATGTTCGCTAGAAGACAGCGACCGTGAACAGTGCGAGCAGAGCAGAGAAGGGATCGATGTACTATGCAACAGTATGAGCAAGCGCAGGCTCTCCATCAGGAAGAGCAGCGCGCACAGTTCTTGCGGCGCTATCTGGAGGCGCTGGAGAGCGGCGATGAGGAGGCCCTGCTCAGGCTGACGCAGGAGGCCAGTACCGACGCCAGTTTAGAGCGCCTGATGCTGGAGGCAAATGCGGCCTGGGCGGAGGAGGAGGGCCAGACGGTGAGCGCCGCCGAGGGCGAGGAGGCGCGCCGGCGGCTGCGGCAGGTGCTGGCCAGGGCCGGCAGGACGGGCGATCAGCCGAAGCCCTCGGTCGCGCCCGCCTCTGAGGGGGCGCTGCTGGGCGCGGCGGGGCCACGCGTGCGCCCGGTGCAGCTTCCGCAGGGGCGCCGTGTGCCCGTCCGGCAGGTGCTGCGCCGCTCGTGGATGGCGATCGCGGCGGCGGTCTTGCTCTTGGCCCTGCTGTTGGTCGGGACCAGCACCGGGCTGGCGGCGACCCTCCTGTCGTTCTTTAGTGTGCAGCGCTTCCAGCCGGTGACGGTCAGTCAGCAGGCCATGCAGTCGGCCCAGTTCCCGTCGTTGCGCGATCTGGGTGAGGTGCAGGCGTCGCCAGGTCTGCTGCAGCCGCAGCGCAATTTGACGCGCGCCGAGGCTGAGCGGCTCGCCGGTTTCGCGCTGAAGTTGCCGGCCCAGTTGCCAGCGGGCTTCAGCGGACGGCAGCCGGTCTTTGATGTGCTGGAAGGCGGCCAGGCCACCTTTATCTTCCGGGCGGCCAGCGCGCGCGCCTATTTGACGCGCATCGGACATGCTGAGGTGCCGGTCCCGGCGCAGTTGGACGGGGCAACCTTTGTGATCCATGTCTCGCGCATTGTCGAGGCGCACTATGTGAGCAGTGGCGGCAAGCTGTTGGCGATTTTGCAGACGCCGTCGCCGACGATCGAGGCTACGGGTAAGGCTTCGCTGGAGGATCTGCGCGCTTTCTTGCTCTCGCTACCGGGGCTGCCCTCTTCGCTGGTGCAGCAGTTGCGGCAGATCGATTTGCGCAGTGGGACGGTGCCGATCCCCGTGCTGACCGGGATGACTTCCCAGGCGGTGACGGTCCAGGGTCAGGCGGGTCTCTTGCTGACCAGTCAGCAGTTGGCGTCGTCTAAGAAGGTGACTGATCTGCCGGACGGGGTGGCCGTGCTCTGGCAGGCTCAGGGGTATATCTATCTGCTGAGTGAGAGCGGTGGCGATCAGCATGAGCTGCTGCGTGCGGCGAATAGTCTGCAGTAAGCGGTAGCCTGGGCTGGCCGCGCTCCGCGACGGCTCTGGCAGGCGTTCGTGTTCCATAACGCTTCATTTCACTCCATTCCGTTCCGTCCCGTTCCGTACCTGCCCCTCGCTGTGAGGTCGAGCGGCAGATCGGCGGAAGCTGGGTGGCGGCCAGTCCGCTGCGGCGGCTTCTGTTCGATCTGCCGCCGTTTTGTGCGTAGCGTACGGGGCGAGTAAGGGTCAGGCGCGCGCCTGGCCTCGGAGCGTGGGAGGGAGGGAGGGGGGGCGCCCTCTCGCCGGGTAGGGTGGTGGCTCTCGCGCTGCTGCCGCGAGGTCTTGACAGATTGGCCAGCGCCAGGCAGACTACGACCCAGGTGACCGATTGACAGAGAGGAGCAATACGGGCTGATGAGTGCAGAGCGACAGCCAGGGAGTCGTGAGCCGGCGATCGAGGTCGAAGGGCTGACGAAGCTCTATCATCGGTTGCTGGCCGTTGATCATATCAGCTTTGTGACCTATCGCGGTGAGGCGTTCGGCTTTTTGGGGCCGAATGGGGCGGGCAAGAGTACGGTGGTCAAGATCTTGACGGGTCTGGTGCAGCCGACCGAAGGGACGGTACGCCTGTTGGGGCGCCCGCTGGGCGATCGCGAGGTGCGGCACCGCATCGGCTATTTGCCGGAGTTGCCAACCTTTCATCGTTGGCTGACGGCAGAGGAGTTTTTGCAGTTTCATGGTTCGCTCTATGGTATGAGCGGTTCGCTGCTGCGGGCGCGCATTGAGGAGGTGTTGGCTCTGGTCGGGCTGGCAGGCCGCGAGCGCCAGCGGCTGGGGACGTTTTCGAAAGGGATGTTGCAGCGCATCGGTCTGGCGCAGGCTTTGCTGAACCGCCCGGAGCTGTTGATTATCGATGAGCTGTCGACGGGTCTCGACCCGGTCGGACAGCACGATTTGCGCAGCTTGTTGCTCGATTTGAAGCGGGCCGGCACGAGTATCTTTATCAATTCTCATCAGCTTCCCGATGTTGAGGCGCTCTGCGATCGGGTGGCGATTATCAATCTGGGGCGCATTTTGAAGGTGGGGGCGCCGGAGGAGCTGTTTGATGAGCCGCTGCTTGTGGAGGTGCGCGCCGAGCCGCTGAGTGAGGCCCTGCTGCAACAGTTCGCCCGGCTGGCGCTGTCGGTGGAGCGCGATCCGTACGATCCCTGCCGCGTGTTGCTGCGTTTGCGGCGCGAGGAGCAGAGCGCCGAGGTGGCCGCGGCGGTCCATGCCTGCGGGGCGCGTCTTTATCGGCTGGCTCCGCATCGGCGCTCGCTGGAACAGGTCTTTTTGCGTACGATCGAGCTGTCGCGCAGTTTGCAATAGGTCTGGGGAGTCAGGCAGGCAGGCAGACAGGTAGGAAAGAAGGAGGTAGCGCGCTGCTATGGGCTGGGCGGTGATCGCTCGCTTTACGCTCAAGGAGATTGTGCGCCGCCGCATCTTTGTGGCGGTGGTGCTGCTGACGCTGCTGCTGTTGGGCCTCTTTACGCTCTTGTTGAGCGCGCTGGTCGATAATCTGCAGCGGGTCCAGCCCGCTGATTTCGATCTGTTGCTGTTGGGGATCGGGGCTTTGATGGCGGTGCTGGCCACCTGGTCGGTCTATTTGCAGTCGAGTCTGATGACGCTGCTGCTGACGGCGGGGATGCTTTCGGGCGAGATCGAGGCGGGAACGCTGGCGGTGATTGTGCCGAAGCCGTTGCATCGCGTGGAGATCGTCTTTGGGAAGTGGCTGGCTTATGCGCTGGTGCTGGGGGGCTATACGGCGCTGTTGGAGCTGGGCTTTCTGGGGGTGATCTATTGGAAGACGGGCTATTGGCCCGATGGGATGGGGCAGGCATTGGGTCTGTTGGAGCTGGGGATGTTGAGTCTCTTGGCGCTGCTGACGCTGGGAAGCGCCAGCTTGCCTACGCTGGCCAATGGGGCGATGGCGGCTTTGCTTTTTCTGGCGGCGCCGATCGCCAGTTTTACTCAGGTGGTGACGCAGATTACGGGGGAGAGTGCTACGGTGGAGCGCATCAGGACGGTCTTTGAGTTGCTGATGCCCGCCGATGCGCTCTGGCATGCGGCGTCTGCGGCCCTGCTGCCGCCGGCGGCTCAGGACCTGATCGGGTTGCATCAGGTGCAGAATCTGCCGATCATTGGGGCCCAGGCCTTGACGCCGGCGATGGCGCTCTGGGTGGCGCTCTATATTGTGGTGCTGCCGCTGTTGGGGATGCTGCGCTTTGCGCACCGCGATCTGTGAGGGCGCGGGAGGGGGCCGCAGGCGCCGGGTCGCCAGGTCGGCGGGCGGGATGGCCGGCTGATCCGGTCCCTCCCGCCGGGCAGGGCAGGGCAAGGGGAACAGCGCGCAGGCGCTCGCATCCAGGCGGCGCGGGCGCGGCGCTGTTCCCGCTCGCTCTATGACCAACGCCATGAAGTTGCTGCCTGCGTCCTGTCAGGCAAGGTCGCGCAAAAGATGGGCCTGGATCGGCTGACGTAGGGTACGTAATGCCTTGACTTCGATTTGGCGGATGCGTTCGCGCGTCAGTTTGAAGTGCGCGCTTAGCTCTTCCAGGGTGTGACAGTAGCCGTCGGCCAGGCCGTAACGCATTTCAATGACTTGTCGCTCACGTTGGTTGAGGAGTTCGAGGGCGCTGGCGATCTGGTCGCGTAAGGCCCGATGGGTGACGGCCTCCGCCGGAGCGGTGGCGCGCGTGTCTTCCAGGGTGTCGGCCAGGTGATAGGGTTCGTCGTCGGTCAGGGGCGCGTCCAGTGAAATGGGATTCTCGGCCATGCCCTGGAGTTCGACGACGCGCTCTTTGCTGAGTCGGGCCACGCGCGCGATCTCTTCGGCTTCGGGATCACGCCCCAGCTCCTGGTAGAGGTGGCGCGTGATGCGTTTGATCTTGTAGATCATTTCGACAACGTGCACCGGGATGTGTATGGTGCGCGTGTGTTCGGCTACCGCGCGGCTGATGGCCTGGCGTATCCACCAGGTGGCATACGTGCTGAAGCGAAAGCCCCGCGAGGGGTCGAATTTTTGGGCCGCGCGGATGAGGCCAAGGTTGCCTTCTTGGACCAGGTCGAGCAGCGAGATGCCTTGCGTGTTGTAGCGCTTGGCAATGCTGACGACAAGCCGCAGGTTGGATTCGACGAGCCGTTGCTGAGCTTCGATGTCCCCTTCGGCAACGCGCCGCGCTAGCTCCATCTCTTCTTCGGCGCTCAGTAGCGGGTAGCGCCCGATCTCTCCTAGATATTTGCGGATGGCGTTGTCTAGGGTCTCGTCCTCTTCCTCTTCTTCTAGCCCTTCTTCGTCTCCGGCGACAAGGTCGTCGTCGTCTTGAAAGAGTTCGTCGTCGTCCTGGTAGAAGGCCAGGACGGGATCTTCGTGACATCCGTGCTTCGCTTTGCGCGCGCTCCTCGATGTTCTTCGCGCATTGGTTGGCATAGCTTTTTTCCTGACTCCTTTACCTCTCATAACCACTTCCCACTCATTGGTTGCCGGGGCAAAACCCGAAATTTTTTCGGTCTCTTTCCCCCCATCTTTCTTCTTTGCAAGAAATGTGCCAATATAGAAGTAGGCGCGTCTATGACGATTTTTTCATGCTTTTGTGCTCACAATAGTGCCGGCTTGCCGTAAATTTTTTCAGGGTGGTGCGGATTTTTCCACAGTGCTCCTGGCGCTCCGCGAAAAGGCGGCTGGTTCCGGTTCTGTGTTGATGGGAAAGGTGAGGCGTTGTTTTGCTTTGTCTTGCTCGCTGGCTGGCTGGCTGCTGCGCCTGGGGCAGCAGGCGGGTCCGGGCGGGTGGGCTGCGTTCGACTGGTTTGAGAAAGTGGATGGCCCGGTTATGCATGTTTTCCGTCGCTCGCAGGTTGTCTCTTCCGCGGCGCGCGTTCGGCTGTGTGTGCGCTGCGGGCGGGTGCTGCGTCCCGGGGTGGGACGCTGTGGGTTTTGTGGTCGTGCGGTGGCCGTTTCTTGGGGGAAGGTGCGCAGTGGGGAGGTTGGGCGCTCGCCTCTCTGGCGGCGCGGGCGCCCGTCTAGACCGGGTGGGCGGGCGGTTTCGGGGGGAGAGGCGGCGCTCTCGGTGGGCGGGCCGGAGGTGGCGCGCCGCCGGGGGCTGGCTGAGCTGCCAACGCGTCCGCTGCTGCGGGTGGAGCGGGTGCGCTCGGGGGCTGCTGTGGGCGAGGGGCTGGCGGGACAGCGTCGGGCGCGGGCTGAGGCTCGACGGGCGCGGCTGGCGCTGGTGACGACGCTGCCGCTGCGCCAGGTGGGTGCTGTTGGTGGGTCGCCGACGCCGCCGTCGTTTCCTTCGCTGGCGAGTTGGCCGCGCGGGCGCTCGCGGGCTGAGCGGGGGCTGTGGTTCGGGGGAACGGCGGTGCTGTTGGGGCTGGTGATGGCGCTGGCCTGGGGGATGCTGCTGGGTCCGGGGTGGCCGTTGACGGTTTCGCGCGCCTGGCTGCCTGCGGGTCGGGCCACGGCTCCGGCGCATGGGATGGCGGCGCCGACGCTGACGCCGGCGTCGGGGCTGCGTTTGTGGTTGCTGGCCGGGGATGGGGAGCCTTTGCGGCCCGGGATGCGGCTGCGGGTGGCGGGCAGTGGTTTTAGTGCCTTTGCGCCGGTGCGTTTCTGGTTGGATGGCCGGTTGCCGTTTGTGGATGAGCGCGGCTGGCCGCTGTTGGTCGAGGCGGATGGGGCCGGCGCTTTTACGGCAACGCTGCGTCTGGCGCCGCAGTGGCCGCCGGGCCGTCATTTTGTGCTGGCGCGCGATCTGCAGACGGGCCAGGGGACCTGGTTGGCGCTGAGGCTGGGGCCGGCTTCGGCTCCGACGCCAATCGCCAGGCCGTGGCCTTCGTCGGGGCCGGCGGCCGGGCCGTGAGGTGGCTGCGGGGCTGCTCTGTCGCCGTGCCTTGCATCGCCGGGCTGTTGCTGCGCCGTCTCGGGCCGGGCCGGGTGGGCGTGATATAATCCAGTGGTTGTCTGTTGTCTGCGCTCTTCGCCTGGCGACAGGTGGGAGGCCGGCAGAAAAAGGAAGGAAGGAAAGAAGGACGGTTGACGATGGCTGAGACGATGACTCCTTATGAGCGGGTGCGCGCGGCTCTGGCCGGGGAGGCGGTGGACCGCGTGCCGTTTGTGTTCTGGCATCATTTCCGGCCCGAGGGGTCGGGCCAGCGTCTGGCTCAGATGACGCTGGAGTTTTTTGTGGAGAAGTTCGCGCTGGATATTATTAAGGTGATGCCGGATCTGCCGTATCCGCTGCCGACGGATGGGTCGGCGCGCCTGGAGGAGCTGGCGGGACATCCGCGCCTGGATCTGACGACGCCGAGTTTTCGTGAGCAGGTGGTGTGTGTGCGGGCGATCCGCGAGCGGGTGGGGCCGGAGTATCCGCTGATCGTGACGCTGTTTAGTCCGTTGACGTATGTGCTGCGGGCGATCGGGAAGCGTCAGGGGGTGGCGCTGATCCGGGCTCAGCCGGAGGCGGCGCGCCGGGCAATGGAGACGATCGCGGCCAATTTGCGCTTGTTGATGGGCGAGTTGATTCGGGCGGGGGCGAGCGGGATTTTCTTTTCGTGCATGGGGGCGACGACGGCGGATTTTACGCGCGAGGAGTACGGCGAGTTGGGTCGCCCGTACGATCTGGCGGCCCTGGAGGGGGCGCAGGGCGGCTGGTTGAATGTGGTGCATGTGCATGCCGATCCCGATCAGACTGAGGATGAGGTCTATTTTGAGAGTTTTGTGGATTATCCGGTGCAGGTGATGAGTTGGAGCGATCGTTTGACGGGGCCGAGCTTGAGTGAGGCGCTGCAGTTGACGTCGAAGGCGTTGATGGGCGGTTTGCATGAGCGGGGGCCGCTGACGCGCGGCAGCGAGGAGGAGCTGAAGAATGAGATGTTGTCGGCGATCTCGCAGACGAATGCGCGGCGCTTGATTCTGGCGAATGGGTGTTCGGTGCCGGATGAAACGCCGGAGGAGTGGCTGCATCTGGCACGCCGCTTGCTGGAGACGCCGGGGTTGGCGCGCTCGCAGTGAGAAGGGACGGGCGTGAGTGCAGGCCTGGGGCTGAGAGTATCCCCCTGGGAGCAGAGCGGCACCGCCGCCGCCAGGTCGAGCGGCCAGGCAGGCGCGGGGAGGTCAGCCGATCTGCTCCAGCTCGCGCCGGCGTTGTTCTTCGGAGACGTCTTCTATGAGTTCGGTCACCGGCACCCCCAGGGCCAGCGCCAGCCGGTCCAGGGTGTCGGTCCTGATCACGTGGTAGGGATTATGAAAGAGGGCCCTGACGATGTTATAGCTGATCTCGGAGCGCTGCGATAGCTTGTTCATCGACACGCCCTTCGCCTCGGCCACTTCCCTCACGCGCAGGCGTAACATCTCTGTTCTATCTCCTCGCTGATTAGCTTCTCTACTATTGCGCAGCGCCACAGAGCCTTTGAGATCATCATGGCCTTACTCATCATCGGGGAATGTTCGAGCACTGCCAACCTGACGCGGCCTTCCTTGCTACTCATAACTGATGTTCCTCTTCAGCTATGACTATAAGATATTTTGGCCTACACCTGGCAAGTTGTTAATCTCCCTGCCCTGTCTCACGCCTCCACTGCTCTTCAGGCACATCTTCAATTAGCTCGGTCACAGGCACGCGCAAAGCCCTGGCAAGGCGCTGCAAGGTGTCCGTTGTGACCACGTGATAAGGATCGCGAAAGATCTCCTTGATGATGTTGTAGCTAACCTCAGATCTCTGAGAAAGCTTAGTTCTTGATATGCCTTTTGCTTCCGCAACCTCCTTCACGCGAAGGCGCAGCATCAGGTGACCTCGCTTTTTCCCTACTATAACAAGAGGTTAGAAAGCGAGGTAGTCCCGTTATATTCTCGTTTCTAATGTTATCTCTCTAAAGTTATGTTATAATACTATTGTATATAAACTATAGTAACTTTAATGACTATATCCAGTGCGGTAAGCCCAGAGCCACAGGTAGCCAAGCCAAGAGAGAGGCAAATTACTGATCAAATTGCCTTCATTTCTGACAGCTAACATATCGATGCCCCCAATGATGTAGATACTATATTGACTAGAGTATGCTCTCTATGATAAGCTTATAGCAGTGAACAGCCGGCAACAAAATGAAGAAGAGCAGCCAGATTGAGAGCTGAGCTGCGACGACGGAAGGCACAGCGATTGATCAGCGGGTGAAGGGCATTGGGATTGAAAGGAAACGAGGCAGGAAGGAGAATACGAGAGTGAAGGCAGAGAGTGAGGTAGCGCGGCTGCGGCGGCAGATTGAGGAGGAGTATGCGGCGGCCTTATGGGGGCTGAGGGGGCTGGCCTGCTGGGCGCGGCACGACTTTATCAACGCGCGCATGGGGCGACTGGCCGAGCTAGAGGAGGCCTTGAGCGCGCATATAGGGCTAGAGCGAGCGCAAGAGGAGATGGCGGCGGCCTATGAGCGGCAGCGGCGAGCGCTGCGGGCTGTTGCCTCTGAGCGAGAAAGGACGGAGGATGATGGCCGAGAGTGAAGTAGCGCGGCTGTTAGAGCAGATCGAGAGGGCCTATGAAGCGGCCTTTCGGGGGCTAGCGGGGCTGGCCTGTTATGCGCGACACGACTTTATCAATGCGCGCATGCAGCACATTGGGGAGCTGGGGCATGAGCTGAGCCTTTACGTGGGGTCGGAGCGGGCGCTGACGGCGGTATTAGAGATACACGATCGCTGTGTCAGGAGGTACCTGTGTCATGACAGCGGTGGCAGCGGAAGCGGCGAGCCAGGCGCGCGGGGCGAGTGAGGTGGGGCGAGGGCCGCTGTGGACGGTGGCCCAACTGCGGCGGCGCTGTGGCGGGCTCACGGCGTCTGAGCTGGCGCGATTGGCGGGGGTGCCGTTGCGCACGGTTTACTTGATGGAGATAGGAGGGGCAGTCAAGCGCGAGGAGGCGCGGCGAGTGCTGCTTGTTCTGCGCGAGCGGCTGGCGGGTTGTGGTCTGGGGGAGATCGGTGTTGTCGGGGGCTTTATCGTCAGCGAGGAGTTGCAGCGGCAGGCCTGGCGGGTGCTCACAGAGAGCGACTTTCGGCTCTTTGTGTATGGGAGTCAGGTGCCGCTGCCTCCTCTGGCGGGTGACCAGGCTGGTGCGGACGCTGGTACAGGCGTTAGTAGTGGTGTTGGTACAGGCGCCGCGACGGGGGATGCGAAGCCGGCGCCTGTGGTGCCGCTGGTCCTGGCCGGTGCTGGTAGAGACATCGGGAGAGACATTAGTACAGGCAACGCTGCGGCTGTCGCCGGTTCGGGCCTGTCCCTGGTAGAGGCTGATGTCGGTAGAGACATCGGGAGAGACATTAGTACAGGCAACGCTGCGGCTGTCGCCGGTTCGGGCCTGTCCCTGGTAGAGGCTGATGTCGGTAGAGACATCGGGAGAGACATTAGTACAGGCAACGCTGCGGCTGTCGCCGGTTCGGGCCTGTCCCTGGTAGAGGCTGATGTCGGTAGAGACATCGGGAGAGACATTAGTACAGGCAACGCTGCGGCTGTCGCCGGTTCGGGCCTGTCTCTGGTAGAGGCTGATGTCGGTAGAGACATCGGGAGAGACATTAGTACAGGCAACGTGACAGAGGATCAGGGGAGTGTGGCCGGTGTAGTCGTGAGCGACGCTGGTCCGGGTGGCGGTAGAGGTGGGAGGAGAGGCAGCGAGGCAGCGGGAGCGGAGGCGGACGGAGCTGCTGAGGCAGGGCGGGCGGAGCGGGGGCGGGTGCGACCGTTGAGCGTGGGAGGGGCGACCTCAGTTTCGGCGGGAGCGGCGCGACTGGGGCGCTGGGCGAGGAGCCAGCGTTTGAGCAGGATACCATTTCCCTAGTTGCTTTGCTTACCGAGCTCTCTCTGATCCGAGTTTCCGCTTTGTTCCGAGCGGGGGGAGTCGGCGCGTGTTCTCAGCGGGAGCTGGGGCGCGAGCTGGCTCCTCTTGTTTTTTGTGGGTATGGGTATGTGGGCGAGTGGAGGGGGGGATTGGTATCCGTCAAAGTGGAGGAAAGAGCCGTTTTGTAGGAATGTAGTGTATTGTCGCCGGGCTAGTCGGGGGGCGATGCCCGGGGCAATACACTATTCTTTTTATATTGTACCTCTTTTTCAGCATTTTATTCCTCTTTCTTTCTTTCCGTATCCTCGGATCTTTCAGTATCCTCTAGCGGATTGTCCCCTATGCAACCGGAGGTCAGATTTTTCCCAGCAAAAAAATCTGACTCTTTCAGCATCCTCTGGCGGATCGCCTCCTCTGCAATCGGAGGTCAGATTTTTCCCAGCAAAAAAATCTGACTCTTTCAGCATCCTCTGGCGGATCGGCCCCTCTGCAACCCGAGGTCAGATTTTTCCCAGCAAAAAAATCTGACTCTTTCAGCACCCTCTGGCGGATCGCCTCCTCTGCAACGCCAGGTAGCTGAGCGCTGGGCGCGGGAGGTCTACGTCTTTCAGTATCCTCTAGCGGATCGTCCCCTCTGCAACCATAGATGATGTGCATATGGGGGGAGGATGTATTGATCTTTCAGTATCCTCTAGCGGATCGTCCCCTCTGCAACCGGCGACGCCGGCGTCAGATTGAGGATGAAATTCATGGTCTTTCAGTATCCTCTAGCGGATCGTCCCCTCTGCAACGCTGATAGAGATCATCCAGGCGCGGATCTGACCAGCCCTTTCAGTATCCTCTAGCGGATCGTCCCCTCTGCAACTCAAACGCGTGCGGCGCAATCTAACAATGCCGGAACCTTTCAGTATCCTCTAGCGGATCGTCCCCTCTGCAACTCAAACGCGTGCGGCGCAATCTAACAATGCCGGAACCTTTCAGTATCCTCTAGCGGATCGTCCCCTCTGCAACTCAAACGCGTGCGGCGCAATCTAACAATGCCGGAACCTTTCAGTATCCTCTAGCGGATCGTCCCCTCTGCAACTCAAACGCGTGCGGCGCAATCTAACAATGCCGGAACCTTTCAGTATCCTCTAGCGGATCGTCCCCTCTGCAACTCAAACGCGTGCGGCGCAATCTAACAATGCCGGAACCTTTCAGTATCCTCTAGCGGATCGTCCCCTCTGCAACTCAAACGCGTGCGGCGCAATCTAACAATGCCGGAACCTTTCAGTATCCTCTAGCGGATCGTCCCCTCTGCAACTCAAACGCGTGCGGCGCAATCTAACAATGCCGGAACCTTTCAGTATCCTCTAGCGGATCGTCCCCTCTGCAACTCAAACGCGTGCGGCGCAATCTAACAATGCCGGAACCTTTCAGTATCCTCTAGCGGATCGTCCCCTCTGCAACTCAAACGCGTGCGGCGCAATCTAACAATGCCGGAACCTTTCAGTATCCTCTAGCGGATCGTCCCCTCTGCAACAGCTCCTCTAATCCCAGTCCCTCCCCCCTCGGGGGACTTTCAGTATCCTCTAGCGGATCGTCCCCTCTGCAACACAACCGCACAGGTGTCCAGTGTTGAACACTTGTGCGGCTTTCAGTATCCTCTAGCGGATCGTCCCCTCTGCAACAGCCGGTGACGTTGAGAGTGGATTGTTCTTTATATGAACTTTCAGTATCCTCTAGCGGATCGTCCCCTCTGCAACATTAAAAAAACTCATCTGACTGAATGTACTCGTAAAACTTTCAGTATCCTCTAGCGGATCGTCCCCTCTGCAACACGGTAACTGACCAGCCGTCGAGCTGTACAGGTTATACTTTCAGTATCCTCTAGCGGATCGTCCCCTCTGCAACAGTTAGCCCAATGCACTGGGCCGGTGGAAACTAGGCTTTCAGTATCCTCTAGCGGATCGTCCCCTCTGCAACTCAGCGCGGAGATTGACCGCGAAAGCGGAGGAACCTTTCAGTATCCTCTAGCGGATCGTCCCCTCTGCAACTTTGTCCGTTGAGTAGCTTGATGCGCTCCGGCTGTTCACTTTCAGTATCCTCTAGCGGATCGTCCCCTCTGCAACATTACGATACGACATACGAGAAACATAAGATTTTTTGCTTTCAGTATCCTCTAGCGGATCGTCCCCTCTGCAACGCTTGCCACCGGGACGGCGTATCTCTTCGGAGAGCGTCTTTCAGTATCCTCTAGCGGATCGTCCCCTCTGCAACCTCGTCATGTGTCGTCATGTCGTTTCCACCGGTTTGCTGTCTTTCAGTATCCTCTAGCGGATCGTCCCCTCTGCAACTTCCGTACTCTTGATACACGCCGTACTTCACGGATCTTTCAGTATCCTCTAGCGGATCGTCCCCTCTGCAACTATGATTTGATTATCTACCAAGAGCAGATTTTGCAACTTTCAGTATCCTCTAGCGGATCGTCCCCTCTGCAACATACAATGCGTGGACATTGAGAACGGCGCGTGGGGAAACTTTCAGTATCCTCTAGCGGATCGTCCCCTCTGCAACATACAATGCGTGGACATTGAGAACGGCGCGTGGGGAAACTTTCAGTATCCTCTAGCGGATCGTCCCCTCTGCAACGAAACAGACGCGCAAGCTCGTCGCGGTCGCTCATCGGCTTTCAGTATCCTCTAGCGGATCGTCCCCTCTGCAACCGCAGCCGGCGCGAGGGGGGTCGGGATACTTCTTTCATATTCTATAACGATCGAGGCCCCATTTTTGGCATCTGAGCGCCTCGTTTTTTCCCTCCCCCGGGTCCAAAAATCTATCGTATCACGACCTTTCTCGAAACTCGTTTTCTGCAGCGCGCAAGGGGCGAGTTTCGAGAAAGCACCAATAGAAACTATCATCCTTTACCTGCAAAACGGGCATGAAACCGGCCCATTCGGGCCAGATTCCGAGGGTCCTCCCCAGTGACCCGAGGAGAGTTTCGAAAGAGGCCCTCACAAAGGCCATGACAAAGGGGGGTTCGGCCCACCACCCTCATTGCGTCCGGCCCCGCCTCACCAGGCACGGACCAGCCCCCACCGCCGTCGCGATCACCGCTCCCAGCCGCGCCGCACCAACGGCCAGGCCGTTCGGCGCGCCACAGCGGGAGAGCGACGCCCCGAGGAAAAAAGCAGAACAGGAAACGGGAAGCAGAAAAAAACCTGGCCAGAGCCAGGAGAGAGGAGCACACCAGCCGCCGCCGACCCCGTCAGGGCCAGACAACCGCCCCAACCAGGGACCCGCCCAGGCGCACCGGCGCGGCAGAATCGACCGGAGAAGAGAGCAGAACACGAGAGAGCAGGGCAGGGGCGCGCCGTCGCCTCATCAGCCCTGGCACGCCACCTCCTGCCCACGCTGGCGCCGGCGCAGCCGTCCCCACAGCACCAGGCACAACAGCAGCGCCTCCGCCGACGCCGAACCTGACAGACTCAGCGACACCGCCAGAATCCGCTGTTCGCCCGACAGCCAGACAAACAGCCCCACCATCAGCCCCACCCGCGTCAACAACGCAAAAACATTCGTCAGCAGCGGCGTCCGTGCATCCTTGAGCGCATAAAAACTGCGCGCCACCACATCCCCGACGCAGACCCCCGGCAAGCCCACCACATACCCGAATAGCGCCAGATTCGTCAACCAGGCCGAATGATCATCAAAAGCCCCGTGGCGGAAGAGCAAATCGATCACCAACAGCCCCAGCGCCCCCAAAGCCAGAGCCGACAACAAACTCAGCGCCAGCGACGAACCAATCACCTGCCCAAAGAGGCGACGCAAACGGCCATAGCGGCCCTCCAGCTCCAGGCGCGCCATGCGAGGCAGCGCCGCCTGACCGATAGCCTGCGCAATCAGCGACACCGGCAAATAAAACAACATATAGGCATTATGCAGAGCCGCCAGACTCGCCAGATCCGGCAGAAACGACGTCACCGTCGTCTCCAGAATCGAACTCGCATAGGCCACCGCCACCGCCAGCATACTCGGCACAAAGAGCGCCATCACCTCGCGCAAGCCAGGATAGCGCAGATTCCAGGCGAAGACATAGCGGCCCCCCTGCTGCCAGAGGGCCGGAAGCTGGACCACAATCTGCAGCGCCGCCGCCAGCAAGACCCCCAGCGTCGGCCCGTAAATGCCCACCCCCGGCACGGCCAGCGCCACCAGCAAGCCAGCAATCAAGCCCACATTATAGACCGCCGTCGCCAGCGCCGGCAGCAAAAACTGCTCACGACTACTCAAAATCGCCGTCACAATCGTCCCCAGGCCCAGCAACAGCGGCTGAATCAACATAATGCGCGTCAGACGGATCGTCAGCTCCTGCACCGCCGGCGGATAGCCCGGCACCAAAATATGAACCACAAAGGCCGGCGCCAGCAAACAGCCCAGCAGCAGCAAGACCGTCAGCGCCACCAGCAAGACATTAAAGACCAGACTGGCCAGATACCAGGCTTCGCGCTGATCGCCCCGCCGCTGATAAGCCACAAAGACCGGAATAAAGGCCTGCGTCAGCGCCCCGCCGGCCACCAGATTAAACAGCGTATCGGGCAAGCGATAGGCCGCATAATAGGCATTAGCCTCCGGCCCCGTCCCGAAGAGGGCATTAAAGAGCGCCTGGCGCACCACCCCCAGCCCCTTCGACGCCAAAATACCCAGCATCAACAACAGCGCCGCCTCCATCACCGAGAAGCGGCGCACAGTCAGGCCCCGACCCGGGCGCAGGCCAGCCAGACTGAACGGCAAGCGCAGCCCCCACAGCGACCAGCCCCGTTCCGTCTCCTCCTCCTCCTCGGCCTCCCCCCCAGCCAGCCCCGGATCAGCCAGCGCCGGCGCCTCGCTCGCCGCAATACCCGTCGTCGGATCAATCAAACGTGGTGCTCGCTCAGGAATGGGAGCCTCCTTCTCGACAGCAAATTCTCGTCCATCGCCTCTGCTCTGGCGTACAGAGAAGATTATACCAGCCCCCGCGCGCGAGCAGACACCGCTCCCTCAAAAAAGTACTCCCAGTCCTCGCCCGCGCGCGAGCAGGGCGGTCCTGGTCCGGGCCAGCACCCCACAAAAAAAAGGCTGTCCGTGTGGGAGAACGGCCAGCCTCTGTAGCGTTACCTGGGAAAGAAACCAGAGTTAACGAACAAGAAACACCGAGAAGTAAGTAAGCAAGACCGCAGATAGCCCCGTGCAGCCTTCACCACACCAGAGCGCGCGTGGCGCACGAGGCCATACCCAGAAGCGTGAGCCTACCTACGCCTGAGCCTGCGTCTGAGCGCTCTTCGGGCGCCGCCGACTGATCGAGCCGCCCTTACGACCGGCGGCCTGGGCCTCCTCGCTGGTCCACTTATGCGCCGTGCCCAGCGCATGGGCCGCCTTACCGCCCTTGCTGGCAATCTCGCGCTTCTTCTCCGGGCTCATGGAAGCGAAACCACGACCACGACCTTTCTGATTTTGCATGCTGTGCTCTCCTTCTTCTTCTTTTCTTCGTCTTCTGCGTTCAAGCGCTAGAAAAGTTGCTGTTACCGACACGCAAGCGCCAACCGCAGCGAACCCGCTGCGACAGGCTGGCGTGCCTCCTGCCTTGTAGCAGTCGGGGTGCATTCCCTACTGTTAGGATAACAGGCACATGGGGAGAAGAACAAGTCAACAATACGCCTCTACCAAAAAGTTTCAGCTTTCTTTAAGGTTAGCCAGAGCATGTCAACCGAAGACCGACCGCTGAGCGCCGGGGGCCAGCCCGCTCAGCCCTGGTCGGCGCCAGGCGGGCCGGCAGACCGCCTGACAGATTGGTTGCTTGACCGACAGCGCACAAAAAGCGCAGACGGGAGCACAGGCATGCACGCACGCACGCACACAGGCACAATCAGCGCAGGATCAAGCGAGCTTGGGCCTACATTGCAGATCTGATCTTGGTCTGGGGACGCGCCGACGCCGGCGCACCAATTGGGCGATACGTTCCTTTCTGCTCGATTACGAGGCCTGATGCTCGGAAGAACTCTGATGCTGTGGCCGCTGGGTCAGATCGCGGATCAAGCGCACCATCTCATCGATAGCAAAAGGCTTCTCAAGGAGCTGGACCTGCAACCCCTGCACCTCGGCATCCTCGGGCTCGGTCAGGGTGGCAGCGGTCGTCAAGATAATGGGGAGCGAGCGATACTGAGGGAGACTGCGGACCTGTTGGATCACCTCAATCCCGGAGACCAGCCCGGGCAAGCGCCAGTCAACGATCAGGAGATCGGGCGAGGGGGCCTGATTCTGCGCGGCACCCCGGAGCGCATTCAGGCATTCCTCAGCAGTAGGGTAAATCGTGACGCTATAGCCCTCGTCCTGCAAGACGAGCAGGAGCATCTCCTGAATGGCGGAATCATCTTCTAACAGGCTGATATGCATGGCCTCGTCCCTACCTTGTTGAGTCTCACTATCATTCCAGCCACACTATATCAAACTGGACTATATTTCGCAAGTAGGGGTCGCGGCCACAGCGAGCCTGAAAACGCGCCTCACTGGCCGGCCCGGCGCCTTGCCGGGGAGCGGCAGACCGGTGCCCGGAACGCGGGGAGCGGGCGCTAAGCGAAGGAGCTAACCCGCGCGGCCAGCCGCCTCGGGCAGAGCCGTGGCCAGCGGCAGCGTAAAGGTCACGCGTGTCCCCTCGCCGGCGCGGCTGCGCAACTGGATACGTCCGCCCATCGCCTCGACCAGGCGGCGCGTAATATAGAGGCCCAGGCCCACACCTGGCATACACCCACTGCCTGGCTGCTCCAGGCGGCTAAAGGGTCGGAAGAGGCGCGCCTGCTGTTCGGGCGCGATGCCGATCCCCTGATCGCAGACACTAATCTGCATCATCGCGCTCGCACTCGCGCTCGCGCCCGCGCCGGCCTGCTGATCGCGCAGGACGGAAGCCTCAAGGGAGATCACGCCCCCGGCCGGAGAATATTTCACTGCATTTTCCAGCAAATTTGTCAGCACCTGCTGCACGCGGTCGGCATCGGCCCAGACGGGAGGAAGCGGCTCACCAAAGCGGCAGCGAAAGGCATACTTGCCGGGTGTCTCGCGTTCGACGCGCTGGCGGATCAACTCAACGGAGCGGCGACAGAGGGTAGCGATATCCAGCGGGGCGCAGCGCAGCGCGAGATGGTTGGCATGAATGCGCGACACATCGAGCAAATCGCCGGCCAGGGCCTCCAAATGACTGACCTGCTCCATAATCACCTCAAGATAATGGCGCTGGAGTTCCTCCGGCAAACCATCGCCGCCCTTGCGTCCCTGGCCCGCCGGACCATAGGCCTGGAGCAAGCTGGCATAGCCCTTAATCGCCGTCAACGGTGTCCGCAGCTCATGGCTGACCATTGAAATAAACTCATACTTCAACTGATCCAGTTCCGAGGGCGAGGCCGGGCAGAGCCGTCTCCCAGCGGGGCCGGCGCCGCCCTCTCCCGAGGGCAAGCGCGCCAGTGCCAGGCGAGGCCGTGCGGGCAGCTCCTCTGACGGGGCAGGAGAGCGAGCGGACTGCGAGAGGCGGCGCAAGTGCTGCTCCAGCTCGCGAGCCAGCCGCGAGAGGAGGGCCGTCAGCAGCCGACTTTCGCCCGCCGCGAAGGCTGTGGGCCGCTCATCGAAGAGCAGCAGGCTGCCCAGCACACCCGCCGGGCGCTCCAGCGGCGCCGCCGCCACACTACCGATGGCCAGAGCGTGGCGCAGAGCCGGGCCAGCCTCGCACCAGTGCACGCGCCCGCTCTGAGCGGCAATATCCAGCAGCGCGCGCACCTGCTCATAGCGCAACAGCGCCCGCAGCGTCTCCTGACTGCAGCCATAGCAGCCGACATAGCCGGCAGAGACGGGGACAAAGAGATCGAGCAGGGGATGACGGACCGACTCATCGGGGCACCCGAGCAGCAGGCCTGCCGCCTGACAATCGACCAGCTCGCGCGCTCGCTGGGCCACGCGCCAGGCCAGCACCTGCACATCTCCATCGGCTGTCATGCTACCTTCCCTCCCGCTTACACCACGTGACTCCCAGAGTTTCCCTTTTAGTATATGCTCCCTCACAACAAGCGGGGTGCCCGTCGAGCCGCTTCCTCGCGGAGGCCTTGCCCCCGCGGGCGTCGCTGGCAGCCGTGGTAGTGGCGCAGAGCATGAGCAGAGCGAGTACAGCGAGCAGCAAGGCCGAGAGATGGGCCGGCGTCGTCTTCTCTCCCGTTTGCGCTGGCCCGCGCTATGGCCCGTCTCTCTTCCGATGATCACCTAGCTGATCATATCCTCGGTGAACCAGATCCAGCCGTTAGGGGCCACATAGACGCCGATCCCGATCTGATGGAGCGTCGTGCTGAAGAGATGAATGTGGTGCCAGCCCGTTGCCGGCTCATTGGCCATGCTTGCCTGAATGCTATAGGCGCCGCCCCAGGGCGTCGGATAGGGGCCGGCCAGGCCAATATTCTCGCCGCAGTCGCTGAAAGTAAAGCCCTCGTTAGCGATGCGCGTACACTGTGGCAGGCCATCAGGACAGGTATGGCTGAAACCGCAATGATACATATTCCAACTATGCAGGCGGGCGCCACCCGAGAGCGTCGTATTCCAGACAAAGGGAGGCAGACCGCAGGCGGCCCGATCCTGATTGATCTGCTGAAAGAGCTTCTGAGTCAGCATGATCTCCTCAGCGGTCAGAGCTGGCGGCTGCCCGTAAGGAGCGCTGCCCTTGCCCGTGGAGGCAATCGCAGAGGCGGCGGGGACGGCGCCACCCGTCGCGGGGGCGGTCGCGCCACAGACATGCGCGTTACTGGTGCTGGTCTGCGTAGCCGGGGTTGGCGTCGGCGTGGGGGTAGCGCGCTGACTGGGGATGACAATGCTCGTCGGCCTGGGATGCTGCTCCAGATTGCCAAAGGCATCGCCCACGGTGCGGGTCGTTGGAGACGTCCCCTGCTGTGACCCGTGCGACCCGCCAGCGTTCCCACAGGCCACACAGAAGGCCAGGAGACAGAGGGCCAGGATGAGGCTGAGGTGTGCGCGACGCATGCGGCTCGGACTCATGGCTCTCGCTCCGCTCCTTTCTTCACTACGCGCTCGCTTCGACGCTCTATCCCTGTTCTTGCTTTGTCGATCGCCAGGGAACAGTGTAGCATGGTCAGCAGCAGTCGAGCAGCAGAGCAAGCGAGAAGTGGTACTTTCGGGCGAGAGCCAGGAGAAGGCCATGAAGCATCAGATCATTCGCGCGGCAGCAGCGCAAGCAGGTCAGCAACTGGCTTTACCTGGCGGCGGCTCGCTCTCAGCGCTCTACCGGGCGAGCGGCCCTGTGAGCGGAGCGGAGGCCCAGAGCGAGCGCCGGGCCGGGACCGCGACGAGACGCAAGCGGCGACCTGGCAGGTTTGCAGCGGCAACGGAGCTGAGCCGGGCGCCATCTGCCCGCCTCCGGCGAGCGGGCGTCATCTGCGCTGGCGAGCGGCGAGAGGCGGCCTTATCCGGCCTGGAAGCACAAGACCACCCCTCTACCGACCACACCTCCGAGCGGCAGCCGCCTGTCTTCCTACCAGAGATAGCGGTTGAGCCAGCTCAGTATACGCTCTTCGCGATCGCGCAGGTGGGCCAGCTCGCGCAGGCCATGCCCCTCGCGCGGATAGATCACCAACTCGGCGGGTACATTGCACTCGCGCAGGGCGCGATAGAAGGCGTAGGCCTGGCTGACCGGTACGCAGTCGTCCTCGGCGCCATGCAGAATCAGGGTCGGGGTTGTCACCCGAGCCGCGTAGGTCAGCGGCGAGCGTGCGCGGTAGATCTCCGCTTGAGTCAGCGGATCGGCCTGCAGAAAGCGCCTATCGAAGTCAGGAATATTCGTCTGAGCGTGGAAGCCATGCCAATCGCAGATCCCGGCGCCCATGACTGCCGCCCGAAAGCGACGAGCCTGAGTCACGGCCCAGGCCGCCAGGAAGCCGCCGTAGCTCCAGCCGACGATGGCCACGCGCTGGCCATCGACCAGCCCGCGAGCCGCCAGCGCATCGATGCCCTGCAACACATCCTGTAGATCCTTGCCACCCATATCGCCGACCACAGCCTCCGCGAAGGCCCGGCCGCGCCCCAGGCTGCCGCGCACATTGGGGCGCAGCACCGCATAGCCAGCGGAGGCCAGCAACAGGCTCCAGCCGGCCTCAAAGCCCGCCAGGAAAGCCCCAGTTGGGCCGCCGTGCACCCAGACCACCAGCGGCGGCGCCCCCTGGTCGCGGCGCACCAGTGGCGGCGTAAAGAGCGCCGCGATCTGCCAGTCATCTGCGCCGCGATAGCTGAGGCGCTCGCTCCGTGGCAAGAGCCAGGTCTCCTCGGCCAGCGGATTCAGGCGTGTCAGGCGCCGCCAGCTCAGGCCGGGTCGCAGGGCCTCTCCCTGGTCCCCTGCTGGAGCCTCTTGCAGCTCGGCGCAATAGAGATCAAGCGGCTGCTCAGGCGAAGTGCGCGTTGTCAGCAGGCGACGCAGATCCGGGGTAGTCGCGAGGCCGGGCCAGCCCTCTCGCAGCACCACATCAGCCTCTACGACCTGGCGCCTGCCGCTCGCCTCATCCAGGATGCCGATCTGCTGGCTCAGCTCGCACCAGGCGGTGTAGAGCAGGTGCTGCCCGTCGGGGAACCAGCGACACCAGGCCACACTGATGTCGGCGTTGGGAGTCAAGTTACGGCTCTCGCCACGCTCCAGAGAGAGCACGAAGAGATCGCCGGCTCCGCGGATCACATCGCTCCACTCGCCTGAGACGAAAGCGATGCGCCTCCCATCCGGCGACCAGGTCAGGCCGCTGGCCTGGTGCTCCAGGTGGGTGAGCTGTTGCAGCGGGCCGCCTTCGGCCTCGACAAGGCCGATCTGGCCGCGGTACCAGGTTGTCAATTCTGGCCCTTCAGAGAAATAGACAGCGAAGCGACGGCCATCTGGAGACCAGGCATATTCCCAAATGGCCAGGCCCTGGGGCGTTACCGGGCGAGGCAGACCCTCATCGAGATAGACCGTCCACAAGCGCTGGCAGCGCTCGGCCTCGTGCCCAAAGACGCGCGGGTCATCCTCCGGCTTCGGCTGCTCATAGCCGAGGAAGGCCAGGCGCGAGCCATCCGGGGACCAGGCGAGGTCACTCATGCCGCCCGGCAACATACAGAGGCGGCGGGCTGGCCCGCCCTCAGCCGCCATCACAAAGAGGGCCAGCCGCTCTTTGTCATCGTTGCCTCCGGGGCTGCTCTTCGCCAGAAAGGCGAGCCGGCGCCCATCGGGCGACCAGCGTGGACAATACTGCTCACCCATATCCAGGCCGGCAGAGAGCGGGCGCGGCTCACTCGCAGCTTCGCCGCCCTCTTCGCCGATCTCCAGCAGCCAGATCCGTCGCAGCGGACATGACTGACCGGGCACCGGTTCGCGCACCACAAAGGCCACGCGGCGCCCATCGGACGATAGATCATACTCCTCCAGCCAGCGCAGGCGCGCGGTCTCCCCCGGGCCGACCAGACGCCGCGAGCGCGGCACCCGCTCAGTTTGACCGGCAGAGGACACAGACAGAAAAGCTTCGTTGCTCACGGGCTGCTTGCTCCTTTCTTCCCTTCTCCGATGCACCTGTCGCCTCGCTTCTCAGCCCGCCTGGCGCGTCAGACATTCTTGCGCTGGCCGGGCCGAGCGCTGCCCTTGCCATCTACAGGAAACGCAAAGCGCACGCACCACCAGGCGGGGCAGCGTTGTTCTCGCCGCAGAGCCGTCCATCACAGGCAGACGGCCAGCCGTCAGCAAGAGAGCGGCTCTGTCAAGAAGGAGGCGTTGTCTGCTATTATAAGGGAAAGGAGAACCAGAACCCACCCGAGCCGTCGAGGTACCTGAACATGTACGAACTCCTCATCCTGCTCATGCTGATGCGCGGGCCGGCCCACGGCTACCTCATCGCCAAAGTCATCAACGACATGATCGGCCCCTATGCCGCCCTCAGTCATGGCCGGCTCTATCCACTGCTGGCCAAGCTAGAGCAGCAAGGACTCATCCAGGTCGAACAGAGCGGCAGCGGCCAGCAGAGCGACCGACAAACGCGCGTCTATCGCATCACCGAAGCCGGGCGCCAGCGTTTTCATCAGCTCATGATGGACACCACTTCCAACCTGGGAGAATACCGCGAAATCTTTGCCCATAAAGTCGAAGGTTTTGAATTCCTCACCCCAGCCGAGCGCCTGCACTTAATCGAGCACTACATCAACTACTGCGAAGCCCACATCCAGCACCTCTATGCCAAAGCGGAAGAAATCCTAAACAAATTTGCCAACAGTCCAGCCCCCTGGCCCTCCGAGCGTCTAGAAAACAAGCTGAACACCTTCTATCACCGTATTGAGCACTGGAAACTTGAATTGCGCTGGGTCAAACGACTGCGCGAGAGCGCTCTACAGAGTCAGGCCAGGCAGGAAGAAGCCGCCGCCGCCAGCGGGCAGGGCCTGGCCCCACAAAGCGACTAGCGCCGCCGCGCCGCAGCCCCACCCGTGCGCAGCAGCAGCCGGGCAGCAGCCGATCGCCCGCTCACCAGAACATCCATCCCCGCGATCGCCCAGACCACCACCTCCCCGAGCCAGACCCCTGAGCGGAACCTCGCGGAGACTACAGCCAGCGCAGCCTTCGCCCCGCGCAGCCGCAGCCCAGGCGACCCACCTGCCTCCACACCACCCCGTAGACTGACCTGGCAACTGCCCTGGCCAGGCTGCCAGCCGCTCTACAGGCCCGCTCTAACCAACATACCCTATCTACCTTTCCTGCCTGACACACCTGTTTCGCCCGCAAGCGCGACCGTTTGGCCTTTCCACCAACAGCATCGGTCGGCCCGGCGAGCCACTCCCTTCTCTGCTCAACCTCCCCGGCTAACCGGAGCTGACTGCTGGCGCTGCTCCCTAGAGAGCAGCCAGCGTCTCGGCCACGGGCACCTCAGCGCCGCTGTCCCGTCCCCCATAGCGAGCGTGTCCACGGCCCGCGAGCAGCGCCAGCAGCGTCAACAAGCAGCCCAGAGCCGCAAAAGCCGCGGAAGCCCACCACGTAGCCGCAAAAGCCGCCATGACCTCTTGCTGAAAAATGTCCGTGAGCCGGACGCTGAGCTGGCGCAGATGCCCGCGCACCATCTCCCGCTGCGGGCCAGGAGAGGCCATCTGCGCCAGCGGAGTCAAATCGACCGTTGTCGTCGCTCCCGTCTGAGCCTCCCCCTTTGCCTGCCCACCAGCGACATGCTGCAGGCCGGCCACCAGGCGACTGCGCAAAGCTGGCGGTAGCTGCTGATCAGCTACCACGAGCTGCACACTGCGGCTCTGGGCCTGCTGGACATGCTGCTGCACCTGGGAAGTAAAGAGCGCAATCAGCACAGCCACTCCCAGAGCAAAACCTAACTGGCGGCAGGTATTCAAGATACCGCTACCAACCCCCAACTGAGCCGGCGGCACCTCACTGAGAGCAAACGTCGGAAAACTCTGAAAACACAGGCCCATACCCACCCCAATCAAGGCCAGATGCCAACTTGTCGTCAGCGCATCCGCCGAGGCATCGATGAGAGCCAGCAGCGCGAACCCCAGCGCCACCAGCAGCAGGCCGGTCAGGCCCACCAGCGGCGGCGGCAGGCGGCGCCCCCAGGCCCCCATCAGCAGCGAGACCACCAGCGAAGCCAGCGGCAGCGGCAGGAGAGCATAAGCCGCATCCAACTGACCATAGCCGCGCAGCTCGATAAAGTAGAAGACCGCAATCACAAAGGCCCCCTGCATCGCCACCCCAAAGAGCAACATCGCTACATCGGAGAGCAGAAAACTCCGCACCCTGAAGAGCCGCAGATCGACCATTGGCTCCCGTACGCGGACCTCCACCGCGACAAAGCCCAGCAAGCTCACCAGCGCCAGCCCCAAGAGCGCCAGCGTTGGAGCCGAGAGCCAGCCCCAGCTATTGCCCTGCAGAATGGCCAGCACCAGCAAGAACAGGGCCGCGCTCAACAGAAGCAGGCCGGGCCAATCGAGGCGCTCGGCCCGCTCCCCCTGGCGCACAACCCGCGTCTCCGGCACCCACAGCCAGACCAGGACCAGCCCCACCAGACAGAACGGCAGATTGACATAAAAAATCCAGCGCCAGCTCAAAAACTGAACGATCAGTCCTCCCAGCACTGGCCCAAGGGCCGAAGCCAGACCAGCCGCCGCCCCCCACAGGCCCACCGCTGCCCCCCGTTGTTCGCGGGGAAAGATCGCCATCAGAATGGCCAGGCTGATCGGATTGAGCACAGCCGCCCCCACCGCCTGAAAGGCGCGGAAGCCGATCAGCCAGCCGATCGCAGGAGCCAGCCCACAGAGCAGCGACCCCAGCATAAAAATCGCCATCCCCGCCATAAAGATCCACTTCCGCCCAAACAGATCGGCCAGCCGGCCAGCCGTCACCAACAGCACCGCGAACACCAGATTATAGGCATCCAGCACCCAGCCCGCCGTTGTCAGATCGGTATGCAGTTGCTGCACAATAGCCGGCAAGGCGATCGTCACAATCGACAGATCCAACAAGGCCATAAAGAGGCCGAACATCATCGCCAGCAAGGCCAGCCAGGGATTGGCCCCTGGCACCCGGCTGGTCGCCGGCCTTGATGATTGCACCATGCCCTTTACCTCCCTCTCTGCCTTTGCGCCAGAAAGAGCCAGATCTCCGAAAGAGAGCCTTCCCTCCACCGCAGTTCTTTCCCTGCCGTGAACAGGCCTGATCGCAGGGCCGATCAGCTCCTGAGCAGGCGAGCACCGCTAGCAGATTCTGCGGTGAGGGGGTGATATCTCACAGTGACCTACTATACTCTCATTTTTGATGAAAGTCAATAGCTGGATAGACTAATCCACCTATTCATATTGATATTTTTGGAGGTTTATAGAGGTCACAATGACCGTTCCTTGACGTGAAAGGGGCCAGGCTGAGAGGGCGGGAGATTGCGCGTAGATGGTGGCAAAGGCAGGAGGGCCGATCAGCAAGCGGCGAGAACTGGAAGTTTCCCCTCGTCAAAGCGAAAGAGACGTGCGATACTGTAGCCGTGCATCAGAACACCGAGAGGCACAACTCAACAACGTCCTTGCCGGACCCAAATCTTGGGCGAACACTGTAGCGCGCTGACAGCTCCTCGCCCACTCACAAGGGAGGAAAAGAGAAAGCATGGCGAGCTTTGCCTACACCCGCGGACTACACGACCTTGGCAACGACCTGTACGCCTATCTGCAACCGCCTGGCACCTGGGGTCTGAGCAACGCCGGCCTCATCGCCGATGGTCAAGCCACACTGCTAGTCGACACCCTGTTCGACCTCAAACTGACCCGAGAAATGCTCGAGACCATGAAGCGGGCTGTTCCAGCGGCGTCGCAGATCGGCACCGTTGTCAACACCCACGCTAACGGAGACCACTGCTATGGCAACCAGTTGCTTGCCAACGCCGAAATCATTGCCTCCGAGCAAGCCGCCATTGAGATGCGAGAAGACCCGCCCGAGCGCCTGCATATGTTGCTCTCCCAAACGGCGAACCTGCCCCAACTGCAGCGCTTCCTCCAGCGGGCCTTTGGGGCCTTTGACTTCAGTAACATCACCCTGACCCCGCCAACACGCACCTTTAGCGGTGAGCTAACCCTCCACGTTGGCAGCAAAGAGGTGCGCCTGATCGAAGTCGGGCCGGCCCATACACGTGGCGACATCATCGTTTACGTTCCCAGCGACCGCGTCCTCTTCAGCGGTGACATACTCTTTATCGGTGGCCACCCGATCATGTGGGCCGGCCCTACCGCTAACTGGCTGCGGGCCTGCGACCTGATTCTGCAGCTCGACCCTGAAATCATCGTTCCTGGTCACGGCCCCATCACCGACAAGCGCGGCGTCAGCGAAGTCAAGGGCTACTTGCAATACGTCTATAACGAGGCCCGCAAGCGCTACGAAGCCGGCATGTCGGCCCTGGAAGCGGCGCGCGATATCCCTCTGGACCGCTACGCTACCTGGACCGACGGCGAGCGCATTGTAGCCAATGTCGCCGCTATGTACCGCGAATTCAGCGGCGATCAGAGCCAGCCGGAAAAGCCCCTGCTCTTCGCCAGCATGGCCGCGCTGGCCTCTTAAGGCCGGGTTCAGGCCCCGCTTCTCTCCTGCTCTGCCCTCTGGCCAGAAGAGGCTTGAGGCCAGGAGAGGGGATAGATAGCAACAACAAGACGAGACCGGGGAGTCGTGGCCTTTCGTTCTCCGGCTACAACATAAGCCGGGATTACTGAGGGCAAGCACCATGAAATTGGTCACCTACGTACTCGACCCCAGCACGCCGCGCGAAGAGGGGCGGGCCGGCGTGCTGCTCAATGATCTCGTGCTCGACCTGGCAGCCCTTGGTCGCTGGGCCGCCCAGCGCGAGACCGCCTTTGCGCGCCTCAGCCCGGACCGCGAGACGCCGCTACCTGCAACGCTCCTGGCCCTGCTCCAGCAAGGAGCTGCGGCCTGGGAACGGCTGCGGGTCGCGCTGGCTCTGGCGGCTCAGGAGGAACCGAGGCGGCTGCAAGAGCAGGCCGGCCTGGCCTTTTCGCTGGAGCAGGTTCGCCTGCGCCCGCCCATTCCCAACCCGCCCACCATTCGCGATTTCTTCGCCTTCGAGGCCCATGTACGCAACGCACGCGCCCGCAGCGGTCTGGAGGTTCCCGCCCAATGGTATCAGATACCCGTCTTCTACTTCTCCAACACCTCAGCTCTCTACGGACATGACGAAGCCATTCCCTACCCGCGCCTGAGCCAGGCACTGGACTACGAGCTAGAGATCGCCGCCGTCATCGGGCGCGCAGGCCAGGACATCCCCGCCGAGCAAGCCTCGGACTACATCGCGGGCTATATGATCATGAACGACTGGAGCGCGCGCGATCTTCAACTGCAAGAAATGGCCGTCCAGCTCGGCCCCGCCAAAGGCAAGGACTTCGCCACCTCCTTCGGCCCCTGGCTGGTCACGCCCGACGAACTGCAGCCTTACCGGCGCGGCAGCGGCGCCGACGAGCGCTTCGACCTGCCCATGCGCGCCCGCGTCAACGGTCTCCTGCTGACCGAGGCCAACTTTCAGGAAATCTACTACACTTTCCCCCAGATGATCGAGCGCGCCTCACAGCATGTGCGCCTGCGCCCCGGCGACATCCTCGGCTCCGGCACCTGCGGAGGTGGCTGCCTGCTCGAATTGGGCCAGGAACGTCACCGCTGGCTCAACGTAGGTGATGTTGTTGAGCTAGAAGTCCGGGGACTGGGCCTGCTGCGCAACACCATCGGCGCCTCTCACGCCTGAGCTGGCCGGCCTGGCCCAGCGGGGCAGCTAGCAGCAAGCAGACAAGAGAGAGCGAGGAGCGAAGGCGTGGCCTGAACTTCAGCCTTCGCTCCCCTTGCTTGTCCTTAAAGGAGACCCGTGGAAATGCGGCGGCTGTTCACTCTCCTCCTTCCCTGCCCTCGGCTAGCCAGGTCGTCCCTCCTGCGGCGGAAGCTGGCGCGCTCTATACTCTTGCTGAGCCTCGGTCGCACTCGAACCGGACGCGGAGGGAGGCCTCCCCTCCTCTACAGAGAGGACCCGCTCCTCCGCTAGCTCTTCCAATACTCGATCACGCCGTCGCTGATCGCTAATGGCCCTGGCCAGACGTAAGCTGAGACAGATGCGCTCAATCTCTAATGTCGTCAGACGCAGGGCCTCTAGCCGCTTTCCCAGGTCTTCCCGCTCGCTGCTCTTGACTTTGATGAGCTGTCCTATCAGACTCACCAGCAACGTGGCAACAGAGAGAATGGAGCCACCCACAACGGAGGCGCGGAACATGATGACTAGCGCCACCATCACGCAGAGCCAGACAATGACTCGCGTCTCATAGAAGATGATGCGATTGGCGCGGCGAAGCTCTTCATAGTCCGACTTCAGCAATTGATAGAAATCAGCCAGATGGTCGGGAAAGTATGCCAGCGGCTCAGAGGGGGGATCTACCATCTTCGAATGAGCCTGGCGCCGCCTGGCGCGGCGGGATGTACCCTCCGGTCCTTCAGCTCCCTCAGAGGCCCCTGCTCCCTGCTCAGCCGAGCGATCACGCATACTAGCCCCCCAACCCGGCACAGGATCGCCTGCAACGCATATTATATTGATATTCTATTCATCAATAGCATCTTAGACAGTTCTTACTCGCAAGAGAGAGGAGGCTGATGGGGGCCCTGCCAGTGCGCGAGCAAGGAAGCAATGGCCTCTCCACGTTTCTGAGCATCAGCCACCTCATAGGCCCGAAAACATTCCAGATAGGCAACATACAGCTCTTGCAAATGTTGCAAGTGCTCCTCCAGCTCGCGCTGATAGCGCTGGTGCAGGCGCAGCAGCGCCAGCGAGAGCACGATCGCCAGTGCGGCAGCTCCAATGCTCCACTCCAGCGGCGCGGCAAGCAAGAGACCAGCCAGGGCCGCCCCCAGGAAGACTATGCTGACCGGTAAGATGCCGATCACCAATCGATAGATAAGAGCCAGGCGCAAACGAAGGCGCCCATGTTCCTCACTCAGGCGCTGATAGCAGGCATCCAGCCTGGCAAGATGCTCCTCAGCCAGATCATAGCAGACTGCCCCAGGCAGCTCCTCCGTCTCATTGGGCAGGGCCTCATCACTGACCACCAGCGTAGGGGCGGCTAGCCCCCTCTCGTTCCCGCGTAGCACCCTGGGAGTACGGAACCGTGTTCCCATCAGGGCCTCCTTCTCGCCGACCAGGAAGGAAGTGTAAGCAATAGCAGATCACCTTAGTTCTTATTATAATTTAATAAAGAAATTGAAGATCTCTATATAACTTAAAAGGAGATAAAACAAACGAGATATAACAGAAAAATGAGAGGAAAATGGGGAGTGAAACACTTGACAGAGTGCAGAAAGAAATCAGCTCAGCGGTCCCCAGGGCTTCATCCGGCGGCGGGCCTTCTGGGCCTCCTGATACTGGCCGAGCAGCTCATAGATCTCAGCCTTCAGCATCCAGGCGCGGGCATAACTGCGATCAAGCTCCGTGGCCTCATTGAGGGCATCCAGCGCGGCCCGATGGTGGCCGAGCCGCAGCAGGGCCTCTGCCTTATTGCACCAGGCCACAGCGCTGTGAGGATTAATCAAGAGCGCCCGCGTATAGGCCTCGACTGCCCCCGCAAAATCATGCAGCGCCGAGCGAGCATTGCCCAGCCCATTCCAAGCATGGAAACTGTGAGGATCACAGGCCAGCGCCTGCTCATAGGAGGCCAGCGCCTCTGTGGTCAGCCCCATATCTAGCTGCGCATCCGCCTTCCCATTCCAGGCCGCCACATAATGCGGATCGAGAGCCAGGGCCCGTTCAAAATGGACCAGAGCCTGCTGATAGCGCTGCAGGCGGTGTAGCGCCAGCCCGGCGCTTACCCAGACCACCGCGCTCTCGGGATCGATCTCCGTGGCCCGCTGAAACGCCTCATACGCCTTACGATAGTTGCCCTGATTATACAGCGCCGTTCCCTTACCATTCCAGGCATGGAAGTTCCGGGGAGAGAGCTGCAGCGCCTCCTCATACGCCCGCAGCGCCTGTGCATAGTGCTGCTGCCGCAAGAGCTGATCGCCCTCCTGGCACTTCTCACGCACACTACTGCTAATGCGCGAGGAAACACGCGCCTGCGACTGGACCGGCAAAGGCGCACTGGCGCGCGTCTCCAGGGTGTCGCCCTCAACCTCGCTCGGCAGAGCAGGCGCCGCCTGAGCAGGCAGCGCGCGCCGACCGCCCGCCATCGGCGGTAGACGCACCGCCTCGCGAGAGCGCAAGACCAAGGCCCGCGCCCCCGTCCCTGGCTGCAAGGCTCGGTCAAAATCATATTGAAACTCTAACATGTCGCTATAGCGCTCTTCCGGGCGCGGCGCCAGCGCCCGGAGCAGCACCTCATCCAACTCCGGCATCAGCTCACGATTGAGCGAAGAAGGGGGGACAATCGTGCCACTCAAGGGATCATGGGGATGATAACCGGTGAGCATTTCGTAGAGGACGACCGCACAACCGTATTGATCACTGCGAGGATCAACAATACCATGCGCCTGCTCGGGAGCCATATAGCCAACTGTGCCACGCACAGTCACAGTCATTCCAACCCGCGCCCCCGGCGCCAGCGCGCGAGCAATGCCAAAGTCAGTGATTACCAGGCGGTGATCTTCCTGGTGAATCAGGAGATTTTCAGGCTTGATATCGCGATGAATCACGGGGCGAGGACGCGTATGAGCATAATGCAGCGCCGACACCAACTGATGGAAATACTGGACGCTTTCCCAGAAGGGCAAGGGCCCGCCAGCGCTGGCCAGACGTGTGCGCAGCGAGCCAGCGGTATAGAGCGGCATAATCAAAAAGACGCTGGGGCCATCGCGGCCATAGTCCAGAACCGGGGCGATATTGGGGTGATCCAGGGCAGCCGCGATACGCGCCTCGCGCAAAAAATGCTCCCGCTCGTTTGTTGTGGTGCGACTGGGCAGCAGCAACTTGATCGCCACATAGCGCGACAAATGGCGATCGACCCCCCGGAAGACCGCCGCATAGCCTCCCTTACTGATCAGGGCCTCAACCACATAGCGACCGGCGAGCGCGGTTCCCAACAGAGGGAGAGCGCAGGCCCGGCAGAACAAATCAGACTCGCGATTCTCGTACCCGCAGTCATCCAGGTCGGCGCAGCGTCGCATGCCCTCCTCCTCTTTGCAGTCTCTCACAGTCTCTCCGTGCACGGCACGCACTCAACACCAGGCGCACCTGATGTCAACCGAGGCAGCAAGCCACCTCGTGTCCTCCATACCTCTCACGTGCTCGTCCTCTTTCACCCAATCCAGATCACGTCTTGCGCAACGCCGCCTGTTGCTCCAACGAGCGTACCCACTCCTGGCAGGAGCGGGCCTCCTCGCTGCGTCCGAGGCGTTCCAGCACGACCGCCTTATTATGCCAGGCATCAGGCTCCTCAGGCGCGAAGGCTGTCGCCTGATCCAGCGCGGCCAGAGCTTCCTCAAGGCGGCCCAGCGCGAAGAGCGACAACCCCTTATTGTTCCAGGCAGCAATATAGTGGGCATCGAGGGCCAACGCGCGATCAAAAGCCTCTAGAGCCTCCTGATAGCGCCCCAGCTCATGAAGAAGGCTCCCCTTGTTGTACCAGGCGGAGATGAGGCCATCATCGTAACGCAGGGCCTGGTCATAGGATTCGAGGGCATCCTCATACATATGCAGTGCAGCCAAGACGTTTCCTCGATTATACCATGCGCCGGCCAGAGTGGGATCAAGCTCTAAGGCCTCATCATAGGCGGCAAGCGCCTCCGCATAGCGGCGCAGGTCGCGCAGATCGTTGGCCTTATCAAAATGATAGAGGGCATTATGCGGCTCCAGTTGCAGGGCGCGCTCATGCAGCGGAAGCGCCTGATCGGGCTGCTTCAGGCGCCGCAAAATATTGCCCTTGATATCCCACAATGACGCCCGCTGACTATCCAGCTCCAAGGCCCGATCGACCGCGATGAGGGCCTCCTCATAGCGCTGCAGACTATAGAGTGTATCGCTCATCGCCTGCCAGATCACGCTTTGATTAGGATCAAGCACCAGGGCGCGATCGAAAGCAAGCAGGGCCTCCTCCGGGCGATTCTGCTCGGCCAGCGCCATCCCGCGACCACTCCAGGCGAAAGCCGAATTCGGATCGAGGGCCAACGCCTGGTCATAACAATACATCTCCTCATCGTAGCGCCCCAGCTCATGCAGCACACTCGCGCGCGAGTTCCACAGCTCGGGATCATCAGGGCGCAGGCGTAGAGCATAATCATAGGCTGCCAGGGCCTCCTCTGGACGCCCGAGCAACATCAAGGTTGCTCCCTTGCCGATCCAGGCCTCTACTGGGCTGCCCTGTGAGCGAATAGCTACTTCGTAAGCCGCTAAGGCCTCCTCATAGCGCTGCTGTTCATAGAGGCTGTTGGCCTCAGCCAGCCAATCGCGGACGCCCGCCGGGGTCGTTCGACGCTGAGTGACGGCGCCGCGCGCCAGCGCCGGATGACGTTCGGTGCTGACTTCGTCCTCTGCCGCATCCACCATCTCCTCTTTTACCTCAGCCGCGGCCTGGACTGTCGTTTCCGCCTCCGGCCAGAAGAGATCACTTCCCACGCGGACCGTCATATGGGGACGGAACTGGCGCGCGGGTTGGCGCGCCGGGTCAAACTCCGTCTTCACCAGAAAGGCCACCGGCCCATCCTGGCCATAATCGGTCACGCGAATGCTTCCTGGCTCATGTACACGACTAGAGAGCGACATGGCCAGCTCCGCATCCTGCAGGAACTCTTCCCGCTCCTGCTCCGTCGTCTCACGTGGGCGCAGCACACGCACCATCACCGGTAGCCCGCGATGATGATCCAGGGCCTGCAACGTTACCGTCTGGCGGTCGCGTGAAAGGAGATCCATAATTTCATAGCGCCCCAGCAGGAATGAGCCTCTGGTCGGAATTCCACATCGGGCGCAAAAACGCACTTTATCGGGATTCTGATAACCACAGCCTTCGGCGTCCAAACAGCCCCCCATGGGCCTCCTCCCTGCTCAGCACATCGTTTTAACAATGTTCCCTCATACATACAGACACGTAGACATCGCAGAAACGGTGAAAAAGTAGCATGCAAGCATATGGGGACCCGCGACCTACTCTAACGAACGGGTCCTGCTCTGTCAAGAGAACGTTCCAGCATGCTTTTCTCATGATACCACAAAGTGCGGTCTAAACGCTGCCCAGCGGCCATTTTCGCCTGTCCCTCCCCCTCCCTGGGGGCTTGCCTTCTGTCTCAGGCCGTGTCATAATGAAAAGGATCTCAGCAGATTTGCTGTAGTCGTCGCCTGCGGAGATCCTCTATAGTAAGAGCAAAATGCTGTGATGGTCGGTGCTTGGCTGAGCCCGGCTCGGCTCGCTTTGGTTTGATTCGGCCTGGCTGTGAGGAAGTTGCTCCGCAGGAGGGTTCTTTACCGTGTTCAGTGAGCTACGAGAGCAGGACGATAGCAGGATGACAATACAGGCCGCCCCCGGCGCTGTCAATGGCGACCATGAGGAACAGCGGGTGATTCGCGTACTGCTCGCTGATGATCATGCTTTGGTACGTGAGGGAACACGGCGCTTGCTCGAGGCGGAGAGCGATGTCGAGGTGGTGGCTGAAGCGGCAAGCGGCGAGGAGGCGGTGGAGGCCGCCCGCCGCTTGAATCCCGATATTGCGATTATGGATATCGCTATGCCTGGCATGGGGGGGATCGAGGCTACTCGCCAGATCAAGGCCCATTGTCCCAAAACGGCTGTGCTCGTCCTCTCGGCTTATGACGATGAGCAGTACTTGATCGCGCTGCTTGAAGCAGGGGCCGCCGGCTTCCTTTTGAAGAATGTGCACGGTCAGGAGCTGGTGAATGCGATCCGCGCCGTGGCGCGCGGTGAGTCGGTGCTGCAACCGTCACTGACAGAGAAGATGATGCGCCGTCTGACCAACCGCAGCCACCCGGCTCAGCGTTCCTCGGACCTGCTCAGTGAGCGCGAGTTTGATGTCCTGCGTCTGGCAGCCCGCGGCTTGCCGAATAAGGAGATCGCTCGCCGCCTGGGCTTGAGTATTCGCACCGTGCATAGCCATCTGGCTAACATTTTCCAGAAGATGCAGGTCGGCTCGCGCACTGAGGCCGTGCTCCAGGCCCTGCGCCAGGGGATGATCTCACTCCAGGATACCTATGATACTCAATGAGAACCATGCTCAAGCAGGCACAGTTCTCGTGGCTACGACTGCTGGTCAGTGTGCTCTCCCTGGCCATCGCTTTCCCCCTGTTGCTCTGGTCCGTCCACAATTATCGACCAGCCCCTAATTTTTACGGTCCGCGCGCGATCTATAGTTTGGTCGCTCTGACTTCGCTGTTGGCTCTCCTGGGGCGCTTTTCTCTCTTGCGCCTCCTGCGCTCCGAGCTTGCTAATCCCAAAAATACCCGCCAACAGGTTCTTGACACCTGGCGTCCGCTTTTCCTCTTCGATATTACCGCCCCTTTCTATTTAGCCGCCAGCGTCCTGATCAGCGTGCCCGCCGCGGTGCTGACGGCGCTGATCACTCAGATAGTTCTCCAGAGCTATACGCTGGCACGCGGTTTCATTTCCTGGAGCGAGGCTTGCTATCGCCTGGCCAGCACCGCACTGATCGTCTTTGTGGCCGGCACGGTCTATGTCTGGGTGGCAGGCAGCACCCATCTGCCCATCCAGCAAAACGGACGTCTGGCGGAAACCAATGAGCTGCTCGGCAGCGTGCTGGCTGCTGTCGTCATGATGGCGCTTATCGCCCTGACTGCGCTCCCGGTGCTGATTCGTTGGTCTGATCGCTCCGCCAGAACTTCCTGGCGCGCTTATCTGACGTCTCCTTTCCTGCGCTTTCAAGCGCTCGTGCTGAGCGTCGGCCCACTTCTACCCGTTGTCGATATTTTCGACGATGCGGCGGCCGAGTTAGCCTGGCTCTTCTTCCTCGTGCCACTCTTTGCCATCTATTATCTGGCTCTGGTCAGTACACGCCTGAGTATCCAGACCAACGAGCTGCAGCGTGCTCTCGAAGATTTACGTAGCGCGCGGCGGCGCCAGGATGAGTTACGTGACTATGCTTCCTTGATTACGCGCGTGCAGGAGGAGGAGCGGCGGCGCCTGGCTCGTGAGCTGCACGATGATACAGCCCAGGCGTTGATCGCGCTCTCCCTGGGATTGGATGGTTGGGCCGGGCGATGCGTCAGCTTCAGTTGCCTGAGAAAGATTTGGAGTGGCATGCCAGCCTGCAGAATCTGGCCGATCGCACGTTGGAGGGCGTGCGCCGCGCATGCCGCGATCTGCGTCCATCGGTGCTGGATGATTTGGGTCTGCATGCGGCTCTTGAATGGCTGAGCGATAGCTCAGCCGAGCGTGGCGTACCGTGTACGTTCAGTTGCTCGGGCGAGCCTCGCCCAACCTCTTCGGAGGCGGAGATCGCTGTCTTTCGCATTGTGCAGGAAGCGCTGTCTAATGTGTGGCGCCACTCGCAGGCAACTCAGGCCTGGCTGCACGTGGCCTATTTGCCTGACTGCCTGACGGTCACGGTCAGTGATAATGGCCGCGGCTTCGCTCCCGAACAGGTGGGGACGGGACGCGAGCACGGCTCTCAGGGGGGCCTGGGCTTGCTCGGGATGCGCGAGCGCGCAGCGTTGATCGGCGCAACTTTGTCGATTGAGTCAGCTCCGGGTCAAGGGTGCGTCGTCCGCCTGTCGCTGCCTTTGCAGCCCGAGCATGAGGAGGCCGGTCAACAGGAGCGGTAATACAGAGGAGGCCCGGCCCGCACTTCCCTTCCCTCTTTTGGCCCTTCAGCCCTGGCTGCTTTTTTTTTCCTGCCGATGGCAACCCGGACCCGGTCCGCTTTCTTCTCGCCCCCAGCGGACCGCGGCTCCCGCTTTTTTCTGCGAAGAAGACTAGGTACATCTGCTGATGCGTTTTGCCAGCCAATGACGCATAGTAATAACTGGGTGGGGTCCGGGAAGCGGCCAGTGTTCATGGAAGCTTACCTCGGTTCGGTGGGTCGACGGTAAGCTCTAGCCAGGGACCGGGACCTGGCTACGGGGGCCAAGATTATCGACGACTCATCACCGGTGCTCGGAACGGTCTTTGTGCCCGTTGCGGGTTTTGAAACGAGTAGCATCTTTGTCTCTCCGTGCGGTGTTCACTCTTCGTTGTGTAAGCTTCTATCGGACACATTGGCTCTCCCGGACCCCTACCTTTTTGCTCCCTCTCCTCTCCTCTCCTCTCTTCTCTTCTCTTCTCTCCCTCTTTAGCTCTCCCTTCCTATTCGCTGCGGAAATCGATGGCTCTCTTGCGGTGAGCCGTTCTTGTGAGATGGTACGATACAGGTTAGAGGTTCCCGCACGCTTGCCGTGGCTCTTGCTCATCCATTATAATTAATGAAGCTGAATACTGTTGTAGCCGTCAACCATCGCTACGCTGGCGGTCAGGAAACCCGAGTGGCGTAGGGGAGTTCCTTTTAGACCAGGTGGCCCCTGTCCTAGTGTGTGGACATTGCGCGCTCGTTACCGATTGCGCTTCTCTCTCAACTCTACTCCCCTAGCTACCAGCCCTGCGCTTTCCCCAAGATCGCGAACCTATGAGAGGATAGAGGTCAGAAGAGCATGGCTAATTACAATGACGCCTTCCAGGCCCGCTCAAAGTTGAGCGGTAGCTATGGCACTGTTACATATTATCGCCTCGGGGCGCTTGCCAGTCAGGGCGTGCAACTGGAGCGCCTCCCCTTTACGGTGAAAATCCTGCTGGAGAATCTGCTGCGCCACTGTGACGGCGAGCTAATCACCGCAGAAAATGTGCTGGCGCTGGCGCGCTGGCAGCCTGGTCAGGCCGCCACCAGCGATGAGGAGTTTCCTTTTATGCCAGCCCGTGTGCTCCTGCAGGATTTCACGGGCGTGCCTGCGGTCGCCGATCTGGCTGCGATGCGCTCAGCCGTTGCTCGCATGGGCGGCGATCCTCAGAAGATTAACCCGCTGGTTCCGGCAGACCTTGTCATCGACCACTCGGTGCAGGTCGATGTCTTCGGCTCTACCCTGGCTTTTCAGCGCAACGTGGAGCGCGAGTACGAGCGCAATAGTGAGCGCTACGCGCTGCTGCGCTGGGCCCAGCAGGCTTTCCGCAATTTCCGTGTCGTGCCTCCAGGCACGGGCATCGTGCATCAGGTCAATCTGGAGTACCTGGCCTCGGTCGTGATGACCAAGGAGGAGCACGGTGAACGCCTCGCCTTCCCCGATACGCTGGTGGGCACGGATTCGCATACGACGATGGTCAATGGTCTGGGGGTGCTTGGCTGGGGTGTTGGTGGGATCGAGGCCGAGGCTGTTCTGTTAGGTCAGCCGTTGTATCTGTTGACGCCTGAAGTGATCGGTGTGCGCATCTTCGGCGCGCTGCCGGAAGGCTCTACGGCTACTGATCTGGTGCTGACGGTCACTCAGTTGCTGCGCAAACGCGGCGTGGTAGGTAAGTTTGTGGAGTTCACTGGGCCTGGCCTGCGCTATCTCTCGCTGGCTGATCGCGCGACGATCGCCAATATGTCGCCGGAGTTTGGCGCCACGGCCACGCTCTTCCCGGTCGATGAGGAGACGCTGCGCTATCTGCGCAGTACGGGACGCGATCCTGAGCTTGTTCAGCTTGTGGAGGACTACACCCGCGCTCAAGGCCTCTTCCGCAGCGATGATGACCCCGAGCCGCTTTTCGATGATCTCTTGGAGCTGGATCTGGCGACGATTGAGCCGAGCCTGGCTGGTCCGCGCCGTCCCCAGGACCGCGTGCCGCTGGCGCGCGTGGGGCAGGTCTTCCGCGAGACCTATGCGGAGCGTATCGGTAGTAATGGTCACCGCCGCAGCGCTACTGTGCGCATCGGCGATACGCAGGCTACTCTCAGCGATGGCGCGGTGGCTATTGCCGCCATTACAAGCTGTACCAATACCTCCAATCCCTCGGTGATGGTCGCCGCCGGCCTGCTGGCAAAGCATGCTGTGGAGCGGGGCCTAAGTGTGAAGCCTACTGTGAAAACGAGTTTGGCTCCTGGCTCACGGGCTGTCATTGATTACCTGGAGAGCGCTGATCTCCTTCCTTATTTGGAGGCGTTGCGCTTCCATCTCGTGGGCTTTGGCTGTACCACCTGTATCGGAAATAGTGGTCCCCTGCCAGAGCCGGTGGCTGAGGCCGTGCAGGCCAATGATTTGGTCGTGGCGGCAGTCCTTTCGGGTAACCGCAATTTTGAGGGTCGCATTCACCCCCAGGTTCGCGCTAGCTTCCTGGCTTCGCCGCCTCTGGTGGTGGCTTATGCGCTGGCTGGCACTGTCGATATCGATCTCACGAAGGACCCTATCGGCTACGATGCTAACGGCGAGCCTGTCTATCTCCGCGAGATCTGGCCCAGCCAGGAAGAGATCAATGCGGTGGTGAGCCGCGCGATCTCACCCGAGCTGTTTAAGAAGAACTATAGCCATGTTTTCGAGGGTGACGAGCACTGGCGCTCACTGAGCAATGCCACTGGCCCGCTTTTCAATTGGGACCCGAATTCAACCTATATCCAGGAGCCGCCTTTCTTTAAGGATATGGCCCTTGAGCCGCCTCCTCTGAAGGCCATTGAGGGGGCTCGTGTTCTGGTAATGTTGGATGATTCGATCACTACGGACCACATCTCCCCCGCTGGCAGCTTCTCGCCCGATAGCCCCGCCGGTAAGTATCTGCTAGCGCGCGGTGTGGAGCGACGCGATTTCAATACGTATGGGGCACGCCGCGGTAATCACGAGGTGATGGTCCGTGGTACCTTCGCCAATATCCGCCTGCGCAATCGCCTGGTGGGCGGTAAGGAGGGATATTATACGCTTCACTTCCCCGATGGCGAGGAGATGACGATCTATGATGCGGCGATGCGCTACCAGGCGGAAGGTGTGCCGCTGCTGGTGATCGCCGGCAAGGAATATGGCTCTGGCTCGTCGCGTGACTGGGCCGCTAAAGGGCCGCTGCTGTTAGGGATTCGGGCGGTCATCGCCGAGAGCTTCGAGCGTATCCACCGCAGCAATCTGGTCGGGATGGGCATTCTGCCGCTGCAGTTCCGCCCGGGCGAGAACAAGGAATCGCTGGGCCTAAGCGGACGCGAGCGCTATGATATCCTGGGCATTGAGCAGGACCTCCAGCCGCGTCAGGAGGTTACTGTGCGCGTGACCCGCGAGGATGGCTCAACTTTCACTTTCCAGACCATTGCGCGGCTGGATAGCAAGGTGGATGTTACGTACTATAAGAACGGCGGCATCTTGCCAACGGTCCTGCGTCGCTTGATCCAGGATTAGACCAGCTCGCTCACTGGCAGACCTGGCTGACAAGGGCTTGTACCTTGCTTGAGATAGGAAGCTGAGAAGGCTTCGCACAGGAGCAGTTGGGGACATCACTGGCAGGCAGGTGGCTTGTCCTGCGATGTCCCCGGCTGCTCTTTTTCCGTTTGCTGGGACGCATAGTATATCTGCGGGCCTGCGCTCTTCTCTCTTTATGCAGCCGGCACTTTTGCGGTTTACAGTGCGCAGCGGTATGCGCTACAATAGCTTAGCCGTTCTCTAGGGAGAGCAAGCCATTGCTTTGAGCCGACGCCCCCACCTCCTTCTCTCGTGCCTCCGTGAGTCGTTCGCTCTCTAGCTGGGGTCACTCTCCTGTCAGAGTCGGGCAGGCGAGCCTGGCCGGCGGCTGGGACGGAGCGGCAGCGGCTCCCGGTTGCAGCATGAGCGGGCCGGTATGTCTGGGGTCCGATCAGGGAGGAGAGAGGGAAGAAAGGAAGGAAGAACAGGATGAATGCCAGCGATGTTTTAAAATACGGACATTTGACGGTTATGAAAACGCTGGAAGGTTTCCCCGAGTCGGCGCGCGAGCAGAGCGGAGCCTGCGGGATCTGGTCCGTCAAAGATATCATTGCGCATCTGGCCTCGTATGAATTGGTTCTTGTCGATGTTTTGATCTCGTTTCTCGAAGACGATCCCACTCCCTATCTGGGCCGCTTCACCGAATTGGGGCGCCAGTTTAATGAGGCAGAGGTGGCGATGCGCAAGGGGTGTAGTTTCGATGAGGTGCTTCAGGAGTATGTCTCTGCCCATGAGCGAACGATGGAGCTGATCGCTCGCATCCCGGCGGAAACCTGCCGTCAGACAGGCACGCTGCCCTGGTATGGTGACCCGTACTCGCTTGATGATCTGCTTGTCTATATGTACTATGGACATAAACGTGAGCATAGTGCCCAGATCGCGGCTTTCCGCGACCGCCTCCGCTAGCCAAGAGGCAAGAGGAATTGCTGCTATTCAGCTTACTGAGCAGCGCCAGCTCTCAGCCGGCGGCGTTGGAGGCCAGGCTTGCTTTGCTCTCTCCCGGTCACTACCGCGTTAGTTAGTCCTCTCTCCCCGGTCCTCACAGCGTGTGCTATGCTTACAGAAGCAGCTTCGCCTTTGCCCTTCCTTAGCTTAGATCAACCGCACCGAGCAGCTAATTGACGAGGAGCAAGCAGCGCATGGAGCAGCTACCACTTGAGCTACAAGAGCAATACCGCACTCTCCAGCCATTGTTAGAGCAGCTCGATCCTCACGAGCCGCCAACAGCGATCGTTGTGCCCCCTTCGCCGGAGCCGCGGGGGCGGATTATCGTCTTTCCAGCCTCTTTTAATCCTCCCACCACGGCCCATCTTGCTCTACTGCGTAAGGCCCAGGAGCAGGAAGGAAGAGACGTTACCATCTATGCGGCCCTAAGCAAGCAAATCGTCGATAAAGAGCACGTCGAGCGCCCAACCTTGCTAGACCGCCTGGTCCTACTGCAGCAGATTCTGCAGCACTGGCTACCTCATGTGGGCCTGCTGCTATTTAACCGAGGGCTCTATGTTGAGCAGGCGGAAGCAGTATACCGCTGTTTCCCAGCGGTCAGCCGTCTGACCTTCCTCGTTGGCTTTGATAAGGTTGTGCAGATTTTTGATCCGCGCTACTATAGCGATCGCGACGCGGCATTGCATCAGCTTTTTCGCCTGGCGCAGCTCCTTGTCGCGCCGCGAGGTGCCGCCGGTGAGGAGGAGCTACGAGCGCTACTGGCACGGCCCGAGAATCGCCAGTTTGCCGAGGCCGTGCAGGCCTTGCCTTTCGATCCGGCCTATCGCGATATCTCCTCAACACGCGTGCGTCAGAACCCGGCAGCCCATGCGAGCGATGTGCCACCGGAGGTTCTGCGCTTCATCCAGGAGACCCATGCCTATGAGGCGCCCGCGACTTCGGGCGGCCCTGATCCTTATGAGGAGCACCTCAGAGCTGTGGCCGCTGCGCTTAGGAAGGGGGCACCAGGCGAAAAACGATGCGATGATTGCCAATCTGGATGACATCCCCATTGTTGAGGATACAGCGCGCGATACGTCGGCCATTGACAAAAGTGCCCGTGGCCGAACGTCGATCTTCTAGCTCGTAACGGCCATCTGGCAGTTGGCGAATGGTAGCATGCAGACGACTGACGGTCAGATCCTCCAGGAAAAGATCGCAATCGCGACTACGGCCAATCGTCATCTCAGGCAGCAGCTCAAAGGTGCGTGGCGCGGCGGTGACGTTGTCCAGTTCCAGACGTGCAATGACACTCGTTGCGGGATCGGCCTGCCTGGTCAAATGCAGCTCTTTTCCGCGCGACGAGGCCAGTTGGAATGGACGCGTACCCTCGTGAGCGTAAAAGGTCAGACGCGTATTGCCGAAGCGCAGCTCATCTCCGTCACGCAGCAGCGCCTCTTTCACCGGTCGCCCGTTGACAAAGCTATCACCGCTGCCATGATCGTCTCGCAGCAGATAGCCCTGTGGCGTGTACAAAATGCTCGCCTGCCGACGATGGACACTGATATCTTCCAAGAAGATGTCGCAGTCGCGACTACGGCCTATAGTGGTACACTCATTCCACAGCTCAACGCGCTTGTTGGGCAGAGGTTCGCGGTGAATCACCAGATAGGCGACCCCTGGCTGCTCTGAAGATTCTCGCAACATCTGGCGGCACTCCTCGCTGAGGCGTCTGTGTTCCCGAGTACGCTTCAACCAAAACACATTCCGCATGGACCAGCATCCAGTTCTCCATTCTCATTTCCACTACTGCGGGTTAGGCATACAGGCCCACGGGCAAAGGCAGCGCGCTTGACCTCATTCACTCACCTCCCCAGCGCTCAACCCGCTGGCTCGGCTTGCCGGTCAGCATGATCTATCTCGATAGATGGCCGCGCTGCTGGTTCCCAGTGGCCTCGGTGGCCCCTCGCTGTAGCCGTTTGTCACGGCTTCGCCTGTGTGTGATCAGGAGCAGCGAGAAGCAGGCCAGGCTGAGCGAGCAGAGTGCGCTCACCCCTTCCCTCCCGCATTGATTGTAGCATACCACAGACCTCTCGGCGGACCTGGCCCACTGGTCGAATACGGCTCCCATCTGCGTTTCTCGCCTAGGAGGGAACCAGCAGCGGCGACAGGCCAGGCCTCGCCTTAATTCCAGCCTACGTAGCGCAGCGCCTGAGAGATGCGCTGGCCCGCATGCACCGCCGCTGTGATAAAGTCAGGGAGGCGGGGATGAAAGCGCTCACTGGGACCACCGATCGAGACGGCGGCGACTGCCGTTCCTAGATGATCAAAAATGGGCGCAGCGACCGCGTCGACGCCTTCTTCCAGCTCCCCACATGAGATCGCATAGCCCTGCATGCGGATCTGACGCAGTTCTTCGATAAAGCGCCGGGGATCAGTGATTGTACGCTCCGTGTAGCGCTCTAGCTTGATCTGGCCAATCAGCTCACTGAGACGATGCTCCCACTGGTAGGCCAGCAACAGCTTACCCGTCGAGACAGCATGTGCCGGCAAATGCTGGCCCGGCACATTGACGACGCGCACGAAGAAATAGGAGTCCTCCGTATCGATAATGACCACCTCCATCCCTTCCAACACAGCGAGATGGACCGATTCGCGTGTTTGGTCACGCAGCTCCATTAAGATGGGCCGGGCCACCTTGCGCACGGCGTGCGAACTGAGCACGCTCGCGCCCAGAGCTGTCACATGCAAGCTGAGACCATATTTATGCGTGTCCTCGTCCTGAACAAGTAAACCTTCATTCACCAGGGCCGTCACCAAACGATGCGTCGTCGACTTGGGCAGGCCCGTCGCCTGGGCCAGGTCCGTGATCCCCAGCAGACGGCGGCTATGAAAGGCGCGCAGCACACTGGCGATCCGATGAACAATCTGGACAGTCTTTTCTCCGTCCAGGGGCGCTCCATGCCGCATACGTCTCCCCCTTATACCGGCCTGCCTGGTTCGCCTGCCGGAATAGAGTGTCCCAGAATTGATGAGTGGCAGTATAGTCAGAGGGGTGAGGGAGTGTCAAGACTGGCATTCTCCTCGCAAGGCGTTGTATCATACACCATGATCACTTCGGCCTTTCTTTCTAGCTAGCTAGCCAGGCCTCGTCTGGGCTGGCCTGGCCTGACCTGAACGGCCAGGCAGGCCGCCACAAAGGCAGGCAGGTATCCTGGTATGAAGGAGTTTCAGCACCTATGACAACGCAATCGGGTCAGCAAGTCATCGTGGACTATGATGTCCCTGCTCGTATGCGCGATGGGACCATATTGCGCGCAAATGTCTATCGACCGGCCGGTGAAGGACAGTGGCCGGTACTGTTGACACGCCTGCCGTACGGCAAGGATCTGCCGCTTGGCAACGCTATTCTGGACCCTGTCCAGGCCGCCAGACGCGGCTACGTGGTCATCGTACAGGATACACGCGGTCGCTTTACTTCCGACGGCGACTGGGTACCAATGGCCAATGAGGCGCGCGATGGCTTCGATACGATCGAATGGGCTGCCCGCTTGCCATATAGCAATGGACAGGTCGGAATGTATGGCGCCTCCTACTTCGGCTTCACTCAGTGGTCGGCGGCGGTTGAGCAGCCTCCCGCCCTGAAGGCGATGATACCGCTTTTCACCTGGAGCGATCCCTTTAATGGTGTGGTTTTCCGCGGCGGAGCCTTGGAGCTGGGCACAATGGCCCATTGGCAGCTGCAGATGGGCATGGACGTCCTGATGCGCCGCCATCGCAATGATCCCCAGGCCCTGGGCCAGGCGATCGCTCTCTGGGCGAAGGAAATGGATGCACTGGGCAAGGAAGGCTACTGGTCGCTGCCTCTCAAGGAGTTCCGTCCCCTGAAAGCCCAGGAGATCGCGCCCCAGTTCTTTCTGGCCCTGGAGTTCCCGATGCAGCGCGCTGCCGCCGAATACATGAATATCAGTGGGAAGCACGATCGCGTGACCGTGCCAGCGTTCAACGGCGGCGGCTGGTATGACATCTTCTTGCAGGATACGCTTGAGCACTTCACGGCCATGCGTCAGCGCGGCGCTACTCCCCAGGCGCGTCAGAGCAAGCTGCTGATTGGTCCCTGGGCCCATACGTCGCAGGGCACCCTGGTTGGCGAGCAGACCTTCGGCTTCGCTTCGACGACAGCGTTTATTAATCTGCAGCAGGATTTTATGACCTATCAGTTGCGCTGGTTCGACTACTGGCTCAAGGGTATTGAGAATGGCATCGCCCAAGAGGCTCCCATCAAGATCTTCGTGATGGGTGCTAATATCTGGCGCGATGAGCAAGAATGGCCCCTGGCCCGCGCCGTTGAGACACGCTACTACCTGCATAGCCAGGGCCACGCCAATACCTTGCACGGCGACGGCACTCTCTCCACCGAGCCGCCAGAGGATGAGAGCGCTGATCAGTATACCTATGATCCAACCAACCCGGTGATCACGCGCGGTGGTGCCCTGCTGATGGCTCCCGAGTACCCCGCCGGCCCCTTCGATCAGCGCCCCGTCGAGAGTCGTAGCGATGTCCTGGTCTATACCAGTGCTCCCCTTCAGGAAGACCTGGAGGTCACCGGTCCGATCCGCGTCCATTTGTGGGCCGCCTCCAGCGCCCCCGATACTGACTTTGTAGCGCGCCTGGTCGATGTCCATCCCGATGGCTATGCCCAGAATTTGACAGACGGCATCATTCGGGCCCGCTACCGCCATGCACCGCGCGGGGGCGAACCCGAGCTGATCGAGCCGGGCAAAGCCTATGAATACGTGATTGATCTGTGGGCAACCAGCAATGTCTTTAAAGCAGGCCACCGTATCCGTCTGGACATCACGAGCAGCAATTTCCCTCGCTGGGATCGCAACCCGAATACTGGCCAGCCGCTGGGAGCCAGTGCTGAGATGGTCTCTGCTCAGCAGACGATCCTCCATAATCGTGCACACCCTTCCTATGTTGTTCTGCCAATTGTACCGCACTAGCCAATCAGGAGGGAAATAGCCTGTCATGAGAGCTGACGCTCCCCAGATGGGCTGATCAGATGGTACGCCTGCCAGTTTCAGTGAGTGGGCTGGCCATCCCGCGTCGGCAGTCCCTTGGGGCCGTGGGCCTGCCAGGTCAGGCGCCACTGCGTGGCTGCTCCTGGCCTGTCCGGCGCGGCTATCGCGGTGCCAGGTGCTGTTCAATACCAAAGATGCGTCCCTGCCTGCATGGCATGGGAGAACAGGCCAAGATGATCTGCGAGCAGCAACAATACTAGCAGGAGGCCACCGAGGAGTACCACTACGGCCAGTAAGGTCAGCGTCAGAACGAACAAGCGGCTTGTGAGCAGGAGCGATCCCGGTATCGAGGGGACAGCAACTTCGATGCTGGCCTCGGCACGGCGTTCGCCTTCGCTGAGCGGCGCCGGCTCGCTCCTCTCCTCCGACGCCGTATCTTGTGCAGGTTGCCGTGCGCTGGCTGGGGCAGGCGTTTGTTTCTGTTTCTGTCGCCCCTCCTGCTCCTCCTGGGCCTTCCGCAGTTGGGCCGCCGCCTTGAGGGTTGTTTCCTCTGGTTGGGGCGTGCGTCTCGGGGTGATCAGACGCTCTTCCACTGCTTCTGGCACAGCCAGACAGGCCGGGCGATTGAGCGCTACCGCCAGCGCTCGTACCTCACTGCGTTGCTGATGCGGCTGACTGCCAGCTTGTAGCCTGGCCTGAATCACGGCATCATAGGCCTGGGCAAAGGCGAGAATCGTCGGAAAGCGCTGCTCCGGTTTCTTAGCCAACGCCCGCAGAAAGACCTCATCCAGCTCGCGAGGTAAAGAAGGATTATAGACGCTGGGAGGCGTTGGAGGAGTATGATGGTGATGATGTAATAGCTGACTGGCGGTCCCTTCGAAGACAGCGCGCCCAGTGACAAGTTGATAGATCATGACCGCAAGGGCATATTGATCGGCTGGCGGCCCAACAGCAACCGCATCGGCTTGAGCAGGATCGTCAAACTGCTCCGGCGCCATATAGAGCGGTGTTCCGACAGAGCGGTGGAACGAACGGCCCTGGCGGTAGAAGGTCGCCAGGCCAAAATCAGCCAGTAGCAAATGAGGCCGTCCATGCGGGAAGATACGATTCAGCAGGGCCGCCCGTTCAGCATCCATCGTGGGACTGAGCGGGCTGCGATCCACCCGAATCAAAAAATTTGTCGGCTTGATGTCGCGGTGGACGATGCCATGATCATGGGCGCACTGCAAGGCTGACGCAGCCTGGAGCAGATAGTAGCCTGCTTCCTCAGCCGAAATGGGCCAGCTAAAGCCATACTGCTGCGTCCGCCTCTGAAGCCACTTCCAAAGCGAGCCTTCAGAAAGATAGGGCATAACCAGATAGGTAATGACCGTTGAGTCTGGCTCAAGTGTCTCTTCACCGAAATGATAGAGAGGCAGAATATGCTCATGTTCCAGCTCAGCGACAGCGCGTGCTTCGCGGATAAAGCGGCGAGCGGCCTGAATACCTTCGGGAGAGAGCGGAGCAGAGCGGAGATCGCTACAGATGACCTTAATAGCAACCTTGCGCCCAATGCGTTCGTGTTGAGCAAGATAGATATCCCCCATCCCACCACTTTCGAGGAGCCGTAAAAGACGATATCCACCGAGCGTCTTCCCCACCAACATATTCATTCTATTTGACCCTCACTACCTGGATAACAGAGAGAAAGCTCGCCAGGAAGCAGCCGCGAGAGAGGGACAGTGATTCTCCCTGACGGGCAAATAGAGTTTTCTTGTTCCTATTGTATAGTATACAGACGGGGCTACGACGCAGGACTGCAAGAGAGGCAAAGAGGCCCGGGACCGCCGGGGGATCTCTACCGCCAGTGCAGGGCCGGGCCCAGGCGTGCTAGGCCACGGCCTGCTCTAGCTGGGCAAGTGCCGCCGCTGCGGCCTCACGCACCGAAGGGCGCGACTGAAGCAGGTAGCGCAGGGCCGGGAGCGATTCACGATCGTGGTACTGAGCGGCCAGGTGACAGGCCAAAGCCGCTACTCCAGGCGCTTGGTCGCTGAGAGCTTCCCGCATGAGCATGCGACTGAGGCGCTGCTCGCCATGTGCGTCCAGTTTCATGAGCGTCTCTAAAGCGGCCTCGCGGACAACCGGATCGAAGTCATGGCAGGCCTGCGCGACAAGGTCAAGGCCCTCACGGGTGGCAAGTTGAGCCAGGGCCCGCAGCACGGCTACAGCGAGTATGCTGCCTGGCACATGCTCATCTTCGGGCGGCAGGGGCTCCGCTCGCTGAGCTAGAAGAGTGCGATCCTGGAACGCAACGACTTCGCGCAGCAGCCGACGGTAGGCCTCTAATGCTCTGCCTTCCCCAAGGGCAGCCAGGGCCTCGCAGGCCAGCGCAAGACGCTGCGCCTCCTCAATGCTCTCCAGACGACGGGCTTTTGCTAAGACATCAAGTAAGGGAGTAGCTAGTCGCAACTCGCGCAGGTCTAGCAGCGTCCTGACGATTGGCGACCAGGCTCGCTCATCCTGAACCTGGAGAGCCGCCAGCAAAATATCGCGCGCTGGTCCGTTCATCCAGGGCTCGATCTCCGGCATCAGGGGCAGACAGCTAGCGACCATGTGCACAATGCGCGGTTCGCGGATCAGGCCGCGCGCGATACCAGCCCAGTAGCGACCGAGCAGCAAGGCGAGCTGATGCAGCGCTACGACCTGTTGCCAGCCTCCATAGCGGCGCGCACTTGTGAAGAGAGCCTGGGCCAGGGGCTGTAGTTCGCGGTCAAAGGCGATAGGCGGCTGCTCAGGATGGGCGTTTGCATGACGAATGCTCTCCAGGAAGACATAGTAGCAGATCAGCGCCGCGTGCTGGACCAGCTTCGGCGGGAGCGTTACCTCTGGCGGGGGATTAAGATAGGTCTCCAAGGGAATGGCGCTGTAAAGAGAGGGGGCCACATAGGCCTCGAGTCCCGTAATGCGCTCTAGACCGACAGCTAACAGAAGATCAAAGAAGCCAGACTGTTTCAGCTTCAGGCACGCTTCAAGCAGATCTATCCGCGCCCACCCTTCTGCCTCTTTCAGGGCACGCACAAGCGTCTGACGGGCCAATAAGGTATTCTGGCGCAGTAGAGCCTGAGCGGCATAAAACGAGAGACGGGCATCAAGAGCGAGACGTCCAAGCAGGGCTGTCAGCTCAGGGTCTCTATAGTTGCCGAGCATCAACACTGCGAGACGGCGCGCTTTCCCTAAAGGTGTCTCCGCCGGATTGCCTCCCTGAAGCGCTCCCTGTTCCTGGGGTTCAGTGCGCTCAATCAGCATCCGCCAGACAGGCACCAGGATACCAGCCCGATCGATCTCATACAGTTGGGCAGCGACCAGAGAGGCCCACTGAGGAAGCGGGCTGAAGTCAAGTAGCGGTACCAGGCGCCTGGCTGCCTCCTCCAGGCTGATCGCTCTCCAATACAAATCGGTGAGCAAGGTGGTGGCATCGGTGCGGAGCCGACTCAAGCGCTCCCTGACTGCCAGCGATTCTGTGTCCAAGGGGGGCTGTGGCTGGCGAAGAAGCAGATGCTCTACCGTGACAGCCTGGTCAGGGAGCTTTCTGTGTTCCGCCCCGGCTGCCGCTGCGTCAGAGACATCACGCGGCCCGGCGCTCTCGCTCTCAAGCGATATGGCAGTTGGCGCGCTTTCGTCTTCCGCCGCTGCCGCCGGTACTGTTCCTTCTTCTCTCTCAGGCGGCACCGTCTCGCCCTGTGGCCTCATCTCAACGGCGGGCGCTTCCTTGTCGGGCGCCGGCGTCGTGTCGGCTTCCTGCCCCAACGTCGGCTTCGCTGGCTGATCATGATACATGTCTGCCATGTTCTTTCAGTATCCTCTTGCTTTCCGTATCAGGATGCGGCTCAACTCCCTAGCAACCGATCCTAACCGCCGAGACCCCTGGATGCTCCTGTCTGCCTTACTTACTTACTCTTACTTCAGCCATGCCCGCCTGCACCTGATCAGGCTCAGGTGCGGGCAGCTGTACCGCCAGCGCGCTCATCTGGCATCCTGCCGGTGATGCCAGCGGTCAGCCAGGCTCTTCGCTATTGTATGCGCTTTCGCTTTCTACGGTCAAGACTATTGTGCTATGGGCAGAGCCAGCCCTCTGTACTGTCGAACGATGGGTTCCGCCTCCCCTGTGCCCTTTCTATGTGAGCTTCCAGCCTGGTCACAGCGCCTGGCAAGGTAGGCGCTGCTCGCGCGCAGCCGGTCTAGTATATAATTATAGGGGGTAGACCTGCATGTAGCGCACACCGCAGAGATGATCGCGGCCAGAAGCGCACTATTTTCTATCTACTTCTGAAGGAGTCGGAGCTATGGCAGTCATACGTACCTCGCTGGTAGACCTCAAAGTCAATGGCAACGGCGCCTATGCCTTCCTGGCTCAGCCGGATGACGACTTGAAGCATCCCGGTGTTGTGATGATCCAAGAATGGTGGGGTATTGAGCCGCACATTCAGGATCTGGCCCAAAAGCTGGCTACCGAGGGCTTTATCGTGGCCGTGCCCGATCTCTATCACGGGAAAATTGCCACTGAGCCAAATGATGCGCTCAAGATGATGATGACGATGATCCGCGAAAAGATGGATCGCGCCGTCAAAGAGATCATCGGAGCGCTAGAAACCCTCAAGGCGATGCCCAATGTGGAGCCGAAAAAGCTCGGTCTCATTGGTTTCTGCGTCGGCGGTTTACTGACCTATACGGTGGCTGAGCGCTATTCCGATCTGGCTGCGGCTGTGCCCTTCTACGCAGGCGGCTATGATCCTCAGCCGGAGAATGTGGCCCGGGTTAGTGCTCCTATTCTGGCAATCTATGGCCGCTACGACGATAGTATCCCAATGGAGCAGGTCGAGAAGGTCGAGCGGGTCTACAAGGAGGCCGGCAAGGATATCACGGTCAAGGTCTACGATGCGGGCCATGCTTTCCTGAACCCGATGCATGGCATGGGGAACGAGAAGGCGGCTGCCGAGGCCTGGCCTCTGGCCGTACGTTTCCTCAAAGAGAAGCTCGGCCAGTAAGTAAGCCGCTGGCTCTCCTCCGGCTCGCCTAATTGGCCCCGCAGTCAATGAGAGCCGGACGGCGGGCACGATCAGAGTTTTTGAGCCGCCAATGTTAACTGCTCTCTTCCTGGGCATCTCTTACGGCTTCACCGCTGGTATCAGTCCAGGTCCAATGCTCGGCCTGGTGATCACGCAGACGCTGCAGCGCGGCTGGCGTGCTGGCAATCTGGTGGCGCTGGCCCCGCTCTTGACCGATCTGCCAATTATTCTGCTGGCCGTCTTGTTGATCAGCCAGTTGCCGGCCAGTACCCTGGGCTGGCTGGCGGTGGCCGGTGGACTCTTTGTGCTCTATCTGGGCTGCGAGACGGCCCTGACAGCCTATGGCTATGGGCGCACGCCTTCCTCTCCTCAGAGGCTCGCTTCCTCGGTCTCCGCAAGCAGCGCCGGTGGCCCTGTGCTTTGGCGCGCTATTGTGACGAATGCTCTGAACCCCCACCCTTATCTCTTCTGGGGCACCGTGGGAGCTCAGTTGCTGATTCGCAACTATGAGGAGCAGGGGGCCGTTGGGCCTGTTTTGCTCCTCTTTAGCTTCTACGCTGGTCTGGTTGGCACGAAGCTCGGCGTTGCTTTCGCTGTCAACCGCAGCCGCCATTGGCTTCAGGGCGCTGCCTATCGCCGGGTGTTGTTCCTGAGCGCTTTGTTGTTGATGGCGTTGGGCCTGTGGCTCCTGGCTGAGGGTCTGAGCAGCTTGCTATAGGCTTCGATCCAGCCCAGCCCAGTGGGAGAAAAGATTGACGCGTCGCTGCTGACGATCGGTTACCCGTCTGTCAATCCGTTTGGTCAGACCGCGACAGGCAGCTTTCTTTGCTAGAAGGAAGGGAGGGAGCTGCGGGCGTGCTCTCTTCTTTACTTGACACGCTGATAGCAGATCGCTATAGTAGAAAAAGGTAATTTAACAAATAGCTATGTGAGGCACTATGGATCTCGCTGAGAAACTCAGGCATTTACGGAAGGTGGAAGGAGAGCTACGCGGCCTCAACCGGCCTATGACGCAGACGGAAGTCGTCACGGCAATGGAGAAGGAGCTCGGTGAGACCATTAGCCAGGCCTATCTGTCGCAACTGGAGAGCGGGAAGCGGGTTCATCTGACGGCTTCCACGCGTGACTTGTTGGCCCGTTTCTTCAAGGTGCATCCAGGCTATCTGGTCAGTGACCCTCCCGACTTCAGCACTGATCTGCTGACAGACGTGGCTGAAGAGAGCGATCGCCTTGCTACCTGGCTGGAGGCCAGCGCCGAAGAGTGGCGGGCAGAGCCGGAGGTGGCTGGCTTTTTCACTGCCCTGGCGCAAACAACGGACCCGCGCCGCTACCTGGCCTTGCTCAGTGAATTGTTGGCCCTGCCTCTTTCTGAGCTTGAGCAGCTTGTGCATACGCTGACAGGGCCTGGCTCGGGACAGCAGAGCAGGAGCTAGCGCCGTAGGCAAGTCGCTACCTCCTGACAAGCAGCCCGCGAGGTCAGGCCTGTCTCTCGCCGTTAGGCGGCAGCGCAACAGGAAAAGGGTCATGGCGTTGTAAGCCTGCATAGGTGAAGCGTCTATACACAGTGGACCTGAAGGTAGAGCGCGCAACAGCTCTCTTGTGAGAGCCGTTGCGTGTGCGCAGCATCAGCAGCAGCAGCAAAGGAGCCGGGTTATGCTCATTGCCACTGATCCGCTTTCGCTTGTCTTCATCGGTTGTTTTCTGTTCGGGACCTTTTTCCTGGTCATTTCGGCGCTGCTCGGGAGCCTGGGACATGGTCTGACCCACCACATTGGTGGCACTGGCCCCCATGTAGCCGATGGCCTGCATGGTCTCGCTCAACATTTGCATCTGCCCCATGCCCATTTGGGTCCTTCGGCCTCCAGTGTGTCTGTAGACACAGGCGCTGGTCACGCCGGTCACGTTGCTCATCTTTCTTCCGGGCATGGCCCAGGGACGCATGGGGGCCCCGCTCATGGCCAGAGCCAGCCCGCTCAGAGTCTTTCCTCTTCGTGGCTCTCCCATCTCCTGGCTTGGGTTAATCCCTGGACAGTGATTTTCTTTCTCTTGGGCTTCGGCTTCTTCGGCTACGTCTTCCATAACGCTACTCACCTGGATGTCCTCTTCTCTCTCCTGCTGGCCCTCTTCGCAGGTTTGCTGCTGGCAGGGCTGGTCTTGGCGCTGCTGTTCCGCATCTTTGGTGACAGCGAGGCTGAGACTATTCAGGATGTCTCAGATCGCACGGGCTTGATCGGTAAGGTCAGTCTGCCGATCCGGCAGAATAGCGTCGGCGAGGTCATCTATGTCTCGCCTGGCGGTTTGCGTAAGAGTGTGCCAGCCCGTAGTGTCGATGGTCGGCCTATCGAACGCGGACAGGAGGTGATTATCCTCAACTACGAGCGCGGTATCGCTGAGGTGGAGACCTGGGAGCGATTCTTCGAAGGCGAGCCAGGACAGCAGCCGCTGCATACGCCAACTGGCGCAGAGTTGGAGCAGTTGCGCGCGCTCCTTCAGGATCAGGACGGAAATGATCGCTCCGAGTTGCTTACTGGTAAAGATCTCCTCTGATACTCAGAAACGCTATCGTTGTAAGTAAGGAGAGGCTGCTATGTTCAATGGCATTCTCGGGCTGGTTGTCGGCGGCGTCTTGCTGCTTGTCGTGCTGGTCATTATCGCCATCGCTTTATGGGCCAGCATGCTCCGTAAGGTGGGACCTAACCGGGCCTTGATTATCTACGGCGCCGGGGGTACCGATGTGGTCACCGGCGGCGCAAAGTTCGTCTTCCCTCTGATTAGCCGCGCTCAGGAGTTTCCCCTTGAATTGATGTCCTTTGATGTCGCTCCGGCTCAGGATCTCTATACTTCGCAGGGGGTGGCTGTCAATGTCGAGGCGGTCACTCAGATCAAGGTGCGCTCCGATAAGGAGAGCATTAAAACGGCGGCGGAGCAGTTCTTGAGCAAAAGTCAGCAGGAGCGGGAGAACCTGATCCGCCTGGTAATGGAGGGACACCTGCGCGGCATCGTCGGTCAGTTGACCGTTGAGGACCTGGTCAAGGACCCGGAGAGCGTCAGCGCCAAAATGCTCAAGACGGTCAGCGCCGATATGGAGAAGATGGGCCTGGAGGTCATCTCCTTCACGATCAAGGACGTGCGCGACAAGAATGACTATATCGCCAATATGGGACGCCCGCAGATCGCCGAGATCCGCAAGCAGGCCGATATTGCTGCCGCTCTCGCCGCTCGCGATACGCAGATCCAGCAGGCTCAGGCGGCTCGCGAAGCCGCAATCGCCCGTTCGCTTGCCGATCAGGAACGCGCCAAGGCCGAGGCCGAATCTCAGGCCAAGCAGGCGGAGTATCAGCGCGACCTGCTGCTCAAGAAGGCGGCCTTTGACGCCGAGGTCAAGAAGCAGCAGGCGGCTGCTGATAAGGCCTATGACATTCAAGCCAATATCATGCAGCAGCGGGTTGTCGAAGAGGCGATCAAGGTCACCGAGGTCGAGAAGCACGCGCAGATTCGTGTCCAGGAGGCTGAGATCCAGCGTCGTGAGCTAGAGCTGCAAGCTACAGTCCAGAAGGCTGCCGAGGCCGAGCGTCGCCGTATCGAGACGGTGGCTGAGGCCGAGCGTCAGCGCCTGATCCTTGAAGCCCAGGGCCAGGCCGACGCGGCTCGCATGCGCGGCATGGGTGAGGCTGAAGCGGCACGGGCTCGCGGTATGGCCGAGGCTGAGGTGATCCGTGCTAAGGGCCTGGCTGAGGCTGAGGTGATCCGTGCTAAGGGTGAGGCTGAGGCTGAAGCGATGAAGGTTAAGGCCGCCGCTTATCATGAGTACAATCAGGCGGCAGTGCTTGACAAGCTGCTGACCAATATGCCAGAGATTGTGCGTGCGATTGCCGAGCCACTCAGCAAGGTTGACAAGGTGACGATCGTCTCAACCGGCAATAGCGCTAATGGCGTCGGTGCCAGCCGCCTCACAGGTGATATCATGAATATGGCGGCTCAAATTCCGGCGCTCTTTGAGTTGCTTAGCGGCGTACGGATCAATGAGCTGATGGCGCGCGTTCCCTCTCTCAAGGGCCAGACTGATCAACAGGCTACCAGTAGTGACGAACGCGCCAGCGAGGCAGAGGCCGGTGTTGATCGCTCCGGGGTTAGCAATCATCAGGCCTAAGACGCAGGGCCTTTGGCAAGCCAGCCTCTTGCTCTGTGGGTAGCGTCTGGCTACGCCGCCGCTGAGCCAGGGGAGCAAGTGAGGCTGCTGGCTGCCAGTCTGCTCGCTCCCATCTCTGTGGGGAAGGCGTCGGGAAGCGGCGAGTGCTTCCCGCTGCGCTTTCCCTTGCCTGCTGTTGTCACCGCCGGTGAGAGGTCCGCTATGTCTCTTTGGAAAGGGATGTGCTATGAACCTGTTGGAACGAGTCCTTACGCTGTTGCGCATCAACATCGATGCTTTCCTTGAGAAGGCTCCAGATCCACAGTCATCTCTCCGTCAGTTACAGCTTGATATGCGCAACCAACTGGTACAGGTGAAAACGCAGGTGGCCACGGCGATTGCTGCTGCCCATCAGCTGCAACGCCGTGCGCGCGAGAAACAAGAGGAGGCTGCCACCTGGCTACAGAAGGCTGAGCAGGCTCTTCGGCAGGGCAACGAGGAGGCTGCACGTTCGGCCCTTTTGCAATACAACGAGGTGAGTCGCCTCGCTCTTCGCTATGAGCAGCAGCGGCAGGCTCAGGAGCAGCTCGCCCACACCATGCGTGATGCTCTCCAGCAGCTTGAAGCGCGTTTGCGCGAATTGGAGGCAACCAGTGAGTTGCTGGAGATGCAGCAGCGGCAGGAACGTATTCAGCAGCGTATTTTTGATGAGCAACAGCGGCGGCGGCAGGATATCGAGCAGCGGCGGGAACGGCTTCAGTCCCATCTGGTCGGCGGACAGCATCAGCATCTGCAGGCAAAAGAGGAGCAACAGCGATCTGACGCTGGCGATCGGCCTCCGACTACGGAGACGCTGTCACCCTCTCTCTCGGCGCTCCGGCAAGCGTCTCAGTCACCGCGCGCCGATGCTGGCCTGGCGGATCTTGAGCAGCAGCTACAGGCGCTGAAGACTCACAAGCAGAGCCAAAGGGTGCCTTCGCTGAAGATGAAAGGCCCGCAGAGGCCAGAAGCTCCCCCCCAGCCTGGAGAGGAAGGGGAGGAACAGGAGCAGACGGCGTCTGCCTCTGGCCGAACGCAGGCCAGTGCGCGCCGAGCCGCTAGCAGAGCAACGACACGCACCACAGAGGCTCTCGATAAGGCGACACTTGCAGATCTCCCGCTCCTGCTAGAGACGCTCCAGGCCCACCACCGCCACCCGGATGAGCCATCCGAATGAGTAAGCCAAGTCGCTGGCTTTAGCAGTCGGTCCTGCCTCTATCCGGTGGCGCTGTGGCCTATGGTGCCTATGCTCATCCGCGGAGCAGGTGCAAGGCAGACTTACTTACCTTCCTCCTCTGGCGCCCCTTGCTCTCGCCGCTTCGGCCACTTATCAATGGCTAAAGAGCAGCGTAAAGGCAATGAGGATGATCATGCCTATGACCATCCCAATGATGAAGGAGTATTGATTTCGCCGCCGCTCTTCCTCCGTTTTTGGGGCTTTGCTCTGGCTTTCACTCATCGTTGGTACTCTTCTATTATCCTTGCGTGTTGTTAGTGAAGCTTCACAGGCGGGCAGGTTTGCCGCATACCTGCTTTCATCCATTACTTTGGATTATAGCGCGGCGGCGATTGCGCCCTCAACATTGGCCATTACTTCCATGCTCTCTTTCAGATCAGCCTCGCGGGTGGTAACCAGCACATGGAAGGCGGCGCTACCTCCCTCGATGAGGCGCAAGAGCAGGCGATGGTGTGAGCTGGTCACGACGAGGTCTTCGTAGGTACCCCAGCCACCCAGCTCCAGCGAGCGCAGGATGCCCTGGATGGTCGCCCTGAGATGACTTCCCATCGGAGAGAGATCGAGGTCGTCCACGGAAACCTGAGCGATGGGCTGGCCATCCATACTCAGGACGGCTGTCGCCACAAAGCCCGGAATGGCATAGCCGAGTGTTTGCAGCGCAGCGACAATAGCACTGATATTCCGCCGCGTCGTGCGCGGCAAAGGCCCACTTTTGCCGCTGGCTGGGCTCGCCGGGAGCGGTCCACTGCGGCCAGCGCTTCCCACGCTTGTGCTTGGCATACTGCCAGTGGCCGACTGAGATGCTCCCATTGCTGGGCGGGGACCGGTGAGGGCTCCTGTGTCAGGCAAAGCGGGGCTTTCTTGACGTACGCCAGGCAACGAGGAGGGGTGAGAAGAAGCCATGCCCAATGGTCCGCTTCCTCGATAGAGAGATTTGAGGCTCTGCAACGGCCCGCTTCCGGGACCGGAGCCAGACGAGGGATTGGAGAAGGCGATCAATGGCTGGTTTTCATTGCCCCCGCTCCCGATTCGGCGCAGTCGAATGCCTGTATCGGTCGAAAGGGGACGGTGCAGGGGCTGCTCTGGACTGGCCGGAGCCGAGGGGTGCCCTTCACCAAAAGTTGCCTCCTGGCGCCTGGTCGGTGCCACCGGCACCTGCCCCGTGGTAAGAGACGAGCGCGTCGCGGGTGTGACTGGCGGCAGCTCGGACTGAGTCGGTTGCTCAGTTAACCACGAGGGAAGCTCTACCGGTTCGGAGGGGGCTAGACGCTGCAGGCGGCTGGGCGTTGGCATCTTGCCCGTGCTCCCACCGCCGGGAGCTGGGGCCGAGGTAGCAGCCAGATGACCGGTCACCGGCAGGGCGCCACTTTCGCTGCTCCGACCGCTCTCTCCTCCTTGTCGCCGCTCACTCCCCCCTAACTTGGGCATGTACCCCGTCGCCATCCACCACTCGCGGGTCCCATCTTCGCTTGCACTAGCCTGAGAGGCGCTGCTTTGACTCGCCTCTTGGCCCAGCGACGAGCCGGCCATGTCCTCCGCTAGCAGGCCAAAAGGCGTATCGTCAATCTCGTCAAGTGCGAGAGGCTTTGTCTCGCGGGCCTGCTGATCCTGGGCAGGCAGCGCCCCACTAGCCCCACCGCCTGCCTCGTTGCCGTACTTCGCCCGATACTGTAGGGCCTGGAGGATGAGACGAGAGAGCGGCTGCGTTACATTCGGAGCAGTCTCGTCCTCCCAAGGCTGATAGGAGACCGTCCCATTGCGGTGAGCCGCCAGCGCGAAAAAAGCCTCCTCACCACGCAGTACCCCATATTCTGCCCATACCAGTTCTCCATTCTGGAAGCGTAGCAAGCCGCGCTCTCCCTGGTCCGTACTCACGACCAGGGCAATTTTCTTACGGCTCATGGTCACGATCTGAATGACATCCAGCAGATCAAAGGAGTCCAGGCTTGCAGAAAAGCCGGACTGCGTGAGCAGACGCCGCACCTCGACTCTCAGCTGTTCGAGATTGAGAGGCTTGTCAATGAGAGCCGCTACGCCTCGCTCAAGGGCCTGTGTGCGTTCTTCGCCGGCCTCGGGCGGCGTCAATAAGAGGATGGCTGTGCGCGGATAGTAGAGCCGCAACCAGCGCACTAGCTCAAAATCATCGGCGCTGGCCAGCCTCAGATCAGCAACCACAAGATGATGCATCTCGCGCCAGAGCACGCGAAGGGCCTCCGCAGTTCCGCTGGCCCCCTGCACTAGATAGCCATCAGCGCGCAGGGCCGTCAGTATCGCCTGACCCTCTCCTGCATCATCAGTGACCACAAGAATGCGCGACTGCTCCGACATCTTCAGTATCCTCGTGCTTTCAGCATCCTCGTGAGGACCGTCCTCCCTACAACATCGCGCCCTTTCTTCTCTCTCGCCACGGCCCCATGATACCATGCGAGAGCTGGGGTGACAAGCGGAACGAGCTTTTCCACCTCAAGCACTGCAGGAGTTGGCTATTGCCCCCTTGGGAAGGGCTAGCAGCAGAAAAGAAGGGATAAGCGACACCCGCTGCTCTCTCGCTTAGGCACATAGTACCGAAAAAAGACCAATTTTGAAAGGGTTCTCCCCAAGAGAGGTTATCTTGATATATCGCTTGACAGGAGAAGGCCTTCAATCCCCGTGCCTGTGCCTGGCGGTCAACCGCCGTGAGCAGGTCGCCAGCTCGCGTGGCGCTGCTCGCTTTAGCGCAAAGTCCCGACCGTGTTGCTCAGTCAGGCTACTTGCAGGTCCGTGCAAGAGCGCCTCACTTTAGGATATGCTATAGAAGAAGAGAGAAGCCTCTATCCTCTGGCTTCTTTGTTTTCAGCCTATGCAAGCAAGCAGGTAGCGAGGATAAAACGCATGACGGAAAGCGCAAGCACACAGCAACAGGAGAAGGAAGCCTGGAAGCGGGCAGTAGGAGAAGCGGCAGCCGCCCTGGTTGAGCCGGGGATGGTCATCGGCCTGGGCAGTGGCTCTACTGCTGAGTGGATGATCCGCGCTTTGGGGCAGCGGCTTCAGCAGGAAGGCCTGCGGATCGCTGGGGCGGTGCCCACATCGGAGCGCACAGAGGCCCTGGCGCGGGCGGTAGGCATTCCCCTCACCGATCTGGATCACCACCCCGAGCTAGATCTTGATATTGATGGCACCGATGAGATCGATCCTCATCTCCATCTGATCAAAGGCGGCGGCGGGGCCTTGCTTCGCGAAAAGGTGGTGGCCTCGGCTTCGCGCCGTTTCATTGTGATTGCCGACATCACGAAGCAGGTACCGCTGCTTGGCCTCCATGTTCCCCTGCCTATTGAAACTGTGCCCTTCGCCCTGACTCCCGTCAGACGTCGTCTGGAGGCGCTAGGTGCTGAGACCCGGCTGCGCCAGCACGATGGTCAACCGTTCTATACGGACAACGGCAACCTGATTCTCGATTGTTACTTCCACGAGGGCATCGCTGACCCTAGCGAGCTAGAAAACCGTTTGCGACGGATCGTAGGCGTGGTTGAAACCGGTCTCTTCCTGCATATGACCACTGAGGCCCTGATCGCAGGTCCAAGCGGGATCACCCACCTGGTCCGTGGCACCGAGATCGACAGCAGCGTGACGCCAGGTCCAGCCGTTCCTTGACAGCTCACTTGCTTTGTCATTATAATCTTTTTAAGACATCTAAAAACCTCCTTCGACTTCTTTCTCGTAAGAGGAGAGGAGGTTTTTTTGTAGTCTAGCTATTTCTTCTTCTATCGCGGGTGGGACCCATTGTTGCGTCCTGGCCAGCGCTGGCTGTTGCTTTTTGGGCTGTCTGGTCTACCAGTGCTGGCAGAGGAGACAATGCGGAGCCGCAGCGAGCGAGCAAGCTAGCTAGTGCTTCTGGACCAAAGGAGTGCCAGCGTTGAGCAATGATACGTTTCGCCCACAGGGCAAATTTACACCTCCGAAGGAATCTCCCTGGTCACTCTCGACGAGACGGATCGTCACTGCCGGTGTGCTGGCCGGCCTGACCATCTTGATGGCTTACATTCCTTTCGTTGGCTATATTCCTCTGCCAACTCCGGCGGGGGCTGCCACGACGGAGCATCTGCCGGTTATCGTTGGTTCCGTGCTTGAAGGCCCGCTGGTCGGTATGATCACGGGTTTCTTTTTCGGCCTGACCAGCTTCCTGCGCGCCGGTAGTGCCTTGTTTAAAGACCCGCTGATCGCTTTCCTGCCGCGTATTTTGATCGGTCTGACTTCCTGGCTGGCTTTCGCCGCTTTGCAGCGCGCGAATCGCACCGCCGCCTCAGCTCTGGCGGGCGCGGTCGGCTCAGCCACGAATACCGTTTTCGTGCTCGGTCTCGGTTTCCTGCGCGGTTACCTGACCTGGGGTTTTATTGTGCTGATTATCCCCCAGGCCGTAGTAGAGGCCATCGCCGCGGCCATTGTGATCACTTTGATCGTGCGCTCCTATGAGGCGGTCCGTGGTCGGCTGGCCCGTGCCCGCGAGACCAGGCCGCGCGATAGACTGCCCTATTAATCGCCAGGCGCGCTGTGCTATGATCGAGGTCAATAACGTTACGTTCCGCTACAGTGGCGAGGCCGAGGAGGGCATCGCCCCGGCTCTGGCGGAGGTCACGCTGCGGATCGATGAGGGCGAGACGATCGCCCTCATCGGTCACAATGGCTCCGGTAAGAGTACCTTGGCTCGCCTGTTGGCGGCGATTCTGTTGCCACAGCAGGGCTACGTCATTGTCGACGGCCTGCGTACTGATGCCGGCGGTGAGAGCCTGTGGCAGATCCGTCAGACGGTGGGCCTCGTCTTTCAGAATCCCGATGATCAGCTCGTCGCCAATACGGTGATCGATGAGATCGCCTTTGGGCCGGAAAATCTGGGCCTGCCGCGCTTTGAGATCGAGGAGCGCGTCGAGGAGGTGCTTGACCTGCTCGATCTGCGACCATATGCCCACCGGGCGGTCAGTGATCTCTCGCAGGGCCAGAAACAGCGTCTGGCGGTGGCCGGGGTCCTGGCCATGCGTCCCCGCTATTTGATCCTGGATGAGCCAACGACTATGATCCCGGGACGCACTGCCGAGCAGTTACTTGAGACGGTGCGCCGCCTGGCGCGCGAGCGCGGTATCAGTGTGCTGCATATTACGCACCATATGCATGAGCTTGTCGATTTCGATCGCGTGATTGTGATGGATCGCGGGCGCGTGCTGCTGGACGGAACGCCGGCGAGTGTTCTGCGCCATCGAGAGGAGCTGGAGCGCGCGGGCCTGGGCTTGCCTCTGATTACACAGCTTGGCCAGCGCCTGCGCGCTAGAGGATGGTCACAGCTCCCGGAGGTGGTTCTGAATCTGGATGATCTGAAGGCGGCTTTATGCTCTTTGAAGTAAAGGATGTCTACTATACCCGCATGCGGGGGACGCCGTTTGCTGTTGAGGCGCTGAAGGGCTGCAGTCTGGCGATTCCCGAGGGCGAGATTACGGCTATCGTGGGACCGACCCAGGCCGGTAAGTCCACGTTGCTGCTGATGCTGTTGGGTCTGTTGCGCCCAAGCCGCGGCTCGGTGCTTTTCCGCGGTCAGGATATCCATCAGGCGCCTTTTAATGTTGAAGAGCTGCGTTTGCGTGTCGGGATCGTCTTTCAGTCGCCTGAGGCTCAGCTCTTTGAGGAGACGGTAGGCAAGGATGTCTCCTTTGGGCCACGTCGTAAGAAGCTGCCACCGGCTCAGTCGCGGCGTCTGGTTCAGGAGTCACTAGAGGCGGTCGGACTTCCCTACGAGGAGTTTCGCACGCGCTATATTTCCTCTTTGAGCGGCGGCCAGAAGCGCCGTGTAGCGATCGCTGGGGTTTTGGCGTTGGAACCGGAGGCTATTCTCTTCGATGAGCCAACGGCGGGCCTTGATCCCCAGGGCCGACAGGAGTTGCTGGCGCTGATCCAACGCTTGAAGAGGGAGCGCCGGCTGACAATTGTGCTGACTTCCAGCAGCCTGGCCGATGTGGCCGCATTGGCCGATCAGGTGATCGTCCTCCATGAGGGACGCGTCGTGTTCAGTGGTAGCCCGCGCGAGGTGTTGGCTCATGCCGAGGAGCTGCTTGCCCTCGATATTACCTTGCCTGAGATTACTCAGATCGCTTTGGGGTTGCGTTCGCTGTGGCCCGCTCTCCGCTGCGATGTGCTGACCTTAGCCGAGCTTGAAGAGGAGCTGGTCCGTTTCCTTCCGCATGCCACCAGCCAGGAACCTCAGCTTTCCTCTTCTTGACCTTGCCAGCAGGGGGAAATTATGATCGAAATCTCTCGCCATATCTCCTTTGGCCAATATGTTGATAATGGCTCCCACTTGACACGCCTTGATCCACGGGCTAAGATCTTGTGTTTTATCCTGGTCGTGGCGGCTGTTACTTATATTAGTCACTTTATAGCATTGGCTATCTGTCTGCTCTTTTGCCTGTTTCTTCAATGGCTCTCTCGCTTGTCGCTGCGCTATGTGCTGCAGGGTATGCGCATGTTCATCAGTTTCTTGCTGATCCTCTTTACGTTCCAGGTGCTGTTTTATACGTCAAGCACGCAGGCGGCAAGCACGATTTGGCACTGGGGCGTGTTGACGGTTTCTTGGGAGGGCATTATCCACAGCACGCAGGTTGATTTGCGGGTGATCTTCCTCTACTATTTGACTTCGCTCTTAATGCTGACAACTTCGCTGGTCGATCTGGCTGATGGGGCTGAGGCTCTGCTGCGCCCGCTGCGTCGTTTTGGGCTGCCTGTCCATGAGCTAGTGATGGTGTTCGTAGTGGCGCTGAAGTTCGTGCCGCTTCTCATTACTGAGGTTGAGCGCCTGAGTATCGCTCAGGCAACGCGCGGCGTGCGTTTCGGGCGCGGCAATCCGTGGCAGCGTATTCGCGCTTTAAGTGGTATCATTGTGCCGCTTTTCATGAGCGGTCTGCAGCGCGTGGAGATGCTGAGTACAGCGATGGAAGCGCGTTGCTATCGTGCCGGCTATCGTGGCTGGCGTCGCAGCAAGCTGCGCGCGTTGCAATGGAGCAGCTCCGATAGTCTGGCTCTGGCGTGCAGCGTGCTGATCTGTGCGTTGTTGATTGCTCTCAATGTAGTCAGCCCTTTTTAGCAAGCCCAGCAGCCAGCTATGCCCCACGCCCCACGTTCAGCCGCCTCGCTCCTACGCCACGCCCCAAGAGGCTTCTTTGATCTCTCCCCCAAGGCACGCCCGGCTTTCTTGCTGAGGATAAGGTAGCCTCTCGCTTCCTCTGGTGCTCGCTCCCGGTCTCGCTCTTTTGCTGGCGCTTCCCCTCTCTCTCGCTGGCTGCCTTGTGGCAATCTCGCGAGAGAAAATGTTGACAAACTATCATCCATTCCGTAAAATTGTATCATAAACTATCATAGTCATCTGAACGGACGTGGGGGAAGGGCAGAGAGGGCTGTAGCCGGTGCTGGTCGTCGTTGTGCCGCCTGGGCCCGGCGATCCAGGCGGGCTACCTGAGCGAGGAAGGTAATCAGGCTTATGGAGATGACTGGCATAGATCATGTTGACATCCTTGTTATTGGCGGGGGCGTCGTTGGCTGCGCGATTTTGCGCGCGCTGACGCGTTACGACGCTTCCACCGCACTGTTAGAGCAGTACCCCGATGTCTGTGAAGGTACCAGCAAGGCGAACAGCGCCATTGTTCATACAGGCTTTGACGCTCGCCCTGGTACGCTGGAAGCACGTCTGCTGGCCGAGGCGCGTCAGCTCTGGCCGGAAGTGATCACCCACCTCCATATTCCCTATCTGCAGACGGGGGCGCTGATGGTGGCCCTCAGCGAGGAGGAGCAGGCTGCTATTGTTGGGGAGATCAGGCCCAAGGCCGAGGCCAACGGAGTGGCGCTGCAGCCGTTGGGCCGGGCCGAGATCCTGGAGGCCGCCCCCTACGTCAACGAGCAGGTTGTTGGGGGTGTCCTGGTTGAGGGTGAAGGAGTGATTGATCCCTTCTGGACGACGCGCGCCTATTGTGAGCATGCTCTTCTCAACGGGGCTCAGCTCTTCCTGGGCGAACGCGTGAGCGCCATCGAGGTGGGCAGCAGGCAGCTTCTGGTACGTACGGCCAGTGGCAAGGCCTTTTCAGCGGCGCTCGTTATCAATGCCGCCGGGCTGTGGGCCGATGAGGTTGCACGCCTGGCAGGTGATCATTCCTTCAGGCTCACGCCGCGCAAAGGCGAGTTCTTGATTACCGAGGAGGATCACGGTGTTGCGCAAATCATTTTGCCGGTTCCAAGTGAGGTTTCCAAGGGTATTCTGGTAACGCCGATTGTCTTTGGCGGCGTCCTGCTTGGGCCGACAGCAGAGGATGTCAGCGATAAGCGCGATCTGGCGACTACGGCGGCGGGGCTGCAACGCATCCGCGAAGGTGTAGGGAGGCTGGTGCCCGCGATGGCCACGGCCTCAACGGTTCGGCAGTTTGCTGGCCTGCGCGCCGTGAGCAGCACAGGCGACTATATCATTCGCCCTTCGACCGTCAGTGAGCGGCTGATCCATGTGGCTGGCATTCGCTCGACTGGCCTGTCGGCCTCACCGGCGATCGGAGAGTACGTTGGACGGCTGGCCGCGGAGACTCTGGGATTGCGCTTACGCACAAGCTATCGCGAGGCTCTGCCAGAGCCGCTCAGCGGGGGCACCTCTGAAGACGGTGAAGTGGTTTGCCTTTGCCGTTCGATTACGCGTGGCGAGATTCTGGCCGCTCTGCGCTCGCTCCTCCCTCCAAGGACCTTGGACGGTCTGAAACGGCGAACGGGGGCCATGCTGGGGGAATGCCAGGGCAACCTGTGCCTTCCTCGCCTCATTGAGCTGTTTCAGCAGGAGCTGGGGCGCGATCCCCTGTCTTTGGAGAAACATGCTCCCGGCTCACGCTTGCTCAGCGAACGCCTGACGCGCCTGGAGAACGTCACTGCGCCTAGCGGCGAGCGATCTGAGCGAGGGCAGTAGATTGGCTCTACTGCGCTCTCCCGCTCATCCTATCCTGGTCGGCCAGGCTGGCCTGAGCCTGGGGCGCTCTGAAGTGCAGGGATGCAGCTGATAAGGCAAGCAAGAAGGAGCAGGCTATCAGCATATACCCTGGAGGATATGCTTCTGATGAACGATTTGCATGAGGGAGAGGTCTATGATGTGGCCATTGTCGGAGCCGGCCTGAGCGCTTTGAGTTTACTGCGCAGTGGGGCCGCGGCTCTCGGGCGCACGGTGGTGCTCGATTATCAGGAGCAGGTGGGGGGCTTGCTGCGCTACCTGTTGCCCGCCGATGGCTTTGGGGAAGAGTGGGAGCTGCTACGAGATTTTCGCCTTCCCCAGGGAGTGAGGTTGCTCTTGCAAACGACGGCTGTGGGGCTGCTGCCCGCCAGCGACGCTGAGATGGCTCATACCCTGGTCGTGCGCCAGCGACAGGGGACGGCGCACTTGCGCGCCAGGAGTGTGGTCATTGCTTGTGGCGGCCTGGAGCGGCCTCGCGAACATGATGCTATCCCAGGGACGCGCCCGGCAGGTGTGATGACCCCTGTCCTGGCTTTGCAGCTCTTGGCCCGTGGCTACTTGCCTGGGCGGCGGGCTTTAGTCTATGGTGCGTCGCGCTATGCTCTGGCCACGGCCAGACGTCTGGCCGCTGCGGGCCTGGAAGTGATTACAGCCGCCCCCACCGCTGCCAATGGTCGTCAGGTCCGGTTCTGTGGGACGCTAGAGGAGATCTGCGGTTTTCCTCGCCTCAGCGCTGTGCGCTTGCTCTGTGATCATCAGCCAGTGGAGATCGAAGTCGATACGCTGATCTATGCCACTGCTCTGCAGGCTAACACGCACTGGCTGAAGGGCAGCGGGGTAGAACTGACAGCCGCTGGGGCGATTGTCGTTGACGGCCAGTATCGCACCAGCATCCCGGGTATCTATGCGATCGGCACGGTAGTCAGACCTGAGCTGGACCATCAGCATTCCTTACGCATGGGAAAAGAGGTGGCAGCCTTGCTGCCAGGAGGTGTATCATGAAGCTCAACGGAACGGTCAGCGTCAGTGCACCTCGGGAACAGGTCTGGCAGATCTTTATGGACCCGACTCAGCTCTGCCGTGTTGTCCCGGGCTGCGAGGAGGCCCAGCGTGTCGATGAGACGCACTACGAAGCTCTCCTGGCGGTCAAGATCCAGTTTATGACCATCCGCGCCCGTGCTCATGGTACTTTGCTGGAGGCCCATGAGCCAGACCATCTGGTCGCCGAGATGGTTGGCGAGCCGTTGGCAATGGCAGGGGCTTTTCGCGCCCACCTGGTGATTGACTTGGTCCCCAGCGCGGGAGGAACGGAGGTACGCTACACCATCGAACTTTCGATGTTGGGACGTCTGGCAAGCCTGGGCGAGGCCATCATCCGGGCAACAGCGAACCGTCTGGCGTCGCAGTTCGCGGCCAATGTTGCTCAGCTCTTCTCGACCCAGGCTCGGGAGTCTGGCCAGCTCTAGAGGAGACCCTTGCCTTAGTATCTCTCCGCTTGCCAGTCGGCTAGCCAGCCCCAGGCCCGTCTTCTTCTCATTCCTCACCAGCTCAAGGAATGAGAGCTAGCAGGTGGCTCGCTGGCAGATGAGCCTGCCAGTGCGGCTCTCTCTCTGCTCTGGGCCGAGGGTCATTCTCAGCTCGGTTAGTTAGCCAGCCAGTGTAGCGCCCGCAGGGCTGGCCCTTGGTAGCCCGGCTAGCTACCAATCAACAACGTGTAACCATTTGCCCTGCAGGAGAAAGGAGCACCTTCTATGTCGCTCAGCAAGCAACCTCAGCTTATCTCTGAAGAGCAGCTTGTTGAAAAGTTCGGTTATCGGCAGGAGTTCCGTCGCGAACTGAAGCGCTTCGCTTCCTTCGCCGTGGGTTTCTCCTTTATCTCGATCACAACGGGCATCTTCACGACTTATGGCTCAGTGCTGAACTGGGGCGGACCGCGCGGTATCTGGACCTGGCCGCTGGTCATCGTCGGTCAGCTCCTGGTAGCCCTCGTCTTCGGTGCCTTGGCCTCCCGTATTCCGCTGGCCGGCTACTCTTATCAGTGGGCCTCGCGTCTCATCAACCCTAAGATCGGCTGGCTCACGGGTTGGATCTCCTTCACGTTCCTGGTCGTTGACGTGGTGGCAGTCGATTACGCCGTGGCTCAGACCGTTCTGCCAACGCTCTTCGGTTATACGGAGACGCCGGTGAACGCCTGGGTCGCCACAGCGGCTGTGATCCTGATTCAGACGCTGCTGGTGCTCTTCTCTACTGTCTGGGCAACGCGCATCAATAATACCGCCGTTGGCACCGAGGTGGTCGGCATCATCGGTTTGACGGTCTTGCTCCTGATTGTCGGCGGCGTTCGCGGCTTGTTGCATCCCGATCACCTCTTTAGCACTGGCAGTGTTCCCGCCGCTCATTACTTCAGCTTCGGCGGCCTGTTCTCGAGCGGTCCCTTCATGCTCTCCTTCTTGTTGGGAGCCTTCACCATCGTGGGCTTTGAGGCCGCGGCCAATCTAGCAGAAGAGACACAGGAGGCACACCGCACTGTGCCTTTCGCGATGTGGTCTTCGGTCCTGCTGAGCGGTATTGTCGGCTTTGCTTTCTTGATTGCCCTCAATCTGGCCTCAGATAATCTGCAGGAGCTGGCCGGTTCCGCAACGCCGGTAGCCGATATCATTACGCATGTCCTGGGGCCGATCGTAGGGGATATCTTTCTGGTGCTGGTGACCTTCTCGATCTTTGCTTGTGGCCTGGTGATCTTTATCACCTTGACACGCTTGATCTGGGCGATGTCGCGTGATGAGCGCTTCCCGGCCTCGCACTGGCTGCGTCAGGTCAACCCCAATACGGGTACGCCTGTCCCCTCGACGGTGCTCTCTTTCGTGCTCTGTGAGCTGGTCCTGGCCCTCTTCGCTGGTATCGGCCTGGCGCAGAATCAGACAACGACCCTCAGCAATCTCTTCTCAGCGGCCACGCTCTTGCCCGCGATTATCTATCTGCTGACGGTGATCTACTACCTGGTTGCCCGGCGCCGTTTGCCTTCCATTCCTGGCGGCCTCGACTTGGGCATCTTTGAGTGGCCTGTGGTTATTCTGGCCCTCGTCTGGCTTGTCTTCGAGTTGTTGATTTTCCGCGACGCTCAGTTCGCTATCCCCTGGCTCTACACGCTGGGAATGTTCGCCCTTGGCTTGATCTATTTTGCTTGGCTGCTTATCGCGCGACCAGAGGTGCTCAAGACAGTGCCAATTGAGGAGACGGTACGTGCTCTGAACAGTTCTTCACCCTCCACCGAGATCTCAGGCTCATCAACAACGTAGCAGAGTCGGGCTTGCTAGCTCACTCAGTCAACTGGTCTGCTGACAAGGCCTGCTCGTGCTCTCGTCTCTCGCTAAGAGAGGCAGCGCGCGAGCAGGTCAGCAGGCGACGAGATGCAGCCGGCTATGCTGCGTTGGAAAGGGCATCATACAGGAGGAGAGCAAGGATGATGGCCCCCGCAATACTCGCTATTGACCAGGGAACCACCCGTACCAAAGCGCTCATCTTTGATGCTGAAGCTCGCTGCCTGGCTCAGGCAGCGAGTGAGGTGCCGCTGACCTATCCACAGCCAGGCTGGGTGGAGCAGAATCCCTACGATTTGCTGGAGAGCGTGATCTCTAATGCGCGCACGGTCATCCAGGCCGCAGGTGAGGTGCCGCTACTGGCCTGCGGCCTGGCTAACCAGGGGGAAACGGTGGTAGTCTGGCATCGGCGCAGCGGGCAGCCGCTCTATAACGCCATTAGCTGGCAGGATCGCCGCACCGATGTGCTGTGCGAGCAGTTGCGCCGCGAGGGCGCCGAGCGCTTGATCCGCGAGCGCACTGGGCTGCCCCTTGACCCTTACTTCTCGGCCACAAAGATCCGCTGGATTCTGGATAATGTGGCCGGCGCACGTGAGCTGGCCGCTCGTGGAGAGCTACTGGCAGGAACAACTGATGCCTGGCTGATGTGGTGCTTGCTGGGCGAGCATCGCACTGATGAAACTACCGCCTCGCGGACCATGCTCTATAATCCTCATTTGCGCGATTGGGATGAGGACGTCCTGGCACTACTGGAGATCCCGCGCTCGATTCTGCCAGACATTCAGCCATCTTGTTCGCTCTTCGGGACAATCGCATCGGAGCATTTTGGGCGCGCTTTGCCGCTGACTGCTTCGCTGGTGGATCAGCAGGCGGCGCTCTTCGGCCAGGCCTGCTATGCTCCAAACGATGTCAAGGTGACGTACGGTACCGGCGCCTTTATCTTGCTCAACGCCGGTCACACCCTGCCAACCTCGCGTCACGGTCTGCTCCCGACTGTCGCTTGGTCCCGGGGTCGAGAGATTGTCTACGCTCTCGATGGCGGCATCTATGTGGCAGGGGCAGCTATTCAGTGGCTGCGCGATATTGGCCTGGTGCATAGCCCAGAGGAGACGCTAGAGCTGGCGCTGTCGGTCCCCGACAGTGGCGGGGTCTTCTTTGTCCCGGCTCTGGCCGGCCTGGCCGCCCCTTATTGGGATAGCTATGCCCGCGGTACTATCATCGGCCTGACACGCGCGACTACACGCGCCCACCTGGTACGGGCTACGCTCGAAGGCATCGCCTTTAGTACTCGCGATGTGCTGCAGGCAATGGTTCAGGATACCGGTCGTCCAATCCACAGTTTGAAGGTCGATGGGGGAGCTTCGGCTAACAGCTTCCTGATGCAGGCGCTGGCCGATATCACCGGGGTCGAAGTGCATATCGCAGCCGTCCAGGAGACGACAGCGCTGGGCGCCGCTTTCTTAGCTGGCATCGGAGCCGGCCTCTGGCGCGATGAAACGGAAACCGCTCTCCTCTGGCGTGAGGCAAAGGTCTACCGTCCGCGCGGCAATGGTTCGATCGAGGCCCTCTATCGGCGCTGGTTTAATGCGGTGGAGCGCGCCCGCGGCTGGGCCGCTATCGCTTGATAGAGACGGCCCGTGCCTGTTCTGCCCCCCCATTTTCTTACATCCCAGGCTTAACCCTGCTCTTGCCCGCCATAGCATAGCAGGGGGAGCTATCTTGCGACCGCGAGATAGCTCCCCCTGCCTGCTTTGGGCTAACCCTGGTCGGCCAGGCTGATCAGGCCTGGAGACGAACGGATGCTCTTGACAAATGTTCTCAACCGTGAGTATACTTTGAATTGCATAAACTGTCGTTATTGTTTCTGTCTGTGTTGCTCGGGTCAACCACATGTTGAACACTTGTTCTAACAGAGTGCAGCACCCGGGCAGGAGCCGCTAGTAGGATCAGGGACATGGTGCCAGAGCTGAGCGTGGCGGTCGGGGTGGAGATTGGAAGTAGTCGGGCGACGATCGCCATTATTGCTGCCGATGGTCAGGTCCGAGAGCGCTTCGAGGCTAGAACGCTGCGCGGCCGTCCGGCACGAGCCACGCTAGAGCCATATTTACGGGCCATAGATGCGGCTGTGCAGCGAGCCGAGGGAGCGGGCTATGCCTTGCAGGGTATTGGTGTGGCCTTGCCGGGTAAACTTGACCAGACATACCGCCGTCCTTTTCTCATTCCTCTCCTTCCCTCGCTCAACCATTTCCCGCTGTGTGACCTGCTAGAAACACGCTATCATCTTCCCGTGCGCTTACATAGCGACGTTGAAGCGGCAGCGCTTGGCGAATACGCTTATGGAGCCGCCAGGAGCAGCCGACGCGCCTTGCTGCTCACCGTTCATGCGGTAGTAGGTGCGGCCCTGATTAGCGATGGGCAGCCGGAGCCAGGTGCCCGCGAATACACCGGGCACGTCTGTCACTTACCTGTGGCTAACAGTGGTCCACGCTGCAGCTGTGGGCACCGGGGCTGCATCAGTACCCTCGTCTCACTGGAGGCTATCCAGCGTCTCATTCAGCGTGCGGCCCGCAAAGGTGAGCCGAGTAGCCTGATCCAGCGCCTCAGCAACCGTGAGCAATTCAGCGCACAGCTGCTGGCGGAAGAGGCGGCCCGTGGCGACACGGTAGCGCTCACGATCTATCAGGAGATGGGCCATTGGCTTGGCATCGCTGCGGCCCATTATCTGCGGCAGTTCGCCCCCGAAGTAATAGTTCTGGGCAGCGGTTTGCTGAATGCCGATGAGCTGCTGGTCACCCACCTGCGCCGCTCGCTCCTGTCGCAACTGGGGCCCCTCTCAAGCGCGGAAGCAGGCCAACGAGTCGAAGCCCTGAGCATTGTGCCGGCCTACCTGGGACGGGATGCGGCCCTTATCGGGAGCGCTGTCCCCTTTCTGGCCTCAACACAGGCCAGCCGTGACGCGGCTGCTCTGCCTGCACGACACTATGAAGAAGCCCCGGCTTCGGTCTCCCAGCCCGATTTCGAACAGCTCGCTATCGCCCGGCGGCGTGAGGCCCATCTCTATCGCCTGCCCGCGGTGAGCGATGATCTCAGTCGCCTGGTCGTCGAGCGTCCGCTGCCGTCGATTCCCCATCCTCCTGATGACCTTGGTGCTGCTTCACCCTCTCACACCCGCCTCAGACCCCGCCGCCTGCGTGGCCGCGACCATTAATCTGCAACCTGGGCTTCTTCCCACTGAGGAGCAGCAAAAGCTAACTGCACTAACATAGGCGGATGCTTTGGCTGCACCAGATAGGCCCGTCCGGGCGGCAAGGGTGTCGCCGCTTGCCCATGCAAGAGCTTACCTTCCATGGGGTCGCCGCTTAGAATGAGCCCCGGCGTGCCCATCTCGCGCAAACGTTGCATGATCGGTTCAAACATAGCCCGCGAGACCCCGCCGACGCGGTGCACCAATACGAGATGAAAGCCAACGTCGCGGCCCACAATCAGGTACTCCTGGAGAGGCATGAGCGGACTGCCTCCTGAGCCTCCGATGGCCTCATAGTCATCAACGAAGAGGAAATAGTGACGCCCATTCCATTGCTGGGGACGCCGTAGCTCACTCAGCGGTACCTCAGAGATCTTCTTGAGACGACGCTCTAGATCGACTTTTAGGTTGCCTACGCAGCTTGTCAGCGTCTGGCTATTGTAGGCATAGGTCAGCAACGATTTACTGTCAACGAAGTCCAAGAGACGCTTGCGGAAATCGATGATCGCATAGGCCACCTGTTGAGGCGTATAGCGCCGCTCTATGCCCCGTATCCAGGCGCGCAGCAGCGAGGTTTTGCCACACTCGCTATCGCCTAGAATCAGGAAGTGAGGCCCTCCAGTGATGAGATCGATGTAGACCGGCTTCAGGCGAAATTCTTCTAACCCGATGGGCACACCAGGCGGCTCGTCGGGCGACGGCCCTGGCAGGTCTTCCCAGCGGACTAGCGGCGGCAGCATGAGAATAGGTGGCGCAACCAGGCTCTTCCAGCTACTCCGAATGCGCTCGATGAGAGCCAGGAGATACTCTTGAATGCGTAGATGGAGATCCTCGATCTCCGTTTGCCCGCCAGCGACCATGAGCGGCAAGGCAATCTGGAAGAAGAGCTTGTCGCGATTGGCTCCCCGTCCAGGCACACCGGCAGGAATGGCCGACGCGATCGCTCTGCCCAGCTCTGAATCGATAGGATCATTCAGGCGCAGCTCCAGGCGAGTACCGATGTTATCGCGCAGACGAGGACGCACTTCGGCCCAACGGTTGGTCGCAATGATCAGGTGAACCCCATAGGCCAGACCGCTGGAAACAATCTCTACAAGGTCAGGTTCCAGTTGGTCGAAGTCTTGATAGAATTGGGCAAAGTTATCGATAACCAGAAAGACATCGCCGAATGGCACGTCATCTAGCTCGCCACGCTGTCGCAGAGCGCGGAAGGTCGTCATACTATCGATGCCGCGCTCCCGGAAGAGAAATTCCCGCTCCTCTATCACTCGCCGCATCTGGCGCACAACACGCCTGATCTTATCGCGCTCGGGTTTGCTACAGACGGCCCCTACATGTGGCGCCTGCTCAAAAATGCGTAGCAGGCCACCACCCATGTCAATGCAATAGAACTGAACATCGCGCGGCGTATGCGTCAGCATGAAGGACGTGATCAAGGTGCGCAGAAAAGTACTCTTACCGGACTGCGGGGCCCCTATAATGGAGAGGTGCCCACCGGTACCTGAGAAGTCCAGCCATAGAGGTTCTTGCGTCTGTTCCAGCGGTTTATCCACCAGGCCAACCGGCACGCGTAAATCGCCAAAGGCCGGCGAACCATTTGCATAAATGCCTGTCAAGTGCGGATGCTCTGTATGAGCAAGCACGGTATCAAGTGTAAGCACCCGTGGCAGTGGCGGCAGCCATACCTGATGAATGGCACGAGTGAAGGCCGGTGGAACCGCCTGGGCAATGCGCTTGATGATCACATCCATTTCTGTATGCAACTCTGCTGAGCCGGCGATGGCTGGCGCTAAATGGCGCGCGCCCCCCACTGCTTGCTGATAATGCAATAGCTTGCCGTTGGCAGTAAAGATGCGAATCTTGCTTTCCAGCGAGGTCTGTTCTGCCAGAGGCAAATAGGGGACCGAAATCAAGGCGCACTTAAACAGCTCGTAGGTCTCGACATCGACCTTGAAATAGCCGATCCCAGGCACCGAGGGCAGATAGTAGGCGTCGGCTGTGCCGAGCACTGTACGACTTTCCGTGGCGCTATAGGTGCGCAGGCAGATGCGGTAGCGCAGATGGCTCTCCAGGCCCTTAATGCGACCCTCCTCCAGGCGCTGGGTAGCGAAGAGCAAATGCAGTCCCAGGCTGCGCCCAACCCGCCCCATAGTTACGAAGAGATCCAAAAAGTCGCTGCGCTGGGCTATCAATTCAGCAAACTCATCGACAATAATCAGCAGATGAGGCATAGGCTCCATCTCGGGGTGCATCTTCCACTTGGCCCGGTACTGCTTGATATTATCGAGATTGCCCGCGTCACGCAGCATGCGCTGACGTCGCTGCTGCTCGCCGAGGAGGGCGGCGTAGACGCGATCCACCAGCGCAAGATCACTTTGCAGATTGGTCACCACCCCGACTACATGGGGCAGCGCCTGGAAATCGTTGAAGGAAGCTCCACCCTTAAAGTCAATCAGCACGAAGTTCAAGGTACGCGGGTCATGAGTGATGGCCAGCGCGCTGACGAGTGTGCGGAGCAGCTCACTCTTGCCGGAACCGGTGGCCCCCACGATCAAGCCATGTGGCCCCATCCCTTTATCAGCGGCTTCCTTCAGATCGAGCAGCAGAGGATGGCCATCGGCGCGGCGCCCAATAGGCACGCGCAGCAGCTTCTCATGCTCCCCTTCCGTAGCCTGCCAGCACCGGCTTAGCTCGATGCTATCGGCGGAAGGGATCTCCAATAATTCGAGCAGACGAATATCTTGCGAGAGATCTTGCTGGGAAGCCTCGCTAAGCGTCAGCGGAGCCAGACTACGAGCAATACGCTCACAGAGCGCCGGCTCAACGTGATCGGGCAGCAGCCCCTCCATGCGACGCCCGCCGTAAGCGATCTCTTCAAAGTGCAGGCCACCGACCTCTGAAAGCTCCAGGCGCGCCTGAATGGCCGCAGGCTCATGATAGCGGTCCTCTACCAGACAGATGACGGTCGTCCCCGCCTGACTGGCCCTCGCAAACAGGAGCTCCAGCTCGGGTAACTGGCCAATAGGCTCGTGAGGAGAGAAGCTATCGAGCACGACCACCAGGTGAGGCAAACTGGCCTGCGCGGCCCGCCGGCGCTGTTGCTCATCGCTTCCCGCTTCTTCGCTGAGCTTTGTCCGCCGTTCGACTTCCGGTTTAATCTGCTGCTTTAGAAGTTGCTGCAAATCCTCGATTGTCGTGGCGAGCATGCAGAGCTGCTCAGGAGCATAGCGATGCTCGGCCTTCACCTGATGGAGACGTCGCACATGGGGCAGCCACTTCAGCCAGTTCCATTCCTCAACGTGCTCACCAGGGAAATAAACCAGGCAGCGCACATCTTCGGGGGCATGGAACGCGACAAGCTGGCAGATGATCGCGCGCGCCAAAGCCCGACCGGCGCTCAAGTTTCCGCTGATGGCCAGGGTGCCAAAGGAGCGCAGAGGGATCAGAGCAGCGACATCGTTGAGATAGCTATATTCGGCCACCAGAGCCTCAGCCTGGGCTCGCAGCTCGGGCACATACTGCACCATGAAATTGGCGCTACTCATATCTAAGCGCAGAGGACAGCATAGGGGACCAGGGCCAAACCCAATGCGCGTCATCATGAAATCGAAGTCGGTGGGACGGCGTTCCCAGAGATATTCACGGCGCTCAACCCGCTCCGCCAACTCTTCATAGGAGGGATAGAGCCGCTGCTCAACCAAACGCTGTTCCTTAGCCAGCCAGAGCAGATGCTTGCGAACTCGCTCCAGATAGTCAAGGTAGAGGCTGCGCTGCTGTTGCTGCTGCTTTTTCAGGGTGCGGCGCTGGATAAAGCCCATGATGAGACCAGACATGATCATGAAGCCCCCCAGGCCTCCGCTGATCATCATCATGAGCGGGTTCGTATGGAACGTGAACATGAAAAAGATAGACCCCAGGCTTCCCAATACCGGTAGCAGATACTGGAGCCAGCTTAGAGGCCCGCTCTGGGCCGGTTGTAGCGTCGGCGGGGCGCTAATCACGATCTCATCGCTCGGCAATCGCGGCGGGTAGGCCCGGGCCGGACGATAGAAGGTTGTCGCCTGCTTTTGCATGATGCATCCTTCTTGCCATCGCTTGACCAAGGCTCGGCTCAGACAGACCGCGCTTCAGAGAGAGGAGTCAACACCAGGTCCCTCCCTGGCTGCCCCTGGCGTCAGCCAGCTAGCTCCGCTCATTGATCAATCGGCTCCAGTCAAGGAAAGCTGCTCCCAGGTTACCCCAATGCCGCCGGTCCCCTCGCTGGGAGCAATGGAAGAGGGTAGAAACAGCTCTTGCGTCTCGATAGCCGCAATCTGCTCGCTGCCAGGGGGCAAGGCTCGCAGGAGCAGGCGCATACCATCGAGAACACCAGCCTCGCCCAGCGTTTCTTCTGGGGCCAAAGGATCGTGAGATCCTTCAAGAAAGAGCAGCCACTCCGCGCTGGCTTCATTGGCTGCTGCCTTCGCCCCCATGCCCGCAATGGCTGACCGCGCTTGCCTGGTAAGGGTAGCCGCTGGAGAGACGCATAACTCACACAGGAAAGGCAATAGCTCAGCAACTGCACTATCTGCAGGAAGCTCCAGATCAAGCGTGCGATCCGGCCCTATGACAGTGACCAGCACCTTGTTACGCATCGTTGTTCACTTCCTCCGATAAGGCAGTCCAGGGGCTTCGCTCTCAGGCCGCCTCGGCCAGCCGTCTCCTCAGAGAGCAGTGGCGGCCTCCTTGGAACCCTGCTAGAGGCCGCCGAGAAGTAGACATTTGCGAGGGGAAGGCTTACAACCGCCGCGGCCCTGGTTTATTCGTAGCCGCTGAACTTGGAAGCCATGAGCTGGTCCAGCTCGCTTAAGGCCTGTGAGCTGCCCTGCAATCCCTCTGTGAGCCGATGGAGATCGTTGAGGACAGCCATCAAGTGGGTGTTCCAGGTGTTCATTGCACTCTGGTAGGCAGCACTACCACGGCCAAACCAGTCAGCTTCAAGATCGGCCACGGCAGCAGTGATGCGTTTGGAGGCATCTTCAAAACTAGCAAGCTCCGAGAGGAATCTCTGAGCGGTAGCGTCCATCTGGTGGGTACGACCGCCAATCAGATCTCCCTGTGAAGACATCGTATACCCTCCTTAGCTTTGGCTACAAACAAACGAGCAATCAGTCAAGCATTGGCACAAGGTTCGGCAAAGCAATCAAGCAAGCCTGACAGGCAAGGCCCAGCCTGGCACGGGCTTAGGATGCATCACCCGCCTTGCTTGCTCGTTCGTTTTCTTGTGCCAGGAAGAAACACTTTACCCACCCTGCTGGCTTACGAAGCTCTCCTATCTTCGGCCTATTTAAGCACCCAAACTTACCAATTTAAGGACTACTTCGCAGTATCGCTTCGAACTAAAGGATACCTATTTTCCCCAGATAACGCAATGCGACTACACGAAAATTGAATAGAGTGTCATGGCCCATGTCGCCAGTTCAGGACACTCAGCAAGGCTTGAGGAGGCCCATGCCTGATCGAAGAGATAAAGCAAGTCTCTACTAAGAGAAAGCAGTACCTCACGCACCGCTCTCCAGAGGGGAGTCTGAGTCTGTTGCAATTCATGGGGATGAAACAGTGTTTCCGCATGATCAGCCACATGGGCACGGACCCGCGGCTCCCACCAGGTCAGCATCTCAGTGAGGAGCACCGCTCCGGCGAAACGATCGCCCTGGGGACACCACTGGCCCTGACGCGGGAGATTGCGATGCTGATAGCCTGGTGAACCCCAGCTTACTTTCTTAGGCTGAGGCAAGCCCGGGGCGTAGAGGCCTTCCAGGTCCAATAGCTGCACGCCGCTGAGCTGTGGTGTGAGCAAGATATTGGCCCCGGCGATGTCACCGTGCGCCAGGCCCCGAATTTCGAGGTTCCACAGTACCTGCGCCGTGGCCAACGCTAGTTGACGCGCCTGCTCGAAGGTGTAGTCTACACTGGCCGCCTGATCTAACATCAGCCCGGCCCAGGTCCGTGCTTCAATCCAGGGCATGAGCATGGCATACTCCAGCTCTGGAAATGCCTCGACCGCCTCTGGATAGTGGGCCCGCGTGAGACAGATACGATACCCCAGATAGAGGCCCGGCAGATGGGCATGGCGCTGGAGCACTTCCGCGACACGGACCAGGTGCGGCCCTCGATACGAGGCTTTGAAGACCTTGAGTGCGCAGCGCTCCTGTGTATCCAGGTTGCGTACCTGATAGACTAATGCTTCTCCCCCCTCTAGCGCAAATACCGTTTCTTTATCCTCTGGTATTAAGGGATGGGGCATGAATTCAAAATATGATGATCCGATCCGCAAGAACATGCCAGGAAACGGTTGGAAGCGTGTCACCGCTCAAACTCCTTCTTCTCTCGCATTGCAAGTTTGCCGGGCCTGCGCGGATGGCCTTGGCCGGGTTGGGAGCTTTGCTATGCCTGGCCTGCTGATCCTCTTTCTGCCCCACCACAGAGCGCTTGCTAGTCGGGCCGCTCGTCCTGTGGCAGCCAGTGCAGATCAAGTGCTGTCATATCATCGTTTTCAGGCAACAGGAGTAGCTCGCGGGCGCGCGTCTGCAATTCGTCATCATTCAGCTCAGTCAGCGACGAGGCCAGAGGGAGCAAACCATCGGTATAGACAATCAGACGCTCAATAGTTGAGAGGCCCATGCTCCAGGCATTCAGCAGCCCACGCGAGCCACGGGCTGTCGACCAGCGTCCCTCATCGTCGCTACTGCCCCCCAGCGTCAGGGAATGTTCGCCTGTCACGAAAAGGCGGGCCGTGACGTTGCCCATCCAGCAGAGGAAAGCCTCCATTGGGCGAGCCACCTGCAGCTCTGTCTCCCAGGGCGCCAGAGCGATGCGTCCGGCGAGAAAGACGGTTTCGCTGCCGTAGTCCTCGCGCAATTCTTCTAGCACCTCTCGCACCAGGGCTGGCGTGTCAGGGGCCAGGGGCAGCCGTCTGAGTTCTTCTTGCGCTGCCTGGGCCCACTCATTCATGCGTTGACGCAGGCGGGTGGCAATGGCCTTGATCGGCCCGGTGAGGGCGTCGCGCTCTTGTAACCAGGCCACCAGGGCGCTCCCTAGATAGTGAGCGGCAAAATCGCCGCGGTACGAGCTGCCCACGCCATCGCAGACGCAGAAGTAGAGGGTTGAGCCATCAGTGCTGGCTACCACCTGAGCGTAATCCTGATTGACCAGCTCTTGGGTCTGAGCTTCGCGGCTGCGCAGCGAAAGCAGGCGTAGGGCCACGCGGTTGTTAATGGTTCGCGAGGCAAAGTACTCTCCTGACTGGCCTGTCTCAAAGCAGAAGCTGGTTTGGGCAGAGCGCTCTGTCCGCTCAGCATCCTCAGATAGCATTGGTCGCTCCTTCCTCTGGTGCAGGAGAGCAATGGCTATTTGAGCTGGGTTGCCGTTGAAATGGTAAAGGCCAGACGCACAAGATCCGTATGGACCCCAGGGAAGAAGAGGGCTGCACCCGGCTGCAGATTGTAGCCATAGTTGTTGATGTTTTGGCGATAGATTTCAGGCATCGGAGAGGAGAGCGAGAAGAGAAAGCGTGCATAGTCGTTGGTGAGCTGGCTCGCTCGGGTGACCCCTCCCCATTGCCGCCAGTCCCGGACTGGCATGCGCAGCATTTTGTCGGCTACGTAAACATTTTCGACCAGTACCGGCCCGTCGCGTACGGCCATCGCTTGAATGCGTCGCACAATTGGGGTGGGATCGCTCGCTGTGATCAGGGCATCCGTCAGGTGGCAGACCAGGGGAGCCGGACAGCTATCAAATTCTATCAGGTGCTGCTGGAGCAGCCTCTCTACTGCTGCAAAGCCCACCGCGGTGTCAGTCTCGCCTCCGGCGCTGATGACGGGTACGCCGTGCTTGACTAGCTCGGGCAGGTCACGAATACCTCCCAGGATGTCAACGACCGCTGTGCTATAGGCGAGAATGGCTACTTTGTAGCGTCGCTGGACAATGCCATCGCGAATGGAGCGTCGTACCATGTCCTTGATCGCTTCTTTCAAGGCCCGGTTTACCAGCCCCATTTTGGTGGTAGTACCACAAGGGTCATTCATGGAGTGGCTGGCATCGATGAGGTAGATGACCAGGGCCGGTGTGAGGGAGGTCGCCGGCTGCGTGTAGTACATCGTCGTCTGCCTCCTCTCCTTTCCAGAATAGTCAGGCCAGTCGGGATCGATCCGCCTATTACCAGGTCGGTCCCGCGTGTTACCAGAGACATGGCCTTTAGAAATACCCTCAGCTTGAATATGATACCACACCATGTTATACTCACAGAGATGTTCTTGCTGGTTAAGAAGAGCTATATCCTATGCCAAAGCGAGGACACGTTATGAGTTCTCCCGGCGTCTTCATCTGTCATGACCTTGATGCGAAGGCTCATCAGGAATTGCAAATTCTCACTCGCTTGCGCCAGCGGCTTGAGGAAACAGGGGCTACCGTCACAGTATATCCAGGCCGCGCTAGCGACGATGGCTTTCTTCCCTTTTTGAATCAGACATTGCCCGATCTTCAGTGGTTCATTCTATTCCAAACTCCTACCACGGCCCAGTCCTATCAGGTACGGATGGCCGTAAATACGGCGCTGAAGCTGTTAGAACAGCACCGCTTACAGGGTGTGGTGCGCTTTCTGGCAAGCGCCGATGGGTCTCCAGGAGAGGTGCCTGCAGAGTGGACCGCCCTGCCTACCTTCGATGGCTCGTATGACTACCCGCGCGCGATTGAGAAGCTGGTACTTACGCTGGAGCAGGACCGGACGCATTTACCGGTGAGCGCTCCTCCCCAGGCTGTGCAAGCCTTAATGGCTACACCTTCGCCTGGCCCTGCTCCTGCAAGTGGTCCTTCAACGTTGACCAGTCTGCGTTCGCCAGCTCAGGCCGATTATGATCGTCCTCTCCTTCCTCCTAATAGGCTCGCTCCCTTCGGCGGCTCTTTTAGGGACTTCTATTTTGGAGCGACTGAGCGCGGGCGGGCCATTATTGGCCTCTCGTTTTTATTGGTCGCAACTCTGGTCCTCGGTACCGTTATGGCGCTGCTTTTGACTCATTCGTCACAGACCCCAGCCACCGGCAACGTTACCATCAGTTACGGGCGCCTCCAGTTCTTCAATACTGGCCTGACCGGCGCTGATAACACTACTGGTATCTGCGATGGCCTCGATATCCATCTGCAGAATCTGGGGACCCCTCAAAGTGGTCAAAGCTTCTATGCCTGGTTGCTGCGCGATAAAAGTCAGCTCGGGGGAGCTTTGCTGTTGGCGAAGTTTACGCCGGTTCATGGCCGGCTCGACCTGCGCTATACCAGTCCCAATCACCAAAATTTGCTGGGAAGCTATAGCCGCTTCTTGATTACGGAGGAAAGCGCCTCCCTGACGCCCGATTCACCTACCGCTGATTTAACGCGCTGGCGCTATTATGCAGAGATCCCCCAGGTTCCTGATCCCCAGGCTGAGACGGTGGGGAATACGACGGTTCACTATAGTAATCTGGACCATCTAAGACATCTACTAAGCGGTGAACCTCAGCTAGATCAGTTGTCGCTTCACGGTGGATTAAGCGTTTGGTTCTTCGAGAATGTGAGCAAGATCTTTGAGTGGGCCTCGGCCGCGCGTGGTACCGGCGTTCCGCGCGATGCCGCGGAGATGCATAATGCGCTGGTGAAGATTCTGGACTATCTCGACGGCACGGAGCTGGTGGCTCAGGATGTCCCTCGCGGAACACCTATTCTGGTTGATCCTACGGTGGGACGCGTTCCTCTGCTCACCCTGGATGAGAAGGCGCTGCCGGTGCCTGGCTATATCCGTCATATCGAGCTAGATCTGATTGCGCTAACAAGCTCGCCTCACTCCACTGCAGCTCAGCGCCAGCTCGCCGGTCAAATCGACGCTGAGCTGAACCGCGTGAAGGCCAACCTCGATCAGGTTCGTCAGGATGCGCGCCAGTTGGTCAACATGTCGCCTAAGCAGTTGCTTGCATCTTCGACCTTTCCTCTGCTTGACGATCTGCTCAGCCAGGCCCGTACAGCCTTCATCGGAGAGGTCAATCCTGCTACCGGCATTCGTAGCGGCGGCGCCGTTTGGATTTTCGACCATATGCCAGAGCTGGCCGCCCTCAACGTGACACCATATAAAGCTTGATGACAAGCCCGGGTGAAGTAGCGCTGCCCCACGCTCTCCCTTCTCGGCTGCGGTCATCAGCAGGTTGGCAGGGGACAGCCGTCTCTTCTGCCCGGGTTGGGATCTGTCCCCCGCTCCTGCCAGGCGCTCAGGCAGACAAGATCATTTGTGGAAACAAAGCCTCCGGTCTCAGGTCGGCCCCGGTGCGAGCGCTGGCCGAGCGAGGCGCCGAGTCGGCTGCGGCAGGTACCTGGGATGGGCAGACGAGCGCTTGTTTCTACTCAGGCTACGAAGGGAAGAAGGGAGAGCTAGCTAGCACCCTGCTTCTGAGGCCGAGCAGGAGTGCAGACCCTTGAGGCTGAAGAAAGGGGAAAATGAGCAGGCACAAGAAAGGGGCAGCTAGAGGTCATGGGTCTCGCCTGCCTCTTCGTCTAATTCGCCACGGTCGATAATCGCTTCGCGCTCATCGAGCATCCCCGGCAAGGGATCGATATACATTGTGCGGCGCACCAGATCGACCTGTTTGATTACCTCTTTGATGGCAGGGATAAGGGCCTGCCTGCCATCTGGCATGCGGATCGCGTAGACATCGTTGCTTCCAGTCAGCCAGATCTCGGTGATTAACCCCACCTCCTGACCATCGAGGGTAAAAACACGTAAATTCAGAATATCGTGTTGATAATATGAATCGGGAGGTAGAGGGGGAAGCTCGGCCAGCGGTATCTGCAGCTCGCGATTCCGCAGAGCCTCGGCAGCCATCAGCGAATCGAAGCCTTGCAACTTCAGTAAGACAAGCCCGCCCTTATAGGGACGGACGTGCTCGATGCGATGGCGCCGGGGAGGGAAACCACAATAGACAGCCTCTAGCTGCGCGAAACGATTCGGCAGGTCACTCATTGGCAAGACCTTGACCTCACCGCGCAGCCCGAAGGGGGCGATCACTCGCCCCACGGTTGCCCATTCAGTATTGCCCTGCATAGAACTGGCTGCCATTGCCCGCTTAATGCATCAGGGTGGAGTGCTCAGTGAATGAATGAGCCAGACGGGAGAGACAAGACCAGACCAAGACCGGACTAAACAACCTTCAGGGAAGTATGACGGCCTTCGCGCGTCCCCATAGCGCGCATCAATGTGCGCAACGCCTTGGCCACCCGCCCCTCTCTCCCGATTACCTTGCCGTAGTCCTCGGGCGCCACGCGCAGCTCAAGGACCACCGCTTGACGATCGTTGCGTACCTCGCGCACCTGCACCGCCGCCGGGTTATCGACCAGCGACTGTGCAATATATTCTACCAAGCGGCGCATCGAAGAATTTCTGACGGCCATAGCTACTCTGCCTTACCAGAGGAAGCGGAACCAGCCTTCGCCGCAGCCTTCATCTGCTCGAAGCGCTCCAGGACCCCAGTGCGCTTGAAGAGCGAGATCACGGCATCCGAGGGCTGCGCTCCATTCTGCAGCCAGCGCAACGCCTTCTGTTCGTCCACCTGCACCGCCGCAGGCTCGCGCAGGGGATTGTACCAGCCGATATTTTCAATAATGCGCCCATCGCGCGGCGAAGGCGCATTAGCTACCACAATACGATAACTGGGCGCCTTCTTCTTGCCCACTCGCATCAAACGAATCTTAACAGCCATGCTTTCCTCTTCTCACCTCTCCCCAGTGGGGAAAGTCCTCGACCGTACTTTCTCGCTCGCTAGCCCGATCCGACCAGTGTACGTTTTCAGTCCACCACCTTATGAAGAGCTAGCGCCCTCATTGCAGAGAAACCACGCCCACAACGTGCCCGCCAAGCCCTCCGCTAAGCGACGTCGGCCTGCGCCTCCTCCCCTCATCTATCTTGCCTGGCCATGTGGTCTAGAGAGCACATTACACCCCGGCCACGCCGAGGCAAAAGAGAGAAGGTGTCGACGCTGTGCCGCTGCGTAGCGTAGTTGTAAATGCTGGGCAAGGCATAGAACATGGCCCCAATGGCGTCATCAGGATAGCACGGGCAGCAAATTTTGTCAACAGGTGAGGGCCCTACCCCACCGGCTTAAGCTGGAGCCTCCTCAGAAGAGGCTCGCTCGCCAGGCCTGGCCGGCCAAGGCTCCTTTCAGGTAGCAGGCGACCACCCATGAGCAGGGTGAGCTAAGGGAGCAGTTGAGTTACGTAAGAGTCTTTCACGCCCGTTGCTGAAGAGGCGGACCACTGACGGCATTTGTTGCGCCTACAAGCCTCCCCTGCTGGCAAGGGACAGCCTTGGCCCCAAGCGCCCAGCATGCCCAACCAGCCAGCCCCCAGAATAATGGCCAGAGCGGCAGGCTGCCGCTGGCAGCAAGTGTCACCCGGCTGGAAAGGAGGCTTTCAGCCCGGTTGCTCTCTGCTATAATGAGGCGCGAATGCAGAGTATGAGGGGGCATAACTTGTTCATGCGCCGTACAAAGATTGTCTGTACTATCGGGCCGGCCAGCAGCAGTGAGGAGCGGCTTGAGCAGCTGATGTTGGCCGGTATGAACGTCGCCCGTCTCAATTTTTCTCACGGAAGCCACGAGGAGCACGCAGTCGTGATCGAGCGCATTCGACGCCTCTCGACACGGCTGGGTTGGCCTGTAGCCATCTTGCAGGATCTACAGGGGCCCAAGATCCGCGTTGGTAGTCTGCCGGGCGGGCAACCGCTGCGCCTGGTTTCAGGGAGCCAGGTGATTGTAGCGACACGCCTGCCGGCGACGAATGGGGAGGGTGCTCCTCTCGACGAGGAGAGCGCCAGGTTGCCGGTGATCCCTACCACGTACGGGCTGCTCGCGCAGGATGTCAAGCCCGGCGATCGTATCTTGCTCGATGATGGCCTGATGGAGCTGCGTGTACTTGCCAGCGACGGCCTTTCAGCACGCTGCGAGGTCGTTCACGGGGGCTTACTTAAGGAGCACAAAGGCATGAATTTGCCAGGGGTGACTGTCAGCGCGCCCGCGCTGAGCGAGAAGGATCGCGCAGATTTACGCTTTGGCGTGCAGCATGGCGTCGACTATGTGGCTCTGAGCTTCGTACGTCGACCGGAGGATGTGCTTGAGGCGCGCCGTTTTCTCCAGAGTCTGCAGGCGGAGATGGCCGCCAAGGAGGGTCATCGCCAGCATGCTGGCGATATTCCTCTTATTGTCAAGCTGGAGAAGCCGGAAGCTGTGGCGCGTCTCGATGAGATTCTGGAGGTGGCCGACGGGTTGATGGTGGCGCGCGGCGATCTGGGAGTCGAGATGTCGCTAGAGAAGGTGCCCCTGATTCAGAAGCGCGTCATTGCCCGCTGTAATGAGCTGGGCCTGCCAGTGATTACGGCCACGCAAATGCTGGAATCGATGGTAACTAATCCTACTCCCACGCGCGCCGAGGTCGCTGATGTCTCTAATGCTCTGCTCGATGGTACCGACGCCGTGATGCTGAGCGCCGAGACGGCCAGCGGCTCCTATCCGGTGGAAGCGGTCGCTATGATGGTACGCATTATTCAGGAGACAGAGGCCGATGATCGCACCGCTCAGCCCCCCCAGTGCCGACGTCTCTCTCAGGAGCATGCCGTAAGCCATGCGGCGCGCGCCCTCTCTGAGGAGGCCAGTGTACGCGCGATTGTGGTCTTTACACGCTCAGGCAACTCGGCCCGCTTGATCTCGAAAGATCGACCGCGCCGTCCGATTTTGGCCTATACCCCCTCGGAGCGAGTCTATCGCCAGTTGGCTCTGTGGTGGGGAGTCTGGCCGCGTCTGATCGAGATGCATGGGACGACTGAGGAGCTGATTGCTACTGTTGAGCGGCGTCTCTTGAGCGATCATTTGCTCGCTGAAGGCGAGCATGTGGTGATTATGGGTGGGCTGCCGGTGGCCAGTCGGGCCCGAACCAACTTTGTGAAGCTGCATCGTATCGGTGAAGGGCGTGCCTCTGACTAGGTCAGGTCAGCCTTGGCTAGCTTCTTTTTGACCTGCCTCCTCCGCAGCGGTGCCCTGCTCTTCTGCCTTCCGACGCCGGCGAGACAGGGCAACAGCAGGCAGGCTGAAGCGCGTTTCGTTTGACATCGTCGCTGAATAGGACTATACTGGAAAACATCAGACCAGCGCCATCGGCTGCGGCGGGTAATAGCGATGTTATCCCGCCGCGCCTTATTGCAACGGGGCAAGATATGGCACGTACCGCCTGGCTGGCTCGGCTTTTGAGTCCTGTTTCAGGAAGAAGAGGTGTGCATGACTATTCAGCAGGAAAAGAACGCAATCCCCGTTCCCCAGGTTGAGCCACGGGCTCCGATTCCTAAGCAGAATCTGCGCATTCCCGGCCCCACCGTGGTGCCGGATGAGGTCTTGGCTGAAATGGCCCGCCCGATGATCAACCACCGCGGGCCGGAATTCGCTGCTATTCTGCGCCGTGTGACAGCACGGCTGCAATACTTTTTCCAGACGCGCTCACCTGTGTTGACCTATCCAGCTTCGGGCACTGGTGGCCAGGAGAGCGCCGTTGTTAATTTGTTCTCCCCAGGCGACCATGTGGTGGCGATCACGATCGGGGCTTTCGGCAATCGTTTCGCCCGCATTGCCGAGGCTTATGGGCTGCAAGTGAGTCGCATTGAGTTCCCCTGGGGTGAGGGGGCCGATCCCGATGTGGTGGAGAGCCGTCTGAAAACATTGCCCCCCTACCGTGGCGTGCTGGTAACCCATAATGAGACGTCGACGGGAGTAACCAACGATATCCAGACGTTGGCCTCCGTGATCAGGCGCCATAATCCTGATGCTCTGATCGCGGTCGATGCCGTTAGTTCTCTGGGCTGCATCCCGCTGGAAATGGACCTGTGGGATCTGGATGTGGTCTTCACGGGTTCGCAGAAGGGCTGGATGTCTCCCCCGGGAGTGATGATGATCGCGGCCAGTGAACGCGCCTGGGAGGCTAATAAGCGTGCCAAGCTACCGCGTTTCTACTTTGACTGGGCCAGTTCGCGCAAGAAGCTGGAGGTTGGTCAGCACCCGACAACGCCGGCGGTCTCGGTCTTCTATGCGCTTGATCGCGCTCTGGAGCTGATGCTTGAAGAGGGGCGCGAGGCAATCTTTGAGCGCCATCGCCGCGCTGGCGAGTATGTGCGCCGCCGCGCTCGTGAGATGGGCCTGGAGTTGTTCGCTAATCCGCGCTATGCCTCGAATACGGTAACGGCGGTCCGTCTGCCAGACGGTTTCAATACAAAGGCCTTCATGAAGGCTCTGCGCGAGCAGGATGGCGTTGTTCTCGGTGGCGGTCAGGAGCACCTGGAAGGTAAGATTTTCCGCGTCGGCCATTTGGGATACTTCCGCGAGGAGGACCTGGCCGAGGCTATGGATAAGGTGGAGCAGCGCTTGCGCTCCTTCGGCTTCACAGGCCGCTGAACGCCGCTGCTGGAAGAGGGGAGCAAGGCTATGGTGATGGCTGAGGATGCACAGCCTGCGCAGCCCGCGCCGACAGAAACAGTGAGAATTTTGATCGCCGATCGCATTGCGCAGGAGGGCGTCGATTTCTTGCGCACGCATCTGCCAGAGGCGACCATCGATGTGCGTACAGGCCTCTCGCCCGCTGAGCTGTGCGCGATCATTGGTGACTATGCCGCGCTTGTCGTGCGCAGCGAGACCCAGGTCACACGCGAGGTGCTCTCTGCCGGCAAGAACTTGAAGATCGTGGCGCGCGCCGGGGTGGGGGTGGACAATATCGATTTGGAGACAGCGACCCGCCTCGGCATTATGGTGGTAAATTCTCCGCTGGGAAATGTGGTGGCCGCTGCTGAGCATACCATCGCGATGCTGTTGGCCCTTGCGCGCCATATTCCCGCCGCCGACCGCAGTATGAAGGGCGGCAAGTGGGAGAAGAGCCGCTTTCTGGGCAGCGAGGTCCGTAACAAGGTGCTGGGTATTATTGGCCTGGGAAAGGTCGGGAGTGAGGTGGCGAAGCGCGCCCGTGGTCTGGAGATGGAGGTGATCGCTTTTGATCCCTATGTCTCGTCAGAGCAGGCCAGCAAGCTGGGCGTGCAGATGACCACCCTCGATGACCTGTTACGCCGCGCCGATTTCGTAACAGTCCATACCTCTCTGACGACAGGGCCTTCGGGAACACGCGGCCTGATCGGGGCTCGCGAGTTAAGCCTGATGAAACCTAGCGCTCGCCTGATTAACTGCGCGCGTGGCGGTATCATCGATGAGGAGGCCCTGCTCCAGGCTCTCAAAGAGCAACGCTTAGCCGGAGCCGCTCTCGATGTCTTCAGTCAGGAGCCGATTCGTGATCATCCCGTTCTGCGGGAATTGGTTGGTCACGAGCAGGTGGTGGCGACTCCTCACCTGGGCGCCTCGACCGAAGAGGCTCAGGTTGGGGTGGCTCTCGACGTCGCCGAACAGATCGTGACGGTCTTGCGCGGTGGCTTCCCGCGTGCTGCGGTCAATGCGCCGTTGATCCTGCCTGAGACTCTCAAGGTTCTTCAGCCCTATATGACGCTGCTGGAGAAAATGGGTCGCCTCTACACGCAGCTCCAGCCGGGTCCACTCCACCGCATTGAGCTGTCTTACAGCGGCGAAATTACGGCCTACGATCTGCGCCCGCTGCAGGCCGCGCTCATTAAGGGTTTGCTTGAACCGATCTCAGACGCCCATGTTAATATGATCAATGCCCCCTTGCTGGCCAAACAGCGGGGCCTGGAGATCACAGAGCAGAAGTCACCGACTTCCACTGAGTTCGCCAATCTGGTGACCCTCCGGGTCCTGGATGTCAATGGTCGCGCTTCCTTCGCCGGTCAGGGCGAGGGTGAGGCTGAGCGTGTTGAGCTGCTCAGTGGTACGGTGATGCATGGGGAACCGCGTATCGTGCGCGTGGGTCGCTATTGGACAGAGTTTGTGCCGGAGGGCTACATTCTCTTCTGCCGCAATCCCGATCAGCCCGGCATGATCGGGCGCGTGGGGACTATTCTGGGCAAGGCTGGCGTTAATATCCGCCATATGGATGTCGGCCCCATTCAGCGCGCCCCACGTCCACGTCGCCCAGGCGCCAAGCCCGATATTGCTCTGATGATTATCTCAGTCGATGATCCAATCCCTGATTGGGCGCTCGAAGAGATCCGCGCCTCTGGCGATATCTTTGGCTTGACGGTGGTCAATCTCTGAGACACCGCTCCTCGTCTAAGGTCAGGCCGCTAGCCCACCGGTCGAGCGAGCCAAGGTTTGTCTCTGCCCCACGAAGCATAGGCTATCAAGTCAAGGCAGTCCTTTCCCCTCTGAGCAGCGTTCCCGATTCGTCGGAAGGGAGGGGCTGCCTTGTTTTTGGCCCGCTCCTGCTTCCATTGCAGGTGCAGGCGCTCGCTCACTGGACCTTGAGGAGCTGACGCTCTCTTTCTTTGGATGGTGAGCGCTCCTGCAGGAAGCGCTGTCTGAGCTGGCGCTGCAGGAGACGGCTCGCGACCAGGGAGAGCGCCATCAGAGCGACTAAGATGAGACAGGCCGGGAGCGTATACTGCTGGATCAGGGCAACGCCCCAGCGCCAATGCTTTCCTAGGACCATACCGATGCGAATGATGGCAACGCACCAGAGGAGGGAGCCGAGGAACATGGCCAGGAGAAAACGCTGATAGACCAGACGCGATATGCCTGCCAGAAAGCAGGCAAAGGGGCGCACATAGGGGGTGATTCGGGAAAGAAAGATCATCCAGGCCCCTGCGTGCTGAAACCAGCCTTCCGCCACGCTCGCTTTGCTCTCATCAAGGTGCAGCAATTTCATTAGACGCAGGAGCGCCGGACGTCCTCCCCGTTCGCCAATCCAGTAGGCCAGACAGGCCCCCGCACAGCTCCCAATAAGCGCCGCAGCCGCCAATGGCCAGAAATGCAGATGGCCCAGCGTGACCAATGCCCCGGTCAGCAGCAATAGTGTGCTGTTAATCACCGGGATACCACAGCTTTCTAAGAAGAGAAAGAGCGCGACAATCCCATAGATAGCCAGCGGATGTGCTTTAAAGAGCACGTTGTCTATCAGGAACTGGATTAGTGCCTCTAGCATGTTCTTCCTTTCTGCTTAGACCAAACCATACCAGCCAATTCGTCAGCCAACCGCACTCCGCCTGTCCTCTGCGCTACGCCTCCCTCTTTGGAGAGTATACAACAGAAAAGGCTCTTGCCTATCAATCAGGCAGCGATCACGAAACTACTTCAAGCCGAGTCGTTGTGTGCCCTGCTTACTCCACCCATAAGACGGGGGCATCGGCGAGAGGGTTGCAACCTCTGGCCCAAAGCGGTGAGTCTTTCTCCTCTGCAACAAAGTTGGTCTGGCAACGTATCATCTAAGCGAATGGCTTGCTTCGCCGCGAGGGGAGCGCACAAGCAAGTAAGCAAGCAAGTGCAGTTCTCCAGCGAGACAGCTTGTCACAGTTCGAGACAGCAGCGGACTCGGCAAACCTGGCAGACCACAGATCAGAAAGAAGGTCGCATACGAGAGAAAAACTCGGCGCCTTCCGTTCTGTTTGTCTGTCTTTCTTTGTCATGTTTTGCTGAGATGCTCGCTGTTTCGCGAATCTGTTGGTCACGTCGATCGAGCTGCTTATGTATCAGGTTTGAGCACTGTCACTCTGCACAGAAAGAAAGGAGTTACCTGATAGATGACCGCCGTCACCCCGGCCTCCAGAGGCCAGCGCCTGCGGCGGCCTACACGCGCCGAGGCCCGCTTTGCCCTGGCAGTCTTATTAGCGATTAACATGCTCAATTACGCCGATCGCTATATCCTGCCGGCGATTCTTCCACGCGTTCAGCACGATTTAGGGATCAGCGATTTCGAGGCTGGCCTCCTGAATTCAGCCTTCCTGCTCGTCTACGGATTGACAACCCTGCCGTTGGGTATCTGGGCAGATCGCACGCTGCGCAAGCACATTGTTAGTCTCTGCGTCGGCCTCTGGAGTCTTGCTACGGCTATCACCGGGCTAACCCGCAACTTCATCCAACTCTTCATTACGCGCTCGATCCTCGGTATCGGCGAGGCAGGCTATGCACCTGCTTCGCTTTCGTTGTTGGGGGACTATTTCCCGCGCGCCCAGCGTGGGCGTGTGCTTTCCTATTGGGCGGCTGCAACCTTGATCGGCTCAGCGCTGGGCTTCGTGCTCGGCGGCCTGATCGCCGACACGCTTGGCTGGCGCTGGGCTTTCTATGTGGTTGGGCTGCCAGGATTGCTAGCCGCTTTTCTGGCCTGGCGCATGTACGAGCCTGCACGTGGCACCTTCGAGGAGGAGGAACCCGAGCAAGCAGCTCACGGGGGTTCTGCAGCCGCTTCATCCGCTGTGGTGGCTGAGGGGCATGCCAGCCTGAGCGGCGATTTCTGGCGCCAGGCCGGCGCTATTCTGAGCATTCCGACCTACTGGGTGCTACTGGGCGCACTCATCTGCAGCTTTTTTACGATCGGCGGTACTTCGGCCTGGCTCCCCACGTACCTGTTCCTCGACTTCCATCTGAAGCTGAGTCAGGCGGGCCTGCTGGCCGGCGCCCTGCTGGTTGGAAGTGGCCTGGTCGGCACGGTGCTCGGTGGCTTTCTGGCCGATCGCGCTCAACGCCGCTTCGCCTATGGCCGCTTGTTGGTAGCCACCCTGGGTTTCCTGATTGGGGCACCTCTGGCCTTGCTGGCTCTCCTCTTTCATCAGCTGCCTCTCTTTGTGGCGACACTCTTCGTGGCAGGTGTGGCCCTCAACTTCTGCACCGGCCCTCTGAATGCCGTGATTCAGGATGTCGTCTTGCCAGAGATACGCGCCACAGCTTTAGGGCTGGCTCTGTTGCTCGCTCATCTGCTCGGCGATGCCTCGGCACCTGCCCTGATCGGCCTGCTGAAGGAGCACAGCTCTCTCCATCTGGCCTTGCTGAGCACTGCCCCCACGGCTCTGCTCCTGGCTGGTCTGATTTGCCTGGTGGGCTTGCGCACGGTAGCGCGCGATATGCAACGGATGCAGCGTACATTAGAGGAACGCCGTCAACAAGCGTCAGAGTAAGGTGAGCATCGCTGTGGCGAGCGCGGGTATGTATGGGGAAGACCGATGATTAAGAGAGAGGAGGAAGGGAAAGGCAGGCTAGCAGGGAAGGTAGAGATAGGGCAGCGATGAGGACCCGGCTCAGCGAAGAGCAGCAAAAAGGAACGCCCCGCAATGCGGGGCGTTCTCACAAACCTGGAGCGGGCTACGGGATTTGAACCCGTGATCTCAACTTTGGGAAAGTTGCATGTTACCGCTACACCAAGCCCGCGTTTCACTCTTGACGGCAATTATTATATCCCCCTCTCCGGCAAATGTCAAGAGGGGGAAGGCCTCGGATTTTTCTCTCCGGCAGATAGAAGCAAGCGACTTTGTCTGTGGTATCATGTCAACCAGGGAAGCCTTTGGCGTCCGAGGGTGCTCCGTGAGAAAGGCGGGCGGCGAAGGCAACGGCGAGGGAAGCAGTGAGCGCCAGAGGACCGTGAGCATGAGCTACGAGGGATCTTCCATTTGGTAAGCAGCATGCACGAGAGGAGGCAAACATGGGCCTGCTTTCACGTTTGGCCCTATTGCTGCGCATCCGCAGTAAGGCCGCCCTTGAGCGGGCAGAGGACCCGATTCAGGTGCTCGATTACGCTTATCAGAAACAGGTGGAGCAGCTTCAACAGCTCCGCCGCGCCGTTGCCGATGTGGTCACGAGCGAAAGACGCCTGGAGCTTCAGCAGAGCGAGTTACAGCGCCGCGCTGAGCGCTATGAGCAGCAGGCTTTCTCTGCACTGCGGGCCAATCGCGAGGATCTGGCGCGTCTGGCCCTCGAGCGCCGAGAGCTGTTGCTTGCTCAGCTCAATAGTTATGAGCAGCAGCTTGGACAGGTACAGGCCCAAAAGGAACAATTGATCGAGTTGGAACAGCGGCTAAGGATGCGCATTGAGGCATTCCGCGCCCAGAAGGAGGTTTTAAAGGCCCGCTACAACGCCGCTCAGGCCCAGGCGCGTCTCGAAGAGGCCCTCGCAGGGCTGAACACCGAGACGACGGAAATGCGGCTTGCTCTGGAGCGCGCTCATGAAAAGTTGCTGATGCTAGAGGCGCGCGCAGGTGCTCTGCACTCTCTCCTTGAACAGGGGGCGCTGGATAGCTCCGCCCCTCTCCCAGCCAGCTCTGGGGATGCCCTTGATCATGAGCTGGCGCGTCTCGACCAGGAAGAACAAGTTGAACGTCAGCTACAATTACTGAAACAGCGTCTTCTACTCGATAAATCGATCTCGGAGGCACAAGGTCAGCTTCCCCCCGGGGAGCCGTAAGCGAGCGCTCCCAGTCACTGTCTGGTTGGGCGCCAGAGAATGCGACCTGGTGCTCACTCAGCGATCTGATCTTCTCCACAAGGTTGGTTGCGGCTCCCCTTGCCTTGCCTTGTCGCTCCAGCATGGACCGGCTGGCAGCCCTTGCTCTCCCGTAAGAGGAGAGCAAAGGTCAAGGCAAGAGCCGGTCTTCCTTCGCTGAGATCTAGCTGCTCTTCTTCTCTTTGGCTTTGCGCGCTTTGTAGTAGGAGCGAGGCTTAGGCCGGCGCGTTGTATCCTCATACGCTGGTGGGGCCGCTTCTTCGCGAGCCATCAGCTCAACCTGGGAGTGATCGCCCATCAGCTCCTGCAGGTCGTTATAAATATCGTAATTATCGATCACATCAGGCATACGTAGCATATGCCTTAAAACTTGCATCTGTGAGACCTGGGTCCGGTCGTACTTGGTAGGCTCGGCACGCTTGAGCAGCTTCTCTACCAGGGCGATGCTGTCTTCATGGGCCCCAATGCTGTTCAGGCGCTCATGTATGACCTGCAATTGTTCGTATAAGTTCATGAAGGCCTACTCTCTTTCTAGGGTAGCGGCTACCGCTTGCCGTTTATCAACCTCTATTATATGTTACTTGAACGAGCTGAGGAGTGACTCATCTTTCCCAGAAGGGCAACGAACTATCGCGGCTGGAGTATCAGCCCGCGCTTGCTAATAGCGTGAGCCTGGAGAGAAGGCCAGAAGCGGGAGAGCTTCCTGCTTCCATAAAAAAACGGCAGGCGAGCCGCCGTGTGAGTAAGATAAGGAAGGGAGGTGGGCGCTAGACGCTCTTCCTTGAGCGTTTGGAGCGACACGCCAGCGAGCCGCTCGCTGGTAGCGTGGCGGACGTGGGAGCGCGCTTAATGATCAGCACCTCACCAGCGAACCGCCCCGCCCGGCTTGAAGCCAGTAAGCCAGGTCACCACTTATCGCACCACGGCGCCGCGGTGATTCTGGTGATTGCGCCGCGCGCGCCAGGCGCGTCGGGGAGGATCAACCAGCCAGCTCCAGGCACACTGAGCCACATAGACCCCCAGTGGCAGGCGAGGAGTAGGTACCTCTTGGCCACCGGGGGTGGCTCGCCGCTGGACAATGGCCTGACGCAGCTCCTCCGCTGTCTGTCCGGGGAAGAGCGTATAGGCTACGCCTATATGTTGCCAGAAATGGGCATCGCTGCCGCCTACCTCGCCAAGTTGCCACTCCTGGTTAGCCAGGCGCACCATATGGCGCTGCGAAGCATTGGCCGGCGAGGGGTTATACATCTCCAGGGCATCGATACAATAGCCCTTGCTCAGTAATTCCTCGATTCTGGCCCGGCTCAGGCTAGGCACCAGGCGCCCGAAGGGATGAGGGACAACGACCAGCCCTCCCTGGGCCTTGATCTCGTCAATGGCCTCCTCTACTGGTCGCTGGGCACGGGGGGCTTTTTCGACAAACAGGCCTAGCAGATGGCCATCACGCGTAGTGACTTCGACCCCTACCACCAGCTCAAGAGGCGGCGCCGCCTCCTGGCCATCGGAGCCACGCGCCTGCTCCTTGGCCAACAACTCAGCCACACGCCAGGCCCCTTCCAAATGATCATGATCGGTGATCGCAATGAGGCGCAGGCCACGACGTCGGGCCTCTTTGATGACTTGAGCCGGGCTGGCCCAGCCATCACCCAGGTTGGTATGCATGTGGATATCTGCACGACTATATCCAGCAGCGGTCATTAAAGTTGTGGCGCTGGCTGGGCTCGTCTTGTGATTATTGGCTGTCGCAAATGAGAGTTCCTTCGTCACCTACAACTCACTCCTTGTTGTGCTGTTCCTCAGAATAGAGCGGCAGCGCGATGTAGAAGGTCGAGCCTTCGCCAGGGATACCCTCGCTCTCCATCCAGATCGAGCCACCCATCGCCTCGGTCAGCTGACGACAGAGATAAAGCCCTAACCCTGCACCGCGCTGCATACTGTTGAGAGCGTTGGGTAGGCGCATGAACCTGGTAAAGAGGCGCGCCTGATCTGCTCGCGAGATCCCTGGTCCCCAGTCCCGCACCGCAATCAGGGCAAAGGCCCCCGACGGCGGCTTGGCCGGACGGTACTGGTCCGCCAACGAGGGGAGGCAACAGAGTTCTTCCCAGCTCAGACGTCGCGCACTGATGGCTACAGGCGACCCCGCCGGCGTGTACTTGAGCGCATTGCCAACGATGTTGAGGAGAATCTGACGCAGCCGCAGATCGTCGGCCCACACCTGTAGATCCTCTGGTACCTCTATGTGTATGCGCCGCTCCTCTCGCACCAGGATTGGCTCCAGGATCTCCAGGATGAGCGTGACAGGGCGAATGACTTGCACCGGCTCCATTTTGAGCATAACGCGATCTTGGTCAATGCGACTGGCGTCCATGACGTTGCCAAGCAGCAGGACTAGTTCTTCACAGGCCCGGCGCGCGTTGCTGATAAAGCGCGCTTTGGCCTCCTCATCCAGGGATTCCCCAAAGTCTCCCAGGAGTTCTAGATAGCCCTGGATGGCCGTCAGTGGGGTGCGCAGCTCGTGTGAGGCGGTCATGAGGAAGTGATTCTTGAGGCGCTCCGATTCTTGGGCCTGCTTGAGGGCTTCGCGCAATTCTGTATAGAGCTGCGCGTTATTCATGGCAATAGCAGCCTGAATGCCAATCTCTTTCAACAGCTCTAAATGCCGCTGCGTGTAGGCATGGGGACGATAGGATTGCACGGAGAGCAGTCCCAGCACCTTTTCTCCGTAACGCAGCGGTACAAACAGGATCGATTCCGCCGGTCGGTTACTCCCTAGCAGATTCGTCTCCTCTTCGCTGGCAGTGAGTCCGGCGAATTCGAGAAACTCGCGGCTGGTCGTGATGAGGCGACCGACAGGCTCGTGAAAGAGAATGTTGTGGGTCTGCGGCAAGATGAGGCCGAACTCGACCGCTGGATACTTGATTCCGTCATCAATCAGGAACTCCATGACCAGCTTTTCGCCATCAGCGGCGCGCACGTAGCGGGCAATATAAAAAGCATCGACGGGCATCATGGGCGCAACTTGCTCATAAATGGTCTGGTAGATGCTCTGCAGGTCCCCTGGATCTTCGGGGGCCGAGAGCGCGCGACCGATCTTGACCAGGGCTGCCCGTTCTTCGCTATGCCGCTTTAGCTCCTCGTAGAGCCGTGTGCCTTCGATGACAATCGCTGCCTGGTTGGCAAACAGTTCAAACAGTTCCAGGATCTCCTGCGTTGGACGCAGGCCATTGAGGGGCGAATCGGGGGTTAGGAAGCCAAGCAAAGAGTTATCAGCCCCTCGTAGGGGGACGATCAGCAGGTCCTCGACGTGCCATTCGGGGCCCAGGTCTGGCTCACTTAAGGGGGTGGAATCCAACGGCACCGCCTCGACGCGATCATCGACGATGATGAAGAAGCTGGCGAGGGTCGCATCGCGCCAGATGGGGTCGCCCTTGGGAATAAAGTAGGAGTTCCCTATACGGTAGCGCTCACAGATGAGCTTGTTGACTGCTTCTTCGGGCAATGGATGCTCCAGCAGATAGCGATGCTGCTCCGGCGAGAGGCCTGCCGAAGCTCTCGCCTCAAAAAAACCAGCCCCGTTGTTGAGATAGAGCGCGGAATAACGAAAACGTAGCGCCTTGCAGGCAGCTTCCGATACGCGCTGGAGCAGCGTATCGGTGTCCATCCCTAGACGTAATGAGGCTCCTATATCAATAATGTGACGGAGCAGCTCGCGCTGTTGCTGCTCTAGGCTGCTCTCCTGCTGCCTGGCTGATCGCTGTTTCACACGATGCTTTCCCCTCTTCATGCCTGAAGACGAGACGAGACCCGCGAGTCAAGCTCATTATAGCACAGTCTCAGCAACCTCTGACAAATACGGCTCTCATCCCAGTTGAGAGGCCGCTTGCATGCCTTGCCATCGTCGGCAATGGCTTCTCTGGCCGCTTGTGGAAGCGGCCACTGAACCGACTTGCCTTTGCAGCGTAGAGACAGTATGATAAGCGGGCCGAGAGGGCGATGCTCTCTGTCCCCAGAGAAGTCCCCTCAGCAGAACAAGTCATCTGTCAGCCAGGTAGCTATCGGTAGGTTAGGTAGAGATTCGCCTATGCAGATTGCCAGTCCTGCTAATCCACGGCTGAAAGCGATTCGTGCTCTTCGCCAACGCCAGGAACGGGAGCGCAGCGGTTGCTTTTTCATTGAGGGCATTCGCCTGGTGGCCGAGGCTCTCCAGACAAGAGCCACAATTGAAACACTGGTGGTGGCTCCTTCTCTGCTGCGTAGCGACTTCGCGCGCTCGCTGGTGGCGGAGGCTCAGGCAGCCGGCATTTCCATCCTGGAGGTCAGTGAGGCGGCCTTTGCCAGCCTCTCACAGAAAGAGGGCCCCCAGGGTCTGGCCGCCGTCGTACGTCAGCGCTGGCAGCGCCTGGAGGAGCTTCAGCCCGCTCCTGGTGACTACTGGGTGGCTTTGCATGCTGCCCAGGACCCGGGCAATATCGGGACCATCTTGCGTACGGCGGACGCGGCGGGAGCTCGGGGGGTGATCCTGCTTGATCATTGTGCTGATCCCTACGATCCTAATGCTGCCCGCGCCAGCATGGGCGCGCTCTTCTCCCAGACTCTTATTCGCGCCAGTTTCGCCGATTTCTGTCGCTGGAAAGAGCGGACAGGCTGCTTTGTGATCGGCACCTCCGGGGCCGCAGCGACTGACTATCGCTCGCTGCGCTACCCGCTCCCTCTGGTCCTGCTCATGGGCAGCGAACGCCAGGGTCTTTCCACTGAGCAGCAGGCCAGCTGTGACGCTATGGTGAGCATCGCGATGGTGGGCCGCAGCGATTCGCTCAACCTGGCGGTCGCCACGGCCCTGGTTCTCTATGAGATCTTCTATCAGCTTCGCGCATCGCGCGGCTCTAGCTCCTGACGGCCTCTTCCGGTTCGCTGACAGACTGAGGCGCTGTAGCTACCGGCTCAATATGGACAAGCGTGGTGTGAAAAGTGCTGCCGCCATTGAAGTCCGCCAGGCGATCGGAGGTCAACCAGTTGATATTGCGCCCATCGGGGCTGAAGCGTGGCCACCAGACTGAGCTAGCTGCCAGTACTCCGGGACGCACCTCGTCGCTTACCTCGGCAAAGACCAGACAGCTCCCCCTCTCATTCCAGAGGCGCACCAGTTGACCATCCTGGATGCCGCGCGCGCGGGCATCCTCTGGATGGAGGCGTACACTGGGCCGACCTTCTTTCTGGCGTAAAGTGGCCACATTGCCAAAACTGGAGCTGATAAAGTGGTGCGCTCCCGGCGAGACAAGGACAAGACGTTCGCGCTGGTCATCGGTGCGCGCGGTAAAGGGCGATTCGGCGTCGGGCACCCAATCGGGGAGGGGGTCATAGCCTAGCTCCGCCGCCTGCTGGGAGTACAGTTCGACTTTGCCAGAAGGGGTGCCAAAGCGCCCGTCGGCGAAGGGAATGCGCCGCTCTTCGGCTATGGTCAGGGGGACCCATCCTTCGCATTTGAGTCGCTCCAGGGTGATACCCTCCAGGAGAGCTGAACGCGCCGCCGTGGCTTCTAGCACGCCCCGAATGACGGCTTCCGCATCTTCTTGCAGCCAGGGTTCTTTGAAGCCCATCGCTTGCGCCAGCCCGCGCATCACATCCCAGTTACTGCGCGCCTCTCCCAGGGGAGCAATGGCCGGCGCGTTGTATTGGAGCGCCAGATGCCCATAGGCTTTGTGGAGATCGGTTTGCTCAAGTTGGCTGGTTGCCGGTAGTAAGATGTCCGCATAGCGCGCTGTATCGGTTTCAAACAGGTCGTGGACCACGACGAAGAGGTCATCGCGCTTGAGGCCCTCGACGATTTTGCCGGCGTTGGGGGCGGAGGCCACGGGGTTGGCGTTATAGACATAGAGGGCATAGATGGGGGGATCTGCCTCGCCGGTGAGCAAAGCCCCTAGACGGTTCATGTTGAGGGTACGCGGGGCGGGCGGACAGGCCGGATCGTGCTCGTGTTTGACGGCTTCGGCATCCCACTGCAGCCAGTCGCTGGTACTGTACATGACCCCTCCGCCAGCTAGTCCATACTGACCAGTCAAGGCCGGTAGACAAAGCAAGGCGCGGACGGTCTGCCCGCCGTTGGTATGGCGGTTGATGCCATCAGTGACGCGCAGCATGGCCGGCGTGGTCGTGGCGTAGGTCACAGCCAGCTCCGTGATGGTCTCGACCGCCAGGCCCGTGATCTCTGCCGCCCGTTCAGGTGGATATTGCATGATGCGCGCCCGCAACTGCTCCCAGCCAATTGTATGGGCCTCGATCCAGGCTTGATTATGCAAGCCCTGGGTGACGATGACATGCATCATGGCGAGAGCCAGAGCCGCATCGGTGCCCGGATATGGCTGAATATGGAGGTCAGCGGAGCGGGCTGTCAGAGTGCGCACAGGGTCAATGACGATGACCTTGGCTCCCTGGCGCTGCGCTTGGCGCAAGAAGGGCATGATGTGCGGGGCCGTGCTCGCTGGATTGCTGCCCCAGATCAGGATCAGCCGACTCTGGAGCAACATTTCTGGCGAGGGGGCCAGACGCCAGCCAATGGTGAGGCGTACGGCCTCCTCGGCGGCATAGCCACAGATCGCGCGCTTGAGTCGCGAGGCCCCCAGGCGGTTCCAGAAACGCGAATCCGCCACCGCCCCATTCACTAATCCCAGGGTGCCGGCATAGCTATAGGGTAGAATACACTGCGCCCCGTGTTCAGCAATGATCTGTCGCCAGCGCTCACTGATTTCGGCAAAGGCCTCCTCCCAACTGATGCGCGTAAAGGAGCCGCTGCCCTTTGGCCCCTTGCGACGCTGGGGATAGAGCAGGCGCTCAGGATGATAGACACGCTCAAGATAGCGGTTCACCTTGGCACAGAGCCAGCCGCGGGTAATTGGGTGATCAGCTCGCCCGCGGACAGCTAGCGCTCTTCCCTGCCCGTCAACCAGGGTCTCAAGAGCACACCCATCGGGACAGTCATGGGGGCAGGCACCGTAGACCACACGGACAGATGCCTGCGCCGTTTGTTTCCTTTCATCATCAGCCGAAGAAGACACGACCATGTGAAACAAGCTCCTCTAACAGTCCAGAGATCGCCGGCTTACTTCTCTCCCGCTCGCCCCTGCTTCTGCTCCTCTCTTCTCGCTGTCTGCTGAGACAGGCGCCGGCTTACTCTTTTTCGATGCGAAACACTAATTCCCCAGGGAAGGCGAAGCGCTCAAGCCGCCAGCCGCAATCAGCGACCAGGGATCGAAAGCGCGCTTCATAGTAGGTCGCCATTCCACGTTTTCCACCCCCAAGGCTCTGCCCCGGGAAGGAAACCAGCAAATAGCGAGCCTGGATAGCCTGCAGGAGCCGCAGGCCAGCCTCTGGCTCGATGTGCTCCAGACAGGGCAGCACTTTCAAAACGAAGGCCAGATCGACGGCGAGGTCCGGCGGCGTCTGCACAATATCACAAACCGTCGCCTCACCAGGCACCCCCAGCACCTTTAGCACCTCCTGCAGAAAGGAGGCCAAATCTTCATAGATGTCACAGGCGTAGTAGTAACAGGTGCTGCCGCCGGATCTAAAAAACGGCATCCAGGGCAAGGCCAATGGATGGAAACCACAGGCGACATCAAGCACGCGCCTCACCGACGGCAAATCAGCTAGCAAGCGCTCATAAAAAGTCGGGAGCACAGCGAGCCGCTCACGGGTTGAGGTATGCCAGGACATCACCCGGCGACAGGCCGCTCGTAGTTGCTCCTGATCGTTGCTCTCGCGTGCCAGGCGTAACTCTTCCAGCCAGCGTGCATATGGCGCCTCTCCAGCCAGGTACATCCCAGCGATCTGATGCAGCCGGCGCTTGGTGGCCTTAATCGCCTCTTCCAGATTGGCGCGGCGGGCCAGCTCACGGGCGCCCACATAGGCGATCGTTCCCCCATAGAGAAAGCGATACTTGCGGCTCGCCCGTACCGCCTCAACCAGTTGCCTGAGCTGTTTGCTGCTCTCGCTGCTCTCGCTGCTCTGCCACTTGCTGACCATGTAACAGCACTTCCAGGCGCTGCATTAGCTGCACCATAAAGCGTAGATTATGGATCGTCGCCAGGCGCAGAAAGAGGGCATCATTGACCTTAAAGAGATGATGCAGATAGGCCAGACTATAGCGCGAGCAAGAGAGGCAATCGCAGAAAGCCGAAACAGGTCGTCGCTCGCGGCGCAGGCGTTCATCGCTGAGATAAACATAGGTCAACCACGACCCATCGGGATCAAGGCTACTTGTAGCGGGGTCCTCTGTAAAGCAATACAGCCGCGCGTGGCGAGCGTCCCGCGTTGGCATAGCGCTATCAAAGAGATCGTAGCCCATCCGGGCGCAGGCCACCACATTGAGAGGATGGCCGATGCCCAGGCCATGCAGCGGAAAGCGGGCCGGAATCAGCTCGCGCGTCCAGGCCACAATCTCGCTCAGCAACTGACCTTCACTATCCAGTGGCCAACCACCAAACCCAAAACCATCAAAGCCGATCTCCAACAGAGCTTCAGCACAGGCACGGCGCAGCGCGAAATCGCCCCCTCCCTGCACGACCGCGAACAGCAGCGGACGGCGCTCGGGCGGCAACTTCTTCTGCTCCATCAGGCGCATGAACTCAGCCTTGCTGCGCCGTGCCCAGGCAATCGTTCGCTCAACCGACTCGCGCTGTCTGGAAGGCGGCTCGTCAACGTGAGTGCAATCGTCCAGACAGACCACGACATCGCTGCCATAGCTGCTGACCTGCAACTGAATGCTCTTCTCGGGCGTGAGCAAGAAACGCCGCGCTGCCCCTTCCGGCTGAAAGGTCAGTCCCTTCTCTGTCAGGTGGCCATAGCGAGCATTCTGACGAATCAAGGAATAAGCCTGAAAGCCACCCGAATCGGTCACAATGGGACGCCGCCAGCCGCTCAGAGCATGCAATCCCCCGAGAGCCGCCACCGCCGAGGAGCCAGGGCGCTGCATGAGATGGAAGGTATTCATAACGACCGCCTGGACGCCACACTGCTCCAGATCAAGGCTGTCAACCGCACGGACTACCCCATGCGTTGCATCGGGCAAAAAGGCTGGCAAGGAGACCGTCCCATGTGGAAGGGCCAGCGCAACACGCTCTTCCGCACTCATCATCACTATGCCGCTCTCAACAGGCTATGTACTGCTACGCCCTGCCATTCTTCAATGCCAGTACGATACCATAGGGCGGGGGCCCGGGTCAAGTTAGCCCGCCCCAGAGCTGGGCGTTAGCTGGTCACCGAGGCCCTCAGAGGTGAGCCAGTCCAGAACGGCATCGGGCATGTGGACAACGCTATCCTGGCGTTGTGAGCAACGCGGCAGCGAATGTAGGATTAGCTGTCCGTATTCCTTCGAGATCAGGCGCCGATCAAAAATGATGACACTGTTGCGCTTAGGGCTGCTCCAGGCCAGGCGATTGAGGGTGCGGCGCAGGCGAAGTGCGGCGACAGGCACCGTCATCTGATGAAGCTGGTCGGCATATTGTTCGGCCCGCGCCGCCAATGGAGGATCGTTGAGGGCCGGCATAGGCAGCCGGGTAATAAACAGACAGGACGGCAGCGTCGGTAGCTCCTCCACTCCCTCCCAGAAGCCTCCCGCCCCAAAAAGCATCACCCGTGGCTGCTCAGCAAAAATCTGCCAGAGCTGGCGCGGGGAGCCATCGATTCCATGCCCCAGCAAGAGAATGTCGCGCGCCTCTAAGGCTGCTTTAATAAAAGAGTATGAGCTGCGCAATGCGGCGTGAGAGGTAAATAAGACAAGGATCTGCCCCTCTAGGGCCTCCGCCAGCTGCAGGATGGCCTCATCGAGATGCCGTTGATATTGAGGCATATTTGGCTCAGGGACGTCATTAGGGATATACAGCAGTGTCTGAGCACAATGATCGCCTTCCAGCGAGTAAGCCGGGCAGTTCTCCATTTCCAGCGCCAGTCGGCCCCGCGCAAAGGAGAAATCCCCAGCCACGGCCAAGGCCACGCCCGCCAGGATGGTAGCCCGTTGGGGATGGAAGAGCAGGCGCTTCAGCATGGGCGCGATCTGGATCGGCTGCCCATAGAGAGCAGGAGCATGCTCCTGCGCTTGCTCGACGGCTGCCGCAGAAGAAGCGGCTGTCTCTAAACTCCGGGGCAGAGGATGAAGGGAAGCGGGCGGTACGCGCAGCCAATAGACCATCTCACCTTCCGCCAAAGCGAAGGCGTGATCTCCCTGTTCCTTGAGGGTCCGCAGGCGCTGAGCGCTGATGGCGAACTCCGCCGCCAGCGCATCGACTAGCAGTCCTCCTTGCTCCAGGCGGGCGCGTCCGCGAGCGCTTATCAGCAGTAAGCGTTCCGCTTCCTGAGACAACTCGATTACCGTCTGCAGATGCTGCGAGAGCTGGCGCCAGGCATGGGCAGCCTCATCCCAGCTCTCTAGATTCAACAGCGAACGCTGGAGACGCAGGGCCTGATCAAGACGCTCGGCAAAGCGCGGATTGGCGTTCTGATTGCGCGCGGTGGAAGAACGTCCACGTTCATGGCGCGTCCCCTGGCTGCTCGCCGGCGTATGCAGGGCTTCATCGAGCAGATGGGTCAAGGCCCCGAAAAAGTGATTGGCAGCTCCGCAGGCCTGGCGCAGAGCCTGGAACCACGAGAGCAGCCGCATATCCAGCTCGGCCCGCGTCACGGTGGCAGAGGGAGCGACGTTCAAAGCATTTCCAACGGGGAGGCCTCCCCCTTCTCGTAAGACCGGAGCGGCCAGCGCGAGCAACCCCTGATAACGCCCATTTTGTAGCTCCATTCCCAGGGTCTGCAGCAGCGCTAGCAGGCGCCCATGACTCAGCTCTACGCCACTGCGACGGGCCCACTCTTCTTCGAGCAAATCAGCGTCCAGAATGAGACGATAAGGGATCTCGCGCAGGAGTGAATGAGAAGAAGACAAGTCATCAAGCAGCCCTGCATGGGTGGTGATCACAATCTGCGCGGCCCGTACCCGCTCCTCAGCCCGCTGATAGAAGCAATACCCCTTGCGACGATACGCACAGCGCTCATAGATGCTGCCCAGGCGCTCATCGCTGGCTACGAGGCGCTCTCCTCCCGAACAGATACGCTCCCAGCTCGGGACCTCATGGGGCAACAGCGTCAGTTCTCCCCGCTCACCGGTCAAGGTCTCCTGGGCCCAGAGAGTGAACTTGGCAAAAGCGCGGGCTTCCTCCGAGCGCGGGCCATTCCCTAATCGCACCTGGGCAGCGCCAAACCAGCGATGCAGACAGAGGTAGCCATCACGCTCGGCCAGATAGGCCACCGTGAAGCGCGCGCCAAGCTGCTCCTGTAGACGCGGCAGCAGCGCATCTCTGATGCGATAGGCGGCATGAGCAGAAGCGCAGGTAATCAGCAGGCGGGGGCCAGGCTGCTCAGCTTCACTAACTCGCGTAGCCACATGCTTCAGCCATTCGAGCACAGAGAGCAAGAGAGGTAGATAGTCATCGCTACCAAGAGTTGTCTCGATTAAAGCTGTTCCAAAGCGAGCCAGTGTCTCGTGTAGGAGGTGCTGCACTGCCTCGTAGCCGCTGAGGCGTTCACGCTCACACTCTGAGCGTCTGGCCTCGGCCAGAACCAGAAGCTCAGAGCCAGCCTCCGGCGAGAAGAGCGCCGAGGTCAGAGCCCGGCTAGCGGAGCCGGATTCGGCCCCAGGTGAAGGCCGGGATGGGCGAGCTTGCTCGGCCGAAGAGGCAGTAGCCGACGTAGGGAGCGGTGGCCCGGCACGCGCTACCGCAAACGAGAGCACTCGCGGGTCCATGCCTAACTGAGCGGCAAAATGCTGGCCGAGGCTGCCCCAGATAGAGCCGCGCTGCTGCCCTTGCTCTCGCTGACGCTCACGCCATTCCTGGCGAAAGAACTCCAATAATGGCCAATCGGGAGGGGCATCGAGATGAGCAAGCTCCTCAAGAGCCGCCAGATCAATGGCCTGCAGACGCTCATAGAGGGCCAGGAAGACATGCATGGCCAGCAGGGTATCAGCCATTGCCCGATGGCGCTCCGGAGAGCTGGGAACCCCCAGAAAGCGCGCAACGTAGCCCAGGCTGTAGCTTGGCAGCGAGGGGAGTAAGACCGAGGCCAGCTCGAAGGTATCGATCAGCTGATTATGATAGGCTAATCCCTGCCGGCGTAGGAAGCTGACATCAAAAGGGATGCTGTGTCCGACTATCGGAAAACTGCCGACAAACTGCTGTAGCTTGCGGGCAATCGCCTCAAACGAGGGCACACCGATCAGCTGGCGGGGAGTAATCCCCGTCAGACGCTGCACCCGATATGGAATAGAGCGCCCTGGAGCCACCAACGTTTCAAGGCGATCGAGGATCGTCGTGCCCTGGAACTTGACCGCAGCCACTTCGAGGATGGCATCTTGCTCCACATGCAGGCCGGTTGTTTCCAGATCAAGCGCGACCCGGATAGGCGGCTTTCTCCCCATAGAAAATCTTTCTCTCCTGCTTGCTCACTCGCTCTCTTGCAGAACCTGCTGACACGCTCACGCAGCCTCTCTAGCCACGAAATCCAGCTAGGGCCAAGAGTCGAGCAGGTCGGCAGAAGTAGCGAAGGGAGGCCAGCTTGCGAGCAGTTTCCGTGCCAGTTGAGCCGCCCTTCCCCGGTGACTGATGCGATGCTTCTCCTCCGGGGGCAGCTCGGCTGTGGTCTTCCCAAGCTCGGGAACGAGGAAAATCGGATCGTAGCCAAAACCGTTGCTGCCGCGCGGCTCCTCTGCGATCTGGCCTTCTATGACCCCCTCAACCGTGCGGCAGTAGCCCCAAGGCTCGGCTATCGCGATGCAGCAGCGGAAACGCGCCGTGCGTTGCTCTGGCGGAAGCCCCTGGAGGCGCTGCAAGATTACGCGAAAGCGCTCCTCATAGGGGGTCTCCGGCCCCAGGAAACGGGCCGAATAGATGCCAGGCGCCCCGCCCAGGGCATCGATTTCCAAACCAGAATCGTCAGCCAGTGCCAGCAGGCCTGCAGCTTGCGCATAGGCTTTCGCTTTTAGCTCGGCATTCTCGCGGAAGGTTTGCCCGGTCTCCTCTACCTCCAGCGTCAGACCAATCTCTGCCGGAGAGACCAGACGAAAAGGCAGATCCTGGAAAAGCGCGCGCAATTCTTCTAGCTTGTCGCGATTCGACGTCGCGAGTAGCAAGCGCCGTGATGCCGCTTGAATGGGTTGATCCCTGGTTTCGCGTTGCTTCATCGATTTCAGACAGCTACGGAGCAGACGCAGGCGGGAATACTTATCTTCTTTGGCGCCACTGGCAGGAACCGCTTCCCCTCACCCTGATCCTGAGAAAGCAAGACCTTCTCAGGCCCGTTCGCTCCTTGTCGCAGGCGGATGATATAAAATTTGATCCCATATTACCATACTGGGGCTGCCTTGTCGAGAGGAGAAAGGGCTGTTAGGCGCGCTGGCACCTGTCTCGCGGGTCCGCCGGCGAATATGCTCCAGGCTTTTGGACCCCTCAACTTTTTCGCTATCCAAAACGTATCTCTCTTAGAGGAACAAACCATTCGACTGTCGAAGAAACGGGCACCAGGCTGACCTGGATGAGAGATGATGAGAGACAGCAGCAATAGATACAGCAATGCCGCTGTAAGGCAAGCAAGACGAGCAGGCAAGACCGGATTTTTTCCTGGCTGGCGGGAGCGCTGGCCTGACGAAGCAGGCGCTCCCGCCTCTCAGCTCATAGGCAGCGGATCAGGGCCAGCAGAAACGCGGCAGAGGCTGCCTGCTCCTCCTCAGCTAGAGCCGCCGCTCCCTGCTGGTGGTTTTACCTATCTTCTCCGCGCCCTGCGCGAGTACGATGGGCAGCTGTATCATCACTCGTTGCGCGTCTATCTGCTTGCAACGCCGCTCCTGCAAGCGCTCCAGTTGCCGGCGTCTGAGAGTGTCCTGATTGAGCTGGCGGCCCTCTTCCATGATATTGGGAAGCTGGGCCTACCCACCCAGCTCCTGCATAAAGCGACCGCCTTGACGGCTGAGGAGTTTGCGCTCATCAGAACCCACTGTCTAAAAGGGGCCTTGCTGCTGAGCCGCCTGCAGGCTCCTCAGGTCCTGGTACGCACTGTCTACCACCATCATGAACGTTGGGACGGCCACGGCTACCCGGCGGGACTGGCCGGTGAGGCTATTCCTCTCGGGGCCCGTTTGATCGCCATCTGCGATGCGTTCGCTGTCATGACAAGCGGACGTAGCTACCAGGCTCCCCGCACTCCTCGCCAGGCTTTGACAGAACTGCACCGCCATGCTGGCACACAGTTCGATCCCCTCCTGGTTGAGCTTTTCTCTGTGATTTTCAATATCCGGGAGGAGCTGCATCAGGCAGTAACAGGGCCATTAGCTGGAGCAGTTCCTCTAAATCAAAGGGCTTGCGCAAGAGATAGATACCGCGACGGCGTAGCTCTTCAGGCGGTAGGTCATCCCAGGCCGTGATCAGCACCGTGGGCACGTTTCGCATCGTCTCGATCTCCTGGAGACGGTCGTAGAGTTCCAGACCATGCATACGTGGCAGCCGATAGTCCAATAAGATCAGCGCCGGCCTCACGTGGGGGGCTGCGTAGAGCGTTAGCTCGCTTTCCCCAATCCACAATGGGCGGTAGTCTGTGCGTTCCAGGATGACCATTTGCAGCAGCTCGCTGACATCACGGTCGTCATCGATGATGAGCACCGTTTTGCTTTGCTTCATAACCCAGCCTGCAACTACTCTAGGCAAAGCTACAAGACGACATGCCGCTAGAACAAGATTCCTCTTCTCTACTCCTTCGATAGAGACGCACCAGCCCCGCAGGAGGCACAACTCCTACAGAGAGTACTATCTTAAGCTTCTCTGGCCCCTCGTCTCGGGCCATCCCTCCCGGCCTACCCTGCCAGACCTTTGCCAGCTCTCCACTCTCGCTTATGCTCCCCTTCTTCCCCCACTCTCTCACCTCCGCGCTGATTTCGTGGCTGCCTCTGCCCTGCTCCTGTGACCGAGCTGGCAGAGACTATTTTCTTGCGTCTTGAAGAGGAGGACGCTCATAGCGCTTGAAGTGGATAGCGCTTGCGCCAGCAACTTCTTTTTTCTTTGCCATTGGCCGGGTCTGGGGTCGAGGATCGCTCAGCCGCCGCAGCCTTCTTCCCTTCGGTCCGCCTCCCAAACTGGTGCTTGACAGCAACTCCAAGCCAGAGTATAATCAACAGCGGTAATGGTCCAGTTGGCCAGTTTCATCGAAAGCAGCCACGCTGGATAGTTGCCAATGTTTCGCCAGCTTTTGCCGGTGTAGCTCAGTGGTAGAGCAGCGCCCTCGTAATGCGCAGGCCGTCGGTTCGAGTCCGACCACCGGCTCTTTTTTTTGCCAGTTGCTTTTTCCCCTGTAGCCTATCCTCCGCCTGGTTTTCACTCGCCGCTTAACCCCTGCCAGTCGGCCTCACTGGCGGCGAACATACTGCCAATGGCGGCAATAATGAGGCAGAAGCAGGTCACTCCCCCAATGATATACCACCAACTGCTGTTAGGAATAAGCGTCGGAATCCAGGAGAAGACCAGAGAATCTACCACGGCAAAGAGCGCTGAAAGCAGGCCCAGTATTACGCTTCCCCAGAGAATCGGAGCGGGGAAGATCAATTGAGCGTGGAATGCCTCTCGATTGCGTAAGGCAAACATAATCAGATTGGCGAAGAGAAATGAGGCAGAGGTAGCCCAGACAAGCGTTGAAGAGGCGAGCATCACATTGTAGACTTCCGTGGTCAGGTCAGCGGGTGAGCCAACATGCACGATCAGAGGGGCCACAATAAAGATGAGTGTGGTGAGCACAATCGCAACAATCGTTTGAAAGAGGATAGCCCTGGCTGGAACTCGGCTGCGGTTGAGGCGTCCCACACCCACAGGGAGGCGCTGGTCAATACCCGCCACCAGGAGCAGGCGGGCATAGCTGCAGTTATAAGCGACAATGGCGGTGAAAAAAAAGATGATCAGGCAGACCGCCAGGAGATTGCCGGCGACCTTGCCGAGGCTAAGATCAACGGTGGTCACTAATGCCGGTAGGAGTGCACCGCTGGTCGGCCCTTCGACAATGAGCAGAGCGGCGGTGGCAATCAGGTAGCCGAGCAAGACCACCAGCGGCCCCCAGCAGAGATGACGCGTCACGACGCGCCGATGTTTTACCTCACCAGCCATGTTGAGCGGCGTCTCAGCTCCAAGATAGGCCAGGATGACCAGACCAAAGGTAGCGATGTTGCCACCTCGGGGCGCCAAGTTGGGAAGCCAGGCTTGAATCTCACCGAAGTCGCTCAGAGGAGCATGGCCGCTCAGGAGCCACCAGGCCGCCGCTCCCCCTAGCAGAGATACCGCCCCTATGCTGGCAGCCGCGGCTACTATGACAACATTGGCCACGGTTCGAAAGCGCTGGAGCGCCAGCAGACCCGCCAGAGCGAGCGTACCGATGATCACTAGGCCTTGCTGCCAGGGCGACATGACCCATTGGCGATTGAGTCCCTGGATAAAGGCCAGCACATTATTGGCGGCACTGACCATCACTAATACCCCAGGGAACCAGGCACAGAAAGCTGCAAAGAAGCTCCAGTAGCCCCCAAAGGCTTTGTGGGTCCAATTATATAGCGATCCCTCATACGGAAACATCGCACCTAGTTGGGCGGTGGCAATCACACTAGGTAGAAAGAAGACGAAGGCGCCTATGACCAGATAGGTCAGCGCCGCCGGCCCCGCGGTGCTGGCCGTGTTGCAGTTGGTAATGAAAAAGACAATGACGATAAAAAAGGCGGTCATTTCCAGGGTGCCTAGCACCGCTGGCATGGCTTTGACTACATATTCCTCTGAGGCCAATGGCCCTTGAGCATCACGCCACTTGCTACCCTCTGAGTAAAGTGCCATGAGCTTCCTCCCCTGACCGAACCTTTCCACCCACGCCGACAGCAGCTCCGCTGCTGCTCTCCTCGTCCCTTTCCTTCCTTTTCTACCTCCGGCTAGATGGCACTGGGTCCGCTGTTCTCTATGCTGAGTTTACTGCTTTATGCAATTTTTGCAAGAAAAGTAACACAAGATTGGCCAATTTTAGCTAAAATAGAAGATATTATATTTACCAATCTTTAGAGTGGGAAACGAGCCGGGAGAGCGTACCCGCACCAGAGCGGTTCCTCTCCCGGCTGGGATGCGGCGGCCAGGCAGTCAGGAGTCGGGGGAAGGCGCCTGCCACCTGGCTGGCGGAGTTTCCAGGCTAACTAAGACACATCGCCGCGTACGATTCGCCCCATTTTTTCGTAGCGTTCGGGGTCGTGGCGTGCCAGATAATTAGCGTAGAGCAGGCCGCAGATGATCCAGGCCAGCACGAAGAGAGGTAAGATATTGGTCGGGAAGGGGGTCGGGGCAAAACCCAAAGCGGTAAAGAAGTCTCCGATCGCTCCTGGGACGGCTGGCATGACGAAGGAGGCCAGCGGGATCAGCAGCACTACCGAGCTGAGCAGTGGAGCTACGATATGGCGCATGATCCCAAAGCTAGAGCGATCAAAGCGCCAGGCGAAGAGGGGGGCCGCCAGGTTCACCATGATGTAGACGATAATGAAGGCGATCGTTCCTGTCGTTGCCAGCCAGCCATAAGGAGCCAGGCCGTCTACTGGCTGGTAGCCGTTGCCTGGCAAGCCAAAGCTATAGTTCGCTGTTCCAGGCTGCTGCGTTACCAGGGCGAAGAAGCCGATGAGGAGACAGGTGAAGAGTGATTGCGCCACGATGGCAATATGGGGACTACGATAGCGCGGATGCGTCTTACCGAAGATGGACGGTAGGATGCTTTCTCTCCCCATAGCATACAGGTAACGGACCATGCCATTGTGAAAGGCAAGGCCACAGGCAAGAGCACTGGTGCTAATGGCGACGATCATGAGAGCCTGCAGCCAGCCGCCGACATAGTGGGTGGCCAGGGTGTAATAGGCAGTGGTGGGATGAGCGGCAAATTGATCGACGGCATGTTGCCAGCCATAGCCAATGGTGGCTGAATAGGACGTCCAGACATAAAGGATGATCAGGAAAGCTATTACACTGAAGATGGCTACTGGTACGGCCACGCGCGGATTGCGTGCCTCCTCTCCGTAGACAGCTCCGGCTTCGAAGCCAACCCAAGACCAGACGCCCAGGGCCATGCCTATGCCGATGCCTAACATGCCGCCCGGCGTCGCCCCTTTGAGATCCGCACCCGCAGCGCTGAAGGTATGCAATAGGTCATGCCCGCTCGCTCCTCCACGGAGACAGATGACCAGGTCTAGGATGACCAGGACGCTGATTTCGAGGAGCAGGAAAGGGGCCATAGCAAAGACCGACCATTTGACGTCAAAGTAGGAGAGCAGAAAGATGAGGAGTGTTCCGATAAGCGCCCAGCTGACCCAGCCACCGGGAAGGTTGATATGAAAGTAGGTGGCAAATGAGCTGTTGGTGTAGGAGCCAAAGGCCCCCATCAGCGCCGCTTCAAAGAGGGCGTAGCCCCCCATCATGAGCCAGCCCGCCTGGAAAGCTGTGCCTTTCCCAAGACTATGGCTAACCCAGGTGTAAAAGCCGCCCGCAGAGGTGAGCCGCCGTGAGAGATAGACTATGGAGACCCCTAGCAACAGCAGCCCAATCCCCGACAGGAGGAATACCAGCGGAGAGGCTGCCCCTGCTTGCTGGGCTATCGGCGGTACGTTGAAGAGCATGGCCGAGATGGGGGCCGAGCCGGCGATGCAAAAGTAGAGCACACCAGGCAGGCTAATGACGTTCTTATGCAGCTTGTCAACGTTGGCTTGATCAACATCTATATCTCCTTCAAGCAGCCCTTTCCGTACCAATTCATTTTGCGTCGCCAAGGTCACACCTCCATGAAAACGTTTCCAAGCAGCGCATCGCTGGTAATGGTCGGTACGCCGCTGGATAGGAGAGCTGCCGGCAGGCCCACCTGCCCGCGCGCGCACCTTCTCTACGAGCCGGCTCACTGGTGAGGGATCTCTGTTCTCTTCTTAGTCAGGCTAGCCTGTTAACCGGATAGCCTTCCAGGCATGGCGGCCGTGTCTCGCCTCCCCTGGTGCTTCTGTCCGTGATCTGCGATCCCTTCGATAGGCAGTCTACTCAGTCTTCAGAGGGACTGCTATGCCGCTCTGTCAATTAGGAGTATTTGCTTACCGTCGGTCTCTGGCGCGAACGATTGGCTAGCCTCGTGAGGCGGTTGGCAGGTTTCTGGTCCCCGGCAGCCGTCAGGCAGGCGTTGGAGCACCAGGCCAGCCAAAAGAGAGGCGCGGGAAACGCCTCTCCAGCAAGGTCAGGAGCTGAGAGGGCGCTCCGCGTCTCGTGATGGCGGTGTAGCTCCGGTGGCCAGGTGGCCCCGCATGGCCCACCAAGACGGGCCGTTGTCCCTGTCATCCTCGTCGTGCTGGGCTCCTGTCAGACGAGCGTCACAGGGGGAATGGTGGACAGCTTTCGCGGAAGGCTTTTACCTTGCTATCGACATCCACCATATTCATATGCATCGCTGGTGGCACCATCAAGCTAAGGGTCAAGATCTTGCGATTAAGTTCGCGCAGGGTCGCTTCGTAGTCGCGCAGCGCCTGGGCGAGGGCCGCATTAAAGGCCCGCTTCTCGCTTGGGAAGGGTGGAACACGCCGCCTGGCTAGCCGCTGACGGCGCTCGCGGAGCCTGGCCAGCCTGGCATCCGCCTGCTCCAGCTCACTGCGAATCTCCTTTGCCAGCTCGATCTCTTGGGGAGCAAACCCATTGCTTTTGAGCAGGTGATAGGCCAACTCCTTGTCACGGGCATAGGGATTCTCATCCAGGCGTAGCGGTTTGCCCATGCCTGGCAGATGGTCAAACAAGCCTCGCTCCTGAGCTTCGCGAATCTGGTCCTCTACGAAGTCCCGAAAGCGCCGCTCATCATACCCCTGCTTGACTCGCTCGCTCTCGCTCTCCTGCTCTTCCTGTCTCGGCTGTCGCTGATAAAAAGATCTCTTGGGCTCCATGTCAATGATGCTGTCCTTGTTATGCTCTGCTGACGATCAGCCTTCAGCGATAGATGGCTTCTCGGTTTGCCTCTGGAGGTGGGTTGTAAGGCATTGCTGCACAAGATCATAGACGGCACTCAGGGACATGCTATGTTCTTGAGCCAGGCGCCGGCAGCTCTCGTATTCGGGCGCTGCGCTTACAATGCGCTTGCCCAGGCGCTTGACCTTCACCGTCACTGGCCCCAGCGGCGTGGGTAGTTCCTCCTGGTAACGCTGAGCCTTGAGGCGTTGCATCTGCTGCAAGCGCACGCCGAGCGTTCCTGTGGAGCGCAGAATCAGGGCTGCTAGCTGCTCGCTCTGTTCTGGCAAGGCTAACACGCTCAGCAGGGTGCCGGGTCGATTCTTCTTCATCTGCAAGGGTGAGAAAGCTACATCGAGAGCTCCTGCACTCAGCAACTCATCCATCAGGGCCCCCAGTAGCTCCGGCGTTGTATTATCCAGGTTACTTTCGATCAGGGTCACCCAATCGCGATCGAGCGCTTCGCCAGCCTGCCCATCTATTTGCTCAGCGCGGCCCAGGCAGAGGCGCAGACAATTGGGCCAGGGCAGTTGACGATGGCCAAAGCCGTAGCCTACCTCTTCAATCCGTATAGCGGGCATCTCGAAGCGCGCAAGCGTAGCGAGAATCGCTGCGCCGGTCGGCGTTACTAGCTCTCCCTGGGCCGGGCAGGGTCGCCAGGGGGCCGCCACGCGCCGGAGAATCTCCAGCGTTGCTGGAGCTGGGACCGGCAGGAGTCCATGCGCTGTCTCAACCGTGCCAGTGGTCAGTGGCAACGGCGAAGCATAGAGTTGCTCGATCCCGAGCAGGTCAATAGCGATCGCTGCTCCGACGATATCGATGATGGCATCAACAGCTCCCACCTCATGAAAATGCACCTCTTCGGGAGATACACCGTGCACGCTCGCCTCTGCCTCTGCCAGTGTCCGAAAGATTGCTAGCGCTCGCTCTCGCACCCGGGCGGGGAGCGGGGCTTGCTCCAGCAAGCGACGGATCTCAGACCAATGGCGCTCTGGTTGTTCAGGGTTCTCTAGCACCACTTCAAAGCGCTGGCCCTGGATTCCTCCCTGCTTGACCACTTCTCTTCTGAGCTGATAGCCCTCCACTGGCAGCAGAGCTAGTAGCCCCTGCAGGCTCTCCCACGAGAGTCCGGCATCAAGCATGGCCCCGATGAACATGTTGCCGCTGATCCCTGAATAGCAGTCCAGATAGGCTATCATTCATCCTCCTTGTTCTAAATACAGCCCGAATGGCCGTCTTGTAGCCTCAGCCTCTGCTTTCTCGTAGAAGGCTATTCCGCGCTTGCGAAAGCAGTTGAAGCAGACAGCAACAGTTTTTTTTCTGTTTGGCTAGATCCAAGAGTATAATTAAGAGATTGGCAAGAGACCATCTTCGTTGTCCTAGAACAGGACCAGCCACTCATTCTGAGCCTTGTCCGAAGGGGTCTTCACGGTGAAAAATTACATGGCCATGCTTCACACCTGCCTGCGCCTCTTTTGCGTTGTGCTGGTGATAATCAGCTTGTTGAATCTCATTAGCCTCATCATAATACCATTCCTTTTTAGATCATCTAATGCCTTTATTTACAGTAACCTTATCTTCGCTATAGTCCAGATCCTCATCGTCGGCTGCGCTTTCCTTAAGATAGGCAGCGAAGTGCGGCATATCGAGCACGAAGACCGACAGCTTCGCCAGCAAAACGAACAGCTCATCGAGGATCAGAAGAGCCGCGAGCAGCTCCTGTTTATTCTCAACCACGAGGTTAGAACACCGCTCGCCGCTATTAAGGGCTACGCCGAGCTGCTGCGCTGCTACCGCGAGCAGATCTCTGGGGAGCTTTGCGATCAGTATCTTCAGCAAATTAATCATGCCTGCGATGAAGCGACTTTCATCCTCGACTCAATTATTCTCCCCCAGCGCTCCGGTGAATCTGGTGGCGTTGAGCGCCTTGACTTGAAAGAAGCAGTGCTTTCTGTATTGGCCTCCTTCGCCCCTCGCCTGCAATTCGAACAGCGGGAGCTTGAGCTGAAGCTGAGCAAGTGCGATGTCATGGCACAGCCCTTACAGCTGCGCCAGGTGCTTCGTAACGTACTCAACAATGCTCTTTCCTACTCCAGTCCAGGTAGTTGCCTCCACATCACGCTCACCGAGACCAGGCCAGCCAGTGCACCACCACTTATAGATACGGTGGATCAAGGAGAACGACGCATCTATCTTGCCATCCGCGATGAGGGCGTCGGCATCCCTCCCGAGGATCAGCAACGTCTCTTTCAACCCTTCCAGCGGCTAGAGACGGCTCAGCGACTGGCGCCCCAGGGCAAGGGTCTTGGTCTCTACCTTAGCAAGCGGCTGCTTCAAGAGATGGGTGGGGAGATCTGGCTAGAAAGCGAAGGGGTCGCCGGCAAAGGGACCTGTGTCTGGCTGAGCCTGCGTCAGGTTTGAGATGCGCCGTACTGGCGCTCGTCTCCACTACGAGCCGGGCAAGCCTGTAAAGGCTGGGGATGAGCCGTTCCAGGGTCTTCCCCTCTAAGGGAGGATCGAGCCTTCTCAGCGATGGGGCTTTCGCTAGCCCCCCAGCTCCTTCCTGACTCCAGCAGCATTCCTCTGCCATAGCTCGGCGGCTTCTCCCCAGCAGTCGTTCTGGCCGCTATCCTCGGCCCACCTTCGACCCGCCTGCTCGCCTACTTTCCCTGCTGATGGAAAGCAAGAGCATTGCGGTAGACATCAACATAGCGCACAGCCGAAGCATGCCAGGAGTAGTCTGCCGCCATACCACGACGCTGGAGGTCGCGCCAGATATCCGGGAAGCGATAAAGCTCTAGCGCCCTCACGATTGCCGCAAACAGCTCCCAGGGATCATAGCGGGTAAAGGTAAAGCCGTTGCCTTCGCCACTGCGCGGATCATATTCATGCACCGTATCAGCCAGGCCTCCTACGCTATGCACAATGGGTACGCTGCCATAGCGCATGGCAATCATCTGGCCGAGGCCACACGGCTCGAAGCGCGAGGGCATCAGGAACATATCGCTGCCACTATAGATACGATGGGCTAACTCCGTGTTAAAAGTAAAGAAGCTGGCCACTTGATCAGGATACTGCTGCTTCAGCTGCTGGAACAGCTCCTGATAATGGGGATCGCCAATACCTAGAACAACAAACTGCACCCCTTGAGCCAGAAGAGGATGCGCGATCTGCGCGAGGAGATCGAAGCCTTTCTGATCGGTCAGGCGCGAGATCATGGCCAACAGGGGAACATCGGGGCGTGTAGGCAAGTGGGCCTGCTGCTGGAGCGCTCGCTTATTCTCCGCCCGTCGCTCTAACGTGTTGGCATCAAATGTTGCAGCAATATAGCGATCATTGGCGGGATTCCACTCCTCGTAATCAATACCATTTAAAATACCAAAGAGCCGATCTTTACGGGAACGCAGCAAGTGATCCAGTTTCTCGCCAAAAGCGGGCGTCAGAATCTCCTGAGCATAACGCTCACTGACCGTAGTAATGGCATCAGCAAAAAGGATGCCTCGCCCCATAATATCGACCACATTCGCCAGCTCGGCGATCTGCGGATAGAGGAAACCGTTGGCCGCTACCCCGGCTACTTCGAGGATGCGATACCCAAAGATGCCATGATAGGCCAGGTTATGAATCGTGTAGACAGTTGCCGCACCTGCGTAAAACGGATCATGACGATAGATAGTATGCATCCAATTCGGCACAATGCCAGTATGCCAGTCGTTGCAATGAATAATGTCGGGTGACCAGCCGAGCGCTCGCATGGCTTCAAGGGCGGCGCGACAGAACAGAATAAAGCGCTCCCCGTCATCGGTATAGCCATAGACATTCTCGCGCTCAAAAAAGCGAGGAGCATCGATCATGTAGACAGGAATATCGTTACCGATTGTGCCCCGGCGCACACTCACTGTCGCCTGGAACTTATTCATGTCCACCGTGATACGCTCAAGCACCGGCGTGAGCTGAAAGCGCTCGGGATCAACCTGGCGATAACGCGGCATAGCCAGGCGTACATCATGCCCCAGGGCCTGCAGAGCTTTGGGAAGGGCGCCGACGACATCCGCCAGGCCGCCAACCTTAACAAAGGGCACGATTTCCGCAGCGAGAATTAAAATCTTCAACGGACTCTCACCCTGCATAACGTTTACCTGGTCTTCCCGTTCTCACACTCTGTCCCCCATTATACATCATCCAGCGCCCAAAAAAGAGAGCGTCGCAGGCCCTCTACAAGCATGATCACCTCGCGATTGGCGAGTGCCAGCCAGGCAGCCCTACGACGCTCTGAAGCTCGCTGAGCCTTGTCTCACACGATCAGCAGGCAACAGGGAGGCTGCGGATACCTTTGGGCCACATGCAACAGGCTTTCTCTTGCAACACCCTGCAAGCGGCCCGCTGCAGCCTCCCTGTTCTCATCTTCTTTGTTTATTTATACCTTGTAGCGATTGCGCACCAGGAAGTAGAACTGAAGAGCGGCGAGGAGGCCCATCAAGATAAAGACAATGATGGCATCCGGTGCTCCTTTGCCAGGGATCAGAAGGCCTGGCGTAAAGGTGATGTTAGGCTCTGTCTCACGGAAGCCAGGGATTGAGAAGAAAGCAAAGGCCGCGATATAGACAAAGAGACAGGTCCCCACGACGAGCCATTGACCGAGACAGCCAAGATTGCGCTCGCCCACCACCGCAAACTCACGCCGTGCCACGCTCGTCCAAATTGTGACCATGACCAGCGTGCCTCCACAGAGGAGCAGGGCAATCAGGGCCTCTTCGGGATGCAGGTGGGTCACCAGGGTCGCCAATCCCAGGATGGCGGCAACCCAAAAGCTTCCAATGATGACCATATTGCGGTTGGTGCGCCAGACCCGGATCGCTGCCATCAGCAGGACAAAGAAATTCATCGTCAGGAAAGCGTCAACGATGTATCCCGCCTGCTGCGAGAAGGTGCAGGAACCAGGCACCACCGACTTACGCGCACAGACCGTCAGCCAATCACCCAGGCCAGCCAGAGACCAACTGTGAATCCAGGTGAGCAAAGGATAGAGGAGGAACCAGAGCAGCAAAAAGACTAGACCGAAGGGCAAGAGATTGACCCCAACCGCGTAGAAAGGCGCCATGACCCGCTTGCGGACCGGGCGCATCAGGTAATGCAAGCGCAGGGCAAAGGCTCCCAGGGTCGCGGCCACAGCGATCGCCAGCAGTGTGCCCTCAATGGCGTTTACCACGAAGAGGCCGGTAATCATGCCACAGCCCTTGGCAAAATCAATCGCCGTGGGACAGGAGGGATTGATACGCGCCGCTAAGGCGTTGGGATCAACCAGCATCGAGAAGATCATGTAGGCGAAGAGCACTACACTGCCCAGTACTGTGAGCCCCCGGATCGTGGGCGTGGTGCCAGGATCACTGCGATCAGGATCGCGCTGCTCCTTGAGCGCCAGGCCGCCGTAGAACATGGCCGCCGCTCCGGCAATGAGCAGCACGACTGCGATCATGACAAAATCAATCGCTCCCGGCTCCAGCCAGAGGACATTGCCATCAAGGACCGGGTTCCAGAAGAAGTTTGCCGAGGGGAAGTACTGGCTGTTGGTCGTGACTCCTCCCGCCGTGACCGGCGTGAGCACCGCCCACAGAAGAAGAGCCAGCCCGCCAATGAAGAGCACGCCGCCCAGGCCAACAAAGAGCATGGGCGGTAGCACTGGCTTGGGATCAAAGAGGAGGACAATGACCTCTACGACAAAGAAACCAAGCAGACAAACCAGGCCAAGGGCAAGGGAGCCTTGCTCCATGCCTTGAAGCGTCGAAGCCGTTAGCTCGTCGAAAATATAGCCCGGAAGCTGCCCAATCAGCAAGGCTGTAATAAAGAAGAAGCCAACACCAAAGATCAGGGCACGTGCCCACGACATGCGCTCAGGCAGCTCCCGTGGTTGAACTCTCTGCATAGTTGCCAGCCCTTTCAACGACATGTACCACAAACAGTTGCGGCGACATGCTTGCTATGGGGCACGAAGCCCCGCTCTGATCAGAGCGCCTTTTGCCAGAAGCAGCAAGTCTGCAGAGAGCTTTCCCTGCGGATGATCAGCGAGCAAGCAGGCAGAGCCATCCAGTCGCTCGCTCCACAGCTCCCGTCTCCTAAGACGTGCTGCCGGCTGCCTGCACGGCAAAAGACGCTCTCACGCACATCTGCGCTGAAGCAGAGGCGTATCTACTGTCCCAGCACCCACGTGGCTGCCAGCCTATAGCCCGCGCCCTCTCTCAGCCTCACCTCAGCCTGGTTCAAAAGGGCAACGGTCGGAGCGCAGAGCCAGATGAGGCCGGCAGCCAGGCCAAGCAGGCCGCTCGTACCCTCATCATGTTCCATGACTAGGGCACGATGAGCAGTACAGCTACCATGCTTGGATGGTACTGGCAGTAGTAGTAGACCTTATGGTCTTTATTCAGATTATAGGCATCCATCGTCACTGTGTAGGTGAAGGTGCCATTGGTCAGGATCGGCTTCGACAGGCCAGAGTCGAAGATATTAGAGGCGATCTTCTTATTGTTCAGATCCTCTGTCTGCAGAGCCGTGACCGTATGGGCCTGCGTATCCTTATTGACCCAGGTAATTGTGGTCCCAACCTTCACCTTCACATAGATGGGATCATAGCAGGCCGGTGAACAGCTCGCCCCACTGGGCGAGGTCACGATATCGATCGTGATGTTCTTCTTCGAGGTCAGATCGACCGGGTTGCCAAATTGTCCGGCACTCTCCTGCGCCACCGCCGTCTGATAGGCCGTCGGATTGTTCTTCTGGATGAGAGACGGCACCTGGTCGAAGCCGTTCCCCGCCGGCAGACCATTGGCCTTCAGATAATCAGGATCAGACGAGCGGATCAGCTCAAAGAGGTACTGGATATCGATGTTGGTCAGCGGGCCCCCATAATCCTCGCTCCAGGCTGGCATGATCGCCACATTGAGCTGATTGGTATTCGTATTATAGATACCTGCACTAATAATGCGCAGGAGATCGTTATCGCTCAACTTATTGACCTGGGGATTATTATTCAGGCTGGGGCCGACCCGCCCCTGGCCCTTGGTGCCATGACACTGGAAGCAGTACTGAGCATAAAGCTCAGCGCCGCGCTCCAGGGCAGTTTGATGCTGCTGGGCCTTGGCCATCGCCTGGCCATTGCTCTCCATGATCCAAAAGACAGGGATCATCAGCGTAATCAAGGAGAGCATTATCAGCGCCCCATAGCCACTCTTTTCAACCGCATTGGTACGCGAATAAAAGAGATAGAGCAGGCCACCAACGGTCACCAGCAGCACGACAATGCCTATAGCTGCCTGGACAGGATTGATCATAAGCTCTACCTTTCCAAGAGTTTTTCCTGTGTGCTTGCTCTTTTCACCCGCTTTCCACCAGGGACCCACGCCAAGGCAGGCGGGCGGTATCTTCCTTTTGCTGACCAGAGCCAATCACTGACCAGTGGGACCGGGCAGGCAGCAAAGCGAGCCAAGCATAGCCACTGACCTCAAGCCGCGGCAGTCCCACTGCAGACAGGTTAGTCCGCGCCTGGTACCTGCTTTACTTATCTACCTACCCGCTACCCACCTGTCCGCCCGCTCAGGCGCGAGGCCGGGGGAGAGAAAGCAAGCTAGCAAGTAAGCAAGCATCAGGCGCAGGCAATCGTCGGCTCGGGGATCAGGCGCGTGGACGCATCGGGATGCTGAACCTTATTGTTCAGCTGAGACGTGTCCACGATCACACTTTCACCCTGGAAGAGAATGCGGAAGCGATCCAGGCTGCGGGGCGCCGGGCCATCGAGGAACTCGCCATCGACATTATAGTGCGAGCCGTGGCACGGGCACTTAAAGCTTACGCAGTCATCACGGAAAGGCACCGTGCAGCCCAGATGGACACAGCGCTGATAGAGCGCTATCCAGTACGAGCCATCGCTATCCTTGACAATCCACTCCGAATCCAGCTGATCGCTCAGCGCCTGACCGGAGAGCAGCAGAGGCGTGTCCTTCGCCAGATGAATCACATAGGTTTTGGCCTCCTGGCGATAGAAGACGGCAGCCTGATCGAGCTTGGCCTCAGAGGGCTTAGCGGCAGGAAAATCGCTCTTATTGCCTACATTAAGCGCTGAGCCGAACTGGCCAGCCAGATTCGGATAGAGCATATTCAACGCCCCGGCCACCGCAGTAGTCGCCGAGAGGCCCCAGACCGCCAGCGTGGCGCGGCGCAGAAAGCGCCGGCGCGAAAGGCGTTGCCGGGCAAGCTCGGCAGCCTCCGCGCCGCCGCCGTGGAGCACCTCGTACTGCTGCGGTGTCAAGGGTGGCTTATCTACATCCCGCGGCGGGAAATCCATACTCATAGAGAACAGATCCTTTCCTTCCGTTTTCCCAGAGTTTCCCTACAGGTCAAAGAAGAGACCTTGCCAGGGCCAATACCATACCCAGCCGGGGCCACGGAAGAAACTCCCGGCCAGAGTCACACAGGCCCAGAAGACCACAAACATCGTGAAGGTCACGATGGCGATCTTGCGGTCTGCGTAGGCACGGCTGGGATTGCGATCCACGTAGGGCAGGCAAGCCAGCCCCACTAGCACCAGCCCGGGGATGAGCACACCGGCAGTCGTTGGTGGGAAGTAGTGCAGCAGCTCCTGCAAGCCCAGGAAGTACCAGGGAGCCTTGGCCGGGTTCGGCGTGACGTTCGGATTCGCTGGCTCCCGCAAGGGCGCGTCGATCGCCACCGAGAGTAAGGTCAGCATGACCATCACGATGGTGGAGGCAAAGAACTCCCGCACCAGCAAATGAGGCCAGACAAAGACCGAGTCCTCCAGCGGTTTTTCAACGCGCGTGATGGCTTCCTGCCTCACTACCGCCAGCGTGCGATAGCGCCGCTGGGTTGCCGCTGCTTGCGTCTGTACCTTCGGCTCTTGTTCGATTGCCATTGTCGTATCCTCTCACCTTCTAATCCCTGAGCGTGGCTTCTCCCGACCCGACCCGACCCGACCAGCCGGGTTGCTCCAAGCGGCCACTGACCGGGCGGGTAGGTAGCCAGCCAGAGGCGGCAACGGCTGCTATTCTAATCCCTGAGCGGGTTTTGTTAGGCCGCGAAGGAGTGCCGCCCAGGCCACTCCCTCGCCTCGCGAGCAAGGGCTAGCCTACCTAGCGCGTAGCCGTTCGCGCCAGCCCTTGCTCAGCCTCTGCCAGGCGAGCCTCTAGCTCACGCCGTGGCGGCGGCGGCGGTCCTGCCGCTCCACCATCCTTACGGATGCGCCAGAAGTGCACTGCCAGCAGGATAGCTGTAGCCAGCGGCAGCAAGATCACATGCCCGACATAGAAGCGAATCAGCGTTGCCTGGCCGACCGCGGGGCCACCTACCAGCACCTGGTAGACTGGCTGCCCCAGAATCGGCGTGTAGGGAGCCAGGTTTGTTCCTACAGTGATAGCCCACAGGGCGATCTGGTCCCACGGCAGCAAATAGCCAGTAAAACTCAGGAAGAGAGTGCAGAAGAAGAGGCCCACACCCACAACCCAGTTGAATTCACGCGGCGGTTTATAGGCCCCATGATAGAAGACGCGGATCATGTGCAGCGTCACGGAGACGACCATCAAGTGGGCCGCCCAGCGATGCATGTTGCGCACCAGATGGCCAAAGGAGACCGCGCTGCTGAGCTGGTTGATGTTTTGATAGGCCGTGTGGGTCTCAGGGACATAATAGAACATGAGAAAGACCCCGGTCAGGGTCAGCACCAGGAAGAGGAAAAAGGAGATTCCTCCCATACACCAGGTGTATGTGATCTTCATAGCCTGGCGGCTTACCTTCACCGGGTGCAGATGCAGGAAGACATTCCCCATCATCACCAGTGATTGGTTGAGTGGGGTGTCCGGGTAGCCGTGGCGGAATATCGATCGCCAGAGCTGGCTCGTCACGATCTTCTGCGTGATGATGTCGAGCAAGCTCTTCTTTTCAGGTAGTGAACTCACACACAGTTCCTCCTGTTCTCATCCCTCAGCGAGCGTGACAACCATCTGAGCTCCCGCCCAGAGGTTCCTAGCGTGCTGCCTCTCAATTCCTCTGGGGCCTGACAGCATAGCGAGACGGAAGATGGGCGCTCAGCTGCGTGGCAGATTATACCACACCGGCTCTCCCCCTGAGTACCCCTCCCCACGAGGGTCGGTGGTATGCTCTTGGCCCGGCCCGGCCTTCCCTCTCCTCTCTCAGTAGGAAGAGGCTGCGCCGACGCCAGATGGGTAAGGCTTAGTCAGGCAGGTGACAGGCTGGCTTCTCCGTTCTTCCGCCCCCACGCTTCTCCCTGTCTGCCCTATGCTCACTTAGCCCTCCCCGGCTCTCTGTTGGGAACAAGCTGGTTTTTCTCTGCCTTCATTGTTAGATTACAGAGTTCTCCTGAGGAGAGCATCAGGTGTTTACCTGATTTTGCCAGTCGCTAGCTCGCTCACGCCCTTCTGATCCCTGGATTATGCTCCGTTCGATGAGCTTTGCTCGTTCCAGCCCCTTAAGTCAGGTGATCCCTTCTCTGTCCTTTCTCTCCAGAGAAGATTCTGCCTGTCTTCTGGGCAGAAAGGCCAGTAGGGAGGTTTCTTTGCTACCCGGAAGATTATAGCATGGGAACCCGAGGGGAGCATCAGGTAAATACCTGATTCTAGGCTGCTCTTGCCATTTCACTACTGCGCCGGCGGAGCCTATGCGCTGCCACCTTGCTGCGCAACCAGCGGCTACCATCAGCGCGGGAGTATCCAAAAAAACCAAGCTGATATTCATTGTTATTTAATTAGGAATACATTCATCATGTTTTTTGGCATTTAGATGAGAAGCAGAGAAAGAGAGGGTAGAGAGGGTTCAGCACGCTCTGGTTTGACAGGCAAGCCCCCCAACGCTACAATTAAAAAAGAGGAGGGAGGCTTTTCTCTGCCAAGCGTAGAGAGGTTCGAGAGCTATGGAGCGCAAGACTACCCTGGCCGGGTCGGGGGTGCAGAGCTGGCCACGGCTGCTGAGACCCCTCCTGAGCCTGCCTATCTTCTATAAAGTTCTGATTGCTAATAGCTTAATCATTTTTGTTGGCGCCACCGGCGGCACCTGGCTGGCCTCCCATTTGAATGATAGCCGACAAGGGCTGGCGACTCCTACCTCGTTGATCATTTTTATTACAGTGGGCTGGCTGGTGAGTGTGGCCCTGAACTTCCTGCTGCTGCAGATCGCTTTTCGGCCTCTAATGGATCTCGGCAAGGTCATGAGCCGGGTCCAGAAGGGTGAGCGCTCTCTGCGCGCTCCTCTGACCGGGCTTGATCCCCAGGCTGATCAGCTCGCTGCTACCTTCAATGTGATGCTTGAAGCTATTGATGAGGCTTCGCGCTTGCGTTCGACGCAGATTATCAATGCTCAGGAGCAGGAGCGCAAGCGCATCGCTCGTGAGTTGCATGATGAAACCAGTCAGATGCTCACTTCCCTGCTGATCAGTCTGGCGATCTTAGAGAAGTCGGTGACCAGCCCCGAGGCCCGCGAGCGCATCGCCGATACGCGCAATCTGGCTCATCAGACGTTGCGCGCCATCCGTAATCTGAGTATTGATCTGCGCCCTAGTGCGCTGGACGACCTGGGACTGCTGCCGGCCTTACGTTGGTATATTAAAGAATATCAACAAAAGTGTTCCATCGAGGTCGAGTTTTCGGCCACAGGCTTTAAGGGTCGGCTACCCGCTGAGATGGAGACCGTGCTCTATCGCATTGTCCAGGAGGCTCTGACCAATACCGCCCGCCATGCCAATGCTACCAGGGTCTCTATTGTCTTGCGGGAGGAGGAAGGAGCCGTCTACGCTACGATTAGCGATAATGGTTGCGGTTTCGATGTCGAGGCCCTGATGAAAACGCCGGGCCAGGAACGCGGGCTAGGTCTGGCCGGCATGCAGGAACGGGCCGTTCTTCTTGATGGCACCCTGGAGATTAAGTCGCGTCCTGGCGAGGGAACAACGATCGAGGTGCGCCTGCCTTTGCGCCAGAGCGACGCTGCGCCTGTCACTTACCCTGAGTTGACGCCTTCAGAGAAGCAACCGCGTGGAGGTCCGGTGAAGGTATGACTACGACAACCAAAGCCTCGCAAAAGATTCGTATTCTCCTGGCCGATGACCACACGATTCTGCGCGCTGGCCTGAAGATGATGCTGAATGCTCAGCCCGATATGGAGGTGGTCGGCGAAGCGCAGGATGGCCGCCAGGCCCTCCAGGAAGCGCTTCGCCTCCAGCCCGATATTGTGCTGATGGATATCACCATGCCCGATATGAGTGGAATCGAGGCCACACGGCAAATCAAAAAGCAGGTGCCTGAGACCAAGGTGCTCATTCTGACGATGCACGAGAATGATGAGTATATCTTCCAGGCCCTACGGGCAGGAGCCTCCGGGTATATGCTGAAGGAGGCCGCCGATACAGACCTGATTTCGGCGCTGCATGTCATTCAGAATGGCCAGGTCTATCTCTCGCCGGTGGCTCAATCGGTTATGGTGGGTGACTATCTCCAGCGTGTGCGCGCCGGTGAGGAGAAGGATAGCTACGAGAGCCTGACTGAGCGAGAGCGGGAGATTCTCAAGCTGGTGGCTGAGGGCTATACCAATACGAAGATCGCCGAACGGCTCGTTATCAGCCCCAAGACCGTTGACACACACCGCACCCACATTATGGACAAATTGAATCTACATAGCCGCGCCGAGCTGGTCAAGTATGCGATGCGGCGCGGCTTGCTGGAAGACTAGCAGCGCGGCGTGTCAATCCCGCCCGCCCAGCGAGATCTATCGGCTTGGCTACCGTGTGAGCCTCCCTGCAGGGCAGCGGCGAGGAGGGGCCAGCAGCCACCACCTTATACCTCGTCCTCATCGCTGAGGTCGGCTCCTCGCTCACCCTCCCCGGCGAAATACTCATCGCTGTAGAAGCCGACATCTCTGCCGACGTAGACGCTCACCAGAAAGTCGTCGCGCGGCATGTCCGCTGAAAGGACCAGATCTTCATCGATTTGCTCGATCAGTTTGGTCAGCTCAGCCTCCTCCAGCTCGCGTTCAAGGATCAGGGTACCGTGCACCGCCGTTGTGGTGAAATGGATGTCAATGGTACCAAGGCGTGTGCTGTTCTGCAGGCTATTACCCTGCATGATGTAATAGCCTTCTGAGTAGGGTGTGCGGAAGTGTCGTTCGAAACGAATGTCTTCCATAAGCCTGCCAGGTCTGCGCGGCGGCTGGGCTCTACCGCCACGCCCTCCTTTCTGATCACCAGATCTACGCCACACTGTCCGTCGATCGTGAAGCATGGGGAGCTATCCGCTATCCCGTCTCCCGGTACCTGACCTATCCCCGGGGGGAATAGGCCAGCACCGGATATCGCGCACATTATAACATAGTTCCGTCGCGATAGGGGATAGACAGATCACTTCTTCCACGCAAAGCCAGCCTCCCCAGTTTCGCCGGTCTCGCCCGTCTACACTTAGTTCAGAAAGCGGAAGGAGGCACGCACCGGCGCAAAGATCTGCTTTTCTTCATCTGTGTAGATTTTTTGATATGCAAGCTGTATAAATGTGTAGAGGTGCCCCGCATGCGTGGTGGCTAGCAGAGTTTCTGTATAACTGGCGCCCGCGATGGTCGCTGTTCCTCGCAGCTGCTGCCAGCTTGCGCCTCCGAAGGTTAGGGAGGCTTCCGGCTTGGCGTTTGTCAGACCTATCTGGCCCGCCTCCTTCTGGAGATAATGGGATAGGTCTTGTTCACCAGCCGGCGCCACCAGGATCACCATTTGTCCTGTGTGCGTGCTGTCACTAAAGGTAACCTTCCCCTTCTGATAATCGATCTGATAGCTCCACCCCTGCGGGTAGGAGAGCGCTATCCCGAGACGCTGATCGCTAAACGCGCGTAGAGGCTGAGTAATGAGCGGGACGCTAAAAGGCTGGTAAACGACCACCCAGGCGGTTAAGCCGCCACTGATGAGCAGCAAAGCCAGGATGAGAGCCACCACGGCCAGCGGTCGTCTGCGTCTCCGTGGAGCATCCGCCTGGGGTGCAGTTGATCGCTGGGTGAGTGTTGCAGGGGACTTTTCCACCTGCGGTAGAGCCGCGGTTTCCTCGGCCTCCCACTGGCGAACAGAGGCAGCGGCTCCCTGCGATGCCCGCCCGGCCTCGCCGCTGTTCCAGCCAGAGGTCTCCGGTGTCATGAAGGAGGGCGCCCCCGCCCCGGCTCCCGCGGCTGGTCTCCCAAAGAGGGGCGTCTCTCGCATTCCAGCCGGCGAGGAAGCCGGCCAGCCCGAGGGCGTAATCGGAGAGGCTGGGAGAGGCGTAACGGGCTGGGAGCGCCGCAAGCCTGCCTCCTGCCCCGAGCTCGGAGTTTGGACCGCGAGCCGCATGGTGTCGAGCTCATCAATACCACCGGCGCCGGAGCGAGGACTTTTCTGCTCAGCTTCGGCGATCTCCGGCTCCTTGCTTATGCCACGCTTCTGCAACTGCGGAGGACGGGGCGTCGAGGCCCGTTCGATCACCAGCCCGGGCCCAGGACTGGCCTTGAGCGGCATTGTGGGAAGATCGTCAAGAGCCTGCTGATCCTGGTCACGTTGCAGACCAGCCCGTAGATCCTCTGTCGTAACTTGGGCCGTAGGCTCCGGCGCCAGGACAGGCCTCTGCGGCGGTTCACCTTCGTACGAGGTAGAAGTCGCAACCCTATCGGCCTGGGGCCCCCCTTCCAACAGCGCAGCCGCCCCTGGTAGCTGCTGCGTCTCAGCCTCACTGGTCTTGTCCGGCTGAGGCATAATCAACGTCTCATTCTCTTCCCAAACGCGCACATGCAACTCACGCGGGGAAAACGAACGGGTAGAACGCGCTCCCCCTTCCGCTCCACCCTCGCTCTGAGCTGGCTCAGAGCGCGCTGCGGGGACCGCCGAGGTCGGAGCATCTGCTAGCCAGGCCCGACGCCAGGCCTCCGCCACCGCTGCAGTCTCTGATTGGCTCTCCAGAGGAGGCGACTCCTGCTCTTCAGCATGCGGGTCAGACCGAGACGAGGCAGGCGACGTTGAGAGCGAAGGACCAGACCCAGCATCTGACTGCACGGAGGCCGAGCCTCCAGATGAGCCTGACGCATCGGCCTGAAAAGTAGTTGCCGTCTCCCGAGGCAGGTCGGGAAAACGCTCAAGCGAGTCACGGCGTGGGGTCCTCCAGCGGCGACTAGCCACCTCCCGATCCAATTGATCTAACCAGGGCGGCGGCACATTCCCAGGAGTCGGCACCTTGCTACCTGGCTCCTGAGCTAGTAGAGAACCCTCGGGGGGCAACTCCCCACTAGTGGTAATGGAAGGAGCAGAGTGCTTCGTCGGAGGCAGAAACCGACCACAATTATTGCAGAAGCGTGCATTTTCTCTGGGCAAAGCTTTGCCACAATGCGGACAGAAAACGGCCACGAACTCCCTCCTGCATATGCTCGCTCCGGCGCGTAATCACGACCTGCCCGAGTTGGCGAGTCTGACAATACTTGATGGTACCTACGGTACCCGACCAGCCCAGTTTCGTCAAGCGCGATAGCCCAAAAGGAGCGTTATTTCAGGGTCAGGACCGCCTCGCGCTCAGCAGGACTGGCCAGCACCTGCTGATTTCTGATCAGCTCGACAAGCTTTTTGCGACCTTTGGGACTGCCAATCATCACCGCCCCAACGAGCTTGTTGTCACGCAAAAACAGCTTGCGGTAGTTCTCATGGCCCTTTTCGCCCGGTTCACGCAGCGAGACACTCTCTAGCTCGGGATTGTTCGACTCGGCAGTGCCAATAACAGCGATGTTGACATCAAAGAGTGGGCTAGTATAGGTAGGAACATCGACATATGGCTCATGGCCACCAGCCATGTTGATCCCAGCAATGCGGCCATGCGCTAAGGCATTATCCCAGGTCCCCATCGTATGGTGACGGCCAATCGTCGGATCGTAAAACTCGGCAACGTCGCCGGCGGCATAAACGTGCGGCACATTCGTTTCCAGGTACTCGTTCACTACCACCCCCGTGCGCACCTCGATAGGCGTGCCTTTGAGGAAAGAGGTGTTGAGAGTAATGCCTAACCCTACCCCGATGATGTCCGCCTGGATCTCACGCCCCTGCTTCGTCTTGACGTAGGCCGGCACGCCATCCCGTGCGACCACCTCACTAATCTCGTCACCGTGAATGACATTGACGCCAAAACGTCTGGCGATGGCGTCGACAATTTCCCCTCCTTCGGGGTCAAGACAGTTGCGTAGCCAGTACGGTCCACGCATGAGCCAGGTCGTCTCCAGCTTACGCATGGCAAAGCCGTCGCATAGCTCATAGGAGATGAAGCTGCCACCGTAGGCCAGCGCTGTGCGCGATTCGAGGATGCGCGCTATAATAGTCTTCGTGTCATCCAGGGTGACAAAGTTGTAGATGTGTTTCGTGCCGGCAGCCCCCGGCACCTGCAGCGGTTTGGCCCACCCCCCGCTTGCAATCAGCAGCGCATCGTAGGGGAAATGCTGCCCGCTCTCCGTTACGACAACGCGCTCATCTGTGTTGACCTCTGTTACCAGGGTCTCGGTCAATAGACAGATTCGGCGCTGCTCATGCCAGGCAAAGTCACGTATCATTACTTTCTGCTCTGGCAGCACTCCCTGCAGGAAACGCGGTAATGAGACACGGTTGTAGAGTGGATAAGGCTCGTTCGTAATGAGATGGATGCTGCAGTTCGGATCAAGTTTGCGGAGGGTCTCGGCGGCTGTGGTGCCGGCGATCCCGTTTCCAATGATAACGTACCGTTTGTCGTGCGTTGCCAAATGCCGTTCTCCTTGCCTGCGATGGTTTTCCTGGTCTCTGTATCATGGGCGATTCTAGCATAGTTCAGGCAAAATTGCTACTGGACTCTGCCGTCAGCTCTGCTGTGGCAGCTTTCTTCCCTTTACTTGCTTCGCTAGTTTGCCTATCATATAATTAGATTGTCAAAGTAAGTAAGGAGCGACCATGCGACCGGATTCGCTGGACGATAGCGCAGCGTTGGCAATGGAGCTGCTGGATATTGTCCCCAAGGTGCTGCGCCAGATGCACGCCGACGCGCTCAATTCCGAGGTTCTGGCTGAGCCTGACCGTGAGGATCTCTCGGAGATCCGTACGACGAGCGGTCAGTTGAGCCTCTTGCGCATTCTCATTGAGCGCAAGTGCTGTATGATGCAGGAGTTGGCCCGCCAGCTCGGGGTGACGCCCTCAACGGTGACGGCAATGGTGAAGCGCTTGCAGGCTCAGGGCTACCTTGAACGGAGCCGCGATGAGGCCGACTGGCGCACCGTCTGGGTGAAGCCAACGGCTCGCGCTCAACGCCTGGTTCAATTGTACGATCGTGGCCGCTTGGCCTCTCTCGAGCGCCGCCTGGCTCGCCTGAGTGAGACTGAGCGCGAACGTCTCGTCGCTGCGCTTCCCGCCTTGCGCCGCCTCATCGAGGGTTGATGAGGGGTTGTTTGCCACACGCTCTCTCACCCTGCTGCAAGCGCCTGTTCACTCTGTTTCGTTGGCTTCCAGCCCTTTCGCTCTTTTTGCGTGATTTCTCCTCCTTTTATTATTGTCTCGTTCCCTCAACAGGTACTTTAGCCAAAAGGAGAGAAGAAAGGTTTTATTATGCAGGCTTCTTCGGAGTCTTCTTCGACGCCTTTGACGCCAGAGATGGCCACTGTTCACGAGCAGATGGTGGCTCCCGCTGAGGCTCAGGCCGGCAACCAGAAGGATAGTTATCGCTGGACAGCCTTATCAGTGACCACTGTGGGCGCCTTGTTGGCCTCTATTCAAGGTTCGGCCTTGCTGATCGCCTTGCCTGCGATCCTGGTGGAGCTGCAGGCTTCGTTCTTTACGATTATGTGGACGTTGATGGGGTACCTGCTGGTGCTGACTGTCCTGACCCCTATCGTTGGTCGCCTGGCCGATATTTGGGGCCGCAAGCGCCTCTACAATAGCGGCTTTTTGCTGTTTGCCCTCGGCTCGCTGGTCGCAGGCCTGGCCCAGCCGCTCTTTCACGGTGCCGATTTGGTAGCAGGTCGTCTGATTCAGGGGATCGGGGCCGCCTTGCTGATGACCAATAGCACAGCGATTGTGACGGATGCCTTTCGCAAGGGCGAGGTTGGCCTGGGCCTGGGTATTAATCAGATCGCCGGGGCGGCAGGTTTCTTAATCGGCCCCATTATTGGGGGGTTGCTGACCGAGTGGTCGTGGCGCTGGGTATTCCTTTTTAATGTCCCTCTGGCTGCTTTTGGCACGCTCTGGGGCATCTGGCGCCTGCGCGAGCCAGTGCGTCCCGCTCGTCAGACTCCCATCGACTGGCTTGGCGGCCTGACGCTGGCGGTGGGTCTTTTTGGTTCCTTGCTGGCTCTGACGATGGTGGCTTTCCCGCTGCTGGGCGAGGCAGCTACTCTGACTATTCTGGTGGTGGGGCTGGTGAGCCTGCTCCTGTTTGCGCTGATTGAGCCGCGCATGAAAGCCCCGATTGTGCAGATCCAGCTCTTCCGCGAGCGCCTCTTTGCGATGGCCAGCTTGAGCGGTTTGCTAAATGGAATTGCTCGCGGGGCTGTGCTTTTCCTGTTGATCTTCTTTCTGCAGGGACCCTATGGGAAAGATCCGCTGACCGCCGGGTTGATGCTTGCTCCCTTCGGGGCCGCTTTTATGATCATCGGCCCGCTGAGTGGCCGGCTCTCGGACTATATTGGGTCCCGCATTTTGACACCGATCGGCCTGGCCGTTTCGGCTCTTGGCCTGCTGGGCTTGACAACGATTACTCCAACCACGCCGTTCTGGCTGCTTGCGCTCTACATGGCTTTGATGGGGGGTGGCTCCGGGTTCTTTGTCTCGCCGAATACTAATGCCATCATGAGCTCGGTTCCTCCCCACCAGCGCGGGGCCGCCGCCGGGCTGCTGGGCATGCTCAATAATACTGGCCAGATGCTCAGTATTGCGATTGTCTTTCCCCTGGCCCTGAAGGGGGTACCAATGCAGGCTGTGATGCAGGTCTTTGTCTATGGCGGCGGTATGGGCCAGTTTCCTTCGGCTCTGGCTACCTTTATGCACGGCTTACATGTGGCTTTCTTGGTGTCGTTTGTCCTGAGCCTGGTGGCCATGCTGGTGGCTGCTTTACGCCCTGCACATCGCTAAATATGCAGATATCAACGCAATAGCGATGGCTGATGACCGGTTGGGTTAGGGAGCTTTTCCTGCTGGCCTGCGGTTGGTCTCCCCGGTAGAGCCTTCCTTCTAGGCCAGCTCCCCAGCCGGTTGTTTAGTTACCTCTCTGCTGTTTTCTCTTTCTCTCTCTTGCCTCGGCTTGCTCGTTCGTGCCTTCGCAGCGATCACTCCTTCTGGCGCATTCCCGTGAAGGAGGACGTTTCCCTTGACAAGAGCCTTCTCTGGGTCTACAATAGAGACAGAATACTGAGAATGATTATCATTATTAGGTGACCCTAATGTCAGGGTCTGGGGAAACCGACGACTTTTATGAAGGAGACGCTCAACGCCAACGCTCAGGCGGTTTTGGAGGCTGTGCGCAGCAGCCATAATCATCCGACCGCCTTGGAGATTTATGAGGCTGTGCGCAAGGTGCGTCCTCGCATCGGGGTGGCGAGTGTGTACCGTATTCTGCACAGCCTGGCGCAGCAGGGCTTGATTCGCGAGTTGGGGCGCAGCGATGAAGCCTGTCGCTATGATGGGCACATCGAGCGTCACGACCACGCGATCTGCACGACCTGCGGGGCGCTCCTCGATCTGCCTGTTGATGTGCGCCTCTCGGAGGAGGCGCTGCGTATGGCAGCCCAGGCGGCAGGGATCGAGCTGCATTCTCATGAGGTGCGGCTCTATGGCCAGTGCGCCGCTTGTCGCCAGAAGGCACAGACAGAGCAGGTGAGACGAAGGGAGCCACCGCCGGAGGCGGCTGAGCTTGAATGAGCGCTAGCCTCGCTAGCCTCAGCTCATCCGGTGCTGATCCCGCAGGTTCGAGAATTGGATCAATCGATTACAGGCATGGTAGGGAGTCCTTTTATGCCACAGCATTCGGAGGCCGAGATCCGACAAGCGGACAATGAAACAACCGTACAGGAGGAGATGACATCAGACGTGCAGGAGGTCTTACAGCGGCGACCTTCGGAATTCGAGCGGGTGAAGGTAGAGCTGGCCGAGATTCTCCGCGGGATCGCTACCAAGAATACGGATTCGCGCCACTTCTTACTGCGCGTGGTTCAGCCAGGTCTGGCCGGGCTGATGGATGGCTCCGTCTCTACGCTGGCTCCTATCTTCGCTACGGCCTTCGCGACGCACCGACCTTTCACCGCCTTTCTGGTCGGACTGGCCGCGGCGACGGGCGCAGGGATCAGCATGGCCTTTTCAGAGGCGCTCTCGGACGATGGCGTGTTGACCGGGCGCGGTAGCCCCATTATTCGCGGCGCCATTACGGGTCTGATGACGTTTGTGGGTGGCTCGCTGCATACGCTTCCGTTCTTGATCACCCATCTGCAGCTTGCTCTGGCTACTGCCTATCTGGTGGTTGCCGCCGAGCTGCTGGCTATCGCCGCTATCCGTCATCGTTACTTTGGCACGAAATGGCTGGTCTCTATTGTGCAGGTTATCGGGAGTGGTATACTGGTGTTTCTGGCAGCTCTTTTCTTCGGGAACGCCTGAGCCGGCGCTCGCTCAAGCAGGCCAGGCGCGAGCTGCCTGGTAGGCCCCTTTCTCAGGAAGAGTGCCTCACAGCCAAGACAAGGAGCCTTAGCGATGGAGCCTGTACAGAGACCACGTGTGAAGATCTGTTGCATCAGTAGTAAGGAGGAGGCACGACTGGCGATCAGCTACGGCGCCGCTGCCCTGGGCCTGGTTTCGCAGATGCCGAGCGGACCAGGGGTCATTTCGGAAGCGCTGATCGCTGAGATTGCGGATACTATTCCTCCGCCCATCGCCTCCTTCTTGCTGACCAGTCTACAGGACGTTGAGGCGATCATTGAGCAGCAGCGTCGCTGCCGCACGAATACGCTGCAGCTCGTTGATCGCCTGCCGCCAGGAAGCCATCAGCGCCTACGCGAGGCGCTGCCTGGTATCGCCCTGGTGCAGGTGATCCATGTCCGCGGCCCAGAAGCCATAGAAGAGGCGCTGGAGGTTGCTCCTTTTGTCCATGCGCTGCTGCTCGATTCGGGCCGGCCCGACCTGCCGGTCAAAATCCTCGGTGGCACTGGTCAGGTGCATGACTGGACGATTAGCCGGCGCATCCGCGAGCTGGTTCCAATTCCTGTCTTTCTGGCAGGCGGCATCAGCGCCGAGAACGTGCGCGCTGCTATTGAGGAGGTTGCTCCCTTCGGCCTCGATCTCTGTAGCTCGGTGCGCACGGAAGGCCGCCTTGACCCTCACAAGTTAGAGCGCTTTTTCAGGCAGCTTGAGCGTTCTGGCTTGTAGGGGCAGGTTGGCACGTTGAGAGGCACCAGGCCGGAAGGATGGGGGCCGACAAAACGGAGCGCCAGCGAGCGCAAAGCAATCGCCGGCTAACCAGCCCCCCACTCGCTTGCCAGCCTCGATCAATCAATTAGCTCTAGTTTGCCCTCACTGACACTCCCATCGGCCTTGATGGAGAAAACGCGCGCGTAGGGAGGTTCAGGATGGTACTGTAGCGAAAAGATAATGTAGTAGAGGCCATTGCGCTTGGCCCACTCAATATCACGAGCAGAAGGGTAGGCCTCGCTGCGCGGGTGAGAATGATAGTAGGCGAACATCTCCCCATCATAGGTGTCGATGTCGTTGGCAATACGCAGCAAGTCCTGGGAAGAGATCTCGGAGAAATCATCTGGGTGCTCGGCCGCATTCGGGGTCGGGTAGTTCTTCACCACCCGACCATCCTTGCTGGCCAGCAGGCCACAGGCTTCATTGGGATAGCCGGCGGTGACATGGGCCACCATCTCCGCATACATTGTACGGGGGATACGCACAACAAAGGTTTCTGCTACCATAAGAGTTTATTCTCCAGATCTTCCTCCAGCGCGCCCAGGTCGCGCGTCCAAAGATCCTCACTGAGATATTTCCAGCCGCCATCGGCGAGGATCACCACAATCTTACCGTGTTCCATGCTGGCAGCCACACGTAAGGCTGCATGCAGAGCCGCGCCGCAAGAAGGGCCGGCAAAGATGCCTTCCTGATCCTTGAGCTGGCGCGTGCGCCGGATAGCGTCGATCCCTGAGACTAGAATGCGCGCGTCGAGCAGAGAGAGGTCCAGTACTGGCGGGACAAAGCCATCTCCCAGGCTGCGTAAGCCTTGGACGCTTTCCCCCTGCATAGGCTCGGCAGCTACTACCCGAATGGCAGGGTTATGCTCCTTCAGGCGGCGTGCATTCCCCGTGAGGGTTCCCCCGGTTCCCAGACCAGCCACAAACACGTCGAGATCGGGCAGATCGTTGATGATCTCAACGGCTGTCCCATAGTAGTGGGCATCAGGGTTAGCCGAGTTGCCATACTGGTAGAGCATCACGTAGCGCTCATCTTGGCGCGCCAGCTCCTGCGCCAAGCGCACAGCGCCATTGCTCCCCTGTGACCCGTCCGAAAAGATGATGTCCGCGCCATAGAGTTCCAGCAACTGGCGACGCTCGCGCGTCACGTTATCGGGCATCACCGCAACGAACTTATACCCTTTGACCCGCGCAATCATCGCCAGCGCAATGCCAGTGTTGCCGCTCGTAGGCTCTAGCAAGATCGAGCCCGGTGCCAGCTTGCCGCTGGCCTCAGCCTCCTCGATCATGCGCTTGGCGATGCGGTCCTTAATACTGCCAGAGGGGTTGACCCCTTCCAGCTTGGCGAAGATCTGCACGCCCGGTCGCGGACTGAAACTTTTCAGTTCGACCAGCGGCGTATTGCCAATGGTCTCCAGTATGCTGCTATAGCGCATGATGGTTTTCCTTATTTAGTCCTCCTGGCCTCCGCCAGCCATCGCGGGCAGCAGGATTACTGTATCGTCGGGATTCACTGCTGTCTGCAGGCCCTGGAGGTAGCGCACATCCTGATCGTTGACATAGATATTGAGAAAGCGGCTGAGTTCTTCCTCCGGCTGGATCTGCTCTTTCAGGCTGGGATAGCGCTGATAGAGATCCGCCAGCACTTCCGCCACGGTGCTCCCCTGGGCCTTGACATATTTGGCTCCCCCAACCGCTGCGCGTAAGACTGGGGCAAGCTGCACTGTTGCCATAGCTTCCTTCCTACTCCTTTCTGTTCGGATCAGATAGTGCCACCGCTCCTCTACCATTAGCCCTTGCTCACTCACCAAGTTAGCAGAGCAACAGAGCGCTAGCGCGAGCGAGCAGGCACACCAGGACGCCCGCCTGCGCCAGCGCTGGCCTGTTCCCTGCATGCCAATGGGGCCCGCCGAGTGCCGCTGGCTGTAGCGGGTTACTGCTAAGCCACTTGTTCCGCGCTACTGGAACAGCAAGCACATGCCTCGCTGGCAGCAGCCCATCAAGCCGAGACGGCACAGATATCAGCGTAGGTCGGCAGATTTTCTGGATGCGCGTTCTCGCCACAGGCCGGGCACTGTGGATCACGATAGAGCTTCAGCTCATTGAATTCGCCAGCCAGGGCATCGTAGGTCAGCAGACGACCAATTAGCGGCTCACCAATGCCCAGCAGCAGCTTGATGGTCTCCACCGCCTGCAGCAGGCCGATCACGCCAGGCAGGACGCCCAGTACGCCAGCCTCAGCACAGCTTGGGGCCAGAGAGGCCGGAGGTGGCTCCGGGTAAAGACAGCGATAGCACGGCCCCTCGTGCGGCTTGAAGACTGTGACCTGCCCCTCAAAGCGGAAGACACTCCCGTGCACTACCGGCTTATTGGCGATGATCGACGCATCGTTGAGCAGGTAGCGCGTCGGAAAATTATCGGTGCCATCGATGATAACATCGTAGTCGGCGATAATACGCGCAACATTTGTTTCATCGAGACGATCAACGTATGTGATGACCTTCACATCAGGGTTGAGCGCCTCGATGGTCTCGCGTGCCGACTCGGCCTTGTACTTGCCGATGCGACTGACGTTATGCAGAATCTGCCGCTGGAGATTGCTTTCATCAACGACGTCTGAGTCAATGACGCCAATGGTGCCTACGCCCGCCGCTGCCAGATAATAGGCTGCCGGCGAGCCAAGACCACCCGCGCCCAGTAAGAGGACGCGCGAGTCGAGCAGCTTTAACTGCCCCGCCTCACCGACCTCGGGAATAAGCAGATGGCGGCTGTAGCGCTTGCGCTGCGCCTCTCCTAGTGTGCGCGGCTGCACCACCTCATAGCCACGGGCGCGCCATTGACCAAAGCCGCCAGCCATTGAGATGACGTTTTGGTAGCCCATCTGCTTGAGGGTGGCTCCCGCCATGAGCGAGCGCACTCCACCAGCGCAGTAGAGCACCACCGGCTTTGTCTTATCAGGTACCGCCTCTTCAATTTGTAGCTCTAGATAGCCACGCGGCACGTGCAGCGCACCGGGAATGTAGCCCTCGCTCCACTCGTGCTTCTCTCGTACGTCAACCAGGACCAGATCTTGGGCCCCCTCCGCCTTGCGCTTGAGAGCCTCATGTACCTGATCGGGCGTCCACTCCGGTACTAGCTCGCGCGCGCGCCGCATGATTTCCCTGGACGCTTCGCCCATCGCTCTACACCTTTCGATTGTTGACTATGTTCATCGAGTTTGTCGCGTCGTGCTAAAGACAGACTATCACGCGCTCTTTTGATCTGTCAAGGAAGAGCTAATCGGTGAGGAGGGGTCAGCCTTTTCACGACATTTCTTATTGTTACATAACAGCCGAAGCTGGGCCTTTTATTCCTCGCGATGCCGGCCAGATGGGGACCAGCCAGCCAGCTCCTCCTCGATGAGGGGAAGCAACAGGCGGGAGGAGCTAGCTGGCTCCTGGCTTCAGGCAGGAAGGCCCCAGCCTCTTTCAGCAAGAAAGGAAGGCCAGAGCCAGACGAGGCATACTGAGCAGGGCAGGTCACAGCCTGATTTCCTGTGCCGTGCTTACTGACTTTATTTAGCCTGCCCGGCTTTGCCGCTGCTGGAGAGCTGACAGGACACGCTCGGGCGTCATAGGCAGATGAGTCAGGCGGACACCCAGGGCCGCTTTGATGGCATTGGCAATGGCCGCAGCTACAGGCACGACTGGCGGCTCACCGACGCCTTTGGCGCCAAACGGGCCCTGTTCGGAGGGCACCTCAACAAGCAGAGGAGTAATGGTCGGGACATCGGTGCTATGGGGCAGGGCGTAGTCCATGAGCGTGGCTGTGAGCAGTTGCCCTTGCTCGTCATAGACAAAGCCCTCAAAGAGGGCCCAGCCGATGCCCTGGGTCACGCCACCGTGAATCTGTCCCTCGATCTCAGCAGGATTGATAGCGAAGCCAACATCCTGCGCTGCCAGATAGTCGAGCACTCGCACTTCGCCCGTTTCGGGATCAACAGCGACACGTGCTACATGGGCCGCGTACATAGGTGAGGAGCTGAGAGCCGAGCGCCCACGACCATAGATCGGTTGATAGCGGCTGCCAAAGGCCGTGGTCACCTGACCAATCCTTTGTAAGGACACAAAGCGATCAGGCACGCCGCGCACGACGACGCGGTCCCGTTCGATTTCCAGGTCCTCTACAGCAGCTTCCAGCAGTTCGGCAGCCACTTCCAGAATCTGCTGACGGGCGTCGCGGACAGCAGCCAGGACAGCAGGCCCCATTGTATAGGTGATCTTGCTGCCGCCGGTGCTCCCGCTGTGGGGCACGCTGTCAGAATTACCATGCTCGATCTGCACCAGCTCGGGCGAGACTCCTAACCCTTCGGCCGCAATCAGGGTGAGCGCCGAGTCGGTGCCGGTCAGATCGACGGTGCCTACGATCACCGTCAGGCGCCCATCGCGGTCGAGCCGGCAAGCTGCCGCCGCCGGTTCGGTCCCACCCGGCCAGCCCCCAACAGCCAGGCCGATGCCAACTTTCCAGCCGCTCAGTTCGGGCGGTGGGCTGGTTAGCTCTCGACGTTGGGCCCACAACGGATGCTCGCGCACTTTTTCCAGGCAGTCGAGCAGCCCAATGCGCGGCCAGCGAGGCCGCCGACGATCCAGGGAGGGATCTCCTTCGCGCAGGCAGTTCTTGAGCCGAAACTCCAGGGGGTCTATGCCCAACTCGCTACACAGGTCGTCAACTGTTGACTCCAGGGCAAAGGTGGCTTGGGGCGCTCCTGGGGCGCGATAAGCCCCTACCCCCACTTTGTTTGTGAGCACCTCGTAGCAGCGAATGTCTACATTAGGACAGCGATAGGTACTGGCCAAAATAAAGCCAGCAAGACCAGCAGCAGCGCCAGGATAGGCCCCGCTATCGAAGATGACTTCGCCCTGCAAAGCGACCAGGGTGCCATCGCGTTTGGCTCCGAGTTTGACGGTAATGATGGCCTGCGGCGCAGGATTGGCCGCCAGGAGGTCTTCGCTGCGCGTAAGGACGAGGCGCACCGGACGTCGAACGGCTCGGGCCGCGGCGACAACCAGCGGCTCCAACAGGGTGAATTTGCCGCCAAAAGCGCCCCCGATGGGCACTGACTCAACATGGATCTGGCGTTCGGCCAGCTTGAGGGTCTCGGCGATTTCCGTGCGCGTGGTGAAGAGGCCCTGGGCACTGGCCCAGACGGTGTACTGTGTCCCGTCGGGAGAGGGCATGACCGTAATCGATTGTGGCTCTAGATATGATTGATGGACCACGCTGGTCTGATAGCGCCGCTCGACAATTACTTCGGCCTCGCGCCAGCCGGCTTCGATGTCGCCTTGATGCAGGTGGCTCTTGTCACAGACATTCTCAGAAAGGGGACGGCTCTCCCGCTCTTCTCCCTCCTCTCCTCCAGAGACAGCGGCGTGGGCTTCCCCGCCTGCTATCTCACCAGCCTGCTTCTTGGTCAGCAGCCGTGTCAGGGGCGCCTCTGGCTCCATCGCGGCTAGCGGGTCAATGACCACAGGCAACGGCTCATAGTCAACTTCGACCGCCGCAGCACCATCGGCGGCTGCAGCCTCGCTCTCAGCCAGGACCAGCGCTACGGGATGGCCTGCCCAGAGCACTTCTTCGCGCGCCAGGGGGGACCTGGTACGCTCGCCAGGGTTATAGCCCTCAAGGGGCAGGCTTTCGCCTGTATAGACCGCGCGCACCCCCGGTACGGCTAGGGCCTGGCTTATGTCGACCTTGACTATGCGTGCGTGAGCATAGGGACTTAGCACAGGTCGTGCATAGAGCAGTTTGCCAGGTACCGGGATGTCGCCAGCATAGCGCGCTTGCCCGGTGACCTTGGCGGGCGCGTCAGGTCGCTGAAAGGGCTTGCCTATGGCTTTGTACTCAGCCGATCTGTCAGCTGTTTGTGTCATCGGTCACTCACTCTACTGCAGAGAAAGGTCAAGGAAGGGACACCGCTCACTCAGGTCTACGGTACGGTCTCGCCCTTCCTCTCGGGTCAGCAGCTCTTAGCAAAAGATAGTCCGCCCACAGTGTAGCACAAACTCTGCTTGCCTGTCATGGGAGCTGGAGGGGAGCATACGAGTAGACTGGCCTGGCGAACACGGGGAGCGGCGCTAGAGAAGAGACAGGCGGCGCACTCGCCAGGCCGGATAGCATGAGGGGAACATGCCCCAGGAACGGCTTGCACCGCCTGTCGCAGATGGAGGTAATTGAGATGACAAGGCCACCAAGAGAACCAGGACCAGGAGGATCTTAAGCGTCAGCCGGACCGCTGAGCATGATGGGCCATGTCCTTTCCTCTTCTTCTTTACTTATTCTGACTATGCCTCTTAGGCTACTCTTACTCTTTTTCAACTCCTTCTACATCGATGCTCTCACTTAGATGCAACTTACCCGAGCATGCTCCTGATCGGTCAGGCAGTTAAGCCAGGCAGTCAGCCGAAGCGGCCCGCCATTACCTTATACGAAGTGGAGGGCCAGGCGAAAGGAGCAGGACCCCTGGCGGCAGCCCAGAGACCGAGGCCCAGGCCAGGCGCCAGGGAGTCTCAGGCTCCTTTCGCCCCTAACTGTGTTGAGAGCACTTAGAGGACCAGGGTCACCAGCAAATGGCTCTGAACATCTGTGGAAGCGCCCAGACCGAGCGAGAGATCAAGCGCCGAGCCTCCACAGGCAGTATTGCCGCTCAGCTTCAGATCGGTAGCCAGCACCAGATCGATCGGGTAAATGTAGCCGGAGACAGCGGCATGGGCCGTCGCCAGATAGCCAGCACCACAGATAGTGTTGCTGATAATGCTGACTCCAGTTCCCTGAACGGTAATCCCCGCCTGATAGGCCTGGCCCGCCGCGCCACTGACGTTGAGGATGCGTGTATTGCTAATGGTGTTACTGACTACAAGAATGTGAGTGGCTGTGTGCGCCGCCACGCAGAGCCCCTGACGTGCTCCAGCGTTCAGCTCCGAGATCCAGATACCAATATCGTTATTTTGCAGAACGTTCGATTTCAGCTGTAAACCAAGCGTGAGAGGTAGGCCGTAGCAGGAGCCACCGACGACAACGATTCCAGCCGCCACGCCGGGCTGACTGCCAATATAAATATTGGCGCTAATGTGATTGCCACTCAGAGAGACATGGGCCCCACCAACCACCTGAATGCCAGTCTGGGCCACGAAGGAAATCGGACCCAAGCCGATCAGGGTGTTATTGGTGATGACGGCGCTATCGGAGGGCCCGGCTATGATGACGCCCGAGCGGAGATAGCGCGTAATGGTGTTCCCCTCAATGGTGCCGCAGGCATGGCTGTCATTGGCGAAATAAATGCCCACCCCAACGTGAACGTTGCTCAGATGGACATCGCCAATGTCATGAATGCGCGACTGCTTAATCGTCACGTTGGCCCCAACGTTCAGAACACCAAAATCCAGCGCACCGTAAATATCTGCATTGACGATGGAGCCGGTCACACCGCTGCTGAAAAAGACCCCCACATCGCAGCCCGTCGCATTGACGACGCCCGTGACCGTGGTCGAGGGGTTGACCAGCGCCGCCGTCAGAGTGACTCCATGCCAGCTAAATCCCGTCGACTTGCAGCTCGTGTGCCAGGCACGCGCCCCAACAAGTTGCGAGAGACCCAGGCTTAACAAGGCCACCACAAGCGCCAACGGTACACATGCCGCCAAAATCAAGGAAGCTTTTCTTCTCAATGCCTTCCTCCACTTAACACCTTTTGATTTGCGCAGCCCCTCTCGCCCTTCACAAGCCAATGGACTGCGCGATCTTCTAGAAGGTACTTCGTCGAGTACCTTCTACTATCGAAGCGTGGAAAAATATAACACGCTTTCCCATCGATGTCAATAAAGAATCTGCATTGTGATAATTTATGAATACATTGTAATGTTGAGCGATATGAATATATAAATGCAGGAGGAAGGGACAGAGAGGCGGCTATCTGGAGTCAGCCCGTGGGCTGCGCCAGCAGGACAGGGGAGCGGAGTCCGGCCCCGGCAGGCGGACGGGTGCCGCCTGCCGGGGGCCAATCGCGATTGGCAGCTACCCAGCGCTCGCTGGTCTGGCGGATCGCGGTGGCTCAGCAGCGATGAGATCAGGAGACCTTCATGGCGGCATGCAGGGCCCGATCCAGGTCCCACAAGATGTCTTCGATATCTTCGATGCCGATGGAGACGCGGATCATATCCGGCGTTACGCCGCTTGCTAGCTGATCTTCTTCAGAGAGCTGCTGATGAGTGGTGCTGGCTGGGTGAATAATCAGGCTGCGTGTGTCGCCGACGTTGGCCAGATGAGAGAAGAGGCGGACATTGTTGATTACGGCCTTGCCGGCCTCATAGCCGCCTTTAACGCCAAAGGTAAAGATCGCCCCGGCCCCGCGTGGCAAGTAGCGCTTGGCCAGCTCGTAGTAAGGGCTATCGGGCAGGCCAGGGTAGTTCACCCAACTGACTGCCGGGTGCTCCTTGAGAAACTGAGCTACCTGGAGAGCATTCTGACAATGGCGTTCCATACGCAAGGAGAGCGTTTCCAGGCCCTGCAGAAGCAAGAAAGCATTGAAGGGGCTCAAGCAGGGGCCAGTGTCGCGCAAGGTCTCACAGCGAGCCTTCATGACGAAGGCGAAGTCGCCGAAGGTTTCGTAGAAGCGCACGCCATGGTAGCCCGGCGACGGATCAACGATGTGCGGGAATTTGCCGTTATCCCAGGGGAATTTACCGGACTCGACAAGGACGCCGGCAATGGAGTTGCCATGACCTCCGATGAATTTGGTGGCTGAGTGTACCACGATGTCGGCGCCGTGCTCAAAAGGACGGCAGAGATAGGGTGTGGCAAAGGTATTGTCGACAATGAGCGGCAGGCCTGCCTCATGGGCAATGTCGGCAACGGCTTTGATGTCGAGCACGTCCCCGCGCGGGTTGCCGATGGTTTCTCCGTAGAGCGCGCGCGTGCGTGGGGTAATGGCGCGCCGGTAGTTCTCAGGGTCGCTGCTGTCGACAAAGATGGTGTTGATGCCCCAGGTGCGTAGGGTGATGTCAAACTGGGTATGTGTGCCTCCATAGAGGCTGCTGGATGAAACCAGTTCATCGCCGGGTCGCAGTAGCGTCAGCATGGTGACCATCTGGGCCGCCATGCCCGAGGCGGTGGCGACGGCGCCGGTCCCTCCTTCCAGGGCGGCGATGCGCTCTTCAAAGGCCGCCGTTGTGGGATTCATGATGCGTGTGTAGATGTTTCCGAAGCGCTGCAAGGCGAAGAGGTGTGCTGCGTGATCGGTATCATCAAAGACAAAAGACGTGGTTTGATAAATGGGTACTGCCCGGGCTCCGGTGGTCGGATCAGGCCGCTGACCGGCATGGACAGACAGGGTGTTGAAGCCGAAGACATGATCGCCATCGATTTCTGGCATCCTCTAATCCCCTCTTCTTCGTGTGTCGTCTATGATGTTGGTCATGCTCGCTATCGTCAGTCAGGTCGGATCAGCCTGGGCCGGAGCGCTGAGATTGTCGCTCTCTCCGCCAGACGGCTGGCTGACGGGTTATGTGTGTTGTTATGTAGTATGGTATCACATGCGCTCCGCTGCCCGGCAGTCTTGGCACGGGGGCACGGTGCGAGTGCAGCTTTCTCCGTCTCTGCAGTACAATAAAGGGCAGGGTCTGGCCATCGCTCTGTCTCGTGGCTCTCCTTGCCTGGCTGTGAGAGAGCCGACCTGGATGGCAAGAGCGGCAGTTGCATTGGTCCTGTTGTTGATTAGAATGAGGTCAAGTGTCCTATGAAGCAGTTTGCTCCTGATATGTACGATCGTCTGAAGCTTCTTCAGACGTATCGCCATGTGGCTATTGTCGGTATCTCGGCTGATCCTTATCGTCCGAGCCATTTTGTGGCCATTTATCTCCAGGCCGAGGGCTACAATATCATTTTGGTCAATCCGCGCTATGCCGGGCAGACGATCCTTGGGAAGCGGGTCTATGCTTCGCTGACGGAGGCAAAAGAGGCCGGTGAAACGATTGAGGTGGTGGATGTCTTCCGCAAACCCGAGGATGTGCTACCTATCGCTCAGGAGGCGATTCGCATCGGGGCCAAGGTGCTTTGGCTTCAGCTTGGCATCCGTAACGACGAGGCCGGGCGTCTGGCTCAAGAGGCCGGCTTGATCTTTGTACAGAATAAGTGCATTAAGATGGAGCACGCGCGTTTCTTCGGCGGTCTGCACACGGTCGGGCTGAATACGGGCGTGATTCTTTCGCGGGCCTTACCCCGTGCCGAGGTGCTGAAACCTTCTGCTGCCGAGCTAGTGCGTTAGGCTGCCGCCTGGCAGGCGAGTCGAGCCGAGCGGTAGGACGGCAGGACAGGGCAGCCTCGGCCCTGGATCGGGCTAGCGCGCTAGGCTAGAAGCAGGCCTCAGAGGATGGACCAGGATTCGGCGCCAGCTCCGATGCAGCGCTCACCCCAAGAGGCGGGCGACTGCAGAGCGGAGCTGGCGCCGGCTGGTAGCTTTCTGTTCAGTGGAGCGCAGTGAGGGGGTCGAGTCACCTGGCTCCGGTCTCAGCGGAAGTGAGGCACAACGCTACGCACAAAGCGTTCTAGCGAGGGCAGATCCAGGAAGCGGAAGATAAAGTGCGAGACGCCCACCTCAATGAACTGTTCTAGCTCATGTATGACTTCCGCAGGACTGCCCGCGATGAAATGCTTCTTGGGGTCGCGGACGACAAGGGCGGGGTCATCTGCGACGCTGGCAGTGCTGAGATAGGTCAGGGTGATTTCGGCAGGGTTACGTCCGAGACGCTGACAGTGTTCGCGGAGGATGCTCAGTTTACGGCTGTATTCTTCGAGCGTGCAAGAGTTGAAGTTCCAGAGGTCGGCGTAGCGCGCCGTAATGGCTAGGGTGCGCTGCTCACCTCCGCCGCCGATGAGGAGAGGGATTGGCTGGCGTGGGGCCGGCAGGCAGTGCGCTGCTTCGATGCGATAGTGTCTCCCGATAAAGGTCGCTGGACCTCCCTGCCATAAGAGCCGTATGATTTGAATCGCTTCTTCTAGCTGTTCCATGCGTTCTTTGACGCTCGGGAAGTGATAGCCATAGGAGCGATATTCATGTTCCTGCCAGCCGGCCCCAAGGCCGAGGATAAGCCGCCCGCCGGACATGAGTTGCAGGTTTGCGGCCATTTTGGCCAGTAAGGCCGGATTGCGGTAGCCCTGGCCGAGGACCAGTGAGCCGACTTTCAGATGGGGGTAGCTCGCCGCCACATAGCACATGGTTGAGAAACATTCCATGACCGCCGTCTCTCCCCAGTCAAAATGGTCCTCAACCCAAATGGTGCTGAAACCCTCCGCTGTCTGTATCAGTCTCTGGTTATAGTCCCACAGCTCGTCTGGCCTTAGTGGAGGGCGCTGCATCATCTGGAGCATTAAGCCAAATTCAATACGACTCACGCTTGTTAGTCCCTTCTATCAGATTACATCTAAGCAGGCTTGCTCTCGTAAAGAGCATGATACCACATGCCGGCCTGCGAGGATGCAAGAGGGGGGCAGGCCGGCGCGGCTCACGCTGGCGAATAGTCTCCACCGCGAGGGGTGGCTTTAGCCGAGTGGCCATTGATAGCCAGCAGAGCGATAGATGGCCTCCATTGTGGCCAGGTTCTCTAGCGACTCTTCAAGCTGCAATAAGGGTGGGCGTCCGCTGCGAATGCAGCTTCCAAAATGCTCGATCTCTAGCCGATAGGGGTCGCTGGGAGGGAAGCGCCGAACGATAATCTGCTCTCCGACCGTCAGGGTAACGGTGGTTTCAACCTGACCGGGCGTGAAGGGGCCATTGAGGAGCAGCGTTCCGTTCTCGCCGACGATCTCGGCAAGCTGGCGGGTAGGTAACTCAAAGCTGCTGTCGATGAGCGCAAAGCGCCCCTCTCCAAAGTCGAGGAAGGCTACTACGGCTCGCTCGACTTCTCCGCGGGCCGGCGCATAGACGCGGGCTCCGACGGCCAGCGGGGCCCGCCCATAGATTGCCCGGCAGAGGTTGAGTGAGTAGCAACCTACATCAACAAGCGAGCCTCCCCCCAGGGTGGCCTGGAGACGAATGTCTTGGGGACGACTGCGCAGATCGAAGTAGAAGGAGGAGCGGACCAGCTTGACTGCTCCGATCAGGCCTTCGCTGATCTGCTCCATGACCCAGAGCATTTGTGGATGGAAACGGTACATGAAGGCTTCCATGAGCAGCCGCCCCTGCGCGCGGGCGGTCTGGAGCATGCTTAGCCCCTGCTCAACGGTCAGGGCCAGCGGCTTTTCACAGAGAACATGCTTACCAGCTTTGAGGGCGCGAATGCTCCATTCTGCATGCATGCTGTTGGGGAGGGGAAGATAGAGCGCCTCAACTTCTTCATCAGCTAGCAGGCTCTCGTAATCACCGTAGATGCGCACGGCGGGGGGCGCAGCTAACAGAAGACGAACACGGTCCGGTTCCCGGCTGGCAATGGCCACCAGTTGAGCGTTGCTAGCCGCCTGCATGGCAGGGATCACGCGCTTGATGGCCACGCTGGCGGCGCCGAGTATCCCCCATTTGATCGGCACTGCCGTTGAATGTAGCTCGCTTTGCATAGGCCCCTCTTCCTGAAAGAACGCCTGGAAACGGCGTTCTGTTCTTAGTCCTGCGTATCTGGTAACACTCTCTCCCGGCTCTGCTCCGGTTACTTGGGTCGCAGGCCCTGCTGGCTTAGTCCTTGCTCCTTGACGTGTGAAGCCAGCAAACCAGCAAGTAAACAGGCACAACGACCAAAGGAGAAAGAGAGGACCGGTGGCCCACAGGCCAGAGTCTTCCAGTGCCTGGGTATGCTGGATGTGCCACCGGTCGAGCGCTGCTAGTAATGTAACAGCGGTTGCCTGTTACCTTTGATTTTAGAACAGGCACAGGCTGGCTGTGCGTCACTTCTCCTCTCTTGCCGGCTGCCTTAAGGCTAAGCCAGGCTAGACGCGCCAGCTCTCCGCCCCCGCAGGCTGGCTGACCAGGAGCGGGCTATCAGTTGTCTGCTCCTCGTCTGGCATCGCTGGCTGAGCGACCGGGGCATGGCGCTGCACAATGACGCGAATGCCATCCAGGAATTCATCGCCTAGCCAGGCCTCGACGTCGCTGACGAGTTCGAAGGCCTCAGTTGCAAAGCGATGAGCGCGAATGACGAGCAGGGCCTCATGCTCTTCACGAGGTTGGAGCCAGAGGGCCTGACCAGAAGATAAGATACCGCTTTTCCCTGGTAGTTCGATCCAGACCCGGCGGGTTCTTTCGCTCAGGTCTGCGCTTTGGGTATGTAGTCGCAAGCGCAGGGGCTGGGCCTGCTCGGTGGGATTGCTCAGGTGAAATGGAATTTGCCAGCGATAGGCCTCGGCTGTTGCCCGAATGACCCTGAGATTGCGGCCAACAATCCAGGGTTGCTCCCATCCCTCGATGTCCAGGTGGATACGCAGACAACGGTGCCCAGCGCTGCGCGGTAGCCAGTGCCAGGTCAGTGTTTCAACGTGGGTCGGGTCAGGGGGCAGGGTCAGAGGCCCCCTTTCCGGCAGGCTTTCGTATTGACAGGCGCCTATGCCAAAGTAGTAGATCCTTGGCGTGATCGTGCGCACTGTGAGTGGCTGCGGCTCTTCGTTACACAAGAAAAGATGGACCGTGGCCGCTTCACCGGCGCGTGGCGGATTGGGTACAATCTCCAGTCCTTCGGCAGCAAAGCGCAGCCTGCGCCTGGCTTCCTCTGAAGGAAGCTTGTGTTCGAGAGACAGAATGTTAGGCCTCATGGAGCTCCTCCCTGAATGGCAAGCAAAAGCAGCTCTTCACGAATCGTTTCATTTTACGCTCTAGAGAGAGAGTGGCGCAAGCGACACCAGAGGGGCAAAGGACAGGTTAGGGCCGTCGCCTACGGCGATCTTCGACCCGCTTGGCCTTCAGTTCGAAGCGCGGCAGGCTGCCCTCAGCCACGGCTTCCACAGGGATACGTAAGCCGAAAGCGGCGCGCAGAGCTTCTTGAATCTCGCCCACCAGTGAGGGAGGACACTCGACCTGGAGAGCAACCTCATCCAGAGGGCCATTGTTAGTCACGATGATGCGATACTCAGCCACCTGGGGGAAGCGGTGCAAGACATCGGCAATGGCCGAAGGGTAGAGATTGACCCCGCGCACGATCAGCATGTCATCAATACGTCCCAAGATCCCACCTGGCAATAGGAGGAAGGCGCGACCACAGGGACAGCTATAGCCACCATTGCGCACCAGGTCACCGGTGCGATAGCGCAGAGCAGGATTCCCCCAACGTCCCAGGTTCGTCAGAACCAGTTCGCCAACCTCGCCCAGGGGCACAGGCTGATTGGTGCGTGGGTCAAGGATCTCAGCGATGAATTCGCCTTCATTGACATGCAGCCCCTGCTGTCGTTCGCAAGTAAAGCCGTAGGCACCCATTTCGGACATGCCAGCATGGTCGTAGGCTTTGGCTCCCCAGGCCTCTTCAATGCGCCGGCGCGTGGCCGGAATCGAGGCCCCCGGCTCACCTGCGTGAATCGTAATGCGCACTTTGAGCTTGTGCAGATCAATGCCCTCCTGACGAGCCACCTCCGCCAGGCGCAGGGCATAGCTCGGCGTGCAGACCAGGACTGTGGCTTGCACGTCCTGCATCATGCGGAGACGCTGGAGCGAGTCCATGCCGCCGCCAGGGACCACCAGGGCCCCGAGATTTTTGGCCCCTTCGTAGGCCGCCCAGAAGCCGATGAACGGCCCAAAGCCAAAGGCGATGAAGATGACATCGTCGCGCGTCACGCCCGCCGCCTGATAGACCGTTTTCCAGCAGTCGGCCCACCATTTCCAGCTCTCGGCTGTATCGAGGACGCGCAACGGTCGCCCGGTGGTGCCCGACGTCTGATGGTAACGTACATATTCGCTAAGCGCGTAGGTCATGTTCTCGCCGTAGAGAGGATGCTGCTCTTGATCGTCAAGCAGCTCTTGTTTGGTTGTAAAGGGCAAGCGCGATAGGTCGCGCAACTGAGCTAGTGATGGAGCCTGTCCGTCCGCCATCAATTTGCGCTCATAGAAACCATTGCGCGGTAGAATGCGCATCAGCCCAAGTTGCAGTCGAGCTAATTGTCGTTCTTCAATTAATGAACGCGAAGCTGTCTCCAGCCGTGGATGATGCGATTGAGGCATGGATCACGTCCTTTCACTCCCGGTCCCGCGCTGTCCGGAAGGCGGGAAAGCGCGCCTTCGCTTCTCTCTGCGGCTCGCTCCTGCTTCTTTCCTGCCTCTCTCGAAAGCTGTGCTTGCAGCAAGTGGTCGTTCAAGCTGAGCGACTGATCTCGCCTGTGTCGTCTCCAGCTTGCTTGTTACATACCCACTGCCCAGCCAGGGAGGGCGCCGGAGAGAGCCAGCGTCAGGCGTCTACGGATAGCAGAGGGCGGCGCCCTCTTCCCGCTTTTACCAGACAGACAGAGGGGCGGAGCTTTCTCATGCTGTAACACGCCAGGGCAGAGGCAGAGCGCTTCAGCCAGGAGAGGTTCTCTGTCTACTCAGCCCCGCTGTGCTGCTCTGCCCCTACCAGCAAATCAAGCGCTCGTCGCACATAGACCGGTGTGAGCTGTTTGCGATAGGTGATTGTGAGATCGGCGTTGTCCAGAGGCCTGGCGCGTTTCGCCGCCAGGGTTGCTACCTCCTGTAGCAGGGCTGGCGTTGGCCGTTGCCCTCGCAGGCGTGCCATTGCCTCTTCGGCCTCGACCGGATGGGAAGCAACAGCGCCCAGCGTAATGCGAGCCTCGCCTATGCGGCCATCCTGCTCACTGCGCAGGGCCACGGCCACTCCTAGAATGGGGAAGTCAAAGGAGCCACGTCGGCGTAGCTTGAGATAGGTACTGCGCCAACCAGGCGCGGGCGGCAGCCAGATTTCAGTTAAGATCTCATCGGCCTCACGAGTATAAGGCCGCATGCCATCGTCACGGAACAGTTCCTGAATCGGCATCTCACGCTCACCGCGCACACTGACCAGGCGTACCCGCGCTTGCAAGGCAACGAGCGCAGGAACTGTATCCGCCGAGGAAATGGCCCAGCAGCGCGGACTACCCGGGGCGACCAGGCAGATGCTGCCGTCACGCTTCATGCAATAGCCGATGGAATGGCGCCAGAACTCGGTTTGATTATAATAGTTACAGCGCGTATCAAGCAAGATATTGCCGCCAATCGTGCCAGCATTGCGCAATTGCGGAGTAGAGACTGAGGCGGCAGCCATCGCCAGGGCAGGATAAGAGGCCCGAATGAGCGGGTGATTGCTAATGCTTGTCAGGGTCTCACCCGCGCCGATGCGCACTCCCATGTCTGGCGTGCCACTGATTCCCTTCAGCTCGCGCAAGTGGCGCAGTCCAATGAGGACCGCCGGCGTGAACTGGCGGCGCTTCATATTGGGCAGGAGATCTGTTCCACCGGCCACGAGCATAGCCTGCGGTCCCTCCTCGGCCAGCAGGCGTGTTGCCTCGCTGAGAGTGCGCGGAGCCAGATAGCGAAAAGGAGGCAGACGCAGCATTCAGACAGTTCCTCCTTCCTGCTGAAGCTGGGGAGAGCTTTCTCTCTGCTTCGAGGGGTGATGGTGACCGTTGCCCAGGCCGGGCAGACGCTCTGGCGACCAGCGAATAAGCCGCGCTGGCCACGGTTCGCTCAGAACAACGGGCGTTACCTGCGGTGGCGGTAGCGGACGCTCTCCAGGCTCACTATGGGCAGCTTTGAGGGCACGGAGTACCTTATCTGGTGTGATGGGCACTTCGTCGATGCGGACACCAACGGCGTTGTAGATAGCGTTGGCGATAGCCGGAATAACCGGTAGTAGCGGTCCCTGTCCGGCCTCTTTGGCTCCAAAGGGTCCCTCATCATCAGGTCGGCCCACGAGAATAGTTTCAATCTCGGGCGTGTCAAGAGTCGTAGGAATCTTGTAGTCCAGGAGCGAAGGGATCTTATGCCTCCCTTTGCGGAAGATCTGCTGTTCCATGAGGGCCTCTCCATAGCCCATATAGGCGCTCCCTTCGACCTGGCCAGCGACCAGCAAGGGATTGATGGCCTGACCGACATCGTGAGCCAGCCAGAGTTTCTCAACCTTGACTTCGCCCGTCTCGACGTCAACTGCAACCAGGGCAACACAGGCCGAGTACGAGTAAGCGGGCGAGGGGCCAACGCCCGCCCCTTTAAAATCGCCATGAATATCTTCCGGCGGCGCATAGGAGCCGGCGGCGACCAAAGCCCCGTAGCGCGCTTCTGCAAGCTGTACTGCCTGCTCAAAGGAGAGGGCAACCCGCGGATCGTCGACGTCGTAGATGGACCCGTCAGCGCTCTCCAGGCGTTCTGCCGGTACGTGCAGCCGCTCAGCGGCCACGCTGTGGAGCAGCTCCTTAAGCCTGCGCGCGGCTTGAATGGCGGCGTTGCCGGCCATAAAGGTGACGCGACTGGAGTAGGAGCCGAGATCAACCGGGGTCAAGGTGGTATCGGCGGTCTCCAGATGGATGCGCTCCGGGTCAATGCCGAGTTCTTCAGCAACAATGTAGGCCAGCACTGAGGTTGAACCCTGGCCAATATCGGTGGCGCCGCAGTAGACGGTGACTCCTCCGCCGCGGTCGAGACGGATCTGTACAGCCGAATGGGGCATGTCGTTCCAGTAGATCGGTTTGCCGGCCCCACAAATATAGGTTGACACAGCCAGTCCCATGCCGCGCCGTACGGGCGAGGCTGTGCGCACAGCCTCGGCCTCACGGGCCGGGCGGCTGGCATGAAATTCGCGCCAACCTGCGCGAGCCACAACTCGATCGAGGCATTCCTCAAGCGCGCAGCTCGTGATGCGCAGACCGTTGATGGTTCGGCTGTAGGGCCGAACCAGGTTGCGCTTGCGCAGCTCTATGGGGTCCAGTCCTAGATCAACGGCAATCTTGTCAAGGTGAACTTCGACGGCAAAACGCGGCTGGGGCGTACCATGACCGCGCTTGGGACCACAGGGCGGCTTGTTGGTGAAAACGCGCATGCCCTCGAATTTGTAGGCTGGCAGGGCATAGGTGACAGGCTGGAGGGCACCTGTATAGTAGGTAGTGGCTACGCCGTAGGAGCCATAGGCGCCACCATCCAGGAATGAACGGAAATGCATGGCGGTGATTGTGCCATCGCGTTTGACTCCCGTCCTGATCCACATCTTGACGGGATGGCGCCCGCGGTGAATGAGAAAGACTTCTTCGCGCGTGCAGGTGATTTTGACAGGGCGCCCGGTACGGCGGGCAAGCTCGCAAGCGCAGATCTCATGCGAGAAAGGATCGCTCTTGCCCCCAAAGCCCCCGCCAACATGAGGGGCAATGACTCGCAGATGGGAGGGCGGTATACCCAGTACTTTGCTGACTTCGCGATGTACATAGTGGGGGGTCTGGGTCGAGGACCAGAGCGTCAGCTTGCCTCCGATAGGATCGTGGGGGTCCGGCTCCCAGCGCGCTACGCAGGCATGGGTCTCAATCGGTACGTGATTGTTGCCTTCATAGTAGAACCAGTCTTCCCGCACGTAGTCTGCAGCGGCGAAGCCGGCTTCGATATCGCCAAACTCGTAGGAGACGGCTTTGTGAATGTTGCCCTGGCGCGCTTCCTCGTGAATCTTGATGTCGGGGTGCGCTAGGGCCTCATCAATGCTCATGAGCGCCGGCAGAAGCTCGTATTCGACTTCGATCAGGCGCAGGGCTTCCTCTAACGTGTCGGGGTCAACGGCGGCTACGGCAGCTACCGGATCACCGACATAGCGCACTTTGTCGACGGCAAGCGCCGTTTCGTCTTGGCTGGAAGGCAAAATCCCGTATTTGCGGGGGAGGTCCTCGCCGGTGATTACCGCGAGCACGCCCGGAAGTTCTCGCGCTTTACGCGTGTTAATGGAGACAATGCGTGCATGCGGGTGGGGAGAGCGCAGGAGGCCCCCGTAGAGCATGCGGGGGAGCATGATGTCATCAGCATAGAGGGCCCGTCCAGTCACAGTGCTATAAGCATCAACCTTGGGCAGCGGTTTCCCTACCACTCTGTAGGGACCTGCTTTGCGCGGTTGTAGACGCCGCCATTCGTCCATAGCTTCTCCTCTCTTCGTGTACCGGTCCTGAGTGGACGCCAGCAAATCAGTGCTAAGCTCGCCTGACCAGGGTGGCCGCTCTAGGATTGCAGAGCAGGGTCAGGCTGCCGCTCAGGTTCGCCTCTGGCTTGCATACGTTCCACTGCAGCTTCGATCGCTTCGTAGATCTTCGTGTACCCGGTGCAGCGGCAGAGGTTCCCGGAAAGAGCGTGTTTGATCTCTTCACGCGTGGGATGGGGATTCTGACGCAGGAGCGCTACAGCAGAGAGGAGCATGCCAGGGGTACAATAGCCACACTGTGCAGCTCCTAGCTCTGCAAAAGTCTCCTGAAGCGGGTGTAATCTGCCCTGCTCCTCTAGCCCTTCGATCGTCGTAATCTCGCAGTCTTGGACCTCTAGCGGCAGAGTCAGGCAGGAGAGGACGGGCACGCCATCAAGAAGCACGGTGCATGCTCCACATTCGCCTAGCTCGCAGCCGTGCTTGGTGCCGGTCAGTCCGAGATCCTCACGCAGGACCTCAAGCAAGGTCCGATGAGGCAACACCGCCACCTCATAGCGTTCGCCATTGACACGCAGGGTAATCAGTTCGCGCATGTGGTCTCCTTTCGGCCCGATGGTCATCTCCAGGGTGACCTAGGGAGAACCCCTCAGTGAGCACTTCGGCTGACAGGGGACCGAGCGGGTTCTTCTGAGAGTGTAACCCTGTGGTATTATAACACTTTTCCTTGGCCAGCGATATTGCCCAAGTGCAGCACTGAATCTGTAAAGCGCGCTGATACCCTGCTCTCGGCGGATCACTCTTCGGACAGGGCCCCTTCATCAGGGCAGGCCTCTGAGACGTAATTCGCGCGGGTGCTCGATGACGAAACGCTCTTCTATCTGCTGTTTGCCTCCTGCAGGCAAGGTGAAGCGCCAGGTGAGTTGTTCCAGCTTGCTGCGTTCCTGCGGCTCGGGCTGTAATGAGAGAACACGTACTTTGATGCGCTCGTGACGCGAGACAGGGAGATGGTCCATGACAACGATGCGCCGCTCGCTCTGGGCGAAGTTCTCGACGGTGATGCGGTAGGCATAGGTGATGCGTCGCAGGCCGCCCTGGAGACGGCTCGTTTGCTCAACTGTGCGCTCGCTGAGCTTGCGCTGAACGCGCACGGCGTCATCAAGGCCAAGGAAGAGGTGGAACGTCTGGCCTGGAGCCGTCAGGTCGATCTCGGTTGTGCCCACATATTCATTGTCAACGAAGATGTTGGCCTTGCCTTTGAGCAGGACTCCGGCAGTGGTGTTCTCGATGATGGCGCGCAGGTGCGCCGCTTCCTCCTGGATGGGAATAGCGACGACCTCCAGGCGACAGGGTAGTCGGTACTGGGCGATGAGGGTGCGGTGGGGCGAGCCATCTGAAGGGATGTTCACCGAGCGCCCACAGCGAAAGACCAGCGCGGTCGCTCTCTGCTCGAGATCGGCGCTGGCTTCGACTACTGCTTCTTCGGATTCGGAGAGGGGGCTTTCTTCTTCTGCTGTCAGGCTCTCCGCTTCCTCTGAGGCCGGCGCCGGCAGCACCTGGTTGAGGGCCTCCATGAGAGAAGGTCGTTGCCTGCTACCGAAAGAGGGAGCTGGCATGGACATGGGAGCTGCCAAAGGAAGAGGCTGCGAGGGAAGCACGGGCTGGAAGATATCCAGATACCAGGGCTCCAGCTCTGGCAAAACCGTCGCCTGGGCCGGGCGCGCGGTGGAGAGTATGAGCGCTACTTCGTTCCAATCTTCTCCTGTGCGTTGCTCTACCAGGCCAATACAGGTGAGGTCGAGACTGCTTTCTTGATTGCTCTGGCTCTCTTGGCGATCCTCGAAGGAGAGGCGCGCATCGTAGCTAGGGCGCCAGGCGGCTCGCTCGCTCAGATAGCTTAGCTCTAGTGTGAGTTCGCCGGCTCGCGGCAGCTCGACAGTTGCGAGTACCGCCAGACGATCAGAGTTGCTGCCGAGCTGTTTCTGTTCCAATTCTCGCTTTTTGGCCTTCAGCTCTTCGCGCAATTGCTGGAGCTGAATGGCCACATCCTGGGCGGCTTCGGCATCCTGCAGCGTTTGCTCTAGCAGGACCGCAAAGAAGTTTCGGTAATCATCTGGTTGCAGGCGCCCTTGTGTCAATCCCTGGATGAGGGCCGGGGCCTGCTCTCCCAAGGCTTGTACCCAATGACGACGCTGGTCAAGCGCCTGTTGGCGAGCCTCGAGGAGCTGAATCTTGCGCGCGAGCAGCTCGCAAGCCATCTGCAAGCTCAGCAGCTCTTGCTCTGGTGGGCGTGCCAGAAAGGCTGTGGCAACTTCAACTCCCAACAGGCGGGTTCCTGCTGGTCCTCTACCGTTCGCTCGCAGCGAGTCTCTGATAAAGGGGGGCAGATAGTTGACTCGCAATTGGTGCTCACCAGCCTCCAGGGAGACCCTCCCCTGTCGCTTGATGAGGGCCCGATCAGCATAAACAGTGACTTCAGTGATACGGGTCTCCAGCTCAATGACCATCCTCTACCTCCTGCTGTACTCATGATTGACGATGCTGACTGATAGTCTGAATAACGGGGTGGTAACCCCTGTCTTTGCTCGCTGGTTAGCTTCGGCCGGCGATCCCAGCGGCTGGCCCTGGCTGCTGCTTTTGTTCAGTCAAGGGCGCTGACTCACGATAGGAGCTTCTGCTATTTATAGACGCCCGCTCCGGCGCTCTATAGCGGATCTCTTTAGCCTGTTGCCGGCTCAAGCGAGGTAGATCTTGTCTAAGGAGGTCACGCATAACTGACACTCCCCTGCTTAGAAAGCAGGGGAGTGTCAGTCAACGCCTGGTACGATAGCCAGGGAAGCGCAATCGGCGATAAGTGCTCCTGGGCATGCGGTTCACTCGATACTGACTGACGGTGGTAATGTCTCCTGGAACGGACATCGCTACATCGTTCAGCAGGAATAATCGCAGCGGCGGCTGCGCCCTGAGCGGTCCCTGAGTGGGGACCACTTACCAGGAGCAGGCCTGGTCGAGTGCCTTTACGCGCCCGCTAGCCGGCTTTCAGCACAATGCTGATCCTCAACTCGGCTCTCTGCTCTCCTTGGCCCGCTATTTGCCCTCAGAAGCATGAGGCCTGCCAGGAAGAGGGTGCGATCAAGCTGATCAAGCCTGGCTGGTTAAGACAGCAGCCAGTGGAGCAGCCCAGGCCAGCAGCTCTTCATCGTGTCGCCAGCCGGCCACGCATTGTAAGCCGAGCGGCAAGCCATTAGCGGCTACCCCGGCTGGTAGGCTGATGGCCGGCAGGCCGGCCTGGGTCCAGGGTAGGTTCATCAGGCCACTGCCTGTCGTTTGTAGGCCCTGGGGTGCCGGCCCGGGCGCTGCTGGAGCCACCCAGAGATCGATGCCTTCCCGCGCCATTATGCTTTCTAGCTGCCTGCGCAAGTTCTCGCGTTCGGCCCGCGCCTGGCATATCTCCTGGATAGAGATCGTGGCCCCCTCGCGAATGGCAGCCGCCGTCAGCGGACGGTAAAGAGAGGCGTAGGGCTTGAACCAGCGCGCATGCACGCGCGCCATTTCGGCATGGACAAGACGCAGGTGACGCTGATTGATGGTCTCGATGTCTTGTAGGGCCGGCACGCGTTTGACACGGTACCCCGCCCGCTGCAGGCGCTCTAATTGCTCTTCAAAGGCCTGTCGTCCTTCTGGCGCGGCCTGGTCAAGATAGGGCCCCTCGGGGACGCCCAGCACAGGAGGCAACGGCGGCAAGGACAGGCCGCGCCAGCCCCGACAGAGTAGGGAGGCCGCCAGGGTCAGGCCCTCAATGTCCTGGGTGAACAGACCTACGGTATCCAGGGAAGGGGCGCAGAGGATTAAGCCATCGGCGGAGATCCGTCCGAAGGTTGGTTTGAAACCCACGATGCCGCAGAAGGCCGCCGGACGCAGCACTGAGCCTATGGTCTGCGTACCGAGAGCCAGTGGACAGTAGCCGGCAGCCACCGCTGCGGCAGAACCGCTGCTGGACCCTCCCGGGGTATGGAGGGGATTCACCGGGTTGCGCGTCGGCCCCGGCTCGAAATAGGCGAATTCAGCGCTGACAGCTTTGCCGAGGACAAGCGCCCCCGCATCGCGCAGGCGCGTGACACAACTGGCCTGCGGCCCATTCAGAACCGTACTTGGGAGTTGGGAGCCTGCCCGAGTTGGGAAACCATGCACGTGAAAGAGATCCTTGACAGCGAACAGGACCCCATAGAGGGGGGGACGCCCCGCCGGGTCAGGGTATCGCTTTTGCAGGCGGGATGCTTCTCTGCGCAGTCGCTCGCGCCTTCCTTCTTCGGGCAGCAAGGCCTCAAGCTCTGGCTCGGCTCGCTCGATCCAGTCGCACGCTTCCTCAATAGAAGCTACAGGCTCTTCTTGACCACTGCGAAGCCGCTCTGCCTGGCTTTTTAAGCTCATCATTTTCGTCCACATCCTCTTTCTGTGCCCCTTTCCTCGGTTCGGTGAATATTTCACAACGCGCATGTAGCCAGCGAGGTTGTCACTTCTGCGCCGTCACAGGCTTTGTGAAGGCCAATGAGTCTCCTGACATCGCTATGTTCTTCTCGTAGCATTTTTAGCCGGCTGCCACAGATTTCTCAGCAAGAATTTGCAGTCTCCCTATTTGCGGTAGACTATGATAGACTAGACACAGTTTCACCACTCACGAGAGGGATTACGCTGCGCAGGAGAGATAGCATGTACGTCTGCAACTATTGTGGCACGGAGTTGCCAGATGATGCCAGATCCTGTGGACACTGCGGGCGTCCTCTGCCCTCCGAGGAGCCAATGCAGCTCCGGGCGGCTCAGTCGGCTGGGAGCGCTGGAAAGCCATTCGATGCCGCGTCTGGTCCTGAGCAGGCTCGCACAGGCACAAGCGCGGAGGAGCTGGAAGAGAGCACGCTGATCCTGCCAGAAGCGGCCCAGGATCAAGCTCCTTCTTTCACTGCTTCCGCTGGCTCGACGCTTTCCGACCAGTGGCAGACGATTCCTGCCTCGCTCACCGCCCTCGGGCTTGGGTCAGAGGCGGCCAGTGGCTTCCAGATGCCTAGCCCAGAGTCGGCCTTTACCGCTCAACAGGACAACCGGGCAGCGCAGGCGCAGGAAGAAGAGCGCCGGCGTCGTCGACGGTGGATATTTCCGCTGCTTTGGCCAGCCGGCGTGAAGCTAGCTGAGCAGCAGGTCCCCTCGGTCCAGGGTGCTCCCCCGGCCAGCGTACCTTTTGTGCGCGGCAAGCTCCCCCGCTCCCCCAAAGCTGGAGGGACCAAGCACAAGGCGGCGATTGAACAGGGAGAGGCTCATTCGCTTACGCCCGCCGCTCAGCCTCCTGCTGCTGGCAGTTCTCGGCGCCTGCTGAGTCACTCAGGCAGCGGTCTTCCATCCTGGCTAACGCTAGCCCTGATCCTCTTCTGCGCAGCCCTGCTGATCACTGGCAGTACAGTAGCAGCGGCCTTCACGATCTGGGCGCCTACGCTGGCTTTGCTCTCCGGCAATACGATCGTGGCCCCTGGCAGTTTGCTGCATGTGCATGGCGCTCATTTCCTTCCTGGCAGCACCGTCGCTTTGACTCTCGATCAGCATCTCCCCCTGCATTTCAGCAGCAGCATAGCCCCGCAGCAGCAACCAGCACATGCGGCAGTTGTAGTTGTAGCTGAGGCCTTTGATCCGGCGAGGCTGTCATGGCAAGCCTTGAATGGGACCAGTTTGCAAACGCGGGGAGATGGCACGTTTGATATCGCTCTCACGATTGACCCAAGCTGGCCATTGGGCCGGCATGTGCTTGAAGCGACGGAAGTTCTGACTTCACGGAGCGCTAAGCTGGCCTTTACAATTGTTAGCGCTGTGCCAACTCCTACGGCTACGAGCAGTCCAACCCCCACAGCCACGGAGGGAACTAGCCCGCAAGGTCTGCCAACAGCAACAGCGACGCCATCTGTTACAGCTACGCCTGCGGTTCCTCCGCAGTCAACGCCGGCCTCCTCCCCCGGGGGATTAAGCTGCGTTAATCCCTCGGCGGTTACCTTCGGCCCGCTGAGCAGCGGTTACCGTGCCCAGGTCAGCCAGACAATCACCCTCTGTGCGTCAGGCCGCGGGGCGGTAGGCTGGACGGCAAGCTGGAATCAGCAGCAGGCCCCCTGGCTCTCTCTCAGCGCCACTTCGGGGTTGCTGGCAGCGCCGGGCGCAGAGCAAATTAGTATCAGTGTAAGCAGTAGCGCCCTCGCCGCAGGCCGCTACAGTACAGAAATTAGCTTCCGCGACGATGCGGGGCATCCCGCCCTGTCCTTGCAGGTGAGCCTCACGGTGGTCGATGCCTGCTTGAGCGTCTCTCCGACTTCGCTGAGGTTCACTTCGGTCTCCGCCACCAGTGATCCTGCGCCTCAGAGCTTGAGCATTGGAAACTGCGGAGGGCTGGAGAGCTGGTCAGCCGCTTTACAGCTAGAGACAAAGCAGATGTGGCTCAGTCTGAGCCGCACCAGCGGCACGCTGGCAGTACACGAGACTACCTCTATCACGGTCTCTGTGAGCAGTGTAGCAAACAACCTCCAGGCAGGTAGCTACCAGGGAAAGATCTTGCTAAGCAGCGGTCAGAGCCTGGTGACTATCCCCGTGACGCTGACAGTCGAGCCAGCCCCGGCTCTGGTCCTCGATTCTCCTGCTTCGGGAACTCTCCAGGCAGGCAGAGATTGTCAGGAAGACAGCTCACAGACAAGCTGGCTATGTAAGGTTGTTATCGGTGCTGATAGTCAAAATGCCGCCGCACTGACCTGGAGCAGCGATAGTAATGGTATCAAGGGGATCACCTTTGTACCTGCGCAGGGAACGCTGGACCCAGGCCAAACTGTCTCGATCCAGGTGACAATTCCTGTGACAAGCTGTCCATCTTCCGCTCAGCTTTTCTTCGAGGGTCCGGCCAATACCTTGCAGGTGGCCTGGAGTTGTTTTTCTTTCGCTTCCTGAAGGTGGGTAAGGTGGGGTCTCCCCTTCCAGAGCCAGGCCTCAGAGAGCCTCAGACAGATGAAGGAGCCCCCGCCCCACCGTAGAGCAGTCGACAGGAGATCAGGATCTGGCCCCAGGTAGGGCTTTATCACGCAATTTCGGTGACACACAAAGCAACCCAATGAATAGCGATGCATTGATCGGGCACCGGCTTGGCGCGTATCTGATTCAGCGCAAACTGGGAGAAGGCGCTATGGCACGGGTCTATAAAGCCTACCATTCTCGACTACGGCGCGACGTGGCTATTAAGGTCATTCGCCCGGAGGTGGCAGCGCGCCCCGGCTTTGCCGCCCGCTTTGAGCAGGAGGCTCAATTGATCGCTAGCCTGGAGCATCCGCACATTGTGGCTGTCTATGACTTCGGGGAGGCACAGCTTGGTGAGTTGGGCACTATTCCATACCTGGTCATGCAATATGTCGGCGGTGGCACACTACGCGACCTCTTGCGTGAGGGTCGACCGCTTGATCATCTGCAGGCCATACGCTACGCTCGGGATATGGCCAGCGCTTTGCAACTGGCTCATGAGCGCGGCATCGTGCACCGCGATGTGAAGCCGCAGAATATGCTGCTGACGCGCAGCCCACAACGTCAGATCTTGCTTTCCGACTTTGGAATCGCGAAATTGCTCGATCGACGCGAGCCCCTCACACTCAGCAGGGGCTGGCAAGCGCTGCCCGCCGAGAGCGAGGATGAGGGTGAGCCAACGCAACCAGAGCTAGAGCGCTTGCAGCTCACCGGTACGAGTGAGCTGCTCGGCACAGCGGCCTATATGGCCCCAGAGCAGATCAGACGGCAGCCAGTCGACGCACGCACAGATATCTACGCCCTGGGAGTGGTCCTTTTCCAGATGCTGACTGGACACCCTCCCTTTGAGGCCGAGAGCACCGCCGTCCTGCTCTACCACCATATCTATAGCCCAGCCCCCGATGCCCGCACGTTCAACCCAGCAGTACCGGCCCCCCTGGCGCGCATCATCGCCCGCGCCCTGGCGAAGACTCCTGAAGAGCGTTTTCAATCGGCGGCAGAGCTGGCCGCTGCTCTGGATGAACTGCTGTTTTACGAGAGTGAAGCCCTGCATCAGACACCCGCGACCTTTTTCGACCTGGACCGACCAGACCCAAGGAGCACGCCCGCCAGCCCAGCGGCCCAGTCCAGCCAGCCCGCTGGTCAGCCAGCCGGACTGGCAGCCCCGGCCCAGATCAAGCCCGCCTCATACCAGATGGAGCGGCCACCTATCGTGACTTCTGCCCTTACTTCAGGCTTGCGGGCCCCCGGCGTCGGCGACGAGAGCCTCGGTCCGATCCGCCAACGGAGGCCTTCTCTCTCTACAGACCAGCTTCTGAGGCGACGCAGGCTCCCTCTTGCTCTTGGTATCTTTATGCTTCTTCTCCTCATCATTGCAATGCTGCTGCAAAGTCAGCTCAGCAACTGGATGGCATTCTGGGGGAGCAGCGGCCCCGCTTCCGAGGGTGTGGCCCAGCCCTTTACAGATACTTTTCAGACCAATCAGCAGCGCTGGACCGAGAGCGCCCCGGCTTTCAGCACGGCCATTGGCAATGGCCAGTATCTGATCACTATTGGCCAGACTCCACCGGCAACCTATTATTTCCCCTACCCCCAGGCCGCAGGCAATTTGCCAGCCAACTTCACCCTGAGCGCTCAGATTCAGCGTCTGGAGGGCGATCAGGAGAACTGGTATGGTCTGGCCTTTCGCCTCCATCCCGAAGGAAACTATGTCTCCTGTTATGCACTGGTGATCGATGGTGTTGGTCACTATGCCTTCTGGAAGTTTGATGCTCATGCCGCCCAACCGGGCACACCTCTGATAGTGGTGAGCGGCCAATACTCTCCGCGTCAGCACGCTCCCGATCTGCTGGAAATCACTGCCAGAGGGGACACCTTCACAGCCCGTATCAACGGCGCTGCTTTAGATTTCAATACCTCGACGAGGAGTGTGAGCGATCCAGGAGGCTACAGCGGGGGCCGTCCCGGCTTGCTGGTCACTGGCCCCCAGGCCCGTTTTCTTATCACACGCTTCACGCTCGCGCTCCCCTGACAGCAGCAAGGAGAGAGCTTTCACCGGCGCCGGCGGCCTTGCCCCCCGCTCTAACGAGGGTGCCCCAAACCAGCAGACAGAACAGGGCAGGAAAAAAGAAGAGAGCCACCCGCTGCCCTAACCGAAACGCCTAGGGAAGATCTCTGAGAGCTGGGCAGAAACGGCGCATTGTGGTAGAGTACAAGACGGCGCGTAGAAGAGAGAGGAGGTCGGTTGCTTCTCATGAGGGAGCCTACGATTACCCAATTTTTGGATGAACCGCAGTATAGCCATCCTGACAAGGCCCGGGTGGTGATCATTCCGGCGCCGCTTGAATATACCGTTTCTTATCTGCAAGGGACACGTCACGGCCCACAGGCTATTCTCAATGCCTCTAGCCAGTTGGAACTGTATGATGAAGAGCTAGAGTGCTGTCCGCTCGAAGAAGTGGGCATCTACACCCGCCCGGCCCTGGATTACCGGGGTGTAGACCATGCCAGTGCGCTGAAACTGACGGGCGAAGCGGTGCGCGAGGTGCTAGAGCGGGGGCAATTTCCCCTCCTGATCGGGGGAGAGCACTCGCTTTCTCTGCAACCGATTGCTATAGCGCGCGAGTTTTTCCCCGACCTGACAGTTATTCATATTGACGCGCATGGTGATCTGCGCACTGAATACGAGGGGTCTCCCGTGTCGCACGCCTGCATCGCCAGGCGCGTGCTGGAGCTGGGCGTCCCCGTGCTTGAAATCGGCATCCGCAGCCTCAGCGCCGAGGAAATGGCTTTCCTACGCAGCGGGGCTGATGTTGCAATTGTCTGGGCCCGTGACTTGATCAACGGCCAGGCCCGTATCCCTTGGGAGCGTCTGACCGAGCACACCTATTTGACTTTCGATCTCGACGCCCTTGACCCCGCCGAGATGCCTGCTGTTGGCACTCCCGAGCCGGGCGGGCTGAGCTGGTATCAAACGTTGGCGCTGCTGCGCGAGATCTACCGACGCACGACCGTCGTCGCCCAGGACGTGGTCGAGCTTTGCCCGATTCCTGGCCAGATTCGCGCGGACTTTCTGGCGGCCCGCCTGATCTACAAGATGATCGGCTACCGTTTTTGCGCCCAGCTACGCGCGTAGGTCGGTTCCCAGATAGCATCGGTGAGGAGAGATGAACGGAGAGAATAGAGCCAGGGACTTGCGCCTCCCGATCAATGGGCAAACAAAGATAGCGGCCTGGCAAGGATGCCCTGCTGTTGAGCGCCGCTCAGGCCAGTGCCGCGGCCGGCACGGGCAAGAGAAGCCCACGCTTTGGCTCGGATGTCGCCTTGCTTTTTGGCTACTCCTGGTGCTGGCACTGCTGACAGCCTGCGAGTCCAACACAAGCGAACCTGTCGCTGGACAGGCTCACTTGCGCCAGCTTGATAACGGTACTATTATCTATGATAGTAGCTCCGAAGCGGTGTTGCTGCGTACTTTCCGCGGCGGGGGCCACCTGGGAACGCTTGACCTCAGCCCGCAGTTGAGCATCTACGGAGACGGTACCTATATTCTCGGCCCCGGCCTGCAGATGCGCCAGGGGCATTTGAGTCAGGAGCAGTTGAGCCAATTGCTTCACACCCTGGTCAACAATTATAAGCTGCTGAGCTTTCAGCGTCAGCAGTTCTATGAGATACCCGATCAGGACGCGGTCCTGCTCCAATTCAATGTGAACAATCAACACTATCAATTTCTCTACAGTACCTTTGGACAGCGCCAGGAGAGCCAGCAGGACCTTGACGAGTACCAGCGCCTGGGCCAGGCGCTCACGACGATCAACGAGGCCGTGAGCGGGGGGCCAACCACAGCCTATGACACGAGCCGCAAAGTCCTGCTCGTTCGCCAGGACTTCGGCCCCGATTTGAGCCAGCCGGTTCCTACATGGAGCCTGCCTGACTTCACTTTGCACCAGGTGGCGCTGTTTGAATGTGGTCCAGTGCCCGAGGACATCACCGGGCCAAACGCAGATTCAGGCTGCCTGAGCTTCACGACGCCCCAGCGAGCTTTGCTGCTGACGCCTGAGCAAAGCCGTACCGTTAGCAATCTGCTGCACGGCAGGCTGAGCGGGGAATTTTACGAGCCTGCCACAGGGTTATACTATACAGTGATGCTCCGCGCACTCCTGCCGGATGAGCTAAGTCAGGGGGTGCTGGCCATGTACGGCAGTCAGGATCTGACCTATAGCGGGGTGCCGCTGCAGCAGGGGCCGCTTCCAGCCACAGCCTCTTAAGTTCCAATAACAGAGCAGCGATCTCATCCCGCTGCAGCTCAGGTACGGTGCGGGTTGGTTAGACCAGGCACGTAGGTCTACCTAACCCCACCCAGCGAGCCATGTCGTCCACAAGCAGTCAATCAGCTAGGGAGGACAGACAGGTCATGGCGTAGTGTGGTATACTGAGTCACAGAGAGCAAGGTCCCTCCACAACACCGCTAGCAGTGTGTCACTAACGCACATCAACCTTGAAGCAGGTTCGTTTGCCGATGTAAGGTAGCGCCAGGACAGGCAGCCTACGCTCCAGCCACCGTTAGTCCAAGACAGCAGAGAAGAAGGCGTAGGGTCTCTCCTCTCCTGGTTGCTCCATCTACCTCGTGATTACTCTACCCCTCAATGGGACGAGCAGAAAGGACATATGACCAGAGAATTTGAAAACAGGCGAAGAGATACTTTTCGCTTTTCCGCTCGCAACCAACCGTCAGCCAACGGCAGATACAATCAGGAGCGACCTGCCCGCCCGAAGCGCCCTCGTTTGAGCCGTGAGATTGTCGACCGGGCCTGGCAGATGGGTGCTCGCCTGCATCACCCAGACTATCAGCCGCGTGCGGATCTGTATGGATCTTCCTACTTCCAGTCGACCAGCACTCCACCCTATCGGCCCGGCAGCCTTTGGACACCGCCGCTGCAGAACCGCTCAGTGCAAGGCCAGCAGAATCGACAGCCCCGAGGTCGAGGCCATCTGGCTGGCAACACGGGGCGCACGGGCCGGGGTCCTCGTGCCCAGCAGGGACCGCGCTCTTACGAGCGAGAGCCAGGAGCGTCCTCTTTCCCCAATGGCAATAGCCGCTGGCAGCCGGGGAAACCACAGCGCTCGCCGCGTGGCGCTCCACCATCCCAGCGCCGGTACTATGGCCCCTATGGAGCAGATATCGAGCCATTTAAAGGCGGCGGCAAGCATAACGGCGTCTATGAATACGATGCTGCTCCTTATCCGAGTCCAGGGCAACGCCATACACCAGCTTCGATGAACGGCTTCCGTTCTGCAGCCGGGAATACGCGCGCGGCCCGCGAGACCCGTGAGCGTGGCAAAGCAGACAAAGAGAAGAGGGGCCGTAGCCGACAACGCGAGAAGGCCTTCTGGGAGGAGATCTCGCAAGAAACCGATGATCTGCTTGGGCGTCTCTCGCTCAATGGCCATCACCCGGAGCTGTCAGCTTCGGAGTCCGCGGGGTATCCCGCCCCGCCTCAATCAGCAGAGCCTGACTTTCTCGACTCCTCTCAGGCCGATCACCTGCCAGCGCCGGAGACGCTAGACAGTCCCAGCGCCTCCAGCGCCCAAGAACGGCAGCAGCAGCAACAAGAGGATTAGTCTGCCCACTCCCTGGTCCTTGAGAGCAGGGTAGGATTAGCGTCAAGCTCAGGCTCAAGGCCCTACACTGCCTTGCTTTACCTATCCGCCCGCAGGTGCGCTAGTTCATCAGCCAGCTAGCTTGCAACGGTCTCGTACCTCTCGCGAGAGGTCCGCATACTTGCATCCATGCGAGATGAGCATCTTATGCCCCAGGGCCAGCATACTGGACTTGCTTGCAGGCAGCCGGTGCCTTGCTCAGGACCAGAGCAAACCCTGAAGATCCCTGGCCAACAGCTCCATCGATCACCAGATGGAGGCCAGCGGAAACGCCAAGGGTGCCAGCGGCGAAGAGAAGATTAGGAAGGCGAGCCACGAGAGCAGGAGAGACAGGGAAGCCTGAGCCTGAGTCAGGTCGTGGATAAGGCATGCTATAATCTGAAGGGAGGTACGCACAGGGGCGCGGTTTCTTCCCGCCCCTGTCTGCGTATCGGGATGCTCGTCACGACCCTGTGGTGAGAGACAGCAGGCAAACAGGCAGGAACTTGCCCTTTCGCGCCTTCTCGCTAGACCGAGAAGCACCATAGGAGGTAGAAGCTGCATAGCATCAATGCAGGCCTCCGCTCTTACCCTGCGTGCTCCAGCCAAAGGGCCAGGCCACCTTCCTTCCCCTGCAGGGAACGGGGGAAGACACAGGGCCACCTGATCCTGGCCCACTCGGCACAGCACTCTCTCTGCTCTGTCTCGGGGCCGGCTTGGCCCGCATCCGAATCTGAGGGACCGGCATGGCATATCAGGCGCGACGACGGAATCCGCAAGGGCTTCCGTTCGCTCGCAGCAGGTGATAAGCATCTCCTTCCCAGTGAAGGGTAGTATTTTGCTGTCGCTCGCCAAGACCAGGAAGGAAAGGAGGACGGCGTTTCCCCCGGCTGAAGCGCAGGGCGCGCAGCGCAGCCAAGTCCAGGCAAGCAAAGCTAGCTCAACCAGCCAGGGGCCTCGCGCCGCACGTCATATGAATGATACAGCCACATTAAGCCGCCTTTTTGCGAGTATCCAGGCTGACCTTGATGAAGTAGATAGGGTATTTCAGGAGCGTGCCAGATCCGGCCTCCCAATCCTGAACTCTGCTTCTATGCACGCCCTTTCCTCACCCGGCAAGCGTTTGAGAACGGCTCTCACGCTGCTCTCGGGAAAGCTGAAGGTGTATCGCTTTGAGAAGCTACTGCCCCTAAGCGTCGCCTTCGAAATGGTTCACCTGGCGACGCTTATTCATGACGACATCGTCGATGGGGCCCATACGCGGCGCGGTCAGCCAACGGTCAATGCTCTTTGGGGCGACCATATTGCGATTCTGCTCGGCGACTACTATTTTGCCAAAACCGCCGGCCTGATCGCTGATATCGAAGATAATCGCATCAATCATCTCTTCTCGGACACGGTTGCCACCGTCTGCGAGGGCACCATCATGGAGATGCTCAGCGCCCGCCGCCTCGATCTCACTATTCAGGGCTACTACGAGAAGATCAGCCACAAAACAGCCTGTCTGATTGCGGCTTGCTGCAAAGGTGGCGCCATCCTTAGCGAGGCCACCGACGAGGAGATCCAGCACCTACACGAGTACGGCATGAATCTAGGCATTGCCTTCCAGATTATTGATGACGTGCTGGATTACACCGAAGACCAGACCACCATAGGCAAGCCAGCCGGGAACGATTTGCGTCAGGGTCTGGTGACGCTTCCGCTCATCTACGCTCTGCAGAGCCAGCCTTACAATGGCCATCACCAACAGGTACAGCTTCTGCTCTCAGGCGAAGGCAGCAGTGAGGAACAGATCCGCGAGATTGTTGAGTGGGTGGCCCGTGGCAGTGGAATCGAGCGCTCGCTCGAAGATGCTTACCGCTACGCAGCACGGGCACGTGAGGCCCTGTATCACTTTCCTCCTTCACCGGACCGCGATGTCCTTGACGAGCTGATTGACTTCGTTGTCTTGCGCAAGCGCTGAGGCTAACTGCATTAAGAATAAGAATCAGTAGAGGAAAGTAGATTTAGTCCCCTGCTTCTCGCTCTGACCGATCTGAATTTGAAGGCATGCCTTCCAGAGAAAGTGGTATTAGAGCCACTGGCCTCGGCGGTGCGCCAGGAAGGATCTCCAGCCCGATGCGCCTCCTGGCCACCTCCAGGCAGAGAGTGAACAAACCGACGGGCCAAGTCAACCCGCAGGCTAGCTGTTGCCGCTCATCTGTCCGCCAGTCCCTAGCGCTTTGCGGATAAAGCGCTACTCCTCATGCACCAGCAGTCGCTGCCACCCTTCTGGTTCCCTCTGGGTGTTTCCCCAAAGAGCAGAGCAAAGTGGCAAGAGACGGGGGCAGAGCCAGAAGCAGCCCCCATTTGCTAGAATAGTCCGCTGCTAGAACAGCCCGCGCGCGAAGATAACCACGGCAATCAGCACGACCAGAATACCAGCCACCCAGAGCGCGGCATTCAGCGTATCGTTCCCTTCACGCATCGGGGGCAGATCCTCGGGGCGCGGTAACAGCAGACGCTGCTCCTCCTCTTCCAGTACCGCCCCCAACATGAGTGGCAGAGCCTGAGCCACGCTATCGGGTATTGATGACCCTGACGAGGAAGATGACGAAGCCGACTCCGTCTGAGCTGCAGCCGATGCTGAGGCCGCGTGCGAAGAGAAAGAGAGCGGCTGAGAGGACCACTGTTCACCAGCGGAGCTGGTCTCCCCCGCAGCCGAGCGCAGAGCCAACAGATCGCGACGGAGTTCAGCAGGGCGCTGATAGCGCTGGCTGGCGATCGGACGCAGCCCCTTGGCAAGAATAGCCTCGAACTCCGAGCTGACCGCAGGATTGAGCCGCTGAGCCGGTGGAATGCTGCCACTCATGCCCGTTGGAGGACTACCAGTCACCAGATGATAGGCCGTCGCCAGCAACGAGTAGAGATCAGTGCGACTATCTACGGCGCCCCGCACGAATTCCGGCGGTAAATAAGGCGAGAGACGTGAGCGATCCAGCCCAGAAATAAACTGAGTGGCGCCGCCCGCCAGCACAATCGAAAAGTTGGTCAACAGATACTGAGAGCCGGAACGAGCGACGATGATATGCTCGGGCCGGATCAGGCCATGCACGAGCGGCGGCGTCTGTTGGGCCATCGTCTCCAAAATCTCGGTAATCTGCAAGCAGCATTCGATAACTTCCTGCTCCGGTAAGGCCCGCCCGCTGCGGCGGAGACGCGCGAGCAGACTTTCACCTTCCACCGCCTCGAAAATAAAGAAGTTACGCCCTTGATCGCTGAAGGCATCCAACAAGGCGGGAACGCGCGGATGCCGCCCGATAGAGGAGAGCGTCATAGTCGCCGTGCGCAACATTGATTGCACAGCAGCGGAAGAGCCTTCGGGGATCACCAGCTCACAGATAGTCACCTGTGACCCGGCGCGCTGGGCATCCTGACCACTCCAGCTAGCCTCAAAGACCCCATTGAGCCATTCCTGACGCTCCAACAACTCCTGCAGGCGATAGCGTCCACCCCTGAGTATCGTTCCAGGCATCAAAGGCCGCAACGTGCTCCCCGAGATTCCACTACCGCTAGAGCCGCTAGTGGCCGGCGGCATAGAGGCCGGGAAAGGAGTAGCAGCGGACACCGCAGGAGTCGGCGTCGAAGGGAAAGTAGGCGGTACCGGCGTTTCACGCGCCAAGGGATCAGTCACGAGACGACTCACCCGCAGCGGACTTTGCGAGCGGGAGAGATCCGGCGATAGAGCGCCGCTGGTACGATTAGGGCGAGTGGGTACCTGGGCCCGGGCGGGCATACCTGGGCGCGAAGGAGAAGAGAGGGAAGAGTCGCCCGCAGCCTCCCTGCGCATGGACGGCGAAGACCCCAGCGAGGAACGCTGCTGATTAGGATGAGTAAGATTCCTGGTCGCGACAGCATCGGAGCCAGCGATTCCCGGATGGGAGAGCGGCCTGCTCACATTCGAGCCAGCGAGGCCCGGCCCTGTACGGCGAGCCGCCGGGTCCAGAGGGTTGGTCCCCAGGCCCGCCCCGAAACCGGGAGTAGCTGAACCGGTGCCAAAGGAACCGGAAAGAGGGCCCGAAGCCCCCAAAGGCGACCGCCCACCTGACGCACCCATACGCGCCCCACCTGCCCCCGGATTGCCAAGCGCTCCACTCCGCAGAGGCGAGGGCCCCGTAGAGAACGCCGATAGCGAGCCTGAACGTTGCTGCTGCTGCTGCAGATCAGCAGGATTAGAAGGCCTTGATGGCTGTTGGACAGGGGAAGATGCTGACCATCCTGACGCCGATGCCCCCCCAGATAGGCCCGGTAGGCGAATGACCAGGCCACAGCGGGTGCAAGGGCCTTTGCTTGCATCCCACTCGTTGCCACAACGAGGACATATCATGGACTCTTCCTCCTCATTTCTAATCCCTGGCGGGCTTGAGAGGTGCGCCCAGCTTGCTTGCTCGTTTGCTGCTTCTTCGTTTGCTGCCTAATCCATGAGCGGGCGTCAGATGTCAGGCCAGTACGGCGCCTGCCCTGACCAGGTTGCCAAATCAATGGGGAGATCCAAACAGTGCACTCGCCTGTCGTGAGCAGATGCAAAGAAGACATCTTCCTGCCTGCTAACTGGTCTACCCGTCTTACCTATCTCCCACATGCCTGCTCAATGGAGCGCCAGTTGCAGCGAAATTGTTTTGTTGTCTCTATTCATCAATAAGGGAATAACGCGCTTGTTCCTGGTGCGTCCCGTCCCATTACGCGAAAGAGAGAACTGGGAGGCCAGGCCAGCGCGCCACTGCCTTCAGCAGCCCCTCTCACCCCCGCGGGCGCGCGCAGAGGGAACCTTTCACGAAATAAAAAGCAAACCTTCTTTACACCACATCCCACAATAAATTCGTGCAGGGTGCACTTGTCGAGAGTATAGAGGAGAGTATTTACAGCTGTCAATGCCGCTACCCGTTTGTGCTATCGGGCCACACCTTCGCTCAGCGCGTCTTACGCCCGATCGGGGCCAGCGCTGTAAAGAAAGTCTCCAAGGTCTTCGCTAGCTCGTAGAGCTGGGTAGCCTCATAGACCGTCACCTCATGTCCAGGGTGGGCCACCTGATAGAGCAGTTGCACAGCCGGCAGCTTCAGCGACTGGCTTGCTTCTTCGGCTAGCGCCCCAATCAGCGAGGCACGCATGGCATCTACGCTGGCATTGACTTCCTCAAGTCGCTCAATATCAATAAAGCTTGTCTTCTGCTTCTGCTGCTTTTGAGACTGTTCTCTCTGTCCTGCTTGTATCCCCTGACCTCGGCCTGCCTGAGCGGCCTCCCATTCTTTACGCGCTTGTTTTCCCGCCGAGCAATAGCAGAACTGGGGGTGAGCCGAATCGGAATTCTGCAGGCCGGTATCATCGCAGATTGGGCAAATAGGCATGCCTGCCCTCCTTTGCTCTCTCAGCCATTGCACAACTACACGGCGCCTGCAACAACTATACCACACTGGAGAGCAGGGCGACACCTCCTTTTGCTATGACCAGGACTTTCTTCAGGAGAGGAGTGGTAGCCAGGCTAGGGGAGATGGGCCTGCGAGCAGACGGGCCGGCCTGCCGGGCCAGAGACTGATGTGAAACACATCAGCCAACAAGCAAGCATACAAGCAAGTAGTATACAAGGAGGAAGAGGCAAGCACGGTTGGTCTGCCCGCAAGCCCATGCTGTCCTTATCTGTTAGATCTGCAGGCCCGCGATTGCTTCGGCCAGCAGATCGATCTGCTCAAGCTCGGGAATAGTGGCCCAGAGCATTAACTCATCGGCGCCTGCTTCGGCAAAGGTCTGCACGGTGCGGCGAATCGCCTCCGGTGTAGTTGGGATCATGCGCGCCATCTGATGGGCTCGCGGGCCAGCAAAGGCATAGTAATGGCTCAGATAGGCGTCGGCCTTCTCAACGGCGTTTTCGCCCAGACCATAGTAGACGGAGCCAACAAGTCGCGGCCTGCCAGGCTTACCGGCTTCTTGCCAGACCTGCTCGGCCAGGCGGAAAAACTGGCCGGCTTGATCGGGGGCACTGCCACCGGCAATAAAGCCGTCTCCCCAGCGCGCCAGGCGCCGGATCGCCGCCGGCGAATAGCCACCGAGCAGCACTTCTGGTCCTCCAGGACGCACCGGCTTGGGGCCGATCGGGCCAATCTCTGCGCTCAGTGGCTCACCGGACCAGATGCGTTTCATGAGGGCGAGCTGCTCATCAAAGATTTTGCCGCGCCGATGGAACGGTACCCCAGCCGCCCGAAAATCGTCTTCGCGTGCTCCAATGCCCAGTCCGAGCGTCAGGCGCCCGCGCGAGTAGGCATCAAGGGTCGCCGCTTCTTTGGCCAGAATCGCTGTGTTGCGCAGTGGAGCAAGTAGGACGGTTGTCATGAGGCGGATACGCGAGGTGACCGCCGCTACGGCCCCCAGGGTGATCATCGGCTCAAGGTTGGGATAGACAAGTCGATCAATCAGGCCGAGAGAAACGAATGGTCCTTGCTCGGCACGACGCGCCCATTCTAAGACCAGGCCGGGATCAACCCCAGGGATCGAGGCCGGTAGCCCAATGCCAATCTTCATGAGTCCCTCCTCCCAGAAATCAGCTGGCTGACTCACTTTGTGATTGGTGCTGTACTTATGTAAGTGTGACACACAGGGCCACCGGTTTGCAACCTCGCCTGTGGAGGTGATAAGCTAAGCTATGGCTGGCAGACCGCCCCGCCAGGGCAGGTCTGGCCTCTAGCCTCTGCTGAGCCTGGTACCATATAAGGAGTGAACGTGAAGCCTATGCCCCTCATACGGCGTGCCACCAGCGCCGATATTGAGATCTTAACGGCGCTCCGTCTGGCCCTGCTGCGGGAGACAGGCAAGGTGATCAATGATCAGGGTGAGCAGCAGCTCCGCGCTCTGACCTACTCCTATTTTCGCCGGGCAGTGCCACGGGGGGAATTCCTGGCCTGGGTTGCTGAAGTTGATGAGCATGGCACGATTGCGGCCACCGGCGGCCTGGTCTTTTTGACCCGTCCCCCTTCGCCCGATAACGAGGCCGGCTTGGAGGGCTACGTGCTCAATATGTATACGCTGCCAGCCTGGCGCGGGCAGGGCCTGGCGAGGGCGATCTTGCGGCACATTATTGCCTATGCTCGTCAGCAAACCCCCGCACGCCGTCTCTGGCTGCGCGCCACTGACGCAGGCCGCCCGCTCTATGCTAGCGAGGGCTTTCGTCCAGCAACGCGCGAGATGGAATTACTCTGGTAATCGTTATGCAGCAACGCTATCGTCTCCTGGCCATCGATCTTGATGGGACTCTGCTGACCCCTTTTCCAGAGAAGCAGGTGACGCCTCGGGCGCGTCAGGCCTTGGAGGCCGCTAGCGCCGCCGGCCTCGCTATTACGATCACAACAGGGCAGATGCTGGCTGTCTTGCGCCATGTCTGTGCAGGCTTGCCGCTCAGCGGCCCTCAGATTCTGGAAAATGGGGCCCTGATCGTCGATTTCACCACAGGCTCGGTGCTCTCTGAACGCCTCTTGCCAGAAGAGCATATTCTCCCGGTTCTGGAAGCAGCTCGTTCCCTGGGACTTTATCGCGCTTATCATACGCCAGAGGGCGTCTATGTCGACCGGCATACGCCGCGGGCCCGCGACTGGTACCGTCCTCCTTTACCACCGGTCATCGAAGTGGACGACGTGGCTACCCTCTATCCGCGTCCCTGCATCAAGGTCGCTGCTGTCGGCCTGCCAGAGACGTTGCCAGCCAAGCGCCAGCAGCTTCAGCATTGGTTCGGTAAGACGTTGCATGTGACGCAGTCGACGCGTGACCTTCTGGAAGTGCTGCACCCGGAGGCCAGTAAGGGGCAGGCGCTGCGGCAAGTGGCGCGCTTGTTGGGAGTGGCTCCTGACGAGATCGTGGCCATCGGTGACCATTATAACGATGTGGAGATGCTGCGCTTCGCCGGCCTGAGCATCGCCATGGGCAACGCTCCCCCCGAAGTGCAAGCGGTGGCTGACTATGTGACGAGCGATAATGCTCACGATGGTGTGGCTCACGCCTTGGAGCGCTGGGTCTTGCCGACCTTTGGACGGTCCCGCTCAGAAGAGAGGGCAGAGAGGCCGGCGAACGAGGAAGCCTGCTGGTAACGCAGTCCTGGTCAAGCGACGCTTGGTTACCAACAGGCTTCTTGATCTGGTATATATAGGATCTATTGTAGGAAAAACTCAGGCCTTCGAGGCAGCAGGCACCTTTTCGGTGATTTCCAGTTCGATCTCGATCTTGACTTTGTCGTCGACGATGACTCCACCACTCTCAATAGCCCGGTTCCAGGTCAGGCCAAAGTCTTTGCGGTTGATGGTGGCCGTGGCCTGAATGCCCGCACGGCGCAGCCCAAAGGCGTCGACGATGGGGCCATTGAATTCGCCGGTGAAGGTAACAGGGCGGGTGACACCGTGCATGGTCAGATCACCTGTGACACGGTATTCGTTGCCGCCTAGCGGCTCGATCTTGGTGCTGACAAAGGTGATGGTGGGATATTTCTCTACGTCGAAAAAGTCGGCGCTGCGCAAGTGCTGATCGCGCTCGGGTTGGCCGGTGTCGATGCTGGCCGCCTCAGCCTGAGCAGTGATCTTCGAGTTGGCAGGATTCTGCTCGTCGTATTCGATTTCCCCACTAAAAACCTTGAATGAACCTCGCACCGTGCTCACCATCATGTGCCGTACGGCAAAGGCAACACGTGAATGGGCAGGGTCAATCTGCCAGGTCACTTCTCACTTTCCTCCTCTTGCAAAGTTAAAGTTTGTTGCTTTGATAAAGTTTGTTGCTTTACTTATGTAAGTAATATACCACCGCTGCCCCCTGGCTGTCAAGGGGAGGCTTCTTTCCCGTGGGCATTTTGCTCTGATTGCTTTGCTGCTATACTACTGCAGAGATAGCCCACGGGGCAGAAGAGGGGATGGCAGCCGGCGCTGTCCCGGCCGACGCTCCTGCCCCTTCTCTCTCGCTGGCTTGTTTATCCTACTGCTGATGTTCTTTTGGGAAGAGGGGTCTATGCAACAAGATCATGTGATTACGCTGTTGATCTCCTGCCTTGATCGGCCAGGCATTGTGGCGGCTGTCTCGCAATTCATTTTTGAGCACAATGGCAATATTGTTGAGTCAGACCAGTATGCAACGGCGCGCCAAAACGGCACGTTCTTTATGCGCATTAGCTTTTCTGAAGAGGGTTTTCGCCTGAACGAGCGTGAGCTGATTACAGCCTTTCAGCCAATCGCCGAGCGCTTCGGCATGCAGTGGAGCGTTCACTATTCGCGCTATCGCAAGCGTGCAGCCATCCTGGTTTCACGGCTGGACCATTGTCTAGTGGATCTGCTCTGGCGCTGGCGCAACGGTGAACTGGTGATCGATATTCCCTGTATTATTAGTAATCATCCTGATCTAGAGCCGCTGGCGCGCATGTATCAGCTTCCCTATTATCACTTTCCTGTCCGGCGCGAGAGCCGGGCCGCTGATCAGCAGCGCATGTTAGAGTTTCTAGAGGGCAAGGTTGATTTTCTGATTCTGGCGCGCTACATGCAGATTTTGGAGCCGTTCTTTGTCCAGGCCTATCCGCAGCGCATTATCAATATTCATCATAGCTTCCTGCCGGCTTTCACCGGGGCACGCCCCTACGAGCGAGCTTTTGAGCGGGGCGTGAAGATTATCGGTGCGACGGCTCACTATGTCACGGAAGAGCTAGACGAAGGGCCAATTATCGCCCAAGATGTCATTCACTGCAATCATCGCGATAGCGTCGAAGACCTGATTCGCAAGGGGCGCGATGTGGAGCGGCGGGTCCTGGCCGAGGCCGTGCGTTTGCACAGCGAAGATCGTGTACTCGTGTACAAAAATCGCACCATTGTTTTCTAGCCAGGCGGCGCCCCCTATGCGATAATCTCTTGAGGGAGATTGTAGCCCGCTCCGCTAGGTCCTCGCGGGGGATTTCCACACCGCACCCAGCAGCGAGCAGAGTAGCAATCCGTTTTTTCAAGCCACCCGTACTACGAGTACTACGAGAGGTCGTCAGACTCGGGTCTTGCAGGTTCTTTCGCCCTGCGGTTCAGGATGGCTGGCTGATGCTCTTGATTACTGGCCAGATCAGCTCAGGGCGGGCAAGAGAGGTCAGCCTCCTGAAGAGGGAGAAGCAGGCAGGGAGCCATCTGAGAGGAGAGAGCACACAGAAAGTGGTGAGCATGATGGCCGAGTTGTTGTCGTCGTCGTCTACCTCATGCAGGCTGCCCACGCAGGCGGCTCAGGCGAAGCTAGAGGCGCGCGAAATGCTGCCGGCTTTCGCGCTTCCAGACGCTTACGGGGTCTTGCGTGGTCCTCAAGATTACAAGCAGCGCCATCATCTTTTGCTGCTGCTTGTGCGCAGCGTTGAGCTGCCGGCTACGCGCGCTTTCTTGCGGCAGTTCGCGGAGGCGGAGCCAGCGCTGCGTGAAGAGCAGTGCCGGCTCCTGGCGATCAGCCCGAATCAGATAGCCCAGAACGCCGAGGCTCAGGTCGGGCTGCGATTGCCCTTCCCGTTGCTCGCGGACCCCGAGGGGCGGGTTATTGCGCGCTTGACGCAGTGGGACGCCGCTCAGCACACGCTTCATCCAAGTCTGTTGCTGGCCGATCGCTACGGCGAACTCTATCAGCAGTGGGTCGGCCTTCATGAGCAGGAACTACCGCCGTTCAGCGAGTTGCTGGCCTGTTTGCGCTATTTAAACTGCCTGTGTTGTCCCTAGCCAGCGGCGGACCGGGAAGGTTGAGTGAGAGAGCAATGCAGATGAGCGCTTGGGGCCGGGCTGCGATCCTGCTCTTTCTCCTGGGAGCCTGCGGAGGAGGCGCCCTTGATGCCTTTTACGTCTCTCAGGGAGTCAAGCGTTACAGTTCGGCGATGGTCGCCGGTCCCACGCTCCTGGGTGTGCCCTGGTGGGCGCCCTTGCTCGCCGGCAGCGCCGCCGTCGCTATTGGTCTTTCTCATCCCCTACTAGATCCTCTCCTGGCTCATTCGAGGACCGCGCGTCGTCTCTCAACGAGCATCGCCGCTCTCGGCTGGCTGTGTTTAGCCTACCTCCTGGGAGCTATTCCACTCGCTCCTTTCGCTCGCTTCGGCCTGTTGGGCCTGCTCTACCTCAATTTCTGGCTGCTGGCCGGACGAAGCTGGCAAAACCTCATTTTTTCCGCCGTGGTGGCGATTACGGGGACGCTGATTGAGATGATCTTGGTGAATGCCGGGATCTTCTCTTTTCCGCAGAACGCCGATCTACTCGGTGTGCCCGCCTGGCTCCCCTGGCTCTACGCCTGCGCCTCGCTCGCGTTGGGAGACCTGGGTCGGGCTCTCATTTTACTCCAGAGAGGGGGATGACTTTGACAGTTCAGCATTCTTCAGCCGCCTGGAAATTGGAGACGCATCTAGTACAGGATGGCAGGCAGCGCTGGAGTGAAGGGCCTGCTCACGTTTCAACCGTGCAGCCGATTTATGCCAGCACGACCTATCTGCACGGCAATATGGAGCGTCTGGACCAGGCTTTCAGGAGCCCGGCTCCGGGAGAGAAGCGCAGCTATGTGTATGCACGCCAGGGAAATCCCAATGCAACGCAATTGGAAGAGGTGCTAGCGCGCGCTGAAGGGGGCGTAGGAGCGGTGGCCTTCGGCTCCGGTATGGCGGCGATCCATGCGGCTTTGTTGGCTGCGGGAGCGGCGCCAGGCGCAAAGATTCTGGCAGCCCAGGATCTCTATGGCCAGACTATCGCTCTGCTGCGCCAGGTTTTCGCTCCCCAGGGCGTGGAAATCGTGCTCTGTGATCTGTGTTGCGCCTCCGCCGCGGAGCGTATCCGCAGCGAGCAGCCCGATATTGTCTTTGTTGAGACTATCTCGAATCCTCTGGTGAAGGTGACCGATCTCGACGCCATTAGCGCCGCCGCTCGTGAGGTGGGCGCCGTGACCCTGGTCGATAGCACTTTTACGACTCCCTGCTTGCTGCGCCCCATCGAGCACGGCTTTGATTTGGTGATCCACAGCGCGACAAAGTACCTTGGAGGGCATGGCGATAGCACCGGCGGCCTGGTTGTGAGTGCCCGCGCAAGCCTGTTGCAGTCGCTCCGTTCGTACGCTTCCCTGCTCGGCGCCATGCTCAGTCCCTTCGAGTCCTACTTGATCTTGCGCGGCGTGAAGACCCTGGCTCTGCGCATGGAGCGTCATTGTGAGAATGCCCTGCGCATCGCTCATTTCTTGCGCGATCATCCCGCCGTGGCTCGCGTCCACTATCCAGGCCTGCCTGAGCATCCGCAACATGAGCAGGCCCGACGTTTGTTGGCCCCAGGACGCTTCGGGGGCTTGCTCTCTTTCGAGTTGAAGGCGCAGACACGCGAAGCGGTCTTCCGCTTTATGGATAGCCTGCAGCTCTGTGCGCCCGCTACCTCGCTGGGCGATGTGCATACGCTGGTGAGTTATCCACCGGTCTCGTCGCATCGCGATCTCTCTCGCTCAGAATTGCAACAGGCCGGCATTACGGAGGGCTGTGTACGCCTCTCCGTGGGCATCGAGGATGCTGAGGATATTATGCAGGATCTGGATCAGGCTCTGCAGCAGGCGACAGCTTGAGTGAGAGTCACAGCTAGTGTGTATGGAGGAGGCCGGGAGAGTACCGCGCTCTGGGGTAGCTCCCGCCTCCTTCCACCTGCCCTGGCTAGTGCTTGCCGAAGTAGCGGCCCTGCCGCTGCGGCGGCGGGGGAAGAAAGCGCTCGCTCTGGGCAGCGGCGGCCCTCCCTTTCAAAATGACCTCATGGGCCCAGAGGAGGTCTTTGGCCAGGATCACCGTGCGATTGTCTTCCAATGCGTGCCAGGGGAAAGTTCCGAAAGAAGCGGAGGATTTCGGCAATCGACGCGGAAGGATCAAGGCAAGGCCGGCCCGCTGCAGCCTTTGCCATCCGCCCGAAGGTCTTGGCGAGCAGAGTCTTGCAATCACTCCTGCTTACTCGCCGCGGCATCAAGAGCGGAGAATCCTGATCTGGGCGCAGCGAAGCGCAAGCGGGCCACGGCCATAACGATCCAGTTACCGGTGAACAGTGGCTTACTTTGTATGGCGTACATAGCGTCCGCCCGGTACCAGATCCTCATCTTCGGCCCCCGTCGAGGCCATGACCGGCAGACGCTCAGCCCTGGGATTGACAGTCAGGTCATTGACGACCTGACGAACGCCCGGCACGGCGCGGGCGATCTCGGCGGCGACGCGCTTCTGCTCTGCTGTATGCACTGCCCCGCTGAGGCGCACAACGCCCAGCCGGGGGTAAACACCAATGGGCAAGCCACGGGTGCGCGGGTCACGGCCCAGGGCCAGCGCAACCTCACTCGCCAACGTATCATCGGCCACCAGATTATTTCTGATCTCCAGCAGGCCAGGCACTCCCATCACCTGGCGCTCGACCAGGTCGGCGCGCAGAGCGCTGGAGATGTTACCGTCAAGATAGAGCACGCCATCGAGCACGCGTGCGGAGATGCCACGCATGTCTACATGCAGCGGATAGAGATCGAAGAGAACCGCTTCTACCTCACGCTGCAGTTCGCGATCGGGCCGATAGGGCGGCAGTCCTTTGAGAGCCTCGGCAGAGAGATTAAGCCGCACCACGCCGCCGGTCAGCTCAGCAATCATCTCAGCGCGGAAGAGGGTATCCTGTCCCCCGGGAAGATTATGAGCCACCACATAGGCGATCTCTCCACTGCCGGGCTGGGCCGCCAGCAGTAGCAGGCTGCCACGCTGACCAGCAGCCGGCGCCTCGACCAGACTGCGCCCCGAGAGACGCGCGCCAGCCGGATCAGCGACCGCCACCTGTTCCAGCTTCGCCAGGCTTGTCGTCAGGGTTACGCCGTCGCTCGACGCCTGGTTGACCTGGCTAAAGGCCAGATAGAAGCGCTTCTTCACAAAGAGGCCCCGGCTGACCCCTATGTGGGTAATGCTGCGCCGGGCCGCATCCACGACGACCTCATCCAGTAGACCATATTCTCCATCGGAGCAAAAGACTTTGCTGCCGAAGCGGAATTTAAGCAGCTCAGAGATAAGTTCGCTTTTCATCATGATATTCCTCGCGTACCTTCCCAATGCTGGCAGCATGCATCAGTAGAAAACTAGCGAGCCGCCAGCCCTCGCTACAAGAGAGTGTAGCATGGGCTGACATAACCAGGCAAGGCGCCTGCGCGACGACAGACTTTCTGGTAATATGAAAGAGCCGGAAGCAGTCAGCTATGTCTTCAGGCAGCCAGCCATTCGGGAGGTAAGAGAGCGATGACGAGTGAAGAGCATGAGTGCTATATCGAACAGTTTCCCCACAGCCTGCCGCACCGCGATCAAGCAGAGCTTCGCCCCTGTGGCCACTACGCCTGTCCGCCGCATACGATCACCTACTATGGTACCGGTGACGATGAGGAGCTGGTCGGCGATTATTGCATGGTCTGCTATACGCGCCGCTTTCCGCATCTCTGCCCTGATCCGCTGCTGCGCCGCGCCCTGCTCGGCCAGAGCTGAGGGACAGCGCTCGGGCCTCCGAGCCAGTCAGGTCAGCACGCGCGTTCCCGTCCCCAGGGCCGTTGTAGCGCCAAAGATGGTGGCCGCGGCCTCGGGGGCATAGCGTTCGACAATGCTTTCTGTGATAGCGTTGGCGCGACAGATCTCTCCGAACATACTGGCACTGGGACGCGGACGCCGCTCCTGTGTCTGCGGATTCAGCTCGATCAAACCAAAGTGGGCGCCCCAGCCCTCGTTCCATTCGAAGTTATCGACCAGCGTCCAGTGAAAATAGCCACGCACGGGCAGCCCATCGCGAATAGCACGGTGGAGCATGGCCAGATGCTCCAGAATAGCGCGCGGACGGTGACGATCTTCGCGATCATTGAGGCCGTGCTCAGTGACATAGAGCGGCTTATTGCCTCGGGTGCTGCGATAGACCTGATGGAGGACCCGATAGAGACCCTCGGGATAGATCTCCCCGAAGTAACCGGCCCGTCCGGGGTCCTGCATAGGCGCCCCCGGACGCGGAAAGCGCCGGCCAAACAGCTCGGCTGGTCGCCCTGGATCGAAACGGACAAGATCACGAGTATAATAGTTGATGCCGTGATAGTCGCGCGCCCCCGCCGCTCGCGGCACTGCCGGCAAAGCCAGGCTCAGTGGCCAGGGGAGATGCTGGCCCTCCGCTAACTGCAGCGCCACCCGATTATAGAATTTGTCCTGAAGAGAGGCCACAGCCCGGTCGAGCGGCGACCAGGGGCTCGCCGGGTCGAGAGGACGGTAGTTGAGGCAATAGCCGATCTGCCCTTCAGGCTGCAGCTCACGAATAGCGTAGAAGGCCTGCACGTGAGCCGCCATCAGGTTGCGCAGAACACGCAAGGCCCGCAGGACAGCGCGCTCTCCCGGTGGAAATTCACCCGTGAGATAGCCCAGAAAGGCGTAGACGTTCGGTTCATTGATGGTCAGCCAGAATGAGCAGAGATCGCGCAGGCGCGCGACGACAAAGCGCACGAAACGCACAAAATAACGAATGTTCTCTTCGCGAGCAAAACCACCACGTTCGGCGAACCAGAGCGGGTCAGTAAAATGGTGTAAAGTGACCAGGGGCGTCATATGACGCCGACGCAGATCGCTCAGGAGCACGCGATAACGCTCCAGGGCGCTTTCGTTCCAATGCCCCATCTCTGGCTCAATGCGGCTCCACTCCAGGCTCAGGCGCAGGGCGTTGTTCTCCATCTGCTCGGCTAGCTCAAAATCGCGCTCAGCTTGCTGCCACCAGTTGGCGGCTGCTTCACTGCGCTCGCCCGTTAGCGTACGGCCCTGCTGCTCCCAGCGATACCACTGATTGTTGAGATTGCCCCCTTCGCACTGATGAGCCGATGAGGCCGTGCCCCAGAGGAAGCCTTCGGGAAACTGCAGCTTGCGTTCTCTCGCCATTGTCTCTCCTTACATTTGAGCTTGCCTGCGGGAGGCACAGCGCAGCAGCGCGGCACCCGTGTCTATTCTAGCCTGCATAGTCAGCCAGAGCAAGGCTAAGCGCCAGTAAGGCGGGCAGACAAGGTCAGCCCCCCACCTGCCCGCCAGCGGAGAGACCGACGGATGAGAAGCTCACCGACTACTCGGGAAGATAGACAGCGACACGTCCCGTTCCCTGACAATCAGGACAAACCTGCGTTTTGAGAGGGTCTAGATAGCCGAAACCCCCACACATGTTGCATTCGTCTTCCTCGCCGTTGCGCATACGCTGAGGATCGTCATCCTGGTTGTACATACTTCCTCCTGTCTGGCTAAGATGGCTGTTACAGTCAAAACGATTTTGCCCCGCCGGGATAGCCTTTTGCTGTGCCTTTCTTCGCCGGCTACGCCCGGTGATACTTTCTGCATAGAGTGTATCCATGCTTGATCAAATGGGAAAGTTACTTTTTTCCTATTTTTTGGGAATTTATGGCACATGCCCTAAAATAATTCTTATCAGAATTTATTATTTACTTGTGGACTAGAATTGAATCAATGTTACGATATTCTCCTTACAAGGAGGCAAACGATGTTAGAACAATGGGAAGCATTGAGGAAATATTTCTCAGAAGTGACCGATGGTCTAGGGAAGCGCATTGACGAGGAGATCTTCGAAACGGTCGTGACGCTCAACGCCGCAGGTTTTCCAACGGTCATGTCTTGCGGTGGTCACCTTGACGAGAGACGCGGCCTGCTGCTGCCCTGGGTTGACATTGGTCCCCAAGATTCAGCCTTTAAAGCGCTGATTGAGGAAGAAGAAGAACTGGTTCTTGCAGTGCGCCTGGCTCATCAGCGTCTCACAGCGCTGCGCGAGCAGGAGCATTGTGAGGAGGCGCGCTTGACAGAGGTCCAAAACCAGGTCTATGACCTTGCCCGTCGCCTGCGCGAGGCTCAGCGGCAGTTACGCCTCCGGCAAGTTCCTCTACGCACCAGGCTCGTCCAGTACCTGAGTCAGTTCTACGATGGGCGGATGGTGCCTTTCGATCGCCGTCTGATCCTGACGACAGGCCTTTACACGCGCTTACAGAACCAGGGAGCCATCGATCTCTACCTTGAAGCTCCGCGAGAGCTTCAGCTCCAGAAGCTGGAGGAGTACCGCCAGGAGATGCGTGAGTTTACCGCCTTCTTGAAGAAGCTCTATTTCTCTGGCCAGACAGGTCAACATGGATCAGCCTGAAAGCCTCGCAGGGAAGGCAGGAGCAGATCAGAACAGGCTGCCAGACAGACAGGCAGGCTGAGGCCGTGGAAGGCGGACGTGGACCGGGCGGGGGAGCCGGTCCACGTCCCCGTCACTCAATCGAGCGGAATAAAGCCAATCACATCGTAGGGAATGTTCAGCGCCTTTTGGAGCGCCTTCAGGGTCTGGATGTCACTGATGACCCGGTTATACAGTTCAATCTTGGCAATCGCATCGCGGCTCATACAGACGGCCTTTCCTAGCTGCTTCTGGGTCAAGTGCCGCCGACGGCGGTACTCCCTGAGCTGCCTTCCTGTGAACATGGTCGCCCTCCTCCCGTAAAGCGTACAAAAAGTAGAGTACTTTTACACTTAAAAATTCACAATTTGTACGCCTATCACTGTATATGACGAACGACGGAGCGGCGGATCAAATCACAAAAAAATCCGCTCGCCGGCTTATGCTGGCGAGCGGATGAGCAGAGTAGAGTCTGCAGCTCTGATGAGTAAGAGGCGGCCCAAACGAGGGCGCCCACCAGAACGGAAGCGAGGGGCAGCCCAGCGAGCCGCCTCTTGTTGGACTGCTTGCCGGGTTACTCGCGGATGCTGCGCGGAGGCAGCGGGCGCACCAGCGGGCTCATCATTGGCGTCTCCTTCTTATCGCGCGGCAGGCGCTGACGTACCAGGTAGTTAGGAGCCAGGGCCAGATCCTCCTTTTCCAGGGTGACATCAGGGCCGAAGCGATTGAAGAAGGACAGCTCAAAGTTGGGCGTCTCGCCCAGAGCGCCATGCGGACAGACCTCCACACAGTCGCCGCAGAAGATGCAGCGATCCAGGGCGAACGAATAGCGCGTCAGCTTGCGCTCGGCCATCATCAGCGAGCCGGTAGGACAGACCTGTACACAGGCGCCGCAAGAGACGCAGTCAGTGTCGTGCAGGCTCACATTGAAGGGAGTCGACACGATCGTATCGAAGCCCTTGCCGAACATTCCGTAGCAGTCAGGCCCGATTACATCGTGGCAGACACGCACGCACTGCGTGCAGTTAATGCATTTATTGGGATCGCGCAGGATGAAGCTGTGTGACAGGTCGACCTCATAATCGTGATAATCGCTCGGCTCGCCATCGTGGAAGCGATTATCGACCAGGCCATGCTCAATGCTATAGCGCTGCAGATCGCACTGACCGGCAGCCGGGCAGGCGCACTGCAGACAGCGAGCCGCCTCGCGCTTCGCCTGCTCCTCCAGATAGCCCATCTCGATGATGCGGAAGTTGCGCTTACGCTCCTCATAGGGGAGCATCGGCATCTTGACTTTCGGCTCAACAGGCTTATAGGGCACAATATCGAAGAGGTCAGGCTTGCGCTCCTCCAACTCCAGGCGGCGCGCCACCTCATTCATATCCTCACCATTCAGGTAGGCATGGATCGAGCGCGCAGCCAACTTGCCCTGAGCGACACACTCGATAATGGTGCGGGCGCCCATCTGAGCGTCGCCGCCAGCAAAGACGCCGGGGCGATCGGTCATCAGATTATAAGGATTGGTCTGGATCGTGCCCCACTTGGTCCACTTGACGCCCGATTTCTCATCGAGCACCGAGCGATCGGGCTTCTGGCCATAGGCCGGGATAATCGTATCGCAAGGAATGACGTGCTCGGAACCAGGGATTGGGACCGGGCGACGGCGGCCACTGGCATCAGGCTCGCCCAGCCGGTTCTTAATGAACTCCAGGCCCTTGACGCGATTATGTTCATCAGTAATGACACGCGTCGCCTGCTCATAGAAGAGCAGCTCCGTTCCCTCGGCCTCGGCGTCCTCGATCTCCTCCATTGTGGCCGTCATCTCTTTGATCGAGCGACGATAAGCCGTATGGACCTTGGCGCCCAGGCGTAGCGAGGTGCGTGTACAGTCGAAGGTTGTGAAACCACCGCCGAGGACGATCACCTCAGCCCCTTCCTTGACAGGCACGGGCTTGCCCTCCACCTTTTCCCCGAGGAAAGCGATGGCGTTGACCACCCCCTCCGCGTCCTCACCTGGCGTTCCCAGCGGGTTGCTCGTCCAGGCTCCGATAGCCAGGAAGACGGCATCAAAGCCCTGCGCAAAGAGATCATCGATCGTGAAGTCGCGGCCCAGCTTGACATTGCACTGCAGATCGACCCCCAGCTCCCACACATGGTTCAGCTCGCGATCCATCATATCCTTCTGCAGGCGGTACTCTGGGATGCCGTAGCGCAGCATTCCACCGGGCTGCGGCTGCATATCGAAGATCTTGCAATAGTGCCCTTTGAGGGCCAGATAGTAGGCACAGGTCAAACCGGCGGGGCCGGCTCCCACAATCGCCACCTTCTTGCCGGTCGGAGGGTCCTTGACAAAGGGCACCGGAGGATCAAGCAAGCAGGTCTCTGCGGCATGGCCATGCATGCGGCAGATGGCGATCTCCTCATCGACCAGAGCGCGCCGGCAGGCCTTCTGGCAGGGCGCCGGGCAGGTCAAGCCCAGGATATAGGGGAAAGGCAAGACCTCTTTCACCAGGCGCGCCGCCTCTTTCATCGACCCTTTAGCGATCAGCTCCAGGTAGCCCGGGATATCGATGTGTGTTGGACAATCGACCTGACAGGGAGGCTGGCAATAGGCATTATGATCCGACAGCATCATTTCCAGGTTGGTGCGTCGGATGCGAAACAGCTCATCCGACTGGGTTCGCACCACCATCCCGGGCTGTGCTGGTGTATTACACGAAGGCAGGGGCCGATCATAGCCCTCGATGTGCACCAGGCACATGCGGCAGGCTGAAGTCGGCTCCAGCTTCTCATCGTTACACAGGTTCGGGATCTCGATGCCATTCTCCTCCGCCACGCTCAGGATCGTCTGATTCTCGTAGGCACGCACCACCTTGCCATCGATGGTCAGCGTGAAACTGGGCTGGCCCACCTCATTGCGCACCATTCCATCATGCCCATCCTGAGCAAGCGGCGTGAAGCGATCTCTGACTGATAGCGCCATGACGAATATGCCTCTTTTCGAGTGAGCGGTCTCACAACGTGCCTGGCACGCTGCATCAGCGCGCAGAACAGAGGCAGAACGCCGCCTTGCGTCCCAGACACCGACTATTTGACTGCCCGTTTGATCGACCGTTTCATGAACCGTTGAGCTGTCCGAGCTGGCAGTTGCGCTTACTTCCTGACTCTCTACCTACGGCAGCACATGTTTGGTGACGAAGCGATGGGAGCGCACTGGCACACACGTCCCCGTCGGACACTGCTGCTCTTCAATATGCATCTGGAAATGCTCAGGCCAATAGCGGCGAGCCGTCTTATATGCGTTGGGGGCGTGAATGCCGAAGCCGCAGAGAGAGCCATCGGGGACATAGCCAGCCAGCTCGTCCAAAAGATCGAGGTCCGAGCGCAGGCCCAGGTCGCTGACAATGCCTTCGAGCACACCTGTCATGCGCTTCACCCCGATGCGACAAGGCACACACTTGCCACACGACTCGTTGCTTAGATAGCGCGTGCGCTCCATAGCCCAGGCCACCATACACGTCTGGGCCGGCAACAGCTCAATGACCCCGGAGCCAACGATGGCCCCAGCCTCTTCCAGGGGATCGAAATCAAAGGGAAGATCAAGCAGGCTGACCGGCAGAGCACCACCCTCAGCGCCGCCAACCACAACAGCGCGCAGCTCGGTGTCTGGACGGCGAATCCCGGCGTGACGCAGAATCTCGCGCAGGCTGGCCCCGAAGGGAACTTCGACCACGCGCGGCTCGGCATCGGGGACCGCGTCATAGACCGTCAGCACTTTGGTACCAGGGGTTGCCTCGCTGCCTAGACGCCGGAAGGCCTCGGGGCCTTCGCGCACAATGAAGGGGACATTAGCCAGCGTCTCCAGTGAGTTGATGGCCGTTGGTTTATCCCACAAGCCATAGACCGCCGGATAGGGTGGACGCTGCTCGGGCATGCCACGCCGACCTTTGATGACAGCAATTTGAACGGTCTCTTCGCCGCCAATGAAGCCGATGTCGAAGCCCACCACATTGATTGTGCAGTGGAAGGTCGTTCCAAGAATCGAACGACCGACCAGGCCGGCCTCCAGCGCGTCATTGAGCGCTTGCTGCACCGCCTCGATGCCCTCGCGGAAGAGGCTGCGCGTCATCAAATAGGCCTCCGTTGCCCCAACGGCATAGGCGGCCAGTAAGATTCCTTCGATCACCTGATGAGGATTGCGCTCCAGTAAGGAGCGCGCCGCCCACGAGCGCGGATCGGCATCGTAGGCATTACAAATGACATATCTGGGGGTTTCCTGCTGACGGCGCACAATACGCCACTTCTCACCTGTCAGGCGTCCAGCCCCACCGCGCCCACGCAAGCGAGCATCGCTCACCAACTGGATCACCTGTTCAGGCGTTTGCTCATGCAGAGCACGTTCGAGCGCGCTATAGCCCCCTTGCTGCCGGTAGCTCTGGAGCGAGCGCAGATCAGGCTCGCCGCGCCGTCGCAGAACGCGATAGGCCGAATCGAACTCAGGCATCTGGCTGCCTCACATGATGAATATTTCCCCACACTCCACGCTTATCGGGTGCCAGCCCGCGTTCGGGCTGATCATCGCGCCTGATTCCCTTGACTGCAGGCGCCGGCTTGAACTTCGGGCTGAGCGTTGCAATCCCAAAGATATCACTGAGATCGACGCCGCGCGCCTGGACGATGCGCTTGGCGGCCTGCAATGGCAAGTAGCCGTAATGGTCCATTACGGCATCCAGCAGAGCCGGCAGGGCCGCCGCCTCATGCGGCCACTGCGCCAGCAACTCATCCACCTTGCTCAGATCGATCTCTGGCTCCAGGTGATCTTTTACCGGCATCGCCACACAGGGCGCGACCGGGCGATGAGGATACTCTGTCGCATACTCGGAGATGCGCGGCGTATAGAAACCGGCTTTGGAAATGCCGGTTGCTTCTGGGATCTTGCGCGAAGTGAACTTCTCAGCGCCCTCACGAATATAGGAGCGGAACCAGGGTCGCTCTTTCCAACGGTGCAGGGGCTCGTACTCGATAGTGATGGCGCGCGGCGGACAGGCCTTCTCACACAGCAAACAGGCCTCACACTTTAGGTTCAGCTCGGTCTTCAGCCCCTCTTCGGCAATTAACTGGATCAGCCCGCGACTACGCGGCGGGAGCTTCGGCTTCTCATAGGGATAGAGCCGCGTCACCTTGGGCCGGAAGAGATGGCTGAAGGTCAGCCCCATTCCCTGCAGGATGCCTCGCATGCGCTACACCTCGCCTTCCTTCACACCGCGCACCTTCAGGCCCTGCTTGAGAATCTTCTCACGCAGCTTGAGTAGCCCTTCGATCAGCGCCTCTGGCCGCGGCGGACAGCCGGGCACGTAGACATCAACCGGCACGATGGTATCAACACCCTGGACGGTGTAGTAACTATCGTAAAACTCACCGCCCGAGTTGGCACACTGCCCCATACTGATGACCCACTTCGGCTCGGGCATCTGCTCCCAGAGCAGGCGCAAGCGCGGCGCCATCTTGACCGAGACCGTGCCCGCGACAATCATCAGGTCGGCCTGACGCGGGCTGGAACGAAAGACTTCCGAGCCAAAACGGGCTAAATCATAGTGCGACTGGGCGCTTGCCATCATCTCAATCGCGCAGCAGGCCAGACCATAGCCCAGCGGCCACACCGAGCGTGAGCGCGCCCAGTTCTGGGCCCATTGGAGCATATCGGCCAGGCTGGTAATCGCCACCGGTAGCTCCTGGTCACCAGGCGTATATTCGTGGGGGCCAGTCGCCATAGCGATGGGAACGGGCTTGCGCCGCGTCCCTGGTACTGCGGCTTTCTCCCCCGCTTGCTGGCTCGTCGTATTGCTCATAGGATGATTGCTCCTCTATTGATTGCCCCTCGCCAAAGATGAGGTGACTTGCTCTCTCGGAACTGGAACAGGGGTTCCTCGCTCGGAGGGGCGATGCTTCTCCTGGCCTTGTGGTCCGCAGTTTATTATAGCACGTTTCACCCATTGGCGCCAGAAAAGGGCGCCCTCGCGGGACGCCGCTCGCTTCCTCTGTTCGATCGCCCTGCCTTCTGCCACTTCTCTGCTCTCCTTGCTTCCTCTGCCGGCATCGGGCCGCTCGGCTCGCTGTTCAGCACCGCCTTGTTGTGCCTTGCTTTGCTCTGGCTAATCAGCTATCATGGCTCTGTCCGTCCGTCCGTCCAGCGGATAGCGAATGGCAACCTAACCTATCTAATCTAAGCCTCTCTCAAGCAAGCAAGGTAGAGGTCGAGGCCTAAGACTGTACAGGGAGGATTCCTGCATTGGGTACCTACAAGATCGCCGTTCTGCCGGGCGATGGCATCGGCCCCGAGGTAACCGCCCAAGCCTTGCAGGTGTTGGAACGGGTCGGTGCTCGCTTTGGCCACACTTTCCAGACGACAGAGGCTCTCGTCGGAGCTGCGGCCATCGAGGCCGAAGGCATGGCGATTTCCGATGCGACCATGGCTCTCTGTCACGAAAGCGATGCCATTTTGTTTGGCGCGGTGGGAGGTGTTTCCCGCTACGCAGGCCCCAATTCTCAGGTCCAGCCCGAGCACGCCCTGTTCCGCCTGCGCAAGGAACTGGAGCTGTTCGCGAACCTGCGCCCTGTGCGTCCTTTGAAGGCGCTGCTGAACGCTTCAACGCTCAAGCCCTCAGTCCTCGAGGGCACTGATCTCCTGGTGGTGCGCGAACTTACGGGCGGGATCTATTTCGGGAAACCCAGCGAGATCCGTCAGACTCCCCACGGCCTGGAGGCGATTGATACGCTGCTCTATAGCGAAGGGGAGATCGAACGGATTGTGCGTACAGCGTTCGAACTGGCCAGGGGTCGCCCCAAAAAGAAGGTAACCTCGGTTGATAAGGCGAATGTGCTTAGCTCGTCCCGCCTTTGGCGCCGCGTGGCCGAACGTGTCGCCGCCGATTACCCCGATATTGCTTTTGAGCATCTGCTAGTCGACGCCTGCGCCATGCATTTGATCCGTCGTCCTGCCAGCTTCGACGTGATCGTTACAGAGAATATGTTTGGCGATATTCTCACCGATGAGGCTGCTATGCTGGCCGGCTCAATGGGTATGCTGCCTTCGGCAAGCCTGGGTACACGGCGCACAGCACACGGTACCTTTGGCCTTTACGAGCCGATTCACGGCTCAGCTCCCGATATCGCTGGTCAGGACAAGGCCAATCCGATCGCTTCGATTCTCTCGCTAGCCATGCTGCTGCGTCACTCTTTAAGCCTTGAGGCTGAGGCTCAGGCGGTTGAGCGGGCTGTGGAGCAGGTGATTGAAGCTGGCTACCGCACTGAGGATTTGCGGGAGGAAGGGAAAACGCTCGTTGGTACCAGGGAGATGGGTCGCCTGATCGCCGAGGCGGTCGGGAGCGCTGCTTCCTGAGCGGCTGTCTCTCTCGATCTGTTTTTTTCCTCACTCTCGCTTGCTGTTCTGGATACCTCGCCTTTGACAGGCCTGCTGTCTGCCCTTACAGGCAGCCGCTAGGAGCAAGAGGTCAGACGACGCAGAGCGGGCGAGATTGCTGGCTCAGCCTCATTCGCCAGCCCGGCGGGAGCGTTGGCGCTATGCGGAGGAGCGCGCGGCCTCTGCCAGCGCCCTGGGATTCTATCTTACTTAGCCCATCATTGGCTTGGGACAAGGCCCCAGGCGCTGCAGACGCTCGCGCGCTTCCTCTAGACGAGCAATTAGCTGCTTCTGTTGATCTGGTCCCTGAGCTGCTCCTGCTGACTGCCCTTCTCTCTGCTGCTCAGCAAGGGCGCGCTCAAGGCTCTCAATCTCAGCAAGCAGGCGCTGACGCTGGACATACCAGCGCGTTACTGCGCGTTCTACGCCCATTATCCTCTGACATCTCCCTAAAGCATCAGGCTTATGATAATTAGCTCGGGCTGTTTGCCGTCCTATCAAGAGCCACCGCTGTCTCTCGGCGAACAGAGCGCCGGCTCCCTGCTCACAGGTGATCGCGATCTACCAGCGGTAAGGGAGGCTCTGGCTTGGTTACCATCCTGACCTGACCAGACGAGCCAGTGAGCCAGCTCGCTGAGATTGTCACTTGATTGAGAATCAGGCCGGGACCGGGAAAGGGAGCCTGGCCAGAGGTGCTGCTCTGACCAGGCAGGCTATCCCGGGCCTAGGCACTGGCGCCATAGACCAGGCGATTCAGGGTCGAGATCAGCTCCTCGTCCTGATAGGGCTTGACAATGTAGGCGCTGGCGCCAAGCTGCATGGCTCGCTGTTTATGCTTCGAGGCTGCGCGCGAGGTCAGCACTACCAGCGGCAGGGTGCGATATTGCTCTTGAGAGCGGACGGTAGCCATCAGCTCATATCCATCCATGCGCGGCATTTCGATATCGAGCAAGACGGCTGCTGGCGGCTGGCTGGAGATCAGTTCCAGAGCCTCGACACCGTCGCGCGCCGTCTGGACCTCCCAGCCGTGCTGCTTGAGCATGTTGCTTACTACGCGGCGCACACTCGGACTGTCGTCCACGACTAATACGTGTCTGCCGCGCTCTGCACGCGGCGATGGGAGCGGCGAGACTGGCGGACGTACTGCGGGCAAGCTGCTGGTATTGACGGTTACTGTGGTCGGAGCCGTTGCCACGGCTGCCGGCACTTGAGCCGCTGAGGCTGGCGCCACCACCCGACTCTCTTGAGGCTGGGAGAGCGTAGCGGCGATGGCCCCTGAGCCGCGTCGCTGCACCGATAGCAGCTCGTTCAGTTCCAGGATCAGAATGACGCGCCCGTTACCGAGGACGGTGCCGCCGGCGATGCCATGCACGTGACGCAGGTGCGGACCAAGGTTCTTCATTACAACGTCCATGCGCGTCTTGACCTCATCCACCACCAGCGCTACGCGATGGCGCCCCGTATTGACCAGGAGGAGCGGCGAGCGCTCGTCGATCTCGCCAGCAGGCAGCTTGAGATAGTAGGCGAGCTGGCTGAGCGGGTAAACATCGTTCTGCACCACGACCGCCGGGCGGCCAGCATGAGTCGTGCGTTTAAAGGTGTCCAGTCGCCCAATGGCTTCGACCAGCGTTGTCGGAATGGCATACTGCTGGTCTCCGACGCGCACCATCATGACGCTCTGGATCGCCAGGCTGGTCGGGAATTTCATGGTGAAGGCCGTGCCCTGACCCGGCGTAGAATCCACCTCCAGCGTGGCGCGCAGGCGAGAGATACTATCACGCACCACATCCAGCCCCACGCCTCGCCCGCTCTCTTCGCTCACTACCTCGGCGGTCGAGAAGCCGGGACGGAAAATGAGATCGATGACATCGCTGGGCGAGAGCACCTGATCGGGCCGGATCAGGCCACGGGCGATAGCAGCCTGACGCACTTTCTCGGGATCGATACCGGTGCCATCGTCCCGCACCGTGATCACTACCTGGTTGCCTTCATACGAAGCCGAGAGTTTGACAAGTCCAGCCGGTGGCTTGCCTTTACGTACCCGTACCTCCGGCTCTTCGATCGCATGGTTCACGGCATTGCGCATCAGGTGCAGCAGGGGACCAGCGATCTCTTCATAAACGGTGCGATCAACCTCGGTGTCCTCGCCCTCGGTCACGAAGTTGATTTCCTTGTGCTGCTTCAGAGCAACGGAGCGGACCGCACGATAGAGACGGGGGATCATCGACGAGAGCGGCACTAGACGCGTCTTCATCAGACGGTCCTGGAAGGTGGTGCTCAGCCTGCTCTCGCGGGCGAAAATGCTTTCGCATTCACGGATAACCGCCTCCATCTCGCTACTGAGGGTAATCATATCAGAGACACCCTCGCTGAGGCCGCGTGTCAGCTGGTGGAACTCAGTATAGCGATCTAGCTCCAGCTCATCGAACTCCGCCAGGTGGGCAGGCTCCCCACTGGCCGAGCCAGAGCGGGCAGTTTGCAGAGCGGGCAGGCGTGAAGCGCCATTACCGGTGCCGGGCAGCACCTGGACCACTCGCCCGCTAGGTAGAGTTGCCGCCTCAAAACGACTCTCCAGCTTCTGGCCGACATCGCGCAGACGCTCACTACTCATGCTGACGTCAGCCACCAGCCGCATCAAGCGCTGGATATGCTCCTCAAGGGCGCTGCGGTTGACCAACAATTCACCGAAGAGGTTCACCAGCTCGTCCAGCTTCTGGAGGCGCACACGCACACTCAGCTCAGCGGCTGGCGAGCGCTGCATGAGCAGCTCACCGGCAGCGGGAGTAGCCTCGGAGACGGTCCGGGAGAGCGTTGAGCTATCGGCTCCCTCTCCACTATCGAGGAGGCTTTCTAACTCTTCTTCAGCGGGAGGAGGCGAGAGCTGCTGCTCGCCAAGCAGCTCGGCGTAGCGCGCTCGCATGGCCGCCACGGCAGCCTCCAGGGTTGCGCGATCCTCGCCGCGGTTATTAATGAGGCGGTCGAGGGTCTCCGCAGTATCGAGGATAATACCAATGACAGCCGGGGTGATGGCGACCTGCCCCTCCATGATGCTATCAAGCAGATCCTCAGAGACATGACAGAGGTCTGCAATGAGGCGAAAGCCCATCATGCCCGCGGCCCCTTTGAGGGTATGGGTAGCGCGCCGGATGCTCTGCAGGATGTCGCGGTCCTCGGGCGACTTTTCCAGGGCGGCTACATTCATACTGATCGTCTGCAGGTGCTCCTCTGCCTCCAGCCGGAAGATCTCGGCAGCCTCCTCGCCGAAATCTGTGCCTTCGCTGACCGCCGAGCCACCCGTTGCGGATGTGGGAGAGGGCGCCGGCGAAGCCGGGGGCGGCGGAGCAACCACCGGCGGAGGACTGACCTGAGCCCGCGGAATCTCCAGAGCGGGCAGCGGCCCACTTCCTGAGCCTGCTTGCTGCAGATTGGCGACAGTTTCCAGGTCAGCATTCCCTGTCAGCTGCGCCAGAAACTCACGGCGTACCTCAATCTCGATCTCATTGCGCAGCCGCTTGACCAGCTCCTCATAACTCTCCTGACCGTCGGGACCAACTATCTCGCGCTGCAGCTGACGCTGACGCTCAAACTCCTGGCGTACCTCTTCACGGATCTGGCGCTCCAATTCCATACGAGCAGCCAGGGAGAGAGGGCGCTGCTCATACTCACGGCGCAGCTCCTCGCGGATCTTTGCCTCCAACTCGGCCCGTAAGGCAGCCAGATCTCCCTGACGCTCAAAGGTCACCCGTTCGCGCACGCCACCTGCATCGCGCGAGACCTGGACCTGCCAGGGCGTCCAGCCGCTTTCCTGACTAGTAAGAGCCTGGGGGAGGCGCTCTAGTAGGTCACCACAGGCCTCGATCGAGCCTCGGAGCTGCCGTAATGTCGCCTGAATCTGCTCATCAGTTGCCTGGACATTGCTCGTGATGCGGGAGAGTAGCTCCAGAACCTTCTTGAGCTTGGTATTGACCACCCACATCACTGAGAGCGGCAGATAGCGGCGTACCTTTTCAGGGCTTTTGCGCAGATTCAGCCCCATTGCCTGGCCAGCCCAGTCCTCCATACGCTCCAGCGCATCTTTCGAGCCATCGAGGAAACCGCGGAATTCACTGCGCTGGTCCTCGATAATGCTCACGGCTTGCTGAAGCTGGGCCAGCAGGGCATGGAGCGTATTCGCCTGCTCCTCAAGTGAGAGCGCTTCTTGACGTAGATCGCTATAGAGCCGCGAGGCGGAAGCCGGCAGAACAAGCGCATCATCAGATCGGCCTGCTGCTTGTTCTGGCGTCTGTGCCAGAGACTGCGACCAGGCTGGCGACAGCAGAGATGACTGCTGCGGCTGCTGCCCAGGCTGGGGCGCTGCTGGCCCCTGCTGCACATAGTAGGAAGAAGGCTGTTGCAGTTGTGACTGCTGGGACGGCGGTGCCCAGTCGGGGGCAGCACTGGGACCAGCTTCGCCGGCTGCTCCTCTCCCCTGAATCTCTGGATGCGCCGCCGTAAAGCGATTAACCAGCTCCTCTAAGGGCGAGGGAGCGCGGGGCGAACGCGGCGGCTCCTGCTGAGAAGCAGGTGTAGAACCTCCTGCAGCGGCGGTGCTCTCGGCGCGGAAACTGGCCGCTAGCATATCGAGAGCGCTCGGCGTTGACGGCGCGGCAGGCGAAGCAGACGAAGCCGTTTCGGGAGACTGCTGAGCCAGCGGCACCGGGTCCTCCGGCCAGAGCGGTTCCTCTTCGGGCGGCGTACTGGGCGTACGGAAGGCCGCCAGCATCTCATCAAAGGAAGGTAAAGACCCCTCCTGAGCAGCCGGATAGGGCGCTTCCGGCGCAGGCGTTGACTGAGGAGAAGAAGCAGGCGCGGCCCGCTGCTGATACGAGTAGGGTTCACCTAGGCCCAGACTACCCTCCAGAAAATCATAGCGCTGAGAAGATTGCGTGGGAGCGTGGTAGTGCGGAGAGTCATGCTGATAATCCTGATAAGCCTGCTGAGGCTGACCCTGGTAGCCTGGCTGATCCGTCTGCTGATTCTGATAATTGGCAGCAGCATAGTGCTCATACTGCTCATAGCGCTCCGAAGAGGTAGGCGGCAATTGAGAGCCTGACGACTCTGTAGTCGTCAGAGCGGGGGCAGAGGCGCTGTCTGCCGAGCCGGGGACGAGCTTTCCCGCGGCCTCTTGGAGAGCGCGATAGCGACTATAATCGGCATCGTCCTCGGCGATAATGGCATCCTGGTTGACGGAATTATCGCGGATTCCATCGATCAGCACATGCAGGCGCCGTAGGGAGCGACGCAAGAGGGCCAGCGTAGGTTCATCGAGGGTAGCCAGGCCATCGAGCACATCCCCCAGAATATCCTCCATGCCATGAGCCACATGAGCCAGGCCGGGGAAATCCATCATCGAGGCGGACCCACCGATCGTATGCGTGCGGCGATAGGTCTCTTCGAGAGCATCCATGTCGCCGGGAGACTGAGCCAGGCGGTCAAGGTTCGCCTCGATCTCTGGCAGGTAGCTCTTCACCTCTTCGATAAACGAATCGAGCACTGACAGTTTATCAAATGTATTTGACATGCTGCACGCACCCACTTATTCTAGTCGATCGAACTCGGTTTCGCGGGATGCCGAAGCGCGAAACGCAGAAAGACGGCGGGGGCGCTGGCCCGACCTCGCCCCCTGGTCGAAGCCTTGGGCGCCCCTCCCTGTTGTCCTTGCCGGTTTGAGCAATGGCTACTGGCCGAACTGACCGTTATTGCCTCGCGGGAAAGGCGTCTGCTCTGATTTTGGGAATGGCGACTGGCCCGGCTGCTGGTGCGGCGACTGCTGAGGAGGGGCTCCTGGTGGCGGCGTCCACGGCTGGCGCACTTGAGGCCCCTGCCCCTGACCGGATTGAGGCGCTGCGCCGAACTGAGCAGCTCCAGGATAGGAGGCAACGCCCTGACCTGAGCTACCGAAGCCCGCCCCTGACGCGGGCGGATTGCCGAAAGGCTGCTGGGAGAAAGCCGACTGTGCCTGCTGGCTAGCGAAGCCCTGGCCAGCAAAGGCATCGAAGGCTCCAAAAGGTCGCTGAGCCTCAAAAGGCTGCGAGTTAGAGAAAGCCGAGGAGCCGAACTCGTTAAAAGAAGAGGCAGGGCTTGCCCCAAAAGCGGCCCCGAAATCCTGCTGACCGCTATTGGCAAAGGAGCCCATCTCAGAGAAGCCAGGAGAAGCGGCGAACTCCTGCTGTGGCGAAGGGAAGCCAAACTGAGCTTGCATCTGGCTCTGATGCTGGCTTTGGGCCACAGGAGAAGACATCGCCACCAGGCCAGCGCTCTCCGGCTCAGGCAGAGGCGGGAAGTTGCCGCCGTAGCTCTGCTGTTGCTGGGGCTGCATCCAGCCATCGCCGCCCGAAGATGGATAGAACTGATCTCCACCGGCAGGCAGACCAGGCATCGTTCCTGGCCCTGTGGCCATACTGCTGTTGATCGACTCCAGCACATGATCAGGCAGGCGGAAGGTTGAGACCGAAGCGCGGAGCTGATCCGCCAACTCAGCCAAATAACTCACACTGGCGGCGGCCTCCTGCGTACCAGCATTCGTCTGGCGAGTGATCTCTGAGATCTGGCTCATCGCCACAGCCACCGCCTCCGAGACGCTCGTCTGCTCATTAGCAGCCCGAGCAATGCTCTCGATCATCTGGGCCTGGCGCTCCACGGCGCTATAGATCGAGTTCAGGGCGCGACCGGCCTCATCGGCCAATTGAGACCCCTTCACAACCTCCTGCGTGCTATCCTCCATCGCTACCACTGCCTCATAGGTATCACCCTGAATGCTCTTAACCAGGGTAGCGATGCGCTTCGTTGACTCCGTTGAACGCTCGGCCAGGAGGCGGATCTCATCGGCCACCACAGCGAAACCACGGCCATGCTCACCGGCCATTGCCGACTGAATCGCAGCATTCAGTGCGAGCAGGTTTGTCTGATCAGCAATATCCTCAATGATACGTACAATTTCGCCAATCTCGTTCGAGCGCTCGCCCAGGCGCTTAATCTTCTTAGCGGTCTCCTGAACGTTCTCGCGGATCAGCATCATGCCTTCGATCGTCTGGCGCACCGCCTCTTGACCGCTTTGGGCATTGCGCAAAGCCTCCTGAGCGGCTTCGTGGCTGAGCTGAGCATTACGGGCCACATTCTGGATAAAGATAGCCAGAGCTTCGACCGCCTCCGTGGTCTGAGAGATCTGCTGTACCTGCATCTCGGAGGCCTGGGCTAGCTCGGCGGCGCGATCCAGAATACGGCGAGTAGCGTTTGTCACCTGCATCGCTGTGCTCTGCACGCGCCCGACGACCTTGGCCAGCTCCTCGATCATGTAGTTGAACGAGTCGGCGAGCACGCCCAGCGTATCAGGAGTCACCTCAGCCTGGACGCGCAGATCGCCATCGCCGACAGCGCTCACCTCCTGGAGCAGCTTCTCAATCTGGGCCTGCAGGGCAGCAGCATCACTCCCAGACCCCAGGCCAGAAGCATTGTTAGCCTGCGCGCTCTGCTGATCGAGCACCGTATTCACAGAAGCAACCAGGCGAGCGAACTCATCATCGCCATCCACCTGGGCGCGCACTCGGCGATCACCGCCGGCGAAGTCATGGCAGACATCGGCCAGGGCCAGGAAGCGATCTTTGATGCGGCTATTGACCAGGTAGTTGGTGATGACCACCGCCAAAAGAGCAACAATAGCGCAGATAATGACTACGACGATCAGGACCGACGTATCGGCGGTGGGCATACTCAGCCGGGCATAGATGCCCACCAGGATGAGCAGGAAGGCAGGGATAATGGCGGAGACAGCCAGCCCCAAATTCATCAGGCCGCTTACCGTCATCCCGCCTCGATTACGATCCGGGTTCATCCGCCAGACCTCCTCTATATGAAATACAGAACAATGGCTGCACTGTCCGTCCTATCCTAATCCAGAGCTTCGTAATGTTGCATCTTTTCCGAGAACAGCAAACGTGCCGCATCGAGCAAGATAATGACACGTTTACCGAGCACTGCCGTTCCGGCGGCATAGGGAGCAACCCACTGTGGAATATTGGTCTGGCGTGTGCTCACACTGGCGATCACATTGTCAGGAATGGGGAGCATCTCGCTGACGCTATCCACCACCAGACAAATCACCATGTCGTTATACTGCACCGATAGCAGGCGAGTGCGTGGATTATAGGGTAGCGGCTCCCTATCCAGGAAAGTACGCAAGTCGACCACGGAGACGATGGAGCCGCGGAGATTGATCACCCCTCGGACCCAGGGAGCGACATTCGGGACCGGGGTCACGTCGAGCAGGCGCTCCACGCTCTGAATATACTCCGCCTTGAAGGCAAATTCTTGATCGAGCAGAGTAAAAGCAAGGTACTGCTCGCCGGGTACCTCAGTAGGCACACCGGGAGCAGCTGCTGCATTGGCCCGCAATTGCCCAGGCTGCAACGCCGAGGCCCCCCATGCCGGAGGATGCGCTCCCCGTTGCTGCTGCTGAGCCTGGAGAGCGCGTTGCAACATGTTCAGGTCATCGCTTGCCACAGGATTACTCCCAACTTCTGGTCGCACATCGGGCTGTTCCCCTTGCCTCGCCTCGCCTTACCTCGCCTGTCCAACAAGTTGGACGACCGACCACGGCTGGACAGGCTGGGCTAGAGGAGCCGGCGCACATTGGCCACCAATTCTTCCTCATTAAAGGGCTTAGTCATGTAGAGATCAGCGCCTTGCCGCAGGCCCCAGGAGCGATCAAGGGGTGTATTCTTGCTCGTGAGCAAGATAATTGGGATATGCCGACTCAGCTCCGACGACTTGAGCTTGCGGCACAACTGGAATCCACTCTGCTTAGGCAGGACCACATCCAGGACGATGCACTGTGGACGCTCCTTAAAGACCTTCTCCACAGCTTCGTCACCGTCAACCGCGGTTACCACCTCAAAGCCGCTGTTGCGCAGCGGAGTAGCGATCATCGTGAGTTCTGTCCAGCTGTCGTCTACAACGAGCACCTTCTGCCCTGGCATTTCCCCTATACCTCTTGTTGTAACTTCTCCAGAGTCAAAACTTTAGCCTTCTAGGAAAGAAAGGCCAGTCGACCAGGATGCGGGGAAATAAGCCACCCAAGCCGTCCCGGAGGTCTATTACGCTGCCCTGGCTTCTACTCTGCTTTGCCCTGCCTGCGCACCGGCAGTCTTTCCCTGTGGCAGCTCGAAAAAGTGCTGGACGGAGCAAGCGGAGTAACGCTATCCTGTAGGCCTGGTCAGCCAGCGTTGCTCACTGGCCAACCCTCTTGTGTCTGGCGTAGTCTCATCCATCCTGGCTGCTGCGCAGCCCTACCCCCTCCGCCTTTCCCGCACTTTCCCCTAGACCAGCCACCCTGACTGGCAGTCTGCTTTCTCCCTCTTCTCCTCTCTTCGACTCGACCTGATACGCCGTCCAGTCCAGGGTGGCCACGCCTTCAACAGAGCCACAAGCAGACCAGACCGGACCGCACCTGCTTTTCCCCTGCGCCCGCCCGTCCCATCCATTTGCTCTCTCCATCTTCGTGGCCAGGGGTTGGAGCCGGCCCGGCATCGTCCTCAGCCAGAACCTGATCATCTGGCCCGCGAGCCCTTACCTAACCACGGCGGCGCAGCCGCGGGCGCATGCCTTCGTAGCGCGGTGGGACGCGCTCCTGCCAGTTGACCAGGTGTTTCTTGACCGTCTGGACCAGCTCAGCAGAGTCGAAGGGCTTTGTAATGTACTCAGTAGAGCCGGCTAGGCGACCACGCATCTTGTCGAACAATCCATCTTTCCCACTGAGCATAATAATAGGTATCTGTCTAAACTGCAAGTTTTTTCGTATGATCTGGCAAATTTGGTACCCGTCCATGCGGGGCAGTTGCACATCCAGGAGGATTAGCGCCGGCATTTCGTCCGCTACCGAGGTGAGGGCGCTTAGCCCATCGCCCGCGGCAATGACACGGATATTTTCGCGTTGCAGAGTCATCTGCACAATCTTGCGCACGGTAGGGCTATCATCTACAACCAGTACCGTCGGTACTGCTGACATGCTTAGATCGACCTCCTTCGCGTCTCAGGCCACCCGTAAGCGCTACCGCTCTCCGGGAACCCTCGCCATTGTCCCTCCTCCCCTCGACGTGGCGGTTGCGGCTGAAACTCACGCCCCCTGGCTCGCTGGACGTTGCGATAGGCTCTGACCTTCTGATACTCTTGAATCTCGGCGTCGATCTCGGTCAGAAAGGCCTTCCAGGCAACGTTGAGCTGCTGTCTCGTGTGCGAATTGCCGACTTCATCTTGCAAGACGGCGGTGAAGACCATTCGCAAGAATGCCGACAACCCCACGACCGCCTCCCAATAGAATTCTTCTAGCTGTTCACCTTTGACCAGCTTGTCCAGTGTCAGGATATCACCACAGTCAAGCTGCCCATCAACAAAGCTGGCTGTCTCCAGAATCGGATAATATTGCTTGGCCAGGAGCTGCAGCGGCTGCGAGAAGGTTCGCTCAAGATAGCGTATGATTTCGCTCGTAGGAACATGTCCCCTCCCCCGCAGGCTCCTGGCAAATCGTCCGTGATGAACCAGTAGACCATTAATGCATTCAACCAGAACACGGATGAGATTCAGCAGGTGCTGCTCAGGGCTGACGTTCCTGCGTTGCTGCCAGAGCGTATGCTGACAGCGGATCAGGAGATCATGGAGATCATGCTGCAGGGCCTTCTCCAGTTCGGTATCTACCAGCTCGATCAAGCCCAGCTCCAGCAAGCGAGCCATGAGCCGGGCCACGCGGGCCTCCGGCATCATCAAGGCCAAGGAGATTGCCTGCAGCGGGATCTCTCCATTGCAGAGCGAGAGCACTTCAATATATTCCTGGCTTAGACCAAGGCTGCGCAGGTCATTGCTGTTTTTGACTTCCGGCAACCAGCGCGCGACGCTGCTCCGTGTCAGGTGGAGCTCGCCCACTTCTTCCCACTCGTCAGCCTGCCGCAGCGCCTCCAGCAGGACCGAGTCAATGTCAAGCGGCTGCATGCGGCTCTCGATCGCCAGTAAACGCCGATGAAAGGAAAAACGCCCTTCGGCCCAGCGTAAGGCGTGGCTGATCGACTGGGTGACTGCAAACTCTAACCGGCGCTGCATTTCTTCGGCACTCATCCAACCACGCTCAACGAGCAGGGCCAGCGCCACTTGCATGTCTCCTCGCGCCAGCTCGCGAATCATCTGGGCCCTGCGCGGATCAAGTCGATTGAGCAGGCAGAGCATCGTGAGCAGATCGAGCTGGGGAGCGCCCTCCTCCCGTAAGGCGACGATCTGTCCTTTGCGCAAGGCGATCGACAGCGTCTCGGGGCCGGAATGGACAAACAGCGTGCCTGTCTTGCCACTCAGGGCAAGCATCTTGAGAATGGACTGCAAACCCAGGGTTTGCAGGTCGCCATCCATAATACGATCTTGCTGCTCCATTCTTCTCTTCTTCCTTTTCTTCTCTATGCAAGTGGTCGCGTTGCCGGTGCCAGTTTCTGCAGCGCCTGCTCAATCGCTGCTTGCAGGTGCTCAACAAAGAAGGGCTTCTCGACGTAGACCACCGACTTCTCTTCTCGCAGATAGGGTTTGCGCGCCAGTTGCCTCGGAGTCAGCGCGCTCATCAGGACAAAGGCCGGCGGATTGGGCAGGGCACTGCGCCTTAAACAGCGCATCATTTGGTAGCCATTCATCCAGGGCATGATCAGGTCAGCTACCACGCAATGCGGTCGCCACTCGACGCAGCGCTCCAGTGCCTCTAACCCATTGTGGGCTATCGCTAGCTCATAGTCGGCAACGGTCTTGAGGGATTGTTCAATCGTCTGGGCCACATCTACGTCGTCATCGACGATCAAGACTCGCGCCCGTTGGCCCGCTGCTTGTTTCTCACTGCCGATCAAATAGTCGCCCCGCTCCTCGCTTACCTGGACCAGCCGCTGCAAGGTGCTGAGGTAACGCCCAAGCCGTTCTACATCAAAGGGCTTGAGCAAAAAGGCCACTACGCCTAGCTCCTCTAGCCGGTCCCGTGAGACGGAGCTGCTTCCCATGACAACGGTAAAGCGAGCTTCCGGCCAGCGTCTCGCGGGCGACAGCAGCTTCTCTCCTCCCACCCCATCCATATCATATAATAGGACGTCTCCCACCCAATCCCCGGGTTCTGATTCTCCCTCAGACGGTAGGATGTGGACCTCGTAGCCACGCTGTTGGAGATGCCTCTCTAATATGATGTTCAAGCTTTCCTGCTGTCCCAGAATGAGGACCCTGAGCGGCCTTGGCCCCTTCATCGCTTTAGCCATAGCATGCCTGCTCGCTTTGCCTCTGTCAAGAAATACCGGTAATATAGTAAAGAACTCCCAATCCTCCGTATAACAGTGTACAGCAAGCCGGCTCAATTCGCCATAAAGAACGGTCTTGCTAGCATTAAAATCCCATTAAATATTTCTTCGCCAGGGCCATCAGCCACAAACAAGAGAGCAGTCGGCCAGGCTACTGATCTCTTCGCCCTTCTGCCTGGAATACATAGCCAACGCCAGGCTCAGTGAGGATATAGCGCGGGCGGGACGGCTCTTGCTCGACTTTGCGTCGGAGCTGCCGGACATAGACGCGTAGATAGTCCGCCTCTTCGCCATATTCAGGTCCCCAGACTGCCCGCAGCAGTGTTCGATGCGTTAGAACTTTGCCAGCGTGCAGCATGAGCTGCCGCAGCAGCTCAAACTCTGTGGGGGTGAGGCGTACTTCGCGATCGCCTGCCCGTACATAACGGCGTTCGACATCCATGATGAGATAGCCATCGCTGCTGCGCAATATCTGGGCTTGCTCCTCTTGCGGCTTGCCGCTTCCGCCATTGGCGGCGCGGCGCAAGCAGGCCCGTACACGCGCCAGCAACTCGGCGCTGCTAAAGGGCTTGGTCAGATAATCATCCGCTCCCAGGTCAAGGGCACGGACTTTCTGTTTCTCTTCAGTTCTCGCTGAGAGGACAATGATGGGTACCTGACTTTGACGGCGAACTTGCTCGCAGACTTCTAGCCCGTCGATGCTCCCCGGCAGGCACAGGTCAAGCAAGATCAGATCAGGTTCGTGCTGGTACACGGCCCTGAGCGCTTCTTCTCCGTTGTCGGCTACCAGCACTTCATAGCCGCTCATGAGCAGGTTTCTGCGCAAGGTGCGCTGAATTGAGAGTTCATCATCGACAACCAGGATGCGCTTGCCTCGGGATCTCATGACTATTCCTCCGACAACCGTGCAGCGGGCGAAGGCAGACCGTGGGCTGAGCCGGGACCAGGACCACAGGAGCAGACCGGCAGGGTAAAGGCAAAGCTCGCTCCTCCTTCGGGGGCCGACTCTATCCAGATTCGCCCTCCATGCGCCTCGATGATCCCTCGACAGATGGCCAGGCTGAGACCATTGCCTTGCGGATCGACGCTATAAAAGGTTTTAAAGATACGTTCTCGCTCGCCCTCCGGCAATCGATAGCCACGATCAAGGATGCGACCGCGCAGTATCCCGTCAACGATCTCCAGCTCGACGATTATCTCCTCGTTCGATCCGCTATGGCGCAGCGCGTTCTCCAGCAGGTTGTAGAAGACACGCTCCATCTGCGCGTAGTCAACCTGGGCAAGCAACGGTAAGGGAGGCTGTAGGCGGAGACGAATGTTGTGCTTCCTTCCTACGCTGCGTTCTAAGCGTAGTAAGGCACTGTTGAGCAGTTCGCCCATGTCGCACCATTCTTTTTCCAGGGTCAGGGCCCCCATTTCAATGCGCGACATTTCTATCAGGGCATTGATGAGCACGGTGAGGTGATCGGTCTCGGCATCAACCTCGCGCAGTATCTCGCGCAGGGTCTCGTCATCCCAGACAATGTCTGGCTCCAGCAGCCCGGTGATGGCGGCTTTGATGGATGTGAGAGGCGTACGCAGGTCGTGCGAGACTGAGGAGAGCAGGGCCTGTTTGTTCTTTTCATCACGCACTTGTTCGGTGATGTCATGAGCCTGGAGCGCGTACGCCTTGAGCTGGCCTTGCTGGTCCATGACAGGATGGCGCGTGAAGAGATAGTAGCGATCGAGGTTTGCATGATCTGGATTGGCCCCAGCCCCACCTCGAGGCTTGTGGCGCTGGTTCTCACCGCTCTCCGCCGCTTCAGTGGCCGCTTCTTCGTGAGGCGGTTCACTGGCAAAGGCGCAGCGTAGCTCCCACACCCGCGCCTGCTCTTGGGTCAATTGGCTCAGGTACTGCTCTAGCTGCGCACGATTGCGCGCCAGCGCAAGCAGGGTCGAGAAGACTTCTTCGAGCCTTCGACTGTCTCCGGCCTGCAGACGAACGCCACAGAGGCTCTCTGCTGCAGGATTCATATAGATACAGCGCCCACTGAGATCAACAGCAAACCAGGCATCGGTGAGATGGCCCGGCAAACGCTCGTGAAGCTGAACCAGGCGGCTCAGCTCGCTCAGAATACTGGCGCGTTCAAGTGCTTCCTCCGCGCTGCGTGTGAGCAGGGCAGCGCTGGGATTCTGCGACGGGACACCATCCGTGAGCTGTCCATTGAGCAGCGCCTGGGGGGAGGTGGAGGTCACTACCGCCTGGCTCCGCTGGCGCACCGCCTGCATAATCTCTCGCAGATCCTGCTCAGGGCAAGCTAGCAGGTAGTCGGCAATGAAGCGTAGGAGGCTGATAAAGCTGATCCCAAAGGTGCGCTCGAATTCGCTGCGCACTTGTGCAAGCAAGCGCTCCTCCTCTTCGTCGGTGCGCTGCCTCTGGATCGCTTCGAGGCGGGCTATGGTCTCCCGAAAGCGCTGCTGCCGCTGCACTGCTTCGAGCAGCATGCCGTTGTGAATAGCTATGGTAGCCTGGCTGGCAAAGAGCGAGAGGATGTCTACTTTGAGCGGTGTAAAACCGCCCGGTTCCTCAGAGCAGAGCAGTAAAGCCCCGTAGACGGCGGAGCCGGTGACCAGCGGGTGGACAAAGATAGAGCGAATCTTGAGCTGGCTATAGAGAGGTTGGCTGGCCGGGAAACGCGCATCGCTGCCAATGTCGTTGGAAAATTGTGGTTGGCGGTGCAGCAGGCTAAAGCCAATGATACAGCGCTCGCTGAGAGGTTGCCCATTCTCAATGATACGCGCGAGGGTGTCAGCCTCTAGACCAGCCTGCGCCTCCAGCCGTAAGCCTCCTCTCTGGCGGTCAATGGTCACAATTGCAGACCAGACGCGCAGCGCCTCGGCGACGCCACTGACAATCCGCTGAAAGATTGTGGCCAGATCCATCGTGGAGGCCAGAGCGCTGGAGACAGCTTTAAGCGCCTCTCGCTGCCGGTCCTGAATTTGCGCGCTACCACCCACCTGGACCCCTTCGATGGCTGCCGCTAAGACGCGCCCTAGCGCCTCCAGCAGACGGCGTAGCGAGGGATCATCATAGGTGCCTAGCTGGCAGCTACCCAGCTCCAGGGTGCCCAGGACCCGATCTTCGACGGCCAGGGGAACAATGGCCGCCGAGCGCAGTTGCGGATGGCCACTGAGAGCATCGCCCACCTTCGCTGGTGGACCATCCGCTCCCTGCGGATAGTTTTCAATGAGCATGACAGGGTGTCTCAGCACCTGCTCCGCGCGCGATTCAGGGAGCGGATGCTGATGGTAGCTCGCTTGCCAGGCATTGCCCTCCCCCCGCCAGCAGACAGTGACTCGCACGGCTTGACGATCATGCCGCAGGAGGACTACGCCGAAGATGTCAAACGGGATGGTCGGTGCCAGCTCTGCTGCAAGCCTGGTATAGTCGGGTTTCGAGCCGCGTACACTCGAAATAATGCGAAACACACGCTCGACGATAGCAGATTCATCTAGCGTGGAGACGCGCGTCCCTGCTTTCATTGTTCCCCCCAACAATGAACCGGGCTACCACCTCTCGAACAGTCAGCCTGGAGTTTTTTTTCTACACAATCATCAGCAGTATAACACAAAAGGATGCTCTCAGTAGTTGGCAAATTCATCAGCATTGATGGTCTTGCTCTGCTTTTGGTAAGCCTGAGGTATGGCTTGCTCTGGCCCGAAGGTACTACCAGAGCCGCCCACAAGCCAGGCGAAGGGGTTACCGGGATGGGCCTATGTGGCCTTGTTCCTTTTCCCCGCAGAAGTCTACTCTATCCGCCGATTGGCGGCAAGAGTACGGGCGTTCGTTCCCGTGGCCTGGGCAGCCACCACCTTCATTTCTCCTTTCTGAGGGATTACGCAGCAGCATAGCCGGTCAGTTCAACATATCCCTCACCGCTGACGGTGCGGCCTGCGCTTTGCCCTTGAATGCTGACGGCGCCCTCCCAGTAGGCGTTACCGGTCGATTGGTAGGTGACCAGCTCTTGATCTTTCAGTTCAGGCTGCAGAATGAGCCGGCTAGAGAAGCGCACGTCAGTAATCGTAATCTGCCAGCCTGACGGGTAACGAGCATGGGTTACCGGACTGACCCAGCTACTAAGGGCCTGGACGCGCAGACTGCTGGCCGGTAAGAGATGGTCCTGACCGGCGGGATCAATGACCCCAACGTAGGTAGAGATGATCTGTCCGCTAGCATCGCGGATCAGGTAGAGCATCAGCTCACTGTTATCACTGAGCTGCAAACTAAACCAGTCCCAGCCACCGCCGGCTAAGGTTAAGAAGTTTCCCCACTGGTGATCCATCCAGGCCAGACCGCTCACCGTAAGCGGTTGGCCATGATCGGTGAGCAGGCCGTTGACAGCTAGACGGGTGCGCGAGTAGTAGTACGAGAAGCCGGCCAGGCCATAAGTGATGAGGCCATTTCCATTATGCAGTACTGCTGGTTTTAGAGCCTCCAATTGAAGCTGCAGGCTATAGTCCGGCATCACGGCTGCAAGCTGATCACGGCCATTATAGCCCTGCATGCTCCAGGGTCCCACCTGGAGATGAAAGCCTCCCTGGGCATTGGCCGGGCCAGACGCGGCCTCCAGCTGCAGTACCCGCTGCTGGGCAAAATGAAACTGGCCACGGTTGAGGTCGCTGATGGCGAAGTGGGCCGCGTAGACAGGCGGCAGGTCACTACGCAACACCTGGAAAAAGACGAGTTCGAAGCCGTAGCGCAGAAGGTGCCCAGCGGCGCTACGGGCCTGGAGGTGGCCCGTATAATACCACCATTCTGTAAGGTCCTTATGTGGTGCTTCGTCCTGCGGCAGATGAAGAGGAGGCAGGGGTCTGGCCTGCGGAGCAGCGGGCACAATGGGCAGTTGGGCCGAGGTGGCCGGTATGCCCGGAAAAGTACAGGCACTCAGGCTACATAGTCCCATCAGCAGCGCCAGCCAGAGAGCGAGAGGCCTTCTGAGCCATCGCCATTGTTTGTCCACGGGGCTCATCGTCTTCCTCCTTGCCGCGGATTAGCAGGCTGATCACCGCTGCTTCGATAGTTTCCTTCGCTGCTCAGGCTTTCACCTCTCTGGGCAGCCGGGGCCTCGCTCAGGCCGCGCCCGCTTTCGGCCAGCAAGGTAGGTCGCCGCTGGACCCCCGCAAAGGGGAGCCACCAGTTGAGATTGCCGAGCAGACGCATGGTTGCTGGTACCAGTAGTCCGCGCACGAGGGTGGCATCGCTGATGACCGCCAGGGCCATGCCCAGGCCCAGCGCTTTGACCAGGATCATGTCGGCGGTGGCAAAACAGGCGCTCACTACAACTACGATGACGGCGGCGCTGGTGATGATGCCCCCACTGCGTTGCAGGCCGAGCGCGACCGCCTGGGTGTTGTCGCCGCTTTCCCAGTAGGCTTCTTGGACACGCGATAGTAGAAAGACCTCGTAGTCCATTGAGAGGCCAAAGAGCGAGCAGAAAAGCAAGATAGGGCTGGAGGCTTCGACAAAGCCCAGGGGGGTGAAGCCCAGGAGCTGATGCAAAAAGCCTTCCTGGAAGATGACAACCAGTGCCCCGTAGCTGGCCAGGATGGAAAGCGTATTCATGAGAATGGCTTTGAGCGGCAGCACAACGGAGCGGAAGAGGAGCAAAAGCACGACATAGGTAATAGCGGCCACAATGAGGGCGGCCTTGGGAAAATCACTGTAGAGCGCCTCCACGTAATCGATGTTGCTGGCACTGCCCCCGGCGACCAGCACATGCATGCCTGGCCCTGGCGGCGTATTGCGAATGGTCAGGACCAGCTCCTCCGCCTGCTCGGAGAGCATGTCATATTTGCTGATCACGGTAATCATCGCCAGGTTGCCTGCTACAGAGGATTTCAGGAGGCCCGCTAAGTAAGGATCAGCGATGAGCTGCGGATGAGTGTAGAGCAGCTCATATTGTTGCAAGGTCAGGCGTGGGTCGGCGCTGACAATGCTGTCCACCCGGGCAACGCGCGGATCAGCTTCCAGGCGTTGCACGTACCGATAGAGGAGGGCAATGTTATCGGGGGTCAGAACGTTGCCCGGCATCTCGACGGCCAGCAGAATGGGTGTGGTCTCACGCGCGTTGAAACGCGAGGTTAAAAGATCATAGGAGGCCCGTGAGGGGACATCTTGGGGGAGGATCGAGGCCCCCGGCGCTGAGAAGCGCACGGCCAGGAAGGGCACTCCCAAGGCCACAAGCAGGAGGAGTACAGGGAAGAAGAAGCGCAGAGGATAGCGCATGACCAGATGGGATAGCCGATACCAAAAGCCCTGATGCGGCTGGATGAGGGCGCTGCGGGCCCCGGCTAGCGCTACTTCTTCCTCTTCTGCCTTCTCACCTGGACGAGCCTGTACACGGCGACGCCACCAACGCCAGAGCCAGGAAAGGCGCACAGGCAGGGCATTAATACGCGTCCCCAGAATGGCGAGCATGGCCGGTAAGAGGGTCAGAGCAGCAATGACACAGAGCATGACGACAAGCATGCCACCCAGACCAACAGAGCGCAGCATGTTGATGCGGAAGAAGGTCAAGCCGAAGAGGCCGATCGAGACGGTGAAACCGGAGAAGGTGACAGCCCGCCCGGCGGTGGCCACGGTGATGGCTACGGCCTCGCTCGGCGTCCGACCACGCGCCAGTTCCTCGCGAAAGCGACTGACCATAAAGAGGGAATAGTCAACGCCTAGGCCCAGGCCGAAGAGGGTAGTGATGTTTAGGACAAAGATCGACAGCGGTGTAAGGTGCCCTAAGCCAAAGATAATGGCCAGCGCGACGACGACTGCTGCACCGCCGATGATGGTAGGGAGAAGTGCAGCCACAACCGAGCGGAAGACCAGGAGCAGGGCAATAAGGGCGAAAGGAAAAGCCAACAGCTCAGCTCGGCGCAGGTCGCGCTCGCTGACGAACTGGATATCTTCGTAGAAGACAGGGCTACCACCAACGTGAATCTCCAGATCCGGCTGTGCCTTCAGGCGCCGTTCCAGCTCCGGCAAGAGATGCGGCGCAGCATCAGGGTCGCTCTTGAGCATGACGTTGGCGTAGGCGCCGTGATGGTCGAGCGAGATCTGACGCGGGTTATCGAGATAGGTGACGACACTGGCTACTTCGGACCAATGGCGCACGTCGGCAAGCGCTTGCTGCATCTGCTGGACAAATTGGGGGTTGTCCACGCGATAGCGCTGGCTGATGAAGATGACCTGCACAACGGTCGGATTGAGATGAAGCTTGCTGGTGAGGAGATCGATCGCCCGCTGCGACTCAGCATCAGGGCTGAGCAATCCCCCCGATTGGAGAACCTGGCTGGCCCGTGGGGCGAAGGGCAAGGCGATCAGAACCACCAGGAGCCAGAACAGAAGCATGAACCAGCGCGCTCGAACGGTCACCTGGCCCAGCGCATAAAAAATTGACCTTCTCGGTTTCTGCATGTATACTCTTCCTCACCTGGGGGCTGCGCCTGGCAGACTGGCTGCACTGCTGGCTCAGTCAGGGCTACCGACCGAGCCGTCCAAGCCGCTTAGTCGCTGGCCCCCGCACTCCGCGTTCTTCTCCACGCGGGAGTCGCAGCGAAGGTTTCTGCACACTGTTGCTGTTATACTAGTAGACAGCTTTTGTCTGTGTGTCAAGGGGAGCCGGCATCCGGAGGAGGTTCTATGACAAAGCAATTGGCAAAGCAGACAACCACCAAAAAGCCGGCGCAGGGCAATGACAAGCCGATTCAGGTGATTAGCGTCAATCGTCAGGCTTACCATGACTACGATGTCGAGCGCACGGTAGAAGCGGGGCTTGCCCTGGCCGGAACCGAGATTAAGTCGATTCGGGCTGGCAGGGTGAACCTGCGCGGCGCCTACGCTATTGGCAGGAATGGCGAGCTGTGGCTAGAAAATATGCATATCGCCCCCTATGAGCATGGGAATGTCTACAACCATGAGCCCCTGCGCCCCCGTAAGCTGCTGCTGCACCGCCGTGAGATTAATCAGCTGCTCGGAAAAGTCAGCCAGAAGGGTATGACGCTGATTCCTCTGAAGCTCTATCTCAAAGGTGGTCTCGCTAAGATTGAGCTAGGCCTCTGCCGCGGGCGCAAGCTCTATGATAAGCGGGCAGCCATCGCTGAGCGCGACGCCCGTCGCGAGATGGAGCGGGCCCTGCGCCGCCGCTAAGCAGGTGCCTAGCCCCGCCACTACAATCCTGGTGAAAGGGCATCCTGGTAGCCATGCATCCACTTCTTTTTTAGATACTTCATTGCTGAACAGAGGGTCAGGCAAGAATGGAGCAAGAACATCAACAGCAACAGGAACAGATGTTTCGCTTTGTTGAAGAGGTTAACCAGCGTTCAGGCTTTGGTCAGCTTTTGGGCATGCGCGTAGAAGCAGCAGAGCCGGGGCATGGGCGGGTTCGTCTGCAAGTCGATGAACGCTTGATGCACCCACAAGGCTTAGTGCACGGAGGCGTGATCTTTTCCCTGGCCGACACCGCGATGGCGATGGCTCTGTTGGCCTCCTACCCGCCAGGGACACGGACCGGAACAATCGAGGCCAAGATCAATTATCTCCGTGCCGTGCGCCACGGCCAGCTCTTGGCGGAGGCCGCCATTATTCATCAGGGCCGGACGACCGCCGTGCTGGAGGCCACTGTCTATCATCTGGGCGAGGATGGGAACGAACAGCGGGCGGTGGCACGGGCTTTGAGTACCTTCTATATTTTCCCACCCGAGGAGAGCAAGCCTTCCCGCTAGACAGCAAGCAAGCTAGCCGGCTTGCTAGAAAGAGGCGATGCGCGAACGCTCAGGGACTGATGCATCTTCAGCTTCTCTGGCCTTGGCCGCATAGTGCTGTTCGAGACGGAGTAGCGAAAGGAGCGAGAGCAGTGCAATTAGTCCGAGGATAGCCGTCAGGCAGATGAGGCCATCAAAGCCGAGACGATGGGCGAAGAGACCGGCCAGGCCGTTGCCGAGTAACTGCCCCAGGCCAAGAAAGACCGAATAGAGGCCCATCAGCAGGCCGCGGTCCATTGCGCTCTCTTCGGTGAGGTCTGCCAGATAGGCGAGAGCCGAAGGGGCGAAGCTGCTTTCAGCAAAGATGCCCAGCAGCAAGACAGGAATCCAGACGCCTGGCGCAAGATCGCCGCCGAGACGGTGATTCATGCCCCACAGAGCCATCACGCCAACATAGAGGCCGGCCACTGAAGTAAGCATCATCACCAGGCGAGGCAAGTGAGCCAGGAAACAGGCCCAGAAGAGCAGCGAGAGGCCGAAGAAGAGCACATAGCCCCCCAGGACCAGGCTCAGCCGGCCACCACCACCGGGCCCGCTCATGATTCCCATTAAGAGCTGATCGCCCATGCGGCCGGGACGGGAGAGTAAGAAAGGCAATTGCGAGCTGACCCAGATGCCTAAGAGGGCACTGATGCAGATCCAGGCAGGTATGAAGATAAAGAGGCGCGGTTTGTGCAGGATCGCCAGGTAGCGTCGGAAGAGGAGGGCCGGGCCGCCAGGCTCGGTGACCTGGGCCACCCGCGGCGCCAGAAACATACAGAGCGTCACTAGCGCATAGAAGAAGGCCAGCAAGGCAAAAGCCCAGGGACCAAAGCGGTCCCAAGCAAAGCCTCCTACTACGACCCCTGCAGCAATCCCTCCGCTGGTCGCCAGCTCGTAGAAACCCATGACCCGCATGCGCCCCTGTTCATTCTGCCTGGTCAGGTCGGCCAGGTAGCCCAGGACCGCCGGTGTGATCATGGCCGTGGCCAATCCTGAGAGCATCTGCAATGTCAGCAGAAAAGGTAGCGGCGAGGGGGCCGGCGTCAGCGGCACCAGGAGCATGACCACTACGCCCAGCAGCGGGCCAAGCATCATAAAGAGGCGCCGTCCCCAACGATCGCTTAAGGCTCCCATGAAAGGAGCAAGTGTTAGCTCGGTAGCATAGTAGACGACGGCTAGCAGGCCTACCTGAATGGCAGTGATGTGGTGCCCCGCGTGGATAGCAAGGCGGGCCAGGAACAGCCCCAGGACAATACCTCCAGCCCCCGTATTGACACGCAAGAGAAAGGTTCCCACAACCAGCGGAATGGCTGATCGCCGCACCATATTGCTCCCTGATTTCCAGCCAACCTACCTGCCTACTCTCTTCTCGTCTGGTCTAGCTCTAGTGTCTCACCGTTGCATCCGCTTGCCTTACGGGTCCCGAACGCTCCATCTCCGTTGAGGCTTGCTTATCTATGTGCGCGCTTTGCCCGCCTACCCTGCGCTGATCAGAAGCCTTCGAAGCGCGGCGTTTGGCGGTTGCCTTCGCTTGCAGGGTCGTACGGCCCGGCCAGCATAGCTTTGCGGTAACTGCGTAACGTCCAGACGGCAATGACCCCTCCACTGATCAGCAGAACGACCGCTACGATGAGTAGTGCAAGCAACAATATGCGCAATCCTTGAGAATCAGAAGCACTGCTTAGGGAAATAGCCAGCAGTGGCATTAATGACAATCCTCTTTCTCGCTGATAAATTTGTTCCCCCGAACAGCTCTCTATCATCAGGACGGGAGAGGCAGAAAGAAAGTAACGCAGTGCCCGCAGCCTTCCTGAACGTCAAGCAGGCCAGTCTCTGGCTCGCCCGTCATGTATGAGCAGTCATAGACGAGCAGAGAGAGGCTGACCCGCCATTCGCATGCCGCTGGCAGCCCTAGCCTGGCCAGGCCCCGGCCTCGCCGCTCTCCTCCCTCCCCGCTTCCAGTGCACGTGGCCCAGCCAGGAGCGATTTCTCATAATAGGAGCAGTGACGCACCACAGTCCTTCCGGCAGCCTCTAACAGGCGCGCCGGGCTTTTATAGGCGGGGAGCAGGCGCCCCTCCTCCTCCAGCTCTAACTTCAGCATCAAGTGCCCACTCTCAGGCCAGGCAGCCAGGGTTTGGCCATCAATGACAATCTGCCAGAAGCTTCGCTTTAACTGGTACCCCTCACGTTCCAATAAGGCCCGTGCCGATCGATTGCCGTAGGCCACAGTCGTCGTGAGCAAGATGTTACCACGTTCCTCCGCTCCGGTCCTCTCCCCCAGGTCACGGGCCCGCTGCTCTGCCAGACGCAGCAGCAGCGTACCGATGCCACGCCCTCGATAGGCAGGATGGACACGCACGCAGAACGCCAATGGGCCCCCTCCGGCCAGTTCAGCCGTTTCGCCCTCAACGGACCACACTGCGCCATAACCGATAATTTGCCCTTGACGTGTGAGAATCAACCAGGCATCGCTGCTCAGCTGAAAATCTGCCCGTTGCCAGCAGGCACTGAGATCCCCATCTTCTTGATGTCCTTCTCTCTCCCCTTCGATCCGCGCACAGACGGCAAACAGCGCTTCGACAGCCGGCAAATCTGTAGCAGCCGGCGCGCGTGCCACGAGATCGCGCAGGTAAATAGCCATCCGCTGACCTCCTGTGGGGAGGGAAGCCCGGCAGTCACGGCCCAGCCCCAGCCGCCCTCTGCTGGCCATGTGATGGTCACAGGCAGGGGCAGCCAGGGCCTGGGCCTTAGCCGTTTCTCTTCAGCTTCCCCGTTCGTTTGGCATAGCGCTCAGCCAGGCCGAACGCGTAGACACTGGCTGGCACACTGATCAGGCCCGTAAGAATGAGGGGCCAGGTGCAATTCCAGATTTCAGGCGACCAGAGAGGCTGGCCATGCATGACCGCTTCGCGCAGTCCCTCTAGCACATAGGTGGCTGGCGAGATATGCGCCAACGGCTGCATCCAGCCCGGCAGCACCGAGATGGGATAATAGACCCCCGATACCAAGAGTAGCACGGCTTTGACGATGAATGACATCTGCATACCTTTCTCTGTATACAGAAGCGGCAGGATAGCTGCACCAATGCCAAAGCCGATAAACGATATACTTCCTAATAGAAGCAGAAAGATTGCCGATAGGTAATTAGCATGGCTTAGATCAATATGAAAGAAGGCAGCAATGACCAGCAGCTGAATGAAGGTAAAGAGCAGCCCGTGAGCTACAGCGTAGAGGCAGCTCCCGACCATATGGGTAAAGCGCGAGATAGGAGCCATGAAGGTGTATTCGATCGTTCCTTCCCAACGCTCCATATTGATAATGTCGGTAACGCCGTCGAAGGTTACGCTGAGATAGGACCAGACCGAGGTACCGATTACCAGCACCAACAAGAGTGAGTTGGTATCGAATTTGACCTTCGCTCCAGTAATCTGCTCTGCGGCGGCTCCGATAAAGGTCACACTGAGGGCATTGACGATGTTATAAAGCAACCAGACGATTTCCCAGGCCCAATAGCGTTTCGTCAGGTTCCAGTTGCGCTCAAAGAAAGCGTAGGTCGCACGCCCACGATGAATTAAAGCTGTGAATAACATAAACTTCTTTCACTCCTCCTCTTCACGCAAAGCTTCGAAAGCCTCAAAAGCTTTCTCCCAACTACCGTAGCGATGAATATCCTCCTCTGTGATGCGATGAGCCGCGGTAAAGTGCATGAAGACCTGATACATAGTCACCGGCTCCGACAATCCCAGTTGCTGCATTACTTGCCGCTTAAGCTCGCTAACTGACCCAAGAGCGACAATCTGTCCCTGATCGATAATCGCGATACGATCGCAGAGGGCCTCAGCTTCCTCCAAATCGTGCGTTGTCAGGATAATGGTCGCGTCGTGAACCTCACGCAGCTCGCGGACAAAGGTCTGCACATCAAGCTTGGAGCGAGGATCAAGGCCGGTCGTCGGCTCATCCAGGAGAAGCAGGACGGGGGCGGTCAGGAAGGCGCGCGCAATAGCGACCTTCTGCTGCATACCGCGAGACATGTCCTCCAATGGCTGCTTAAGGCGTCCAGCGCTGATTCCCAGGCGTCCGAGAATGCTCTCAATGCGCTCCCGGGCTTCCCGCCCGGGCAAATTATAGAGACGCGCCGCATAGATCAGATTTTCCATTGGCGAGAGCTTCTTGAAGAAGGAAGCCTCGACGCTCACGCGATTGATCAGACGACGGACGACGGCCTCGTCACGCACAACGTCATAACCAAAGATGCGAACCCGCCCGCTATCGGGAATGAGCAGCGTAGAGAGAATACGGATCAGTGTTGATTTACCTGAGCCGTTAGAGCCAAGCACGCCAATGATCTCGCGGCGCTTGACCTGCAAGCTCACCCGATCAACTGCCCGTACAACACGCTCCTTGCTGCCCTTGCGCCAGGGGAGTCTGGCGGGCGATTGCCTAAAAACCTTCGTTACCTCTTCCACAATGACAGCATCCTGCTCCTGTTGATTCACAATGATCGGTGTCGCTAGTGTTGGTAGCGGGCGCTCTACCGCCATGCAGGAAAACCTCCTTTGCTACAGCTAGCTCTGGCAATCGACAAGATAGCGCCGGCGCAGGCCCTCCGTCACGTTCACTTGACCAGTTTTCCACCTGTCCCGAGGGGCAGCCTCTTCAGCCCCGGAGGGGTCTCACGACGTGGCGGGTAAGCCAGTTGAGAGAGAAACAGACAGCAGCAGGCAATGACCCAGCCAGCCGCGAAGTAGAAGCCAGATGAGCGGGGAGATGAGCAAGAGATAAAGCGGACCTGCCGACTGTGGCAGCTTGCTCAGCTCAGTTCCTTCGAGGCCTCTCAGCTCACCGCTCCGGGGCTATCCTCACTCAGGTATCAGCGGATTGCCCATCGCCTGGGATGCAGAGTAAAAAGGCGAGAAAAAACCGTGGGACTGAAGGTTTCGGTCTCAGGCCCACGGTTGAGGGTCGCTCTTACACATCTGGCGTTGCGTTACCCCTCAGGCGCCAGGTGCAAAACAGGCGGAGCTCCACCCTCAACGGGCCCACTGATCCCCCAGTTAGTTCCCCAGCGAGTAGTGAGCAGTAGGGGAAGAAGGTCAGCGAAGCCATCGGGAAAGGCAGAGGGAGCGACAGAGACAGCAGACACAACAATTCCCCTGCTCATCTTCTGCCAGCGAGGCAAGGAGACCAGGATCATGCTGGACATCGCTCTTTCCTCCTTTCCCTGGGCTTGCGCTAAGCGCAGCGAGTATTTGCTGTAACGTCAGATAGGGACAGCAAAAGCCCCGCCCGAATCAGCGGCACGGGGCCACACGTTTCGAGAGGATGACTACTTTTCCAAAAAGGTCTATACCGAGTATACGATGAAGAAATAGCTTTGTCAAGGGATGATCCAGATCAGTCACTTCGTGAGAAAGGGGGCCAGAGGAGGAGATCCCAAGCCATAACGGGAGGAGCGAAGGCCGGGCCAGCCCAGCCAGGCTACTGGGCTTAACGGCCATTCTGCCCGGCCTTCGCCTGCTTCACGAACTGCGTCAGCTTGCCCTGCTGGATAATTTTTGCAAGCTCTTTATGGCACTCAATAGCCTCTTGCGGGGTATTGCTACTATGCTCGTAGACTACCAACCGATAGAGGGTGAGATAACCATTCTGCTGAGGGTAGACAGCGGTAACGAAACCGCGGCCCAGGCGGCGATCATCGAAGGTCGCCAGCACGTAGCGCTTTCCATCCGGGGCAATCACCACATGGCGAGCCAGGTCGAGTACCTGCAGCTTCACCGGGTAGGCATCGGGGATCTCCAGAGCCTGCTCCCGGATGGTGGCCAGCATCTCCCGATCCTGTTCCTGCACAACACGATCAATCATCGCAACACTCCATAAGGATCAGCTTAAAAAGGGCACATGCCACCCTGGCTCACAAAGCCCCAAGGTGGCATAGTACAGTTTAACGGAAGAGAAAGAGCAGGTCAAGTGCCCCTGGCCTGGTCCCTGCCCGCCCCTGCAAAGGTCAGAGATCCTCCACAGGGGTGGGCAGAGGCAGCTCAAGGGAGCCACCTCCGCGCCACAGGCGGCGCAATCGCTCCCAGAGCCAGCGCCCAAGACGGACCGGTATGCGGCCCAGGATATGAGGATGGCGCAGGAGGTAGAGAAAGAGACGAGGCTCAACCTGACGCCAGAGGGCCGGAGCTTCGCGCATCTCGCCCGAGGAAGCGGGGTGCTCTGGGCTACCAGGCGGTGCCCACAGGTCACGCACGTAGAGGTCCCCCAGGCGCTGCAGGAGCGGTGCCTGCTCGGGAGCCACGTGAGTGAGACGCTGGATGTACTCGTTTGGCGTCTCGGCGCGGCGCAAACTGAGGCCGGCCCAGCTTGCCAGCAGGCAGATACGCCCATAGATCTGGGCCGTGAGACGCAGGTGACGGAAGAGCCGCCGCCACCAAATGGTGAAGAGCATGAGCAGGCAGGCCAGCACAAAGACCACGCTCAGGGCGAAGTAGCTCAACGATTGCTGCCAGCTCAGGCCCCCTTCCTGGGTGCCGCCACCCGTCGCCTGGGACTCATCATTGGGCAGCGGCAGCCGCGGCGGCGTCTGAGCGCCCGCTGAGCCTCCCTGGCCCGGTGCAGTGATCGAGTTATTAGTTGAGGAGCTGTACTGATTGGGTTGTGGTCGCGTAAAGGCAGGGAAGCCAGGCGAAGGCTCAAAATTGATCCAGCCGTAGCCGGCAAAGTAGATCTGCGTCCAGGCATGGGCCTGAGTGCCACGCACAATCCACTGATGGGTAGCAGCATCGTAATCGCCCGGCGCATAGCCTGTTACTACACGGGCCGGCATACCCAGCTCACGCGCCATGACCGCCATCGCGGTGGCAAAGTAGTTACAGAAAGCCCGATGGCCACTGCGGAAGAGTAGCCAGGAAACCGGCTCATCCCCCGGCGGAAGCTGGACATCGACCGAGTAGGTATAGCTGCGGAAGTAGTTTTCCAGGGCGACGGCCTTATCGTACATTGTGTGAGCATTGGCGGTGATCTGCTCTGCTAAGATGCGAATATTTGGATCGAGATGAGGGGGTAACTGCAGATAGGTCTGCAGAATAGCAGGATCGTAATAATTGGTCGGGAGAGGCCCTTCGTAGTTAGAAGGCAGCTTGGGCGCTTCGGAAGGGAACGGCACCGACTCCAGGGTCTTGACATCTGCCGAGGAGACGTACGCTTGGACGGTATAGCGATCGCCTGCCGCTAGCTTGGACCCTTTGCGCAGCACCGCCACAATACTGGTGGTGTTCTTGCTCACCAGTACCACGGCTGGCTGATCAAGCTGGCCCGCCTGCCAGGGCGTGAACAGATAGGGCTGCTGCTCGCCCGGGGGATTGACGACCGTGATATGCAAGGTTACGACATGCACAGGCGTGCCCTCGGGCGGAATCTGCTGGCCCTTTGGCAGGGAAATGCCGTAGGTGGGACTCGTCGACCAGCCACGTCCATCGTAGGTGTCGTAGGCCAGCGAGGCAATGTATTGGCCTCCCTCGCTGCTCGTGACGCGAAAGACAACATCGTTATTCAAATGGGGGTTGCCGCCGAGGACTAGCGAATTGGTGAAGTTGCCGCGATTGGAAGGGATCACCCCACCATTGACAGCAATCAGGCGGTTCCAGGCATTCTCCACCTGGACCCAGGGATTGCTGTCCAGATCCCAGATCTGAGCGGCCTCGGCGTTAACATAGCTGCCTGGCAGAATCCAGGAGAGAATGACCACCGCCAGCGAAACCAGCAGTCCGGCCTGCATGAAATCCCAGCCCAGGTCATCAGCACAGCGCAGGCCCAGCCGCTTCCAACGACGCATTGACTCGAAGAGGGAAAAGCGCAGTAAAAGCAGCAGAGAAGCGCACAGAAAGACAAAGAGAAAAATGAGGTAGCCGATCGGCACATTGCTAAGATTAATGAGCAGGACAGCGCCGTTGAGCAGGATCATGAGCAGCGGCAGGCGGGTACGATAGACCAGCCAGACGCTGGCGTAGGCCAACCAGAAGCTGAGGGCCGTGATCAAGAAGAGAAAGATCGAATCGTCGCTACTGGTACCGCCGGCCAGAGCGATCACCAGCCAGGCCCGCAGGGCGGCGAAGAGCAGCGGGAAACTGCCGTTGAAATCGGCGGTAGCGGTCTGCCAGTAAGCGATGAACAAGCCGAACACCAGGGCCAGGGGCTGAACGAGCCAGGGAGAGAGCCAGCGCTGACGCACGGCCAGCAGACCGAGCAGCAGGCCAAGCGCGGTCGTCAGGGTCAGCACCTCCAGATGGGCAACCCAGCCGGCGACCTGCACCGACCAGATGGTGCTATAGACCACAACGGTCACCAGCACCAGCGAGAAGTAGCCTTCTTCGAGACGGAATAGCTCCCTCAGAGAGGACCAGCTCAGCCCTGGCTTATTTGGAGCGGGCGAATTTGCCCGCTTCGGACTGGGTTCAGACGGCGAGAACAGGCGCGAGAAACGATCAGCAGTGGCCTGGCCCATATCAAGACCTCCATTGGAGAGAGCGCACGCTTGGGCCGCGTTCAAGAGCTTCCGCCAGCGAGTCACCCCGCTTGATACGCAGCACGGGAACACCTTCCCCTTCCAGCAAGGCCCACGTATCTTCATCAGCGGGTCGTCCATCAAAAGACGCAGCTTCCAGTCCAATCACGGCCACCTGGACCCCACGGCGGCGCAAGTGCCTCAGCCCCTCGTGCCAGTCGCGCGAGGTGGAGGGAGTAATCACAATGGCTGCTGTATTGCGGCCAAAATGCAAGGCATCCAGCGCCAAGGCCTCTTTCAGGTCCGGCCCAGGTCCAGCCCTCACTACTGCTAGCAACTCCAGGACGCGTTCGATCTGGCGCTCACCACGATCCAGTGCCAGGAACTCGCGGCGCTCACCATTGACAATCAAGCCAAGAGATAGATCCTGACGCAGCAGGTAGACAGCAAGCGAGGCCGCGATCGTGATGCCGTATTCTTCTGTCGATTCTTCCCCCTCGCCTGCCTGTACCGCTTGATGGAGATCGAGAAAGATCCAGGCATCCATTGCTGGATCAAGATCGAACTCTTTCACCATCAGTTTATTATAATGCGCCGTTGAGGGCCAGTGGATGCGGCTAAGCGAATCACCGCTCACGTATTCTCGAATAGTCGTGGCGTTTGTCGTTGTATGGAGGGCCCGCCGGGTGCTGCGCCCTTTACCAGGCAGACCACCGGTAAAAAAGGCAAAGGTCGTTAAAGGAATCACACGCGGCAGGACAAGAATCTCATAGGCTGGTGAGAGCAGGCGATGGCGACGGAAGAGGCCGAAAGGGTCGCCACTGCTAGCGATGACCGGGCCAAGCTGGTAGCGGCCCCGGCGCCGACAGACGGTACGAGCCCGCCAGAGCGCCCGCTTACGCCCGCCCATGCTAGCGACGTAGCCGGCGCGATGGCCAGGCAGCGTCGAGCCGTCAACAATCTGCACCCAGAGTTTGGGGAAGATGCTCAGATTGTCTAACATCAGGCGCTCATCGAAAGTATCGCCCACCTGCACCCGTCCAAAGGGAGCCGCTCGATGGAAGACCAAACCGCGCAGGCTGTAGTAGGCCCAGAGGAGCGAGAGCAGAAAGACGGCCAGCAGCACGTAAGTGACCACATAGAGCGCCTTCCAGCCGCTACTGATGGCCAGAAAGCCAGTCACCACAATCAGGAGCGCGAGAAAGACGGTCTGCCAGCTTCGCATAGCTCAGCGCGCCTTTCCTCCTCCGACCCAGGCGCCCGGAACCGGCACGGTCTGCAGGATCTCGTCCAGAATGGATGAAGAGGTGACCGAGCGCACACGGGCCGCTGGGGTGACAATGATGCGATGAGCCAGTGTTGGCTTGACCATTAGCTTGACATCGTCGGGAATCACATAGCTGCGCCCGCGAATGGCCGCCAGCGCTTGAGCGGCGCGGAAGAGCGCCAGGGAGCCGCGGGGACTGGCTCCCAGATAGATGCTCCCGTGATTGCGTGTGGCGTTGGTGATCGCCACAATGTACTCACGAATAGACTGGTCGACGTGGATGCTACGAATCTGCTTCTGTATCTCTAGTAGCTCCTCCGCCGTCATGATCTGCTGCAGATCATCAAGCGGGTGATGGTGTTGCTGGCTGTTCAGAATGTTGATCTCGTCGGCAGGAGAGGGATAGCCCAGGCTGATATTCATCATGAAACGGTCAAGCTGGGCCTCGGGCAAGGGGAAGGTTCCTTCATATTCAATGGGATTCTGAGTGGCCATCACCATAAACGGCTCAGGTAGAGGATAGGTGCGGCCATCGACGGTAACTTGCGACTCCTCCATCGCTTCTAGCAAGGCCGATTGCGTTTTGGGCGTTGCCCGGTTCACTTCGTCGGCCAGCACGATCTGCGCCATGATTGGCCCGGGGCGAAACTCGAAATTGCCCGTCTTCTGGTTATAGATTGAGACCCCAGTGATGTCGCTGGGCAGAAGATCAGGAGTGAACTGAATGCGCTTGAAGCTACAGCCGATTGAGCGAGCGATGGACTTGGTAAGAACGGTTTTACCCACGCCAGGCACATCCTCGATGAGGACATGCCCCCGACAAATCACAGCGATCAGGGTGAAGGTCACCGCCTCGGCTTTGCCAACGATTACACTCTCAACGTTGCGAATCACTCGCTGAACAGCAGCGGCGAGATCCTGTACAGACTGCATGCTTTACTCTCCGATCAGGTCGCGTCGCGGAGGCCCGCATCCAGGAACAGGTCAACCTGCTTTAGTGTACCACACTGCCCGCTCTGGATGATACCGGTTTGCCCGGGGTGCCAGCCTCGCCCGCCCTTCTCCCTCGGGCTGAGCACTGCTGACCACTGCAGCATCTGCCTCCGTTATTTTTCTATAATAACGTTGATAGTGGCGCTACGATTGCAATCTGCTGTCAGTCTAGCAAAGATTGCTGAATTTTGGCTGAAGGCTCGCTTTCCTGCGCCGGCAGTTCTGCCGACGAGGACGGATGACCCCCGCCGGGGTCCCGGGCTAAGTAAACCATCCGTCCTGTTCCCGAGAAAGGGACTATCCTCCAAGAGGTGAGTATGGTATCATGAAAGCCATGCAACAGGACAACGAGAGGCAAGAACTCTACGCCCGCGTCTTGGGATATGTCCAGGGGGTTGGTTTCCGCCAGTTTGTCATGCATCACGCCACAGCCCTGGGCCTGCGCGGCTACGTGCGTAATCTGGCCGATGGCAGCGTAGAGGTACTGGCGCAAGGGCCACGCCCCGCTCTCGAACGGCTGCTGGCTTTGCTCCATCGTGGCCCGTCCGCCGCCGAGGTCCATGAGGTTCGCGTTGAGTGGCGCCAGCCCAGTGAGCTACTGAGCGGCTTTCATATCCGCTGGTAGGCTGCCTGCTACTCCGCGCTTGCAGCGGGCAGCGCGGTACCATCTGCATCGCTTCCTTGTGGCACTTGTTGCAGATTCTACACTCGTCAAGCGTCTCTATCCTGGCTCGTTGGAGCTTCCACCTTATATTACGCAGAACCGATGATCAGGTGAGTCAGAGTGAAGGAGGCTCGGGGTTTGATCGATCGAGAAACGGTACTTCACATTGCTCAACTGGCCCGGCTCGGCCTCAGCGAAGAGGAGGTCGAGCTGTTCCGCCAGCAATTGTCGAGTATCTTAGAGCACATGGCCATTTTGCGCGAGGCCGATGTGAGCGGGGTCTCTCCCCTGGCGCACGCCTCACGCCTTACGAACGTGATGCGCGAGGATGAGCCTGGCCCCTCTTATCCCCCAGAGGTGCTGCTGGCCAACGCCCCCGACCAGGAGGAGCAGTGTCTGAAGGTGAATGCTGTGTTGGAGGAGTCCTAATCGATGAGCGCTTTGCATGAGCTAACGATCAGTGAGGCGGCAACGCTACTGCGCCAGCGTCAAATCTCGGCTGTTGAGCTGACGCGTGCTTTCCTGGAACGAATCGAGGCGCTCGATGGGCGCATCCGCGCCTTTACCCTGGTGACGGCGGATCTGGCTCTGCAGCAGGCTCAGGAGGCAGACCAGCGCCTGCAGCGCGGCGAGCAGGTAACCCCTCTGACAGGTATCCCTCTGGCCATTAAAGATGTGATCTGTACCAAGGATATTCCCACAACCTGCAGCTCGCGCATGCTGGAGCATTTCCGCCCCCCGTTCAATGCCACGGTGATGGACCGTCTTGCCGCCGCCGGCGCCATAATGTTGGGGAAAACCAATATGGATGAGTTCGCTATGGGGTCCTCAACCGAGCACTCGGCGTTTTTCCCAACGCATAACCCCTGGGACCTGGAGCGCACTCCTGGCGGTAGCAGTGGCGGCTCAGCGGCAGCGGTAGCTGCAGGCATGGCCCCGGGAGCGCTGGGAAGCGATACCGGCGGCTCGATTCGTCAGCCCGCGGCACTCTGCAACGTGGTGGGACTAAAGCCAACCTATGGCCGCGTGTCGCGCTTCGGCCTGGTCGCTTTTGCTTCTTCTCTGGATCAGATCGGCCCCTTTGCACGGACGGCCCGCGACGCAGCTTTGCTCTTGCAGGCGATCGCTGGCCCTGACCCGCGCGATTCGACCTGCTCTCCCACTCCTGTGCCGGACTACACGGCTGAGTTGACGGGTGACATCCGTGGTCTGCGCATCGGGGTGCCCGTGGAGTACTGGGAGGCTCCCGGTATGGAGCCTGGCGTAGCGCGTGTCGGCCAGGAGGCTATCCAGCGTCTGCGTGAGCTAGGGGCTGAGATTCGCGAGGTCTCTCTCCCCCATACCCGCTATGGAGTCGCCGCTTACTACATTATTGCCCCTGCCGAGGCCAGCGCCAATCTGGCCCGCTATGATGGCGTCAAGTACGGCTATTCCTACCGCGATACCAGTGATATGTGGGAAGCCCTGGATAAGACGCGTCAGTATGGCTTTGGGCCAGAGGTCAAGCGGCGCATCATGCTGGGAACGTATGTGCTCTCTGCCGGCTACTACGACGCCTACTATAAGCAGGCCCAGAAGGTGCGGGCCTTGATCGCTCAGGACTTCGAGCGCGCCTTTGAGCAGTGCGATGTGTTGGTCAGCCCCGCTTCGCCAACGGTAGCTTTCAAGCTAGGAGAGAAGCTGTCAGATCCTTATCAGATGTATCTGAACGATGTCTTTACTATTCCGGCCAATCTGGCCGGGATCTGCGGCATCTCGATCCCTAGCGGCTTCAGCGAGGGCCTGCCCGTAGGTCTGCAGATTCTTGGCAATGCCTTCGCCGAGGCCACGATTCTGCGGGTGGCCGATGCCTTCCAGCGCGTGACGGACTATCATACCCGCTACCCTTCTCTGCAGTAGGTAGAGGATGAGGGCCGCCTGACAGGAGAGCCTGCCTCGCCCTGTGTGGCGCGGGGCTGCCCTCTGTTTGGGGACCAAGCGGAAGAAGGAGAACTTTGCTTTGCCACAGCAGCAGCGTTCCCGTTCTGCTTTTCCAACTCTGTCACCCCTGGTAAGTCGCATTTTGGCGGTGCTACTGTTGGTTCTGGCCGCCTGCATCGCTATCGGGGCCTCTTTGCTGGTTTTCACTCCGCTCGGAGCCAAGCCAGCAAGCGGTCCCTTTGGGCTAGCGACCGCGACCGCAAGCGTCAGGTCGCTTTCGCCAACCCCCAGGCCGACCTTGTCCCCTGTGCTGACTCCTCGCGGCACGCCACCAGCGCTGACCGCCGCTGAGGCGATGCTGATCGACGCCGATAATAACCGTATTCTGGCCGATATTAATGGTGAGGTGCCACGCCCAATGGCCAGTACTACGAAGATTATGACAGCTGTCATCGCTCTGCAAATTGGCAATCTCGACCAGGAAATCACTGTCGGCGCAGATGCGGTGGCTGAGGCACGCGATAACGACGGGAGCAACGCAGGTCTGCAAGTGGGGGAACAGCTGACGCTGCGCGATTTGCTCTATGCCTTGCTTCTGCCCTCGGGCGATGACGCCGCTATCGCTATCGCCGATGGCCTGGCCGGCTCGTCAGCAAAGTTTGTGGCCCTCATGAACCTTTTTGCTCTGCGGTTGCATCTGTTCCAGACACACTACGCCAATCCCGATGGTTTGCCGGCGCCTGATCACTATACCACCGCTTTCGATCTGGTGCGGCTGGCTCGCTACGCCATGAATATTCCGCTATTCGCCGAGATCGTGCATACGCGCGTCTACTCTTTGCCTGCGACCGCTACTCACCCGGCCCACGTCTGGACTTCGACGAATGAGCTGTTGAGCACGTACCCCGGGGCCACAGGCATTAAGACGGGTTTTACTGGCGAGGCCGGCTATTGCCTGGTCTTTTCAGCAACGCGCAACGGTCATCACTTGATCGGCGTCGTTCTGCACGCCAGCAGCGCCGAAGCTCGCTTTCAGGACGCCCGTCGTCTCCTGGATTGGGGCTTCTCGCTGCCGACTTTACCTGTTGGCTCTTCTGTGCCTCCCCCACTCTAAGAAAGCCGCGAGGCTGCCGGCAGTTCCCAGGGCAGCCTGGTAGCTCTCCCTCCCGGCATCGTCCACTCTGCCGGGCGTGTCGCGCGGGGCGCGATTCTGGTCTATCTTGCCAGCAGGACAGACTGGTCAGGTGGGCACAAACATGATAGAATAAGCTTTACGACCTGACCATGCTCGCACTAACCTTTGGCACAAAGGACAGCAATGCGTTACGCCGTTTTCAGCGATATACACGCGAACCTGGAAGCACTGGAAGCAGTGCTGGCTAAGATCGATGAACTCTCTAAAGAGAAACCCATCGATCAAATCTGGTTTCTGGGGGATCTGGTTGGCTATGGCCCAGATCCCAATGCCTGCATTTCTTTGCTGCGCGAGCGCACTGATGTGATCATCGCTGGGAACCATGACTGGGCGGCGGTGAATAAAATCGATCTTGACGACTTTAGCGCTGCGGCCCGCATCTCCGCCGAGTGGACAGCCCAGCAATTGACAGAGGAGCACCGCGAGTTTTTGGCTAATCTCCCTGAGCGCCTCGATATCGGCGATGTCACCCTCGTGCACGGCAGCCCTTATGGGCCTCTCTGGGAGTATCTGACCTCTGAGGTGCTGGCTGAGCGCAGTTTCCAGCATTTCACCAGCCGCTTTTGTTTCGTGGGCCATACTCATATTCCAGTGATCTTCCAGCAGCCAATGAGCCTTCATAAGACCAGTAGCGCCGGCGCTTCCAGGGAGCATACGCAGAAAACGGCATCTGCTGCGACCACCGTCGCCGATGCAGGCAATGCTGAGGAGACCGGCGCCGGTGGTTCAGAACAGCCTGTCTCCGCCAACCAGAGCGAAGGCGAGAAAGGGAGGCCATCAGAGGAAGGCTCTTGCGATCAGGGGCTTCAGGGCGCCGCGAAGACGCCGGCCGCGGCTACGGCTCGCGAAGCCGCTACTGCTGAATCCAGCTCCACGGCAGAAGAAACGCTTAGTGCCGCTCATTCCTCCGAGCTTGAGCCCGATGGACAGCAGGAGGAATATGCCGATATTGTGGCGGCCCTAGAGGCGATCGAATCACGGACTTCTGAGGAGGAGATTCTGAGTGCCGAGGATCGCCTGAATAGCGAGATCGAGGAGTTGCTCGCTTTGCTCGGCCTCAGTCAGAGCATGATCAAGGTCACAAATGAGATGCTGACACCCCCAGAAGGCCATTGGGACCCCCCCGCCGGTTACCGCGCGATTATTAATCCCGGCGGTGTCGGCCAGCCGCGCGATGGCGACCCACGTGCCGCTTTTATGATTTACGATACGGAATCTGGATTCGAGTTCTACCGAGTACCATACGATATTAAGAAGACGCAAGAGAAAATTATTAAGGCCGGGCTGCCCCAATATCTGGCCGTGCGTCTGGCCTACGGTCGCTAGCGGCTCGTAGCTATCTGCCGCATTTCTAATGACTCTCTGCGCCGAACCTTTCTCGCATCGAACATACATCATAGATGGGAAGCGCTAAAGCTGACAATAGATGAAGCTGATTGTTGGATTGGGCAATCCTGGCCCGCAGTATGCGCCGACGCGTCACAACGTCGGCTTCCGTGTAGTTGAAAAGCTGGCTCAGAAGCTGGGTTGGCGCTGGAGCGAGGAGCGTAGCCGGGCCTTGTTGGCCAGTGGTTTACTTGGGGCCGAGAAGGTCATCCTAGTGAAGCCCCTGACTTATATGAATCTTAGCGGCGAGGCCGTGGGAGCCCTTGCCCGCTGGTATCGGCTTTCTCCTCAAGATATCCTGGTCGTCTGCGATGACCTGGACCTGCCTGTCGGACGCCTACGCCTGCGTGCTCGCGGCAGCACGGGCGGTCATAACGGTCTGGAAAGCATCGTCCAGCATTTGCATAGCGATCAGTTTCCGCGCTTGCGCATAGGCATCGGACGTCCGACTGACCGACGCGTGAGCGTGGTCGATTATGTATTGGGGGTGCCGCCACCGACCGAGCGCACTCAGCTTGACCAGGCCGAGGATGAGGCTGTAGCAGCTATTGAGCTGGTGCTCGCGCGCGGCCTGGAGGCAGCGATGAGTGTGGTCAACAGCGATCCAGAGTCCCGCCGTCGCTTAGAGGAGCAGCGTCAGCGCCAACACGCCCGCCGGCCCCCGATCCAACTGGGTATGGTTGCCCGCCTCTTCCCTACCCATTGGCGGCCCCTACGTGAGGAGATCACCTTTGCTCGCTCATGTGGCTTCCAATGGCTACAGCTCCGCGGTTCAGAGGCTGGACTCTCCGAGCAGGAGCTAGGCGATTCGTTTGAGTCGCTCGCTGTGGCTCTACGCGAAGCTGGCCTGACCTGTGCTTTAGAGATTGCGCTCTCGCTGGGCGAGACAGGGACAACGGCAAGTGGGGCGACGCTGGTCACGGTGCTGCGCGCCAATCTCACTGCGATTCGCTGCTTACCATGCAGCCGCGTGCATTTTCATCTGTTGGCCTCTCTCAGCAGTCCCGAAGCCCTGTCGGGCCTGGAAGAGCGCCTGGTACCAGCTCTGCAGGAAGCGCAGGCACTTGCTGCCGCCCAGACTCCCCCTTTCTTGTTGGGCATTGAGCAGAACGAGCCTGCCGCTGGCCTTTTTGCCCAACCTGCTCGCTGTGCCTGGCTGCTGGAGCAGGTGCCCGGTTTGGGCCTGGTCTGGGATGTCAATCATACCGCACCTGAGAGCGTGGAGGACTATCTGAGGCTGGCTCCGCGCATGATCCTGGTCCATGTCTCAGATACGCCGCTACCACAGTTAAATTATCACCTGCCTTTAGGGTTGGGAACCCTGGACATTGAGGGCTACTGTGAGGAGCTGCTTGCGCGCGGCTTTGCTGGTCCTGCTATCCTGGAAATCGGAGGGACTCCCCGCTCTGGCGGCTTTGGCCGCGATAGCGATGAGGCACTACAAGCCTCGGCTCAGCGCCTGCGTGCTGCCCTCGGACGGGCTTATGCCCGTGTACGCAGCCGGTCAGCCGGAGATACCACAGGCCAGGCGTCTTTAACGTCCAGGTAGGGGCCGTTCGTTGCCTCCTCCGAGACACTCGCCCTGCGGTTCCCCCTGGCCGACTCAGTCCTGGTTGTGATAAGATGAACTATAAGAAAAGCAGGCCCGGGAGGAATGCAGCCCCGAGCGGATCTGACTCGCGCTTAGGCCAGTTCACTGGCGATAGCATCGCGCTGGCCTGGCTAGTTGATTGATTCTGTTAGAAAAGCCTGTTCTCTCGACAGAGATGGTTCGCTGTGCTACACTAGGGATGGCCTACGCGGGCCATCTCCTCTTCGTCTCACCAGCCAGCGCCAGAGGAGCGGGTGATCATTCTTATACCGCACCCGCTCAGTTAAGCTCTCAGCAATACGCACAGCAGACCAGTCACCAAGAAAACTTACTCGGTGTTGTGAGGCAAGATTGACACTCCAAGGCTTACTACCATTACTCACCCAGCGAACAGATTTCAAACGACTACTCAGGCGGCTGCGTGCTGCTGAAGGGCTGCCGGTTCTTGACGCAATTACCGAACCGGCTCGCCCGTTCGTCATCGCCGCGCTGGCGGCAGCATATGAGCAGCCACTGCTAATCATAACAGAAGATGAAGAAGGGGCGCGCCAGATGGCTGAGGGCCTGAGCGCTTTCGCCCCCGAGGGCAGCCAGGTTCTCTACTTCCCTGGCCGCACCGCCCTGCCTTATGAGCGCCTGCTCAGCGACGCCGAGACAATACAAAAGCGCATGCAGGTGCTCATCCGTTTAGCGCGGCGCGAACCACGCCTGTTGCTCATTTGCGGAGCGCGAGCGCTGACGCAGCCACTCATGCCGCCCCATGAACTGGAACGCACGCTGTACGAGCTGCAACAGGGTGAAGAGCTAGACCTCTCGCTGCTGTTAGAGCACCTCTACAACCTGGGCTACGAGCCAGTAGCGGAGGTTGAGGAACCTGGCCAGTTCAGCCACCGCGGGGGGATTGTCGACTTTTTTCCTCCCACCCTATCCCGACCGGTGCGTGTCGAATTCTTTGGCGATCAGGTTGAGTCGCTGCGAACCTTCGATCCGGAGACCCAGCGTTCGCTCAACCCACTCACAAGCTGCCTCATTGGCCCGGCGCGCGAAGCGTTGCCAACGCGGGGAGCCCAGGCGGCACGCGAGCTAGAGAAGCTTGATCTACGTATCCTCCACCGCGATGCCGAGGAGCGCTGGCGGCGCGATCTAGAGCTGCTGCGCCAGGGCCGTTCCTTCGAAGATATCGCCTTCTACCTACCATACTTACACGAGCCGGTCACGCTCCTCGATTACCTGCCTCGGGATGCGCTCATTATTCTCAATGAGCCTGAGCATATCCAAAACCGCATTCGCGACCTGGACGCCCAGGCTCAGGAGATGAAAGCGCGTCTGGAAGCGGAGCGAGAGAATCCAGCCCACCTGCGACCGGCGCATTTTTGCTGGGAAGACCTGCATGTACGCCTGCAGCAGCGCCGTCAGCTTCACTTTGCAGGCATTCTCTCCGCCACGGGAGAGCCCACTTCTGACGGCGCTCCCATGAGCGGCCAAGAGCCATTGCTCCCGGCCTGCAGCAGCGCGAACTCTTACGGTGGACGCATCCGGGCTTTCGTCCACGATTGCCGCAAGGCCCTGGCTAACCGTGAGCGCGTCGTGGTTGTCACTGCCCAGGCACGTCGCCTGGCCGAAGTCTTTGCCGACGACGCCAGCACCGAAGAAGAAGGGCCGCTTCATGTCAGCCCCGGCAGCAGCATCAAGGAGCTGCCCCCGGAGGGTAGTCTCACCCTCATTCAGGGACATCTGGCCGAGGGTTGGCAAGCGCGAGCTTTGGGCTTGACCGTCTACTCTGACACCGAGGTCTTTGGTTGGTCCAAACGTCGCCCGGCCCAGCGGCGCCGGCCAGTTACTCCAGCCTCCTTCCTGACCGAGCTGAATCCTGGCGACTATGTTGTCCACCAGGAGCACGGCATCGGGCGCTTCGAAGGCCTGGTCAGAATGAATCTGACCGGGGTCGAGCGCGAGTATTTGCTGATCCGCTACGCCGGTAACGACAAGCTCTATATCCCGACGGATCAACTCGACCGCGTGACACGCTATATTGGCATGGGGGACGCTGTACCGGCGCTCAGCAAGCTCGGCACTACCGAATGGACACGAGCCAAGGCGCGCGTAAAAGAGAGCGTCCAGGACATCGCCCGCGAGCTGCTGCGGCTTTATAGCTTGCGCGAGACCACCGAGGGGCACGCCTTCCCACCCGATTCCGAGCAGCCGTGGCTGAAAGAGTTAGAGGACGCCTTCCCGTACGAGGAGACCCCTGATCAGGCACGCGCCATTGAAGAGGTCAAGGCCGATATGGAGCGCCCCAGACCGATGGATCGCCTGGTCTGCGGTGACGTTGGCTATGGCAAGACTGAGGTTGCCCTGCGCGCCGCTTTCAAGGCCGTGCTCGACCAGCGTCAGGTAGCCGTGCTGGTGCCCACCACCGTCCTGGCACTCCAGCACTACAACACCTTCAAGGAGCGCCTCAAGCCCTATCCTGTGCGCGTCGAGCTGCTCAGTCGCTTCCGTTCCGAGAAAGAGCAAAAGCAGATCCTGGAAGACCTCGCCTTGGGGAAGATCGACATCATCATTGGCACCCATCGCCTGCTGCAGAAAGATGTCGTCTTCTTCCAGCTCGGCCTGCTCATCATTGACGAGGAGCAGCGCTTTGGCGTGATGCACAAAGAACGGCTCAAGCAATTGCGCACTGAAGTTGATGTTCTGACCATGACGGCCACGCCGATTCCGCGCACCCTCCACATGGCCCTGGTCAACCTGCGCGACATGAGCGTCATCGAGACGCCACCGCAGGAGCGATTGCCGATTCGTACCGCCATCCGCGAGTACGATGAAGGGCTGATTCGTGAGGTGATCCTGCGCGAGCTTGATCGCGGCGGCCAGGTCTTCTTCGTCCACAACCGCGTCGCAGGCATTCAACAGTTGGCCCAGAAGCTCCAACAGCTTGTACCCGAGGCGCGCATCGCCGTGGCCCACGGGCAAATGAATGAAGAGCAACTGGAGCGCATCATGCTCGGCTTCGCCAACGGCGAATACGACGTCTTGGTCTCTACCACCATCATCGAAAACGGCCTGGATATTCCCAACGCCAACACCATCATCGTCAACAATGCGGCCCATTTCGGGCTGGCGCAGCTCTACCAGTTGCGTGGCCGCGTGGGGCGCTCAGCTCAGCAGGCATATGCCTACTTCCTCTACAATAAAGAGGCCCGGCTGACGCCTCTGCAGGAGAAGCGTTTGCGCGCAATCTTCGAAGCTACCGAGCTGGGAGCAGGCTTTCGGATCGCCATGAAGGATCTGGAGCTACGTGGCGCCGGCAATCTGCTCGGAGCAGAGCAATCAGGCTTCATGAACTCGGTGGGCTTCGATCTCTATTGCAAGCTCCTGGCGGAGGCTGTGCAAGAGCTGCAAGGGAAGAAAGAAGAAACAGGCACGCCAGGGGTCACCATTGACCTGCCTCTGGATGCCTATCTACCGGATGAGTATATTGGGGATCGCACCCTCAAGGTCAATTTCTATCAGCGGCTCGCTAACCTGACCACCCATGAACAGGTGGAGGCGATTACGGCAGAACTCACCGACCGCTTTGGGGCCCCACCGCCCCCGGTCCAGAACTTGCTCACCCTCATCCGGCTCAAGATAGAGGCGGCGCATCAGGGCATTGAGGCCATCTCGCTCAAAAACAATGAACTGGTGATCACCGTCAGACGCTCGGTGATTCCCAATCGTGTCGCGCTCTACCACCGCTTCCGCAACGAGGCACGCGTACAACAGGGTGTCATCCGCATCCCACGCCGCCTGCTGGGGCCGAACTGGTTGCAGCAGTTGAACGAGCTGCTACCTATGATGACCACGGCTGCCTGACCTGCTTGCCTGGCCAGCAGGCGGACAGCTTGAGAAGAAGAGCGGTTCACTAACTGCTGCCCTCGCGGGCCGGCCTTGCCAGCTAGCCGCCTGCCCGGTCAGACAGCGACTAATCCCTGCTCTTGCAGCTCAACAAGGATGCGCTCGATTTCCTGTACGCTCTTCTTCGTACAGCGGGCCAGATCAGCTACCGTGCGCCGCCCGTCGACAAGGAGATAGACCGAGCGCTGTCGCCGGCTTAACAGCGATAAGACACTGAGATCGTCGCTCAAGCGCCGGGGCACCAGCCATTCGAGGCCGGGCCTGTAGCTGCTACCATATGTAGATATGCCAATATATCCAGCAGCATCATCGTTGACCTTCTCCGGCGCCAGAGGGAGCTGAGGATTCCCCTCGCTGCGCGCTACACTGGGCAGCAAGGGAGTCAGGCGTGCCACAGGAAGAGGGGAACTATCTGGGCGAATGGGGTAAGGAGCGTCTGGGAAAAAGGCAAAGCGAATCGGGCTCCAGGTTAGCAGGAGATTCAGAGCATCCTGGCCAGAGAGCTGGCCGGCGGCGGCATAGACAGGTCGGCCAGCGCGCAAATAGATCTCCCCCTCCTCAAGCTGACCATTGCGCAGACGCTCGACACTCAGTAGCCCTGTTTGTTGCCTTGCACGGAAAAATTCCAGCACGGGTAGAAGGCTATCAGCAGCATTCTCACGACCTTTAGCCATTAGGCATAACACTCCCTCTCAGGGTCCCTCCTAACAAGAGCCACCCGCCTCCCTTTAGGAAGCATCCGTTCTCTTGCCGGTTACTAGAGCGGGTAAGCTGCAAAACGCTGTATCCCCAGGTCTTAAAAATCCTCGTATTGCTATACGTGTTATACCATAGCCATACGGGAGCGGGAAGGTGTAAAAAACATAAATATTTCCATAGGGAAGATTTTTAACGAAATTTTTATGGAGGTCCTGTTTTCAAAGGTAGGAGCACTTCATGCTATAACAAGTAAAAGAAAGGCCCTGTGAAGGAAAACTGAGCTATAAGCAAGAGATTGTTTTGCCTCTGGAGAGGCGGCTGACTCTCCAGAGGCAACCTGTCGAGCAGTGCAGCATTAGGGGCGAAGCTGACGTGTATGCATGAGGAAGAACATCAGCCCCTGCTTATAATCCATTGGGCTGGCCTTACCATTCCTGAGCACCTGAGCAATCAAATTCAGCAAGCTTGAAATAACCTGCAAGCGCGTCTGCTCAAAGCCGTCCTGGCGCCGCAGCAGTTCGATCAACTGAGAGGGGCTCTGACCAGAAATATCCAGGCCCAGGCGCACCGCCTCCAGGCGCAGCCAGAGCACGAGCTGCTGACGCATCTCCTCAAAAATCGTCACATCCTCATTGGCCGGCAGAGGGGTTCCCTCGGCAGGCGCAGGCATAGCTGAGCGCCCGCCCGCCGGTGTTCCCACGGGAGAGCGAGGCTGGACCGGCACCGGCGCAGTTGACGAAGCCGCCTGGGCCGCCGGAGGCTCTGTCGGCTGAGGGCCGGGCTGCGAGAGCTTTCCCGAAGAGCGGCGCACGGGAGGAACCGGCGTGCCTGCCGCTGCCGGGGGCGAACCGGGCAAAGCGCGCGACGGAATAGGAGGAGCGCGCCGTGCTGGAGGCGAGGAGGCTGACGCAGCAGAGGCAGCCGCAGCCGGACGTTCCTCTGCCGTCGCGGGCGTTCTGCCGGCGGCCACCGTGCCTGACACCGTCGGCAAGGGCATGGCAGGCCGTCCCGGAGCTGAGGGCAAGCTCGTGCCTGCCTGGCGGCTCTCATAGCCATCCATCTCTCCGCGCAGCTCCTGCAGCTGCTGCTGGAGCAACAGAGTGGACTGGCTGATCTGCTCCCATGTTAACTCAGGCTCAGGGGTCGCGCGAGTCGTGGCCCAGGAAGGCACGGGCCGCGGGCTACCGAAAGAGGACCTTTTCTTCTGCGGATTGGCCAGGTGGGCGCGGAGACCCTCGGCCACCGCCTGGGCTGAAGTAGTAATCAGCATGCGCACATCGGCCATGCGCTTACGCCCCTGGTTGCCAAAAAACGCCCGATTGCGCTGCACAAAGTGGATAAAGAGGCGCTCAATATAGGTTTGCAGCTCCGGCGACATCACGTCCACGCGGTTCCAGGCCGTGAAGTCGACCGAACTCAAATAGAGCCAGACCTCCTTGCGTTTCGCGCTATCGACCGGGCGCATCCGCAAAGACTCGGTTCGATAATCGTAAAATCGCGGGTAGCAGAAGTTAGCGATCAAAGTCTCCGCCAGCTCAGCTTTCAAGCGTCCCATTTCTGCTAGCGGGAGTTGACCAAGCAAAACTCCCATGCCACGAACCCTTTCTACGCGCACTCAGCGGCGCCTCTGAAGTTAGCGAACAAATACGCTCGTCAACTGCAACTCCCGTGCATCCGGCACGGCCCTCACTGCCCCGGATGCACCTTGGACCTGCACAGGCAGTCTGGCCTGCACATCCATCATTGTACTGCCCGAACGGCTCGCAGGTACAAGCGCAATAGAAATATGGGCTAGCCCGGGAGCAACATGGACAGAGCCAAGACTGAAAGCCAGCGTTTTCAGTCTCTGGATCTGACCAGGCTGCCAGGTAGTAGTAGGACAAAAAGCGAAGCCTGGAAAATCCTGAGACAAGAGGTGCTCCCGACCGGCGCTATCCCTGAGCAAGACCAGCAAGTCGAGTGCTGGCAGCGAGGCGCTTCTAGCTCGCAGATAGAACGTAAACTGGAGATAGGTTCCCTGATCAAGGGCAGCCGGTGTTGGCGTACTGTAGCCTACCACATCCACCAGAGGTTTCGCTCCATCGGCGCTCGTGAAGGTGGCAGTGATCGGATGCTCGACCTGCTGCGCTCCGACCCATTGGAAGGAGCAAAAGGCCTTCGGCAGAGCAGGCAGGGCTGCTGGCCCGCCAGATACCGACGAGACCGGGGAAACACCGGGGGCCGGCAGACCGCGTTTGAGCAGCAGATAACCGTCCTCAGCGGCCACGATCCCGTAGTGTCCGCTCGAGAGCACCTTCTTGACCTCGGAGACATAGCTGCCCAGAAAGAGCGGATACATATCGCTGGTCACATCCAGGAAGACATAATCGGCCTGCTCATCGGCATAGGGAAAAAGATAGATGTGCTGGCGATGGCTGAGATGGGGAACAAGGGCCGACTGAGCAGAGACGGAGGCCTCTGGCGGAATCATCTGGATGAAACGCTCAGCGAGCTGGGTGTGAGCATTGATAACCGGCCACTTGAAGCCCGGCGAGAAAGGGATCGTGCCGTGAGCGTCATCCGCCCGCACTGCTGAGAAGAGCAGATAGACCGTGAGCAAGGTCAGCAGTACGATCTGCCCCCAGCTTAAGGCGCCACGAGAGCGCGCCAGAGCCGAGAACGGGTTACGCACGGCCAGGCTCGCCTGCCAACGCCGCCAGGCCGCTATCATCCTCTGCCAGAGAAGGCCGGCCCACCGCAGAAGCCGCTGCGCTACCCATCCGATGACTACCACAGCCTCGATGCTGGCAAAGATCAGCACTGGCACGATCTCGGCATTATAGTGGTAAAGGCCGCTATACATATCAGGCTTTGAGCTTAGCAAATTGAGCGCCAGGGTTGGCACCGCCAGCACCAGTACCCAGGGCGCCAGGAGCGGTAGATAGCCAGTGGGACTGAGCACCTGGCGCAGGTAGAAGAAATGCTGTCGCTCAAAGACATAGTTTTTCAATATAGTGAGCGGGTGAAGCAAGATATTTTTAGCAATATCGAGCGGCCCATTGCCCAGATGAGCATAGCGCGAGGCCAGCAGCGGCCCACCAGCAAGGCGCGTAATCACCAGCTCCAGCCCAATCCAGCCCAGAGCCAGCAGCACCAGACCCAGACCCGAACGCCAGCGACGCTGGAAGAGTAGCGACCAGAGGCCAAAGAGGGCCACCAGGATAGGGATCTCCTCTTTGCAGGCCATAGCCAGCACGGCGCAGACGAAGAGCCACACCGTCTGTCTGGTGTACATAAAGTAGAGAACGAACAGCAAAAGTGCCGATGTAAAAGTGACGGCGTGAAAGTCATTGAGCAGGGCCAGGTTCTGGAGAGGATGCAAAAGGTAGAGCAGCGCAAAGCCGCTGGCAATCCACTCATTGCGCAGGCGGAGGCGAGCCAGCCAGAAAGCAGGGAAAGCTCCAGTGGCTACGACCAGCGTTTGCAGCACCAGTAAAGTTTTTGGGGTGGCCCAGAACAGATAGAACAAGGCCACCAGGAAGAGCACAGGCTCAAAGTGAATGGCGAAACGACTAATGCCATTGAGGCTATAGCAATTCGTATCGCCGACAATATTGCAAATCGTTTGACGGGGGATGGCGCCATGAAGAATTGACCAGACCGCCTGATCCATAATCCCCAGATCCTCGGCGTTGGTCTGGAAAGCATCCTGCCGCGCCGTCAAGTACCAGATAAAGAAAGCAGAAAAGAGCAGAGCAGCCAGCGTCACCAAAGCCGTCGCAATCCAAAAAGAGCGACGGCGCGGCAGCGGCTCAGGAGGGGGATAAAGATAAAGACGGTTCCAGCAGACAGCCAGCCACTTACGCAGAGCAAAGCTACTGTTCATATCCCCTCCCTCCCTCAAAGGGAGCGACCGACGCCTCAGAGGCTGCGGCCTGCGGGGCAGGTTCTGCCTGCTCTGTCGATAGCTCATCAGCAGTGATGGCCTCCGCTGCCAGTGAATGAGCCTCATCCCTTAAGGCCGTCGGCTGTTGACCGAGTGGCTGCGGTTGCGCTCCCTGCGGCTGTTGCCGTTGCTTCTGCTCCTCCGCCTGCTCGGCGCGAATCTGCCGCACCTGGCGCAGGCCACCGAGGTAGGCTACGCTGACACACAGTAGCTCAGCCAGCGTCGAGACCAGGCGCGAGAGCAGAGCCATCACGTAGCCGAGCGCCGTAGGCAGCATAGGTAAGGAGAAGGCGAAGAGTAGTGCTATGGCCCCTTCACGGAAGCCTAGCCCACTCGGTGTAATAAACGAGATAAAACCGATATCCCACCCCAGGGAATAGATGCCGATGCAGATTGGCAAAGCGCTCACTGGCGTCGCAGGCCACAGCGCCAGTACCAGCACATAGAAGGCCAGGCCCGCTATCAACCAGCTCAGGCACCAAAAGAGCGAGACGAGCAAAATATCGCGATAACGCAGCGCCAGCCTTACTGGCTCGCGCCTCAACAGACGCAGCGCCAGATTGAGGAAGCCTCCCAGGACGCGCGGATGCAGACCGATAAGCACCGCCAGCACAGCTGCAGCGCTGAAGGCCAGAAAGAAGAGGCCCTGGGTTGAGCCGAGGGCATGGACATCGTGCCAAAATAACAGACTGAGAGCGAAGACGAAGGCCCCCGTTGCCAGCTTAGTCACCAGCTCCACCACCATACTGGTGAAGGCCAGCGAACGCGGTACCCCATACTTTCCGACCCAGAGGATGCGCGTCAGCACATGCCAGACATTGCCGGGAATATAGCGCACAAACTCCGAGGCCAGATAGATACGCAGGCTGGCACCCAGGGGCAAATGATAGCCCAGACGAGCCAGGACATTTTTCCAGATCAGCCCGAATGAAAGCTCCTGCAAGACGAAGCCCAAGAAAGCCAGACCCAACAGAACAGGATTCCACTCGAAGCGATGGGAGGCCAGCGCGCTCCAGTTATTCCTCACCTGGATGGCGAAGAAAGCCAAGACGATGACCGGCAGGCCGAAGCGCACCAGCACCTTGCCCCAGCGTAGAAGGATCGCTCTGCTCATTGGACATCGATTTCCTGCTTAATGCTATATTCCTCCCCTGGCTGGAAGGCATAATGACGGATCATCTCACTCTGTAGGCCCACCAGAACAAACTGCACCCCGAAGATCATCAATAGAATGCCAACGAAGAGCATTGGCTGCGTATGAATAGGCTGATTCTCGATCAGGCGGCTGCGAATCACCACCCAGGCATCGATTAGTAGCCCCAGCACAAATGTCCAGAAACCAAAAGGCCCAAAGAAACGCAAGGGTGTGCGCAGAAAAGTGGTCAGGAAAAGCACATTGAGCAGATCGATCAGCCCACGAGCGAAACGCCGGGCCCCAAATTTCGAAACCCCAAAGCGACGGGGATGATGGCGGACCTTGATCTCCGTCACACGGTAGCCGCGCCACTGGGCCATGACCGGGACAAAGCGATGGAACTCGCCATAGAGTTTTAGATGGACATCATCGATCACTTCGCGCCGATAGGCTTTGAAACCATTATTGATATCATGCAGTGGCACGCCGGTCAGCGTTCTGACCAGAGCATTGAAGACGCGCGAGGGGAAGGTTTTAGTGATAGGGTCAAGGCGCGGATATTTCCAGCCGGAGACCAGATCATAGCCTTCCTCAAGCTTCTCCAGGAAGCGCGGGATCTCAGCAGGGTCATCCTGGAGATCGCCATCCATTGTAAAGACAATCTCTCCCCGACAGCGGCTAAAGCCCGCCACCAGCGCCGGCGTTTTACCGAAATTCTTGCGGAAGCGAATGACCCGCACGATCCCGGGATGCTCATCGTGCAGCGCCTTCACTTCGGCAAAGGTGTTATCGGTGCTCCCATCATCAACAAAGATCACCTCATAGGATTGGCCAAGCTGCTCAAGCTGGGCAGTCAGCCGTTCGAAGAGAGGGCGGACATTCTCCTGTTCGTTCATAACCGGGATGACGACCGAGATCGCCACACGCTGCCTTCCGTTCTTCTCGGCAGTGGTAGCGACGGCGGTGTCCGCTCGCTGGGGAATGGCTAGCGATGACATTTCCATCTGCTGCATACTCTTGGGTCTCCACAAACGCTGAGTTTAGGCTCATGCCTGCTCTCCGTGCGCCGGCCTATTATAGCATACTGCCGCTCCCTGACAGTAGCTGATGGTACCTTTACATATGGGGGAAGGGAGAACCACCTCATTGGATCTAGAACGAGTGACTGCAGAGAAAGGACACGTTTCCCCCTGAAGGGATGAGGTCTTGACCTGTGTATTGACTCAGCCGGCGACTTATGACAAAGCCTCGAACAGATCAGGCTGATCACTGGTCAGGGCATCGACGCCGCTCGCCGCGAGCATACGGAGGCGTTCGGCGCTATTGACCGTCCAGATCCCCAGTTTCAGGCCATAACTGTGAATGAGGGCCGGATGCTCCGGCTGAAAGAGGGCGTCTTCCAGATCCAGCCAGTCACAGCCTAGCTCGCGCACCTGTTCCAGCAGCGTATCCAGCGCCTGGCCAGCCTGGGGGTCCCAGATCTCTTCGGAAACGATAGCGCCCGTCTGCATTTCCGGCGCCAGGCGCTTGATCTCGGGCAGCAAATACCAGTCAAAGGAGATGACGACAGCCTGATCGAGCATGCCGCACTGCCGCAATTCGCTGACGACGGCCTCGCCAATGCCTGGATAGCGTCCGTAGACACTCCCGCGCCGGCTGGGCTTGATCTCGATCCAGACGAGTCGCTGCCCTTTGACAACTTCGAGAGCTTCACGCAGGGTCGGAATACGTTGCGGCTCCGGCCAGCCACCGGGGAAACGCGCCGCAGCGTTTAGACTGCGCAGATAGGCGAAGTCCAGATCGAGAATGTTTCCCCGACCATCGGTGAGCCGCTCAACCGTCGCATCGTGGAAGACAATGAGCTGGCCATCACGACTCATCTGAACGTCTAGTTCAATGGCATCAACTGGTAATGCTAACGCCCGTCGAAAGGCTGCCAGGGTATTCTCTGGCGCGAGCCGCGCCCCGCCGCGATGTGCGATACGCTGAACTACACTTACCATACATCACTCCATATAGAATGGTACACTATTTTTTAGATAAATTTCTCTAGCGAAGCAGATAGGCCGTATCGGCTCTGAAGCCGATAGGGAGCAAGGGGCATGTTGGATTCCTCGCCTCATTTATTGCGACCTCGCTCTTAGTGAGTGTATACTAGATGTGTAGCCACTGTACAAGATGCACGTTACCTTCGTGTTTCGTCCGAAGGGCGTTCATCCTTTCTCTCTGTTCACCAGGCAATGAAGAACCCTGGGCTTCCCGGCGGTAGGGCAAGGAACTGCCCTTGTTTCACACAGACGCAAGGAGCCAGAACATGGCAGTGAAGGTCTTCCTGGCCTACACCTTCAAAGATGAAGCCGCGCGCAATGAACTTATCAATCACCTCTATCAACTTCGCTGGCAAGGTCTCATTGCCGATTGGGAGGAGCGTGCTACGGGTCAGGGTTTTTCCTGGCAAGGAAGCGATGAGATCAGTTCTGCCCTGGAACGAGCGCAGCTTATTCTCCTGCTTATCAGCCCTGACTTTGTGCACTCTGCTTACTGCTATAGTCCAGAGCTGAAAGTGGCCCTCCAGCGTCATGCAGCAGGTCTGGCGTGTGTGATCCCTGTGCTCGTGCGACCGACTGAGCGTGAAGACACGCCGTTAGCTGATTTAGCGGTTCTGCCGACGAACGGCGTGGCGATTAGCGCCTGGGAGGATCGTGAAGCGGCCTGGGAGCAGGTAGTGACAGAGCTTCGTACCTGGCTCTCTGCCGCTGCTGCTATGAGTACGGCGGCTTCCTCTGCTGCTGCCATGCGTTTGCCGCCTCCGCCGGCGCCGCGAGCTACTGCAGCGGCGGCAGAGCCAGCCTGGTCCAGGCCCTCACCCTGGCTTGTGCCTTATCGGCGTAATCCTCTCTTTTCTGGACGTGCTTCGTTGCTCACCTATCTGCACGACATTCCTATTAGCAACAAGGCCAGCGCCGTTACGCCACCACAGGTGGTGAGCGGACCGGCCGGTAGTGGTAAAACACAGCTTGCTCTCGAGTATGCCTATCGTTACGGCCATGAGTATGAAGCCGTCCTCTGGGTCAATGCGGCCAGTCGTCAGCTGCTTATTCATGAGTTGACACGTATTGCTGAAGCGCTAGAGCTGCCCGAGCGCTCGCTTCCTAATCAGTATCTGGTGGCGCTGGCGGTTCGTCGCTGGTTGGAAAAGACTCCGGGCTGGCTGCTCATCTTGGACAACGTTGGGAGTGCCGATACGGTGCGTGATCTCCTGCCCGTAGGGGCGCGGGGACACTTGATTCTCCTGGCGCGTCAGCCGCTGGCGCTCTCCACAGCACAGCATGTGACGCTTGCGCCGCTTGCGGCTGAGGAGGCAGCCCTGTTGCTGCTGAGGAGTGCGGGGGTGCTCCCGGCGGAGGCAGCCCTTGAAGATGCTCCGCCAGCGGAGGCCAGTCGAGCAGATGAGCTGGCTGCGATGCTTGGCTCTAACCCTCTGGCGCTTGTTCTGGCTGGGGCTTATATTGAGACGGAGCAATGCAGCCTCAGCAGCTACTTGAATCTCTACAAACAGGCCAGCGTTGAGCTTCAGCGGCAGCGGAGCGCCGGGCTGGTTACCCATCTCGCTGAAGGCCTTCCCGAGTCGCTCGCTGCCGTGCTCTACATCAGTCTCTCACGCGTTGAGCGTACCAGCCACAGTGCCACTGAGCTGTTGCGTCTCTGCTCGTTCCTTCAGCCTGATCACATTCCTTTAGAGCTGCTGGTAAACGGCGGTGGCGAATTGGAAGAGAGCTTACGTCAGCTCTTGCTGGAACACTTTGATCTGCTGCGGTTGATCCATGAGTTGCGTCGCTTTGCGCTAGTCGACTACAGTCGGGGGACATTGGTTCTTCATCGGCTGGTAAGTGCCTTTGTGCGCCAGCGTCTCAGCCGCGAGTCGCGTCTTTTGTGGGCAGAGCAGACCATTCGTCTGGTAGAGAGTGCCTGCATGAGCGAGGCCGCCCCTCCTGGGGTTCTCTGTCGGGCCTATCTGCCGCACTTGCTGACCTGTGCTCGTTGGATTGAGGAGTGGCAGCTTGTCAGCCCCGATGCCGCCTGTTTATTGGAGCAGACGGGCTATTACCTGCAGCGCTGTGTGGCCTATCGTGAGGCTGAGCCGCTCTTACGCCGTGCGTTGGCTATACGTGAGCAACAGCTTGGGCCAGAGCATCCTGAGTTAAGCGCCAGCCTCTATAATCTTGCGCTTTTCTATGAGGAGCAAGGTCGATCCCACGAGGCGGAAACTCTCTATCGACGGGTGGTAGCCATTGAAGAGCGCCAGAGCGGGGCTGATCGCCAGGGTTTAACACGGGCTCTCTATCGTCTGGCCTTGCTTTATCGCGACCGTCGCGATTTTGAGCGCTCTGAGTCGCTGTTTCTCCAGGTCTTGGAGAGCTGGCAGCAGGAGCTAGCCCCAGAGCATCCGCTGCTCGCTACGCTGTATCACGAGCTGGCGACGCTCTATCGGCTGCAGGGACGCTACGAGCAGGCTGAGATCCTTTATCAACGGGCGTTAGGTCTGCGCCAGCAGTCGCTAGGTGGTGATCATCCGTCTGTGGGCCAGACGCTCAGTGCTTTGGGAAGCCTCTACCACGCCCAGCGGAAGTATGAGCAGGCCGAGCGCTACTATCTGCAGGCTCTGGCGATCCATGAGGGTTTGCCTTTAGCTGAGCAGTTGGATCTGGCGACGACCTTGAATAATCTGGCTCTGCTCTATCGCGAGACTGGCCGTTATGGGCAGGCCGAGCTGCTATATCAGCGGGCGTTAGCCATTTATCGGCAGCTTGTTGGCGATGAACATCCTTATACAGCAAGCTGTCTGGAAAATCTGGCGATGCTGTACCATGACCGTGGTGAGTATGAGCGAGCGGAGCCTCTCTATCAGAGTGCTCTCCAGATACGCGAGCGGACGCTCGGCGCTGACCATCCGGCACTGGCGGTCAATCTGAATAATCTGGCAACGCTTTATACTGTTTTGCACAAGTATGGTCCAGCGCGAACGCTCTTCAAGCGGGCCTTAGAGATCGGTGAGCGTGCCTTCGGCAAGAATCATCCGACCTACGCGCGTTTTCTCGAAAACTATGCCCTCCTGCTACAGCAAACGCGCCAGGTCAGCCGAGCACTCGAGTTGCGTGCGCGCGCCCGCGAGATTCAGACACGGCAAGCTCAAGGTTTCTCAGTGGGTCAGGCTGGAGCGGGAGCCGGTCAGGGTCAGGCTATGGCCTCCAGTTAGCCAGCAGTAGGCCAGGCAGAGCGCGATGTGAGGGACCAGTATTGTGAAGGATATAGTGCCTGCGGGCATGGAGACGCAGGAGACAGGCCTATGCTATGCTCCTGCGTTCTCCTTTGAGGAATATTAGACTACAAGAAAGGTGCGAGAGCGTAATGAGTTTGCAACCAGGGCTGAAGGGCGAGGCAAGCACGACAGTAGTGTATGAGAACACGGCTGCGGCTGTTGGGGCGGGTGGTGTTGAAGTTTTTGCGACTCCTATGATGATCGCTTTGATGGAGAATGCAGCCTGGCGAGCGGTGGCGGATTTTTTAGAGGAGGGGTATGTTTCGGTAGGCACGCAGGTCGATGTGCGGCATCTGGCGGCGACTCCGATCGGCCAGCGTGTGCGTGCTACTGCCGAATTGGTCGAGGTGGATGGCCGGCGCCTGGTCTTCAGGGTGGAGGCCTATGATGAGGAGAAGAAAATCGGGGAAGGTACTCATGAGCGTTTTATCGTTCATCTTCAACGCTTTTTGGAGCGCCTGAAATAATCCCCCCTTGCCCAGTGTTATATGGTGTGGTAGAATAAAGAGGCCACTAAGAGAGTGGTCTTCTATGAGATCCTTGAAGATCCTGCCTCTGATCGCCTAGACTGGCTAGGTGTGCATGGCGATCGGGGTTGATTCGCCCGATCGACCGCACTATGGGGATGTCGGGTTTCGACAGACAAGCTGTTGAAAGGATTGCAGGCCGAGGTGCCGGTACGCTCTCTCGTTAAACAACCGGCGAAAAAATAACTGCCAACAAGGCGAATTACTCCTACGCTCTCGCCGCTTAATTAGGCGAGCGTCGTCCCTCTGACCTTTGCCTGTGGGGTCAGATGCGGGCGTCGACGACATGGGCTGCGATGCCGATGACCACCCTCTAGTCGGCGTCTAAGACCAGAGGGTCAGCGCTGAGGAATCCTGTCGGTGGGAGTCCTCTGCGTGTAGGCAATACACCGACTAAGCCTGTAGGATATCCTTTAACAGGTTTGCCTGGACGGGGAGTTCGACTCTCCCCCATCTCCACCACTTTCAGACCACTCCTCATCTGCCTTCGGAGTGGTCTGTTTGCTCTGTGTCAGTCTGCGTGTCAGTTTGAGGGGTCGTCTGATGCCACAGGAGGTCCCACTGCTCCGCCGCTTTCCCCAGCATCTCAGGGAACACATGCGAATAAATGTCTGCCGTCACCTGGATGCTACTATGCCCTAACATGGCCTGAATGACCTTGATGTCCACCCCCATACTTCTCAGCAAGGTCGAGGCAGTATGTCTTAAACTATGGAAGGTCACCTTCAACCCCGCTGTCTTTGCCAGCCGTCCAAACGTCTTCTCCACGTATCTCGGGCTTAAATAGCCTCCACGCTGGTTGGGAAACACCAAGTCGTGATCCTGCCACTTGCTGGATTGGACTCGCTTTGCTTCCTCCTGCTTGGCACGATGCTGCTTCAAAAGCTCCATCGCAAATACTGGTAAGATGATGTGCCGTTTGCCTGCTTCTGTCTTCGGTTCATCTTCCACATATCCCACATGCGGAAAGTACTCAACAGTTTTGCAGACTTCCACGCTCCTCGCTTTCCAGTCAATATCCCCCCACGTGAGCGCAAGCAGCTCTCCCCTCCGCATCCCAGTGACTAGGGCCAGGATAATCATCGGCTCTAACCGATGTCCCCGTGCCGCCTCCAAGAGCCTGTGTACCTCCTCCAGTGAGAGCGCTTTCCTCTTGGCTCTCCCCAAGCGCGGTGGTCTAACAACGTCGCAGACATTCCAGGCAAGCATCTTCCAATCGACAGCAGTTTGGAGCGCTCGATGAAGCACTCCGTGGATATCCCGAATCGTTTTCGGGGACAGCGCCTGCAGCTTCTGTACATAGAATTTCTGGACCATCTGGGGAGAGAGCTGTTCCAGGCGTATTGATCCGAGCTGGGGAAGGATATGCGTCCGAATGAGTTTCCGATACTTGATATAGGAGCTGATCTTGATCGTGGGTTTATGAACCTCCTCTATCCAGTACTCCAGGTACTCCCGGACAGTCATCGTCCTATTAATCATCAGTCCTTCTTCTATCTCTCGATGCAACTTCCTTAACAACTTCACCCCTTCAGCTTCGCTCTTTACCCGGAACTGCTTTTGTTTCCCATCCTTGAAAGTAATCTGAGCAATCCACTGGTATCGGTGTAGCTGACTATCCCAGCGTTTGAACACTGAACCTTCTCCCTGAGCACGTCTCCTTTTCTTCATGTCTGCTTGACTCCTCCTTGAGAGAGAAGCCCTGCTCCCTCCCAGGAACAGGGAGACAGGGAAGCAGGGCTTCGCTTCGGGATGCATCGCTCAGAATTGATTTAACCACTGCTCCAGTTCATCTCGTCGAATACGCCTGATCCCTCGAATTTTCTTCGAAGGCAGTCCAGCTCGCAGATAGCTGTAGACTGTCTGACGACACACCTGGAGCAATACTGCCACGTCAGCAACACTGAGCCACATAGGGGAAGTTGCTTGCAGGTTCTTTTTCGTCGGGGTGGGCTGTTTCATCGGTTCTCCTTTCACTTGAGTCTGAGTCGGATAACAATGGCAGCCATACCTTTCCCGCCAGGAAGCCTTCTGGGAAGCGGGGCACCCAACGGGAAGCGATGGGCATGCCGCCGGCATGCGCAAGGAATTCGGACAGGAATAGTGAGAGAACCGCCAGGGGACTCAGGCCTCGTCGGGATAGGGACAGCACGGGTGCAGCGGCGGGTCCTGCTGCCCCGCCGGTAGCAGAGGAAACACTCCCGCTGAAGAGGCACACGCCCGCGCCTGGCGGATCACCTGCAGCAGGGTCTGCAGCTGACGCTGGTCCTCTTCGAGGACTTCGTCCGTGGGCGTGTGCACGCCCCGACGCTTTCGGCGGTCGAGATAGGCCCGCTCGCGGGCCAGCTTGCGCTCCAGCCAGTGCTCCCACATGCCCAGTTGCTCCGGCGATGTCCCGCAGAAGGGACAGCCCCCTGCCGCGGGTCCAGGTGGTGATCCTGTCATGTCAGCATCTCTCCCTCCTGGGGTGCTGGCTCACTCCCACAGGGTGGCCGCCGCGTGCTGTTCCAGGCCTGCCTGGCCCCCGCGGGCAGCGCCAGACGCACGGGTCAGGCGCCCCGGCCGACAGGAACCGCTGGATCGGTGCGTCTCTCCCTCAATACCGGCCAGCAGGGTCTCAAGGCGTGGGTCTGCCGGCAGCTCTTTCAGGAGCCGCTCCGTGGCCCTGGCCAAGGCCTGGAGGGCTTCTTCGGCGCTCATCTCCGCCAGGATGGCCTGCCTGAGTTCCTCCACGCAGGCGATCAGCTCCTCGACCCAGACCGCTGGGAGGATGGCGGAGAACCGCCTGACCAGGTCAGCGAACCGTTCACCCCCAGCCGCGCGGGCGCGCTCGATCAAGGGCTTACAGCCGTCTGGCAGTGTCTCTGGCGGCTTCATGGCTTGTCTCCTCCTGACTGCTCAACGCTCCCAGCCAGAGCTGCACCTGCTCCGGCTGCCAGATCGTCACGGCGGGATCAGCAGCCTGGACGGCCTCGCAGATGACCCGCCGATGACAGCGCCCGTAGACCGCGCAGCCGCAGAGCAGCAAGAGCGGCGACTGCCCCTGCTCCAGGAGCTGCAGCAGGGCTTGCACGCCTTGCGGGAGCGTATCGATGCAGATCTGGCCGGGCTCCCGATAGGCCCGGTTGCCCAGGAGCCGGCCGAGATCCAGATAGTGGCGCGCCCCATAGCGCCTCTGCAGCGCGGCCCCGGACCAGCCGGGGCAACGCGAGCGGGCGGACCAGCGCACATCCACCAGCAGCGCCGTGGGCAGGCAGGCGAGCGCCTGGGGAATGAGTCGACGATGCAGCCGGGCGCCATAGCCGACCGGGATGATGGCGCGCTGCAGCCAGCGCCGGGCGGCCTCACTGGATGCTCCTGTGATCATTGGTTCCTCCCTAGAAGTAGTCAGGGCAATCCTCATGCCAGCCCGTATGTACGAGAGAAGATGCTCTTCTCACACGCCGAGCAGATGATTTTCCGGCAGAACCAGCAGGTGGGCCGGTAGACCTCTGGCGGCACGTACTGGCCGCACTGGCCGCAAAAGCGCGCGAGGTGCAGCTGCTCGGCGATATAGCGCTCTTGTCGCGCGGCCTGCTGCAGCCGTTGGCGGGATGGGGGCTGTTGGAACATGGGTGACCTCCTTTCTGTAGGCCTCAGCGGGTCTAGCGCATTCCCAGCCGCTTCTCTCACGGCCGAGCGAACGTCAGAATGGTTTCGGTCTGCATGCGTCTCTATCTTCAGGTCTATCATGGGAGGTCTCCTTGCCATATCTGAGCACAGGCAGCGGGCCGCGCTGGAGCTCGGCCCGGAGTCGATAGCTGATGTGGCAGGCGCAGGGCATGCTGCTAATCACCCCCGCCTTCAGAAACTGCAAGGCCTCGCGCGGGTCCGCCTTGCAGGGCGTCGTCTGCACCTGCCCGAGGCCATAGCGCGCCAACAGCAGCCGCACCCAGCGATAGAGCCGCTGCTGTCGCGTCACCGACGGGCGATACTTGTGCGCCACCACCTTGGTCTCTAGCTCCCCCAGCAAGGGCGCCACCTGCTCCTCGGGCAAGCTCGCCCGCAGCACCCGTGGCATCTGCGGCGAGAAGCGCAGGATGTCCACCGTCATCCGCTTCAGCCGCGGCCCCAGGATGTCGCGGATCTGGGCAAACAGCTCGTGGTAGGCCTGCCGGTAGCCGGCCACCGGAATGATCGGCCCCAGCCGGATCGTATGATCCAGTGCCCCGTGGTCGATGGCCCAGGCCAGCCCCCGTAGCCGCGCCTCGGGCGGCGCTCCCCCCGGCTCAAACTGCGCCGAGATGGCCGCCGGGTTCAGACTGATCGCCACCAGGGCCAGCCGCCCTTCCAGCCGCAGGTACGGCTCATAGACCCCCTTGGTCAGCAAGAACGAGACGATCCCGCGCGCGCTGGCCAGGTCCAGGATGGTCTGCACCAGTGACCCCTGTCCCTGCTCGTCGACAAACCAGGGATCTTCTTCGACGGGGCCGCCCAGCTCCGCCCAGTTGACCACACTGCCCCGCGGGAGCTGCTCTAGCTCGGGCACGACGTCCTCCAGATTGAGGGCCACGCTTTTGATGCCCATGCCATGCAGGCCGCGCAGGTAGCAGAAGCTACAGGCGACCGGGCACACCCCCTGCGCATAGTTGCCGCGCAGGAAGCCGCGGATCGGTTCAGCCCCGCGCTCCTGTTCGGGCGGACGCGTGCCGGCAATCCAGGTCTGGCGGCCTCGGCGATAGGCCACGATCGGCGTCCAGGCCCCGCAGGTGGTGCCGGCGCCTCCGACAAAGGGGGCGATGAACTGCGGCTTGCCCGCTCCCCCGCGGCGGATCAAGCACAGCAGGCGCGCTTTGCGCCGGGCTTCCTCCTCCGCGGGCCAGAGCTGCCGATGCAGGGCCAGGGCCTCGCTGGCCACCTCGGTGCGACTGCGCAGTCGCCGCAGATGGACGGCGGCCACCAGCGGGGCCAGGGTCGCCGTCGCCTCGCGCGCCAGGTCCTCTTCGCGGGGACTGTGGGCGTGCAGCAGCAGGTGGGCGGGGCGCCCCGGCGCCAGGCGCTGGCGGTTGGTCAGCAGCCGCCGGGCACGCGCGAGCGCTGGCCCCGTGCTCACTGCCGCATCCAGGGTCACCAGATCGATCTCAGCCAGCCGCTCCAGCATGAAGGGGGTCATGGCCGTGACTCCTTGCTGCGACTCCTTGCTGCGCGAAACGCCGCCCGAGCCTCAGCCTCGTGTCTGCGCAGCAGCTCCTGGTCTTCCTGCTCCCATTGGGCCAGGAGCTGCTCGCGCTGCCTGTAGCATTCCTCCATGCGGGTCCAGTATCTGATAAATTCAACCAGACCGACCGCACAGAGCACCACCACTAGCCCCACCAGGGATGCCAGCAGCAATGTGTCATTCATGGGGAGTGCTCCTTTCTTCCTTTCGTGATGCGTACCGCTGCTGCTCCGATCGGGAGCAGCGCCATCAGGACAGGGCACGGGCCCGCTTGGGCAGTAACCGGTAGTCCGGTCCTTCCAGCTCAACCACGTGCGCCTCAGCCAGCAACCGCGAGACCCCCGCGGCTCCCAGCCAGGGCACGAGCTGATCTGGGGGATGATTGGCCGTCACCACCATGGCTCGCCCGCTCTGGAGCCGCTGATCCAACAGCCGATAGTACACCTCTTCCCGGAAATCACTGGGTTTGGGTTTATCCAAGTCATCTAGCACCAGCAAGGGCGTCTGCATCGCTTTCTGGAGGAGGCGCAGGTAGTCGTCGTCCTGGCGCAGCAGCACCTGGATCTGCTCGAAGAGAGCTACCGCGCTGGCGAACAGGCACGCCTGTCCTGCGGCTACCCGGGCGCGGGCAATGGCCGCCGCCAGATGGGTCTTGCCCACCCCAGGGGGGCCGACCAGCAGCAACGTGCCCTGGGGATCGTGCGCAAACCGCTGCGCTTCCTGCAAGGCGATCCGGCGCTGCCGCACGGTCTGGGGCGTATCGCCTGGGAGCATAGCAAGCCGGAACGACTCGAAGTGCCCAGCGGGATGGGCTGCTTGGGCCGGGGCCAGCCAGCCAAAAAGCTGGCTCGCCAGCAGCTGTCTCCGCTGTTCCTCCAGGAGGACGCGCTGCTGCGCTCGCTGCTGCTCCGCGCTCGCCGATACTTCGCAACCGCAGCGCAACCGGAGCCAGCGCCCGTCGTCCAGCGCGAGCGGCTCGACGACGGTCCCGCAGGCGGGACAGGTCCAGCGCGCCTCAGCTTGCGAGGCCGCGATGCGCTCTGGGGCAAACTGGCTGGCCAGCCGTGCCGGCACACGCAGGGCGGCCCCGAGTCGAGTGAATGCCCCCATTCAGCTCCCTCCCGCAGCGGCCCCGGGCTCCTGCGTCTCGGCCTGGCACGCTGCTTTCCAGGCCTGCCGCTGCACCTCCACATAGGCCCGATACTGGGCCATTGCATCAGACTGCCAGGCCGGTTCTGGGCGATGGGAACGAGTGCCCCGCCTGGAGGGCCAGCGACCGCTCTCCGGCCTGGCCGCGCTCGCCGGGCTGGCCCCCTCCGGCCCAGCTGCAGCCTCTTGTCTGGAGAGCAACGGTTCCTGAGCCTGGGCGACCTGGACGCGCTTGAGCCACCGCCGGAAAAAGCCCGGGGTCAGGCGCTGCTGCTTCTGATTCCTTCGCGGGTCCTGGATATACTCAACGCATTCGACTGCCTCGCCGCGCACGGCCGACCAGCCTATGGTCGCCGCGAATTCCTCGATCACCTGTCTGAGATGCCGTGAGAGCGGTATTCCCAGCATCTCGGCAATCTCCTGGCAGAGCGAGATCTCCCCGGCGCTGGCGCCGGCGCTGCTGGGGGCGGAGCGTGGTGGCACGGCCGGGCGAGGGAACGGGACAATCTTCTGCGCCTCGCACGCCTGCGCCGCCCCGTCTCCATCTCCTTCCTCTTCCCGTTCTCCTTCTCTTCCTCTTTCCTTTTCCCCTTCCTCTTCCTTTTCCCCTTCCCCTTCTTCTTCAGGTAGGAAAGCCCCGGGTTTCCCTGGATTTTCCTGGGGATTCCCACCCAGATCCGCTGCTGGCTCCGGCTCAGCGACCTGGGACGCTGGCGGTGGCGGCAACTGGGATGGGGTGGGCTTGGATAAGGACTGCCATTTCCTCCAGGTCAGCCACTGATAGTAGGACTGGCGCCCGATCTGGTAGCGCAGCAGCAGCCCCCGCTCAACCAACTGGCTGAGCGCCTCCTCCACGGCAGCTTCGCTGACGTTGAATAAACGGGCCAGTAGTCCAACATGGGCTCGCCCGCGCCCTTCGTCATCGGCCTCCAGGATGAGGCCGATGAAGACAACGCGGGCCTCGGGGGACAATTCAAAGAAATCTGGCTCTTTCAAGAGGGCCACAGGGATACTCCGGCTTCTCGCCATCGTTTCTCTCCTTGGTCGTTATGTGGTCGTCATGGCAGCTGGGGAGGAGCCGCAACCTGACCGCACAGGCTGCTGTCCTCCCCCGCTGTCCGAACACCTGTCCTCAGGCGTGCTCGTCATGGCGGTCCTGGGAGCACGGGGCCAGCAGCTCCCGTACCCAGGGCAACGGGACTCGGAAGGAGAACGACACGGACTCCGCCGGGTCCCGGACCAGCCAGGACCGTCCGTGGGCCTGCTGCCACCGGAACCCGCGGATCTGCTCCTGGCACAGCTCGGTGAGTTCCCAGGGCAGCTCGGCAGGGCTGGTGAACTCATGGCGTTCAAAGAGGGGCCGATGCAGATTCGGATCGAGTTTGAGCAGGCGCTCTGGGCCGTCCGCAGTCGGCTCCAATCTCAGGTAGCCGTCCGCATCCGGCTGGTCGGCGCGGCACCAGCCCGACGCTTCCAGCCAGTGCTCGCCATCCTCTGTCGCGGCCACGCCCCGAACATAGTGGACCTGGTAGAGGGTGAGCGTCTGCCCCTCTGGCCACGCGCAGGCGCGCGCCTCCAGCTCCGCCTCCCGCTGGGCCAGCTCGGCACGCGCCGCCTGCTCTTCCGCGACCAGCTCCTGCCAGCGTTCATGCATCCGCCGGGAAGCTTCGAGCCGGAAGAGCAGCCAGCGGCTGAGCGATTCGGGCTGGAGCCTGCCCGTGATGTCCAGCCCGAGTCGCTTGCACCGAGCCTGCACATACCACGCTTCCCGTTCCTGGCTTGGGGACAGCTCCCAGTCACAGTCCGCGCACCCAAAGGGTTCCGGGATCTGCACCTGGAGGCACAGGAAGGAGCCTGGCTTCCTGCGCATCCAGGCGCAGAGGGCCTCCGGTAGGCCGTACCGCTCGTGGAGCAGCCCAAGGAGCTGCTCGCAGCGCTTCTGGGCCTGCTGCTCGGCCTGGTGGCGCTCTGCTTCTTCTGCGGCCCGGGCAGCTTGACGTGCACGGCGTTGTCGCTCCGTTTCTTCCTCGTAGACGGCCCGGGCTCGCTCAGCCAGATACTGCATCGTGTTCACGTGTGACCTCCTTTCTGCCTGCAGCAAGCAGCTCCAGGGCAGGGCAGGCCCTGGAGCTGCAGCAGAGTACGCTTAGAAGGGCTGGGAGTCTTCCAGGTCAGGCCCGTCGTCTGCCTCCTCTGGCTCAGAGAGGGAGTGCAGCGGCCCCAGGCGCCCTTCCGCCATCGCTCGGAGCACCAACAGCTGCCCCCGCGCGCGGTCAAGCGCTGTCGCTGGCTGCGGCAGGGGAGCACCGAGGAGCCGGCAGAGGGTGGGCAGGCCCGCATAGGGCTGGGAGAAGAAGGTCCGCGCCGGCTCCTGCAGGTCGATCCCTAGCAGCACCGGCAGCCCCAACCCGAGCTGGCGGCTGGCCCGGCGCAGCTGGTCCGCATCCCATGCCCAGTTCCAGCCGATCAGCATGTGCCCTCTGGCTTGCTGCAGGAATGCGGGCCAGACCGTTGAGAGGTCTTCTGGAGCCTGCTCAAGCTGTGCAGGCGTCAACCCATTGTAGGTCAGTGATGCCGGGTCGTACCCCCGCTGGGGACGAAGGATCTGGTCGAAGATGGTCTGTCCGTCACTGGGGCGCACCAGCACCAGCCGGAGCAGCTCCGCGGTGCTTCCCAGGCGGCTCGTGTCCACTTCTACAATCAGGCTGGAGGGGAGAGCCAGCAGCGCCTGGGCCCAGGCCATCCCCTCGGGGTCAGGCAAGGCCGGCAGCTCGTTGAGGATCTCTTCCAGAGACCTGAGCAGGGCCTGTAGCTGGCTCCGATGCGCCAGGCGACGCTCCACCTCGGCGAGGGAGAGAGCCTGCGGCAGCGGTTCCATGACGGTGGCGCTCAGCTGCTCGATCTGCTGGAGGAGCGTCGTCAGGTGGTGCAGGTGGTGTTCCATACAGCTCCTTTCTGTTACCCATCGCATGGCTACGATGGCTCCTATCCAGGACTACCCTCTGTGGAAGGAGGGTCACGTGGTCTCAGGAGGTGGGACGCAGCGGAGGGGCTGGCGGCTCCGGCAAGGGGTACCAGTCCAGACCCCACACCTGCCGGAGCCGCGCCCGGATCTGCTCCGCGCGCTCGGGCGCCCGCCGGCTGGCATACACCCAGAACCGGCTGCGGTGCGCAGGAGCCTGCGGGTCTGCCTCGCGCAGCTCCGGGTCGGGACCCGCCAGCCAGATCACCTCGGTCCCGGCCGCATCCGTGTAGTGGTACTGCGCCGGCAGCCAGCCCCAGCGCCGCCGGCAAGCCGCCAGTCGAAAAGTCAAGCGATAGCCTTCCCGTCCGAGCAGCGCGCTCACCTGGGGCCTGGTGAGGCGAGCCAGCGCCAGCGCGCTCCAGCCCTCCTCGACGGCAGGCTGCTGCCGGGCCTGGGATGGCGGGGGCGTCTCTCGGCAGGTCATGCCTGCTCCTTTCGCTGCTGCCAGCGGTTCAGCCGGCGTGCAACCAGCTTGAGCTTGGCCGTACGTCTGTCAGCGTCCCCACTGGGGTCAAGACAAGGATCGCTAGGGAACTGGTTGGGGATTTCCCTGGCTTCTTGCAACCATTCGTCTAGCAATTGATCCAGCTTCTGCTGAGCCTGCTCAATCTGCTTTTCGTAGAAGAACCATACAGCTCCGATCGTCAGGAGAACCATCGTCAGGAGAACCAGGAAGAGGCCAATATCTAGCATGGTAGTGCTCCTTCCTTCAGTGTTCGGCCAGGATCTCGCGGAGGATCTCGGCGCGGACGCCGTAGCGTTCAGCGACAATGGTGAGCTCCTCCTCATTGGCTGGTCTCCGGCAGATGGCCAGATGATCCAGCTCTTCTACCGAGCAGGAGAGCAGACGGGCCAACTCTTCCCGCGAGCACTGAGTCCGCTCTTGATATGCTTTGAAAGCCGAGGCAAGGAAGTAAGAGAAGTCCTCGGCATGGGAGGCCAACAGGGCGAACAATTTGCGCTTGTTCAACTGATACGTCATGGCGATCCTTTCTGGAAGCATTGAAACTGTCGAAATCACTCGTCTCATGGGGCGCCTCCTCGCCTTGGGCTGGAGGGAGCCAGCTACAGCCAGGAGGCCAGCCACAGCGCGCCGACCAATAGCAGCGCCCCGACCAGCCAGAGCCGCTGCTGCCGCCACCAGGTCAGCAGCAGCCAGCCGCCTAGCAGGGCGCCGGCGACCACTTCATCCAGGCCCCAGGCCAGCCAGGAGGGCGGCGCTTGCCACCCCTTCGCCAGGGCCAGCCCGTTGAGGAGCATCGCCAGCCCCCACAGGCCGGCACACCAGCCCCCGTTGACCCGGATGCTGCCCGCGCTCCAGGGGCACGGCTCCTGGCCGCTCGCCCCGGCTCGGCTGGGGGGTGATCCGGCGTGCCCGGCTGATGACGGGGTGAGGGACTCGGCTCGCTCCATGAGCAGCCAGCCGTCTTCTGTCTCCGCTGTCGTCTCGGGCAGCGGATGGCAGACCAGGTAGCCCCCTCGCTCCGGCTGTGCGACCACCTGCCCGCCAGCGGCTTCAATCACTCGACGCGCCTCTGGCGTCACCATTTGTACCTGATAGCTCGTAAACGTCGCTTCGTGCATGGCTTCCCTCCCGGGTGAGCCAGAGCAGAAACAGCAGCCAGCCTTCCGGCGATCGGGATGGTCCCACTGATCACCAGCAGGATGAAGGACACCTCAGGCATGAAGGGCCCTCCTTCCTCCGGAAAGAACTCTCAGAGATGGACGAAAACGGGGCAAAAACCCTGCCGTGCCTAGCAACGGGCAGGCTCACTTCTGCCCACTGCTCTCCACTTCTGCCCGCTTGTGGCTCTCCTCTGACCACATCTTGGGGCAGCGCCGCGGTCTGCCACGCCCGCTGAGCATGGTCTGCACAGCACGCTCATACCGGCGGCGGGTCGAGCGCGGGAGAGTCGATAACCGTTGATAGGCCTCTTGCAGGCCTGCCAGCAGCGCGCCGCGAAAGACCGGCGCGCTCTTGCGCGTCAGTTTCCCTTCCAGAGAAAACCACTTCGGCAGCTCATAGGCCGCGTAGCAGTACCCCTCCCGCAACGAGAGGGTCGGGCAGGGCAGGCATGAATTATGCTCCCAACAGACCACCAGGCTGCTGGCAGGATTGGGGCGTACGCGCAGCGTCCAGTACTCGGTTGAGGTGGCCAGAAAGAGCAGGAGTCGACGCCCCCACTCAGAGGTGAGGATTTCCTCTGGCCCCAGGAGCGTATACGAGAGCCGCGGCTGCTGGGCCTCCAGCAGCCGTCGCAGAGTGCTCTCCTGCATCTTCTCGCCTCCCTCCTAGGTGCGGGCCTGGTGCCCACGCGGATTCCAGGCCTGCTGGCTCGTGAGCAGGCTCCAGGACGGCGCTTCTTTCACCGGCGGTAACTCCTCCGTCTTGCTCTGCTGCGGCTGAGCCGGCGGCAGCGCTGGCTGGACCGCTTCGCTCTCAATCACCTTCACCTGCCGTTCCAGGGCCGCCAACGCGCCGCGGCTCTGGATCTCCAGCATTTTCAGCAACACTTCCTCATTCCGCGCTCGCATCAAGCGGTATTCTTCATATTCCCTCTGCCTGTTGGCTGCCTCCTGCTCCGCCGCTTTCAGCCGGAGCTCCGCTTCGCTGAGCCGCTGGATCGCCTCCGCTCGCCGATGTAAGCCAGCAAGAAATGCCTCCAACGATTGGAAATCCAGCGTTGCGACGACAGCCATTCCCCCCACTTCAATGAGGATGGGAACAAGGACCCGAAAGGCAAGCACGATGGGGGGAATCGGGGAGGCGGAAAGCGCCCACCAGAGGGCAGTGGCCGAGCCAATCGAGGCCACCAGAAAGAGCGCTCCGCAGAGGACAGCTCGCGGCAGCAGGTGCCGGTCCGACCCCACGCGCTTCAGGCTCCAGGCAGTGGCCAGAGCCAGCCCTGCGATGATCAGCTCACCGGAGAGGGAAAGGACATGCAGGGCCGTGCTGAAAAAGAAATCCCCCTTGCCGAACAGCTCTCCAAACTCCCATCCCAACAATGCCGCACAGCAGACCGGCGCCACGTAGCCGGTGGTCAACAACAGCAGCCGGACGCCTTTCCCTATGGGGGCTTCCCTGTCTGCATCAAACTCCTCTATTTTTTGGCGGTAGCGCGCTATTGGGTCGTCTTCCGCTGCTGTCGGCAGGGTCGAGGGCAGGGGCTGATCACGCCCCTGCCCCTCTGCCTGGGCCGCAATGACGGCTGCCTGCGCTGGGTCGGAGGCCGGCACGGACGCTTCCGGCGCACCCTCGGGCTCCGGCGATGGCCCCGGGCCCAGGCTCCAGCGCTGGAGGGCCTGCAAGGCCAACGAGACGAGATCGCGCGTCTGCGGCTCGCCTCCCACAGTCTTGGGGTCCTCAGCCTCAGCCATTGGTCTCCTCCTGCTTTTCCTCCCCCTGCCCCTGCGCTGCTCTGGCGCCGTGCTGACTGCGCGCCGCCTTGGCCGCCTGCAGCACCGCCGAGCGTTCTGCGCGAGTCAACGCCCGCTGGGCGCGCAGATGGGCGCGGGAGACGTGGGCATGCAGCGTTTCCCAGAGACTGGCCATGAATGGCGAGGCTGTGGCTGCCTCCTGACGGACAATCTCCCGCAACTGCGTTAATTTCTCGATGTCCTCGGGAGACGGCGCCGTCATGCGTCGCTGTGCACTGGTACTGGGTTGCGTCATCTGACATCCTCCTCAAAACAGGCTTCAGATCCTTTCCTTGCTCCAAGGAAAGAGAGCACAACCGGTCCGCTGCACCAGATCGGACCGAACCGGCTGGCTCCCTGCTGGCGGTGATCCCGTCGGGACGACCTCCCACGACGCCCCTCGCGTCGCAGACAGGCACCACCGCCAGCCGGCAACCAGCCCGTTGCCTTGCCCGGCCAGGAACGCTACCGCAGCAGCGCCCCGATGATCCCAGCAAGCAGGAACGCCAGCAGGACCCACCAGTGGGCCGCCCGCCGCCACAGCGCCAGCCCCAGCACCACCTGCAGCGCCGCCGCCGCTAGCAGCGCAATCCCCAGATCCGCCCGCACCCGCGCCGCCCACGGCAGCGCCCGCACCAGCAGCACGCCGCCCACCAGCTCAGGCAGCGTGAGCGCCACCAGCCAGATCCCCACCTGGCGCAGCCACTCCCCCACGCTCGGGCGCGCCGGCGCTGCCGGGGGCAGCAAGGAGGCCACACGCTGCCACTGCGCGGCTCGCTGGCCGCGCCAAGAAGCCTGTGGTCGCATCAGACTGCTCCTTTCTTGTCTTGGGAACGGAAACTTAGACGCTCCGCTCCTCCACCAGGCCGTCAACCATCCCCTCCAGCACCCCTACCACCCAGGCCCGTTTGCCCCATTCTGCCTGCCACCCAGCTTCGGCAGGCGCCGATCGCTCCAGCAGGCTCGCCAACTGCCTGAGCAGCGAGGCTGTCGGCAAGCACGCCCACGCCTCACTCTGTTGCTTCCCCAACTCGTAGCCCTGGGTGTAGTCAAAGGAAGAAGGTGATAGCAGCATACGATTGCTCCTTTCCGATGAGGGAGTGAAACAACGCCTCGGCACTTGTAGCCAGCGCTTCTTGTAAGGTCATTGCTCTCTCCTTTCTGGCTGACTTCAGGCAAGCCCTCGACGGTTTGCCCCTCCGTCCGCCAGCCATTGGCTGGCGCGCCTGATGAGCCAGGCTTCCTGGCCTGTCAGAAGGGCTGCCGCCTCCTTGGCCGGCCACCAGCAGCCCCCGGCACTGCTCTCACCCCCAGCGCCGTCAGGGAGCAGGGCCAGATAGGCCGCCACAGGCGGCCAGAGGCCCAGGAGCCACAGTCGCTGGCCCGGACAAGACCCTGCCAGCGACTGCAAGAGGACCAGCGCAAGCTTCCCCGTGTGGGCACCCGCCGCGCACACGGCGGCAGGCAAGTGCCAGGCTCCGCGGCGGTCCCGCAGCAGCCAGATGAGTGGCTGCTGCGGATCGCTGTGAAAGATGAGCAAGACAACGCGCGAGATGTGGCTCATGATTCTCACCCCCCCTTGGCTAGAGCCACCCGGCCTGCATCGCACAGCCCAGGCAGAGTATTTTCCGGGGCGGGTCCTCATCCACCCGCTCCAGGACGTGGGCTCGACAGTAGCGCCTCCCACAATGCCAGCAACGGAGCCGCTGCTCCGAGCGGCGGGAGCAGCCTGGCTCCGCACAGCAGTCCTGCTGGCCCTCGGCCTGCCGCCGCCAGATCGGTCCCCAAGCCATTAGCGGCCTCCTTCAGAAATCGCAGATCTCCATCTGCTCTGCTACAGCGCCGCATTGCGCGCATTGCATGGAGGAATGAGAAGACAGTCGAGATGACATCTCTGGCTCCTTTCTGGTCTGGAGCCAGGCCGCTGGGGGTGATCCGCCGCGCCGGCACTGCGACCGCTGCTCCCTCCTCTGTGAAGCTACCCGCCAGGGGTTGCGCCCTCAAAGGCACCGGGGCTATAATGGAGAGGGAACAAGGCAGGATCGCGGGGCACGGCATGGCCCCGCGGCCTGGCCGTGGGGCGCGCCGGGAGGTTTGCGGGACCAGCGGCGCGCCCTGGTCTTCCATTCAGCGACACATCAAGCTGAGGGGAGCATCGTGGCCCGCCTCGCCCGGCGCTCGCTCAATTGCCGAGCGAGGTCTTGGGCCACGAGCTTTTGGATCAGTTCCTCTAGTGAGGTCTCCGCCCCAAATTGCTCCACCAGCTCTGCAATGGCCGCCTGCGCCTGCCCAAGCGAGGCATGGCAGCCGAGAAGGGTCTGCTGCCACTGGCAGAGGGCCACGCGCAGATGCGTTTCATCGGGGAAACAGGGAGAAGGGGAGGGAGGCATGCAACACCTCCTGCAAGGAGAGAGTGGAGAACCACGAAGCGGTTCCAAGAGGCACGACAAGACGCTCTACTTCTCCTCCAAGAGGGAGCGGCGTTCGGTATGGTTAGAGACTTTCTACCAGCAGCGCAAACGCCTCTTCGCCCGTGATGGCTCTGAAATGCGGGCATTCCATCAGCGCCGCGAACCGGACCGCCCACCAGGGAAGCGGCCGCCAGCACCGGGGCGAGCAGAGCGCCTGACCATAGGTCCCTGCGGCGCTGTCCACGCCCATCAGCCTCCCGCTGCGCTCCGAGAGCCAGCGGGCCAGCGGATGATCAAAATAGCGCCCGCGCTGCCCAACGTGCTCTGAGGCATGCCGCAGCAGCCAATCGGCAAAGTCATCCAGCGAAAGCTCCATGCTCCACCTCTCGCGAGCGGTGCATGAGGGCGGCCTCAACAATCGCCCCATGATCAAACGCCAGCGGCTTCGGCAGCGCCCCGAGGGCAAACCAGGCCGCCTCCGCCGCATCATCGCCGGCCCGGGCCTGCGTCCCTGCTGGCACTCGTGCCAGAAACGCGCAGCTCACGACTCGCCCTCGCGGATCTCGGCCCGGATCGGCAAAGATCCCGACGACCCCCTGATTGATTTGCTTCGGCGACAGGCGCAGGCCGGTCTCCTCCCACAGCTCGCGCGCCGCCGCCTGCTCCACCGACTCGCCCTCCTCCACCTTGACCTTGCCTCCGGGCAGCGCCCATTGCCCCTGGAATGGCGACTTGCTGCGCCGGATCAGCAGCAGCTCCGGCCCGCCCTCGCCAGGCCGGAGCACAACCAAGTCGACGGTCAACATCAGCATCTTGTCCTCCTTTAGGCATGCTTCGAGACAGCGCGCCGCCAGACTACCAGCGGCCCGCTCGGACACGACCACCAGCGCAGCCCCTCCTGCGGGTCCCAGCGCACGCCCAGCCGTGTGAGCCATCCCGGCAGCAGTTCCAGGAGACGCTCGGCCTCTTGCTCGGACGGACCTGCTCCCGTCGCTTGCTCTACCGCGGCCAGGATATCGGCAACACGGGCCGCCCGATGGGCAGGCGGCACCAGCCAGATCGGGCAGGGAGCCTCGTCAGGGAAGCGCTGAGGCTGCTCCCACGCGGGAGGCTCTGCCTCATGCAGACGGTACCATTCCATATCTCGATAGGAGAGAGGCATACCGTTTCCTTTCTCAGAGAGAACTTCACACTACGACACCACGCGGCATCGCTCAAGCAGGAGAGACACCCCGAAATAGCGCCGCTCGCCCCACTCAAGCACCACGCACACGCTGCCTCCCTCGCTGACGGAGGCCACGACGCCTTGCGCGCCAGGCTGCCGCCCGATCCGCGGCGGCAGCCGTCGCCGGTTGGGGAATAATAGATCCTCGGGGATCTCGATGACCCGCCCGCACAGCTTCCGCCGAGCGCGGGCGACGACCTCATCATAGGTCGGCGTGCGCCGGCGCGCCTGTCGCCGGCGGGCAGGCAGAATCAGGGGAATGGGCATCTAGCCCTCCTTTCTTCTTTTCGAAGGGGGAATTCTAGAGGAATTCTGAGGGGAAATGAACGCCAGGGCTGCTGGCCGGTGCGCCTCCGCTGCGGCTGCTGCCCTCTCCCTCTCCTGATCGGGGGCGAGAGCAGCAGGCCCGCCCGCAGCGGCCTTTTCCGCGGGCTGCCTCCTCCTCCCTCTCCCTCTGGCCGCGGGCGCCGGCCCCTGGCAGGCCGACCCGTATTCGGTTGTCGAAGGTTCTGAAAAGGCCTGCCTGAGCAGCCACGCAGGCCAAGATATGAATACTGAGCAAATGCTCTAGACTAAGAATACAATGATCTAGACCACTTTGTCAAGCATCATTTTAATGGTATTGATTTCCCATGTCACCAAGCGCTATCCTAGGATATACCCTAGAGCAGAGGAGGATCACATGTCGCCAGACTCAAAGATAGATTCTGTTACCGACGAGCTTCGCCGTCGAATCCTTGGGGGAGCCTACGGGACCCAAGGACGCCTTCCTGGGCTAAGGATGCTGGCGAAGGAATTCGGAACCTCCCAAGAAACGATGAACAAAGTGCTGCAGCGGCTCCAAGCCGAGGGCTTACTCTCTAGCCTCGGTCAGCGAGGGATCTTTATTCGAGCCAGCCGAACCCGGATTCCAGGTCTGCTCCCTCGGTTCGACCTCTATCTAAAGGAGATGGGTTTGGAACCTATTGAGGAAAACCTAGAAGAACCTGCGCTGATTCCAGTGCCGCTGGCAATTGCTAATCTCATGGGAGTACCGCCAAATGCTCTTGTTGTTCGCCGCATCCGAAGGCAGGGAACGATTACCGCTTACATGCGGATTGCAGAAAATTTTTATCCTCAAGAGCTTGCCGGTGAATTCATCGAGCAGATGAAAGCGGATGCCCGCATGGATGTTGTCGAGGCAATCAAACAGCGGCATGGTATAGTCATCAATCAGGTTCATGAAGATATTATTGCGCGTCTTCCATCAAAACAGGAACAAAGCTGGCTCAAGATCTCAAGAGGAACGCCGATTATTGAGGTGGATCGCATCTGCCGATCAAGGGAGGGCGCAGTAGTGATGTTCAACCGGCTGCTTCTCGTCGCAAGTTTTTTCGTTTTATCCCGAGAGTATAGCGTCTCTCATTGGGATCAGGCTTGAGTGGCATTCTAACACAAAGCGGGGACGTCGGAAGGCGCAAGCCCCCTGCGGCCTGTTCTAATCCTGCTCCAGGCTGGAGCGGTGTTCTGCCTGCCTACAGACACCCGCGTCGGCGGGCAGGCAGAATCAGGGGAATGGGCATCTAGCCCTCCTTTCTTATTGAAAGAGAGGAATATCAGAGGAACACAGAGGGGAAAGAACGCCAGGGATCACGGCCGAGCGCCTCCGCTGCGGCTGCTGCCCTCTTCTCGATCTCTCGATCGGGGAGCAAGCAGCAGGCCCGCCCGCAGCGTTCTAATCCCTCAATGGGCTGGAGCAGCGGTCTGACGGAATATCGCCTATCCTCGTCTCAGCCGCGTCATGAGTTCTAATCCCTCAACGGGCTGGAGCAGCGGTCTGACCGTAGAGGGATTTTCATCGATCACATCATCTCCGTGGGGTTCTAATCCCTCAACGGGCTGGAGCAGCGTTCTGACATCCGCAGACATGCCGACCATAGAAGCCACCTTCGCGTTCTAATCCCTCAACGGGCTGGAGCAGCGGTCTGACGGCACCTTCTCTAGCGTAGCATCAGGAGCGGCGCCAGTCAAGGGTTTTCGATGATCCCAAAAAAGCGGTCAGGAGTGACCGCTTTTATACGGCTATGATGCCAGCCACTGTAGCCCACAGACGGCCAGGGAAGCCCTTCGAGGATCGCTGCACGAGAGAGCGGGAGCCGGGATGCTCGAAGGGAGCGGCAGCAGTGGCAGGTTCTCATCTCGGAGTGGGGAGGAGCGTCAGGAAGGGGGGATGAAGGAGTGTCAAGATCTGATCCAGTTGCTGCTCCAGATGAGCGAGGCGGTCAGCAACCGTGCGGAGCTGCTCGGAGAGCGTGCTGGTGACGCGCACCTGATCCGTCACTAATCCTTTAACAATGGTGAGTTCGTAGACCACATCTCGCAGGACAGGCCGATACTCGGCAACCGTCTGCTCCAGTAGACTCAATCGCTCTTCTTGAGTGGGCATTTTCGCTGTCCTTTTCGTTCATCCTTCTCTGCTCTGCCGATCTCTGGACGGGCAGAAGCGGCGATGTGACGCCTTCCCCTCTCTACGAGAGCATCTGGGGCGGCGCCCGTCAAGGCTGTTCGATTTTTCGTGCTCTTCCCAGAGCGGACGAGAGCGGGGGTCTGACCTGGGTGGCGCGGCGCTATCTCTCGTCCCATGAAGCGGGTTCTCATCCCTGTTTCAATCCCCCATCGGGCTTACGCGGCCTTCCGACCCATCTTCGCTGCGTCACCGTTACGGGGCGAAGCTCATTGTTTCAATCCCCCATCGGGCTTACGCGGCCTTCCGACCCTCATAGGAGATCTCTCGACCAAGGTATCTCGCAAGGTTTCAATCCCCCATCGGGCTTACGCGGCCTTCCGACTCTGTTGACGCCGCAGGCGATTGTCGGCAGACGGAATGTTTCAATCCCCCATCGGGCTTACGCGGCCTTCCGACCAAACTCACCGAATCCGGATCGTTAGCTCCCGTAATCGGTTTCAATCCCCCATCGGGCTTACGCGGCCTTCCGACTCCTCCTCTCTGGTTCTTCATTGTCCATGGTCCATGCGTTTCAATCCCCCATCGGGCTTACGCGGCCTTCCGACGGCGTCCTCTCTAGAGTAGCATCAGGAGCGGCGCCCGTCAAGGGTTTTCGATGATTCCCAAAAAGCGGTCAGGAGTGACCGCTTTTATACGGCCATGATGCCAGCCACTGTGGCCATCAGACGGCCTGGGAAGCCCTTCGAGGATCGCTGCAGGGGAGAGCGGGAACCGGGATGCTCGAAGGGAGCGGCAGCAGCGGCGGGTTCTCATCTCGGAGTAGGGAGGAGCGTCAGGAAGGGGGGATGAAGGAGTGTCAAGATCTGATCCAGTTGCTGCTCCAGATGAGCGAGTCGGTCGGCAATCGTGCGGAGCTGCTCGGAGAGCGTGCTGGTGACGCGCACCTGATCCGTCACTAATCCTTTAACAATGGTGAGTTCGTAGACCACATCTCGCAGGACAGGCCGATCCTCGGCAACCGTCTGCTCCAGTAGACTCAATCGCTCTTCTTGCGTGGGCATTTTCGCTGTCCTTTTCGTTCGTCCTTCTCTGCTCTGCCGATCTCTGGGCGGGCAGAAGCGGCGATGTGACGCCTTCCCCTCTCTACGAGAGCATCTGGGGCGGCGCCCGTCAAGGCTGTTCGATTTTTCGTGCTCTTCCCAGAGCGGACGAGAGCGGGGGTCTGACCTGGGTGGCGCGGCGCTATCTCTCGTCCCATGAAGCGGGTTCTCATCCCTGTTTCAATCCCCCGTCGGGCTTACGCGGCCTTCCGACTGCCTCAATTATATTTCCCCAGGCAGATCTCCGCAGTTTCAATCCCAGAGCGGGCTTACGCGGCCTTCCGACATCTCGCAGAATTCATTCCGGGAAGGCCGCTGGATCTCGTTTCAATCCCCCATCGGGCTTACGCGGCCTTCCGACGGCAGCAGCTCGCTTAGCTCTGGAGGCGAGAGCATGGTTTCAATCCCCCATCGGGCTTACGCGGCCTTCCGACAGCAGCAAATCTTCGGGGATTTCGATGCAATGCCCGGTTTCAATCCCCCATCGGGCTTACGCGGCCTTCCGACAGCAGCAAATCTTCGGGGATTTCGATGCAATGCCCGGTTTCAATCCCCCATCGGGCTTACGCGGCCTTCCGACCTGCAAATACTTACTGGATCGTGGTCACGGCGGTTGTTTCAATCCCCCATCGGGCTTACGCGGCCTTCCGACGGTCATTCGGGCGCGCATTCGACCTCATCCAGCGATAGGTTTCAATCCCCCATCGGGCTTACGCGGCCTTCCGACCAAACTCACCGAATCCGGATCGTTAGCTCCCGTAATCGGTTTCAATCCCCCATCGGGCTTACGCGGCCTTCCGACTCCTCCTCTCTGGTTCTTCATTGTCCATGGTCCATGCGTTTCAATCCCCCATCGGGCTTACGCGGCCTTCCGACGGCGTCCTCTCTAGAGTAGCATCAGGAGCGGCGCCCGTCAAGGGTTTTCGATGATTCCCAAAAAGCGGTCAGGAGTGACCGCTTTTATACGGCCATGATGCCAGCCACTGTGGCCATCAGACGGCCTGGGAAGCCCTTCGAGGATCGCTGCAGGGGAGAGCGGGAACCGGGATGCTCGAAGGGAGCGGCAGCAGCGGCGGGTTCTCATCTCGGAGTAGGGAGGAGCGTCAGGAAGGGGGGATGAAGGAGTGTCAAGATCTGATCCAGTTGCTGCTCCAGATGAGCGAGTCGGTCGGCAATCGTGCGGAGCTGCTCGGAGAGCGTGCTGGTGACGCGCACCTGATCCGTCACTAATCCTTTAACAATGGTGAGTTCGTAGACCACATCTCGCAGGACAGGCCGATCCTCGGCAACCGTCTGCTCCAGTAGACTCAATCGCTCTTCTTGCGTGGGCATTTTCGCTGTCCTTTTCGTTCGTCCTTCTCTGCTCTGCCGATCTCTGGGCGGGCAGAAGCGGCGATGTGACGCCTTCCCCTCTCTACGAGAGCATCTGGGGCGGCGCCCGTCAAGGCTGTTCGATTTTTCGTGCTCTTCCCAGAGCGGACGAGAGCGGGGGTCTGACCTGGGTGGCGCGGCGCTATCTCTCGTCCCATGAAGCGGGTTCTCATCCCTGTTTCAATCCCCCGTCGGGCTTACGCGGCCTTCCGACTGCCTCAATTATATTTCCCCAGGCAGATCTCCGCAGTTTCAATCCCAGAGCGGGCTTACGCGGCCTTCCGACATCTCGCAGAATTCATTCCGGGAAGGCCGCTGGATCTCGTTTCAATCCCCCATCGGGCTTACGCGGCCTTCCGACGGCAGCAGCTCGCTTAGCTCTGGAGGCGAGAGCATGGTTTCAATCCCCCATCGGGCTTACGCGGCCTTCCGACAGCAGCAAATCTTCGGGGATTTCGATGCAATGCCCGGTTTCAATCCCCCATCGGGCTTACGCGGCCTTCCGACAGCAGCAAATCTTCGGGGATTTCGATGCAATGCCCGGTTTCAATCCCCCATCGGGCTTACGCGGCCTTCCGACCTGCAAATACTTACTGGATCGTGGTCACGGCGGTTGTTTCAATCCCCCATCGGGCTTACGCGGCCTTCCGACGGTCATTCGGGCGCGCATTCGACCTCATCCAGCGATAGGTTTCAATCCCCCATCGGGCTTACGCGGCCTTCCGACGGCAATCTCCTGCGGAGACATGGATGGACCTGGCTGTTTCAATCCCCCATCGGGCTTACGCGGCCTTCCGACGGCGTCCTCTCTAGAGTAGCATCAGGAGCGGCGCCCGTCAAGGGTTTTCGATGATCCCCAAAAAGCGGTCAGGAGTGACCGCTTTTATACGGCTATGATGCCAGCCACTGTGGCCCTCAGACGGCCTGGAAAGCCCTTCGAGGATCGCTGCAGGGGAGAGCGGGAGCCGGGATGCTCGAAGGGAGCGGCAGCAGCGGCAGCAGCGGCAGGGCTGGGCCTTCCAGGAAGGGTTGACAGCGGTTGATCCCGATGGTATGCTCAGGTCGAAGGAGCATGGTGTGGCTTGTCCTCTGAGGAGCGCATGATGGAGCACGGATCATTGGAGCAGCGCTTTGGCGCATTTGAGGCGAAGGTGAGCAGGCAGCTCACCGATATCATTGGGCTGCTGCAGCAGTTGGTGGCGGAGGTGCGAGATCAGGGCCATCGGTTGAACGCGATGGAGATCCGCATGCATACGTTTGAGCAGCGGATGGCCGGCTTTGAGCAGCGGCTGAGTGCGCTGGAGGCGCGGCTCAATGAGCAGCAGCAGAGTATGTCTCTCCTGAACACGTTCCAGCGTAAGATGATGCAGAAGATGGGGATTGAATACGAGTAGTCTGCGGTGAGCCTGGCGGGGGATGCCGGAGAAAGGACCGTCGCGATGGAACAGCGGATCGCCGATTTGGAGCGGCGGGTGAGCGAACTTGAGTTTGTGTATCGGAACCTGGCGAAGGACACGACGATTCTCTATGGGATTTTGCGCACGGACCTGGACACGCTCAAGGCGCGCACAGAACGGATCGAGCAGCGCGTGGAAGTGCTCAGCGGCGAGGTAGGGCAGGTCCAGGAGCGTCTGGAGCGCCTGGAGCAGCGGATGGATCAGCGTTTTGCCCAGGTGGATCAGCGCTTTGCCCAGATCGACCAGCGCTTTGCTCAGATCGACCAGCGCTTTGCCCAGGTGGATCAGCGCTTTGATCGCCTGGAGCAGCAGGTAGGGCAGATCCTGACGCTGCTCCAGCAGCAGCACGGCAACGAGCGCCCTGGCACGTGAGGGCGAGCGCTTCACGGCTGTGCCCGCCCGTGGTAGCCACTGCCTCTGCAGCCCGCCGATCATCGTCTGAGGGGGGCTACCGGCGACAGGCTGGCGGCTGTGCTCAGGCCGGGCCGAGCGCTGCCGGGAGCGTGCCTTTCCTGTGCCGCTGGCCCCCGAACGGTTCGGTTGCTCATACCTTTTCCAGTCCCGCCAGCACCCGCAGCAGCGCGAGCGCCGCCTGTGCATCCAGCTCCGCCGTGTGCGGGTGCCAGCCTGCCGCGATCCCCTCCTGGCGACAGGCCCGCTCCAGCGGCACCCAATCCTCCAGCCCCATCCACTCCGCATACAGCTCCATGAGACAGTGCCATTTCTCCCTCGCCGTCAGCCAGCCTGGCAGTTCCACCCGCCAGCGTCGCGCACTGGCCTCCAGGGCCAGTCGGTCGAAGGCCGCATGGTAGGTCCAGATGGAGTCAGAGGCCTCTAACAGCCTGGAAAGCGCTCCCCAGATTTCTGGGAACGTCGGCGCCTCCTTCAGATCCTCTTCCCGTAGCCCATGAACCGCCTGCGCCCCCGGGGTGATGGGCGCGTCGGGCCGGACGCGGGATCGAAAGAGCAGCTCCCCTGCTCCGCTGACGACCGCTACCTCGACCACCTGGAACCCTGGGTCCTCCGGTAAGCCCGTCGTCTCCGTGTCAAGCACCACGAGCTTCCGCCGCAGTGCGTCCTGCAGCCAGGCCCGCCTTTCCCTCCGCCGCTGCTGCAGCCGCTCTTCCTCCTCGCAGGCCCAGCAGCTCCGTCGCCTCTGCCGGCGCCGTTCCGGCTCGATGACGCCCCCGCAGTGCGCACACGTGCGCCACCGGCGCCAGCCCTCTCTGGCCCGTTCCAAGGCCTGCCGCTGCGCCGCAGCCAGCGGCCTCGCCGGCACCGCCTCCTTGATCCAATAGAGCAGCACCCGCCGAGGCCGTCCTGCTGACCGCTCATAGCAGCCCGCTGGCTGCTGCCTCGGAGCGAGCCGTAACCCCCGACGTCGAAGCCCTGTCACGGTGGCCAGCCGCTCCCAGTCAATCGCCCAGGAGTTCCAGACGCGCATGCCTGCACAGCTTGACCTGGGCTTGCTCTCCCACTCCTTGGCACACCGCTCGCACTGCCACTTTCCCCCCATGCGCTTGAGCTGATGCTGCTGCTCCATCTCACGGCCTCCTTTCTGCAGCGATCGCTTCCGAGAGAACGTCGCGCCTCCCCGTCCTGCCCTGCCTGGGGTGCCAGGACGCGCAGCTCCAGCAGGCCTCCGACCCATCCATCTGTGGGGAGATCTGCTTGAGCCACCTCATCCTGCGCTCCTTTCGGAACACGGTCAGCGCAGATAGTGCCGCAGGACGACATCGACCCGGCTGTGCCCCAGTGCGGCGGCCACCGCCTCAGCAGCCCGCCGATCGTCGTCACTCGGGCGCAGCCGGCCCGTCGCCGGCGGCAACAGTGGCGTGATCCTCCAGGTGCAGTGCTGCCCGCTGCTGATCAGCGGGGCTAGTGGATACGAGTCTGTCAGTTTCAGTGTCAGTTCAGCGAGGCGACAGCCTTGGAAAAGCAACGCGACGATTGGACAAGGTGGGGGAAAGAGCGAGCTTCTGATCGAGGTTGACAAACATGGGGGGGAAAGAGGGCTTGGGTGGCGGAGAGTTCGACTCTCCCCCATCTCCACCACGTCGAGGCCGCTTCTGAAGCGGCCTCGCTCTGTTACCTCCCTCGTGTGGCAGTTCAGTCGACAGTTCTCTCTCCTCCTTCCAGGGCACTCCACCGTTTCATCGCCTCTCTCAGTAACTCTACCGAGCCGTGCTCATAGATGCCCGCCGTCACACTGAAGTCTCGATGTCTCAAGAGGAGCTGGATGATCTTGGTGTCCACCCCATCCTGCAACAGCAAGGTGGCCGATGTATGCCGGAGATCGTGAAAATGGATCGCCGGCAAGTCCAACCGCTGCAGCAATTGACGAAAGAGCCGCTCTAAGTAGCGAGGATTGAAATAGCCCCCAGACAGATCGGTAACGACCAGGTCCTGTTCTTTCTACGTTTCTTGCGCCAGCCTGCCTGGCGCTCCCGCTGCTGGTGCAGCTTCTCTATCAGCAGCACAGGCAAGGACAACCGGGACATGCCTGTTGGCGTCTTTGGCTCATTTTCTACATAGCCATAGTGAGGAAGATAGTCCACCGTTCTTCTGATCCTCATCTTCGCATGTTCCAGATCGATATCCGTCCAACGTAACGCCCAAATCTCCCCTCTTCGCAGGCCACAGAGTAAGGCCAGCGCTACCGGAAGTTCCAGGCGATGCCCTCTGCTTCCCTCTAGCAGACGGCGAGCCTGCTCCAGGGTCAAAAAGGGGCGCTCTTTCCTGAGCAGGCGCGGGGAGAGACTGGGGCGCATGCCCTTTCTAATGAGCTACGCCTTCCTCTCTACAGGAAGCAGCCAATTGCTCCAACATTGGCACAGAGATCTATCCCTATTTAGAGCGTCTCTCGAACCTCTCGCACGAGCAACGGATAAAAGCTATGCCCAGCCCCAGGGTCCCAAAGAGCAGAAAGACCGTAGCCGCTCCGACTCGATCGCTCAACGTCCCTCCAAGCACCTGCCCCAGCGGAGCTAGACCCAAAGAGCCAATGGTATCCAGACTGATGACACGCCCTAGCTTATCACCAGGTACCTGCTCCTGCAAAATGGTGAAGTAGACCGTGTTAAAAAAGGTCAGGCCAAAGCCGATCAGGATCGACGCCAGCGGGACTAGCCAGAGGGCCAAGGCCGCCGGGATCAGGCCAAGGGAAAGCATCCCTGCTGCGCTCAGCATCAACAAGAGATAGGCCAGCAGCCCGCGTCGCCCCAGCTGTGGCCAAATGCGTCATGAGCCAGACTTGCCAGGCCAGCGCCAGCGAGAGGACATTGTTGCCCACGTTCGAAATCGTCTGGCCCAGCCGGAGCAAGCGGAAAGGGCGACTGGCTAAGCCCGCGCAAAGGTGAGACGCTGCGCCAATAGAACAGAGTCACAACAAAAGGATGAGATTCTCCACTCTGAAGAGGAAAACTCGATTACTCCCTCCCAGCAGCCAAAACAGACAAAGGAGGTCCCTGCGGCACTAGCCGAGGAGCCTCCTCACTGTCTGCAAGATAGGACGGTCTTTCCCGCCGGCTTGCCTGGCGGTCAGCCTTCAGCCATCAAACAAGCAGGCAGGAGAAGCCGCCCACACATGTCGCTCATTGCTGAGCTTAGCCAGCTTCAGTCTTACCCCAGCAAGCTAAACGGGTTCTGCAGCAAGCGCTTGACTTCCTGCAGGAAGCGCGCCACCGTCGCCCCGTAGAGGATACGGTGATCAGCCGAGACGGTAACATGCATCATATCACGCAGCACAGGCTGATCGTTGATAGGCACGAAGGTGCGGCGCACCGAAGCCACTGCCATGATAGCCGCTTCGGGCGGATTGATCACCGCGATGAACTCGCTAACATCGAGCATGCCCATATTCGAAATCGAGAAGGTGCCGCCCGAGAGATCAGCAGGTGTCAGCTTGCCCGCATGAGCCTTCTCGATCAAAGCTCGCGCCTCACGGGCAATGGTGCGCACCCCCTTCAGGTTGGCATCGCGAATCACCGGCACCACCAGGCCATTGGGAATGTCCACCGCAATGCCGATGTTGATGGCCTGGTGACGCACAAACTGGCCATCACGATAGGAGCTGTTGACCTCCGGGAATTTCTCCAGGGCCAGGGCACAAGCCTTCACAATGAGATCGTTGATCGAAACCTTGATGCCCCCCTCGCCGGCACTCTCGTTTAGCTGGCGGCGCAGCGCCAGGGCCTCGGTCATGTCGATCTCAGTGCTGACGTAGAAATGCGGAATTGTCTGCTTGGATTCGGTCAGGCGCCGCGCAATAGTCGCCTGCATGCGCGAGAGCGGGACAAGCTCCTCCGCCGGCGCAGCCCCCGCCTCGGCTACCGCCGCCGGAGCTGGTGCCGGCGCAGCCTCCGCCGGAGTCGCGGCAGCCACCGCCCGGCGACTCTCAAGGAACGCTTCGATATCATCACGCACAATGCGCCCGCCAGGGCCGGAACCACGGATCTGGCGCAGATCGATATTGTGCTCTTCCGCTAAGCGACGGGCCAATGGCGAGGCCTTAATAACGCGATCCCCATTCTCCTGACCGACAGGCGCTGTCGATGAAGGCACCTCAACAGGCGTCACTGTTCGCTGCCGAGGCGCTATCTCCCTTTGAATCTCCTGAGACTTGACGGCGCCTTCATCTGCAACGCGGCTAGTGCTACCACCTGCTGCAGATGAAGCGTTCGGCGCCTGGGAAGCCGCGCCTGGGGCTTTGGCTTCTTGAGCAGCCGCAGCGCCACTCCCAATTACCGCAATCACCTGGCCGATTGGCGCGCTCTCCCCTTCCTGGACGACAATCCGTTCCAATACCCCACTTTCATAGGCCTGCAGCTCCATCGTTGCCTTGTCGGTCTCGATCTCAGCGAGCACTTCCCCCCGCTCAACGCGATCGCCCGGCTTCTTCAACCAGCGGACGATCGTCCCCTCCTGCATCGTATCGCTGAGCCGGGGCATAGTCACCTCAGGCATAGACGATCCTCCTCTTCCGAATAGCCAGGCGATCGACCGCCTCCACCAGTTGCCGCGCGCTTGGCAAAGCCGCCTGCTCCAGAGGCTTCGAATAGGGGAGCGGCACCTCCGCACCGGCCACGCGCTGAATGGGCGCATCTAGATAATCAAACGCTTCCTCCTGAATAGTGGCCGCTAGCTCGGCCCCGACCCCATAGGAACGCCAGTCCTCTTCAAAAATGATGGCGCGATTGGTCTTCTTCACCGAATTGACAATAGTCTGATGGTCAAGCGGACGCAAAGAGCGCACATCCACAACTTCAATGCTGAGCTGCCGCTCCTGCTCCAGGCGACGAGCCACATCGAGCGCGACAACCGCCATACGCGAGTAGCTGATGATGGTCAGATCATGGCCCTCTTTCATGACCTGAGCCTTGCCAAAGGGGATCGTGTAGTCCCCCTCGGGCACCTCGCCCCGCGTATTGTACAGCGCCAGATTTTCCAGGAAGAGCACCGGGTTATCGTCACGGACAGCGGTCCGCAAGAGACCACGGGCATCGGCTGGTGTGGAAGGCGCTACGACCTTGAGGCCGGGAACATGGGCAAACCATACCTCCAGGTTCTGGGAATGGGTGGCAGAAAGCTGCTGACCACCTCCACCCGGAGTACGGATCACCAGCGGCACCGGGCACTGACCGCCAAACATGTAGTAGATCTTGGCCGCATGATTGACGATCTCATCCATTGCCAGCGCAATGAAGTTGATCGTCATGATTTCCACGATCGGGCGCAGTCCCAGCATGGCAGCCCCGATCGCCAGCCCCACAAAGCCATTCTCGCAGATCGGCGTATCAACCACCCGCTTTGGACCAAATTCCTGCAAGAGACCGGCAGTGATCTTGTAGGAGCCTTCGAAACGTCCGATCTCCTCGCCGATCAGGAAAACATTCTCATCGCGCAGCAGCTCCTCGCGCAGGGTATCGTGTAGAGCCTGGCGATAGGTCATCTCGGCCATACTCAGCGCCCTCCCTCACCGGCATAGACAAAGTCGTAGAGTTCGTCGACAGAGGGGAACTCGCTTTCCTCGGCAAAGCGCACCGCCTCCTCGACCTCCTGCTGAGCCCGCGCCTCCAGCTCCTGGCGCTTGGCATCATCCATCAGCCCCGCTTCCTTGAGCCGGGCCGCATAAAGCAGAATAGGATCACGCTCACGCCAGCGCCGGACTTCGTCTTCAGGACGATAGCGGTCAGGGTCAACGACCGAGTGCCCCCGGAAGCGGTAGCTGACCGCCTCGATGAGGCTCGGCTCACGCTCCTCGCGAGCAATGCGAGCTGCCGTGCGTACGGCTTCTAAAACGGCCAGGACATCCGTGCCATCAACACGCTCGCTGCGCATGTCATAGGCACAGGCTTTGCGATAAAGATCAGGGACTGCCGACCCCTGGTCAACGCGCGTGCCCATGCCGTACTGATTGTTCACAATGAGAAAGACCACCGGTAGCCGATAGAGCTTGGCCAGGTTGAGCGATTCATGGAAAGGACCGCCATTCGTGGTACCATCCCCCATCTGGCAAGCTACGATCTCGCGCGCCCCCCGGTAGGCCAGCGCAAAGGCAGCCCCCACCGCTAGGGGCAGTTGCCCGCCTACAATGCCATAGCCACCCATGAAGCGGCGCTTGATGTCAAAGAGATGCATCGAGCCCCCACGCCCAAGGGAGCAACCGGTCTTCTTGCCGAACAATTCGGCCATGACCACGGCGGGCGAGATGCCCCGGCAGATGGCATAACCATGCTCGCGGTAGTTGGTATAGACGTAATCGTCAGGCTCTAGTCCGGCACAGAAGCCGACCACCGTGGCCTCTTCGCCAAGGTTGAGGTGACAGTAGCCGCCGATGCGCGCACGGGTGTACATCTCGCCGGCTTTCTCCTCAAAATAGCGAATGAGGACCATCTGATAGTAGTAATTAAGGAGCGTTTCGCGGTCCGTTCCTTCGAGCAGCGAAGCCGAGGAGCGGGCATCACTCGGCCCAGCTCCCTGCGCGGCTGCCTTGCGTTGTTGTCTGGTCTCCATAGGTACACTACTTCTTCTTTCTCTGGCTAATCGACACTGCATCAACAAGATTGCGTTGGCTTGATCGCGCTCTGTTCAAGCGTCGGAACAAGAGCGAGCCGGAACAGGCAAGAGCACAGAGCCAGCACTTTGCTGCTGGCCTGAGCCGCGTTTTCTAATAGGCCAGCAGCCTTAGAACCCAGGAGGAGCCGGCTCGGCTGACGCCACCATCTGAGGCGCAGCACAGCGCGGACAGCCCTCCGGCGGCTCCTCACCAGGCGCGACCTCTCCACACACGGGACAGGTCCAGCGCGTCGCTACCTCCCTGACCAGGTCAGCCCGGCTGACAATACCGACTAATCGCCCCTCCCGAAGCACCGGCAAGCGCCGAATACGCCGATTCACCAGTAACTGGGCGACGTCTTCTAGCTCGGTCTCCTCGCTCACACTGATCAGGCCGCGAGTCATAATTTCCCGCACGAGCCGCCCCTGACGCGCTAAGACATCATGTTCAGTGACAAGCCCGGTGATCATCCCCTCTTCGTTGACCACCGGTAGCCCACTGACCCGATGGCGCGCCATCAAAGCTGCAGCCTGTTGCTTTGTCTGATCCTCCCGGACCGTTACCACTGTCGTGGTCATCACATCTTTGACTTTTCTTCCCATCGCCTGTTATCTCCTCTGAGCTTCCGGTCTGCAGGCATACTGCATTTGCAAGCGGCAGACAGGATCACTCATCCTCTTGCAGGCGATGCCCTTCTTCTCTGCTCTCTCGGCTGGCAGCGCTCTTCTGTTCCCTGGATAAGGTGACAACTTCCTTCAGTGCCTGTTGTCGTGGACTCCTCTCCCTTGCCGTCTAACTAACAGTTCAGTGTGCAGCCGTGCTCTCCCTTACCTGGTCGGGAAAAGCCGGAGCCAACGACAAACCTGTCTTCTGACAACCTCCTCCCAACGCTGATGATAGAGAAAGACTGTCTGTTGCTTCCCGCAGGTCCGCTCAGGCACAAGCGCGTGAGCGAGCAGGTTAGCTAGCTAACGGTTGTTTCCCCCTCCTCTGGCACACACTGCCCCTCAGTGGCCAGTGGGGGGAAAAGGAAACCGCTTGCTCTCCTGCTGCTACGCCTTGCTTCCTTCAGGGCATGCTCGTCAGAACTAGCTGTCTCTCCAGCGGGGCGCCTGTTTGGCTGCTTTCCTTGCCCACAGACAGAGGCGGCGCACCTCGCTTTTCTTCTTTATCTTATCACGCTCTCTCGGCTTTGGCGAGGGCTGAACGATCCAGCGAGCTGACGGCGGCGAAACCACTTAAGGCCAGGGTGAGATCCAGGTCGGCCAGCATATTCTGCAACACCTCACGCACGCCAGCCTCTCCACCTAGAGCCAGCCCCCAGATGTAGGGACGCCCAAGCAAGACGGCTCGCGCCCCTAGCGCCACCGCCTTGACAATATCGGCTCCTTGCCGAATGCCACTGTCAAAGAGCACAGGAACCTGTCCGGCCACAGCCTCCACTACACCCGGCAATGCATCGAGAGCCGCAATCGCCCCTGCAACCTGGCGCCCACCGTGGTTCGAGACGACAATACCATCGACACCACACTCTACGGCCCGGCGCGCATCGTCGGGATGGAGAATTCCCTTGAGCAACACCGGTAGTCGTGTATGCTCACGTAGAAAAGCGAGATCTTCCCATTGAAGCGTTAAATGACCAAAACTGGAGACATATTTTTGAATCGCTGGGAAAGGATTTTCTTCGGGAAGCTGTGGCAAATCTCGGCGAAAGACGGGGTCGCTGAAATAATTGGCCAAACCTTGAGCCTGCAGGAACGGCAGATAGGCCCGCTGCAAATCACGTGGACGCCAGCCGATCAGGCGCGTATCGAGCGTGACTACGATGGCGCTGTAGCCGGCTCGCTCAGCACGCTGGACCAGGCTGGCACAAAACTCGGCATCGGCAGGCCAGTAGAGCTGAAACCAGCGCGGCCCATTGCCTGCCGCCTGAGCCACCTCCTCTAGTGTGTGCGAGGAGACAGTACTCAGAACAAAGGGTATGCCTAATGAAGCGGCAGCCCGTGCTACTGCCAGCTCGGCTTCGGGGTGAATGATCGATTGAACACCAATCGGGGCAAGCAGCAACGGCGCTGGCAGGCGCACTCCCAGCAGCTCGACGCTGAGATCACGTCGCGCAATGTTGCGCAGCATGCGCGGGACAATCACCCAGCGTCGAAAGGCCGCCAGATTGGCTTGCATGGTATCTTCCGCGCCAGCGCCCCCCGCCACGTAGTCATAGGCTTCGGGACTCAGGCGCTCCTTGGCGCGCCGTTCCAGCTCCTCTACATCTAGAGGGAGGGCCGGAAGCTGCCCCTGTAGGCCCGCCATGTAGATCTGAAACTGGCGCTCGCTGCCGTAGGGTGGCGATATATGCCCGCCCTCGTGGGGAGTCTCAGACATTGCGACTCTGTCCTTTCCTTCCCTGGGGATTGCTACAAGGCCGTTTCCTTTTCATTGTACCATGCATGCTCTGCAGTTGAAAGCGGCAAAGAGGACGAACAGGGAAGCGCTCCAAGGGCACCCGCCTCCAACTCCCGCTTCGCCGATCAGATCGGCTGGCACCGCCTGGCGCCAAGCAGGCTAATCCGTCGTTGGTCGCTCAGCCAAAAGCTCGATCGTAAAGCAGCATTGCGGTCGCTCGGTGCACCGACAACGGGTCCGTACAGGTAATGCTGTTAACTCAGTTAATAACGCTTCGATCATGAGGCAGAGGCAAGGATAGGCAGGAACCAGAGCGGCCAGCGGGCAGCTAGCAGCGCGTATCAGCACCTGGCGGCCAGGGTGGTCCTCCTGCGCCTCGATAGCTGTCTCCTCTACTTCCGCCAAGGCTCCTATCTCATTGAGCGCGGCCACAGCCCAGTGCACACGACTTAGCGGCTCGGCCATCTTCTCCGGCTCTCTGCTGAGATGCCAGCGCCGCGCCAGGCGTTTGCCAAGATCACGTAGTAGCTGTTCTAGTTCACTGGGAGAGAGCCGCTCGGTCAACAGTTCAAGCAGCGCCTCCAGGGTCGGTTGATAGGCGCGCGGAAAAAGGCGATCAGCCGCTGGCGTCAGCTCGTAAATGTAAGCGGGCTTCCCTTGAGCAGCGCGCCGCTGCCCTTGTTGGATCACGAAGCCGTCGCGCTCTAGCGTCGCCAGATGGGCCCGGACCGCATTATCGGTCAGTCCTAATTGCTGGGCCAATTCTTCAACTGTCGCCCCTCCACGCGAGAGTAAGGCAACAATGCGCCCGCGTGTGCTTCTGAAAAAGCGCCAGTGGGCCTGACCTACAGCCATCAGCCTTTCACTTCCTGACTAACTCTCAACGGTTCGCTTGCTCTGCTTCAGTGTAGCAGAGAGGCGTTCTAAAGTCAAGAAATTATTTGACTTTCTTGACTTTCTTTAGCGCGTATGGTATATCAGGAAAGAGAAGAGGGGGCTGAAGGCTGGGAAGTCTGCCCGGGAAAACACGTGAGCCGATCAGCTAGATTTTTCACAATCGTCTGCTGTCTGTCGACGCTCGCTTGCTTGCTCTTGTGCAGAAGCGGAGTAGGAAGAGACGCAGGGCAATGGCGAACCAGGCTCACCGGTTAGGGCCAGGGCAATGGCCTGCACTGAGCACTGAGGGACGCCCGAGACCCACCGGGTATAGCTCTGCTCGCCATTGCTCTTTCTGTGCCTGGGAGCGAGTGGGGCAGATAGCCGCCAGCCTCTGCGAGCTGAACTCACAGGGGGAACGCATCCAGCCCCACCTGAATGAGGTGGGTGAGGGTAAATGTCCAAGCTATCACATCAGCCCTTGTGAAGAGACAAAGGAGAGCACCATGAGCGACACAACCCATGAGCCGACCCCGTCAACGGCCAACGTCTGGCAGTCTGTTGCTGATCGCTTCGGCGATAGTCTGCAGTCTCTGGCCCGTGTCTTGACCGGCGGCACCCAGAAGCCGCCACGCTTGCTGAAAAGCCTCCTCAGCGGCACCCCGTGGGGCCATCCCCTGCATCCGGCTATTACTGATCTGCCCATCGGTGCCTGGACCTTGACCGTTATTCTCGATATTATTTGGCTGATTGCCCCAGTCAGCAACGGCTGGGCGGCGCGCGGGGCTTTGGTGAGCATCATTGTCGGGCTCATTGCCGCCCTGGGAGCACTCTTCACCGGTTTGGCCGATTGGAGCGATACCTATGGCGCCGAGCGAACGGTCGGTTTCTATCATGGCCTGCTCAATACAGCGGCTTTTCTCCTCTATCTGATCTCATTCATCTTGCGTCTGCTCTCGCCCACGAACGAAAGCCTTGTTGCCGCCGTGCTCGGCTTCATTGGTTTTGTGGCTCTGCTGGTAGCTGGCTATCTGGGCGGGGATATGGTCTTTGTGAAAGGCACCAATGTCAACCATACAGCCTGGGAGGCAGCGGGAGAGGACTTTGAGCCGGTGCTCCCCGTCAGCAACGTGGAAGAGGGGCATCTCTATCGGGTGACCGTAGCTGGCGTGCCTGTGCTCCTGCTGCGTCGTGGTGAGCAGTACTATGCTATCTCGGCCACTTGTCCTCATGCGGGAGGTCCTCTGGATGAGGGAACGCTTGACGGCGATGTGGTAGAGTGTCCCTGGCATGGCTCGCGCTTCTGCGTGCGCGATGGGCGCGTCTTGACTGGCCCGGCAACCGTGCCGGCGCCACGCTATGCCGTACGCGTGCGCAATGGTCAGGTTGAGCTACGTCGCCTGGGCGGGCATTGATTCACAGGTCTATCCTGTCAGGGCAACTTTGAGCCTGGGCTCGAACTTATCCAGGCACGGCAGCCACGGTCGCCAAGGCCGTGAGTAGCAAACAACGGACCCGAGGGAGATCCCTCGGGTCCGACTTTCTTTCCTGGGCTTGGATCGCCGCCGAACTGCCTGCGATCTGCGCTGCGTCTTTCACGAAGCGGCAGTCGCGGGCGTGTTCAGCAACTCGTCTAGAGTATTCTTCTTAACGCGATAGACCTCGCGCTTGCCCTTGTGCGGCAGAGTAATGGCCTGCAGTGCACCGGTCTTGATCCAGCGGCGCACCGTGGTGTCATCGACACGGAGGCGCTTCGCTACTTCGCTGACAGTGAGCAACTCTGTCGTATACTCTTCACGAGAATCGCGCTCGCGATCCACAACTGCACTTTCCCGACGAGCCATAGGTTTTCCCTCTCCTCTCTACTGAATTCGATTGGATTACAGTTCCAGGCAGTTCGCCTGGAGCGTTCTATCATTTCCAGCTAATATGAGTAAAACACTCCTCTATTAAGAGGAACTGTGAATTAGCTGAAATTTCGCTGAGAATTTGGAACTCCCGATCTGCCCGTCCCGTCAGGGAAGCCGCTCAGTTTGTCCGAAATGGAAGAGACAAAACGCCAGTCGCTTCCCCGCTTTGGGCCGGGAAATTGAGACTTTTCACTTTTCCGATTTTATAATAGCACATTTCAGATCTATTATCCAATCCACTGGTAATAACAACCGGGAAGCCGGAGAATCTTCCCAGCCAGCGAAGAGCCATATGTGGGGGGGAAGAGGCGAGGGGCTGAGCGAGGGCGAGTGAGGGTAGAAGCAGGTGATCAGCTCGGCAAAGGAAAGGAGAAGCGGCACAGGCTGGCAGTCCAGAAAGCTCAGCGAGACGGCAACGCTGGTCCAGCGTTTTATCGACACACCTGCATAACTATCAGCGGCTAACCCGGCTCACCCGAGTCGGCCCGCCAGCCCCCCTTTCAAGACTGGCCGCCTCTCGGCACCCGCTGACTGTTCTTGTGCCCGCCTCGTCGAAGCTGCCCCCTGCCGGCACTTCCCTCCCTTCTGGCCTGACGCGCCTGGCCTTCGCACAGCATTGCGCTCCGGCAGGCTGCACGGGACGAGGCCGCCTGCGCGCGCTGGTCCTGTTTGCATACCATGCGCGGACAGGATAGGCATTATGCAAGTATAGCGAACTTGTGTTCTATTGTCAAGGGTTTGTACGCTCTCCCCGACCAGCCAGCGCTATCCACCTGACGCCTATGCACATCGCCTGCGCCGCTTGTCACTGTTCCACCACTTCCCCAGACCAAAGGCGTCCCCGGCGGGCCTTCCTGGCTGCGCCTTTCTCTTGATGAGTCGATCTCCATGCTCGGGATGCGCCCCTTACGCTAGCCCTGTTCCCCAGTTGGCACCTGCTTTTATCGCTCACTTCCTGAGCGCTCCAGGGCCGCGCCTGGCCGTCAGGCGCTTTGGATGTATCGCCAACCTACCGGCGGCAGCAGGGTCAGAAGCACGGAGGTTCTGCGTGTATGTAGCTGCCACCCCTCATGAAGGCCTCTGGCCTGGGGTCAGCCTCAAGCAAGGAAGAGAAAACCGCACCGGATGCCGCTTAGTCAAGAGGTGTCACCACAGCCGCGTAGCCACCCCACCATTGCAGAAACTGCTCGCGGCTGAGAACGCGGCGATTCCAGGCTGAGGAGTCGGCTAGATAGACAGAGGAGGCGTCGCCTCCCAGAACGACGAGCAGATGGCCACCGGCATAGCGATCCGGTGGGAAGCTGACGATCACCGGCGCGCCACTGTTGGCCACGGCCAGCAACTGCTCCAGCGACCAATGCTCCCCCCACTCGGTGCGAAAGCCAAAATGGGCGGCGGTGATGGCTATGCCCGCTGGTGAAACCAGGCCCAGCTCGGGTGTGATTTGCCCAAGAGCTGCCTCGACATGCAGCACATCACTGATGCGATAGTGCCGACCATAGGCATTAAAGACCTCTGTCATAGCTGCCGCCGAACAGGCAGAGTAAGCCCATATTGCATATTCCTCTGGAGAGGAGTACTGCGAGGGATCAAGCTGGGAGATACGTACGAGATTGCGCGAGGCATTGAAGCCATGAGGCAGCGTCTGGACATCCAGGGTTTGGCTACGACTGTTGCGAAAAAAGGTTAAGGCCGCATTCCAGGGTAGCTGTCCACCATCGGCCAGAGCACTGGTCATGGAGAGTGCCAGAAGGAACATCACAAGCAGAATCAGCGAGAGCATCACGCGCCAGCGCCGGTACCAGATCGCTGGCAGAGCCAGAGCCAAGCCGGGCTTTTGAGGGCCGTTCCGCTGGACTCTCTGCAGCAGGTGGAGAGGAAGAGAGGTTAGCCATCCCTGGCCCCCTGAAGCGATGGAAAACAGCCTGCTGCTCTCGTGATTAGAGCGCAGCCAGCGCTGATGCCAGTTGCCACGACGTCCAAGCCTGGATACCAGGATCAGCAGTAGCACAGCAGCTAGCAGCACAATCAGGACCACTGAGCAACCTCCCGGGGCTTTATCTTCATAAGCACATCAACATCATTCGCCATGCAGTATCCCGGGAGTTGAGGCCCTTCGTCAAATCACTCCCACAATGGTACCATATGAAGTGTATTGACACACTGTTGGGAGCCTGGGCGGCCGGCAGGGCGGAACGCCCGGCCCAGCCTATTGCACCAGCGGTGGTTCTTCAAGTGGATACTCGACCTGAGGCTCTTCGTACTGCGGCTGAGGACGCCCTGTCGCTGATTGAGCTCCCTGGGAACTCGCCCCCGCCACCTCATTCGGACGCGGCCCGGTCTGGGCTCGATATCCCTGGTGATAGCGCTGCTCCTGTTCGCCAGAATAGGGAGCCTGGTACATTCCTGCTGGCCCCGACGGCCCCTGGGGCCTCTGGGGTGGCTGCTGCCACTGCTGCCACATACCTCTCCCCATCGGCCAGTGCTGCCCCGCCGCTGGACCCTCCTCGGCAAAGAGGAATGAAAGGCCCCAGGCAAGCAGAGCAATCAGAAAGACGCTTAACATGATGCTAAACACCGCGTTCCCCCAACCCCACCACCAATGCGCTGGTCCCAGAAAGAATAGCGGGATGAACCACCAGAAAAACCAACCTCGGTGGCGTCCAAAAGGCTTCCGTCGATACATTGTCGGTCCTCTCTATCTATGCAACAAGCGCACGAAAGGCTCAATCTATATATAATTCCAGCCTTTTCCTGCAGGTTCTAATCGTCGTCGCGCTCTTCACTCACAAACAGGGTATAACAGATAGCTATCGCTGTCAAGGAACGGAGCAACTCTCCCACCAGGAGGAGAACGCAGAGCGGTTCCCCTGATCCAAGCGCTCATCTCTTCCTGTCGGGAAGCTCATGACCCGAACTGAACTGAAGCCCGGCTCGCCTCGGGCAAGAATGAGAGTTCGACAGATCAGAACAAATATTCTATAATTGCAATGAGCAGGAGGAGAGCGGCGCAAGCAGGCGTCATCAAGCAGATCGCCACCTGGAGAGAGCTGGCGGGGATGGTTAAGAAGCGACGCCGGAAAGGAGCACAGAAGGGCTGCAGGCATGATCACCATCTTGACCCGCCGAGGCAAACGCATCGAGATCCTCTCAGAGAGTGAGCTCCGCCAACCACGGCTTACAGGTAGTCGGGTACGTGCCTTTTGCCCGATTCACGGTAGTGATCATCAGCGCTCGCTCTCGATTGACCCATCCAGTGGCTGGGGCCACTGCTTCAATGCCACCTGCCAGGCCAGAGTCTTGATTGCCGAATGGAACCCGAACACTGCCCGGCACCTTCTGGGAGCTGCTGGCGAGGGGGAACATTTGGTCAAGGTCCCGGCATCCCTGAGCAGCCTGACCTCCGCTTCTGCCTCTCAAATGCCAGCGCGGTCCGAAGAGCGGACGCCTGGGGCCGGTCTCCTCAGCCGCTGGCAGCAGGAAGAGCGGCACTTGCTCCAGGCGCTGGAGCCTGCGATGCAAGAGGCGCTCAAAACTACCCACCAGGGACGTATCTATCTTCGCGAGCGAGCCATTCCCCTGGAGATCGCGCTCACTCACGGCGTTGGCCTTCTCACGCCGGCCATTATCGCCGGGTTGCCGCGTGCCAGACAGCGGCGTCTTCTGCAGCGCTGGAGCGGACGGCTGATCTTTCCCCTCCAGGCTGCGGGCAGCCGAGGCTACATCGGGCGCACCCTCTGGGGCTGGCGTCCTGGTATGGATGAAAACGCTCACAAGCAGCTTCTAGAGCGCCTTGGACGTCCTCAGCGCTGGATCAAAACGAACCCTGCCGGCTGTTTTAGCGTACCACCAGAGCAGCTCTCTTCTCAGCTCATTGTTGTCGAGGGGACCTTCGACCGTCTAGCCTTGCTCTCTGCTGGTTTCCGCGCAGAAGAGGTCGTCGCTCTGGCCGGCGTCGCGCTGCCCGCCACCTGGCTTCCCCCTCACGTGCGTAGTGTTCTGCTGGCCCTCGACGGTGATGAAGGAGGAGGCGAGGCCACGGCTCGCCTCAGCGCCCAGCTTCGTGAACAGGGACGGGCTGTCAACTGCTGCCTGATCCCTCCGGACGGCCAGGGCAAGGACTGGAACGAGCGCTGGCGCCTGCTGGGTCACGCAGGCTTACAGCCGCTGCGAGATAGCTATCGGCGCCTGTAGTGCTATTGACTTGCCCTGATGCGCGGCATAGACTTACTTACAGCAGCAAGAAGAAGATCACCAGCGCGGGCCGACCTGTCTCCCTGCCTCGAAGGTCACGGGCCCCGAAGCCCATCTATCTGAAAGGAGCACAAGCCGATGAACACCTCGTTCAATGCCGAACAGCCTCTTTGGGAGCCTTCAGAGGAACTGAAAGAGCAAGCCAATATCACCCACTATATGCGCTGGCTTGCCGAGCAGCGAGGCAAAGAGTTCACAACCCGTCAAGAACTGTGGGAGTGGTCGGTTAGCGACCTTGAAGGTTTCTGGTCTTCACTCTGGGACTACTTCCAGATCCAGGCCAGCCGGCCATATACTCAGGTGTTGGCCAGCCGCACTATGCCGGGTGCCAGGTGGTTTCCGGGGGCTGAGCTGAACTACGCCCAGCATGTCTTTCGTCAAGCCACTACCAGCCATCCGGCCATCATCTTCCGCTCCGAGCGAGAGCCGTGGCGCGCACTCTCCTGGAGTGAGCTGCAGCAGGCAGTAGGAGCAGTCGCCCAGGCCCTGCGCCGGCTCGGGATTAAGCGCGGCGATCGCGTTGTGGCCTATCTACCTAACATTCCCGAGACTGTCATTGCCTTCCTTGCCTGTGCCAGCCTCGGCGCTATCTGGTCAAGCTGCTCGCCTGACTTTGGCACCAGAAGTGTGGTTGACCGTTTCAAGCAGATTGAGCCACGGCTCCTCTTCGCTGTCGATGGCTATCAATACAATGGCCGCTCCTTCGACCGACGAGGCGTGCTGGCTGAGCTGCAGGCAGCCTTGCCCACCCTCGAACATACCGTCATTATCCCCTACCTGAGCGCCAGCCTAGAAGAAGCCAGCGCAGGTCTTAGCAACGTTCTTCCGTGGAGTGCCCTGCTGGCCGAGCCAGCTCCCCTGGTTTTCGAGCAGGTCCCCTTTGAGCATCCTCTCTGGGTACTCTATTCCTCCGGCACCACTGGACTGCCTAAAGCCATCGTGCAGGGCCAGGGCGGTATCTTGCTAGAACATCTCAAGGTGCTCTCGCTGGAGACTAACCTTAAACCTGGTGACCGCTTCTTCTGGTTCACCTCTACAGGCTGGATGATGTGGAATTTTTTGGTGAGCGGTTTGCTGGTCGGCGCCACCATTTTGCTCTACGACGGCGCGCCAGGCTACCCCGACATGTACACTCTCTGGCGCTTCGCTCAGGATAGCGGCATGCATCTCTTCGGGACCAGTGCCGCCTACATTGCAAGCTGCATGAAGGCCGGCATTGAGCCAGGTCAGCAGTGTGACCTCAGCCAGCTCCGCTGTATCGGTTCCACAGGCTCACCGTTGCCCCCCGAAGGCTTCCACTGGGTTTATGAGCATGTCAAACGCGATGTCTGGCTGGCCTCGGTCAGTGGCGGTACCGACGTGTGCTCGGCTTTCGTAGGCGGCTGCGTCTTGCTGCCTGTGTATGCCGGTGAGATCCAGTGCCGTGCGCTCGGCGCCCGCGTCGAGGCCTTCGATGAAGAGGGACGCTCTTTGATCGATGAGGTCGGCGAACTGGTGGTTACGGCCCCCATGCCCTCAATGCCGCTCTTTTTCTGGAACGATCCCGATAACCGCCGCTACCGCGAAAGCTACTTCGAAATGTACCCAGGTGTGTGGCGGCATGGTGATTGGATTAAGATCACCCCACGCGGAGGCGCTATCATCTACGGGCGCTCTGATTCGACGATCAATCGGCAGGGGATTCGCATGGGAAGCAGTGAGATCTACCGCGTCGTCGAGAGCTTTCCAGAGGTGCTTGATAGCCTGGTGGTCGGCGTGGAGCGCCCTGGTGGCGGCTACTATTTGCCCCTCTTTGTGGTTCTGCGTGAAGGGGTCAGCCTTGATGACGACCTTAAGCGCCGTCTGAGAGAGGCTTTGCGTCGCGAGATCTCGCCTCATCATGTGCCGGACGAGATTATCGCAATCCCGGAGGTGCCTCGCACGCTGAGCGGCAAGAAAATGGAAGTGCCAGTCAAAAAGCTGCTCTTGGGTATGCCGCTAGAGAAGGCCGCTAGCCCCGATGCCATGAGCAACCCCCAGGCGATCCAATTCTTTGTCGACTTTGCACGCCAATTCCAGGCCCGTGCCGGAAGTGCAGGTTGAGCGCCCCGCCTACCTGATCGACCTCGGCACTCCTCTTCCTAAAGTATAGATAAATTTACACTTATTATTTATTGGCGTCGGTTATAATGGAAGTGTAGCTTTGCCCGGCGTCCAAAGAAGGCAAGGCTGAAGAGAGTGAGGAAGGCATTGACCAGTCAGGCGCAGCCCTGTTCATCGTCGAGGGTGATCTTGGCCGATGGATAGCTTGGGAAGCCAGCCAGCCGGCTGGTCGGCAGGAGAGAGCAAAGGCAGGCAAGGTAAGGCAAGGCAAGGAGCGGAGAGCTATGGACCGTGATGGTCAGAGCGCGCTCCGCAGAGACGTCTTGAAGTGGCATGTGGCGCTGGAACTTCGTGCAGCCAGAAAAGGAAAGGAGCAATATGCAAGAGAAGCCCCGGTGGGTCAAGCCGTCCTTCGAAGTGATTGCTGTGAGCCTTGAGTGCACTGCCTATGCAGGAGTACTCTGGTTGCTTGAGCCTGGTCCTGAGCAGCAGTACAGCAGTACGCGAGCTAGCTAGGCAGTCAAGAGAGCAGGCAGAGGGCGCTAACAGAGGGAGGGTGAGCCACAAAGGGAGGTGGCGGGACCCCGTGGGTCTCCGCCACCTCCCTGCTCATCAGTCAAGCCACTCTGGTCTGACCTCACGGGCGCTTGGGCCTCATCTGGGTCTGAGCGCGCTACTCAGAGATGCGCAATACAGGAGAGAACAGGAGAGACTGGCTAGATGCTGGTGCGACTGCTTGGTACGGCAGCGGGGGGAGGCTTCCCCCAGTGGAACTGTAATTGTTCTAATTGCCGGGGCCTGCGCACAGGGCGGCTGAAAGCACGAGCACGGACACAGTCCTGTGTGGCGGTGAGTGCCGATGGAGAGCGTTGGTTTCTGCTGAATGCCTCTCCTGATCTCCGCGCTCAGCTCGAAGGCTTTCCACCTCTTTGGCCTCCCGCCTGCTGTCGGCGCGGCACTCCTCTCGAAGCTATTCTCCTAACCGACGCCGATCTTGACCATACGCTTGGCCTCCTACTCCTCCGGGAGCGCTCGGCATTGACTGTCTATGCGCCTTCAGCGGTGCAGCAGGCCTTACGCCAGGGGCTGGCTCTGCCCCAGTTGCTGGCCCACTATTGTAGCATCGAGTGGCGCGAGCCAGCCGAGGAGCTTGCACCGCTGCCTACCGCCTCGGGAGCTTCTAGCGGCTTGCTCTTTCAGGCCATTCCGCTAGCTGGTAAGCCGCCGCGCTATATTGCCGAGGTTGGCCCGCCCCCGACCAGCCCCCGCTTTCGCTTTGGCTATTATCTTAGGGATGAGCGGACGGGCGGACGTCTGCTTTTCTTACCAGGGTTGGCCCAGCAGGAGGAACATTTGCTGCCTTACCTGCAGGCCTGTGACGCTGTTCTCTTGGATGGAACTTTCTGGAGTGAGCATGAGCTGCAAGAGCAGGGCCTGGCTCAGGAAACAGCCAGCAGTATGGGCCACCTTCCGATCAGTGGGCCGCAGGGCAGTCTGTCCTGGCTGTCTCAGCTCCCTATTCCCTATCGCGTCTATACTCACATTAACAATACTAATCCAATCCTGGCTGAGGAATCTCCCCAGCATGCCGCTGTACGCGCCGCAGGGATCACTGTCGGCTGGGATGGGCTGGAATTCACCTTATGAGCAACCTGGCTACCTTTGTCTTACGCTGCGCTGATCAGTATGCATATGCACAAGAAGAGAGAAGCCAGGCCATTAGCGCAAAGTCAGAGCGAGGAGAGGGCTATCATGAGTGCAGAGCATCTTGAGCCGTGGGACCGCGAGACGTTCGTGGCCCAGCTACGAGCCGTGGGGATGACTCGCTACCATCATCTTCATCCCTTCCACCGGGCAATGAACCAGGGCGCCCTTACGCCCGAGCAGATTCGCGCCTGGATTGCGAACCGCTTCTATTATCAAGAGCATATTCCTATGAAAGATGCTGCTATTATCTCCAATTGCCCGATTCCAGAGGTGCGCCGCCTCTGGCTCCAGCGCCTGCGCGATCACGACGGTGAGCGCGAAGGCGAGGGCGGCATTGCCGCCTGGCTGAAGCTGGCAGAGGCAAGCGGCCTTTCGCGAGAGGAGGTGCTGAGTGGCCGGCATGTTCTGCCTGCGACGCGCTTCGCGGTTGACGCCTATGTGACGTTCGCCCGCCGGCAACCGTGGCCCCTGGCGATCGCCTCCTCCCTCACGGAGCTGTTCGCCCCCGACCTGATGAGCGAGCGTCTGGCGGCTTTTGAGCGCTATTACTCCTGGATCGCACCAGAGGGACTGGCCTATTTCCGCGCTCGTCTGGAGCAGGCACCGCGCGACGCCGCTCAGGCCCTGGAGTTGACCCTACGCTACTGCACAACGCGCCAGCTTCAGGAGGAAGCTGTCCAGGCGCTGGCTTTCAAATGTGAGGTTCTTTGGAGCATGCTCGATGCCCTGCAGTTCGCCTATGGTCCCCTGCCCGCTGAGGCCGCGCTGAGTCCTGCCACTAGCAGCGCTGCTACTCCCCTTCCCCAGGAAGGTCGACTATGAGTCACCCCGATCGGGAGAGGGTCCTGCCTCCCAGCCGCCTTCGGCCTCGTTTGCTGCCTAGAGCACGGCTGGAGATCGATCGTCTCAGCAGACGGCCTGTCTTGCTCTACCCCGAGGGCGTGCTGATCCTCAATGAGACCGCGGCTGCTATCCTGCAGCTCTGCAACGGCGAACTGACTCTGGCCGAGATTCTCCACGAGCTGGCCAGTCGCTACGAGGCCAGCCCCGAGCAACTGCAACGCGACGTTTATGAGTATCTCTGTTCGCTCAGGGATCAGAATCTCATTGCCCTGCTAGAGTAGACGGGGACGGCATAGAGATCAAGGCCGCTCCATCTTGAGCCGCTGCTGCCTCCGTTGCCAAGATGCCAACAAGCTGGCTCAGAGCCAGGAAGGACGATCACCATGTGTCCTGACGAGCAGCAGATCAACTATACTTCACTAACAGACAGTAGGGAACTGCCGGCCATCTCCCAAGCCGCCGGGGGTAGTAAGTTGCGCCCCTTCGGCCTCTTAGCGGAGCTGACCTATCGCTGCCCGTTGCACTGCCCTTACTGTTCAAATCCAGTTCAGCTTTCTCAAGAGCAGCGAGAGAACGAACTCACTACCGCCGAGTGGCAGCGTGTGATCCGCGAGGCCGCCTCTCTAGGGGTGCTCCACCTCCTCTTTTCAGGCGGCGAGCCGCTCCTGAGACGCGACTTGCCCACCCTGGTGGCCACCGCTCGCAGCGTTGGCCTTTACACCAATCTTCTCACGAGCGCTCTCGGCCTGACACGTCGCCGTCTTCAAGAACTACAGGAGGCTGGCCTCGACAGCGTCCAAATCAGCTTTCAGGCCGATGAAGCGGCGCTGGCTAATGGCATTGCCGGCTGCCCGGGAGCCCACGAGCGCAAACTAGAAGCTGCTCGCCTCGTCAAAGCGAGCGGGCTGCCCCTGTCGATCAACCTGGTGCTACACCGCGGCAATATTGAGCGTCTACCGGCTCTGATCGCCCTGGCTGAGCAACTCGGGGCCCAGCGCTTAGAGCTGGCCAATACGCAGTATCTGGGTTGGGCCTTCTGCAACAGGATGGCGCTCCTTCCCACCAGGGCCCAGGTGCAACAGGCCGAAATCATCGTGCGCGCTGCTCAGGAGCGTTTACGCGGGCGTATGGAAGTGCTCTACGTTCTGCCCGATTACTACGCCGAACGTCCCAAGCCCTGCCTGTATGGCTGGGGGCGCCGCTACCTCAGTGTGACTCCCGACGGGGCCGTCCTCCCCTGTCAGAATGCTCGCATGATTCCTGACCTCCACTTTGACAATGTGCGCCAGCGCTCTCTGGCGGAGATCTGGGAGCGGTCGGAGGCCTTCGAGCGCTTCCGTGGCAGCCATTGGATGCCTGAGCCTTGCCGTAGCTGCCCTCTACGCGAGCAAGACTTCGGCGGCTGCCGTTGCCAGGCTTTTCTCCTGACAGGCAATGCCGCCAATACCGACCCTGCTTGCAGCCTCTCCCCCTACCACTCCCGTCTGCTCTCCATCATCGCCGAAGTTGAGCAACAACAATCGGCTAGCTCCTCTGGCCCAGACAGCCCGTTCGCCCCAAATGGTCAGCCATTGATCCCCATCCGCTTCCGCACCAATCCCTAATCCCAGGCAGGGGAATAAGTGGGGATACCTCGGAGTTTTATTTTTATGCTGTAGCCGGAGAGCGCCGGCAATGGCGCAAAGCAGGTAATCGCCACGCAGTCGTTCCAAGAGAGGAGGTTACCCCTAGCGATGGATGATGCGGAGATTCTGCAGCGTATCGGTGAGTTGGTAGATGAGGAGCATAAACTGCTGAAGAAAGCTGAGGAGGAAGGCCTCACGGACGAGGAGCGCGGGCGCATGAAGGAGCTAGAGATTCGCCTTGATCAATGTTGGGACCTGCTGCGCCAGCGGCGAGCCCGCCGCCATGCCCATCTCAATCCTGATGAGGCTCAGCCCCGCGATCCTCGTATCGTCGAGCATTACCTACAATAAAATCCTGCGATCCAGATCTGCCTATCCCCAGGGAGGTAGCCTGGCTGCCTCCCTGTCCCCTTTTCTTTAGCCCTTCCCCTCGCCCAATTGGTTCCCTTCATATAATGCACTTAGAGGCTCTTTCTCTATTCCTTAACTGGTAGCAAGGCAGAACAGGATCGATGCAAGTACATCAACGTCCTATCTTTCGGCAACGTGCCCTACATCACCATCTCTACGGGCGTGAAAAAGATATTCTCCCTCATTTTATGGCTTTGCCCGTCCCTGTGCTGCTCTGGCTGCTCTTCGGGCTGCTCCTCACCGCTGCCGCCCTCGCCTGGACAACAGAGATTCCCACTTATACTAGCGGTCCAGGCGTTGTGCTCAGTGCGCAAGCAGCCAGTGAGCGACTCCAGCTACAGCAGAACAGTGGCACTCTCGCACTGATCTTTCTTCCCTGGGAAGCACACCAGAGGCTACGACCAGGGCAGCCGGTACAGATTACTCTACCTGCGGCCAATCTCACGCTGCATAGCCACATTGCGCGTATTCTACCGGAAGTGATCAGCCCCGCAACTGCTTGTACATACTACACAACTACTATACATCAGGCGCCTTCACCGGTCACGCGTCCGTCAGTCGCCGCGCTGGTTCCTTTAGGCCAGCAGCTCTCGGCTAGCGTCTATGCAGGAAGCAGCCTGACTGCTCAGGTACAGACCGGTTTCACACGCCTCGCAAACTTGCTGCCAGGGATTGGGATGTTGTTGGGAGGCCAGGGAGCGTTATGATGCATGATTACGGACAGCAAGGACAATATGGACAGGAAGCAACTCAGGATCGCGACTATGTAGACATCTTCGATCCACAAGAATATATCACTGCACGCCGGCCACTTAAACGGCGGCGGATTCGCCCGATTGTGCTTCAACAAGAGGGCGATTATCCTGCTATCCGTCCCCATCTGCGCCTACCAGCCAAAATAAAATCGGTAGCGTCGGCCGCAGCCTCAGCCACAACTACCCACGACAGTGCGCCTGGTGAGCCACTGACTCCCGCCACTGAACTTCAGCCCGCTCAGGCGGAGACACTGGCCGGGCCGGCGGTTGCGGCAAGCAAAGATAGCAAGCCGACGAAGAAGCGGGCCCGGTCTGGTTGGGGCTGGCGACGCAGACGTGTCCGCCCTCTCACACAAATGAACGTCGTTGAGTGCGGCTATGCCTGCCTGGCGATGATTCTCAACTACTATGGACGCCCAACCTCGGTCTCCGAGCTGCGCATGCGGCATGGCCTGGGACGAGACGGCCTCTCCGCTCTGAGCATCGTGAAAGCCGCACGCAGCTACGGTCTGCGCACACGTGCTATTTCTCTGCAACGCATCGAGGATTTTCGCGCCGTTCCGTTGCCGGCGGTAGTTCACTGGGAATTTAAACACTTTATTGTTGTCGAGCGCTGGACCCCACGCTGGGTCGAGGTCATTGATCCCGCCTGGGGACGCAAGCGACTCACCCATGAGGAATTTGATGCCGGCTTCACTGGCATTGTGATCCTGTTTGAGCCAGGCGTCCACTTCAGCACCGAAGGCAGCGCTCACCGCGTCACCCTTTGGATGCAAGTCAAGCAGTTCGCCCGCCAAACACGCGGCCCCATGCTGCAAGTCGTGGGAGCCTCGCTCTTCTTGCAGCTTTTCGGGCTGCTCTTACCGTTGCTTACCAAGGTGATCATCGATCAGATTCTGCCAGCCCATATGCTCGACATCATGGGCATTCTGGGCCTCGGCTTGCTGCTGCTGCTTGCTGCTCAGGCCACAACGACTATTCTCCGCGAGTGGCTCCTTGTTTACCTGCGGGCGCGCGTTGATATTCAGCTTGTGCTAGGCTTCTTTGAGCACTTGCTGACTTTACCTTTCAGCTTCTTCCAGCAGCGTTCCAGCGGCGATCTGCTCCAACGCCTTGGCAGTAACACAATCATTCGCGATACCCTGAGCAACCAGCTCATCTCTACCCTGCTTGACAGCGGCACCGTGGTCGCTTATCTCTTCATCCTTCTCTGGCAGTCGCCAGTCTTCGCGCTTCTAACCGTCGGCCTGGGGCTGCTACAGGTGCTGGTTCTTCTGGGCACTCACCGCATTGTGCTGGATCTGGCCAGCCGCGATCTGGCGGCACAGGGCAAAGCGCAGGGCTATCTGGCAGAAACGCTGGCCGGGATGGCGACGCTGAAGGCCGCCGGCGCCGAGCAGCGCGCCCTGGAACGCTGGTCTAACCTGTTCTATGAGCGCCTGAATATCACTCTGCGGCTCAGCTACCTGCAGGCCGGCATCAATACAGCCATGACTATCCTGCGCGTCTTCTCACCAATCGCCCTGCTATGGATCGGAGCCTACCAGGTTCTCAATGGCCACCTGAGCGTCGGCACGATGCTGGCTCTCAATACGCTGGCCAGCGCCTTCCTGACACCGGTCGCTTCCCTTGTCAGCAGCGGGCAACAGTTCCAGATCCTCTACGCCCATCTGGAGCGCCTGACCGATGTCACTACGGCAGAGCCAGAGCAGGATATCACGAAAGCTCAGTTGCCGCCGCGGCTGAGTGGACGCATCCAGGTGCAGAATGTCAGCTTTCAATATGGGCCAGACGCGCCAAGGGTGCTCAAAGGGATTAATATCAGTATTGAGCCAGGCCAGAAGGTCGCTATTGTCGGGCGCACTGGTTCGGGTAAAAGTACCCTGGGCAAGCTGCTGCTGGCCCTGTATACGCCAACCGAGGGCGAAATTTACTACGACGGGCTGCCATTGCGCCAGCTCAACTACCAGGAAGTGCGGCGTCAATTCGGCGTGGTTCTGCAGGATAGCCAGATTTTCAGCGGCTCTATCCTGCAAAATATTACGCTGAATGATCCTAATGTTCCCTACGAGCGAATCGTGAAAGCTGCGACTGCCGCCGCTATTCATGAGGATATCATGCGGATGCCCCTGGGCTACGATACCCCTGTGGCTGAGGGCGGCAGCGCTCTCTCAGGGGGCCAGCGACAACGTCTGTGTATCGCCCGCGCCCTGGTCAATGAGCCAGCCATCTTGTTGCTCGATGAGGCTACTAGCCATCTCGATGTCATCACTGAGCAGCGCGTTTCCGAGAATCTGCGCGCTTACCCCTGCACACAGATCATCATCGCTCATCGCCTCAGCACTATCCGCGATGCCGATCTGATCCTCGTCATGCATGATGGCATGATCATTGAGCAGGGAACACATGAGCAGTTGCTCCAGCGCAATGGATATTATGCTCAGCTGATGCGCCAGCAGCTTGAACAGGAGGAGCGCCAGGCTCGCGCCGGCACCTGCTAAGCACAGGGCTCCGAGCCTGGCTCCCCCTGGAGATAGGGCGCTCCCCTCTTTTCCTTCTCTCCTGCTTCATGTCCCTTCATATCCTACATGTATTAGCCTGGAATACATATATATAAACTTATGTATTTGGGCTTATCCGTACAATGTACTTAGGCGTTCGGGTAACAAATACGCTTTGAACGTATTTTGTTCGGGCAGGTAAGCCGGACGTCGGAGGGCCACCTTGGGGATGCCGGGTGATACCTGTCTGGGCAGCGTCCTCTCAAAGCGTAGACGGGGTGCCCGAACGCGCGACACCACAACACCAAAGGTACAAGAAAGGAAACGCACGCACATGAAGTTCGACATCGTTCGCGCATGGAAAGATGAAGCCTATCGCCAGAGCCTCAGCGAGGAGGAGCTCAGCCTGCTGCCTGAGAGCCCCATCGGTGAGGTCGAGCTGACTGATGCAGATCTGGAGGCCGTCCAGGGTGGTCACGGCAACACTGACGAGTGCAACAACACGGTTGCCGTGCTCTGTCTGCAGTCCCTGGCTGTGCTCCTCGGCCTCTGCAATACCAACGCTGCCGGCGGCTGTCTCTAGCGGTCGCTACCCCACGCCAGGGGTCTCGGTATGGCCTGATCAGGATATACAGAGGGTTGGGATGTCTGACGCCGTCCCGACCCTCTGTTCGCGCCAGTTGAGGCCGCTATGGATGCTCAGGTGAAGGTTCAGCCTCCTGGCGCTCGCTTCCCACCCCGGTCGACCGCCAACGAGCAGGCGCTGACTGGCGGAACCCCGTACGAGGAGTGAAGCTCTGGCCCTTGCTCGTGTTGCGCGCGTTTGCCCTGAGTTGGCCGAGCTGCGAGCTGCCCCGCTTCTCCGGGAACACGGAAAGAGACTCTTCGCTCCACCGTCGCCCGGCTCGGCCTATCTAACCACGAGAGCCAATTGAGATGAGCCACCACCGCGCTCTTAGTCACCTTCCAGCGCTTACCTATGCGTTGATCGTGCTTACCTCCGCGCTTCTACAGCGACTGGCTGGGCCTGGCAGCAGGCGACCAATCAATCAATGAAGCACTGTGGCAACCTACTGGTGATTAACGATATTGAAGAGGAAGAAAGAAGGCAGATGCGACATCGGCTAAGCATCTCTCCCGCCGCCAGCCAGGGTGGCCGGACTGCTTGCGCTGAGCCGCATCTGAGCGTGTGATTCCATGAGCGAGACGACAAGCGAGACAACCACTGCTTCTGTTCCTTATTCACAGGATCGCTGGCAAGATGCCGGCTGGTATCGCGCTTTCACCTTGAGTGAGCGCCTGGCTCAATTGCGCGCCAGCCCTTCCCCACCTACTCTAGACTCGCTTGACGCTGAGGCATACGCCCGCGCCCAGCAGCGCCTGAAGCGCTGGAAAGAGTTGCCAGCTTTGTGCGAAGACGAGGACCGTTTTGCCGCTCGTCTCGCGCTTGAGGGCTTGTGTGAGGAGGAGCTCCTGCTCCTGCTGGGCGAATCCGCCGAGGCTCTGCGGGCTCGGTGTCCGACTGCTCCCCCCTGGCTGCTGACCCTTCAACAGGCTTTTGATCCTGCCGAGGCCGCCGCTGCCGGGGAGACGCGGGAGCAGGAGGCCGTCGATGTCTCTCCTTTGCCAGATCTGGGCGAGGGCAGCCACACACGCTCGTTTTTGCACCCCTTTTTACCGCTGATCAGACATGCCAGACAGCAGCTGGCTACCGGCTTACGGGAGCTGGCCCAGCGTTCACCAGCCTTCGCCTTCGATACGAAACGGGTCCTTGATCTGCTGGCGCGCAATATTCCCGGGCTGCTGCTGCCCTCGATCGCGCGCGCTATTGTCCTGGAGCTGCACGTGGCACGCGTTCAGGGCCGCCTACAGGGAGCTACTTCGGAGGAGCGCTTTCAGTATTTTCTGGAGCGACTGAGCGAGCGTGAAGCAACGCTGGATTTCTTGCAGGAGTATGTCGTGCTGGCTCGTCTGGTGACAGAGACACTCGAGCGCTGGGTTTGCCGATCTCTGGAGCTGCTAGAGCGCCTTGCTGATGATTGGCCCTTGATCCGCTCTATCTTTCTCTCCAGCGACGATGCCGGTGCTTTGTGTGAGATCCACCAGGGCGCTGGCGATCTGCATCGCAACGGACAGAGCGTGATCTTGCTGCGCTGGGACTCCGGTTTTCGCCTGGTGTATAAGCCTCGTTCACTGGCTGTTGATCGCCATTTCCAGGAATTGCTGGCGTGGATGAATGAGCGCGGATTTACGCCACCTCTGCGTACGCTGACAATCCTTGATCGGGGTCGCTATGGCTGGGTCGAGTTTGTACAGGCTCGCCAGTGCTCGTCTCACGAGGAGATCGAGCGCTTCTATCTACGCCAGGGCGCTTATCTGGCTCTCCTCTATGCCCTGGAAGCTTCGGATTTTCACGCGGAGAACATTATCGCCTCCGGTGAGTATCCCATGCTGATAGACCTGGAGACTCTCTTTTTACCTCAGATTAATCCAGAGGTGCTCCAGGCTCAGGGAGCACCTGGCCTGGAGGCGATCGGCCATTCAGTGCTGCGCGTGGGCCTGCTGCCACAGCGCCTGTGGTCCAGTCAGGAGGGCGAGGGGATCGATATGAGCGGCCTCGGCGGTCAGCCCGGTCAGCTCTCGCCGCGCCCTGTGCCAACTTGGACGGGAACCGGCACCGATGAGATGCGTTTGATTCACGAGCGTGTTGAGCTACCTGTGAAGGAAAACCGTCCTCGCCTTAATGATCAGGACATTAATGTCCTGGATTACAGCCAGTACGTCATCGAGGGCTTCACGCGCGCTTACCGCCTTCTCATGGCTCAACGCACGGAGCTGCTGGAGACCTATCTCCCACGCTTCGCCGACGCCGAAGTTCGCTGCGTGCTCCGTCCCACCCGCATTTATACACAGCTCCTGCTCGATAGTCTGCATCCGAACGTGTTGCGCGATGCTTTGGATCGTGATCGCCTCTTTGATCGCCTGTGGGCCACGACCGAGCGCCTTCCCTATCTGGTACCGCTGATTCCCGCCGAGCGGCGCGATCTCTGGCGCGGCGATATTCCGGTGTTTACTACTACTGCAGCTTCGACCGATCTCTTTACCTCGGAGGGCGAGCGCCTTCCCGCTTTTTTCTCTGAGCCTGGCCTGGAGGTGGTGCGCCGACGTTTGGCCGAGCTGAGCGAGCAGGACTTAGAAAAGCAACTCTGGATTATTCGCGCTTCTTTCACCAGTATGATTGATGCGACTACTCCTCAGAGCTATACGCGCCTGGAGTTGCTTCCCGCTCGTACGGCCCCAACGCTGGAGCGGCTCCTAGCGGCAGCCTCGGCTATCGGGAATCGCCTGCGTCAGTTCGCTCTCTATCAGGGCGAGTACGTCGGCTGGCTGGGCGTGACCCCGGTGAACGATCGCGAGTGGCATCTTTTGCCGGCCGATGGGGACCTGTACAATGGGTTGGCGGGGATCACGCTCTTTCTGGCTTACCTGGGCTATCTGACGGGGGAAGAGCGGCACGCCGAGCTGGCGCGTAGGGCGGTGCAGACGATCCAGCAGGTGATTATGCGCCGCAAGTATTTTCCTCGCGCCTATGGAATCGGGGCTTTCAACGGCCTCGGCTCGCTGATCTATCTCTTTTGCCATCTGGGTGCTCTCTGGCATGAGCCTGCCTTCTATCGTCAGGCAGAGGCGCTGGTCCCTCTGCTCGTGGAGAAAATCGAGCAGGATCAGGTCTATGATGTGATCGGCGGAGCGGCTGGCGCTATTGCAGCCTTGCTCTGTCTGCACACGGTCGCGCCTTCGTCCGAGACCCTGTCGGCGGCGGTCCGCTGCGGTGAGCATCTGTTGGCTCACGCTCAGCCGCAAGCGCAAGGTGGCTGTGGCTGGCCCACGGCGCGTCAGCCAGTGGCCCTGTCCGGTTTTGCGCATGGCAATGCAGGCATCGCCCTGTACCTGATGCAACTGGCTCAGGTCAGTGGTGAGACGCGCTTCGCCGAAACAGCGCGCGCCGCTCTGGCCTACGAACGTACTCTTTTTTCTCCCCATCGTCAGAATTGGTTGGATCTGCGCCAGCGCCCGCCCTCTTCTAATGGACAGCCATCGTCAGGCGAAAAATATATGGTGGCCTGGTGTCACGGTGCTCCAGGTATCGCCCTCTCTCGCCTGATTCTGCGCTCTTTGCTGGCTGATGCTCAACTGGGAGAGGAGATCAGAGCCGGCTTGCGTACAACTCTCACGCAGGGGTTTGGGCTGAATCACTCTCTGTGTCATGGCGATTTCGGCAATCTGGATATTCTGATTACCGCTGCTCATTTGCTGCCAGGCGAGACCTTCGCCGAGCATATCCCACGCATTGCCGCGGCCTTGTTGGAGAATATGGAGCGCCAGGGCTGGGTTTGCGGCGTGCCTTTCGGCGTGGAAACCCCCGGACTGATGACAGGGCTGGCCGGCACGGGCCTGGCCCTCTTGCGCCTGGCAGCCCCCGAGCGCGTTCCGTCGGTGCTGCTGCTTGCCCCACCCGCAGCGCCGCTCAGAGCAGATGTCTGAGCAGCGTAGAGGGATGGAGCTGCGGCCAGCGTTACTGGCCCGGCTAGGGAGAGAGAGGATGAGAGGGGCAATCAGACAGGTATGAGACTAGCCTGTAGATTGCCCCTCCTCTGTGGACGATAGGCCGCCTCGCTCGTCGTTCCTCAGCGCTGTGGCCCATTTCCCAGAAGAAAGCCAGGCTGTCTGTCAGCTCAGCCGCAGAGCTATGGCCAGGCTCAGGGAAGATGGGACCGGGGACCGGATAGAGGGCAGGTAAAAACCAGGGCTCATGCTCTTCTTATCTGGTGGCTGGTGGCAAACTTAGCCAGGCGGCCCCCGGAGGGAGCAGCCCACGCGACTGCTCCCCACAACGCGGAGTGCGCTGTGAAGCTCCCTTGCTTCTTGCGGAAGCACGCACCAGGCTCGCGCTTTCTCTTCCCTTAGTATAGCGGGCGGAGCAAAGATAAGGCTTGCGCTTCTTGCTATTCACCTGCTCTCATCGATCCCCCGCTCTCGGAGATTCTACTGACTGCCTGCCTTGGCCTTGACAATGTCCCATTTCTATGGCAAACTTTTCTCTACTAAATAAATCAACAATATCAACAATAGGGGTGAGCAGCGCAGCTCGCCGGTGACACCTGGCGATCAAACAAATCAGCAAGTGAGAAGGAGGAACCAGATGGCAACAGAGGAAAATCTGCCCTCGACCCCTGGCGCGATCGAGCAACCTACCGCAACGGGTCAGTCCCCTACCCCTTCTACAGGATCATCTCATAGCGAGATCAGTGCAGGCCCGGCAACGAGCCACAGCGGCCTCATTGCGGCCCGTCCCTGGTACCAGCGGCTCAACGAAGATTGGTGGGCCCTCATTCTCGGTCTGACCCTGGTCGTGCTGATCATTGCCCGCGTTCTGCACTCCATTCCTTAATCGGACAAGTATTTGTCAGGTTGTCCTGTTAATCTCGCCCCTCTAGCCCACGCTGGGGTCCGAATCCCGCTATCAGTCAGTAAGGAGGAGCAACCTGTGAGCACAAGCCCATCTGCTATTTCGGCACCTGCGGCGCGCAAGCAAGGCGCGCAATGGCCTCTGCTGCTCGCGTCTCTATTTATCGTCTTTGTTCTCAGCGTCGCCGTCTGGTGGCTGACCAAGGTCCTGCCTACCTTTTTCAGTGGCACCCTGCGGCGGACGCTCAGCAGCATCGAATTTCCCGTCTACGCCATCGCTCTAGGGTTGCTGGCCAACGGCATTCTGACGCTGCTTGGCTGGCGCGAACGCCTGGCCGCGGCCTTTCGCACTGAGCTGTTTCTCAAAACGGGCGTTATTCTGCTGGGAGCTGGTCTTAATCTCTTCGACTTGCTTAAGATCGGCCTCGGCGGTATCATTCAGGCCGTGATCCTCATCACCTCAGTCTTTTTCACAGCCTGGTTCCTGGGAGGAGCATTCAAGCTAGAGCGCCATTTGCGGGCCTTGATCGCAGCCTCTGTCTCGATTTGTGGTGTCAGCGCAGCCATTGCCGCTGCGGCGGCAGTACAGGCCAAGCGCGAACAACTGGGGTATGTAGCCAGCCTCGTGATCGTCTTCTCCCTGCCACTGATCTTCCTGCAGCCGCTGATCGCCCACTGGCTGCAGCTCAGCCAGGCCGTCGCCGGCGCCTGGATCGGCGGCAACATCGACACTACCGCCGCCGTCACAGCCAGTGGCGCCATCGCCGGTCAGGTTGCCTTACAGTATGCTACCGTCGTGAAACTCTCGCAGAACGCCTTGATTGGCCTGATTGCCTTCCTGCTCACCCTCTACTGGATCACGCGCGTCGAACGAGACAGCGGGCGCGAGCGACCGCGCTGGAGCGAGATTTTCACCCGTTTTCCCAAGTTCGTCATTGGCTTCATTCTGGCCTCGCTCACGATGACCGTACTTCTGAACCTTCACTTGCTCCAAGCGAGTCAGGCCATTCTCAACGACCTCAACGCGCTGCGCACCTGGTTCTTTACCCTGGCTTTCGTGAGCATCGGTCTGGGCTTCCGACTGGAGGGCTTTAGAGAGGCCGGTCTGCGCCCCGTGCTTGTCTACGGCCTGGCCACGCTTTTCAACACTGCCCTTGCTCTGTTGCTGGCATTCCTCATCTTCGGCGTCTTCGCCTTCCACAGCTAGCCGACTGTCCAGAACAGCAACGATAAGCCTAGCTCAATGACCGGGGGGAAACAAGAGGAGAGCGGGATGGCTCTGCACGAGCAGAGCACCATCCCGCTCTCTTCCTCTATGGTATGGAGGTGCCGGTGGTGAGACTCGAACTCACAACCCTTGCGGGACCTGTTTTTGAGACAGGCGCGTATACCGTTCCGCCACACCGGCTCTTGTAAAGCCTCGGGTCACGCTTGCCGCTCAGGGGAACCGCCAGACCGGAGAGCGCTTTCCTCCCTCCGGACTGGCAGCTTTCAGTATACAAAAGTCTGCGGCTGACGTCAAGCCCTGTTTGAGCAAGCGGCAACGCGCGCACGATGGTTCCCTGGATCTCAAGAAGCGAAACCGAACGGTCCAACAGCGCGATACTTCTCGTAACGCATCTGTACCAGGCGATCGACCGGTATCTGCTTTAATTCTTGCAGATGACGGATCAGAGCAGCCTTTAGATTCTCGGCCGCCAGACGATGATTATGATGAGCGCCACCCAGTGGCTCGGGCACCAGCTCATCGATCAATCCCAAAGTGTACAGATCGCGCGCGCTGATCCGCATGGCCTCCGCCGCCTGGGGAGCATAGACCTTATCGCGCCAGATAATTGAGGCCGCAGCCTCGGGAGCGGCTACTGTATAAATACTATATTCTAACATCAGCAGACGGTCGGCCACACTGATCGCCAGAGCGCCGCCGCTGCCTCCTTCGCCGATAACGGCAGCAATAATTGGCACGCGGAGGCGGGCCATCACATAGAGGCTGGCTGCAATGGCGCTCCCTTGGCCTCGCTCCTCATCCTCCAGGCCAAGAAAAGCCCCCTGGGTATCGACCAGGCAAATGACCGGATAGCCAAATTTCTCGGCCTGCTCCATCAGGCGAATGGCCTTATGGTAGCCTTCAGGATGAGGCATGCCATTGTTACGATATATCTTCTCGCGCATGCCACGCCCCTTCTCGTGGCCGATGATCATCACCGTTTCGCCATTGAAGAGGGCCGGGCCGCCAATAATAGCGTGATCATCGCCCACACGGCGGTCGCCATGCAGCTCGAAGAACTCTTCACACATCAGATGGATGAAATCGGCGGTGTAGGGACGATCCTTGTGGCGTGCCACCTGAACCGTCTGCCAGGCCGTCAGGTTGCGATAGATCTCCTCGGTGCGGCGACGTAGCTCGCGCTCGTACTCTTGTAGCTGAGTATGCTCCTCTGGGCGGAGACGTTCCCCTTTACGCTGCAGCGAGGTAATGCGCTTCTCTAGCTCGGCTAGTGGCTTCTCAAACTCAAGATCGTAGACCATCCTGACCTCCTCCGACCTCAGCCCGCGCCTGCGCTGTCTGCTGGGACAGCAGGGAAGCGGCCTGCTTCTGGGTCTGTGCTGCTGGCGAGGCAGTTGTCGCTACAGGGGCCGCTGGCACCTTGTAGAGACGCAACAGGCGCGCCAGCGTTGCGCGCAGCTCGCGTCGATGCACGACGGCATCGATCATACCATGCTGGAGCACAAACTCAGAATTCACTGTTCCCTCGGGGAACTTTACATGCATAAATTGCTCAACCACACGCGGGCCGGCAAAGGCGATCAGGGCCCCCGGCTCGGCCAGAATCACATCGCCGAGCATGGCAAAGCTAGCTGTCACGCCGCCAGTTGTCGGATCAGTAATCAGGCTGAAATAGGGAATGCGAGCCTCGCCCAGACGCGCCAGAGCCGCCGCTGTCTTGGCCATCTGCAGCAACGAATAGAACCCCTCCTGCATGCGAGCGCCACCCGAGGTCGAGACAATCAGCACTGGCCAGCGGCGTTCCAGGCCCAGCTCAATGGCCCGCGTAACTTTCTCGCCCACCACCGAGCCCATGCTCCCGCCGATAAAGCGGAAGTCCATCACCGCCAGCGAGAGCGGCAACCCTTCGATTGTCCCATAGCCGCGAATGACCGCCTCATTGAGGCCTACTTTCTCCCGCTCTTCCTGCAGCTTCTGGGCATAGGACTGCGAGCGGCTGACAAAGACCAGGGGATCTACCGATACCATTGCCGCGTCAAGCTCGACAAAGCTGCCGGGATCAAGCAGGAGATTCACGCGCTCATGAGCCGTCAGGCGGAAGTGATAGTTACAGCGTGAGCAAACCTTGAGATTCTTTTCCCAATCGCGGCTGTAGAGGATTTCCTTGCATTTCGGGCATTTGACCATCAAGTTATCGGGAGCAACCCCCGGTCCTGAGCGTCGCTCAGGCTGCTGCCCGCCGGAAGAGCTCGCCGCTTCCTTCGCCATATCAGTACCCTCTTACTGTTGATTGGAGAGGTTGAATCGCGTCGCATCGTCTGGCGTCGGTCTCTACTCATCTTGGGCCAAGAGCGCCTCAACGAAGCTCTCAGGATCAAAAGGCGTCAAGTCTGTGACCTTCTCGCCGGTGCCCAGGAATTTAATCGGCACCCCCAGATCATCAGCGACCGCGAAAGCAAAGCCACCCTTGGCCGTACTGTCCATCTTGGTAATGATGACCCCAGTCAGACCGACATCCTCAGCGAACTTGCGAGCCTGCAACAGGGCATTCTGGCCCGTTGTGGCATCGATCACAATCAGCAGCTCCTGGGGTCCCTCGGGCAGGAACTTCTGCACGACCTTGCCGATTTTCTTCAGCTCCTCCATCAGGTTGAATTTGGTATGAAGGCGCCCAGCCGTATCGACCAGGAGCACATCATAGCCACGCGAGAGACCCGCCTGAATGGCATCGTAGACCACTGCACCAGGATCAGAACCGGGGTTTTGGCTGATCACCGGCACATCGATACGCTCACCCCAGGCCTTCAACTGCTCGATAGCCCCAGCACGGAAGGTATCAGCAGCCGCCAAAACGACTCGGTGCCCCTCCTGCTTGAGGCGGTAGGCGAGCTTGGCCACCGTGGTGGTCTTACCTGAGCCATTCACGCCGATGATGAGCATAACCGTCAGGGGCGCCTGAGAGGCAAAGCGCAACGGTGCGGCCCTGCCGAGCAGAGCTAGCAACTCCTCACGGAGAGCACGCCGCACCTGCGACGTTGTACGCAAGCGCTCCTGCTCGGCCCGCTCACGCAGGCGCTCCAGCAACCAGGTCGTCGTACTGGCCCCTACATCGGCTTCGATGAGGGACTCCTCAAGCTCGTCCCAGAAAGTGTCTGTGACCGGCTCGTCCTGCCGGAAACTTTCTTGCACACGTTCAAAGAGCCGGCGAGTACGACTCAAGCTGGCTTTGAGAAAGCTCAGCCGCTGTTCTGACGCTGAATCCGCCGCTTTCCGCTCCTGCGCTAGAGCACTTTCTTCTTTAGTAGATTCTTCTCCCTCTTTTTGCCTTCTGCCAAAAAATCTATTCAGCACAGTGATTTCGACTCCTTCAGGCAATCCAACGCTCAGCGCAACCGTTCACAAACAGCGTACTGTGCTCTACCTCGCCCTGCATCTTTCTCCTCTTGCCGCCAGTAGCCGCTACCTCAGCAGGGAGAGCAAGCACGAGATTGACCGCTGGCTGCCGAGGCCCCCTGACAATGGCAGACGACACTGAGAGACTGGAGCAGCTGAGTGGCAAAGCCAGAGCTGACCTTCTTTGGAGAGAGAGCCTGGACAGAGGCAGGCCCCTATTCTCAGCCTCAGCAGAGACAGCATATGGCGAGCCGAGCCATCGCCTCTGCAGGAAAGGGGGACTTGTCCACTCGGCCCAGTTTACGCTTTGGTCTCCCGACAAGGTACCACTTGCCCGCCGCTGGCCCCAGCCATCAGCTTCCATTGTAGACGATTTTCACCTGGGAAGTAAAGGGAAAGCGGGCCACGCGTATCCACCGCTTCAAGGAGGAAGGTCAGAAAAAGGCGGAGATGCGCCAGTCAGAGCCACGCTCACAAAGAGCTTGACCTCCTGGCCCGCCAACTGCGAGCGTCTCCAGTCCCCGGACAGTCAGGCAGGTCCATCAAGCTAGCTGTCTCCTTGGGGAGAGCCTCCGCCGAGTGGAAGCACTGCCGCGAGGATCGGTCTACCTCTCTCTATTCCCCCCTACCTGAGCCACTGCCCTCGTTTGCTTCTCTGCTCGCTGCTATTCCCAGCACAGTTCTCAGGCAGCTTGCTATCTACTAGCGCTGATAGCGCCAGTGCCTCCGGCGAGCAGACGAGCACGGGCCAGCATCGTTCCGGGCTGCGCTGCAACGTGATGAGCCACCTCCTTCTTTCGCCTTTCCCACAGGTTATTGGGGAAGTGAGAGAGCCTGATCAGGCGGGAGCGAGGGATTAACCGAGCCGAGATCGAGACCAAGGGGCGGCGGAGCCAGCATAGACAGCGGACTTGCAAGTGAGGGCCTGCTCACCTGGGACGGAGTCGCACGGCAGGTGAGAACGCCCTCGCTTTACAAGCACGTGCTGAAAAGGCATCAGGCCGAGCAAGAGCATCGTGCCAGCGCCTTTTCAGCAGGTAAAGACATAAAGAGAACCGTTGCACGCGACAGAACCGGACCGGGGGCAGGGCAGCGGCGAGAATCCCTGTCGCCCACCACCATAGCCATCCAGGTACTGCCTTAATTGCTCTACAGATGAGGTTTTAGCAACTGGAGGCCGGTTCACGAGCGGCTGCCACGGTACTGATGGAGAGAGCCATCACTAATGGGTTCATTAATGATGATATCTCCATTCCTGATCTTGATGTTGTACAGGCAAGAGGGATTGGTACAGACCCAGGCCTTGTACTCGATAGAAGCTCCCTGGCTGCCGAAGTCCGAAAGCGGAACCAGATCACCTTCACTACATTTGCGACACCGAGGAAACGAGAATTCCACGAAATCGCCTCCTTCCTTCTCTCTGGAGGATTGTATTCGCCTGCCTAACCGCGAGACCAGGCGAGGCTGGGCGAAGAAGTAAGCCGAGGGGGAGCCTCCGCCTCTGCATCCGCGTCCCCACAGCAGTCATACATAGTCCATGCCGCCGCTATCATACCACAGATTGTCTCTTGTGTGACACCCTCTTTCCCTATGAGGGGTCGGTTTTGCTGGGAACGGCCAATCCCAACCGCTCGCGCGTGTATCTCTTCGATACCACACGATTATAACATATCTATTCGTCACACACAATTGTTTCTGCCGAAATGGCAAGCAAGAAGCAAGCGTAGGGGAAGGTCCTGAGCGTTGTCTGAGGCTAGTCGGGGTACTTATCTGAGCGATCTACGCCCGCCCTGGCCAACCTCCTTCCCTCGTGCTTCACCTCCTGCACCACTCTGCCGCCTGTTTGCTCACTCTACACTTTAGCATACCAGGGAGAGGCAAGCCCCCAGCCCAGTCAGGCCCGGGCCGCGTCTTCTGCCTTCACGCCTTCAGTTGACCGCGCTTCAGCCAGCCACGGGCCTGCTTCCCCCTTTTTTGCCCGCCTCTCCAGGCTGACATCTGTTGGATTGCTCAGGTGAGCAAATTTCCCCACAGGTGGAAATCTCTTCACCCTTCCGCGGCCCTGCTACAACCGGTCAGCCTGGCCTCCTAGTTCGCTTGATCCCGTGCGCCTGGCTCGCTGCGTCCGAAGACCACGCCAGGCGCGCCCCCCACAGCCAGAGGGGTGACCTCTTTCTTTTTTTTTCTCGGGTCTTCGCTTACCCTTTGGCACGCTTTTTGCGAATCCTGAGAAGTGTGGGAGCGCAAACCCTGCGCCGTCCCTGGCCTTTCAGGGAGGGCTTCTTTCCAATCCACAGGCATCGGTTGCATGAGCAGCGTGATGAACGCGACCTCATCTGCGCCATATAAGGAGCTTGAGTAATGGGAGTGCGAGGAAACAAGGCAGATACGCAGCTTGGTCTGCTTGAGGTGGATGACATGTCTGTCGGGGTTCAGCGTCCGAAAAAGAGAGCCGGCCAATCCAGGCCAGCGAGCAAACGGCACCGTCAGACCACTTTACCTTTCGAGGAGGCTGGTCCTTCTGATTTCGATCTGGAAAGCGAAGAAGCCGTGCTCGCTGAGCTGGAGGAAGAGGACGCGGACGAAGATGGGGAGGCAACATCAGAGCGCAGCGCTATTGATGACACCGTCAAGCTCTACTTGAAAGAAATCGGTTCCTATCCCCTACTGACTGCCGAGCAAGAGCTTATGCTTGCCGAGCGCGTGGCTCAGGGCGATCTCCGTGCCCGCCAGAGCCTCATCGAGTCAAATCTGCGCCTGGTTGTTAGTATCGCTAAACGCTATACAAATCAGGGCTTGCCCCTTCTCGATATGATCCAGGAGGGGAATATCGGCCTTATGCGCGCCGCTCAGAAGTTCGACTATCGCCGCGGGTTCCGCTTCAGCACTTATGCCACCTGGTGGATTCGTCAGGCCATCAGTCGGGCGATTGCAGAGCACTCGCGCACTATTCATATCCCGGTGCACGTTGTTGAACTCATTTACCGCATCAAGCGCGTAGCCCGGCGCATCTACCAGGAGCAGGGCGTTGAACCGCTCCCCGAGGAGTTAGCCGCTGAGGTGGGCCTCCCCAAGGAGCGCATTGTTGAGCTTCTCAATATCTCGGAGCAGCCCGTCTCGCTCGATGCGCCGGTGGCCGATGATGAACAGTACCACCTTGCTGACACGCTGGAGGACCCCAGCATGATGGCCCCAGAGGACAGCGAGGCACGCCAGCGGCTACATGATCATCTTGAGCAGGCGATGGAGATTCTCAATCCTCGTGAGCGCACTATTCTTGAGATGCGCTATGGTCTCCAGGATGGCTGTTCTCATTCGTTGGATGAGGTAAGCGCCCGCTTCAAGCTAACGCGCGAGCGCATTCGCCAAATCGAGGTGAAAGCACTGCGCAAGCTGCGCTATCCCGAGCGCTATTATGGCCTGCGTGAATTCGCTTCGCTGTGAAAGTCAAGATGCGGACGAGAGAAGAGTACGCTTTCCCTACCCTGGGGGGACGGGCGAAGAAGAGCGGGTTGCTCTCTCCCATCAGCGCCGGCCAGCGCCCTTTTCCTCTCCTCTATGCTGTCACCCACCAGAGATAAGCGTGCTGCAGGAGAAGGAGGGATGATGAAGAGAGAGGATCTGGCCCGCCCTGCCCTCCCCAGTGCTGGTCAGCCTCTGAGCAGCCGCTCTCTGGCTCTCGCAGCAGACAGGAACCAGACCAGCGGCGGCATAGGGAAGGCCACCGCTGGTCTGGTTCCTTTCCTTCTCCGACTTCTGCCCGGTTGGCTCTCGCCTGTCTGTCTGCTCGCCCGCCAGGCTACTGCTGGATGCCTGCCGCTTCTTGACTCGTTTGCATTTGGAGGTAAGCGCGAATAAAGGGATCAAGATCACCGGCCAGGTACCCCTGAGTATCGCTGGTCTCATAGCCGGTACGATGGTCCTTGACGATGGTATAGGGATGCAGCGTAACCGTGCGAATCTGGGTACCAAAGTCGGCCTGGACGTACTCGCCCTTTAAGCGCGCGACTTCCTCTTCGCGCTTGCGGCGCTCCAGCTCGTAGAGGCGCGCCCGTAGAATGCGCATCGCTACCTCACGGTTCTGGATCTGCGACCGCTCATTCTGACAGGTGACCACAATTCCTGTCGGAATATGACGGATGCGTACCGCCGAGTCGGTTTTGTTGACGTGCTGCCCACCAGCCCCGGTCGAGCGATAGGTATCGATATCGAGATCCTCGGGGCGAATGGTCACCTCAATGGCATCCTCGATATCGGGGATAACCTCGACTCGGGCAAAGGAGGTATGGCGACGGTGAGCGGCGTCAAAAGGCGAGAGGCGAATGAGGCGATGGGTTCCAATTTCAGAACGCAAATGCCCGTAAGCATAGCGCCCGGCAATCTCGACCGTGGCGCTTTTGATGCCCGCCTCTTCACCTTCATTGTATTCATAGATCTGCGTGCGAAAACGATGCCGCTCGGCCCAGCGCAAGTACATGCGCAGGAGCATCTCAGCCCAGTCTTGGGCATCAACGCCGCCACTGCCGGCATGAATGCTGAGAATGGCATCGCGCTCATCATGCTCTCCGCTGAAGAGCAAGGCCAATTCAAGCTGCTCTACTTCTTGCTCTACGGCAGTGAGCGAGCGCACAACCTCAGCCTCCAGCTCGGCATCTGGCTCCTCCTCCAGCAACTGCGCCAACTCTCCGAGGTCCTGGAGTTGCTTCTCCAGCCTCTCCCAGGTGTCAACTTCTTCACGCAGCGCCGTGAGACGCTGCATGTGAGCCTGGGCTCGGCGATTATCCGACCAGAAGTCGGGCTGAAGGGTCTCCGCCTCTAAAGTTGCTATCTGTTCTCGTTTGTGCGCCAGGTCAAAGACGCACCATCGTTTCGTGAACTCGCCATTGCAGGCGTTCGATACGCGAGGTCAGCTCACTCATGGTAGTTATTGTAGCATGTTTGAGGCTTGATCAAAAGAGGGAACAGTGTAGCCTTCCACGGTGGCTGTCAACTCAGGCGAAGAAGCCCAGATCGGGAGAGCGCAGGTGGCGGCCCGGGCTTCTTCGCGCGCCTGGGGCTGTTGCTCAGATGACTTAGTCCAGGAGTTTGGCCATGTAGTATTCATCGACGTAGCGACCGTCGACGTAGAGGGCATGGCAGCGCCTGCCTTCGATCACAAAGCCTTGCTTGTGATAGAGGGCCAGCGCTCGCTGATTATGAACCATAACCGTCAGTTCGAGACGATGAAAGCCTCGCTGACGGGCCCAGCGCTCCATTGCCTGGAAGAGGCGGCTTCCAATCCCTTGCCCGCTGAAGGCTTGCACTACTCCAATCACCAGTGAGGCCCGGTGTTGCTCGCGGCGAAAGGTGCCTCCTCTAATCGCCAGGTAGCCAACAAGTTGGCCACTTTGCTTCTCTTCTGCCACAAAGATCATCTCGCGCCCGCTAGCTATGAGTCGCTCAAGCGCCTGCCGCTGCTCGTCTACCGTCAGAGTACGCTCGTCAGGTTCCAGCAGCATGAAATGTGTCTCCTGGTCGAGACGATGGCAGAGCTGGAGGAAGGCTTCGGCATCTTCCACCGCAATTTCTCGAATATGGACGATAGCACTCATTCCGCTTTATCTCCTTGTAGAGCTGGCGCTCAGGGCGCAGCTACCACTCTCTTACCGATCGCTCGTTTGATCAGCAGCTCTGGCGAGCAGCAGGCTAGCGGCTCTGGAGATGGAGCGCCAGGGCGCGCTGCAGTTGGTCCAGCGAGACATTACCTCCTGAGCAAACAAGAGCGACTTTTTTGCCTCGCAGCTCGTCTCGCAGGCGATAAGCCGCAGCCAGAGCAGCGGCGCCCGCTCCTTCGGCCAGGGTATGGGCCAATTCGACCATCCAGGCCATCGCCCGCAAGATTTCGTTATCAGAGACCAGCACGAATTCACGCAGATACTGGTGTAGGATGCGCTGCGGCAGGGCAAAGGCGACCCCGGTGGCCAGGCCCTCGGCCAGGGTGCGGTTAGGTGCGGTGACTAATTGCCCCCGGCGCCAGGATTCGTAAGCCGCTGGGGCCGCTTCAGATTGTACGCCGATGATGCGTAGGGCTGGATTGACGGCCTGGGCTACCAGGCAGGCTCCTGCAGCGCCGCTGCCGCCGCCGATGGGAACAATGAGGACCTCTAGATCAGGACAGTCCTCCAGGATCTCTAGCGTCAGGGTCGCGACCCCGGCAATGAGCAGTGGTTCATCGCCCGAGTGGATGTAGCGGTAGCCATGCTGTTGCGCCAGCTCCTCGCAGTGGGCTTTTGCCTCATCATAGGTGGGGCCGTAGAAAATGACGTCTGCTCCCATGCCGCGCATGGCTGCGACTTTGCCGGGATTGGCCCCCTCCGGGACTACGATCCGCGCTTTGACTCCGAAGAGGCGGGCGGCGTAGGCTACCGATTGGCCGTGGTTGCCGGTGGAGGCCGCAATTACGCCTCGGGCGCGCTCCTCGGGCGTGAGACAGGCGATCAGGTTGATCCCCCCACGCACTTTGAAGGCCCCTACCGGCTGATAGTTCTCATGCTTGACATAGACGTGGGCCGCGAGTAGTTCATTGAGGGCCGGATAGCTGTGCAGAGGAGTGCGTGGCAGATAGGGGGTAATGCGTCGCCTGGCCCGTAGGATATCTTGGAACGTTGGGATCTCCATGTCTATCGCCATCTTCGCTTCTCACTTGCCAGTAGTATTGGTCGCTCAGTCAGCGCTCTCTTCGCTCTCGGCTCCCTGCCCCCAGTCCAGTAGTGCAGCCGTTGAGCAGGCCTTTCTAGTTGGCCAGCCATCCGCAGCCGGAGAGAGCGGACCGCCTCGGTGAGCGTGATAGGATCAGTATATCATCTGATGACGGATGAGCCACTCCGCGGGATTGAGCTGGCTTTTGCTGGCCGGTCAATCGTCGGCCAGAACCAGCCGTTCGTAACTCTGATCCGTTCTGGCTTCAGCGGACTACTGGGGACCCGGCGCCGTCCGAAACCAGCCCTCCTGGCATCTTCTTGCTCTCGCTCTTGTCAGTCTATCGCCGCTCATGTTATCCTCTCTGGCACGGGTAGCATTGGGGGTCAGGGCCTGGTTGCAGGCCTTTCGTCTCTTTTCTGTCAGGCACGTGTAAAGAAAGGGATGCTGGTTAGCAGCACCATATGTCTGGGTCGAGGCTATCAGTGCACTATGCTGAGGAGCCGGAGTTTGTAGCCAGCTCCGGTCGTCTCTTATGGGAAATGGACGCTGTACTCCAGGCAGCAGGTGGGTCGCTGGATGTGGCTACCCTTGTGCAACGTCTTCCGGAAGGAGCAGAGCCGGCCTTAGAGAGCTTCGAGCACCAATCGATCGCTCGCTTCCTGGCAAGCTCCCATCTCTTTGAGCGCGATGCTGAGGGGCGCTGGTGGCTTGCTACTGAGACCGCCAGCCTCTGGCAGCGCTCGCTGACAAGCCTGGATTTTGTCGCTCTGGATATCGAGACCACGGGACTGAGGCCGGGGCGGGACCGCATTATTGAGTTGGGGGCCTGGCGCTTGCGTGGCGAGGAGATCAAAGAGCAGTTTCATAGTCTGGTGAATCCTGAGCGGTCAGTCCCCACAGCCATCGTGCGCTTGACCGGCCTCGACGAGCACAGGCTGACGGCTGCGCCTCGCATCGAGATGCTCTTGCCCGAGTGGCTGCGCTTCTGCAGCGGAGCCATCCTCGTTGGACATAACTTGAGCTTCGATCTGCACTTTCTTGCTTACGAGGCGGCGCGCCTCAATTTAGATTGGCCCCGCCAAGGGATCGATCTCCTCGCGCTGGCCCGTTATCTGCTCCCCCATCAACGGCGTTTCAGTCTGGCGGCTCTTGCAGAGCGCTTGCACGTTCCATTGACAACTCCTCACCGGGCGCTGGCCGATGCCAAGGCAACGGCTCTGCTCTTCGTCAAGCTGCTGCGGCTGGCCCAGCACCAGGGCATAACAAGCTACGCTCAGCTTCAGCAGTGCTTGCTGCCGGTCACCGGCCAGCGAGGTCAGGAGCCGAACGCGGGGAGCGCCAGACTCTTTAGCCTGCCAGGGCGATCAGCTTTACAAGACGCCGCCTGGCAGACCGAGACAGGAGTGACCGAGGAAAGGGGCGGCGCCGCTCTTTCTGCCAGCCCCTCACGCGTGAGAACTCGGCAGCTTAATCCGGCCTGGCGCCGTACTTTTCCCGCGCAGCCCGGCGTCTATTTGATGAAAGATAGCCAGGGCCGGGTGCTCTATGTGGGCAAAGCCCGCTGCCTAAAGACACGCCTGGCCTCCTACTATCACCAGCGTTCTGCTTGTAATCCGAGGATCGCGCGCCTGCTCCAGCACGTGCAGGCCATCGAGACTCGTCCCCTTGGGAGCGAACTGGAGGCGCTGCTTGTCGAGTCCCAACTCATCAAAGAACTGCAGCCCCCCTATAACATCCAGCTACGCGATTACGCGCACTATCCTTTTCTCAAGATCGATGTCCAGCATCCCTTTCCACGCCTCACCATTACTCGTCAGCCCGAGGCCGATGGCGCTCGCTATTTTGGTCCCTTTCGCAGTGGACGCAGTGCCGAGCTGACGCTAGAGCTACTACAGCGTCTTTTTCCTTTACCCACCTGCACCCGGCCCCTACCGCCTGAGGTGGCACCCAGCACGCCCTGTCTCCGCTACCATCTCGGTCGCTGTCTGGCCCCCTGCAATGGCCAGCTTACCCCAGACCGCTACCATCAGCTGATCGAGGAGGTCTCTGCCTTTCTAGCAGGGGAGCGTCCTCAACTTCTGGCCCACGTGCGCCACCAGATGGAGGCAGCCGCCCAGGAGCTGCAATATGAGCGGGCCGCGCACTTGCGCGACATGCTCCATAGTACAGAGGAAGCGCTCATCAGCCAGCGCCTGATCGCCAGCGCCATTGCCGCTAACAACCTTCTCATTGCCTACCCTTCCGCCTGGGAAGGTCAGAACGAAATCTTCTTGATCCGTCATGGTCGCCTGATTGAGCTAGAGCGTGTCCCCCATGAGGAGCAGGCCACCCGCCGAGCGCTGTGCAGGTTGCTGGCCAGGGCAGCACTACTAAAAAAGCCTCCGGTCATCATTGGCCAGGTAGAGATCGACCAAATCATGATCATCAGTCGCTGGATCAAGCATCACAGCCGGGATCAGGCCTTTTTCCCTTTCACTGACCAGACCCTAGAAGTGACCCAGGCCAGCGAGGAACTGATTGAGCACATCTGGCAAACGCTCTGTGCCAGGCAAGGCGAACTGAGATCAGACAGGCCAGGCGGGCCAGGCGCGCAGACAAAATAGCCCAGATGTGATACCATAGCAGCTACACCATCGCTCTCCTTCCCACCGATTTCTGACCGGCTCAGGATCAGCAACTAAGAATCGGCAGCGATGCCAGCGCCGACACACGCGTCTCGGCAACGCCCAGGAACGGAGCCGCACCCTGACGACGGTGGGTAGGTCAGTAGCGCCAGTTCATCCAGTGCGGAGGAATGAGGAACTATGCTGCTATCGGATAAGCGTATCAAAGAGGAGCTTGCACGCGGCAATATAGTCATCGAGCCTTTTGACGAGCGCCAGCTAGGAACGAACTCCTACGATTGCCGTCTGGGTGAGTGGTACTTTCAGGGCGATGCCAATGTCGAGATCCTCCATCTAGACAACCCGGAAGAGATCCGACGCTACTGGGGCGAACCACGCCGTGCGAAGAATGGCCAAATCGCTATTCGCCCAGGAACCACCATTCTTGCACATACGCAAGAAATTATCGGCGGGCGCAATGGCTACCTGGGCAAAATGTATGCCCGCAGCACAGTAGCTCGCTCGGGTCTGTCGGTCTGTCGCTGCGCAGGCGTGGGCGACGTAGGCTATATCAGTCGCTGGACAATGGAGATCAGCAACCATACCATGACTACGATTGTCGTTCCCGTCGGCTTCCGCATCTGCCAGATCACCTTTGAATACGTCGGCGAAACGCTCAAGGAATACCAGGGGAAATACGGGCAGCAGCATGAATGGACCCCGGAGGACATGCTCCCCAAAGCCTATTTGGATTGGGACTACGCCCTCTACAGCCGCCATCGCCGCCAGCCGCAAGAGCCTGAGCTACTTATGGGCGGCGAGCACAAGGACTAGCCCCAGTGGACACGCAGGCCGCACCGGGCCAGAGTCTTGCTGTTCGCCAGCGAGCGCGCTGCTCTCTGGTCAACCCAGGGTTACCGGTGCGGTCTATTCTATGCCCGCGCCGGGCCGGCCCTCACGGGTTTTCTGCACCCTGGAGGAGATTGATCTGCTCAACAAGCTGAGCATTGTGGGCGTGCAACTGATTAATCTGTTCTTGCAGTAGGCGTTTCTCATGAGCGACCACATTCAAGCGCTCTTGCAGCCGCTGAATAGCCTGCTGAGCCTGCTCTAGCTCCTCACTCTGGGTCCCATGCTCTTGCTGCAGACGCTGACATTCCTGTGTTAAACGAGCGAGTTCCTGCCGTGCAGCATCAAGCTCCTGTTGCGTCTTCTTCAGAGAATCCTCCAGATTCTCCCGTTCGTGTTCCATATCGCTAATCTGGCTACGAGCCTGCAGGAGCTGCATTGTCAAGTTACGCATATTTTCCTTGTGAGCCTGCTCGACACTCTGCAAATCGTTTTCCAGGCGAGTAATGTAGGCCCCATAGCGCCAGCCGAGAAGGACCTCCACCAAATCGCGCTCTGCACTGCCCTCTTTCAAGCGCTGACGCAGCTCCTCCAGCGCTTCGACATTCCAATGTCCTCCCGCCAGAAGACCCCCCAAGGCTCGCAAAGAAATCTCTAACTGATCAGGGCTTTGGAGCCGCTCCTTATTTAGCGTGAGCCCATACTGACTGAGGCTCAGAGCCAGCTCGCAGATCTCAGGATAGGCGCGCAGCATGCCCAAAACACTGACCACCTGATTGGCCAGATCCGGCGGCGTCTCAGGATCATGATACATCTCCCACAGAGCCGTCTCGCCCTCTCGTCCCAGGAAGAGGAAGCACCGCATCAAGAGATCCTGCCGCTCTGAGCGCGCATAGAGGGCCTGAACCAGATGCTGTACGATATACTCGCCTCCCATCAGCAGGAGCAGAGCCAGAATACGCCGGCAGAGTCGTTCATCGCTCTGAGGGTGCTGCACATACTCCAGCAGAGCCGGGACCATCTCCTGACGCGAAGGGTCAGCGCTATTCGCCTCATCGTGGATGCGCTCCTGTAAGAGCGTAGCCGCCATAGCGCTCTCTTGCACTGTCCGGCTGGCGAGATGAGAGAGAAGCTCATCCTTAATGACAAGCGTCGGCATACTGCGGAAAATCTCCAGAGCAGCCTCACGCCGCTGACGATTGGCCAGATCACTACAGGCCGCCCAGATAAAGGGAAGGGCCGGCGTACCGATATCGCGCAGAATCCGCCGCGCAGCGCGCGCCACCTGGGGATCTGAATCAGTGATCAACTCGCCCACAGGCCCAACCGCCAGCTCGCCCAGCTCCACCAGCGTGATTTCAGCGCCATGCCGGCGCTCTTCCGAGCGCAGGGCCTCGACCAGGCCCGCCAGCGCCTCACGTCCAGCGGGCGTAAGACGACGCCGGGCCAAGCGCGCCAGCACCTCAGAGACCCCCCCAAGCAAATAGGCGTCGCCCAATCCTGCCAGGAGGGCCGGAATAGCCAGATCAGCGAGATCGCCAGCAAGGATCTCCACCAGGCTTTCATAGGCACGCGCAGGTAACGAGGGACTAAAAAGCTGGACCACCTGCTCTACGGCCTCCGGCTGCTGACGCACCAGCGAGATCACCAACTGCTGGGCGCGCCTCCTCGCTAGCTCATCCTCCTGGGCCAGCCCCGGCACGATCGCTGAGAGAATCTCAGGTCCGAACTGCAACAGCACCGAGACAGCCGCATCGCCACGCTCAGGATCACCTAAGAGGCTGATCAGCGGCGGTACAGCCTCAGCCGGATAGCGTATCAGATATTCGGCAAGGACCGGGCGCCAGGCCGGGCGATTCAGTACCTCCAGCAGAGCTGGTACCAAAACTTGTCCCGCCATGCCATCGAGAATCTGACGAACATAACTCCTGGTTCGGGCATCAGGATGGAAAAGATGATGGACGAGCAACAAGGCTGCCTCGGCCCCTCGCTCCTGGAAGATTCTCGCCACCTGCCTCACCTGAGCCTCGCTCCCGTGGGTAAGCACGGCAATAAGCTGCTCGCCCGGAAATGGCTCCATGCCCAAAATCGCCCGTCGGGCCCGGGCCGTAACCACCGTCTCGCGCTCCGGTTCGACATCCAGAGCCTCCAACAGATCCGAGAGCGCCACCTCACGCAAACGGCTCAGCGCCAAAATAGCCTCTTCATAGACAAGCGTCTCTTTGCTGTCGAGCAGTGCAATCAGCGGTGGCACCACCTGCGCATCAGAAAAACGGCTCAAAGCCCGGACAATAGCCACCGTCAGCAGTGTCTCGGCCCGAGCCTCCTGCAAGAGACTCACAAGCGCAGGAATGACCCGAGGGTCATCTAATCCTTCCAGTACCTGGATGAGCAACTGTGTACGGCCTGGAACGATCTGCGGGAGAGCCTGTAAGATAGGCTCAACCACCTCTTCCCCCATCTCACCGAGGATACGCGCAGCCAGCCCGGCCACCTGCTCCTCCTTGCCCCGCAGCACCAACTCAATCAGGCCAGGAATACTTTCGGGCACATAGGCATGTTGTAAGGCAATCCCCACCTGCTGACGCACCAATGGAGAACTATCAGCTAACATTTTGAGTAATACAGGCAAAGCCTGCAGATCGCGTATACCCCCCAGCACTTCAACCACGCGAGCCCGCACCACATCGGCGCCCTGGCTCTCCAACTGCTCTAAGAGCAAGGGAGTCAGGCGCGCATCACCCTGCTGCAGAACGCGAATAGCATTGCGCACCAGGAGATCATCCGAGCTAGCCAGGGCCTGGATCAAGAGCTGGACGCACTCGGGCTGCGGCTGCCTCTGAAGCTGGCGGATAAGCAGATCACGAGCTGCGCGCTGCACTTCGGGTGGCTGTTGCCCGGACAGGAGCGGACAGACAGCATTGAGCACGCGCGTGCGCTGCTCCTGAGAGAGGCCACGCTGTGGATCAGCTTCGCTGAGAAAATAGTCAAGCACGACCAGAATGGCCCGCAGTACTTGCCGGGCAGCCGCCATACCGGGTAAGTACTGCTCTAAGGCCTCAAGCAATGGCTCTAAGGCCCGCGCTGGACCAAGACGAATCAGGGCTTTCAGCGCCCCTTCGACAATGACTTGCTCACTGTCGCTCAGGCAATCGAGCAGCGGCTGAACCGCCTGCTGCGCATCACAGCGGGCAAGAATACGGACCGCCGCCGCCCGTAGACGGAGAGAATGATCGGCTGCCGGCTGTACCAACTCAGCAGCATAGGGGATCACCCCCTCGCCCAGACGCCCTAGCACAGGGATCAGACGACGCACCTGGGTATCATAAGCGGGCAGGTCGATGACTTCATAGAGATAATCGAAAAAGCGATCGAGCAGCGGCTTTTGATCACAGAGCCGCAACAGGTTTTCAATGCCGGGCAGCATGACCGTTGGCAGTAGCCCCTGATAGACCTCCAGCGTTCCTTCTGCCGCAAAGCGCGCAATGAGATGGGCTAAGCGCTCAAGGCCAGTAGTGTCGCGCAGGACACCAGTGAGTAAGCGCAAGAGGCGCGGAGGTAAGCTCAGCGGCTCATCAGGCATAGAGCGCGGAGGACGCCAGGCGACCCCAACGCAGATGAGGGCTAAAGCACTGGCGGCTACGGCAGAGGTAGGATGAGCCTCTCCAAAATTCGCAAAGCGCTCTGCCAGCTCCAGCGGTTCATCTACGATGCCCGCCCACATGGCCACCGGGCCAGCCCAACGCGCAGCATCGTCACAACACAGGGCTAGCACCGTCTGACGCTCCCCTATTCCCTGGTCTGCCTCCTGATCGATCTCCAGCAAGACGCCAGCGACCAGATACTCAACCAGCCAGGGATGACGGAAGCGCAGGCTGTCGGCGCTGAGCGTCAACAGGCCAGCGGCCTCCAGGCAGGCCAGTTGCTGTTCTAGCAGGGGGGGATCAGCGAGCGGCGCCTGCACATCTGTCGGAAGCACGGCTCCCTGACCTGACAAGAGTGAGCGATTCTCTTCAAGCCAGCGAGGAAGAGCCAGCGCGGCTGCACGCGCCCCCGCTCGCTGGCGGCGCCCCCGGGCAGCGGGTAGCACCATGAGGGTCCGGGCACCACTCTGGTAGAGGAGCCAGGCCAGTTGACGAAGCAGGGCTATTAGCTCTTCTTCTGTGATTCTTTGCTTTCCACGCCGCCAGCGCTTCTGGCGCAGCTCGCGCGCTAACCAGAGGTGCAGCAGGCGGTCCAGCAGACGCCCACGGCTATCAAACTGCTCTGGATCTCTCAGATCGAGCGTGTCTAGAATCTCTAGAAAGCTAAAGAGAGTTAAGGGGAGACTGCAGAGATAGCGCAGGCGACTATCTTCAAGCGCATGCATGATCTGACCAGCCGTGTATTGTCGCCGCGCCACGATTTGCTGCTCTTGCAGTGCCTGCTCAACGAAACGCCGGACCAGCGCGGGTGGAAGAGGAGCAAATACAGCGCAAGCCATCTCGCCTTCTGTCAGCAAGCGCTCAAGCTCGGGCAGAGCCTCATGAGAGAGATCGCAGGCGCTCACCACCAGACGATTGCCCGTTTGCCTCATGAGGTAAGTGAGTTCAGCGATGATGGCTTCGCGGAAGGTCGCTTCAACCAGATGAAAATCATCGCACAGGAGCAACAACTGCCCACGCTCCGCTAGCTGACTCAGATAGGGCCGCACATGTCGCAAACCCACCGCCTGGCTCTCTAGCAGAAAGTCAAAGAGGGTCGCCTCCGGCTGCAGACTGGCTACCGCCACACGCCTATCCGCAGCTCGCCCTTCTACCCCATCCTCACGCTGCCCCGCCGCTAGCTCACTCCCCAACTCCGTCCCCAATTTTATCGACGATCTTCTATTAAGATAGAGGCTATAGTGCTCTAGAGAGAGATATATGGGCAATCTGGCCCCTTTTCCTCCACTGCGGAGGAAAGCATCGAGAGCAAATTTTTGCAGTTGAGAGAGAGCAAAAGTTTTGCCGGTGCCTGAAGCGCCCAGGAGCAGCAACTGAGCGGATGGCTCCTGCAACAAAGCAGAGAAAGTCAGGTCCTGTTTATATGGCAGAGCGCTCTGATCAGTGATATCCTGATAGTAAGCGAGCGCCGTTTCGTAGATACTAGAGGTAGTGAAGAGAGGGAGGCCGGTCTGCGGTCCTGCCAAAGAAGAGCGAGCAGAGCGAGCATAGGCGCGGAGGGCTAGCGGGCGGCGCAGCAGGCCAGTGATTACAAAGACAGCCAGGCCAACCCCCACAGGAATGGCCAGTGACCACCATCCACTTAAGGAGAGCGTAGGAAGCCAGGAAGCAAGAGACAACAACAAAGCAGGCTGTCGGCCCTCTCCCTGTCTCAGCGGCCAGTGAAAAGCCACGTATTGCAACCAGTGCGGCACCAGCTCAATGGCGAAGCCGGCCGTGGTGGCCAAGGCACCAGCCAGCAGCGGCCAAGCGAGCAGCCGTAGAGCTGTCGCCCTGCCTCCCAGTTTTTGTATGCTCACGAGGGCCTGTGGATTTTGTTCCGCTCTCATTCCGTCCAGCGACCTTTCGCAGAACTTGCCGGTTGATAGCAGTCACAGTATAGCGTAGAAGCGGTGACTTGAACAAGTGTCAACATGGAGGCAACCGAGAGCAATGAAGAGCCAGCACACAGGAGGGCTACCTTATGGCACAGAAGACTTATGAACCTCAGCTTGACGCATAGCGAGGGAGAGCGAGAGACCGCGCGGCGCGAAGCTCCTCCTATGCCAGCGAGGAAGAGGGTTCTTCAGCTCTTGGTCAGTCAGTCTGTCAGCTTTGGGCTCCCCGCGCGCCTGTGGATCACCAGAGTACGGACAAAAGGCCCTGGACCGGCAACCAGGCCATACGTCATTGGTAATAGCAACAGAACAAAGCGAGTGGCAAGCTCCTCTGTTAGAGAGAAGCCTATTCCTAAGACAGGGAACAACCGATCACGAGGTATCACGATTATGGAGAGAGAGCAACCGCCCGGCCAGAGCAAGAGACCAGAGGCATCACCTGCTGAAGCGGGTGTCGAGGATGAGGATACTGTCAAGTTGGCCGTGATCAGGATTCCCGGCAGGCCTTCGTCCAAACGTCGCCCCCCGCACGCCGGTACAGAGGCCGGCAGCGGGGCCGATGCTAGAAGGTTACAGGCCCCCTTCCTGACGCCGCTTGACCACCCGGAGCCGGCCTCAGACGAGCACTCTCGCGAGGAGCAGGCTGAAGAGATCGCGCAGCAGGAGACTAGAGAGCTGCCTACTCCGCCGGTTTCGGCAGAGCAACAGTCTCGCCTGGCCGAGCTTGAGACGCTGAAGCTATCTGCTGCTGTTGCTACTTCCGCCCTTCCTTCCCCTTCTGGAGTGAAGTTGGCGGAGCGGGCGGCCTCTGCCCTGGCACTGCTACCCACGCGTAAACTGCCTGCTTTGGCGGCAACCAGCGGACGGGGACATGAGCAGAGCTGGCAGCTGAGCCGCGGTCAGGCTCTTGCTTTGATAGTGCTCCTGCTCGTCCTGGTCGCCAATGCCAGCATGACCAGTCTCGCTCAGCTACTGGGGCCACAGGGCTGGGCCTTTATGCTCTGGGGAGCAGGCAGCAGCTCTAAAAATGTCCTGCAGCAGATTCGCTCGGCCTTGCCCTCCGCTACACCAGCGACCCGCACGACAGAGCACGGCTCGCAGCAGCAGCTTACTCCTTCAGCTTATATTAATCTGATTCTACGTAATATGACGCTCGATCAAAAGCTGGGGCAAATGCTCTTTGTACAATTCACTGGCCCTTATTATTCACTCGATCTCAGCACTATGGTTACCCAACAAAATGTTGGCGCTGTTATTCTGTTCACTGCTAACAATAACATTCTGAGCGCCCCCCAACTGAAGCAGTTGACTCAGGAGATTCAGGCAGGGGCGCGCACTGCCGGCAGCGGCATTCCTCCACTCATCGCCATCGACCAGGAAGGAGGTCGCGTTGATCGCCTGCGCGGTCTTGACGGTCCGCGTCCCTCAGCCGCCGAAATTGGCGCCTCTAACGATCCCGAGCGTGCTCGGGCAGCCGGCCTACAAGACGCCCACGATCTGGCCGCCTACGGCATTAACCTGAATCTAGCCCCGGTTGTGGACGTGACCAGCGTCTATAATCCTCAGCTAGACACGCGCACTTTTGGCAACGATCCCGCAGTTGTGACACGCATGGCCGGGGCATATCTGCAAGGACTGCAGCAAAGCGGCCAGGTCTTTGGGACGCTGAAGCATTTCCCAGGCCTGGGCGATGTTAGCGTCGATCCTCACAGCGGGCTGCCTATTCTCACCCGCAGCCTGGCCCAATTGGAGACCAACGATTGGTTACCATATCGGACGTTAATCCAACAGGGGCAGGTCCATGCCGTCATGGTGACTCACGAGATCGTGACGGCGGTCGATAGCAGTACCCCCTCCTCGCTCTCGCCCAAGGTGATCACCGGTATTCTGCGCCAGCAGCTCGGCTTTCAGGGGGTGGTCATTACTGATAGCCTTACGATGGAGGGCGTCAGCGCACATTATAGCGAGAGCCAGGCAGCAGTGATGGCAGTGCAGGCCGGAGCCGATTTGCTCATGGGACCGATCTCAGCCCAAACAGCGGCCTCCATGCTAGCGGCTTTGAAATCAGCCGTCGAGGCCGGTACGCTGAGCGTCCAGCGGATCGATGAGTCAGTCCGCCGCATTCTGCTGCTGAAATACCAATTGGGGCTGCTGCATCTCCCTCAGTAGCTCTCTCTCGTTTCAAAGGTACGGAAGCGTTTCTATGATGCATCCATGCTTTGAGCGTATCATACCTTAAAAGAAAGAGAAACCATAATGTTGCGTTTAAGTGTGCCAACCGCTGAACAAGAGAGACGCTGGCATATTACTGTTCTCTGTTTGATTGCCCTGGAGACCCTGCTCGTGTTAACGGCGCTGGTGCCGGCTCAACTGTGGACGCGCCTCCTCCCCCAATCGGCAGAGGCGGCGCTAGACGGCCCCTATCCGCCGATGCTTGCCCCGGTTGTGGCAGCCTTACTGTACCTGCTCCCTACGCTGATTGGCTTCCTCTGCCATGCCTGGCAGCGGGCCTTGCTCTACGCTACCCTGCCAGCCTGGTTCAGCCTGGGTCTCTTTCTGGTGGCCGCTACCTTCAAGGTCGGAGCTTTCTACCTGGTCTCACCGGACCATGTGACGGCCAATGTGAACACGCTGGAGCTGTTCGCCCTGCTGGGTGGGATTGGTTGGCTAGGGCGACAGGTCTTCAAGCTGCACCAATCTAGCTAAAGGTGTATACTACGAGCTATGCAGCGCCCTAGGTTTCACCCTTTGCGACTGAAACGCCTCTACACAGGCCAGCTTCCCAACGAGGATGCTCAGTCCGGCGGGAGCGAAGCAAGCCAGCCGGCTCGTCTGGCAACGCTTGAGGGAGAACTTAGCAAACAGGAAGGCGGTCAGTGCGATGAGCAGGAGGCAGGTTCAGGCTCTGCTTCTGATCTGACCAGCGGTTTAGCAGCGAGCCAGGAGCAGAGTGGAGCTGAGGCCGAGGCCCGTCATTTGCTGCGCCGAACGCCTATCAGCTATTTGCTCAATCAGGTATACGGGCTGTGGTTTTTTCTCTCTTCCTTTATTCTAACGCTCATCATTACCCGTGCGTTCGTCAATAGCCATGAACTCTATGGCATTTACGCGGTGGCAACGTCAGCTTTTAACACTATTGCCTACATCGTCGCCTTCGGACTGGAGGATGCTACAACCACCTATGTGCCAAGAGTGCTGGCAGAGCACGGGCAGCCTGCAGCCGCAGCCCTCATCCGACGGCTGTTGCTCCTGCGCTGCTTGACGCATGTGCTATGCATGGGAGTCATGCTTTTCGCCTTGCCGGCCCTGGCCTGGCCCTTCAGCCTTCTACCTGCTTCGTGGACCTGGGCGAGAGATCTGGCCAATGGCTTGCGCAATCCTCAGTTACTCCATCATATTACGCCTATCGCGTTTTACGTTCTCGGCAACGGCATTTTCAGCCTGCAGACCGCTGTCTGCGCCTCCTTTATGCGCATGCGCCTGGTCTTTGTGATCGGCAGCCTGGCCCAGCTTGTCCAGCTTCCCCTGAGCTATCTGGTGCTGCTACTGGGTGGAAGCGTCGATGGATTGCTCTGGATGCAAGCTTTGGTCTCACTCGCTAGCGCCGCGGCTTTTCTGATCTGGCAGGCCCCCCTTCTACTCAAGCGCGGAGCAAGAGCAAGCTATTACCAGCCGCTGCGGCCAGTGATCCGCCTTGGCCTTTCAGCCTGGCTCACAAACCTGGTCTCTGGGGCCTTGCTCAAGCAAACGGTCATCATCATGCTGGGGAGCTTCGCCGTGCCGCTAGCGGAAATTGGCTATTTCAACCTCTCTTATCAGCTCGGTCATACTGCCAGCCTGCTCATGGTCACTGGCTTCGGTGGCGTGGCCGGCTCAGCCCTGGCGGCGGCTTTTGTCGGCCAGAACTATGCGCGTCTCGCGCGCTCCTGGCAGGCCCTCATCAAGATTGAAACGCTGCTCGCGGCCCCGGTCCTGGTCTTCAGCTTCTTCAACGCTGCGCTCATTGCCCATCTGCTCTATCAGGGCTATGAGCCTGTTGGGCCTCTCCTGGCGCTCTTCCTGGTCTTCCAGATTCTGATTCGGACCCTCGGCACGAGCGTCCATCAGTCGACGCTCTATGTGGTAGGCAGAGCCTGGCAGGTGGTGCTTGGCCAGTGGGTTAGCCTGCTCTCGCTCATCATCCTGGGAGTCGTTCTTATCCCGCGCTGGGGACCAGCCGGCGCCCTGATCGCCGATGGCCTCGCTCAGGTCATCGGTGGCGCCCTGCTGCTTAGCTTTCTCCGGCGGCTGCTGCCCGAACGCTATCCGCTGGGCTATACGCTACGCCTGCTGCTCGGGCTGGCGCTAGCCGCTACCCCCTCTCTACTGTTGCGTCCCTCTAACCTCCCGACTCTTGTTCTCACGGGTTTGCTCTATCTTGCTGGCGCAGCTCTGCTGCTGGCCCTGATTCGCCCTCTTACTCAGGAGGATCTGGCAATGTTGCAGGCGCTGCATCCACGACTGGCCAGCTACTTGCGCCCCTTTGCGCGCGGACAGCAGGCTGCTAATGGTAACGCATCATAATGCGCTGCAGCTCGTCCAGAGGCAAGGCATAGGCCGTATGGCCTTGCCAGCCGCTGAGAGTTTCAGCCGCGGTGAGCGCGTTGAGAATGGCCTCTTCGACGGCCTCAACGGCAGCTTCGAAGAGGAGATCAAGCTGATCGTGAGGTAACATCGTTAGCGTGTAGGGCCGTTGCTGGCCTGCAGGCAGATGGTTACCGGTAGCAAAGGCGAGAAAGAGATCGCCACTGCCATTGCTGGCGATGCCTCCCACTCGCGCCAGCCCGAGCGCAGCCCGGCGAGCCAGGCGCTTGCACTGCAGGGGCAAAAGCGGCGCATCGGTGGCAAGAATGCCAATGATTGAGCCGGCCCCCTCTCGCCCGGAAGCAGGTGGCAGGGAGACCCAAGGACTGGGCACCACCTCATAGCCGAGTTCACGCCCCACCGGCACGCCAGCAACACGTAGGAGATGGCGCGCACCATAGTTGGCCTGGACCAGGGCCCCCACTACATAGCGCGCATCTCCTAGCTCGACCAGGCGCGAGGCGGTTCCAATTCCACCCTTCAGCTCGTGGCAGATCATCCCTGTACCGCCACCGACGTTCCCCTCGGGAACAGCTCCCCCCTGAGCCGCTCTCAGTGCCTGAAAAACATGCTCCTTGCGCACATGAAAAGCAGCAATATCGTTGAGCCAGCCATCCCAGGTCTCCCCCACTACTGGCAGGGCCCCAGTCCACGAGGAGGAGACCGCCGCCAGGTCTGTTTCCCCTTGCTGCTCTGCGGGGAAGGCGCAAAGGGCATCGCGCACCACACCCACCGCATTCGTATTGGTGATGGCAATGGGCGTATGCAACAAGCCGGCCTCCTCAATCCAGGCTGTACCGGTCATCTCGCCACAGCCATTGAGACTGAAATAGCCAGCAAAGGCCTGATCAGTCCAGATTGCCCCTTCACGCGGCACAATCACCGTGACCCCTGTGCGCGCCACCCGCGGCTCATCATAGATCAGCGTACAGTGGCCCACCAGCACCCCAGGCACATCCGTAATGGCATTGAAGCGACCAGGGGGTAACCGTCCTACAGCGATGCCCAAGTCACGTAGACGCGCGCGTGTCATCGCTCATCCCTCCTTCTCATGCCATGTCTCTGCTCGCCTTCTCCTTTTGACAGCTCCAGCAAGAGTACAGGAGCCGTGAACTGTCGCCGCCCTGCCTCCAGATCAGGCGGCAGGTCACGGCGCCGGGATAGAGGCCAGGTGTACTCTTCTCTGCTATTGTGCTAGCAGGCAGCGCGTGTCACTGAGTAGCTCAGCGTAGACCCCCATCACCTGAGCAGCAATCTGCTGCCAGTTGAAACGCATGACCGAGGGGCGCGCGGCCCGACGCATCTGAGCAAGCAAGAGAGGGTGATGCAGCATGAAATCCAGGCGCTCAGCGAAGAAGCTGGGGCAACGCGGCACTAAATAGCCGGTTTCGCCGTGGCGCACAATGGCAGCCAGCCCTCCGACACGGGTTGCGACCACGGGTGTTCCACAGGCCAGCGACTCAACCGCCGCCAGACCAAAGCTCTCATTACAGGAAGGCACAACCGTCACATCGACGGCGCTATAGATAAAGGGCATCTCACAGGGCGGGAGCGCCCCCAGAAAATGCACCCGCGAGGTCAACCCGAGCGAGGCGGCGAGCCGCCGCAAACGCTGAAGCTCTCGATCGCCTCGCAATTTGCCCCCGACAATGACCGCCTCAGCCTGTTCCTCCATCAGGGCCAGGGCCTGCAGGAGCATATCAGGCCCTTTAAAGGGGTCCAGGCGTCCGGCAAAAAGGATCAGCGGACGATCAAACGGCAACTGATAGCGCTGACGGGCCTTGAAACGATCCTGCGGGGCAAAGTGGCGCAAATCAACCCCACAGGGAATAACACGAATGCGCACGGGCGAAGCAGCATAGAGATTGAGCAAATGCAGCCGCTCCTCAGTAGTCGCGGCAATAATGCGATCGACCTCGGCCACAACGCGTGCTTCCATCTGCGCGCGGAGCGGCGGCTCCTGGCTAGACGGATCGCTCAGCAACTTCACACGAGCCAGGGTATGAAACATTGTCACATGAGCGATCCCCCAGCGCCGGGCCAGCTCCAAGCCAGCGCAAGCCGAGAGCCAATAGTGACTATGAACAAGGTCATAGGTCAGGCCTTCACTGAGACGGAAGGACTCAACAGCGGCACAAAACTGAGGGAGATAGGGGTAGAGATCCTGCTTTGGCAAACGCGCGATCGGGCCAGCCTCAACGTGGATTACTCGCGTGCGTGGTCCCAACGGAACGATTGGAGGAAGATGCTCATCGGTGCGACGGGTAAAGATATCAACAGCGATCTGGCGCTGCCCAAGCTCGCGCGCCAGAGAACGAATATAGACATTCATGCCGCCAGCGTCCGGCGTCTGTCCCGGCATATCCAGCGGAGACGTATGGACGCAGAGCATGGCAATGGCATGCCTCATAACACGTAAACTCCTTCTCCTTTTCAGAATTGGAAGATCCCTTCACGAGTTGCAGATGCGGGGCCAGCGTCCTTCACTCGCAATTAAGAGCAGATGCGCGGACACAGGCATCCCTCCTTTCCGATCCTGAACGCAGGCGGAAGACACCAACGTACCATGAAGGCTACAGCGCCATGCTGTAGCCATTACATAGAACACGCGGACAAAGCGCAGATATTTCCACTGGGGCCAGGCCGCCATTCCAAGGCGAGGCGACTCAGGAACGCTGCTGACGCTCCTGCTGACGTACCTTTTCGATAGCATCGAACATTTCGTTCATATCGATTCCGCGCCCTTGAGAGATTTCCTGAAGGCAGGCCACGCGACGCTTAAAGGCGGCCCTAAATTCCTGAGAGGAGAGGCCAGCGATCGTAGCCAGCTCATCAATGACACAGGCATCGGCATGCTCAAAGCTATCGTGCTCAGGGTCCCAGATGGAAAGAGGCAGCTTCACGATCTCGTCGGGCCGCTCAGGCGGAGCGGCAGGATGCAGATAATGCGTGGTAAACCAACGCCGGCGAGGTGGATAGATACGGCCTACCAGGCCTATATTGATCACCAGGCCCAGGCGGCGAATATCTTCCGCCTCCAGGCGCAGGTCACGACGGTACATGCGGATCACCTCATCGACTGTATCCGCGTGGACACTGGTCGCGATATGGAAGCCCTGAGCGGGCAGCCGCAAATAGCGGCGGGCCACCCGTCCCCACATATAGATTGGCAAGTGATCGCTGACCTCATTGCAGAGAGCGTAGGTGCGGGCAGGATCGACCTCCGGCAAGCGCGTGAACGAGAAATCCTCATACATGCCGGACATATAGGCCAGCGCCGTCCCCTCGGGGAGAAACTGGAGCAGAGCATTCAGCGTCGTTGTCTTGCCAACGCCGGGCTGAGGGTCCGTCGGACCAGCCACAGTCAGCGAAGCGCCATGCTCCAGCATCAACCAGACCAGGGCCACGGTCTCTGCATCAGTTGAGCCTAGGGCAATGATCTGCGCAATCGAGAGCGGGCGGCGCGACTCGTAATGCCACCAGTAACGCTCGTAAGGATCTCGCGGATCAAACATGCTGCTTCTTTCCTTCCAGCTCTCTCTCAGCATACACGACAGCCAGACAGCGCGCTAAGCCTCTCCTTCTATTGTACCTTTTTCCCCAGACTGGCTGCCACCATCAGACGAGACCGCCGTAGATGAGGAAGGAGGGGCCGCCGGGTCTGAAGCCCCCGACGCAGGAGCCTCCGGCAGACGCAACCAGCCTGGACGTGGAGTCCAACCAACGGCTACCAGACGAGGAGGCAACTCGCCTTCCAGTTCCACAATACTCACTGAGGCATTGTCGATCACCAGCAGTGGAGCCCTGCGCGCAGGCAGACCACTGTAGTGGGCCAGGAGCAGTTTGATCACATCAGCATGGGCCACAAAGAGTGGCCAGGCGCCCACTTCGGGACGTTGACGCCAGCGCTCGACTGCGGCGACGGCACGCTGCTGCACTTGGGGAAAGGTCTCAATATCAGGGGCAGGGGCCACTGTCGGATCATGCACAAAGGCTTTCCAGGCAGGATCTTTCTTTAGCAAGTCATCATAGCGCTCACCAGCCCAATGCCCCACATCGGTGTCCATCAGATCAGGCTCCAGCCAGACCTCCAATCCTCGCCCCTGGGCAAGAATCTCCGCCGTGTCACGCGCCCTCTCTAGAGGGCTGCTGATAATAGCGCTAATCGGCAACACACTCAAGGCATCAGCCAGACGCGCCACCTGCTGCCTTCCGTGATCCGTCAAAGGGATACCAGGCAAGCGACCAGGAAGGCGATGTTCAATGTTCCACGCAGTCTGGCCATGCCGGACAAAGAGCAGTGTTTGTTTATTTCCCATCGAGCTTGCAGTAGCTGCTTTCTCCCCAGATTGAGATGGCCGCCACCAGAGCAGGAGCCGACGCCGCCACATAAACAGGCGGTATCTTGTCGCGCCAAAGAGTACCAGTACCTGGAAGCAACCAGCAAGGCGCTCCCAGATCAGGCGCCAGCGCGCACGCAGCAGAGAGCGAGCAAACCAACTCTGAGTCACGGCCACCTTCCAGCGGCAGGCGGGACAGGACAGGATAGACCAGAACAGAGCGAACAGCGAAAGCGGGGCCCCAGCCAGGGTCGGCAGGATGCTGCTCAGCGACGAAGGCCTCATCCGCCCTGCTTATCCCGCCGCCATGTGGTTTTCATTGTAACAGGGAGGGAAGAGCGCTGCAAGCCGGCCCCTGCCCACCCCGAGCCAGCGCGGGCAGCCATTCAGCGCAGCAACATTCGGCCAGGGATAAAGAAAAAGCCCTGGTCATCGTTGATGACCAGGGACTCTTTGTTGGCGTGCCTGAGAGGGTTCGAACCTCTGACCTTTGGCTCCGCAGGCCAACGCTCTATCCACTGAGCTACAGGCACACTGGCTACTTAGCGTTTCCGCCTTGTAGGATACAAAAAATTTTGAGCCTTGTCAAGGGGGAAATTGCCAAGTTCGGCAGGTTTGGGGGCAGTTCCATGCCAAGAGAAGGCCTCATCTCGGCTTTGCAGCGGACACCAAGCAAGCGGCCTCTCCTGCAATGGAAGCCCCCACATGAAGCAGGTAGCGCTGCAGGACTGGCAGCTTGACAGCGCGGAGCCTGGGCCCGGCCTCCAGCCATTGCCGCGGCAGAGGCTCAGTAGCCTCTCCACAGGGGAGATAGCCCCGCCGCGCCAAGGCGCTTTGTCTGTCCCTTTCCGCATCTGGCACTCTGAAAAAGGGGACAAGGTCAGCAAGCTACGCGTTCCCCGGAGTGGGCTGTCCGCAGAGGAGAGATTACCCCCTCTCTCTACTCACTCTACCCATCAGCGCCCTACCAAGGGCAGCGCTCTCGAGGACAGAGCTGCTCCACGCCAGAGAAGCGAGCACTCCAGACCTCTACCTTGCAGCTCAGCCGCCAGCCTCAGCCAGATAGGGAATGAGAGAGACCTGGCCAGGGGACACGGCCAGGCTAACTGGACTAAGAGACAATGCCGCTGATCACATCGCGCGCACGGTTGAGCGCCTCACGGCGCACATAGTAGTAAGCCCAGAGGCCTTTCTTGCGGCAATCGACCAGCCCCGCATCTCGCAAAATACGGAGATGATGCGAGATAGTCGGCTGCTCCAGGGTAAAGCTCTCCACGATCTCAAAAACACACACCTCCCCTTCATAACGACTTAACAGGCTCAGAATGCGCAGGCGCGTGGGGTCCGCCAGCGCCTTCAGCAAGCGAGCCTGACCGATGGCCTCATCTTCGCTAAGAGCCGGCACAAACTTGGGCCCAACCCCAACCGACGAATGGTGAGATGAACCTGACTGCCGGCTCAAGACGCTCAGTGATCCCGTTGAACCAGACTGTGTATTGCTGCGAGTTGTGTTTCCCTGATTCGTTGTGGCCATTGTCTTCTTCTCCTTCCATCCTCCCATCCGGGTGATTTGAAACTTTCTCTAGATCTGGGGGGATCTACTTCCAGTATACTTGCCTATCCAAATCGTATTAAGGAGAAATCTATCGTTAACTCACAGGCGAATTTTTGGCCGAGAAAAAGACACAAATTTTACTAAACAATATCAGCAAATTCAGATGCATATAAATATTAACCTTCAATTAATTATCTATAGAGAAAAAGCGGTACACGCAAGAGAGGAACAGCGCCCGCAGCGTTGGCGGCAGCGTAGCGGGAGCCAAGCCAACCCGGCTGCGGGCGAGAGTCGGACCCGAGCGAGACAGAGCAGGCATCTTTCTCACGCCAGGCAAGGCCCAGAAGCGCCCAGAGACGGCATCTGCTCCTCAGCTATGGACAGAAGGCTGAGGAGACTGATCACCGGTGCGTACTTGTAGATGTAGCTCACGGAGCTGCTGCTCATCCACCGGCGAAGGAGCATTGAGCAAGACATCCTGAGCGCTTTGAGTCTTGGGGAAAGCGATCACCTCGCGAATCGTCTGCTCGCCGGCCAGAATCATTACCAGGCGGTCCAGGCCCAGCGCAATACCTCCGTGCGGCGGAGCGCCGTACTCGAAGGCCTCCAGCATATGGCCAAAGCGCTCGCGAATCTCCTCATCGCTATAGTTCATCAAGGAAAAGACCTTACGGAGCAACGGCGCCACATTAATACGGATGCTCCCCCCGCCGATTTCAGAGCCATTGCAAATGATATCGTACTGGCGCGAACGCACCTTAAGCGGCTCTGTCTCCAACAGAGGCACATCCTCCTCCACCATTCCAGAGAACGGATTATGCTCGGCCTCGTAGCGTCCCTCTTCCTCGTTGTAGCTCAGCAGCGGGAAATCGACCACCCAGCAGAAAGCCAGCTCCTGGGGATCGACCAACTGTAGACGCTCAGCCAGATGCAAGCGTAAGCGAGAAAGCACTTCATTACAGACCTCGACCCGATCGGCCACGAAGAGCAAGAGGTCGCCCGGGCCAGCCTGCATGCGCCCGACAATAGCCTGCACCTGCTCCGCACTGAGAAACTTAGTCAGCGCTGACTTCAGCTCGCCGCTTGGGCTAATCGCTAACGAAACCAACCCTTTTGCCCCGTGGCTGCGGGCAAATTCGGTCAGCTCCTCAACCTCGCGACGACTGTAGCCCGCCGCCCCAGGTACGCGGATGCCTTTGACCGCGCCACCGGCAGCCAGCGCCTGCTGGAAGACTCCGAAATTGCCAGCGGCCAGATCAGAGATCGTCACCAGCGGCAGATCAAAGCGCAGATCGGGGCGATCGGTTCCGTAGCGCTCCAGGGCCTCCCGATAAGAGAGGCGCGGGAAAGGCTTCTGTTTAATACGCTTCTGCGTCACTTGCTCGACGACGAAGATCAGCAGCCCCTCAATGAGGTTCATCACATCATTCTCATCGACAAACGCCATCTCAATATCAAGCTGAGTGAACTCCGGCTGCCGATCCGCTCGCTGGTCCTCATCGCGAAAACAACGCGCAATCTGAAAGTAGCGATCCAGTCCGGCCACCATGAGCAATTGCTTGAGCTGCTGCGGCGACTGCGGCAAAGCGTAGAAGTGGCCGGGATAGAGCCGGCTGGGCACCAGGTAATCGCGCGCCCCTTCGGGTGTGCTCTTGATCAGAATAGGTGTCTCAATCTCCAGAAAGCCGCGCTCATCGAGATAATCGCGCATGGCCTTGATCAGGCGATGGCGCAGGATCATATTCTCGCGCATTTTAGGCCGGCGCAGATCCAGATAGCGGTACTTCAAGCGCAAGATCTCATCCGCCCGGCTCTCATCGGTGATCGGGAACGGCGGGACGCGCGAGGGATTCAAGACGCGGATGGCCGCCGCCGCTACCTCGATTTCGCCCGTCGCTAGATGGGGGTTCTCTGTACCTGGCAGACGCTGGGTTACTGTTCCTGTGACCTCGATGACATATTCCGCACGCACTTCGCTGGCAACGTGATGCGCTTCTGCTGAGCGCGATGGATCACAGACAACTTGCGTGATCCCATAGCGATCGCGCAGATCCAGAAAGATGAGACCACCATGATCGCGTCGGCGGTTGACCCAGCCCGCCAGGCGCACCTGTTGCCCACAGTGCTCTCGACGTAGCTCTCCACAGGTATGAGTACGATAATGTACGGCAAAACTCACGATTGCTCAGAACTCCTTCCTTCCTCACTGCCATTCATGCACATATGAGAGAGGAACCGCCACGGGGTGAGAAACTCAGCCTGGCTGGCCAGGAAAAGAAAGAAAGCCTCCCTGGCAGCAATCCCCGTCGACCACTCTCCAACGAGAGTTTTTCACCCAGTGTACACCATCTCGCGGTCAGGCACAACTCCCCGACGAGGCGGTGTTTACGGTGATCACAGTGAACAGGGAGGCCGTATTTTGAGCCAGCGCATAGAGCTGGTTAGCACTGGCCGGATCAGGCTGCACGTTGCGCAAGGAGGCGAACAAGGTCGGAGAGGCGTACTGTCCCGTTAGCTGCAGCAAGATACTGTTCGACCCCGATGTCCCTCCGGCTGATCCGCCGCCGAGAGGTGTAAAGGAGAGCAGGCGATGAGTAGTGCTATCAGCAACATAGAGATGAGGGATATGATTGACGAGTCCAGCCGCGAGAGTAGCCTTGTTAGAGGTCAAGAGCGGAACAGGGCCTTGCTGCGACGGCACTGCGACAGTAGGTACAGGAGTTGCTGCTGTGAAGCCCTGATCACTGATAGGGAGAGCGCTCGGTATAGGACGTTGCACCTGCACAGGAACGGGCACCGGCTCCTGAGCCTTACCCGAGCTGTATTGCAGGCTCTGGACGCTCCCATCGCCTAACAAGAGGAAGAGCTGATTGTTAGGGAAAGCCGCAATGCTGACGACATTGGCAGAGATCGGAAGCGGCGCCTGTTTGGCTGCTAGCTTGGTGCGATCAAAATCAACGATCTGGGCGCTGTTAGGGGCTTGCTTGGAGGAGAAGACCACATAGATATCGCTATCCCAGACAGCAATTAATGATGGGACCTGACCATTAGCGAGGAGAGCCGTATCAATGGGTGTCGTTTTGGCTTTCGTCTGCCCCGCCTGCAAGACTGCCAGCTCATAGCTGGTCGTCGTCGCCCCCTGGTTTTGCCCGGAATGAGCCAGGAGCAGATAGAGCTGCGAGCCATCGTTAGCGCTAGCCATGCTGAGGACTTTCCCATCAAGATCAAGATGACTCTGCAGACTATACTGCTGATTGACTTGCATCAGCGGGTAGAGCTGGTTGTCTTCTCCCAAGGCGTACAAGAGCGCCTTTCCCTTTTGCTGCAGGACAGCCAGGCTGCGAGCATGGGTAGCGATGCTACCGGTATTGATCGGACTCACGCCCGTATTAGAGCAAGGGAGGGAAGTAATGCCAAAGCGCTTATTGTACGCTACCAGGGCCGCCTGAGTGCTGCTTGTGAGCGAGCGCTGCAGGCTGGTTAGCTGGGCACGCTGAGCATCCGAGAGCGCCACCCCCTGGAGCGTGCGCAGAGACTGCTGAGCTGTGGCCAGATCTTGCAAAGCGCGCGCCGGATCGCTACTTAACTCATCTGCCGCGCGATTGACCAGCGTCGTGGCCTGAGCCAACACCTGATCAGGATCGGGACCCTGACGCAGCACCAGATAGTAGAGAGATCCAACAGCCAGCGCCAGGAGAACGACCGCAACCAGGGCGACAGTGAGAAAGAAGATCCGTCCACGCCGCCGGCTCTTGGGGCGAGGCAACGCCGGAGCAGCTACCGCCGCCTCAGCCAGAGCTGGGGCCGAACGAGCAGAGAAAGAGAAGGTGCCACTATGGCCATTGCCATAGCGTGTCCCAGTCTGCCCCCTCGGCGAAGCCGCCGTCTCCAAAATCGCCGTATCCTCCTCGGGGCCGCCGACCGTTACCGGGCGGCGCTGACGAGGAGGAGGCTCCACCCCAACCTCGTTGACACGGATCACGATCGCAGTAATATTGTCGGGTCCCCCGTTCTCATTCGCCCGCTCCACCAGATGATAGACGCTCTCTTGAGGAACGAAGCGATTAACGATTTCTTGCAGCTCATCCTCAGTAATCAGCCCGGAGAGGCCATCGGTACAGAGGACCAGCGAATCTCCTTCCTGCAGTGGCTCGGTGAAAATATCGATCTCGACATCGGGTTGAGTGCCCAGCGAGCGAGTAATCACATTGCGCTGCGCGTGAGTACGGGCCTGATCCTCAGTCAGCAAGCCTGCGCGTACCTGCTCGGCGACCCAGGAATGATCCTGAGAGATCTGCTTGACCGTCTTGCCGCGGATCAGATAAGCGCGGCTATCGCCCACATTGGCAATATAGGCCATATTCCCGCGCAGCACCGCTGCCACGCAGGTCGTGCCCATGCCGCTGCGCAGCATATTCTCTGCTGCACGCTGATGGATGGCGGCATTGGCGCGCTTGATGGCACGGATCAGGGCGACCGGAACGTCATCGCTGTCGTCCTGATAGTAAGCCGTGCTCACAGTGTCTACGGCAATTTCGCTTGCCACTTCCCCCGCCGCATGACCGCCCATGCCATCGGCCACAATGAACAGTGAGCCTTTGGTTGCCATCACCTGGGGGTCCTTGGGGATGACATAGGCCATATTGTCTTCATTGTGCTCACGCTTGCGGCCAACGTCTGTTAGCTGTGCAACGTCGAGACGGAGTTGTTTGGCCAAAGCACTTCTCTCCCGTACTTGATAGCTCGCGATTGAGTGATGTGCACACTAGGCAATTCCGAGACTTTAGGCTATATTACACCGACGCCGAGAAAAACGCAACGCATGGGAAAGGGCATAGCAAGGCCGAGTAGAGGCCACTTCCCAAGGGTGCTACCAGCCTCGCGATCTCTATTTGACCCGCCCCACTGAGACGGAGCCACCCAGCTAGTGAGCGGGCTGAGCAGATGAGCGGAGCGGAGCGAGCCTTCGACCGTGTGCGCAGCGTACGCGCTCGTCGCTTCCTCTCCTCCCGCCCGCTAGACCCTCCCGCCACCGGCGATCGTGACCGGTATTGAGCTGGCTGTCATCCTGTCTGCTTTTCCCCTCCTCCCTGGCTGGCTAGCCAGCGCATTGAGCAGCCAGGTCGCCTCGGGCAGAGCCGACCAGGAGGAGTGCTTCCTTTTTTGCATTGTATACAGGCGAGGGGCTTCGGTCAAGAAAGCTGGCCTGAGTGGTTCGGGGTCAGGGGGCCAGTTTTAATCAGTTAGATAGAGAGAAAAGTAGCGGCAGGGCAAGCAAGCAAGGTAAGAGGCGGAGGCTCATCAGGACAGAGGCGCCGGCCAGGCACTGGGAACGCTGGCTGGCATTGCAATCGTACATCGTGGAGATTCGTCCAATCCAGGCCAGCCAGAATGAAGAAAGGACTCTCTGTGTCTAAAGGTCAGGGCCATGCGTTTATGCGTAATAGGGTAGGTGAAGGAGGCAGTAGGAAGGCAAGAAGATGTCAGTACACTGAGCTATTGCTCTCGGGAAGCGAGGAGGGATCAAGAGGGGGCAGGCGAAAAGGCCCAACGCTGTTACTCCATGAGCATGCGGGCCGTTCTTCTGGCAGGTTAGAGCGGTTGCTCTAGCATAGAACCAGGAAATATGCCGCTCTGAGAGGGGCCGCGATTGTGATGCATATTGGGATCAATGCCCAGCTTTTATCATACAGCCAGAGCTATCGCAACAGTGGCGTAAGCCGCTACATTCGTCGACTGCTTGAAGGATTGGCCCAGGAACCTGGTGAGTATCGCTATACGATCTTTGTCAATGGCCATGAGGTGGAGGAGCAATTAGCTCCGGTGGCGCGCCACCCACAGCTGACCTATGTCAGTGCCCCCTGGCCGGAAGAGCGGCCCTGGACACGGGTGGCCTGGGAACAGCTCAAGTTACCAGGTGAGCTGCGCCAGCGGCGGATTCGGCTGCTGCACTCGCCGGTGAATGTGCTACCTCTACGGCTGCCAGCGGGCTGCCGTGGGGTGGTGACTCTCCACGATCTGGCTTTCCTCCGCTTCCCGGAGGTTCTTACAGGTCCTAAACGGCTCTACCAACGTACCTTTACGCTGCGCAGCCTACGTCGCGCGACGCTGGTGGTTACCGTCTCAGAAAGTACGCGTCGCGACGCTATTGAGCTGCTCTCTCTACCGGCGGAACGCCTGCGCACCGTCTATCCCTGTATCGATGCTCGCTTTAGGGCCAGTCCGCGGGATGAGCAAGCGGTGCAGGCGCTGCGCGCGCGCTATGGACTTGAGAGCGGTTTTATTCTCTATCTGGGGACGCTAGAACCACGCAAAAATCTGGATACTTTGATTGAGGCTTTTGCCCGCCTGAAGCGCCAACAGGGCCTTCGTGAAAAGCTCGTGTTGGCAGGCAGCAAGGGCTGGCTCTATGATGCGATCTTCGCCCGCGTCCGCAGCCTTGGACTTGAGTCAGAAGTCCTATTCCCGGGCTTCATTGCGGATAGCGAGCAGGTTTTATGGTATCATGCAGCCACGGCCTTTGCTTACCCCTCCCTCTATGAAGGGTTCGGCCTGCCGGTGGCGGAGGCGCTGGCCTGCGGGCTGCCGGTGGTCACCTCTTCTGTCTCCAGCCTGCCCGAAGCGGGTGCCGGTGTGGCTCTGACGGTCGAGCCTCGCGATGTGGATGCTCTGGCGCACGCTCTGTATCGGGCACTCAACGATGAGAGCTATCGGCAGCACTGCCGCGCAATGGCCAGTACGGTGGCAGAACGCTTCTCGCTGCGCACAATGGCTCGTCAGATACGAGCTGTCTATGAGGAGGCGCTCAGCGAGAAGCAGAGCGAGGAAGAGAGACAGGTCCTCCAGTCTGAGCCGTGGCCGCAACGAGAGGAGCACCATGTTTCTTCACTGGAGTAGAAAACGTTCGATAAAGCAGGACTATGGCCGTGAAAGGTAGTGAACTCTCACAAGTACAGTTCTCTGGTACCTCAGCAGAAGCAGGCCCGGTGGTTGCAAAATCGCAGGCCCAGGAGGCGGCTACAGCCTCTGCAGCGCCAGGCTCCAGTGTGATGACGGGCACGACTGGAACAATGGGAGTGACTGGGGCCACCGGGCAATTGACCCGCATTATCTCGCAGCGGCGTTCACATCGCCGTCAGTGGCGTATCCTCGAGTGTCTGGTCATGGTGCTGTTGGATGCGACGCTGGTGGCCATCTCGTTCTATCTTGCTTATCTGATCCGCTTCCAGCTCTTGTTTGAAAGCCCCTGGCTGGATCGCCTGCGCCGTGCGCTGACTGACGCCGGCCCTAGCCATGCCACGTTTATCCCTCTCGATAAGTTAACGGAGATGCAGATCGGCATCGTGATCGGGGCCATTGCGATTTTTGCGGTCCGCGGTCTCTATCGGCTGCGGCCCACCGGCACCTGGTTCCGTCAGATGTGGACGATCGTTAGTTCGGCCACTATTGGCATGGCCTTCTTGATCACCTACTACTTTGTCTTCCAGCCAACGGCTAATTCGCGCTTGCTGGTGCCGTTCGTTTGGGCCACCTCGATTGTGCTGCTTTGTCTGGGGCGCCTGATCGCCTCGGCCATCATGGGTATGCTCTATCAGCTCGGCTTAGGAGAGACGCGGGTCCTGGTGGTCGGCTCGGGGCGCCTGGCCAAGATGATTATGCAGCACATTACGGCCAATCCCAGTCTGGGCTATTCGATCGTGGGTTTTCTCCATGATCTGGAGAACCCACCCGGCGACTTTGGCCGCTTCAAGATGCTGGGAACGCTCGATGATCTGGGCATGGCTATTCGCTCGATGCAGGTGGATGAGGTGATCATTGCTTTGCCCTCTCACTTGCATGAGCAGGTGATCAGGACCGTGCGCCTCTGTGAGCGGCTGGGCACTTCCTTTAAGTTGATCCCCGATCTGTATGAGCTGAGTCTGTCGCGCATCGATATGGAGTCGATCGAGGGTATCCCCCTGATCGGCATTAAGCAGTCTTCTCTCAATCGCTGGCAGCGCGCCGTTACCCGTGTGGTCGATATCGTGGTCTCTAGCCTGGTTCTGATTCTGGGCGCGCCGCTCTGGCTGTGCATTGCGCTGGCCATTCGCCTGGATTCGCCCGGTGGGGTGATTTATAAGTCGACGCGCATCGGGCTGAATGGCAAGCCTTTCCAGATGTATAAGTTCCGCTCGATGTATCAGAATGCCGATCAGATGCTGGCGGCTCTGCTCGATCGCAATGAGGCTCAAGGCCCGCTTTTCAAGATGCGCGATGACCCTCGTATTACGCGCGTTGGGCGCTTTTTGCGCAAATTGAGTCTAGATGAGATTCCACAGTTTATCAATGTCCTGAAAGGTGAGATGAGCCTGGTTGGCCCGCGCCCGGCCCTGCCTCGCGAGGTTGCCCAGTATGAGGAGTGGCAGAAGGGTAGGCTGGCGATTAAGCCCGGCGTCTCGGGCCTCTGGCAGGTGCGTGGTCGCAGCGATTTGAGCTTTGATGAGGGTGTGTTGCTTGACCTCTATTACATAGAGAATTGGTCGCTGCGTCTCTACTTCCAGATCTTGCTGCGCACTATTCCAGCGGTCATTTTCAGGCGGGGTGCATACTAAAAACGATGAGAGTGGCGCTCGTCCATGATTATCTGAATCAGATGGGGGGCGCAGAGCGTGTCGTTTTGGCTCTGCATGAGCTGTTTCCCGATGCCCCCCTCTATACTTCTATCTATGATCCGAAACGGGTCGATCCAGCGTTTCGGCATCTGGACATTCGTACCTCTTTTATGCAGAGATTCCCTCTAGTGACAAGCCATCATCAGCCCTATTTACCCTTCTACCCCTATGCGATGGAAAGCCTGGATCTACGTGGCTATGACTTGGTCATTAGTAGCTCCAGTGCTTTCGCCAAGGGGGTGATTACGCGCCCGGAGACGTTGCATATTTGTTACTGCCATACGCCGATGCGCTGGTGCTGGAACTATGAGGAGTACGTTGAGCGTGAGCACTTGGGGCGCCTTGCTCGCACTCTTTTGCCGTTCTTGATCAGCCGACTGCGCATCTGGGACCAGGTGACGGCGGCTCGCGTTGATCACTTCATTGCTAATTCTCCCGTGGTGGCGGAGCGCATTCGTAAGTACTATCGCCGTGAGGCGGTGGTCATCCCTCCGCCGGTCGACGCCAGCCGCTTCAAGTTTGAGCCGCAAGCGCGGGGTGATTATTTTTTGATCGTGAGTCGCCTGGTTCCTTATAAGCGCATTGATCTAGCCATTGAGGCTTGTAATGCGCTGCGTCTACCTCTGGTGATTATCGGGAAAGGACGCGATCTGCCACGCTTGAAGCGGTTAGCCGGGCCGACTATCCACTTTGCTGGTCAGCTCAGTGATGCGGAGGTGTTAGACTACTTTGCTCACTGCCGCGCGCTGATCTTTCCAGGTGAAGAGGACTTCGGCATCACGCCGCTTGAGGCTCAGGCCTCGGGTCGCCCAGTGATCGCTTATGGGGCTGGTGGCGCCCTGGCTTCCGTTATCGAAGGGGTAACAGGCGTCTTTTTCCGCGAGCAAACTGTAGAGAGCCTGGCCGCTGTGCTGGCGACGTTCGATGAACGAGCCTTTGATCCCTATACGATCCGCGAGCATGCTTTAGAGTTTGATAAATCGCGTTTCCAACGCCGTATCCAGCAATTTATCGAAGCGAAGCTAGCAGAGCACAGAGCGCGCGCACAGTCCCTCGCTCCTTTCGCGCAAACTGTGCAAGGGAGATGGCAGGGGCAGAGAGAGACCTCTGGAGCGCCTTAGTGGCTCGGCTGGGCCGCTGCTTGCTGGCTTCCGACGCTATCAGCAGGAAGAAGGAAGAGAGGAAGGATAGTTTATCGTGGAATTGCGAGCGTATTGGGGTGTTGTCAGGCGCCGTCTTTGGATCATCGTCCTGGTAGTAGTTGTTGCTGCTCTCTATGTTGCCTATCAGGGCTATCATCTGTGGAAAACGCCCGGGGCGCTGAAAGCCTATCACTCGTCTGTGACGGTCCAGGTCGGCCTGCAACCAGCTCCCCGCAGTATGATTCCTAGCTATATTGAGGACATGCAGGTTGCTGAGGCACTGGCTGACGCTGTCCCCAATGTGGTCACTCTTCCGGGCTTTGATCAGGCAGTTTCGGATCAGATCGGGCGAGATATGGAGGCCATTCAGGCGCGCTATGGCAGCAATCCCGATCTGGGCGACTGGCAGAACCCGGGAGCAATTGCCGGAGCGCTCTCGGCGAGCCGCGTGCATAACCTGGTGACTATTGACGTCAGTTGGCCAACCGCTCCAGGAGCCTGGGCTATTGCTCAGGCAGTGGGCGAGGTTTTGACGCGCCATCTGAACACGTATCTTGATTACATCATTGAGGGCACGCCAGGCACGAGCCTCAATGCAGAGCAGTTACAGCCGGCGGCCATTGGACGCCTGGTAAGCCCTGCTTCTGATCCAGCGCTTGGTTCTGGCTCAGCAGGCAATCGTTTGATGCTCTTGGCAGCGATCATAGTGGTGGCGCTGATTATCGGCCTGGCGCTGGCTTTCCTGATAGATTATCTGGATGATCGCCTGCGCAGCGCCGAGGAGGTTGTAGAGCTGTTGCAGCTACCGGTCTATGGTGAGCTACCGCGGGCACCACGCGCCGGGGAGCAGCGCGAGCAACGACGAATTCCCCCTGCCTCGGTGGCTTAGCCGATATCGCTGCCGATAAGGTTTTCTTCCTGAGTAAGGGATAGATTGATAGCTACTAGACTTACTCTGCAATGTGATGGTTCTTTCGTGCTGCGATCGGCAGGAGGAGTACAAGGGTAAGGCGTGAGGAGCGAGGGAAAAAGGTTGATGATGAGTGGTTGGCCGGAAGGAGTTCTCTGTCTGTAAGCTTGACCTTCTGGCAGCTTAGGAGATTGTATCGTGGGTGAATCACATACGCAGATGCAGCCTTTGTTATCAGATTATGATCCCGGTTCGGCCTATGTGGAGGCGGTCTTTTCGCTTTTCGCAACGATTCGCTTAAATTGGGAGAGTCAGCAGCGCTCTCTGGCCCTGCTGCTGACTAGTCCGTCGCATCCCGAGGAACAGGCGACTGTGGCGGCCAATCTGGCTATCGCTTCGGCCCAGAGCGGCCTGCCAACGGTGCTGATCGAGGCCCATGTACGCCAGCCCAGGCTGAGCCGGCGCTTTGGCTTGAGTCAAGGCCCAGGTCTGTCGGATTTGCTGCAGCAGGAGCGAGCTTTGACTCCTCAGCAGATCAGCCCTTACCTGGTGTCAACCTTTGTGCCTCAGCTCTGGCTGTTGAGCAGCGGCACAGGCAGGCTGCCGCACGGGCTGGCTCCTTATGCAGCCCGTCTACCTGAGCTGCTCCAGAGCGTCCGCCTCTTTGTCGAGGAAAACCAGAGCCAGCCAGGCTTAGTGGTGGTGCATGGAGCGCCCGTTCTTGAAGGGGCCGACGCTTCGCTGCTCGGGGCTTGCGTTGATCAGACGTTCCTGGTAGTCGTTTTGGGACGCAGCACCCGGACGGCGACGAAGAAGGCCAGTGAGCAGCTACAGCGGGCCCGCGCTCGCTTGAGTGGGGTTATCCTGGCCCAGGCATAAGCCTGGCCCGGGAAGCCTTCTCTTTTTAGCCGGGCCTGATCAGACTGCGCTGAGCCTGGCTTGCCTTTAGATGGTTCTCCATCCATAATTAATAGGAAGCAAGCGAGCAGTTCGGAGATCGAGCCTCGCTTGTCAGGTCGTGCTAACTCACAGAGAACAGGCTCAGAGTCGCGCGTGAATAGAGCTATTGCGATGCTACAGCTTGGCGGGAGGATTGCATGCCAGGACGCAGGGACTGGGATGAAGAGTCTCAGGAACGCTATGAATATGAGGAGGACTTTGCTGAGTTTGAGATGGCCGATGGGGTCAATGGTCGGAGCCGCCGTCGTCGCAAGTCGGCAGCGTGGAGATCACCTGCTGCCTGGCTGCCTCCTGATGTCGAAGTAGAGCCTTCACGCAGGTGGAGATGGCGCTGGCTTTGGATCGCTGTTGCGTTGGTCATTTGCGGAGTCTGCGGCTTCACAGGTGCTTTTGCCGCCGTCAATTTTAGTACCGGCTTGAGCCTCAGTAAGGATGCTGCTGTCACGGCCAGCAACTTTCTCGCCGCTCTGGGAACCCAGGACTACGCTCAGGCCTACCGTTACCTGGGGCCTCCCATGACGCTTCAGCCAGGCGCTCAGAGTAATTTCATTGCCCAGGCCCAGCGCTATGATGCATGCTTTGGTACTGTTGTAGACTATAAGCAAGTCGAAGGGACAACTGTTGTTCAAGACAATACCTGGAGTTCCACCTACGAGATTACCCGCAGCAAGCTTCAGCATAGCTATCGTCTGACGCTGACGCTGCAGGAGGATAGCAATCATCAGTGGCGGATTATAGACTATCAAAGCGAGGGAGCCGATAACGCTTTGGCCCCTTCGCAGCCGGCCTGTCAGTAAAGGGTCGGCTGGCCAGCGTGCAATAGACTGAGGGCTTCTCGACTGGAAAAGAGCGCCTTATGCCCAGTTTGCGGAGTGTTCTGTTTCGTCATCTCGTACGTCTTGGCTCGCTTAGCAATCGAGCAGATGTCAGTATCGCTCAGCTCCGAGCCAGCATGGAGAAAGGAAACTGGTTCCTTTCTCTTACGGTTCCCTGTGGCACAGAGATTCTGCCGATCTCTGCGGGAGGAGTGCCGGCTGAGTGGGTCCTGCCTCCGAACAAGAGCTACCGCGGGACACTGCTATTTCTGCACGGTGGCGCCTTCGTCATGGGTTCGCCGCGCAGCCATCGTGGCCTAGCGGCCCGTATTGCGGCGGCGGCCCTGCTGCGGGCCCTGGTCATCGATTATCGACTGGCGCCAGAACACCCCTTCCCGGCGGCGCTTGAAGATACGCTGACCGCCTACCGCTGGCTGCTCAAAGAGCATTGCCAGCCCACAGAGGTTGTCTTAGCCGGGGATTCCGCTGGAGGCAATCTTGTCCTGGCAGCTCTTCTAGCGCTGCGAGCCGCTGGCGAAGCCCTGCCTGCCGCGGCGGTCTGTTTATCCCCTGCAACGGCTCTAGACGGCAAAGGCGAATCGCTGCGCACTCTTGCCGGGCGCGACCCTGTGCTGCGCGCCGAGACAGTCGGCCCCCTGGTCGCCGCTTATGTCGGGGACCACGATCCGGCAGAGCCACTGCTTTCACCACTCTATGGTGATTTACATGGCCTGCCGCCATTGCTGCTACAGGTAGGCAGCGATGAGATTCTGCTGAGCGATGTGATCGCTTTTGCAGAGCGCGCGCGTCAGGCTGGAGTAGCCGTAGAGCTAGAGGTCTGGGAAGGCATGTGGCATGTCTGGCAAATCGGCGCGCCCTGGATGCCCGAAGCCTCCAGGGCTATTCAACGAATCGGCGCCTTTATTCAGCGCCAGCTCGCCATTCGCGCTCAGGCCGCCTGATAACATTGCTTCCCAGGGCGAGAAACAGTAGCAGCAGGCCCGAGGACGACCGCAGCCGTAGCGGCTGAGCCAGGGTCGCCTCACTCTTGCCTGCTGCTTTTTGCGGGCCTGCCTTGTCTCTCTTACTCCCAACAGTGTGGGCAGGTTGCCCGCTACAGTGGAGCGGAGCGGATAGCTGAGGTTGATCGGTCTGGGCGGTAGAGGAAGCCCCTCAGCCGGGAGACCGAGCTAACAGGCCCGCTTGGCAGAGTATTAGTCGGGATGGATTGAGACCCCTGGAAGCGCCTAGTACCAGTTGAGCAGGTTGTCCTTGACAGCGCGCGCGATGATCAGGCGCTGAACCTGGCTTGTCCCCTCGACAATGGTGAGCTGGCGCGCATCGCGATAGAAACGCTCTGTGAGCGACTCATGCATGTAGCCCAGGCCTCCCATGATCTGGAGGGCCTTATCGCAGGCTTCGACAGCGGTCTCAGTAGCAAAGGCTTTGGCCATTGAGAGAAAGTGCGCATGCTCCCGATCGGCCTTTCCTTCGTCGACCAACAGAGCGGCCTGGTAGGTCAGTAAACGCGAGGCCTCAATCCGCATGGCCACGTCTGCAATCATCATCTGAATGGCCTGGTGCTCGATCAGCGGCTGGCCAAAGGTTCGGCGCTGGCGCGCATAGTCAACAGCATATTGAATAGCACCTTCGGCGGTGCCAACCCCGCGCGCGGCAACACAGGGGCGTACCGAATTGAGATTCCACATGATGAGCTTGAATCCCTCATTCTCGCGCCCCACCAGATTGCGGGCAGGTACGCGCGCTTCTTCAAAGATCAGTTCACAGGTGGGCACACCATGCACGCCCATCTTACGGTCTTCTTTGCCAACGCGGAAACCAGGCGTGTCCCGATCGACGATGAAGACGCTGAAGCCCCGAGAACCAGCCTGGGGATCGGTTTTAGCAGCGACCAGAAAGAAATCCGCGACGCTCGCGCCTGAGATGTAACACTTGGTGCCTGTGAGAATATACTCGTCACCCTTGCGGACAGCGCGGGTGGCGATATTGGCCGAATCGGAGCCGGCACCTGGCTCGGTGAGGGCGAAGGCACCACGTAGCTCACCGCGCGCTGTGCCCGCGCAGTATTTCTGTTTCTGCTCCTCGGTGCCGGCTTTCAGGATGGCACTGGTGGAGAGGCGAGTCAGGAGAAGGATCAGGGCACAAGCGTTGTCGACTTTAGCCACCTCTTCTATCGCCAGCGATAGCCCAAAGATGCCGGCGCCACTGCCTCCCAGTTCTTCGGGGAAGCCCAGACCCAGGAGACCAGTCTCCTTGTAGACCTGAAAAATATCCTCGGGATAGATCCCGGTATCATCAAGCTCAGGCGCGCGAGGCGCAACGACTTCCCTGGCGATGCGTCTGGCCGTGTCGCGAATTAACTGCTGCTCTTCAGTCAGATAGAAATTCATCGCGCGTAGACTCCTTTACTGCAGCCGGAGATCCAGGCAGGATAGCAGAGTACGATAGTCTGCTGTTCCGAAGCGGCAATGAGCACCACTGCTCCTGCGGCCCATTATATCCCAAGGCTCGCGGCAGATGCCAGCCGAGCAAGTGAAGTGAGGTCGGCTGGCCGGCTTGTCAGAATGACCGCTACAAGGCTATAATCGCAATGGAGACGATAGCAGTAGAGAGGGGAAGGGAGGGAAGGGTCTTCAGGCCAGGTGTTCATAGCTGGACCTGGTTCAAAGCCTGCCTTCAGGGCTTCGGACGTTATTCAGCTTTAGCAGGTAGCCAATCCGGTAGGAGAAGGTGGCACTTGAGGGAGATATGACGAGGTATCCATCATTCTGGGAGAAGATACCACAGCCAATTGTCGGGCTGGCCCCAATGGACGGCGTGACAGACGCGCCATGCCGCACTATGCATGGCCTCTACGGGCGGCCTGACCTTGTGATTACAGAGTTTACCAATGTTGAGGGTCTGTGGCGAGGGAGCGATCGCATCTTTCGCGACTTCCTTTATACGCCTGCCGAGCGACCCGTGGTGGCGCAGATCTTCGGCAATAACCCTGAGTCCTTTTATCGCGCTGCGCATGTGGTCTGCGAGCTGGGCTTCGACGGGGTTGACATTAACATGGGCTGCCCGGCGAAAAGCGTAGCCAGCCGTGGTGGCGGCGCCGCCCTGATCCGTACACCAGAGCTGGCCAAAGAGATCATCCGCGCCACTCAGCGCGGAGTGCGCGACTGGGCCAATGGTCAGACGCTGGAGGACCTGGGCATGGAGCCTGAGCGCATCCAGCGCATTCGGCAGATGAATGAGGAGCGCATCCGCATCTGGGGCGACCAGCCGCGCAGCGAACGGCGGCTGATCCCCGTCTCGGTCAAGACTCGCCTGGGCTACGATTCGATCGTGATTAAGGATTGGGTGCAGCATTTACTAGAGACCGAGCCGTTTGCCATTTCGCTGCATGGGCGGACATTGGTCCAGCACTATAAGGGTGAAGCGAATTGGGAGGCCATCGCCACTGCCGCAGAGATTGTGCGCCAGACGGATACGCTGATTCTCGGCAACGGCGATATTCATTCGCTCTACGAGGCAGCCAAGCGCATCCGCGAGACAGGTGTACATGGGGTGCTGATTGGGCGTGCCACCCTGGGTAATCCCTGGATCTTTCGCGATCGCGAACGCATGAAGAGTCTGCTCAATGCCGGTTTTGAGCCGACAGAGGCCGATCTGCCCCCACCCAATCCGAGTCGGGAGGAACGTCTGCTGATGGCCCTGGAGCACGCGCGCATCTACACCAGGCTGAAGGGCGAAGATCATTTCGTCGAGCTGCGTAAACACATGGGCTGGTATCTGGGCCACTTCCCCGGCGCGAAATACGTCCGCAATGCGCTGGTGCGGGTCAATAGTCTGGCAGAGGTGGAGGCCATTATTATGCAGGCGCTGGCGAATCCCCGCGCCTTCTCTGGGCACGGCGGCGAGGAGGAGCTTGAAGAGGCTGTGCCAGCACTTGATCTGAGCTGCGCTTGCTAGCCAGCCCTGGGTGAGGGTGCGGCGTCACCCAGGGCCCGGCGCGCAGGCCAGTCTCCACTCACCTCACTGAAGATACTCAGTGGGATCAGGGACGCCAGCAAGCTGGAAGGCCTCTTTACGTTCGTGGCAGGTGCCACAGGTGCCGCAGTGTTTCTCGCCCCCTTTGTAACAGCTCCAGGTTTCCGCGAAGGGGACCCCGAGCGCCGCGCCCAGGCTGACGATCTGCTCTTTTTTGAGGTGGGCGAAAGGCGCCTCCAGGTGCAGGCGTGGATGTCCGTGGCCTTCGACCGCCAGACGCTCCATTGCCCCAAAGGCTTCGATAAAGGCCGGTCGGCAGTCAGGATAGATAAAGTGGTCGCCGGCATGAGCAGCAAAGGCTACAACCTCCGCTTCTTCGGCGACAGCAATGCCGTAGGCAATGGCAAGCATGATAGCGTTCCGGTTAGGCACCACGGTAATGGCCATGTTGGCGGCGGCATAATGCCCATCTGGGACAGCGACGCTCTCGTCGGTTAGAGCTGACCCTTTAAAATGCTGGCCAAGCTGACGCAGGTCAAGAAGAGAAAAGGCTGCCTCTAGTCGACGTGCGCAGCGCTCGGCGAAGAGCAGTTCCTTTCGATGACGCTGGCCATAATCAAAAGAGAGTATATGGAGTTGATACCCTTGGGCATGGAGCAGGTGAGCCAGGGTCACGCTGTCAAGACCTCCGCTGACAATGGCGATCGCTTTGGGACGAGATGACATGATGGCTTCTCCTTCTCTTTGTTGTTCTCACGCAGGCCTGGTCAGGCGAGCTATGTAAGCAGAAGATGAGATGACGATACTCCTCACCGGGCTTTCCGGGTCGCCAGGCTGATCCGGGACCAGAAAGAGACCAGGCTGGTCCACATCCAGTGAGGAGGCCAGAAGTTGCCGGGGCTTCTTTCCGGGCTGGACTGCTTTGGCTTTTGATATTGTAGGTAGGGATGCACGGCCCGGAAGGGTCCCCCCAGCCAAGGCACTTAGCGAAAGATGAAGGCTACAGGGCCTGGCATAGTTCCGCCGCCTTGTTCTCTCTGACTCGACTATTCCAGCCTCGGCAAGCCTAGCCCTGCAGGCTCCGCTTACTTTTTTCAGGTGCGGCTGCCGCGCTCCGGTCTCAGTGAGCTGCACGTAGTTTGGCAGTCCCCGAAGGCTACCGGTCTATAGCTTGAGTGCAATGAGCAGCATGCCCAGCCAGGAAAGGATGAGTCAGTTGCGAGTATCTTTCTGGTTTGTGATCATCGCGGCCTTATTCGTGACTTGCCTGATTACCGCGAATATTATCGCCGTCAAAATTATTGCTCTCGCAGGCCTGCTGGTGCCTGCGGGAATCATCGTCTTTCCGTTGAGCTATCTGTTTGGCGATGTTCTGACAGAAGTCTATGGCTACGCCGCGGCCCGGCGTGTCATCTGGCTCGGCTTCGCCTGCAATCTGCTGGCGGTCATTGCCATCTTCTTGGGAGGGTTGGCTCCCGCCGCGCCTTTCTGGAAGCAACAGGCCGCCTACAATGCTATTCTTGGCTTTACCCCGCGTTTGTTACTCGGCTCTTTTGTGGCCTATCTCTGCGGTGAGTTCGCCAACTCGTTTGTTTTGGCTAAGCTCAAGATCCTGACGAAAGGGCGTTGGCTCTGGACACGGACCATCGGTTCGACATTCGTGGGCGAGGGACTGGATACGCTCATCTTTATTACGATCGCCTTCTGGGGTGTCATTCCCCCCAGCGATTTGCTGACTGCAATGCTCACGCAATGGTTCTTTAAGGTCGGCTACGAGGTCGTAGCAACCCCTCTGACCTATGCCGTTGTCACTTTCCTTAAAAAGCGCGAGCAACTCGATACATTTGATTATCATACCGATTTTAACCCGCTCTTGCTCTCACGCTAAGTAAGCGGCTTGGGATGTTCAGCCCTGAGCGGCGAGCGCCCGGCTAGCGAGAGAGGAAGGAAGCGTCTCTAGCCTTGCTGGTATGTCGGACCGGATTGTTGGGAGCGCCAGCGGTAGGCCACATCCTCTCTCGCTTTTTCTTCTGGGAACCGCTTACAGTGTGCTTCCCAGCATGTAACGGCGGTAGTCAGGGCGAGGGCCACTATAGCCGGGCGCAGCGTACTCGGCGAAGATGATGGTTTTGATGTTGCCCCGGACGTTGAAGTCGCCAGCCACACGCATCCAGCGCGGTTCTAGCAGGGCTACCAGGTCGTTCAGGATGGTGTTCGTGGCGGCTTCATGGCTGATCTGCCGATCGCGATAACCATTGATATAGAGCTTGAGGCTCTTTAATTCAACTACTGAGCGATCGGGGACATAATCGATGACTACCGTGGCGAAATCTGGGAAGCCGGAGCGCGGACAGAGACAGGTGAACTCAGGGATCTCCAGATGAATGACGTAGTCGCGCTCCGGGTTCGGATTGGGCCAGGCTTCCAAGCGATTGGCCGCAATTTCATCCAGGCCGTAGCGCCCCGGTACACGTGTTTGCTGCTGCTGCTGCTGCTGATCTTCACTCATAGAGATATGACCTCCAACGCTTCAAAAACCTGATCAGGAAAAGCCTATGGACCTGAGCGAGCTGTCTTGAGGCTGTGGCAAGATCGTCGCGGGGTTGGCCCTCCGCAGCCTCATCTTTTAAGCTCAGCCCGCGAGCAAGAAGAGAGCAGAGACAGTCGAGGCTGCCCCTGCTCTGGCTGATTATCAACCAATACTATACTTGACTGCCACTTCAGATGAAGGTTGCGAAAGAATCGTAGCATATCCCAGTTCCCCAGTCCAGTCCAGGGTGAGCACGCCAGTTGCGGGCCAGGCAGGTAGCCAGCCGATGGGCGGGAGATAGGCTGTCGATGGACTGGCGGACCAGAACTATTTTCCCCTTATGGCAGACGCTTCTTCTGCCGACAAGAGTATTGCAGAGGTATTTATCTCTATCGATTATTGATGAGTTTACTTGCATGGACCCCTGCTTTTCGCAAGCCGCCTGGCAGTCCGCTCGGCTCGGGAGCGAGAGCGAGAAAGCAGCGGGTCTCTGCCACCTGGTGCCCTTATCCTGACAGAATATGGCTAACAAGGCTCAATCGATGAAAGAAGTTTATGAGGCTTATACACCTGCGGCTCGCCTGGCGCTGCACTATGCCCGCGAAGAGGCCAGCAAACGGCACCGCAGACTGATCAGCAATGAGCAACTCCTGTTAGGCATCTTGCGCCTTAACGATCCTCTCATCAGTCAACTGCTGAACTCCTTCATGATGCGACCGGCGCTGCTCTGCCGCATCATTGAGGGTCTGGACAGGCGTCACAAGCGCGCCTGTTCAAGTCGCCATCAGACACTCTCACCGGCAACGCGAGCAGCCTTACGCAGCGCTAGACGCCACGCCCGGCGATTAGGTGCCACCTCTATTGGCCCCGAACACCTTCTTCTGGGTCTGCTCAGTGTTCAAGACCGGCAAGACGCGCTGCTCCTGGGTTTACTAGAGGGCTTTGGCATAACCTGCTCCAGCGTACGAGCCCGGCTGCAGACCTTGATCACACCCGCGCCAGGACCTGATCAGGTCGCCATTGCTGCTCCACGAGCAAGCGAGCCAGGCGCCCAAGACAGCGCTGGGCTAGATCTGGCCACCAGCCCGCCAACCAATGATCTCCAGGCAGCCTATCGCGAGCGCTACGAGCGCACGCCGGAGCTAAACAGCGTTAGCCACGATCTAACGCTAGCAGCGCTAGAGGGGCGTCTTGACCCACTCATTGGACGCGAGGCCGAATTGACACGCACCATCCAAATCCTGCTGCGCTATACCAAGAACAACCCGCTGCTGCTAGGACCAGCAGGCACGGGCAAGACCGCCATCGTCGAAGGTCTCGCTGCCCGCATTGCCGCTGGCGAGGTTCCAGAAAGCTTGCGCGGCAAACGAGTCGTTGCCCTCGACATTGGCCTGCTGGTGGCAGGCACACGCTATCGGGGCGACCTCGAAGAGCGAGTACAGGGAGTCCTGGCGGAAATCAAGGAAGCCAGCGATATACTCCTCTTTATCGATGAGATTCACATGTTGATCGGGGCAGGCGGGCCGGCAAGTGCTCCCAACGTGGCTAACCTGCTCAAGCCCCTGCTGGCGCGCGGGCGCCTGCAATGCATTGGAGCCACCACCTTCGAAGAGTACGCCCGCCACTTTGAGCACGATGCCGCTTTAGCCAGGCGCTTTCAGCCCATTGTGATCGCCGAACCGGACGCCGCCGAAACGCTAGCGATCTTGCAGGCGCTGCGTCCACGCTATGAAGCCTTCCACCGTGTTGCCATCAGCGATGAGGCACTGCAAGCGGCGGTACGCCTCTCTAGCCGCTATCTGGCCGGACGCGCCCAGCCAGATAAAGCCATCGACTTAATCGACGAGGCTGCCGCGGCTCTTCGGATGCGCCAAGCCCTGCCTCCAACGGCCTTGCGTCAGATCCACGAGGAGATAGCTCATCTGCGCGCACAGCGTGAGACAGCCATTCGTCAGCGGCACTTTCCTGCAGCCCTCGAACTGCGCCGACAGGAGCAGCAGCTTCTACGCCGTGCTCTGGCCATTGAAAGCGAGTGGCTGACACAGAAGCTGCTCCCGCCCGCCGACGACAGCGCTCTTGCCACCGCCAGGCGCCCACTCGTGAACGAGGAGGCCGTTGCAGCGGTCGTGTCCCAGTGGACAGGGCTGCGCGTGACCTTCCCCGGGGGCGAAGAAGCACGATATCTGCTCTCCTTAGAGCAACTGCTCCAGCAGCGAATCGCTGGACAGGAGGAGGCGATCAGCGCCGTCGCCCGAGCCGTGCGGCGCGCGCGCAGCAATCTGCGTGATCCGCGACGTCCCGCTGCCTCATTTCTGTTCATTGGCCCCAGCGGCGTCGGCAAAAGCCATTTGGCAGCAGTGCTGGCTGAGGTCCTGACAGGAGACGAGAGAGCCTTGATCAGACTAGATATGGCAGCCTTCTCGGAGCGCCATCAGGTGCAACGCCTCCTTGGCAGCCCACCGGGCTACCAGGGCTATGGAGAAACTGGCCTGCTGAGCGAAGCCATTCGCCAGCGACCAGCGAGCATTGTCCTTTTTGAGGGCCTCGAAAAAGCTCATCCGGCTCTCCATGACCTTCTGCTTCAGGTTTTGGAGGATGGGCATCTGAGCGATGGCCAGGGCCGTCCGGTCAATTTCCGCGAGGCGATCATCATCCTCACCACTGACCTGACCAGTCTCCCAGAAGCCACCAGCGCGGGTTTTGGGCTCGCTCTGCCTCACAGCGAGCCACACCAGGGACGGCAGTGGCAGCAGCAGCTCTTGACCCAACTCCAGCATACCTTTCGTCCTGAGCTGCTGAACCGACTCGACGCCATTGTGCCATTTCATCCCCTCCAGAAAGTGCATCTGGGCCAGATTCTTGATCAGCTCCTGACGGCAACCCGCCAGCGCCTGACCGGACTTGGCATCAGCCTGGAAATCAGTGCCGCCGCACGCGACTACCTCCTTAGCCAGGGGCAGGAGCGGCTCTCTCGCGCCGGGGCCCGCCCTCTGCGACAGCTTGTACGTTCTGAAGTAGAAGATCGCGTCAGCGAAGCGCTACTGAGAGGCGAGATTAGACGCGGCGAGGCACTGCTACTGGTGGCAGATCAGGCGAGCGGCAAGCTGCGCCTGGAACGAGTGGCAGATCAGATCAGGCCCCACGCTCAAGGGCGAGAGCCAGTCACCTTGTTCCTGACAGACAGTCCGAGCGACTCAGCAATGCGCCCCTGGTCGGAAGCCCCCGACCATAGCGCCGCCTGATCCATCCGTCCGCCAGGCCAGGTAGAGAGTCCTTGCTCCTTGCTCACCCACAGCCCGCCGTGGGGCAGGGCATGCCGACCACCTTCAAAGCCAGGTCGCAAGCCTCACCCCTACGGCGGGCAGCGCTTACCTTACTGACAGTCAAGCAAAGAAGATAGACAGGCAGCAGTGTCAGTCACGCTCAGCCGAGCAGCAGCCTCATTCACCCCCCTTAACAGAGTCTTCCTATCCCTTCGGCAAACTTTAACCTAGCCTTAAAGGGGCTTAACCCCCCTTTAAAGGAGCATTAAAGCGACAACTGTACAATTCGGGTGGTGCGGAAAAGAGCCAGGGCACGCCCGCAGAATGAAACAGCGGCCCAGCAAAGGCCGTCAGCGCGGCCTGTCCTGTCGCCGATTCGCTTCTCTATTTTGCTGCTGCCGTCGCGCCACGGCAGCATAACTGAGGAGGGGAAACCAGCGCTATGACACACTACCCATTTTCAGCCAGCCATCAAGGGCACCCGCGCCTGAGATCCTTCGGTGCCCTTCTGCTGCTGGGCTTGCTGGCCTTACTGGCCGCCTGTGGTAACAGCCCCAGCACCAGCGGAGGCACCACCACAGGCAGCGGCAATACCTGCCCTTCGACCAAGCAGCTTACGGGCGCTGGATCGACGTTTGACAATCCTTTATTCTCAAAAATGTTCCAGGAATATCCCAAAGTTAAATGTGGTATTAACGTAAACTATCAAGCGGTGGGCAGTGGAGCTGGCATCAATAACCTACTGCAGCACATTGTCGATTTCGGCGCCACCGATGCTCCCATGACCGACGATCAGCTTAAAAAGAGCACCAGTGGGCCGATCCTGCACATCCCGATTACCATCGGAGCAGTTGCTATCTCCTACAATCTGAGCGGTGTCAGCCAACTCAAGCTGACCGGGCCGATCCTGGCCGCCATCTACGAAGGCAAGATTACCACCTGGGATGATCCCCAAATCAAGGCCATCAACAGCGGTGTCAACCTGCCCCACAAGAACATCACCGTAGTCCACCGCTCCGACGGCAGCGGTACAACCAGCATCTTCACCCACTATCTTTCGGCAGTCAGCCCGGACTGGCAGAGCAAGGTGGGAGCCGGCACAACCGTTAACTGGCCCACCGGCGTTGGAGCAAAGGGTAGCTCGGGCGTCGCCGGGCAAGTCAAGAATACCGACGGTGCCATTGGCTACGTCGAGCTAACCTACGTCCTTGCCAACAACATTCCCTACGCGCTGCTTCAGAACGCCGCCGGCAAATTCGTGGCCCCTTCGCTTGACAGCGCCAAAGCCGATGCCGAGAGCTTCACCAATATCCCGGCAGACCTGCGCTTCTACATCGTCAATGGCAGCGGAGACAACGCCTACCCCATCACGGGCTTCTCATGGGTCGTAGTTTACCAGAACCAGAGCAACAGCGATAAGGGAGAAGCCCTCGCCCGCCTGCTCTGGTGGATGGTGCACGATGGGCAGCAGTACGCTCAGCCCCTCAACTATGTGCCTCTGCCAGACACGATCGTCAGCAAGGACGAGGCCCAGATTAAGGCCATGCGCTGCGGCAGCAGCGCCTGCTACAGCGCTTCTTGAGGTCTGTCAGGATCTGGCAGATGCTCAGCTCAGCGTGCTCGGCAACAAGAAAACCTCGCTAGCAGTACACAGCCCAGGCAGGGGACTGCATCCCACAAAGATCAGCCCCTGCCTCACCACCTAGGTGAGAGTGAGCCAGGGGAGGGCCAATGATTCAGGAGAGAGCCAATCTTACTAAAGCACAGCAGCAGTGGCTTCGCTGGCAACGTCTGCTGCGGGCGCAACGACCCGGGGACCTGTTTTTCCGTGGCATCACCTTGCTGTTCGTTCTCATCGTCCTCGGCCTAGTCGCAGGCACAGCCTGGATACTTGTCAGCAACTCACTTCCGACAATCAGACGCTTCGGCCTGAGTTTCCTGACCAACAAGGCCTTCGATCCAGTGCATGACGTCTACGGAGTCCTCCCAGCGATCTTCGGCACCCTTATCACCTCAGCCTTTGCCCTCATCTTCGCCGTACCGCTGGGACTAGGAGCCGCGATCTTCCTGGTCGATTTCTGTCCGCGCCCGCTGCGGCTGGTGCTGGCATTCCTTATCGATCTACTGGCGGCGATTCCGAGCGTCATCTACGGTCTCTGGGGCTTCCTCGTCCTCGCCCCCTGGCTACACAACTACGGCGAGCCGTGGCTACAGCAGCATCTGGGCTTTCTCCCACTGTTTCAAGGCCAACCAGAGGGCGTCGGCTACCTTGGAGCCGGGATCGTGCTCACCATGATGGTCCTGCCCCTCATCATCTCCGTCTCACGCGAAGTGATGCTGGTGACCCCTGTGGCACAGCGCGAGGCCTTGCTAGCCCTCGGAGCGACCCGCTGGGAGGTCATCCGTCACGCAGTGCTGCCATTCGCGCGCGTGGGTATTCTGGGCGGCGTCATCCTGGCCCTCGGGCGCGCCCTTGGCGAGACAATGGCCGTCACCATGATCATTGGTAACCAGGCAAATGAGCCAAGCCTCAGCCTTTTCACCCCTGGCTATACCCTGGCCAGCGTCATCGCCAACCAATTCGGAGAGGCCACGCCCGGTCTCTTCCTCTCGGCCATTATCGAAGCCGGTCTGATCCTCTTCATCATCACTTTGATTACTAACATTCTGGCGCGCTGGTTAATCGCCAGCCTCCAGCGCCAGGCCCAAGGAAGCAGAGGAGGGCGCCCATGAGCGTGCCTATGCCAACCCATTCTTCTTCTTCAGCTTCAGTACTCCAGCCAAAGGAGAGCCAGATTCACCCGTTTCTTGGCGCACGCTCCTCCCTGAATGTGAGGCGACGCCTGGTCAATGCCCTGGTCATCCTTCTTACCAGTCTGGCAGCCCTCTTTGCCGCCGGACTGCTGATCTATCTGCTCTGCTATGTGCTCAGCCAGGGCCTGCGCTACATCAATCTCGACTTCTTTACCCAATTGCCAACGCCCAACGGCGAACCGGGCGGCGGTATGGGCGAAGCCTTCCAGGGTAGCCTGATTCTGATCGCCCTCGCCTCACTGATGGGCGTACCACTAGGGCTATTTACCGGCATCTATCTGGCTGAATTTGGGCGCGGGCCGTTCGCCCAGGGCGTGCGCTTTCTGGTCGATGTTCTCAACGGCATCCCTACGATCATCTTCGGTCTGCTGGCCTGGGTGCTGATTGTCATTCCAATGCAGACCTTCTCGGGATTGGCCGGCGGCTTCGCGCTCGGCATGATCATGATCCCGATCGTTACACGGACATCAGAGGATGTTCTGCGCCTGGTACCGCGCGAGCTGCGCGAGGCCTCGCTTGCGCTTGGAGCAACGGAGGCGCGCACAATCTTGCAGGTAGTACTCCCAGCAGCACGCAATGGCATCATCACGGGCGTGGTGCTGGCAATGGCCCGCGTGGCCGGCGAGACAGCCCCCCTGCTGATGACCGCCTTCGGGACAACCTTTTGGAATACGGACATCACTCAGCCCATCGATGCCCTGCCGCTGCGCATCTTCCAGTTCACGCTCAGCCCGTATCAGCAGCAGGTCAATCAGGCCTACGCGGGCGCCTTCGTGCTCATCGTCCTGATCCTGCTCGCTTCCCTGGCCGTGCGCCTGGCTACCGGCGGCTTCAAGCAACATTGAACACGCGCAAGGACACGGTGAGCAGCAAGGCTCAGTCAGGCACGAGGATCAGAAGGGAGTTCATCAATGGATCAGGCTATCGCAGCGCAGATGAGTAGTAGCGTGCCAACGAGAGCAGGGATGGCTCTGAGCATCGAACAGCTCAATGCCTGGTACGGACGTAAGCAGGCCCTCTTTGACATCAGTCTGACAGTGCCGCCACTGAGCGTCACAGCCCTGATCGGACCATCCGGCTGTGGCAAATCGACGCTGGTGCGTTGCCTTAATCGCCTCCACGAGACCATTCCCGGGGCTCGCGTTGAGGGGAGAGTCCTCGCTAACGGGCTTGACATCTACGGGCGCGGCATTCGCCCCATGAATGTCAGGCGTCACATCGGCATGGTCTTTCAACAGCCCAACCCGCTGCCGACACGCAGCATCTTTGAGAACGTGGCGATCGGGCCGCGGCTCAATCTCGGACTGCGTGGGGCGAGGCTCAAGGAACTGGTTGAGCGCAGCTTGCGACAGGCCGCGCTCTGGGAGGAGGTCAAAGACCGCCTGCATAGTCCAGCTACTAGCCTCTCAGGCGGCCAACAGCAGCGCTTGTGCATCGCCCGCGCTCTGGCACTGGAGCCAGAGGTGTTGCTCATGGATGAGCCTTGCTCAGCCCTCGATCCTATCTCCACCCTCCAGGTGGAGGAACTGATCACCTATCTCAAGCGACAGTATACCATCGTTGTCGTTACCCATAACATGCAGCAGGCCGCGCGTATCGCGGATCGTACGGCTTTCTTCTTGCAGGGTCATCTCATTGAAGAGGGAGAGACGCAACAGCTCTTCACTCACCCGCGCAGGAAGGAGACCGAAGATTACATCAGTGGACGCTTCGGCTAGTCGAGTCGGTCAAGACAGCTCAGCAATAAGAGAGGGGATTACCGTGAAGGATACCTCAGCAGAGAGCATGAATAACGTGAGCACCACGGGTAACACCTTCCCGGAGGGCGTCAGCATCTTCTCGCGGAAAGTGGCCCGGAGTGGGCACATTTCCTACGAAGGGCGCCCGTACTTTATCAGCAAAGCCCTCGCCGGGCGCTACATTCGCCTGATCGTGACCAATAACCGCTTGATTGTAGATACAGCGATTCCACTACATAAGGAGTATCAGCTACTCTAGCGGTGCAGCGCGAGGAAAGGCAATGGAGAACAATGTGAGTGGGCTAAACTCGCGGCTGCCAGCGATGGAGGGGCGTCTCGCCAGCCGTCTATCCGAGACGCCCCCTGTCGATCTCAGGCTGACCCACGCCCTCGGGGCAGCTGAGCCAGGCCAGCCGCCGGATCAGAACGCCGGCATAGCGATTGATGTCCGGCACCTCAATTTCTACTACGGGACGCGGCAGGTGCTTTTCGATGTTTCGCTGCCGATTCGCGAGCGGCAGATCACAGCGCTGATCGGCCCATCCGGCTGCGGAAAATCCACGTTCTTGCGCACGCTCAATCGCATGAACGATCTGATCCCCGAGACCCGTATCGAAGGAGAAGCGATCTTCGACGGACAGAACATCTACGACCCAGCGATCGACGTCATCCGGCTCCGTCAGCGCATCGGCATGGTCTTCCAGCGCCCTAATCCCTTCCCCAAATCGATCTTTGAGAATGTCGCTTACGGCCTGCGTATTCAGAGGAAATCGCGTCGGCAGATTCAGGAGGAGGTGGAGCGCAGTCTGAAGGCCGCCGCCCTCTGGGACGAGGTGAAGGATCGTCTGAAGGCCTCAGCTCTTGGCCTCTCAGGTGGTCAGCAGCAACGCCTCTGCATTGCCCGTGCCCTGGCCCTTCATCCCGAGGTGCTCCTACTCGATGAGCCTTGCTCGGCGCTCGATCCGATCGCGACGCTTAAGATCGAAGAGCTGCTCCTTTCGCTCAGCAAGGAATATACCATTGTGATCGTCACACATAATATGTCTCAAGCAGGACGCATTTCTCAATACACAGGCTTCTTTCTCAATGGCCGCTTAATTGAGTACGGAGCAACTGTCGAGCTGTTCAAACGACCACGGCGGCGAGAGACAGAGGACTATATTAGCGGGCGCTTCAGCTAAGGATGAGAGCGCACTATGGTCAGAGGTCAACGCGAAAAGATCCTGGTGGTCGATGATGAAGAGGTGCTGGTCGAGACTATTGCCTACAACCTGGAGCAGGAGGGCTATCAGGTGCTCACAGCGCTTGATGGGAGAGCCGCTCTGGAGCTGGCGCGTCGCGAGCGACCCCACTTGATCATTCTGGACATCATGCTACCCGAGATCGATGGTTTAGAGGTTTGCCGGCAGCTAAGACGCGAGCCAGCTACGGCCACTACCCCAATTATGCTTCTGACAGCGCGAGCGGAAGAGATCGATAAGGTTGTAGGCCTGGAAGTGGGGGCCGATGACTACGTCACTAAGCCATTTGGGCGACGCGAACTGCTGGCCCGCGTACGTGCTTTATTGCGTCGCGCCGCCTATCCCGTGACGCAGGCGCCACCCGAAGTTGAAGGGGGCAGCCCTGGTCAGGAGACAGCCGCTCAGCCGCGGCGCAGTCCGAGAGAGCTGATCGCCGGCCCTGTGCGCATCGATGTGCCCGGACGCCGGGTCTGGTGCCGGGGCCAGGAGATCGAGATGCAGCCGAAGCAGTTCGATCTCCTGGTCTATCTCGTGCGCAACCGCGGCACTGTTCTCACCAGAGATCAGCTGCTACATCACGTCTGGGGCTACGACTATGCCGGCGATACCCGTACCGTTGATGTCCATATCCGCTGGCTGCGCGAGAAATTAGAAGAGGACCCGGCTGCCCCCAAGCTCATTCAGACCGTGCGCGGCGTAGGTTATGTTTTCCGCTAGCCAGCCGCTTGCGGCTACCTTAAGGCGCGGCGCGGGCTATCTTGCTCTCTAGAGGTGAGCCGTAATGCTCACCTCTTTTCGAATTAGAAAAAGCACTCAGCACGCATCACCGTAACCGCCTGGCCACCCAGTGAGACACGCTCGCCAGCCAGACGTACACGCACCAGGCCGCCACGGGCGGAAGCCTGGTAGCCGGTCAAAGCCGGGCGTCCAAGGCGAGAGCACCAGAATGGCGCCAGGGTACAGTGAGCCGAACCGGTGACCGGGTCCTCATTGACTCCCACCGCGGGCGCGAAGAAGCGCGAAACGAAGTCATAGCCTTCGCCCTCGGCCCGACTGGTCACAATGAAGCCACGTGCAGGGATCGTCAGCAAACGCGTCAGGTCGGGCTGGAGGGTACGTACGACCTCTTCGCTCTCCAGTTCAACCAGGTAATCGAACTGGTTTCTTGCCACCAGCAAGGGGGTAACACCCAGCGCTTCGCTTAAGCCCGGAGGAGGTGGAACAGGCACGGCAGGGGTTGCAGGAAAGTCCATTTCGATCCAGCCGTTCAGACGCCGAGCGGTTAATAGGCCACTGCGCGTATAGAAACGGGCCGGGTCCTCTGGCAGTAGCAGCCCCTCCTCCCAAAGGACATGAGCACTGGCTAGCGTGGCATGGCCACAGAGATCTACCTCAACCGTCGGCGTGAACCAGCGCAGGCGATAACCATCGCCTTCCGGCAGCAGAAAGGCTGTCTCCGAGAGATTCATTTCGCGTGCAACGAGCTGCATCCACCGTTCGTCACGCGGCTCCGCTAACAGGCAAACCGCCGCCGGATTGCCGGCAAAAGGACGGTCAGTAAAGGCATCAACCTGAATAATGCGCAGTCCCATCTCAGCCTCCTCTCTTCTCTTTGCTTTCATGGCACCAGGGAGCAAGCAAGCCAGGCGAGCAGGCCGCAGGCCAGTCTCTCGCATGAGAGCCAGCAGATGCCCATCTATTGTAGCACGTGATTGAGCCTTGACAGAGGGTGAGCAGCGCAGTATCCTCTCTACAGAGAGTGCTATTACGACCGATTTTGTAGCGAAGAGTCTGACTTGATGGAACTGTTGCTACGACGTTCAGGCCTGCAGCTCGTGGTCTTTCTGCTCGCTCTAGCGGGGATGGGAGATGCGATTTATTTGACCATCGTGCATTATCAAGATGCACCGCTGGTCTGTCCCGCCTCGGGCGCTATCGATTGCGCGCACGTGCTGAGCAGCAGCTACGCCGTGGTGCCCGGGACAACTCTCCCTATCTCGCTGCCTGGTCTTGCCTGGTGTCTGATCCTGGCCGGGCTGGCCTTGGTGAGCCTGCTACGCTCTTCAGAGCCTGGCTGGCTTCGTCCCGCTCAGTTTGTCTGGTCGCTGATCGGGCTGGTCACTGTGCTTTACCTGATTTACGTCGAGCTGGTCCGCCTGCACGCCATTTGTCTTTGGTGCACCGTTCTCCATGTCTTGATCGTGGTCGCCTTCCTGATCAGCCTGGCCAGGCTGCTAGAGCCAGAGCCAGCAACGGAGGCAGAGGCCGCCTCAGACCGCCCGTCGCCGCCATCCGCTTCACTCGCTCGCTCTCGCTCCCGTTCCTCGCAAGTCAGCCGTTAAATATAAATAGACGCATGCCATGACATCGAGCCACCAGGGCTGGCTGATAAGAGGAAGGTGAGAGCAGAGGAGGCGGACCTGCCTGCCAAGCGACTCTGGCAGATTGGCGCGAGATAGCGAGCATGAGGGGGATGGACAGCTCTCTTGCTCCCGACGGGGAGTGTCTCCTCCCCGTGGGCGGGGCAGAGTCGTGGCGAAGAGGAGCCAGTGGAGTGAGCCAGGCGGCCGTTGAGAGTCAGTGGTTGCCCTCTCTGCTCGGCCCTCTCCCTTGCTGGGAATGGAGAAAGCAACAGGAAGCGCTCCACGCCAGCTTCTGGAGGGAGAGGGCGAGATGCCATGAAGCAACGCCTGTGGTTAGGGCTTCTGACTGGCTTGCTTGCAGCTGTGCTCCTTGTGGTGGGCGCGCTGGTAGGTAGCCAGCAGCTACGCTCTGTTATAGGACGCAAGCCGCCACTTCCGCGTGTTCAGCTCGTACGCAGCCCTAATAGCGCCTATAAGTACCATCTCTGTGCTGAAGCCTATGCCTATCTTCACGCCACTCCCGACAATCCCTACAAGACTGACTTCACCTTTCACGATCCTTTCCGCAATGCCCAAGACACGATTATTCCGCATCTCATCGCCTTCGACGCCCATGACCATAGCCTCAGCTTCAGCGTCACCGTTATCCTGCGTCAACTGGCTACCTTCGAGGCGACCATCACGCGTATCCACGAGCTGGACGGCATTGGCATCCGGCTTCCTGATCAACAGAATCAGCTGCAGGCCTCCAGCGTTCCTCAGTTTGTTGTGGTGGCCATCGCGGAACCCGGGACTGTGGCCGTTCTCGACTACACCTGTCCTCAGCAATGGCGCTGGTCTGCCGTTAGCCCCGAGGGGCCTTAAGCCGCCAGCAGCAAATAGTCGCCAAAACCCGCTTGACAAAGCGAGTCGGATACAGTACAATCCAGATGACGCATGCGCAATGGCGCTCAAGCGCCTTATGAAGCGCTGGCGCACAGCAGTTGTTGGGCCTCGTTCGTCTAGTGGACTAGGACGCCGCTCTTTCAAGGCGGAGATCACGGGTTCGAATCCCGTACGAGGTACTACAGCAATCGCAGGAAGAGCCTGGCAGACCTGACGCTTTCGCTGGTTTGCCAGGCTTCTCTACTTTTGGGCTGCTCCCTGATCAGCCAGCCCGATGGTCAGAGTCTGTTCCGCCCGCTCTCCCCGCTATAGCTGCGGGGAATGAGCCTAGACGAAGCCAACCAAAGGATAAGGCCTATGATGACTGTAGAGGAAGCGCAGGCGCGCATGCTGGCTACCATTCAGCCACTCCCGGCCACGACCGTTCCCCTGGCAGAGGCTGCGGGTTTGGTCCTGGCGGAAGATATTGTCGCCGAGGAAGATCTTCCGCCTTTTGCTAACTCAGCAATGGACGGCTACGCGCTACGCAGCGTAGATACCCACATGGAGCATGGGCGTCCGGCGCGGCTGCGCGTGATCGGCACCATCGCAGCCGGCTATGTCACTGAGCAGAGCATCGAGCCAGGCACAGCCATGCGCATCATGACCGGGGCGCCGGTACCGCGCGGAGCCGATGCCGTCATCCAGATCGAGCTGACGCGCAGCGATCCCGCCGATAGCAACTGGGTTGAGATTCTGCAGGAGGTCGCACCGGGGAACAATATCCGCGCCGCAGGCGAGGATATGCGCCGCGGACAGCGTGTCTTGAGCCAGGGGAGCGCGATCGGCCCCTGGGAAATCGGCGTCTTAGCCACGGTGGGACGGGCCCGGGTACGCGTCATTCGTCGCCCGCGCGTTGCCATTGTCAGCACAGGGGATGAGCTGATCGATGTCGACGAGCCGCTCCAGCCCGGCAAGATACGCAACAGCAACGCTTATCTACTGGAGGCGGCAGTACGACGAGCTGGAGCTGAGCCGCAACGTCTAGGAGTAGCGCGCGATACCGAGGAGAGCCTACGCCAGATCTTTAGTCAGGCTATGCAGCACGACCTCATCATTACCTCGGGAGGCGTCTCCGTTGGCGAATTCGATCTAGTCAAGCGCATTATGCATGAGCAGGGCGCCATCGATTTCTGGCAGATCAATATGCGTCCCGGCAAGCCGCTGGCCTTTGGGCGCATCGGGCAGGTACCTCTGCTTGGACTGCCCGGCAACCCTGTCTCAGCCGCTGTCACCTTCGAGCTATTCGGGCGCCCACTGATTCGCAAGCTACTGGGCCACCGCCACCTGTGGCGCCCCCAAGTAGAGGTCACGGTTGAGGATGGCGTGAGTGAGCGTACACCGCGGCGCCATTATGTGCGCGCCCATGTGCGTCGGGAGCAGGGGCGCTTTGTGGCCCGCACAACCGGCAATCAGGGATCACATATTACCACCTCTCTGCTGAATGCTAATGCCCTGGTGATCGTGCCCGAAGGAGGCAAGACCCTGAAGCCAGGTGAGACCGCTCAGGCCATCATGCTCGACTGGCCGGAGGAGCAATAGCCATAGGCCACTTGCGACGGAGCGGACCAGCAGCCGAGCTGGCCCAGTTGGTCCGCTCCACTCCGCAGAGCCCGGCAGGCGCTGAGTGCTCTCCATTGCCAATGGCCGAGCAGAGGTATAACTTAGCCAGAGCATGGGCGCAGCCTGGAAAGGCTTGCGCTCTGAACTTGTCCCCGGCCTTTGGCTCCACTGCGCGCCAGGCGATAGCGCAACTGGTCGCGCGAGAGACCCAGCAAAGCCGCAGCTCTCACCTGGTTATAGTTGCAGCGCTCCAGCGCCTCGCGGATAAAGCGCTGCTCGATCTCTGCAAGAAACTCCTCTAGCTTCACCCCCTCGGGGGGTAAATGGAGCTGATCTTTGAGTTCCAGCAGACGCTGTAAGGCACCGCTACTGGCAGATTGCAGATAGGCGGGAAGGTGTTCGACCTGGATTTCATCTCCCTCACACATAATCTGGCCGTGCTGGACAACACTGCGCAGTTCGCGCACATTGCCCGGCCAACTATAGCGTTCCAGGAGGGCCAGGGCCTCGGGACTGAGGCGCTGAGCGCGTCTCTCTTCACCTTCCTGCTGACGCAAGAAATAGTCGACTAGTGGGGCGATATCTTCAGGATGTTCACGCAGAGGAGGAATGTGAATCGTGAAGACCTTGAGCCGATAGAAAAGGTCCTCGCGGAAGGTGCGTCGGGCGACCGCCTCCGCAAGATCGACATTGGAGGCCGAAATAACGCGCAGGCGGACCTGAATCTCATGAGTGCCTCCCACGCGGCGAAAGGAGCGTGTTTCCAAGAAGCGTAAAAGCTTAGACTGAAGCACAAGAGGCATGGAAGCAATTTCATCGAGAAAGAGAGTGCCGCCATCGGCCCGAGCGAGATAGCCATCGCGTGTCACCCGAGCATCGGTATAGGCTCCAGCCTCTACGCCGAACAGCTCCGTTTCTAACAACGTCTCGGGAATGGCAGCACAATTAATGGCCACAAACTGGCGAGCGGAACCGCCACTGAGGGCATGAATCGCGTAAGCAATCACCTCCTTACCAGTACCGCTTTCGCCCTGGAGCAAGACCGTCGTTGTTGGGAAAGCAGCGACCTGCCGAATGAGGGTAGCGATAGAGCGCATGACCTGGCTGCGTCCGATGACCAGGCCGAACCGTTCTAGATCAAGCAGCGGCTCATCACGGGTAGTGAGCGAGCCCGCCGCAGCAGGTTGGGCGCTTTCACAATGAGAATCTGAACCCTGCAACATCATCCCCACCCTTCCAAGTTCAACCAAGAGCCGAAGCCAGGACTGGGGTCAGCAAGAACCGGTAGCCAATGGCGGCCAGAAGGAACCAGGTAGCCAGGCGAGCTAAAGGCGATCTCAGATGAGAGAGAGCAACCAGCGATCGACCAGGCTTCCCGGCATCTCTCCTATCTGCTGAGCTGGGAGCCTCCAACAGGGACCGAAGCGCTGTAAGGGGACTGCGCAGAATTGTTCGGCGAGAGCGGCCTTGTTGGCTGCACTCCCCAGCCACGACCCACAATGAAGCGGGCGCCGTTCCCACCATTGCCCCACTGCGATTCAGTTTCCACATAGAGTGGCGACTGTGGGACCGAAGCAGGAGCGGGGGCAGGAGCGAAAGCCCCTGTAGTCTGGGCCGGCGCCTGGGGCGGAGTCGGCCATCCTTGAGCGGGGGCAGGCATCCAGGGCTGCGAGCCAGTCATCTGGGGTTGCGCAGCATAGGGGCTATTCATCGGAGGCGGAGCGGCAGGCGAAAGCTCCTGAACAGGATAGTGCGGCTGCATGCCATATGGATACTGAACCAGCCCCAAAGCCATCAGCTCTCCAAGCACGACATAGACCTGCTCTAGCGGCATACCCAGGCTCTGGGCGATCTGGAGGGGCGTTTTTTCCCCTTCCATACAGATGCCAAAGACACGCCACTCATCAGGAGTCAGCGGGATCTCCACCGTACCGGCGCGTAAGGCAGAGAGATCAGCCGGGATCAGCCGCAGCTCAGGGTACATAAAGGATACATCGATGCGCCGAGGCGTATAGGGCGTCATAATCGGGCGAGGAGCAGGCAAGCTACCAGGAGCAGCAGGAGCCGGCGCAGCCTGCTGGGAAGCGGAAGACTGCCGCTGTGAAGGAGCAGCCTCGGTCACTGACGACGATGCCGCCGAAGCGACCGCCGAGAGGCGAGCCAGGGCATCGGGATCAAAGAGCGAGCTCAGATCAATGCGTCCGCGCTCCTGACGCTGAGGGGCCGGAGCTGAGCCTGTTTCAGGCAGCGCCTGCGTCACCCGCGGCTGAGGGGCCTGTTGAGCAGGCGGCTGCTCCTGGCCTGCCGGCTGCAGCGACTGGGAGAGCTGTGGCTGCGGCCCTGGAGGCAACGGCTGCGACAGCGGCGGCTGCTCATAGCGCAGCGGAGCGGGGCTGGCACCTGGGTGAGTGGGTCCCGAGCCAGCATTGGGCATAGACGGCGGTAGCTGGCTTTGAGCGAGCGGCGATGACGACGGAGAGGCAGACTGAGCAGGTGAAGCGGGCAAGAGAGCAGAGGGCGAAAGGGAGACGAGCAAGCGCGATGGCGGCGGCGTGCGCCCCTCTTCGAAATACACCTCACCTGAGCGCCATGAGAGCAACACCTCAAGCACACGCGAGGCCTCGCGCGCCGCCCAGGCGCGCAATTGCTCCCGCGTCGCATAGCCCAGCTCCATCAGGAGAAGAGCAATGCGGGTCTCGCCTGGCTCCTCACCGCGTTCGCGCAAGACAGCCATCACATGAGCAAGTGCAGCCTGGGAGATTACCCCAGCCTGCATCAAGCGATCGCCCAGCGTCAACTGAGCCCGCACAGGGCCAATACAGAGCAAGCGCCCCTGGCTGAAATACAACTCCACCCAGAGGGAGCCTTGCTTTACGACCAGCATCCCGCTTTTCTCATGGGCCTCTAAGCGGCGCAAGAGATCAGCCAGATTGACCCGATCTAACGTTGTCGCAAAACTCACCGTAGACACAGCAATTCACCGCCTGTCGCCATGCCCCTGCTGCGCGCGCGTGCACCTGTCGCCTCTCGTGAGCACGGCATGCGTGAGAGACATTAGCAATATCTACAAACAGAATACGACCCGAGTCAAGTTCAACAGCGTTGAGCAGCGTTGGCGTCAAACACCCCTGTTCGACGGCGTGAGAGTGACCCTATCCACTGGCCGCAGTCGTACAAACACAAAATTGCGCTGTACCCACAGCGCCCCCCGGGCTATGGATACAGGCCAGCCGCTTCTCATCAACGCAGGGCGGAGGGGGGGGGATTCGAACCCCCGGGGCTCATCGCCCGGCCGTTTTCAAGACGGCTGCATTAAACCACTCTGCCACCCCTCCGCTAGATAGTTTACCACAAGCGGTTTCAATTTGGAAGATTAGGGCTGCTACGAGCATACCATTTGGGTCATTGTCTCATGCATTGCATCACATGGATGAGTGACATCGTCAGTACTTTGTCAGTGTGGGGAACAAACATTTGTTAGAATCGTGTTCTTCAGGGGGTCAGCAAGGAGAGGCCCATCAGAGGGCGGAGCACCTTGGGGACCACGACGCTCCCATCGGCCTGCTGATAGACCTCCAGAATAGCCGCAAGAGTCTGCTCGATGCTCAGCGCGCAGGCTCCCAGGCTATGAGGGTAGTCGAGCTGGCCGTCTGGGGTGCGATAGCGGACATTGGCGCGCCGTGCCTGAAAGCTTTCACAATTGCTCACCGCGGCCAGGGGGAGAAAGCGGCGCTGAGCCGGCAGCCAGGCCTCAACCGTAAACGTCATGGCTGCCGCAAAGGGCAAGTAGCCGCTACAGAGCATGATGACGCGATAGGCCAGCTCCAGACGCTGCAGCAGAGTTTCGATTTGCAAGAGTAGCGTTTGCAAGAGAGCATAGGACTCATGGGGCTGAACCACTAGCAGGACTTGCACCTCGCTGAGCTGATGCCAGGGCAGGCGAGCGATGCTCGAAGGCAAAGAGGCGGGGCCGCCATCGCGATGGAATACAGGGGTCCAGGTGACCAGGCGCAGGGGCAGGGCTTCGGCTGTGAGGACTGTATCGCTGTAGAGGCTGATCAGGGAGGGTTCGCCTCCCGGGTTCAGGTAGAGTTCATCAGCCTGACAGCTATAGCTCTGAGGCTCCAGCGTTGGGAACTGCCCGGCTGCCAGCAAGGTGCCATATTTCAACAAAAGCGGCATGTGTACTTCTTTGTAGCCCCACTCGCGTGTGAAGACTTCGAGGGCAAAGGTAAGCAGCGCCCGCCAGAGCCGTGCGCCGTCCCCACTGATAACCACAAATTGACTACCGCTCAGACGGCTGCCGGCGGTGCTATCGATCACCCCCAGCGAGCTGGCCAGCTCGCGGAACGAGCGTGGTGAAAAATAGAAGCTCATGGGGGCCCCCCAACGACGTAGCTCGCGGTTGGCTGAACGCATAAAGCCGGTGGGGACATCGGGATGGGGCAGGTTCGGCAAGGGCCAGAGCGACAGCCGCAAACGCGTATCCAAGTCGGCAATCTGCAATTCCAGAGTGCGGATCTCCTCACTGATGGCCGCAATCTGCTTGTCAAGCCTGGCCCGTCGGTTGGCCGGCAGCGTACGACTTTTCTCCCGCAGTTGCTGAAGTTCGGCGTAGAGTCCCTCACAGCGCCTGGCAAGGCCATCGCGCTGCTCTGCCAGACGTAAGATCTCTTCCAGGGCCACCGAGACCTGACGTTGCTGGAGTCCTTTCCGTACCAGCTCGGGACGTTGACGGAGCAAGTCGAGACTGAGCATACGCTGTTAGTATAGCATAGCAAGCGAGTGGAGCAAGTCAGTGTAGCTTCTCTCTCAATGCGTGCTTCTCCTCCTGGAGAGCAGAATTCAGCAAGAAAGCAAGGGCCTTGCTGCTCTGGCATGCGCCGCTCAGTGCGTTGGCTTCCTCCTCTTTCCGTTGGGAATACAGCCTTGTGCCATCTGAATGCTCTCTAAAGCGCTCCGGCGGCTTTCTCATCTGACTCTCTCGCCACTTGACAAGGCAGGCTCTTGCTGCTACCCTTCTCCCAGGACGGATGAGTCATGCAGGCACCGGCCTAACCCGTCTGGGATTGCCGCGGGGATTGCCAACGATGATTACCATCATTAAGAAAAATCCGCAGGGTGAAGCGCTCTTCTCCTATCAGGGTGAAGTGCTCGCTGCTACCTCGCGTACCTGCATCATCCGCGCCTTTTGGACGTGGCCTGACCGGGACCTTGGCTACGCGCGCTTCGAAACAGGTGACTGTTTTACGGAGTATTATTATACTGATCGCTGGTTCAATATCTTTGCTATCGCGGGGAAGGATGGTGAGCGCAAGGGCTGGTACTGTAATATCGCCGAGCCAGCGGTCTTCCAGGAAGATCGGATTGAGCAGGTCGATCTTTTGCTCGATGTCTGGGTTGATCGCCGGGGTAACGTGCAGGTGCTGGACGAAGATGAGTTTCAAGCGGCTACTAACTTGAGTTCAGCCCAGCGTCGCGGTGCCCAGGAGGGCCTCCAGACCCTGCTGGCGATGGTTACCCACCGTGAGGGTCCGTTTGCCGAGATAGAGCCATAAGCTTGGCGTGGCCGCTGCGTCTACCCTTTTTTGTTCAGTCATTCGTTCGCTTCCTGGCGCTCGAAGGGTCGCTAACCGCCCGCCCTGCTTATGGCTCCTGCCTGCCTTGCAGGCAGGCAGCCAGTCATTCTTTTGCATGCTTGAGCTGAGTAGGCCTGTCTGGTTCAGGCTACCAGTTTGATCAAGCCAGCCAGCCTGTCTGTCTCTCTGTCTGCCTGATGGCTCAGAAAGGCAAGCCAGTGGCTGTCGATGGTTTCAGCGGCCTCAGTGACCAGCGGGCAGGCTGACTACCTCTCTCGCCTGCTCACCTGTTCAGCAGGATCGCAGTGAGAGCCTGTCTCGCCACTGTTAACGTACGCTGGCTCGCTGCTCACCTGATGGGGTGGAAATGAGGCTCCTCGCGTCAGATGCCGGGGGGGACGTGCGGAACGCATCTGGCACGCTTGATGACGTGTGCCGCTTCGGATGGCTCTGCCGATGACGGTGCGGGAGAGGTGAGGATGGAGTATGGCAGCGCTCCTTGCCGCCTGTCGGCTGATTCATCCGGCTGTCGCTTCGGCTTTTGCCTCCTGGCGTCCCTGGGGGAATAAGCCTGCGCAGCGGCCAGTCCTATCATTACGATGATGAGCGCTATTATACCTTCAGTTGATAGAGATGATCAGGATCGAGATTCCACAAAGAGAGACCATTGAACTAAAGCATGCTGTCTTTGATATCAATGGTACCCTGGCCCTCGATGGGAAGCCGTGGCCCGAGGCAGTTAGCCGCTTGAAGCGCCTGACTAGTTTTCTCTCCATCCATCTTCTTACAGCAGCCACGCATGGCCAGGTCGCCGCACTGGAGCGCAGCCTGGGCCTGCCCCTGCACGTTATCAATACAGGCGAGGAAAAAACTCGCTATGTCGAGGAGCTTGGCCCAGCCAACGTGATCGCCTTCGGCAACGGGGTCAATGATGCCGGGATGTTGCGCCGAGCCGCTATCGGCGTGGCAATCCTGGGGCCCGAGGGTGTGGCACGTGAAGCTTTGCAAGCTGCCGATGTGCTGGTGCGCAACCCCATCGATGGGATCGACTTGCTCTTTTATCCGAAACGCTTAATTGCCACTTTGCGTCCCTAGAGGCCCCAGGGTATGATAGGAACCTATCGCCCTGGCCCAGGCCTGGCCTGGTTACTCGTGATGGGTGCTTTGAGCGAGCGCCGGCAGAGGGGCACACCGCTCTAGCCTGGCCGCTGCCAGGCCTCGCTCAGGTCGGCTTGGACGGAGGCCGGCGGGTGCTCTGCAACGCGCCACAATGCGCAGCGCACGACGTCGATGGCTGCCGGCCTGCTCGTCTGTCCCCTCTTATCCGCTCGTTTAGCCCCGTGGTGCTGACCTCGCTATCACTTCACTGCTTGCCTGATCAGGTGGTCGGGCCATGCTAGGAGGAGCCTGATGAAGTTTCATTCTTCTTCTGATTCTGAAGACACGAGCACGAATGCTGCTGTTCCCACCAGCGTCGGTACGCAAGGTCGTCCCTGGCAGGGCCTACTCTATGCCTGCCTGGCAGTTTTCTTTTTTTCGACAAGCCCTGTCTTTATTCGTCTGGCCAGTCCTTTTACTTCGGTCGAAATCGCCTTCTGGCGCCTTGCGATCGCTGCTTTGCTCGTATTGCTGCTGGGACTGATCACACGTCAATCTCTGCGGCTCTCTCCTGGAGAGCTGCTCCGCTTTGTCTTCTATGGTCTGGTGACCGCCCTGCATTTTATTTTTTACATTGCTTCTCTGAGCTTTACAACTATCGCCCATTCGCTGGCTATTGTCTACACCTCCCCCATTTTTGTGGCACTCTTTTCGGCTCTGGTGCTGCGTGAGTCGCTGCCTGTGCGCAAGTATGTCGGTATCGCTGTGGCAGTAATTGGCGTGGCGTTTATGGCCGGCTTTGAGCCGCACTATACGGCCTGCCAGCCTCAAGAAGGACACTGCATGCTGCTTGGCGACGGTCTGGCTCTCCTTTCAGCTATCTGTTACGGGATCTACTCGATTGCCGGCCGTGGCGAACGAGATCGCCATCCACTCTTCCGCTATACTTTCTATGTTTATGGTCTGGCCGCCCTCTGGTTGCTACCAGTGATGCTCTATTTTGCCTTCCGTCACGCTTATCCGCTGCCGGCTCTAGGTGCTGTTATCGCTCTGGGAGTTTTGCCCCTCGGTCTGGGGCATACGCTCTATAATGCTTCGCTCCGGACGCTGCACGCGACCTATGCGAATCTGATCGCTACGCAGGAGGTTACTGGCGGTATTCTGCTGGGCATTCTCTGGCTGCACGAGATCCCTTCTTTGACGGCCAGCATTGGTGTAATCATTACACTACTGGGCATTATTAGCGTCCTTCTCTGAGACTTGCCCGAGGCTCTGGTAAAATTGCCTTTTCTCTCAAGCAAGGCGAGCCTCGCCAGAGAGCGCAGGGTCCCAGATCCAGCCCTCATTGGGATTGCAGGGCGGCAGGAGCGCGTAGAGCTGGCGCCGCATCTGGTCGGGGGTAGCAGCGTGCACAGCGCCGCTGGCATGGGCAGCCCAGGCGGCCTGGATGGCACAGAGGAGAGCATCGAGATGATCACCGCGCGCATCCTCCAGGCAGAGCAAGCTATAAGTTTCAGGAAGTGCGAGCGTCAGACCATAGCTCTGGGTGAGAGCGCTGGAAGTCAAGGCGGTCAGCAGAAGAGCACGCGCCTGGCGGTGGGCAGTTGTGTCCTGTCCTCCACGCTCGCTTTTGTAAGGCTGGCGCCCCAGCCAACGCCGTGCCACCAGGGCGGGATAGCCCTCCAGGAGAAAGCGCGCCTCTTCCACCGGGTGACAGGGAAGCACGCAGGCCCCGCTAGCCAGAAGGCGGGGCGCTCCTTGCCAGAACATGCGGGCCAGGGGAATGCCGTGGAGCATGAGGGGACTAAGCGCGCCAGCGAAGATATCCGTTTGTCGACGTGGCAGCCTCTGGCCCTGCGGTTGACGGGCGCTGTAGCTTTGAAGCCGATCTAAAAAAATGGGGAGGTCCAGCCGGGCCACGAGGGCCACGTAATCCGCCCAGGTTGATGGCCAGCCCAGGGCCGATATCACTATGGCTGGCAACCCAAAGGGGAGATCGAGGGCTGCGATCCAGGGGCCGGGGAGATGCAGGTAGGTTTCGAACGAGGCCCAGTCGTAGCATTCTTCGAGGCCAAGGATAGCGAGGCCAAGGCCCTCTAGCTGTCCTATGGCCACCACGATCGGCTTACGACGGCAAGGAGCACTAGTAAAATCGACGCCATAGATATACATAGCGCGGGCCGAGATGGTCAGCCAGGAGCGCGCCAAGCAGCAACCTCCCTGGCGGCTCGTCGCCCTGCCTGACGGACCCTCTTACCCCCCTTCCCCCTGCCTATTATCTGCACCATATTCTACCATGTGCCCTTGCTACCACGCTTCTCCACCCAGCAGCAGTGAGAGGACGAAGGAAGAAGAGCAGCGATCTTGGTCGCGAGGGAAGCAGGCAGCGGGCTGTTTGGCCGCCGCTGCAGCGTGTCGGGGTCCGGTCCGAAAAGCCCGCAGTCCACAGCCCAGCCCGCCAGCCAGTCGCTCAGAGCTGGGCGATGACACTCTTACTAATAGCGCGCAGCGTAGCGAAGACGCCAATTCCACTCGAAGCAACCGCCTCGAAAGCTGGCACCCTCCGGCGGTTCAAATAACGGTCGAGCACATGAACGGGCAAAGCCGAGGGGAGATCACGTTTATTCCACTGCATCACAAACGGGAAATGGCTGAGATCCTTACCGAGGCGCCGCATATACATCTCCAGCTCGGCAATGCTCTGGACATTTTCCTCAAACTTTTCCGCTTGCGAATCCACCACAAAGACGATCCCATCGGCGCCATTGAGGACAGCCAGGCGAGTACGCTCATAAAGGATCTGGCCGGGCACCGTATACAAATGGAAGCGAGTGCGGAAACCATGCACCGTACCGAGGTCGAGGGGGAGGAAATCGAAAAAGAGCGTACGCTCAGTTTCAGTCGCGATGGAGAGCATCTCACCGCGGATGGCGGGGTTAATGCTCTTATACACGTACTGCAGATTAGTAGTCTTCCCACAATATCCAATGCCGTAGTAGACAATTTTGCAATGGATCTCGTGAGTAGCGATATTGATAAGAGCCATAGAAACCAATTACCTCGGAAGCAGGCCCTAATCGCGGAAAAGCAGATCGATCGTATCCTCGACAGAGGAGCGGAACTCCACATTAATCACGGACGTCTTGCGACGAGTCGTATCGGCCTTGACGCGAGCCAGGACACGCACCAGCTCATCGGTAGCCTTTTTAGAGAGCACCTTGACCAGGCCGATATGAGTGAGTTTATCAAAGACGATGACCAGCAGCCACTGTTCCTCGACGAGGGTGGTATAGATATTCTCATGCATGCCCTGCTGGAAGATCGTACGGAAATCCTTCTCCCCGAGGAGTTCAGCCACCTGGCGAGAGGAGGAGAAGGCGCCGGCGAGCAAGGCACCCAGGGAAGTCACATTGCGGCGCACCCCATTGCCGAAGTTAGAGATCACCTGGCCGCTCTTATCGAGCAGCATCACAGTGGACGCGCTGGTATCGTGCAACAACTTGCTGAGTGTTGCCCGGATAGCCTCAAGTTCATGATCCGAAATAACCAGATTTGATAATTGCTCCATGTACGCGCCGCCTCCGGTCCGGTACAACAAGCTTAGCGTGCACAGCACAGGCACAGCTTCATGAGCGCCAGCGAGCAGCGGGCGTCATGAACAAACCGCAGCAAGAAAGCCACAAAGACAGATAGATAGCCAAACAGACAACGTAACCGCACACGAGCGAGCTAGTGAGCGAATGGCGAGCGAAGGCGCCTGATCAAGCGATATCGAGCGCTTCGAGGATCTCATCGCGGCTGCTTTTGATCAGATGGCGAACCCGCCCCAGAGCCGAAGCGGAGTCGAAGACCGTCACGATCAGCGCGAAATCGCCCAGAGGGTCAGCGCTCACCAGGCCGTGCTCGAACTCGACGAGAGTGCCAACAAGCCCGCCGCGAGCGATCTCCCGTCCCAGAGCCTCCGCGGCGCTCAGGCCACTTGTCATAATAGCTCCCACGGCTTCGAGATCCTCCTTGCTATCGCGGGGGACGCCCTCGATCAGCAGGCCGTCTCGTCCGACGAGAATGGCCATCCTCACGCCCGGGATGGTCAAGAAGCGGCCCAGCGCCTGCTTCAGGTCAACCATGCTCTCCTCCGTCTCTCACGGAACGCACCACCGCAACGGGTTGGTCGGTAGATCGATCGATCGGTCGCACAGATAGAACTACCTTACCTTGCTGACTGGTAGCTAGCTAGCGAGCGAATGAACGACGAAAGAAGCCAGACAAACATATGGTATGGGTTTGCGCCTCGCGGCAGGTGGATGTAGGGAACGCCGGTGCCAATTATCCAGCGTGTTCCCGCCTATGCTCTGCCATACGGGGACTGCTGGTATTGTATACGATACGGCTTGGGAGCGCAACTAGATGAGACTTCTTGGCTAATGGTTATATGTAGATGTTTGCGCGAAGCCGTTTCAGTCATCAATCCAAGGACAAGGAGTAGCTCTCGATGGACGAACCTGGAGCGTTGTGGTGCCCTTCGCCCAATTACTTCCCCGGTCGTCGTGGGGAGCGAGCACGTTGGATTATTGTGCATGGGACCGCTGGTTTTGCTACTGCAGAGGAGGTGGTGGCCTTCTTCCAGCGCCCTGAGACAGAGGCGAGCACGCATTATCTGGTTGGGCGCGATGGGCGCATCTTTCAGCTTGTGCGCGAGGCTGATGCCGCCTGGGGCAACGGTTTGGTGAGCCGCGGGCACGATCGCTGGTGGGGAGCCGTGGGTAATCCCAACTACGTGACGCTCTCGATTGAGCACCATAAGCTGAGGCGCGATAATGGCGACGAGCTAACTGAAGCGCAAAAGCGCGCCAGTTTCTTGCTGATTGCCCATCTCTGTGAGCGGCACGGCATTCCGCGGCGGTACGCCGATGCCCAGGGCGGCATCACTGGTCATTTCTCGCTCGACCCAGAAGGACGCAGCTATTGCCCGGGTCCTTATCCCTGGGATGAACTCTTTGCCTACCTGGCTAGCTATGGTCAGCCTGATGAGGTGGGCCTGACCAGGTCTTTGGCTCCCGGGCAGCGTGGTGCTCCTGGGACTGGCGATTCTCCTTGTGCCGAACTCCGGCAACAGCTCGCAGAGCTGCGGGAGGTGGCTGCTGCTTTTCAGCGCCGCTTGATTAATGTAGAGCTAGAGTTGGCCCGGCTGCGGGGCCAAGAGAGGCCGCCCGGCAGCCGGACGCCCAAGCGCTCAGCGGATTGCTGAGTCTGGGCCGTTCATACGCCCTGGCTGTCTGGTAGGCCCGGCCCGGTCGGGGCAGAGCAAGTCATAGCGGGTGCTTGTGGCTTGCTCTGCCCTCGGGCGAGCGGGTGCCCCGCTTCTCCCAAGGCTACTTTTTACGAGACTAGCGGAACTTGGTACCGTAGTTGGGCGCTTCCTTGGTGATCATGACATCATGGGGATGGCTCTCGCGCAGCCCGGCACTGGTGATGCGCACAAAGCGCGTGCGCGTTTGCATCTCCTCAATTGTGGCGCAGCCGGCGTAGCCCATCGCCTGGCGCAGCCCACCGACAAGCTGATGTACGAGGGGTCCTAACATGCCTTTGTAGGGGACGCGTGCTTCAATGCCTTCAGCGATTAGCTGAGACTCGTCGCCGACTTCGCCTTGAAAGTAGCGATCCTTACTATAGCTGCGCTGCTTCATGGCAGCGATCGACCCCATACCCCGGTAATCTTTGAAGCGCTCGCCGTGCGAGATGATCAGCTCGCCAGGGCTTTCATCAACACCAGCCAACAGGCTGCCGAGCATGACGGTATCGGCACCAGCGGCAATGGCCTTGGCGATGTCGCCTGAGTACTGGATGCCGCCATCACCGACGATCGGGATGCCATAGCGGCGGGCCACGCGCGCACATTCATAGATGGCTGTAATCTGCGGCATGCCAACGCCAGCGATGACGCGCGTCGTGCAGATGGAGCCTGCTCCAATGCCAACCTTGACGGCGTCTGCTCCCGCCTGGATCAAGGCCTCGGTAGCTTCGCCGGTGACAACGTTGCCGGCCATGATCTGGACTCGTTCGCCGAAGAGGCGCTTGAGACGCGCCACGGTGTCCACGACCATCTGCGAGTGTCCATGCGAGGTATCGACGACCAGAACATCAGCCCCTTCTTCAACCAATGCCCCAGCGCGCGCATCGGTGTCAGGTCCAACTCCAACCGCTGCCGCGACCCGCAGGCGCCCGTATTCATCTTTGGCGGCATTAGGATAGAGGATCTTTTTCTGAATGTCTTTGATCGTTATGAGGCCGCGTAACATGCCGTGCTCGTCAACGACGGGCAGCTTCTCGATCTTGTGGCGGTGAAGAATGTCGCGCGCTTGCTCCAGGGTCGTGCCCACCGGTACGGTGATCAGGTTCTCGCGCGTCATCAGCTCGGAGACCGGTCGGTCAAGGTTGGTCTCAAAGCGAATGTCGCGATTGGTGAGGATGCCTACCAGTTTGCCGTTTTCGACAACGGGAATCCCAGAAATGTGGAAGTGCTGCATGACCTGGAGCGCTTCGCGCAGGGAGGCCTGTGGCCCCAGGGTGACAGGGTCGGTGATCATACCCGATTCGGAACGCTTGACTTTATCAACCTCTCGCGCCTGGTCCTCAATCGAGAGGTTGCGGTGGATGACACCGATGCCCCCCTCGCGCGCCAGGGCAATGGCCATGCGCGCTTCGGTGACCGTGTCCATTGCGGCGCTGACGATGGGAATGTTGACGCTAATGGTACGGGTGAGGCGGGCTTTGGTTGAGACATCACGGGGTAGGACCCGCGAGGCTGCCGGGATGATCAGGACGTCGTCGAAGGTCAATCCTTCGCCTACGAATTTCTCTCGGCCATCTAGCTCAAGTTCGGCCGGTGCAATGGCAGGATGCGCTTGCAGGTCGTCAATGGTTTCTGCTGTATGAGCCTCGGCCATAGTTCTCCTTCCTTTCCTCCTTCAACATACGCGAACGCCCGGCACGTGGTCCCGCGTCCTCCAGGCTGTGGAGTTCGGTCGGTCTGTTGTGCCGGGCCACTCGTTCCTCTTCCGCAGGATAGACGAACGCCGCACTACGGGACGCCTTCCCTCCGGCTTGCTCCTCCCTCTGGCTGGTCGGCCTGGCCAGCATGGTCGCAGCAGGCCTGAGCGCACAGTCGGGAGGTCGCTCGCTGGCTTTTCCCCTCTGGTTTGTTCAGGGGTCATCTTATCGTTTTCACAGGGGTGCGCTTCCTGGGTTGCCTGTCCTGCCTTGATCCTGATTTTGCGGGCAGTATGGCAAGCAGTACGTCTGTCCTTCTGGCATGGTGGCACTGTGGCGCCCCGCCGCATGAACCCGCTGAATACAGGCCTTGGAAGGGTCGCGGTCCGTCTCTACACCCGCTGGCCGCTCTTCGGCTTCATCTGACCGGTCAGGACCACATCCTCCCGCTGATCAATGAGCGAACCAGCCTCTGAGTGAGACTGATAAGCGCTCGCTCGGGTCGGGCGAGGCGTCAGGGTTGGCACCGCCTTGGGCGGCTGCCTTGGGCGGCTGCCTTCGGCCATTTGTTCTTTCTATAAGAACACATCTTTCCCCCCTCTGTCAAGGCACGCCAAGCATGGACAGCTTTCGCATGCTTCTACTGCTTATACTTCCTTCAGTACAATATGAATGAAGGTGTTTCTTGTGTAAAATGCGGACTTGATCGTGAGGCGAGCCGCCCGCTTGATGCGCTAGCTCGTCTAAGCGCTCTCGTCTCTTCTGTTCTGTCTATCAGCACCTGGAGGCGCAGGGTGGAAGGAGAAGAGGAAGGAGGAATAGGTTATGAGAGGGCAGCAATCAGATGGCAGGGATGCCAATATACAGAGCGGAACCGGCGGCTTAGCAGGCCGCGTTCCCCAGACAATCTGCCCGCCAGCGCTCTCCCACTATTACACGAGACGGGCCTTACCCCGGCCTATCGGATCGCTTGATCTTTGCCTGTTACACTTTGCAGCGTCGTTCGCCCCCGGTCCGCTATGGCAGTTGATCAGGGAAGGGCCACTGACTGCGCTCGCCGCGACTGTGAGCGCCGCGCTATTCTTGTTCCCTGTGACGTTCGCCGCTGCACAATTGATGGCCCTGGCTCCCGCTGAGGGAGCAGTCTATACCTGGAGTGCACGCTTGCTAGGACCTTACTGGGGCGCGGTCGTGGGAATCAGCGACTGGCTGCCCGGTTTATTGGCCGCCGTCAGCGCCCTGATTAGCTTTGTCACGACACTGCAGAGCCTGAAAGCAGGTTGGCTGGCTGAGCCGTGGCAGCGCGGCCTGGTGATTATGGCCTTACTTCTCTTACTGCTGCTCCTGGGTTGGCAACGCCAGCGGACAGTACAGCGCGTTGTCAATGCGCTGAGTATGCTGATGCTGCTCATCGTAATACTCAGCGGGATCTGCAGTCTTGTGCTGCTACAGCAGCGAGCCTGGTTACTCCCGCCCTTCTGGCGCGCCGGCTGGTCCGCCAACAGGCCCCCATCCGCGCCCAGTAGTCTGGCAGCATTGCTTTACCTGGGTTACAGCGCCCCTTTAAGCATGGCGGGCGAGCTGCGCCCAGGTCTCCCCCCGGGCCGTTCCTTGCTTGGCAGCGCTTTGCTGCTTAGCGGTAGCTACTTGCTGCTGGCCTTCTCGGCGCTGGTTGCTCCCAGCGATGAACCTGGTCTTGTGCTGGAAATGGCCCTGGGGCACGCCGCTGGCAATCTGGCCCTGGTCGGCTTGCTGGCTTTCTATCTCTGCGCGGCCTTTGTCCATACTGCTGCCTGCACACGCCTGCTACTGGTGGTCAGCCTCGATGGCCTGGCGCCAAGCGGCCTGGCCCGGCTGAATCAGCAACGCATCCCCTGGCGCGCTTTCGCCACGCAGACGCTGCTCACAGGCTTGGTGACTATCTTGCTCAGCGTGCTGCTCCCCCAGATGCATCTGGAGACAGTTTCTACTGCGATCGCTCTGCCATTGCTGCTAGCCACGATGGCTTTGCTGCGGATGTTCGTCTCTTTCTTCTGCTTCTATATACTCATTCTGGCATCTTACCGAGGGCCAGAGGCGAGAGTGAACGGTAGAGCCGGTAGTCCCTGGCTGCTCTGGCCAACGACAGCCACGGGTGTGGCGGGAAGTACGCTGGTCAGCCTGGGAATACTTGCACATTCCTGGACTCCGGCGCTGCCCGACGCCACCTGGACTTTGCTGGCCGGCATCCTTATCTTGCTCTCTATAGGTACAGCGACTATGGCTGCTTTGCCAGCAACTGCCCACGCTGGTCACCTGGGTTCTCTGCCTGCTCATGGGACCGCTGAGAGAGCAGACGGAGCCGCATCAGGAGCAGGCCCCTGTCCCTGAGTAGCCGCGATGCGGTCAGTACTGGGCGGAATAGGGCCAGAGAGAACAGATCAGCCGAACGCGGGCCGCTTGCAAAATGATCGTCGAAACGTTACAATGACTGATTGAGATTGAAATATTCAAATTATCAGTCTCTTTCTTGTGTATCAAGAAGAGATGTTTCAGTGAGCACAGAGGCTCTCAGATGCAGAAGCGGAAAGGGTAAGGGAGAGCAGCATGGCAGCTGAGTGGTGGAGGACCTACGGAGCATTTGACCCCGAAGATGAACACGGGCACTATCCCCATCCTGGTCAGGTTGTGGCGCATTTCCGTCGCCAAAAAGGCTGGTCCCAGGCGGAGCTGGCGCGCCGGCTAGGCGTTCACGCCCGCATGATCTACTACCTGGAGAAACAGCAGCAGGGACTTGACTCGCTGAAGCGGCGACGCCAACTAGTCGAGTTACTCGCCATTCCACCGGAGCTGCTGGGACTTGATCCGCAGCATCCACGTCAGACCGGCTCGCCGCCGTGGTGGGTACAGGAAGGCTACCCGGCCTTTCCTGCCGGCGAGGACGGCTATCCGCAGCCGGGAGCCATCATCAAGTACTATCGTCAGCAGCAAATTCGGCGTCAAGAGAGCGGTGAGCGCACGTGGACTCAGGCCGATCTGGCAGAGGCTCTGGGCCTGTCGGAGCTGGCGATCCGCCGCATGGAGAATCGCAGCGATTATCTGGATTCCTCACGGCGCCGCCGCATGCTCTCCGCCATTCTAGGCATTCCGCCCCATTTGCTCGGGCTGGCCACCCAACGCCCCCCATCTGCAGACCACCTCGCTTCTCCCCCACCTGCCCTACTCCTCCCCAGCGATGCGAACGAGGAACCTCTACTAGCTACCTACCAACGTCTGCAGGCAGAGCTATATGCCGAGTTCCGCACGAGCCGCCAACCAGCGCTATTGACGCGCGCTCTGCGACGCTTCACGTACCTGAAGCGACTTGCCCCCCTTATACGGCATGACCTCAGAGGAGAATGCCTACGCTTGAGCTTTAACTACGCGCAACTGGTAGCCGATGGCCTGACAGATCTCTACGGTATGGCCACGGCCCTACCGTTCATCAAGCTCTGCCTGACCGTAGCTCGTAGCTGGGAGGCCCTCGACAGCCCTGGGCCTCAGCCTCACAGTCGCGTTCATCTTGACCTGCTGGCTAATGCTCTCATCGGGCAAGCCATTGCCCATTTCGAGCTAGGCGAGCCGGAGAGCGCCAGGCGACACGCTGAGGAGGCTCTGGAACGCGTGGCCCAGACCTGCCCTTCTGTGAAACGCTTCGTCCTGGAGGAGGCCGCACATATCCTGGCCCACCTGGCCAGAGATGAACCAGAGCGCAAACAGGCTCTGACCCTTATTGATCAGGCAGGGCACCTGCTGAGCGCGGCAAGCGCAGATGACGACCCCTACTTTCTCGCCGCTGATCTTGGCTACTACCACTTGAATCGCGCCAGAACGCTGCTGGCCCTGGGCCAGGCTCGCCAGGCCCTTGGCGAGCTTGACCAGGCCAGTCAGCATATAGAGCCGCTGTTTGTCACACGCCGGCTGTTCATCCTGATCTATCGCGCCCTGGCCCACCTGGAGCTGAAGGAATACGAGATCGCCACCTCGCTCGCCGTGCAAGCGGCCAGCAACGCCCGCGAGGTCAACGCCCGGCGAGCGCTAGTCTATCTCTGCCTTCTCTATCAGCGCCTTAAGGCCAGTCCTTACGCTAGTCGGCCAGCCACGGCCCGTTTGGGTTGGTTACTTGGTCAGTGCTGACGCTGCCAGCGCAAGCTACTCTTTCACGTCGCGGTTGCGCGTCAGCACCAGCGAAATGGTCAGAAAGACCAGGGCATAGCCAAGCAGGAGAAGCCAGATGTGACGGGCATCGATCAGCTTCAGGTTCAGGGGCAGCGTGCCGAGCGAGACAAAGCGGAAATCAGTGAGGACGCTCGCCATCGCGTTGAGGTTAGGGCCAAGCAGGTAGGCAGAAAGATCCTGCCAGAACGGATTATCCGTCAGCCGGAAAGCAAAGTAGAGGAGCGCAACGAGAAAGTTATCTGCCGGAAAGTAGCCAATAGCAGCGCTGACTCCAAAGGCCTGGGAGCGTCCGATGACGGCCAGCGTCACCGCCATCAGGATGGAGAGGAGCATGCTGCACCCCACACTGAGGACAGCCAGCCCGGCATCATGCCAGAATGCAGCGTTAGCCGCTTTGAAGACCTCCAGATTGCCGACCTTGATGAGGGTCAGCAGGGACGCGCAGACAAAGACTTCTATCACACCGAGCAGGAGGACGAGAGCACTGACCAGTAGCAGCGTCAACAACTTTGCCCAGAAGAGTTGGAGGCGTCCGACGCCCCGCGCCAGGAGAATGCGAATCGTGCCAAGCTGATATTCCAGGCCGATGCAGCGAGCCGCCAGAACGATCAGCACGATTCCGCTGAAGACGCGCAATATGTCTATTCCTCTCAATTGTTGATAGAGGTATAACAAAGGATCTTTCTGGATCTCACTCCCAGGAGTAGCAAGAGCAAACTCTAAAACATAGAGACCGGCATTGCAGCAGAGCAGCAGAGCGAACAAAGTCCAGGTGGTCCACTGACGTGAGAGCTTGAGCAGCTCGGCCTGTACCAGTCCCCAGAAGCGAGGTCGCAGATGGCGCACCTTCAGGTGGGGTAGCCCGCTGCTGCTGCCATCATTGGAAAAAGCCGTTGTTGCCTGTGTTACCGTTGTCATCGTAGCGCGCTTCCTCCTATGAGCGAGTCGTTACCGGTTAGTTGCAGGAAAACCTGCTCCAGGTCGAGCGTTGCGGGGGACAACGATTCCGGAATGAAACCTGCTTCCATCAGAAAGCGATTGAGCTCGCGCCCGCGCCCTCCGGGAGCGGGTGACACCAGCTCACCGCTCTCGTTGAGGCGGGCGCTTGCCCCCCAGGGCTGACTGCGCACGAGGCGCAGGGCCTCCTGTGGACGCTCCACCCGTACGATGAACTCGCCCCGCCCGCGAGTCAGCTCTTCTACGCTGGCCACGGTCACCAGTCTCCCCAACCGGATAATTCCCACGCGCGTACAGATCTGCTGGACCTCGCTGAGCAGATGACTGGAGATAAAGATGGTTTTGCCTTGCGCGGCAAGTGCATGCAGTAGATCGCGCATCTCGACGATGCCAGCAGGATCAAGGCCATTAGCTGGCTCATCGAGGATCAATAACTCAGGATCATGCAAGAGCGCCAGAGCCACGCCCAGACGCTGCTTCATACCCAGCGAGTAGGTTTTGACGCGATCCTTTTGCCGGTTTCTGAGACCCACCATTTCCAGAACTTCATCAATGCGGCGCTCGGATACGCCCCCCAGTGCTGAGGCCACGGCTCGCAAGTTGTCGCGCCCGGACATGTACAGGTAGAGTGCCGGCGTTTCGATCAGCGCTCCGACACGCGGCAAGACTGAGCTGGCCCGGCGGCGCAGGTCCTGGCCAAAGATCTCGATGCTACCAGCCGTTGGCGTAATCAACCCCAGGAGCATGCGAATGGTGGTTGTCTTGCCCGCCCCATTGGGGCCCAGAAAGCCAAAAATTTCGCCGCGCCTGACTTCCAGATTGAGATCAGCCACCGCCAGACGCTGGCCATAGCGCTTGGTGAGGCCACGTGTACGCAATGCCAGGCTTTCAGCCGATGCCGTGTATTCTGCCCCAGAAGTAAGCATGGGCTGTGTACTTTGTAACATAAGGTCTTCTTTTTGCCTCTAACTAGCTAGTAGTATGTATCTGCCATCGGTGAAGAAAGAGAGAGGTGATGAGCCGGAAATGAGAAGGAGGAGCAGACAGCTCCGGCTTCTCATTCTTGAGTGCCCTTATTCATCACCGTCTGGGAGAATTTTCAGCGAAGCTGAGTCCCGTGTTACAGGGCCACAGACCTCGCCAGAGAGCGCGGCTCATCAGTTCAACAGTAGTAAAAGGGAGGAGGCGCAGGCCCGAAGCAGGCTATGCCCTCTCGACGTGAGGCCATATTTCTGCTACCATGTGCGGCAATAGCAGGCGTGATAGCAGGGATGCCCAGCCGGCAGCGGATGGATCAGCGACTTATCAAGCCCATAAGCCAATCTGGACAACGCGGAACACGCCCGCACTCCAAAGGTGTCAACTGATCCCCAAACAGGTGAGGTGTACTAGCAGTCTTAAGCTGCCTATTTTCCGGCCAGGAGGTTCTTGGATGTACACGGTGGAAGGACTCCGGCAGCGCATTCGTGTGGCCCGAGGAGATGAACCTGCCGATCTGGTCCTGCGCAATGCCAGGCTTGTGAATGTCTGCAGCGGCGAATGTTATCCCGCCGATATTGCTATTGCCGACGGGCGCGTGGTCGGCATCAGTGTTCCTGCTGGAGGCTATCACGGCCAGCAGGAGCGCGATCTTGAAGGGCGCTGGCTTGCGCCGGCTCTCATGGATGGGCATATGCACATTGAGAGTACCATGCTGGTTCTCTCAGAATTTGCCCGCTTAGTTGTTCCTCGCGGCGTAACTGCCGTGATGCTTGACCCACATGAGTTTGCCAACGTTCTGGGCCTCGCCGGCATTCGCTTTGTGCTAGAGGCGGGGCGTGATCTGCCGTTGGACGCCTTTGTCCTGCTCTCTTCCTGTGTTCCCGCCTCGCAGTACGAGACACCCTATCGCCCTCTGCTGGCCAGTGATTTGCTCCCTCTGTTGACTGAAGAGCGGGTGCTTGGTCTGGCTGAGATGATGAATATGCCAGGTGTACTGCGTGGTGATGAGCAGGTGCTCGCCAAAATTGCCGCCACGCTGAATCACGGTCTGGTTGTTGATGGTCACGCCCCAGGGCTGCAGGGGCGCGATCTTTGCGCCTACGCTGCTGCCGGCATTCTGTCCGACCACGAATGTACTACCCCCGCCGAGGCACGCGAGCGCCTACGCCTGGGGATGTGGCTGATGATCCGCGAAGGCTCGGCGGCCCGCAATTTGGAGGCCCTGCTCCCCCTCATCAAGGAGCTGCACCCTCCCCGTGCCTTCTTCGTTACCGATGATCGCGACCCGTTGGATCTGTTGGAGCGTGGTCATATTGACTCGATGGTCCGGCGCGCCATCGAATTGGGGCTGGACCCTGTGGAGGCTATTCGGCTGGCGAGCTACAATACAGCCCAATATTTTCGCCTCAGCGATCGTGGGGCCATTGTCCCGGGAGCGGTGGCCGACCTGGTCGTGCTCGACGATCTGACGACCTTCCAGGTGGAGTCGGTCTATAAAAATGGCCGGCTGGTCGCTCAAGGAGGGCGCTTACTCGTTGAGCTACCTGCCAGTGAGCCGCAGGGCCTTAGCAATACCATCCGCATAGCCGCGTTGCGTGAGGAAGACCTGCGCATCGCGGGGCGGCCCGGACCAGTGGCTGTGATCGGCATCGAGCCTGGCCAGATCGTTACTCGCCATCTGCAGCTAGAGGCTCCGCTGCGCGAGGGAGAGATCGTCGCGGACCCCGAGCGTGATCTACTGAAGCTTGTAGTGATCGAGCGCCATCACGCCAGTGGGCGCATCGGCCTGGGGCTGGTACAGGGCCTGGGGCTGAAGCGCGGCGCGCTGGCTTCAAGCGTTGCGCACGATGCCCATAATCTGGTGATCGCCGGCGCGAGCGACCGCGATATTCTCAAGGCTGCCGAGGCCCTGGCCGCGATGGGAGGCGGGTTCGCCCTCGTCGTTGATGGCGAACTGCGCGCCAGCGTTCCCCTACCGTTGGCCGGCCTGGTCTCCGCTGCTCCGATCTCTGAGCTGGTCGCTCGTCTACGCGCCCTGGACGAAGCCGCCGCCGCCCTCGGCTGTAGGCTAGAGCATCCCTGTATGACCCTCAGCTTTCTTTCTCTCTCAGTGATTCCAGCCTTGAAACTCACCGATCAGGGACTGATCGATGTCGAGCGCTTTGCACCGGTACCACTGCAAAGGTAGCTGATAAGCTAGCGGGCCTGGGGAAGGGCAAGCTAAGGTACAGTCTGATTGCTTGTCCAACCAGGCCTTGAGGCAAGGAAAGTCCGAGGATTCTAGCATGCTGCCAAATCTACTTGAATATCACTGGGTTGAGGACGTTGATGATGCCCTCATTCTGCTCTCGCGTCCTGATATTAAAACGGTGCCCCTGGCCGGCGGCACCTATCTGCTGGGTCAGAACGACGAAAGCATCCAGGCTGTTGTGGATCTACGCGATCTGGGCCTGGCCTATATTTCAGAAGACCAGCGCGGCATTCGTATCGGAAGCATGACGACCTTGCAGAGCATGGCTGAGGCGCCACTGCTCAAGAGTTTTCTCGGCGGTCTGCTCGCCCAGGCCGCCCAGTATTCAGCCCCCTCACCGCTCATGCGCAACGCCGCCACCCTCGGAGGCACGCTTGCGCTTGGAGCCGCCTCACAGGCTGATCTATTGACAGCGCTGGCCGTCGTCGATGCGGAAGTTGTCCTGCGCTCTGGCCAGAAAACGCAGGTCGACCTCCGCGGCGGTACGCCGGAGCGGCCAGGCCTCGCCCTTTCTGGAGTGACCTATAAAGGGAAACAGGAGCGGCGCATTCCCTGGCAGCGGCTCTTACTTGAGCGGCGTCCCCAGGAACTGATCATTGAAGTGCAGATCGCTCCCCCCGGTCGCGGCTGGGGCACAGCATTGCAGCGTATCGGGCGCAGCGCTGTTGATACAGCCTTGCTCATCGCTGCCGCTCTGGTGGAGGTCGAGAACGGACGCTATCGCCATGTGCGCCTGGCGCTCGGTGGGGCCAACATGGAACCACAGCGCCTGCACACCGTTGAACGGCACCTGGAGGGCCAGCCCGTCCAGGATCTGCGCTTATTGGCCGCTGCTGTTCAGGCCGGGCTGGCTGACTTTCGTCCTCCCGCCGATTTCCGGGCCAGCCAGGGCTATCGGCGCGTCTGCGGGGCTAATCTTGCCTATCGAGTCCTCGAAGAAGCTGCCAATATAGCACGCTGGCGCGATATTACCTCCTCGGAAGGGAGAGCGTAATCCTATGGAACTAGAATTGCGCATCAATGGAGTGATCAAAAGCCTGGATGTTGCCCCGAATGAGCTGCTGTTAAATGTTCTCCGGCGCGAGGGTTATTTTAGCGTCAAGCATGGCTGCGATCACGGACACTGCGGCGCCTGCACGGTGCTCATCGACGGCTTGCCGCGTCCAAGCTGCATCATGCTCGCAATGCAGGCAGCCGGCGCAACGGTCACCACAGTCGAGGGACTCGGCTCTTTCCGCCGCCTGCACCCTTTACAGGAGGCCTTTATCGACGCTGGCGTGGTTCACTGCGGCTTTTGTACGCCTGGCATGGTGCTTTCAGCTTACGCTCTTTTGCAGCGCAATCCTAACCCCAGCGAAGAGGAGATTCGCGAAGCACTAGCAGGGAATCTCTGTCGCTGCAGCGGCTATAATCGGATTGTGCAGGCAGTGCAGCGAGCTGCGGCCCTGTTGCGCGGTGAGGATATCGAGCCACTGAGTATCCCCGACAGTGGCGCTCGTACCCGTCCCTGGGACCTTGGACGCGCTTTGCCGGAGCCGCCCGAGCAACGATTAGCCCCAGAGCAGTCCACTGGAGGAGCGCAGCGCATCCATGTCATGATGGGGCGACCAGAGCGCCAAATCGATGCCATCAAGCTTGTCACGGGCAAGCCGGCGTTTGCCGACGACTGCGCCTTGCCCGGTCTCCTGCATGCCCGCCTGCTGACGAGTCCTCACGCCCATGCCCTCATCCGCGAGATCGATACCACGGAGGCGCGGGCCTTACCAGGAGTGCATGCTGTCTTGACCTACAAAGACATTCCGCGCATTCCCTACACCAGTGCTGGTCAGCCCTGGCCCGAGCCTGAGCCGCACGATCAGTACAGCCTGGACTATATTGTCCGCTATGTCGGAGACCGGGTCGCTGTTGTCGCCGCCGAGAGCGCGGAGATCGCCGAGCAGGCGCTTAAGCTGATCAAAGTCGACTATGAGCCATTACCCGCGGTCTTTGATCCCCGCCAGGCGCTGGAGCCGGGGGCGCCCCGCCTGCATCCAGAACCGGAGTCCTACCGCATCTATGACGCCGATCGCAACATTGCAGCCCGCGTCCAGTTTGAGCAAGGCAACATCGAGCGAGCCTTTAGCAGCGCCGAGCTGATCGTAGAGGGCGAATACATCGTTCCACAGATCCAGCACGCGACCCTTGAAACCCACGTTGCCATCACGTACTGGGACGAAGATGACCGGCTGGTCGTGCGCACAAGCAGCGAAGTACCTTATCATGTGCGACGGATTGTTGCCTCGCTGACAGGATTAGCGCCACGACGCATTCGCGTGATAGCACCGCGCGTAGGCGGTGGTTTCGGAGCCAAGCACGATCTCATAGGAGAGGATCTGTGTGCCTTGCTCACCCTGGCCACCGATCGCCCAGTACGCCTTGAATACAGCCGTGCAGACGAGTTTCACAGCGGTCGCGTGGTTCCAGGGCAAATTATTCGCCTCAAGACCGGTCTCCGCCATGATGGCACAATCGTCGCTCAGCAGATGCTGGCCTTGATCAACACGGGTGCCTATGGCAGCCATGCCACTGCTACCTCAGTCGGGACTGGCTTAAACAGCCTGGCGCTGTATCCCTGTCCGAACGTACGCTACAGCGCCCAGGCGGTCTATACAAACCTGCCTCCCGCGGGCAGCTTTCGCAGCAACGGGGCCACAGCCGGTCTCTTTGCCCTTGAAAGCCACATGGATGAAATTGCGCGCCGATTGGGCATGGACCCCCTGGCACTGCGGCGCAAAAACTGGCTCAAAGAAGGAGATGCCTACCCGTCCTTTGCCTTGACCAGCGGCGGCTATCAGTCCGCGCCGACCTCGGCTCCTCCCGCCGCGCCAGAGATACGGCTCAAACATTGCGGCCTGCCTTACTGCCTGCAGGTGGTGGAGGAGCAGCTCAACTGGCGAGAGAAACGCCGCTCGGGACAAGGCAGCGCCCGTCAGGGGGGACGCGTGCAGCGAGGCGTTGGCATTGCTCTGGCTGTGCACCTGCCTGATCCCCGGCAGCCCTCCCTGAGCAGCGCCACTCTCAAGCTCAACGAGGACGGCTCTTTCAACCTGCTGATCAGCCTTCCTGAGAACGGCAACGGTAGCCATACCATCCTGGCCCAGATTGCTGCCGACGTCCTTGGAGTGCGGCCCGAAGATATCCTGGTTCACCCCCCTGACACCGACTGCACGCCTTTTGACACGAGCAGTGACCCCTCGACCTCCCTCTATGCCTGTGTCCACGCCGTCAGGCAAGCCGCCGAGCAAGTGAGACAGCAGCTTCTCGCCACTGCGGCGCGCCTGTTCAAGGTGCCAGCGGAGAACCTGATGCTGGCCGACTACAAGATTACCGCCCCGGGCGGGCAGAGCCTCAGCCTCTCTCAGGTTGCTCTGCAGGCGCTCTATGGCGAACACCCCCGGCAGATCAGTGCTACCGCCTCCTGGAGCGCACCCTGTACGGCTCCGACCTTCGCGGCTCAAGGTGTAGAGGTCGAAGTCGATACGGAGACCGGCGGAATACGCATACTGAAGGTTGTTTCTGCGATCGATGGCGGCCACATTGTGAACCCGGTCATCGCCGAGGGACAGATCGAAGGCGGCATCGCGCAAGGCCTGAGCTATGGTCTGTGCGAGGAAATAGTGTATGATCAGCAGGGGAATGTAGTGACAACCAATCTGAACGATTACCGGATTTTGAGCGCCCGCGATATGCCCGAAACCAGCATTGTCCTCATGGAAGGAGACGGGACCGACCCGCTTGACATCCGCGATATCGGCGAGATCGCTATCGCAGCCGTAGCCCCCGCCCTGGCCAACGCCGTCGCCGACGCCATTGGAGTGCGCCTGCGTCAGCTTCCGCTGACCCCTGAACGTGTCCTGCGTGCGCTCTATCTGGCCAGGCAACAAGCGGCAGGCAGGCCAGCATGACGATCGCGCGACCGCCAGCCGGGGTAGCCGGACGGACAAGCGAGCGAACCCAACAGGAGGGAAGCAAAAGATAATGGACCTGCTGAATGTTTTCGACTACGAGGCACTGGCTCGTGAACGCATGGACATCAGTTCCTGGGTCTACTATGCCTGCGGAGCCGATGACGAGGTGACACTACGGGCCAACCGCAGTGCCTTTGAGCGCATTAAGCTCCGTCCCCGTGTGCTGGTCGACGTCAGCCAGATCGAGATGATCACCACGGTCCTCGGGACCCCTCTGCCGATGCCCATTCTCATCGCTCCAACGGCCCTGCAGGAACTGGCCCATCCCGAGGGAGAGTGCGAGATGGCGCGCGGCGCGGCCCTCGCCGGCACATTGCTGGTAGTCAGCACCTCAGCCAGCCGCAGCCTGGAGGAGGTAGCTGCTGCCGCTGGTGGGCCCCTCTGGTTCCAGCTCTACATCACGACGCGCCCTACAGCCCAACGCCTGGTTGCTCGTGCCGAGGCCGCTGGCTATCAGGGCCTGGTCTTAACTGTCGACACACCGCGTTGGGGAAACAAGGAGCGGGCGGCGCGGCGCCCCCTGACCCGCAGCATCCACAAAGCCAATTTTGAGGATGAGAGCGAAGGAGACCTGCCTGATCCTTCCTGCACCTGGGAGATCATCCCCTGGCTGCGCTCCCTCACTCGCCTGCCACTCATTCTGAAGGGCATCTTGACCCCGGAGGACGCGCAGCGAGCCTGCGACTATGGCGTCGACGCCATCATTGTCTCCAACCACGGGGGACGTCAGCTTGACGGAGTTCCTGCCACCATCGAGGTCCTGCCTGAAATTGTTGAAGCCGTGGCAGGGCGCTGCGAGGTTTACCTTGATGGAGGCATTCGCCGCGGCACCGACATTCTCAAAGCCCTGGCCCTGGGGGCGCGAGCGGTCCTTGTGGGACGTCCGCCGCTCTGGGGCCTGGCCGTCAATGGGGCCCAGGGAGTAGCCGATGTGCTGGACATCCTGCGCGACGAGCTAGAGCAGGCAATGGCCTTAGCTGGCTGCCCTCGCCTGGCCGACATCGATCGGTCTCTGGTCAGGCTGACACATGTGTCATAATAGCAAGCGGTGGCATGAGTGGAGGAAGAGAGCAGCTTCCTTTCTCCTTCTTGTCTCCCCAGCAGGCTGGCCGCCAGCCTGAGTCAGGCGCATGCCAGCCGTGCAATGTACCATCTCAAGTCAAAAGGATAGGTCGTTCTATGCTGTTAGCGAGCCATATTCTGAAGCTAGAATGTGTTCTCTGCGGCAGCAGCTATACACCGGGCAGCGTGAGCTACACCTGTCCGAACTGCGGTCCCCAGGGCACGCTACTGATTCATTATGACTACGATCAGATTCGTTGGAATTACCATGCCGAGAGCCGTGATCCCTCAATCCGGCGCTACCGCCCTTTTCTGCCTATCCCCTATGGCAATCGCTTAGCGCCACTCATCGTCGGAGGAACACCGCTCTATACAGCGGAGCGCCTCCGCAAACATCTGAACATGCGTAACCTCTGGGTGAAGGATGAGACACGCAATCCCAGCGGTTCATACGCGGACCGCGCGGCCTTCGTGGCAACGAGCCTGGCTCTGCCAGAAGAACGCAAGCTTGTCTGCGCCTCAACGGGCAATAGCGCCCTGGCCCTGAGCCAGCAAGCGGCAGCACTGGGACTGAGCTGCCAGCTCTTTCTTCCGTGGCAGAGTGCGCGCAAACTCGCGGGCGTTTTACAGCTGTGCGGCGCCAAGATCTTCGCCGTCGACGGCAGCTACGATGACGCCTTTGATCTGAGCATTGAGGCCACAGGCAAATTCGGCTGGTACAACGTCAATATTGGCTACAATCCCTATATGGTTGAGGGCCTCAAGACCGTCGGCCTGGAGATTGCCGAGCAATTAGGGCATGCTGTACCTGATGCCATCCTGGTGCCGGTGGGCGATGGCGGCTTGATCAGCGGCATCTACCGCGGCTTTGAAGACCTGCGCCAGCTCGGCATTGTCCGCCAGATTCCGCGCCTTATCGCAGTCCAGACGGAAGGTGCGCCAGCCTTTGTACGTTCCCTGGGGAACGAGGCCCTGAAGCAACCAGAGAGCGTTTCCCCAACGACGCAGGTGACCAGCCTCGCCGTCGGTCAGCCCCACAATGGAGCGATGGCCCTGCGCCATGTGCGTCAGAGCGGCGGCTTTGGCATCACCGTGAGCGACGAGGCGCTTTTCACAGCCCGTAAAGAGCTGGCGGCCTTGACCGGTATCTTTCTTGAGCCAGCGGGAGCGGCCTCCTACGCGGCCCTGCTTCAACTGCTGGAGGAGGGCAAGATCAAGCGTCATGAGACGGTGGTCTTGCTGGCCACGGCCAGCGGTCAGCGCAGTGGCGAGACGGTTGAGCAACGCGCAGAAGAGCTGGTCACCCTTGCCAGAGGGGCCGAAGGACTACGGTCCCTGGAACTACAGATCGGTGCCTGAGAGCGTCACAGCAGATACTCGCTGGCCAGTGGAGAGAACTCTCCAAGGAGGATACCCGTTCAATGAGCAAGCTGGCTGTTGTTGCCCTAGGCGCTCACTCCTTCAGCGAAGACGAGGGAGACAGGGATGGGCCTGGGCAGCTTGAGGCAATATGCACGTCAGCACGATATATAGTCGACTTGCTCGTCAACGGCTGGAACGTTGTTATTGCTTATGATAGCGTCTTCCAGGCCGATCTACCTGGCGAGCGCCTTGCTCACACGCCTACGCTTGCTTCCCAGTGGCTACCCGCAAACTGCCTGCCAGAGCTGCAGGGGAGAACAGGCTACCTGATTCAGCAGTCTCTGGACGAAGAGCTGCAACGCCGCGGATTGAATCGCCGCAGTGTCTGCTTGCTCACACGGGCCATTCTTCGCTCCAAGAGCGATGAGATGGCCCCCTCCCAGCTCACTGGGCCACATGGCCGCACGGCCCAGGCGACAGAGGAAGCGCGGGCAAGCAAGACCCAGCCGGCCCACCCAGCGGTAGAGGTTCAGTCGACTGAGGAAGTCGGAGAGATTGTAGAGCAAGAGGCCATCAAAACCTTGCTCCAGGCGGGGTTCATCGTGATCGCCGCCGCCGGGAGCACCGTCCCAGTTGTACGCGATAGTGAGGGGCGCCTGCGTGCCGTAGAGGCCCGGCTCCACGGCGATCTGGCGGCTAGTTTTTTGGCCACTCAGTTGAATGCCGATCTCTTCCTGATCACGATGGCCGCCGAGAAAGTGACCCTTTCTTCTCCGCAGGCCGAGGGAGCCTATCCACTGGAGATGCTTACGCTCGCCGAGCTGCGCCAGTACGAGGCTGCTGGCTGCTTTGCCGGCAACCAGCGTATAGGGTCAAAGATTCGCGCCGCCATCCGTTACCTGGAGCATGGTGGCGGCGCGGCTTTGATCACCTGTCCCCAGGCCATCGGACGCGCTTTAGCAGGACGTACGGGTACCTGGATACTTCCCTGAGCGCCGCAGCCCAGGAGCGGCCAATAGGGCAAGTGCCCGTAAGTGTCAGCAAGACCTTCCGTCTGGCTGGCTCGCTCGGCCTGGCTGATTGATTGGTTGGTTGGTCCCCCTTACACAAACAAACTAAGGCTTGCATCAAGGCCAGCGAGCCAGCCTTCACCTGTAACTTAGAACAAGACTGGACAGATTCTATTTCACGGCCAGCCGGCGTTTGTCGGCTCGCTCAAGTGGCCAGGCCTTTGCTTTCCCCGGCAGGAGCCAACATAGCCCGCAGGGTAGAATAACAATAGGGATCGACCTTCGTCGTCCGAGGAGCCTGCCCTGCCGGTCCCCCTTTGATAGCCAGCAGAGCGCAGTCTTGCTATAATAGCACCATGCCTAGAGACGGCATGAAGTGAGGGGAAGAGCACCTTATGGCCAGTCGCATACCTTCACGCCCGCGAGCAAGCGGCGCACTCCGCTCGCTGTTGCGTTTTATACCCTGGAAGCTGTTGCTTCTCTTGATTCTGTTTGGAGCTGTCGTCACGCCTGTTTTTGGCTACAGTTTCCACCTGGGGGACCGCATCATGCCGGCTATCAGCGGCTTTTTTTACGCGCTCGGGGTACCGGCGACGCCAGTGCCGACGCCCTATCCAGCCTTTGCCCGAGCCTTGCCGCAGCCTGGCTCGGTGCTTTACACGGTGCAGGAGGGGGATAACTGCGACGAGATTCTGACCGTCCAAATGCACATGATGGACGCAAGCCAGATCTTCAGCGATGCCAAACCGGAGACGGTGCAGGCCTTAAGCAGAGCCATTGGCAAAGACTGCCACAAGCTCCAACCGGGGATGGTGATCCGCCTCTCGCCGCACTACCCCTTGATGGCCCTTGGAGGAATTATCCTCAAGGCGCGTCCTGTCACTCCACCCCAGGTGCTGCCCACGCCGCTTATTCCCGTGCCGACGCCAGAGAATCAAGGCATTGACTGCTCACAGGGATGCACCATGCAGGTGCGTATCGCCCCTGGTGTTGAGGTCAATGTCGACGCCACGACCACCGTGCCCGTCCACGATGGCTCATGGATCTGGGCCTTTGCCACCTATCCACTGGCCCATGTGGCAGGCATGAGCAACTACCCCTACGCCAGTCCGCAGGCTTCGCTCAACGGCGCCACCCTGCACGCCTGCCAGATCCAGATTGACGATACCTACGACGACCACTCGTCTTCCTGCGACGAATTCCAGCCGAATACCATCGACGACGATGGTGGTGCCTGGCTGCTTGGTGTCGTTGGACCCAGCAGCCTCGATCACTGGAAACTCCCGCTGCACCTCCCCCAGGGCACGCGTGTCCTTCTCTGGCTCAGCCTGGACGCTCATGGTAATCTGGTCTTCCACAAAGGGAACGAAGTCTATCGCTACGATGAGCAGCAACAGATCTACGTACGGGTGTAAGCTGCATTAAAAGCAGCTTACACCTGCCGGCCTGGCCCGTCTCCTCCACCAGAGTCCCCCCTCAACGCTTGCTTCAACAATGCATCAGCCGGCATGAGCCGTTAGAAATCCTCAGCCCTTGGATCAGAGGTCGCCGGAGTTTGAAAGCGCCCTTCCCTTGCATTTCGCCACAGGAGCTGCTAAAGTTAACATGGATATGACCGGCAAGCGTTGCTTTAGTAAGCAGCTGTTGAGAGGAAGCAGTCTCAACGCTTGCCAGGCTTTCAGCAACATAGCCACACATAAAAGAGCGGTAGAGCCATTGGTACAGTCCGCCGGAGAGAGTCACACGGCCTGTCGCAGGGACGATTATCCGTATAGAGGAGAGAGGTGATTTTCAAACAAGAAGATGATCTTAGCACTTGCCGCAAGTCAGAGTTAGCGTGAAATAGGACATACCAATGACGTATCAGGAAGATAATCGCACCATTGACGCGTTAAAGGAAGCGCTAGTGGCCAGCCCCGAGAATGTTCCTCTGCGCAGATATCTGGCAGAGCTACTACTGAGCCAGGGGCGGATCGACGAGGCTATCGAGCAGTTCCAGGCAATCTTAGAACGCGGAAACGACCATGCCAGCCGGGTTGGCCTCGGACGCGCCTACTATCAGCGTGGCGATTTTGCACGCGCGGAGCAGTTTTTGCAGGCGGCTCTGGCCCAGCAGGCCACCCCGGAACTCTACTTGCTACTCTCGAAAAACGCCTTTGCGTGCAAAGAGTACCAGCGTGCTGCCGACTACTATGAGCAGGCCCTCAGCGCCGATGAGGAGCTACGAGACAGCTCCTACGAAGAGGAGCTGGCCAGGGAGGGCATAGTCATCAGAGGCAAGCTACGCCTGCTACGCTTTGCTGGGACCGCAGAGTCAGCAGAAGTCGGACAAGAGCAGGTCGAGCAGCCGACTCTGACCTTTCAGGATGTCGGGGGCCTGGAAGACGTCAAAGAACAGATCCGCCTTCAGATTATCCACCCGCTTCAGCATCCCGACCTTTTCCGCCGTTTTGGACGGCGCCTTGGGGGCGGTATTCTCCTCTATGGCCCTCCCGGCTGCGGCAAGACGTTTCTGGTCAGAGCAGCGGCGGGCGAGAGCCACTGTCACTTTATCAACATCACTATTCACGACATTCTTGACATGTACATAGGGAACAGCGAGAAGAATCTTCACAGGATCTTCGAGCTGGCCCGACGCAACCGCCCCGCGCTCGTCTTCATCGACGAGCTAGATGCCCTCGGAAGGAGCCGGCAGCAATGGCGCTCGTATGATCTGCGCACCTTGACCAATCAGCTCTTGCTAGAACTCGATAGCATGGCAGCAGACAACAGCGAGATCTTTGTCGTCGGCGCCACAAATAGCCCCTGGTTTGTTGATAGCTCGTTGCGACGGCCTGGGCGCTTTGACCGCGTTCTCTTCGTTCCGCCTCCTGACCTGGAGGCACGCTGTGAGATTCTGCGCATTCATCTCCTCGACAAGCCCAGCGAGAACATCGACTATCAGCAGATCGCCAGGCGCATGGAGAAGTTCTCCGGCGCTGATATTCGAGCCGTCTGCGAGCGCGCCACCGACGCCGTCCTGAGCGAAGTGCTCAGGACCGGGCAGCCGCGGCCTTTGCGCACCAGTGATCTGCTGGCCGCCCTCAAGCAGGTTCGCCCCTCAACCCTCGAATGGTTCGCCACCGCCAAAAACTACGCCACCTACAGTAATGAGGGTGGACTCTACGATGACGTGGTCCAGTTTCTGCAAAAGACCAAGTGGTAGCCATGCCAGAACAAGAGAGAAACAAGGCCCCCACCCCTGACAGCGAAGCAAACTATAGGAAAGCCATCGCCGCTCTGAAGCTGGATCGGCCACAGATGGCCATAGAGCTTCTGCGCAAGGTCTTGCGAGAGCAACCTGAGCATGTCAATGCCCATAGGCTCCTGGCCCAGGCCAGCCTTAAAAGCAGGGACCTCACTCAGGCCGAGCAGGCTGCCAGGGAAGCTCTACGGCTTGAGCCGCATTCCAGTAGCCTGCACATGCTCTATGGCCTGATCCTGCTCCGAAAAAAGCAAATCAGCTTAGCCAAAGCTGAGCTGAACGAGGCATTGCGGCTTAACCCCATGAACCCCTGGCCTTACTTCATTTTCGGAGCGCTCTATCTTTTTTTGCCGGTGCCTCTGGCAGACGAGGCCCGCCCTTACGTTTCCAAGGCCATCGAGTTGGCTCCTGATGAGGCGCCCGTACAGATGCTCTTCGCGAAACAGGCCAGCGCTGATGGTAACTTAGCCCTGGCAAGAGAAGCCTATCGCCAGGCCCTGGCACTCGAACCTCAGAATCCTTCTATCCTCAGAGATTATGGCGACTTTCTGCTCAACCGACAGGTACAGCCCCAAGAAGCGTTGGAGGTCCTCAAGCAGGCGCTCCGCCTCGACCCCAACGACAAAGAGACTCAAAAATGCTTGCTGAAGGCCATTCGCGCCGCCCATCCCCTCTATCAGCCTATCACTAGCTACCAGGCCTATCGCCAGCAAGCCCCACGAGCTCTCAAGATCGGCATCGGCTGCCTCGCCTCTCTCTTCGTTCTCATCAGCGGCAGGCTCTTTCTCTCCTTTGTAAAGGCAATATTCCAACTGGGGATCAAAAACAGCAACGCACAACTATTGAATATCTCTCTGATTCTCATGTGCCTCGGCTTCCTCATTGCTCCCTATGGATTGATTATGATCTACCGCGCGATCATGGCCCCGCTCTTGCTCTTCCTCATTAAGCGAGGTTGGGTCAAGTAACGAAAGGGAGGGTCAACCGTTGTATCTATAAGGAGATGCCATCTGGCTGCGAGCAGGATAATATTCTCCGAGACTGTGAGACTGAACTTGGGAGAAGATGCATGGCAGGTCTGGAGGGAAAGACCCTCGAACGCTATGAACTGCGTCGGCTGATTGGCAAAGGCGGCATGGCCGACGTTTATGAGGGCTACGACCTGGCGGTCGAGCGGACCGTAGCCGTCAAAGTCTTTAAGCGCGAAGATGAGGAGCTACTGCGCCGCTTTATCCGCGAGGCCCGCCTGATGGCCGCGCTCAAGCATGAGCATCTGGTACCGATTTATGATACTGGCTCGGGTCAGATCGATGGCCTCACCTGGTACTACATTGTGATGCCATTCATGGAGGGGGGAACACTGCGGGCGCGCATCCGGCAAGGACCGCTCCCGCTGAGCGAAGCCTGCCGCAGCCTGCGTGAGATTGCAGCCGCCCTCGACTATATCCATCGTCAGGGGATCATTCATCGCGATATCAAGTCCTCTAACGTACTGCTGGACGCCGAGGGACACTGCTATCTCTCCGATTTTGGGATTGCCCGCACTACCAGCGACGCCACCCAGCTCACCAGCACCGGCAATGTGCTGGGGACTGTCGAATATGTCGCGCCCGAGTTATTCGAGGGAGACAACCGGGCCAATGTACGTAGTGACCTCTACTCGCTCGGCGTCTTGCTCTTCGAGATGGTCACCGGACGCCTGCCTTTCACGGCAGAGAACCCCATCGCGGTCGTCACAATGCATATCAGCAAGCCACCGCCGCCGCCACACCTCTATGTTCCCAATCTTAGCCCCGCGGTCGAACAGGTGATTCTCAGGGGATTAGAGAAACGGCCCGAGCGACGCTATGGCAGCGCCAGCGAGTTGGCCGAGGCCTTCTGTCAGGCAGTGGCCAGCAGCAGCCGGGTCCTGGTCACGGGTGTCGCGCAACAGCCATATCAGGACTGGGTCCAGCAGGCCACCAGCCAGGGTGCAGGCGCCCCCGGGGCCCCGCAGCCGCTAGTCTTGCGCAGCGTAGGCAGCGTGCATACCCCGGCTCCACCACAACCGACATCCTACCCCCTCATAGGGCAAGCCTACGGTCCCGCGTCAGGGCTGGCCCCAACGGGTACAGGCTACGCTGGCTATGGACAGCAGCCCTCAAGTACGGCCTCTACACGGCGAGGCTTGCTCTTTGTCAGCCTGGCCCTTGTGCTCTTGTTCGCCATCTCTCTTCCCCTGGCCCTGGCGATCTTCTCTTCACCGCACCAGGGGACAAACGGGCGGCCCACGGTCTCTAGCGGTCAGCCTAGCGGACAACAGCAGCAGACTCCTACAGCCACGCCCAATCTGACCGCGACCGCTCAGGCCCAGGCCAGCGCCACCGCTCAGGCCGAAGCCCAGGCTACTCAAACGGCGATTGCCGGGGCAACCGCGACCGTACAAGCTCAGGCTACTGCCACTGCCGCAGTCTGGCAGACCGCCACTGCCGGCAGGTTGGTCTATAGCGATGCCCTGACCAATGCCGATAACCCGGCGACCAGACAAGCGAATTGGGACCGCAACAATCATTGTATCTTCGGGGGCGACGGCTATCACGTCGTTCAGGCCGTCAGTTTGACGACCTCACAGCGCATCTGCCACGAAGCCAACTATAGCTACGGGAATATCGCCCTCAGCGTGCAGATGAAGATTCTCAGCGGCGCCTCGGGAGGCGTCTTCATTCGCCTGGATACTAATCTTTTTAATCTCCCGTCGGGCTACCTCTTCGAGGTCGATAGCCAGGGACGTTACCGCATCGCCAAGTTCAGTGGCGGACTTGAACAGCCTTTCGCTGATTGGATGACGTCTCCTGCACTACAGGCAGGAACGGGTGTGCAGAATACCCTGCAGGTCATCGCCAACGGGAGTAGCCTTTCGTTCTACGCCAATAACGTTTATCTGACAACGATCAACGATGGCAGCTATACAGAAGGCACCATCGGCTTTCTCGGCACAGCGGGGGACAATGACGCCAACGTGGTCTACAGCAACCTTGCGATCTATGCTCTGAGCTGATCCGGTTTGTCAGGGAGAGCGTGCAGGCAGGATAAGGATACCCCCCTGGACCTGGGCCTCTACTCAGGCCAGTCTGGAGGGACCTGGCAGCAGCTCAATGCCAGCTACGCCCGGAGAAGGCGCAACCAGCCAGCCAGCTAGCAGAAAACTGGCCTGGTTGCGTCTCTGCTTTGGGAACATTTCACTACTGCTGTGCTTGCTATAGGCCAGTCCGGGGAGGTACAACTACAGCATCGGCCCGGTATCCGATGCGGTTCAGTCCTTTATTGCAAAACAGAAAGGTAAAACAAGTATCATGTATGGAACTGTTGCCCATTGTCGGATCAAGCCCGGAGCAGAGAGGCACCTCCTGGCAGAGCTACGCGAGTTTGAGCAGGCCCAGGTTCCTGGAGCCGTGGCAACGCTCGTCTACCGCATGGATGCCGATGCCCAAGAGTGCTATCTTGCCGTCGTTTTCAGCGACAAAGAAGCCTACATCAAGAATGCGCAGAGCGCCGAGCAGGATCAGCGCTATCGCCGAATGTTACGCTGGCTAGAGAACCCACCAGAGTGGCATGACGGCGAGATCATCGCCCCCCTGGGGCTGCTGCGGCCGGTCCAGCAACCAGCGCAGTAAACTGAGCCAGGGCCAGGAAGGAAACCAGGCGGCGTAACCAAATCTAGATGGCGCCCGTCGTTTTCGCCAGTCTGCAGCACGGAGTGACTGGCAGCGACGGGCTTCGTCCTACTAGCAATAGCCCGGGTTATGTGGTATCGTAAATAGCGGAAGGACACAGATCCGATTCTCCTGGTCTTGCCTGGCAGCAGCATTGAGGCACACTGCTCACAGCAACGCGGCACCAGGAGAAGAGACCAGAGCAGGTGGTCTCAGTCCTGGGAAGGACGGTTGACAAGCTATGAAAAAAGCGGAACGCAAGCGCTCGTCGTTACTAGCCACCCTGGGGGATCTGAACCGGCCTCTGCGCGTTCGCCCGGTGCGTCTGTGGGGACGTGAATGGTGGGCGATTGCCCCAGAAGATACCTGGCCCGGCATGGTCATGGACCTGCGTCGGCTGGGCTTCGAAGCTATGGCCTGGGGAGAGGAAGTCTTGGTTCGTGAGAGTGCTCCAGCCTATGAGCCGCAGCTTGAAGGTCCAGCAGCGCCGGAAGGGCTGCGCACCTTCCCCGCCATGCGCCCCACCATCCGCGTCTGGAAGGAGTCGCGACCGGTGCGCTATAGCGACTGGGGACGTGTGGTCAGTGCTGAGGAGAGCAGGGAGGTAGATGAGGAGTTTGAACCGGAGGATCTGGAAGCGTCCCTTTACGCTTTAGAAAGCGAGGAAGAGGAGGAGGAAGCGGGTGGCCTGGCAGAAGGGGAGCCAGAAAGCCAGGAGAGTAAGCCCGAGTGACTGTTTGACCCGCTTGACTCGCCGCCTGCAGAGCGCGGCGATGCTACTTATCGTCTGGTGCGACGCGCTCTTCGCCCTTGCCATCTCTCCTGTTCCAGCCAGGGCGGAAGGTGTCCGTTGCATCTTCTTCAGTACCAGGGCAAGATAGCAACCCGTCGAAGAGAAGACCTCAGCCGATTGCTCCTCAAAAGGTAAGGACAACTCGGATGAGGTCTGTTGCTTCTTGCTGATCGATGCCTGGAGCGCAGGCCAGCATAAGAGTGCCGTTGTTTTGTTGTTTTGCGAGTAGATAGGCGATAGAGCACGGTGCCGAGCGCCAGCAGGAGAAACATAGTGATAGATTCGGAATAGAGCCAGCTATCGTAAATATAAAGCCCAGGGTAGACAGCGGCTCATAGGCCATAGGCCGGCCAGCAAGCCCAGCCGCCTCCTATACAGGTCGCGAATGAAAGAGAAGACGAGCAGACAAGTGCCGGTGCCAACCAGCGAGAGCAAGAGGCGAATCGGCAGCTTCTGCGGGCCGAATAAGGTATGGATGCAGGCAATGATGGCAGGCCAGAGCGGGGCCCGGTAGACGGTCGGGACGAAAGGATGCTTGCAGAAGCAGCCCTCCTGCAGCAGATGGAGGGCAATCTGCTCATAGGAACGGGCATCAAAGCGAGGAACGTAGGCCGCCGCCACGGTCAGATTGTAGGTGATGCGCACCGCAAGCGCCAGACCCGCTACCAATATCACAGGGAGGAGTAGGCGCAGGCATTGTTTCATTTAAGCGAAGGGACCATCCTCTCCAGACATCGCACGAGGAGCAAGAAAGATCTCCCCCTTGAGGAACGGCGGGCGAGAGAAAGGAGTCACAGAGAGCGAGGGCGAAGGTTGAACAGTGCTGGCTTCTCCTGCTATAATGAAACATAAAAAGAACAGCTTCAGAGCACGAAACTACCACTGGAGAGCAGCTCATGCACGAGGACAGTCAGAAGAAGCAGCCAGCGGAGAGCGGAGCGAGAGCAGAGCCTGTCGTGGTACAAGCTGGTCTTTTTCCGGGCACAACGCAGGTTGTCACTCAGCCGGCAGACCCGCGCGAGGTTCCCTTTCCGCCGCTCGTACGAACTCAGCCGTTAACGGAACAATCTAGCCTGGCAGCCTGCGCTCTGCCTTATCAACAGGAGTTGAAGCTACGTGGCAAATCGAACTATACGATTACCTGCTTCCTTTCTGACCTCAAGATGTTCACCGAATTTATGGGGCCGGAGACTCCTGTTGGCAGGATTACCAAAGAGGACCTCGTCGATTGGCTCATGAAGCTGAAATTCGGCAACAAGGATCATACGCCGGCCCCCAAGACGATGGCCCGGCGCGTTACCTTCCTCAAAAACTTCTTTTCCTGGCTGGCACGCGAAGGTGTGATTCGGGAAGATCCTTCCGCCAGTCTGATCCTTGAGCGACCTCTGCCGCCGCTGCCCGAACTGCTCTTTGAGGAAGAGATCGAGAAACTGCTCAAAGCGGCAGCCGATGATGTACGCTGTCTTTGCCTGATCTATCTAACACTGCATGCAGGCCTTAAGAAAGAAGAAATCATGATTCTTAAGCCGGAGCATATCGATCTCTCCAATCCACAGCGCCCGCTGGTCAATGTTCACTTTCCCCCCTCGACGGGCAAACAGCACCGCGAGCGAAGCCTGGCTCTGCCCCCTGAATTTACCGACATTGTGCGTGAATATCTGCGTAAATATCAGCACCAGCCGGGCGAAACGCTGTTCAACTGCACCGACCGCAATCTCAACTATATTTTGGCGCGCGCAGTTAAGGCAGCCGGCATTAAAAAGCGTGTTACTCTGCAGTTGCTGCGCGATACTTTCGCTGTTCGTCAGCTGCGAGCTGGGGTTTCCTTCGAAACGCTACGCGAGCGACTGGGTCTCTCCGATGAGGCCTGGCTTGAATCGCGCGAGAAATACCGGCGCCTGGCCTTCCCGGCCTGATCAGTGTGATGTGCATGCATAGTCAGTGCACCCAAACGGCGGCTCCTGTTTGGTCGGCCAGGCCGCCAGCGAAGAGCACCAACAAGCTAAGTGCTCAGCATGAGGTTCAGAGCGTTGACGGTTCTCTCTTTTTCAGCTTTCTTTGCTCTCTTGCAGGTAGAGATTAGAGACCATTTGATGCTGTTTCTACCATCGTTGCTGCAGCGGTGGGGGGACCGCCATCATGCGGCTAGCTGCCCGGCGATCGAGATGATTATTCAGTAGCACGGCATTGATCACCAACCCCACAATGAGGAGCAGTTTGAGGCCACAGCAGGCAGGCCAGACCAGCAAAGAAACCAGGAGGAGGGGCCAGGCAACGATGATGCTGCCCACGAGCAGCAATACGCCAGCCAGCGTCTCTCCGCTCATCAGCCAGCCAACGCCGTAGATATTCAAGAGCAAAGATAGCAAAAGCTCGACGATGAGCGGAGCCGTTTCCTTCTGAGGTTGCATGACAGTCACATTGACCTGTTGAGGAGGGATATTGGAGGCAGAGGAAAACTGCGGAGGCCAGGCGTTAGCCTGGAGGCCAGGAGCAGACTCGCTCCCGCCACTTGCGCTATAGGAGGAGAATGGCTCGCTAGCGCCACTTGGCGGCTCGGGGCCTCTTAGGGAGGGATGGCTATTAAAGCCAGTAGCAGTGGTCAGGGAACCACAGACGGGGCAGATCGCTACATGGTGAGGGCTATCATAGCCACAGCGTTCACAGCGGCTCATAAGACCTCGATGCTCCTTCCTTTTGTCCTGCTGATTGCTGATTACCCTCCTAATAATAGCATGCTTTGCTGCTATAGCAACAGAGTTGCGATTGCTTACTTTTCCAGGCACACATACCACTAGTGAGCGCAGAGATCAGCAGAGCAGGCAAAGCCAGCCACCTGTATCGCTCGATGCCGACTGACAGAAGGAGCCTCAGCGCGAACACTGCAGGGAGTAGCGCATAGGCAGCAAGCAGCATCATTCAATTGCCGGGCCTTTCCCCTTCCAATTGCTCAAGCGCTAACTAAGGCCCGTGCAGATAGAGTTAAGCCAGATCTGCAGCTAGAGCCTTTACTAGTGATAGTATCGCCAGCAGTCGCTAGCACCTCCTGTTTGCGTGCTCAGCCATGCCTCCCACTTTGCCCGAGCCAGGCGCCCCGACCTACAGCCTCATCAGGCTGGGCTGATCCACCCTATCTCCCGCTCCAATGGGCCGTTGTTTTTGGCTTTTCAAGCCGCTCAGTCAGGAGGGGCCTGCATGCCGAAAGACCAGCCTGTCGCATTCTCCTGGAGACTGAAGGCGGCGGGTGCTCTGAGCCAAAACACACGGGTCTTCTCCTGAGCGATGAGAGCCGACAACTCAGCGCTCTTGGCAAGAGAAGAGGTTTGAATCGAGGAAGGAGAACGATCAGTTGTCTCATTCACGACGAGGAGCGCTGGACATAACAGCTTCAGCAGACGAATAAAAGCGGGTGGAGGCTGCTTATTGGCAGTCAGCGTAGCCAACACCACTTGCTCCTCTCCCAAAGGCAGCAGCCCAGCTATCCCGGCACTCGCCATTAAGCCATTGAGTGCATAAGTACTTTGTGCAGCTTCTCCCAAGAGCAAGAGGCGCAGGCCCGGGGCGACCAGGCGCAGGACCAAGGCGTTATTGCGTGCTTCATCTCCGCCACGATGAAGCGGAGACGGAGGCCAGAGCACTTCCAAACGCAGATCGTTTTCTAAAGGGAGCACCTGCCCCTGACGGAGCGTCTGATAGGGGATCGCGCGCTCACGAAGCGTACGGCGCCACAGCGCATAAGCAGTGCCAGGATGCAGGACCCCGCCGTCCAGCGCATAGCCGATCTCAAAACGCGAAGTCGCATCCAGAAGGCCTGCCAGGTGAGAACGCAAAGGGGAGGACAGTGCCAGCCAGTCAATACGGTGCCGCCACACAGGGAGGCGCTGATCAAGGGCCTCAGTCAGCGCTGCTGCGTCGGGACCGCCATCAATCACCAGTAGCTTTCCTTGAGCCGTCTGGCCAATGAGCGCAGGACCAGTTTCACCCGAAGAAGAAGCCAGAGCGAAAACCGTCAAGACCAGCCCGGCGCGGTGGCCCTCCAGCAGCGTCCGCAGGCCTGTCGTCAACAACAACAGCAGCGCCAGTGCCACCTGTATACTTAGCATCAGACCACGCCTGCCTCTATGCCGATGCCCATGCCCCCGTCCTGGCGCTGATCGGTCCATCGCTGTCTGCTGAATACCATTGCCTGACGGCGAGAGAAACCACTGCGGGCGGAAATGCCACCCCAGACCGAGCATGCCTAGCAGGACCAGATAGTAGCCCCAGGCAAGAGGGAGCGAGAGTGACCAGCCTGCCGTACTCAACCAGGCTCCTGGGAGATGGGCGCAGAGCGCCACAACCTTGATCACATAACGTAGAGGGAACCAGGCGAGCCAAGCCAGCACCGCGGCTAGCGGGAAGCAGAGCACCCCCATCAAACAGAGGCCAACTCCCAGCCCCAGCAGTAGATCCAGCAGCGGGACCGTCAGCAGATTAGCGAGCGGCGCTACAAACGAGAGCTGAGCGAATGTCAAGGCAAAGACTGGCAGCGTTGCCACCTGGGCCGCCAATGTCACCGCCAAAGCCTCTACCGTCAGCGTGCCGGCGGGTAAAGCTTCCAGCGCCCTCAAAGGGCGGGCGAAGACGGGGGTCAGGAGCACAATCCCCAATGTTCCCAGGAACGAGAGCTGAAAACCGCTATCCCACAGCACGAAGGGATCAACCCAACTCATCACCAGCGCCGCTGCGGCCAGAGCGCTATAGACATGGTAGTGACGCCCCACCCTGGGAGCAAGCACGAGCAGTGCACCCATGAGGCCAGCTCTCACAGCAGCCGGGCCGGCCCCACTTAGCACCGTATAGAGAGCAACCACCAGCAATTGAAGCCAACAGAGGAGCCACTGCCAGCGCCGAGAACGCCGGCGTTGAGCCGGCAAGAGGCGCCAATCATCAGTCTTGCGACGGGTCAAAGGATGCAGCGGCAGGGCCACCAGCCCAGCCAGGAGAGTCACTTTAAAGCCACTGGGAACAATCAGATGAGCAGTTCCAGTGACATTAAACAGAGGCGTCAGCGGCTCCAGGGCGGGCGTCCGCAGTCCGAGCAAGACTGCTACCAACAGCGCCGCCTCTGGCTGAGGCAAGAGCCGTCCAATCAAGGAAGCCAGCCAGAAGCGAAGCCTATAGAGCCAGGCCAGTACAGGATTGCCTCCGTGGTGCCTGACCGAGAGGCGAGGAAAAGCCATCGACGCTTGCAGATCCGGGCTGCTCCCGCCCATCGGTGGCAGCAAGCGCCCCCGCAGCACAACTTCATCGCCGTAAGCCGGGCCATAGGGGTCATCGAGCAGGCTACCAGAGGTGAATACAGCGATTTGACCATGCCGCGGCCACCAGTGCAAACCACCATCGCTGCTGACCGCCTCGACACTTACTGCGAGACGACGCGCATGCCCCTCCAGGGCAGGCGGCGCGCTCACCGTACCGCGCACCACTATATCAGCGGTACTGGCCGCAGGCCGTAGCAGACCAAGCACAGCCAGAGAGTCATGACGCGGATCAGCCAGAGCCATGCGCCAGGCCCCACAGAGCCAGGCCGATAGCAAGAGCAAAAGCACACTCGCCCGCTCCCAGCGGCGCCAACAGAGCGCGGTCACCAACACGGCGACCAGGGCCGGCAGCGCCAGCCAGACCGCGAGCAACTGCAACCAATAGGCGCACAAGATGCCCGCCAGCCAGCCTGAGCAGACCACCAGCAGGGGCCACCCTCTCAGCCACAGGCAGCTTCGCCTCACCGCTAACCAAGACACTCCCATCCCTTCCTTTCTAGCGGTTCCCGGTGGACCCGCTCAGACCGTCACCAGTCCCTTAATCCGATCATAGATCGAGCGACTGACAACTTGGAGAAGCTGCTCAACCGTCGTGTAGGGGCCATGTTGAAGGCGATAATTCACGATATTCTGGGCGGTCGTTGCGCTGACATGCAAACGCTGACGCAGCTCATCGACGCCTGCGGTATTGATATTCACAGGTGTAGCAGAAGAAGGATTCGTAGCCGAGTCACTGCTAGAGAGATCAGACGCTGAGCCATTCGTAGCAACAGGAGGCGAGGTTTCACCAACCCGGGTCACGTAGATCTCCTCGCCATCATGCAGCACAGCAGCCAAATTGAGAGCCACCAGATTGGCATCTGGCAGCGGGCCCCCAGCGAGCTGCAGCAGTCGATAGACGCGCGACCCTGCCGGCAGGGTATAGACCCCGGGGTGGTGAACAGCTCCCACAATGTAGACTTGAATAGCAGGTAGTGGGGTCAGAGTCGCTGCCGACGTAGGAGCCGGCGGGACGTCTCCAACAGAGACCCGACGCTCTCCAGGAGCGGGCGTTAGAGTAGTCATTGTCGCCTCAGAGGGTGCCGCTGCCGGCGTAGCGCCCTGCCAGAGCAGATAGAGCGTCAGCAACAACGCCCCCGTCAGTAGCAATGCCAGCGTTCGCAACAAGCGCTGTTTCATCGGCAGGGCAGCAGCCACCACTGCCAGTTTCTGGGTCTCAGCCAAGGCGATCTCATCGGAGCGCCACAGCCCCTGCTGCCCAGCAGCAGGCATCGTACCCTCGGAGGGCGGCCAATCAGCGTCGAAGGCGGAAGGTGACACAGATGGGGGAGAAAAGCATGGGTGTTTTTGGCTATGCTCCATAGGTCCAGCCCTTTCTACATATTCCCTGTTCCCGAAAAATACGGGGGCATGGTACCACGGCTTTTATGGATCTGTCAATAGTTAAATGCGGCAATTTCATTCCAAAGTAGGAGAAGGTATAAGAAGCAAACGGTAAAAATAAGAGAGGAGCCGATCAGAGACAGCCCAGTACTTCCCTGGAAGGCGAGCGCACTACCCAAGTAAGCAGGCAAGAGAGAACAAGGCCAGGCTCGCTTGAGAAGGGGCAGAGATGAAAATCAACCGATGCCGCAGCCTCTGGGGGAGTGGATGACGTACGTTGACAGATATGGTATAATCCTCGATGGAGTAGGTCCCCGTAGCTCAGTGGATAGAGCACCGGTCTCCGGAACCGGGCGCGCAGGTTCGATTCCTGTCGGGGACACCATCAGATCTACTTTGCTTAGGTATCTCCTCTTCACAAGGCCTGTACAGCCACCAGCAGAAGCGATCGCTGTGCAGGTCTTTTTTGTTAGGAGCCTTCACCGGCGCGGTCGTCGGGTCGGCGTCTGCCGCTCCTCTGGGGGCAAGAGGCAAGCAAGTAGGGGAGGGAGGGAATCAGGTAATAAAAGACTGACTGACCTCACCAAAAGCGCCAAAACCCCCTCACCGTTGCTAGAGAACGGTGAAGGGGTTTGACTTAGGCTCTGGCTCTCTCTCGGCGATCCTTCGCGACTTCAGTCTTGCGGCACTCCGTGAGCCAGCGTCTGGCTTCAGGCTCAGGCGGCCTTCACGCGGATCTTCTTCGGCTTGCTCGCCTCACCGAAGGGAACATTCACGGTCAGCACGCCGTTCTCATACTTGGCGTCGATCTTCCCGCTATCAATGTCCTTCGGGAAGGTAATCGTACGCGCGAAGCTACCGCTGCGAATCTCACGCACATGCCACTGACCACGCTGCTCCTCCACCTCCTCGCGCGGCACCTCCGCCTTGAGCGTCAGCGTGTTCCCCGTGACGTTCACCTCCAGGTGCTCCGGCTTGACACCCGGGATCTGCGCCTGAACCTGATAGCCGTGCTCGTTCTCACGGACATTGATGGGAATAGCCATCGAAGCATTATCCCAGCGCCAGATAGGCGCCACAAAGCTCTCTTCAAAGAGCCGATTGATGGCATCGCGCAGGCTGATTACCTCGCGGAAAGGATCGTAGCGGATGATGTCGACCATAGCCGCTCACCTCCTCTCACACGCTTGCCAAGGCTCGTCGTCCCTGCCTGTATGCACTCGCTCGAGTCCTTGAGCCTCCGCCGCTGTTAATGACCGGCCCAGCCGTTGCCGGCCCTTGTCGCACTGCGATCGCCTCATGAGAGGGCGACCGCGCCAACCTGTCGGACCGCTCGGCTGCGAGGCTTCTGCTCAGATCCTCTTCTTGGGGCTTCCACCTGACAAAAACAATGAGATGATTTGATTTATTCCCGTAGGTGGTGCTACTCCCAGCGGAACGTTCTGATGGCAACTCCCAGGATCACTATCATCCAGATCAGCAATGTCAGGAGTGCCGCGCCTGGGAAAGGTGCACCTGCAGTCAGAGCAGCTTGCAAGGACTGAGTGAAGGCCGCGGCTGGCAGATATTGGGCCAGGGCAGCCAAAGGCGCCGGCAAATGATCAAGGGGGAGAATACCGCCGCCAATGAGCAGGAAGAGCAGATAGAGACCATTGGCCACAGCCAGCGTAGTTTCTGCGCGCAGGCTACCGGCCATTGCCAGCCCCAAGGCAGCAAAGGTAATGGTTCCCAGGGCCAGCACGAGAATAGCCAGCGCCGGCGAGCCAGCGGGATGCCAGCCATAGAAGAGGAGAGCGATGCCCCCCAACAAGAGCACCTGTACCACCTCTAGCAGCAGCACGGCGACGATCTTGGCCAGAATGAGGCCGCCGCGAGGGAGAGGAGTAGCCCCCAGGCGCTTAAGCACGCCGTAGTACCGTTCATAGGCGGTAGAGATGCCCAGGTGAACCATCCCCGAGGCCATGATAGCCAGGGCCAGGATACCAGGCAGAAGGAAGTCAATGACCGAGCCAGAGCTGACAGGAATAATCTTGAGGGAGGCGAAAAAGACCAGGAGAATCACGGGCAAGATCAGGGTAACAAGGATGTTTTCGCCGCGGCGCGAGGTCAGCAGGAGTTCAGCTTTAATCTGGGCCCCAACTTGCTGGAGAAAAGGGGCCGCCTGCGATGACTGCGGCTGTGACTGCCCGCTTTGGCTTGTATCGGCAAGGGTTGTCATAGTAGATTCACCTCTATAAGTGAGTGCTCTCACTCACTCACTCGCGCATCTCTGCACCTGTCAGGCGCAGGAACAGATCTTCTAGCGACCCGTGACCAACACGCAATTCGGTCAGAGTAATGCCTTGATCGCGCAGCCAGGCCGTGAGATCAGCGAGCACTGCCGGCATGCTCTGCGGCTCAGCTTCGAGCAGATAGCTGCCGGGGCGCACCTCTTCGGCGCGTTGGACAGCAGGTAAGGCGGCCAGGGCGCGACAGTCGAGGCCGGCGGGGGCCACAAAGCGCACGATGGTGGCATTAGCGACGCCAGTTAGCCGATCAGGGGTATCGAGCGCAATGAGGCGGCCATGATCGATGATGGCCACCCGGTCGGCCAGGCGCTCAGCCTCGTCCATCAGGTGAGTGGTCAGGAGGATGGTCACCCCCTGGGCCTTCAGCTCGCGAATGATCTCCCAGGTGGCCAGCCGGGCCTGGGGGTCCATACCAGCGGTCGGCTCATCCAGAAAGAGAAGCTGGGGATTGCCGACGAGGGCTAGCGCGAGCGCTAGACGACGCTTCTGGCCACCGGAGAGTCGGCGACAGCTTGTTCTGGTGCCAGGGTCAATGCCGACACGTTCCAACAGTTGGTCAACAGGCTGTGGTTGCCGATAGTAGCCGGCGAAGAGCTGGAGCACTTCCCGCGGACGTAGGGCGGGATAGAGGCCGTCCTGCTGGAGCATGACTCCAATGAGTGGCTTGAGCTGAGCGGCCTCGCGGATAGGGTCCAGCCCTAGCACGCGGACGCTGCCGCTCTCGGGACGGCGATAGCCCTCTAGCGTTTCAACAGTGGTGGTTTTGCCGGCCCCATTGGGACCGAGCAGGGCAAAGACTTCGCCACGTTGTACACTAAAGCTTAGCTCGTCTACAACCCGTCGCCCGTTGTAGCTTTTGCACAATCTATCTACGACGATAGCTGCTGCTCTCTCAGGTGAGGCAGCAGCGCCGGCTATCTGTCCCGCCGTCTGCGCATGAGCAGACATCATGGTCAGTCTCTCCTTGGTGTGGTTAACAGGGGCTGGTGCTACCTCCGCCTTCGTTCAGGAGCGCTTGCTCGCCTGCAGATGACGCTCAGCCCCATCGGTAATACACTACCGCAGCTATTGCTCTCTGACAAGGTGAGCCTGGCCAGGGCCGCGCTCCCGACTTGCAATCCCTTGAGCAATGCATTACAATATGCATATCATACAATTCATACCTTTTCTGCTATACAAGAAATGAGAGGCTCGGGAAAGGTGAGTGAGTGAGGCGCTGCGTTGAGACGTACCTGTAACAGGCGATCCGTGGCCCGTCAGAGGCAGTAGCCCGGGCAGGAGGACTGCAGCCAGACGTAGAAAAGGGCAGTTTGCTTGCAGGTAGCAGACGTCTCGCGTTGCTGCTTCTCCTGCTTGCCACCTATGGCTGACGCTGCGCCGCCCAGGTTTCAGGTTGAGCAGTATTGCAGGTAGAAAGAGAGGAGAAGAGATGGAGAGTCGCCTGTTGCGAGAAAAGATCTTGGCACGTCTGGGCAGATTTCCCTCAAAGGTACCTCTAGAGGCGGTTTTTGAGGAACCTATCGATGAGGGCGAGTATACGCGCACACGTGTCACCTACATGGTGGAGCCGGGGGAGGTCATGCCAGCGTGGCTGCTCCGCCCACAGGGGGAGAAGCCGAAGAAGGGCTGGCCAGCGGTGTTGGCCATCCATCGCGATAGCGAGCAGTGTGAGCTAGGGAAGACCGAGGTAGCTGGGGTCAGCGGAGAGGCCATGTATCACTACGGACGGGAGATCTGCCTGCGCGGTTATGTGGTTTTATGCCCCGATCTGCTCTGCTACGAGGAGCGGCGCCCGCCCGAGGAGATCCGGCGACGGCGGAAAGCTCTGACGGGTGAGAGCTACGAGCGCTTTGAGTTTACAAAGCGCTTGCTGCAAGGCTCGTCGCTGCAGGCGAAATATTTGCATGATCTCGCTTGCAGCCTGGATCTCCTGGGTTCGCTCCCGGAAGTGGATAAGCAGAATGTAGGAGTCATCGGGCATTCACTCGGTGGACTTGAGGCCCTGTGGTTGACCTGGTACGACGCCCGAGTGATGGCCGGGGTGGCGGCCTGTGGGCTAACGCTGATTAAGTCGCTGCTGCGCGATGGCTTGAGCCAGCCACTGGCGAATTGCATTCCAGGTTTACTGGATGTGGCCGATATGGATGATCTGCTTGGATCGCTGGCCCCAACGCCGTTCATGATGGTCGGCGGCGAACAGGATTCGCTGCTGCCGATCGATGGCTTCTATTTTATGGTGAACTACGCCCAGAGTATTTATATTCAGTTGGGCGTGCCGGAGCGTTTTCGTTATCTTGTCTTCCAAGGTGGCCATGCCTTCCCGCCCGAGGCCAGGGAGGCAGCTTACTTGTTCCTGGACCGCTGGCTGAAGCCGCTGCCACCGGGTGGGCTCTTGCCCTAGCGGCCTGTTCGTGTTTTGAGAGGCTCCGGCGGCTTCGTCGGAACGGGAGAGAGTTAGCGCAGGCGCTGGATCTGAATGAAGTAGAGAATGACAAGCAGCAGAGGCAGTACCGCTAAGCAGAGAAAGCCTATGAAGATCCAGCCGTTGAGGCCACTGATGGCTCCCTGGATGAACATCCAGGAGAGGTAAGCCAGAAGGGCGCTGAGACAGAGCTTCAGCCCGGCCAGGAGCAGGCGCCCAAGTCGATAGTGATGCTCGGCCCGCTGAGGGGCGGTCAGGAAAGGGCGATGCAGGGCATACAGCCAACGGCTGAGTAGGCTGAGCAGGCCGTAGAGGGCAAGGGCCAGGAGGAAGAAGAGAATCAGTATCCATTTGCTGCCGCTCAGATCTGGATGAATCGAGCCGCTGAGGCTGTAATGAATCGGTATGGTGCCGGGCAGGAAGAAGAGACCCCAGCCACTGAGCATGGCCAGCAGCAGGAGGAGAAGGCGGGTCAGCAGTTCGACTCGTTGTTCAAGCGTGGTCGCTGCTAGGCGCAGCCCGGAACGGCACTTACTCGATGAGCTGCTGAGCATGGCTCTAACCTCCTTCCTCGCGGGTCCGCTTCAGCTCTGGATGCCTATAAAGCTCTCTCTTTGTAATAGAACGCAGGGAGGGAGCTTTCTTCCAAAAGCGGGCTGCCGCTGGCCTGGCTCACCTGCAACCGATGTCTGGGGCCTCCGTTTCGAGATGCGCTCTAGCTAGGGAGTATGGGGGCCATGCTGCGAGCGGCGCAACAGTGGAGGAGCCGCCAGAGCATCATCTGCCGCCTTCTAGAGGCCTGGATGGGTCTACGCTCGGGGGGCCTGATCAGCCTCATTTCATAATCTCCTCTGTTTCTGGGAGAGTCCCTTACGATAAGGGGAGAGAGCAGCAAGAGATACTATGCAAGGGCAGCCGCTGCTGTGAACTGGATAAAGGCTATATGTCAGGTACAAAGACAAGGAGGCCATCAGCGCCGACGCCTCCTCGTGCGTCACTGAGTCTGGCCGCTGACGGCCATGAGGCTCACGATGATGTCGTTGAGCAGGCGGCCACGGAAGTTAGCCACAATGGTATTACGCATGTTATCAAGTTTTTCTAGCGTCTCGCGAGGTATAGCTTGCGGTCGCGCGTACACTATAAGAGCAGTATGGTCCCTTTTGACACGAAGGATGTCATCGATATAATTCGACCAATCTTCCCAGAAAACAAGCAGGACGTTGGCGCGCTCGGCACGGCCCAGATCCTTGGGCGAAGTGACGACTATCAGGTTTTTTTGCTGGAAGAGGCGCGAATCAAGTAAGAGGTTGCAGCCGCTTTCCACATTGTTGCCACATGCCAGAATGGCAATTTTTCGGTGCGCCAAACCACGCCCTAGACGATAGAGAACCCACAGGGCCCTACCTGACCATTCATAGATGCCTAATATAAAGGCAATCAGAGCAGGAATGGTCAATATGCGACCAATCCAGTCAATGATGTCTAACAAGATTTTCATAATTTTTACCTCCTTTTCTCTTTTATCATGCATAAAAATGTCCAAAAAGGATAGAACAGGATTGCTTACTCCCTCTGAGAAGGGATCTTACGGGATAAAGATGCAATTAGACTCTCAATGAGAGCATATCATAGGCAGAGCTTGAAAGCAATCCTGCCGCGTTGCTGAGCGGCAGGTGATCTCATCTATCTATCACAGACGTCGCTAGAGCCTGTGGCTCAGCGCAGGCGGCGCAGGAGGACACGCAGGTGCGTTCCTCCGGGCAGCAGGCCCACAGGCACGGCTTCGATCAGCTCATATTTGGGAGCTGCAGCTACGGCGCTGGCGCTGGCCATAGTGCAATCGGCCAGGTAGACGACGCCGCTGAAGTCGGTTCCCAGAGGGGCAATGAGCAAGAGATCGGCTTCGGGTCGCGGCGGCTGACCACTGCTGTCATAGACCTGGGGATCAAGGCTATGCAGGGGGCGTACAATGCCTTGAATGAGCCGGTAGCTATAGCTGCCGGCGCTGAGGACAACAGCGACAAGGCTGCGCTGGCGCCCTGCGTAGCTGCGATTGATGAGCTGGAGTACGTGCTGAGTTTTGCGGGCGTCGAGTGGCATGGATATCTGGATCTCCTTTCTCTCGCCTTTGAGCAGGCCAGGGCTAACATCGTGTCAAGTTGCTCACCCTGCCCATCTCTTTGCAGGATGCCAACCCTCCGGGCTGCCTGCTGTCAGCCCTCTCGCGGTGGACTCTCATTGAAGATGGAGGGGGCCGGTACAGGCGTTCAGAGACGATCAGCTTGATGAGGATGTTTTCTTTGCAACTGCGGTAGAATCTCCGCTTTTTCAGGGTGATACTGAACATTTCGATGAGCATAGGCCAGAAGAATGAGCGATCCATGCTCATCTTATCTGGCCCTGGCTTTGGAGCGCTCAAGTAAAAGCAGGCTCTCACATGGGAAACTGATGCTCCTGGTCGCCACCTTCTTCAGCCCACCAGAACCGAGAGGCCGAGGTGTACGGGATGAGGTCGCGATTGTGGTGATGGCGCGCGAGCGGGTTACCCTGATGGCGAGCATGAAAGGCCAGCCCCCGGCGACTGACGAACGAGGGAAGAGCCTGAGTCGCTGAGCTGGTGAGCGCAGGCGACCAAGTCCGCTGCCGACGACGGCTATGGCCAGGGAGAGGCCTCTGAGGAAGAGGGTAAGACATGGTGACAACCTCCTTTGAGTTGGCAGGCCACCAATCTGCTGTGAAGAGAGAAGAGGCAGGCGGAGGACGAAGACAGCAGGCAGGCTTTACGGCTCAGGCTGGCTGTTCTGCCGACTGATGCGCCCCCGCTCTTCGTGCACATCGATTTCTTCGCCAGCGAACTGGAAGATGAGGCGCATGGCCGTTTCGTCACTGATCCAGCCCTGGCCTTTCGCGGCACTGAGAGCTGAGACCAGCATCTGTACGGCGCTGGCCAGGGTAGCATGATTGGTTATCTCGATTTCGGGGAAGATGATGTCATAGTGCTTGTCGACCTCTGAGGATAAAAGGCCCGCACGGCAGGCCTCTTGCAGGACGCGGTCAAGGATAGTGCGCAGCATAGCACGCATGACATATTGCCGGCGCTGGAATTTGAGCAGTGTGGGCAGACCCATTTCAGCGGCCGTGGCCCGATTGCCATAGCTGCCGTCGGAAAGGTAATGCTCTGGCAGTTGAGCGCCAACAGCGATCATCAGCTTAATGGCCCGCCCATCTTCGGCAGCCTCGTTAGCATTGATCTCGGGTCTGATGGCCGACCAGGTCTCGGCCTCATTGTGGATGATCACGCTGCCTGGTTCCGGCGGATAGCTATATTCCATCTTCTTACGCTCAATGGTCTTGCGATCGGCTCCCTGTAGGCGCACGTCCCACAAGAAAGCTCCCTTGTACTTGTTGATGCGTACGCGGTCGGTCAGCCAGTCTTTGTAACGACGCAGCCAGGGTAGCAAGGTAGCCAGATCGCTTTTGCCGCGCTTGGCGCTAGAGACCTTATTAATGGCGAACTGTACGACCTCTTCACCGGCCTTGAACCATTGCCCTTCGAGAGAGGCCGCCAACGGGTTCGCCTGGCCCTTGGATGAAACAGCGAGGCGCTGGCTGAGGTCGTCGGGGAGGCAGACCGCCGGGCCAATGGGACGGCGATGAAAGCGTAGGGGCTTTTCGCTATCTTCAGGGTCGGTTTCGATCTCATCAATTAGCGAAGGATCTATCTGGCGAATGGTGACCCGCCCATTGTAAGGATTGACAAAGAAACGGATGAATTGTTCTCCGTACAGAGCCAACTCGGTGCAGAGAGAGTAGACCCGCGTCTCCATGTGGTTTTCAGGATCATGCCAGAAGTCGAGCAAGACGCGCTGCACTCGCGGATCACGGGCGGCGATGGTGACGCCTTTGCCCATGACAAAGCTGGTGGTGATTTCGATAATGGCAAAGGCCAGAGGATTGGCGTTGTAGGCCTCGTAGTATTGGTTGTGTAGCTCAAGGTAGGTTGCGGGCAATGGGTCTTTTTGATAGCAGCTATCGGAAAGGCGGCGCCAGAAGTAGTCTTCTTCCCCTCCCGTTGCCAGGCGCCCCCAATACCAATCTTCTTGCGTGGGACCAGAGGCGAAGGCCGTCGGATTGAACTGCTCACTGATGCGGTCGAGCGCTGGAGGTTCAAGAGCAGCAGCGCCAGGGCGAGGACTGGATAGAAGGGGCGCCATGCTGCGACGACGGGAAAGCCAGGTACGTAGGGAGAATGGCCGGAGCATAGAGGCCTCCTCTTTGAGAAGATGCTGAAGAAGAGACAATCAGGGCTTTGAGGCAAGTGACAGGTCAGGTGGCCAGGACTACAGCGCCGTAGGCCACGAGAGGGGTGAGCGAGCAAGATGCGGCACGGCCAGGGAACGCAAGCCCAGCGCTCTCCCAAGCCGTGCGCGATAGGCGAGGATGCGGCAGGTGGCAAACTGCCAGCTAAGCCAAGTATAGGCTATAGCAAGCAACCTGTCAAGGAGATGTCTCTGCTGGCCTGTTCCAGCCTGCCTGAAGCAGGCAAGGGGCCAATGCCGCAAAGGCTTGACTTCTGAGCAGGCCTCTGCTATACTTATCAAGCGGTAAGCTCTTCTTGCTTGCCGCCGCACGATGCAACCACGAAACGGCCTCCGGCGTGCCCCCTCACGTTCCGGCAAGGCAGCGGTGAGTGTGCCCTCTCGCGCCCACCCATGATCTGTCCTTTCTTGCATGATGAATATGTCTGCACAGCGGCGCTCACCCTCTATTCGCGGCTGCATCGCCGATTTCTCTCCTTCGAGCGCTGGCTTGCTTCGCAATCCGATCGCTCTCGTCTCCGGTCTGCTCTGCGACCAGGCCAGGCTGTCCCGCCAACTCTCCCGCCCCTGTCAGGAGGTCCACCATGACCGATTACCAGCTCCCCGATTTCAACGTTCCCCCACTCTCAGCCGCTGAGCCTGGGCTGCCCGCGCTAACCTTGCCCGATCCAGAGCAACCAGATCCTCCGCGGCCAGCTTTACTGGAGCCTGCTCCCACCCCGCTAGAGCTACCGCCCGCCGAACAGCCTGATCCACCGCTGGCCGACCTGCTGGCGCCAATCTTTCCCCCCAGCCTGCGGCGCTTTCCCACGAGCGAGCACGCCCTTGGCAAGGTCAGCGCCACGCCGGCCATCGGCGAAGCACCCGCCACGCTGGCCCAGCATATAGCTGCCCTTATTGAGAGCAGTCCCGATGCTCAGTCACTCCCGTCCGACCTGCGCTACGAGGAGACGCGCACGACCCAGGACCGCATGACCCATCGCCTGCGGCACCTTGCCCCGCTGCTGCTGGCCCTGCTCTCAGCAGAGAGAGGGCTTGCGCCCGAGCAGGAGGCGCCTGATGCTTACTGAGCAACAACGGCCAGACCATCCCCTAGAGCCAACCCTCTCCCAGGAAAGCGGTAAAGCCGGCCCATCCTCCACGCTTGAGCGGGGACCTATCCGTATTGATGGCTTCATTCGCGAAGAGCAGGACCTCAGTCAGCAGGATAGCCGCCGCGACTTGCTGGTGACCGCCATTCGCGGCGGCGCGAGCCTTAACGGTTACTACTACAGTGAGGCTATTCTCCAGCGCCTTGCCATCCTGCTTGATAACGCTCACGCCTACGTTGATCACGCTCCCAACGATAGCGAGAGTCGCGCTCGCTCCGTGCGCGACATCGTTGGCTTCTACCGCACTCCGCGCTACGTGCCACCCACGGCTAGCGAACCCGGACGCGTCGATGCCACCCTGCACATTCTGGAATCCGCCGACTGGCTCTGGCGCCTGATTCGCGAGGCCTGCGCTCTCGGCCAGCCGAATCTGATCGGCCTCTCGATCGACATCTACGGCACCTGGCAACTGCGCGAGAGCCAGGATGGCAGCCGCCCGCTGCGCGAAGTCATCAGCGTCAGCACCCTCAACTCCTGCGACATCGTCACTCGCCCCAGCGCCGGCGGCGGTATTCGCCGCATCCTCCACGATTATCCGTCCAACCAGCAGGCCGACGCCCCTGTACCAAGTGCGCCGGCCTCCATTGCCAACCCGCGAGGTCTCCCCATGAGCGATGCCCAGATCAACACGCCTCTCAACACGGTCGGTCCGATCAACGATCCTCAGCACAGTCAGGCGCCCAGCCCGTCCAACCTGTCTGGCCCAATCCATGAGCAAGCGGAGGTTACCTCTGCTCCCAATTTTGAGGCCCTCTTACAAGAACTTCGCCTTGAGCGGGCCCGCCTGACTTTGGAGCAACGCCTGCAGGAGGTCCACCTGCCCGAGGTCGTCAAGCAACACCTGCGCCGCCGCTACGAGGGGCGCATTTTCGAAGTCGCCGAACTGGACGAGGCTATTGCCGAACAGCGCCATATCCTCGCCGAGCTGGTCACCGCCGGCCTTGTGCGCGACCACGGCTACACGCGTCCCGAGATCAGCGAGCAAATCACCGAGGCGGAAAAAATCCAGGCCGCCTTTGACCGCATGTTCGATCTGGAGATCGATACCAGCCGCCTCGGCAATATTCGCGGCTTCACCAGCATCCGCGAGGCCTACGCCCGCGTTACCGGCGATCCGAGCGTCAGCGGCTTCTCTGAGCGCAGCTTGTTGGGGCAGATCCGCATCGGAGAACATGCCCCACTGATGCGCATCAGCGAAGGCGACCTCACTACCGCCTCTTTTAGCTACCTGCTTGGCACATCCATGAACAAGCGACTGCTCAAAGATTATCAGGCCTGGCCGGCAGAGTGGCAGAAATTCTGTACCATTGTGCCGATCAAAGACTTCAAGCAACAGACGCGCGTGCGCCTGGGCGCCTTCGGCAGTCTCTCGACCGTGGCCGAAGACACCGCTTACACGACCCTCAGTCTGACCGACACAGCCGCCACCTATGTTCCTATGAAGCGCGGCAACCTGGTCACCATCTCGCGCGAAACCATCATCAATGACGACCTGATGGCCATTCGCCAGATTCCGACAAAGCTGGCCGTCGCTGCCGCCTATACCCTGGCCGAATTCGTCTACGGCTTCCTCTCGGGCAATCCCACCATCTACGATGGCTCTCCCCTCTTTACGACCGGCAACCCGCACAACAATCTAGGCAACGCCGCGCTTTCGACCGCTGCTATGCAGGCGGGAGTCACCGCTATGCGAGAGCAGACCAACTTTGCCGGCAAGCGGATCGGGCTGCGTCCACGCTACCTGGTTGTTCCCCCTGAGCTAGAGTGGACCGCCATGATTGCCACGCGCTCCGCAGGTATCCCCGGCTCGCCCAACAACGACATCAACCCCATGATGGGCTACGTCACCCCTATTGTCTCGCCTCAGCTGACTAGCCCAACACAATGGTTCCTTGTAGCTGACCCGCGCGAGGTCGACACCATCGAAATCGGTTTTGTCGGCGGACAGGTTAACCCCGTGCTCTTCATCCAGGATCAGCCTCTCTACGGGCTGAATTTTACTCAGGATGTCATTTCGTACAAAATCCGCCATGAGTACGGAGGCGCTGTCGTCGACTATCGCGGTCTCTATCGCGGCATCTAGCTTTGAAGGAGGCAGCCCCATGTCAGGCTACCTTAACGGCGACGGCTCGCTGCTGATTGGCGGCGTGAACCCCGCTGGCCTGGGTCAGGCGCTCCAGGTCGACGCCCAGGGGAACTTGAAAACCACCGCAACGCTCAATGCCGCTGCCGAGCAGAACGTGAACCTGAACCAGCTCAACGGCGTTGCCCCCCAGGCTGACGGCGCCGGGGCTAATCGCCTTGGCGTCAGCCTCTACGGCAAAAGCAGCGCCCCCGGCGATACTCCTGTCCTCCTCGATAGCGCCGGGCGCCAGATCGTCAGCGTCAATAGTCTGCCAGCTCTTCCGGCAGGCAGCAACCTCATCGGACAGGTCAGGCTGGCCGACGGGAGCGGCAGCAACCTGCTGGCCATCGATAGCGGCGGGCGCCTGCAGTTGGTGCCTAACCAGGCCATCAATGTCGCCCAGATCGGCGGCGTCGCACCGGGCCTGGACAGCAGTAATGAGCTGCGGGTCTCTAACTACGGCAAGAGCAGCAGCGCCGGCGATACTCCCGTCTTACTCGACAGCGCCGGACGCACCCAGGTCAATATTGCTCAGTGGAACGGCGCTGCCCCCAGCGTCAGCAATCCTGTTTTTGTGCGCCAACAGTTCAACGAATGGCTGAGCAACGGCCAGGGCTACAGCGTCACTACTGGTAAGCAGACAAGCACAGCTACTGCTACCACCGGCCTCAGCCTATTCAATCCGAGCAGCTCTGGCAAGACCTTGCTGGTCTTCTCAGCGCGCGTGGCTGAGGCCGCCTCAAGCTGGCATCAGCTCAATTTGACGAGCAGCGACCCGGCCCTCGGCACTGCTCTCACGCCTCTCAATCTCAAAGCGGGCGGGCCCGCCAGCGTCGCCAGTGTTAGCATGAGCAACAGCAATGTGACGCCAGCGGGTAACCAGCTCGATACCCTGCTGCTCGTCTCTAACACCACCATCGATTTCCTCAGTAACGGTGCGCTGGTCATCTTGCCCCCTGGCAGCGGCCTGGCCATCTACGTGGCAACCAGTAGCAATAGCTGGGCCGCCGCGCTGAAATGGCTCGAAGTCTAGCAGCGTTCTACAGCTACCCCGGCCGTGGCCATTGCCAGTGCAGCGCAATAACACAGCAGAAAGAAAGGAGTTGACCCACTGTATGATGGATATCCTTGAATTTGTCTACGGGCGCTACAATGGGGGAAGCACGGTGCCAGCAGGCAGCTACCTCAATCCGCGTACCATGTGCATTTTTCAGACGACGAGCGATGCGATGCTCCCTCAAGACGGCATTTTTTGCCGTGTTGACCCCTCGGGTAGCCAGACCTTTGCCAACATCGCAGCGGCCCTTAACGCCTTGCTCGGTACGAGCTATACGGCGGCCAGCTTCCATGCCTGTGTCGGAACCGACGCAGCTCCACAGCCTGGGCAGGGCGCCAACGATGCCTAGTGATCTCCTCATAGCGTTCCTGCGAGAAGGTAGGCTAAAGATGGGAGTCACCATCAGGCGCGGCATTATTCAGGCGTTCAACCCCAACACCTATCAAGCTGCGGTTCTGCTCTTCGAGGCGACGTCTCACATGCTACAGGGCATCCCGGTAGCTAATAGCCTCGATGGGAGCAGCAGCCTTGTCGGAGCTTTGTGCGCGGTGCTCTTTTTCGATGAGCACAACCCTCAAGATGCTGTGGTGATCGCCACCTACGCCAATGGTCTCAGCGGCCTGCCCACGCCACCCCCGGGCCGCTTGACCCTGCTGAACGGCACGTCTCAGCTTAACAATGTCGTTATCAGCAACGGAGCTACCGCTACCTTTACACTCACTGGCGGCAATAGCGGTATTCCGGCTGGCGCCCTGGCCGCCCTGGCTAAGATCTCCTTTACCGCTAGCAGCCAGCCAGCTCATCTGGATATCGCCCCGCATGGAGGCAACCTTGCCCAGACAGTCACCTGCGGTGATCTGCTCTCCACAAGCGCGCGCTGGCAAGGTCAGGCGCTGCTCCCGCTCGATAGTAACGGCCAAATCGACATCCGGGCTGTGGGCGCCACCTGCACAGTCACGCTGATCACCTGTGGCTACGTCAGCTAGTGAGCTGACCAGCCTGTCCGCCCGTCGCGACGAGAAGGAGCCAGACCAGGTCGAGCCGAGCCGATCAGGGCAGGGTCCGCTTTCCCTCTGCCGACCCAATAGGCTCCCTCTCGCGCGAGGCAGGCAGGTTTTCATACCACCTCAATCCAGCAAGGAGATCGCCAGCTCAGATGAACCTCTCGGAGATGCTGAACGCTCTGCGCCTAGACCTCTTCGATCCGGCTGGTCCTAATCAGCGCTGGTCGGACGCCGACCTTGAGCGCGCCATCGATAAGGCCGTGATCCGCTATAGCCAGTATTATCCCAATATTGGCTACTGCGATATGAATACACGCCCCTACCAGCGGACCTACCCCTATCCCCAGCCCTGGAATCCAGGCTATCCAGTCTGGTGGATCGAACGCATCATCTACCCACTGCAGGCCTACGGCAGCGCCTTCCAGCCACCGCCAGGCAGCATGAGCGCCAGCCCTGGCAGCGGCGGCGCCCTGAGCGCCGGTCTCTATCAGTATGCCGTCACCTTTCTTAGCGAAGGTGGGGAGACCACCCCTTCGCCTGTCACGAGCGTCACAGCGGTGAATAACGGCAGCGTCGTACTGAACAATATTCCTCTCGGACCAGTGCAGTCCAGCCCCGGCCCTAGCGCTGCGCACACCATCATCGGGCGCAATCTCTACCGCACCCAGGCCGGCGGTAGCACTCTGCTGCTGCTGGCGACCCTGGCCGATAATAGCAGCACCAGCTACCTTGATGCTCTATCCGATAGCGTCCTCGCAGGCCGACCCCGGGCCCCAAGCGTCAATACCAGCGGCGTCATGCTCTGGCCACCCCAGGAGCGCGATTTCGCCGAATATTCCAATCTTTTCGAGAGCAGCACAGCTCTGGCAGTCGGCGGCCAGGGTCAACCCGCCGCGCAGACACCGAGTTTCACTCTTAAGCTCTCCAGCGCCGAGCTGCCCCGCGATGACACGCTGGTCATGCGCATCTTCTATGCCACCAGGCATCAGCTCGACGCCAGTGGCTCTACTATTCCCGAAGTGCATCGCGATTTGATCGTGCTGGGGGCCAGTCTCTATGCAATGGAGGCGTATCAGGTGCCCACGAACGATAACTTCAGCTTCCAGGATGGGGAGCTACATGATCATCTAGATGACACCTCTATCCCTCGGGCCTGGCAACAGACTATCGCTGCACGGCGAGCCCAGTTTGAGGCACGCTTGCAGGAGATCCGCAATCAGCGCGACTTTGCCAGCGCAGCCCGTGTCCACTGGGGCGATATCCCGGTCCACTGGGCACGGCTCTAGCCGGCTAGCGACTGAGAGTGCCAGGCCAAACGGCCTCTGTAGGAAGGAGCTGCACAGCCTATGCAAGATTTCTTGAGCCTGACCAATGTGTTTATTACGCTGGCGCTGATCACTGGGGCCTTCGTCGCCTATCACCACGGCTTTGCCCGTACCGCCGATGAGGTTAAGGCACGCGTCATCAGCGTCATGCAACATGAAATTGACGCGCTCAAGGACCGCCTGGCCACCCTGGAGAAAGAGAATCTGCGTCTGAGCCAGATCATCGGTACGATTCGCCTGGCCCTGCAGCAGCGCGGTCTTTACATCACCATCGATGGCGAACTGGTCAGTATCCATGACCAGCGTGGCTATTGCACTCAGGCCAGCCGCATTATCGAGAAAGAGCCATTTCCCCCTACGGTTAGCTCTGCCGCTCATCCTAACACAGACATAGACTTCCGCAATGAGGAGGGCTAGTCTCTATGCCCACCATTGGCGTCGATTGCGAAATTATTCTGGATGGGGCCGGCTACTTCCTGAAACCGGGTAGCTATCGCATGACGCAGCCGCGTATTCGCCGGGCTACCGTGCGCGCCGACGGGGGCGAGGCTTATGTTGACCTGGGTCCAGGCCGCCGAACCTGGACTATGACGATCCTCTGCCTCAATGATCTTGTCGGCTACGATGGTCGCCCTACAGGCCTTAGTGGTCAGGACTATCGCGATGCCCTGCGCATGAGCTATCTCTCCTCGACAGGGCGTACACTTCTCTTTATTGAGCCAACCGGCGGCCCCCCTATTGCTGTACACTTCGATTACTACGCCGAAAGCGTTTGTGACCTGCATAGCCAGCAGGTTCCGCTCTCCAGCGGCGCGCCCGGCGGCCTCAGCTATGAGGTGACCATAGAATTGATCGAGGCATAGCCTTTCTGGCAAGGGTCTATGCGTGCTTTCTTGACACATAGGGAAATGCATCCTTACACTGAATAAGGATGGATTTATACACAATCACCGCACATCATAGCGGTCAGGCTCCCGCACGCGGGAGCTATTTTCACAGCAGAATGGCGTACCCAAGAAAGACAGTCGCGGCCTTGCGCGCAACCAGTCAGAGCCGTGAACAGCGCCCGGCGCGCCGAAGGCCGTGTAGAGTGCGATATCTTGGCAACGACCTCAAGAGAGGCTCGGGCCTCCTCTTCGCAGGGCTGGTGGTAGCCTGGCTACTGGTTGTTATGAGCGGCCTCGATACAGCTCAGGCCGCGAGCAGGGACAGTGGAACGCTGAGCAGTAGCCCCAGTTCGGGGCCAGCAGGGACCGTGATTACGGTTAGTGGCTCGGGCTGGACTCAGTTGAGCGACGGGTCACAGGTGTCTTTTGGCTACAGCCAGCAAGATTGCTTGCTCGGCTATACGCCAGTAAGTACCAGCCAGCCTGGCACGGTGCAGAACGGCAACTTTAGCGGCTGGCTGGTGTTGCCAGACAACCTGGCCCCAGGTACCTACAAAATCTGTGCGCTGATCGGGGCCACGCCGACGTCGGCAGGTAGCTATACGCTGCTGTCAAGCGCCTCCCCAAGCTTGAGCATCAGCCCAACAAAAGTCACAGCAGGCCAGATGGCGACCATCAGCGGCAGCAACTTTCTGCCCGGCGGCACCCAGGTAACGCTGGTTTTGCAAGCTGGCACCACAAGCATCAATTTGGGTAGCGTCACAAGCGATGGCCAGGGGAACTTTACGCGTACCATTCTCATTCCCAATGGGCTGGTTGGTTCAGCTCAAATCAAGGCCAGCGTCGGAAGCGGTTCACCCCCTACCCTGAGCGCCAGCGTCTCTTTCACGATCAACCCGGCTCCCGCACCGGCATCAACAGCTATGCCCCCGACCATAGTGGCGACAACCCCCAATCCGACGCCGACGCGTGCTCCTACCCCAACGTCTACCCAGGCTACGGCCACTGCCGACGCCAGCACTAACCGCATGCCGGCCATCGCCACCGCCAGCACCAAGGCAGGAACCCAGTCCCGGGGCACGCTGCCGACCAGCTCGTCTTCGCCGTTCAGTCAGGCGCTTCCCTGGATGGTGGGCACTACAGTCGGCGGCCTGCTCCTTTTCGGGCTGCTTGGCAGCTTCCTGCAGTACCGGCGTCGCCACAGATCAGCCAGCCTGAGCTTTCATGCACTTCACGAGGGCATCACGCTCCCTCTCGCCAGCCTTCGGCGAGCGTCGAACGGCGGGCGATCCGAGAGCGGTTCGGGACCAGCCCGGCAAGCTGAGCAGTCCCAGAGAAGTGAAGAGGGCCTGCCCGCTGCTGCGCCAGATGAGCAGATCAGCGCAGCTCCCACAGAGGTTGAGCTAGAGGCCTTAATGCGCCAGGTACAGGGCGGCTTATCGGTTCTGCCGGGTCGCGGTCAGTCCCCGAACCAACAAGAGTAGTTGGTTGGACCGGCCTCGGCACACAACTGAGGACGCTGAACGCAGAAGAGCGGTCAGAATCAAGACAGACAAGGGCCATAGCTCGGCCCGACCTCTCCTGCCGCTCTTCTGCGCTTCGCTCGCTTTGCTTTTGTCCATCTAGCGATAGTGGCGCGCCAGCTCCGAGGCATAGCTCCGGCCTGCCTCCGCTAGCCGAGGGCCAGCAAGCGACGCGCGATATATTGACCAGTGTAGCTAAAGGCACCGGTTACGACATCGATCTCGTCAGCAGCACACCGGTCATATTCCATGAGCAGCTTCTCCTCTCTATCCTTCAAGTACCTGCCTGGAGTGGATTGGGCTGCACTCATCAGGTGAGCGCCAAAGACGCGAGCACTTCATAGCAGACCTATCATTCTCAGCTTTTAATTCATATATATAAATACATCTCATAGAGGAAGAGCCAGAGAAGAGGCAAGACCAGGATATTACCAGATAGACCCACTTGGGTGTGTTCTCCATCAGATTGGCGCAGGCTCGCTCAAGGTCAATGGGTCCCAAACATTCACATTTCGACTAGTACATTTGGATATCCTCTTCAGATTGCTTGACCGTCTGAGACGCATATTTTATACTCCCCTCTAGGGCGATGGCAGCAGGACCAGGCAAGCATACGGCCATGAGCAAGAACAAGGACCGGACCAGCCATCGCCTTGAGCCTGCCGGTCGCGCTCCATGTCGAGCACGCGGCACTCTTGTGCGCACCAACCGCTGACCGGCAATGACCGCCGGTGCAGAGAGGTAGGGATCGATGTTTAGACAGACCGACCCCGACCTGGGGAGATTTTTATTACGAACGCTCACGCTCACCATCTGTGCTTGTCTGCTATCGGTTTCCGTGATCGGCGTGCTGGCTAATCTTGTGCCGATGTATGCAGCATCAGGCCCCCAGATCCCTCTTTTGCAGCCAGTAGATGACGTGCCGACAGGCACCCCTGTCCCCACGGAGGTCCCTTCGGCTACGCCCTCCCCTACGCCCTCGCCGCAGCCGACGACGCCGCCTTCTCCCTCTCCGACATCCGCACCGACGGCGCAGCCGACGAAGACGAGTACTCCCGCCCCGGCGCCGACGCGCAGTGTATCGCCAACCGTGGCCCCCGTCCCGACTGCCAGCGCGACCGCAGCGGCCACAGTGACCCCCACGGCGACCGCTAAACCGACTGCCACCAGTCAGGCAACGGCCTCGCCGACCGCAGCACCCGCCCTGTCGAACGATACCAGTGGTGGTCAGCAGAACAACGACAATAATGCTACAGCTACGACGCGCATCGCTCAGCGCAATAACCTGAGCTTTCTACCAGTGATTACGGCTGCGGTCTTGCTCCTTCTGGCGTTGATTCTCGTAGGCGTGCTGCTCTTGCGCCACTATATTGCGCCTGAGCCATTGCCGCGTCCACGCCTGGCCTCGGGAGCGCGCCCCTGGCGCCGGACCCGCAGTCCAGAGAGCCTGGCTGGAGATCGCGACCTGGCGGGCAATCCTCTGCCCTTGCCTGTCGAGGGTAGCCCCAGCGGCACCATGCTGAATAATAGCTGGCAGCCTGCTACCGCCGGGGCCGGTTCTACCCAACAGCAGCCGCTGCGTCTAGGCAACGCCAACGCGCCTGGTGAGGCCTTTGCCGCCGCGCCAACCCAAATGCAGCCGGCAGTTCCCACCCCAACGCCAGGTCCATCGTCCCCTGCAGCCCCAACGCCGGCGCTGACCACGCCATCACCTTTATCTGGCCATGACCTGCCTCTCCTACCTACCGGGCTGACTGTCACCCCGGGCAGCTCTTCCGCCGCTCAGCACAGGCAGAACGGACTTGCCTCCGGCTCGCTGGAAGATACTGCGCGGCGCCCTGCCGTCTCCCCGTCAGCTAGCGGTGGCAGCTCTCGCTCTTCCAGTCGTCTCAAGCGCAACTTCCTCTTTCCCACGACAAGCCTGATGCCAACGACAGGCGAGCTACCGGTCGCCTCCAATCTCGCCTTTCCGCCCCACGGAACCAGCCCCTTCAATGGGAACTTCCTCTTTCCAACCACCAGCCTGGTTCCTGCCGAGGGCCTCTCCCTCTCTCCCAGCAGCGGTTTCCACGAGCCGCCCCCTCAGCAGCTCTCGCCACAGCCGGGGCTGGCAGGCGAGGGGTCTACCGGCGAGCGCCAGACAGAGCCAGGAGCCTCAACCTTGCCCCCCTGGCTAGCCAGCCTGAGTGACAAGACTGACAATAAGGCTCCTTCCGAGGGCCAAGACTGGCTCCCAAAGCATTCGTAGCCGTCAGCTATAGGGAAAGAGGAGATCGCCGCATCTCCGCTAGCTTTGGCGTTGTCGGTTCAGCAAGGCACTCCGCCCCGCTGAGAGAGCCTGCGGGAGCGGGCCTAAGCCAGCCAGCCAGGCATATGAGCAGTGGCTAGCTCTCGCGCGGCCCCAGAGAGCTGCCCTGCTCTGCCTCTGTTCCCCCGGCGTAACCTGGCTCGCACGCTTACCCCTTACTCAGTGCGCAAGGCGATAATTGGGTCGAGGCGCGCCGCACGCACCGCCGGGTAAAAGCCGAATGTCACCCCCACCAGGGCCGAGACTCCAAAAGCGAGCATGATCGACAACGGCTGCGGCACAAAGGGCACGCCAAAATTGGTCGTCATGAGCCAGCCCACCACCAGGCCAAGGATAATTCCTAGAATGCCGCCGAGCGAGCTGAGCGTCAGCGCCTCAATCAGAAACTGATTGCGAATATCTTTGCGCCGGGCCCCGACCGCCATCCGCAGGCCAATCTCACGTGTCCGTTCCGTGACCGAGACCAGCATGATATTCATGATGCCGATCCCGCCCACTGTCAAAGAGATACCTGCGATTCCAACCAGGAGCAGGGTCAGGGTCTGAGTTGCCTGGCGTGCCGTCTGAAGTAACTGGTTAGCATTGCGAATCTGGAAGTCGGCAGGACTGCCGGCGTTGATGCGGTGGCGTTTTAAGAGCGTGGCATTGACTGCTCTTTGTACATCATCGACATGTTCAGCTTTATCGACCAGGACTTGAATCTGATCGACATAGCCGGTGTTCTTGAGACGCATCGAGGCCGCAGTAAAGGGGACAAAAATTACGTCATCCTGCGTAAAGGCGCCAAAGGAGCCTTTGGGCTGTAGCACGCCAACTACGCGAAACATTTGGGTGCCGATGCGGATCATTTGGCCCACAGGGTCGGTACCCGAGGGGGCAAAGAGGCTGTTAGCCACTACCTGGCCGAGCACCGCCACAGGTAAGCCCGCCAGTTCATCGTGAGCATTTAACCAGCGTCCGCGCGCGATCTCCCAGCCCTGGATCTGTTGGTAGCCCGGATAGACACCCTGGATGCGCGTATTCCAGTTCTGGCTGCCATAGACCACTTGGGCCGCAACGGAGAGCACCGGTGAAACCTGGACGACATGGGCAATGGAGGCCAGGGCATCGGCATCCCCTTGGGTCAGGCTCGGCTGCGTGCCAAGCGAGCTAAAAGCTCCACTGCTGGTGGCTGCACCTGGGATGATCAGCAAAGTGTTGGTGCCCAAGACATTCAGGCGCGCCTGAATCAGGACACTGGCACCTTGGGTCAGGGTCATCGCGGCGATCACGGCGGCTACGCCGATGACGACGCCAAGGGTGGTCAATAGCGAGCGCAGGCGATTGGCCCAGAGAGCTTCAAAGGCGCTCGCCAGATTGGCGACAAAGAGGCTGCCCCGGCGTCTCCCCCAGCGCCTCGGCTGCTGCTTTCTGCTCCCCACGGGCAGAGCCTGAGCTGTCTGGGAGTCACCGCGCTCGCGGACCTGCCGCTCCGGCAGGTCTGCGCTGATGCTTATCTGACGTTCCTGCTCAACCGGATCGCTCATTGCTCTCCCTCCGAAGGAAGCGCTCGATAGCCATCGCCACTGGCCTGATGTAACTGGAGCAGTTCGGTATGGGCCGAGCGCGTCGCTGTCACCGGCTCATCGCTGACTATCTGTCCATCACGGAAGAGAATGCGCCGGTGTGCATAGGCGGCGATGTCAGCCTCATGCGTTACCAGGACAATCGTCAGACCACGGGCGTTGAGCGTTTGTAAGATAGCCATAATCTCGACACTGGTTCGACTATCAAGATTGCCGGTCGGTTCATCCGCCAACAGCAGGGCAGGATTATTGACCAGAGCGCGCGCGATGGCGACGCGCTGCTGCTGTCCCCCGGACAGCTGTGAGGGTCGATGGTGCAGGCGGCTGCCCAGGCCGACTAACTCCAGGGCACGGCGCGCCCTCCGCTCTTGCTCAGCGCGCGGTAGTCCAGCGTACATCAAGGGAAGGGCCACATTCTGCAGGGCTGTCGAGCGGGCAAGCAGATGAAAGCTTTGAAAGACAAAACCGATGCGTCGATTGCGCACGTCGGCCAGCTCATCCGGGGTCATCTGACTGACTTTGCGCCCTACAAGCCAATAGTCGCCACTGGTTGGGCGATCCAGGCAGCCGAGCAGGTTCATAAAGGTCGTTTTGCCCGAGCCGGAAGGTCCCATGATCGCCACAAACTCGCCTGCCCTGACGGCCAGCGAGACGCCGCGCAGCGCTGGCACCATCGTTTCGCCCAGGCGGTAGATCTTGGTGAGGTTGCGTACAAGGACGATCGGCGGGCGCCGCTGGCCCACAGGCGAGGGTTGTTGATCTCCCTGCACCAGTTGTATTTCTTTGTCAGCCATACTGCTTCTCTTCTCTCTAGGTTTGAGCCTCAGCTCCTTCTCAACAGCAGTCTGTCACTGCCTCGCCTTTCAAGGCTGAGAGTACGCCCTGAGTAAGCCCGAGTGAGCCATGAGCGTCTGTTATGAACCTTCTTCTTCGTCAGACTGGATTGAGTGGTGCTCTCGTTATATCGACGTGCAGCTTGCAAGCTTGCAGCCTGGCGCTTGCTCAGCCCCTCACTGCCATCTCCGCCTCTATTAGACCACAGCAGCCGTCTAGCTGCCTACCTGAGTCAGAGCGGTGAATGGCCCGCCTTGTGCCCCGGTCACAATACTTTCACCGACCTCTAAACCGGCCAGGACCTCATACGTATTGCCATCGGTCAATCCCAACACTACCGGCTTGACGATCCAGTGTTCGCCAGAGCGCTCTAGCACGTAACCGGGCGTCGGTTGCTCGCCCGGCGGAAGGTTTCGCAGGTCTTGCAGCAACTGACGCGCCTGAGCCGAGGCGGCTTTGATCTGAGCCGGGTCGATGACCGGCGAGCCGTTGCGCTCGCTTAGAGTGGCAGCATTGCGCGCAAAATTGACGGCATCGGTAGGGATGAGCAGGACGTCCTCGTGTTGAAGCGTAGTAATAGTCAGGTTGGCAGTCATCCCAGGAAGCAGATGCGCATCGCGCGCACTGCTGAGGTCGACATCGATGGTGACCGGATAGGTCACGACATTGGAGACACTTTGACCAAGCGGGGAGATGGCGCGAATGGTACCACTGAATTGGCGATTACCATAGGCACTGACCGTAAAGTGGACCTGCTGGCCGGTGTTCACAGCTCCGATATCAGCCTCGTTGACATTGGCTGTGATTTGGAGGGTGGAGAGATCGACTAGTTGAATAAAGGCCGCTGTGGCGGGGCTTGCCGCCGTACTCGTTGTCCCCGCACTTGGGCCAGTGCTTTGACTGGTACCACTGAGGCTACTTGTAGTTCCTCCAATAGGCCCGCCAGGATAGCTGCCTACACTGCCGTTGATGGTGGCTACGACGCCAGCGTGGGGCGCTGTAATGGTCGTCAGGCTCAGGTTATGCTGCGCTGTCGCTAGCTGGGCCTGAGCCGTCTTCAACTGGCTTTGGGCGTTGTCGACTTGCGCTTGAGCTGAAGCGATCTGCGCCTCGGCCTGGCTTTGAGCCTGGGCATACTGGTCCTCGGCCAGTTGCTTGCAATTCGGTGGCACTGATTGATTCAAGGCCGGATGGTCACAGTTATAGAGAGCATTCTGCTCTTGGTCATAGGCGGTGGCCAGACTGGCATTGGCCTGGGCCTGAACTTTGCTGAGGTTATTCTGAGCATCCGCGAGCGCTGTCTGAGCCGCATTTACTTGAGCCTGGGCCTGGTTGACGGCGTCCTGCAGCGAAGTCGAGTCGAGTTTGGCGAGCACCTGACCAGCGCGCACCTGCTGGCCCACACTAACATAGAGCGCGCTGATCTTGCCACTGGTAGGAGCGTTGACGTTATAGACGGTTCCCTGCAAGGTCCCGGTGGCGCTGACCACCTGTGTAAAGGTCCCGCGTGTGACACGCTGGTATTGGTAGGTTACTCTTCCTCTTCGGAGAGCTACCACCGTGAGGATGCTCCCCCCGATGATCAGGAACAGCAAAATAAGGCTGATGACTACCTGCCAGCGCCGCTGCCGCCACCAGGGACGCGCAGGCTCAGGTTCGCTGAATTCTTCAAAAAGCTGCGTCTCCTGATCGTAGAAATCAGGAATAATCTGTTCTCTTCTCTCAGTATGCTCTTGCTCAGCCATAAGGCTATCAGCTCCTTAGCAGAAAATATCGTGCATATTACAATCAGTTCATCCTTGCCCAAAGCAATCCTCTTTTCTAAAATACAGGAGCAGTTGCACCTTTCACCTCTGGAAAGAAAGGAGGGGCGGCGGAGCCAGGAGCGCTAGCCCGCTGTTCCTTTCCAGAGTACCATAGAGCTAACAGTTTGGGAAAATCCTCATATGCGAGTACGATAAAGGTAGAGTAGGGTTACAGAGAGGATGGTCCAGTACCAGCCTCTTCAGCGTCTGCTCTGCCAGATGGCCCGTACCAGGTTGCTAGCTGAGTCAACGGGTTGAGGCCGAAGCTGGCGGCCCCTAGTAAGGGAGCAGAAGAGAGCAAGAAGAGCAAGAGCGATGGTAATTTACGGCTTTGACTGGTGGAGCTACCGCGATCAGGTGATGCCTGCTTTTGCGCGCTGGCTGACGGCCAATGATGCGACGGCGGTCGAAGCACTTTACGCTAGCACGCGTCTGGCCTATGAGGAGAGCTTTCTGCCCGCGGCCATGCAAGCCGCCCGTACCTGGCCACGGGCATTGGCCTTTGTCGCTGCTTTACCTCGCGGTCCCCATAGCCTTTACGAATATCGCTTGCTCTGTTCCGCCGAGGAGTTCACGGCCCTTAGCGATCGCTACCTCTATCGCCATGTGCCCCACCTCCATCGTCCTTCAGAGGCGCTGGCGGCTGTCTGGGGCGCCATCGTCGAGCATTACTGTCTGCGCGGCGAGATGCTGACCGAGGCCGCGGCGGCAAGAGAGCTGCAACAAGCTCCCAGGAGGAGCGGCGTGGCACTGCTCAGCCAGTCTGCAGAGGAACAGGCTGACAGCTCCTACCAGTTGAGCGAAGCCTACTTTGAGCTTGCTGGTCCTGGCGCCGGGCCGGACCAATCGCCATCGTCGCCAGTCGGCCTCTCTCTCGGACAGCACCCAAACATGTTGCGGCTGCGTGGCTGGCTGGCAACTATCTCACCGGCGGCACTGGCACTTTTTGAGTACCTGGCCTGTGGACGGCGGGCTCTGCCGTTCGAAGATGGCCTGATAGTGCCTGGTCAGACGGACTTCTTAAGTAGGACCTCGTTGTGCCATTATATCGGCTACCTGACCCCTATCGAAGTCAGACGACTGGCTGACTGCCTGCGCACTGCTTCCGCTCCAGACCCCGAGGTCGCTGCCAGGGACTATGACCTCTTCCGCCAGGGGCTGACCTCAGCCCAGGAGCCTCGCTTGATTGATGAGGTGCTTCCAGCTCACGGCGCGAGCTTGCTGACAGCAGTACGCCTGGCTGCAGAGCACAATCTTGGCCTGATCTGCCGCCAGGAATAAGGCCCATCTGCGCCTCCCATAGCTCCCCCCTGTACGCTGGCTCTCCCAGGTGATACGATAGCAAACAGCGGATGCTGGGCCGAGGCCATGCTCTGCTTCCCTCTTCTTTCTGCCAGCTCTTCTTTTCTTGATGGAGGAAGTTCGATGAGCGTGAGCGAAGGAACTTGCTTTGCCCATATTCTGGAGCGCCTCACACGCGATGTCCTTTTCCAGCTCGAAGACGTGCCGGAGGCCGATCTGAACCGGCAGCTAACCTTGCCTGAGACTAATACCCTCTTCGCACTGGCAACCCACCTGGTCGGAGCCGCCGAGTACTGGGTGCTGGCCCTTGTTGGACAGCGTCAGATCGCTCGCGATCGTGCCGCCGAGTTTCGGGCTCGGGGCAGCTTTTCAGAACTGAAAGAGCGCTATGAGCGATGGCTGCGAGCGATGCACGAGGTTTTAGACACGCTGCCGGATGGCCGCCTGCAGGAGCCAGTGAGTGAGCCAACGACCTACCGCTACGCCCCGTCCGATCGCCCGTTGATAGTGCGTGATGCCCTCTTGCATGCAGTAGAGCATTGCGCTCTCCATCTGGGTCATATTCAGTTGACACGCCAGCTCTTAGGGTTGCCGGTGCGCGCCTAGCGGCTGTAGGGTAGCGGGAAAGGCCTCTACTGGATTCCCGCCCTTATCCTCTTTTTCCCTGCCGAATCTGACTCGCCAGCGCGAGATCGCCAGCCGTATAATACCTCGGCCCCGCCCTCAGCGTTTATCCTGGCTCGTACCAGCCCGGAGAAGTCTATCTTTGGGCCGGCCTCTTCCAGGCGACGCGCAACCAGTTCGCTTACGCGCAGTAGTGCTAGCCAATCTTCATGCGACCAGTAGTATGCCCGATAGCTTGTCTCCAGGCGCTGCCATCGCTGTTGTTGGCTTCCTTCCCCTTCTTGTGCTCCTGCTTCAGCAGTAAAAGCTGATGGCGATCTTCTGAAGGATTTCATGCTGTGGTTGACCTCCTTTCCTAAGAGGAGCGGCATTCTAAGCTAGAATTCAATCTATCTGACTTTCCAGGCCAGTGTAACAGAAAGGAGCGCAGGGGAACCAGGTACCTTGACGCTTCGATCGCGCAGTGACTGGCGAGCAGGCAGGCCAGCCTCTCGTTATCGGCAGGAGGACCAACGGTCATCGGACACGCGATTTTGCTTACAGATTATGGCTTGACTTTTACATTAGCATATTCCAAAATTTATTTTGCAATTGAGCTTGATCAGTTTTCCTCCGAAGCGAAAGACTTAGTATAGGAATTGATGCCAGCCAGCGCTAGAGTGAGGTACGGAGAAGAGCCGTCATGAGCAGCTTTACAGAGCTTGCCAGGGTCGAGAATATGCCTGTGATCCACGCGCGCCGGAAAGATGGAGCCTTGGTAATTGCCACACGTGTTCCTTGCAGAGCGGAGATGATGGACTCCTGGGGCTGGGTGGTGACGATAGTCAACGGCGGGGGAAGAATGCCAGAGGGCGAGGCCATCGAGCTACTTTCGGATAACACGGGTGGCAAGTATTGCCGAGTACTAAGGTACCATGAAATGCTCAACTATAACGAACGCTGGGGCTGCGCGGATTGGACCCCTGGCTATCCGGGTGCTGAAGGTCGTGAGCCAGAGACAGAAGGTTTAGTCGAGAGAATCCAGGCTCTCCAGGAGGCACTTGAGCAGGTTCCTCGGCAGCAAGACCTGACCTCGCTCGCAACCTCGCTCCAAACGATCAGCGAGTGGCTTAAGGCCATTTCCCGTGAGACTCAACCACTGAGTGAGCAACTCCAGCAACTGAAAGAGAGCCTGAGCCAGGACGCACGGTACCTAGAAGAGAAGATTCTTCAGAACGACAGCGAGCTAGCTCAGCAGATACTGCGAGCGATTACCTTGATCGAGGACCAGGAACAGAAGTGGCAGGCCTCTCTAGAGCAATTGGTAACCAAGCAGGAGCAGTCAATAGCTCATGTCGTGGCACAGCAATTGGCTCCGTACCAGCAGCGCGCGGATGAAGGCTTTCAGCAGAGGCTCGCTCACCATCATCAAGCCCTCCAGGATCAGCTGAGCGCTTTAGAGCAAACAGTTACAGCTACGCTCTCCAACCAGGTCACTCCTGCCATCGACGGTCTGGCCGGGGAGCTTCGCACGAGCTTGCAGACTCTGGAAACGCGTCTCCTGCAGACTATTCAGGAGAGCAAGGACAAGGCTTTGGAGCAGCTTGTTAAAGCATCCTCAGATATTAGTAAGATCAAAAGCACAATGGAAGATATTTTCGAATCAGAAAGAGAAGAAGAAAGCACTGCAGAAGATAAAAAGCTTGCATCAAGCGTGCGCACCCTCTCCGATCGCTACCTTAACAGCATCGTTACGCGCATCAATCAGTATCTCCGCTCCTTCTATGAAGAAGCACGATCCTCCCAGAAGTTTTCACGAGTTTTCTTCGGGATAAATTGCGCATGCATGTGCATCACATTGATCATCTTCTTCTTCATCTTATTCCGAGGCGCCAACCCGGCACTGATCGGCGGGGGCCTTATCACAAGCACGCTTTCAGGGCTTTCCAGCTTCTTCGGTGCCTGGCAGCAACATTCTGAGAGCGCAGCCAAGCGCCAATTAGAGGGAATGGCTAACCTGATGGACATTGCCAGAATCGCTCACCTGCAGTTTATGGTGGAACGTATCGATGACGAGGAATGGAAAAAAACTCACTACAGCCGCATTCTTGAGCAGCTACTAAACAAATACGTGCAAATATAAGGGTGATAACGCTACCACTTCAAATGCGAAACTGACTATTAGCGGGCCGGCGTGTCCGGTACTGGCGAAGTTTCCGCTTCCAGCAGGGCCACAGCGGAGCAGGCGATGCCTTCCCCCCGACCAGTAAAGCCCAGGCCGTCGGTGGTTGTTGCCTTCACACTGACCTGCGAGAGCGGCAGTTCCAGCAGCTCGGCCAAGCGCGAACGCATTGCCATAACATAAGGAGCCAGGCGAGGGCGCTGCGCAATTACCGTCGCATCGACATTTGCCACGCGCCAACCATGCTGGCGTAACAGATCGCGCGCATAGGTCAAAAAAAGAGCACTTGGCTGATCCTTCCAACGAGGGTCATGGGAAGGGAAATACATACCAATATCGCCGAGGGCGGCAGCCCCCAGCAAGGCATCTACCAGCGCATGAATCACCACATCGGCATCTGAATGGCCAGCCAGCCCCATTTCTGAGGGGACCGTCACCCCCGCCAGCACCAGCGGTCGCCCCGCAACGAATGCATGAGCATCAAAACCGCACCCGATTCGCAATGTCATCGCAGCCCAGCCTCCTGCTGCGCCAAATATTCGGCCAGCAGGAAATCCTCCTGTGTCGTGATCTTCATATTGGTATATGAGCCGGGGAAGATAGCCACACGATAGCCCAGCCTCTCCACTAGCGCCGCATCGTCACCCACCTCTTCCTCCATGACCTGAGCAGAGAGAGCGTGATAGGCTTCCCAGAGCAGAGAGAAAGCGAACACCTGCGGAGTCTGCACCACCCATAGCCGAGCGCGCTCCGGCGTTTCGCAGACATAGCCGCCCTTAACTACCTTCAGCGTATCCTTGACCGGAACCGCGGCCACCGCCGCCTGATGTAAGCGGACCGCCTGCAAACCGGCCTCAATGAGGGCAGAAGAGACAAAGGGACGCGCCCCGTCATGGACCAGCACCCACTGTATATCTGGCAGGCGACGAGCCAGCGCCTCCAGACCCAGGCGCACCGAATCCTGACGCCGTGGCCCGCCGGCCACCACCGCGATCACCTTACGCCAACCCTCTTCGGCCAGCAGCTCCCAGGCATCGGCCTCGCGCGCGGGATGCACCACCAGCACAATGGCCTGAATCAGCGAACAAGACTCAAAGGCCTCCACCGTACGGGCCAGGGTCAAGCGTCCAGCCAGCGGCGTCCAAAGCTTATCACGACCAGCCATACGCCGGCTGCTGCCAGCGGCTACAATTACCACAGCGGCACGTTCCTGCATAGCAATAATCCACCAGCGCCTCCGCCTATAATGAGAGGCACCCTCGGCGCGGTGCCTACACGACATCTCCTAAGACGTTTCTCGGCAGCCAGAGAGAACCAGGTCCCCCCCTTTTTTCTTTGCCCTCCATCACCACTGCCTGGCGGAGGTGACCACCGCTCGTCCACCAAGCCACCATCTTCCCCCACCGGTAGACAGGCCATCCGCCTCTCTCTGGCCCTTGGCCAAGGCCGCCGGTCCTAGCCCTGGCGCTGCTTCCCCGTCGACTGGCCCTGATTGCTGGAGGACGCTGCATTGCTGCTGCCCTGTTTTGGATAGGCAAAGATCAGACGCCCCGCCACTGTCTGAATGACGCGCGTCACCGTGACATCGATCGTCATATTCATATACTGCCGGCCCCCCTCCACCACGATCATCGTGCCATCATCCAGGTAGCCCACTCCCTGGCCTAGCTCCTTACCATCCTGCATAATCTTAATCGAAATCTCTTCACCAGGCAGCAGCACCGGTTTCACAGCATTCGCCAACTCATTAATATTAAGAACCTTCACCCCCTGTAGCTCTGCCACGCGATTGAGGTTGAAATCGTTCGTGATAATCGGGCAATGGAGCGCACGCGCCAGCTTGACCAGCTTACTATCAACCTCCTCCGAGCTTCCCTCCATATCTGTATCCATAATCTCCACAGGAACCGTCGCATCTTTCTGCAACCGGTTCAACATCTCTAGCCCATGACGACCCCGATTGCGGCGCAGCGTATCGGCAGAATCAGCGATGCGCTGCAGCTCATTGAGCACAAAGCGCGGCACCACCAGCTTGCCAAAGATAAAGCCCGTCTGACTGATATCGGCAATACGCCCGTCAATAATCGCGCTCGTATCCAGCAGAATCTGTGGTCCCGTCGTCGTTGCCAGGGCCTCCGCCTCCCTGGCGCGCTCGCGTTCACGCTCCTCCTCCCGCTCGCGGCGGCGCGTTAAAAAGAGCGACTGAAGCATGTGCGCCAGCTCGCTTTTACGTAGCACGGCGACCATTGCGCCCAGATAACCGCAGATGAGAGCCGCCACCACAGGCAAAATGTGCCCCCAGTTCTCCGGCAAGGCCCCCAACGGAATTCCAAAGAGCACGGAGATCAGCAGGCCTACAATCAGCCCAATGGTGCCAGCGATCAGATCGCTGACCGCCACCGTGCGTAGCTGGTGGCTTACCCAGCGGTAGGGTACAATAGTCACATAGGGTGTAATCACAAAAGCGATGATTGCGCAGCCAACAGCAATAGCGGCGGACCACTCAAGCTTTTCCAGCAGGAGTGACGATAATGGATGTTCAAAGAAGAAGATGAAGAAACTGACGCTGGCAGCCAGAAGCGCCCCAATGCAGCGAGCGATCGTATTAACAGACATCCCATCAGCCTCCAGAAGGGTGAGAGGTTCAACCACCGACGACGGGCCAGCGTGAGGTAAAGCATGCGGGCAGGAGCAGAATAGATGATAATGAGACAAACAAGAATGATGATTCCGGATAACAGGGCCTGGCCTGCTGTGCTGAACCGCCAGAAACGCGCCCGTCGAATCACAAAAATCGTCATGCCAGCTATAAAGTATACCGTTTTCCCGGGTTAGAATCAAGAGCGAGGATCGACCTCAGCGAGTGAGAGCCAAGATAAAGCACGAAACACCCACCTCCTTTATTGAAGCTCAGCAGATGCTCCAGTTAGCAGCCAGGAGCCATCCTTGCTGGTTAGTGTAGCGCGATTTCCAGGGCCACTGCAAGAGTACTGGCGGGAATCACCCGACACTCATCAGCCAGCCCCGCCTCCTCCAACTCACGGCGCACCCGCTCCGTTCGCCCGCTGGCGGGAACCAGGCAGCGCTTGAAACCCAATTTTGCCGCCTCGCGCACGCGCAGCCCCAGGCGACTGACCGCACGCAGCTCACCCGAAAGGCCAACCTCGCCGATTAAAGCCAGATCGGCAGGAATACGGCGATCGCGATAGCTAGAGGCGATCGCGGCAGCCACCCCCAGATCAACCGCAGGCTCTTCCAGAGTGAAGCCACCTACCACGTTAGTATAGACGTCGTGGTTGCCCAGCGCCAGGCCGACCCGCTTCGTCAAGACCGCCAGCAGCATCAGCAGGCGATTATGCTCCAGGCCGTTAGCGGTACAGCGCGCGATCCCGAAATTGCTGGGGGTCACCAGGGCTTGCACCTCCACCAAGAGCGGGCGCGTTCCCTCCATGCTTACCACCACCGCCGAACCACTTGCGGCTCCAGGGCGCTCTGACAGGAAGAGCGCCGAGGGATTGGGGACCTCCTGCAGGCCATCGCCGTGCATCTCAAAGACTCCCACCTCGTGGGTGGCGCCGAAACGATTCTTCACCCCGCGCAACAGGCGATAGGTATGGTAGCGCTCCCCCTCCAGATAGAGCACACAATCGGCAATGTGCTCCAGGGCCTTCGGCCCTGCCACCGTCCCCTCTTTGGTAACATGCCCAATAATGAACATCGGAATGTGGCTATTCTTGGCCACCTGCATCAGATGTAAGGTACACTCGCGCACCTGACTGATGCTGCCCGGAGCTGAGGTCAGATGAGTGGCAAAGACCGTCTGGATCGAATCGACCACCACCAGGGCGGGCTTGAGACGCGCAATGGCCTCGCAGATCACTTCCAGCTCGACGGTCGCTAAGAGATAGAGGCGCTCACCACGAATCTCCAGCCGTTCGGCGCGCATCTTGATCTGCTCACTGGACTCCTCGCCCGAGACATAGAGCACAGGCCCCACATGCTCGGCGATATAGCCAGAGACCTGCAGCAACAAGGTGGATTTCCCGATGCCTGGTTCCCCTCCGACCAGAGTCAGCGAGCCAGGAACCAGGCCCCCGCCTAGAACACGGTCCATTTCAGCATAGCCGACTGAAAGACGTTCGTGCGAGAGCGCCTTCACCTGGGGCAGAGGTTGCGGCGTCGGCGGAGCCGTAGAGGCGCCAGCGGTGGCAGCCGCGCCGGTCAGTAAGGCGTAACGGCGCTGGGGAGAGGAGGCCGCCACCGCAGATGAGGTCTCTGGCAGGGCCACTTCCTCCAGTGTGTTCCAGGCCCCGCAATCAGGACAGCGCCCCAGCCACTTCGTCTGCTCTCCACCACACTGCTGACAGATAAAACGCGTACGGGATTTGGGCATAGGTAGATAACCAGAGCGTTCGCTTCAAAGCACTTCAGATCGCACCGCAGACACAGCTAACCTATCAGGCAGACTCCTCAATAGCATAGATAAGCCCAAGGAGCGCGCCTAGAGCAGACAGTCTTTCTGGCGGGCAGCAAGCAAAGAAACAAGCAAGCGAGGGCAAAAAAAGAGGAGAGCCACTGCGGCGCTCGCTGCGCGCCGTAGGCTCTCCTCGTGACACATCAACCTGGCAAGGTTTCACCGGCGGGGCTACCCTCACTGCTACCGGCAGAGAGCGCCGCCTGCGGCGAAGCCGGCGCAGGCAACTGCTCCACCCGGCTGCGCACCTGCAGTTCGAGGGCATTGCCCACAACCACCGCCTCGACCACGTCGCCGGCGTGGAAGCGACCCTGCAGCAGACCTTCGGCCAGCGGATCTTCGACCAGGCGCTGGATCGTGCGCCGCAGCGGACGGGCGCCGTACTGCGGATCGAAGCCCTCCTTGATCAGGAAGTCCTTGGCAGGCTGCGGGACCACCAGCTCGATCTGCTGCTCCGTTAGCTGATTGCGCACGCGATTGAGCAACAGATCGACAATCTGATACATGTCCTCGCGGCGGAGCGAGTGGAAGACGATGACCTCGTCGATACGGTTCAGGAACTCGGGCTTGAAGGTGTTCTTCAGCTCGCCGAGCACCTTATTCTTCATCTCCTCGTACTCGCTCTTATAGGCCTGCTCCTTATCCTTCGTCAACTTGAAGCCGATCGATGCCTCGCGGTTCAGCAAGGTGGCGCCCACATTCGATGTCATGATAATGATCGTATTGCGGAAATCCACCGTGCGGCCCTTCGCATCGGTCAGCTTACCATCCTCCAGGATCTGGAGGAGCATATTGAAGACATCGGGATGGGCCTTCTCGATTTCATCGAGCAAGATCACGCTATAGGACTTACGGCGCACGGCCTCAGTCAACTGGCCGCCCTCCTCATAGCCGACATAGCCCGGCGGAGCGCCGACCAAGCGAGCGGCAGCGTGGCGCTCCATGAACTCTGACATGTCGATTTTGATGAGGGCATCCTCGCTGCCAAACATGAACTCAGCGAGGGCGCGAGCCAGCTCGGTCTTACCGACGCCGGTTGGGCCGAGGAAGATGAAGGAGCCGATGGGGCGCTTCGGATCTTTCAGCCCGGCGCGAGCGCGGCGGACAGCGCGCGCGATCTTCTCGATCGCCTCATCCTGAGCGATGACGCGCTTATGGAGAGCCTCCTCCATATGGAGCAAGCGCTGAGACTCCTCCTGGGCGATGCGCATCACCGGGATACCGGTCCACATCGAAACAATCTGAGCGACCTCCTCCTCACCCACCACGGGGCGATCGCTGCCGCGCTCCTTCTGCCAGCCGGCCTCCAGCTTGGCGATCCGCTCGCGCAGCTTCACCTCGCGGTCCCGCAGCTCGGCAGCCAGCTCGTAATCTTGCTGCTGGATCGCGGCCTCCTTCTCGCGGAGCACCGCCTCCAGGCCCTTCTTGGCCTCTTTCAGGTTCAGCGGGGCCAGCGAATGCTGCATGCGCACACGGCTGGCGGCCTCATCGATCAGATCGATGGCCTTATCCGGCATGAAGCGATCGGTGATATAGCGGCTGGCCATCTCGGTTGCCGCCTTGAGCGCCTCATCCGTGATCGTCAGGCGGTGATGGGCCTCATAGCGCTCGCGGATACCCTTGAGGATTTCGATCGTCTCCTCAATGGTCGGTTCGCGCACGATGACTTCCTGGAAGCGGCGCTGTAGAGCGGCATCGCGCTCGATATACTTGCGGTACTCATCGAGCGTAGTAGCGCCGATGCACTGAATCTCGCCGCGCGCCAGAGCCGGCTTCAGAATATTAGCCGCATCGACAGCCCCCTCCGCGGCGCCGGCGCCTACCAGCGTATGGACCTCATCAATGAAGATGATACAGTCGCGACTGTTGCGGATCTCCTCGATGATCTTCTTCAGGCGCTCCTCAAACTCGCCACGGTACTTGGTGCCTGCCACCAGGGAGCCGACATCCAGCGTGAGCAGACGTTTGCCCGCGATGGTCTCGGGGACCTCGCCGGCGACGATGCGCTGCGCCAGACCCTCAACGATGGCCGACTTACCGACACCAGGTTCGCCGATGAGCGCGGGATTATTCTTTGTGCGACGCGAGAGGATCTGAATGACCCGCTCGATCTCCTGATGGCGTCCAATAATAGGATCGAGCTTACCGGCGCGGGCATCGGCGGTCAGATCCACGCCCATCGCATCGATGGTCGGCGTCTTCGAGTGCTTGGCGTCGCGCTCATGGGGCGAGCCGGACTGACTGAGCACCTGGATTGTCTGTGTGCGCACCTTCTCCAGGTTGACGCCCAGGCTCTCCAGGACACCGGCGGCGATTCCCTCACCCTCGCGCACCAGGCCAAGCAGAAGGTGTTCGGTGCCGATGTAGTGGTGGTTCAGGCGGCGCGCCTCGTCCACCGCCAGCTCGATGACCTTCTTGGCCCGGGGGGTCAGGCCAATCTCCCCAAGCACGATGCGGTCACCGCGCCCAATGATGAACTCGACAGCGCTGCGCACCTTGTTCAGCTCGACACCCAGATTCGCCAGAACCTTGGCGGCCACACCTTCGCCCTCGCGTACGAGGCCCAAAAGGAGGTGCTCTGTCCCGATGTAGTTATGCTGGAAGCGCTGGGCTTCCTCCTGGGCGAGGCTCAGGACCTTCCTGGCTCGCTCGGTGAATTTGTCAAATCTATCTCTATCCCTGTCGTTCACCTGTTTGTCACCCCCCTTTCAGTGGCAGAGGGTGGAACCGAGCCCTCTGTGTCGCTCAGGTAAACTTGGTAATTCATCATACAACACCCTTCTTTGCAGCGTCAAGCAAGAACGACCTGGGGCATTGCCATCTTCCATGGATCACTCCTCTACACGCTGAAACAAGCGACCCCCTTACTGCTCTGCTCTCGCCTGTCGCAGCAAGGAGGTCGAATCAGCTCAGCTGTTCAGGTGCGCATCCACGCTCTAGCGTCCGGTGCAGGTGCTATGTGCGGCTCGACCCACGCTGACATCGCCAGCGTCCCTTCAGCTAGAACGAGTGGCCGGCCAGCCATTGGAGCCGGCATCGTCTGGCGTCTTTTCAAGCCCGCCAGTACTCAGGCGTACGTTAGCGCTTCTGACCATTGATGAGGCGCGTAGCACGCAACGCCGCTTGTATTCTTCCCTTGTCTGCCCGGCATCCTGCCTTCCTGCCTGCCTTCCACTCAGCCACACGCACGCTGTCGCCCCGTCCTGCCCTCCAAGCCATTGAGCCGCGCTGCGCTACGCGACAGGTAGCTACTCGTCGTTCGTTAGCTGCCAGAACCCTCCGTCTCATCTGCAGTAGTGATATTCTTATTGCGCTGGCGGGCGGCGGCACGGAAGGCCTCAGCCATAGCCGTGATTTCGCCATCATCGCCCAACGGCAAGTGATCGAGCAAGGACGATTCGCTTTTCTCGGCACGCTCGCGACGCTCAGCCCGTCCCTCGCGCTCTCCCTTGTCTCCACGTTCGCGGCGCTCGCCTCGTCCCTCATGCTGATGTTGCCCGCTCTCCTGACGTCTAGCCGTCTCCTCAAGGGACAACTTCATTTTATCATCTGTGGCCCCCTTGGTGGTAGTCTCAGCCGGACCAGTGCTGGTAGCCGCCTGCTGCGGTTGCTGATTCTGAGCCTGGCTCTGACTCTGAGCTTTGGCGCTGTCCGGCTCTTCGACCTGCCGCAGACTCAGGCCCAGGCGACGGCGCTCAGGATCGATGCGCAAGATGCGCAACTGGAGCTGTTGGCCCTCGTGCAGGCTGGTCTTGGGGTCCATACCCGGGGGAAGCTCCGACAGATGGATCAGCCCCTCGATACCATCCTCGATCCGCGCAAAAGCTCCAAACGGCGCGATCTTGGTGATCGTGCCCGTCACAAGCTGACCGGGCGTGTAGCGCTGCTCCACCGTTGTCCAGGGATCAACTTCAGCCTTCTTAATAGAGAGCGCGATCTTTTTCTTCTCTTTGTCAACGCTGAGGACCTGCACTTCGACCTCCTGGCCGACGTGCAGCACCTCGCTGGGATGGTTGACCCGGCTCCAGGCCAGTTGGCTGATATGAACAAGGCCGTCCGCGCCACCGAGATCAACAAAGGCCCCGAAGTTGGCGAGGTTGCTCACCACTCCCTTACGAATCTCACCCGGCTTCAGCTCATCCAGAAGCTCCTCACGTCGCCGCTGCCGCCACTCCTGCACCGCCTGGCGCTCAGAGAGGATCAGCCGATTGCGGGCACGGTTGATCTCAATAATTTTGAGCTGCAGCTCCTTGTCTTTCATGCTCGCCAGCTTGGCCGCCGTCTCCTGGCTCTCGCCCCCCGCGGCCACCTCCTCGCGCTTCAAACTCTGAATCTGCGAGATCGGCACGAAGCCGCGGATGCCGTTGACATCGACGATGAGTCCACCCTTGTTATAGTCGATGACGCGCGCCTTGATCAGCTCGTTGTTGCGGTACTGCTCTTCAACCAGACGCCACTGGCGCTCGGCGTTAGCCTTTCTCAGCGAGAGCACGGCATGGCCATCCGGAGTCTCTGGCTGCACGACATAGACAAGGACCTTGTCGTGTACTTTCAGCTCGCTCAGAGAGCCGTAGCCACTGGCCGGCAGCTCCTTCGTTGAGAGCACGCCCTCTGATTTGAGGCCAATATCGACCAGAATCTCATCCTGGTCGATGCGCACGATTTCCCCTTCGACAACATCGCCACGTTTGAGGCTGGTGGGATTGTTCGCGGAGGCTAGCAGGGCCTCCATGTTCAGGTCTTCTGATTCTTCTGGGTTTCCGGTTCTACTGGTTTCAGGCTCTCTTGCTTCAGACATGGTCTGTACCTGCCCGCTTTGAGATTTTGCCGCTGGCGGTGTCGAAAGGTCGCCGTGCTGTTGTGCTTGCATGGGTAAAATACCCCCTTCGATCCACGGTTTTTTTGCCTTGCCCCTCGAGCGCCCTCTGATCCTGTCTAACGTATGTCGTACGTAGATCGCCCGCTTCCTTGGTCCGTCTTCGCTTCTGCCAGGGGTAACGACAGGAACGTCATCTTGAGATCGGGGGGATGCGTCTCGGACAACTGGCTATCGGAGGAGGCTGCTCAGGCTGCGATGGCTGCTGCTTGTCGTTGTACTTCCTACTATGAGACGACGATTCTCCATAGTACACCCATTCGTGCTAGAGAGTAGTTCTACGAAACGATGCCCGCAGACAGGTCATAAGGTATATATGGGCACAATGAAAGCCTTGTATAAGCATACCCCCACTCGATGCTCTAATTATACCAAAAGCCGCCTGTGAATGCAAGGCAAAAGCCAGCTTTTCGGCGGACCTCCCCGCTGTTTTTTTGTTTACCACATTGTATCATACCCACGCAAGTTCAACCAACCCCTTTTTGCGGCGTGAATGTGGTAGAATAGGCACATGAATATGTCTAGCATCAGCGAGGTGGTGGCCACGCTGCGCTCTCGCCTGGCCCCTCCCGACCAGGCTCCGACGCTCTCTCCACCTCCCGAGATCGCTTCTCGCCCACTACGGCGCGCCGCCGTGCTCTTGCCGCTCTTTGAGGCGGAGGGCCTGCCTTGCTTGTTGTTGATCCGCCGCGCCGCAACGCTGCGCACTCATAGCGGCGAGATCGCTTTTCCAGGCGGCTCGGTCGATCCCCAGGACCGCGATCCGGTGATGACGGCTCTGCGCGAGGCTCAGGAGGAGATCGGTCTCTCTCCTGAACGCGCTGAGGTCCTCGGTCTGCTCCCTCCTTCTTTTACTCTGGTCACCAATTTTTGGATCACTCCGGTGGTGGCTTTCTTGCCTTCCGGTCCCGGCCCTCTTTCTCTCCAAGCTTCTGAGGTCGCTGAGGTGATCCGCGCTCCCCTCCCCGCTCTGGCCGATCCTCGCATCTTCCATAGCGAGGTCTGGGATACTTCCGGCTGGCGCCGCACTGTCTATTTCTATGAATATGGCCCTTATCGCATCTGGGGCGCAACAGCTCGGATCTTGCATCAACTACTCTCTCTGCTGGAGGAGCCAACAGCCCAATAGTCATGGTCTCCTTGATTCTTCCCCTCACCCGGCTACAATAAACAATAGCTACTGCATTGGTAGTGCTGTTCTGTAGCGCGTCTCTTGTAGGTTCTGTTGTTTGTTGTGTGAGTTGTGGGTCTGGCTCTCAGTTGCCCCTGGTGGAGATTGCTGTGAGACTGCCGACTTCCGATGCCCACTCTGCGCAGCTCCGATCTGCTCAGGCGGATCAGGCGATGCTCCCCCACTCGCCTGCTTCGTCTCCCTCTTCCGCTGCATACCCCCCCCTCGCTTTGCCTGTGACCCCTCCTCCTGTCTTCCCCCCCTCGGAGCCGGCGCCGTCCGCTTCGGGAATGAGCAGCTCGCGCGGGCTTTCTCCTTCACGGGATCAGACAAGTGGGGGCCTGAAAACGCTGGCTACGCGGCGCGATCTGCCCCTGCGGGCTGAATGGCAGGCGCCTACTGCGGCGCCCGCTCCGCCTCCAGCGGCCCATGTCCCTCTCTTTCCTCTCCTGGTGTTGTGTTGTGTTTTGGTCACGCTGCTTAGTGGAGGGCTGCTGCTGTTGTTGATTCTTGAACCTTGATGCGCTTTGCCTGCTCCCACTCGCTGCTTACATCAGCATGGATTCGCTGATGGCCCCGGCACCGCGCCGGATCTTGTCCAGTTGCGGCCGTCCGTCGGTCTGGTCCCTTTTGCTCTCCGGCAACCAGATCACGGGTCGGTTCTGGCCCTTGTCAGACACCATTGCTCTTGCAATGGCCCCGAGCGAGTCGGCGCGTTCGCAGGCCCCTCGCTGGCCAAGATCCAGGTCTTCGGCCTTCTCTATCGTTGGCTGCTTGCCGGATGCTGCCCCGGGTACGGCTTGGCTGTGCAGCCGCTTGGGCGGGTTGCGCAACTGGCCGGCCGGCTTACTTTTCAGGCCGACTCGCCCGGTCGGCGATTGCCGGAATGCCATGTAGTCCGGTGGCTTGACGAACAGCCTTGAGAATGGCCCGCGCTACGGTGGCGGCTGCCGCGGCCCCTATGAGGCTTACCTGCGCTGCAGTGATTGCAGGGTCGGGGGGGATTGTTGTCTCTCTTCCTAGGGCTAGGGCAAAAACAAGATCGCCGTCAAACATGGTGTGCGTCGGTTGAATGGTTTGGGCCAGGCCGTTGTGGGCCATCTGCGCTATTTTGTTGACGCTCGCTTTGCTGAGGGTGGCGTTGGTGGCGACCACAGCCAGGGTGGTGTTGCTGAAGGGATGAAGCTTTTGTTCGAAGCCTTCGGCTCCTGGCTCTCCTGCGATTATGGTTCCACTTTGTGGATCAATAATGTTGCCCGCGGCGTTGACTACCACTAAGGCTCCAACAAGTGTCCCATCGGCTAGCTGGGTGCTGGCTGAGCCTAGTCCGCCTTTGATCGCTTTGTGACGACCGGCGAGCTTGGCTACGGTGGCCCCTGTTCCGGCTCCTACGCTGCCTTGCTCGATCGGCCCTCCGCTCGCTCGCTCGCAGGCCCGGTAGCCGGCGGCAGCATCGGGGCGTATTTGCGCTGAGCCAAGCCCTAGATCAAAGATGGCGGCTGCCGGAACAATGGGGACGCGGGCGTCGCCGGCTTGAAAGCCTTGGCCCTGTTCTTCGAGATAGCGCATGACGCCTGCGGCGGCTTCTAGGCCAAAGGCGCTCCCGCCAGTCAGTAGGATGGCGTTGACGCGTTCGACGAGACAGAGAGGGTGCAGCAGGTCGGTCTCGCGTGTAGCTGGGGCTCCGCCGCGTACGTCTATTCCGCCGACTGCAGGCGGGTCGCAGAGGACCACGGTGCAGCCGGTACCGGCTTCCAGGTTGGTGTCATGTCCAACGCGAATGCCTGGGACATCGGTGATGTCATCGTACATGTCTAGTGCCTCCTGATAGCGCTGTGACGCTGCTACGGTTGATGTGAGCTGAACGTCTGGTCTGGTCAGGGCCGGTGAAGGGTGCGAGCTGCAGGCCTCGGGCTTGCCTGCGTCGTCTGGTCGCAATGGCTTCGGCCAGGGCAAGAGTGGCTGCGCAGGGCAAGGCCGCCGCTCGCGCCCGCCAGACCTGCCCGGTGCTTAGGGTCAGGCCTATCCCTTGAGCGGGCTAGCAGCCCCTCGCTCTCTTGGCCGTTGTCGGGTGATGCTATTTATTGCTACGTCGATGGTTGGCTGAGGGACCAGCTAGCTGGAAGGGGATCAGCTGAGAGAAAGGGCCCGCCGGAGGCGCTCAACGGCGGCGGCGACGCTCTCGCGCTCGTTGTAGATGGCGCTGCCGGCTACAAGCAGGTTGGCCCCCGCTTGTACGACCAGCGGGGCAGTGTGCTCGTTGATGCCGCCGTCCACTTCAAGGTCGCATCGAAGTCGACGTTCGTTGAGTAGCTGCCTGGCACGCGCGATTTTGGGCAGGGTCTCGGGTATGAATTCCTGGCCTCCAAAGCCGGGGTTGACGGTCATGATGAGTACCAGGTCAAGCAGGGAGAGGATGTCTTCCAGCAGGCAGACAGGTGTCGAAGGGTTGAGCGCTACTCCTGCCTGTTTACCAGCCTCTTTAATTTGCTGCACGATGCGGTGCAGGTGAGGACAGGTCTCCTGGTGGACAATGATGACGTCAGCGCCGGCCCGCGCGAAGGCTTCGATGTAGTGCTCGGGATTGGTGATCATGAGATGCGCTTCGAGCGGGAGACGGGTGCTGCGCCGCACGGCTTCGACAATGAGTGGCCCCATTGTGATGTTGGGCACAAAGTGCCCATCCATGACGTCGATTTGAATGCGCTGAACTCCTGCTTCTTCGGCTTCGCGTACTTGTTGACCAAGACGGCTGAAGTCAGCGCTGAGAATGGAGGGGACAAGGCCTATGGGCAGCGACGGCTGTGGCGCTTGGGCTGTTCTGGCTGTTGGTTGCTCGGTCGTCATGCTGAGGGCCTCCTCTGGAGGGCTGCCGCGGCGGCTGCGTCCAGAAACCAGCTGACTTCACCAGCGGCGGCACGGACCAGGCGCGCCGGGTAGTCATCGGGTGTACCTTCGCCTTCAAGCACGGCGTGGACGGCTTCGGCTTTGTCGCTGCCAGTGACCAGAAAGAGGATGTGACGCGCAGCGTTGATCAGCGGTGGGGTGAAGGTGAGGCGCTCGGGTGGCGGTTTGGGGACGCTGACCGGCAGTACCAGACGCTCGCGCTCGTGCAGGGCTTGCTGATGGGGAAAGAGGGAGGCGGTGTGCCCTTCTGGTCCCATGCCAAGTTGAATGAGATCGAAGACGGGGATGCCAGTTGTGCTGAAGACACGGCGCAGTTCGGCGCTGTAGCGGTCGGCTGCAGCTTGGCGGTCGGCCTGCTCCGCTGGCATGCGGTGAATGTTGGTGGCAGGAATGGACAGCTTGCTGAGCATGACTTCGTGGGCCATGTGGTAGTTGCTTTCTGGATCATTGGGTGGGACACAGCGTTCGTCTGACCAGAAGATCTCGACGCGTGTCCAGTCGATCTGGCTGCGATAGGGATCGCTGGCCAGCAGACTGTAGAGCTTGCGTGGCGTTGAGCCTCCTGCAAGGGCAAGTGTGAAGCGCCCACGGGTGACAATGGCCTCCTGGGCAAGGCGCGTCACTAGACGCGCTGCCTCCTGGCTGAGGCTCTCGGCATCAGGATAGATGACGATCTGTTGCTGCATTTCTTTCGTTCTATCCTCTCTGATATCTGGATATCTGAAGGGTAGATAACTCGCTAGGGTGCTAGCCCTTTCGCAAGAGCCAGCCTTCCTGTCTGTTCAATAAAGAGCAGAGAGACCTGAAGGTCCCGCCTCCAGGCGGCTCGCCCGGGTCAGGCAAGCAGAGCGGCCAGCTCCTGCAAGATCTTCTCAAATTGGTCATCGTGTCCGGTGATCTCTAGCTCATCAACTAAGAGCTGGCTCTCCTGGCGCTGCTCGTTGAGGTTAAGGGTACGCTGGCGTGGCTGCTCCTGCTCAAGTTCGATGGAGGTCAAGACGTGCTCGCTGTCTCCGGGTAGACGGCTGATGCTGAAGAGTGCTTGTTGGTCCTCCAGCCGGCTGGAGAGCCGGAGGAGGCAAATAGTTCCCGGTGGAACCTCGCCTTCGGCACGCGGACGGATGTCAATGCGCGTTGGCTGCCCGGCTCCATTTTCCAGACACCAGTGATATGCGCCCGGCGGTAGACTTCCGCCGCTGCCGGGGCAGGAGGCGCTGCAGGCCACTCGGCGCCAGGTGAGACGCTCTTTGAGCCAGCCTCCCATCAGTAGGGCACGGGCAGGCTCCTGCAGTCGCTGCTGCTGGAGAGCGGCTGCTGTGACCGCCGTCTCCAGGGCGTCAGCCGGTGCGTTGAGGACGGCATGCTCGATTTCGATGCGCTGAATCCCCTCGAAATAGGGGCGATATTCCAGGCCATCAAAGAATTGGGCAACAAGCTGACGCAGCGGCGTGAGCCGTCCCCAATTGAGGTCACTGATGGCACAGTTCGGATATGCCTCTAGGAGCGAGGCCAACAGGCGCAGGGTTGGCCCTGGTGTTTGAAAGCTGGCTGAATCGACGATGAGCCGCTGGCTGATGGCGGCCAGCGAGCCAAGGGGGTCGCCGCTGGCTGGTGGCTCATCAAGCCACCAGAGATAGATCGGCAGGTCCGGCCTGACGAGCTTCTGCAGCAGAGCCGCACTATGCTCAACCACTGGCCCGCTCAGCAGGGCGGTGATCTGCTCAAAGTGGTGGCGAGTGAGGTCTGAAATGACTGGGAAGCTGCGCAGGGTTACCCAGGTCGCGATCGAGGCCGGCGCGGCGCGGTCGTCTTCAAGGATCAGAATGACGACACGCGCGATATGTGTACTGAGCAGATCGCGCAGCAGATTGCTGACATAGCGTGCGCGTGCGGCGGAAGGCGTGCAGATCACCAGGTTGAGCACACTGGTGCGCACGCTCATGTTCTGGCCGATGCGCATGTTATCGGCGGCCATTTTCCAGAGCAAAGCCACTTCTTCCTCTAGATGCTCCCAGGGAATGGCCTTACCGGCCCATAGCGAGCGTGTCCCCGGGGATAGGTCGAGGTCCACAGTCATTCCAGATCTCCCCTGATAGAGAACGGCATCGTTCCAGGCAACCGACGGACGGGCGGAGGCCGTCCTGCCTGGATAGCGTGCGTCAGCTACTGCAGTTGTTTGCTTGTTTGTCTGACTGTGATTGTTGTGCCAGAGCAAGGTACCGTGAGGCAAACAGCTCCTCCGGTACTCCATTGGCGGCGGTCAGCCAGCGGTGCGCTTGGCTGGCACCTGGCCAGGGCTGTCCCATGCTTTGCTTTGCCTGGCCTGCGATAGCCCTGGCGGCGGCCTTTTCAGAGGTCGAGTCTCAGACGGACCGGCGGCGCAGCAGGGCCAGCATACGCAGTAGGTGTGTCAGCCAGTCCCCCATGTCTGGCTGGCACGCTTTAGGTGCGAGATCAGCAGGCAAGCCGGCTGGTTCCTGCGCTCAGCCACGTGAGTACCCAGGAATCGTAGCTTGGGGTAGGGGCCTGGGACGCGAGCATGAGCACGGGCCTGCCGCCCGCACGTTGTATCCGCGCTGCTGGGCGCAGACACGAGGCATCAAGGTCGTCGCCAGCGACGCCCGTCGCGCCAAATGAACTCGTCGGCGGCCTGGGGGCCCCAGGTCCCGGCCTCATAAGGATGGATGGTCTCGCGTGGCGCCTCGGCCCAGGCATCCATAATGCCCTGAATGAACTCCCAGGCTGCTTCTACCTCATCTCTTCGTGTGAAGAGCGTGGAGTCACCTAGCATGCAGTCCAGCAGTAGCCGCTCATAGGCTTCCGGCTGCGGACGCATAAAGGATGAACCGTAGAAGAAGTCCATGTTGACCGAGCGGATCTGCATCTCGGTGCCCGGTACTTTGGCGCCGAAGCGCAAGGAGATGCCTTCGTCTGGCTGGATGCGCAGCACGATGACGTTGGGTTCGATCTGCCCCTGGATGTTGCTGCGCTGCCAGAACATCGAAGGCGGCTGCTTGAACTGAATAGCGATTTCGGTGACGCGCTTGGGCAGGCGCTTGCCGGTACGCAGGTAGAAAGGCACGTCCGCCCACCGCCAGTTGTCAACGAAGACCTTGAGGGCCACATAGGTTTCGGTGGTGGAATCAGGCCGCACACCAGGCTCTTCCGTATAGCCAGGCACCAGCCGCCCATTCATCCAGCCAGCGGTATACTGGCCACGGACGGTGTTGAGGAGGGCGTTTTGCCCCTGCAGGGGCTGCAGGGCGTGCAGCACCTTGACCTTTTCGTCGCGCACCGCTGTGGCATCAAAGGCGATCGGTGGTTCCATCGCGACCAGGGTCAGCAATTGCATCATGTGGTTCTGGACCATGTCGCGAATGGCACCCGCTTCTTCATAGTAGGCCGCTCGCCCTTCAAGGCCAATGTTCTCCGCTACGGTGATCTGGACATGGTCCACGTAGCGGCGATTCCAGACTGGCTCGAAAATGCCGTTAGCCAGGCGAAAGACCAGTATGTTCTGAACGGTCTCTTTGCCCAGATAGTGATCGATACGATAAACCTGCTCTTCCTTGAAGACGCGCAGTACCTGGCGGTTCAGTTCGCGGGCCGAGGCCAGATCATGGCCAAAGGGCTTTTCGATAATGATGCGCGTCCAGCCCTTACGGCTCTTGTTCAGGCCAGCAGCCCCCAGGCGCTGAATGATCTCAGGGTACTGGCTTGGCGGCGTTGACAGGTAGAAGATGCGGTTACCGCCTGTGCCGCGTTCCCGATCCAGCCGGTTGAGCAGGGCATTCAGTTTTTCGTAGCCCGCCTGGTTGTGAAAGTCAGACTGCAGGTAGAAGATGCCGGACGCAAAGCTCTCCCAGACCTGCTGATTGATGGGCTTCTGGCGCGAGTACTCGTTAATGGCTTCAAAGGCCTGCTCTCGGAACTGCTCATCGGTGTAAGGTCGGCGCGCAAAGCCTATGACGGAAAAGCCCGCTGGCAGCGGGTGTTCCAGGGCCAGGTTGTAGAGAGCAGGCAAGAGCTTCCGATGGGTCAGATCGCCAGTCGCCCCAAAAATCACCATCGCGCAGGGCTCAGGGCTATGCTTGATACGCAGCCCTTCGCGTAGGGGATTGGGCGCCTCGACCGCGCTGCGTTGAGGCATCGATGATATTCTCCTGGTCATCACTTGTTCTTGACAGACAATCTACGCTTTTGACTGAGTTCCAGGTTGCTCGTCCGTTACCGGGTCTGTAACCAGGACCTCTCATCGCCTGTCATCGGCTATATCCATTGTAGTGCAATGTTTGTGCAGATTTAAAATCTTCTGAAGATCTTCCCATGTGCTCAGGCCAGACAGGCTGGCAAGCCGACTGAGCGGGGGCCGCGTCTATCGAGGCAACCCTTTGCAGAGGAGGAGCCTGCCAGGCCGTCCTTTTTGCGGATGCCCTGCTCCTCCTTCCTGCCTGGTGCTGTAGGTTTCAAGTGCTCAAGGTGGGAAGGCGCTCCCGCCTGCCCATGTGGGCTTGCCTTGCTAGTGTTTCCTCAGTGCGAGGACTGCCCGTCGCCTTGCGTCTCTACGGGGGCCAGCCGTTGTGCAAGGGCCTGCAGGCCGGCAGCCAGATCACCTCCGATAGCGATGCGGATGTTGCGTCGTTGATGCGCCGAGAGGGCGAAGAGGTCGCCCAGCGCCTGTGCCTCTTTGAGGGTACCGAAGGTATAGGGCTCGCCCGGAATGGCGATGTCCTGCTGGATATCACCGGTGATCTGGAGAAAGACGCCGTTGTTGGGCCCACCTTTGTGTAACTGGCCGGTCGAGTGGAGAAAACGCGGACCGTAGCCGAGCGTTGTCGCAACGCGGTAGCGATCGCGCAGGCGCAGACGTAGCGCCTGCAGGGCGCGCTCATTGACCTCGCTACGCTGAACATAGGCCATAAGGGCGATGTAGTCGCCTGGACGTACCTGGCCAAGGAAGGCACGCAGGTAGTTGTCTAAACTCTCTTCCCCCTCGCCCATCCTTCTGCCGTAGATGCGCAGCGCTCCTTCGCTGACGACAGGCTCCAGCTCGGGAAGCTTCCCTTCCCGGCGGAAGCGCTCCAGGAGCCGCGCCGTGTTGTCTTTGCTCTCTTGGACGTTGGGCTGATCAAAAGCGTTGATCTGTAGAAAGATGCCGGCGACCGCTGTGGCCAGCTCCCAGATGAAGAACTGGGCGCCAAGCTCGTAACGGTCAGTCAACTGGAAACGCACCAGGGGTTGACCTGCAGCGCGCAGACGTTGCAGGCCCTCATCAAGGGCGGCGTTGTCGTCGCCTTCGAGGCGCAGGTAGACGAAGAGGCGGTCATGGCCATAGACGTCGGGGGCGCCCAGGGCTTCCCCTTCGACGGGCAGGAGACCACGCCCCTCTTTCCCGGTGCTTTCGGCGATAAGTTGCTCAACCCAGTAGCCGTAGCTGGCGATGGCTGGGGAGAGCACAAAGGTAACCTTGTCGCGCCCGTGGGTACCGAGGGCTCCCAGGATCGCCCCGAGGCGCAAGCCGGGATTGTCTGCGGCAGGGCGTCCAGCGCCGCAGCGGGTCATCGCCGCTTGAGCACGCTCTAGCAGCCGTTTGAGGTCGAGGCCGATCAGGGCGCCAGGTACCAGGCCGAAGAAAGAGAGCGCCGAGTAGCGTCCTCCTATGTCGGGCGGATTGGCAAAGACGTGACGGAAGTGATGGTCATGGGCGAGCCGCTCGAGGGCGGTGCCAGGATCGGTGATCGCGATGAAATGGGCCCCACCGTGACCGCCCAGCTCACTGACTCGCTGCCAGAAGTAGCGGAAGTGCGAGAGCGTCTCTATGGTCTCGCCCGACTTGGAGGCGACGATGAAGAGCGTTTTATTGAGGTCGATGCGCTCTTCAACGGCGCGGATGGTGTCGGGATCGGTGGTATCGAGCACGAACAGGTCCAGGTAGCCGGGCGCGACGCCGAAGGTCAGACGCAGTACCTCGGGACAGAGGCTGCTCCCTCCCATCCCCAGCAGTACAGCGTACTGATAGCCGTCTCGCCGTACCGCTTCTACGAGGCTTTCGATCTCCGTCAGTCGCTCTTGCATGGCGCCGGCAACGGTTAGCCAGCCGAGTCGTTCGCGAATCTCTTGCTGGACAGCGGGGTCGCTTTTCCAGAGGCTGGCATCTCGCTCCCAGATCCGCCGCGCGACCTGCTCGCTGTCCAGGCGCCGCCACGCTGCCTGCACTTGCTCTTGAAGAGCGCTTTCGGCCTCAAATTGTGGCTCTGGCTCCTGTTGTGCTGTCACCGCGAAACCTGCCTCTCTTTGAGCGCCTGCTGACGGGCGCGAATACTGTTGAGTAACTGATGATAGGAGTCGGCGAACTTCTGCACGCCTTCATCAAGGAGCTGCTGGGTGACCGCTTCGTAGGAGATGCCAAGCTGCTCCAGCTCCTTGAACAGGGCCCGTGCACCATCAAGGTCGTCTTCGATGCTGTAACGCACTCGCCCGTGATCGCGGAATTTCTCGATCGTCTCGTAGGGCATGGTGTCGACCGTATCGGGACCGATCAGCTCCTCTGCGTAGAGGACGTCGCGGTAGGCCGGGTTTTTGGTGCTGGTGCTAGCCCACAGCGGACGCTGTACGTGTGCGCCAAGCTGGCGCAGAGCCGCAAAGCGCGGTGAGCTAAAGATGCGCTTGAATTCTTGATAGACCAGGCGCGCATTGGCAATAGCCGCTTTGCCTTGTAGTGAGCGGAGCCGGGCCTGCTCGGCAGGGTCACTGGTGGCCTTGATTTTCTCGTCAAGCAGCTTGTCAACCAGTGTGTCAACGCGGCTGACGAAGAAGCTGGCGACCGAGGCGATGTTACCGATGTCCTGGCCTTCGGCATTGCGGTTCTCCAGCGCCGTCAGGTAGGCTTCGGCCACTTGGCGATAGGTCTGAATAGAGAAGATGAGGGTGATGTTAATATTGTAGCCCTCGGTCAGCGCCTGCTGAATGGCAGGCAGCCCTTCAGGGGTGGCCGGGATCTTGATCATCAGGTTCGGACGATTGACAAGCTGCCAGTAGTGGCGCACAGCCGCCAATGTCCCCTCAGTATCGTGCGCGAGATCCGGCGAGACTTCCAGGCTGACATAGCCGTCCACGCCGGCGCTGCGCTCGTAGATGGGCCGCAGCAGATCGGCTACGGTCTGGACATCGCGTACGACCAGGGCGTCATAGATTTCTTCGACTCCCTTACCCTGGCGAATCAGCTCTTCAATTTGGGCGTCGTAGGCGTGCCCGCTGCTAATGGCCTTGTCGAAGATGGTGGGGTTGGCTGTGACCCCTGTGATGCCGTCTTGTTCCAGGAGACGTTTGAACTCCCCGGATTCTAGCTGTGCGCGGTCGATATTGTCGTACCAGACACTTTGTCCGTAGTCCTTCAGTTGTAACAAGGGATTTGCCATGCTCTTCTCCTCTGGTCAAGGCATCATGCCGGTTCTTTGTTCTACCCCTCTCTTTAGTGGAAAGAGCTTGCGGGCCGGTTTTATTCCCACGCGGAGGGCGGTCTTTTGAGAGTGACTGCGCTCTGCGCTCGCCGCTGCCCTTGAGCTTTTATTGTCATCGCTACACTAAGAGGTCACCTCTTCTATGATAACACCTGCCTCCGCCCGGCGGCAAATCGTGGTCCAGAGCGCGCTCTTTCCTTGTTTATCTGTCCGCCTGGTTCGCTTGCCTGCCGATGGCTCTCCTTTTCTGCTTCGCCCGGTAGGTTGCTTGCAGCGAGGCGGTGCATGGGCTACACTTGCCAGTAGCGGAACCTGCGGTTCTGCTTGGGCTGGTAGGTGCCCACCAGCTAGCTGCGAGTATCTCCCTTGTGCATGGGAGGAGAAGAGAAGGAAAGGGAATAGCATGCGAGTGACAACGCGCTTGCGCCAGTTACTGGCTGGCCCTGACTTGGTGGTTGCCCCGGGGGCCTATGATGCTCTGAGCGCCCGCTTGATCGCTCAGGCTGGTTTTTCTGCGGTCTACATGACAGGTTTTGGTACGTCGGCCAGCGTGCTGGGCATGCCCGATGTAGGCTTGTTGACGATGAGCGAGATGGTGAGTCGGGCGGCGGCTCTGGCTGCGGTGACCGGCGAGGTGCCGCTGATTGCTGATGCTGATACGGGCTATGGGAATCCGCTGAATGTGCGCCGGACGGTGCGCGAGTATGAGCGGGCCGGTGTGGCCGGGCTGCATCTTGAAGATCAGGTATGGCCCAAGAAGTGCGGCCATATGGAGGGGAAGCAGGTTATTCCAATGGAGGAGATGGTCCAGAAGGTGCGCGCGGCGGTGGAAGCTCGCCAGGACCCTGATTTTGTGATTATCGCGCGCACTGATGCGGCGGCGGTCTTGGGTTTCGAGGAGGCCCTACGTCGCGGGCGTGCCTATCGCGAGGCCGGGGCCGATGTGATCTTCATTGAGGCTCCTCGTACGCTGGAGGAGCTGCGCGCTATTGTTCAGGCCTTCCCCGATGTGCCTCTTCTCTTCAATTGGGCCCAGAGCGGGAAGACGCCTCCTCTCTCTTTGCGTGAGATTCGGGAGTTGGGCTTTAAGCTGGTACTTTTCCCCGTCGCCTTGCTTTTTACGGCAACCCATGCGATGCTGCGTTTGTTGGAAGGTCTGAAGCGGGGCGAAACGCCGCTTGCTTTCTCTGAACAGTCGGTGAGCTTCCAGCAGTTCACTGAGCTGGTTGGTCTGCCTTTTATTCAGGAGCTGGAGGCTCGCTACGGTGTGCGCCAGGAGGCCGCTTCACCGCCTCGACAGAGTTGAAGTGACAGGCCAGGCCTGGCCCGAGCTGGGTAGGGCTGGCTGGCTTAGCCAGGGACGGGACGCCAGGGGATCAGGCGATTGCCGCCGATGCGGTCGCGCTGCCCAGGTGCTGCCCTGCCCACATGGGCCCGGGTCGTTGTTCTCAGGAGCGGCGCCGGTCTTTGTCCTGGTTGTGACTGTCTCTTGTTAGTGTTGTTGAGCTGACGAACGAAAGGAGCCAACGATGGCCGAGAACAGCTTTGCGAAGCCAAGCATTACGATCGAGGCCGCGCATCGTCTCATCGCTGCCGCTGAGGCGAAAGCTCGCGAAATTGGCGTGCCGATGTGCATTGCGATCTGCGATGCTGATGGGACGTTAAAGGCCTTCAGTCGCATGGATGGGGCGCCGCTCTTGAGCGTCCAGATTGCTCAGGACAAGGCGTATACCGCGGTGAGCTTCGGGGGGATGGCGACCCACGAGTGGTTCGAGTTCATTAAGAATGATCCACCTTTGCTGCATGGGATCATTAAGACGGATCGCTTGATTGTTTTCGGCGGCGGCTTCGCTATTAAGACCGCCGAGGGGATTATCGGCGGCATTGGGGTCAGTGGCGGCCACTATACGCAGGACATGGAGGTGGCGCAGGCGGCTCTAGCAGCGCTCTAGGCCTGGCCTGGCTTTTTCCGTCCGCCTGTCTCTATCCGCCTGGCCTTCCTGCGTAGTGCTCTGTTGTCTATTGCTGCTGCTGTGGCTGGCTGTTTTGCTGGGGGGACCAGCGGGGAAGAAGCGCTGACGGGCATGGCCCTCTGACTGGATTGACTAGAGGACGGCCCTCAGCGTCTCTTCGTAGCCAGCCAGCAAGCCAGCCATGTCACGCAGCAGCTGCCCGATGCTGTGAAGATGGCTGATGATCTCATTGCGCCGCTTGAGGTCGCTGCGAAGGCCTTCTTCTAGCAGGACGAGGAAGGCGGTGGCGTCGCTGAGCCGGCTGGTCAGCGCCTGCCTCTGTTCGTCAAGCCGGCGATGGTCTTCGCGCAGATGCGGAGATCGTAAGGCCGGGGCCGATTGCCTGGCGTCCGCTGGCAGGCGCAGGCGCTGCAAACTGGTGAGTTCTTCTGTATGGATGTAGCTGCTCTGTTCGTCAAGGATCGCTGCGAGCGAGCGGCGAAATTCCATGAAGAGACAATAGAGGTCAGCCGTGAAGGCTCCGATCCGCTGCAGAGCAGTGCTGAGCTGGTGCTGATCGCCCTCTAGATCGAGATCGTTACATTCCTGAATGAGGTCCTGAAGCTCCTTGAGGGTTGTGAGAGTCTCGTTGAAGCGCGCGCTCAGGACCTGGGTGCTGGCCTGGGGCGAGTTGATATGCTCCTGATAGAGCTGGTAGAGCGCGCGTAAGGTCGATTGTTCGTGCGAGGGCCGCTGCGGCGCTGGTCCGCTAGAGAATAGGGCTTCTTGGGCCGCCTTGGCAGCACAGGTTTGCAATAGCTCCAGGGTTTTTTCGATGTCGCTAAGTAGCTGCTCACGCTGGAAGGCCGGCAGCTCGGGATGATGACGGATCAGGCTACGACAGTTGCATAGGGTGGTAATGGCACGCTCAAAAGCATGATCTGTCTGATCTTGGGTATCTTCAGACATGCCTCGGTTTCCTTCCCATCTGTTACCACAAGCCACGTTTGTCCTACAAGAAGAGTTGCCTGCCCGAATTGTACTGCTTCGTATACGGCGTTGTCAACGCGCCACGCTATGCCCGTTAGGAGGCGAACGCTAGCCCTCTACGGCGTTGACAGCCGAATCCTCCACTTTCTCTCTCCAGGACTTGAGTACTAGTCATCCTTTACTTTCTCTGCTCGCTCGCTACATGACAGGCTGCTTATGTTACAATTGCTGCCAGACTGGTCTACAAGCGTTGAAGAGGGCGACTTTGCCTCTGAACGGAGGATGAGAGCCAGGAGAAGGGAGGATGTTGTGATGAGCAAGAGGCCGCTGACACGGCTGTTGCTCTTGGTCCTGGCGCTGACCTGGCTGGCCGGCTGCGGAAGTATATCGACAATGGGTCCGGCGGCGTCAGGGGGAGGGACACCTCTCCCAGGGAGCACTACACGGTCTCCTGCAAGTGGGCCGCAGGCAACGGCAACGGCTGCCGGCACGGGGGGAGCAGCTACCCCGATTAGTATCACGGGTCATGGCGAGGCAACGGCAACCCCGAGCGCGCCAGCGCGTACGCGCCTGACACCTACGCCCAGCCCCACAGCGGGGCGAGCTGGCCCTACAGCGGCGCCCCCTGTCCCGACGCTGGCGCCGGGAGGCAGCGGCCCCTATGGCACGCCTCCCGCCGAGACAAGCCAGGAAAGTCAGTTACGGCAGCAGCTCTTTGCCCTGATCAACCGCGATCGCGCCAGCCAGGGCCTGCCAGCCTATACCCTGGATGGAACGCTTTCAGCCGGCGCACGTCTGCATAGCTGGAATATGGCCCACTGCGGCCTAAGCCATGCTTGCCCCGGCGAAGCTGCCCCGTGCGATCGCGTCAGTGCAGAGGGGATCACCTGGAATGTGTGCGGCGAGAATGTGGGCTACGCCTCGGCTTCGCCTGATGCCTGGAGCGGCGTGCAGCTCATTGAGCGCAGTATGCTGAACGAGCAGCCTCCGAATGATGGACATCGGCGTAACCTGCTCAGCAGCGCCTTTCACCGCATTGGTATCGGTATCTACCTTGATAGCCAGGGCTACGTGTGGGTGACCGAGGATTTCACGAATTAGAGCCAGCATAGAAGGGAGGGCAGGCAGGGATTGGGCGGGCCTGCTGTACCCTGCCGCCGCCGTTTCCTGCCTGCCTCCTGGTCTCCCTCTGCTCTTGCGCCCTCGCCCGGTACGCCCGCCAGCGGCCACTATCGACAGGACCTGGCTCAGTCAGTTAGCTCGTAGATACGGCCAAATTTCTCTTTGAGATAGCGCGCAAAGTAGCCAGCATTGGGCGCCTCACCTGTGACGCGCTTGATGAGGTCCTCGGGCAGATAGATCATGCCATAAACGTACATGTGCTGACGCAGCCACTCCAGAATAAAAGATATATCTCCTTGTTCAAGTCGATCATTGAAGTCTGGAAAGATTTTGAGCAGAGTATAGTAGATTTGTGCCGCGTAAAGATTGCCAAGCGTATAGCTGGGGAAGTAGCCGAAACCGCTCGTCCAATGGACATCTTGCAAGACCCCATTGCGATCGCTATCCGGGTTGACCCCCAGATACTCGCGATAGCGTGCGTTCCAAAGGCTTGGGAGCGATTCGACGGCCAAATCCCCATTGATCAGCTCACGCTCCAGCTCGTAGCGGATGATAATATGCAGATTGTAGGTGACCTCGTCAGCCTCAATACGGATCAGACTCGGCTCGACCTTATTGAGAGCGCGGGAGAAGGTCGCGGCATCAATGGAAGCAAAATGCTCGGGGAAGGCAGTGCGCAACAGATGAAACTGGCCTTTCCAAAACGGCTCAGAGCGGCCAATATAATTCTCCCACAGACGTGACTGTGACTCGTGCACCCCCATTGAGGCCCCACCAGCCAGGGGGGTTCGCAGGAGCGCAGGGGCACAGCCTTGCTCGTAGAGAGCGTGACCGCCCTCATGAATGGCGGCCATGACAGCCGAGGCGATAAAGTTCTCCTGGGGATGAATGGTCAGACGCACATCCAGCGGACAGCCAAAGCTGGTAGTGAAAGGATGGGGCGAATGAGCCAGGCCGCCACGCTTGAAGTCGTAGCCCAAGGCCTCTAGCAGGCGCTTACAGAGGGCGTCCTGTTGGGCGACAGGGAAGTGGCCATAGAGACAGGAGGCATCGATTGTCTGCCCACTCTCCTGAATGCGCTTCAGCAGTGCGAGGCTGACCTCACGCACCGGAGCAAAGAGGGCCTCAAGCTTGCGCACTGTTAGTCCGGGTTCGAAAAGATCAAGCAAGGCATCGTAACGTGTCTCGCGATAGCCATAGCGATCGGCGACCTCGCGCTGCAGGGCCACGGTCCGGCTCAGCCAGGGCGCGAAGCTGGCGAAGTCGTTCTGTTCGCGGGCCCGACGCCAGGCTTCAAAGCTGGCTGCTTCGACGCGGGCCATCTCCTCGACCAGCGAGCGGGGCAGGCGTATAGCTTTCTCGTGCTCGCGCCGCGCCTCGCGCACCAGAGCACGATCGGCATCGGTGAATGGCTCTTTCTCGACCACATGTTCCAGCCTGGCGACCAGACGCCCTAGCTCGGGCGAGGTCCAGCGCTCGTGGAGGAGGCCCTGCAGTGTTGCCAACTGGGCGCCACGCACATCCCCTGCTTCCTCTGGCAAAGCCGTGTTCTGGTCCCAGGCCGCCAGGGCCCCGAGCGCTGCCAGGTCAGAGATCTCCTGCAGATAGCCTAGCAGAGCATTGATCTCCTCATGCGAACGTGTGAATTCAGGCATGCGCGCTTGCTGTTGTTGCTGTGAGTGCAATGACGACATAGATCCTTTCTTCTCCTCAAATCCACAGAATCGCAGTCAGCTAGCTAATGAGAGAGATGAGATGCGATGATAGACGATGTGGCACCCTGCTCAGTGGGAGAGTGGCATCGCTCTTCAGGGCATGTTAACAGCATAGCATAGTCAAGCAATGGTCAAGAAGAGGCCCCACATCCGTTCTGCCTTGCCTTCGGTCGGCAGGCTGATAGACTGGACTTCGCACTACCTGCGGGATATACTGGTGATGCTGCGCTGGCTCCGACCCTGGGACGAGGGTGACAGGTCGTCTGGCTGGACGGTTGGAAGGAGATTGGCCCAGAGAGGAAGATGGAAAAGGGAACGGCAACCGGCAGAGTAGACGTCGTGCTATGATCAGTCCGCCATCCAGCCTCATTCCGGTGGCTACCTTCACGACAGACAGGCCCCAAGGGCAGGAGAACAGAGGGAGTTTTCACCTCGCTAGGAGCCGTCTTGAGCAATGAGCATCCAGGTCCTCGCGCTCCTGATCTGCGCTGGCCTTATGCACAGTAGCTGGAATCTCCTCTCGAAAGAGGGAAAGGATCGGCAGGTTTTTATCTGGTTAGCAATCTGCTCCGCTTGTTTGCTCTTCTTCTTCCCGTTTCTGCTCTTCTATCAGCCTGTACCAGCGCACGTCTGGCCGCTGATCGCCCTTTCGGCTGCGCTGGAAGCCGCCTACTATTTACTATTGGGGGCGGCCTATCGCTACGGCGACCTCTCGCTCGTCTATCCGCTGGCGCGTGGCAGCGCCCCGCTCTTCGTAACCTTGATCGCGCTCACCGCGCTGGGGGAGCGCCTGTCGCTCGTCGGGGGCCTGGGCATTCTTTTGATTGTGGCTGGCATCTATGTGATCCATCTGCGGGCCTTCGCCTGGCAAGAATTAAGCGCGCCTCTGCGCCGGCTGCGCGAACCGGCGGCATTACTGGCCCTGCTCTGTGGCCTGAGTATCGCCGGCTACTCGACGGTCGATAAGGTGGGGTTGCGCTCGCTCGCACCTCTTCCATATATTTATTGCGTCTTTGCGCTTTCGGCGCTCTATTTGCTACCTTATATGCTCCTGGTGCGGCGCGCAGCGGTGCGGGCCGAGTGGCAGGCCCACGCTCCGCGCATAGTGTTGGCCGCGATCCTGGCCTTGCTCTCCTACTTACTGGTGCTCTTTGCCCTCAAACAGACTCAGGTCAGCTATATTGCTTCAGCACGCGAGCTTTCGGTTGTCTTTGCGGCAGTAATGGGCACCGCCCTTTTGCACGAATCCTTTGGCCGGCAGAAGCTGGTCGGCTCGCTGCTGATCTTCGCCGGCATCCTCTGCATCGCTCTGCAGCCATAGGAGGGGAGGAAAGACAAGTGCAACGCCAGTGAGAGAGCGACTTGAGCGGTTTGCCAGCGACGAGCACCGCTCCCAGCCGCTCCTCACTGCTAGACAAGCGGTGAAGCTAGCAGCACCGCTACCTAGGAGCAAGCCACAGCATAGGGTGTGCGATAGATGACACCGCGGTCGGCTGTGTTGACGGGATGATAGGTGAAGCGGTTGCCAGGGCGAGGATTGAGATAGCCAGCCTTCTGGATGAGGGCGGGCGCATCCCCGACCTTGGCCACCAGCACGGGCGAAAAGGCCCAGTTATCGGCAGGGTCAAGGCGCCCGATAAAACGACCAAGGGCGCGATGCTCAGCCTCAACGGTGGCAATCTGAGCGGCGATCTGGGCGAGATCCGGGCGATTTTGCTGGGCCAGCTCACGGACTGCTGAGAGGAAGGCCGAGTCAAACACCCCCTCTAGCTGCTGCTGGGTTTCAATAAAGAGGCGCAGATTCTCGAACGTCTCTCTGCCGTGAGGGAAGCTGAATTCGCTGGTGAGCACTTCACCTCCAGCCTGGGCAAAGAAGTTTTCGTGAATCTGCTCTTCGACAAGGGCCGCTTCCAGCGCAGCAATCTCGCGCCAGGTCAGACCAAGGCGATAGGCGCGCTGCAGGCCATTGCTATAAAAGGTCACGGCTAAACGCTCGGCGGTGCGCGCAATGGTGAAAATATCTTTGATGGGGGTCACACAGCTATTGCTGGCTGCAGACGCGGCGTGGGCCACTTGCTCCCGCACAGCGCCACTGAGCGCCGCCGAAAGCGCTGTACTGAGACCTGCCCCGGCCAGCGCTCCCAACGCCACCCCTCTCAAGAGGGCGCGCCGGCCCGGTTCCGCTTGCCCGACCTCACCATCCAGCTCTGAGGCTGGTATATCTTTTGTACGCTCCATATCTCGATGCTCCTCTTACCATTGTGATCTGTTTTTCTGGCTTGTCGCAGATTGCATGGTGGGCGAGGAGAAGCGCAGAGAGCAGGTACGTCTCCTGGCTACCCTTACCTGCTTGTCGCTCCCAGTGAGAGAGAGGAGGCTTTACAGGAAAGGCCGGCCTGGGGGCTATGACGTGATAGACCCCTTTGCTTTCGGTTGAGGCAGGCTGAGGTGCATAGCAGGCCGCCAACTGGGAGCAGGTCAGGGTCGCCCACGCTCTGTCTCCCCGCTCCTCCTCGAATCTCGGATACGCTGAATCCCCACGACTGGATTACTGCTTTCCAGTGTGACTACTGCCAAGAATATATGAAATACCATCTTGGAAGAGGTATTCCACTAGTAATGATAACTTGTTCGAGAACTGGCCAGCGTACCGAGAGCCACGATCGGGCCTTTGGGGGCATTGAGACTGGGCTGCGGGCCGTTTTCAAGGCTGATAGCCAGGCTATCGTAGCCAGCCAGGGAGCCTTGAAAGCTGAGGGTGGCCACGCCATTCTCGACCGTCAGCAGACCAATACTGATTGGCTGCTGATGGCGCAAGAGCCAGCCCTGATAGACGTGAGTGCCCTCCAAACGAGGAAGACCGTAGACCACTATCACGGTGACCTGTTGGCGAGGAAAGTACATGATCTCACCGTGGGCCGAGCGGGCGAGCGCGGTGCCATAGAGCGAGGAGACAACGGGAGCCTCCGGGCTGCTCAGTTGTGCTACCTGCTGCTGAAGGTGGCTGAGCTGCTGTTGAAGCGAGATATTCCAGGCGACGCTAGCGCCGAGGAGGGCCAATAACAAGACAGCAGCCGTGGCCAACGCCGCCCAGCGCCAGCGCCAAGCGACGCCTCGCCGGGGACGATCAGCAGATTTGGCGGGCCAAGGCTCCTGCAGCTGACTTGAGCGCTGCTGTTGGGCTTGCTCCTCAATGCGTGCCAGAATCCGCTCCTTCACGCGCGGTGAGGGTTCGACCGGGGGCACAGTGAGGGGGAACAGCTCGACGACGCTACGTAGCTGCTGCAAGGCCCGGGTACACTTGGGGCACTGCGCAAGATGCTCATCAGCGGCACGTCGTTCCTCTTCTGTTAACGCATCAAGGGCATAGGCGCCGGAAAGCTCTTCGAATTCCTGGCAATTCATAAGGGGCTCCGTCTCCATTGCTCTCTCTTTCCAGGGCGACCCGCTTCATTTATTGTAACGCTCCCTGTCAGCGTGCCAAGCCGGGACGAACTGGCCTGTATGCTCTGCTTGCCTTACCTTACCTTGCCTTCACCATACCGCCTGCATAGCGCAGGCTCGCCGTGTTCCCTCTCTCCTCACCAGGGCAAGCAGGAAAGTCGCAGGCAACGCTAGCCTACTGTTAGGAAATAAGCAAGTAAGCTAATAAGCAATGAATAGCATAGAGCGAGTGCCCGCTGTGGAACAGCGCTCAAATAGGTCTGGCGGCAAGGCAGACGACGAGGCAGACAAGCGCCATCCTGTGGGCAGCCCACTAGCTTTCGACGGTACCGAGTCGTTCGAGAATGCTGCGCAGACGCATCAGGCCCAGGCGCATCCGGGCCTTGACGGTCCCCAAGGGAAGGCCATAGGCGCGGGCGATCTCGGAGTGGGTCCAGCCCTGGAAATAGGCCAACTCGATGACCAGGCGCTGTTCGCTGGAGAGCAGCGTGAGCGCTCTGCGTAGCTGTGCTCCCTGGACAGAGCGCCAAACCGCGTCCCAGGCATCGGCAGAGATCATTTCTTCGCTGGTGGCAGCGTCTTCTAGCGGCATCCCGCGCAACTCGGCATGAGCACGCAGGCGGCGCAGGTGATCGATCGCCCGGTGGCGCATGATCGAGATCAGCCAGTTCTGGACCGAGCCCATGCGCGATGAATAGCTGCCAGCGTTCTGCCAGACAGCCAGAAAGGCTTCTTGCAGCAGATCCTCAGCAACCTGATGATCTTTGACCATGCGATAGGTTACAGAATAGAGCAGGCGATGGTAACGCTCATAGAGCATTTCCAGCGCCCAGACAACACCGAGCGAAATCGCCCGCACGAGCGTTTCGTCGCTCAACTCTTCAACAGGGATGTGCGGGGGCGCCGCCCTGTGCCCAGAGCCGGAAGCTTGTCCCCCCGAGCCTTGCCCCTCCTTCTTCCCCGATGCACTCATTGCACTCCACGGTCCTCGTCGCAAGCAAAAAGATCCAGACAGAGGCCACTACAGTGGCCATTATAGGCGTGACACCAAGTGAAGCCGCGCCGCCACGCTCGCTATCACAGGCTCTCTCTTAGGAGAGATACGCAACAGATGCCTCTTTGGATCTCTTGCCTGCCACGAGCCTGCAGGCGCGGGTCGCCAGAGCTGGAACTCAGCAGCAGAACCGCGACCAGGACTTGGAGTAATCCGCCAGGCCTACTATCACGTACCTCCTTTGCAGAAAGGAGGTTTGGCCTTATGAGACAGTTTGACCTTGCTCGTAGTTTCGCGCTGGTCGTTGGAATCGTTTTCTTGCTCGTAGGTATTCTAGGTTTCATTCTGAATCCGACCGACGGGGCCCTCTTGGGCATCTTCGCGGTCAACATCGAGCACAACCTTATTCATCTGCTGGTTGGGATTCTCGGCATCGCGGCGGCGTTCACGGGATGGTCTCGCCTGTACGCGCAGGTCCTGGGCATTGTCTACCTGCTGGTGGGCATTCTGGGATTCATCCCGGGTCTGGCTCCCGATGGGATGCTGCTCGGTCTTGTTCACATTAACCTGGCCGATAATCTGCTGCATCTGATTGTCGGAGCCGCCGCTGCCCTGGTTGGCTTCCTGCCGCTTGGCCGTCAGGCCGTCTCAGGCGAGGGCTACGGCAGAGCGCGTTAAGCGGCCACTTCAGCAGGTCGACGGTTCAGACTCCCTGATAACGCGCGCAGGCTACGGCTTGCTTCCCTCCATTGAACAGCGAGGCCATGCGCGAGCCTGATTGCTCTTCTCTGGCTCGTGCATGGCCTCTTGTCATTGGCGGATGCCTTGTGTGCCCGCCGCCTGTCTTGCCGCTTGGCCTGGCGCGAGAGGCCGCTCAGCTTCCGCTAGCGCGGGCAGTGAAGTTGATGCTAAGCGTTACCTGATTCTCCGAAATGGCAATGTTGGCCAGATTCGGTGGTTGAATGCCGAAGTCAGTCATGTAGATCGTTGTGGTCGCGGTACCGGTAATCGTGTCGCCGCTGAGCTTCCCCTGAACATCGAATTCAGCACGGTTGGTCTTGCCATGCATGGTCAGGTTACCGATCAGCTTGAAATGGACGTTCTGGCCATCGCTGTAGCTGGCGGGCAAGCCCTGGGTGAGTACAGACACAAAGGTCGCGTAGGGATATTGATCGGTCTGGAGAGCATTGCGCTGCACATAGTTGTCGCGTCGTGGCGAATCGGTCTGCAGGGTACGCAGATCAACGGTGATTTTCACGTTGGCGATCAGCGGCGAAGGCTCGGTACGCACGCCAAAGCTACCCTGGACCGCATGGGTTGTGCCGACGACCTTGTTATGCGGCTTGTTCTCGATGATGAGGTTCTCGTAGACGCTATAGCTGGCCGTCGTTTGGTCCGGCACAATCTGGAAAGTGCGCAGCCCTGCAATCGTGGTCGGTGTCCCGGTGACACTGATCGGGCCTGCCGCCTGATGCGGCTGATTGACGCTGCTGGCAAAGTGCTGGGCATAGACCAGGAAGCCGCCGATGAGCGCAGCGACGATGACCACCACGACTACAACCGCAACGATGATGCTCTTCCTTTTCATAGTTCCTCCCTGTAAAAGCAATATGCCGTCATCTACAATTGATCCGCTCTCTATCTTTTACGTTGAATTGGAGCACCGTTTACCGGATTGGGAGAGAATCCCCCTGCGGAGAAAAAACTCTGCCTTACAACTGCAGGCCATTTTATTCATAATTTTACTTCTTTACCTGGAAATATTCCGGTATGATCTTTTCGCTGCTGGGGCGTCGTTGAGCGCTGACTATGCGCTAACGGCAGGCTGAGCGTAGCAATGGTGCCTTGGCCGGGCACGCTGGCCAGGGTCAGTTGGCCACGATGGAGCCTGGCGATGCTGCGTGCAATCGAGAGGCCCAGGCCAGTGCCGCCAGCCTCGCGCGAGCGCGCCTTATCGACGCGATAGAAGCGCTCTCCCAGGTGGGGCAGATGCTCTGGTGGGATACCAATGCCCGTATCGTGAACTTCTAGACAGGCCCGCCCGTCGCGTTCCAGGGTGCGAATAAGAACGCTGCCGCCCTGCCGGTTATATTTGAGGGCGTTGTCGAGAAGGACGAGAATGGCCTGTTCGAGTAGCAAAGGGTCGCCGATGACATACGGCCTTCTCAGCGGCTCCTCACGCACCTGAATGGCCTTCTGGGCAGCGAGCGCCCGAATGCGCCGCGCCCCATTATGGGCCAGCGCCGCCAGGTCAACAACCTCGTGCTCGCGGTGCACTTGGCCGCTGTCAAGGCGGGCCAGGGTGAGCAGATTGCTAGCGATGGCCGCCAGATGGTTGGTTTCGGTGACGATATCTTCCAAGAGGGCGGCATCTTCTCCCTGCAGGCGCTCACGACTGCGCAGCAGCACCTCCGCATCGGCGCGCAGCAGAGTGAGTGGTGTGCGCAGTTCATGTGAGGCGTCGGCGATGAAGCGCTGCTGATTGGCCCAGGCCAGACGGGCTGGGGCCAGGGCCCGGTTAGCCAGAAAGAGGCCGCCGATGCCCGCTCCGAGCAGACTCACAGCCCCAAGGCAAAGCAGCAGGATCAGGAGTAAGGAGAGGGCATTTTCCTGGGCCTGGATCGATTCGCCTACCATCACAACGCCTGCGACCCCCGAGCCGCTGGCACTGGGTACCGCAAGAGCATAGCGATAGATGGCTCCGAAGGAGCGCCCCCCGTCAACAATGTCGCTGGCATTGCCTTCTTGAACGGCTTGTTGGACGAGGGTACCGCTGAGAAGACCCGGCGGAAGCTGATCAATGCTGTCAATCAGAAGATGGCCCTGAGCATCAAAGCACAGCACCCATTCCATCGCCGGACCTTCTTTGCTGGGCGCAGGGAAAGGATTGCCAGGCATGGGAGAGGCGCAGGCCCGATCAAGATGCCCGGCAAGCCATTGCTCGGCATGCATACGCGCATGTTGCTGAGCCGAGTCTTGCAGCGGCTGTAAGAGAAAATAGTGGGCGCCGAAGTAGAGCGCTACGCCAAAGAGGATGAGCGCCGCCCCCAGCACGCCGCAGTACCAGAGTGTCAGGCGCGTGCGCAGGCCGCGGAAGAGGCTTGCTCCCGCTTCTTGGGCCAGTGGCCGCCGCCTGGGCCTTGGCAAAAGGCCGTTTCCTATCCATCTGTGGCCTTGGAACATAGCTCTATCCTTGGTTTACTTGCCGTTCTCTCGCGCCTCGATTTTATAGCCCACACCGCGCACGGTTTTAATCAATGGGTAAGCAAAACCTTGATCGATCTTATCACGCAAGTAGTGGATATAGATGTCAACAACATTAGAGAGGGCATCAATGTCATAGCGCCAGACGGCATTGATAATCTGCGTGCGGCTCAGCACCTGACCGGGATGGCGCATGAGATACTCTAGCAAAGCAAACTCTTTCGCTGTCAGTTCAATAACACGTCCCGCGCGGCGCGCCTCGTGACGCACCAGATCAAGGGTCAGGTCGCCGACGGTCAGTTGCAGATTATCATCAAAGCGGCGGTCGCGTCTCCGCAGCAGAGCATTGATGCGCGCTAGCAGCTCGGCCATAGCAAAGGGCTTGGTCAGATAATCATCAGCCCCCACATTCAGGCCAGTCACCCGATCCTCGATAGCGCCGCGCGCCGTCAGCATGAGAACGGGCGTCGTAATGTGCTCGGCGCGCATCTGTCGACAAATCTCTAATCCATCGATCCCTGGCAGCATCAGATCAAGAATGACGATGTCATAAGTATCCGAGAGCGCCAGATCCAGGCCGCTCTGACCATCATGGGCCAGATCTACCGTGTGCCGCTCCTCTTGCAGCACACGGCGCAAGAGATAGGCTAGACGCTTCTCGTCCTCAACGACAAGAATATGCATGCCTTCCTCCCCCGAATGCTCACATTCGCTGTTACGTCAGGGCAGCAGTTGGCTGCATTAGCTTACGGCTCGCTTTACCTGGCTCTCTGCCCTTTTCTCTCTTCTTCTTGCGATGCTTTCTCTATGCCGTCAGCCTCGCTGAAGCAGCAAAAGAGGAGACGATGCTTGATGGGCAAGCAGCAGAGAGCTTTGGCCGGTTCCCATAATCCGCCCTCTTCAGCATAGCAGCTCTTTATGAGAATCTGATTGGAAAACTGTGTGAGCTTTGTTAAGCTCAGCTACACCTGGCTTTCTGTTTGTGTGTTTGTTCACTGTTTCGTTCTGGGCAGAAACGCAGGACCGGGACAGGCCGTGTCTGTTTGTGGAGTCTCTCTTGTAGCAGAAAGATGGCGCCTGCTGGTCGGCACCAGCCAAAAGAGAGGCGTGACTTTTTGAAAGTTCTGCCGTCTCTCTCTTTCGGTGATGGACATTCGCATCCTCTCTATCATAAAGATGAGAGCAGCCTGACAGGCCCTTTTCGGTAGCCATCTTCCTTTTGTCTAGGGCCTGAGCAGCCAGAAGGTTACGACAGAGGCAACGCGAGAAAAGAATCAACAGAGACAGCTACTCTTCCATACGATCAAAGGAGGTTCACAGAATGGCAGATCGTCCTGATGAACAGACGACCGCAACAGCTACGGCCACTCAGCACGGCCCGATTCGTGGAGTTGCTCCGGCGACGACGGGGCGTGGGTTGGAGGCTGTGACCCCGCAAGGGAAGACCTCGATTGCGGATAATGTTGTGGCCAAGATTGCCGGCATTGCTGCCCGTGAGATTGAGGGTGTGCATGATCTGGTCCCCACGGGGGCAGGTGCGGCCATTGCCGGTCTGGCCAGCCGCGTCACCGGTGGAGATACACGCTCACTTGGTGTCAACGTTGAGGTTGGGCAGCAGGAGGCGGCCATCGATCTGAACATGGTGGTCGATTACGGTGTGAGCATCCCCCAGGTGGCGGCAGCGGTGCGTCAGAATATCATCAATCGGGTGGGGGCCATGACCGGCCTCACGGTCAAAGAGGTCAACATTGCAGTGACCGACCTCTACTTCCCTGAAGAGCAGGCGCGCCAGAATCAGCCGCGTGTGCAATAGCAGAGAGGATGGCCAGGGGTATGACTGAGCAGCAAGCGGCCCCGACGAGCCTTGATGATCTCTCGCTGGCGCGGGCGGTGGCAGAGGCGGTTTGTCAACTTCCAGCGGTGCTAGAGCTAAGCGCGGGTCGCTTCGCCCGTGAAGGTACCTATGGCCCTGGCGAGTTCGTGCGTGGGGTAGTGTTGAAACGCCCCACGCCCGACTCGCTGGAGGTGGATGTCCGGGTGGTGTTGGCCGAGCAGGCTCTGTGCAGTTCCCCAGTGCGGCGAGATGGCCATGCCACTAGCGGTGGCCCCGCCGGCGCTGGCGGTAGCGCTGGCTCTCAGCCTCAGCGGCGTCTCCGTCCGTCCAGCGCTAGCAGTAGCCATGCGCTCTCTCTGCTGGAGTTGAGCGAGCAGATTCGCGCTGCAGTCAGGCATGTGCTTGTTCAGGTCGGACAGCGGCCTGCGCGAATGATTAACGTCTTCTTTGACGATGTGCGTTAAAGGCTGCCGTCATAACGCACGCTCCCACTCCCTGCTTTCATGCTGTCTTGTTGGTGGGCGAGTGGGAACGCCGTTTCTCTCTGCTTTTCTGAGGAAGTGCTATGAGAAATATATTCAATCGCTTGTTAATCTTGCTCTTGAGCCTGGCGGCTTTGGTGGTGGGAGTCGCGCTCATCTTGCTGGAAGCAGGCTTAGTCACCGCAGCTCAGGTCAGTCCTGGTGGGTTCTTGCTGCGGCAGTGGGAGTTCTTGAGCCATCTTAACCAGGCCGATGCTACTACCGCGACTCTCGTGGGAGTAGGTCTGGCGCTGGTCGGTCTGATCCTGCTCATTGTCGAGCTGCTGCCGGGCAAGCGTCCACCAGCCCAATTTGTTATTCAACATGATAGCCGGGGCATGGTTGCTGTAACGCGTAGCAGCGTCAATGAGCTGGTGCGCTATGTTGCCGGGACAGTGCCAGGCATTCTAGAGACCCGTGGTGCGGTGCGTCAGGAGCAACAGGGCCTGCGTGTGCGCGTTCAGGCGGCGATTGCTCCTGATGTGGCGGCGCCGGAGGTGGGCAAGACGCTTCAGGAGAAGCTACAGCAGACACTCCAGCATCACCTTGGCCTGCCGGTGGCGCGGGTAGAGATTGCAACGCAGGTCGCCTCTCCAGGACGTGGTAGGCGAGTCCGCTAAGGAAAACAGACCGTGCCCCGCTCGATCTGCTCAGGTTGACTGGCTGGCTGGTCGTTTGTAGATGAGCGAGGGCAGGGCAGTGCGCAATGCGCTGAGATGAAAGGAGGAAGTGAGAAGATGACCGCCCGTACCTTGGGCCTGGTGTTAGGCTTTGCTCTCGGGGTAGTCTGGGTAGCTTTTGGCTTTGGTGCTGCGCTCCTGGTAGCTGTGCTTGCCTTTCTGGGCTGGCTGGTTGGCGGGATTGCCGAGGGCCGTATTAATGTGGTGACTCTTTGGGAGGATTTGCAGGGACGCCGGCGCGATCTGATCTGAGTTGAGCTGAGCGAAGCGAAGCGAAGCGAAGCTATTCATCTGCTTGCTTTCTTCTTGTTTGCTTGCTTGCTCGCTCTCTCTCTCGCCCCGTTCCTGACTCTGCCCTGGCATGGCCGCCAGGGGCTGAGCTGCTTGCGCTCTCCGTCGGCCTATGATCTCCTGTCCGTTAACATCTCTTCTCTCCTGGCTCAGGAGAGGACGGACAGCTCTTGTGAGAGCTATCCCCGGACCGGGTTTTCTGCCCGAGAAGAGGGTTAGCGCGCAGTGAGGCGGATGAGCAGGGTGGACAGCCATGCAGGCGGTCATGCCAGCTCTTTAGCAGGTGGAATACGTCCTTGGACGAGAGCATGCTTAGCGATGCGGCTCTGGTGATGCGCTGTCAGCGGGAGCTGCCCGAGGTCACGCGCAGCTTTGAGGAGCTGGTCCGGCGCTATACCCAGCGCATCTATACCCTGGTCTATCGGATCGTCGCCAACCGGGAAGAAGCTGAGGATATCACTCAGGATGTCTTGCTCAAGGCTTACTACTCCTTGCCCCAGCTTAAGCAACCCGCCCAATTCTCAACGTGGTTGTATCGCATGGCTACTAATGCCGCCCTGGACTCGCTGGAGCGGCGTCGGCGCCATCCGTGGGCTTCCCCTATCGAGCAGGTGCCAGAGCGGTTCCAGCCCTCACCGGCGGCAGCGGCCGCTTTGGCTCATCCCGAAGAACAGTTGCTTCGTAACGAGCTAAGAGATTGCATTAATACAGTTCTCTGCACTTTGGAGCGAGAGCAGGCGCAGATTCTTGTGATGCGTGAGCTGGAGGAGCTGAGCTACGACGATATGGCGCGCGCGCTCGATCTAAGCCTGGGGGCTATTAAGATGCGTTTGCATCGGGCACGGCTGGCTTTCCAGCGTCTCTTTCTCAAGCTCTGCGGCCATTATGCACGGGTAGTGCACTCTCGCTCTCGCTCAGGGCGTGCAGAGCGTCAGCGTTCTCCGCAAGAGGCTCAGCAGGTTCTGCGGCAGCGGAAGACAGCAGAGGAGCAGTCATGAATTGTGACGAACTGCGATCCCTTCTTCCAGAGTTGGTCGACGGCAGTCTATCCCCAGCTCAGCAGGTGGAGGCTCGGGCGGCGCTGGCAGTCTGTCCGGATTGTCGCCGTGAATTCGAGGTTGCGCGCCAGGTCCATGTTTTTTTTCAGGCCCTGCGGCAGCGCGAAGGCGCGGCGCCTTCTGTGTCTGGCGATCTGGAGCGCCGCATTCTGGCCCGTCTTCATCAAGAGCGCTGCAGCCTGGAGTTACTTGATCTCTCAGCTCTGGCTTTGACCACCTGGTTGAGAGAGTTGCTGCAGATGCTTGGCACCCTACTGGCTCCGCACTGGGAGAGTAACGAAGGGGCTGCCGCTGTGCAGGTGGAAGCGAGGCCTTCTTGAGCTGGTTCCTCAGTGTCCTTCGCTTCGGCTTGCTTTGTTCGCTGGGTTGGTCCGTCCTCTGTTCGCCCACCGATGCCAGCCCGGCTGGTCCTTCCTCTGCGTCTGCAGCGGGCCAGTCGGGCGCGCCGGCTCTCGGCCCAAGTGCTGGGTCCAGGAAGGGCGGGCTGTTAGGGGAAAGGAGCAGGCCGTCAGGCGGCAGATAGGTGCCAGTTCAGTTCAGCATCAGTAAGCAGGTGCTGCACTTGATGCAATCTGGTAAGGAAGATGAGGGAGGCAATGAGTATTCAACCAGTTATCGATAGTTTGAGCAAGACGCTGCTGGAAATTGCTTCGTTCGTCCCTCGACTGATTAATAGCTTGCTGCTGCTGGCTATCGGCTATGTGATTAGCTTGCTGGTGCGCTGGGGGCTGCGCTTCTTCCTGGATCATGTGGGGGTGCAGCAGCTTGGTGAGCGTCTCGGCTTTACAGCTTTTTTACGTCGGCTGGGTCTCTCGCCTTCGGTGCCTCGCTTTTTGGCAAACGCGGTTTTCTTCTTCTTGTTGTTGAGTTTCTTTACATCTGCTGCTCGCTTGCTGGAATTCATCAGTTTGGTTGACTTTTTGGATGCTATTCTGCACTTTGTGCCGCGGGCAATCAGCGCCGCTTTGTTGGTCTTGCTTGGCGGCCTGGGGGCGCGTTTCTTGGCCGCGACCGTGGCGGCGCTGGCGCGCAGTGTCAATATTGCCTACAGTCGCTTGCTGGCTTCATTGGTGGAGTACGTTCTTCTGGCCTTTTTGGTGATCATTGCTATTTCGCTGCTCGGCATTGATACGACGGTGCTCACGACGAGCTTTACGATCTTGCTGGCAGCTTTGGGGCTGGCTATTGCTTTAAGCTTCGGCTTCGGTTCGCAGGAGGCGGCTCGCAATATTATCGCAGGTTATTATATTCGTCGCCACTTCTCTCCCTCTCAGGAGCTGCGTTTTGGCGAGTATGAGGGACGCTTCCAGGCCACGTCGGGTATGTACACGACGTTGGAGGTCAGGGACAAAGCGGGGCAGACGCGCTTGCTCTCGGTCCCTAATACGGTCTTTTTGCGCCAGATTATTATGGGCGGGCCAGCGGGGCCGGCCTCTGGGACCTCGGAGGCCACAGGCTCAGGTGTGGGCGGGCCTTTTTCTTCGCCATCTGCCGAAGGGACTCCTCCCTCAACGGCGTCTGACGCCGATGAGGCCAGTGAGCGGTAAGCTATTGAGTACCTGCAAGCCGGAGAGAATCCCCAAAGAGCGAAAATAGTGGCATAATTAAAAGCGTTGTGACTCGGATTTCATTCGATCAGGAAAAGAGGAGTAGCCGCAATGGCAGGAACATTTCCAGAGCAGGGGCCTCCTGCCAGGGGACCTTCTATCGAAGAATTGCTGCAGGAAAGCCATACTCGTGAGATCATCGACAATAGCCCCGATTGCATTAAGTTGCTCGATCATGAGGGGCACTTGCTCTGGCTCAATCGCGGCGGTATTCGGGCTTTGGAGATCGAGGATGTCGCCAGTTGTCTCAATAGTGAGTGGGTGACTTTCTGGTCAGGCGAGGGTCGCCGCCTGGCGGAGCAGGCTCTGGCTGAGGCTCGCGCTGGACGGGTGGGGCATTTTGAAGGTTTCTGCCCAACCATGAAAGGGTCTCCTCGCTGGTGGCAGGTGACCATCACTCCTTTCTTCGATCACGGAGGCCGTATCGCTTATTTGCTTGCTATCTCGCGCGATATTACGGAGCGTAAGCAGGCCGAGGCGGCTCTGAAGGCCAGTGAGGAGCGCTTCCGCAGCCTGGCCGAGCACGCCCCTATTATTATCTGGCAGACTGATACGACAGGAGCTGCGGTCTATTTCAATGCCACCTGGGAGCGCTTTACCGGGCTTTCGCTGGAGGCGTGTCAGGGCTGGCGATGGACCGATGCTATCCATCCGTCCGATCGCCGGCGGGTGCTGGAACACTGGCGTATGGCCTTAACAGAGCAGCAGCCCTATGAGGCTCAATTTCGCCTGTTGGGCGCCGATGGCGAGTACCACGATATGCTGGTTCGTACTACTCCCTACAGCGATGCTCGTCTTCAGTCCGCTGGTTATATCGGCACTATGCTCGATATCAGCAAGCAAACAGCACTCGAGCGCCAACGCGATGCGTTTCTCAGTCTGGCTACCCATGAGTTAAAGACGCCGCTGACGGCTCTGCTTGGTAACCTTCAGCTTGCACGCCGCTTGTTGCGCCGTCTGGCCCATTCAGCGGAGCTGGATGAGGAGACGCGCCAGCAGCTTTTCCAGCAGGCTCAGGGGCTTCTAGAGCGTGGAGAGCAGCATTTGCGTCGTCAGAACCGTTTGATTAACGATCTTTTGGAGATGGCTCGCAATCATGATGAGACCCTAGAGTTACGCCAGGCTCACTGGAATCTGGTGGAGATTGTGCGCGAGACAGTGCAGGATCTGCAACTGGCTTTTCCTCAGCGCACTATCCAGCTCAATCTACCTGAGAAGGAGCCTCTGTTTGTCTATATAGATCGAGATCGCATTGAGCAGGTCGTCCATAATTATCTCACTAATGCACTAAAGTATTCGCCTCCCGAGCAACCGATTGAGGTGGGGGTGGAGCGTAACGATCTCGTTGTGCGTTGTTGGGTACGCGACGCCGGCCCAGGACTGCCTGAAGAGGCTCGTGAGCATATCTGGGAGCGCTTCTATCAGGTGCCCGGTATTCGACCCTACCAGAACGCCGGGGCCAGTCTTGGCCTGGGCCTCTATATCAGTCGGCGTCTCATCCAGCAGCAGGGTGGTGAGGTGGGTGTCGAGAGCCGAGAAGGGGCAGGTTCGACTTTCTGGTTTGCCCTACCGCTGGTCGCGCCACCGGAGGGAGTGGGCGAGCATGCAGAGGAGGCAGGTAGAACGGAAGGGGCAGCCTGAGAGCGGCGCTGCGTTCCTGAAAGCCGGCGCGTGGAGGATTGCTACGTCTCTCTGGAGCACGCTGCACGGCAGGGGCAGGAGGCAGAGCTGGAGGCAATTGCCAGCCCTGTCCGGGGAAAGCGTCAAGAACAAGAAAAGGAAGGGGAAGACTATGTCTCTCTCGTCCAGTGATGCTTGATTTGATCTCTACTGGCAGCAAGAGGTAGAGCGCTGCCTTCTCGCCCAAGAAGGGAGGAAGTTAGTTTGTAGTACGGGCCTGCATGGCATCTGAGCTTGCATGGACTGCAAAATGGAACTCTCACTGGGGAAAGCCATCCATTATGCATCTCTTGACAAGGTTATCTGCTTCCATCTGGGTCGCGCTGCCTCCACTCATAGGCTCGTGATCGACAATGCTGCTCGCCGACCATGCCGGGTACGCTCTGTCTGTCCTCGTCTCAGGCGACTCACGTTACGCCCATACGCTCGCCGAAGCCGGTACCTGTGAGATCGGCAGCGATGGCTCCCTCCGATCGCTCCTTCGAGGACTGTTTGGACAAAAAGGTTGGCACAGCGCATCACGTTCAGTCGCAATCCCGCAGCTATCCTGGCTGAAGCACTGGCTCACCCCTTGGAGGTGAGGAGATGAGATAACCAGCCAGCAGCACGCTCGGCCGCTTATCGCGATCCGTTGCGGTACAGTATAGACAGGCACTCTCTCACCTCAGCATACAAAGGAGTCCAGCAAGGATGAGTATCTACGGTCGGTTCGCTTGTATGGATTGCAAAATACATCTCTCTCTCGGTAAAGCTATCTACAGGACCCCAAGAGTCCCAGATAATCGGATTCTCTATTTCCACCTCGGCGGTCAAAACCAGCCAATCAATACCCAATCCATTGATAACGCCGCTCTCTGGAAGCTGCTCGCCGACCATGCTGGCCACCGCCTCCGCGCTCTCGTTGAGGACAGCACGGACTATGATCTCCTCATCACCGACTCAGAGGCCCGCAGGATCGGAGGCGATTCCAACCACGATATTCCTTTCGAAGACTACCTGCAAGACTGGCCTGGCCTGCTTCCTCCCTCCTCTGCTCCTCTGCCCTCCCTCTCCCCCTCCCACGAACTCCTTCGCCTCCCCCATCCCTCCTTCCTGGCCTTCGAACGCACCCTGCTGCGCGCCTCCCTCCAGCTCTCCTCTCAGCCCCAGGGCCTCATCACCCTCCTCGTCCCCTGCCCTCTCCCCGCCTCCTCCTGGCTCTCCCGCTTCCTGCAGCGCCGCCAGCCTGCCTCCCTCGACCGCTACCGCCACCTCTCCCTCCGCATCCTCCACGAGGCCCATCTCCCCCTCTACGAGGGACCTCTTGCCACCCCCTCTCCTTCCTCCCCCTCTCCCGCACCCTCGCTCCCTCCTACGCCCAGCTCCTACGCTCACCTCTTCTGTCACCACTGCCATGTCATGCTCTTCCTCGGCTCCGCCTCCCTCGACGACACGGGCCGCCCTCTCTTCTTCCTCCGCGGCCACACCCCTCCCCTACCCAACCACCATCAGCAGCCCCTCAGCCGCGCTCTTTGGAAGCTGCTCGCCGACCACGCCGAGCATGAACTGTCCGTCCTCGTCTCGGACGACCCCCGCTACGCCCATACGCTCGCCGAAGCCGGTACCTGTGAGATCGGCAGCGATGGCCCCTCCGATCTCTCCTTCGAGGACTACTTGCACAACTGGCCAGGCTGAGATCTATATACAGGCGGGCGCCACCCATCTCCGGGCCGCCAGGCCTCTCCTCATCCAGGAGCCGGAGAGGGTAAGCAGCAACCGATTAAAGACCAAGAGAACTAACCCAGGCGCACCTTGGCCCCTTTCGCCGCTGCCTGGATGAACCTTCATAGCAGGCAGATCAACACAGCTGCTCGCCCGTGCGCCAGCCAGCGCACTCAGGCGGCAGCCCATGCCAGACTGCTTGCAAGCGAAGCAACTTTCCTTGACCCATAGCACTCTTCTGAAAGGAGGCTAGACAGGGATGAGTCACAGTGCTGACGCCATCTTCGCCTGCATGGACTGTAAAGTCTACTTCTCTCTAGGTAAAGCTTTCTATCGCAGCATGGGCATCTTTAATCTGGTGGCCTACTTCCACAGTGGCCAGGAGGGTGACCCGCCCCACAGCCAGAGCATCTACAACACCGTCCTTTGGAAGATGCTGGCTGATCATGCGGGCCACTGCTTGAATGTCCTCACGGGCGATGACACAAGCTATAAGAACCTCCTCAACGACCCAGCCAGCCGGAAGATTGGCGGCTCTGGCCCTTGCGCTCTCTCCTTCGAGGCATACCTCCGCGACTGGCCGGGCTTACAACCCCTTGTCTCCTCTACTACTCCCTGGCCGTCCTCCCCCAGCCACGAGATCGTTCACCTGCCCCATTCCTCCTTCTTCGCCTTCGAACACACCCTGCAGCGCGCCGCCCTCCAGCTCTCCTCTCAACAGCAGGGTCTCATCACCCTTCTTGTGCCCGACCCTATCCCTGTCTCCATCTGGCTCCCCCGCTTTCTGCAGCGCCGCCGACCTGCCGCCCTTGACCGCTACCATCGTCTCTCCCTCCGTATCCTGCCCGAGGCCTATGCCCCGCTCTATGAAGGCCCTATACTCACCTCCCCGGAAACCACTTCCTTTCCTCAAGAGGCCCTCCTCCCAAGCCGCTACGCACATCTCTTCTGCCCCTTGTGTTATAAGATGCTTTTCCTGGGCCAGGTCTTTCCCCCTGAGCAAAAGCAGCCCCTCTTCTTCCTGCACGGGAAAGACCCCTCCCAGCCTAACCACAAACAGCACCAGCTCAGCCGCGCCCTCTGGAAGATGCTTGCTGATCACGCCGATCATGACTTATTCGTCGTGGTCGAAGGGAGCCGGCACTATGGACAGCACCTTGCCGATGAGTGGATTTGCGAGATCGGCGGCGATGGCCCGCACGATACTCCCTTCGAAGACTACTTGCAGGACTGGCCAGGCTAATGCTCATAGGTTCACATGCTCGCGCGACCTGTCCCTCGCCAGTAGCTCCAGGGGGACTTACCAGGGAGGGGAAGCCTCATGGCAGCAGCGATCAGCCCATGTTCGCCCTGTCTTTGCCGTCGCCCTGATCTCCCTTGCGGATCAGGCCACCACACTCATCACCTCCAGAGAGGCGACAGCAAAATAGGGGCCGCCCGGTTCCAAAGGCACTCATTTTTCTTTCTTTCGTTCATTCATTCTATTCTAATCCCTCAGCGGGCTTGAACAGTGTCCCGACCGACCGAAAGAAAAAAGGAGCGCTGCAATGCTTTCCCAGGCGGCCCCTGCTTTATAGCTCACAACTCACAACTTCAACGGATCAGGTAGGGCAGACGAATCGCTCCATCCAGGCGGATGACTTCGCCGTTGAGCATTGGATTCTCAACAATATGGCGCGCCAACAAAGCATATTCCTCCGGTTTACCCAGGCGTGGCGGGAACGGTGCCTGTTGCAGCAGAGAGACGCGCGCCGGTTCAGGCAAAGCCGCCATCAGCGGCGTGTCAAAGATACCAGGAGCAATGGTGACCACTCGAATACCATTGCGTGCCAGGTCACGGGCTACAGGAAGCGTCATCCCAACAATACCACCCTTAGAGGCCGAATAAGCAGCCTGGCCAATCTGGCCATCGAAGGCCGCCACCGAGGCCGTATTGATAATGACTCCTCGCTCTCCCTCAGCGTTCGGCTCATTGTTGCTCATAACCTGCGCCGCCAAACGCAGAGCATTGAAAGTGCCGATCAGATTGACCTGGATGACCCGTGTAAAGGCCTCAAGACTATGAGGGCCCTGCTTGCCAAGGGTGCGCTCAGCAAGACCAATGCCAGCACAGTTTACGAGGACATGCAGACCGCCAAAGGCCTCTTGGGCCTCTTTGAGCGCGGCCTGAACCGAGGCTTCCTCAACCACGTTCGTTTGCACAAAGCGCGCCGCAGGGCCGATCTCCTGGGCGAGCTTTTGACCTCCTTCGCTGTTAATGTCAGCGATGAGCACATGCGCACCGCTCTGACTGAAGAGTCGCACACAGGCCGCCCCCAGACCGGAAGCGCCTCCTGTCACCATGACAGTTTTGCCGCTGAGTTCCACGTCGATACTCCCTTGTCTTCGCTCTTGAGATCAGGACGCCAGGCCAGCCGATCTTTGTTTACCGCACCTTCTCTTTCTTCGCCCCTTATTCATCTCCCCCACATCAGCTCCGTTGCTCATCCAGTATCTGCAAGTAGGGGCTGCTCAGGCGTGCCAGCGCTGTACCTGGGCTTCGCGTCCACTGCCTATTACTATATCACGCGCGGACCGGTGGGGGGTCGAGCAGCACCCCCGGATTGAGCAGCCAGTGAGGGTCAAGCACCTCCTTAGCAGCGCGCAGCACCTCAGCAAAGAGAGCAGGCCGCTCACGATCGTACCAGGGACGATGATCACGCCCAACAGCATGATGATGGGTAATCGTGCCCCCCTGCTCCGTCACAGCGCCGAGAGCCGCACGCTTGATCTCCCAGAACTGTTCCACGAGCGACCTCTTCTGACCGAGAGCACAGAAGGTGAAATAGACCGCCGCCCCATCGGGGTAAACATGCGTCAGACGGCAACTGACCCAGCCAGCCTTGCCAGTCACCTCGCGTATGGCCTGGGCAGTTGCGAGTCGTACCTGCTCATAGAGGCGCGGTAAGCGCTCCCAGGTCACGGCAGTCTCGAAGGTATCCGAGATAATGCCCCGCGCCGTCATCGCCTCACGATACCACGGCATGCGCAAAAAGCGCTGACGCCAGCGACCCGCAGCCCCCCGATGGTGGCCCTCTCCCTCCCCGGGTTCGCTGGCCTGCGACTCAACGACTCCCCCATAGTCAGCACACAATTCGAGCGCACGCCGCAGCCAGGGATCAAGCGCATGGTCTGCCGACTCAAATGTCAGTATCAAAAACGCCTGCGCGCCATTGCCCAGGCCACTGCCCAGGCTCTCCAGAGGATCAAGGAGACGGCAATTGGCTGGATAGAGGCCAGCCTGAGCAATGGCACGGACAGCCTCCACAGCTTTGACGAAATCCTCAAAGCGCACGCTAGCTGAAGCGCGAAAGCGCGGGCGACGCACAATGCGCACCCAGGCCCGCGTGATCAAGCCAAGGGTACCCTCCGAGCCTAGCCAGAGACGCTGCGGATCAGGCCCAGCCCCCGAGGCCGGGAAACGCGGCGAGACAATCAAGCCGCGCGGCGTCACCAGCTCGACGCTCTCGACCAGATCGTCGATGTGCGTGGCCAGGGTCGCAAAGTGACCACCGGCGCGCGTGGCAATCCAGCCCCCAAGGGTCGAAAATTCAAAGGACTGAGGGAAGAAACGCAGCGTCCAGCCTCCGGGCCGAAGTTGCTCTTCCAGCACCGGACCAGCGGCTCCAGCTTCGATTAAGGCCACCTGTGACCGCTCGTCGATCTCTAACACGCGCTGCATGCGCGTCAAATCGATGGTCAGCACCCGCTCCGCCGCCGCAGGAGGCTCGACCCCCCCCACAACGCTTGTCCCCCCACCGAAGGGGATGACCACGATATCGTTGGCATAGCTCCAGTCGAGCAGAGCTGCAATTTCCTGGACCGCGCGCGGATAGGCTACCACATCGGGTGGATGAGAGAAGTCACGCGCGAAGGCACGGGCCGAATCAGGGAAAGAAGCACCATAGGCATGGCGCAGGCGCTCATAGGGTTCCGTAGTGCAAATGGCCGCAAGCGCAGAGGGGATGCTCAGACGCGGTGGACGCAGGTCAATCTCTTCCACTGTTGGCGGCGGAGTCACCTCGAACTGATTAACCCCAAAGAAGGCCGCCCACGTCCCTTCGAGCCAGGTGAGTTCCTCCTCGCTGAGGATGTCCCCCTCATAGCCCCAGCCCCAGAATTTGCGCCGTCTCGCGCTTACACTCATACTGCTGCTCCTGAGACAGGAAAGACTGGTAGCAAAGCGGTTTTGGACGACCCCGCTTCGGGTCGCCCTTCTCTTCCTGATTGTAGCATATAATCTACCCCAGTCCCCTCCTCTCCCGCATTGCCTCAGTGCGGCCCAAGGAGCAGCAGCCCCAGCAGCACAACAACCACAGCGAGCAGCAGGCTAATCACCAGCCCGATGCCCAGCGGATGGCCCATATTGACAGTCCAACCCACTCCCACGCGTCTTTCTACGAAGAGAGCCGGATCATCGCGATTAACATAGAAGAACCCGGCCTTCCAGTAGCGATCGTCGTCGTGTGCCACGTAGTTCGTGCGCATAGCGTAGATCTGCGTGGGCCTGGTCTGAGCAATGTAGAAGACCGTCAGACTCGGCAGCCCCAGCGAGAGCAGCACCAGCACCAGTATGAGCACACTCATACTCGCTGTCAGCGGAATGACCTGCGTGAGCAGCAGGAGGATCAGAAAGAAGCTGAGATTGACGATCCCAAGCATGGCAGCCAGCATATTGCTCAAAGCCTGCTGCCTGCGTTGCCGATCACGGCGCGCCTGCTCTGGATCTGCCGGATCAAGCTGCCGGCTTCCTTGAGGGAGCTTGAGCGCCAATCCGAGAAGGAGAACATTCAGTACCAGGATAAACAAGGATAATAAGAGCAGCTCCTCTTTCCCGCCCCAACGGTCAACCTGACCATTGATACCAAAATGGAGCGGAATGCGCTCAGGTAGCACCGGATAGCGCACGACCATCAGCCCCCAGAGCGCCCCCAAGAGCAACAAATCCAGCGCCAGCCACAGCGAGGAAGGCCGCGTATGCTGCTCGGGTCCCCCCACCTCGACCACGACCGCCTGACGGAGACCGCTGTACCAGCCTTCACGTTCCTTCACACGTCGGAGCGTGCGATGCATGAGAGCATAGAGGCAGCCAGCGACCACCACCGTCCCTAGTACTAAGATGGGCAGCATCCAAATCTGCCACCACAGCGGCAGGAGCCAGGCTAGCAGCAGCATTGCCAACAATTCAGCCAACCCTGCTAGTAGCAATGCCAGCCGATAGCGCTGCCGGAGCTGAGCAATTACCGGCTCGCTCACATGCGTTGGCGGGATGCGCACCCCGAAAACCAGCGTTGGCGGCGCCAGATCAGGCCAGAGCCAACAGATCATATTAATTCCAACCAGCATAATAGCATTCATAGAGGCATACAGAGCATGCATAGCACGTGCCCCTTCCTGTCCCTTTCTCCTGTCGAGCTACTGATGAGGCTGGCCGTGATCAGCCAGGGCAGTCAACACACGCTGGCAGCGCGTTAGAATCTCCTCAGCGGGTACCCCCTGGGCAAGCGCCTCAGCGAGCAGCGTGCGTAGACGGGCCTCCCAGTCCTCAGCCAGGCGCCCCGTCGGCTGAACTACCGCCCCCGTCTTGCGCCGTACCTGAAGGAAGCCTTCGCGCTCCAGCAGCTCGTAGGCTTTGTTGACCGTATGCAGGTTGATACCAAAATCGGCGGCCAGTTGCCGAATCGATGGTAACCCCGTTCCCGGCGGCAACTCGCCGCGGGCAATGCCCTCGACAATCTGATCGCGAAGCTGCTGATAGATGGGCTTCTCACTCTCCGGTTCGATAAAGATCAACATGGCCAGCTCACCTTGACTTTTTGTTATAGCTATTATATAACAAATAGCACAAAGAGACAGCCCCCTAGTAGCGACGGGGGCAAGGAAAGGAGAAACTGCTCCGTCATGGAAAAAAGCCAGCGCAAAGGAATCATCGCGTATCTGCTGATCACATTCGCGGGGGCCTGGCTCTGCTGGGGCCTGAGCCAGCTCGCAGGTATAGCTGTAAGGAGCCTGCTCTTTCTAGGGGTGACCTTGCTCAGTGGCTTCATGCCAGCCATCGCGGCCTTAATCGTTCGGCTCTGGATCACGCGCGAAGGGCTGAGCGACGCCGGTCTAGCGCTCTCGCTGCGAGGAGGAAAGTGGCGCTACTATCTGTTTGCGCTTCTGCTGCCGCTCATCAACATGGGCCTGATCATCAGCGTCAGCCTGCTTTTTGGGATAGCCAGACCGGATTTCACGCTGCAGCATTTCCTCAAGCTCTCTCTTCACATGGTTCAGACCGGGCCACTACCTCTGGCGCTTTGGCCCGTCTTGCTCCTGCAACTGCTCATCTTCGCAGTCCTGGTTACACCGATCCTCTGGGGCGAAGAATTCGGCTGGCGCAGCTATCTGCAGCTCCGGCTATGCCCGGGGCGCCCGTTGCTGGCGGCAATCATCACGGGCGTGATCTGGGGTTGCTGGCACCTGCCCCTGATCTTCATGGGCTACGAAGGCTACCCCAATCCCTGGTTGGGGTCAATGCTCTTCATCCTTTGTACGATTGGGCTCTCGATTATCTTCGGCTGGTTGCGGCTCAGGAGCGGCAGCATCTGGGCCAGTAGCCTGGCCCACGCAGCGACCAATGTCATTGGCGGGGATCTCAGCTCCATCCTCTTCGCTGGCGACCCACGCTTCTTTGTGGTCGCCTATCACGGGGTAGTTTCCATTTTCCTGCTGGGCTGCCTGGCCGGCTGGCTCATCCTAAGCGGTCGCCTCAAGGCAAGCCTGCCAGCGAAAACAGCCCTGGCTTGAATAACGGTCCGCCCGCCAGGGCTTGAGGCAGGTAGGAGAGGAGAGAGCCAGCCAGCGGCACAGCCGGCAGCTCTGGTCAGCTCTGCCGCTGCTGACCCTCCCGACGCGCATATCACGTAGTAAAAGCAGCAGAAGGAGAGCAGCCATTGCTCCTCTTCAGGCTCAGATGGCTGGAACTACATCGCCGCAGGCGATAATATCGCTATTGGCCTCGGGTGAGGCGCCACCAGTCTGATAAAGGACCAGGTACCAGCCGCTCGAAGGAATGGTCTTGATTCCCTTGACCGTCACGCTGGTATCGGCCTCGCCACGCGCGTTAGCCTTCAGAGGCTGCAGATTGTAGAGCAATTGGCCCATGTTGCTGCAGCTACCGGCACGAAGTTGGAAATCATGGCTCGAATCGGGAGCCAACCCGCTGATGGAGACATGGATGGTCAGGGTGCGCTCCGCCAGACGGAGCTGAGCCTGTCCCCTGGTAGCCTGATTTGGGGCCACATCTTCGCCTAGAGCGACGCTCACTTGCTGCCGGTTCTTGGCTGAGGCGCCCGCTGGATTGCTGATGTCACCGCAAGAGATCGACTGAATCTGGTCCGCCGTAATGGCGGTCGGTCCATTGTGGACATTGATGTACCAGCCCGAGGCGGGAATGCCCTGAGTCTCGCCTCTGAAGATAGCAGTGATGCTGGCCTGACCATGCTCGTCAGCCCGCAACATCGGCAGAGGATAGACTACCGGTCCCGCATGCTGACAGCTTCCTTTGTGAATGTGCGCCGGATGACTGGTACCCGGTACTAATCCCTGCATGCTGAGCTTGACGGTCAGCGTATGATCTTGCGGCGTCCAGGTGAGCTGCGCTGTGCCGGTCGGCATGTGCCTGAAAACGACACTGGCAAAGGTGGCAGCGACAGCGGTCTTGTTCGGCGCCGCCCCACTGGAAGGTGTCGCCGCTCCACAGGCCGCTAAGACGATGAGCAGCACCAGCCCTCCCAGCGCCCCAGCCCAGGAAATAGCTTTCGGCTCAAGGGCGCGCATTGCTCTTCCTCCTTTCAGAAGACAAATATTTTTCATGTGCATCACGATATTATGATCTTTGCTCATAAGTAGATTATAATCATATAAAAAATACAAAAATAGCTAAAAGATCAAGTATAGATAAAGACGCATGCCTTTATGTGAATATATATGAACAGCTTGAGCACCGATCCCTTGACAGGGTCAGGCTCCACGGCATACAATTCTATCGTAATCCGATAGATTTCAGCGCAAGAACGAGCCCGCTCATGCCATCCAATCACCAGGATCTGCCCATCGACTACCGCGCTCTGGCCGAATTCCGCTATCAGATCCGACGCTTTCTGCGCTTCAGCGAGCAGGTCGCGCGTGAAGCTGGCCTGGAGCCGCAGCATTACCAGCTGCTGTTAGCCCTGAAGGGTTTGCCCGAAGGACGTAAGGCCACCATTACCGAGCTGGCCGAGCGTCTGCAGATTCAGCATCATAGCGCTGTAGAGCTGATCAACCGGCTGACCGAACGTGACCTTGTGCGGAAACAACGCGACCCACTCGATCAGCGCCAGGTGATCATTTCGCTCACCTCTCACGGAGAGACGGTACTGCGCACCCTGGCCGCCTATCATCGAGCCGAGCTGCAGATCGTTGGGCCGGCCCTGGTCGCTGCGCTGCAAGCTATTCTCCAGGACACTGTTCAGGCTGCTGCGCCGCAGGAGGCTGAGCCTCGTCGGGAAAATGCGGATCAAGTGGATCAAGAGCATCAAGAGTTATGACGACCTTTGCTTTTTATCGAGGAGATACAGCGGAGCTGGACAGTTCTCAAGAGCGGCCTCTCTGGCTGCACAGGAGCCGTCGACTCTGGAGAACGCTGCTCCAGGTGCTCAGAGGAGAGAATGAGGGCCAGGACAGCGAGCACCTTGGCGACTTTACGACGACGCCCCGAGTGATTCTCATTTCTCTGCTAGCCGTAGTCATTGGTGCCTTGGGGGCCGTTGTCGCTCTTGTCTTACTGCGCCTCATTGGTCTATTCACTAATCTCTTCTTCTATCAGCGCTTCGATACGTCCCTGGTTTCGCCAGCAGGGAATCACCTTGGCCTTTTTGAAATCCTGGTGCCGATCATCGGCGCTCTGATCGTTGGTCTCATGGCGCGCTACGGCTCAGAGCGTATCCGCGGTCACGGGATTCCTGAAGCCATTGAGGCAATCTTGATTAACGGCAGTCGCGTGCAACCGCGCGTTGCCTTTCTTAAACCGCTCTCCGCGGCCATTTCGATCGGCTCCGGTGGTCCTTTTGGGGCAGAGGGACCAATCATAATGACCGGAGGAGCTTTTGGCTCGATGATCGCTCAGCTCTTCCATCTGAGCAGCGCTGAGCGCAAGACGCTGCTCGTTGCTGGCGCTGCAGCGGGTATGTCGGCTACTTTTGCTTCGCCCGTAGCGGCGGTGCTGCTCGCCGTGGAGCTGCTATTGTTCGAGTGGAAGCCACGCAGTATGATCCCCGTGGCCCTGGCCAGTGCGACAGCCGCCGTGCTGCGTCGCTACCTGATCGGTATGGGACCACTCTTCCCAACGCTTCCGCATCCGGCTTTCATCGGCCCCCGCGCTATGCTCTGCTGCCTGGCGGTCGGTTTGCTGGCCGGAGCACTTTCGGCCCTTCTAACGATTGCGGTCTATACCTCGGAGGATGCTTTTCGCAGGTTGCCTCTCCACTGGATGTGGTGGCCGGCTATTGGGGGACTGGCTATCGGCCTTGGCGGGCTGATCTTTCCCCAGGCTCTTGGTGTAGGCTACGATACGATTAGCGCTCTCTTACAAGGTAATGTCCCGTTCGCTATTATTTTGGGTGTCCTGCTGGTTAAGTCGGCGATTTGGGCTATTTCGCTTGGCTCGGGCACCTCGGGCGGTGTGCTGGCTCCCCTCCTTCTGATGGGCGGTGCTCTGGGCGGGCTGCTGGCCCCTGTGTTTCCCTCCGAGGGACCTGGCTTCTGGCCTCTGGTGAGTATGGGAGCTATACTCGGTGGGACAATGCGTTCCCCGTTCACTGGCATTGTTTTCATGCTGGAGCTGACCCACGATGTGAATGCTTTGCTCCCGCTCTTGATTGCTGTGACCACCGCTCACGCCTTCACGGTTCTGGTAATGCGGCGCTCGATCCTGACCGAGAAGGTCAGTCGGCGCGGCTACCACCTGACACGCGAGTACTCCATCGATCCATTGGAAATCATCTTTATCCGCGAGGTGATGCGCACCAGTATTGTGGCCCTACCTGCCTCACTGCCGCAAAAGGAGCTGTTGCAATCGCTGCGGCGCGTCTCCCATCAACACGGCCAGCGCCTCTATCCCCTCATTGACGAACAAAAGCGCCTTGTGGGTGTGCTAACGCGCCGCGATCTGGAGCTGCTCGCCCGCGAGGCGAGCGCAGAGCAGCAGAATGGGCGTTTGCTGGTAGAGTCGATCCGCCGTCAGCCGGTGGTTTGCTACCCCAATGAGCCGCTCCGTCCCGTTGTTTACCGCATGGCCGAGACCGGGCTGACGCGCCTGCCGGTCGTTGAGCGCGACAGCGGACGCCTGCTGGGGTTGGTCTCGCTGAGCGATCTCCTCAAGGCACGCGTGCGTACCTTGATCGAAGAGCGAAGGCGTGAGCGTGTCCTGCGCATTCGTCTGCTTTTTCCTTTCGGAGCGCGCTTACGTGCTCTTCGCCTACGCGAGGAGCAGCTACCAGCATCTGATAGTGAGCGTCCCGAGAGCGAGCAGGCGCCCCGTTGAAGACAATGTCCTGTTTGGCAAGCCAGCAGCATGAGCGAGCCGAGCCCCTGATCACTGCCAGTCAACGACAGGACGGCCCTCTTTGCTGCTGGCTCATGGCCGTGGTCAGGCAGAACTGCGCTTCGGGCGCAGCCAAAGCGGTCCTGCCGAGTGCTGTATCGGGCTGAGCCGCTTTACTGCTGACAGGCAGACGGGCAGGGCCGGCCCAGCACTGCACGCCGGTTCAGCTAGAGCGAGCCTGTATTGCGCATGAGACCGCCATCGATGACAAAGGTGGAGCCTGTAACATAAGCCGCCGCATCTGAGGCCAGGTAGAGAGCCAAGGCGGCGACCTCCTCGGGCTGACCCATGCGATGCAGCGGGATCTCTGCCAGCAGCGCCTGATACTTCTGAGGATCAGCTTTGACGTCGGCATCGATCGGCGTATCGATGGCGCCAGGGGCAATATTGTTGACCGTGATGTGGTAGGGGGCCAGCTCCAGGCAGATGGTGCGCATCAGCATGCGCAGGCCACCTTTTGCGCAGCAATAGGGCACATTGAGCGGCATCGGTAGATCCTCATGAACAGAAGAAACATTGATAATGCGTCCCGCCGTCCCCTGCCTGATCATCTGGCGGGCTGCCGCCTGGGCACAGAAAAAGGGGCCTTTGAGGTCTACCGCCAGCACACGATCAAATTCTTCTTCAGTCACATCAATAAATGGATGATGGATCTCCATACCAGCGTTGTTGACCAGGATATCGAGGTGCCCATAGTGCTCTATTGTGCGTTCCACGAGCGCTATGGCCTGTTGGTATTGGGCTATATCGGCCTGGAGAACGAAGACCTGTCCTCCTCTTTGCTCAATGAGCTGCTGGACCTCCTTCGCTTTCTCTGCGGCATGCGCATAGCTGATGGCCACCCGGGCCCCTTCGCTGGCGAAGCGCAGGGCGATGGCGCGCCCGATGCCACTGTCTCCGCCGGTGATCAGCGCTACCTTTTCGGCAAGCTGCATTTCTCGCTTCCTCCTTCGGTCTAGCGGTTGACTGGCGATCGTGCATTGGCAAGTCAGATGTGACGTTCAAGAGAAGCCCTCATAGAGAGACACGGCCCAAGCAGCTCGCCCGCTCCGCCCGCTCTTTGTTCCGGTCGTGAAGAAAGCGGTCGCCCAGGCCACAGGCTATGGCAGAGTCACTATGACTTTCGCTGGCGCGTGGAATCTTCGTGAGCATGGCAAGGCCAATACTGAGCGAGCCGGGTTCAGGAGACGAGCCGTTCAGCCGCGGGATAGAGCAGCCATAGTCTCTGAAGCAAGGGAGGAGGCAAACAGACATGGCAGAGAGCAGCGTGATCGTTGGCGTTTTTGAAGACCCAGGCCAGGCAAGGCGAGCCTATGAGACCTTGCGCGAGGCAGGCTTTGGAGCTGACTATCTAGGCTTAGCGAATCCGCAGGAAATGCGCCGACCTCGCCTGGATCTGAACTATCTCACGGAGGCTGGCATCCCTGACGAAGAAGCCCGCTTCTATGAGCAGGAATTTCGCGCGGGACACGCCCTTGTTACTGTGCGTGTTGCCGGCCTGCCTCCGGCCAGCGCACACAAGGCAGTGGAGCTGTTACAAGGCTATGGGGCTTATGATGCTCACTCAGGGCGTGAGCGGCGTGGACCATATGCGCCGAATATTCGCACGGAGCGACCTTCGCCCTTCTTTGACCTTACATATCCTGAAGATTTGGCTCAGTCGGCCAGCGATCAGCCTTCGCCCCAGCGCGAAGAGAACAGGCCTGACTAGACAGTCGACCTGCGGTCTAGAGAATCGGCGTCGCGCCTGCACACCAGAGGCGGGCAGGCGGATGGAGGGCAGGCACTGGCAGGCTGGTGCTCGCCTTAGCAAGGTAGGATCTGTTCTCAACCGCCAACAGCCGAGCTTCCCTGGCTGCCAGGGGTAGCCACCGGTAGCCAGACACTAAAGGTGCTGCCCTCCCCGGGGACGCTCTCGGCTCCGATGCGTCCCCCAAACTGCTCCACCAGGGTTTGAGCAATCGCCAGTCCAAGGCCCGTGCCCGGGCGCTGACGGGCCCGGTCGGCTCGATAGAAGCGTTCGAAAATGTGAGGAAGGTCAGCGGGATCAATGCCTATCCCTGTATCGCTGACCCGCAAGAGGGCCTCATTGCCGATGCGTTCCAGTGAAACGACTACCCGTCCCGGCTGCTGCTCGCTCTCAGCCGGCGTATATTTGAGCGCATTATCAAGCAAAATAAGCATTAAACGTCTTAGTTGCTCCTCTTCTCCGCGCACACGAACAGGCTCAATATGGCCAATCTCCAGCTTTAGCGGCGATTCCTCTGCTTGAAGGCGAAGGCGTAACTGACGGATAAGATGTAGAACGATGCGATCGAGCTCGACAACAGGAGGAAGAGCGCGTCGGCCATTGCTGCCAGAGAGGATCTCTTCTTCTTCTGCATTCTGGCGGGCAAAGCTTGCATCGGCCCGGGCCAGCAGGAGGAGATCATCGACCAGGCGTGCAAGGCGCAGCGTTTCGCTATGGGCATCACAGAGCATTGTTCGTCGCTCCTCGGGCGGCAGCTCATCGATATGACGCTGCAGGAACGCCAGATTGCCTTGAATGGTGGTGAGCGGGGCCCGCAGCTCATGTGAAGCATCGGCAATGAAGCGGCGCTGAGCCCGAACGGCATGTTCCAGGTCGCTGAGCATGGCGTTGAAGGAATCGATGACCAGACCGATTTCATCGTGACGGCGCGGGCGTGGAACGCGCAGGCTCAGATCGCCGATGCGGGTACCACGAGCCGTGGCTTCTTTAATGGCGCGCGCCGTTGCTACGACGTCTTCTAGGGGGCGGAGTATATGGCTGACAATAAACCAGCCACCAGCTAGAGCACCGATGAGAATGACTGCACTGGCCACTACGAGCAGCGTCTTGAGCAAGAGCAGGATATTATCAACCTCGTTAAAGGACTTTGCCACCAGCAGGAGACCGACCAGCGGACCCCGGCAGGCGGGAACCGCGGTGGCACTGACGTCAGCCGGCATTGGGCTTGAGGCTTTGGTCTGGCAAATCGGGAGCACTCCAACGTAGAGGCGGTCGCCATTGACTTCGGTAGTGTACCAGGCTTCCTGACGGCGCAGGGCGGCATTCCAGGCCGCACTATTGCGCGGCAGCATACTGAGCTGGCTGCCGTTTGAGGAGTAGACAACCTGGCCCTCCGGAGTCAGGAGGGCGAAGACTATCGGGGTGCGGTAGAGATCAATATCGTGGAGATCAGGATTAAGAGGCAAATAGGGCTGGGTGGACTGAAGCTGCCGCTCGACGTCAAGGAGGGCGGCATGTCCCACAACGCGCGTATTGGTGATCACACTCTGATTGAGAGCATTGCTCGCCAGGAGGAAAATCAAGGAACCAAAAGCCACGAGTGTGATTGTCAGTAGCAAGCCATACCAGAAAACCAGGCGCAGGCGCAATGTGTGGGGCATTGCCCGCAAGCGAGCAGCCGCACGAGCAGCACCAATCTCACCCATACACTTCTTCCATTTCCTTGTAGTCCAATCGCCACAGCGGAGATCCTGGTTACAGCTTCCCCTCTGCAGCCGAGCACATTCCACAGCTACAGGCCCTGACAGACGAACTAGGGCAGCTCCCGAGACAGGGCTTGAGGCTGGCTTAAGGGAAAAAAGCTGTTAATCAGCGAGAGACATTATTCCTTGAGCACATAGCCGATGCCACGCACCGTGTGGATCAGTCGCGGTTCGCCACCGGCCTCTAATTTCGAGCGCAGGTAGCCGATATAGACTTCGAGCACATTGGAGGAGCCTTCAAAATCGAGTCCCCAGACCCGTTCCATAATGAGGTCGCGGGTGAGTACCTGCCGGGGGCGGCGCAGGAAGAGCGCCAGTAGTTCATATTCGGTTGGGGAAAGCTCGATTTCGCGCTGCCCGCGGTAAGCGAGGCGCGTGCCGGTATCCAGGGTCAGATCGGCATAGCGCAGCACTTCACTACGCTCGGCCTGGCTACGGCGCAGGAGAGCCATGACACGAGCCAGTAGCTCTTCAGGAGCAAAAGGCTTGACGAGATAATCGTCGGCCCCCATCTCGAAGCCCTTGACGCGATCGGGAACAGCATCCCGTGCGGTTAGCATGAGTACAGGCATGGTGTCACCAGCGGCGCGCAGGCGACGGACCACCTCTAAACCATCGATACCGGGTAGCATGATATCGAGGATCATCAGGTCAGGTGGATGCTCCAGGCTGCGCATCAGGGCTTCATCGCCAGTAGCAGCAATGGCCACACTGTAGCCTTCGTAGGCTAGAATCCTGCGTAGGAGGTTGGTGATGCGTGGATCATCGTCAACAACCAGAATGTGCGCTTTCATAGACCTCTCTCCGAGCTACTGGTGAGCGGCTCTGGCTAGTGATAGCGGGCTGGTCAGCCACGCCTGTGCCTGACCAGGGCCTACTGATGAGTCATAGAGAGGGAGAGAGGGAGAACCCAACGAGCTGAAAGCGAGCGCGCCCTTCTGCCTCCTTCCCCAGACTCAGTATGCCAGTCTCCAATGAATGAATCCTGAGAATAAGCTGAGAGAGACCTGAGAGTGTTTGGTTTCCTCCATTATAGCCTAGCTGGAGTTCGAGAGGGAGCAGGGAATGTATTGACTGAGACGACGAAGAGGAGGACACCGATGGATGCAGATTAGTAGCTGTGGGAAGAAGGGCCAGGCCTCAAGCGAAGCCAGCGGACCGGCCAGGCCTCTCCTGTGGGAGAGACTTCTTACCTGGCTGGCCCGCTCCCGTCTATGAGGGAGGTTTAGGATTGCGGCGGGAAGCCGGGCTGAGAAAAGGGGCCTGGCCTTGCCCCTGGGGCCATTGGGTTGCCCTGCCCCTGGCCCATGTAGGCGCGTAGCCGCTCAAGTTCCTCGTGGATCGGCCAGCGGCCGAAGGCCAGGATACAGATGGCGACTATATTGGCCACCGGGATCAGCATCAATAGGGACAGGGCGCCGCTGTAGCCCGCCTTTGAAAAGATCTGCCAGGAGACTAGCACAACAAAGCCAAGTACAAGCAGTCCCACGACGCACCCAAAGAAGAGCACGGCGGAGGAGACAGCGGTGATAGACTCGTTCGACATGGGCTACTACTCCTTTTCTGGGAAGTTTAAGCACTGAGACGAGCATTCCGATGGGAGTTATGACAGGTGATCCGAGCCTTCCGGTTCCCTCGCTGACACCGTCCCACCCAGCAGCGCTTTGATCTAGTGAATAAACGCAAGAAGGCCCCATATTCTTGCAGATTTCTGGCTCGCTTCGTCGATAGAGATGGGGGAAAGTCAGAATGGTTAAGAAAAGGGACCTGACCCAGCGAGCATGATGGATTCCGCTGCGGAGGAGCTTTCAGGACCTCCGCCCGAAGGCAAGGTGGAAACTTATTCCCCCGAAGGCTTCAACAAGAGGGAATAGTGCTCCAACAACATTCAGGCAGATCAGAAGAGCGGTCATTAGCCATCCCCCCCAGCCAGGAAGGCCGAGCTGATTCAGGACGACTATGAACAGAGAAATAAAGACTGTCACTACGATAGATATGAATTTTTGACGATTGCGACGAGCAGAGAAAACCTCTATGTTGCTCAGTAGAGGCGCCCAATCAGGTAAAAGGATATATTCATAATCGCTAGTTGAAAGCTCGTGATAGAGATATCCTCCCTGCTTCTTTAGTTCGAAGAGCATCACACGAGACATATCTTCAGCAAGACAGGCAGCGAGAACGTCAATTGCGACTCGCTTGGGTAGCGAGGTTATATCTACAATGGCTTCTGCTCCATAGACTTTTCTTAATCTAGAGATATCTTCTCTAAGAAAATGATAATTTATTCTTTCAATATGACGATATGTATATATATCTCTAATACTTCCATATAGGCCCTGCATTTCTTTAGAAATTTGCTTATTTCCATACATTCCATTAGCTAATTCATTGATAGCTTTCCATAGACTTTCATTCACTAGATTTTCAAAATCGTTTGATTCTCCAAGTGGAGCATCTAAAATATTCACCATAACAATGTGATTAACTTCCAGTTTACTGACAGTGTGAGCTATGGTATTAATATAGGCCCCTGGCCTGGCAGAACCTACCAGAAGCAGCAAAGATCGAGGCATGACCTTCGCTCCCTCTTAAGGACATGTTTCCCACTGACGATAATAGATCAACGCTCCCCCTCCCACGGCCTTGGCTAACTTTAACCCCAGGTAGGCCTCCTGAGGGCTTTCTCCAACGCCCATAGATGCAGTACAGCCCGTGAGTTCAGCAAAGCGCTGCAATATCCATCTGCACCACTCATCTTCAAAATTACCCAAGAAGAGAATGCTATCTCCTGAGCAAAATACGATATCTCCATCATTACACTTTATAAGCCGCTTAATCTCCTCCATAGCCTCAGTTACTCTCTGGCTAAATCTTCTTATCTCTGCCAGATCATTTTGAATAAAAAGCGCTTCCAGCCTGGCCCCGATTTTGTCGCCATCAATGCCATAAACTCGTTCCACCTGGTATCCTGACCGATGCTCGATTACCCCCATCTGTGATGACCTCTGAATCACAGTTCATAGAAGTTCACTTATTAAGTATACATATAAAAAGCGAAAGGGGCAATTCTTGCCCAAGTAGACAGGCGAAAACAAGCCTCTCTCAAGGGAGAACCAGCAGGGACCAGGAAGGCAAAGGCTAGAGGGAGGGAAGACTACGCCAGACCCACTGCATCTTCTCCTGCCTGTAGGGTATACTCTCTACAGGAGAGAGCGAACCAGCTCCCTATGCTATTGACCGCTCGCCTAGCCGGCCCGGCTGACGGCGACAGGCAGCGGCGCGCGCGGCAGCGTTGTAGATCAACCTGGACGGAGAAGGCAGATCGCCATGAATGACGGCTTCCCAGAATCAGGCCAGCATCCACAGCCACAGGACCTGCAAGGCCATTATCGCAGCGTGCGACGCATCTACCGTCCACCGGCGATCGAGGATAAGACGGTGACCTGCAGCACCTGCGGGGCTATCTTTGCTCCCTCACACCTGCACCCAGAGCTACGCCTAGCCAGCCCAGCAGTCCTAGAGGCCGCCCTGATGAGCATGTCTCACTTTTGCTTCCGCTGCCGCCGTGCTGCCTGCCCCGAATGCTGGGACCATGTGCACCGTATCTGCGGAGCCTGCGTCTTTGAGCTTGGTCTCCCTTTCCGTCGTGAGGTTCCCCCGCTGGAAGGCACCCTCTTCGCTCCCCCCCCACCAGCGCCGGCCTTCTCCGCTTTGCCCATGCCGCCCGAGACATGCACCTGCCAGACCGCTGATGTAGCCCCCTCACCCGAGCCTCTACTCACCTGCATCCAGGCTGGCCGCTTTCGCGCAGTCAGTGTCCCCTCGCCTTTCATCGCAGCCATTGAAACAGTCGAAATGCAGAGCGTACTCCCCTCACCAAGCTCTGACGCCAATACACCGGCAGCATCTCCCTCTCCCACTGCCACCCTGGCAAATAGCGCAGCGCTTTCCGCCTCCGAGAGCGTCTCACCCCCCCTCTTGCCCGCTTCGTCCTCGCCGACCGCTCCAGCCGCCCAGCAGACAGCGCCTGCCCACAACGCTCCTCTCCCACCGCAGACCAGCTCCCAGGTACAGCCGAGAGCTGACCAGGCCCAGCTAAGTCCCACCACTGCAGCCAAAGAGACCTATCAGCCAAGAGCGAGAACTCTACCCCCCTGGCTTTCTCTGCCTTTGCTGACGCTCCTCACTCTCGCCCTGACAGCCACCCTTCTCGCCGAACTGTCGCCGTCCTTTAATGCCCTGGTGCTGAGAGTGACCCACATAGATATCCGCGAGGCTATTCATCTCTTCCTCCAGTGGGTACAATGGTTTCACTGAACGTGAAAGTGAGAGCACCAGCCAGGGGGAAAGCGAGCGCAAGCCAAATAATACCCCTCCTCTTCTCCACCTCACCTCAGTGGCCGGTGACTGATCACCATGCGCTATTGTTTATACATGTATTGATATATGGTATGATGAGAGGACTGTGAGCAATGGGACAGCACATCCTTGTCGATGGCTACAATGTAATTCGACGTAATCCCCAGTTTCGTGCCGCCTTGACCCAAAGCCTGGAAAGCGCCCGTGAGCTGCTGATCACCCAGCTTGTCCACCGCTATCGTCATACCCCCTACCACGTTACAGTCGTTTTCGATGGCACCGGCAAGCATGAGCAGCACCTCTACGAGCGCCGCATCCACATTATTTACTCGCGACAAGGCGAAAACGCTGATCAGGTCATCGCCCGTCTGGCCCGTGAGGCCCGCGCCGCCGGACACGAGGTTCAGCTTTTCAGCGACGATAGCGAAGTGCGTCAGTCAGTAACCCGTCAGGGTGGCCAGGCCACCTCCACCCACGGGCTGGCTGCAGCCTTGAATGCCCCCCCACGCCGACTAGCCCAACGCTTCGCTCACCAGATCCGCATGCGCGCTCTCTATGGACTAGACCCGGCCTTCAAGCTGGAAGACTACGAGGACGCAGAAGCCATCCTTTACGGGCAGCGCTCGTCTCAGCGTCGCCGGCAACGAGGGGCACAGAAAAGAAAACGCTACTGAAGCAGCCTCCTGTTTGATTGCTCACCTCAACGGTATCATAGTCCGGCTACTTCAGTAGCGCCAGGGGTGTCTAGCTCTTGCCAAATCACCCCACCCCTCAGCATGATGACAGCCACAACCTGCCTGCCAGTTGGCTACTTGCTCTCTCAGCACGCCTCCCTAGAAGACAGGCTAGAGAGCAAGTTATACCACGGCTGGCTTGCGGGATCAACGTGAGGTCCCAGGAACACGCTCGCGCGCCTCGCTCTCAGCGGCTCCCCCCACCAGCGCCGTTTCACGCCGCACCGGCGGCGGCAGTTGGGGCTTACGGCCAAAACGGGTGCGCAGCACAAAGAGAAAGCCTTCTAAGACGATGGCCTTCGACATCTTCGATTGGCCCACACGCCGATCTTCAAAGACGATGGGCGTCTCGACAATGCGAAAACCCTGACGCCAGACCCGATAGACCAGCTCGACCTGGAAGGCATAGCCTCGCGAACGAATCGAGTCGAGATCGATGCTTTCAAGAACCTCACGCCGGTAACAGCGATAGCCAGCAGTGCAATCGCGTACCGGTAGGCCAAGAAGGGTGCGAGCGAAAATATTGCCCCCCCCACTAATCAAGCGCCGCAAGAAAGGCCAATTAGGCGTAGCCCCCCCCTTGATGTAGCGAGAGCCTATCACCAGGTCAGCCTCCTCGATGAGGCGCAGAAAATCAGGCAGATAGCGCGGATCATGTGAAAAATCCGCATCCATTTCAAAAGCGGCCTGATAGCCATGCTCCAGGGCATACTTGAAGCCAGTGATGTAAGCAGTGCCCAGCCCTAGCTTCCCTGGACGATGCAAGACATGCACGCGCGCATCCTCCCTGGCCAACTCCTCGGCCAGCTCTCCCGTGCCATCGGGCGAATGATCGTCCACAATGAGCACGTCCGTTTCCGGCGCATAGCGAAAGATCTCCCTGATCAGGGGACGCAGGTTATCTCTCTCGTTGTAGGTAGGAATGATGATGAGCGTTTTCATCATGGGTTGCTCACTCTCCGTTGCTTAGAGGTGCCGATGCCCGGGATAGTCTGTAGCTTCCATCGGCTTCAGACTGTCTTGTCCCAGAATCCAGAATTGTTGAAAAATACATCTTTCCTTCCTCATAAGGCTCCGGCGCAAAAAGTTTCTTATATTGAGTAAGACGCAAAATGAGAAATGCAATAACACCGAGCGCCAGGCCAAACCACAGCGTGCAGAAACGGATAAGCAGCGTTGCGGCACCACCAATGACAGCGGAAGGAGAAACTAACAGGCGGATCAGGCCAAGCAGGCTACCATCGGCCGTGCCTAATCCGCCAGGTAGCCCAGAGGCCGACCCCACCAGCGAGGAGACAGCCAGAATAAAGGTGGCCTTGAGCAAGAGCTCAGGCGACGCCGGCAACCCCAGGCCAAGAAAGACAAAATAGAGCGCCAGACACTCTCCCGACCAGGAGAGAAAGCCGATGGCAATCGCCAACAGGAGAGGGCGCCAGCGGAGCAGTGTATAGGCGCTCTCATAGAAAGCGCGCAGCGGCTGCGCCAGACGCGAGAGCACAGGAAGCCGTTCCCCAGCAGCGAGCACCTTTAATGAGAGCGGGCGATGCTGAATCAGTAAGATCACCCCTAAGCCCACCACAAGCAGACTCAGCAACACTTCCCAGCCAAAGCGATAGAAAACCAGACCCGTGGCCGCCAGCAAGAGCATCGCCAGCCCATCTGAGAGCCGCTCGGCCATAATGATCGGAGCAGTCCGGCTGATCGGTTCTCCCGTCGAACGCTTGAGGAGATATGATTTGAGCAGCTCCCCCACCTTCCCCGGCGTAATGGCCATCGATAGCCCAGACAGAAAGATCAGAAAGCTCGTCAGGCGCGGCAGGCGAATCTGCAAACGCTGGAGGTAGTACTGCCACTTGAAAAAGCGGAAACAATAATTAAAGAGCGTCAGAGAGAGAATCAAGGGCAGGAAGGACCAGCGGAAACTCGCAAGCGCCAGCAGCATGCGCGGGAAGTCTGCATAGAGACCAATGGCCACGAGGACAACGAAAGCCAGGGCTAGCGAAAACACTAAGCCTGTGCGCACAGTCCGGAAGCGGCTCGCAGTCAACATAGGCCGATGATCCTCCTCTTGCTAAGACGGGAGCACGTAGAGCACCACAAAGATCACAGCAGCGCATAGAACGACCGCCGCCAGGGTATGGCGGTCACGCAGCAGTATTTCCTCGGGGCTGCCTCCCTCCATACGCATATAGACCAGGTAAAGATAACGGAAAAGTCCGTAGAGCACCAGAGGAATAGTGACCATGAGATGATGGTCCCCCGTTGGCCCCTGGAAGGTATAGAGACTATACGCCATGACGGTCGCAGCAGCGGTAATCGTGATCATCTGGTCCAACAGGGGCAGACTGTATTCCTTCAGAATCTGTCGGTGAGTACTGGCCTCACCCTGCAGTAATACCAACTCGTGCCGACGTTTGTTGAGAGCCAGAAAGAGCGAGAGCAGAATCGTTACAAGGTAGAGCCAGGGAGAGATCACAACCGAGATCACTACTGCTCCCGCTAAAATACGTAATAGAAAACCACTAGCGATAATAAAGACATCTAATAAAACGACATGCTTGAGCCGCAGACTGTAGAGGACCATCAGAACTACATAGGTCGCTAGCACAAGAGCGAAGAGCAGATCACCCCCACCCAGGGAGCTGTAAGGCAGATGCTGACCACCCAGCGGAATGGCGAAAATAGCCAGCGTGAGCAGCGCCGCCCCACCCAGTAAACAGCCCATCGCCACCACAGCCCACGAGATCGGCAAACGGCCCGAGGCCAAAGGTCGATTACGCTTGCGGGGATGACGCCGGTCGTTCTCCAGATCAAGCAGATCGTTTAATAAATAGATAAAACTTGAGACAAGACAGAATGCTATAAAAGCCAGTAGTGCATGGATCAGCGGAGTAACTTCTAAGAGGCGCCTGGCGAAGAGAATGCCAACAAAGACGGCCAGATTCTTGGTCCATTGGCGCGGACGCAGGGCCTGCAGCATCGCCCCAAGACGGGCTTTGAAGGTCCTGGCCTCCGTCACCGCCTTTGTCTCTCCCCCTACTTCGCCGCTGACCACTGTCACGCTTTGCTCGACCGGCTGCGATTGCTCCCTTTGATCAGTCAACGCTTCGTTCAATGGTCAAACGCTCCCTTCACTGCCTTCAAACTGCACAATCCTCCAGGGCGGACTACCCTGACCTTTGTGTGAAGACGAGTAGCGGGGAAGGGGAGTAACAGACGTGGCAGGAAGTCCGGCCCTTGCCCTGACCTCGTTCGCCAACCGTCAGCTGACCCTGTCCTTGGGCCTCCTTCAGCAAGAGCCGACAGGCGAGAAGGCACAAACTCCCTGGCTACCCGGGTCCCAGAGAAGCACCCAGATGAGGCAGGGGAGGGAGAGAGGGAAAATTCAGTCCGTTCAGCCGTGCCCGGCTAGCCCGGCTCGCTGATACGCTCTCCAGCCCCTTCACTAATAAATGCGCTCTTTCAACTCGGCTGGCCGTCGGAGCGTAATCCGATGGCGATCGGTTGAGATGTAACCCTTGGCGGAAAAATATCCTAGCACCTTGTTGACGCTCTCGCGCGAGGCTCCAACCATCGAGGCCAGGTTTTGCTGAGTGAGCCGGATATCTATGCGGACACCGTCCTCTGTCGGCACTCCATGCAGCTCAGCCAGCTCCAGCAGTTTCTTGGCCACTCGCCCGGGAACGTCCAGGGAGATGAGGTCTTCGATCATCTTATCGGTATTTCGCAGACGCCGCGAGAGCGACTCTAACATATGGATGGCAATGCGCGGATTCTTGAGTAGGGCGCGGTGAAAGTCGTCGCGCTGCAAGGCATAGCACTCGACGCGCTCCAGAGCTACTGCATCTGCCGACCGCGGTAAGCCATCCAGCAGAGCAAATTCTCCGAAATATTCTCCTTTGCCAAAGATGACGAGTGAGATCTCCTGACCCTCCGGGCTGCTAATTGAAATCTTGACTTTGCCTTCCTTGATGATGTAAAGTACCTGCCCTGGGTCATCACGGTGAAAGATCACTTCGCCGGAGCGAAAGGTGCGCTTTTTGGCAACTGCCATTAATTCGCGGAGATCATCGTCGGGGAGTTCAGCAAAGCTCGATACTTGCTTCAGATAGAGCATTTCATCTGTCGACATAAGATAGTCCCCTCCTGGCCGCAGGCAGCGGGATCGGCGACGGCCTTCTCAAACGAGCAAGCAAGTAGCGATACGCGTCGCGAGCGAGCCAGCCAGCTTCTTTCAGCGCTAGCCAGGGTGCCCTTTCTCGTCTCATCACGACTCCTTTGCTCACCAGGCTGCCAGTTCTGGCCTGGCTGCACCCTCCGCGGCCATGATAGCATACTGGCTTGAGCTGCGCAATGTCGCTACGTGGCTTTTCGCCCTACGGGTCCCTGCTACTCACGGCTCTCCGTGCGCTCGGCCCAGCCGGGCCAGGGGCAGACTCTGCCTCAGGCTACCCGGCCTCTGGCCTCGACGGGGGTCGAGCATAGCCAGAGCCGGCATCCCTGTGCTATAATACTTAGTGCACAAGTCGGAATTAAGTGCGAGAGCCACTTTGCGCAACCGACATAGACAAGAGAGAAAGACCACGCCGGCCTGTTCGGTCTGATGCGACAGGGCAGGTCGACGAGAGGATGGGGTATCAGCTGATATGGCGGAGCTTATTACTGCCGATATGGTAATTCATGATGTGGTAACCAAGCACCCGGAGACTGTGAAGGTCTTCCACGGGTACGGGTTGCCCTGCACGGCGTGCGCGGTCGGTTCCCGCGAGAGCATCGCTGGTGGCGCGCGCACCCATCGTCTGCCTCCCGAGAAGCTGGACTTATTGCTCAAGGATCTCAATGCCGCCATTAAGGGAGAGCCGATCTCTGTCGCTCCCAAAAAGGCGCCTGTTGGCCGCGGTATCCCGCTGACGATGGCTTCCGGGAGTGGGCGCAAGATCAAGCACGTGATCGCAGTGATGAGCGGCAAAGGGGGCGTTGGCAAATCGCTGGTCACCGGGCTGCTGGCGGTCTCTCTGCGACGTCAGGGCCAGCGGGTCGGCGTGCTCGATGCCGATATTACTGGGCCTAGTATGGCGCGAATGTTCGGCTTGAACGCCAAGCCGACGATGCTGCCAGATAATCGCATCCGGCCAGTGGAGAGCCGCGGTGGCATCAAGGTGATCTCGATGAATATGTTCCTCGGGGAGGAGAGCGACCCGGTAATCTGGCGCGGGCCAATGGTGGCCAAGGCGATCCAGCAATTCTACAGCGATGTCGAGTGGGACCTTCTCGATTTCTTGCTGGTAGACTTGCCGCCCGGAACCTCCGATGCGCCTTTGACTGTGATGCAGGCCGTGGTTCCCGATGGGGTCATCATCGTCTCTTCGCCGCAGCTCCTGGCGACGATGGTGGTTAAGAAGTGCATTAATATGGTGCGTCATCTGAAGGGGACCATCATCGGCGTGGTTGAAAATATGGCCTACTTCGAGACGCCCTCGGGTGAACGCTACGAGATCTTCGGCCCTAGCCAGGGCGCCGAGCTGGTCGCTATCACTGGGGCCCCTCTGCTAGCGCAATTACCGATTGATCCCCAGGTCGCCGCCCTCTGCGATGCAGGTCGTATTGAAGAGTATGAATCGCCAGCCTACCAGCTATTGGCCGAGAATTTCCTGAATACGCTGAAGATTAAGCGCTAAGGATCACCTGCCGAGGCCCCTCGAGCGCCCTGGTCTGGTCGCTAGCAACTCACCAGCAGGTGAGCTTTGTTCCCTCTGCTCGTTTTGCGTTTGCGGCGCTTCCGCCATGCCCCAGCATAGGAGAGCAGAGGGGAAAGAAGAGTAAGGAGAGCGGGGACACAGCGGACGTTAGTCAGTGAGCAAAGCCCAGCTCGGTCGAAACCTTACGCTGTGTCCCCCCTCTGTCTGCTTGGGTTGCCTCCTGACACCCTCGCCTGCTAGCTCTCCTGGACCGGTACGTAGCGAGCGCTAGGGAGGCCTCTTCTTCTGTTCGTTGTGACAGGATAAGCCAACCGCAGGCCAGGCTAAATCTGGCGCGGGAAGGAACCCAGGACCTTGCAAAAGGTGGTATACTGCGCTAGATCAGCCAGAGCGCTCCGCACCGGTGGATCATCACGGTGCCCCTCGAAATCAAGATAGAACACATATTCCCAGATGCGCTGGCGTGAGGGACGCGATTCCAGCTTGAGCAGGTTGATGCCCCGCTCGGCGAGCACCCCCAGGCACCGATAGAGCGCCCCAGGCTGATGAGGTGTCGCCATGACGATCATGGTCTTGGCCGGTCCCTCTCGGCGTGGCGCCGGGTCACGTCCCAAGGCGATAAAGCGCGTGTGGTTATCCTTGATGGTCTGAATGCCCTCGGCCAGTATCTGTAGCCCATAGAGATCCGCAGCCGCTGCTCCGGCAACGGCTGCCACGCCGCGTAGATTCTGCTCCCGGATCATTTTGGCGCTGCCGGCAGTATCGTAACTCGCAACGACCTCTACTCCTAGCTCCCGCAAAAAAGCTTCGCTCTGCGCCAGGGCCTGTGGATGAGAAATGACGCGCTTGATATCACTGAGCTGCTGCCCAGGTAAACAGAGCAGACAGTGGTTTACCGGCAGGCTGATCTCTCCAATGACAAATAGGTCGTGCTGGCGCAGGAGATCATAGACCTCATTAATGCTGCCAGCCTGCGAATTTTCTACCGGTACGAGACCATAGTCAACGGCGCCAGAAGCAACGGCATGAAAGACATCCGCAAAACTGCGATAGGGCTGTGGCTCGCTTGCGGGGCCAAAATAAGCTCTGACTGCTTCTTCACCAAAGGCGCCCCGCTCGCCCTGAAAGGCTACACGAAGAGCAATTGCCCTGGCGGCACTAGTCACCGTTGACTTTCCTTGCTCTTCGCCTCCGGCTGGCCTTGAGACCCCCAGCGAGGCCGGTTCCTCTAACGGTGAATGGTCCTGCTGATGCTCTAGCGATTGTACCATCAAAGATACCTTGCTCCTCACATATACAGTTGCTCTCGATTTTCTCAATTCCCGCTTTCGCTGTCAAGAGGAGAGATCGACACTGGCCGAGACAGGTACCTCAGTGTAATGCAAGGAGAGGGCTGGGCCGGCATCGCGCTCTCTATCGCTCAGACGGCGCCCCTCTGTTGGCAAAACGGGGAAACCTTCCTCAGCCAGTGGGCAAGTAGTCGCGCCTCTGATGCCCTCTGCCGCTCTCACCCTGGCGCTACTCAGGGAAAAAGATACGCTCGTTGGTCACAGGATGGATGAGGTGATCAAAGGCCATCCAAAAGCTTTTGGTGTGCCGGTAAAAGATCAGAGGGAAGATGATGGGCATAGTCATGCCCCAGATGAGCAGTGGAATAAAGGGGACGCTGGTATTGACCGCCAGCGGGATTGTGATCGCGGTAATGAGCAGCTCGCTCAGCACCAGGTTGACGGCCATTGCACCAGTATAGTAGCCCGGCTCACGCTCGTATTCGAAATTGCAGGCAGGACAACGCTCGTAGGTTTTGAAGAACCCAGAGTAGAGCTTGCCCTCACCGCACACTGGACAGCGCAGCAATAAGGCTCGAATGAATAAAACACGCGCCCGTTTCCATGTCATTGGCTCGACACCTTCTCAGACAAAGACACGCACTCCGCACCGCCTTCGTGCCGCCGCCCCAGCGCAAGCAGAGCTGAGCCACTTGCTTGAACGGGAGCGGGAGCGCTTGCGGGCCGCCCGGCAGGACCCCGCCACGCCAGCGCTGACAAGGTCCCTCTCCGCAGCTGAGCCCAGGCCTACTACCTGGCCTCTGATCGCTCGCTCTGTCCAAGCAGCTCCCCCGGCCTTGGCTCATGCTGCGCCTTGGGCGAAGGCCAGCTCGCTCCAAGTGCGCTCCCCGCCGATTGCGCTCCTACTGCTGGATACTATAGTGATTCTTATGATAGTAGACCATCCCTTTGCCGATCACCTTCACCGGCTGCAGCTCCTTCAGCATGATCGGCTCACCGCACTTCGCGCAAATGCGGCTCGTCAGATGGTTGATTTCCTCACGATTCGCCAGCGACGCACGGGCCGTCTTGGACAGCTCACCCTTGTGCGGCATGCTCACTACACCCCTTTCATCTGAAAGATATTCATAAGAGCAGATTTGGCTCTATCTGCCGTCATGGCTTGCGCCTTGCAGCATCTTCAGGAGTATCTCCAGGCGGAAGCGGCCGCCTCGTGTCTCGCAGTCTCGTTCTCCATCCTGTCGTGGTTGGCCAGGTGGAGCGTTATTACGGCACAGCACAGAAACAGCAGAAAAAGGACCTGGCTCCGCCTGCTTTCGCTACAGTATACCATAGGGCGGCCTGGGCTGTCCAATCACTCACGACTAGAGGGATGAGAGATCAGTTTCTGGCTCGCTGGTGATCACAGCCAGCGCCTGACAGATGAGGTCGGCAGCCTGCGCGAAGGAGAAGAGGCCCGTATTGATGAGGAGGTGATAGAGGCCCGGCTGCTGGCCATCGCTTCCATAGTAACGGCGCAGATAGGCGGTGTACTCGTAGTCACGCTGTTCGATCAACTCACGCGCGCGGCGCTGATCAACCCGCAGCGCGCTCATGACGCGGGCAATGCGCTGCGATAGCGGGGCGAAAATCGCTACGTGGAGTGTGCGAGGGGCGTGCTGGAGCAAGAACTGGGAGCCACGGCCCACAATGACAACATTGCCTTGCGTGGCCATCTCTAAAATGACCTTCTGGGTCAGATGCAGATAGGCAATCTCGTCATGTTGCTGCGCCGCTTGGCTCGTCTGGCCCAGCAAGCCAGCATAGTTGAAAGTGAAGGGCTGGCTGGAGCGCACTGCCTCAAGAATTTGCGCGGCCACACCGGCAGTGTATTCATCAAGGCGTCTGGCTTCGCGCACATCTACCCCCAGACGACGGGCCACCTCGGTGATGATCTGACGATCGAGATAGCGCAGCCCTCTGCGGCGAGCTACCAGGCGCCCCACTTCGCTACCACCACTGCCTAGCTGACGCGTGATCGTGACGACCACGGTTCCTCGTGGGGGAATCCCCGAGGGGAGTTCTCCACTCCAGGCGCGTTCCTCTAGTAGACGCGTTGGGCTGCTTCCCCCCTCCACGGCTAGAGAGCGCTCTTCCGCTCGCTCTGCTGCTCGCCCGCCGGCCTGCTCCTCGCTCTCGCTGTTCATGCTCTCACTCCCTGGCCCTGGGACCGCGCTGGCTGGCCCCAGCCTTTGTCTGGCCGCTCATCAGTGAAAGATGCTGCTCTACAACGGTGCTGCCCGCTTGTTCTCTGCCACCCCTCCGCTTCTCTCCTCGTTCTCATGGTATACTGAGAACAGTGCCAGGCGCAAGGGTTAATCCGGTCGGGAGGGCCGGTTTAGCGCTTTCCCCTCGGTGGCCTGCTCTGTCGGCTCTCCTTGTTAGCTCGCCTCTTGCCGTTTTCCGCTCGCTTGCCGAGGCCAGCTCTTTTCTTCTAAGATAATAAATAAACAACAAAGGGCAAGCATCTGTGTATCTATATTTTCTGCACCTGTCACCTATTTTGTAGAATTTCCATTTCCTTGCCAGGAGACCCCATGCGCACGCTCAATCTGCATCAGCTCGCAACGTTCCAAGTGGTCGCCAAACATTGTAGCTTCGTTCGTGCCGCTGAGGAACTCCATTTCAGCCAACCTGCCGTCTCTGCCCAGATTCGTCAACTTGAAGAGAGTCTAGGCGTCAAGCTCTTCGATCAGATTGGGCGCAAGACTCATCTGACGCAGGCCGGCGAGGAGCTGTATCTCTACAGCCAGAAGATTTTCTCTGTGATCGAGGAGGCTCTAGAGGTGATCGAGTCGCTGCGCAGCCCCCACTATGGGCGGCTCAGCGTGGCTGCTGATACGACGGTCGGCTCTTATGTCATTCCGCGCCTGCTTGGCAAGTTCCATCAGATGTATCCCGAGGTAGAGATTACCTTGAACGTGCTCAACCGCGCTGCCGTGGTGGAGGCGCTGGCCAACAATCGCATTGACATTGCCGTGGTCGGGCGGGTACCTGACGATATCCCGGTGGTCATCGAACCGTTTGCCTTTAACGAGCTAGTATTAGTTGCGGCCCCAACGCATCGGCTCGCAGGGCGCAGCAAGGTGCCATTCGAGGAGGTAACGCGCGAGACGTTCCTACTGCGTGAAGTCGGCTCGGGCACGCGCGCCGCCTTAGAGGGTCTCTTTCAGGAGGCCGGCGTCCCTCTGAAGGTGGCCATGCAGGTAGGGAATAACAGTGCCATTAAGCAGGGCGTGGCCGCCGGTTTGGGAATCGCCCTGATCTCGCGAGTGGCCATCGATATGGAGCTGGAGACGGGCCGCCTGGTCATTCTCGATGTCGAGGGCTTCCCGATTATTCGTCAGTGGCGCATTGTGCACCTGAAGGATAAGAACCTGTCTGCTACAGCGCGCGCTTTTAAGCTCTTTCTCTTGCAGCATGCCGATAAGCGGCTGCGCAAGCAGGAACCCCCTCGCTCCTAGCGCCGACCGCTGCGTGTTTGCCTGGTCGTCTGATCTGCTGCCGTCTGCTAGAGAGCGAGCGCCGGTTTGGCTCCGTGGAGCCGTGACTCTACTGTAGTGTCGTGCATTCATGCGCATGCAAAGGAGGCCCATCAATGGAGATGCCATCACGCTCCGACGAGGAGCGGCGCCTGCTGGTTGCCGAGGTCAGGCGCTTTGTGGAGCGGGCAGTGTTACCAGTTGCCCAGCGGCTGGAACACGAGGACCGCTATCCGAGCGAGCTGATCGAAGAGCTGCGACAGCTCGGTCTCTTTGCGGCGACTCTCCCCGAGGCCTACGGCGGTCTGGGCCTGGATCTGCTAACCTATGTTCAGCTCGTCGAGGAGCTGGCTCGCGGCTGGATGAGTCTGGCGGGCGTGCTCAATACGCACGTGCTGGTGGCTGCGCTGATTGCCCAGTATGGGACTGAAGAGCAGCGCCAGCGCTTTCTGCCGGTGATGGCCGAAGGGAGGCGCCGGGGCGCCCTCTGTCTCTCGGAGGCGGAGGCCGGCAGCGATGTGCAGGCCATCCGTATGACGGCTGTGCGCGCAGGTGACGACTATGTCCTCAATGGGGCGAAGCTGTGGGTGACCAATGGGGTCCACGCCAGCGTCCTGGCCGTGTTGGCGCGCACCGATCCCCAGGCTCAGCCTCCTTATCGCGGCATGAGCCTCTTTCTGGTCGAGAAGGAGACGCCGGGTCTGCACGTGGGTCGCACTTTCGAGAAGCTGGGTTATAAAGGCGTGGATACCGCTGAGCTGGTCTTTGAGGAGGTGCGTGTCCCTGCGGCCAATTTGCTCGGGGGCATTGAGGGCCAGGGCTTCAAGCAGGCTATGAGTGGCCTGGAGATTGGGCGTCTCAATGTGGCCGCTCGGGCCGTGGGCCTGGCCCGCGCCGCCTTCGAGGACGCGATCCGCTACGCTCAGCAGCGCCGTACTTTCGGGCGCCCTATCGCTGAACATCAGGCAATTCAGCTGAAGCTCGCCGATATGTATACGGAGATCGAGGCCGCCCGCTTGCTGCTCCATGAGGCGGCCCGCAAAAAGGACGCCGGCGGACGCTGCGATCTCGAAACGGGTATGGCCAAACTGTTCGCTACCGAGATGTGTCAGCGCGTGACTTTGGAGGCGCTGCGCATCCACGGCGGTTTCGGCTACGTCAAGGAGTTCAACGTCGAGCGCTACTATCGCGACGCTCCTTTCATGTTAATCGGTGAAGGAACCAGCGAGATCCAGCGCTTGATCATCGCTCGTCAGCTTCTGCAGCGTTATGCGCTCGACAGCTAACGGTTCGTTCCCCTGCTCACTGGCTAGCACTTAGAAGGAGAGAAGCATTATGTCTTTCGGTCGCTGCTATGAGGATTTTGAGGTCGGCGATGTCTATAAACATTGGCCGGGGCGCACTATCACCGAGTATGACGATATGCTCTTCTGCATGTTGACCATGAACCATAATCCGCTGCATATCGATGCTAATTATGCTGCGCACACGCAACATAAGCAGCGGTTGGTCGTAGGGGCCCTGGTTTTCAGCATCGTGCTTGGGATGTCAGTGCCTGACGTGAGCGGGAAAGCGATCGCCAATCTTGAATTTGAGGAGGTCAAGCACCTGGCCCCGACCTTCCACGGCGATACAATTTATGCTGAGTCGCGCGTCCTCGATAAGCGGCTGTCGACGAGCAAGCCGGATCGCGGCATTGTCACTGTCGAGACGGTCGCCTATAATCAGCGCGGGGAAAAGGTACTCTCCTATCGACGGCGCGTGCTGGTACCAACGCGCGCCCTGGATGAGGAGCTGCAGCGTCAGATTCGCGAGCAGATCGAGCGAGGACGCGATGGCACCAGCGTTTAGCCTGGCAGCCAGCGCTGTTCCCAGTCGGTTCAGGTTCATCCGCCCGGTATACATAAGGCGGAGCAGAGGCAGGCACCGGCAGCCAGCCAAGCAGACAGCAGGCTCTCAGAGTAGCTTATCCGCCTGCGCTGGATTGCAGGGCCGTGCCTGCCTTCCTTCCCTGGATGGTTCGCTAGAGGCCCAACAACTCAGCGCGGGCGATGAGCTGGCGGGCATTACGCACCAGGGCCACATCGATCATGCGGCCATCGATTTCGATGGCGCCTTGGCCGGCGCGCTGGGCTTCCTCGTAGAGGGCCACCAGCCGCCTTGCCTGGGCCACTTGCTCGGGTACAGGCGAGAAGATTTCGTTAGCGATGGGGATCTGCTCGGGATGAATGGCCCATTTGCCGCTGAAGCCTAGTACGCTCGCTCGGAGGCACTCGCGCCGGTAGCCATCAAGATTGCGAATGTTGACGTAGGGGCCGTCGATGGCTTCGAGGCCAGCCGCTCGGGCCGCAATGACAATTTTATTGCGCGCATAATGCCAGAGGTCACCCGGGTAGGTGTCGAAGTCATTGCCGATATACTTGAGATCGATGCCCTGGGAGGCTGCGTAGTCGGCGGGGCCAAAGATCAGGGCCTCCAGACGTGGGCTCGCCCGGGCAATCTTTTCGACATTGATCAGGGCCTCTGTCTCTTCAATCAAGACTTCCAGGCCAATGGGCCGCGTCAGCTTGCAGCGCTTCTCGATCTGGGTTAGCAAGCGATCAATCCACCAGACATCACGTGCGCGTTTGACCTTGGGCACGATCAGGATGTCAAGGTGTTCTCCCGCCTCCTCAACGAGCGCAATTATGTCACGATAGGCATATTCGCTGTCAAGATCGTTGATCCGCACTGCTCGGGTTTTGCCGCCCCAATCCAGTGTGCGCAGAGCTTCAATGGCTTGCGCTCGTGCTTTGTCTTTCTCGGTCGGGGAGACGGAATCCTCCAGATCCAGCATGACAAGATCAGCCTGGCTAGCCGCCGCCTTCTGCAGCATGCGCACATTGCTGGCCGGCGTTGACAGTTCGCTACGTCTCAGGCGCACTGTGCTCATGATAGGTGTGTCCTCTCCTTCGCTCGCCCGCTGCTCGGAGAACAGCCGGCGCTACTAGGGCAAGACGAATGCTACTCCGACCTTCTCTCTATGATACCATTTCCTTGCTCGCCACCTTCGGCTCAGGCGTGACGCTCCTTTGCCAGGAGAGAGCGCTGCGCCCAATCGGCACCTGGCTGGCCAGGGAGAGCAGGACAGTCACAGTGTAGTACCCGAGAAGCCGGCTTAACAGGTAGGCAGGCAGGGCACCAGGTGGACTCGGGGCGGTTCTTGTTGCTGAAGCCAGGCGCAGCATGATGGGAGGGAGGCCGCTCGCATGAGGAGAGGCGGCAAGCCCAACGGGGGAGAACGCAGCCGGGCAAGAGAGGGAAAGACAGTGGCAGTCGCCTCCGTCCGGCCTCCTCGTCAACGTCTAAGTGGCAAATGGGCGGCTCAGAGCCAGTCTCAGACGAGGTTATAGCGGACAGGAAGGCCGCCAGGCAGAGCGGCTGTGGCCAGGCCAGACCAGGCTAGGCCAGGCGATGAGCGCCAGTACAGCGGCGTAGGAAGGCAGAGAGCCTGCCAAGGCAGCGCGATAGCACGCCTGGCCGATAACGCCAGGCCCCCAGACGATGCAGGTCGAGGGCTTCCAGCTCCTCCACCAGGGCAAAGGCTGAGGGATAGCGTTGCTCAGGGTCTAGCGCCAAAGCTCGCAAGAGGATATCTTCAACAGCAAGGGGAAGATGGGCATTCAGCAAGTGCGGTGGCACGAGTGCCAGCCCTTCGGGCACGGGTAATGGCTCCAGTGGATCAGGAACCTCGGCCCCTATCTCCTCATCATCGAGGATCTCGGCCAACTGGCGATGAGTGGCGGTGATAGGAGCGTAATGGGTGCACAGCAGGTAAAGCACTGCCCCTAGAGAGTAGACATCGGAGCGCTCGTCACACTGACCAGAAAAGACCTCGGGAGCCACAAAGGGATTGGCCGCTGAGGGCGCAGGCAGCGGGAAAAGCTGGCGATACTGCTCGACGGCAAGCTGCGGCGCGCCTACGGTTGCCTGCCAGAAGACTGGCGGCGGCGGCCAGGATACAAGCAGCGTCGGCGACCAGGGGGCGCGCCCTTCGCCATCAATCAGGACAGTGGTCGGGTCAAGGTCGCCAAGGATGCAGCCAAGACGATGCAGGCGCGCCACCAAACGAGCAAGCTGAATGCTCCAGGAAAGCGCGATTTCCAGGTCGAGCCAGTCCGGCCAACGCAGATCACTCAGCAGTAGATCAGCCAACGTCATCACTTCCAGGTCGCGGGCCTGGCGCAGTCCCACGAGCTGTTGCACAAGGTAGTGGCGGTCCCCTTCTACTCGCAGGCGGTCACCAGCTTCAGGCAACCGCGGCGAGGCGAGAAGCGTGAACGAGGCAAATTCTTCATAGGCTGCACGCTCAATCTGCATGCGCTCGCGAGCGCTGAGCCCCCCGAGCAGTAACTCACGCACCGCTACCAGCGGCTCCGGCTCTTCGCTGTACTGGATACGCTCCCGCCTTCCCGATAGACGCCTGGCCAGGTAGAGGTGAACACGCGGACGCTGATGCAGCAGGCGGATCAGACGATAGCGCCCGCCAAGGATGATCGAGCCTTCCGGCAGCGCCGCCCCACGCAGCTCCCGCTCCTCGACCTCCCATGCGCTCTCTTTCGTCTGAGCTTCGCTCATGAACTGAATATCTGCCTTTCTTTTTATATCCTTTTCTATTGTATATGACGCACACCCAGGAAGAGCTTAACAGATCAGTGTACCATCAAGTAATGCTACCTTTATATTATTATACTTCTTAGCTTTGGGAAGATCGGCCATGCTGCTCCAATCATACCAATCTGCTTCGTCGAGGAGGGAAGTGAAGCGAGGGGCATAAGGGACGGTTGTCCGAATGACTAGTTTCAAGGGCGGGTTGACTTTTCGACCTTTATTGCGTACGATTATAGCATACCAGTCAGCACTGTGCGTGTCGGTTGCCGGGTCCAGCAACAGTACAGACAGAGAGACACGCCAGTTTCACCTAGTCGGGCCAGCCATGTGCAAGGGGGCACACGAGGGCGGTCACGGCGGAGGCCAGTGCAAGCGAGTGGAGTGCCTGAGCGAGCCAGCCAGTCGATGAGGTAGAGGCTTCTAAGCCCTCTGTCTCATGCCCATGCGCTGGCTTTTGCTATCGGCCAAGGAGGAGGGACCTCGCCAGACCGCGCAGGCCGTGCCAGGTTTTCAACCGTCTCCCAAGGCGCTGCGGGGATCACATCATCTGCTGCAAAGGAGTGACAGCCTATGGTTACCCGTACCGAGAAGAGACGCTGGCCTCTTCTCCTGCTCATCATCCCCTTCATTGCCACCCTGCTACCCTTTCTCTACAACTCCTATCAGCCGGAGTTCATCGGCATCCCGTTCTTTTACTGGTACCAGTTACTCTGGACCATTCTCGGCGCGCTGGTCACAGCTATCGTCTACTGGCTGAAAGCCTGAGCCAACGTCGCACGTGGCTCGCAGAACAGCGTTGTTCGAGCATCAGTGCAACGGATTGCCGCATTGCACGGTGATGCAATGCCTGCCGGGAAAGGAAAGACTGCAATGGTCAATGTTGTTGCTCTCAGCGTCTTCATTGTCTTCTTCATTCTTGTCACTGTGCTTGGCTTTGTCGCTGCCCGCTGGCGGCGCGGTGACTTGAGCCTGCTCAATGAGTGGGGGCTAGCGGGTCGACGCTTCGGGACCGTGATTACCTGGTTCCTGCTTGGTGGTGACCTCTATACGGCCTACACCTTCGTTGCAGTGCCAGGCCTGATGTTCAACAGTGGGGCCACTGGCTTCTTTGCTGTCCCCTACACGATTGTGGCCTATCCCCTGGTCTATTTGCTGATGCCACGCTTCTGGAGCGTTGCCAAGAAGCATGGCTATATCACGGCTTCGGACTTTGTGCGCGACCGCTTTGGGAGCAGTACTCTCGCCCTCGTGGTGGCCTTCACCGGTATTCTGGCGACGATGCCGTATATCGCGCTTCAGATGTTTGGGATCGAGGTTTCGATCGCTCAGATGGGTATCCCGGTCGAGGCGGCCCTGATTATTGCCTTCCTTATTCTGGCTGCCTACACGTATACTAGCGGCCTCCGCGCGCCTGCGATGATCGCTTTGGTCAAGGATCTGATGATCTTTACGGTCATGATCGCGGCGATCATCGTGATCCCCATTAAGCTGGGCGGCTTCGATCATATTTTCGCTGCGGCTCATACCAAGCATCTGAACGCTATTGCCCAGGGGACGAATTTCCGTGATCTGTTGACGACTCCCCAGGCTCAGATGGCCTATGCGACTCTGGCCCTCGGCTCGGCCCTCGCTCTCTTCCTCTACCCTCATGCCATGACGGGGGTGCTCAGTAGCAGCAGCCGCCAGGTGGTGAAGCGCAACGCTGCGCTCCTGCCTCTTTATTCGCTGATGCTGGGCTTGCTGGCTTTGCTCGGTTATATGGCCATTGCCGCCGGCACTGGGGTTACAAGTCAGCCATCTTTCCAGAGCTATAAGGCGAATGGTGCCGTTCCTTCGTTGATGAGCTGGGCTTTCCCCGACTGGTTCGCAGGCTTTGCCTTTGCGGCCATCTCGATCGGCGCCCTGGTCCCTGCGGCAGTGATGTCGATTGCCGCCGCCAATCTCTTTACGCGCAATATCTACAAGGAGTATTTCCGCCCGAATTGCTCCGACCGCGAGGAGTCGACGGTGGCAAAGGTGGTTTCGCTTGTGGTGAAGTTCGGCGCCCTGCTCTTTATCCTGCTGGTCCCCGCTACCGACATTATTAACTTCCAGTTGCTGGGCGGGGTCTGGATTATTCAGACGCTGCCGCCGGTCTTCCTGGGTCTCTATACCAACTGGATGCATCGCTGGGCGATGATTGTCGGTTGGGCCGGTGGCATGATTACTGGCACCTGGATGGCCGTGGCGAATAATTTCGCTTCGTCGGTCTTCACGATCTCCCTCGGTAACGTGAAGATTGCTGCCTATATCGCTGTCTATTCGCTGCTGGTTAATCTGGTGCTCACGCTGATTCTGACGCCGGTGTTCCGGGCGCTCGGCATCCCTTCGGGCAAGGACAATACGCAGCCTGCCGATTATGAAGAGGAAGGGCTAGCCGCTTTGCCCAAGGAGCCGCTCATGGAGGAGTTGGCCTGAGTTCTGGGAGGCTTGCCCGCTTTGTAAGGCGCGCTTTGCTGACTGGTTGACAATGCGCGCTGGGTTTCCCCGGCGAGGGAGACGCAGACTTCTGCAAGTAAGGCTGTAGACTGGCCTTCAGTGAGCAAGCAAGAGAGACGAGCTCTCCCCCCTCATGGGGAGATGCTCGTCTCTCTTCGCCTGATCAGCTAGCTGTGGGTGATCCGGGAGCCAATGCCATGCTCCTTAGCCACAGTGCCTGGCTGGTTGGTTTCTCTCACGTTCAGCCAGGCGCGCTCTTTTGGCGCGCATCAGGTCGGCTTGGCTGGCAGTGATTCAGTCGTCTTCTGCAGGCAGGCTTACCCGTTCGACACGTTGCAGCACCGCTTGCAGAGTCTGGAGCCGCGGCGAGTGATCGATGATTCGCTCTCTCTCTGCGGGTGAGGACGCGGCTCCTGCTTCGCGTTCGATTAACTCGCTGAGGGTCAGGTAATATTCAACAAGGACCCGCTGGCCACTAATGTGGTCGACAACCTCTTCCAGCAGGGTTGCCGCTTCATCGTAGGCCTGGAGACGGCGATTGGCGTTCTCCAGCTCCTCGCGGGCCTGTTGCAGCAAGCGCGCTTGCTGTTCTAATTCGCGGCGGCGCAGGCGCGAGCAGCCCTCCTGCGTCCGAGCTAGCTCCTGGAGCTGCAGCGCCGCCTCGCCTACGGCTAACCTCGCTTCCTCGCGTCGGCGCGCCAGCCAGGCTCTAACGGCGTGCAAGCGCACAAGGAAGCTGGCTCCCTCCGGTAGACGCAGTTCATCCGAGGCGAGTAGCTCATCGCTCCCTCGCTCTTCTGGTTCCTGGTCTTGCTCTTCCTCAAGCTCGTCTGGAAAATCCATCAGGAGAAGAGCACCTGCGCTTTCTTGCCAAGATGCAGCGAAAGGGTGGAAAGATCCAGTTGCTGATTGACAGGGAAATCAATATAGCCTGTTTGCTTTTGACCAGGCAGGACAACGGGAGGGATGGTAATTAGCTGGGGAGCTATCTGGGTGCCGTCGGGAAGCACCAGGCGCGCCAGGGCCTGGTAGTCGATCCCTACAGGTGACTCGCCGGGATTTTGCACATCCAGATAGACCCGGACGACATACTTGCCCTGATGCTTTTGGTCATCAGAGTAGCTGCCCGCTTCGCCAACGCGGGTCACTGTCAGGTTGACCCCGCTATAGGAGAAGGATCGATTCAATTCGATGGATGCTATCGGGTTGTTCTGCGCCGGTGTGGGAGTGAGGGCCGTTAGCGCATCGTTACTATTCCCTCCAGCCCGCGGTAAGTGGCTATAGGCCATGAGACCAACCAGGACGATCAGCATCACAAGCACCACTATGCCCAGTGTAATCCACAGCTCACGCCGCTGCGGATACCCCTCATCCTTGAAATCATCAGACATCTTGACGATGGTACTCCTGACTGCGAGAGTTAGATCAACCGGTTCATATTATAGCAAAGATCCGAGAGGGCGTGTCAGGCGGCTCTGGAGGGGCTGATCCGCCCCCAGCACGGCGCTGCTGACTGCCCTGCCAGCGTAGCCAGCAGCCAGGAGAAGGCTATCCTGGCCGCTGGCTTGTCGCCGTTCAGGAGGAGAACCAGCGGCGGTTGAGGCTAGAATCTCTTCAAGAGGCTGGTAGGAAATTTTGTGTGTCGAAGGAGCCACCGAGTACATCGCGCGCTGAGGCTCCCATCCAACGTTCTAGCACGGTGGCATAGACAGAGCGAAAGTCAACGGTGTATTTGAGGTTGCCATTATCATCCAGGTTCGTGAGCGATGGTGGCTCTCCAAAGATACCGCGGTTGACAGCGCTCCCAACGATGAACATTGGCGCCGCTGTTCCGTGATCGGTGCCCAGGCTGCCGTTTTCTTCGACACGCCTCCCAAACTCCGACCAGGTCATGATCACGACCTGGTCGGCTTTGCCGTGCAGCGCAAGATCTGTGTAGAAGGCATAGAGGCCCTCGGAGAGGGTTTTGACAAGCTGGGCATGGGTCTCTTGCTGATTGGCGTGGGTATCGAAGCCGCCCAGGGTAATATAGCCGACACGCAGGCCCAGGTCGTTGACAATGGCTTCCGCCAGGATCTTGAGTCCCTCGGCAAAAGGCCCCTGGGGATAGGCTACGGCGGGCTTGTAGGCATTGGCTGACTGGTGCAGGCGACGGGCCCCCTCTTGAGCACTGAGAGCCGTCGCCTCCAGGAGGGCAGCATAGGGGGCGCTTCGCGGGTAGGAATTGTAGAGTTTGAGGAGCGCCTGCAGTCGTGAGGCGCCGCCATCGCGATCCTGCGGGTCAGCATTGATGCGGTACTGATTCAGGCTGGCCAGTGTTGGCACCTGCGCGTTGAGCGATGAGAGAGCAAGAGCGGTTTGGCTGCCAATGTCAAGCGCTTTAAAGGGATGGCCCTCCTGATCAACGAGACCGGCGACGAGCTTGCCTAGCCAGCCCTCGCGCCCGTTGCCGCTGAGATCAAGGGTCTGCCAGATATCCATCGCCTGGAAGTGCGAGAGGCTTTGATTAGGATAGCCTACGCCTTCAACGATAGCCAGGTGTCCTGCTTCCCAGAGCTTTTTAAAGCCCGTCATCTCTGGATGCAAGCCCAGCCGCTGATCAAGTGGCAGTACTTGCGCTTCTTTGATGGCCAGTGTTGGGCGCATCTGGTAATAGTGGCTGTCTGTATAGGGGATGACGGTGTTCAGGCCATCGTTGCCCCCGGCCAATTGTACGACAATAAGGGTGCGCTCGCTGGCCGCCTGAGCCAATCGCACCCCCTCCTTGGCTTGGGCGCGCGCTGAGAGCACGGCCCGGCTGAAGACTGAGGGCATGATCATGCCGGCGCTTACGACAAGCATCCCATCTTTGATGAGTGCACGCCGAGATAGGGTCATCGCTTTTCCTCCCGCTTCACTGGGCGGGCGCCTGCCGCTGCCAGCCAGGTGCGGCGCAGATCTGCAGGTCGCCTGCTTCCTTCCATCGTCGTTAGTTCAGCTGATACTCGGGCGAGGCCAGGAGCAAGTAAAGGGTGCCTCGCACACGGCTGAGCGGATAGGCTTTGCCATTGGCAAAGGTCACGCTCGCTTGTGGCCCAGTAGCTGGCGAAGTGAGATAACTGACGAGCTGGGCCTGTCGGTCGCTGGCAAGCTGGCCATCGAGCAGGAAGGCGGCAAAGTAGTCGACAAAGGCCTCGGGTGAGGCGAGCTGATTTTTCTCGATGATGGCTTGCAGATCAAGCGGACGTGCGGCACTGCGGCCCAGGCCGCGCCTCAGAAGGAGATCGACGTAGTTGAGACGCGTCATCCATGTACCACTATTGAGCCAGAAAGCGCTGACCTTGTCGCCAGGCCAGCCCGCAACATTAGGGGGATCAAAGACGGTTTGTCCCATGAGCGTAGTGAGCTGGGGTAGGAGGGCCGCATCGTCCTGGATGCCCAAAGCCCGGTAGGCCCCAACCGCAAATTCAACCGGAGATTTGAGGCGGCTGCGGTAGGCCTTCGCTGAGCGAAACTGCGGTGAGAGCAGGAGGGCCCGCATGACCGCTCCTATATTGTGCTTGCTCTGCTGATAGGCATCGACTAGCGGCTGAAGGTCCTCTGTGCTTGGATTCTCGTAGACGAAGAAGCTGAAGAGCTTGCGCGCCAGAAACCAGGGAGTGGCTGGATGATTGGCCAGAATCGCGATGACATCGCGGTAATCCAGGTTGCCGCTATGCCCCAGGAAATGCTTGAGACGGTTGCTGTGACTGGCGGGATTATAATAGGCAGAAAAGCCACGTACATGCCAGCCGCTCAGGGCCGCTGCCCCTTCGGTCACATCTTGCTGAGTGTAGTGGCCCAGTCCAATGGTGAAAAGCTCCATCAGCTCGCGCGCATAGTTTTCGTTGGGAGCATTGCGCGTGCTCTTGGTGAGATCAAGGTAGAAGAGCATGGCCGGGTCGCTGGTGATGCCCAGCAAGATATTGTCGAAGGTATCGAAGGCGTGCTCACGTAAAAATTGGTTTTGGATAATCATCCGCCGGTAGAAGCGTGGGCCACCAACCTTGCGGAAGCTACTGGTGAGCACACCATGCCAGAAGAGCGTCATCTTTTCGAGCAGGGGACGCTGCGTCCAGGCCATCCGTAGTAACCACCAGCGCTGCTGATCTTGTGGCCGATCAAGATTGAGGTGGAGGGCCGCCAGACGCTGTTCCAGCTCGGCATCAGAGATGTGTTGATAGTTGAGCAGGCGATCAACCGCAGCGGTGAAGCCAAGGTTACGGTAGAAGGCTAGTTCGTCAGGGCTGGCCCCAAAGCCGGCGCGCCGCAAGAGATGGCCGATAAGCTGCTGCTCAGCCAGGGTGGTGGTTGTATGGCTGTGCTGCCATAGCTGTTCCACAGCGAGGCCGCCGGCAAGCAGACCCGTCGCTCCCAGGCCGACCCCGGCCAGTCCCAGGAGACGCCGCCGCGTCAGACGTTCAGAGCGCAAGGGCGGGCTCGGAGAGGTCTCCGGCGGTGGGGCCTCTTGCTCCGCCAGATGGGGCCATGTTGGTTGCTCATAGCTTGAGCTTGCTGCTTGTTCCATACGCCAGGTCGCTCCCGTGCATCCTTTCCAGAACAACAGGTTTTTCGCCGGGCTATGCCTGTCATGCTAGCAGAGAAAGCTCAAGATGTCCTCAAGAAGTGCTACATGTTTGCTGAAGATGGCCCGCCCCCTGGGGGGAATCTGGCCAGGCCCGTCACCGTGCCAGTCTATCAATCGTTCAAGAAAGTTGGGAAGCTGTGCCTCTCGCTGTCCAGGAAGGCCCCGTAAGCAGGGCCTTCCTTCGTGCAGGCAGGCTGCCGCCCATTCGTGCTATACCAGCATCAGCTGTGATAGATGGGTAGTAAGTATAGGGATGAGAAATGTAGAATTGCCGCTTGAGCAGAGAACGGCGGAAGGAGCTATCACCGATCACCAGGAGTTCAGGGAAGAAACCTTAACGCAGCCACGAGAGACGCCTCGCAGGCGTCGGTGGCTTCTCCCGTTTGCTGTTTTTGGGGGGATGATTCTAGGCATCGTACTGCTGGATGCTGTGCTCCCTCTGAGTGGTCTCTGGTTCAATGATGTGCTGCTCTCACGGGCCGGCACCTGGTCGCTTTTGCCGACCCAGGCTCTTTTTCCTACCTGGAGCATTATTCCTCTCCAGCCAGTCCCGAGCGATCCGCTGATCCCCTCGGCTCCGCTGGCCTGGCTTGAGATCGCCCTCTTTCTGGCTGTCCTCACTGCTCTCTTCCTTCTCTACCTTTATGCGCTGGCCAAGCTGCCCACCCTTATCTCCCGTCGTTATGTCATGCTCTCAACGACAGCCCTTGGCCTGCTCTACGCGCTGATCCCAGTCGTGACCTCGCCAGACCTCTTCTCTTATTTGATCTATGCGCGCATGGGTGTTATCTACCACTTGAATCCTCTTACAACACTGCCCACTCAGATCCAGTACGATGCAGTCTATCCTTATCTTTATTGGATCGACCAACCTTCAGCCTATGGGCCTACCTGGGCCGCGATCACTTGCTTCCTGCAGTGGCTGGCTCTGCCTCTGGCCGGGGCCAATAACCTGGTCCTTCCGCTCCTGCTGTTGCGCCTGCTCGGCCTGGCCGCCCACCTCGGTTCAGCCCTGCTGATCTGGTCTATCAGCGGCTTCTTGCAACCAGAGCGAGACGCGCCCCAGAATGGGCAGCAGCGTCGAGTCCTGGCTACGCTGGCTTTCGCCTGGAATCCGCTCTTGCTCTTTGAGGCCGCCGTTAACGCTCACAACGATAGCACTTTGCTTTTCTTAATCCTTCTTGGCCTCTGGCTTCTTGTACGTGGCAAACCTGTTTTGCTTCTTTACTCTTTAGTGATTGTGCTCCTGGCCCTGGCAGCCTGCTTGAAGATCAATACGGTCTTGCTTTTCCCTGGGCTGTTGTTGCTGCTCAGGAGTCGGGGCCTGTCCTTCTCTCAGCTGGCTTTTTGTTCGGGGCTCTACGTCTGCTGCATTGTGCTGCTCTATGCGCCATTTTGGGATGGCGGCGCTGTGCTGGAAGTCTTGCGCGTCAATCCCTCAGCTTCGCGCAATATTAATACGCTGGCCGAGTGCCTCGGCCAACTCTACAATGCGGTGATTGTCTCCCACTTTGAGGTGACGATTCCGATTATCGGCTCTCCGGGCGAGCACCTGACCCATACGCTGAGCATGGGCCTCTTTGCAGTCTGCTACCTCTGGCTCTGTTGGCGGGCACTGCGCCACAGTTGGCGCATCAGAAGCGTGAGGGGACTGATCCAGTGGCTGGCGCTAGTCTGGCTCCTCTATTGTGCCATTGGTACCCCCTGGTTCTGGCCCTGGTATCTGGTCACGTTCTTTGGCCTTTACGCTCTGCTGGAAGCAAGCGGCGATAGCAAGCGCTGGCCATTGACGCTCGTGCGCTGGAGGGGGCTGGCCGGTCTGCGTCGACCGCTGCCTTTTCGCTTCCTCAGCCTGACCATGCTGATGCTTTATAGCTCCTATGCCTGGGCCTTGCATGGGGCCTTTGTGCCCTTCCTGCCTGGCTTCAAGCTGGCCTATCTGCGTGGTCCTGGGGCCTGGCTCCTGCCGCTTTTGCTCACCTGGCTTGCAGACCAGATCGCCAGCCGCGCTGGTCTTGAAACAAGCTCAGCAACGGCTTGGCGTCTGCTTCCTCGCCTGATCCCCGCTCCTGCCGTTGCCCTGGTACAGCGTCTCTCTCAGCCCTATCGCCTTCGGCTCCAACCTGGCGCACAAGAGCGATATGGGCAGAAAGAGGAAACCCTGCAGTCTTAGGATTCAAGAACAGCAAAAGAAAGGTTAGGGATGAGCAGTGTATTTTGCTATGAAGATACATGATCTGAGATGGTGGCAAGAGCGGCAACTCTTGTCGGCAGGTGGGAGAGACAGAGCAGCGCAGGCCATCTACTCGCTTGCTTCTCAGCCTTGTCCCTTCCCCCGCGCTGCGCAGCGCGGGGGGGAGGGAAGATGGCGACCATCACCTGTGGTGCATATCTGTCTGCCCGTCCCAGACGGTCAGACGGCGGATGACATCCAGCAGATCGCGAACGTGAAAGGGCTTTACGATGACCTGCTGGACATCCAGAGCAGCAGCAGTGGTCAAACCGGCGCCGGCGGTGACAACCACAATCTGAGGAAAAGGATAGGCAGGCTCCCACTGGGAGCGCAGGCGCTGCAAGAAGGTCGCGCCATCCATACCGGGCATGGCGAGATCGAGCAAGATCACCGCAGGATAGCGCCCCTCGCGCACGGCATTATCAACCCAGGCCAGGGCTTCCTGACCCTCGGCTGCCTCTGCTGGCTCATAACCATCCAGCTCTAGGGCCCAGGCTACCATATCGCGGATAGCCGGATTGTCGTCCACAACCAGCACGATTGGCTGACGTTCCTCACTTCGATCACAATCATCGTCCATTGCTTCTTGTGTATCCCTTGCCATAGCACACCAACAAATAGCAACACGCCTGTCCCGCACTGCGCTAGAGCTCAGCCCTGGACCAACCGGCGCTGACCGTCGGAAGAGAAATCCCCTGGCCGCGGGTTCGCGCTGCCCGACGCTGGCACCTGCTGCACTCTTCTCTCCTGCCCCCGCCAGCGCTCAGGTCAGGCCATTGTCCAACCCTGTTCACTGAGCTGTTAATGAAGAACGCAGGAAAGAGCGAACGGCATCAAGAAAGGCCTGCGGCTGCTCTAAATTGGAGAGATGAGCGGCCCGCGGAATGACCTGCAGTTGAGCCTGCGGGATGCGCGCCGCATACTCACGAGCCAGCGAGGGAGGCGAGAGCTGATCTTGCTCGCCCACAATGACCAGCACCGGGCAGCGGATCGCGGGCAACAGGTCGCGAGCATCCGCGCGCTGCGCCATGCCGCGCGAGGCGGCGGCAATGCCGCGCGGCGTTGCCGCCGCAATCAAGCGGCGTACCTGGGCCTCAATCTCGGGCCGCTGGCGGCGCGTCTCCTCTGCCAGGAGACGAGGGATCTGCAGGTCAGCTACTGCCTCGACGCCCTGGGTCTCGGCCAGACGGGCCAACTGCTCGCGATTGGCCTTTCCTTCCTCACTATCAGGCTCAGGCCGTGTATCGGCCAGAATCAGAGCACGGACCCGCTGCGGATACTTGCGCAGGAAGGCAAAGGCCACATAGCCCCCCATCGATAGACCGCAGAGCACAGCGCCATCCATGCCCAGCCAGTCCATCAGCGCGGCCACATCGTCGGCCAGCGTCTCCATGGTAAGGATCTCGCGATCAATCTCACTTTCGCCAAAGCCACGCCAGTCGAGGGCCACCAGGCGATAGCGACCTTCCCGCAGCAGCCCCTCCATCTCGCTCTGCCACATACGGCGATTCAGCGGGAAAGCATGCAGAAAGAGCACAGGCAGACCTGCCCCACGATCGTCATAGGCGATCTGGACGCCGTTGAGCCGTGCTTTCATGAGCGGCTTTCCCTCCCTCCACGAAATCTGGCTAGCGCCACAGAGAGCCTGCCATCAGCGTAAGCTCTGTGCTCATCCCCGAGCCAGGTGCCAGAGCGATAAACCAGATAAGCCCCTGTTCCCCGCAGGTGCCTGCTCACTCCAGTACCTCCCCAGCCTGCTCATGGGCATGATACGAGCTGCGCACAAATGGGCCGGATTCCACGTGACGGAAGCCCATCTTTTTGCCTTCCTCTTTAAGAGCGGCGAATTCTTCCAAAGGTACGTAGCGCTGAATTGGCAGATGCTGGAAAGAGGGACGCAGGTACTGACCAATGGTGAGAATATCAACGTCATGCGCCCGCAGGTCGCGCATGACGGCTAGCACCTCATCCCAGGTTTCACCCAGCCCAAGCATAAAGCCCGATTTGGTCGGGGCCGTTGGATTCAGCTCTTTAGCCCACTTGAGAACCTGGAGCGAGCGCTGGTAGACCGCCTGGGGGCGCACACGGCGATAGAGGCGTGGAACCGTTTCTACGTTGTGGTTGAAGACATCGGGCTTGGCATCCATCACTACCTTGAGCGCCTCGTAGTCCCCCTTGAAATCGGGCGTGAGCACCTCGACCTTGCAGCCAGGATTGAGACGCCGAATCCAGCGAATGGTAGCAGCGAAGATGGACGCCCCTCCATCCTTCAGCTCGTCGCGATTGACCGAGGTCACCACAGCATAGCGCAGCCCCATCTGTCGGACCGCTTCCGCTACGCGCTTTGGCTCCGCCCAGTCTACTCCCAGGGGTCGCCCCGTCTCAACGGCACAGAAGCCACAGCTACGCGTACAGATACGCCCCAAGATCATGAAGGTGGCTGTGCCATGCCCCCAGCATTCCCGTATGTTGGGACAGCGCGCCTCTTCGCAAACCGTGTGCAGCGCTTTGCTGCGCATGAGCCGCTTGATCTCTTCGTAGCTCTCTCCCTCGGGCGGGCGCACACGCAACCACGAGGGACGGCGCTCAGGGATAATGGTCGCCATGATCGTTCCTCTACTTCCTCTCTTGGCTTCATTTGGCCAGGCCTGCCAACTGGCTCCTTCGCGGGCCCCTGCCAGCTCTGCCCCGGCCTGGCCGACCTGCTCTTACCTCACCGGCGGACAGCTCTCTGTTACTCCACTGGCTGCCGCCCCGCTGGGCGGGGTCCCTCCCCTCCCTCTCTTTCGGTCTGGCCAGGCGCCACCAGACCAGCAGCCCTGCCCTTCCTTAGTAGACGTCGATCTCCGGCCCGTAGCTCTGCAGCTTTGCCCGCACGGCCTGCAGAAAGGCAGCAGCCCCCGCACCATCAAGGATGCGATGGTCAAAGGAGAGACAGAGGTACATCATATAACGAATAGCGATGGCATCGTCCTCCGTCACAACCGGACGCTTGACCACGGCATCCATGCTGAGAATGGCCGCATGGGGCTGGTTGATAATCGGTACCGATAGTATTGTACCAAAGGTCCCCGGGTTATTGACCACGAAAGTGCTTCCCTGAAGATCTTGCACCGTCAGGCGATTACTGCGCGCTCGCTGGGCAACCTCGTTGAGACGCCGCGCCAGGCCGGCAATGGTATATTGGTCAGCATCATGGATAGTGGGCACCACCAGGCCATGATCAGTGGCGACCGCAACCCCTAGATGGATACGCTTCTTGACGATGATGCGGTTGTCCTCGGTCCAGGTAGAGTTGATTAGCGGAACCTTGCGAATGCCCTCACAGACGGCCTTCATGACAAAGGGCACGTAGCTGATGCTGTAGCCTTCGCGACGCTTGAACTCCTCTTTGTTGCGCTCCAGCCAGCGCGCAATAGCGGTCATATCGACCTCGACGACGGTGGTGGCATGAGGCGCCGTGCGCTTGCTACGTACCATGTGCTCAGCAATGGCCAGGCGCATGCGGTCGGGGACAATGACCTCTTCGTCCGGCCCGCCGGCGGCTGGCTCTGGCCCTCTGGCGACGCTGGCAGCAGCGGGGCTTTCGAGAGCAACCGCTGCGGGTCTGGGCTGGGCCGCCACAGCAGCCGCGGGCGCCTGCACACGGGCCTGACGCTGCTCCAGATAGGCCAGAATATCTTCTTTGCGCACCCGCCCACCGATGCCCGTGCCCTTGATCTCATTGAGATCGATGCCATGCTCGCGAGCAAGGCGACGCGCCAGGGGCGAAATGCGCTGACGCTCGCCAGGTTGCTGACCATCGTGTGGCTCCGCCGTCACGGCCCCAGCCTCTACAGAGAACACTGAGGTGCCACGCTGCACTGCAGCTGCAGAAGTCATATGCTCAGCCACGGCTGCCGCAGGTGCTGCGACCGTCTTCTCTTCTGACGCCGCGCTCTCCTCTCCCTCTGCCGTTGCACTCCCTACACCCTCCTCCTCAATGAGGGCGATGGCAGTTCCAACGGGCACCGTTTGATCCGCGGGCACCAGAATCTTGACCAGGCGACCAGCTACCGGCGAGGGCAGCTCGGCATTCACTTTGTCAGTCACTACCTCGGCTAAAGCTTCATCCTTTTCCACATAGTCACCCTCGCGCTTGAGCCAGGCAGCGACGGTTCCTTCTGCAACTGACTCGCCGAGACGGGGGAATTTCACCGGCGTTGGCATAGTCCACTCCTCGCAAAACAATTATTCCATAAGGTTCCTTTCAGATCAGATAAGTAGGATCAGCAGGATGAGAGGGGCCCGGATGCGCCGACCTGTCTGCTGGTCTGCCTCCCGGCTGTTTGCTCGTTAGCCCCCTGGCAACCTGTGCCGTTGATGATCTCCCTTCAGGTAGGAGCATCGCTCCTCTACCACTAGTAGGCAGCGAGCTGACGCGCCACGGCTACGATACGCTCTACACCCGGTAAATAGGCCATCTCCAAAGCTGGAGCATAGGGATAGGGAGCATCCGGCGCGGCTACGCGCATAATCGGACCATCGAGATAGTCAAATAGCTCCTCGGCCAGAAGAGCCGCTAGCTCAGCCCCCACACCGCCAGTCAGGGTATCCTCATGGACAATCAGCACCTTATTCGTGCGCTTGACCGATTCCTTGATCGTCTCGCGATCGAGAGGCGTCAGACTGCGCAGATCAACGACCTCGACCGCCAAACCATCCTCAGCGGCGAGCTGCTCGGCAGCCTTCAGGCACTGATGAACCATCGCCCCATAGGTCAGCATCGTCATATGGCGACCGTGGCGGCGAATAATGGCCTTTCCGAGCGGCACAATGTAGTCCTCAGCAGGCAGCTCCTCCCGTAGCTCCGGCAGTCGATAGAGCAGTTTATGCTCCAGATAGAGCACAGGATTATTATCGCGAATGGCAGCTTTCAGCAGGCCCTTAGCATCATAGGTCGTGGCAGGCATGACCACCTTGATCCCGGGCGTATGAAAGAACCAGGCTTCAGGACTGGCCGAGTGGAACGGGCCGCCATGCGTTCCGCCTCCGGTGGGACCCCGGATCACCAGCGGCAAGGGAATACCGGAGCGCCAGTACATCTTACAGGCCATATTGACAATCTGATCGAAGCCGCAAGTAATAAAGTCGATATACTGCATCTCAGCGATTGGTCGCATGCCCATCAGAGCAGCCCCCACCGCCGAGCCAATGATCGCTGTCTCAGACATCGGCGTATCGATCACGCGCTCCGGGCCAAACTCCTCCAGGAACCCGGCGCTTACCTTGAAGGCCCCGCCGTAGGTACCCACATCCTCGCCGAGGAGGAAGACCGACTCATCGCGCCGCATCTCCTCCCGGATCGCCTGGCTAATTGCCTCCAGATAGGTTACCGCAGTCATAGCCGAGTAACAGCCTCCTCTACCTGACTCATCGTGCAGAAAGGCCGACCAGTGCGCGTATCCAAGGCATTCACATAGCGCGGATCGGTCGCGCCCGGCTCGCCCACGATCGCGATCGGGCCATCGGGAGCAAAGACATAGTCAGCGACGGTCGCCGGATCAGGCGGCGGACTGGCCTCAGCAAAGGCCACCGCATCATCAACTACGGCCCGTACCCGGCTTTCAATCTCGCGGCGGCGCTCCGCAGTCAGCAGCCCTTGAGCAGTCAAATATTCCTCAAAGCGCTTGATCGGATCTCTGGCGAGCCACTCTTCGCGCAGGGCTGATGGCACATAGTCGGCCTTATCGGCTTCGGAGTGGCCACGGACGCGGAAAGTACGGCACTCGACGAGCGCGGGCCCGCGACCACTGCGCGCATGGGCCACTGCCCGCCCGACTACCTCCATCACCGCCAGGACATCATTGCCATCGACGCTCTCGCCCGGCATGCCATAGGCTAAGGCCCGCTGCGATAGCTGCTCGATGGCAAACTGTTTGGTGGTCGGCGTCGAATAGGCATAGCCGTTGTTCTCGATCACAAAGACCACGGGCAAGCGCTGCACTGCAGCGAAATTCAGCGCCTCATGAAAGGCCCCGGTACTGGTCGCCCCATCGCCACAGGTGGCCAGTACCACCGTCGCACGGCGCCGCATTTTCATGACCAGGGCGACACCGCAGGCCACTGGCAGCGACTCGCCCAACATACTGATCATCGGGACAACCCCATGATGCATATCGCCAATGTGCAATTGGCCGTCGCGTCCCAGCGTCGGAGCGTTGCCGCGTGCCAACCACTGGCACATGACAGCGCGTGGCGAGACTCCCCGTACCAGATGCATGCCCAGATCCCGGTGCTGCGGTACAATGCAGTCCCCATCGCGCAGCGTCATCGCCGCCCCGACGGTTGTCGCCTCATGCCCCTGCGCTGTATAGACCCCGCCAACAATGCGCCCTTGGAGAAAGAGCGTGCGCGTGCGATCCTCCATAGCGCGGGTAAGGCGCATATAATAATAGATCTGTAACAGCAGGTCAGCCCGCTCCGCTTCGCTCATGATCTTCTGGGATACTCCTCCGCATTGTGATCGCTTGATCCCTGCCTGACGAGGGAGGGAGCGTCTCGTCTGTCTCCTGTCTCTGTGGTGGCCGACAACGGGCATCGCCAGCGACCAGCAAGGCGCAGACTAAAGAGGCCTGTCGGTCTGCCCGGTCGTGGTGATGGACGCGCCTGCCTCCATAAGTGTACCACAAAGCGCTCTGTGGCGAGAATAGACGGCTCAGGTCGCTCGTCGCTTCGCTCGCGCCTGCTCCTCATATGCCCGAATTTCTTGCCGCAAGCGGCGAATGCGCTCGCGATAGACATCCTCTGGCTGCCGCAGATAACCGTTTTTTTGGCCATCGCCCATGCTCACGTGCCACTTGCGAAAAGCCAGGCCGATTTCTGTCTGATAGAGAGCTTTGACCCGCAACCAGTGCTTGAAACCGTACTGCCACAAGGCCTGACGCTCCTGGCGGGTACGTTGGAAGGAGTGCTGGAGCAGGGCGTACTCATCGACTGTGACGACGCCGTTACTCACCTCAGAGGCCAGGAATTCACGGATAATGGCCGCCTCTTGCGCCAGCGAGCGGATCAGCAAGTAAAGCAGGAGCATTTGCGCGATAAATGGCGGAATATAATCGCAGATGATGGCCACCAGAGCCAGCATGGCCACATGTGTGTTGCCAGGATCAGCCTGGACCGCAGCACCAGCCTGAATATCGACAAAATCGAAAAAGCTGTGCAGCATGACGGCCATGACGTAGCCCAGCAAAGGCGTGATCACCTGTTGCCAGCGTGAGCGCGTGTGACGCGTGTAGCCTAGCATCGAGCCAAAGCAGGCGGTGAATGTGGGATGCCCCAGCCAGCCCAGCACAACGCGGTAGATAATCAGAAAGACCAGGGAGTTACGGTAGCCACTGGCGAAATAGCTGAAGTTCTCGACGAGAGCGAAGCCGGCTCCAATCATGGCCGAGTAGACAATACCATCCGTGATGTTGTCGAACTGATCGCGCAGGACCAGAAAGAGGAGCAGGAGGCCCAGACCTTTGATGGTCTCTTCTGTAAAGCCGGCGTTGAGGCCCTGAAGAGCCGAGCGTAAGATCGTACTCGCGCCTGGTTCTAACAGGTTCATGATGACGCCATCGATGAAGCGCTCAATAAAGAAAGCCGTAGGGATGGCGATCACCATGCCCCAGAGAAAGGTAGCCAGACGGAGATACCACGGCTCGCGCTCGAAGCGATCGATGAAATTCACTAGCAAGAGGGTGCCGAGCGCAGGAATGAGCGGGATAGTGAGAGCAGCCAGCAAACCGGAAGCGCCGTTCTGCGCGAGGGCATTAATGCCAATAAAACTATTAAGAATAAGGGTAATGAGGGCACAGATGACTAGAACGCCGAGGCCTACACCGACCATGAGCCAACGCATACGCCGCCCGAGCCGCGGCGAGAGGGCAAACTGCATGGTGACTCCCGCCCCAAGCAGGTTCTCGTCCTCGCTTTCGGCCTCCTCCCAGGAGGCACAGGCCGCAGCGCCAGGCTGGCCCGGCAGGAGAGTGGCCGGCAGAGGCTGGGGATGAGCTGGCGCCGGTAAGATTGCTGGCGATTGGGCCCTGGGCAGTAGTTGCGTGCTCTGTTCAGCAGAGCTTGTCGGCCTCGGCTCCGTCTGCTCTTCGCTCTGTAGACCGGCCCCGTGAGGCGCCAGAAACTGGAGCATAGTGCTGCCCAGGACAATGATGTCCTGCGATCGCAGGGGAAAAGGTACATGGGAGGGAATGGGCTGCCCATTGACCCAGACTACGTTGTGGGGCGCGAGATTGATGATGTACCAGCAGCCATCATTGTCGAGGATGAGCCGCGCATGCTCCCGCGAAACCGAGAGGTCCATCAAGACGATGTCATTGCTGAGGGCCCGCCCAATGCTGGTTTCACGCCGCGTTACCAGATGTACTAGCCGCTCGTCAGGCAACCAGGCGAGAGGAGCGCGCGCGCGTATGGACCAGCCCCGCGCCGTTGAGGGTTGAGGGTGGGGCATGCGCACCACCCGTAATACACCGTAGCTCTGGCTCATTGTCCATGCGTTCCTGCGGCGGTAACTGTACTTTTCGTGAATACGCGCTTGACACGCATCTCTCGCTCGACGCTTCGGGCGCCGCCGCGCTCAACTCGGGCCGCGGCGCGGCTATATAAATGGTAGCATAGAAAGCGTGGAGAGAGTAAGCCACCTCTGCAGCACGGTAGCCCTCCCTCCCACTGGCTGGGCTGCCTTTCGCGAGGGGCATCACGACCTCACTCACTTTCTACAATAATGCTTCTTCTCCTATAGAGGGCGCACTCGCCCCATGCCCATAGGCGTTTTGTACCCTACGCCGCAGTAGAAGGCCAGATAGGCTAGCAGCCAGAGCTGTTGGCGCACTGTCAGGCATGGTACCGCTGCCGACGAGGACGATTGAGCAGGCGCCGGCAGGGGATCAGGCCCCCGCAGCCGATAGACACAGCGCCCGATAAAGCCGGGTTGAACATGGGTAGAGAAATGCACCTGATGTGGCCTTAGATCATAGTCGTCGATAATAATGCCATCGTCAAGAATATACTCTTCGATCAGTTCCGGTTGGATCAGCGCGGCCAGCTCGCGCGCCTCCGGCTCTTGCGAGACAAGCTCTTGCCAGCGCTTGGCAAGACCGGGGAAAAGATAGCGAGGTAGGGGCAGGAGGGCATAATAGTTTCCATAGACTTTGTTGCGTGTGTTAATCCAGTTGAAGGTTGTGAGTGAATCGAATTCGAGGGTCAGACGCTCACAGCGCGCTGGCGATAAGGAGGCCGCCTGCTGGGCCAGCTCGCGGAAGGTGGTGAAGCCCGTCCAGCGCGAGGGGTCGTCTGGGCTGGCGATGACCTCTTCGAGCAGAAAGACCTGGCGGCCAATTTGCATAAAAGGCGAGCGTCTCATATTGCCACTTACGCGATCAAAATGCACCAACGCTCTGTAGAAGTGCGGAAATAGCTCCCCGAGCAGCAAGGTGATACGCACCGTATAGGTCTTCTCTGGGCTAAGGGGAAGATGCCGGTTATGGCGCTCCGCCTCTCGCACCTGGGCCGGTGGCAGCGGAAATTGCAAACTAGAACAGGTGAAGAGACGACGTTTGTTTCCCTCGTGAAGGCGCGCGGAGACATCAGGGGCCGCACCACGCAGCCATTCCAGCCAGGCCCCATGCACCAATTCGCCTGAGAACGGCATTAGGGTCCCTGGCTGCAATGGCCGTAAGCGCAGATGCAGGGCATAGAGATCAGCTTTGAAGCTGCCCGGTGATGCTAGATCTGTGGTTCCCATGCTCGCCCCTTCCGAGAACTCTCATATGTAGATGTACCGCAGGCTAATGGTTGCAACTGCCACAACTGTATGTTAGCATAAAATATGTATAACCTCTTGTCTAGCAGGAGTAGGAAAGGTGGCTGCAGACGGGAAGAGGAGAAGCTCCTTTTTTCGTGCCCAGACATCGCCACCCCAATCCAATGAGCAGAGAGGGATGTCGGTGCCTTTCCTGGAGCAAGAAACCTATGAGTTACTACAGCAGGTAGCGCGCTTCTTTGCAGCACAGTCCCAGAGGGAAGTGTATCTAGTAGGAGGAGCTTTGCGCAACCTGCTCTTGCGTTCGCCCTCGGCCGATTGGGACCTGGTCGTCGCCGGCGAGGCGCCAAAGCTGGCGCGCCAATTGGCTGATGCTTTGGGCGGCTACTATGCGCATATGCATGAGAAGGCCAGTCGAGTGGTGGTGCGCAGGCCACAAGGCGAGTGGATTCTTGACGTGGCGCCGTTAGCAGGTGGCAGTATTGAGGAGGATCTGCGCCAGCGCGACTTTACAGTGAATGCCCTCGCCCTCCCTCTGGAGGCTCTTTTGCGTCTCTCTGCTCCGTCTGACCTGACCTCGCTGCCGTGGATCGACCCCTGCGGCGGCCTCGCCGATGCCCAAGCTGGCTTGCTGCGGGCTGTTCATGCGGAAGCCTTTCGTGCTCGGCCCGTGCGTCTCCTGCGTGCAATCCGTTTTGCGCGCCGCTACTCGCTGCAGATCGAGCCAGCAACGGAGTCACTCATGCGCCGCGATGCCGGGCTGCTGGCAACCGAGGTAGCCGAGCGCCTCCTTGGTGAACTTTACAGGCTGCTTGAATTGGAGGACACGACGCGCAGCCTGCGCCTGCTCGATCGCTATGGCCTGCTCACCGTACTGGTGCCAGAGTTAGAGCCTGCCCGCGGTATGCCGCAGCCGCCTCCTCACTACTGGGATGTCTTCGAGCACTCGCTAGAAACCGTGAGCGCGCTGGAGGCCGTAGCTCGCACCTTGCAAAGCGAGCCGCTTCCCCTCGATGAGCTATCCTGTGCCGCCTGGTGTCAGCCGCTGTTGCATGGTTCTGAGCAGGCAGAGCAACTGGCGCAACTGCGGGCCCTGGTAGCAGAGGCTACCCGCCAGGGACTGCTATCGTTTCCAGAGCTGACTAAGCCGGCCTTGAAGCTGGCGGCCCTGTTGCATGATATTGGCAAACCGGGCACTTTGAGCTACGATGACCAGGGGACAAGCCATTTCTACGGCCACCAGCAGGCTGGGGTGCCGCTGGCCGAAGGCGTTATGAAACGCCTGAGCGCCAGTAGCCATGACCGCCATTTGGTGCGGCTGGTGACGCTCCACCATATGCGCCCGGGTCAGCTTGCCCGTCAGGAAGGTGTGACGCCGCGTGCGATCCGCCGCTACTTTGTCGACCTGGGCGTCCAAGGCCTGCATGTTGCCCTCTTCTCGCTGGCCGATCATCTGGCCACCTATGGTCCCGGCTATCAGCTGCGCCCTGCCGGAGCCTGGGAGGCACATCTTGCCTGTGTGGCTCTCCTGCTACGCAGCTATCTCTATGAGCGCGAGCGCTTTTTACCAACGCGCCTGTTGACCGGTCATGAGCTGATGCGCCGCCTGGGATTGCAGCCAGGCCCACTGGTCGGCGAGCTGCTAGAGCTTATCGCCGAGGCGCGCGCCGAAGAACGCATCCACTCGAAAGAAGAAGCCCTTTGGCTGGCTCGCGAATATCTCCAGACCCGCGCCGCCAGGCGATCGGAGGAACATGCTCCTTCTGACCTCTCTTCCTAACGAAGAGAAGAAACAAACTAAAGAGAGCTTCCGGCCCGCCTCGCCTCCTGACTGCCCAACAAAGCGGGCTTGCCAGGTCCGACGTCGAGCTGCTCTTGCTCTCCGGCTCCGCAGCAGTGCTCTGTTCCCTTCAAAGACCTCGTGCTATAATAACTGGCGATACCCGGCAGCGGAGCACCTCCTCAGTTAAGAAAGAAGATCAGCCATTCAACCATTCCTGACAGGAAACGAATAGCATGGCCAAAAAGCGCAAGAAACATAGCGGCAGTGGCTCCTCAGCTGTCCAGCGGCGGGCGCAGATTCAGGCGCAGGCGCAGCTACAGAGCCGCAGCCCTCAAGGCACCAGTGGAGCAAAGGCAGGGGGAAGTCAGAGCAGCGGCGCTGCTCTGAGTTCAGCGGGCGCCTCTGCTAAGAACGCCGCCAGCACAGCCACCGTGCGCAACGCCGCACGTTCCGAATCCACAGCTCGCCCAGCCAGCGCTCCCGCGAGCCCTCATCAGCCCCAACGCCGCTATATGCGCCGGCGCGTCAGTGGACGGACACGCTGGCTGATCGTCGCCGGGGCTTTGGTCGTTGTACTGGCGATCATTGGCGGCTTCATCATCGTCTCTCAGCAGCATAGCAGCTCCGGAGCACGGGGCAGCACTGACCCCGAGGTCCTGAAGACGGTGACGAGCATTGACACCAATCTCTTGTCCCAAATTGGGACCGGTGGCCAGAAGAACCCTCTCCAGGCTGTCACAAACCGTGAGCGGCTGGTCGGTCCTAATGGCAAGCCCGAGGTCTTCTACTGGGGCGCAGAGTTCTGCCCTTATTGCGCCGCAGAACGCTGGTCGCTGGTGATAGCGCTGAGCCGCTTTGGCCACTTCAGTGCTTTACCCGAGACGACCTCCTCCAGCACCGATGTCTATCCCGATACGGCAACCTTTACCTTCTATGGCAGCAACTACACTAGCTCCTATATTGATTTCGTGCCGCTGGAGGTCGAGGATCGCAATCAGCAACCCCTGCAGACGCCAACCCAGGAGCAGCAAAACCTGGTGAACGCGCTGAACCCAAGCGGCGGCTTCCCATTCCTGGACATTGCCAATATCTATATGTCGCAGGGTCAGACGGTCGACCCGGGACTGCTCAGCGGCCTTTCGCAGAAGGATATTGCGATTCAGATCACTAATTCGAGCACGTCCATCGCAAAGAGCATTGTGGGCGTGGCTAATTATCTGACAGCAGGCATCTGCGTGGCTACCAACGATCAGCCTGCCAGCGTCTGCAAGGCCTCGTTTATTCAGTCTATCGAGAAACAGCTTCCGCGTGTGGCTCTGGCTAACGTCAGTAGCGTGGCCTTCACTCTGACGCCGCTCAGTGAGGGCAGCCTGCCAGAGTATAGCCGCCTGCGCATCGACAAGCGAGCGTTCTAGAAAATTTGTCCGTTTGTGCTCAAGCGGCTCAGGAGGGGGTTTTTGCCCCTCCGAGCCTGGCTGCATTACGGTTGACAAGCCTATCTAGATGACGTACCATTACCTTGTCAAAAGGCAGTGGAGACGGCAGACAAGCGCGCTTTCTTCGTCAGACCTGCCCGAGCGACCGCGATCGAGTCCGCTCGATTGCGATCGACCGGACTGACTGGAGCCACCTGTGAAGGTCATTGCCATATTCTACCAGGGCCGCAAACAGCACACTGCAGAGGCTGCAGCCCAGATTGAGCCGTTTCTGCGCCGCCGCGGCTACGAGGTCCGTAGTGTCGATATCCGCGAGGAGGGAGAGGAAACCCCCGAAGGCTTATTGCAAGGCTGCGAGCTGGTTATCGTGCTGGGCGGCGATGGGACTATTTTGCACGCCGCGCGCCTCTGTGCCGCCGATGGTATTCCCATCGTCGGGGTGAAGTACGGGCGCGTCGGCTTTCTGACGGAACTGGAACCCCGCGATCTTCCCTACGAGCTTGTACACTATCTAGAGAAAGATGATTCCGTCTGGGTGGATACGCGCACGATGCTCACAGCCACCCTGGACCAGGAAGGACAGAGCGAAACGTTTCTGGCGCTGAATGACATTGTGATCGCGCGCGGCACTTGGCCCCGCGTGGTGCAGGTAGGTATCTGGATCGACGATCATTTTTATAGTACGACCTATGCCGACGGGGTGATTGTCTCGACGGCTACCGGCTCAACAGCCTATAATTTGGCCGTCGGCGGACCCCTGCTTCATCCGCAGGTGCAGAGTATGGTCCTGACGCCAATCGCCCCCCACCTGGCTTCTGATCGTTCGCTGATTCTTCACCCCGATGCCTGCGTGCGCCTGCAAATCGTGACCGGCTCGCAAAGCGGTGTCTTCTCTGCCGATGGTCAATTGAACCGCGAGGTGCGCAATGGCGCTATGGTCACTGTTCAGAAAAGCCGCTATGAGACCCGCTTTCTGCGACGCCGACCGCCAACCTACTTTTACCAGATCATCAATGCGAAGCTGAGAGATGACGAGTAGGATCGCTCGTACGCTCACTCGCTTATCCTCTGATGCCAGGCGCGCGCTCGCCCGCACTCCCTTTAGCAACGGGTGCCAGGTGGCAGCCCGGCTGCCGGTCCGATCCACCGGCCCGCTGTTGCCTCCCGCCTTATTCATCCGTTGAGAAAGTTGCCTGTGCAGTGCCATGTTGCTTGAACTGAATATTAAGGATTTCGCTATCATCGACAATCTGCATCTCACCTTCCATCGGCTCTTCAACGTTTTCACCGGTGAGACAGGGGCAGGCAAATCCATTATCATTGACGCCGTCAGCGCCCTGTTGGGAGGAAAGATCGGTGCAGAGTATGTGCGCGCCGGCTGCGAGCGCGCCAGCGTCGAGGGCGTCTTTTCGCTGGAGACGCTGCTGCCACCTGACAGCAATGGCTTCCAGAGTCTGGCTCGCACGGCAGAGGAGGAAGAAGAGGCCGCCCCCGGCGATACGCTCTATGCAGCCATAGAGCAGGCTGAGAGCCGCCGCCTGGAACGCCTGCGCACCGATCTCGCCAGCGCGGATGCTCGCCTGGCCCTCGCTAGCTTGCTCCAGGAGTATGGCCTCCAACCCGAGGATGGGACGCTGATCCTTTCCCGCGACATTTTCCGCTCGGGACGCACGGTTTCACGTATCAACGGACGGGCCGTCTCTCAGCACGTGCTGCAGCAGGTGGCCAGTTGGCTGATCGATATCCACGGCCAGAGCGAGCATTTGAGTCTGCTGCGCCCGGAGCAGCATGTCAACTTTCTGGATCGCTACGCCGAGTTGCTGCCATTGCGCGAGCAGTTGGCGGCCCGCGTCAGTGAGTGGCGTACGGTGCGTAAGAATCTGCAGCAGTTGCAGCAGACCGAGCGCGATGAGAGCCGCCGCGCCGAGTTCCTGCGCTTTGAAATCGAGGAAATCGAGAAGGCTGAGCTACAGCCCGGCGAGATCGAGGAGCTGGAGCGCGAACGGAAGGTCCTGAGTAATGCGGAGCGTATGCGCGAGCTATGTGCCCTGGTCTATGGGGCGATTAAAGGCTCCGATCTGGTCGGCGATTTTACGCAGTCGGCTCTTGATCTACTGCGCAGCGCCTCCCGCGCTCTCAATGAGCTGGCGCGCTTCGATAAGAGCCTTGCTGAGCAGGAGGCCAATCTAGAGGAGGCCATCTATCGCCTGGAGGATGTGGCTGCCGCGATCAGCAGCTATGAGGCCGATATCGAGGATGATCCAGCACGCCTGGCCGAAATTGAAGAGCGTCTCGATCTGATCGCTCGCCTGAAACGGAAGTATGGTGCTACCATCGAAGAGATTCTCAGGCGCGCTGAGGAGGATCGTCAGGAGCTTGATCGTATCGTGAATCGCGAGGAGCATATTCGACGACTGGAGCAAAAGGATCAAGAGCTGCGCCGCGAGATCGGGCGCATCGCGCAAGAGCTGTCGGAGCGCCGCCGCGCCGCCGCCGCTCGCCTGGCAAGCGCGATGGAAGAACAGCTTGATGATTTGAACATGAAGCGGGCTCGCTTCGCAGTCGAGATTCTCCAGGAGCCTGACCCCGATGGCGTGCCGGCCAGTATTGATGGTCAGCCCGAGACGCTTTATGCCTGCGACGCTACAGGCATCGATCGCGTGCAGTTCTTGATCGCTCCGAATCCGGGCGAGCCGCTGAAGCCTCTGACAAAAATCGCTTCGGGCGGCGAGACTTCCCGCCTGATGCTGGCTTTGAAGACGATCCTGGCCAGGGCTGATGCTACGCCAACGTTGATTTTCGACGAGATCGATTCAGGCATTAGTGGACGTAGCGGTCAGGTGGTGGCAGAAAAGCTGTGGATGTTGACCCGCAACCACCAGGTGATCTGCGTTACCCATCTGCCGCAGATCGCAGCTTTTGCCGACCTGCATTTCAATGTCAATAAGCAGGTCCTGGGCGAGCGCACGATTACAATCGTGAATGAGTTGCGCCCCGAGCAACGGGTACGGGAGATTGCTCATATTATGGGCGGCACCGTTAGCGAGTTTTCCCTGAAGAGCGCCGAGGAACTGCTGGCACGCTCTCAGCTCTGGAAAGAGAATTGGCTGCGTCAGATCGAAAGCCAGGCCGCGGGGCAGGCCGATGATCAGGCAGCGACCCGCAATACTTCTCAGGCCCAGGCTCGTTAAATGGATGAGGCGAGCAACTGGACAGCACTACGGTTGAGGTTGTGCTAGCGTGGGGCTCAGCTCGCCGAAGAGGCACAACGCTGATGAGCGGTCCGTCGCTGGAAAGGGTTGCCGGAAGAAAGCCGGCACTTATCTTCAAGATATGCAGAACGAGCCGGAGAGAACGAGAGAGCTAGAGAGAGCCAGACAGGCCGAGGTGGCTGTGATCGGCGCAGGCGTCTCGGGCCTGGCTGCGGCCCATGTGCTACGTGATCACGGTCTGTCAGTGGTAATCTACGAGCGAGAGGAGCATGTAGGAGGTCGGGCCACGACGCGTGTGCGCTCGGGGTTTTGTTTTGATCCGGGCGCCCAGTATATTCACGGCCAGGCGCCCGCTAGCGACAGATTGCTGCTGCAGCGCTTCGCCACCCCCGAGCTGGTTGCCATCGCCAAGCCAGTTTGGACCTTCGATTGCCAGAACCACATTCGCGAAGGTGATCCTCGCCAGAATTCCATACCGCGCTGGACCTATCGACGTGGCCTGCTGACCCTGGCTGAGCTGATGGCGCGCGGGCTGCCGCTCTACACAGGCAGTGAGATCGCGCGCTGCGCTTATCTGGGTCGGGGCTGGCGCCTCTTCTCCGCTACGGGGGAGGTCGTCGCCGAGGCTTCTCAGCTGCTGGTGACAGCCCCTGCACCGCAGGCCGCCGCTTTGATCGCTGCCAGTGAGCTACCACGCCCTCTGCAGCAAACGCTGCTCACCGAGCTGGGCCACGCCCGCTATCGTCCCATACTGTCGCTGGCCCTGGCCTGGCCTCGGAGCTTGCTCCCGCCTACGCCCTACTATGCCCTCGTCAATAGCGATAAAGCTCACCCCATTTCCTGGCTGGCACGCGAGGAGGAGAAGAGTCCCGCGCGTGTCCCTCCCGAGTGGACATTACTCATTGTTCAACTTGCCCCAGACTACAGCCGCGCCCATTGGTCATGGGATGACCAGGCCTTGGCCGAAAGGACCACTGCCCTGGTCTCTGATCTGCTGGGGCAACGACTGCCAGCCCCGGACTTCTACGACGTTCAGCGCTGGCCCCTGGCACTCCCCGAGCCTGCAACCTTGCTGGATACAGAGGCTGTGCATAGCGCGAGCGCTCCTTACGGGCTTTTCTTCAGTGGCGATGCTTTCACCGGCGGACGAGTGCATCTGGCCCTGGCACAGGGCCAAGAGAGCGCTCTACGCCTGCTGGCTTGTCGTCGTTAGTCCATCCTTTTCTGCGGTCCGGCTCTTTGGCAACTGGCTGGCACCGCCCTGGACGGATATGCTACAATACTAGCGAGTATTGGCCATATACTGGCGGTGCATGTGCCCACTCTGAGACGCTAGCAGCAATAAGGGGCACCGGTCCGTAAGGTAGCAACCCCAGAGTGCACAGGACTTTTTTCTGAGACCGGTTTGTACCCGTCTGCGCCCGCCCCGCCTGCTCCTGTAACATTGGGGCAACGGCCACGGCCAGGCGACGACAAGCACCCAGTCAGTACTACCTGACGTGAGGAACGTAAGACGATGAGCAAGACGCTTCTCAGCACAGTGTTGCTGTTTCTCGTATTTGCGGCCTTTCTCTGGTGGGGCCTTTGGCAACTGGCGAATCGCACAAGCACAGAAGATGTTATCTATGCACTGATGCTCTTGGGCTGCGCAGGCTATGCTCTGGTTTCTATTCTGTTACTGCCGCGCAAGAAGACAGGAGATGAGCAGGAGCGGCAGAGCGGGAAGGCCAGGCAGACCCAGCGCTAGCCAGGCCGTGAGAGCAATGCTGGTGCGCATAGGTAACCTATGGTAGAGGAGCGCGCCCTTTCCTTTGTGATTCGCCTGGCCCGCGCCGAGGACATCGAGAGCATCGAATACTTGGACCGCTTCGGCACCTCGCCCACACGCAATATCCATCGCGAGTTAGAGAAGTATTTTGGCTCGGTTGATCCCTCAACCCACGAGCGCGGCCTGATTTTTCTCGGGGAGCTGGAAGGGCGGGCAGTGGCCAAGGCTGAGCTGATGCTGCCGCCTGCCGATGGGAGCGAAGGGAGCCGCACCGGCTATATTCGCCGGGTGGTAGTGCTTCCAGAGTATCGCCAGCGGGGTCTGGCTCGCCGGCTGCTTCAGTATATCATTGACTTTGCCCGTCACCAGGAGCAGCTAGAGGCGCTTGATTTGCATGTCTGGGAAGAGAATAAGCCGGCCATTCGTCTCTATGAGTCGCTCGGCTTTCAGCTGCAGCACCGAGAGCTGTATTATCGTCTTCCCCTCTAGTCTGACTTGTCCCCCTGTTCTCTGCTAGCTTCCATACAGATGACGGTTGGCCCACTGGCGCATCTCTGCAAGACAATATGGCTTCCGCAGCCCCACGCCAATTTGTGACGCCCGGCTCTTCCTCTTCGTTGTAAGACTCAGGTTGGGGAAACAAGAGAGAAAGCCCTGCCCCGCCTGCTCTCTGGCCGCCCCGGCCTCAATCGTGCGATTGGATGGCCAGCGCGCCAGGCCCGAGAGCTGAGAGCAGACCAGGCCGTCTCCCACAGGTTCCCGGTGCCGGTTGGGTAGTGGTCCTGTCATACGCACGAGTATACAACAGGCTTGCCTTACAACAGTATCAGGAGGGAAGTGGAACGCTATGGTGCAGCCATCCCTACTGCCCCCGTCCCTGGAGGCGTGCGAGCAGCAGGCCACGCAGGCCACCACCACAGCCAGACGCAGCTGGTTACGCTTCTTCTTTACCGAGGATCAAAGCCCCGACAATTACATGGTCCGCGCCCTGCAGGAGCGCGCCGTTTGGATCGGCCTCGCCCTCATCCTGCAAGCGCTCAATGAGATTGATCATCGTCTCTATATGCCTTATCTGCTCCCCTACGGCTCGCTCATTCCTTTGGGGTTAATTTTGGGGAGCTTTGCCGCCATGCTGATGGCTTTGCGCCCACTACCGCGCCGGCCACAGCAGCGACTATTGCATCAGCCTTTCCCGCGCCGCTGGCAGCGTATCGCGCTGATTCTGATCTTGTTGACGAGCCTGGTCGGAGTGGTAGAGCTGGGCCGCGGCATTGCGCTGTGTTTTCTCCCCCCTGAATTTACTAACGACGGGACGACGCTGGACACCAATGCGGCTGCTCTTCTGCTCGCGGGACGTAACCCCTACAGCGATTCGAATTTTGTGAGCATTGCGCGCACCTTCGCGATCCAACCTGAGTGGACCACTCCCCTGCGTCAGGGCCGCTTTGCTAACCGCCTGGACTATCCCTCGGATGCTGAGCTTGAGGCCGCTTTCTCCGCCGCGCTCAAAACTGGTCAAGCTCCTGAGTTTGAAGGCAAGGTCAGCTATCCCGCGCTCTCTTTCTTGACCCTTGTTCCTTTTGTGCTCCTTCATTCTCCTTTACGCGATGTGAATGTGCTCCCTCTGTATTTATTGAGCTATCTGCTGATTGTCGCCATCGCCTGGCGTGTAGCTCGCCAGGAGCTGCGCCCCTGGGTCTTGCTCTTGGGTCTGGCTAATGTCCCCATGTGGGCTTCGACGACGGGCGCCAATCTTGATATTTTTTGCTGCCTGCTGCTGCTGTTGGCCTGGCTGCTGCGTGAGCGTGGTTGGCTCTCAGCGCTTTTGCTGGGCCTGGCCATCGCTACCAAGCAACCTGCCTGGTTCTCGACTCCCTTCTATCTGATCATGGTCTGGCGCCTCTATCAGCCTTGGGAGGCCGTGAAGCGCCTGGGGATCGCAGCTTTGACGGCTCTGGCGGTGAATCTTCCCTTTATTGTTTGGAATCCTGGCGCCTTTGTGGCCGGTGTGCTGGCTCCCCTCAACGATCCGATGTTCCCCTTGGGGGTCGGTATTATTAATCTGAGCGCCACGCATCTAATCCCCTATCTCCCTGAAAAGGTTTATCTGGCGCTTGAGCTGACAGCGATGGCTGCGGCCCTGGTCTGGTACTGGCAGATCTGCCGCTCACGTCCAGAGGCGGCCTTCTTCCTGGCCGTGGTGCCTCTCTTCTTTGCCTGGCGCAGCCTCTCGTCTTACTTCTACTGCGCGGCATTTCCTCTCTTTGTGCTGCAGGTGGCGCGCCTGCGGCGCAGGGCAGCCGCGCGGGGACGCGAGCATCGCCCTATCCAGCGCTCCGGCTCCGGCGAGTCTTTCTCTGTGTTAGGTGAGCAGAGGCCTCTCCCCGCTCTGAGTGGACGGGCTGCTTTGCAGCCCGCAGGCACCGGCCCAGGAGTGTTAGCGAGCCTGCCCGCCGTCGAGACGTTCTCAGCTCTGCCGTTGCAGCGGCAGACGGGCTAGCCAGGCCGGGCCGGTCTGACACCGCCCGCAGCCTAGCTGCGGGCTAGCCTGTCTGGCTGTCAGTCAGTAGCTGAGGTCTCGACGCTGCCCTCCCGGACGTGATACAATCCTCCCAACAGAGATAGAGGTATGTCGCCGCGAGGGGAGGAGCAGAACACTACTCATATGGCACGTAAGAAAGATATCGCCGGCCCTGTGTCGGCAGAGGATCAGGCCCGCCTTCAGGACCTGCTCGTACAGGTCCCCGGTCTGGTCGAGCGGCTCCGCAGCAGTCGGAGTCAGCAGGAGGTAGAGGCCGCTCTAGCTCCTATTACTTCCGCGCCTGCCAGCGTTCAGCTTGCTCTGCTACGGGAGCTGGCCCAGACTTCACAGGCCGCTGCGGAAACAGGGCTACTCCAGGAGCAGAGGCCAGAGGCGTTTTCATCAGCCGGCGGGGCGCGCTGGAGCGGGCAGGACGCCGCCGATCTCCTGCAGGCACTCTACCATTACAGCCCTGAGAAGGAGTGTCGGAAGGAGGCCAGACGCTCGCTAATTCGCCTGGAAGGGGCCCGCATTTATCCTCAATGGCAACCGCCGCGCGAACAGCCGACGGCTTTTCAGTCCCATCCTCCGCGCTTCTGGAAGGGGCTGGTCTCTCAGACACGCGAACAGGGCGAAGTCCAGCTTCTTCTTTGTTGGGAAGAGGGCTACGACTACGATGAGGCGCGCTTGATCGCCCTCTCGCTGGATTTCTGGCAGCAGGGGGTACGCGATTGCCAGGTAGAGCGCGCCAGCAAACGCCGTGTTGAGTCACGCCTCCATGAGCTAACTGCTCGTCTGGAGGAAGCTCGCTTTTGTGAGTGTACGCTAGCTGAGGGACGTCGCTTGCTGGAAGAGGCGCTGGCAGTTAGTCGCTGGCGCAAGCAGGAGCTACCCGAAGGCTATCGCTACCATTGGCCATTGATCCGTCAGCTGATTCTGGAGGCCTCCGAGGCTGAGGCTGGCGAGGATCGTGGCCAGACTTTCATTCAGCCAACCCTGGACCCGGAAGAGCTGGTTTTGACCTTTATCGGCGCCTGGTCACTGGGCGACTTCGGGCTGGCCTATGATCTGCTGACAGCGCAGAGTCCCTTGCGTGAGGGATTAAGCCGCGATGAGTGGGTGGAACGCCGCCGCGCCTGGGCCAATGAGGCCCAACCTGCTCGTCTGACGGTCAGTTTTGTGGCCGAGAGCGAGCAACCACAAAGCGGCCTCTGGCTGCCAGGCAGTACGCTCTCTAGCCGCGGCCCGCGCAAGCTGGTCGAGATCGGCTGGTCGCTTGAGTTGAGCGAGACCCCTCTGAGTGGCACTTTGCCGGAGATGGCGATGGGCACGGCGGTGAATAAGGAGACGGGCCGCCACTGGTTTTGGACAAGCTACACGCTCTTGCGCCAGGAAGAGGCCTGGCGCATTCATACAATGACCGATGAGGGGGCGCGCGCCCAGGGACTGCCCATCCCTGAGCTGCAACAGCGCATTAAGGAGCACGACGATCGTGTCCGCGAGATTTCAGCCCAGCAGCGCGAGGCTCTCCTGAAGAGCATCTCGTTGCTGGATCGTCCTGATCCGCAGGTGCTGCTTGAGGAGGTCACACGCCGTCTAACGCAGGCCATGCACTATGACGATGCCCTGATGGTGCGCCTCTCGCTTGATCAGCAGGTGGTCGAGAATGCTTATAACCATGCCGCCGCGCTGCGCAATGGTGAGCGGGCGATGGTCTATCTGGAGCGCCTCGCCCAGCGCTTTCCGGGCCGGCGCGCCGATGCCTTGCGGGAGTTGGCCATGACCGAGGATAGCCTGGCCACTCTTTTCGAGCAGCAGGGATTGAAGGAGCGTCGTCAGCGCTTCGACGAGCTGGCTGAGCAACATCTGCAGGAGTCCCTGTCTTTGCGCCCGACGGCGCTCGGCTACGCATTGCTGGCGCAGATGAAACTCCAACATAGGGCAACCCCTCTACCACCGCCAGAGGTCTTGCAAGAGGCCGAAGCGCTGCTGGCTCAGGCGCGGGACCTTAACCCGAATCGCGCCGAGGAGACCATTATCGAGGCTGCCCTAGGAACGATCGCCAGTGCACGCGGTGACCAGCCGCAGGCGCTGCAGCACTATGAGCGGGCCGCCTCGCTCAGTCCCGACTATCCAGGCATCTGGCTGGCTCTGAGTCATACCCAGCGCGCGCTTGGTCGACGGGCCGAGGCGCGCGAGAGCTTGCAGCGGGCTCTGCGCTACAACCCTGCCGATTTGCAGGCGTATAGCGAGCTGGTTGATCTGGCCATCGAGGAACGGCGCTTTGAGGAGGCCCAGACGGCGCTGGAGGAAGGTTTGAAGCAGCTTCCTCAGTCGGCCCATCTGCGCGCGCTTCTGGCAATGGTCCTTGCCGAGCAGGGGGAGCTGCGTCAGGCTCAGCGCTTCCTGGAAGAGGCCGAGCGCCTCGATCGGCGTCTGCCCAGTGTACAGGCGGCACGTGAGATGTTGAATGAGCGCAGGAAACAGCGATGATGGAGGGAGAGCGTTCGCTGACCTACCATACGGTAACTCTGGGACCGCTGACACGCTCCGGTTTGGCTCAGGCAGAGATTCCGGTCGCGGATACGAGGAGCGAGCCAGGCGAGACGGCCATTGGTCAGTCGCGAGTGGTGGAGGTGCCCGCCGGCCTGCCCGGCGAGCGCGTGACTATCGCCGTTGAAGAGCTGGCCCCCTCCAAGCGGCCGCGGCGGGCGCGGCGGCAGTTGCCACCGCGCGTTTGGATTAGCGCGATTCATGAGGCTTCTCCTCTGCGGGTGCCCGCGCCATGCCCGGTCTTTGGCACCTGTGGCGGCTGTCAGCTACAGCATATGCGCTACGATGCTCAGCTTGTCTGGAAACGTGAGGTGGTCATTGCCTGGCTGCAGGAGATCGGCGGCTTTGCTGCCTCAGAGCTAGATGAGATCGTGCGCCCGACCGAACCCTGTGACGTGCCCTGGCACTATCGCAATCACATGCGCTTCTCCGTCAATCGCGAGGGACAACCGGGGTTAACCGCGCGCGGGAGTCATCGCGTGTTGCCGCTGAGCACCTGCCCAATCGCCCATGAGCAGATCAATGCTGTCCTGGGAGTGCTGGCGCGCCACACCAATCCGCGCCCTCAGGTCCTGGTTCGCTGTGGTACAGCAACCGGTCAGGTGCTCATTCAGCCGGCACCGGCGCCAGAGGTCGCCGAGGAGTTAAGCCAGGCTGGCATCGAGGTCCATACCGAGGCTATTGAGGAGCGCCTCGCTGGAGAAACCTTCCGCATTCGCCCCAGCTCGTTTTTCCAGACGAACACGGCTCAGGCCGAAAAGATGGCGCGCCTGGTCATTGAGGGCCTGCTTCAGGAGAGGAGCGCTCTCAGCGCTGGCACTACCCGCCATGAGCACCGCCAGTCGTCTCCGGCCCTTACTCTGCCGGAACGCCGACCGGTTCTTGCCGATGCCTACTGCGGCGTGGGCACCTTTGCCCTGCTTCTGGCGCGCTATGCAGCGAAGGTCTACGCCATTGAGGAATCGCCGAGCGCCATTCAAGATGCCCAATGGAACCTGCGCTATGTCAGCAATGTCGAGATCTTGAAAGGGAAGGTGGAGCATTTGCTGCCGACGCTGGCAGGCCAGCTTGATGGCCTGGTACTTGACCCACCACGGGCCGGCTGCCAAGAGGTGGTGCTCGAGGCGCTGCACCAGCATCCGGTGACGAGAATCGTCTATGTCTCCTGCGATCCATCAACGTTGGCGCGTGATCTCCAACTACTCTGCCGGCGCCAGACCACTTATCGGCTGCTCTCAGTTCAGCCGCTGGATATGTTCCCTCAGACCAGCCACATTGAATGTGTCGCGATCCTGGAGAGGCAGGCATGAACGACAGGGGCTGTGAAGGGAGACAGCGGTTACCAGTCGTGCTGCTGGCATCGGCTTCGCCGCGCCGGCGCCAATTGATGGCTCAGCTGGGCCTGCCTTTCAAAACGGCAGTCCCTCCGCTTGACGAGGAGCAGCTTGAGAGCGGCTACACTGGCCCGGCAGAGGAACTTGGGCGTTGGCTGGCCGAACGCAAGGCCGAGGCCGCCCTGACGCTCCCCGAAGCCGCTGGCTGCCTCGTTGTCACCGCTGACACAACGGTCATCCTCGACGGGGTCTCACAGGGGAAACCACATGATGCCGACCACGCCCGCGCAATCTTGCGACGGCTGCGCGGGCGCTGGCACCAGGTCATCACAGGGGTCGCGCTGGCAGTCCCCAGCCAGGGTCAGGAGGCCAGTGAGAGCGGGGCCGCAGGCGAGGAGCAGCGGTCAGCAGTGATCAGAAGTGGCCAGTGTGTGACGCCGGTGCTGATGCGCTCCTATAGCGATGAGGAGATTGAGGCCTATATTGCCAGCGGTGACCCACTCGATAAGGCTGGCGCCTATGGCATTCAGAATCCAGATTTCCAGCTACCCGAACGCATCGCCGGCTGTTACCTGAATGTGGTCGGCTTTCCACTCTGCACGCTGAGCGCACTCCTGCAGGCCAGTGGCCTGACACTGCCAGCCCCGCCGACAGCGCAGGCCAGGCCTCAGCCGGGCCACCTCTGCCCCTGGTCGGAGCGCTGCCTGCTGCAACCAGGGAAGAGTATGATATAATTTGCGACGAAGTAATACACATCACACGCTCGTTTCAGGGCAGGTAAGGAGCCGGACGCGGGTTGTGCAATGGGAATCCAGGTGCAACAGCTAATCTACTCGATCCTGACTCTCCTGATCGCGGGAGCGGCGGGCTTTTTTTTACGTCGCCTGCTGGTGGAGCGCCTACGCAGGACCGTGCTGGATGACTGGCTGGTCGAGACACTGGGCGTGATGGTCATTTTGCTGATGCTGGCGCTTGGCGTGGTCGTGGTCATTAGCATCTGGAGCATTAGCAATGTCCAGCAACTATGGCACGGTATTGCCAGCAATTTGGCGATTGAGAAGCTGGCCAACTACATGGGGGATGTCTGGACTGTCATTCTGAGCGCCTTCATTCTGGTGCTCGGGATCGGCGTCGGTCGAACGGTCAGCAAGATTACGATCCGCAACCTGGCGGAAAACCGCATCGACATCAACACGCGGACGCTGATCGGGCGCATGCTGAGCTTTGTGGTGCTGGGCATCGCCATCTTTTGGATTTTGGCCCTCTGGCATCTTTCGATCGAAACGCCCCTGGCTATTTTGGGCACCATTGCGGTGACCTTTACTTTTGCCATCCAGGATATTTTGAAAGACCTGGTCGCGGGCTTCTATATTCTGGTCGAGCGCCCTTTTCACATCGGCGATGAGATCAGCATCGAGGGCGGCACCGCCGGTACTCTCACCGGGCGCGTGGAGGATGTGCAGCTCCGTGCCACCAAGGTGCGCCTGGTCAGTGGCGAGGAAGTGACGATCCCAAATGCTCGTATTTTTAGCACGACGGTCATTAACAACACCTTTTATGGCGAACGCCGCGTCACCTTGACCATAACGCTGCCCCAGGAGCAGTACGATCGCGAGCAGACGCCCGCACGCATTCTGAGCATCCTGCGCGAGATTGATGAGATTATCCCCAAGCCGGAGCCAGTGGCCACTATCAGTGGCTATACACGCGAGGCGGTGACCTTGACGGTTCGTTTCTGGATCGTGCACGGCCAGAGCGGCGTGATCGCGGACGCGCTCCATGCCCTGCGCAGTGCCTTTGCTGAGGCGGAGCTAACGGTCAAGGAATCTGCCGGTGCCATTTAGGAGCTCAGCCAGGTGGACGCGCCGCCTACAATTGTTGCTGAGAGGAGTTTCTTTCACCTATGGGACAGACGCAAGCTGTGAGGCGCATTGGTTTGCTGGGAGGGACCTTCGACCCGATTCACTATGGGCACCTGGTGATTGCTGAGGAGGTCCGGGCAACGCTGGCACTCTCTGAGGTGGTCTTTATTCCTACCGGTCAGCCACCCCACAAGCCGGGCCGCCCGGTCACTCCGGCGGCGCATCGCCTCGCTATGTTGCGGCTGGCCATCGCCTCTAACCCAGCTTTCTCTGTCTCCGAGATTGAGCTTGAGCGGCCTGGCCCCTCCTATACGGTGGAGACGTTGCGCCTGTTGCGCGAGCGCTGGGGACCAGGGGCCTACTTCGCCTTTATTTTGGGTGCCGATAGCCTGGCCGAGTTTACAAGTTGGTACAACGCCGCCGGCGTCCTGGCGCAGCTTGACTGCTTAGTGGCGGTAGGCCGCCCGGGCTATCGCCCGCCAGAAGAGCTGCTCGCAACCCTGGAGAAGCGCCTGCCAGGCATCCGCGAACGGCTGCGCGTGGTCAATGCGCCTTCTCTCTCCATTTCGGCGAGCGATCTGCGCCGGCGCGTGGCTGAGGGCCGTCCGATTAAGTATCAAACACCAGAGAGTGTCGAGGCGTATATTGCACAGCACCAGCTTTATCGCGAGTCGGGACGAGATGAACCAGTAGAGGGGGGGTCCAGCTATGTCCAGGATGCCCATGCATCTTGAGCTTGGGGACCGCTTGCGCCTGCGTAAGCCGCATCCGTGTGGTGGCTCAACCTGGCAGGTGGTGCGCCTGGGCGCCGATATCGGCCTACGCTGTGAAACCTGCGGTCGGCGTGTTCTTCTGCCTCGCTCGGAGGTGGAGCGGCGTACAAAGGAGCGCCTGCCGCCTTTGAATCCGCCGGACATTGATCCGAATGCGCCTGCGGCCTTCTAGGCTCGACGGAGACAGGGCCAACATGCCCAGGAATGAGATCGGGAGAGAGGCCCGCCACTGGCTCGGGCTCGGGAATGGGGCAACCGCCGCGCCGGCTTGGGTTCCTACGTGGTCAATGGCTACGCTCCCGGTCTTGGTCGCTGCTCCGTATTCACTTCGAAGCTAGCACATTTGGGAGAGATGCTATGGCTGTTGCCAGGTCCAAGCAAGGGGGAGGCTTCAAGACACTTCTCAGGAAGAAAAATTTTGTCTACCTCTGGCTCGCTCAGTTGATTTCAATGACCATCCTCAATGCCTCCAATTATGCGATTATGGTCCTGGTTGAGGAGGTCACAGGGTCAACGACGCTGGTCGGCGTGGCAATCATTAGTTTCAGCTTGCCCGCTTTGCTCTTCAGCGCCCCCGCCGGGGTCTTTGTGGATCGCTTTGATAAGCGGCTGATTCTCTGGGGGAGTAACTGCTTGCGCGCTATTGCGAGCTTTGGCTTTGTGATCTCGCTGCTGATCGACTCGCGACAACTGATCCCCGCCTATTTGCTGACGTTCCTGATTTCGAGTATCGGCCAGTTCTTTACACCCGCCGAGAGTTCGACGATCCCTTTGCTGGTCGACGAGGATGAGCTGATGCCCGCTCTGGCGCTCTTCAATATCACCTTTATGACTTCTATGGCGCTAGGGATGATTATCTTCGCCCCGCTGGTGCTGAGCCTGCTCTCTCCTTTCCAGCTCTTTTCTCTGACTGTGCAGCCCGTGGAGACGCTCTATTTCTTGATCGGCTTGCTCTACCTGGTCTGCGCTGGCCTGATCTTATTGATTCCCGCCCGCGCCTTTGAGCAGCATGCGCCGCGCCGCTCTGCCGCTTCCAGCGAGGACCTGGCTACGCAGTCGCTGAGTCTGTTCGGTAATATCGGTAGTGAGATGCGGCAAGGCTGGCTCTTTATTCGCCAGAATAAGCCACTGCTGCTGGCTGTGGTGCAGCTATCGTTCGCTGGTATCCTGTTGTCTCTGGTGGCCGAGCTGGCCACCGCTCTGGTCACAAGGCTGTTTTTGCTCCCCGCCGATACGCTGGCCTTTGTCTTCGCGCCCGCTGGAATCGGCCTGGTACTAGGCTCGCTCTTTATGCCCCGCATTACCCGTCGCCTGGGCATATCTCGCTCGATCTTGCTGGGTTGCGTGGGCTTTGCTCTGATCATTTTGCTTTTGCCATTGTTAACGTTAGTCGCGCGCAGTCTGGAGCCAGTAGGCTGGAATACTCATCCTCTCTTCTTGGGCTGCGCTGCCTTGATTATGTTTCTGGGCGGCATCGCTCTGGATTGTATTAATATCCCGGCTCAGACGCGCGTCCAGGAGGAGACCCCCGAGTGGATTAAGGGCCGCGTGCTGGCGCTGCAGTTGATGCTCTATAATGCCGGGACTATCCCGGTCATCTTGTTGACGGGCGCAGCCACCGACTTGCTCGGCATCGATCGCGTGATCTATTTGTTGTCGTTGGCTATCTTGCTTTTCGCGCTCTGGGGCTTCTTCTATGAGCGCCGCTATCCTCCTACTCCTCCTTGTTTGCAGGAGGAGCCAGAGGAAGAATATGGGCATGAGGAGCTTGAGACCGAAACCGATGAGATAAGCCGCTGATCTCTGAAAAACATGGCCCTATTGACGCTTGTACAGATCCTTCCCTACAATAGTGATGAGAGGCCGTCGCGCTGTCGACCGACGCTGAGGCAATGCTCATGGACCCTGCCCTGACTGCTCAGATTAAGCCCTATGAACCCTGGCTGTTGATTGCCGGCGTTTTTGTGCTCTTTGTCTTGCTCCGCCTGATCTGCCGTGCTCTGCGCCAGCGCGTCGATCGCATCGGTTACCGCTTGTTCGGCGAGCGAGGCCTGTTAATCTGGTTCTGGATGAATGCCCCTGGCGTCGTTCTCCATGAACTTTGTCACGCTTTCGTTGTGCTGCTTTTCAGGCCATTCGGCTTCCGCATTACTAAAATTACGCTTTTCCGCATTAAACCATTAATACAGGAAAGGCCTTATGGTATGCTGCAGCGCGGCATGCCCCAAGCGCTGCAGCTCGGCGAGGTGCAATATGTGCGCCCACCGGGCCGTCTGATCAGTCATATCGGCGATGGCCTCAGTGCCATTGCTCCTCTGCTTGGAGGTATCGGGGCGATCATCTTTCTTTACTGGGTGGCCACGGGCTACAACATCTGGGAGGTGCGCCTGCAGCTGATCCGGCCAGGTTGGCCCTGGTGGACGCTGCTCTTTGCTCCCTATTTGATCCTGACGATCACTGCCGAGCTTTGGCCAAGCTCTCAGGACTGGCGCGGCGCTCGCTGGCTCCTGACGGGCCTTTTGCTGCTGGCCGTGCTGACGCTGGCCGTGCTTTGGTATACCCACCTGCTCGTTTTTAATGAGGCGCTGCTGCAAGGAGTTGCCTCTGTAGCGCTCCACATCGATTTCGCTCTGCTGGCTCTCCTGGCCCTCGATCTGGTGATCTTCATCGTGGCCGATCTCCTCAACCGCCTCCTATAAGCTGTCCATCCAGTAGTAAGGCTGGACCTGGTTGTCCATCACTCCGCGCGCTGTTATGGGTGACGAGAGTGATTGCTGCGGCCTGCGTTGTCGAGCACCTGGGTGAGCTTACCATTCGAACTTTTCGCTAAGGAAGGTGCGGCTATAGTGCAGCAGGACGGGACTGCCATGCGGACACACTGCCGGCGCCGTGGTTTGAGCCAGGCGTTGGAGCAGCTCCTGCTGCTCGCCCAGGCTCAAGGGACGCCCTCGGCGCAGCGCTGAGCGGCATGCCAGCCCAATCAATAAGCGATCTTTCCAGTCCTCGCTGTCTTCAAGAGCGATCTCCACTAGCTCGCGCAGGTGGGCCGCAAGCTGCTCGCTATCGCCGATGCCCTGCGGAACCGAGCGCACCAGGAAGCTGCGCCCACCGAAATGCTCGCAGTCCAGGCCCAGGCTGGCCAGAATCGGCAGACGTTGCTCTAGCAGCTCTGCCTGCCAGCCTTTCAACTCCAAGACCACCGGCTCAAGCAAGAGGCGCGCCGCCAGGCTCTCGGCCCCTTCACTGCCGGCGCTATGGCTGCGCAGATGCTCATAGAGAATGCGCTCATGGGCGCGGTGCTGATCGACGAGATAGAGGCTCCCATCAGGGGCCTCTGCCAGAATGACAGCCTCCTGTAGCTGAGCCAGAGGGCGCAGCGTCGCCAGAACTTCGGCGGTCGTTGGCAGATTGCCTGCGCTGCGATAATGCTCGCCGGCTTCGAGGACGCGCAGGCCCCGCCGACGCGGTCCCGGCAAGCGCGGCTGATAGACGCCGGCTGGGCCTGGCCAGGTGCTCTCAGCGGGCAGAGCCGGGCTGCGCTCGAGTACGGCTCGCACGCTCTGGGTGAGCAGGGCCGCCAGCTCGCGTTCACGTTTCAGGCCTACCTCGCTTTTGGTCGGGTGGACATTGGCGTCGACCTCTTGAGCTGGCAGTTGCAGATGCAGCACCAGCAAAGGATGGCGTCCCTTGGCTAGCAGCGAGCGATAGCCGGCTTCCAGAGCCTCTTGTAGTGCCCGTACTTGAACAGGCCGCCCATTGATAAAGAGCATGACATGCTGCCGATTAGGCTGGGCCAGCACCCGATTACCTACATAGCCGAAGATCCTGACGCCTTCTTCTTCGACCTCTATGGGAATCAGCAGTTCGGCCAGCGGCAGGCGGTAGAGTTCAGCCAGGGTGGTAGCCAGATCACCGCTACCGCTGGTCTGTAACAAGGACTGCTCTTCGACGCTGAGATTAAAGCGTACTGCAGGATAACCGGCGGCGTAGCGATAAAGCAGCTGCAAGATTTGGCCGGCTTCACTGCGCGCGCTGCGCATGAACTTCAAGCGTGCTGGCACATTGTAGAAGAGTTCACGTACGGTGACGGTCGTGCCGTGGGGACGGGCGCGATGACCGCGCTGCACCAGCTCGCCGCCACGCACTGTGATCCAGGCTGCTGGCACCTCCTGGCCATCGGCTTCGCTTTCAATGGGCCGGCTGAGTAGGGTCAGCTCAGAGACGGCGGCAATACTGGCCAACGCCTCGCCCCGAAAACCTAGAGTATATAAGTGCTCTAAGTCCTCGACACGGGCGATTTTGCTGGTGGAGTGACGAGCACAGGCCCGTTCCAGATCCTCTTCGGGTATCCCCTGGCCATCGTCGCTGACTCGAATGAGACGTAGGCCCCCTTCGCGAATCTCAACGCGGATCTCCCTGGCTCCGGCATCAAGAGCGTTCTCCACCAGCTCTTTGACCACCGAAGCGGGACGCTCGATCACTTCGCCGGCAGCAATGCGCTCCGCCACTTCTGTTGGTAGCTGACGAATAGGCGAACGGAAAGAGGGTGGCGTGGGCGCAGACAAGAAACGCTGGCCTGGATCTGGCGTGAACGAATCCGAGCGACTCATAGCGCCTTTCTCTGTCGATGTCGCTGACGTTGCATGAGAAAGAGGAGATTGAGGGCATCGAGCGGCGTGATGGCACAGATATCGATCTGATCAAGCAAGGCGTCATCCGCCTCTTGCTGTTCAAGGAGAGAGGCCAGCCGCCGCCCTTCCTCGCTCTGCCAGGCATAGGTAAGCGCCAGCCCCTGGCCCTGAGTACTGGCTGCAGCGGTTGTTCTACGCTCGGCCACGGCCCCCGTTTGCCCTTCGCTTTCGCTGTCGCTCCGGTGGCCGTTAGCGCCGGAGAGCGACGGCTCAGCCTTGGCAGCCGCGGAGATAGGCAAGGCCCCGGTTACGAGCGCCACCCCGGCTACTTGGCCAGGAGCATGCTGTCCCACTTCTAGCGCCTTCAGTACCTCCTGAGCGCGCCGGATGATGCTCGGCGGCATGCCAGCCAGCCGCGCTACATGGACGCCATAGCTGCGCCCGATGCAGCCGGGGGTCACGCGGTGCAAGAAAACGATCTCGCCCTCCTCGCTCTCGCTGATGGCCATCGTGTAGACGCGCAAATGCGGCAGCTCATTGGCCATCGCCGCCAGCTCATGATAGTGGGTAGCGAAGAGCGTGCGCGCGCCAATCACCGAATGCAGATGCTCGACCACGGCGCGAGCAATGGCCAGGCCATCGTAGGTGCTCGTGCCGCGCCCGATTTCGTCAAGCACGATCAGGCTATGGCGCGTGGCGTGGTGCAGGATGGCGGCGGTCTCCTCCATTTCCAGCATGAAGGTGCTTTTACCCGAGGCGATATCGTCCTCAGCCCCAACGCGGGTAAAAATGCGGTCTACCAGGCCAATGCGCGCGCTTCTGGCAGGAACGAAACTGCCAATCTGAGCGAGCAGGGTGATGAGGGCCACCTGACGCAGATAGGTCGATTTGCCGGCCATGTTTGGCCCGGTCAGCAAGAGGATGCGCTCGCCCTCATCGCCATCGAGATGGGTATCGTTGGGGATAAAGACGTCGCCGTCAAGGCTGCGCTCAACCACAGGGTGGCGCCCGCCAACGATATCAAGCACATGTCCCTGTTCAAGCACAGGCCGCACATAGCCGTAATGGGCGGCCACTTCGGCGAGGCTGAGCAGGGCATCAATCCGCGCTACCGCCGAGGCCGTCGTCATAATCTGGCCGTAGGAGAGGCCCAACTGACGTAACACATCAGCGTAGATGCTGCGCTCAAGTTCTTCGATACGCTCCTCGGCATTAAGAATGCGCGCCTCGTGCTCCTTCAGCTCAGGCGTAATATAGCGCTCAGCGTTGGTCAGGGTCTGGCGACGCTCATAGTCAGGAGGCACCAGATGACGATTAGCCTTGCTGACTTCAATATAGTAGCCGAAGACCTTGTTATAGCCGACCTTGAGCGACTTGATACCGGTGCGCTCACGCTCCTGCGGCTCCAGACGGGCCATCCAGAGGCGCGAGTCACGGATCGAAGCGATCAAGGCATCCAGCTCGGGATGAAAGCCGGCGCGGATCAGCCGCCCATGTTCGGCGCCATCGTCCGTCTGCCCCTCGGACACAAGGGCCCGAGCGATCAAATCGCGCACCTGGGGGCAGTCATCTAGCTCTGAGGCTATTTCCTGTAATAGGGGAGATTGGCATCCCTGTAGCAACTCGCGCAGACGCGGAATGACTTCCAGATAGTTGCGTAAGCCCTGGACTTCGCGCAGCGTCGCCGTCCCCTGACGTACCCGTCCGGCACAACGCTCCAGGTCGCCCAGGCCCTGCAGGCAGGCCGCAATGCGGCTGCGCAGCGCGGGACTTTCATACAGCTCTTCAACGCTCTCCAGGCGCGCATTGAGCAGCGTCAGATCAAGCAGAGGCTGCGTCAACATGCGGCGCAGGTAGCGCGCTCCCATTGGGGTCAAAGTGCGGTCGAGGACGCCCAACAGGCTCCCCTGGGTTGTGCCACTGCGCGAGCCTTGCAGGATATCGAGGTTGCGCTGTGTGTGGGCATCCAGCACCATATAACTGGTCGTCTGGTAGGAATGGAGGCCCGTCAGCAGCGAGAGCAAGGCCGTATTCATCTTCTCCAGGTAGGCAATAATCGCTCCCGCGGCAGCAATCGCCTGGGGAGCGCCGGCGCAGCCATAGGCGTCAAGCGATTGCACACCAAAATGGCGGCAGAGGCGTGCGCGGGCCGCCTCGACGTCGAAGAAATGGGGCGGACAGGGGGTAATGGTCACGGTCTGCGAGGGGAAACGGTAGGCATCGCGACTTGTCCCCTCAGCAACCAGGCATTCAGAGGGGGCCAGTCGCTGTAATTCAGCTTCCAGAGCCGCTGGCAACTCCGCAGGAGCAAACCAGGTGACGCTAAACTCACCCGTGCTCACATCCACCACCGCCAGCCCCGTCTGTTGGCGCGAGGAGGCAATAGCTACCAGATAATTATTCTGGCGCGCCGGCAAGAGATTCGGCTCAGAGAGCGTACCAGCCGTCAGGATGCGCGTCACAGCACGATCTACCACACCGTGGCCAACCTCGCCAACCTGATCGCAGATCGCTACTTTATAGCCGCGTTGGATCAGCTTGCCTACGTAGTTTTCGAGCGCGTGCATCGGAATCCCAGCCAGTGGCACACGCTCCTCACCATAGTTGCGAGCCGTAAGAACGATCTGCAGCTCGCGGGCCGCAATACGGGCATCCTCATCAAAGGTCTCGTAGAAATCGCCAACCTGATAGAGCAAAATTGCATCGGGATACTGGCTCTTGATCTGCAGATACTGGCGCCGTGCGGGTGTGACCTTCACCGCTCTCTTCTCCTCCTGCCAAGCCATAGCAGACCTCGACCGAACGTCTGTACTATAGCATATTCCAGAGCAATTGCGCCACTCGGCAATGACTGAAGTCATACAGCTTCTTCTGCCCTGGAAGCTGCACGACGGGGACACGCAGCGTTCGCTTGTCAGGGACCAGAGGATTCCTGCGCCAGCTAGAGGGGTCTGCGCTTGAGACCCTAGACGCGGGAGGTGCCATCTTCTCAACTACTGGGGCTGTTCTCTCGGCTACGTCGCATGAATATCGATCGCCCCGGCTCTATCCCGATGATACACCCACAGGCAAGGAGGAGATCCAAGGATTCGGCCCGCTACCGCTGCGGGTCGTCGCACTTCGCAGCATGGTCTCCCGTGCGGTTAGCGCTTAGCCTGTGACACTCCTTCGAACGAACACGGCAAATCAGGCTTGCGCACCAAGGGCAAGGGGCAAAGCGGCTGCATTGACAGAGAGATGCTCTGTGGTCTATAGTATTTCACTAGTCACTCGCCTATTTGCTGGAGGCCCGCCGGCAAGCCCATCAGACGCTGCGCTTATGTGGCCTGCGCTGGCACCTCCCTATTTTGCCTTGCTACTTTTGATGCCACCAGCCGATGCGCCTCGCCCTTATGCCGACTGATTGTTGAGGACGGGATCACTAGACTAGCGATGGATCTTTCCGCTCATGACAACTGAACGTGTGCCCCCCGAGCTGGTTGCTGAGGCCCAAAGCCTCGATACGGCACCGGAGCGGCTGGCAGAGTTGAGTCAACAGCCGGCTTTGCGCCCGCTGGTCGCTGCCAATCCGGCGACCCCGCCCGCTGTTTTGGAGCAGCTCAGCAGAGAACGTGATTTGAGCGTGCGCCGGGCCGTGGCACGTAATCCCAACACTTCGCTCGATCTGTTGCTGGAGCTGGCCCGTGAGTTTCCTCACGAATTTCTGGCCAATCCTATTCTGCCCCTCTTGAATCTGACGCAGCCTGATTTCATTAAGCAGGCATCGCCCCAGGCGTGGCTGCAGCTCCTCCGCTGTGAAGAAACACCCCTGCTCTGGCTGCGTTGGCTCAACGAGGATGTGAACCTCAGCCGTATTCGCTGGTTCTCCGATGAAACCATGTGGGCCTTACAGTGGCACGTGGCGATTGCTGGCGAGATAGACGAGTTTAACAAGCAATGGCAGCAGATTGCCAGCGAGGCGGTAGCTGATTACGAGCGACGTAGCAGCCAGGTGGGCCTTTACCCTCGCTCGTTCAGTTCGACCCTGGTGCTTCTGGCTTTGGCGCTGCCTGACCTCTACCCCTGGCTGCTTGAAGGCATCTACCAGCCCTCCGACGACTGTTGGCGTCGACTTCTGCACGCCTGCCTGCCTCGCATGCACCAGGGCACGCGGGAGAAACTGGCCAGAGAGGGGCCACTGCCAGTGCGCGTGGAGACCATCGGCCTGGCAGCTCTGCCACCTGAGCTGCTGCGCGAGCTGGCACATGCTTCGGAGGCAGCGATTCGCGGCGCCGTCGCAGCCAATCCCGCCACGCCTCCCGATCTCCTGCTGACCTTGCTAGAGGATACCAGCAGTGAAGTGCTCAGCCGCCTGGCCCACCATCCTCAGCTACCAGCCGAGGCCCTGGCCCGCCTGGTCAGCAGAGCCGAACCCGAGGTTCGCCAGGCCGCGGCCAGTCATCCTGCTCTGCAGGAGACCGAGCGCGCTCACCTTGCTGCCGATGCCAGCCCTGCCGTCCGGGCCGCCGTCGCTGCGCACCTGCCCCCTGACAGCGACTGGTTTCAGCTCCTGGCTCAGGATGACGCCAGCGAGGTGCGGGCTGCTGTGGCCGCTCATCCGGCTTTGCCGCCAGGGCTCATTGAAAACCTATTGAGCGATCGCTCTGTCGAGGTCGTGCGGGCACTGGCCAGTAATCCGCGGTTGCCTGCAGCGCTGGTCGAGCAACTTTGCAGACATCCGCAGGAGTTGATCCGTCGCTGCGCCGCCTCGCATCCAGCCTTGACGCCCGAGGCCCTGCGCCGCCTGGCGACTGCGAGCGCTCACGATCGGCCCTTGCTGGTTGGCCTGGCTTGCAATCCTCAGACGCCTATCGATGTCTCAACCTGGCTCGCAGAGCTTGACGATCGTGATATCCACCTGGCTTTGAGCAAGCAGCCGCAATTGCCCGGCCCCTTGCTGGAGCGTCTTGCCGCCCGCTATCTGCGTGAGTGGCGCCGCCAACGCGCTGCCACCTTAGCGGAGGAGGGTGCGCAGCCGATAGAGATTCTTCGCTCCGTGGCTGCCCATCCTGCTACTCCACTGACACTGCTGGAGCAGTTGCTGCGCTTGAACGACAGTGAGATAGCGATCGCAGTTGCAACCCACCCGCAGGTTGTGGCGCAAGCCCAGGGACCAATCTTTGATTATCTGCTGGAGACGCTGCGCGAAGAAATCATCAAAGCTGATCTACCTTCGCGCCTGCGCCCGCTGTTGCTGCAGCGCCAGGATCTGCCTCCGGCTTTGCTGGAGCTGTTCGCCGAATCCGGTCGCTGGGTTGAACGCTATCTTGTGACTCAGCATGCCGCCGCACCGGCGACGCTGCTGGAAACTCTGGCCCACGATGGCAATTGCTTTGTGCGCGCCGCCGCGCGGGCCCGATTGGCGGCCCTTTCAGCGCATTGACAGACACCGCGCTTGTTTACTATACTGCAAACACATGATTCTCGCGCATCAGGTGAGAAGCTGGCGCTTCTTCACACCAACAGTTCGATCCCGCCTCTTGTCTAGCGGCGGGACGCTTGCCCTCGGCGTACGGACGCTGATCTTGCTTCCCGAATGATCGCCTTTGTACGCTTGTCTACTCATCCCTCTGTAGCTGCCACCTGGCTTCTGCTGTGGGACCGCCCAACTGGCGAGAGAAGAGGGGCGTGACAGATTTCTCCTGTGGTGCTGCTCCAAGGGAGGGGATCGCTTCGGGCCTAGGGGCCTGTCCTTCTCTCCTGGGGCCGCCGGCGAGAGGTCGCCCCGGAGCACATGCTGCCATGTATGTGCTGTATGTGCTATCCATATAGCTGGAGTGCTACCTCAATCAAACGAAACAGCAAGGAAGGTGAAAGAGTCTCATGCGACCTGATGCCCTGGCACGCTTTCTTTCCGGCCTGGTGAGTCGACGCCTGATGATGAGTACCATGATCTGGGGGCCGCCCGGCATCGGTAAATCCAGCATCGTTGCTCAAACAGCGCGCAGCCACGGTTTGGAGCTGATCGATCTGCGTCTCTCACAGCTTGCTCCTACCGATTTGCGCGGTTTGCCAGTGGCTGAGGAGGGGATCGCTCGCTGGTACCCGCCCGAGTTTCTGCCGCGCTCAGGTCAGGGTATTCTCTTTCTCGATGAGCTAAACCTGGCCCCGCCAACCATCCAGGGCATCGCCCAGCAGCTGATTCTTGACCGGCGCGTCGGAAGCTACACCGTTCCCGAAGGCTGGTTCATCTGGGCCGCCGGCAATCGTAAAGAAGATCGGGCCGCCGTCTTCGATATGCCGGCCCCTCTGAGTAATCGCTTTATTCACCTGTTTGTGGAACCGAATTTCGAGAGCTTCAAGGCCTATGCGTTGGAGCAGGGCATGCATGAACATCTCCTGGCCTTTCTGGCCTTTCGTCCCGAACTGCTCCACAAGCTTGATCCTCAGCAGCCAGCCTGGCCCTCCCCGCGCACATGGATGATGGCCGACGCACTCTATAAAGCCGGACTGGATATCGCCCCCGCCGTTGGCCAGGGCGCCGCTGCCGAGTTTGAGGCTTTTATGGCTCTCTACGACCGTCTCCCTGATGTCGAGGCCATCCTGGGAGGCGAGGGGGAGCGCGTCGCTTTTCCTGGCGAGCCGTCGCTACGTTACGCCCTTACTATTGCTTTGGCAACGCGCGCCTCAAGCCTGCAGCAGTGCTATGAGGCTTTCGTCTGGATGAGCCGCAAAGCTCCACCGGAATGGGTCCAGCTCTTCGCTACTGATCTTTTCCGCTTGTTGCGCGCCCGCAACGAACTCGGTAAGCTGGCCGCCCTGGTACAGCGCAATCAGCAGCTCCAGAAGTTGTTTGCTGAATATATGGAACTGCTTAATCAGCAGTAGTGAGCGAAGGAGGGATAGCCCGCTGACGAGAGCCACAGGCCGTCAGTGCCCCGCGATCGCTTGAGCCAGCTCGCTCCAAGGAGGTTATTCATGCAGGAGCGACAAGATATACAAAAACAGATTAGCGCCGCGATACTTCAGTTGCGCCTGCGGCAGCCATTTTTCGCCACGCTGAGCCTTTTCGCCCAGATCAAAGTGAGCGAGAACGTCGATACGGCCATGACCGACGGGCGGAGCATTACCTTTAATCCCACTTTTTGGCAGCAGCTGAGGCCAGCCGAACGCCAGGGAGTGCTGACCCATGAGGTGCTCCATGTCGCTCTCCAGCACGTGCCGCGCCGCGGCCAGCGCGATGCGCAGCTCTGGAATATCGCCGCCGATATCGTCGTCAATGGCATCATCGCCCACCTGGAGGGACTAGAGCTGCCCAAAGGTCACGTACGTGAACCTGATCTGGAAAATCTATGCGTTGAAGAGGTCTATCAGCAGCTGCAGCAAAATCGCCAGCGCGCGGCCCAGCTCCGCGTTCTCCAGGATCTGAAGCAGCCTGGCCAAGAGGAGGAGCCGCTCGCGCCCGAAGAGCATGACCGGCTGCGAGACTACTGGTGGCGGGCCATCAAGCAGGCTCGCAATACCAATACGCACCCTGGTCACTTGCCCCTCGGTCTGGAGCGCGAGCTGTCGCGTATTGAACCGAGCCGACTTGACTGGCGTAGCTATCTCTGGCGCTTTCTGACCCAGACGCCGAGTGATTTCGCTGGCTTTGATCGGCGCTTTATCGGCCAGCGGCTCTATCTTGATGCCCAGGAGAATGAGCAGCTTTACGCCTACATCGCTATCGATACAAGCGGTTCGATCACCGAGCACGACCTGAGCCTTTTTCTCGGTGAGGTGCGCGGCATTCTGGCCGCCTACCCGCATGTCATCGGTCAGCTCTACTATGTCGATAGCGACTGTCACGGCCCCTATGAGGTGAGCAATGTCACCAGCGCGCTGCCACTGCCGCAAGGTGGCGGAGGAACCAACTTTCGCCCCTTCTTCGAGCGCATTCAGGCCGAGCATGAGCCGTGGCAGAACGCCGTCTGTGTCTATCTGACCGACGGCTTTGGCCTCTTTCCCGAGGAGCCGCCCGGCTTACCCGTGCTCTGGGTCGTGACAGGCTACCATCTTGAGAAGGAGGCCTTTCCCTTTGGCGAGGTGATCGAGTTAGTGCCTGACGAAGGGCCTTAGACGAGGCGGCGTCCGCTCTGGCCTGGCTGGGGCGGACGCCGCTGATCACCTGGCTGCTCCGCTTGTTCCTCAATCAGGACTGGCGAGCCGCAGACGCTTTCTCGAAGGCGATTGGCAAGGAGCGAATGACGAAGACCAGCCCGCGATTAACCATGATTGGGATACCCGGTATGCGCTCCAGATGTCCCAGGCGCTGTAACATCAATGGCAAGGCAATTTTGGCCTCCAGGCGTGCCAGCGGGGCCCCGACACAGTAGTGGATACCATGACCGAAGGCCAGATGCCGATTGGGGCTGCGTTCGATCAGGAAGCGATCTGGCTCCGGGAACTGGGCCGGGTCACGGTTGGCCGAGGCGATCCAGACAAGCACGCTTTGCTGAGGCGGAATGCGCTGCCCGCCAAGCTCAACCTCAGTCGTTGTACGCCGCAGCAGGAACCAGACGGGCGGCAGGAAGCGCAGCACTTCCTCAATCGCTGCCGGCATCAGCTCTGGCTGACGACGGAGCCGCTCCATGATATCCGGGTGGTCGGTAAAGCAAACGATGGCATTGGCGATCAGGTTCTTGGTGGTCTCCTGGCCGGCAGCGAGCAGCAGCACGCAGAAGCTGAGCAGCTCTGCTTGACTAAGGCGCTGCCCGTCGATTTCAGCCTGACAGAGAGCACTGATCAGGTCTTCGCGCGGCGCCTTCCGCCGCTCGGCGATCAGATCTGTGAAGTAGTCTTCCATCTCTTGCCGCATCGTCCGCCCGGCCAGGCGCCGCGCCGGTGGCATCGAGGGATCAGCCCGCGCCCAGCGTTGGAAGATGTCCCAATCCTGATCAGGTACACCGAGCAGCTCAGCGATGACTTTGGCTGGAAGGGGGAAGGCAATGTCAGCCACGACATCTAGCTCTCCCTTGGCAAGCACCGCATCAAGCAGTTCCTGGGTGATTTGTGTGATGCGGTCCGCGAGACGCGCTACGGCCCGCGGTGTGAAGGCCTGATTGACCAGGCTGCGCAGTTTGCGATGCTCTGGCGGATCTTTAGCCACCAGCGTTCCTTCAAAAAAGGCTCCGACATCCTCAAATGCATTTGAGGAAAAGCGAGCGTAATCGTTGAGCACATTCAAGACATCGTCGTAGCGAAAGATTTGCCAGATACCGGTTCCTTCATGGAAGAAAACCGGATGCGCCTCGCGCATGGCCGCAAACCAGGCAAAGGAACGCTCGGTTTCTTCCAGGGGCTGCAGCCCGAAGAGCATGGGGGCCGTTGCGCGTAAACCGGGCTGTGATTGCATGGCAGCTATATCCTTTCCTCTCCAGGCGTGTCGCTGGCAATACCATCAAAGAAGATCTGCGCGACCTGCTCTACAAGACACTCGGGAGAGAGGTGCTCACGCTCAAGCACCGGCTGATACTTATTGAAGAGTAGCAGATGCATAAATGTCTGTAGTAGCAGATCGGTCGAGAGCGTAGCGCGAAACTCGCCGCTTTGCTGACCTTGCTCCAGCAAGGCGCGAATAGCGGCGCTGATCTGCTTCAGGCGGGGGCCGAGGCTCTCTGTGAGCGTCTGCCGCAGGTCTCCGCCGTAGGTGAGCAGTTGCAAGAGGCGAGCATGCAAGCCACTGCGCTCCAGATAGACATACTCCAGAATATACTTGAGCCTGCCGCGGGCCGTACTGGCAGCGCTATGAGCCAGGGCGACAGCGCGGGCGAAGTGCTCCAGATGGCGCGCAAAGAGGGCAGTGATTAGCTCATCTTTGCCGCCGGGGAAGTGCTGATAGAGCGTCCCCTTGGCAATGCCGCAGCGAGCTGCGATCTCATCCATCGTCGTCTCATGATAGCCCCGCTCTTCGAAGACTTCCTCCGCTACATTCAGAATCAGCTCAGCACGTACCTCGCGCAGCCGCTCTTTTAAGCGCTGTCGCCCTGGCTCGTCCGCCATTGGCCTGGTCCTCCTTGCTCAAAGTTGCTCTCCCCACGCTCTCGGCACTTCATTGAACTTCCCAGTCATATTTTAGACGTATGAGTCACAGAAGGCAAGACGTAGATCAGAGAGGAGCCGCAAAGCCGGCAAGCTAGTCGCCTGTCAGAGGGACAGTGCGCCGGCCTTGCAGTATGGCGCGGTTGACATAGCAGAGGGGATTGCCTATCCTGGAAAGGCAGCAAGCCGCCTGTCAGCGAGCGCCTCAAGGCGCAGCGGCAGCAAGCAAGACTACAAGCAGCAGCCTGATAAGACCATAGCGAAAGAGAGGTCCCATGAGCGAACCACGAACAGCGATGGATGTCCGACCGGGCTATCGGGGTCGGGCTTTTACCTCCGATCTTTCCGGCCAGGAGTTCTGGCTTGTCGTTGACAAAGGTTTTCAGCCCCTGGGTCTGGTGATGGGCAACTGCATTTATTCGATGGGGGCGATCCGCAACTGGCTGGCGGGTATTAAGTCCCATTTCCAGGGCGAGCTAAGGGAGTATACGCAGTTGATGTATCAGGCCCGAGAGCTGGCCTTGAGCCGTATGCAGTTTGAGGCTGATCAGCTTGGCGCTGATGGGGTGATCGGCGTTGATATCCAGGTTCAGTATCTGCATAACGGCGAGTGGATGGAAGTGACGGCCATCGGTACGGCTGTACGCTGGGTCGGCAGTGGTCCTAATATGCCGCCCACCGGTCAGGGCCGCGTTGTTATCCCTGTTGGGGAATGAGGCAGCCTGTCAAGCTGATGCGGTTGGCCCTGACAGGAGAATCTTCAACTGGCCCTTCTGCCCTTTGATCTGGCCGGCTGGCCTTCTTCCTGGTTCCTGGGTGGCGCAGGCAGGCTATCGCTGAGAGCAACTGCTCTGTCCTGCTGCCCGGGACCAGGAACAGGCTGGGCGGTTTGCAGGCGAGACCTTCGCCGGCAGCTCTTGCTGAGATCTGCAGCTGTGAGTAGATGCAAAAGGAGCCGGAACAGTGGAAAGGCTTGGTCGCGCTTTCGATCTGGCCCAGGCGCGCGCGGAGACGCCGGGTTGCGGCGAGGTGCTTCATTTCAATAATGCTGGCGCTGCTCTGATGCCTCAGCCCGTGCTGGAGGCTGTCAGTGCTCATCTGCAGCGCGAGGCACGCCACGGCGGCTATGAAGCCGCTGAGGAAATGCAAGAGGCCCTTGCTCACGTTTATGAGGCGGTGGCTGCCCTGCTCGGTTGCCAGCCGAGTGAAGTAGCGCTGGTGGAGAATGCTACCCGCGCCTGGGATATGGCTTTCTACGCTATTCCCTTCTCACCAGGTGATCGCATTTTGACCGGTATGGCCGAATACGCCAGTAACTATCTGGCCTTTCTGCAGATGGCACGCCGTTTCGGGGTCCGTGTTGAGGTGATTCCCGATGATGAGTACGGGCAGATCTCCTTGAGCGCTCTGCGCAACGCTCTTGATGAGCGGGCTCGGGTCATTGCGTTGACCCATGTGCCGACCAATAATGGCCTGGTTAACCCCGCCGCGGAGGTCGGTCGCATCGCGCGCGAGGCTGGCGTACTGTATCTGCTGGATGCGACGCAGTCGGTCGGTCAGGTACCGCTGGATGTGCGTGCGCTCGGCTGCGACATTCTGGCTGGCACCGGGCGCAAGTACTTGCGTGGTCCGCGTGGCACGGGCTTTCTGTATGTGCGCCGCGAGGTATTGGAGCAGTTGGAGCCGCCGCTGATCGATCTGCACGCTGCCAGGTGGACGGCTCCTGATCAGTATGTGCTGCGCCCAGATGCGCGCCGCTTTGAGTGCTGGGAGGCCAGTATGGCGAATCGTCTGGGTCTGGGGGCGGCTATTGATTATTTGTTGCAATGGGATCAGCAGCGGCTCTGGCGCCGTATCCGCGATCTCGCTTATCTGTTGCGTACGCGCCTCACGCCCCTGCCAGGGGTGATCGTCCATGATCGGGGTGTGGTCCAGAGTGGGATTGTGACCTTTACGGTGGAAGGCTGGGAGGCTGAGATGATCCGCCAGGCTCTGCGCCACCAGCGTATCAATGTGGCGGTGGTCTCTCAGCAGGCAGCTCTGCTGGATATGCAGGCACATGGCCTTCAGGCGCTCGTGCGCGCTTCGGTTCACTACTATAATTCCGAGGAGGAGGTCGAGCGCTTCGCCCGGACGCTGGAGCAGTTGCTGTCTGCTAGCCCACAGCGCTGACTACCTCGTTCTTCTTCGTGTATGACAGCACCAGGCTACTTTTTTGATGCCCCCGTTTGCGTCTGGCATTATTGAACAAGGAAGCGCAAAAAGCATCAACATATACCATTTTGACTAGCAGCTTGACATGTATCTCCTCCATTCTCTACAATCCTCCAACAAGGGTACTCGCGAGGTAGAAGGAGAAGACCAGCGATTGCATGCAGAGCAGGAACCTTGCGAGGGGAGAAATGCGCTATGGTCAGTCGAATCGATCAGCGGCTTGGAGGGTATCGGCTGGTACGGCTACTGGGTCAGGGCCATATGACGCGCGTTTATCTGGGGGAGCATGTGCGTACGGGGGCCCAGGCGGCGCTAAAGGTGGTTGAGGCTCAGCTCTCCAGTCAGGAACTGGCTGAGCTGCTGATCCGCGCGCAGGTTTTAACACGGCTGGAGCACCCGCACATCGTGCGTGTCTTCGATTTCGGGGCCGAGGACGGGCAGCCGTTCATCGTGATGGCCTACGCTCCTCATGGGACCTTGCGCGAACGGCATCCACGCGGGACCCCTTTGCCTCTTTCAACGGTGGTCTCGTATGTGCGTCAGGTGGCTTCGGCTTTGCAATATATCCATGCTTATAAGCTCATCCATCGCGATATTAAGCCGCACAATATGCTGTTGGGGCCAGACAATCAGGTCTGGCTGAGCGATTTTGATATTGCCACAGTGGCGCGCAGCGCGGGCTATCGCCGCGAGAAGCCCCAGGGCTTTGAGGGGACGGTCCCTTATGCAGCGCCGGAGCAGCTACGCGGGCGCCCTCGATTGGCCAGCGATCAGTATGCTCTGGCGGTGGTGGTCTATGAGTGGCTGACGGGCGATTGGCCTTTCCAGGGCACGACCCAGGAGATCGCTTTGCAGCATCAGATTGCGCCTCCGCCCCCGCTGCGCGAGCGGGCCCCGGGGCTCCCGCCGGCGGTGGAACAGGTGGTTTTGCGCGCCCTGGCCAAGGACCCTAATGAGCGCTTCCCTTCGGTGGAGGAGTTCGCTCGCGAGTTGGAGCGTGCCAGTCGTCAGGAGCGCCTCCCGCTCTCTCCTCTGCCTCGCTCACAGTTTAAGTCGCCGCTACCGTTTGTGGCCTCTCCTCAGTCAGCAGCACTCATCGCTGAGCCGCCGCCGTTGCTCAGCGTGACTCAGCCTCGCCTGGTCTACCGCGGTCACAGCGCTCGCGTGGCCTCTCTGGCCTGGGCCAGTCATGGGCGCTATCTGGCTTCCAGCAGTCAGGATGAGAGTGTTCAGATTTGGGACAGCCGCAGCGGGGAGACTTTGCTTGTTCAGCGGGGCCTCTCTCTGGAAGCGCCTGTGATCGCCTGGTCGCCCGATGGGCGCTATCTGGCTATGACCGATGGCCTGCTGTCGGAGGTGGTACAGGTGCTGGCTGTCCTACCCCACGATGGTCACGTAGCTCGTCTTCAGTCGCCAGCCGGCGCGCGCTACGAGGGCCTCAGTGAGCGTATTCTGGCCCTGGCCTGGTCTCCCGATGGGAAGTATTTGGCCGCCGCTGGTGAGGAGCGCGTGGTCCTGGTCTGGGAGGTGGCTACTCGCCGCGTGGTCTGCACCTATCGCGGTCACCACGGCAGCATCGCCGCTCTGGCCTGGTCTCCCGATAGTCGCCAGCTCGCTTCCGGCGGGGAGGATCGCACGGTACATGTCTGGGAGCCGACCACCAGCACGGGGAGCAATATTCGCATTTATTATGGACACCATGATAAGGTGAATGCGGTGGCCTGGTCGCCTGATGGCCGCCTGGTGGCCTCCGCCAGCGATGATCAAGCGGTGCATGTCTGGGAGGCCCGTGATCCGCGGGGTCTCGATGGCGGACGCGAGCCGCTCTGCTATTATGGCCATAGTGGCGGTGTGACCTGCGTCGCCTGGTCACAGGATGGTCAGTTGATCGCCTCGGGCGGCGTCGATGAGCAGGTGCATGTATGGCAAGCTAGCAGGGCAGCCGCTCCTTCTGCGCCGCTTGTGAGCTATCGCGGGCATAGCGACTGGATCAGCGCCTTGGCCTGGTCTCCCACCGGCGAGGCTATCGCTTCTGGGTCGTGGGATGGTACTGTGCAGATTTGGGAGCCTTTCGCCAGCAAGGGCGCTGCTTCGGAGTGAGTCCTCCCTCTCGCCTGGTCGCCTTGCTTCTTTTGCTCTTCTCCTCCTACCTGTGTGTGCCGGGCCCTGTCCGCTGGTCGCTCGCTCCTGCGCCTGGCTTTGCTCCTTAATTGGGTGGGCGTCAATCTCAGCTGCTAGCGACGAAACATGCTATAATAGAGCAACCCGGTCAGCGTCAGCGATCTGTGGCCTTCCTTCCCTTCGCGTTCCAGAGAGCCTGTCTTGAGCTGACCATAGGCGCCCAAGCCTTTCCGGCCAGCGGGTGCGGGGCTATTTTGCCCCGCTCGCTCTGTCACCTGACCTGGCACAGCACTGACTCCGGCTGCCGCTCACATCTTATGGTTGAGCGCCTCTTATCTCCAGCCCGGAGCAGCAAGGAATACAAAGCAAGCAAGAGCGTAGAGGAGGCAAGCGGTCTGCTTATGAGCCGCTTTCTGGAGGCCCTGGCACAGCGCGTTTTGATTTTCGACGGTGCTATGGGCAGCACGATTCAGACCTATCAGCTGAGCGCAGCCGACTATGGCGGACCAGCCACTGAGGGCTGCAACGAATACCTGGTGCTGACACGACCGGAGGTCATTGAGGAGATCCACGCGGGCTTTCTGGAAGCGGGCTGCGATGTTTTGGAGACTAATTCATTCACGGCCAGTCGTTTGAAGCTCAACGAGTACGGCCTTGGAGAGCGCACCTATGAGATTAACTTGGCCGCCGCGCGTCTGGCCCGTCGGCTGGCCGATCGTTACAGTACACCTGACTGGCCGCGCTTTGTGGCTGGTTCTATTGGCCCCACTGGTATGCTGCCATCCTCCGATGATCCCGTGTTGAGCAATATCACCTATCAGCAACTGGCGGCGGTCTTCCAGGAGCAGGCCGCTGCTTTGTTGGAGGGCGGCGTCGATGTGCTGCTGATCGAGACCAGTCAGGATCTGCTGGAGGTCCGCGCCGCTGTGACAGGCCTGCGGCGCGCAATGGAGCAAACGGGGCGCCAGGTACCGATTCAGGCCCAGGTCTCGCTTGATACGAGCGGACGGATGTTGCTCGGTACGGATATCGCCGCAGTGATGGCTACTCTGGTTGGACTGCGGGTCCAGATTATTGGACTCAACTGCTCCACCGGTCCCGAGCATATGCGCGAGCCGGTGCGCTATCTGGCAGAGCATTGCCCGCTCCCCATTTCAACGATCCCGAACGCCGGTATCCCGCTGAATGTGGGTGGCAAGGCCGTCTATCCGCTCGCTCCCGAGGCGATGGCCGCCGCCCTGCGCGAGTTCATTACCGACTTCGGCGTCAATATTGTGGGAGGTTGCTGCGGTAGCTCTCACGCCCACCTGCGCGCCATTGTGCAAGCTTGCCGCACGGCCCCACGCCGTCCACGCCCTCTGGCCGACAGCGTGCTACAGCGGCGCAGCTTTGCTAGCGTCTCGCTGCCTCTGGTGGCCAGTGGCATGCGCGCCAGCAGCCTGCAGCAGGACCCGCCGCCGCTGCTGATCGGCGAGCGCGTCAACAGCCAGGGGAGCCGCAAGGCCAAGGAGGCCCTGCTCCGGGACGACTATGATGCCTTATTAGCCATCGCCCGTGAACAAGTTGAGGGCGGGGCCCATGCTCTGGATGTCTGTGTGGCACTGACGGAGCGCAGCGATGAGGCCGCCCAGATGGCCCAGACTATCAGGAAGCTCTCCCAGGGTATTGAGGTACCGCTCTTCATCGATTCGACGGAGCCGACGGTCATTCAGGCGGCCCTGGAGGTCTACCCAGGTCGGGCCGTGATCAATTCGATCAACATGGAGAATGGGCGCGAGCGTATTGAGCGCGTTCTGCCTCTAGCCCGCGAACACGGGGCGGCAGTGGTGGCGTTGACGATCGATGAGGTCGGCATGGCCAGAAGCGCCGAGCGCAAGCTAGAGGTGGCGCGCCGCATCTACGAGATCTGCGTGAACGAGTATGGCCTGTCTCCCGAGGCGCTGCTCTTCGATCCGTTGACGTTCCCCATCACCACCGGCCAGGAGGACTTACGCACAGCGGCGATCGAGACGCTGGAGGCGCTGCGTCGGATTAAGGCCGAGCTGCCCGGCGCCTTGACGCTGCTGGGGGTGAGCAATGTCTCCTTTGGCCTCAAGTCGCAAGCGCGCGCCGTGCTCAATAGCGTTTTTCTCTATCACGCGGTCCGCGCCGGTCTGGATGCCGCCATTGTGAACCCCGCTCATATCAAGCCGTATGCAGAGATCCCCGAGGAGCAGCGACGCCTGGCCGAAGATCTGATCTATAACCGCCCCGAGGCGCTGCCGCGCTATATCGCTTATTTTGAGGAGCATGGCTCAGTCGAGACAGCCGGGGAAACGCGCGCCGACCCGACCGAGGGCCTCAGCACCGATGAGCGTATCCGCTGGCAGATCTTGCACCGGCGCAAAGAGGGCATCGAGGAGCTGATCACCCAGGCTATCCACGAGCGTTGCACTGCCGGTATAACAGCCAGTGAGGCCGCTATCCAGGTTCTCAATGGCGTGCTCTTGCCCGCGATGAAAGAGGTCGGCGACCGCTTTGGGGCCGGTGAGTTGATCTTGCCTTTTGTGCTGCAGTCCGCCGAGGTCATGAAACGGGCCGTGGCCCATCTCGAAGGCTATCTTGAGCGCAAGGAGGGCTATACCAAGGGGCGGGTCGTGCTGGCGACCGTCTTCGGCGATGTGCACGATATCGGCAAAAACCTGGTCAATACGATCCTGAGCAATAACGGCTACACCGTCTATGACCTGGGCAAACAGGTCCCGCTGAATACGATTCTCGCCAAAGCCGTCGAGGTTAACGCCGATGCCATTGGTCTTTCGGCTCTGCTGGTCAGTACTTCGAAGCAGATGCCGCTCTGCGTCCAGGAATTGCACCGTCGTGGTCTGTCCTACCCGGTGATCGTGGGCGGCGCCGCCATCAATCGCGCCTATGGCCGCCGCATTCTCTTTGTTGAGGAGCGGGATGGCTCCGCCAAAGATCAGGTGCGCCTGGTTCCTTACGAGCCAGGGGTTTTTTATGCGCGCGATGCCTTCGAGGGGTTGGAGATCATGGACCGCTTGACCGGAGACCCGCAGGAGCGGGCTGCCTTCGTGGAGCGCATCAAGCAGGAAGCCCTGCGTGAGCTACAAAGGCAGCAGCAGCAACAGGCTACACCCAGCGAGGGAGCTGCCACCGCGGATGAGCAACCGTCGGCCAGCATCCAGCCGGCTCCTTCGATCCCGAGGCCACCTTTCTGGGGACCGCGCCTGCTAGACCGCCTCGGCCTGGAGGATATCGCAGCCTGTCTGGATGAGAATACGCTCTTTCGGCTGCATTGGGGTGGCAAGGCGCATGGTGAAGACTTCGCGCGCCTGGTAGCGGAGGAATTCCGCCCGCGTTTGGAGCGCATGCTCCGTGAGGCGAGGCAGCAGCGCTATTTGCAGCCGCGCGCTATCTATGGCTACTACCCCTGCCAGTCTCAGGGCAATAGCCTGATCATCTATGATCCGCAGCCGTTCATAGAGGGCCGCCAGACGCTGCGCGAGTTAGCGCGCTTTCGCTTTCCTCGCCAACGCCAACGCGAGCGGCTTTGTCTGGCTGACTACTTCGCCTCGACAGCCAGCGGCTCGGTCGATGTCGTGGCGTTGCAAGTGGTGACGATGGGACCTGGCCCATCAGAGCGCGTTCAGCAATTGCAGCAGGAGGGCCGTTATTCAGAAGCCTATTTTCTCCACGGCCTGTCAGTACAGCTCACAGAGGCGCTGGCCGAGTATACCAATCAACATATTCGGCGCGAGTTGGGGTTAGCAGAGCAGGAAGGGCGCGGGCGACGCTATAGCTGGGGCTACCCGGCCATCCCTGATCTGGAGGACCATCGGACGCTGTTCGCTCTGTTGCCCGTCGAGAGCAGTATCGGCGTCGAGTTGACCCCCGGCTATCAGTTGGTACCAGAGCAGTCGACAGCGGCCATCGTAGTCCATCACCCCCAGGCTGTCTACTTCGCGGTGCGCGAAGCCCCAGCCGCTGGAGCCTAGAGAGACGAAGAGCGCGTCGGCCCTTTAGGCTCACCCGGCTTAGAAAGGCCACGACCGCCACGGCCCCGACTGGCTGTGGCCGCCTCGCATTAGCAGCCTTGGCCCGCCAGGCTTGCCGTGGCGGTTGCTTTTGTAAATCTCGCTGTGGTAGGATAGGCAGGGGCAGAGCTCGATGGCGCCGGTACGTTGTGCCTCGCAAGCCGCACTCTTGCGGGCTAACGCTCCTGTATCAGGTGCTGATCTGAACGCTGTTTGATCCCGTTGAGGGGATAGAAGAGGCGAGCTACTGCCCTGTCCCTTGATTGCTGACTTGCGAGTCTCCTTCCTCCTCTTCCTCGGGATCAGTGTCCTCCGGCGAGGTGCCAGGCTTCCAGCGGCCCTCTCCGTCGTTGTCGTCATCGTAGGGACCTGGCCCATCGTATGGGAAAAGTCGCCAGGTGCGCTGCTCAGATGGCGAGCATCCGTAGACCATGTCTGTAACTCCTTTCCTGTTTAAAGCAACTACTTTCAAGCTGACATCGATTTCGAGATTATAAAAATCTCGAAATCTTAGAGAGATCTAAATCCTAGTAGTAGAATCACTATAAGTTTACCGTCACCGCCGGGCTTATCCTGGTACGGATACCCAGGTTGAACATAGGAAAGCAGGGCGGGAGGTCGCTGCCCTGGGGACTGGCCCGCGGGCAGGGTCGTCAGCTTTGACCAAAGGGGACCGGCGCTATCAGCTCTGTCCCTGCGGTTGCCTTCCACCTTGTAGACGTCGCAGGGGGGGCAAACCGAAAAAAATGGTGGGCGATGATCGCTGATAAACAAAAACTCTGCAAATTCTGTCTGGGGCTATACCAGTGCCTGAGAGTGTGCTATACTAGCGAAGACGGACCGACCTTAACCGTCATCTATCGGTGGTTTCCTCCCGACAGAAGCATAGAGCGGCCTCCAGGCATGCGCTCGCCCCGGCAACCTGGCGATAAGCGTGAGCGCAGATGAGACGAGGCGCAACGAGAAGAGAGACATGGGGCAGAGAAATCAGAGGACTGAAGGTGCTATGGGCATGATGGCGGCTATACCACGAGCTGCAACACACTTCTGTACCCACGCTGTTTCTGGCCGCAACACGCGCAACTAGCGTACTGCTTGCCTGCATTCTTTTCCCTCGGCTCCACTTTGGGTACAGTCTTGTGAGCATTTCTGCACATTAGGAGAGAACAGCGCAATGAGCAGCATATCGGCCAGGCCGATTGTGCTTTACAATACACTCGGTCGAGAGAAACAGCGTTTTGAGCCTCTTCACCCGCCAAAGGTGGGCATCTATAGCTGCGGACCCACTGTCTATCGTGATATCCACATCGGTAACTTTCGCACCTTTCTCATGACCGACTGGCTACGCCGCATGCTCGAATACAACGGCTATGAAGTGCTGCTGGTGCGCAACATCACCGATGTTGGTCACCTGCAGAACGACGTCGAGGAGCGCGGCGAGGATAAAATCGAGCATGAGGCGCGCAGAACGGGCCGTTCAGCCTACGAGATCGCAGCCTACTACACGCGCCGCTATGAGGAGGATGCCGCCGAGCTGAACATCCTGCCCCCCCATATCGCGCCCAAGGCGACCGATCACATTCCTGAGATGCAGGAGATGATCGCCAGGCTTATCGAAAAAGGCCTGGCCTACGTGACCAGTGAGGGCAACGTCTACTACGATGTGAGCCGCTTTCCCGAGTATGGCAGGCTCTCTGGCAATACATTGGAGCAGTTGCGGGCTGGCGGTCACGGGCGCGAACAGATGGAGGTGGCCGAGGATAAGCAGTCTCCCGAGGACTTTGCGCTCTGGAAGCGTGGCAGCCCTAAGCGCCAGATGAACTGGCAAAGTCCCTGGGGCCTCGGCTTCCCCGGCTGGCACATCGAATGCTCGGCGATGTCCGTCAAGTACCTGGGCGAACAGTTCGATATTCACACCGGCGCGGTTGATCTGATCTTCCCTCATCATGAGGACGAGATCGCGCAAAGCCAGGGTGTCAGTGGTAAGCCGCCAGTGCGCTATTGGGTCCACGGCGAGTTTCTGGATTTCGGCAATGCCAAGATGGCCCGTTCAAAAGGCAATGTGGTTCTGCTCTCTACCTTGAAGGAGCGTGGCATTGAGCCGCTGGCGTTGCGCTATCTACTGCTGACCGCTCACTACCGCTCAAAGATCAACTTTACTGATGAGTCGATCGCGGCGGCGCAGAATGGGCTGAATAATCTGCGCGAGGCCCTGGCGGAGTTGCCCGCTGATGGCGTGGGCGCAACGGGCCCCTGGTCCGATGAGGCTCAGCGCCTGCGAGAGGCTTTCCACGAGGCGATTAACGATAATCTGGAGCTGCCTACGGCCCTGAATCTGACTCACCGCGCACTGCACAATCAGCGTATTCCTCCAGCCGAGCGGCGCCGCCTGGTCCTGGACTTTGACCGCGTGCTCGGCCTGCGCCTGGAGACGGTCGCTCCTCGCCAGCCGCGCTCTATTCCTGAAGAAGTACTGGCTCTGGTGCGCGAGCGCGAGGCCGCTCGCGCCGCTCGCGATTGGAAGCGCGCTGATGCGCTACGCGAGCAGATCAAGGCATATGGCTTTGAGGTGCGCGATACGGCTCACGGCACTGAGTTGGTCTAGCTGCCCCTTTCATCAGAAAGGAGAGCTGGCCCGCCAGGCCTGGTGGGTCGCAGTTGGATTGGCTCAGCGGCCCGCCGATCGCGCTTGCTTGCCAGGATTGGCCTTCGGAGCCTGCACTCAACGCTGATCACAACGTATAATATTGCCTGGATGATCCAGGTTGTCTTAGCCAGCTAGTAAGAGCGGGAGGGAGCCAGGACCGCCTGGTATTCTTCCCGCTGTTCTTCTGCCTTTTCTCGCTTGCTTGCTCGTACAGAGGCAGATGAGCAAGCGCCGAAGGCTGAGGTACCAGTCCGTCCGTCTGTCTGTTAGATCCAGCGACTCGCTGATTCGGCATGTGCATGCAGCGTTGTCCAAGTTATAGAGAAAGTGGTGAGGTAAGATAGCCAGCAACTTGTTGCGCATGTGCTGATAGATGATGGGCGGTTCGGCCCATCTGCATGACAGTCAGCGAGTCGTATACACGCACGCAAAGGAGGCGAGAATCATGGCATCCTGGTGGCAAAAGACGCTGATGGCTGCCGCCGGTTTGGCGGGTGCGCTTGGCGGCGCGTATTATTTCCTGCTGCGTCGCCCCATTCCCTCGCCCAAGGGTGTCCGGCGCCTGCCTGGTCTGCATGAGGAAGTCGAGGTCATTACCGACCGCTATGGCGTGCCCCATATCTATGCTCGCAATGAGGATGATCTCTTTTTTGCTCAGGGCTACGTTCACGCACAGCAGCGTCTCTGGCAGATGGATTTCAATCGTCGCCTGGGCGCCGGTCGGCTCTCGGAAATTGTAGGTGAGGTGACGTTAGAGCTTGATCGCTTTTGCCGTCGTCTGGGTTTGCACCGCGCTGCCGCTAAGGATGTGGCGCATCTCTCGGCCCATCACCGCCGGATTCTGGAGGCTTACGCTGCTGGCGTTAATGCCTTTATTGAAACTCATCCGCTCCCCGTTGAGTTCACCCTTTTGCGCTATCGACCTGACCCCTGGCAGCCCGCTGATAGCCTGCTCTGGGCCAAGATGATGGGCTGGAACCTCAGTGGCAACTGGGAGAGCGAGCTGATCCGCGCTCGCATCATTGCCCGCGCCGGGGCCGAGCGGGCGGCCCGCCTGGAGGCAGGTTATGATCCTTCGCATCCGCTGATCATTCCTCCAGGCGCTGAGTATGGTGGTGTCAATCCGGGTTTGTTGGAGCCATACGAGCAGGTGCGCCAGTTGAGCGGCTTCGGTCCGTTGGGAGCAAGCAATAACTGGGTGGTGGATGGCAGTAAGACTGTGACGGGCGCGCCGATCCTCTGTAACGATCCTCATCTGGCTCAGAGCGCCCCTTCGATTTGGTTTGAGTGCCACCTGGTGGCTGGCGATATCGATGTGATTGGGGCCTCGTTCCCGGGAACCCCTGGTATTGTGATCGGCCATAACCGTTATATCGCCTGGGGCCTGACAAATGCGATTTCTGATGTTCAGGACCTCTACATTGAGAAGTTTGATCCGCAGAATCCCCTCCGCTATGAGTTTCAGGGCCGCTGGGAAGAGGCGCAAGTGATCCGTGAGGAGATCCGCGTCAAGGGGCGTAAGGAGCCGGTTGTTGAGGAGGTAGTGATCACTCGTCATGGTCCGGTCTTGACGAACTTGCCGACGGGGAAGGCGCAGGCGGGTCAGGGCGATGGTGCTACGCCCGCGGCGTTACCTCTTGCTCTGCGCTGGACCGGCTTTGAGTCGTGCCGCATTATTGCGGCGGTGGAGAAGCTGAACCGCGCGACGTGCTGGGAGGAGTTTCTAGAGGCGATGCGCGATTGGGATGTGCCGCCGCAGAATGTGGTTTATGCGGACCGTGAGGGCAATATTGGCTACATTATGGCGGGCTTGATTCCTGTTCGCAACCATCGTCAGACGTTGCTGCCTTCACCGGGGTGGACAGGTGAATATGAGTGGACGGGCTTTATCCCCTTCGAGGAGCTGCCGCGCCTCTTTAATCCGCCTGAGCACTTGATTGTGACGGCCAATAACCGTGTGGTGAAGGATGATTATCCCTACTATATTACTCACGAGTGGCTCAACGGCTATCGCGCGCAGCGTATCCGCGATTTGCTTTTGAGCAAGGAGCGGCTATCGCTGGCGGATATGGCGCGCATCCAGTCGGATCAGTATGCGCTGCCGGCTCGCGAGATTGTGCCGCATGTGCTGGAAACGGTGAGTCCGGCGAATGCTTTGGAGGAGACAGCGCTGCAGACGTTGCGCGAGTGGGATTATGTGCTTTCTCCGCAGAGTGCGGGGGCGGCAATTTATGAGACATTCTTGCAGAAGTTGGAGCGCATTGTCTTCGGGGCGGTCATCGGCGATGATGAGCAGTTGCTCTATCAGTATCTGGGCGTCGGCTCAACGCTGCTGGCGATTCTCAATGGCTATGCCAGCCGGAGCAAGCCGCTGCTGATTCGCCTGCTCAGGGAGCGTGATGACCGCTGGTTCGCGGATTCAGCGATCCCCAACGGGCCGCACTCGTGGCATGCGGCGATCTCGGCAGCCTGGTCGGCGACCATCGCTGAGCTGCTGGAGAAGCTAGGGCCGGATGTGTCGCGCTGGCAGTATGGGGCCATTCACCGGTTGACCTATCAGCATCCGCTGGGGAATGTGAAGCCGCTTGATAAGCTGTTCAATCGTGGCCCCTATCCGGCGGGCGGCGATATTGATACGGTCTTTATGGGGGCTGTGCTGCCCAACCAGCCGGAGCAGGTGGTGATTGTGCCTTCGTATCGCCAGATTGTGAATCTGGCTGATCTGAATGCCTCGCTCTCGGGCCATGCACCCGGGCAGTCGGGTCACCCCGGTAGCCGCCACTATGGCGACTTTGTGCGTCCCTGGCTGCGGACGGAACACCATCCAATGCTCTTCGAGCGCCAATCGATCGAGGAGAATATGGAGGGCCGCCTGCTCTTGCAACCACGCTAGTCCGGTTGCTCCCCCGTGAGTCAGACAAGTCGTGGAGCAGCCTTTCAGGACCAGCATGGGCGGGCCCCCATCACTCTTAGAGGGCAGGCGGCAGCCAAATTGCTGTAGCCTGCCCTCTACGCCGGCTTGCCGGTTGCCGCCTCCTGCCTCTGATTGGAAAATCTCCTTGATTTCTTCCTTTCGCTCTCACCAGCTCTCGAATAGTGTTGAATGTTTTAATAGCTATCAATATAATGGGCTTATTCGCTGTCGTTGCAGCCAGCATATAGTGATAGGATGGGCAGCTCCTCATGTCAAACGAGTCACCAGATCAGTCCATATTCCCAGCTTCCCTGAAGCCTGTCCCCGGCACCTTTCAGTGGTGGCTCCTCGGCGTCCGTGGCGACCCCGCCAAGGTGATCCCTCCCCTGGCCGAACCGTGGGAGCGTGAGCTGGGGCTCGGCTTCTCCAGAGAAGCTTTCTTCTGCCTGAGAGCAGCGCTAGAGGCTGCCAGCCAACGGGGTCAGGCCGTGCTCACTCCTTTCCACCTCCTGCTCGGTTTCTGCGAGTCGAAGTCGTGGGATCTCTACCTGTTCCCAGCCGGCCCTTCCAGCGCTCTGATCGCCCCCGCTGTCGACAGCCTGCTGCAGCAGGAAAGCCCTGCCCTGCAGCTGCAGTGGCAGCATGACCCAGCCCTGCAGGAGGCCCTTGCCTCTGCCAGGGAAGAGGCCCACGAGCGTGGCTATCCCATCGTGGGTATCGAGACCTTCCTTGTCCCCGATGTGGCCCTGCAGCGCATTTTCGCTCTCGCCAAAGACGAGGCCCGCCAGCACGGGGCACAGTACGTTACCCCCAACCCCATGCTGCGCGCTTTGCAGCGTATAACCGTCAGCTCCGAAGCCAGGGATAGGGATTTCCAGCCTTGCCAACCGAGCCAGCCACTGGCCAGCGTCGGCCCCCTGCTGCTCGGCCTGCTGCGCGTCGCCGATGAAGGTCTCCTGCTGCCCTCCTTGCAGCAGTTGCTGACCCGCTTCGGCCTCTCCTATGCCGTCGTGCGCTCCTCTCTCTCCGAGGAGACTTTCTCTCTCTAGGGCCACCTGCCACCTTGCTCTGCTCCACAAGGCCAGTCAAGGGGATACAGACAGACCCTGGCTATCTTCGCCCTCTATTCGGACCCAGAGAGAGCAAGGAGTCAGGGTCTCACCAGGCACCGGTTGGATCGCTTGCCAGAAGCTGCGCAGGGACAAGCCTTTCGCTGCAGAGACTCTTGCAAAGGCCAGGCAACTGGTCTATGCTGCCTCATTGACAGTATTCGCCGCCACGGTTTTAGCTGCGCGGGAATCCAAAGCGGCGGATCAGAGGTACTCTTCTATTTCAAGCGCATTGAGGCTGCTGGCATGGAACACGATGGAAAAAGAAGACTGATCGCCTTTGGCTGGTACGGGGGGAAATTTAATCATCTCAATTGGCTCTTACCATTGCTGCCCAAAACCATACACTACTGCGAACCTTTTGGCGGCTCTGCCGCCGTCTTGCTCAACCGCGAACCCTCACCAGTGGAGACCTACAATGACCTCGACAGCGAGGTGGTCAATTTCTTCCGCGTGCTGCGCGAGCAGAAAGAGGCCTTGATCGAAGCCATCGGCCTGACGCCCTTCTCGCGCGAGGAGTTCGAGCGCGCCTGTAGCGAAGCGCCGGAAGGTCTCTCGGATCTGGAACGGGCCCGGCGTTTCTTCATTCGCGCCAGGCAAGTTCGTACCGGGCTGGCGCAGTCCGCCAGCGCCGGACGCTGGGCGCACTGCATCCTGACCAGTCGCGCCGGGATGGCAGGGGCCGTCTCGCGCTGGCTGGGTAGCGTCGAAGGGCTGGCCGAAATCGCTCAGCGTTTACTACGCGTCCAAATCGAACATGCCCCCGCCATCGAGGTGATCCAGCGCTACGACAGCAAGGAAACCCTTTTCTACTGCGATCCTCCCTATCCCCACGATGCTCGCGGGGATGCCAATGCCTATGCTCATGAAATGAGCGACGATGACCATCGCCGTCTGGCAGAGGTACTGCATAGTGTGAAGGGAAAGGTCGCTCTCTCAGGCTATCATTGCGATCTCCTTGACCATCTCTATCGCGACTGGAAATGTATCGAGGCGCCAATAAAGCTCTGCCATTCAAAGAAAACCCCCAGGCAAGAAGTACTGTGGGTGAATTATGACGTCACGGAAGCAACATCATGGAAAGAAACGACACAGCAGGAGAGCAACGAGATCCTTCTTTGCGTCTGGCAGCGGTAGACAGCAGCGGGATCAGCGCAGAGGGGAACTGAGCCAGGCCGGGCTATGGTCACAAGAAGAAAGCCGGCATCCTCGCCTCACAAGCAAGCGATACCGGCTCTCCTTGCTGGTAGGTAAGCTGCCCACCGGCCGAGGGGGCCAGGCTCGCAGGCAGCTCCTGCCTCTAATCCTGCTTATTGAAGGCCAGCGCCCCCCAGACAATAAAGATCAGCCCCAGCGCCGCCACAATCCCCAGCTCCACCGACGTCGATAGCGTTGTATCGAAAATCTTCACGCCCAAACCCAAGGCATCCAGCACAAACTGGGGCAGATTCAGCGCGCGCAGCACCGCCTGCCGCAGCGGGTCCACCCCATAGGTCACCGGATTAATCTTCGTCAAAAAGGCCAGCCAATCGGGCAGATTGCGCAGTGGGAAGAGCGCGCCGCTCAGGAAGAACATCGGCATCAAGAAGAACTGCATGATCATTTGGAAGCCTTCCATCGACTTCATGCGCGAGGCGATAACAATGCCCAGCGACGTCAGAGAGAAGGCCAAGAGCAGCATCTCTAGCATCAACTTGACGACCAGGCCGACGCTCAGATTGACCCCTACCAGCGGCGCAAAGATCAACATGATCGTCCCCTGCAACATAGCAATCGTACTGCCACCGAAAGCCTTCCCGAGCACCAGAGACGTACGCGAGATCGGCGCCACCAGCATCTCACGCAAGAAACCAAACTCGCGGTCCCAGACGATCGAGATCGCCGAGAAAATCGAGGTAAAGAGCACCGTCATGCTCAACACGCCCGGGAAGAGGAAGGTACGGAAATCGAGGGTCGGCGTCCCCGGTGGCAGATTGGCCTGGCCCCCCACCACATTCAAGCTGTTAGAGAGGCCTGAACCGAAGATAAACAAAAACATTAACGGCTGGGCCAGCGAGGTGATGATGCGTATCCAGTCGCGCACAAAGCGCAAAACCTCACGATACCAGATGATAAAGATCGTGTTCAGGTTGCGGCGGAACGGCCCATTGATCGGCGTCAGCGCCCTCTCTAGCTGTGCCGGTTGCGGTGTCACTACAGTGGCCATCGTACTTACCTCCTTGCCCAGCGGCGCGAGCGCATGAAGCCACGCATCTGCTCTCTGGCGTCCGCCTCTTCATCGCGGATCTCACGCCCTGTCAGCTTGATGAAGACGTCGTCAAGCGTCGGGCGCCGCACGCTGATCGAGGCGATGCGCGCCGTCACCTTTTCGACGATACGCGGTACAAGCTCCTCTCCGCCCGCAATCTCGAAGATCAATTCACCCTTATTCTCACGCGGTTCAACCCCAAAATGCTCCTTGATCTGCTGGGCCGCCACCGCGTTATCGCTGGTCCTGAGACGGATGACGTCGCCCCCGACCATGTCCTTGAGCCGACTCGGCGTGTCCAGCGCCACGATCTTGCCATGATCAATAATGGCAATTCGATCACAGTATTCAGCTTCATCCATATAGTGCGTGGTCAAAAACATCGTGATCTGCTTTTGCTGACGCAGATTCAGAATATATGACCAGAGATGGAGGCGCGTCTGAGGGTCGAGGCCGATTGTCGGCTCATCAAGGAAGAGCACTCGCGGATAGTGCAGGAGGCCGCGCGCAATTTCGAGACGGCGCTTCATGCCTCCTGAGAAGGTGCGCACAAGCTGATCACGTCGATCGTAGAGATCGACCATCTTGAGCAGCTCCTCACGGCGCTGCTTGCTGACCGCCGCAGGCAGGCCATAAACGGTGGCGTGAAAGCGCAGGTTCTCATCCGCGGTCAGGCGATCATCAAGGCTCGGGTCCTGGAAGATGAGACCGATCGACTCGCGTACCTTGTTGCGCTGCGCGACAATGTCATAGCCCGCAATGCGCGCCCGCCCCGCCGTGGGGCGCAGCAGGGTACAGAGCATGTTGATCGTCGTCGACTTGCCGGCCCCATTGGGACCAAGAAACCCAAAGATCTCCCCTGGATAGACTTCGAATGAAATGCCTTTGACCGCCTCTAGCTTGCCGTAGTGGCGGGTCAGGCCCTCAACTTCAATAATCGGGGGGCCACTCGGACGTACCCCCTCGCTCGCTACGGCTAGCTGCAGATCCGCCGGCGACTGAAAGCGACCGTTTAGCTGTTCTTCCCGCATTGCCTGCTCTTCAGCAGCCATGTCTGCCATGTGTCTCTCCTTCTCTCTCAGCTCTCTCAGCTATCACTCTGGCTAGCTCTTCTAGCCCGCGTAGAAGGGCAAAGCGCCCCTCTTCGCTCATCAGGCTGAAGACCGCCTTGAGCTGCTCTTTCATTTGTTGCGCCATATGCTGGCGCAAGGCTTTGCCAGCATCGGTGAATTCAACAAAAACCTGACGACGGTCTTGCTGATCACGCCGCCTGATGACCAGCCCCCGCCGCTCTAGACTGTCGACGGCTCGCACCACCGTCGCCGGGTCCAGGTCAAGGCGATTGGCCAAGAGACCGATAGTGTACGGCTCCCCCCCCTCTTGTTGCGCCCGTTGCAGTAAGCCCAAAACCATGAATTGGGTCATGCTTACCATCGCCCCATGCTGCGGAAAACGCTTGAAGCTTGCCCCCAGCGCACGCTGAACCTGATTGAAGAGGGCCGCAAAGCGCTCCGCTTGCTCCTCCAGGTGCTGCACCTGCCTTTCACCATCGGTCTCTTTCTCCATAACCTCCGGTTGCTTCCTTTCTTCCTGCGTTGCTGATCGGTCGCCCTGGCCAGTTAATTGCCCCTACCAATTACTGTCGGTAACAATTATTGGCCTGGTCAAAGAATAACACGGTCGTTTTCGGGCTGTCAAGCCCACCTTCAATCCGATATATCGTTTTCTGAGAAGTATAACGATATATCGGATAGATGTCAAGGTGAGCAGGCCTCGCCTCGGCTGAGCCGGTCTTTGAGGGGGAGACAGACGCGAATAGGCTGCGGACTACTCCCGGACGCGCTGGCTTGCCGATCGATCTAATCGGTTGCTAGCGTTGTGCACAATAAGCCGGTGAGGGACAACAAGAGCAGGGAGGGGACGACTGCGTAATGAAAGGATAGCGAGGGCGGCGCCGCCGTCGCGGCGGGAATGTGAACAGCTAGCGACAGGTTAGGCCGGCTCGCACGATAGGATGGCCAGGGGCCAGGGCATAAGCAGGTTTGACCCGCGGAGGAGCCTCTCAGGCGCTGGCCGCGCTATCACGGACCGCCCCTTCGTTCGCCTGGTTCGTCTGGGTCGATGCCGCTTCCTGGCTGGTACGCTGCTCCTTTTGCTCTGTCAGAAGAAGGCGGGCCGCTTCCCGCGTATTGAGCGGCAGACGAGGGATGTTCTCGGAAATGTGCGATAGCTCTTCAACCTGCAGCTCTTCCTTGATCTTATCTTTCATGACGCGAGCTTGACCAACTCCTCTGCCCAGATTGCGCGCGACCGACTGCAGCGCTCGCGGACCAAAGAGCGCCAGGCCAAAGAGGAGAATGATCAGCAGGTCAATTGGATGAAAGCCCATAGGGGCCACCTTTCGTCTTCGCTCTCTCGCTTGTTAGTTGGGAGGCAAGAGGCTGTGTCCCAATTCGATGCTACTTTTATATGATACCATAAGGCGCTAGCTTCGTGGGAGAGCATGGGGACTTAGAAAAGGTTCGGTTCTCTCGCGCACTCGCTATCTTGCTCATCCGGCACCACTTCAATCAGGTCGCGCGGGCCACTCTCCAGCGCCCTCGCTATCTTCTTCACTGACCCCCTTTTCACGGGCAACTTCTTTGCTCTCTAAAGGGAGTCGGCACCCTCCGCCACACTAGCCAATCCGCGCCTGGCTGGTTCATGGGGTTTCTTTGAAGCGGCCGGGATAGGAGCGAGAAAAATTCATGAACGAAAAAGTGATCGTTGAGAGTTTATTATATTGGAGAGAGTGCCGAGGTTGACCGTCCGGCTCTTCCTGGCATCGTAGTTCATGTGCTCTCTCAGTATCTCCTCGTGTCTCTCAAACCTCGCCTCGTAAGAGGGGGCAACCCACAACGAGGAGCCTGGCAAGGGCATGGGAAGACGCGAAAGCTGAAGAACAGGACTACGGTTCTGAGGAGGTTGCAGCCGGTCAACGCAGGAGATCCAGGCCCGGGGTTATTCCCCCACACACCCCCACTCCGAGCCTGCCGATTGCTGTTTTTCTGGTTCCTGCTACAGCAATCGGTCTCCTTCTTTTTGGAGCACTGGCGAGCGCCGCCAGCCTCCTCCTTCCTGTCTTGCCTCCTTCGCCCTATCCTGCCCTCGCCCGCCTGGCCCTCGTGATCCTCACCCTCATGGCCAGATCGGGGGAGAAAGAGGCCCGTGACTACTGCCCACTCCCTGGCCTGTGCTATCATCTAAGCCGAATATAGAAATGCAGCGATAAAGAGGAGCGATCGACGCCGCTGCGCGAGCAAGCTAGCGCTCAAGCGAGCGATTGAGTGAGCAAGTGAGGAGACCATGCAGTTCAGAGAGAACTTTCCCCAGAGTGGAACCCATCTCCGCACCATCGTAGTCAGTGCCCTCGTACTTTTTGCCCTGGCCGGGATCATGAGCGGTTTCGCCTTTGGCGCCGTTGTCCATCGCAAATCAAGCGCGACCCAGCCGACGCCCTCGCCAACCGTGCCAACCATTGCCCAGCACACCATCACACCGACGCCCACACCCTCGCCGGTGCCCATTCTCCTCGGTATCCCTCGTTTCGCCGCTGGACCAACCTTTAGCGAAGTAGCCGACGGTCAGACCAGCTACACGGTCACCGTTCAGGCCGTCGATAAGCAAGGGCAGGCCATTAACCGCAGCGGAGTAACCTGCAAGCTCTGGTTGGTACACCGCGTTCCCGATGGGGCCCTTCTGCAACTGCCCGACATCGGCAAGCGAATGGATCTAGCCAGCATCCAGCAACCCATTCCGGGTCAGGTAAAAGACAAACCCTACAACGAGGTCGCAGGGCTACAGTTCTCAGCCGGTACCCCGCAGACGCAGTCATGCGATGCCCAGGGGCGCGCCACCTGGAACTATACCATCTCGCCCAGCCTTGAGCCGGGCAAGTACGACCTTGTTCTGCTGACTGACTGGCAGGGCATCCACTATAACTGGAGCTGGGCCCACATCGTCGTTACCAAAGCTCAGGGGCAAGGACCAGGCAATGACTGATTCTAGGCCTGGCAAGAGCCTGAACAGAGGACGTCACTGCGGCAGTGCAATAGGCGGCAGAGCTTTGCTGGTTGCCTTCTCCCTCTGCCCCTCGTCGCTTGCATGGCAGCGCCTATCGAAACTTCACGGACCAGTTGCGGCTTGGCCGCTCAGGAGCCCTAGCGCAAGCTCGACGGCTTTGGTCAAGCCTAGGCGTGGCCAGGCTTTTCACTGGGATCGCCACGGATAGGCAACTGCCCGCATTCTCCTCGCTTGCTTCCCATTTACTGCGCCTGGCTCTTTAAGAGCTGAGCCAGTTCGCGCAGCACACCACGCATCAGCAGCACAAAGCGCGAGCTGGCAGCCGCGGCGGTCGCCAAGACCTCACCGTGATCCACGGCCTGCCCTTCCGCTCCTGTGGCGCTATTCGTAATCAGGCTCAGCCCAAGAACGCGCAGGCCCATATGGCGGGCAACGATCACCTCGGGCACCGTGGACATGCCGACGGCATCGCCCCCTATCTGGCGCAGGAAGCGCAGCTCAGCAGGCGTCTCATACGATGGGCCACAGACCATCACATAGACACCCTCATGCAGACGCACGCTGGGAATCTCCCCCGCCACTTTCCGCACCAGAGCGCGCAGCTCCTCATCATAGGCCGCCGCCAGAGAGGGGAAGCGCTCCCCAAAGCGTTCATCGTTGGGACCACGCAAAGGATGCCAGCCGGCCAGCCCAGGCAGATTAATATGATCCCGAATCAGCATGAAGTCGCCCGGCTGATAAGCCGGATGCAAAGCCCCTGCCGCATTGGTCACCACAAGCACCTGCGCCCCCAGGCGGGCCATGACCCGCACTGGCAGCGTCACCTCTTGCGGCGTATAGCCCTCGTACAGATGCAACCGACCTTGCATGGCCACCAGGGCCACCCCCTCTAGCTGCCCCAATATCAAGCGACCCGCATGGCCGGCCACAGTAGCCGCGGGCCAATGGGGTAGCTGAGCATACGGAACGGCAGCCGCGACCTCCACCGTCTCAGCCAACTCGCCCAGGCCAGACCCCAAAATCAGCGCCACCTGGGGCACCAGCGCAGAGCGCTGTCTAATAGCCCTGACGGCCTCCTCAACCTGGTCATAGAGCATAAAAAGCTATCCTCGCTTCACTAGCGCATCAGAGCGCGCAGACGGGCCCCACGGCCTTGATAGGCGCGCCCCTCTCGATACATGAGCATGTTCCAATAACGCCTGTATGCCTTGCAGCTCACTACTGCGCTTAATGGCCAGCATCATTAATGACTGACGCAACTGACAGGGAGTCAACTCAGCAATACCGGCGCGCTGAGCATAGTTTCGCACCACCAGCCAAAAACCCTGGCGCGTGAGTCGGCGGCCATGATGGTTCACGAAGAGCCCAGGCTCCTCGGGATGGTGACGCGCCAGATAAGGACGCGAGCGTAACAGATACTGATCCAGCGCCATAATGGCCTGCGAGGTCAGCGGACACTCGCGGACACGATCTTCGCCGCGTAGATAGACCAGCGAGCCCCGGAGACGATCAAAGCAGCCCATGTCCAGGGCCACCAGATCAGTCAGGTGCATCCCTGTTGCATAGAGCACATGCACCATCGCCAGATCGCGCATACCGGTGGGCGTGAAGGGCGGAATCTGCTCCAGCAGACGAGCAAGCTGCTCAGCAGAAAGCACAGGTACAGTAGCCCCGAAAGCACGGGGAGTCGGCACCGTCTCCAGCGGATTCCTCTCCAACAATCCCAGGCCCTTGAGGTAACGAAAAAAGGTCTTCAGCGCCGCCAGCTTGCGGGTGATCGTTGTCGGCTGATAGGCACGCACCTGGCGCATCTCCTCAAGATAAGCCTGCACATCCTCGCTCTCCACCTCCGACCAGCGCCGGCGCTGCCGTCTTTGCTCTACAAAGACGGCGAACTGAGAGAGATCATTGCGATAGGCCGCCACCGTGTGGTGATTGATCCCGGTGCTCCGCTCAGCCAATGTGGCAAGATAGGTCTCCACAGCTTCTTGCAACATCGCGACATATCCCCTGCCCAGAAATGAGAAAGAAGCGCATCTACCACCATCTTCTCGTCTCGTCCGTGTCTGAGGGAGGAGTGGGTGGCTTGCCCTGGTGCTGGCATTATATGCCAGAGATTGGAGAGAGGCAAGAGTAGCTACAGAAGAGTACCACTGCGCCAACATAAGAAGCGGGTGCTATAATAGGACTACCCGCCCGGAAGGAATTGCCCAAAGGCGACCCAGCGCTCCCTTTCAGGGAGGCATGGCGGGCCGTTGTGCTAGCTTGCTGGCGCCTGTACTGGCCGCGAGCCACAACAACCCTTGTTCGACGGCTCTGCCTGCTATTGCGAGAACCGTTGCGCTGTACTACCAACCTAATCATCCACCACTATCTAGCTAGCTGGAGAGAGAGATGAGCAAGTTTTCAGATATGTTGAGCCAGGCACGGCGTGGTCAGAGCGGTGGCACCATCGGCTTTTTCGGTGGCAAGAGCCGACCAGCGGTGAAGCCACGCGCCGCGGCGCTTCTCATTGAGTTTCCCGCTGTAGACACCGGCCAGGCGGAGGCCGCCATTAAAGCTGGTGCGAATGGCCTGCTCTTCCACTGGTCCGGCTCCACCTTAGAAGGCGCCAGCCTGGCTACCCTGAAACAGCTCAGCGAGACCATCCAGAGCCAGGATGAGAACGCTGCTCTTGGTTTGCGCCTGCTTGGCGACGGAGCCGGCATTGAGCGCAAGACGCTAGAGGATCTGAAAGAGCACGGGGTCCATTTCTTGATTGTACCACTTCAGGCGCCAGCACGCTTGCTGAACGTGCATCTGAAGGACTTCGATATAGCGGTCACCCTGCCCTGGCGCAGCAATGACCCGCTTTACCCCCTCGTGATACGCAACCTGGGCGCGTTTGAGGGAGTTTCAGCCCTCCACCTGGATGGGCGTGAGCTGCTCCTGGAGCGCTTGAGCATTGAAGAAGCGCTCGGCTACCGCGCCATGCGCGAGGCGCTGCGCCTGCCTGCACTGCTGAGCTTGACAGCGCTGCAGAGCGAAGCCGCGGCCTATGGCCTGCTGGCGCTGGGAGTACAGGCGATCATTGTGCCAGCCGCCGAGAGCGCCGCCGCAACGATGCAGCGTATTCAGGAGCAGCGCGAGTGGCTCGAAAAGGTGCATCGGCCAGAAGAAAAGGAGTTGCCTCCGCCGACCGTACCTCAGCCACCACTCTCGACCTCCTTTGAGGAGGAAGAACCCTAGAGCACAGCAGAGCTGGCTGCTCCGGTGAGCGGAGGCGGAGGCACGCCTCCGCGCCTGAGCGCCGGTCCGCGCTCAGGGTAGGAAGGGGAGCGAGACCTGTTTGTTGTCAGGCTATAGGCGGGCGGCTCAGTTCATCACCAGGTGATGAAAGGCTTCGGCACAGGAAAAGCCGTGCTCGCTGCCAACGGGACGGCCCCGCTGAAGCACCAATTCGCGAACGGCTTGAGCATCGCGCCCGCGCATCTGACTGGCATGACAGAGCAGCGCCTCAACCTTCCTGTCGACAACGGCACTGATGTCGACCCAGTGATTGGGCTGATCAGTGGCGAAGAAGTAGATCTGACGCACGCGGTGGGGTCCGCCTGTCTCGGCAAACTGCTCCGTGTAATACATGAGGTTACGCGAGGCGGCCAGGGCGTCCAGGGTGCAGAGGCCGACCGCGCGATGGTCAGGATGCACCTGGTAGCGCTGCCAGGGATCAAAGGTAAAGACGACGTCGGGCTTGAGCAGCCGGACCATGCGGGTAATTTCACGCCGCATCTGCAGCGAGGGCTCAACCTCTCCATCGACATAGTCGAGAAAGAGCACCTGGCGTACGCCTAATACCTCCGCTGCCCGCCGCTGCTCGGCCTCGCGGATCACTGCCAGGCGCTCCGGCGTCATGGCGGGGTCGTCGCTGCCGCGCTGCCCGCGGGTGGCGAGGAGATAGCTGACGGTGCATCCCTGGGCGGTCAGGCGGGCAATGGTCCCTCCGCAGAGAAACTCGGCGTCATCGGGATGGGCCATCACTACCAGAATATGCTGACCGCCTGGGGGAAGAAGCACACTGCTGTTCTCGGCCATCGTTCTCTCACTCTTCTCCTAAGCGTGGAATAGCGAAGTGCTTGCCGGTCTGCCAGTGCAACTGGCGACGGGGAATGCTTCGCAGCAACTGCCTGGTGAGCTGCCAGACTCCCTCTGGATCACTATTGTTGCGCCAGTAGTAATAGCATGCAACTTCGTCGGGTTCAGCTTGCAGCACCAGTTGAAAAAGCCGCGGTAGCTCCTGCTGGCCCTCTTCGTCCAGGTCGAAGTTTTGCAGCCAGAGCAAACTGCGCTTCTGGTGTTGACGCGCCAGGTCTACAATGTCCCGCTCGCTGCGCTCCTTGCCAGCGACCTCGGCCTCAGCCCGCTGAGGCTGGCGGGAAGGCCGCCCCAGATGTAACCCCAGTACGTCTAGATCTGGCAGGAGCGCCAGGTCTTCGACCAGGCTGGCATCATACGATGGGAGGACAATGGCAGTTCTGATATGTTTATCCAGGCCTTTAATGTGGGCGCAGAGATCGCTTAAAAAAGTAACCCATGAGCGGCGACGGAAACCCGCCAGGTCGGTCACGTCGGGACACAGCGCCCGGCAGACTGAGCAGAAACAGGTGATTTCACCGTAGTGCGGTTCATCAAGCAGAATACCATTGATGGGATAGGTGTTTAAATAAAAAGCGAGTTCCTGAAAGAACCAGCGGCGAAACGGCTCGTGATTGAAGCAGGTAAAGTCGTGATAACGACCGTGGTGGTCCAATACCCGCGACTCAGGGTGATGGAAGGTGTACCAGCTCGGCGCAGGCGAGGGGGTGGCGAATAGGTTACCATGTTGACCCGGACTCAGATAGACTTTGAGGCCTACGTCTTGCGCGAGGAGTAGGCCCCGCTCCAGGTCACGTGGCCAGTAGTGGCGTTCTTCATCGAGAATGCTGTAGACAATGCTGCTGGCGCCTGCGGCGCGAATCTGCTCAAAGTCCCGTTTGACGAGGTCGGGATGAAAGAGTGAGTGGAAATACGCAACAGTAATGTCCATGACGCTCACCAGGCAAGCGGTCCAGGATGGGTGGTGCGGAGACCGATCGCTGCTCTTGTTGAGCAAGCGGCTTGGCTATGTTGGGAAATAGCTCGCTGGTAGTATACCACAGGTGGGGCAGAATAGTGCTCCCACAGCGAAAAAGGACTAACTTCCTTCTGCGGGGCGGCGTCCTTGACAACTTGCTCGCGAAGCGGCACAATCCAGACGAGTGACTATGGCGATGCATTGGCAATGGTTACAGCCGGGGATGAGCTGCAGCGTTCGCGCGTACGCCAAGATCAATCTCACGCTTGATGTCCTTGGCCGGCGCGGCGATGGCTACCATGCTCTGGCCACGGTAATGCAAACGGTTGATCTCTACGATACGCTCTGCTTGACACTGCGCCCCGATGAACAGGTGCGGCTGGTTTGCACACAGCCTGAGCTGAACACAGCGGCCAATCTGGCGCTCCGCGCCGCGGCGTTGCTCCGGGAATATGTCGGTGAACAGCATGGCGTGCTGATTGAGCTGCAGAAGCGTATTCCTACCGCCGCCGGTTTGGGTGGGGGGAGCAGCGACGCTGCGGCGACTCTGTTGGCTCTCACGCGTCTCTGGCAGCTCAGTCTGACGCCGGAGGAGTTGCTGGCGCTGGCCGCCTCACTCGGTTCGGATGTGCCCTTCTTTCTCTACGGTGGGCTGGCCCTCTGTGAGGGTCGGGGCGAGCTGGTCACGCCTTTGCCCCCCTGCTGGCCAGCCTCCTGGCGCTGGCTGCTGCTGTTGAAGCCGGCGATTAGTGTTTCTACGGCAAGCGTCTTCAGGGCGTTAACGGCGCATGACTATAGCGATGGGTCACATACACGGGCGGTCTCTACAGCGCTCCGCGAGGGACGCTTGCCTGATTTGGCTCACTTGCATAACGGTCTTGAGCGCGGGGTCGTGGAGCGCTATGCGGAGGTGGCCGCTGCGCGGGCCGCGCTGCTGGAGGCCGGCGCTCCTTTTGTGCGCCTCTCGGGCAGTGGCCCAACGCTCTTTACGGCGCTGGCCGACCTGGTAGAGGCTCATCGTCTTTGGTTCCTCCTCCAGGAGCAGGGCTATGAGGTCTATTTGACGCAGGTGGTTTATCCCTCGGCCGAGTCTCTGACCCTTCCTTCTCGGCTCACTCGCTAGACTGCTTTGAGCTCCATCGAGTTGGCTAGGGCACTCGACTGGCTCATGCGCCCTTTGCTATAATGGCCTCACATTCGGCGCTCTGCCAGACCGCACGGAGAGGGTGGTGTCTCTCCACTCTCCAGGTACGCAAACCACGAGTCAGGAGGTGGCCCGATCGCCTCCACCGGCTCGCTGGTGCCTTTTTTTGCTGCTTGGCCGGCTCCGTTCAGCCGGCGGGCAAGGACTGCACTGGCTGAGACGCGCTCTGTCGAGGATGAGGGAGAAGAAGACGATGCCTTTGGCAGTCTTGCGCCAGCACGTGGTGAGTCTGCTCTGCTACGCGCTGCGTCTTCCTTTCGCCTGTTTTAATCTTGTTGAGCGCTGGCTACGGCGACGCGCCTGGCGCGAGCCGCGCCGTATTGTGCTGATTAAGCCCTGCTGCTTGGGCGATTTGCTGATGACAACGCCGCTGCTGGAGGTGCTGCGCGCCGCTTATCCCCAGGCCCACATTACCTATGTGGCAGGTAGCTGGTCGAAGGTGGTACCAGAGCATCATCCCGCAGTGGATACGGTCCTTGATTGCGGTACGGTTGGCATTCCCGGGCGCTATCGCTTCTCAGAGTATCTGCGCCTGGCCCGCTTTCTGCGCAGGCAGCGCTTTGATCTGGCCCTGGTGCTGGACCGTTCTCCTATGCTGACTTTGTTGCCGTGGCTGGCTGGCATTCCTCGCCGCGTGGGACCGGATAGCCTGGGGCGCGGCTTTGCTCTGACTGATCGTGTACCTGCCCCTGTTTCTCCGACCACTCTGCGCCACCAGGCTGAGCTGTATTTGGATCTGGCTCGCGCGCTCGGTCTGCCACTGCCACGGGTCCATATGCGTTTTGTGCCTACGAGTGAGGAGCGCCTCCAGGCTCGGGCTTTGCTCTCCAGCAGGGCGGGAGGAGATGATGAGCCACGCCTGCAGGTCGCGCTCTTGCCCGGCGGTGGCTCTAACCCTGGTATGACTTTGACGGCTAAGCGCTGGCCCGTGGAGCGCTATCGCGAGCTGGCCCGCCGTTTGATCAAGGAGCTGGATGCTCGCGTGCTGTTGGTGGGTGGCCCGGAAGATCGCGCGCTCAATGAAGAGGTGATGGCTGGCCTGACCGCTCCGCCAACTCGACTTCTGAACCTGGCCGGACAGACGAGCTTTGGGGAGCTGGCGGCGATCTTTGAGCAGTGTGCGCTTTTCATCGGGAATGATAGTAGTCCGATGCACCTGGCGACGGCTGTAGGCATTCCCGTGATCGCGCTTTTTGGGCCGACCAGCCCAGAGGAGTATGGCCCGTATCCACTGGACGAGGCGCATCATGTGGCGCTCTGGCAGCACCCACGCGGAGAGCCGTGCTTTTTCTTAGGTCGCATGCGGGCCTGTCAGGAATGCACATGTATGCAGGCCCTCACGGTAGAGATGGTCTGGCAGGCGGTGCGGCAGCTCTTGCCCAGTCCTGAGCGGGGAGGGATTCGCTGATGCGAGAAGTGCTGCGCCGGGTGCTGCTGCTGCTGATTTATGCGCTGGGCCTGCCCGGGTCGTGGCTGGCGCGGCGACGGGCCCGTCAGTGTCCGTTTGAGGCCCCTCGTTTGCTGCTGCTGCGACCGGACCATCTGGGGGACCTGGTGCTGACGACGCCTGCTCTGACAGCTCTCAAGGAGCATTGCCCCCAGGCAGAGGTGACGCTCTTTGTCGGCCCCTGGTCAGAGGCTATTGTGAGACGCCACCCCGCGGTGGCGCGTGTGCTGACCTGCGCTTTTCCTGGCTTCCGCCGCACGGCCCAGGGAGCTTTAGGTCCCTATTGGCTGCTGCTGCGCCTGGCCTGGCAACTGCGGCGCGAACGTTTTGATCTGGCTATCAATCTACGCCCTGATTTCTGGTGGGGTGCGGCTCTGCTCTATCTGGCGGCTATCCCGCTCCGCGTGGGTTATGCCCTGTCTCCAGGCAAGCCTTTCCTGACCCATGCGCTGCCTTTTCCCGAAGGCGAGCATAGCACTCGTTCCAGCCTGCGCCTGGTCAGTGCCGCGCTGGAGCTGTTGGGGCAGGCTCCGCTTGCTGAGCCGTTGACGCCTGAGCGCTATCCGCTGCTCTTTGAGCCGGTAGCCCATGAGGAGGAGCGCGCAGCAAGCCTCCTCGCTGAGGTTGGGCTGACAGACGAGACTCCTTTTGCAGTGATCCATCCAGGCAGTGGGGCCGCAGTGAAACTCTGGCGCCCGGAGGGCTGGGCTACGTGTGCTGTGACCCTGCAGCGCCGCTATGGTCTGCGTCTCGTCTTCACAGGGACCTTCCAGGAGCAGCCTCTCCTTGACGCCATTGCTACGCTGGTTCGCCAGCAGCTTTGGCCTGGCGAGGCCCCGCCTGTTCTGCTTTTCTCTTTGAGCGTTGGTGAGTTGGCCGCTGTTCTGCGTCGTGCCCGGCTGGTGCTGGGAGTCGATAGCGGCCCTCTGCATGTGGCCGTCTCCCAGGGAACACCGACCGTGGCCCTCTATGGGCCTGCCGATCCAGCTATCTTCGGTCCCTGGGGTGATGTCAGGCGCCATGTAGTCATTATGGCCAGCGAGCGCTGCCCCTCTTGTCCGAAGATTCCCTGCGGGCGGCTCGACATCGCTCAGCAGGATTTGCCTTTGCATCCCTGCGTACGCCTGATTCGAGAGGAGCGCGTCCTTGCAGCAGTGGAGCAGCTCCTGCCGGCACGTATGTTGTAGAATAAGGAAGGCCCGCGAGAGCTATGGCAGCAAGAGAAGAACTCGACGAATATGGCTATCCGCTGCGCCCGCCCGCTCGGCGTCGCCTGCGCAAGCTGCTCATCCAGGTCAGCAAGCGCACGCTGCTGACGATGATCTACCTGGTGCTGAGCAGCTACGGTTTGCTGCTGCGCTGCGCACGGCTGGTGCGACGTTACGAGCCGCTCAATCCACAGCATTTTAAGCCGCAGCGTATCTTGGTCATCCGTCTGGACCTGATTGGCGACCTGGTCCTCTCGCTGACGCTGGTCCACGCACTTAAACGGACTTATCCCGAAGCGGAGATTGATCTGTTGGCCATGCCTTCGACAGCTCCGATCGCCGGCGCCGATCCTGATCTGGCCCAGATCATTACCTACGATCCCAATATCTGGCGCCGGCCCAAGGCGCTGGTTCGAGGTCGCAACTGGCGCGAGGCCGTAGCGCTCCTGCGCCGACTGCGGGCCCGCCGCTACGACCTGGCCGTGAGCGTCTTTGGCCCCTGGGCCGCCCTCCTGGCCTTGCTGAGCGGTGCCCGGCGCCGGGTGGGTTTTGCCGGCGAGGGCTATGCAGGGTTCATGACCGATCCGGTGCCAGGTCGCCACTGGCAGCGCGGCGATCGTCGGCATGAGGTCGATTATTGCCTGGAGCTGGCACGCGCAGCCGGTGTTAGCCTGCGGCCAGAAGATCGCTGGCCACGCCTCTATGTTGATCCCCAGGCGCGCCAAGAGGTGGCCACTCTGCTCAAGCGCCTTGATCCTGTCGGAGCACTGCCCGACCAAGAACAGCCAGCAGCGTTACAAGCGCGGCCTCTCGTGGTCTGTCACGTGGCCTCACATAACGGCTATGCCAAGCGTTGGCCTATCCCCTATTGGGCGCGCCTGCTGACAGGCCTGGCGCGGGAAGCCCAGGCGCGCCTGGTGCTGACGGGAGCCAGCGGCGACCTACCGCTGATTATGGCCGTGCTCCAGCGTCTGGAGCAGTCAACGCCGGTGCTCAACCTGGCCGGGCAGACCAGCCTGCCGCAGTTAGCTGCTCTGATGCAAATGGCCGACCTGGTCATCAGCGGAGATAGCGGCCCGATGCATATTGCGGCGGCTACTGGGGCCCCGCTGATCGCCATCCACGGCCCGACCGATCCAGCGCTTAGCGGGCCAGTCAGTCCACAGGCGACGGTTCTGCGTAGCGGGATCTGGTGCAGCCCATGCTACGACGCACGCAGTCCAGCCGACTGCCGCTTCCACACGGTTCAGTGTATGAAGGATGTCACCCCGGAGCAGGTGCTGGCGCTCGCCTTACAGCGCCTCCAGGAGCGGTTAGCGGTGCGCTCCTCAACCGCCTCCGCCGCTCCGCATCCTCCTACCCCAGTCAGCCGCGAGCAGCCCGATCAGAGCCGTTAGACCTTCGTTCGGACCTTTACCAGAGGAGGCCGCGACAGCCGTGCAACAGCAACAGCATTCACTTTTGAAGCAGTCACTTGCAGAGCCAGAGCAGCTGCAACACCACGAGCCGGCGCCAGTTCGCCTACCCGAAGAGGCGCGGCTCCTCGTGATCAAGCTGGCCTCCATCGGCGATCTCCTACTGGCTACCCCTGCTCTGCGCGCTCTGCGCGAGACCTACCCACAGGCCCGCATCGACCTACTCGTGACGCCAGCCTCTGCGGACCTGCTGACCGGGTGGGAGATCATCGATGAGATCATTGTCCTGGACAAGTACTTGTTCGATTCGCCGAAGCAAATTCTGACCAATCCGCTTCAGCTCAGGCATCTCTACCCACTCTGGCGGCGGCTGCGAAGTGCCCACTATGATGCCGTACTGCTGCTCCACCATCTGACCCTGCCCTTTGGTCGCCTGAAGCACCAGCTACTGGTACGCGCCACAGGAGCGCGCTGGCGCGTAGGCCTGGACAATGGACACGGCTGGTTTCTCAATGTGCGCGTCAAAGATGAGGGCTTTGGGGCCATGCATGAAGCTGATTATAACCTGGCCGTCGCCGCAGCCGTCGGCGCCCATACCAGCGACCGGCGTCTAACCGTCCCGCTGAGCGAGACCGATCGGGAGCAGGCCCGCTATCTGCTCTATATGGAGGAGGCCCCTGACCCCTTTACGCGCCCGATTATCGCCATGCACCCGGGCAGCGGTAGCTATAGCACCGCCCGCCGCTGGGCCCCCGAACGCTTCGCCGCCCTGGCAGATACCCTTTACCGCGAGGTAGGCGGACAACTGGTCCTTCTTGGAGGACCCGAGGAGCGCGAGCTGCATCAGTACATCCTGAGTTTGCTACGCTCAGGCCTGCCAGCACGTAGCTTCGCCGGCAAAGGCAGCGTCAAGGTCACTACGGCAGTGCTGGAGCAGGTCGATCTCTTTATCGGGAACGATGCGGGCGTCATGCACCTGGCAGCCGCCGCCGGCACCCCTACCGTCGCGATCTTCGGCCTCTCCAATCATCGGGCCTGGGGACCTTACACAGGTGATCTGCCGGGACGCCACGCTATCGTCGTGCGTCTCGATCTGCCATGCATGCCTTGCTTCTACCGCGGCCATGACTTGGGAACACCCGAGGGCTGTGCTACCCGTGATTGCCTGGCGCAACTAGGAGTCGATCCAGTCGCTGCCGCAGCGCGCAGTCTTCTCTACCAGGCCGGCTACCGGCCTATCTCGTCCTCTCACTCCCCTCAAACAGGCAGGCCCAATAGAGACAGAGACCCCTGACCACCAACCCAACCATCTCACAGGCAGGCTGGCTGGCTGGCCGAAGGGCCGATCGCGCCCCGCTATGCGCGGCACCTCCCCTACACGCCGGCCTCAGCAGGCTGGCACGCGCGCCGCTTTACCGGTCGCGAGAAATTGCCGATCTCAACCTCGGGCAGCTCCCGGCGCAGAATCTCAATCAGCGTACGCATGCCCAGCGCCTTGCCAAGCGTATCAAGCGGCGGGAGACGTGGTAAGAGCACTTCGGGATCAATGTTCAGGTTGCGTAGCTGGATCAAACGCAGGCCCGTTTCTCGCACAAAGGCCAGCAGGGCTTCCACCTCGCGCTCACGATCGATCAGGCCGGGGAAACAGAGCAGGTTGATCGAGGCGTAGACACCGGCATCGCGCGCACGCTTGAGCGATTCCTTCACATCAGCCAGCGTATAACCGAGCGGACGATAGTAGGCCATATAGGTCTCCTCGCGGCCAGAGATCGTGCTAGCGCGCAGCATATCAAGGCCGGCATCAAAGAGGCGCTGCAGCCAGCGCGGATTGCTGGCATTGGTATTGATATTAATGACACCGCGATCAGTGCGCCGGCGGATCTCGCGAATGGCCTGTTCAATGCGCCGCCACTGGAGCAACGGCTCCCCCTCGCACCCCTGACCGAAGCTCACAATCGCCTCCTCAGCTTGCTCCAGATGGGGGACAGCCACCTCTACAATCTCCTCCACCGTGGGCACAAAGGTCAGGCGATCTTGAGGCGAGATCAGCTGCTCCTCCTCCTGTTTCGAGATACAGCCCACGCAACGAGCATTACAGCCAGGAGAGACGGCGATCGCCATCTCCCAGCGCCCAAAAAAGAGGTTACTGGCCGTGGGGCAGTAGTAGTCAAGGGCACAATGAGCATGCTGCTTCACAATACGATTATGGGGATAGGCAGCTAGCTTCTCCTGGACCAGACGCTCCAGCTTTCGACGCGGGAAAGCGCGTGGATGCCACTTACGCGGGTCGTCCGTTTTGAGCGCTGCCGCGAAGAGCTGCCCCTTGAAGCCGGCGACAGCACAGTAGCCAAAGAAAGGTAAAGGTCCGCTGTCGGGCACCTTGCTATAGGCCGGCAAATGGGTACGCGTATAGCCAATCGGCAAGAGCGCCGCCAGAGCCCAGATTCCGCGCCGCTGCAGTGTTCGGCGCTGCCCAGCCGCGTCCAGCCCCACAGGCAGGCGACCAGGCAACATTGAGAGTGTCGCCCCATCGGGTAAAGGGATCAACTCCTCAGCCCGCAGAGGGCTTCCATCAAAAGCCAACGCGCGTAGCCCCCGCTCTTCACGGACCTCGCCTTGCGCTGTTGCATAAACAAGATACGGTTCCTTCATAGCACCTCGCGCACGGCGCTCATCAGAGCGCCGACAAGCATCTCCCCTGGTTCATCTCTTGCTGCACTCAACTCTCATCACAGACAGCAGCAGGGACCCCTGGCGAGATCCCGAAAGCCTCACAGCTGCACGCTCCCCACAAAGTCGCAGGCCTCAACAAGACAGACCCAGGGGAGCAGAGTAGAAGCAAGTAGAGCATAATCTCAGCAGAGACAGAGACACCCCACCCGCGCGCTGCCCTCGCCATCACGGCAGCGCAGCCAAGCGACAGCGGAGACCGAGTGTATGCCTTGCCCGGGAGGCAAGACGCTCCCCCCTCCGAGGGCCAGGTTGCTCAGTGGACAACCGGCGGGATAATTGGCAACTGAGGATTGGTCGGAGGCCCTTCTGAGCAATCCTCATCCAGAAATCTAGAGCGAGCGCTCCCAGCCTGCGTCTGAGCCTGGGCAGGCAGGCGCTGCTCTAGCTCTGACATTTCCTCGTAGACAAAGCTCAGCAGGATGTGGTTATTCAGCACACTCTGGCAGACATGACGGATGCGGGGGCGCTCGGCCTCCATCCAGGCATTGATGGCCGCCTCAAGGGCGGAGATGCTATCGCCGCACTGGGCACTATCAAAGCCTTTGTATCGATACACCCCTCTGTCCTTTCTCTGCTCGAACACTCAGGCAGACTCAGGTAAACAACGCTTCCTATCATCCATAACGTGCCGCGCTTGCCCCTTGGATATATCCAGGGGAGGAAGGCGACTCCCCGCTTACTCTCCGCCGAAGATTGACATTGCAGCCTCTTTCTGGCCATCCTTCTCCTCGTGAGGCCAAAGGCAGCGACCTGCCGGTTAGCAACGGCCTCCCCTCACAGCGCCGAGGAACGGGCCAGGCCTTCTCACAGTGCTCTGCCGTTCTACGGGGCAGTGGGTGGGCTGCAGTCAACCAGCCGGCAGCCTGGGCCGACGAGGCTGTGGGCAAGCCCCTGACTTGCGCCAGGGATCATTGACCTGGACAAAAGTTTACCACGAAAGCGCAGGACTGACCACTGCCCCCAGACGCTGCAGCTCAGAGAAGAAGTGCGGAAAGCTCTTGGCAATATGTTCCACCCCGGTCAAGACCAGCCCGCGGCGGCTACGCATTCCCACGATCGTCAGAGCCTGCAGGAGGCGATGGTCACTATGGCCATCGACGCAGACGCCGCCCTCAACCCCTTCCGGCCGCCCCTCGACCACAATGGCATCCGGCAACGGAGTCACACGACACCCTGCGCGCTGCAGCTCAGCGCAGAGATCATTAATACGATCTGACTCCTTATAGTGCAGATTTTCCACGTTATAGAAAACACTACGCCCTTCAGCGAAACACGCCAGGGCCACCAGCACCGGAATACAGTCAATAGCCCGGCTGCCATCCATCTCCACCCCATGCAGCCGGCGTCCGCCACGGATCAGCAGCGTCTCGCCCTCCCGCCGCAGATCGCAGCCCATAGCCAGCAAGGTCGTCAGCAGCGCTTCGCCATCCTCCTCACCAGCCGGCAAGCGTCCAAGGCGCAGCTCGCTGGCAGGATCGGGCATAGCCGCACAGGCCGCCAGCAAGGCCGCGGCTGAGGGATAATCGCCAGGAATCACATACCTTCCGGCCCGGTAGCACTGCGGCGCTGGTACCAGGAAACGGCGTAGAGCGGCATCATGCTCAATCACAATGCCGGCCTGACGCAACACCTTCAGCGTTAACTCTACCATCACCTGAGAGGTCAGGCCCTCGACCACCTCGATCGTCAACGGCTCACTCAGTAAAGGAGCCAGAAAGAGCAAGGCACTCACATACTGAGAGCTACGCGCGCCCGAGACTGCCACATGCCCACCTCGTGGATGACCACCATAGAGCGTAATCGGCAGATAGCCCTCGGCTCCCTGGGCCTCGACCCGCACGCCCAAGGACTCCAGCGCCTGTAGCAGCTCGCGATTCGGCCTGCGCCCCAGCGACTGGGGCTGATCAGTCACAAAAGTCACCTGGGGCAGCCAGGCACTGACACCTAGCAGCAAGCGCAGCACAGCCCCAGCATTGCCCACATTGATCGTTACCGCCCCCTCGGCTCGGGGCCGTCCCACCCCCTGCACTCGTAAGCACTCCCCCGATTCTCCTATCCAATCGAGCTGCGCCCCTAAAGCCCGACAGCCCCGGAAAAGTGCCTCGCTATCCTCGCTGAGCGCAGGAAAGAAGACCTGGCTCTCCCCCTCCGCCAGAGTTGCCGCTAGCAGGTAACGCAAGGTATAGTACTTGGAAGAGGGAAACGATGGTTCCCCCCGCAGCAAGGCCGTCGGTGCAATCGCAAGGCTGCGTCCCGAAGGGCCCGCTGCTGTGGTTCTTACGTCTCGTTGCTCCATCACTCTGATCGGCCTGGCCTGTACGCATCAGGTTGCATCGACCGTCCGTCCAGCAGAGCCGCGCTTGCCTCACGCGACCGCCCTGCCAGCAGACCGAAGCTTGTCTTCAAGATAGTATCACGCTAGCGTTGTTTTTCTCAAGAGGCAACAGAGAGAGACGCCTTGCAGGGCAGCGCTTGCAACTTTGTGACTAGCAGCCAGGGCGACATGTGTCTCATGCTCATCTTACAAAGGAATTACACTGTACATACAAACAATGCCACACTTTATAGTGTACCACTTTATCTTTTCAACAAGGAAAGGGTCATAGCTATCGATTGACTAAAAATGTATATTCTGCTATACTAGGATTCCATATAGCAGAATTTCTAGGAGGCGCCAGACGATCGTGAAGCACGACCATTTTGTCATTGTGGGAGCGGGGATCGTGGGACTGGCGACGGCCTATGCGTTGCTGGCCCGTGGCATAGAGCACGTCACCGTACTAGAGCAGGAAGTGGTTGACCATCCGCGCTCTACCTCTCACGGGGCCTCGCGACTATTACGCTTCGAATATGGAGCCAATGCTCTCTACTCACAAATGGTCATCTTAAGCCTAAGTCGCTGGGTGGCATTGGAGCAGCTCACAAAGCGAACTCTCTATCTGCGCACAGGTTTACTCTTACTTGGGCGTGAAGACGACGGCTTTACTCTGGAGAGCTACCGCACGCTAAGAGCGCTGGGCCTGCCGACAGAGCGGCTCGCCGAGCAGCAATGTCGCCGGCGTTTCCCCCAGTTTGAAACCCATGCTTTTGATCTTCTGACATATAATCTGGAAGCGGGTATTCTGCACGCCTCAACCGCCCTGCGCGCCCTGAAAGCGCTGGTCAGTGAGCTGGGAGGCACCATCTGCGAAAGGACACGCGTACGCGCCCTCGATGCCAGCAGCCGACAGCGCCCCCTACGCCTCTGGCTGGCCGATGGGGCCACCATCAGCGCGGATCGCGTCGTGCTGGCGACCGGGCCGTGGGTACATCGTCTGCTTGGCGATCTCCATTTACCCGTCCAGACCACTCGTCAGTATCTGCTCTATTTTGGAGGTCTACCGCTCTCTAGCTTTGGTGTTCATCACTTCCCGGCCTTTATGGCCAATGATCTTTATGGGCTGCCTATCCATAGTACCTATAGCGCCAACGGTGAGGGGCTGCCCTGGCTCAAAGTGGCATCCCACGCCACCGGGCCGGCGATTGACCCCGATGAAACAGAGCAGCCTGCCCACGGTCAGCAGCTTGTGCGTCAGGCCATCCACGACCTGGAGGAGCTGATTCCGGCCCTGCGGCGGGCCTACCTTGCTCACGTTGGCAAATGCATCTACGACATGAGTCCCGACGGCGACTTCATCATCGACTTCCTGCCTGATGAGCCGCGCGTCGCCTTCGCGACAGGCCTTTCGGGCCACGGCTTCAAGTTTGGCCCTTTGCTCGGCGAACTACTCAGCAGCCTGGTCTGTGGCGAAGAGCCGCTGGTCCCGCTCACGCCCTTTCGCCTGGCTCGTTTCCGCGAGCGCGATGCGCTGAGCAGTCGCCAGTCTGGACCTATCGATCAACGGGCGCCCAGGTAAGCAGTGCCCCATTGCTGGCGTCGATCACCAGGTAGAGGCGCGAGGCAATCGGGGCCACCCGCCCCAGAGGACGGAGCGGGTCATGGATCTGAAACGGCCCCAGCAGCTCAACAAGACAGACCTGCTCTTGCTCTGGGGGCAGAGCAGCCAGCGCCTGCCCTGCCCGCCCCTGGCGCAGCAGCGAGGCTGCCTCCGCACTGGACAGAAAGCGCACACTACCAACAGCAGGTATGGCGCCAAACATCGTGTACAGAGGAGGATGCTCACCCAGATAGGCGCGAACATCCTCCTCTGTGAAAGCCGGGACCCCCTGCCGTCGGCGGGGGATGGCCCAGCCTGTTTGCCGCTCCTTTTCTCCATCCGTGCCGGCCCCTGAACCTGAAGCCAACTGGGCAGGCATAGCTTTCACCTCCTCGTAGCGTAGACCGCAGTCTCCGCCAGACCGCCCGCTTCTGCCAGAACATATTACCCGCATTATTTCAAGTGAGCATCAACATTATATAAGGGAGGAGCATGGGGAAGCTGGCAACAGCAGGCCCTGCACCGTCTAGCATAGCCCCGTCTCGCCAGGCAGGCAAGGCTGGACAGGGCCATGCAAAGTCAGGCAGGGGGCACCCGAAAAGGCTCCTCCGGCAGACTCACACCCGGAGGTGAGTCGGTCTGCAGACATCCTCTTTGTGTACTGACGTATGCTAGTGGTAAGACGGAGGCCGCTCCGTTCGGGAAATACTGCAGGTGCTTTTTGGAATTCAGGAGGAAGGAGAAACACATGGCACGAACACGCACACGCCACGAGGAAGCAGGTCGCACGCTGGAGCCTCCCCCTGAGCTGCTCACTGTAAGCGAAGTCGCCCAGCGGCTGCGCGTCGATGACACTACCGTGCGACGCTGGATTAAGTCGGGCGCTCTGGAGGCCATCCTGCTTCCCCATCGGGGGAAACGCCAGGGCTATCGGGTGAAGAAAAGTACACTGGATGCCCTAATTCATGGCTCAACGGCGGTCAGCGTTTAGTCTAAACAAGACCGCCGGAGCCAGGCCCAGCTTGGCCAGCAGCGCGCGCCAGGAGGCAGCAGAGTGCAGTTGGGCGATAACCATTAGTCAGAGTTTGCTCAGGTACGCACATAGGCATCTCAGCCTGCCGAGCAAACAGGCTGCCCCACTGTCGTGGTCAGCACCGCCCTTTCTGGCGGCGTGCAGGCTTAGCTGTTCCGCCCACTCCCAGGTCCGCTCTGCACGTGGAACAACGCGGACATGTAGCGGATAGAGCCATAGACCGCCGACCCACCTCCCAGCCTGCTCGGATCTGTGCCCAGAAGCGGGCCCCTTCGAGGGCTAGACCCGAGGAGCGCCACGAGGTGGGTCAGCCTTCCTCTCCGCTTAACCTTCCCAAGGCAGGCATCAGCCTGCGCTGTCGGCAGCAAGCGCCACCAGGCCACCGCTCACTCCCGCTGTGGACCACCCTGCCGGCTGGCTGGCCATAGTCCTTTTCTGTGAGCTTACAGGACAGGCTTGACCTGGCGTATGGCCGTGTTTGTATGCTATGCTATTAGAAAAGACTAGCAAGGGATCTGCTTTACTGATAGCACAAAGGTGAAGGGAATGGCAGCAAATCGAGGCAATCGCGAAGCACGTAAGGCCGAGTTGCTCAGGATCTCGCGCGAGGTCTTCGCCGAGAAAGGATTCGAAGCAACGACCATCTCCGAGATCGTGGCGCGCGCTGGCGTGGCCCAGGGAACTTTCTACTGGTACTTCCCGTCTAAGGCCTCGGTCCTGACGACGCTCGCCCGCGAAATGCAAGAGCGCATTGAGACCGCCCTCCGACGCGCCTATGATGAGGCCCACAGTCTGCAAGAGATGATAGAGCGCAGCGTGGCCGAAACGTTCCAGATCATGTCAGAGTATCGCGATATTCTGGCAATTGTGCACTTCAATACCTGCTGGACCGAGCATCCCGCAGAACGCCAGCATATCTTTGCTCCCTACTACGGCCTGATCGCCGAGATCATCCGCCAGGAGCAGCAGCGCGGCACTCTCAGCCCGACGATCAACCCCGAGGTGACGGCGATCCTCATCGTCGGTACCGTCTACTACGCCGCCGAAGAGTGCTACATCTATAATTCGCCCGTCTCCCCCGAGGTCTTCATCGCCGAATGCTCTAGCTTCATTCGCCACGCGCTCGGCATCGCCTAACGCCGGTTCACAGCGGTAGCTCGCTCTCGCTCCCGGTATCCTATCCGGTCGCAGAAACTACCATAATTTACCAGGCGATCGTTTTCCCCTTGACAATCACCTGATTGCCGGCTATAGTCATATACAACAAGGTTGACTGACTGTCAGTCAATTTTATCGACGGTTCAGGATCTGGCGAGGGCCAGCCGTCCCCAACGCGGCTTTGTTGGGGCGGCGCCTCCCTCACAGGCAGGCAGGTACCCAGGAACAAGGGGGGAAAACCCATGACCACCGAACCGGTCCAACAGGAAGGCTTCATCGACGTCGATTCTGAGCAGACGCCACCGGTTGAGAAAGATCGACTCTATCGCCTGTGGGAGGAAGGGAACTGGTCAGCAAAGGCGCTGGACTTTAGCCAGGACGCGCTGGATTGGAGAGAAAAGCACAGTGAGCGAGAGCGGGCCGCTATCCTCTGGAACTGCTCCATGTTCCTCGACGGTGAGGAGTCTGTTACCCTGACGCTGGCGCCCTTTGTAGAGCCGGCGCCGCGGCCAGAGGATAAGATCTTCCTCGCGACACAAATCGCCGACGAGGCCCGTCATCATGTCTTTTTCGATCGCTTTATCCGCGAGGTTTGCCAGCTTGGCCAGGATATCAGCACGACGCTGAGCGCGGTTCGTCCTCATCTGAGCTGGGGCTTTGTCCAGGTCTTTACAGAGCTGGATCGCGCCGCAGAGCGGCTGCGCCGCAACCCGCATAGCCTGCCCCTTCTGGCTCAGGGGGTGGTGCTCTACCACATTGTGATCGAAGGTATGCTGGCCCACACCGGACAGCATTTCTTGCGCGAGTATACCGCGCGCACCGGTCTTTTGCCAGCCCTTGGGCGTGGTATCTTCTTTGTTTCGCGCGACGAGTCCCGCCATATTGCTTTCGGTATCCAGTTGCTACGCGAGCTGGTGAGCAGAGACCGCCGTTGTAAAGAGGCGGCTATTGAGATGCTCAATCGCATTCTGGCCTGGACAGCTGGTGTTCTGGCTCCCCCCGATAACGATTGGTCGTACATTACCTGCCTGGGCTTTACCCCACAGGAGATGTTTGCTTTCGGCTTGCGTTCGCTGCATACGAAGTTGCGCCGCGCAGGCATTGATCCACATGAAGTGAGCGAGCTGGCAAAGCTGGGTCTTGACGATCCCTTCGAGGTACAGGCCGAGCGCATTATTAAGTTTATCGAGGGCGGCGTTCTAGGCACCGGCGATGCTCCCCACGTGACTGAAGAGACAATGGAGACGATCTTTACCTCGATGCGCCTGGTAGCCGCCTGGTCACAGCAGCGCTCTAAGCCGATCCGCGCCTCGATCCAGTGGCTCTTCGATGATATGCAGCCGCGCTATCTGAAGCTGGAGCCCGGTGAGCCTCCGGTCACCGGTGTGGGCCGCGTGGAGAATCCACGGCTGACCCTGCGCTGCTCTGCTAACGACTGGGCTAGCCTCTCGAACCGTCGCCTGAGTCAGCGTCAGGCTCTGCTCTCGCGCCGCTTGCGCATTAGCGGCGACTGGCGCCTGGCTTTGGAGTTGCCGCGCTTGCTCGCTGTCTAGGTGAGGGGTGTGGCGCTCTCTCCTCTCAAGGCTGCGAGAGCGAGGCCACTCCCCAGCAAGGCAGCAGGAGGATCGGGCTGCATTCTCCTTTGTCTCTAGCGTCAATCACATTATTCCCTGCTCGCTCGACTTGCTAAGCGTCGTTTGCTTCCCTGGTTGCCGGGGCTGGTTACCGGCAGGTCGCTTCACCGCAGAGGCGTGGAAAAGGAGTTTCTACAATGGCGATGTCTCAGGAACCACAGGCGGAAGGTACCGCGCAAAGCAGCAGGAGTGAAGGTCAGCAAGTTATTGTCGTTGACCTCTCCAGTCGCTCTAGTCGTACTCACGGGCTGACACGCTCGCTGGCAGGACTACGCCAGGCCTTCAGCGCCTGGCGCACTCACCGGCGCTTGCGCACAGCAGACAAGGATGCGCGGCTCATTCAGCAATGGCACCGCTGGGGCCGCTTCCGTCGTTGGCGCCGTTCACGTCCTTTTGCTGGATCTATCCTCTTAATCCTCTCTGGCCTGCTTGTCCTCTGGGGTCCTGCCATGCTCATCAGGCTGGCCATGCTTCCTGGCAGTACGTTGTGGGCAGGCCTCCTTGTCGGTGCTCTGCTGATCATCATGGGGGTGATTCAGCTCCTGGTCCCGGCGTACTCGCTCATTACTGGGGCCATTGGCGTGGTTCTTGCCCTGGTCTCCTTGATCGCTTCTTCCTTTGGCGGCTTTGGGATCGGGATGCTGCTGGGCATCATCGGCGGAGCCCTGGGAGTAGCCTGGCGTCCGGTGGCTGCAAGCAAACGGGGCGGTGCACGCATACGTGCACGCGCGACGCTGCGCCCATGAGTCTGCCAGCAGGACAGGCCTGAGCAGCTTAGTCCAGCCGGACGGGACGTCAGCATATTTGCCGCTTTGATTATCTATGCTCTTTCTCCCCGTTCTTTCGCCTGTAATCCCGTTATCGGGATTGCATATACATAAATATATCTGGTGATGTATTACTTGAAAAGGAGAGTGACTCATGGAAAAAGAGCACGACACCGGAATGACCCGGGAGCCAGAGCGTGAGGAAACGAGCTTACCTATTCACCTGCCGCCTTTCGAAGGAGAAAGCATTGATGTCAGTCGGGTGGAAACCATTGAGACCAGGGCGGTGACTGACGAGGAGGAAGAGCTGCCTCCGGTGGGGCGCACCAACCGCACTGTCTTCTGGTCGGTGATGCTCATTGCAGCCCTCGTGCTCTTTGGCATGCTGGGAGCGGTGGAGAACGGGGCCATTGCCCTGGCAGCAGCGGCACCGGTGCCGGTCACAGTGCAGGCTAAGGTGTTGCAGGCCAAGAACTTCCACCTTTACCCGGGCATCTCGCCTGCTGACAACAGCACGCCGGTAGCTGTCAACCAGCTTGATGGTACTATCACCGATCTGGTGATCAGCAAGAGCATCAGCCTGGGTCCGCTGGGCACGGTGACCGTCAAGCTAGAGGCTGGTCAGAACACGCCGGTGACGGTGACGGGTCTGACCAATGACGCCACAGGCCTGCAAGCTGACGAAGGCCAGTTCCAGAATCTGGTACTGAATACCGGTCCCAATCCCTTCGATCAGACGGCCACCAGCGCGACGCTGACCAATCTTACGATTAGCTCCCCGTACCAGGCTGTTAACAGCATCACGCTGCCTGGTCTGACGCTGAGCATTACTCACAGCTAAGCCTGGCAAGGGAAGGGTCGCTCACTCCGAGGCCCATGCATTGTCACGGCGCGGGTGCAGTTGGCGCTCCCGGGGCTGGCTGCACTTGCGCCCCTCCCTGTCTGGTATTCCACCAGTGGTTTTGATGCCGTTAGTCTGTGATGCTATTTTTCTGCCTATGCTCTCAAGCTCAGTGTCCATACGCCTAGCATACGAATGAGTTGCGTACAGAGATAAAAGGTCAGGCTAAGCGATGAAGAAGAAGCGTTCTCCAGCAACGTTGGCTTTCTGGGGAAAAGTCGGCGCACTCTGCTCTTTTCTGGTGTTCTTGCTTCCAGCCTTTGCAGCGGGTAGCCAGGTTGCCTTTGCCGCTGGTCCTGGGCTCGTGCCGCAGGCCGGGCCGCAATTCTGTCTGCCGCCGCTGATCCCGTGTCATCATCGCACGCCGACTCCTACGCCAACGGTTGACCCACCAACCCCTACGCCTACACCGACGCCACGGGCGACCCCCACGCCTGGCGAAACGGCCACAGCGGCGCCGACTCCGAGCGCGGTTCCGTCGGTTACGGTCACGCCGAGTCCTACGGTCACTGTGACCGTCACTCCAACGCCGACGCCTACTGCTACGCCGAAGCCGACTATTTTGACGGCTCCGAACTCGATCGTCTTGCGAGCCAGCGAGATCATTGGCACCAACGCCCATCTGAGTCTCTTGCCTGATCCGCTCCACCCCGTACTGACTTTTAGTTCGACCACGATGTCGGGGTTACAGATCTCGCGCGATCTGGGTAATGTGACCATTACCATCACTGCTTCAGGCACGGCGGTAGCGACTGGCGTCTCTATCAAGACGTCGATTTTGCAAGATATCGTTACGGGCCTGAGCAGTTTCACTAATAAGGCTGATCTGCTGATCCTAGCCGCCGGGGGTACGGTGCCCCGGCTCGTCATGACCAATGTGGTGCTTTATATCGATCGCTCTCTCAGCAGCGCCTCCCTTCAGGCCAGTGGGCTACAGGTCTCTTTCTCCTGACCTTGTGGTCAACGCCGGCCTCAGCAGCACTATGCGTGGCCACAAGCATAAGGGGGACGCAGCGGTGCGTCCCCCTTGTGCTTTTTTCTTTTGTTTCTGTATGCAGGCAGGTTTGCTGGCTGCCTGGCAGTCACAGGACAGCAGGGTTTCCCCGGGCTGTGCGCCCCTCGCCCGGACCGCGCACATGCCGCGCGCAAGAGATGATCAATCGCTCCAGCGTTTTCCCCCGCCGGTTGGGCAGCGACAAGTCTGCGCACGATGAGAGCCGGCGATTAGGCGCAGCAAGTGGCGCCTTCTGCTCTGTAGCGGACCTGCCAGCTCGCCGCTGTTGGAATCAAGCCGGCAGCGGCCAGGAACGCGGCACGCTCGAGACAGGAACCAGGCGGGAAGCAGGTGGTTCCCAGGGGAGGCAGGCAGGTGGTCGTTGCAGGGAGCAACGGTCGTCTTGCCGACCCCCATCGCCTCCGCCCGCTGCTTCCGCGTGGCATCGCGGGGCTTGAGAAGCGGAGGGAGCGGGTGATCCCGAGGGGAGAGCGCACCTGGCAGGACTCGAACCCGCAACCACTTGATCCGAAGTCAAGCGCTCTATCCAATTGAGCTACAGGTGCAGCGCTTTCATGATAGCATAGTCCCCCGCCACTCTTCAAGTCCCTCCCCCTTTGCCATCGTCAGTCTCCTAAAAGGAGAGGCCAGTTGTTCCTTCACCCCTTCCCAAGACGGGGGTGTCTGCTCTATGCTAGGCACGAGCAGCTACACTGGAAGGAGAGCAAGCGGAGACCTACGCTGCTCGTCTCGCCTCCTAACCAGATGCGGCGTGCCCCTCTCCCTGGGGCACGTGCTTGGCCCCTCGACCAAAAGGAACAGGTCAGAAGGGAGGCTGGGCATCTTTTTTCATAATGAGTAAGAAGAGCGGTGCAGATTCAACGTGCAAGCCCGCATGAAGATGGTATGCTTTCAGAGAGAAGAGGGCGTCGCGGTTAAATGTTGTGATCATGTCACCTATCCATAGGAATAACCGTTAGACTACAATGTAGTTATCGGTTATCCTTTCTCTCTCCATTGAGCTGACAGAGACAAAGGGAAGGAGTACACAATGTCAGGGCTTGTCTTTCCGCCGGCAGCCCAACGCCCACGCAGCGCTATTATCCTAATTGTCGAGGACGATGCCGATTTTGGCAAGTTTCTGGAGGAGGTCATCAACAGCGAGACCCCCTATCAGGCAGCTCTTGCCGAAAATGGTTCCTGTGCCCTGGAGCAGGCCAGGCGCCTCCGCCCCTGCCTTCTCCTCCTCGATTATAAACTCCCAGATATCAACGGCTTAGAAGTCTTTGATCGTCTGCAGGAGATGGAGGAGACACGTGGAACCCCAGCTATTATGATGAGCGCCGATCTCCCCTACGAGGAGCTGCAGCAGCGCGGTATTCATCCCTTGCGCAAGCCGATGGACATCCGGCGCGTCATTCGCGTGATTACGCATGCCCTGGCTACCAGTGAAGAGCAGCAGCTAGCCCGCGCTCAGCAACAGTTCCAGCCTCCTCAGCCGCCACGGCCCCAGCAACCACATCAACAGCTGGTACGCGCCCAATTCTAAATAGCAGCGGCAGGAAGGCAAAGAACTGAAGCGGCGCCCTCTCGCCATCGCTGGTGCCCTGTCTTGTCACCAGGCCCGAGTATTCCCTGCGCGCCAGTCTCCTGGATGCGTGAGATGGGGAAGATCAGGTTCTAGCAAGGCAGGAGAGGAGCTGTGTGGGGGCTGTTCTCCCGTTCCGGGTACGTACGAAGGGAGACAGCCCCCGCTGTCTTGATTGGCGTTTCCGTTTGGCTTCCGCGCGTCCCTCTCAAGCATTTCTTATCTTCTCTTACTCATTACTGTATTTTTTTCTTTCAATTGTATAAAAAATGAGCAGGAGAGAGGCTGGCCCGGCCAGCAGAATGTTAGAAGGCGAGACTATTGCCCCGCCTGTTTTGCCTAACCCCCTCGCTCCTCGTAATATCTCATAGAGAGGGATCGCATTTTGAAGAAGAAGGAACGTCTTGCCATCCCTTGACACACTTGTTACAATGCGCTTAGAACGCCTTTCGGCAACATACTACCTGCTCATCGCAGCACCCAGACAAGGGCTGCTCGCTCACAGACAGAAGAGAAACGGGGGTCCGCATGCAGTCTATATTTCATAGCGATCGATATGAGAGAGGGAGGCCCTGGGACCGCCAAGCACACGCGGTGAACGAGGGGTCAGATATCTACGATGAGCAGGCGAACCGCTGGGCCGTACTCCGACATGAGGTAGAGGTGGGAGAGGATATGCGGGAGGAGCACACCCTGGCCGGCTGGGAGCAGCGGGATACGGAAGAGGAGCTGATTGCTGCTCAGACACCCACTGAGGAGCGCTGCGATGAGCCGCGCCATGTTGATATTGTGGTGGCTGGCGTAGGCGGCGGAGGCACGAATGCGGTGAATCGCATGATTGATATGAATGTCAGGGGCGTGCGCTTCATTGCCATGAACACGGATGCCCAGGTGCTGGAGCTGTCACAGGCCCCGCTGCGCATTAGTTTGGGCTATCACTATACCAAAGGCCTGGGAGCAGGCGGGAACGCAGCTGTGGGGATGCGCGCAGCCACGGAGAGCGCGGCGGAGATTCGTGCCGCGCTCAAGGATGCTGATTTGGTCTTTATCGCCGCCGGCCTGGGCGGCGGCACCGGGACCGGAGCCGCGCCAGTGGTGGCCTCGATTGCCCGCAAGCTGGGAGCCTTGACCATTGGCATTGTGACCCTCCCATTCAGCTTCGAGGGCGCGCGTCGTCGCCGTGTGGCTCAGGAGGGCCTGGCCGAGCTGAGCAAGGAGGTCGACGCCCTGATCACTGTTCCTAACGACCGCTTGCTGATGTCGAGTACACGAGACCGCAGCCTGGCGGAAGCCTTTAAGGTCGCCGATGATGTCCTGCGCCAGGGAGTCCAGGGGATTGCTGAGGTCATTAATGTACCAGGGCTCGTCAACGTTGATTTCGCCGATGTGCGCAATGTGCTGCGCGGCGCCGGCAGCGCTTTGATGAGCATCGGCGAGGGTAAGGGTCGCAACCGCGCTCAGTTGGCCGCCCAGGAGGCAATTGCCGGCGGCTTCCTGAATGTGACTATCAAGGGGGCACATCGAGTACTGTTCAATATTAGCGGCGGAGAGGATCTGACGCTCTTTGAGGTGAACGAGGTTGCCGAATGCATTCGTAGCGTCGTTGACGAAGCGGCCGACATTACATTTGGGGCAGTCATTGATCCAACGCTCCAGGATACGCTGCGTGTCACCTTAATCGCCGCTGGTATGGAGGAGCCTTTGACGGCCCAAACGCCGGCGCTGATCTCAGGGGCACCGCGCCCGGCCCAGCTTCAGGCTCCGGCCCAGGCTAGCCAGGCAGCTCACAGCGCAAGCGCCCCGGAACCGGCCCGGGCGGCTCATCAGATGCTACCTATGCCACCTTTGACGCCACGCCCTTCCCCATCTCAGGGGACGTCAGCAGCTTCCGCAGTGCCCTCAGCCTCCCTACGACCGCCTGCGCTGCCCCGCCCACAGCGTAGTCTGGAAGATCTGCGCGGCTTACGCAGTCTGGCGCGCCGCTATCAGGAGCGGCTTGAGCAGGAAAAGGAGATTAGTGCACCTCCTTTTTTGCGTCGTCGCTAGAGCGAGGAGGATGGGAGGCTCACCAGAGGAGTGAAGGAGGAGTCTGCCGTCTCGTCCCCTTAGCAGGGCCATCTCCATTGAGTGAGACAGGCAGTGAGGACGAGCGAACGAAAAGACTGCTGTCCTTCCTTGACTTGATCAGGAAGCAGGTACCAAGTCGACCCTGCTGGCAGGCCAGGGCAAGGCTAACCTTCCAGAACATTCAGGGGGAGCTGACCACACTAACACTAGACGTGGCCAGTCTCCCCGCTGGTCAGCCTCTTCGCTGGTCAGCTTTTCTCTTCCCTACAGCTTCCCCGCCATAGGGTCTGCGCTCATGCTGGAAGACATCACTAGTCACTTCACTCCTGACCCTACCCGACTCGACCCAGCTCGCGAGGGGAGTGGATCGGATGGTGATAGGCAATGGCCCGCCAGTGAGCCAGCCACCTCTTCTCTGGTGGAGACAGCCAGGTAAGGTATCATCGATCAGCTACTCTCTGTCCCGCTATTGCTCTCCTCCGGCGTCTGAGCCGGGGCGACAGGGGAGTTAGCCCCTCCAGCGGCACGCCCCCGTTCGCCCCCCTTCTTGCCAATGCGCGAATAGAAAGCCGAGCCTTGCTGACGCTTCGTCGACTCGCCGCCCTTCTTACCGATCTCAGAATAGAACTGAGGGCCGCGTCTCTGCTTGACTGCTTCGCCTCCCTTCTTGCCAATTCTGGCATAGAACTCCGTGCCATACTTCTCACGCACAGCCTGACCGCCATGCTTGGCCTTCTGCGATCCGGGTTCCGGTCCGCGCTTATTATTTGCCATAGAAAGTCCCGCCTCTCTTTCACTCAAACTCCACGTTTACCCAACAACGCGGCGAGACAGTCTCTGCTCCCAGCTAGAGAGAGACAGAAATCTCGCAGCCTTCTAGCTAGCGCAAGGGATGCTTGCGAGCCTGAGCCACGCGGTTGGCGATCAGAGCCGCGGTAATGCCCGCGCCGACACCGTTATCGATATTGACGACGGCGAGGCCCGGCGCACATGTCTGCAGCATTGACAGGAGGGCGGCCAAGCCCTTGCCACCCAGGCCATAGCCAACCGAAGTGGGCAAGCCAATGACAGGGACAGGAACCAGTCCTGCCACGACCGAAGGGAGCGCCCCATCCATGCCAGCGGCCACCACGATTGCATCTACGCCGTTCGAGAGCAGGTCGCGCAACGGGCCAATCAGACGGTGTAGCCCTGCCACCCCCACGTCATAGATACTGGTCACGCGGCAGCCCATTTCCTCGGCAACGAGGGCCGCCTCCTCCGCTACAGGGACATCGGAGGTGCCCGCCGTGATGATACCGACGTGCCCCCCGGTGTCGGGACGCACAAAATCGGGCCTGGAGATGACCATCGCTCTGGCGGCTTCGCGCAGACGAATGGTATAGTCATGAAAGACTTCCAGGAGTGCATCCTTGGTCTCTGAGCGCATGCGGCTGATAATCGCTCGCCCCGAGCCAGCCAGCAATGCCTGGGCCATCGCGATCACTTGCGCCGTCTCTTTGGTCTCGGCAAAGATGACCTCCGGCGCTCCCTTCCTACGCTCGCGACCAGGATCGGGGCGAATCGTTACTGGGTCCAACTCGGTACGGGACGACGCTGGCTGCACCCTCCCGCTGGCATGCGCCTCTAAGCCTTCGCTCAGTCGCTCTAGCTCTGCGAACAGCTCCCACTGTTCGTCAGCCTGATGGCTCATAAAAATGTACACTCCTGATCGAGCAAAATAATTGTCTTCCTATTCAGGAATTCTCCAACGCCCAATAGTGTAACACATCTCTACAGAAAGAACAAGACAATGATGCCGGACCAAGACCATCAGGGCCTTGAGAACCTGCGGACAAGCACGTCTAGGAGAAGAACCTCCCTCCCTCACCACCTGTCCGGCCAGTCGTCGGCCTCAGAACGGAACCTGACGGGCAGGCCTCTTACCGCCAAGCCAGGCAGCCACCAGCTCCCGCGAGGACTGGCCTTCCCTCTCCCACTTGTATGCTTGCTTGCTTCCTTTCTACTAAGCATTCCCTTGCTTCAGCGTCTGCCGGCTTAGCCGGCTTCGCGTAACCTCTCCTATACTACCTGTCTATGATATAATGTACTCGCACCTCCAAATGTGGTCTATTTCTAACAGGTGCTATGGCCCCGCTCCAGGGAGCACCGCTTCAGGCCGGAAGATGTTCGGCTCTTTCGCTGCAAATATCTTTCCTCTTTGCTTGTGCATAAAGATAACAATTTATCTTGCATCACCTGCCCAGAACGTGAAGCACGCTCGGGGGAGAGTCGGGCCAGTCCCTTTCTACGCGGACTTGCCAGATGTCCGTTTCAGATGTATCCTGCCTGTCAGTAGAGAGTGAAGACCGCAGGAGAGCTGAGCGTGCCGCTATAAGCGAGCCAATCGGGGTTGGTTCTACCCCGCGCTTTTTTTGGCGCTCTGCCGCATTCCGCCCGCGCTGGAAGGATCAGGCTGATGCCTTGTGAGAGAAGTTCTGAGGGGTAATCTGTATGAGTAGATCTTTGCTGCATAGATGCATGTGTACCTTGCTCTCGGGGCTGGCTGTGCTCTGGCTGCTCCTGCTAAGTGCTTGCGGTCCGACGGCTAATCAGCTCTCGCCCGCCGCGACGGTGACCATCAATCCTGCTTTCCAGGCAAGTACTTCGCCCCTTCCCACGACGCCACCCTATCGCTGCGGCGCTTGGGCTTCGAATAACGCTCCAGCTCCTACAGCGGTGATTACTATCTATGCCCGCCTGACCAAAAATCTCCAGGGAGTGCCCGGCGCAACAGCAACGGCTGTGGTCCATTTTAGCAGCGGCGATTTGACTTTGACTCAGCAGCCGACCAGCGATCAGGGAGGCTATGTGCGTTTCACCCTCCCTTTGGCTGGCCGTCAGCCGCGCAATGTGCCGGCCACTGTCGATGTGACCTTCACCAATATCCCTGGAGGACCCGCTAGCTTGCGCTGCAGCCCGGCTTTCTTTACCCCTCAGTAAGGCGCTGGCTGGCAGGTCGGACAGAAATGGGTGCTCCGCTGGGCGACGATGATGCGCTGGATAGGGGTGCCGCAGCGTCGACAGGGCTGGCCAGTGCGCTGATAAACCTGCACGTGGGCATAGTTGTTTCCGGCTTCTCCCCAGAGGCCGCGATAGTCGTTGAAGGAGGTTCCTCCATGTTCGATACCGAGCTGGAGCACGGCAACGATGGCCTGGCGTAAGGCTGCCACTTCCTCGGAGCTGAGGGTGTCGGCCCGGCGCAGCGGGTGAATAGCCGCCAGAAAGAGGGCTTCGTCTGCATAGATATTGCCCAGACCAGCAATCAGGGTTTGTTCCAGGAGCACCTGTTTCAGTGGCCGCTTCTTCCCTTGCAGCAGTTGCCCTAGTCGCTCAGCTGTGAAGTCGGGGGCCAGCGGCTCCAGACCCAGGCCCGCCAGGGCCTCGGCCTCTTGGGCACGGGGCCAGAGGGCCAGCTTCCCAAATTTGCGCAGATCGTTGTAGAGCAAGCGCCGCCCATCGGCAAGGGTGAAGCAGACACGACAGTAGAACGGCTGATCATGCCGCAGACAGAGAGTCTCCTCCTGTCCCTCCTGCTGTTTCTCCTGACAGCGGCACTGATATCCTTCGTTGACAAAGGTCGGCCCCAGGCGCTCCCATAACGCCCGATCTTGCTCCTGGAGGCGACGATCGAGGCGCCAGCCCGGAGGCAAAACCAAGAGGTTACCGGTCATGCGCCGATGGATGGTCAGGAGATAGTCGCCGCTGAGATCCAGCAGCAGTAGTTTGCCGCGACGGCGCACGCCTTCAATGCGCTGTCCGGCGATGGCCTGGCAAAAAGTGGCGCTGTCGGGCCGGGCAATGCTCCTTGCCCAGAAGACCTGGGCCTCGATTATACAGGCCCCTAAGAGAGCATCTCGAACCTGACGAGCAGTATATTCAACTTCTGGTAATTCTGGCATGATCCTCTGGACTCATAGCGTAGCTACGGACTCGGATGCAGTCGCCGGGCTGGGCGAAGAGATGGCCAGGTCTCAGCCCTGCCCCACGCCCAGGGCGTCTTTGCTCCTGTCGCATAGTATGCCTCAGTTCGCCTGGACTGTGGAGTTGAGGTCAAGGTGATGGGGGAAAATTTCCCATACCCGGAAGCCCAGTTCGGTATCCTCAATGCAAAGGTGGGATGGGTAGCGCAGGAGGAGGAAGATCGCCAGCAGGTCGCCGGCGCAGCCGGAGAGATGACCGGCCCCGGCCAGCACCAGGTAGGGAGCTGTTATTGGCCAGCAGAACATGAGCAGAACCAGGAGTAAGGACAGGATCAAACAGGGAGCCAATCCTACAAGGAGATAGTGGTTGCGACGAAAGAGCTGGTTACGTGCTCCGCAATAGAGAGCCACGGGCAGGCGCATGCCATAGTAGGGTTGTCCTCCCCAGAAGCGGAAGACCAGCCCATGCAGAAGCTCATGGAGAGGCAGCAGGGCCAGATAGACAGCGCTGCTGATGGCGAGCCAGATGAGCAACCGCAGGACATCGATGCTCCCTGCGGACCAGCCAGGGAGCGTGCGCCAGGCAAGGGCCAAGAGAGCCAGGGCGCTAAAGCCTACTAGTCCAATGAGCAGAAGGAGAAAACTGAGCAGCGTCAGGAGATACAGCTGTGGCGGTTCTAGCAGGGAGACCTCTCCCCGCAGCAGCGCCAGGCCAGCATCGAGAGCAGCCTGTAGCTCACGGCATCTCTGAGGATGGAAGCGATCAATGACTCTCACGGGGCACCTGCTCCTCGCTTCTTTTTTGCTTTTGCCGGCTAAGGTAGCCTTATTGACTCGCTTGCCTGGGACTAGATCTTTGCAGATTGATGATACCACAGCTATTGACGCAACGATAGGGGAGAAGAGGAGCCTGTGAGGCGCCGCCTGGCGTCACGGGGCCTGGCAGCATAGCCCTGGTTGTCAATAGTAGGTGTCAGGCTAAGGGCCTGGCAACAGAGCCGCTGCCCGCTATGCTGGTTGCAAAGGCCTTCCAGGCGTGCTACCATACGAGGGAAACGGCGCGAAAGGATGCAAGCTATGCGGCGGATTCCTGCCCTCGCCTATCTGGCAGCAGCCTTGCTCATCTTCTGGCTTTTGTTGGCCACGGTGATGATCATGTCCGGCTTCCCTTTCATCGTGGTGACGCTCTCTCTGAGCAGCGATCTGGTCATCTCTCTTTTCATTCTTGGGCTGGCCTGGGCCTACCAGAAAAATCTGTGAGTGCGAACAAACGATGATTGACATCTGCATGCTGGGAACAGGCGGTATGATGCCTTTGCCTGGACGCTGGCTTTCGTGCGCCTTGGTGCGCTGCGGCGCCACTCTGACGTTGCTGGATTGCGGAGAAGGGACGCAGATCCCCTGGAAGAGCCTGGGCTGGGGCTTTCGCCAGCTTGGAGCCATCTGTTTGACGCATATGCATGCCGATCATGTGGCTGGCCTGCCCGGGGTGCTCTTTATGGTCGCTCACGCCGGACGCACGGAGCCATTGCGGCTCTATGGGCCGCCCGGGACTAGCTATGTGGTTGAGGGTCTGCTACGCATTGCGGGTGAGCTACCTTTCCCGTTGCAGATACAGGAGCTGCAGGGAGGCGAGCGGCTGGCCTTGCCTGGGGGACTGCAAGGCGCCTGCGCTCCTGCTCAGCACGGTGTGCCCTGTCTCGCCTACCGTCTGGAGCTGCCGCGCCGCCCTCAATTTCAGGTAGAACGGGCCCAGGCCTTGGGTTTGCCTGTCCAGTACTGGTCTCGCCTGCAACGCGGCGAAAGTGTTGAGTATGAGGGCCGGCTGATCACGCCCGATCAGGTGCTTGGCCCTCCACGACGGGGCATCTCCCTGGCTTTCATTACTGATAGCCGCCCGACGGCCAAGCTCGCTGCCTTGGCCCATGATGTCGATCTGCTGATTTGCGAGAGTATGTACGATGATCCTGCGGATCTGCCCCTGGCCCGCGCTCATGCGCATATGCTGGCAGAGGAAGCAGCCCGCCTCGCTAAGGAGGCCGGCGCTCACGCGTTGCTGTTGACGCACTTTAGCCCTAAGATTAATGATCCTTCGAGCGCAGAAAAAGCGGCCCGGCGCATCTTTCGCGCGACCCGAGCCGCCCGAGATGGAGAAATTCTGACGCTGAGCTATCCACCGGCTCCCGGCGAGCAAGAGGAGCGCTCGCTATCTCAGGAGCTTGCTGACTCCTGACTCACTAGCTGGCTTCCGATAGGTCGCTCACTGCTTCGCCCGTCGCCTGGGCCGGGCGCGGGAGCGCTGATCCTGCCGCTTCTCCCTCGATCAGTTGCAGGCGAGGGCGCGGCTTCTTGAGGTGCTCGTCGAAGAAGGAGAGTACTTTGTTGACATAGGCACGCCGGTCGGCGAAGTAGGCGCCGCAGTGGTCAGCTTCGGGTACAATCCATAGCTCTTTCGGCTCACCGGCTGCCTCGTAAAGGAGTGGCGCATCGCGCGGGTCAACCAGTGAATCTTTCCCACCGTGGATGATGAGAATGGGACGCGGCGCGATTTTGCCAATATCGCGTAGCGGCGCCACCTGGTCGAAACGGTAGCCCGCGCGCCACCAGAGCAGGTAATCGGCGACCCAGGTGAAGGGAGCGGCGGGCAGGTGGAGAACCCGATGGACATTGTAGTCGATGACGCTCCAGTGGGTGGCAAAAGAGCTGTCAGCGACAATGGCCTCTACGTCCGGGCAGCGGGCGCTGCACATAATGGCTACAGCAGCCCCCATCGAATAGGCAATGACCCCTAAGCGGGCCTGGGGGGCCCGCTCTTTGGCATAGGCCACGGCCCCCATGAAATCATTGATCTCACGATAGCCCAGGGTGACCGGTTTGCCGACCTCCTGCCCATGTCCGTAATACTCAAAGACAAGCACGTTGTGACCAGCTTTCCAGAGATGGGCACACATGCCCAGGACATCGGCCATGCCCGAACGATAGCCGGGACAGACCAGGATGGTCGTCGTGGCCCCCGGGTACGGGATGTACCAGCCATTGACCATGTGGTCGCTGTTGGGCGCCGGAAAGGTCACTGCCTCGGCAGGCAGCTCAAGCTCAAATGGAGAAATCTTGTAGAGGTCCGCAAAACTGACAATCTTCTTCGGACGGATCAGCGTTTCTACAACGTAGACCGCTACGGTGAGGATGAATCCCGCCACTCCGATGACGCTCCCCAGGCCGCCAACCAAAAGCTGCTTCAGAGAAGGCTTGCCTACACGAATCTTGCTCAATTCTATCACAGAGGCCGCCAACCTTTCTACTCGCTAGCTGATTGGCCCAGAGGGACGAGATCACACTTGCCCAGAGGGACAGCTGAGCTGACTAGTATACCTTGTGCTTGCTATGACTCCGCGACTCGCTCGCCTGGCAGCCTGGTAGTTGGACCTTCTGTTCGCCTTGCGAGCATAGGTCAGCCTCCTTACCAGCTCGGCCTTCGTTGCCCGAAAGGCGCAAAAAGCCCCTTCTACCAGCGCGGCAATTGCAAGTCGGTGCATGCCCTTGTAGATGCACTCTCCCCACCACTGTCGGCCCCACCCAGAGAGAAATAGAGGCAGCGGCACGCTGTCAGGCCCTCTCGGTCTCAGCCGCTGCGACAATTCAGGCGATTCGAGGCTGCTATCGCTATCCTGATAGCAATCGTAGATAGACATCACCAATGAATTAGCTCATTAGCTATGATACTATATCGAGGAGGGGCTTGCAAGGGGCGCCTCCTTGCCAAGAAGCAGGTGCCCGCTGAGTTGCGCAGGAATCGGCACGTTGAGCGCAGCCAGAATGGTCGGCACAATGTCATAGGCGGAGGCAGGCTTGAGGACAGCTCGGGCCAGCCCAGCCCCGTAAAGACAAAGAAGCCCATCGGGATGATGCATCCCACAGCAGGCTGTCCCCGCGCTCCATAACTGTCGATGCCCCAGCGTCTGGGAGAGGAGCACCCCATCGTGAGCCAGCAGCATGAGACGGCGCGTCGGCCCGCCTGCTGTCTGCAGCCCGGCTGATGCTCCGATAGGAATGCAGGCATCGTCGCGGTAGATGTCGCCAATAGCGGGATAGGCTGTCTCTGGATCGACTTGCGCTTGCAGGTCAGCGATGAAGTCTTCGATCTGCCTCTCCGTCAGGTGGTCGGCAGGAGCGATGATTGCATAGCCTCCCAACGGTGATGAGGCCGGCAGGAGCGAGAAGGGCCTGTCCGCCACAACCTGCCCGGCTCGCCCCTTCCTCACCGAGGCCCTGGCCAGATATGAGGCCCGCCAGCGCCGCTGTGCGGGAAAGGGGAGTGGCAGATGAGAGAGAAGGTGCAACCCCCAGGCTCTCCAGCGAGTTCCTCCGTGCCAGCGCCTGGCGCGGCTGGCTCCTTGACCGCTGTGGCTGAGAGAGACGCTCATATGGCGTAGCAGATATTCTTGCAGATGGAATGTTCTTCTAATGCTTTGGAAGCTATAGGGTGAGAGAAGGATCAGAAGATCGGCTGGCTGTAAAGCCGCCAGCGCCAGCCCAAGTAGCTCATCCAGCAGGCGATAGCAAGCGACTACGTCGCTGTGCAGATCAAGTACGCGATCCCAATAGAGATGTTGTAGCAGATCGATCTCATGAAGCGCAAAAAGACAGCAGTCCCATGTCTCGCGTAGCAGCAGGCTCAGCAGCGCGCGACGCTCTTCCAGCAGGCGGCGAATCTCTGTCAGGGGTTCCCTGAACCAGGCAGCCAGCCCGTGCCAGGTGGGCATGAGCTGATAGTCTGGGATGGCTTCCAGCAGCCTGGCGGCAAAATCAGGCGGATAGGCGAGGCCGGCATAAAAGGCCGGTGCCGGCGGGCCGCTGAGCATGATGCCATTGATGGGACAAGGCGGATAGGTTGCGGGCACATTCGCGACGACTACGCGCCGTCCCCAGGAGCTGAGGAGATCCCAGAGCGTCCTACTCTCCTCCAGGGCCAGGGCGCGCGACGAGAGTGAGGCCGAAGGCAAGGCGCCAGGGGCCTCTGGCACACAGCGATCATATTCATCGTAGTCAGGAATCGGGCCCTGCCGCTGAGGTGGTAGACCTGTCACGATGGCCTGCCAGCGCGTGATTGCCGTTGGAGGCAAAGGGGCGTGTAGCAGGGCATGGCTTCCCCCCTCGTAGATCTGCCGCAGATGGGGTAGCAGTCCTTGCGCCATCAGCGGTTTCACAATGCGCAATGTCAAGCCATCCACCCCAATAAGCAAGACCCGCATGATTACCCTCAAAGTGCTGTGCTGTATTATACTTGATATATATCGCCTTTGGAGAGCATGGAGCCGTCAAGATCTGGTTAACGCCGGGCATGATCCATAAAGATTTCTCCATAGGCGGCGGCTTGATTAAAGAGAAAGGCAGCGGGCCCTCCCTTCGCTTCAGTTCAGCCCGCGAGAGCCGGAAGGGCAAGGCAGGAAGAGAATGGCTCTGACGCCCCTGACGGAGCCCAGATTGTCGTTGGTCCAAGCGCTGTGATAGGGTAAGAAGGAGAGAGAGCAGGAGTGAAGAGAATCTTCACCAGGATCTGCCAGGCGGCAGCCTTAGCGCCCTGGTGGCCCTGGCTATCTGATCGCCTGTCACTCCCTGCGCTTCTGTTTTTGAGAGAGTAGCAGCCTGGTCTGCAAGGAGCCACAACTACGATGCAAGAGCACCAGAGTGATAGCCAGCGTCTCACCTTAAGCGATGTCCAGCGGCCAGAACATCTGGCTAATCCTTATCCCCTCTATCATCGCCTGCGCGAGCATGATCCCATCTATTGGGACAAAGAGATGAACGCCTGGGTGCTGACACGCTACGCCGATGTTGTCGCTGTGCTGCGCGACCCTCGCTTCTCGTCGGCCTGGGGGACGCTAGAGACGACCTGGATGCCCGAGGAGCTGCGCCCCCAGCTAGAGCCTGCCCTGCGCGCTGTCTCGCGGCAGATGCTCTTTCTTGATCCTCCTGATCATTCTCGCATTCGCGGTCTGGTGGCGCGAGCTTTTACACCGCGGATGGTAGAAAGTCTGCGTCCACGTGTGCAGCGCCTCGTCAATGAACTGCTGGACGCGGTACAGGAGCAGGGGCACATGGAGTTTGTCGCTGATTTCGCTTATCCGCTGCCCGCGATCGTGATCGCCGAAATGCTCGGCGTGCCAGTCGAGGATCGCCAGCAGTTTATCGCCTGGACCCAAGATTTCGGTCGGCTCCTGGACGGTAGCGATCTCAGTTTTGAGGAGCTGCTGAAAACGTTGAGCAGTATTGCGGAGTTTCTCGACTATTTCCGGCGTCTGATCGAGCAGCGACGCAAGGCGCCGCGTAATGACCTTTTGCAGGCCCTCATCATGGCTGAGGAGCAAGGGGACCGCCTCAGTGAGGAGGAGCTGCTTGGCAACTGCATCTTACTGCTTGCTGCCGGTCATGGTACTACTACCCATCTGCTTGGCAACGGCCTCTATGCTCTCTTGCAGCACCCTGAGCAGCTTCAGTTGCTGCGAGACGACCCCGGTCTGGCCCCGACAGCTGTGATGGAGCTTTTACGTTACGATAGCCCGGTGCAGCTGACTTCGCGCCGTCTTAAGACTGATGTGGATTGGACAGGGCGACGTTTCAAAGCCGGTGAGGAGGTGCTGACTGTGCTCGGCGCAGCTAATCGCGATCCCGAGCAGTTCCCCGAACCCGATCGGCTCGATCTTCGTCGCGCTGATAATCGTCATCTGGCCTTCGGGCACGGTCCCCATTTCTGCCTGGGGGCCCCTCTGGCCCGGCTGGAGGCTGAGGTGGCCTTTACCACTCTGCTGCGACGTTTGCCTGAACTACGCCTGGAGACAGAGGAGGTTGAGCGTCTTCCGTCAATGGTCTTCCGTGGTTTCAAAGCCTTGCCGGTAACATTTGAGGCTGTCTCGCCAGCGGCAGGCAGATCAAGGGAAAGCTAAGGAGGAAGAGAGGCCACACCTCATAGCGACAGACGGCGGGGCTGGCGGTGAGCTGGCGATCTCCTTCGCATAGATGACCAGGGGTCGGCCTGGTCCTGGTCGCCCAGGCAACGGCATGGGTGTTTGCCAGGTAGTACAGTAGCCCGCCGCGGCGAAAGGGAGGAGAGCGCGGCAAAAGCCGAGGGTCAGGAAGACATAGCCCTCACGCTTCAGGAAGACCTGCGCCCCATCGCTGTCTCGCCCTAACAGCACCGGAATACAAAGCCAGCCCCGCGCCGGTTTACGATTACCAGGTTCTGGTAGGGGAGAAAGCCCTCTCACTAGCTGGCGAGCTTTCTCCTCCGCCAGGCGCAGCAAGAGAGTAGCCAGGCCCCGACGACGATGATGCGGATGCACGAGGAGGCGCAGCAGACAGGTCAGACCGACAAGGCCGGCGGCTTCTTCTTGGCCTATCCTCTGAGTATGAAGATCAGCGTAGGCAATCGGCTCCTCACAGCCGGATTTGATCAGCCAGGCCTCTTCGGCGGTAAGCAGCGTTCCGTATCCATCAATGGTCTCGGAGAGGCCATAATCACAAACAGCAAAGAGCTGCAGCACTCCCCCGAGGTCAGCAAGATCAGGAGCAGTCAAACGCAGTCCGTGCAATAGCGCGCTCACAGCGATGGTTCTCCCTCTCTCTTGCTTGCGCTCTTGTCTTTCCAATGCAGGCCAACAAAGGAAAGCAGCCCTTTATATGGCCGCCGTCGTCGCCTTGCCCTCTCAACTGGTCAGCGGCTTGTAAGCCAGCAACATACGCAGAGGCGGGAAGACACGTAAGGACGGGCGCCCAAGCATGAGCAACTCAACCCCAAGTTCGCGTAGATCGCGGGCATACTGCTTCACATGGGCCAGATCAAGGATCGCGATTCGTCCGCCGGGCTTGAGCACCCGCACCATCTCACGCAGGGCCTGACGACGTTCCTGCTCCCCGTGAATATTGTGCAAAGCGAGACATGAGACGATGACATCGAAGCTTGCCTCTGGAAAGGGCAGTTGCCGCGCGTCAGCGGTGACCACGCTGACCCGTTCGGCCACGCCGGCCAGGCGGGCATTCTCTTGAGTAATCAGGGGGCTATTACCGCTCTGGTCGCGCGTGTCCCAGATATCGATGCCCGTGGCGTGTCCACTGCCCAGGCGGCGCGCCGCTTCGATGAGCAGCATTCCACGTCCACATCCCACATCAAGCAGTTGCTCATCGCCGCAGAGGACCAGGTAATCGAGCATGCGTCGTATCTCCCGCAGCTTTCCGACCCGCGAGGTCCAGAGCATGGCCAGAGCCTCTCCCAGACAGAGAGAGGCATTCGCCAGCAGCCAGATGGCCAGACCTGTCAGGCGCAGGCCAATTATGAGCCAGAGCGCTACAGCGTAGAGCACGAGCGCGCTCAAGATGAGCATGCGAACCACGCCGGGGGCATCGACGCCATAATCCGGTCGCGTGAGCCTGGGCCGGCTCTGCATAGTCTGATCCTCCTTTCAGTCAGCCGTCGTCTGCAGGGCGCCACGTGCGCTCTTCCCTATTGGCAATAGTTTGCATCGCAATGATTTTATTTGCCATATTTATGGGGAATTTTACCATGAATTTGGAGAGATGTCAAATAATCTCCAAGGATTAGGCAAGGAAGTCGCAATGCCTGCTTGATCAGGTAAAAGCAAGCGTTCGGAAGGGCCGGCTTGCGAGTGATATAATACAGTCGAGAGGAGCCTTATTCTGTCCCCTGGGAGTTGTGCCGATGACCATCCCATCTACCAGGCCGATCATCCAGTCGATCAATCCGGCCACCGAAGAGATTCTGGAGACCTTCGAACTCTACACGGAAGAGCAGATCAACGCCGCTCTTGATCAGGCACGCCGCGCCTTTCTCCAGTGGCGGGACACCAGCTTTGCGGAGCGCGCCGCCCTTTTCCAGCGCCTTGCCACCTACTTACGCGAGCACAAGACAGAGCTGGGGCGCCTGATTACGCTAGAGATGGGAAAGCCCATTACAGAGGCCGAGGCCGAGATCGTCAAATGTGCCTGGGCCTGCGACTATTACGCTGAGCACGCTGAACAGTTTCTAGCCGATCAACCTGCCGAGAGCAGCGCCAGTGAGAGCTACGTAGCTTTCCGGCCTCTAGGAGTGGTTCTGGCGCTCATGCCCTGGAATTTCCCGTTCTGGCAGGTGTTCCGTTTTGCCGCGCCGGCGCTGATGGCAGGCAACACGACGGTCCTCAAGCATGCCTCGAACGTCTCGCGCTGCGCTCTGGAGATCGAACGCGTTTTCCGCGCATGCGGCTTTCCCGAGGGCATTCTACGCACAGTGCTCGTACGCGGCTCCGAGACCGAGAAGCTCATCACTGATCCACGGATCGCCGCTGTGACGCTGACCGGCAGCGCGGAGGTGGGTATGGAGGTGGCCGCCACCAGCGGGCGTGCCCTGAAAAAGCACGTGCTGGAGTTGGGTGGTTCCGACGCCTTTATCGTGCTGGAGGACGCAGATCTTGACGCGGCTGCCGAATGGGCAACCCGCTCGCGTTTCCAGAATACTGGTCAGAGCTGCATCGCAGCCAAGCGCTTCATCGTAGTGGAGGCGGTCGCTGCTGATTTTGAGCGCCGCTTTGTTGAGGCAGCTTCCCGCCTGCGTATGGGTAATCCACTAGAGCGGGAGACCCAGATCGGTCCGGTGGCACGCGGTGATCTGCGCGAGACCCTGCGCCGCCAGGTTGAGGAGACGCTCCAGATGGGCGGGCGCCTGCTCCTTGGTGGCAAGCCCGGCCCGGGCCGCGGCTTCTTCTATGAGCCGACGATCGTGAGCGGTGTCACCCCGGCCATGCCGATGTTTCGCGAGGAGACCTTCGGTCCAGCAGCGGCAGTGATCTACGCCCGCGATGCAGAGCATGCTCTGGAGCTGGCGAATGCTTCTCCTTTCGGCTTGGGCGGCAATATCTGGACGCGCAATATCGAGCGGGCACGCCAGATGGCTCGCCATTTTGAGACCGGCGGCGTCTTTATCAATGGGATGACAGCCAGTGATCCCCGCCTGCCGTTCGGCGGCGTGAAGCATAGCGGCTATGGCCGTGAGCTATCGATCTTCGGTATTCGCGAGTTTGTGAACATCCAGACGGTCTGGATCGGACCCGCTCGTCAGTAATCCCTCCCTATCCTGGCCTTCTCTCTCCTGGCCCTTTGCCCTGGTCTCGCCAGCGAGCAGGGGCCAGGAGGCGAACGGCGGCGAGAGCCTGGCCACTGACTTGCGCTCTCTGGTGCATTCTCTGCTCGCCGTGGCTCGGCTTAGAGGGTGCTAGCTCTCGCTCCAGCCGCAGCAATGTTCCCAACCTCTGCTTTCTCGCTCCCTGCCAGCTCGTCCCAGTTCATCCGGCTTGTGCTCCTGGCAGAACGCATGCTACAATCAGGGGGCTTGCGTCTGCCGGCAGAACGAGCTTTGTTGTCCAGTGCAGCATTCGAGCAACGGAGGGAGATACGGACGCCATGAGCGGAGAGAGCGCTGACGGGCTGCAGTGGTGGGCCCAGGGTGACACCCCGGTCCGTCGTGATTCGCGCGTGACCTATCTGGTCGATGGCCATGCCACCTTGCTGGCTTTCTGTCTGGCTTGCTTTCAAGCCAGACAGTATATTTATCTTGCGCACTGGGGCCTTACTCCTTCGATGCCTCTCGTGCGTGGTAAGGATCAGCGCGCTGGGCCCGACGATAGCCCCGCCCAGCAGGAGCTTATCGCTGAGCTGCGCCAGGCTGGCTTAAGTGAGGAGGCGATCGCCTTCTGGTGCAACCATGAGCTGACCCTGCAGGCCGTCCTGGGGTATGCTGTCGAGCGTGGCGTTGAGGTGCGGGCCTTGCTCTGGGACTGTCCCGAGATCTTTTCACACTATAGCCCGCAGCAGGCCTACGAGGAGCTGAGTGCGGTCGGCGTCCTTTGCCTGCTTGACGACAGCTCGCGCGGGCTGCTCCATCATCCGGCGGAGTCGCTTCACCAGAAGGCCAGCGTGATCGATGGACGCTATGCCTTCGTGGGCGGCATCGATCCTTTGATCGAGAATGACGGCGAATTCGATCGCTGGGATATGCACCCTCACCCGTTGTTTACTCCTCTTCGCCGTTTACTTGCCAAGCCTCTTTCACCGCACCCCTGGCATGATGTGCACGCCTTGATTGAAGGACCAGCAGCCGCCGATGTCGAGCTGAACTTTCGCCAGCGCTGGAACGATGTGGTAGAGCGCAAAGGGCTTGAGGCAACATTACTGGTACCAGAGCATCCGCTGCCTCCACCGCTCCAGAGCCGTACAGTCGTGCAGATCGCGCGCACTATCCCTCAGCATACCTATCGCTTTGCCCCAGAGGGAGGCATCCAGGGGATCGCTCAGCTTTATGCCTCGGCCTTCCGCAATGCGCAGCGCCTGATCTACCTGGAGAACCAGTATTTCTGGCTTCGCTCCTTTCTCGGGTTGAATGTCCCCTTTATCGGTCCTGATAGCCCCGATATGGAGCAGAACTTGCGTCTGCTTGGGGAAGCACTGCAACGGGGTGCGCGCCTGGTGCTGGTTCTGCCTGATCATCCCAATGTGGGGCGAGCGTTCAGCGATGCCAGTTTGCAGCGTCTTCGTGAGGAGGCTCCCGAGGCCGTTCAGGAGGGACGCCTGCTTGTCTTGACACTGGCCACTTCTGATGTGATCGATGGTCGCGTTCGCTACCGCCCGATCTATGTGCATGCGAAGGTAGCTTTGATTGATGACCTTTGGGCAACGGTTGGCTCGGCTAACCTGAATAACCGAGGTATGCGTGACGACGCTGAAATAAATGTGGCAACGCTCGATAGCGAGTTAGTGCGCGGTCTGCGCCTTCTCCTCTGGGGCGAACATCTCGGCCTCGTCCCTGATGAAGACATGCTGACCCTCCTGCGCTACCTGGGCCAGCAGCCTTTGCATCCAGAGCGCCAGACTCGTGCTCGCGCTCTCTTCGCAGAGCTAGAAGGCCGCCTCGCTGAGGGTGAGCAAGGGGCGCTCTTGCTGGCCAGGCAGGCTCAAGAGAATCTGGCCCGTTATCGCAACGGCGAGCTATTGGTCGGGCATGTCCTCCCCTATTTGACGGCAACAGAGGCCAGAGAGCAGGGCCTTACCTGTGACGAGGCGCATGGCTGGATCGAGCAGGAGCAGCCCTCCTAACTCTTCCAGCCTTGCCCTTCCAGCCTCCACCCCATCGGCCCCTCCCGAGGCCCCAGCGCAGGGGCCGCCGTTCTCGCGACCGCTCTCGTTGCTTGAACGAGAGCACGCCAGCACAGCCACAAGAGCGCTGCGCTGCGGCTCTCGCTCCTTAGCGCTGCTATCAGGAGATCATGAGGATCGTGGAGGCGGTTGCGGGGCGGCGATACTCTCCGCCCGCGAACAGTGCCAGGGGCGCCAGCCGGACCACTCAGATGAGTTCGAAATAGCGACGACGCTCCCAGTTAGTCACGGCGCGCTCAAACTCACTGACCTCCCAGCGCCGCGTAGCAGCGAAATGCTCCACAAAGTCGCTGCCGAAGTACTCGCGCGCTACTTCGCTCTGCTCAAAGAGGTCGGTCGCCGCGGTCAGATTACGCGCCAGGGCCTGAATGTGACCGCTCTCAGAGGCACGCGCAATGGTGGCCGGGTCATAGGCATTCCCGCGCAGTGCTGGACCCAGCTCTAACTTACGTTCGATGCCATAGAGGCCGCCCGCCAGCATCGCGGCAAAGACCAGGTAGAAATTGGCGTCGGCGCCGGGCACACGATTTTCGATGCGGATGGCCCGCGGACCATTATTGATGACACGGACCGCGCACGTGCGATTATCCCAGCCCCAGGTAGTATTGAGCGGGGTCCAGGTACCAGCGACATAGCGCTTGTACGAATTGATCGTTGGAGCATAGAGCGCCATCAAGCCAGGCATCGACTCCAGAATGCCGGCCAGGAAATGGCGCATTGTTGTCGACATGTGGCCTTCGGCTTCCTCATCCCAGAACAAATTGCGCTCCATATCCAGGTCCCAAAGGCTCATATGAGAATGGCCACTACTGCCATCCTCCTGGTCATGCCACTTGGCCATAAAGGTAGCGGCGTAGCCCATCTGATAGCAGATCTCCTTGACCCCTGTCTTAAAGAGCATGGTGTAGTCAGCGGCGACCAGAGCCGGCTGATAGCGCAGGTTCATTTCGTACATGCCGGGGCCATGCTCGCGATTGTAGCCCTCGACAGCAATGCCATAATCGCGCATCATGCGAGCAATACGACCCAGCAAATGATCATCCGCGCTTGCCTGGCTGATGGCGTAACAGTTCATGCCAGGGTTGAGCGGGGTCAGATTTGGCCCGAAGTCCTTCTCACGCAGAGAAACCTGACTCTCGCGGAAGAGGCGAAACTCTAGCTCGGCAGCCGCTGCCACGCTGTAGCCAAGCGAGCGGGCGCGCTCAACCAGTTGGCCGAGCAGGTAGCGCGGCGAGAGCTTCACCGGTTCACCCGACTCGGTCCACAGGTCACAGATACAAGAGGCGACATGCTCTTCCCAGGGGACCAGCGCAAAGGTCGAGAGATCAGGGCGCATGACCAGGTCAGCAAAACCGCGCTCCCAGTTGCTAAATTTAAGATTGGGCAGAACATTTTCGGCGATATCCCAGCCAAAGAGCACATCGCATTGTGCAAAGCCTTCGTTGAGCGCATGCAGGAAATAGGTGGCATCGACGCGCTTGCCGCGGTAGACTCCTTCCATATCGGGTGTCCCGATCTTGACATATTCCACTTTGCCATCGCGTACAAGCTGCTCAATCTGAGCGAGTTCCATTCGATCTCCGTCCTTTCTTCAGCAACTGAGGGCTGGCGCCTCGCCTCGTTGACTCTCGCCAGCAGGCCAGACAGACGGCAGAGGTAGCGAGGCATTGGTTGCAGAGTAGCATGCCCGGCCCAGACCGTCAAGGGCCGAAAGAGCGGACAGTCGCCCCTCTTTCCTGTGACTCCGGCCACTCTTCCCCTTGAACAAGTATGCTAGACTAGAACCGGTGTTGCTGAACTACCATAGAACGGAGAGATACATTTCGATGCAACGCACGCCGCTTGACGATGATGAGCAGCGCGCCTATCGGCCTGCCTTTTCTCCGCGGCAGGCTCCCCAGCAATCTCGGCAGTCCGCCCAATCCCAGCGATCGCGCCGGCTGCCAGCAGCCAGCGACCCCGACCTCTCAGCGACGATGAGCAGGCCTTCCTGGAGGAGCGTTCCCGTTCCAAAGCGCCGAGCCTCACTGCGAGCCAGCCGGGCTGCCGCTCAGGCTGGCCCAGGCCCAGATGCAGAGGCCGAGACAGGTTCTCTACGCCAGCAGCGTCCTGCTGCGGCTATGGGTGCTAGCTCGCAGCGCGCCGCTGACTGGCCTACGCTTGCTGATGACGCTGAATCGATCTCGCTGGACCCGACGCGGCAGGGCCGTCCCCCTCTCTCTAGCGCTAGCGCAGGCGCCCGCTCTGGCCGCAGGCGCCTGGCTCCGTCTTCCCCGCTTTCCCAACCTACTACTATGGCCAGCCCCTCTTTTCATCCTCAGAGCTTAATACGTCGCTTGAATGATCTTAGCCATAACAGAACATTTCTCTTGCTGTGCGCTGCCATTATGGTTGTGCTTGTCTCTCTTATTCCGCTGCTCGTTAGCTGGCTCGGGGCCCCCAGGCCGATGGGCCTCAGCGTCCAACGGAATACAGCCACCGTGGCAGCCACGCCGCTTAACCAGGTTCCTGTTCATCCTCACCAATTGGTGATTATTCCCAGCGATACCGATCACCCTCCTCCACCAGTGCTGGCAACGGCGGCCTACCTTATGGATATGGATACTGGGGCCACGCTTTACGCTTACAATCCCTTCATGCATCTGCCAATGCTGAGCACCACTAAACTGATGACGGCCCTGCTGGCAGTGGAACATGGCAATCTCGATCAGCAGGTGACCATCACGAGCGCCCTCGACCGCGATATCCAGCAGCATATTTCGCCCGATAGCAGCCTTTTCGGTTTGAAGAAAGGAGAAACCTACACGCTGCGCGATTTGCTCTACGGGCTGCTGCTGCCTTCTGGTAACGATGCCGCAGTGGCGATCGCCGATGCAGTCGGTGGCTCCTATCAGCATTTTGTGGACATGATGAATCAGCGCGCTCGCGAGCTGGGCATGTATGATACTCACTACATGAATCCCAGCGGCCTGCTCGCTACTGGTCACTACTCCAGCGCGCACGATCTGGCAGTACTCGGCCGCTATACGATGAGCAACCCTATCCTCCACCAGATCGCCAACACGCGGACCTACCACATTCCCAAGACCTCCCAGCACGCAGAACACTACCTGGTCAACGGGAATCAGTTTCTCTGGTGGTATCCCGGTGCCGACGGCGGTAAACCAGGCTGGGACGGCAACACTGACTTTGTCCAGGTGGTCTCGTGCACGCGCAATAACCGCCACTTGATTGGGGTCACTATGAACACGAAAGACTGGTGGACGGACATGCGCGATTTGATGAACTGGGGATTCGATAATTTCCAGTGGGTGTCACCTTACGATGTCGATCTGCAGCACGCTATTCCCTATGACTCTGACTGGGACTACTTTGTCCGCGATAAAAAGACCAATACGATTCCGACACCTGACCACGGTCGCTATTACATCTACACGGGCTACAGCGTCTCACCTCCCATTCTGGGCTATTTCGATAAGAATGGCGGCCTGGACAAATTCGGCTTCCCGATCGGGATGCCCAACTATACACAAGGGAACCTGGTCAGTCAGCGCTTCCAGAAAGCTACAATTCAGTGTGACCTGGCCGGCAAACAGTGCAAACGCCTCTAGCTCTGCACAGCCCGGCTGGCGCACCAGGGCCGCCCTTGTGCTGACTCTCGACAGGTTCCAGGCCTGCCGCAGGCCTGGCCAGACGCCAGGAGGAGAACAGCAGGAAGAGAGCAGCTTGCTCGTAGGCAAGCTGCTTTTAAAGCCCTCCAGCATGAAGGAAGGGCACCAGCGCTGGTCACACACTAACCCTCAGCGAGCCGCTAGCCAGTGCAGAGCGGGCGCTAGCGCGGCAGCAGGACGAGGGCGATTGGCACCGGTGTCAGCGAGTCCACTCCGACGCGCTGGCCCCCGGCATTGAGGTACATTCCTGTTGAGGAGCCGCCGTCAAGGTTGAGGGCGACATCAATATTCAGGTCGGAGGCCAGCAGCAGATCATCAAACTCGTCCAGCGAGAAGGCAGCCTCGGGGCTGATAATGAAGAGGAGGCGCCCCTCTTTATCAAAGGCCACGACCGTCCGCCGGTTGCTCGATGCGTCGGCGTTGAACTGGGTGCGCTTGCCCCCAGGAAGGACCAGCATGGGAGAGGATTGGGTAGCCTGCTGAAGCTGTTCCCCAGGACTATACGGATACTGGCTCAAGGAGCGCAGATGAATGGCCCCCTGGCTGTCGACGTAAAGCATGCCACCAAAGCCGCTGTAGGAGCTACCATAGACCTGACCATCAGAAACGACCAGGCCGGTAGCCTCTCCCTGATCGTTAAAATAGCCACCGTTGATGACGGCTAGCGCCCCTTTCTCCAGCTTCAGCCAATCACTAATGAAGTGCGGCGCCGAGGGACTGTAGAGCACCCGCAAGGCCACCCGTTGCGGATCAAAGCGGGCGATCATCAGCGTATCCTCGTTGCCACTTGGTCCCTTCCAATGCTCGTAGCGCAGCTCAACACCCTTAGCGAGCGTCAGCCAGCGATTCAGCGGGCGGCTGCTTGCATCGGTAGAGGCCAGCATCGTAGGCGAAGGGGTACCCGCTCCAGGAATGCTGATTGTGAGCGGCATCTGACAGGCCGTCACGAGCCACGCACACACAAGCAGCCCGATCATTAACAGTAATGACAGTCTTTTATTGCCTTTTTCTCTCCCTCTCATCCGGGGCATTACAAAAGTCCCTTCTTGCCACAGCTACAAGATCAAGAGCTGGTTCTCCTTATCTCCTGCCCTGAAACTGCCACCGCTCGTGCTCGCATAGACGACGAGAAGAGACAGTCAGGCCGGGCAGAGCCAGCGCTAACGCCAGGAGCCTCCTGGCCTCAAGGCCAGAGCACACCTGAGCTAAAGGGAACGCGAGGTAGAGCCAGGAGAGAGGCGTTCTCGCCAGGGGGTAGCATCGATAGCCGAAACCGTTCCCTTAAAAGCCATCGCCAGCTTGAAGGCCGCCGCGTGAGCCGCCTGCTCAGTCGAATCATCCAAAGGTGGTAGCTCAACATGGCCGTAGCGCCGAGCCAGCGCCCGCGTAATCAGCAGATCGGTGAACCAGGGATTCTTCGGGAGCACGGGGCCATGCAAATAGGTCCCGAAGACATTTTTATAGACCGCCCCCTCATAGCCATCCTTGCCATTATTGCCCCAACCGGCCAGCACCCTGCCCAGAGGCTGGGCGCCTGGACCCAGGTAGGTTCGCCCACTATGGTTTTCGTAGCCGACCAGGACCTGCTTGCCGCACTCAGGGAACTCGCATTCGATCGCAATATGCGTCATGAAACGCGTACTGCCCCCTTCAGTATGCAGGTCCAGGATACCGACGCCTTTCAGCTCGGGGCCTTCAAAGGGCTTGTAGGAGTGCCCAAGTAACTGGTAGCCGGCACAGACAGCCAGAAAAACAGTATTGGATTCCGCCGCCTCGCGCAGCGAGGCCGCTTTCGCCTGCAGATCACGGGAAGCCACCTCCATCTCGCGATCGGCCCCACCGTGGAAGAGGATCAAATCATATTGAGTGAAATCCGGCGTCTGCTTCACAAAAATCTGATCAATAGCTGTTTTGATCCCGCGCCACTTACAACGCTTAACGATTGCGAAAAGATTGCCGCGATCCGCGGCCACACTCATCAACTGGGGATAGAGATGCCCAATGCGTAACACCAGACGCGTATCTTTTCCCTGCTCGTTCGCCATGCCTGCTTACTCCTCCCAATAGGGCTTGACCCAGCCGCGTTTCTGCATAATGCGGCGCAGCTCCTGCGTTGGCGTATAGCTTGCCATAATATAGAGCGTGCCGCCAGGGCCAGCATTCTGCAGGGCGGCATTCAGCGCAGCCTCACGCTCATGGATAATGCGCACGCGATCCAACGGCACCTCTGCATATTTCAAGCGCATCGCCAGCTCCTCGGCTTTGGTCCCGCTGCAAATGACATCGGCCACCTGGGGCGAGATCTCCTCTAAATCGACATCCCAAAGCCAGGCGAAGTCTTCGCCGTCGACCACCGTATTGCTGGCAACCAGCAGCAAATGTTTTTCGCCTGGATGCTGGGCCACAAGACGCAACACCAGATTGAAGGAAGTTGGGTTCTTGACAAAGGCCAGATAGATAGTCTGATCGCCAGCCTGGATCTTCTCCAGACGCCCGAAGGCGGTACGGATATTGCTCAGGGCCGCCGGGACCTTTTCGATACCGAAGCCGGCGGCGATGGAGGCAGCGATCGCAGCGGCGGCATTGTAGACATTGTGCACACCAGGCAAAGGCAGCGTCAGCTCCAATTGACCAAGCGGCGTCTGCATCGTCACCTGCGTTGGCCCGTCGCCCTGGGGGTCCAAACGGATGGAGGTTGCAGCCACATCCAGCGGCGGCAGCTCATAGCCACAGTTGGGGCAGCGATACAGCCCCAGGTGGGAAAGATAAGCGACCTCGTAGACCAGGTCCTCGTTGCAGCGAATGCAGCGAATGACGTCGGCAGCGTGCTCGGGCACGGGGCGGCCAACATCGGTAGTGCGCAAGCCAAAGTAAAGCTTTCTGGCGCGAGCCTGCTGCCCAAAGCTGGCTACCTGGGGATCATTGCCATTCAGCACGATCGTGGCGGTCTCTGGCAGACTCTCTAGGAGCTTGTCAAGGGCCTTCGCCACAGAATACAGCTCGCCATAGCGATCAAGCTGATCGCGGAAGATATTGGTGATGACCACCACATCGGGCTGAATCTCGGGCATAGCCACCGGCATGGTACCCTCATCGATCTCAAAGAGCAAGAGATCGCTGTCGAGTCGCCCGAAGATATCCGCGTAGTTGACGACGACGGAGGTCACGCCTTGCAGCAAATTCGACCCGGTACGATTATGAGAAACGCGCTGACCGCTGGCATCGGCGATGGCGGCGGTCATGCGCGCGGTAGTAGTTTTGCCATTGCTGCCGGTGATGACAATCTTTTTGGCGGTTGTGGTCGCCATGACAGAGCGGAGCACGTTGGGATCGATGCGCCGCGCAATCATACCTGGCAGACTGGTACCGCCACCGATACGAAAAAGGCGGCCCGAGGCCCCCGCCAGCTTGCCGGCGGAGATCGCCAGGGCCAGGCGCGCACGGCTTGGCCAAGAGATTCCCCCGCCACCATGTTTCGAGTAGTCAGCCATACGAAAAGAGCCTCCCAGCACTCAAGGCGGATAGTTCATCGTGAGCAGTATAACAAAGGAGGCTCAAGCGGGCAAGTCAGATAGGTCTTCTTGTACCCACCTGCCCAGACTCGTCAGTGGCCGAGCCAGCTCATCAGCATCATCGCGCTGGGGGGCAGTCCTCAACGGCCAACGCCCTTCAAGGTCCAGCCCCTCAGCGCGCATTGCCTCAGCCCAAGAGCAGGGAATAAGCGCGCACGTCGCCGGGAGCCTCTGGCTGCTCCCCAACCAGCTACTCTCTCAATACGAACGGGCAAAGACCGCCTCACAGGTCGCTGGCTTGCCTGTATAGAAACACTTTCCCTGAACGCCGCCTTCGGGTTGATCAAAGGGGATCACACGCAGCGTTGCTTTTGTTTCCTCCTTGATCGCCAGCTCGGCTTCGCTATCCTCTGCCCACTTCACGCGCACAAATCCGCGCTTCTCGCGCATAATTTCTTTAAACTCATCGTACGTTTCAGCATAGTAGGTATGCTCTTCGCGGAAGGCCAAAGCCCGCTGGAAGAGAGCCTGCTGCAGTTCCTCCAGCAGCTCTGGCAGGCGCGTTTCCAGGGCCTCGATCGCCACCGTCTCCTTGGCGCGATTATCGCGGCGCACCAGCACTACGCTATTGTTCTGCACATCGCGAGGACCGATCTCAATGCGCACCGGGACCCCGCGCAGCTCCCACTCGTTGAACTTCCAGCCCGGCGTATTGTCGCTTAAATCGACCTTGAGCCGTACTTTCCCCTTCAGCATGCGCTCGATGCGGGCGATAGCCTCCATAATCGCCCCCTGGTCAGCATCCTTGCGCCAGATCGGCACCACTACCGCCTGATAGGGAGCCACACGCGGAGGGAGAATCAAGCCCGACTCATCGCCGTGCACCATAATGATCGCCCCTATGATGCGGGTGCTCAGGCCCCAGCTCGTCGTTGCACAATATTTGCGCTGGCCATCGGAATCCAGATACTGGATATCGAAGCCGCGGGCAAAGTTATGGCCCAAATTATGGCTGGTGGCCGACTGCAGCGCCTTCCCATCGCGCATCATCGCCTCCAGCGAATATGTGCGCAAGGCGCCCGCGAACTTCTCGTTTTCGCTTTTGCGCCCATGAAGCACCGGGATCGCCAGGTCCTCCTGCACAAAGGAGCGATAGACCTCCAGCATTAGGCGCGTGCGCTCTTCAGCCTCTTCCAATGTTCGATGAGCAGTATGGCCCTCTTGCCAGAGAAACTCTGCGGTGCGCAGGAAGAGTACCGTACGCTTCTCCCAGCGCATCACGTTGTTCCAGAGGTTAATTAAGAGGGGCAGATCACGATAGCTTTGAATCCACTTGGCGAAGCTATAGCCAATGATCGTCTCGCTTGTCGGGCGAATCGCCAGCGGCTCCTCCAGCTCTTCACCTCCCCCACGCGTGACCCAGGCTACCTCGGGCGCAAAACCCTCCACATGCTTGGCTTCTCTCTCCAGGAAGCTGCGCGGAATCAGCAGGGGGAAGTAGGCATTCATCACCCCTGTTTCCTTAAAGCGAGCATCCAGCAGGCGCTGAATATGTTCCCAGATGGCATAGCCGTAGGGGCGGATAATCATGCAGCCACGCACTGGCGCATAATCAGCCAGCTCAGCCTTACGCACGACCTGGTTGTACCAGCGTGAAAAATCGTCGCTCTGATCGACAAGCTCTTCGACGTATTTCTCCTTTTCCTTTGCTCCTTCAGCCATACGGAAGAACACCCTTTCTCTCACTCGCTGAGAGCAAGCAGACAGACAGATAGGCCAGGAAACAGCCCAATAAAAAAACTCGCCCTTTAGAGAAGGACGAGCATCGAGACCCGTGGTACCACCTTACTTGAGCTGCCTCTTGCGAGACAGCCCCACTCGTACGACCAGGCAGCCAGGTACCTCCCGCAGCGCTTCCTCCTCATCGTCTACCCGGCCATAAGCTTAATGTTCTCTCACTCACTCACTCACTGAGCCAGGCCAGGAAGGAGCCGGCATCGCCCTGGCGGACTGCCCCTGATCGCGTCCTCCTCTAACGGAGAGGGAACCGGTCGGCTCCTCGCCGACGCTCTCAGGTGGGTTCAGCGTGGCCACATTCGCCGGCTTGCACCGCCCCGGCTCGCTGTCGAACGGTCACCACGCCTACTAGTCCTGATCATCGCATTCCGACTCTGTTCGCTTTTCACAGCCGGCTCGCCTGGGTCGCCCTCTCAGTCAGTAAGCATAGCCACTATGGTGAGAAAGGCTCAGGCTGGCCGCTGCTCAGGATTGATGATCACTACGTTGCGCTCTGTTGCTCTGGCGCTCAGGATACACCTTTTCCTGTGGGCTGTCAAGCAGGTGGGGGGAGAGGCGAGAAGGGAGGCGGGCACCGCTAGCCCGGCCTCCTCAGAACATACGTCCGCCAAGGGGTACCTCGCGGGTAGGGGTAAGCAGGATCACTTTGCCCTCGGCATCGGGAACCCCCAGCGTCAGCACCTCAGAGCGGAAGGGGCCGATCTGCTTGGGTGGGAAGTTGACCACCGCGACTACTTGCATGCCAAGGAGTTCCTCTTTTGCATAGTTGGTGATCTGAGCTGAAGAACGCTTGATGCCAATCTCAGGGCCGAAATCGATGGTGAGCTTATAGGCAGGCTTGCGCGCTTGCGGGAAGTCTTCGACAGCGATGATTTTGCCTACGCGAATATCGACTTTTTCGAAGTCTTCATAGCTAATGGTCGCCATAGCAACAGTAGCTACCCTCCTTGTAACTGTTTCCCCTTGTCTCTTCGCACCGTACCGTCTCGGCGTGGCGCCTATTATAGCATAAGATCGTCCGGTCCGCATGGATGGTCAATACTACACGCATATGGGGCGAGCGCGCTCTAGCGGTCCGCTGGTTGCGCACTAACACCAATCAGGCAGAAGAAAAACACCCGGATCGGCGATCCTTCGCGCGATCCGGGTGCCTCCGGATGGTATGGTCCAAGCAGAATGGGTACGCCAGAACACACAACTGTCGATCAGCTCAGGCCGCTGCTCTCACCTCCCGTCTGAGTTGGATGAGATGGTCATGACAGAGATCATGTGCGTGCAAATCGTGTGCCAATCCGCCGGCTAGAGAAGCCGCATCGCAACTGCTTCGTTGTGCAGGGCCTCTATCGTTACACCAGGATCATACGCCGAGAAATTCAAGAAAGTATGGGGAAGTTGTCAGATTTCTATCAAAAAATTTTTAGGCAGAAATAAGAACTGGCTCAGTCTTCAAGACGCCAATAGATGGCCTTGCTCAGTGGTCGTAGTCGCCTCACAGCGCTCTGGCGCCCTCGCCAGCACCCAAAAAGGAGCTCTCATCGTGTCTATATGGTGAGCCGCTGCTGCCGTCTCCAAGTGACTAGCCAGCAGGCTAGCTTGCGAGGGAGCCTAACCGTATGCCATAATGAAGAGGTTCGCCTCAGTCCAGGCAGGCAAAAAAGCCAGAAAGGGACTAGAGATGCGCACCTACTTTCTTGTTGGCAGAAGCTCTGGCTTGACAGCGCTTTCCAGCAGGAAAGCATGAGCTGGCACAGCGGTGCTGGTGCCTCTGTCACTATCTGACAACCGGAACGAAGCGTGAAGAGAGAGGAGCACCCGGGAAACAGTCGGAAAGAGCAACATACACTGCTCTAGTGAAGGAGTGTTGTATGGCCAGAATTGCGTTTCACGAGGTCAGCAAGTATTACCGCGGTGCCAGCAAGCCTGCTGTCGACCGAGTCAGCTTTGAGGTGGCCGAAGGTTCGATCTGCATGCTGCTGGGGACTTCCGGCTCAGGCAAAACTACCTTGCTGCGCATGGTGAATCGCCTGATTGAGCCAAGCAGCGGTACCATTACGATCGATGGTCACAACATTCTAGAAGAAAACCCTATTCAGCTCCGCCGGCGCATTGGTTACGTTATCCAGCAGGTCGGCCTCTTCCCTCATATGACTATCGCCGAGAATGTGCGGATCACCGCCGAAATCGCCGGCTGGTCCAAGGCGCGCATGGCGAGCCGCGTTGATGAACTGCTTACTTTGGTGGGCCTGGACCCGGCAGAGTATCGGCGGCGCTACCCACGCCAGCTTTCGGGAGGCCAGCAGCAGCGTGTCGGGCTGGCCCGCGCTCTGGCTGCTGATCCGGCCATCTTGCTGATGGACGAGCCTTTCGGCGCCCTGGATGCGATCACTCGCACGCATCTGCAGGATGAACTGCAGCGCATTCAGCGCGAGATGCGTAAAACGATCTTGTTCGTTACGCACGATGTTGAGGAGGCTTTCAGGCTCGGAGATCAGATCGCTATTCTCTCTGAGGGTCGCCTCGTTCAGATTGGCTCACCGGTCGATCTGCTACTGCAGCCGGCGAATGAGTTCGTGAGTCGCCTGATCGGCTCCGATAATATCCAGCGTCAACTGCAGTACTTGCCCGTGAAAAGCGCGATGATAACGGACGCTAGCGGGCTTGAGCCTCAGCCAGGCTGCTCCTCAGAGGCGACGCTGCTAGAGGCCCTGATGAGCTTGATCGCTTCTGGCTCACAGGCCCTGACAGTCTACGACGCCCAAAGCCAGGCCCCGATCGGCAGGATTACGCTCAGCGCCATTAACCAGGCGATTACTAGCGCCCGACAGAGAGAGCAGGCTGCGGCTAGTCCGGCTTTTTGAAGCGGGGGCAATTTGCTTGGCATGCCGGTTCTCTGAGCAGCGGCTCAGGCTGGCTGAAGGGAGATGGCTTGAGTGAGCTGGCATGGCCGCCGCCTGGCCCCAAACGGATTGTCCTTTGCCCCTCTGGTTTCGCGATTGTTTCTCAGCATGGGGTTGTCTATGCGTTACTTGACCAGTCCATCGAGCTACGATCTCTCAGATCCTAGCAGCATACCGAATTTGCTTTTGCAGCATTTCACGATCGTGACGATCAGCATGCTGCTGGCCTTGGCTATTGCTTTCCCTCTCGCCTTGCTGATTGTGCGCTATCGCCGTTTACGCCTCCCTGTGATCACCTTCATGGGTCTGCTCTACACGATTCCGGGCCTGGCCCTCATTGGCATTCTTGTCACGATCACTAAGCTGTCCCTGGCGACGGTCGTGATCCCTCTGGTGCTCTATGCCCAGCTTGTGCTAGTGCGGAACATCTCCACAGCCATTAGCTCTATTGACCCGTTGCTGATCGAAGTCGGGCGGGCAATGGGCCTGAATCGGGCGCAGATTCTGTGGCGTGTCACACTCCCGCTGGCCATGCCCGTGATTATAGCAGGGATTCGCGTGGCAACTGTCACGACTATCGGCATTGCCTCGCTGGCCTCGCTTGTGGATCAGGGCGGGTTAGGCGACTTGATCTTTAAGAGCATTCCTCTCGGGGACTACGATACGATCCTGGCTGGAGCCATTCTTTTGGCGCTCTTTGCCCTGGTGGCCGATTTGCTCTTGCTCTTGCTGCAGCGTGCGCTGGAACGCGGTCATCGTCAGTTGGCGCTGGCATCTTAGTTCAGGCGCTGGATGAGCGCCTCAAGGGAGAAGATGATGCTGTTGCTTGTCCAACTCTGGCAGTTCATGCTTGATCCAGCCAATGCCTTCCTGGATCACACGCTGGCTTATTTGCAAGTCTGCGCTGTCTCGGTGATCCTGGCGACACTGCTCGGCATCGCCATTGGCGTGGCCGTGGTTCGCAGCCCCTTGCTCTCGTTTATCGCTGTGAATCTGAGCGGGCTGATGCGCGCGATCCCCATCATAGCCTTTCTCGCCGCAGCTCTTCCCTATCTAGGGGTGGGCTTTAAGCCGACGGTTGTGGCCCTGACGCTGCTGGGCATCCCGCCAATCCTGCTGAACACCTATACTGGCATTCGCAGCATTGAGACCGCTATCATCGATGCCGCGCGTGGTATGGGCCTCAACACGCGACAGATCTTGCTGCGCATTCAGGTGCCGCTGGTGCTGCCAATTGTGGCGGCTGGTGTGCGGACTTCGGCGGTCCAGATTGTGGCTACCGCTACGCTGGCGGCGATTATCGGAGCTGGCGGCTACGGCGAGTATATTATCAACGGCCTTTATGAGTTTAAGACGGTTCAGATCCTGGCTGGTGCCCTGCCTGTGGCCGCGCTGGCTATGCTGGTTGAGCTGCTGATGGGCTGGCTCCAGCGCGCCCTGACGCCGCCTGGCCTGCGCGTTCAGGAGCAGGCGCTGAGCGAGGCTGCACGGGCCTGACCGAAGGTTGCTCCGGAAAGGGTGGGCGAAACCGGCCTTTTTTGCACTTCACTCACTATTTAACCCTTCATTCTTGTTCACTGGGTATACTGAGAGTGGAGTCAGCCTGTCCTATTTGGATCTTATGAGGAGAGTGTTTATGCGTTCCGTTGCCTTGCTAGTGCGGCTGCGCGCGTTGCTGCTGTTGTCCGTAGTAGGGATTGTCCTGATGACTCTGGCCGCCTGCGGTGGCTTGTCCAGCTCGGGTGGAGGGTCTTCTCCGAATAGCCAGATTACGCTGACGGTCGGTGGTAAGCTCGACGTGGAGGCCCAGCTACTGACCAAGATGTATACGCTCCTGCTGCGCCATGCTGGCTTTAAAGTGATAGAAAAGCCGGCTCTCGGCACCAACGATGTGGTCTTTAACGCGATTACCAGCGGCGCCATCGATCTCTATCCAGAATTCACAGCGACGGGCCTGCAGCGTTTGGGCCTGCAGACAACGCATGACCCGAAGAAAGACTACGAGTTGGTGAAGCAGGGCTTTGAGAGCAAGTACAAGATTGTCTGGCTGGATGTGGCGCCTCTCAATGATACCTATGGGATTTGTGCCCCCAAGATGGCGGCTGCACCTTTGCAGATTACGAAGCTCTCTCAGCTCCCAGCCGTCGTAGCCTCCCAGTTGACGGTTGCGACGCCAACGGATGGTCAGCAGCCTTTGCAGACGATGGAGTCGATCTACGGCATCCACTTCAAGAAGGTGATCGTGATGGATGAGGCGCTGACCTTTAATGCTGTCAAGCAGAACCAGGCACAGCTCAATGTCTGCTATACGACGAGCGCCTTGATCGATCAGAACGGCTTCGTGCTGCTGCAGGACGATAAGAACGCTTTCCCCATCTATAACCCGGCGCCGATTGTGCGCGAGGATACGTTGAAGAAGGCTCCGGGCATTGCCACGGCTCTGAATCCGTTGGCGCCTAAGCTGACTACCCAGGTCAGCATTGATCTACAGCGTCAGGTCACACAGGCCGTTAATAGCGGTACGCCACGCTCGCAGGCGATTACTCAGGTGGCGACTAACTGGCTGAAGAGCGTTGGCTTGCTCTAGGGCCAAACGGTGCATTTTCGCCCAGCCTCAGATTGGGCAAGGTATGGCCGGCGCTTGCCGGCGCCTGGCGGGGCTGTCGCCTGCTTGTCGGCAGCCCTGCCTTTTCTTTGCGGTGAGCGTCGTCGATCGCTCAGCCTTGTCGACTTCATGCAGCTTCCTGGCCGTGTCGTCTTTGTTGCGCGCGTCTGGTCAATCAGGGCTTCCGGCTCGCTGGCTGGCGGCAAGCGGACAGGCAATGTGCTATCATAGTTGAGACAGCGGCTCCCGAGAGCCACTGCCCAATCTGATGCGATCTTTACCCAGGGAGACGGCGATGACACGCTTGGTCAGAGAGGCTGAGCCGCAAGAGACCCGCCGGCTGACGCTGTTATCCCTGCCTCTCAACTGGCGCCTTGCCCTCCTGGCGCTGCTATGGCTGCTAGAGGCCTTTCTGCAGATACCCTTGTTCATCAATCCTCCGAATACCAGTAGTCCCGCTCCTCTGATCAATGCCTTCGTCTGGCACTGGCTTTTGACGTTTTTGCCTTATCTGCTAGCCTGTGGGCTTGTGCTGGTCAGCGCGCCGCTCCCAGGCCGAGCGCGCTACCTTGAACTTGGATTATTGCTTGGTGGGGCCCTGGTGCTACGTCTGATGCTGCTGCCTATTTCACCGGTGCTGTCGCCAGACGCCTGGCGCTATTTGTGGGACGCACGGGTGACGCTGCTTGGTTACAGTCCCTATGTCTACGCTCCAGGTGATCCGCACTTCATTCATTTGCGCGATTTCGTCTTTGCCAATAGCCGCTATCGCAATGTGCCGACGCTCTACCCGCCCGGTGCCCAGCTTTTTTTTCTGGTCAGCTATTTGCTGGCCCCCAGCAACTTGACGGTTCTGAAAACGATCTTTGTAGGCTGCGATTGGCTGGCCTGTGCCGCCCTGGCCTGGCTGCTCTCTAGGCGAGGCAAGGACCCAGCACGTTGTGTGCTCTATGCCTGGTGTCCGCTGCCAATCGTGGAATTCGCCATCCAGGGCCATGTTGATGCGCCGGCAGTGCTCTTGACGATTCTGACTCTGCTGGCAGCCGAGGCTACGACTCGCCGCGGGCGGGCCGTGACCGGCTTTTTGCTGGGGATGGCGACCCTGGTACGTCTCTATCCCGCGCTGCTCTTGTTGGCAGTTGCACGCCGTCGCGACTGGCTGCTGCTGCTAGTCTGGACCGCAACGCTGGTCGCTGGTTACTTGCCATATCTGATTTTAGGACATGGCCAGTTGCTGAGTCCTTTTGAGAGCTACGCTGGCAACTATACGCCCAATGCAGGCTTACCTCAGCAGCTTAGCCATTGGTTGGCGCTGCATACTTCCCTGAATCCGACAGCCCTTCATTGGCTGGAGGAGGGCCTCATCGTTGCTATCATGGGCGGGTCAGCACTGATAGTGCTCTGGCTGCGCTGGAGACAACGTCTGTCAGGAGAAGCTGCCTCGCTGTGGCTCTTCGCCGCCTTGTTCGCCGTATCGGCCCATATTTTCCCCTGGTATACGCCTGTCTTGATCCCGCTGGCGGCGCTGCTGCTCGTTCCCGCCGGAAGCAGACTGACCTTGGGAACGTTGGCGGCACTTTGGGCCTGGTACTTTGCCTGTGCGACTCCGCTGGCCTACTTTTTCATGTATGAGCGCGATTGGACGCCCTATTATGCGCTCGTCTATTGGCCTCCCCTCGCTGGATTAGGGCTGATTGTTGGCGGCGTTGGCTGGCAATGGCTACGTCGGGAAAGGATCGTTCGCCGGTTCTCTAGCTAGCTAGCTAGGAGGCGCAAACCGCGGCACTGGTTCACGCCTCTGCTTTGCCATTCTTACAGCTAGGTGCGGCTGTGGATATCTCATCATGAGGAGATGACAAACGGTTGCTAAGATGACTCTTCTCGTGAAGAAGAACGCCGATAGAGGTAGAGGTAGGCCTCTCCCGCAACATGACCCGAGGAACTGGCGTGGTCGACGGGCAGGAACCAGGTGCCACGTCGCTGCCATTCCGGGCTGTCGGGGCCATCGCGGCTATCCGCGCCCCAGAGCATGGCCGCTACATCGAGAAGGATGATCAGCAATACGAGCAGCAGGATATAGATCACCGGGTACCTCCTGGATCGAGACAGGCTCTGTCCTAACGCGCTCAAAGGATACTCACTTTGCAGGGTAGAGTGAAGCGGCATCTGGCTGGGGCTCTCCTTGCCTGGTTGGGCCGACGGCATCGTATTGAGGCCCGCCAGCCTCCTCGTCGCAGCGCTGCTGTTGGCTATAACAATCATAGAAGGAGAAAGGTTGCACAACCACAGCCAATCTGTAGCCTTTCCCCTGCAGTAGAGCGAGCCAATCAGTTCCAGGCATAAGTACTGTTATGTTGCTCTCGCCGCCAGCAACTCTCTTTATCTCCGACTCTGCGCCAGGGCAGGATAGGAAGCCTGGGGAAGAGCCCACATTAGGGTGGCTGGGGAGGGCGGTGCGTGGTATTATGTCTTCTATCCAACCCAGAAGCCTGAGGAGCTGCTGCGCAAAATAGTGCTCGCTTCCTCTAACCCTGGCGATCTGATCCTTGATCCCTTTCTTGGCTCCGGTACTACGGCAGTGGTCGCAGAGCAGCTCAAGCGCCGCTGGAAGGGTTGTGATATCTCCGTCGAATACTGTCGCTGGGCCGTCGAACGGATTGAGCTTGTGGAGGACTGGCCCATAGAGAGGTGGATTTTGTATGACCAGGAGAACGCTAGACGCCGGCAATCAATCAGATGCCTATAGAATCCTGCTGAAGAGACTGCAGACCAGAATCCTTGTAGACTATCGACCTGCATTGAGCACAGATCACAAACTGCAAGGGCAAGTCAGATCCTTTGAGGATCTGCTCTTTCACGACTTGTGGCTGCTGCTGAACCCTCCCGATCAGCTCACCGGTACCTCGTAATAATCAAAAGTCGTAGTGATCTCGAAGCCACAGGAACGGTAGAGCGAAAGAGCGCCTTCGTTAGTCGTATCGACCTCCAGGGCGATCCGGCGCGGACGCTGACGCAGGATATGCTCGATGGTCCAGGCCAGTGTTTGGCGTCCATAGCCCTTGCCCTGGTGCTCAGGCAACATGCAAAACCCATAGATGAAGGCCTCTTCCTCGTCATCGATATAGCGGATCAGGCCAACTACCTCGCCAGCTACCTCTGTCACCAGGGTCACTCGTCGCGGACTGGTAATGTCACGCGTTGTTTCCGCCAACAGGGCCCTATCCTCCGTCATCTCGAAGGCTCGTGCTGTAATGTGCGTCAGCAACGGGGCCTCTTCCTCCCGCGCCGGACGAATACGTATTCCTTCCCGCGGCTTCACATAGAGCGGCGCCCTGCTCAACTCCCGTACCATGCGATACTCAGAGTTGCGATAGCGCGCCTTCACGGCTTGCACAAAGCCCTGAGCCCCCAGAGACTTGCGATCAAAAAAGAGAAGAATCCGCGGCACCCCCCGATACCGTAACTCCTGATTGGCCAGGCGGAACAGCAAGGAAAAGATGCCCTGGCGGCGCCTGTCGGGGTGAACCATGCCCGTCAGTTCTGTCTCACGTGGATTGAAGCTATAGAGCGCCAGATAACCTAAGAGCTGACCATCCTCATAGTAGAGAAAGTCATTGGTCACTTGCCCTGAGCGCGAACGCAACATTTCCCAGAGCAGACGCACCTCAATGCCCTCACGCTCCCGACATAAGGCCGCCAGCGCGGCAATCTCGCGCAAATCCTCAGCGGTCAGCGTTCTCTTACGTACCAAGCCGTGTTTCTGCATCTCGTGCTAGTCCCATCTAGCCAGGCTGCTGGTCTCGGGGATCACATCCCGCCGCAGCCTGCAGTCTACCCTATGTGTCGAGCGAGACGAAAGAGCGCTGGTCATCCTTCCCCCTGGCCAAGCGGCTTGAACGAATCTGCTCAGAGAGCCATCCTCAAGGGCCATGCTGGCCCTATAAGGGATGTCATGACACCAGCGCTCCTGGCAAGCAGAGAAGACCGACGGGAGCTTCCGCGGCTTCTGGACTCCCTCCGATCTCTCCACGCCTCACGTGCCTTGCTCCCGACTGTCCAGTCAGAAAGCGACAGAGTCAGGGTTACATTGGAACATCAGCGCATACCAAGCAACTCACGCGCAATGATAAGCTGCCGGATCTCAGTGGTTCCCGCTCCGATTTCCGCCAGACGGGCATCGCGCCACATGCGCTCGACCTCGAAGTCTGTAGTATAGCCCCAGCCGCCATGAATCTGCAGCGCCTCGTTCGCCGCCCGCCATTGTGCACGCGCCGTAAAGAGCAGTGCCGCAGCAGCTTCCTTACTGACGCGCTTCCCCTGCTGAGCCAGCCACAAGGCCCGATGAGCCAGCAGCCGGGCTGCCTCCAGATCAGTATACATGTCAGCCAACTTGGCTTGAATAAGCTGGAAATTGGCAATTGGCTGCCCAAATTGCTGGCGCTCGCGGGCGTATTTGAGCGAAAGCTCCAGGGCCGCCTCAATACCACCGACAATGCTCACGGCAAAGAAAGCTCGCTCCAGGTCAAGGCCACTCATGACCACACGGTAGCCCTCGTTGACCTGGCCTAGCACGTTCTCCGCCGGCACAAAGGCCTCCTCGAAGACCAGCTCTCCGGTGGGAGAGCCATGCATACCGACTTTTTCGATCTTGCGCGCCACATGGTAGCCTGGCGTCTTTGTCTCGAAGAGAAAGGCTGTAATGCCTCGGCTACCTGCTTCCGGCCTGGTTTTAGCATAGACAATGAGCAGGTCGGCAATCGGGCCGTTGGTGATAAAGACCTTGGTGCCGTTGAGCAGAAACCCGCCCTCAACGGCGCGCGCCGTTGTTCGGATGCCCATCGCATCGGAGCCGGCATCAGGCTCGGTCAGGGCCAGTCCACCGATCATCTCCGCCGCTGCCAGCTTTGGTAGATAGCGCTGCTTCTGCTCTTCAGTGCCATTGCGCAAAATATTATGGGCACAGAGGTTCAGATGCGCCCCAAATGACATGGCGATGCCCCCGTTGGCTCGCCCAATAGCTCGCGCCACCAGGGCCGCCATCAAGAAATCACCCCCGCTCCCACCGTAGGTTTCAGGGATACCAATGCCGGTATACCCCTGAGCTGCCAGTTTCTGCCACAACCAACGTGGAAAATCATCGCTCCGCTCCAGCTCGGGCGTCAGGGGCTTAATTTCGTGTAGCGCGAACTGCAGAGCGCTCTCGTAGGCTAGCCGGTGCTCTTCAGGGAGTTCGAAGTCCATAGGTCGCCTTATCCTTTCCTCTCAGCGGAAACGGACTGCGCGCATGCGCTCTCTCTTTTCTTTTGGGAGGCAAGTTGCGTATACTCTATTATATGACGAAACCAGAGCAGCACCGACCCTCCCCCTGGAAAGCGAACTGAGCATGCTCAATACAGCTTCTGTGCAGGCCGTTGAGAAGGCCCGCTTCTCCCAGGTCTTCACGCGACCGCTCTACGACTCCTATTGCTTTGCCAATATTCCTGATACTATCCTGGCCCTGCTCACAGGCCAAGGCAGTCATCCCTTGCCCATAGACGTCCTTGGCTCACTGCCACGGCGCTATCAGCGGGTGATTCTCCTCTTTGTCGATGGCTTCGGCTGGCGCTTCTTGCAGCGTTACGCCGAGCGCTTTCCTTTGCTACGACTTGTCTTCGACGAAGGGAGCGTCTCACTCCTTACTTCGCAGTTCCCTTCGACCACCGCCGCCCATACAACAACCATCCATACCGGCTTGGAGGTCGGCCAGAGCGGCATCTATGAATGGACCTACTATGAGCCACTGGTCGATGAGGTGATCGCCCCTCTGCTCTTCTCCTACGCCGGCGAATTTACGCGCGACACCCTGATGCAGTGCGGCTTGCCGCCCTCAGCTTTCTATCCACAGCAGACATTCTACGAAACGCTGGCTACCTACGGCGTACGCAGCACGATCTTCCAGCACCGTTCTTATACCCCTTCCACCTTCTCCAACGCGGTATTCCGTGGAGCGAGCGTCTACGCCTTCGATACGCTTTCCCAGGCCCTCGACGAGCTGCGCGATCATTTGCTCTCCGCCGTGGCCAGCAGTACGACGCCCGCTTACTATCTGCTCTATTTCGACCAAATCGACGCGGCCGGCCATCGCTTTGGCCCCGACTCTCCAGAGTTCGAGGAGGCAGTTGAGCAGTTCTGGACAACGCTGGAAACAGCTTTCTACCGCCCACTGCAGGGGAAGCTCAGTGAAACGCTCCTCATGCTCACCGCTGATCACGGCATGGTCCCCGTCCACCCCGAAACAACGCTCTATCTAAACCAGCAGGCACCAGAGCTTGTGCCCATGTTACGGACAACGCGCCAGGGTCGCCCGCTGGTGGCTGCCGGCTCAGCGCGCGATATGTTTCTCTATGTGAGAGATGAGGCCCGGGACGAGGCGCTAGCTCTCCTCAAGCGCCTGTTGGCCGGGCGGGCAGAGGTCTATCTCACCCAGGAGCTGATCGACAAAGGTTTCTTCGGAAGAGAGGCTCCCAGTGAGCGGTTTCTGCAGCGAGTCGGCAACATCGTGCTCTTACCCTATGAGGGGGAAAGTGTCTGGTGGTTTGAAAAAGGACGCTTTGAAATGCGCTTCCGTGGGCACCACGGAGGGCTGACTCCGGCGGAGATGCAGATTCCGCTCCTCCTGCTGCCCGTCTAGCGACCAGTAGCGCCCGGCTGGTAACGGCAATGCGCTCCTCAGCCCAAGCCCAAGCCACCGGCAGACGCGAAGATGAGGAGCAAGGAGACGGAAAAGTAAGTGTTTCTTGCCCCCCACCTTCGCGTTGCCCATGATGAGCAGCCAGCGTGCTGTGTTCACCGGACGAAGGCAGCACCGTCAGTCCGCCTTGATCGCTTACTCGTAGCGCAGCACCTCCAGCGGGCGTACACGGACCGCTCCCCAGGCTACGAGGGCCGCTACGACCATTGCCAGGACCGCCGCCCCCCCGATGAGCGCCAGAATAATGAGTTCATTGGCCCCCAGGCTGATATTAAAGACAAAGCGACCCAATAAGCTGAGAGCCAGGCTGACCAGCAGCATGGCCAGGAAGGCCCCAACCCCAGCCACTCCCCCGTTTTCTATTAACACCTCGCTCAGGATCGAACGACTGGTATAGCCCACCGCCTTGAGAATCCCTAGCTCGCGCCGCCGCTCTAGCATGGCAAGGCCCACGGCGTTGGCAATGATGACAATGCCGGCAAAGAGCGAGAGCGAAGCGATGGCGCTCAGAGTCAGAATGATGTAGCTCAGGAATTGGTTTACATAATCGCCCAGATTCGCCAGGTTAGTCACAGAGATGGCCCCAGCAATGGCTTGCATGCGATCGAGCGCCTTATTCACCTGGGCTGGATCGATCTTCAGGTAGTAGATGTTGGTGGCCTGACCTCCAGGACTCAAGGCACGCACTAGACTCAGCGGCGCCAGCATAGCGCCAGTCGAGGTAATCCCCTGCAAGCGATAGATCCCTACTACTGTCACTGTGCGGACGAGTTTGCCATCCTCGCTGGCCAGGGTGAGCTTACTGCCAAGCCGCAGATGGCCCTCCAGTCCCTCGAACTGCAGAGCAATGTCGGGCACGAGCACGCTATCGCCATTGGCATCTGCCGCACTGAGATTGCGCCCTTGCACGATAGTTATGCCTTGAGCAGGGATCTGCCCATGTGCCAGATCGTATCCCTGCAGACTCCCCAGGTAAAAGTAAGCGGCCTGAGTTTCGAAGTTGCCTGGGGATGGGCTGCCATTCTGCTGGAGCAGCGTCTTCAACGGCACCCCATCGATGGTCAGCGGAAAGCAGGAGGCCACAATCAGACGCTGCCGCTCCTGGAGGCCAGGGACGCTGCTCCAGGCTCCCTCTAGCTGGCTGGCCTGCTGATCATTGGTGACAGCAATGATATTGAACGATACGACGCGTGCCAACGAAGTATTGATGGCGTCGCGCAGGTCCTGCCCTAGAATCAGGATCAGACCGATCGTGAAGATGCCGACGAACAAGGCCAGCATAGTGGTGGTCGTGCGTACTCGCTGGCGCCCGATATTGCGCAGGGCCATCTTGATATTGGCCTTCCAGGCAGTGGGCAGGAAGACTGTCACTAGCCCGACCGCCGTCGCCAGGAGGAGCAGCGAGCCGAAGACGGGCAGCACAAAGGTGATCAGCGCGGAAATGACAAGGGCTACCAGGATCAGAGCCAGGAAACCTGCGTTGAGCCGCTCCGGCACCGGCAGCAAGCTGATGATGATGACAGCCAGGACAAAGAAGAGACTGAGGAGCCCAAGAAAGATGAAGGTCCCATAGACGACGCCGATGCCAAGAACCACATCGTTGTTGAGCACCACAATGGCCATGCCGCAGAACAGTACCGAGAGCAAGAAGAGCAGGCCCGCTGTGAGGGCATAGCTCCCTGGACGAAAGCCCTCCGGGAGATCACGAATGACACTGAGCGGGCGAATGTTGGCCGCCTGAACAATCGGCAGCAGCCCAAAGATGAGGGCTGTCCCTAAGCCAATGAGTACCCCTCCTCCAAGGATGAGCGGATCAAAGCTGACAGGCAAACTCAACAGAAAGAGCCGCATGATCAGGCTGCGCACCAGCAGACTTACACCAAGGCCAATGGCTGAACCAATGATGCCCCCAATGCAGCCGAGCAAGCCAGCCTCTAGCCCGAAGAGCAGGTAGAGATCGCGCCGTCGATAGCCCGCAGTCTTGAGCATGGCGATCTCTGTGCGCCGCCGCAAAAGCAGCACTTGCATCGTGTGCACAATGCCTACTCCCCCAATCAGGAGCGCCAGCAGGCCAGCAATCTCCAAAAACTTGCGGATAAATTCTACTTGCTGCTGATCAGCCTTTAAAGCATCAGCCGCAGTCTGCGCCGTGGCATAGTAGAATTGATCCTGAATAGCCCTGGCGACACGATCAGTGCGCGCTTGATCGTTATTTGTGGATATATAGATATGATCGTAAAGCAACGGCATGTCAGGAGCGGCGGCCTGATAAGTCGCTGCAGACAGATAGACGCTACTACCAACCATCGCGGTCAAGCCTTCATTGGCGATAATGCCGGCAATGGTCACATGGAAGGAGCGCCCTGTAGAGCTGCTAGAGCTGGTATAGATAGTCAGGCTATCCCCGACCTTGTAGTGATATTGATCAGCAAAGTTCCTGGTTACGACGACCTGCTGGCTCTGGACCAGGCGCGCGAAACTGCCATCCGTTGGCTGGAGAAAGGCCGGAGAGGGCACCACAGGGAAGGTCTGCGGGTCAATCACAATGACCTGGAAGGCATCTCCCAAACTCGCTGAGAGCCGCGTCGAAGCGCGCACTGTGATCACCGGGGTGTAGGCGTTGATCTCGCCTTGCTTCTTGAGGCGCTCAAAGAAGGCCAGATCAGTGCTATTGAACGGGTGAACGTAGGTCGAGACATCAATGTCGCCGCCGTTGGCCTCCCGGACATTGCTGGTGAAAGCGAGATTGATCATCTGGCCAACCAGCTCCAGCGAAACGATGGCCAGCACGCCGACAGCTATACACAATACTGCCAGCACACTGCGCTGACCGCCCCTAAGAAGAGAGCGCCAGGCATATTTAAAGTACAGTGAGGCCTTCATGAGTGAATAGCCTCCCCCCGCAGCACCTCGATGGCCGCGATGCGCCCATCGACGATGCGAATGGCCCGATCAGCATGGCTGGCTACCGTGGCGTCATGGGTCGCAATAATAAAGGTTTTCCCTGTGGTATGGCGCAGGTAAGCGATCAGCTGCAGCAGCTTTTCACCGTTGGCGGCATCCAGATTGCCGGTCGGCTCATCGGCGATAATAATCGGAGGGTCCGCCGCCAGCGCACGCGCAATGGCGACGCGCTGCTGTTCGCCCCCCGAGAGCTGTGTTGGTCGATGCTTGAGGCGATGAGAGAGGCCGACCAGCTCTAGCAGCTCACGGGCCCTGGCGGCAGGCGAGCCTTTGTGCTTGCCAACATAAAGGGGGATCTCAACGTTCTCTTGAGCCGTGAGTGTGGGGATCAGGTTAAAGGCTTGAAAGACCATGCCGATTTTCTGATTGCGCACAGCAGCAAGCTTGCCTTCGCTCATGCGCGTGACATCGATGCCATCAATGATGACTCGCCCGCTCGTCGGATTGTCGAGTCCCGCAATGATCCCCAGTAAGGTGCTCTTGCCCGACCCCGATGGTCCAACGATGGCGATAAATTCCCCTTGCCGCACACTGAAGCTGATGCCACGCAGAATCTCAATGCGCTCATGGCCAAGCGGCAGGCTGCGCGTCACTTCTTCAACCTGCAGAATCGTGGCCCCAAGCGCCGGACGCCCTCCTTGTCCTACCTCTGCGGCTACAGCATGGCTCTCGGATTGACCTGCGCTCTTCTCTTCTTCCATAGCGATGATTTCTCCTTCTCTCGGCGACCTGCAACAGCGATCGCCTATTTACTTACTCTGTCACTTTCCCCTCCCCTATGAGGCATATGACGGCTCTCTCCAGGGGAGAGGGTAGCTGTCTGCTAGCCCGGCGTCAATCTCTTGCCCATCATGCTGGCTATAGCTTATTGTTATAGCTTTCGAATTTATAACATACTGCTATCTAATCTGTCAAGGGGGCTTCATGACCCTGATGGAGGTTCTGCCCTCCCTACCCTACAACAGCCCAAGCGGATAAGCAAGCTTCCTGGCGAAGGAGGGAGGAGAGAGCAGGTAGGGATGCGGCCATCTGTCGGCCCGCGAGTCCGGGATAGGCAAGCATCATCAACTATGCTATACTGCACAGGAACTCATCGTAGGACCTTGACAGAGGAAAGAGCGAGCGACTGTAAAGAATCGAACAACAGCGACCGCCTGTGCTCATCAGCGGTTCGGTTCAAGAGCAAGGGGGCCGGCACCTGCGAGTTCTGGCTGTCGCTGATCAAACCAACCCAATATCATCTCTTTCCCTGAGTTTTCTCTCCTATGGCCTTCGCAGCGCAGGCAGGGCGGCAGGGAGAGCCAGCGTCTGCGCGAGCGAGCTGGGGAGAAAGCCAGGCAGAGAGCGAGGAGAACGTAGACGCTATGCGTAGAGGAACAGCCCTACTCCTCCTGCTGATTGTTATCCTGGCGGCCTGCGCGGCCTATATTGACTGGCCTAACACGCCGGGCATTCACATCCTGGGAATTAACCATGATTTCAAGGTCAACCTGGGACTGGATCTGCAGGGAGGCGTACGCGCCTTACTGGTGCCTTCTAACCCCAACGAGCAGGTGACCGATGAGACCATTCAGGCCGCCCGCAACCTCATCGAGCAGCGCGTGAATGGCGGACTGGGGGTCTCGGAGCCGAGCATTCGCGTGCAACAGAACGGTAACCAATATAGCATCTCAGTTGAGCTGCCGGGCTTTAATACTGGTAATCAGACCCAGGCCCTGCAGACCTTGCTCCAGGCGGGCAATCTCGAATTCTGGGACACTGGTTCAACGCCTCTCTCCGAGAACAGCACCTTTGATCCCAGCCAATATACCAGTACCAACCCTGGCGGTAAGCCCTGGTTCACTGGCAAGGACCTCGACCCCAGTCAGATCGGGGTAAGCACGGATTCGTCCGGCCAGCTACAGATTAACTTTGCGATGAAGGGGGATGCCGTCGCTAAATTTGGCCAGTTTACCCAGCAGCATATCGGCGACTACCTGACCGTTACCCTCGATCGCAAGGTTATTCAGTCGGCGGTTATTCAGAGCGCCATTAACGGCCCGGGCGTCATCACTGGTCGCTTTACTCTCCAAGAGGCTCAGTCTATCGCCACGGTTCTGCGTTACGGGGCTTTGCCTATCGCCCTCAAAATCGCTAGCCTCCAGACTGTCGGCCCCACCCTGGGTACGGACTCAATTCAGAAGAGCCTGATCGCCGGCGCTATTGGCCTCGGGATGGTCGTGCTCTTCATGCTGCTCTATTACCGCCTGCCCGGCTTGCTGGCCGATTTGGCTCTGGCACTCTACGCCGGCCTGACTTTCGCTGTCTTCAAGGTGATCGGGGTCACTCTGACGCTGGCCGGGATTGCTGGTTTCATTCTGTCGATCGGCATGGCAGTGGACGCCAATGTCTTGATCTTTGAGCGTGTTAAGGAGGAGTTACGCGCCGGTCGCTTGCTGGCCGCGGCCATCGACGTTGGCTGGAAACGTGCCTGGCCTTCGATCCGTGATTCTAACTTCTCCACAATTATCACCTGTCTGGTGCTTTTCTTCTTCGGTAATACCTTCGGGGCAACGATCATCAGCGGTTTCGCCACAACGCTTATCCTGGGCGTGCTGATCAGCATGTTCACGGCGATCGTGGTCACGCGCACCTTCCTGAACGTGCTGGTACCGACAGGAGTCATCAACCATCCCGCCCTCTTTGGTCTGCCTGCTGGCTCGATCGCAGCGGCAACCGCGGGGCGACGTAGCTCGCTGTAAGAGGAGGCTGCTGTGTTCAGGCTCGTTGAAAAGCGTTATCTCTTCCTGGGGCTTTCGCTGCTGGTGATCGTGCCTGGGGTGCTTTCTCTGATCTTCAAGGGACTGAACGTCGGCATTGACTTCGCCGGTGGGTCCTCTCTCAGCCTGCGCCCCGAAAAGCAGCTTAGCATCACCACTGTCCGTAATCTGCTCAAGCCCTTCCCGCTCAAAGATGTGCAGGTTCAGCTTGGCAGCGATCAGACGCTGGCTGGTAAGGGCACTGTCTGGGTGCGCCTGAATACGACTGTCGATAGCACGGTCCAGAACACCATTAAAAAGGATCTGCAGACGCTCTACAAGAGCACGAGCCTGGGGATCACCTTCGATGATCTGACCTATAAGGGCAAGAAGGTCACGATTGTGACTGTGACCAATTTCCCCAAAGGCGTGACTCCCAAGGTCGAAGACATCAGCAAGGCGCTGAGCAAGCTGCCCAATACGACCGATACGACGAAGTCAAGCTCTTCTAGCGCAGTCTCTTCCGCGACGCCTACACCGACCTCGGGTCCTTCGGTCGCGCGCACGCCTACCCCAACGGCTAACGCTCAGGCGACGGCTACGGCTGCAGCCCAGGCCACAGCCACGGCCCAGGCCAAGAAGGTCACCCCCACCCCAACGGCCACAGCGACCGCGACGGCCACGGCCACAGCGACTGCGACGGCTACTGCGACGGCCACCCCCTCTAGTGGCTCTAGCAGCAATCCTGCCAATATTCCGGTCAAGGTTATGGAGGTCCGTCAGGGCACGACAACCCAGACGATCAACATCTTGACGGTGACGCCGCTGGATGCCAATATGCAGGCGGCTATCGAAAGCGCCTTTATCAATCAGGGCAATACCTACGTCCAGTTGCTGCAGACCGCCACCGTTCAAGGCTCAGTGGCCGCCGATACGCAGCGCAATGCTGTGCTGGCTGTGATCGCCGCCTCGATCTTGATTTTGCTCTATATCTGGTTCTCTTTCCGCAAGGTGCCACGTCCCTGGCGCTATGGCGTCTGCGCTGTCATCGCTCTGGTGCATGACGTACTGGTGGTCGTGGGCATCTCTTCGATCCTGGGCTGGACCATCGGTTTCCAGGTCGACGCGCTTTTTATCACTGCTTTGCTGACGGTGATCGGCTTCTCAGTGCATGATACGATCGTCGTTTTCGACCGCATCCGTGAGAACATGCAGCGGCGCACGGTGGAGACGTTCGAGGAGGTAGTGAACGCCAGTCTGGTGCAGACAATGGCTCGCTCGCTCAACACGTCGCTGACGGTGCTCTTTACGCTGGCTGCGCTGACGCTCTTCGGTGGCGTCTCGATCCGGCCTTTTACAGGGACGCTGCTGCTGGGTATCTTCAGCGGTACGTATTCGTCGATCTTTAATGCAAGTATGCTCCTGGTGATCTGGGAGAAAGGCGAGCTTGGCCTGAGCTGGCTGAAGGAGCGCTTCGGTGGCGGCCCTCCTCCCGCGACGAGCGCTCGCCGGGCGCGCGAACGCGAGCTGACCACGACGCGCGGCTAGCAAGGCTACTCGCTTGAACGCGGCCAGGTAGACTTGATCCGTTGTGGTCTGCCTGGCCGCCAGAGCGGTCAGATCGACGCTGCTCTGCGAAGTAGAGTTTTGGGGCGAGTAGAAAGTAGAAAAGCGAGAAGTTATGCTCACGGGTCTCGATCATGTCATTATCGGCGTCAAGGATCTGGAGAGCGCCAGTCTACTCTTTACTGAACGGCTGGGTTTGACGGTCTCAGGCGGCGGACGGCACCCTGTCGGTGGGACAGCTAATCGCATTATTGTGATCGGCGATACTTACCTGGAGCTGATTACGGTAGTGGCCCCGGATGAGGCCCAGCCCAGCATGCTGGAGCGCCTTGCCAAAGGAGAAGGTTATTGGAATTTTGCTCTGGCTTCTGATGCCATTGAAGAGGATTGCCAGCGGATGCGTGCGCGTGGGGTGCCCGTGTTGGGGCCCGCACATGGCGAGCTGCGGGCCGCCGATGGTCGCTCTCGTTCGTGGTTGCGCGCCGATATTGAGCGTCCCGACCTGGCCCAGCATTATCCTTTTTTGATCCAGCACGACAGCAGTGGCGCAGAACGCCGTTTCCGCCTGGCCGGCTGGCGGCAGCCGCCGGCCCATCCTCTGGGAGCAGTGCGCGTCTCCAGTGTGACTATCGCGGTGGCCGATTTGGAAGAGGGCCGGCGACGCTTCAGCCATATCTATGGGCTGGAGGCTTCACCTCCTTATACCGGCGAGGCCGATCACTGGGAGGCCCTTCTGACCGCTTTTCCTCTGGGGAATGGTTTTCAGAGCTTTGAGCTGGCAGCTCCCTTGCCGCTGGCCAGCGCTGAGGATGCCCTTCTTAGCCCAGGCGAGTTTTTGCCTGAGCCGGGCAGCTTGACCCGCTACCTCCAGACTGTGGGGGAGAATCTCTGTCGGATGACCTTGGAAGTGGCTGATCTGGAAGCCGCCCGGCGCTATCTTGACCAACAGGGGGTCACCTGCACCTTCCAGACAGAGCCTCAGCCCGCTCTCTGGATTCACCCGAGCTTTACCTGCGGCGCCGCCATCGTGCTGCACCAACTGGTGTGAAGCGATCCGTTAGGAAGGCATGGGTGAAGCATCAGCCCAGCCAGGGCTGACGGGGAAAGAAAGAAGCCAGAGGCGCAGCCAGCCGTCCAACCAGCCAGCCAGCGCTGTTCCTTTCCCTGCTCTACTCAGCCGCCGTGATCTGAAAACGCAACTTACGCTTAAAGACCTTCTCGAAGAGGTCAGCTTTCTCATGCGCCTGGTCAAGTTCTTCGTCGAGATCAGCCAGGGGCCGGGTCCAAAGCTGGATGGTCCAGCGCTCGCGGGTGCATTCCTCGGGAATGCTGGCTAGACGCAGGACGCGAGCATCATGGTTGTAGTCGAGGGCATCGGCTATACGCAGAAGGGCCGCGAGCATGGAGACGCGCCTGCGCGCTGTACGGCTCATGCTCGCGTATTCTTCGTGCGCAAGGCTGGGCAAGGCGCGCCGATGGTAGCGTGCAATACAGGCAATCTCATGGCGCTCCTCGTCCGAAAAGTCAGGGAGTGGCGTCTCCTTGATCAGGCGGAAGGAGTGTTTGTGATGGCGTCGCGCCTCCACGAGCATGCCTGTATTGTGTAAGAGGGCCGCACGCTCTAGTAGACGTTGGGCTTGAGCATCAAGATGGTGTAATGGCTCAGTGGCGACAAAGAGCTGTGTGGAGAGACGAGCCACATGCCGGGCATGGGGCCAGTCTTCTACCTGTAATCCTCCGCTGAGATGCAGCTCCTCGGGTGTGGGCTGAGGAAGCTGCCACCACTCTAATTGGTCCTCTATGGTATGCATTCGGTATACCCACCTTTATACGCCACGCTCTTTAACCATACCATGCCTGATAGCATAGTTTTAACCTGGCGTTTACTGTCCCTTTACCTGTTCTTATTGTACACCAGATTGACGAAGACTGCTGAGCTGCGATGTATAGAGCCGGCTGACGTAGAGCGCGCCTGGCCTCAGTCTCGCAGGAGGGCTTGCAGCTCTTGTCGCAAGCTGCGGGCTTCAAGGGTTTGCCAGTGTTGACGGAAGGCCTGGAAATGGGCATCGCGCTCTCTGCGGAGGCGCCTCAATAGCTGGCGCAGGCCCGCCTGCAGAGGAGAGGGAGGGCTCTGGAAGGCTTCCAGCAAGGATCGAGGGAGCAGAGCCTCTGCAGCCTCGGAGGGTGTGTCATGCTCGGTCAGGGCGGCTTCGATCAAGGTCACCAGTACATCATGATCGTGAAGCCTCCCCAGCTCTTCCTGGAGCTGCTCCAGCTCGGCTAGAACCGCCTGGCACGCCTCCGGCAGCACCGCCTGGAACAGCTCCAGCGTGTAGCGGAGTCGCTTGACGGCAATACGCAGATGGTGCTGACTGGCGGTGTCCTGCGGATCAGTCGCCGCCTGGCTCCAGTGATAGAGTTCCTCTAAGCGCTGTAGGGCAATCAAGCGGGCATTGCGCGTAGCAGGCGCACAGGGATCGAGATCTTTGACAGGTTGGGCTTTGGCCATCCCTTTAACACTCCTCTTCTACAACAAAGCAGGCTGCTAGCTGCGAACGCAGCGTTTCGGCGTCAAGCTCACGGAGATGCTCCTCCAGAACCGAGATTTGCTGGCTGCGCTGCTCTTCGAGCACGGCCAGCAGCCACAGAAGAGCCGGACGCTCGTCGGCGTTGGCGTCGCTTAATAGGGCGCGCAGGCCCAGGAGCATCACATCGCTGTCACGTACGGCGCCGAGAAGAGCGGCGGTTTTTTTGATCCGGCGATAGAGCTTCTTGAAAGCCGACGGTTCCAAATAGCCACGGTAGGCATCGAGAGCGGCCCGCAGGCGTCTAGAGGCTACTCGCATCTTATGAATAGCCTCTTCATCCGGCTCTTTCAGCAGCAGACGACGCCAGGAGAGCATCTTTTCGAGGCGCTCGGTGAGTAGACGACGCCCATAGGCAAGGAAGCTCTCTCCCTGAGTCTGCTCATCAGCTCGCCGCGCCTGACCCTGGTTGCCGATAGTACCTTGTTTCTCTATCTCGCTCAACCAGGCCGGACCATGGCGCTCATAGGCTAACAAGGCTCCTTCACGAATGCCGTGGGGACTGATCAATAGCTGGTCCAGCCCTAGACGCGCCAGTACGGCTCTCAGGATCAGGACCCCAGCAGGGAGAATGCGCGCCCGTTTATAGGGCTGCCCATAGCGCTCGGCGATTTCGCTGGCTGATAGGGCCGCAAGTAGCCCTTCACATTGGGCCAGCTCGTCAGCGCTCAGGGAACGCTGAGTCTGGGCCGCCGTTAAGCCGAAGGCGCGTTCAGCAAGCAACCAGAGAGAATTTGCGCTTCCCCCGGTGGCAACCAGCACAGGTGGATAGAAAGGGATGGCCAGATTGCGCAAATAATCCTGCAGGAAGGCGCGTGCGCCGGCCCGCTCTTGATGGGTCGGTGGATCAGAGGGCAGGTAGCGATCCAGTAACCAGCCCGAGCCAATGGGTAGTGAGATGCGCCAGGTGATCTGCCCGTCATGGGCAGTGACTAGCTCAGTGCTCCCTCCTCCAAGATCAACAACCCCGAGATCAAGCGGGGCATGACCGCCGCTATATAGCTCGTAAGTCGCGCCATAGAAGGTCAGAACAGCTTCCGCTTCACCGCTAATGAGGGCCACAGGTAAGCTTGTTTGCTGCTCAATGCGCTGGAGAAAGTTCTCCCGATTGCTGGCGCGGCGAATGGCTTCGGTGGCAATCAGGAGAATCGTTTCTGCCCCAAGGCGCCTGGCCAGCGCCACATAGTGGGCAATGACCAGCAGGGCTTGCTGTGTTTTCTCTTCTGAGATGGCGCCACTGACGTTGACACTTTCGCCGAGGCGGGTCAGATCAAGCTCGTCAGCGAGAATGTCTAGATGATCAGGCCAACAGCGCGCAACTACCAGGTGAATCGTGTTGCTGCCAATGTCGATGGCGGCCCGTACTGGCCGCGGCTCACTTCCCATATGTCGCTTTTCGCCTCTTCTGCAGAGCTGAGCTGCTGCTCTCGTGTTCCAATAGACTAGCCGCTGCTCATCACCAGGCGCGCCCATCAGGGATCGCGCTCATTCCTGCGGCTCGGTGGCCGCCTGCTTTGGTCTCATTATAGCATGTTGGCTCGCGGGCCAGAGAAGAGGCCGAGCAGGAAAGAAACCCTGGAAGTCGCTGGTAAAACCCCTTGACAGCGACTAGAAGTTGGAGTAATATAGGGTCACGGAACCGAAAGCCCTATCGCTCAGGTAGATGAGCACCGGGCCACTCGCAGCACACAGGCCGAAGTGGTGAAATTGGTAGACACGCAACGTTCAGGGCGTTGTGCCTCTTGAGGGCGTGTGGGTTCGAATCCCACCTTCGGCACCTCTTTCAGGCTGCCATACTTGAGATGGCTGAACGAGCCTTTTCAAGTATGGCAGCCTGCTTGCTTTTTTCTCTTCGAGAGAAAGAGCCTGGCAAGCTAGGCTCCTGGCTCCCTCACGGCATAGCTCCCCCCGCCAGCACCTGGCACAACAGGGTAAGGCCATGCGCGCTTATGCCGCATGCGGCAAGCTTGCAGTTGCTCACTCCAACATTTTCAGGTGGCTTTTGAGTAGCGTCTGCAGATCCGCTTGCGCCCCTCCATCAAGCCATTGCTCCAGGGTAACGCGCAGAGTAGCGATATGTGTCGCTACGAGCAGACGTAGCTGAGCACGGTCGAGAGTCTCTCCCCCGCGCTCTTGCAGCAGATCACAGAAGGCTGTCTCGGCTTCCAGGAGAGCATACAGATAGAACGCTGCCACCGAGGGAACCTGTCTGGCAATTTGGTAGCGGAGCAGAAAGCTGCGACGCTGCTGTTGATACAGATCGGCAATGTGGAGGAGGGCGCCCTGTAGAGCTGCGCGCGCCTCCCTGGCCTGGGCTACAGGCAGTGCGCGCAGGTAGGCAAGTCCAGCCTGCATGACAGCACGTGTCGGCCCTAGTAGCACTTCTTCCTTGGAGGGAAAGTAGCGGAAGAAGGTACGCGGCGAGATCATGACGGCTTCGGCGATGTCCTGAATCGCGGTCTGTTCGTAGCCGCGCTGACGGAAGAGGGTAAGGGCAGCCTGCTCGATGGCTTCCTGCAAAAGGCGTTTCTTGCGCTCGCGCAGGCCGGGCCGCGTGGCCTGGCTCTGCTCAGAAATGGTTGCGTCTCTCATTGGCTCTTTTCGTCCACTCATTGACTTTTGTCAGTTAGTGACATTATAATGCCAGCAAGCGGCGCTGACAACTGGCCCGCCCGTGCTCTGACGGCGCAGCTCCAGCAGTCAAGCGCCGCTTGGATTGACCGACGAGCAGGGAGGAACAACTCCGAGTTTCACAGTCTGTCTCTTCTTCTGACGACGTCCTTAGTTTAGCAGAGAAGGAGTAAGCAAGAGATGAAGCGCTTTGAGCAACAGGTCGCCGTAGTGACAGGAGCCGCGTCGGGCATCGGTCGCGCGCTGGTGCAGCGCCTCACCAATGAGGGTGCAGCCGTCGTAGCTGTCGACATCGTGGAGGAGCCGCTGCAGGCCTTGGTAACAGAGCTGCAGGGCCAGGGAGCCAGCATCTGTGCTTGCCGTGCTGATGTGGCCTCAGAGAGCGGGGTCGAGGCCATGCTGACAACGGCCACTTCGACGTATGGACGGCTTGATATCCTCTGCAACAATGCGGGCATTATGGATCTGATGACGCCCGCGGCTGAAGTCCCCCTAGAGTTGTGGGAGCGGGTGCTAGCGGTCAACCTCTACGGGCCTTTTTTAGCTTGCCGCCGGGCCATTCCAATTTTTCTAGAGCAGGGTGGAGGTACGATCGTCAATACGGCTTCGGAGGCTGGCCTGCGCGGCGGGGCCGCTGGCACTCCGTATACGGTCTCCAAGCACGGCCTGATCGGTCTGACCCGCAGCATCGCTTTCCACTACGGTGAGCGCGGTATCCGCTGCAATGCTGTTTGCCCGGGAGCCGTGGCTACGGCCATCGGCCTGGGACAGGGCGTTCCGCACCAGTCCGGTCTAGAGCGGGTAGGGGCTTTTATCCGCGCCAGCGCGCCTTCACGGGTGGCCTCTCCTGATGAGATTGCCGCAGCCATTGCTTTTCTGGCCTCGAAAGAAGCGAGCTATATCAATGGGGCTATCCTTCCTGTTGATGGCGGTTGGTTAGCGGCCTGAGTTGTTCCTCTCTAAGGACTGTTGGAGCATGGCAGACGCCGGGGACAGCCAGGCTTGGGCAGCTCTGTTTGTTCATTTGACTACGCTTGTTCCTCCTGGGCTATGGCGGTCTGAGGCATCCGTGGACGCTTATGCCTTGCTTCTGGCTCTTTTAGAGGGTGTGCTCAAGCGGCCAGAGACGCGGGCTGCTGGCCCTCAATGGCGACTTATCGGCAGGCTCGATATGGTATGATTCTCTCAGGAGAAGACTGAGCGCTTCTGATTGGACCTGGGGGAGCTCGGGCAACCGGGCTGAGAGGGCCCCTATGAGCGGGGCCGACCCCTCGAACCTGACCCGGGTAATACCGGCGGAGGGAAGGGTCCGTCTGGCTGCCCAACCCGCTGCCGGTTCCCCTTCAGGTCAGTTCTTGACAATGACCGGAGGTGGAACAGTGCCAACCCAGCTTGAGCAGGCCCGTCAGGGCCGGATTACTGAGGCGATGGCCTACGTGGCCCAAGTCGAAGGTCTCCCCGCTGAAGAGATCCGCGAAAAGGTAGCTACTGGTCGGGCCGTCATTCCCGCCAACCCCAACCATCGTACGCTCTCCCATTTCACTGCTATCGGTCAAGGTCTCCTGGTCAAGGTCAACGCCAACCTTGGTACTTCGTATGACTATGTCAATCTAGAAGAGGAGCGCCAAAAGCTTGCCTTGGCACAGCAGGCCGGCGCCGATGCTGTGATGGACCTCTCGACCGGTGGCGACATCCCCGCTATTCGTCAAACGTTGCTGGAGTCCTGTGCGGTCCCCCTGGGTACGGTGCCCATCTACGAGGCAGAGTTTCGGGCAGTGCGCGAGAAGGGTTCTTTTCTCAAGATGAGCGCTGATGAGCTGTTCGAGACGATCGAACAGCACGGGAAAGCCGGCGTCGATTTTATTACTGTGCACTGCGGCGTGACTCGCCAGACACTGGAGCATTATCGGCAAGCTTCGCGTGTGACGGGGATTGTTTCGCGCGGTGGAGGCCTGCTCGCTGCCTGGATGCTGGAGAATGGGGCTGAGAACCCGCTCTACGAGCACTTTGATCGGTTGTTGGAGATCGCCCGTCAGTATGATATGACCTTAAGCCTGGGGGATGGTCTGCGGCCTGGGTCGCTCGCAGATGATCTTGATGGGGCTCAGGTGGGCGAGTTGATCATTTTGGGAGAGCTGGTCGAGCGGGCCCGACGGGCCGGCGTGCAGGTGATGGTCGAGGGCCCGGGCCATGTGCCTCTCAGCGAGGTACAGACTAACGTTCAGCTTCAGAAGAAGCTTTGTCGCGGCGCGCCTTTCTACATCCTGGGCATGCTGCCCGTCGATACTGCTGCCGGCTTCGACCATATCGCTGGTGCGATCGGCGGGGCGCTGGCAGGAATGCACGGCGCCGATATGCTCTGCTATTTGACGCCGGCGGAGCATCTGGGACTGCCCAATCCGCGTCAGGTCTACGAGGGCGTGGTAGCCTTTAAGATCGCCGCCCACGCCGCCGATGTGGCCCGCGGGCATCCCCAGGCGCTGGCGCGCAACCGTCAGATGTCTGAGGCTCGCTATCGCCTCGACTGGGATACTCAATTCCAATTGGCGCTGTATCCCGAGGAGGCGCGGCGTATTTTCGCCGAGCGGGCTTCTAAGACACGGGCCTGCTCCATGTGTGGGCCGTTCTGCCCGATGAACCTCGTTGAGCATGTGCTGCGGCGCCAGCAGCGGAACGGCAGCGCCAGCCCGCTGGCAGCCGCGCAGCAGGCAGGTCTCTGAGCGCGAGGGAGAGCGGCCAGGCCTTCGCCTGAGTCGGCTTCTTTGAGGATCTACGTTCTGGGTGCACAGGGGTGGCGCGAGCGAGGAAGGCCACCTTACTGGTTTGGCTTCCTTGCGCCACTCCTGTTGTGTGAGTATTAATCGCGCCAGGTCCAGTCACGAACCTCGGGCATATCCTCTAGATGCTCGCGGATATAGGCATGGTGCTGACGAAGCAGCTCTTCACATTCGCGTACCAGGGGTGCTGTCAGGTGGCGCAGGCGCGGCACGTGCTCCATTGCCAGCAGGCAGAGATGGTAGCGGCTGACCTCGTTGAGGACAACCATATCAAAGGGGGTGGTTGTCGTCCCCTGCTCGTTGTAGCCCCGGACGTGGAAGCGGGCCGGATTAGGGCGCCCGTGCACAAGCTGGTGAACGGCGCGTTGATAGCCGTGGAAAGCGAAGATGACGGGCTTCTCTTCGGTAAAGTGAGCGATGAAGGTCGCCCGGTCAATGCCATGCGGATGCAGCTCGGGGGGATAGAGGGTCATTAGATCGACGATATTGACGACGCGCACTTTGATTTGAGGGAGCCGCCGGCGCAGCCACCAGGCAGCGGCCACGGTCTCCATCGTCATGACATCGCCAGCGCAGGCAAGCACAACGTCTGGCTCGCCATCCTCTTCGTTGCCAGCCCAGGACCAGATCGAGAGGCCGCGTCGGCAGTGTTCGATGGCTTCGGCCATGCTGAGATATTGCAGATGCGGCTGCTTGTCGACGACGATCAGATTGATGTAGTCGCGGCTGCGCAGGCAGTGATCGGCCACCGAGAGCAGACAGTTGGCATCGGGTGGCAGGTAGATGCGCGCAATGCTGCCGCGGCGCGAGAGCATGGTATCGATGAGGCCCGGGCCTTGATGGGAGAAGCCGTTATGGTCGTTGCGCCAGCAGGTTGAGGTCAAGAGGAGGTTGAGCGAAGCCACTGGGGCCCGCCAGGGGAGGGTACGTGCGCCTTCGAGCCATTTGGAGTATTGGATGATCATGGAGTCGGCGATCATGGCAAAGGCCTCGTAGGTGGCAAACAGGCCATGCCTGCCAGTCAGAAGGTAGCCTTCTAACCAGCCTTCGCAGAGATGCTCGCTGAGCACCTCCATAACGCGCCCATCCGGCGAAAGATGGTCATCGATGGGGGTGATGCGCTCCAAAAAGGTGCGGTTCTGGGCCGCAAAGATGTCGCCGAGACGATTAGAGTTGGTTTCATCGGGACAGAAGTAGCGAAAGTTGCGCTGCTCTGCATTTTCTTTGAAGATGTCGCGCAGCAAGGCACCGAGTGGACGAGTGTTACTGTAGTAGCTGGTGGCTGGCTTGATGACTTCAACGGCGTAGGAGCGAAAATCTGGCAGGCGTAGATCGACTAGCAGCTTACCGCCATTGGCGTGGGGATTGGCCCCCATGCGTCGCTCACCCTGGGGAGCCAGAGCCGCCAGCTCGGAGCGCAGGCGTCCTTGCTCATCAAACAGCTCCTCGGGGTGATAGCTGCGCATCCAGTCCTCAAGCAGCTTGAGATGGGCAGGATTGGTTCTTACCCCTTCCAGGGGGACTTGATGAGCGCGAAAGGTGCCTTCGATGGGGAGGCCGTCGACTTCTTTGGGGCCTGTCCAGCCTTTGGGGGTTCTGAGAACGATCAGCGGCCAGCGTGGGATACCGCTGAAGCCCTGAGTTCGCGCCTGCCGCTGATGGGCGCGGATCTCGTGATAGCAGCGGTCAAGGGTCTCTGCAAGAGCGCGATGGACAGCAAGCGGCTCGTGGCCTTCGACAAAGTAGACGTGGTAGCCGTGACCGCTAAAGAGTTGTTCGATCTGCTCGTCGCTGGTGCGCCCCAGGACCGTCGGTCCCGAGATTTTATACTCATTGAGGTGGAGAATGGGAAGGACAGCCCCGTCACGAACGGGATTGAGGAATTTGATGCTTTTCCAGGAGCCTTCGAGGGGGCCGGTCTCAGCCTCTCCATCACCGACGACGGCGGCGACAATTAGCTCGGGATTGTCGAAGGCGGCGCCGAAGGCATGGGCCAGGACATAGCCCAGCTCGCCCCCCTCATGAATGGAGCCGGGGATCGGAACGCCGACATGACTAGGTACGCCTCCCGGAGTCGAGAATTGACGGAAGAGACGGCGCAGTCCTTGTTCGTTCTGGCTGACCTCTGGGTAGATCTCTGAGTAGGTGCCCTCAAGGTAGACGTTCGCAATCACAGCGGGGCCACCATGTCCCGGCCCTGCCAGGAAGATCATATCGATGTCGTAGTCTTTAATGAGCCGATTGAGATGAACGTAGATAAGATTGAGGCCCGGTGAGGTTCCCCAGTGTCCCAGCAGCCGCGGTTTGATATGTTCGGGTCGCAGCGGCTCTCTGAGCAGGGGATTGTCCTGGAGATAGATCTGCCCCACAGTCAGGTAGTTGGCAGCACACCAGTACTTATGCATCAATTCTAGCTGCTGCTGGCTGAGTGTGCGCACACCGGCGGCAGTCGACATGTTTCCCTCCTCTGTTGGGTGCTTCAGTAAGCGACGACAACTGCAGAATTTTCTCTTTCTATCATTAACTAGCCTATCTTTTTGCTGCTGCTTTCTCGCCCGCGATGACAGTTAGCGGCGATCGGCGGCCGTCAAGAGCGTGGTTGGATAGTAGCGCTCTCTCCCGAGCATAGCCACTACAACTCACACGGCGATCACAGTCCACCTCATCAGTGCTCACAGGAGTGGCACGATTCTGAGCGCAGGGGGAAAAGAGCCATCAGCAGCCTGTCCTGTGACAGGTACGACTGGGACAGGCAAAAGGTGTCTCTGCTTTCTGTCAGGCCGGCAGGCCATGTTCTGGTCTCGGAAGGAGAGAGCCAGGCGGCGAAGGAGGGAGGGGATTGCCAGCGTGTTGGGTAGCAGGCAGCAGGTAGATCTGCTGATTAAGCCCCCTGGGTTAGCGTGGCCGCGCTGAAGAGCAGCAGCCGGCAGGGCCTGGCAAACAGCGGCGAGCTTTGGGAGCAATCAGCAGGCTCCAGAGCAGGACCGCAAGCAAGGCTAGCCCCAGAAGCAACCTGAGTGCCAGGCACTGGCTCGGCTGTACATTCCTCCGTAGGCAGGGTGAGGATCATGCCCCGTTCAGCAAGGAGGCACAGAGCCGGTGGAGCGGAGGCGCGACAATAGCGAGATCAGGTTAGATGCAGTGTGGTGCCAACACTGGTCTGGATGTAGGCCGCGGGCAAAGCACGCGCCAGTTCATGAGTGGCGCGCCAGCCGGTGCAATGGCCGGGGACGATGATACTGGGGCCAATTGTTTGCAGTTCGGCAATGGTGCGCGGAATGATCGGCTCGAAGACGGCTCCGCTCAGGTGGAGGCCTCCGACAAAGGCATAGATAGCCTCAATGCCGGTGAGCCGGCGAGCATGCTGTAGGATGTTGATGACCCCCGCATGGCTACAGCTAGAGAGCACTACCAGGCCGCGATTCTTGAGGTGACAGACGACTGCTTGATCATCCCAAACCCAGATGTCGGGTTCCCAGCCGTGGTCTGTGCGCGCTTGTTGCAGAGGAAAACCTTTTTCAAAATCGGTGACGCGTTCAACCTGGCCCGTAACCAGCACGGTTCCGTCGAGGAGCAGTGAGGGGCCGCGTTCTTCGATGATCGTGACGCCTTCGCGATCAAGGTCGGTGTGACTTGGCGGAGGCATGTGAATTTCGGTGCCGGTTGGGAAGACGATGCGCCGATAGCGCCAGGCATCGGGATGGAGGAGGAGAGGCAGACCGCGTTTGCCGAGGCGGCGAACGATGCCTTCTAGTCCTCCGTGATGGTCGGCATGGCCGTGTGAGAGCACAATGGCCCGCAGTTCGCTGGGGCGAACTTCCAGGACATCCATATTGTGGAGGAGCGTGTTACGCCCAAGTCCGGCGTCGTAGAGCAGAGAAGCGCGCTGCCCATTGCGTACGACTGTGAGCAGCAGGGCATAGCCGTGCTCAGCAATGAGCTGCTCGCGCTCGGTCCAGTCGATGGCCAGCGGAGCACGCTGAACCATCTCATTGCCAGGTAGGAGAACGTCGACGCTGTTGTCAACCAGGATGGTGATATCGAGGCTGTCAACGGGGGCCAAGGTGACGTGTTCGCCCATGAGGCCGCACTCCTTTCCATCAAGAGTGGCGCTTTGGCTTATCCAGCTAGTATTGTTGTTTACTCCACTTTCCTGCTTGATAGTTTGCTCACGCGCAGAGACGGGCAGGCATCGCTGTTTTCGCCGGATCAGCTTCCTGCTACCCATTAGCAGGCTCTGTAAACCGGAGGCAAGCTATTGTCAGCATACCGCAGGCAGACAGATGGCTGCAAGCGAGAGACGCGAAGAGATACGGCAATGGAAGGTGAAGGCCTCCCCCTGGCTTGGAGCGCTTGTCTTCGTCGACTGTGGTGGCTGGCTGGCGGGAACTGGTAGAGCGAGAGATAGACGGGCTGGGGGCTTGCTCTGCTAGACTTGACGGGGGACGGCAGGTGTGGTATGCTGCATATGGCACATGGAAGCGAAACTGTTAAAGCCGCTGCCCATGTTTGTGGGCGGCGGCTTTTTTTGGCGAGCTGTTCGCTCTCAGCGGTTCCGCGCCGACGCTGCCTCCCAGTTCCAGGCTCAGGTCGCACGTTTCCGCACCTATGGCCTTTTCGCCGTCTGGCGCTATGCAGATCAGCGTAATGCGCTCCAGGCGAGCCCCTTTGCATTGCATGGCACTTCTCTACCACGTACGGGCGGAGAAATGCACGTAAGGAGACTATCTAGATGATTAATCCTGGACAGGACCAGATCCTGATCTGTCGCGATTGCGGTCAGGAATTCACTTTTACTGTTGGAGAGCAAGAGTTTTTTGCCAGCCGTGGTTTGACCAATACGCCCAGCCGCTGCCCTAGCTGCCGGGCGGCTCGTAAGGCGAGCGGTGGGCGCCGTGGGCGTGGCTATGGGCGCGAGGAGCGCCAGATGTACACGGTGACCTGCGCCAGTTGTGGCAACGAGGCCCGTGTACCTTTCCTGCCTCGTGATGATCGCCCCGTCTATTGCAGCGATTGTTATCGTCCCCAGGAGTCGTACGGGCGCGGCCAGGGCCGCCGCGCGCGTTGGTAAGGCGGGCTGTCATGAGTGAAGTCCGCCTGAACCCCGATGAGTCCTTCGAGGTTGCCCTCAAGCGCTTTAATCGTAAGGTCCTGAATGCTGGCATCCTGGCTGAGGTGCGTCGCCGCAAGCACTATGAGAGCCGTAGCGACCGTCGCAAGCGTAAGGCTGCTGTGGCTCGCCGTCGCCGCCGCCGCCATAGCCGTTCACGCCGCTAATGCTCAGACACTTCTGGCCTACATAGGCTATTCTCCTTTCTCGCCCGCTTGACGTTAGTCATGCAAAGACTTCGCGGCGGGCGAGAAAGCGAGCCACAGTACGCGTGCATTATATGTTTCCTTTCAGGTAGAGCTGCGGCTGTTGTCCAGAACACAAGCAGGTAGATATCCCTGCGGCGCTCGATATTCGTAGACGGTAATGGGTACCAAAGTGTTGAGCTGATATCCTATCATGACAGCCAGTGCTATTGGCACAGCGGCAAATAGGTGAATATGTTTGATGTGTTCTCCCGCCGGTCCAAATCTATGCGGCAGCAGGCGTAAGCCTTTGCGTATCTCGTACATCATGCTCTGAGCTTCCTGCTCATCAATCGACTTCTTATCTGTACGAATCTCATATCTTTGGCGATAGCCGTAGCTAATACCATGCAGGTCCAGATAACTTGTTATTACCTGCGGACTGAAGGGAGGACTAATAGCAATCTCAACAACTGCTGTAGAAGGATCTCCCCCAGGATTATAGCTATCAATAAGCCTCAACTGCTGTGAATCACTATCAGAAAGCATCGTATGCCAATATTTTTCTTCTACAGCTTCTGCGCTAGCAGGGCCACTGTTTTTGATAGCGAGCTTGAAGCCAGTTGGCTCTTTGAACATAAGTCCAATAGCAAAGCCAACCGGAATAATGGCTTTAAGAGCCAAGTAAAGAGTACGTGCTGTAGTATGCTTGCTCAGCAGTGCCTTGAGATCCGCTAAGGCCGGCCAGAGCCATCTATTCCATTCTTGCTCATTTGGCAACTTGCTCTTGCCCTGGAAAAAGTCGTACCAGTCGAGTTCCAAGTCAAGGCGTCTGGCAGATTCGCGGTCCTGGAAATGGGTGATGCCAATGAAGGGCATATAGTCGGTTCCAGCCCTCGCACGATGCTGGCGCTGGTGAAATGCCTGGCGCAAGATCGCGCGAGCCAGCAAACGCAGCTTGCCGTCTACTGCCTGCTGATCGCTCTCTTCCGGCTCAAGCTCGCCGCCAATAAAACTGATCAGCTTCCCGAGACCGACCTTTTCCAAGGCATTCTGCGCTCTCTTCCGGCTGACCCCCTGGAGGACTAAAACTATCGGAAATTCCGGCTCGCTTTGCTGGCGCTGCAGGGCGGCGTGCGCCTCGGGCCGCCAGAGCTGAGGCCGCTTGAGGGCCTCGGGTGTGAGGTAGAGCAAGTAGGCGTCGGCCAGCGTGCCAACCGCCCGCTCTGCCGCCTTCTCGCGTATGCCGAGAAAGGGCAGATCCTCGCTGTCGCGGTGCCAGAGCTTGAGGCCGCGCAGGCGCAGCATGAGCTCTAGCTGTTCGCGGTTTTTGCCAGCGTCGGCAGCAGAGCTGATGAAAACAGTGGCCGGCCTGGTGGGGTCCTGCTCTTGCTGCTGAGACTGATGAGCTTCGGATTGGCCTGCCTTCATCGTCGTCTTCTCCTTCTTCTCTGCTCCAGAGCCTGCGTCGAGGGAGGCTACGAGGCCTCGCCAGATCTTCTGAATCTCCTCAGCAATTTCTTTCCATGCCCTATTGCGATCATCCCCCTCGTGCTGAGTGAGAGCCTTTCCATCGCGCGGCAAGCGCTGCAGTCCATCCAGATCAGTGCCTTCAAGAGCTACGGTCTTGTACAAGATAGGAATAATTTCAATCTTTCCGCTTCTCGCCTGCTCTAAGGCCATGCTGGCCTCTTCTCTCAGCGAATCCGAGAGTTCAGGGCTGATCAGCAGAATCACCAGCCGCGCCTGATTGATCAGCCTGATCCGCTCCTCCTTCACTGGCTTACCCGGTGAGATATTTTGAATATCCCCTATCTCTCCAAAATTACTAAAATGTTTCTTTAAATCATCAAAGCCTCTCTTACTATCATTGGCATACAAACAAAGGATTTCAAAGGTTTTTGACTGATTCGTTCCCATGAAGAGGTCTCCCTTCTACGCAGAGTCGCGCGTCTCAGCGATACGCTTGCGGGCGTTCTCGGGCAGATCGAACCACCCAGCTTTGTCAGGATAGTAGTATTCGACATCGGGATCAGGCGGCCAGCGCCAGATACGACGCAGATCCTCCATTGCCAGCCGCTGTAAGTGCTCGCGCTTGAACTCCCCTACCAGCTCGCCGATAAACTGAGACAGAGCCTCACCCTCCAGTTGCTCTCTGCCAGCCTGACCACGGGAGGTCAGGCTGTAGCGCCGCGCATAGTCGATCAGCTCCAGACGCAGCGGCTCCAGGGCGATCGAGCCAAGGCCCAGCGGCTTGGCGTAGCCGATCTTGTGACACATGCCCTCTTCCAGCACAATGGCCAACAGCAGCGCACCCAGCTCATCACGCTCCAGATTGGTAAAGTCGAGGCGGGCGTAAAAGACGGTGTCGTAGTCCAGCGGGTGAATATAGCGGTTGGCCGGCTGCGCGCGCGTGAAGTAGACATAGCCGCCCTCCCGTAACGGTTCCTTACTGGGATCATGGTGGAAGTAGAACTTACGCCCGGCGATGTAGCGCTCTTGCTCATCGAGATAGAAGGCGCGATGATGCGGCTTCGGCTCAACCAGGGGCTTGGTATACATTGGCTCATAGAGAACAACCGTTTCGGGATCGGCGTGAGCATCCCCGATATTGACCTTCCCCATAAAGACGCTTCGTTTGCCCTCCTTAAGCGAGCCAAAGATGCGGCAGGAGATGCACAGGCCGGTATCGTTCTCACAGTGCAAGAACGTAGGCTTCACCTTATCCTTATACATTGCCTTAAAGCGCCGCTCGCCTGTTTTCTCCTGCTCATAGTTGCCATCGAAGAGCGTCAGGCAGCCGTTGCCCAGGGTTTCAACCAGGCTGCGCAGCAGGCCCTTGAGCGAGGTGCCGGGAATGATATAGTGGCCAGCTCCATCCTGGAGGAAAGGCTCTGGCTTACGCGGATCTCTGATCGCTTTGCCAGCAGCCGCCAGCGAGTAGGCCGGGATAAAAATGGGGGTGCGCGCCGTCAAGCGCAGCTCCAATCTGCCGCTGTAGAGCCGTGGGAGACCAGCGCCGAAGAGGCGATGATGCCAGACGGGCTTACGCCGCTCCGGGGGACGGTCCCAATCAATGCGCGCAAAATCATACGGGTTCATGACCGCCCTCCTCTCGTCTTTGTGGGCAACGACTCGGCCTCTAGACCGGCAAAGCGGAAGTAGAGGGTTGTTCCGTCCGCAGGATTCTGGTAGTAGTAGCTTTTCAGGGTTACCCGTTCTGTCGGCAACAGCTCGGCAGGATAGAGTAGAGGCCGCGGGATGCGCGTGGTCAGAAAGAGACGCCGCTGCTCTTCAGGGGCCACATCTACCTCTTGGGGCTTCACATCACGGGGGCGCTCTCCAAAGAGATAGTAGGTAGTAGGATAGCGCTTGAGACCCGCTATCGGACGTGAGCTTGCCTGCAAAGGCTCGGCCAACAAGTGCGCCTGTCCTAGATAGACTACGCGTAGCTCTCCTTCGCTGCCATCCCAGCGCAATTCTCCTTCTTCGCAGAAGACACGTCCCCAGGTATAAGCAGTCCACGGCAGAGGGTCCCCCGCCATCTGTTGCACCTCGCTCAGCCGGGCAAAGCGCACCAAAAGGCGCCGCATTTGCCGATTATCATCCACGACCGTGCCGGGCAAATGTTCGCCAAGAAAGAAGGCCTCTGAAGGAAAAGGCTTCACAAGCTGTTCGAGGACAGCGCGCGTCACAGATGCGCTGGCAACAACCTCACCAGACTGCGCGTCACATGCAGGAGATGCTGTTTCGCTCATACGCGTCCTCCTGCTGCCAAGGCAGCCCGCACTGCTGACTCATCTGGCCATTCCTGGATGCGACGAATGAAGTGCCCAATGGCCTCCTCGCGGAGTTGCGCCAGGGCCTCATTGGTGAAGACGCGCAGGTGGCGAATGCCGCGCGGGCGTCGTTCAATGCCAGCAGGCAGCTTGACCAGATCGTCATACCAGGTCCCGTAACGACCTAAGTTCGTCTCCCTGGCAGCAGGCTGCTCATTCAGCCAGCGCCCCAGTCCCCACAGCTCGTCGATCGGCTCGCGCGCATCGCTGCCGCGAATGGTAGCCGTGACAAAGCCGCCGGGCCAGCCCTCGTGCTCTTCCTGACTGATGGCCCCTTTGACCCAGCCCAGGCCACGCGAGCGCCCTGAGCCAATGCGAATCAGGCCATCCTCCAGGTCTTGCAGGACCACAAAGAGCATGCCAAGCTGCCAGATCTCGAAGTTCCGCAGATGAATCGCGCATTCGAAGGCGACCCCTTCACTGATGGCCTCTAGCTCAAATTTGACTCCGTGGGCAGCGCCGCCGGTCAGGCGATCAATGCCCACACCATCGCGCTGCTCGCGGATAGGGGCCGAAACAAGATAGGCATCGGTGATGGTCAGGCGCCCAATAAACCAGGTTGAACCGAAGAGGCGACAAACCGGGCAGGAACGCGCATAGACTTCATCTGTACGGGCTTCGAGATGGCGGCGGAGAGTCTCATTGTGCCTGACCTCACGATTGAAGCTTTCGCCGCAGGAATCACGATAGGTGCGGCGGCGCTCCTCAAGATCGGCCTCCTGCTCCTCACTGCCAGCGAAGGGGTAGCAAACCACCCGCGGTCTCAGGCTGGCGACAATCTTCTCTACGTGGCTGCGAAAGACCCCTTTGAGCGAACTGCCGGGCAGGAACGGCTCCTGACGTCCGTTGCGGAAGGTCAGCACTGGCGTCATATCCGGCCCGCTGACAGTAGGCAGACCAGATCTCACGAGCAGTGGCCCGGTGGTGGTGATACGCAGGCGCAAGCGGGCCTCATTGAGGAGTTGTTTGAGCATCGGTGACAACCTCCCGTCTCGTTTGTTACCTGGCGTTAAACAGCAGTTCAATCTGCTGCGCCAGGAAGCTCTCACCGTCTTCGACGCGGTTAAATTTCTCTTCGGGACTGTGCCCAAGCAGGTAACGCTGCAGACGCCGGGCACGCTCCTCGGGACTCAGCTCCCTGTGCCCGCCATCGGTTGTCTCTTCCTCCTCCAGCTCCAGAATGTAGACACGCAGGTCGCGCAGGCGGCAGGCCCCCAGGCCGCGCGAACGCATGCCGCCGATTGCTCCGAAGCCGTTGACAAACTCGCTGAGTCCCAGACTGAGTAGCCAGAGATCTTCTCTGCTGGCGTTCTCTAGAGTGATCTCCAGGTCAAAGGCAGTGCTGGCCGGCACGACCTCGTAGTCGTATTTGAGGCCTTCCTTGGCGCGCTCGCTGTCGCGTTCGATGGCGACGCCGTCGCGCAGCTGAATGATGCCGCTCCATTCCTCCTCGGGAATGTAGAGGTCGTTGACGTTGACTCGTGAGGCGGAGAACGGTGAGCCAAAGAGACGGCATGTATGACAAAGCTGCTCTAGAATAGGCAGAAGGTCCAGCTCGCCCCGCTGGCGCCTTTCCTCAGCTATGGTGCGCTGGCGTGCCGTCGGGCAGATGCTATCAAGACTTCCTCCCCCTCTCTGGATCTCTTCTAGCTCTTCTTGTTGCCTCTCAATGAGGCCGCAGGTACGCAAGCGCGGCTGAGGAAGATCCGCGAGAGCGGCCACCAGTTTCTCTACAGTGCTGCGCAATGCCCCTTTGAAGCTTGAACCCGGAATGAAAGGGATGTTTTCGGGCGTCAGGACAATCGGGCTTCTGCTGCTGCTGAGGGTAAGCCTGCCACCGCCGATGTGGAGCGCTGTCTCCATGACCAGGCGTCCCTTGAAGAGATAGCGGTTGCGCAGGCGCAGCCGCCGCACGGGGTCTTTGGCATAGAGCTGATGATTCATTGCCATGATCGCTCTCCCCTGGCAAGATTCTTGTTAGCCTGCTCCTCTTGTTGCTTGCGGCGCGCCTCCTGGCGGCTGTTTTCTGCCACCAGATGCTGAATGAATTCAGCCATCAACTGAGCCATCAGCTCCTCAGTCTGGGCGCGCATTGCCTGTATCCCTCCCTGGTCATCAAGCAGATGGAACTCAGTTTTCAGGCGCTTCTTTTGCATATTATCCATATATTTCTTTAGATTTTGATAGAAGATTTCAATATTCCTTTTACTGGCAGGCCAGTTACGTTCGGCCTGATGGGTGATGAAATCACGCAGCGCCTGGTAGTTGTGGGCTAGTGAGATGGAATGCAGGTCGTTGATTTGGCTACTGGACAAAGGCTTACAGTCTTCCTCTTCCAGCAACTGGCGCATGAAGTCTATCGCCTCGGGATAGAGCACCTCGTCGCTGAGCAGGGCAATAGCTCTGATCTGCTGCCCGGAGAGCATGAGCGCTACCTCCTTCGCTCCATAAAGGCTTCTACCTCCTTGTGGCCCTCCACCATTGAGCGAAATTCATAGTGGGCCACCATTGAGCGGATAAATTGACGCATCAGCAGTAGATGCACATGCCGACGCAGCTGACGGTCCTCCTCAGTTTTCTCGCCGATGCCCAGCTCCTGGCAGACTCTGTCAGCGCGCTTGGCTAGATCCTGCTCCAGGACAAGCAGCAAACGCTCGCCGAATCCCGTCTGTGGATCGATCTCATCGTTATGCGATGGCAGGCGCCAATAGCCAAAGCGTGCGATCTGCTTCTTGACATAGTCCAGGACATCGCTACGTTTGAGCGTTCCATTGGCGACAGCCTCCAGCCCGGTCATCTGCGAGCGATGTTCCTTCTTCAGGGCGATTGCTGCATGGTATCCAAGGCGTTCGGCCAGATCATAGAAGTCCGGTTTATCGGCTTCCTTACTCACAGCAATCACAAGCTGACTCTCCGGGATAGCCTTGGCCTTTGTGCTCATGGTCTAACACCTCAAAATGAAAAGGATCAGAAACACGTATACAACCGAAACCCTCGTTGCGACGGCGACCGACGCCCTCCTCTTCCAGGCGGAAAAGGGCCTCAATCAGCCGATCAAGGTCGACATCGCTACGCTCCCAGTAGGCGAAGAGGAAGACCGAGCCGCGTTCAATGGCGTACTCCGCCGGACGCGGCAGCCCCCACAGGTCGTTCCAGCCTGTGACACGGCACACAGCCGCCGCCGTGTGGAGACAGCGCACATCATTGCTGGTGAAAGGTGAACCGAGCAGCTCCGCCAGAGTTGTTTCATCGATGCGACCACGATAGCGCAGGAATTCATCGCAGAGGATGGTCGGCGAGTAGAGCGTGAGCGCAAAGTAGAAAGGCTTCCGACCCTGGCATGGCTCTGGAATCTTGTAGTCGGTCAGATAGTCCCTCAGCCTGCGATCGAAGGTCAGCAGGCGCTCGCGGAAACCGGCCAAAGACAGCGACGGATCTTGCAGGGGAGTCAGCGTCAGCTCAACTGCGCCGAGGCCGCGCGTGCGTCCCGTTCCGATGCGCACCAGACCCGAATGGCCCGCCTCCTCAAGAAAGCGCTGAAGCAGGGGAGCCTCTTCGTCGGCGGCCTTTAACAATCCCCAGAAGCAGGTTCCCTCTTCCAGAACCTCACGATTGTAAAGAATCTCTTCCTGCACGGTTCCCCGCAGGCGATCGATGCCGGTATGGGTCTGCAAGTGCCGCCGCCCCCGGTAATCGGCCAGATGGAAGGCCCCGTTTTGGCGCGCATAGTAGCCGGCAATACTCTCCATTGGAGCACTACAGACCTTGCATAAGTGCTGTCTCTGGAGAGCTTTGATAGCTCGCGGTTCATCATTGGACTGCAGAGCAAAGGCGGCCCAGGCGAAGAGGGTGTCGTAAACGCCATGTCCGCTCTCGCTGGCTTCTGGGCCGTTACCGCTCTTAAAGCCAGGATAGCGCTTGCAGCTCTGCGCTGTACGAGGTAGAGGATAGACAGGACTCAGCGGTGTCTCTTGCCTGGTCCCGCTCCCATTCCGTACGACCAGGGGCGCGAGCAGGAGATCGGGGAATTGGACGCTCCCGCTGAGAAAGAGGCGCCTGAATTCCTCGCGCTGGGCCGGATAGAGCAGACGGTGGAGGCTGGCCAGGCTGCCAGCTAGACTGGTGCCAGGCAGGTAGTCCAGGCAATCAAACCCAGCGGGGGCATGATCAGCGCGAATGGCCAGCGGAGAGCGAGCTTGCAGCAGTAGGGAGAAAGCTTTCATTCCTTCATCTCCTCCTCCTGCGCCGTCGAATAGTACGTCAGTTCGTCGAGGTGGGCTAGCCAGCCGCGCCATTCCTCGGGAGGATACTCCTCGCCGTTGATTTCCAGACGCAGTACCTCGCAGCGACAACGTCCCTTGCCTGTTGACTTGTTGGCTCCGAGCTGCTCGACTAAATGCAGGCCAGCGAGCAAGAGCAGCAGCGAGTAGGTTGGGCTACGCGGTTTCTCATCAAGAGGAAGGCAGGTCAGCCAGCCGCGAATCGTGCCGTGGAAAGTCAGATGGCGCCGACCAAACTCGCTAGTGTAGAGGGCGCCAGGGACCGCCGTGCGCGTGAGGCGCCGCAGACGCACCTGGGTATAGGAAGTTACCAGAGCCTCGGGGGACTCTTGCGCTCCTTCTGTTGCCGGTGCTGTTCCTGCAGTCGAAGCCGTCTCTGAGGCTGTCGAGAGGCGGGCGTTGTCAAAGAAGAGCGTTCCGGGCAGCATCTGCGAGCCGAAGATACGTGTGATCATGCTGACACGTGACCCGAGGCCGCGCAGGGCAAGCTCATCATCATGCGGGGTAGCCATGAGATGGCGCATTTCAGCCAGCTCTTCGTAGGTGCGGGCCAATTGCTCGCAGCGTTCGCGGACGGCCCCCTTAAAGGTAGCCCCGGGTACGTAGAGCCAGCCGTGCCGATCACGCGCTACTGTACGATCGACCAATCCCCAGCGGAAGCCGGTCCCGAAGTGGAAGGGAGTAAGGAATGTTAAGCTGTAATCGATCGACAGGCGGTCAGTCCTCGCTTTCACGCTCGCCCTCCTGTACGGCTACAAAATCGTAGAGTTCGACCAGGTCAAGCAGAGGCGTCAGGTAGATCTCTCGTCCAGACTGGCCTGGGGCTTGCAGGCACGACCAGGGGAAGATCACTCGCGGGAACCCCTGGATGGTGCCGGCCTCTTCTGCCGGCTGGCCATTCTGAAGGAGATAGCGCTGATTGAAGTCATAGAGCCATCTCAGCAGGAACTCACGCTCTCTGTCGTGGCAGCCCTGCAAAGCAGCCAGCGCCGCGAGAACGGTGCTGGTCCGGTTCATCTTGAGAACCGCTTCGCGGAGCTGATGCAGCTTGGAGCGCGGAAAACCCAGGCGCTTCGCCTGGCGAATGGCTTCTAGGAGAGCCTCCAGCACGGGGAGTCGATAGGGGCGCAGCGTGGCGCAGAATTCGCTGTTGCCCTCGCGCCTGGAGTAGACTGTCTGGTAGAGATAGTCAAACTCGTGGGTAGCAGCGCCCGCGACAACCAGGAAATTGAGGCGCGTATCGTCATCGTCTCCGGTGCTATGCCATTTGCTAGCATGAGCCTGCTTTTTAGCGAACCTGAGTGCATTCTCAGCCAGGCTGCGCATCAGACCAAAGGGATACTTCAGGGGAGCAAAAACTACCCCCACCGAGAGCGTGCCCTGCTGCTCACGCGCCTCCGAGCGGAAGACACGGGCCACCTCCAGCGCTACTTGAAGGGCACGATCGCCGCTGGTCAGCAACATCAGGTCGTCACCGCCAAGCAGAAGCACGTCGAAGGGGAAGAAATAACTATCTTTCTTCGGTTGACCGCCTTGTTCCGTCTGGCCATTTTCCTCGTCTTCTTCAGCGAGCAGGCCGCTGACGTGGACCGGGGAAAGGTGCCTGGCGACAGCGGTCGCCAGGGCCTCGTAGATGGCATCGTCAATGCTCTTGGCGAATTTTTTGATTTCGCCAAGGGTCAAGCATTTTTCTATCTTGCCGCCCATGCCGTTGCCATCGGCGTAGATGAGGCCGAGATAGTCCCTGATGCTGCCTTGACTGGCGCTGGCTACGGAGCGCAAGGTATCGATATCACGCGGGCGCTTGGGCACGATTGGCTGGCCATCCTTGAGAAAGTAATCAGGCGCTATTCTATGTAACCGATTGATCAGATTGGCCCAAAGTACCGCTTGCTTCGCGTCTTCGCCAGAGCCTGGCCTCACCTCCTGTGGCCTGGCCGCCATTTTCTCAATACTTTTCTTGATCTGAGCATCCTCACTTCTCTTCTGAAGGCAGATAGCGCAGTAGCGCTGGTGTTCTTCCCGAGGCTCTCTCCAGGGGCTTTGGCCAGCAGCATATTCAAGGCCACAGGAGTCACAGAGCTGAAACAGCGGATGGGATGGCCGGGCCACGGTGGCTGGCGGGCATTCCTTGGCACGGCGCAGCTTGTAGAGCAGCAGAGCAAGCTGCTCTTGCAGATGGGCCTTCCACAGATCACGCTCTGCCAATCCCGCTGGCAGCCGTTGCACAGCGCCAGTGACAGTAGCCCCACCCCGGGTTTCTTCGCTATACTTCGCCTGAACGCGCCTCACGAACTCCTCGGCTTTGTCTTCGGCCAGTAGGAAGAGGCCTGAGCCACCATTGGCATAGACCACCTGCGCCCTGGGGTCGAGGTCCCTGGCAATCTCCTCCATGATCTCACGGTTGAGTCGGTCAAGGATGGAGCTGGCTCCACGGATCTCTCTTAGTCGGTCGGTGCCGAAGACATAGCTTTTGATGCGATCAGTATCGAGTGCTACCAGCGCATAGGCCACAGCTGCACTACCTCCTTCTGATGTCTACAGCACGTTCTGGTCGCCCTACCCGGCAAGCAATAGGAGTATAGCATAGTTATAGATCCCTTTCCTCAAAGGAGGATATGGACTCCTACACAAATTTCAGAAAATTTTATTTGGTCATACATGCCAGTGACCTTAGTAGGCACAAAATTTTTCAGTAAAAAATACCTTTATTTCCTTAATCTAACAACATGCAAATGTACCATATATACAGCCTTTTAGCAATCCATTGTTACACAAGTGACCAGCAATACTCATACAGAACTAAGGGCTGATCATGACCAGGAAGTAGCAGGGGGGTTCCTGCCCAGGGTGACGATCAGCCAATGATTTTTAAGCCTAGTCCATTGTCACCTTCCCCGAGGGGGCAAAGTACGCTATCATATCAGGGCAGCCAGGAACAGCAGAGGGCAACGGGGGTTAGCTTGCTCACCAGTCAGTCAGCTTGGCGGCACACGACACATCAGTCCGCACCGAACAGCCCAAACAACCCAACCCGCCATCCTCGCGGAACAAATGGAGATTGACCATATGAAGAACAGAGAGCGCAGCAGTCTGAGTAGCACAGCGATGGCATTGCTCATTTTCCTCGCCCGTCATCTCTCCCTGAAGCGTCTACTCTTACGGGCTCTGGGGGCTATCCTCGGCGCGCAAGCCATCACCCTGATCATCCTGCAAGTCATCTCGCGCCAGCGCAAGCGCTATCTTCCCCAGGGCGGCTTCCCACATACCCGCTTCGCAGAAGTCACCATCGGCGAAGACCACCTGCAGCTCTACGACTACGGACGCGACCTCTACGATGACATGCTTGCCGCCATCGACTCTGCGCAAGAGACTATTTATCTGGAATCATATATCTGGAAAGATGACAGCATCGGTCGCGCCTTCAAAGAGCACCTCATTCGTAAGGCCGAAGAAGGTGTCGCCGTCTACGTCATCTTTGACTGGTTCGCCAACCTGGTCGTCCCACGCAAATTCAAAATCTTCCCCCCAACCATCCATGTGCTTCAGTACCAGGCGTTCCGCTATCCCTGGCACCTTTTTGACCCCCGGCGTTACGCCCTTGACCATCGCAAACTGCTCGTTGTCGACGGCAAGATCGGCTTTATCGGCGGCTACAACATTGGCGAAACCTATGCCACGAGCTGGCGCGACACTCACCTGCGCATCCGCGGGCCAGCCGCCGCCGACCTGGCTCAGTCCTTCGTCGACTTTTGGAACCAGCATGTGCCTCCACACGAACGCATCACGCGGCGCCACCCGCGCTGCTTCAACCCGCTCATCAATGTGCGCGGCACCAGCGCCCTGCGTCTGATGTTCCCCATCCGCGACATGTACATTGAGGCCATCGATCGCGCCCAGAAATTCATTTACCTCACCAACGCCTATTTTGTCCCCGATTCCATCTTGCTCGACGCCCTCAAGGCTGCCGCCCGTCGCGGCGTCGACGTTGAAATCCTTGTCCCCTGGATGTCTAACCACATCATCGCCGACTGGCTCTCACGCAGCCACTTCAGCGAGTGCCTCAAGGCCGGCATTCGCATCTTTGGCTACCGTCATATGCTCCACGCCAAAACCTGTACCATCGATGGCGAATGGTCGACCATCGGCACCGCCAACCTCGACCGCCTCAGCTCGATCGGCAACTATGAAATCAATGTAGAGATCTATAACAGCGACCTGGCCCGTCAGATGGAGGTCCTTTTCAAGTACGACAAGACCAACGCCTTTGAGCTGAGCCTGGAAGACTGGGAGCAGCGTCCCTGGTACGTGCGCCTTAGCGAGTGGCTGCTTGCTCCCCTGCGCTTTCTGACCTGACCCCGAAAGGAGCAACTCAGGTCCAGCAGTATCGGCCTCTCCCATTCCAAAAGACCCAACAAAGAAGCACGCCCCGGCTGCATCTGGTAGCTAGCATACGCCGCCAGACGCAGCCGAGGCGCACTTTTATCCTCTAGAGGCTCCTCGTCTACGAGAGCAAGCGCATCACCGCCTCCACGAATGCCGCCGTTGTGGCCGCGCCGCCCTGATCAGGAGGCAGCACCTGCCCACGCCGATATACTTCAGCAATGGCCTCTCTCAGACGCTGGGCCGACTCTTCATAGCCTAGATAATCCAGCAACATCGCCCCAGAGAGCAGCATGGCCGTCGGGTTGATCACTCCCTTGCCGACCAGGTCCGGGGCCGAGCCATGCACCGGCTCAAAATAGGCATACGTGGGGCCATAGCAGCCGCTCGGCGCCAAACCCAGGCCTCCAATGCAGCCGGCAGCCATATCGGCCAGAATATCGCCATGCTCGTTCGACAGCACGACGACATCGAGGCTCTCTGGGACCGCTACCATGCGCCGCGCCAGGTCATCAATGAGAAATTCCTGATACTCCAGCTCCGCATAGCGACCCACTGTCTCGCGCACAATCTCGCGAAAGCGTCCATCGGTGCGCGGCTGAATCGAATACTTGGCCCCCAGCGTCACCCGTCCCGCATAGCCCTGGGCCTTGCGCTGCAGCGCTAACTCACAGGCCGCCTGCGCTACATAGGCCATCTGCTCGTCGGTACAGATGCGTACCGCATAGGCCCCCTTTCGCTCTACCGGCGGCGGCTGCCACCAACTGCGGCTACTTGCCAGGGCCGTCAGCTCGGCAAGATCCCCCTCGCGCGGCGGATACATGCCCTCCAGATTGTCGCGTACAATGACAAAATCGACGCGCTCCGGCTCACGCAGGGGACTGCGATAGCCCGGTTGCCAGCGCACTGGACGCACGTTGACCCGCGTATCCTTGCCCCAGCGTAGATACCAGAGCACGGGCCGGCTCGGTCCGCCACTGGCCCCAAAGAGCGTACACACCGCCCGATCGATCAGCTCACGCGTTTCCTGGGGGAAGGCCGTCCCATAGCGCTTCTCAGCTTCGCGCCCACTGCAGCCCTCGACAAAGCGCAGCTCCGGTACCAGGCAGCGCAGGACTTCCACCGTGGGCCAGACCACTTCGGGCGCGGCATCATCTCCTGCTACCACACAAATGATGTCCGACTCGCCCGGGGCCAGCTTCCGCCGAAAGATGCTCGCGCTCATCGCAGCGTGCCCTCACGCCGAATATATTCAATGATGCCCCCAGCCTCCACAATCCGGGCGATAAAGGGCGGCAGCGGCTGGGCCTGAAAGCGTTGCCCGGTGGTCAGATTAGTAATCACCCCCTGCTCTAAGTCAACTTCGGCTTCTTGACCGTCCTCGCTATTGAGGACGGCCTCCTCACAGATGAGCACTGGTAGCCCGATGTTAATGGCATTGCGGTAGAAAATGCGGGCAAAGCTGCGGGCTACCACCGCTTTGACACCACTGGCCTGAATGGCCGCCGGGGCATGCTCGCGCGAGGAACCACAGCCGAAGTTGTGGCCCGCCATGATAATGTCCCCCTGCCGCACCTGCGCCGCAAATTCGGGCAGAATCTCACAAAGACAGTATTTTGCCAGTTGCGCCCGGTCAGTCGTCACGTTATAGCGCCCTGGGATGATTACATCGGTATTGATATTGTCACCAAGCTTCCATATACGCCCCATATTTTTCTCGCTCCTTCTCTCACTCTCTGCAGCAATTGGCCCTCTACCTGCCTGAAAAAGCAGGCGTCACTGATAGCTCCGAGGCTCCGAGGCCAGCTTCGCCGCCCGGTTACCACGCTCAGGCTCAGGCCAGAAACTGGCGTGGATCAGTAATGTGTCCGGTGATGGCAGTCGCCGCTACCGTGGCTGGACTGCCTAGATAGATCTCGGCCGTGGGGTCACCCATGCGTCCAGTGAAATTGCGATTCATCGTCGTCAGGGCGCGCTCACCGGGACCCAGGACGCCGAAATGTCTGCCAATACAGGGACCACAGCCCGGCGTGCCCACTGAGGCCCCCGCCTGGATGAAGGTTTCAATGTAACCCAAGCGCAACGCCTCCAGATAGACCTCGCGCGAAGCCGGAATCACCACCATGCGTGTATTGGGGTGAATGGTGCGCCCGCGCAAGATCGAGGCGGCAATGGCCAGGTCATCCAGTCGACCATTGGTGCAGGTGCCCAGGAAGACTTGATCGATCTGAATATGCTCTACCTGCTCAACCGGGACAACGTTATTGACATCCGGCGGGCAGGCAATCAACGGTGGAAGATCCGAGACATCGACTTCCACTACGCGCTCATAGCGTGGATTCTGCGGCTGCAGCATGGGATAGCTACGGTTGACGCGCCCGCGTAGCCAGGCCTCGGTCGTGGCATCAGGTGCCACCAGCCCGGTTTTGGCGCCCATCTCGATGGCCATGTTGCAGAGTGTAAAGCGCTCGCTGATCGACATGGCCTCAACCAGTGGGCCACTATACTCCAGGGCCCGATAGTTGGCCCCGTCCACGCCGATGCGGCGCACAAGCTCCAGGGTTACATCTTTGACATATACGCCCGGCTGCAAACGGCCCGTCAGGCGCACATTGATGGTCTCAGGGACACGGAACCAGCTTCGCCCTGTAGCATAGGCAACGCCAATATCGGTCGACCCCATACCGGTGGCGAAGGCGCCGAGCGCGCCATAGGTGCAGGTATGGCTGTCAGCTCCCACGATAATCTCGCCTGGCGCCACAAAGCCGCGCTCCGGCATCACCTGGTGACAAATGCCCTCCTGAAGGATCTGAATGCCCTGCTCACGCGCAAAGGCCCGAATGTCGCGCTGGAGGGTGGCCGCTGCTACGGTCGCTGCCGGGACGATGTGATCAAAGATGATATGGGCACGTGCCGGATCAAAGACGCGCCCTCCACGCTCGCCCGTCAGCTTACGAAAGGCTTGAATAGCCAGCGGCGAGGTCGTGTCATGGCTCATAACATGATCAACGTCGACAATCACAATCTCGCCAGCGCTCACTGGCCGGCCCAGTTTATAGCTAAAGATCTCTTCGGCTAGCGTTCCCATGCCGTACTCCTCTGTTCTTCATACCAGGATCGAATAAAGGCATCGACCGCCTCCGGTGAAAGCGGCCCTTCTTCAGCACGCATCTTCAGCGACCAGGTCAGCTCTCGCACCTGCTCATCGCTGAGCTGTAGCCCCAGTTCCGCAGCCCGATGAGCTATAGCATGGCTGCCCGTAAAGCGCGAGCCGAGATCGACGCGGCGCTCCAGGCCGAAGTCCGTTGGATCAAGAATCTCATAGGCTCGCGGATTGTTGAGAATGGCCCGCGTATGAACGCCCGCCCGGTGCGTGAAGGCATACGGCGCCGTGATCGGATTATTAAAGGGAATAGGGAGATGAAGACATTGAGCAACGTAGGCATCTAGAGGCGCCAATTGCCTTAGATCGCGCTGCTGGAGCGTGTCGGGATAGTGTAGGTAGAGCTGGGCCACCAAGCCACTGAGTGAAGCGATCCCATTGCGCTCTCCGATGCCCAACACGGTCACATCCAGGCAATCGGCCCCGGCCTCATAGGCAGCAATGGTATTGGCGATGGCGCAGCCGCTATCGTTGTGGCCGTGAAACTCGATTCCCACCTGGGGATAGCGCTCAGCGCAGAGATGAATGATGCGCTCTACCTGGCGCGGCGTAGCGATGCCGACCGAATCGGGCAGGCCGATACGCTCCACTCCTGCCTCTACCACGGCATCAAAGACGGTCAACAGGTCGACCAGATCACTGCGGAAGGCATCCTCAGCCGAGAAGCGTACATAGCGTCCCGCCGCCCGGATACGCTGAATCAGCGGCACGGCGTCGGCGATAATCCGCTCGATGCGCTTTCCATGACTATATGATCGCAGTTCAGGAGAGGTACCGTAGAAGAGATTGATACCGGCCACGGGCGTCGCCAGGGCTGCCTCAACATCCGCCTCGACGCAACGCACGTGGGTCACAATGCGCGCCCGCAGCCCCAGTGCGCAGAGCTGCTCGATGGCGTCGCGGATGCGCGGCGAGGCGATCGGTGACGGCACCTCAATGAAGTCGACGCCGAAGGCATCCAGCATACGAGCAATCGTGAGCTGCTGCTCCAGATTGAAGAAAGCGCCGGCAAACTGCTCACCCTCTCGCAGGGTTGTATCCAGAATATGCAGCGGTCGTCTCACGACTCTCCCTCCTCTCCGCCAGCCGCCTCCTGGGCCAGGCTCATCAGCACGCGCTCCAGTATGGCAATGGCCTCCATATATTCCTCCACAGCAAGGTGTTCCTCGGGGGTATGATCCAGGCGCGCATCGCCCGGACCATAAGCCACAATTTCCGGTCCCCAGACCGGTCCGACGACATTCATGTCAGAGGTCCCAGTCTTGACTTTCAAAGCAGGCTGGATTCCCATTGCCCTCATGGCCTGCACAAAGGCGCGCACCAGCCTGGTTGTGCGCGGTGCCTGGAAGGCAGCTTCCTCGCCGCTGAAGTCGACCTCAAGCTCTGCCTCCGCCGCCCAGCGCCGCAGCTCGTCGCGTAGTTCCTGCACCGGGTAGGCCAGTGGCAGACGATAGCCGATACGCAGCGTTGCCCATTCTTGCAGACCGTCCTGACCGCTCTCGATGCTGCGCAGCACCGGTTGCAGCGCCGCAAAAGCTGATGTACCGCTATGCTCTCGATTCCACGCCTCAGCATGCCGCCTGATCCGCTCCCAGAAAGCCGCTGCGGCCTCCGCCGCCGTCTGGCGCGGTCCGGCGCTGTGACCACAGGGACGCACTGCCCGTCCATCAACCAGCAGTCGCCCTTTATAGCCGAGCGTCACCGCCCGGCTGCCGCTCGGCTCGCCGATAATGCAAGCAGCGGGACGATAGCGCCCAACCACAGCCCGCGCCCCTCGCGAGGTAGCCGCCTCTTCCTCAACCGCGCCGATGACGACGATGGGACGCCGGAGCCCGGCCCTGCTGTGCCTTGCCAGGCGCGCCGCCGCCGCCAGGAAGGCCGCTAGTGGCCCCTTGGCATCGACCGCCCCACGCCCGTAGAGCTTACCCTCACGGATTGTCACCGGAATGGCCCCGGGGACCGTATCGAGATGCCCGAGCAGCACCAGCGGAGCCCGCTCTGCAGCTTCAGTGGCCACAGGGACTGTAGCAATCAGATTGCCGACCGCATCAAGCTCGGTCTGTAGCCCCAGATGGGGGAGATATTCAGCGAGCCAGGTGGCAAGAGATCGCTCCTGACCGGAGAGACTGGGAATGCTGACCATGCGATAGAGCAGATCGACTTCCGCCTGCTCTTGGGAGACCGCCCCTTCCGAGATCACCCCTGGGTTCGCCGCACGCCGCTCGCCTGGCGCCTTCGACTGATCAGCCTGCAAGACCTCCGCCAGGCAGTCAAGAGCCTGATCAAGCTGCTCCTCGCTGATGACCAGCGGCGGGAGCAGGCGGATCACGTTAGGCCCTGCCGGTAGGGCCAGTACGCCGCGCTCCAGCAGCGCTTCTAGATAGGGCTGCACGCGCGTACGTAGCTCGACGCCAAGCAGGAGGCCCAGACCACGCACCTCGCGGATGAGCGGCGACGAGATGGCGCGCAGTCGCTCTAGCGCATGCTGCCCCAGGCGCGCCGCTCGCTCGGCCAGCTTTTCACGTTCGATGATATCGAGCGTCTCCAGAGCTGCGGCACAGACCAGCGGATTGCCGCCGAAGGTGCTGCCGTGCACGCCCGGCGTGAGACGTCCGCTGGCCACCACGCGCTCGCCAAGGGCCACTACTCCCATCGGCAGCCCGCCGGCAATCCCTTTCGCCAGGCAGAGCAGGTCAGGCTGCAGATCGTAATGCTCGCAGGCCAGAAAGCGCCCCGTGCGACCGCAGCCGGTTTGCACCTCATCGACAATCAGCAGGACCCCACGCTTTCGACAGAGTGTGGCCAGTTCCTGGACGTACGCCGGATCAGCGACATGTACGCCCCCCTCGCCCTGGACCAGCTCAAGCAGAACCGCTGCCGTCTGGTCGTCAATCGCCCGCTCCAGAGCCGCCAGATCGTTGTAGCGCACATGCGTGATCCCTGGCACCAGAGGAGCGAATGGCTCGCGATAGCTCCGCTCCCAGGTGGCCGAGAGCGCCCCGAAAGTGCGCCCGTGGAAACCGCGTAGAGTGGCAATAATGCCCGGTCGTCCGGTTGCCAGGCGGGCAAACTTGAGAGCACCCTCGACAGCTTCCGCCCCGCTATTGCAGAGAAAGAAGCGCTGCAGACCGGCAGGCATGAGCTGCGCTAGACGAGCGAGTAGACGCGCCCGCATATCGTTGTAGACACTCTCGGGACAGGTGATCAGGCGTTGAGCCTGAGCCGCCAGCGTCGCGGCGATCTCTGTCCGCCCGTGCCCGATGTTCGCCACTCCATGCCCGGCGGCGCAGTCAATGTAGCAACGCCCCTGGGCATCCCAAAGCAGCGCCCCCTGACCGCGCACAATTTCCACCGGACGCTTATTGTAAACGCCGCTGCTGTAAAGGCGCTCCAGCTCGATGAGCGTCTCGGGCTGCGCGACTGCTTCGCTGAGAGTGCTCATCGCCGCACCTCCCCCGAGAGAGCAGGAATGGAGGAGGAGGAGGAAGAGGAGGAGGCAGCACCAGCCTCGCTCAGATCCACAGAGGCGGTGATGACCGTGCCGTCACCCGCCAGCAGCGCCGCCAGCGAGCTAGAGCCAATGCACACGCGCTGCACTCCACCCGCTAGAGCCTCGCGAGCGCCGAGCAGTTTCTTGCGCATGCGCCCCTGAGCATAGGGGAGATACTCCTCCAGATCCGGGGCTGCGATGACACGCACCACGCTCGTCGGATCGGCCAGATCGCGCAGCAGGCCCGGCACATTGGTCAGGATCGCCAGCGTCTCCACGCCCAAGGCCGCCGCAATGGCCGCCGCTACGCGGTCGCCATCAACGTTCAAGCGTTCTCCCTCCAGCCCCAAGGCCAGCGGCGCCACCACCGGTGTGTAGCCCGCCTCCAGGAGCAGGCGCAGTAACGGGGCGTTGACTTGCTCAATCTGACCGCTATAATCGTCGCGCACCACGCGGATACGACCATCGGGCATCACGGCGCGCAGCGCTGTCTTGCGCCGCGCCAGCAACAGGCGTCCATCGACTCCAGCCAACCCCAGTGCATTGACGCCGCGCCGCTGCAAGAGTGCCACCAGTTCCGTGTTAATCTGACCGGCCACCGCCATCGCGTAGATGCGCAGCGTCTCTGCATCGGTATAGCGGCTGGTCATGCCATTAGGAGCTGTGAGCACCTGCATCGGATGGCCCAGCCGCTCGCTCAGCTCATTGGTGAGCTGCGAGCCGCCATGCACCAATACCACCCGCTCGCCTTCAGTAACCAGACGCGCAATCTCGTCAACGATCGGCGCAGCATCAATACCGGCCCCACCGCCAATCTTGACAACCAGAGTCATGGCCTGTGCCTCCTCTCTTTAGCGAACCCAACAGAACTCAGATCAGATCGGATGTAACCCCGGGAAGGTCAACCCCAGAGTCTCGCTCCAGCCAAAACGACAGTTGAGCGCCTGCACGGCGTTGCCAGCGGCTCCTTTCATGAGGTTGTCCAGCGCAGCCATGACAACCAGGCGGCGCTGAGACGCATCCAGCTCGAAGCCAATGTCACAGTAGTTGCTGCCAGCCAGAATCTTCGGCTCAGGATAGCGATAAACACCGCTGCGCTCTTTCACCAGGCGAATGAATGGCTCATCACGATAGGCTTCGCGGTAGAGGCGCCAGATGGCTCGCTCATCCAGATCGGTATTCAGGAAAACCTGGGCAGTGATCAGGACGCCTCGCACCAGCTCTACAGCGGTCGCCGAGAAAGCTAGCGTCTGCTGCCATGAGCCGCCTGCCAGGGCGCCCAGCTCCTGAATTAACTCGGCGCTATGGCGATGACCGGTCGGCTGAAATGAGCGCACCGCTCCGCTGCGATCAGGATGATGGCTACCCGGCCCGGGCGTCGCGCCAGCCGCCGATGAACCAACTTTCGCCTCTACTACCAGGGGCAGGCTGGCATCGACAAGGCCGGCCCGATAGAGCGGCGCCAGTCCAAGAATGGCCGCTGTGGCCATGCAGCCGGTCCCACTGATGAGCGCAGCTTCTCGCAATTCCTGCCGATGCAGCTCCGGGAGACCATAGACGGCTTCGGCCAGCAGCTTCGGCTGTGGATGCGTCTGCCCATACCAGCGCGCATAGAGGTCAGGCGAGCGCAGGCGAAAATCAGCCGAGAGATCGATAACAACCGGCGCGAGACTGCGATAGCGCTCTATGGCCTGCATCGCCGCTCCATGCGGCAGGCAGAGAAAGAGAGCGTCACACGTCGCCAGTTCATCAGGATGACAGAAGCGCAGGCTACAGAGCTTGCGCAGGTTGGGATGGAGGCTATGCACATACTGATTTGTATGGCTGCTCGAAGCCACCTGCGCGATCTCTACCTGGGGATGAAAGAGTAATAGACGCAGCAATTCACCCGCCGTGTAGCCCGAGCCGCCGATGATCGCCACGCGCACCTGACTCATCGCTCCGCTCCTTGCATCACACATTGCTCGATATAGTCCAACATCGCACCAGGGATATCTACCCCTGTTGGGGCGATGCTGTTGCGGAACTCCATTGTCGCATTAATCTCATTGACGAGCAGGCCACGCTCTTCGTCTTCTAAGAGATCGATGGCCAGGATACCGCCACCGACTGCCTGGGCAGCACGCACGCAGAGTACGTCAAGCTCAGGGGTGACTGGGCAATTGCTGGCCTGCGCACCGCGGGCCGTGTTCGTAATCCAGTGCTCGCTAGTGCGATAGATCGCGCAAATCGTACGCTCACCTACTACAAATGCTCGAATATCTCGCTGCGGCTTATGTATATATTCCTGGATGTAGTGCAGATGATGCTGATAGGAGCCGAGCGTCTCGCGGTGCTCTAGCACGGCCTCAGCGGCGTCGCGGTCATTGACGCGCGCGAGCAGACGACCCCAAGAACCAGTCGTCGGTTTAATGACGGCAGGATACCCCAGGGCTTCGATGCCCCGCAGGGCGCTCTCAGCGCTGCAGGCCAGCAGGGTGCGCGGCGTAGGAATGCCTGCCCGCAGCAAGGCTAGTGTGGTCTGCAGCTTATCGTTACAGATGGCCGTCGTCGCCGGGCGATTGAAGACTCGCACCCCCCAGCTCTCCAGAACCTGGGCTACAGCCAGGCCGTGCGATTGGCTGACGCTTCGGCAGAGCACGGCATCGTAGGCGCGCCAGCGTTCGTCAGGCCGCGCCAGATCTAGCAACAACTCTCCGTCATTGAGCAAGTCGAAAGCGATGCCGCGCTGGCGCATGGCCTCGATCAGCAGCTTCTCCTCTACGCGAATGCGCGAGGTCAGAATTGCCAGCCGCATGGCTTATTCACCCCAATCCTCTTCGACGCGTGGCGCCAGGGCTACCGCTGGCTGGTCCAGATTGGTCACCTCCAGCTCTGCATTGCAATCGGGACAATAGACAATCTCGCCTACCAGGCGGTTCTGCAGGTCAATTTCGGCCTCACATTCTGGACAGAGCGCCACCAGTTTGCTCATTTCTCCTCCTCCTGACTAGCAGCATGTGAAAACGTGCATCTGTTGTCAAGTCTAGTCAAAGGAATCACAATACAAACAAAAATGCTCTTCGCCCCTTCTCTATGCCGAAGGGCGAAGAGCGCCAACTAGCTCAATCGACGGCTCTCGCGGTACCACCTTCATTCGCCGGTACTACTGCGCACCGGCCTCTGCGAGCACACCAGCGTACTCTTGCCCGATAACGGGGGCTCCGGCAGAGGTCTACTCTCACCCGCCCGCTCTCCTCTCGTGGGCGGATGATTTCTTCTCGCGGCTCCAGGGTCTTGCTCACGGCTCACGATAGACGAGCTTTCCACCAACCGCTCGCTCTCTGGCTATCGGAGGAACCGCTACCTGTCCCCTTCAAGGCCTTTTTTCGTATCGCTTGTCAGCAACCACTCCAGAGAGCTGGCCGGACGAGACAGCCTGGCCAGCAGTCTTTATCAATAAAAAAACTCTTCATCCCTGCAAGGACGAAGAGCACAGCAGACACGATGGCTCTCGCGGTACCACCTTCCTTCGTCGCTACCTCACGGCAGCGACCTCAACGAGTGCAATCCATCGGGCAGCCATAGTCACTGGCCTGAAGAAGGACCACACTCTTGCCCGATAACGGGGGCTCCGGCAGAGGTCTACTCTCGCTCTCCTCTCGTGGGCGAGCGATTTCTTCTCGCGGCTTCGGGACCTTCTTCACGGTCTGCCAGCATACGAACTTCGCACCAACCGTTCGCTCTCTGAATGCGGCCTGACCGCTACTCATCCCGCGACGCCTTTCGCTGTTCGAACGGGTTGCTTTTTTGGGATTTATACCATCTCTTGCCGCTGTTGTCAAGTCCCGGGAGAGAAGGAGCCTGAGTCGTGGTCAGCGGATGGCCGCCGAGGCCGGGCAAAATCTTGGCAGGGCTTCTCTGAGCAGGATTACTTGGCTGAAACAGAGGGCCTGGTTGAGCCGTCTGTAATGAATGAGAGGGTGAGTATGAGGAGAAGAGGAGAGCCTTCGCAGCGCAGCGGCCAGGTCAGAGTAGATCGCCCGCTCAGGCGAGACGGGACGCAGCGCATCCAGCACTCAGGCTCGCTTATCCCAGCAGGCGCGCTCTCTCTACCTGCAACGAGCGAGGGGGAGGATCTTTCCATGAGCAGTATCTCCGACTGGCAGTGCTGGTCAGAGCCACCAGCTCGCCTCGGCCTGCCCCCTGGCGAGGTCCATATTTGGTGCGCTTCGCTGGCCGTGCCCCCTGGCGCTGTAGACCAGCTTGCTTCCGTCTTAGAGCCTGGCGAGTGCCAGCGGGCCGCGCGCTTCCGCTACGAGCCGGATCGTCAGCGCTTCATTGTAGCCCGTGCGATCTTGCGCATGATCCTGAGCCGCTATCTCGGCCTTCTTCCCCAGCAGCTACGCCTGCTTACCAATCCCTGGGGCAAACCTCTTCTGGCCCCATCCTCCACGGGTCCGTCGCTGCCGATCACTTTCAATCTGTCGCATGCAGAATCGCTCGCGCTCTATGCTTTTACGCTTGAGCAAGATATTGGCGTCGATTTGGAATATTTACGTCCTTTACCTGAAAAGGAACTGGAGCAGCTTGCTGCTCGCTATTTTTCTCCAGCAGAGTACCATACGCTCTGCAGTTTGCCACGCGAGGAGCGGCTGTCGTCCTTTTTTCGTTGCTGGACTCGTAAGGAGGCCTACGTCAAGGCGCGTGGCCAGGGCCTCTCTCTGCCATTGGATGCCTTCGAGGTCTCTCTAGCGCCCGGGGTGCCCGCCAAGTTATTGGCCAGCCGCGAGGAACCAGAGGCCCCTGAGCGCTGGTCACTCCTGACCATTGAGCCTGCTCCCTCCTATATTGGGGCCCTGGCCGTCAAGGGTCATATCCAGCATGTAGCGTATTTGCGCTGGAACGAACAGCAGTTCTCCTCTTTTGCTACTTGACAAAGCAAGCGTTCAATCTCATAATCCAGGCAGTGAGCTACACGAGTCAGCGGCGGCCTTCGAAGAGAGCAAGGAGGCGCGAATGGCGAAAAACCACAACTCTCGTGAGCAGCCTCGCTCAGAAGTACTACATAGTCAGGCTATTAGCATCATCGAGGTGCGGCCCGAGGATACGCGACAGAGCGTGCTCACCGCCATCATGACGCAAGAGAAGTTAGGGCGCTGGCAAACGGTGCTGATTCTGCCCGCAGAGAATAAGGCCTTCTATCGTAAGGTTGACTTCGAGGGGCTGCGACAGCTTCAGCGCGAGCTGCATACTCAGCTTGTCATCATCGCGCCTCCAGACTCGAAAGTGGCTGCTTATGCCCGCCAGCAACGCTTACCTGTCTTTTCTTCGCTGGAACAGTACGCCGCCACTCAGCGGCCACCGTTTGCGCCGGCTGAAGAGGCCTCTTCAGCCGAAGCCGAGCGCTCGGCTTCGGCCCCCGAGCCTGCCAGTCGCACTGGTGGAGAAGCGAGCGCAGGCACTCCGCCAGGTCCCCCCACAGCACTGGCCCGCATTAGCGACGCTGAGCAGGAGAGCGCTACAGCGCCCGAGCGCTCCGCTCCCTCTCCCGGGCCAACTGGCGCCCTTCCTCCCTTGCTGCCCGCGCTCAGGCCGCGCCTGCTTCCTCCTCTCACACGCCTGAATCGAGCTGCCCGCAGTTCCTTTGCCAGTAAACGCGCCTGGTTGCTGTTCGGCATCGTCATCGGACTGCTCCTACTCGCCAGTTTAACGCTGATTCCTTTGACTCAGCTTTTTAGCGGGGCGGCGGTGGCTGCCAGCGTGATCATTACGCCCGAGACGCGCGATCTCAAGCAGATCTATACACTGAGTGCGCAGCCAGGCCTGCCAGCTAATGCCGCCCGGCACCAGATTAGTGCGCGTTTTCTGGCTTCGCCAGAATTGCGCCAAAGCCGCCAGGTGCCAGCCAGTGGGCACGGCGTTACGCCAGCGACGCGAGCGGAGGGCATCCTGACGTTCTATAACGCTTTGCCGCTGCCCCAAAGCGTTCCCAAAGGCACCATCCTGAGCGACCCAAGCGGCGTACAAGTCGTTACCGATCAGACCGCTTTCTTGCCAGCCGCTGCCCCCCCGTTAGAGTCCAGCGCCAGCGTTCCAGCCCATGCTTTACAGCCCGGAAGTAAAGGGAACCTTCCAGCCTTTGCTTTCCGCGCCTCCCCCTGCTGCGCTAATGGCATCACGGTCCAAAATCCGCTGGCTTTCAGCGGCGGTGCTGATCCTCAGCCCTATACCTATGTCCAGCAAAGCGACATTGATCAGGCCAGCACTGCCCTTCAGACTCCCTTAACTGCTGAGGCGCAGCGCGCTCTCCAGGCCCAAGCGACGGCGAATGAGCGCTTTGTGGGTACGGTGCAATGCCCGGCTTTGACGAGTGCTAACCAGCAGGCCGGTGACCGCGCCGCCAGCGTCACTGTTACCGTGACTGTCATCTGCAGCGGCGAGGTCTACGATCAGGTAGGGGCCCGTGTTCTTGCCGCGAGCTTGCTGACCAACGATGCCGCGCGGAGCCCTGGGCCGGCTTATAGCCTGGTGGGGCAGATCATCACCAGCGTGGTTTCAGTTGTCCCCAATCCGCGTCAGCCAGGCCTGCTGACCGTGCATGTGCAGGCAGAAGGCATCTGGGCCTACCGTCTTGATGATCAGGAGCGTCTACGGTTGGCCAATCTGATCAAAGGAAAGACCAGGGATCAGGCCCTGACCTTGTTGAAACGGCAGGCTGGTATCCATAGCGCCTCTATCGTGCTTAGTGGCCCCGGCTCGCGCCTGCCCGATAATGCCGCCGCGATCACCATCCGTGTAGCCAGTGCTGTTGGGCTGAAAGGTTCGCCGCTACCAACGGCTTCAGTCAGTTCGGGTCTGGCTCAACCCTCGACGACTCCCCAGACTCTCCAACCCCTCGGCAGCAGCACCCCCTCAGTAGCGCCGTCTCCTCTCCCGACAGCTACCCCAGCACCAGGCGCGTCGAGCCTTCCCTAGGGCGGCCAGGTCGCCCGGCCCGACCTTTGGCCTGCTCGCTCGTCTCAGCCCCTCTCTCCCTCACACAGGCCCCTCTGCCTATTTATCGGCATATCTACACTTGCTTGTCATAGGGCGTATCCATACTGAGAGCAGGAGAGAAGTGACGGATCAGCATATATACTTGCTAGAAGACGATATAGATCAGGAAAGGAGTGCATTTTGTGAGTAGAATTATCGTTCAGAGCGAAAAGGTTATTCCGGGTAGGCCGGAAGATATCTATGCTATTCTGGCCGACTATAAGGGACGGCACCCCCAGATTCTGCCGGCCAATTTCCAGGATTACCGTGTTGAGCAGGGGGCCCAGGGCGAGGGCACAGTGATCAGCTTTCGCCTGCGTGCTGGCGGACGAGAACGCCTCTACCGGATGCGCGTCAGCGAGCCGGTACGGGGACAGACATTGACGGAGAGCGATCTGAATTCCTCGCTGGTCACCACCTGGACTGTCACCCCAATAGCCGACGGGCAGCGTAGCCAGGTGCGCATCGCTACTATGTGGGAGGGTGGCAGCGGCCTTGGCGGCTTCTTTGAGCGTGTTTTCGCTCCCTTGGGCCTGCGACGTATCTACAGCCAGACGCTGGCAGCGCTGGCTGCTCTGGTTGAGGGCCGTCCCCCCGAGGAGCGCCGCGCCTTTAGCCCGATCCTGCTCCTGCCAGCACTGGCGCTGATCATGGCCCTGCCGTTGATCATCCGATTACTGCAGCAACGTCGCCAGCGTGGGAGGCCGCCAGCTCGCATCGTTCCGGCCAGCAGGCTGCAAGAGGTCCGCGCTCGGGTCCGTGAGGCTCGCAAGCAGGCCGAACGGGCCTGGCCTCGCCTGCGCTCGCTTCGAGCCTAGGTAGCTAGATGTGGCTACGGCTCCGGCGAGCTTCAGCGCCAGTGAGCATGCGAGGCGTCAGCATCTTGATTCCGCTGGCGCCTCACTGGCCTGCTGCCACCCTCATTTCGCCGCTTGCCGCTTGACAATTTCCTCTTCAGTCGCTATCCTCCCAAGAGAAATAGCAGTAGAAAAGCATAAACAAGCGAGCTTTGTTAAAAAGAAGAGGAATCGGCTTCTGCAAGAGAAAAACGGCTCGCTTGCTTTGAGGGCAAGTCGCTCTCGCTCTGGTAGCACTGCCGAAGGCTGCTAGCTTGCTGTCAGGAGATCGTGAGCATGCAGGCTTCTTCTATCAGTCTAGCGATCTTCCGCCTGACAGGCTGGGAGGGGAGAAACGAGTCAGCTAAGGGGAGCAGTGTGGTATTCGACGTGTGAAGAGGGAAAGAGCCGGCCTGGTTGATCAGATCAGCCCAGGCGCGATACTACGGCTACGGCTGGCACGAAGAGACGGGAGACTACCAGTGCTCAGCTCAGCCGCTGGCGGGAAGCGGTGCCTTGTCCTGCGTCTTGTCCCTGGCTCTTTGGACCAGACGCCCTGATCAGTCTGGACAGCTTTCTGCTGCCCAAGATAGAGCCTCCTGCCCCGGATTTGCCTCCCTTGCCCGCAGCGGCTCAAACATCTGTGCCCCGGTTGCACGCTTTGCACCCCCTAACCTCGATATCCTTTCATCGATAACCTGGTAGAAATCACAAGGCATGCGACTATAAATCATGATAGGCTATCGTTACGACGGAAACACTTATCTTGAAGCAAGCGAATATCGCGTCCACCGCGGCCTCAGTTGGAGACCGCGCAGCAAGGAGGCATTGCCATGAGTCGGTCAGCATCTTACGGTAGTGCAGCAGCAGCCCCCAGCGAGGTCCGGCCTTTGATCCCTGCACAGGGCAACGGGCGCCGTCTGCAGCAACGCTTGACCGCCCTTCAGCAGGAGGTGGCCGAAGTGGTCGAGGAGGCAGTGGAGAGCGGCAGTCACACCAATGGACCTCGGGTACGGGCGCTGGAAGAGGCCTTTAAGGCTTATCTGCAGGTAGCCGATGCCATCGCTGTGAATAGCGGCAGCTCTGCCCTGCGAGCCGCCTGTGAACTGCTACGCCTTCCGCCCGGCAGTGAGATCATTGTCCCGGCCTACACCTTCATTATGACCGCCTACTCGGTCAATGACGCCTTCGCCTTTGACCCTCAGAGCGGTACTCTCACTAAGGGTGGTCTGATCCCCGTCTTTGTAGACATCGATCCACAGACTTATACGATTGACCCGGCGAGCGTCAGGGAGGCTCTCAGCGAGCGGACTGCTGCGCTTATTGCCGTTCATATGCTTGGGCAGATGGCCGATATGCGCCCGCTGTTGGAGCTAGCTGATGAGCATCGGCTCTTTGTGATCGAGGATGCCGCTCAGGCCCACGGCGCGACCTATTGTGATCCCCGAACCCACCATATTTACTACGCGGGGAGCATGGGCGACTGTGGCTGCTTTTCCCTGAGTGATGTGAAAAACATTGGCTCGATGGGCAGCGATGCAGGTCTGCTCACCTTAACCACACGCCTCGGTTCTCGCTTGCCTTTCCTCTCGGCTGAGGCCCGCGCCTGGCGCAACACCGGTCGCCTCGGTCGGCACCGCTATGAGCATCAGACCTGGGGCATCCGGGCCCGCATGGACGAGTATTCAGCGGCGGAATGCCTGGCTCAATTGCGCTATCTTGATAGCTGGGTGGCCCGTCGCCAACAGATTGCCGCACGCTATAGCGCTGCTTTGGCCGGTACTTCGTTCACCGCGCCTTACATTGCCCCTGGTCGACGCCACGCCTTTTTCAACTATATGGTGAAAGCGCCCACGCTGGAAGCTCGCCACCTGTTAGAGTCCCGTCTCCGCGCGGCGGGTATCCAGGTTGCCGACACCTACAGCGTGGTGCCAGACCAGCCGCTGTACCGTCAGGGCCAGCTTCCCTGCCGTGTCGTGACTACCGAGCGCGCCCGCGAGGTCGCGCGCTTACTGGTGGCTATCCCTTGCTATCCCGAACTGCGGGAGGAGGAAATCGCTCGCATCGAGGAGGTATTAAGCCGCTGCCCTTAAACGCTTCCCTGCCAGGGCCTTCCAAGGCGAGGATAGGAGCCGCGCCGGCAGCAAGGTTCGTTTCTGCCTCTCCCGCCGTCTCTCCTTGCACCGACGCTGGCTCCTTCTTCATTCAACAAGGGCGGCTGGTTGTCCAGAAGGTTCACTTTCCCCCAGGTGCGTCTTGATGACTGCTAGCAGCTCGTCTGTCCGAAAGGGCTTGGTGAGATAAGCGCTGGCACCCGCCAGGCGTCCTTTAAGGCGATCGAGGACGCTATCGTAGCCGGAGAGCATGATGATCACAGGACGGCGCGGGTGACGAGTCTTGAGGATCTGGGCAATGCGGTAGCCGCTTAGATGCGGTAGAGCAATATCCAGGAGCACGAGATCGGGGAGGAGATCACGTTGCTTTGCGAGCGTGCGGATGGCCTCTACGCCATCGGCATAGGTAAGGCACTCGATGCCCTGGCGTCGCAGGCATACCTCGACGATCTTGCGCACCGGCAATGAGTCGTCGATCACCATGACAAGCTTGCCCATCGTGACCTGCTCTTTCTTCTAGAGAAAACGAGTCCTGATCGCTGCTCCGCCAGTCCTGAGCTGAGCGATCCGGCCCTCGTTGGTCAACAATACAAGCTGGTTACTATCCCTCTCATTTTGCTGGCCACCAGCGAGAGACGGCGCTGCTCGTGGCTTCTCATCTTACACGATAGCCCACCCTGAGAGAGGTGCAGGCGCTTTCGCTTGTATGCCTGGCCTGTCTGTGCGGTTGGGTCGATGTCCGGCTCTAGAGTACGCAATAAGTTGTTTCTTGTCTATCTGTTTGCCTTCTTGTCTCCTGCTGTTCGCTTCCCAGCCCCCTAGCTTGCCAGCGATAACCTGCTCTTGTTCATTGGAGAGGCAGGCGCGTGGCCAGGAGAGGTGCCAGGGTCTGGGCCTCCCGGTCGCACGCGCTTGTGGCTGACCATAGATAGTTTGCTCCGTGTGGTTGTGCACTAAGGTACAAGGAACTCTTCAAGCATACGCTTGCGACAAGGCTCGGCCAGTTTGCGCAGGGCTTTTGCCTCCGCCTGCCTGATGGCTTCGTGAGTGACCCCTAGTTTGCGCCCGACCTCTTTAAGGGAGTGCTCGCGTGCTCCCTGGAGACCATAGCGCAGGCAAATAATGCGCCGTTCATTGGGGCTGAGGCTCTGAAGTACCTCCTTGATATGGGCTTCCAGCATCTGGCGAATCACCACTTGCTCGGGCGAGTAGGCTATGTCGTCCTCAATGGTGTCCCGAAATGGGATCTCGTCTTCTGAGCCGGTGGCCGGTGAATCAAGGCTGAGGGTCTCTTCGCTGGCCTGCAGCAGGGCAATCACCTGCCGCTCCGGAAGGTCCAGTTCTTCGGCCAGGTCCTCAGTGGTGGGGTCGCGCTCCAGATCTTGCTGCAAGCGCTGGCGCACCTGGGTCAGACGCTTCAGCTCTTCGCGCTTGTAGAGGGGCACGCGAATGGTATGCGCTTGTTTGGCCAGCGCGTGTGACATGGCTCGCTTGATCCACCAGGTGGCATAGGTACTAAACTTGTAGCCCCGGCGGTAGTCAAATTTCTCAATGGCATGAATGAGGCCAATGTTGCCTTCCTGGACCAGATCCATGAGATCCATTCCCAGACCCACGTAGCGACGCGCAATGCTGACAACCAGACGCAGATTGGATTCGATGAGTTGCCGCTTGGCTTCCTCGCCCTGAGCGAGAATGGAGGGATCAGGGTGGGCCTTTTTGCGTTCCTCGCGCGCACGTTCCATCTGCCGTGCCAGAGCCGTCACTTCTTCGGCGGAGAGCTGCCGCGTACGCCCAATCTCGTGTTTGTACATCTGGCGCGAATCTCGCAGGCAGAGGATGTCTTGTTCTGGTTGCAGGGATGTCTTGTCATCCGTAATATCAAAGGCCCGCCCCAGATAGCGCGGTTGCCAGCGCAGTTCCTCATCATCAGCCGGTCCGGCCCCGATGACAACACAGGTGGTGGATGGGGTCTTTGGCAAGACACTGACCATGTGTATGAACCTCTCTTTCCTCCGTATCAGCTTGAGAAATAACCTGGTAATGAATAGGTGCAGAAGTCTATTTAGATAGCGATCAGGCGATTATGGGCGCCACGTGCATGACGATCGCGCTGATGTTGTCAAGCCCGCCGCTGTCGAGGGCTGCGGTCACTAAGCGGTTGCAGATTTCGGTCGAGGACAGGCCGGGCTGACAGATGATCGCCAGCAACTGGGCATCGTGTACCGCCTCCCATAGCCCATCAGAGCAGAGCAGTAAGCGATCATCAACCTGGAGGCCAAGCTTGTAGCAGTCGACGTCGACAGTGGCTTTACCGCCAAGTCCGCGATAGAGTTGACGGCGCTCGGGATGATGAGCGGCTTCCTCTGGCGTGAGGACTGCGGTCTCTGCCATGCGTGCCGCCAGTGAGTGATCGCGGGTGATCTGTACGAGTCCCTCGCGCTCCCGGTAGCGGTAGGCCCGGCTGTTGCCAACGTTGGCAATATAGGCTGTTAGTTCGATGATGAGCGCTACTGTCAGCGTCGTCATCATATATGTGCATGCTTCTATGCTGCGCAGATAGACGACCTGGTTAGCGCGTCTGACCCCTTCGACGAGCAGTTGTGGTAGTTGCTCTTCGTTGAGTTGGCGGGAGCCTGTCAGGCCAAGAAGCACGAACTGCAGCAGAGTTTGAATGGCCAGGCGGCTGGCTTCCACATCGCAGACACGGTTACCCAGACTCAGGCCATCGGCTACCACAAAGAGGCCGAAGGGGAGCAAGCGCTCATTGCAAATACAGGTTCCTTGCAGTGCCACCAGGTGATCGCCGTTTGAGCTGAGGCGCCGGCCCTCGCCCTGATGCCAGGCGGTGCCCACCTCCAGGCGCAGTGGCAAGTCGCGTTGCCAGCGGCGCACTGGCGGTCTGCGTCGAGCGAGCTGGCGCTTCAGCAGGCCGGGGAGAGCTTGCAGGTCTGGCAACAAAGGCGCCTCGTGCTTCGACTGTAACTGCTCTTTCATAGTCAGCGTCCACGCCTCCTCATGCGAGCGCTTGTCCCTTCTAGCCCACTACCTGGACGTAGAGGGTATACATCAGTTGCATGGCTTGCTCCTCGCCTATTTGGCCCGCGAGTCGCTGCTGACAATGTCCAAGATAGTCCATTCGCCGCCGAATGAATTCATGGCGGGCGGTACCCAGAGCCAGGCCGTAAAGACCACGCTGCATGGCCTCTAGCTCTCGCTGGATTTGCGATCGCAGCCGTGCAACCTCGCTCTCGCACATGGGCTGTCTTCCTCCTTGCTGCCTGCGCCAGGGGCGCAGAAGAACACATGGACGACGAGGACCTTACTGACACTGGGCAGTATACCGACCGGCAGTTTTCTCTACCTCCTCAGTATCTTCCTGGTGAGTTATTGCTCTCTCGCTCGTTCTTACTGACTGAGAAGAGGATAATCCACGCGGAGGTCGATGTAGCGCCATGCTCGCGAGGTCCCTGGGAGAAAGAGCGCACGCTATGAGTTACTTCGACAGGCGTCCCAGAATCGCGTGATGCCTGCCTTGCAATTGGGTAATGCAGGTCCCTGCAGAGGATGATGCAGACCCCAGGCTTCCGCTCCTTGATGGGAGCAGAGCTGGTCGTGGGCGAAGAGGGGGCGGCTCTCGTAGAAGATGCGCTCCAGCTCTGTCTTATACCAGTCTTATGTAAAGAGCGTGGACCCGACCAGTGATCCTCGACCGACAGAGCGCCTGCTCATTCATCCACTGTCCGCGCTGGGCCTGACCGGCCCAGCGTTGTCGGTTGGGCCTGGGTTGCCTGGCCTGTCGCTCGCTTCCGGCTACAAGTGCGATGATTGGAAGCTTGCACCACAGTGGCGCTTGGCTCTTTGAAGGCTGGCCAGGCGCTAACGTTGAGAGGTGAAGACAGCGAGAGAGGTGCGCGATCCTTTTCACTCGTTTCTGCTGCCAGCTTGCGCACAATTGGGTATAAGGTATAATGAGGGAAGTTAACCAAAGGTCCTCCAGGCTCCTTTAGCGCAGTTCAGCCTATTTCTATCTCCAGTAAAGTGCATGCCAGAAGCAGGTAGGAACCGCTGTTAGGGGATCATCACATGAGCACAAAAGTGACCTACCATCAACAAATCAGCTTCTGCGGCAAGCCGCGCTGTCGCAAATGCAATATGGGCATTGGACACGGCCCCTACTGGTATGCCTACAAGACAGTGAACGGTCGCACGACGCGCACCTATATCGGGAAGACGTTGCCGCCCGATGTCCAGCCGGAGCAGATCCAGACGTGGATTGCGGGGCGTCCCGCCCAGGATGATGATCCGGCGCTGCTTCGCGTATCTATGCTCGGGCGCTTTGAGCTTGAGCGTCGGGTGGGGCGCAACTGGCAGACTGTTGAAGATGCCCGCTGGCATCACCAGCGTCAGCGCCAGCTTCTGGCCCTTCTGTTGCTTAGTCCGGGCCGCAAGCTGGGTCGGGAGCAGATTATGGAAGCCCTCTGGCCAGGCCTTGACCCCGAGACGGCTGCCGCACGGCTTGATCGTACGGTTTACTCGCTCCGTCGAATTTTAGAGCCTGCGCTTCCACGGGCCTCGATTTCGCACTTGCTCCGCACGGAACATGAGGGGCTGGCGTTGGCTGATCAGCACGAGATCTGGACGGATAGTGATGCTTTTGAGTTGCTGCTGATGCAGGCCCATGAGGAGCAGCGCTCGGCTTCCGAGCGGGAGCATCTGCTTGAGGAGGCGGTGGCGCTCTATGCTAATGATCTGCTTCCCGAGATGTCAGATGTGCCTTGGGTGGTGCCGCGCCGTGATATGCTGCGTCGCCATTGGATGGGTGCGTTGCTGGAGCTGGCTGATCTGCGTTTGGCACGCGAGGCCTACGCCGCTGTGATTGAGCCAATGGACCGGTTGTTAGCTGCTGATGATACGAATGAGGCCGCCGTGCAGCGTCTGATTATCGCTTTGACGGCGCAGGGCCGTCGGGCTGAGGCGATGCGTGTCTATCACCGCCTGGTCGAGGCGCTGCGGCGGGCGCATGACATTGAGCCTTTGGCTGAAACGCGCCGGCTTTATGAGGAGGTGCGTCGTGGCTCGGTCAATGTCAGGGGGCTTCCGCCGGTGCCGCTGACATCGTTGCTGGAGGTGGAAGGGCGTGGCCAGGAGGGACGCGATGGGCGCTCGCAGGTGCAGGTGGGACGCCAGCATCAGAGTCCGCTCGTGGGTCGCAAGGAGGAGCTGGAGACGCTACGTACGGTGATGCAGACCTGTGAGCAGCAGCGCCGCGTCCGTCTGGGAAACCGTCGGCGCGCGCTCCTTTCGCCGTTTGATCAGCCGCGTCAGCCGCAGTGTGTGCTGCTGGCAGGTGAGGCGGGCATTGGGAAGACGCGTCTGGCGGAGGAGGTGGGGCGTGAGGCTCAGCAACGCGGTTGGGTGATTGCCTGGAGCCGTGTCTATGCCCAAGAAAGCAGTGTGCCGTATCGCCCCTGGACAGAAGTGCTGCGCAATGCCCAGAGTCGTGGTCTTTGGCAGATCCAGGAGATTAGTCATCGCCCCTTGCTTTATCAACCTCTCAGTATTCTCCTCCCCGAGCTGAACGCTTTGCCCCATGTCGAGTTTGTTAATCCCCTTTCGCCCGAGGATGAGCAGCGCCGTCTCTGGGAGGCAACGCTTGATCTGTTGACGATGATCAGCGAGCGCACGCCTCTGTTAATCGTGCTGGATGATATGCATTGGGCTGATCCCAGTAGCTGCGAGTTGCTGGCCTATCTGGTGCGGCACCTGCAGCAGCGGGCGATGATGGTTATTGCGACCTACCGCGATACGGAGTTGCCGGAGGATCATCCTTTGCGGACGTTGCTGCCTCATTTGCAGCGCGAGCAGGTGGCTTTGCGGCTGGAGGTTGAGCCGCTGAGTGAGGAGCAGATTGCTTCGCTGGTGGCGCATTTGCCGGAGCCGCTGGTGCACTATATTCAGAAGCAAGCGGGAGGTAATCCGTTTTTCGCCGAGGAGCTGGCGCGGACGTTGGCGGGTGCGAGTCCAGAGGTAGTGCAGCAGTTGTTGACGGAAATGAGGGGCAAGGGCCGCGAGCAGGAGTTAGCGCGGACGATGCCGTTGCCGGAGACGATCGCTGCCGTGCTCGATTTGCGCTTGCGTCGTCTGAGTCCGGCCTGCCAGCGGCTTCTGAGCAACGCTTCGATCCTGGAGGGAGCTTTTGAGTTTGGCGAGGTGTTGCAGCTAGAGCAACTGGGCGGTAGCTCTATCGACGAAGCAACCTTGCTCGATTTGTTGGAGGAGGCGCTGCGTGAGGGGGTCCTTGTTGAGGAAGGGGCGGGAACGCGTATCAGTTATCATTTCTGGCATCCGTTGCTGGGTCTGCATCTCTATCAGCGCTTGTCGGGGGCGCGACGGACGAGTCTGCATCGGCGGGCGGCGCAGGTGTTGGAGCGCAAGTATGCGGGGCGTGAGGCCGAGGGTGCGGCGACGATTACGCAGCATTTGGTGAAGGGTGGTGGCGAGGCAGCGGCGATTACGCGCTACGCCGAGTTGGCGGGTGATCATGCTTATGCGCTGTCGTCCTATGGGGAGGCTGAGTACTATTATCGCCTGGCGATCCAGTATTTGCAGGAGTCTCAGGGGCGTCCGCTGGCGGCCTGGAGTCAGGAGGAGCGCCTCCATCTGGCGGATTTGTATGAGTTGTTGGCCTATTCGCTGCGTGTGCAGGGCAAGTCTGAGGAGGCTCGCCGCTTCTATGAGCGCTTGTTAGAGGTGCGCAATTATCAGCGCCAGCCGGCGACGCCTGAGGAGGCTCTCTATGAGGCTCAGTATCAGGCTATGATCTGGGTCGAGATCGGCTGGACATGGTACGATGCCAGCGATACAGAGGAGGCCACTCGCTGCTGTGAGCGAAGCGCGCAAATCCTCCGCGAAGCCCGCATTGAGAAAAGTCCCGCCTGGGCTAGTATTTATCGCCAGCAGAGCTATATAGCCTGGCAGATGGGGAATTATCAGCTTGCTATTCAAGCCGCAAACCATGCCTTAGACCTATTTCGGCAGAAACTAGAGCACCCGGCTATTCGGCTTCCTCTTGATAAACCTCTCAGAGGGACTAACATTAACTCTAGTCTTATGGGCGACCAAGTGGACATAGCTTTAACGCATCGGTTGTTGGGATCTATTGCAATTACTATCGGTAAGTTAAAGGAAGCTCTTTATCATTTAAATATATCTTTAACAATATTTGAGAAATATAGTTGTTTTAGAGATATCGCGGCAACATGCTGTAATATTGGCCATACATACTTGACCATTGGACAATATAAATCGGCTCAGGCAGCCTTCCGTCGAGCACTGATGCTCGCCGAAAGGCTGGGGAATAACCAGCTCAGGGCAGTCACCACTAGTAACCTGGGCCTCTTGGCCGTACGTTTAGGGGACCTGGAGAGGGCAGAAATGGAGCTTAAGAAGGGCCTGGAGCTCGCAAGAAACACTAGTGATAAGGTCTATCTTTGCCTTTGGAACGCTTTTTTAGCAGTAATCCTACAAAGGAGGTCTAAAATTAGGGATGCACTGTCAGCTATCCGCAAGGCTTTTTCTCTTGCTAGATCTATTAATCTTATACCTTTTATGGGTTTCGTACTTGTATCTCTTGCAAGAATGCGATTAACCCATGCCACGCTAGTGCTGGGTGTCGACACTCTTACTGAGCAGCAAGTAGCACCTAATAGTACAGATTACAACAAATACATAAAATGTCTAATGAAAGCCCAAAAACTTCTAGAACGCGCTTTATCCCTTGATGAGTTAGATTCGGAGACACGCAACGAAGGGCAGCTTATACTAGCGGAAGTCCTCTTCCTCCTCGGTGATCGAGAGGAAGCCAAGACACTTATTGAAAAGTTACTGCAGGAGATCAGTGAAGAGGAATCTGTATGGGAATTCGCCAAAGCACAATTTATTAAGGGAATCATATCCTTAACTTCTTTGACAGAAAAATCTTTTGAAGATCATATTAAACAATCATTAGATATTTTCCTTCGAAGAGATATGATACTAGAATATGCTAGCTCTCTCTACACTCTTGGCACGCTCCTACTTAGGAGTTTTCAAGGCCCTAGTAGAGAAAGGCAGAGGGGTATAAGCTATTTAAACGACGCCTGCAGTATCTTCGAGAAATGCCACGCTACCCTCGATCAGCAAGCAGCGGAGAGAGTACTGCATCGCCTTGGCCGAGTTTAATTGGTAAATGACTAGGTCATACACATGCAAATGTGCATGCACTAAGACTGACAACAGAGGCATATTTCCATACATCCAAAAGGTATGATATGCCCCTCCTTCATCCTCCAAGTTACTTGCCCTACCACACAGATGAAAACTCAAAGCACCTTCTCCCCGCTCTCGATTATCATATAAGTAAACAAGTGAAGCAAGGCTCTAGCAGCTACTAGCCATCAGAAATGATAGTGTGCTGCTTGCTTACTACGATAGTCTTTAGGTATTCAAAGTAATCGGAGGTGTTTCAATACACTTTTCCAGAAGAGCATGAAACATAGATGCTAGATCCAGTTAACCAGATTTAGCTTTTTGTCACGTCACACGCCCCGAAGGAGGAGACTCATGAGCATCACACTACAAAAGAAGCAGCTGATCACTATCCTTTTGGTGTTGGCACTGGTAGTAGCCATCGCAGTTAGTCTAGCAATGCTTGTCAGCAACCATGCATTCATGCATATCTTGACGACCGCGGGCAGTGTCCCTAACTTCCTGTGGCGTAGCAGCCCTTGATCACCTGAGATGGCTCTCTGGGCTAGAGAGCCATCTGATCAGGCCACAAGCGGCGTTGCTTTGCAGCGTCGCTGAAGGGTTGCCCAGCTTGAGACACGCTGGTCCTGCTGCTGGCATGGCCCTGGGGTGATCTGGCCAGCGACTGCGAGCTAGCGGCGCCGCCGGGTGGTAGCCCCACCCAGCGAGCCATAGCCCTGACAGCTTCGGTCACCCTGGCAGGATCTCCCACAACGGGAGCACCAGCCAGCACTGCCCATAGCCCACACGGGCCCTAACAACCCTTGCCTGAGAGGGCGGGGAAGCGACCAGGTGAAGACCTCACAACCGGTCGCTCACACCTCGCCCCTCAGAGTAACGTCCCTGAGAAAGGAAGCGGCTGATGTCTCACTTCGACTAATCAGCGCACCTTTACCTTATCGTAGACACGGCGAGCTAGCTCAGGCTCCGGCAGGGCGCCAAAGCCAGCGAGCCGCCACATACTACGGCACCTGCCCGTAGTACCACGCAGGCTCACAGGCGCACCGGCCACACCTGCCTGGCCCGCCTGTCGATACAACGGGGTCGGTCAGCCTCCCCCGGTCTTGAACCCCTCGAAACCGCAGCGCTGACCGACCCTTTCTTCTCGTCAAAGTCCCTACCGCACATCTCCAATGACCTGAACCTCAACCACAGAGAACTCCTCATCTTTGGCTGGCACACCTTTCCACCCTATAGCAAGCTTCGCCTGACAGATCACACCTCATGAGCTATAATAAAAAACGCCGGTTACTCGCATGAGGAGATTGACCTCCACGCCGCTTACTAGCGGTCGTAGCCGTCAGTCAAGTTGAAGCACCGATATTTATCGGGTAATCTTAGCTGTGATTAACTACTCCCTACGCTTCAAGGTGCGGGCTTCTTGGAACACACAGGGAAGGGTAAGTCATGGCGGGTCCGTCCCGCCTGCGCCCTTTGGCCACACCCAAGCTGCAGCCCTGTCTACCATCAGTGAGCAGGCACAGCCAGTTCAACAGATGAGACCGGAGCGGCCAGGCCTAACCAAAGGCCAGGTAGCGGCTCTGCCTCATCCTTTTGACGCTTAAACAGGGTGCCCTATGCGCCAGGCAAGTCAGGCTAGTTGACGAGGGAGCAGCAGAGCACATGCGAGTAGTAACAATGGGGCCAGATAACCCACTCAGGGACCTGTGCCACGATTGCATAACGCCTGCAGCACTCCCCTATTCTCCTGCCCAGCTCGCCAGAGCAGCGCAGGCGCGGGATGGTCTCATGCTGCCAGCAAGCAGCCAGCCGTATCAGCTACCCCTAACCATCAGCCAGCGCCATCCCCGCAAGCCTGCTTGCGGGCCTGCCTGTCCAGGCAGGCTCTGCCAGGCCCCGCCAGAACCTGCGCAGCCGCTAGCTGGCCCCTGTCTGGAAGAGGAGCCTGTAGGCTACCTTGTTGTCCCTAGTCTTACTATCAATCGCATCAATCGAAACAGCACAGCGACGCTTGCTGATCGTACTTTTCCCAGTAGGCCATCCGAGACTGCTGGCCACCTCTATCATCCAGACCTCAGCAGCAAGCTTGCGTAGCGGCAAGGAGTGCGCGCGATGAACAGTAAGGTCACCTATTATCGTCAATATAGTTTCTGTGGCAAACCACAATGTAAAAAATGTCGCGAAGGGCGTGGACATGGACCTTACTGGTACGCCTATCGCAGCGAGGGTGGCCATGCCACACGTACCTACATTGGCCGCACGCTGCCACCCGAAGCTCTGGCCCAGACTGAGCAACAGGAGATTGTGGCAGGTTTAGCTGGTCAGCCTCCCCTGCGACGCCTCTACTTGCTCGGTAGCTTCCGTCTGGAACGGCCAGCCGACGAACAGCGAGCCACTCGACGCGGCGGTCGCCCGACCCTGCAACCCACCGGTCGCGCCCTCCTGGCCCTCCTCATCTGCAGTCCAGCCCGTCAGCTTCCACGGCACCAGGCCCTGATCACACTCTGGCCCGACCTTGCTCCCTCCGAGGCCAACCGGCGCTTCGAACGTGCAGTTGCCAATCTACGCTATTGGCTTGTCAGCGCTCTCTCAACAGCTCTTCCTTCCAATACACCCTCTTCGGCTCCCGCGCTGCTTCAGGAGAGCGAGGGAACGCTCAGCCTGGCAGGACAGCAGACCCTCTGGATCGATGCCGATGCCTTCGAGGAAATGCTTTTTCGCGCCTCCGAGTGTAGCGACGAACCGCTCCGCGAAAGCCTGCTCGATGAGGCCCTACGCCTCTACAAAGGAGACCTGCTCGCCGGCTGGGCCGTCCCGCCTTATCCCGCCCAGCTCGCCAGAAGGCGCGAAGCCCTGCGCAGGAGCTGGCGGCAGGCTCTGCTGACTCTGGTCGATCTACGCCTTGCCCGCGATAACCTCACTGGTGCCCTGCCGCTGCTCGAACGCCTCCTGGCTACCAGCCCCGGCGATGAAGAGGCCCTCTCCCTGACCATGTACTGCCTGGCAGCCCTGCGCCGCCGCAGCGAGGCCATTCGCCTTTATCAGCAGTTCCTCGCTTCCCTTCAAGGAGCACCCTCAGAGTCTCTTCAGGCCCTCTACCAGGCTATTTGTGCCAACCACTCCCTCTCTCGGCCACGGCCCGCACCCGCTACGCAGCAGCCGAGCCAGCCAGCTCCCGCCCGAGAGAGCGCCTCCGCCTCCCAAATCGGGCGCGCTCACCGCAGCCCTCTCGTCGGACGCGACCAGGAGCTCAGCCTCTTACGGCAACTCTTAATCACCACTGAGCAGCTCGCTTCCACCACACTGGAGCGGCTAACCTCCGCCACCGCCGGCACCGGCACCAATCGCAATGGCGCCACTGCCACCCTGTCCCCGACAACGCAGCGCCAACCGCAGTACGCTGTCCTGGTTGCCGCCCCCGGTCTCGGCAAAACTCGCCTTGCTGAAGAACTCAGCCGCGAGGCCCTGCAACGCCAGTGGACCGTTATTTGGAGCCGCGTCTACGAGCAAGAGAGCACCATCCCTTACCGGCTCTGGATCGAGCCACTGCGGAGTATCACGGCACACGACTTCTGGTTCACACAGGAGATTCGACAACATCCCGACCTCTACGCGCCCCTGGGGGCAATCCTGCCGGAACTCTACGAGATCCTGCCGCCCCCCTTGCCGCTGCCGCCAGAGCAGGAACAGCAGCGCCTCAAAGAGGCCTTGCAAGAACTGCTCACGCGTGTCAGCAGACGGGTTCCCCTCCTGCTCGTGCTGGACGATCTACACTGGGCCGACGCCAGTAGCTGCGAGTTGCTCGGCTACCTGGTGCGCCGTCTCGCCGGTCATCCGGTGCTCTTCATCGGCACCTGTCGCGATAGCGATCTGGCCGCTAATACTATGCTCCAAACCCTTATTGCCCATTTGCAGCGCGAGCACGGCGTGATCACGCTGGATCTGCCACCGCTCACCGATGAGCAGATCGCCCAGATCGTCAGCCATATGCCGCCAGCCGCCCTGCGCTTTATCCAATCGCACGCCGCTGGTAATCCCTTTTTCGCCGAGGAGCTGGCCCGCAGTATTGAGATGCAACTCCTCTCCCCCACTGAAGGCAGCTTCCAGGCGAGCCTGCAACGCCTGCCCGAGACGATCACCGCCGTCCTCGATATGCGTCTCAACCGGCTCAGTCGTCACTGCCGCCGCCTGCTCAGCGACGCCGCTATTCTCGGCGGCTCCTTCGAGTTTGAAGCCCTCTGCGCTCTGGAAGCCAGCGACCCACAGCCGTTCGATGAAGAACGCGTTCTTGATCTGCTAGATGAGGCCCTGCAGGCTGGCGTTCTCACTGAGACAAGCAGCGGTAGCCATATTAGCTACCACTTCTGGCATCCCTTGCTGGCAAGCCATCTATACGAGAGCATGTCAGCTATGAAGCGCGTTCTACTCCACCGGCGCGCCGCAGAGATCCTGCGCCGCCTCTATGCTGGCCATGAAGAGAAAGGGGCCGCAATGATTACTTATCATCTGGTGGCCGGCGGGGGCCATCCAGAGCAAATCATTCACTACGCTTCGCTGGCAGCCGAAGCCGCTTATGCCCTCTCTGCCTACACCGAGGCGGCCCGCCTCTATCGGATCGCAGTTGAACATTTTCCTCAGCTCGGCGGCCCCACCATGTCCGACAATGGCCCGTCCGTCCTTCCCTATGATCGCCGCGCTTATCTTCTGGGGAGACTGGCCGAATGCATCCGTATCCAGGGCCATTACGCTGAGGCCTGCCAGCTCTATCAGCGTGCCTTAGATGTTGCACAGGAAGGCCGGGGCACTAGCCAGAGCGACCCCCTCTATCAAACTCAGCTTGAGGCGCGTCTGCTTACCGAAATTGGCCGCACCTGGTTCTACATGAGCGATTTCGCCCGAGCACACGACTACTGCGACCGGGCTGCCGCCAGACTGCGCGCCGCTGGCGTCGAAGATGGCATGGCCTGGGCCACCCTGCGCTATCTGCGCGGCTATATCTATAACGATGAGGGCCGCTATAGCGAAGCACGCCAGGAGGGACAAGAGGCGCTCCGGCTTTTCGAGGCGCTCTACGCGCGCAGCTTCCCGACGCGCTCGCCAGTCTCGCCCCCGGCCAGCAGCGAAGAAAGGCCAGCCGCCCTAGAAAGCCGACCGGCAGCTCCCTTGATCAGCGGTGACCCCATCGGCCTGGCCCGCACCCACCGCTTTTTAAGCACATTGGAGATCAACACCGGACGCCATGAGCAGGCTCTGCAGCATCTGCAAGTCGCTCTCCAGCTCGCCGAAGAACTCGGCCATAAGCGCGAAATCGCCCACATTTGTTGCAACATCGGCCATGTGCTGCTCCACCGCGCCGCCCATCAGGAAGCTCTCGCTTACTGTCGGCGCTCCCTGGAGCTGGCCGATGAAGTGGGGGACCTGCCGCTGATGGCCGTGGTTTTCAGCAACCTGGGCATTCTCGCCGAACGCACAGGTGACCTCAGCGACGCTGAGCGCCATCTCAGACAGGCGATCGCCCAAGGCGAGCAAGGAAAAGACCAGGTCTATTTGAGCTACTGGAACGGCTACTTGTCCAGCATTCTGCAGGCCCGCGGTCAGCTGAGCGAGGCCGCCCAGGCCCTCTATCAGGCCCTGACCATCGGACGCTCCATCAAAAGCAGTCCCTGCGTCAGCTCAGCCCTGGTCGCCCTGGCTCGCCTGCGCCTTGACCAGGCCCGTCTTTTGCAGGCCAGCCTCTCCCAGGAGAGTAGCGCCAAGCCCCAGCAACACGAGACAGACAAGCAAATTCAACGTCTGCTACGACGAGCCTGCGCCGCTCTGAAGCTCGCTCTAGCCCAGCCAGGCATCACCGCCGATGTCGAAGCTCAGGGGAAAGTGACTCTCGCTGAGGTCAATTTCTTACTCGGTGAGCACCATCACGCGCAGCTCCAGGCTCAGGCCATCCTCGAACAGGCCCGGGCTGCAGACATGATCATCGTGCAGGGCGAGGCCCTGGCCTTGCTCGCCCGTATTCTTGCCCGCGCAGATACCAGCGAGGCCCATAGACGCGCAGAGCACTACTTTGAAGCGGCCTTGCAAATCTTCCAGGAGCGAGGCATGCGGCTCTACTACGCCCGCACACTCGCCGCCTACGCGCAGATGCTCCTGCAGCATCGCCCTACACGCCAGGCCGAGGCCCTCAACTATCAACGCGAGGCCGCGGCTATCCTCAACGATTGCGGAGCTACCCTCGATGTATTACAACTTGGAGAGCTGCCGGCCTGAGTGGCTGCCTGGTAGATCAGCAGCAGCCACTCTACTCAGGACAACGGAAAGGAGGCCCGGCTCCGCACTCCAAGTCGGGCCTCATGCTTCCTATCAAAACCAGCCACGCGCCAGCGCAATGGTTAGCGCCAGTGAGAGAAACAAGGTGAACGCCCAAAGCAGCACGCGCCGATAATCATTGCTATCTGGCAAAGGTGGCAGCTCCTCGGGAGCAGGCAACAGCGACGCCTCACGCTGGAAAGGGTCAGAAGCTACAAGCGATTGCAGCAGGGGATGGTCTCGAAGCGGGTCCTCAGAGGTATCCGTTAGCGGCTCCGTCGTAGGAGCAGGCGCAGAGGAGGAACGCGACTCAGAACCCGCTGGCTGGGGAGAGGGCGAGAAGGATTCCGCAACCTGAATCGGGGCCGGTGCCTGCGTCGTCCGTTCCATGAGCGCCTGACGTAGCTGAGCAGGATGTTGATAGCGCTGCGACAGATCTGGCCGTAAACCCTGTCCCGAGTAAAGGCCTCTGCTTAAAATCGCCTCCAGCCCCGGACTGAGCGCCGGATTCAATTGACGAGCAGGCGGAATACGCCCCTGATTCCTGAGCGGCGGGCAGCCAGTCAGCAGGTGATAGGCCGTAGCTAACAAGGCATAGAGATCAATGCGGGTATCGATGACGCCGTGACTTAGCTCAGGCGCAGTATAGGGCGAGAGCTGTGAACGCGCCATGCCCGTCACGAACTGCGTAGCCCCCGAGGCCAGCATGACTGAGAACCCCGTGAGCACATAGTGCGCACGCGCACGACCAGCGATAATGTACTCAGGCCGGATCAGCCCATGAACGATAGGCGGTGTCTGGCTGGCGAGAAACTCCAGGATATCCACCATTTGTAGACAGCACTCGACCACCTCCTGCTCACTGAGAGGACGCCCGCGCCGGCGCAGACGAAGTAGTAAGGACTCACCTTCAGTGTGCTCGAAGACAAAGAAATCGCGCTCCGCCTCTGAGAAGACATCGAGCAAGGTGGGAATTTGAGTATGGCGCCCCGCAGTATGGAGCGCAGCAGCCGCCGAACGCACTAATGCGCCCTGCAGGCGGCGATCTTCACGCGGTAGCACAAACTCACAGATACGAACCGGCGCCCCACCACGGCGGGTATCGTTGGCCAGCCAAAACGCCTCGTAAGCTCCTGCTAACCATTCATGGCGCCCCTGGCATTCGCCCAGGCGATAGCGTCCACCCTGCAACAGCTCTCCCGCGCGCAGCGCTTTTACTCCCCCGCCAGCGCGCTCCTGACCGTGTAACGGCCCATCCGTACGACGCTGATCATCCAGCGTCACAGGCTCCCTGCGACCCTTGCTCTCCCGCCCCTGCCAGGACCGCTGTCGCTGAGGGCCCGGCGTCGGCGCCTGGCGAGGCGCCCCCTCACTAACCAACACCGGCGGAACGGATGGCTGTTGTCCCTCAGAGAAGGGAGTCACTCGCGGAATATTCAAGCGCGGCGCCTTGACCTGAGGCTCCGTGTGCCAACGGGGCTGCCCCTGGCCTATCCGGCGAGCCGCTTCGCCTCCATCACCGCCATCGGCCCCTGATAGCCCAAAGCCACACCTTAGACAGGCTTGCCTCTCCCCATCCCACTGAGCATGACAACGCGGACACAGCATACAGATCATCCTCCCCTGATGTATGGATGTTTCAGCGACCGATCCCTGACCAGCGCGCGACGGCTTCGCCAGACCCTCGCGCGGATGGCCAGCTCACTCAGGGCAGCCAGCCCTAGCTAGCGCTCGCTAGCTAGGGCCAGTGGACTGATCGACCAGCCGGCCATTCCGGCCTCTCCCAGTCAACTTGAAAAGAAGGATTGCATCGCTCCAGAGAGTAGCAAGCCCACACCTGACGCTCAGGCCAGGCTACTGATAACACCGCACCGGATGCGGGTTTGGTTGGGGCCAGGAGGTCGGTAACGCCAGCCGCTGCGACAACGGCTCAAGCTCAGGCCTCCAGGCGTACACATCAGCAAGAGCTTCAGCACTGGCAGCATTGCCCACATCGGCAGCTTGCTGCCCAGGGATCAATCTCCGTAGTGGCTCAGTTTGGGGCCTCCTTCTTGATACGCTTCCCTGCAGGAAGGGTTCACCGCCCTGAGACGGCTGCTGCCATCCCACTGCCGCAGCCGTTGTGCCTGGCGGAGGAGACAGAGGAGGCGCACACCGGGAGGTCGCCAATGTACGCTCCGCCAGCCGCCCGGGCGCCGTTAGGGTATAGAGCTTAGACGAGCGAAGCTGTGCAAAGTAGGCGCGCGCATCAAAGGTACCTCGGAGCAGCGCATCCTGGATCGCCGTCACCGGCAGCGCCTCATCGATGAGGCGCTTGATCGCCAAAGCATCAGGCTGGGCCCTCCCCAAAGCGAGATAGCCAATGAGACGCTCACCCGCTAGCACCAGGCGAGAGTAGCTCTGCTTCCCATGCCGCGTCAGCACTCTCACTTCCGCCGCCTCCGCTAAAGGAGCGCCAACGGCCAGGATCGAGAGCGAACCTAGACGCGTCGCCTGCCAGGGAGCGCCGATCACCTCGCTGACATGGGTCGCCAGCCGCCCCGTCATGGTCGCCGCTGCCGTTCGTCCCTGAAGGACAGCCGCATGCCAGGACGGCTGCGAGCGATAGGAGCCGCAGAGAGGATGCCACCAGGCCGCTACATCGCCCGCGGCCAGGATGGCCGGGACACTGGTGCAGAGCCGCTCATCGACAAGGATGCCTTGCTCCGCCTCATAGACCAGTGGCAGCGTGGAGCGCGTCGCCAGATCAAGCGCGGGGCGCGTTCCTGTGCAGATCAACGCTAGCTGGGCCGGAACGACACGTCCGTCAGCCGTGGCAACCGCTGCTAATTCCCCCACGCTCCCCAGAAAGCCTATCACCTCGCTTTCCAGATGAATTAGCGCCCCCGCCTGCTCCACGTGCCGCAGCACAAGCTCAGCCGCAGCCCGGTTGAGCAGGCGCGGCAAACAGTAGGAACCGCGAATAAACCAGTGAACGCGCTTGCCGATGTGCAAGAGGCTCATGACAGTTTCGGCTCCATGCACACCGCCACCGATCACCGCCACCTCGCGGACCTCCCGTAGCCGGCGCCTGACATCCAGATAGTCGGGTAGACGATGCAGCGTCAGAACGCCATCTAGCGCAGCACCAGGCAGATCCTTCGGTAGCCCACGGGCAACGCTCCCCGTCGCCAGTAGCAGTACTCCATAGTGGATTATTCCCCCACGGGCGATATGCAGCCGCCGCTCAAGCGCGTCGATCCCCTCAACTCGCGCTACTCCTACCTTGATCCCCCGCGCCTGCTCTGTCCCCTCGGGATAGGCCAGCAACTGCTTCCGGTTGACCTTGCCAGTGAGAATCTGGCGCAATGCCGGTGTGTGAATCGTTGGATAGCACTGCTCCGTCAGAACCAGAATCGTGGCTTCAGGCGCCAAACGACGAGCCTCAATGGCAGCTGTCAGGCCGGCGATCCCATTCCCTACGATGACGATGTCCGCACTGGCTTCTATACGCGCATCGCCGAACCAGGCCGGCAGGGCGGTCTTCTGCATGGTTGAAGCGCACCTTTCCTATGAAGTGAAAGTTTTTCGTTTTCTCAGAGCTACTATCTCTCTTGCCTCATATATCACAAGCAATAGGAACCTTCCACTACTTGCTTGTGGGATCAATAGAACCGAGCTAGTAGGAATGGAAGAGTAAATGTGAGGTATAGAGGCCTGAAGAGAGATAGCTCTCTCTTGAGAGACTAGCTGTGTTCCGGCTCTGAATAGCTGATACCGAAAGGAGTATGGAACAGAATCCGGCAATTTGCTGGCAGAATAGGGGGTGAATAGCCAGAATATCCCATACGTGGCGCCCGCCATCCTCCCCTGATGGACCAACGGCCATGTTATTCTGGCAAGAGACGCAGAAAAGCCAATTCAGGTATTGATTTTTGGGTGATTATCTGGTACTGTAAAATATGGAAGGAGCGAAATATATCAGACATTGAATATCTTTGTGTTTCTTTGTATAGTGCCTATCGAAGCAGGTGATGTTTGCTACGGCGCAGGCCGGCGCCTCGGTGCGCTGGCTTAGTCACAGCAATGGTGCTGCCCAGAGCCAATTTGATTGTCACGCCGCTCGCTCGTCATCTGTAGAGAGCAGCGACCAAAAGCATGAGTGCTTGAGAGAAAGCACAGAGAGGAAAGGAGCGTTCTTTTATTGCACAAGTATAGCTTTTGAGCAGCGCAGTATCTGCTGCTGCCTGAGTAGCAGCCATTTCGCCAGCCGGCACAGCAGCGAGCGCCAGCGGAAGAGGGGTCCGCGGCCCGGCGACGAACTGCGCTGGCCTTGACGCGGGAAGAGGGGAAAGGCCCGGGCGCTCCGCTCCATGAACAACCAGGCCGTCAAAAGCCATAGCAGGCCTCCGGCTTGGCGCGGGTTCACTTCGGGTTCTGCAGTCGGTCTATCATCGGTCAGCAGCTATCTCATCCAGAAGGAGCGTGCCATGCAAAAAACCTCTCTGCGCATGACCAAAGCATCCCCGCGTCCCCTGCAAGAAGCAGCAGCCGAGATACGCCATTTCTCGCTGCGCGATTTGCTCCCTCCCCATCACTTACTTGCCCTCAACTTAACACTAGGCACCCTCGCCCAGCTCGCCTGTGAAGAGGGGCTGCCTCGCCTCATCGCTGAACAGCAATTCACCAATAGCGAAATCTGCGTGTTGCTGCCCTTACTTGAGGCCTACCCACATTACTGCCCCTACGAAGTTCTGCTGGCCAGCTTTATTAATGGCCACATCACCGACGCTGAGGTAGAGCGCTGTCGGCGGCGCCTGAGCCTGGCCCAGGCTGAAGGGGTGTGGGATCAGGAGATGCGCCCAGTACGCAATGTGCTGTCGCGCACGCGCATGAAGCTCTACGCCTTTGGCATTGATATCTTTTCCATCCTGGAAACCGGCTATGTGCTGATGCGCCGAACGCGCCAGCGTCCCAGCAGCAGTTAGGCTAACCTAAACGCACGCGAGAGCGCCTTCTCCCACCTGGTCACGATCCCACTGGCCTGGGCATGCTCTTGTCCCAGTCCCAAGAGGAGACGGCAGGCAGCCTTACCTGATCCTCACACCTGCCACGGGACAAGCAAGCCACCCAGCCAGTGGAGCGTGTCCACCCCCCCTGTAGCCCTGACCAGCTTTGACAGGCTGACTGATCAACAAGCAGACGGGGTATAGCTCGCTCTGTTCCCGCCCCGTTCCGCGCGCTATCGCTTTGCTTGCCTTGCTCCCTGCGCCAGCTCAGGCGACCGCGAGCCTCCCTCTTTTCATTTCCCCGCGCCTGTATGGTACACTTAGCGATGGACAGGCAGCGCTGCGCTGCTCCCTCCTTGGCATAGTACCTGGCTGCCCGCCGTTAGAGCAGAGAGAGCATGCGCCGCGCCCGTCTCGCCTTCTGCATCCCGGAGCATAACTACTTCTTCGCTAGCTAGAGAAGAGAAGACAGAAAGGATCGCTACATGGAACTTGGTCTTATCGGACTTGGACGCATGGGGGCCAACATGGCTCTACGGCTCCAACGTGCCGGCCATAGATGTATCGGCTACGCGCGCCATGCTGAGACAGTTGAGAAGCGTCTGAAAGAGGGGGCTATCTCGGCTGGGGCGACTTCTCTGGCCGAACTCGTCGGGCAGTTGCAAACGCCCCGCATCGTCTGGCTCATGATTCCCGCCGCTTCCGTCGATGCTACTTTGGAACAGCTTATTCCGCTGCTCTCCCCTGACGATGTCGTCGTCGACGGCGGCAACTCTTTCTATCAGGATGACATTCGCCGCGCCGCCTTGCTCAAGGAACATGGCATCCACTACCTGGACGTCGGTACAAGCGGCGGCGTCTGGGGCCTCGAACGCGGCTACTGCCTGATGATCGGCGGCGAGAGCGAGATCGTTCGGCGACTCGAACCGCTCTTTGAGGCCCTCGCGCCCGGCGTGCAGGCCGCTCCACGTACTCCTGGACGCGAGCAGGTCGGCGGAACCGCCGAGCATGGCTATCTGCACTGTGGCCCCCACGGCGCCGGCCACTTCGTTAAGATGGTCCACAATGGCATTGAGTACGGCATCATGGCCGCCTACGCTGAGGGCTTCAATATCTTGCGCCACGCTAATATCGGCAAGCATCCCGAGGAGATCGATGCCGAAACAACTCCTCTGCGCAATCCTGAGTATTATCAGTATGATTTCAATCTGGCCGATATCGCGGAACTCTGGCGCCGCGGCAGCGTCATCGCTTCCTGGTTGCTTGACTTGACCGCCCACGCTCTGCTCAAAGACCCCGACTTGAGTCAGTTCGCTGGGCGCGTCTCCGACTCCGGTGAGGGACGCTGGACGATTAAGGCCGCCATCGATGAGGCCGTACCCGCTGGCGTGCTCAGTACCGCCCTCTATGAGCGCTTTGCCTCCCGCGGCGAGGCGGACTTCGCCGATAAGCTCCTCTCGGCCATGCGCTTCGAGTTCGGCGGCCATCAGGAGAAGCAGGGCTAGCCCCGGCTGGCTGCGCCTCCTCCTTAGAGACCTGACAGATTCCCTGCGCGTAGCCGCTCTGCTTGCCTCCCTGGCAAGCACGTTGCACGCCGGGTCGCTATGCCCCCAAAGGCAAAGGGCTTAACGGCGCCCCACCGACGCGCGCCGGCATTCGCCTACACTTATCGGTCGGGCTGGCCCGCCGTTGCGGGGCCAGCCTTTTGACTTTCTTCCCTCTCCCGAACTACTCACAAGAGATCAGCTTTTCTTCTCTCCCTGCATCTCTCCCACGATTGTCAACCGCTCTCTTCACTTCATTATCGCTCAGATCGCTTCATTCAGAGTTCGCTCTAGCTGCCGTTCTTAAATAGGTATTTTTACCTAGATTCTGGTATAATGAAGGGGCGGTCATGTACAGCTATAGGCAGGAACACACAACAGAGCAGACTGCACAGGTTGTCAGCCATGAGATACATCTCCAATCATCAGTCGCATGGGTACGCCTTTCACAGAGAGCCACACTCAACGGCTCCCGGAGAGCAAGCAGTGCCTACAGCCAGCCAGCCCCCCTATGCCCCACGCCGCGGTCGCCTGGCCCGGCCGAGGACCAGACAATGGCTGCTGGCCGCCCTTCTCTGTCTGCTCCTGGCGGCTAGTGCCGTGCTCGCCTGGGGACTCTACGCCCTGCTGACTGGCAGCAACATAGGGGCAGAGCCGACCTCACACAGCACTGTCACCTTTATAGCCGAGCATCCGCAGGAGGCCGCCAATGAGCAGCAGGTCGTTGTGCTGGCACAGCGCTATCTGGGCGCTTTTCTGCACCATGACTACACCACCATGTGGTCGCTGCTGGTGCCTGCCCGTCGTGCCCTCTGGCCTAATGAGCAAGCTTTCGCTCACTTCTGGCAGGAGCGCTTTGCCCATTACAACTTGCAGGGCTTCAGTCTGGGACTCCCCAGCCGGCTCAGTCGCTGGGTCGACCCCGAAACGATGACGAGCTACAGCGATGTCCTGACTGTGCCGGTCTCGCTGCAACTCACCCCTGACGCTACGTTGAGCAAGGAAGCCAATCTACCGCCCGAGGACCGCGCTCCAGAGAGTGTCTATCGCAATTTGCCCTTTATCGTCCAGGCCAGTCCTGGCCAGGGCACCGCGCAGCTACACTGGTACGTGCTCGCCGGCGGACCGGCTGATCCCGAGGCCCCGATCTTGCCCCCGCCACAGCCAGCGGCTCACAGCGTCGCGGTCCCGATCCTGATGTACCACCATGTGTCACCAGCTCCTACCCATAACCTGCTTGATTTCAGCCTGACCGTCACGCCGCGCAACTTTGCCGCCCAACTCGACTACCTCAAAAGTCATGGCTACCACACTATCACCTTTAATCAGCTCTTTAATGCTCTCTATTTCGACGCTCCACTACCGCCGCATCCTATCATTCTCACCTTTGACGACGGCTATGAGGATGTCTATCGCTACGCCGTGCCCCTGCTGCAGGCTCACGGCTTCAGCGGTATGTTCTACATCATCACCGGCGCGGTGGGCGCCACGGGCTATATGAGCTGGGGAGAGATTCGCGACCTGCTCGCCCAGGGCATGCAGGTCGGCTCACATACCGTGCATCACACAAGCCTGGGCTGGATCATTATCGGTGACCCTCAGCTCACCCAGCAGGAGCTGCAGCTTTCTAAGAGCACTCTTCAGCAGCATCTCGGTATCACTATTCAGCAGTTCTGCTACCCGAGCGGTGAGCCGTTCCGCCACGGTACCGCTCTTGAACAGGCGCGTGTCACCGTTATGCTGGCCAGCGATGGCTACGTCGGCGCCACGACCGACCCCGGCCCTACTGGCTGGCTCCAGCAAAGTACGCGGCCTTTCGCCCTGCTGCGCATCCGCGTCGATGGGCGCGAAAGCCTGGCGGACTTTATCGCGAGCTTGCCTTCGTAGCTCTCCTCTCCTTCAGCGAAGGGGGTGAATTTGAAAGATCCTCGCAATCAGGGTCTTTACAATTCACCCCCAGATGTGGTATCATTCTAGCTGCCAACACGAAGGCACTGCGGGGATGTAGCTCAGCCGGTAGAGCGCGACAATCGCACTGTCGAGGTCAGGGGTTCGAGTCCCCTCATCTCCACCCGCTGCTCACTCCAGGCAGTAAGGATGAAAGGGGTTACCCCCCTTGCAAATCACAAAGCTTTGTGCTATAGTAAAGGGCAGCGGAAAGAGAACAGACCTGGCGATGAGCAGGAGTAGTAGGTCGCTCACCCGTCCAGAGAGTAGCCGGTCGGTGCAAGGCTATACGGGAACACGACCGAACTCGCCTGTGAGCAACAGGTGCGAACGCCTCGGGAGTCAGTAGCACCTGTCGGTATGCCCGTTAAAGCAGTGAATGAGTGCCAGTCACCTGGCACTGCGGAGTAGAGGCTGTCTGCTCTACGGCTTCTACGAGCCGATGCTTCAAAGCGTCTGTTAAGTCATGGGCCTGTAGCACAGTTGGTAGCGCGCCTCTATGGCATGGAGGAGGTCAGGGGTTCGAGTCCCCTCAGGTCCACTTCTCCTCAACTCCGCAGTAAGCTGCCAAGGGTGATTGGAAACAGGGTGGTACCACGGAAAAACCTTTCGTCCCGAGCGGATGAAAGGTTTTTTTATTGCTACGCTCGCTCCCTAGACATCGCTCATTCCCTGGCCTGTCGCCTTCCGTCCCGTGTCTATGCTGTAAACCCTGCCTCTCGGCTGCCACATCGCTCGCTCCTTCTGAGCCAACGCAGCACAGCAGATGCAGGGCACTTGACCACAACAAGCGATAGAGTGCACACAGACCAGGTGAAGCAGCAGTACAGTACTCATCGCTATCGCGCGAGCGCCACGGGCTGGCTTCGCAGACGTCTATACGATGCCAGCCCGCTTTGCCTCTGCTTTCCTGCTGTTGGCCGCAGTGCCTGATCAGGTCCGACCGATTATCAGGGGAGGGACACCTGCAATGATCACGCGCACAAAATATGATCCAAAGGTAATTGAACCAAAATGGCAGACTCGCTGGGAGGAGGAGCAGATCTATCACGCGCCGGATGATTCGCCGAAGCCGAAGTTCTATCACCTGGTGATGTTCCCCTACCCCTCCGGCGATCTGCATATGGGCCACTGGTATAACTATTCGCCGTTCGATGCCTATGGCCGCTTCATGCGCCGCCTGGGCTACAATGTCATGCAGCCTATCGGCTTCGATGCCTTCGGCCTGCCCGCCGAAAACGCTGCTATCAAGCGCGGAGTCCAGGCTCGCGATTGGACCATGGCCAATATCGAACGTATGCGCAAGCAGCTGCGCATGATGGGCGCTCAATGGGACTGGCAGCGTGAGGTTGTGACTTGCCAGCCCGAGTACTATAAGTGGACTCAGTGGCTCTTCCTGCAGTTCTATAAGCATGGCCTGGCCTATCGCACACGCGCCCCTGCCAACTGGTGCCCCGGTTGCAATACCACTCTGGCCAATGAGCAGGTGCTGCCTAATGGCACATGCGAACGCTGCGGCAGTACAGTCATCCGTAAGGAGATTGAGCAATGGCTGCTGCGCATCACAAAGTACGCTGAGGAGCTGCTGCGCTTCGATGGCATCGAATGGCCTGAGAAGACCATTACGATGCAGCGCAACTGGATCGGGCGCAGCGAGGGCGCGGAGATCCGCTTTTTCGCTGAGGTTGACGGCGAGCGCGTCGAGATTCCTGTCTTTACTACGCGCCCCGATACTATCTACGGCGTGACTTTCTTTGTGCTGGCTCCCGAACACCCGCTGGTCGAGCGCCTGACAACTCCCGAACAGCGCGCCGCGGTTGAGGCCTATGTTGAGCGCACCCGCCGCATGACCGAGATCGAGCGCATGAATACTGAGAAGGAGAAAACGGGTGTGTTCACTGGCGGCTACGTGACCAATCCCGTCAGCGGCGACCGCGTGCCAGTCTGGATCGCCGATTATGTGCTGCTGAGCTATGGTTCAGGCGCGGTGATGGGCGTGCCCGCCCATGATCAGCGCGATTTTGAGTTTGCTCGCAAGTTCGGTCTGCCGATCCGTCAGGTCATCCTGCCTCCAGGTGAGGAGGAGAGCGATCCCGCAACATGGAATGAGGCGAAGACTGCCTACGGGACGATGATTAATTCTGGCCCCTTTACGGGCACGCCCGCTGATCAGGCGATCCGCCGCGTGATCAGCTACCTGGAGGAGCAGGGCATCGGTCAGGCCAAGGTCACTTATCGCTTGCGCGATTGGTTGATCAGCCGTCAGCGCTATTGGGGCGCGCCAATCCCCATCATCTATTGTCCCAAGGATGGTACTGTCCCCGTTCCAGAGGATCAGCTGCCGGTCTATCTGCCCGAGCATGTCCAGTTCAAGCCCACGGGGGAGTCTCCTCTGCGCTACGAACCAGAGTTCTTGAATACGACTTGCCCCAAGTGCGGCGGCCCGGCTACGCGCGAGGTCGATACTATGGACACCTTCATTTGTTCGTCCTGGTACTTCCTGCGCTACGCCGATCCGCATAACGATAAACAGGCCTGGAGCGAAGAGGCTATTCGCCGCTGGCTGCCGGTCGATCAGTATGTGGGTGGGGCCGAGCATGCTACGATGCACCTGCTGTATGCACGCTTCTTCGTCAAGGCCCTGCGCGATATGGGCTATCTGCACTTCGATGAGCCGTTCTTGCGCCTGTACCATCAGGGCATGGTGCTGGGCGCCGATGGCCAGAAGATGTCGAAGTCGCGCGGCAACGTCGAGGCCCCCGACCAGTATGTCGAGAAGTACGGCGCCGATACGGTGCGCTGCTATATGATGTTCATCGGCCCCTTCGATCAGGGCGGCAGCTTCAAAGCGGAGAATCTGGAAGGCGTCTGGCGCTTCCTGAACCGCTTCTGGAACCTGGTGACGGAGAGCTGGATCAGCGGCCCGGTCAGCGAGGAGGAGAACGAGGCCACTCGCGCTATCGAGCGCCTGCGCCATAAGACGATTAAGCGCGTCACCGAGGATCTGCACCATTTCCGCTTCAATACGGCTCTGGCTGCGTTGATGGAGATGAACAATGCCCTGATGAAGCAGCAGCATGAGCCGGTCGCCCGCACCGCTACCTACCGTCGGGCCTTGGAGACCATGATGCACCTGCTGGCTCCAATGGCTCCCCACATTACCGAGGAGCTGTGGGAGATGACCGGTCACCAGGGCAGCATCCATTTGACCGACTGGCCTCAGTACGATGAGGCGCTGACACGCGATGAGACCTTCACTCTGGTGGTGCAGGTCAATGGCCGTGTGCGCGAGCGCCTGGAGGTGCCGGTCGAGACCCCCGAGGAGGAGATTCGTCGCCTGGTGCTGAATAATCCGCGCGTGGCGGCCTATATCGGCGATGCCGCCGTGGAGAAGTTCATCTACGTGCCGGGCCGCATTGCCAACGTGGTCACGCGCCGGGCTTAAGCCGACGGGCTAAGGCCTCACTCGCGGTGGTGAGCAATTGAGCGGTGTCGCCTCTCGCTCTCGCCTCGCCTTGGCCTCCGACAGGCTGGCCTGGCTGCCGCGGTCAGGCTACCAGATCGGGCCGGTCCGGTGGTTCGGCGTTCATGTGTCCAAGAAAGACGCAGAGGCCCAGCCAGCAAAGCAAGTAGCAGGGCTGGAGGCTGGTGCCTTGATCTTCTTTCACAGCGGCAATGACAAGCACCGGGCAACCAATCAGCCTATGGCCGTGATGCCTGCAGCTTTGCAACATCACGGCCCCCTTTTTGGGTTGGCCTCTTTTTGTTTTTTTGCTCCTCACTTTTTCCCGCCACTTTGCCGCAGAATTTGCCAGGTTGCTGAGTCCCTCAACGCGCACGAGAGGCCCTTAGAGGCAGTAAGCGCCCGCCAGCGAGAGCCGAAAGCCCAGCCATTGTCATGGGGGAAGAAATATGCTAAACTAGTATGGCCGCTGTGACAAAACGCCCTGGAGCCATCTGGGCTGATATATCTGCTTTCACCAACGCACCTCAACAATATCGCTTTGGCGATACATAGAGTTTGGTTGCACCGACCAGGGCTAATTAAAGTGGTACATTAATTCAGGAAAGGAAGCGTTTCTGAATCGATGGCACCCCCTCCGGTTGGAAAGCACATCTTGTCGGAACTGTACTCGTGCGACAAGAACCTGATGGCTCAGCTGGATAGCGAGAAGCTGCGTGCAGCCGTCTCTAGGATGACGAAAGAGCACAATCTCACGCAACTGGGAGCTTTCTGTCATCAGTTCGATGGGGGCGGTATCACCTGCCTGATCGCCCTGGCTGAGTCTCATATTGCTATCCATACCTGGCCAGAATTGGGCTACGCGACGCTGGAGGTCTACATCTGCAATTATCAGCGGGATAACTCCGACGCCGCTGAACGCATCCACGCCGCGCTTGTCTCGTTCTTCGAGCCAGGGAAAGTCGAAACTCGCCGGCTCGCCCGCTAATTCCGCCCTCCACTTATCCACCAAACCTGTCCGCCTGCCCGCTATCCACCTGCCTGTCCGCAGGGACGGGTCGTCGCGATGGTGCGAGAGAGGAAGGAAGGGAGGAGGAAGGAAAGGGTAAGAGAGGAGGGAGGGGAGGAGAGCATCCCTGTGGGTGGGGTCGGCTCTTCGGCGCAGAAAACGCTCACGGCCATGCCCCGCGCCGAAGCCGAGCGGGGCATGGCTCAGGTGGGCGTTTTTTCTATTCAACTACAAGGACACGGTCGTCCCGGATAATCATGCCTACGTTCGGGTCCTCAATGGCATCCCGCACGTACTTTGGCAGGGCAAACATGTGCTGGTGCGACTCAACATCATAAAACTTGAGATTGGTGCATCCTCTCTCTTGTAAGGTCGCTGTGATGACCTCGGGCGTCAAGCGCGCGGCAATGTCTTCGTCGCTGGCCACCGCAAAGCCCCAGGGCAGGCCAAAGAAAGTGACCATCGTCTGATAGGAAAACACCGATTTGAAGCACTGCTTCAGGGTCTTGATGATCGAGGCATGAGCTTCACATACTCCGATGTCTGTCGCTTCGGCCTGCATGCCAAAGGTCCCGCCTGGGTTGAGCCGGGACTTGGCAAGGTTGAAGAATTCAGCGGTGAAGAGCAGGGCCGCCGGCCCGCCCTCCAGCGGATCGGTGGCATCAACAATGACGCTGTCAAAGGTCTCGCTGGTCTTCTCTAGATAGCCGCGCGCATCAGCATGTACCAGCTCAACGCGTGGATCGTCAAAGGCTCCCTGGTGCCAGTCCTTCAGGTGCTCTTTGGCCAGGGCCACAAGCGTGTCGTCAATGTCTACCATGACAACTCGCTCAACTGTGTTGTGCCTCAGCACTTCACGTAGCGTGGCCCCCTCTCCTCCTCCAACAATAAAGACTTTCTTGGGCTGCCGGTGCGCAATCAGGACTGGATGGATGAGCGCTTCGTGATAGATGTGTTCGTCAAGGGCCGACGACTGCGGAATGCCATCGAGAAAGAGCGCTCTCCCAAAGCCAAAGGTGTCCAGTATCAGGATCTCTTGATACGGCGACTTGGTGGCGACAACGGTCTTGTGCACGCGGTACATGTTGGCTCGCGTGCCTCCGCGGAAATCTATGAGCCAGTTTTGTGCCTGCATCTGCTTCATCAAATGCATAATTCACCCCTCAACTTCCTATGATATTGTGAGATAAGAGTATAAGAGGAGAGGATCGGATAAAAGAAGTGAAGTGCGGCTTAAAGCCACTCCTCGCTCCTGAGCTGTTCCAGTCCCGGCAACTATTATAGCATATTCACTCCTCTCTGCCTCTGCTATTCTGCCTTCTCAGGCCGTCGTTTACTCGCCTGCTTGTCTGTTACCTGCTACAGTTTGGCCGATTGCCTGGCCGGCCGGCCGGCTTGAGGCCCGGAGGCGAGTGCTCCTATCCCTCGCTTCTTTCCCAGGTCCATCGCCTCCCGAGATGGAACCTGCGCGGGGCCTCAATCGTAATAAGAGCGAGAATTGCTAGAGGCTGCGCGGTGCGCCGCTTGGGCGCTCCCAGGCCAATGGGCAGAGAGCCGCGCCTGCTATTTCCGCTTTCCCTGGTCACTGAGGAAATGCCAAAGTGAGCGATGGAAAGCGTTACTATAAAATGAGAGGACTTGTGCAGATGCTCAGGTCACACCTTATTTGAAGCTTGACCGCTTGCTGCTCTTCTCTCTCCGTAATTGACGGGTAACAGCGGTCTCCGCACCTGCACAAGGGTGGGTAAAGTGGGATAGGGGCTCGGCTGTGCACGAATGTCGTTTGTCTAAGTGTAAGTGAGTGAGCGAGTGAGCGAGCGAGCGATTGAACGTGAGGACAGAGAGAGCATGATGAATCCCAGGATCGACGAGGAACGGCAACCTGAAACACCCTATGGCACGACGATCAGTCATGTGGCGGATGAGGACGAGGCGCTGATCCGCCAGGGCTTTACTGAGGATGAGGTTACTTCTCTGCTCTGGCTGCGCCAGTGGTATCAGAGCGGCGGCAGCGATCGGATGGAGATTGTGCGCCGTCTGGAGTTCATTAAGATGCTGTTCCTCCGCGGCAAAATTGAGCTGTAACGTATGTATTTCGTCCACCTGCTCCCCGGTTGGTTATCCCGATCTTCTCTCTCGGCCTGTCCTCTAGAGAGCGATAGGCGCTACGATAGAGAAGGGCAACCGCGCCAGAGAGCAGGCACGTGACGATAGACGCTTTCTGCCCGGCGGGTTGGCTGCCAGCTCGTTTTTGCACGGCAGCCTGCTCGCCGTCTTGCTTTCTCCCTCTTATCTCCTTCTAACCTGGCCCCGCTACCAACGTAGTAATGGCTGAAAGCAGCAAAAGACAGTCTGACCAGGGGCCGCCCTATAGAATAGATACCTCGCGCCTCCAGACTGGGCTTTTGAAAGCATATAATAAGGACAGCACATACGACGAGGGAACAGAAGGTTTCTCCTATGCGAATGATTCTCTATCTCGGCAAGGGTGGCGTGGGGAAAACGACGGTGGCCGCCGCTACAGCGGTGCGCTCGGCCCAGCTTGGCAAACGTACCTTGGTGGTGAGTACTGATCTGGCCCATAGTCTCGCCGATTGCTTGAGGCAGCCTCTGACTTCAGAGCCGAGCGAAGTGGCTCCCCAGCTGTGGGCCCAAGAGGTGAATGTGCTTGATGAGATGCGGCGTAGCTGGGGGAAACTGCAGAGCACGCTGAGCAGCCTCCTGCGGGCCCAGGGGCTGAATAGTATTATGGCTGAGGAGCTGGCGCTGATCCCTGGTATGGATGAGATCGTCAGTCTGCTCAATATCTATCGCAATGCCCGCGACGGCGCTTTCGAGGTCGTCGTGATTGATGCCGCACCAACCGGCGAGACAGTGCGTTTGCTGAGCATGCCCGATACTTTCCAGTGGTATGCCGGGCGTATCGCTGGCCTGCAGGCGAGCACGCTGAATCTGGCACGCCCCCTGATTAAGGCCTTCCTCCCTTCAGCAGAGGTGCTGGACGCCGTTCAGTTACTGAGCGAGCGCGTCCAGGCTCTCCGCAACGTGCTTAGCGACCCCTCCGTTAGTTCTTATCGTCCGGTTGTGAACCCGGAGCGCATGGTGATTAAGGAGGCGCTCCGCGCCGAAACCTATCTCGCTCTCTTCGGCTATCCTATCGACGGCGTGGTCTGCAATCGTGTCTTGCCCCCCGGCTCCTATCAGGATCAATTTATGCAGCAGATGTATCAGAATCAAGAGAGACTGCGCCGCCATATCCAGCAGACTTTTGCGCCTTTGCCGGTCTGGGAGGCTCCCTACTACGCTCAGGAGCCGTTGGGGATCGAGCGCTTGGCCGAGCTGGCACAGGCCATCTTTGGCGAGCAGGACCCGACGCAGGTCTTTTATCGTGGGCCTGTCCAGGAGGTCATTGAGCAAGATGGCCATTATGTTTTGCGCCTCCCTCTGCCGCATGTCGAGCTGGAAAAGGTGCTCATGACGAAAAAAGGAGATGAGATGATTATTGAGATTGGAAATTTCAAGCGCGATATTCCTCTGCCTGCCGTGCTGGCTAGCCAGGAGGCAACGGTAGCGCGCTTTGTCGATAAGGCCCTGGAAATTCATTTTGCGCCACCCTCCAGCCAGTCAGCATCTCAATCCGTATCAGAGCATGAGAAATCAGCCTGAAGGGTGGCCTTACCATCTCGGGCTTGCATAGGCCAACCTGGCCAGGCTGGCAGCCCTCTGCTTTGGCCGCTTTATGCGCCCGCTCGTCCTCCGATAGCGGGCTGTCTCCCATCCTGCTCTACCGCCGATGCCATACCGGTATCAAGATCGGCCTACTTACTGACTGACTGGCGTTATCAGTCAGTGATCTAGCCAGTAGAAAAGCGGCTGGCAGCCAGGCCCAAGCAAGGCTAGCGGAGAAAGGTGAAAGGACAATGCATGTCTTTGTTGCCGGTGCAACAGGCGTCCTGGGGCGCGCACTTGTCCCCCGCCTGCTTGAGCAAGGGCATACGGTGCGCGCGCTTGTGCGCTCTCCCGAACGGGGACAAATGATCCGAGCCGCTGGCGTTGAGCTGGTCAGTGGCGATCTGCTGACTGAGACAACGGCGCAGCAGCTTCCCTCGCTGGTCCGCGGCTGTGATGCAGTGGTGCATATTGCTACGGCGATTCCTCGTAACCCGACCGATGCTTCAGCCTGGGAGCCTACCACCCGGCTGCGCACCGAGGGTACACGGCTGCTATTGGAGGCCGCGCAAGCCGCCGGGGCTCGCTATTATGTTCAGCAGAGCATTGCTATTGCTTATCCTGATGGCGGTGAGCGCTGGCTCGATGAGACGACTCCCTTGGACCGCTCGCCGCAACGCTCTACGATCTGTGGACCTGTGATCACAATGGAGGAGATGGTACAGGCTGTCAATCCCGCTGAACTGGGATGGTGTATTCTGCGCGGCGGCAGCTTCGTCGGACGCGGCACGGCTCAGGATACTTTGGTGGCTCGCTTGCGCGAAGGGCGCCTGGTGGTGATCTGCGATGGAAGCAATTTTATTTCGCCGATCCATGTGGCCGATATGGCGACGGCTATCATTGCCGCTTTGCAGCCGGCTGCCGTGGGACGGATCTTTAATATCGTGGCCACGCCGGTCCGCTATGGGGAGTATGTGGACCATATCGCCGCCCTGCTGCAGGTCCCTCCTCCTCCTCGCGATCCGTCGATGCCCTGCCCTCCCTCGTTCCGCTGCAGCAATGCGGCTGCTCGCCGCTTGCTAGGCTGGCAGCCAACACACGATATCTATGAGGACGTGGTAGCCGCTCAGAACCAGCCGTGAGAGGCTCCGCTCTGAGGGTCTCCGCCGTAGAGAGGGCCAGGTCAGCGACCAGCCAGAAAGGGGTAGGGGACCCTCTTGGTCAGTGGCGCCCGCTTGCTGTCCGAGCACCATTGACCAGAACGGGGGAGCAGCTTGACTGGCTGATTGATTAGCATGCTCGCCGCTGGGTTACGTCAGCCTGTTTGCTGCGTCAGGCCCCGGGCCTCTGAGGCGGGAAGCCAGGGCATAGGATAGCTTGCCCGCCTCAGCCCGGTTCTGGCTGTGAATCAACCGTCACTTTGCGAGGCTTCGCGGTTCGGCCCGCTGTTCTCAGGGCGCTCTTCTCCCCGGCTGGCAGCCGTCTCCGCTGGAAGAGTGACCGCACCTTCGTTAGCGGGTGAGACGGCTCTGCCCTCGGGGACGGTCAGGCGCAGCGCCGCCATTGCCGCGGTCTCCGTGGCCCGGGGGGCCAGCGCGTTACGCGCTCCATATTTGCGCAGGATCGAGGCCGCTTCGGCCTGGCGCTCTAGCGTCCTGACCATGATGATGGTGCGCCCTGGCAGGGCCTCGGCTTCCGTGTAACGCGGCCCCGGACCGATCAAAGTGGGACCGATGACCGTTCCAAGAAAGCCCCCTCCCAGAGCCCCCAAAACTAGCCCCTCAAGAAGGGCGAGAAGCGGCCCTCCACCGATCTCAACGCCGACCCGGGGGAGAATCAGCGACGCCAGGAGGCTGAAAAGTCCTCCTCCTAGCGCGCCTATGATCCCCCCTAACAAGGGCAGATTATATCTGGCTCTCGCTCGCTCTAGTAGCCGCTCCGTTGGACCAGCCTCCTGCGGCTTGAGCGGCTCGCGCGAGAGCCTGGTAATTTGCTCATCCTTGAAGCCAGCAGCCTTCAGCTCACCAATGGCCTGCTCCGCCTGGCTCCGCTCTTCGAAAATACCCACCACAGCAGCAGATCCGATCAGTGCCATCTCTCTTTCTTTCCCTCCAGCAGCTTCTTGCAGGCTCACAGCTTCTATATTATGCCCAATCCGTCCCCAGGATCAACAGGTACTATTTATGCAACACCTTTAGTAGATAGGCTCACCAGGGTCAGAGGCACGGTTTTATTTTACTCGATACAGGATGCATACCATATGCCGTGTACGCCGCCAGAGCCGGGCCGCCAGCAGTCCTATTGGAGCGGCGCGCAGGCCCTTGACACTGGGGGGCAGCGACGACTATAGTAGGTGAGCAGCAGTACTCTTAAGAAACAGGCAGCAGCGTCAACGTATGACAACAGGGACAAACACCGCTCTCAAGTCGTATATCGAGCGTGCCCGCAAAGTGCTTCAGCACGAACAACGCACCAACCATCGCGACCAGGCAGTCAAACCGGGCGGGTTGGAAGTCTTTGTGAAGCACTGGCTAGATGAGATCAAGCCTGTCTGCCATGCGTTAGGACGCGATCTGCGCCCCTTCTATCGTCTGGCCTCCTATCTAGAGGGCTATCGCCAGCAGGACCCCATGCAGCGCGCCGCCAATTTGCGGGCGGCCCTGGCTCTCCTGAACGAGTTGGATCGCGAGCATACCAGCGTTTCCAGCCAGCCGCCGCCGCCAGAGCCTGGAGCGCGCTGGCACACCAACGAGCCGGGGTCAGGCGGGCAACTCGTGAGACCGGCCCCCGGGCCGACGCCCCTGCGCGATCAGCCTCGGGCAGGAGGGAACACGTCCCCGCTCCGTCCTGCGCGTAGCGAGCCTGGCCGCGGCAGCAGGGAGCGCCAGGAAGCCGAGTTGGATCGCCTCGCTCTCGACGGTCGTAGCTCGCCTGGACACGCCGCGCTGACCCTGCTGACAGCCGATGTTTCGGCTATTCACGGTGTAGGCCCGACAGTCGCCGCCCGCCTGCGCAGTCTGGGCATCCACACGGTCGGCGACCTGCTCTTTTATTTCCCGCGCGAGCATCGCGACTACAGCAAGCTGCTCAGCATCGCGGAACTGCCTTTCGATGAGGTGGTCACCACGCGCGGCCTGATCTGGGAGGTCAAGACGAGCCGCACAAGCAGCGGGCGTACACGCACAGTGGCCACATTAAGCGACAGCACCGGTCGCCTCAGCGCTGTCTGGTTCAATCAGCCTTACTTGCAAAAGCAGCTCTCCGAGGCACGCGGCGAGTGGCTGGTTGTCACCGGGGTAAAGCAGCGCTTTGGCAACAAGGTCACTTTCACTGTGCGCAGCCACGAGCTGCCCGAGAAAGGTGAGTTACTCAATACGGGCATTCTTGTTCCCGTTTACCCGCTCACCGAGGGTTTGCCGGCTCGTACGATGCGCCGCCTGACGCGCTGGGTCGTCGATCGCTACGCGGCTCTCATTCCTGACCACCTGCCCCCCACGATTCGCCAGGCCGCGGGCCTCTTGCCCCTGTCAGAGGCGATTGCCCAGATGCATTACCCTGCTAATGAGGAGATGCTTGCAGCAGCCCGGCGCCGTCTGGCCTTTGATGAACTCTTCTTGATCCAGCTTGGCATGCAGGAGCGCCGCACACGCTGGCAGCGCGAGCTACCCAGCGGCCAGGCTTTCAAAGTCGATCTGGCGCGCATCTTCGTCGAACCGACCCCCGCCGAACGCGAGGCGGTGCAGGCTGCTGCTACTGCTGGAAAGCACGAAGCTGATGCCCAGGGAGCGCAAGGCGCCCAGGCTATGGCCGGTACAACACTCTGGACCTCTCTGGCAGATCAGCGTCCTTTCGAGGCAACCCTTCCTTTCCGCTTCACGGCGGCTCAGCGCCGCGTGCTCTGCGAGATCCTCGGCGATCTCAGCCGCAGCCGACCGATGTGCCGCTTGCTGCAAGGCGATGTCGGCTCCGGCAAAACCGCAGTCGCCGCCGCAGCTCTCTTTGTGGCTGCCCTCAATGGCTATCAGGGCGCAATTATGGCTCCGACTGAGATCCTGGCGGAGCAGCATGCCCGCAGCATCGGCGCTATGCTGGCTCCTTTCGGCATCCGCACCGTTTTATTGACCGGTGGCCTGCGTCCCAAGGAGCGCGCCCTTGGCCGCGCGGCCATCGAGAGCGGCGAGGCTGCAGTCGTCATCGGCACCCATGCCCTGATCCAGGAAGATGTGACGTTCCAGCGCCTGGGCCTGGTCATTATCGATGAACAGCATCGCTTTGGTGTGGAGCAACGCGAGGCCCTGCGCCAGAAGGGTTACCATCCCCATATGTTGGTGATGACGGCAACCCCCATTCCGCGCACGCTGGCCCTGACGCTCTATGGGGACCTGGATCTGTCGGTGATCGATCAGCTCCCGCCGGGCCGCCAGAAGGTGATTACGCGCTGGCGGACCGGTGCCCGCCGTGAGGAGGCCTATCGCCTGGTGGAACAGCAGGTAGCCGAGGGCCGGCAAGCCTTTATTATCTGCCCCCTGGTTGATGAGTCGGAGAGCCTGAGCGCCAGAGCGGTCACTGCCGAATATGAACGCCTGAGCCGAGAGGTCTTCCCTCACCGACGGCTGGGCCTGCTGCACGGCGGTATGAAGCCCGCTGAAAAGGATGCGGTGATGCGACGCTTCCGCGATCACGAACTGGATATTCTGGTCGCCACTTCGGTGGTAGAGGTGGGCATCGATGTGCCCAATGCGACCGTTATGGTGATCGAAGATGCCGACCGCTTCGGCCTCTCGCAGCTCCATCAGTTCCGTGGCCGCGTCGGACGCGGCGCCCACCAATCCTACTGCTACGTCTTGAGCGCCGATGCAGGCCCCCAGGCTCGTGAGCGCCTGGCAATCTTCCAAGAAACTGATGATGGCTTCAAGCTGGCTGAGCACGATTTGCGCCTGCGCGGTCCCGGCGACTTTATCGGAGTGCGCCAGAGCGGTATGCCGGAGCTGCGTATCGCTGATTTCAACGATACGCGCCTGATCGAGGAGGCACGAACCCTGGCCATACGTCTCTGGGAGAGCGATCCTTACTTGCAGCGACCAGAGCATGCGCCGCTGCGCGAACATCTCAGCCGCTTCTGGCAGGCCTTTATTCCACACTAAGGCTCCGGTTCCGACGCCTGGCAATGCTCCAGCAGGGCGTTTGCCTTCCCCGCTCCGTTAAATGCTATGATTCTAGTTGTGGCGAGGAGCAAGCCGCCATCTGCCCCTCCTAACTGAACTGAACCGGAAGTACCGGTATCGGTACGGCTCTCCCCGCCACACTATAGTGAGTGTGCTCTCTCGCGGCCCAGATCTGGCAGACAAGCAGGCAGGCTAACCTAGCCGGCCAAGCGCTGCTGTTCGAGCCCAGGTCAAAGGGAGATCACATCTGCTACTTTCGCCGTTTGCAGGAGAATTGCATGGCTATTAAGATCGCTTCCTTTGTTCTGCGTATTGCTGGCTTGCTAGCTTTGATCCTCGGGGTGCTCTTTTGGACAGGCAACGCCGCCCAGTTGATCCCGCTACATATGCTGCTGGGCTTTCTGGTGGTGCTATCACTGTGGGTGATTGGCATCGGGCAAGCACTGGTGAGTGGGGGTAGCCCGGTGATCGCCGTGCTGGCCGTCGTTATCGGTTTGCTCTTGCCCATCATAGGATTGATGCAGAATTCCTGGCTGCTGAATTCTTCACATTGGATTATCCAGGTCGTGCATCTCCTCATCGCTGTGCTGGCCATCGGCCTCGGCGAGATGGGAGCCGCGCGCTACCGCCGGGCCAGCGCCGGCGTCTCTGCCAGCTAGCCGCCTCCCCCTTCGGCTGCGCTGCAGCTCAGCGAACAGGAGCAGGCGTCTCGCCTCCATTCATTCCTCCGCTACAGACACCTGCGCGGCGCGTCTGGCTCCTGTTCCGGAGGGCCTGCAGCGCGCCGCTCTCTTCCTTTCTCTATCTCCCCAACCCCTCGGCGACAGAGGACGAGCTACCACCGATGGGCAAGACCACTACAAAGACCGTGCCTTCGCCAGGAGCGGATTCGCACCAGATGCGCCCGCCATGCCGCTCCACAATATCTTTACAGATGGCCAGGCCCAGGCCCCAGCCGTCCTTTGGTGACGCCTGGGCTTCGGGTGTCCGGTAAAAAGCTTGAAAGATCTGCTCTCGCTGATCAGCGGGGATGCCTCGCCCATGATCTCGGACGCGGATTTCAATCTGACTATCCTGGCAGGCCAGGCTGACTTCAACCGGGGTTTCTTCCGGTGAGTACTTGATGGCATTGCTGAGGAGGTTGGTCAGCACCTGGTGGAGCCGGTCGGCGTCAGCCTTGATGATCAGGCTCTCCGCGGGCGCCGCCAGGGTAATGGTGCGCCCCGTGACAAGGCGCTGATCCTCAACAGCCTCGCGACAGATCTCAACCAGGTCGCAGGGGCGAGGTCGCAGTTTGAGCTTGCCAGCCTGGATGCTGCTCAGAGCCAGCATGTCATCAATGAGGGCGCTGAGACGATAGGTCTGCTCGTCGATCTTCTGCAATGCCAGACGTACGCTGTCTAGCTCGGGCGGTAGCTCAGCCACACGTGTGAGACGCCGCAGGGCGATCTGCGCCTGACCGCGAATGGTGGTGATTGGCGTTTTCAGCTCGTGTGAGGCTACAGAGATAAAGTGATCTTTGAGCTGATCAACACGCTTGAGTTCCTCGTTGAGTTGCTCCAGATCGTGGGCGCGGGCCTGGGCCTCTAGCTCGGCCAGTAAGGCGCGACGCCGCGCCGCTTCGCGCTGGCCCGCGATGATGGCAATCCCCACCTCGATCAGAAAGAAGGGCATAATCTCGGCCAGCTTGTCGATGTTGTCCGCCGCCCATTGAACACGCGGCAGCACGGTAAATGCTCCCTGGGGAGGAACATAAATATAGATGAGTGCTAGTGTACAGAGCAAGGCAGCGCAAAGGGCCGGCCCTACTCCCCATAGCAAGGCCACAAGGAGTACTGGCAGGACCAGCGGCATGTCAGGCACATAGATATGAAGCGAAAAGAAGTGCTCCAGGTAGACTATCCCTAGCCCAAAGGCAACGATAGGGATACAGAGGAGATAACCAATCGGGGCGCGTCGCCACCAGGGGACGCGCGTGGCATATAACCTGCGCACCTCCGCGCTCTGGCGTAGACGCATGAGGATCAATGGCTTGCGGCCTTCTTTGACGCGTGTGGCTTGCATGACCGTCGGTCTCTCCTGCCCAGGTTCATTGTCGTTCATTGTGCAGTATAGCATTCCCCGACAGTCCAGGCAAAGCAGATACGCTCGCCTCCCCGTAAACACGTTGAGAAGGCGAGCGTTTGATTCTTCTACTCGTTATGATTTTCTATTTGATTCAATTTTTGTTTAAGTCATTGTTATGCACTTTTATCGCTATCAGACGTGCCCTGCTTGCCTTTAAAGCGCTCCTGATGCTCTTTATAGAGGGCTTCGACCAGATCGTGGAAGGCACGCACAAGCAGGTGATTGCGCACGCTGTAGTAAACCTCGTTGCCGCTGCGTCGCGAGCCGAGCAGTCCGGTGCGCGCAAGCAGACGCAGATGGCCGGAGACAGTGGCATGGGCCAGCCCCAGGGCCCGCGCAATCTCTCCTGAGCGCATCTCAACCGGTTTCTCATGCTCAACTGCTGGGGCGGCGAGCAAGGCCAGAATCTGCCGTCGGCTGGGATCGCACATCGTGCCAAGGAAGTGGTCAATGAAGGCTTCGACGTCCTCCGGTAGCTCCTCTAGTGGTTCTTCAGACGCCCCCTCCGATTTACGAGCACACATCTATACACCTCTACTTCATATGGGATATCATCAGAATCGAGTGTTAATCTGCAATACAGGTGAGGGAGTGAAGGTCACCTCTTCTATTACACGAGGAACCTCCCACAGAAAGAGACGAGGTGCTCTATGAGCGCAACGCAAGCGCTGGCAGGCTTCTGCGCTACCCTGGAAGGGACGGACCTTCCTGAGCGGGTGCGCGCCAGAGTCCGTGATTTGCTACTTGACCATGTGGCTGTCGCCCTGGGTGGGGCCCGGCTTCCATCCACAGAGGCCGCCTATCAGCTGCTGGTCACGATGGGAGCGCTGCAGCCCTCGGGAGCTGACGCCTACCCTGACGGGCGGGGGGCAACGCTCCTGGGACGGGGTCAGCGCGCCGAAGCCGCCTGGGCTGCGCTGGTCAACGGTGTCGCGGCCCACGGTTTGGAGATGGACGACGTCGAGAATCGCTCGTCGCTCCATCCGGGCGTGGCAGTCTTTCCTGCAGCGTTGGCCCTGGCCGAACAACTGGCTGCTCCAATAGCTGATTTCTACGCGGCTGTCGTCGCTGGCTATGAGGTGACCCTGCGCCTCGGGGCCGCCCTCAATCCTGCCTCGGCCTACGCCCGTGGCTTCCATCCCACCGCTCTGTGCGGGACCTTCGGCGCTGCCGCTGCCAGTGCCCGCCTGCTGGGTCTCTCGGCAGAGAAGACGGCGCAGGCGCTGGGCATCGCCGGCAGTATGGCGGCTGGTTCACTGGCTTATCTTGATGATGGCGCCTGGACCAAACGTCTGCACCCCGGCTGGAGTGCTCACGCTGGCATTACCGCCGCGCGCCTGGCTGCTGCCGGCTTCCGCGGACCGCAGGAAATCCTGAGCGGGCGTTATGGCTTCCTGCACGCCTATTCAGATGCAGGCCATCCCGAAGAGCTGCAGCCGCCAGCAGCCGCCGAGGAGTTGGCTATCCTGCGCGTCTCGCTCAAACCATATGCCTGCTGCCGCTATATGCACGGTCCCATCGACTGCCTCCTTGCTATCCGCCGTCAGCATGCCCCTGATCCGCAGCACATCCGCCGTGTGCGCTGCGGCGTGCTGAGCGCCGGGCGCGGCCTGATTGCTGATCCCATCGAGGCCAAACGTCGGCCTGGCAACATTGTCGATGCTCAGTTCAGCATGCCCTTTGGCGCCGCTGTGGCTCTCATCACCGGTCAGGCTGGTCTGCGTGTCTTCAGCGAGGCCTGGCTTGAGCGCCCGGAAGTCCGCCGCCTGATGCAGCGCGTTGACTGTGAAAGCGATCCTGAACTAGATCGCTACTATCCCGCCGAGTGGCGCGCCACGGCTAGTGTCGAAATGGACGACGGGCGTATCTTCAGCGCCAGTGTGCGCTACCCGCTCGGCGACCCCGAGAACCCTCTGAGTGAGGAACAGCTTAGGGCGCGCTTCCATGAATTGGCCGCCGCTTCCATTGAGGAGCCTGCCCGACGCACGGCTCTCATCGAGCACCTGCGCCAGCTCGACCAGCTCCAGCGCTTCTCATGGTCTCATCTGCTGTAGCGCTCCATCGCAACACGAGGTAGGAGGAAGAGCTGTGACCCTGGAATGTACAGTCTGGCTGCAGCAACGCCGGCAGCTCACAGTCGAGCGCTATAACCAACTGGCGCCGTCCTATGACCGCGACTGGGGGGCCCCTGGATGAGACTCACTGCAGGATGCTTCTCCGTCTGCTGACAGCTTGCTCGCCAGGCAGCCGTGCGCTCGACGCGGCCTGCGGCACCGGTAAGTATTGGGGTGGAGCGTGACTACACCTTTGCCGGCATCGACCAGTCAGCGGGCACGCTGCGACGCGCTCAGGAGAAATTTCCATCTGTGCCGACCCGACAGCAAGGACTCCAGTGAGGCTGTGCTTTGCATCGACGCCCTGGAAATGCTTCCGCCGGAGGATTGGCCCCTTGTGCTGGCCAATCTGCGTCGGGCCGTTAAGCCCGGCGGACTGCTCCATCTGACCGTCGAGCTGATCGAAGCCACCGAGCGCGAGCGGGCTTTTCTGCTGGGTCGGGCGCAGAGCCTGCCCATCGTTCCCGGTGAATACGCCCATCACGCTGGCTATCACTACTATCCCTCGCTGGAGCAGGTGCGGGCCTGGCTTGAGGCCGCTGGCCTGGTCACCCTGGAAGAGTGCACCGGCGACGGCTACCAGCATTTTCTGCTGCAACGCCCCCCATCATCTTTCTCCTGACCAGCTAACACCCCAGGACCCAGTGTACAAAAAACGTCCATCGGTCCTGCTGTGAGACCGATGGACGTTCTCATCTGGCTAGAAAGGGTACGCCTCAAGCGGCCGGCTCAGGCTCAGGCTCGGGAACCACCGCCTCGGCCACTACGCGGCCAGCGCGCAGTACCAGACGCACCGTCTGACCTGGCGCAATCTCGCCGTTCAGCAGGGCATCAGCCAGCGTATCATCAACGTGCGTCTGGATCGCGCGGCGCAGCGGACGTGCACCGTATTCCTCATCGTAGCCTTCGCGCAGCAAGAACTCGCGCACCTCATCGCTGACGATCAGTTCGATCTTCTGCTCGCGCAGGCGCTCACGCACCTGACTCAGCAGCAGATCGACGATCCGATAAAGCTCGTCCTTGCCCAGCGAATGGAAGACCACGATTTGGTCGATACGGTTCAGGAACTCGGGCCGGAACATTTGCTTCAGGCCCTCCAGCGCCTTTTCGCGCATCGCCTCGTATTGCTCCGCGCGCTCGTCGCCGCTAGTGATGGGCATGAAGCCGATACGAGCTGCGCGCCGCAGCTCATTGGTACCAGCGTTACTGGTCATGATCAGCACCGTATTCTTGAAATCCACGGTGCGACCCTGACCATCGGTCAGGCGGCCATCATCCAGGATTTGCAGCAGGGCATTGAAGACCTCGGGATGCGCCTTCTCGACCTCATCCAGCAGGATCACGCTGTACGGGCGGCGCCGCACCTGCTCAGTCAATTGGCCACCTTCCTCGTAACCCACATAGCCAGGCGGGCTACCGAAGAGGCGCGAGACCGTATGCGGCTCCATGTACTCGGACATGTCGAGGCGGATCATATTCTCCTCGCCACCGAACAGCTCACGCGCCAAAGCCCGCGCCAGCTCTGTCTTACCCACGCCCGTCGGGCCGAGGAAGAGGAAGGAACCAATCGGCCTCTTCGGATCTTTCAATCCGGCTCGTGAGCGGCGGATGGCGCGCGCCACCGCGCTGATGGCCTCATCCTGGCCAATCACATGCTTGCGCAGGCGCTCCTCCAGGTCGCGCAGATTCTGGCGCTCGCTCTCCATCATCTGCGTCACCGGCACGCCCGTCCAGTTCTCGACGACCTGAGCGATTTGCTCCGGCGTCACAATCAGCTGGAATGAGGCATTGACCTCAGAGCGGGCCTTCTCCAGCTTCTGCAGAGTCAGTAGCTCCTGCTGACGCAAGAGGGCCGCGCGCTCATAATCCTCGGCGTTAGCCGCCGCCTCCTTCTTAGCCTGGATATCGGCTAGCTGCTGCTCCAGCTCAGTAATCATCGCCGGGCTAACGATACCCTTCTCCAGAGCCTCCAGACGCAAGGCCGAAGCAGCCTCATCCATCACGTCGATAGCCTTATCGGGCAGGAAGCGATCATTGATGTAGCGATCCGAGAGCTTGACAGCAGCCTCGATCGCCTCATCAGGGATGGTCACGCCGTGGTGCGCCTCATAGTTAGGCCGCACGGCGCGTAGCATCGCAATGGCTTCCTCGACCGTCGGCTCATCAACCATGATTGGCTGGAAGCGGCGCTCAAGAGCCGCATCCTTCTCAATGTACTTGCGATATTCATCAAGTGTCGTCGCACCGATACAGCGGATCTCACCGCGGGCCAGCGCCGGCTTGAGCATATCCGACGCCCCGACCGCACCTTCCGCCGCACCCGCTCCGACAACGGTATGTAGCTCATCGATAAAGAGGATCACATCCGGCGCCTGTCGCAGCTCATCAAGGATAGCCTTCATGCGCTGCTCAAACTGCCCGCGGAACATGGCCCCGGCGATCATGCCGCCGATGTTGAGCGCCACGATGCGCTTGTTGCGCAGCGGGGCGGGAACATTACCCGCATGGATACGCCGCGCCAGATCCTCAACAATGGCCGTCTTACCAACTCCTGGCTCGCCAATCAGCACCGGGTTGTTCTTCTGCCGACGACCCAGGACTGTGATCAAGCGGCGCAGCTCACGCTCACGCCCAACCGCCGGATCAAGCTTCCCCTGCGCTGCTTCCGCCGTGATGTCCCGACCATACTGGTCTAGCGTCGGCGTCTTGCTGTTGCTGTTGGCCTGACGCTCGGCGGTCTTGGTCCCGCGCCCATTCGTCGCCTCATGGCCATTCAAGAAGCCAAAGGCCGCCGCAGGGAAGCCCTGCCCGAAGAAGTTGCCAGCCTGGCTCATCGATGAGCGCATAAGCTCGTCGACGCATTGCTGGCAAAGATAATGCCGCTCATGGCGCCCTTCCACGAGCAGATCGACGGTGATGCTGGCGTTGTTCTTATGACATCGCTCACACTTCATTCCAGGCTCCTCACACAACCGGGGGAGCGGCAGCTCCGCTGGCCGGCGCCCCGCTCTCTCTCCGCCCCGGGAATTTTAGCAATCTGCGCGGGTGATTGCCAGCATTATAGCACAGGTTTTTCACTGCTGTCTAGCACTCGCCACTCTTGACTGCTAACTACCCTGAATAACACGGGGCAAGGCCCGTTTATTCCCGGCTTGCCCCTCTCCGCCTCCCTCCTAACTTGCACCCTCGCCTGACTGAGTGCCCCGAGGGTAGTCAGCCAGTTCGGCTGGCAATCCCTTCACTGCACTGCGCCTCGCTTCTTTCCTCTTCTCTTGATTCCTCTTGTCACCTTCTAGAACAGAGGTTTCAGGTCCGATTATTCCCGGCGCTGCCTGGCCGGCTTCACGTCCTCTCTCATCCGTCCGCGTCTGGCCAAAGCCCGAGTGGGCGCGTTATCATATCATAAATAAATAGAGCGATATGCCGAAGGCAGCTCCCTCCAGGGAATTCCAGGCTCGCAGACAACAAAGGAGGAAGTATGACCACTCTCCCCCCTCTCATAGACGAGGAAAAACTTCGCCGTTATCTGGCCGAGCAGTTGCCGGGCGAGGACCTGCCCCTGATCATCGAACGAGTCCGCGGAGGACACTCGAACGAGACGTTCTATATCACGCGCGGAGACCAGCAATGGGTTTTACGCCGGCCACCGCGCGGTCCGCTGCTGCCTACTGCTCACGATGTGCTGCGCGAGTATCGCGTGTTGAAGGCGCTCAACAATAGTGCTGTGCCGACACCACGCGTCTTGCTCGCATGCGAGGATACGAGCGTCATCGGCGCCCCTTTCTATCTCATGGAACGGGTCCACGGCTACATTATCCGTGACACGCTCCCGCCTTATGGGGCCGATGAGGCGGGCCGTAAGGCCATTAGCCGCGCTCTGATTGATGCCCTGGTCGAGCTGCATGCCGTCGATTGGCAGGCCGTGGGCTTGGGTGATTTTGGCCGCCCCACCGGCTATTTGGAGCGCCAGCTACGCCGCTGGATCGGTCAATTGGAGCGCTCGCGTCAGCGCCCTTTGCCTGAGCTGGATATGGTGACCGAGTGGCTCAAGGCCCACTTGCCCGTTTCAGGGCCGTCAACCATTGTTCACGGCGATTATCGTCTCGATAACGTCATGTATGCCGAAGATGGGCCGCGGGTTGTGGCGATCTTCGATTGGGAAATGGCCACGATCGGCGATCCTCTGGCCGACCTCGGCTACTTGCTCTCTTTTTGGCGTGAGCCGGGCGATCCACCACCTGCTCTCGATACCGAGACCTGGCGGGTCATGGAACAGCCGGGTTTTCTGACCCGCGCTGAGTTGAAAGAGTACTATGCTGAGCGCAGTGGGCGCTCTGTACGCGAGATGGACTTCTATGAGGCGCTGGCGATCTGGAAGCTGGCTATTCTGTTGGAGGGCAGCTATGCCCGCTACCGGGCTGGTACCACCGATGACCCGTTCTTTGAGCAGTTGGAAACGGGCATTCCAGCCCTGGCCAGACGAGCGCTGGAGGTTTGTCAGCGCAGCGCCAGCGGAGGCCACTGATTGTGTGTGCCGGTGAGGAGGTTTCTTTGTTGCTGCAGGATGACCCGTTTCTGTTGCGGCGCGCTCATGCCGCCGAGCTGTTCCTGATTCGTCATGGTGATGCTCTCCCCCCCGCCGATGAGCTGATCCCCGGGGGCCTCTACGATGATCTGCCTCTGTCGCGTAAGGGCCAGGAGCAGGCGCAGGCCCTGGCCGAGCGTCTGGCCGGCCTGGAGTTCGCCGCTATTTATAGCAGCCCGCTGCGTCGCTGTCGCGAGACAGCCGCTCCTCTGGCCAGCCGCCTGGGTCTGACTCCGATTGTGGTTCCCGATCTGCAAGAGATCCGCCTTGGGAGAGTGCGCCCTCTGCCCGCAGAGGCCGATAATCTGGAGTTGCTGGCTCGCACGCTGCAAGAGCGGCAGATGGATATTATTCGCCTGGCGGGCGCCGCCGGTAGTTGGGACGCGATTGAGGGCAGCGAACCGTCTAAAGCCTTTCGCGCACGGGTGGTCAAGGCTTTGGATGCCATCGCCAATGCTCATGTGGGAAGACGCGTGATCGCCTTTGCGCACGGTGGGGTGATTAATGCCTATGTTGCTGAGGTTTTAGGACTGGAACGTGATTTCTTCTTCCCAGTAGCCAATACTTCAATTACGGTGGTGCGCGTTGCAGGAACGCAGCGCGTCCTTTTCTCTCTGAATGATATCTGTCACCTTCAGCATTTTCAGAGAGGATAAGGCCGAGTCCAACGGTGGCGGGCAGAGAGGCCCTCTTGCCATTATAGGCAGATGCTGGCCCCCCTGGCCCGCCTCTGGCTTCTTCATGACTTGCTTCCAGTTAACGGACATTGAGCGGCACGTGTTCGGCGGTCTCCGACTCGGAGCGCACAAGTGGCCGCGACTGGAAAAAGGCGATCACGTTGCGCAGATAGCCGCCCAGACGACGCCTCGTCTCCTGGCCAGGGCGAGGCGCAAAGAGCAGGGCGAGAACAATGCCGACCAGCAAACCGAAGCGGAAGAGCATGCGTGCGCGACGCCGACGCCGGGCCCGGCGTTCGCGCTCTTGTTGCCAGGCCGCGCGAGCTTCGACCAGGTTGCCGCGCGCACGCTCTAGCCGACCACGGGCAGTGCGCATGCTGCGTTCAATGGTCACTTGCAGCAGACCCAGGCCCGCAGCTACAGCCCCCAGGAATAGGCTGAATTGCTCACTGAGCAGCCCCTTGAGGCGCCCTCCCTCGCGACGAGCCTCAGCTAGTGAGCGTTCAACGGGCTTACGGCCTTCGCGCCAGCTACGCTGCAGCGCCTGACGTCCTTGCTGAAGTTGATCTTCGACGCGCTCTGAGGTCTTGCGCAGGCCTCCGCGCAGGCGCTTGAAAAGGCGGCGGCGACGGCGCGGCTCTAGCACGGTCTGCACGTTGTCCTGAACGGTTGAGAGACCAGTACGCGCTATCTCCGCTGTACGCGCACGGACTTCCTTGAGGGCATCCGTTACTGGTGCAAAACCATTCGCTTTGGCCATGATAATTCATCACATCCTTTCAACTGTGGACAGGCCCCTTTCATACGGCTCTCTGACCTACTTGCTCTACCCACTGCCAGCAGGAGGACAGGGCTTGCTTTCTCAGTTCCCTCCCTCCCTCCTTGCCTGGAGCCCATTTGAGCGAGCAGACGGGTCAACAATGCCGCAGACTATCTCTCAGGGGGCGTCGGTCCCATACGCTCGCTCCTATGGCTCTCTTGCGCTCGTTCGCCACACTCACCGGTATGAGTAGGGAACCTGCTCCTGGCACGATTAGATAGGACAGCAAGTTTCATCCCCTTCGGGCAAAAGATGCCAGTTCTCGGGGAACCGGAGCCGCCTCCCTGGTCTGCTTGCACCGACTGACTCGATGCGCTGGAATGCCGGCTGTCACTCCTGGCAATCCGCCGCTCTTAGCAGAGAGTGGCTCTCACCTCCATCGCTCGCATCGGGCCTGACTCGCTCCGAGCAGGGTTCTCTTTCTCTCTAGCGCCTCGCTTCATCGAGATCCTACACTTTTGAGTATAGAGATGCTTGCCAATAGCAGCCAATGGCAGCAAGCGCTTAGGAGCGGGTCAGAAAGAACGCTGCCGCTGTGTTATAATACAATGGAAATGGGCTTGTTCCTGTCTGTCATCATGCGCGATCTTCCGCGTCTATCATCCTTTGCCCATCGTGCCGGGAAGACAGGCACTGAGTACTACTTGCTCGCTGCTGGGTAGCGACTTCCTTCTCTGCTCAGAACAGGGCCATGCCTGCTCTGCACGTGACAGCGTGACAAACCAAACAGCTCGCACTGCTCTCCTGCCGAGATCCTCTGCACAGCGCGCCGGTCAGTCCTTGGAGTGAATGGCCTGGTGCGTAGGCATGGCACAGCGGCACGATAGCACCGTGCGTGGTCACTGTTGACAAGAATGATCATCTGCTCGATCGGGATCGGACGGGTCACTCTGCAGGGAGCAGGAGCCCCAGCGACGCGGAGCGGCAAGTCGCCAGCAGCTAGCCAGCCCACCAGGCGGCTCTGTCGCGGACGGAATCAGTACCAGCCAGTCAGTGAGGGATCATCTATGGATTTAATGCAGAAGCTTGAGAGCCTGGCTCATCGCTATGAGGAACTCAATACGCTCATGACTCAGCCCGAGGTTCTGAGCAATATCCCTCTGCTCCAACGTTATGGGCGCGAGCAGGCCGAGCTAGAAGAGGTTGTTCAGAAATACTACCAACTGCGCTCTACTCTTAAAGAGTTAGAGGAGGCCGAAGAGCTGGCGCGCGAAAGCGACGATCCGGCCCTGCGCGACCTGGCGCGTGAGGAAATCGCCCGTTTGAAGGAGCGCCGCGAGCAGTTGACCGAAGAGGTCAAGCTCGCCCTTCTGCCCAAGGATGCAATGGATGAGAAGAACGCCATTGTGACCATCCAGGGCGGCGCCGGCGGCGAGGAGGCCGCGCTCTTTGCGGCTGATCTCTTTCGCATGTATAGCCGCTACGCCGAGCAGCGGCGCTGGAAAATCGAGATTCTCGATCTCAATGAGACCGACCAGGGAGGCATCAAGGATATCACTTTCTTGGTACGCGGCAAGGGAGCCTACCGCCGCCTGAAATATGAAGGCGGCACACATCGCGTCCAGCGCGTCCCTGTGACGGAGGCCAATGGGCGCATCCATACCTCAACAGCTAAGGTGATCGTTCTGCCCGAGGCCGATGAGGAGATCAACATCGAGATCAAGGAGAGCGATATCCGTATCGATGTCTTCCGCTCGACCGGTCACGGCGGCCAGAGCGTGAACACGACCGACTCGGCAGTACGCATTACCCATCTGCCGACTGGCCTCGTGGTGACCTGCCAGGATGAGAAGTCGCAGTTGAAGAATAAGGAGCGGGCGCTCTCTGTTCTGAAAGCTCGCCTCTGGGATCTGGAGGAGGCGCGCCGTCAGGAAGAGTTGGGAAAGGCTCGCCGCTCGCAGGTGCAGATGGGCGACCGCAGCGAGAAGATTCGGACCTATAATTTCCCCCAGGATCGCGTGACCGATCATCGCATTGGTCTGACTCGCTATAATCTGCAAGGTGTGCTTGACGGCGAGCTGGATGAGTTTATCGATAATTTGATCGCCGCTGACCAGGCCGATCGCTTGCAGCGCCTCTTTGCTGAAGAGCCTGCCGCCGTCCAGTAAACCGCGGAAGTAGGGGGCTGATTATGCGTCTCTTGCCTGTGCGCTGCCAGTCCAGCCAGCGGCTCTGCTCTCCCTGCTTCCGCGCGTCTTTCAGTCCCTCTCTCCCGGCCAGGGCGCCCCGCCGCTCCCGGCAAAGATGGCGACAATGTGCTATCCTTCTCTCGTAAAGGGAGAAGGCTGGCGAGATGGGAAGTGTATGATGATCCTATTTCTTTTGAGTGAAAGGTAGGCTTTTCTTTCGATGATGCCGCCACTGCCGGACCAGACTGCTCAAACGCAGGGAGGTCGCTCTGAACTTTACCCACCTTATCGGCTGTTGCTCGGGCCGGGTCCTTGCAATGTCGATCCCCGCGTCTTGCTCGCTGCCGCTGCTCCGCAGCTCGGACACCTCGATCCTTTCTTGCTCGATATGCTTGGCACAATTGCCAACCAGCTCCGCCAGGTTTTTCAGACGCAGAACGCGCTGACCCTCTGCGTCTCCGGCTCGGGCTTCGCAGGAGCAGAGGCCGTGCTCTGTAATCTGTTGGAGGAAGGCGAGACGCTCATCGCTGGCAGTCTGGGGTTTTTTAGTGGCAAAATCGCGGAGATTGCCCAGCGGATCGGGGCCCGGGTGATCTTGCTAGAAAGTGAGCCAGGGCAGCCACTCGATCCGCAACGGTTGGCCGAGGCCTTTGCCAGGCATCCCGAGGCCAAGCTGTTTGCGACGGCTATCGCTGAAACTTCCACTGGCCTGCTGCAGCCTCTGGCAGAGCTGGAGCAAATTACTCATGCGCAGGGGGCGCTTTTTGTCGTCGATGCAGTCTCTGGGCTGGGCGGCATCCCTATGCATGTCGATCAAATGAAGATCGATGCCTGCTATGCGGGCAGTCAGAAATGCCTTGGGGCGCTCCCAGGCCTGGCCCCGGTGACGCTGAACGCGCGCGCTGTCGAGGTCATCCGCCGTCGCCGCAGGCCAGTCCAAAGCTATTATCTTGACCTGTTAGCTCTCCAGCGCTATTGGAACGGCGATCACGCTTATCATCATACGGCTTGCAGTAACCTGCTGTTCGCTATGCATGAAGCCTTACGCCTTGTACTTGAAGAGGGACTGGAGGCCCGCTGGCAGCGCCACCGTCTGCATGGCGAGGCACTGCGCGCCGGCCTGCAGGCGCTCGGCCTTGAGCTGCTGCCCCACCCCGGCTTTGAATTGCCCGTTCTGACTGCCGTCCGTCTACCTGCCACTGTTTCTGAGGAGCAGCTGCGCTCCCAATTGCTGACAACCTATGGCCTGGAAGTCGGCGGTGGCCTCGGTTCTTTGAAAGGTCACTTGCTCCGTATCGGCCTTATGGGCAGCAATGCCTGTCGCAAGAATGTGGAAATGGTCCTGACAGCTCTTGAGCAGCTCCTGCCCTCATATGGCTGGCCGGTTCAGACTGGCGCGGCCCTGAGCGCCGCCGCTGCGGTCTACAGAGACAACAGCCAGGCTCTCTTACGTCGCTGAAACGCCGTGCGCATGCTGGTTACGCCAGCAGGGAACAGGGCCGCTTTCGTTCCTGACCCTTGGATGAAGCATGAGAGCGACAGCACGCATCAATCGGAGCGAAGGCGATTAGAGGGCGAGGCTATGTGCAGCTTGTCCCCCGTATTGCTACCCTGGCTGCGTGAGCAGGCAGGCTTGTGTCTACGCTGGCTCGCAGCCAGGCAAGCAGGCCTGCGCTACCCGTTCGCTCCTTCGTCCGTTCATTAGCTGGAGCCGACTGGAAAAGAGGTGACTATGCGTCTTGAGCAACCCCAGGCGATTCGCACGATCTTCTTTGATGCCGGTCAGACTCTCTTGCAGCCCTATCCCTCGGTTGTCGAGATCTGCCAGCAGGTCTGTCAGCGTGCCGGCCTTAGCGTCGACTTGAGTCGCCTTAAGCAGGGTTTGATCGAAGCAGAAGATTACTTTTACCGCCAGGTGCGCTTGAACCGTCATACGTGGGCCAGCGAGCAGGCTATCAATGAGCTGTGGCTTGGCTATTATGTCAGCATGCTGCGCCAGGCCGTTGACGAGCGCAGCGATCAGCGCTTGTATGAGCTGGCTCGGGCCATCACGGATGAGTTTGCGGCGCATACGAGTTGGGAGGTCTTCCCCGATGTCGTTCCCACGCTGGAAGTGCTGCAACAGCATCACTATACGCTGGGTGTGATCTCTGATTGGGGCATTAGCCTCGGCCCCATCCTACGCCGCCATCGCCTGACGCGCTTTTTTGACTGCGTGATTGTCTCGGCCATTGCCCGCTACGCTAAGCCATCGACGCTTCTCTATGAAACGGCCCTGCGGCGGGCTAATGCTATCGCTGACTACACGCTCCACGTCGGTGACTCCTACATCCATGACGTGCTTGGCGCTCGCTCAGCAGGCATGACACCTGTGCTGCTTGATCGCGCCCACCGTTTGCGCAGCAGCGATGTCGACTGCATCCTCATCCACTCGTTAACGGAGCTGTTAGAGCTGCTTGAGCTGCCAGGCCCAAGCCAGATCTCTGGCGCTCAGGAGATCAGACCCACGCCTCCCGCTTTTCCACCGGCGCAGCACGAGCGAGACGGGTCACAGCAGCAACCAAGCACGCCTTTCTTACAGGGATAGGCCTCACCGCATGCTAAAGAAGAGGCTGGAAGTGCGCATCACGACAAGAAGAGACAATCAATGCCCATCTTGCCCAGCTCCTGCCGTCCCGCCCTACTGGCGCGCTACCGCTGCTGGATTGAAACGATAGAGGCGGGCGGGTCGGTGGGTTCCCTCCATTTTCTTGGCGCCAGTATCTTCCAGAATACCGGTGGAGAGAATCTTTTTGCGGAAATTGCGCTTATCCAACTTGCGATGAAGAATGATTTCGTAGACGCGCTGCAGCTCACGCAGCGTGAACTGCTCCGGCAACAAGTTAAAGGCAATCGTTGTATACTCCAACTTCCCCCGAATGCGCTGCAGCGTATAGGCCAGGATCTTGGCGTGATCAAAGGCCAGCTCCGGCAGGTTATACATAGAAAACCAGCCGACATCACTGGCATCGTCCGCCGCCCGCACCTGGAGACGCTCCGAATCGAGCAGCGCATAGTAGACTACCGTGATTACCCGCATGCGCGGGTCGCGTCCGGGATCGCCGAAGGTGTAGAGCTGCTCCAGATAAACATCTTGCACGCCCGTTTCTTCGCGCAGCTCGCGTTTGGCCGCATCTTCGAGCGACTCATCGATGCGCACAAAGCCCCCCGGAATGGCCCACATGCCCTCATACGGCCAGGAGCGCCGTTTGACCAGCAACACCTGCAGGTCGGACTGACGAATGCTCATCATCACCACGTCAACGGTCACCGATGGTCGCTCATATTTTGAGGGATCGTAGTGATGGGCCTGGGCTTCGGCACCCGGTGTCTGGCTCGGCCCACTGCTCATCTGTTCGTTCTGCTCACCCATAGTCACTGATGATCAGAGTCAATCTGTCGGCAAGAAAGCCAGGAGACCACTCAGTGATGAACAAGAGGCTAGACTTGGGATGAGCGGCGCAAGCGAGAGTGAGATGCGTCGGTCTCTTCTCCGGGGTCAATAGCTCGCAGCGAGAAGCGTGCTTTCTTCCCCGGCATCCGCCCGCTCGCTCATCCATTGCGTGTCGTGCCACGCTCCTCACAATGCGTGTCTCGTTTACGCTAAAATAGCTGACTCTGGCCATCCTGTCAAGTGGCAGCAGACCAGGCCGCCGCTCTTGCTGGAGAGCAGGCCCTCCCTCACGCCTGGCGCGGCACCGGCTCTAGAGAGGGCCAGGTGGTCAGCATTGTCCCCCAGCGATGGCTGTGATATACTGGCACAGGCAGCACAAACATCTGTTCAGTTGTGGGGAGAGCCATTAATGGCAGGTACCGATTTACAGCAGATCGCCTCCTACGCCATCGTCGAGAAAATCAAGGAGAAGGCCAGTGGCACCCTTTACCGCTGTCAGTCACCGAAACGCTCCCGTTCTGCGATCTTTATTCAGGTCTGCGCTCTCCCCTTGCTCACGGAAGCCGATCAACACTGCTTTCAGGAACGCGCACGCCATCTCAAGAGACTCGCTGGTCACCGCGCTATCGCTTCAGTGAGAGACTATGGCCTCTTCAGACAGCCCGCCAACGGCCAGCTCTATGGCTATCTCGTGTTTCACGACCTGCCTGCCGCAAGCATCGCCGATTCCTTTCAAGGACAGCCTTGCCTGACTCCCGATCAGATTTTGCCCGTGTTGCTGGCTATCGGCGATGCTCTACATGTCGCCCATCAGCGCAAGACCCTGCATGGCAATCTTTACCCGGGCTGTATTCTGGGCGAGCCATTCAACGCGGTCCTGAACGATTTTGCCCTGGCCTGCCGCAACGGCAGCCTGACCTACGATGATGAACCTGCCGCTTTGCCTTATAAGGCTCCGGAGCATCTACGCGGTTCGCCGCTGCCAGCCAGCGATCAGTATGCCCTGGCAGCCCTGGTCTATTCCTGGCTCTGCGGGCGCCCTCCCTACGAGGGACAGACGCCGCAGGAGCTGCTGTCCCAACAGGAGCGCCGGCGCTTGATCAGGCCGCGCAACTTGAATGCGACCATCCCTCCAGCTCTGGAGGCGGTGCTGCTGCAGGCGCTGGCCCTCGATCCTGCCGAGCGTTTTCCTCACGTGCATGCCTTCACTGAGGCTTGTCTGGCCGCTATCAAGAGCCTACCTCTCTCGCATCGCCACCAGTCGCTTGAGCCAGAGAGTGCGCCCCGGTCCGCGCTTCAGGCCCAGGCGCCTTCTCCAGGGCTGGTCTCTAGCGCAGCGACAGCGCTGAAGGCAGCTTCTGACGACAGGAGCGTCACCGTGTCAGACCCCGCGCCCGCGGCATCAGTCGCCCCGTCCACCGTTATGGCTCAAGCAGCCTGTACAGTGGCGACTTCGGCGGCTGCGCGGCACGGGGAGAAGCCAGCCGAGAAGGAGGAGCAGCCAACAGGTCTGTTGGCCGTTGTACGCGCTGATCTGCGCCAGGGGGGCATTCTCTCGCGCAGCTTGCCGGGCTACGAGGAGCGACCCGCTCAGATCGCTATGGCGGAGGTCGTGGCCCGCGCGCTGGAACAGGAGCGACACGCCATTCTCGAAGCGGCTACCGGTACAGGTAAGTCGCTGGCTTATCTGGTCCCTATTGTCCGCTCCGGGCGCGTGGCGATTATCAGCACAGCTAATAAAGCCCTGCAAGAGCAGCTCTTTTATAAAGATATTCCTTTCGTTCAGCAGCATATCAAACCCTTTGAGGCGGCCCTGGTCAAGGGCATGGGAAACTATATTTGCCTCGATCGCCTCGAAAACGAGCGCCTGGGACTGCAGTTCTACGCCCAAAATCGGGAGTTTCGTCGCCTCTACGAGCTAACCCAGGACCCGGAGGCTGATTTCAATGGCGACATTGAGAGCCTGGATTTCCCCCTCTCTCCCGAGCTGCGTAGCCGCATTGTGGCCGAGCGTGATCAGTGCGCCTGGAGTAAATGCCCCTTCTTCTTCGATTGCTATGTGCGCCAAATGCGTTTGCGCGCCGAGCGCGCTCAGATCATTGTCGTCAATCATACGCTGCTGCTGCTCGATGCAGCCCTGGAAGGCCACCTTTTGCCCGAACGGGATGTCATCGTCCTGGATGAGGCTCATCACCTTGAAGAAGAGGCCACACGCGCCTTTACGATTACCATCAGCCCCAACCAAATTCGGACGCTGCTCGCACAGCGCATGCTTAAAGAACATAGCCGCTTGAGTCTCCAGGAAGAGGCCGAGCGCGCCTGGCTCACGACCTGGCGCCGCCTGGAGCAGTTGGCCCGCCACTGCGGCCCCGGTTCACGCCTGAACTTGCATGAACCAGTGGAGGAAGGTTTGCACCTGGCCACGGCCTTCGCTCAGCTCGCCGATTCTTTGCGCCAGGAGCGCCCCCGCGATCTGCCAGAGAAGGAGAGCACTCTCTACGATCGCCTGCTCAAGCGGACACAGAATCTGGCCGAGCAGGTTCGGACCGTGTTCTCTGTCAATCAGCCTGAACGCTATGTCTACTACCTGGAGCGCGTGACCCAAGCTGGCCAACGCGGCAGCCACATCGAGGTGTCGGCTGCGCCGCTTGATGTAACCTCGTGGCTGCGTGAGAAGCTGCTCAAGACACGGGTTCTGATCTTTACTTCGGCTACGCTGGCTACCACGGGACCACATCCGCTGCGGCCCGAGGAGAAAGGCCCGCATTTCGCTTATTTTCGCCAGCGCATCGGCCTCAGTTATGAAGAGATGCCCGAGGTGGAAGAGCACATTCTTCCTTTGACCTTTGACTACGAGCAGAACGCTCTGCTTTACCTGCCGCGCCATCTGCCCGAACCAGCCTACGGAGGCGATGAGGCCGTGCGGCGCTATACCGAGGCCATCGCCGGCGAAATGCTGCATCTGGTCAACGCTTCCCAGGGCCGCGCTTTCCTGCTCTTCTCCAGTCAGCGCATGCTCGACGCCGTCTACGGCCTGCTGCAGCAGAGCAGCCTGCCTTTCCGTCTGCTGCGCCAGGGCGACTGGCCACGCAGCGAGCTGCTCCGTCAGTTTAAAGCAGAGCCAGCGATTCTCTTCGGCCTCAAGAGCTTCTGGGAAGGGGTTGATATCCCTGGTGAGGCTCTCTCGTTGGTGGTGATTGATAAGTTGCCGTTTGATCCGCCCGATGATCCGGTGCATGCCGCCCGCGTGGCGCTGATGAAAGAGGCCGGCGAGAATTGGTTTGGTTCCTACGTGCTTCCCCAGGCCGTGCTGCGCCTCAAGCAGGGGCTGGGCCGCTTGCTGCGTACGCGCGACGATCGCGGGGTGATGGCGATCCTGGATAGTCGCATCTATACGAAGAGCTACGGACGGCTGATTCTCAAAGCCCTGCCCCCAGCTCGCCGCACCGATCGGCTGGAAGAGGTCTACCGCTTTTTCCAGAATGGGCGCCCACCCCGCTCGGGAGCGCACAATTGACAGGTGTTCCGGTACTAAGCATTATTGCGCACTCGGCAATATCAATGGGGAAACAGGATCTTTTTCTAGGACAATTGACGCTCCGGGTAAAGCTGCTATACTAGGAAGTGCATTCCGACGCGAGTGAGAGAAGTTCTTGTATCCAGCGGTACAGGGAGAACTGCATGAGCAAAGTCAAGATGCGCTGCATCAACTGCGGCAAGCGATTCCAGTCGGTTAATGCTAAAGAAGCCCTTTGCCCTGAGTGTAACCAGAAATCGAGAAAGGAGAAGCAGGTCGCCAAAACAGGACCGCAGCGACCGATGAGCGCGCCCCGCGTGGTGCCGCCGCCCCCGCGGCCCCGCCCTTCTCAAGGAGGCCCCAGCCACTGGTTTGACCACCTGCAAGATGTCAAAGTCAGCGAGCCAGAGCCACCCGCTCCGCCCGCGCGCTCTCGACCGCCGCAGGCCGCGGCTCCGCGCTTTCCCGTCGACCCACGCCACCCCGGGCGCGAAGGCCCGCGGCATACAGAGCGTCCTCTGCGCACGGAAAGGGAGCGCGAGCGGCCAGGGCCACGCGGTCCCGCCCAGTATTGGGAAGCTGAACGCCGAGGCCCCCTTTTCCGTAGCGGCTTCTCGGCTTTGGGTCAGCGTCCCCGCCCGCCTGTCGAGAGCGGCCCGGCTCGTGGTCCCCGTCAGGCTGGCCCTTCCTCTAGACCTGGACCTGCCGGTGTAGGTCCCGGCGTCGGCTCTAGTGGCAAAGGAGGAATACGCCCGGGATCAGTCCAGGCTGCTCATCATCATTCCCATAGACAGGCAAAGGAGCCCGCTAAAGCAGCGAAGCCTCTCCCACAGCCGGCCAAGCCCAAGCGTGAAAAAACTCCTCCGCCAGCTCCCTTTGTGCCTACCCCTGAGCAGGTGGCCCTGGTTGAAGCACGCTATAAAGAGCTGGCGCAGCCCGTTGAGTTCGATGGTATTCGTACCCGGATTGCCCATGAGCTGAATATTCCTAAATCGGCGGTGAAAAAGATCGTTAAGGCCCTGCGCGAGCGCGAGGGGCTACCGAGCTGGTGGGAGGTTCAGCCTTACCGAGGGAACAGTGAAGAACTGGCGAAGATCCGAGCCTTGTATGAGCCGTTTCTCCCTGTGCCTCCGATCGGTATCCATCGCACCATCGCGCAGCAGCTTTCGCTCAAGCCCGCTGTGGTCTATCAGGCGATCCGCCTCATTCGCCAGGAGCTAAAGCTGCCGCAGTACAATGATCCTAGCCTGCATGCTCAGGAATTGACAATGAGCGCACAGGCCGGAGACAATAAACAAACGGTGCCGGCCTTGCCGGCGGGTACTATGGTCACCTCGCCTCCTCCAGAGGCCGTCTCTCTCCCTCGGGAGAGCGCCAGCTCTGGCAGTGGTGAGCCTCCGGCTCATAGCGCCGAGAGCCAGCCAGCCTCGGAGGAGTAATCGGCGAGAGTCGGGCTGGTTGCTAGCTGGCTGGCTAGCTAGTTAGCTGACAGGCCTATGCGGGAGAGCCAGGCCACTCCGGTCCGCTCTTGGCTTGAGGAAGGCAACTATGCAAGACTGTCTGTTCTGCAAGATCGCTAATGGCGAGATCCCGAGCAAGATCCTTTATCAGGATGCCGAGGTCGTTGCATTCGCGGATATCAATCCGCAGGCACCGCATCATGTGCTGTTGATTCCGCGGCGTCACCTGGCTTCGATGAAGGAGGTGACGGAGCAGGATGGGGCTTTGCTGGCCCATCTCTTCGTCGTGGCTAATAAGCTCGCTCAGGATCTCGGTCTCGCTGAGCGTGGGTTTCGCTTTGTGACCAATGTCGGACCCGACGCCGGACAATCGGTCTTCCATCTGCATTTCCATCTCTTGGGCGGACGCCCGTTCGGCTGGCCGCCCGGCTAGTCGCCGCGCGTTAGCTCGGCTTATCTTGCTGGCTTGACTGGGGCGAGAATCGCCAGCACTTTCTTGCTTGCTCCGCATTGCTGTGGCTTCTCGCCCCTTCTGTCGTTTCGGCACGGCTTGACTGAACCAATCCGAGTCGTTGCTGTTCCGCGAGCTGGAGGGGACGGTTGGGTTGCTTCGGGTTGGGTCTCTGCGGCCCCGCGGTAGGATGGTCGGCCTCTGGTAGGCTTGCCTCGCCCCTTGTCCTTGGGCTTTTCTTACCTTGCTCTCTATCTCACCTTCATTCACTGACGGGCAAACAAGAGGAAGAGCGAACAACAAGGTGAGAAGTGCGCAGGTAGTCAGGCAGGTAGGTAGATAGACAGGCCGGAATAGCTGTCAGTCGTGGTTCTGTGGGGAAGGCTGCCGCCATTGGCCGAGCAGCGCTAATCCATCAGGAAGATTTGCTACAAAGGCCAGGGATGTCTTTATGCGCATTGCCATTGATTACACAACGGCTATCCGACAGGGTGCGGGCATCGGGACCTATATCCGTTGCCTGGTCGATGCCCTGCTTGCTCAAGATCAGGTAAACCACTACGTCCTGTTGAGCAGCCAGCCCCCTCAGGAGGGACGCACTTTCCCTCAAGCAGAGCATGCGACGATTCGACGTATTCCGATTCCTGAGCGCTATCTCAATATTATCTGGTATCGCTGGCAGCTCCCACCCTACGCCAATTGGTTCACTGGCCCTGTCGATCTCTACCACGGTCCCGATTTCGTCTTGCCCCCCTTTAGTCCCTTTCGCCGCCGCCCGCGTACGGTGGTGACCATCCACGATCTGGCTTTCCTGGAGTACCCTCAGTATGCTGTTCCATCGCTGGCCGCTTACTTGCGTCAGGTAGTCCCACGGGCGGCACGCACCGCCGATGTGGTCGCTACTGTCTCTCAGGCTTCGGCCCGCACTCTTACCAAGTACTTGGGCACTCCTCCTGAGAAGATGGTGATTATCTCTCCTGGCGTGGCTCGCGCCTTCCGCCGCATTACTGATCCTGTGCTCCTAGAGGCTACGCGCTATAAGTATGGCCTGAAACACCCGTTTGTGCTGACCGTGGGCACCAAGGAGCCGCGCAAGAACCATCTTGGCCTGATCCGCGCGTTCTACCAGACCCAGAGCCGCAAACCGCGCCCGAAAATGCTGGTCATTGTCGGGGGCACAGGCTGGCTCTATGAGGAGACCGAGCAGGAGGTTGTTCGTCTGGGCCTGACCGAGAAGGTGCGCTTTCTGGGACGGGTGAGCACGCTCGATCTGGTTATGCTCTACAGCATGGCCGATGTTTTCGCTTATCCTTCCTTCTATGAGGGCTTCGGCATGCCCGCCCTGGAGGCCCTGGCCTGTGGCGCTCCCGTGGTCACCTCAAATACTTCTTCGCTGCCCGAGGTGGTCGGTGAGGCCGCTCTTAAGGTCGACCCTTATGATGTAGAGGCCCTGGCTTCCGCCATTACACGCCTGCTGGAGGACCCACAGCTCTGTGAGGAACTGCGCCAGAAAGGCTATGAGCAGGTGAAACGCTATACATGGGAAGCCTCGGCGCGTAAAATGCTCCTTGTCTATCAGAAGCTCTATGAGGGCCTCTCGGATTTCACTACGCTGGAGGCTTCCTATGCGGATCGGCATTAATGCGCTCTTCTTTCGCTATCCCGCCAGCGGGAGTGGACAGTACTTGTTGCATCTGCTCAAAGCTCTGGCCTCGCTCGATCAGAGCCATGAGTACGTCTTGCTCGGTCCTCAAGCCGGGCTGCCGCCTTTTACTCTTTCTCCTCAGATGCGCTATGTCGCGGCTCCCGTTCCTTCTTTGCTGGCAAGAAACGAGAATATTGAAAAACTGATATGGGAGCAGATCACGTCGCTGCGCGCAGCCCGCCGCCACGGCGTTGATCTGCTCCACATCCCCTATTTCGCGCCGCCAGTGCGTGCCTCTATGCCGGTCGTTGTCACCGTGCATGACGTAATTCCCTGGCATATTTCTATCTATCGAGCAGGGGCTAAGATTGAGGCCTATATGCGTCTCATTGAATACGCAGTGCGGCGCGCCACCTTAATCATTACAGTTTCCGAGCATGCCAAGCGCGATATCGTTGAGACGTTGAAGCTGCCTGCTGAGCGCATCCGCGTGATTTACGAGGCCGCAGGGGAGGAGTATCGTCCGGTACGTGACCCCGAGCAATTGGCCAGAGCGCGCGCGCGCTACGGCCTGGCCGAACACCAGCGCTATGTGTTTTACCTCGGTGGGTTGGATGTACGCAAGAATGTCCCGCAGTTGGTGCGCGCCTTTGCGCGTGTCTACCAGCGCCTGGGAGAACCGGATCTACGCCTTTTCATTTCGGGCGACCCTGACCGCCAGCGAGGCCCGCGCTTCTCTGATCCGCGCCCACTGGCCGCCGAGCTGGGCATCGCCGATAAAGTCATCGTTCGCTTCGTGCGCGATGAGGACAAGGCTGCTCTCTATAGCGGCGCCGGTCTCTTTGTTTTCCCTTCGCTCTACGAGGGCTTCGGCCTCGATCCTCTGGAGGCGATGGCCTGCGGCGCTCCCGTGGTTTGCTCTAATCGGACGTCACTGCCGGAGGTCGTGGGCGATGCGGCTCTATGCGTTGATCCTACCGATCTGGACGCTCTCACAGATGCAATGTATGCTGTTCTCAGTGACATGAAACTTGAGGCAGACCTGCGCGCACGTTCGCTGCGCCGCGCCACTCAGTTTAGCTGGCAGCGGACCGCAAGCGAGACGCTGGCTGCCTATGAAGCAGCTTTATCTCTGGAGTGAGCTGAGTGCGATGCGTGTGCTGACGATTTCTAAGGCTTATGTGGCCGGCACTTCTCACCGCAAGCTGGAGGAGCTGGCTAAGTGCCCCGGCGTCGAGTTGATCGCCGTGACCCCTCCTTATTGGCTGGCTGATGATGGTAGTAAGCAGGATCTGGAGCGGGTCTATTTGGAGGGCTACGAGCTGATCGTGACCCCTATGGCTCTCAATGGCCATTTCCATATCCACTATTATCCCCAGCTCAATAGTATTATGCGCCGTGTGCGCCCGGATATTGTGCATATCGATGAAGAGCCGTATAATTTCGCCACTTACCAGGCGATTCGGCTGGCCCGCCGCTATGGGGCATTGCCGATCTTCTCGGCGTTCCAAAATCTCTATCGCCGCTATCCTCCTCCGTTCCGGCAGTTTGAGCTGTATTGCTACCACCACACCCGACACGCTCAGGTCTGCAACAAGGCGGCGGGCGAGGTGCTGCGCCGCAAGGGCTATAAGGGTAAGATCCATCTGATCGCCCAGTTCGGAGCAGAGCCAAGCCTGCATTATCCCGATCCACAACGTCGGCCTTATCAGCCGGGCGAGCCGTTCATCTTGGGCTACGTTGGGCGCCTGAAAGAGGAAAAGGGTGTACCGCTGATTATCGAGGCGCTGGCGCTGCTGCCAGAGTGCTGCCGCGTGGTCTTTATCGGCTATGGCCCCTTGCGCGATGAGTTGGAGCGGATGGCTCAACGTTTAGGGGTGGCCGAGCGTGTGACCTTCTTGGGCAGCTTGCCAAGCTATAAGGTGCCTGATGAGATGCGTAAGATGCATGTGCTGCTCCAGCCTTCGCTGACGCGGCCTAATTGGATGGAGCAGTTCGGGCGCTCGATGGCTGAAGCCATGTGCTGCGGGGTGCCTGTGGTCGGCTCTGATTCGGGCGAGATCCCGGTAACGGTCGGCAACGGGGGACTGATCTTTCCCGAGGGAGATGCGCGGGCAATGGCTGAGTGTGTGCGCCGCCTGCTAGAGGATCAGGAGCTGTATCAGCGCCTGTCTCGCCAGGCCCGTGAGCATATCTTGCAAAATTATACGCAGGAGGCCATTGCTCGCAAGACCTATGAGGTCTTCTTAGAGATGCTGGCTGAACGCGATGCCGCTGGGTCGGCGCCAACTGCTGCCCCCTGACCTAACGAATGCCCTGGCTATGCGACTTTCTGCGCCTCTCTGGAGAGGTAACTTGCGCCGGTGGCCCTCCTTCTGGTTGCTTACGCTGCTCGCTGGCGCGCTCTTTGTCGAGAGCACCTGGCAGGTCTTTTTGGCGCCCACTGATTTGCTCCGCTATCAGTGCTACGCTGTGGCCTTCTGGTTCGGCAGCGCTGCTCTCGGCTGGCTTCCGGCGCATCAATGCGCATTTCTCTCCTTTTATGGCCAGCAGCCCCCTTTTCACATACTGCCCCTTGAGTATCCTCCTCTGGCCCTGCTCCCTTTCTCGCTACCTCTGGTGGTTCCCCCGCCTTACTATACCCTGACCTTCGCGCTGCTGATGCTCGCTGTCGCTGCCTTGCTGCTCTGGCTCCTGTATCGTATGATCTCGCCCCAGGCGGCGCTTGTTGGCGCCTTGCTGCTGATCCTGGGCGGTGGCCCGCTCTTGCAGGTGCGCTATGATCTGTTCCCCTCGCTCTGTGTGCTGCTCTGCCTCGTGGCAGCCCAACGCGACCGGTGGACGCTGGCATACCTGGCCCTGGCGGGTGGCACGCTTTTGAAGCTTTACCCGCTGCTGGGCCTGCCAGCCCTTTTCCTGGCTGAGCAGCAGCACCTGAGCGCTGGTCAGGGACTGCTGCGTAAGGTCACCATCTGGCGCTGGCGCCATCTGTTGCTCTTCATCGCCACCGTGACGCTCGTCAGTGGCCTCTTTGCGTTGCTCAACCCCCAAGGTGCGCTGCTGGAACCACTGCGCTACTTTAGCCAGCGCCCTCCTCAAGTCGAATCCCTGGCCGCCAGTTTGCTCTGGCTGAGCAGTTTGATCGGCGTTGGCCAGCCGCCTCAGTTGCTCTTCAGCTATGGCTCGCTCAACGTCCTCAGTCCTCTGGCGCCTCCAGTAACTTTGCTCTTGACCGGTCTATTGGGCGGCGGCCTCCTGTTGACGCTGTGGCTACAATACAAAGGCGCCTTCGACCTCTGCGACAGTCTCCTTGCTATCTGGCTGCTGCTCATTCTGACCGGTAAGGTCTTCAGCCCGCAATATCTGATCTGGGTTATTCCTCTGGTAGCCAGTTCTGCTCTGGGCCGCGCTACCAGGCTCCGTGGTCGCCTCTGGCTCTTCCTCTGGCTAGCCATCAGCCTGCTGACGAGCTTTATTTACATCTTCTATTATTCACATCTATCCAGCGCCTCTACAGCTCCCCAGATTGCGCTTACTCTTCCTGGTTTCTTTGAGCTGATCCTGCTACGCAATGCCCTTCTAGCTGTGGCTAGCATGAGTCAATTTGGCTTTGGTCTTCTCCGAACGTTATGATATAGTGAACCAGGGACAGCGCTAGTGGCGTCGGTCGAGACGGTCAGGCAAGTCAGGAGGATGAGGGATTCCTATGGACGATGCTTTTCTCGGCTATCTGGTCAAGGAGCGCTATAAACTGATCGACAAGATCGCAGAAGGGGCCTTCGGCGCCGTTTATATCGCGCGCGATCTAGAGACCAACTATCTATACGCCGTCAAGCTGCTGCAAGAGAAATTTCTTCGCAATACGGAAATCCTGCAGCGCTTCGAGCGGGAGGCGTCGCTCCCGCTGGGCATCGATGATCCCCACATCGTCCACGTCATCGATTATGGTTGGGATGGGCAGGTACATTTCATCGTCATGGAATATGTGGATGGTCACAACTTGCGCACCATTATGCTGCGCTGCGGGCCACTCTCTCTAGAAACAGCGCTGGACTATGCCGGGCAGGTGGCCTATGGACTGGAAGCAGCCAACCGTCGTGGCATCGTGCACCGTGATCTTAAGCCGCAGAATATCCTGGTGAATAACCAGGGACAGGTGAAAATTACCGACTTTGGTCTGGCCCGCGCCAAGGACACCCCGACCATCACCGAGACCGATGAATTTATGGGCACAGCCTACTACATTTCACCTGAGCAAATTGATAGCGGCCACGCGGCAGACATTCGCTCTGATCTTTACTCGCTGGCGGCCATTCTCTTCGAGATGCTGGCCGGGCAGCCGCCTTACCGGGGCAGCAACGTCATGGAACTCATTGTCAAGCACAAGAACGAGCCGATTCCCGCTTTGCGACCGCTACGCCCCGATCTGCCCTCGGTCGTTGACCAGTTTTTTCGGAAAGCTCTGGACAAGCGACCAGAGCAGCGCTATCAGACTCCCCAGGAATTCATAGAAGCGCTGCAGCTTCTGCGCCAGGCAGCTACCAGCGATGCGTACGCCCCGACGTTACCAGTTATTATGCCAGAGCCAGCGGCGGCGGTGAAGGCTTCCCCTTCCCCACAGCTCACCCCAAACGCTAGCAGTCAGCCTACGCCTGAGCAAAGTACTTTGATAGAGGCTCCCGCCATCACAGAGAAGGCGCCGACGCCGCAGGTCCCAGCGCAGCTTGTGCATTTGAGCACAGGAGAAATCTTCCCGCTCACTCGCCAGGAGATGATTATCGGACGGCGTGATCCCATTCGCAACCTCTATCCAGATATCAGCCTGGCAGACAAGATGGTCGGTCGGCGTCACGCCTGCATCCGCAATCGTCAGGGCACCTTTACTGTCGAAGATCTCCATTCACGGAACCGAACACGCCTCAATGGTAGCTTCCTGCCCCCCGGAGAAGAGCACCCTCTTAAGCATGGTGATGTTCTGCGCTTCGGCAATATCGAGATGCGCTTCGAGCTGATCAACGGTCGCCAGCCTCCAACGCAGAAAAACGAGTAAGCAGCCCCGCCCCGCGGCTTCAACCAAGGGCACTGTCAACGTCCGCTTTAGCCCTGACGGGCCAGATAGTCAGGTAAAGCCGCTACTGAGGGCAGAATCGCTTCAGGACGCTCTTCGGGCCGACAGGTCTGGAGCAAAGGCGAATCTGGCCCATGCTTGCCGGTGCACACCAGTAGCGCCCGCAAGCCGGCTCTCCTGGCTCCCTGGACATCGTTGACAAGATCGTCGCCGACCATCAGCGTCTCTGCAGGTCTTGTTCCAAGCAAGCGCAGCGCTTCCTCAAAGAAGGCACGCTCTGGCTTCCCCATGACCAGCGCCTGCTTGCCGGAAGCGATCTCGAGGGCGGAGACGAAAGGGCCACTATCGAGGCGTAAGCCATCGCTGACACGCCAATAGAGATTTTTGTGCATAGCCAACAGCTCGGCCCCGGCCATCAGGAGGCGAAAAGCCCGATTCATGTTCTCATAGGAAAGTAATTCTTCAGCTCCCCCAATCACCACAACAGCGACTTGCTCTCCCCCGGTCTCATTGCCCGGCTCGACCAGCTCGACCCCGGCGAAATCGGCCGCCGTATCGCCTTTAGTGAGCAACCAGCAGGGCTTTCCAGGATAGACCCGGCGCAGATAGGCCGCCGTAGCGACAGGTGCGGTAATCAGTTGGTCGGCAGAGACAGGCAGCCCGATCTCCCGGAGACGCAGAGCCAGCGTCTCACGGGCCATCGTCGTCGTATTCGTTACAAAGGCATAGCGATAGCCATGCTGCTCCAGCCAGTGGAGGGCCTGGGCAGCGCCTTCCACAGGCTGCATACTCACATGCAGGACGCCATCGATGTCCAGTAGCACACCGCGAATCGCTCCCATGAGAGCATCTCCCCGTTCGTACCATCTCAAGAGATGTATAAGCGCTACGCTCAAACAAAAAGGAAGAGGGGCCAGATCAACACAAGGGGAGAGACACAGCCAGATTGTGTCTTCCATCCCCCCAGAAAAGGGCAGCGTCATGCGTTCCTGACAGGAAGCAGACCAGTGCTCGTTATCACTATATGCGTTCCCAGTCGTCAAAGCAAGAAGCGTTGGCGCGTTTACTCGAAGAGTAATCTATTACATTGTTTTACCCGGCCTGTTAGCTCCCGTCTCCTGAGATGAGAGCGATGAAAAAAGCCACGTACCAATGACACGAGACAGGGAATGATGCTATAATAGCCGCGAGGAATAGCCTTTAAGTAGGAGATAGCGCCATGGACGGTGACATGATCGGGCGTGTCATCAAGGGTCGATATAAACTGATTGACGAAAGAGGGCGGGGCAACTTCGCCACCGTCTATGTTGCTCGTGACCTTGAAAACAACCACATCTATGCCATCAAGGTCCTACACGTCGAGCTGGCAGGGGATAGTGAACTGCTCGCCCGCTTTCAGCGTGAGGCCCGCATTCTGCTCCATCTAAGCGATCCCCATATTGTGCGCATCATCGACTACGGGGAAGATCATAACATGCATTTTATCGTGATGGACTATATCGATGGGCAGAATCTCAAGTACCACACGATCACCTATGGGCCGCTGAAGCCCTCGCGAGCGCTCAACTATGCACATCAGATTGTCGAGGGCCTGGACGTAGCCTACCGACATGGCGTGGTCCATCGCGATATCAAGCCGCAGAATATTCTGATCAACACGAAAGATGTGGTTAAAATCACCGATTTCGGGCTGGCGCGCAGCAGCGAGACAGTCACCCTGACCCGGTCAAACATGTTCATGGGCACTCCGTACTATATTGCGCCCGAGCAGGCCGAGAGCGGGCGCTCGGCGGACACCCGCTCGGATCTCTATTCGGTCGCCACCGTCCTGTTTGAAATGCTGACTGGCCATCCGCCGTTTGAGGGTGAGACTGCAGTAGACATTGTGATCAAGCACATGAATGAGAAAGTGCCCTCAATTTGCCGGCAGCGGCCAGGGCTGCCACCGGAGATGGACCAGTTCTTTCAAAAGGCTATGGCCAAGTCGCCCGCCGACCGCTTTCAGACACCTCAGGAGTTTCTGGCCGCGTTGGAGCAGTTGCAGCAGCGCGTTCACGAGGTAGGCGCCGATGAGCGGGCCGAGCTTCCCGAGGGCGAGCGATCCGCGCCTCCTCGCATGCCTCCTCAAAAACAGGCTCGCCTGGTTGTTATTGCCACGGGCCAGGTCTTTCCTCTGACCGGAGAGCAAATGGTCGTCGGTCGCCATGATCCGATTCTGGGGATTTATCCCGAGATCAATTTGATGGATAAGACAGTTGGCAGACGGCACGCCTATATCCGCAATCAACATGGTACTTTTACCGTTGAGGACTTGAATGCTCTGAACAAAACCCGCTTAAATGGAGTGGTTCTTGCACCGCATGAGGAGCATGTACTCAAGGATGGAGATATTCTCCGCTTCGGCAGCGTCGAGGTTCGCTTTGAACTGCGCTGAGCTATTACGCTATTTTGCAGTTGTAGGGACGGCCCACGCGGTCGCTTTCTCCGCCAGGATATGTGGATCGGCCAGGCAGCTCCTACAACTCGGAGGGGTGAACCAGTATGCATAATAATCTACTATCGAGTCCGCTCATCCTCGTCATTGCAGCGGTCATCGTGATCATCCTGATCGTGGGGGCCATCTTGCTGATACGCAGCAGCGGCAAGAAGCGCGATGAGGAGGCGAGCGCTGCGCAGGCTCAGGCGCCAGAGTGGCAGCGCCAGGCCGCCCCAGGAGGGTGGGGTCAGCAGCAAGCGATGGGGAACTCTCCTGACCAGTTCTGGGGCCAGCCAGCTCAGTCACAGCAGCCAGGCGGATGGGGAAGCCCTGGCCCTGGTATGGCTCAGCCCCAGCAGCAGCCTTCCTTCTCGCCGTGGAGCGCCCAGAGCCCTGCCCAGCAGCCCGGCGGTTGGAGTGGTGCGGGTGCAGCCCCAGCGCAGCCGCAGGCCGCTCCCTGGTCCGCCGCACAGCCACAGGCCCAGCCGCAAGCGCAGCAGATGTCACCTTGGGGCGCTCAAGCGCAACCGCAGAGTACACCGTGGGGAATGCCACCGGGCCAGCCGCAGCCGCAGGCGCCGGGGGCTCCCTCGCCTTCGGGCGCCAGTTGGGAGAATCAGCCGGCTGGCGCTAGCCCGGTCTCGCCGTGGGAAAGCCAGCAGCCAGCAGCCGCCCAAAGTCCCTGGAGTCAGCCAGCCGCGCAGAGCGGCAATACTGCGCCTTGGGGACTGTCCCAGCAACCCCAGCAGCAGCAGCCTGCCTCTGGTCCCGGCGCTATGCCAGCCTGGGGACAGAGTGGGCCAACCCCAACGGGGCAGCCGCAGCCAGCTTCCGCTGATCCGTGGGCCCAGGCGGGATCACAGCCTCAGCCCTGGGGGCAGGGATTGCAATCGTTCCAGGGTGCAGGCGCAGGCATAATGGGGCAGGTCCCGGCTACTCCCGCTCCTCCCTCGCCCGCTGGCAGCCCCTGGCAGCAGCCTCAGCAGGTCCAACAGCCGGTCTCGCTCCCCGGTTTCCCACCTGCCGGCTCTGGCAGTCAACCTGGCCAGTTTGGCCAACCCCAGGAGGCAGGCCCTTCCGCCTTCTCCGAGGCCGATAAAACACTGCTCCGTACGACCGGGCCACAGGGCCGGATCGGTATTCTGCGCGTCGAGGAAGGGAAAGAGGCTGGTCGCGTCTATGAGATTCGTAAGGATTCGCTGAGCATTGGACGCAGTCGCGAAAGCGATATCTTCCTGGAAGATCTGGCGGTCTCGCGCCTGCATGCTTCGATCATCAATATGGGCAATGGCAATTACGCCCTCAAGGATGAGGGAAGCGCCAATGGGACCCGGCTTAACGGCCAGATGATCACTAAGTATCAGCCCTACCCGCTCCAGGAGGGGGATAAGATCCAGCTCGGACAGACCGTGCTCGTGTTCGCCAAACGCTGATGTATGATCCGCGGCTCAGCTTACTGCTACCTGGCCCGGGTTTGGCTGGGCGCAGGCGGCCTAGCCCGGTGGCAGTCAGGTTGGCCTGGTTCGGTTCAGCTCGGCTCGGTTCCTCTATCCTGGGTCTGCCCTTCCTCGTCAGATGCTGGCAGGCCCGGAACGATATGTCACGTCGGTCGGGCACCCACCACGTCGCATCAGATCGGATGTTGCGGCTGGTTGCAGGCTTTTTGGCCTGGCAACCGTCATCAGGGTGCCCGCATCAATGGGGTGAGTTGTGCAGTCACAACGCGATGAGCTGATCGGAGCAACACTCGGAAACTATCGCATTCTGGCTCCCCTGGGGCAGGGCGGTATGGCTCGCGTCTACCGCGCCCGGCAGGAAAATCTGGACCGCGAGGTCGCTATTAAGGTGCTCCCGCCCTGGTATGCCTCAGACCGTAGCTTTGTCGAGCGCTTTAACCTGGAAGCTCGCCTGGTTGCTCGCTTGACCCATCCCAATATCGTGACTGTTCACGATGCAAGCGAGTATAACGGGTTGCTTTACATTGTTATGCAGTTGGTCGATGGGGGAACGCTGAAGCAGCGGCTTGATCAGCTGCGCGCCCAGGGAAAGACTATGGATTTGCATGAGGCGGCACTGATCTTCCGCCAGATTGCCGATGCGCTCAGCTATGCCCATGATCAGGGGATCATTCACCGCGATGTGAAACCGGTCAATGTTTTGATGGACCGCTCAGGCCGGCCCATTCTGTCAGATTTCGGTATTGCTAAGGTGCTGGCAAGTAGCCACGAGCAGCTGACTCGCCCGGGCGCCGGCGTCGGCACGCCTGAATACATGTCCCCTGAGCAATGCATGGGTGGGCAGGTCGATGGACGCGCGGATATCTACGCGCTGGGAGTGATGCTCTTCGAGGCCCTGACTGGTCGCACGCCTTTTATCGGCGACAACTACCCAGCCCTGGCTCACAGCCACCTCTATGAGCCGCCCCCTCCTCCGAGCCGCTTCAATCCGGCTCTTCCTGCCCCGGTGGAGCGGGTGATTCTGACGGCCCTGATGAAGGACCCTGCCCAGCGCTATCAGCGAGCCAGCGAGCTGGCCGATGCACTCGATTTGGCAATCCACGCCACTGGCCGGCTGCCAGCTTTCCAGAGGGAGCGCTCCTCTCCGCCAGCTCCGCAACCCGCGCAAGCCGCCTCAGCCGCTTCTCCAGGCCTACCGGCTGGGGCCGGAACGCCTCAACCACGCTCACTCAGCTATCTCTGTCCGAACTGCCAGCATCTGAATAAGCCACAGATGCGCTATTGCACCCGCTGCGGCTGCCCTCTCAACCAATGCCCTGCTTGCGGGCGCATCAATCCGGCCAGCAATCGTTTCTGTACTGCCTGCGGCCACGCGCTCTCGGCAGTACCCGTTTGAACGACGTGCTTAATAGAAGCATTCATCTTTACCAGGCCGCACAAGCTGCTCCAGGATGCGACGCTGCTGCAGCAGGCGCTTCTGGAGCAGCGAGAGCAAGGCTTCGTCGCTCATGGCCAGAATACTGCGGATGCGCTCAACCAGTACACTTGGCTGCGTTGGCTTGGTCAAATAGTCGACGGCCCCCTCCTCCAGGCCACGCACGTGCTCGCTCAGACGGGTCGAGGCCGTCAAGACCAGGACCCGGATGGGCGGGCTTAGTTTGTTGGCGCGCAACCAGTGAAGCACTTCCCAGCCGGAGATAGGCCGCATGTTCAGATCGAGGACGATGAGCTGAGGGCCAAAGCTGTGTACCAGTTGCATGGCCTCCTCTCCACTACGCGCCCCACGTACTTCAAAATGGGAATAGGACAGAAAAAGGCTGAGGACATTGAGAATAGCTTCGTCATCTTCAACAATGAGAATTTTTGGCTTTCGCTCTTGAACAGACATATCATCACCTTCTCCCAACCACGGGGACTCTCGGAAGAGGCCCGAGCACGAGAGGCCATTACTACCAACCCACCTTTGACAAGCCCCTTAGCTTGCCTGTTCGTAGAGGTCTCCGCCTGTTCGCCTGCTGAAGGCGCGCCCTCCCTCCGCCAGTCCCCCCACCTAGCAGAGATAGATGGGCCAGTGCCGAGGCCAGCTAGCCAGCCTGGATATGCCGGTGGAGTATACACAGCCACGGCTAGAGCGTGCGTGTCAAAGGGAAGCGCACCTCTGCCACTGTATAGCCCCCACAGATTGGCTTGAGGCCGGGCGTACTGGGCGGCGGATCAAGCTCGGTTACACGGCGTAGACTGAAGTGCCCACGGAGATCAGCCAGCAAATTACGGATCAGCGAGAGGCCTAGCCCTTCACCGCTCTCCTCTTCCTCCAAGGGCTTCTTTGGCCCTTTCCCCGTATCAATGACCTCGACCACAACCATGCCTTCCTCTTCACGTCCCCGCACCAACACCGTTCCCTCGGTGAGATCAGCCATGCCATGCTTAATGGCATTTGAGACCATCTCGTTGAGCACCAAAGCCAGAATCGTGACGGCCCGCGACGGGATCACAATCGGACATGGCTCAACTTTAAAGGTAATGTGAGCATCAGGTGGGCTGAGATTAGCGCTGGCAACGCCAACAATCTTGCGCGCGATGTCATCCACCCGAGCCTCACTCAGGTCCTCATGGGCCAGCAAATCGTGGGTAGCCGCCAGACCTTGGACGCGATTGACGCTCTCGGCAAGCGTATTGCCCACCTCGGGCGAGCGCGTCCGTCGGCGCTGCAGCGAGAGAATACCCGCCACCGTCGCCAGATTGTTCTTGACGCGATGATGTAGCTCGCGCAGGAGCATCGATTTCAGCTCCAGGCCCCGCCGCGTCTCCTCATAGAGGCGAGCATTCTCAATGGCGATAGCCGCCTCATTGGCAAAGGTCACTACTAGTTGCATCTGCTCTGGACTCAGCAGATGCCTGTGACTGCTGTAGATACAGATACATCCCAGGACCTTGCGCTTGACCTCTAACGGCACGCACAGTACGGAATGAATTTCGGAGGAAATGAATGGATCAGCGCGCAGAAAACATTTCTCGTCCTGCTGGAAACAGTCGACGAGCATAATCGGGCGCCCGGTTTGCACGGCCCGCCCCGCGCAACACTCTCCGACCTTGACGCGCGCTTGCTGGATCTGACTGCCTCCGAAGCCATAATGCGCCAGGATGTGCAGCGTCTGCGTTTCCGCATCCAGCTCAAAGATACATGAGCGTTCGGCGCCGCTGAGATGCACCGCCTGCGTAGTGATCATCTGCAGCACTTCGTCGAGGTTCAACGTGCGCGCAATGACCGTGGTGACACGATGAATGGTCGCTAGCTCATGCACCTTGCGCCGTAGTTGCTCATCCGTCTGCTCGTAGAGGCGCCCATTTTCGACATTGATAGCAATGATCCCCGCCACCACCTCTAGAAAGTTCATCTCATCGGGCGTGAAGTCGCGCGGTTCTTCCGATTGCACACTGATGACGCCGATCAGGCGCTCGACCGAGCCGAAAAAGATAATGGGCAGCGCCATCAGGCCGTGATACTCTGTATCATAGGTGGTGGCCTCGGCGGCAAAGTGTGGATCGGTCATCACGTCTCGCACTAGCAGGGGATGCCCCTTATCGGCCACCCAACCGCTGTAGCCCTCGCCCAGGCGCAGAGTAAAATGCATGCCACCGAGAGGGCGGGGGCCATTTGTGGCCCGCAGCGTCAAAAGACGTTGCAGCTCATCGTAAAAGAATATCGCGCACAGCGAGACCTGCAGTTCCTCAGCAACAATGCGTGCGGTCATTTCCAGCGTCTGATCAAGGTCCATGCTGGAGTTATTGATGCCGTTGATGCGCTGCAGGGCCAAGAGCCGTCGGCTGTGGCGTTCCAGCGAACGCCGCTGTTCGTCGGCGATCTGGTTCATCGCTTCCTGGTAGCCGCGGGTCAGCGCTAGCGAACAGGTAGACTGCAGCCGGTAAAGGCGCGCGAGCGCAGCAGCCAGGAACTGGGGCTGATCGGTGAAAATAGCCTGCAGCTCCTCTCTGAGGGCCTCGATATAGGCCTGCATGGCCTCTAGACGGGTGTCTAATCTCCCCCCCTGCTCTGCCAGCCAGCGCCCCGACTGCTCAAAGCGGCGCCGTAGCTCAGCCTCATCGTCGCCCACCAGTGCCTGCAAGAACAGCCAGGCATCGCTTCCCTCCTCGGGGCCAGAGCTAGCGCCCGAGACACGCTGTAAGCATATCTGTAATCGTGAGAGGTGTTGACCAAGCACCTGCTCCACTTCACACTGTTGCGACACGTCCTGTCACCCTGTTCTGGTTACTGCCTCTCTCGCAAGCCACGGATGGAAGAGGTGTCTGTTCTCTGAGGGAGAGGACCAGATATTCTCAGGTCAACCAGGCCAGATGTCTTATCCGACCTTTCTGCTTCAGAGAGATGTGCTATCCTCTGCCCGTGGTACTTCAGCAGCGACCGCTACGAACTTGAACCACATTATATCATAGATAGCGGCCAGTATATAGCCATCTGGCCCTCTTCAGGCTTTCCCATCCAGCGGGTCCCGCCACGGCCCGTACTGATAGCCTTTTCAGGGGAAGAGTCGCTCTGTAGTTTGCCTGCAACCGTTACTAAAAAGGTAACGGGAAATAACGCTGAGATCACTCGTGAGCATGTATGGGAGAAACAATCGATGAGAAGGTGCTCGCACTGCGGCCTGTCGCTCTCACCAACGTGGACAGATAGCCGTTGCCCTCGCTGCGGCTCTGTCCTGGGTCAGGTCTCCTCATCGTCACCGCTCCTGGCCGCGGATAGAGTAACGCCATCCGAATACCAGTGGGGAGCAGTCCCGACCCCAACCCCAATGCCCATGCCCCAGGCTCAGCCTGGCAGCCCAACGTCTGCTTCGACTCCTGTTCAGCAGATGCCTTTTCCGAGTTGGCCCCAATCCGGGCTAGCACCTCAGCCAACGCCCTTGCCGCTGGGGAACGGCGACTGGAGCGAGGTTGATCCTGCCAGCCCGACAGCCGTTTTCTCTCCTCAGCCTGCGCAGCAACCGTCTCAACAACAGCAGCCGCTCTGGCTACCCGGGACCCCTGCGCAGTCAGGAGCGCTGTCACAGGATTTCTCACCGACACCACCGGTTTCACCAGGCACACCGCTTCAGGCCGCTCCTTACCGCCCTGGTCATGTGCGCTTGGGCTTTTTTGCTTCCGCCGCATGCCTGGTGACGGCAGCCATTATCTTGCTCTTTGTCTGGTTTATGGCCACCAATATGCTGGTGAATTCCTCGGGGGGTAGTAGCAGTCTGCAAAACCTGGTGACCGCGACTGCGCCTAGTAGCTCAGCTACATCTACCGCTTCTGGCGTTACAGCCACCCCTTCCGCGACGGCTCTCCCTGGCCAGGCCTATATTGATCAGCCTCAGCTCGCCAGTGCCATCAATACACAGACTGGCCAGCCCACTGAGGTGACGACAACCTTTAAAACCAATCAGGCGATTTACGTGACTTTTGCTCTCCATCCTCATGGACAGGCAGGCGCTGTCTGTGTTTACTGGTATCTCAATGGGAATAGTGTGACAAACTTTGCTTTTCCTGTCAGGCCCTACAGCCAATCTGGCTATTCCTACGCTATTTATGGCCAACCCGGAACCGGCAGCGTCGACCTCTATTGGGCCAGTACAACGCAATGTACCGATCGTGTTCTGGCCCAGCATGTTACGTTTACTGTCGTGGCGGGCTAGGGAGGCACTGCCCTCGCGCCTATGAGGCCTCACCCCAACCAGCTCAAGCTGTCGCGGTGCACTTTGCTTGAGCGAGGTAGCCAGAAGAAAACGGTCCCCCAGAACGCTCTACTGTGACCGTTTTCTTTGAAGAAAGAAAGAAAAAGAGCGAGAGTAGTTATCGGCTACTTGGCAGCTCAGGCATTGCGTGCTATTCTGGAAGAGCGAGCAAGCTAGACCGGAGGACTGGAGGGGGTTGTAAGCTGAGCGGCCAGCAGGGTAAGGGCACTTGCACGGGAAGGTACATCTCGCTAGGGTCCGCCAGCACTACTTTAGGGTGTTTTTGGATTACAGCCCTGATCTCATATCGACCTTCGGCTGCCGGTTCACCTAAGCGAGGAGGTTTTTTCCTATGCAATGTAACCATTGTGGGGCCCCGCTTCCAACGGGAGCAGCCTCGTGCCCAGCTTGTGGCCATCCTACTCCATACAATACTTCCGGCCAGGCCGCCTATGATCCTGCTGGGACAATGCCTTCCTATCAGGAGGGAACTCCACCCCCTCCGCCATCGCCGGTTACTAACTACGGCCTGTCGGGGGGCTTTCCCTACAGCCCTGCTCCCACTGATCCTTACAGCCCCCCACCTCCACCAGGTCCCTATGCTCCAGGCGCTCAGCCCCCTTACGGCCCGCCAGCCACAGCGCCACGCCAGAGCAACCTTGGCAAGGTCTTGCTGATCACGGGCGCTATTCTGCTGGTTGTCATCGCGGCTTGCTGCGGCGGCTTCTTCCTTCTGACTCGTAGCGCTTCTCAGACCCTCAGCCTTGTCGATGCTACCGCTACCTCCTCGGCCGCTACTGCTTCGGCAGAGAATGCTACGGCAAGGAGCCTGTTGACGCCTACTCCAACGCCCACCTCTTCCCCTTCCGGCTCGCCGATCGCCGCTTCAGCAGCGGCTATCATCACAAAGGTACAGATGGCCGACCAGGTGAACGATGTCATACCGACGCATCTAACTACCACTTTTAAAACCGGCCAGGTCATCTACGCTACTTTCGAGATCAAAAAAGGTAGTAGCGGTTATGCGCAAGCCAAATGGTATCTGGACTATACAAAGGTTCTGAATAGCAAAATACTCCAGATCCAGGCGAATTATGACGCAGGCTACTTTGCCGCCCGCTACCGTCTGGCCGGTCAGGGCACAGTTGAGATCTACTGGTGCTCGACCTCCGACTGCAGCGATGCTCAGCTAGCTCAGGTGGCCACCTTCAGCGTGGAGTAGAGGAAGCGCAGGGGCTGTGGCCAGTGCGCAGCCCCTGCTTGTCTATCTCTGCCTGCCGTAGCGCCCTCATCCAGGCACAACAGTGCTGGTTGCCTCCTGGGCCTCATGCGCAGCGCCGAAGCAGCAGCTTAGCCAGTCTCCCCGCTATCGCTGATGAAAGGGGCGAGCGTCGCTTTCAGGTTGATCAGCTCCTGCTCATCGAGGGGCAACACGGGCGCGCGAGGGCGTCCACCATAGCCTCTCAGCAGTTGGAGCGCCGCTTTAAGACCAGCAACACTGTAGGTCGCAGTGAGCAAGGTATTGAGGGGGACAAGACTGGCCTGCAGGCGGCGCGCCTCTTCCAGCTGACCAGCCTCGAAGAGCTCCTGTACGCGACAGACCTGCCGTGGCAGGACGTTGGCCAGTGCTGGTATTCCTCCCCGGGCGCCAACCGCCAGCGCCGGCAGCAAGAAGCCAGCGCTTCCGGCCAGTACGGCAAAGTCGGGACGACTGTTGGCAAGCTGCCCAACGATCTGCGCCAGCTTGGCGACATTACCAGCGCTATCTTTGAGGCCGATGATGTTGGGATGTTCCTCAGCCAGACGGCAAATCAGCGGTGCATCGAGATCCAGACCGGCGGTATTGGCCGGCATGTTGTAAATAACGATCGGTAGAGGAGAGTGCTCAGCGACGGCGTGGTAGTGTGCCAGGAGCGCCGCCCCATTCATGCGCCCGCGGAAATAGAAAGGGGGGAGTACGAGTACGGCATCGGCTCCTGCCTCTGCTGCTCGCTCACAGGCAGCGATGGTAGCCCGTGTTGATTGCTCTCCACAGCCAGCCAGCAGCAGGAGCCGGGCCCGTGCAGCCCCTTCCTCCTCCCGGCTGTGAGCGCGCTGGTTGATCACTTCACGGGCAGTGCGAATAACGAGTTCGCGCTCCTCACTGGTTAAATGGGGCGCTTCGCCATTGGAGCCGAGGACAACGTAGCCAGCAATACCACTGGCAGCTAGCCACTGGAGATGGCTCTCCAGCGTCGTCAGATCAAGCTCCTCATCGGCAGCGAAGAAGGTCGGGACGGGCGGATAAACCCCCTGTAGATGCAAGGCAGTCATGCGGCTCTCTCTTGCGTGCGTATGCTAAATGACTCATTCAGGCTCTACGAGCTGGTCTCTCCCAACCGCTCCTCAATTGACTGAGCACTGAGGCTGGCTTGGCGCTGGACACGCTCTACTTCGCCTGCCGGCTTTAATGGATAAGGGTATTCAGCGCCATGAGGCTCAAGGCGGCTACCACCGCTAGAAGAAGCGCGAGCGCCAGCAGGAAAGACAGGCTGCGTCTGCGCGCTGCCGTCGCGCGCTCGCGTTCAAGGCGTTCCTCTTCAGCAGGGCACCAGCGGGCCCGTGCGCAATAAGGGCAGAGAGGAAAAAGCTCATAGGGGTGACAGAGCCGCCCCCCGCCATAGCGATAGACCCCAACTTCATAGCGAATCTGCTCGCTCTCGAAGACAGCCCGACAGTGGACGCAGCGCAGCAGCAAATAGTCCGCCCAGTCAGACGCCTGACAGTGCGGGCACACTATCTTTTGCACTGCTGCCGACTCCTGCCCTGCGGGAGCTGGCCAGCGCTGATGGCAGCGATGGCAATAGAGCATGTCGCCCTGCGACTTCTCTGGACTGTCCGAGAGCCGGAGATGGATCGTCCCATCTTTGCGCACACTACCGCCTCTCACGCTGCCACGCAGTAGGCCTCTCTCCTTGAGGGCAATCGCCTGCTCAGCGTCCAGACTATAGACGATTTCGCCCAGATAGACGGTAGCCGGGCCGTCCAAGGCAGGGAAATCGTAATGGCGATGGCGATCACGCCGAGCACGCGGAGAAACCTCAGCAGGAGAGCCAGAATCTGCTTCCTGGACCAGTCCCGGACGGCTTGTAGTTGCCAGACCGAGCTGCTGACGGCGACGGACATCGTATTCCCGTCGCAGCTTGGCATCACTGAGAGTCTGATAAGCCTCCAGGATCAAACGCATGCGCTCCTCAGCATCTTCACCTTTATAGACATCAGGATGATAGCGGAGCGCCAATTTCTTGAAGGCTGCCTTGATTTCAGTAGGGGAGGCATTAGCCTCTACCCCTAATACCGCGTAGTAGTCGATAAAGGAACTCATCAGGTGCCTGTCTCACGTTGTGGCATGCCGCCCGGTTTCCTGCTAACCGATACGTATGATACCACAAGGAAGATACGCATGAGCCTCGCTTTTGTTTCAGCACCAGGGCAGCGACCTGTCTCTGTCAGTAGAGAGCAATACTGCTCATCGTACCTCGACGGATGATCCCCCCGGCCAGTGTGAAACAAGGTTCCAGAAAATAGCAAGCGAGCGAACAAGTAAGACAAAATAACGGGAGCGCCAGCACTCTACCTTGGCCTCTTCTTGCAGACAGACCGCAGCCTGCCAGAGGCTACCCTTCCTTAGAAGCGTTCCTCATCGGTGTGCCAGATGAGCTTTCTGGGATTGTCCGGTGAAAACTGCGAGAGATTGGGCGATGTGCCCCGCGTGCGGCTCTCTTCCTCGCGAAGCTGCTGGAGAGCCAGAACCGTTTCACGCAAGCGCCTGTTCTCCTCGCGCAACTGATAGAAGCCCTGTTTCATCTTCTGTAGCTCGGCTGAGTCCTGATGCAAACGTTGCATGCGAGCCAATAAGTTATTCAATGAGCCAGATATCTGCCAGAGCACATTATCGCTCGTTAGTGGAACACGAGCGCTATAGTCTCCATTGGCCACGCGAGTATGGGTTTCGACGATTTTCTGAATGCTATTCTCTAGCTGCTCCTTCTGGCGGGCGGCGGCTTCCGCCTGCATGGCTAGATCATGCTCAAGGCGAGCGATCTCCTCAGCCCGATCGGCCCGCGCCAAAGCATGCACCGTACTGCTGACCCAGACATAGGCCACAACCGAGATGATAATCTGGCTAATGAGGATAGGGCTAATAATGCCAGTGAAGTTAATTTCAAGCATTCCCATCAGCTCGGGTGTCTGGGGGAGCTGGGTCAGAGCGAAGAAGGTAAAGAGGCAGTTGATCAGAGCAACGACGAAGACCCACCAGGGCGGCAGGAAAGAGACGGCACAGACCAGAGGGAGGATCAACATGCCGAAAACTGGCAGGTCCATCATATTGATGCCGCCGGGGGTAGTTACAATATCAGCGATGGGGAAGAACATGAACGTCAAGACCACTACAAAGCCAGCGGCATTGACCAGGCCAAGACGGTTGAGCACCGTGGCAATGACCAGCATCAGGAAGCAGACGATTACAATCGGCACCAAGTAAAAATTCGTACCGAGAAAGCCGGCGGGGAGCGCCACAACCAGCAGGACATAGAGGGCAGGCAGTATCTGGCTACCGGTACGCCCGCGGCGGAACAGTTCACGGCGCTGGAAGGAGGCCGAGGCTGGCGGCATCGAGGGAGAGGCCAGCCGGTACCACCAGCGCAACCAGCGGTTCTCACGGTGCTCGGAGGTCAGATAGCTGGGCACCTGCGCATCAGTCGTTTGGGTATCGAGATCAGCGATCGTGATTCTTTTCATCGGAAAGCCTTTCCTTCTTTATTCTTTGCAAGACGGGTAGCAGTGAAATAGGTAGGACCCAGAATCTGGCGTAACAAGCATCAGTAGCGGGAAAGGAAGAGCGCTAGACAGCTGTCTAGCAGGGCCTCTCTTCCATCCAGGCGCTGGCGCCTCTCTTAGGAGCACTGGCCGCCTTGATTGCGAAGGCTATGCCTTCACAGCCGGATTACCCCAATCGCCTGGAGATCACGCAGGACAGCGCGCACCGCCTCTGGAGAGGTTGAGAGAATTTCAGCGATTTTTTCCACGGAACGTGTTCCATCAGCCAGGGCGAAGACCATGCGATGCATGCGTGACCAACCGACCATTTGCCACTGCTCCAGATGTAGCAGGCGCTGAGGAAAAGCCGAAGACCCTGTGGTAGTGTTTCTGGTCTGTCCAGGAGTAGAGCGCGGCTCAATGGGAACATCTTCCTGGGGGACGAAAGTCCAGTCGAGCTTTCCAAGGCGGGCAAGCTTTGGCGAAGCGTCTTCCTCTTTGAGGCGCCGTCCGCTTCTGCCGACAAAGAAGCAGGAAACGATGTTCCCTGCACGCAAGATGATCTCTACGCGGCATGGCTCCGGCATCCCCGGGACTCCTGCGGGCAGATCGGCATAGAGGAGTCCGGTTTTGCGATGTTCGCGCATGACCTGCTTCATTGTTTCAAAGTCCAGGCGATACATCGATCAAGGCTCTTCCTGTTGTAAACAAGGCGTCAGGAGCCTGGTTGCTATCAAGCTCCTGACCTTCTCCGATTCACAGAGCTCCACAATTCGGGGAAAGGCGGTAACCGCTTTCTTGTGCTGCTTTATAGGGTCCTTACCACAGAGCCGACTCCTCGCTTAGTTATTTTAACAGACGATGCTTTCCCCAAATATTAAGATCACATAAAAATGCCAGACATATATTGCATAAGTCTGTAGAAAATACTATCCTTTGATAGATAGAGAAGCCCGCTCCTTTAGGGCCTGCTACCCAGAGAGGTATTGACAAGGCTCTATATCATAGATCCAGTGGAAGCACTAAAGTCAAGCTCTTCAGTCAAAATAAGCTCTTCAGTTGAAGGCGCTCTGACGCCATGGATGGATCAGTCTGAGCGAGTGCCGATCAGGCATAGCAGATCGGGCCTGCCTGACTACCCGCGATAAGGGTTACAATTTGCTGTGTCTCACACATTAGAGGTATAGAGGATCTTAAGGTTACATGAGCGAGCCGGACAAACAGCGCATCAGCGTGACTGCCCACCTGACCGCGGCTGCCCGTGCTTATGAGAGTCAACGACCTGATCATCTTTTTGATGATCCGTGGGCGGCTCTGTTAGCTAGTCGTGAAGGATTCAGTATTCTCGAAAAAGGCGAGGACAAAGGTGGGTCCATTATTGTGCGCACGCGCTATTTTGATGAGTGGCTGCAGCGCCTGACCCACGAAGAGGGATTACGCCAGATTGTGTTACCGGCGGCTGGTCTTGACACGCGAGCTTTTCGCCTCGACTGGCCAGAGCAAACATGTCTTTACGAGATCGATTTGCCCGCCGTCATGGACTATAAGGAAAGCCGTCTCCAGGCCTATCAGGCGCAGCCTCGCTGTAAGCGCTTTGTCCTGGCCACGGACTTATTCTCCGCTGCGTGGGAGAGTCAGCTAGTAGCAGCAGGCTTGAATCCAGCACAGCCCTCAGTTTGGCTAGTCGAAGGTCTATTTTTTTACATTCCCTTGGAGCAGACTCAGCAACTGCTGGAGCGCTTGAGTCGTCTTGCTGCGCCAGGAAGCTGGCTCGGCTTCGATGCCATTCACAGCGCCATGCTCTCCTCTCCTCTGACAAGCTCGCGTATCCAGCTGACAAGGAAGAACGGTGCCCCTTGGATCGGGGCTATCGACGATCCCGTTGCCTTGCTGGCTTCCTTTGGCTGGCAGGCCAGCTTTGTGCCCAATGTGCGCAAGGGGTATGAGTATGGGAGAGCAATCTTTCCCTTTATTCCCCCGGATGCTTTAACGAGTGAAACAGAGAAGCTCTATCACATGCTTGTTACTGCTAAGCGCGTTGGGGGAGGAGAGCAGGAGATAAGGCTTGTTTCCCGATGAAGGAGGATAGTCCTGCCTTACGTAGCTCAGTTACTTTTCATGCTCATTGGAGAGCCAGGGGAGCCACAGAGCAAGAGCAGTAACCAGGAAGAGAAGACAGCTAACGCTGGTCGGAAGCGCCATCTCACGCTGATCAAATCGGCCTTTCGCCCAGGGGTGCCATTCTTAGTGAACGAAATCAGCAGCCAGCAGGTAAGACAGTTTTGCCATGCTTTGACATACTTTTCTGATAGAGGCCAACAGCGTGATACCGTCTGGTTAGACAAGACTCAGACTAGATTTGTCTGCAGTAGAGCTGCATGATGCACTTCTGAAGCCAGCTTGAAGCGCAGCTTCAGTTGCACTTGAGACTCTTCCAGGCTTAGAAGGAGCAGCTGAATGAGCATTGTCATACATATCGAACAGCTCAGTAAGTCATTCATCCGCAATGACCGAGAAATCATCGTATTGCACAATGTAAACCTTGATATCGAGAGTGGGAGCTTTGTCGTCATTGCCGGACCGAGCGGCTGTGGCAAGACTACCTTGCTCAACATCGTCGCAGGCCTGCTTCCTCCAAGCTCGGGAGCGGTCTACTATAGGGGAGCCCCTATCAGCGGGCCACGACTGGAAATAGGTTATCTGACCCAGAAAGATACGCTTATGCCCTGGCGGACTGTTGAGCGGAATGTCGAAATGCCGCTGGAGATTCGAGGGGTGACGGCTCCTGAGCGACGGCGACGCGCCGCCGAGTTCCTTCGCCTTGTTGGCTTGACAGGCTTTGAAAAGCTTTATCCTCACGAACTCTCTGGAGGCATGCTACGCCGTGCCAGCTTGGCCCGTATGCTAGTGACCATGCCCGAAACGCTCTTGATGGATGAGCCCTTTGCGGCGCTTGACGCGCAGCTGCGTTTAGAGCTTCAAAATGAGTTGCTCTCGCTCTGGTCCCGACAGCGCTCCAGCGTGCTCTTTGTGACTCACGACCTGGAAGAGGCCATTCTCCTGGGCGACCGTGTTGTGGTGCTTGGCACAGGAGGGCGCATCATTGCTGATGAACCGGTTACACTGCCGCGCCCCCGTGACGTCTTCCACATCCGCTTTCGTCCTGAGTTTACCAGCCTTCACCGGCGTCTCTGGGATGCCCTTATGGAGTCCCGCTCTCAAGTACAAAGACAGGAGGTGAGGCTATGAGCCTGGTTAACCAGTTCAAGCCCGAGGCCTCACAGTCAGTGCTGGTGGCCCCTTCTGCTCTGGTGAGACAGGTTCGGCGTCGCTCGCAGCGCCAGCAATGGTTGATCTATGGCGCTCGTGTACTGCTCATCGTGGGGGCACTTGTTTTCTGGCAACTAGCTTCCGGGACGATTCTCGATTCATCCTTCCTGAGCAATCCACTGGCGATTTTGCGCCAGACCATCACCTGGCTCAGCGACGGTGATCCCTGGTATGAGAGCACACTGATTATCAACACAGCTGTGACTTTGGAGGAGACGCTGCTTGGGTTGTTTTTCGGCGTTCTGAGTGGGCTGATCTTGGGATTCCTTTTTGGCCTGCAGCCAACGCTCGAGCGCATTTTCAGTCCTTTCATCATTGCCTTGAATAGCATTCCCAAGATCGCGCTAGCACCGCTTTTCATTCTTTGGCTGGGGATCGAGATTCCCATGAAAGTCGTCCTGGCGGCAGTTACTGTCTTCTTCCTTATCTTCCTGAATACGCTCAATGGGGTGCGTAACGTTGATCAGCATCTTGTTGATGCTGTGCGCCTGATGGGTGGACGACGGCGCGACATCATTTTCAAGGTCATTCTTCCCTCTGCGACCGGTTCAGTGCTCACTGGCCTGCATGTGGCCATCCCTTATGCCCTCATTGGGGCCATTGTGGCGGAGCAGATTGGCGCCAATCATGGCATTGGCTATCTCATTCAGTCGTCTGGAGAGTCTTTCAACGCCGCTGGCATTTTTGCTGCGTTGCTCGTTTTGACTTTGATTGCTGGCTTGCTGAATGCGGTGGTGAATCTCATCGATCGCAAGACTTCTCATTGGAAGGCAGGCTTGAAGCTTAGTAACGCTGATCAGCCATAAGAGGCTTTATGAGGGCATGACGACACCCTCTTCCTGCTATAGCTCTTTCTTAGCAGAAAGGCGGATATATGAGGCTAAGCGCATCAGGTCGGAAAAAATTTCAGCTGGCGCTATTGCTAGCCCTCATAGTGGTGGCTTGCGATCTCGTCAGTTGCGGTTCTGGGCAAAGTAGCCCTGCCACAGACGATATGAGGCTGAAGGTGGCCATTAACAGTCTCTCCAGTGGCTATCTGGCTGATCTTGTGGCCATGGACAAGGGCTACTTCCAGGCTCAGGGGCTGACCGTCTATCCGCTACCATTCCAGACCGAGCCATCCAGTCCTCAGATGGCGGAAGCTATTCATTCCGGCGCCATTGAAGTGGCGATCGGCGGTTTGCTCACTGAGGCCTTTCTTGTGTCACGCATGGATGCCGATGTAAAAGTCATTGGTCAGCTGCAAATAGGGCTGGCTGGTGCTATCACGGTCAGCAATAAGCTGCAAGAGGAAACTGGCCTGACAGAAAACAGCCCCCTGGAGGCTAAGGTCAAGGCTCTCGTCGGCAAAAAGATTGGTGTTGTCTCTACTACAGGGCTGACGGGAGCCTTCGTGACCTATCTTTTCCGTCGCTATGGCCTCAATATCAATAAAGATGCTACTCTCGTCGCTCTTGGCCCCACTGTGGCCAGCGCCGTGGCCGCTATGAAGGCCGGACGTGTCGATGCGCTCAGCTTCTTTGAGCCTGTCGGGGAGACGGTCGAATCCCAGGGGCTGGGACACGTTTGGATTAGCCCGCTAAAGGGAGACATCCCCGAGCTGGTCGGGGAACTCAACGCCGTCTTCTACGCCAAAGCCAGCCTCATTCGCTCCAAGCCCAATACCATTAAGGCACTGGTGCGCGCTATTGCTATGGCCTTGGCTTTCATTCAGAAGTATCCCGACCAGGCGATGAAGATCCTGCAGAAATATACGCAGGTCGATGATAAGACAATAGCAGCTGCGAAGGAGGTTCTTAGGCACGCTTATCCAGCAACGCCGGTCATCGACAAACGGGCTTACGATCTGGGAGCTACTTTCAGCCTCAGAGCAGGTTTAATTACGAGCGTTCCGCCATATGAGAAGCTGGTGGATACTCAGACCGCGGCTCAGGCAATGGCGGGTTTTCACCCAGATGTTTAGAGAGCGCAAGGAGCTTATTTGAAACACAGGCGGCAAGCAGTCTGTCATACAATGATGTCAGGCGCCCTTGATGGTCTTGTGCTGACCGTCCGTTCAACAGAGTAACTTCGGTGTTTTTGCGGTGGAAGATACGCTTATCGCCCTTAGTACAGAGCAACCTGAGCAACGTAACAATCTTCCAAATCACCAGCGACTTATGTCCGGCTGATCGGTTGACAGGACGGTCGGTAGTCATAGCTTCCCGCGCTTGGGCAGGGAAGCTAACACATACATAGGAGTGAAAAGGAGGTCTCTTTGATGTCTGAAACCGTCTACTCCCCAACCCCCAAGGAACTGATTAGCCCGACAGCTTTCTTGACAGCGGCAGCCCGCGCTTTCGAGAGCCAACGACCAGATCGCCTTTTTAACGATCCCTGGGCTGCCGTCTTAGCCGGTCATGAAGGGCAGAGACGCTTCGCTTCAGTGGAAGACCAGGGCGGTTCAATCATTGTACGTACACGCTATTTCGACGAATGGCTTCAGCGTCTTGCCCATGAGCATAACATCCGCCAGATTGTTCTGCTAGCGGCAGGTCTCGATACTAGAGTATTTCGCTTCAATTGGCCTTCTGAAACTCGCTTTTTTGAACTGGATCAGCCGCTGATTCTAGATTATAAAGAAGCCGTTCTCAAGGTTCAGCAGGCTCAACCCCGCTGCGAGCGTGTTCCGGTGATCGCTGATCTTGCTCAGCCTGGCTGGGAGGAGGCACTGTTACAGGCAGGCTTCAATCCTACGCTGCCATCTGCTTGGTTAGTCGAGGGTTTGCTGTTCTATCTACCTCTAGATCAGATTAGTCGTCTACTCGAGCAGATAAGCCGTCTTGCGGCACCTGACAGTTGGCTTGGCTTCGATGCAATCCACAGTGAAATGATTAGCTCACCGCTCACGCGAGTAAGAATCGACCGTTTGGCCCGGTCTGGTGCCCCATGGATTGGAGCAATTGATGATCCTATTACTTTGCTCGCCTCGCTTGGCTGGGCGGCAACCTTTGTTTCCAGTGCGCGCAAAGGGTACGAGTATGGGCGAGCAGTTTTCCCCTTCATCCCTCCAGCAGAGCTGACTTTAGAGACGGAAAAGCTCTACCATATGCTGGTCACCGCATGGCGAAAACCTTGAGTCCACTTTTCTATCCAAGCCCATAGGTAGCAGCACGCCTGTTGAGGAAGATCCCGATCTACTTCCTCCCACACAATGCCTATTTAGTTCAAACAGGGCATTGAAGATCGGAAAGCCTCAAGTAGGCTTCTGATATCTTCATAAGAGGATAAGAATGGGTCACGCCCATGAAGCGAAGTAACTATATTTCCACTTTAGGAGGGTAACAGTATGAAGTTTTTCACCTATAATCGACTCTATCCTTTTATGCTCATCCTGCTGTTCACTAGCCTGTTTAACATCGCAGGGTGTAGCTTGGGACCTGCCACTACGGCAAGTGATGATATGAAGCTAAGGGTGGCAATTGATAGTCTTTCGGCGCCTTTCTTACCCGATCTGGTGGCCCTGGACAAGGGCTACTTCCAGGCTCAGGGTCTCACCGTCTACCCCACCCCCTTCCAACTCGAACCGACCAGCCCCCAGATGGCTGAAGCCATCCACTCCGGCGCTGTCGAGGTCGCTGTTGGTGGCCTGCTCACCGAAGCCTTCCTCGTCTCCCAGATCGACGCCGACGTCAAGGTCATCGGTCAGCTACAGGTCGCTTTCCCCAACGACATCACCGTTAGCAACCACTTCCTCCAGCAGACCGGCCTCTCCGAAAGCAGCCCCCTGGAGGCCAAGGTCAAAGCCCTCGTCGGCAAGAAAATCGGCGTCATCTCTACCACCGGCCAGACCGGCGGCTTTGTCAGCTATCTCTTCCGTCTCTTCGGCCTCAATGCCAGCAAAGACGCCACTCTTGTGGCAGTCGGCAACAACGTCTCCGCCGCAGTGGCTGCCCTCAAGACGGGCCGAGTCGATGCCCTCAGCTTCTATAAGCCCGTCGGCGAGTCCGTCGAGACTCAAGGCCTGGGCCGGATCTTCATCAGCCCCCTCCGCGGCGACGTCCCCCAAATGCAGGGCCAGCTCAACTCCGTCTTCTACGCCAAGGCCAGCCTCATCCGCTCCAAGCCGAACACCATCAAGGCCCTCGTGCGCGCCCTGGCAATGGCTCTGGCCTTCATCCAGAAATATCCCGATCAGGCTATCAAGATCCTGCAAAAGTACACCCACATCGATGATAAGACCGCTGCCGCCGCCGCCCAGGATCTGCGCACTTCCTACGCTACCACCCCCATCGTCAATGAGCAGGGCTATAACGTCACCGCTGCCTTTGATATAGAGGCTGGTTTGCTGTCAGCAGTTCCCCCCTTCAAAGCGATCGTCGACACAGATACTGCCTCTCAGGCCATGCAGGGCTTTGTCCCTGTGGTTTAATAGGGCAGAATCTATCATGGAAAAGCATAACTTAGATAATATTACTTGTTTAAAATCAATATTTGATGCTTTCCATGATAGACATGCAAAGGATAGATATGCGGCCAGCCCTACGGGTACATCAGGAGGAAAACCATGCAGCTCACTCAGATTCAGGTGTGTTACTCAAAGCCTCTCATGCTGCTTCTATCTCTACTTTTACTTCTCCTTACTGCCTGTGGCTCCAGCTCAGCCACACATACCAGCAGCACCGATGATATGAAACTGAAGGTAGCAGTCGATAGTCTTTCGGCGCCTTTCTTACCCGATCTGGTGGCCCTGGACAAGGGCTACTTCCAGGCTCAGGGTCTCACCGTCTACCCCACCCCCTTCCAACTCGAACCGACCAGCCCCCAGATGGCTGAAGCCATCCACTCCGGCGCTGTCGAGGTCGCTGTTGGTGGCCTGCTCACCGAAGCCTTCCTCGTCTCCCAGATCGACGCCGACGTCAAGGTCATCGGTCAGCTACAGGTCGCTTTCCCCAACGACATCACCGTTAGCAACCACTTCCTCCAGCAGACCGGCCTCTCCGAAAGCAGCCCCCTGGAGGCCAAGGTCAAAGCCCTCGTCGGCAAGAAAATCGGCGTCATCTCTACCACCGGCCAGACCGGCGGCTTTGTCAGCTATCTCTTCCATCTCTTCGGCCTCAATGCCAGCAAAGACGCCACTCTTGTGGCAGTCGGCAACAACGTCTCCGCCGCAGTGGCTGCCCTCAAGACGGGCCGAGTCGATGCCCTCAGCTTCTATAAGCCCGTCGGCGAGTCCGTCGAGACTCAAGGCCTGGGCCGGATCTTCATCAGCCCCCTCCGCGGCGACGTCCCCCAAATGCAGGGCCAGCTCAATTCCGTCTTCTACGCCAAGGCCAGCCTCATCCGCTCCAAGCCGAACACCATCAAGGCCCTCGTGCGCGCCCTGGCAATGGCTCTGGCCTTCATCCAGAAATATCCCGATCAGGCTATCAAGATCCTGCAAAAGTACACCCACATCGATGATAAGACCGCTGCCGCCGCCGCCCAGGATCTGCGCACTTCCTACGCTACCACCCCCATCGTCAATGAGCAGGGCTATAACGTCACCGCTGCCTTCGCTCTGCAGACAGGGGCTGTGAAGAAGATCCCTCCCTTCTCCACTCTGGTCGATACTCAAATCGCCGCTCAGGCCCTCCAGGGCTTCACCCCACAGGTCTAGCTCTGGCTCGCCCTGAGCACGCGGTCGAATAGGCCTCTCGCGCCTGGCGAGCACGGTGCTGAATATCGTCGGCGCTCGCCAGGCGCCTGGTTACAGCTGCTATTCGCACGACAGGCAAGGAGACTTGCCCTGGGAAGGATGAACGCGATGTCGGAGCATAGCTCAGTTTCGCTCCAGAAAGCCTCAGTAGGATACACAGCTTATATGACAGCCGCCGTGCGCGCTCATGAGAGTCAGCGACCAGACCGGCTCTTCGATGACCCTTGGGCCGCGACGTTGGCCGGCGCAGAAGGCGAACGACGCTTCCGCCAGCTCGAAGACGCTGGAGGTAGCATTATTGTTCGTACCCGCTTCTTCGATGAGTTTCTGCAGCATGCTATCGGCACGCTGGGCATCCGTCAGCTTGTTATGCCAGCCTGCGGCCTCGATACTCGCGCTTTTCGTTTGGCATGGCCACCAGATACCCAATGGTTTGAGCTGGATCAGCCCGCCGTGCTCGACTACAAGGAAAATATCTTGCGTGCACAGCAGGCCCTTCCGACCTGCCAACGCCACATTATTCCTACCGATCTCACCGAAGATTCCTGGCCCTCAGAGTTACTGAAAGCAGGTTACGATCCCTCTCTTCCTGCCGTCTGGCTCGTCGAAGGCCTGCTCTTCTACTTGCCTCAAGAGGCAATTTTTCAGCTGTTTTCACACATCAGTAGCTTGAGCGCGCCTCAGAGCTGGCTGGCATTCGATGCTATTCATAGCGCTATGACAACCTCGCCTTTAACGCGTCAGCGTACAGAGCGCGTCTCTAGCCTTGGCGTTCCCTGGATCGGTACACTTGATGATCCTACCAGCTTCCTGGCCTCGCTTGGCTGGCAGGCTTTTGTTACTTCCACCGCCCGCAAAGGCTACGAGTACAATCGCCCCGTCTACCCTTTTATTCCAAGTGAGGCCCTGACCCCCGAGACGGAAAAGCTCTATCACTGGCTGGTCACTGCCGTACGCCAGAGTCAGGATAGTTAAGTGCAGCCAATCAGGCAGCTCAAAACCCAGGAAAGCTAAGCCCGACAAGCGCGGCGCGATCAGCCTAGAGAGCAAGGGCGTCCTCTCTGCCTGCTGCCTCGCTCGATGGCGCATCCCTTGCGGTAGAAAAGCCGCCCTTGACTGTCCTCTCACCTTGCTCGCCGCCGCGCCTGTCGGCCCGGCCCCAACGCTCAGCCTATAAGCGTCGCACCAGTTCGACTCGGGACATCAGCAACCAGGGAATTTTCAGCCACCTGCCGCTCAGGGCAGAATGAGATGAACATCGCCGAACTCATGCCAGAGATAGCCCTCCTGCAGCGCAGCCGCATAGGCGGCCTCCAGATGCTCGCGTTGTGCCAGCGCCTCTAAGAGCGCAAGATGGGAGGCTTGTGGCTCATGGAAACCAGTCAGCAAGCCATTGACGACACGCAGGCCTCGACGTGGAGTAATCACTAGATCCGTCCAGCCCTCTCCAGCATGTACTACCCCATATTGATCAGCCACTGTCTCGATCGCCCGCATAGAGGTTGTCCCCACGGCAATGACTCGCCGCCCTTGCCGCCGAGCAGCATTAACCAGCTCAGCACTCTCGACAGGCACCCGATAGTATTCCTCGTAAGGAGGCTCATGAGTCTCCAGGCTGGCTACCCCCGTATGGAGGAGCACCGGCGCAAACTGGACCCCCTCCGCCACCAGGCGTGTGACTAACTCAGCCGTGAATGGGCGACTGGCAGAGGGCATTTCTGCGCTGCCTATCTCTGTGACAAAGACTGACTGATAATACTCAATCGGCCACTCTCGTTCTACATAGCTGTAGCGAATGGGAAAGCCATGATGCTCTAAATAGAGATCGGGTGGCTCCGGCAGATCTAGCGTGGCTACCCACAGACGCACTTCGCCAGTACGACCGCTCTGTACATAGGGCCGATGTAGCTCTAGACGGCCCCCCGCGGGCAGGGTCAAGACCTCGCCAGCCCGCATCGTGAGGAAGAGCCGCGATCCTGCGGGCAAGGGCTGCCTCACTTCGACTACCCATAGCTCAGCCGGCAAGCGCGTCGAGAGATGGAGCTCTAGCAGCTCCCCATCGGCCCGCTCAGCGTGTAGGGCAGCTTTCATGGTCCCGCTCGTATTGATGACTAGCACATCTCCCCGTCTGAGAAAGGTCGGCAATGCACGAAACTGAGTATGCACTAGTCGATTCGCATGGCAGTATGAAACCAGTAATCGTACCTCATCACGCGCCAGGCCCCGCGCTTCAGGCGGCCCTTTAGCTTCGAGCCAATCAGGCAGTTCAAATCGTAAAGGTTGTAGCTTATCCTCATCAGTCAGTGTTCTCAGCGTTCGAATCGTTTTAAGATAGGCATCGCGCTTTCCCTCCTGTTCATCTGCTCCATAGTCCTGCCTATTTTGTGATAGTATACTCATGGACACCCTCCACCTGCTGCAATGTGAGGCTGCTGCCAGCACACTGAAGACATCTAGCTTAAGCTTTCACTTCGCGCGCCAGGTAACGCCCAGAGGGATAGTTTCCCTCAATTAAGGCCAGTAAGCCGGGCACACTCACCTCCGGTGGAGGACGATCACTGATGTCCTCGCCGGGGAAGGCCTCCTGATGGAGGCGTGTATTCATGTCACCAGGGTCAACCAGGTAGACCCGCCATTGTGGTTGCTCTGCCGCCAGGATGGCAGTTAACTGCTCGAGAGCGGCTTTGCTTGATCCATAACCTCCCCAGCCAGGATACGGCTCGCGGGCCGCATCGCTGGTTATATTGATAATGCAGGCCCCTGGTAGCAGATAGTGTTTTAATTGCTGAATCAGCGCCAGCGGTGCAATGGTATTGACACGATAGACCTGCTCCAGGACATCAAGCGGATAGTCCAGGAGCAAAGGCTGAGGACTGAGACCAAGAATACTGGCATTGTTGACCAGCAGGTCAAGTCTCTCCCAGCGGGCCACAGCCTGGGCCAGAGCCTGGCGGTGTCCAGCCTCGCTCACATCCCCAACAAGAGCCACTATCTCGCTCCAAGCCGCTAGCTCGCCCCGCGCTTGCTCTAGCTCGCTGCCAGTACGGGCATCGATCACAAGCCGCCAGCCAGCTCGGGCAAGCTGGCGAGCCAATGCGAGACCCAGACCACGCGAGGCGCCGGTAATCAGGGCTGTACGCCTGGTACGCTCTCCAAAAGCCGTCATCGAAAGCGACCTCCTTGCGACGCATCAGAGATGAGCTGTAAGCGTGATCTATGCTAAAGGGCAGCTTCCTTGCCAGCATCGGGCAAGCGGACAGATCTCAGGCTGTTCCTATGGACAGGTCTGTGTACTCCTCCCTCCCTGGTCAGCTCTGGCTAGAGTCCCGCTACGGCGAAGCAGCAGCCTGCGCAAACAGCTCGGCAAGGCAGCAAACATAAAGAGACCTGCAGCGCACCGACCTTCTCTTCGGCTACGCCACAGGTCTCTCTGCCTCTATGCTCTTCTCTCTGGTCCTGGCTCCGAGCTTCTTTGTTTGTTCACTCGTTCCCTCACCAGCTCTCTCCCCTCAGCGGACGGCTGCTAGTGAGGGGCCAGGCGATGAGCAGCGCCGCAGGGATAAGGCCAGAGACCTCAGAGCCGCCGCAGCTCCATTCTCGATTGCTCAATGGTCTCGATCACTGCGGCAATCTCACGGCGCACGCGGTCATTGGTTGCCATCTCAGCCTGCACCTTCTCCCAGCCATGCATGATCGTTGTATGATCACGTCCGCCCAGCTCGGCACCAATCTGCAGGAGTGAGGCATCGGTCTGCTCCCGCATTACATACATAGCCACCTGGCGCGGCCAGACAATCTCACGGTCCCGCGCCTTTCCGCGCAACTGCTCGGGATCAACGTTATAATAGCGACAGACCCCCTCCAGCACCTCACGCACCGTCAACGTCGCTGGCGGCTTGCTGTTATAGATATGCTCTAATGCCTTGGCAGCGAGGCTGACGGTGAGCGGCTCCTGATGCAAAGTCGCGTAGGCGATCACGCGCTTCAAGGCTCCTTCTAGCTCACGAACACTACGGCACTCGGGACGAGCGATATAATCAATCACCGCCGGCGGGACCTGGAAACGCATCGATTCGGCCTTTGAGCGCAGAATCGCCTGACGATGCTCATAATCAGGCGGCTGGATGTCCGCAAGCAGCCCCCACTCAAAACGCGAGCGCAAGCGGTCCTGCAAGCTGACAATGGCCTTTGGCGGGCGATCGCTGGTCACGACAATCTGCTTGTTCGAATCATAAAGTGCGTTAAAAGTGTGGAAGAATTCCTCTTCAGTCGATTCTTTGCCGGCGATGAACTGGATATCGTCGACCAGCAAAATATCGATCTGCCGGTATTTCGCGCGAAACTCCTCTGTCTTTTGAAAGCGGATAGCGTTAATAATTTCATTAGTAAACTTCTCGGAGGTTGTATAGAGAACGCTGAGGCCGGCTGCTTCGCCATGATGGCCGATGGCGTGGAGCAGGTGAGTCTTGCCCAGGCCGACCCCGCCGTAGAGGAAAAGTGGGTTATAGACATAGCCAGGACGCTCGGCTACAGCCTTGGAGGCGGCATGAGCCAGACGGTTCGATTTCCCCACAATGAACGTATCGAAGGTATAGCGTGGATTCAACATACTACCGCCTTCAGCAGGGGTGAAGAGATGCTCCTGCTCGCCGCCACTGCCCGCTTTCTCCTCCGGGGAGCGTTCATAGCCCAGAAACATGGCAGCCTGCTCCTCTTCATGAGTTTCAGCGCGCTGAGGGGCCGGGCGGGGACTAGAGAGGGCATGAGACGTCATCGCAATTGCCGGTGAAGATGGATCGAGCTTTGCCCGCAGGGCCGGGCGATGCCTGGGCGCGCGATAGGCGCGCTTCAAACGCTGAGCAGGGCTTTCGCTCAGGGCAGCCTCCTGCTCTAACTCTTCTAGCTCCTCATTCACCGTCGAGCCTTTTGTGACCACAAAACGCACCTCAGGCTGACAGCCAGTCACCTCTGAGAGGAGCGAGCGGATCATCTCGATAAAGCGCACTTCCATCTGAGCCTTGGCAAAGGCCGAGGGCACCCCTACCATAAAGACATTGTTGTCGAACGAGAGTCCTACCGTCCCGCTAAACCAGGTGTCATAGACGGACGGCTGGACCCGGGTCTGTATCTGCTCCAGTGTCGCTTTCCAGATCTGTCTTGCATTCACCGGCTCTCACCTCATACGCAGTTCGTCTCTGCCTTCAGGCTGCGTCAGTTCTCTTGGCGTTAGTTCATTCGGGCATAGGAATGCCGTCAGGTCATCGGCTCGGATCTTAAGAGCAAGTCGTAGCTAGAGGGGTGCCCAGCCCTACGCTGGTAGTACAAGGGTCGGATGAGTAGGACAAAAAACACCCGGATGAACGTATTCCTGAATAGCAGAGGGTAATGGTAGCACTAAACCAAAAGGCTGTAAAGCCCTCTTTTGGTACCAGATGAGAAGCAGGCCATAGGAATTCCTTTACCAGTAATATATACTGGGTCCAAAGCGCGCAGGGCGTTCTCGCGAGCGAGGAAAAAAGTACTGTTGCCGCTGGAAAGCGCGGACTCGCAGCCGAGTGTCCTCCCATGCCCCTTGGTAGAGGACCTTCGTCTCTCATCGGTCCGTCTCGCTTGCCCGGCTCCAGTCGGAGACCTGATCTCTTTCCTCTATCTGTAGCTACAATACCTGTCAGGTCGCTTTATTCTTCTCTTGCTGTTTATTAACCTGCTGCCTGATTCTTGCAGAGAGCGATAGCATAGCGAACGGAGGCGAACACTCCCGACTCGTCTCCTCGCCGCTTGTTTTTGCTTGAGTGAGGAAAAGAAAAGTCTGGCGGCAGAGCATTGCGCTCAGCTCCAGGCGCGCCTTGCTTCCACAATGCAATCTCTTGAGTGAGAGGATAGAAAGGAGGGGCAGCCGCTCCTCTCCCTGCGACTCGCTCAGTGCGTTCGTGCTCAGTTGAGGATAGGGAGTAGGCTGCTCAGTGATGCCCATGAAAGCACTGCTGCGCTCGGCACAAGTGGTCTATCGGCACAAACAGCCTAGCTATAACTGGCTTCTGCTCCTGACTCTGGCGATTTTGACGGGATCATTAACTGCCGCCTGTTCCGGCCTGTTGGGCGGCAGTGCTACACCTACCCGGTCCTCTTCTACGACTCCTACCCCGGCTACTGTCGCCTTGAATCAGCTTCACTGGTGCGGCAAACCATCGATGTTGTTCCGAGATGAGGGGGCCACTGTCTCACCGGCGGCCTCTACCTCTACTGTCACTCCCACTGTCACCCCAACTGCTCAGGGTACTGCGACAAGTAGCCCGCGCACTCTTACGAACTGGGAGCAGGTCCAATCCTTGCTAGGCTTCACTGTCTATCTGCCGCCTCGCTTGCCAGCTCAGAGCTGTCTGGTGAGCGCACTCGGAACGGTCCATGATCCTATTTTCGGAGGGAACTTCTCTATTTCCTACCTGCTACCTGATGGAAGCGCTATTAGTCTCTCGGAGGCGCCTCATCGCAATCAGAAGTCGCTATTTCAGTGCACGGCTTCTTTGGTCACCCCTACAGCAGCGGCTCGCTCACAGACTAAGGCTACTCCCACAGCTCGGGTAAGTCCAACGCCGACGCGTACCCCGAATCAAATCTGCTCTGGTGTGCGCGGAGAGACCAGTATTGTTTTCTCTGCCCCCGGCGATGAGAAAGCGCTGAAACAATTCTTTGATTCCTTGCAGCCAAACGTAGCCTGGGTCCCTCTTTCTTGATTAGCTCATCAAGCGCTGCCGAGCAGCATGGGGAAAGCCAGAGAGAGGCCGGATAGGTATAGCTTCCACTCAACTGTACGTTGAAGCCTGCGAGCATACGAGCTCAGAAGCAACCATCAAGAGGGTTGCCCACTCCTATGGAGAGGAGGCCGATCTGCGATGCTCTGTTGTGTGTATGTCCTGCGGGCTAGAAAAGGAGTCAGAGATCATGCAGATGCCAAGCACTTGCTCTTACTGTGGTACGCCTCGCGACCCGCAGGCGCGCTTTTGTACACACTGCGGCGCCGCGCTATCCTCTCCAGCCAGCAGCGCCGACGGACCGGGCATCAGGGGCGGAGCGTTGGAGCAGCAGCTTGCTCCGCAGATACAGTCGATGCCAGACTCGGCTTTCCGCTGGACGACGGTTTCTTCTGGTCAGCAGTCTCTCAAGCAGGCAGGCTTGATCTTGCTCGCCCTTATCGGCGGCATCATAGCAGCTCTTGTTCTCCTGGGCCTCCTGTCCTGGTTCATTCCTGGATTGCGTGGCCTCTTCTGGTGCTTCGTTGGTCTGATTGCACTCACGCTTTTCCTGATCTACCTGTTTGTGCGTCGCCTCATTCGCGGGGCTTTCAGGCGCCTGTTCTGGTAGCCCTGGCTGCGCTCTCTCGGCGCGCCTCGGCTCGTCCGCGCTACGGGCAGGCGGGTAAGGGCTGCTCTCTTACAGCCGCTTGTGTCCCCGCTCGACGCCTGGTGACCACTTCTGGTATAATGGCAACAGTTTTGCGAGTGCGCTAATTACTCCTGTGAGGTATACGAGGAGCACAAAAGCAAAGCCTACGTGCTAGCAAAGGGAGGAGATCTATTATGGACAAGTGCCCCCGTTGTGGTGCAGAAACGCGGCCCGGGGATCGCTTCTGCTTGAGTTGTGGTCAGCCGCTGCTTTCCTCCGCTCCTGCTTATGAGCAGGCCCAGGCCCCGCTGTCCGGGGGCGATGCGACTGTGCCAGCTCAGGATGAGTGGGGGCCTTCTGCTCCTGGTTCGCAGTCGTCACCTTCGCCCGGCGGAGGCTGGTCAAACGCTACGATTCCTGCCTCGCCATCAGCCCCGACGGAGCTGTCACCTTCGCCAGCTCAGCCAGTCGCCAGCCACGAGGTGGCAGTGGCTACTGCTACCCCTAAAATCAAGAACCCTGCTCGCTTTACGCTGAAATCAGAGAGCGGCGAGGTCATCCAGGAATATACTCTTGATAAAGAGGAAATCACTATCGGACGTGCTCCAACGAGCGATATTCTCCTTTCTAAGGATAAGCTCACCTCGCGTCGTCATGCTACTGTACGCTACGAGAATGGTCAGTATATCTTGCGCGATGAGCGGAGCGCGAACGGTACCTTCGTCAATGGCCAGCAGCTTGAGGAGCTGGTCCCCTACGTCCTGAAGGACGGCGACCATATCGGCATTGGTGAGCATGAACTGATCTTCCACGCCCCCGTCGCCAGCGTCGATGAGCTGCCAACGATTAGTATTCAACCCAGCGAGCTGACCTATCGTACGCGCGAGGATAGCAATTTGACCGCCGCTGGCTCGCTGGATCAGTTCGCCACCCGTACCGAGGGCGAGCTATCTCCTTCGGGAGCAGCTAGCAGTGGCTCAGTTTCTCCTGCTCCCAAGAGCGTCGAGAGCAGCTCTAGCAGCGCGGCAACAGTAGCTGAGCCTGCTGCAGCTAGCCCTACACGCGAGGCCGAGCCGGCAGCTTCTCCTGCTCCCGCTACGGAAGGCGCTCAACCCCCGGCGGCCAGCCCTGCCGATGGTGTGACTTTCAATCGCTTGACCAGCTTGCCTCTGCCCGCTCTGCCAGATATGTCGTCGCTGATGGCCGCTCTGGCTACGCTCGACGGCCAGGTCTCAGCTCTCCAAGAGCAGTTGAATGCGACGCAGGAGGCTCTGCGCAATCACGAGGCCGAAATCGCTCAGACAGCTAATCAGTTGCGCGCTGGCGTGCGCCGCGTGGCCGAGCGGATGGATCAAACAATCGCCGATGTGGCGCGCAGCCGCGAGGCGCTAGCCTGGTCTGAGCTGATCCAGTTGATGGAAGATGTAACGAACAATCCCCGCGATATTGAGTACGTGACACGCCTGGCCCGTAAAGCTCGCGAGTTAAATAAGGTTTTCCAGATCCATCAGAGTGTGCTCAATACGCTGGCTGAGTGCAATACCCTATTGCGCGCTCTCATTGGAGAAGAGCGCTAATATCGTCAAGATCTAGCACGAGAAACAACTATCGCTTGCTCACAAAGATGCAGGAAGAGCACTATGATGCCATCGTCATCGGCGCTGGCTTGGGGGGATTGCTCAGCGCCGCTCAACTGCTGCAGCGGGGCAAACGTGTGGCCCTGCTGGAGCGGCTTGACCACTGTGGCGGACGTTTTACAGCTAAAACCTTCAAAGGCGTGCAGGTCAGCACTGGCGCTGTGCATATGGTTCCCTTTGGAAGCAGCGGAGTGCTGGCCCGCACCCTGCGGCGTCTGCAGATCCCCCATCGCCTTCTTGACGCCGATGTCTTCGGCTCTTTCCATGTGCATGGACGTCAGGTGCGCGCTCGCGGGCTCCTCGGCGTCTATCGCTTCCTTGGCCCGCGCCAGTTCTTCTGGTTTCTGCGGCTGGGCTATCTGATGTTCTTGCGCCCGCTCCCCACCGAGGAGCGAGACTTGCCCTTCAGCTCCTGGCTGGCTCGCCATATCAATGTCGAGCGCAATCGCGAGCTTGTGGCCTTCTTCGAGCGCATCGCGCGCTTTGCTCTTAGCCTGGAGCTAGATCAGGTCTCAACAGCCGAGGTTATCGCAACAACTAAAAATATGTTTCGCTACGGTGCGCCCGGCATTGTTGAGGGTGGCTGCGGCGCGCTGGTGGCCGAGCTGGAGCGTCGTTTGCGTGAGCGAGGCGCCACTGTGCTGCTGAGCCATGAGGCGCTGCAGATTTTGCAGGCCTCGGGGCGGGTGACGGGCGTGCGCGCTCGTAACAGGGTGACTGGCGCTGAGCTGGTGCTCCGCGCTCCTTTGGTTGTCAGCGATATAGGCCCGCGTGCTACAACGGCCTTGATCGAGAACCGCCAGGTGCGTCAGGCTGAGCTGCTGAAACAGCAGCGGCAGAGCGCTCAAGCGGAGGCGTCTGCCGGCGCGTCAGACTGCACCTATCGCGAAGCGGTGGGTTTGAAGGTCCATGTACTGAGCGATGTCTCTCTCATCCCACATCGCGGTATTATGTACTGTCTGGATACCCAGCGCATCGCTGGCGTCGTGCAGCCAACGAACTGCGATCCTCGTCTCGCTCCTCCTGGCAAGCATCTGCTCATTACTCACCAGGTGCTCCAGAGTGATAATATTGAGGAGGAAAAGGCCCTGGCCATCGCCGATCTGCGTAGCCTCTTCGGCGAGACTTTTGAACGACATTGCCGCATTCTCACCATGAGCGTCTACCGCGGCGAGTGGCCAGTGAATCGCCTGGCCCAGGGAACGGATCTTTCGCCGGTTACTCCATTGCAGGGCCTCTTTCTGGTGGGCGACGCTGTCAAACCCAGCGGTTATTTGATGGTCGAGGGAGTAGCTCAGAGCGTGAATTATGTGCTCGATCTCCTCGATGCCATCGAGCGTGGCGAGGCTGCTGGTCCACTTGGTGCCCCTCGCTTGCCAGCGACAGCAGCCGCAGGCAGGCACGCGCGCTGGTTAGACCGGCTTCCTTTTGGACGCGGGCGGGGACGCTCGCGCTCAACCTGTGTCGAACGCCCTCCTTCCCGCCTGAATGCCCTGCGCTGGTTATGGACGGCCCCGGGCAATGCTCGTAAGCAGGTAAGGAGACCTCTCTATCCATGACGGACGCTGCAAAGACTGCTCCCTATTATCTGATCCGCGGTGGTACCCCCCTCCACGGCGAGGTGACGGTCAGTGGTGCCAAGAACGCCGTGACGAAGATGACCATCGCTTCTCTGCTGACAGAGGAACCTTGTACGCTGCGTAATGTACCCCTCATCGGCGATCTCTATCTGACGTTGAGTCTCTGTCAGGAGATGGGTTCTGAGGTGTCGCTCAATGAGCGGGAGCATACGCTCTCGATCAGAACGCCCGCTATCCATTCGACTTCAGTTTCAGCGACGATCGGCGGCTTGAACCGCATGGCGATTCTGACGGTTGGTCCGCTGCTGCACCGCTGCGGTGAGGCCGATATCCCTCTGCCTGGCGGCGACCGCATCGGCGCTCGCCCGATCGATTTTCATTTGAACGGCTTGCAGCAGATGGGAGCAACGATCGTGGAGCTGGGGGGTCGCTACTATATGAGCGCTCCGCATGGCCTCCACGGCGCGACGATCCGCTTGCCTTTCCCTAGTGTGATGGCCACGGAGAATTTCTTGATCACGGCTTCGCTGGCTCGGGGCGTGACGATCATCGAGAATGCCGCTCTCGAACCCGAGATCATCGATCTGATTAAGTTCCTGCAGAAAATGGGGGCCATTATTGAGCAGAAGGTGGATCGCCGCATCGTGGTCGAAGGGGTGCAGCGTCTGCGCGGTGCCCGCCATACGCTGCTGAGCGATCGCAATGAGGCGGTGTCGCTGGCTATCGCGGCCTACCTGACGAAGGGCGATATTTATCTGCGTGGGGCTCAGCAAGATACGCTGCTGACGTTCTTGAATACGTTGTCAAAGATGGGCCTGCGTTTCGAGGTGGAGGATGAGGGCATCCGCTTTATCGGGGATGATCGCCCTCCTCCTCCTATCGCTCTGGAAACGGATGTCCACCCAGGCTTTATGACAGACTGGCAGCAGCCTTTCACGATTCTGCTGACTCAGGCCGATGGGATTTCCGTGGTGCATGAGACGATCTATGAGGATCGCTTCGGGTACACTCATGCCCTCAAGACGATGGGGGCCCATATCGGCCTCTATACAAAGTGCCTGGGTGAGGTACCCTGCCGCTTCCGCGAAAAGCAGTATCTGCATAGTTGTGTGGTCCGCGGACCTACACCGCTGAGCGCTGCTCGCCTGGATATTCCCGATATCCGCGCCGGCTGCTCCTATATCCTGGCTGCCCTCTGCGCTACGGGTACCTCCGAGGTGCATGGCGTGGAGCACATCGAGCGCGGCTATGAGCGCCTGGATGAGAAGCTACGCTCGCTCGGGGCTCAGCTTGAGGTTGTTCATCCCCTTGCAGAGGATGATACTCTAGATGCCTTCGCTTAGCTTCACTTGGCCTGCTTCAGCGCTTTCTGACCCCGGCTGCGCTCGCTGTTCCGCCTGCCTCGCTCGATAGCGCTCCTCACTCTCTGCTCTCTTGACAGCGGCTCAGCGCTCGCTTATACTCTCTCATGTGTTGAATGAGTGATCACTCATTCAAAAGGCCTCTCCCAGCGGCGGAGGCCAGTCTGAGCCAGAACAGGAATGTAGAGTAAAAAAGGTTATTTTACACGTTGTTGAGCCAATGCCACGCAGCGAGCATGTCAATCAGCAGATACGCGACGAGCGCCGCCGTCAGATCCTTCATGTGGCCGCGGAGATTTTTGCGCGTAAAGGTCTGGGCGAGACGCGCATCAGCGATATCGCGGAGGCGAGTGGCATCAGTCAGGGCCTGATTTACCGCTACTTCCCCAGCAAGGAAGAGCTGTTTAAGGCGCTCATTGAAACCTCGACGAGTGCTACGGCCACGGGCCTGGAGCAGGCCCTCAAGCTGGCCGGGACGCCTTGGGAAAAGTTGACCTGGCTGACAAGCTATATCTGGCAGGGAATCTGCGAGCATCCCGCTCATTTTCAGGTGGTGCTCCATGCCCTGATCAGCGAAGCCGTTCCCCCCGATATCCGTACGCTGGCGCTCGAACGCATTCAGGCCACGCTAGCCATCTTCGGCCAGTTGATCAGGGAAGGGCAGCAGGCTGGCCAGGTGGTCACCGGCGATCCCGATGAGCTGGCCCTCCTCTATGGGGCCTTGATCCAGGGATTGGCCGCCAGTGCCTGGTACATGGGCTACCGAGCCGAGCGCCTCTCCGTTGAGCTGATTTTGCGTCTTCTGAAGCCGTAGGCAAGGAAGCAGCTTGTCTGGCTAGCCGCCACCTACGGCCTGGCATCCCACAAGGGACGGCGCATGGATGGTGCCGCTAGAGGCGCAGCGCCATCTGAGACAGTATGTGGCATTGTGTTTCACGGTGATCTGTATAGACGTCTGTTCGCATAAACGTCATGTTGTCCTGTGAACATAGAAAGGAGCAGACAGGATGCAGCCCTCATCAGAGTCAGGAGTACAGAGGCAGCTTGAGGCAGTGAGCCTGCCGGCCTCTCTTGCCGCAGAGCATGTCTCTCTGCGGCAGACGCTGGCTACCATGAGTGGCCTGCTGCTGGTCCTTTTTCTGACAACCCTGGATCAAACTATTGTGGCGACGGCTCTGCCCCGCATCGGCGCCGATCTGGGTGGCTTTGCTACCATTCCCTGGATCACCACCGGCTATCTGCTGGCCTCAACCGTGACTATTCCTATTTACGGCAAGCTCTCTGACCTTATGGGTCGCAAACCGATCCTGCTGGCGAGCATCGGCCTCTTTCTGATCGGCTCCGCATTGAGCGGTCTAGCTCAGTCATTGCCGCAGCTCATCGCCTTTCGTACACTGCAGGGCCTGGGGGCTGGCGGCCTGCAACCGGTGGTCTCGGCAGCGGTCGGTGATCTTTTCGCACCGCGCGAACGTGGGAAATGGATGGGGATTACGGGAGGGATGTACGCCCTCGGTTCGATTATTGGGCCACTGGCCGGCGGCTGGTTAACCGATCGTTTTGCCTGGCGCTGGATCTTCTTGCTGAACGTACCCGTTGGCCTGGCTGCGCTGCTGGTCCTGGTCATGATGATGCCCAGGCTCAAGCCTCCAGCTCGCACGGTGTCTATCGACTATGCCGGCGTTCTGCTGCTTGCGCTTGGCACGGTACCATTGTTGCTGGCCTTCTCCTGGGCCGGTAACCAGTATCCCTGGCTCTCACCTCAGATCATCGGCCTCCTCAGCGTTGGTCTCCTCTTTCTCTGTCTCCTGATGATTTATGCCCGCTATCAGGAGCAGCGAGAAAGAGAGCCAATTGTTGAGCCAAGCCTCTTTGCTGCGAGCTGGCGTGTCTTCGGCATCGCTTCGCTGGTAACGTTCACTCTCAATATGGCCCTGCTGGGAAGCGCTTACTTTATCCCGCTTTTCGCCCAAGGAGTGATCGGGATCTCGGCCACAAGCAGCGGCCTGATCACCATCCCGCTGGCATTGACAGCTATTGGGGGAGCAGTCCTTTCGGGGCTGCTGCTGTCATGGACCGGGCGCTATCTGTGGCTGGCCCTCGGGGGCGCTCTGTGCGCTTTGGCGGGTTCACTCTGCTTACTAGGCCTCAGTGCCGCCTCACATTGGTCCGACCTGCTGATCGCCATGCTTGTCTTGGGCTTCGGTATGGGTACTGGCCAGGCGATCTATACGACGATCGTTCAGAACGCTTTGCCACAGAAGCTTGGCCAGGCGACTGCCGCCCTGGCCTTTTTCCGTCAGCTCGGCGGGACATTGAGCATCGCCATCCTGGGTGGCGTGCTGGCGGCTTCCTACACGCCAGCCTTGCAGGCAGCTCTGCCAGCGGCCCTGCGTAGCCATCTGCCTGCCTCCGCAAGCGTTATCTTTACCAATCCTCTGGTGCTGCTATCATCCGGTAATACGCTCACCAGGCTAAAGGCGGACCTCCCAAGCATCGGCCCCCAGGGCGCGGCTGCCTATCAGGCGCTGGTCCAGGCCGTACGCCAGGCTCTGGCTGCCAGTCTTCATCAGGCCTTCCTGATCAGCTTCGTGCTTAGCGCGCTGACACTCATTGCCGTTTGCTTTCTACAGGAGCTACCGCTGAGGAGCAAAGGCGTTCCGGCCAGCGGAGCAGGGGGAGGACAGATGTCAGAGACTGAGCCAGAGCGCTGAGGAGCACGCTGCCGGACAGCTTCGGCGCTCGTTCTCCGGTCAGCCTCGGTCGCCCTGGCCCGGCGGTATGGGCAGCGCTGGGTCCCTGGGCTGGGCCTTCAACAAGTGAGAGTGCCTCTTGGAGAGCGCTTCTGCACTCTCCAAGAGGCACTCCGTACGAGTCAGCCAGCCAGCTTTCTCCCCGCGTTGATCCTGGCCTGGCAGTTGGCTACTGGCTAGCTGCCCACAGCATCACGCTTCTCCTCGGGATAGGCCCCAAGGAAATCACAGGCCGTCTGCACGCGCTCGCGCGGCGCCACGCGCCAGAAGAAGCGCTGCATGTGGTCCCACTCGGCCAAAATCTGGGCTGCGCGCCAGCTATGGGTCTTCTTGCGATGAAGCACAATGAGCTTGCGCAGGGCCTCCGCCTCATCGGGATCGTTGATACGCTGGAGATCGACCAGCTCAGTATTGCAGCGCGGCGGGAAGACGCCCTCGGTATCGAGGACGTAGGCGACACCGGCAGACATGCCGGCTCCGAAGTTAATGCCCGTGCTGCCGAGGACTACCACCATGCCGCCAGTCATATACTCGCAGGCATGGGCCCCAACACCTTCCACCACAGCTAAGGCTCCGCTGTTGCGTACGGCGAAGCGCTCGCCAGCACAGCCAGCGGCAAAGAGCTGGCCACCAGTGGCGCCATAGAGAACCGCATTGCCCATGATGATATTCTTGTGGGCCGGGTAGCGCGCCGAAGGCGGCGGCATGATAATGATCTGGCCGCCGGTCATGCCCTTACCCACATAGTCGTTGGCTTCGCCGTTGAGGATAAGCCGCATGCCCGGCACACAGAAGGCGCCAAAGCTCTGCCCCGCCGAGCCGTGGAACGTACACGTGACGCTCACGCCCGGTAGCCCCTTGTTACCATAGCGTCGTGCGATCTCGCCGGCCAGGCTGGCCCCAACCGTGCGATCGGCGTTCTGGATGCTATGCTGCGTAAAGACGCTACGCTCACCGTTCAGGGCCTGCTCGGCCTCGCTGAGGATCTGGGCCGCTACCTGGGAACCTGGTGGCGGGGCTACTGGTGCCACAAAGCCCCCCGCCGGTGTCGCCAGGATGGGCGCCAGTTCAATGCGCACGTCCTCGGGACACTGCAGCAAATCGGCCCGCCCGATAATCTCGTCGAGGCGCCGCACTCCCAACTGAGCCAGGATCTCACGCACCTCCTGAGCCAACAGGGTCAGATAGTTGACAATCATCTGCGGGCGACCTGTGTACTTGGCGCGCAGATCCTCACGCTGGGTGGCTATGCCTGCCGGACAAGTATTGAGGTGACATTGACGCGCCATGTCGCAGCCGATCGAAACCATGATCGCTGTGCCGAAACCGAACTCATCGGCGCCCAGCATGGCGGCAATCACGACATCGCGTCCTGTCTTCAGACCCCCATCGACACGGACTTTCACGCGGCTGCGCAGGCCATTGCGTACCAGCGTCTGCTGTGTCTCTGCCAGGCCCAGCTCCCAGGGAATACCTGCATGCTTGATAGATTGGAACGGCGAAGCCCCAGTACCGCCATCGTGACCGGCAATATGAATGTAGTTGGCATGGGCCTTGGCCACGCCCGCCGCGATAGTGCCGACCCCTTTGCTCGATACGAGCTTAACGCCTATGCGCGCCCGCGGATTCACCTGGCGCAGATCGTAGATCAATTGCGCGAGATCTTCAATGCTATAGATATCGTGATGGGGAGGCGGCGAGATCAAAGGCACACCTGGCGCCGTATGGCGCAGACGAGCAATGAAGGGTGTTACCTTGTTGGGCGGAAGCTGCCCGCCCTCGCCCGGCTTCGATCCCTGGGCCATCTTGATCTCCAGCTCCTCGGCGCGTACCAAATACTCGGTGGTCACGCCGAAGCGCGCCGAAGCCACTTGCTTAATCTTGCTGCTCACCGGATGGCCCTCTAGCAGCTCGTAGTACCAGTCAGGATCTTCGCCACCTTCACCAGTGTTGTTGCGCCCGCCAATGCTGTTCATAGCGGCGGCAATCGTACGATGGGCCTCGGGACTGAGAGCTCCCAGCGACATCGCCGAGACCACAAAGCGGGCGCGAATGGCTTCGACCGGCTCAACTTCGTCGATGGGAATGGGTTCACGTGGCACAAAGCTGAGCAGATCGCGAATATTGGTAGGCGGGCGCCCATAGACAAGCTCAGTAAAGTGGCGATAGTCCTCGGGATCACCGGTCTGCGCTGCCTTCTGCAAGGCGCGCACAACCAGCGGGTTAAAGGCGTGATACTCCGCGTCGCGGCGATAGCGATAGTAGCCAGCCTCGGGCAGCTTGCGCCGCTGATGAGCCGCAGCGGCAGCCGCGCGCGCCGCTCCAGCCGCAGCCGGCTGATCCGCGGACTGGACCAGCTTTTGATGATGGTCGATCAACTGGCGCGCGATCTGTTCAAGGCCGATCTTGCCCGGATGAGCAGGGGAGCCGGCAAAGCAGCGCTCCACAAGGGCCGGGTCCAGCGCCACGATCTCGAACTGGCCACCGCCAATAATGTTGCGCACCGTGGAAATGCCCATGCGCGCCATGACCTTGCGCAGGCCCTCTTCGACACCGTGGAAGTAGCGCTCAACCGCTTCCTCGGGAGTGATCGACTCCAGATGACGATCACCAGCCAGGGCGCGCACGGTGGCCAGGGCCACCGCCGGCATCACGGCCTCTGCACCGTAGCCAAGCAGCAAGGCAATCTGATGAATATCCCAGGCGGCACCGGTCTCACAAATCAGCGACACAGAGGTCCGTAGCCCCTGACGGATCAGCTCCTGATGCACAGCCCCGACGGCCAGCAGCATCGGAACAGGCACATGCTCCAGATCGGCCCCGAGGTCGCTCAAAATCAAAAGGTCTATGCCTTCCTGAACAGCCGCTACCGCCTCACGCTCGAGACGCGCTAAAGCGGCCTCTAGCCCCGCAGGACCTTCAGCCAGCGGGAAAGTAGCTTCCAGCGTACGCGCCCGGAACCCCTGTTCCTCCAGATGGCGCAGCGTCGCGAGCTGAGCCTCGGTGAGCAGTGGCGTCTCCAGGTGAATGAGATGCGCATGGCGCGGCGACTCAGTGAGCAGGCTTTCCCGCCGTCCTAAATAGCAGTCTAGTGACATGACCACCTGCTCACGCAAAGGATCGATGGGCGGATTGGTCACCTGAGCGAAACGCTGGTGGAAGTAGTCGGCCAGGGAGCGGGAGCGCAGCGAGAGGGAAGCAAGTGGGGTATCATCGCCCATGCTCCAGATCGGCTCTTTGGCGCTCTGAACCATCGCGCGCAGAATTAGCTCAACATCCTCATTGGTTACGCCAAAGAGCAATTGGCGCTGAAAAAGGGCTTCGGCATCCGACTCCGGTTGATCACTACAGAGCTCCGACGATACCACCTGGGGCAGACGCGTCAAACGCACCAGATGAGCATCTAGCCACTGCTCGTATGGCTGACGCTGCGCCAACAGCCTCTTGATGTCCTCATCGCGCAAGACAGTATGACGCTCCAGGTCCACGGCAATCATCTGCCCTGGCCCCAGGCGCCCTTTCTCGACTACCTCATGTGGCTCACAGGGAATGACCCCAACCTCAGAGGCCAGAATCAGCAGCCCGTTCGAGGTCAGAGTATAGCGCGCCGGACGCAGGCCGTTGCGGTCAAGCGCGGCCCCCACAAAGCGCCCGTCGCTAAAGACCAAGGCCGCCGGTCCATCCCAAGGCTCAATCTGACCCGCGTGGTACTCGCACCAGGCCCGCCATGCATGATCCAGTTCGGGCATCTGCTCCCATGCCGGTGGAATCAGCATCTGCATACTATGCAGCAGGTCCCGGCCAGAACAGGTCAGGAACTCCAGCACGTTATCGAGCTGGGCCGAGTCGCTGCCGCCTTCCTGAATGACGGGCAACAGATCAGCCAGCTTCTCCCCCCAGCGGGCGGCAGTCAGGCCCTTCTCACGGGCCCGCATCCAGTTACGGTTACCTAGCAAGGTATTGATCTCGCCATTGTGGGCCAGCATACGGAAAGGCTGGGCCAACTGCCAAGAGGGAAACGTATTGGTACTGTAACGCTGGTGGAAGATGGCAAAAGCGCTGGTATAGAGAGGGTTGGCCAGGTCGCGGTAGAAGCGTGCCAGAGTATCGGGGGCCATCAGGCCCTTATAAACCAGCGTGTGGCGAGAGAGAGAAACGACATAGGCCCTGGAGAGCTTAGCCTCCAGCCAGCGGCGCTCGATCAGACGGCGCGCATAATAGAGAGTGGCATCGAACTCTTCTGGGGTAAGCTTGTCTGGACATGCAAGCAAAACCTGGGAAATCGTTGGCAGCGTGGCGCGCGCCTGCGAGCCAAGCACGCTCTCATCAAGAGGCGGCTGGCGCCAGAGCAACAGCGGGATCTCCAACTCGGCCAGCGTCTGCTCAACGATCTGGCGACTGGCCGCCAGTTCCTCGGGATAGCGCTCGCGAGGGGGGAGAAAGAGCATGCCCACAGCCAACGCCTGAGCAGCAGGCGGCGTAATCCCCTGGTTTTCCAGCTCCGCGCGGAATAGATCCGTCGGAAGCTGAGTCAGCACGCCAGCACCATCGCCGGTCTCGGCATCGGCGTCCTGGGCTCCCCTGTGGGTCAGGCGAGCCAGCGCCTCCAGAGCCATCTCTACCAGCGCATGACTGCGCTCTCCGGAAATCTGTACAATAAAGCCTGTGCCACAGGCATCATGTTCCCACCGGGCATCGTAGAGCGGATATGCAGGATCAGCAGAAGCGTGGTGCTGCATAGATTGCCCTCCTGTAAAACAGACAGCATAGAAGACCAGGAGGCACCAGCGTTGGAGCCACACTGTGTCGGCGACCAGAACAGCGCTCGCCGAGGTCATCGGGATAGACAGGATTACAGGGCGCACAGATGCGCACACATGAGCGGCATTGGTCGGGGAAGAGCGGCGGGGCTCGCGGACACCTGGTCACGGTCCATACAGCCGAACAACCAGCGTTCGCTGTTCAAAAAGTGTAACATACGAACACGGTTTTTGGCAAGGGGAAACCCGCGCAGCAGGCACGGAACGGAGGCCGTGAGCACTGTAACAGTCGCTCACGGCCTCCAGGCTCCGTCCAGCGAGCTACTCGCATGAGAACTGCCCTGTTCCCACACGCGGCCTGTCTCAGGAGTTCAGGAGGGCTTTAAGGAAGAAGAAGAAGAGTCTGGCACTTTCACTGTTCACAGGCAGCGGAGCGCAGCAGGCAAGGAGACGCTGGCCAGTAGAGAGGAGCCAAAGTCACTGTGAACTCCACCTGTTTGTCTGCCTCCCTAGCTCGCCGCGGCCTTAAGCGCTGCTGTAGTACTATCCTCAGAGAGAAGAGCTGCAGGCCTGTGACGCTCCGAGCGAAGCTGATAGAGCAGACCTGCGCCGCCCAGATGGAGGCCACCATCGATGTTAATACAGTGCCCGTCGGCATAGATCCAGGGATCAACGATTCTGCCGGCGGCCTGGCCAGTCATGAAGCTAATCGGCGTATGGCCATGTACCAGGCAACGACCTCCGAACGTGCGCAGGAAACGCTGGGCCATCTCAGTGCCTACGAAGGGGTTGGCAAAAAGGCCACGCGCCCCAAAATCTTCTAGTGTTTCTTCCCAGGCGAGGGCATCGCTGAGACGCAAGAGGCGCGCGAAGTGAGCGTTGACCTCTTCCAGTGTTCTCCCACAGCGAAGGTAGAGCGGCGCATCAGCATGGATGAGTAAATGGTCGTCGACCAGCGCGATCGCCGGTAGCCGCAACAACCAGTCGATGTGATGCTGACGGAGAGCGGCCAGGTCTGCGCGTTGGCCACCATTTTTGCGCCAGCGCGTGAGAAAGTTACTGCCGAGACCGGTGGAACGTCTGCCGAAGCGATAGGCTGCCAGCAAGAGTAATTCGTGATTTCCCAGCAGGGCTTCAACGCTCCCACTCACCGCCGCCGCTTCCTGCTGGAGACGCATGACAAGTTCGATGACCGCAATACCATGCGGTCCGCGATCAACAAAGTCACCTAAGAACCACAGCCTGGCCCGCCCCCCACTCCAGTGGTGCTGACTATCGATCAGTTGGACCCGCTGCAGGAGTGCAAGCAGCTTCTTGAGATGGCCATGCACGTCGCCGACAAGATAGACTGGTACTGGCACCGCTGCGGACACGGACATGCGAATCGCCCCCCTTCTGTCCCAAGGAACCACGAAGACTCTAGGCATCTAGCAGCAAGCACCCACGCAAGTAGTAGCTCTCCAGGAGGAAATGAGTGGCCCACTCACGCTAGCGCGCTGCATGATGCAGAAACTGCAACAAAAACCCGAAAGCAATGATCGCGAGGGAGATGGCGATGATGGCGAGGGAGGCGAGAAGCACCAGGCGCCCCGTTTGATCGAGCTGGACAGGATCAGGCGTGTACGGCACTGGCTTGACTTCTTCAAGATTGCGCAAATCGTGGAGCAGCTCTTGCATGCTTTGATAGCGCTTCTGAGGATCGCGCCGAATCGCCCGCATCACAACGGTCTCCAGCTCCGGCGAGAGATGCGGATTGTACTTCAGAATCGAGGGAGGGTCTTGCGAGACATGCTGATTCATGATGGCAAAGACATTCTCCCCCTCGAAAGGGGTACGACCGCAGAGCATCTCGTAGAGGATAATCCCCACCGCATAGATATCAGAGCGGGCGGTACCGCGCTCGCCTTTCAGCTGCTCCGGCGACATGTAGTCAGGAGTACCCACCGTACTGGAGAGGCCACGCCAGGTCACGCGTCGCGCCCCTTCAAGAAGGGCAATGCCGAAGTCAATGATCTTAACGTCGCCATTCTCCTGAATCATGATGTTCTCAGGCTTAATATCACGGTGAAAGACTCCATGCTCATGGCAATAGGCCAGCGCCTCGCAGATCTGAATGGCAATGCGCAAGGCTTCAGCCACCGGCAGGGGCTCGGGAGCGCGCTCCTCCAGGATCTCTCTCAGCGAGCGCCCCTTGATATATTCCATCACCAGGTAATCTTCGGAGCGCGGTTCGTCTACATTTAGCAAGCGCTGGATGTAAGGATGGTTGATTCGATGACCGATCTCGGCCTCGCGCTTGTAGCGCTCGAAGACGGCGATGTTCCCAATCAGCTCACTATTAGGGAACTTGAGCACGACCAGCTCCTGGTTGTGCAGGTCACGGGCCAGATAGACGCGGTTCATACCGCCGTGGCCCAGCATGCGCACGATCTCATAGTGGTCGATGCGCGTCCCCGGTGGATAGGCCCCTTGCATCGGCTCCGTATGCCTTTCCGCGAGATAGTTGCCAGTGCCAGTCTGTCTCTCCCCAGTGTAGCATAAAAGGGGGAGTCTCGCCAGTCTTTGCCTCTCCAGCAGCAGAGCCAGCCTGGCGCTCATCAAGGAGTCCGCCAGCGACTTTGCCTCCCTCATTCACTCCCTCTTTCTTCCTCTTCGCCAGGTTTATTGCTTAGCTAGTTCATCTTTCACCCACTTTCTGCCTGCCTGCCAGGAACGCCACTCTGTCGGTTGGTGGTTGGTTCGGCGCCTGGCCTCCAGGTCGGAGCCGCCGGGTACAGTGTACATGGCGTACTTAGTGTCTGTAGATTGTGGCGGGACGTGGAGCCAGGCCGGCAGGATTAGCTAGAGAGCTGGCTGCCCCGGCTGCCCCGTTGCCGCGCCGCAGGGCGAAGCTTCGTCTCTCCAGCCTCCTGCTCGACCAGCTCATGACAGGAACAGGCAAACACACTGAGAGGAACAGTTTGCACAATCGCTGCTGGCCTGGCTCGCTCTGAAGCAGGCTCCATCGCCAGGCCCAGCGCCGTCCGCTAAAGCACAGGAGCCTCTAGCTGCTCTCGCCCGACAGGACCCCGGAGCCAGCGCCGATCTGCATTCCTACTTTCTCCTTGTGGTCTGGCGGGTAGAGGATGGGCGTGCCTGTCACCAGCTTGCGGATGTAGAGATAGGCGAAGCCGATGACCAACCAGGCGATGGCAAAGGCAGCGGCGATGATCGTGTTGAGCTGCGAGGCCCCGCCCGCTGTGATCGCGTAGTAGAGCACGCCGATCAGCATCAGGATGTTCATGATCGCGCCCAGGCCCGGGGCAATGATCGTTGAGAAGAGGCTTCGCCCCGGCACACCGCGAAAGGCAATCAGACAGATCAGGCAGGTCATCCCATAGAGCAGGAAGGTGCCGATGTTCGAGATCAGGGTCACCTGCGTCAGGTTATTGACGTTCAGTACGCCGTATGACCCGACAAGCGCAGAAATGATCGTCAGGACAATGACGCCGACGTGGGGTGTGCGGAAGCGCCCATGAAGGAAGCCGAAGACCACCGGCAGCTCGGTGTCTTTGCCCATCGCATAGGTGACACGCACTCCCGTGTTCAGACAGGAGAGCGAGGTACCAACCAGGGCCACCACTACGCTAGCGGCTAGCATCATGGCGTAGGCCAGACCGTTACCCCCCAGCAGGCTATCGCCAATGATGCGCGCCAGGTCACCAATGGGAGCTACCGAGCCATTGGCCGCCGCAAAGCCACTGCCACTGGCATTTTTGTATGCATCGTTGATCACGAAGTTGGCGGCAAAGTACTCCAGGAAGTAGAAGATCACAGCCTGGATCACTAGCGAGAGAATGACCCCACGTGGAATATCGCGCGCCGGATTCTTGGCTTCGGCAGCCAGGGCCGTGGCCGACTCGAAACCGACCACCAATAGGATGGCAATTGTCGACTGGAAGATCAATCCGCCCAGGTCGTGCGGCGTTACTACGCTGAGCGGATTGGGATGCATGTAATGCAGCTCAGGATGCTGGATACGGTAGACGATGGCAAGGATCGAGAAGCTGACCAGCGCGATGATCTGGATGGCATTAATGATGATGTTGGCCAGCGTGGCGCCAGTGACGCCGACGTAGGCAATGGCTCCTACGATCACGGCGAAGATAATGCAGACCAGCACCTCTTGCCAGGGCGCGCCGAAGCTGGGAATAAAGGTCTGGATGATATAGGTGATCACCAGGCCCATGAAGGCTACCATCACGCCCGGGTAGATCCAGTAGTAGAGATGTGAGGCCCAGCCAACGATGAATTTGCTCAGGCGGGCAAATTTGAAATGCCGGTGCTCCTCTTGCTGCAAAACCGCCGCCTCAGCAAAATAGTAGGAGCTGCCAGGACCCGCTTCGGGGTAGCGCTTGGCCAGGGTCGCGTAGGCAATGGCAGTAAGCATGGCGATGGCTGTGGCAATGAAAACCGAAAACCACATGTTCATCGCCGATGACGGTACCGCCTGGATCTGGTAGGTGGTCCATAGAAAGGCGCCCGGCGCAATCAGGGCCATCGCGTTGATGGTGACCCCCGTCAGCCCCAGGGTGGGCTGCATGCGCACCTCTCCACCGGTTTCTGTCGCCATGAGGAACCTCCTTTTCTAGCAGCGCAATCCCAGGAAGGAAGGTGTGATGATTAGGGCTGGCCTCGTTACCTCTGCTGCCCGCCGTCGTGGCGCTCCACCGCGGAAAGAGCTACCGGGCAATCACCGCACGCTCGTTTCTTGCTCTTCCCCACGCTAGTAGTGTAGCGCCGCTCCCTCCCCGAAAAGTAGAGGCAATCCATCAAAAAGTCAGGCATGGGATTCATGCATTGTGCACAATCACGCCGACGGTTTCGGCGGCTATACTTGACGATGTGGGGGCTTTTTGCCTTCCGTAACCCGGCCCTGTCCGGCCTCTCTCTTGTAGGTGCGGGGCGGGCAATTGTGCAAAAGGCACAGATCTCGGCGCTGCTCTGCTTTCTTGCTCTGTTGCTGTTGTCGAAGAAGGGAGTCAGATCGTTCTATGCGGCAATTGACGCTTTCAATCTTGCCCGGCCAATATGCTGTCTGCCGTCTTGATCCCAATGGCCCTATCCCTCACTGGGCCTTGATCGGGGAGGACTTTATTTCGTTGACACGTACCCCTTATGAGCTGTCTGTCGTGTGCTGTGAGGAGAATGTCCCTCTGGAGGGCTATGTGGCTGAGCGTGGCTGGAAGTGCCTGCGCGTCGATGGCCCTTTCGATTTTTCTGTGGCCGGCGTTCACGCTTCTTTGGCTCTGCCTCTCGCTGAGGCCAATATTAGTGTCCTGGCCATCGCTACTTATGAGACCGATCATATTCTGGTCAAGGTTGAGGATCTGGAGCACGCCAGGGAGGTCCTGGAAAAGGCTGGTCATCGCTTCCGTACTTAGCGAGCAAGTGCCTGCGTTTGCTCTTTCTTTTTCTCTCTCCCTCCTCCTCCTCTCCCCATCGACTCGCTTAACCCGAGGCCGCCCTCCTCTAGGCGGCCTATGCCTGTTTCGCTCCAGGCCGGGTGATCCAGGTAAAGTGGACTATACATCTTGACATCTAATCCTTGGGAGACTACTATCTCATCGGAAAGGTTTTGTTCGGTTTCGCCGGCTCGTTCTACGCGGGCAGAAGGTGACGCTCAAGCTGGCCTATGCCTGGTCACCATGTTTCGCCTGCCGCAGGCCAGAGTGAGGCCGCGCGTCTTGGCCGTCAAGGTGAGGTTGCCAGGCAGCGTGGCCTCTCTGGCCTGGTCCTTGGCCGGGCCGGTCACCAGGTCTTTGCTTTCTCTTGTGTCGGGCTAATCAGGTCCGCGCTCAGTTCGGATACTATGTCGGTGATCAGACGGCGCTGCAAACCTTATGTCACCTCTACGATGAGGTGCTCAATCAGGAGGTAAGCGATGCCTCTCCTTCGCTCCGCTCTTCCCCCTGAGCCTGTGTCGGCTGGCCATGCGCAAGGCTGCGCTGCACGCTTTTCCGATCCTCTTTTCTGCGCATGGCTGCGACCTTCCTCCCTCTTGGCTGGTTGTTTTCGCTATTACCGATGCATGATGCAGCAAAGGAGCAACGATGCAACAGAGATTCGCGCGTCCTATCGCTTTCGTCGTTCTCTCGGTCCTGTTAGCCGCTGGCCTTCTTGCTGGCTGGCAACTCCGCCAAAGTCAGCCGGCGCAGGCCGCCGGCTTCCCGGCGCATTACTTTGCCCCCTACGTTGATACGGGACTGTACCCGACTTTCCAGCTCACGCAAACGGCCCAGCAGATTGGCGTGAAGTTCTATACGCTGGCCTTTATTATCAATGGTGGCGGGAGCTGCCAGGCTGAGTGGAACGGAACGACGCCGGTTAATCAGGGCTTCTTGCAGAGCGATATCAGCAACCTGCGCGCTTTGGGCGGCGATGTCATTGTCTCGTTTGGCGGGGCTAATGGTATCGAGCTGGCCCAGGCCTGTAGCAGCGTGAGCAGTCTGCAGGCCCAGTATCAGGCCGTGGTGACGAATTACCAGTTGAAGCGCATCGATTTCGATATCGAGGGGGCGGCCATTGCAGACTCAGCCTCGGTCGATCGGCGCAATAAGGCGATTGCAGCCTTACAAGCGGCCAATCCGGGCCTGTTCGTTTCGTACACGCTGCCGGTGATGCCCTCGGGCCTGACCCAGGATGGCCTGAACCTGCTGCAGAATGCTATCTCCAACGGGGTAAATGTAGGGATGGTCAATATTATGGCGATGGATTACGGCAGTTCGGCCCCGCCCAATCAGATGGGACAGAACGCGATAAGTGCCGCTCAGAGCACGTTTAATCAGTTGAAGAGCCTCTACCCCGGCAAGTCGAGCGCTCAGCTGTGGGCAATGATCGGGGTGACGCCGATGATTGGGCTGAACGATGTGTCGCCCGAGGTCTTTACGCTACAGGATGCTCAGCAGCTGCTGACGTTTGCGCAGCAGAATGGGCTGGGCGAGCTGTCGATGTGGTCGGCGGGCCGTGATCAGCCCTGTCCCAACAACGGGGCTTATGTGTCGCCCACCTGCAGCGGCATCCAACAGCAGCCATTTGACTTTTCGAGGCTCTTTAACCAGTTCACCAGTGGGGGTACGAGCAGTCCTACGCCTACCCCGACATCTCAGCCAACTACGCCTACGCCTACCCCTGGCCAGACGCCTACTCCTACGCTGACGCCTTCGCCAACGCCGACCGGGGGAAATTTGGCGGCCAATCCTGGCTTTGAAAGCGGTTCGCTTTCGCCTTGGAGCTGCGACGCCGGCGACCGCGTAGTGACTTCGCCGGTCCATAGCGGTTCCTATGCTTTGCAATTGGCACCGAGCAATTCAACGACTGGCCAGTGTACGCAGACGATCAGTGTGCAACCCAATCATACGTATACGCTGAGCGCGTATGTGGATGGTCCCTACGCGTACCTTGGGATCAGCGGCGGCGCCAGCAATTGGACCAGCAGCACGAGCTATACGCAGCTAGCGGTATCGTTTACCACCGGTCCCTCGACAACCAGTGTGACGATTTATGTTCATGGCTGGTATGCTCAGGGGGCGGTCTATGTTGATGATGTGTCGCTGCGCTAGGGCGAGCGCAGCGGAGCTGGCAGTCATCGCTCAGGGAGGCCAGCGAGTCGCTGCCGGCCTCTGTTGAGGAAGGCCTGACCCTTGCTGAAACCTGTAGCCAGCATCTTAGGCTCTGAGCTGCACCCAGGTGCCTGCGTGTGCTTTGAGAGCAGGGCTGGCTACAGGTCTTTTCGTCCCAGGCTACTCCTGTCGGGTCCATATGCCGGACCCAATGGCAAGCAAGATAGCAAGCAGATCTGCTCTCTCTTTCAGAAGCACGACTATTGGTGCGCTGATGTGCTACAATTGCTAGTGACGGCGCAATGATGAGCCTCTCACAAGGACCGTTGACCCACCACTGACGCGAGTTGCTGCAACGTTGATTGTGCGATTGTCTTCCTGTCCAGGGGTCTTCCGTGGATGATGAGGCATGGGGCCGCCATCTGTGTTATCCCGTCCCGGGCCATCTGGGGTCATAGGGCTACGGCTACGGCAGCGTTGTGATGTCAGCTGTGATGTCAGCAGGCCAGAGAGCAGGAAGCTAAGCGGGATCGGCTGCCGGAGTCGCAGAGAGCCGATCAGGCCGGGAAGGGTCTGGCCCCTCCTCTTACAGAGCAGGGCTATGCATCTGAGCGCATTGAAAAGGATGCTTCTCTATGTCTGAGCAAGAACGCCGTCAGGAGAAAGATGCTCCCTTGCGTCGCGATATCCGTATGCTTGGCGATGCGCTGGGGCGCGCTATTCAGCAATACGGGGGCAGCGAGGTGTTTGAGACTGTGGAACACCTCCGCCGTAGCTGCAAGCGCCTTCGCGATTACGCTGAGCAGCTTACCCATGCCGAGGGGGCAGAGGCAGAGCAGTTAAGGCGAGAGATCGAGGCACTGGATGCCGAGATTATGCGGGTCGTGGAAGGCTGCGATTTGCGGATGGCGATCGATGTGATCCGCGCCTTCACGATCTACTTCCACCTGGTCAATACGGCGGAGCAATATCACCGTATTCGGCGCCGCCGTGAACATGAGCATGGCCCGGAGCCGACGCCGCAGCGCGGCTCGCTCGCGGCCCTGATGCGGTTCTTCGATCAGCATGGGGTCGACAGCGAGACTCTGCGCTCGCTCTTGCAACGCCTTTCCATTGAGCTGGTCTTTACAGCCCATCCGACCGAGGCAACGCGTCGCGCGTTGATCATCAAATCGCGTCAGGTGGCCGATTTGCTCGATGCCTATGATCGCGAATATGGTCATCTGCCTGGTCAGCCTCAGCGTCCCTGGCTGCGTCAACGCGAGCTGGAAAGCACTATTGCTTTGCTTTGGCGCACTGATGCTGTTCGGCATGTGCGCCCGCAGCCAGTGGATGAGGTGAAGATGGGCATCTATTATCTCGACGAGATCATCTACGACGCGCTGCCTGAGCTTTACGAGGAATTTGAGCGGCTGCTTGAACAGCATTATCCTGATCTTGATCTACGCGTACCTCCTTTCTTGCGTATTGGCTCCTGGATTGGCGGTGATCAGGATGGGAATCCCAATGTTGGCCCGGAGACACTGCTGCAGGCTCTCCGTTTGCAGCGGGCCAGCTTGCTGACACATTATCGCCGCTCAATTGAGGCGCTGGCTCGGGAGTATTCACAGTCGATTAATTACAGCACGGTGACTGAGGAGCTGCGCCGCTCGATCGAGGAGGATGCCGCTCGTCTGCCAGAATATGATCGCGAACTGGGCGAGCAGACACGCCTGGAGCCGTATCGGCGCAAGCTGTCGTTTATGTGGAAACGCCTGGGAGCAACGTTAGCGGCTGTGGCCCCGGCCCAGGCTGAGGAAGTGGGTGAAGCAGCGTCGTCCTTTCAGCGCTCGGTGGCCTATCGCGATGCCGAGGAGCTGTTAGCTGATTTGCGCCTTGTCTATACGAGCTTGCTGGCTGATGGCGAGCGCGAGGTAGCCAATGGGGCGCTGGCGCGCCTGATTCGCCAGGTGGAGCTGTTCGGGTTCCATTTTGCTGCCCTTGACGTGCGCCAGCACAGTGAGCGCCATGCACAGGCGCTCTCGGAGCTGCTACGCGTCACTGGTCTGGCGGCCACTCTGGCCGCGGAAGGCGCCGGCTCGCCTGCCAAAGACTATCTGGAGATGAATGAAGAGGAGCGGGTCCAGTTGTTAGCGCGTCTGCTCCGTGATCCGCGTGTCTTGCCACGCCGCGGTCTCCAGTTGAGTCGCGAGACGGCAACAGTTCTGGGAACCTTCGAGGCTATTCGCCAAGCGCGCGAGGAGTTCGGTCCGCGTGCGGTGACCTGCTATATTATTAGCATGGCCCGCACGCTGAGCGATTTGCTGGAGGTGCAGTTTTTCTGCAAGGAGGCCGGGATTAGCGCTTTGCCGATTGTGCCGCTCTTTGAGACCATCGCCGACCTGCGCGGCTGCTCCCAGATTATGGAGGCGGCTTTCCGCTTCCCGCTCTATCGCCAGTGGGTGGCCAGTCATGGTAATGAGCAGCAGATTATGCTTGGCTACTCGGATAGCAGCAAGGACGGCGGTATGCTCACCTCCGGCTGGGAGCTTTATCAGGCTCAGCAGCGTCTGGCAGCTCTTGGGGAGCGCTATGGCATCGGGATTACGATCTTTCATGGTCGCGGCGGAGCCATCGGGCGCGGCGGCGGCCCGATTTATGAGGCGATTCTTGGCCAGCCACCGGGGACGGTCAACGGGCGCATTCGCATCACCGAACAGGGGGAGATGCTCTCGTTTAAGTATGGGCTGCATGAGATCGCTCTGCGTAATATGGAGCTGGTGGTTACGGGAGTCATTGAGTCAAGCCTCCCCCAGGCTCAGCCCTGCGAGGAGCCGCCGCGCTGGGGCCAGATCATGGATCGTCTGTCGCAGAGCGCTTATCAGCGCTACCGCCGCCTGATCTACGAGGATCGCGAGTTTCTGACTTTCTTTGAGCAGGCCACCCCCATTCTCGAACTTGGCTGGCTCAATATCGGCTCGCGTCCGGTGCGCCGTACCGGCGGACGCAATATTGAGGAGTTGCGCGCTATCCCCTGGGTCTTCTCCTGGATGCAGAGCCGCTATGTGCTGCCAAGCTGGTATGGAATCGGCGGGGCCATCGAGGAGTTTGTGCAGGCCGAGCCAGAGGGCTTGCGCGAGCTTCAGGAGATGTATCGCTCCTGGCCCTTTATGCGCGCTTTCCTCGATAACCTGCAGATGACGCTCTCAAAGGCCGATATGCACATTGCTCGCCACTATGCGACGCTGGTGGCCGACGAGCAGCTACGTCAGCGGATCTCTGCGGAGATCGAGGCGGAGTACGAGCGGACGCGTAGTTGGCTGCTACGCATTGTGGGAGGCAAGGCGCTGCTCGATAACTCGCCGGTGTTGCAGCGTTCGATCCGTCTGCGCAATCCTTATGTGGACCCGCTGAGCTACTTCCAGGTGGTTTTGCTCCGCCGGCTGCGCTCCCTCGGCGGGCCACTGGACTTGAGTAAGGCGGAACAGCAGGAGGCCGGCGAGCAGGAGCGTGAGCGCGCGCGTCTGACCTACGCCGTGTTGCTGACGATCAATGGGATCGCCGCCGGTCTGCGCAATACCGGTTAAGCCGCGAGAAAGCAAGCGAGCGCAGCCTGTAAGGGAGGAGAGGATGGGACCCGTGACGCGTGGTCCCATCCTTCTGTTTTGTGGATGCGTCTGTAGGTTAGACATGGGGTAGCACTGTCTCGGCGAAGTCGCGCAGGCCATCAATGTCGTCGAGATAGAACCACTGGAGCATTAGCTCTTGGACACCGGCCTCGCCGTAGCGCCTGATCTGGGCAATGGCCATGTCGGGTGTGCCGACAATGGTGCGATTCTGGGCCAGCACGCGATCCAGGATTTCTTGTGAGGAGAGGGGCGCGTAGCTGGGATCATAGTGACGCCACCAGTCAAGGCGCTGATAGAGATCTTCGCGCGTACGTCCGAAGAAGAGCGAGGTCATCATGGTGCGCTGAACGCTGGCAGGCGGGCGCCCTGCCTCTTGCAGCAACTGATCAAGGAAGGCCGAAAGGTCGCGAAACTGTTCGGGGGTGAGAAAGCCAGCGTTCCAGATGTCGGCATAGCGCGCCGCCAGAGGCAGGGTGCGTTTGCGTCCACCACCCCCGATCATGATTGGCGGCCCGCCGGGGCGCTGTGGACGGGGCAGGAGTTGCGCCTCGCGTAGCTGGTAGAATTGGCCTTGAAAGGTCACTGGCTGCTCGGAGCGCAGCAGGAGATTGATCACCTCCAGCGCCTCGGCAAATCGCGCCATGCGTGTGCGCATGTCGCCCAGGTTTAGCCCGAACATGGCGTGTTCTCGCTCTTGCCAGCCAGCTCCAACCCCGAAGATGAAGCGGCCCCCACTCAGATCGTCGAGGGCGATCGCCTGGCGCGTTAGCATCACGGGATGGTGAAAGGAGATCGGCGAGACAAGTGGACCAAAATGGACGCGCTGGGTGTGGTCGGCGGCGTAGGCCAGGGAGACAATTGTTTCCAGAGCCTCGCGGTCGGGCGGCACTGGATCGGTGAAGTGATCGGAGCGGAAGAGGCCTGCGTAGCCCAGCCCTTCAATGGCCTCAACCAGGCGTTTCCAGCGGGACCAGGTGAGGCCTGTCTGCCCTTCGATCTGAATGGAAATAGCGACCATCGCGCAATACTTCTCCCTCTCTTGACTGAGCTGTCTCTCTCGGCAGGGTCGCCTACACCATAGACACGAAGACCCCGCCATCTCTGCTACCAGTATGACACACCGCTCTCCAGGACACAAGCGCCGGCAGCGTCCTGCCGCTCAGGCCGTGGCCCCTGGGTCTCGCTCGAAAGAGCGCCTGGCGCGGCCCCCCCGGCAACGAGCAGGCCGCAGTGGCACTGTTCAGTGACTCCAGCAGGGCAAAGAGGGTTCAGCAGTCCCATGCCTGCCAGACGCCAACTTGCTCAAGCCCGACCATCTCTGTATAATACTCTCAGCAGAGTGTCTCGCCTATGGGAATAACAGCTAGCATCAAGAGCGAAAAGGAGGGCAGGGGAAGCCCCAGCCCAAGGCAGCGGAGGAAGACGACAGCGAAGTATCTTCCACCTCGAAAGCTGCCAGGAGCTCGCGGCCTGGCATGAGCTAGCTCCTCTGCGCTGTTTTCTGCGCAATCGCTCCTTGCTGGCGCTCAGAGCTGATCTGGCGAGAGTTCGCCTCACTTGCCGCAATCTACAATATACTAATGCAGAAAAAAGATAGGCCTGCAGGGCAGATCACCGCTTGCAGGTATCGCTCTTTTTCATCAGCAGGAAAACACCGCGGCCCCACCCCTGGCCAATGAGAGGCCTCAGATAGTCGGGCAAGAAGCCGAGAGAGGCCCTCAGTCCACCAGGACAGGTGCTTAGGCCGCACAAGCGACAAGCGAATACGGGCTTGCTGAGAGCTGTCCCGCGTTGAGCGAACAGAGTACAGAGGAAACGGCCTACAGCGATCCGATGGCTGGTGAGAGTTCGGAAGGATACGCCCTCTGGAACGCCTTCGTGAGCGGCTGGCCGAAGAAAGTTCGTGATATGCCGTTGTGGCTTGCCCGCGTGGTCTGAGACAGGCTGCAGGGGCCTTCCAGAAAGGCCAGCGTTGTAAGTAAGTAAGAAAACACAGGGCGCATATCACGGGCAAGTAGGATCAGGTGGGTGGTTCCCACGCAGCGCAATCACCACAAAGAGTGGTCACCGTGCATGCTCCTCCCAGTGGTGTGAGGAGCGTTCCTGAGAAGAGAGCTGGTCTCTTGTCTTCTCAGGTGCGCGGCAGCGACTGGTGACAATAAGGGTGGCACCACGGGCGTAGGTGCAAGCGAGTCCTCAGCCTGAGCTAGCCGGTCTCGCCTTCGTCCTACTCTCGTCCCTTCAGGTTCCCAGGACAGGAAGGGGCGAGGGTTTTTTGATGCCTGTTCGCTCCTTCTCAGTACGTCATTCCCTATCGTAGCGCGCAAGGCAGAGGGTGGCCTCTTCTTCCCCGACCTGCGCTCGATCAAAAGCGCCAGCTTCAACCAGAAGGAGTGCGCCGCTGTGGCCCATATGCGCGGTCCGCCTTATGAGCTGATTGCGCGCCGCAACCAGAATCTGGGACTCAGTCCCGTGGGAGGAGTCTGATCAATGCCTAAACTCTGGCAGAAAACCTACCGCGTGAATGAACAGGTCGAGCGCTTCGAGGCGGCGCAGAATAGCGCTCTCGATATGCGCCTGGTGCGCCATGATGTCTGGGGATCACTGGCGCATGCAGCCATGCTTACCAGGATCGGTGTTCTGAGTGAGGATGAGCACAGGGCCTTGAAAGAGGCTCTGTGTGACATCCTTCGCCTGGCCGAAAGCGGCCAGTTTACGATCACCCCCAGCGATGAAGATGTCCATACGCGCGTCGAAAATTATCTGATTGAGGTAGCTGGAGCTGCGGGCAAAAAGATCCATATGGCCCGCTCGCGCAATGATCAGGTGCTGGTTGACCTGCGCCTCTACGCCAAGGAGCAGCTACACGGCATCGCCAGTTCGTTGCTGACGCTGGTGGAAACGTTGCAGCGTTTCGCCGCGGCTCACGCCGATGTGCCGATGCCGGGTTATACCCATATGCAGCGGGCTATGCTTTCGTCGGTGGGCCTGTGGGCTGGCGCTTTCGCTGAGGCCTTGCTTGACGATGAGCTGCTCTTAAGTACGGCTTACTGTCTGAATGACCAGTCGCCGCTTGGTTCCGCTGCTGGCTACGGCGTTCCGATCGCCATCGATCGCCAGTATACTGCCGAGCTGCTCGGCTTCGCGCGCGTGCAGAACAATGTGATCTATGTTCAGAACAGCCGAGGCAAGGTGGAGGCAGCCATTGTTCAGGCGCTTGCTCAGATCATGCTTGATTTGAGCAAACTCGCTCAGGATATTCTGCTCTTCACAACAGCAGAATACGGCTTCTTCCACGTGCCACAGGAGCTTTGTACGGGCAGCAGCATTATGCCCCAGAAGCGCAATCTAGGCGTGATGGAGCTGGTACGCGCCCGTACGCAGACGGTGCTGGCTTTGCAACAGCAGATTCTGGGCATTGTCACGGGTCTCCCCTCGGGCTACAATATGGACTATCAGGAGACCAAGCGCCCCTTTATGGAAGCGCTGGATGTGGTGCGCGAGTGCCTGGAGATCTGTACGCTGGTGGTGGGGTCGCTGGAGGTGAATGTTGACCGCCTGGTCGCCGCCTGTACGTTTGAACTCTTCGCCGCCGATCGCGCCTACGAGCTAACCCGCACCGCTCATCTGCCGTTCCGCGATGCCTACCGTATTGTTGGGGCCGAGGTAACGGCGCGACTTGACCGCCATGAGCCGCTGCCAACGGAGAACCGTGAGCAGTTGGTCGAGCGCCTCAAGACGCGCAATCACCTGGGCGGCGCAGGCAACCTCGGTCTGGAGCAGGTGGCTCAGCGGCTGGCCGCCGCGCGGGCAGCCTGGCAGGAGCGGGCAGCGGCTTTTGAGAAGGCTATCCAGCGCCTGATCGGGTCAGAACAGACCGACCAGGCTCGCCCCGCGTCGGCGCAGGGCAGGATTCAGTCTGAGCATGGGGAGGCTTAAGCTGATGGCTACTGCGGTTCTCGCTTATTCTGGCGGCCTCGATACCTCTGTGGCGATCCGCTGGATTAAGGAAAAATATGATCTGGATGTGATCGCGCTGACCATCGATGTCGGCAATGATCGCGATTTGCAAAGCATTGCGCGCCGCGCGGAACAGATCGGTGCTGTGAAAGCGATCGTGGTGGACGCGCGCGCCGATTTCGTTCGCTATTTTGTCTGGCCGGCTCTGCAGGCAGGGGCAATCTATGAGGGTCAGTATCCTTTGGCCACCGCCCTGGCTCGCCCTTTGATCGCCCGCCTGCTCGTGGAGGTGGCCCGCGCTGAGGGGGCGGTGGCTGTGGCTCACGGCTGCACCGGCAAGGGTAATGATCAGGTGCGCTTTGATGTCTCGATCGCGACGCTGGCTCCTGATCTGAAGATTATTGCGCCGGTGCGCGAATGGGGCATGACGCGCGACAGCGAGATCGCCTACGCTGCCGAGCACAATATTCCTATTCCGGTGACGAATGCTAGCCCCTATTCGATTGATCAGAATCTCTGGGGACGCAGTATTGAGTGTGGCGTGCTCGAAGATCCCTGGCAGGAGCCTCCGGAGGACGTCTACGCCTGGACGGTCAGTCCCTGGCTGTTCGGGCGCCCTGGTGGGCCACCTATCCCTGAGCCTACCTATATCGAGTTGACCTTTGAACAGGGTATCCCGGTGGCGCTCAACGGCGAGGAGACCGACGGGGTGACGTTGATCGAGACGCTCAATCGCCTGGCCGGTAAGTATGGCATTGGGCGTATCGATCACGTGGAGAATCGTTTAGTGGGCATTAAGTCACGCGAGATCTATGAGGCCCCCGCGGCGGTGGTGCTGCACGCCGCTCATAAGGCTCTGGAGAGCTTGACGCTCAGCCGAGATCAATTGCGCTTTAAGGAGCTGGTGTCGGCGGAATATGCGCGTCTGATCTATAACGGGCAGTGGTATAGTGCCTTGCATCAGGATCTGGCGGCCTATGTGCAGAGCACACAGCGTTTTGTGAGCGGGAAGGTACGCGTGAAGTTGGCACCGGGCCAGTTTGCTGTAGTTGGACGCCAGTCTGAGCATTCGCTCTATAGCCACAGTCTGGCGACTTATGATACGGGCGATCAGTTCGATCATCAGGCCGCAGTGGGCTTCATTAAGCTCTGGGGGCTGCCGCTGCAAACTCAGGCACAGGCTCAGCTCTTGCCCTCCCTGGGCATCGAGGGAAATCTGCTCAAGGGCGTTGAAGGCAATCTCTTGGAGAAAGGGCCTGCTCATCCGCCATCAGAAGCCCAGAGGTGAGCCTCTAGACAGTCCAGACGCGGCCAGAGTAGCGGGCAGCCGGCGCGCTTCAGTCCATCAAGCACGCAGGCAAGCCGTTTAAGCCCTGCTTTCTCTGGTCGCGTTGCTTTGCGGCTGTCGATATCGTCTGCCTGGCTGGCTCGCTAGCTGGCGGGCGGGAGAGCCCAGATAGCCAGTCGGGCCGAGTCAGAGCCTCCCGAGGGCGGCCCGAACCCCGGGAACGACTTCGGCGGCGAAGCGCTGGATTTGGCGCAGGCGATCCTCCAGTGGCCAGTAGATAAAGGTATCCAGACCTACTTCGTGCGCCAGTCGCGTCAGCTCGTTAATCCAGTCCTGAGCGCTGCCGCGGAAGGTGCCACGCTCCCAGCCAGGGCCGCCAGGGGTGATCTGGCCGATGATGTTGTAGATGCGCCGGATAGCCTGCGCTGGACGCCCCGCCTGCTGAGCGGCTTCATCGATCTGACGCTGCATGGCAGGTAGCTGCTCCGGCGCGGCATAGGTGCTGCTGGGAATCCAGCCATCGGCAAGGCGCCCGGTGAGGCGCAGCATACGTGGACGATAAGCGCCAAGCCAGATGCCAATCGGGTGAGTGGGACGCGGGCCGGGATGTGTTCCCTGGGCGCTGTAGTAGCGTCCTTCAAAGCGGATGCTACGCTCACCGCTCCAGAAGCGGCGGATCAATTGCACCGCTTCCTCCAGGGCGGCGACCGCTTCGCCGGCGCTGCGCCGCGGTCCCCCCATTGCCACAATACCATCGGCGAAAGCACCAGCCCCTAGCCCTAGTTCAATGCGACCGTTACTGAGAACGTCCAGCGTAGCCACGGCTTTCGCGAGCATTAGCGGGGGCCGTAACGGCAGATTGGCAACGTTGGGGAAGAAGCGCACACGCTGCGTGGCCTGCGCCAGTGTGGCGATGAGGGTCCAGGTGTCCAGGAAGCCCGCATTGTATGGGTGATCTTGAATGCCAATGAGATCTAGACCCGCCTCTTCAACAGCGCGTGTCAGTTCCAATGGCCAGCGTGGATCGTCCGCCGTCGGATCGACATTCGCACCGAAGAGGAGAGGCAGCCGTGGATTCGTCGGCATCGCCATTGGCCTTGCTCCTTTTGCGCTCATTTGTCTGCTTGTCTGCTCGCTAACCCGCAGTGTTCTTACTTGCTTGCTTGTGCCTGGCCTGACGACAGGGCCAGGACAAGGCCAGGAGAGCAGGCCCCCTGGTTACTCACTACTCACAGGTAGGCGAGCGTTGGCTGATTCTGCCCTGCAAAGCAGCAAGCAAGCAGTGTCGGTGCTTACGGTTCACGCGGCGCTGGTGCCCGGACGGAAGCGCGGTAGCACCTGGTGCGCCAGCAGTTCAACGGTTTGCAGATCCTCTAGCTCCCAGCTTCCCAGCATAAAGGAAGTGATGCCCAGATCGATATAGGCCTGAAGCTGCTCGGCAATTTGGTCCGGGGTTCCGAGCAGCCCCCTGCCCTGCAGCCTGGCCGCTTCCTCGGCGGAAGGGACACAGATGCAGCGCCCAAACCAGCTACGTTCAACCTGAGCGGGATCACGCCCGAGTTGGCGACAAGCGCTCTCGAAGATGGTGAGCCGCTCACGATAGGCATCGGGCTTAATCCAGGCGGCATTCCAGCCATCAGCATAGCGAGCTACGCTATGAAGCAGGCGCGTACCGAGGCCACCAACAATGATGGGTGGCTTCGGTTCCGGCTTAGGCTCGCAATAGGCCTCGTGAACATGATAATGACGCCCCTCAAAAGTCACTTGCTCTTCGCTCCAAAGTGCTCTGACAATCTGAAGCGTCTCTTCAAGCTGCTCAATGCGAGCACGTGGCTCAGGAAAGGGGTAGTTGTAGGCGCGATACTCTTCTTCATGCCAGCCCGCGCCAATGCCCAGCAACAAGCGCCCTCCGCTAAGGTACTGTAAGGTAGCCGCCATCTTGGCCAGAAGCGCTGGATTGCGAAAGGACTGGCAGAGGACCATGTGGCCAATGCGATAGTGCGGGTAGAGGGCAGCAATATAGGTGAGAGCTGTCCAGCCCTCCAGTACAGGCGAGCTGCCAAACTGCAGATGATCGGTGAACCAGAGAGAATCAATCTGTTCGCCTACCAGTGCAATCTGTTGGCGCGAGATTGCCAGAAAACGGCTCGCCTCCATACCGCGCGTCGGTCCGGCGTTGAGAACCCAGCCAAAGCGGATCTCTCTTTTCATGGCTCGCCTTCGCTCACGTCCTTCTCTCTCTTTGTCTCCATTGTACCCCCGCGGCGAGCAGGGCGACAAGGCACAGGCGCTAGTCAGGGGCTCTCACCGGACGTGCTCAGGGGAGCCGCAGGCACCTGGCGGCTCTGGCGCTCCTCTCTTAGGGAGCAGGCAATCTAAAGAAAGAAAAGCAAGGTAGCTGCCACAGCCTGTCAGGCCGCTTGAGACCGAAAGTCCTCCTTGAGTAACAGGGCTGCATAAGGTATAGTATACGGAACATCATCATCGCACTCCATAAGGGTGAACATCCACATGCTGGTGTTTGAAGCAATCCGCCGACGGCGCAGCATCAGCAAGATGAGCGAGCGCCGTCCGACGCGGGACCAGATTGAGCGCATGCTGGAGGCGGCGACGCACGCCCCTAATCATCATAGAGTAGAACCCTGGAAATTCATCGTTTTTAGTGGCGCGGCGCGTCAGGAGCTAGGGGAGGTCATGGCGCAGGCGCTGGCCCTGCGCCTGGGCCAGGAACGTGACGAGAAGACTCAGGCCCTGATCGAAAAGGAGCGTCAGAAACCGCTGCGCGCTCCTGTGGTCATCGTGGTAGCAGCCGAGGCCCCCCAGCGTCCCGAAGTGCGAGCCATTGAAAATGTCGAGGCAGTGGCCGCCGCCGTTCAAAATATGCTCTTGACCGCCGAGGGGCTGGGACTGGCAACTATGTGGCGTACCGGCGAAGCGGCCTATGATCCTCATGTCAAAGCCTGGCTCGGCCTGGCACCCGAGGATGAGATCGTCGCTTTTCTGTACGTCGGCTACCCGGCCCTCTCGCCCCCAGAGCGTATACCAACCGATTATCGGCATAAGACGCGCTGGCTGGGAGAACTGGACTAGAATAGGACAGTGAGCCAGGTCTCCCGTCTCGCTGCCCATGTCCACAGGGCCAACACAGCCCGATCGGTCCAGAGAAGCCAGGCTGAGCAGCCAACAGCGGCGCCCATTCTGCTCGATCTACCCGCCGCTCACCGCGCTCGCTCGCTAGTCAACCTCTGTCCCGACGGAGGACGCTATCCGATCTGCGCACCCATCAGCGCCGGCTTGGGGAGCGAGAATGACAGGTTCGCCCGGGCTGGGCTCCAGATCCAGGCCGGCGCTCGGCTTGCTTTGTCTACTCCTGGCGACTCGTTTCCCCTTAAACTACTTCACACATGTCGATGTGTAGCTCTTCAATGACCAGGTCACCTGTAGATAGATGCAAAAGGAGCGTATAGCGTCCAGGGGAAACCGAGGAAAAGAGCAGCTTGCCATCTCTGTCAATCCTGGTGGTCAGCAGCGGTCGACCGTTGCTAGCAGCCAGGCGTTTTCTTTCGCCTTTCTCTAACGAGAGCAGCTCGGCCTGCGCGCCCTCGAAAGCCAAGCTATCAAGCCCGGAATCGACACGGCTGAGCAGGCCGTAGAGCGCGCAACGCCCCGGAGCCACGTATGAGATAGAGAGCACAAGCTCACACTCCTCACTGCGGTAGAGGCGCGGCCAGCGGGCTGATCCAGGCTCCTTATGCCAAATCAGGTGCGCCTGCCACCCGCTGCGTGTGGGCGCTCGTCGAAGGCAAAGGGATGTCGACGCAGCGGGTAGCAAAGGATCAGCCAGGAAGCGCCTGGAGAACGCGGCTTCTTCGGCGCAAAGCGGACATGCTCTTACATGGGCCTCAATTTGCTGTTGCTCTTGCTGGTCAAGAAGACCGGCGCAATAGAGACTGAGGCGCAGACCATCAGGGCACTGACTTCTATAGAGCTTGGTCAGCAAGGAGAGATAAAGCTGTTTCAACTGCCTGAGTCGCTGCTGACAGACCATGCATGCGTGCAAGTGGCGCACAATTTCGGGCGCTAGCTCTCCCTCGCCAAAGGCCAGCAAGATCAGCTCCTCAGTTCCAGGGGCAAATCGATCCTGGCAATCCATCGTCTCGCTATTTCCTTCACCTGGCAGCATGGCATGCAATAACGCCTGAACGGAGGCAGGCCTTTCCTCCTTTGAGGATTCTCCTTTCGCTAAATCAACGTTTCAGGTGCTGCTTTTTACGCATGGCGTTCTTCAGCCACCTTCTGCTGTCTTCTCGCTACCCTGATAAGGGACAAAGAGACCGTGTGTGACCAGGCTACCAGGGGAAGAAACAGCTAACGAACGCTCAGCTTCCAAAGCAACTGATCAATATTGCGAGCCAGACGCTCGATAATGTTGCGTCTTAGGCGATAGACTTCTTGGACACTGTGGAATTCGCCCGAGCAATAGCGGACGACCTCGCGTGGCTTGAGACCACAATAGAAGAGCAGATAGGCCAGGTAGCGTTCTCGCTGTTGAGGCAGTAGACTCTTGAGCGCCTCCCAAAGCTCGCCATCTTCGTCCCGATCTTCACTAGCCGATGCCCCCTCGTAGCCTGGCTCTGAGAGATAGGCCTCCCGCGGTCGGGCATACATGCGCAGGGTATCCATGATGGCCCCGTTCAGGCTGGCCCGCAGGTAGCTCAGGGCAGCCGCCAGGGAAGTAAACTGGAGATCCTGTTTGCAGGCGGTCGCCTGCCAGAACCGCTCAAAAGCCTGGGCAATATAGTTCTCTTCGCTATCCAGACGCATGGCAATCTCGCGTTTCGGATGTCGGCGCATCCAGGCACGGACTAGCTCGGAGAACTGGCTTTGAAGCAGCGCCCAGGCCTGCTGGTCGCCTCCCATAATGGCACGTTGGAAGATCTCCAGCCCAGAGCGTTCCGCCTCGTTCCGTCGCTCGGCTTCTCTCTCGCTCATCGCTTCGGCTCCCCCAGCCTCACCCTCATCCGGCTGGGCTAGCTCCAGGACATTTAAGAGTTGCTCTGTCTGCACGCCCATCGCTTTCAACCTGCTTTCTTCCTTCAATGCCTTCGCTTACACGGAGATGCTCTTTTCCTCCTGCTCGCTCGCAGGGCTATAACACATCCATAGTCAGTTAGACGTTGCCGACTCGCCAATCTCCAATTTTTTATCCGTACATAGTGGGATTATAGATGTATAATGACAGGCTCTCCCTCGCCTACCGCAGAGAGCAGGCGAAGGGAAGAGCATCGGAAGGCTGGGCAAGCAACTGGGCCTCCCCCGGCCCAGTTCGTCAACCTCGCTCCGTGCAGAGGCCCCACCCTAACAGGATTCAGTTACCTGAAGGGCCTGAACTCTGCTGTAGAAGCGACTTGAGGCTCTTGTGGCTCCTTCAAAAAACAGCTATACTATCGTATAGAGAGTGTACGGTCCCTGCTCAGGACAGGCTATGTCGCAGCTAACCAGCTCAGTGTGAACTACTGCACAAATCAACGGTGGGGTGAGAGCAGACAGATGCGAATAGCGCCAGGGAGGATGGAACCACAGGCGCGCTGCCTTCTTGCCTGCTTGTCTGGCTTCCCGCCCTCCGATCCAAGCTCAGGGTACTCTAGCGCTGACTCATCTGAACCGCTAGCATCCGTCGCTTGATTAGTCTGCTCGTGGACGTCAGTTGAGTATCTCCAGCTTCGCTTGCCCCCTGATAGGGCGCGCAGAAGCGCTCCCAACCAGAAGACTGGTCGCCGGGAGGAAAAAGGACCACATACATGAGGCGCATGAGGCACAAACACGGCACAGAGGGAAGAGAGCAGAGAGGGGCCTTGCAGCCAGCGGTAGTAGTAGCAGCTAGCTAGTTAGCTAGCCAGTCGGGGCAGTAGGCAGGCGAAGCACTCAGCCCGCCAGGAGGTGGCAGTGAGCATCAGGTAGAGCGCTCTCAGTCCCCTGTCCTCGCATAGAGAGCTGCACTGGTGAGACACGCAGTGTCAGCCTGACCCGGCAGTGGATGCCCGGGCCGCAGATCCCCGCTGAGTGAGAAAAACTGCACCCGAAAGATGGGGTGGCCATCTTCGGGCGAGCTTCGGGAGTACGGTAGCCATGAACAGGCATATCTTGCTTGGTATCGATCCCGCGATCTCTCCGGCCACCAGGCACGCTATTACGAAAGTTAGTGAGCTGGTTGGGCAGGTTCCTTCCTTCCATTTGATTCTCCTGACGGTCATCCCCATCCCCTATACTGCTTCTCCTTCGCTTGGCATGTATGTTGGTCAAATCCAGCCCCTGCCTATCACCGCCGATCAGCGTAGCGAAGCCGAAGAGGTGCTCAAGCGCGCCCGCCTTGAATTCCAGAAATATGCCATCTCCTCCGAGCGTATTGAGATGATGATTCGCGTCGGTGAGCCGGCTGGGGAGATCGCCAGGGCCGCGCGTGAGCTGGGGGTTGACCTGATTGTTGTGGGCAGTCGTGGCGAGGGCCTGCGCCATAAACTGCGTCGCTTCCTGGTCGGCAGTATCTCCCGCCGCGTACTGGCACTGGCCCCCTGTCCAGTGATGATTGTGATGGCGCCGCCGATTACCCATCCAGGCGATCTGGTCGCGTGGTATCGCAAGGCCCTGACCGCTTATCTGGAGGAGCACACCGGCTCTCTCGCTGTCTTCACCCCCCAGGAGGTGGCTACAATGTTCTTGCCAGCCAACAAAAAGAAGGCCGGGCGGAAAGAGATCGCCGCGGCCACCCTGGCACTTGAGCACCTTGTGAAGAGCGGCAGGCTCTGCCGTCATGAGGTGAAAGGTCAACTGCGCTATGTCAATGACTAGCGCCGAGCGCCCCTTCTCGCCGAGGCCAGCGCTCCTCTCCCCTCCTCGACGCTGGTCTCTTTGTCCCCTTCACATCGCGGGATTTGCCAGTTTGTGCCCCAGGCACTGCGGATCAGCAGGGCAAAGGGACGCCGATCCGCAGTGCTTTGTCTGGCTCTTCCGCCCGCTCCCAAGGCCGAGACGAGCGCTAGACAAACAGATCGCCTAGCGGTCCAGGTCCCCAAGCTGCTGCTGCAAGGCTTCGGGAGAGGTTACCGGGGCCTGGCAGGCAAAATGCTGGCAGACATAGGCCGTCGCTCGCCGATCTTGCTGGGGCCGCTCAGCCACAAGCGGGATGAGCGCCGCAGCGCGTTCCTGTTCGGCGCCAGGCGCGACGCAGGCCAGCACACTATTGGGTCGGTAGCGGCGGTTCACGACGCTGAGCAGCGCGGCGGTCTCCTCACTCTGGGGCTCGCCAATGATGGCGATCTCACGTCCAGGCGAGAGAGCAAAGTCGAGCGCACCCAGGATATGCCCAAAGGCGTGGGGATGCTGCGTCATGATGTCGGCCAGTGCTTGTAGATAGCTCTCTGCTACCTGGCGATAGCGCTCTTCTCCTGTGAAGGCCGCCAAACGTAGGAGCACTTCCGTGGCGACGCTATTACCCGCCGGCGTGGCGTTGTCCATGATCTCTTTTGGCCGACACACCAGGGCCTCCTGATCGCTGCCAGTATCGAAGAAGCCGCCATTTGCAGGATCGGCAAAGAGACGGAGGGCCTCCTCCATTAAGGTCCGGGCCTCACTGAACCAATGCAAGTTGAAGCTGGCTTCGTAGAGGGCGAGCAAGCCATCTGCCAGAAAGGCATAGTCCTCTAGATAGCCGGCCAGATGGGCCCGTCCGTCTTTCCAGGTGCGCTGCAGGCGTCCGTCCTTGCGCAGCGCCGTCAGCAGAAAAGCGGCGTTACGCTCGGCTACTTGCAGATAATCGCTGCGTCCTAGATAGCGCGCGGCTTCGGCGAAGCTGCGGAGCATCAGCCCATTCCAGGCTGTCAGAACTTTCTCATCGCGCCCCGGCTTCACGCGCTGCTCACGGGCGGCTAGCAGCACGGCCCGCCCTCGCTCCAGGGCTTGTTCAAGGCGCTCGCGGCTGACCCCCAGCCGCTCGGCCACGCGCTGGGCATCCGGTTCAGGGACATGGAGAATGTTCTTGCCTTCGAAGTTGCCGCGCGGGGTCACGCCGTACCAGGCCATGAACAAAGCGCCATCCTCGCCCGGCAACAGGCGCGCGATCTCTTCGGCTTGCCAGAGATAGAACTTGCCTTCCTCGCCCTCGCTATCGGCGTCCTGGGTCGAGTAGAAGCCGCCTTCAGGTGCCGTCATCTCGCGCCTGACGTAGTCAAGGGTCTCTTCAGCGATGCGCCGGTAGAAGGGTTTGCCCGTGATGAGATAGGCATGCAGGTAGAGGCGACTGAGCAGCGCGTTATCGTAGAGCATCTTTTCGAAATGCGGAACCAGCCAGCGAGCGTCAACCGAGTAGCGATGAAAGCCACCACCAAGCTGGTCGTAGATGCCACCGCAGGCCATGCGCTGCAGAGTCTGCTCAACCATCGCCAGCTCCGAGCGCTCCCCCTCCTTCACCGCTGGCAGCTCACCGGCGGCGCGATGCAGGTGGACACGTAGCAAAAACTCAAGCGCCATGCTGTTGGGGAACTTGGGAGCGCCGCCAAAGCCGCCGTTGACCGGGTCAAATTCAGCGGCCAGTTCGCGTGCGGCGTTGGCTAGCAGTTCCAGCTGTGGGAGAGGCTGCCCTTGGCTACGACGTAAGAGGGGCGCCCCGCTGCGCTCACGCAGGTATTCGGCCAGGCGCTCGGCCTGCTCTTCGACTTCCTGACGCCGATTCTGATAGGCGTCGGCAATGGTCAGCAGGACACGCGGGAACCCGGCCATCACTTGCCCGCCATAGCGGCGATCTTCGGGCGGAAAGTAGGTTCCGCCAAAGAAGGGCCGGCCATCGGGCGTGAGAAAGACGTTTAGGGGCCAGCCCCCCTGGCCAGTGAGCGCTTGAACGGCCTGCATGTAGATGGCGTCCAGATCGGGCCGCTCCTCGCGGTCTACTTTGATAGGCACGAAGTGACGGTTGATGAGGGCGGCGATCTCTTCGTTTTCGAATGATTCGCGCTCCATGACGTGGCACCAGTGACAGGCAGAGTAGCCAATGCTGAGAAAGATAGGCTTGTCTTCTTGCCTGGCTTTGTTGAGGGCTTCCTCTCCCCACGGGTACCAGTCCACCGGGTTGTGGGCATGCTGGAGCAGGTAGGGACTGGTCTCGTGTATGAGTCGATTGGTATGCTGAGCGCCTCGCGGCGCGCCACTTGCTTCTGTCATGTTGCCTCCCGAGCATTTGCTCGCTTTTCTTCTCAAGGACAGTCCGCTTTCTCCTTTAGATGTCCATTGTACGACATCGGGAGTGGGGTTGCGAGATCGCTGCCTCCATAAGCTCGCCGGCCTCTGCAGCCTAGAGTCTCTTCTCACTCTCAGCGCCAGGGTAGCTCCCTTGACTTTTTGGTGACCACCGACTATACTTTATCCAGAATTTTTTGACCAATTTAGTTCATTTAGTCATTTAGTCAAGATAAGAAGAGAAAGGAGGCCAGGAGGAGTGGCAGGCCAGGCAGAGCAGCCACGACGGCGCGGCAGGGCGCCAACTTCTGCCCAGAAGCGCCAGGCTCGGGCCGAGCGCATCCTTGACGCTGCCGTCAGGTTGATCGAGCGTTGGGGGTACGATAAGACGACCATCGACGACATCGCGCGCGAGGCCGGGGTCGCTAAAGGGACCATCTATCTGCACTGGAAGACGCGCGAGGACCTCTTTATGTCGGTGATTATGCGCGAGGCCCTGGCCGTTATCGAATCGCTGCAGAAGTACATCGCCGAGCATGCTGATAGCTTCGCATTCCATACGCTTTTTCCCTATGCCTTTCTGCTCTACCAGCAGCGTCCGCTGGTGAAAGCACTGCTCACCAACGATGTTAGCCTGCTTGGTTCATTGGCCCAGCATGACTATCTGCAGGGGAATTCTATAGCTCGCCGCAAAGTGCTTTTTGCTCACGCCATCCTGGAACAGATGCAGGCGGAGGGCTTGTTGCGCTCGGATCTGAGCCTTAGGCGCTTAGAATACATGCTAGCGGCCCTCTTTATGGGCTATATGACGCTCGACCCGCTCTGGCCAGAAGAAGAACGCCTCCCACTCGAGCAACAGGCTCAGGATCTGGGCGAGGCTATCCGCCTGTCTTTGGAAAGCCAGCAGCTACTACCCCCAGAAAGGCGCCGCCGTTTGGCTCACGCAGTCAATGAGCATATTGCAGGCTTTGTGGCGGCTATTCGCGCCTATCTGGAGCAATATATTCCAGGCTTTTCAGGAGGAAACACTCATGACGGCTCTGATTCAAGCCAGCGGTCTGACGAAGTATTACGGCCGCAGCCGCGGTATTCTTGACCTGACCTTTGAGATTGAGGAAGGCGAGATCTTTGGCTTCCTCGGACCCAATGGGGCCGGTAAAACGACCACGATCCGCACCTTGATGGGCTTCTTGCGTCCCTCGGCGGGCCGCGCGACCATCGCCGGTCTGGACTGCTGGGCGCAGGCTCCCGCTGTCAAGCGGCTGGTAGGTTACCTGCCCTCGGAGTTCGCTTTTGATCCCAGGCTGACGGGCGCCCAGATTCTCACCTACCTCGGCCATCTGCGCGGCGGCGTCGACCGGGCCTATGTGCAGCAGCTCTGCGAGCGGCTGGATTTCGATCCCAGTAAGCGCTTCCGCGAATATTCACACGGCAACCGCCAGAAGCTGGGCCTGATCCAGGCTTTCATGCATCGCCCTCAACTGCTCATTCTGGATGAGCCAAGTAACGGCCTTGATCCCCTCAACCAGCAGGAGTTTTACCGTATGCTGCGTGAAGTGCAGAGCGAGGGGCGCACGGTCTTCCTTTCGTCTCACATTCTGCCCGAGGTTGAACAGACCTGCAGCCGTGTCGGCATTATCCGCGAGGGACGCCTGGTCGAGGTGAATGAAGTGAACCGGCTCAAGCAGATGCGTCAACAGACGGTCGTCATTAGCTTCCCCGGGCCAGCTTCGCCGGAGTGGTTCCAGGGCCTGCCGGGCGTGACCGCTGTTCAGCTCAATCGCGACGGTCGCGAGCTGCATCTTGACGTTCAGGGCGATCTCCAGGCGGTGATCAAGGCTGCCGCCGCCCACGATGCGCTTAGTCTCATTACACAGGAACCGAGCCTCGAAGAGATCTTCTTGCGCTTCTATCAGGTCGACCAGCCGGTCGCCGCTGGTCGTTAAGTGAAGCCTTGCTTGCTGGTCGCATGGCAGCGGCCAATGATGGGAGGAAAGCACTATGCTGCGCACGATCTGGCTGAAAAGCCTGCGCGAATACTGGATCGCGATCCTCTGCTGGGGCGTCGGCCTGGGATTGCTGATCTACGCTATGTACGCCACCGCTGAGGACGCCCTCAGCGCCGGTGTTACTCAGATTTATCAGTCTTTCAGCTTCTATGGCGATCAGGTGGCCCTCGGTACTATTCCCGGCTACGTTACTTTCCGCGTCTTTGGCACGACTTTGCCAGCCTTTTTGGCTATCTGGGCCATCCTGGCTGGCGCCCGCCTGGTGCGCGGCGATGAGGAGCGCGGCACGCTCGATGTCTTGCTCTCACAGCCTGTTGCTCGCGTACGCCTCTTGCTGGAGAAGCTGCTTGCTTTGATGCTGGCTATTCTCGTGATGATGCTCATCATTAGCGTCTTTATCCTTCTCGGCCAGCTCAGCGCCCACGAGACTGCCGACTACCTGCGCGCTTTGTCGACGGTTCTCAATGTCGGTCTCTTCGAGCTGATTTTCGCTTGCATCGCCCTTTTGATCTCGCAGTTCGTGCGCTGGCGCGGCGCCGCTGCCGGCTGGACGGCGGCGATCCTGGTGATCATGTTCCTGTTTGATAGCGTCGGGCGCGTTCAACACAATTTCGACTGGCTCCGTCATCTATCAATTTTTTACTACTACAATTCCAATAAGCCTCTGATTCCGTCGGTAAGTGCGAACTGGGGGGCGGTGGCGCTGCTGCTCGTGCTCACGCTGGTCCTGATCGCCGCCAGTACTCTGATCTTCGCCCGGCGCGATCTGGGAGGTGTGGCTCTGCAGCTCGCCCTCAATGGGAGGCGATCAGGGGCGGTCGAACGCGGTCGAGCCTTGGCGCGCGCCGCAGGCGATCCATTCCTGCGCTCGCTGGGCCTGCGCACCCTGCGCGCGCAGTTCACGGCCCTCTTCTGGTGGACGGTAATCACCCTCTTCTTTGTCGAGCTTCTGACCTCTCTCATTCCCAGCCTGCTGGACGTCTTCAGAAAGGCCGTGCAGGGCAACCCCGTCATGAGCCAGCTCTTTAGTGGCTATAATGTCGCCACCAACCAGGGCTTTCTGGGCGCCACCGTCTTCGCCTTTGTCCCTGTTGCCCTGACCATCTTCGCCTTGACGTTGGCCCACACCTGGAACCGCGACCTGGATAACGGGCATTTGGAGATTATTCTCAGTACGCCGCAGTCACGTCTCCGCCTGCTCGGTGAACATGCCTCGATGGTCGCGCTGGCCTCGCTGATTCCTCCGCTCGTGATCTGGCTCGGTCTCCTGCTGACGGCCAATATCATCAATCTGCGTATCGACGTCGGCGATACCGCAGCCGCCTGTTTCAGTATGCTGCCGCTGGAATGGCTGGCCGCCGCTCTGGTCTACCTGCTGGCGACACGCCTGTCCGCCGGCCTGACCACAGGCCTCGTTGGTTTCTTTCTGGCTCTCTCCTTCCTGATGGAGTTTCTGCAGCCGATGCTGAAGCTGCCTGACTGGCTGATCAACTTCTCGATTTTCCATCTTTACGGCAGTCCGATGACCGAGGGCATGCGCTGGGGGCCAACGCTGATCATACTGGGTCTGGCTATCGTAGCGATGCTGGCTGCACTTTTCCACTTCAAGGAAAGCAGCCTTGTGACACGGGCCTGACGCGCGTCCGCCCAATTTCGCAGGCGGAGGAGTGAGTATTATCTTGAAACTCCTCCGCCTCTCTGCCAGCCTGTGCCATTGTTTCCTCTATCGCTTCCTTTACCGCTCAGGCCGGAGCGCGCCAGTGGCAGGAGGCCAGCATGTGCTACAATATCAGCGGAGAGAGGAGCCGATACACCTCGCAGGGCTTGCCAGGCGGCGCTTGACTTGCACCCGCTTTGCTCTCTGCCCCAGTAGTCGGCCCGGCTTGCCGTGGCTCCAGTGGCTGGGTAGAGGGCGAGCAGGCGATCGGCTCGGCTCTAGAGCGCTGAGTAAGCCGAAAGATAGACGAATGACCATACAACAACCCTGGACTGCTGTTGTTGCTGCTGCTACCCTGGCGCTGAAAGCACGTGATCCTGTCCTGGCCAGCGCTATTGAGCGCGTGGGACCTTGCACTCTGGTGCCAGACCCCAACCTCTTCGAGGCGCTGGTTGACGCCATTATTTCACAGCAGATTTCCGTCCGGGCCGCCGATGCGATCATGGCCCGTTTGCGCTCATTGCTGCCTCCTGGCCCTATCCAGGCTCAGCCTCTTGCTAACCTCGATCAGAGGCAACTGCAGGCGGCTGGCCTCTCTTCCCAGAAGATCCGCTATGTACGCGATCTGTGTGCGCGCGTTCTGAGCGGTGAGCTTGACCTGCAGCAACTCCCTGCCCTCGATGATGAGGCTGTCATTCGCGCTTTAACCGCCGTCAGAGGCATCGGGCGCTGGACCGCTGAAATGATCTTGATTTTCTCGCTGGGCCGCCTCGATGTCTGGCCCGTCGATGATCTGGGGCTGGCTGAGGGCCTCCGCCTCCTCTATGATCTGGAGGCACGGCCTACGCGCAAGGAACTGCTGGCCTTCGGGGAGCGCTGGCGACCCTATCGCACCGTTGCAACCTGGTATATCTGGCGCATACGACGCTTGTCGCTGCAAGACAACCGGAGTAAAACCCGTATTGTCTCGCTCTAAACGATTTGTCTATTCTCGCTGAGAGACATCAGAGCTGGCTATGGAGAGGGATGAACTGGAAAACTACTACGCTATCCTGGGTGTCCCGGCGGACGCCGATCAGGAGACGATCAAGCGCGCCTATCGGCAGCTAGCGCGGCGCTATCATCCTGATCTGGCTGGGCCGGAAGGCGCAACGCAGATGAAACGCATCAATCGTGCCTATGCGGTTCTAGGAGATCCACAGAAGCGGCAGCAGTACGACGTGGCTCTCAGGGGCGTGCTGGATGTGCGCAGCGGCTTGCTGCGCCCCCGTCGGCGTCCGCAGCGCGTTGATCCTCGGGAGGAGCTAGAGTTTGCCAGCCTGAGCATCTTCAGTACACGCGGTCCCTTGCATGCCGGTGCTCGCTTTCAGACATCCCTCGGAGTCATTTCAGCCTTGGGCAGCGTGCACACTGAGGATGACGATCTCTATATTGCCGCCGGCACGCTGGACGGCCAGGGCGCCATTTGGAGTCTGGCCCGTCACGCTCAGCTCTCTCAGTTTCGGGCCGATCCGGCACTGACGGTCGAATCGCTGCGAGAATTGCGCTTCTCGCCACACGGTAGGCTATTGGCTGGCTGGGGACGCTTGGGTCTGCATGTCTGGGAGACACAGAGTGGCTCGCTGGTCTGGAGCTATCCTTTGCAGCAGCGCACCGTCTTCGACCACTATACGCTTGATTTGGCCTTCGTTGAAGAGAGCACCGCGGCTACTACACCACCACCGGAGTCGGGCCAGAGCACTCGCCGCCTGGGCTTGCGCCTCGCCCTCCCTTATCAAGCTGAGGACCCTCGTACACCCCGGAAGGCCGGGGCCCGCGCCACTGACGTTTTGTTGTATCAGCCTGGCCAGAGTCCTGGCCCTCGGGAGAGCCTTGTTTGCATTGAAGAAGAGCTTGAGAAGCGTCAGTTTTGGGCTATCCGCCTGCGCGCCCTCTCGCGCGACACGCGCTCATTGCTCACGCTCTCCTGTGGCCATACTCCAGAGAGCCAGGAGGAGGTGATCATTGTTCGACGCTGGGATCTTACAGCGCGCACACGCTTCGGTAACCGTCTCCGTCCACGCATTGTTTCCTCTGTGCTGGCTGGAACGTGTAGCGATTGTGCTCCGCCGTATGCCGTGACACCCGACTTGCAGGCGGTCGCCTTCGCGTCCAGACAGGAGCGCAATCGCGTGCGTGTACAGGACCTGCGCGCCGCTACGTACTATGATCTGACCGTCGGTACTCTGGGGGGCACTTCGCGTCTAGCGCTTTCCGACGATGCTAGCTGGCTGGCCGTGGCTCGCGAAGATAGCGAGCTGAATGAGGGCGTGGTTGAGCTATGGTCGTTGGCTGCCGGGCAGCTCGTGCAGAAGCTCTATCACCCCTGGCAGATCAGCGCTCTCCATTTCGCTGATCACCGCCTGCTTGTTGCTTTGACTGACGGCACAATCCAGCTCTGGGAATGAAGTAAGCTCCATCGGCCATGACATCTTGTCTTGTCTATGCGCCATCCCTCTGGCCCTTCAGAAGAAAAAAACTCTATTACGGTGATTTCTCTCCAAAGATGGGTATCATGAATAATGAGAGTAGGTAGCATGAATAGCAGCCAGAGTATGCGCTCCCCATGCTCCTCACCCTTCTGCACCGGGAAGTGAGGTTACTGCGAGCATGCGTGTTTCAGTGGTTGTGCCTGTCTACAACGAGGAAGCCACGGTAGCCCGGCTACTGGAAGCGCTGGCCAGGGTGCCCCTTGAACTAGAGGTTGTCATTGTCGACGATGCCTCCACAGATCGCACCTGGGATATCCTCCAAACGTTGCGTCAACGTCCACCTTTCGATCGCTACTGTTATGTGCGCCACAGTCACAACCAGGGAAAAGGTATGGCCCTGCGGACGGGCCTCGGCTATATCACGGGCGATCTGGTTCTGATCCAAGATGCAGACCTGGAGTATGATCCCCAGGATATCCCCCTGCTCGTTGAGCGCTGGCTCAGGGCCGGCCAGCCGCTCGCTGCCGTCTATGGCTGCCGCGATCTCTCTCGGCAGCAGTGGCTGATACGTTGGGGGAATCGCTTCTTGACGATGCTGACCAATCTCCTCTATGGCTGTCGCCTCTCGGATATGGAGACGTGCTATAAGCTCATGCCGCGCGCGGTCGTGCAGGCTCTCCCCCTAGAAGGACGCCGCTTTGAGATCGAGCCAGAGATCACTATCTACCTGGTACAGGCCGGCCTCACGATCCTGGAGGTCCCCATTCGCTATAACCCTCGCAGGGCTAAAAAGCTTTCGCCGTGGCGCGATGGCTGGCCCGCACTGATGATGCTCCTGCGTCGCCGTCTGGCCAGGCCCTTTCGTTTGCCTGCTACTCTGACCTGTCAGCAGCCAGTAGCCGGGGCTGATCGCCCAGACGACCAGATGAGAGGCTTGCCAGAGGTTATACAATAAGAGGAAGGTTCTCTCACGACAGGTCAGCGGTCACAGACCGCCGTGCGTTGTCCGGCAAAGCGGGGCACCGCTAGCAGAGGCCCCGGCCAACGAGGCCCGTTCAGGCAGGCCAGTGCTTTCTTTAGCAAGCAAGATCGGCAGGAGAGTGCTATGGCAGAGCGTCCAAAGATCCTCGTGACCCAGCGTGTACCCGACGTGGCCTATCCGCCTCTGGAGGCCATCGGCGAGGTGGAGGCCAATATGGAAGAAGGGGTCATCTGGCCCTACGAAGAGTTGCTCCGCCGCGGCCCTGGTCATGACTATATTTTTTGTTTGCTTACCGATCAGATCGATGCCCGCTTTCTGGAGGCTTGCGCTTCGGCTACGCCGCGGCTCAAGATGGTGGCCAATATGGCCGTCGGTTACAATAACATTGATGTCGAGGCTGCTACCCGCCTGGGGATCGCTGTCAGCAATACACCTGGGGTGCTCTCAGATACCACCGCAGACCTGGCCTTCGGCTTACTGATCGCCGTGGCTCGCCGTATTCCCGAGGCCGAACGCTTTGTTCGCGCCGGTAAGTTTAAAGGGTGGGGTCCGCTACTCTTCTGTGGCGCCGATGTGCATCACGCTACTCTGGGCCTTATCGGCGCTGGACGCATCGGGAAAATCGTGGCGAAGCGCGCTAGTGGCTTCGAAATGCGTGTCCTCTACTACGACGTCTATCGCCTACCTCCCGAGGAGGAGGCCGCCTATCATCTCACCTACGCCCCGCTGGACGAGCTCCTGCGCGAATCCGACTTTGTCAGTATCCACACTCCTTATCTGCCCTCAACGCATCATTTGATCGGCGAACGGGAGCTGTCGCTGATGAAACCAACGGCCTATCTGATCAACACTTCGCGTGGACCTGTTGTCGATGAAAAGGCCCTGGTTCGCGCCTTGCAGGCGAAGCAGATCGCTGGCGCTGGCCTGGACGTCTATGAGCATGAGCCGGCCATTGAGCCAGAGCTGCTGACTATGGAGAATGTGGTTTTGCTGCCACACATTGCCAGTGCCTCCTACGCGACACGCAATCAGATGGCCCTGATGGCGAGCAATAATATTGTGGCTTACCACGAGGGGCGCCGGCCTCCTAATCTGGTCAATCCCGAGGTGCTGGGTTAAGTCTGGCCTGCGCGATCCCTCCAGCCTCCTTTCTCTCCTGCCAGGCCGGGAGCACGAGGCGGACACGTCCGCCTGGCCAGTCTCCGACCCAGGAGAGCTGCCGGCAGCTACGCTGCAGCGCAGGAGCTTACGCTCTAGCGGATAGTTGACTTTTGCTGCAGACTCTTCTACTATGTCTTTAGCATTCAGCCATCCTCCGCTGAACTGAGGAGCGGGAGGATGCAGACTTTCAGAGAGGGGTGCCTGCACACAGTGAAGCGCACGGGTACGTTGCTGGCCAAGGAACCAGGCCTACGGGCCTTTATTGGTGGCGAGGAACATCCTTACGTGCGTTGCATTATTGCCGATCTCAATGATCCCACACGACATTTTGAGTGCCGTGTGCTTGATGAGGACGACTTGCCGGTGGCAGTTGGAGAGCCGATTACCCTGGAAATTGTCAGGGCGATTACCGATCGCCGCAGTGGACAGGTTCGCTTTGATTGCCGCCTGGTGCAGTAGTCATTTTGCGTGCCGGCACCCGCTGATTGGGCCTGTTTGCCATGCGACCAAGTCGAGAAGACTGAGCCAGGCCACATGGAAAGAGCAAGGACGCTCTGTCCACTAGAGAAGGAGCCTGATCCCTGGTCAATCTCGCTCTCTCTCTGGCCAGTCGGTCAGCCATCCCTCGGACGCAAAGGAGGCACTCAAGCAATGGAAGTCGCAGCGCCGCACTATGCTGGATCTCGCTATGCGTGCCTCCGTTACTTATCGTTGCATTTAGTGCAATCTGGTAGAATTTGCTGCTACCGGAACGACATGGGAGAGGAGCAGCCATGACCTGCACACAATGCAAGACAGAACTCCCAGCCTATGCCGCAGTCTGCCCTCAGTGCGGTACAGCAGTGATATCAGGAGCGTCAGCGTATTATTCGTATCTCCCTAGCGATGCCCCCGCCTGGCCGCGAGATCCGCGCGAGGTTTCCAGCTCCGTGATGCTTGCCAGCAATCCGGCAGTTCAAACACCAAATGCTGCTTTGCCTGGCCAGGCTCGTCCTGAGAAGCGCTTTGCCCGTTGGTTGACCGTGATCGCCGTGCTGCTGCTGAGTTGTCTGCTCGGCGTTGGCGCTACCGTGGGGCTGCTCTGGGCAGATGGCTATTTCGCCCCGCGGGCCCCTGTGCGCAGCGTGCCTTTGCCCAGCCAGACACCGGCGGCGACCCCAGTGACAGGCTCCCAAAGCTCGTCAACAGACATTCTGCCTACGCCATCTTCCTTCAAGCCTCTGAGCACTGCTAGCAGCCAGTCCCTGGGTCTGACCATAAACCTGCCTCAAGACTGGGTCGAGGGTCAGCTGAATACCTCCAGTAGCGGCCTCAAGACGCTCGCCCTCACTCCACCGCAGAGTCTTTCGATACCTTTGACCTTACTCATTGCCCAATTCCCGAGCGACGCCAACCAGTTCTTCTCTAGCGGGCACGATCTGGACCAGTTTCTGATTCAGGACTTTGCCCAGGCCAATAGTTTGAGCAACCCCCAAACCCTGACCAATACGCCGAAGACACGCACCCTCGGCGGACAGACCTGGAGCGAGGACGATGTGAGCTTTCCCCTCAACAACAATCAAAGTCTGCACCTCGTGACTTTGAGCGTCCTCTACAAGCAGCACTACTACAGTCTCGAGTTTTACGCCAGTGGCGATGTCTTTGATGAGGCCATGCAGAAGTACTATAATCCGATGCTCGACTCGCTGCACTTCCTTTCATAGGTGAAGGATAAGCGAGGCCTCCCCTCCCTCGCCGTCTCTTCTCGGCAGGGAGGAAAGGCCTCGCTAGCATCTATCCCCGTCCCAACGAGCCGGGGTGAAGCGGTTTGAAGAGCGCTAGTACTCAGGCATAGAAGGAGCAGCAGATTTCTCTTTCTCGGGCACGTCGGTGATGAGGGCCTCGGTCGTCAGGATCATGGCCGCGATGCTGGCCGCATTCTGCAGGGCCGAGCGGGTCACTTTGGCCGGATCGGTGATGCCAGCGGCGATCATATCCTCGTAGCGATCCAGCAAGACATTATAGCCATAGTTACGGTTGTTATGCTCGCGCTGAGCGCGCAGGATACCCTCAACCACGACCGAGCCATCTTTACCGCCATTGATCGCAAGCTGGCGCACTGGCTCCTCAAGGGCCCGACGCAGGATCTTCACCCCGGTTGCGGCGTCGCCAGTCAGCTCCAGCTTATCCAGGGCCTCAATCGCATTCAGCAAAGCCACGCCCCCACCGGGGACGATGCCCTCCTCGACCGCGGCGCGGGCCGCCGACAGAGCATCCTCAACGCGTGTCTGGCGATACTTCTGCTCCACTTCCGAGCCAGCGCCGACCTTGATCAGCGCCACGCCGCCAGCCAGCTTCGCCAGGCGCTCCTGTAGTTTCTCGCGATCGTAGTCGCTGGTGGTCTCCTCGATCTGGGCCTTGATCTGGCGGATACGAGCCTGGATCTCGGCAGGGTTGCCGCGGCCCTCAACGATAGTCGTCGTATCCTTGGTCGCCACCACGCGGCGGGCCTGGCCGAGGTCCGCTAGCGTCACCGAATCGAGGCGGCGCCCCATCTCCTCGCTAATCACCTGACCGCCGGTCAGCACAGCGATATCGCGCAGCATCTCCTTACGGCGATCGCCGAAGCCGGGCGCTTTGACGGCCAGGACATTCAAGACGCCACGCACCTTATTGACTACCAGCGTTGCCAGAGCATCCCCATCGACATCCTCAGCAATGATCACCAGCTCCCGCCGACCCTGCTGCGTGATCTTTTCCAGCACGGGCAGAATGTCGGCCACGGCGCTGATCTTGCGATCGGTAATCAAGAGATAGGGATTCTCAATCGCGGCTTCCTGCTTCTCGTTATTAGTCACAAAGTAAGCCGAGACAAAGCCCTTATCGAGCTGCATGCCCTCGACAAACTCTGTCTCGAAGCTGGTGCCGCGCGAGGCTTCCACGGTGATCACGCCGTCCTTGCCGACCTTGTCCATGACATCGGCGATCAACTTGCCGATTGTCTCGTCAGCCGCGGAGTTGGTCGCAATGTGCGCAATATCTTCCCGCGTCTGAACTGGCACCGCCACCGAACGAATGTAGTTGACTACGGCCTCTGTGGCGCGATCGATGCCATACTTGAGCTGCATTGGATTGGCGCCGGCGGCCAGGTTCTTCAGGCCTTCAGTCACGATGGCCTGGGCCAGAACAGTGGCAGTCGTCGTACCATCTCCGGCGACATCGTTGGTCTTGGTCGCCGCCTCCTTCAGCAGCTGGGCCCCCATGTTCTCAAAGGGGTCCTCTAGTTCGATCTCCTTGGCAACTGTGACGCCGTCGTGGGTAATGGAAGGAGCTCCAAACTTCTTATCGAGGGCGACATTCCTCCCTTTGGGGCCAAGGGTCACCTTGACGGCCGCCGCAAGCAGGTCGATCCCGCGCTTCAGAGAACGACGCGCCTCACTGTCAAATACAAGCTGTTTCGCCATCTATAAATTGTTCCTTCCTCTCTATCGTGCTTGCTTGGCTAGGGATTGGTCAATCAATGGCCGCGCGCTCCCCCTTCAAGGGAAGAGTGGACCACCAACGGCTGGGAGGGTGTTATGCGACAGGGGTCAGTCAGCTCAGAACGGCGAGAATATCACTTTCTTTCAGTACCAGGTACTCCTCACCATCGAGCTTGAACTCTGTGCCACTGTATTTGGCAAACAGCACCCGGTCACCCTCGCGCACCTCTAACGCCGCTCGCTCTCCATTATCAAGCAGCCGACCACTTCCTACGGCGACGACTGTCCCTTCTTGGGGCTTCTCTTTGGCTGTGTCAGGAATGACAATTCCGCTCTTGGTGACCTCTTCTCTGGCCGCGGGCTTCACTACCACACGGTCGCCAACAGGACGAATCTTCGCCACGAACGTCTTCTCCCTTTCTTCCGCTAGTTTTTGCTGCTTTGCTCTCCAGGTCGGACCCAGCATCTACATCCTGCATGTACACAGGCGAACAAAAGGGGGCTGCTAGACAGGTCAGTCTCTTTTTGGAAGAGTCATGCTCTTCTCTTCCCTTTCCGCCTGCCACTCTGGCTCACTTAGATCAGGCGCCTTCCTCTCGCTGTCTCATGGCCTGAGCACCGGGTATGCCATGACGAAACAGCGCCCAGTCCCATGCAATTCCACGATCAGCACCTTCGATCGCTCAGTCACAGGACGGGGAGACAGCAGAACCGGGGGACCACAGGAGCCAATGGGTCAGTCACTCGCAAGTATCTAGAAGAAGCCAGCTCAGGATGAACTGTTTTCCATTCCGTGCGACTGGACACCATCCTGCTCCTCATGCTCAGGCATGTAGTGGATCACTCCAGAGATGTTGACCGAGTGATACTGTGAGTAGTCACAGCTGCAAGGGCCCCCAGCGGCACACCCGCTACAGCAGTAGGCCTTGCCCTGCACAATCGTTGGAGACCAGCGGATCTCGATGTCGCAGTTCGCACAGCGCAGCGGCTGCGGCGCCCGCTGAGCACTTTGACCAGCGTTCCCTTGTGACCGATTGCTCGCTGCGTACATGGGTCCTCGCCTCTCCTTGCTGTCCAAGCAACACCTGAGCCTGCTTTGAGTATGCCATATTCCTCATTAGAGCTGCGTAGGAAAAGCATTAGAGGAGCGTAGGAAGAGTGTTAGAGGACTGTTAGAATCTCTTGCCAGGTTGCCCGCTCTTTCGCCATCTCGCCAACGGCCAGGCTATGAGCAGCTAGAGACAGTAACGGTCACCCTCTGAATGAGTGGGACTAGTGTCGCCAGTGTGGTTGATCCCTCGCCAGGATCGTTTTATATAGAGTACCTGACTGATAGACTGGAGTTCGGGGCCTCGGGCCCCCTTGGGACAAGGCAACTGACCTGACAGCAGCGAGCAGAAGGGTTGCCAGGTGCTTCCTGCACTGCGTTGGAGATTGGCAGAGGACAGGGGAATTGCCCGGATCAGCGCGGCACGCTTCGCCCGGTTGCGGCGATGGTTCGCGATGCTCCGGCTAGAGGATCACTGACTGACTGACTGCGGTGCGGTGGTTGAGCCTTTTACACTGGAAGGGGAGAGGATGGGCTGCCTCGAGTTGTCTTTGGCTGCTCAGATTCTGGCTGGAGGTCCCGGCGGGGGATGCAGGGGACTCGCTTCGCCAGGCCGCTGGTTCTTCTCTCCGCTCCGGGGAACAGTGGTCTGCCTGGTCTGGACCCTGCGGCCTGGCCGGGGAAGCCGGAGGATCGAGCAGCCAGCTTAGTTTCAGTTGATGGCGCGCCGCTCTGCTTGCAGGCCAGCAAGGCGTGAGGAGGGCCAGCTATCAGCCGTTATGGGGGATTGAGCATCCTCCATGCTGCTTCATGGCTCGCTATCGGCAGACCACCACATTCCGCCTGGATGCCAATCTCTCTTTGTGCGTTCTCTGCGTGCACTGCCCATGTGAGCCAGGCTCGGCCTTTAAGCCTGGCTCATCTAGCCAACGCTCTGCCAGGGCTTTGGCTGTGCCCAGCCTGTCAGCATGTGGCTCGCCTTTAGCAATGTCTCAGGCGATGATCGTCAGGTCTGTGCCTTGCCATGTTATTGATCACTTTGCTGGTGAATCTGCCATAGTGCTATGCATGATAGTGAAGCGAAGCAAATAGATGAAGCATCTTTGAGCAGCACTTCAGTTGGCGCCCATCTTCAGCAGGCGGTAGAGTTCCAGCGCTCACAGCTTCCAGCTCAACAGGCTCCTGGAGTTGGTCAGGCCAGTGCTCCGATCGGCGTTTTTGATTCGGGCGCTGGCGGGCTGACCATTCTCAGTGCTCTTCGGCAAGAGCTACCCGCTGAGGACTACATCTACGTCGGTGACACTGCTCATTGCCCTTATGGTCTGCGCAGCGAGGCGGAGATCATCCAGCTCGTGCTGGCGATCAGTCGCTTTTTGGTAGAACGCGGGGTTAAACTGATCGTTGTGGCCTGTAATGCCGCCTCACAAGCCGCTCTGGCTACTCTACGCGCCACCTTTCCTGTACCGTTTGTAGGGGTGGTGCCGGCTGTGAAGCCAGCAGCTCAGCTAACACGTAAGGGACGCATTGGTATCATCGCCACTAATCAGGCAGCGCGCTCGCCCTATCTGCAGCAATTGATCGCTAACTTCGCTCGCGATATCGAAACCTATACTCATGGCTGCTCCGAGCTGGTGACCCTTGTCGAGCGCGGAGAGCTGGATACGCCGGTGGCTGAGGAGGTTGTACGCCAGGCCTTGAGGCCAGTGCTGAGCAAGGATATCGATGTGCTGGTTTTGGGATGTACCCATTTTCCCGCTTTGCGCCCAGTCATCGAGCGCGTGGCAGGCAGCGACGTTCAGGTCATCGATAGCGGCTCCGCTATCGCTCGTCGCACACGCTTCGTGCTGGAAGCCGCTTCACTGCTGAAGCCAGCGAGCCAGCAGGCCCCTGCCCTGCCTGCTGGCAATCTGGAAGTGTGGTGCAGCGGCGACCCCGCCTCTTTCCGTGAAATTGCCTCTAGAATTCTGGGTTATCCCGTGGTGGTGCGCCAGGCCAGCCAGCTTGCTCAGATCACTGCCGCCGCAGCTTGTGAGGAAAGGGAAGAGTGATCGGAATGAACAGCCGCCGTCTGTCTCAGGTGCTTAAAGAATATGCTGCCGGCCCTCAACTTGGTGAAATCGGTATGACTGATAGCGGGTCTTTGCGCCTACGGATTGCACGTTACATTTCAACTGTTCTGGCACCTTTCTCTATCTCTTTGCCGCTTGTAATGTCAGTGGCTCTCTATCATAGCCCAGATCCTGGCCACGCTTTGGCCTGCGCTCTCATCGCTCTTTTTTTCCTAAGTCTGGGTCCTCTGCTCTATATTGCGATTGGTGTCCATACCGGTCGGCTCTCCGACCTGGATATCACGCGTCGCTCTGAGCGCCTGGGACCTTATCTGTTTTCTATCTCCTCGGCCACGGTCGGCCTTTTCGTCCTGCAGGCCCTTCACGGTCCCTATAATTTGATGACGTTGCTGATCATTACAATTATCAGCGGCATCGTCATGCTCTTCATTACGCTTTGGTGGAAAATCAGTGTGCACGCCTCATCGATGGCCAGCGCTGCTACTCTGCTGACCGCTATGTACGGCTCCGTCATGCTTCCCCTCTTCCTGCTGTTGATCCTGGTAAGCTGGTCAAGGGTGGCTCTGCGCCGGCATACGGTGGCTCAGGTGACGATCGGTGCCCTGCTGAGCATTTTGCTCACAACACTGATTCTCAGACTGCGTGGACTCTAAGTAAGAGAAGAGAAGATGAGGCCTGCGTTGGTTGCTGGTGGAGAGGAGAGAGAGAAGAGAGCAAGAAGGAAAAGTCGGGCTGGAGACAGAAGGACTTCGTAGACAAAAGCCTCTGTTTGCTTCACTATTTAGGGCAGGAAAGCTGTCCAGCCGTAAGTGACTGTGAACAGCCTTCCCTGCCCTCGTTGCCCTTATACCTACGCTGGCACTTGCTCAGGTAAAGCATGATCAACCAACCGCCCAGCCGGCTCAGCCAGCACGGCACTGCAACGCTAATGCTTCAGCAGAGCGTCGTGAGGTCGCGCTGCCGCTTGACTGCGCTGGACGATCGATCCTCCTCACGCCTGAGCTGCCTCATCGGCTGCCGGTCGCAGTGGCGCTCGTCGCCCCAGCCCGCTCCGGTTCAGGCAAGCGCGGCGCGGAGGGCGTTGCTGCCAGCGCAGCCAGGCGCTGACGGGCGCGAATAGCTGGCGCCATTGCTCGCCGAGTCGAGGCGGTTGTAGCCCGGCTCACGACCCAGAAGAAGCCGAAGAGCATCAGCCAGTTGACGACGCCCAGGACGACCAGGAAGACCAGATTCGAGGCTCCCAGGGCATTCAGCACCAGATAGAGGGCCCCGGTGAGAACGATATTGACGAGTGTCGTAGGGATGAGAATCAGCCAGGCAAACTGCATCAACTGATCGGCGCGCAGGCGCGGCAGCGTGGTCCGCACCCAGATGAACACGCCACAGAGCAAGTAGATCTTGAGGATAAAGTAGAAGAGCGCGAGCAGATTGCCGAGCACCTGCCAGCCGATAGCCATGCCAGGCGCTGTCAGGAAGGCCACTCCAGGGCCTGACCAGCCTCCGAGGAAGAGCATGGCTGTGATCGCCGACACGATCGTCATGTTGCCATACTCACCAAGGAAGAAGAGGGCCCAGCGCATGCCGCTATACTCGGTGAGATAGCCCGCCACTAGCTCTGATTCAGCCTCGGGCAGATCAAAAGGCGAGCGGTTCGTTTCAGCCAGGCCGCAGGTATAATAGGTCACCACAAGCAATGGCTGCACCAGAATGAACCAGGCCCAGGGGGTAAACCCTTCGAAGATGAAGTCCCAGACTGGGTTACCCTTGCCTGGCCAATTCTGGGCCATCTGGAAATTCATAATGTCCTTGATGGCAATTGTGCCGATGCCGCTGTCGCGCAGGATGCTGGTCAGCATAATCACGCTGACCAGAGAAAGAACCAGCGGCAGCTCGTAAGAGATCATCTGGGCCGCGGAGCGGAGGCCTCCGATGAGGGCATACTTATTGTTCGAGCCCCAGCCCGCCATGATCACGCCCACTACATCCAGCGAACTCATGGCAATCAAGTAGACGATACCGGTCGCTAACGGCGCGCCCGGCAGGCTGATATAGGGCGAGAATGGCAGCACAGCGAACGAGGCAATGACCGGGGCGAGGAAGACAGAGGGTGCCAGAATAAAAACAGCCTTATCGATTTTTCCAGCATGAATATCTTCTTTGAGCAGCAGTTTACCCACATCGGCCACCGTCTGCAGCAAGCCCCACGGTCCCGTATGTAATGGGCCATAGCGGTCCTGCATCCAGGCCATCACCTTGCGCTCGGCCAGGATTAGAATGACCGCGCTTGTCATCACGAAGCCAAAGATGGAAGCAAACGCAACCACGAACTGGAGAAACTCCCAAGAAAGGATGCCGTGGAGGAGCTGCTCCCACCAGACTTCGGCTAATACAACTCCACCGGACATAGATACACTCCACTCTCTTACCTTACATCAAAGCGCCAGGGCAAGCCGCCCACCCCGCCCATCTCGCTTTAGCGACCACATCGCCCTTGCAGCCGCAGCAGGCAAGCGGCAGGCGTGAGCACCCCTTGTCGCTAGCTCAACTCAGGCGAGGCAGTGGGCGGCGCTGTTTCTTCTCTTGCCCGAGAGCGTTAACGATCGACCTCTCCCAGAACGATATCCAGGCTTCCCAGAATGGCTACGACGTCGCTCATCTTATGCCCGCGCAGCAATTCGGGCAGAATCTGGAGATTCACAAAGGAAGGACCGCGGATCTTGGCCCTCCACGGATACTCACTGCCATCGCTGATAAAGTAGATCCCCAGCTCCCCCTTGCTGCTCTCAATCGCGAAGTAGGTCTCGCCACGCGGCGGACGGAGCGCGATGGGCGTCCGCGTCGAGATCGGACCTCCAGGGAGCTGATCCATGGCCACCCGCACCAGGCGCAGGCTCTCAGCCATTTCCTGCATGCGTACCCGATAGCGAGCATAGCAGTCGCCTTCTTGGCGGACCTGGGGATTGACCTTGATCTCGCGATAGGCCATATATGGGCGGTTGACCCGCAGGTCCCAATTCACGCCACTCGCACGCAACATCGGGCCGGTCAATCCATAAGCGATGGCCTGCTGGGGATCAACATAGCCGACACCTTGCGTGCGGGCTTCGAAAATTTCGTTGCCTGTGATCAGCGTCTCCAGCTCCTGCAGATTCTTTTCAAACTGATTGCACCAGGCTTCACACTGCTGGAGCCAGCCTTTGGGGAAATCATGCAGGACACCGCCAACGCGCATATAGTTGACATTGAAGCGGCTCCCTCCGAGAGCCTCGAAGAGTGAGAGAATCCCCTCGCGATCGCGGAAGGTCCACAGGATCGGCGTAAAGGCTCCCAGATCCAGTAGATAGGTACCGATAGCCACCAGATGGCTGGCAATGCGCTGCAGCTCATTAGTGATCAGGCGAATATATTGGGCACGCCGCGGCGGCTCGATCCCCATCAACTGTTCGACCGCCCCAACGTAGGCGGTCTCATTGAGCATCGGTGAGAGATAGTCGGCATTGTCCATATAGCGGATGCCGGCCATCACTGTGCGGTTCTCCAGGATCTTTTCAATGCCGCGATGGAGATAGCCGATGACCGGCGTACAATCCACCACTGTCTCCCCTTCCAGGGTGAGGACGAGGCGCAGAACCCCGTGAGTGCTCGGGTGCTGCGGCCCCATGTTCAGAATCATTTCTTCGGAGCGCAGCTCGCCGGGCGCGACCCCTTCGAGGGGAGGTCTATTTACACCTTGATTGGTCGCCATAGCTTCCTCGCAGCTCTTTACAGCTCTTCAATCTCACTCGCTCACTTACTCAGCCAGTAAGGAGTAGAGTAGTAGAGGTAGTCAGCCGTATCCCTTGTGTCTGCAGCGGGCAGGTGAAAGGCTCGCCTGATCCTGCCTTAAGCCGGCGCCACGACCTGGCTCCTCACCTCCATTGGGGGCGTGCCTCCTACCTCTCTTGTGCCGCTACCGGCTCGCTGACGGCCAGGTAACCAGCGGGCAGCAGGGCCTCTATTCGCGTCGGCCAGACCAAATCGGCAGGCATGGGCCTCTTTTCTTCAGTTCAGGCGGGCAAGCACATAGGCAGGGCGCCGGTGAGCTGCTCAGCGCTGCCGCCTCCTCACTCTGGCGAGGCGCAGGCTAAAGTTCATAGTCCAGAGCAGCGCCAGAAGCGCCGCCATTGCAGCATAGAGAAGGCGATTCGGGTCCTGCTGCAAGTGCACATAAAAGACGATCGCCAGGCACCAAAAAGCGAGAGCCAGAAAGAGAGACCAGATCAGGCTACGTAACTCAGGAGCGGAAAAGCCTCCAGACAAGCGCTCGCTGGGCCGCGGCTGCTGCCCTGCGCGAGGTAGCTCGCCTGCTTCAGCGCTCCTTGCGGCATCTGTAGCTTTCCTAACGCTGGTTCTCTTGCTGCGTCCCCCGCTGCTGGCCATTAGCGAGTCTGGCCCCCCGTTGAACTGGAGCGTGTCTGCTCTTCTGCCTCTTCTTCGTGCTCGTGAGCGTGGGAAGCATGGCCAAAGGTCGGAGTTCCTGGATGCAGCCTCTCTAGCTTGCCCTGACCAAACTTCTTCTGTACCACATGCTCAACCCCACGCTGCTGATACTGGCCAGCAACCGCCATATTGGGATCAACCTGCGTCGTTGCTGGCGGCTTGACGGTCAGAGGCACCTGGTGGAAGCTCTTGCGCAATGGATGCCCCTCAAAGTCATCATCGAGCAGCATGCGCCGCAGATCAGGATGCCCAGTAAAGCGGATGCCAAACAGATCGTAGGTCTCTCGCTCCAGCCAGTTAGCCGTTGGCCACACCGAAACTACGCTGTCTACCTCCGGGTTCTCGGCATCCAGACGGACCTTGATCTGCAAGAGCGAGCCGCGCGTGGTCGAACGCAGATGATAGACCGTTTCCAGGTGGTCAAGCATGTCAACCCCAGAGATACAGCTGAGCAGGTCAAACCCAAGCTGATCCCGGAGAAAACGACAGACGGCTACCAGATGTGCGCGATCAACTTCGATGCCCAGATAATTGCCTCTCATCACCCGTGGCGTCACCGGCTGACCAGTGATCTGCGCCAGGGGCGCCAGGTCACGCGCAAGCTCGGCTAGCTCGTCGCTGTAGTCGGCAGCGCTCGGAATCTGCGAAACACGCGGTACTATATCCATCGGATCACTCCCTTGCGCCAGGCATAGACCAGACCGAGCGCGAGCACAAGAATGAAGAAGAGTATCTCAAAGAAGCCAAAGATACTCAGACTTTTGAAGAGGACAGCCCAGGTGACAATAAAGACAATATCGACATCGAAGGCAACGAAGAGTAAAGCAAAGATATAAAATCCCAGGGGATACTGAACCCAGGCTGAACCGATCGGGACCTCGCCCGACTCATAGGTCTGCAGCTTCTCCTGAGTTCTGCGCCTGGGAGCCAGCAGATTCGCGACCGTCATCGTGATCAAAACAAAGGTGAAGCCGGCGGCCAGCAGAATCGCGGCGTAAAGATAACCCGTACTGGTAGTTAGTGACACACGCCTTCCTCCAGCTCTTGGACCCTTGTTTATGAAGAAAAAGAGGGTCAGAAGATGCTGCAAAGATTATAGCACAGGGTTGAACAGGCGACAAACTGACCGCTCGCCCTCACCCTCTCTGACCTAGCAGAGCTACCACCCAGGGGACCCAAAAGCAAAGCGCCAGGAGGGTGCCTCTCTCTCCTGGCGCGCCTCTGCTGCTGCGGTTTCAGCCCTGCGGTAGGGTCGGAAGAGCAAACTGATCGGGCTGAGCCAGCACTTGCAAGTCTGGCGTAGTTTGCGCGCGTGCGCTTTCCACGAGCTGGACCACAATGACAGAGATATTATCCTCACCACCTCCATCGAGGGCGAGCTGGACCAGATCGTCGACGAGTCGCTGCGGCTCAGCAGGTTTGCGTAGTACTGCCTCGATATGGGGATCACGCGTCATATCCCAGAGGCCATCGGAGCAAAGCAAGAGTTTATCGCCGGGCAGCAGCTCCTCTCGGAAAGGATCTACTTCGACAACTGGCTTTTCACCTAAGCTGCGATAGATCTGGTTGCGCTTCGGATGCGTATAGATATCCTCGGGCTTGATGATGCCAGCTTCCACCAGGCTGGCAACGACCGAGTGATCCTGTGTCACTTTCTTGAGGCCCCTGCCTTCCCGATAGAGATAGGTGCGACTATCGCCGACATTGGCCACGTACGCCACAGAACCGACAATCAGGGCCGTGGTCATGGTCGTGCCCATATCGGCATGCTCGCGCTGGTTCTGCTCATGGACGGCCTGATTGGCTGACTGAACCCCCTCTACCAGGAGACGTTGATAGTCATTGCTGCTCAGCTCGCGCTCACGGACCAGGGAAGGCAGGACATAGTCGACGATGGTTTGGATGGCCAAACGACTGGCATCCTGCCCATTGGCATGGCCTCCCATGCCATCAGCCACTACAAAGAAGCCCCAGGGCTGCACTTGTCCATTAATGCGTCTTCCGCCAAGTATAGCTAGCAGACTGTCCTCATTCGGTTTATGGCGCCTCTTGATACCAGGATCGGTACGATGACCAACCAGCAGCTGGAAACTCCTCATCCGCTGTTTTCCTCTTATGGCCTGGGTTTTATCCGCCGGCATGGCCGCACTGGGGGAGAGAATGGCCTGCGTCGGCTGCTCGCTGAGTGGCGGCAGGACAAAGGTGGGCTGATCGCTGAGTGAGGACTGCAGGACGGACTGCGAGGGGGATTGAGGCCCAGGCGCCGATAGGGCGGCGGTCGGCGCCTCTCCGGCCTCGGGTGCGGACATAGGAGGTGCCGGCTGAGCAGCCGCCTCGGGAGACACCAGGGCCCGTAGACGCAGCCCCGAGGTCGATGGTGAGAGTAAGATACCACACGAAGGACAATATTCGCTGCCCCGACTGACCGGCTCCTTGCAAGCTGGACACTGGAGCACGGCGGTAGGCCCTACCGAGGCCGCCGGGCGTTCGCTCCTCTCTATCTGCCCCTGCGGCTGTGGCAACGCACCAGCCCCAGCCTGCGCTCTGGATTGCCGTGGTGTCTGGAAGGTCCTCACCCGCTGACGCTGGCGCTCCGCTTCCAGGTCGGCCTGACGCTTGGCCTCCTCCGCCTCTTTCCAGAAGCCTTCCGCCTCCCGGCGCATCCTCATGCGCCGTACCATGAGCGTGATTAGCAGAATCAGGAGGAGGAGCAGCAGCACACCGGCAGCCCCCGCCCACATAAGGAGCGGGAAGCCCAGCAAGGTGGTTTCGCCGCTCAGCGCCGGAAGCTGGGTTTGGGTCTGGCTGACGGCTTGAGCCTGGAGGCGCTGATTAATTAGCTGTAGGAATTCCTGAGCTCCACGGAGCTGGCTGTGGCTCAGCGCGAGGACCTGCTGAAATTCGGCCTTGGCCTGGCTATATTGGTTACGATAATAGGCTTGGATACCGGCCCGCCAGTGCACGAGCAGCTGATTAGCCGGCGTTGCAAGCAGGTTAAACCCTCGCAGGAGGGTACTCACTTGACCCGCATCGCTTGTCCCGTCGCCCAGCACCTGTAGTCCGACTACCTGGCCCAGTTGATTAATAACGGGCATGCCCGCTTCTTGCTCCCCACTAGGTGTCGAAGTGGCGGTATTGACCGGTCGCTCTTGTCCCCCAACGAGCATGGGGGTCAGAAAAGCTGGCGCCTGACTGGCTTGAGCAGGCAGGCTACCGCTGCTATCTGTCAGCTCCAAACCAAACGTCGTCTGGCTCTCCTGGGAGAGCGGGGCCAGATCGGCATAAGGTAGAGCATAGGCACTATGGAAAGGCACGAGCACCAGCGCATGAGCGCAGTTCAGTTCTAGCGGGCAGCTACTTCCCCCACTTGGGAGCAATTGGCCATGATTCGAGCATATCAAGGAAGAACCAGCACACGTAATGTGAGCCAACAAGCTCGCTAGTCCCGTCGTGCTGCTATAGATATCGATCGAGACTAGCCGATCAGGGAGACCGTTTGTGCTGCCGCTATTTCCACAGAGACGCTGTCTGCCCACCAGGTCACCATCGGTTAAGAGCCACGTATTCAGATCGTCTGTTCCCTGCGGCTGCCAGCTTTTGACAAGCACACCCAAGCCTGTACATTGGGTTCCGGGCAGACCCAGCGGCAACGGCTGATCAGCCAGGGTGCCGCTCTGCGAAGGACGTGTGAGGGGCAGCTGACTGCTCTGGCCAGGCACATAGGTCACCAGTAAACGCACTACCGCTGCTCCTACAAGGTCAAGCGCTTGATTCTTCCCAACGTCGACGCTCCCGTCCCCAGGAGCAGCGATTGCAGCAACAGGCCACAGGAGCTGTAAGGCGATGAGAAGGATAGCAAGCAAGGGACCAAGCACGCGTGACAGCAGGCCGATGCCTTTCCTTTCCGCAGAACACAAGTGATATGTACTCATCGGCACTTTCTCCCTTACATCCAAAGCTGACGGAATGCGCCGAAGGAGCGCACGATTTCTCATCGTCCTAACCTGGCTTGCAGACGCTGTAACATGGCCTGAGCCGCTTGATTGGTAGGCATAGCCCCAACCACATAGCGACACTCACGCAGTGCATCGCTGAACTTGTTCTCCCGCTCATAGACCTGGCTTAGGAGAAAGCGCGTCTGATGATCGGCGGGATTAATAATCAGAACCTGCACAAAGCTCCGCTCTGCTAGCGGCAGTTGGTTGAGCCGCCAGGCAAGCTGACCGATCTCGTAATGCAGCGCCGCGAGCAAAGCCGGGACCTTGGGTGCCAGCCGCAGCGCCTCCTGAAATTCTCGCAGGGCAGCTCCCAACTGATTCAAGCGCTCGTAGCACTGCGCAAGGCGCTGATGGGCCTCAAAATCATTGGGATTGAGGCGCAGAGACTGCGTATAGGCCGTAATGGCATCACCAGGGCGCATAAGAATGAAATGATAGACATCACCAACCAGCTTATGCGTTTCAGCATCATTCGGATTCAGCTGGACCGAGCGATTGTAAGCCTGGATTGCCCGCTGCGGATCGGGTGGTTGGCGACGTGCAAAGATCTGCCCAAAGATCTTGTGGACCAGGGCATTATTTGGTTCTAACGCATAAGCCTGCTGTACAGCGGCATAGGCTGCCTCGATTCGCCCTGCTTGCAATTGCGCCTGCGCTGTGAGGATGAATTGTCCAGCCGGGCCGGTAGTGCCTCCAACGGGCAGGGCGACATTGCGCGGCGTTGCTGGGGAAGCCGCTACCGTTGGAGGCACATTGCTGATCACCGGCGGCACCACTTTGATCGGCGGCAGGCTCAAAATGGCTCGCTCCATTTCCTCCGCACTCGACCAGCGCTGCTCTACACTCGGCGAGAGAGCCTTCATGATGACTTGTTCGAACTCAGGCGAGACATCAGGGCGCAAGCTTCTTACAGGAGGAAAGGAGAAAATCGTCGGCCTGTTATTAGCCGCATCATGGTGTGTCAGGAGACGATGTAGCGTCGCCCCCAAGGCATAGATGTCGCTACGCGGCTCTGGCATCCCGTGCAACTGCTCCGGTGGCGCATAGCCAATGGTCATGATGATAGTGGCCTGGCGCTGCGACTGAAAGGTACGTGCAATTCCAAAGTCTATTAGCTTGATCTCATCGCGGTCCGTGACCATAATATTCGAGGGCTTCAGGTCACGGAAAATAATCGGTGGATTCTGGCGGTGCAGATAGTTCAGAACATTGCAGATTTGCTGCGCCCAGCTTCTGGCGCGCGCCTCGGGCACGCCCCGCGCCCCATTGACCCCCATAACGTTCCCCTCCTCCTCCAGCACCTTGGCCAGCGTGCGCCCTTCGATAAAGTCCATCACCAGATAATGGCGCCCCTCTTCCACAAAGAAGTCGCGTACGCGGGGAATGCAGGGATGATTCAAATCGAGCAGTAATGTCGCCTCTCGCTTGAACCACTCCACCGCCTGGTTCCGCTCCACCTCGCTCTGAAAGTCGTCCAGCATTTCCTTGACCGCGCAGGGACGCTCAAAGCGCAGATCGATCGCGCGATAAACAGCCCCCATACCGCCCGCCGCCACCAGGCGCTCAATTCTATAGCGTCCGTTCGATAGCAAAACCCCAGGGCTGAGACGCATGACGCCCACACCGGGCGCGTGAGATCCAGCGCTGGCCGGCATGGCACTGCCCGCCCCGACTGCCGCTGGAGCCTCAGGCGGCGGGGGCAACTGAGGCCCGCTCTCGCCCCCGCTTGAAGGTGTGGCCGCATTCCCGGCAGACACGACTTCTCTGGGATCAGAGTGATTGCTAGCCATCTCTCCTCACACCGCTTTTTGATGCAGCCCTCAACTCTACCAATAGGCCTGCTCCTCGCCGCGCGTGCCCTCTTCGCCAAGACATGCCATTATCCTGGTCCCTCGATGCTTGCTCCTGGCTTGCCCGCCTACTCCTACGGTCGCTTCTCTCCCTGGCCTATCGGCTCCGGCTGTCCTGGTTCTCCATGAAAAACGCTCGCTCGTTGCTCGTGGTGCTGGGCGCATTATAGCACATTTTCACTGAACAGGAAGTAAGCTATTGTACTATCTCTATGTGAACCCAGCACAGGCTCGCTTACCTGCGTTTCTCACAGGCGCCTGGCTGGCCTGCCCTGCCGCAGGGCCAGCCAGCCAGCTCATTTCCCTGCCTCTGGCCGTACTGGCAATGGACGCTCAGAGACGGCTGCCGCATGTGCAGGAAAGCCCTCAAACTCGGCCAGGATCTGTGTCGTTCCCTGCAGCGCCTGGTAGCCTGCTGCCGTCACATAGGCAACTCCGGTACGCTTCAGGAAATCATGGACCGAAGTAGCCGAGAAAGTGTGAGCAAAACCACCTGTTGGCAGAATAGCATTAGTCCCTATGCAATAATTGCCAAGACAAATGGGAGTGGCAGGTCCTATGAGGATCTCACCGGCGTTGCGCAGCTGCGTCAGCAAGGCGAAAGGTTCACGTACCTGGACCTCCAGATGCTCGGGAGCGTATTCGTTGACGAAAGCCACGGCCTCGTCCATATCGCGCGTTAGGATGATCCCCCCTGTCCCCCTCTCCTCTTCTAAGACGGCTCGGCAGAAGGCGCGCCGCCATTCTGGCAGAGCGGCAATCTTTTCAGGCAGGCGCTGCTTGACAGCTTCTGCCAGAGCTCGATCTGGCGTGACCAGCAAGCTGGAGGAGTCGGGACCATGTTCAGCTTCGATCAAAAGATCGCGCGCGACTAATTCGGGATCAGCGCTATCGTCAGCCAGTAGAATGGCTTCGCTCGGTCCCGCAGGCAGCCCGACATCAACGACTCCATACAGTAGCCGCTTGGCGGCTGCGACATAGCCGCTGCCAGGTCCCATGATCTTATGCACCCGCGGAATGGTTTCGGTGCCGTAGGCCAGGGCGGCAATGGCTTGCGCGCCACCGACGCGGTAGATCTCATGCACGCCACAGAGATCGGCAGCTACCAGGGAGGCTGCGTCAATTTCTCCATCAGGGCCCGGAGGCGTGCAGACCACGATGCGCGGCACTCCAGCGATGCTGGCAGGAGCGGCCAGCATGTACATCACCGAGGGAAAGGCCCCCTTGCCGCGCGGTACATAGAGACCTACGCTGCTGATCGGCGTTACCATCTCGCCGGCTATGACGCCCGGCATGACCTGGGTATACCATTGCTCATGCGGCAACTGCCGTTGATGAAAAGCCTTGACGTTGCTAATGGCCTGCTCCAGAGCTGCGCGTACCCGGCTATCAAGTTGGCGATGAGCGCGCTCGATTTCCTCTGTGCTTACGCGTAGGCGCTCTGTGCTCAGCGTGACGCCGTCGAAGCGGGCTGTATACTCCAGGACAGCGGCGTCGCCACGCAAACGCACGTCCTCTATGATCGGACGCACGCGCTCCGTTATCTCTTCTATATGCAGCTCAGCGCGGCGCAGTAAACGCCGGCGCTGGGCTGCATCCATTGTCGTCAGCTCATAAAAATGCACCATTACTTACCAGACTCCGATGAAGAGATGCCTGTTGTTTTTTCTCCTCACCATGCCCACCTGTTGTAAGCGCGACTGACCTCGGCTATGCTGAGATAGCACCTGTACCACGTGCCTGCGCCAGCGCGTCAGCACGCTGGGCGGCAGCAACGTCGCTCTTCATCCAGCGCGCGCCGAAGATTCCAATCAGTCCAGCCAGCGCCAGCATCGGAACACAGGTCACTAAGAGCGCCTGGCGTAGGTCCTGACCGGCGATATTGTGTGCGAAATGGCCGCCATGCGTTGGGTCAAAATGTTGGGCCAGGACGCCAACTAGCGATGGCGCAAAGGCATCGCCGAGCAAGTGAGCGACCAGCAGGGCCAGGGCAAGCGCCGAGGCGCGCAGGGCCGAGGGCACAGTGTCCTGAATGGCCGCCGTGCATGGTCCATTATAAAGCAAGATGAGCATGGCTGTGATAAAGAAAAAGACCATGAAAGCGGTAGTACTACGGACCGTCACCGCCAGGGCAAAGCTAGGCGCGCAGAGCAAAAAGCCGATACCACAAACAAGAATACGCGCCCCCGGATGGAAGGTATTCAAGATATCTGCCAGATAGCCGCCGATGATCATACCTGCAATGCCGGCAATGACCACCACCACGCCCGAGAGGGTCGCCGCTTGCGCCACCGTCAGCCCCAGAGCATCCTGTTGGTGCAGATAGACTGGCAAAAAGGTGACGCTCGCCCCTTGGGCGTAGAAGGCAAAGGCCTGGACCAGAGTCAGCACAATCAGGCTGCGAATGCCCAACAGAGCCGTGAAGTCTTGCCGAAGTAGACGCCAGGAAACAGCGACGCGCTCCTCCGCCTCAGCCGGAGCGGGGGCAGGCGTTGTCACTTTTTCGCTTGTGGGCGCCTGCCTACTGACTTGCTGCCAGCGACTCATCACGAGCAGACCGCCAAGCGCTAAGAGGGCAATGACCAGCACCAGGACCAGACCGATGATCACAAAGGCCAGAGCAATCCCCCAGTCTTTGAGCACCAGGCTGCTAACAACCCCACCCAAGATGAAGCCCCCTAAGAGATAGGTCAGCGCCTGGAGTATTGATTTGACATGCCTCTGCACGAGAGAGGAGTCTCTCTGCTCTTCCTCCGTCAAGAGGCCGCCGGCCTGCTCCGCCTCCATTCTCTCCTGCTCATCGGCCTCATTGCGTCTCGGTTCCCGCAAGCGCCAGGCTAACAGGGCAAGCACCAGGCCGGGGATGCCCGCGATCAGAAAAGCAAAGCGCCAGGTTCCTTTTCCTAAGCCAGCCACGAAGCCGCCGAGAACGTAACCCACCATCAGACCAAGCATTGAGCCAGCTCCCCAGCGACTCATGATTTGGGCCCGCTTCTTACGGCTATAGTAGTCGCTCAGCAAAGCTATGCCGGCGGGATAGTAGCCAGCCTCACCGACCCCCAGGACCATTCGAGCGAGGAAGAGGGCGATAAAGTTGCCAGCCAGGGCCGTCAAGGCAGTGGCCAGACTCCAGATAGTTACACAGAACGCCACCACGTTCTTACGCAGTGTACGATCGGCCCAGATACCAAAGGGCAGTGTCCCCAGCGTGTAGATGATAAGGAAGGCTGAGCCAAGATAGCCAAGCTGGTCAAGGCCTAGCCCCAGCTCCTGGCCAATGACGGAAGACGCGCCTGTGAAGATGTAGCGATCCATGTAGTTGAGGAAATTAATAGAAAACATGATCGCGAAGGCATAGGCTGCATAGCTGGAGGTGCGCCGTTTAGAGACTCCCAGGTCGGCGTTGACGGAGGGAGCAGATGGATTCATAAGAAAACCTCCTCGCAAGGAGATAGGCCAAGAAGCCGAACGATAACCCCAAAAGGACTGACCTGAGCACACTCTATCACAGATTCTGACCAGAGGGAAGGGCGGGACCATTAGAATTTCGCTCCAGGCGCAGCATTTCAAGAAAGCTCCAAGTTTTCAAGTCGCGCTCCAGATGGAAACGGAGGAGATCATACATTACGCGCTCAATTTCCAGCAGGAGAGGGGCATCGAGCTGCCAACGAGGGACGGCCTGCCACTCGCTACGCTGCAGCACGCGCAGTACATGCAGGGCTTTGACTGAGAGAGGGCGACTCCAGAAACGTGAGCAGCGAGGACAAAGGGCCCCCCCCAATGAAGCGGAGAAGCCGTTTTGCTCTGGACGTAGCTCGGTAGCACAATGAGCGCAGGCCCGAAAGGCCGGCTCATAACCTACCTGGCCTAGGAGATGAATCTCAAAGTAGCGCAGCAGCAACTGAGAGACTGTGTGTAAGGGATCGTCCGCTTTATCAGCCGCTTGCTTTTGCTGCGAGAGAGCCGCATCGCTGTCGAGGGCGCGTAGCATCTCCAGCATGAGAAAGTACACCCGACTGTGCTGGATATGCTCCTCAAGGAACCGATCTACCAGCTCAGCCAGGTAAAAACCGCAGGTCATATGCCACTGGCTTGTCCGCAGATCAAGAAAGCTCTCGCGATTCTCTGCCTGCGTTACGATATCCAGGTCGCGCCCAACAGCCAATTGCAGCTGACTGTGGCAGAGGAGTTCCAGGTGACCAGCGAGCTTACTGGTCGGGCGACGTACTCCTTTAGCTACCGCCTGGATCTTCCCATGAGAGGGAGTGAGGAGTGTTACAATGCGGTCGGCCTCACCGAGGTTGATCCGCTTGAGGACAATCGCTCTGGTGGAGTAGCTACGCTGCTGCCGCATGCGCTGGAGTCCTTAACAATAAAAAAGACGTGAGCACCAAGCATCACGCCTTTACATCAGAGAAGGGAGGCGACGAGCGGATTCGAACCGCTGATCGGGCTTTTGCAGAGCCCTGCCTTACCACTTGGCCACGTCGCCGCACCTGGAGCGGGAGACGGGATTCGAACCCGCGACATCTTCCTTGGCAAGGAAGCGCTCTACCACTGAGCCACTCCCGCAACTTGGATTAGAGAGGAGTTCTCTAACCTTGTGCCATTAAGATAGCACATCTCTGGCGATTTGTCAACGGGTTTGGCCCCGACTTCCAAAAATTTCTTAGCACGCGGGAGACCAGGAAAAGAGGGAGATGTTTGCTCGCCCCTGGCCCAGAGATCGGCGATCAAGCTGTCTCGCCGGAAGGGTTCTCCATATGCTCGTATTCGTAGAGCACATTGGCAGCGGCCACGAGAGCCGCCGTTTCTGCGCGAAGAATGCGGGGACCAAGTGAGACAATGAGGGCGCCACGCTCACGCGCTAGCGCCACTTCCTCGGGAGTCAAGCCGCCTTCGGGGCCGATAAAGAGGGCTACCGTTAATGGGCCTTTCAGCAAAGCTGCACGGACCTGCTCCTGATGAGCGCGCAAAGCTGCGCGCATACTGAGCAACTTCTCCTGTTCCCACGGCATTACAATCAAGGCATCAGCAGGCAGCTCGGCTAACGCCTGGCGGAGATTGCGTACGGGGAGCAATTCGGGGATACGTGCTCTACCACACTGCTCTGCCGCCTCTTGGAGGATACGTCTCCAGCGTTGGATTTTCGTGGCGCCAATAGCCTCCAGACCTACCTGTGACCGCTGGCAGCGTAGTGGTACAAAGGCGCTGATGCCCAGCTCCGTCCCCTTTTCTAGAATCCATTCGAAGCGGGCCGACTTCAGCAGTCCCTGATAGAGCACCAGCCGGAGGCAGCCCTCTCCGCTGCCCTCCCGTCGTTCGAGAAGCTCTACTTCGACGCCGGACCGCCCGGTGTGGACGATTCGGGCCTCGACCTCAGCGCCCGTGTTATCAAGCAGGAGTAGATGCTCATCGAGGGGAAGCCGCAAAACATCGCGTACCTGATGAGCCACTGCCGGTGGCAACATGACCCGGCGCGTCGCGGACCGGCTGGTCGTGGTCTGGATCAACAACTCAGGCGGGACAAAGAAACGGTGCATAGCCGCTTATGAGGCCGCTTTGCGCATGACAAAGAGTAACCAGTCATCGGCCTGGACAGTGGTCAGGGGAGACAATCCCGCCTCTCTCAAAGCCTGTTCGACCTTCTCGCGATGCTCCTGCAGCACGCCACTGGCCAGCAGTAGCCCCCCGGGTGCCAGTACCGTAGCCATGAGCGGTGCCAATGAGCAGATTACGCCAGCGAGAATATTCGCCACTATCAGATGATAGCGACCAGCCAGGGTCTGGCTACGCTCTTCATCAAGGGTGCCGTGGATGACCCGAATGCGCTCGCTGAGATGATTGCGCTCCACGTTCTCACGGGCGCTGGCGACAGCCACATCGCTAATATCGTAGGCATCGACCTCATCAGCTCCCAGCAAGGCCGCGGCTAAGGCCAGGATACCCGAGCCTGTTCCAAGATCGAGTACACGCATCCCCGGCTGAATGCGCTTTTCTAGTTCTTCCAGACACATCCTGGTTGTTGGGTGCAGGCCTGTACCAAAGGCCATCCCCGGGTCAAGCGTCATCACGACTTCGCCCTGAGCCGGAGTGTACTCACGCCATGATGGGCAAATGACCAGGCGCCGGCCTATGTGCGTTACATGATAGGACTCTTTCCAGGCGGTCGCCCAATCTTCTTCTCGGATCAGGCGCGTTTCTAGCTCTCCCACCAGTCCGGTACCGATGCTGGCCAGATGCCACAGTCCTTCGGCAATGCGCTGCCGGGCCTCCTCCTCCTTGCCATCGACTGCCAGATAGGCATGAATCTTCACCGGATGACCAGGGAGAATGCGATATTCTTGTCCGTCATCAAGCAGCTCGATCGGCTCCTCAATGGCTACGCCGCCATGCGTATAACGCATGAGGAGTTCACTGACGGACTCAACCGCCTCTGGGTGCGCTTGTACCGTTAATTCTATCCACTGCATCGCATCTCGATCCTCACCTTAATCAGGTAACGCCCTATCACTCTCTTACCCCAAGGGGTCGCGCGATATTCTATTATGCCATCAGCAGGGCCTGCACGCAACGCATTGGCCCTGCCCGCGGAAAATGAGGGGAACAGTTGGCGGCCAGCTAAGCAATCAAGCAGGCAAGCCAAGACAGGGACAGGGATTCCACCCCTGTTTATCAGCTCACCCATCCCTGGGGCCTGGTTTTGAAGCTGGCTGGCCAGTCTATCTCTGATCTGTTCCCCTGGATAGCATTGGACGGGCGTAGTGCCAGTGCGTCAGCCCGAGCCTGGGCTAAAAGACGGCAGGCTCTGTATACTCTCCGAAGACTGAGCGGAAGACATCCATGATCTCGCCCAGGGTGGCATAGGCTTTCACGGCCTCAATGATGGCCGGCATGGTATTCTCTGTTCCTTCGGCTACACGGCGCAGGTTGTCGAGAGCCTTCCGCACAGCCGTCTGATCGCGCTCTCTGCGTACACGGTTCAGGCGTTCTAGATGGACACGCTCCCCTTCGCGATCGATGTAAAGCGTGGGCACCTTCATATCCTCTTCCATCACGTACTCATTCACGCCAACGATGATGCGCTTACGCTGCTCGATCTCTTGCTGATAGCGATAAGCTGATTCAGCGATCTCTCGCTGGAAGAAGCCATTTTGGATACAAGCCAGCACTCCCCCTAGTTCTTCGATGCGCCTGATATACTCCCAAGCCGCTTGCTCGGTCTCGTCGGTAAGTTTTTCCACGAAGTAGGAGCCTCCGAGCGGGTCAACGGTATTGGTAACGCCGCTTTCATAGGCTATGATCTGCTGGGTACGCAGCGCAATCAGGGCCGCTTTCTCTGTGGGAAGGGCCAGGGCCTCATCGAGGGCGTTGGTATGGAGCGACTGCGTGCCGCCGAGCACAGCGGCCAGAGCCTGGATAGTTGTGCGTACAATATTGTTCTCTGGCTGCTGCGCTGTCAGGGAGACACCGGCTGTCTGGGCGTGACAGCGGAGCAACCAGGACCGTGGATTTTTGGCTCCATAGCGCTCACGCATGAGTTTGGCCCAGATGCGGCGCGCCGCGCGGAATTTGGCGATCTCTTCAAAGAAATCATTATGTACGTCGAAGAAGAAGGAGAGTCGCGGCGCGAATTCATCGATCTTCAGGCCACGCTGGAGGGCTGCTTCTACATAGGTCATGCCGTTGGCAATGGTGAAAGCCAGCTCTTGGACAGCCGTGGCACCTGCCTCACGGATGTGGTAGCCACTGATGCTCACTGTGTTCCAGCGCGGCATGTAGCGCGCTCCAAACTCGATGGTATCGACGACGAGGCGTAACGAAGGCTCAGGCGGGAAGAGGAACTCCTTCTGAGCAATGTACTCCTTCAGGATATCGTTTTGTAGCGTTCCTCCTAGTTTCTCACGTGGGTAACCCTGCTTCTCTGCATTGACGATATACATGGCCCAGATGACTGCCGCAGGGCTGTTGATGGTCATGGAGGTCGTAATGCGATCAAGAGGAATATCCTTAAAGAGGATTTCCATATCGGCTAGTGAGGAGACCGCTACGCCACATTTGCCGAACTCTCCGGCAGCCATTGGGTGATCAGTATCATAGCCGTAGAGCGTGGGCATGTCAAAGGCTGTCGATAGCCCTGTTTGTCCCTGCTGCAGTAGATACTTGAAGCGCGCGTTTGTATCCTCAGCCGTGCCGAAGCCGGCAAACATGCGCATGGTCCACGGCTTGGCTCGATACATCGTCGGCTGTACGCCGCGGGTAAACGGATACTCACCCGGTAGGCCAATATCGCGCATGTAATCCAGGTGGGCGACATCCAGCGGGGTATAGAGGCGCTTGATAGGCACGCTGGAGGTGGTTACGAGGTGCTCGCGCTCAGGCATACGCTCCAGCGACTGTTTCAGTGTGGTTTCTTCCCAGCGCCGTTGCTCGGCTGCCAGCCTCTCAAGTTCGGTCTTATCAAAGAGGGTTCCCTGCACAAGGCCGGGTTCCTTGCCAACATCTACAGATTCCTGGTCTAGCATGCCGCTCACTCCTCTTCATCGAGAGAGAACCCTGCGGGACGGCCTGAGCCATTGACCTTGCCGTCCCCCGGGACGATTTCCACAGTTGTATTGTACCATAGCTGCGGCCCCCGCATAGCCCACCGCTTATTGACAAGCGCCTTTTTCTTCTCTCTCCTCCCGCGCTTCTTTCCATGTTACACTTAACTGGGAGGGATCTTATGCAACAAGCAGAGCAGAAGGCAACTGATGGTCTGAGTCGCGATGCTACGCTTTCGGAAGAGCAGATCGCTGCTTTGCCCGCAGCAGGGCGGGATCTTTTCCTGGTCAGTACAGCTCATGCTTTCATTCATGCTATCACTGTCTTGATGCCGCTTGTTTACCCTCTTATCCAGGCAGAGTATCATCTCAGCTATACCCAGATTGGTCTGGTGGTAGCTCTGCCCAATGCCCTGGGCGGGTTTCTTCAGGTGGTCTTTGGTCTACTCAGCCGCTATATCCTGCGTAAGGTGCTGCTTGGCAGCGGTGCGATCCTCGGCGGTCTGAGCACTTTTCTTACTGGTACGATCAATGGTTTCTGGCCTTTGATGACCTGGAGTACTGCCTTTCGGCTGGCCACTGCTCCGCAGCATCCAGTAGGTAGCTCTTATCTGACCGACCGCTATGGCCAGCGTCGACATGGCTATGCTCTAGCCTGGCACATCGCCGGTGGGAATATCGGCACCTTGGCTGTCCCGTTTATCGCTGGTCCTCTGCTCGGACTCTGGGGCTGGCGCCCTTTGCTCTATGTGGCTGCTTTGCCCGGTATCCTGATCGGCATTGCCATTCTGATCCTGCTCGAGGAGGGTGGACCTCTCGACCGGCGTCAGCGTGCCCGGCGGCGAGCAGCGGGAAGCGCGTTACCATCGGCTCGCAGCCTCCTCGGGCGCGGGCCTGAGCTGCTCCAGGTGGTCAAAAGCTTATTGTTGCCGTTGCGCGATCGTACCCTCCTGATTATCATGGCTGTTTCTATCATTGCGGCTGGCGGGCGTGGTCTGGGCAATGTCACGACTTATGTCCCCTTATATTTGCAGAACGTGCGCCATGTCGATAGCCGTTGGCAGGGGATACTCCTGACTTTGCTGCTCCTTGGCAGCGTGATTGGCCCGTTGCTTGGCGGACGGCTGTCGGATCGTCTGGGACGTCGCCCCATGCTCTATCTGTTCTATGGGGCCTCGGCTGCGACTACGCTTCTTTTCATTGAGGTCGCCCGTCCAGGTATGCCTTTCTGGCTGATCCCTCCGGCCTTGTTGCTGATGGGATTGGCTGTTTATGCCGAAGCTCCTTTGCTTCAAGCCTACCTGGCCGACTCAGCCAGCCGCGATTTGCGCGACAATGCCTTTAGTTTGTACTTTGCGCTCGCTTTCGGCGTTGGCTCTGCCTGGGGAGGCATCATCGGCTGGCTCATCGATCAGTTCGGTTTCCAGGTTGCTTTTATCGTCATGGCACTCTCCTACCTTCTAGCTGGCAGCCTGCTAACTCTGATCCGCCAGCAGTCGAAGGCCAACCAGCGTTAGCGGAGTACCAGGCCATTAAGCTTGTTCATGCGGTTCCCGTTATGGAGAGCTAGCAGCCGGGATCTATGCCGGCAGGAGCACGGCGAACAAAGCGTTGAGTACACAGCCCATTGCCTCCGAGGTGAAATAGTCTTCTTTACCGATCCCAGCACCGGCTTTGCTAACGTAGATCTGGAAATCAGCGCTCAGGCGATAAAAGTAGCCATGATAGGTATGCTCGTAAAATGGTCCCAAGAGTAAGGCGATCAAGGAACGCTCCTGGCTGAGGAATGGGGCGCTGGCATGGGCATTATAGAGCTGCAGGCCATTTACCGTCAGGCACTGAGCACGCGTCTCCTTGTAATCCTGGATTACTTTGCCATTGCTCAGGTGAAGAGCAAAGTAGAAGCCGCCACGCTGCTCATCCCAGAGACCGCTAGTCATGAAGAGGCTCCGCAGCAACAGGCCTGCCAGTGTGAGGTAGTGTCGTTGACCTGTGAGGCGATAAGCGAGCGCCAGCGCTGAGACTGCCTCTCCCTCGGAGGCCGCTCTTACCTCATCGCTTTGCGGCTGATCATGGCCAGCGGGACCCACTACCATGCTCTCACGAAGCAGGTGCCAACGGGTGTCAAAGGCCACGTTGATGACGTGTTGCAGGGTTCGCTCTCCGGCTTCTCTCCATGCCGGCATATGCCAGCGTTTTCCAGCGTCGATTAATGCGGCGCCGCATTCCAGTGTATGAACCGTGCTGTAATCTGGAGGCCGATGGAGCCGATCGTAGACTCCTCCTAGGAGCGGGTCATACCAAAAGCGATAGAAGCGTTCGGCCACTGCGCGCGCTTCCTCCAGCAAAGCGGCATCGGGCAGCGTGAGGCCTGGGGTGAGAAGAGAGAAGTAGATCCAGCCTTTGGGTAGGTTGTAGCCTTTAAATGCCAGCTTGACTACTGCCAGGATACGCTGAAGATCAGCCTGATAGATTTTGCTGTCTGGATGGAGACGCCGATAGGAGCTTAGAGCGTTGAGATAGAGCAGATCGACCTGGGGATCGTGTCGTTCTAGTGTTCCCTCTTGCGGGTTGGGACGCAGAGCATTGACATGCTGGGGGTCGCTCATCTTCCAGTTAATGAAGAGGCCGCCAGTGCGCAGGCCATGTGTTCTGGCCTGCGCATTCCAGGCATGCTCATGCATGTTCTCTAGCACCTGTTCAATGACTGTCTCGGCCTGCTCAGGCCAGTCGGCTGACAAGGCCAGCGAGGTCGGGAGCTGCTCTGAAGTGGGTGCAAGGTTGCTCCCTACAAGTAAGGGCGGACGCGGGAGCCGCTCCCACAGCGGGGCGCAGCTCACAATGTACCCTGCTGCTGTCATAATTACCCAAAGCACAATCACAATCCACACGATAATTCTCAATATCATGTATAGCTTCTTACGCATAGAATTAGACCCTCCGAAATAGCTAACCGCCGCGCAGATAGAGAGCCGATGCGTACCCTTCAAAGACCAGGTGCACATCGGAGGGAAAGATAAAGCGCTTTCTGACAGCGGCCTCATATGGCCCGTTATCTGAGACAATCCAGATGCGTGTATGCTCAGCTAGCACTGCGCTAAAATCATCCTGGTTGAGGAGTGCCTCCGCGGCGGAGGCGGTTTCGATGATCTGCCCATGCCGTTCCATGAGATAGAGAGCACGATCGATGGAGAAAAAGTAATCGACTTGCCCAACATAGTAGCGTACGCAGTTGGCGGGAGCTACCGCAATTACCACGTCTCCTCGGCGTAGATGCTGCCGTAGATAGGCCCCTATGAGATCGTAGTCGGCATAGTGACGATGGTAGGGGAGGCCCAGCAGCCGGCTCAGGAATAGACTACTTGCGTTCATCGCTATCAACGGCGCAATTAAGAGAAGAGCACAAAGTAAACCCGAGCTTCCTATCAGCATGAGGCGCCGGGTTCCTATCAGGCGTCTCCAGTTCCACTCAGAAGGCGACAGGCTCGCATCCGCCACGGCTGCTGTTGCGCTTCCCAGCCTCTGGATTAGCCCACTCGTCCCGTAGGCGCTGAGCAGGTAGTAGCATGGCAGCAGCGGATAGAGATAGCGATCAGCCTGGAGTGTGAAAGCATAGACCAGTGTCAGCCAGGCAGCGAGGAAGAATAAGACACAGTAGCAGGCGCGTGGATCTCTTCTACGTACGGCCTGTAGACAGCCTAGCACCAGGCCGATGGAATTGAGAAAGAGCCAGGGCGTCCGCTCGCTAGCGATAGGATTAAACAGCATTTCTGCATAGAAGATAAAGTTATTGATTGTGAAGTGGATAAGTGGTCGTTGCGAAGCATCAGTACCCAGGACAGGCGGGCGGCTGAAATGGGTTAGCAAGAGTTGGGCGCTGATGCCTGCTCCGCAAAGCAAAGCAGCCCGTTGCCAGGAGGGTGAACGCCAGAGAGCGGAGAGACTAAGTCGCCGCCGGTCTCTGCAGCAGAGAGCGCAGAGCAGCAGAGCTGGCAGAATAATGAAGGTCTCTTCATGGCTTAGATAGGTCGCTAACAGGCTGAGTGCAGCTCCATAGATGAGGCGAGAGCGCGCCGGGCGCTGCAGGCAGCCATAAAAGAGCAACAGGGTCAGGAGCGTGAGGAGTTGCGCTTGCTGATACATGCGCATCTGACGCGACCAGATCAGAGCGAGGGGCGAGCAGGCCAGCATGGCCGTGGCCAGCCAGGCCACGCGCCGGGAGAAGAGGTAGCGCCCGGCAAAGTAGAGTAACGGCAGGCTCACCAGGTACTCTCCAACACTGATGGCACGGGTCAGTGCTGGATGCTCACCGAAGAGTGCATTCCAGATTGCTAGCAGATAGGAGTAGAGTTCTGCTTTCGTGTAGAGAAAACCTGAGGGGAAGAATGGCCAGCCCGTGCTCAAAATGCCACGTGCGGCGTAGTAGCTAGAAAGCTCATCCTGCCAGTAAGGCTCATACGAGAGCTGGTAGCCAGACAGAAGTACGGCTATGACTATGATGGGTGCCAGAGCGCCCCAGAAGTGCCAGGATCTCCAAAGAGATCGAGGGGTCGCTTGGCAGTGAGACGACAATGGCCTCCAATTCTGGAGCCGGAGCCATATTGCTGAGCCAACCGTAGTATTTGTTCTCGTCTTTACCGTTTTCCTCTCAGCTCCCCCGCCCTCACTTAGTATCGCTATTGAGCTGGCCCGAAGCCGGGCGCTGGACCAGATTGCCCAGGCCAGCGCTGCATAGTCCAGCAGCAGCAGTGCTCCCAGGCCTTCAAGCCAGAGCCAGGTATACGGCCAGGGATGCGGAAAGAGTGGAAGGCGTGCCAGCACAATGAGCAGGCAGACGAGCGTCAGCGGTGGTACTACCGCCAGGCTCAAGGGTCGCCAGATGAGACGCGGCGCAGTGGAACAGCGTAGGCCAAGCAGTAAGCCCAGTACCAGCCACGGTAACCCCACAATTGCCATCGCTCCGCCGATGACCAGCCATCCATTGGCAGGGATAGAGAGTAGCGAAGGCGAGATCAGTGAGACCGCGCTCAGGTATGGCAGGAGCAAAGGAGCAGAGGACGGTTCCAGCGGGGCTGCTGGCCAGCGCTTCGGCGGCTGTTCCGTTCCCAGCCGTCCACAAACCTGATGGCTGACCAGACGCCAGGCCTCTGATGGTTCCAGCCAGAGATTCCGACCCTGGCTATGCTCAATCATGATGTCGGCCAGTACGCTGGCCTTGCCAGCTCCTTGCTCTATCTCCCCGTCAGCCAGCGGGGCCGGCGCCATCACGTGGATGGCAAGCGCATTGTGACCGGGGTGCAGCCAGGGCGAGATCTCATAGAGCATCACCGCAAGCCCGGCTTGATAGCTCGCTCGCGAAGACGCAGATCTGAAGGGCAGTGGCTGCCATCCGCCGCTCAGGGTTGTCAGCAGGCTGCCATTCAGATAGATGCTTGTCTGGGCGGTACTTCCAAGACGTAACCAGACCCTGGCTGCGTCTGCTGGTATATCGAGGAGCCTGAAAAAACAGGCATCGGGACTGTCAGTCCTGAGCCAGAGGCGAGGCAGGGGTTGCTGATAAAGGCGGGGATTCACGGAGAGATAAGGGATGGAGTCCATCTTTCCCGGAAAGCTTCGGGCCGGTCGCCAGTCAGCCGCGTCGAAGCCGGGCAAGCTCCAGGCATTGGAAGCGACCGCATCACGACGATGGGCTAGACCGCTTTGAGCAGTCGCGTGCCAGGACTCTCCAGAGCCATAGTGATAGACTGTTGCTCCCTTCCTTAGCTCTAGCAAAGCTCTCAGGGCTGGTAACTGTAGGTCGGCATTAGCTACACGCACAGCGACGACGTTGACGCCGATACGTAAGGCGCGCCGTATATCGTAGATGTAGGCCCGAGGAGCAAACTGGCCCTGATTGTTGCCCAGCGCTACCCCATTGACAGCCAGTGTAAAGGTCTGCTGCGCTGCTACTGTAAGAACCGCTACTTCTGGCCATGCCTTGAGCTGCAGTGTATAACGAAAATAGGCAACAGGCGCGCTGCCGTCTGCTGCTGTAATCCAGCGGGCCGCTTCCCAGTCAGGATCAAAGTCGGTTGACTGTGGGACTATAGCCACTTGCCAGGCGAACCAGGCTGCTCCTAACACTGCCAATAACAGTAAACAGAGACTGCCAGCATTGGGGAAAAAGCGCCGAAGAGAGAAGAGTAGAGGCTTTTGCTGAGCTTGCTGCGCAGCCAGCGAGGGCGTGATTAGCCACTCAGCACTTACATGCCCCCAGAACCAATGCTTCATCATAAGACCCTACGACCATCCCTTCTTGCTTCTTTTAGAACTTTTTCATATCTCAAAGCATCTTAGTGCAATCCAGAGAGCGCCTCACGTGCCGTGTTATTGCGATAGTCGGGATCAAGCGCGACAGCAATGAGCAAGGCCTCCCGCCCCTGCACAGAGTGTCCTAGGGCAATTTCTGCCAGGCCAATGTAGGTGTAGGCGGACGAGCGGAGATCGTCATCCGAGGAGAGCGCCAGCACGTTGCTCATTTCAGCCCGGCAGCCACCATAGTTGTGAAGCTCATAGGCAACTCTCCCCAGAAGATAATGCGCGTAGAGGCTATGAGGATTGACCAGCACGAGACGCATGAGCCAGCCCTGAGCAATGGTCAGTCTGTGGTTCCGTGCCGGCGTATCCCCCGAGAGCAAGGCGGGAGGCCAGGCGGCTTCCACCAGGCCCGCCAGAGCCTCACTCAGAGCAGTAGTTAGCCAGGGATCAGGAGGCTCCTTCTGCCGTACATGGCTTAACCAGAGGGGGAATAGTACTTGATAGGCTCGCAAGTAAGCTCGCTGCTGAAGAAAGGCGCGAGCCAGTGCAAAGCTCACCGTTTCCGTTTGCGAGTGAGGCTCTAAACCAGAAAGGATTTGGCCAAGTCGCTCCTGATAGGCCGCAGAGTCGCCAGTGGCTGGGGCAGCCTGGCGAGACAGCTCTAACCAGCCAAGAGCCTGCTGATAGTCGCCTGCGGCGATGGCCAAATCTACCTGTTGCATAGACAGCCATCCCCATAGTGGGGTCCCAATCGCCGGCAAGAGAGAGCCGCCTCCTACCAAGGCTACTAAGGCTACTAGAGAGAGCGGACGTAAAAAGCCCGCCTGAAGGAAGGTGCAGGACCTTTCCCCGCGTTTCGGCCAGCGCCCCCATAAACTCAGGCCTACCAGCGGTAGCAGGGCTCCTGGCCGTAGCTGATCCACCAACAAGACGAGGCGCCAATGGAACGTCGCCATGTCCAGCGCGAAGGGAGCTGTGACAGGGCACCAGTCCCGGGGAAGATTGTAGCCTAAGTGACGCAGGATCAGCTGAGCCTCTAGCTTATGATAAGCCAGTTCATCGCCAAGCTGAGTGTCGATGCACACAAAGTGGAGTAGGAACAGACAGAGTGGCAATAAGCAACAAATTCCGACTAAACGATAGCCATAGCATCGCTTATCAGAGGAAGCAGCAGCGATAGCACGCTCTAATGGCCCCCAAGCAGCACAGCCCAGGCAAACGAGAGCCGCCACTACAGAGCCAGCCCCAACACTGGTCAGCAGGGAGCCTGCCGTACCTGGTGCTGCTAATGACCATCCTGGAGCAAGTGGAATCTCCCACGGGGAATATCCCCCATGAAAGGGATCTGCTAACCAGGGCAAACTACTCGCTCCTAGCATCACGACCCCAGCCAGGAGCAGCCGGCCACGATCAAGCATCCACCATGTCCAGCACCCCTGTCCCGGCCCCATCACCAGAGCATGAACCCCTTGCTTCATCGTTCTCTTCTCCCATTTCCACCTATTGAGTTTAGCCCTTCTCGGTGCCGATTATTCGCACCTCTTGTCCATCGCGCAGGTCAGCCAAACCGACCAAAACGACCAGGTCCCCGCTGCTCAGACCAGTATCGATAAAGACTCGGGCAGAAGAACGCGCTATCACGTGCACCGGACGCAGATGAGCCTTGGATTGCTGGACAATAAAGACAGCAGGTGCCAGATCTAGATCAAGGATGGCGAGCCGCGGCAGTCCCAGCGCTTTACCCTGCGCCGCAATGCGCACGAAGACGCTCATACCCGGCAGGAGCATTCCCTGCCGATTATCCAGTCCCACCCAGACCTCGAACGTGTCAGTCTGCGGGTCAGCCCGTGGCACAATGGTCAGTACCGTCCCCTTAAGCACAGGCGCAGCCCCTGTGGCGGCAAAGACCTCAGCAGACTGACCGACATGGACTAATCCAAGAGCCCTTAAGGGTAGCCGGGTATGCACGATTACTGTCGACTGGTCACTGATTGTCAACAAGGAAGAATTCGCGGAGAAGGATTGACCGGCTACGACATTGATAGCTGTCACGACTCCGCTGAGTGGGGCCAGCAAGCAATCCTCCGCAAGCAAGGATGAAGAACGAGTCTGCAGAGCCTCATACTTACTTTTGGCCAGCGCATAGCGCTGACGCGCCTGAGCCACGGCGGTCGGATTACCGCTGGACATCACGTCTTGCAAATAACTCGCCGCCGCCGCCATCTCATCCCTGGCCAGCTTCAACTGTAGAGACAACTCCACTGGATCGAGGCGCAACACGGCCTGACCGGCTGCGATAGAGTCGCCTACTTTAACCAGCACAGCATCCACCTTGCCTGCGAAGGGGAGAGAGAGCGCGAGCTGCCTCTGAGGATAGACCAGGCCTTCGCCTCCCAGGCTCTGAGCGTAGTCCTGACCTTGAGCCTGATAGAGGATCACCGCCGGCGCTGACGAGCGTAGCAAAGCCAGCCAGCCCACCACGAGCAAAAAGAGCAGACAGCTACTCACAAGAGCCACAAAAAAGCGGCGGCGACGCTGATGGCGCTCCCATGCGCCTGGAAGAATCCGCAGGCGTAAAGTCGCGATCTGCCAAATTGGCGGCTCCCCCCATTCCCCAGATCGCGCCAGCGGCAAGGGCTGAGGGATGAAAGCCCTCCGAGACTGCTGAGACTGCACCTCAGCATCAGTGCCGGTTCTAGCATCTTGCGCCATTCCCATTTCATCTGTCGACCCTGAAAGGGAAGGCCGAGCAAGCGTGTTCTCCTCATCATCGAAACAAAAGTGCACTTGGGACCCAGGCCTACCGAGGCCCGGCTTGAACTGGCGTCGTTTAGGTTTAGCTGGTGGCTGCTGAGTCATGGCTCATTGTTCCCCCTTCCTTCGCAGGACATAGACCAGCCAGCCACTGAGCGTCAGCACCATCCCCTGAGCACCTGCACAGCCAGCCAGCAACAAAGCCTTAGCCGCAGGCACATGATAAAGAGCCAGGATACAGATCAGAGTACCTTCCCGTAACCCGAGGCCATTCCATAACGAGAGAGGGAGCGCAGCAGCAAGAGCCGCTAGCGCAATGGCTACCAAGTAACAGGGCAGCGGCAGATGGATATCGAGGGCCAGGCCATAGCCATAGTAATTCAGCGTGGCCACGACCCAGAAAGAGAGACTGAGGCCCAGCGATGGCAGGAAAGCACCTGGCCTGGCAGCAATTGCCAGCAGCGCTGCCCCTAGCTCCTTGCCCCCCAGAAAGCGAGGAGGGCTATATCTATCCTCCAGCCGAGACCCTTTAGCCTGCCTGTTGGCTAGCCTGGCCCCCCCAAACAGAGCCATCAGAGAGAGCGTAATGAGCAAGCTGACCGCTGCGGTCACGGCTTCCAAGGGGGCAGGCAAGAGCTGCCCCCACATACAGAGCGTCCCCCCGAGCAACAGGCCCAATGCCAGCAAACCCAGCAAGCGCGCCAGGGCCAGCGTTGCGATGGCCAACGCGTAGGAGCCGAGCATTCGACCCGAGTAGAGAGCCTTGATAGCATCGCCTCCTATCCCCAACGGCAGCCAGTGGCTAAAAGCGATACCTATCAGATAGAGCCTGATCAACTCGGCCAAGTCGATGCGCTTGCCCTGGGCCAGCAAGAGAGCATGCCACTGGGAAGCACTGAGCACAACACCGAGCAGTCCACCGATGCCTCCCAATAGCAGGCAGGCATAGCTGATATGGCTGTGGTCCAACTCCTTCCACGCAGGAGGAGTGGCAAGCAGCCTCCAGACAAGCCCACTCGTAGCTACCAACATCACCATCCCTAACGCTAGTCGCCAGATCCCCGCTCTGGGCTTGCTGCCCAGAGCATGAGGGGCGCCATCGCCAGAGCTTCCCGTACCAGAGGGCCCGTCTCCTGGTAAAGCAGCGCTCGGCAAGCGGCCCGCCTCATCGGTGGGCTTGGCTAAAAAAGGTAGTTCCGCTTCCTTAGCCAGAGGGCACAGCCTGACGCGCGTCAGCCCCCTTGGCCGAGAGAAACTTTGTGGGGCCGATGGCTTAGCGCTTTCCCTCTTGTCAGAGGCCGGACTAACAGGGAGCATTGTAAGCTGTAGCCTTCTCATTGTTTCTCCTCCCCAGTCCCAGCATCCGGCCTATCATCCTCAGCCAACGACCAACCAAGATACAAACGAGGCGTCAGGCTACGGGCATAAGCGATCACATAATCCAGCTCTCTTTGCAGGCCTTCGCGTAGTCCCACCCGCGGCGAGTAGCCCAGAACATGGCTGGCTCGCGAGATGTCCGCAAAGGTATCATGAGCCTCGCCACGCTGCTCGTCGAGGAACACCACCGGCAGAGGAGCGCCGCTGATCTCCTCTAGCAAGTCAAGGACTTCGCGCATACTGACCTGCACTCCCCCTGCAATATTAAAGGCCATCCCCACTGCCGCAGGAGCCGCCGCCGCTAACAGATTGGCCTCCACCACATCATCCACATAGGTCACATCGCGTGTCTGCAGCCCATCACCGTACACACGAGCAGGCTGTCCATTGACCAGCGCAGAACAGAAGCGATAGAAAGCCATATCAGGTCGTTGACGAGGGCCATAGACAGTAAAGTAGCGCAGAATTACCACCGGCAGGCCATAGTTATGGTGATAAAGCATGCATAACTGCTCAGTAGCAACCTTGGTTACCCCATAGGGAGAAACGGGACGGAGCGGAGCCGTTTCACTGACAGGCAAACGCGCAGCCTCGCCATAGACCGCCGAAGAGGAGGCGCAGATGAAACGCCGCACATTTCCCGCGCGGACAGCAGCCTCCAGTAGACGTTGAGTAACCAGTACATTGGCATCCACATAACGGACAAACTCGTTGCCCCATCCCTGCCGCACACCGGCTCGCGCAGCGAGATGAAACACCCAGTCAACGCCATCGAGCAGCGAGACCAGAGGCAGCCGCAGCAGGTCGCCCTCAATAAAGTCAAAGCGGTTGGACGTCAAGAGTCCCTCTAGGTTCCGTTCTTTGATCTGGCGCGGATAGCAATCGCTAAAGACATCGATGCCACAGACCTCATGCCCCTCAGAGAGCAGACGCTCAGCTAGATGGGACCCAATAAAACCAGCGACACCGGTAATAAGACAGCGCATACGTCTTCCTCCGCCACTTATCTTTGTTGTAGAGAAAGAGATTATAAATCGGTCAATAAGCTTAAGATCAGAATCAGAAGGCTGAAGAATCGGGAGATACCCACAGCCAGCGATGCTACAGTCTGTATTCCTCACGATCAGCACCTCACAGCTAAGAAAGCTAACTCGCTCCCAGTTCGCCTTATACAGCGAGAAGAGAAGCGAATGAGAGGAAGAAAGAGCGGGGCCAATGCGGCGAAGCAGGGACCGCGGAGGCGACGGCCTGCAAACGCCCCTGTCAACAGCCGGGCGCAGAGGCACCAACAGTACATAAGATTGAGAGGGTCACGTGAATCGTCTCGGACCACACGAAAGCCACTGGCTTCGAGCAAAGCATACATTTCAGGCACAGCATAGCCGGGGCGCACGTGGCCATCTTCCCTTTCAGCGGCAGGCAGCACCTTTCGACACGCCGAAGGGACTTGCAACACCAGGAGGCCCCCGGGGCGTAACACAGCAGCGATCTCTCTGAGCAGCGCGAGGTCATCCCTGATGTGCTCCAGGACCGCCAGGCAACAGACACCATCGAACAAGCCTAGCTCTAGCTCCCTGAGCCGACAGACATCAGCGGCGAGAAAGCGCACGTTAGGTAACCCTGCGCGAGAGGCCACAGCGATTGCACGAGCAACCTTGCGCTCATCGCGCTCGATCCCTACCGCCTGAGCGCCGCAGGCCGCCAATCTTAGCGTCAGATCGCCAATACCACAGCCAAGATCCAGCCAGCGTTCTCCCCGCACACTATAGCCGCGCAGCACTGCACGCAGCAGATCAAGACGGATCGTCTTCCCAAGCGGAGGCTCCAGTAGTGCCAGATAGAGATGACCCAGCCAGCGAGGCAGGTGCCATTCCTCAGCCGCAGCCTCGGCGAAAAGATCACGCAAATAGCCTTTCATTGGCAGGGCCTCCTTGCCTCAGCAGCGACCACTTCGGTATAGAGGCGCTGCTGCTGGGCTACGAAGGAGGACCAGCTCCAGCGTCTGATAGCGAACCGCCGGGCAGCACGAGCCAAAGCCCGTGCGTAGGTCGGATTCTCCAGGAGGAAGAGAGTACCGGCAGCCAGCCCATGCGATGTTGGGGGTACCAACAGAGCTATCTCGGGAGTCAGCACCTGAGTATGAGCAGCGATTGAGGTCGCCAGCAGAGGCTTGCCAGAGTACAGGTAGCTTGCCAGCTTCAGCGGCATGTTGGTCCCTGCACAGCGGGGGCTAACCAGGATTGTCGCCTGTTCCAGACAGGCAGCCGTCTCAGAAGGAGGAAGCTGGCCGAGAAATTCCACCCCGTCCTCAATGCTCAAACGACGACAGAGCAGCTGCAAGGCCGCAATCTGATCCTGTCGCCCGCCAATGATCCGGTAACGGACTGCGGGACAGCGCCGTCGTACCAGGACAGCGCTCTCTAGCAGCAGATCAATCCCCTGGTAGCGCTCCAGCGTTCCGGTGTAGAGCACCAGTGGCCCCGCCTCGCAGGACTCAGGCAGCAACTCATACCGACTGAGGCTGGTCACGGTCTCGCCTGGCGCCGGAGCTGCCGCAGGCAGGCCAGGCGTTTTTGGCAGCCCTGCAGCGCCCGGCTCCTTCGGATACCGTCCTCCGGGGATCATCGATAGTATCTCTGCCCGCTCCTCCGGCAAGATGACGTTCTCAATCAGATAGGTCTTGCCACGAGCCCCCATCTGCCAGGCCTCTTGCTCCAGAGCAGGACAGATCGTCACTACCGCACTGGCATGGCGAATGACCCAGCGTTGCAGAGAGTCCAAGATGCGCAGCATCCAGCGCCGACGTGAATAGCCCAGACAGGCCGCCTGCTGGGCAAGATTTGAGTGCATATAATAGACATGCTGGCAGCGGAAAAGCCGCGCAAGCACAACGCCGCCGACTCCAGCCTCCTCATGGGAGCAAAGACAGTCATAACGCTGGCAGCAAAGCCGCCAACAAGCCCAAAGCCAGAGCACGAGATCGAGACACAGTTTTGCAATAGAAGGGCCAATCCGCACCTCACGCACGAAGGGCAAGTGGGGGACACGCCAGATGCGCACTCGGGGCAGCGTCACCGGCTCTCCAAACGGGTAAGTCACCACGTCCGCATGATGGCCCAACTCGCTCAGGGCGCGCAGTTGGGCATAGACGCTGAAAGGCACTCCACGGGGGACAAAGAAGGGTTGAGGAGCAATTACTAGGATCTTCATGTGTTCTCCCTGCTTCTTCCCTTACAACTTTCGCCACAAACAGAAGTTTAGTAAAACTTTACCCACTAAGCCTATTCAGAGGAGCTACCAGCATTCACAGCTTTCTGCACCAGAGACCGTACAGCGTACAATATAAGGTTGCTTGCCCTGAGACTCATAGTAGGTACGCATCAGCATCTCTGCCAGTACGCCGAGCTGGAGCGAGAGGAGACCGAAACTGAAACAGGCTGCCATCCCCAGCAACAACGGCCCCGCCCATTGGGATCTATGGAGCCTGCCTGCACGCGAAAAGGCTTTCATCAGAGCAATTGGCAGGAAGGCCAGACCCAGGGCGAGCGCCAGCAGCCCGGGCAGGCCCAGCAGCTGCTGAGGACGCGTTGCGAAGCTGCCATAGAATTTCAAGAGCAAGAGATCGAGCAGCACCCGCAGCGTCCGATCAAGCCCGTAGTGTGAGCGTCCAGCATGCCGGGGATGATGAACCACTTCAACCTCAGCAACGCGTGCCCCGGCCAGGGAGGCATAGGCGGCGATAAAGCGGTGCGTCTCTCCGTAAAGGGGAATATGAGCAAAGACCGTGCGGCGATAGACTTTGAGTGTGCAACCGAGGTCATGTAAAGGGACACCTGTAGCCCTGGCAACAATGGCATTGGCTAAGCGGGAAAGCAAGCAACGCAGCCAGGGATCTCCCCGTCGCCTCCGCCGCCAACCACTCACCAGGTCATACCCCTCTTCCAGCTTCGCCAGGAGCCGAGGGATATCCGCCGGATCGTTCTGGAGATCAGCATCGAGCAGCGCCAGCACCTCGCCACGGCTGTGAGCTATCCCAGCAGCCAGAGCTGCCGTCTGGCCAAAATTGCGGCTCAGCCTCACTACCCTGACAGAGGGGTCCTGCGCCGCCAGCCGCTCTAGCAGGGCGAAACTGCCATCAGTACTGCCATCATCAACATAGACAATTTCGTACTCAAGAGGCATATTATGCATAGCTTCTCTGATTTTGCGCTGTAAAAGCGCCAGGTTTCCAACTTCATTGTGCACAGGAATAACCACAGATAAAGAGCTAGCTTGTTTACCCATGTTTATATGTTTCAACCTTCCAGTATTTAATTTTCCAAGACATCTATTTTGACGATTCACATTGGCAGAAGTAACTTCTTTTTCTTCGATTTATTTGATATTGATTATTTTAAATGAATCATATATATGACCCTAATATAGGAAGGCTGGTCAGAAAGAGAGGTGTTGTAAGCAGGAATCGACGAGATACTCAAAAAAGGAGAGCGAAGGAGGAGTCAAGAAGCACAGAAAGCGTCCAGGATCTTAGTGAAGAGGGTAAGCAGCAAGCAAGGAAGATTGAGGAAGCGCTCTTCTCTGCTCCTCGCCGGTTCTGGCGCTCACTGAGGTAGGCAGAATCGGCGAGGAGCCAGGCGTAACCGGAGGAAAATCGCGCTGTCTACGAGACCTCAACAGCCAAGGCAACGGCGCCACCACCGCCCAGACACAGCGTTGCTAAGCCACGTCCTCCACCGCGGCGGCGCAGCTCATAGATGAGCGTAATCAAGATTCGCGAGCCACTGGAGCCGATCGGATGGCCGAGGGCAATAGCGCCACCATTCACATTCACCCGGTTCCAGTCCCAGCCCAGTTCCTTCCCATTGGCCAGCGTTTGAGCCGCGAAAGCCTCATTCACCTCAATCAAGTCGAAGTCACTCAGGCGCAAGCCAGTGCGTTCCAGCAGCCGTCTGACTGCGCGTGTAGGTGCTGCGAAAATATAGCGGGGAGTAATGGCCGCCGAGGCATAGCCAATAATGCGCGCAAGCACCGGCAAACCCTGCTCCTGAGCAAGTGTCTGCTCCACCACCACCGTCGCTGATGCTCCATCGCTGAGTCCAGGAGCATTGCCCGCCGTGACCGTTCCCTGCTCCTGGAAAGCCGGTCTAAGCCTGGCCAGTGCCTCCAACGAGGTATCAGGGCGAATCGGCTCATCGCTTTCAACCAGGACGCTAACGCCTTTCTGCTTGACCTCAATAGGAACAATCTCATCCTTGAAGCGACCTGCGGCTGTAGCTGCCGCAGCTTTCTGATGGCTTCCCAATGCGAAACGATCCTGCTCCTCGCGGGAGATGCCAAAGGCCTCGGCAATAATCTCTGCCTCGTTCCCCATATGCATATGCTCAAAGGCGCACCAGAGGCCATCATGAATGACGCCGTCTATCAGCTCGGCATGTCCCATGCGGTAGCCAGTGCGCGCCTTGGGCAAGAGATAAGGGGCATTCGACATACTCTCCATGCCACCGGCGACAAAGGCGCGTCCATCGCCAGCGCGAATGGCCTGAGCTGCTAGCATAACAGCCTTAAGGCCGGAACCACAGACCTTGTTAACAGTAAAGGCAGGGATCTCGACCGGCAGACCGGCCCCAATCGCCGCCTGGCGTGCCGGGGCCTGCCCTAGCCCCGCAGAGACCACATTGCCCATAATTACTTCATCGATAGTCTCGACAGCGATACCTGAACGGCGCACCGCCTCCTTGATGGCAATGGCCCCAAGCTGAGGGGCTGTAAAGCTCGCAAGCCCCCCTAAGAATTTCCCCGTCGGAGTACGGGCCGCGCCGACGATCACAGGCACTGGTTCTGTTGCCATGATGTATGCTCCTGCTGCCAGTGTAGCCTCTCAAACTGCTTCATTGCTGGAACAGCCCTCTATCAGAAGACGCGGCTGCTCTCTCGTTGTCCCATTGTAGCCCGTAGCCTGGAAACAATGCAAGCAAGCAAGAACCGGAGCGAGGCTAAGGCTCGGCAGGGAGCTGACCTGGCAAAAAGCCCGAGGGAGGACGCATCTCCCAGAGATGTTCGGGGACCTGGTCTTCCGGCAGCAGGCGCACGCTCTCGTAGACCGGTTGCCCCTGCTCAGCACCACTGGCATACAGGAGATTGACCGGACGGTAGTGCTCATCTAGCAGCAAGATATAATCGCTGGGCAGCCAAATACGGTAGACAGTTTGCCCTTGAAAGTCTCCCTCACCAAGATAGTGCGCGCTCCCTTGCTGGAGATCACGGCGCAACTGCTCAAGATCAAATGCTGTATCCTGGACATTCCAGCGTGAGGGATTCCATTGAGCCACATGGTGCATCATATCTAGCCCAAGTACCGTTTGACCGTCGCTGATCAATACCACATCAAGGCGCCCGGGCATAGTGGCCTCGATATGTAGCTCGCCCGTGCCCAGGTTATGGTAGGTTTCAACACGGTAGGGCAGCCCTTCATCGCTCATTTTCGTCTGACGATGATAGAGCACATAGCCCCTCCAGGAGAGTCCCGGAGGCAAGGCAAAAGCCTGCGACGGGTGCCAGAAGATGCTTACCCCCAGCGAGGCCCCAAGCACCAGGAGCAGCAGAGCCGCGACCGCCGGTAAGAGGAAGAGACGGCGTCGAAGCAGGGGACGTCGGGCCGGGCGTCGCAGAGCTGTCAAGCGCGAGCGAGCGGGCGAAACGCTGTACGCTTGCTCCTGGCGCCTCTCCTCAGGCTGTGCCACAGCGGTATTCCTGGATGCCCCCCAGCGAGTTGCAATAGCCTGATAAACAGCGCGATCAACGCGGGCAGAAGGGCGTGTTTGCTCTAGATTACGCAGAAGCTGATTCACCTGATTGAAGAGACGATAAGTCTGCAGACAGGAAGAGCAATCGTAGACATGCTCAAGCACGGCCTGCGCCTGCTCAAAGCTCAGATCATCAAGCACGGCCAGGTAGAGCTGAATAGTTGTGCAGACCTGGGGTCCGCTTTCATGAGCTGATGGCAGTGGTGGCAAACCAGGCTCATGCCTTGCCTCGCTCATCGCCGGCGTTCCTCCCCCTTCAGATGTTCACGCCCGATGCGGATATAGCGTTCGATAAACATCTTTTTCGCCCGAGATATACGTGTCGCCGCAGCATTGGGGGAGATTCCGATGATAGCAGCAATCTCCTGATAGGGCAGGCCCTGCACGGCACTCAGCACGAGCACGACAGCATAATCAAAGGGCATAGCTGCCAGGGCAGCGCGGATATGCTCGCGCTCGATGACTTCGGGGATACCGCCGCTATCGGCCAGCAACAAAGCAAACTCCTCAGAGATCGAGCTTTCATCGTGATTACCTTGATGGCTACTCAAAGAGAGAGGCCACCAGGCGATACGCTTACGCCTGCGCAAGAGGTCGACGCAGAGATTGGTCGCAATGCGATAGAGCCAAGCAGCCAGGTTCTCGCGGTCATGCAGATGGTCCCAGGCCAGGCAGGCACGGATAAAGACCTCCTGCGTCATATCATCGGCATCCTCACGGTTCCCCAGCAGGTGATAAATGTAGGAGTGAATTGGCCGGCTGAAGCGCTCATAGAGCCTGCTTAGGGCCAGGGCATTATCATCAGAATCAGCAGCAAAAGATTCAGAGCCAGCTCTCTGCGAATGCGCAGGCGTTTTCTCGGTCATGCTGACATGTACTCTTTCTCTCCGGGCCTCGGCGACAGCGGCGACATCAGCGTTACTCGCGTTACCGGCACCCTCGCCACCTTCAGTGAGCTTGCTACCAGGATGCACATGCATACCTAAGTATAGCAGGAACGCCCGGTGAATAGAACATGCCAGTGCATACTGAGGAGATGCCCGACGACAGGCCAGCAATCCTGGGAAAGTGCTTCTCAGGAGCTACCGCTCTCCCTATCCCTCTCACGAGCCAGCGCGCTTGCTTTTTCAAGCCTTCCGGCTCAAGCCTTAGTGGGAGAGACACTTCATGATAAGAAAAGACCCACCAGGAATGATCTACAGAGAGAGCCGTCCTCGCATCGTTCTCTCTCTATGATTGGCGAACCTGCATTGACACCACGCGCTGACAGGACTAATATAGAGGAGAAACACACAGAGGTATCGATAAGCGAAAAGCCCGATATGTTACGGGCAGGGGACAGGTCGTTTGAGCCAAGAGAACAGTCGCCCGGGGCGCTAGCTGGCCGGTTTGCCCCTGGGCGAGCACTGGGGAGAGCTTTTCAGATGTCAGAGCGCCACACAGCGGGCGACGCCCCTCTACCGCATCAGCCAGAGGAGGATTTGGAGCGATTGCTGCTAGAAGGTGTTCATCTGCAGCAGTCGGAGCAGGCCCCTATCTCCCACACTGGGGAAGAGGCTGCCTCACTATCAGCCCGAAGGACAGCAGGGCCTGGAGGAGGAGATACAGAAGAGGCAGGGGACGAAGAGGAGACGGAAGCCCCCCAGCCAGCAGGAGGCGACCTGCAGGGAGCATTAGCCCTGTTCGCCGAAGCTGCCCAGGATATGGCCACCGCCAGTCTGGAGCTGAACCTTGGTCGGCATTTTGCTTGTGTCGACTACTGCAACCAGGTAGCAGAGAAGGCCGCTCAGGCGGTGAGCCTGCTCCTTTTCGGGCGTCGTTCCCCTTATAACCATGATCTGCGGGCCTTGGGCGAGCGTGTCGGCGCGCCGCTTGAGATTCTGCGCGATATGGAGGCTCTCACTCCTTTCCATCCTGAGACATTCTATGTCGATACGCCTCCTGAGGAGGCCGATGAGGTCATTAGCGCCGCCGAGGCCAATGGCCATGTAGAGCGTGCCCGCCGTGTCTTGCGCTGGGCCAGGGGAAGGATCTTTTCTGCCAGCGTCTAGAGCTTGGCTGAGCGCTTACCTTCTCCAGCGCGGTCTAGCGGCGCGGGTCAGCGCCGACCCGGTTGCTTGCAGCGCTCCGTCCTGCCTATCCTCTATGAGGAGGATTCCCCTGGCGTTGTGATCCGGCTTCTATAGATCCTGAGTAATTCTATCAATTGGGAGGAGTATTTCGTGACGCAAGCAATCACAGGAGGGCAGCCCCAGGGAACGCCCTTTGAAGAGGTGGTCAAGCAATCGCCGCGCAAGTGGGTCTATTTATTCACAGAAGGCAACGCCAGCATGCGCGACTTGCTCGGCGGTAAGGGGGCCGGCGTCGCCGAGATGACCAGGGCTGGCTTGCCGGTTCCTCCGGGTTTCACCATCACGACTGAAGCCTGTAACGCTTACTATGAGGCTGGTAAGCAGTTCCCGCCAGGGATGTGGGAGCAGGCGCTAGCCGCGCTGCGCATTGTCGAGCAGCAGACCGGCAAAACCTTCGGTGATCGTCACAACCCGCTGCTTGTCTCCGTGCGCTCGGGGGCTAAGTTCTCAATGCCGGGCATGATGGATACGGTGCTGAATCTGGGTCTCAATGATGAGACGGTACAGGGGCTGGTGGAGCAGACCGGCGATGAACGTTTCGCTTACGATGCTTACCGGCGCTTCATCCAGATGTTCAGCAAGATCGTGCTCGATGCTGATCCGCGTGAGTTCGAGCAGAAGCTTGATGAGTATAAGGAGCGCACGGGCGCTAAGAGCGATGCCGAGCTGCCCGCTTCGGCCCTCAAGGAGCTGGTAGCTGAGTTTAAGCAGATTGCTGAGCGGCAGTCCGGTCAGCCTTTCCCCACGGACGTCTACGAGCAGCTCAAGCGCGCTATCGAGGCGGTCTTTGCCTCGTGGAACAATAAGCGCGCCATCGACTACCGCAATTTCAATAAGATCCCTCACAATCTGGGCACCGCTGTCAATGTGCAGAGCATGGTCTTCGGCAACATGGGCAATGACAGCGGCACCGGCGTGGCCTTTACCCGCAACCCCAGCACCGGCGAAAAGGAGCTGTATGGGGAGTACCTGCTTAATGCCCAGGGTGAGGATGTGGTCGCTGGTATCCGCACGCCTTCGAAGATTAGTCGCTTGAAAGAGGAGCTGCCCGAGGTTTACGAGCAGTTCCAGGAAATTGCTCGCCGCCTGGAGCGCCATTATCGCGATATGCAGGATATGGAGTTTACCGTGGAGCGCGGTCGGCTCTACATGCTGCAGACGCGCTCGGGCAAGCGCTCGGCCAGGGCGGCTGTCAAAATCGCGGTGGATATGGTCGAGGAGGGGCTAATCAGCGAGGAGGAGGCGATCAGGCGCTCCGATCCAACGCAGATCTATCAGTTGTTGCTGCCGCGCTTTGATGAGGAGGCGAAGGCGCGCGCTCATAAGGAGGGGCGCTTCCTGGCCCGGGGGTTGAATGCTTCGCCCGGCGCCGCAGCAGGCAAGGCGGTCTTTGACGCCGATCGCGCCGAAGAGCTGGGGAAGGCTGGCGTGCCTGTGGTCCTGGTGCGCCCGGAGACGAGTCCCGACGACGTGCATGGGATGCTGGTCTCAAAGGGCATCCTGACAGCTCGTGGTGGCGCTACCAGCCATGCGGCAGTGGTAGCCCGCGGCCTGGGCTTGCCTTGTGTGGCCGGCTGTGAGGGCATCCGTGTCTATGAAGAGGAGAAGCTTTTCCGCGTGGTCGGCAGCGATGTGGTCATCCGCGAGGGCGATGAGATCTCCATCGATGGCGACACCGGCGAGGTCTTCGCGGGCGTGATCCCAACGGTGGAGCCGGACTTTGAGAAGGAGACGGAGCTGCAGAAGCTGCTGAGCTGGGCGGATCGCATCCGTAAGCTGGGTGTGTGGGCAAATGCGGATTATCCGCGCGACGCTCAGCGCGCCGTGACTTTCGGCGCGGAGGGCATCGGCCTCTGCCGCACTGAGCATATGTTTATGGAACAAGAGCGCCTGCCCATCGTGCAGAAAATGATCCTGGCGAAGACGCGCGAGGAGCGACAGGCCGCTCTGGATCAGCTGCTACCTTTCCAGCGCAGCGACTTCATCGGGATCTTTGAGACGATGGTCAATCCGCGCACCGGCGATTGTTATCCGGTGGTGATCCGCCTGATCGATCCGCCGCTCCATGAGTTCTTGCCGAATTATGAGGAGCTGCTGGTCGAGGTGACGCGCCTGGAGGCCACGGGCTCCGATCCAGAGGCGCTCAAGGAGAAAAAGGCTTTGCTCGATGCTGTGGCTGCCATGCGCGAGATGAATCCGATGCTCGGTCTGCGTGGCTGCCGCCTGGGCTTGCTCTACCCGGAGATCACGATTATGCAGACGCGCGCTATTTTGGAGGCTGCTCTAGAGGTGGCGCGCAAAACGGGTAAGAAGCCACAGGTGAAGATTATGATCCCGCTGGTCGGCCATGTGAATGAGCTGCGCGAGGTGCGCCGCCAGCTTGAAGCCGTCGCCAAGGAGATTACAGCCGAGGCGGGAGCTGCAGTCGAGTATAAGTTTGGGACGATGATCGAGCTGCCGCGCGCCGCTCTGACTGCCGACCAGATCGCAACTGTGGCTGACTTCTTCAGCTTCGGTACCAATGATCTGACCCAGACCACCTTTGGTTTCAGCCGCGATGATGCTGAAGGCAAGTTCTTGATGAAGTACGTCGACGGTCTGGAGGCGCCGGGCCTGCCAGAAAAGGTCAAGATTCTGCCTGTGAACCCCTTCCAGACGCTCGACCGCGATGGAGTGGGTCAGCTTGTGCGGATGGCGGCTGAGAAGGGCCGCGCCGCGAATCCTCAGCTTGAACTGGGGATCTGTGGTGAGCATGGCGGCGATCCAAGCAGCATCGAGTTCTTCCACGAGGTCGGGCTTGACTATGTGAGCTGCTCACCTTTCCGCGTGCCGGTGGCGCGTCTGGCCGCCGCTCAGGCTGCACTGAGCAAGTCCGAGAAAGATAAGTAAGTCGTAGCCTTCTGGCTCTTCTTTGCCCATCTTCGTGAGATTTGCTCTCTCGGGCAAGCCCAGAGATGGGCCGCGGGCATCCCTCTAGCCGCGCTGTTGCTAGAGCGGTATGCCCGCTTTTCTCTGTAAGGGCCTTGCTGTTTTCTGTTCACTCCACGTCATTGAGAAGGAAATCTTTTTCGTTCTCCAGAAAGATGCCTCTTTTATTCTAGAGCGAGTTGTTGAGTTGTGCATCACAGGGTTGAGAATTGCAGGCTTGTCAAACAAGCCGTGATCCTTTATACTACTCTTGCTCCAAGAGGGAGTTGCTTAGAAGTGCTGTTACGAGATCTTGGATCATCAGGAGCGGAGGGATAAGTCAGATGCAAACAGATCCTCAGCAGGGGCAGCAGTCTGGACCCCCACCTTTTCCTCCTTCGTGGCCCGTTCCTGTCCCAGGGTCGCAGCCCTGGCCCCCTGCCCAGCCCATCGTTCCACCGACCTGGTTTCCTCCGCCGGCTACTCCCGTCTCTCCTCCGCCCCCGCCGGGCTTTCTTCCCCCCGGCTCTCCTCAGTTTCCTCCCTACGGCTACGGCGGCCCCGGACCAGTGGCGCCAGTCGCTCCAGCGGTGCCCCGGGCCTCACGCCGTCATACCTGGCTGGTGGCTCTGGCCATCTCTTTCTTTGTGGTTGCTAGCCTGGTAAGCTGCGGCGTGCTGCTCTTTCTGTCCTTTCAGCAGGCCAGGCAGTATCTTAGCCTGAGCACGTCGTCGGGATCGCTGAGTATCACCCATCACGTTCTTGTGGAGGATTACTACACGGCTCTTCAGGATCAGAACTACCAATTAGCCTACAGCCTGCTGGCAAGCAACGCTACTGTGAAGGGCCAGCATCTGGATCTCAACGGCTATGTACAGCTCGCGCGCGCTCAAGATGAGCGCTTCGGTAAAATCGGCAGTTTCTCAATTCAAGAGGTGGACCCTAACCATTTCACCGTCACAGTCTGGCGCGACCAGGCGATTTATGATGTTCATGTGACCTTCGCTGCAGAGAGCCTATCCCTCTTTGACGGCATTAGCTCGGTGGATGGAATCTAGGGCCTTGGCATCCTCTTTTGTCTGTCTCGGGCGCCGCTAGCCAGCTCTTTCCTCAATAGGAGCAGTGGTCTGTCCGCAGGCCAGTTTTCCCGACGGCTGACCGTTTTGCCGATGGGGCGGCTGTTTTCGCTCTGGGCCGTGGCCGGTTCCTGTTTCATCTCCTCTTTTTCCCCTCTTGCGGCTCTTTTGCCACCGTGCTATTATCGGGAAAGCATGACAACAGAGGTAAGCGCCCATCGCCGAGTCACGCGGAGCAGATCTTTCTATGCAAAGAGATAAAGTGAACGATTACGATACCATTGCAGCCTTTTATGATATTGAGCACGCCCACTTCCTGGAGGACCTGGACCTCTACCGGGACTTCGCCGAGCTGTGTGGTCCCTACGGCCCCTTGCTGGAAGTAGCCTGCGGCAGCGGTCGCTTGCTGGTGCCGCTGGCGCGCGAAGGTCATGAACTGACCGGGGTTGACATCTCGGCCAATATGTTAGAGCGCGCCCGCCAGCGGCTGGCGGAGGAGGGCCTCTTGTCACGGGTGACACTGGTGCAGCAGGATATGCGGGCTTTGCATCTGGAGCAACGCTTTCGGCTGGCCTTTATCGCGCTCGGCTCCTTCGCCCATTTGACTGCCCGCAAGGATCAGCAGCAGACGCTGGCTTTGCTGCGCGCCCACCTGGTGACCGGTGCCACGCTCATTCTCGATCTGAGCAACGCCGATGCTCGCGCGATGGAGAATTTAAGTGGTCAGCTGCTACACCAGGGCACCTGGACGTGTGCCGACGGCAGCTTTTTGACACATTTCGTCTCTCCTTCCGCCTCAACTACCCGTCATGTGCTGGATCTGGTTCATTTTTATGACCAGTACTGTCAGGGAGAGATTGTACGACGTACAGTGACGCGTACTTCTTTTTATCTTTTTGAACGCAGCGAGCTGGAACTGATGCTAGAGCAGGCGGGTTTTGTAGTTAAGGATGTCTATGGCAATTATGAGATGGCCCCCTACGAGCTGCAAAGCCCGCGTATGATTTTCATTGCGGAGGCACGATAGCCCATGCGAGCAGCACGCCCTCCCCTGCACCAGTGGAATTTACAGCCCGAGCAGGCGATCGCTTTGCAGAAAGAGCTTGCCAGCCGCGTGATCCGTGAGGATCGCCTGCCATCTAAGGTGCAGCATATTGCCGGCGTTGATCTGGCGATCAATGAGAACAATGGCCTGGCGCGCGCCGCTGTTGTTCTTCTCGCCTATCCTTCCTTGCAGCTTGAGGAGCAACACGTTTACGAAGAGCCTGTACGCATGGAGTATATTCCGGGCTTGCTTTCATTTCGTGAGCTGCCCTGTGTCCTGGGAGCGCTCAATCTGCTGCAGCAGGAGCCGGATCTGATTATGGTTGATGGTCAGGGCATCGCCCATCCGCGTCGCCTGGGCATTGCTTCGCATCTGGGCCTCTGGCTGGACCTGCCCACTATTGGTTGTGCCAAATCGGTGCTGCGAGGCCACTATAACGAGCAGGAGCTAGGCGAGGCGGTTGGCTCCTGGGTTCCTTTACGCGACCAGGGTGAGGTCATTGGGGCCGCTCTCCGTACGCGAGAGCACACGAAGCCGATGATTATTTCCATCGGTCACCGGGTGAGTCTGGATACGAGCATTCGCTACGTGCTCTCCTGCTGCCGCGGTTATCGTTTGCCAGAGCCGACACGCCTGGCTGATCGACTTTCCAAGAATAATGCTTATCGAGAACCCGCTAGCGGCAGCCGGGGAGGACAGGGCTCATCCAGCGAAGCTATTCAAGATTCGCTCTGGCAGTAAAGTCAGGCTCGGGCGTTCTTTCGCCATTGCTACGCCTATTTAACATCTATCCATTCTACGCGTATGTTGCGCACTATCTTAGCCTGACTTCCAGGCAAGCCACGGGTACAGCTTCTTGCTAGCTGTGCTCCCCCTCCCTCTCATGCTCCGCCGGCGCCGGCTCATGATAGAGGGGAAGAGTGAAATAGAAGGTTGTGCCACGGTTGGGAACCGTCTCGAACCAGATTCTGCCCCCATGCTGTTCAACGATGAGCCGGGCAATAGTCAATCCCAGGCCATAGCCGCCCATCCTGGATTGCATACTATGGGTGGCCTGGTAGAAGCGTTCAAATACATGGGGCTGATCCTCGGGTGCAATACCAAAGCCAGTATCTTTGACGGACAGGAGGACCATTTGAGGATCTTCAGGATCGGGCCGAGCCCGCAAGATCACGGTTCCTCCTGGAGGAGTGAATTTAATCGCGTTCCCCAGCAGATTTGAGAGGACCTGCTTCATTCTTTGGGGATCGGCCTGCACGAGAGGATAGGGAAGTTCAATATCTTTGCTCATGACGATCTCGGCTTTGCGTGCCAGCGGCAGCATACTCTCTAGCACCTGCTGCGCGAGTGTTTCAATATTGACCTGCTGCAGCCGTATTTCAAAGTGCCCGGCATCGGAACGCGCCACAAAGAGGACATCCTCAGCCAGTGAGAGCAGCTGCTGCAAAGCCTCACTGGCATACCCCAGATACTCCCGTTGGGTCTCGTTCAAGGGCCCCATCTGCCCACGTAAGAGCAGTTCAATGAAGCCATGCACAGAGCTGAGCGGTGTGCGCAGTTCATGCGAAACCATCGATACAAAATGCTCTCGCATGCGATTGGCCATCTTGAGGGCGGAGACATCGCGCGCCAGAAAGAAGACATAGCGCTCTTGCGCACTCACGATGGGGGTCACGCTCACCGAGGCCTCCCAGTCCTGGGCCTCTTCAGCCCCAAGAATGAGTTCCTCGTTGGCGAGTGGCTGTCCACCCTGCAGAACACGCACCAGCGGACAGCCCGCCGTACCGCAGAGCGGCAGGTGATCAAGGTTGCGGCACCTGAGTACGCGGGCGCAACCTTGGCCAATGGCAGCGCCTGTCTCCCACTTCAAAACCGCTGCCGCTGCGGGATTGAAAGCCCGGAGGCGAAAGTAACTGTCCAACAGGAAGGCCACATCGGTAGTGGCGGCCAGCGCCTTACGGGCGCAGTCTGCCAGTAACCCATCATCTGAGCGCACACCCTGATCAGGCGGATAGCGCTCCCGCACCACCTTTCTCTTGCTCCCCGTCTCCTCAATCGCCTGGCGCTGCTCCGGCGAGGCAGCAGCCTGCTGGCCCTCCCCGCTCTCCTCATCCTTTGTCATCTTAGTTGCAGCAGCATAGAGATTACGCTCTTTGAGGCGCGAGCGCCGCGAATCGGATTTCACCGCATTCCCCCTTTTTACTTATTTACTGACAAACTTATACCCGATACGACGCACAGAAATAATATGTCGGGGATGAGCAGCATCCGGCTCCAACTTTTTGCGCAAACGACCAATGTAGACATCCACAATATTGCTATTATTCTCATTATCGTTCCAGACAGAGGAGAGGAGCTGATCACGGCTCACCACCTGATCGGGGCAGCTCATCAGGACGCGCAGGACCTGCATCTCAGTACGGGTTAAGGATACCTTGACGCGATCATTAATGACTACCTGCAGCTCAGCCGGGAAGAGTTCGATCGGGCCAACCCGAATACTGTGGCCTTCGTTGCGTTTGCTGCGCTTGATGCGGCGAAGCACAGCATGGACGCGCGCCACCAGCTCTTGATGATCGAAAGGCTTACAAATATAGTCATCAGCCCCGATGTGAAAGCCCTTGAGTTTAGACTCCATGCTATCCTGGGCGGTCATGAAGATCAGAGGGATATCGTAACCCTCGGCTCGTAGCCTGGCTGTAAACTCGAAACCGCTCTGGTAGGGCATGGCAATGTCGAGGATCAACAGGTCAGGCTCACGCTTCTGGATCATCTGCATGGCCCCACGAGGGTTGTCCGTGACTTCAACTTCGTAGCCTTCCTGTTTCAGAGCAAACTGCACCAGTGCAGTTGTAAACTGGCTATCGTCAACCACAAGGATATACACAGTTCTTCCCCTCTTCAGCACATAGTGCTCAACTGCCGGGACCGAGGAAGGCCCGCAGTCCAGGGCCAGGCTGCGCGCGGCCTCGTGGCCCGGCAGGATGGGCATGCTGTTCGGACGCATCGCAATAGAAGCAAAGGAGCGAAAGAAGTCACCTAAGCGGTAGCCACATGCCATGCCTCCTTGCATCCCTCTCCAGGCCAGCAACATTACCGGTCCTTTCTCCTCACCTTACTCACCACGGTCCATCAACAATGCGCCAGGGGCTGATCACGGCCTTCCTCCCTCTGTGCTCTACCATTGCACTTGCTCGTTGGCTTGGCTGAGCAGGGGCAAAACTCTGGCTCTATGGCTATGAGACAGCCTTTGCCGCCGCGCGTAGCTTTTCTACATAGACCATCAGAATAGCGATATCTGCCGGCGTGACCCCTTCGATGCGCGAGGCCTGTCCTACCGTACGCGGGCGTAAGCGGGCCAGCTTTTGTCGTGCTTCGGTCCGTAAATGAGGAATACTTTGATAATCGATATTCTCAGGGATCACTAGCCCTTCAAGACGCTGGGCCTGCCGAACCAATTGTTGCTGTTTTTGTACATAGTATTCGTATTTAACCTGCAGCTCGACCTCTTGAGCCACCTCTGAGGGGAGCGCCGGCAAGGGTGGCTCAGGGTCCTCCTCCTGCTCGTTCTGATAGACCAGGCGAGCCAGCTCAGCGACTTGAGCATAGTGCACCTCGGGACGCCGCAACAAGTCGCGAGCTGACGTTAGCTGACCGGGTGGTGCTATGCCAACTTCGCGCGCGGCAGCCTCCACATTGCGCGAAGAAGTAAAAATGACCTTGCTCAGGCGCCCGAGAGCCTGCTCTATCTGCTCGCGCTTGCGTAGCACGCGAGCGTAGCGTTGCTCATCAATGAGACCAAAGCGATAGGCGTAGTCGCTCAAGCGTAGATCAGCACTGTCGGCGCGCAGCAGCAGGCGGTATTCGGCCTGTGAAGTATGCAGGCGGTAGGGTTCACTGAGCGGGCGAGTTACCAGATCGTCGATCAAGACGCCGATGTAGGCTTCATGACGGCCCAGTACAAAGCCAGGTTCGCCACGAGCATAGAGAGCCGCATTAATTCCGGCCATAATCCCTTGAGCAGCGGCCTCCTCGTAGCCGGACGTTCCGTTGATCTGACCAGCGAGAAAGAGACCAGCTACAGCCCGCGTTTGCAACGTCGGCATCAGCTGATAAGGGGGGACATAGTCGTATTCGACAGCGTAACCGAAGCGAACAATCTCCACATGCTCAAGCGCCGGAATAGAGCGCAGCATGGCGAGCTGCACATCTTCGGGGAGACTGGTATTCATCCCCTGCACATAGACCTCACCTGTGCGCCAGCCTTCCGGCTCTAAGAAGACCTGATGAGAGGCCTTGTCAGCGAAACGCACCACCTTATCTTCGATGGAGGGACAATAGCGCGGGCCAATGCCCTCGATGAGACCATTGAAAAGAGGAGAGCGGTGGAGATTGGCCCGGATGACCTCATGGGTGCGCTCATTAGTGCGCACCAGATAGCAGGGCAACTGTGGACGCCACCCATAGAGATCCTCATCAGTGACCGGATAGACCGGGTTCGGGCGTCCGCCCGGCAGCTGCACATCGGCTCGCGCCGTTTCGTCCCAGGAGAAATAGAGGGGGACACGGCTGCCTGGCTGCGGCTCCGTCTTGCTAAAATCGATGGTGCGCGCATCGATGCGCGGCGGCGTCCCGGTCTTGAAGCGACGCACCTCCAGCCCAAAGGCGCGCAGCGAGTCGGCCACGCCTAACGAGGGACCCTCACCGGCCCGTCCGCCCGGCTGCGTTTTCTCTCCTACTACCAGGCGCCCATTCAGGAAGGTTCCCGTTGTCAGTACGACCGCCTTCGCCTCGTACTGCCAGCCCGTGCTGGTGACAACGCCTCGAATCGCCGGGCGCCCATCTGCGCCTTGCTCGTAGAGAAAGTGGGTGATCGTCGCCTGCTTCAGGTCAAGATTCGCCTGCGCCTCCAGCGCAAATTTCATCGCCAGCCGATAGGCCTGTTTGTCGCACTGAGCGCGCAAAGCCTGAACCGCTGGCCCTTTGCCTGTGTTGAGCAAGCGGATCTGAATGAAGGTGCGATCGGTATTGCGGCCAACTTCACCGCCAAGGGCATCGATTTCCTTGATCAGATGCCCTTTGGCCGGTCCGCCCATTGAGGGATTGCAGGGCATCAGCGCCACACTATCCAGGTTCATGGTCAGTAAGAGCGTCTTGCGGCCCATGCGTGCACTGGCTAGAGCAGCTTCGCAGCCAGCATGGCCGGCTCCGACCACAATCACTTCATACGTGCCTCGCTTTTGCCCTTCCCCAGAAAGATTGTGAGTGCCTGCTTCGTTTGTCATTTGTTGCGTTCCGCCCACTTACATGTCATCTACATGTATAACGATCACTCTGGTATTATGCCGCAGATAAAAAGGCACGTCAATACAGCCACCGCCGCCTTTGACAAATTGCTCCTCAAGTCGCCTGCTAGAGAAGAATTGGTCAAGCCTCTACTTGTCCTCTTCCCTAAGATCTGCTAGAATTGCACTGGGGTCTGAGAGATGGCCGAGCTTAGCCCGGCCACTAGGAGAATCGGCCTGGTTCGCTCGTGCTAGTCTGGTAAGGCCTGCCACTTGAGCACGGTTCAGCTCCGCCGGGAACGGGCGGGCATAAGTGTAGCCAGCCCGAGATAGCTGGCCTGCAATGGGGCGATGGCGGAATGGTAGACGCAGGGGACTTAAAATCCCCTGGGGTGAAACCCCGTGTGGGTTCGAGTCCCACTCGCCCCACCAGGTTCTCCTTCCCCCTCTCTCATCTCCACAGGCCCTCAGCATCGCCATGTCAGCCGCCGCGCTCAGCCTCTTTTGACTCCTCTTCCACCCGAGCTTTCCGTACTTTGCTTTCCTCCGCTCCGACGCCTCCCCCGGTCCCCTCATCTCGCGTTCAGAAAAAGGTGAGAAATAGAGCCTTAAAATTTTCGCTTTTAATAACAAAAAAGCAGTCATTGGCATATCAAATAGCGCGTTGCAACAGCTTGGCAAGCCACTGCAGCCTCCAATCCAAACGATAAAAATGGCCCCAGCCAGCGTTGAGCGATTAGGACAGACGGGAAGACGACATCCCCCTTACGTCCATCTGAATGTTCATCTGAAAGAATGGAGGTTGATTGCAAAGATGAAGCGCATCTTGAGTGTGGTTGTAGGAGTGGGACTCATTCTAATGGCCCTGTTGGCTTGCGGCGAGAGCGCTGGAGGCTCCTCGTCCAACACGGGCACGGCAGTTACTCCAGCTTCCTCGACCTCTGCCGGCAAGTCGACAGGAGCTACAGCCACAAGCGCCCCGGCTAATCAGCATTTTAAGGTCGGTCAAGCAGTCAAGGTCGGCGACACCTGGCTTGTAACAGTGCTGGGCACCAAAACGAGCGATGGCGACGAGTTCAGCCATCCGAAAGCTGGTCACACCTATCTCCTGATCGACGTCTCCCTGAAGAACCTCAGCAACAGTGAGCAGGAAGTCTCTTCTTTGATGAACTTCACCCTGCGCGACAGCAGCGGTCAGCAGATGGATGTTGCCATTGTCAGCTCGGCGCCGAAGTCACCCGATGGCAAAGTCGAGGCCGGGGAGCAGATCCGCGGCACTCTGGCCTACGAGGTGCCCCGCTCAGAGCATCAATATACACTGGCTTTCGTGAGCGACCTCCTGGACAGCGGTCAAACCATTTGGGATATCACCATCTAGCTCCCTTCCTTTCTCTCCTCCTTGCTTAGCTGACCCCGTGCGGAAAGAAAACCCGCCCAGGGAAGCAACGGACGTCCTGTAGTCTCATTGTACTCTCTACAGGACGTCCGTCTCACTTACCCCGAACTCGCCTTCGCCCGTTGCCGCTGTTGCAAGCAGGCTGGTCGTTAAAGAGCTTTCCTTCCAGGGAGCAGGCTCCCTCGCTGGCGCGCACGGGACAGGGTACAGGAGGCAGCGCTGAGCGTAGAGCCGCCCCTTGTCAGGGCCTCTTCTCTCGTGCTACACTTGCCAAAAGATTACAACTTTTTTAGTCACCGCTCGTATCTCGCTATAGAAGGATCTTCCAATCAATTTCTATATATAGATAAAGCGGTCAAAACGGAAACGAGCGGATAGCCGAAGATGGATTCGACACTACGCGCATCAGGAACGCTGAGTCTTGGGCCAGTGGCCCAACCAGCACGCCATATACGTCGCAAGCGAGGTAGCCGGCCCGAGGAAAGCGCCGAGGCTATTTCGAGCCGGGGCCAGGCCCAAAGCGGGCAGGGAATAGCGGTGGGGGAACAAGTGCTGCACGGGCAGGTACAAGGGGCAGCCGTGGAGGCGATCAGCGATACGGCGCTGGTCGAGCTGGTGCTGGCAGGCGAGCAAGATGCCTTCAGCGTCCTCGTCGAGCGCTACAAAGACGCAGTCTACAATCTGGCCTACCGCATGCTGGGCAATGTGACCGAAGCGGAGGATGTCACCCAGGAAGCTTTCGTTCGCGCCTATATGCAGCTGGCCAGCTATAAGCCTGCCCATAAGTTCAGCACCTGGTTGCTCTCCATTGCTTCTCACCTGGCGATCGACCAGTTCAGACGACGGCGCTTCCTGGCGAGGTCGCTGGAGGAAGTGCCGTTTCTTGAATGGATTATCGATCTTGGTAGTAGCCCAGAGCAGTCCGCTCTAGAGGGCGAACAGCATGACGAGATCCAGCGCTACCTGCAGCGCCTCCCCGCAAAATATCGTGCCGTGATTGTCCTGCGCTACTGGTACGATCTTTCTTATGAGGAGATCGCAAGCGCGCTGAAGCTAACGCCTGCCCTGGTGAAGGCGCGTCTGCATCGCGCACGCGAGCTGCTCGCTCGCTATATGCAGCAGGAAGAGACGAAGGAGGGTGCGGTCAATGCGCTGCCGCGACGCTAGAGCATGGTTGATTGAGGAGCACAGCGAGAGCGAGGCAGAGACGGCCCGCCAGCGCTCCGAGGCGCTCGCCCACCTGGCTCGCTGTCCTTCATGCCAGCGCTATAAGCAGCAGCAGCAACGGCTGCAAAAGATGCTGCATGAGGGCTTCTTGCCTGTCTCTTGTAGCATCTCTACTGAGCAGATCATGCAGGCCATCTACCTGCGCCAACGCACAACCCGCCAGCTTGAAGCACTGCATCAGCAGCAACGCACCCGCCTGGCCCGTCTACGAGCGCTAAGCTCTTTATTCATGGCCTCTCTGTTTATATTAACTGCTGGCATTCCCTTCTTGTTATTCATGCTTTTCTTTAATCAGCCAGAGCTTCTGGTTAAAACGCTGCTAGTGCTAAGTGATGCTGTTGATGTCTTCCTGGTAGTGCTCACCTATCTGAGCCTTGGCCTGAGCTTTGTCTCACGGGATAATCTCCTACTGGCCGCGCTAGCCTTTCTCCTTCTGCTGCTCGCTGCCATGTGGCTGCGCCTCATGCGTGTACCGCAAGAAGCGTAGCATCGGCAGTAGTAGAGAAGATCTCAAGAAAAGGCGCAGGACAAAGCGGGTAGTGCTGCCAGGTCAGCTGAGCCTGACAGGTTGACTGAGCCTGACCTGCAGCCGGCATTTGAGTCTGGCTGGCTGCCCATATCGAGAGCGAGGGGATCGGGAGCCGATGCTTAAACCTATGCGGAAACGACAGCTGTGGCTCTGGTTTGCGAGGGCCGGCTGTATGGGGTTGGTGCTGTTCTGCCTCTTACTGCTCTTTTCGACCGGAGCGCTTTTCCCCAAGGAGGCCTTCGCCGCGACCGCTCTGGGTCCCCAGTTCCCAGGAGGAGGTGATCAGTGCGTCAGACACGGGCCGTTCATCGGTGGCAATCTTGTGGTTGCCAGCAATCAGGTGCTCTGCAGTGATATCATCTCTTTTGGCGGTACGGTCGCCATTAATGGCACGGTGAATGGCGATGTGGTGGCCTTTAATGGCGATGTTATTATCGAGGGCACAGTGAATGGAGATGTCAACCTCTACGGTGGCATGGTCACCCTGCAGAGCGGTTCGCACGTCCACGGCGATATTCACCTCTACTATAATGCTCACTGGGCTCGTGAGCGTAACGCCCAGCTCGATGGGGCCCTCATCGACCGCTCTCAGCGCTTGATCTGGCCTTTCACTAGTCCTCTGAGTTTTAGTTTCCCTTCCCTCTCTTTGCTCATCTGGGTTGGGCTGGGATTGCTACTTACCTGGTTACTCCCGGAGCACTTGATGCTGGTACGGACCACTTTGCAGACCAGCGCCGGGCGCAGCCTGCTCGTCGGTCTGCTTAGCTCGATCCTCGCCCCCGCGCTGATCTTACTGCTGAGTACTCTGATCATCACTATTCCACTCGCTATTATAGTGGCTGTAGGATTGGTTGCAGGGTGGGCCTTGGGCACGGTTGCTCTCGGTCTGTTCATCGGTGAGCGACTCTTACATACGTCTGCTCCCCAGCGACACGCTCGCCTCCTCCAGGTGACAGTTGGACTGTTTATCTTGACCCTGGCCAGCTCTCTCCCGATCATCGGCTGGCTGGTTAGTCTGGGAACGGGCCTGCTCGGCCTGGGCGCTGCGCTTCTGAGTCGCTTTGGCACGCGGCTCTATGGCCTGCCCAGGTATCCGCTTATGCTCTAGGCGGCGAGCTACTACTTGCTCGCTTCCTCTCTACTGGCCTTGGTCGTTACTTACTACTATGACGTTGACTACTTATTTGCTGGCCTGGAAAGAGGTCGAGGGACGCGCTGCTGAGACTAACTAACTAACCATCGCCTGACTGTGCGACATCCGTTATAATAGGGGCGTATTACTGATTGGGCCCGTCGCTTGCGGGCCCCCCCCTTCCCAAGTTCAGAAGAGGGGGTACGTACGGCCCCTCCTTCTTCACCCCTGCTGTTGCACAACAGTGTAGGTTTGTTACAATGTTGGAAAGATGGGACGGCACAATCGATGCGCTCGTAGGGCCTGCCCCCGCAGTTATACATGCAACCAGTCGAAACGTTTGCAGGGACGCAAGCCTCTAGAGTGCAGGTGGCCGCCGAGGTGATTATGAGCATCGATGTTGAACTGACAGACCTTGCCTATGGAGGCGACGCCGTAGGACGTTATGAGGGACGGGTCCTTTTTGTACCCGGTGGCATTCCCGGCGAACGCGTTCGCGTGGAAATTGTCGAAGAACGCCGCGGACATGCGCGGGCGGCGCTGCTGGAAGTTTTGCGCCCAGCCCCGGAGCGGGTGGAGCCACGCTATCCTCAATTGACCGATTGTGGCTGTCAATGGCAGCATATTGCCTACCCCGCACAGCTGACCTGGAAGGCCCATATCGTCCGCCAGTTGCTGGTACGCATCGGCAAGCAGCCCGATGCCGTGGTCCATCCGACGATTGGTATGCCCCCCGGCGTTTCGCCCTGGCACTATCGCAATATCGCTCAGTTTTCGACCGGTCCCAATTGTGAGATCGGTTTCCAGCTGACCGATAGCCATGACGTCCAGGACCTGGAGGATTGTCCGCTGCTACATCCCGCGCTGGATATGGTCTATCAGCGCGTGCGTGCCAAGTTGCTGAAGTACTTCGGGGACGCGCTGGGCCAGATGATCCAGAAGTTTACGATTCGCGGCGCCGTCGGCACTGTCAGCCCCGCCGGCGGCTCCGGCGAGACAGCCAGGGCTGTGCCTACGCTGTTGACGATCCAGGCCCGCCCCGGCTCGATCATCGAGGCGCCACAACAGTTGGCCCACGAGCTGATTACAATTGCTCCCGGCATCGTTGGGGTCATTATTGAGCGCGTCGGCGGACGCTTCGGCCGCGTGGTGGTGGGGCAGGAGTTTCTCACTGATATGGTCCTCGGTAAGCGCTTCCGCGTCTCTGCCGATTCGTTCTTCCAGGTGAATATTACTCAGGCCGCCACTTTGATCGAACGCACGCTTGCGATGCTGGAGCCGCGACGCAGCGATGTGGTGCTCGATGGCTACAGCGGCGTTGGCCTCTTCTCGGCTTTCCTCGCTAATCACGCCGCTCGCGTCATCGCGATCGAGTCGCAGCCCAGCGCCGTGACTGATGCGCGCGCCAACGCTTTGCTGAATAATCAGAGTAATATCACAACGATAGAGGGTACGCTGGAGCGCTTGCTTGGACAGCTCCATTATCGCCGCGAGCGTATCGATCTGGCGGTGATCGATCCACCCCGCGCCGGCTGCCATCCAAAGGCTCTTCAGGGCTTGCTGGCTCTGGCTCCGCGGGCAATCTGCTATGTGTCGTGCGATCCAAGTACGCTGGCGCGCGATATCGCAACGCTTTGCGCCGGCGATCGCTATCGCTTGATCGCCGCTCAACCAATCGATATGTTCCCTCAAACTTATCATATCGAGTGCGTCGCTCTGCTTGTACGCGGGAACATGCGCTGAGCTTGAGTTGCTCGCCTGCAAAGGCTCTCTTTCCTGAGTGTGTAAGCCTGTTGTCTCGCTCTGTGTTCTTGTATAACAAGAGAGCGCTGGACCAGTTGGCCGGGTCTCTTCCCCCATCCGAGGGAAGAGCCTCTACCGGTCCGGCGCTCGCTCGCTATTCTTGGGGTCCTCTTCCTCCGAGTTGAGTCGACCTCAGAGATCGATTCGATCGGCCCACTAGCCTGAGCGAGCCGCTCTTAGGGTCGCTTGCTTAGATAGACCTGGATTTCGCCTCCCTGGCTGATCACGGTGCCAGGTGGGGGATTCTGGCGCACGACCAGCCCGGGAGGAAGATCAGGGTAAGAGGCATCTTCACCTACGGCCACAACGCGCAGGCCAAACTCACTGGCGCGCTCAACCGCCGACCAATAATCTAAGCGCTGCAGATTGGGCGCGCCATAGTTGAGCCATTTTCCCTCTAACGTTGCCAGGATCGTTGCAAACCAGGTCTGCAGTTCCTTTTTGCTGGCATTCTCCTTGGAAATGGCATCCACCCGGTCCTTGTAGCCCTTAATCGAGTAGATCTTGTCCTGAATCAGGAAGGGATGATCAACAGTAGCGAGGACGATGTCGGCGCTGGACCCCGGGGTCTCGATGTAGACGTTCCCAATATCAAGTAGTCGCTCAATAACGCTGGAAACCGTCACCTTGACATCGCGAATATTCTTGTACTCGGTCTCAACTCGCGCCTCATAGAGAAAGATCAGGCGACGCTGGATGTCAATGATGCGACGGTCCGTCAGAATGTAGACGTCGTCGACATAGTTGATATAGATCAGCCCCATGACAAGCAGGAGCACCACTTCGATCAGGGCGACCAGATACCAGGTAGCAGGGAGGAGCTGGGAGATGCGTATCGCCAGCAGGGGAATCCCGATGAAGAAGAAGAGCGGCAGGGCCAGATTGCGATAGAGGACATAGCGCGAGCGCTGAATATACTCAACGGTGAACTCGCCCGAGGAATATTGGACATCGCAGGGGATGCGTAGGGGACCCCCAAAGGTACGCCGGGGACCACGCACGCGGTCAGGATGGCGCAGGGGATAGCCCTCATCGGCATCCGGGAGCTTGGGGACTTCCTTGCCTTTGGCAAGTTGCTCCAAGACGCGGGTCAGATCCTGGTCGCGGGGAGCAGGCTGCTTCTCCTCTGGCTTTTTATTGGCCTTCACTTCAGCGGTCAGCCCCTCGATGGCATCTTTGACCTTACGCGGGGCCGGTACGTCCTTCATGATAAAATCGCCGCCGGTGAGATAGAGATGGACGTTACCATAGGAGAGCAGGAGGCTGACCAGGCTGTCTTGATCGATGCCTACCTGGTTGACCTTGTTGATCTCGATCTGCTGGCGCACCGGCTGGAGCACTCCCCGCGAACTGATGATCCGCTTATTGGTAATAATGTAGGTCTCTAACCACCAGGCAAGGAAGTCTTTCCAGAGAAACCAGCCAAAGGCGGCCAGGGCCAGCAGCGTGATAATTACCTCCAGGGCCAGCCAGAGACCCCCCAGAGCGGGCTGACGCGTGCTGGCCCAGATTACCAGCAATAAAGCCAGGACCAGGCCAATGGTGGGCATGGCCGGCTTCAGCAGAAAGACTTTGTGCTTACGGACCACTAGCCGGACAACCTCATCAGGTTGCTGGCCAGGGAAGTGCCAGCGCCTGTCACGTCCTCGCCGGAACTGACGAATGTTCCAGCGTGCTCTCCCTGAGCGCCAGGGGTCGTCTTTCTCCTGCTCCTCGGCAGCAATGGTCTTGGCGTCTTTCTTGCTCATCGCTCACTCACCTCGGCTGCGTACCAGACGACTAGCCAGGCTTCCCTTGTCACCAGGCCGCTCGCACCTGGCCTCGCTCAGCCATTCCTCGCCTCTCTCTCCGCTCACTACTGACTTACTCCCCCACTTACCTGTCTCGCTGCTAGAACTTCTGCTACTTCTTCTTGCCAGCGCTGGCCGAGACCAGCCGGATGACGACCACAATGGCGACGATAATAAAGAGGCCGAGCGCATAGTAGCCCAGATGGTACTGATCCAGTAGAATGAAGCCCTGCCCCAGCATCACGGTCTGGGTCTGAGGGAAAACGAGGGTAGTGAGATAGAAGACCGCAACGCAGCCGGTGATGAAGGCTGGGCCCAGGCCAAGAACGCGATCCTGCGGCGCGCTCGGCTTGGGGAAGAGACGATTGCCCAGGAGATAGCCGGCTGCAATAATGCCCGCCAAGCAGAGGACAGTGACTATGGTCACCGCCCGCGATGAGGGGCCGATGCCAGGCTGATCAACAAAGAGCTGCGTCAGAAACTCTGTCAGCCCTCGCCCCACGTTCAAAATCAGAAAGAGCACCGCTCCCAGCACAAAGGGCAGTAGGAACAGCTCACGGCGCCATCCTCGACGGTAGCCAAGCCACAGAAAGACCGGCACCAGCAGGATGAATAAGGCTGTCTGGAGAGTAAGATGCCATTCCATTGTTTGCTTACCCTTCTCCCTCTAATGGCATCAGCCGTAGCCTGATTGCTAGCAGCACTGCAGTCCCCCTGAGCACAGTCCAGGGCGCTTACCTTACAGCGCTATACAAGCCTCTTTTAATCCCGCTCTAGCATCTATCATACCACATGTCAGCTATGAAATATAGCACTGGACGGGCGAAAACTCGCGGGTTTTTCGACTCCCGATAGGGAAGTTCTGGCTCCCATTCGCAATTTTCTCTCAGATATGCTATACTATAAGAAAATGCGAGTTTGAGAAGGAGCCACGGTCAGGCCAGGACAGGCCAGACGCTTGCTCCATCTCCACCCACCTCGTTCTCATCCGATGCAGCTAGCAGCGATCAAGAACTGGCGCTGATCTTTCTTTTTGTTTGAGGATTCTTGCACGATGGAAGAAGTAGGTAATGTTAAAACCGTCGATATTGTTGAGCAAATGACCGTCGCCTATCTGAACTACTCCATGAGCGTCATCGTCAGCCGCGCGCTGCCGGATGTGCGCGATGGCCTCAAACCGGTGCATCGCCGTATTCTGTACGCCATGGAGCAGATGGGCTTGCAGGCCAATAAACCCTTTCGCAAATGTGCCGGCACCGTCGGCGAGGTGCTCAAGCTTTATCACCCGCATGGCGATGTAGCCGTCTACGATACACTGGTGCGCATGGCCCAGCCCTGGTCGATGCGCTATCCCCTGATCCTGGGACAGGGCAATTTCGGCTCGCAGGACGATGACCCGCCAGCGGCGATGCGCTATACTGAGGCCAAGATGGCCCCCATCGCCGATGAGATGCTGCGTGATATCGACAAGGACACTGTCGATTTCGTGCCCAACTACGATAACCAGACGAAGGAGCCGACCGTTTTGCCAGCGCGCCTGCCCAACCTGCTCGTTAATGGCTCGGCAGGCATCGCGGTCGGTATGGCGACTAATATTCCTCCTCACAATCTCGTTGAGGTCTGTAACGGCATTATCTACCTGATCGATCATCCCGACGCCACAACGGAAGATCTCTCGCGCATCATCCTGGGCCCCGACTTTCCCACCGGCGGCATTATTCAGGGCCGCGAGGGTATCCGCAATATGTATGCCAACGGACGGGGGCGCATTATTGTGCGCGCTCGCACCCACATTGAGGAAAATGAGCGCGGGCGTGTCAGCATCGTGGTGACCGAGCTTCCCTATCAGGTCAATAAGGCCGAGCTTGTCAAGAAGATCGCCGAGCTGGCCCGCGACAAGAAAATCGAGGGGATCGCCGAGGTGCGCGACGAATCCGATCGCCGTGGCATGCGTATGGTGATCGAGCTAAAGCGCGATGCCAATCCGACCAGTGTCCTCAATTCTCTTTATAAGTATACTGCCATGCAGAGCGCCTTTAATGCCAATATGCTGGCACTGGTCGATCGTCAGCCACGTATTCTGACGCTGAAAGGGTTCTTGCAGCACTATATCAGTCACCGCGAGCAGGTGATTACGCGGCGTACCCGCTACGAGCTGGCACGCGCTGAGGCTCGCAAACATATTCTCGAAGGCTTCCGCAAGGCCTTTGAACATCTCGATGCCATTTTGCAGACGATTCGGCAGTCGCAGGGAACGGAGGCCGAGCTTAATCGCACCCTCCAGGAACAGTTTGGCTTCTCGGAGGCGCAGGCCAGTGCCATCCTCGATATGCGTCTGGCCCGTCTGGCCGCTCTCGAGCGCCAGCAGGTCGAAGAAGAGCTGCGTACCGTTCAGCAACATATCGATTATTATAATCTGGTGCTGAGCGACATTAATGAGGTACGGAAGCTGATAAAAGCTGATCTGGAGGAATTGAAGGAGAAGTATGGCGACCCGCGCCGGACCGATATTCGCGAAGGAGAAGCCGGTGACTTCACTGAAGAGGACCTTATCCCGAATGAGGAAGTGGTCGTCACGCTGACGGAGAAGGGCTATATTAAGCGTCTTCCGTCGAGCACCTACCGCGCTCAGCGCCGTGGGGGCAAGGGGGTCACTGGCATGGTCACGCGCGAGGATGACGCCGTTCGGCATTTGCTGGTGGCCCACGCTCACGATAGCCTGCTCTTCTTTACAGATCGAGGCCGCGTCTATCAGCTCCGCGTCTATGAACTGCCCGATGTCAGTCGGACAGCCCGCGGCGAGCACCTGATTAATTTGATTGCCCTTGATCAGCAGGAGCGCGTGACGGCGATTGTGGCCGTTCCCAAGGGAGTCAGCCGCGACTATATGATTGTGGCCACACGCAAGGGCGAAGTAAAGAAGACCGCGATGAGTGAGTTCGAGAGTGTGCGTCGCCAGGGTCTGATCGCTATGAATCTGGAGGAGGATGATCGCCTGATTGGGGCCAAGCTGGCACGCTCCGACGATCACGTCCTCTTGATTACGGCCCACGGGAAGGCGATCCGCTTTACGGTGGAGGAGCTGCGCGCCGCCTCGCGCATGAGCGGCGGCGTGCGCGGTATTCGGCTGGAAGAGGGCGACAGCGTGGTCTCGCTCAATCTGACTCCTCGCAATAGTGAGCTGTTAGTGGTTACGGAGCGCGGCTATGGCAAGCGTACCCCGATCGAGGAGTATCCAGTCCAGAGCCGCGGCGGCAGCGGCGTGATTACGGCTAAAGTAACAGAGAAGACCGGCCCCGTGGCGACAGCTCGCATCATTACAGATCTCGACAATGATTTGATGATCATTACTGCTGGTGGCGTGGTGATCCGTACCGAGATCAGTAACGTTTCGCGCCTGGGTCGCGCAACCCAGGGGACCCGCCTGATGAGCATTGCTGAGGGCGATAGCGTCGTAGCAGTGGCAACAACAAATGGGAAGCGCAACGGTGAGCGCGAGGAGGGTAGCCTCACTAAAGAGGATCAGCAGAGACCGACTGGCGAGACGGCGGATACGCTGGCCACGGGGGATGAGGGAGAGCCGGCTCCTTCCGAGGACCTGGCTTCTCAGCAGGACTAGCCGGCCTGAGCGCGTTGGCAAGCGTCGTCTGGGGGCGGGCCAGGTCTGGCCCAGCTTGGCCGGAAGGCCAGCATCTTGCCAGATCTCGCCCGTCCCCCGCTCTTTTTGCTGCTTTGACTGGACCCTCTCCGCTTCGTCTGGAGTAGACTTCCCGCCTTCGCTTTCCGGGTGTGAAGGCATCCCTACAGCGAGCGGTCTGTCTCGTCTCCTACAGCTCTGCCTGCTCGTTGAAGAGCCGCGCCAGTTCGTGAGGCGATGGCAGCGGTTGCCCAGCCCGGATGCGCTGAGCCGCCAGTCGATCTTGATGAGCGCTCTGGCGTACCAGCGGGAAAGAGCGGCGGAATTGACGTGCAAAGCTGGCAGCCTTTTGCTCGGAGAGCGCGGCTCGCCGCTCATAGGCATGGGCTAGCAGCTCTCGCTTGAGATCATCCTCTGCTTCCACGAGCAGTAAGAAAGCAAGGACAAAGTCCGGTTTGCCTCGTTCAGCATAGGAACGCGCATATTCCAGGCCGTCTACTCCCTCGGCTAAGCGCTGCCGGGCCTGAGCAGTAAAGACCTCCTTCAGCGCAGGAGCATACAGCTCGGCAAAGGTCGCACTCATTACGTTTTACCTCACTCGTGCAGAGCAGCTCGATAGGCCTGCCTCTGACGACGCTCCTCCTGTCGCCACTTCCAGGCGTAATAGATTAGCTCGCGGAAGGCTCGCGCAATGACGTCCGGTCTGGCGCCTGTCGCTCGCCCTCCTTTGCGAGGAAGATGGCGTACACCAACCTCGGTATAGGTATAGCCCGCGCGCGTGAATTTGTAGAGGATCTCGGTGTTGATCATGGCGCCCCGCGTCTCTAGCTTGTGCTCGCGAAAGAACTGCGAGCGGTAGAGCTTAAAGGCGCAGTCGATGTCGCGTACGCGCAGGCCAAAGACCAGACGCACAAGCCATTTCCATCCCCAAGCATTCAGCTTGCGCATCCAGGTGTCCTGGCGTTTGATTCGGTAGCCGAGGACGGCGTCGAAGCGCTCAATGAGGGGGAAAAATCGCTCAATGTCGCGGATATCGAACTGGCCATCTGAGTCCATGAAAAAGGCCAGGTCTTTACTCGCTGCCTCAAAGCCACTGACCAGGGCTGCTCCATAGCCGCGATTGACCGGATGGTTGATGAGGCGGATGCGTGGATCGGTGGCAGCCAGCGCCTCCACGATGGCCCTGGTGTTGTCTTTGCTGCCGTCGTTGACTACCACGACCTCAAAGTCCTGCACCCAGGGCGTCAGAGTTTCGAGGACATTCTGCAGTGTACCGGCAATGGCTGCCTCTTCATTATGGGCAGGCAGAATGACCGAAAGGCTGTACTTTGTTTTGACTCCTGTCTCAATGGTTTCTGACTGTAATTCGCTCATAGCTCCTTGTTACTTGCCGTACGGCGGTTGAGATGAAGAAGAACCGGGTTTTTCTTCTGGCTCGCACGGCCCAACGGAGATGTCAGTAGCATCCTTGCTGACGTGCAGACCTTGACCATTCTGGCCCATGCATAGCCGGATGCCTGATGCCGACTGCCGGCGGAGGCGCGTGCAGGACCTACCATCCTTTTGCCTGTGGGGAGGCCCTTTGGCATTCCAGCAAGCCTGATGGCAGCTATTAGAACGAGCCAGTTCCTCAGTTGTGTAATACCATTTCCCCGCCAGAATGTCCAGTGGCTGGAGCGACTAGGCTTTCAGGCCAGAGGCCGCCCCGCTTCCGTGCCACTACGCCAGGCTCCCATTCACTGCTCGCTTCATGCAAGTGCACAACCGCTAGCGCTAGCTAGATGGGCCTTTCCTCAGCTAGTCATGTGTGTAACGCCTGCTTTAGCTCAAGAGTAACAGCCTCACAAGGTTGTGGCCAGGGTGAGGGAGGTGCCAGGGGCAAGGAGCCGCTTTTCCCGTTCCTCTCTTGGCCTGCCTTCGCTCAAGCTCCTGCCTCTGGACACCATCTGCTATAATAGGCTGTGCATTTCCGATCTGGAGGCGCGAGAGAACCAGGCTATGTCAGCACAGCAATACCGAGCCTTGCAGGGCTTCCGCGATATTTTGCCCGATGAGCAGCCCTACTGGCGCTTTGTCGAGCAGACCGCCGTAGCGGTGGCTGAGTTGTATGGTTATCGCCGTATCGAAACTCCTATCCTGGAGGAGACCGGGGTCTTTCTTAAGACTTCTGGCGAAACCTCGGATGTGGTTGAGCATCAGATGTATACTTTCGAGGACCGCCCAGGCAAAGAGGGCCGAGGCCAGAGTCTGACGCTGCGTCCCGAGGGAACTGCAGGGGTGGTGCGGGCTTACTTGGAGCATGGGATGTTTAAGCTGCCCCAGCCTGTGAAGCTCTACTACCTCAGTGAGCCGATGTTTCGCCACGAACGGCCCCAGGCTGGTCGGTATCGTCAGCACCACCAGTTTGGCTGCGAAGCTCTAGGCGAGAGCGACCCCGCTATCGATGCTGAGCTGATCGCTCTGCTCTATCAGGTCTATAGACAGCTCGGCCTGCATGCGATCCGCGTTCAGCTCAACAGCATCGGTGACCCGGTCTGTCGTCCGCGCTATGTGGAGGCTCTGCGCGCTTATTATCGTCCTCTGCTTGACCAGTGCTGCCATAACTGTCAATCTCGCTTCCAGAAGAATCCTCTGCGGCTGCTGGATTGCAAGGAGCCACAGGATCAGGCTAAGATTGCCGCCGCGCCGCGCAGTGTTGATTACCTCTGCCAGGCCTGCCATGAGCATTTTGAGCGTGTCCAGCGTTTCTTGTCTCTTTACGAGGTACCCTTCGAGCTGAACCCGCTGCTTGTGCGCGGTCTGGATTATTACACGCGCACGGTCTTTGAGTTCACTTCTGAAACCGACAATACCGCGCTCAATGGGGGCGGACGCTACGACGGGTTGGCAGAGCTTTTGGGTGGTCCTCCTACGCCTGGCATTGGTTTTGGCATGGGCATCGAGCGGGTGATTCTAGAGCTGAAGCGTCAGGGGATCGTTCCTCCTGCCCCTGAGAGGCCCCGGGCTTTTGTGGTTTATATGGGCAAGGAGCCGGCGCTAAAGGAGGCGGCGGTGCGTCTCATTGCTGAGCTGCGGCACGCTGGTATCAAGGCCGAAATGAGCTACGGCGATCGCAGCCCCAAGGCTCAGATGAAGCAGGCCAATGCTTCAGGCGCCAGCTATGCCTTGATCATGGGAGAGGAAGAGCTAGCCAGAGAAGTAGTGACTGTACGCGCTCTGCGCGCCGAAGAGGCCGAAGGAGAAGGGCGCCAGATCGCCATCCCTCGCACCGAGATCCTTGGCTATCTTCAGAATCTGCAGGGTTAAAGCGGGCAAGGAGCAGCGCAGCCAGAGCGCGCCGGACCTCGTTGAGGTGCTGCGCTTTCGCTTAGTGATCCTTTCTTTCAATGGTGATCTGCTCTTTGCTCCTTGCCCGTCTGTCAGTTAGCTGGCTTGTGGACGGTGAAGATCTCCCAGAGGCCAGCCTCCCTCTTTCAGATGCTCCCCGTCTTTGCTTGCGCCTAACTGGCCAGAATGCTGTAATAGTTAGCTGGGAGCTGGCAGCCGCGGTAGAGGGCCCCGAGTAAGGCTGGCTGCGTCTCGACTTCGACAGCACCTCGTGGGCAACTGAGCGTCAGGCTGCGTGCTCCCATGCCCAGATCTTGTCTCAAAGGTTTGGGATGGCCGTCTACATCTACGACGCCAATTGGCCAGAGCTGCCCGTCGATGATAAAGTCCTGCCCGCTGAAGTAAAAGAAAGGCACGCGGTAGCTCATGGCGGTGCGCACATCGGTAATCAATGACAGGATATGGGCAATGGCGATTTCGGTCGGGTTGTAGACATTGAGGCCACAGCCCTGGAAACAGCCAGTGCCCTCGACAATCCAGATGTGTTCCCCTAGCTTGCCGCTGTTGAGATCGATGCCGAACTGCTGCGCCCAGAAGGTCAACAGCCCATAGAGATTGTTAACATAATCGCCTGGGTAGCCATTATGCCAGCTATCGATGAGGCCCAGGGTCTGCGTGTGCCAATCCCAGTGGCCACCTGGATGGACCAGAGTATTCATGGCGGTTTGCATCTCGTTGAGATAGGCAACGCGTCCCATGAGCTTGCTATAGTCGTTAGGTACCACGAGAGGATCAACCGAGCCAAGGATGACTTTGGCACCTGGATCGTAGGTATGTACCGCCTGGGCGCACAGATCGTAGAAGCGCGCAAAGCGCTCGGGGGTCACATAGGTCGTCCAGGCGTCTAGCTTCATCTGCTCGTTGCCGCATTGCACCGCATCTGCGCCGGCAGAAGCAGCATCTTGAATAATGTTGGGATCATAGAGGCGCGGTGGCCCTGCGCTTGGTTGGCACAGCGTCAGTAAGACATGGAAGCCTGCCGCATGCATACTGGCAATGGCCTGCTTCAGGGCAGTGCCCTGTAAGCCGGCCGCGCCACAGCTGTGAGCCCCGAGACGAACCCAGCTGATGCCGCCTGCGGCGGCGGCGATGCGCCCCTCAACGCCGAGAATGGTGGCCGGATTACGGGTTGGCGAAGGGGTTGGCGTCGGCGTCGGTGTCGGGGTGGCGGTAAGCGTCGGTGCAGGGGTTGGCGTCGGCGTCGGCTGCTGGGCCATCGGCACCGGGGTCGGTGTGGCATCTTTGCCCTCGATGCCCGCCAGCGCCACCCGATAGGCCAGGGCCGTCAGGGCCACGCTGCTCAGCATGATTGCTACACTAAGGAGTAGCGTCGAGCGCTTGAGCGTGCTTCGCGAGATCATCTTTCTTCTTAAATTATTAAATAACCACTATTACAAATAGATCAATACAACAAAAGCAATCAGAGGGCACTACTTCCCAATGCAAAATTCGCTGAAGATTCGTTCAAGCAGGTCAGCGCTCGCCGTCTCGCCCGTAATCTCGCCGAGAGCGTGGCAGGCAGCCTGCAGATCGATGGAAACGAAATCAAGGGGCAAGCCCTGTTCCAGCGTCGCCAGGGCTGCTTGCAGGTGCTGTGAGGCCAGACGCAACGCCTCTTGATGGCGCAGATTGGTCACCAACACGCTATCGCTCTGCAGGACTTTCCCAGCCAGCACCTGGTTAGCGATTGTCTCCTCTAGCTGGCTCAACCCCTCGCCGGTGAGGGTCGAAGTCATCACTAGAGGCGCTTCCGGCCAGAAACGGCGTACCTGCTCAATTGGGAGCGAGCGCGGACGGTCGATCTTATTCAGCACCAGAATCACCGGGCGCCCGCTGCGGCCATCGGCGCCTGCGTTCTCCCCTTGTCCAAATCCCAGGCGCTGCAGCTCCTCACAGACCTGGCGATCTTGTGCGCTGAAATCTTCTGCAGAGTCGAAGACCAGCAGGACCAAGTCAGCACTCTCGGCGGCGGCGCGGCTACGCTGAATGCCGATCTGTTCCACAGGGTCGTCTGTGGGGGTGATTCCGGCTGTGTCGATCAAGTGCAGCGGGATACCGCGGAGATTGGCCACCTCTTCGACTGTATCGCGCGTTGTTCCGGCGATTGGCGTGACGATAGCGCGCTCGCTGCGCAAAAGGGCATTCAGGAGGCTGGATTTGCCGACGTTGGGGCGGCCAATAATGACGGTGCGCAGACCCTGTCGATAGAGGCGTCCCTGCTCTGCCCCCCGCAACAGCTCGTCGATCATGCTCTGAGCGGTCTGGATCTGGGGACGCAATTCGTCCGTCTTGGGAGTAGGGATATCGTCTTCAGGGAAATCAATGCTCGCTTCGATGCGCGCCAGCACTCCCAGCACGACCTGCCGGGCCTCGCGCAAGCGGGCTGACATGCGCCCCTGCAGCTGCTGCATGGCCAGCCGTAGCCCCGCCTCAGTGCGCGCGCTGATGATATCCATCACCGCCTCAGCCTGCGCCAGGTCAAGGCGCCCGTTGAGAAAGGCGCGCAGTGTAAACTCACCCGGCTGAGCAAGTCGCGCCCCGTGCTCCAGGACAAGACGCAGTATACGCTGCAGAACCAACGGCCCACCATGCCCGTGGATCTCAACGACATCTTCACGGGTATAGGTATGGGGCCGGCGCATGAACGCTACCAATACCTCGTCGATAACCTCGCCGTTACGCGGGTCGACGATCCTCCCATAGGTGAGCTGGTGCGAGGGTGGGAGCGTTTGCTCCCCCCGAGGGCGGCGGAAGAGCGGGAGCACGATGGAGAAAGCCGCTTCCCCACTCACGCGCACGATGCCGATGCCACCCACGCCGGGAGGGGTGGCGATGGCTGCTATGGTGTCACTCTGCATGGCTCCTCGCATAGTCCGCATTATAGTGCGCTCCTCCTCAGCATGCAAGAGGACCCCCTAGCCAGTAGAGAGCAGGCGCTCAGGGTGCGTGTAGACGTTCATTGAATGCCCTCGCAGGAAACCGACTAGCGTAATACCGGCTTGCTCTGCCAGCTCCACCGCCAGACTCGATGGCGCCGAGATTGCAGCAACACAAGGGATACGGGCATAGAGCGCTTTCTGGATGATCTCGAAGGAGGTGCGCCCACTGACCATGAGAATATGCTCACGATAGGGGAAGTTGCTCTGAAGCAGGCCAAAGCCGACCAGCTTGTCGACAGCGTTATGTCGCCCAACATCTTCACGCAGCAGCAGGAGATCACCTTCTGGCGAGAAGAGCGCCGCCGCGTGCAGGCCCCCTGTATGAGAGAAAACCGCCTGAGCAGCTCGCAACCGTTCGGGCAGGCTGTAGAGCACATTGACCCCGATGCGTAGCCTATCCGGCTCCAGTGGGGCGATGGAGCTGAGCAGATCGGCAATGCTATTTTTGCCACATAGTCCGCAGCTAGAGGAGACTGCAAAATGGCGCTCAAATGTGACCTGACAGGCGGCAGCCGGTTCACCTGCCGGGGAGCCTTCAGAGCGCAGGGTGACATCGATCACGTTCGGCAGCGGAAGACCATCGGCATCGACGGCCTCCGCTACCCTGAGCACCTCCTGCGGCGAGCGAAGAAGACCTTCGTTGAACAGAAAGCCCAGAGCCAGCTCGCGATCGTGACCAGGGGTACGCATAATCACGGCAAGACTGCGCTGGTTGAGCCGAACTTCTAGCGGTTCCTCGACGGCCAGCGCCTCTTCACGCTGCTGGGGCTGCTCTTCCTCCCAGTGCAGTACGCGCGCACTCATCACGCGCAGAGGATCAATGGCCGAGCGCCAGAAATGCGTAGCAGTCACGGTGCTCTCCTCCTTTGCCTTTCATTGCACCTTCTCATCAGGCAAGCCGCCTTGCCGACAATGGCAGGCCGCTAGACTATCATTCTGGCCCGATGTCCCTAGCAATTGACCCTACGCTCAGATGAGCGCCTCTTGATGGTCACGTTGCGGCTTGATCCGGTCGCAGGCAGAGCTTGACTCGTCCTCATCAGGTCAGCAGCGCCGCCTGCTGTCCTACCTACATGCTCCACCCCGTGTTAGCCTCGTTTGGCCCTGATTGACGCCTCGCATCTGGCCATGCTAGGATTTAAGGAAAGTTGCTTCCTGAATCCCTCAGCTATTACTGCCGACACGGCTGTCAGGCTGTTCCTGACCCAGGAAGGACAGCTTATATCGATCAGCATGCAGGGGTTTCAGCTATGCACCATTATGTTAAATCGTCAAACGAGCTGCTGCGCAAGCGCGGCTATCGCCTTACACCCCAGCGCTCCATGATCTTAAATGTCATTCATGAAGCTGACACTCACTTGAGCATCGAGCAGATCACTGAGCGCGTTCAGCAGCAGAATCCCTCAGTCAGTCTCTCAACCATTTACCGCACCCTTGAATTGCTCAAGGAGCTGGGGCTAGTGCGCGAGAATCGCCTACCGGGCGAGCCACCGCGTTACGAATGTGCACCGGGCAAGGCGCATCACCATCTGATCTGCCGCGACTGCCGCGTCATCATTCACCTTGATGAGAACCTCCTTGGCAACTTACATGAAGATCTCCAACGCCAGTACGGTTTTCATGGCCTGACACTCGATCTGGTCGCTAGCGGCTACTGTGATACTTGCTGGCAGAAAAGGGAGTCCGTTTCCTCAGCCAGTGAGGCCGCTGGCGTGGCAAAGCACAATAGCCATGACGAGATCTGAGGGAAGCAGTCTCAGCCTTTCCCAAGGCAGCGCCAAGTAGTGGTTAGCACTTGAGAGAGTCAGCGTCAGGCGTTCCAGGCCTGGAACGCCAGGCCATGTTTGGTTTGCTCTCAGCCTGGGCGCTGCCAGGGCCATCCGCGCTCTACCATAGCCTCCCTGACTGACTGATTGACTTACTCATACCTCACCCTGGGCCGCCTGGCTGACCTGGAAATGACGCAGCATCTCCTCTAGACTATCGCCGCCGTATTTTTCTAGCAGCGCTTCCGTCAAGACAATCGCCATCATCGCCTCGCCGACAACGCCGCCGGCAGGCACAACGCAGACATCGCTCCGCTCATAGCGAGTCTGCTCGATATTCTCACCGCTGGCCAGATCGACAGCGGGCAAGGGATGAGCCAGCGAAGGAATGGGCTTCAGAGCCACACGGACCACCAGAGGCTCACCATTGGTGATCCCTCCTTCGATGCCCCCAGCATTATTCGTCAAATGGTACCAGCCGCCGTCGGGGCTATGCCGCAGCACATCATGGACCTGGGAACCGGTGCGCCGCGCCGCCTCCAGACCTGCTCCGATCTCGACAGCTTTGGCAGAAGGAATGCTCAACATGGCTAGGCCCAGACGCGCGCTCAGACGCCGATCCCACTGGCTATAGCTACCCAGTCCGATAGGAACCCCTAGCGCCACAACTTCAAAGACGCCGCCGCAGGTGTCACCGCTCCGCTTTGCTTCCAGGATACGAGCAATCATACGCTCAGTCAAGGCCGGGTCCGCACAGCGCATCGGCGAGGCCTCAACCTGCTCCCAGAAACCAGCAGGATAGGCATCGCGTGTCAGTGGGCGCGGCTCCTCATAGCCGACATCCGCAATGGCCAACACATGGCTGTGAATCGAGATGCCAAAGACCTGCAGCAGTTGCCGACAAAGAGAGCCGACAGCCACGCGCGCCGCCGTCTCACGCGAGCTGGCCCGTTCAATAACATTGCGTACATCGCGATGGCCATATTTGATGGCCCCCGTAAAGTCGGCATGGCCGGGTCGTACACGCGTCACTGGCTCAGGTGCTACCTCAACTGGTTCAGGACTCATTGTCTCTTGCCAGTTGACCCAGTCGCGATTCTCAATCTGCATCGTGATGGGCGAGCCCAGCGTACGCCCGTGCCGGATGCCAGAAAGAAAGCGTACGCCGTCCTTCTCTATCTTCATGCGCCCCCCACGACCGTAACCACCCTGGCGACGACGGAGATCATGGTCGATCGCCTCACGGTCAATCTCTAGTCCGGCAGGCAGGCCCTCGACAATGACGGTCAGGCAGGGACCATGCGATTCCCCTGCGGTTAAGAAGCGAAACATCGGTAGGCTTACCCTCCCAAAAGTCCAGGTTGCCTTGATTATACAGGGAAAGGAGGCAGGCCGTCAGCAGGGAGGAAGCGTAAGCAGGTCCGTTCCCTTTTCTCTCTCAGTTGCCTGGAGACGGCCACTCATGAAGTGCAGGGAAGATAGTACTAGATCTGGAGAGTTTCTGCTCTACCTCATCATAGATAAAGATTGATATACATTTCGGGCAGAGTGGCTGCCAGAGGGCTTTTCTCAAGCGAGAAGCGGGTCTGCTTGAAATTCGATTGAACTGTGCATAGCATTGCGATGTTTGCTGCAATACGCTGTTCATTCAGGTAACCAGCACCTTCAGACAGCTTTAGTTGTAACACAAGAAAGGGACTTTTTTGCGTGCTGATTTTTTCCTGCTATTGACACAACAATAAAAGGAATTTACAATCTCTTTTATGAGGAAGTTATCTATTTATTGACTCCCCATTCATGTTCACGAGTGTGCTGTACGTAGGAGGGTTCTATGTCACCAAAGACGCCCAATCACCTCGGGTCCTCACTAGGGGCAAGAGTGCGAGCGATCAGGCAAGCCAGGAAACTGACTCAGAGCCAGCTAGCAGGTAAAGATTTCTCCGTGAGCTATATCTCTGCGATTGAACGGGGGCAAATCCAGCCCTCTATTCGGGCCTTAGAGATCCTGGCGAGCCGGCTGAATGTTTCTCCCGCTCAGCTCTTGACTGAGGGCGGCGGGGGAGCCTCTGGTCAGCCAGCCGCTCGCGATGGGCGACGTACCCTTGCGGGTGAGAGCGAGCTGCGCCTTCAGCTCCTGGAAAGTGAGATCTGGATTCATGAGGGCGAGCTGGCTCAGGCCACGAGCGCCTTGCATCACTTGATAGGGGCGATCCTCCCGCGCCAGGACAAGGCGCGGGTCTATTATCTTCTCGCCCTTGCTGCCTTCTCCGCCGGTCATCTCTCCGAGGCCGAGCGCTCGCTGACAGAGTCCCGCCAGCTTCTGGCAGATAATGGTCCTTCTCCGCTAAAAGCACGTATTCTCTATCTTTCTGGACTTGTACATTTTTCTATGCAAAATTATTATTTAGCAGAATTTTTCTATAATGAGAGCATCAGTATTTCAGACCAGATTACTCCTAGAGATCATTTCCTTTTGATCCGATCCTATTTCAGCCTCGGACAGCATTATCTCAGGCGGGGCACTCCCGAACGCGCGATCGCTGCTTTGGAAAAAGCGGTAGCCCTGAGTGAGAGCGCCGCTGTGACGCTTGCGCAGCATCCCGAGCGCACCTATTATGACCTGAGCGCGGGCTATGCCCGGCACGGCGACTATTCGCTAGCTTTGCTCCATGCCCACAAGGCTCTCGCTGCCCAGGCCCAACGGCGCCTTAGCCGTTTAAAAGGTGAGATCACCCACCTCCTTTATCATGCCCGGCTGCAGAGCGGCGATGAAGTCAGCCGCCAGCAAGCTCTTGCCTCCTTAGAGGACCTGCTGCAGCGGACACGCGAACCGCTGCAGGCTGCCAGCGTAGCTTTTCATCTGGCTCAGTGGTATTTTCAGCACAGGCATCAGCTCACGGAGGCCAGACGCTATAGCGAGCAATCTCTTAGTCTGGCGCGCGCCTTTGGTGACAACCTTATTCAGGCCGAAGCCCTTTTCCTCCTCGGCCAGCTTGCCTACGAGGAAGGTCAGTATGAACTCGGCGATCAGCATTGTCGCGAGGCCCTCGCGCTTTTCGAGCGCCTTCATATCGACCGCGACCAGCTCGCTGAATACTATAGCACTTACGCCCGCTTGCTTGAGGGACGCGGAGCCGTGCGCGAAGCCTTTCTTCATTTCCGCCGTGCTTACGAGATCGGTCAAGGACGCACTCGCCCTTGAGTGGGGCCTGCCTTCCCTTCGCGCCCGTTCCCAGGTCCTCTTTGACTTCCCTTCAGTCAGGCCCTACGGGACGTAGCTCAAGGCGCATGAAAACGGCCTCAAGTATGTTGCGTTCTTCTATCTTGCTTAACCGCAGCGGCGTACGACCCAGAGGGATGCGCAAACGGCCCTGAGCGTCTACCGGCTCAGGGCTGCGAATCGCTTGCGGATGGTCACCGAGCCATTCTACGACTTCGACGAGCGAACCAAGAGGGAGCGCAGCTTCCAGATGGTGGCCCCTCAGTTCCGGCGGCAATCCCTGGAGGGAGAGGACAAGGAGATCGCCTTCTTGCTCTATCTTTCCTTCATAAGAACCAGCTTGCAAGAGGATCGCTGGCACCTCCTGCCCGCCCGTCAGCGATAGACTCGCTGAGGAGATAGCAGCGCGGCGGGCGGAGCGTGAGGCCGGGCCGAGCTGACGTAGCTCGTAGGTGTAGAGCGGCGGCTTGCGTGGCGGCCCCTCATGCTCGCTCATCAATGTCGCTACACGCACAAGATCGCGCAGAGCCTGTTCGCGCTGCTGAGAGAGGCCTGCACTCAGGCGAATGGCCTGCTGTAAGAGCTGCCGCGCTGTCATAAGAGCAGCTTCAGATTGCTCACCAGACGCCGCTTGACGCAGCCATAGCTCAGCCTGGCGAATCAGGGCCTGGCAGAGACGCACTAGCGAGCGTACAGGCGCCGGTGGAACAGTGACCGGGGGGCGTAGCAAGGCTTCCTGCTCGGAAACAAGAGGCTGAGCCACGAGTACACTGTGTAGCGCCGTATAGGTTTCCACATAGACGGTGCGACAGAGCGAGCAGCCTATCAGATGATAGATGAGTCCAGCATAGCGAAGGTAGACCTGATCATCATGCTTCAGTAGGGCTTCACAGAAATCAGGGATTTGCTGATAGAGGCGCAGGTGATCATCATTGCTCTGGAGCAAGGTGAGCTGCTCGCTGGAAGACGAGGTGGAAGGAGCCGGCACATTGGGGGAGAGCATCAACTCTTGCAACCAACGAGCCAGTCCCCCAGAAGAACCCGGTTGTGGCTGGGCGGTTTCGCCCTCATAGTTGCTGTGGTTGCTCATATACAACCTCCTTCCTTCCTCTTGATTAGGGGGATCTTCTGTCTCTGCATGGCCTTCATTCGATTCGATAGTAACGAGTCAACCGGCGGAGGCGAGCAGCATCAAGATGGACAACCTCATCCTCTTCACGCCAGTCTAGCAGGCCCTCGAAAGCCAGTTGTCTCAGGCCCTGCCTGACCTCTGCCAGGGTCAGATCTTTGTGCGCCAGGTCCTCTACTGGGACCTTTAGCACGCTGCCAGCCTCATTGCTAGAGGGGAGCCAGGCCCCATACTCTGTTAGACGCAAAGCTACCCTCACCGCCAAATTGGAACTCTGCGATTGCAGGCAGGCGCGCAGCTTCTTATAAGCGTGGTCGCGATGTTGGCTCAGGTGAGCCAGAGGGGCTTCAGTAGGAAGGGGAGTAACCGCAATGGCCTGGAGTTCTTCCACTACCTCACGGGCCAAATCGAGAGCACCTAAGGTTTCCAGCTCCTGCAACACAGCGCGTAGCTGACGTGGAGCGCTGGCGAGCGCTTTAATACAATGCTTCAACAGCATACGCAGCTCCTGCCGGGTCACAGCAGCTAACGCCGCCTCTTCGGGATGAGCGAAAGGGGGAGCGCCCCACAACGGCATAGTGACCTCGCTCAAAGGGTCGGCTTCGCCCTGGTATTCTTCGCGCTCCTCCAGCTCAGAAAAAGGGGTCACCTGCCCGTGGCCGTGGTGTCGGCGCAGGCGGTCAATCGCCTTATGGCGTATACAGTTATTGAGGAAGGTATAGAACTGGGCTTCGCTCAGGCGGTCTAGCACCGTCTCAGGCTGCCGATCTCCTCCACCTAGCAGACCCAAAGCTACCAGGCGCTCGATCACATGGTGAACCACGTGATCGACCTCCTCAGCATCGTACTGCAGTGGTCCCAGGTAGCGCTGAGCCCGCTGCCGGAGGAAAGCTTCCAACGCTGGAAAGCTCTTTTCCGGCTCATATCTCAGATCACGGGCTGTGAATGGCATGCTCAAGATTCCCCTTTAAAGAGTCAAGGATCAAGCAGAGCCTCTCTTCCCGAAGGCAGCGAGTGCAGGATCTCACAGCAGTATATCTGCTTTTGAGCGATCAGGCAAGGAGACGCAGAACAGAGAGACATGCTGCAACTCAGTGGAATATTCTGCAACTTATACCGCGATGCCCGAGGGAGGGAACAAGGGTATTTCTGAGAGCACAAAACGAACGGCCGAGAAAAGGAAAGGGAGGGCGACCAACATCGCAGGCCTTGGTGGCGCCGCGGCGGGAAGGCCACGGGCGAGAAGGTCAACGAGGGACAGCTTGAGCAGATAGAGGGAGAGAGGGCACTGCCGAGAGCCCCCATGAGCAGGCACTAGCGCCAGGGTAGCCAGCACCTAGAGTAGCCTCGGTCAGTAGCCACAACCGTCGCCTGATCCCGAGGCACGATGCGAAAGGAAGACAGGACAGGAAAGCAGGAAGGAAAAAAGAAGAGTAGCCCCGGTCCTACTGCTCGCCAAATGCGGGCGGTAGTGGGCCGGGCAGGCTACTCTAGGTCACCTAGCTTTCCCTGGCGCTGATGCTCATAGGCTCGCTTAATGGCGTTGAGGCTGCGCTGCACCTCACCCCGCTGCTCTAGAAGATTCGCATATCGGAAGTAGGCGCTAGCCGCCAGCTCATGAGCATTTGCGCGATCCAGCAAGTCTAGCGCTTGATGGAACAGCTCATCAGCACCGGCGAAGTCGTTCTCGTGGTGGCGGATCTGAGCCAGAGCAATCAGAGCCTGCCCCTGGGTCCGCGGGTCCTGGCTGGCGCGTGCCAGGGTGAGGGCTTCCTGAGCCTCGCGCTCGGCCTCGGCCAGCTTGCCTTCTTTCAGCAGCAGCTCCGCCAGACTGGTATGACAGAGCGAGGCAGCTACCTCATCGTTCAATTCGCGCTCGATTTCAATAGCGCGACGATACTCCTGCTCCGCGCCTGGCAGATCGTTTTGCTTCTCCAGAGCCTTGCCAAGCTGCTGGTGCGTCAACCCGATGAGGCGCTGCTCATCGCGCATCTCGTAGATGGCCAGACTGCGCATGGCATAGTCGCGAGCCATAGCCAATTTGCCGGCGCTCCGATATTGCTGGCTGATCTCCATATAGCGACGAGCAAAGGCCCGACTATCGCGATAGACCTCATCGAGGGTCTCCAGGGCGCGATGATAGAAGGTCACGGCCTTCTCCAGCTCACCGAGGCGGAAGTAGTCATTAGCCAGGTTGCTAAAGACCTCAAGGGCGAAGATTGGGTCCTTAATCTGACCAGCCTCGATGACCTCCAGACAGTGCTGATGGTTCTCCAGCGCTAGCGTGTAGTTGTACAGGAGAAAGTAGGCTTTGCCAAGGTAGTTGCGCGCACGTTCGCTATATTCGATCTCGTTCATGCCCTCGCCCTGGTTAACCGCAGCGCGCAGGTCTACCACGGCCTCCTGATACTCGCCCGCGCCCAGATGGATGAGCCCCCGCAGGAGATAGAGACGAAAGGCCTGATCAGTCGTGAGACGCTCGGGCTGGAGAGGAGCGAGCAACTGGGTCGCCTCCTCATAGGCCTGCTGCTGGATCAGAATACCAGCGTGCAACAGGTCAACCTCGACACGCTGATCAGGACCAGAGTCCGCCGGCGAGTAACCGACAGCTCGCGCTTCCGCCGCTCCCGCGGGTGAGCCTTCCAGGAGGAAGGTCAGCGGGACATCAAGCCGCCGGGCGAGAATAGAAAGGGCTTTGAGCGAGGGGCGGATTTTGCCCCGCTCGATGGCAGAGATATATGAAATTGAGAACTCAGGCGACGCCAGTTGCGCCTGGGTGAGGCCCAACCGCGTGCGCACCTCACGGATATTGGTGCCCACTCGGGCTGCAACTGCTTTCCCTACGTTCGCAGTTTCCGTCGATGGCATAAGGATTTTCCTTTCCGAGATTCCGCTTGCTCTCTCGAAAGTATGCTGGCTTGTCCGGCAGAGGCATAGCAAAGGTCCAGCGTCGCAGTGCGGCCCTCGCCGCTATGCCTTGGCCCCAGTGGATGCCGCCGGCTGCCATCCCTGGCTGAGCAGCGGTTTTCCATACGTTTGTAGAAGCCGCAGCGAATCAGTAAGCAAGGGATGTATCAACATCCAGGGATGAGCAGTCTAAGCAAAACATCAAGTCTACTCTATCATACTTAGGGCACGAGGTCAATATATCGTGCATTATTAGTTTAAGGAATAGCCAGATAGGTTCTCTCTGTATGGGTACTTCTCTCTAGCCTGATTGTCCCTAGGAGGTCAATTCGTTAGCCTGATTCAGGAGCAGCAAAAATATGGCCCGTTTCCCTTTGATTTAAATACAAAATTCACATATTTGAGATACAACTACGCTGTTGGCGAAAATCGGCTCCTCTATCATTATACAACAATAGCTAAATGCGTTGCGAGTGCCAACACCTTGATCTTCAGAGGGTATACCCTTCCCACTTTCAGGCCTGGAATAAGTTCAACGATTACAGTGCTAGCGAAACAGTCTCTCTCTCGATTATAATCTCTCTGGCCGGCTAGCATTTCAGCAATGTTTTTGAGCAGTGAAAGACTGATGCTTGAGTCACAGCTATGAACAATGGTCGTGCTATTTTTCCATTTCAATCAGAACGAGCTTGGATCTATCCCTCCGACCGACCCCCTCGCCACCCGACACTGGGTCAGTGCTGTGCTGGCAGTGCCCGACATCGTCTTGCCGCATCCCCCACGGCAAGCGATCAGCCGACCTGATCTCTGGGGTCCATGCCCTCTGGCATTGACATAGGCTCGGACCCGAGACTTTCATTTAATACAACGCTTCAGCCTGGCCTGGGCCTGTCTGACCCTCCCAATATTACTAATGAGGTTCCGCTGCCCGCAATGCCAACCAGCCTGGTGGGTGGTGGCTCGTTCCTATCCACTGGCTGCCGTTAGGCACACTCGTAACTCTTCAGCTTTAGAAGATGCATCTTCATAAAGGGTGGATATCTTGCATGAGCACACTCTATCTTGTGGCGACACCGATCGGCAACCTCGGCGATATTACTCTACGGGCCTTAGAGGTCCTGCGCAGCGTCGATGTGATTGCCGCTGAAGATACTCGTAAGACGGCCATTCTTCTGAGGCACTACGATATTCACAAGCCCCAACTGGCATTCTATGAGCACAACGAGGAGCGAGCTGGTCGACACATTGAGGCCCTACTCAAGCAGGGAAAGTCAGTTGCGCTGGTGACCAACGCAGGCACGCCTGGCATCTCTGACCCGGGCTATACCCTGGTTCAGCGAGCCATTCAGGCTGGTATTCCTGTCACGATGATCCCTGGGCCTGCCGCTTTCGTGATGGCTCTTGTGCTGTCGGGCCTACCGGTGCACAGCTTCACTTTCCGCGGCTTCCCGCCTCGTAAGGCGGGCCGGCGTCGGCGCTTTCTGGAGGCCGATCGCCACTCTCCCTATACTCTGATTTACTATGAAAGCCCTTATCGGCTGGCTGATCTCCTCCGCGACGCTTTGGAGGTCTTTGGTGACCGCCCAGCCGCTCTAGCCAATGAGCTAACCAAGCTCTTCGAGAAGGTTTATCGCGGTACGCTCTCTTCTCTGCTTGAGACGATTACCCAGGAGAAGCCACGGGGTGAATATGTTCTGGTGGTTGCCGGCGCCTCGCACGAGCTGGGAGCTGGCGCCCATGAGGGTCCAACCTGGGAGGAGTCTTCTCCCGAGGAGGAAGGGGAGGCCAGTGAGACAGAGGCGGCTGAAGAGGGCTAGCCTGCGCCCGTTAGCTCTGCGCGGGCTGCCTTGCAGGACGCTACGGCGGGGCGGGGCCGCCTTCTCATACGCTGGGGCGTGAGAGGCCAGATGACCCCGCTCCGCCATCGCTCTTGCGGCTGGCGTCCTCTCTGCCAGTCAGGCCTGGCCTGAAGGTTAGATGCCCATCACCTTGACGAGTTCCTGTACGGCTGCTGCCGATTTCTGCAGGAGAGCACGCTCTTCCTCCGTCAGCTCTAGCTCGATGATTTGCTCGACGCCGTTGGCACCGAGCTTGACTGGTACGCCGACGAAGAGATTGTGAATCCCATATTCTCCCTGCAGGTAGGCAGAGCAGGGCATGATCATTTTCTTGTCCAGGACGATTGAATCAATCATTTGGAGCACAGCCGCCGACGGAGCGAAATAGGCGCTCCCAGTCCCCAGCAGGTTGACAATCTCTGCTCCGCCGTCGCGCGTGCGCTGAATGATCTGCGCGATCCGCTCAGCAGACAGGAGCTGCGAGATCGGCACGCCGGCCACCGTGCACATGCGGGCTAGCGGGACCATCGTGTCGCCGTGACCACCGAGGACGTAGGCCTGGACATCACGGACCGAGACGTTTAGTTCTTGCGCAATGAAGGTGCGGAAACGGGCGGTGTCGAGCACGCCCGCCATGCCAACGACGCGATTGCGGGGGAAGCCGCTGACATGGTAGGCCAGTTGGGCCATAGCGTCCAGCGGATTGGTGACTACGATGAGCATGCAGTTGGGTGAGTATTTGACCACTTCCTGTACAACCTGGGTGACGATCTCCTGATTCTTACGTAGCAGATCGTCGCGCGACATGCCAGGCTTGCGCGGGAAGCCAGAGGTGATCACCACCAGATCGGAGTTGGCTGTATCGGCGTAATCATTGGTGCCAACTACGAGGCTGTCGTAGCCGAGGATGGGGCCGGCCTGGAGCATGTCCAGTGCTTTGCCCTGCGGCATATTGGGCACAATATCATACATCACTACGTCGGCATAGTCGCGCTCCGCCAGACGCTGTGCGAGTGTGCTTCCAACAAAACCGGCGCCAACAATGGTTATCTTGGTGCGCATCGGGCTTTCCTCTCTCCAGATCAGATTTTTTGCCGTTCGGGATGCTGCCGACCGTCAGCAGCTCCGTCAGCAGTCGTTCGGCGATCGCGCAGCAGTGGCCCCTCGCGATCAGCTCAGGCCCGCTCTCGCCAGGCCAGACCTCGGAAGAAGGAAGGGCCTGTTCTATCAATAGAAGCCTGATCCGTTTGTCTGTCTAGCTCGCTGGCTTGCCCTTCTGTCTCTAGCTACCTGGTCGCATGGTAATAGCGGACCCAAGCCATATTGTATGTCTCTTCCGCAAGGGTGCGCAATGTTCCTGGCTAGCATCCCTGGCCTGCAAGGAAATAGCGACCTGGTAGCCGCTTCTGGACTGATCAGGCGATGGTCAGGTCGGGCTGGCTGGTCAGTGCTGCCTGAACGGGAGCTTGTTCTCTGCGCCCTCTCCGCATCCTGGCGGTCGACAGGGCGAGTAGAGCAAGGGGAGAAGGGGATCACGGCTGACTGGACGGGCAAGCCCCGACCGAGCTTGGCTCGTTAGGGATGCCAGACGAAGGCCACGCCTCGCCCCGGATAGAAGGTGGCGTACGATAGGCGATTCCAACCACCGTTGGCGTACCAGTTGTAGTTACTGGTATAGACGCTGCCATCGGGGTTAATGCGCTCGACGACAGCAACATGGCCGTAGCTACTCGCTCCCTGTACGCCCGGCTGTAGCACGATGATCGAGGGTACATGTGGCTGTGATGAGACTATCCAGCCATACTGTTCAGCTCCTGCTACCCACTGGTAGGCGTCTCCTTGCCAGGGTACCCAGTAGCCCGTTAGCTCGTGATAGCGCAGGTTGGCCCAGTAGGTACATTGTCCATAGGCAAAGCGGTTGAGATCTCCCTCCGTCGGCTGCCAGGGTAGCCCTGGATAGTGTAATGGCCCATTGTCGTAGCCATCTTGCGTTACTGCTGTGGCGGTGGCCGCCTGTGGCCCAATTTGATAGGTATTATCCTGACCATTGCGAATAAAGCTCATCACTGAGCGCAGAGGGTTGAATCCCTGGCCTCCGTCTCCCGGGCCTGTTGGCAGGACTGTCATTAGTGTTATCAGAAGCATCAATATGACCAGGCTCAGGGTGATCAGATGCAGCCACCAACGCCGACGTGGTGCTGAGGCCTCCCCTTTAGCTCCCCCTGTCGGTGCACCGTGGATGACCAAAGGAGGGCGTCTCTGATCACGCTTGATCGTCCGTATGGCCGGGAGAGATGTGGTGGATGGCGCGTCTCCACCCTCTAGCGACGCGAGTGGCACTTGTTCTGGAGCCTGAACGCCGTTCTTCTCATCAACCACCGCAGGCTCTGACCCTGGAGGGCGCCGCTCGGCCAGCGCTGCTGCTCTCCTCATCCCAGTCCCTTCATCCTCGCTCCGCTTCTCCAATCCCTTGCCACCACTGTTATCTCGACTACCCTTCAACCGTGACATAGGCTCTCCCCGATCCGGCTAGAGTAAAACCAGTTCCTTCGGTATGTGTTTGACTCTACTCAGGAGGCTGCTCGCGGTCAAGATACTCTTGCTGCTATTTAGGAATATTGTACTAATCACTGCTTATATAGCAAGCAGACGAAATTTGTGATTTTTGTTGCTTCGGCTGAGGACGCAAGCCAGGATCAGGCTTGCTGTTAGAGGAGGCGGAGGGGAGAGAGCGCTGGCGGCCACCGGCGCATCGCAGAGGCCATAGTCAGTCAGAAGCAAGGATAGGGAAAGGTCGGCAGACAAGCAATTGCAGATCGGCCCAAGAGAAAGGGGAACAACAACAGAACAGAGAGGAAGAGAGAGAAATACATAAAAGGAGAGGCCGGCCTGTCTTATGCAGCCAGCCTCTCTCTGCGCGCTCTTTAGGGCCAGACCTCTTTTTTGCCCTGTGCCTGTCAGTCAGGCCGCCTTGGGGCGGGTCTGGTTCGGTGCGGGTTCACGTCGACTATCTATTGGACCTGGCAGTTAGATCCAGACAAAATAGACGCCACTGCCAGGGTAGAAGGTATAGTAGGACACGATGTCCCAGCCGCCGCCATTGGCGTACCAGTTCATGTTACTCGTATAGACTCCGCCGTCGGAGGTGAGACTCTCGACGACAGCAACGTGACCGTAGGTGATATTGGCGCCCTGGACGCCGGGCATGAGCACGATGATCGAGGGCACATGCGGCTGAGTCGAGACAATCCAGCCATAGGCTCTGGCTCCCGCCACCCAGTCAGCAGCGTTGCCTCCCCAGGGCACCCAAACCCCTGTTAGCTGGTGATAGCGGTAATCGGCCCAATAGGTACACTGGCCAATTGGGAAGGGATCACCCGCGCTGCTGCCAACAATCGGAGCGGTTTGCACGCCAGTCGGATTGCTTGGACCAGGGTCATAACCAACTCCGCTGCGAACGATGGCTGTGGCGGTGGCGGCGCGCATAGCGGCCAGATCCAGCGTGCTAGAATTGCTGCTATTGCTGGGGATCATGCTCATAATAGACTGGAAGAGGCCGCCCCCACTCCTGGCCCCCACAGGACTCTCAGGTAGCACCGTCAGCAGGGTACCGGTGAGGATAATCGCCACCAGAACCAGGACCGCCGCATGGACATGCCAGCGCTTCCGCGGAAGCGGCTGAGCACTGTCCCGACGCCTGAGCGCTTTTTTGCCATCGCCATGAATAACGAGCGGCGGACGCGCTGCGCTTGCATTCGTTGCACTTACCAGCGGTAGGAGGGCCGTCTGCAGCTCAGGGAGTTGACCGGTCTCAGGTGCCGTGTTTTCTTGCGCTGTTCCCACCCCGGCGGCTACGGGCAGGAGAGCTGTCTCCTTCTCGGCTCCCTCGTCTACCACCTCGGGTATGGGAGTTTGAGAGCCGTTGCTTAGCTCGCTTGCCTCCGGAAAGGCAGGTGACTGTGTCGGAAAGGCGAGTTGCTCAACCGGCGATAGCTGGGTGACTAACCCAGGCATGTGGATCGGCTCCCCAGCTTGCTCTTGCATTTCTGCAACTCTATCTTGACGGTCCTTAAATGATAGCATGCTGCTTTCCTATCGTTGAAAATATGAGCCGCGTTCTTGCGCGCCTTCTTATTGATATCTTTCTATGTCATCATGCCTGAATGTACTCTGAAAGGAGGAGGGCGGTCAAGCGCGCCTTGCTACTGTTAGGACCATAGTACCGCGAGATAGGAGCCTTCTTAACCGGCTGCTTGTAGCCCACCTGAACCGCATATCATCTGGCCTGGCTGCCCTCGCGAACTAGATGAGATGTCCTGCGCGAAGAGGAGCCTTTCTGACAAAGAATTGACCTTTTTGCGCCACCGGGATATACTGCTTTCGCGTTGGGCTGCAGTGAACTGCTCCTGTGGGATACCATGCTGTTCGCACTCGCTCACTCACTGGCTCATGGCAAAGAAAGCACAGACAGGGAGATTTTTCAGAAGGAGAGCTGGATGCGAGGTCACCGCCAACCACAGCCATTTCTCAAGCTGCTGATACTACTATCCTTGACGCTGACGCTCGCTTTTTACGGCTGCGTGGGCCTGCCTGGAACCAGTAATGGCCCTCAGCCGACAAAGAGCGCCACGCCATCGCCCTTATCCACACCCAGCGCAGTAGCCGAGAGTTGCCCTTCTATCCTTTTCGGCTCCGAAGTAACCTGCTATACTCCTCTTCAACTGCGCCAGTACTATGGTTTCGAGCCGTTAATCGAGCGTGGCTACACTGGTAAGGGGCAGACCATTATCGATATTGTCTCATTTGGCAGCCCCACCCTGCAGCAAGATCTTGACGTCTTCAGCCGTCGCTTTCACCTCCCCCTTATCAAGGTGCAGGTGATCGAGCCGATCCAGAAAGCGGAATACGATCCCCATCACGACAAAAGTGGCTGGGCCGCTGAAACCGAACTCGATGTAGAGATCATTCACGCCCTGGCTCCCGAGGCCAATATTGTGGTGCTGGTCAGTCCAATTGCTGAAACGGAAGGCACAGTCGGCCTGCCTGAATTTCGCCAGTTGATCCAGTATGCCATCGATCACCATCTGGGCACGATTGTTTCTCAGAGCTGGGGCGCTTCCGAGGTCACGCTAGAGGACCCCGCCGGTCGCCAGGAGGTCCAGCAGTGGAATGCTTTGCTCCAGCGCGCAACATTAGAGGAGCATATGACTTTCTTTAGCTCTTCGGGGGATAATGGAGCGACCGACTATGCTGATTTGAATATGTCACGTCTGTCACCTAGGGCAACGATCAACTTCGCCGCCGACCTGCCGTGGGTGACCAGTGTGGGGGGAACCACGCTGTTGCGCCAGGGCAACCAGATCCGTGAAATCGGCTGGAATGAGAGCGGCGGCGGCTTCAGCAGCTTTTTCTCCCAGCCGTCTTATCAGAAGTTGCTGCCCGCCTCAACCCAGGCCGCTTTTCAAGGCCGGCGGGGCATTCCCGATGTGGCCGCTGCTGCGGACCCAGAAACTAATCTTCCTTTTTACTTCCGTGGTGTTTGGGAGACGGTCGGCGGGACCAGCGCCTCCGCTCCAATGTGGGCCGCTTTGGCGGCGATCGCCAATCAGATGGCCGGTCACCCCCTGGGCTTCCTCAATCCTGCTCTGTATACGATTGCGACCTCGGACAATTATCCGCGTGATTTCCATGATATTACTGTTGGGGATAATAGCGTTCACAGGAGCGTAAGCGTCCCTGGCTACCGCGCTGGACAGGGCTGGGATGCTGTGACCGGCCTGGGGAGCCCTAACGCTCAGTACCTTATCCCTGACTTGATTCGAACTCAGGCAACTCTGTCAGGCTCAGGGGAGTAGCGCCAGAAGGCTCACGCCCAGGCGAGGCGCCAGGGCCACAGCCACTAGATGGGCAAAGAGCGAGCTGGCAGGCAAGCAAGTACTTATCGAAGTGCAGCGGTGGCTTTCTTCTTATTCGTTTACTCGCTTGCCTGCTTTTCGCTCGCTCTTGCCCTCAGCTGAGACCGGATCGGAGCGATCTGGCCGGCTACAGGAGGCCCTTACTGACGCACAGCTCCGCATTCAAAAGGGAGCCGCCCGCGGCGCCCCGGATGGTATTATGGCCCAGCGCCACGAATTTATAGCTCAGCACAGGGCAGGGGCGCAGGCGCCCAAGGGTCACGGTCATGCCCCGCCCCGCATCACGATCAAGCAAAGTCTGGGGACGATCCCCCTCACTGCGATAAATTAAAGGCGGCACGGGAGCGCTCGGCAGCTTCAGGCGCTGCGGTTCGGGTAGGAAATGTTCCCAGGCCGCAACGATCTCCTCGGGCGAGGCCTGCCGCTCTAACTCGACACTCACGCACTCTAGATGGCCCTCGCGCGTCGCAATGCGATTGCAGTGCGCACTCACGACCAGCGAGGCCAGGCTGAAGCCATGCTCTTCACGCCAGTCGCCCAGCATCTTAAGCGTCTCACTTTCGACCTTTGGCTCCTCGCCAGAGATGAACGGAATGGCATTGTCGAGAATATCGTAAGACGGCAGGCCGGGATAGCCAGCTCCCGAGATCGCTTGTAGGGTTGTCACCAATACTTTGCGCACCCCAAAGGCTTGTTGCAAGGGCTTGAGAGCCATCACCAGCGGGGTCGCCGAACAATTAGGGTTGGTCACAATGCAGCCGCTCCAACCACGGCGCTTGCGCTGTTGTTGAATAGCCAGGGCATGATCAGGATTCACCTCGGGGACCAGGAGCGGTACATCGGGCTCCATACGGTAGGTCTTGGCATTGCTGAAAACGGCCACCCCAGCCCGCGCGAAAGCTGCCTCTACCTCACCGGCCACCTCCGCAGGCAGGGCTGAGAAGGCAATCTTGATCTCCGGCAGAGCCTCCGGGCGGCACGGCAGAACCGGCAACTTTGCCACTGACTCGGGCATGACCCCCCCGAGACGCCAGCGCGCTACCTCACCATATGGACGGCCTCCATGAACATCGGAGGCCGCCAGCGCCACTAGCTCAAACCAGGGATGGTCTTGCAACAGCTCGATAAAGCGCTGCCCCACCATACCCGTCGCGCCTAGCACGGCTACAGGAAGACGTTGTGGTACCTGCTGCATTGTCAAGGCATCCTCCTTTTGATATGCCCTCGGCGCCTTGCCTAGCGGGCTTTGAGCGCTTCTAGACGCTTCTCATGGGCAGGATGACGCACGAGAGGGATCACCGGCGCGATGAGATCACGATGAAGGCAGCGTAAGGCACGCTCGCTGTCGCCATCTTCAATGATGAGAATAATGCCCTGCTCAGAAGCGCCTTGGGAGATAATAGGGATGCGCTCGCGGGCCAGAGCACTGATGGCCCGCGCCGGACTCATCGGATCGCTCGTGAAGCCCGATCCGAGACAAGCGCAGGCTGCCAGACCAGGTCGGCAACTGACACGCCAGTGCCCCAGATCATGCTGAAGCAAAGAGACCACCGAGGCTGAGGCCTGCTCTTCGACCATAAAAGAGAGATGGTGACCGGAAGAAGAGCAGATAGCCACAGGAGCAGCGCCCACGCGAGCAGCCAGAGCAAAGACCTGGCCGGCGTTCTCAGGGGCCCCAAACATATTGGTACTCTCAACAGTAACAAGGGCCAGTCGCCGTCGGACTGTAATCGCCGTCGCGCCACTGCGATACTGGCCCTCTGGACCAATGAGTGTGCCCTGCATCTGGGGACGGAAAGTATTGCGCACCCGCACAGGAATATTGCGCTGGGCCACAGGAATCAAGGTACGCGGATGCAAGACTTTGGCACCAAACCAGGAGAGGCGCGCCGCCTCCGCATAGGTCAAGGCTGGCAACAGGCGCGCATTGGTGACAATGCGCGGGTCAGCAGACATTACGCCATCCACGTCGGTATAGATAGAGACCTCGCAGCAATCGATGGCGGCGCCGATCACGGTCGCCGAGTAGTCGGAGCCATTACGCCCCAGGGTTGTCACCAGGCCAGCGCGCGTACGTCCGATGAAGCCTGGTGCCACTGGTACCGTCCGCTGTTGCAACCGCGGCCACAGCAGAAGCCGCGCCCGCTCGCGTGTCTCCTCTTCCAAAGGCTCAGCGCCGATGACAGCCCCAGGCTCAGCCGGGGCCTTGCCTTGCGGCTCCCCCGTCACAATCACCTCTTCGCGGATCGGAGCCGCCGTTACACCTGGCAGGCCGAGATCATTGATCGCGGCGGCCAGCAAGAGCACTGACAGACGCTCGCCCCAGGCAGCCACTGCGTCAACATAATCCTCGCAGCCAGCGGCCTCGCTCTCCAGCTTCCTTAGCGCCTGCTCCAGATCGGCGCGCAGCTCTGCCAGTCGTTGCCCATCATGGACGGCCTTTTCGGCCGCCTGCAGATGCCGCTCGCGTAACGCCTCTAATTCGCGCCGCCATTCCGCGCTCTCGCCGCGCCGAGCATAGTGCGCAATGCGCAGCAGCTGGTCTGTGATGCCCGACATGGCGGATACTACAACGACGGGGAAAGGCGTGGCCTCACTGAGAGCTTTGCTGGCCGTCTGGGCCACGATCTGAGCCACACGGCGAATACGCTCGCCACTGCCAACAGAGGTACCACCAAACTTCAGCACACAGAGCGAACACTCAACGTCCATTGACAATCACCCTTTATCTCTCCACAGGCGAGGCAAGACAGGACATGCTCGCCTCGTTTCCTCTTACCTACGCAACACCGAGCGGCTCGCCGAGCTTAGCCGAGACCGCCCGCAACGCCTGATCCAAATCCTCGATCAGATCCTCAACAGTCTCTAGCCCAATCGAAAGGCGGATGAAATCAGGGGTGACCCCCGTCTCCAGTTGCTCATCGGGCGTCAACTGCGAATGAGTGGTGCTGGCCGGATGAATAATGAGCGACTTGGCGTCACCGACGTTCGCCAGGTGAGAGAATAGCTCCACATGGCGAATCAGCATCTTGCCTGCTTCCAGCCCTCCCTTGATTCCGAAGCCCAGAATAGCCCCATAGCCATGCGTCAGATAGCGCTTTGCCAGCTCATGCTGGGGATGACTGGGCAGCCCAGGATAGCTGACCCAGCTCACAGCCGGATGGCTCTCTAAAAACTCAGCAATGCGCAGGGCGTTCTGGCTGTGACGCTCCATGCGCAGCGGCAGCGTCTCCAGGCCCTGCAGGAAGAGCCAGGCATTGAAAGGGCTGATTGCAGCACCAACATCGCGCATCAGTTGGACGCGGGCTTTGACAATGTAGGCCAGAGGCCCAAAAGCCTCAACATAGCGCAGGCCATGATAGGAAGGGTCGGGCTCAGTAAAGCCCGGGAAACGCCCATTGGCCCAATCAAATTTGCCGCCGTCCACAATTACTCCACCGATGGAGGTACCATGTCCACCGATGAACTTGGTTGCCGAATGTACGACAATATCGGCCCCATGCTTGAGGGGCTGCAACAAATAGGGCGTTGGCAAGGTATTATCGACAATGAGGGGAATACCGTGTTCATGGGCGATAGCGGCCACGGCCTCGATATCGAGCATATCCAGCCGGGGATTGCCGAGAGCTTCGGCATAGATCGCCTTGGTGCGCTCGGTAATTGCGGCCCGGAACTGTTCCGGCTGGCGGCTGTCGACAAAACGCACCGTGATGCCCAGCTTGGGCAATGTGTAGCGGAAGAGATTATAGGTGCCGCCGTAGAGGCTGGTGGAGGAGACCACCTCATCGCCTGCTTCAGCAATGGTCAGAATGGCCAGCGTCTCCGCCGCCTGGCCGGAAGCGGTTGCCAGCGCTCCTACGCCGCCCTCTAGCGCTGCCATGCGACGCTCAAAAGCGTCCTGGGTAGGATTCATAATGCGTGTATAAATGTTACCGAACTTGCGCAGCGCGAAAAGGTCGGCGGCGTGCTCCGGGCTGTCGAAGACAAACGAGCTTGTCTGATAAATGGGAACGGCCCGGGCCCCTGTGGCGCTATCAGCCGTTTCCTGACCTGCATGCAGGGCTAACGTCTCAAAACCATAGCTACGATTGCCGTTCAGTGCCATGAGAGAATCTACTCCTAAAAAAACCAGATCTAACGACAGGCAGCCGCCTTGTAGGCAGGCTGGAGAAGCTCCAGGCGCCGGCGAGCAGTGGCCGGCAGCCTATAATCCGGCTGGCGGGCTAGGCCTCCAGCCAGCGCAGGGCGGCTTTCATCTGCTCCCACTCCTTCAAAAAAGCATCGTGGCCGTGGGGGGAATCCAGCTCAACATAGGTGGCATCACCCCCAAGCTGCCTCACACGCTCCGCCAGCCAGCGAACCCGCGCTGCCGGGAAGAGGAAGTCGGAGCGAATCCCGACAAAGAGCGCGCGACTGCGAATACGGGAAAGGGCTGCATCAAGTGAAGGATAGCCCTCACTGACATCATAGAGGTCCATCGCGCGGCTCAGATACAGATAAGTATTAGCGTCGAAGCGTCTCACCAGCGCCTGGCCCTGATAATAGAGATAATTCTCCACATCGAAGCGCGTCCCCAGGCTAGGGGTACGAGTTGGTGAAGGCACCTCGCAATTACGCGCTGGGCGGCGGGAGAAGCGCAGCTCCATCGCTTCTTCACTCTGATAGGTGATCATGCCGAGCATGCGCGCGATCGCCAGGCCGGCATCGGGTCCCTCGCCGGGCGGATAGTCCCCACCTTGCCAGCGGGGATCGAGCATAATGGCCTGGCGGCCCACCTCGCTGAAGGCGATGGCCTGGGCCGTCAGAGCGGACGTGGCCGCTACCACGATCACCTTGTCCACCAGCTCAGGATAGCTGACTGCCCACTCTAGCGCCTGCTGGCCTCCGATCGAGCCGCCGGCCACAATCAAGCGCCGGATGCCCAGGTGCTCTATCAGGCGGCGCTGGGCCCGAACCATATCACGGATCGTTACCAGTGGGAAGCGCATGCCATAAGGTCGGCCCGTGTTCGGATCGATTGAAGAAGGGCCGGTACTGCCATAGCAGCCGCCGAGCACATTCGAGCAGACGACAAAGTAGCGCGACGTATCGAAAGGTCGGCCAGGGCCGATCAGCGGGTTCCACCAGGCGGCCTTCGGGTCGTCCGGGTGCTCAGGATCATGGGCATGCGAACTGCCCGTCAGGGCATGGGCAATCAGGATGGCATTGTCGCCCGCCGCGTTGAGGCGCCCCCAGGTTTCGTACGCCAGCGTTATAGGGCCAAAATGGCCCCCATATTGAAGCGGCAACGAGTCGAAGGTATAGCTTTGCAAGCACTTCACAGGAACAGGCTGTGTACCTGTCACAACGCTGTGCTCGACGCGAGCCACCATGTGTACACTCCTTGCAACAAAAAGGGAACAAAAAAAACCCTCACCCTACCCAGGGGCGAGGGACAGTCTCTTCGCGGTACCACCCTGTTTTGCCAGCGCCTCACGACGCTGGCCTTGGAGTGTTGCCGAGCCGTCTGTTTCCAGGCGAACCGGCGACTATCGACTATCCATCACCAGCAGCACAGCCGGGTCAGATCCCCTGTTTCTTTACTACCGATCCGATCGCCCGCCCCCAGCTCATCCCGCCTCTGATCGAGAGCAGGCCCTTTGGCCAGGGTTCAGCACGCTCGCAACACTACAGCCTTTAACGGAGCCACCCGGCACAGTCTACTCGCCCGCCCACCACGGGCCTTCAACCTGCAACTCGGAGGGCATTTTCAACGCCGCCGCAGCGCCGGCATCTCAGCACCACCGGCTCTCTGTAGCCGCCTACGACGTCTACTCGTCCTCGTCAACGTTATTCTCGATTCGATTGACCGCTAGACGACTGGTGAAGCGCTTGTACCCACCCGGTACGCGGGGCAAGAAAAAACCCCTTTTTGTGAAAAGGGGTCTTTAGCATCGTTGCCAGGTTCCCCTCATCTTGCGGAACAGTGTTCCGCCGGAATTGGCACCTTGCCAGCAGCTCTGCTGGCGGGTTGCCGGGCTTCACAGGGCCGTCTCCCTCCACCCGTCTTGATGAGAGCGCTAACCGCGTCGGTTCGATTGTTCGGGTACATTATAGTTGTTAGTTAGTATAGCGGAGATGGCTGGAGCTGTCAAGGGTCAGTCTGGCGCTGGTCACCCGGCGGCCTGACTGGCTTTCCAGTCCGGTCAGTCAGGTCGCTCCCGTCCCTCCGGAGAGCGGAGACTACCATGAGCAGGAGCCAGGCGGGCGCAGAAGGGAGCGGCCGGCCGAGAGAGCTATCACTCAGCAGAGGGGAAGGATTATACGCATCCTATGAATCAGCCGAAGTGTGAGCCAATTTTGCTGCCTGCAGAGCAGGCAAGCTACGCGTGTCAGGTGCTGGCACGGGCCTTTCAGCGTGACCCGCTGATGGCCTTCGTTATTCCTAATGAGAGACGGCGCGCTGCCCTCTTACCGGCTCTTTTTACTGTGACTGTCCATTATTGTTTGCGTTACGGGCAGGTCTATGCCTCACCGGGCCTGGAAGGAGTCGCTTGCTGGCTGCCCCCAGATAAGACGACGCCGACGCTGCGGCGCCTGCTGAGCGTCGGGCTGCGTTTCCCTCCGCTACGCCTGGGACCACGCGGCCTCTGGCGTATCGGGCTTACCGAGAGCTACGCCGCTCAACAGCATGCGCTTCATACACATGGACCGCACTGGTACTTGTGGGCCTTGGGGGTAGACCCGCCTTATCAGGGACAGGGAATCGGGAGCGCCTTGCTGCGGGCCGTCTTCCAGCAGGCTGATGCCCACCGCCTCCCTTGCTACCTGGAAACCCAGAATCCACGTAACGTCGGTTTCTACGAGCGTCATGGCTTTCGCGTGGTGAGCGAAACAGCTATTCCTCACGCCCAGGGCCTGCGCTTGTGGGCCATGCTGCGTGAGGCCCAGCCCGTTCCAAATGCTCCCTTTGCCTAGCTAGCGCGCTCCGTAGCTCGGCTGGCCAAAGGCGACATGATGACGCCTCTGTCCAAAGAGCAGGTAGAGGAGTGGCCCGAGAAATGGAATACACCAGACCACCGCTAGCCAGAGAAGCTTGCCAACGGTTGAATGATCATCTTCCAAAATCATGACTGTCTCGATAATGTGCCCTAAAAGCGGTACAAAGACAATGATGAGAAAGAGCAGGGAATTGAAGAAACATCCACGTTCGCCGGACATGGCGCCTCCTTAGTACAAAGTTGCTTGAGCAGGTTAAAGAGAGGAGAGCAGACCACTCGCCAGCGAGGTCCGCTCTTGTCCAGCAGATCGCCGGGCCGATCGGCTGCGCTCTTGCGGAGAGCCCGGGATAGGACAGGACACGCTACTACCTTGACTTACAGGCAAAGTGGTCAGGAAAAGCATATTGACTATCTTTGGCTCTCCCATGCAGAGACACGGATCAGCCCGGTGCCACGGTGACAGGATGGCCGCTTCGCGAGGGGCAAGGGAAAGAGAGGAGGCAGGGCGTCAAAGCAGGACCAGGCCGCGACGGCTGGCTGCAGAGACAGGGCAGGAGCCGGCTTAGATTAGAGTGCGAGGCGTTGGCCGAGGAGGCGCCGCGCCAGGCTCATACTGAGCGGGCGATAGACGTACTCGTAGCCTCCAATGAAGCGTACCACTTCGCCACCCCAGCCGCGCTTGAAGCGATAGACGCCGGCCAATGGCTCATGCTCGTCTTCCGTCTCTGGGATGCCCCACAGATCGTAGCGGATCGCTCCAGCGGCGCGCGCGCGGCGCATCGCCTCCCACTGCAGCAGATAGTTGGGCATGAGCTGGCGCAGCTCGTTACTGGAAGCTCCATACAGATAGAGCGCTTCACGCCCCATCCGTCCCACAAAGATCCCAGCCAGTAGCCGCCCTTCATACTCAGCGAGCAGCAGATCAAGCTGATTGCGGGGCGCGAGAATCAGCCAGGCATGCTCATAGTACTCATAGCGATGAATACCAAAGCCATCGCGAGCAGCGGTCACCTTCAACAGCTCATACCAGGCACGCACATCTTCAAGCGTCTGCGCCTCACGTACCTTGACGCCACGCCGAGCCGCAAGGCGGAGATTATAGCGCCATTTCTCTTTCATCCGTGAGAGCAGCGTGGACTCATCTGCCTGGAGATCGACAATAATCGTGCGCAGCGGTTGGATCGTGCGCGCGGGACGGAAGCCAGAGGCCAGCAGGAAACGCGCGACAGCTTCGCCCTGGGGGGTACCGGCGAGTAGCGGCGGCTCCAGACGGAGCGCCAACGCTCCCCGTCGGCGTAGCCAGCCATGAAGGGCCGTCCAGAAAGCCGTAGCGCATTCCTCCTGCGACCAGTCAAGCACGGGGCCACGCGGAATGTAGGCCAGGTGGCCACACCACTGCGGCAGCCGGGCCGCGCCGCGACAGAGGACTTGAGCAGCGGCGATGATTCTCCCAGATGACCGCTCACAGAGTGCCAGGCGCAGAGGTCGCCATCCAGCTTCAGCCTTCAGCTCTCCCCATCCCCAGCTCTGCAGCAGGTGACCATCGTGTCGCTCCAGGAAGTCATCCCAGATCCGGCGCTCGCTGATTAGCCTCAAGACATAGTCTTGCCTCATGGGCCTTATTGTATCATGCTTGAAGCGGCCAGCAGCACAGAACGCCTGGATAGATAGGTAGGTAGTAGCTTTGCTGCTCGCGCGCAGAGCCAGGCTTGTCCGCTCGACCTGTCTGCCAGGCAGCCCGGGTCAGAGCGCTTCTCTCTGGCCCCGAGGGCAGAACCGGGGAGCACGCGTGCTGGCACAGCAATGATATAATATCGTCTGGTGGGTTCCACACCTGCCACGCTTGCCCACCGGCCTTCACGTGGGCAGGTGCTCAACAAGGAGAGCTAACGAGCGATCCAAGGCTGGTACTACTGGCGGGAGGGTAGCCCTCGCCGCAGATCAGGAGGCAACAGGTGAGAATAGTGATCCTCGGCTGTGGCCGCGTTGGCGCAACGCTGGCCAATATGATGGATCGCGCGGGTCACCAGGTCTCGGTCATCGACTATAGCAGTGAAGCCTTTCAGCGCCTTGACCCCGACTTCAAGGGCGAGACCATCCTGGGCAACGGTGTCGATGAAGATATTCTGATCCGCGCCGGCATCAAGGAAGCCGACGCCTTCGCGGCGGTTACCAATGGCGATAATCGCAATATTATGGCGAGCCAGATCGCCAAAGAAATTTTCCATGTCAAAAAGGTTGTTTGCCGTATCTACGATCCGATTCGGGAACGCACCTATCATGAGCTGGGATTGGAAACCTTCTGTCCCACGACGATAGGGGCCCAGATGCTCGCCGAGGCGCTTCTTGGCGAGCCTGCCGCGGCAAAAGCAGCGCAACAAGACGAGAAACAATAGAGGATAGCTCTATGTATATCATCATCGGAGGCGGTGGCGACATTGGCTACTACCTCACCAAAACGCTCCTGAGCCAGGGACATGAGGTCCTGCTTCTTGAGAAAGATGCAGCGCGCTATCAGGCGCTGAGCGAAGAGCTGGGAGAGGCCGTCGTGCGCGGCGATGCCTGTGAAGCGCGCGTCATGGAAGATGCCGGCGCCAAGCGTGCGGATGTGGTCATCGCCGTCACCGGCGAAGACGATGACAATCTGGTCATCTGTCAGATGGCGAAGCGGCGCTTTAATGTCAACCGCACCATTGCCCGGCTCAACAATCCCAAACACGAGAAGATCTTTCAGAAGCTTGGCATCGATATCACCGTTAGCCCAACCAAGGCCATCCTCTCGCTCATTGAGGCGGAGATTCCAACCACGCGCTTTGTGCCGCTCATGAAGCTACGCAGGGCAGGCCTTGACTTCGTCGAACTGCGCATCCCCGCAGAGTCGCCCACGATCGGAAAAACCCTACGTGAAATCAATCTGCCACGCAATAGCAACCTGGCCCTGATCGTGCGGAATAACCAGCCCATTATCCCCAATGCCGACACTGTCATCCAGGAAGATGATGAGATCTTTGCGCTGGTGAGTCCAGAAGGCGAGGACGCCATTCGCAAGGCTTTTGGGGCGCTTGGCTAAGCAGCTTTCCACTAGCGTTCGACGGGTTCATCCTGCTCCTGTTGCTCGCCCTGAACAACCGTGTGGCGCTGTTCCTGCGGCTCAGGGAAGGGGCGCAGAAGATCGAGCTGTTCGATCTTCCCTTCCAGATCGATCCCCTTCTTGATAGCCGGAGCGGCGCTGACACGGTTTATCCCCTGACTAAATAGCCCCCTGGGGGCATACGGGCCGCGGGTTGTGCTGCGCTCTGCGGCCAGTGTTTGCTGAGGCTGAGCGCGGCGACGGCGTAGTACCCAGGGCTGGCGACGCGGCGTCAGGATCTGCTCGGCGCTTTCGCCCTTAACCAGGGAACGGTAGATACTGGCTACCACTACCCAGGAGGCGGCCACAATCGGCGTAGCGATCAAGGCGCCGAAGGCTCCAAAGAGCTGGGCGCCAATGATCAAGGCCAGGATCGAGGCGACCGGATGCAGTCCCACCGCATGGCCGACAATGCGCGGCCCCAGCACATTGCTTTCGACAATCTGGATGATGACAAAGTAGCCGATGACCACAAAGGTGCGGGGAAAGGGTTCAGGCAGAAGGAGGGAGATCGCTACTGCCGGCAGCGAAGCCAGAGCCGGCCCTACCATCGGAATGGTCTCGAAGAGGAAAGCCAAAGCTCCCACGATCAGAGCATAGTCCTTCAGTCCTAGCCAGGGAGTGGCACACCCTACACCCGCCAGCACTCCAATGATGACCGCCAACGTCAGTTGACCACGGATATAGTTGCCGACCACGCGATTGAGCGCGTCTTCGAAAAGCAGAAAGTGTGGCAGTGAGCGGCGAGGTACTACCTGGAAGAGGCTATCGCGGATTCGCTTGCCGTCTAGCGTCAGGTAGAAGCTGAGGACAGTCACCAGGACGACATTGACGATGAGATCGGTGAGGGTGAAGACAAAGCCTACAATGTTGTTGACGAGCGAGCGCGCGAAGTCGGTCGCCTGCATCTCGATCTGCGTCAGGACGCTGTCGATTTTCTCCTGGGGAATGCCCTGGTCAACAAGGAATTTCTGGAGCTTGGCCGAGAGCTCGGGGAGCTGGTAGGCATAATTCTGAATGGTCACCGAGAAGGTCTGAGCCTGGCGAATCAGGGCAAATAGCAAGGCGTAGAAGAGGCTTCCGACAACTACCAGCACTACAGCATAGACGAGTAGCGTCGCAAGCGAGCGCGGTAGGCCATAGCGTTGCAGCCTGTCGACCAGCGGTGAAACCAGAAAGGCGATGGCCATTGCGAGCAGGAGCAGTACCAGCGCATGGAGAAATAGCCCGGAAATGCTCCATCCTAACCAGCCCAGAATGCAGATGCAGACAATGCTGATGAGAACATCACGTACACGTTGCCAGTTAATGCGCTCCATGCACTCCCTCCTTGCCAAGCTCAGCCAGTTCTAACCCCAAGCGGGCGACCCTCGCCGGAAAGGTCCGCTTCTATTATGCTCCTCTCCCAATAGGAAGACAAGCAGGAGAGGGAGCAGCGAGTACGGTCGCTTAACCACCCGGCTGCGCTTTGGGCCAGAGCTATGGTACTTAAAGAGATCACCACTTACCTAATCAGGTGGCTGCTCAGCGATGACCCCATCTCATCTTTGCTTATCCTGTCTGACAGGCAAGCCTGGAGACCAGGATCGCCGTCGTGCTCGCCCGCGTGACTTCAGGGTAAGCACGGGGCAGGAGCGGCTGGCCTGGTCACCACTTTCGCTGATCGACGGGAGAAAAATGCCTTCCTCCAACGTAACTTTTTTGAGCAGGATACGTTTGTAAACCTTGGGGAGTCTGTACGGTCGGTTGCTTCTTCATCGGCGATCAGCCAGAAGGGAGACGAAATCACACGAGCAGGCAGAGGGAGGCCAGCGCTCCTTTGCCCTTTTGAGACCCTCAACGCGCGGAGCCAACAATCAGAGCGGTACCTTGGTCCAGCCATCGTTAACCTGTCGTTCGGTTATCGTCTACGACATTGCCAGCATATATAAATTTGTAAGGGATGTGCCCATGAGCGGTCTCGCTATTGCTCTAAGTCAGACTATTATATATTGGACACTTTTGATACTACTCATTTCATGGATAATCATTTTCGCTATTCTTGCATTGCGTCCGGAATCGCCCAGCCAGGGAGAGACTGAAGGGCGTGCCCGCCACGTCTCGTCTGCCGCGGAAGCCAGTGCAGTGCCCCAATTCCAGATTTTACAGCATCTGCGCTCTCAGTCAGAGGCACTGCAAGCAGTCGGGGTAGCTGGCCGGCAGGAGCAGGACAACTAAGCTCACACGTTTTGTGATAGAGGCCAGTGCGGTTACGCAGCGCCGCACCGCCGGATTGGCAGTCTTCCGGGCCGGGGGAGAGGTGCCAGCTCTCTCCCGGCGAGAGGTAGCCTGGTTCAAGAAGATGAATATCTGATTGGCTCACCAGGTCGAGCCGGACGGAAGGAACCGTTCTCATTGAGAAAGAAAAAGTGACTGTCCTCGATCGTCACGACCATATCGGGCCTGCCATCGCCGTTCACATCCTGGAAGCTGAGCGTTACAGGAGTCAGATCCTGGCCTGGGCCGACCAACACCGGCCCCACATAGATACGGGCTTTAGTAGCATCGCCTCCGGGCAACTCAACGATCTCCACATGGCGATTGAGGTTGAGAGCAATGAAATGACTTGGGTTGGCAGGAGAATCGCTGTGACCCACCACAGCATCAATCTGGAAAGTCCGGGGACGCCCATAGCGCCAGTCATCAAGGGTGGTCTGCCACCACCCTGTCAGCGCGCTCAGGACGACCCAACCGACAACCATTACAAGCCAGCATAGTCCCAGCCACAGGAGCCAGTGATAGCGTCTGCCTGCCCGCTGAGATGCCCGGAGTGGCTCGTCAGTGTAGCGCTCCCGCTCTCGCCCTGTGCTTCCCGCATCCACTAAAGACTGACGTTCACTGGCACGGCGACGTGGAGGTACTGGCGTTCCTCCTTCGCTCTGACGCCGCAGACTACTCCGCCGTGGACCGAGGACGCTGCTCTCCGGCAGCGCATCGGCTCGCGCTCGTCCTACCTCAGTCCTGACATCGGCCAAGGCCTGATAGCGACGCACTACGCTCGTAGGCCGCACCTCTGCCCAGTACTCTTCGTCCTCTTGCCCTTCTTCTTCGCTCGTGCTTAGTAGTTCTTCCGCTGCGCTGGGCGAGCATTGACGCCGAGAGGGGGCCTCCGCTGCTTGTTGAAGATGGCTCCGGTTCAAGCTGTCACCTGCTTCCTTTCTTGCGCTAGGCTCTTGGGACGATTACTAGAAAATTTGTTCTAGTTTGTGAGGGACAGTATACCCTAGAAAGCTGTTCTCGTCAAGCTACGCTTTTCGATGTTGGGGGCTGGCCATGCAAATGAGCGATGGCTAGGCGCCTGTGCCGCTCGCTAGTGGTGGCGTTGGGTGATGCGCAGATAGAGATAGGCATCCAGCAAGCCACGCAAAGAGCCGATGAGAGCCAGCAGACCTGCCCAGAGGAGCAGAGCGATCCACGGGGGGCTGAACTGGGCAAAGAACCAGCTCTGTCTGGCGAAAAGTAATCCCCAGGCACAGGTGAATAGGAAGGCAGTTACAAACATGAAGAGGCCAGCGCAGGCGCTGGTACGTATGAAGGAGGCGACGGAGAGCTTGCGGGTCTCGATGGCGACCACCGCCCCTGGCGTCGGCGCCGCGACAAGCGCGATAAGTAGTAAGCCAAGCATGTTGAGCAAATGAGCGGGAAAGAGATGCTGAGCCGAAGTGGCCAGTGTTAAGATCAGGATAATGGTCAGGGGGAGCAGTCCGGTCAGAGCAGCTTCGACAGCCGCACGCCAGTGGACTGGTGCGCTTTCAACCTGGTCATGAGCGACATCAATCTGACCAAGCTGGCGCACAGCGTAGATATTGCTCCCTAACAGCAATGTATAGGCGAGCAGCGGTAACCAGGGGGCTGCGGCGTCGGCCAGGCCGATCAGGAGGGTAGCACCCGCCAGGGCCACGAGAGAGGCTGCGCTTGTGCGGTAGATCGCTCCGCTGACGTTGCGCAGCGCAGTGCGCGTGACTCCGCAGAATCCTTGAGCGGCGAGGGCCAGCAGATTGACGCCTGTGGCCAGTAAGACCCCGAGATCAGCCAGCAGCACTCCTTTGCCACTGCTGAGGGCATAGAGCAGGGCCAGAACTGGAAACTGAGCCACCAGAGCGATCAGGATCAGGCTGTAGTAGAAGAGACGACGCCCCTCATGGAAAACTGGTGCAGGCTCGGTCTCTTCGTCCGGCGAAACGGACGACACAAGCTGTTCCTGGGCCTGACGCTGTGAAGGCCACTCCCAGGCCCGCGGCCCTTGTTGCCAGGCGGCATGGCCGCCAGGGCCACCATGCCCGGCTCTGCCAGTTTGTCCGGCTCCTACGGCCTCGCTTACGGCCTCCCGCACCGGCTCGGCAACGGTTAGATCGCTGTTGTCAGCGTTGCCACTGATGCGCAGGACGCCCGAAGCTGGCGCAGGCAAAGCCCCTAGCACGGCGCTGCGCAGAGCTGCAGCCAGCTCCAGTGCACTCTGATAGCGATCTTCAGGCCGCTTGGCCAGCGCTTTGAGGACAACGTCCTCAACGGCTGGCGGCAGATCGGGACGCTTCTGGCGTGGCGAAGGCACTGGCTCACTCAGGTGTTTGTTCATGACAATAAAGGGTGTGGTACCAGTAAAGGGTACCTCTCCCGTTAAGAGTTCGTAAAGCACGACCCCCATTGAATAGATATCAGAGCGATGGTCGACGTCGCTGGTGCTGACTTGTTCAGGTGAGGCATACTCAACGGTGCCAAGGAAGTCGCCAATAGCCGTCAATGCCGGCAAGGTCTCCAGGCGCACAATGCCAAAGTCGCTCAAAAGTAAGCGCCCATCCAGGTGAAAGAGGAGATTCGCAGGTTTGACATCGCGATGGACTATCCCGAAGCTATGAGCGTAGTTGAGCGCGTCAGCAAGCTGACTTATGTAGCTCACAATGATGCGCAGGTCAAAGTGCCGTCCCTCGCGCTTCATCTCATCGATGCGATCGCGCAGCGTTCCCCCACGCATGTAGGGCATAACTAGATAGGCCAGGCGCTCATTACCAACAAGAGCCTCATCATATTCATAGATAGGAAGAATATTTTTATGTTCTAGGCGCGCAACAGTGTCGGCTTCGCGCCGAAAGCGTTCGAGAAAATTGCGCTGCTCCTCGGGGTCGTAGCTCAGGGAAGGAATCAAGACTTTGACGGCGACTGTGCGCACGGGCCGCGATTGTTGAGCCAGGAAAACAGCTCCCATGCCGCCACGTCCAATGATCCGCTCTAGTGTACATGTGCCAAGTGTCACGCCTAGAAGCTCATTGACGTCCATTCTCTATCCTTAAGCTCTTTTTCTTTGGTATTTTACTATCCACCGAGCAAAGAAGAACAGGCTTAGTGGCGCCGCTGCCGCTGCTGCTCTCTGTTCAAGCCCAGAGATCAGGCTGAGCTGCTTGCGGAGGCGTGGACGGACGGCGCTCTTTCTCAGGGCGCGGTCCTGAGTTGGGACGAGCTTTCTGCTCGCGTCCGGCTCGCTGGGTTGCTGGGGCCGCGACTGTCGACAGCTCGCCCTGCTCGTTGGCGGCTCTGGTCTCATCGGGCGCTCCTGCCATTTCACCTCCATAGGTGAGTTGCGCCTCAAAGATAGAGCCGTGCTCAATGCGCACTCCGTTAATTTGCTCAAGCAGAGCCTCCAGAGCCGCATCATCAGAGGCCGCCAGACATGGCCACCGCCGACGTAGCTCAGCCGCCACTGCACCCCAGGCCGTTGGCCCCCGTCCTTCTACCCACTCTACGAACGAGGAGGTGAAGCGTTCGAACCACTCCTGCGTATAGAGACCAACGCCGGGGAGAAAGCGGATGCTTTGATCAGTGATCAAGGTGGCTGCCCGTTCTAGTTCAGCCCGGCGATAGCAATGCAGCAGGCTGTAGCAATCGCGCTCGGCCATAAATCCCTCCTGACGAACCTGCCGTCGTATGGCCTCGCGATCGAGGAGGGCCAGACGTGCGGCAAAGTCATCGTACCGGCTGCGAAGGAGGTGCAGGAGATCACCAAGGGCCACCTGCTCATCGTAGCACACGATGGGAAAGATCCCCTCCAGGGAGGCGAAGGCCGCACGTGCCTCGCGCGGTACAAGCAGGATGATATCGCTACGTCCCTGTAACTGCAGTAACTTTTGTATTTTCCGTTCCCGGTAAGCAGCCGTCCAGAAACCCAGGATCTCAACATAGATGCGCTGTTGTTCTCTTGAAAGGGCAAAATCAGGAATAAAGATTCCTTCCTGCAACAGGAGCGGCTCGGGTTCACGCTCCAGATGCCAGCCCTCTAATCCCTGGCCAGAGCCACGCTCAAGGGCCTGGAAGGCGGCAGCAAAAGCGCTTTCAAGTTGGCTGTCAAAGAGATCCTCGCCCTGCCCGGCCTGGTCAGTCGTGAGGGGAGTCGCGGCCTCCTCTGGCACGGTCAGCAAAGAGAGAAGGGTGGCATCGAAAGGTAAATGATAGGCCCGCTCTCCCAGATAGACGAGAGCTTCCGCAGTCACGATGGCCCTGCGCAGTCTCTCGCCGCTACCGCGGCTGTATTCTCTCCGACGTGCAGCGGCCCCAGAGCCTGAGCGCGGTGCATATTCCAGAAGCCAGCGACAGAGGCGCGCCAGCCGTTGCCCATACTGTTGGGGCAGCCCCGTCATTTCTTGGGGACCATAGCAGGTTAAGCGCAGACGCCGGGGGTGTTCTCGCTCGGAGAGAGGCCGAGGCTCATCCGCTAGATTATCCGCATAGTCGAGATCATAATAGACGCCGAGACGGCGCGCCAGATAGCAGAAGCGCTTGACCACGGCCCCGATACCTGCCTGCTGGTCAGCGCGGAGCGCTTGACTGTCGAGGAGAAAGGTGACACGAGCTGCGCTGCTAAGGGCCGCCTCAAAGATGGCTTGATTGTAGTGGGCAATGATCGCCACTGGTTGGGGAACGCTTTCACTGAGCCGTACTAGACGAGCTTCATCCTCGCTGTCCAGGATCAGTAGCCGCTCTAGCTCGGAGAGCGAGAGAGAGAAACGCGTCGCGAAGGCCGCCAGGGCCGCCGCGCGCTCGCTACGCGCCAGAAAGCCATCGTAGCTGCTGTTGACATAGTCGAAGAGCGCCAGACGGAGCTGAACAGAGGAGGAGATCCCCGCCTGTTGAAGGGCCAGACTTGCTTGCTCACCGGCAGCCAGGTGACTCACCTCCTCGGTCCAGGCTGGCTGCTCCCAGGTGTACCAGTCTCCGAGAACCGTGATCAGACTATCAGCCAGTCGGTAGTCACCAATACAGGCACGCGCTTCATCCAGGGAAAAGATACGCCGCGGCTGCCCGAGCAGCTTTTCATAGTAGTCCAGCAAACACGTGATTTCGGCCTGCAGCTCACCAGGCCGCAGCCAGTGTAAGGCTAGATAGCGCTCGCCGCCACGACGGTAGACTTGCTTCTTCACATCCTGTAGACTGAGACGCACACACGATCTCCCTGACTTCTCGCCCCCGTCGTTCTCTAACGGACAGAGGCATTATATCGCAAACAAGCGGCACTGCCTAGCAGTGACCTCGCCGCCGCACACTGGCTCGTTAGCAGGCGAGAGGCTCAGGCCAATGGGGGGACCTTTGCCTCATTCCCCTCTATAGAAGAGGACGTAACTGGGGATGCTTTCTCTAAAGAGATGTTACGAAAAATGCTATTCTAATATTTAGAATATCTTTTAATAAGAAAAGTATTGTCTTGAAGGTTGTAAAGAAGCTGACCCAGAGACATTGGTATGATCTCATTGCATGGTTGTCCTACATCTGGTATAGTACTCACGGGAAGGCAATGGATGGGCATGGGGCTGGCGGGCGGCAACTCTCGCCCTCAGGTGCTCCGATGAAGCGGGTAAGGGGCGCCGCGCTGTCCTCACAAAAAGGGGCGGTTTCAACCGTGTTCTATGTAAGGTAAGGGAGAGAGCATACACATTGTTGTAGGACGACCACCATCCTGAACAGAGGGGGGTTGCTATGAGCACCATCCCGCGCCGCATTGGCAAATATGGATTGCAGCAGCAATTGGGCAGTGGCAGCCTGGGCGAGGTCTGGATGGCCTACGACCTTGAGCGCAACCAGGTGGTGGCGCTCAAGCTGTTTCACAGTGATTTGCAGGCCGATCCCAATTTCCTGGCGCGTTTCCAGCAAGCTGGCCAGCTCCTGAGCGCCCTGCACCATCCTAACATTGTCTCGCTGCTCGGCTTCGAGGTACTGCGGCTACCGGAGACGAACAGCACGACGGCTTGTATGGCAATGGAGTACGTGGAGGGGGAGACACTGGCCGATTATATTCAGCATACGCTGCGTAAGGGCCTCTTTCCTCCTATCTCTGCGCTGGTGTATCTCTTTAAGGCGCTCGGCGCGGCTCTAGACTACGCGCACCAGCAGGGAATTATTCACGGTGGCTTGAAGCCTTCCAATATTCTGCTGGACCAGCGTCATGCTTTGCATAGTAAGATCGGTGAGCCGCGCATTACTGATTTTGGTCTTGCCACGCTTTTCAAAGGCACGAGCAGCTTGCAGAGCGCGCTCTACATCTCGCCCGAGCAGGCTCGCGGTCAACCCCCCACTGAACGCAGCGATATCTACTCTCTGGGCGTCATTTTGTACGAGTTGTGCACCGGGGTGCAGCCGTTCCGCAGTGAGAGTGCTGTTGCGCTGATGATGCAGCATATTAATGTGCTGCCAACCCCGCCGATTTTGATTAATTCGAGCATCCCGCCTGGGCTTTCAGAGGTGATTCTGCGGGCGATTGCTAAGGACCCGGCGACGCGCTTCCGCAGTGCTTCCGCGCTGGCTGAGGCGGTAGCGGAGGCCTGCGCAGCCCTGCCCACAGGCCAGCTTTCGCTGGGCGATGAGTTTTTGCGCGATGGACACGGCCTCGCGGAACCACCTGGCACGGTCTCCGGTCCGCTGCCCGCTGCCACAGCTCAGACAACGCGCCGCATACCAGTGGTTACGCCGGAGAGTGGCACGGCTCCCAGCACGCCCCTACCGGCCTCGGCTTCTGCCCGGCTTCCTCAGTCTCTCCCGCCTGTTCCCCCTGCCCCGGCCTTGCCACCAGCTACAACAGCAGTGCTGCCGGCTGTCTCAGTGCGAGGGCGTGGCAAGGAGTTCCCGCTCAGCTATGCCATCATTAGCGGGGTCGTTCTCTGTATCATTATCTTAGGTGCCAGTTTCGCCAGTCTCTGGCCTCATCAAAGCCAGCCAAGCAGTAAGCCAGCGGTAACGCCGGGCCCTCCTGGTTACGTCTTCTTCCAGGACGATGCTCTAGGCCATGCCGATGTACTTCGTATCGAGATCTCCGGTTTGGCCGCACCGGCAGCGAATCAGGCCTATTATGCCTGGATGCAAACCAGTGATTCGCGTGTTGTTCCTCTCGGGAAGCTTCCGAGCGCCAACGGCAAAGCAACCTTGCTCTATCCAGGCGATGCCCAACATACTAATCTGCTCTCGGTCGCCAGAGGTTTCTTTATCACCCTGGAGGATGGTCAACAGCAGCCTCAAACGCCTGCTGGTCCCAAGGTCTACGCGGGTAATCTGAGCAGCGCAGCCCTCCCCTACTTGCAGCATCTGCTTTATCAAGGCCCTGGGCTACCCGAGAAAGTCGGTATCGCAGTAGAGATGTTTGAGACCATCAAGTCCATTAATGAGAAGGCTGGCAGCATCGTCGATGATTTGCAAGGTCCTCATGATTACGGCCTGGCCTGGCGTCAAGCTAATCGCATTATTACGATGATTGATGGTACCAGCTATGCCCGCAGCAGCGGGGATCTGCCCGCCGATCAGCCGGCGCTGCTCCAGATCCCGATTGGCCTCATTTCTTCGCCTTCGACGCCGGGCTATCTGGATATGATGGCCAGCGAGATCAGCCACTTGCAGGAAGTGGCTGGCCGCGATGCTACTATGCTGCAACATATCCAGCATATCAATAATGCCTTAAGCGATCTGCGCCAGTGGGTGGCGAATATGCGCACCTATAGCGCCAAGCTGGTGCAGACGCCGCTGCAGCAAATGGGAAGCCAGGCCGCCCTCGATCTGGCGCTACAGTTGAAAAAGACGGCGGCAGATTCATATACTGGGCGAGTGATTCCGCCCAATGATCAGCCCACGCTCGACCAGGGCTCAGCGGGCATGTATCAGGCGTATATCGAGTGCCAATATCTGGCCGCGGTCCCCTTGGAAAAGGTCTGAGTTGACAGAAGCTGCCAGGCGAGGCAAGCAGATCAAGTAAGTAAGGTATGGGGTTGGGCTGCTGGCGCTCGCTCAGGATGACTGACGTCGCCGGCGGGCGATCTCTTCTTCGGTGGTCCCAGCGGTAACGAGTTCATAGAGGAGGGCCTGCCCTTCTTTGGGTCGCAGAACTCTCCCTAAACGTTGGATATACTCCCGCTTGGTACTGTTGCCGCTGACAATAATGGCGATACGGCAGTTGGGCAGGTCAACCCCTTCGTTGAGTACCCTTCCGGTGACCAGCTTGCTGTATTGGCCGCGGCGGAAGCGCTCTAGAATGAGATGCCGCTCCTCGGCGGCGGTCTTGTAGGTGATACTGGGCAGACAGAAGCGCCGGCTGATCTCTTCAACAACCTGGTTGTATTCAGAGAAGAGGATGACTTGATCGCAGGCATGACGCTTAAGCAGTTGCTCGATCTGCTCGTATTTGGCCGCCGCATTGAGGGCCAGAGCGCGCGCTTCTCGCCAGGCCAGCATGGCGGCGCGCGCCTCTTGATCGCGTGCGCTGAGAAAGATGAGTTTCTGCTGAAAATCTTCAGGTGAGCGGATGGCGATCCTTCGGCGGCGCAGAAAGGAGAGGTAGATCGCCCGCAGGTCGTTATAGCGTTGCTGCTCCTCGGGCGGGAGCGTTACTTCTACCCGCACTTCCTGATACTGGGCCAGGTAGCGGCCTGCGGTCAGCTCTGCCGGGCTGCGCCGGTAAACCTCGGGGCCGATGAGTTCCTCTAGCTCCAGGTGAGCCATGTCGCTACGCTCGGGAGTAGCGCTGAGGCCCAGCCGGAAGGGAGTAAAAGCGCTGAGAGCGATCTGACGATAGGTTGGGGCAGGGAGATGATGGCATTCGTCGAAGATGAGTAGACCAAAGCGCCGCAGCTCCAGAGGATAGAGCGCCGCCGAGTCATAGGTGATGACCGTGATCGGCTGCAGGTCCTTGTCGCCTCCTCCAAACAGGCCGATAGTGGCCGGAGCAAGCTGAAGCATGGAGGCGAGGGCCAGCCGCCACTGTTGGAGTAGATCGATGGTGGGGACCACAATGAGGGTTGAGAGTCGCAGAGCATGGATGGCCAGGGCCGCTACTAGTGTTTTGCCAGCTCCTGTCGGCAGCACGACGACGCCCGCCCCTTCGGCAGCTAGCCAGCGTTCCAGGGCCTCTTGTTGATAGGGGCGCGCTTCAACGGCAGGAGTCGGAAGAAAAGGCAGGGTGGGACGCTCGTCGAAGGCGACTTGAAAAGGAGTTCCTTGCTGGCTCAGCGCCTGCTTGACGGCGGAGAAATGGATAGGTAAAGTGCGCAAGAAGCCCTGGCGGCGATCGCGTCCAAGCTGGGCCGCGACTCGCCGCGGCAGGTGAGGGCCAAAGAGGTGCTGCAGGAGCTCCTCTGTTGGCAAGGCACCCCAGTCGGGGGGCGGCAGCAGTACCAGATCACGCCCACGTAGATCGATCACGACCATCGAAGTTCTCCTCGCTTTTCCTGGTTGCTGATAGGCCCTGATTCGTCTGGCCTATCCGTGACCACCGCCCGCCGCCTGAGTGAGATGCTTAGCGAGAGATTCTCAGACGGGCCTCTAGCTCGCGCGCCACGCTATAGGGATCACGCGCCCGCTGGTTGACCTCGTTGAGTAGATGCTGCCACTCATCGGGGCTGACCTGCTCGTCGAGCGATTGGAGCACCCTCTGCACAATCAGGGCCTCGATCTCACTCCGGATCTGGCGCTGAGCGCGCTGTTGCAGCAGGCCACTCTCCTGCAGAAAGCGGCGATGGCGCTCTAAGGCGTCCACGAGCTGATCAATTCCTTCGCCCTTGAGAGCACTGGTCAGCACAATGGGGATGCGCCAGGCCGCCGTACGACGGTCGGGAGCCAGGCTCAAGAGCATGGCCAACTCGGCGGCGGTTTGGTTGGCGCCCGGTTTGTCTTTCTTGCTGACGACAAACAGGTCGGCAATTTCTAAGATTCCAGCCTTGAGGGCCTGAACCTCATCGCCAAGGCCCGGGGCACAGACCACCATCACGCTATGGGCCGCGCGCATGATCTCAACCTCTGCCTGCCCTGTACCAACAGTCTCGATGAGGATCGGGTCGTAGCCAGCGGCATCCATCGCGCGCACCACATCGCGCGTGGCCGCAGAGAGGCCGCCCAGGCTGCCACGACTGGCCATGCTGCGAATGAAGACGCCCGGGTCGCCCGCCAGCTCCATCATCCGAATGCGATCACCGAGCAGCGCGCCACCCGAGAAAGGGCTTGTGGGATCGACGGCGATCACGGCCACACGCCGCTCGCGACGGCGAAATTCACGCGTGAGTTGCGTGACCAGGGTGCTTTTCCCAACGCCGGGGGCTCCCGTGACGCCAATGATGTGAGCATGTCCGGCATGTCGGTGAAGCTCAGCCAGGCATTCGCGCGCGCCAGGTACCCCATTTTCGATCAGGGTCACCATGCGCGCTAAGGCTCGCCGATCGCCAGTGAGCAGACGCTCGATCAGATGTTGGTTCTGATGTTGGTTTTGCAAGCCGCACCTACACCTCTACCTGGAGACGCTCAGGATTGATATTGTCACGTACAAATTGGATGATCTGTTCAATAGGGGTTCCTGGGCCAAAACAGCCCTTAATGCCCATCGCTTTGATGGCCGGGATGTCCTCATCGGGCAGAATGCCTCCAGCAGCCACGAGGACATCGGTGACGCCGTTCTGCTTCAAAAGCTCCATGATGCGAGGGAACAGGGCCATGTGGGCGCCGGAGAGGATGCTCAGGAGGATGGCGTCGACATCTTCCTGAATGGCGGCTTCGACGATCATCTCTGGTGTTTGACGAATGCCCGTATAGATAACTTCCATGCCCGCATCGCGCAGGGCACGGGCGATCACTTTCGCGCCACGGTCATGCCCATCCAGTCCTGGTTTGGCAACCAACACGCGAATGGGACGAGTTGCAGCCATAAGGTGACTCCTTTGTCTAACCTAACCTTGCTGAAACCTGTGTTTGGACCGGCCAGACGGGAGCGAAGCGGACCTCGCGTTCGTTAGCTCCCCAGCCAGCTCGCCTGCTATTCCAGCCGATCAGATCAGCGCTCCTTCTTTATACTTTGCTCCCTTCTTTCCACTGCTGAGCCGCTGAGCAGCGATCGATCCGTTTGCATCAGCAGCCCTCCAGACCGAGGTAGATCAGCATGTGTATCTGTACCACACCACCTGTCAGCAGGGGCCTTAAGGTTCGGGCCTCGGGCCTTCTGCTTATTTTATGAGAGCACTTCCATTCTACAATGGGAGGCTGGTCCCTGCAAGCCAGGGCTCCTGGCAGGCATAGTAGCCGCCTTGAGAGAGGGAGGAGAGCAGATAGCCGGATGCGCGCGCGGACAGGGCTGGACCCTTAGAGGAGGCTTCGGTTTCAGGAGGGAGTTTCGGGCGCCTTCTCTTGCTGGAGAGCACGCAGAGCATCAAGGGCCGCTAAGCGCCCGGCCTCTTTGATGCTGGAAGCCGTGCCGACGCCAAGCAGGAGGTCGTGTTCGAAGACGCCAACGGTGAAGGTACGGTCATTACGGCTCCCACCTTCCTCCAGTACACGATAGCGAGGAAGACAGCCGGAGCGCTGGAGGACAATATTCTGAAGACGTCCTTTGGGGTTGCTATTGAAGAGCTGCTTGTGTACGTCCTTGACAACCGGGAGAATCCAGCGGGCGACAAAGTCACGTGCCACTTCTGGCCCCTGATCGATGTGAATGGCGCCGACCAGAGCCTCTAGCACATCGGTGCACAGGGAATCGCGCGAGCGCTCATTGAAGGTGCGGAGGCTGGCTGTATCAACGCGCACGAACTCAAAGAGACCAAGCTGCCGCCCAATGCGCGAGAGCACACGCCGGCTGACTACCTCCGACTTGAGGGAGGTCATTTCTCCTTCGGAGGCTTCAGGAAAGTTACGATAGATATATTCAACGACGTGGGCGCTGATGATCGCATCCCCTAGAAATTCCAGCGTGTCGTACGAGTCTCGGATCGCTGTTTCAGGACAGCAGGAGTGATGCGTCAGCGCGCGCTCCAGCAATCGTCGATCGTGAAAGGTAATCTGTAATCGGGCTTCCAGTTCTGCAAGATCGCTGGTGCTCTCTGCCATACAGTATTATTATAGCTTACCTGAGCCGCAGGCGTCGAGCCTCCTTTCTTTCCCGTCAGCTTTGCGCCTCACAGTGAGCCGCTTTAGCGACGCTTTTCCGTCTCTTGACACGCTATGGCAATCATCGGACAATGGGGAATGACCAGGGATCATGAATATCCTGTTTTTCCCTGTCTTGGCCAGGATCTTTCCCGCCGTGTTTGCGTATCCATAGAGTAGAAGCAGAGAAGAAGGGGAAGCAAAGCGAGGCAATGACCATGCCCGCGCAGCCGAGGATAGAACAATGCTAATAAGCAAGGGTTCGCATCTCTCTGTTCGCTGGCGGCTCGTGATCGGGGCTGCCCTGGTAGCGCTGCTGCTGTTCCTATTCTTTCGCGGAACGGCTGAGGCGCACGCGGTGCTTTTGCGCTCCGATCCAGCTCAGGATGCCCTCCTGCGGTCCGCTCCGACGCAGGTACGCCTGTGGTTCAGCGAGGATTTGAATGCAGCGCTGAGTAGCGCTGCCGTGGTCAATAGCCATAATCAGCGTGTTGATAAAGGGGATGCTCATGTCTCATCCAGCGATCCCCGTGAGCTTGATCTTGGCTTAAAAGCCAATCTGCCCCCTGATGTCTATGTCGTAGTCTGGCGCAGTGTCTCTAACGTCGATGGGCATGTCCTGCGCGGTTCATTCCTGTTCACGATAGTCGAGCCCAACGGCGCGGTTCCCCACTTGAATGCCAACGCGCCGCCTCCTGGTCAGGATCTGCTCGGGGGCGGCAACACGAGCAGTCTCTATACAGGGCAGATCGACGCCGTCGGCCTTTTCAATTTGCTCGCCGTGACCTTGAGCGAGCTGGGAGCCATTTTCTGGGTCGGAGCCCAGCTATGGCGCTTCTTTGTATTGGAGGCGGTGCCTGCTGACGAGAACGGTGAGAGTGCTGAGGCCGGCGCTATTATCCAGGCTATGCCTCTGCGTTTTGCTCGTCTCTTCTCCGTACCCACTTTGCTATTGCTCCTGGTGGCCAATTTGGGCGTGCTCATCGGTCAGGCCCTCTTTCTGAGCAACGGCCAATGGAGCGGCGCCCTGGCTCCCTCACTTCTGCTGAGCATGATCAGGAGCAGTCGCTTTGGTACGTTTTTGATCGCCCGCGAGGTTGTGATCACCCTGGCGCTGGTGTTGGCGCTCTATCTGCTTTTGGTTCGCCAGCGTCCTGCCTTCATCGAGCGCGCCGCTGCCTGGCTCAATCTCTTGCTCGGTCTGGCTCTCTTTGGGGCTATGACGCTCTCCAGCCACGCCGCCGCGGTGAGCAGCAATGTCTTTCTCTTCTCGGTTTTGATTGATTGGCTGCACCTGCTCGGCTCGGCCTTCTGGATCGGGGGCATGTTCTATATCGTGACTTGCTATCTGCCCCTCTTGGAGCAGCAGTCACCGTCAGTCCGGGCTCAGTCGCTGACAACAGTGCTGCCTTACTATTCCCCCTGGGCAATCGCTGGTGTAGTCTTGCTGACCATCACAGGGCCTTTCAGTGCTTCATTCCATTTGACGGAGCCAGCGGAGTTGCTTACAACGGCCTATGGGCGTGCCTTGTTGATCAAGGTCGGGCTGGTGGCCGCCTTGCTCTTGACGAGTGCTTTTCACGTGCTGGTGCTGCGCCCGCGCTTGAAGAAGGAATATCGTAAATATGCTTATTGTCTTGAGCATTTGGAGCAGGGCTCGGCCAGGGCGCAACCAGCGGCAACTGCCGCTATGTCGGCAGCAGAAGCCCAGCCAGAAGCCCGGCAGAAGCGCTGGACACGTCAGCTCAAGCTCCGTGAGAAGCGTTTGACCAGGCTCACCAGTCGTCTGACAACGGTGCTGCGTTGGGAGCCGCTGCTTGGCGTGGGAGTGCTGGTTTGCGTCGGCCTGATGAATATCTTCGCCGGCACGTTGACCCCTATCACCGCAAGCACGCCATCAGCTCCTACCGTTAGTTCAACACCCGCGCCGAAGCCCTTGACCACCAGTGCTACGACAAGCGACGGGCGCTTCACGGTGACCTTGACGGTCTCGCCCAACCGCTTTGGGACCAATACTTTTACTGTTAAGGTCAGCGACCGTCAAACGCAGCGCCCTACGACGCAGGTAGGGGTAGCGCTCTATCTGAATATGCTCGATATGGATATGGGCACTGAGGTGCTGAACTTGCAACCAGCCGCCGATGGGAGCTTCAGCGCTCATGGTGATCTCACTATGAGCGGCGATTGGCTGGCGCGCATTCAGATTCGCACTCCAGATAATAAGCTGCACGAGACGCAGATTAAGTTCTTCACTCCATTCTAGCGAGGGGAGCAATGAGGATGGCTGCAGCATTGGCTGGATGGTATAGGGGTCGCTTTCAGCGGCGGAGGAAGGTCGCTGGAAGCGGCTCCGGGCGGCGCCTCTGGGGGAAAGCCTGGCCAATTTCATTAGCGCTGGTGTTGTTAACGCTGCTGCCAGGAGGTCTGTCAGCTTGCACCCTGCCAGGCCCTGGGACAGGCTCGATGCTTTCGACTCCTACACCAATCCCGGCCAGCAACGGCTTCGGTAACACAGCCAATCACGTCCATTCCTTGCTGGCTTTGTCTCCTCATGTCTTGTTGCTGGCTACTCATTATGGCCTCTTTCGCTCTAACGATGGAGGTCAGCACTGGCAGGAGGTTGCAGGTGGTCGTGGGCAAATTATGGAGGACCTCATGACTTACTCGTTGACGGTTAGTCCGCTTGACCCGCAGCGTCTCTACGTGCTGACTTATCCTAGCGTGAGCAACGCCCGCGGCACACCGGGCCTCTATATGAGCAAGGATCAGGGGCGCACCTGGAAACTGATGACGAGCAGCGCCAGCTTGACCAGCACGACCATTTTCCTGGCCGCCGCCGGGAATGATAGCCCTGACGAGGTGTATATCTACCTTTCAGAGCGTCAGGCACATGGCTTGCTCGTCAGCCACGATGGAGGAAGCCATTTCCGCGAGACAGGGACGCTGCCTTTCAGTGTGATCAGTGGCCTGCTCCCTCTGCCCGGGAAGCCAGGGCAACTGTTAGTCTATAGCAGTGCGGGCATGGCCTTTAGCAGCGATGGGGGAGCCCATTGGCGCTTGATCACGGGCATCAATGGCGGCATCTTTGATGCCACCACTGCTGGCCCTAATCAACCAATCTATGCCAGCGGCGATGCCGGGATGTATGTTTCACGCGACGGAGGGCGCACCTTCACGCGCAGTATGAGCACACGCTCTTTCTTTCTCTTGACCTCTCTGGCTGTGGCTCCCAGCAATCCGCACATTCTCTATGGCAAAACCGCCACCTCTATTTACCGCAGCACCGACGGCGGCCAGAGCTGGACAGGCCTGCCTGCGATCCGTGGTAACTTGAGCGAGCTGGCCGTTGATCCGCTCGATCCTTTTCAGCTCTATCTCTCACTCTCCTACCCAACAGCGGTCTATGTGCTCACTGGCCAGGGGAACGGTGCGCACTGGCAGTCGCTGACACCAGCCAGTGCCTCTTGAATGCCATCAGGCCAGCCAACCAGCCAGCAAGACAGAGAGAAGATTTGCCTGCCCTTGCTGGCCTCACAAGGCAAGACACCAAGTCAAGTGAGGAAACAGGCACTATGCGGATGTCTTTTCTTGGACGAGGAGCGGCCTTCTTGCTGCCCCTGCTCCTGGCGCTGCTGATGGTCCTGAGTCTCGTCTTTGGCGCCGGGTCAGGTGATCCGCAGCCGGCCAGAGCCGATGGCGGGGCACCCAACCTGGCCTACGTAGTAGGGGGAGGCAACGGCATCGGCGTGATTGATATTGTCAAGCAACAGGTCCAGGCTTCGATCCGCCTGGCGGGTGATCCCCATATGGCCTATCTCAGTCTGGACGGGCGTTTTCTGTATGTGACCCAGCCCGGATCAGGAACAGTAAGCATGCTTGCGGCTCGGACAGGGCAGGTGCTCTGTTCGGCTCACCTGCCCGGGGCCCCTTCTTTCGTTGCTTTCGACCCGGGCGCTAATCTGCTCTACGCCGCCGGTCCCCAGAGTCCGCTCATTAGCGTGCTCGACCCGACGAACTGCTCCGTGCAAAGAACGCTTCACGCGGCGAGCAACGTCGCCGGGCTGGCGGTGGCGGTGGTTGGCACAGGCATCTCAGGCGGCAAAGGCAATCAGCTCTGGGTTTCAGAGAGCCAGGCGCTGGCTGTCTATAACTCCTCTGGTCAGCGTCTCGCCACGGTGCCCGTTCCCCAAGGACCGCTCTCAATCACTATTCCTCTCGGCTCTATCGCCTACGTCAGCACGCGCCAGCACACGATCATTGCGGTCAATCTGGGCACACGTGAGATCTACCCCACGCTGTTCCGCGGCGGGGACTTCGGTACTATGGACTATGACGCCATCACAGGCGATATTTACGTGCCAGATAAGGCGAGTCGGCATCTCTACGTGTTAGCGCCGATTATCCCGGGGAGTCCTCCCCCGGCAGAACCAGACCATAGCTTTACGCTCAGTGCCGCCCCCCAGGCAGTAGCGATCACCAGCGATGGCCAGTTTGGCTTTGTGGCCCTGGCCAATGGCGACGTCGCCATGCTCGATATCCCAGCCCGCCAGATCGTTCAGACTTTCCATGTGGGTGGCTCTCCCCATTTCATCATTACTGGCCTCTATCCTCCGGCCCTGGGCACAACGGCAGCAACAGCGCAGTCTAGCAACCGTCTCATGACAATGGCTCTCTATATCCTGCTCGCTCTCGTGATCATTCTTCCCGTCCTCTTCTTCTGGCTGCGCCAGCGTCTAAGCCACCGCCAGAAGCCGAAGGATGTGACCGCGCATGGTAAAGAGTGACCGCTGCAGGACAGGAAAGGAGCAAGGATCGTGCAGCCCCGTCGATCGACGGGGCTGCACAGGTGCTCAGAAAGCCGATGAGGGGACAACCTCCCTTCTCGCCCGCCTCTTGCTTTCTTCGCCTGCCGGACCCGTTGCTTGCCTTTACGATTATTCACGGACCACGATCTCAAGGATCTCCGGGCCACGGCGTAGGAGAGCCGGAGCGGCCACCAGGCGCGTAAGGAGCAGATAGAAAGCGAGGCCGTAGAGCAAGGAGGCCGGGGCAACTACTATCCAGAGCCAGGTTACGCCGAGCCAGAGTGGGACCAGCATAGCGAGAATAACCGGCGCCAGTGAGAGGAGCATGACGGCTAACATCGCTAGTTGGATTAATCCCCTTGTGCAACCAGCCCCGCTGTAGCCAGCGGACGAAGACAAGAACATGCCACGCTGAATTAGGGGCATCGGGAAGAAGACAGAGGTAAGGTTACCCCAGCCGAGCACAACACTCATGCCTGCCAGTCCTGCCACCAGGAAGAGGGGCGAGAAAGACCAGAGGTTGAAGACAGCGCATTCAAAGACGAGAATCACCAGCAAGACGACCAGGCCAGGTATAACCGCCGCCAGATTCTTGCCAAAGAAGATGCGCTCTGGCTTGATTGGGTAAAGGAATAGGAGCGTCAGTGGCTTGCGCTCCAGCCCCAATGCATTGAGAGAGATACTAGATAGGTAGATGAAGACAAAAAACGGCAGGTAAAAAAGTAAAAACCATTGATAGCCTTCCCTTTCGATTGAATTTCTTCCGATAAAAGGAGCGACTAAAGCTACGCAGGCAACAACTAGAGGCATGATCAATAGCCCTAGCAATTGCGGATCGCGCCGGAAGTAGCGTAGATCCTTGGCAGCGATGGCGAGCGTCTGGGCTGAAATGAAACGCCTCAACCACGGGAGGCTGTCCTGAGCGAGAGGCGGGTTAGCAGTGGCTCCGAGAGCCGCCGTGGCAGCAGACGGCAGCGAGCTTGCCACAGCTGGAGCCGTTGCGCGCACCGCCTGCCGGGCCTGGCTCTGTCCCCCTACTTCAGGCCGCGTGAGGGTGCTCTCCAGTACCCTCTGCCAGAGGTAGAGCATCACCAGGGTCAATAGCAGAGTCAACAGCAGCCAGCCCAGGCTAGCCAGCCACTCACCCTCTAATCCAGCCTCAATAGCATGGGCGATCCATCCCGGCGGCAACCAGCCCAGGTAAGGGGAATAGTGACGCCACACTAAAGCGTTACTGAAGCCCCGGCTAAAGACACCGCGCAATAAGAACTGTTGCGCAATATAAATGATTGCTAAGACTATAACAATCGCAATATAGATTAGGTCACGAAAGCGGCGGTTCTGCAGGACGCTGGAGAGCAGGACCACCACAAGCTGGCTACAGCTCACCACGAACCCCAAAAAGATGAGCATAGCCACGATATTCAGAAGCAATAGTCCCGGAGAGAAAGTGAAGCCCACAATTAGCGCTACCAGCCAGAGCACCAGCCCGAAAGTGGGCACATCCACAAGCTGAGAGATCAAGAGGCCGACCATCATTTCTCCCCGGGTTAGGGGAAACTGAAACAGCTTGAAGACATCCAGGCCTTCATTCTGCCCATACTGGAACACGGGCAGCAGTATCCAAAAGAGAGTAATAGCAGACAGGACCACATAGAGCAGCTCAACATTGCCGGGTGGCATGATGAAGCGCGAAGCCAGGGCAAGGCCAAAGGCTGTGCTGCCGCAGCAGGCCGTGAGCACAACAACCGTGAAGGCAAAGGCAAACGCGCTTCGCGCATTGCGAGTGATGCCGCGTGTGAAAATTTTCCAACGCAGCCAAAGGAGCCAGCGCAGTTTTCGCGGATTCAGCTTCAGGCTTTCCAAGATAGCAGACCTTTGGCCGGAAGCAGAGAACGAGTCAGATGGCATGGAGGCCTCCTCTTCTTCATTCAAGCCAGCTTAGATTGTGCTCCTCGCTGCGCACGCCGATCACATTCAAGAAAATGTCCTCAAGGGTAGCATCTCGCGGCATATCGCCGGCACCGCTAGCCCGGGCCCGCAGCTCCTGGAGGGTGCCTTCTGCCACGAGGACCCCTTGATTGATGATACCCACTCGTGAGCAGAGCCGCTCGACTATCTCCATAATGTGGGAAGAAAAGAAGATGGTCGTTCCACGTCGTGTCAGGTCGTGCAAAATGTCACGGATTACCTTGGAGCTAACCGGATCGATGCCCTCAAAGGGCTCATCCAGGAAAAGCACCTGCGGATTGTGGATCAAGGCCGCCGCCAGGGCGATCTTCTTACGCATGCCTGCCGAGTAGTCAATAATGAGCTTGTCAGCATCCGCCTCCAGCGAGAGGACACGCAGCAGGTCATAAGAGCGGCGCTCAATTTCCGCTTTCGGCAACTCATACATATGGCCAGTAAAGGTCAAAAATTCGCGCCCAGTCAAGCGCTCATAGAGATTGAGCTGCTCAGGCAAGACCCCCATCAGGCGGCGGGCCTGCAACGGCTCTCGCCAGACATCACCCCCAGCCACCCAGACTTGACCCGCCGTTGGACGCAGCAAACCAACTATCATTTTGATGGTGGTCGATTTACCGGCCCCATTGGGGCCCAGGAAACCGAAGAATTCACCTCGTCTGACTGTCAGGTTGAGGTGATTGACCGCCACTTTCTGGCCAAAGACACGCACAAGGTCACGAGTCACAATGGCCAGATCCTGCTGTGGCTCCGCTGCTCCCTGGGCAAACGGATTAGCTACAGCATACTGCTGAGGCTCAGGGTACATGCTCTTACCTCCAAGAGTTATAGCTAATTGCTATAATGTATAACACGCAAAGGTTACCTTTGTCAAGGACAACCACAATAGCAAGGTAAAAAGGAACCTCTTGCTAAAGAAAGACGCAGGCAGAGCAGCCAGCTCCAAGGACATAGAGGCTGTAAGCGAGCGAGGGGAACACAGAGAGAGATAACTCAGCAGACCTGTTGCAGGGCCACCAGGGTGCTCAGCTAACCTGGTAACGGGCAGGTAGTGCAACGGTCAGCCGCATTTAAGGAGGGCCAGCCCGGGTCACCGTAGAGAGGAAGTTTGAGTCAAGGCAGCCAGCAGCAAAATATGCCTCTGCTCGTTGCTTTTGCTGGTCAGTAAAGCAACGAGCAGACGGCCAGCGAGCTGCTAATACTTGAGGAGATCATGAGTGGGGCTAAGGCGGCACAACAAGGCAGCACAGGCTCAAGGAAGGCCCTGCTGACCAGGTGCTGACCAGGCGCCAGCCCGGTTCACTCAGGTCATCCATTCCTCTGGGGTCTTAATGCGTACGCCCCCATCGCTACGCATCTTCATTAAGCGGGCATCCTGCTCCATGCGAGCACGCAACTGCGCCATAGATACCCGATGCCAGTAAGCCGCCGGGAATAGGCCGATCCCCAGGGCCAGCGCGGCGGCAATCTCGGCGCGATTGAAACTCAGGCCGGGGGGCAAATGAAAGGGGATCGAGGTCAAGACACCCAGATGGAACAGGAGGACCACGCAGAAAACAGCCAGCTCAATCAGGCCAGCCCCGATATAGGACAGCACTTCTGTCTTTTTCCGCTTACGAAAGATAATCACAAGCCCGAGATTGAGCAAAAACAGGAAAGCCGTAATGATCAGCGTCAGCCAGACAAAGACCGTTCTCAAAATACTGCCTCCAGCCACAGGCCCAAGAGTGGGCAATTTCAACCAAAGGAAAACTACGACCGTTCCCCGTTACTAGAAAACGATCAGCTCAAGGCGTCGTCACGAGCAGATTGGAAAAAGCCACCTCCGTTCCTTTGAGGTTCACGAGCAAGCCAAGCGAGCCAGAGGGGATCGAGCCATCCTGAGCCGTCCCCACTTTCTTGCCATTGACGTAGAAGGTGAAGTTCTTGCCACTGGCCACAATCTTGATCGTGTTTACCGCTTTTGATCCATGTCCCTGGTGGTACTCTTTACCAAAGCTCTTCGACCAGATCTTGGTCCAGCGATCATCTTCGGCTGCAGCGCTATTGAACTTCCAGAATTGGTATTCTCCGTCACTCGTGTTGCGCACTTCAAAAGCATAGAATTGGGTTGTTACTTTTCCACCCTTGGATTGCTGGCTGTAGCGGATTATCATACCAAACTGGTTATTGATCGAGCCATCATCTCCTTTGATTTCTTGCATCGTGAGAGTATAGGCCAGCGAGGTGCTCAGCAACGGCCCTGGCGCATCGGGCAAGATGGCCACGGCCATGTTATTATCATCATTGTTAATGATGTGATAGGCGCCGTTCTTGAAGATGAAGAGGCGGGAGCCGCTGGTGGCAACGGGCCAGTTGTGAATGTTCTGGTCAAGCGGGTCCTCCATCACTACCGCAGGCGTCGGCGTTCCTTTGACCGTTGCCGTTCCCGTGGCTACCACGGCGGTGGCAGCACCTTTCCTGGCCTGCGGTGCCGGATTGGCATGCAGGCGGGCGAAGACAAGCACGCCTGAGCCGGTCAGTACCACGAGCAAGACACACAGCAAAAGTAAGAGATTTCTTTTCTGTTTCCAGAGTGACGCTGGCGAGAGGCTTGTCCGCGCTGTCTCACCTTGAGAGGGGGGAGACGGGGCCGGCTCAGTCAAGACCGGCAGCATACTGGTCACGTAGCGACCTGGCTGACCAGCGACAGGAATCTGCACCAGGCGCAGAGCACCTGTCAACGCCGCTGTATTCTTATTCCCCCCTGCCTCGACAAAGGGCGAGGGGCCCAGAGCGCCAGTCGCTGTGCGTGGCAGGGTGCTCGTTACGCCACCTGGGAGCGGCCCGGTCAATGGCGAGAGGACGCGTGTAACATTAGGCGAGAAGCCAACAAAGGAGGTAGGGGCTGCGCCAGGGAAGGGCAATTGAATATCCGCTGGGTCTGAAGAACCTGCCGTTGAGATCGCCTGTGTCGCTGTCGCTCCTGACTGAGGCGCAGTTGTCTGAGGGCCTTGAGCAGGGGCAGTGCTGCCTGTTGCTTGCGGGCTTGAGAAGAGAGCTGTTTTCTCCAAAGCCATTGTGGGCGCCTCAGCCCCTGCGTTCGTCATAGAGCCTGCGGCAGTTGAGGGCGAGCATGGGGCAGATGCGGAAGGAGAAGGAGCTGTCACGCTAGCAGTGGGCATCTGAGGCTGAAAAAGCTGGCCTGTGCCCGGGAAAGGCATTTGAGGTACCTGCGCCTCGCCCGCAGCAGAGCCGCTAGCCATATCGGCCTCAGCCTGGAGGCGAGCAGCGCTCAGAAGGCCAAGCTTGCGCATCGGGCGGGGACCAAGCGTCCCAGTGCCAGCGGAAGTCTCGCCCGGACCAGGGATGACGCTGTTTCCCGTTGCTTCTTCAGGCAGTGTCTGCTGTGACGCTGCCTGAGTAGCAGGCAAATCAGTAGTACCCTGGATACCCTGCTGTTGCCAGAAGGGATCGAAGAGGCTCCGTCTTGGGCGTGGCTGATCTTGACTCTGAGATGATTGCATCCCCGGCTGTCCTCCCTCTCGTGAGAAAGTACCTTGCTCGTCTTGGCTCAATTCTGACGAAGAGTGGCAGCTCTTGAGCGACGTTTACACAAGCGTTCTCACCTGCCTCTGTCTGCAGCAAGCCTCCCAAGAGCGCCGAAAGCATCAGTATGGCTGACGGTCTCCAAGCCTATTCATGACAATGGCTTAGGCCAACCACCGCCTGCGCGTTCAGCGTCTTCCTTCGCCTCCGCGTCAGTTGCGCGTAATCAACAGATCTTTAAAAGCGACCTCCGTCCCGTTCAGATTCACCAGCATGCCGACTGTACCCGATGGAAGCGAGCTATCTTTAGCCTGGCCTACAACCTTACCATTGACGATAAAGGTAAAGCTAGAACCATTGGCAAAGACCTTCAAGGTATTGACATTCTTCGGCCCCTGTCCCTGGTGGAACTCGCTACCAAACTTTTTGCGCCAGATCGGCGTACCCCAAGCATTATTAGGGCCGCGACTATCATCATATTTATAGAAGCGGTACTCGCCCCCCTTGATGTTCTGCACTTCGAAGCTATAGAAAGTCGTCACCGTCTTACCACTGCGCGTCTGCTGGCTGAAGCGCAGAATCAGGCCGAAGGAATTGTTGACATTGGTATCGTCGCCCTTCACCTCCTGCATGGTCAGGCTGTAGCCAATCGGGCCAGTGAAAGGCGCAGATTGCAGGACGACAGCGATACCTTTCTGACTATGGTTAGTAATATGATAGGCCCCATCCTTAAAGGCATAAGTGTCCGCAGGAGTTGTCGGCCAATCATGGATATTCTGCGACAGCGGATCAGAGAAGAGCACATCGCTTGCGCCAGCAGCCGTAGCCATCGGTGACGCGGTGGTCTGCAAGCCCGGTGTTGCTGTTACCTGTGGCCCCGTTTTCTGGCCGGCATGCAGATGGCCCCATAGCAAGAGACCAGAGCCTACTACCAGGATGAGCGCCGCCACAATCAGCGTCACGATCATGCGCGCCCGACGACGCTCGCCCCGCGACACGCCCTTACTCTGGCCCGTTCCAGCGGCAGTCAGAGGCAGCAGGCCAGTGACGTAGCGACCCGGTTGACCAGCCACAGGGACCTTGACCACCTTGACCGGACCAGTTAATTTCACCAGCGGAGAAGTAGCGGTTTGCTGAGCTACCGGGGCCAGCGCCCCCGTCGTCGTTGAGCGCGTTGACGCAAGCTGCTGAACGCCCTGAACATCCGCGGGCTGCTGCTCGCGCTCTCCAGCAACACCAGTGCCGGCAATAGAGGGGGCGACGGATGGCAAGGGATCAGTGAAATTATGCTGCTGTTCCTCTGCCTGCCAGAGAACGGCAGGCTGCTCATTGGTGACCGGACCGGCCTGACCGGCTACGGTTTCTGGCGCAACGCCGGCCCCCACACGGGGGAACATCCCAGTGCGAGAGAGGAGGCCACCGCGCCGACTAGCGCCGCTGGTCACCGGCAATTTCGCGGTTGGCAGAGCAGGCTCAGCCGTGGGGAGCTTCAGGGAAGGGGCTGGGAAAGCCGGCGCCGGCGGCTCCCCCGCTACTCCTCCTCGCGGCTGGGCCTCCGCCTGGGCCGCGGGAGCCTGGGGCCTGGAAGCGACATTCAGCGCCGGCTGAGGCGCACTGGCCGCTGTCCAGCGAGGGTCAAACAGCCCTCCAGCACTGCCAGGAACAGCAAACTTCCCCGAGAGGCCCAGGGCCGCAATCGCAGGATTCTGCCCCGTGTCGACACTGATACCGGCAGAAGTCAAAGCCAGACGGAAGGCTAAGGCCATCTCCTGGCCAGAAAAGTAGCGATCAGCAGGATTTTTCGCCAGTGCGCGCAGGATCACCTGCTCAGCAGCCACAGGCAGATCGGGGCGAAAAACCCGCGGCGAGGTGGGAGGAGTCTGCAGATGCTGAGCTGCGATCTGCATCGGAGCCTCACCTCTAAAGGGGGCCACCCCAGTCACCATCTGATAGAGAATGACCCCAAGCGAATAGAGATCGGCTCGCCCATCAACCGGCTGCCCAAGGACCTGCTCGGGAGACATATAGTCAGGGGTGCCTACTGGCGCACCCGGCCCGGTCAAACGTACCTGGTTCGCCCGCTCTTCAGAGATAATCTTCACCAGGCCGAAATCAGTCAGCAGCAGGCGCCCCTCGGGCGTCTTCAGAATATTGGCCGGCTTGACATCGCGGTGAATTACACCCCGCTCATGGGCAAAATCAAGGGCAGCGGCCAACTGCTCAAGATAATTGAGTACCTTGGGCAGGGCCATTGCGCCCTCGCGCTCCATTTCATCGCGCAGTGTCCCCCCGCTGATATAGGGCATGACCAGATAGGCCAGGCCATGCTGTTCCCCGTACTCATAGACCGGCATAATATTGGGATGCTCCAGCGAAGCGGCTGCATCCGTCTCGCGTCGAAAACGCTCTAGAAAGGCCGCCAGCTGATGAGGTGTCAGCGAGGCCATCGGAAAGAGTACCTTGACAGCCACCTGACGGCGCGGTCGTGACTGCTGTGCCAGGAATACCGCGCCCATACCACCCTGCCCGATCAAGCGCTGGAGCGTGCAGGTCCCCAGCCTCATTCCAATCAAAGCTTCAGGATTCATGCACCATCCTCTTTTGTTTCAATCGCCCAGCCGCGATTGTTCTTCGGCAACGACGTGCAACCCAGTCTTCAGCGCGCAGGCACGTCGGGGGGGGTACACCACAGTGTATCGTGAAATATTTTTTCGTTTGTACATCTTAGTTAATTTACACAGCGCTGACAATGAATCCGCCTGGCAGGCATGACCAAAGTAATGGTTGCGGGTAATGGTCTTTTACGACCTGGGGAGAGGTTTCAGTGGTCTCCTGGTGTCCCAGGATGCTTAAGCCTGCAGCCGTTCCAGCAACTGTGCAGGGAAACACGGGAAGGCGATACGCCAAGCCTGAATGGAAGCTAGGGAATCTTGCGCTTCACTTGGAGCGCGCAGGCTCGCCCCCCCTGGAGAAAGGAGGGACGAGCCTGCTCCGTCAGCACGCGGGATCAGGTCACCTCTCAAGCGTTTCGCGCCTGAGCCACCGGCCTTGAGGCTCGCCGATGATTTGGCCATCGTGGTAGACGAGATGGCCACGCAAAAAGGTTGCCACTGGGCGACCAATCAATTCTTGACCTTCATAAACCGACCATTGATTTTTGGTATAGAGATCCTCCCTCCTCACTTTCCAGGTTCGCTCAGTATCGATCACCACAATATCGGCATCCTTGCCCACGGCCAGCGCCCCCTTTTGCCCGAAGCCGAAGATACGGGCAATATTGCCTGACGTTACCTGAGCAATACGCATCAAGCCCTCCTCCAGGGTCTCCCTGCCGAAGCGCTTGACCCAGTTGCTCACCAGGACAGGGACCGCTTCTTGCAGCCCAGGCATTCCCGAGGCAGCTTCCCAGACGCTTTCTTTCTGCTTCTCAGCCAGTGTGTGGGGGGCATGATCGGTCACGACAGTATCGATCTTTCCCGCACGCAGGAGCTGCCAGAGCCTTTCCTGCGCCTCTGGCGGGCGCAGAGCAGGCGCAATATTGATCAGGTTGCCGTAGCGCTCATAATCGGCAGTACTCAGGGCTAGATGCGCCGTGGTAACCTCGCCGTAGACCTCTACGCCGATCTGTCGGCCAAACTCTACTGCCGCCAATTCTTCCGGCGTCGAGAGATGCAGCAGATAGAGCTTAACCCCAAAGTACCTGGCCAGCGCGATCATCTCCAGCACCGATGTCAGCACTACCGAGAGGTTGCGCACCTCTCCCCAGGCCGCCGGGTCGTGCCTGCCAGCGACATCACGATAGTGATGGAGAAAGTAATCGATCAGCTCCTGATTCTCGGCGTGCACAATGGCCATCAGGCCGCGCTCACCCAGAATGGCAAAAATGCGGGCCAGGTCACTTAAACGCGGGATGGTAGTCGGCGCACTCAGGTGACCAGCGGCAAAAATTTTGACGCCTGTGATCTTAGCGGGATCAACCGCCCTGAGTTCGTCGATCTCCTCACGCGCAACCCCCATGTTGATGGCAAAGTCGCAGTAGGAGCGCTGCGCATACCTCTGGATCTGCTCGTCAACCCGTGCCGCAGTGGTGGTCGGGGGCCTGGTATTGGGCATATCCAGGATGGTCGTATAGCCCCCAGCCAGGCCCGCCCGCGTTCCATGCGCAATATCCTCTTTGTATTCCAGCCCCGGCTCACGCATATGGCCATGCACTTCGATTAATCCGGGCAACAGGTACTTGCCCCGAAAATCGAAGCTCTCCCCTTCGTGGCCAGAGAAGCCTTCGTCAATGCGCTCGATCTTGCCGTCAACCACGGTAATCGTCCCGTTGATAACGCGGTCGGGCAGCACGAGCGCCCCCATGAGGGTTGTCGGCATCGTTGCGCTCCTCAAGCAACATATTCGTTCCAGGATTTGATCGGGATCGTACGCAGATCCTTGTTGACAATGGCCCTCGCAAACAAGCGCACTTGTTTCACTTTGGTCAGCAAGGGAATGTTATGATCAACAGCGGCGCGGCGGATCATATACCCGTCATCGACCTCCTGGAGCACATAGTTGTCGACCACGTTGATGGCCAGATCAACTTTGCGTTCGCGGAAGTAGGTGAGGATATTCGGCTCTTTTTGCTCATGGATTTTGAAGAGCATCTCCGCCTGAATGCCATGCTGGCGTAAGAAAGCGCAGGTTTTTTCAGTGGCATAGAGCGGTAGCCCTAGAGAGGCTAGTAGCTTAGCCGGCTCCAGGAACTTCTGCTTTTTCTCTTCGCTGCCAATGCTAATAAAGATGCCCTTCTGCGGAATATGCCCGCCGGTCGCGATGAAAGCCTTGAGATAGGCTTCCTCCAGATCTTCGCCAAAGCAGGCTACCTCGCCCGTCGAGGCCATTTCGACCCGCAGCACCGGATCAGCCCCCGTCAGGCGCGAGAACGAGAACTGCGGCGCCTTGACGGCTGTAAAGGTCAGGGTCGGCATGGCGACCGGGGCCAGTTCCTTTTGAAAGAGGGCATCGACAAAGAGTTCAATCAGATTGATGCCTGTGACCTTCGAAATGAAGGGGAAAGTTCGCGAGGCTCGTAGATTGGCCTCGATGACATAGACCTGATTATCTTTGGCCAGGAACTGGACATTGAAAGGTCCGGTAATCTCCAGAGCCCGGGCAATGGCTCGCCCTGCCTCTTCGATGCGCTGCAGCGTCTCCGCATTGATGGTCTGAGTAGGCAGCACAATGGTGGCGTCGCCCGAGTGAACACCGGCGTTCTCCACATGCTCCGAGATCACAAAGGCTTTGATTTCACCTCGCTGGGCAACGGCATCCAATTCGACCTCTTTGACCTGCTGGAAGAACTTGGTGACGGTCACGGGATGCTCAGGCGAGACGGCTGCCGCATATTTGGCGTAGCGCTCTAGCTGCTCAGATGTATAGCAAACATTCATAGCGCTGCCAGAAAGCACGTAGGAGGGGCGCACCAGGACCGGATAGCCTACACGCTCGGCGAAGTCAAGGATATCTTCGAGCGTCTCGAAGGTGTCCCAGGCGGGTTGGTGAATGCCCAGCTCATCTAGCAGCTGCGAGAATTTTGAGCGATTCTCAGCCTGATCGATATGCTCGGCAGAGGTGCCCAGGATGGGAATACCATAGTCGTGCAGGGCCTTGACGCGATTATTAGGCGTCTGTCCTCCTACGGAGACAATGACTCCCTGTGGGTTCTCAAAGTCGCAGATATCGGCAATGCGCTCAAAAGTCAGCTCTTCAAAGTAGAGACGGTCCGACATATCATAGTCCGTGGAAACCGTCTCAGGGTTGCAGTTGATGACGATCGAGCGCTTGCCGTATTTCTTGAGGGCCTGCACTGTGTTGACACTGCACCAGTCAAATTCCACGGACGAGCCGATCCGATAGGGACCGGAGCCAAGGACAACAATCCCCTCCTGACCAAGCGGCTGGACATCGTGATGGTTGCCGTTGTAGGTCATATAGAGGTAGTTCGTGTCTGATGGGAACTCACCTGCGAGCGTATCGATCTGAAAGATGGATGGCAACACCCCATAGTGTTTGCGCAAAGCCCGGATCTCCAGCTCTGTTTTGCCGGTCAGCTCCCCAATACGCTTGTCAGAGAAGCCAGCTTGCTTCAAGATCAACAAGCGCGACGCAGTCAGCTCGGGATCGCGCTCTAGCTCCTGCTCAAGCTTGACAATATGCTGAATACGATGCAGGAACCAGGGATCGATGCCCGTGATATCACTGATCTTTTCAATCGAGAAGCCGTGGCGCAAGGCCACAGGGAGGGCGAAGATACGCTTCGGCGTCGGAGTATAGAGATACTTATCGATGATAGCGGCCTCGCTCTCCTCTCCGAGAAAGACCCGCTTTGAGGTTGCCCCCTCAAGCCCGAGGTCGAGCATACGAATGGCCTTCTGATAGGCTTCCTCAAAGGTGCGCCCAATGCCCATTACCTCGCCGACGGACTTCATACTCGTTCCAATTGTTTGATCCGCCCCCTTAAACTTATCGAGGTCCCAGCGAGGGATCTTCACCACCACGTAGTCCAGGCTCGGCTCAAAGCAGGCTTGCGTCACGCCTGTGACCTTATTGGTCAGCTCAGGGAGCGCATAGCCCAGAGCCAGCTTGGCCGCCACGTAGGCCAGCGGATAGCCGGTTGCCTTGCTGGCCAGGGCCGAGCTGCGCGAGAGGCGCGCATTGACCTCAATGACATAGTATTCGGACGTGCGCGGATTAAGAGCAAACTGGACATTGCATTCGCCGACGATGCCCAGACTTCTCACAATAGCGATGGCCGCCTTGCGCAGCGTATGATACTCGCTATTGGTCAGTGTCTGGCTGGGGGCCAGTACCACCGACTCGCCGGTATGGATGCCCAGCGGGTCCATGTTTTCCATATTGCAGACCGTGATGCAATTATCATAGGCATCACGGACAACCTCGTACTCAACCTCTTTATAGTGGTGCAGGTATTGTTCAACCAGCACCTGGGGGGAGAAGGCCAGGGCCCTGGTAACAATGCGCCGCAACTCGTCCATGTTGTGGGCAATACCAGAGCCTTGGCCGCCCAGCGCGAAGCCGGCTCGCAGCATAACGGGAAAGCCGATAGACTGGGCAATCTCCTGCGCCTCTTCCAGCGATTCCGCGCTTTTGCTCACCGGTGTTGGGATATTGATCTTGTGCAGGTGTTCAGCGAACTCCTGGCGATCTTCTGTCAGAATAATAGCCGTGACCGGTGTTCCCAGAATCTCTACGTGATACTTCTCTAGCACGCCGCTTTTGAACAATTCGACTCCACAGTTGAGGGCCGTCTGTCCTCCAAAGGAGAGGAGCAGCCCATCGGGGCGCTCTTTTTCGATGACACGCTCGACAAAAAAGGGCGTAACAGGCAGAAAGTAGACCTGGTCGGCCAGCTCTTTGGACGTCTGAATAGTGGCAATGTTGGGATTGACCAGAACGGTTGAGATCCCCTCTTCGCGTAGCGCTTTCAGGGCCTGAGAGCCGGAGTAGTCGAACTCTCCGGCCTGGCCAATTTTCAGCGCCCCTGCACCCAATACCAGCACCTTGCGTACTTTTTTCATCACGAGCCACGCGCCTCCTTTTCGCTGCGAACCCGAGTAAGGAAATGATCAAAGATCCAATCAGTATCCATTGGACCGGGCCTTGCCTCCGGATGGAACTGTACAGAGAAGAAAGGCAGCTCGTGATGGATCATACCCTCATTGGTTCCATCGTTCCCATTGATAAACCAGGGCGCAAATCCTGGAGGCAAGGTGCCAACGGCAAAGCCATGATTTTGAGTTGTAATAAAGCAGCGCTTGCTATCATTCAGCAGACATGGCTGATTCTGGCTTCGATGCCCAAACTTCATCTTGTAGGTGTCACCGCCGGCGGCCAGGGCCAACAACTGGTGACCCAGGCAGATACCCAGCATCGGGACGGCCCGCTCCAGAGCAATCTGAATGGTCTCAATAGTCTTCTGCACGGTCTTTGGATCGCCAGGCCCGTTGGAAATGACGATCCCGTCAAAATCAAAGGTAGTGGCGGGCGCAAACAGTTCGTAGTCCCAGGGCACACGGACCAGGCGCACATTGCGCCGCAGCAGGGAACGGATGATATTGTGCTTCGTTCCGCAATCGATCAGGGCAATAGTGACGTCGCCTTCACCCAGGCACTGGACTCCTTTGCAGGAAACGCGCGCCACCAGGTTTTCAAGGTTCGGATCGTAGAAAGGCAGATCTTCATCGATAACGATCTTGCCCAGCATTGTCCCATGCGTTCGGATATGCTGCGTGAGCAAGCGGGTATCTTTAATTTCTAGAGCCGGCACCTTCTCCTTCTGCAACCAGGAGCGCAGGCTCATCACGCTCTGGGCATGGGAGGGCGTGTCGATATAGTCGGAAACGATCAGACCCGCGATGTGAATCCTGTCACTTTCCCAGAGCTCTGACAGGGGCACGCCATAATTACCGACCAGTGGGTAGGTCATGGCGAGAATCTGGCCACCGTAGGAGGCGTCGGTCATTGCCTCCGGATAGCCGACCATGCCTGTGCAAAACACGACCTCACCAGCGGTGGAAGCCTCATAGCCGAAGGAGGTTCCTTCGAAGATCGTCCCGTCTTCCAACACGAGCATTCCGCGGCGGGTACCGGTATCGAGGGCAAAGCGAGAGAGGGCCGCTGAGTCTTTCTCAACCAGAAAAGTCCGATCTACCATGTTCTGCTGCATCCAGGACATCCTTTCAACGATACTAAGCTTTCCCCAAGACCAACGCCAATAAGGCCATGCGAGTGTACAAGCCGTTCCTGATCTGGGAACGCAGATAAACCGCGCGCTCGTCGCCATCGACAGCAGGATCAATCGTCCCAACCCGCGGCAGGGGGTCCATGAGGATCATCTCGCGATTGGCACGCTCAGCCAGTAACGCCGGTGTTACCTGGAACGAAGCAGCAGCCACCTTTTGATATTCTTCGAGAGATGAGAATCGTTCTTTTTGTATACGTGTCCAATACCAGAAATGACAGTCAGTTGGAATTTCTCGCTCACTGTGGATCTCTATAATCTGTATACCACGCGCGCTCAGAGCGACAAAATCGTCGCGCGAGAGACGCAGCTCCTCGGGTGAGAGCAGATAGACCGTGTTGCCCTCAAAGAGGGCGAGACCTCGGATGAGCGAGTGCAGAGTACGACTGTTGAGCGGATCACCGGCCAGCAGGCCTTTCAGATGATCGAGACGCCCAAAGTGCTCATAGATGGTAAAGAGATCAAGCAACGTCTGGGTAGGATGCTCGTTGTTGCCGTCGCCAGCATTGATTACTGGCACACTAGCCACTTCCGCGGCTCGCCTGGCCGCACCCGGCACAGGGTGGCGCAGGACAATCGCCTGCGTGTAGGCCTCGAAGACGCTGATCGTGTCTTCAAACGATTCCCCTTTCCGAACCGAGCTGACTACTTCCGGGTTCTGAATATCAAGCGTCTGCCCTCCCAGGCGCTTGACGGCAGCCGCAAAGGAGCCAAAGGTCCGGCTGGAGGGTTCGTAGAACAACAGGGCTACGAGTTGACCAGCGAGCAGTTGAGATGGCTCACCTGCAAGGACCAACTCTTTCATCTCGCGCGCCAGCGCGAAGACTCTATAGAGATCAGCCGCTGAAAATTGATCAAGAGAGAGGATATCTTTTCCCCTGAAATCTCCGCTGATCAGCTCAAGCGAGCCTGGCGGATGCGTGATTACTTGATTCATGCTGTCCTCCAGCTAGCCTTTGAGCACAACCTGTTGACTGGTCATATGCTTGTCAGTGCTCCGCCTCTCTCAAACAGCAAGGCTTACGACGGAGCGGCTGCATGTGAGTTTGCTCCTCACTTGCTAACGAGCTAAGGTCTGCCCTGGCTGAGGCTATAAAAAAATTCCCCACCCCTGTTTCCAGGGGTGAGGAAAAATCTTCTTCCCCAGGCAAGACACCGGGTCCGCCCCATCTATAGAATGAACAATCCACCCTCCATAAGGGATGGACAATCAACAATCGCAAACTACCTAAAGACATGATGGAGCCAGACCCTTTGTCCACAAACTTGCCGAGTAGACCCATTTCAAATCGTCATATATTTATACACGTTACGTAGTTAAAAGTCAATAGCCAACAGGTACCTGATGAAGAGGAGAGCCCTGCTAGCTCTGCGGCCTGGGGTCAAGGGCATTCACACCTGGACGAGGCGCGCCGGCCCTTGTAGCCTAAGCTCCTTCGATCAGATCCTGAAGAGCCTCGTGGGGATCACTATCCTCTTCGGCGTCTAGCGGCAGCTCCTCCCCGGCGATGCGCGCCACCATCGAAGGCACAGTGCGGCTCTGGAGAATGATACCCCTCATCAGTGAGGCGCTGGCCTGAGCAAACATCGGGCGCAGGCGCGTGAGACGCTCATGCTGCTCTTGCAGTTCAGCATGCTGACGCCGCATCTGTTTGATTGCATTGCGACTGAGGCCAGAGCCATCAGTGGACGGGGATAGCAGCAGCTCAGGCCAGAGGTCACGCGCATCTAACAGTTGACCAATTGCCCCCTGCACCTGCTGCAGCAGGTCGATGGTCTGGTTGAGCAACATCAGGATGTCTCCCTCGGCCAGGTCGATGCGTCGCAACAGGCCATTCAGAGACATACCACGGGCCCAGGAGAGGGCGACGCCGTGAAACTCGGGAACAATGCGCGGCGTTAGCGCGAGGCCCGCCATCTCTTCCATTTCACAGATCCGCTTCTCAACCTGTTTGAGTTCACGCCGCACCTCTCTCAGGCGCGAATTGAGGACATGGCGATTGTAGAGCCGCCGGTCATTGTCAAAGGTAAACCAGCTACAAACCTCCGCCAGCTCCGCAGGCGTTAGCTCATCCAGAACCCCATCCATGATCAGCTCAACGATCAGGATGCCTGCAGGATGGAAGATACTACGCAGGAGGCGCCCGCGTAGGGTGAGTCGGTCGTCACGCCCAATGTAGCCCAAAGCACGCAGTACAAAGACCGTCCCTTCCAGCTCTTCTTTTCCTTCGCGGCTGAGCTGTAGCCAGCCACGCCGGCGCTGACTGCGCTCCAGCGCCCGCACCGCCGCCTCCGCCGCTTTGAGCTTTTTCCTGCTCACCTTCCGTCCCCTACGGAGCTGATGCTCTACTTGCCGAATAAGATGCAGCTCCTGCTCTTCCCAGGCACGATAGCGCTGATACTCACGCAAGCTGGAGGCGCAGATACGACGCAGATGCTCAATATCTCCCTCGCGCCAGAGGTTAAGAATCGAATTATAGCGGATTACAAAGGAGCTAGAGACCGGATGCAGCTCAGCAGTAACGTGGGCAAAAGCCTCCTCGAACGGCTCCCAGGGCGAGTATGGGATCACCGCCGCTCCGCGCACATCCATACCGCGGCGGCCAGCGCGCCCGGTGAGCTGGCGATACTCATTCGGCGTCAGGAGGCGCATCTCTACCCCATCGAACTTGCTCAGGCTCCCTACGACTACAGAGCGGGCCGGCATATTGATGCCGAGCGCCAGCGTATCGGTGGCGAAGACTGCCCGCAAATGGCCTTGAGCAAAAAGGGTTTCTACCAGCACCTTCAGGCCGGGTAGCAGCCCCGCATGGTGAAAGGCCAGGCCGCGGGGAAGCAGATTGACCAGCGCATGCACCTGCTGGAGATTCCGGTCCTCGGGTGGCAACTGCTCCAGCCAGATACGGATCTCTTCACGGATACGCTCCTGTTCCTGGGGGGTGGTGAAGAGATGGCGCGCCGCGCTCATGGCCGCTTCCTCAACAGCCCGTCGCCCTGGGAGAAAGTAGAGGCAGGGCAAGAGATCGGCATCGCGCAGGGCTGTCAGTACCTCTCCTGGTTCAGGCGCCCGTCGGAACGCCAAACGGGCCCGCCTGGCTTTGGCTCGCGTTTTGACCTTACCATCATCCACGGCCTCCTCGTGCGCGACGGCACTGATCTGCCTGTCGTGCGCAGTTGTCTCGGACGCCGCTTGCTCCTCCACCTCCTTCGCACCGCGATCCTCTAGCTCAAGCTCATCCCAGTCACGACCGAAGGCATAGCGTCGCGCCAGGCGCGCCTCTCCTCCAACATTGGGGAAGCGCTCGACGCGCCGCCCTGCAGCGTCCTGAACCAGGTGCAACTTACCGTCAAGAAAGTAGTAGTGCTCCAAAGGTACGGCCCGCTCTTCATGCACAACCAGCGCAACAGGGCGATGAACACGGCTAATCCAGTCGGCCAGCTCCTGAGCGTTGCTGACTGTGGCAGAGAGGCCGACGAGTTGCACATGAGGAGGAGAACAAATGATCGCCTCCTCCCAGACGGGTCCTCGCTCGGGGTCGCTCAGATAATGCAGCTCATCGAAGACAACATAGGCAACATCGGCCAGCGAAGAAGCGCCGTCTTCTCCCCCTTCCTCCAGGAGCATATTGCGGTAAACCTCGGTTGTCATAATGACAATCGCCGCCCGGCTCCTCTCTACGATATCCCCCGTCACGAGGCCGACCGCCTCCGGCCCATAGATAGCGCGTAAATCGCGGAACTTCTGATTCGAGAGCGCTTTCAGTGGGGTAGTGTAGATCACACGCGCACCTTGCTGCCAGGCTTTCCAGATGGCATATTCGGCCACGAGTGTTTTCCCCGTGCCTGTCGGGGCTGCGACGAGCACTGACCGTCCTCGAGCAAGGTGCGCTATGGCTTCTTTCTGAAAGGTGTCAAGGGGAAATGGATACCGACTTGCAAATGTCTCTATCTCTTCCTGAATTTCGGGTCCAACCTCCACGTTTCTCTTGCCCATTTCAACCTTTCTCTAACGCGCTACCAGAAAACAGACTACGATGCTGCTCAATATGAAGAACCATCTTCCGCGTCGGAGACTTTGTACAGCCATTGTGTTTCATTGCCTCATTGTAGCACGAAAGGAGGAAGGGGGCAAGCAGGGCTGGCTATCAGGCCGCCGGACGCAGAGCCAGCGATACCGCCCTGACCAAAGCTGCCCAGTCCAGCTACTCAGCTTCATCTGTTGTGCCTTGCCGCAAGGTAAGTGCTGGCAGGCTCTGCAGACGGCGGCAGGAGGCTGGGGGTTTGGGCTAGGCTATGCCTGGGAGGTCTGGTCCCGCCCTCTTGCGGAGAAAGACGCACCCTGCTATACTACACACACAGAAGCTCATGGCTGGCAACAGAGCAGGGCCTTTGACGAGCAACATAGAGACAGGCAGACAAACCAACTGAACAACGAGACCGGCGATGATGAAGAGGAGTAACCGGTCGAGGGTATCAGCGAGCCGGCGGTTGGTGGAAGGCCGGTAATCCAGAACCGGTGAAGGGCGCTTCGGAGCCGGTATATTGAGAATGAGTGGCTTCGCGCTGAGTTCCTTTCTCGCTCCACGATGTTCGCAGTAGCGAGCGAGCGAGCGAGCGAGCGGGGACGAAGAGCGTGAAGAAGCAGGGTGGAACCGCGCATATCGCCTGAGAGAGGTCTGCCCCGGGCGGCTTACATTGGCGATATTCGTCCCTGGCGTTCGTGAACGCCTGGGGCGATTTTTATTGCAGAGGAGGAGACCACTCACCTATGACCCAGCTTGAGCAGCAACAGACTAGTGAAACGGCCTTTGTCCCTATTGAAAAGATTGTCTCGCTCTGTAAGCGGCGCGGCTTCGTGTACCCGAACTCGGAAATCTATGGCGGCATCTCGGGCGTCTATGACTTCGGCCCCCTCGGCGTCGAATTGCGCAATAATATCCGCCGCTACTGGTGGTGGTCGATGGTTCAGACGCAAGATAACATCGTCGGGATCGAGGGCGCGATTCTGACTCATCCTCGCGTCTGGGAGGCCAGTGGCCACGTTCAGAACTTCGTTGATCGCCTGGTTGAGTGTAAGACCTGTAAGAGGCGCTTCCGTGTCGATCACTTGCCTCCAGAGAATCTGGAGCAGCGCAAGTGCCCCAACGATGGCGGCGAGCTGATGGAGCCGCGAACCTTTAACTTGCTGATGGAGACCTACCTGGGCGTGGTCGAAGACGATCGCGTGAAGACCTATCTGCGCGGCGAGGCATGCCAGAATATCTATCTGGACTTCATGAACGTCGTGAAGTCTTCACGCATGAAGATTCCTTTCGGGATCTGCCAGATCGGGAAAGCTTTCCGCAACGAGGTAACGCCCGGTAACTTCCTCTTCCGTCAGCGCGAGTTTGAGCAGTGGGATCTGCAGTTCTTCGTCCACCCGAGCGAGATGCAGCACTGGTTCGATTATTGGAAACAGCGCCGCTTCGAGTGGTACCGTGGGCTGATTAACCATAAGGATCGCCTTCGCCTGCGTGAGCACGGCCCTGATGAGCTGGCCCACTACGCCCGCCAGGCTTTCGATATCGAGTATCAGACGGTTCTCGGCTGGCAAGAGTGGGAGGGCATCCATTGGCGCCAGGATTGGGATCTTTCGCGCCATAGCCAGTATAGCGGCGAAGATCTGAGCTACGTCGATGAGGTCACCAAAGAGCGCTTTATCCCCTGGATCGTGGAGACCTCCGGCGGTGTTGATCGCACCTTCCTTTACCTGCTGCTGGATGCCTACGAGGAGCAGCCTGATCCACAGGGCAAGAGCGGGGAGACCCGCACGGTGCTCCATCTGCATCCGATGCTTGCCCCTGTCAAGGTGGCTGTCTTCCCGCTGAAGCGCAATAACGAGGAGTTGGTGAAGCTGGCTCGGGAGATCTACGAGCGCCTGCGTCGGCTGATGGTGGCCCAGTACGATGATACGGGTAGTATTGGGCGCCTCTACCGTCGCCAGGATGAGATCGGTACGCCTTACTGCGTGACCGTCGATTTCCAGTCCCTGGAGGATAAGACGGTCACCGTCCGCGATCGCGATACGATGGCTCAGGTACGCGTGGCTATTGATGAGCTGCCAGCTTACCTGCTAGAGCGCGTGACCTGGCATTGATGGGCGCCCCAATGCAGGTGCAGTCCGTCACAGGCCGTTAGCGTGAGAGGGAGCAGTTGACCGCAATGCACAAGCGGTGAGCTTGCTCCCTCTCCTCTTATGCGCTCTACCCACTCTACTTCAGAAAATGGCTCTGCACCTGCTCTCATCGGAGGATTTCTCCCCAATCTCTTTAGCTTTTTTCCCTACCCGCTCATGCTCACCGAGGCCTGAAGCTGCGCCGCAGCAGTGACGGATCTGGTGAAAAGCAATGAGGGACTGTGCTTTTCGCACCGGTCGAATCGTTCTTAAATTCCAGGCTGAGCGTGCAGCTCAGAGTACCTCCCCCCTGCGCCCTCCCAGCCGTTCGCCAACGGAGAGCGCGGGATGGCGATTGAAGATCATTAATTCGCCCATCTAGAGCTTGATAAAGCTTTAAGAAGAGTTATTGCCGAGGATGACACGAGTTCTCTCTTATAATATTCTGGCCGGTGGAATGACCCCATGTGGGGGCAAGAGCCGGCGCACGGAGCCACTAGCGCGCCTGATCAGCGCAGTTCAGCCCGATATTATTGGACTGCCCGAGGGTCTCAACCCGCGCAAGAGGGAAGAAAAAGCCGTGGTAGAGGAGCTGGCAGAGCAGCTAGACATGACCCTCATCCGGGGAGACCACCCCTCGGCAGGCAATGAGTTTCAAGTAGCCTGTCTTACCAGGCTCCCGGTCCTTGCCAGTCAGGTCCATGTACGACCGGGCATACTGACCCGCCCGGTGCTGGAGGTACGTGTCCGCGAGGAGGATGGGGGGGAGCTGACTGTTTTTGTGGCTCATCTGATCGCCAGTTTTCATAAAGGATGGGCCGCAGAACGCCTGCGACGACGCGAGGTTGAAGCGATCCTGGAGATCATGGCCGCGGCCCGCGGTCGGCCCCACCTGCTGATGGGCGACTTCAATGCCCTGGCGCCAGGCGAGCCGTTGCGGGCTAGCGCTCTCCTGCGCTACGTGCTCTACCTCGACCAGACCTTACCTGCCGGGCCAGGCGAGCGCGATGGTCACCCCCACCTGGCCTATGTGCTCCCTGAGCGTTTGCGCCCCTGGCAGCCATTCTTGGCCCAACTCATACGCCGGCGACCGGTCCTTTGGCTCATCGACGCGCTGGCTGGTCTCTATGTGCCGCGTAAGAGCATCGCCCGCTTGCAGCATGCCGGCTACGTCGACTGCTTCCGCCGCTCGCATCCACACGATCCGGGCTTCACCTGTCCGGCGCTGATGCCGGCCGGGCGGATCGACTTCATCTTCGCCAGCCCTGAGCTGGCGCCGCGGCTACGCTCCTGCTGGATCGTAGAAGAGGGCAACGGCGTGAAAGGATCGCAGGCCAGTGACCACCTGCCAGTGCTGGCCGAATTTGATCCGAGCACTGTGCACGCTGCAGGGGGAGAGCAAAGCAGGCCCCAGGCCGTTGCTACACTGGCCTCTTCTTGAGCCGAAACGAGGCCACAGGAGGGGCGACAGCAACAGATAGCCAGGCCTTTCCAGCACAGGCCGCCTCAACCAGCCAGATCTGCCCCCAGCGCTTTACCTGCGCGACTGGCGAGGCCTATCGGAGGAGAGGGTCTAGAGAGTGTTTCCCCTCTCCTCCCTGGCCTGCTGACTGCTTTCTCTAAGCAGAAGCGCCGCACCAAGGCTCACTGAAAGACATCCTTGGTCTTCTCGAAGAGATTGCGGAAGATATTCTTATCGTTCTGCTCGCTCTGCTCGCGCTCCAGACGAGCAAACTCTTCGAGGAGACGCCGCATCTCGGGCGTCAGATTCGTGGGTGTAACGACCTTCACGATCACATGCTGATCGCCACGCGCGCTGCTGTGGACCACCGGGACCCCCAGGCCCTTCAGACGGAAAGAGCGACCGCTCTGCGTACCAGGCGGGATCTTCAGCGTGGCCGTCTTGCCGTCGATCGTCGGCACCTCGACCTCATCACCGAGAGCTGCCTGTGTAAAGCTGATGGGCAACTCATAGATAATGTCGTTGCCCTGGCGCTTAAAGAAGGGATGAGGCTTAACGGTCAGGATCACGTAGAGATTGCCCGGCGTACCACCGCGGGCGCTGACCTCGCCTTCGCCCGTCACGCGCACGTTGATCCCATCATCCACGCCAGCAGGGATATTGACCACCACGCGGCGATTATTGCGCACGCGGCCCTGTCCACGGCACTTCTCACACGGGGTTGTGATCACCCGCCCCTCGCCGCGGCAACGCTCACAAACGGTGACATTGACAAACTGGCCGAAGATCGACTGCTGGACGCGCCGGATCTCGCCCGTGCCTCCGCAGGAGGAGCAGCGAGCTGTCGATGTGCCTGGCTGAGCGCCGCTTCCATGACAATGGGGACAAGTCTCCCAACGCGGCAGCTCAATCTCCTTCTGGCAGCCAAAAACGGCCTCTTCAAAGGTGATCGTCAGCTCATAGCGAATATCAGCGCCCCGCTGCGGTCCCGTCCGGCGCTGCGAACCTGCCGTTCCAGCGAAGAAGGTCTCGAAGATATCGTTGAGCGTCGTGAACGTGCCGAAGTCGCTGAAACCGCCGAACCCGCCAAAACCGGCTCCGCTTCCATTACCGACCCCGGCATGGCCATAGCGGTCGTAGGCCGCGCGTTTCTGCGGATCACTCAGTACCTCGTACGCCTCATTGATCTCAATGAAGCGCGCCTCAGCGCCTGGCTCCTTGTTGGCGTCCGGGTGATACTGCTTGGCAAGGCGGCGGAACGCTTTCTTAATCTCTTCCTCGCTTGCGTGGCGCGATACACCCAGAACTTCGTAGTAATCTCGTTTACCAGCAGGCATCGACAGGTCCTTTTAACGTAAGAGAACTACATTTCCTTGAACTCGCCCTCGATCGTATCGTCCTGCGTCGTTCCCCGCGACTGGCCATCCCCGGTGCTGGTGCCAGTGGAGGAAGCGCCATCGGTGCTCTCCGCCTGACGATAGAGGGCTTCACTGACACGATAGAAGCTCTGTTCGAGAGCCTCGCGCGCAGCCTTCACGCGCGAGATATCGTCGCCAGCCAAAGCGTCGCGCACCTCGGCGATTTTCGCCTCTAACTCGCTGCGCTGCTCGGGAGAGAGCTTCTCGCCCAGGTCGGCCAGGCTTTTCTCCGCGCGATAGGCGACACTATCGGCCTGGTTACGCTCCTCGACCTCCTGCTTACGCCGGCGATCCTCCGCAGCATGCTCCTCGGCCTCGCGAATCATCCGCTCGATCTGCTCTTGAGTAAGACCACTGGAGGGCATAATCGTAATCTTTTGCTGGCGCCCAGTGCCTTTATCACGAGCCGAGACATTGACAATGCCATTGGCATCGATGTCGAAGGTCACCTCGATCTGCGGCACACCACGGGGAGCCGGAGGAATGCCATCGAGGATGAAGCTTCCCAGCGAGCGGTTATCTTTGGCAAACTCGCGCTCGCCTTGCAACACGTTGATCTCGACGCTGGGCTGATTATCACTGGCCGTAGAGAAGATCTGGCTTTTGCGCGTTGGAATGGTTGTGTTGCGCTCGATCAAGCGTGTAAAGATGCCGCCCATTGTCTCGATGCCCAGCGAGAGCGGCGTCACATCGAGCAGCAACACATCCTTAATATCGCCAGTGAGTACGGCGGCCTGAATGGCGGCCCCGACAGCCACCACCTCATCGGGGTTCACGCCGCGGTGAGGCTCGCGATCAAAGATGCGGCGCACCAGAGCTTGAACCGCAGGCATACGCGTCTGGCCACCGACCAGGACCACCTCTTGGATATCGCTCGGGCGCACCCCAGCATCGGCCAGGGCCTGCATCACAGGACCCCGAGAGCGCTCAATCAGGTCTTCTACCAGTTGCTCCAGCTTGGCACGGGTCAGGGTCATCATCAGATGCTTGGGGCCACTGGCGTCGGCGGTAATGAAAGGCAAATTAATCTCTGTCTGCAAAGAAGATGACAGCTCCTTCTTTGCGCGCTCGGCGGCCTCCTTCAGACGCTGCAGCGCCATGCGGTCCTGCCGTAGATCGATCCCATGCTCCTTCTGAAACTCCTCGGCCATCCAGTTGATGATGCGCTGATCGAAGTCATCGCCGCCCAGATGCGTATCGCCATTTGTACTTTTCACCTCAAAAACGCCATCACCCAGCTCCAGCAGGGAGATATCGAACGTTCCTCCACCCAAATCGTAGACGGCGATGCGCTCATCCTTCTTCTTATCCAGGCCGTAGGCCAGCGAGGCTGCGGTTGGCTCATTAATGATACGCAGAACCTCTAACCCGGCGATCCGCCCGGCGTCGCGTGTCGCCTGACGCTGGGCATCGTTGAAGTAGGCCGGCACGGTGATCACGGCCTGAGTTACCCGCTCGCCCAGATAGGCTTCCGCATCGGTCTTCAACTTCTGCAGGATCATGGCCGAGATCTCGGGAGGGCTGTACTGGCGCCCCTGGACCTCGACCCAAGCGTCGCCGTTGCTGGCACGGATCACCTTATAGGGAACGAGGCCGCGATCGCGCACGACCTCGGGATCATCATATTTGCGCCCCATGAAGCGCTTAATGGAGTAAATGGTGTTCTCAGGGTTCGTGATGGCCTGCCGCTTCGCCATCTCGCCAACAAGCCGCTCGCCGTTCTTCGTCACCGCAAAGACCGACGGCGTCGTGCGCGAGCCCTCGGCGTTGGGGATCACCACCGGCTCGCCGCCTTCCATAACAGCAACACAAGAGTTCGTCGTCCCAAGATCAATGCCAATAACTCGTGGCACAGTTGCCTCCTACAATCTCGCAAGATTTCCTGCGCTGGCCAGGGGAGAGAGAACAGCAGGATGATCAGAAGGAGCCGCCTGTCCGTTCCAGCTCTGTCCTGTCACTCAGCCGATGTGTCTGTCTGTTGATGGCTATGACTCAGCTCCTATTCTCCAGGCTGGACCATCAACAAGGACGTGGTGGAAAGGTGGAAGCTCTAGCCGATCAGACGCTCTTCATCTCAACGACCGCCTCCCTCCAAGGAGCTTCCACTTTCCCCGCGATCGATCGCGCATCAGCCCCTACCTACCACCTCAGCGGCAGCGGCTGATACGCCTCTGGCCGTGCTGCACTGCTCCGCTTCGCTCCGCCCCTCCCCGCTTCTCGCCACCCAGCGCCTGGCAGCCAGGCCAGGACAGGGATGCGCTCACAAGCCATAACCCTGCTCTAGCAGGTCGTTCATCACCTCAACCATATAGCGGACAACAGCCACCGCTCGCCCATACTGCATTGGGGTGGGGCCGATCACTCCCAGCAGGCCGCTCAGCTTATCCTCACGGCCATAGCGAGCGACGACCAGGCTGACATCCTTCATCTCATCCCATTCATCCTCTCCGCCAATGATGACCTGTACCCCATCAGACTCGCGCACGTGTGAGGCCAGGGCTGGTAAAAAGCTCTTCTCCTCCAGCACCTTGATGACTTTATTAACACGCTCGCGCCGCTCTTCCTCCAGCGCGCGGTGACTACGTTCACGGCGCTCTTCATCGCCGGCCCGGTTTCGCCCATCAGGCGGCTCTAGAATGTTGAGGACACCCTCACGATAGAAGAGATCAGCGACAAGACGGCTATGTTGCTCAAGCAGTTGGGCGATCGCCGTGCCGATCAGCTGCTCGACTGGGGAGAAGCTCTGCTTCTCCAGGAGTGCCGTGACTTCGGCGGCACACTTCCCCTGGAAGAGTTTATTGAGGCGCGTCGAGATGGCACTCAGATCCTCTTGTTTGTAAGGCGTCTCCAGCAACAGGCGCCGCTGCCTCACTGTGCCATCGCTCATCACCAGAACCAGATGGGCCGAGTAGTCGGAGACTGAGAGAACTTCAAAGTGCTTCAACCGCCCCACACTGGCCCGCGGCGGCGTCATCACAGCAGCACTGTGCAACATCCGCGCCATGACCGAGGCCGTCAGACGCACCCACTGGTCGAGTTGGTCCTGCACCTGGTAGAACTGATGCCGGATCAGGCGCTGCTCCTCCAGGGAAAGCGCCGACTCTTGCATCAGATGCTCAACAAAATAACGGTAACCCTGGTTGGTCGGCACCCGCCCAGCCGAGGTATGGGGCTGATAGATAAGCCCCGCTTCCTCTAGACCAGCCAGCTCGTGCCGCACCGTCGCCGAGCTATATCGGAGGCCGTACTTACGCACCAACGTCTCCGACGCCACTGGCGTGCCAGTATGAATGTATTCCTCGACCAGCGCTCTCAGGATCTCTTGCTTGCGTGGACTCAACAGGATCGACATCGGCTCACAGGCCCCCGTCTCTCGCTCGCTCTCCCCGACCCCGGCCTCTCCTCTCCGCCGGGTTGCTCAGGCATCAATGAGGCCAAAATAAGTGCTAGCAGTCTCACGAAGAGACTGCAAGTACAGCATAGCACTCGCTAGAAAGGATTGTCAAGGGGAGGTGACCGCTGGCCTCTAGCGCCCCTTCCTCCCAAAACTCAGCCACCGGAAGATAGTTATCGGCCTCTCGGAGCCGAGATTGACAAATGAGCATGTGTATACTAAATTACCGAAAGGATCTGTAAAAGCATGCTTCTCAGAGGATTTCCTATGAAGCAAAGCTTTGGAGGTTTTCTCGGATGTTCTTCTCTCGGCGCAACTTGGCCATTCTCTTCTCCTCTTCGTTAGTCATTCTGGCGATACTTTTTCCGACCTTGCTTGCTTCGCCTGTCGCACACGCTCAGGCTCACGCCAGTAGCGAGCAGAGTATTCAGCCTCACTACTATCCACCTCCCTGTCAAGGGGAGGAATGCTACGGAGCCGATCCCTATACCACTACCTGCGGTAAGCCCAGCTCCTTCAATAATGTGACCCTCACCGCAGTCAATATCTGGACTGGCGGGCCGCAAGGAGGAGGCACACTCATCGGCCAGCTCTATAATTATTACTCGTCGGCCTGTCAGGCCAACTGGGCCGTTGTCTGGCTGAATACGCCTTATGCGATCTCGATCCGTATCTGGCCCGTCGGCAGCAACGAGCGCCAGTGCTATCCTGAGAACTGCACGAGCTACTATACAGGCCGGGCCTTCCCAGCCTGGACCAACATGGTCGACGGCACTCTACTGACTACAGCTTGCGCAAGTCTGGCCATCTGGGGGTCGCTCTCCCGCCAGGTGTGCGTTAATCAATAAAGGCGGCTGGGCCTGCTTTCGCCGGCCAGGTCCGCAGCAATCGATTAACTGGCTGGTCATCAGCTTCCACCTCTGACATTTGTTAGCCCAACAAGCAGAGCGGGTTGGCGCTCCTGGGGCGCTCCTTGTACCTTAGCGCCTTCTCGCGGGAGCACCAACCCGCTCGCTATCAGCCAGGCCCAAGGCAAAGCCATCGGCATGCTAGCGGTTGAGGCCAGCATACCATCAGCGGCGGTGGCCATTGCCGGAGTTGCCATTACTGTTGCCTGGACCTGGATTCATTCCCGTTCCGGTATCTGTTCCTGTTGTAGTGGCAGTAGGCGTCGGATTCGGATTCGCATTGGAAGACGAAGAAGAAGAGCCAGTTGTCGCCGGCAGGCCACTCTGCTGCGGATACTCGTCCTCCAACATCACATCGCAGTAGCCGCTCCCCTGCAGTCCATTCACCGTATTGACACACATCTTTTTCACGCCCGGCGGCGCTGTAAAGAAGTAGTCGTGATAGGGGGACTTATAGGAGCCGCAGGGAATACCGGCCCCATCGGCGTTGCAGGCCCCCATCACGCGCTCGATGACGCTGTGCCAGATGGGAGCAGCGCCCGTGATACCGATCACGTTGCCACGGAATGGCTCGTTATTGGCATTCCCGGCCCAGACCCCTACCACCACATCAGGCGTATAGCCAATGGTCCAGTTATCCTTAAAATTATCGGTCGTACCGGTCTTGGCAGCCACATCAGGCACGCGGCCATCGGGCAGGTGCCAGTCCCACATCGACAGCGTATGATCGCCACCGAACTCTTTAGCGCGAGCTGCTTCGTCCGACAGCACGTCGGTCATCATATAAGCGATCTGAGGGCTAAGCACGCGGGTGGCAGGCGGATGGCTGGTGTCATAGTGATAGAGATGGTGACCGTAGTTGTCCCAGATGTCCAGGACGCCCTGGGGCGGGACACGCAGGCCGCCATCGGCAAAGACCTGATAGGCTCCCGTCATTTGCAAGAGCGGCACCTCAGCGGTGCCCAGCGCCAGGCTTGGGAAGAAACAGTCCTGATAAGTCAGGTTGGGGTTGTGCTTACTCTGCCGACAGGCAGGCAAGTCATAATCGCGAATGGCCGTGATACCCATGCGCTCGGCCATCGTGACGACGTTCTGCACCCCCGCAAACTCCATAGCCTTGACCGCAGGCACGTTCAGCGAGTTCTGCAGAGCCTCGCGGATGGTCGAATTCCAGTTATGGTAAGTATTGCCATAATCGGTTGGATGATAGGCGTTGTTTTCTGGATCGACCAAGGGATTCTCATTGTTATAGGGGAAGTAGGTCTTAACATCCGGTAGTACAATGCCAGGATACCAGCCCATCTGGAAGGCAGTCGCATAGACAATCGGCTTGAAGGAGGAACCCGGCTGGCGCGGGGAGAGAGCAGCATTAACCTGCCCTTTGATCTCGGGCTTATTTGAATTCCAGTCCGAGCTGCCGGCCATAGCCAGGATCTCGCCCGTTTTAGCGTCCATGACGACCACGGCAGCATCATTGACATTGTTGACCGTACTTAAGGGACCACAGCCCGTATAGCTGGCGAAGTAACGGCACTCGACCTGGTTGAGATGGCGATCAATGGCCTTCTCAACAAAGGTCTCTAGATTCACATCAACTGTAGTACGGATATTGAAGCCGCCCGTCAGGAACGCGACTTTGCCAGCCTGCATATCACCGTGGCCCAGCGCTTCCTCAATCTGGGTGATGACCCAGAAGACGAAATGCGGCGCCCGAATGGTGTTGACATAGGGATGGAATTTGAACTTGGCCGAGATGGCCTCGACTTTGGCAGCAACCTCCGGTGTGACCTGCCCAACCCCATCAACAACCATGCCGAGCTTGATCATCTGGTTGAGTACATATTTCTGGCGGTTGAGGGCTCGCTCCGTGTTACCCGGTATGACTTTCTCCAGCGATGGGTCGTAGTAGTCAGGGTTCTGTGGGAGACCCGCCAGGAAAGAGGCCCGCGCTAGACCCAATAGGGGATCATGCTTGCCGGTTTTCAGGTCTACATCGAGATAGCGAATACCCGGGATACAGTTGAAGTGGACATCACAATGGGGCTTGAGGTCAAAATAGTCTTCAACGGCGGCTTCGATGCCTAGCTCCTGGGCCCCAAACGGTGCCACATTAAAGTACATCTCCAGGATTTTCCACTTGGGATATTGCTGGGTCAGGGCGATAGCTAGCGCAGCCTCGGTGATCTTGCGCGAATAGGAATATTGATCATCGTGAGTAAGGTTCTTAATCAACTGCTGGGTTAAGCCACTGCCACCGCCGTTATGCTCGATGAAAGCGCGCAGGATACCCTGGGGATCAAAGCCAGCGTTCTCCCAGAAGGTCGGATCTTCAGCAGCGATCATAGCCTGCTGCATCACCATCGGGATATCCTTATACGCCACTGGCGTGCGCCGCCCAGCGTACTGGCTCTCCGTGTCATAGGCTTGATAGAGGAGGTTCATGTTACGATCATAGATGCGCGACGTCTGGCTGACATGCTGATTCGCCAGTTGCTGCACCCGCGGATACTGCTCCTGATAGTAGGCGTAGGCCGAGGCTCCTCCCGTTGAGAGCAGGATCAGGATAAGCACGGCCATCACGGAGGCCACAATGGTTACGACACGCCGTGGACCAGACTGACGGTTCTTGAGACGCTGGCGACGTCGCTTGCGGAGCATCGAAATGCGCAGGGTCCGTGAACGGCGCCAGGGCCGGCTCTTTTCAGTGCTGCTATGCTGAGTCGGAGAGGTCGGTCTTTCCAGGAGGCCCGTGCCAGCACCAGCAGAGAAAACCGGGGACCGAGACGCTGACGATGGCATCGCTGGTCGCGCTGGCTGGCCCTGCGAGCCTAAGCCCATGTTGCCAGCGACAGCCGCTACCTTGCCTGACCAGCGACGAACTACGTTCGAGACGTTGGATACCCAGTTATTGTAGCGCCCCGAAAGAAGACCAGTGCGTCGCGGCTGTCCTCCCTGATTACTGGGATTCGCCTGCAACGGCAAGGGAGTCGGTGCTCTTCCTACTTGCGGGGTAGCTGGAGGCCCCGCTTGCGGGACCTGAGCGATGTTGGGTTCTTGTGCTGGTGGCTGCGACGGCTGAATGAATGGCCCCTTGGCAAACTGCTCGCCGTAGCGGCGTAAGAGGCTTCCTGTCGCTCTCTCTTGCTGATGCCCGTTACGGCCTGACCCTTCAGGATAGTTAAATGGCTGCTTCCATTGACTGTTGCTCATTGGTTCACAATCCCCTCAGTGAGACTCCTTGTATACCACCGCTCGGCTATGCACGATAAGCCAGAACGCCGGTTCCAGGGAGAGGTCCACCCCCTTTACTTACAGGCTCCAACCAGCATGGCAAGCCTGCAGCTCCGCTTTCTTCTCTCTTGTCGTGAAGGTTAACAATGAGACTTGCTTGGTTTGCTCGCCACTCTATCGGACGTAGACACAATAGCACACGGTAAGATAATTGCCTATCGCTATCCCCCTTTCAGGCCATGCTTTCCGATTCCTTCCCCCCTATGCCGAATATCTCTCTGCGGTGCCCCAGCCCTTGGACACTTACACACACTAACAGCTGTACCAATTCATAGCTTCACATCTCCAGATGAATCATGTACAATACACGAGGTAATAGAAGCCTGGGCCGTTCGCTTGCAAAGGAGCAATATACCCATGCTTGTGCACCATGAACGCTTGCCGTTGGTGATCAGAGTTCTTTCTTCTCTTGTCGCTGCCTGGCTGCTTTTGGGAGGACTGGCCTCCCCCGCTCAGGCAAAGCCGTCCGCCGATCCAATCTCGGTGACGGCTCAATCGCAGAGCGTCCATTTCCCTGACTACATTGATTTCCAGCTCAGCGCTGTGGATAGCCTGGCTCCCATCGTCTCCGCCGCCATCCATATCTCTATTCCTATGTTCGGCTTTGACGACACAGAAACTGTTTCCGTTAATAAATCTAAAAATATTACTGTTGATTGGCGCATGAATACTAGCGGGGACAATTATGTGTTGCCTGGGACTTCGATTACGTATTATTGGGAATTAACCGATTCGATAGATAATGTTCACCTTACTAAGTATACCAATTTTATTGTAAGTGACACACGTTTCACCTGGCAAAGTGCAACGCAGGGATATATGCGTCTCCATTGGTATAATACAGCTCCTGGTTTTAGTCAGGCTTTGCTCAGCCGTGCTCTGAGCGATGAGGAGCATCTAACCCAAGTGACGGGCATGAGCTACCACCATGTCTTTGATCTCTGGGTCTATAGCAGCGATAGCGCTTTCCGAAGAGCGCTCCCACCAGATACCTTTGAATGGGTTGGAGGCGTAGCTTTCCCTCCGCTTAATGAGGCCTTCTTTACGGTCAGTAGCCCCACAGACGAAACTTTGGTGCGCGATATGCCTCATGAGATGACTCATTTGCTGCTGCATCAGACAGTTTCAGATCGCGTGGCTATTCCTCACTGGTTCGATGAGGGCCTGGCCGTTTACTGCCAGCTCTTCCAGGAGCCAGAGCTGACTGACCGCCTCAACGAGGCTCTACGCACTCACTCTTTGCTCCCGCTCATCCAGATCATGAATCATTTCCCTAGCGATAGCGACACGGCTGAGCTAGCTTATGCGGAAAGCTGGAATCTGGTTTCTTACATGTTTCAAACTTTCGGAAAGGCCGATATGGAGCACCTGCTTCAGTTGCTCAGCAGTGGTAAGCAGAATTTCGATCAGGCTCTCCAGGCCGCTATCGGCGAGGATCAGGCCCATCTTGAGAATCAATGGCATCTGGCTCTGCACCAGCCACCGACGCTCTCGCCCGCCGAGATGCAGACGCCTGCCGTTCCCCCAGCGTCAACGGCCCGGCTGCAATTGCCTACACCGGCTACCAGCGATAGCCATGACCCCCTCTTGCTGGCGCTTGGAACAGCGTTGATGCTCGCGGCTCTCTTGGGGACAATGTTGCTCCTGGCTTCGGTCCGTCACCAGCGTCTGCAGGCAATGGAGGCTGTGCAAGCTGCAGAGCAGATCTTGGCGGTTAGCCGGAGAGATTGGCAGACTCCCCCACCCCTGGGCAACTCTCCGTCGCCAGGCCCCTCCGGCACTCGGCCCGGATGGCCTGCCTCTGGCCCTGGTGCTTCCGGCAGCTTTTCGTACTTTAATATTGACCAGCCCTTCGGCCTCTCAGGGACTGAGGAAGGGCCCCGGTCCTCGTCTTCTCAGGGGCCAGAACCTGACGATGACGAGCAGAGGCCGCCTTTCTCCGGTCGTTAGAGAAGCTGAGCCATAGGTCAGAAGAGCAGCAGCAGGTCTATGGCTCAGCCTCCGGCCCGGCCTTTGCCAGCTCTCGGCACCCGTGCAGGATCAGGTCAGGTAGTCGCTCTACCGTGACCCTTCTGCTCTCTTCTACCTCTCTTTGAGGCCTTTGACCATAGAATGGGTCTCCGCTCTCAAGAATTTTTTGGGTGTAAAGTGGAAAGGATGTGTACGATGGGTGACGCGACGGAAGATATCGTTGCCGCTTCCTCAGCCAGGAGCGCGCCGGCAGGTGCGCCCGTTCCCTCTGCAGATTTCTCCTGCGCCTCTCTCTCCGACGAGGAGCGCGCTTACTGGGTGGCTTTCAGTCGCATCCGGGGCATTGGGCCAGCCACTTTTAAGAAGCTTGTAGCTTTTTTTCATGGTGAGCTGGCTGCGGCCTGGAAAGCTGGACGAGGGGAGCTACTTTATGCCGGCCTCACTAGTCGTCTCGTGGAGAGCCTGCTCCGGCAGCGAGCGTCTATTGACCCGGAGAAGGAGCTGAAACAGTTGCAGCGCCTGGATATTGAGGCGTTAACGCTTAGGGACCAGCTCTACCCTCCTGCCCTGCGGCGCCTGGGTGATGCTCCTCCTGTCCTTTATCTTCGCGGTCAGCTCAGTCCCAACGATCAATGTGCCCTGGCCATCGTGGGGACGCGTCGCATGAGTTCCTACGGCAAGTTGGTGACCGAGCGCCTGGCCACGGAGCTGGCGCGGCACAATGTCACCATTGTCAGCGGTTTGGCGCTCGGTGTTGATACTACGGCTCATACAGCAGCTTTAGCCGCCGGTGGACGCACGATTGCAGTGCTTGCCTGCGGTTTGGACGTGCTCTATCCCGGCTCGAATGTGAATCTGGCACGGCGTATTGTCGCTTCGGGCCAGGGGGCCTTATTAAGCGAGTATCCCCCGGGCGTCTATCCCGATAGCGGGAATTTCCCAGCGCGCAACCGCATCATTGCCGGCCTGGCGCTGGGAGTGCTGGTAACAGAGGCTCCTCTGAAGAGCGGTGCGCTGATTACGGCCCGGCATGCGCTGGAGGCCGGTCGTGATGTCTTTGCTGTCCCTGGCAATATGTTTGCTCGTGGCAGTGAGGGAGTCAATCGCTTGATCCAGGATGGGGCCCATCTGATTACAGGAGTGCAGGACATCCTTGATGCGCTCAATCTGTTCACGGTCGCCCAGTGCCTGGAACTGCAGCAGGCTCTGCCGGAAGATCCGCTTGAACGTCAGTTGTTGTCCTTGCTGGATCATGAGCCACGCCACATTGATGAATTGATCCGCTCCTCGGGCTTGCCTGCGCAAAGCGTAGCTGCAACGTTGCTGACCCTGGAACTAAAGGGTATTATAAAGCAAGTAGGCGCAATGTATTACGTGCTGGCCCGCTAGGGCACAATGGTCCCTGAGCCTGAGAGTGAGAGGTCGGCTGTATGATTCTGCTTGATCAGCTGCTAGAGGCGACTGGAGGAAGATTAGCTTTTCCTGGACGTCAGCAGCAGTTTCCCGCTTTTAATCATGATACACGCCAATTGCTTCCGGGAGAGCTTTTTGTGGCAGTACGTGGCGAGCGCGGCGATGGCCATGATTACTGGCAGGATGCCCTGCGTCGCGGGGCTGGCGGCCTTTTAATTGAGGACCGCTATTTGAGCATCCTCTCTGAGGAGCAGCGTAGGGCTCTGCAGGAGAGCGGCGCGGCTGTCGTTGTGGTTGCGGATACTCGCCAGGCACTGCAAGCTTATGCCCGCTCAATTCTGGCCCGTTGGCGGCCTACGGTGATCGCGGTCACAGGGAGTACAGGGAAAACAACGACGAAGGAAGCGATTGCCCATGTACTTGAGCGCCATTTTGCGACTTTCAAGAGCTGGCAGAATTACAATGATTTGCTGGGCCTTCCCCTTTCCCTGGGCCGCCTGGAGGAGCATCACGAGTACGCGGTAGTCGAGTTGGGCTGCGATCATCCCGGCGAAATCGGCGATCTCTGTCGCATCGCTCAGCCCCGGATCGGAGTGTTGACGAATATCAGTCCGACCCAATTGCAGTACTTTGGCAGCCTGGAGCGTTTAGCCACAGAGCTGGCAAGCCTCGCAGACTACCTGCCTGCTGAAGGGACGCTGGTGGTCAATGGAGATGATGAGCTGCTCCGCCGCCTACTGCGACGAAGCGATGATCGTCGCTTAGAGGTTTTTACGGCTGCAACCCTGGAAAAAGTGCTTGTCTCTTGGGAGGGAACAGAGGCATATTGGCCCGGTCGCGGGCAGGTGCTCAAAACGCGTCTACTTGGGGCCCACTTTGTGACGACTCTGCTAGCCGCCTGGACGGTCGGTCGTTTGTGTGGGCTGGCCGATGAGCAAATTGCACAGGCGCTGGTGGAATTTGCTCCTCTGCCGGGTCGCCTGAATCCTTTGCCCGGTCTGCGGCGCACATGGCTGCTCGATGATACGCACAATGCGGCGCCGGCCTCGATGCTGGCAGGCCTGGAAACTCTGGCGCGCTTGCCCGCACGACGGCGTATTGCTGTGCTGGGTGATATGCTCAACCTGGGGAGTTTTGAGGAGGAGGGCCACGCTCTTGTTGGTCAGGCCGCGGCTGGCCAGGTCGACTATCTGGTGACACGCGGCGAGCGGGCGGCGCTGATCGCTGAGGCAGCGCGTGAGGCTGGCTTGCCTTCTGAGCGGATCATCCAGACCTCGACCCATGAGGATGCGGCTCGCGCCGTCATGGCGCTGTTAGAGGAAGCAGCAGAGCCGGCGGAGGGCGAGCTGCGCGATGTCATCCTTATTAAAGGCTCCGAGGAGGCGCGTATGGAGCGCGTGACAGAGCGCCTCCTGGCCGATCCCGCGCAGGCTCCTGAGCGTTTGGTGCGCCAAACGCCAGGCTGGAAACAGATTGTGCGCATGCGCCCAGAGCGACCGACATGGCTGGAGATCGATCTGAGCGCCATCGCCAATAATACGCGGCTCATTAAAGAGCTGGTCGGGCCCCGGGTCCAGGTCCTGGCTAGTTTGAAAGCGGATGCCTACGGTCATGGGGCGTTGAAAGTTGCTCGCACGGTCCTGTTGAATGGAGCCAGCATGCTGGGGGTGGCCACGGTTAGCGAGGCTGCTCCTTTGCGTGCGGCGGGTATTACGGCCCCGATCCTGGTCTTCGGCTATGTGCCGCATTGGCAGATGCGCGAGGCGGTACGTTTGGGCCTGACGATTACCCTGTATTCGATTGAAGCCGCGCAAGCCCTCTCGCGCGCGGCCCAGGCCTTGCAGCGTACGGTGAAGGTGCATCTGAAGGTCGATACGGGCATGGGACGTCTGGGTATTCGCGCCGAGGAAATTGAGGCCATTGTGGCACTGGCCCGGGAGGTCAAACGTTTACCTGGGCTGGAGCTGGAGGGGATCTTTACCCATTTCGCAATGGCCGATGCGCGCGATCAGTCGTATACCCGCAAGCAGTTGGCACGCTTTCAGCGCGTGTTGCAGGCACTGGAGACTGAGGGCCTGCGTCCCCCGCTGGCGCATGCGGCAAATAGCGCGGCCACGCTGACGGTACCAGAGGCCCACTTTGAGATGGTGCGGCCAGGAATTGCCCTCTACGGCCTCGATCCTTCACCGGAGGTTCGGCTGCCTCCCGGTTTCCGTCCGGCGCTCTCCTTCAAGACGCAGGTGGCTCAAGTGAAGCTGATCCCAGAGGGCGAGTGTATCGGTTATGGGTGCACGTATGTGACGACACGTCCGACGCGCATTGCGGTGCTGCCGGTCGGCTACGCCGATGGCTTCCGACGCGCTCCGCGTACCTGGGGTTCGGTGCTGATTCACGGCAAAGAGGCCCCAATTGTGGGGCGGGTTTGTATGGATCAGTGTATGATCGATGTGACGGATATTCCCGGGGTGCGTGTGGGCGATGAGGTGGTGCTGATTGGGCGCCAGGGTGAGGCCCAATTGACGGCGGAGCAGGTGGCTGAACGTCTGGGCACGATTAATTACGAGGTGGTATCGGAGATTCTGGCGCGTGTGCCACGGGTCGATTGATATGATAATCGGTGCTGCGTCTCCCGGCCTGCGAGCAGAGAGAAAAGGAATATGCTCGCAGGCCGTATCTCACGCTCAGGCTCGTCCACTTCGTGCGCCTCTCGCAATCCTCCGACTCCCATGCGGTTGGCGTTCCCCTCACCGAGGAACCAGAGAAGATAGATAGGTTCGGTGAAGATCTCGGCCCTGATTCGTTAGGATAGATTAGTTGACATGTAGTGATACAGAGAGGGCCGTGATCCGATGATGAGAAAGCGCTGCGCTATATGCAGGACCGCGGGGCTGTTCGTCTCAGAGCGGCCAGTGTTGACAGGGGTAATGGCGCTGCTGGCGCTGTTGCTGGCCTTGAGCGCTTGTCTTGGGCCTCATTCATCCGCTGGCCCGTCAGTTGGCTCTGGCCAGCCGGCGGTTACGGTGAGCGCGGGAGCGCTGACCTTTCAGCCGGAGGCGCTGCCGACGCCTTCGCCACGCCCTACGGCCGTGGCCACTACGCCTGTGGCAACGGTACCCCCCATGCCTGGCCTGATCAGTGCTGTGGGGGCAAGCCTTCCCGATGATCGGCAGTGCGCGGCCAGTATTCACTACAGCTCGTGGGAGCCGCGTCCAGACAACACGGCTGCTAATCATCGCGTGCCCACAGCTCAGCAGCTTGCTGCAATCGATCAGTTCTATCCTACTTATACGCAGAACCCCCAGGCCAATCGCTACAGTGCACGCATTAGCGGCAACTTTACTGGGACTACCGATGAGATCATCCAGTGGGTGGCCTGCAAGTGGGGGGTCAATGCCGACCTGGTGCGCGCTCAGGCGGCGGTCGAGTCGTGGTGGCATCAGAGCACTGCAGCGGGCAAGACGACCGCGAGCCGCTATTGTCCTCCAGGCACCTGGAATGGCTCATCTTGCCCTTCCTTTTATGGTCTGCTGCAGATCACTTACCGCTATTTCAGCCATGAGTGGCCGATGATGCGCGATGATACGGCCTTCAATGCCGATTATGTCTACGGGATGATGCGCATGTGCTATGAGGGCCTGGCGACTCAACTGCAGGCGTCGACGCCCAGCGCCGGCTACCCGCGCTATCACGCCGGCGATATTTGGGGCTGTCTCGGTTCCTGGTTCAGTGGCCAGTGGTACGACAGCGGCGCCATCCACTATATTCAGGAGGTACAGCAAACGCTGCAAGAGAAGCCGTGGCTCGGTCGCTGGTTTTAATCGGTTTCCAGCAGGGGGCGAAAGGCCTGGTAGCGTTGGTGTAGGCGCTCGGGCGAGAGATTGGGGTAGCGCCGCCGATAGGAGGGAGACGCCAGCTTGTCTAGAACGTTCTGACAAAGACGATCCAGCTCTTCAAGAACAATGTAGCCCTGGCGCTTCAGCAATTGGACATCAAAACTATCGCGCTGGCTGGTGGGTACGGCCTGGCTCGATCAGGAAGCGCTCGATTTCTTGCTGACCAACACTGGAGCGCATGCTCATGGGAGTCACTCCGACTGAGCAGGTTCCTGCAACGCCTGTCGACTCATCTCACGCAAAGCCTCAACCACTTCACTGGGGATCACTCGCCTTTTTGCCTCCTCTTGCTCTAACAGGTGATCAATCTGATTCTGCCAGTCAGCCATAAAATTGAGAGGCAAACCATAGCGCCGCTGTAGATAGTCCTCCAGAGCGAGCAGGCCGGCACGCCCTCCATCAACAGAGGGGGGTGGCAGCTGACGCTCTTCCCAGAGAGAGGCAAACGGCTCTTCGGGAAAAGCTGGCAGGCGTCCAAGAGCAAAGGCGAGGCGAAAGAGCCACCAGCGCTGCAGGTAGAGCGTGGCCAGAATAAGCGTCGCCAGCCGCTCACGGACCTCGCCCTCACCGCGTTGGAGAGCCTCTTGCGCGGCAGGAGCCAGCTCGGGATGGAGGATGAGAAGAGCAATAACTGCATGCTCTACCAGTGGATCATTACAACCAGCCAGGCGCAATAGCAGCTCGACCGGATCAACCGCCGTCGAGGCCCCTGGTGGCGGTGGCGCGCTGGCGATCAGATAGTGAATCCCCTGCTCGCGCAGGATGGCAATCAACGTCTGAATCTCGCCCGGATCTATATCGGCCCTCAATCTGACAGACATTGCCCTCTCTCTGCCTGCTCCTGTTTGAACCAACTGCATTGCCTCTTAAGGATACCACCTTTCTGCCTCAAGCGGCAACGGCGAGTCGGCTGCGCCGCATTACCCATCTGTCAGAGAGATCCCTGCCATAGCAAGAGTGACCCCAGCAAATACTTTTGTTTCCTGCTTAGCCCTGATGGTAATATCTCAGCGAAAAGGTTTCGAAACGTGTAGGGCCCTTGGCAGAGGTGGAAGGGCCGGCCCAGTCGACGGCCCCCTCGCGAACGAAGGGGGATCTCTATGCAGCAAGAATACTCGTCTCAGCAGCCAGTCCCTTCCTCTATCCTGAGACAGGCAGAGGTCATGGAGCTTGGTGACTGGCTAGCTATAGACTACGCCAGAAGACCTGGGGTTGCCTCTTTGTACTCCTTCCTGCCCTTTTTATCGAGCTGCTCTTTGTTGTAAACATCTATGCCCTCGGCGGGAGGTGAGACCTTGAATTTTGACCCACTCTTCGTCAGCCGAGACGTCCTGTGGGACCAAAGGGACTTCTTGCCCTGGAGCCAGGTCGAAACACTGGCAATAGGGCCAGAGCGCATCGTCATTCGACGCGAGGGACGGACCTCGGACTGGTACCGCACCTGGGTTCCGCTCCAACCCAATGCCTGCTTGCTCAAAGCAATGGTCGATTTTATGCGCATGGCTCCTCGCTAGCAAGCCTGGCGAGCGCTCTCCAGAGAGCCAGACAAACAAGCGCCAGGGATGGATCAGGATCGCCGCCCCCTGGCGCCTGGCTGGTTCGTCGCCTTACATGCAGAGAGCGAGGAGTCTAGTCTAGGCCGTCTGGATACGGGCAGCCTCCTGTAAGCCCAGCTCCTGAATAGCCTGCTCGCGCATAATAAATTTCTGGATCTTGCCCGTGACCGTCATCGGGAAGCTATCGACAAACTTGATATAGCGCGGGATCTTGTAATGGGCGATCTTCCCCTGACAGAAGGCTCGGATCTCCTCGGGCGTAGCCTGCTCGCCTGGCTTGAGCTTGATCCAGGCCATAATCTCCTCGCCATACTTCGCATCCGGGACCCCGATCACCTGGACATCGCTGATCTTAGGATGCGTATACAGAAACTCCTCGATCTCACGCGGATAGACATTCTCACCGCCCCGGATGATCATATCCTTGATGCGCCCCACAATGTTGATGTAGCCGTCGGCATCCATGACCGCCAGATCACCGGTGTGCATCCAGCGCGCCCGATCGATGGCTTGCGCCGTAGCCTCGGGATTATTCCAGTAGCCCAGCATGACGCTGTAGCCGCGTGTGCACAGCTCACCCGGCTGCCCCACAGGCACCACCTTGCCGCTTGCCGGATCGATAATCTTGATCTCCAGGTGTGGATGCACCTGCCCCACCGTGCTCACGCGCTTTTCCACGGGGTCATTGAGCCTCGTCTGCGTACTAACCGGCGATGTCTCCGTCATTCCATAGCAGATCTCCACCTGCTTCATGTGCATCTTCTCGATGACCTTGCGCATCACCTCGACCGGGCAAGGCGAACCAGCCATCACGCCGGTACGCAGACTGCGTAGATCGAACCGCTCAAAGTCGGGATGCTCCAGCTCAGCGATGAACATCGTCGGCACCCCGTAGAGCGCCGTACAGCGCTCCTCCTGCACTGCCTCCAGCACAGCCCGCGGCTCAAAGCTCTCCGCAGGATAGACCATCGTCGCGCCATGCGTCACACAGCCCAGATTGCCCATCACCATGCCGAAGCAGTGATAGAGCGGCACCGGAATGCAAAGGCGGTCTTCATGAGTGAAGCCCTGCAAGCGCGCCACGAAATAGCCGTTGTTGAGAATGTTATGGTGGCTCAGCGTCGCCCCTTTGGGATAGCCAGTCGTGCCACTCGTATACTGAATGTTGATCGGATCGTCAAATTCCTGCTCTCGCTGTCTCGCCTGTAATGCCTCATCACTGACAGTCTCCGCCTGGGCCAGCAGCTCGCTCCAGCGCAGCATACCAGGTACCGACTGTTCACCGAGCTGAACGATCAGACGCAGCTCAGGCAGACGCGCCGCCCGCAGCTCTCCTGGAGCACAGCTCGCCAACTCGGGCGCCAGCGAGGTCAGCATCTCGATATAGTCGGAAGATTTAAAAGCGGCTGCCGTAATGAGGGCCTTGCAGCCCGACTGCGTCAGGGCATACTCAACCTCATGCAGACGGTAGGCGGGATTGATATTGACCAGGATCGCGCCGATCTTCGCTGTGGCAAACTGGGTAATGCACCACTCGGCACAGTTAGGGGCCCAGATCCCGACCCGCTCCCCCTTCTGGACACCAAGCCGCATCAGCCCTTTGGCGCAGCGATTGACTTCCGCCTGCAACTGACGATAGGTGAGGCGAATACCCTGGTGGCGAACAATCAAGGCAGGATGGTCAGGAAAGCGCTCGACAGTCTGATCAAAGAGGTCGCCGATGGTCAGCCCCAATAGCGGGACATCGCTGGGGCCACTGGCATAGCTCCATTGCCGGGCCACAGGCGCTGTGGCCCCTCCAGAGGCAGATGATTGTGTCATGGTGCTTTCTCCTGTGACAGTGAACCAGACAACAGGGCGCTCCAGGACGGGCAGAACCACGCCCATCCCTCCACTGCTAGCGTAGCCAATGCTCTACCAAAAATCAAGTTCCTCTTTTGCAATCGGCACGAGATCAGACAGAAACCTCCTTCTCAACCCCCTCCAGTCCGCGACGCCTTCCCCGGCTGACAGCCCTCCATAGCCAGTCGGCAGACAACGATGTATACTATAGCGAGGCTCTCTTCACCCTAGGACTGGCAGAGATGACAAGCCAATCCTAGAGAAAGAACGGAAATTATACAAACAGCCAGGCATCTATTGAATTATCAATAATACAATTATGACGTGCATAGGGACAGCCGGGCACATTGATCATGGGAAATCGACGCTTGTCAAGGCCCTCACAGGTATCGACCCCGACCGTCTTGCCGAAGAGAAAGCCAGAGGCATGACCATTGACCTGGGCTTCGCCTGGTTAACACTGCCAGACGGTCGCGAGGTTGGCCTCATTGACGTGCCTGGTCATGAAGGCTTCATCAAGAACATGCTCGCCGGCGTCGGGGGTATCGATGTCGCCTTGCTCGTTGTGGCAGCCGATGAAGGCGTCATGCCGCAGACACGCGAGCACCTGGCTATCCTCGATTTGCTGCAGGTGCGCAGCGGTGTGGTGGCCTTGACCAAGGCCGACCTCGTAGACGAGGAATGGCTTGCCCTGGTCAGCGAAGACATCGCCGCCTTACTGCGGCCTACGAGCCTGGCCGGCGCCCCGATAGTCCCTGTCTCAGCCACTACCGGCCAGGGACTACCTACCCTGCTGGCGCGCCTGCAGGAGGCCACTGCGCAGGCCCCCCAGCGGCCCGATCACGGACGCCCTCGCCTCCCCATCGATCGCGTCTTTACCCTTGCCGGCTTTGGGACCATCGTCACAGGGACCCTCATCGATGGCCGCTTCCAGCTAGGACAAGAGGTCGAGATCTTGCCGCGAGGCCTTAAGGGGCGCATTCGTTCGCTTCAGCGCCATCGCCAGGCGATTAGCGTAGCCCAGCCAGGAGAACGCACTGCCCTCAACCTGGCCGGCGTGGCCCGCCAGGAGGTAGAGCGGGGTGACGTTGTGACCTTGCCAGGCTTGCTACAACCGACCACCCTGCTTGATGTCCGCCTGCGCTTGCTGCCCGATGCCCCTCGCCCGCTCAGTCACAATGCCCTGGTAGATTTCTACTGCGGCGCGCGCGTAGTGCCAGCGACCGTGCGCTTGCTGGAGAGCGATGAGCTGCATCCCGGTGAAAGCACCTGGGCTCAGCTGCGTTTGCAGGAGCCGACGGTAGTCGAGCGGCATGATCGCTTTATCGTGCGCCTTCCTTCGCCCAGCCTCACGCTTGGTGGCGGGGAGATTCTCGATGCGCATCCACGTTATCACCGTCGCCGTCGCAGCGAGGTTCTGCAGCGCCTGGCAACCCTGGCGCAGGGCAACCCTGAAGCCATCGTCATGGCCCAGCTCGAAGGTCCGCAACGCCGCTCGACGAGCACAACACACCCCCATTGGCCTGCCTACGAAGTCGCCGAGTTGGCCCGTCTGAGTAATCTCGCCCAGCCTGTGACGCAGCAGGCCTTGGAGACGTTGTTAACACAGGGAAGAGTGCGATGTGTGGGAACATACTGGTTCGCACTGAGTGTCTGGCAAGCTCTTAGTGATGCGGCCATCCGCCTGGTTCGCGATTACCATGAGCAGTTTCCTTTGCGCAGTGGACTGTCGAAAGAGGAATGGCGCTCTCGTCTTCATTTGCCACCCCGCCTGGCAGCGGAGGTCTTCGAGGCCCTGCGCAGCGAAGGATTGCTCACAGAAGCTGGCAGCGCTGGCCTGCTCCGTCTCCCTGAGTTTACACCAACCTTTAGCGCCGAGCAGCAGAGGCAGGCCGAACGTCTGCTTCAAATCTTTCGTGAAACTCCGTTCATGCCGCCAACGCGAGGAGAGGCCGAAGAGCTGGTAGGTGGGGAGCTGGTGAGTGCCCTGATTGAACGTGGGGAGCTGGTGAAGCTGGGCGATGGCTCTATCCTCTTGCTGCGCGAGGCATACGAGAGAGCAGTAGCACTTATCACATCCTATTTGCAAGAGCATGGTACCATTACTGTAGCTCAGGCACGTGACCTGCTGGGAACGACACGCAAGTACGTCTTGCCTCTCCTGGAGCACATGGATGAAGAGCGTATCACGCGACGGGTGGGCGATACCCGTCTGCTGGTGTCCCAGACAGCAGACCATTTGAGAGCAGAGCCGTCAGCCGCAAGTGGGGAACAGGGCAAGAGGGGCTGACAGGATGATTCGGGCTAGCACCAGGCGGGAGACCTCCACAGAGGCGGGTGTCTGAAGAGGAAGAGATAGTACGTCTGTGTCGTAAAGTGGCCCGCAGAAAAGATGTTCCCAATGGGGATAGGATGCGCTACAATAAGGAGCGAACTGTAGTTTACCGGGTATCCTGCGTTTATCGTTCATAGCAGGGCGTTTCAGTAAAGAACACCTCGTCCCATCCGGAGGGCACGCTCGCTGGAGCGTGGAAGCAGCGGGCCAGGCTAGTCGGTCGAGCCGGGCCAAGCTGACTGGACCAGGCCAGATATGGAGAGGAATGGCAGGGGCGCGGGCCGCCAGGCCAGGTTAGGGTCATGCCATATTCATCCAGGCTCGGGGAAGCACAGGCGTGACAGGCTGACACGACGCAGGCTGCAGGCATGGGGGAACAGACGAATAGGCCTGTTGGCAGACAGAACCGAGAAGCATCAGGGCAGGGGAGAAGCAGAGAGGAGAGGCGGGAGGCCGGTCCGACCAGGCTGAAGGCCCTTGCAGCCCCTCCAGATAAGCTGTACGGTCAAAGCGGAGAGCTATGCAAACTGAAGTTCTGGGCGAGCGATACCAGCTATTGGACCCCATCGGTCGGGGGGGCATGGCAACCATCTACCGCGGGCGGGACCTGCGTATGGATCGCCCTGTGGCGATTAAGGTACTACGCGAGGTCTACAGTACCGACCCCAAGTTCGTCACGCGCTTCCAGCGCGAGGCAAAGGCCGCCTCTGCCCTGCAACACCCTAATATTGTTCAGGTCTACGACTACGGGCAGAGCGACGGGAACTACTATATCGTCATGGAGCTGGTCGAGGGCACAGATCTGCGCCGCTATCTGCGCTCGCGGGGTGTACTGGATGTGGAGCGCGCGGTTATTATCGCCCATGATGTCGCCCTTGGCCTCGGCGCTGCTCATCGCCGCGGAATCGTCCATCGCGATGTCAAGCCTCAGAATATTCTGGTTGGGCGCGATGGCTCGATCAAGTTGACCGATTTCGGTATCGCCAGCGTCTATAAGGATATCAATGCCGAGCGCTTGACCACAACCGGGATGACGCTCGGTACAGTGCAGTATTATGCACCTGAACAGGCTCAGGGCGAGATCGTCAGCCCAGCCGCCGATGTCTATGCGCTCGGCATCGTGATGTACGAGATGCTGACCGGGCGCACTCCTTTTGAGGGCGATACTCCGGTGGCTGTGGCTATGCAACATATCCAGGAGCCTCCGGTACCCCCCAGCCACTATAATCCGGCCATTCCACCTGCCCTTGAGGAGATCATTCTGCGCTGCCTGGAAAAAATACCGGAGATGCGCTATCGCGATGGTAGCGCGCTGGCCCGCGCTCTGGAAGCCCTCGGCGAAACCGAGCTTGCAGAGCCTGCCAGAGATGTGGCAGCCGCGCCGACCGTCGTTACTTCTCCCTATCGCCCGCCGCTCGCGGGTGCCGGGCAGGCTCTGGCCAACGAGGTCCCAGCATTGGCCGCCTCCGCAGGCTATGATCAGCAGCCTCATGCTGCCGGCGCTGTGGCAGCCTCTCCCTATGCCTCGCCAGAGGTAGCCCCGCCACCGGCGCCAGGTCCCTACGGAGGCTTTGTCCAGTCTGGAACAACGCGTCCTTTCCAGCGCGATGCAATCGCCGGTGAGCGAGGCTCTCGCTTGGCTGGTATTATCACTGCTCTTATCCTTATCGCTACCGTTGTGCTCATCGGCTTTAGCGTCTATCTGGCCGCCATCCTGGGATTTGTACCTTTCCTTCATCTCTCTACCCAGGCTACGCCTGCGCCGCCCGAAGTGCCAGTCCCTTCGCTGATTGGCCTCACCTATCAGCAGGCATTGACCCGCGCGACCAACGCCGGCTTCGTCTTGCAGGTGCATAATGGCCTGACTTCGGGCTATGTGGTGCGCCAATCGCCTCAGCCGCCCGCACTCGCTCCGCGCGGCTCGACTATTCTGGTCGATCTGCAAGAACGACCGACGCGCGTCATTGTGCCTGATGGGCTGGTAGGCAATACTCTGGCGGGCGCCGAACGCATCCTGCGCAGTCAAGGCATCCCCTTTACGGTGCAGTCTGACGGCGTTGATCCGACCAAGCCGGCCAACTATGTGGACCGCACCTCACCCAAGAGCGGCGAGGAGCTGCCCCAGGGTCAGAGCGTCATTCTCTACGTGGTCAATTTGAGTACTGGCTCACCGACAACGGCTCCTTCGCCAACAGCGACCGAGAAGCCGTCACCGACACCGACGCCGTCGCCGACACCATCACCGACGCCGTCGCCTACACCATCGCCGTCGCCGACACCGACGCCGACCGCGCATCCTCAGCCCAGTGCTACGCCGCCGTCGCTTTTCCCCTAGCAGGCGCGAGGCGCTGGCTGAGATCCAGTCCAGGGCTGAGCAATAGCCGCGTCCACTGGGGCTCAGCGCCTCCCTACTGTACTGAAAGGGCCTGGCCGGGACAGATAGTAAGGGACTCCCTGGAGCGGGGAGTCCCTGCTTGTCTGTTGTCTCTCTTGTCCCGTTCGTTTCAGGCTCGACCCTGGCCCTTTCTCCCGCTTCGTACGCAATCAACCTGAAGCAGGATCGTTCAATCTCACAAACCAGCTTACTTCCGAGCATCTCCAGCCAAGACAGGGCCTCCGCTCCCGCTCCCTCGGGCTGGCTCTGGCAATGGTCGCATTCAGGACTCCAGGTCGATCCTCTGACAGCGCTGAGGGTCTACGCTGCCACTCTTATCGCCGTCGTGCCCCTAATGCTGCAACCTTTTTAGCTCAGCGGGAAGGAGGCGAGGAAGAGTGCAGATAGCGCTGATGACGCTGCTGGACATAGGCGACGAGTGCCATAATCCCTACGAAGACGAAGGCCCCTACATAGACAGCGATCTCATGGTTCTGGAGGAAACCGATAGCCGGATCGTTAATGATCAAATTGCTCGCCACCCAGGCCAGAATGAAGCTGGCTACCAATGTGAGGCCAGGCACATGACTGAGCAGCTCAGCCACCAGCGCACTGCCTAAGAGCAGGAGAAGGATGCTGGTTAAGAGACCGATGATCAAAACCGGAAGCTGCCCCTGAGCAATGGCCCCAATAGCAATCACGTTGTCCAGGCTCATCGTTACGTCGGCCACCACGATAGTGAGCAGAGCCAGCACAAAGTTCGTACTTTCTGGCGAGAGACGATGCTCCAGGAAGCGACGCAGATAGGAAGCCTTGCTCAGAATAGGGCTGGCGCTCGCTGCTTCAGGCAGTGGCTGAGATGCGCGTGAGGCATCACTCGCTGAAATCGAGCTGACCGCACTTGTGGGCTTTGATTGCTCTTCAGTAGATGCTCGATTAAAAAAGAGACGAACCGCAATTGAGAGAACCAGGAGTCCCCCAACGGCCTGGAGATAGGGAATCTGCAAAAGCCAGCTAGCCAGAGCAGTAAAAGTGAGACGGAAGAAAATGGCCAGACCTCCGCCAATGGCCAGGGCTGTCCAGCGCCGTTGCCGTGGAATGCCCACGGTGGCCGCACCGATGATCAGGGCATTATCACCACTCAAAGCGAGATCGACCAGAATAATACCGCCGACGGCGCTCAGAAAGTGCAGCCAGGTCTGCGGCATCTCAAACCCCCTTCAATAGAGAAAATGCAGCGCTGTACCCCGCAGAGCCAGATCCTTGAGCAAGCCAGGTCAGGCCAGGGCAGGACAGAGAGAGGAGCAAAACACGCGCGATCAGCGAGATCGACGCGAACGCACCAGGACACCGCGGCTCGGATCTCTGCCACCTTGGCTGCACGCACGGGGGCCAGAATTGCGGGCAGGAATAGCCTGATTGCTGCGCCTGGGCTATGAGGTCAGCCCTGCGATCAAAAACTGCCTCTGAAAGGCTCATGTTTTACTTACATAGTACCACGCGAGACGCAGTGCAGCAACATCGTGTGATAGAATGCAGGGCGCTCAGCCTCGCCCTGCAAACGCACAGAGCGAGCGCGCCATGACAGCAAGATCCTCAAAGAGAAAAGATAAAGGTGCAGGAGAGCCATGCTTAGTGCCGCCTTGCGCAACGTCTTGCAGAGCCACCCTTGCGGGCTAACCTTTGATATTGATGGCACACTCAGCCCCATTGCTCCTACACCCGAAGCAGCCCGACTCTTTCCCGGTGTCGCCCGTCTGCTGGAACGACTGCGCCCCTACGCGCGGGTGGCGGTGATTACCGGCAGAGCCATAGTCAGCGCCGCCGCTCTGGTAGGCGTTGACGAGATCACCTACATCGGGAATCACGGTCTGGAGTGGGCAGAGGGCCTGCCAGAGCGCCACCCGATCAGGCTACTGCCAGCCGCCGAAGCGTATCGCCTTCCAGCGCAGCGACTGCTCACACTAGCAGAGCAGCGACTAGCGCACTCGTCACCTTGCGTGCAGATCGAATACAAAAGCATCGGCGGAACGATTCACTATCGCCGCTGCCCTGATCCCGCTCAGATCCGGCAGGAGATTCTAGAGCTACTCAGGGAGCCAGCTCAACAGGCCGGCCTCCAACTCTCTGAGGGGAAAATGGCCGTTGAGCTGAGAGTACCCGGCCTGAACAAAGGCCAGGCCCTGCAGCGCTTCATTGAGCAGCACCAGCTACGCGGCGCGCTCTTCGCCGGCGACGATATCACCGACCTGGACGGCGTAGAAACACTGCTGCGCTTGCGCCAAGAGGGAATTTGTCCGGCAGCCGTCGCGATTGCCGTGCGCCACCCGGATACTCCTTCGCGGCTGCTAGAGCGGGCAGATCTCATAGTTGAGGGCGTAGCCGGTATGGCAAGCTTATTAGAGGAAATGGTGACTTTTCTGGAGAGGGAGGCCGGGGCGTCCTCGCCAGGCTGGCAGGAAAAGCGTGCGTAGTGGATTACCTCCACGCGCTTTTCTTGCCAGCCCGAAGACAGCGGCATCTGGCTGCAGGGTCATCCTGCAGAAAGAGACAGCGGGCTGGGCGCAAGCTCGGGTTCACTTTCCGGTTCGTCCTGTTCGCGTGGCTGCATCTCGTTCTCAGCAGCCAAACGCGCCAGGTCAAGAAGCTCATTGATATCCTCAATCTGGCGAGTGAGCCAGGTCTGCAGATTGTTCTGCTCCACGATCTGCCGGGCCAACCTGGCCCGCCGCTCACGCTCTTCAGGGGGCAGAGTCAGAGCGGTATAGAGAGCCTCGGCGGTCTCGGTCACGTCCAGGGGAGAGGTCGGAATAGCGGCCTTGCCAAGCTGCTGGAAAGCTCCAGCCGTGCGCGAGAGCACAAGGACCCCGTTGCGCTTGTTGACAACAGCCCCTTCCTTGGCGACCAGGTTCATCCCATCGATAATGGGATTAACGAGGAGCACATCGTAAAACTGCATGGCAGCCAGCGCCCGAGTACGGTCGTTGTCGCAGAAGACCTCGATTGGCTTCCAGCTAGCATCACCATAGCGCGTGTTAATCTCCTCAACGAGCTTGAGCACCTCACTATTGAGCCGCTTGTATTCGGGCAGAGATTGACGCGAAGGAACAAGGAAAGCCAGGAATTTGACTTTGCCGCGCAGCTCAGGATGTTCCTCGAGCATCTGAGCATAGGCCTGGAAGCCCCGCGGAATGTTCTTTGTCGGTTCGATGCGGTCAACACGCATGATGGTCTGCTCACCCAGCAGGGGTACGATCTTTTCAGCAGCGCGCCGCCCGGCCAGGCTTTGGACAATGCGCCGCTCCTCAGTGACGGAGATCGAGATCGGGTACGCCCGCGCTAGCGTCCGATGCCCCTGCCAGACAACGGTCCCTTCTTCAAAGTCGACCTCAGCTCCTTCAAGGATGGTCCGCGCCCCCTCCAGGAAATTGCGTGCATCGCGCTCCGTCTGGAAGCCAACGATGTCGTTGCCTACCAGGCCACGGTAAATTTCCTGGCTGATGTTACTGGGCAGGAAGTGCCAGCAGCGGCTGTCTGGCCAGGGTATATGGATAAACTGCTGGGTGATAATGGTCGGGTGGCGCTCACGGATCATGGCAGCCACCAGATAAAGATGATAGTCATGCAGCATGACCACTGGTGTGGTCTCCGCACGCTCGATCTCGGCATTGACCGCCTCGGCAATGGCTTGATTGGCCACCCGGTAGCCGTTCCTCCAGGCGTCTTGCAGCCGCTGATAGTTGAAGGAGTCGCTGCTAGGATCATAGAGGTAGTGCTGCAAGAACCAGAGGACGCGATTACTGATGATGTCGTAGTGCTTGCGGTAGGCCGTTTTGGGGATGACCACGTAGCGAAGCTGCATCTTGAGGTTCGGCAACGGCGAGGGGATGCGTCCGCTCTCGGCTTCGGCATTGCGCGCCGCCAGGCGGTCGCCCTCTGTCATCGCCATCGCTACCCAGGTGACTTCCATGCGGCTGGCCGCCTCAATGAGAGCAGTGACAACACCTCCCGCGCCCCGCCGAGACTTCAAAACCTTATCTTGTGTAAGATAAAATTCAACAGGACCGCGGTTGGTCGCAATGATGAGACGATGCGCATGGAGTGGCTCCGCTTGCGCAGGATGCAGCGTTTTATGCGCAGACATAGGTTGGTCCTTTCTAACAGGTTCTTCGCGCTTCGGCTGCGACTTTCTGCTGCTGCTCTTCATCTCTCTCTCGCAATGTTACTCGTTTGTCCGCTCCCTCCTTATTCAGGCCTGGCTGGGTGTGCGTTATTCGCCGCCTACGCTAGCCTTCCCGCCAGCCTGGAGACGAGAAGAGAGGCGCGACGAGAGGGAACGCAAACCCTTCTCAGCCCTCTTTAGGCGACACACGGTCAGATACCTCTGTTGGAGACACCCTTATGTATAGTACCATATTCGCTGAGGAAATGGGGCCTCTTCCCTTCGGGCATAGCAGCCCGCTTCAGGCGAAGCACCCCGCCTCAGTATTTTTCATGAGTTGGCACCAGACTTTGAATGAGTTGAAATTGTCACGAGGGCTTCGCTTATGATACGCACAGACGGGCGTTCTCAGACTCAACTACGGCCCGTACACTTCACGGTTGATTACCTGGACTACGCCGAGGGCTCTGTGATCATCGAGGCTGGACGAACACGAGTATTGTGCGCCGCTACAGTCGAAGAGAAGGTTCCTGCTTTTCTGGAGGGCAGCGGACGCGGCTGGGTCACCGCGGAGTACAGCATGCTTCCCCGGGCAACCCATACCCGCACCCCCCGAGAACGCGAGGGGCGCCTCAGTGGCCGCACCCAGGAAATTCAGCGGTTGATCGGCCGCTCCCTGCGCGCCGCCGTAGATCTGGAGGCTCTGGGAGGACGCACGTTTATTCTCGATTGTGACGTGCTGCAGGCCGATGGCGGCACCCGTACTGCCGCTATCACTGGCGCGTTCGTGGCACTCTATCGCGCTTGTAGCCGGCTGGTGGAGCGCGGCCTCTTGCCCAGTCATCCGGTGCGTACTGCCGTGGCTGCCGTCAGCGTCGGTATCGTTGAGGGAGAAGCCTTGATTGATTTGTGCTATGAAGAGGATGCCAGGGCTGAGGTCGACTTTAATGTGGTGATGACGGCGAATGGCGACTTTGTGGAAGTCCAGGGCACCGGCGAGGGGGGCGTCTTTAGCCGCGCTCGCCTGGATGAGTTGCTCTCTCTGGCTCAACAGGGGATCAGCCAGCTCCTGGCTCTGCAACAGCCATACTTGATTTGAGTTAGCTCCCAGGACCTTCCTGGCGTTGCCCCTCGCTCGCGCCTGGCCTCTTGAGCTACCTGTCAGCGGTACTAAAGTACCGCTTCTCCCCCTCCTCAAGGGAGCCTGCTTCCTTGCCTTGCTCGTGGCTCTGGTACAATAAAAATGGCATCGTTGCGGTATGTCAGGATAGCCCAATATGCCCCTGCCCTGCCGACAAAGCTTGCAGGCCCCAGGGGCCCATGTTAGAATCGTCCCGCAAATGGCCAAATGAGAGCGCTAGCTGCAGAAGGCCGCTCGTCTGCATTAGCTTCGCCGGAAGCCGTACCAGAAGAGCAATAGGGGCAGGAAGTAGGGGTCAACCCCGCCAAACGCAAAGAGGTTAGTAGCAACGCGATAGTCGGCAGGCGAGCCAGCCAATAATAAGGGTAGCTCGCTCGTCAGAGAGAGTGGCTGAGCTTTCCCAGAGAGGGTAGTCGCTCCTGCAAGCAGATAGGCAAGCTGACTTCGCCCAAGCCCTTACGGTAGATGGGGCAAGGCAGCCGAGGCCTCCAGGTCAGGAGAGAAGAGGGTGGTATCAGGGGCAGGCAAGGGAAAGAAAGGAAGAAAGCAAAGAAGGCGAGGTCTGTACGGCTGGCTGGCTGGCTGCGGCAAGGGGCGCAGTGAAGCAAGGGCAGCCAGGTTAAGGCTCTGATGATTCTGGCTGGCAATTGGACGGCTCGGTCCACGTGGATAGTCTGCGGGCGGGCAGTGAGTTGAGCAAAGGATAAGAGACAGCGGCATCGTAGTGTGATGTCAGAGGAGCGTATCTTGAAGAAGACAGAGCGTGCATGGTTCTGGCGTATCATCGATGTGATTAATCCTCTGCGCGATCCCAGCCTAACGGTGGCGGTTGTCCTGACCATCATTGAGGAGGCAGGGCAGCATGACCCCTGGTACTGGATTATTGTGATCGGTCTGGTGAACTGGCTGGCAGTGCGTGGGCTGGTCTGGCTGCTGGTGAACTTTACCTTTGCCTGTACTTTTCTGGCGCGTCGTCTCTGGTGGGCGATCAAGCATCCACGGCTAGCCTGGCGCATTCTCGACGCAATCGGGCATGAGGAGATCGTCATCGGTGGTCTGCCTACCATTCCCGAAGGCATGCTGATGCCCGATGGCTCCTCGATCTTGAGTCTCAACCCCGCCTTCGGAGGGGTGACTGTCACGGGCGAGCTGGCTTCCCCACAGGGTCCCTTCCTTGGCTTGCCCGCTGGCCAAACGGGCCAGACAGGTCCAATGGCTCAGGTCGGCCAGGGAGCCGAGGGAGCTGCGGGAGCTACAGATTACGCAAGTTTGCCCGGTAACTCTGGCTTCTTCCCCGGCATGCAGCAGGCGCCTGCCTACTTCCAGAGTGGTTTCTATGGCCAGCCTGCTTCCTCGGCTGAGGGCTTGCAGCAGAGTGGCTCGCAGTCTCGCAGTGCCGAGGAGGAGCGCTTGCGCCAACAGTTGGAGTCTTGCATTCGCTTGATCGAGGACTGGATTCAGTTTACTGAGGAAAAGTGGCGCACGGTCAGCGATAGCCAGCTCGGCTGGAAGCCGCTGCGCGGGCGCTGGTCAAGCTGGGACGATATTTTCCAGGATACGTTCGCCGCTCGTACGTCCGATCCACTGGCTCAGGCGGCTCAGGATGCCGGTGAGGCCAATGCTCGCCGCTTCGAAAGCGCTCGCGAAAAGGGTTCTGCCGCTTCCGCTGTCGCTTGCTTCCTGCGGGATATGATGACTTTGCGTCGCGGCCTGGAGATGCTGCAGGCTACCGGCGGCCAGTTGCCGGAAACTTCGGCGATGCAGCCTGTTGTTCCCCATACGTCCCTCCGCTCGTTCGGCACCAGCGGCCCTCTGCGCGGTAATACCGGCGCTAGCTCCCCTGTGCGCAATTCGTTGATCCGCCGTCCCGCACAGATCTTTGTGGACGCTGATACTGAAAAGTAGGATGGATATATAAGCCCATGCAACCATATGCCTCGCGTGTTGTTCAGGTCCGTCCAGAGATCGAACGCATTGCTCCCTATGTGCCAGGAGAATCGCTAGAAGCTTTCTCGCAAAGAACCGGCATTCCAATTGATCGCTTGATCAAGCTCAATAGTAATGAAAATCCCTATGGCCCAATCCCGCCGGTGTTGGCCGCCTTAGGGCGCTATGTGCACTATAATAATTATCCCGATACGGACTCTACTGCCCTGCGGCGAGCGCTGGCCGAGTTCACGGGCCTCGATGAGCGCTATATCGTGCTGAGCCACGGCAGCAATGAGCTGATCAATCTGCTCTGGCATGTCTTCCTGTCGGTTGGAGACAATATCATTTGCTGCCCGCCTACTTTTACGCTCTATACGACAGTGACAACGCTCTGCGGCGCTTATGTGATCGAAGTCCCGCGGACAGAGTCTTACGACATCGATGTCGAGGCCATCCTGTCAGCTTTGACTCCCGAAACAAAGCTGATTGTGCTCTGCTCTCCCAATAATCCGACGGGCAATCTGGTGGCCCAGGAGGATATTCTGCGCTTGCTGGAGACAGGGCGCATCGTGGTCGTCGATGAGGCTTATGTGGAGTTCTCGCAGCAGCCGCGGGGCGTGGCCCATCTGGTCCCTGAGTACCCCAATCTGGTGGTGCTGCGCTCTTTTAGTAAGTGGGCGGGCCTGGCGGGTCTGCGCATCGGCTATGGTCTCTTCCCGGAGTGGATCGCCAGCTACTTACGACGGGCCCAGTGTCCCTTTGAGGTGAATGTGGCCGGCCATATCGCTGCTATAGAGACACTGGCTCATCTCGATTGCGTCTGGGAGCGCGTCCAGCGCCTGATCGAGGAGCGTGAACGCCTCTTCCAGGTATTGGCCGCTCAGCCCTACCTGGCGCCCGTCCCTTCCCAGGGCAACTTTATTATGGCGCGCGTCTGCGATGAGGAGATTACAGTGGAGGACGTTCGGGCAAGCGTTGAGGCGTATGGCATTCTTCTGCGCTATTTCCAGCATCCGTATCTGCAGAACGTTCTGCGGGTGACCGTGGGCTTGCCGGAGCATACTGATTTGCTGGCGCGCGCTTTGGCTGAAGTGCGTCCTGGAAGGGCGCTCCGCAGCGCAGGCTCCTCCGGCTGAACCGGTCGGAGGCGCTGACCTCGCCAGTTTTGGGCCGGTCTGGTTGCTTGCTTGCTTTGATCCGCTCTTCTCTCACGAGTAGGGTTGAGATCAGGCAGCTTCTCCAGGCCGGCAAGTCCTTTTGCTGAGCGAGGCTGGCGACCCGCTCCTTTCTTCCGGCATCTGTGCGCTTGCTTGCACTCTTCTTCTTTCTTTCCACCCTTCACCGATGTGCTTCTGTTGTGCGTCGTCTGTCCTGGGCTTGCTTTGACGACTGCCCTTGGCTAGCCCGCCGGTTTCTGGTTTTGGTGGCACCCTTCGCCTGGCAACAAAATGCTTGCCCGCGTCCCCTGGCACGCGTTACAATACAGCCGGCAATGATGGGCAACGCCGCGCTATCATCGACTGTTCGTCTTCTTTCTACCCAAGCATCTAAGATCTGAGTAGAGTTGAGAGAGGTAGGTATCGTTCTATGCCTGGTGTGAGTAGAGAAAGTACGGTCATCGCGAACCTGCTGGCTCGCGAGATACTTGATTCGCGGGGCAATCCGACGGTTCAGGTGGAGGTCTGGCTGAAGGGCGGTGCTCACGGCGTGGCCTCGGTTCCCTCGGGGGCCTCAACAGGGGCCCATGAGGCGGTAGAGCTGCGCGATGGCGACAGTCAGCGCTATGGCGGTAAGGGTGTGCTCACGGCGGTCCAGCATGTCAATACGACGCTGCGCGAGGCGCTGATCGGCCAGGACGCCACGGATCAGGTGGCCCTTGATGGCTTGATGGTCCAGCTTGATGGAACAGCGAATAAGGGCAAGCTTGGCGCCAACGCGATTCTTGGCGTCTCGCTCGCCCTGGCCCATGCGGCTGCCAATGCTCTTGGTCAGCCGCTCTATCGTTATTTGGGTGGGGTCTCAGCCAGTGTGCTGCCTGTGCCGATGATGAATATTCTCAACGGGGGCAAGCATGCCGATAACTCTGCCGATATGCAGGAGTACATGATTCTACCGGTGGGGGCCCGTTCCTTCCGCGAGGCGCTGCGCATGGGGGCCGAGGTCTATCAGAGTTTGAAAAAGGTCTTGCACAGCAAGAAGTATAATACGAATGTCGGTGACGAGGGCGGTTTCGCGCCGTCGCTCAGCTCGAATCGCGAGCCGCTGGAGCTGCTGCTGACGGCCATTGAGGCGGCTGGCTACCGTCCCGGTGTCGATATTTGTCTTGGCATGGACCCCGCCGCGAGCGAGCTTTATCAGGATGGCAAGTATGTGCTGGCTCGCGAGGGCCGCACGCTTTCATCTGCCGAGATGGTCGATCTCTATGAGCAGTGGGTGAATGAGTATCCGCTGATCTCCATTGAGGATGGCCTGGCAGAAGATGACTGGGAGGGCTGGTCGCTGCTCTGTCGCCGCCTGGGCGGGCGCGTGCAGTTGGTCGGCGATGACCTGTTTGTGACGAATACATCCCGGCTGAAGCGCGGCATTGAGGAGCGGGCCGCTAATTCGATCCTGATTAAGCTCAACCAGATCGGCACCTTGACGGAGACTTTGGCCGCGATTGAGATGGCGAAGCGCGCATCCTTTACGGCAGTGGTCTCTCATCGCTCGGGGGAGACCGAGGATACCACAATCGCCGATCTGGTGGTGGCAACGAATGCGGGCCAGATTAAAACAGGGGCTCCTGCCCGCAGCGAGCGCGTGGCGAAGTACAACCGCTTGCTCGTGATCGAGGAAGAGCTAGGAGAGCGCACGGCCCACTATGCGGGTTTCGGCGCGTTCTATAATGTCCCAGCACTCTACGCGCGGATGTGAGGAGCGAGGTCAGGATGGGTGCCAAGAGCGGGCATCAGGACGCTCGTTCGCAACGCACGGAAGAGCGAGGAAGAAGCGATGACAGAGAGTACTGCGCAGATACCACGGGTGGCGAGCGCCGGTGAGCGGCGTACGATCCGCCTGATCCATTATAATCTGACCTATTATGTCTACGGGGCCGAGCATGGAACCGATGGGGCCCTGGTGCTGCTTCATGATGTGCTGGCGGGGGCCTTCGCCTGGCGCGAGGTCATTCCTGCTCTGACCAGCACGGGGCGCGCTCTTTATGTGTTCGATTTGCTCGGCCACGGCCTCTCTGATCACCCCTGGCCGGCTGATACTTCTGTCTGGGGCCACGCCGACTATCTGGCTATGTTCCTGGACGCCTTGCAGCTGACCAATGTGGTGCTGGTAGGGCATGGGCTTGGCGGTGGTGTGGCCCAGATTCTGGCCACACGGCTGAGCCGTGAGCGTGTGGCGGCTTTGGTCTTGGTTGATACAGTGTGCTATCTCCATGCCTTTGCTGAGGACTGGCCGCTGCCGAAAATGAAGGAGCGTCAGGAGTATGATGCTCCGAAGCGCGCGAGCGTTGAGGATGTGCTGCGCGATCTGCGTGCCACGCTGCCTTTGGCCTCGACGCGGCCCGAGCAGTTTAAGCAGCAGATGCTGGACGATTTCGTGGACCACTGGAATAGCGAACTCCATAAGGAGGTGCTCTATCAGCACATCCGTAATCTTATTCCCTATTACGTGAATTCGGTGTCAAGCGACCTGCAGCGCGTGGGCAAGCCTGTGCTGATCATTTGGGGAGAGGAAGACCGTCAGATTCCGCTCAAGTATGCTCAGCGTCTGCACCGGGAGATTCCAGGCTCGCAGCTCAGCATTATTCCCCAGGCCGGTCATCTGGTGCTTTTCGATGCGCCAGAGGCGGTGGCGCAGGCCATTCGCCAGTTTGTAACCTCCCTGCCAGGGCGCTCATAGCCGCCGGCGGTGGCGAGGAAGCAACAGCAGAGCCACCTATTCCAGACAGGCCCCGGGCCGGCAAGTCCCCCCAGGCCAGGCCCAGGTTGCCATGCTGCTCTGTTCGGGCGATCGTTTCTCAGCCTTCAGATGCCGCCGCAAGAGCAGTACAGCGGCCTGGGCCTTCCGTTTCAGGCGCAGCGGTGAACGTCGATGCCAGCAACTTCCCTACAATAGGCTTCGTAGCAGCGCAGGTAGCACTGCAAAGCCAGCGAGTAGGCATCATAGAGACGCTCTAGCTCAACCGATGAGGCGCCACGCTCGCCGGCCACGACCATGTCGCGCCAGAGCTTGCGCATGCGCTTTTCGGCGTATTGCACTTGCTTCAAGGACATAAGTGATCTCACCCTCGCTTCTGAGCACTAGGAAGCCTTACGACTCTCGCTACGCTGACGATATTCACGGCTTAGCTGCTGAATCAGTTCGCGCGCCGCCGCGTAGTCCCAAGAGGCGAGGTCGCCCGGCTCGGCTTTGCCAAGGGTACTGCAGAGCTTGCGAATGCTGGCAAGTTGTTGATCAGTGATAGGGTCGTGCTCGCTACCGTTATTGCCGCCGGGCCGGGCCTGGCGCTGGCGGGTAGCTGCGGCATTGGCCCCACGCGTGGCAGAGGTGGCAGCCTCAGCTTCAGCAGGGGTGACTGTCTCAGGAGCCCGCTCGGGCGTAGCAGTTGAGGGCCGCTCAACTGGACTATCGACGATGCGATGCTCTTCGTCCAGCTCCGGGGCAAATTGGGTCCCGAAGCCCAAAGCAGCGAGCGCCCGCCCGATCGCTCCCGTTTCAGCCTTTTCAATGAAATCAGGGAAGCTGGCAGCTTTCTCCGATTTCGTGCCTGTGGCGACTCCCCCTTTGCCATCCTTGACAACAGCACGGAAGATCACGAAGCCCTTGGCGCGACGCACCATCTTTTCGTTCCGTCGCGTCTCGCTGTTGTAGGCGTAATACTCCTCTTCAGTCTCGCGCTCAAGATCCAAATGCACCATCTCGGTCTCGATGGTCCCCTGGGGACAGAGTTCGCGAAACCAGACGAGCCGCCACTGAACGGGTAGGTAGTCGCGTAGCTCGCCACGATTGCCGCTTCTGATCTGTACGAGATGCTCGCTCGGGTTGAAGCGTGGGCGCTGCTCATCCCGATGGGGTTGATGTTGCTCTCCAAGAGAGGCCATAGACGCTGCTTCCTCCTTTTGGCTGGTTCGCGCGCCGCAACCTGGCTCGCAAGCCTCTTTGAGCGACCTTCCTGAGCGGCGCTGCGCGCATGATCTCCCCCGTTGAGACCGGACCACTGGCGCACTTGCCCACCGATGTTAGCCCGGCTTATCAGGAGTTAGAACTAATGTTCTAGTATTGTACCCGACCCGGCAGCCTGTGTCAAGCTGGCTGCTTGCTTAGCAGCATGTTGGCAGGCCGGGGCGTCCGTTCATTCATAGGAATCGTTCCAGCGGCAGGCGGCAGAAATGGAAGGGCATATTGATCTTTAGATGAGAAAAGATGATCTTTTTCAAAGCGAGACGAATGACTCTGAGATGGTGATGAGAACAGCCAAATTCTGGAAGGTGTTGCATTGCTGGCCATAATTACTGGTAGAGCAGCTTTTCCGCAATGGAGAGGTATTCACAGGCAAGGCCAGGGTCAGAGAGAGGGGGAGGTAAGCCAGCCTGGTCTGTCAAGCAAGGGGGCAAGAGGTTCGCTGTGCTATAATGGAGAGTGTCCTGCTCAATCATTGAGTAGGAGAGGCAGAGAGCAACGGACAGAGGATGGAAAGAACCATGAGTGCCATCAGCCCCACAGCCGTTTACGAGGCCATTCAAACTGCGCTGCAACGAGGCGAGCGCATTGGCATCGCCACCGTGGTCAAAACCATTGGAGCAGCTCCCTGCGATGTTGGGGCGCGCATGCTGCTTCACGCCGACGGCAGCGCGAGCGGCAGTTTTGGCGGAGGGCGCGTCGATGAGCAAGCGATCAAAGCCATGCAGCAAGCCCTCCAGGAAGGGCACTCGTTCCTCACCCATATCCATATCGATCCCGACGAAGCTGTCGGGAGCTGTGGCGCCACCTTGGAAGTCTTTGTTGAGGCCATCTCGCCCGAGCCGCGGCTGATCATTGCTGGTGCTGGTCACGTCGCCCAGGCGCTGGCGCGCCTTGCCGCCGACCTTGACTTTCGCATCATCGTGGTAGACGATCGCCGCGATCTGGCCGATCCCCGAGCCTTCGGCGAGCGGGTCCAGCTTGTCTTTGGAGACATCGCTCAGACCATTCGCGAGCTGCGACCGGATGCCTCAACCTGGGTGGTCATTGTTACCCGCGGGCACCGGCTCGACGAGGAGGCGCTACGCGCCGCGGTAGAGAGCGAGGCCGCCTATGTAGGGATGATCGGCAGCGCTGGCAAGATTCGCAATATCTTTCGCAACTTACTCAAGGCCGGCATTCCACGCGAGCGCCTTGAGCAGGTGCACACGCCCATTGGCCTCGACATTGGCGCTGTCACCCCCCAGGAGATTGCATTAAGCATCGCTGCCGAGTTGGTGATGACCAGGCGCAAAGGTTCCAAAGGCACCGGGGCCCCGCTCAAGACACTTCACCATCTCATTGAAGAAGTGGCGCCCGTAACTGCCTGATCGAGCGAGCGCAGTAGCGGCGGAGCAGAGGCCGGGGAGCCTCACCCGTTTCGTTTACCCGCAGTGGGCGGAGGCTGAATCAGCGGCCTTCCGATCCTGATTTCCCTCAAGACGCCCGCTTGTGATACGATGGCAATAGAGACAGCGCCTGTTCCATGCCGGCAACAGCGATTGGCTTTCCTTGCCCTGGGCCGGCATGGCCAGGCTCCAGGCGGGGAGCAATCGCTGCTCCAGGTCAGCAATTGATCACATATCGGGGTTTTCGGGAAGGACACGCTATGCTGCGAAGCGAGCATTCGAGGATTCTCTCGGCGTTGCTCCTCTGTTTGCTCATGTTGAGTGCCTGCGGGAGCACCGGCTCCGCCGTTATGCCCACGTCCACGCCTTCCTCGCCAGCGCCGGGGAAATCAGCCACTGCCAGCGCCACCGCCACAGTCAGCGGCACGGTAGTCGCGCCGCACCACTACCGCAGCCGCCTGCTTCTACGCGGGTATGGCAGGCCAGACGATCTGGCCCTTGATGCCCAAGGCAACCTTTTCTTTAGCGACGCTCATAACGGCACCATCAACCGTCTGAACCGGGACGGTTCTGTGAGCGTGCTCGCGCGTGGCCTGGCCGCTCCAGAAGGGCTGGTTGTGCTCCAGGATGGTACAATCATCATAGCGGAACAACGCACTAACCGGCTGCTGCTCTTAATGCCAGGCGCACAGATGCCCTTGGTCTTGCGCACCCTGCCGGGTACGCCGAGTAGCCAGCCGTGCAAAGCCGGGATCGATGGGATCGCCTTTGATAGCACAACTCAGACCCTGATTGTACCAGACAGCCCCACCGGCGAAGTCTACCGCATGAGCCTGGATGGTCGCGCCCTGCAACCCTTGGCCACAGGTATGGAGCGTCCAGTAGGGGCAGCCGTTGATGGGGCTGGCAACGTCTATGTGGCCGATGAATGCGGCCACGCAGTCTGGCGGATCAGTCCTAACGGGCACAAGGTTCGCTTCGGCGGCTTCGGTATGCCGGACGACGTGGCCTGGGATGGACATGGCAACCTGCTGGTGATCGACCTGGCGCCAGCCGTGCATGCCCTGATCCGCCTGCAGCTGGCGACCGGCCAGCGCGAAACGCTTGCAAGCCAGGGCTTTATCGAACCACAGGGACTGGTCATCGACAAGCATGACCATATCTATGTGGCCGATGACTATGCAAACATGATCGTGGAGTTTACACCGACATGAGTAAGCTGCTCTCTATGACCGAGGCGATCAGACGCTATGTCCCCGATGGGGCTTCGGTAGCACTGGGTCTGGCCCTGGAGCCGTGCATTCCCTTCGCTGCAGGCCACGAGATCATTCGCCAGGGGCGCCGCGACCTCACCCTGATCGGACCAATCTCCGATATCCTCTTCGATCAGCTCATTGGGGCTGGCTGCGTGGCGAAGATCCAGGCGGCCTGGGTGGGCAACGTCAGCGAAGGCCTGGGCCACTGCTACCGTCGCGCAACGGAGCAGGCCCTGCCTCGTCCTATTGTCACTGAGGACCACAGCAATTTCACGATCGGCCTGGCTTTGCGCGCCGCCAGTCTGGGTGCCCCCTATATCCCCACGCGCTCTTTGCTGGGGAGCGACCTCCCGCGCAAAAACCCGACTTTTCTGCAGACTACCTCTCCTTTCGATGGCAGCCCTCTGCTGCTCGTGCCAGCCCTGCAGCCCGATGTCACTATCCTCCACGTCCAGCGCAGCGATGAAGACGGCAACGCCCATCTGTGGGGTAGTCTCGGTATCTGCCAAGAAGCCATGTTGGCTGCACGCCGGGTGATCATTGTCGCCGAAGAAATCGTACCGCGCGAGGTTATCGTCAGCGACCCCAACCGCGTCATTGGGCCCTCATACAAGGTCTGCGCGGTCGTTCATGAACCCTGGGGCGCCCATCCCTCAGCCGTTCAAGGCTACTATGATCGCGACCATCAGTTCTACCATGAGTACCATACGCGCACGCGCACACCAGAGGGTTTCCAGCAATGGCTAGACGAGTGGGTGCTTGGCCTCAAGACGCGCCAGGAATACGTGGCGAAGCTGGGCGAGGCCCGCTGTCGCTCTCTGGGCGTCAAGGAGCACCGCTACGCCGCCCCAGTCGACTACGGCTACTAAGCACAGCCTGTCTGTCTGATTGGCTAACTGGCTAACTGCCTATGGCTATCAGGGTCTTTCTGCCCTCTCTTATGCTCGCCGGCAAAGACCACAGCCAGCGAGCAAAGGAGCAAGTGAGCGTCGTGTCGCCCTGCATGCTCGCCGTGAGCGAGAGAGCTACTAGGTAAGGAGGAAAGGGAAATGGACTACACGCCCCGTGAGCTGATGGTCGTGTGCGCCGCGCGCCAGATCCGTGACGGCGAGCGGGTCTTTGTTGGCATGCGTTTGCCGTTGTTGGCCTTCGCCCTCGCCAAGCGCACCCATGCCCCCAACTGTGTCGGTATTTTCGAAACGGGCCTGATTCGCGATACGCCGGCCCGCGAGCTGCTCTACACGATGGGCGATGCGCCCAATATCTGCGGAGCCTTATGGGCCACCGGTACGATCAACGTCATTGGCCTGATGGCGGCGGGCGAAATCGAACTTGGTTTCATCGGCGGAGCGGAAATTGACCGCTACGGGAACCTCAACACCTCGCTAATCGGCAACTGGCAGCAGCCGCGCGTCCGGTTGCCAGGCAGCGGCGGCGGGGCCGATATCGCCTCGTTGGCCCAGCGTCTGGCCATTATCATGCCCCATGAGCGGCACCGCTTGCGCGAGCGCGTCGACTTTGTCACCAGCCCAGGCTACGGCTACCCTGATGAGCATGGGCCTGCTGGAGTGGCCTGGCGGCAGCGCGTGGGCCTGCCACGTGGGGGGCCAGCGGTGCTGATCACTACGCTGGCCGTCTTCACCTTTGATCCTACCACCGGCGAAGCCCTGCTACAGTCCTACCATCCAGGCAGCAGCATTGAGCAGGTCCAGGAGCAAACCGGCTGGCCTTTGCGCCTCGCGCCCGACTGTGCCGAAACAGCTCCGCCTACACCAGAGGAGCTGCGCCTGATTCGCGAGTGCGACCCGCATGGCGTCTGGACCAGCTAATCTCAAGACTGTTCTGGCGGCAGGCGAGGGAAGATTAGCTTTTGCTTCTCGCCTTTCGCCAGCGCGCTACCACACTGTACCCGCCACGCTGTGGCGCAACACCCTAGCACAACAAAACAACCCAGATCAACGCAACGAGGAGAGGCATGGCTGAATATCAATATATTCTCGTTGAACGCGATGAACGGGTGGGCATCGTCACGCTCAATCGTCCCGCGAAGCTGAACGCTCTCAATACGCAGCTCGTCGCCGAACTGAGCACAGCCCTGGAAGAGCTTGATCGCGATGAGGCCATCCGTTGCATGATCATCACCGGAGCCGGCGAGCGCGCCTTTGCCGCCGGTGCTGACATCGAAGAGATGGCCGATAAGTCGCCGATCGATATGCTCACGGGCGGCTTTGAGGCCTGGGAGCGCATCCGGCGTATCAAAAAGCCGCTCATCGCCGCCGTCAACGGCTATGCGCTCGGTGGAGGCTGCGAGCTGGCACTACACTGCGACATCATCGTAGCCTCTGAGAATGCCCGCTTCGGTCAGCCCGAGATTCTTCTAGGTATTATCCCGGGCGCCGGCGGCACGCAGCGCCTGGCGCGCACTCTGGGCAAATATCGCACGATGGAGATGGTGCTCCTGGGCAACCAGATCAGTGCCCGCGAGCTGGCCGATCTGGGGCTGGTGAACCGCGTCGTGCCCCAAGGCGAGCACCTCAAGGAGGCGCTGAAAATCGCCAAAGAGCTGGCCGAGCGACCTCCCATCGCCGTCCGCCTGGCCAAGGAGGCCGTGCTAGCAGCCTTTGAAACGCCGCTGGAAGAGGGGCTAGAGGCTGAGCGCAAAAACTTTTTCCTGCTCTTCGCCAGCGAAGACAAGCGCGAAGGTATGCGCGCCTTCCTTGAAAAGCGGCGCGCGCAATTCCAGGGGCGCTAAGACGGGCTGCCCTGGTCTGGTCGAGCGTTGAGCTGTGACCTTCCAGCCCAGCTTGAGAGCAGACCGACCAGGCACCCTGACCTCTCCACTAGTGAGCGAAGCCTCAGCAGCAATCAGAGAGGAGGCCACAGCTATGGAAGAAGCGGTAATCGTCTCAGCGGTGCGCACGCCTATCGGACGCTATGCGGGAGCGCTCAAAGATGTGCGCCCTGATGATATGGCGGCGCTGGTGATCGCCGAAGCTGTGCGCCGTGCCGGCATCGAACCGGGCAGCGTTGAAGATGTCATCCTGGGCTGCGCCAATCAGGCGGGGGAGGACAACCGCAACGTTGCGCGCATGGCCCTACTGCTGGCAGGCCTGCCGATCCATGTGGCAGGCCAGACCGTCAATCGGCTCTGTGGTTCTGGCCTGCAGGCCATTAACAGCGCCGCGCAGGCGATTCAGGTCGGCGCCGGCGATACTTTTGTCGCCGGCGGTGTCGAGAGCATGACGCGGGCCCCCTTCGTCTTGGGCAAGGCCGAGAGCGCCTTTAGCCGCAATGCCACCCTCTACGATACCACCCTGGGCTGGCGTTTCATCAACCCTAAGCTCGCCGCTATGCACTACCCCTACAGCATGGGCGAGACGGCGGAGAATGTCGCCGAGCGCTATGGCATCAGCCGCGAGGAGCAGGACCGTTACGCTTTGCGCAGCCATCAACGAGCCGTCGCCGCCCAGCAAGATGGACGCTTCGCTGAGGAGATTGTCCCGGTCCCTGTCCCGCAGAAAAAAGGGGAGCCAGTGCTTGTCAGCCAAGATGAGCATCCACGTCCCGATACCTCGCTAGAAAAGCTGGCCGCCCTCAAACCCGCCTTTCGCGAAGGAGGGACCGTCACCGCCGGCAATTCAGCAGGCATCAACGATGGCGCGGCTGCTCTGGTCATGATGAGCGAGCGTCAGGCCCGTGCGCTGGGAGTGCGCCCGCGAGCGCGCATTGTCGCTACTGCGGTCGCCGGCGTCGACCCGGCCTATATGGGCCTGGGACCTATCCCGGCGACTCGCAAGGCCCTGCAACGCGCCGGGCTGAGCATCCACGACCTCGATCTCATCGAGTTGAACGAGGCCTTCGCCGCCCAGGTACTGCAGTGCGTGCGTGAGCTGGAAATCGATGAAGAGAAACTCAATGTGAATGGCGGTGCTATCGCGCTGGGGCACCCCTTGGGCTGCAGCGGCGCTCGCATCATGGTCACGCTACTTCACGAGCTAGAGCGCCGCGGTGGGCGCTATGGGCTGGCAACCATGTGCATCGGCGTCGGCCAGGGGATCGCCACCATCATTGAGCGCCTCTGATCCGGCTTGATCAGGGTGGCTAGAGCGCCAACCAGCCAACTACTTAAAGGAAGGAGGAAACCAGGGAGCTAGAGAAAGGAGGGCGCCCAGAGCGGGTCGGCTGGGCGCCCTTTACTCTTCCTGCGCTGGCTCGGCCTGTTCGGAGGCCTCAGTCGCTGCAGCTTCCGTAGCTTCTGCGGTCTCAACGGCCTCCTGATCGATTACGCGCACGGTAATCCGCGGAACCAGATTGCGAGCCACTCTTACCGGAACCTCAAAGGTGCCGGTAGTTCGAATGGGGCTGGGCAGCTCAATGATGCGGCGATCAATGATCAGGCCCTCAGCCTGGCGTAGGCCATCGGCGATATCCTGGCTCGTCACCGAGCCATAGAGCCGTCCGTTGCGTCCCACCCGCGCCTTGAAGGTCAGTGTGACCTGACTCAGCCGCTCAGCAAGCTGTCGGTTGAGCTGCTCCTGCTTCTCCAGCCGGCGTCGTTCTGCGGCGATACGCTGCTCGCGATTGGCAAGCAAGGCAGGCGTAGCGCCGGCAGCAAGCTTACGTGGCAGCAAATAGTTACGCGCATAGCCGTTGGCAACCTCTTTTACATCGCCGGCCTTGCCCAGCCCCGCTACATCCTGAAGGAGAATGACTTTCATCGTTCTTACTCGAAACTCCTGAAACAGGGGGAAGACTGGCAAGCGACTCACCCAGCCAGGTGAACGCCCAGCCTTCCCCACAGTGTTGGCTAGTGGTCTGTTCCCGAGAAGTATACACCTTCTCACGGGGAAGCGCAAGCAGCATCTGGCAGAAAAGCAGCTACCCGGCGAGCAAAGCAGCGCGAAGGCCCCGGAGGCAGCGCGCCAGCTTTCCCCCAGCAGAGAGAGACAACGACCTCCCTCCGCCCTCACACATAAGCAGCGTCAACCCAGGGAAAAGCATCAGAGAACCACCAGGCCCGCGCCGATAGCTCAGCCCTCAAGCAGCCAGGCAGGAAAGAGCCAGAGCAGGCTCTTAGTCAGAGCGGGTCATCAGGGACCGTCGGTCGGGAGCGGAGTCAAGAGGGACCCCCTCAAGCGTCGTCTCGATCAGATACCGGATGACAGCCAGAAAACTGTGCGTCTCATTCCAGATAGCAATCTGGCGATCAGCGCCAGTGCCACGAGGATCATCGAGCAGGAAACGCAAGTAGTTGATCTCGCGTCGCGTGCCCAGATCGTCGAGGACATCATCGACAAAGTCAAGCAGCTCATGAATAGCGTCGCGCATGGGCAACGTGCGATGATTCACAAAATCGATGACCTGGGCATCGAGGCCGTAGCGCATGGCCCGCCACTTATTCTCTTCTAGGTAATCGCGCGGCATCACATGCAGTCCCATGCCGTGCTTATAGAGCCAGGTCAGCTTTGCCACCAGCGCTTGACAGAGCGCAGCCAGCGCAAGCGTATCCTCGATGGTCGCTGGCATGTCGAAAATCCGAAACTCCAGGGTCTTAAAGAATGGATGCGGGCGCAGATCCCACCAAATCTTTTTCGCATTATCGATGCAGCCGCTCTCTATGAGCGCCTGCACATAGCGATCAAAATCGCCCCAGGTCGGGAAGACCTCTGGCAGCCCGCTGCGCGGAAAACGCTTCCAGACCACAGCACGGTAGGACTTCAAGCCGGTAATACGGTTGCCCCAGAAAGGAGAATTGGCCGACAGCGCCAGCAGATGAGGAAGCCAGGTGCGGACCTGGTTCATCAGGGCAATGGCGATGTCGTTGTTCTCGACGCCGATATGGACATGCAGTCCAAAGATGAGAATCGAGCGACCTACATCCTGAAATTCCTCTTCAAGCTCGACATAGCGGGGATGATTGGACCGCTGCTGCTCCTGCCACAAGCCGCCGGGATGCGTGCCAGCGCTAACCAAGGCCAGGCCCTCCTGAGCCACCAGCCGCGCCAGCCGCGCACGTAATTGCTGCGTCTCCAGGCGCGCCGCCGCAATGTTAGGATAGACGGGGCTGATTAGCTCAATCGTGGACTGCAACATCTCTGGCTTGATTTGCTCGCCAAATTGAGAGGCTCCTTTCTCAAGAATGGTGTGGACGCCGGGCACAAGGCGGCCTGTCTGCGGGTCGACAAGCTGGAACTCTTCTTCAATTCCAATGGAAGGAGTAGGCAGCTGGTATGTTCGGAACATATGTCCTCCTCAGCGTTGAAGGAACAAGCAACCGGCTGGCAAGGTACATTTCCTTACTGGGGCCGGCATGGCCAGCAATCAGCCATGCTGGAACACGCTGCTTATATTGTACCATAAGTCGATCATTTTCACCAGATATCGCATCGATGGAGATAAAAGCAGGTGCTGAGGAAAGAACAGGGAGAGCCGACATCTAGCACCGGTCAGCCAGGCAGGTCAGACGAGACGGCGGGCACCGCCGCCGTGCCTGATCCGCGAGTCAGGCACGGCTTGAACAGCGCCCGGACTAGAGACCAAAAGCGTAAGGCAAGAGATCACTGACAGTAAAGCTCTCCTCAAGGCCATCGATATAGATGGTGGCCTGGGGAGCCAGATCAGCCAGCCACTGGCGACAGGCCCCACAGGGCGTACGCGCTGAGGCAGGAGCGGCAGGCGGCGCATCGATGCAAGCCACAGCCACATGAGTGATCGTGCGCGCGCCCGCACTCAGCGCGGCGGCGAGAGCCGCACGCTCAGCGCACAGCGTCAGGCCATAACTTGAGATCTCCACATTGACCCCACGATAGAGCTGACCGTCAGCCACCACCACTGCGCCGACCCGAAAATGGGAATACGGGGCATAGGCCTGAAGCGCCGTTGTTCGCGCCAGCTCTAGCAAAGCTTCTCGCTCCAGAACTCCAGATTGCTCCCCTGTCATTGTGCTTGTGCTCCCTTCTTGTCCGTATCCAGCCTGTTTGTTGGTCTAGCGATCTCGCTCTTCCTCTCACCTCGGCTGGCGCTACCTGTCCGGCGACCCGATCCGGCCCTGGTCCTTGGCCTCGTGAGAGGGTAGGATGGCTAAGTTCCCAGCACCAGGAATCCAAGATTCGCACGGCGAGGTAGCCAATCGGGTGACTGGTCGTAGCCCAGATTGTATCATGCTGTTACCACCCTGAATACGACCCGTTACTAGCAGTGAAAGCTTAACCCGACCGGCTAGCTACAGCCACGAACACACGCCGATCCGTCCCCAGTGGGGGAGAAGAGCAGCAACAGGCTTGCAAATCAGGAGGAAAGACACGTGAAGATCCTGGTAGCGGATGACGACCGCGATATGGTGGACATCCTGAGCTACTGGCTCAAAGGGCATGGCTACGAGGTAGTGCGCGCCTTCGATGGCGAGCAGGCGATCAAGCGCTGGCGCGAGACGCTGCCCGACCTGGTGATTCTGGATGTTGAGATGCCTAAGATCGACGGTTTCGAGGTCTGCCGCCAGATGCGCAACGAGACCAATTCGATGGTGCTGATCTTGACGGCCCACGATCAGGAGGAGGACGAGATCCGCGGGCTGGAGTTGGGAGCCGACGATTACCTGCGCAAGCCATTTAGCCCGCGTCAACTGCTGGCGAGAATCAAGGCAATCCTGCGCCGGGCCTCGAATGTGCGTGGCTCTACCAACTCGTCAACGATCACCGTGGGACCATTCTCGCTGGACGCCATGCGCCATGAGGTGGTGCGCGATGGCGTGAAGATTCGCTTGACTCCCACGGAGAGCCGCTTGCTGCATCTGCTGATGACTCACACAGGCCAGGTCTTGACTACCGATATGATTATTGAACGCGTCTGGGGCTACGATGAGGCCGGCGATTCGGGCCTGGTGAAGACGCATATCCGCCATCTGCGCCAGAAGATCGAGCCAAATGCCAACCAGCCCCGCTATATTACGACTGTGCCCGGCGTTGGCTATACCTTCACTGCACCGACTCCCGTCGAGTCTTGATGGCCCTGAAAGGAGGATGTTTCCGCTTTATCCGCAGCCTCTCTATCCGCCAGCCCGGCGCGGCCCGGCTCTCGCCCTTGGCTCAGTATCGCTGCCAGTTTGTTCGGTTCTGCTCTCTGCTGAGCTGCTGATCTCGTCCGCCCTGCTGGCTCAGGCGCCTGGTCAGTTGCGGTGAGCAGCGATACTGGCCTCGCCTGCCCGGCTCCCAACTCGCCAGGGCGCTGGTCAGAGCAAGGATCAGACACCGTCGCAGCTATACCGTACGCCCTGCATGGCATGGGTCGCCCGTGTTCTCTCTACGCGCTTCCTCTCCATCACCACTATCAGCTCAACCCGGCTCGGTCGGCACGCGGCTCCCTTAGATCGATGGTTATGAATGCGGAACGCCGGAGGGCAAAACTTAACCTGATGTTAACCGGATCTCCATAAAAAAGTGTATCAAGGTAGGTTAGGATAACCAGCGTTGAGACAATATATCTACATATAGCTCTCAGTATCCAAGAAATGCTCTTTTTGAGCGGTGAACTCATCAATCGGTCGTAAGGAGAGAATCGATGGCAATGCCAGTTATGCAAGATGACGATGTTCTGTTGACGTTCAAAGAGGCTATGAACTATCTGCGCGTCAGCCGTTCGACGCTCTACCGCCTGATGTGGTCTGGCCAGCTCACAGGGCACAAAGTTGGCAGCACGTGGCGCTTTTACCGCGGTGACCTGCGCGCCTGCGTGGGCCGCGAGACGCCGACGCCGGTGGCCAAGCTGCAGGCCAAGCTGCAGTCGCGTCTCTCTACGCAGAACAACCAGAACCAGAATGCTACTACGGCCCACAATAGCTAGCTGCTGTACTACGCCTAAAAAAGGTGACGCGCTGTAGCATCATTCACTGGTTTGCGCCCTCCATAGCGAACCGGACCGAGGCTAGCTGGCCCGTCCGGTTCGCTTTTTGCCCTACGCACGCATACTCGCCTGCCGAGGCGCACCGCCTGGAGCCACAGTGCAAGCAAACACGCTGCTGATCTCCGCTCTGTCCCTCATCAAATGCGATCAAAGTCGATAATTTTCCAGCTATCGCCTACCTGTTGCACCGTGAGCAGCACTGTGTAGGACAGGTGCCTGCGCGCTACATCGACCTCCACGGTATAGGTTGGTCCCTGTTGCAGACCAAGATCAGGCAGCGAACGGATTTGATAGCTCAGAACAGGGCCATAGCGCTTATCGAAATCGTTCGCCTCCTGAATGAATCCCTGCTGTGTTAGCTGAGCATGGAAACCGCCAGGCTGCAAATCCTGAAAGGCCTGGGCGTAGTCCTGACGCTGAATAGCATCATAGTAGTCGCTCACCAGCGCCACCAGGCCGTTATACTGCTGCTGAAGCTGTCTGACAGGCCCAGCAACGACCCAGGCGCCCACCCCGATACAGGCGAGCAAGACCAGGCCCAGGATGGCGAGCAAGATCCAAACGATGCGCCGCGAGCGCCTGGCGGTGGTCACCGGGGCCCCACTCTGTGACCAGCCTGAACCTCCGTAGGATGAGGAAGGTGCAGAGGGTCCAGAAGAAGATATCTCCGGTTGACGGGATGCCTCTGGAGAAGTGAACGGCGGAAATGGAGGGAGCGCTGAGGGGGTTGCTGGCCGCCCAGTGCCGGGCGTAGGCCTGGCCTGCACGTGGGAACCCTGTCTTTCCACGCCAGGAGCGAGACGCTCATAAAACGAAGGGGGCGGCGGATAGACAAAATCACTTACTGGCTCAGCGGCTGCGGTAGACGGTGGTTGCCCCGAGATTGGCCCTAGCGTTTGGCTTACAGACTCCTTTGAAGGCGAGGGAGTCGAGGAGTCAGAAGCGATTTTCTCCTCTGGCTCCTGCTGGCCCTGGCCGCTACTCTGCGGGGCACCTGCCGGCTCTGGAGACTGCATGAGCTTGCTCCTCAAAGAGAGTCACTCTAGTGAATAGAGCTTATTCACTTGTACCAAAAAGCTAGCAGATCAGGCCCCCACTGTCAAGGAAAATACCGGGAGACAAAGATGCCCCACACGCCAGTGGCCCTGGCCCAGGGAAGCGCGCCCCCAGCTTGAGCGCCTCGCTTCACCCGACGCCTCAGCCCTCACTGGCAGAGCAAGGCGAGGCAGCTCGCTGCTGCCCTGACTGGCTGGTAGCAGCAGCCGAGCCGACCAGAGGAGCCCCCCAGAGCAAGAGCGCGGCCCAGAGGTAAGAGGAGCGGCCTGAGCGCTGCGCTCCTGCTTCGGCAACGCTCAAGGCCGCTCCGTCGAAAGGGCGAAATGCATCGGCGCCAGTTGCTCAAATTCCTCTTCCATCTCCATGCGGACGCGCTTCTCTGCCTCTGGACGGGAAAGCTGAAAACGGCGTGCGTACATAATGACGCGGTTCACGAAGGTACGGCTGATCTCTTCACGCTGCCAGCGGATATCAGGCATGGGACGCAGGTGAATCAGCGAGGGATCATAGAAAGCCGACTCGGGCAGAGCCAGAGCCACCAGCAGGGCATACTCATTGACAGCCTGGCAGACGGCTGGCGAGAAGAAATCAGCTTGAGTGCTGGAGACGATGAGCACCCCGGCACAGCGACCGGCAAACAGAACGGGACAGGCGCAGGCGCTGCGCTCGAACTCCTCGGCGACGAACTGATGGCGCTGCTCGCGATCTAGCTCACTCCAGGTCTGCAGGCGCTGGAGCATCGCCGCGGTGCCAGCCAGGGTCGTGCTCCCAAGAAAGGCCCGGCTTTCCTGCGTCTCCGACCAGGGGCTGGTAGCACGGACCTCGGCCTCATAGAGGGAGTGGATGCCATCGGGACGCGGCGGCATTAGCTCCGCATAGGTTAGCGCCAAACCACGCTGTTCAGGATCAAGATGCCTGATGGCCGCTTCGAAAATAAGTTGGATCATCTGCCAGCGTCGGCTGTCGTCCTGCACAATGGTCGCGCGCAGCTCCAGGATCTGCCGGTAGAGCTCGCGGGAGACCGGCGGGACCTCGCCAGCCGGCGGCAGGTCCAGCACATTTGGAAAACTCTGCTCGATAGCTTCCTGCAGCTCGCGTCGATACTCAGGCATTACCACCTCTACCATCTGCCTCAGATAGGCAGGCCGCGGCTCCGATTGGCCATTCATCCAGCGATAGACCGTGTTCTCAGAGACACTGAGGGCATTGGCGAATTGGGAGATGCGCGCTCGGTCACGCTTGAGAATCCGCTGCAGGGTCAGGCTGAAAGGAGTAAGTCCCGCGATGGCCGGGCCAGATTCGGCGGAGCGGGACCCGCTCCGGCGCCGAGAGCGTTTGGCCGCGCCGGGATTGGCATGGCGACCACGGCTACGCGCCGGAGGACGCGCTTCGGGCCCACTAGCCCGCTGCCTCTGCCGCGGCGGGCGTGCAGGGTCATGTCCTTGCTTCATGTTGCTCGATGCTCCTTCCTTAGCTTCCTCCCTTATGGAACGAGACGGGTGCGCTAGTAAGCAGCGCTGCCGCTAGAAGAGTCCAGCCCAGGCCCGGACGGCGGCTACGCTGCGGATCAACGATCTATGTCTGTATGCTTGCTTACTTGCGTCCACGTGTGATGGTGAGAGGCGGCGCTGAAGATGGATCTGTCTCTACTCTCTTCTTGCCTGATCTGGTTGCAGAGAAAGGATTTGCCTGAGCCGATTATATCACGTCGATGGAGCAGATTACCAGGGCGTTTTCTCACATGAAAGCATTTTCATGCATCCTTCCATTTATTACAACATTTTAATATCGTGAGGAGCAGGCTTGTTCAAGGTGGGAAGCGGCCTGAAGGGGCTTTCTAGCATCGAGCGTGCAGTGTTTGTGCATCGTGCCCACTTGCCAGGTTGCATGATAGGACGCGATGCAGCCTTCTAGCTCAGGCTGGATCATGAACAAAGTATTACAAAATTCCTACAAATGTACACACACTATTGTCTTCTCAGTGGCCTGCATGTTATACTCTCCTCATCATTGAAGAAACCTTTGTTTGCGCCACGTGCGCGAAGGCGAGGATTGTACTATGGCAGCGAATAATCCGGTCTTTGGTAATGAATGCGGGCTTCCACTCAATGCGGTTGCCTGGCTGGAAATGCACCACCGCTGCAAGGCAGCAGAGCGCGAACAGATGGTGCGCGACCTCCAGCTCAAGGCGGGAAGCCTCGTGGTTGATGCCGGCTGTGGCCCCGGCCTCTGGGTCCCTTTGCTGGCCCGGGCCATCGGCCCCCAAGGACGCATTATCGGCGTAGATATCTCGGTCGAAGCCCTGGTTACCGCCCGGCGACGCAGCGCGGGCACCTGGTACGCTTCCCAGGTTGAGTATAAGCTGGCTCCCTTGGAGCAGTTGCCTCTCGCGCATGGTACCGTCGATGCTATCTTTAGCGCCAATGTCAGTCAGTACTTGCCTGAGCCGGTCAAGACGTTCAAGACGCTCGGTCAGTACCTTGTGCCCGGGGGCCGCCTGATCGTGAAGGACATCGACTTCGGGACGCTCCGCTTTCATACCATTGATGCCGGCCTCCAGGCCCGCGTTTTTCAGGCGCGCGAGCGCTGGGAGCGCGTGCGCGTCGAGCATGGCTATCCTTTCGAAGATAGTTGGGTCGGTTCGAAATTGGCGGGCTACCTCCGCGAAGCTGGCTATGAGGAGATCGAAGAGAAGACCTATCTGATCCAGCGGCGCTATCCCCTCTCACCCGACTACCGCGCTTACTTGCAGGGCATTGCCGAATGGTTCGTCTGCGAGGGGGCTCCAGGCCTGAGCTCCGAGGATCTTACGGCCTGGCTCCAATGTTTCTTTGATGAAGAATACAATGTCTTCGATCAGGAAACTTTCTTATATGAGGAGACAGAGTATGTGGTAAGTGGCGTCTGGCCCGGTCGGCTCGCCTCCCGCGAAGAGGAAACGCTGGCCGCCTCCTTCGAGGAGCCTGAGCGCCGTTTGCTCTCTCTGGAGGAGGTGCTGCATTAGTTAGCTCCTCTCGTCGGGCGGGCAGGTGAGCCCAGGGGCCAGCCTTGTAGTGATGGGCCTGTGGCCAATGGGCGGCAAGCCTGTCAGGACGCTGCCTTGTTGAAGGATGCGCTTATGGCATCCTTGCGCTGCGCTTGCTCTTTGAGCGCCCTCGCCGACTCCCTGGCTTGTTTGTACGGTACGTACCTTGGTTCGCTCCTTGGCCATCAAGGTTTCGCTCGCCAGCGGCTGGCCCAGAAGACTAGGAAGAGGCTACAAGGCTGTCGGTAGGTAGTCCATCCAGGCAGGGATCGCTCAATCACGCGCGCAATAAATAAGCACTCGCTCGGGGGAGAAGTCCTAGATTCTTTTCCTCTAACCGCCCCTCGTGGCGATGCACCGTTTCCGATCCGCGTTGCTCTCCCACGGCGGGCAGGGGTGGTTTCCCCTCCATCCCTGCCCTTCTCTTCTCCAGGTGTCGCTTCGCTGCAGGCCGCCCCTCAAGGCCCTCGTCTCCCTCCGGCTGCGCCGGCCCATGCTCTCTTCGTTGCCCCCCATGAAAAAAAACGGCCCAGTGGGCCGTTTCGCGCGGAAAAGAGCCTTGCCAGCTCCCTAGTGCAGGGTATTGAGCCGCTCCGCAATCATCGCGATGGCCGCGTCGCCCACAATGGCCTGAAGCTGGTTGTGAAGCTGGCCCAGATGCTCCATTCTGGCGGTAATGAAGTCGTGGCGCGAGACACCACAGGCCAGCCCGTTCAGGCCGCGCTGCGCCGCCTCGTACTCATCGCTGATTTGCTTGAGTAAGCGCGCAACTTCGCTACCCTGTTCCTTGGTCGTCAGCATGGTTTCCTCCCCTTCTCTGGTCTGGATCAGTAAAGGTCTCCGGGGCGATCCCCTGCGGTTGAGCGATGTCTATAGCCACTCAGCGATTGTGATAACAATGTATGCTACTTGTTAGCAACATACTCGGTAACGCACACTCATAGTATGCACGAAAACATCTCCTCTTGTCTAGAGGCAACCTCGCCTTTTTTGAAAATTGACAGAGAGACTACATATTTCAATCAATGTTATGATAGCGATGTGCGCAACGTGTTGGCTTTCCATCTGCTTTTGTAAGCTAACAAGCTAGCAGCTCGCTACGCCAGACCAGGGCGCTCGCTCCTGCCCAATCGCCGCTTGCTAGTTAGGACCTTTGGGCTGGTCAGCGCAGGGAGCCAGGGCTGTCTTGTGTATCATACAATAGACGGATAAGTCCGCTGACTTTCAAATGCAACTGCTCGCCCCGCGTACAGCGGTGCTTTTCTACTCCCAGGCGGGGTCTAGCCCGTCAGACGCGATCTAGCCCCCGTGCTCTCGGCTCCTTCCTGGGCTGGGACCCTTCCCGGCTGCTCCGGCTGCGGCTCTCGTATCCCTCTCGCTTGATTCGCAAGAGCATTGCTCATTGCAATCGTTGGGCATTGTGTATATACTCTACATAGCGCTTGTCCAGGTGAAGGCAAGGAGAAGCTCGACCTGGCCCTCTGGGCAATTGGTGCGCGAAGAAGCCCCGTTGACTCCCTTCTGACTCAGCAGTCAGTTGCAACGTGGCACCAAGCGATAGCTCTTTAGCAAAGGCCCTGGTAGATTCAGGAGCGGATCTACCAGCAAGAGCGAAAAGGAGTTAGTATGGCCCGTGTAAGTTTTGTACACGTTTACAAGCGGTTTGACAAGGTTGATGTGGTGCGTGACATCAACCTTGAGGTGAAGGATCAGGAGTTCCTGGTCCTTGTCGGCCCATCGGGGTGCGGCAAGAGTACCTGCCTGCGGATGATCGCCGGACTGGAGGAGCCGACCGCTGGAGAGATTTATATCGGCGACATGCTGGTTAACGGCGTGGAGCCGAAAGAGCGCAATGTGGCGATGGTCTTCCAGAATTACGCGCTCTACCCCCACATGAATGTCTTCGATAACATGGCCTTCAGCCTCAGGCTCCGTGGTGTTCCCCGCCAGGAGATTAAGAAGCGGGTGCAGGAGGCTGCTGAGATCCTCGAAATTGCGCATCTCCTCAATCGTAAGCCCAAGGAACTCTCCGGCGGCCAGCGGCAGCGCGTGGCGCTGGGACGCGCCATTGTGCGCGATGCGCAGGTCTTCCTGATGGATGAGCCTCTGTCAAACCTGGATGCCAAGTTACGTGTGCAGATGCGGGCAGAGATCATTAAGCTGCACCGGCGCGTCCAAACGACCTTTGTGTATGTGACCCACGATCAGGTAGAGGCGATGACGATGGGGGACCGCATCGTGGTCTTGCACCAGGGTGAGATTCAGCAGATGGGGCCTCCGCAGGAGTTGTATGACCATCCGGCCAATATGTTCGTGGCCGGCTTTATCGGGTCCCCAGCGATGAATTTCTTCCCGGACGCTCAGGTGGTCGATCACGATGGCTCGGTGAGTATTGTGCTGGATGGTTTCGGACGGGTGCAGGTGCCGGCCCACTACGCCGAGAAGGCGCGGGCGGCCAAAGGGCGCCGGCTGATCTTTGGGATTCGCCCCGAGCATTTGCGCGATGCCGCTCTGCTGCCGGCAGGTACCGATACGGCGACTTCGACGATTGTGGCTCCGGTCGATGTGGTGGAGCACCTGGGCAATGAGGTGCAGGTCCATATGTCGGCCAACGGTACTACGCTGGTGGCCCGCCTCGATCCGCGCTCACACCCGGTGGTTGGTGAGCCGCTGCGCTTGCATGTTGATCCCGATCAGATCCACCTCTTCGATGCCGAGACGGAGAAGGCCTACTTCTAGCGCTCAGGCCTCCCATCTGTTCGGCTTGTTCGCCCGGCGTCGGCCTGTTCCGCTGACTCTCTCAGACGGGTAAGAGGGTTCCTTACTTAGGCCAGGTTGATCGGCTCGGTTGCTTTCGCTTGCGCCGTCAGCCTGGCCTGCTTTTGTTGGCTGGCCGTGCGCTGCTTGCTCTGCTGCTTTGGCTGGCTTGCTCTTGGTAGGTAGGAGCTGAGCTTTGTGGGGCGCCCGCTCTCTACGCGCACGGCAGCAGAAGAGGGCGCGGACCTCCACACCCCCGCCAAGGCCCGCGCCATACGTTCGATCGCTCTCCCGCAGCAGTTAGTTAGGCTGCTAGGCGACCGCCGGCAGGAAGTCAGAGGGGACGCCGATGACCTTGAGTTTCTTGCGCAGCGAGTTCATGCCAAACCTGAGCAGCTCGTCGGGGTCCTCGCCAAAGCTGCTTAACAAGGCGCGCTGGAAGTCCGAGAGGTAGAGGATGTCATGGATCTGCGGCATCCATTTCTGGATGGTCTCGCGGATCACGTCCGCATAATGGGCATCCTCTTGGACCATGTCGCGCAAGAAGCGCACGCCAAAGAGGACGTGCCGCGATTCGTCGCGCGCGATGGCGTTGAAACCTTGCTGGAAGCCCGGATACCAGCCCATGCGCTTGTTGCGGTTGAGCATGCTGCGCTGCCCGGCCAGGGCCAGTGTGCCTTCGGTGATGATGTGGTAGAGGGTCACTCCCTCAACAAGGTGCTCTAGCTTGTCGGGCTGGGCCTGGATGCGCTGGCCGATCTCGACCAGGCCTTCCATGAGGATCTGCCGTTCGCTTTCGCGCAGCAGGGGACGGATCTGGGCAAGCAGGGCCTCGATGTCCTCACCTTCAAAGCCCAGGGCCTCGCGGAAGAAGCGGTCAAAGAAGACGGAATGGCGCGCTTCGTCAACGAGCTGGGTGGTGAGAAAGATGCGCTGGTCTTCTTTGGGGGCGGCGGCGCAGTAGGGGATGAGGGTGTGAGTGACGCTCACTTCTCCCTGGAAGAAGACAACGAAGCCGCTGATGTGTACCGGTCGGGCGGCCTCCTCGATCTGGCTCCATTGCTGACGGTCAGCGCTGAAGTCGATGTCCTGTGTGCTCCATTGCTGTTTCTCCCAGCGATGGTAGAGCTCGCGGTAGGTCGGCAGGTTGACAAGTTTGTCGTCAATCTCGCCGACGATGATAGCGTCTCCTCCCAGTTGACCAAGCTCTTTGAGGGTGGCCTTGCTGATGTCGATCGCCATGATGGATTCGGCTCCTTTCCTTTCCTTGCGGCTAGGCCCCCGCTTCCGCGCGGAGGCGATCCGACTGACTGGCAGTCTTGCATTCCGCTGTCTGTCCTTCGTCCCGGTGCCCCACTGGCTGGAGTGCGCCGCTGCTCCGGGACCGGCCACGCTACGGGAGCGCGCTTCTTCGCTTTCCTCTGGCGGTTCTTTGGTTGCCGCGAGGAGCCAGGGCCGCGACGGATAGGTAGGTGGACAGGCGGCTCCGCCCGCGCCCGTCGTGACCCCGGCCCCGCTCGCTTTGAGCTTGGCCCGATCGATGGGTGGTCGTTGATGGCTGCTCGCTGTTGGGCGAGCCTGGTTCTGGTTAGTTGCGCAGAGGCTTGCCGGTCATGAGAATGGCCTGCATGCGCTCCTGCGTCTTTTCCATGCCGCAGAGGCTCAGGAAGGCCTCGCGCTCCAGGTCAAGGACTTGCTGCTCAGTGAGCGGCGTCAGGGGCGAGGTATTGCCGCCGGTGACAATCCGCGCCAGATGGCGCCCGATCACGGCGTCGTGCTCGGTGATTTTGCCGGCGAGCAGCATGTTTTCGATTTGCTGCTCCAGTACCAGGCGCCCGCCCGGCCCGGGCAGCAGGAGCATGGCCGGCTGCGGCGGCTGCCAGCGGCCCGCTTCGCGCGCTTCGGCCAGACGCAGGGCGTCGGCCTTGGCGTCGCGCAGCAGCAGATCACGATTGGTGGTGATGCTGTCGCTCTGCCGCAGGAAACGGTATTCCTGGGCCTCGACAGCGCTGGTGGCGACCGTGGCCATCGCCACTAGTTCAAAGACGCGCCGCGGGGCGGCAAATGGTCCTCCAGAGCCACGCGCTTGTTGATCTTCGAGACGGGCCCCGTGGCGCAGGAGCAGCTCTTTGACGCCGCCACCGCCGGGCACGAGACCGGCCCCGACTTCGACCAGGCCGATGTAGGTCTCGGCGTGCGCGCGGACGTGGCTGCTGTGCATGACAATTTCACAGCCTCCACCCAGGGTGCGCCCGGTGGGCGCTACGACAACCGGGATGGGGCTGTATTTGAGTAGCATGTTTACCTGCTGGAAGGAGTTGACGGCCTGCTCTAGCATCTCCCATTGACCGTTGCGGGCCCCGACGAGCATCAGGAAGAGGTTGGCACCCGCCGAGAAGTCCGGGGCATCGTTGGCGATGACGATGGCCCGGTACTGCTTCTGTCCCTCTTCGACGGCGTAATGGAGCATCTCGATGATGTCCTGGTCGATGGCGTTCATCTTGGTGTGGAATTCGACGCAGACAATGCCATCGCCCAGGTCGACCAGTGAGGCAGAGCCGTTTTCGCGAATGACTTTGTTTTGGGCCTTGGCAACGCTGAGGGAGAGGCTGCCGCGGAGCTGCGGCACCGGCTGGTAGCTGCCAGTGTGGAAGTCAAAGTAGCGCCGTTGCCCAATGGGGCCGCTGTAGAAGCGCCCTTCTCCCTGCGTGATGACCTGGCGCACCAGCTCGGGCAGGCGCGCACCATGCTGCTCGACCAGGGCGCTGAGGCTGGCCGGCGCTTGCTCTTCGCTGACATCTTTAAAGGAAGGATGGGCCCGCAGGACGCGATAGAGCGTTTCGGGATGCTGCAGGAGAATGTCCCAGCCTTCGAAGCTGCCCAGGTCAAAGTTGAAGCCCCAGCGCATGGCCTGGTCAACGGCTACGATGCTGTCGGCGATTTCTGGCGCCAGCCGCGCAGCATAGATGAGCGAGTCGGCCAGGGTCTCGCGCGCAAGTTGGGCGGCGCGATCGTTTCCGTTGAGCACGGTCAGCATGCGCTCGGCAGGGTCTTCAATGTTGCGGGCGGCCCCAATGGATTCGAAGCGCGGCTTCTGCTGGGGCTGGTATTCCAGCGTCTGCAGGTTCAGCTCAAGAATGGTGGATTCGCCACCCGGGTTCTTGATGCGCTTGTAGAAGCCTTGACCGCTCTTTTCTCCTAGCCAGCCACGCCGCACTAGCTCGCGTACTACCTCGGGCACGCGGAAAACTTCGCGCTCGGGGTCGTCAGGAGCGTTTTCGTAGATGTTGTCGGCGACATGGACCAGCGTATCAAGGCCGGAGAGGTCGGCTGTGCGGAAGACCGCTGATTTGGGCCGGCCCATGCTGGGGCCAAGGATGGCGTCGACTTCGCTGACGCTGTAGCCCTCTTCGAGAGCCCGGCGAATGGTCGAGAGGAAGCCATAGACGCCTATGCGGTTGGCGATGAAGTTGGGTGTGTCCTTGGCCAGGACAACGCCTTTGCCGAGCACTTCGGTGGCAAAGTCCTGCATGAAGCTGACCAGGGCCGGATCGGTTTGCTGGTCAGGGACGATCTCCAGCAGGCGCATGTAGCGCACCGGGTTGAAGAAGTGGGTGATCAGGAAGTGACGACGAAAACGCTCGCTGCGCCCGGCGGTCAGCAGGTGCGCCGGCAGACCGGAGGTGTTGGAGCTGACGATGGTCTCAGCCCCAAGGAGCGGCTCCAGTTTGTCGTAGAGCTGCTGCTTGACATCGAGTCGCTCAAAGACGGCTTCGACGACCCAGTCTGCTTGTGCAGCCTCTTGCAGGTTATCTTCAATGTTGCCAACAGTGATGAGTTTGGCTTTGTCTTTGCTGTAGAAAGCGGCGGGACGGGCGTTGAGGGCGCGCTCCAGGCCGGTGCGCGCAATGCGGTTGCGGTCTGTGCCAGCGTCAGGCGGGACGATGTCCAGCAGAAGGCTGGGAATGCCGACGTTGGCGAGATGGGCGGCGATGGCGGCCCCCATGACACCGGCCCCAATGACCGCCGCTTTGCGAATCTGGTACCCCATGACTACGACAACCTCTCGATGATGGTCGCTACGCCCTGGCCGCCACCGACACAGAGGGTGGCCAGACCCAGGGTCTTATCGGCGGTCTGCAGGTCATTGATGAGCGTGGCGACGATGCGGGCGCCGCTGCAACCCAGGGGATGGCCCAGGGCGATGGCGCCTCCGTGCGGATTGAGCTTCTCTTCGTCGATGCCCAGTTCCTGGATCACGGCCAGGTTCTGGACAGCAAAGGCTTCGTTGAGTTCGATGATGTCGATGTCGCTGAGCTGCATGCGGGCACGTTGCAGGACCTTCTTGACCGCCGGGACGGGCCCGATGCCCATGATGTCAGGGCGTACGCCGGCGACGGCCATCGCGACGACTCGCGCCAGTGGTTGAATGCCCAGTTCGCGCGCTTTGTCGGCGGACATGAGGATGACGGCGGCGGCTCCGTCGTTCAGCGGGCTGGAGTTGCCGGCGGTCACGGTGCCGTCTTTGAGGAAAGCCGGTTCCAGCGCGGCCAGCTTCTCCATAGAGGTGTCGCGCCGCGGTCCTTCGTCGGTGTCCATGATGCGCCCATCGGGCAGCTTGACCGGGACGATTTCGCGCTTGAAGAAGCCGCTGTCAATGGCCGCGACAGCGCGCTGATGGCTGCGCAGGGCAAAGGCGTCCTGGGCCTGGCGGCTGATGTTGTATTTGCGTGCCAGGTTCTCGGCGGTCAATCCCATCGGGATGTAGCTGTAGAAGCCGTACTCTTGCTCGGTGGGCGGATAGGGCCAGTCGTATTTCTCGCCTTCGGCTGGCTTGATGAGGCGCGGGTTGAAGCTGGGATTGAAGCCGCCCATCGGCACGCGCGACATGCTCTCGACTCCGGCGGCGACGATGGCCTCTCCCTGGCCGAGCATGATGCTCTGCGCCGCCATGTTGACCGCCTGCAGGCTGGAGGCACAGAAACGGTTGACGGTGACGCCGCCGCAGGTCTCGGGCAAGCCGGCCAGCGGGGCGACGATGCGCGCCATATTCATGCCTTGCTCGCCTTCAGGGAAGGCGCAGCCGAGAATGACATCTTCAATGAGCGCGGGATCAAGCTGCGGTACGCGATCAAGGGCGCCGCGAATGGCAAAGGCCGCCAGATCGTCGGGGCGAACGTCCTTGAGGGCGCCTTTGTTGGCGCGCCCGATCGGTGTGCGTACGGCACTGACAATGACAGCATCTATCATGGGGGATCTGCTCCTCGTATGTATCTGCTTGTTGTGAGAACAGGGCACCTGCCTGGACAGCCTTGGGCTGCCGCGACAGGGTGGTGCGATTGATCCGATCGTGAGTCGGTGCGTGCTGCCTGGCAAGGCGAACTATTCCACTGGGCCGGCCCGGGTTGGCGAGCCGCGGCGGTTGGTCACCTTGCTAGGGCGTGCTCTGCTCGGTTGTGGCCTGCCCGCTGGCTGGTGAGCTGGCAGATGGCGACGCCTGGCGAATGATGCCCTGGGCCTGTCCGCGCAGCACTTCCTTGCCGTGCTGGTTGCGGCAGACGGAGACTAGCTCCACGAGGAGATAGCCGTCCTCTGGCTCCAGGCGGCTGACGGTCATTTCGCAGCGCACGCGGTCGCCAGCGAAGACCGGGCGCAGAAATTCCATCTGCATGCTGCGCGCGATGAAGTTGAGGTCGCCGCCCAGTTTGGTCGGAATGCTGGCGGTGAGCAGGCCGTGGACCATCAGTCGGCCCTGGGCGTCGGGCTGCATGTGATGGCGGCCTTTATCGCCCGAGAGTTCCGCGAAGAGGCGGATATCCTCTTCTTGAAAGGTGCGCTCGTAGGTCAGGACGTCACCGACCTGCAACGGTTGTTTGCGTTCGCTATCCATCGCTTCCTTTCGGCGACCAGCCGGCGACGGCGGCGGAAGGGTGGGCCGGGATGTCCGTGGCTGGTCACTGCGCCCGCCAGGCCCTCGCCCACAGTCCACCGACCGCCGTCGGCCTTTGGCACTCGGTCACGCTATCACACCGGATAGCAATGGGGGCAGGAGAGAGAATCTGGTTATCTGCTCGGTTGGCTGACTGGCTGGCCGGTCAGTCAGCCAGCCAGTCAGGGCGTGGCTTAGAAGTGCGGCAGCGGGTAGCCTTTCTTGGCGACGACCGCGGCGGCGATCTCGCGCTGCAGCGCCACGCCGTTCACCAGGTAGTCGCCGATGTAGGCGCGCACGCGAGCCAGCTCCTCGCCGACCGTCTCCGGTTCAAAGTAGGTCATGATCATCTGGTCCAGGTTGAGACGGATGCGCGAATGGGCCAGCCAGGTCGCTAGCTGCGCCAGCTTGCTATGGAGGTCGCTGTTCTCGTCGCCTCGGCGGATGGCCTGGATGGCGCGCGCCAGGGCGCTATCGCTGGCGTAGATGTCGATCAGCAGGTTCGCCAGGTATTCGATGAATTCCTCTTCGTTTTCCAGGGCCTGCATGTAGCGCATGGCGACGCGCATGCCGGCGTAGATGGCCACGTCCTTGGCGCGCTCGACAGCGTGGACGGCGGCGCGCAGCTCGGCGGGCACCTCGTCGCCGGGGGCAGGCGGGACCTCGCCAGCTTTGATGCGGGCCTCGATGGCCGGGTAGCGCTGCATCAGGTCGATCTTGCCGCCCAGGACGCGGCGGAAGAGGGTGCCGGCGGCCACCAGCCGGTTGATCTCGTTGGTGCCCTCAAAGATGCGCTGGATGCGGGCGTCGCGATAGGCTTTCTCGATCGGGTATTCCTGCATGTAGCCGTAGCCGCCAAAGATCTGGACGCCCTCGTCGACGACGTAGGCCAGGACTTCGCTGCCGTGGACCTTGGCGATGGAGTCCTCGATGGCGAATTCTTCGATGGCCTTAAAGACCTGCTCGGTGTTGTCGCCGGCTCCGCGGCGGGCGTTCTCGATGTTGGCGGCGGTGCGGAAGACCTCGCTTTCGGCTGCGTAGGTCTCAGCGGCCATGCGCGCCAGCTTCTTTTGAATCATGCCGAATTCGTGCAGGAATTTGCCGAAGGCTTTGCGCTCGGTCGTGTAGGCCGCGGCCAGGTCGAGGGCCGTGCGCGCTCCCCCAACAGCACCGGCACCGAGCTTGAGGCGCCCGATGTTGAGGATGTTGAAGGCGATCTTGTAGCCCTTGTGCAGCTCGCCCAGCAGGTTTTCAACGGGGACCGGCGTGTCTTCAAAGTAGACTTGACGGGTCGAGGACCCCTTGATGCCCATCTTGCGCTCTTCGGCGCCCGTGGAGATGCCCGGCCAGCTTGTCTCGACGATGAAGGCCGAGGGCCGCTGGCCATCGACGCGCGCGAAGACAATCATGAGGTCGGCAAAGCCGGCGTTCGAGATCCATTGCTTGGTCCCGTTGAGCAGGTAGTATTTGCCGTCCTCGGAGAGGCGCGCCGTCGTGCTGAGGTTCATGGCGTCCGAGCCTACGCCCGGCTCGGTCAGGGCGTAGGCCGAGATCCATTCACCGGTGGCCAGCTTCGGCAGGTACTTGCGCTTCTGCTCTTCCGTGCCGTAGAAGACGATCGGCAGGGTGCCGATGGTGGTGTGGGCGCCGAAGGCCACGCTGAAGGAGGCTTCGTGAATGGAGGAGGCGACGATCGCGCTGGTGAGCAGGCCCAGTTCGGCCCCGCCGTAGGCCTCGGGAATGTCAATCATGAGCAGGCCCTGCTCTCCGGCTTTTTTGACAAGTGAGGGCATGACGCCCGGCTCCTGGTGTTCAACGGCCTCTAGCTTGGGCAGGACCTCGCGCATGACGAAGGTGGCCGCCGATTCGGCGATCCAGCGCTGCTCGTCATCCATCTGCTCCAGGGTGAATATTTTGTCGGCACTCTCGCTGACCGGCGTCAGCAGGAAGGCCGTTCCGCTCTCTGTGGGCTTCATCGTCGTAGACATGCTTCGTTGTACCTCCAGTGGCTGGCACCAGGCCGGCTCTGGCCTCACGGACAGCGTGCCGTGTTTGCACGCCGCTCGCGTCGCCCAGCCAGGTCAGGCGAGGGTCCCAGCCGTTTGCGTCTTGCTTGTTGCGAATCGGTGTTGGGTTGTTGTTGTTGTGTTCACCGTCGCTTGTTTGGGTTGTGGTTTGACTGCCGCCAGGCGGACGCGCCGGGCCAGTCGATGGCTGCTGCGCTCGCTCGCTTCGCTCGCCTGACCCGGTCGCCGTGGCTCAGTTGTTCTTTTGGCCTGCGCCTCGCTGCTGGAGCCATTGCTCACGCAGCTCGCGGCGCAGCACTTTTCCGATGAGAGATTTGGGCAGGCTCTCACGGAATTCGACTATCTTGGGGACTTTGTATGCTGTTAGCTCTTTGCGACAGAAGCTGACGATGTCTTGTCGGGTGGCGTCGTTGGCGGCTACGCCCGGTTTGAGGACAATGAAGGCCGCCACGGTCTCGCCTCGGTATTCGTCGGGCACGCCAACAACTGCCGCTTCTTGGACCGCGGGATGACGGAAGAGAACTTCTTCTACTTCGCGCGGGTAGACGTTGAAGCCGCTGGCTAGGATCATGTCTTTGGCGCGCTCGACCAGGTAAAAATAGCCTTCTTCGTCCATTTTGCCGAGGTCGCCGGTGCGCATCCAGCCGTCGCGGAAGATGGCCGCGGTCTCCTCTTTGCGGTTCCAGTAGCCTTGCATGATGTTCGGCCCGCGGACCACCAGTTCGCCAATTTCGCCCGGCGGGAGCAGTTTGCCGCTCTCGGGGTCCATGATGGCGGCGTCAACTTCGGGCAGCGGTAGGCCGATGCTGCCTTCGCGTACGTCGCCGTTGAGCGGGTTGCAGTGGGTGACGGGCGAGGCTTCGCTGAGACCGTAGCCCTCTACGAGACGGCCACCCGAGAGGCTCTCGAAGTCGTGTCGTACTTTGGCCGGCAGGGGTGCGGCTCCGCTGATGCAGTAGCGAATCGATTGGAAGGCGCTGCTGTCTTTGCCGGCTTCGCGCATGATGGCAATGTACATGGTGGGAATGCCCGGGAACATGGTCGGGCGGTAGCGCTTGATGGCGCGCACGACTTCTTTGGGCTTGAACTGCGGCAGCAGTACCATGCTGGCCGCTGCGAGAATGCCCAGGTTGAGGCCTACTGTCAGGCCGTAGGAGTGGAAGAAGGGTGCTACGCAGAGGCCGGTCTCTCCGGCATCATGGGCCCGCGGCGTCCAGTAGCGCGTTTGGTAGGCGTTGGCCAGCAGGTTGCGATGGGTGAGCATGGCGCCCTTGGAGAGGCCGGTCGTGCCTCCGGTGTATTGGAGAACGGCCAGATCCGAGCTGCGCGGCGGGTCGGGTACCGTGAAGACCTCGATTCCTTCGGCGCTCGTGGGCTTGAGCAGGTCGCTCATGAGGAGCAGCTTGGGGTCGGAACGCAGCTCTTCTTTGGTCAAGGGGGGCTGCGGTTGCTTGTGCCGCTCGCGGCGCTGGCTCAAGGGGTAGAGCGTGCGCAGCAGGGGCGGCAAGAAGTCGGCGGGACTGGTGATGATGATGTGCTCCAGGGCGGTCTTGTCTCGAATGGCTCGCACTACTGGATAGAACATGTCTAGCATGATGAGGACACGGGCCCCGGAGTCGGCCATCTGGTGCTGCATCTCGCGCTCTGTGTAGAGCGGGTTGGTCGGGACGGCTACGGCCCCTAGTCGCAAGGTGCCGTAAAAGGCGATCGGATATTGCGGGATGTTGGGCAGGGCAATGGCTACCCGGTCGCCTTTTTTGATGCCTAGCCGCTGAAGGGCCGCGGCAAAGCGGTTGGCCAGGGCGGCAAAGCGCGCGTAGGAGATGCGCGTCCCGTAGTAGATAAAGGCGGTCTTGTCAGGATGACGACGGACTGTCTCGTCAAGCAGCCAGGTCAGGGGCTGGTCGGGAATTTCCAGGTGAACGGGGACACCCTCTTCGTAATGTTTGATCCAGGGCCGCTTTGCCAACAGCTCCGCCTCAGCCTGCACCGTTGCGCTCATCGAGGGTTGTTCGTTCGGCTGTGTATTCTTGCTGACCGCAGAATCAGGCATGTTCTCGCTCCTCATTGTCTGGTATCCACCAGGATACGCCAACCGGGCAGCCCACGATGGCCACCCTTCCGAGCATACAGTCCCCACTTGTTACTAGTATTATATGTTGCTCTTCCGATGATGGGTACGTTGCCAGCTAACAATTTTTGCGCCATAATGAGGATGTAGCTAACACATAAAAGCGCACAAGGATGGTTCAGCGATGAGTCGGAGCACTGAGGCCGCTGAGCGTTCGGAGTTCGCTCGTCTCTTGACGGAGCTGCGCCAGAAGCATGGTCTTTCTCAGGGCCAGCTCGCTCAGGCGAGCCGCCTTTCTCGGACGTATATTTATCATTTGGAGGTGGGCATGCGCGCCAATCCGTCCCCGCATGTGGTGCGCAATATTGCCCGCGCTCTGGAGCTGCAGGGCGAGGAGTGCCAGCGTTTCTATGAGGCTTATACGCGCTTGACCGGCCAGCATGTGGAGCCGGATCATTTGAGCAGCGCTTTGCTGGAGCTGGGCGAGCTGGCAAGTTTGTTGGTGCAGAGTACGTCGTACCCGGCGCATTCGCTCGACCGCCTCTGGTTCTTGCATTCGTGGAATAATGCTTCTCTTCGCCTCTTTGAGATCGATCCTCATCTGGCTGAGCATCATCCCAAGTTGCATTTGTTGGAGTTCGTCTTTGATCCGCAGATGCGCCGCCGCTTTCATGGCTGGGAGGATCTGGCTCGCCGCCTGGTGAGTGATTTCTTGTATAATACGCATACGATGACGCATTTGCCTGAGTATAAGGAGCTGTGGCGTCGTTTGCGCGAGTTGCCGGAGTTTAAGCGCATCGCGGCGGCGGCTTATCCCAGCGGGAAGCCGGCTCCGTCTTTTGTCTTCCAGGTGCAGCATAGTGAGCTGGGCCGCCTGACCCTGCGTACGGCTACGACGGTCTTTACGGGGATGAGCAGCTACTCTATGGTGAGCTATGTGCCGGGCGATCAGCAGACGCTGAAGATTTATCGTGAGCAGGGTTGGTAGCCCTCTGGCTCGGCCCGACCCGGCTCGGCTCGGCTCGGACCAGGCCAGGTCAGGACGTCAGCGTCGGGGCCGCTCAGGTGCAGCGCTGCTCGCTGGGCCGGGGCGCTGGGCTTCTGGCGCTCGCCAGTGCCAGGCCTGTTGTCTGCCATTGCCGCTCTCAGTAGCAGGTCGAAGAGCCGGGAGATGAGGCGGCCAGGAGTCAGGTCTTTCTTGCCGTGGTCTTTCTGAGGCTGCGCCCCAGGCTATTGGCCAGCCAGTAGGCCCCCAGGCCGAAGGTGAGGGCTAGCAGGCCGTTGAAGAGCAGGCCGCCCGCCAGCAGCAGGGTGACGGAGTAGAGCAGTATGCCTGCTAAGAGGAGGGTCTCGATGCGAAAGCCGCCGTAGCTAAACAGGTAGAGGATGAAGAAGGGGAAAAAGAGGATGGCGTCGGCCAGCAGGTAGCAGGCGGTGGCGCGCAGGGCTGCTCTAAGGCCGTGGGGAGGCGAGGGCAGCCCGGGCGCGCTCTTTTCGGTGGGCGGCCAGCCGCAGGCGAAGTAGCAGATGATGGCCAGGCCGCTTTGAATGAGGCAGGCCCAAAAGGCATATGCGACCATGATGGAGAAGATGTCGCCAAAATGGAGATGGTCCATGAGGAAATTGGCCAGCGGCGTGACGAGGACATCCAGGGCCTGGCTGACGGGGAGCAAGAGGACGAGATACCAGGCGGCGGTGAGGACGATGAGGGTGTTGCGGAGGATGGGGTCGGCCCCCGACCAGAGGCCGCTATGCCCTGGAGCATGGCCGGCTGCTGTTGACGCCTGCGCCGCTCGCTCCGACAGCGTTCGCTCGCCCGGAGCCGCTTCCTCAGCCCTGCGCGTCGGAGGCTCTTGCTCCGCGTGGGGCCCGCGCTCGACGTCCATCAGGTTCTCTTCTTTCGCTTTGCCCTGCGGCAGGTGCAGGCTGCCCAGGTTCCGCAGCCAGCCAGGCTGCTATGACTATCATTGGCCGGCGCAAGACTGGCGCGCCAGGCGTTGCTTTTCTATGAGCAAGTATAAGCGCTGGCGGCGGTTTTGTCCAGCGCTGGCGGTTCAGGAGGCTGGGGCGGCTCGGCTGCCCGCTGCCGAGCCGGCGGAGGTCGCTCCGCTTCCTTTTAGGTTGGGTCTCTGATCTTCTTCTTCTCTCTCTGAACCTCTGCTTTGGCGTTACAAGGCAGGCAGCGTCTGCTTTCAAGAGCCTGACAGCCCGGCGCTGGCTCGCGCTCCTGAAGAATGGCGACGGGCGAGCGCGGGCAGGCCAGCGCCGGGACGGCTGTCTCTCCAGGCCGGTCGCCTCTCTGGCGACAGCGCATCAGGCCGAGATCTCAAGCGGTGGTCGGCGGCTCTTGATTGGGCCTTGCTCCCGGTGGTGTCCCCGGCCCCGGATAGGGCGGCGTCCCGCTCCCGCCCGCTGGCTGTCCGCCTGGCATGGGATAGGGCATCTGGACCGGATAGGGTCCTTGCATCAGGTAGGGATCAAGGCGCACGGGCGGCAGTCTTGGGAGAGTCAGCTCCCCTCCAAGAGCGGCTGCCCCAAGGCCAAAGATGCCGATCATGACTGTATCAAAGATGGTGAATATGATGTATTGTCTAATAAAATCTGAAGAAGAAAAGTATGAATTTAATTCATATAAAGGTATTGATCGTATTTGAAAGAAAATGACCGTAAAGAGGAATGGGAACAAGACATCGAGCAGGACATACCAGAGGGTGGCCAGGCCGGCTGCGCGCATGACCACGCCCATGTTAGCGGTGCGCCGCCCCAGCAAGAGGCCGGCGCCGAGATAGACGCAGGCGGCCAGCAGTGCCTGAACCAGACTGAAGATCAGGCTATAGAGGTAATTAGCCAGGGTCACACTGTCATACCCAAGCATGCCACTGGCCATATTCACGCTTAGCCGACCGAGGGCGTCGCCCAGGGGCGTCAGTGTGCAGGCATTGAGCAGGGCCATGATGATGAAGAAGGCCAGCGCCATAAGGAGGCTGGTGCGTAGAACCAGGTCCCCCTGATGGCCCGGGGTAGCCGGCTGGAAAAACTGCGGCTGGCTGGCTGGAGGCATGGCCGGCTGACCCTGTCCGCCGCCCGCCGCTGCGGCTTGAACTGGCGCCATCTGCTCGGGTCCCGGCGCCGGAGATGACCCCTGCAGGGCCTCGCGATCTGAGGCTTGCTGTGGTTCTTGCATGAATCCCCCTTCTTGAAGAGCTGAACAACCCTGGGGCACCCATCCCGCTCTCTCTCTATCTGTCGATGCCACACCGCTAGATGATGTGCCTCAGCTTCTTAACGATGCTCTTCCTCTTCTGCTGGAATACGCAGATCACTTCTATTATCAGACTTGTGAGTGTTTCTGTAAATAGGGTCGCGCTGGCGCTTCTTTTGCAGTGAGGGCCTCGATCGGATGCGCTGAGCGGTGGAAGCCGCCAGACAGGACGGCAGTCAGAGCGACGCGGGCCGTCAGCGGTTGTGAGCCGAAGCCGTGAGCAGCCGCGCCGGCCAGGGAACTGGCCCCGCGGAGAGCGCGCCGCGGCTCACGACCGCTCCGGTCGGGTCAGGCGCTGGCCAGGGCTAGCCTCTGCCCGGCGCGTGCTCTTGCTGCTGGTGGTCGGGATCGCTAAAGTAGAGGTCGATCCCTCGCTTGAGGGTCTCTAGCAGGGTCTGATAGCGATGGCGCGGCGGGAGAGAGACCGCCTGGCCATCAAGCAGGCCCTGCAGCGCGGCCAACAATTCTAGCTCTTGATGGCCGGTCCCCGCTCCAGCCAGGCCATTGGCAAGCTGGGCCCGCAGGACCTCCCGCGCGCGCTGCAGGATCACGCGCACCGCCAGGCTGGCTTCGGGATGGGCGGTACAGACGTCGACAACCGCTTCGCTGATGAAGGCCAGCATCTCTAGTGTCAGGGCGCCCCGGCTGAGGGCCCGCATGGCCTGGGTGGGTGGCCGTTCCAGGGCCTCGGCGATCAGGTCGGCGGCCCGCGGCGCCAGTTCCTCTAGCTCCTCGTTGATGCCCTCCTCTCGCAGCCGCTCATGAAGCAGGGCGATCGAGGCCTCCACTTCATCGCGTTGGCCAGACGGCGCCGGCCAGTCTTGCAGCTCGCGCATGCGTAGAAAGCAGGCCAGCGCCAGGCGCGTCTGATTGAAGAAGGCGAAGAAAATCGCCAGGTTGCTCAGGATGATGGCCTCTCGCTCCTGGTCCTGGATGAGGCGCGCGAGGCTGAGGGCTTCGCGGTAGCAGCGTAACGCTTCTCTGGGGAGCAGACAGGTCTGATAAAGCTGGCCCAGGCCGCTGAGGGTGAGCGCTAAGAGGGGGAGGTCGTTTTCGCCGCGGAGCAGGAGCAGCGCTTCCTGATAGTAGGCATGAGCGCGCTGGATCTGTCCCAGTGCGAAGGAGAGGCAGGCCAGTTTGCTCAGGGTGGCTCCCTGGCCGCGCTGATCGCCTATTTCGCGCTGGATGAGCAGGGCTTCTTGAAAGCAATGGAAGGCCCGCTGTATCTGGCCGTGCTCTTGATAGAAGCTGCCCAGGTTGTTGAGGGTGGTGCCCTGGCTGCGCCGGTTGCCTACTTCTCGATGAATGGCCAGGGCTTCGCGATAGCAGATGAGGGCTTGCTGATCGTGGTGCAGCTCATGGTAGAGGGTGGCCAGCCGTCCCAGGGTGATGCCTTCGCCCGGCAGAAAGCCGTTCTCGCGCTGGATATTTAAGGCCTGCCGGTAAGCGAGTAGCGCTCGCTCGCGCTGGCCACGCTGCTGATAGATGGTGCCCAGGCTGCAGAGGGCGTTTGCTTCTTCAAAGCGTAGGCCTCGTTCGCGGCTGAGGACCAGCGCCTGCTGATAGTAGTCGCAAGCCTGTTCAAGATCATGCTCTCTTTGGAAAAGGAGGCCGAGCCTGAAGAGGCTAGCCATCTCACCATCCCGGTCCCCTTGCGCGCGTTGCCGCTCTAGTTGTTGTTGATAGTGCGCAATTGCTTCACTGCGGGTCATGTGACCCGGCTCTTCATGGTCTTGCTCGTATGCCATTGCTGGCAACTCCTCTGATACTATCAGACTAGGGGTCGTTCGACCCGGCCTCCTGCGCGCGCTGCTCGCCGCTCGCTGCGGCGCCTTCTCTTCCCCCTTCTGCTTACTCAGGCGGAAGCGGACGCCGCGCGGACGGCAGGGATGAGCGCAGATATGCCGATGTGTCAGGTGCCTGGCTCGGAGGTTCCTTTTCTTTCACGACTGGCTGGCTTACGACGCCTACGACGCCCTTCTCCCCCCGACGCTCACGCCGACTGGCCCGATCCTCTGGCGCTCTTCTCTTCTTCAGCCCGGCTGCCTCCGGCCCCAGGCCGGGCAGCCCGCTGCTGTATTGTGAGCAGCTACACGCTTGAGATATACAGGGTACATAGCTACTTGCTTGGTAGCTATTTCTGTCTTAAGTATATAACAAATTTTTCTGGATTGATATACCTATCTGTCAAGTAGTGAGAAGAAGCACACGAAGAGAACGCGAGAGTTAGCCCAAAATGGCTAATCTTGCTGATTGCTTGCTATCTGGGAGGCCCTCCAGGCGGTCTGGCCTTTCTGGATAAGGGAGAGCGGCAGGGCATAGGGATGCTCGGCGGGCAGCCCGGCAGGCTCTCCCTCTAGCAGGGCCAGGAGGGCGGCGTAGAAGTCGGCGGCCGCGGCGCGGGCGCGCTGTTCGGTTTCGTCAGGTGCGCTCTGGGCCTGGGCCTGGGCCCGCAGGTGCTCTAGTTCGCTTTGCAGGGCCTGCCTCTCTTGGGGCGGACTCTGGTCCGCCAGGGCCAGGCTGATGCGCTCGATCAGCGGGCTGAGCTGCTCGGGCGGCAGGATGATCCGCTCTTGCTGGCTAAGCTCGGGGGAGATGATGCCGGCGATGGTGGCCTCGATCAGGAGGCTGCGCTCAGATTCGCTGATCTGGCGGATAAAGGCAAAGGCTTCGGGACCAAGCTGGTTGCGGATGGAAGCGATCCGGTCGTCGATGCTGGCGCAGGTGGCGCTGTCTCCCTCTTCCTCGGCGATGGTGCGCGCCTCGAGGAGGTGGGCCAGGCCGCTCTCTAGCTGGCCAAAGTGGCCGTAGAGGTCGCCGAGGGAGCACAGGGTGAGGATGAGGCCGGTGATGTCGCCGCTGCGGGCGCGGCTAAGGAAGGCCCGTCGATAGCGGTCGATGGCCTGGACGGGCTGGCCCAGGTAATGGAAGAACTGCCCGAGGGCGTTCCAGCTCATGTCTTCGCAGGAGGGGGGCAGGTCGTTGCTCCTGGCCAGGGTCAGGGCCTGCTCGTAGTGGCGGCGGGCGCTCTCGGTGAGGGCAAGCATAAAGAGGAGGCCGCCAAGGTCGAGGTGGATGGCGAAGAGGCTGAGCGGGTCATCCTGGCTCCCGGCTTGCAGGGTCAGGGCCTGCTCGTAGGTGGCTCGCGCCTGTAGGAGCTGCCCGCTTTGGTGGTAGACCCCGGCCAGGCTGAGGAGAAAGCCAACTTCGCCTTCACGGTAGCCGAGTCGCCGGCAGAGGACGCAGGCTTCTTCGTAGAGGCGCCGGGCCTCTTTGTAGCGCTCCTGACGCTCGGCCAGCCGCCCCAGGTCTTTGATGGCTATCAGTTCGCGCTTGAGGGCACCGGCTTGCTGCAGGAGTTGGCGCGCTTGCTGGTAGTACTGGCGGGCCTCGTCGTAGCGCTCGCTTCGCTCGGCCAGTCGCCCCAGGTTGATGAAGGGGACGGCCTCGTTGCTGGGTTCGCCCAGGGCCTGCAGGATCGCAATGGCTTCCTGGTAAGCGGCTTTTGCCTGTTCATCACGCCCAAGGCTTTCGTAAAGCTGGCCAAGGTTGTGGAGGGTGAAGGCCTGCCCTCGCCGGTCGTTGTGGTGGCGCAGGATGGTCAGGGCTTGCTCGTATGAGGCGCGCGCGCGCTCGGGGTCTTTGTCTTTGAGGAGGACGCCAAGGTTGTGAAGGGTGGCAACTTCTCCCAGGAAGTCCCCAAGCTGCTGGAAGATGCTCAGGGCCTGCTCGTATGAAGTGAGCGCATTCCCGGGCTGCCCTAGCTTTTGGTAGAGTCCTCCCAGTTCATGGAGGGTGGTCGCCTGGTGCCAGCGATCACCGCTGCGGCGGTAGTGCTCTAGTTCGAGCTGGCGCTGGGCGATCGCTTGTTCCAGGGCCAGCCTTTCGCCGTCGGTAGTCATGCGAGGCTGCTCCTTTCTCCAGCGCTCTGGAGCACGCCTCGGGTGGATCGCTCTCCGGCCAGGTGGCGGCGTGAGGGACGGGCCAGGATAGCGCGCTCCGCTTCGGCTGGTTTCTCGTTGTTTGGCTCCTGCGCCCGCTCGCCTCTTTCGTCGCCCAGCGCTGCGCCTGGCGTTGATTCGCGCGCTCCTCTCAGTCGCCCCAGGCAGCATCAGCGTTGCGCTGGATGATGATCTAGCAAGCAGACGCCCCTTTTCTTCTCTCTTGAAGAGTATACACTATTCACCAGGGTGTTTGCACGCGATGTCGCTCGCTTTCGTTCGTGCTCTCCCGTGGCTGTCGTTGTTCTGAAGGGGCCGGCGTGCGCTATGTGGCTGAGTGCTGCGCTGATGCCGCCAAGGCCTCTCTGCTAGGCTTGACGAGTGGAGGGTTTGCCGCCGGAGGCTTTGCGCTTGATCTGCTGGAGCTCCGCTTCGGCCTGCTCTCGCGGTACGTCTTCGATGATCTCCGTGACCGGCACGCCCAGCGCTTCGGCGACGCGGTTCAGGGTGTAGGTGGAGATCGTTCTATATGGGTTGGCGCAAATGCCTCTGATGATGTAATAGCTGATTTCTGCCACCATAGACAGCCGATGCATTGAGATGTTCTTTTCTTGAGCAACCTCTTTGACGCGCAGCCGTAGCATACATTCCCCTCAACTTTCCTGCCATGCCAGGCCCGGCAACCGGCGAATGAGGCGCTGCGTTTTATCTGGCTCGCTCATTCGTCTCCCCGTCTGTCTGTCTGCTTCCTGGCTGTGACCAACTTTCAGCGTCCGCCGCTTCAGGGCAGTACAGCAGGCAGATCATGCTGCGCTGCTGTTGGGAAGAGTATACACCGTTTGCCAGAGATTCACACGCGGGTTCTTTCTTGCGTTCGCCCTTTTCTACTCTTCCAGGCATACCATCCCTGCCCTCCTGTGGCCGGGCGGTTGACCGGACGTTCGCCTCTGCTCATCTGCTGTCAAGTGTTCAACTGGGAGATGTTTTGTCTTCAAAGGTCCTCCTTCTAAGCCGCTGCCGTTCTTTTTCAGCCTGCTCCCGCGGTACATCTTCGATGATCTCCGTGACCGGCACGCCCAGCGCTTCGGCTAGGCGATTAATGGTATCTGAGGAGACCGGCTTGTAGGGGTCAACGAAAATCTCACGAACGACGTGATAGCTCAGCTGCGCTTGCAGAGAAAGTCGGTGCATTGACATTTTCCTTGCTAGAGCAACCTCTTTAACGCGCAGGCGTAGCAAGCTGGTTCCCCCACTTATTTTTTTTCTTAGCATACCAGCCAGTCGCTATGCCGGTAATTCCATTTCTTGATATCTCCTTGTAAGGAGATATTTACAAATTGATACTTTGAAGATATAATTTGGATGGGTTAGGACGGACCCCCAAGGTGCAAGCAAGGGATTCGATGGCAGTGTTGTTTAGCCGGTACGGAAAGGAAGTGCAAGATGAAGGAGGGGCAGCGGGATGGGAAGCGGGTGATGATGGGGATTGGGGCCGATGACCTCAAAGCCATCAAGTACATCCTGCTCTTCTATGGGCGCTACCTGCAGAGTGGCCAGGCCGATCAGCCGCGGCCGGAGGTAGACGAGCGCCGCATCAACCAGATTCAGCTTGCGCTGCTCAAAATTGAGCAGATTCTCAGCGGGCAAGTCATCATGCTGAGCTGGGAAGAGCTGGGGCTGATCACCGAAGCCATCGCCACCTTTACCCGGCTGGTGCGCGGCAAGATCGCCGCCACCCAAGAGCGTGATCAAGTCCTGGCGAGCTGCGAGCAGCTTCGCAGCTATTTGAGCCTGGTTCTGCCGCCCATGCAAGCGACCCTGAAAGGAGGTGGGAGCCGCAACTGAACCCCTCAACGCCCAGGCAGTGAAGCGGGGCCTTCTCGCTCCCCTTCTCTCTCTCTATCTCTATCCCTGTCCCAACGCTGGCAGCCTGCAGTCTCCTACCAGCCAGTCAACCCGCGAGCGAGAAGGCCCCCTTCTCTCCTGGCGCAGACAGCCGCCTTACTCAAGGCAGCGATGGCAGAGATTCCGCGAGATGACGCGGGTGGGAGCGTCGAGCCTGAGCGGCCTCGGCGCGAGCGGACCACGCGCGCCATCTTTTTGCGCAAGTTCAGCTTAACTCAGCAGTGCCGCCGGAGCGCGCGGGCATCAGGGCAGATGGCCAGCCAATCAGATCCGACACCCAGGCGCGGATTGGCCAGAGCCTCTCTGCGTTTGCCGGCCCTGGCCCTTGCTCGCTGGCTTACTGGGCTGGTCGCCTGGGCCTGCCCGGCCTGGCGGCGCTCCTCATCTCAGACTGGGGGCCGGTTCTGGTTGCGAGGCCGGCGCCCGGGCCGGCGCGGTATGGCCAGCTCCGCCGCCAGGGCGAGCTGTTCGCGGGCCATCTCCTCCTCCGAGACATCTTCCATCAGAGCGGTCGTCGGCACGCCCAAGGCCCGCGCAATGCGGTTGACAGTCGCTGTATTGGTGGGCCGATACGGATTGCGATAGATGGCCTTAATGATGTTATAGCTGACCTCTGCACGATGCGATAGCTGGTTCATTGACAATCCCTTCTCACGTGCGACCTCTTTCACGCGCAGCCGAAGCACAGTTCTGCCCTCATATGCGAGATATTTCCGCCAGTATAGCGCACCCGCGCCATTTAGGGAAGAGTTTCGCGGAAAAACAGCATTCTCTGCGGCCAAGCGCTGTCTGGTGCGTCTGTGCGCTCTACCATATACAAGCGGCCAGTATTCTGGATGACGCTGTGCCGTATTCTATGGTATACTTACCGAAGGAGCAGGCAGCCTGCTAAGACAAGAGCAGCGGGTTGCCCTGTCGGCGGGAAAAGCCCGCGGGCGCGGGCCAGCCTGAGAGCGCCGACGACGCCAGCCGCCAGGCGCCGCATTCCTTCGACCGTCACGCCAGGACCATAAGCCGTGGTAAGGCAGAGGAGCAGCATGGGAGCCGAGAGCCGAGCCGATCGTCGCCTGCACGTCTACATCAGCCATACCAGCGCGGAAAGCAACTGGAGCGAGCATATCGAGAAGCGGGTGAGGCTAGCTGCGCGGGCCGCCGGCCTGGAAGTACCGATCATCAGCGGGCCGGGGAAGATCCTGGCCGGCAGCGACATCCAGCAAGCCAGGCGCGCCGCCCTGGAGAGTGCCGACATCATCCTGCTCCTCATCAGTCCCTCCTTTCTCGACGACGACCAGTGTCAGCAAGAAATGGCAACAGCCCTGGCGCGGTGGCGCGAGCACGCAACGACGGTCGTCCCCATCATCGTGCGCCCCGTGAGCTGGGAGCACACCCCACTTGGCAAGCTAGAAGCCCTGCCCTTGGGCCAGCCGCCCAAAGCCCTCAGCCTCTGGCGACCGCGCGACGAAGGTCTGTACAGCGTTGAGGAGGGGCTGCGCCGCCTCATGAGCGCGCTGCAGCCGCGCACGCGTTCTGACGGAGCTGGTCAGCTCGCGCCCGAGCACGCGCGGGCCATTGGCGCCATGCTCATCGATCACCGTCCCTTTATCGCCAGTTGCCTTGACGGCTTTGTCGGACGCAACGCCGAGCTAGCCGCCATCCGCCAGCAGATCGCCGACCTGCAGCCGGGCGGCGGCTACCTGATCATCAGCGGGCAGGCGGGCCAGGGCAAAAGCAGCCTCATCGCCCGCCTGGTCCAGGAAGAGGGGCCGGAGCGCGTCCCCCATCACTTCCTGCCACTCGACCCACCTCCCGATCACGCCGTGGCCCTGCTGCGCGACCTGCTCGCGCGCCTCATCCTCGCCGCAGCCCTTGACCCGACGCCCCTGCTGCTGGCCGGGACCAGCCGCGCCACGCTCACCGCGGTCTTCTGGAACCTGCTCAACAAGCTGAGCGAAGCCGGCAGGCCCGTTCTGATCTGCATCGACGGCCTCGACCAGCTTCCGCGCAACGCCTTCGGCAAGCGCGATCTGAGCTTTCTCCCCCTGAGACCACCGCCGGGCTGCGTCTTGGTCCTCGGCAGCCGGCCCGATGACACGCTGGCAGCCCTGCACGCGCGCGGGCCTGAGCGTGAGTACAGCCTGCCGCCGCTCAGCCGCACCGACTTCGACCAACTGCTCCAGGCGCACGGCCTGCAGCTCACGCGCGCCGAAGGCGACCGTCTCTACGCCCTCGCGGAACAGAACACCCTCTACCTCAACCTGATCGCTCGCGAGCTGGCGAGCAACCAGGGCCTGACCCCGGAAGCCCTCAGCGCGCGCCTCTCTCACAATCCCGCCCACATCTTCACCCTGAGCATCGAGCGCCTCAAGCAAGATCCGCATTGGGAGCGCGCCAGCTATCCCCTGCTGGGCCTGCTGCTGGTCGCCCGCGAGCCGCTGGCAGCCACTCAACTGAGCGACATTCTGGCCCCCCTCCCCACCTATCAAGTGCGCGACGCCCTGCAACAGCTCGGCGGCCTGCTGGTCGTCGACGGCAACGGGTGCTACAGCCTCTTCCACTCCAAGCTCCGCGACTATCTGCGTCAGGACCCGCAGCAGCCGGACAAGCCCTATCTATTCACCATAGCCGAAGAGGCCCACTGGCATCGCGTCCTGTCCGACTGGTGCGAGCGTGGCGGCAGTGAACTGATCTGGCAAGAAGCGCCTCGCAATCCCGACGAGAACGCACGTCGGCGCTATGCCCGCCAGCACCTGGCGGCCCACCTCTTCTACGGGCGGGCCTGGGAGCGGCTCTTTGCCCTCCTGGATGCCGGCCGCTACGGACAGCGCAAGATTCACGAGCTTGATCCGAGCACGCGCGCCTATGCTGGCGACCTGAACTTTGGGCGTCAGGCCGCCGCCTGGGAAGGCTGGAGCTTCAAAGAAGGGCTGGCCCAGCTCCCCCGCCTCTGGCACTACACCCTGTTGCGTTGCAGCCTGAGCAGTCAGGCCGAGCGCTACCCGCCGGAAGCCTTTGCCCTGCTCGTTCAGCTTGGGCGCCAGCGCGAGGCCCTGGGACTGGCCGACCTCATCAGCGATCCCGGGCGCCAGCTTGAGGCCCTGGTGGCCATCGCGCGCCAGCTTCAGGAGCAGGGGGCACCGGAGAGCGACTACGGGCCGCTCTACTGGCGCGCCTGCCAGGTGGCGCGGCGCAGCAGCGAGCCGGACCGACTGGCCCCCTTGCTGAGCGAGCTGGCGGCGGACCTCCACAAGGCCGGCTGGCGTGAGTCGGCGCTGCAGCTCTGGCAGGCGGCCATCGACGTGGCACGGCGCATCGCCCTGGCCGCCCCGTGCGCTGAGACCCTCTTGCAGATCGCCGAGGGGCTGGCCGAGGCCGGGCAGAGCGCCGAGATCGAGGAGATCATCGAGGTCATGCCCTCTGATACCCTGCAAGACGAGGCGCGTCAGGCCCTGGTCGCCGCCCTGGCGCGAGCACGCCGTTGGCGCGAGGCCACAGAGGCGCTGGCCGCCATTCCCAAGCACGCCGCTGGCGCGCGCGTCGCTGCCCTGGCCGTGCTTGGGCGCGAGCTGGCTCAGGCCGGCGAGGCGGCTCAGGCGCAGGCTCTCTGGGAGCAGGCTGAGCGCCTGGCTCTGACCATCCCCTTTGCCTGGGAGCAAATCCTTGCCCTGGTCAGGCTGGTCCAGGCCCTGGCTGGTGCTCAGCGCTGGAGCGACGCCGAGCGCCTCTGCGAGCACATTCCCAACCACTGGCAGCAGGGCGAAGCGCGACTGGCGCTGCTCCAGGCCCTGGCTGAGGCTGGGCGCTGGTCGGAAGCCGAGGCCATCTGTGAGCACTTCGCGGACGAGCGGCAACAGGCCGAGGCCCGACAGCTGCTGGTCCAGGCCCTGGCCGCCGCCGAACGCTGGTCCGAAGCCGAGCGACTCAGCAGCAGCATCGCCCTCCCGCGCGAGCGTCTGCGGGCCTTGATTGCGCTCGGACAGGCCCGGGCCGAGCATGGCCAGGTGGACGAGGCGCGGCGCCTCTGGCAGCAGGCCGAGGCTGAGCTTGGGCGGCTAGAGAGCCTTGACGAGCACCAGGAGGCCTGTGTATTGCTGGGCCAGGCCGTGGCGCGGGCAGGCCTCCTGGACGAGGCGCAGCGCTACTGGCGGCGGGCCGAGGCCATCATTCGCGCCCTGCCCGAGGGCGAAGAGCGGCGCGAGGCCCTGGCCCTGCTCATGCGCAGCCTGGTTCAGCTTGAGCGCTGGCAGGAGGCCAGCCGTCTCGCCAGCGCGCTCGGCGACTGGCAACAACAGGCCGAGCTGTTGATTACCCTGGGCCGCGGCCTCAGCCAGGCCGGGCGGCGAGCCGAGGCCGAGCAGCTCTGGCGACAGATCACCAGCCTGGTGCGCAAGCAGGCCACCACCCGCGAGCAGCGTCAGGCAGCCATCACCCTTGCATCGGCCATCGATTCGCCCGTGACCTGGGACGAAGTGGAGCGCTGTGTCCGCAGTCTAGTAGAAGGCAAAGAGCGGAGCGCGGTCCTGGCCTATCTCGGACGACTGGAGGCCCAGGCGGGCGCCAGAGAACGGGCCCGCCATCTCTGGCAGGAAGCCGAGACCCTGATTGCGAGCGAAGACAGCAGTTGGAAGCAATCCGACGGCTATCAGGCGCTGGCGCGCGAGCTGGCCCGGGCCGGCGAATGGGCCGAGGCCGAACGCATTGTTGAGCGCGTTCCTGACGGCTGGGAGCGGGCCGATGCTCGCGTGCTCCTGGTGCGCGAGCTGGTTGGGGCCGGGCGCCTGGAAGAGGCCGAGCGGCACGCTCGCGCCATTGAGCTGGCCCCTCAGCGAGTCGAGGCCTTGCTGATCCTGGGGCAGGCCTACGCGCGAGCGGCAGAGCCTGAGCAGCGGGCGCGGACCGAGGCCTGCTGGCGCGAGTGCGAGCAACTCATCGCCGGCGTCGAGGTGGCGCAGCAGGCAGAGCTGCTGGCCGCCCTTGGGGGAGCCATCGCCGCCACTGGCGAACGCGAGCGAGCCCGGCACTACTGGCGGCAGAGCGAGCGCTGCATTGTCTCCCTGTCGAGCGAAGGGGTGCAGGTGGAGGTTCTGGCCGATCTGATCAAGGCCCTCATCGCTGCGCGGGAGTGGGACGAAGCAGAGCGTCTGCTGAAGTGCTTAGCGCAGTGCTTAGTGCATAGCCCGCGGGCGAACGAGCTGAAGAGCGAGTTAGTGGCTTCGCTGGCTGAGGCTGGGGAATGGGAGGCCGCGCAGCGCATCAGTCACAGTATTGAGGCTGATCAAGAGCGGGCCCGGGCCTTGGCGGTCCTGGGACGGGCCTTCGCGCAGGCAGGCCAGCGTGAGCGGGCGCGCCAGGCCTGGGCCGAGGTTCAGCGCCTCAGCGCCACTCTCACAGAGGAGAGACAGGCGCAGGTTTTGTTGACGCTGGGGCAGGCCCTGGAAGAGGCAGGCGAGCATGAGGAGCTGCTGCGCCTGGTCCAGCGGGCGTGGTCGCGGGTCAACACGCGTCTGCAGGCGCTGCGACTCTTTCCCCTGGTGGGGGGCCTGATCAAGCTAGCGCCCGAGCTGGGGCCAGCTCTGGGTGAGGCTTTTGCCGCTGTCGATCGCTTCCTGGCCGGCGCCATCGACTGACGGCGCCACCGGCGCTCAGCTCACAGCGGGCAGAGCGTGATCCCATACAGCTCCAAGGCGATGCGCGTCGCCAGGCGCCGATCACGCTGACGGAAGGCCGTCACTAGTCCGGCCTGCTGGTCTGGCGACACCTCACTCAAACGAGGGAGGCGAATCCGTCGCAGATACTGGGCCTGAAAGCGATAATAGCCACCGCGCATGCGCACCCCATAGCAGGCCACAAAAAAGAGCGCCACATCCGAGAGCAGCAGCCCGCCCAACGCCTCCAGATCCCACGTCTCAGACCAAATCACATACAAATTGTGGTGAGGGTAGGTCTGTCCCTCATCAAGCACAGGCTCCAGACAGCGCGCGATATCCGGCACATAGAGCTTGCGGCGCCCAACGAGCGGGAATTGTACGCGATCAATGGTGCGATACCACTGGGCGGGAGCACGGCGAGCGACATAGCGCTGCCTGAGCAGCGACTCATGGCGCAGGAAATAGGCTCGCAGACGGGGAAAATCCTCCAGAGGGACCAGGCCCTCTGGCGACCAGGGATTTACCAGATAATGGCCCGACCAGCGCAGCACACCGCTCGCTGTATCGCCCCGGAGAGCCAGCGGCAGCAGGCGCGACGGCTCTACCAGCATTGGATCGCTCGTAATAAAGACCTCATCCAGACCCGTCGCCAGGCCGATGCTTACCACCGTGCCGCTCTCTGCCGACTCCAGTGGCGGGAAACGCTCCTCCAGCCGGCGCAAGAGGGCCAGGCGCTCGGACGACAGGGCAGGCCCCGGCCAACCGGTGGCAGCCCGCAGGCGCCCCGCTCCCTCCACCCGCCTCGCCCGCAGGCCCGCGGGGAGCGCGACCGTCCTCCCCTGACGCATAGCCTCCAGGGCCTCGGCCACCGCCCGCAGACGGCTGGCAGCCTCATCCTCCGAGGCCATCGGCTCCTCCTCTTCGAAACGGGCCAGGACAAGGTGATCCTGCTCGGCGCGGCGGATCAAGGTGATAGCGGGATAGGCCGTCACGTTCTGGGCAAAGGGCGCGGCGCGGTGCATCTCAAGCACCAGCTCCAGGCTGAAAGCCTCAGCTACCAGGCGACGCAGCTCGGCCCCGTACTGGTTAAAGAGCCAGCGATCGGGACAAATGAAGGCACAGACCGCCCCCGGCTTCAGACGCCAGAGCGCCGCCTCCAGAAAGGCCACATAGAGATCGGCTCGTCCGCGCATTGTCCGATAAAGCGAGCGATAGAGGCGCAGGCGCTCGCGGGGCAGCGCCTCTGGCCGCACATAGGGCGGATTGCCCACCACGAGATCGGCGGCGGGCAGACCTGGGGCCTCCAGCAGGAAATCGCCCGTACGCAACCAGGCCGCAGCCAGGCGCTGAGCCTCCTGAGCGCCGAAGCCAACATCAGCCAGCAGCCCACAGAGCGCCTGACGGGCACGGGCGGCCCGTCCCTCATCCAGCTCGTATGCCAGCAGGGCCGGCGCCAGATCGCGCGCGGCTCGCCCCTGGCGCTGCCAGCTTGCGAGCAAGCGGCGAGCCATAGCCAACAGAAAAGCCCCCTCGCCCGCCGCCGGCTCAAGTGCCAGCCGGTCAGTCAAAGCCTCTTCCTGACGATAGCCGGCCACATCTAGCATCAGCTCCACCACCGCCGGGCGCGTCGCCACCGCGCCCGATCCCTGCCCCGGCTGGCGCGCCGCCTCCTGCGGCAGCCGCGTCACCAGAGGCAACGCTAACTGCCATACAGTCGATCGCTCATCAGCATCTTTCCAGGCCATACTTACACTCACTCACTCACACCGACCGCTCTCGCTCCGTCCCGTCGCCCGGGCGAGTCCTCTTTCGTTCGCCCCTGAACTGGCCTCATTATACCAGTCTGGTGCCTCACGCGACAGCGCCACGGCCTACCTTTCCCGGGGAAGCCTCAGCCCGCCCCTGCCATGATATAATGAAATGCGGAGCCAGGGCAGCCACAGCCAGCTAACAAGCCAGACCATCAACGAAAACACCAGCCAGTATGAACGACAAAATCCGGAGTGTCCTCAACAGCCTGCCGCACAAGCCAGGCATCTACCTCATGAAAGATGCCCAGGGGCAAATCATCTACGTCGGCAAAGCCGTCTCACTGCACCAGCGCGTCCGCTCCTACTTTCAGGAGTCCGCCAACCTCAGCCCCAAGAATCGCAGCATGGTCGCGCGCGTCGACGACATCGAATACGTCGTCGTCGAGAACGAGATCGAAGCCCTCGTTCTCGAAAGCAACTACATCAAACAATATCGCCCGAAATACAATGTTCTGCTGAGGGACGACAAAAACTATCCCTACATCAAAGTGGCCCTCAGCGAAGACTTCCCGCGCGTCTACCGCGTGCGCAACTACCAGCGCGACGGCAACCGCTATTTTGGGCCATACACCAGCTCAGGCGCCGTTGACGCCACCCTTGACCTGCTCAACAAACTCTTTCCGTTCCGCACCTGCCGCTACGACGGCAGCGCCTGGGCGCCCCCGCGCAACGGGCAGACGCCGCCGGGCTGGAAGCCCAAATACCTCAGCCGGCCCTGCACCCAATACTATATACACCGCTGCCTGGCGCCGTGCGTCGGCTACGCCACGCGCGAAGACTACGACGCCATCATCGCCCAGGTCATCCTGTTTCTCGAAGGCAAACACGAAGAAGTCGTCAAGCAGCTAGAGGCCCGCATGCACGAGGCCGCCGAGGCCCTCAACTTCGAAGAAGCCGCCCGCCTGCGCGATCGCATCCGCGCCGTCGAACATATCCTGGAGAAGCAGCGCATCATCAACACCGAAGGGCAAGAAGACCAGGACGTCATCGCCCTGGCCAGCGCCGAAGACGAAACCTGCGCCCAGGTCTTCTTTTTCCGCGCCGGCAAACTCATCGGGCGCGAATACTTCATCCTGCAGGGTACCCGCGACAGCAGCCCGGGCGAAATCATGAGCTCCTTCCTGCAGCAATTTTACGAGAGCGCGCCCCACATTCCCGCCGAAATCGTCCTGGAAGTCGAGCCTGACGACCGCGACATGTTGCTAGCCTGGCTCAAAAGCCGGCGCGGCAAGACCGTCAGCCTGAGCGTGCCGCGGCGGGGCGAGAAGCGCAGCCTGATCGAGCTGGTCAAACAGAACGCCCAGGAGGTGCTAGAGCAAGAGCGCATCAAATGGCTCAGCGACAGCCAGAAGACTCAGCTAGCCCTCGAAGAGCTACAGGCCGCCCTTAACCTGGCGGCGCCGCCCTACCGCATCGAATGCTACGACGTTTCCAACATCCAGGGCAGCAGCGCCGTCGGAGCGATGGTCGTCTTTGAAGCCGGGCGCCCCAAGCCGGCAGAGTACCGGCGCTTCCGCATCAAGAGCGTCGAAGGCGCCAACGACCCCGCCAGCCATCAGGAGATCCTGCGCCGCCGCTTCCGACGCGAGCAGGCCCCCACCAGAGAGGCAGGGCACCCAGAGAACGAGCCCGAGAACGCCGAAGGCCAAACAGCCACCTTCAGCCACGACTGGCCCCTGCCTGACCTGATCGTCATCGACGGCGGCAAAGCCCAGCTCAATGCCGCCCTGCAGGTGCTGGAAGAGCTACACGTCGAAGTACCCGTCATCGGCCTGGCTAAAGAAGAAGGCTCACATAGCCGCCTGCCGACCGCCGAAGAGATCTATCTGCCACGGGCCGCCGAACCGCTGCGCCTCCCGCGCACCTCACAGGGCCTCTACCTCTTGCAGCGCATCCGCGACGAGGCCCACCGCTTCGGCCTCACCTACCATCGCAAGCTGCGCGGCCAGCGTACTTTCAAATCCCAGCTCGACGAGATCCCGGGCATCGGCCCCCGGCGCAAGCAGGCCCTGCTCAAGCACTTCGGCTCGCTGCAGGCCATCAGTCAGGCCAGCGTCGAAGAGCTGGCCGCCGTCGAGGGCATGACGCGCGCCGCCGCCGAAAAAATCAAAGAATATATCGGCAGATCATAGCGGGCTGACGGGAGCAAGCCACAACAGCCAACCTGCCTGGCCCGGCTCGCGGCTCGCTCCCGCCAGCCAATGCTGAGCGCTAGCACTCCCTGCCTTCGATTGACAACGAGGAGATCGGCGATTACTATTTAATGTAGAGCATCTCGTAAATTGAGCAGACGCTCTCTTGTCAGGCAAGGAGGAAAGCGGCAACGCTTTCCCTCCTGTTTCTTATGAAGGGAAGGAAGTCATTCTCTTCCGTTCTTCCGTTCTCTAGTGTTGAGCCATGTTCTGGCGCGGAGGTGACAGCACCCTATGCCCACGTATGAATATGCGTGCCGGGCATGTGAGCATCGTTTCGAGATCTGGCAGAAAATCACTGACGATCCTTTAACGGTTTGCCCACAGTGTGGCGGCGAGATCCATCGCGTGCTCTTCCCGACGGGGATCGTCTTCAAAGGGCACGGCTTCTATAAGACGGACTACAACGGCTCCCATTCCAACGGTAGCAGCTCAGCGCAGAGCGAGAGCAGCAAGTCGAGCGAGAGCAGCAGCAGCTCTGCAGCTACCAGCGAGGGAAGCGGTAAAGCTCCCGTGGCATCAAGCAGCAGTAGCTCCTAAGCCAGCCAGCGCAGTCGCTCGTCCGCTCGCTCACCGCCCAGACGCAGACTGGCGGGCAGACCAGTAGCTAGCCAGGCGACCAGACAGGCATAGCCCTGGCCGGTCAGTCGCCACGCTTCCAGGCACCAGGCAGACGAACGAGCGAAACTCTACCCCGAAGGGAGCACAGAACGCATGGCCGAATCGGCATTGGCCGCTCTGCAGCGCCGGCAAATTGAAATCACGATTGGCGAACTGTGGCTGGCAACCGACTTCTATACACGCCAGGAGATCATTGAGCGGCTGCGCCACCTGATCGCCCATGCCGATCCCAGCCTCGACCTCACTCAGTTGAGCGAGGGGGCACAGGAAGAGCTGCGCGAATTAGGTCTGATTCCGGCAGAATGAATCAGTTTTTGAGCGTTGCGGCTGTCGAGAGGCAGCAAGCGCCCGCGCTTGCCTGCCCCTCTTGACAGCGGCGCGCCGCCTTCCCAAGAGCGGAAGCCCGTTCCCTTCACCTTGCTCTCCCCCAAAATTCCCAGCGGCTTCCGCCTCAACCGCCGGCCACGTGGATTAAGTGTATACTTAACGATGTATTAGCCACCGAGCGAGTAGGGAGGCCACACGCATGCGAGCTCACCGCAAGCAGTCGCAGGAAGAGGTTGTCAGGGCGCTGCAGCAACAGGTAGATGAGTTGACTCGCGCCAATCTGCTCCTTCAAGAGGAGTTAGCCCGCAAAGAGCAGTTCACAGCAATGATTGCTCATGAGCTACGTGGCCCGCTCGCTCCTATCATCAACTATGCCCAAATGATTGCTCGCCCCAACTGCCGCCGCGAGACGGTCGAGCGTGGCACGGCGATCATTATCAGCCAGGCTCAGCGCCTCAAGCGCCTGGTGAATGATCTGCTCGACGCTTCTTATCTATCAACCGGTCAGTTCAAGCTGCTCCTGGGCGAGTGCGACATCGTGGCCCTGATTCGCGAGCTGGTGGAACAGTTCCGACCGCTGGCCCCTTATCATCGCCTGGAGGTCGAGGCCCCCGAGAGGCCGCTTGTTGGCCGCTGGGATGGCGAGCGTCTTCAGCAGGCCGTCGGCAACCTGCTCGACAATGCGATCAAATACTCCGATGAGCATACGACCATTACGGTTCGTGTCAGCCAGCCCGAGGAGCATCTAGTACGCGTGAGTGTTCACAATGTGGGACGCGTGATTCCGGCGGCAGAGATCAATAGTATCTTCCGCCCCTATGTACGGCTGCAGACGGCGCGCAGCCGCCAGGGGTCGGGCCTGGGCCTCTATATTACCAAGAGCATCGTTGAGGCCCACGGCGGGACGCTGCGCCTGGAGCGTCCCGGCGCCGAGGAGCAGGGTACGACCTTCTCGTTTGATCTCCCCCTCTCATCCTAGCCTGGCCTGGCCGCCTGGGGTCGCCGCAGACTGTCGCGTCGGGCTGAGTACGCGCCCGTGAGATCCCAGCTCCAGGGCCGCGCCTGGCGTGCCCCTTGCCCCACCGCAGCCGCTCTGTTCTGCGCCACGGCCTCCCTGGACATTTGAACAGGGTCCTTCCCTGGGAATTTACTCGGCCTCGCTCCCCTGCCTTCTGACGGTGCGCTCCGCCTGGCCGGAGGCTATACTGTCTCCTGGGCAGAGAGACCCGTGGGAGCGTGTCCTCTCCCCTGCCTCGCCCGGGGCCTGCTGCATTGTGGAACCCGGCAGGCTCCGGTGTCTGGCGGATAGGCCGCGTGACCTGGCAAGAGCGTGCGAGGCGTCAGGTTGGCCTGTCCAGGCGCCAGGGAGACAGCCGGATGCGGTCTCAGATGGTACGGACGGACGGCACGCCACCACGGGTCTGGCACCTGCCCCGGGTGCACTGGCTCGCCGGGCCAGGTATGGCCCTCCCGTTTTTCTCTTGTGATCTGAAGGAGGGCCCGGCATGGTTCGCCTTGCCTTGCGCCGCCGGCCGGGCGCCATGCTCAGCCGGTGGGTTGAGGCTAAGGCATTTTGAAAGGAGCAAGCGCTATGCCACAGCAGTGGGCCTACAAGGTCGCCTATATTGATACGCGCGGACGCATCTCCTGCGAAGGCCTGGAGACGCTGATCGGCAACGAGCGACGCAGCGCTTTTGTACGCCGCTATCTGAGCAGTTTGGGACGCGAGGGCTGGGAGCTGGTGGGCATTCAGCCCCTGACTTCGACGTCGGCCTACTATGTCTTCAAGCGCCCCGCGCAGGAAGGCGACTACAGTGAGTCGGCTCCTGCCGCCCAGCAGCCACGGGCTGAGCCGAGCAGCGGCGGCCCCACGATCGAGACGGCCTGAGTCTCTCTGTCAGGCCACCCAGCCGGCCAGTCGGGTTGTTTTCGATGGTAAAAAAATACGCTGCGTCTATCGCAGCCAGCCCGGCGCGGCCCTGCGCCCTCCCCTGGCCGCCGCCCCCACCGGGAGTCGAGAGCGGCAAGACAAGGGAAGAGGCGCCCAGGGCCGCGCCGTTTGCCTCTGGCTCGCTGCCGTCCGGCTTCAGAGCCAGGGGCTTTGGTAGCTCCGCCAGCTTCGGTGCCAGACGGCAGGCAAGCGGTCAAGCTTCTTCACGGCTCCCCTCGACCGCCACCCCTTCCTCGTTCTGCAAGGCTCGCACGATGGTGAGAGCCTCCTCAACGTGCTTCTCAGGATTGAACTGTGATGAGAAGATATGACGCACGATGCCGCGTTTATCGATAATATAGGTCACACGCCCCGGCAGGAGACCGAGCGTCGTCGGCACCCCATAGAGCTTGCGCACGGTAGCCCCCTGGTCGCTCAGCAGAATAAAGGGCAGCCGATGCTGATTGGCAAACTGCTGATGCGACTCGCTTGAGTCCGAGCTGACGCCGATCACTTCGGCCCCCGCCTGCTTGAAGACGACATAGCTATCGCGGAAACAGACCGCCTCAGCCGTGCAGCCAGGCGTATTGTCCTTGGGATAGAAGTAGAGGACAATCACCGCTTTGCCGATGAAGTCGTGGAGGCTGACCGGACGGCCCGCCTGATCGGGCAGGGTGAAGTCGGGGGCCGGGTCGCCGACCTGCACCTTTTTCCGCTGCTCCGCAGTGTTCGATCCGCTCATGAGCGTGTTTTCCTTTCTTTCCTTTCACGGTGCGGAAGAGCCGGCGCAGCGCCGACGCCAGACGCCCTGACCCTGAGAGCGCAGCTCGCGTGGCGTGGGACTGGCCCCTCTTCCGAACTAGACAGACCACTCACACGTAGAGAATCTAGGTCAGACGAGCAAGCCGGGTCAAGGGACGAGCAGGTCAGCCTGCCCTGGCGCCCATCAGCCCAGCGGCGGGCGCGCTCGCCCCGTTCAAGCCTCTTCTGACTGGTATGCTATAATGAGGATCGGCTGCCAGCGGCGAGGCCGCTCAGCCGACGGAGCCTGAGCCTTTGACATGACGGCGGGTCAGCCAGCGAGCGGGAGAGCAAGTGCCCTCTTGAGCAGCCAGCAGCCGCTGATCAAGGCCGATCCCATGCTGTTCCCACAGCATGCTGTGACGATACCCTCAGTGAGGAGTGACCTTTCTATGACACAGCCACAAGTGCAGATCAGCGCCCCGGCGCGTAGCGAGCCGCCGGTTTTCTATAACTTCATCGGCGGCCAGTGGCGGCCCGCGGCGAGTGGGGCCACCTTTGCCAGCACCAACCCGGCCCACCTTTCCGAGATCATCGGTTACTATCAGCAATCGAGCGTCGCCGACCTCGATGAGGCCGTGCGCGCCGCGCGCCAGGCTCAACCCGGCTGGGCGGCCACCCCCGCGCCGCAGCGCGCTGCGGTACTGCTGCGGGCGGCCCAGATTCTGGAGGCGCGCCAGGAAGAGCTAGCCACCCTCATGACGCGCGAGATGGGCAAGATCCTGAGCGAAGCGCGGGGAGAAGTGCAGACGGCTATCGACGTCGCCCGCTACATCGCCAGCGATGGCTGGCGCGCTGAAGGCGAGACCGTTCCCTCCGTCCAGCGCGGCAAGATCTATCTCACCGTTCGTCAGCCGTTAGGGGTTGTCGGCCTCATCACTCCCTGGAACTTTCCTCTGGCTATTCCCGCCTGGAAGACCTTCCCCGCCCTGCAAGCCGGCAACGCCGTCGTTCTGAAGCCGGCCAGCGACACGCCGCTGCTGGCCCTCAAGCTGGCCGAAGTGCTGCAGGAGGCCGGGCTGCCAGATGGCGTCTTCAACGTTGTCACCGGTCCGGGCGGCACTCTGGGCGAGGCCCTGGCCAGCCATCCCGACGTCAATATGATCTCCCTCACTGGCTCGACCGAAGTTGGCAAGCGCGTGGCCGAGCTATGCGGGCGCGACTTGCGCCGCTGCGCGCTGGAGCTGGGCGGTAAGAATGCCGTCATTGTTCTGGAGGACGCCGACCTGCCGCGCGCCGTCGCCAGCGTCGCCCTGGGGGCCTTTGGCACGACCGGCCAGCGCTGTACGGCCACCAGCCGCGTCATTGTGCAGCGCCCCGTCCTTTCCGAGTTTACCGAGCGCCTGATCGAGGCAGCCGCCAGGCTGCGTATCGGCGATGGCCTGCGCGACGATGTCGATATGGGGCCGCTTGTCAACATGGGGCGCGTACAGGCCGTGCACGAGTATACCGAGCTGGGCAAGCGCGAGGGAGCCAGACTCCTGTATGGCGGCAGCCCACTGCGCGAAGGGGAATACAGCGATGGGGCCTTTTACCAGCCGACCATCTTCGGCGATGTCCAACCGCAGATGCGCATCGCCCGCGAGGAAATCTTTGGTCCTTTCGTCTCTATCATCCCGGTCGACTCCTACGAAGAAGCCGTCAGCGTGGCCAATAGCACCATGTACGGCCTCTCAACGGCCATCTTCACGCGCAGCACGCACTATACTTTCCGCGCCATGCGCGATATTCAGTCCGGGCTGATTTACGTCAATGCGCCAACCACGCGCTCGGAGATCCACATGCCCTTTGGGGGCATGAAGGCCAGCGGCAATGGTCACCGTGAACTGGGGCCAAACGCCGTCGCGGATTACACCGAGGTCAAGACCGTCGCGGTTGTCTACGAGTAGCCCCTTGCCGGTCCGGGCAAGGAGCACAGCGGGCAGCAGCCTGTCTGACGGGTTCCGGGTCCAGCCGACCCAGCGTGAGCATCTGGCGTCGCGCTTACCCGTCGCGCCGCTGCTGTCCGCCTGGTTTGCCCGGCACGACCCAGGAGAACACACGCTACAAGACAAGGCCCTCCAATTACAGGGAGGGGCCGCTGCGTTGCCCTTGAGCATGCGGGGCGCCCGCGCCCGGCGACTCAATTCTGTGGCGGCTCAAAGAGCGAGAAGAAGGCTTCCCAGACCTCTTGATTCTCCAGCCGCTCATAGAGCGAGGCGACGCGCGAATTAATGGTCTCAAAGATCACACGCAGGATACGCGAGAGCACCGAGAGCGCCTCCTCATAGAACTCTTTGGAGCGCTGTAAATCGCCGTGGAGCACCTCATGGCAGAGGGCCGTGAAATTCTCCACATCGATGCGATTATTGTGGATAATGAACTTATAGTTCCCCATATAGCGCAGCTTCTCGCGAGTCAGCAGCGCCTCCAGCGTATTGGGGTCCAACTCGGTGCCATTGGCGCGGCACGTTTCGGCCAGCGCCTCCATTGTCCAGTTAATATACTGCACCAGGGCCGGCAACTGCTCCACGGGACTCTTGCGCTTATACCAATCCTGTTCCATGCGGCTGATCAGATTCAGCAGCTCAAAGCTCTCCATGCGCATGCGCTCGGCGGGGCCGGGCAGGCGCACAGTGCGCGCGTCGCGCGAGGGGGGATGCGGCTCCTCGGGCAGCGGAACAATCAGCCGCTGCTGTACCAGTGTCGCCAGGTCGCGCGCGACTTCCAGCTCGGGCCGGCGCAGACCAGTAGCAATCTTGCGCACCCAGCGATGGAGCGCCACCCGCTGCAGGATCTCAATCACGCGCCCGTTAAAGCTCAGTGGGTAGGGGATGGTCGGCACCAGCTTTAACATGGTGCGCATGCCATTGGGGAGATACGGCTTGAGCTGCTCCCACTCATCGGCGTAGCGCACCATCTCCATCGTCACACGCACAATCTCCAGATCAAGCGACTGCTCCCCATAGGGCAGAAAGGCCTGCTTTTTGGGGCTTGTAATGAACTCATAGGTACCTTCGCGCCAGAGCGCCAGCTCACGCGCCGTCCAGAGGGCTTTCGTGCGCAGCGCCTCATAGAGCTGCTGCTCAGTAATGACCCGCATGGCAATCAGGCGCTCGCCAATGCGGCGCCCAAAAGCATCTTGCAACTGCTGGCTAAAGGCAAACTCCACCTGCTGAAAGGTAGCCATCCCCAATTGCTGGAGCACATCGCCCAGGGTCAGCGCGCATGGATCAAGCTCAGAGCAGTTGGCGATCTTGCCATCGCTGAAATAGAGAATACCGACTCGCCCCTGCTCGTGCTTCAAGTGCAAAGCACCCGTCGCCGACCCCAGCTCCATCATCTGCAGAATTTCAACCAGCCCGAAATCTCTCAGCGACCCCTGCAAGAGTCTGGTATTCGTTGTCATAGTTCCCCCTCGAATGGGACTAGCCGCCACGCCACTTGTCATCACTTCCGGCCACGCCAGGCCAGTCAGCGCCTTGGTGTCTGCCTGCCTGATGCTATGGAGAGTACACTTGATGCATTATAACAAACACCAAGTCATTTCAACAAGCACCGCCTCGCCCTTGCCGCGTAGGCTCATCCCCCGTCAGCGCTGCCCGTAGCAGGGGTTCAAGCGCCTCCCAGGAATAGCGCTCCTCGACGAGGCGCCGCCCATTGCTTCCAAGCTGGCGGGCCAGGCGCCGATCCCGCAGCAGGGTCACAATGGCCTCGTCAAAGTCTTCCAGCTCGCGGATAAGCACATGTTCCCCATCGCGCAAGGCCAGGCCTTCGGCCCCGCGCGGCGTTGTAACGACGGCCCGCTCCAGCGCCAGAGCTTCCAGGATCTTATAGCGGGTACCTGAGCCATGCCGCAACGGCACCGGCACCACCGCCGCCCGCGCTAAATATGGTCGCACGTCAGGCACGGTATCGGTGACAACCACCTCCGGCTCACGGCGCAGACAGGCCACCAGCCCGTAGCGATCGCGCCCTACCAGTACGAGCCGCGCCTGTGGACAAGAGCGGCGCACCGTGGGCAGGATGCGCCCGCTCAGGAGGGCCGCCGCTTCAACATTAGGACCGTAGCCGAACTCTGCAGGATAAACGATATCAAAGCTTTCTTCCGCCGCAGGCTCGTCAGGCTCTGAGGCTCGCGGCGGCTCATACTGGCGCAGGTCGAGCGCGTTCGGTATGACACGCAAGCGCACCGCGGCGGACGGACCGCAAACCTGACGCTGGCGGCAGGCATCGGCCTCCGACGGGAGCCAGACCTCATCAGCGGCGGGGAAACAGAGACGCTCGCGCCGTCGAAAGACCAGATGGCGTAGACGCGCCGCCTCCGCTTCCTGCGGCGAGCCGGCCAGCTCCGCGAGTTGTAGCGCTAGCTCGCTTTCAACATTATGACAATCAATAAAGACATGCAGCCCACGCCGCTTGAGGGTCGGCGCCAGCTCGCTGGCGTAAGGATGCACCAAAACGACATGGGTGACCTGCTGTTGCGCAAGCCAGGCCAGCAGACGCCGGCGCTGACCTGCCAGCGACGTCGCCATATAGCCCGGCCACAGATGGCCCAGGCGCAGCCCCAGAGCGCGAAGGCCTCGCGGTGGCACAAAGGCCGCCAACTCGGGGCGCCGCGGATCAGAGGGTGGCAGCTTCTCCAGCGAGACCGGGCCGCCTTCGCGCAGATCCCAGATAGCCAGCCCCTGATCTCCAGCCAGGCGCGCCAGCAAGCACTGAAGCTGATAAAAGCGGATCTGCAGTCCTCCAATGATCGGCGGCGTCACGACCCAGGGAGCGATCAACGCCAGTCGCATCGTCTTCGGCATCGTCTTCACCACCTTTTTCCTCCTCCCTCCCGGAACGAGCGACAAGCAAGCCAGGCCGTGGCGAAGAGGCTCACCCTCTCCCTCTGGCTCGCTCATCAGCCAGCCAGCCAGTCAGCCGCCGGCTGCTCCGTGCGCTCGTTCTCATCAGGAGCATTGTGCGCCACGAGCCTGGTTGCTGTCAAATCCCCTCGTGGCCGCCCGGCACCCGCCGGAGGGAACGCCAGCCATCACAGGAGAGAGAGAGCATGAAAAAGCCCCGTCGCCTTTGCTATAATTCCGAACATGAGCATTAAAGATCGTGTCGCTGTCATCACCGGAGCAGGTCGAGGCATTGGGCGCGCCACCGCCGAGCGCTTTGCGCGCGAAGGGGCCCACCTCGTCCTCTTTAGCCGCACGCCGGAGCACCTCGACGAGACACGGGCCCGCGTCGAGCGCCAGGGAGGCCAGGCTCTCACTATCGTCGGCGACGTCGCCCGAGAGGAGGACGTCGAGCAGCTCTTTCAGCAGGCCCGCGCCCACTACGGGCGCGTCGACATTCTCATCAACAGCGCAGGCATCGTCGCTGTGCGTCCCTTTCGCGAAATGGATACGGCCACCTGGGATCGGGTCCTGGCGGTCAACCTGCGTGGTACCTTCCTGTGCTGCCGGGCTGCCTTCCGCCTTATGGCCGAGCAGAGGCAGGGCGTCATCATCAACATCTCCTCACTCTCGGGCGTCAAAGGCGTCGAAAAATTTCCCGGCCTAAGCGCTTACAACGTCTCTAAAGCTGGCGTCGCCAGCCTGACCGAGATCCTGGCTTTGGAGGGCAAAGCCTACAACATCCGCGTCTGCGCCGTCAGCCCGGGAGCCGTCGATACCGAGATGCTCCGCCAGGCAGCCCCCCATCTCAAACCTGGCATGAGCGCAGATGACATGGCGGAGATCTTGCTCTTTCTGGCCGACGACAGCGGGCGCATGCTGAGCGGCACCAACCTGGAGATCTACAGCAACGCCTAGCTGGCGCAGGAAGAGAGTAAGCAAGCGACCTTGGCTGTCGGCTCAGGCAGGCAAGACAGGAAAGGAGAGCGAAGCAGACCAGCCCGGCACAGACAGGGCTACCAGCGGCCGATACGCCGCATGGACGACCTTTCTCCAAGAGCAGCCAGCCGGCCAGCTAGCTAGCTAGCGAGCAACTGAGGGGACAAGACGGGAGATAAGACGGGACTATGGCAACGGTCTACTTAACACGTCGTGCCAGCTTCAGCGCCTCGCACCGACTGTGGAGCGAGGCCCTCAGCGAGCGCGAAAACTGGGAACTTTACGGCAAATGCGCCAATCCCAACGGGCATGGGCACAACTACACCCTGGAGGTCACCCTGCGCGGCGAACCGGACCCGCGCACGGGCATGCTCATGAACCTGAGCGAGCTGCGCGCAATCATCCACCGTGAAATCGTCGACCAGGTCGACCACCACCACCTCAACTACGATGTACCCTGGCTACGCGAGAGCATTCCCACGACCGAAAACCTGGTCATCAAATTCTGGGAACGCCTTGAGGCCGCGCTCCCGCCGGGCCTGCTCTATGAAGTCAGGCTCATCGAGACCGATAATAACAGCGCCAGCTATCGAGGCGAGCGCCACCCACTCACTCGTCCATAAGTGAGCGGAGGCGAGCCTTCCAATCGGTGTCGTTGGCAGCATCATCGCTCTCGCCGATCGTCCAACTGCGGGCGCCATCGGTGAGGCGGGTTGGCTGTGCTGTCAGCGGACGCGGAGAAGCATTGAGGGTACGCAGGGCAGACTGCGCGGCCTTGCGCACATCGTAAACGGGGTCCTGCAAGAGAGAACGGATCGCCTCGCGGCTGCTCTGGTGCCCCAAGCGGCCCAAAGCCCGCGCGGCAGCGGCGCGCTCATCGGAAGTCGGCGCCCTGAGCAAGGCCTCGATCTCGGGCGCGAGACCGGTCAGCGAGAGATCAGCGATCAGCCGCAAGAGCCGACTACGACGCATCGGATGGCGCAGACTCGCCAGGGCGGCGCGGCAGTCGGCGTAGATCTGCTCCTCGCTCAACAGCCCCTTCTCACGCGCCTCGGCTACCGCCAGCTCGGCGGGCAGCGACGACGAGCCGCGCAGGAACGGCTCAATCCAGTCCGCGACCGGCTCCAGCCCACCGACATACTCATGGAGCACCAGAATATCATGATAGTGCTCATCCAGCCAGTAGTAGAGGGCTAGCGTCATCTCAGCGTCTCGCGCCGCATAGGCCACCATCGCCGGTGGCAGGGGACGCCGCGCCCAATCGGTGCGCTGCAGACTCTTATCGAGATGAATGCCAAAGGCCCGCTGCAACATGGCTGCTAGCGACGACTCGTTCTGGCCGAAAATCGAGCGGCTCGCGGCCTCTAAATCAAAATAGTGAGCTACATTCAGGCCGCGTTCGGCCATGACGTGGAGATCAGCCCCCGCCCCATGTAGCAGAATGCTGATCTCGGGGTTTTCGGTGACCGCCGCCAGAGGAGAGAGATCGGCAAGGCGCCAGGCATCGATCACAAAACATTGGCCATCGATCGCCAACTGCAGCAGAGCCAGGCGGTGAGAAGGACCATTCTCGCCCAGGAGCCGAGAGCGGCCCTGGACAAACTCGGCATCGACTCCAATAATGCGGGCCGAGCGTAAGACCTCGACAGCGTCAAGCAACTGCTCCGGTCGCTCTACATAGAGCCGCCGCCCCTTGGCCGGCGGGCGACCGGGCGGAGGTGTCGGGCCAAGATAACCCGGCTGAACTTTTTCCTGAACGCCTGGTTCCGGCGAAGCATCTCTGTCTTTCAACGCTTCTGCCATCCTGGTCACAAAAGCTAGAAACGCTACCTGACTATCAACCTGGAGGTGTCTCCCACTATAGCAGATTTTCGCGCTGACGTACAGACCGCAGTTGCCAACCGCCCAAGGACTCCACAGCTCAAGCTCAGCCCAGCTCTTCCGCCCCGGCCCACTATGCCCAACGCATGAGTGATGGAAGCCTGGCTCACGACCAGACAGAGAGTGGCGCAGCCTCAGCGCCTCGATGCCAGCAGGGCCACGCCAGCTCTCTTCATGCCTCACCAGTCAGCCAGCCCCGGCTTTAACTCGCCAGACCGGGACGCGTGTCGCGGTCGACCAGCTCCAGCTTGCCACTGACAACGTCGATCACCAGGCCATGCACCGGCAGCTTGGGCAAGAAGGGACTATTACGAATAAACTGCACAACCTCGCGGACATTGCCCTCTATGTCAGAAAAGGCCCCTAACCAGCGTACCAGGCCAGCCTGATCGCCCAGGCCATAGCGCTCGATCAGGCCCTGCGGCTCAACCCCCAAGGCCTGCATCGAGCCAGCCAGGGCCGCAGGCTCAACCCGGGCCAGTCCACAATTGGTATGGCCGATCACCAGCACCTCGCGCACGCCAAGCAAATAGATGGCCCCCGCTAGCGAGCGGATTAGATCGCTGTTGAGGCCATCTCCCTCGCGTCCGGGAGCGGACACCGTCGCCCCCGCCGTACGTAGCTCAACCACATCGCCACGCTCCAGCCCAAGCGCCTGCTCCAGCAAGCCCACTAGACGGCAGTCCATACAGGTTACCACTGCCGTGCGCCGGCGAGGCAAATGGCTGAGCGTCGGTAGTCGCTGCTCGGCGACAAAGCGGCGATTATGCTCTAGAACTTCATCCAGCATGACATACCTCTCGCCAAAGATCGACATCTGCCCGCTAGAAGTGCTCGCCCCGCCAGCGCTGGCGTGATTGATAGACCCGGTCTTCCTCTCACGCCAGGGGCCGGGCGAGCTGCGAGCGATGCCCCCATCAGTGAGTGAGTAAATGGCATGGATGAGTCCAGTGTAGCATAGCCGCCAGAGACCTGCAACGAGTGGGGTTCCGCCCTGCTGCCCTGATCAGCCAGCTCCTCGGCGACGCAGGTCGCTCGCCTGGCGGTGCGGAGCAATGCGGCGCCGCGCCGCGTCGCTGAGCGCCAGCGCCAGAGGAGTCGGGCAGGAAGTCAGATGATCACTCTGGCTCGCGCTCAGCGATGGCCGCCTCTCCCTCGACGATAAAGACAATGCGCTCACAGATATTCGTACAATGATCGGCGACGCGTTCCAGCTTGTGAGCGATCCAGAGCAAGTAAGTGGCTCGCTGCAAGATACGCGGATCACTCTGCAGGGCGGGAATGGCCTGCGCCCCCGCCAGCATGGCCATCAGATCATGGCGCACCAAATGATAGCGCACATCCACTACATCATCCTCTTGCCAGAGATGACGGGCAGCCGCCGCATCGCGCTGTGCAAAGGCCTGCATCGTGCCTTGCAAGACGCGGCGCGCCTCCTGACCCAGATCAAGGATGCCTTGCATGATCGAGGCCTCGCTCACACGGTGGGGCACCTGCCGCCCGGCAGCTTGAGCAGCGGTCGGCCTGGCCTCAGCCTCGCCATCCACCAGGCGACTATCGACCTCCACCTGCGAGGCAGCCTCAGCACGCAGCGGCATCATACGCAGGATAATCGTCGCTATGCCCGCCGCACCATCGCCGATGCGCTCTAGATCGCCGGCAATCGAGAGGGCTGCCGTCAGATAACGCAGGTCCATACCTGCCAGCGGCTGCTGAAGCGTGAGCAAGCGGATCGTATGCTCCTCAATAGCCGCCCGCAGACTATCGACACGCGCATCCGCCTCTATCACCATGCCTGAGCGCGCCTGGTCGCCGGTGCGCAAAGCATCGAGCGCGTTTTTGAGCGCCTCATCAACCATCGCGCCAAGCTGATTGATCTGCTGATCTAGCTCCTGTAGCTCTTTATCAAGCAATGTTCGCGTCATCAATCTCTCTCCTTGCACAAAGTCAGCTCGCTGTGGGAAAGCAACCAGATCGCCAGCCGCCGAGCACGCCCACAGGCAGGCTGCACGCTGCTGCCTCGTGGCCAGTGCTTCCTTGCCTTGCTTTACCCTGCCTTGCCACCGCCAGGCCAGGCAGCCAGATGGCTGCCGGTTCTCACCCCGTTCAGTGTACCACATTTTTCTCCGAAAAGATAGAGTATTATTGCAATCTCCTCCTCTAACCTTTAGGGATAGGAGAAAAACCCTGCAGCCGACCAGGCAGCGGCTCTACGCTTACAATTGACAGCCGGCGGCGGGTGATGTTAGAGTAGCAGCAGGTTCCACGCAGCTAGCTCGTATAAAGGGGATAGAAAGACATGGCAACACGGCGACTGCTGGGCGTTTTCGCCCATCCCGACGATGAAGGGAGCATGAGCGGAGCCTTCATCCTTTACGGTCAGGCAGGAGTTGAAACCGGGCTGGTCTGTGCCACACGGGGAGAAGTAGGCGAAATCGCCGATCCCGTTCTCGCCACGCCGGAGAACCTTGGCCAGGTGCGCGAACAAGAGCTGCGCGCTGCCGCCGACGTGCTTGGCATACGGCATCTCTGGTTTCTCGACTATCGCGACTCGGGCATGGCGGGCACACCAGACAACGACGATCCGCGCGCCTTCATCCAGGCCCCGCCCGCCGACGTCATCGGCAAGCTGGTCGCCATCATCCGCGCCTTCCGCCCTCAAGTCATGGTGACTTTCGACGAAACTGGGGGCTACGGCCACCCCGACCACATCGCCATCTATCGCTACACCACCGGTGCTTTTTACGCCGCCGCCGATGACGCGCAGTACCCCGAGCTAGGGCCGGCACACGCTGTCTCGAAGCTCTACTACACTGGTTTTCCGCGTAGCGGCATCCGGGTCCTGGCCGAATGGCTCAAAGAGCAAGATCTCTCTCTGGAAGGGACCGCGCTGCGCGGCAGCGACCTTGATCAGCTTGGTATTCCTGACGAACAGATCAGCGTCTTCCTCGATGTGACTTCCGTGCTTGATCTCAAAGACCGCGCCTGGGCCTGCCACCGGACGCAGCTCGGAACGGTGGGCATTATGGCGCGCATCCCCCAGGAGATCCAGCGGCGCTGGCGCGGTTACGAGTGCTATCAGCTTGCCGCCACGCGCGTTGGTCCCGATCTGCCCGGCGAGAATGACCTGTTCGCCCATATTCATAGCTAAGCTAAAGAAAAGAAAGAACGGCTCCAGCGCCCTCGTCTTTCTTTTTCCCAAGTCTTCAGACCACTCTGCCCCCAGCCGGTCCGCTCTGGTGCAGCCCGGCTTTGACCAGGCGCCTGGAAGCAGGCCTCGCCAGGAAGCGATGAGCGCCTGGCCGGCGTTATCAGGCCCGGCCCTCTGCTATGCTCCCAGCAAGGCCCGCTCACAGGCCCTGGCAAAGGCCCAGACCGAGGGATAGCGTCGCCCCGGCTCATGAGCCAGCGCCCGCGCCAGCACTGGCTCAATGGCCGGCGGCAGGCTGGGCACCCGCTCGCGCGGAGAGGGCACTGGTGCCCGGCGTTGGTGAAGCTGCTGCAGCTCGGCCACTGAGCCAACAAAGGGAGGGACGCCGCAGAGCCACTCGTAGAGGACTACCGCCAGGGCGTACTGATCGCTGGCCATGCAGGGCCACCCTTCAAATTGCTCGGGAGCCATATAGGCAGCGGTCCCAACCAGCGTATGAGTCGCGCGCAGACGCGCCAGGCGCAGCGAGGCGGCGATACCAAAGTCGCTCAGCAGCAGATGGCCCGGTCTGGAGAGCAACAGATTGTCGGGCTTGACATCCTGATGTACTAGCCCATAGTTATGCACCATCTGCAAGGCCGCCGCCGCTTGTCGCAGATAGCGACAAGCTTCGCGCGGCAACAGGCAAGCCCCACCTCCACAGTAGCTGCGCATGCTCCCGTAAGGGGCATACTCCATCACCAGAAAGGGGACGCGACCAGCAAAATCAAATTCGTAGATCTGCACAATGTGCGGATGGGCCGATAGCCTGGCCAGGAGGCTGGCCTCACGCCGCAGTTCCTCAGCTTCCTGGAGCGAGGCCCGCAGATCCAATATTTTGATCGCCACCAGGCGGTCGATGTAGATCTGCCGTGCCAGATAGACGCGCGCCATCCCTCCTTTGCCCAGCAGGCGGATCAGGGAATAGTTGCCAAGCCGTGTGCCAGGCTCAAGCTCGCTCTCATCAGCGCTTTCTTTCACGCGCATCATTCCTCCGATCTCCTTCATCACGCGGCCTTTCGCTTATGACCGCGCGGAAAGATACATAGGCCGTTTCCAGCTCCTCTGCATGGGCTTGCTCTATTTAAAGCAACAATGGTCATTCATCATAAGTAGAGCACAGTTCAGCGTCGATAGAAGCACGCTTCTCTATATAGAAATGACGTTATGGGGAGGCCGGAGCCAAAGCCCCGGCCGGTTGCTAGCTAGAGGGAGGCCGTTCGTCAAGGGAAGAGGGCCAAGGCCACAAGAGGATTGTCCGCTTGCTGTTGCAGAGGAGATGGTATACTAGACATGAGCAGAGGCGATGTTTCCAGCGCTGCCCGCTTCTACGCCAGATGCAAGGCAAGCCTGAGCGAAGACGCCGTCTCTTCCCAGCGGCCCGGAGCCAGGGTAAACAGGGTTGCCGCCTGGGGAGAGGGCCGCCTCTCCCCCTGACGGACCAGCGACGACAGCTCAAGGAAGGAGTGTCGACGACACACAGCCGCAGTCATCCCACTCATAGACGATTCATAGACGTCATAGACGCACACGGACGCGCACGCCCATGCATGCACGCGCCACCAGGCGCCTTGATGCAGAGCCGCTCATTGTGCCCGACCACGCATGGGATCGCCATGAAAGGTCACGGGCTGCTCGCGCCCGCTTCCCTGTTCTGCGGGCCTGGTGGGCATTCCTGGTTGCCCCTGCTCTCTGCCTGCAGGATGGCTGTGGCTGGCTGACGGATGGCTTTGACAGGCTAGCAGACAGACAGGCACTGCGTGCACGCCTCCGGCGCTGGCTGCACCAGCCGCCGAGCCAGCGACCTGCCGTTCTCGTCTGTGCTGTGCCTGGCCTGCCTGGTGCCCGGCCTATGTCGCCCGGCCAGTGCCCCCGCCTCTCAGCAAGGTGACGGGAAGAGCAAGCCCAAAGGGTCAGAGTTCTTCTTCCATAGAACAGAACAGAATAAGGACAGACCAGCTATGATTGAATTAGAGGGAGCTATCTCGCCAGAGAACACACTCTTCGTGCTGCTATGCTTTGAGGGGCCAGATGTCTACTCGACTGCCGGCGGCCTGGGGACACGGGTCACTGAGCTGAGCGAGGCCCTGGCCACTCAAGGCTACACCACCCATCTCATCTTCATTGGCGACCCCTACAAACCCCCAGTAGAGCACCGCGTCGATGGCCGTTTGATCCTCAAGCGCTGGTCGCAGTGGGTCAGCAAATACTATCCCAACGGCGTCTACGATGGTGAGGAGCAGAAGCTCTACGATTATAATGAGAGCGTTCCCCAGCACATCTACGAGGAGATCGCCCGCCCGGCGGTCGAAGAGGGGAAGCTTGTGGTGATCATGGGTGAAGACTGGCACACCGCCGAGGTGATGTGTCGCATCTCGGACCTGCTGCACTGGTTTGGCATCCGCCAGCGCGTGCTGATGCTCTGGAACCTCAACAGCTTGATGTCGCTGCATCGCATCAACTGGGGGCGACTGAGCTATGTGACCACGCTCTGCACAGTCAGCAAATATATGAAGCATAAGATGTGGGAGCTGGGTGTGAATCCCCTGGTGATCCCCAATGGCATACCGGCCCGCCACTTGGCCCCAGTTGACCCGGCCATTGCCAGCCGGCTGCGCGAGATCGCGCGCCAGGGTGATCCGCGTCGCCTCTTCCTCTTTAAGATCGGGCGCTTTGATCCCGATAAGCGCTGGATGATGGCCATCGAGGCCGTGGCTCGCCTGAAGCATAGCGGCCATCCCGTGACGCTCTTTGTCCGTGGCGGCATCGAGCCGCATGGGGCCGAGGTTCTCAGCCATGCCTATCATCGCGGGCTGGTCATTCGCGACGTCATCGCCCAGCGCCCTACGTTGGAGCAGTGTATTGAAGCCGTCGCTAACGCCGGCCCTGCTGACATCTACAATCTCCGCTTCTTCCTGCCCGAGGAATTTGTCCGGAGCATCTATCATGCCGCCGATGCTACGCTGGCTAACAGCGGTCATGAGCCGTTCGGTCTGGTAGCTCTGGAGGTCATGGCCGCTCGCGGGATCGCTGTCACTGGCTGCACCGGCGAGGACTACGCCATCTCCTTTGAGAATGCTATCGTGACCGAGACCGATGATCCCGATGAGATCGTCGGCTATCTGCTCCATCTGGGCCGCCATCCCGAGGAGCAGGAGCGCATCCGCTGCGCGGGTTTCCGCACGGCTGAGCAGTTCCTCTGGGACCAGGTCATCGAAAACCTCATCAGTAAGCTGGAGTTTCTGGCACGAAAACAGAACATCGTGCTGAAGTAGGGGTTCGGGTTATGGTTGCTGAGCTTGCCATTTATACCGTGGTGCATCAGCCGCGCCGCCTCAAGCTGCCTGCGCAGCCGATTCCGCGAGGCGCCTCGATCGAGGATATTGTGCGTTGCCTCTTCGATGAGCGCATGAACGAGCGCTATTTTCGCAAGGTGGCCACGTATTGCTACTACCCGGCTACACGCATGTTTCTGGATTTGGTGCGCCAGGGCCTGCATTTCTCGATCGGCTTCTCGCTCTCGTTCCTGCGCCAGGCCGAGGCCTGGGACCCCGCTCTGCTGGATCTCTTTCGCGAGCTGGTGGCTCACGAGAATGTGGAGATTATCGGCGTGGAGCCGTACCATAGCTTCCTGTTTTTGCTCGATCTGCCGGCTTTCATCGCCCGCATGCAGTGGATGGCCGATGAGATCGAGCGCCTCTTCGGGAAGCGCCCCCAGGTGACCGACACGACTGAGATGTGTATGTCGGTGACGATCTATCATGCGCTGGATCTGGCAGGCTTCCGGGGCGCGCTGATGGATGGCCGTCCCTGGGTCTTGGGGTGGCGCGAAAGTACTCACCTCTACCACTATACTGAAGAGCAGCCCTATGCGCTGCCTCCCCAGGCCTACCGTCCGCCAACGGCCCCCGGCCGGCGCAGCTCCGGCAACCATCGCAGCCGCAATGCTGTGGTGGGCAACCGTGAACGCGGCCCTTATCTGCTGGCGCGCCATCTTGATCTGAGCGACGATGTGGGCTATCGCTTCTCGAATCGCTCGTGGTCAGGCTACCCTCTGTACGCCGATACGTACGCCGACTGGATTGCTCATACGTGGGGCGATTTTCTGTTGCTCGGCTGGGACTACGAGACCTTCGGCGAACATCACCGCCTTGATAGCGGTATCTTCGAGTTTATGCGGGCCTTGCCCGCTGAGCTGGCGCGCCGCGGGGTGCAGACGCGCACCCCTAGCGAGCTGATCGAGCGCTTCCAGCAGCGCTCGTATCATCTGCCTCTACCGGTCTATCCGACAACCTGGGCCGGTAGCGGGGGGATGGAGTTTTTCCTTGGCAACAGCGCCCAGCAGACAATCTTTCAGCTGATGGGCCAGGTCTATGGCATGGCACGCTTGACTGAGAACCCGGAGCTACTGGATCTGGCCATCTGGTTGGCCCAGTCCGATAACTTGCACCTGATTCAGTGGTTTGGGCGCAGTGGCCCGGAGGCAGAGGTCTCGGCCTACTTTACGCCGCGCGAGTGGTGGGAGTTGGGACCGGATGGCGTGATTCGTGAGCAGCAGCAGGTCTATCTGAACGCGATTCGGGCGATGGAGCCGTATCTGCCAACGACGGTGGCGCGTCAGGAGCGCCTGCGCGCCCGCCTGGCCAGGGCTAGTAGCCCTCGCAGCATGCGCACACGCTCGGCTGACGCACCGGGCAAGGAGCAGGGCAGGGCTTTGCTGGAAGCCGGTTATGTGCTTCAGAAGGCTTAGGTTACTGCCAACCGCTCATAGGGCCAATTCCGGCCTTTTATCTATGGCTATGATGCAGTCACGGATCTCGTAGCCGCAGATCAGGTCGTTCCAGCGTAGCCGCGGCGGACGCTCAAGACGCAATCCCGGCAGCGCTAGCAGGCGCCGCAGGAAGATGTCGCTTTCTTGCAAGGCAATGGGGGCCCCAGGACAGCGATGCGGGCCATCGCCGAACCCCATGAGCGAGGGCGAAACACGCTCTTCGCGCAGCTCTCGCCCGGCACAGAGCCGCTGCGGCTGCGCTCCGACGACCCTTTCGTCTGTGTTGATGGCATAGATGTGCAGGTCGAGGAGGGCGCCCGCCGGAATGTGGGCCTCTTCTCCAGAGGGTGCGGGGAGTCTCAGCTCTGTGCTGGTCCGACGATAGAGATGGCCCACTACCGGCTCTAAACGGAGTATTTCCTCTAGCAGTGCGAGGCGTTCTTCGTCTGGAGCTTGCAGGAAGCGCTGGCGCAGCGCCGGTTGCTCTAGCAGATGCCAGGCGGCCACGCTGATGAATTCGCGCGTGGTGATCATGCCCGCGGCGCCATAGGTGACGCATTCGGTCAGGATCTCCCGCTCACTATAGCCCTGCGCTAGTAGATGGGAGATGACGTCTTGGCGGGGTCGCCACCGGCGCGCCCGGATCGCCGGACGGACATCCAGCCAGTAGAAGCGCAGAACCGCCCATTGTAAACCCAGAAAATTGAACCAGGTCCGTGGGTCGGCGCTCAGGCGCTGAATGGGATAGCGAAAGAAGGCTTCTAGCCGGCGCGCCATGCCCGGGAGCAAACTGTCGGTCAAACCAACGACCTCGGCGGCGACGCGCACGGCCATTTCTAGTGTCAGTCGACTCAGGTCGACTCGCTTGCGCCGCTTCAGCTCTTCAATGAGATGCTCGCTTAATCTTTCCATCAGGTCCCGGTATTGTTCGCTGACAACGCGCGGCGCGAAAAAGCGAGCCGTCTGCCGCCGCTGCTGTTGGTGATCCTGGCCGTCGCTGAAGAGCAATGGCAGGCGCATGAGATGGGGCAGCCGCTTCAGGACTTCGGCTTTGAAGCCGGCTTGACGTACAGCCCCGCTGCGTAGAATGGCTCTGGCGGCCTTGAAGCTGCGTATGTGCCAGATGCCTGCTTGATCACGCTCAATTGCTGGCTCGGCTCGCTCAGGAATACGCGCCGTCTTCTGTTCTCCTCCCCAGAGTTGAGACTTGCCCCGCTCACTGCTCTCTGGCTCGCGTTCGGCTGCTGCCATGCTTTGGGCACGACTCTCCATTGTTGGCCTCCCTCTCGGTCTTGTTTGTGGCTTCTGCTTCGCCGGTGAATAGATCATTGACAGCCTTCCTTATGATACATACTATATCATAGTATATTCATAATATCAAATCTTGAGGAGGGGGAGGTCGCTGGAAGAGAGCCGGGAGTCGGGCGCGCGCCTCTCGCCCGGACGTGCTATAATAGCACGGTACAGGGGGAAGCTCTGCCGTTAGTCGGCATGGCGCGGCGAGAGCAGTTCTTTATGGGGGAGGCACGCATCCTGGCTATGCACGTTCGGGACCGGCGCGTGAAGCGCACGCAAAATTTGCTGGCGCAGGCTCTGCTGGCTTTGATCGCCGAGAAAGGCTACGAGGCCATCACCATTCGAGATATCACCGAGCGCGCGGATATCGGTTACGCCACCTTTTTTCGGCATTATCGCGACAAAGATGAACTGCTGCGCGATGTGGCCGATGTGGTCATTAACGAGCTGCTGGAGATCTTGTTTGGGCAACAGACCGGGAGCGAGCCGACTGCTGTAGGCCAGCTCATCTTTCGCTATGTTGCAGAGCATAGCGCAGTCGTGCGCGTCTTGTTGGGCAGCCGGGGGCCAGCCTCGCTTGTACAGCACGTCATCCAGCGTGGCAGCGAAAACGTGCTGCGCCAGAACAAGCCACGCCCCGGCAGCCCGGTGCCGGCAGAGATCGCTGCCCATCATCTGGTCGCTTCCTCTATCGCTCTGATCCAGTGGTGGATCGAACACGATATGCCTTATCCTCCCGAGCGCATGGGTGAGATCTATCGTCAATTAATCGTGCAACCGACCCTGCTCTCCGCCTTCATCACAGACCCAGACTGATCCAGGCCTCAGCGTCTTCCCGTCGCCTCTCTGACTACGTGCATCTTGCGACCGCCAGGCCACTTCTGCCTTCTCCGTTTTTGGTAGCCTGGGTCAGAATACTCTGACAGACCTTGAAAAGATGTTCGAATGTTGACCTTGTCTGTTCATCTGGGAGGCGCGTCAGGCCTTAGCGCTCTCCCACCGCCAGCAGCAAGAAAGCCTGATCTACGATGAAGAGCGAGAAGCCCACATTGACCGAAGCGGGGACGTCTCTCAGGCCACTTTCTCTAGTGCAGCAACTGGCACAGGAGGATCTGTCTTCTCGCAGTGCCTCTCTCTATCAGCTTTTTAAGGGAGACTGGTCGTGCGAGGAGAAGGCGCTGATAGCGACGGCTCTGCTGGAGCTGTTGGGTCGTCAGCCGGGGCTGCCGGATCGTGCGGCGTTTGTGCTGCTTTTGGCCGAGCTGGCCCGCGATTGGTCAGCCCTGGATCGGGCAGAGACCCCGCCTGATCGTCAGCGGCGTCTGCGCGCCACCCTGGTACGGGGCCTGCCGCTTTATTTGGAGCTATTGGAGACGAGCGAGCCACAGCTACGTCTCGCTAGCCTCTATTTGAGCGCCTGGCTCCCCGAGGGACGCGCGCAACTGTTGCCCGTCTTGCTGCGTCGTTTGGAAGAGGAAGAGGTGGCGCGTGTGCGAGCGGCTTTAGCTCTGGCCTTGGCCCAGCTTGCCGGTGATCAGCCGCAGGTGCGCCTCCATCTGACAGCTCTCCTGAAGGCTCCAGAGGCTCCTATCGCGCGCCTGGGGGCTGCTCTTGCTCTGACACGTCTGCTGCGCGCTGAGACGCCTATGCGGGCCGTGCGTCTGCTTGTCAGAACAATTGCCAATCCCCAGGTTGTCGCTCATGACTACGATGACCTCCCCTGGGCACGCAATAGTGTGGTTGCTGACAGCAGCGATCTTCTCCGCTTGCTGCCACGCCGACGGCTGCAGTTTGCCCTGCCAGTGCTCGTAGAGGCGTTAGCCAGTGCCAATTACTATGAAGCGCTTAGCCTTGCACGCACTCTGCTCTATCTCGGCTTCGCCAGCCAGCGGCCCGGGATCTCCTTTCAGGCGGCGACGCCGACCCAGCAGGCCATTCTGTCCGCGCTGCGCACCAGTCTCAGCTCCTGGCAGGCCTCCGAGCTGCTCAACACTGTCGAGGCTCAGGCCCGGCTCTCCGCTGGCTGAGAGCAGTTCGCTGCTGTTTGCCAGTGGCGCTATCGACATTTGAAGCATATGCGGCATATCGCCCATCCGGGTTAAGATTGGGGTCGGTACTTGGGAGTTTGGTACTAATTTGCGCTGCTCCTGCGCGTGGCTAAATTGACACACATTGGTCTATGCAGGTAGACTCACAACCAGGTAAAACGTCAGCAGAGCAGCGAGGTTGATCAAGCATGCCGCAGTTTCGCCCGTTCCCGCCGTTTCAGGACAGTGGTGAGTCTGAGTCGGCGGGCGAGCAGGCCCAAGGAGCGCACTTAGCAGGTTCAGTCTCAGGCATACAGGCGCCTTTCTCACCGCAAACCGTGGCCAGGCCCGGCGAGAGTGCTCATCGTCAATTTGCTCCATTTAAGCCGCTCTCCTTGCCAGCGACTGGCCCGCTTTCGACGACGTCCAGTTTTGTGCCTTCCCCCTCCCAGGGCCAGCCAGGTGCTGCCGGGGCCACTGCTCCATTGGCTACGGAGCCGCTGCGGAGACAACTGACGCCGACGACCGATCAGTACATGGCTCTGCCTCCGAGCGCGGGACCTGAGCCGATAGCAGCTTTTCCTGCCTCTCAGCCTGGCGTGACTCCCGAGCCAGCGTCAACGTCAACGGTGGCCCTGATTGAACGCTCAGGGACTACTGATCAGCTCGCTGAGCTGCCCCGCCAGCCCCAGACGACTGGCAATTTGGCTGACCTGCTCGCCGCTCTGCAAGCGACGCTTGAGCAGCCCCGACGCATGGTCGTTATTCCCGCCGAGCATCCCCGGCAGCCAGTACAGGAGCCTGTCAATCCCCGGCGCCTGAGCGCTCGCCAGCGCCAGGGCATCATTCTCACGGTGCTGGCCACGGCTATTCTGGTCACCATGCTCACGCTCTCACCACTGGCCGGGGGCAATGCGGCCCCTCTTCTCGGCGGTATCAAACAGTGGATTCAGAGCCAGCAGAATGCCTGGCAGATCGCTGCTCACCAGCAGCCGACCGATGGCAACGATGGCGGCGGCATGCCGCTCTTTAATTTCAACCCGGCTAACCTGCCTTTCATGACCATTCCTAACAGCCCTTATGTGGCCGTCGCCCAGCAGGCCGCCCTTGATGCCGGTATCTCCCCTGTCTACTTCGTGCGTCAGATCAACGTCGAGAGCGGTTTCAATCCATACGCGGTCTCGCCCGCGGGCGCCGTGGGGATTGCGCAATTTTTGCCCAGTACCGCGGCTGGCCTGGGAATTGACCCCTGGAATCCGGTAGAAGCTCTACGCGGGGCTGCGCGCCTGATGGCCAGCTACGCCCGTAGCTACGGCGGCGACTACGCCAAGGCCCTGGCAGCCTACAATGCCGGTTCCGGTAATTTGCAAAACGCCCTTAATGCTTGTGGTAGTGCCTGGCTAAGTTGCATGCCAGCCGAAACACAGAACTACGTCTACCGCATTATGGGCATCTAATCTGAATGGAGATAGGGGGTCTGGCTCGCGGCCGGGCCCTCGTCCGACTATCGCCGCCTTTTACGTAGATTTCTACTCTTGCTAACCTTGTAACACTTCTTCCTTCACGATCCTCCGGCTGCAACCACCTCGCAACGAAGAGGGTCCGCTTCCTCCGTAGGGGGGAGGCGGACCCTGGTTTTGCCAGGTTAGACGAGCAAGTCAGCCAGATAGCTGGCCCGTCCTTCTGACCTTTCTCGTGGGCGGCTGGCAGCACGGCTAGACGGGCGAAGGCGCGCCGCTCTGCTACTCTACTGTGACAGATTTGGCCAGATTGCGCGGTTGATCAACGTTACAGCCTCGGGCAACCGCCGCATGATAGGCCAGCAACTGCAGCGGAATAGCAGCCAGCACCGGGCTTAGCTCTTCCAGCGTTGGCGGTACATAGAGCACGACATCGGCATGTTCGCGAATGGCCTCGTCCCCTTCGGTGGCCACGGCGATCACGCGCGCGTCGCGGGCGCGCACCTGCTGCATGTTGCTGACTACTTTTTCGTAGACGTGCGAGGCCGTGGCGATGGCCACGAGCGGCGTTTCAGGATCAAGCAAGGCAATGGAGCCGTGCTTGAGTTCTCCAGCCGGGAAGCCCTCTGCATGGATATAGGAGACCTCCTTGAGCTTAAGGGCCCCTTCAAGAGCTGTGGGATAGCCCACGCCGCGCCCGATAAACATGACGCTATGGAGGGGGGCCAGCTCACGCGCCAGTGAAGCGATGGGGTCATCGGGGGCTGCCGCACGGTCCAGAATCCGCTGAATTTGAGCAGGTAACTGCTCCAGGGCCGCTAAGACCTCGGCAGCCCTCTCGGGGCGCAGGGTGCCACGCTGGAGGCCAAGGAAGAGAGCAAGCAGGTAGAGCTGAGCCAGGGTGGCAATGAAGGTTTTGGTTGCCACCACGCAGATCTCTGGTCCCGCCTGGATATAGAGCACGGCATCAGCCAGGCGCGTCACAGCGCTGCCCACGACATTGGTAATGGCCACGACTGGAGACCCTTGCTCGTGCGCCTGGCGAGCACTGACGAGCACGTCGGCGGTCTCGCCCGACTGAGTCACCGCGATGCACAGCGTATCTGGTCCAACTATAGGGTCGGCATAGCGAAACTCGCCTGCGGTGATGACCTCGACAGGCAGACGCGCCCAGCGTTCGATGACATATTTCCCCACAAGGCCAGCATGATAGGAGGTGCCACAGGCGATGACGACGATGCGCCTGACCTTCTCCAGGGACCCAGAGCGTTGGAGGGCCTCCAACTCGGGGAGCTGAAGCTGCCCCGCGCGCACACGACCCAGCAGCGCGCGCTTGAAGGCGTCCGGCTGCTCGTAGATTTCCTTGAGCATAAAGTGAGGATAGCCGCCTTTTTCAGCGGCCTCGGCGTCCCACTCTACGGTCGTCGGGGCGCGTTCGACAAAGGTGCCATCGAGACGCTGGATGGTGATCCCCTCGGGACGTAGCGCGACCAGCTCTCCTTCGTCGATGATGACCACTCGTCGCGTATACTTGAGAAAGGCGGCAATGTCGGAGGCCAGGAAGTGTTCTCGCTCGCCCAGGCCTACCACCAGGAAGGGGCCGTTGTAGCGCGCCCCAACCAGGAGTTGGGGCTGCTCGCGACAGAGAACGGCAATGGCATAGGAGCCACGTACGGGCTGCAAAGCCAGCCGCACCGCTTCCAGCAGGTTACCCTGCGCTTCACCTCGATAGGCGCGCTCGACAAGATGGGCCAAGACCTCGGTGTCAGTTTCGGAATGGAAGCAGTGGCCTTCCTGCTCCAGGCTGTGGCGCAGCTCGGCATAGTTCTCAATGATGCCGTTATGCACTACGGTGATTAGCCCGCTGCAGTCGGCATGTGGGTGGGCGTTGGTATCGCTGGGGCGTCCGTGGGTGGCCCAGCGGGTATGGCCGATGCCGAGGGAGCCAGGGGCCGGGCGAGCTCCGTTTTCGACCGCCGCCGCCAGGTTGGCTAGCTTGCCAGCGCGGCGACATACTTGTAGCTCGCCGCTAGCGGTGAGTACGGCGATGCCGCTAGAGTCATAGCCCCGATATTCGAGCCGGCGCAGCCCGTCGAGCAAAATGGAAGTAACATCGGTGCCTGCGGCACCGACGTAGCCAATAATCCCGCACATGAGGCAGGGTATCCTTTCCGTCTGTGATGTGGTATAGAAAGAACAGGCTTGCTCCAGACTGCCGAGCAAGGCCCGCCCCCGGTGCCCAGACGGTACCTCCTCCGCCTGGAATAGCCCTGTTCCGGCTATATCACTGAGAGCGTTTTGTCCTGGCCGTTACCAGCCAGTTTTGTGCGCTCCCTTCACAGGGAAGTGATCTCCCCTGGGGGCTCCCCGCTGATTATTCCGAACAGCCCCCACCTCGTCAGCCGTGGCCCCTCCTCTAGCCCGGCCCTTGCGCTACTCACTGGGACGATCAAAGCACCGGTTGGTAGTTTTAAGTATACCAGATCAGCAAACCTCTATAGGAGGAACGCTCCCCACGGCTTTTTCTGGGGCGTGGCTGCTCGCTGGTCGGTGCCTGGCCGGCTATCCGCCTGGAATGTAGGGCGAGTCGGCGCGGAACCGTAAGGAGCGCGGACAGGACCAGGCCGGGCAGGGCTGGGAAAAATTGGCTCTTCCTTAGCCCTCGGGCCGGTCGCGGTAACGATTGGTAATGGGCAGGCGCCGATCGCGACCAAAGGCCCGCGGCGTGATTTTGACGCCTGGCGGAGCCTGGCGCCGCTTGTACTCACTCCGATCAACAAGCTGCATGACACGCTCAACGAGGGCAGGATCGAAGCCCATCGCGACCATCTCTTCGAAGCTGCGATCTTCCTCGGCGTAGGCTTGTAAGATCGGGTCGAGCAGCTCGTAGGGCGGCAGACTATCGGTATCCTTCTGGCCTGGACGGAGTTCGGCTGAGGGTGCTTTCTCCAGGACGGCTTGCGGGATCACGGGACGCTCTCCTAGCGAGTTGCGATAGCGGCTCAGTTCGTAGACCAGCGTCTTGGGCACATCTTTGAGCACGGCAAAGCCGCCGGCCATGTCGCCGTAAAGGGTGCTGTAGCCGGTGGCCATCTCCGATTTGTTACCAGTGGTCAGGACGATTGGCCCGAGCTTGTTGGAGATGGTCATGAGGATGTTGCCGCGAATACGGGCTTGCAGATTCTCGGCGGCCAGGCCGTGATCACCTTCTCCCAGGGCCGGGGCCATGACGCGTAACGAGGTGCGGAAGATCTCTTCAATGGGCACCGTGATCAACTGGATGCCGAGATTTTCAGCCAGTTGCTGGGCGTCGGTCTTGCTCCCCTCAGAGGAGTACGCTGAAGGCATGGAGACCCCCAGGACGTTCTCAGGGCCTAAAGCATCGGCGGCAATGACGGCGGTTAGAGAGGAATCAATGCCGCCTGAGAGGCCAACCACCGCTTTGCTAAAGCCTGTTTTGCGTACATAGTCGCGCGTGCCCAGGACGAGGGCCGCGTAGATCTCTGCTAATCGCTCTAGTGCTGGCTCGATACGCTGGCCGGCTCCGAGCAGAGGACGCCCTTCTAGCGCCGGCGGCGGCAGGCTCTCGCGGGAGACTACGATCAATGGCACTTCCTCTGGACGCAGCTCCAGTCGTTCCTGGCGGCGGCGGGGATCGTGCAGGCGCGAGCGGAAGACCGAGGCGATGTCGAGATCTACTACAAGGAGATCTTCTTCGAATTGTTTGGCCCGGGCAATCAGTCGCCCCTGCTCATTAAAGACCATACTGCCGCCGTCAAAGACGAGCTCGTCCTGACCACCCACAAGGTTCAAGTAGGCCACGATGAGACCGTTGTCGGCGGCCCGCGTTGCTAGCATCTGTTCACGAAAATGGCGCTTGCCCGCGTGGTAGGGAGAGCCGTTGATATTGATGATGACTTCGGCTCCGGCATGGGCCTGCAGGGTTAACGGGCCAGTTGGATACCAGATGTCTTCACAGATCGTAATGCCCACGTGGACGCCATTGATCAGGAAGAGCGGCGCTGTTCGCCCGGCCTGGAAGTAACGATATTCGTCGAAGACGCCGTAGTTTGGCAGATAGTGTTTATGATAGCTGCCGTAGAGACGCCCATCGCCTATGACGGCAGCGGCATTGTAGATGTCTTCGTCGCGATCGACATAGCCAATGATGGCGGTCAAACCGGGCAGTTCTTTGCTACGCTCGATCAGCCACTGCAGGCGACGCAGGTTTGCTGAGACAAAGCCTGGTTTGAGGAGCAGATCCTCAGGCGGATAGCCGGTGAGCGCCAGCTCTGGCGTGCAGACGATGTGCGCTCCAGCTTGATGCGCCTCGCGCATCGCTATCCAGATTTTCTCGGCGTTGCCATCTAGGTCGCCAACCGTGACGTTGATCTGCGCCAGGGCTATACGCAGAGGTACGATATGCATGGGGAGGCTCCCTTCCTGGCCAGCGCGGCGGCTGCGGTTGCTACTGCCTTCGCAGGTAACGCTGGCTGGCAGAGTGGCAAAATTTTCACCATAATATTACAACTGACTCAGCGTTGGGAGGTTCTTTCCCTTTGATGGACCTTGTAGCCTACCTTGTGCTGGATGTTCCCTTTATTCTGGTGGTCTATCTCGCCGTGCTGCTCTTTGTTCGCCCGGGACGTGTGCCGGCTCTGGCGGCTCTGCTCGGCGGCCTCGCGATGGCCGTCATCAATATGCTGGCTGATCTCCTGGCCTACTATCTCCACCTGTGGCATTATACGCTCTCCGGCCTGGTGCTCCATTTGCCTCTGCCTTTCTATATACCCGATGTCTTTATCTACGGAGGCATTGGCTACCTGGCGATCTGGATTCTCTGGCAGCGCTCTCGCTGGCAATGGGCGGCGATCGGGCTCCTGGTGGCTATCCCACTCGTACGTATGCTGTTCGATTATGCCCGCGCGGCAACAGCCAGCGGCTACATTGTGTGGGATAGTCCGCTAGCGAGCTTCGTCGATCTCATCCAGTACTTGATCGCCTTTTATCTGGGCTATCTGCTCTTTACGCTGTGCGTGCGTGCCTATCTCGGCCATCGCCAGTAAGCCGACCGGACCGGGCGCGGGCAGGCTGGCGCGGCGCGCAGGAAGACAGGATGTGGAAAGACTGATAGCGCTACCTCTCCGTGCGGCCCGACAAGCAGGGCGGCGACTGGGCTGGTGAGCCGGAGGGGAAAAGAACAGTCAGGCTCAATGAGAGAGCCTGACAGGGATAGCGGTGGGGCGGACAAGCAGGCAGCTCGCAAGCAAACATCCAGCGTTGGGAGAGAGAGAAGAGCAGCGCCCTCACACCGGTCTGTGCTTGCGGAGAGAAGAGAAGCGAGGCCTTGGCGAGTCAGGGAGCCTGGAGACGGGCGCGGGCAGCGATCGCATCCCATCCCTCTCGCCGGGTGTGACCTGGGCTGGTACAAGCGCCTCAACTGGCTTTGACGAAACTGGCGCCGGGCCCCGCTTCTATTGTGCGTGCCACCGGCAGCCTGCTGGCGGGCTAGCGCCGTGGCAGCTTGGTGCCTACCCAGACAAGCAAGAGCAGCGCCGCCAGCATAGCTGTACGACGGATCGCCTGGACCCAGCGCTCTTCTGCCTGCGGATCACCACCGCCGAGGTGGAGGCGGCGCACCAAAGTATGTAGCGGCGTTGCCGGACCACGCTGCAAGCCCGACTCACCAGCGGCGGCAGCTCTCGGCTGCCACGCTGGGGTCTGGCACTGGGCACCGGTGCGGTTCGCCTGTGCCGCCAGCTCAGCGCTTTCTTCGATCTCTGGGGGACGCATCACGCGGAGCTGATCGGCCAGTCCCAGGAAAAACTGCTGAATGAGCATCTTGGTCGTGCCACGCAGCACCGGTGTGGGCAGGAGGCCGGCCCGTCCCACGTTCAGTACGCCCTGGTAGGAGACCACGGTGTTATGTTCGCGTCGCAGCAGGCGTACCCAGCCCTCACCCCGCACTGGGCCGTGTCGGCTCTCGCCTTCAACGGTGATACGATAGCAGTGAGGGTACTCCTGATCTGAAATGGTGACGATCCCCTCATAGCTACCTCGCAGCGGCGCCTGCCTGACCACGAGCCTGATTGCGTAGCGATTCTCGCCGAGCGCCTCCAGGTGCTCGACTCCTGGCAGGGCCTGGCGCAGAATCTGCTGATCCATCAGGCATTTCCATACTTCTTCAGGAGTTGCCTGGAGTGTATAGGCTCCTTCAACGTCCATAGGATAATTCCTTAAAGATCAATAATTGCCGCCCTCATTATAGAAGAGGAGGCCGTCACTGACAAGCGGATGAGGGGGCTTTTATGAAACATCCTCGCTGCTCTCCTATGCTCTTCTTACCCTCTCCTTGCTTTTTCTTGTTTGGCACCCAGCAGAGGGGAGGAAGCTGATTCTGGTCCGTAGCCAGGGCACCGGTCCCCCCTTGCCAGCACGGGCGCTCTCATCTATACTAGAATGTGCAAGCGTCGGAAGCACAAATTGTGTTTCTCACTCACAGCTTGAGGAGTGCCGGGAAGCCTGGTCGGCCCGGCACTCCTCTTTTTTGTTGGTGAGCCACGTGAGCAACCCTGGCCTGCGCCGGGCACAACCGCAACAGGCTAGCTCCTCGCGCTCGCTTCTCACGGCTACAGGTCCCTTGACCTGGATAGAAGTCGTAGCGGACCGACAGGACCAGTCGGTCCGTCGATAGTTTAGTTACCTGTGCAGATCGGGCCTTGCTGCCGCAGGGCAACTTGTAGCGCGACGTCGGGCGGGAGATGGGACGCTGGGATGTCCAAGCGAGCAGCAACTGATCCTAACTCAGGAGTAAGCTGGCGCAAGGTGCGGGCCAGTCTCGCATGTTTGAGCGAGGTTCACAGTTAGCCAGGAGAAAGGGGGCCTGCTGAGGATGTCGATTCCTCTGGTGGAGAGCTACGTGATTCTTTTCCTGCTCGTTGCCCTGGCGACCATGCTGGTCGCACGCTGGATAGCCGTCCCCTATACGCTGGGCCTGGTGATTGTCGGGCTGCTCTTAAGCATGCTCCACCTGCTTCCCCCGTGGCAACTGGACCCTGAGCTAGTGCTCTTTGTTTTCCTGCCGGCCTTGCTCTTCGAAGGGGCCTGGTCGCTGAACTGGCAGTTACTCAAGCGCGAGTGGCGCAGTATCTTCTTTCTGGCCGGCCCCGGACTGCTGCTTTCACTCTGTCTGATCGCCGCTTTGCTCCATTGGCTGGAAGGACTCGACTGGGGGAATGCTTTCTTGCTGGCCGCCATTCTCTCGCCTACCGATCCGGTGGCAGTCTTGAGCCTCTTCCGTCAGCTTCACCTTGACGAACGGCTCTCGGTGATCATTGAGGGCGAAAGCCTGTTCAATGACGGCGTCGCGGGTGCGCTCTATCAGGTTTTCCTGGCGGTCGTCTTGCTGGCATCCTCTGCGGAAGCCGGCGGCTCCTCATCTGGCCTGCCAGCCCCCCTGTTGGGGCTGTTGCTCCTCCTGCTACAGGGCGGAGGCGCCGCCCTCTTAGGGCTACTTGGTGGCTGGTTGCTCTGCCAGATCTTGCGTCGTATCGATGATGCCCTCAGCGAAGTCTGCATCACGCTTATCGCCGCCTACGGCCTCTACTTGCTGGCTGATCGGCTCCATCTCTCGGCCATCATTACGGTGATCGTGGCTGGTTTGCTTGTGGGAAACTATGGGCGCCAGGCTGGCATGTCGGCAACCACACGCGCCGCGGTCGACGCTTTTTGGAGCGTTGTCGCTTTTATCGCCAATGCTCTGCTCTTCCTCTTAGTCGGCGTTCAACTGAATCCGCTCGCCCTGCCCCCGTTGCCAGGGGGAACCGGGCCCAGTGTGCTGAGGGCAACTCTCGCCATTGGTGCTGTGCTAGTGGCGCGTCTCTTCCTGGTGCTATTGCTGGCCGCTCGCTCGTGGCTGACCATCCCTGGGCGCATGGGCAAGCTTCCCCTCGCCTGGCAACTGGTGATCTTCTGGGGGGGCCTGCGGGGTGCACTCTCGCTGGCGCTGGCCTTAGCTCTGCCCTTGACTCTACCACAGCGTCCGCTGATCCTGGTCTCGACCGGCGCTGTTGTCCTCTTTACCCTGCTCGTCCAGGGTCTCAGCATGCGCTGGCTCTTGCTCCAGCTTCACTCTTCTTTACGTGATCCCTATGCCGGCCCCGACTCAGAACAACAGCCGCCTGCCGCGAGCGATCAACCAGCAGCCGAGCCAGCGTCGGAAGGCCCGTGAGGTTCCTGGTCAGACGCTGGCTCTCTCCACCGTCTGACCGGGCCACGGCCCCGATTTCACGGCCAGCGCAGAGAGCGGTCAGGTCGAGCCAGCAGGTCACACTTACCAGCGAGGCAGGTGAAGGGAGCAGACCTCACTTGACCCGCTGGCTCGTTTGGCTTATCAGCGCTCGCTTACTCGACAGCAACGGTAAAGGAAAACCGCATGATATACTGCGGGCAGAGCTGATGCGGCTGACAGAGCGGACGCGCAATGAAGACGACTTCGCTCTGCCCACTGCCCTGGGCTACATAGCGCCAGATACAGGCGTGCGCCTGCTGGGAGGCGTAGCCTGCCGGCTGCTGCAGCTCCAGCACTCCTTGAGAGCCTGCCGGTGTCTCCCAGCGCTGGCCAAAGGGCAGCTCAAACACCACGAGCGTTCCCCGATGCACAGTGATCGTCTGTCCGTTCTGAGTGTTTCTCACGATCACCGCCTGCTCGGGCAAGGTCTCAGCGACCACGGCATCGCTGGGACAGCCATGACTGGTGCCATATCCCTTAACGGTTGTGGCGGTAGGTGTCGCTGCGCTCTTTATCGGCGTGGGGGTCGACTGACTTGCCCCGCCGCTCGTCGCGGCGTTGGTACCACAGGCACCCAGCCCTACGAGCAGCGCCACTAAGGCAGGCACAATGACAAGCCACCATGAGCGGCACCGAATACCATAAAGCTTGCTACGACGCATACACAATCTCCTTACGCCCAACAATCTCCTCGTTGCTCAGCTCGCTAGGGCAGTTCCGCAGAGGCTGCTGCCTTCATGAAAAAAACGTTGCCATTGCTTCAAAAGTTCCCACGGCCAGAGAGAGCACCAGGAAGAGGTGGAGAGGCCGGCTATGGGGTCTACGACATGAGTTTTGCTCGCCATATCAGCGCGCTGGGAATTCTGGGGACGATAGCTTTGCGGGGCGACGGCTCTCACGAGCGTGGCTGGCGCCGGCCCAGCGTTGCCAGCATCACTAGCAGCTCTTCGGCGTCTTTGAGGAAGCGCCGCGCCGGCAATACCTGATGCACCAGACCAAGACGGAAAGCCTCAGGTGCTTTGAGCATTTCTCCCGTCAGAATCAGACGCATGGTGGCCTGGTAGCCAATCAGAGCGGGGAAGTAGGTCGCAGCTACCGGCGGGAAGACTCCGAGGGTTACTTCAGGCAGGCCAAAGATGGCATCTTCATGGGCGATGACGGTATCACAGAGGGCTGCTAGCTCACAGCCTCCACCCAGCGCATAACCTTTGACTAAAGCCACCGTCGGAATGCCCTGACGGCGTAGCTCTTCAAAGGCCGCGCAATTGTCATAGACGGCGCGCAGCATCTCGCGTTCACGCCCATCCAGATGATCACGAATGTCCACCCCGGCGCTAAAGGCTCGCTCACCTGCCCCCGTGATCACAAGCAGGCGGGGCGCTTTCTGCGCCGCGGCTCGCATGGCACGCGTGATCTCATCCAGCGTGGCAATCGTCAAAATATTGAGCGGAGGGCGATCCAAAATGAGCCAGAGTACGCCGTCACGCTCCCGCAGATGGATCTCCGCCATAGCAGTTCCTTGCAGCTAGCTCTCTCTGTCGCAAAGAAGATCTTGGGCCAGAGCTGACCAATATTGTAGCACTAGCTCGCTGGGAGCGTAAAGCGACAACCGTGGGGACAGCACACCAACGACAAGTAGAGAACCACGCTCGTGCGCGCCGCGCTGTCGCTGTCATGCCATCCCCACGCTTCCCAGAACCGATTACATCGCTGAGCTGAGCTGTTTTGGTCGGTTATCTGGCAAGGGCGAGAAGGAAGCAAGTAGCTTCGTTGCTTGCTCAGCGCCCTGTGAAATGTTTCTCCTGGCGCTTCTCCACATAGGCGGCCAGGCCTTCCTTGGCGTCCTCGCTCTGGAAACAGAGTTGCTGCAGCTCCCTCTCCAGAGCCAGGCCTTCGGCCAGCGCCACCTCAGCGCCCGACTGCACGGCCCGCTTGATGCGTCCGACTGTGCGCGAGGCGCTATTGGGCGGACAGAAGCGTCGGGCGTAGGCCATCACTTGCTCCCAGTAATTGTCGGACTCATAGATATAATTGACAAGGCCCAGCTCCTGAGCTTCCTCAAAGCTGATCAGCTTGCCCTCGGTCATCAGCTCGATGGCCTTGTTCTTCGGTAGGGCCCGGGCCAGACGCTGCGTCCCGCCGGTGCCCGGCAGCACGCCAAGCGAGACCTCCGGTAGCCCGATCTTGCCTGCGTTGCGGCGGGCGATACGGATATCGCAGGCCAAGGCGATCTCCAGGCCGCCACCTACTGTGTGGCCATTGAGGGCTGCAATCACCAGCTTGGGGGTCTGCTCCAGCCGCAGCAGAGTTTCATTGGCATGGAGACAGAAATAGTATTTGTAGGTCGGCGAGACGGAATTGAGCATGCTGATATCCGCTCCAGCACAGAAGAAGCGCTCGCCCGCCCCGCGCAAGACCAGTACATGCACGTTTTCATCAAAACGCGCCTGCAGGATGGCCTCATCGAGCTGGCGCATCATCTCATAGCTATAGGTATTGGCTGGCGGATTCGTCAGCTCAATGATGGCTACCCCGTCGCTCACGCTATAGTTGACTAGCGTTCGCTCGCGCTCTGTCGTCGTCGTCATCGCTGCTCTTCCTTTCTACTCTTCAGGCGCAGACAGCTTCGCCTGCGCGTCTTCAAGAACATCATCGCCTTTGATGTACTCAAATGGCGTATGGCATCTGTTACAATAATACTGCGCTGTCAATAACTGCTGACCAAAGAGAGAGAACAGCTCAGTCTCTGTTGAGCCGCAGAAAGGACAGCGCGGGCGCTCGCGCTGGGGAGAGCGCTCTCCCAGGTGTGCAGATGCGGGATCAGGGGCCTCGCTCATGGCCGATTCTCCCTTTCCTCTCTCTCTGCCTGGGGGCCAGTGGGAGTCAGGCGCCGGCTCTCGGCCTCCCAGCGTTCCCAGGGCAGCGCTCGCTCCGGTAGCCAGCACTTGCGTTCGGGGTCGAACCGGGCGGGCATTTCAATGGCCAGGCCCTCTAGCAGAGGCATCACGCGCTGGAGGTAGCGGCGGCGCAGCTCTGCCGGCGGGGCATCAATAAAGCCTTCGCGATAGAGCCTCCCCATCACCGGATCATCATCGGGACCAAACCAGCAGAGCGTTTCTTCCCACAGACGTTGCAGCGAAGCGATCAGGGCCTGGCGAACTGCGCCGCCCGCCTTCGCCAGACGCCGTACCCAGCCTTCGGCATGCGCCCGATGGACCTGCTCCTCTTGTACAATTTTGCGCGCACGCTGCCGGAGTGGCTCATAGGCCGACTGCTGTGCGGCCTCGAAAAACGTCGTCAAAGCCCCATCCAGCAGGAAATTTGTGGCCACAAAATCGGACCAACTGGCGAATTCACGGTCGAGAAAGGCCACGTGGTAGCGCAACGTCCGCGTCTCAGGAGCTACCTGACGCGGGTCCGTCGCGGCCTGAGCAAAGTCCTCTAGGAGCGGGTAGAGCGTGCGCGCGTGGCCGATTTCGTCCTGAGTCATCGCCGCGGCGGCCACCGCCGCCTCCAGAGCAGGCGCTCCATTGGCCCAGTAGGCATAACGCCGCCCCATCGCCTGCTTATTGTCCGCCAGCGACGCCAGGACCGCGAAAAGCGCCGCATTATCGATGCGGGCCGCAGCAGTACCAGTCATAATAGCAAGCTCCCTCTATCTTCTTTGAGCAGCCGAGAAGGTAGTCGCAGCCGCCATTGGCCTGGCAGCGCGCTGCAGGCGACCATCCTGCCTGTTCAGCCCAGGCCAGCATCTGGTCGTCGCGGCTGAGAGACCGCTCCTGGACCGCACAGCTCATCAGGCTATAAAGAAGGCCTGGCGCGCTCCCAGAACGGGCGGGTCAAGGGGCAATCACGGTCACTATGCAGTCGCGTGGCACCAACACCATTTCGATCCAGGGAAACTCATCGTAGATGCTGCGCGCATAGACCCGAGCCAGCTCCACATCGTCGGCCACGACATTGCCGATCTCGTGCAACGGCTCATCGTACTTGCGCCGCGCATAGACATGCCACACACGCCGCTCGTTGAGCGCCTCACGTCGGGGCTGGCTACCGCCCATACTGGCCTCGGTTCCCGCCATGCTCGGGCCCGGCGCCTCGCTGTTTATCCTCTTCATGCCGAGATCCCCCAGGTACGCATCAGCTCGATGCCTTCTTCGCTCAGACGCTCCTTGCTCCACACAGGGTCCCAGACCACTTCGATGCGCACCTCACGCACTCCCGGTTCGCGCAAGAGGCGCGCCCGGATATCGTCTATAATGAACTCCATCGCGGGGCAACCCAGGGCTGTGAAGGTGAGCTTGACGTCAACGACGCCATCGCACTGCTTCAGATCGACAATGAGCCCCATGTCGACGACGCTAATCGGGATCTCTGGATCGGTCACCTCGCGCAGAGCATCCCAGAGCGCCGGACAACTGGGATCGTCGGCAGGATGCGTACGCAGCGATGGATAGACCGCTGTCATAGCTCTGGCTCCTGCTCCAACAGACGGAGCATCTCGCGCTTGCCTCGCTGAATCAGGCCGACAAACTCTTCATTAGCAGGACCGCGCGCCTTCCAGCGCTTGAGGACATCGTCCCAACTGCAGGGGCCTTCTTCCAGCAGCCAGCGCTTGGCTTTGGCATCGAAATGCGCCGGGAAGGGACAGTCAAGGACGTACTTTTGTTGCTCCGGGTCGTAGTGCGCCGGGACCTTCAGTTGCAGCTCTTCGCAGAGCGGCACCGCCGTCGACATCCAGATTTGACGTAGTTCGTCATTGGTGTGCCCTTTAAAACCGTATTCCAGTTGCTCGCTGTGCTTCTTGAGATCATCGGGTAGGCCAAACCATTCAACGGTTAGTAAGAACATCCAGTCGACAGCGCGCTGTAGCTGCTCGTGGCCTTCCGGCGTGGCGTTGAGACGCCTCATCCACTGCTCACCGTGGCGCAGATGAAAGGTCTCTTCTTTGTCTACCTTCACTAGTGCCCGCTTCCACGGCCCGAAGGTCGTGCTATGGTAGATGTCGCTGAGCAGCACATAGCCAGCCCGATCATAGAAGGCATTGGCCACAATTAGCTCTACCCAGCTATCAAGCGGCACATCAAAAGCATAGGGGTACTTGAACTGGCGCGGGTCGCGCTCAAAGATGAGCTGCTCGGTATCAACGCCCAGGTCGCGCAACAGACGATAGGCGATGTGGGCGTGCCCCAGCTCGTCCTGGATGATGGCGACGGCTGAGCCAAAGGCGTTCAAGGTGGGGGCATGAACGGCAGCATGATAGTAGGCAGGCGCGCTGATAAGCTCGGTGTCGGCAGAGACCGTCAGGATACGCTTGATCCCCTCCAGATAGAGTGGACTCATGTGCTCTACCGACTCGACGAGCTGCTGCCTGCGGATGCGATTCAAAAGAGCTTCTTCGCTCTGTAAGGCTGGTGCGACCATAGCTGTTGCTCCTTGCTCTTGGAACGAAACCTTTCCCGGCCCCCTCGTGATGCCTCGCCGCCAGCTCCAGAGCACGGCTCACAGCCCACCAGCCCAACCAGTTACTTCACCAGAGACTGGCCAGGCGCAGGCCGCCGCCAACTGTTCCCCAAGGGGAGCCAGGCTTCTTTGCTTCCAGCCATATATCCATATGGACATATCAAATTGTACGCTGAGGAGAGGGCGAAGTCAAGATGGCGCTAGCATCCTCAGCAGTCAGAGCACCGTGCCCAGATGCAGATCAGGCGAAGGGGAGCAGGTTGCCAACCAGCTCGTCGCGGCTGAGCGGGCCAATAGCGGCCACCGTCAACGGCTCCAGTGGGGAGAACTCGCGCAACACGCGCATGATCTGCTCAGCGGTGACGGCGTCGATTGCTTCCTTGACCTCATGGGGCGTACGCAGGCGGCGCTCATACCACCATGAGCGAGCATTAGCGCTCATACGAGCGCCCGACCCCTCACTACGCATGATGTGCTCACTCTTGAGCTGCACACGGGCGCGCTCTAGCTCGTCCTCAGTCAGGCCCTCCTCGCGCAGACGCTGCAACTCATTCAGGATAACGGCCAGGCACTCGTGTCCTTGCTCGGGCGTTGTGCCAGCGTAGATGCGCAAGGCACCAATGGCCTTATTGCTGCTCAGCCCTGCAGAAACGCTATAGACCAGGCCGCGCTTTTCGCGGACCTCGACAAAGAGCCGCGAGGCCATATTGCCGCCAAGGGCCTCACTGATGATTTGCGCCGCATAATAGTCGGGATGGGTATAGTTCGGAAAGGGAACCATCAGTCCCAGATGCTCTTGTTTCCCCTCTTGATGTTCCAGGACAACGGTGTTAGAGGGGCGTGGATGCTGTTCCGGTGAGGGACTGGCCGCTCCCTGCCAGTCGCCAAAGAGCCTCTCCACCTTGGCGACTACCTGATCCCAGTCGAAGTTACCCGCGATCGAGAGCAGGGCGTTGTTGGGGCGGTAGCGGTCCTGCCAGAAGCTTACCAGGTCCTCTTGTCGAAGCGCACGGACACTCTCGGCAGTTCCATAAATTTGGCGTCCCAGAGCACTGCCGGCGTAGAAATGCGCGCGGGCCAGATCAAAGATGCGGCTCATCGGCTCGTCGTCGCGTCGCCGAATCTCCTGCAGAATAATATTGCGCATCTGTTCTAACTCATCGCGCGGAAAGGTGGGCATCAGCAGCACTTCATGGAAGAGATCCAGCGTGGCATCGAGCTTGGTATTGACAATCTGGGCCCAGACCTGCGTTGTCTCCAGGGTCGTGCTTGTTCCTTTACGCGCCCCCAACGATTCAAAAGCCTCATTCAGCGTGCGAGCATCTTTTTCCCTGGTTCCCTGAAATAGCATATACTCGAAGAGATGGGCCAAGCCGCTCTTGTCTTCAGGCTCGTGAATGACGGCTGCATCGAGCTGAAAGCCAAAGGTCACCGATCGCAGGCTGGGCATATATTGCCCGATGACTTCCAGGCCATTAGGCAGGCGATGATAGAAGAAGTCCGGTGGCAACTGCAGATCTTGTTGACTGTCCATAGAGAAGCAACTTTCCTTTCCGATTTCCCAGGCTAGCTTAGCTTAGGGGAGTCAGTGAGTGATTTATCTGCGCGCATTATTTACACTACAGCCAGTATATCATAACAGCTCTGGGCCGTCGCTCAGCCCGTCTGGTGCCAGCTTCTTCCTTCTGCGCCGACCTGCCCCTCCTGCAAGCGAGCAGCAGAGCCAGCGCGGGACCTGGGGACAGCCCAGGACGAGCGGACATGGCGAAACAAGCGCGGCTTTGGTCTCGGCTGCGAGCCTCGTCGTTCGTCAGTTCGCTTGCTCGCTGCGCTCTCGGCTCTCTCTGCGGACCCACGCCATCGCTTCCTGCCTTTCGCTCCGCCGCTCTACACTGGTCATGGCTGATAAGGATGGGCTGAATGGATCTCGGGCAGCGGTCTGGTGGCTCCGTGTTCATAGAGCACAAGCAGGTACCAGCCGAGAGTAGCGAGTAGAGGCAGCAGGCTCAGTCTGCTGGCTGCCGGCTCGATGGTGAGTACACCACTCATGCGCAGATGAGGGAGACAAATGAGCTGATTGAAATGCAGGAGAGGACGGTCAGTCAGGTCCTGCCACTCCCAACAGGGGCCGGCTAGCGTTCCTCCCGCAGCGTGCTCTTTACGGACGCGACTCCAACGATAGAGGGGGCCGCGCAGGCCAATGAGCACGCCATCGCGACTCCATAGCTGGGGTTCAAAAACGGCCAGCTCCTCGCCGTGCTCATCGCCCTGCCGGACCGCTACCTGCGGCAGCCAGAGGCCGCGGCGCTCAAAGTAAAAGCGTCCTTCGGCCACCTCGGCCAGGGCTGGGGTCTCTGCGAGTCGCAGAAAGCTGATGAGCGCCAGTGTCTCTTCTCCCGCCTGCAGTTGATGGCGGCGGAGTGTTCCCTCGCGCCAATGCAAGGGATGATCAGCACACTCACGAATCGCACGCATAAGCCACTCCTTTCTTGCCTTCATGAGCTTGGACGCTCTAGGCCTACTATTCAGGTCAGGTAGACTCGCAGCCAGCAAGGGAGAGGCAGCCGGCGAGGACGGGGCCCCTCTTCTCGCTGATGCGCCCCCTCCACGTGCTATAATCTTGGCCAGAGCCATCCTACGATGGAGTGTCTCTTTAGTGCGCGACAAGGAGGCCAGCGTGGATTTTTCCCTGACAGAGGAGCAGAAGCTGATTCAGCAGACCGTGCGCCAGTTCGTTGAGCGGGAACTCATACCGCTGGAGCATGAGGTGCTGCGCAATGAAGGGCGCTACCCCACGGGCATCGAGCCGGAGCGCTACCGGGCTTTGCAGCTCAAGGCTAAGGAGCTGGGCTTTTGGGGCATCAATACGCCGGAGGAGTATGGCGGCGCTAACCTGGGGTCAGTGATGACCGCGCTCATTCAGATGGAGCTGGGACGCACGATCGTCCCTTTCAGCTTCGGAGGTAGCGTCGACAATATTCTGCTGCACTATAGTACCGAGAAGCAAAAGCAAGAATATGTTATTCCTGTGATCGAGGGGAAACGCATTTCGTGCTTTGCCTTGACTGAGCCGGGCGCCGGTTCCGACCCTTCAGCGATCCGCACGACCGCCGTCAAGGACGGCGATCACTGGGTGATCAACGGCCAAAAGGTTTTCATCACCCACGGCAATGAGGCCGATTTCGCTATGGTTTTCGCCGTTACCGATCGTGAGAAGCCTCCGCAGAAGGGTGGCGTGACTTGCTTCCTGGTAGATCGCGCTATGGGCTGGACCTCGCGCCCGATCCCTACAATGGGCGGATGGTCGCCAGCCGAGCTGTTTTTTGATAATGTGCGCGTCCCTGAAGATCACGTGCTGGGAGAGGTCGGTCAGGGCTTCTCGTTGGGTATGCAGTGGATTGGTCAGGGGCGCTGGCTGATCGCCGCTCGTGCTGTCGGTACCGCTGAGCGCTTGCTGCAGATGGCCATCGATTATGCGCGCCAGCGGGTGACCTTTGGTAAGCCGATTGCTGAACGCCAGGCTATTCAGTGGATGCTGGCCGACTCGGCGGTAGAGATCCAGGCTACAAAGTGGCTGACGTTGCACGCCGCCTGGAAGGCCGATCAGGGACTCGATAACCGCTACGAAGCCAGTATCGCCAAGCTCTACGGTTCGAATATGGTCAATCGAGTGGTTGACCGCGCCCTGCAGATCCACGGCGGTATGGGCTACACCAAGGAGCTGCCTATCGAACGTTGGTATCGCGATGTGCGTGTGACACGCATTTATGAGGGGACGGACGAGATCCAGCACTATATTATCGCTCGCGCCCTGCTGAAAGGCTATGTCCGCCTCGGCACCTGGGACTAGCCTGCTCCGCTCTGATTCTTAGCCACCCCCAGCCGAGCCAGCTTCCACCTCAGGTGCACCCAGATCGTCAGGAAAGAGAGATCAGCTCGTGGTGCAGAGCCAGTCTGGCCAGGCCTGACTGATCCCTCTTTCTTGCTTATTGAGCATTTGTCGTTCAGATAATTTCAAACCTCTAATCTCCAAAATAGTCGCTATCTATCTTTTTCAAGACATAGCGTGTTTCTTCGGTGACGCCCACGCCGTGATCGATCATTAACTGCGCCATTTGCTCACCGTCGATTAAGACAATGCTCAGATTATCGACGCTGCGGGCATAACTCTGGGCCTCATTCGAGTAAGTATGAGACGTCCAGAGCGGGAGGGTGCTCCTCCAGGACCTTTCTGCCGCGCTCAGTAATGCGGAAACGCGCGCGGCCCGCGCTGGCAAGCAACTGCGCTTTCTGCAGATAGGTCCGGGCCCAGGAAAGGCGGTTCCAGAACCTGGTTTGTTTGCCGCTGGGCAGCGGCTCATTACGCTCAGCCTCAGTGAGGCCAAAGCGCCGGGCTACCACTTCAGCGGCCTCGGTTAGCGTATGCTCTTGCCCATCGCTGGCCAGCTCCAGCAAGGGCCAGAAAAACTCTTGAAAATTTGGCACAGCCATGATCTTTCTCGGCAGAGCAGCATTGTCAAAGCGGTATCATTATAGCATAGATAGCCCATCGCTTATCTCGTCAAAAAAGAGCAGGATCTCCGCGCGGTGGAGATCCTGGCAACCTGACCAATATGACCGCAGAGGGGTCTAGCGCTGTCAGATCAGGACTTCACTTGCTGCAACTGGCGCAACAGATCGGCCAGATCTTCATAAACGTGCTCGGGCTTGATCGGCGAAACCTCGATATCGGCGCGATTGTTGCGGCCTGAGAGCACCAGGATTGTATGCGTACCGGCGGCCTGGCCAGCCAGAATGTCCACATCCAGGCCATCGCCGATCATCGCGGTCTCCTCTGGCTTACTGCCCAGACGCTCCATCGCCTCTAGCAAGAGCATGGGCTCCGGCTTCCCCACAACCTCCGGCGTCACACCGGTACCGGCCTCGATAGCTGCCGCCAGGGTTCCGCACCCCGGTAGAAAGCCGCCACCCGCAATCGGTAGCAAGGGATCGCGATTGATTGTAATAAAGAGGGCCCCGGCCAGCACGATGCGCACCGCGCAGGTCAGCTTGCTATAGTCGAAAAAGCGATCCAGCCCCACGAGCACCACATCGGCCTCTTCTGCATCGACCTCCACCACCGTCAGACCATACTCCTGCGCCAGTTCGACAAGCGGCTGCTCGCCCACGATATAGACACGCGCCCCAGGCAATCGGCGAGCGATATTCTGCATGGCCGCCTGGCCAGCGCTCATCAAGTGCTCGGGCGTCGCCGGGATACCCAGACGCTCCAGCTTCGCCAGAATCTGCGAGCCGGTAGCGAACGAGTTATTCGTTAAAAAGATGTACTTCTTACCGGTGGCCTCTAGCCACTGCACAAACTCGCGCGCGCCCGGCAGTAGCTCATTTCCACGGTAAACCACGCCGTCCAAATCGATCAGGTAGGTCGTATAAGGCAGCATATACCTTTTCCCACAACGTTCGGCAAAGCACAAGCAAGGATGACGGTCAGAACAAGCAAGCAAGCAAGCACCTGGCGAGAGCATTCGCCTAGCGCGGCAGCAGTAGCTCACGGATTGCGACCACATCGCGGCGCAAGGCGGGATCGAGTTGAATGGCCCGCTCGATCTTCTCGCAGGCGTGCAACACGGTACTATGGTCGCGTCCACCGAAGAGCTGGCCGATCTCCAACAGCGAGAGCTGGGTCTCCTGGCGGATCAGGTACATAGCAATCTGGCGCGGGATCACAACCTGTTTATCGCGCTGCTTACCGCACATGGCCTCTAGCGGAATACGGAAGTAATCGGCCACTGCCTGGGCAATCTGCCGGCCACTGAGCTGGACCTCGCGCGGCCCATTGCCCAGAGACGACATAGCGGCTCGCGCTACATCAAGCGTCAGCTCCGTGCGGTGCAGCTGCTGATAGGCCATCAGGCGATTGAGGCAGCCCTCTAGTTCACGAATGTTCGTCTGGACACGACTGGCGATATAGGCGATGACCTCATCTGGTACCGGATAATGCAGCATATCGGCCTTTACGCGCAGAATCGCCATGCGTGTTTCAAGATCGGGCGGTTGAATATCGGCGATCAGTCCCCACTCGAAGCGCGAGCGCAGTCGCTCCTCCAGGCTCACAATGGCCTTGGGAGGGCGGTCGCTGCAGATGACAATCTGCTTACTCATCTCGTAGAGACTGTTAAAGGTATGAAAAAACTCCTCCTCTGTCGACTCCTTGCCGGCGATAAACTGGATATCATCGACCAGCAGGATATCGACGGAGCGATACTTGGCGCGGAACTCCTCGGTAGTGCGATAGCGGATTGCATTGATGATCTCGTTCGTGAACTGCTCGGATGAGACATAGAGCACGGTCAGGCCAGCCTGGGCGCCTTTATGGCCAATAGCATGCAACAGATGCGTTTTTCCCAGGCCGACCCCTCCATACAAGAAGAGCGGATTGTAAGCCTCGCCGGGCGCTTCTGCCACGGCATACGAAGCGGCATGGGCCAGGCGATTACTATTGCCCACGATAAAGGCATCGAAGGTATAGCGCGGGTTCAGACGATTCGGCAGTGCTCCCACGCTCTCCTGCTCCCAGGAAGGCCCTCCGCCAGCCAGTGACTCCGGCAGCCGGGTCCCACGCGGCCCATGCGCAGGCGACTTGCTAGGCAGATCATAATCGTAGTAGGGAGAAGGAGGAGTAATAGAGTCATCTCTGCTGTAGCGAGCGACAAACATCTCCGTCGTTGACTGGCGATCCTCCATAGCGGCCATCTCCAACTCCTCATCGGCGCGAGCTTCCTGGGGAGCACCATCCGCCGTCACCACCCTGAGCGTCACCGGCTGCTGAACCAGCTCGGTCAGCGCCTGCTCGATGGCAGACTGCCACTGCTGCTGAATCAGGGCGCAGGCGAAAGCATCGGGGACCAGGAGCCAGAAAGAGAGCGCCCGCGTCTCCGTTGCCGCGATCAGCGGTTCACCTGCGGGCGTGGAAGCAACAGGCATCAGCCGGGCAGTGCGCAGCCAGACTCTGGCGACAATGTCGACAGGAAACTGCTCCAGGCGCTGGAGCGCCTTGTGCCAGAGCATGGCGGGATTCACGGGGATCACTCTCCCGCCTGATCCTCGGCGAGCGCAACACACTCGATCTCGACCAGGGCCTGACGCGGGAGCTCGGCCACCGCCACTGTCGAGCGAGCCGGGGCCGGCTCACCAAAGTAGGTAGCGTAGACCGCATTCATGGCCTGGAAATCGCTCATGCGTGTCAGAAAAACGGTCGTCTTGACGACCCGAGAGAGAGAGCTACCGGCGGCCTCTAACACAGCCTGCAGATTCTGCAGTACCCGATGCGTCTGGGCCGCCACATCGTCGCCGACCAGCTCGCCGCTGGCTGGATCAAGCGCAATCTGGCCAGAGGTATAGATGAACTGGCCACAGCGGATCGCCTGGCTATACGGTCCAATGGCAGCAGGTGCGCTAGCAGTACTAATCTTTGTTCGCTCCATAGGGCAATTCCGACAGCGGGCGCCTGAGCGGCGCCCCTCCTTCTCTTCCAGGTTCTCTTCTAAGAGTATGATACTGATGGGGCCAATCCGCTTCACAGGTACTGGCCCCGTTGGGGTGGGAACAGAGGGCCAGCGCCGCCAGCCGGAGCCGCCAGACCCTGCCAGGGAGAGGCCACAGCGGGATGTCCCTGCTGCACCAGCTCACGTAAGCAGGATCGCAACGCCTGCTGCAGCTCAAGGGCCGAGTGGAAGCGCTCCTCCGGCTCCTTCTCCAGGGCGCGCATGACCACGCGCTCAACGCTTACCGGCAGCGAGGGATTGAACTGGCGCAGGAGCGGGGGATTGGTAGAGGCATGTTGCATAGCGATCGAGACCGCGGTTGGCCCTACGAACGGCGGACGCCCGGCCAGCATTTCAAAGAGGACCACGCCAAGCGAGTACAGGTCAGAGGAAGCCGTCAGCGTCTCGCCGCGGGCCTGCTCTGGCGACAGATAGTCCGCCGTGCCAAGGACAATGCCGCTATTCGTCAGCCCGGCATCCTCTGCTACGCGCACAATCCCGAAATCTGTCAGCTTGACCCAGAGGCCACTGCTCAAATCATGGGAGAGCGGCGTTATGCCATTCCAGGTCAGCATAATATTTTGGGGTTTAATATCGCGGTGGATAAAGCCGCGCGCGTGGGCCACCTGCAGTACTGCGCAGACCTGGCAGGCGATTTCAAAGGCTTCACGCACCTGCAGACGGCGGCGCTGCGTAATCAACTGCTTGAGCGTCGGACCCTGGATGTACTCCATCACCAGGAAATACTGTCCCCCCTCCTCCACAAAATCGTAGATGGTGACCGCATTGGGATGGGCCAGGGCCGCCGCCGCGCGCGCTTCCCGGCGGAAGCGTTCCACGGCGCGCAGATCATTTTTATCGAGCGAGCGCAGCACCTTGATCGCCACAATGCGCTCTACACGATGGTCCCAGGTCTTGAAGACGCTGGCCATGCCACCGGTGGCTATGTGCTCGCGAATCTCGTAACGTCCCGCGATGAGAGTGCCTTCCAGTTGACTCAATGCTCTACCTCAGATCCCCCGGCAAGGTGATATCAAAGGATCGTTATTTGTTCCCAGTATAGTGCGCAGGGTAAGTATATCATCAAAACACTCATGCCGTCCAGGATGGGTGAGAATCGCCATCGACGCCACCGCTGGTGAGCTGGATCGGACTGCCAGCGGGACTGTAGGTCTTGGTTTTCTGATTGTAATTGAGCTTGAGCAGCCAGAGGTTAAACTCTTGGTTGGAGTAGAAAAAGTAGGCGATGGCCTTCCCATCTGGCGACCATACAGGTTGGCTGACAAACTGTCCTTTGACGAGCAGCTTGGATTGCTGGTAAGGCAAGAGGGCCTGCTTTTCAACCGTTGGATCGTTTGGGTTCGTCGTAACTCCTTCCGGCGTCGGCATGACATAGAGGCCCATCTGTCCATCCTTCTCGCGCCGAATGTAGGCAATAGTGTTGCCATCGGGCGAAAAGGCCGGCTGTAGACACTGCGCATCGGGCGGTGTGATGGCAATCCCTGGATCGAAGCCTGGCAGCCCGGGATAGTAGGTGCCATGAGGCTTGCGCGAAATCTCGTTCGGGTCCTCCATGAAGAGCTGAATCACTTGCTGCGTGCGTGTACTATCGTAGGCGTAGTGGGTATAAATAATCTGGTCGGGATGACCTGGGCGGAAACTGGGATCGCTGTCTCCGCCGTCGCCGACATAGGCGTAGGCTACATCTTTGACTGCATTATAGTTGTTCGGCTCATCGATCGACATCTCGTAGATCTGCAGGTCGAGCACTGGCGCATCATAGTGCGTGTACTGATACCAGTCCTCCTTTTGGAAATCGCTCAGAAAGAGCAGATGTTTGCTGTCTGGCGCCCAGCGTGGCTGGGCATTCCACTTGAAATCGTCTTTAGGCACATCCAGGCCGGGCACAAAGTAGTAGTGACCATTGCCGTCCAGGAGCATATGCCACGGCCCACCGTTGACCGACATGTACTCGATATTGGAATAGTTCTTGAAGCGCACTGTAAAGGCGATCCACTTACCATCGGGCGAAACAGCTGGGTCGCTCACTGTCTGGCCCTTGGTGAGCTGCTTCAGGCTATTGGTCGCTCCGTCCAGCACCCACAGGTTATGATCGATGGTCAGGTAAATCTTCCCTTTGAAGATGTTGGGATTCTGGTTGACTCCTACTTGTCGATTTCCGACGGTGGTCTGTTTGAAGCTACTGCCGCTGCCCCCAAACCAGAGACAGCCTTGTAGTAGGACCACCAGGCATGAGAGTAAGATACCCAGGCGCCAGGAATTGCTGTGCTTCTTCATAGCTCTTCTTCTTTTCTCTGGACCGCTCGCTCGGCTCGTATGCTCGCTAGGTCGGTAGGCGGGTGGTAGTGATACTACGCAGTAGGACTCTGCCGATGGTGTCCGCGGCGGGCGGGTACAGGGAAAGTTTCGCTTCTTCTGACGCGCGTTGGAAGCCCTCTGGATTGGTCTGCTCTTCTCCCTCGCGCAGCCAGCCAGCTAGCTAGCTCTTGCCGCTCTTCCCTCTCTGCCCAGCCCCCCAGACGGACACCATTCTCTCTCACTTTAGAGAATCGCTACAACGCTTCGCCTCGTCTCGTCCGTTCGCCAGACAAGACTACCATGGCCCGCACCACGATAAAGCAGACGTCCCATCTACCTAAGCTAAGACCAAGGCTGGATCTCTTGCAGCCGCCTGTCGCCCAAACTAGACTTTCGCCGCATCCAACGATTCAAAGACAACAGCCAACATCAAATCAAGCAAACTGCGCATACCCAGAAGATTATCACCGCTGCCACCTTGCAGGCTCATCAGGCCAAGATTAGCCATTTGGCCAGCCGTTGAGAGAGGGCTAGCGCTCTGAGCATTTGGAGCGGCAGTCAAGGAGGACTGAACTGCCGAGGAAGCGTGGCCTGTCTGCCCTGTCGCCTGAGCAACCGCCGATGACGACGTCGTGTCAGCCGTACCGATATTGCACTGAGCCTTATCCCCCAGAGCAAACATCTTCGCTATCACGGGTAGCAGCGCATCACAGTTGGGAATCTCCACATCGACCGACTGGCCATTGCGCGTCACAGTCGCGGCGTGAGAATAGGGAGGGCCAAGCGTTACACGCTGCACGCTCGCCGTATTGATGGTGCGAGCGAAATTCATCAGCTCCAGCACCTGAGTCAAGGTGAGATCGGTCTTGACGTAGCCGTTGAGATCCTGGGCAATCTCCTGCAGCTTACCGAAAATCTCAGGATTATCAAGCTTATTCTTCAGCTGAGTGAGCACCTGCTGCTGACGGGCCGAGCGGCCAAAGTCACCGACCAGGTCAGCATGACGCGAGCGCACATATTCCAGCGCCTGAAGGCCGGTCAAATGCTGTGGTCCCGGCGCAATATAGAGGCGCTTGTAGGCATGAATATCACCAGTCGTATTGCCGACGTCATCGGGATAGGTATCATCGGTAATCGGGTGCATGACATCGACATCGACGCCGCCGACCGTGTCGATCACTTTGACGAAGCCATCGAGGCCAACCCAGGCATAGTAATCAATAGGGATACCGAAATCGGCATGGATCGTAGCGCGCGAAAGAGCCACACCGCCATAGCCATAAGCCTCATCCAGCTTGCCCATCCCGACCCCAGGGATCGGCAGCCAGAAGTCACGCGGGATCGAGAGCATACCCACGCTATGGGTGGCCGGATCAATGGTCACGACAATATCCGTCTGGGCGATATAGTGGCCGGCGAACTTCTCGTCGGTATCGCTGCCGAGCAAGAGAATATTGAAGCGCCCCCCACTCAAGATAGAGCCACCGTTATTGTTCCGCGTGGAGTCGGAGCCGCTATCGCCGCGCAGGCGTGGCACCTGCTGGCCAACGATATTATTGACGGTGCCAGCGAAGGCATAGTAGTAGTAGGCCACCGCGGCGCCCGTGAGCAGGAAAATAACCAGACAGACAGCGGCAACGATCCGCGCCCAGAGCGGGAAGCGACGGCGGCGGGTCTGCCCCTTCCTGGCGGTGCGCGGCAACGATGGGCTGGCCGAAGCAGCCGCATGCTGAGGCATCTGCTGAGGTGGAACGCCCCAGCCGCCAGGAGCAGGCCAGTCAACGCCTGGCGTGGGACCTATGGCCGGCTGGCTCCCCCCAAAGCCCGGCAGAGACACAGGGTGAGTGGTCACCGGTGTCATAGGAGGTGCGGTGACAGCCCCTTCCATAGCCAGTGGTCCAGTCCCCGGGGTTGCCCCCAATCCCTGACCCTGGCCCATATAGCTCATCATCGCCGGTGCCGAACCACCACCGGCCAGCGCCGAGCCCGACTCTACCCCCGCAGGCCCGATGCCACTACTCCCAGCAGTACCCGGCCAGGGTCCAAGGCCCGGAGAGCTGAGTGGACCACCAGAGGCATTGGCAGGCAACAGCGGCTGAGCCGGTCCCTGCTTCAACAAATCTGGTAAGCGATTTAAAGGTACATTGGCATCCGTCTGATGCGAAGAAACCTGATTGAACGAGAAGGGCGGCAGGCCCTGCTGAGAAAGTGGCAGAGGCAGATCGCCGGTTCCATGCGACGACTGGTCAGCAGGCGTTGCCAGAGGCGAGGGCGTCGCAGGTCCAGGAATACCGGGCAGAGAGAGCATCGGCGGCCCTCCCTTCGGATTCTTCTGCCAGAGGCCCGAACCTGTTGACCGCGTTGCAGTCGGTCCCGCCTGCTGATCCTGCGCCGTGGCTTCTCCCCCCATTTGCTCGCCGCCCGGCGACCACAGACCCGACTGAGGCTCCTGCTCAACAGGCTCATTGAGAATCTGAGCCGGATTCTTGATAAACTGGCGTTTCGCAGTCATTCAACTCACTTCCTGACAACTTCCTAGCAGCGAGCCTTATGAGCACGCGTAAAAACACTTTGCGCGCTCTACGCTTATTTGCTCTAAAGTCAGTTTTACTCCGTACAGGAGCCCTGTGATTAACCCGGCCCTGCCACCACCACCTCGTGTTTTCCTCTCAGCTGCCTAGCAGTTAGCAGCAGTGATCTTGCCTGCTAGTTGTTGGCTTGCCTGTTCTCGCAGCAAGTTAGAAGCTTACTCTTCGCCAGAAGAGAGCTGCCCGTCTTTCGTACTGACAAGTACAACGTTTCAGCAAGCCGCTTTCCATGACAATCACAAAATATGGCTATCCTGAAGGATAGCAATAGCAGGCTGGCAAAGGGAAGGCACGTATCTAGCCTGTTATGGTATGTGTGTAGAGTTCCCGCAGCGAACGAGCAAGCTGATCAGCGGCAGCAACCGCTCACGCCTGACGTACCTACTGCCTGCTGGTTGGACCCCACCGCAGCAGCATCGACCCATCCGAGAAAGGAGCCGCTCCCGGCAGCCAGCTAGCCAGCCAGAGAGCGAGGTAGAGAGTACAGCGGCGCCTGCCTGGTAGGCAAGCACTCGCGCTGGCGAGGTCCGTCCCTCAAGCAGGGCTGTCACTGTCAGCCCCTGGCAAGACTGGGCGGCCTCTTATCCTTGCGGCCTGCCCCTGCCATTGAGAGCGCAGACGCTTGAGCTGTCGGTGGCCCCGACAGTCGAACGGTTTCTGTTTGATCGCAAAGCTTTCCTGATTTCTTAGTCACTTACTATAACGCATAGTGTTCCAGCAAGTTAGCAAACAGAACCTTTTGGGCCAGCCTGTTGGTCTAACCTGGGGACCCTACGGACTGCTGGCGATCAATCAGTCCGTGGGAGTAGCCTTGTGCAGGGTGGGCTATGAAGCCTTCTGGCGACCACTTCCGTAGGTAGAGAGAGAGGCCACCGCTCTTAACCTGATCCATCCCAGCTCTTTGGCTAGCTAAAGAGCTGATTAATCAGCTGCTCTTGTTGAAGCAGAGCGGCCTGACGCAGACTCGCAAAGGTCTCGGCTCCTAAACGCTGCTCCAGGGTATTGAGAAACAGCTCGATCGTGCTCACTGTGGGGTCCTGCAGTGCCTGGCGCCATTGTAGGGCAAAGAAGAGCAAGGCCAGTCCCTCGGCCTGGCGCCCCTGCTCATAGAGGAGCATGCCCATATTCGTGATAATCATGCCAATGTCATAGCGTTCTTGCGTGCGCAGCGCCAGCTTGAGCGACTGCTGATAATAGCTCAGGGCCTGCTGATACTGCTTTTGCGTCTGACAGAGCAGCCCCAGGTTATGGAGCGCTACGCATTCAATCTCGGGATCAGGCTCAGCGAGCTGGCGATTGAGCAAGAGCGCCTGCTCAAAATAGGTCTGTGCCTGCTGGAGCGCCCCCATGCTGCGATACAGCTCACCCATGTTGACCAGCGTCACTGCCGCATCATGCTGATCTCCCAGTGCCTGCTGAATGCTCAGGGCCCGCTCATAGCAGGCCTGGCTCTGCTCATATTCTCCCAGGCGGGCATAGAGCAGCCCCAGATGGCTATTGACTAAGCCCTCATCATGACGGGTCAGCAAGCCACTGGGCGGCAGCATCCCTGTATAGAGGCTCATCAATGTATTCCATGTTCCCCAGCGCATGAGACTCTCATGCAGGCTCTCGCCAAAGAGCAGATCGCAAGCCTCCTGCCAGCGCCATCCCAGGCAGAGATGACGAATAGCATGGAGCAGCGGCACGACATCCTGCAGGCCTGTACGCTGCTCACGAGGTGGACACAGCTCCTGAGCCAGACGACGATAGTAGGCGGCGACCTGCAAGTGGCTGTTCGCCAGGGCAATTTCGCGCGCCTCTGGCTCATCCGGCCTCAGCCCATCCAGGGCTTCCAGCAAAGGGCTGCGCAGGCCTAGCATGTTTTCCAGGGCCTCGGCATGGCGGAGATCGTTCCCGTCCAGGTATGCTGCAAGTACATACTGGCGCAGCAAACTATGCAGGTCGTAGCAAGTGACACCCGCCTCATTGAGCGAGCGCTGCACCAGAGAAAGCTGCACGAGCTGCATCAGCTCCTGCTCGAAGCGCAGCGCATGGGCTGAGGCGTACTGGCCCGTGACCGTCATCACGATGCCCGCCAGGGGCACTGGCTCCGAGAAGAGCGCCAGTGCACGCAGGAGCAGGGTCTGCAGCGGGGAAAGATGGCGATAGAGCGCTCCAATGGTCTGCAGAGTCACATCGCCGCTCCAGAGCGGCTGATATTCGGCAGCATGCAAGAGGTAGGGAAGAGAGATGCCTGAGAGCTCCACAAGGGCACAGACCAGCAACAAAGCAAACACATGGCCACCGCAACGCTGCCAGACCAGCGACAGATCTTCATATGAGCCTTGCAGGCCACGCTGCACCAGCAACGAGACGCCTTCTGGAATACTGACCCGCGAAACCAGATAGGAGCGCACCCGTTTTTCATCATCGTTGAGGGGGCCGTAAGGCGACAGATAGCTTGTGAGCAAGAGGCGACTGGTCCCCAAATCCATTTGGAGCATTTCAAAGAAGGCAGCTAATGCGCCACGCCCAACCAGCCCCTGCGCTGTCTCCGGGTCTAGTAGCTGCTCAAACTGATCAAGCACGATGAAGGCGCTCTCTTGCGGACGACGCAAGGCCCGCACCAGGGCCGCGATTTGTTGCTCGGGCTTGAGCAGAAAGAAGGTAGAGGTGTCAACGTTGATGCTGCGCAAGATAGCGGCGATGACATCCGGCAGGTTGGCGAAAGAGCTGATGCTGAGCCAGACAAAGTAGCGCGGCCGTAACGGCGGCTCCTTTGCCACCTGGGCCATCGTCTGGATACTTCTGTAGACAAGCGCAGCCAGAGTCGACTTGCCAACCCCTGGCTCACCAGTGAGAAAGACCGCGCTGGTATTGGGATTGCTCAGCATGCGCCTCACCGTATTCACCTCATCGGCGCGCTGCAGAATACATTCAGGATCGGTCGCGGGCGGCGTAGTCGAGTAGATCCCGAACGTGAACTGCTGCTGACGCTGAGGTGTCGGTTGCAGAGCAGCGGACAGCGGCGGCGTCCCACTGCCAGTTTGCCCGCCCCCAGAGACCAGGTTGTTGTATTCCCACCCTTGCATACAACGTTGTACCTCGATGTTTCACTTGTGGTGAGTGCAGTATACCATATTGGCACGCCTCAAGGGGTGGATAGCCTGAAAATGCTACTATAAGGGACGGAATTCGTGTAGAAGGGAGAAGGCTTAGCAGACCTATGCTTCGACTGATTTACATGGGTACTCCTCAGTTCGCCGTGCCGCCTCTAGAAGCCTTGATCCGCGGGGCCAGGCCCGGGGCGGTCTTGCCGGAAGGCTACGAGATTGTGGCGGTGATCACCCGTACCGATAAGCCTGCAGGCCGCGGTCACCAACTGGCCTTTTCACCTGTAAAACAGGTTGCGCTCGCTCATGGCCTTCACGTCTGGCAGCCCGGATCTCTTAAGCGCCCAGAAACGATTGAGGCCCTGGCGGCTTATCGCGCCGATCTCTATATCGTCACGGCTTTCGGTCAGATCCTCCCCCAAGCTGTGCTTGATCAGCCGCGCTACGGCACCTTGAACATTCATGCTTCTTTGTTGCCGAAATACCGTGGCGTTTCACCAATTAGTGAGGCTATTCTGCAGGGAGAGAGCGAGACCGGTGTGACCATTATGCTGCTCGACGCCGGCATTGACACCGGCCCGATTCTCCATCAGCGCCGCCTGCCGATCGCTCCCGATGATACTACGGAAACGCTGAGCGCTAAGCTCTCTGAGCTAGGCGCTGCGGCTTTGCTGGAGACGCTCCCACGCTGGATTGCTGGCGAGATCACACCTCAGCCCCAGGACGAGAGCCAGGCCAGCTATACCCGTATGCTGCGCAAGGAGGATGGCCAGATTGATTGGCAGCGCTCGGCGGTCTGGCTGGCGCGCATGGTACGCGCTTATACCCCCTGGCCTGGCAGCTACACCTTCTGGCGCGGCAAGCTGCTCAAGATTCTGACAGCCACCGCTCTGACAGGGCAGGCTCTTCCCGCTGGCCTGCCCCCGGGGACGGTCAAGCGCTACACGGCTGCCGGTGAAGAGCTGCTGGCGGTCGCTTGCGGAGAAGGCTGGCTACTGGTCAGTCGCTTGCAGCTAGAAGGTCGCAAGGCCGTCAGTGCAGCTGAGTTTCTGCGCGGCTACCCTCAGATCGTGGACAGCTTACTTGGAGCCTCCAGTTAGTTTATCCCAGACAGCAAGCTGCTTCTGCCGGCTGAGGCCACACCAGGAGCGGAGATCAAATAATACAAGGCAGAGAGAGGCGGTGATTAGCTCTCTCTGCCCGGCCTGCCTTTGCTTGCTTTCATAGACTCAGACTGGGGGACAGCGCTCTCCCACGTTCTGCCTGGCTTACCAAGGCTCAGGCGGCCCGCGGTCGCGTCACCAGCGCGCCAATGACACAGATGACGGCGATCGCAAAAAAGAGCACGGCGTGTTTCACATGCACAGCAGTTGGCGGCGAAGCGAGCACGTGAGGAATGCCAGGGATCAGATAATAGACCCCCACGATCAGCGCCACAATCGCTACGATAATCGCCAAAACAAACACTGTAGGATTGGATGAATTTTTCATTACTCCACCCTTTTCTAAAGCGATTTACAATTTTTGATGCTTGCAGCTAGCTTATGTCATGAGAGCGAGGGACTGGACAGCCTTCAGAGAGGCTGGCGCGTGCTAGAAGCGAGCGAGCATAACCGGGGCAGCTCAGGGATCTTGCTCGGCACAAAGCCAACAAGAGAGGAAGTAACAGAGAGCAGCCAAGCGAGAGTCAGCTGCTACGCTGTTGCTCCCTGTCCTCCCTCTCTTGGGGCCAGTCAGCTCAGCCTGTAACTAACTGTCCAGAGGTCAGCGACAACGACGAGCAGGCTCAGCTAGGCTGTTTTGGGCCGCCCCATCACCATACCGACGATCCCAACAATCAGGAGGATCGCACCGACGATCAGGCCGACCAGGCCGCGCGTAGGATGATGAGACACCTCGAACACGATGCCGAGGATGAGCAGGATAATACCTACAGCAAGAGCGGCGTAAAAAAGATACTGGTTCTTCATACGCGGTGTTCCTACCTTCTCCTCAAAAGTTCAAAATAGGGACCTCGGTTCGCGGGAAAGATGGCCTTCACCAGGACGGCGGCAGGGCCACCCTTCTCCAGAACGGGGGCCTTTGCGGGCCAGGGGCAGCCACCCCAGGCAGGACCGGCTTTGCTGCCGACCCTGCCTCCAATGGCTTGGTTGGTTGCGCTGCCCCAGCAGCCTCTAAGCAATTCTACCTAATCAGGAGGCGCTATGCAATACGAAGAAAAGCAAAACAAGCCCAATCAGCCCAGCAACCCAGCAATAGACGGCAAAAGGATAGAGGTTTCCCGTTTCGAAGTACTTCAGTAAGAATTTAGTACTGAGGTAAGCCGCCACCCCTGAGAGTACCATGCCGGTAAAGACCAGGAACAGGACGGAAGAGGGAAGACCAAAGAGCTGTGGGATCTCCAACACTGCCGCAGCGAAGATGATCGGTGTTCCCAGGAGGAAGGAATAGCGCGCCGCATCTTCATGGCTGAGGCGCACCCCCAATCCGGCCACCATCGATGCGCCGGAGCGCGAGATCCCAGGGATCAAGGCCAGGGATTGGCCTAACCCCACTAGCACCGCCTCTTTCCAGGAGAGCGAGGCTAGTGGGCGCAGCACGGCCTTGCCATCCTTCTGCGCGAGACGCCGCGCCTCCTGAGCCGTCAGATAGCGACGTAGCGCTTCACCAAAGAAGAGGAGCGAGCCATTGACGACCAGGAAAGTCGCAGCGATGACGGGCGAGGCAAAGAGCTGCTTGAGCGGCTTCTCTAGAAAGACCCCTAGAATGCCCGTCGGGATCGTGCCGATAATGATCAACCAGCTCACCCATTCCTCAGTGCCACGCTGCACCTGGCCTTCTTTGATGCTCTTCCACAGCGTGCGCAACACCTGGAGCCAATCGCGCCAGAAATAAATCACGAGCGCCAAAGCTGTTCCCAGATGCAGCGCTGTAATCAAGGGGACAAAGCGTTCGTTATCCACGAGATCCCCCCAACCCAGCAGCCCGGGGATGACGACCGTATGCCCCAGGCTGCTGATGGGGAACAACTCAGTAACCCCCTGCAACAGAGCCAGAAAAATGACCTGTCCGAGATTCAGATTCATCAGCTCAACTCTCGCCTAACCTTGCTTCCTTACTTGAGATACTTCTGAACCTCCTGATCAAATTCGGCCTTAGTCTTAGCAAAGACCGCCCGCCCATTATCAGGCCGGTTCAGGAAAAAGTAGTAATCGGTCTTGGCCGGCGAGGCCGCCGCCTGCAGGCTGGCCAGACTCGGGCTGCAGATCGGCGTCGGCGGCCAACCCTTATGGGTATACGTGTTCCAGGGACTATCGGGTAGTACCTGGCTGCCCGCAGCAGTCAGGGCCGCCCAGTAGGTTTTCGTCCCGGGCTGCGAATCGCGCGCGTACTGGACAGTGGGATCAGCGTCCAGAAAGCCGGCAGTCTCCGCATTCGGGCGATAGATGCGGTTCCAGTAGACACTAGCGATCAAGGGGCGGTCGCTATCAAAGGCCGCCTCACGCTCAACGATCGAGGCCAGCGTTACCATCTGATAGAGAGTCATGTGATTGGCCGCCGCCTTTGTGTCAAGATGGTACTGCTGTACCTTGGCCTGAAATTCCTGGAGCAGACGGTCTATCACATCGGTCGTCGTGGCTCCGAGATCGAAAAAGTAGGTATCGGGGAAGAGCAGACCCTCCATCGTCGCCCCCGACGGGAGCTGCTTTAAAAAGGGAAATTTGTTGCGATCGGGAAATTTCGCCGGATTCTTCGTATAGGTCAGAAAATCTTGCTTGCTGAAGCGCGGCAGGCCCGCCGCCTCAATTTTGTCCGCGATTTGCTCCAGCCGCCAGCCTTCGGGAATACGCACGACAATCTGATCGGGCTGGGCGTTCATGAGCGCGTCGATGATATCGCTCATATTCATGCTGGTGTTCAAATTGCGGTAGACGCCGGCCTGCAAATGCTGATCCAGACCCTTGATCTTCGCCCAGAAGCGAAAAGCCAGCGTGTTCCGAATCAGCCCCTTGGCCTGGAGATCATTCGCCAACTGCTGTACCGTCTCGTTCTCCTGGACAATGATTGTCACCGTATGCCCCTGGCCAGGCGGGCTGACAGGCTCAAAGACCGCAGTGACCAGATTCCAGGAGACATAGATGAGGCCCAGAACCAGCGCGAAGACCAGAAAGACGATGAGAATGGCCCCCCGCGAGCGGGGAGGGTGAGGACCTCGTACTTTCATTGTGACGCTTCCTCTGAAGCTTGGTGCCGGTGATTCAGGTACTGCTGCAGAATAAGCGTCGCTGCCAGAGCATCGATTCCCTGCCGGTTCCTTCCTTTTTTGCCCTGACCACCTTGCTGACCACCGCGCCTGGACCGCCTCCTCCCCTCCTCTTGCTCCCGCTCTGCGAGCAAACGCTGTGCCTCTACCGTCGAGAGGCGCTCGTCCCACAGATCCACCGGGATCTTGATATGGCGCTTCAAGCGCTCCACAAAGGCGAGCACACGCCGCCCCTGCTGATGGATCTGTCCATCCAGGCTGATTGGTAGCCCTACTACGAGCGCCTCGGCTTCGTTCTCATCAATGATGCGCTGCAGCGTCTCCCAAAGCCGGGCCTCGTTGCCGGCTACCTCCAGCGTCGTATAGGGTGAGGCCAGAATCTGCGAGGCATCACTGATGGCCACTCCGATACGAGCCTCTCCCACATCTAAAGCCAGTATGCGAGCCATAAAAAGTCAGACAGACAAGCGTGCTGTCCTTCGCCGTTACTACTTCTTACTATAGAGCAGTATCCATAGCATTCTAACGAAGGAACCCTTCGCTGTCTACGCTGCGAGAGAAAGAATGGCAATGCCTGGTAGGCCGGCAGCGGTACCCACCCGACGCCTTGGGCAACCAGCGACTGACAGATCTCTGTCTGCCAGCGGGCCGCTGTCATGCCTTCCCTCTCTCATCGCCCCTCAATGCAAAACGCCGACGGCCTGAGCGACCAGCCTGGTCGGCTCGGCCTCGTCGGCGCTTTTCCCCGTCCGCCGTCTCTACGGCCCTCTCAGGAGATGGTGACAATGTTCCGATGGATATGAATATGATCGCGCAGCAGTGGCATCCAGGGGTAGAAGCCCGGATTGACGGTGATGGCCGTCTGGATATCTACCGCCTGCTTGCCGAGGCGGGCAGCCAGCAGGCTATTGAGGTCGCTGAGGGCCTGATCTTTAGCCTTGCCACTGAGCTGGCTCTGTAGCTCTTCGTCGCTAATGGCCGGCGCCATCAGACCAGTGGCGGCAAAGGCGATGGTCAGTGAGCTACCGCTGTTGTTGGGCGTGCTCTTAAGCCGGGTAATAGAGACAGGCTTCTCAGCAACGAGGGCGTAGCCCTGTTGTTGCTTGGCAATGGCAGCATTGAGGGCCGCACGCGCCGCCTCTTGAATATCAGCCGCGCGCACCACCAGGATGGCAGCTTGCAGGGTTAGTGTGGCTGTGAAGCTGCCATCTGACGTTATCTGGCCAACAGCGGGGACAGCATTGATCTGCTCCTGTATCGCTGGTTTACCGGCCACATCTCCGTTATGGAGCTGTTGCTGAAGCCAGTTGCGCATCGCTTGTTGCAGGCGGCTATCCAACTGGGCTTTCAGCGCATTGACATCGGCGCTGGTCACCTGGGGCACGCTGCCCAGGCCACCGCCCGAGGTAGGCTGAGGGTTTGTCACGGTCAGCTCACCGGCCGAGGCACCGATCTGGCGCAGGCTGTCGGGCGGGATGACAGTGATACTGTTGGCCGGGACATTGCCGCTCGTGCCCGGATTGACCGCCTCAACCTGCACCGGCAAAGTCAAGCCGGGCGAAAGCAGCGGTTCAGCAGTCGTTCTGAACTGAATACCAGAGGGAGTCTCTACGATCGTCCCTGTGGGGATCACCAAGGAACGCGTCCCCTTGTTGGTGAAGTTGACCGTACCGCGGGCTTTCACCACACCTACTTTGGCCTGGCCGGTTGCCCGTCCCTGCGCCTGAGCGGTGCGACTGAAGAACAGGACCTGGGCCGGCAGCGTATGAGCGGCCAGATTCAGGCGTGTTGTCGAGGTAGCAGTCAACTGCAGATTCTGGCTGAAGGCCCGCGCCGGCAGCGTAAAACTGACCTCTGCGCTGGGAACATAGTAAGCCAGGACCCCAACAAGGGCCAAGAGCAGCACGAGCAGGCCAACAAAGAGGAGAGGCCCTCTGGCTCCGCCTCCGCGGGCCGAGGCTGGTCGGCGAGGAGCACGCGCCGTCGTCACCCGGCTAGCGGTGCTGGAAGCAGGCGCCGCTGTGCGAGGCCGGCCCGGCAGCGGCTCGTCTGGCCCCCGCGGCACTGCCCCCGGAGCAGCCGTTTTAGAGGAAGCAGCGCCCGTCGGTGTCCGTACCAGGGAACCGCTGACGACACGCGAAGGCTCAGGAGCAGAACGGGGAGGCAGGGCACGCGTGGGGAGTACCTCAATAGGTAGCTCTTCTTCGCTCTCTTCTTCAGCACCAGGGAGAGCGCTCTCTCTTCCCAGGCTGCTTAATCGCGAAGGTGGCGCCTGGCCATAGGTCCGCCTTTCCGACCTGGGCACGGCGGACGGGAAATCTTCACCTTCCTCGGCTGGTTCTTCCCTACCAGAGGTACTCCAGCGGTCGGCAGAAAAGTGCGTCGATGGCAGAGCGATATCCCCCTGATCACCCAGATCCTCGACCTCGGCTTCGAGGAGGGTGCCGCGCCGACTGGAGATGGCCGGAATGTCCTCCTCAATCTCATCGACGGGCGCAAAGGCTCCGCGCTGCTCGGGAAGAGGGCTGGGAGAGAGGTCCTCGATGCGGCTGAAAGGGTCGATGGCCTCCTCTTCTTCCCGGTGGCTTTCCTCTGTCTCAAGGGGGGCAGTAGTATAGGGCTGCCGATCCAGGGCGGCAGACGCAGCGTAAGCAGGGCCCTGCTGCGCGGCCTGGCGGATGTGCTGGGCGGTGCGGAAATCCTCCAGCAGCGTATCCTCAGCCTCATCTTCCTCTTGCTCGGATGGGAGGGATGGAGAGATCGCCGCGGAGGCATCGATTGGTTCGATATGAAAGTCATAGGAGTGCTCGGTCGATGGCTGAGAGTATCGGCGGGCGGAGCCGCCGGCCTCAGCGCGATGCTGAGGACTGGCCAGGTCTTCGATGAACGGCCCCTGGCTTTCGCGTACGCGCCCCAGGGAGCTTGAGAGCGTCTCGCGCTCTCCCACTCCTGGCCGCCCCCCCTGGCCGACCAGGGGCGCACCTGGCGGTGATAGCTTGCTCTCCTGTTCTTCAGCTCCAGCAGGGGCACGACGCTGCTGCTCAATCCGCGTACGCGCCGTAGAGCTGCGTGCTGCTGGCCGCGAGCTAGAGCCATGCTGCAGGACACGGGCAGGCCGGCTGCCCGGACGCGCTCGGCTGCTGGGAGGCGAGGTCAGCGATTCGGCCACCTTGAAGCCGGCAGCCTTGACTACTACACGGACCTGACGATCCGAGCTGACGACGAGCACATCTTTGCCCAGCTCGCGCGTGCGTGCATGCAGCAGCCGCCACCCCACATGGCTGCGCAATTTGGTCTGCGGGGGCACCACTAGAATGAGGCGCCGCGCCGGGGCCTTCTCCAGGCGCTGGCGCACATCGGTCAGTTCTTCTTCAGGGCCAAGATAAATAATCTGCTGCTCGTCAGACATGTGCCCTACTCCCTGCATGCAGGCCAGCACGCAACTGCTTCTACGTGGGTCCTGCCTTCTGTCGTTGTCCCATGCTGTTTGTGCTCTTCAGCTTGCCAGCCAAGGCGCAACCGCTCTTCACGCTTACTCACTGCGCTTGTTTGCGTGCTCGTCTGCTCGCCGCTGCGCGCTGGCAGGTCAGAGGTGCATATTCTGAATGACCTTATAGAGCGCTTGCTCTAGAGCGCTATTCTCGTTCTGAAGCTCGATGGCCTGATACGCCAGAGCCATAGGTGTGATATCCTGGGCGTCGCGCAGGAGCTGACGCGGATCAAGGATGCTAGTGACCATATCCGGCTGAACCGTCTCAATGAGCGGTGGACGAGCAAAGGGCAGCCGTTCTGTCCAAGGGAAGCTACGCAGTTTCTCTTGCAGGTCGGGCAGAGCTGAGCCCCCGCCGACCATATAGATCGCAGGGGGCAGAAGTTCGTTCTTCGCCAGCTCCTCGATGAGCAACTCTACGCTATCCATCCAGGTCTGGCACTCGGGAGCCAGAATAGCCTTGATCTCCTCGCGCTCAGGCCCCTTGACCATCCCATTGCTGTAGAGCACCTTGAGTTTCTCGGCTTCCTTCAAAGAGAGGCCTTTGCCCGTCGCCAGGCGCCGGGTGAAAGTTCGGCCTCCAAGGGCGAACATGCGGGTCTCTTCGATGCCCCCCTGGCGCACCAGAGCAATATCGGTGGTTCCACCTCCCACATCAATGAAGATTGCTCCGCTATCGGCACTCGCGTTGGTACTGAGGCAGCGCGCCAGGGCATATGGCTCCGCCACAATGGCCACCAGGCGCAGATCCAGGCCCTGAGCCACCGTTTCCAGCGCTCCTAGCTGCATGAGGGGTGCAAAGGCGCTGAAGAGGGTGAGGGATAGATGGCGCCCACGGAAACCAATAGGGTTGGTGACCACCTGCCCATCGACGCGCACGGAGATCACCGCCGCGTTGGTAAGGCGCACTTCGATGTTCTGATACCCCGTTTCCGCTGCAATACGATCGCGGGCATTCTTCAACAGCTTCTGCTGCGCCATGCCGATCAGGCTTTCCAGCTCATCGGGCGTGATGAACTTGTTTGGCTGCTGACGGGTCTTGGTCACAGTGATCGAGCTTCCCTTGACCAGCTCCCCCGCGATGCCAATGACGGCATCCGGCGCCACAATATCGCCGGCTGCTCGTTCAGCCTGGATCAGCGCCTCATTGCAGCCGTGAATGACCCCCTCGATATCCGTAACGATGCCATCGGACATATGTGAGTAGCTCTGGCGATGTCGGCCCACGCCCAGCACAATCCCCTGATCATCCACTACTTCGAAGACGATCGCCTTGGCGTACTCCGTGCCAATATCGAGGGCAGTATAGAACTGGCGCCCGCTCCCGTCGCCGTATTGCTCATCGTAGCCGTCCTCGGGGATATACTCGTAGTTGCCCTCTCTGATCGGTCTCCGGAAGAAAGAGCGCAAGCGGTCAAAGAGCTTTACCATCAGAACTCACAACATCCCCTGTTGATGCATGCCACAGAGAACATGCTGCCTTTCGGTCCAGGCTTTAATAGGTAAACACGAGCACTACACGTACGTTATAACACAATGCCTGCTGGACAACAAGGGGCACCGCCTTGCACCTTTCCACCTCCACCATCCATGTCTTCAGCCTGGGCTGCCCGCCTTGTTCAGGTTCTTTCTTGGCCGCCCTGACTACCGCCAATCTTGCCGCTCCCAAGGCAACCATGCGCCAGTCCGCCGGTCGCAAGCAGAGCAGCGCTTTCCCTCGCTGCAGCGTGGCAGCATCCTTGCTCTACGCTTGGCTCATTCATGGCAGGCCAGTTGACTGACCTCCGCTTAGTCTGGCCACTCGCTGGCCAGCAGCAGCCGGCTGCTGGCGCTGATAGAGGAGCAGGCTACGAATGGGGCGAGCTTAAGCAGCCCCTACGGCCTGCTCTACCAGTGAAGGGACCAGGGCCAGGGCAGAGCTGAGGGCACTCTTGTCGCGCCCACCGCCCTGGGCATATTCTGGCCGACCGCCGCCTTTACCGCCAAGGTGCTGACCGACGGCAGCGGCAATTTTACCCGCATGTAGGCCGCGCTGAACCAGCTCGGGAGCTACCAGCACCAGCACGCTCGCCCGCTCATCGTAGACAGCCGCGAGGGTCACGACCCCGGGGCGGCCCAGTTTGTTGCGCGTCATCTCGGCCAACTCGCGCAGCACACGATCATCGGGAGCCGAGACGCTGGCGGTCACGACCGGTATACCGGCCACTTCACGCGCCTGTTCAGCCAACGAGGCCGCCTGACGCTTGGCCTCGTCGCGCTGGTACTGAGCGAGTTGGCGACGCAGCGCGGCCAGCTCATCACGCAACTGATCAACGCGCTCGATCAGATGGTCGGGCTGGGTCTGCAGGCGACTGGCCAGTGTCTCAACCAGAGCCTTGCGCCCGCGCAGATATTGCTCAGCGCCACGTCCCGTCAGCGCTTCGATACGGCGAATACCGGCAGCGATGCTGGTCTCCTGGGTCGTGACATAGATGCCAATTTGACCGGTGGCGCGGCAGTGCGTGCCGCCACACAGCTCTTTGCTGCTCCCCATCGTGACCACGCGCACCCGCTCATCGTACTTTTCACCGAACAGAGCCATCGCGCCCGTCTTGAGCGCTTCCTCCAGCGGCATGATTTCCGTAATGACCGGGTAGTCGGCGCGAATCCAGCTATTGACCAGCTCGTCGAGGCGGGTCAGATCCTCACTCGTCAGCGGACGCGGTGAGGCAAAGTCGAAGCGCAGACGCTCCGGCTCAACCAGCGACCCACGCTGCTCAACCTGGGGACCGAGCAGGTCGCGCAGGGCCTTATGGAGCAGGTGGGTAGCGCTGTGATTGCGCATGGTATCTTCACGGCGCTGGGCGTCAACCTCGGCCTGAACCGTCTCGCCAACGCGCAGGTAGCCCTCTGAGACGCGGCCATAGTGGACAATCAGGCCCTTGACGGGCCGCTGCGTGTCCTCAACCAGGAAGGTCCCTACGCCACCTTTGATGAGGCCCCGATCGCCGATCTGGCCGCCCCCCTCGGGGTAGAACGGCGTGCGATCCAGAATGACTAAGGCCTGCTGCGGCGCACTGACGCTCTCCACTTCCTCGCCGTTGACCAGCAGTGCCACAATGCTGCCAGTACCGCTCGTGCCCTCGTAGCCCAGGAACGTCGTCGGCTCCAAACGTCCCGCGATCTCAGTCAGCTGCTGATCGTTACGGGCCTGAGCAAAGGGGCTGGCAGCCCGACTACGCTCTTGCTGCTGGCGCATGGCCTCTTGGAATCCAGCCACATCGACTGTCAAGCCCTGCTCCGCGGCAATCTCCTGCGTCAATTCCAGGGGGAAACCGTGCGTATCGTAGAGCTTGAAGGCCTCGCTTCCAGGCACGACAGTCGCGCCACGCGCCTTCAGCTCGGCCAATAGCTCGTTCAACAGCTGCAAGCCAGTCGTGAGCGTCTGATTAAACTTCTTCTCCTCCAGGCTAAGCAGCGCAATGATGCGGTCGCGATGCTGGCGCAGCTCGCTATAGTGGCCGCCCATCAGTTCGATGACCGTATCGGCAGCTTCGGCCAGGAAGGGCTTCTCCAGGCCGAGCAAGCGCCCATGCCGAACAGCGCGGCGCAGGATGCGGCGAAAGATATAGCCACGGCCCTCATTGCTGGGCAGCACCCCATCAGCAGCCAGAAAGACCAGCGCGCGCCCGTGGTCGGCGATCACTCGCAGGGAGGTATCGGTACGGGCATCGCGGCCATAGGCCGTACCGGCCAGGGCCGCAAAGCGGTCAATAATCGCCCGAAAAACGTCGGTCTCAAAGACAGACTGCTTGCCCTGGAGCACCATCGCCAGGCGTTCCAGGCCCATGCCCGTATCGATATTCTTACGTGGCAGGGGCGTGCGCTTGCCATCGAGATCCTGATAGAACTGCATAAAGACGAGGTTCCAGATCTCCAGGAAGCGCTCACAATCGCAGCCGGGCTTGCAGTCGGGCTTACCACAGCCATGCTCAACGCCGCGATCATAATAGATTTCGGAATCCGGTCCGCAGGGGCCAGCGGCTCCCGGCGGCCCCCACCAGTTATCTTCCAGGCGCACAATGGCTTCATCGGGAATACCGGTGATCTCTGTCCAGTAGCGCGGGGCCTCCTCATCCTCGGGGTGGACCGTCGGATGCAGACGCTCGGGTGGGAGCTTCACCACCTGGGTCAGAAACTCCCAGGCATAGGCAATGGCTTCGCGTTTGAAGTAGTCTCCCACGGAGAAGTTGCCCAGCATCTCGAAGAAGGTCAGCGTGCGCTCATTGCCCACTTTGTCGATATCCGTCGTGCGGAAACACTTCTGCACCGAGGTGAGCCGCGTGGCGGGAGGCGTCTCGCGCCCCAGAAAGAAAGGAATCATCTGCTGCATGCCGGCGGTGGTCAACAACACCGTCGGATCGTCGCGCGGGATGAGCGACGAGCTGGGCATTGGATAATGGCCCTTCTGAATAAAGAAGTCCAGGAAGCGTTGACGAATTTCTGCAGTGGTAGGCTGCACTTTTACAGACACAGCTGCCTCCTCACTAGTACAATCGGGCCGGGCTCACCCGCGGCACCTGAGCGGGACGGCTTGTGCGTTACCAATCCAAAAGAGAACTGGCCGCTGCACTCATCGCCTTGGTCTTGCTTGGCCTCGGTCTTGCTATGGCGAGCACGCAAGTGCGTTGCTGTGCGCTCCAGATCGCTATAAGTAGATGAGATCCGGTGTGGATAATAGAACCAGCGTCCTCCCCAGCACGATGCCGCGTCCCGCCAGATCGGACATAGGTAATACTAGAGCCATTTGTGCACGGGCATTATATCAAAGCCAGGGACCTATCGCAATGCCTGTGGAAAGGAGCGAGGTGCATGCCTGTTTCGATGAAGCTTCCCCGTCGCACGCTCATGGTCCTCTGCGGGCCAGCCGGCTCGGGCAAGAGTACCTTCGCGGCGCGCTACTTTAGCGCAGTGCCAACGATGGTGGTCTCCTCCGACTATTGCCGGGCCCTGGTCTGTGACGATCCGACCAATCAGCAGGTCAATCGCGACACGTTCGACGTTTTCCACTATATAATCAGGAAGCGTCTTTTCAATGGACGCTTTACGGTCGCCGATAGCACCGCCCTCCATGCAGAGGCGCGCCGCAAGCTCTGGGAGCTGGCTTTCCATTTCGGCTACCTGAAATGTCTGGTGGTCTTCAATGTCTCGCCTGCTACCTGCCTGGAGCGCGATCGCCAGCGCGAGCGCCAGGTCGGTCCCCAGGTGATTGAGTATCATGCTCGCCTGCTGCAGAAGGCTCTACAGGAGATCCCTGGCGAGCAGTGGGATCGCGTCTATCTGCTCGATGAGCATGATATGGAGGCCATCATCGAAATCGATCCCTGAACGGTGTCGCTCATATTAAAGTAGATCAAGCAAGATTGTCTTGATCTACACTTTTCATTGTTAATTACTTACTCAATTTTAAGAGAAAGGATCGTCTTTCTTCGATGGAATCGATTTTACCCTGGAAACGTGATGGTCTGCGTCTTCCTGTTCCTTGTGATACGCTCTTTTTTGATGTTGATGGCGTTCTAATCAAGACTAGCGAATCGTTCCGCGCTACCGATATCGCCGTGGCTGAGTATATTGTGGGGACGCTCCACGGCCTGGATTGGGGCCGTGCTGAGGGTCGCCCCTTGCTGACGCTCGATGATGTTAAGCTCTTTAAACAAGCCGGCGGCTTCAATGACGATTGGCATATGTGCTACTTGCTGGCGGGACTCTATACAGCCAAGCTGCGTGAGTGGCGTGGAACTCCCCTGGCGGAGCGCAGCAATCGCGAATGGATGCAGCTAGCACGGGCTGCCATGCTGGAAGGACACGGGGGCCTGGACTGGGTGCGCTCGGTGATTCCCGCCAGTGCCCTGCCTGACTATGAGCTAGTGGGCGAGCTGTGCCATGAATTTTACTGGGGCGCGGCTGAGTATCGCCGCCGCTTTGGACGCGAACCGCGCTATCTGCCAGACTGGCCCGGCTTCGTTCATCGTGAAACTTTGCTGCTGCCGCCTGATTTACCAATGCGTCTGCACGATGCCGGCCTGCGCAAGTTGGGCCTGATTACGGGCCGCATCGGCCCCGAGGTCGATAGCGCTTTGGAACGGTTGGCCGCTCACTGCGGCGGACCGTGGTGGGACGTGGTGATCAGCGGCGATGATTGCTTGAAGCCTGATCCACGAGCGCTGCGCCTGGCTATCACCGCCGTGGAGGCTGCTGGCGGTCTCTACGTAGGCGATACGGCTGACGATCTCGATCTCGTCCTGAATTATCGGCGTACCCAGGCTCCTGGCGAGCCTGATTTTCTGGCTGTGATGCGGGTCTTCCCCGATGAGGTGGATCTGTACCGCGAGCGCGGCGCCGATCTGATTGTCCGTGAGGTGGCCGAGCTGCTCGCTTGCCTCTCTTCTCTTTAAGTACGAGGCCTTTTTCTCGCCTCATCTCCACAGAGTAAGGCGGCCAGGCGACTCCAGCGCCGGCTTGAGGATGCAGTCAAGCCGTGGAGTCATCTGACCGCCTGGGCAGCGCGGCCCCGGCCTGTCAGCTAGGGCGTGCGCTTCTGCGCCTCTTCAATCAGGCTGACCAGGTATTGTAGCTTCTGGATGGCATGTAAGGCATTGCGTCGATTGCGTTCGTAGCCTTCCGGGGCAAGCTGCATAAACCAGGCCCGGATGTCATCCTCTGAAACGTCGTACCACTTGGTGTCGGCTTGCAGGCGCAGGTAGACGCGCATGGCCGGGTCCTGTTGCTTGCGCCGAGGCACGAATTGGAGAGGTTGGGGGCCACCCGAGCTACCCGCGGCCTCGGCGCTTTCCTGCTCATCGGCGGCGATGGCCTGGGCCAGCTCAGGTTCAGGGTGCAACTCTTTGTAGAGCGCCTCTACGTCGGCTGTCTTGAAAAAGTAGTCGCGCCCTACCCCCTTGTAGGCCCGAATCCGTCCCTGCTGGACCCACTGTTCCAGTGTGCGTCGATCGATCCCCAGGCGGCGGGCCGTTTCGCCAGCATCCAGAAAGGCGAAGCGCCCGCGGGCCGGTCCACCGGTGGTCATAGTTTAGACTCCTTCACTTACCTCTGCTTAGCCGAGAAGAGAGGCCTCTTTGCTTGCGCCGTTATGTCAGACGCTGCTGGAGGGTGATGCCCATGCCATCGGGATCATGCAGCACGGCAATCAGATTCCCGGTCACCTGCTTTTCCGGCGGCTGGGAGAAGGTCGCTCCGCGCGCCTTCAGCTCTTCGTAGGCTGCCTGAATGTCGGGCACCACAAAGGCCAAATGGGCGACGCCAGCCGGTGGCCGCCCTGGATAGAACTGGGCCTGTCCCTGGCCACCAGCGCGATGGAGCGCCAGGCGCACCGAGCCGGTTTCAAATTCCGTCCAGCCCGGCGAGCTGAAGCGCAGAGGCAGGCCGAGGACATCGCGATAGAAGGCCGTTGAACGCTCCATATCGCTCACGTATACCACAATATAGTCAGGCTTCTCCAGCTTGAGTGTCATAGCCAGTAAGCTCCTTTTTGACGGCGTAGAACAGCAGCAGGGTACTGCCGTAGCGCCGTTCGTCCTCTAGGGTCAGGCACGTCAGCGGCACCGCTAGCAGCTCATCTCGCTCGCGCGGATGAATCTGGACGATCACCAGGCCATCGTTGCTCAGCAGTGATGAGCGATCAAGCAAAGCCAGCGCGCGAGCGGCAAGCTGATGATACTGCGGCGGGGCTACATAAATGATATCATACGCCGCCCGTCCGGGTAGGGAACGCGCAGCGCTACTGACAGCCGCCTTGGCCTCCGGCTGAGCTTGGGCCATCAACCACTTGAAGGCATCAGTGCGCAGCGTTTCAGCTTTTTCATGCAATCCGGTCAGTTGGAGGTTTTCGCGCAGAATCCTGAGAACACGCGGATCGATTTCGATAAAGGTAGCAAAGGCAGCGCCCCGGCTAAGCGCCTCGATTCCTACGCTGCCGGTGCCGGCAAACAGGTCCAGAAAGCGGGCGCCTTCAATGCGTGGGGCCAGAATATCGAAGAGTGCTGTTTTGACACGGTCAATAATGGGACGAGTGCCGGGCGTGCGTGGCGATTTGAGGCGCCGCCCTTTGGCTTCGCCGGCAACAACGCGCATGGTCGTCTCTCCTCTCCAGCTCGTTTAATTCAGGGCCAGAATCATAGCAACGTCGCGCTCAAAGTCGTCCTGCTTGGCCCACGAGATCAATGCTTCGACTTGATCAAGGCTGAGCTGCTTGAGCGCCGTAGCTCCCCAGATGCGGCCTATTAGCTCGCGCAGCTCATCCTCGCTGATCTGGTCGCCAATGACGTTCCAGAGAGCGGCCAGGCGCTCCTGGCCGGCTGGAGTCTTACCGCGAATCTCGCGCAGCTTGTTCAAGAGCGTCCGCGCATGAACACGCTCCGGCAATGAGAGCTGCCGCTTTTCTGTACCCGCCGCACCCAACTCTGTTTCTTCCTCATCAGCTTCCTCTTCTCTATCCTCATCTAGAATTTCTTCCTCGTAGTCTTCAGATTCATCGACTACTCGTCTTTCTGAGATATCATCATCTTCTTCTGAATATTCTTTTTGATATTCTTGATCTAGAGCATTTTCAGCGTAGAGATCTTCCTGAGAAGGAGGCTGCTCTGCTCTATCTTTCTCATCAGGAACCTGATCTGTCTCTTCTAGCTCTTCATCCTCGATGATCAGTTCCTCGCGAGTACGGCCCTGACTCCACTCGCGCTGTGAGAAAACAGCAGGATAGGTTTGCTCTAGAGAGAGGGCCTTGCCCACTGGGGAGACGTTGGCTGTTTGGCTCCGCTGAGAGACAAGGTAGCGGAGCTGATCCAGAGCCTCGCGCAGGTTGAGGTTGCTGAGGCTTCTGACCCCGAGCAGCTTCATAGCCTGCTTGGAATCCATATTGAAGTTATCGCGCAGGATCTGTAAAAACTGCGGGAGGGTGAGGTCGCTATGGAGATTGCCGAAGACCCCCGGCGTTGAGGGTAAATTGGGAGCCATGCGGCGCCGGAGCGGCGAGGCGGAGGGCGGCCTCCGGCTTGCGGCTGAGGCGGTAGGAGCCGAGGGCGGGCGCTGGCTAAAGCGCGTCTCCACCTGGAACTCACGCGCGCCGGCTGGATGGGAGGGCGACAAGCGCCCACTCTCACCACTCTCATCTCCGCCCGGCGAAGCTGCGGGAGCCGTCGACGGTGCTGGCACTTGCTTGAGACGCTGCTCCAGACGCGTGCTGAACTGATCCAGGCCGCTCAGCGCCTCCTGCAGGAGACGCTCACGCTCTTCAGCGCTGGCGTTGACAGGTACTGGCACCTCCACTTGAATGACATGGAGACGCCCCTGCGCTGCAAACTGTGTTTTATAGTGGAACCAGATATAGGCCCCACTGGTTGAGGTTTTCTCCTTCGCTGCAGCCTCATCCATAGCAACACCTGCCTATCCGCTCTGCATCAGCTCCCGCGCCGCTACGCGCGATGCTGCCTGTTCCATTCGCGATCATGACAGGCTGGCAGTGCATCGCACCCTCAGAGAGAGGAGCCTGTGCGGAGCTGCTTCTGATTGGTCCTCCCATTATACCCCAAATGAATGTTGTCCTGATGGCCACGAGTAGCTCTAGCTGGATAGACTCGCAGCGCGCGACTGGCTAGACAAATACTTTTCCTGACCGCCAGCTATCAACGGCCAATTTCACTGTACGAATATAGGTAGCCACATCGTTGCCATCAGCAGCAGGAGCGTAGACCGGTACAATCTGGTCAACGGTGATCAAGCCCCGAGCCACATACTCCTCAGCGATCAGGCGATACCAGTCAGTAAATCCCTGCTCCCAGCTCGTATAGCGTCGGTAGCCTTCATAGCTCGCCTCGCCAGGCAGCGCGCGGATATTGCCCAGAGAATGGGTGACGCGTGCTACGCCGGCGGTACCAAAGCGGCTCTCTTCCAAGAAGAAGGCCAAGGCATAAACGGGATCGATATGGTAAGCTACACCGTCAGCGTACAGCGCCTGGCCCTTGCCCGCCGCTGGCGACTCATAGGCCGTCAGCACCCGATCAATGAAGTCGGCAGACACCGAGGGAGAGCCGACTACCGCGTAGCGGCTTCCCCCTCGCAGAGCAAGGGGGTCAGCGATAAGCCAGAGCAGCGCTGCCACGACCAGGGCGGCGAGCGGCAAGATGATCGCCTTGCTCCGTAGCTGCTGCCTCTTCCGGTTGTAGTTGCGACGGCGGCGCTGGCTTCCTGTAGCTTTTCCTCTGCGAGTTCGTCCTTTGCGCATCATGCTTCGTCAGCGCCCAGTCCAGAGACCATTGTCGGCTTTCCGCCGGGGGCTATTATCGCACGGCTGGGGGACAAAACACCAGTCGCTTGCCAGACTTGTCAGGTAGGCGTCAGTTGGAAGGCAGTTGCTGATTTCTTCACAGGAATGACTTGTCAGCCAGGCTAGCACACCGTACAATACAGTAAAAATAAGGCGCCCGGTCTTACGAGCAACGTCAGAACAGCAGCGAAGTCGCTGAACAGAAGAGAACGGGCCGAAATATATGCAGGATTCAAGAGAGACAGCAGGATAGGGGACTGTTATGGCGAGTCAGTGAGTGAGCGAGCGAGTGGCTCATCTCGCCGCGCCAACGGGCAGCTTGTTTGTCCCGACTTTCTTTCTTTAGGAGCGCGTCCTATGCTTCACCCTTCACCCACCTATCCGCGATTACCGGAAGCGAAGAGGAGCGAGTCAAAGCAGCTCAGAGCCACACCGCTGCATCCACGTCTGGGGCAGAGACCTCTTGCGCGCAAGGTTAAGGCCATCTTACGCCCACCGATCAAAGCTATCTACTACCTGGTCACCCTGATTCGCAGCCATAAATGGCTCAGCCTGGGGGTGGTGGTAATCTTCCTGGCTACCGCGACTGTCACCAACTATGCGCTGACAGGCGAGTGGCCGCTAGGCATTGCTAAGGATCAGTTTAATTTTCATATTAATGGTGGCAGCGGCGGAGGCGACAAAGTCAAAGACTGGCTCTATGCGCTGCGGGATGGCGACGTGGCAACGTTGCGCATGCTGCAATCAACGCTGCAGATGGCTCAGCCCCCAGATCCGGCAGAGCTGGTCAGCCAGTACAGTGAGAAACAGACGAATCTGGTCTGGCAGAATATCCGCGTGATCGGCGTCTACCAGCAATCAGACACGACCGTCGACAGTGTGGTGAGCGTGAGTTTGGGAGCGCGCGGGCCGGGCGGAGGCACCAGCGGTTTCATGCTCTGGCACTTCACGACTTTGCCCCAAAATGGCGGATTGCTGCTCTATATTCACCTTGTGAGCTTTCGGAACGCCCTGAGATAGCGTGAGCTGCTCCGTTCCGAGGCTGCGACCCGAGTCAGTTGGTCAGGTTTAAAGCTTTGGGCTTGAAAAACCTTGCGAGCATAGGCGAGACGGTTCTAGCTTGCTTGTTAGTTGGTCACAGTCAAAGAGGTCGCTCGCCGACCCCAGCTAGTATCGAAAAGGGGACTGCTCATGGCGACAGAGAAACCTTTCGAGAAGCAAGAGGAGCTAGATAGGTCGATCGATCTGGGCCTCGACCAGTTCGGGCGCTTTGTCCGTCATAACTGGTTCTGGCTCCTTCTCGGCGGCTTGGCCCTCTGGTACTTTTTCAGCAATATTTTTCCTCAGCTGAGCGCTCCCTCACCTGAGGCAATCTTTGCCTATCTGTTCCAGATCGCCTTCGCCATCTTCTATATCCTTATCCAGTTCATTGCCCTCTTCTGGTTTTTGGGCCGTCCCCGCCTCTACTGGCTGATGCCTGGTGAGACGGGCGTTGGGTTCAAGGACTACAAGGGCAATCCAGAGGTTTTGGAGCAGGCGAGGCGCATTGTGACTGTTCTCCAGGGGATCAAAGAGTTCCGCGAGATGGGCGGTCAGCCTATTCGAGGGCTGTTGCTCTCTGGACCACCTGGTACGGGCAAAAGCTACCTGGCTCAGTGTATCAGCAGCGAAGCTCAGGTTCCTTTTGGCTACGCCAGCGCCGCCAGCTTTCGTAATATGTTCTGGGGGATCGACGTGCTGATTATCATGCGCCTCTACCGGCGGGCGCGCAAGCTGGCGCGGGAGTACGGCGCATGTATCCTGTTCCTGGATGAGATCGATGCCCTCGGAGCCTCGCGCTCGCGTCAGAGTCGCATCCCAGTGCCCGCAATGGGCGGCGGCCTCTTTGGCTTCATGGGCATTGGGGGGGCCCTCAATCAGCTTCTCATGGAGATGGACCCGCCACCAGTTGAAACTGGCTGGTTCAAGAAGATTCTGCGCGTCCTTGGCCTCTATCACGGGCGAGTCCAGCGCGAGCCGGTCCTGACCATTGGGGCCACCAACCTGCCCGAGGCGCTTGATCCAGCTTTGCTGCGCCCAGGCCGCTTTGATCGGCGCATCCATGTGGCTCCGCCGACGGATAAATACCGGGGCGAGGTGATTGAGTACTACCTGGATAAGGTCAAGCACGATCCCAACATCTCGATTAATGCCCTGGTCTACCGCATGGCGGGCTACACGCCGGTGGAGATCAAGCACGTGATCAACGAGGCCGTGATCATTGCCTACTTCTCTGGGCGCGATACCGTGAGCTATCAGGATATTATCGAGGCCCAGGATGTTCATGAGTTGGGCTATCGCCGTGAAAGCAACCTCTCTCTGCTGGAGCGCCGGCGTATCGCCTATCATGAGGCAGGCCATGCCGTGGCTTCCTACTATCTGTTGGAACGCTTTCTACCACCGTTTGTGACGATTCATCAGCGCAGCGGCTTGGAGACTGCGGCGGCTTTTGCTCTCCCGCGCCCAAAGGAGACTATCTTTACCATGAGCAAAGAGGAGGTACTGGCTCACATTCAGGTTGATCTGGCCTCCCGCGCCGCTGAGGAGCTGTTTCTGAATACGCAACTGAATGGGGTTTCCGCTGACCTGCGCCATGCCACCGAGCTGGCCGCCTCCTATATTGGGCTTTACGGCATGGACGGTACGCTGATCTCCTATGGCGCCTTCGTTCCAGAGTCCCCTGAAGAGGGCCCGCAGCCTACTTCGTTCCCACAGGGGCAGCTCAGAGAGCGGATCGAGGCCGTGCTTCAATCGCAGTTCAAAGCCGTGAAACGCCTGCTGCAGGAGCACCGTGAGGCCGTGATTGCAGTAGCCGAGTCGTTGATTGAGCGCCATGAGCTGACCCCCGAGGAGGTCGAGGAGCTGATCAATCAGGCCGATACGCATCGTGTGACGGTCGAATTGCTGCCCGAGCTGGCGCCGGTGCTGGGTCTGAGCCGGGATGAAGCTGATGGCGATGGGCATGCGGCCCTCTTGCCAGCCAGCAACGGTCACGCTGCAGGCGAGGGCGCTGCTTCCGAGGCAGCTCCTCAACCAGGAGGCTGAGGGGAGCTGCTGGCCGTACAGACCAGGCCGCCGCTCTGCCAGGCGAGCGCTCCCTGCTACTGTTGTGCTTCTTTCCTTCTCCTAGTGCTGACCACTGTTCACGCCGCTCTCTTTGCGGCGTGAATCTTTTTGCTCTCCTCGAAGCAGACCAGGCCATTTCTCTCAAGTTGGTGACCATTGCATTATCGTGTTGTATAGTGGAATACGTCTCTCTCTCGGGAGAGCCCCCAGAATTGCTTGAGGTCTAAATCATGACTAGCGAGGTTATCGTGGATAGCCAGGCCCCCGTATCCGCGACCAATGGCCCCCGGAGCGTACGCTCTCGATGGTGGCTGAGAGCTGCGCTGTGCCTCTTGCTAGCCATCGGGGTGGGCATGCGTCTCTATCAGCTTGGGCAACCGTTAGAGCGCGACTTTGACGAAGGTGTCTATCTGCAGTCGCTGCGCGCCATGAGTCACGGCTTCGCCCTCTATAGCCAGGTTTTTTACTCGCAACCACCTTTCTTTCTGGAATCGGTCTTTCCGATTTATATGCTGGCAGGGCAAAGCCTTTGGGCAGGACGGCTGGCCATCGCCCTGCTCTCGCTCTGGGGCTTGATCGGCGCCTGGCTGCTTGGCAAGGCCCTCTATGGCTATACAGGGGCCTTTATAGCACTGCTCCTAACCTTGACCAGCGTGTCGTTTCTTCATGAAGCGCGCGTTCTTCAGGCTGATGGTCCTTCAGTTGCTCTATCGCTGCTGGCTGTCGGCCTGGCCTTTCAGTGGTGGAAGCAGCCAACTGGCGGGCGTGGTCTAACTCTAGCGGTGCTGAGTGGCACCAGTCTAGCCCTCAGCATTATGACAAAGTTTCTGGTTGTCCCAGCTCTGCTACCCATCGGCTTTCTGGTGCTCATGCGCTTCTGGCAGTTGATCCGCGCATCTGAGCGCCCGTCGTCGTCAGGGGAACGCCTGGCATACTGGGCCCCAGTGGCCGGTATAGTTGCTTTTGTGCTTGTGGCGCTTGCGCTGTTCCTGCCCTGGATTGGCTCCCTGGCGATCATGATACAGAGCATGGTCTCATTTCACACAGACTCGAACGCGGTCTTTCGCTATACTTTTCGTACGATTACGCTCCCTCTGCTGCTGCAAGGCCTGCTCACTCCTTTAACGTTCACGGGGCTTGCGGGGACAATCGTGGCTGGGCTACGTCGCGACTGGCGTGTGATACCGCTGCTCTTGTGGCTGGTGGGAACGATTCTTGTCTTGCTGGAGCAGCGACCGCTGCTTTCCCACCATCTGGTTGCACTGGTGCCGCCGCTTGTTGGCTTGAGTGTGTTGGGCTGCTCTTCCGCTCCGCTGCTGCTTCGCCAATTGCAAGCGAACAGCAGCCAGACTCAGCGCACCCTGGCCAGGGCCAGCATGGTCGCCATGATCGTTCTGGCGGCTGGTTGCACTTACGCAGCCGGGCAAGACATCTTCTACCTGCTTAAGCCCCCACTGCCCGCTACACCTACAGGGCCGCTGCATCAGGCGGCGAGCGACCTGCAGCGCTTCACGCAGCCGGGCGACCTGGTAATTAGCGATGAACCGCTGGCAGTAGCTCTGGCTGGACGTGACACCCCTCCCTGGCTGGTCGATACGTCAACGGTACGTCTGCGCAGCGGCTATCTAACGCTGCAAGACCTGATCGCTGCCAGCGAGCAGCCGCAGGTCCGGGCCATTCTTTTCTTTAGCTCACGTTTTCACCTCGAAGAGGTTGAGGGGTATCATAGTTGGGTGGCCCAACATTTCCATTTGGTACGTGTCTACGGCAAGGATAGTTTGGGCTATCCTCAAGAATTGTGGGTGCGCTGAATCAAGCTGGTCCGCCCCAGCAAAGACAGTGGTAATCGCTGAATAAGCAAGCCATAGCGGAAAGGAGTTGTGCAGATGGCGGGACGTCGCACCTTTAGTACGATGGAGCTTGTTTTGCTAGGTGTCCTGATTGGATCACTGATTCTCTCGTTCTTACAAGCGCGCCGCCAAACAGAGCAGCGCTAGCGCCGGAGCCAGGCCTATGGCTCTGGCGCTCCACCTTGTTCGACGGCCACCTCTGCAGTGCAACAGAGGCCTTCAGTCAGACAGAGGGCGAATGATCGGCCCAGCCTGCAGCGCTCAGGCAGACTGGCAAGCAACAGGCTGTAGCATCTATGCTATGCTGCAGCCTGTTGCTTCCTTGCAAGCCAGTAGCAAGCCGGTGGGCAAAGTCTGATCAGCATGATATCATTAGGTAGCAGCGAAGGAGAGCAAGGCGCTAGCCCTCCTGGATATGTATACTAGCCGCGGCTCCCTCCAAGGTCGGCTCAGACCGCTATAGAGCAGCAGCATAAGAGCCAGGTGAGTGTGACGTGGGGTACGTACGTACCAGTTGCTCGTAGTCTGCCTCAGCGGCGTTTCAGCTCAGCCAGGGGCGGGCGGGACACAGGCGTCTGCGGCACTTTCGTCGCCGTTCAGCGCGCACAGTTGCTGTTAATTGGCTGTCCGCTTGCCTTGGAGAGATAATTACCAGTCGACTCATTGAGCCAGGCGTGGCGGTGCTGGCCCTCGGCCCTCGCTCTCACCTGTCGATACACGCGCACAAAGGCCTGATGCCAGATTGTCACCTTGTTGAAAGAGAGTTGGTGTCATGACAACGGTCACCTCAGATGAGCAAAAGCCACATCTCGAAGAGAGCATCGCACCGGCGGCAGCGCATCCCCTGCAAAAGTGGCTGCTGGTGCTGGTTGTCTTTGTGGCTGGGGCCGCTTCGCTGGGGGTCGAGATGGCCGCTTCGCGTTTGCTTGCCCCTTATTTCGGCTCTTCGCAGTTCGTGTGGGCGGCCCTGATCGGCCTCATTCTGCTCTACTTGACCTCAGGTTACTATCTTGGCGGCCGTCTGGCCGATCGTTTCCCCCGGCCAATCGTCTTCTACCTGATTACCACCATCGCCGCTTTTACCATCGGCCTGATTCCCCTCATCTCGCGTCCGATCCTGCTCTGGTCGCTCAACGCCTTCGCCACCTACTCCGCCAGTGTCTTCATCGGTTCGCTTGCCGCCGTCATTCTGCTCTTCGCCATCCCCGTTATTCTGCTCGGCTGTGTCTCCCCCTTCGCCATCCGCTTGCTCCTGCAGCAGGTAGGCCGCTCGGGTCGGCTGGCTGGCCAGCTCTATGCTATCTCGACCGCCGGCAGTATCGTGGGCACTTTCTTGCCCGTCCTGTGGCTGATTCCGAACTACGGTACGCGCTTCACGTTCCTGGTGACAGCCATCACGCTGCTGCTGGTTTCAATCCTTGGTCTGGTGGTCAGCAGCCTCGGCACAGGTAATGGTGGCTGGCCCCCTCGCGATAGCAAGCACGCCGCTCGCATTAACAAGAAGAGCCTTCTTTCTCTGCTGCTCCTGATCCCTCTGGGCCTGGAGTTCCTGGCGCTGCGCGGCCCGATTAAGCCGGCATCGGGCACCGACGGCGGCGGGGTGCTTATCGCAGAACGCGAATCCGACTACAACTACATTCAGGTGGTGCGTGTTGGCAGCGAGATGCAGCTTATTCTCAACGAAGGGCAGGCGGTGCACTCGGTCTATGACCCAACCACGATTCTCACGGGCGGCCCTTGGGACTACTTTATGATTGCGCCTTACTTTAACAAGCCGCCGTTTACGCCGGCAATGGTGCATCGCGTTGCCATTATTGGCCTGGGCGCCGGGACCATCCCCCGCGAAATTACTGCGGCCTATGGCCCCATCCCCATCGACGGCGTCGAGATCGATCCTGCAATTGTCGAGCTGGGGCGCCGCTATTTTGCGATGAATGAGCCTAACCTGCATGTGATTGTCCAGGATGGGCGCTACTTTTTGCGCACGACGACACAGAAATATGATCTCATCGGGATCGATGCCTATCAGCAGCCCTATGTTCCCTTCCAGCTCGCAACCGAGGAGTTCTTCAGTGAGGTGCGCGCCCATTTAACGCCGACTGGCGTGGCTGTGATTAACGCCGGGCGCACGCGCCATGATTTCCGCCTCGTGGAGACGCTCGCTCAGACCATGCACGCGGTCTTTCCGAATGTCTATATTATAGATACAGCACGCTTTACCAATAGCATCATCGTTGGCACGAACGCGACAACCTCCCTGAGTAACTTCGCTCGCAATACGGCCATGCTGACCAATCCGCTGCTGGTCAGCGTTGCTCAGGCCAGCCTGGCCTTTGGCAATCTGCGCGAGGAGCAGGGACGTCACGTCTTCTTTACTGATGATCGCTCGCCGATTGAGCAGCTTATCGATCAGATGATTCTCGATGCTATCCGCAGCGGCGACGAGTGACCGCGCCCACCAACTCTGTGAGGTTTACGCCGCTGTCGCCGCGGTCAGAGCATAACTTACTCTTCAAACTTTGTGCGCTGGAGGAAAGCGGATGCCTTTTAATCCGATTGATCTAAGTCATGTACGCGTGCTTGACCTTTCGCAAAACTGGGATATTCACACGCCAGGCTTCGCGACCTATGAAGGGCCGACCGTCAAGTGGATCAAGCGCGTGGCTTTCGATAAAGTAGGCGGACAGCATATTTCGTCGACGCTGCACGTGGGAACCCATCTCGATGCGCCCTTGCACTTTATTACGAATGGCCAGGATATCGGGAGCATTCCGCTCGACAAGCTGGTCGGGCCTGGCGTGGTGGTTGACCTGGAGGCAATGGGCATCGGCGACTACGATATCTACACTTCAGCCCACTTCGAGGAGTGGGAGCGCAAGACGGGCCTGCGCATTGAGCCTGGCGATATTGTCGTTGTCCATACTGGCTACCACAAGTATTATCCCAGTAACTGGTACGGCGAGAGCCAGCCGGACGAGACGCGCTATTTCGTCAAGCACCCCGGCCCGACGCGGGAATTCGTGCAGTGGGTGCTTGATCGCAAGATTTCCTGGTTCGCCATTGATGCCGGCTCAATGGACCATCCAATGAACACGGTCATTCGCAAGATTCGCCCGGACCTGGCGGCCAAGTGCGCCGAGAAGCTGGGTCGGCCTCTGGAAGAGATCTGGCCCGATGAGGACCTGCAGCTCATGCATTATGATCTCTTCCCACATGGGGTCTTCCACGTTGAGAACGCTGGCGGGATGATCGATGAGGTGCTGGACCAGCGCGTTTGGATCGGCTGCTTTCCGTGGAAGTTTAACGGGGGCGAGGCCGCCTTTTGTCGTCTGGTGGCCTTCGTGGGGAAGTAGAAACGCAGCGAGCGGGCCGGCTGGGCTGGCCTGCGCGCCAGAACAGAGAAAAAAAAAAGCGACTCGGAGCGACCTGGCTCCGGGTCGCTTTTTAGTCAACGGAGCAGGCGGTCGAGATGAGGCTTTACCGCGGGCTACTGCTCTTTTCTTATCAGGCTTAGAAGATGGGCAGATAACGCTCAAGCTCCCAGGGATGCACATGCTTGCGGTACTCGTTCCATTCAATTGATTTCGCTTCCAGGAAACCTTCGTAGATCAGGTCGCCTAACGTCTCGCGGATCAGCGCATCCTGGCGCAAATCATCAAGGGCCTCTCCTAACGTGGCAGGCAGGCGCGATAGCCGACTGAGCGGCTCCCCCTCATCGCGCAGGAAGAGGCTTTCATCCATCGCCAGTGGCAGCGGCAAGCGGTGCTGGATGCCATCCAGTCCGGCCCGAAGCATAACCGCCAGCGCCAGGTAGGGGTTACAGCTAGGATCACAGCTGCGCAGTTCAATGCGCGCCGAGAGTTGGGGGTCTTTGCCGGGACGCGGCACACGGATCAAAGCTTCGCGGTTGACCCGCCCCCAGTTGACATAGACAGGGGCCTCATAGCCCGGCACAAGGCGCTTGTACGAGTTGACGAGTGGAGCCACAATAGCGCACATGCCACGAGCATGGGCGAGCTGGCCGGCCAGAAAATGACAGCCAACTTCAGAAAGACCGTATTCGCCATGCTCATCGAAAAAAGCGTTTTTCCCTGTCTTGATATCAATTAACTGCTGATGGGTATGCAGACCTGAACCGCTGACATTGTAAAAGGGCTTGGGCAGGAAGGTCGCATAAAGACCGTGCTGAGCGGCGATGGCTTTGAGCACATACTTGGCAGTCACCAGGCCATCGGCAATATACAGGGCGTCGCCAGCCTGGAAATCTAGCTCATGCTGGCCTGCCGCAACTTCATGGTGGCTGGCCTCAATGGCGATGCCCATTTGCAACAGGGCCTGCACCATCTGGCGTCTCACCGTAGCCGCCAGGTCGGTCGAGAGATCAAAGTAGCCGCCACGGTCATGGGGCAGCGGCGTCGGTCCGCCGTTCTCGAAGCGCAAGAGGAAAAACTCTAGTTCGGGCGCAACTTGAAAGCGATATCCCATTGACTCGGCTAGCTCAAGCGAGCGCAAAAGAGTGGCGCGTGGGTCCCCCTCAAACGGCTCCCCATCCGGTGTCATCACATTGCAAATCACCCGGGCCACTACGTCGTTAGCCTGCATCTGGTCGGCAATTTCACGGTTCAGGGCCTGGGGCCGTACGTGTACTGGGAGGACGGCAAAAGTACGTAGATCGGGGAAGAGATACATATCGCTCTCGGCCACGCGCGCGAAGGCCTCGATTGAGGAGCCGTCAAACCATTTGCCGCGCTCCAGGCAGTCGGGAAACTGCTCTACAGGGATTGTGACACATTTGGCCATGCCAACAACGTCGGTGAACTCCAGGTTGACGAAGCGCACATGCTCCTTTTCAATGGTCTCCATCACCTGTTTCACCAAAGCCTGATCCTGCTGCTCCGCCATTGCTGCCTCCTGGATGCCCGGCCAGGCATCCCGTTTTCGTTCGCATGATGCATCTGTTATCAGTCTACGGTACAATCCGATGCTCCAGAGTGGGTACCCATTATATCAGAAAGTTCTGGCTGTTGATATCTCTCCCCCCATCGCCTGCCTTCCGGCCCTCTCGTAAGCTGCGCCCTCCTCGCCATATTTCTATATTTTCTAAAAAATGTAGATATTTAGTAAGTAATGTTATAGATATCTCAATAGTTAGTTTTACAATTAAGTATATATACTACTATACTAGGTGCATGTCAGATGGAGTCACGATCCCTGGTCTGCCAGGCTATGTTTCCGTCAAGGAGGCCGCCGAGATACTGGGGGTCTCCGATAAGCGGGTCTATCAGTACGTGATGGCGGGGCGTCTGCCGGCTCGCCGCATCGGTCATATGCTTATCCTGCCCGTCGAGGAGGTGCGGCGCTTTAAACCTCAGCCATCGGGACGCGCCCGCGTTCGCTCCCCCTCCTGGCGCGTCTATCGCAGCCGCGGAACCCTGGTCGTGACCGATATTGCTGTTGCCGTACGCGCCGGCTGCCAGGCGCGTTTAATTGAGAAGCTCAGGGCCATCCAACAAGAGGATCGCCACCTTTTCCCCGGCACAGTGGCACGCTATGTCCTGAAAGACGAACAGGAACCTAACTTCCAGACACTACGCATTCTGCTGATCTGGAAGGACACCGAGATGCCTGATGAGGAGACGCGCCGACGCGACCTGGCCGCCTTTCAGGAGGAGCTGGCCGATCTCCTGGATTGGTCTCATGCCGAGGTCCATACCTATGAGGCTGTTATCCATACATGATTGCTGTTCCCTCCTCCAGTAAAATACGGCAGTCACGGGCCAATTCCCCCTTTATCGTCATCTTTGTTCATTTGCTTTCTATACCTGAAAATTCACTGCTCTAGCAATATATCTATGCTATTCTTCTCTTTCAACCAGATCTACGATTATCTATTTACTATTTTCAATATTTACAAATAAGTATATAAAATCACACAATTTAGACAAAAGGAGTATTATCTCCTCGCAGTGGCAACACGAGGCAGCGGCCTCCCAGGAGAGCAGAAAGCTTTGGCCTTATGAAGCTACACGGGGTCCTTGTTGGGATCAATCGTTACGAGGACAGGCGCATCGGCACCTTGCAGTATGCGGCCAGGGATGCCGAGCGCTTCTACGCTCAGCTCGCCAGCAGCCTGGCGGCTGAGGACCTCAGCCTGCAGCTTCTGACCGATGAGCGCGCCACGCGCAAAGCCATTCTCATGGCCGTTGGTGAGCTACTTCCGCGCCAAGCCCGCCCCGAAGACGCAGTCCTACTCTACTTCGCCGGTCACGGCTCACCCGAGACAGGAGAGGCTCCCGATCGCGTCTCGCGCTACCTGATCGCCCACGATACCGAGTACGATGCCATTTTTGCGACAGGTCTCGATCTGGAACGAGATCTGATCCGGCTCGTGCAACGCATCGCCTCACGGCTGGTTGTTGTCATCCTGGACACCTGTTTCAGCGGGCGAGCCGGGGGACGCACCTTTGAGGGTCCTGCTCTGCACAATCGTCGGATCGGCCTGCGCAGCCTGGTTCTCCCCAAGCCCCGCTTGTGTGATTTGCCTCTCGGCGAAGGGCGGGTCATTCTGGCAGCCTGCGATGACGACGAGGTAGCGCGCGAAGATGGGCGGCTGGGCCAGGGTGTCTTTACCTACTTTCTGCAGCAAGCCCTGAGCAACACCGAGAAAGCCTCTTGCGATGAGCCTGCGGAGGCCACCATCAGTCTCAGTCGCCTTTACGAGCGTGTAGCAGAGGGCGTCGTCGCCTTTACCAGGGGGCAGCAACATCCGGTCTTGAATGGGCGGCTAAGCCTGGCGCGCCTGCCGCTGCTGAGAACGCCAGAGCACTAGTCTGAGGGCATAATCAGGAGGAGTCAGATGGGAGAGGTTTACTTGCTGACTGGAGAGCCAGGAAGCGGCAAGACCACGGCTATTAAGAAGCTCGTTGCGGCTCTTGGGCCCGAGCGCTGCGGCGGCTTCTATACCGAAGAGGTACGCATCAATGGCCAGCGCACTGGCTTCGAACTTGTCACGCTTGAGGGAGAGCGCGGCTTACTGGCCAGCGTCGCGCAGAGTGGGCCGCTGCGCGTGGGCCGCTACGGCGTCGACCTGACTGCGCTGGAATCTGTGGGCCTGGCAGCGCTCCAGCATGCCCTGCAAACGCGCCCCGTAGTTGTCATCGATGAAATAGGGCCAATGGAACTCTTCTCCGCTGCCTTTCGTGAGACCGTCAATGCCGTCCTTGAAAGCCCCTGTATACTTGTTGGCACCATCGTCCAGCGCCCTTACCCCTGGGCCGACGAGCTGAAGCAACGCCCCGGCGTACGGCTTCTGGAGCTTACCCCCGCCAATCGCGACGAACTAACTGAGCAACTGGTCATCTCCCTCCAGCAAAAACTGCAAAAGCAGGGTATGCTAAAGGAAGGAGAGAAGGGAGCGCAGGAAGAGGAGGGACAAGAAGGAGCCTGATCCGTCCCGGGGCCACGGTCCTCCACAGGTGCATGGTAGGAACGGTAGGCCAGCCTGGCGCTGCATGCGGTCAGTTGAACGAAGCGGGCCAAGAGCAGCGAGGGGCTCGGGGCTTTACTCCCAGAGGGAATGCCGCTATGGATGCGACCTACAAGAAGCAGAGCGGGTATCGACCGGCCAGTAGTCCTATTGAGGCCTGGGAACGAGCGGGGGAGCGCTTACGCATCTTGCTTGTGGTCAGTTCCCCCATCGATGAGCCAGAGCGAGTCAATGCTGAGCTTGAAATCCAGGAGATCTATCGCCAACTGCTCTGGTCGCGCGTGCCGGCGGCGCTCATCCGGCTGCATCCGCCGACCTGGCGCTCTCTGCAGACCATCCTGCACGCTCGTCCTTTCGATATTGTTCATGTGATTGGCCATGCTCGCGGCAACGAGCTGCAATTAGAGAAAGAAGATGGCAGTACTGATTGGGTCTCCGCTGAAGATCTTGCCGCGCTCTTCTACGATACACGTGTCAAACTGGTGGTGCTCAATAATTGCAGCAGCGAGCACCTGGGAGATGTGCTTGTCCTCAATGGCGTGCCGGCGGTGATCGCCACCGCGCGCCAGCTTGACAGCGATACGGCGACCTTGCTGGCCAGCTCTCTCTATGCATCGTTGGCGCGCGGCACCAGTGCCAAGGAGGCTCTGGAGTTTATCCAACGCACGCTACAGCGGGAGTCGGGATCGCCTTTGCGCCAGGGGCAGGTGGTGACGCTGCTCGGCCCAGGCGCTGACGAACCTCTGCGCCCGGGATTGGCCAGTGCCGGTGAGCCCGAGTTTTTCGCTTGCGAGCCGCCCCATAATTTGCCCGTGGCGCGAGCGCGTAATTTCCGCGACCGCGTCTCCGAGCTGCAGCGCCTGGCTGAGCTGCTGAGCAATGGCTCCACTCCCTTTATCGGCCTGGTTGGCCTGGCCGGCAGTGGCAAGTCTACCCTGGCGCTCGAGCTGGCCCACCGCTCTAGCTGGCGCTTTACGCGCGGCATCGCTTATCTCTCGCTGCGTCGCACACGCCCCTTTGATCTGATCTCGCTGCTGACGCATCTTGATTGGGGCCTGGAAGAGACGAGCGGTCACCACCAGCGCGCGCTCGCCCTTTACGAGATGGCCCGCGGCCCTTTATTGTTAGTCCTCGATGACCTAGAGGAGGCCTCTGCCGAAGAGGCTCAGGATATCTGTGACCTTCTGAGCGCCTGGGATACCTCCCTGGGAGGCCGGGCACTCCTGGTCATGCGCCATCATCGCTCTGAGTTTGATCAGCTTCTTCAGACCAACTGGCTCACAGTAGGCCAATTACCTGCTCAGGCCGCTTGCGAGTTGGTTGAAGAGCAACTCGGCGGACGCGAGGCCGCGCGCGTCCGGCTGGGCCGTCATTTGCCTGAGCTGCCCCGCCTCTGCTATTATCATCCCAAGCTCATGACTCTGGCTACCTCAGCCCTGCAGCGGGGCATTCCCTGGCAGGAACTGGCTACACAACTCCGGCTGCTCTCCGGCAAGCCTCTCAGCCAGATGGAACAACTGCTTCATCTGACGATTACACGGGTCACCACAGAGTCACCCATCGCCGGCCAGTTTCTCGATTGCTGGCCCGTTTTCGCCGAAGCAACCGCCGAATCCGCCTGGCGCTTCGTCCAGGCCGGCAGATTGCCCCTTGCGAATGATCGACTCTGGCAACAACAGAACGAGGCCTTGGAAGCGCTTCAGCACGCAACTATCCTGGAGCGTAGCGAAACTACCCTCGGCCCGCAGTGCCATATGCATCCACTGGTCAGCGATTATTTACGCTTACATCGCTGGAACGAGCTTTCTCAGGAAAAACGCGCCGAGTATGAGCGCCGTCATCTGCAATATTACATCGAAGTATGCAAATCAAAGGGAGAGGTGGAGCAGCTCTTGCGCGAGTGGGATGATGTCGCGTTGGCGATTGAGCAGGCTCAGCGCCTGGGCCTTTGGGAAGAGCTGCTCACACTGGCGGAAGAGCTGGTAGAGAAGGAAGAGGCCCCTTTGCTGAGGCGCCACCAGTTGAAGCAGGCTTTACACATTCTAGAGGCAGCTCTGGAAGCCACAGCGCGCCTCAAGCGACCAGCGAGAGAGGCCGCCTTTCTGCTGCGACGTGGTATTTGCCGCTACCGCCTGGCAGACTATCAGCAGGCCTATCAGGATATAGCCAGCAGCCTGCAGTTAGCGCAGCAGTTAAGAGATGAAGAGCTGATCAGCGCCGCTGAACTAGAGCTAGGCCGTGTCTGCTACCGCCTGATGCGCTACGGAGAAGCCGAGCAGCACTTCAAGGCAGTGCATGCCCGGGCGACAAGCAGGGGAGATAAGCAGCGAGAGGCCGACGCACTCCACGAGCTAGGGCGCCTGGCTTATCGTCGGCGTCAGTTTGAAAGCGCCTTGCAGTTTCTCAACGAGGCCCTGGAGCTACGCGAGTGCCTGGGTGATCAGGTGGGACTGGCCCGCACTCTGCACGAACAAGGACGCGTCTACCACGAACTGGCCATCCATAGTCAGCCCCCGCGGGGCTACATGAGGCAGAGGCCCTTTATCTGCGCAGTCTGACTTTGCGCCAACAACTGGGCGACTACCTCGGCCAAGAGGCCACCTTGCATCAGCTTGGCCTGTTGGCATTTCATCGCGGCGATCTGCAGCAGGCCGGCTTTTACTACGCGCAATCCATGCGGCTGGCCCGCGAGCTGAACGACCGTTTCTGGATCGCTCACAATCAGTTCCGTCTTGCCCGTTTGCTCTGGCACGAGGGCCAGCAGCAGGAGGCGCTGGCCCAAGCGCAGGAAGCGCTGGCCCTTTGCCAGGTGCTGGGCATTGGCTTGCAGCGGGAGATCGAAGACTGGCTTCAGATGCCTGCCTAGTAGCGAACAGCGCACTTGTCGACTATACTACTGATCTGATATCATACTAACAATGAGGGATTTCTAGCACTCAAGATAGCAGTTTGCTCCGTTCGCCAGGCTGAGGCCAGAAGCGCAGAATCTTCTCCACCCAATGGCAGGAGCCTTTCCTAATGCACGATGAGCAGTTACAACGCAAACAAATCAAGGCCGGGCACTATGCCCAGCAACCGGAGCGTTTCACGCTGCTAGAGATCAAGCTACAGATGCGCTCAACACATGGCACACGCCTGATCAGCTACCAGGGAGGTAGCTGGCACTGCACCTGTGACTTTTATCGGGAGCGCGGTACCTGCAGCCACATCATGGCAGCGGAGCGGCTGCTTGGCCCCCTGGCCCCGGCGCCAATCGACTCCAGTTCCCGAGCAGAAAGCCATGATTCTGAGCGATAGGGATCTCAAAGCTTTACTGGCCGCTGGCCTCCTGGTGATTGAGCCTTGGGAGGAACGGCAGCTTGGGCCAACCAGCATCGATCTGCGCCTCGGCGCGCGTCTCGTCAAATATCGGGGTAGCCGTCTTGAGCTTGGCAAAGAGCCACCTGCTATCGAAGAGATCAAGATTGACCCGCAGCAAGGCTACGAGCTGCGTCCAGGCGAGTTCATTTTGGGCTGTACACTTGAGCGTATCCGCATCCCTAATGGCTACCAGGGCTTCATCGAGACAAAAGGAGACATTGCACGCGCAGGACTGCAGGTGCACAATGGCGATGGTCACATCGACCCAGGCAGCGACCATGTGCTCACATTAGAGATCACCAATCTCAACAGCATCCCCGTCGTTCTCTACCCCGGCCTCTTTATCTGCCAGCTCTTCATCCATCAGCTTAGCAGTCCTTGCCTGCGCGAGTATCGCGGCAAATACTTCGGGCAACAGGGACCAACCATTTACCGCCCCTTCTAGAGCCGGGCAACGCACTGCTTCCCCCACAGACCCCCGTGCTCAGCTCCCACTGCTGGAGTTAGCCGCCGTCAGTTTGTTCACCGGGTTCTCGACGGCCCCGAGAGAACGCAGGATCGAACGCTGCGAAAGTGAGAGGCCCGTAGCCTCGTAGATGTTCATTCCCTCATAGGGTCGCTCACTGCGCAAGACTCCGAGACGCTGGGAACGCTCGACATCCCAGACCTCAATTGCGCCAGTAGGGCTGCCGCTTACCAGTAGTACCGGTCGCTCGCCACGGCTGAAGGCCACCTCTCGAATGCGATAGCCGAAGCGATTCAAGACCTTCAATAGCTCGCCACTCTCTAGATCCCAAAGGCAGACAAGCTGATCATCGCCTCCACTGGCCAGCACCCGACTATCAGGGCTAATGGCCAGCGTCCAGATACGCTGAGTATGCTCGGCCAGCAGCGCCCGGGGAAGACCCAGCCCTAGATGCGCTAAATCCCAGAGGCGCACTATTTGATCGGCTCCCGCTGTGGCCAGCCAACGGCCATTAGGGCTAATAGCTAGAGTGTAGATCGCCCCCGCATGGCCTGATAGCTTCTGTAGACAGCGATAGCTACGGGTATCCCAGAGGCAGACAACCTGATCTTCAGCGCCACTCACCAGCCAACGGCCATCGGGGCTATAGGCCACCGCGTAGACGCGGCCCCGGTGCTCACGGAGAACCTGCAAACACTGACCAGTTGCAGTCTCCCAGATGCGCAACGTGCGATCGGCCCCGCCGCTAGCCAGGTGTAAGCCATCGGGAGAAAAAGCCACCATATAGACACGCCCAGCATGGCCCTTCAGAATACGGAAGAGCTGGCCGCTCTCAACATGCCAGAGGCGCACCGTGCCATCGGCACAGCTACCGGCCAGTAAGCGCCCCTGCTGATCAAACGTCACCGTCCAGATGCTGTCGATGTAGCCCTCCAGGGGACGCAGACAGCGCAGCTTCCCCAGATCCCAGAGACGTACCTGACCATCATCGCCGCCGCTCGCAAAGAGCTGGCCATCGGGGCTTGTCACTACCGTACGCACCTGGCTGCTGTAGCCCTGCAGCATGCGCATACAGCGCCCACGCTCTAGATCCCAGAAACGGACGGTCTGATCATCGCTGCCACTCACTACTGTGCGGCAATCCGGGCTGACAGCCAGCGAGTAGACACGCCCGCTGTGCCCTTCTAAGGTTCTGATGCAAGAGCGATCTTGCGTGCTCCAGACGCGCAAGAGGCGATCGCCGCCGGCACTGACCAGGAAGTGACCATCGCTACTGAAGGAGAGGGCATACACCAGGTTGTGGTGAGCAGACCAGGAGGTGATCAGGGAAGAAGAAGACACGTGCCCAAGCGTAATCTGCTCTATCCCACCACAGGCGAACAGGCCGCCATCACAGCTGAGGGCCAAAGACCAGATCCCGCGCTCGTCAACCGGAAGACGAGCCCGACACCCGCCCGTCTCTACATCCCAGAAGCGCAGTACCCCATCTTCGCCCCCGCTGATCAGCGTCTTGCTATCGGGGGCGAAAGCAACCGCATGGACGCGTCCACTCTGGCCAGGATCGATCAGCAGGCGCTCGCGTTCAGCCAGGCCCGAGGCCGGATCAACATACCAGAGCCGTACGGTCTGATCACCGCTGCCACAGGCAAGCAGGCGTCCATCAGCACTGACGGCGACGGCATAGATGCGCTCTCGCTGGCCTCCCAAGGTTTGCAGGCACTGACCGGTCTCCACATCCCAAAAACGGATCGTTCCATCTTCGCTGCCGCTGATCACCATGCGACCATCGGGACTGAAGAGAACGGAGCGCACCCAATCAGCATGGCCCCGGCAGGTTACTAGCGGCTCATAGTCACGCACCCGGAAGACACGGACCTCACAGGTCGTCGTGCCGAGCGCCAAGAGAGTGCCGTCCTGGCTAAGGGCTACCGACAGAATGCTGCCAAAGATCTCGGTGAAGACCGAGCCTGTCAGATCGGCCCAGGCGAAATTGACACCCGGGAGAGCTTTACCGCGCAGATAGGCTTGCCAGACCGCCAGGCCGGAGAAATCCCAATCACGGATATTGTATTGCAAATAGAGCAACAAATTAAGGATATTACCAGCAGCGTAGCCCGGTTTGCCCCGCTCTAGCTGAGCGAGCAAAGAGCGCAGGAGCTGCTCACAGCCGCGCTCTCCCCTGGCAGAGCGCAGAATGCGAGCCAAGGGATCAAGGATCGAACGGATTTGATCTTCGCGCACATAGTCGCGCGCCTGAGCCTTGAGCAGGGCATGGCTCTGCAGGAGTGCAAGCGGCCGCTCTTGCAAGATCTCAGCCGCTACCTGCTGTACCAGACGCTCCGTCACGTACTCACAAATGACTGGCTGCAGCGTATAGCCCACGGCCCCACGCACCTCGACAAGCGAGCGGTGCCGTAACGACGTCAGCACTTCCAACAGCGCCCCCTTGGGGGTGCGCGCCAGGCGATCCTCCAGCAACTCCGAGAGCGTTACCACCTCGCGCCCAATTGCCAGCCAGTACAAGACATCCTGCTCATCAGGGGTCAGGCGTTCGAACTGCTGATCAAGCAGATCCTTAATGCCCTTGAGAACCAGCACTTCCTGATCGAGGAAGCGAGCAATCTGGCGATCAAAGACCTCGCGGACCGTAGGAGAAACCAGCTTCAGCGCCAGGGGATTGCCAGCATAGCGGCGAATGAACTCGGCCCAGTGCTCGTCACTGCCCTCCAGTCCCTCGCCAGCCAGCAAGAGACGCCCAGCCTCGGGCGAGACCCCCGCTAAGGTCATGGTGCGCACTGGGGCGTACTTCCCCTCCTGCAGGGGAATACCATCAGGCTTCTCGCGACTGGTCAAGAGAACGCAGCTTTGTAGGGCATGGCTGCCCAGCAAATAGAGCAGCTCCTCATAGCCCCTGTAATCGTCCTTATACTGGCCTGCTAAAGCACCACTCTGGAGGAGCGCATCGAAGTCATCGAGGACTAACAGAAAGCGCTCACGCTCAAGCCGCTGAATCAGCAGTTTCAGGCGATCCTCTTCGCCTTCGGGAAGAGAGAGCGACTGCTGTTCCGGCTCGCCGATGATGAAGTGCAGACAGCGATCGAGGAAGCGCCCACGGGATAAGGGAGTGTGGAGCGAGAGCCAGAGCAGTCCCTGAAAATCCGAGGCAGTGCGCAGGCGCTGCACCAGGGCCGCCGCCAGGGCTGTCTTGCCAATGCCGCCTATGCCTACGATGGCGATCAAGCGACAGCGGTCACGCATGACCCAGCGCCAGAGCAGCTCCTGCTCCTCATCGCGGCCATAAAGCTGTGTTACATAGGGAGCCTCTCCCAGGTCACAGCGCGGCTGCGAAGTCAAGGAAGGCGAGGCGGTAGGAGAAAGCGGCTGAACAGAAGGGAAGCCATTACGCCGCCGCCCGCGCGGGAGCCGCTCTAGCTGCTCATCCCGCAGGGTCTCCGCCAGCTCGCCGCTGCGTAGCTGTAACGCACGTTCATACTCCAGCACAAGCTGACGCGAAGGCAACGTGACATTGTTCTCAACCGCGGAGAGATAGCTCTTCGAATAGCCCACCGTCTGGGCCAACTCGCTCAGGCTCTTCCCCCTCTGCTGGCGCAGGTTGCGCATGCGCGTTCCGATAGCGGTTGCAGGAGCGTCTCTGTCTTCAGCCATTGCAGCCTCTTCTTCGCCCATCACGGGGGACTAGCGTCGATTGTTCTCTTGCGTAGTATAGAACAGAAGTGCATGGCCTGTAAAGAGGTTCTGTGTTTTCTTGCTGTTTATCATCTCTTTGTTGGACGATCGTTCGTTGTTTTTCTCCTCGTTATAAGCTTGCAAAAACCAAAGTGAACATGGTATATTGTTCTATAGAGAACAACCAGGCGTTCATTAGCTTCTCAGGTGCTGCTATAGAACGGGCTAGCACGGTTTACTACCTCCGGCCATCCCGCCGCAGACCGGCCTGAGTTGAGCCGGTTGCTCTCCCTCCAAACTCTTTGTTGGTCATCGCTTCTGGACGCGACTGCCACGGCCTGGCCGTAGTATAGGGTCTGCTAGCTCCTCCGGCTCCGGGATAGAAGACAATAGGCTTCTTAGGTGCTTGCTCGTTTGTTTCTTGGCTTGAAGGAGGAGAATCTTGAATCCAGCAATCCCGTTCGGAGTTTCCAGCCACGACAGCGACGCTGAGGATGAGGCTCTACTCCGCGCTTATGAGGCTCAGATCATCGCTCAAGTACGTTCCTCCTTCTCGCGCGTTGCTTACAGCAAGCGCGAGGATGTGGAAGCGCTCTATCAGGACGAGAGCCAGCAGGTGCGCCTGGCACTCTGGAAAATGAGTCGTAGAGGGCCCCTGCGTAGCCCTCTCTCGCTGATTCACGTTATTGTGCAGAACCGGGCGCGCGATGCCTACCGTCGTCTCCGCCGTCGCCCTTTGATCCTCTCCTTGGAGCTTGAGCAGCCCGAGATGCTGACGCTCGATGAGCAGGGCGCCGCCAATAATGAGGGGGCTCGCGATCCAGCCTACGAATGCGAGCTGCACGAGTTTCCTGCCGAGCGTCTAGCGCTGTATGTTCGCGCTATTCAGAGTCTGCCGGCAGGGGAGCAGGCGGCAGTTCTTTGGCGCATTCGTGACTGCTGCCTTGAGCTAACTCCCGTCATTGCGGCGCTGCGCAAAGCGGGCCTGGACCCCGAGCAGGTGCCGGAGCCGCAGAGCCGGGCCGAGCGAAAGCGCTATCGGGCTGCCCTGAGTGCCGCCCGGCGACACCTACGCAAACTGTTCGGTACCTAGTATTGGCTCAGCGTCTCTACCTCCTGGGCCTGGCTTTCTTCGAGAGTCCAGCCAGAGCAGCCAGGCTCGGTTTCGTTCGAGAGCGTGACCCACCTTCAGCTTCAGAGCCTGCCCCCAGAGCGAAGGGAGACGCTTCCTTCGCTGGTGCCCGTTATGGGGAGAGTCGCTCAGCGAGGTATTTCAGACTCAGCGGATAGCGGTACTCGATTCCGCCGTGTCGCCCATCGAACAGCTCGAAGAAAACATCGGTGACGCCAATCTCAGCCAGGGCCCGTCGGAAAGCCTCGGCCCCCAGATCGAGATAGTACTCATCGCGCTTACCAGCATCGATGTAAATGGCTCGCATCGAGCGCAAGGCCTCGGCGTGCAAGGGGACCATGCGCACCGGGTCCCAGGCTAGCCAACGTTCCCAGACATCAGGGATGAGCTGGCCGGTGGCGATATCGAAGGGCAGATGAACGGTGCCATCCATATCTGCTGAATAGCAGGCCGCCATACACCAGACGTTGAGCAGATCAGCGTCGCTCTCCTTCGAGAAGGCCGGGCGGCTGCGAAAATCCTGCCAGAAGCGCTCGTAGGACCCACCGTAGTGATCGCGCAGGGCACGAGCCACCTTGGCAAAGTCGCGCTGATAGCAGACCTCAAAGAGCGCATCGCCAGCATGGGTGGCGAAGCCGCCCCACAGGTCAGGGCGGAGCATAGGGGTGACCATAGCGCCGTAGCCGCCGCTGGATTTGCCAGCAATCCCCCGATGCTCTCGGGCCGCCAGCGTGCGATAGTGAGCATCAACCCAGGGGACAATCTCGTCACAGAGATAGGTATGGTAGCGTCCGACAGCGGGCGAGTCAAGGAACTGGCTTCCTCCGAGGGAGGTCCAGCAGTCGACCCAGACGAGAATACAGGGCGGCGCTTCGCCTTTGGCAAATAGTTCATCGGCTAGCTCGGGGAAGTTGCGCCGAAAGGCTGAACGATTGCGCCACATGTCAAGTTGGCCAGTCAGCCCCTGGATCAAATAGATAGAGGGATAGCGCCGCTCTGGCTGCTCGTCATAGCCTGGTGGCAGGTAGATCCAGAGCGGGCGCTGATAGGGATCGCCTAGAGGATTGTCTTTGAGTACCTGACTTTCAAAGGTCACTTCGTCAAAGCGTCCTTTGAAGTCGTGCGACCAGGGATACACGCTTTGCGCCTCCTTTTTCTTCTCTCATCCTGGTGCTTCGTGTCCTAGTCTAGCACGCTTCTCAGAAGGCGTCTATCACTCTGGCCTGCGAGCTTGAAGGCAGGCGATCAGCCAGGGCTTCTCAACGATCCCTGTCCTGCTCCATCTCCCCTCCAGCCTACCTCTTTCATGAGAAGAAAACGCAGCCCTGACACTTTACGAGCAGTCTAGCTTTGGCTTAGAATAAAAGCAGTTCGCATGCTGCCGACGTAGACCTGCCTTGAGGGTGCAAAATGGAGAAGGCAGATACTTTAGAAGCTCTTCTACGGAGCGCCACTGTCCGCGTCGACCTTGATCAGGCACCTGCAGGTACAGGCTTTTTTGTGGGTCCGGGACTGATTCTTACCTGTGCCCATGTCATTCAACCTGCTTGCGCGGGCCGGGCGCGCCTCCACATTTTCTGGCAGGGGCGATCTTGCGAGGCAGCGATCAGAAGCGCCCCCCGTGATTACACGGCCCCAGATGCGGATCTAGCCCTACTGAAGGTCTCGCTTCACGAGCATCCCTCTGTCCTCCTTTGGGGCGAGGCTCGGCCCTACAGCCGGCTCTACAGCTACGGCTACCCAAGCTGGGAGCCTAATGGCAGCTCGCTCACGTTTATCACCGCGGGGCCTGCAGGCGAGCACAACCGGTGGATCACCTTTCAGGATGGCCCGGTCGATCGCGGCATGAGTGGCTCCCCGCTGCTCGACAAAGATAGTGGCAGTGTCTGCGGCATTATCCAGTTTTCGCTAGGCCTCAACAGCGATCGTGGTGGGCAAGGTCTACAGGCGCGCGTCATTCTTGAGCAGCTCCCGGCACTCGCCGCAGAGCAATTGGCCGCCCATCGCCAGAACCGGCGCTGGTTAGACATGCTTTCAGGAACCCAACGTCAGCAGCTTGCAAGGCACTGTCCCCAGTATGTCCCTCTCCTCCAGCAGAGTAGCACAGCACTCAAAGTCTTTATATCCTACTCCAGAGCGCGCCAGGATCAGAAACTGCGCCAAGAGCTTGAGAAGCACCTGTCCGGCCTTCGAAACGAGCGCCTGATCGAAAGCTACCATAGCGGCCAATTGAGTGCAGGACGTGAACAGAGCGAGAGCCAGCGCTGGCTAGAGCAGGCCGACATCATTCTGCTGCTCATTAGCCCTGATTACATAGCCGACGAGCAGTGCTACAACGAAGAAATGCAGCGGGCCATGCAGCGTCACCAAGCCGGCACAGCGCGCGTTATTCCCATCGTCCTGCGACCGACAGAGGGCCTGGCCAGCTCTCCCTTTGGCAAGCTTCAGGCTCTGCCACGCAACGGCCCAGCCATTACGGAGTGGAAAAACAAGGATAAGGCTTTCAAAGAGATTGCCTGCGAGCTACGTCAGGTGATCAAAGAACTGAAAGGCGAGCAGGTCTAAGGTCCTGAGCTGAGCGCAAGCCTGGCCGACCGCAGTCGCCCAGCCCAGGGCAATGGAGGGCAAGTCGCCCAGGAGTAGCCTCTCCTCCTGCCGCCTTCACCCATGAGCGCATCAGCTAGACGCGAGCGCTGGGCACCTTGAGCGAGCCTTTGCGCTGCTGAAGACGATACGGCTCATAGTAGCCGGACAGCGCGGATGGCAGGCGTCCGACGAGGAGTGTCCCCTCAGCGCGATGCTCTTCGATCTCAACGCGCCCGCGGCGATGGAAAAGTTCCACCAGATCGCCACGCGCATAGGGGACCAGCACCTGTAGTGGTACCATCTGTTCGGCTATGACCTGAGCCAACTTCTCGCGCAAGGCCTCCAGGCCCCAGCCGCGCAGAGCTGATATCATCACAGCATTCGGATAGAGCGAAGGATCAACGCGCTCGGGATCGGGCAACAGATCGATCTTGTTCAACGCCGTCACCCGTGGCTTCTCGTGGGCCTCCAGCTCGCGCAAAACCTCATTCACCGTCTCGCTCTGCTCAATGGCATTCTCATGGCTGGCATCCACCACCTCCAGCAAGACATCGGCATCAACTACCTCCTCCAGCGTCGCCCGGAAAGCCGCAACCAGACGAGTTGGCAGGCGCTGAATAAAGCCGACCGTATCCGTCAGCAGGATCTCCTGATTGCCAGGCAGGACCACGCGGCGCGTCGTAGGGTCAAGCGTCGCAAAGAGTTTGTTTTCGACTAGGACGTCGGCCTGGCTCAAGGCGTTAAAGAGCGTGGACTTACCGGCATTGGTGTAGCCCACCACCGCCACCACTGGCATCGTCAATGCCGCCCGCTGACGGCGATGCAAAGCGCGCTGCTCACGTACCTCCTCCAGCTCACGGCGCAGTTCAGCCAGCCGATTGCGAATGCGTCGACGATCAATCTCTAGCCGCGTCTCGCCCGGACCACGGACACCGATCGCTCCCCCTACTCCAGCAGCGCCGAGCGAGCCACCGGCTTGCTGCGACAACTCTACGCCGCGCCCGCTGAGGCGAGGCAAGCGATATTCTAACTGCGCCAGCTCAACCTGCAGGCGTCCCTCGCGTGTTCGCGCATGCTGAGCAAAGATGTCGAGGATCAGCGTCGTACGATCAATGACGCGCGCATTCAGCGCCTTCTCTAGATTGCGTTGCTGCGAAGGGGACAGTTCGTCATCGAAGATCACCAGATCAAAGCCTAGCTCTTGTTCCAGAGCGGCCAATTCCTGCACCTTTCCCTTGCCGAGATAGGTGGCCGGATCAGGATGCCGCAGACGCTGCAACATCTTCCCAACCACCTCAGCCCCAGCGGTCTTAGCCAGCGCCTCCAGTTCATTGAGCGAGTCCTCAGCGCTCCAGAGCGTTTCCTGTCGCTCGCTCTCCACTGCTACGAGAAAGGCCCGCTCTGGACCCTCGGTGAATCTCTGTCTGCTCAGCACAGCCTCGTTTCTTGTCGTAAAACGCCTCCTTTGTTCCAGCTAAGCTACACAGCTCTTCTAGAATACGTAGAATAGCCCTTGACTATATAGGTATTGTATGCGCCTTGACTCTGGAACGCAAGCCCAGAGGCATCAGCTCCGTCCGCGAGCCGCCCCCCTCCTCTCGGAGCGAGCAGCCATGCGAGCGTGAGGGGGCCTCTAGCCCACCACAGCACCCCACCTCTCCTCACTCAAGGAAGCTGGCTCAAAGGAGCCTGACCCAGCAACCACTGATTGACATGCGCAAACAGACTCTGGGTCATCGCCTCATTATATGCCCGCTGCCAGATACTGAACTGTCCCGGGTCGCTGTGCGGTAAATGCTGGATAGCACTCAAGACGCCATGCAGAGCTACGAGCAGTATCAGCCAGAGCAGCCAGGCCTCAACCAGGCCTACCCCTAAGCCTAGCAGAGCATCAATGAGGCCCACCACCGGCAGGCGATGGACAAAGGCCCGGACAACGGCCGTGACCGTATGCACAATCAGCACCGAGGCGAGAAAGATCAGGCCATAGGCAAGCAACGGCGCCACCTCAATCCCCTTGCTCGCCAGAAGAGCAGTGAGCCAGGGACCGAAGAGCAAGGCCGCCCCCAGCCCCAACGGTAGCGCTATCAGATTGATCAGGCTAGCCAGAAGACCATTGCGGAAACCATTGATGGCCAGCACAATGGCTGTCGCCAAAAAGGCTAAATCGATGAAGTTAAACGTGAGAGGCATAGACTTCTTTTCCTTCCAGGAGCCTGAATGAGACGCAAGGACAGAGAAAATCGAAGCTCCCGATCTATAATGGAAACGTCCACTCCAAGCAACTGTCACAGTTGAGATTTCAGCTATGCCTCTCGTCATAGGCAGAAGCAAAGCCGGGCGAGAGTGATAGGTCATCACATTGGCTGGTCTTGGCGGGGTCAACGTGCTATAATGAAGGCATGATGATCAGGGGGAGAACCACAACAGAGCCAAGCGCCCCCCGGCGCGACCTCCTCGGACTGACCCTGACACAGCTAGAGGACTGGTTTAAAGAGCTGGGGGAGCCAGCATATCGCGCCAGGCAAGTCTACAACTGGATCTACAAACACCTGGTCACGGACTTCGCCGCCATGAGCAACCTGCCCCTAAGCCTGCGGGAACGCCTGGCGCGCGAAGCCAGCATCGGCCAGGTCACTGTTCGCAGCGAGCAACGTTCTAAGGATGACCGCACGCGCAAGATCCTGTTGGAGCTAGCCGACGGCAGGCTGATCGAATCAGTGCTTATGCTCTACCCTCCCTTGCGCGGGAGCAGCGCGCGGGCCACTGTTTGCGTCTCCAGCCAGGCAGGCTGTGCCTTTGGCTGCACCTTCTGCGCCACGGGCCAGATGGGATTTGAGCGCCATCTGAGCGCTGGGGAAATCGTCGCCCAGGTATTGCACTTTGCCCGCGAACTGCGAGCCGCCCCGTGGCAAGCGCGTGGTCTGCCTGGGAGCCAGCCCATTGACCACATCACCAATCTGGTCATGATGGGCATGGGCGAGCCACTGCACAACTACGACAACGTCATGCAAGCGCTGCGCATCCTCAATAGCCCCGAGGGCTTTAACCTGGGGGCGCGGCACATGACGGTCTCTACCGTCGGGCTGCCGCACGGCATCCGGCGCCTCAGCCAGGAGGGACTACAAATTAACCTTGCCATCTCCCTGCACGCTCCTAACGATGAACTACGCGCCCAAACCATGCCTGTCACACGTAAATACCCCCTGGCTGAAGTCCTGGCAGCCTGCCGGGACTACATCGCCGCCACCAGACGGCAGGTCACCTTTGAGTACGTCCTGCTGGCCGGCGTGAACGACAGCCCGGCCTGCGCTCACCAACTCGGCGAGCTGTTGGCACCGCTCAAGCAGTATGCGCATGTGAATTGCATCCCAGTCAACAAGACAGCAGCTGACTACCGCCCGCCTGGGCCGGAGGCTATCCGCCGCTTCCGCGACATCCTCTTCCAGCATGGCGTGAGCAATAGCGTGCGCGCTGAGCGGGGAGACGACATCGATGCGGCCTGCGGGCAGCTTCGGACCCGTTTCGTAGCGCAGAGGCGCAGCGCATCAGCGCTCAGCGCCGCGCCGGAACCGGCCCGCTCTCACTGATCACCGTCTAGCTCCCCAAAAAAAAAGAAAACCAGGCAGGGAGGGAAGGCAAGAAGAACAAGCATGCAACAGGTAACAGCCGGGCAGGCCGGGGCGGGAACGCCGCCTGAGCGGCGCTTTTACCTGCCTCCGGCCAGCATCACTCTTTGGGTAGCTTGAGCATTGTGCGCAGGCAGCGCGTGCAGACATGCACTGTGCGCCGCACACCGTTGATCTCCAGACGCCGCCGCTGCACATTGACTACAAAGCGCCGCCGTGTATGACGCTGCGAGTGCGATACCTTATTGCCATACATCGGCCTGCGCTGACAGAGATCACAACGACCAGCCATAACAATCTCTCCCTTCCTCTCTTTTCTCTTTCCTTCCTTCCTTAACCCTAAAAAGAGCAGAGAGCCATCGTAGCCTCGCGCTCTCGACTCCGAAGCCTTACGGTCTGCAGCCTGCCCCAGGCCTTCAGCCAGCAGGGCAGCACGGCCCAGCCGCCTGACCACCCTACTTGTCAGAGCCGGCTAGCGTAGTCCCCCCGTCTCTCCCGCGCTGAGGCCGGGTCAGCCGGCCCCGCGATCAGCCGGCCAGCCAACCAGAGGACACGCCCAGGACAGGAAAAGAGGCTTGCCCTCCCAGACTTTCAGCGGCCACGCCCCCATCTGTCAGGCTGAAAATAAAGAGAGACAGACAGATTTAAAACGTTCGGTTGGGGCTGAAGCCACGCTCCACGCGACCTACAGCATCTACCGGACCGGGCCACATCAGCAAGAGCTACAGAATGTCAAGATGCGCCCTTGATTCTGACGGGGGCCTTTGATATACTGCAACAGAACGCAGACCTTGCACTCCAGTGCGTTGAGTAGAGAGCAAAGCGTTACAAAGTAAGTAAGCGTCGGGTACGCTTTGCGAGTATAGCAGATTGCCCTCGCTTTGGCAAGTGCGTAGGCCAGAAGACCAGCAGAGCCGACCAGAAGACCAGTAGAGAAAGCTAGAGACAACATGGGTATGCCGAAGCCATCGACGATTCAACCGCAGCACGGCACGCGCCCTCTAGGCAGAATCGAGGTCCTTCCTCACGCGATTCACACCATCGCGGCCCGCGCCGTCAGCGAGAGCTACGGCGTAGTAGGTATTGCCGCGCCCCGCCTGCGTAACGGAGAGGCCATTCTTCTCCCCCCCGAACGAAGCGGCGAGGGCATCCAGGTGCGCATCGTCAACGGACGCCTGATCATTGAGGTGTACGTCGTGCTGGAATACGGGCTGCGCATGTCAGAAATCGCTCATAATATCATGAGCAGCGTCAAATTCTCGGTTGAAAAGATGCTCGGGGTACCCGTGCAACAGGTGAACGTCAATATCCAGGGGCTGGAACATAGCCCTACCACACGGCGCGAGCACTAACGACAAGGTGTGGGCACCACCTACCTCATCTACCACCACATAAGGTAAGCGATCTATGCAGGAACAGGCATCAGGCGCTCGCCATGCGCAAGATGCGCCAAGTCAGCAGCAGATGCAGCGGATCAACCGGCCGCGGCGGATCAGCGTGCTGGACGGCCAAGACCTCAAGAAGGCAATGATTGCCGGGGCCGCCTGGCTGGAAGAGCGGCGCGAGAGCATCAACGCCCTCAACGTCTTTCCCGTGCCAGATGGGGACACAGGTTCGAATATGTCCGCCACCATGCAGGCCGCCATTCGCGGCATCATCGATAGCCAGGAGACGGCTGCAGGGGTCATCGCGGCGCGCATTGCTCACGATGCCTTGCTGGGTGCACGAGGAAACTCGGGAGTGATTTTGTCACAGGTGCTGCGTGGCCTGGCCCAGGGACTGGAGAAAAAGCAGACCTTCACGTCGCTTGACCTGGCCAACGCTTTCATGGAAGCCTCGCGACTGGCCTCGCGGGCGGTCATCAAACCAGTTGAGGGCACCATTCTGACAGTCGTACGCGACTGCGCCGAGGCGGCGCTCGCCAGCGCGCAGCGCGGCGATGACCTGGTGACCCTGATGCACGAGGTAGTGACCGCCGCCCGGCAGTCTGTGGCCCGCACCCCCGAGCTGTTGCCTATCCTCAAGCAAGCGGGGGTCGTTGATGCGGGCGGCCAGGGGCTATGCGTAATCCTTGAAGGCATCTGGCATGCGCTGCGCGGCGAGGGGCGCGAGTCACGGCCTTTCCCGGCGGCTGCCGCTGGCGAGGGCACTCCTCGCCGAGGACGGGTGAACGTCGAAGAGGAGCAGTACGGCTATGAGGTGGTCTTCCTCCTGCGCGGCGAGAATCTCGATGTCGAGCGCATTCGCCAGACAATCATCGACATGGGCGGTGTCTCAACGGTCGTGGCCGGCGATGAAAAGCTGCTTAAGGTGCATACACACACGCAGTGGCCCGGCAAGATCCTGGACTACGGTGTGAGCCTGGGGAGCCTCCTGGACATCAATATCGAGAATCTGCAGGAGCAAAGTCTGGCCTACGCAGCCGAGAGCCGCGCCGAACACGAGCAGGCCAGCCGCCAGGAAGACAATGCTGCTGGCGGCGCTGAGCTTTCAGCGCCAAGCATCCCTATCGCCACCGTAGCTGTCGTCTCAGGGGCAGGCTTCGAGAAGGTCTATCGCGGCCTGGGCGTCAGTGCTATCGTCCCCGGTGGCCAGACCATGAATCCCAGCATCGAAGAGCTGCTGGCCGCCGTCAACTCCGTTGAAGCCGAGCAGGTCATTATCTTACCGAACAATAGCAATGTGATCCTCAGCGCGCAGCAGATCCCACGCCTTACCAGTAAGCGCGTGGAGGTTATTCCTACCGAGACGCTGCCCCAGGGGATCGCGGCCCTCATGAGCTTTAACTATAATGCCGACCTGGCCACCAACGTACAAAGCATGAGTGCTGCCGCTCGTCGCATCCAGACCGCCGAAATTACCACGGCGGTGCGCGCCGTGCAGATCGACGGCCTGCGTGTCCGTGAGGGCGATATCATCGGCCTTATCAATGGCAACCTGGCCGTAGCCGGTAATAGCCTGGAGGGAGTCATTAACGATTTGCTCCAACGTATGCATGTCGAGCGCTACGAGCTGCTCACTATCTACTACGGTGAGGGGACCAGCGAGGCCCACGCTCAGGAGACAGCGGCCCGCATTAAGCAGACCTATTCTCATCTGGAGGTGGAGGTAGTGGATGGTGGTCAACCCTACTACACCTATATTTTCTCAGTTGAGTAAATAATAAACAACAGAAGCAAGGAGCCGGTCGTAGCGAGCGGTGGTAGAAAGCCAGGCAGGCTGCCCGAAACGGAACGAACCCCGAGGCAGCCAGGATCAGGCCGCAAGGGCTGGCCTCGTCTCGTCTCGACGCTCTTCCCGCTACCCTGGCCAATCTACGCTATCCACGCACACTTGCAGCCTGCCATGTGTGCGCCCATGTCTGTGCCGGTTCGGCGCGCATGGTGCAGAAATTCTCTCGCGTTCAGGAGGTGCCTCATGGCCGTCCGCATCGTTACCGATAGCACGGCGGATCTCCCTAAAGAGCGGGCCGCAGCCCTGGGAATCAGTGTTGTTCCTCTCAAAGTTATTTTTGGCAGTGAAGAGTATTTAGACGGCGTCGATTTGGATACGGCGGGCTTCTTCAAGAAGCTGGCAGAAAGCAAGGATTTTCCCCGAACGTCGCAGCCGACTCCTGCCGACTTCCTCTCCGTCTATCAGCGCTTGATCGAAGAAGGCGCCGAGGCCATCCTTTCGGTGCATTTGTCGGCTAAATTCAGCGGAACCTATCAATCAGCCTGTGCTGCACGGGCCGCCTTGCCACCGGAGCTACAGCGCATTCCCATCGAGATTGTGGACTCAGAGAGCATCAGTCTCGGGATCGGCATGTCGGTCATGCACGCCGCGGAAGAAGCCCAGGGCGGCGCCGACCTGGAGTCGATTAAGGCGCGCCTGGTCGATCGCTTGCGCCGGACGCGTATTCTCGGAGTGCTGGATAGCCTGGAGCATTTGCGCCGCGGCGGACGCATCGGACGCGCCAGCGCCTTCTTGGGTACAATGTTGAGCTTTAAGCCGATCATCGGTATTCAGGCTGGGGAAGTGGTGCCAGTTGAGCGCCCTCGTACACGCGCCAAGGCCTATGAGCGAGTGGCTCAGCTCTTCCAGGAGGCTGGCCCCGTGGAAGAGGTGGTCATTGTGGAATCGAGCGATGAGCTGGGAGAACAGCTCGCCGCCGCGATGAAGGCAGTCTATCCTCAGCCAATCCCGCGCTATAAGCTGGGTGCAGTGCTTGGTACCCATACTGGACCTGGAACCGTGGGCATTATCTTTATTACCGCTCATCAGTAGATCTTCTCTCCTCTGGTGACGTCAGTAAGGCCCGTGAGCAAGGTGCGATGAGATGCGCCGGGCAGGCAGGTCATGCTCAGCCTGCCCCCGCTCTGTCCGTGCTTCCCCTGGCGCCGCGCTCATGGCTGGCGCGCGTCGGCGTCAGGCAGCTTCGACTATGGCTGTTCAACCCTGCTCCATCGAGCGAGCGCATCTCATCGCAGGATTGGGCCGCCTGCCCAGTGGCGAGACTGGACGGCATGAGGTCATCTGATGCAATAAAGCTGATACATTATGAGATAACCATTGACGACTTGCATCTTCGCCGGTACAATAGTAGATAGTAGAGCGCTTACCCACGCCAGAAAGGGCTGTGCTGCAGGCACTGCAGGGCTCGCGCTAGGCGCTTGTCCGTGACTGCCCGTTGAGTCGCGAGACTTCCACACGGGCTGGCTCGCTGGCTTAACAACAGGTGCCCCAGCAACGGACTGGCGCCCCGAGGGTTGCTTTGGAAACCTCTGTGGTAACCCGCGCGGGAGCTTGTAGCCAGAAGATCATGCGTTCACTTACTGGAAGGTTCGTTAGTCAGCCACCATTCATGATGGTGCAAGCGACGAAGGAGGAACAACCGTGGGAATGCTACGGGTGATGTCACGGCGCGGTGATGATCGTGTCACCTGGGATGAGCAGAAGGTGTTGGCAGGTGACCCTGAAGCACTGGCCGCCGTGCGAGAAGCTGAGCGCATTTTCGCCCAGGAGCGCGCCAGGGGAGCCACTGCTTTTCGTGTCGAGCCCGGGAAGCCTGCTCAGCGTATCGATCAGTTTGATGCAACCGCCGAGCAGATCATTATGGTTCCGCGCGTTGTCGGTGGATGAGCTTGATTTCCGAAATTTTGACGATTCTGGACTGGGTGATCATCGCCACCGCGATGGGGGCTATTGTCTGGCTGATCACTCAGCCATATTTACGGGGCTGGTCGCGGGCCGAGCGGCAAGCCTCCGATTTGCTGCGCGATATTCTGACACCTGAACAGCTCCGCCAGCTCCTCTGGCATGGCTATTTGGAGGTGCCCAGCCCTACTGCCCCTCAGCGCATCTATCGCGTGCCCCGCGGTAAGGGCTTCGTCCAGGTAATTGAAAATGGACGTGCGACGATGCGCCTCTGCCTTCAGCCTGTGGAAAATCTGCCAGACGCCGATATTGTGGTGCTTCATAAGTTGATGATCGAGGGTAACGAGGAGCTGTATCTGCAAAAAGCCAATAAGTATCTCTGCACCGATTAACTGTTTAACCGACTCAACTGACGGCGCGGGCTATCTTGTTCGCCCGCTCTAGCTGTCAAAGCTTGCTCGCAGGCGGGCCTTGGCCTGGCGGGTGCCCGACCTCTCCTGTCCTTGCTCGCTTCGGCCTCTGGCTCGTCGCGTCGTCCGCCAGGTCGGCAGGTTTCTCCCGTACAGGCCGTTCTCCGCCAGCGAGCTGTAAGCTCAGTGTGCCTTAGCCAGGTTGTTCACACTCTCTGCTCCTCCTTACTCCGCGTCTTGGCCCAGTCTGGCCAGTTCACTGGCTTCCTTCTCCCAGCCTCAGCCTTCATGGAATAGCAGACCGCTCTCCTATTGTCCTGATCAATCAATCGCCCTCTTCCTCTTCTTCATCATCGTCATCGTCTTCTTCCTCCAGAAGCTGGATGATCTGACGATGACCGTTCTGCTTCTCACACATATGTGGCCCCTCTTCCAAGGGCATATGGCAGAAAGGACAGACCGGGCGACCCGCCGCCACGACCCGCGTGATCATGCTGGTGAGAGCCTGAGCCTGGGCGTGCGTGAAGGAAAAGGTAACCGCCCGATCCTCACGGACACGCCCCCGCAGCTCCTGACCTGCCTCCATAATGATCTCCAAAGGGACCACCATCAGGATGATCAGCTCCCGGCGGAAGTCGTAGCTGAGCTTTAGCTGGGCTACCTGGAACTCCTCGTCGGGAATCAGCGGGAAGTCGGCTGGCAGCCCGAGCGGCTCTTCGGCCTCCTCTTCACCTTCCCGCCGGGCCCGGGCCTCAACGCGCAGAATCCTGCCTTGCGTCACCTGGGTCAGCAGGCGGTCGATGGCCAGCCCCAATTCGTTGAGTTGCATCTTTTCCATCCACATAATAGCCGAGCCACTTTCGCTGCGCGCAAACAGCCGAAAGCGACGCTGTCCCGGTGGGCCAACGGCATCTGCGCCCAGTAGTTCCACCAGACCTAAATCTCTGCTCATCGGACCTCCTCTTTGCCCCTACGTGAAGAGTGTCTTTCTCCCTTCTGGCTGGATAATCGATTAGCCTCTGCTACAGAGAGCGCCGCTCTCTGCTGCGACTGCTCTAGCCCCGCCTGCCCGGCGACAGACGAACGAATTGGCCTTGCTCTCTTTCAGCAATTGTAAACGCTCGTTTCCAGAGAGGGCAGAGTCGATAGCGGTTCCTCCGTTGGGTTGACTGACCGATCGGGTCCCGGGAGTTGGGCCGAGTCAGACAGGCCGCAGACTGGTTAGTGCCCGCCCGGCGGCCTGCTGCGGCGCTCCTCTTTGCCCACGCGCTCGCTGCCTCTCTCTTGCCTGGCAGTCGCCTTAGTAGCCGCGTTGCGGGTCGTAGCGGTTGCGCAGCGGCTCACCACGGCGATAACGCTGCAGATTATCGACAAAGAGCGAGGCCAGCCGGGCACCGTAGTGGACGCTCTCACCTGAAATATGGGGCGTCAGAATGACATTGGGCAGCGAATAAAGCGGGCTATCTTGGGGCAGCGGCTCGACCTCAGTGACATCCAGACCGGCCCCGGCAATCCAGCCCTCGCGCAAAGCCCGAATCAGGGCCTGCTCGTCGATGACACGCCCACGAGCCACATTGACCAGGTAGGCAGTGCGACGCATAGCGCGTAGCTCCGGCTCGCCAATCAGGTGCTCTGTCTCAGGGGTCAGCGGCGTTGCTATCACTACATAGTCGCACAGCGGCAGCATCTCGCGTAGCTGGCTGAAGGCATAATAGCGCTCGACATCCTGATCCTGCTCGCCTCCCCTGGCCGAGCGCCTCACCCCCAGGACGCGCATGCCGAAGGCCCGCCCTAAGCGGGCCACATAGCGCCCGATACTGCCAACGCCGATGATCCCCAGCGTCTGCCCATAGAGTTCCAGGGTGCGCAGGTGATACCAGGCCGTATTGCCCCAGATATGGCGATCCTGCAGGCGCACCAGCTCGGGCCAGGAACGATTGAACATGATCATGCTGCCAAAGACATACTCTCCAATAGTGGAGGCATGAATACCAGAGGCAGTGGTGACAATCACACCGCTGCCTGGATCAAGCAGGCCTGTGTCACGCAGACCATCAACACCAGCACCGGCAAATTGCAGCCAGCGCAGGCGCGGGGCAAGCTGCAGGATGTTCTTGGGCAGCCAGAAACCACAGATGATCTCGGCATTTTCCGCGTGCGCCGCCAGTTCCTCGTTTCTCGTGGCGAGCACAACCTCGCTCTGGGCCGCTTCGCGAATCTTTTCCAGCGCTTCTTCATCGAAGGGGAAGGTACAGAGCACTTTCAAACCCTGATGTTGACTCACTGCCAGACTCTCCTTACCAGATCAGACGAGCATTTGCTGAGACAGTAAAACAGTACAGTGAAAACAGGCTCGCTAGGCGTGACCGCGTCTCTTCCCTCAGTCTATCCGAATTGGTTGCCTTCTGGCAAGCCGTCACTCGGGCAGTTCACCCCGCTTCCACGACTGTCGCCGTCGGCCATGCATCTCTGCGCAGAGAAAGCCTGTCTGCCAGATCTTGCAGCGACACAAGCGAATGTAGCAAGTGGCTATCGCTCGTGGCTGATAACGGAACACGCTCACAATGGTTTTTCAGGCCTGCAGAGGTGTTCTGGAGCAGTATAGAAAGCAGGAGCGCGGAAAGTCAAGGGAGGACGGGTCAGGCTTGCCTTCCCCTCCTAACCAGAGCACGACCGGCCCTACACCAGTTCGCCCACGCCATCTAGGCGCGCGGGCCAGGCACAGGAGCAGAGGGAATGAAGACTTAGAAGCCTATCAGTAGGAGGACACCCACGGCAAGACCAATGCTCAACAGCGCGCCACTGACGACCTGCGCTAGCGTGTGACGCCCCAGGACAACGCGAGACCAGCAGACAAGTACGAGCAGAAGAAAGGAGGGGAGAAAGATCAGGCCATAGAGAGCTGTCAAGACAGTTGCTGCTCCAGCCAGGGCCGCCGCATGAATACTGATTTTCCACCACAGCGTAATGACCAGGAGCAGCAGCCCTACGACCAGGGTCAAGCCGAGGATCAGCTCTAAACTACGTGGAGCATGCAGCAGGAGCAAAAAGAGCAAACCGAGACCATAGGAGAGCAGACAGAAAAGGAAAGGATGCCAGCGTTCATGGCGGCGCGTGAGATCCAGATCGCTGACCAGCCCCAGACGCAGGGAGAGAACGACATAGAGCAGGGGGCCAGCACAGACAAAGCCCAGCGTCAGCAGGGCGAAGCCAAGCGCAGGCCAGAGCGAAGAGGAGCGATAGAGGGCCACCAGCAGCACAAAGGGAACTGAGATGGCCGCAGGTGATAGCACGATCGAAATGCCGCGCGCGAGACGCTGCGCCTGCCCGGCGGAGCGGCTGGCCAGGCTGCCTACCTGAGCGCCTGCCAGGGGCTGAGTCAGGGGTCCCTTTGCCTGAGTAAGGGGAATCGAGGAGAACGCTGCAGCTATCGAGTGCCTTTCCTCTTCTCGTTCCTGTTGTTGTAACTTCATGGCAAAATCTCACGTAGATGGCAGCAATCCAGAGTGGCGACTCCTCTCGCGGACTCAAGCCGCCAGGAGGGTCTGGTCATTCATCAGAATCACTTCCTGATAGCCACGCAGGAGGGCCTCCATCGCCTCATACCAGCTATACCTGGCAGCTTGGGCCAGAGCGGCGGAGCGCATGCGCTCACGTGTTGAGCGCTCAGAGACCAGGCGCTCTAGCAGTTGCCGATAGGCGGCTACTTGCGCTGCAGGGCTCAGACCAGTGGAGTCCAGCAGCAGGCCATGCTCACCGTGCACTACCAGATCACAGATACCCTCGGCCTGGAGGCCGACGACCGGCAAGCCCGAGGCCAGCGCCTCCAGCACCACCTGACCAAAGGTCTCGGTCGTTGAAGGGAAAGCAAAGACATCGGCTGAGGCATAAGCCTCAGCCAGGGCCTCACCGCTAAGATAACCGGTAAATGTGACAGGCAACCCGGCCAGGGCCTGGCGCAACTCAAAGAGGGCCGGCCCCCCACCAACAATGACCAGATGGCAGCGTCGATGGTCCATCTGACGATAGGCCTTTGCCAGCAGCAAGAGGTTTTTTTCGCGCGAGATTCGCCCGACATAGAGCAACACACAGCGCTCGCCAGCCTCACTTTCAGAGCCTAACCAGGCGGCGCGCAGCGCCGCGCGGCGACGTTCAGGCCGAAACAGCGTCCCATCTACCCCACGAGGCCAGAGACGCACGCGCTGGAATCCTTGCTGACGCAAAGCTCTGGCCGTCGAAGGCGAGGGACAGAAGGTCAGAGCACATTGATTGTGAAGAAAGCGATTATAACGCCACATGAGGCCAGTCAGCCAGGGAAAGCCGAAATGGCGACAATAGACAGCGAGATTGGTATGATAAGAAGAGACAAGGGGGCGCCGCAGCAGCCTGGCCACGGCTACCCCCACGGCACCCAGCACGACAGGATCGACAACGTGGATGATATCAGGTTGGAACTGCCGAAGCTTCTTCACAAAGAGAGGACGGAAAAAATTGAATCTGAGTTCCGGGTAGAAGGGAAGCGGTATACCGGGCGTCGTCACAATCTCAGCGCCAGCGTACTCACGCATCCCACAACGCGGGCCTAACAAGAGCGCCCGATGGCCAGTGGCCTCCAGATGGGTAAGCAAGCGTGCCAGCGTGCGCGTCACCCCATCCAACTTGGGCAAGAAATTCTCTGTAATTATCGCGACCCGCATCCTAGTCCTCCTGCTGTCTCCTGCTCTGCCAGTAGGTCTCTTTCCCTTCTCTTTTCACCGCATCTCTTCTGCCCATACCCACCCTAGACAGAGTACGCTTCTTAGGCGCCTCCCAATGAGGAGGGCCTTGCCACCACGCCCCTCACAGAAGAATCTTCAGCCAGCCGCGTTATAGCCGTGTAAAATTCCATCAAAGAACCCGTTAAGCCAGGACAAAATTTGTGCGCGAGGCGAGAACATCGCTGTTCATTTGTCAACGGAGACGCTAGAATATCCATAGAGGGAGAAAGTTGTGGCGGAAGGAGAGGCAACACAAGAGCAGAGGAGACCAGTGGCGAGCAGCAATCACCAGCGCACTCAGACAGGAGGTCAGCCTTGCCGCAGACACCTATCCGGCTTCTTCTTTGCGAAGACCAGACGCTGATGCGTCAGGGCCTGCGCACTATTCTCGACCTGGAGCCTGGCATGGAGGTCGTTGGCGAAGCAGCCAACGGCGAAGAAGCGGTCAGCCGGTATCGCGAGCTGCGGCAAGCCGGCTTGGGGCCAGATATTGTGCTGATGGATATCCAGATGCCCCGCATGAGCGGAGTCGAAGCAACTGCCGCTATTATGAGCGCTTACCCCGATGCCAAGATTATCATGCTGACCACCTTCGACTATGACGATTACGTCTTTGAGGCTATCAAAGCCGGAGCCGCAGGCTACGTGCTCAAGGATCTGCCCGCCGAAGAGCTGGCGGCCACCATTCGCCGCGTTGCTCAAGGAGAGCCGTTCATCCAGCCAAGCATCGCCAGCAAGCTGCTTATCGAGTTCGGTCGGGGAAGCAAAGGAGGCCGGAACCAACCACGCTCCCCCGGAGCAGGGAGTGCAGAAGATGAGCTGAGCGCCCGCGAAATCGAGGTGCTGCGCTTGCTCGCTCAGGGAGCCAGCAATCGCGAGATTGCTCAGCAATTATGCCTGGCTGAAGGGACAGTCAAAAATCACGTCTCCAATATCCTGAGTAAGCTACAGGTGACTAATCGCACTCAGGCCGCTAGCAAGGCTCGGGAGCTTAAGCTGATCTAAGTGAGCTGAACGCTCAGCCAGACTCATCCTCCTGATCCGCTCCGCGCAGCGCCCGGCCATCAAGGCAGCCCTGGCCCGGGGAAAAGATCGATCGCGCCAGCTTCTCTAGCAGGCGGAGCAGCGGCGTCGAAGCCGGCGCACGCAATGAAGATGCGCCCCGAGATACATAAATAATAGATGCGGCTCAGAGAGAGAGGGGTCGCTATCCAAGAGAGCTGCCAAGTTCAGGAGCCGGGTGATAGCTTGCTGCGAGCTTCTGGCTGAGGCTATCCGTAGAAATACGCAATTGACGGGGCAGAGATTCTTGCAGGATGCTTGTTCTCTGAAGGCGAGAGAGCGGCATGGGCTGGGAAGCGAACCGAGGGCGAGGGCGCTTGAGGGATGCTGTGACTGCGTTGCACAGACAGTCAGCCTTATGCTATAATCCTCACGGTATGATATAATCGTGAGACAAGCGGGACAACATAAGGATGAGTAAGAAGCCTCCCCCCACCCTGTGGGAAATCGTGGGGCCAGTGGGAGGATTGGGGTTTACAATCGCAGTCCCCATTGCTGCAGGTGCCATCCTCGGTCACTACCTGGATGGCCTATTGCGTACCGCACCGTTGTGTATACTTCTCGGGCTGCTGCTTGGCCTGATAGCAGGGATATACGGCGCGTACCGTTTATTTAAAATCTTCTTCTCAAGCATGAGATAGACGGCGTCGACGTTGACAGACCGGGCCACGCAGAGCACGATTCGGATGGAGGATATTGAGTGCTCTGGAAATTTCCTGAGGTATCCCTGGCGCCAGAGGTTATATGGAATCCAGGCGGTATCTTTCCGATAACAAACACGTTACTATGCACCTGGATCACCATTATTGCTCTGGTTGCCTTTTTCTACTTTGGCACACGCAACGCTTCGCTGATCCCCTCGGGTTTTCAAAACTTCGTTGAGTGGATCGTCGAATTTCTGGTGAATCTGGTCAACGGTGTGGTTGGCTCGCGGCGGGATAAAGCGGCGCGTTTCTTCCCGTGGGTCGCCTCCTTCTTTATCTTCATTCTCTGCGCCAACTTGATGGACGTGCTGCCAGGGATCGACACCATTGGCAGCCTCAAGGGAGAGGAGATCGCCCACGCTGGCGGCAACTGCGCGCCGGTTCTTGGCTTTCTGCCTTCGTGTCAGCCGCTCTCGTTGGGGCCGATTCACTTCCTCTTTGGCAACATTTCCAATCTGATCATCCCCTGGTTCCGCCCGCCGACCACCGATTTGAATCTGACGGTGGCTATGGCGCTGCTCTCAGTGGGGGCCACTCAGTTCTTTGGCTTCTACCATCTGGGTGCTAAAGAGCACCTGTCAAAGTACTTCAATTTCCGAGCACTACGCAAAGGCCCGATGGGCCTTATTGACGTCGTTGTCGGGCTGCTGGAGATTATCTCCGAAGCTGCGCGTATCATTTCCTTCTCCTTCCGTCTCTTTGGCAATATCTTCGCCGGTAGCCTTGTGCTGGCCGCGTTTGCCTTCATCCTGCCATTCGTTGCCGCGATTATCTTCATTCCCTTTGAGATCTTTGTCGCGGTAATGCAGGCCCTGATCTTCTCCCTGTTAACTTTGGTCTTCATGGAGATCGGCACCACCAGTCACGAGGCGCATGAAGAGCACCTTGTCGAAGAGGAGCAGAAGGTACTACAAGGGGAGAAGGCCGCCGCGTAGTGCCTGCACCTCGCCGTTCGCGAGCCTCCTCTGCCACCTGGTCGGGGAGGTTCTCTTGTGAGCGCGCCCGCCCGTTTGCTCCCAGTGCAACGGGTTCTTTCTGGCGCGGGTGCAGTGCGAGCATGGCGAGGAGGTGCCGCTTGTCTGCCAGCCGTTGGCCATACGGGTCTACTGGCCAGCCAGCCAGGCTGCAGTAAGTCAGGCGCTTTTGAATCGCTTGCTACTGTTTCATTCATACGTACTTTACTTGCCCGCTTGACACCAACCAAGCAACAACACAGCGAGTACGAACCAACGAAGCTTTGTCCTTAAAGGAGGATATTCAACATGCAGCAGTTAGCTGTCGCATTGGCTATCGGTCTGGGGGCTATTGGCCCGGGTTTGGGTATCGGCATTGCCGCTGGTCAGGCTGCCTCGGCCATCGGACGCAATCCCGAGGCGGAGCCTCAGATCCGTATTAATATGATCCTGGGTCTGGTCTTTGCCGAGGCCATTGCCATTTACGCTCTGGTCATCGCCATCCTGCTCCAGTTCGTGAAGTAAGCTAGCAAGCAGAGACAGGCAAGGGCGAGACGAGCTGTATGCCACTTCTCGACGCCGGGCCAGCGCTTCGGCCAGGGAGCAGCGGTCGCGCTCAGTCTTCCGTGCGTTTGGCTGCCATCTGGTTCCGCTCGCCGCGCCGAAGAAGGTGCCCGGCGCCGCCCGCCGTTCGGCTGGTATGTAGTAGCTTGTCCCTGGCCTGTCAGAGTGCGTAGTGTGTGCCTGACGACGCGGATTGCGGGTATGCCTTTTTTCCAGGCTTCTTTCATCGGCCAGCTTTCGGCGGTTCGCCTGGCCGCCGGCAGGGTTTCCCTTGGGCTGGTTGGCAGCTCGTTGGCTGGCCTGCCCGCGTCTACGGCACCAACCAAACGCCTTACTCAGATCAAAAGGAGGGGGTCGGCGTGACTTTCATTCTCGCAGCGAGTCCGCTGGAGGGCCTGGGTATCAATACCTTTGCTTTCCTCTCGCAGCTCGTTAGCTTCATCATTGTGCTGATTCTTCTGCGCAAGTGGGCCTTGCCCACTGTTCAGCGCATGCTGGATAGACGCGCCGCGATCATTCGTGAGGGTATCGAGAATGCCGAGCGAGCGCGGGAAGAGCTAAAGAATGCCACCGCCCGCGCTGAGCAACTGCTGGCTGAGGCGCGTCGTGAGGCTCAGGAGGTTATCGCTAGCGCGCAGCGCGCCGCGGAGCGCGAGGCCCGTCGCATTGAGGAAGAGGCCCTGGCGCGCGCCCGCCAGATTGAGCAGCAGCAAATCGAGCGCATCCGCCAGGAGGCTGCACGCGCCCGCGCCGATCTGAGCCGTCTGGTGGTGAATCTCTCTATTGCCGCTGCCAGTAAGGTGATCAGTAAGTCCGTTGATAGCAGTGATAATCGCCGCCTGGTTGAGGAGTTCGTCAATGCCAGCCAGGCTACGAAGGGACAGTAATGCTTAAGGGAGCGATCGCACGCCGCTACGCTGAAGCTATCTTCAATATCGCGCGCCAGCAGCAGACGGTTGATCGCACGCTCGATGAGGTGCGCTCAATCGCCGAGCTGTTTGCTCAGCGCAAGATGGCCTATCTGCTGAGCGAGCCTAAAATTCCACTCGCGCGCAAGGAGCAGGCGCTGCGTCAGGCGCTTGCCTCGCGGGTGCTGCCGACGTCGCTCAACCTCGCATTGCTGGTGGTTCAGCGCAATCTGGTCGAGCTGATGCCGAATATCGCGCGTGAACTCGAACAGCTCGTGCTACAGTATAAGAACCAGGCCATCGCTGAGGTGATCACGGCGGCGCCTCTCGACGAAGCTGCGCTTCAGCGCGTGAAGCAGGCCTTAGAGCGACGAACAGGAAAAGAGATTATCCTGCAGACAAAGGTCGATCCAGAGATTCTAGGAGGGATCATCGCCCGGGTCGGCGATGAGGTCATTGATGCCAGTGTTCAGCATCGGCTGGCAACGCTGCAGCAGCGCTTGCTGCAAGAGACTGCCGCCCATAGCGCTGAGCTGTTGGCTTCTCTGGAGCTTCCCGCCGAATTGGCGACGGTCAACGATCCGCCTGCCCAGGACCGTGCTGAGCCGACGCGCACGCAATAAGTGCTGCGCCTGTTCTCGCCTGGCGCGCTGGAGATCTAGTGTGTAGCACGTCAGCGCTATATCTGCAGATGGGCTGGCGGCAGATCTCTGGTCTCCGCTAGCTGTCTTTCATCGTTTTTCGCCTATTCGCTTACTTCGCATTGACTGATTAGTTGACTTGTACGTACTGTAGCGCTTTGCCCATCGCTCGCTCTCGCCCGTAATGGGCCGGCTGCCCTGTCTGCTTGTCGTCGCCTGTCTTGTGCTGGCTGCGGTCGGTGCAGCAGGATTGACCACGGGTTCGCCTGTGTGCGCCTGTTCGCCATGCTTGCCGTTTGGTGGCTGCTGTGGCGCGCAGCGTGTGCCTGTTCTTGTTGTTTTGGGCTGGCCTCTATTCTATGGCGAGGTGAGATTATCTGAGGAGGAAAGACGATGGCATCGTGGGCAGATGAAATCAGTGCCATCATCGAACGCAATATTGTTGGCTTCGATCAAAGCCAGCCTGCCACGGCCAGCGTCGGGACCGTGATCGCCGTCCAGGACGGCATCGCCCGCGTCTATGGCTTGCAGGATGTGAAATATCTGGAGTTGGTGGATTTCCCCCGCACCGGGTTGAAGGGCATGGCCTTCAACCTGGAGGAGGAAACAGTTGGTATCATTATCCTCGGAGACTATACGCAGCTCCGCGAGGATGATGAGGTGCGCACGACCGGCCAGGTGATTTCGGTCCCTGTCGGCGATGCCCTGATCGGGCGCGTGGTTAATGCGCTCGGTGAGCCGATCGACAATAAGGGGCCTATCATCACCAATAAGCGGCGCCCGATTGAGCGTGTGGCTCCGGGTGTGATTACGCGCCGCTCGGTGAATACGCCTGTCCAGACCGGTATTAAGGCCATCGATGCGATGATCCCCATCGGGCGCGGTCAGCGCGAGCTGATCATTGGCGACCGCCAGACCGGTAAGACGGCCATCGCCATCGATACCATCATTAATCAGAAGGGCAAAGATCTGATTTGTATCTATGTGGCCATCGGCCAGAAGAATTCTTCGGTGGCGCGCACGATCGCGACGCTGGAGAAGTATGGGGCGATGGAGCATACAATCGTGGTGGTGGCTGGTGCCTCTGAGCCGGCACCGATGAAGTATATTGCGCCTTACGCCGGCTGCGCGATGGGTGAGGAATTCATGGAGTCAGGCCGTGATGCGCTCATCGTCTACGATGATTTGACTAAGCATGCCGAGGCCTACCGCAACATTTCGCTGATCATCCGTCGCCCGCCAGGTCGTGAGGCTTATCCCGGCGATGTTTTCTACTTGCATTCGCGCTTGCTGGAGCGCGCTGCTCGTCTGAATGATGACTACGGTGGCGGCTCGCTGACCGCTTTGCCGATCATTGAGACGAAGGCAAACGATATCTCGGCCTATATTCCGACGAACGTCATTTCGATCACCGACGGTCAGATCTTCCTGGAAACGGATCTCTTCAACGCCGGTATTCGTCCGGCGATTAACGTCGGTATCTCGGTCTCTCGTGTGGGAAGCAGCGCTCAGACGCGCGCGATGCGCCAGGTGGCTGGCTCTCTGCGTCTGGATCTGGCCCAGTTCCGCGAGCTGGCGGCCTTTGCGCAGTTCGCTTCCGACCTCGATAAGGCAACGCGCGCCCGTATCGAGCGTGGTCAGCGCTTGACGGAGATCCTCAAGCAGAAGCAGTATCAGCCGCTTGAGGTGGAGAAGCAGGTGATGATCATCTACGCTGCCACACAGGGCTATCTGGACGATGTGCCGCTGGACTTGATCCAGGAGTGGGAGGCGGCTTTCCATCGCTATATGGAGGCGAACCATCCCGAGATCGGCCAGGAGATCATCGAGAAGTCGGTGAAGCAGCGCAACAATATGTCCGAAGATCTGCTGGCACGCCTGCGGGCCGCTATTGAGGAGTTCAAGAAGACCGCCGCGCCGCAGCCGCAGAAGGCTCAGGCTGCTGCCAGCTAGCCAGGAGGCGGAGAGAAGAGCTATGCCATCAACCCGCGAGATTCGGCGACGCATCCGGACGGTCAAGAATATTGCGCAGATTACGCGCACCTTCCAGATGATCGCCAGCAGCCGTATGCGGCGGGCCCAGGAGCGCGTGCGGCGGGCGCGTCCTTATGCGGAGCAGATTCGGGAGCTGGTCTCACGTCTGGCGACGGTGGCCGGTGAGGATCTGGGCAATGAGGTCGCTTTGCTGCGCAGTCGCCCGGTGAAGCGCATTGGCATTATTGTGATCTCGCCTAACCGTGGCTTCTGCGGAGCGCTGCCGAGCAATATTAACCGCAAGGCGGCCTCAACGGCTCTGGAAATCCAGGAGGAGATCCAGCGGACCGAGGGCCAGCGCCCGGGAGTCTCGTTCGTGGCCATTGGCCGCAAGGGACGCGATTTCATTGTGCGGACACAGCAGCATCTGCTGGCGGAGTTCACGCAGCTGAGTGATAACCCGTCGATGAACGATGCGTCGGCGGTGGCTCAGGTGGCGATGGACGCGTTCTTGTCCGGCGAGGTGGATGTAGTCTATCTGGTCTATGCGCGCTTTGTGAGTACGACTTCGCAGCAGCCGGTCGCGATCCAGTTGCTGCCAGTGCAGCCACCGCAGGGCGAGGGGAGCAGCGAGCGTCAGCGCATCGACTATATCTATGAGCCGGACCCACGGGCGATTTTTGAGGCCCTGCTGCCGCGCTATGTAGATATTCAGGTCTATCTGGCGCTGCTGGAAGCGCGGGCTAGTGAGGAGTCGGCGCGCATGGTGGCCATGAAGAATGCGACCGATAATGCTAATGAGCTGGTCGATGATCTGACGTTGGCCTACAATAAGGCGCGCCAGGCCAGTATTACGACGCAGATTCTGGAGGTGGTGGCCGGCGCCGGCGAGCTGTAGCCGTAGACAGCGAGCGTAGTAGTGCTGGCGCCTGGTCCGCCCGGCAGGTGTATGGCAGTCGTCTGCCGGATGAAGCGTCAGGCCCGCCACAGAGGGTTACGGACTAAACGCCCAAGAGAAAAAGATACCGTTAAAGAAAAGAAACGAACGCTGAACGGAAGCCGACAGCATGGTGGAGGCCCACTTGCCTGGCTCAGAGCGGTAGCAAAGGAGAAAGGCGAGGGAAGTGAGGGCAGCCGTTGTCAGAGCTTCCGCAGGAGGCGAAGAGATACATGACGACAAAGACACTTGCCAAGGGGAGGGTTGTCCAGGTGCTCGGGGCGGTGGTCGATGTGGAGTTTCCCCCCGAGCAGCTGCCACCTATCTATAACGAGCTTGTGGTCCGCCCCGCCGGCTCTGATCAGGAGCTGTCGCTGGAGGTGGAACAGCACCTGGGCAATAACTGGGTGCGCTGTGTAGCAATGGGGCCGACCGATGGCCTGCAGCGCGGTTTGGAGGTCATTGACCGCGGCCAGCCCATTTCGGTCCCCGTTGGCCCGAAGACGTTGGGGCGCATCTTCAATGTGCTTGGTCAGCCAATCGACAATAAGCCACCGGTGACCGATGCGCCTCGGCTGCCGATCCATCGTCCCCCTCCGAGCCTGGAGGAGCAGGCCAAGGAGGTGCAGGTCTTTGAGACCGGCCTGAAGGTGATTGATCTGATCTGTCCCTTTATGCGTGGTGGTAAGGTCGGCGCCTTCGGCGGCGCGGGCGTGGGCAAGACGGTCATCATTCAGGAGCTGATCAATAACGTGGCCAAGGCCCACGGTGGTTATAGCGTCTTCGCTGGCGTCGGCGAGCGCACGCGCGAGGGGAATGATCTCTACCATGAGATGCAGGAAGCCGGCGTCATCGACCGCCTGACGATGGTCTTTGGTCAGATGAATGAGCCGCCTGGGGCGCGCTTGCGCGTGGCCTTGACCGGCCTGACGATCGCGGAGTATTTCCGCGATGAGGAGGGCAAGGACGTGCTGCTCTTCATCGATAATATCTTCCGCTTCACGCAGGCTGGTTCTGAGGTGTCGGCTCTGCTCGGTCGGATGCCTTCGGCGGTGGGTTATCAGCCGAACCTGGCGGAGGAGATGGGCGAGCTGCAGGAGCGCATCACTTCGACGACGCGCGGTTCGATTACGTCGATGCAGGCGGTCTATGTGCCGGCAGACGACTATACCGATCCGGCGCCGGCGACAACCTTCGCGCACCTGGACTCGACGATCGTGCTTGATCGTTCCATCTTCGAGCAGGCGATTTTCCCGGCGGTTGATCCTCTGGCCTCGACGAGCCGCGTGCTTGATCCTCAGTTTGTAGGCCAGGAGCATTACGATACGGCGCGTGGGGTGCAGCGCGTGTTACAGCGCTATAAGGATCTCCAGGATATTATCGCGATCATGGGCGTTGATGAGCTGTCCGAGGAGGATAAGCTGATCGTTTCCCGCGCCCGCAAGATCCAGCGCTTCTGCTCGCAGCCGATGTTCGTGGCCGAGGTCTTCACGGGTCGTCCCGGCAAGTATGTACCGCTGAAGGAAACGGTACGCGGCTTCAAGGGCATCCTTGAGGGGAAATACGATCATATCCGCGAAGAGCATTTCTACATGGCGGGTACGATCGATGAGGTGATCGAGCGTCACGAGCGCGAGCAGAGGTCACTCTAACATGGCAGGAAAACTACATGTCGAGGTAGTGACTGCTGAGCGGGCGCTCTACAGTGGCGAGGCCGACCAGGTGAACGCCCCCGGGACAGAAGGTCGTCTGGGCATTTTGCCACGCCATGCGCCCCTGCTGGCCGTGCTGGCGCCGGGCGAGCTGCTGATTCGGCTGGGAGAGGCAGAAGAGCCGATCTTCGTCTCGGGCGGCTTCCTGGAGGTTTTCGAAGATCAGGTTACGGTCCTGGCTGATGCCGCTGAGCACGCCGAGGAGATCGACGAGGCCCGCGCTCAGGAGGCTCGACGTCGGGCCCTGGAGCGCCTGGCGGAGGCGCAGACAGATGCTGAGCGCGCCGAGCTGCAGGCGGCTCTGGAGCGCGCAGTGAGCCGCTTGCGCGTGGCTGAACTGGCCCGACGTCGCCATACACGGCGCATTCGCCAGAGCATGGGTCAGGAGGAGTAGCCGCAAGGCAGCATACCGCTACTTTCCGAGCGAAAGACGCAGTCAATAGCCGATTCTGCATACTGTAATAAAATAATAGGGAGAGCGCTCATGGCCGGCGCTCTCCCGGTTTTTTTCCTGTTGCTTTCTGCTGATTATGATCGTGTTTTGTTGCCAGGACCGAAACCGGAGGGGCCTCGACTGCGAGGCAGCCGTTTCTTTCAGCTTAGAAGCTGCCCCCATCGCCGCCACCGAAGTCACCGCCGCCACCGAAATCGCCGCCGCCGAAATCACCGCCAGCACCACCGCCAAAGTCGCCGCCGCCGAAGTCGGGGCCACCACCGGCGCCCGGATCACCGGCGAAACCGGCTTCGTGCTGGCGGGCCTCTTCTTCTCCGGCCATTTTGCCCAGCTCATAGCCGATCAGGCCGCCGCCAAGGGCGCCCAGACCGCCCGCTGCCCAGGGGCTCATACCGCCACCCTGGTTCGGGTAGTAGTTGGGCGGATAGCCTCCCTGATATGGGCCTTGATAAGGATAGCCTGGGTAGCTTCCCGGTGGCGGAGCTTCATACGGCTCAGAGGGAGCAGGCCTATTCCAGCCCCAACCCCAGCCCTGGCCCGAACGCCGGCGGATGACCGCGAAGAGGATGCCACCGATGATGAGCACCAGCAGGCCAATGCAGCAGAGTGTACCCAAACCGCCCGACAGGAAACCGCCAGCCCCAGAGCTGGCCGGGGAGCCTCCTTCGTTGCTCGAAGCCGCCAGCGAGCTTTCTAGCGAGCGAATGGCCGCTAGCGTCGCGCCAGTATAGTCGCCGTTGTTGTAATTATCCTTGAAGGCGTTGTAGGCGTCCTTCGCAGCGCTATTGGAAAGCGGCACTTGCGAGCCAGACTTGATGTACATCCAGTGATGGACGGTATCGATGGCGATGACGATGAGGCGCGAGTTGGTGACATGGCTTTGGGTGCGCGCCTCAAAGTCGGCCTGGCTGCCAGTGAAGGAGTTGGTTGTATAGATAGCGAGAGGGTAAGCTAGTTTTGCCCCTTCGCTCTGAATGCGAGCTTTATCCAGGACACCGGCCCCGTCGCTGATGGTCACGCTATCAGCGAAGACAGTAGCGCTCGTCAGCAGGAGCAGCAGGCCGGTCAGCAGGAGCGCCAGCAGCGGGCGCAGCCAACTGAAGCCGCGAGGGCGAGCGCGCCGAACAGGCTTCCCTCTCGGCTGCTCAGTCTCTGGTCCATCTGATGGTGCTTTCGTGAGATTCATGAGTGCGTTCCCCTCCTCTTTTTGCCCTATCATGCCGCACATTGTTGCTCTTTGCCACGCTATTTATACGGATGATGTGGCGTTAGGGTTGACAGGGTCGCCCGGCAGGAAATCACAATTGGTCGTAGAGACCACCAACGGATAGGGCGGCTTCTCCCCTGCGCTCTTGACGCGCGCCACATCCAGCACACCCGCTCTATCGTCGACCGTCACGCTGTTCTCCCACGACAGAGGATCAGCAGCATGGTCAGCAGGAGCGCCCCCAGTCCCAGGCAAACCGAGCAAAGCAGAAATAGAGAGGTTTTTCTGAGGAAAGGGAATAGAGAGGTACTTTCTTAGCAATAGATCCTGGCAGTGATTCTTGTATGACATTCTCCCGTAAGAGCACAAGATGGAGAGCGTCTCTCGCTAAGAGAATGGACGAGCAGAGCGCTCTCCTTTCCAATGCATCTGAGCACTTACGGGTTATGGAAGCGGCGGAGAGTACGGGAGCTTAACAGATGCGAGGGAGCGGATCACCAACCAGCATATCGAGGACGCGCATGCCGCCAATCTCGGTGCGCAGAAAGACGATGCCCGGCGGCTCCGCCTGGACGCTACCAATGATCGCCGCCTCCTGTCCCAGCGGATGGGCGCGCATGACTGCCAGCGCTTCCTCCGCCGCCTCGGGCGCGACTACCGCCAGCAGCTTGCCCTCATTGGCAATGGTCAACGGATCAAGCCCTAAGATCTCGCAGGCGCCACGCACCCCGGGGTGGACCGGGATGGCCTGCTCCTCCAGACCAATGGCTACCTCGGAGGCCAGGGCCATTTCATTGAGGGCCGTGGCTACGCCGCCACGCGTGGGATCTTTCAGACAATGCAGATGCTCGCCGAGCGCCTCTACTAAGGCTGCTACTAAGGTATGCAGTGGCGCCGTATCGCTCTGCACATCCGTTTCGATGTCCAGGGCCTCGCGCGCCAGCATGATGGCGATCCCGTGGTCGCCAGCGCTGCCGCTGATGAGCACGACATCGCCCGGCTGCAGACAGGTTTGCCCCAGGGGCCAGCGCGCGCGCCGCAGACCCACTCCTGCCGTGTTAATGAAGACCCCGTCGCCTTTGCCGCGCTGGACGACCTTGGTGTCGCCCGTTACGATGGCTACGCCCGCCTCGCTGGCCGCTTGCTGCATGGAGGCCACAATGCGGCGCAGCTCGGCAATGGGAAAGCCTTCCTCTAGAATAAAGCTCGCCGACAGATACAGCGGCTGGGCCCCGGCCATCGCCAGATCGTTGATGGTGCCATGCACGGCCAGCTTGCCGATGTCGCCGCCGGCGAAGAACAGCGGACTGACGACATAGGTATCGGTGGTAAAGGCCAATTGCAGGTTGCTCCCATCGAGTGAGAAGACCGCCGCATCGTCCAGCGCATCCAGCAAGGGATTCGAGAAGGCCGGGGCAAAGACGCCTTCGATCAGGTTATGGGTGGCCTTGCCACCGCTGCCATGACTGAGCGTGATGCGCTCATCGCGTAAATAGAACTTGTGCCGGCGCGCCTGTCGGACACGCTCGATTTTCTGCAGGACGGCGTCGAGCTGTGCCGCCTCCTGCTCGGAACTGGGCTTGACCTCCATGAGAATCCCCCTCCTTCCTGGTTCTAGCTGCCTGTCTGGCTGGTGGCTAATGGGACCGATCCGCTCGACCGCTGTCTGCCCCGCCCGACAGCGGCAGGCGTCGCACGTTCACAGGCTGCGGCTCACGGCGTTTGTGCCAGGCGGCGCAGGTGGTCGCGCTCGGCTGCCATTGAGAAGCGCCCATAGTTGTAGTAGGCCGCGCAGGCCCCTTCGGGTGAGACCATACAGGTCCCGATCGGGGTCTCGGGGGTACAGGCAGTACCAAAGACCTTGCACTCCCAGGGCTTGATGACGCCTTTGAGGACCTCGCCGCACTGACAGGCTTTGGGATCAGCTACACGCAGCCCCGGCACCTCGTAGCGTAACTCGGCGTCCCAGTCGGCAAACTCGGGCCGCAGCTTGAGGGCGCTGTGGGTGATGAAGCCAAGGCCGCGCCATTCGAAGAAGGGCCGCAGCTCCATCGTGCGGGCCATCGCCTCCAGGGCGCGTACGTTGCCCTCGGGACGCACCACGCGCGTGTACTGGTTCTCGACCTCTGCTCTTCCCTCGCTGATCTGCTTGACCAGCATGTAGACAGCCTGGATGATGTCGAGTGGCTCAAAGCCGGCAATCACGACCGGCTTGTGATGGTCACGGGCGATGAAGGTGTAGGGGCGCATGCCGATGACCATGCTGACGTGCCCTGGACCAATGAAGCCATCCAGCCGCAGATCGGGCGAGTCGAGAATGGCCTTGATGGCGGGAATAATGGTTACATGATTGCAGAAGACCGAGAAATTTTTGAGGCCCTCGGCCTTGGCCCGCAAGAGGGTCACCGCCGTTGAGGGGGCGGTCGTTTCGAAGCCGATGGCGAAAAAAACCACCTGGCGATCGGGATGCTGCCGCGCCAGCTTGAGGGCGTCCAGCGGCGAGTAGACAAAGCGCACGTCAGCCCCGTCGGCCTTGGCGTCGAGGAGGCTGCCTTTCGAACCGGGCACGCGCATCATGTCACCGAAGGTGGTGAAGATGACCCCATCGGTGCGCGCAATAGCAATGGCATCGTCGATGCGCCCCATTGGCAGCACACAGACGGGGCATCCTGGTCCATGCACCAGATCGATGCTGCGCGGTAAGACGTCCTCGATGCCATGCTTATAGATCGTATGGGTATGGCCGCCGCAGACCTCCATGAATTTCAGCGGGCGCCCGTCACTGAGGCGAGCAATCTCGGCAGCAATGCGTTTGGCCAGGTCGGGATCACGATATTCATCGACGAACTTCATCGCTGTCAGCTCTCACTTTCTCTGCGGCTAAGTGGGCCTGCACCAGCTCGATGAGGGCATGGTAAACGGTGGCCTGCGCTTCCTGAATGCGCGGGATGTGGTCGCCTGGCGAGATGATGCAGAAGTCAACTGCCGGCGAGCGCCTGGTTTTGCCGCCGTCGTAGCCAGCCAGGCCCACGGTGAGCAAGCCCTGTTTTTTGGCCTGCTCGAAGGCGTGCAGGACGTTGAGCGAATTGCCGCTGGTGGAGATGCCCACGGCAATGTCGCCGGGACGCCCGAAGGCGATGATCTGGCGCGTAAAGATATTCTCGAAGCCGACGTCGTTGCCCACCGCGGTGACGACGGCGATGTCGTTGGTGAGAGCAATGGCCGGCAAAGGGCGCCAGTGGGCAAAGGGCGGCTGGAGCAGATCGGTGACGAGGTCTTGGGCGTCGGTGGTGCTCCCACCGTTGCCAAAGGCCAACAGGGTGGCCCCAGCCGCAAAGGCGCGCGCCATCGCTTCGGCTGCCGCTAGGAGCGCTTCGCGCGAGGCGGCCAGGGTCGCCCGGCGCAGCGCGATGACGTCGCGGCACTTCTCCAGAGTAGAATGTTGGACCTGGTTGAGGACTTCGTCCAGGCTGACCTTGCCTCCGGCAAAGAGATAGGGATAAAACAGGCGATCGTACTCCGATCCCTGTGCGTCGGTAGCATCGGCCTGGTTGTTCGCACGCTCAGTCATGGCTCGCTCGCTTCCTATGTCATCTTCATGCTGGCACGCTGCCTATGCCCACGCCTTTTGGTGCGAGAAGCCCAACATGCCACAAACATGGCAGGGGATCACGGCGCCGACTGCGCTGGGCTGGCTGGCAGCGGGGCCAGGCTCTCTCTCAGACAGAGGCTACTGGTCATCTGGAGGCTCGTCACGCTCAAGGCGCTCCAGGGCGACCCCTCCATGCACGAGCAGGCGATCGCCAGGCTGGACCACGCCCAGCAGGGTGATGTCGATCAGGGCCTCGCCCAGCCCCAGATTGACGCAGGCCAGGCCAGCCTCTTTATCGACGCTCAGGACTGTCGCCGCGACCGCTTCGTCGGCGCAGGTGGGACAGTGTCCCTCGGGATCTGGCTGACAGAGCGGGCGCTGCGCGATCAGTGGTGAACGCTGGTTCTGCTCCGGTTCCAGGTTCATTGCAGCAATCCTTCGTGTTCGAAAAAGACGTGCACCAGCTCCCAAAGCACATGGTACAGGGTTTCATGAATCTCTTGCACGATGAAAGGGTCATCGGCGGGCACCACAAAGCGATAGTCGACCGCCTCAGCAGTGATCAGCCCTCCATCGCCGCCCAGCATGGCCAGGGTGAGCAGGCCCATCTGCCTCGCCTGCGCCAGGGCGGCCTGGACGTTGGCACAGCGCCCGTCGGGCGAGAAGCCCAGGGCCATATCTTGTGGGCGAGCCAGAATACGCAGTTGCTCGCGAAAGGGCATCTCAGGCCGCCCGCCTGGTCCGCTCGCCAGCAGCCCCGTCAGGGTGGCACTGTCGTTGGTGAGGGCCAATGCTGGCAAGGCGCGCTTGCCCACGATGACCGGATGGACGAACTCCACCGAGACATGTTGCGCATCCGTGGCCCAGGCCCCATTACCAAAGGCCAGCAGGCGCCCTCCCTGATGAAAGCGGCGGGCCATGGCCCAGCAGGCTTCGGCAATGCGCGGCGCCTCGCGCTCAAAGAAAGCTGCCGGTAGACTGGTGCTGAGCGCAAAGCGCCGCTCCAGAACTGTCCTCAGCCTGTCTTGTTCTTCTGTTGTCATGTAATCCGCCTCTCCTCTCCATTTCACACTCACTCGATCTGACTGGAGCGTAGCAGCTTCAGCTCATCGGTGTAGACGTCTCCCATCATCTGGAGTGCCTTAAGGGTCTCTCGGGCCTCGGCTTCGTCAATCTTGCTCATGGCAAAGCCGACATGGATCAGTACCCAGTCGCCGGGGGCAATGCCTTCCGAGCGCACCAGGGCTACGCTGACATTGCGCTTGACGCCCGAGACGTCAACGCGTGCGATCGAGTTGGCGTCATCGACAATTTCGAGCACTTGACCGGGAATTCCCAGACACATCTGACTGGCTCCTCTCTTGAGTTGTGGCAAACAGGAGAGCGCATTGCTCAGCACGCTGAGGCGATCTGCTCGGCTCAAGGCGCCTGCCGCTAGTAGCCGACGCCTATGCCGTTGACCTCTCGGGCGCGGCGCTGCCGCTCTCCGCCGCCAGACGGGCCGCCGCGACCGCCAGTTGCCCCAGGCTCAGCCCGCCATCGTTGGGCGGCACACGGCGATTGAGATAGACAGCGAAGCCACTGGCTTGCAGCTCGCTGACGAGTTCTTCGAGCAAGAGACGGTTCTGAAAAACGCCGCCGCTGAGGGCCACCTGCGCGAGGCCAGTGCGCTCCCTGATCTGCCGACAGAGATCCGAGAACATGGTAGCAAGCGAACGGTGGAAGCGCCGGGCGATTCGCGCCCGCTCTGTGCCACGCTGAAGGTCCTCAACCAGGGCGGCGAGCAAGGGAGCCACGTCGAGCTGAAGCGGCCCCTGCTGCGAGTGCAGGACCGCGTAGGGATAGGGCGGCTGCTCGTCCGGGGGAACACTGCTGGCGAGCATCTCCAGCTCAATGGCGGCCTGCCCCTCGTAGCGCACTTCGTCACGCAGGTCCAGGATGGCCGCTACGGCGTCGAAGAGGCGCCCCAGACTGGAGGTGGGCAGCGAGTTGAGGCCGCGGGCGATCATCTGCGCCAGGATGCGCCAGGTGCTGCGGTCAAGGCGCCGGGCGAAGGGGATGTTGAGGGTCAGGAAGCGCTCGCCATAGGTGCGCGCCAGGTAGACCGCCGCCATGCGCCACGGCTGGCGGACGGCCTGCTCTCCGCCGGGCAGCGGCACATAGGCCAGGTGGGCCAGGCGCTCAAAACTGCGCAGATCAGCCAGCAGGATTTCGCAGCCCCAGATGGCTCCGTCGGTGCCATAGCCCGTTCCGTCGGCGGCAAGGCCGATCACCGGTCCACTCAGTCCATGCTCGGCCAGGACGCTGGCAATGTGGGCGTGATGGTGCTGGACACCGATGCGCGGCTCCAGGCCGCTATCCAGCGCATATCTGGTGGCCAGATAGTCGGGATGGAGATCGTAGGCCACGGCCTCGGGCACAATGTTAAAGAGGCGCTGGAAGTGCTGAATGCCTTCCCGGAAGGAGGCCAGGGTTTCCAGGTTCTCCAGGTCGCCGATGTGATGCCCAAGGAAGGCCTGTCGCCCCTTGCCCAGACAGAAGGTGTTTTTGAGATGCCCTCCGCAAGCCAGCACGGGCCGCGGCAGCTCGAAGGCCAGGGTGATCGGTTCGGGGACGTAGCCACGCGAGCGCCGGAAGAGCTGTTCTCCGCCAGCGACCAGACGCGTGACTGAGTCGTCGCAGCGCATGTGGATGGCGCGATCGTGGCTGAGCATGCCATCTGCAATGGCCCCCAGGCGCCGGCGGGCCTCGTCGTCGCGATAGGCGATCGGTTCCTCGCTGAGGTTGCCGCTGGTCATCACCAGCACCGGCGGACGCTCAGCGGCTATGCACTGGGCAAAGGCCTGCAGCAGGAGATGATGGAGCGGCGTGTAGGGGAGCATCACGCCCAGCGTGCGATAGCCAGGGGCCACAGCGGGCGCTACAGGACAGGCGGGCCGCTGCTCAAGCAGGACAATGGGCCGGCGCGGCGACTGTAACAGGGCCGCTTCGGCCTCACTGATAACGCAGAGGCGCTGCGCCGTCCCCAGGTCGGGCACCATCAGGGCGAAGGGTTTGGCCTCACGCTGCTTGCGCCTCCGCAATCGCTGGACAGCTCCAGAGTTCAGCGCGTCGCAGGCCAGATGGTAGCCGCCCAGGCCTTTGATGGCCAGGATGGCCCCGCGCGCGAGCAAGCGGGCCACCTGCTCGATCAGATCCGCCCTTCCGCTTGTTTCTGCCTCTTCGGAACTCAGCGCGGCCAGGATGCGCAGCTCTTCGTCCCAGAGTTCCAGCCTGAGCTGTGGCCCACAATCCGGGCAGGCATTGGGCTGCGCGTGGAAACGCCGATTGGTCGGGTCCTCGTACTCGGCGCGGCAGGTCGGGCACATAGGAAAGACGCGCATCGTTGTCTTTTCACGATCATAGGGCACATCCTGGATAATCGTGAAGCGCGGTCCGCAATTGGTACAGTTGATGAAGGGATAGCGATAGCGGCGATCCGCCGGATCAAAAAGCTCATGCAGGCAATCGGCACAGGTGGCCATATCGGGCGAGACCAAGGCGCTGCGCTCGCTGCTTTCCTGGCTCTGTGCGATCACAAAGGCCGTCTCGTGCTGCAGCGGGAGTGCTTCAACCGTCACACGTTCGATGCGCGCCAGCGGGGGGGCCTCCTGCTGCAAGCGCTCACAGAAGTGGGTCAGCGCCTCCATTGGTCCTTCGATCTCGATGGTCACGCCGCGACTGTCGTTGCGCACGAAGCCCGCCAGGTGGAGACGCTGAGCCAGCGCATAGACAAAGGGGCGAAAACCCACTCCCTGCACGATGCCTGTCACGGTGAGACGCTGCCGCAGCCGCGCCGTCACAGTTGCTGGTGCTCCGCCAGACACACGCTCGCTCATGTTGTCGCCCCTCCCGTCAGGTGCGGCATTTCACGGGTGGAGACCACAGGGCGCTTGCCCGCGAAGGAGAGTAACCAGTCACACCAGGCGTCCAGTCCCTCGCCACTGCGGCAGCTCAGCGCGAAGATGTGCAGCTCTGGATTGACGGCCAGCGCTTGAGCGCGCACGCGCTCGAGGTCATAGTCTACGTAGGGCAAGAGATCCAACTTATTGATCACCAGCACCTGGGCGGCAGCAAAGATCTGCGGATACTTGGCCGGCTTCTCATCACCCTCGGTTGTACAGACCACGACGGCCCGCAGATCCTCGCCCAGGTCCCAGGCCGCCGGGCAGACCAGATTGCCGATGTTTTCGATGAAGAGCAGGTCCAGGCGCTGCAGATCAAGCGCCTCCAGGGCATCGCGCACCATATGGGCCTCCAGGTGGCAGGCCCCGCGCGTATTGATCTGTACCACCTGCGCCCCGGCGGCCTCGATACGCTCGGCGTCCAGGCTGGTTTCAATATCGCCTTCGATGACCCCCACAGCCAGCCGTCCACGCAGATGAGCGACGCTGCGTTCCAGCAGGGTCGTCTTGCCCGCTCCCGGGCCGCTCATCAGGTTGATACAGCGCACGCCGGCAGTCGCCAGTCGTTGCCGCACATTCGCCGCAATCTCATCATTGGCCGCCAGAATGTTTCTGGCAATCGTCACTCTGGGCATAGGTGCCGCTCCTCACAGCTTGCTCTCCTGCTCCTGGCCTCCCTGCTCGCTATCAGCCCCAACTTCCATGTCGAGGATCTGGAGTTCGGTGCCCGAGAGAATGCGCCTGGACCAGGTGCCGCAGGTGGGACAGCGGGCAACGAAGTCCACGACAGCAAAGGCGCAGGCACACGGCTCACACCAGGCTCGATGCGGCGTCACTTCGATGGCCAGCCGCGCCCCGGCAAGGGTGGGCGAGAGCGACGCCAGCATTTCAAAGGCGAACTCCAAGGCCTCCACCAGGACACCGCTGGCTTCGCCCACTCGCAGATGGACCGCTCTCACCCGCTGGACACCGCATTCCTCGGCCCGGGCTTCCACCGTTTCGATAATGCCCTGGGCAAGCGCCAGCTCATGCATGACCGTACCTATCTCTCCTTGCCGCATCAGCTATGCCCAGAACGCCTTTCCTCTCTCTGCCATCCTCTTAGTGCCTGCTCATCTGCAGCCCCATCCACGGCTTTCTCCTCCCCTACATCGAGCGAATGCGTAAATACCGCTGGATATCAGGTAGCTGCTGCCTGAGCACCAGGACCAGCAGAGCCAGTACGATTGCGCTCATGATCCATTTGACCATCGACAGTACCTCCTTTCAGCTCAGCTCTGCGTTTTCCAGTATGGACAGAAGCCTTGGCTTCACTTCAATCAGCAGGGCCTGAGCCGGCATAGAGCTGGTTTACAATGGTGTCGAGTAGCAGTAGAGCACGCTCGACCGCCGCCTGCACTGGAGGAGTCAGCCCTATCTGTAGCTCTTCGTCGCCCGCTTCGCTGTCGAGCGGCGTTGGCTCACAGCCGAGCACTAACGCCGGAATGGCCGGCGCCCCAAGGGCCCGGGCATAGGTCAGCACACGCACAGGATCAAGGCTATGCGCTTCCAGCCCCAGCCTGCCAGCGGCCAGATCGGCAGCCTGGTCCTCCGGGGGCAAGAGCGGCTTGAGCAGATAGAGCGTGCCCGGATTGCCGCCACGCGGTACGGCATCGATCAAAATCAGCGCCTGATAGCCATCGAGGAGCGCATAGGCCAGCTCCAGACCGCGAATACCGAAGTCGACCACCTCCACCTCGGGTGGATAGCGTCCGCGCGCTCGCTGAGCTACTACGCAGCCGAAACCGTCGTCGCCGAGAAAGAGATTACCGATGCCAGCCACTAGCAGGCGCCGCAGCCCACCGCGGGCCGCCTGGGCAACGGTCTCCTCTAGCTCCTTTTGTAGCTGCTGCTGATGCTGCTCATCTATATCCATGTACGCCTCATTCCTCCTCAGCGAGTGGCTCCACCTCTTCCGGGAAAAAGAAGAAGCGATGACCCGGCAGCAGGCGTTCGTCCCCCTGGTCTCCAGCAGGATCATCATCGAGAGTCACCACCAGGTAAAGGCGGTTCTCAAAATCCTGGTGGATGACCTCGACGCGCCCAGTGCGCCCCTCCAGCAGCAGATCAAAGGCATCGGCCAGGCGTTCGCGCCGCGCTCGCCCTGGGCAGAGGCGTACGCGTGTCCCCGCCCTTACCTGGCGTCCTGCAATCGTAATCGTCTCCGGCGGAGGGTCATCCTCGCCTGGAAAGATCCAGCCGTTGGCACCGGTGAGGTTCATGACCCACCCTCCTCCAGGGAGCGCAGCCCGCGAATAGTACCGTGGAGCTGCAGCCATTGCTCCGGCGTCATCTGCTCGACCTGCTCCAAGACAGCCCGCCCGCGAGCGTCAGCCCGGCGAATTTGCTCCTTCTCCTCGTCCGTCAGCGTCAAGATGCGCAAGGCCAGCAGCTCATCGATCTCGGTGCCGTCGAAGAGGGGAGCTGGACTTTCGGGGGCGATCTGCGGATAGTCGTAGAGGATGATTGGTGCCGAGAGCAGGCCGTCACGCTCGCCGGGCTCACCTACCAGGACCGGCCAGGTACCGCAGTTCTGACAGGAGGCCGCGACCTGATGCAAGGCTTCGGGCGGCTCCATCAGGGAGACAAAGGCGCCCCTTTCCACCTGGAGGATGGTATGCGTTGAAACGCAGGCCGAGAGCAGGGCCTCCTGTGCGCGCAGCTCGGCGGGGGTCTCCACAGCGGTTGTGTTGACCACGCTCACGCGTAATTTCCAGAGATCCTCGTATTCAGGCACCGCTTTCGCAGTGATGCGGACCTCACCGCTCAGCGCACGCCCTTCGCGCACAATGCTCCCTGATCTGCCCGCGATTGCTCTGACCGGCTCCTCTTCCACCAGGCGCCGTGCCGGAAACGCGAAAGGCAGACACCGCTCCGTCTGGAGCAGGTCACACAGCGGCAACGCCCTTACGCTCACACTGCGCTCGATTCCCTCCTCCCACGTGCCTGCTATCGAGGTATGTGCCCACAGCAACGCTCGTTCCTGCGGCTGCCCTGCCGGCTCTGCCCCTATGCTCTGGGCCTCTGGGCGCCAACAGCGCATCAACTGGAGAAAGCGGACAGAGATCGCGAGCCGCGGATCAGCCTCCAGCCTGGCCTCTAGCAGACATTCCGTCTGCATGCGCCAGGGTTCCACCTCGCCGCCCGCCTCGCTGTAGGCGCGCGGATAGACCACCCCATAGGTCCAGCGCTGACGGTTCTTGAGGGCCGAGTGACGGTACGGATAGAGCAAATAGCCCTCATAGAGCACCGCATCGGCGATGGCCTGAATCGTCTCCAGCTTCATCCCTGGCTCACCTCCCGCTCAGCCGCCGCCAGCAGGCGCAGTATGGTCTCATCCCAGGTCGGCAGTCCGCGGGCCATTTTATAGGCATAGAGCCGGTCGAAGACCTGGCGCTGCAGGCGAATCCAGGCGCTCCCCGGATAGAAGCGCGCGACCAGCTCACGCCAGCACTGCAGCGGCAGTGCAAAGGTCGCCTCCTTTGACCAGGGAATCGGGGCGATTTGGAGACGCCCATCCTCGCCCTCGTAGAAGACCGTACCGCTGAAGAGGAAGCGCAGCGGAATGGCTCCCTCCTCGCCTTCCAGGGCGGCAAAATACTTGGTGCTGACCACTTCGAAATCGTAGGTGCAGGAGACCGGCAGTTCGACCTCCGTACGCTCGCTGAACGGCGGGACGACCGTCCCGGCATGTGCCCAGAGGAGCGAGCGCAAGGTTTCGCCCCAGCGAGCTGGCTCGCCAAAGACTTCCAGCAGGCGCGCCTGGGCCACAGGGCTGTAGCGCCGGCGCGTGGCTTCGATCTGGATCTGGGCCCGCAAGACAACGCTCTGGATTGGCTCGCCGGGCAGACGATTGCGGAGCTGCAGGCGAAAGAGCAACATGGGTGCAGCGGCATAGGCTGGCACGTCTGCGCCAACGACGGTAAAGTCAAGATCCGGCATCGTTTTCCCCTTCCCCAAGGTCCGGCGCCGCTCGCCCAGCCGTCACGACCTCAGCCCGCGCTTGCAGCTCGCCGAAAAAGGTTCGTAGCGCCTGCTCCACCTCGGGGCCGCCGCTCAGGCCACGCCAGGAGGAGCGGATCAGGCCCGTCAGGCGATAGCAGACATCGATCGGCACCAGATAATAATCGTGCGCGCCGCGGACCCGATTGATCAGCAAGGCCTCCACATCGGGCAACAGCTCCCCCAGCAGCGGATAGCGTGCGACCAGTCCCTGCCAGCCGTCGAGGTTCAGCAGGGACTCTGTCGCGCCTGCCGGGCCGGGATAGAAGGCCAGCACACGCCCCGCTGGCGTGCTGTAAAAGAGATAGACCAGGTTCACTGGCAACCCTAGCGCCTCCCATTCGCCATCAGTCAGCACGAGGTCGCGCAGCCAGCGGGTACGCTCGGGGATCAAGCGATAGCGGCTCTGGCCTCGCTCAGCCCCGACGCGGAAGAGCAGTGCACACGGATCACAGACACAGAGCACCTGACGTCGCTCGGGGGCAAACAGATGTCGGTGGGTCGGCAGGAGCACCGCCCGGCACAGCTCACAATGCTCCAGGGGGCCGCGCTGCGGCTTGACTTCGCGTTGCACGAAGCGCCGCAGCGCGCCCAAAGGGAGCGCCATAGGGGCCCGGCTCATCTGCTGCTCACTTTCGCCGCCCGCTTCCTCACGCCAGGCAAGCAGGCCAGGCCCCAGCTCCGACCACACATCACCCACACACCTCATTGCTGCTCACCCCCCTCTCGCGCCGGTCCCCGGCTCCTCTGCCCCTACCCCAGCCGGAGAGCCACCGCCGCCACGCCGGCGCGGGACAAAGACCACCGGGAGCGGCGTCTTGCCCCGGACCGGCGTTCCGGCCTCCTCATCCCCCTCCTCGATTTCCAAGCCGCTTAGATCGGGAGCCGCACGATACACCGCCTCTTCGATCCTCTGCCGCAGATACTGTACTGAGGCGGGACAGCCGCGACAGCTCCCACTCAAACGCAGCGAGACCACGCCATCGGCCACGCTCAGGAGCACCAGCTCACCGCCATGCCCTTGAACCACAGGCCGCAGCTCCTCTAGCGCTCGCTCAACCCGCTCCTTGAGCGGGACAGGATACAGATCATGTAAGAGCAGCAAACTGGCGACCAGCTCATCGCTGGTCAGCAGATCGAGCAAAGGCGGAGCGACAGCAGAGGCCAGCCTGCGCGTGCTCTCCACAGCCGTCAACAGCTCCACAATACGCCGCAGGCCCTCACCATAGAGCGCCACCAGCGCCCGGACCAGCTCCTCTGCGAAAGCACGCGCATGGGGATCGGGCAGACGCTCGATGTCTGCTAGCAGACGCTCAATCTCTTGAGCTGGATGAGGCTCCTGGCGTCTCTGGTGCTCCGGCGCACCACCGCTCATGGCCTTCTCCTCCTGATTCCGGCGGCCCGCCTGTTGGCAAGGCACCGTAGCGGGCCGCCCCTTGACAGCCTGGTCAGCAGGCCACTCCGTGCCTCTGCTGCTGGTTGGCCGCCCCAGCTCACAGAACGTGGCCTGGCTTGCTCCGGCTCGCCACACCTTCCTTACTGCACTCGCCCGAAGGTCGGAGAATGCACGACCTGCAGCTCTTTGCCGTTGCCTAGATACATATGCACCCCGCAGGGCAGGCACGGATCGAAGCTACGCACCGCGCGCATAATATCGATGCCCTTAAACTTGTCGGGGCCATTCTCCTCGAAGATCGGCGTATTCTGGACCGCGTCCTCATAGGGGCCGGGCGTCCCATAGATATCGCGCACACTGGCATTCCAGGGCGTGGGCGGGTAGGGGTGATAGTTGGCAATCTTGCCGTTCTCGATCACCAGATGGTGCGAGAGCACCCCGCGCACCGCCTCATGGAAACCGCAGCCAATGGCCTCCTTGGGCACTGTAAAATCGCTCCAGGTCTTCGTGCGACCCGCGCGGATCTCGGCAAGCGCCTTCTCCACACAGTAGAGCGCCACCGCCGCCGCATAGGCCTGGAAGTACGAGCGGGCCCGATCGCGCTCCAGGGCATTGCTCCACTTCGGGATCTTCCACTCAAACTCGACCTCGGGTTTCAGCGCCGTCTTCGGCAAGCGGATCTTGACACTGTGTCCGGTCGCCTTGATGTAGCCGCCCAGATCGACCAGGCCCGCCAGCGCCGTCACCCACAGGCGCGCCAATGGCCCGCCGCCCGTATCCAGCGCCAGATACTGCCCCGTGCGCTTATCGTACCAGCGCGGCGACATCACCCAGCTATACTTCCCTTTGAAATCGCGCTTCTGCGGCTTCGGAATTGTCGTCTGGTTCCAGGGATGGCGCTGATCGACCGGGTTGCCCAGCGGATCACGATCGACAAAGGTCCGCTCGTTCTCCCAATCCTCGTAATAGGAGCTACCCAGTAAGATGCGAATCCCCAGATTGATATCGACCAGACTCGTCGTCACCAGCTCCCCATCGACCACCACGCCCGGCGTCACGAACATGGCCCGTCCCCACTTATCCATCGTGCGATAATCGTAGTCGCAGACGTCGGGGTCCTGGAACGAGCCCCAGCAGCCCAGCAACACACGCCGCTGGCCGACCTTTTCATACCCAGGCAGGGCCTGATAGAAGAAATCGAAGAGGTCATCATGCAAGGGAACGACCTTCTTCATAAACTCCACATATTTCATCAGGCGGACCAGGTAGTCGGTGAAGAGCTGGACCGTTGCCACCGTGCCTACGCCGCCGGGATAGAGCGTCGACGGATGGACATGGCGCCCCTCCATCAAGCAGAACTTCTCGCGCGTCAGGCGGCTCATCTGCAACGCCTCGCGATAAAACTCGCCCGTGAAGGGATTGAGCGCCCGCATAATATCGGCGATCGTGCGATAGCCGTGGTCCCTGGCATGCGGGGCCTCGGTCTTCTGGGCCAGCTCCCAGACGCCGGGATTGGTCTCCCGCACCATCTGCTCGCAGAAATCGACCCCGACCAGATTCTCCTGAAAGATGTTGTGGTCAAACATGTACTCCGCCGCCTCGCCGAGGTTCAGAATCCACTCGCCGAGCGCCGGCGGCTTCACCCCATAGGCCATATTCTGCGCATAGACCGAGCAGGTCGCGTGATTATCTCCACAGATCCCACAGATGCGGCTGGTGATGAAATGGGCATCGCGCGGGTCCTTACCCTTCAGAAAGATGCTGTAGCCACGGAAGATCGACGACGTACTGTAGCACTCCACGACCTGCCGCTTCTTAAAATCGATCTTGGTATAGATTCCCAGACTGCCCACAATGCGCGTAATCGGGTCCCAGGCCATTTCAATCACCTGGCCAGGCTCAGCCGGGGCAGCCTGACGTCGTACTTCAGTGGTCATCGTGCTCTCTCCTTTGCTGAACAGGCCAAAGCGAGCCAAAGAGTGCCGGCCATGTTCTTCTTGCATCCACATCAATGAGCAAGGGTCTAGACAAGCTAACAGCGCAACAAAGGACGGCGGCACACAATTATCCACTTTGAGCCAAGCTCTTCCAATATGCTGGAGGCGCTGCAGCCCGTCGAAACGTTTACGATGGTTCTCGCTACCAGCGCGGCTGATAACCGGTTGCTAACTCCTGGCCCTTACGGCGCCACGAAGGTTCCTTATTGAGTGTCGACTTCGTAATATTGCGCAGAGCGCGGATCGCGCCGCCGTAGGCGCCGGCGATGCCCGTCGACAGCTTGGCCCCGGGCGGCTCATCCATGAAGGGCATAAACTTATCGGGGAAGCCAGGCATGGTACAGCCGATACAGATCCCGCCCACGTTGGGACAGCCACCAATGCCGGCCATCCAGCCGCGTTTCGGCACGTTGCACTGTACGACCGGGCCCCAACAGCCGAGTTTCACCAGGCATTGAGGAGCGCCATACTCGGTAGCAAAGTCGCCCTGCTCATAATAGCTGCCGCGGTCGCAGCCCTCATGAACTGTTCTGCCAAAGAGCCAGGTGGGACGTCCGAGGTCATCGAGGGGGATCATCGGCGCCAGACCCGCCGCCTGATAGAGCAGATAGAGGAGCGTCTCCATGAAGTTATCCGGCTGCACAGGGCAACCAGGAACATTGACAATGGGAATACCAGCCCACGACTTCCAGGAGTGGCCCAGATAGTCAGCCAGGCCCATCGCCCCTGTGGGGTTGCCCTGCATGGCATGGATACCGCCGTAGGTGGCGCAGGTCCCAATGGCCACCACCGCCCAGGCTTTCGGCGCCAGCCGATCGATCCACTCGCAGGTCGTGATCGGCTGCCCAGTCGCCGGATCAGTTCCCAGCGCGGCCCAATAGCCTTCCCGCTTGATGCGCTCGTTGGGGATCGAGCCTTCGACCACCAGCACAAAGGGATCAAGCTCGCCACGTTCGGCCTGGTACCACCAGGTCATAAAGCTGTCGCCGCCCAGCTCATAGGCGAGGACAGGATTGTGCAAATAGACGCGGGGAAGTCCCGGAATGGCTCCCAGGATCACATCCTCCAGGCTTGGCTGACTGGCCGCCGTAATTGAGACCGAGTCGCCATCACAGCCCAGGCCCGCAGTGATCCAGACGATATGGACCGCCTCCACGCGCGTCCTGGTCATAGCGGTGCCTCCTTCAACATGAGCGCGCACATGCAGGCACGCTCGCAGCTAGGCCAGTGCATTGACTGGCTCACCGACCGGCTCTCAGATGAACAACACCAGACACACGCACACGCTACAGCCTCTGCTGCCTGCGGATGCAGCGTATTCCGTTTCGTTCCGTTCCGGGCTTCCTTGCTCACTGTAGTAAAACCGCAGCCATCCCAACAACCAGCACGCTCCCTCGTCCCTATATTGAGGATAGCGAGCAGCACCAAATCACGAGCCGCTTCGCCCGCCAGCCGGGCTAACGCATGGCCATCACCCGGCGAGAAGCGGAGACACAAAGTACTCTCCCACCGCTAGGCCCCAGCCCGAGATCATCAACGTAAGCGCAAGACGAAACGGGACGGACAAGTGGACCCTCTCCTCCGCGGCGAGCGCCAAAGGCAGCCTCTCCTTGTCTTCTCAGGCGGCAGGCGCGCGAAGCCCCAGGCAGTAGTGGTCACCAGGGCCAAAGCAAGCCTCGGTTAGGAGAAAACGCAGCTCGGGTTTGGTTCAGGTCAGCATACAGAATAGCAAGTCAAGAAGGGCACACACTCCGGTGACGAAGACCACACAGCAAAGGAGCAGGCAAGGGGGTTCCGATGTAAGCAGCACAGCCGGAAAGCCCTCAGCCGGTCCGCCGTCTCTCCTCCTGGGCGCAACACATGCTAACAGCACGACGTTCAAGGACCAGCTCTTCCCTGGAGCAAATGGCGCTTCCTTGTTCTGACGAGACTTTTGACAGAAACTTCCGCTCAGGGATGGACTTTGGCTTCTTCAGTAGTATTGTTGAGGTTCATGCCCGGCAAGCATCCCGAGACAGAATCAACTATAGCATAGACAAATCGCCAGAGTCAAGCGGGAATCTGGCACAATGGATATTAGCGTTGCAACACAGCTGCATCTGTCTCACATTGTTATACGCTGTTTCACTCAAATGATACCTAAGATTTTCATACCGGGGGACTTGACAAACGAGCCGTGATCACCTTAGTATATAGAACATGCATTCTAGGCCCACATGGGCCGGCAAAAAAGGGGAAACTACTCCATGACCATACAGCTTCGTCAGCCGCCCGGGGTGACCAGGAAGAGGCAGGCCATCACCGGGGAGGAGGATGATGCCATCTACCTTGCGCCGCGGCTGCCGAGCAGCACACGCCGCTATCAGCCCCTGCCACCCGCACGCGCGGACGTGGCCGGCCCGTTGAGCGGACTCACTGGCCCGCAGCCAGCGGTTTTCATCCAACGGCGGCGCGCCAGTAATCAGCTGAGGCCAGAACACGGCACGACCTCCAAAGCGGTGGTGCCCGAGGGCCTGCGCGCCGTCGCTCCGACACGCATCAAGGCCCGGCGTATGGGTCGTTTCTGGGCCCTGCGCCTCTTCGTTCTCGGCCTCTTGCTCACTGCCCTGCTCGGTCTGGGCCTGGCTTACCTCGGTTCCTGGTGGCAGCTCCATCAGGAGGATGTCCAGTTTGGGCGCCCACGCACCTGGCAGATGGACGCCGTGGTCGGGCATCACGATAGCCCAAGCCATCCCACCCATTTTGTCTTTATCAATCTCAATCGACATGTTGAGATCATTGAATTTCCTGGTGGGGACGGCAGCAACGCGCGCGTCTACAATGGCCCAGTGCTCTTCGGCTCCAATCAGGACCTGGTTCCGGTTACCGCCGAGGTCCATGATGTGAACGGCGACGGTCGGCCAGATCTGATCGTCCATATCGGCGAGCAGCGTCTTGTCTTGCTCAACGACGGCGATACGTTCCGGCCCGCTACTGCCGCTGATCACATCAATCTCTAAGTCGGGCGCCAGCCACCAGCCGTGGCGTCTGTGGCCCTTCGGGGCCTATCTGCTCAGCCTGCCATTCATACAGAGGACAGAAGCAGGCTTTCGCTCGCCTTGGTTCGGCTCAGAGCCGGCTGTCGGCGAACCTGGCTTCCGTCCTCTGCTTTTCTTTTGGTGGTTGCTTGCCCGAATCAAGCATTCGCAGGCTGAGACGGACCTCTTCCTTCTCCAGCCTGCCCCTGCCTCGGCAGCGGAGTGAAGCGGTCACTAGCTGGCGCGCAGGCTTTTGACATACTGCAGATGCGCCCGATCATGTTCCCAATCTTCGCGGTCCTGCTCGTCGCGCTTGATGGGTGTTTCCAGCACAACTGTCAGCGTGGCCAGACGCGCATCGCTGAGGAGCGCCTGCAGTCCAGCTAAGGGGATCAGCCCTTCGCCGACGCGCGCATGCACATCGCGATGACTTCCGAGCGGCTGCCGGCTATCGTTGAGATGAAGCACCTTGAGGCGAGAGAGACCTACCAGCTCGGCGAAGCGCTGCAGCACGGCCTCTACTCCTGCAGGAGAGCCGATATCGTAGCCTGCTCCCCAGAGATGGGCCGTATCCAGACAGATTCCCAAGCACTCCTGTGCCTCCGGCAAATGAGCCAGCACGGTGGCCAGCTCCTCAAAGCGCTGCCCCAGGGTATGGCCGGCCCCAACATCATTTTCGAGCAAGAGGCGTACGCCCGCTGGCATCTCGGACAACACCAGGCGCAGGGCTTCGACCAGGCGCGCAATGCCCTGTTCAAGGCCAGCTCCGCGGTGACTGCCGATGTGCACCACCACATCGGAGGCTTCCAGCAGGGCTGCCCGTGCCAGCGTCCAGGAGAGCAACCTGATCGAGGCCTGCCAGATCTCCTCACGTGGCGAGGCGAGATTGATCAAATACGGCGCATGCACAATCACTGGCGCCAAACCCCGAGCCCGGGCGGCCTGAGCAAACTCCCGCGCTGCCTCTTCACCGCCAGTCGGCGGCTTCCAGCCCGTAGGATTGCTCGCAAAAAGCTGGATGGTTTCACAGCCCAGGAAACAGGCTATCTCTAGCGCCCGCAGTGGCCTGCCATTGAGAGGCATATGTCGTCCTATCCGCATCTTGCCCTTACTTCTATCTTCAGGTCCCTTCTGGTCTTGACTCGGCCCGGAGTCTCGCCCTCCTCCTGTTTCCAGCTCAGCCACGGCGCTCAGGGCCTCGCCTCTTCTGGTGAAGAAGCGTGATGCTCGCTCTCAGGTAGCTGCTCACGTCGTTCGCCCGCTGTGGCCGAGCCTTCACCCAAAGGCAGCCGTTCCTGCAGAGCCTGAACAGCGCGCTGAACATCGGGCAGGCCATCGATATGCGGCAACTCATCCAGGCTCGTCAGCCCAAACTGCTGCAGAAACTCGGGAGTGGTTGCAAAGAGCGCCGGGTGACCCACCGTCGGAGCCCGTCCCACTTCGGCGACCAGCCCATGCTGAATCAGGCTCGCCAGGGCCCGATCACTGTTGACCCCACGAATGGCCTCGATCTGGGCGCGCGTAATCGGCTGCCGATAGCAAATCACCGCCAGCGTCTCCAGGGCTGCCGGCGTCAGCTTGGCGGTCAATGGCAGGCCGAGCAATGCCGCCACATAGCGCGCATTCTCAGGCGCTGTGACAAGCTGCACCTGAGTGCCCAGACGCTGCAGGCGTAGTCCGCGTCGCTGCTCCTCCAGGTCACGCGCCAGCGCGCGCAGACCCGCCTGTAGATCCTCCTCGCCGATTCCCAATACTTTGCGCAGCTCGTTCTGCTCTAGCGGACGCCCTGCTACGAAGAGTAGACTTTCAATGGCCGCTGCTATGCGCGCCTCATCTCCCTGTAACGCCTGTGGCAGAGCAGCTATTTCTCTCGTGCCATGCGGCGTCTCCGCGCTCACCTTGTCCTGCCTCCGCATAGTGGGTGGATGGTGGGTGAGTGAGTGAGTCACTGACTGACCTGAGCGATTCGATCGGCTCCCCCCCGAATGAGGGGACGGAGACGGCGCGGCCATTATACCATAGCCTTCCCGCCGAGCATAGCCACCAATTTTTGGTCTCTCCGCCCAACTTTGATAAGAAGACACTCAAATCTTCTTGCAATGATGCACTCAATGTGGTATAGTAACAGACAAGGTAAGAAGTTTGCAGACAGGGGGAGGCCATAGAGCCATGAAGTTGGAGCGCTTAACCGAGAAGGCCCGCGAGGCCATCACGGATGCATCAGAGTTAGCGCGTAGTTATAATCATAGCCAGATTGAACCGGAGCACTTGCTCTATGCCCTGCTGGAGCAGCAGGGGGGCATCACGAGCGAGATTATCCAGAAGGCTGGGGGTGACCTGGCAGCAGCGCGGCGTGTGGTACGCAATGAGTTGGAGCGCATGCCGCGCGTCTATGGTGGCAGTGAGCCAGGCCTTTCGCCGCAACTGCGGCGGGTTTTGGAAGAGGCCTGGCGTCAGATGGCTAGCTTCAAGGATGAGTATCTAAGTGTTGAGCATTTACTGCTAGCGCTCTTTGAGGTCGGCGGCGATGCTATTCAGCGGGCTTTCCGCGCCGCTGGCGTGACACGCGATACGACGCTGCGTGCGCTCAGTGCCATCCGCGGCTCGCAGCGCGTGACGGATGAGAATCCCGAGGGGAAGTATCAGGCCCTGGAGAAGTATGGGCGCAATTTGACCGCCCTGGCCGCTCAGGGTAAGCTTGATCCGGTGATTGGACGCGACGAGGAGATCCGCCGCGTCATCCAGGTGCTTAGCCGGCGCACGAAGAATAATCCTGTGCTGATCGGTGACCCCGGTGTTGGTAAGACGGCCATTGTTGAGGGCCTGGCTCAGCGCATTGTGCGCGGCGATGTGCCTAAGACGCTGAAGGATAAGCAGATTATTGCTCTTGATCTGGGCGCTTTGATCGCCGGGGCCAAGTATCGCGGCGAGTTCGAGGAGCGCCTGAAGGCGGTGTTACGCGAGATCCAGAATTCTGAAGGACGCATTATTCTCTTTATTGATGAGCTGCATACGTTGGTGGGTGCCGGCGCCGCTGAGGGGGCGATGGACGCTTCCAATATGCTGAAACCCTTGCTGGCGCGCGGCGAGCTGCACTGCATTGGCGCAACAACGCTCGACGAGTATCGTAAATATATCGAGAAAGATGCCGCTCTGGAGCGCCGCTTCCAGCCAATTATGGTTGAGGAGCCATCGGTCGAGGATACGATCAGTATTCTGCGCGGCTTGAAGCAGCGCTATGAGGTTCACCACGGCGTCCGCATTCAGGATAGCGCTCTGGTGGCGGCGGCTATGCTGTCGAAGCGCTATATCAGCGACCGCTTCCTGCCGGATAAGGCCATCGATTTGATCGATGAGGCGGCTAGCCGACGCCGCGTGGAGCTGGACAGCACTCCCAGCGAGATCGATGCCTTGGAGCGCCGCATCCGTCAGCTCCAGGTCGAGCATGAGGCGCTCAAGAAGGAGACGGACCCGGCCAGCCGTGAGCGACGCGAGCGGGTGGAGCAGGAGATCGCTAATCTGAATGAGCAGTTGCATAGTTTGCGTCTCTCGCTGGAGCGGGAGCGGGAGCCGGTGGAGACGCTGCGCCGCTTGAAAACAGAGCTGGAGGAGGCCCAGGTGGCTTTGGAGCGGGCAGAGCGCGAATATAATCTGGAGGAGCAGGCGCGCTTGCGCTACGGTGTTATTCCCGAGCTGGAGCGTCGCATCCGCGAGATGGAGGGTAAGCTCAGCGAGATCCAGGGGGCGCGTATGCTGAAGGAGGAGGTTGACGCCGAGGATATTGCGGAGATCGTTTCCAAGTGGACGCATATCCCGGTCGCTAAGTTGATGGAGGGCGAGGTCCAGAAGCTCCTGAAGATGGAGGAGCGCCTGCGCGAGCGGGTGGTTGGCCAGGATCACGCCCTGCGCGCGGTCTCGGATGCCATTCGCCGCGCCCGCGCTGGCTTGCAGGACCCCAATCGTCCCCTGGCGAGCTTCCTCTTCTTGGGTCCTACTGGCGTCGGTAAGACGGAGTTGGCCCGGGCTTTGGCCGAGTTCCTCTTCGATAATGAACAGGCGCTGGTGCGCATCGATATGTCAGAGTACATGGAGAAACATAGCGTCTCGCGCCTGATCGGTGCTCCTCCGGGCTATGTGGGCTATGAGGAGGGCGGCCAGTTGACGGAGGCCGTGCGCCGCCATCCTTATAGCGTGGTGCTCTTCGATGAGATCGAGAAGGCGGCGCCCGATGTCTTTAATGTGCTGTTGCAGTTGCTCGACGACGGTCGCCTGACGGATGGTCAGGGCCGCACCGTGGACTTTAAGAACACGGTGATCATTATGACGAGCAATGTGGGCACGGCCTGGCTGCCTGAGCTGGAGGGCCTCGATGAGGAGGAGGTACAGCGCCAGGTTCGACAGCGCCTGCGCGAGGAGGGCTTCCGTCCAGAGTTTATCAACCGCATCGATGAGATTGTGATCTTCCATCCGCTGACGCCTGAGCGGATCAAGGAGATTGTGGATATTCAGATCAATCGCCTGCGCCCGCGCCTGGCCGAGCGACATATCACGTTGCAGGTGAGCGAGGCGGCTCGCGAGTTGCTGGCGAGCGAGGGATACGATCCTCATTTCGGGGCCCGCCCGCTCAAACGGGTGATCCAGCGCGAGGTCGAAAATCGTCTGGCGCGGGCTTTGCTGGACGGAACAATTCGCGAGGGTGATACGGTGCAGATCGATGCGCGCAACGGCCAGATTGTGATCGAGCCAGTGCGCGCGCCTGCCCAGGTCTGAGCAAGCAGGCTTCACCGGTGGCTACTGGCTTTGGCTGGGCGGCGCCAGCCGGACCGGGCCGGACTATCAGGAGCACGGTAGGGCCGGCTGGCCTGTCCTATTTTGGGAGAGTGTGCTGTCATGCTATCACTACCAGTGGAGAGCGTTTACGCCTCCCAGCCTGAACAGAGTGCCAGCTTAGTTGATACGCTCAGCGCGATCGCTGTGCAGCTCCGTGCCTTGCGTACCTTACTGAGCAAGCCGCCGACTCCCGAGCAGGTGTCTAGCGTGGCCCAAGGTCTGGCGCTGATAGAGGAAGAGGTAAGCGCTTTGCTAGCTGAGCTGCGCCTGACGGGCGAGGCTTCCGCCGGCGAGGAAGCGGAGAGCCAGACAGAGCGGTTGGCGGAGGCTCTGGGGCGGCTGGTCGAGGAGCGGGCTGAGGCTCTCGGTGTGGCGAGCCGGGTTCAGGTGACAGGCGAGGCGCGACGGCTCGACCCTCTGATTGCCGTGCTGCTCTATCGTTTGACGCGCGCGGCCCTCGCTGCCGTTGCCCGTCATCGCGCTGTCCATCATCTACGCCTGGCCCTGCACTATGGCCGTGAGAGCCTCCAATTGACTCTCACCGACGATGGCATCGCCTCTGAAGAGGAGGCGAGTTCAGGCGTGGCGGCGCCCCCCTTTGCGCCGGCTACCACTGGCCAGGAGGCGCTAGAGGTGCTGGACCAGCAGCTACGGGCAGCAGGCGGCCGGCTCTCTATCAGTGCCACGCCGGGTCAGGGTCATCAGATCAGCGCTAGTCTACCCTACGAGCGTCCGCCGGGTGCTGGCTTGCCCGCCTTGTCCCCTACGCGCGCTACAGAGACGCCAGCGCAGCGCCTGCGCTTGCTGGTAGTGGCCGGTCAGCCAGTGATGCGCGCTGGTCTGCGCCGTCTGCTGGAGAGCTATCCCGATCTGCAGGTCATTGGTGAGGCGGCTAATGGTATTCAGGCCAGCGGCGAGGCCTTAGAGCTGGGGCCGCAGGTGGTGCTCTTCGATCTTCCGCGGCCTGATGAGCAAGCAATGGAAACGCTGCGTCAGATGAAACAGCTCAGCCCCGATACCCGCATTCTTATCCTCTCTGCCTCCAGTCAACCTGAGCAGCTCGCAGCGGCTCTGCGAGCAGGGGCCGACGGCTACCTGCTCAGGGAAGTGGCTCCCGATGAGCTGGTCCAGGCGATTCGCCTGGTCGCACAGGGCGAAACGATCGTCCAGCCCCAACTTGCGGCCCGCCTGCTGACGCGTCTCAGCCAGCGGACGGAGGGGACCCCCGCCACAACTTCGCTGACCGCGCGCGAACGCCAGGTCTTGTGGTTGCTGGCACGCGGTCTGCGCAACAAAGAAATCGCCCGCCGTTTGCAGGTCAGCGAGCGTACCGTAAACTTCCATCTGGCCAATATCTACCAGAAGCTCCACGTTTCAGGACGCACCGAGGCCCTGAGTCGGGCCTTAGAGGAGGGTCTGCTCTCGCTTGAGGCTCTGACTTCGACTGAGGCGTAGGACAAATGGGGCGGTAAGCGCCGCTTCTCTACAGCCCTGCTCGTCATCGGTCTGATGTGCCCGGGTTCCTCGGGGCGAAACCATCTTCCCAGTCACCTTGTACTCTTGCATGAGAATATGCTATCCTCACCCTGAGACTGGAGGCGACTTTTTAGCGCGGCATGAGAGTCCTTTTCGCCCACCGGGACCGGGAGCATAGGAGGCCAAACCGGCTGCCTCGCTTTTTGCCGCCAGGCCAGACCGCGCGGGCCGCACTGGAAAGGATTACGATGCTGGCATGGCAGAGAGAAAACACCAGAACTGGTTTATTCCCCTGCGTGTACGCCTGCGCAGCGGCAACGAGCCGACACGCCAGGAACGGAGCGTTCATCACGAAACTAACCATGCACGGAGTAGGGCTGCTATGACGACGTTCCCCCCGCTCAATACCTCATCGGAGCGCGAGCGCTCCGCCTTACGGCCTCAGTCCGCCGTATCCTCGGTACCCGCTACAGGCTCTACGAGCGCGTCCAGCCTGCCTGGCCCTGCGACTCAGGACCAGGCGCTGTATACACGCCAGGTCAAGGAGCTGATCCGCCTGGGGAACATGTTGCGCGCTGAGTTGGGTCTTGAGGAGGTGCTCCAGCAAATTGCGGCCTCGATTACCGCTTGCACTGGTTTCCGTAGCGCGGTGATTAAGCTGCTGCAGGAGAATAGCGAGTATCTGAAAGCTGTGGCTTTTGCGGGCATCTCCGCTGAGGATCAGCGTCGCCTCACTGAGCATCCAATGCGGGTGGAGCAGATGCTGCGCCAGATGCGGCCAGAGTTCCGCATCAGTCAGAGTTACTTTATTTCTCATGAGCACATTCATGAGTTTGCCGATGTGACCCTGGTTGGCAATATGCCGCTCAGCGACTATCGGCCCGGTGGCTGGCATCCACTCGACATGCTCATCGTGCCGCTCTATAGCCCTCGCAAGAAACAGCTCGTCGGCTTTATCTCTCTCGACGAGCCGGAGGACGGCCAGATTCCCACGCTTGAGCGCATCGAGATCCTCGAACTCTTTGCGAACCAGGCGGCCATCGCGATCGATAACGCCCAGGTCTTCGCTCAGCAGGAGGCCGAGCATCGTGCTCTGCAGGAGGCCATCGCTGCTTTACAGGCCGATCTGGAGCCGCTGAGCCGTGGCGATCTGCGGGTTCGTCTGCAGGCCCGGCACGCCTCGCTACAGCCGGTGGTGGAACTGCTGAATGCTTCGATCGATCAGCTTCATGCCATCGTCTCCGAGGTGCAGAAAACTACTCGCATCCTTGATGATCAGGTCCATAACTTGCAGCGCAGCACTGAGCTGCTGGTACGCGATGCCGACCAACAGGAGCGCCAGGTCTACCATCTCTCGCATGAGGTCGATCAGTTGACCGCTCTTATCCGCCAGCTAGGCGAGCACGCCGGCAAGCTCACGCAGATGACTTCAGAGGCCCTGGACGTGACGGCTAAGGGTCAGGAGACCGTCGATCGGGCAGTGGAGGGCATTCGTCAGGTGCGTGAGGCTACCATGCAGTCGGCCCGCCTTATGAAGCGCTTGAGCGAGAGTGGACAGGAGATTAACGAGACGGTCACGGCTATTACTGATCTGACGGCCAGTATGAATCTGTTGGCGCTCAATGCGGCTATTGAGGCCGTGCGTGCTAGCGAGTATGGGCAGGGCTTTGCAGTGATTGCTCAAGAGATTCGCACGCTGGCCGTGCGCAGCGCTGAAGCGGCGCGTAAGGTGGCTACCCATATTCGTACAGTACAGCATGAGACGACGGCTATCTCTCAAAGTGTGGAGCGCAATACGCAGCAGGTGATCACTCAGACCGATCTGGTGACGCAGACCGGCATCGAGCTAGATGCCATTCTGACGGTGGCCGAGCAGATCGCCGATCTGGCCGATGTGATCCATGTCGATACGGAGCGCCAGAGCAAAAGTTCGCAGTTGGCTATCGCCTCGGTCGAGGAGATGTCTCGCATGAGCGCGGAGCTTAATGAGCATTTGCAGCGCTGTAAGCAGTCAGTCGATGCGATGGCAGGCTTGACTGAGAGCCTGCGTCGACGTGTGGCTCCCTTCAAGGTGAAGGAAGAATTGTGAAGCAGGCTCGCAGTTAGGCTGGTCCCCTGCCAGGCCGGGCGGGCAGGCAGATACCTGCTTTGGAAGCGGCGCCATCGGGCCAGGAGGAGTGGTCTGGCTCTGGCCCGGCAGAGAATCCAGCTAGCCTGGACGATGATCACTTTAAAGAATTGGGTCCACCTGTGCAGGCGCGCCCTTCCTCAGTCAGGCGTGGCGATACCAGAACTGGTCCCAGGCTTGCCAGAAGGTTGCCGCTGTTGAGACTACCGTCCGCGGCTCGACAATCTCTACTCCCTGCCGCCCCTTAAAGTCGCTCGCCCGATCAGGTGAGGCCAGTTCGACTTTGAAGGTGACCGGGGTTGTGGCTGGCTTGTAGGGCTTGGGCCAGTTGCGTGTACTCAGTGCCCGGGCAACGCCCATTTCGATCAGTGAGCAGGCATCACGGGGCGCCATATGGACTGCAGAGAAGCGGCTCAGGCCGCGCTTGACTTCGGCTGTGACGACCTGTGGGCCGAGCAGCGCCGTCACTTCGCGACAGGTGGCCGCGTCCCCCGAGACGAAGACGGCAGGCACATCCCAGCAGCCAGCGATCGCGGCGAGGATGCCGCTTTCGCCAACACGTGTCTCGTTGATCCAGGCGTTGTACCAGGCCTCGGAAGAGACGGTATGGCAGAGTACCCCGTCAGGCGTGCCGGCCATCGCATGGGCACCCACAAAGAGGATGGCGTCGCAGCCGCGCTCGAAGGCCTCGATGTAACGCGCCCAGGGATGCCCCAGGACATATTGCGCCCCCGACTCCAGACGCTCCGGGAGAAAGCTTTTGAAGTTATAGGCTCCGCCGGCCCCGTGACAGTCCACTACGGTGATTTCTGTGGCCCCGGCAGCGCGCGCTCCGCGCACCGCTGCATTCATCTCCTCGGTATAGAGCCTGCGCGCCTCCTCATAGAGCGGATGACCTGCCGTGACCTGCTCCCACTTCTCAATACAGGCCACTCCTTCCATGTCGCAAAAAATAACAATACGCATAGGGGAAAAAACTCTCTCTCAATTGATGTTGAACCGCTTATACACTCTTATACAGGCCTGCTGTTCGCGCATTGGCTTTCTCTATCTTATATGACGTAGCAAGGCATCAAAAGGCAAAAAAAACAAGGCCACCCCCTACCTTCCTCCGGTCTTCCTCTATCCAGAGATGGGTGAAATCAGGTGTTCTGGCGCTACTCAGCAGGCACCTCTTCCCCCTCGCACACGCAGACTTGCTTAGAGCCGGCGTCGCTGACGTTGAGCGTATTTGCGCTCTAGCTCCTCCAGGCGGCGCCGCTGACGTGGACTTAGCTCATATTCACGATACAGAAGACGTCCGATCTTCCAGCCAAAGTAGCCGCAGATGCTGGCTGCCACCAGAGCAGCCAGAACCATAGCTACCCGCAATAAGGCCCCATTGAGGAAATCAGTGACTGGCGAGCCGATGAGGCGTGCGGCTACAGGCAGAGAGAGGCTGAGCAGGAGACCGACGGTCACGCCCAGGCAGCAGCCCAGCGGACCCCCATTTGTTTCCCCATCTGTGCTAGACGCAGCCGCCGGCGTGGACTGTCCGGCTCGCCCGGCGCCTGCCTCACTGTCACTGGTCTGGGAAGCCGCTCTAGAGGCTGCGGCCTCCCCTGTTGTCTGCTCCTGCCCGACGGCTTCCTGAGCCGCTCCTGCGCTGGGCTGATTCTGGTCATGTTTCACATCCGACATCGCACCCTTCGCTGTCCTCCTTAGAAGGTTCCAAACTGCCGATCGCCGGCGTCGCCGAGGCCCGGCAGGATGAAGCCATACTCGTTGAGGCTCTCATCAAGAGCTGCAATATAAATGTCGATATCTGGATGAGTCTGAGAGAGGCGCAGCAGTCCATAGGGAGCAGCGATAATGCCCACATAGCAGATGCGCGGAATATGCCGCTCCTTCAGAATCGTAATGGCATCAATCGCCGAGCCGCCAGTAGCTAACATAGGATCGACCGCATAGCAGACCTGCAGATTTACAGTACTTGGCAGCCGATTGTAGTACTCCTGGGCCCTGAGTGTACGCTCATCGCGCCGTAAGCCCAGGTGCCAGACTTGAGCGTCGGGGATGACCTCGCGGAACCCTTCGGCCAGTCCCAGGCCGGCGCGGAGGATCGGCGTAATGCCAATGCCGCCAGCCAGACGCTGGCCGGTAGTTTTCTGCAGTGGTGTCTCAACCTCCACCGGCTCCAGCGAGAGCGTTGCCGTAGCCTCATAGGCCAGCAAGGCCCCTATCTCTTTGAGCAGGCGATAGAACTCGGTTGGCGGCGTGCGCTTGTCGCGCAGCGCTGTCATCTTATGGGCTACTACTGGATGGTTCGATATATGTACACGCGGTAGATTGAGCACCTCTTCTCGACGAGGTTGGGGCACTCCCTGCATTGGGAGCACGGGCTGTTCTTCGCGCCGAATACCAACTTCTGTCATCTTGCCTTCTCCTTCATGCTCCTGGCAAAAGAAAAGTGGCCTGTATGGTTGCCTTGATGCCATTCTATCATCCATAATGAAGGGCGTCGAGAGTGTCCCGCCCCGCCCGCCAATTGCCAGCAAGCCGCTCGCTCAGCGGGCAAGAGATACCAGGCTACTGGCCGATCTCTCTGGCAACTGGCCCGGCGGCAAGCCAGCGGTCCTGCTTCACTCACTCATCCACTCAGACTGTCTCCGGCCTGTGTGGTAGACGAACGGCCAGTGTGACCGCCAGGCTGCAGGTTGACCCGCGCCGCGCGTTACCGCGAGCCGGTGACAGCAGGCAGGTGAAGCGAGAGAGACGCCGTGAGCGACTGAGCAGTCAGCATGGCAGCTCGCCATCAGGACGCTCACCATGCTGGAGACAGACCAGGCTGGCCTGATTTAGCTTGGTTTGGGGCCTCGCGATCGATAAGGCAGGCAAGTGAAGACGAGTAGATCACGATAGCTGACCAACTGTGCTATACTAGCCTCATGGTCGTGGGAGTCTGTCAAATCACTTTGCATCTGCCGTCGTGCCACTCGCTGAAGGCGAAACGGCAGGTTCTGAAATCGATCATGGCGCGCGTACGCAATCAGTTCGAGGTAGCGATCGCCGAGGTGGATGGGCATGATCGCTGGCAGATCGCGTACCTGGGGCTGTCCTACGTGAGCACGAGCAGTCAGCACGCCGAAGAGGTGCTTGATCACGTCTGGCGCTTCATCGAGGAGGCACGCCCCGATGTGATTGTGACCGACGCCAAGACCGAGATTATGAGCTGGTGATGGTGATGCCCGCCCCCGCCAGGCTCGCCTCATCGAGCTGAGCAACCGAGAAGTAAACAGGCATGATGTCATCTGTAGAGCACGTGGCGCGCACGCCTAGCCAGAGGCAGGGGGGGAGGCGCTCCGTCTCTGTGCTCGGCGTGCGCATCGATCGCGTTACGCAGGAGGAAGCTGTCACCTTCATTGAGGAGCAGATCCGCCGCCGGCGCGCTAGCGGCAATCGTTTGCCCTGTTGTCAGATCGTCACCGTCAATCCTGAGTTCGTGATGGAGGCGCAGCGCAATCCGGCCTTTCGCCAGGCCATCAATGAGGCAGCTTTGAACGTACCCGACGGCATTGGCGTGGTCTGGGCGACGCGCTACCTGGGTCAGCCTGCTCCTGAGCGCATTACCGGCACCGATTTGATCCCGGCCTTGGCGGAGCGCTGCGCCACCCACGGCTATCGTCTCTACTTGCTTGGCGCCGCACCCGGTGTGGCCGAGGCTGCCGCTGCCCGCCTCTGCGCGCGCTTTCCCGGCTTGCAGATCGCCGGTACCTACGCCGGTTCGCCTGATCCCGCTGAGGAGGAGGCGATTCTGCAGCGCCTGGCCGCCGCTCAGGCCGACTTGCTCTGCGTGGCCTACGGTGCCCCCGCTCAGGAGCTGTGGATCTGGCGTAATCTGTCGCGCTTGCCGGTGGCTGTGGCGATGGGAGTCGGCGGCGCCTTTGATTTCCTTTCGGGCCGTAAGAAGCGGGCACCCCGCGCCTGGCAGCGCCTGGGCCTCGAATGGCTCTATCGCCTCTATCGCGAGCCGTGGCGCTGGCGCCGCATGCTGGCTTTGCCCCGCTTTGCACTGATGGTAATCTTCAAGGGACGAGGAAGGCACTCACAGGCATGATGCAGGAAGAGCTTGACGCCAGCAGGCTTGAGCGCCTGCGTGCTCTTATTTCTTCCTTCGCCGGCAAGCGCGTGCTGGTCATCGGCGATATGGTTGCCGATGAGTATTTGATCGGACGCCCGACCCGCATCGCACGCGAGGCTCCGGTCTTAATTCTTGAGCTGAGCGAAGAGCGCACTATTCCAGGCGGTGCGACCAATGTCGCTGTCAACGCGCGCGCCTTGGGCGCAGAGGTCTTCTTGGCCGGTGTGGTTGGCGATGATGCCCCAGGGGCTCGCCTGCGTCAGGCGATTCGCGATTGGGGCATTCATCAGGAGGGCCTCTTCACTGATCCCAGTCGCCCAACCTCGACAAAGACGCGTATTCTGGCTGGCAGCCCGCAGGTGGTGCGTCAGCACATCGTGCGCCTGGACCGCGTCGATACGTCGGAGGTCACGGAACCCTGTAAGAGCCAGATCATCGCTTATATTCAGCGTATGCTCCCTTCGATGGACGCTGTCATGGTCGCCGATTACGAGAACGGGGTCATTAGTCCCGATATCATCGCCGCCTGCCTTCCCTTGGCGCGTGAGCTGGGTAAGATTATTGTGGTCGATTCGCATGGCTCGCTTTTCCGCTTCCAGGGCGTCACAGCTTTGACCCCTAACCAGCCGGAGGCCGAGGCTACGCTAGGAATGACGATTCATAATGAGGCAGAGTTGAATGAGGCCGGGCGGCGCCTGCTGGAAGGCAGCCAGGCCCGCGGCGTGCTGATCACGCGCGGCAGCGAGGGCATGAGCCTGTTCGAGGTTGGTAAGGAGCCATTGCATCTGCCGGTTTATCGCTTGAATCGCCATAGCAGTGAGGTGGTCGATACCAATGGCGCCGGCGATACGGTGGCCGCCACTTTCACGCTGGCTCTGACCGCTGGCGCTACAATGGCTGAGGCCGCCTTTCTTTCGAATGTTGCCGCCGCCTTGGTGGTGCGTCGCCTCGGCTGCGCCAGCAATACACCAGAAGAGTTAATGGAAGCCTTGCATGAGTAAGCATGGAGAACCCGAGCCGACTAGCGGCGGAGGCAGCAGCTCCTCAGCAGGAGCCGCATCTGCCTCCTATGGTGCCGAAGCGCCCGCGACAGCAGCCGCTCAGGCGAAGATCATGCAGCGCGAGCAGTTGGCCGCGCTGGTGCAGCGACGTCAGCAGTCTGGAGAGCGGGCTGTCTTTACTAACGGCTGCTTTGACCTGCTCCATCTCGGCCATGTGCGCTATCTTCAGGAGGCCCGCGCTCTGGGCGATTTCCTGATCGTCGCGCTCAACAGCGATAAGAGCGTGCGCACTCTCAAAGGACCAGGGCGCCCTGTGGTCCCCCAGGAGGAGCGGGCCGAGATTGTGGCTGCTCTAGCCTGCGTCGACTATGTGACCATTTTTGACGAGCTAACGGCCTGCGAGCTGGTGGCACTCTTGCGTCCAGCGATCTACGTGAAAGGAGGCGATTACGCGGCCTCCTCGGCAACAGGCAATCAGGGCCAGGGCAAGCCTGATGTCACGCGCCTGCCAGAAGCCACGGTAGTCCAGACCTATGGCGGCAGCGTCCGCCTGATCCCATATCTGGCACACCATTCGACAACCGAGCTGATCATGGCTATTAAGCGCCTGCCATGACCACTTTTTCTATCAAATCTTGCTTGTTCTATTATTTTTATTCTATTATGCCTGCTTTCTTTGCGCGCGTTCCCTGGCCGGCTGGCCCACCTTGAGAGGGCCGCCTTTCTTGGGCAGACCAGAGGCCTGGCTCAAGGGATGCTACGTAGTCAGTAGCGGAACGCTAGCCTTGACTCACCAGCCGGCTGTGTTGCGGCCTGCCAGGTAGCCAGGGCTCAAGTTGTAAATCGCACGGAGATAGGATCGATCCAGCCTATGGCAGATTATGAAGCACAGCATTCGAATCATGTAGAAGCAGAAGCAGAGGAACCACAGGCGCAGGGTCACTCTTCAGGTCCAGTGCCGCTGATCACCGTTGGTACACCAGGCACGCCAGCAGCAGAAGGAGAGCTACCGCTACCGGTCGCGGCAGAGCTGGTAGAGCAGCAGAACGAGACTGGTGTCGGGCCCGCGCCTGCGGCAAGCGTCTCGCCCAGCCCTCACGGCCAGGTTGCTCGCGGGGCCTCGCTGGTCATGCTTGGCAACCTGGGCAGCAGCATCATGGGCATGGTGCGCCAGATCGTTATTGCGGCCCTGGGCAAAAGTATCGCCGGGCCATTTTTGGCTGCTAGCGTCTCCATGCAAACGTTTTATGATTTCGTCATTAATGGGGCGGTCGATAAGGCGCTGATCCCCACCTTCAGCGATTATGTTGCCCCCGAGAAGCGCCAGGAGTTTCGTCAGCTCGTCTTTACCCTGGTGAATGTGGTTACACTCCTTATGCTGCTGATCGCCACGGGCTACGCGCTGCTCGCGCCTTTCTTCGTCAACTTTATCGCCCAGGGTTATACGGGGGCCGAGCGAACGCTGACGCTGCATTACTCGCAGATCATCTTCTTCTCTCTAGTTGGTCTTGGGCCATTTTCAGTGCTTTTAGCCGCTCTGTATACCTTGCGCGAGTTTGGTTGGCCCGCCTTCGCGACCGCTGCTTTTCACATAGGGATCATCATCGGCGTCATCGTTGGCGCACTGGTGGGCGAGCAGCACTTTGGCCAGTATGGCATCGCCTGCGGCGTCCTGCTGGGAGCGGCGGGTGAGATCCTCTTGCTTTTACCAGGCATCCGGCGCCAGAAGCTGGGCTACCTTTTCACTTTTCATTTGCGCCATCCGGGCATCCCGCGTATTCTGAAACTGTACGCCCCGGTGGCCGTCAGCTATTTTGTCCTCAATGTCCTGCTGGCTAACTTTGATTTGCATCTGGCCTCGCTGACACCAGGCGATGGGGCAGCCAATGTCACTGCTTTGCAAAATGCTACTCGCCTGCTCCAGTTTCCAGTTGGGCTGGTGGCCTCCGCTCTGGCCTTTTCGATTCTGCCCCTGCTTTCGGTTCAGGCCAATGCAGGTGAGGAGGAGCAATTTAAAGAGACGCTGATGGCTGGTATCCGCCTGGGTTTGCTGGTCATGATCCCGGCGGCGCTGGGGCTAATTATCCTACGTCAACCGATCTGCGATCTCATCTATCGCCACGGTCGCTATACCCAGCACGATACTATTCTGGCAGCGACAGCCCTGCAAAATTACGCTTACCAGCTCCCTTTTGTGGCGGTTGATCAGCTACTGATGGCTGCTTTCTTTGCTCGCAAAAACACCGTTGTACCGGTTGCCGTGGGCTTCATTACGATTCTGGGTTACCTGGCCGTTGCTTTGCCGGGATACAGCACCATCGGCATGCCCGCCCTGGCCTTTGCCAATACGGTGCAGAATTCCTCGCATGCGCTGATTCTGCTCCTGATCTGGCGGGTACAGCATGGCTCTCTACGCCTGCGCAAGACCTTGCCAGCCTTGGGGAAAATCTTGCTGGCCGCCACCATTATGAGCATTACCGCCTGGCTACTGCAGATGGGATTAGGGCATTTGCCGCTCTTTTCGCCGGCGACGACGTTAGGCGCCTTCTTGACGGTAGCCGTCACTGGTGGGCTGGCTGTCGCAGTCTATTTTGCCTGCATTCTGGCGCTGCGGGTTGAGGAGATCCACCTGCTCACCAATGCTGTGATGGCCAAACTGGGGAGGAAATAAGATCCCCTCTCCTCCTCCTTACCTAACTGGCGAGCCTTGCTCAGCTCTGTCGCCCTGGCGGCCAGTCACAGTGCCTATGGCAGAGGAATGCCCCCAGACCGAGCAGGCTCGCCAGTTTTCCCAATCGCTCGGTTTTCTCGGTTTCCACCTCGGGGAAAGAGCCTTCTCCGCAACTCAGCCAGTCAATGCGCCAGAACCAGTAGCGTCGGCAGGCTTCAGGTCACATAGATGCTGCCCGCGCGCCAGGTATCGACGGCATGCTCAACGGCCCGAATATAGGCCTTCTCGTCGTTGTGATCGGCAGCCGGGGCATACTTCGGAATGATCTGTTCAACGGTCACAAGTCCCCACTGGGCGACATAGAGATTGCGGATCAGCTTGTACCACTGGAGGAAACCATCCTCCCAGCTATACATGATGGCGAAGCCGTGGCCGTCAGGGCTGGTACAGGGGCGAGTGGGAATGCAGCGGATATTGCCGAGCGATTTGGTCTCGCGCGCTACTCCCTGGGTGCCAAAGGTACTTTCATGCATAAAGAAGGCCAGCGCGTAGACGGGGTCAATGCCATACTGCACTCCATAATCGTAGAGGGCCTTGCCCTTGCCAGCGGCAGGCGAATGGTAGGCAGCCAGCACTTTATTAATAAAGTCGGCGGTGATCGTTGGCTTCCCCAGAACCGAGTATGGACCCGGATGAGAGGGAATGCTTTGCTTGGGAGGCAGTGGCCCGGTGCTGGTCTCCCAGGTGTTGAAGGCGTCGAAGGAACCGCCAATCTGCACGGGATAGACCTGACCAGGTACCGTGACAAGATTGAGATGAGCGCTCCTTTCATACAGGATGGCGCTCAGCATGACCAGTAGGCCAAGCACAACAGTGGAGAGGCAGAGTAAAAAGGGCCCAAGCCAATGCCCGTGCGCTCGTAGCAGCCCGGGAGCCGGAACAGGGCGGCTCTCGGGTAATTCAATGGTGGTCACCGGTGTCGGTACACGTCCCCGCCTATACGGTGGCTCCGTGACTCCCCCACCGTCCGAGGGCAGGATGCGCGTCGCCCTGCGCCGCGGCGGCTCAAATAAGAGCGGTTGTTCTTCTGATCGGCTATTGCGTCCGTAGCTGCTCCCGTTCGCCATGCACAGGCCTCTTAGAACTTTTGTTCGTGTCTTGCAATGCGAAGATGCGGTTATTGTAACACAGCATTCCGCATGGATGCAAGGCGTGACTGCATGCTTTGCAGTGATGGGTTGACATCTATTTGTACTGGTCCTGGCATTAGAGAGCATACCATAGACAGGCTAAAAATGCCAGTTGAGGCCCTCGATTACACGGGATGAGAGTCACTACTTTCAGGTAACATGTGCCCTGGCCGTCGCTGTCAGTAGGATTGCTGATAACTAGAGACGCGCCTCCACCGTACTTCCACTAGGAACCTCGCATCGCAGCAGCAAAAGCATTGCTGCCTGAGCTTGCACGAGCCTGCCTGCAAGAGATCAGGAAGTCAGAGGCAGGCGCCTGCCGAGGCTGGCTCAGGGTACGGTGGATGGAAGGGAGAGAGCGCGAGGGAGCACATTTGTACAGGAGGAGAGGAAAGAGGGAAACGGTGCTGGAATTACTCGGTTCTATTGGCGGTATTGTTCTGATCGACCTGGTGCTCAGTGGCGATAACGCTCTGGTCATTGGCGCGGCGGCGGCCCGCTTGCCACGACGAGAGCGCTGGCTGGCTATTCTGGTGGGAGGCGGTGGCGCGGTGGTCCTGCGCATCCTTTTTGCGATTGCCGCGACTCTGCTACTGACAGTGCCACTTCTGCAGGCGGTGGGGGGAGCAGTGCTTCTTTACATCGCGATTCATTTGCTGGTGGAGCGGATCAATCATTCAGCCGCGGAGGCAAGGTCAGGCAGTGCTCATGGCTCCGCACAAGCTCAGCAGGCTCAGGCCGGCGCGACCGCGGGAGAAGGTACACATTCCCTGTGGCAGGCCCTGCTTACGATTATTATCGCAGATGCTACGATGAGCCTGGATAATGTGATTGCTGTTGGGGCCCTGGCTCACGGCAATCTGCTCTTGCTGACGGCAGGTATTCTGTTGAGTCTGCTCATCCTGCTCTTCGGAAGCGCTTTGGTCGCGGAGCTGATTGGACGCCTTCCCTGGTTGCTTGATTTGGCGGCGCTGGTTTTGGGCTGGACGGCAGGACACATGATCTTGGGCGACCTGCGCCTTGGGCCTTTCTTGAAGCAGGTCTGGTGGAGCGAGTACGCCATCTACGCCGTCTGCCTTGGTCTGGTGCTGGCCGTCGATATCGTGCTGCGCCTGCGCTCCCGTCGCTCTCCTTCAACGTCTCCTACTCATTCTTCTCCATCTGCAACACAGGCAGGATCGCAGCCTACTGTAACAGGGGCCTCCCGAGATCAGGCGTTGCCCCAGAGAGGAACCAATGAACGATCTTAGTGAGAAGGCGCTGACCCGCTTAGGGGAGTTCTATGAGCAGTATGGCTATGCCGCCGCGCTCTTGGGAGCCTTGAGTGAAAATACTGCTCTGCTGGGTTTGCTGCTGCCGGGTGGCTCGCTGGCTCTGCTGGCAGCCTTTCTGGCTCGCACTGGTCAGCTTGATATCGTGGGGGTGTTCTTCTGTGTCTGGCTAGGCACCGTGCTCGGCTATCACTGCGACTATCTGCTAGGACGCTGGTTGTTGGCCAGAGCTTTGTTTCGCCGTCTTCCCGGCTCGCTTGATCGGCGCTGGCGCCTGGCTGCTCGCCTGCGGCTGGCCAGGCGCTGGCTTCAGCGGCATGGCGGCAAGGCGATCTTGCTCTCCCACCTGGTTGGTCATATGCGCTCTTTGACTGCTATGAGCGCCGGCATGCTGGCCATGCGCTACCGACGCTTTTTGCTGTGGGAGCTGCTGGCCGCCGGCTTGTGGAGCTTGCTCTACTGCGGCCTCGGCTACTTGCTGGGGAGCGAGTACGCTCTGTTGAGCCGCTGGCTTCAGGGCAGTGGTTGGGCTGCTCTCTTACTATTGGCAGGGATTGGTATGGCCTGGCTCTTCTTCCAGCGTCTGAGCCAGCGTAACCGGCAGGGCCGCGGGAAGAGACGGGTAGTCTCACGCTCTCCGGTCGAAACCGCAACTCGTCTGCCTTGATCAGCAACCAGGTCTATTGAGGTTCGTCCCACCATACCAGCGCCGCAAGGCGCTCTGCTTGCCTCTCTTGCTGTCTGTAGACCTCTGGCGCTCTCCGGAGGGGCCCCTCCCTGTGGCAGCCTCGCGCTGGCTAGGCCGCCCTTTTCAGGAGCGATAGCTTGCTGCGTCTCTCCAAGTAGACTATAATGAGAGCACAGACAGACCGCACCAGCCAGCCAGGAGCGGGGCCGTTGCACGAGAGGAGCGGTGGTATGCACGTCAGCGAGCCGGCCGAATATGCCATTCTGGGGCTGCTGGAGGCGCGCCCCATGCATGGCTATGAGATGTTCCAGCACTTCCAGGGCGGTACCCTGGGCCAGATTGTCCATCTGGAAATGAGCCAGATGTATGCCTTCCTTAAGAAGCTGGAGCGGCTCAACTATATTGCGGCGGAGCTGGAGCCGCAAGGCTCGCGTCCCCCACGCAAGGTCTTTCATCTCACCTCCGCTGGCAGGGATTATTTCCGGCATTGGTTGACGGAACCAGTCGAGCGCCCGCGCGATATTCGCATCCTTTTTCTGCTGAAGCTGTATTTTATTCGGCATGTCCTACCGGAAGAGATGCCCGCTCTGATCGAGCGTCAGATTGCCGCTTGTCAGGCCTTTCTACGCCATCTTGAAGAGCTGCAACGGGGGCAAGAGCAACGCGCTCCGGCCCAGGATCTGACGTTTTTCGATCGCGTCGTGCTCCGCAGCCGCATTCACCAAACACGCGCCCTCATTGCCTGGCTCCAAGAGCTGCAGCACGATTGCAGCCTTGTAGGTACATCTTCATAAGGACGAGCAAGCTGTCGGCAGTTGTGGCCAGCCAGTCCCATTTCACGCTTGCTGCTGGCACGCCAGGGAGAGCGGAGCGCGATCTGAGGCCCCGTCTCCTCGCTGCCTGTGCCACCTTCTTTCATTTGACGCCCCTCCTCAGCTATGCTACTATCTCTAATAACCAGATCTCAACCTTCCGTTGACCTCTCTTTCTTCCGCGCCTTTGATGCGCGAAAGATGTGGAAAGCGAGATGAATTGAATCAGCCCGGCAGTCCTGATATGACATGATCAATGAGGTTAGCAATGCAGCTCTTTATGGTGACGGCCAGTAGCGAGACGGCAGCCTTGCAGGGGCTGGCGACGCTGTCCAAGTATCTTTTCACTACTGGCCTTTGTATGATCGGCGTTATGACAGCGGCCTATCTCTGGTATACGATCGGCACGGCGCGCCTGGCGAAGCAGGTGATGAGCCAGGCGCAGCGTCAGCGGAACAAAGGCCAACGGTCAGCTCACGGCTCCAGGCAGGCTGCCGCTGTCGCCGCAGTAGATGGTGAAAGCAGTGTCGCTACGCTGGTACGCGATGAGGTCATTCTTCATGAGCAGCCCGACGGCGAAAAGCCGATCCCGCTGAACCGCAGTTTGATCGCCATCGGGCGCATTGGCACGACAGTTGGTTGGTTCGCGACGCTGACGCTGGTCCTCTCGCAAGTGCTGCGCACCGTCGTGACGGGCCATGCTCCCTGGAGCAACCTTTTTGAGTTCAGCGTCAGCTTTACGGCGGCCCTGCTGCTCTGCTATCTCATTTTCGAGGCCCGCTTCCATGAGCGTGTGCGCGCCTGGGGCCTTTATGTTTGTTTGCTCTCGGTCGTGACGCTGGCCATTGCCATTTACGTTGGCACGACCTATAACCTGATCACTGGCTCGTCGCAACTGATTCCGGCTCTGCAGGATCAGCCCATTCTGACATTGCATGTCTCGATGGCCATCTTCGCCTACGCCCTCTTTAGCGTGGCCTTCGGGACCGGCGTGATTATCTTGCTTCAGGGCGGCAGTGGTCAGCGCATCGCCTGGCTCCCCTCTGCGGAGGCCGCTGACGAGCTGGGCTACAAGGCGGTGATCATCGGCTTCCCCTTATTGGCACTCAATTTGATCCTGGGCGCCTACTGGGCTAACTACGCCTGGGGCCATTTCTGGAGCTGGGACCCCAAGGAAACGTCGGCCCTGATCACGTGGCTGATCTACGCCGTCTACCTGCACGCGCGCGGCATCCGCGGCTGGCGCGGCAAGCGCATTGGCTGGCTGCTGGTCATTGGCTTCGCCGCCACGCTCTTCACCTACTACGGTGTGAGCTTCCTGGTGCCCAGCCTGCATAGCTACGCGAAATAGCAACAGGTCACGGCGCGCTTGGCGCAGCACGGCCACGGCATGGAGTGCGCTGGGTAAGGTGTCGCTGGGTTGGCTGCCATTCCCCAGCCCTGCCACCCACTCGCTCCGATCTCGCGCCAGTCGCGCTCAGCTGAGCGCTGTTTCACTGCTGAGCTTCGCCCGGCAGGCTCTTCAGAGAAGCTCGCGCGCGAGCAGCAGCCGATAGCGCGGATTATAGGCCTTGTCGCAGAGACTACACGAGACGGGACGGCTGTAGCGGCGTGCGCGCGGGTATTCCTTGCCGCAGTTGGGGCAAACATAAATATAGCGCAGAGGCGCTCGCGCCCGTCGAAGCTGTTCACGGCGGGCGCTTTCTTCATGGAGCAGCCGTCTTAGCTCTTCCAGATCATAGCCGGTGATTGCGGCCTCGTCGGCGGCAATGGAATCATAGCCATGATGGCGATGGCGCCGTGGGGTGCCGCGCACGCGGTCGGCGAGGTGAATCAGCTCGTGAGCGACCGTGACCTCAATGGAACGTGGCTGCATATCCGGCTCAATGAAAATGCAGTGCCGATGACGCGGCGGCTCGCTGGTCACGGCAACCGGACGAGACAGCGGCCCCTCGCTAAAGCCGGGCAGAGGTAGCATTGCACTGGCGCGCCGGCCCTCTGGCTGACCAGGCTTGCCACTAGCCCGGTCGGCTACTGAAGAGCTGACCTTCCCCGTGAATTGGAGGTAGCAATAGCAGCCGAGTACCATAAAGTTCAGCCGCTTCCCTGTCCAGCGCTGGTACTCACGACGATCCTGGGTTAGCGCCAAGAGCGCTAGCTCACTCTCTGGCAGTCCTAAGCGCTGCCAGTAGTGCCAAAACCAGCGCTCCACCAGCGGTGTGGCGTGCAGAATGGGACCGGCTTGCACAGGTGGAAGGGCTGGCAAGCCGGGCTTGCGTCTCGCAGCCATATGATTCCGTTGCCCTTAAAGTTTGCTTCGCGTCACATTCAAAAGGCCGGCTCGCCTGCTCATGTTCCGCAGCGCCGTTGCTGTCTCCTTTCACCCAAAGAGGCCGGAGAGCTCGCCGTGAGCGGTGAAAGCGAGCCATAGCTGACATCGTAGTGGAAGAGTTCATAAGCCAGTCCAGCCAGGCTCCAGGCAGCGTGAGGCCCCCTCACTGTCAGCACGAGAGGAGAACTGTCCGCCTTTGACTTGACTGGGCTCGACTCGACTTGCTCTGTCCTCTTCTTGCTGCTCTCTTGCCGTCTCTCTGCCGGCAGAGTCTGGCGGTCAGCCTTTGCCCAGTATAGCAAGGGGAGCCGAGGGCTGCAAGTTTCCCTGTCCAAAAACACAGGGTAGGGCCGGTCAGTCCGGTCCTACCCCTGTTTCAGCATGGGAGGGGAGGAGCGAGCAATAGGAAAGGCTCGCTCCTCACATCTTCGCCCTTTCAGTCAGGCCGTCGCCTTTGCCCCGACAAGGCTGCGAGCAGCCTCATAGATGCGCTGGACGCTGGGAATGACAGCGTTCTCCAATGGTTCCGAGAAGGGGATCGGCACATCGGGCACAGCCAGCCGCTGGATCGGCGCTTTCAGAGAGCTGAAGGCGCTGGCCTGAATGCGAAAGGCAACTTCACCCGTTAATCCATAGCTCATATAATCCTCGTCGACGATCAGGACCCGGCCAGTCTTGCGGGCCGAGGCGATTAGCGTGGTCTCATCGAGAGGCACAAGCGTGCGCAGGTCAATGACCTCTGCCGAGATGCCCTCCTGGGCCAGGCGTTCGGCGGCCTTCAGACTGCGAGCAACCATCAGGCCAGCCGCGATGATGGTCAGGTCCTGCCCTGGCCGACGAATGGCGGCCTGCCCGAAGTCGACCGTGTAGCGCTCCTCGGGGACCTCCTCCTCTTCGCCTTCGAAGGGTAGGAAAGGTAGGCCCGTCAGTAGCTTGTGGCCAAAGATGATCACCGGGTTCGGATCTTCAAGTGCCCGTAGCGTCAGGCCCTTGGCATCGTAGGCCGTGGCAGGCACCACGATTTTGAAGCCCGGCAAGTGAGCGAAGAGACCATAGAGTACCTGCGAATGCTGGGCTGCATCGCCGTAGCCGCCCCCGACAGCAGTGATCACCGTCACGGGCATCGGCACCTGTCCCCCAGACATGTAGTGGTTCTTGGCCATGTGGTTAAACATCTGATCGAAGCCGGCCCCGCAGAAATCAACAAACATCAGAGAGACCACCGGGTGCAGACCGACCGAGGCCGCGCCGACCGCCATGCCCATAAAGGTCTGCTCTGTGATTGGCGTATCGACCACCCGCGCCCGGCCATACTTCGGGAAGAGGCCCATTGTAAAGCCAAAGACAGCCCCCCAATAGGTGACATCCTCTCCCAGGACCACCAGGCGCTCATTGTGAGCCATTTCTTGATCAATGGCCTCGGCGATGGCAAAGGCCAGCCCTCTAAGCTTTCTCATCGGAAGACCCCCATGAGAGCCTCTTTCGGCTCTGGCAATGGACTGTTCTCTGCAAACTGAATGGCCGCTTCCGCTTCGCGCTGGGCCTCTTCTCGCAGCCGCTCCAGCGTCGCATCATCGGCCCAACCCAGCATTTTGAGCCGTTCACCCAGGCGCGGAATGGGATCGAGGGTTCGCCAGCGCTCAACCTCTTCGCGCCTTCGGTACTCCTCAGCATCGCCTTCAAAATGGCCGCGGTAGCGATAACAGAGCGCCTCAATGAGAGTTGGCCCCATGCCTTGGCGCGCTCGCTCAATGGCTGCTTTTGCTGCGCGGAAGACATCGATGACGTCCATTCCATCGACGACATACGAGGGGACATTGAAACTCTGGGCGCGCTGAAAGTGATGGGTTGTGGCGAGGGCGGCCCATTTCGGGGTTGAGTCCGCGTAGAGATTGTCTTCAATCACGATCAGCAAGGGCAATTGGAAGAGGCTGGCCACATTCAAGGTTTCGGCAAATGTTCCATGATTGGCCGCACCCTCACCGGCAAAGGCGACAGCCACATGGCGCTGACCGAGCTGGCGGAAAGCAAAGGCCGCCCCCGCCGCCTGGGGAAAGGAAGCTCCCACAATGCCGCTGCAGGCGAAGCGTCTGGCCGTGTCGAAGAGGTGCATGTGACCCCCCTTGCCACGGCAGAGACCGTCTGCTTTGCCGAAGATTTCAGCCGCCAACCTCTTTGGCTCAACCCCCTTGGCCAGGGCGTGGTGATGAGGCCGATGGGTACTTACGACCACATCGCCCTCCTCAAGTAAGGAGCAGACCCCAACGGCTACCGCTTCCTGCCCAACAGCAAGGTGCATCTCACCCCGAATCGGCCCCGCAGCCATATTGAACTCGGGTGCTTTGCCAAGGTAATAGCGGTCAGCAATGAGGTTCTCAAAGGAACGAATGAGAAAGAGCTGTCGATAGGCCCGACGTAACTGGTCCGCATCAAGCCCAGCTTGCGCAACAAGATACTGGAGGTCCTGCGGGCTGGGTTCAGGCTTGATCATGGTCACCTCCTTCGGTTGAAGGGGAGGCGCTACGTGTACACAACTACGCGACATTTGCCGCGCCGCTCCCGGCTGCGGAGGAAAAAGGCCCGAGGATAGCTTGTCTGGCAGGACCACTTTGGCGCAGGGGAGAGAGCCACATCTCAGTTAGACGCTCGCCCTCCTTTCCCTCCCCTCCTCTTCTCTTCCCCGCTCCTCGCGAGCGAGCTGACTCCGGCTCAGCTTTGTCTGGCTGTTTGCCTGCTTCAACTCTACTCGATGCCTGGTGAAGCTGTCAAGGTAAAGAAAGAGCTGACCTGCTAAACATTGACAGGCCTTCTCATGAGCAGTAAGATGAGGCACACGGCACAATTAATCACTCAGGTTGTCACCCAGATGGCGCAACTGTCCTCGGATCTCCGCCCCTGTAAGGAGTACCCGTATGTCTTTCCAGGTCTTCATCAAAACAGAGAAACCCTTGCATCAACTCGCCAGCGAGATAGGTACGCTGCTCTCCCTGCCTCCCTTCAAGCGACAGCGAAGCCGCGACGTGCTCTATTATCAATTTGAAATGCTGGGCATGCTCATTCTCATCCATTACCTTGATGAAGAAGAGCGAGCGCCGGAGGTACTCAGCTATCCCTATGTCTTCACTCTGCAGTTCGCTTTCACAGAGCATGATCTTGACACCGATGATCTGGAGTACCGTCTGCAGCCCTACTATGCACGCCTGCTCAGCTTTCACCTGGGAGTCGAAACGGCCTATCACGAGAAGCAGCGGCTGAACCAGCGCTGGCGCGTTCGCTACCACTTCTGTCGCAAGAATCCAGACTGGAAAGGAGACATTCTTTACGGGGAACCCGGCTGGCAGCCGGCAGTGATCGAGGAACCGCCGAGTGAGTGGCGCAATCAGCTTCTCCCTGACTAAGCCCTGCCTCCTCTCCACCCGGCCCATTTCCTGTTTTCCTTCTCCGCTACCGCTCGTGCGCTTGTTGACAAGAGAGTTACTGAATCAGAGTGCTCAGACGAGATTGAGCGAGTGATACGCTGTCGGTCATAACAGCGTATCAAGCCATCTCGCGCTGCCAGCGCTGGTCAGATAGGAGGCTACGATGCCCTTCCCCTGGCCCCTTGCCCTAAGCGGCCCCATCATGTTACAGTCTTTAGCGAGAGCGGTTGCTGCCGCTGCCGCCCTGCTTGGCAGTCAACTTGCGAGCACGGGCGTACGCATGTACGTATGTGCTTGCGTGTCTGTGCGCTTGTGTAAGCGCGTCAGTCGGTGAGAGAGTCAGTGAGTGTGTGCTCCTCAGCCAATACCAGGGCGATCGGAGAGGATCAACCTGGTGGGACGGCGTGGGTCCACTCTCCTCAGAGCAATGAAAGGCAGGCTATGAGTAGCAGCATTGTCGAAGCAGCCATCGGAGCCGAACTTCCCCCACTGGTGAAGCCACCGATTACCCGCGAACAGCTCCACCGCTATGCCGAGGCTTCCGGCGATTACAACCCCATTCATCTAGATGACGAAGCGGCGCGCCGTGTTGGGCTAGATGGGGTTATCGCCCACGGTATGCTCAGCATGGCCTTCCTCGGCCAATTTATCGAGCAGCAGATTGCCGCTTACCCCGATGCTTTGCTCACCCGCCTCAAGGTTCGCTTTGCCAGCATGGTGCGTCCGGGCGATGTCTTGACCTGCCGTGGTCTGGTCACGGCGCGCAGCCGCGAGCCTGATGGGCGTGAGCTAGTCACTATCGAATGTTGGGCTGAGAACCAACGTGGCGAGCGAGTAACGAGCGGCGAGGCTGTAGTCTCTTTGCCGCCAGCCTAAGTGAGTGACTGCACCGGTCGACTAACAAGGAGGTTTGCGCATGGTCGAAGCCAAGAACATCAGGGACATTGCCGACCTGCGGCTTCAGTACGACCTGGCGATCTACAACTGCCAGCGCTTCGGCACCTATGAGGCCTTGGTCTATGAAGACCCCCAGCTAGCTGAGCCCCGCCGCTATACTAATGTCGACATCGCTCGCGAGGCCGTGCAACTGGCCGCTGGCTTACGCGCGCTTGGCATTCAAGCTGGTGACCGCGTGATGGTCATGATCCCGAACTGTCCCGAGGTCATTATCTCTTACCAGGCGATTGCGCGAGCTGGCGCCATAGTCATCCCTGTTCTTCCTCTCCTGAAGCCACCCGAGGTACACTACATTGCGCAGAACTCGGGAGCTCGCCTGTTGATCACCAGTCCGCTGCTGCTCCCATTACATGGGGCTACCCTGGCCCAGGTGCCTACGCTAGAACAGATCATCTACGTCGGTGATCCGGCAAGCGTGGAAGGGCTTCCAGCCGGGGCCAACCTGCAACTTCACGCTTATCAGGATGTCCTCGCTCGCGGCGCCGATTACGCTGATTACTACCTGAGCGACTTACCCGGTGTCCAACTGACGCCCGATGACACTGCTGTCATTCTCTATACTTCGGGCACGACAGGCCGCCCCAAGGGCGTCATGCTTTCCCATCGCAATCTTGTGGCCAACGCGGTCAGCGGACGCGGCGTCGGCGGCGATGAGGACCCCCAGGCCGCCGAAAGCCAGGGCGAAACGCACCTCGCTATTCTGCCTCTGGCCCATGCCTATGGCCTCGTGGCCTCCAACGTGGCCTATCTCAACGGCGCCCGTATCGTGATGCTGCCTCGTTTCGACACTACTGCCGTCTTCTCGGCCATCGAACGCTACCGTGTTTCCGGCTTCGCCGGTGTGCCCGCCATGTTCGTTGCCCTGCTGCACAGTCCAGATGCTGACAAGTACGACACCAGCAGCCTGCAGTACTGCGTCAGTGGCTCGGCTCCCTTACCGGTAGCAGTTCTGGAGGCCTTCGAAAAGAAGTTCGGCTGCCGCATTCTCGAAGGCTACGGCCTCTCGGAGGCCACGGCTGCTCTCACAGGCCATAATCGCGAGATGCCGCGTAAGCCGGGCTCGGTCGGCAAGCCGCTGCCGGGCGTCGAAATCCGCATTGTTGACGAGAACGACCAGGACGTCCCGGTAGGCGAGGTAGGTGAGATTATCGCCCGGGGCCCCAACATCATGCAGCAGTACTACAACCTGCCCGAGGAGACCGCGGAGGCCATGCGCAATGGCTGGCTCCATACCGGTGACATGGGGCGTATGGATGAGGACGGCTACATCTACGTGGTGGAACGCAAGAAGGACCTGATCATCCGCGGCGGCTTTAATATCTATCCGCGCGATGTAGAGGAAGTGCTCAATCGCCATCCTGCCGTCGTCGAGTCCGCCGTGATTGGTATCCCTTCCGAGCGGATGGGTGAGGAAGTCAAGGCTTTTGTCGTTACACGCGAGCCGGTTGACGCAGAGACACTCAAGGCTTTCTGCCGCGAGTACCTGGCTAACTACAAAACGCCGAGCGAGATCGAGTTTGTGGATTCGCTGCCGCGCAACCTCGTGGGCAAGATCGACAAGAAGGAGCTGAGGAGGCGCTATGTCCAACAGTCCTGAAAGGAACCCGCTAGAGACCGCGCCGCTCTCCCAGCTAGAGGGCACGCCGATCGATGCCGTCCTTAATATCATCGATCAGGGCCTGGTGCAACTGCCCAGCTATCGCGAGCTGTATTATCGCTGGGAGCGTCAGCAGTGGCAGGCCCAAGAGCTGGATTTCAGTTATGACCGACAGCAGTGGCAGACCATGCCCAACGAGGAGCGGCAGGCACGCATGTATGGCCTCTCTGCCTTCTTCAAAGGCGAGGAGTGCGTGACCAATACGCTGGCTCCTTACGTGGTCGCCATGCCCGATGAGGAGATGCGGCTCTTCTTGACTACGCAGCTTGTCGACGAGGCCCGCCATACGGTCTTTTTCGACCGCTTCTTCCGCGAGGTGCTGGGAGTTGAGCAGGAGAGCCTGGACGGAGCCTTGCAGGTGGCTGTCGGATACATGAATGAGCACCTGCGCGCCATCCTGATCGGGGCCCTGGCGGAAGTGGCCGAGCGTATCCGTCAGGAGCCGGATCACCTTGAGCACCTCATCGAGGGGGTGACGCTCTACCATATCATCGTTGAGGGCACGATGGCTTTGGCTGGTCAACGCGCCATTCTAGAGACCTACCGTCAATTCAATCTCTTCCCCGCTTTTCGCGCCGGTTTCACTGCCGTGGCCCGTGACGAGTCGCGCCATGTCCTCTTTGGCGTCAAGTTTCTGCGCGATATGATCCAGCAGGATCACGAGCGGGCGCGCATTGTCCATGCCGCAATTCAGAAGTATCTGCCAACTGCTCTGGCCGGCCTCACACCTCCCGAGCGCGAGATTCCGCAGTACCTGGCGGCGCGCCTTGATCCCTGGCAGACTCCACGCTATGCCATCGAGTCGCTCAGAAAGAAGCTGAAGGGTATCGGGTTGAGTATGGAGCTACCCAGCGTGCCACCGCCGCCCGTCTTTCAGGCGTAAGGAAAGAGAGAAAGCCCCAGGGAGGGCGAAGGCTTCTTTAGGAATAAGCCAACCTTAGCGGCAGCGTGGGCGCCGCCTGAGAGGCGAGCGAGCGCGGGGCGGCGCTCACGCCCTTGCCTGTCTGTCCGCCTTGATGCTGGTCTTGTCTTGGACAGTGCTGGCCAGCCAGCCATCCGCCTACGGCCAGTTTGCTCCGTCGCTGGGGCTATCCCAGCTAACCCAAGAGGATCAGCGCGGGCAGCGGTCGGGAGAAGACGACACGATAGGCAAGCCGGCCTTGCCAGACCCGGTGCAGCAATGAGCTAGCTAGAAAGAAGGAGGTCACGAAGAAGATGATTACGGCCCTGGTCCTGATGAACGTTGAACGCGGACAGATCAACGAGACCGCACAGCGCTTGCTGGAGATCCCCGGCGTGGCTGAGGTCTATTCGGTTACCGGCGACTACGACCTGGTGGCGCTGCTGCGCCTGCCCCGCTATGAGGATTTGGCTGAGGTCGTGACGGGGAAGATGACCGCTATTCCGACGATTCTACGCACACACACCCTGATGGCCTTTCAGTGCTACTCGCGGGCCGATCTGCAGCAGGCCTGGGATCTCGGCGTCGAGTAGCCAACGGAACAAGCTCAACAGGGCTGCCACCAGGTCATACCAGCGGATATCTCACTCACAGTGTGGTCAGATCGGCATGCCTTGCTTGCCCAGCTCCCCGCGAATGTGAGCGATCTCGCCAAGATGGGTGAAGCAATGCGTGAGACAAATCTGACCGATGGCCTGGATAGCCGGCATCTCGCCCAGGGGCTTCACCTTTACAACGCGCGCCGACAGCTCAGCCCCTCCATCCTGCACGGCAGCCAGGTAGTCTTCAAACTCCCGCCAGACTCGGGCTGCGTACTCCATAAACCGTGAAGGATCGGCGATACGCAGTTGCCGAGCCTCCTCAGTGCTCATGCCAGTGCCCTGAACACGCGGCGGCAAGCCCAGGCGTGTAGGCCAATCTTCCTCATTCCAGATTGGCTGTCGGCCCTGTAAAATAAAGCGCAAAATGTTATCTTCCGTACGTACGCAGTGCCAAAGTAAAAAGGCGATCGTGTTGACCTGCCCCGGGCCCTGATAATGCCATTCCTCTACACTGAGATCGCTGACGCTATTGCGCATCCACTCATGCAAGCGACGCTGCTCCAGTCGGAAGAACTCGATAATATTCATGGCAACAGGTTGACCCCTTTCTGAGACTCGCCCAGCCTGGTGCCCCGCCTCAGCGCGGGCTGGTCTGCTGGCCTTTTACAGCCCATCAGCAAGCAGCAGGCAAAGAAAAGACGGCGTGCTCTCACACTCAGGAGCTATTGTACACGCCGTCGTTGCTCTCTACCAGGTTGCTGGCTAACGCTCCCTCGCCTCCTGGCGGAGGCGGGGGCTGCCCGGACTTGGTCACTCATCTTTACGCTATGCTCCTCGCCCGCTGGCTTGCCCGCCGCCGGTCTAGCGCGAAACCAGCTCACCGACAGCAACGCTCTCGGTCAGCAAGGAAGAGGGGGCAAGCGTCTCCTGCTCGACCAGCTTGTATTCTCCAGAGATCTCCTCCAGCGAGCGCCCGCTCGGTTCAGGCAGCGTCAGCAAGGTCAGGACCAGCCCAGCCACCGAGATCATGGCGGTGAAGGTCATCACTCCTGGCAGATGGAAGCTGCTGAGCAGGAAGGGGAAGATCAAAGCTCCGATAAAGGCGCCTACCTTGCCCAGGGCAGCCGCAATGCCGTGCGCCGTGGAGCGGACCATCACCGGGAAGATCTCCGCCGGGTAGACGAAGGTCGTCACATTCGGGCCGAACTCGGTGAAGAAGTAGCTCACACCGTAGACCAGGAGGAAAGGCCCTGTGAGCTGAGTCAAGCTCGGGAAAATCGCCAGCAGTCCATAGGCCAGAGCCATCATAGCAAAGCCCACACACTGAATCCACCTGCGACCCAGGCGATCGATGGTCAGCGCCGCCACGATATAGCCGGGGAAAGCGGCCACCAGGAAGATCAGCAACGTATAGACCATGTTGAGCAGCAGGCTGGAGTGAGCATTGAGGGCTTTGAGTACCAGCGGGCTGGAGATCGTCGTACCATAGTAGGCGATGTCGAGCAGAAACCAGGCACCAGCGGTACCAATCAGCCAGAGCAGGTAAGGGGGCCGCCAAAGCAACGGGAGCCAGGAGCGCTTTGAGGTCTTCGCCTTGACTGACTCGGGCTGAGTGCTGCGGCTCGCTGCCCGGGACTGCATTGCGGGGCGCGTGCCATTGTGGCCATTCTGGCCTGTAACCTGACTGATCGTCGCCGCAGCGGTCTCTAGATCGCCTTGCATCATCAGGGCAAAGCGGGGCGTCTCAGCGATTTGGCGGCGCAGATAGAAAGTAGCCAGGGCGGGCACGGCGCCCAGAGCCAGCATAATGCGCCAGGTCAAATCGTGGTCCAGGCCGGCCAGCAGGAGGGCGATAGCCACCAGAGGGCCGAGAATCAGGCCTACCCCCTGCATCGCAAAGACCATCGTCACCAGCTTGCCCCGATCGCGCCGATTGGCGTACTCACTCATGAGCGTTGCGCTCAGAGGATAGTCGCCACCGATCCCCAGACCGAGAATAAAGCGGAAGATGATCAGCCAGATCACGTTAGGCGCCAGAGCCGAGGCCAGGGCGCCTGCCGCCAGCACCAAGAGCGTGAAGCCGTAGATCGAGCGTCGCCCCACAAAGTCAGCAAGGCGTCCGAAGATCATCGAGCCGAGAGCAGCGGCGATCAGCGAGGTGCTGCCAACGAGGGAGATCTCGAAATTGCCGAGATGCCACAGGGGCGTCAGGATCGCGAGGACAACACCAATAATAAACAGGTCATAGGCATCCGTGAAGAAGCCCATGCCTGAGGTGATCATCGCTTTCCAGTGGAAGCCCGAGAGATTGCTGTTATCAAGGGCATGTAAGACAGATCTGCGTGTTTCAATAGCACTATCCACGGCTGCAATCCGGGATGGCTCTCCGCCATCAAGCATATGTGCTGGGTCTCCTTGCTTTAGGGACATGTTTGCAACTCAAACCAGTTCTTGCAGAATCATAGCGCGTCAATGTTATGGCTTTGTTAAACCAGCTTTAAGGCTAGTTAACAAAGCCTCGCTGAGACCTGCTCTCTTCGCCCTGCGGACAACGGCCGTGTCGCCGGCTCCAAACAGAGCCTGCGAGCTGCAAAGGCCGCCACGTCTAGCGGAGCAGTACGTATCCGCCTTCTCAGGCTAAAGGAGCGAGTCCTCTGCCAGACCGGTTTGCTGCCTCCTTTTTTCTCCCTCCACTTCATTACAACACAGATCAGCCGTCTAACCATGCCGCCCACGTACCTCACCCGCCCGAGACTGGTCACCGCTGCTTTCCTGTTCTTCAAGCACCAAAGCCGCAAGACAGGCTCGTCTTGCGGCAAGCAGGCATCAGTCGGACCTCAGCAAGCGAAATGAGACCACGCAAGCCAGCCGTCTCCTAGCCTATTCCATGTCACGGAGATGGCAAGCGTCGTTGTAACAGAGCAGATGCCAGTAGGCCCGTTCGCCCGGGAAGGAGGCGCCGTAATACCAATGAGTAATAGACGTATTTTGAGTTTGAAATCGAACAGATGGGAGAGCGAGTGAATTGAGGCCAAAGAAGTAAATAAATGAGCCATCGATTACACCGCCGTGACAGACCACCACGATCGTTTTACCGGCATACTCGCGGGTAATACGCTGGAGGGCGCGACCCACGCGAAGCATGAACTCAGGCCAGCTTTCGCCCTCTGGAGCCCCAGGCTGAAAAGGATTCTGCTCAAAATCGGGGCGCCCAAAGCGCTGCACAAACTCCTCTTCGCTCAGCCCGGCAGCCTGCCCCTCACGCATCTCCTGCACCTCATCGTCGGGGATAATCGGGAGGCCCAAAGCTGGCGCAATAATCTCAGCAGTCTGATAGGCGCGGCGTAAGGTACTGGCAATCAGGACATCAGCGGCAATTTCCCCTGTCGCAGCCAGGCGATCACGCAGGCGTTCGGCCTGCCTGATGCCGCGGGGAGAGAGGTCCAGATCACCGAAGCGATGTTGAACAGCGTTCAGAGATTCCGCATGCCGGATCAAATACAGATGAGTCATAAGGAGCGTCTCCTTGCTTTGCTTGTTTATACATGCATTTTTCACTTGGCAAGACAGCGAAGGACAAACAACAGCCTGCAGCGGGCCGCTCAGCCGGGCCAGGCTGTTGAGAGCGACCGGCCTACCGCAGCCGATCCTGCTCTGTTCATCTCTCATCTCATGCTACCATGCAAGGGAGCCGCGGACAACACAACACGGGGTCCGGGCCAGGTACTGGCCGCCAGGAATGAGAAATATAGTATAATGAAATGAAGTGATTCAGAGTAATGCCCTCCAAGCTCAGCCAGCCAGAGAGAGACGAGGATGGAGAAGAACCGTGGCGCGCAAGATTCTCGTCGTAGACGATGAGGAAGTGCTAGTCGAAACCATCGCCTACAACCTGGAGCAGGCCGGCTACCAGGTAATCACAGCGGCAGATGGTTACAGCGCCCTGGAAGCGGCCCGTAGCGAGCATCCCGATGTCATCCTGCTTGACATCATGCTACCTGGCCTCGACGGGCTGGAAGTCTGCCGACAGCTACGGCGCGAGCCAGAAACCGCCACTATCCCCATCATCATGCTTACCGCCAAAGGAGACGAGATCGACAAAGTTGTCGGCCTCGAAGTGGGGGCAGACGACTATGTCACCAAGCCCTTCGGGCGACGGGAGCTACTGGCGCGCATTCGCGCCTTGCTGCGCCGCGTCGAATACGGCAGCGCCTTTGACGAAGAGAGCCTGCGAGCCAGCAATGAGGCCCCAGTGCGGCCCAGGCGCGAGCTAGTGGCTGGACCCCTGCGCATCGATCTCGATGGCCGACGCATCTTCTGCCGCGACCAAGAGATCGAGCTGCAGCCCAAGCAGTTTGATCTCCTCGTCTACATGGTGCGCAACCGTGGCACGGTCCTCACGCGTGACCAACTCCTTCATAACGTCTGGGGATACGACTACGTCGGTGACACACGCACTGTCGATGTCCACGTGCGCTGGCTACGCGAGAAGATCGAAGAAGATCCAGCCAATCCCAAGCTGATCCAGACAGTACGCGGTGTCGGCTACTGCTTCCGCCGCTAGGAATAGGGGGAGAGGGCGGGAAAGAGAAGAGGTCGGCGCTCAGCCGACGGCGAGCCGGGCATCGATCAAGCGAGCGCTCAGGCTCATCACCGCTTTGCGCCGCCGCCAGCTCTGGAGCCTGCTAAGTAAGCAGGACAGAGCTGAGCAGAGCGTCCCAACCCGATCCGGGGCGTTAGCCAGGGCGCTGTTTTTCCACCCTAGAACTGGCTGAAAGCGCTAATTCAACAATAACCAAGCGAAAAAATTCGCCAGAAGGAGTTCACTGTTGGACATATTCACCGCACCGCTCAAGCTTTCTCCAGAAGCGCCCATCGACTTGCACATGCACACCACCTATAGTGATGGGCGCTGGACAGCCGATCAGCTGATCGACTATCTGGTTCAAGAAGGCTTTGCGCTGGTAGCCGTTACGGATCATGACCGTGTTGACACCATCAACACCGTACGCCAGCAGGCCGCAGCTAAAGGGCTGCCTGTGCTGGTGGGGGTTGAAATGAGCACCACCTGGCGCAACCATGCGGCGCACATTCTCTGCTACGGCTTCGATCCTGAAACCACGCCCCTGCGCCATGTTATCGCGGACGTTAAGCGTCGACAGCAGGAACAGACACGCCAGGTCTATGACACCCTCAAGAAGCGCGGCTACGCCTTTCCGCGAGCCGCAGAAGTGCTTGCCGCCAGCGGAGGAGAGCCGCAACAGCCGCGAGATAACGCCCTCCTCCTGATCGAACATGGCTACGCGCGGGACTGGCCAGGCGCCTTAGAAATTCTGCGCGAGGCTGGTCAGCGGACCATCCACGCGGAAATGGCCGAGACCGTCGAGGCTGTTCACCGCAGCGGAGGAGTAGCCTTGATAGCCCATCCAGGGCGACGCGAACGCGGCTTCACCTACTATGACCCTGCCCTCTTGGACGAAGTCCGGGCCGAAGTTCCATTAGATGGGATCGAGGTCTACCACCCCTACCACAGTCCTGAAAGCATCGAGAGCTATCTCGCCTACGTAGAGAAACACGACCTTCTGCTCAGTACCGGTTCGGACTCCCACGGGCACGCTGGCCGCATGCCCATTAAGTACCGCGCCGAGATCAGTCGGCGTCTGCTTGAGCGCCTTGGCGTGCAGGTAGGATAGAGGCGGTCGCCTCTATCCTACTCGCCATTGTGCACAATATACCAATCGGTTGAGGTCAACCCTGGGTAGGAGACTGTCTTTTTAACCACACCAGGCGGTGGACCGGGGAACTGCTTCACCGGCTTGCCCTTCTCCACCAGGAGCATGGTATCATGCCAGATGGGGCCGGCTCCATCGACACCAATTACATTGATCATCGGCGAGTTGTCGTCATTACCAACCCAGACCCCCACCACCACATCAGGTGTATAGCCCACTGTCCAGTTATCCATAAAGTTCTCCGACGTACCCGTCTTAGCTGCCGCGGGGCGCACCACGCCAGGATTGCCGGCATAACACTGCTGCTGCGAGTTGCTATAAAGGTAGAGGGCGCTGCACTTCCCGAACTCGTAGGTACGGTTATTGTTATCGCTGAGCACATCAGTGATCACAAAGGCCACCTGGCGGCTGATCACCCGCTTGCCCTGGGGCACAAAGCGATAGATAAGGCGGCCCTGAGAGTCGGTCACCGTATCGACCGCATGAGGCGGCACACGGATACCACCGTTGTCGAAGACCGCGTAGGCAGCGGTCATATCCAGCAGATGGACCCCGAGCGTGCCCAGCACCATCGTGTAGTTAGGTGTGCCGACATAGCCCGTGATGCCCAGCGCCTCCGCCGTCTTCAGAGACTTATCGACTCCGACCTGCATGAGCAGCTTGACCGCTGGAATATTAAAGGAGTTCTGCAGAGCGTAACGGTAGGTGATCAGGCCGTGATAGCTCCGATCATAGTTTTGCGGCGTGTAGGGGGGCAGGCCGCAGCACATCTGAATGGTCAAGGGGCCATCATAGACCGGCATACCCGGGCTAATCCCTTGAGCGAAGGCCGTGGCATAAATGAAGGGCTTGAAGGCAGAGCCAGGCTGGCGATAGCCCTGGGTCGCCACATCGAACTGACCAGTGTTCGGGTCATTCGGGTGAATATTGCCAATCAGCGTGCGGATGGCCCCCGTATGCGGGTCCATCACCACGACCGCTGCATCACTCATATGGTGGGAGGCCATCTTCTGAATCTGCTGCTTGGCGATATTGAAGACCTGCTTCTGCAGATTCAGGTCGAGGGTTGTGTGAACAATCAGGCCGCTGCGCGCGAGCTGAGAGACCTTGACATGCAGCACCTGGGCCAGCTCGTTGAGCGCATAATTGATGAAATGCGGCGCATCGGGACTATTCTTTACCACACCGCGGTGCAGGAAATTCGGCTGCTGCATTTCCACGATGGCAGCCCGCTCCTGCTGGGCCGTGATGTAGCCCTGAATGCGCATCTGATGCAGGACGTCCTTAGCCCGCTGGAAGGCAGCCGGCCAATTGATGAAAGGATCGCGCGCAATTGGTGAGCTGGGAATGCCGGCCAGCATGGCCGATTGGGCAATGTCGAGCTGAGCGGCTGCCTTTTTGGTCGGGGTATCCTTGAGACCAAAGTAGGTGAAGGCTGCTGCCTCGGCTCCATAGGCCTGCTCACCGTAGTAGACGGTGTTCAGGTACATGGAAAGAATCTGCTCCTTGGTGTAGTAGCGTGTCACCTGCGGAGCGAGGATGATTTCTTGTAGTTTTCTTATAATAGTATCTTTATTGCCGACAATTGCATTTTTGATAAGCTGCTGAGTGATGGTACTACCGCCGGAGACAATGCGCCCGTGGGTGAGATCGTCGAGGGCGGCGCGCACAATACCGGTGATATCGTAGCCAGGGTTATTCCAGAAATTCTGATCCTCGATAGCGATCTCGGCATGCTGGAGATGGATAGAGATCTGAGAGAGCGGGACTGTCGTCTGCAGTCCTTCGCTCGTCATCTGATAGATCAGATCTCCATTAGCATCATACATTTTCAGGTTGTCTTTGGGCAGAATATCAGCCAAAGTGACAACCTGATGTCCGAAGCGCTCTTGGGTGGCACTGACCAGGCCTGCAACGCCGACCAACACGCTGGTGAGCACGATGATCACGGCCAGCGAGATCACAGCCAGCGGCATCAGTGTCCACTGAGTCCCGATCTTCTCGGCCAGCGCGTAACGCAGATTGCTGCGGTGGAGGTTCTTACGCTTATAGTGGCGTCGCAGGCGCCAGCCGCGCGGGTGAGTCATCAGATGAGGCGCCTCATAGTAGACCCCGATGGGGGGTTTCTCAGGGCGCTCCTCCAGCCGCTGCGCGGCAGCGGCACGGCTGTTGGCCGGCAGACGAGCTGGAAGATGGAGGATCTCCGTTTTCTCTCCTGCTGACTCTTCTTCCAGGATCTCTATCTGTCTCTCGTCAGGCATAGTATATCCCTTCTTCTCTCTCCTGCTTGCTTGTTGAGCGCATGACAGGGCCTGCACAGAGGCTTTCCCTGCCTGCCGGCTGCTGACTCTTAGCGGAGATAGCGTTCACACTTCGCACATTGCACTGACCCGTAAGTCTCAGAGACAGGGCGTCATCTGAGAGTCAAAGGGTCCTTATATCCAGAATAGCAGGTAATAGAAACTGACAATCTATCGTAACGGAGTGGATTTCACAGGAAAAGTAGAATCTTGATCGCTTTTGCTGCTCCGCCTTTCAGGCAGGAGCCGCCAGAAGAACATGCCTTTACAATTGCTGTGCTTGCTTCTGGTCGTACCCCTATTCACGAACGAATGAGCGGCACTGCCAGTCACCGGCCACTCCCGCCCACGCCGTTTTCAGAGTTATATTCATATTGTAACACAGAATGTATCATTAATTCAATTATGGACTGGGAGTTACGCAATACTTTCTAGATTACTGCTGAGATCTGCCGCCTTCTCTTCCCCCGGAGAGTGGCAGGCCTGTGCTGCTTACAGGTGGTAATACGTCGATCATTCCCGTTTTGTATCGGGGGGCCAATCTTGTAGGAGAGAAAGGTAAGCAGCCGGTCGGGGAAGCATGCATGAACAGGAGTTAGGCGCCGTGGGGGGAAGTGAGGCAAAGCAAGGCAGGGGTCGGCAGAGAGGCGGTCGATAGTGGCGCTGGCAGGAGCACAGGCTTTATGAGGTGGACTGGCAAGGCGTTTGTTCGCCAGGAGAAGGGTTGCTGGGACCAGCTGCAGAAGGGAGCTGACCACGCTCCTCACCCAGGGCGGCCTCGATCAAGGCTGGTAAGATCTCATTTGTCAGCCGCTGGATTTGGTAAAGGCTTTCGGCCCAGGGGATTTCCTGGTGATCACGTGTTCCCTGGACCTCGGCCAGTTGGATGAGGGTTTCGTCGACGAGGCTGCGGAAATAGAGGAAGGCGCGCACGGCATCGGCCACGGGCACATGGGAAGCGCGAGTAATTGAGCCATACTCATGGCCGAGGTGAGCGGCTTCATGCAGCAGCTCGGGGTAGGCGCCGGCCTCGGTCAGGGCGCGCAGCAGCAGCTCTAGCAAGCGGCGTCCCAGGCGGCGATAGGCTTCGCGTGCGGCCTCATCGAAATGGCGATGCCAGGGTAAGCGATCCAGCATCCCTTCAGCCCAGGCTTCGCGCACGCGGCCCAGCACGCTTTGCACGAGGAGTCGTGCGGCGGGGTGAGGTTTGCGCTCGCTTTCCTGGCGCAAGTGGGCCTCGATATCGGAGCGGCGGAAGCGGCGATGGCCTCCACTGGTACGTCGTGAGGGCAAGGCATTGCGGTCGGCCCACAGGCGAACCGTCGCCGGGTGCATTCCCAGCAATTCTGCTGCCTCACGTAGACTTAGCCACTCCTCCTCTGGCCGTGGTGTAGAAGCAGACGTCATGGCCCGACCTCCCTCCAGAACCAGGGCCGATGTGGTGCCGACAGATGAACAACGATCGAACGAGCGAATGAAGGTCTGACGTATCTTCTGTGCGTGATGTTTCCCGAGCTTCACCAGCTGACTGACAGCACATCTCTCCCCTGTAAATAGATTGTATGGGAATTGCGCATGCCCGTCAAGGCCGCTCTCTCCCTGTTCCACAACTGACCCACAAGGCTTTTTAGCCAATGGCTTTGCTGACTAGTCTTTCGATAGTGGCCCGTTCTTCTTTAAAATGCTGTACCAGGCGTTGAATGGCCAGATCGCGCAATCGGGCACGCACTTCAGGGGTCAGCGCCTGCACAAGCACCGGGCTGACAATATAGTAGTCCCCTTCGGTGCTCTTTTCCAGAAGTCCTCGACGCTCAAGACGAGGGAAGGGATTAATACGAATAATGTCAATGAAAGCATCTTCGTCCAGCTCTGGATCTTCAATCGCTGCTCTTCTTCCACCACGCCGCCTTTCACGCGGCAATCCTTCCTGATCCCGCAGCTGATAGAAGCGCCGCACACAAGCCGCTGTTTCACGCTGTGAAAAGAAGCCGCGTTCATCAGCGCGGGTTAACATGACGAGACAGAGCAGCATCTGGTAGGCGTAGACCATGCGTGTTTCTCGCATATAGCGTTCTAATTCTTCCAGGGCCTGGTGCTGCAATGGTTCAGGAATGCTAAGCGTAGGACGTGCCGCCACAGATATACCCTTCCTGCATAAATACTCCGCATAGTCCCTCTCGCGTACTTGGCTTCCCAAGCGTTGCTCAGCAGCCTCCAGTTTTCTATATAGTTCCTCAGTAAGGGGATGAGCCTGTTTCCGGTAACCTTCCAGCACCGCTTCTAGTTTGGTAAATGGCTCGCCGAATCTTCGCCCCTCAATGAGCAGATTGAGCTCGACGTTGAGGCCCAGGCCATTATTGGTCAGATTCGAAGAGCCAATCATGGCCCAGGCAAGTCCATTGCTCATGCTGCCGTAATAGACCTTGGGATGAAAGGTGTAGCCAGGCTCGGTGAGGTAGATGTAGATCTCTGCCCCCAGCTCCTGTAGCTGCCTGAAGGCCTCCACACGATTGACTGGAGCGACTCCAACTGTGATTCGCGTACGTTTTGCAGCTTTGATGAGTGGATTGAGACCGCGTACGCCGTTAGGAGAGATATAGGCTACTGCTAGCTCTAAATCCATGCCGCTATAGCGCTCGGCTATTGCCACAAGCTGCTCTAAGGGTTGATTAACCAGTCTGGCACTCAGATTGGTCATGAGCTATGCCTTTCTCTATGGAGCTTCCTAAAAGGGAGGAGTCGGGAAGTACGATAGATAAAATACCGCCTGCTACTTGTTTATTCTAACGCACCGAGTTAAACAGTGAAAGCTTGCTTATCCCGAGATAACAGTCTTGCCTAAGAACAACCTGGAGCAAGCTTGAGTATGCTTGAGGCTTGTTGATGAAAGAGAGAAGAAAAGGTTCGGATAGTGAACAAGGTGAGGCTGCATGGCTGGGGGCTGGTACAGTACCGAGGCCTATGGTACAATTGATGCCAATCAGCAAGAGAGCAAGGACGCCGGCGAGGCCCTCTCACTATAGGAGGCTGATGCGCTTGGCTCGTTTCTCCGGCTGCACCTATTTTCTGGCCTCCTGGCCCGGAACCTGCACGCCGGGCAGGCATTCAGGCACCTGCCACCGCTACAGGTCACTTTACCCAGGTCCAGGTCACGGGAAGATCAGGCCGGGCCAGGGACCACGAGCAAGCTTAAGCCACCAGCATATAAAAAAGGGGAAGGGCCCCCGCGAGCACCAGGGAGAGGAGCTATACCACTATGCAGCGACAGTACGCCATCCTCGGAGGCGGAGCGCTCGGCCTGGTCGCCGCCTACCGCCTGGCGCAGGCCGGCCAGTCGGTGATGGTCTTTGAGCAAGAGGAAATCCCCGGCGGATTGGCCGCCGGCTTTCAGGTCGAGCCTGGTATCTGGTTGGAGAAGTTCTATCATCACCTCTTCCGCACCGATCGCGCCGCTATTCGCTTGATTAAAGAATTGGGGCTTGGCCCACAATTGGTCTGGTCTACCCCTCGCACAGAATCGCTGATCGAAGGCCAGATCTACCGCCTCGATTCGCCAACGTCATTGCTGGCCTTCCGCCCACTGCGCTTCTATGAACGCCTGCGCGTCGGAGCCGTGGCCGCTTTTTTGAAATTGTCCCCCTCCTGGCCACTGGAGGGCCGCACCGCCGCTCCCTGGCTGCGGCGCTGGATGGGCAAACGCCCCTATGAACTGGTCTTTGAGCCGCTTTTTGTCAGTAAGTTCGGCGCCCTCCATGAGCAGATCGCCTTGCCCTGGTTTTGGGCCCGCTTCCATGACCGCACCACTAGCCTGGGCTACCTCAAGGGCGGTTTCCAACAGCTCTACGACCGCCTGGTGGAACGCATCGCTTCTCTCGGGGGCAAGGTCCTGCTCGGCACCCGCATCGAGGGCGCTGAGCCCCTGGCCGACGGCAGTTGGCAGGTGCGTACTACCCGCGGCACCTGGACCGTCGATCGCGTGATCTCTACGCTGGCTACTCGCCTGACGCTGCGCTTGATCCCCGCCCTGCCAGCAGACTACCGCTCCCGCTACGAGTGGGGCCAGGCCTACGGCGCCCATTGTCTGATCCTGGCCCTCGATCGCCGTCTGACCGCTACCTACTGGCTCAATATCTGCGATCCAGGTTATCCTTTCCTGAGCATCGTCGAACATACTAATCTGCGCCCCCCCGAGGAGTACGGCGGTCGCCATCTGCTCTACCTGGGCAATTATCGCCCGATGGATGATCCGCTCTTCCACATGGAGAAAGCTGAGGTCCTGGCCCAGTTCTTACCTCACCTGCGCCGCATCCGCCCCGATTTCGATCCCTCTTGGGTACGCGAGAGCTGGATGTTTCACGCTCCTTTTGCCCAACCGATCGTTACTCCCGACTACCGCGAGCATATCCCACCCCTTAAGACCCCCCTGCCTGGCCTCTGGCTGGCTAATATGTTTCAGGTCTATCCCCATGATCGCGGCCAGAATTATTCGATCGCGCTGGCCGAACGCCTGGTTCGCCTTATCCTGGCGGAGGAGAAGACGACCCCCTCTCGACGCTGAGAGGAGGGAACTCCCCTTCTCCTTCCTCTCTTGCCTTGATCCTCTAGCTCCCTCCCCCCTTTTTCACAACTCTACACTACAATTAGAGTAGTTATTAACTTGACAGCAATCAATTCTATTTTACCTATTCTAAGCTGTTAAATAGGTGATTCTCTGCCAAGAGATAGTATGCTCACCGCTGCATGGAAGCAGCAGTAGCCCGCTATAGCGAGAAGAAGAGGAGGAGGGTTGATGAGCCAGGCTCGTTTCTCACGTCAGCAGCACCCGCTGATTTGGCTGTTCACGCTGTCGCTACTTACCGCACTGCTTTTACTTGACCCCTTAATGGGCACACGGCTCCGGGCCGATCATTTCCTTATGCCGAAGGCCAGCTCAGCCAGTCGCCTCCAGGGAAAGGCACCAGGCAGTAGCGGTCATACCGCTGTGTTGACCTATAAAAACGATAATTGGCGCAGCGGCCAGAATACGACTGAGACGATTCTCACCCTGAGTAATGTTAACGCCCAGAGCTTCGGCAAGCGCGTGGCTTACCCAGTCGATGGACAGATCTATGCCCAGCCCCTCTATGTCCCCAACCTCAACATAAATGGCCTGCCCCACAACGTCGTTTTTGTGGCCACTGAGCATGATAGCATCTATGCTTTCGATGCCGATGCCCAGGCCAGTACTAGCCCCCCTCCTCCACTCTGGCATGTGAATTATCTGTCCCCCGGAGAGACAACAGTGGCCTGGGAAGACGTGGCCTGCGGCGACACAGTGCCAGAGATCGGCATTACCGGCACGCCGGTCATCGATCTGTCTACACGGACAATGTTCTTTGTGACCTTCTCGGAGAATAGCAGTGGACAGTTCTTCGATCGGCTGCATGCCATCGATATTAGCACGGGTCGCGAGCGCCCGGGCAGCCCGGTCGTGGTTCGGGCCAGTGTCCCAGGTCAGGGCGCCGGTAGTCAGAACGGCACCGTGAGCTTTGACCCCCGCTACGAACGCCAGCGTGCCGCTCTTTTGCTAGCGAATGGCCAGATCTACATTGCCTGGGGTTCGTTCTGCGATAATATGCCTTACCACGGCTGGATTATGAGCTATAGCTACGATGGTAGCGGCTTCCATCAAACCCATGTCTTCAACGTGACACCCGATGGGGCCGGTGCGGGAGTCTGGCACGGTGGCGGCGGCCTGGCCGCCGATGGCGAGGGCAATATCTACTTTATCAGCGGCAACGGCGATTTTGAGCCGACTGCTCCCCGCCCGTCGCTGGGCGATAGCTTTATCAAGCTGAGTCCCGATCTGCGCCTGCTGGACTACTTCGCCCCCTTCAATCAAGAGTGCCTGGGCGAGGCCGACGCCGATCTTGGCTCCGGCGGGCCTCTTTTGCTCCCCTCCTACCAGGAGCTGATCGGCGGCGGCAAGGAGGGCCGCATCTATGTGCTGGATACCAATAAGTTGGGCCAGTTCACGACGATCAGTCAGCCCTGCACAGAGACGAATCGAAGTCGCACCGATGTCGATCAGGTGCTCCAGGAGACACCACCCAGCACCGTCGGCGGTATGTATGGTACCCCCGCTTATTGGCGGAGCGCTAATGCGGAGTATGTCTACGTTTCCAGCGTCGGACACCCTACTCTGGCCTACCGCCTGCAGCATAACAGCAAGGGGCAGGCTTTGCTCTCATCTGCACCAAGCTCACAGACACCTGAGCGCAGCTTTCTTTTCTCTGGTGGCAATCCTTCGCTCTCTAGCAATGGGACCAGTAACGGTATCCTCTGGCTGATCGATCCCAGCGGCGTCCTGCGCGCTTACGATGCGACTAACCTGTCCCATGAGTTGTATAGCAGCTCCCAGGACGCAGACTACGATACGCTCGATAGTTATGTGAAGTTTAGTACGCCAACAATTGCCGATGGCCGGGTCTTCGTGCCGACTAAGACGACTTTGACTATCTACGGTCTGCTTAATAAGGGGAGCGCTCCACCTCCACCGGTGACCTATAACAATGTGGGTATCAGCGACGATTTTACGCAGAACGTGCAGGCGGCCAACTATGACGGCCTGGGCTATAGCTACTCAGCTACGGCTCTGGCTCAGGTGGGGATTACTCCCGGGGCGAGCGTGCTGTGCAACGGCCTGGCCTTTATTTGGCCAGACCTGCCCGCCGGCGTTAAGGATAATTACCAGGCCAACGGTCAGACAATTCCTTTGAATAGCGGCCCAGGCATAACCCTGCTGGCCTTCCTCGGCTCGGCTACCCAAGGTTCGACTAGTGGTATTGGCCGCATTAATTATAGTGACGGCTCGACACAGCCGTTTACGCTCGGTCTGACTGACTGGACCACTAGCACGCCAGCTTTTAATAATAAGCTGGTGGCGACGATGAGCTACCGCAATGGACCTGGCGGTCAGCAGCCCGTCGCAGTTTATCTGTTCTATGCCGATGTGGCGGTCGATCCAACCAGGGTGGTTAAGAGTGTGACGCTCCCTCCAGAGCCTTCCGGCCCCAGCCGCTTGCATGTCTTCGCTATGGCAACGCAGGGCCTCTATGGGAGCTACAACAACATTGGGGTGAGCGATGATCACCTGCCCGCCCATGCCAATTTCGATAATGCCGGCCATAGCTACTCGTTGCAAGCTCTACAGCAGGCGGGCATCAATCCCGGCGATAACGCCTTCTACCGCGGCGTATCCGGTGTGGTCTTCCAGTGGCCTAACGCAGCCGCTGGCCAGCTCAATAACTATATTGCATGCGGGCAGACTCTGCCGGTGGCTCCTCAGAAGAATGCCAGTTTGCTGGCCTTCCTGGGCGCGGCCTCGGGCGGCCCTTCATACGGTACAGCCTATGTCAACTACAGTGACGGCAGTCGCCAGGCGTTTACGCTCGGCTTTAGCGACTGGACCCTTAATGACGGCAAAGCTAGCAGACCGTCCTTCGGCAACGGTATCTTTGTCGTCCTGCCTTACCGCAACCAGCCTACGGGACAGGAGCCAGTGAAAACCTATATCTTCTACGCTGAGGTGGCTCTGCAAAGCGGCAAGTCGGTTAAAAGTGTGACTCTACCGGCGAGGGTGAATCAGGGCCTGCTGCATGTCTTTGCTCTTTCGACGAAGACGGCAGAGGATACACCTTACAATAACGCCGGCACGAGCGATGATAGCAATCCCCAGGCCGCTAATTTCGATGGCGCAGGGGCTAGTTACTCAGCCCAGGCTCTGGCAGCCGTTGGCGTCTTTCCCTGGCAATCGCTGAGCTACAATGGAGTGGTCTTTAGCTGGCCCAATGTCCCATCAGGGGCTAACAATAACTATCTGGCAAATGGGCAGACCATTCCTTTGAGTGGCGGCCCCCATAAGACCGTGTTGGCTCTGCTGGGTGCCGCTGATCACAGCGATGCCTCGGGCGCTCATGGTCAGGTGCTGGTCCGCTATAGCGATGGCTCGCTTCAGCCCCTGCCGCTCTGCCTGAGCGACTGGACTCTAGGGAACGGTTCCTTCGCGCCAAGCTGTGGCAACAGCATCGCCATTGTGACCGCTTACTATAATGGCCCCAGCGGTCCGCAGCTCCAACGAGCTTACGTCTTCTATACAGAGCTACCGCTTGATCCTGAGAAGACGGTGAAGAGTATCACGCTACCAACGACGGTTTTGGGAGGCCGCCTGCATATCTTTGCCCTCGGCTTCAAATAGTGTGAACAGCATAGGGGAGCGGCTTGCGCTGCGGATCTGCAGTCTCGCCAGCTCCCCTGTTCAGGCGCAGTCACCGGCTCAGGCGACAATCAACCGCCGCCTCGATCCTGCCAGTCTCGCCGCGTCGCTTAGGGCTCCGACAGATGCCCTCCCTGGCGCAGACGCTGGAGCTGGGCGCGCCCGGCCTCCAGACTGATCCCGAGCTTCTCTAGAACCTCGCTCGCCAGGGTTCCATGCTGACGCAGGAGCGCCAGGAGGAGATGCTCGCTGCCAACAGAGCTTAGTTGCTCCTGATGTGCCTCGTCGACCGCCCACTCAACAGCCTGTTTGGCCTCGTCAGTCAGGCCAAGCCATTGCCTCTGACTGTCAGGATGGGCGGCCAGTTGCTCGGCAATCGCTTGTTCCGCAGCCTCCCTCAACCGCTGCGGCTCTACCTCTAGCTTATTCAGCAGCCTGGAGGCATTGGTTGCCTCACCGCTCGCCAGTCCGACAAGGAAATGCTCCGGCGCAATGTATGTCTGCTCGAATCTTTCTGCAGCTTGTTGCGCTTCTTTGAAGATGTTCCTTGCGCTGCTGGTAAAGTAGTGGGAATGGGACTTGATCATGTTTTTCCTACCTTCGTTGCCAGGGAGCAAGCGGGTGCGCTGCCGCGAACCGCGCTCCGCTCTTGCCTGTATGTACGGCCTGCCGCTTTCACTTGCGCCGGCCTGGCCTTTTCTGACGCACTGCTCTCATCAGCTTTTCAATGCCTTTTCGGCGCATTGAACGCGTCAGATAGGCGACCAGCTTCTACATTATAGCATCTCCTGATGAGCGTTGCAGCATAATGCCGTGCAGAAAAACAGGGATTCAAAGGGTGTCTGAGTTTGTGTTATAATCAAACCCAGGCTGTTTTTTCTCTTACTCACTACTTTGCGGGATCGCAAGAAAGGGGTGGTAGGGGCTATGAAGCCACTTGTCGCCATTGTAGGCCGACCGAATGTCGGCAAATCCACGTTTTTCAATCGCATGATCGGTGAGCGGCGCGCCATTGTCGAGGATCTGCCAGGGACAACGCGCGACCGCCTCTATGGAGATACAGAGTGGAACGGGCGAACGTTTACGCTGATTGACACTGGCGGCCTGGCCCTTGGTGAGGCCGCTCCTCCGGGCCAGGTTGGTTTAAGCGGGGTCAGCGGCGATTTGATGGATCACGTGCGCGCTCAGGTGCGCCTGGCCATCGAAGAGGCCGATGTGATTGTCTTTATGGTCGATGTGCGCACAGGCGTCACTCCCGCTGATGAGGAGGTGGCCGCCCTCCTGCGCCGCACCAACAAGCCGGTGATTCTGGCCGCCAATAAGGCTGATAACGACAGGCAGCGCCAGCACGCTCCAGAGTTCTATGCGCTGGGCCTGGGCGAACCGATCGATATCTCCGCTTTGCACGGCCTGGGCACCGGCGATCTCCTTGACAAGATCGTCGAGTCTTTGCCGCCAGAAAGCCCTGAAGAGCAGGCCGAGGAGGACGAAACCGAGCAGGTTCGCATCGCGATCGTCGGGCGCCCGAACGTCGGTAAGTCGTCGCTGCTTAACCGTATTCTGGGCTACGAGCGCGCCATTGTGAGTGAGGTGCCCGGCACCACGCGCGATATGATCGATACCGAGCTGCTCTTTGAAGATCGTAAGCTGGTGCTCATCGATACCGCCGGCATCCGGCGGCGCGGGCGTATTGAGCCGGGTATCGAGAAGTATAGCGTGATGCGCTCGATGCGGGCCATTGACCGCTGCGATGTGGCTTTCCTCTTGATCGATGCTGTCGAGGGATTGGCGGCTCAGGATACGCATATCGCGGGCTATGTTCATGAGCAGGCTAAGGGCATTATCGTTGTTGTGAATAAGTGGGATATTGTCCAGGAGCAGCGCCGGGCCGCACGCCGGGGAGAGCCTCTCAGCCTGGCCAGGGAAATCGCTGAAGCCGAAGAGTACCGCAAGATTCTGAGCGCGGGTCTCAAGTTTATTCCGTATGCCCCGGTGGTCTTTGCTTCAGCAAAAACTGGCTATCATGTTCAGTCGCTGCTGCGTAAGGCCATCGAGATCGCGGACACCCGCTACGTGCGCATCCCCACGGCGCGCCTCAATGAGGTCGTTCAGGAGGCGATCCGCCGGCATCATCCGACAACGGTTCACGGGCACCAGCTCAAGATCTTCTATGCTACTCAGGCTCAGGTGAATCCGCCAACGTTCGTCTTCTTCGTGAACAACCCGGATTACCTCCATTTTAGCTACGAGCGCTACCTGGAAAACCGTCTCCGCGAAGCGTTCGGCTTCGCCGGAACGGGAATCCGGATGATTTTCCGTGCCCGTTCGAAGGTGGAGCTACCACGCTTGGGCTAGGCTCAAGCCAGGCTCTGTTCAGGCTGCTCCATAGATTGGGGTTTGCTTTCATCGCTTGCCTGTCTTGCTGCCTGCTTGAGCCACTGATGTCCGTTGGTACGCATCTCACTTATATACTCTTCTCGCCGGCCTCCAATAGCAGAGTCTCCTTATATGGGGGGCAGTGCGTGTACCTGTGGGTGGAGGAAGCACCTAGGTGGAATGGGACACGCTGCTTTGACGATCGTTGTCTGTGTTGTTTGTTGCCCTTTGCGAAGGAGGTTGCGATCGATGCAAGGGACGAATCTCCAGGGTATGCGCGTGGCTATTCTGGCAACGGATTACTTTGAGCAGGTTGAGCTGAGCGAGCCGAGGAAGGCGCTGGAAGAGGCTGGGGCCCGCACAGCCATTGTGGCGCCAAAGGCCGGTCAGATCCAGGGAGTGAATCATGTTGAGAAGGGTGACAGCTTCCCGGTCGATCTGACGCTACAACAGGCCAATCCAGACGAGTTTGATGCGGTCCTTTTGCCGGGCGGGGCTTTGAATGCCGATGCCCTGCGCGTCCAGCGTGAGGCCCAGGAGTTTGTACGGCGTCTTGACGCTGCCGGCAAGCCTATTGCGGTCATCTGTCATGGCCCCTGGTTGTTGGTCTCCGCTGGCTTAGTACGGGGACGCACCTTAACAAGCTACCATACGATCCAGGACGATATCCGCAACGCCGGCGGCAACTGGGTGGATCAGGAGGTTGTGCGTGATCGCAACTGGGTGAGTAGCCGCAGCCCTCGCGATCTGCCCGCTTTCAATCGGGCAATGGTCGAGCTGTTTGCTCAGAGCCGGGTGAGCGCCCGTGGCTAAGTTCGCGCGGTGCAGCCCGAAGGCAGACTAGGACCGAACTCCTGATCTGGTCTGGTCTGGCCGGCGAGGGATGAGGTGCCTGGAGAGCAGCGCTGGAGAGTCCAAGGTCAGCAGCGCTGCTCTTGCAGGTACCTTTTTGTTGGCCGGCTGACCGGCTGATAGTGCTCTCTGCCCGTCAGCAGAGAGGCGCGCACTGGAGGCCTGCCCGCCGCTCCTTGCTCAGGCTCGCTTGTTTGACAGCCACCGATATTCAGGCTATTGTAAGGTATGGGTCAACGATTGCAAGCCCGCTATCAGGCAGCACCCTCATAATCTAGCCTGGCATCATCTTGCACGCAAAACGAACAGGGCACCGATGAGCACTGAAACGCTACCGGCCAACGAGAGCACCGCGCTGGCTAGCGAGCTGGCCCAAGCACGGCGCAGGCGGAGACGCAGCATTGCGATCTTTGTGATCGTGAGCCTGCTCAATGTGGCGCTGCTGGCCGTGCTGTGGTCGCAGTTGTTGACACCCGCACCGGGACAGAACAGCACAAATAGTCAGACAGCTCCCGCGGGTTTCAGCGGTCCAATGGTAGGAAAGATGGCGCCGGATTTCCGTCTGCCTTTGCTGGCTCCTGGTGCCGGGTCTCATAGTTCGGTCGCTCTCTCCGATTTTAAGGGACAGGCGATTGTCTTGAATGTCTGGCAGTCCTCTTGCGAGCCGTGCCAGCGCGAGGCTCCAGTCCTTCAGGCTACCTGGCAACGCGTCCAGGGTCAGGGTATCGTCTTTCTAGGCCTCGATTTCCAGGACAATCGCAACGATGCGCTCAGCTTCTTGCAAGGGCACGGGATCACTTATACGAATGTCAGCGATAGCAGCGGAGCGACAGCTATCAGCTACGGTGTGGCCAATCTCCCCACGACGATCTTTATCGATCGCACGGGCAAGATCGTGGGCTGGCATGAGGGTGAGCTGACAGTCCAGCTCTTAGAGCAGGGCCTGAAATTGCTGAGTCATTGAGATTAGAAGGTCAGAGAGCTGTGCTATGCAGAGCCAGCTTTTGAAGAAAGCATGAGCGTTCTACTCAGGCAGGGAAGGGAAAACGGGACGGTGGCCTACGAGGCTGAAAGGGGCTGGCTATGGATTGGCTGCTGGCGCTGCTGCCACAGGCGCTGCTGCTGCTGATGCGGGTGACACATACCCTGGCCGCCGCTGCCTGGATTGGCGGTAGTGCAATGTATTTATTGGTCGTGCAGCCGGCTCTGCGTCTGGCTCCTGCGCCTGAGTTGGCTGCTAAAATAGCCGCGCGTTTCAGGCGCCTGGTCAATGGCTGTGTCGGCTTGCTGTTGGTGAGTGGGGCCTTTTTAACAGTGGATCGCCTGACGGAGACGCGCCTCGGTCTGCCTTATTTGCTGACGCTGGGCTTGAAAATTACTCTGGCTTTGGGTCTGTTCGCTCTGGCTTTTTATCTGGGACAGAGCCCGATTCGCCGGTTGGCTCGCCGCTCGTCGCGCTTTGCTCAGGTCGCTCCTCGCTTGATGTTGGCCCTAGGCGTGCTAGTCTTTGCCCTCGGCGCTCTGCTCAATATGCTGTTCGAGGCCAGCCTGACAGGGATAGGCCATTAGCTGGCCTGCAGAGTCGAGGGATCGGCTGGCTCGGTTGGCTGTCTGCTCTGCTGGCAGTGATCACGCTGCTGGGCTCCGATTGCCAGAGGTAGGTGAGGCGGAGTGAGGACCGCAGAGAGACAGGGAGCGGGTGCCGCAGTTCAATGAGCGGGTAATTATGAAGGCGAGTGAAGCGCGAGCCTGCCTGTGGACCAGGCTCGCTTTCCAGCTGTGTGGAGGTTCCCTTCGTGCAGTCGGCTGTGGTTTCTACTCAGACTGAGAAAGATACTGTTCAGACGCCAGCGCCTAAGCGCCGGCGCTTACCGGCTGGTCTGCTGATCGCTGGTCTGGCGATCGCCGCTGCTGTCATCTATTTGATTGTGGCGAATACGCGTTCTAGCGCTGTCTATTATATGACGATCTCCGAGTTAAAGCACTGTACGACCTGCAGCAGTCAGGCGGTACGGGTCATGGGCGTGGTACAACCCGGCTCGATCGCGCGCCACGACCAGACGCTGAGCTTTGTGATTACTGACAATCGGCAGTCGCTGCCGGTCGTTTATAGCGGCGTGGTTCCTGATATTTTTCGCGCGGGCATTCAGGTAGTAGTTGAGGGCTATTATCGTGGTCAGGGCGCCTTCGAGGCCCAGACTTTGCTGGCAAAGTGCCCGTCGAAGTTCCAGGCCGCAACACCAACATCTGGCAGTAGTTGAACCGGGACCGCGCTGTAGCTCTGCTTGGTTTTCGTTCTCGGCTGATCTCTGCCTTCTCTGCCTGCTATAGGCGCAGCTTGCTGATGGAGCAACTGCCCCACTGTGGGAGTGTTTTTGAGGGAGAAGAGAGCTGTGTACGTTTCTGATCTGGGCGCGAGCGCTATTCTGTTGGCGCTGCTTTTCGCAATCTATACACCGGTGGCGGCGGTGGCTGGGGCCTGGCGGCAGAATGAGGCGTTGGTTGCAAGCGCTCGACGGGCGACGCTGGTGGTCGCGGCTTTCCTGATATTGGCCTCAGCGGCCCTGGTGGCCTCTTTTCTGCTGCACGACTTCGGCGTGAGCTATGTGGCGCAGCATTCCAGCCTCAGTATGCCCTGGTATTATGTGACGGCGGCTTTCTACGGCGGTCAGGAGGGTTCACTGCTCTACTGGGCTTTGATGTTGGCCCTGTTCTCCGCCCTCTTCGTGCTGACCTCCCGCCGCGCACCCGCAGCGCTGGTTCCGTATGTTCTGGCCACGCTGATGGCTATCGAGACCTTCTTCTTGTTGATGCTGGCGACCGTCTCCAGTCCCTTTGTGCGTCTCGCTCATCCGCCTGCCGATGGCGTGGGCCTGAACCCGCTGCTGATGGACCCGGGCATGTTGCTGCATCCGCCGCTGCTGTTGATGGGTTATATGAGCTTTTCGCTGCCGTTCGCGTTTGCTGTGGCGGCGATGATTACAGGGCGGCTTGATAGTGAGTGGCTGCGGGCGCTCCGACGCTGGATGTTGGCGGCCTGGACCATCCAGAGCGCCGGGTTGTTGATGGGGGCCTGGTGGGCCTATCATGTGCTCGGGTGGGGCGGCTACTGGGGCTGGGACCCGGTGGAGAATGCGGCGCTGTTGCCCTGGTTGACGGCAACGGCTTTCTTGCATTCGACAATGGTCCAGGAGCGCCGCGGCATGCTGAAGGTCTGGAATCTGGCGCTGGTGATCGCTTCCTTCGCTTTGTCGATTTTCGGCACCTTCGAGGTGCGCAGCGGTATTATTAGTTCGGTCCATTCTTTCGCGTATTCGACGATCGGCTCCTATTTCCTGGCCTTCCTGGCGCTGATCATTATCTTTAGTCTGGGCCTCTTCTTTTTCCGTCTGCCTCGCCTGCGCGCTGAACAGGAATTTGACTCAGTGGTCTCCCGCGAGGGGATCTTTCTGGTGAATAATTTGCTGCTGGTCGGGATTGCCTTTGCGACACTCTGGGGAACTCTCTTCCCTCTGATTTCGGCGGCTGTGCGCCATGAGGAGATGAGCGTCGGGGCGCCTTTTTATAATCAGGTGACTGGCCCGCTCTTCTTGCTGCTCTTGTTGGCTATGGGCATTGGGCCGTTGCTGGCCTGGCGCCGTACTTCCTTGCAGGCGCTGCGTCGCAATGCCGGTCCTCCGGCGCTGCTGGCGGCTCTCTGCGCTGCCATTTTGCCTTTGCTTGGGGTACCGTCGCTGTGGGCTAATGTGGCTTTCTCGGTCTGCAGCTTTACCGGCTGTGCGATTCTGTATGAGCTTTGGCGCGGGGTGCGCGTGCGCCATCGCCACGGAGAGCCGTATCTGCGTGCGCTGCTCATGCTTTTCGCACGCTATCGCCGTCGCTATGGCGGCTACCTGGTCCATCTGGGCTTGTTGATCTTGGCCGTGGGGGTCATTGGCTCGCACTTCTTCCAGCAGCAGAGCGATGCTACGCTCAAGCCTGGTCAGCAGGTGAGTATCGCTGGCTATCAGCTGGTCTATCTGGGCAATATTGAGAATTTCTATCCTGAGAAGGATGTGGTGATGGCTCAGTTCCAGATCTGGCAGCATGGTCAGCTTTTACGCTATATCTATCCCGGGCGCCAGATCTATCACAACTTCAGCGATCAGCCGGCGAGCATGATTTCGATTACGACCTATGGGCTGACGGATCTCTACGTTTTCCTGGAAGACTGGCAGGGGGCCGCGCAGGCGACCGTCCACATCTATGTGAATCCGCTAACGGTCCTGGTCTGGCTGGGCGGTTTGGTCATGATCTTGGGCGGTGTGGTTTGCTGGTGGCCCGAGCCTCCTGCACGGGTCCGCTTCAGCCGCCTGGCTCCTTCGCCTGCCGCTGTCGAGGGCAAGGGGACTGAGGCACCAGGGAGGTCGCTCGCCCAGGCAGCGACGGCTCCAGGCGGGCCCGTTGCTGAGGCCAGCAGCGCTAAGGAGAGGCAGGCTGTGGTCTCAGCCCAGGTTGTTGAGCGCGCTACGACGCCGTTCCTGTCAGGCTCGTCGGACCTGGCGGGAGAGCGTGGGGGGGAGGCGAGTCAATGAAACGGCTACCGCGGCAAGCGCTTGTTCCCGCACTCGCCTTGCTGCTTGTCGCGACCATCGCCCTGGTCTGGTGGCTTGTCTATCTCTCTCATCCAAGGGCAACCACGCTGGATCAGCGAGTAGCTGAGGTGGCCTCTCAGCTCCGCTGCCCGGTTTGCCAGGGTGAGTCAGTGCAGGATTCGCCCTCAGAGCTGGCTCAGCAGATGCGCGCTGTTATTCGCCAGCAGCTGCAGGAGGGCCGCTCAGAGCAGCAGGTGATTCAGTACTTCGTAGATCGCTACGGGGAGACCATTCTTTGGAATCCGCCTCGCCAGGGCTTCAGTTTGCTGGTCTGGCTGATTCCGCCGGCCATCCTCTTAGGGGGAGCCGTGCTTATCGGTTTCGTCTTACGCGAGTGGCGTCAACATCGTCAGGCTCAGTCTGAGACAGTGGAGGCTGAGGCCGGGTCGGCTCTCGTCGATCCAGTGCCTGATGAGGAGCTGGAGCGCTATCGCGCCGAGTTGGAGGCCGAGCTGTCCGCAGATGATCCGTTGTTCCAGCCGTTACCGACACAGAGGGGGTCTTGATGATCTTTCCTGGTTCGCCGCTGGCTCTCCTGCTGACTATTCCATTAGGGCTGTTGGCCCTGGCTCTGGTGCTTTATCCACTGGTGCGCCCAGCCGAGCATCAGGCTGGCCTCGCTGCTGAAGAAGGTTGGAACTCGCTTTCGGCGACAATGCCAGGCCCGGGGCCTTCTGAGGAAGAGTCGGCGGCGCGGGCTGCTCTCCATGAAGTCGAGTTAGAGTATCAACTTGGTAACTTGACGGAAACTGATTATCGCTCCTTGCGGGAGCGCTATCTACGGCGTGCGTTACTGGCTATCAAGGAGCGTCATTCACGTGAAAAGGAACTGGATGCCTTGATTGAAGAGCGCTTGCGCCTGTTGAGGGAGGAAGATGCCGGAAGAAGCAATGGTGTCTAGTGGTGGGCCTGCTCCTGGCCGCTGTTCCTCGGCTGCTGCCTTTTCGCTGCTAGCTTTCTTTGCCTTGCTCTGGCTGCTGTCCCCCGCTGCTTCGGCCCGGGCAGCCAGTGGAGCTGGCACGGGCACGATTCGCGGCCATCTGGTGAATGGAACGCATGATCAGGCACCGGTCGCGGGTCAAAGTGTGACTCTGCAAATGGCGCAGGATGGGTCAGCACGCGATCTGACGACGCGCAAGACCGATAGTCAGGGCGCCTTTGTCTTCACCGGCCTGTCAACGGCCAGTACGGTCAAGTATGCGGTTTACACCCGCTATCAGGGCGCTCAGTATGTCTCAGATCTCATCGATCTTAGCAAGCAAGCAGTACAGCAGATTGAGCTAACGGTTTACGATGCCAGCAGCAGCAGTGCGAATGTGGCAGTCGTGCAGGCGACGATTCTGGTGCACGAGCCTGACGCCAGTAAGGGGACATTCAGCGTCTCGGAGATTTACTTTTTCCAGAACGTCGGGAAAACGACCTATGTCGGGTCGCTGAACGCCGGTCAGGGACGCCCCAATGCTCTGCTCTTTTCGCTGCCCCAGGGAGCGCGCAATGTAGCTCTGGCCCAGGGTTTTAACGGTGTAGAGGCCGTTCAGGTTGCCGGCGGCTTCGCCTGCGATGCAGCGGTGCCACCGGGAGAGACCCAATTTTCTTTCTCGTTCGAGGTACCATATCAGAGCAGCAGCTATGATTTTGCCTATACTTTCTTCTACCCGACGGTTCAGCTCTCGGTCTTAACACCGCCCGCCCTGCAGGCCAGCTCGGGCGCGTTGCCCTCCAAGGGATTGATGACGGCGAATAATCATCCTTATCTGCTGCTACAGAATCAGAATTTCCGCAACGGTGACCAGGTGCATATTAAGCTGCAGGGCCTGCCACTGAGCAACAACCAGAGTCAAGGCAGCAGCTTGATGCTGGTCCCAACTTGGGTCTGGATTGTTAGCGGCGTGCTGGTGATGCTGGTGATCATCGTCTTGTCCTCGCTTCTCTACCATCTCGTCCAGCGTTGGCGCGAGGGCAAGGGTCGCGGTCGCCCGCAGGCCCAGAAACACACTGCTGCGGCACGTTCGGAGCCAGCAGCAACGCGCTCCCGCGGAAAGGCCGCCCCTGAGAGCGATGAACAAGATCGGCTGCTGCGTCAGTTACTGGAGCTCGACAAGGCCTTCGAGGAGGGGCGCCTCAAGAAGGCAGAATATACAGAGGAGCGTGCGCGTATTAAAGAGCGCCTGCGCGTTCTGATGAGCCTTGAGCAAGAAAAGGAGAGTCGCAAGGGGGCCAAGGAACAGCAGGCCGTTGAGAGTGCGCGCTCATCTGCGACTGGTAAACGCCGGTCAGAGAAAAGCTGAGCCGAAAAGAGCTTGCACGAACGGAAGATCTGGGCTGGCTGGATTTCACGCTGCGTCACGTACGGTAGAGCACGGTGATCCGGCCAGCCAGGCGCAGAGAGCAGACACCGCCAGAGGGATAGAGAGAGGCGGAGCAGAGGAGCAGGATGACAGATAGTGGCAGCAATGAGCAGGCGAGAAAGCCAGAGCTTGATCAGGCGCGTAGGGAAAGGCTATCTCAGTTAGGGGCTGGGCGGCCCCTGGTAGAGATCCAGCGACTGAGCAAGAGTTTCGCTTTTCGCCCAGTGCTCCGCGGCATTGACTTGAGTCTGCAAGCAGGTGAGCGGCTCGCTTTACTGGGCGCCAACGGGGCAGGTAAAACGACCCTGTTGCGCGTGCTGGCTTGTCTGACACGTCCCACGGCAGGCCGTGCTCTGGTGGCCGGCTTCGACTGCGTCCACGATGCTCAGGAGGTGCGACGGCTGGTCGGTTTTGTAGCTCATCAGCCTTATCTCTATGAGGAGCTGACAGCTCTGGAAAACCTGCTCTTTTTCGCTCGCATGTACGGGGTGACAAAGGGACGCCAACGCGCCTTCTCGCTGTTAGAGCGGGTTGGGCTGGCTCGCCGTGCGCATGAGCGTGTCAGCTCGCTCTCACGTGGCCAGGTGCAACGGCTGGCTCTGGCTCGCGCTCTGCTGCATGAGCCACGCCTGCTGCTGCTCGATGAGGCCGAAACCGGACTGGATGAGGCAGGTACCGCTCTCCTGGCTACGTTGCTGGCCGAGCATATCGCTCAGGGTGGGGCCTTGATTTTGACTACCCACCGGCCCGAATTTGCTTTCCAGCAGGCAGACCGGCTGGTGATGCTCAAAGGGGGACGCATCGTCTATCAGGAGACCGTGGCTAACCTGGAGCTTGCGCAGGTACGCCGCGCCTATCAGGAGGTCGTTGGTTGAGATGAACAGGCTAAGCGCTCTGCGCCTTTTTTGGAGCCAGGTCCTGGCCATTCTCGGCAAAGATATCCGTTATGAGTTGCGCAGTAAGCAAACCTGGCTGGGCATGGGTCTCTTCGCCCTGCTCGTTTTTGTCATTTTCAATTTCGCCTTTGATCTGCGCGTCGAGAACCGAGCCGCAGTGGCTCCCGGAGCACTCTGGGTGGCTTTTGTCTTCGCCAGCCTGCTCGGCTTGGGCCGTACTATCGCCGCTGAGCGCGAGGGGTCATTGGATCGCCTGCTGCTCTGCCCGGTGGATCGCCGTGCTATCTATCTGGCGAAGCTGCTCGGCAACCTGCTCTTTATCGGCGTGGTCGAGCTGGTCGCGCTGCCCATCTTCTCGGCTCTCTTCTCGGTTCCTCTTCTCAGCGGCGAGCTGCTTCCGATCGTGCTGCTTGGAACGCTCGGCGTGGCTATCATTGGCACCCTTTTTTCAGCCATGAGCGCCGTCACGCGCGCTCGTGAGCTGCTGCTGCCTCTGCTGGTCTTTCCGCTGATCGTACCCGTCGTAATTGCCGCGGTGCGAGCTACAGGGGCGCTTATGCTGGCCGCGCCCGCTGAGCCGCCCTGGCTGGGGTTGCTGACTGCCTTTGATGTGATCTTCTTGAGTCTGTCGCTCTTGACTTGCTCCTATGTGCTTGAGGAGTAAATGAAGCTTGATAAGCTGGTGATGAGGGATGGCGGGCCAGCAGCCCGCAGGAGGAACATGAAGGTATGGCTGTGATCAATAAGATAGACTCGGCCCGGGGTGAGGCTGCTGCGTCGCCGAAGAGGCCATCTTTGCCCCTCGTGTCGCTGCTGCTTAATGCTCTGGCTTTCGTGGGCATGATGATTTCTATCTGGGCGATCTTTCTCTACGCTCCCACCGATGCGATTGAGGGACTTTCTCAACGCATTTTCTACTTTCATGTACCGGTCGCCTGGTTAGCCATGCTCTCATTCGTGCTGGTAGCGTTGGGGGGAGTTGTCTATCTGTGGCGCGAAGATGAACGTTGGGACTGGCTGGCGCTGGCTGCGGCGGAGGCCGGTGCGGTCTTTACGACGCTGACGCTGGTGACCGGCTCGCTGTGGGGCCGCGCGACTTGGGGAACCTGGTGGACCTGGGATGCCCGTTTGACGACGAGCTTAATTCTGTGGTTCCTCTATATCGCTTATCTGATGCTGCGCAGCTATCTCGGTAAAACAGCCACGAGTGCGCGCGCCGGCGCCGTGCTAGCGATCCTCGGTGTCATCGACGTTCCGATTATCTACGAGTCAGTGAACTGGTGGCGTACTCTCCATCCGGCCGCGGAGATCGGCACTCCTGGCGCTTTGCCGCCCTCTGTCGTCCTGGTTCTGATGCTGGCTCTGGCCAGCTTTACGCTTTTCTACGGCGCCCTTCTGATCCAGCTCTATCAGATGGTGCGCCTCCAACACCTGACCTGGCGGCTACGGGCTCGCCTGCAGGCCGTCGACTAGGGGAGGGGAGCGCTAGCGCTGCGTATGGTATTGCTGCCAGCAAACCCATGAGTCGCTGCCCTCTTGATCAAGAGTGAGTGAAAGTGACGAGGAGGTACCGCTCAATGATATATATGGTCATTGCCTATGCTCTTGTATGGGCCGGGCTATTCGCCTATCTGGCTTTCGTCTCCTTGCGGATTCGCGCCGTGCGCACGGAGTTGGCGGCGGTCGAGGAGCTGGTACACGAGCGCGAGGCGCGGCAGGAATAGCCGGCGCGCTCATCAGTCAGAGAGAGCTTTTGGCCTTGCTATCCCCAAACTCTAGCTCTTGCCTCTCTATGGCAAGCCGGAATAGATAGATTGTTTGTTCAGGAGAAACAGAGTATGGCAGCAACTGAGAGAAATCTTGAAGAGCCTGGCCAGCAGCCCTCAGCGTCGTCTCCCGCGCCGCTCAAGACGACGCCGGGCTACGTAGCCAATCTGGTGGTGGGGGATATACTCGTTTTTCTGCTCTTCGCCTTCGTGGGTTTGACGAGTCATCACGAACTGAACGGTGGGGCACTCCTCTCCCAGATCGTGCAGGTGGCCTTGCCTTTCATGTTAGGGTGGTTCCTGGTCGCTCCCTGGTTGGGGGTTTACCGCCGGAAGCTGGAGACGAGCACGCGCCTTATGACCTTCTATACGCTGCGCGCCTGGATTGTCTCCTGGCCGGTGGCGATGGGCATGCGCTGGCTCTTCGTTGAGCGTCTGCATCCTGTACCGATTGATGCCTTCCTGACCTTCTCGCTGGTGGTCTTCTTCACTGTTCTGGTGCTCCTGATGGTCTGGCGTTGGCCATTCGCCTGGTACCGGAGCGGGCGGGCCCGTGGTCTTCATTAGCCGCCAGCAGGGGCTGACCAGGCGGTGGAGATAACAGCGATTTGTATCTCTCGGTCGCTTGTGCGCTCGCTTGCTCTCCTCTGCTCTGTTGCCTAGGGAGCTTTTTCAAGCCTGTCTCGTCCAGCTCTCCCCCAGATTTACCAGCCCAGCGGCTTTCAGAAGGCCTCTATTGCAATCTTGGAGACGATACGCTATCCTCTCCGAAAGGAGAGTGGGGGCATTCTTCACTCACTGATTCGTTAGCCGACAACTGCATGCTGACCCTGGCCCGACTCAGGCTGAGGCGCGGACAGGAGAGGAGTCCGGCCAGCGACCCCCTTTACCAGCCGCCGCGGTCGCGCCGCGAGTGCAGCACGCTGAGGGAGACAGATGGCAGCGAGGTAGGCAGATTGATGGCCCACTCCCGTGGGTAGAGAGCTGGATGAGTTGCCCCCAGAGACAGCGGCGGGTTTCTCGATCAGCGTCAGTCTAGCCAGGACAAGGCCGAGGACGCAGGGGCGTTCGCTCATTCGCCTGTTTTTATCCAGCGGCAGTCAGCAGGCTGAGACAAGAGGGGAGAAGAGCGCCATGACGCAGGTGCCATCTGACCACGAGGCAGAGCCACAGGAGGCTCTGGCCGATCTCACAAAGAAGCTGCGCAAGCGTGAGCGTCGCCTGCTTCAACGACTGCAGAAGGCTCAGACAGCGCGAGCAAAGGCGGTCGAGCGTTTGAATCGGGCTCAGGCCCGGCTGGAGAAGCGCACTGCTCGCCTGCAGCGCCTTGAAGAACGACTCTCGCTGGTTCGTCAGCAGCTTCAGACCCTGGAATCGCTGACCAGACGGGCGCCCGTTGCGAGGTCTGTAGACGAGCCTGCCTTGAGTTCCCATGAGAGCAAGAGCGCGCTTCCCGCAGTGCCAGAAGAGGAAAAGCAAGAGACAGCTCACCAGGGAGCTGCCTCGCTTGCCGCTCCCTCGATTCCGGCAGACACAGTCACACAAGATGCTTCTGCGGAGGCCAGCCAGGTCGCTAGCGGAAACCCAATGATCAGCGAGCTGCAGGCATTGACTAACCTCCTTCTTGAGGAGGGACGCCGTGAGGAGCAGCTACGGGCAAGCTGGGAGCGATCCGGCCTCTCTTCTCAGTCATCTTTGATGACAGCAGAAGAAACCTCTGTTAGTCCCAGCGAGCAGACTCCGACTGCTCCTGAGTCGGAAGGCCCCATTTGGCCGGTCTTTGAGCGGGACGCCGCGAAGCTTGCAGAACAGCGTGAACCGGACTGGGTGAACCAGTTGGGCGCGAGCGCGAGCGCTTCCAGCTCGGCGCCAGCTTCGCAGAGCGAGCCAGATAGGCACTCTACGGCGGAAGAGGCCGGCATCTTGATCGCCAGGGAAGAGCCAGACAATCAGCCGGCCTTCCCTTCAAGGGGTGCGCGCCCCGCCTCGCAGGCAGCCGAGCGGTCGCCACAGGCGGCTCTGTACGGCTTTGACGAGCCTCCAGAGTTGCCGGAAGGAGTTGAGAGTGAAGAAGAAGAAGCAGCTTTCTCGCCGATGACGCCCGCTGTGCTCGCCTCTTCACTGCTGCCTGCTTCGCCCGCTGAGCTGGTACGGGAGGCGCGCGCTGCGGCGGAAGCGGCTGAGGAGGCCGCCAGGCTGGCGATCGAGCGCGCCGCTCTGGCTGCGGCTCGCCTTGAACAGCTCCCATCTGGCCGGCATCTGGTGCAGGAGCTGGCAGAGGTTGAGCAGGCAGTAGCCCAGGCAAACCATGCCGCGGAGGTGGCCCAAACAACGGCTCGCGCGGTTGAGCGTTGGGCACAGGCACTTAGCGCGCCTGCAGGCGCTGCCATCGAGAACGACTCGACCAGCCTGTCAGCTCAGGGCCAGGAAGAAGCGCGGGACTCTTCCAGTGAGTCGAGCGAGTCAGCGGTGATCACCGGCTCGGCTGAAGAAGCAGAACCATCAGGCGAGCTAAGGTCAACTCGGCCAGGTCTGAGCGCGAGCGCCCCCGAGCAAGGGGCCGGTCAACCAGAGGAGGCCTCTGGGTCCGAGGCGGAGCAGGCTGATCCAGCCTCACCCAGTCAACAGGATAACGAGGAGGGGCAACGAGATCCGGCGAACGGAACAGAGAAGATCGACCCTCCGACGGTGGCCCAAGAGAAAACAGCAGAAGAGTCCAGCCAAGCAACGCCTGACGCTCTGGAGGCCGAGGAGAGAGGAGATAGCGCAGAGGAGAGTCACGCCCAGGCAGCAGGCTCCTCGCAGGCCGCTTCTGCTAGCATAGCAATCGCTCCTCCCTCTGAGGCTCCCACTAGCTCGGAAATCTCAGAGGAGGAAGTCATGCCAGCGGCTACGGACTCTCCGATTCAGCAGGCGCCCGAAGCCTCACAGGAGGAGAGTACCACGCTGACACCTGGCGGGGAAGCCGGGCACGAGCAGGAACCTGTCTCCGAGACCTCAGAGCAGGCTGAGAACCAGAACGCTGCTCCCGGGACCAGCGCCGAAGCCGTTCAGACACCGGCTGAGTCGCAGCGAGCTGAAGCCGAGGCGGGCTGAGCGAAGGGTGAGGACCGGCACACTGGCGGCCCTGGGCCTCCCTCCGGAAGCCAGTCGGTCCCGTCCCGGTAAGGAAGGAAAGGAAACTGAGGTAGGGTTAGTTATTATGGATGCCAGGGTAGAAGGTGAGAGGCAGCCGGGAGCGCGGGGGGCCAGGTCTCTGGAGCTGGCGAGCGGCACACCCGGCCAACAGGTGGTAGCCGAGAGCCGGCCTATTAGGGCGAGCAGCAATCTGAATGAGGATGAGGTGGCACGTCGTTGGTGGGCGCTCCAGCCTGGGAGCTTGCTTTCCCTGAATTCTGGCGGCTCCCTGCTCCTGCTCTTTCCGGGGCGACCCGGTGGTCGCTGTGGGCCAGATGTGCGCGATGCCGTTTTGCACGATGGGACACAGGAGCTGGTCGGCGATGTTGAATTACACGTCCGTGCCAGCGACTGGCAGGCACATGGCCACCACAACGATGCCCGCTATAACAGTGTGATCCTGCATGTGGTGCTGATCTGCGATCAGACTCGGCCTCCGCTCCATCAGGACGGTAGCCCTCTCCTGGTCTGCTCTCTCTACGATGCGGTGATCACGCCCGCTGATCTCTCCCTGTTTCCGCTGGTCACTGACGGCTCGCCGGGGCGCTGGCCTTGTCAGCGTCTCTGGCCCCAGATGACGCCGGGAGAGAGGTCTCGCCTGCTGACATTGGCTGGTACCTTGCGCTTTGAGGAGAAAGCCGCCCATTTTGTGGCAGCCGTGCGGCAGACAGAAGCTCGTGCCCCATTCTCCGCTTACGACGTCTGCCTGATTATAGCTTTGGCCGAGGGCCTGGGGTATGGGCGCGATCGACGCTTTTTCCGCGCCTGCGGTCAGCGTCTGCTCGGCCTCACGAATGAGCTGCCCGAGCCGGAGGGACGCTCGCCAGGCCCGCCCCCATTGGACGCGGCTCGCCTCCAGACCCTTGGTCGGCTGATAGCTCGCTGGTCGGCGATGGGGGCCTGGGCAACGCTAAGGCCGGCTCTGAGCGCTGAGACGGCCCGAGGCGCCTGTACCGAGTTGAGAGCAGCACTGGCGCCATTGAGCAAGGCCCGCAGCGATATTCTGGTCTGCAATGTGATTCTGCCCTTTGCCTACGCCGTCGCCCTGATCGAGGGCAATGAGGCCCTGGCTAAGCAAGCCCGGCAACTCTATCACAGCTATCCAGCACTGCCGTCTAACCAGATCACGCGCGCCATGTCGCGTCAGCTCCTGCTCCCCAGCGAGCCGCGACTTGCCTGTCAGCAACAGGGATTACACTATATCTATCAGGAAACATGCCGCTCTAAACATTGCGGCATCTGCATGGCAGGAAAGAAGCTGCTATGACTACATCGCCAGGTAAAGAGCGCCTTGCCCGCTTTTTGGCCCATGCAGGCGTTGCCTCACGCCGGCGGGCTGAGGCCCTCATCTTCAGTGGGCGCGTACAGGTCAATGGTCAGACCGTGACCACGCCGGCGACACGCATTGATCCCGAACGTGATGCCGTCACCGTCGATGGCCAGCCGGTCCAGGCGCAGGCATCAGGTCATCTCTACCTCATGCTCCACAAGCCAGCAGGCTACGTCAGCACCGTGAGCGATCCCCAGGGACGGCCCACAGTCCTGGATCTACTGCCAGCGGACCTGCGCCGTCAGCGGCTTTACCCTGTGGGACGACTCGACCGGGAGACCACAGGTTTGCTGCTCCTCACCAATGACGGTGAGTTTGCGCTGCACATGACACATCCGCGCTTCTCGCCCGAGAAACGCTATCACGCACTTGTGCAAGGACATCCTGCTCTCGGGACCCTGGAGCGGCTACGTCAGGGGGTAGTTATTCAGGAGGATGATGGCCGCCTCTACCGCACCGCCCCTGTCGGCGTCCAGCAGCTAGGGCGCACTACCGGCGGCACCTGGCTGGAGCTGCGCCTGCACGAGGGACGGAAACGCCAGATTCGGCGCATGCTCGCCAGCCTTGGTCATCCCGTCATCGCTCTGCACCGGGTAGCGATTGGCCCTCTGACGCTGGGCGACCTGGCGCCTGGCGCCTGGCGCCCGCTGACCAGAGACGAAATTGCCGCACTGCGCGCCCAGACGAAGCGGACCGCCCTCTCTAGCCCAATGCAACCTCCGGCAGCTCCCAGCAGAGGAGCCAGGCCGCAACCAGGTTGTCCCCCTGATCCCTGACCCTCCCAGCAGCGCCCTAATCGCCTGCACTGCCCCAGGGAGGGACTACCCGCTGTTCGCGGCAGAGGCTTCCTCTTAACATAGGAAGACATAGCTTCTATCCCCTGGGTATGGTAAGAGCAAGAGCACAGCAGGCTGAGACAGTGATCACACTGGCCCAACCGTGCAGCAAACGCCCTTGCTCTGCACCTTAGCTCTAGCCAAGAGAGATCTCCTATGCTCACAGTGGAGAGGCTGTTACGGATCACCGCACGCCTCCAAGGCTCGCCCGCGGAAGACAGGCGGCATCGACTACTTGACTTTCTCCGCAAAGGGAGCGCTGCCCGGCGCGGCCTGCTGTTTTTGATCGAGCAAGAAGCCCAATGCTTGCGCCTAGTGGCGAGCAGCGGCCATCTGCCGACACGGCCTGCTCCCCACAAGGCCAGTCGGCCCCCTCTCGACGTTCCCACCTCCATAGCGCTGAACGGTCTCTTTGGCACCGCCGCCCTCCAGAGCGAAGCGCGCCTTATCTCATCGCTCCAGCGAGCAAAGCAGGCCCTGCCCGAAGAGCACTACTGGACGAGTGACACCGAGCGGCTGCTACTCTGTCCGCTCGGCCTCGGCCACGGCCCTCAACCCGCGAGCGGCCTGCTTGTTCTCTGCTTCGCTCCCAGGCAGAGCAGGCAACGAGCAGCCCAGTCCGTTGATCCTTCGACCCTTCTTGCAAGCACCCTCTTTCACCTCTGCCTGTGGCTGCTCGCGAGCACTCTGCCTCAGCCAGCCACACGCGCTGTCAGCGTCTCCGAACAAGTGAGCGAGAGCAGCGCGTCGAGACGCCGCAGAGATGCCGTAGCAAGGGCATCCACAGCGATCAAAACTTTCTACTCAGAACCAACCATCGAAGAAGAGCGGGCCCGCCTTGCCCACACCCTCCATGACGGTCTGGCTCAGGAATTAGCCCACATCCTGCACCAACTGGAAGCCGCCAGCACGCTGCTGCCAGCGAATCAGCCGGAAGAGGCTCAACGGGTGCTGAATGCAGCTCAGCAGCAACTGCGCCAGAGCCTGGAGCGCCTGCGCGAAACCATTGCCACCCTGGCACCCGCCCCACCAGGCGAAATCGGCTTTGAGCCTGCCCTGCGCTCCCTGCTAGCGGACTTCAAGCGCGCAGAGCCGGCTATAACCCTGGAAGTAGATCAGGAACAGCCGCTTGCCATACCACATTTCCTGGAGCCGACAGTATTCCACATAATACAAGAGGCTCTGAACAACGTACGCAAGCACGCTCAAGCCAGTCGCGTGAGGGTCAGCATCCGGCAGCAAAAGAAGGCGCTCGTAGTCAGCATCGAAGACAACGGGAGGGGCTTCCTGCCGGAACAACGCGAGCACGCTCTACAGCCTCAACTTGGACTATACTTCATGCGTGAGCGCGTCCAACGGGCCGGCGGTCGTCTGACAATCCAGAGCGCGCCCCAGCAGGGCACCCGCATCGAAGCCAGCTTTTCACTGGACCTCGCCACCTCGCCGCTCACTCCACGCGAGCGCGAGATTCTACAGCTACTCAGCAGCGGCGCTAGCAGTCGGGCCATCGCTCAGCAGCTCTCACTGAGCGTCGACGGCGTTAACGCCCACATCCAAGGCCTCATGCGCAAGCTGAAGGCCCGCAATCGTATCCAGGCCGTGGCCAACGCTCTACGGCTCCATTGGCTAGAATGACTATCCTGGCCTCCCCAGCTAGCTCCTCGGCCTTGCTTCCACCCACCAGGGGAGGTCAAAGAGATGATCAGGGGATAAAGGAAGCGATATCAGTTTTTGACCAACAAAAGTGCAGCGATGGCAAGCAAAATGCTTGAGAAACCGGGGATGGGGAGAGCGAGCGAGGCAGACAGCCACCCTACCCTAGCGTCTGCGATTGCGTTTCAAATCGCGTCCCACCTGCAGTACATCCTTTACCCGTTCGAGGCGAGCAATGACGCGCTGGAGCTGCTCCAGGCTCTCGATTTCCAGAGTAGCGTTGATCACCGCCAACTCACGCGAACCGTGCGTGCGGGTAGACAAAGCGGCCATATTGATGCCCAGCTCGGCGATTGCGCTGGCGATATCGCGCATCAGGCCCGGGCGGTCGCGCGCCGTCATCACGATCGGCGCCAGATAGTGTGACTGTTCCACACCGGCCCAGCTTACCGTGATCAGGCGCTCGCCGTTATGCTCGCGATAGCGGGCAATATTAGGACAATCAGCGCGATGCACAATCACGCCGCGACCGCGGCTGATAAAGCCCACAATGGCATCGCCTGGCAGAGGACAGCAACAATTCGCCAGGCGTGTCAGCAACCCCGTGACCCCATCGACGCAGAGGCTGACCGCCGGCGCCTCCTTACTGCTGCTTGCAGCTAGCAGCGGCTCCTCCTCCTGATGAGCACCGTTCTCACGATTCTCGCGCTCGCGCTCGCGGACCTGCAGATACTCGCCCAGGCGCACCGCCACCCAGTGCTGACGGACCTTATCGCTGCCAATGGCGGCCAGCAGATCCTCAAAGGAAGAGAGGCGCGGCTCACGCTGCTCGCGCTGAGCATTATATTCCTCCAGGAGACGATCCTGCAGATCCTCTGTCAGCGCCTCCAGTCCACGGACGCCGAGAGCTTTCAGCTCGCGATCCAGGCGCTCGCGCCCGATCTGGATATTGATATCGCGCTCGTGGGCCTTCAGATAGCGGCGAATATGGCTGCGAGCTGTCGCTGTGCGCGCAAAATTGAGCCAGTCGCGACTTGGATGAGCCGTGCGGCTCGTTGTAATATCGACGATCTCCCCATTCTTCAGCTCATAGTCCAGCGGGACCATGCGCGCCACCAACCGCTCACCCTCACCATCGCCGATCTCAGTAATGATGCGAGCGCCGGCGCAATGATTACCGATCTCGCTATGGATGCGATAGGCGAAATCGATCGGAGTCGAACCGACGGGCAGATCCTTGACCTCCCCTTTAGGCGTAAAGACAAAGATCTGCTCCGAGAAGGGATCATTGCGCGACGTTTCCGGCAACTCTGGCTCACCGCTCTGAGAAGCCCGCAGCTCACGCTGCCACTCGGCCAACTGGCGCAACCAGGTCAACAACTCCTTAGCCGAAGGAGAGGCGTGGTCTCCCACATCCTTATAGTGCCAGTGCATGGCCACGCCATACTCGGCGATCTGATGCATCTCAAAGGTGCGAATCTGAATCTCTACCAACTGATCGTCCAGGCAAAAGACCGTCGTATGGAGAGCCTGATAGCCATTCGGCTTGGGATTCGCAATATAGTCCTTAATGCGGCCCTCCTTGGGCTTCCAGAGACTGTGGATATGACCCAGCGCCAGATAGCAATCCTGAGTCGTCTCAACCAGAATGCGGAAAGCAATCACATCATGGATCTGATTCAGATCCAGGCCACGCTTGAGATCCTCCAGGCTCTCAGTACCCAGCAGGCTCGGCTGCGTAGGCAGACCAGCAGCCCGCAGGATCTTCTTGTAGAAGCTGAAAAGGTGCTTAATGCGACCAGAGACCTCCACACGCTTGAGGCCGATAGAAGCCATCTCGCGGCGCAGAATTTCACAGACCTTCTCTACATAGGCCCCCCACTGCTTTTTCTCGGCCTCCATCTGATCGCGAACCCAGGCGTATTGCGCCGGTTGCAGAATCTCAAAGGCCAGGTCCTCAAGCTCGCACTCCACCCGCGACATCCCCAGGCGACCCGCCAACGGAGCATAAATCTCGCGCGTCTCTCTGGCCATCGTCAGACGCTCCTGGGGATCGTACTGGAAGGCGGGATCGCGCAACATACGCATGGCATGCAGGCGATAGGCCAGCTTCAGCAGCACCACCCGCGGATCATCCGACATGGCCAGGAACATCTTGCGCACCGTCTCCGCCTGCTGATGCTGCAGCGCATCCCGATTGCGCCGCTTCCGGCTCTCACGGCTGCTCTCAACCTCAGAGCGGCCCGCTGGCAACAACTGCGCCCCCACCTGCTTCTTGCGCTCCAGAATATTGAGGCGCAGCATGCTGTTCACCACACGCGCCACCGCGCGACCCAGCTCCTCAGTAACGCGCTCCAACGAGAGCAACTCGGCATCAACTGCCTCGAAGATCAGCCCCGCGGCAACGCCGATAGCGTCAATGCGCATCTCAGCCAGGATCAAGGCCACCCCTAACGCGTGCTCCAGAGGAGGAAGGGCGCGCTTCCCCCTCACGCCACGACAATGCTCCTGAGCCAGACGCAAAGCGCGCTGTACCTGCTCAATTTCAGTAGGGGACATATATTCCTGGACGCGCGCCAGCAAGACTTCAGCCACACGCTCGTCGGGGGGTTTCTCTCCAACGGCAGTGGTCAGACCTCCGCCGGCCTCCGCCTCCCCCCGTGTTCCCGCCGCAAACACGGATGAGCGCTCTCCCAATTGTCGGTCTGACTCGTGCTCGATCGTCATCTCGACCATATGCACATTTCTATATTTCATGCAGAAAACTGCAGGATTTGGCCCTATGCAGATTCACGTATCGCTGTTTCAGGGTAGCTTCGCAAGAATCATTAGAGGCCCTGCCACCTTCCTTTTCCGCCAATGTGCTCCTTCACTTCCACCGGGCAGCATCCCGGGCCTATAGTGCCACAGGTTCTAGCAGTACATCCTTTCAGATTATAGACCTTGCAGATAGCCTTGTCTAGCTGCTCTGGCAAGCGTTGATCCAGAGGAAGCGCCTTGCAGTGCGCTCTCAAAGCGAGGTTGACCGATCCAGCTAAGAGCATGGCCTCCGAATAAGCCCAGGGTAAAGAGTACCACCGAGGCTAATACAATGTACCCCTTCCCCAGCGACAGGCACCAGTAGCTATCGCGCCAGGAAAGGGTTATAGCCAGCCCATCACTCTCGAAGCGAGGAGGGAGAACTACCAGTCAGCAATCTCAGCGGGCGCAGAGCGGAGACGAGGCTGATCAACGTCGCCACCTCCTACACTGCCCACTGCGCCCCACCGGCTCCAGGAAAGGCCAGGCCGCCGCCAGCGCCGCGCGGAATCCCATCTGCGTTTTCTCTCTCGCTGACAGTTACTTGCCACTGGAGCATCCAGGCGAATCCGAGAACATTCCTTCATCGCCCGCGCGACTGCTGACCTTGCTACTCTGGCCGGCTCGATGGCCCAGATTGCGCCGCACGCTGACAACGCTCTTTACCTGCAGCAGACGCTTGAAAATGCGCTCAATCTGGTCCACCGACTGGATCTCCATTGTGGCTGTAATCACAGCCTTCTGGAGAGCAGGATTCGTAGTAGAGGAGACGGCAGTCATGTTGATGCCCGCATCGCTGACCACCGCCGCTACATCGCGCAGCAGGCCAGCCCGATCGCGGGCCACAATCGTAATCGGAGCCAGGTAAGACTGTGTCTTAACCTGCGACCAATCCAGATCAAAGATGCGCCCTTTGACGCGCTCGCGGAAGCGCTGTAGCGTACGGCAATCCTGCCGATGAACAATCAGGCCCTTATTCGGACTGAGAAAACCAGCTATCGCGTCCCCCGGAAGGGGACAACAACATTGGGCGAGGCGAGTAGCCACCCCGGGAACAGGCTGCTTTTCGCCAGTGTGTGTCTCCGTCCCTGCTGTAGGCGAGCGATGCCCATTGAGGGCGGGACCAGTGGCAGGGGCTGGCAGCTCAGGATGAGAGTGGCCCGTAGGAGCCTCCGCCTTCTGTAAGGCCCCACGCTCGCGCAAGACCGGTAGCAACTGCTCGACCAGATCCTCTACTGGCAGATCACCGCGTCCCAGAGCCACATAGAGAGCCTCAATTGACTGATACTTGCGCGCATTCGCCAGCGGCAGCAGGTCCTCATCGCGCAAGGCCTCCAGGCCCGCAGCACCCGCTGCCTTCAGGGCCAGGTCGAGCCGTTCGCGCCCAAGCTGCAGATTGATCTCCCGCTCGTGGTTCTTCAGGTAACGCTTGATCTTGGTACGCGCATTGGCTGTACGCACGAAAGAGAGCCAGTCGCGCGTAGGATGGATGGCCTGATTGGTCACAATGTCAACAATCTCACCGCTCTTCAGCTCGTAGTCCAGCGGAACCAGGCGCGTCACCAAACGCTCGCTATCGCCCAGACTGGTAATGATGCGGGCACCCGCGCAGTGGTCGCCAATATCCGTATGGATGCGATAGGCCATATCAACCGGCGTTGACCCGCGAGGGAGATCCTTAATTTCGCCTTTGGGAGTAAAAACAAAAATTTGCTCCTGAAAGATATCCCCCTTCACGGCTTCTATGAAATCATCGGCGCTCTGGGGTAGCTCACGCTGCCACTCACGGAGCTGCTCGATCCAGGCGATCATCTCCCGATACGAAAGGCGGGAGCCGCCGCGCTCGCGCAGATACCAATAGCTGGCGATCCCATAGTCCGCCGTACGTTGCATCTCATGGGTGCGGATCTGGATTTCAGCGAGGCGATCATCGAGGCAGAAGACCGTAGTATGGAGGGACTGGTAGCCGTTGACTTTCGGGGTCGCGATGTAGTCCTTGATGCGGCCATCCTTTGGGCGCCAGAGCGCATGGATATGACCGAGAGCCAGATAACAATCGTGATCGCTATTGACCAGGATACGGAACGAGACCAGATCATGCAACTGACTGACCTCGCCACCGCTCTGCAACAACTTACGGTTGATACTGGCCAGATGTTTCTGCCAGGCCAGCACCTCGGCCTGAATTTCGGCGCGACGCATCTCCTCCTCAATGGCGCTGCAGACGGCGTCGACATACGGTTGGCGTTTGCGTCGCTCCTCTTCAACCTCACGCGCCAGGCGCATATAGCGCTCTGGCTCCAGATAATAAAAAGCCAGGTCTTCCAGCTCAGCCTGCACCAGGCCCATGCCCAGACGCCGCGCCAGCGGGGCATAGATCTCGCTGGTTTCGCGAGCAATGATCTGCTGCTTGGCGGGCGGCATGGCGCCCAGCGTCCGCATATTATGCAGGCGATCGGCCAGCTTAATGACAACCACGCGGGGATCTTCGGCCATAGCCAGCAGCATCTTGCGCACCGTCTCGGAGCGCAAACGGCTCTTGAGGTCGCGTGCGGCCTCTTCCGTGTGCGCGGACTCGGAAGCGGACGTACGCGCTCCCGAGCTGGCCCCCGACTTGCCAGCCAGGGCATCGAACTTGGTCACCCCATCGACGATCGTGGCGACCGCCGGGCCGAACTGGGCCTGCACCTCCTCTAGCGTATAGTCGCTATCTTCCACCACATCGTGCAGTAAAGCGGCCACAATACCATCGGCGTCGATGCGCATCTGTGTGAGGATCAGCGCAACCGCCAATGGATGCTGAATATACGGCTCACCCGAGCGGCGCCGTACTCCCATGTGCGCCCGATTTGCCAGCTCATAGGCCCGCTCGATCTTCTCGACATCCTGCGGCGAGAGATAAGCCCGCGTTTCCGCCAGCAGTTGCTCAAGGGCATTGCCCTCCAGATGCCCATCGGAGGGCTGATACGGATAAATCACCGTCCAGGTTCGCTGCCGCCGCTCTTGCCGAACCTGATTCTGGCTGGCGGCCTCCGAGGCTGCAGTAATGATCGTGTCGGTGTCCACGCTCATATCCGGGGAAACCACCGAGGCCACGGGCCGGCCATCAGTTCCCTCTGGCCCCGTTAGGGTACCCGCCTCATGCCGGCTTCCATTGTGTTCACGTGAGTTCATATCTGGGTACCCAATCCTCTGCCTATGATGCCTATACTGTTCAACAAATCTAGCTGGCCGTTGAGAAATGTTAGACACCTGCCTGTGCATTACCTTGTAATTATAAGGTGCGAGGCATTACTGTCAAGCAGTCGACGGCGAGCGCCAACGAACGAAGAAAAGAAAGAGACAAGGCCAAGAACAGACCTTGGTCTTGTCCGTGAAGCAGATACTTCTTATTCTAATGATTCCTACGTTCCGGGATCACCTTCCCTCACACGAGCGCGTGCCACAAGCAGAGCCGCGCAGTGGAGGAAGGCAAATCAGGCAGGCAGAATCAAGCAACCCTACCCTGTTGGCGATGCCGACCGCCTTGTGGTTCCAGACGCAGATTGCCAGCCTGGCTGCGTGAGCAGCGGCTCATCCGTATCTGGTGCACTCAGCGGCTAGCGCCGCGCCATGCGCGCTTTATCATAGCAGCTGCTGCAGTAGACAGGCCGGTCGTTGCGAGGGAGGAAGGGTACTTTTGCTTCCTGCCCACATTCGGCGCAGATCACCGTGTGCATCTCACGCGGCGCGCGCTCGCTCCGGCTGCCTCCTCCCGCTGCCTGACGCCGCAAGGCCCGACAGGCCGGGCAACGCGCAGGCTGGTTTAGCAGGCCCTTTTGCTGGAAAAACTCTTGTTCCCCTGCTGTGAAGACGAATTCACTTCCGCAATCACGGCACTTGAGAGTCTTGTCGACGAAGCTCAACCAAGGACCTCCTTAGTGGTATGGTCGGTATCCTTTCTTCAGGTCCATTCCTGGCCTCTGTCACCAGTCTGTTCGTCGCCCTGAGCAGCGTGGGACCCATGCCTGATGGCACTGTGCGCAAGACCAGTCTCGGATTACCGCTTGAAAGCATACACCAACTTTTGCTGTTTTTCAAGTGATTCCAGTCCCAATCAGTCAGCGTTTTGATATTTTTACGCGCTTTTCACGTGCGGTGACAGCCTTACATTGGTTTCACAATGTTTCTTCATTTATCAAATAGGCCTAAGCAAGCGGATAGGCACCCTGTCCGCCAGAGCCAGAGCGGGACGTTGCGCAAACCCGACCGATTCGCTATACTTTCTCGACAGAGGAGGTGTGCCCGGCAGGCCGATGTGAGCCTGTCTCAGGTTCGTTGTTTTTCCATCTTGCTCCGCTGAGCTGGCCTGAGCCGCCTCTTAAATTGAGCGCTGAGAGCCTCTGCAACCTCATCCGGCTTGTGGTCCCTGTGGTCCAGCATGGCACGGCGCTGGCTCAGCCGACTCGCCTGGGCTGAGCTGGGCTGGCCCCCTCTCACCAGGCAAGCTTGTTGTTGCGAAGGGAGTGGCCTGTGGACGTACTCGCGGCTCGTTCCGGCCCGTTTGCTTTTACGATCGAGGTTGAGAATCCTCCGGTGCCCTCGGCCTCTACCTGGGCCCGCGCCTGTACTTTGCAGACTCCTCATGGGACGATTCAGACGCCGATGTTTATGCCTGTCGGCACCCAGGCTACGGTGAAGTGCCTGACGCCCGAGGAGGTGCAGGCGGCGGGCGCCCAGATTATTCTTGCCAATACCTACCATTTGATGCTGCGCCCCGGCTCGCAGCTGATCGATAGCTTTGGCGGCCTGCATCACTTTATGCGCTGGCCCGGCCCGATACTAACCGATAGCGGCGGCTTCCAGGTCTTTAGCCTGGGTCATCTGCGCACGCTAACCGAGGAGGGCGTGACCTTTAAGTCGCATCTCGATGGCTCGCTGCATCTGTTGACCCCTGAGCGCGGTCTGCAGATTGAGGCTGAGCTGGGCGCCGATTTTGTTCTGCCCCTGGATATTTGCAGCGGTTATCCCTGTTCCCCGCAGGAAGCACGCACCGCTATGGAGCGAACTCATCGCTGGGCGATGCGCGCGCTGGAAGCTTTTTATAAGCACCCGCATCGCCCGGAACGCCCGCAGGCGCTCTTTGGCATCGTGCAGGGCGCTTTTGAGCCTGAGCTGCGCCAGGAAAGCGCTCGCTTTATCGGCTCCCTGCCTTTCTTCGGCTTGTCGATCGGCGGTCTGTCGGTTGGCGAGCCAAAGGCGCTGATGTGGGAGCTGCTGCGAGTGACAACGCCCGCTTTGCCGCGTGAGAAGCCGCGCCATTTATTGGGGGTCGGCTCGCCCGAGGACCTGATCATGGGGATCGATCTGGGCATGGACCTGTTCGACTGTGTGCTGCCAACGCGGGTGGCGCGCCACGGTGGCCTCTTTACTCGCCGCGGACGGGTCAATATCAAGCGCGCTCGCTTCCGCGCGGAGCGTGGCCCTGTTGAGGAAGGCTGTGATTGCTATACATGTCGCAACTATAGCGCCGCCTATCTGCATCACCTGGCGCGGGCAGAGGAGCAGCTCTACTATCGTCTGGGTAGTATTCATAATTTGCGTTTCATGTTGCGCCTGGCCGCGGAGGCTCGGGCCGCGATTCTGGCAGGCACCTTTCCGGCTTTCCGCGATGCGTTCCTGGCTAGCTATGTGCCGGCCTCAGAGACAGCGCGCGAGGAGCAGCGGGCAAAGTGGTTGGCTCGTGCGGCTGCCCGCGCTCTGTCGTCCTGAAGGTCTGCTCAGTCAGAGAGAAGGATAGCAGCTTATGGCCGAATTGTTCCGCTTTCTTGATACTGGTGTGCACGATGCGGCCTTGAATATGGCCATTGATGAGGCGATCTTGATCCACCACCTGCGCGGAGAAGTGCCGCCCACTTTGCGCGTTTTTCGCTGGTCACAACCATCGATTTCGCTGGGCCGCTTTCAGAATGTAGAGCGCGAGATCCTGAGCGAGGTCTGCCGCGCGCGCGGTGTCGCTCTGGTACGTCGTCCAACAGGCGGTCGCGCTGTCTATCACCGCGATGAGTTTACTTATAGTATTGTGATTAGCCGGCGCTATGGGGTACCTACGGGTGTGGTGGCAGCCTATGCCTATTTAGCCCGCGGTTTATTAGAGGCCCTGGCGCTGCTGGGAGTACAGGCGGAGATCAGCGATGGTCGCGTGCATAAGCATCCCTCGGCGGCTTGCTTCGCTTCGTCGACGCAGGCCGATCTGACTAGCGGTGGCTATAAGCTGGTGGGCAGCGCGCAGGTCTGGCGCGAGGATGCCTTACTACAGCAGGGGTCGCTGCCTCTGGACGATCGCGCAGAGGAGTTCTATGCGCTGCTGCGCTTTCCCGATGAGGCAGCGCGAGCCGAGGCGCTGGCTGTCTATCGCCAGAAGACTCAGCCGCTCCATGCTTTTGCTCCTGCTGTGAGCTGGGAACAGGTGGCAGAGGCGTTCCGCCGCGGCTTCAGTCAGGCGCTGGAACAGGAGTTTGTGCCGGCAGAGCTGAGCCGCTCTGAACTGGCCTTGGCTGAGCAGCTCGTGGCGGAAAAATATAGTAAGCTGGAATGGCGCAAAGAGCGCGTGACTTTGGTCTGAGGAATCATCGTGGTCGCGCTCTCTCGCACCTAGAAAAGGCTGAGTTGAAGAGGGGCTGCCCTCTGAGCCTGAACCGGTTTCGGCGGATAGAAAACGCCCACAATGATGAAAGGATTAGGGCTTATCTTATGGTATTGTCTGGTCGTGCCTAAGAAAAGATAAATGTCTCTCTTAGAGCAGAATTCGTCTAGATACTTGTGACGCACAAGACGATTGGCCTCGGCTTCATCGCCATGAGCGTTGGTCAGGCAGTTCCAGTATAGCGCGCCAAGCTCCCAGTCTTCTATCAAGAGTTTGTGCGGCTTCGTGTCGCCACGACTCATAAAGATGTAGTAATACTTGTATGGTAGCTTTTTAATGGGAACTCTTTTCTTTGCCTCACCACTGCTGTCTATCTCAAATAGATTGCATTGGAGAAAGAAATCGTTCCATTTTTTCTTCCACTGGCGGCTCGTTGGCTCTACTGCGAGATCGATGATTTCACAGGGCTTGAGGACAGCGAGCGAACGTAGTTGCGGACCTTTGGCCAGGCTTATAATTTCCGACATCGAATCGAAGACTTCTCGCAGCACATAGCGCTTGCGCTCCTCCCAACCCATCAAGCTAGCGGGTATATGGCCATCGAGCCTGATGGGTTCTTCAAGGTTCAGACGGGGCCGATAGCTTTCCGGGCGAAAATCTTTGACGTTCCTGACGAGATTAAGGCGAATCCATTCAAATTTACGATATTGCTGATCATAGGGGAGGCTACGGAATGGTATAGGATAAATCCGTATCCACTTTCCATTTTCAAGCACTCCCGCAGTGCAGACTAGCTCTTCGTACTTATTAGAAGGGAGGGGGTAGGCTTTCACAGCGATCAAGACACGAGCATCGGGAAGAACGTCGGGCAGATACATCATTGCCTCCTTTCTCAGAGAGGGACTAACCCCCTCCCCTCTCAAATCAGCAACAGCCGTCAGCTCTTCCATCTCGGATAGTCGCTTCCGACCGTGGCTATCCTGATGGTTGCCGCGGCTGGAGCCCAGTTGTCTTACCAGCTAAATGCACGATAGGCATATCGATATAGCCCTGCTGCTGCAAATAGGCAGCCAGGACAGCACGATGGCAGTGGCAGGGATCAGCCTCAAAACAGGTAAGTGCCACCCGCTTGCGCTCAGCAATGAGCCTCGCCAGGCGCGCAAGACTCTCGGTCTCCCGTGGAAGCAAGTCAGCGACATACTGTGCAAAGAGCGCCCGATAAGCCTCCTCGGTCACTAATCCCCGCCGCAGCTCGGAGGGCACGCCCAGAGCCGGCAAATGGAGATAGGCGATCCCCACCTCGTAGAGAGCCTGGGCCAGGCGTGCTCTGGCAAAGCCGAATTTGCGCGACAACGGATTGCGCCGCACATCGACCAGGACACGCACCTCATGAGAGAGCAGCAAAGACAGGTAGGCATCCAGGCTTAAGCCTTCATAGCCTAGCGTGAAAAGGCAGGCGGCTTCTCGCGGTCCACGATAGACCTCTGCCCTGGGTCGGGAGAGAGCGGCGAGCTGTTGCCGCAGCAGAGGCAGAGCCTTGCGCCAATCAGCAGCGAGGCCCCGGCTTTCCTCCCATACCTGCAAAAGCAGGCGGCGATCTTCTCGACCGAGCTGGGAGAGAAAAGAAACTCCCGCCGCCGCTGCCAGCGCCACCTGTGGCGGCGGGGTGAGATAGCGGCGGAGACGCAGCGTCTGCAGATCATGCTCAAGCACAAAGCTACGCCACTGCTTGCCCCAGGTCACGAAATCGTAAGGTGCCTGTCTCTGCTCGCGCTGAGCCTGAGCAGAGATCAGCATGACCAACAGCCGCGCGGTCTCCTCGTCCAGCTCTTCTCCTGCCAGTTCAGCCAGCGCCAGAAGGAGCCGCTGACGATAGGGCATAGTCATGGGTCGGTATCTTCCTCTCGTCTAATCATTGTCCAGAGTACTAGGACGAAAAGCTGACCGCCCAGCTACACCCTCAGCGCAGGAGTCCTACGCCATCCTAGCCGCCCGGTGCTGGTCCTTCTACCGCCACCATAATGCTTCACTATATTGATTTTACTTCATACAAAATAATGGCGCAAGTGTTTTGTCTAAAAACAAGGTTATCGCTCTCTCCATTCCCGAGCTGCCCCGTTTTGCATGCAAATACATATTAAGTTCCTGACCTACATAATAGCTTAAGAAAGGCAAGGAAAGCTTTCCTCTACAGTGTGAAGAAAGGCGGCAATAGCACCTGTAGACACATATCTAGAGAAAGGATATCTAGGGCCATGAGCATATCGTCCCTGGCACAAAGTGATCACAAGCAGACGGAGGCGCCGGCTAGAGCACAAGCTCCATGCCAGGCCGGAGCCACCGCTATTCCACGCAGCCTCTCGATCGTGCTCTTAACCCAGAACGACGAAGCGAGCATTGAGCGGGTCGTACGCTCGCTGGTGAGTGGCCTGGAAAGCTGGGCCGACGACCTGGAGATTCTCGCTGTCGATCGCGGGAGCCACGATCGCACGGGCATACTGCTCGACTGCCTTGCCGCGGAGGAACCGCGCCTGATCGTTGTGCACCAACCAGCAAGCTGCAGCTATGGCCGAGCCCTGGCCAGCGCTCTGGGTCAGGTCAGCAAAGAGTTTGTCTTCATCACAGAGGCCCAGCCGGCTTTCGATGTGGACCTCCTCAAGCGAAGCTTTTCGCTGCTGAGCGACTACGATGCAGTACTCGGCTTTCGCCAGCGCCAGGGCTGGCCACGGCTGACAGCGCTGCTCTGGAGTTGGCTCCTGCGCTTTACTCTGGGTTTGCGCGTGCGCGATCTCTATTGTCCCTTTAAGCTCTATCGCGCCGAGTTTTTCCGCCAACAAACCCTAGAGATGTGCGGGCCACTCATCAACGCCGAAATGATCTATAAATTTGTGCGCGCCGGCTACGTCTACACAGAGATCGCACTTGGCCCAGAGCAAGCGGGCAAGTCGCCAAAGGCCTCGCGCCGACACAAGCTTGCTCTCTTCTGGGAGGCACTCTGTGAGTTGAGCAATTACAGCGGTCGTTGCTATCAGGAAGAGCATGGATGTATCTGAGCAGTATCACTGGAGGAGTGTGGAGGAGAGGATTGATGGCGTCCGGTCTTCTGACAAAGGAATCCCCACAACTAAGCGAGCTACAATTTCGCAACCGCGTAGCGCGCTATCGGCGCTGGCTAGAGGGCAACGTCAGCCCTGGAGCGGAGCGCAGCAGCAGTCGTGAGCTTGCGGAATATCAGCGTGCGGCCAGTCGTCCGATTCTGATTCATGGCAAGGAGGTGACCGTCTTTGCGCCTTTTCAGCCTGAGCGCGCGGCCCTCCATACCTTCAGCCGCCCCCAGCTTGTGATTCTCAGCAGCCTGCTGCTAGCCTGGGCTGCTAGCCTGGCCTGGAAAGGGCCAGCCGTGCTCGTCGTGGTCACGACCCTGATCACCCTGCTCTATGTCGCCCATCTGCTGCTCCAGTTCGCTATTGTAGGCAGTCATCTGCTGACCCCCGCTAATGGCAGCGGCGACGAGAAGATCGACGAGCACCTGATCAGGGCCCTCAATAACGCTGACTGGCCTCACTATACCATTCTCTGCCCTCTGTACCGTGAGGCCTCGGTCGTCGGACAAATGGTCAGCGCTTTGCGCGCCCTGGACTACCCTCGCGACCGTCTTGAGATCCTGCTGCTGACAGAAGAAGATGATCTAGAGACGCGCGCCGCTCTCAAGCAGCAGGCATTACCGGCCCACTTCCGAGTACTTGTGGTCCCCCGCGGCTATCCCCGAACGAAGGCGCGCGCCTGTAACTATGGACTCCTGCACGCGCGCGGCGATTATCTGGTGATCTACGATGCCGAGGATATCCCTGATCCGTTGCAGCTCAAAAAGGCAGTTTTGACTTTCGCTCAGCATGATCACTCGCTCGCCTGCGTGCAGGCGCGTTTGAATTGCTATAATCCTACTCAAAATCTCCTGACTCGCCTCTTTACCGCTGAGTATTCCCTCTGGTTCGATGTGGTGCTGCCGGGCTTGCAGCGGCTCGGTCTCCCGCTGCCGCTCGGCGGCACCTCGAACCACTTCCGCGTCTCTGCGCTGCGCGCCGTGGGCGGCTGGGATGCTTTCAATGTGACCGAGGACTGCGATCTTGGCCTGCGCCTCTTCCAGCACGGCTTTAAGACCGTGATTCTTGATTCCACGACCTATGAGGAGGCCAATTCGCGCCTCAGTAACTGGCTGCGCCAACGCTCACGCTGGATCAAAGGCTATATGCAGACGTACCTGGTCTATATGCGCCATCCCCTGGTGTACTTGCGTGAGCGTCGCCTGCGTGAACTCTGCAGCCTGCAACTGGTGATCGGCGCCAGCGCCGCTAGCCTGCTCGTGAATCCGCTGGTCTGGGCGCTCTTCCTCTTCTACGTCTGCACCGCTGGCCGCTACCAGGCTTTTTATCACTTGCTTTTTCCTGGCGCGCTTCTCTACCTGGGCGCATTCTGTCTGATCTTTGGCAATTTCTTTCATCTCTATCTCAATTTGCTGGCGCTGCTGCGTCGCCGCTACTATGCCCTGGTTCCCTGGGCCCTGCTGATGCCCTGTTGCTGGCTGCTCGACAGTCTGGCCGCCTATCTGGCCCTCGTCGAGCTACTGATCAGGCCCCATTACTGGCAGAAGACACTCCACGGCTTTCACCTGCTCAAGCAGCAGAAGCCTCTTGGTCAGCTCAGTTCGACGCCGGTTCCTTTGACCCCCCAGCGTGGGCCAGGCGAGATCGAGGTGGGCCTGACACCTATCCGCCTCAGTGGTCGCGCTCCTTTCCGACCGCTGCGCCTGGTCTTGACGCCCGAGACAACCATTCGCCCTCTGCCCCGTATCAGGCGCTCACGGCCCCGCGATCTGGGCATACTGGTGACTTTCCTCTGCGCTTGCCTGAGCAGTATTTCGGCCTGTATCTACTTTTTCCTGCATCAGGAGATTCTGCTCTACGGCGATGCCTACGCTCACCTGCGCATTGCGCGCAGCGTCTTCGATAGTGCCACGCCCGGTCTGGCCCAGCTCGGCGGCGTCTGGCTACCGCTGCCCCATGTGCTGATGCTTCCCTTCGTCTGGAATGACTTCCTCTGGCATTCCGGTCTGGCAGGCAGTTTTGTTTCTATGGCCTGCTACATTATCGCGGCCCTCTACCTCTATCGCGGTGGCCTGCGCCTGACACGCGACCGCTGGGCCGCTTTCCTCTGCTCGCTGGTCTTCATGCTGAATCCGAACATTCTTTACTTGCAGTCGACGCCCCTCACTGAGCTGACGCTGATCTGTATGATGACGGTCGCCGGCTACTACTTCTTGAGCTGGGCCCAGGAGAACCGCCCGCGCTATCTGGTCCTGGCGGCGGCCAGCACTTTCCTGGCCACGCTTTCCCGCTATGAGGGCTGGTCTTTCTTCGTTTGCCTGCTTCTGCTGGTCAGCCTGACCAGTCTGCTCAAGCGGCGCTCCTTGGCGGAGGTCTGTGCCAATACGCTGGTCTTCGCTCTCTTGGGCGGCTTTGGGATCGCGCTCTGGCTGGCCTGGAATCGGATCATCTTCGGCGACACGCTCTTTTTCCTGCACGGCCCCTTTTCATCTGAGATGCTGCTCTCCAGTTTCGCCCGCGCCGGTCGCTTCTATACCTATCATAATGTCAGTCTCTCGCTGCTGACCTATCTACTGCTCTCGGTCAAGACCTTTGGACCTTTTTTGCTCTTTCTCTCGCTGTTGTCTTTCATCTTTTTCTTGCTGCGTCATCGCTTGAAGCCGGAGACGCTGGCCTTGATTGCCTTTATGGCCCCTCTCGGCTTCTACGTGCTCTCAATCTACAGCGGTCAGGCGCTGATTCTGCTGCCCGAGATCGGGCCGGGGCATGATCCTGGCCGCTTGTACAACGATCGCCACGGGGCGGCGGTCGTGGTGCCGGCGGCGCTCTTGCTGGCGACGCTCATGAGCAGCGGGTTGCGCCTGCTGCGCGGGCGCCTTCACTTATTGGGGCGCCTTGTCTGTGCAGGGGCGATCTGCGGTCAGGCCTGCTTTATTGCCGCTACCGGGATTGTGACCTTGCAGGACGGTCTCTATGGCAATTCCTGCACGGGGACGCACCCCGTGAGCATCTACCTGGCGAAACACTACAATGGTGGCTTGATTCTGGAGGATGTCTCTCCCACGAATTTCGATGTGTCGGAGGCCGGCATTAACTTCCGCAATGTCATCTACGATGGATCGGGACAGCTCTGGCAGCAGGCTCTGCGCAATCCAGGAGCAACTGTCGACTGGATCGTGTTGAATCCACGCCTGTCCAGTGATCGCGTGGCGCGGGCCTTGCCGCCGGACAGTCCTTTGCTGCGCCCTTTCAGGCTGGTGCTGATCGACCCACGTAGTGGGATGCATCTTTATTACCATCGCGGGCGCCCCCCTTTGCCAGAGCGTCCGATCCCGCCAGAGCTGTTGACCGCCCATCGCCTTTGCCCGAATGACTGAGGGTCTCCCTTCTTCCCTCCTGGCTGGCCTGCCTCATTCGTCGGGCAAGGCAAAGGTCATCAGATCACGTCCGACAATGATGCTGCCGCGATAGCCCTCGGCGCGCGCCCGCTCCTGCAAGCGGGCCGCGTCGAGTTCGCGGTAGAGATGCGAGCAGACCAGCGTTTTGACCCCGGTGGCGGCTGCCAACTGCACGATTTCATCGTCACTGAGGTGGCCGGAGTCGATGATTGCCAGGTCGACGCCTTCGAGGAAGAGACGCTCTTGCTCGTGAAAGGAGGAGTCGCCCGTGATGGCGTAGCGCTGCCCGTGCCAGGTGAAGCGGAGCCCGTGGTTGCCAGCCGGCGGCAACTCGATGAAGTCAAAGCTGTAGGGGCCAATCTGGCATGTTTCTTCTGTGATCTCGTGCACCTGGATCTGATAATGAGGCTGACGAAAGCTGTGAGGGCTGAATAGGCGCATCAGCCCATCGATCAGGCGCTGCAGCCCGGGTGGCCCATAGAGGTGGAGATCCTGTTTGCGCGGCTGCCTCCGCGACCAGGCCCCGGCATGTAGGAGAGGAATGAGGTCGGAGACGTGATCAGGATGGAAATGGGAGATGACAATGTGCTCTAGAGCGTTGGGATTGAGGCCCACCTCAACAAGACGCTGGCTGATGCCGCGCCCGCAATCGAAGAGGATGGGCAGACCGGCGAGATGAAGGAGGACGCTGGAAGCCCGGCGCTCTAGTTCGATCTGACAGGTACCCGTGCCTAGCAGCATGAGATAGCTCATCGTTTGTCTTCCCTCTTCTTGACAGACGAACGTTCTAGATGCTACCATGCAGGTAAATCATCGGCAGCATGCAGGACCAGCAACAATGCAGGGTTCTCCCCCTCTTTATTGTGACATATGTGGAGCTGCTAATCGTCCCCAGGCGCGTTTCTGTTTCGCCTGCGGTCGCCCTCTGCAGAATGGCGCTCAGCCATCACTACCATCTGTTGCAGGGCCAGCTCAGCCCCTTGTGACTCCGGTCTTGCCGATGAGCAGCGGCCTGCTTCCCTCCCAGACGGTGCTGAGAGGACGCTACCAGATCATCGCCCCCGTTGGGCAGGGAGGCTTTGGCGCTGTTTACCGCGCCATCGACCTGGCTCTCGCTAATCGCACTGTGGCTATCAAGGAGATGAGCCAGCAGTATTTAAGTGCTAAGGAGCAGCAGGAGGCAGCGACGGCTTTCCAGCAAGAGGCTCACCTGCTGGCCGGATTGCTTCATCCAAATCTGCCGCGCATCTACGACCACTTCAGCGAAAAGGGACGCTGGTACCTGGTCATGGACTTTATCGAAGGGGAAACCCTGGAGGCGCGCCTGAGCCACATGCCCGAGGGGCGGCTGCCTCTCGATGAGGTTCTCCGCCTGGGGATTCAGCTCTGCAATGTCCTCGGCTATTTGCACAGCCGTCAACCGCCTATTATCTTTCGCGATCTTAAGCCGGCGAACATCATGCTAACGAGCGAGGGGCATGTGTACTTGATCGACTTTGGCATTGCACGTCTCTTCAAGCCGGGCCAGAGCAAAGATACGACCGCCCTTGGCTCAGCCGGCTATGCCGCTCCGGAGCAGTATGGTCGCGCTCAGTCGACGCCGCAAACTGACATCTACGCCCTTGGGGCCACGCTCCATCAACTGGTCACCGGCCAAGACCCTTCATTTTCTCCCTTTAGCTTTGCCCCTTTCCCCCAGCAGGATGCTGATCATCGCCGACTAGAGGCCCTGGTGATGCGCATGGTCCAGACAGAGGCCAGCCGCCGCCCGGCCAGTATTCAAGAGGTCAAAGCGGAGCTTGAGAGCCTGGCAGCTGAGCGCCTGAGTGCCAGAAGCCAGCCCGCGCCAGCAGCTTCCGCATCTGCGAGCAGCGTTACAGCGGTCAGCAGGGCGGCCCTTCAAACTCCGAGGCCGATCGTCACGCGCTGCCTCTATAACGGCCATCGACGGAACAGCGGCATCTATGCCCTGGCCTGGTCCCCCGACGGGCGACTTGTGGCTTCCAGCGGAGCCGACGGCAGTGTCCAGATCTGGGAGGCCCTCAGCGGACGACAGCAGCAGCGCTGCGAGGGGCATCGCGGTCCTGTCTACGGTCTGGCCTGGTCCCCCGACGGTCAGCGCCTGGCCTCAGCGGGACGCGATGGCACGGTCCGTCTGTGGAGCCTCAGCTCCGGCGAGGAACTCACAAGCTACCAGGGCCATACCTCCCACGTCTATAGCGTGGCCTGGTCTCCCGATGGCCAATGGCTGGCCTCAGCTAGTGAGGATGGCACCGTCCACGTCTGGGCAGTAGCCAGCCCCTGGGAGAGCAGCATCTATCGGGCCCACCGAGAGAGCGTCAAGGCCGTGGCCTGGTCTCCCACTGGTCAGCGCCTCGCCTCGGGTGGCAGCGACTGTATGCTGCGCATCTGGCCGCGACCGACAAACAAGGCGCGCAGCTTCTTGACTTCCTTCCTTCTTTCTAGACAACAGGTCAACTGCCAGGGTCAGCAACGACGCATCGACGCCATTGCCTGGTCACGCGATGGACGCTACATCGCTGCGGCCAAAGCCGGCGGCCATGTTGAGATCTGGGAGAGCCAGCGTGGCCGGTTACAGCTCGCTTACCGCCAGCACCGGGGGCCGGTCCATGCCCTTAGCTGGCGTCCAGATGGCTTCCTCCTGGCCTCGGGAGGGCGCGATGGCCTTGTGCATTGCTGGCAGGCCGTCGATGGGCGGCAATGGTTGACCTACAACAGTCGCCAGGGCATCATCTACGCCCTCGCCTGGTCTCCAGATGGGCGCTATCTTGCTTGCGGCGGTAAGGATGGAAGCGTCTACATCTGGGAGATCAGCTAAGGGTGGAGGGATCAGTTTCCCATCAGCCCGGCCCCGGCGGGACTCGCATGGCAAAGCTTCTAAGGTAGAGATGAGGTACACACAGGAGAGGAGCAAGGACCGCGCTGGCTCTCAACGACGACAGGTCGCGCTCGCGCAGGCTGATACAAGGCCGCAAGGCGAGCTAATCCCCAACCGTTGCCCCCACCACAAAGGCATCGACGCGCGACGCCTTGCCTCGCCAGTAGGGGACCTTGAACTTGTGCCCGCCGCTGAGGATCGTCACATCGCGCATATGGATGTAGTGGTAGACAATCGGTAAGCCCTCGGGCCCATATTCCGGTTGGTCACGCGGCGGCACGAGCGCCGTATAGTACTTGCGCAGCGCATCAGCGGTATCAGGATCATGCTCGCGATGCGTCTCCTCGTTGAGATCGATGTAGAACTGAGCATAGTGCGCTGTACTTACCATCACTCCGAAAATGAGCAGACCATGCATCTGGAGCATCATTTCTATCTCCAGATCATGCTGCTCTACAAGCTGAATCCACATCTGCAGCGCGACATCCTGCTCGCCATACTCTCTCAGCCAGAGCTGCCGACGCTCCATACGCGTCAGGGGACGGAAGCCGCTTTCTAGAGCCTCATTGAGTTCTCTCTCCGCGGCAGAAGCCGCTGAGGAAGCAGCGTTCACTTTGTCGCTGCTGTTGCTGTGGGTAGCTGCTGGCTGCGGTTGCTGCGGTCCTTGCTTGCTCGCTTCCTGCCCAGCTTCGTTACTCATTGAAACAGAAACCTCCACAGTAAGCCATGATGCGAGGTTCAAGGCCTTCCTCTGCTCTTCTTATGATATCACGGAGCGAGAGAATGGACCGACAGAGAAAGGGGGGGAAGCAGCAAAGAAAAGAACGAGGCAGCAGCGCAAGCCCTGGCCCGGTTATAGCCTGCTCAGGTAAGAGTTTCCCGCGCCTTGACCTGAGCCTTGCGCCTTTGCCCTGCTGCCGCCTCGCCGGATGGTTTACTTATTCAGCCAGGAGGTGGAACATGCAGGGCGGGCCGGAACAGCTTCCTGACTGCCCCAGACCAGACACGGCAGACTGTCCAGCCCGGCCCGCACTCACGAAGTCGTGGGCATGGTGCCGTCGATAAACCAATCGGTCACCGTTGGATCGCCCGGGCGAGGCAAGAGACCGGTTAGGGCCGAGACTCTCCCTAGATGGACATTGGGAGGGCGAATGAAGTCCTCTGCTGGATAGTGATAGCGTTGTGAGGCATATTCCATGACATCATGCCAGATGGGGCCTGCGCCCGTGATACCTATCACGTTATTCATCGCACTATTATCGCTATTGCCGGCCCACACGCCGACCGCCAGATAAGGCGTATAGCCAACGGTCCAGTTATCGCGGAATGTCTGGGTCGTACCGGTTTTGGCCGCCGCCGGGCGATCGGCCAGCTCCAGCGGGTTCCCCGGACCAAACTCGTGATAGCGCGAGGCCTTATCGGAGAGGATGCTGCTGATCAGGAATGAGACATCAGCTCCGAGGGCGCGCACTCCATGCGGATGAGCAGCATCATAGCGATAGAGGGGATGACCCAGGCTATCGGTGATTTCCAGGATCGCCACCGGCGGGACACGCACCCCTTGATTAGCGAAAGTGGCATAAGCCCCGGTCAATTCCAGTAACGAGACTTCCGCCGTACCCAGGGCGATAGAGGGGAAGAAGCACTGTTCCGGCGTGGCCTTCGGTGCATTGTAGTTCTTGCGGCAGGCCTGCAGATCGGCGGTATCGATCGACGTAATCCCCAGGCGCTTGGCCATATTGAGCACGTTATTGAAGCCGACATACTCGACCGTTGTCACAGCCGGAATATTGAAGGAGTTCGCGATGGCGTTCCGAATCGTCATCGGGAACGTCGTATGAAACTTCTCATCGTAGTTATTCGGCGTATAGTAACCCGAAGGCGAATTTGAATCTTTCACCGGATAGATCGTGCGATGATCGGGGACAATCATCGCCGGGTACCAGCCCATCTCGAAGGCCGCAGCGTAGACAATAGGCTTGAAGGCCGAGCCGGGCTGGCGCAGAGCCAGGGCCGAATTATACTGGCCCTGCACCTGGGGGCTCTGATTATTGAAATCGGCGCTGCCGTCCATGGCCAGAATCTCGCCCGTCGTCGGACTCATCACCACCACCGCCGCATTATTGACATTATTCGTCTTATAGAGCGGCCCCTCATACTGCCCTAGATAGGCATCGTACTGCACCGTGTAGAGGTGGTCATGTACGATCTGCTCGACTTTCTTCTCCAGCGTCAGATCGAGAGTGGTATAGACATTGTAGCCACCGTTGAGGAGATTCTGGCTGCCGAGCAAAGACGTGAGCTGATCGATCACATACTGCACAAAGTGAGGAGCCTGAATATGATGGGTCTCGCTGTAGGGTTTAAAGACAAACTTTTGGCTCTCGGCCTCGGCGGCAGCCGCCTGCTGTGGCGTGATCATCCCCAGCTCGACCATCGATTGCAGGACCACCTTCTGACGAGCCAGGGCCGCCGGCTTATTGACCGTTGGATCATAGTAGGAAGGGCTTTGCGGCAGGCCGGCCAGCAACGAGGCTTGAGCCAGATCAAGTTGAGCCACTGCCGGCTTGCAGCGCGTTGCTGTACACTTCGGCTGCAGATTAAAGTAGTTCTCAGCCGCAGCCTCCGCGCCGTAGTTCAGGTCGCCGTAGTAGACCGTGTTGAGGTACATCTCCATGATCTTCCATTTCGGATATTGCTGGGTCAGACCATAGGCTAACACGGCCTCCTCGGCCTTGACCGCCAGTGTGCGAGGCTGATTACTGAACAGCTCGTTCTTAATCAGCTGCTGAGTGATCGTGCTTCCGCCCTGAACGACACTCTGATTCTGGAGGTTCGAGAAGACGGCCCGAACAATACCCTGTAGATCAACCCCCGAGTTCTCCCAGAAGGTATGATCCTCAGCGGCCACCGTGGCATTGATCAGCAGAGGTGAGATATCGGTATAACTGACATAAGTGCGACGCCCACGATTGGCGCTGTGATCAAACAGCTCATAGAGCAGCGTACCATTGCGGTCGTAAATGCGTGTTGTCTGAAAGAGCGCATTATTGTTGGCAATGTTACGCAGCAAAGGTAGCTGCGACTCATAATAGGCGTACACAGCGCCAGCACTACTCGTAAAGAGGGCGATACCGAGCAGCGCGGCCACAAGGAGAATGACAGCCCAGCGCGAAGCACGACGCGGGTAGAAACGTCGTCGCCAGCGTCTGCGCAGGAGAATGCGATTCGCACGCCAGCGACGCAGCGGAGGTGCTCCGCTACCGCCGCCTATGGCCGTTAATGGAGCCAGCAAAGGCGGCTGTTCCCCAGCCCCTAGACGGTGGCGAGCCGGCAGCCGCAGCCCCGGAACCCTGGGACTCAGGGCTCTGCTGTGTTCGCCCCCCCCCGTGCCTTGACTCTCGCGATAATCCATTGCTCCCTTCCTCTTTTCGGCTTGCAAGCAGATCTAGTGGTGGCGAATGCGCCAAGGCCCTCTTCTGTCTATAGAACGATCGATGTGTTTTCGCGTATCATGATAGGTAATTCAAGACCACTCTGCAACCCCCGTAGCCTCTTTGCGTATCCTATGGTAATAGATCGTTCCCGGGAGAAGCTTTGTATCGTTTGTGGCCAGAGTCAGGGAAAAAGAGGCCACAGGCGGCTAGCCGAGTTGAGTGAGCGAGGAGGCAGCAAGGAGCGAGAGTTATGCAGCAACAAGAGCAAGCCTGGCAAGCACAACAGCCTGAATCAGAGACAGCACAAGGGGCCTCTGCCACCGGGTTCGCGAGCGAGCCTTTTAACCGTCGCGCTTCTTTCTGGTATCGGCTGAAGCGCAGGGGCGAACAAGGCCAGAGTGCCCAGCCACGTCAGGAGCCGTTCGGAGCTGAGGCTGAGCCGTTGCATGATTATAGCTATTGGCGTGGTTATCCAGCCCAGGATTATCCGCTTCGAGAGGAAGAGGAGCAGCCTCCGACCAACTCTGTACTGTCTGGGTCCGCAGCTTCTCCGAATGAGTCTCTGGGGAGCTGGTCGACGGCAGCCTCGGCCCCGGCTGGAGCACACCGCTATTCAGGCCCAGATCCGGCGTTGCCTGCCACCCCAGGGCCTGGCCGTTTCCAGTATGCGCCTTCGAGCGCGCATGTTGACCCTTCGTGGTCGCAGCCACCCTGGTGGGCGCGGCCTCAACCCCAGTCTTCGCGGGGCCGCCTTATCACCTGGATCTTGCTCGCTCTGGCCTTGCTGACGTTGCTGCCGGGAGGAGTAGGCCTTCTTCTCGGACTACTTGGAGCAACCGTTGGACTGATGATTGCGGCCCTGGTGATCGCCCTTTTCTGCGTGCTTCCACTCGCCATCGGCGGAGCAATCGTCTGGCTGCTAGTGCACGCCAACCAGCGTGGTTGGCTGCGGCGTCCCGGTCCGGGGAACCTTTAGGGTACAAGCTGATCCACAGGGAGAAGAGCGGCTAACGATGGTTGAAGAACTGGATCTGACAAATCCCCGGACCCTGCGCGCCCTGCTTCAGCGGCATGGCATGCGTCCCCTGAAATCCTTTGGCCAGCATTTCCTGGTGGATCGCGGCGTGCTGACCCGCATCGTGGCGGCGGCAGCGCTGGAGCCAACTGATAGCGTGCTGGAGGTGGGGGCCGGCACTGGGGTCCTGACACGCGAGCTGGCCCGCCGGGCGGGCCGCGTGGTCGCAGTGGAGCTAGAGCGCTCGATGCTGCGCCTCCTGGCCGAAACGACCGCTCCTTTCACCAACGTTGAGATCGTGGCGCAGAACTTGCTGACCGTTGAGCCGCAGGCGCTCTTTGGGCGCCAGCCTTATAAACTGGTGGCTAATCTTCCTTACTATATCACGGCGCCCACCTTCCGCCATTTTCTGGAGAGCGAGCATCCGCCCTCTCTGATCGTTGTAATGATTCAGTATGAGGTCGCACAGCGTATTGTGGCCGCGCCCGGCGATCTGAGCCTGCTGGGGGTAAGTGTGCAGTTCTTCGGGCGTCCTCAGTTGATCGCCCGGATACCGGCGCGGGCTTTCTATCCGCCGCCGCGCGTGGATTCCGCGATCGTGCGCGTCGAGGTTCAACCGCGCATGACGCTGACCCCCGTCGAACGCGCCTCCTTCTTCCGCCTGGTTCAGGCCGGCTTTGCTGAGCGGCGCAAGCAGCTCCATAATGCGCTGACGCGCGGATTGGGATTGCCAGCAGAGACGGTTCTCACCTGGCTGAGGCAGGCCGGGATCGCCCCCGAGCGCCGTGCGGAGACGCTGAGCCTCGACGAATGGTTGCAGCTTTGGCGTACACTTCCTTCTGGGGCCTCTGGCCGCTCACGCTCGGAGGAGACAGTCACCCCAGAGGCGCCTTCCTTCGGCCCCAGCCAGCCGGCTGGACCGCAGCCCTGACTGAGGAGCCCACACCGTCAGGCCCAGCACAGGCGCTGAGATAAGCCCTGTGACCAGGGCATGGCAACCCATCAGTCAGGGTGAACCGGGTGGCAAGCAAGCGTCGGCTACCTGGCTAGCTGTGCTATGATATACGATGGGCAAAGGGCGCAGTGCAATGCCCCTGCCCTCCAGTGGCAACCGCGGCAGTTCGAGCCTGAGTGACAGGTTTTTTTATGACAACGCAGGAGCAGGAAATCTTTTGTGATCACTGCGGCATGGCCAATCCTCCAACGGCGCGCTTCTGTCAGTACTGCGCCGCTGCCTTGCCGTTCCAACATACTACGGGGACCCTTAGTGAGCAAACGCTGCTAGCCGGGCGCTATCAGCTGCTGAGCCTGATAGGACAGGGAGGCATGGGCGCCGTCTATAAGGCCGCCGATACGCGCCTGAATAATCGTCCAGTGGCCGTTAAAGAGATGAGCAAAGCTGGCCTCACCCAGGCCCGCATTCAGGAGGCCGAGCAGGCCTTTGAACGTGAGGCCAACTTGCTGGCTGAGCTGCGCCACCCTAATCTGCCGCGTATCTACGATCACTTTACCGAAAACGATCGCTCGTATCTGGTTATGGACTTTATCGAGGGCGAGTCGTTGGAGGAATATCTGGCGCGCCAGGGCGGGGGCCCGCTGCCAGTGGACCAGGTCCTGAGCTGGGCTGAGCAGCTCTGTGATGTGCTCGGCTATCTGCATAGCCATCAGCCGCCAATTGTCTTCCGCGATCTGAAGCCTTCTAATGTGATGATCGATGGCAGCGGACGCCTCTATCTGATCGATTTTGGCATCGCGCGCCTCTTCAAGCCAGGCCAGTCGCGTGACACTACGGCGCTCGGTTCTCCGGGCTACGCGGCCCCGGAACAGTATGGCAAGGCTCAATCGACGCCGCGCTCCGATATCTATAGTCTGGGGGCTTTGCTGCATCATCTGCTGACCGGCGTTGACCCGTCAGATCAACCTTTCTTTTTTCGGCCCGCCTCTGAGCTGAATCCGGCTGTACCACCTGCCCTGGAGGCCCTCATTCAGCGCATGCTTGAAATGGACCCGGAGAAGCGCCCGGCCAGTACCCAGGAAGTGCTCCAGGAGCTGCGCGCCTGCCGTGAGGGCTCTGGTTCCCGCAAGAGCCAGACTCAGACCACTGCCACTACGGACACCAGCCGCTTAATTGAACAGGCCCGCCAGCTCCGAACGCAGGGACGCCTGACAGAAGCGCTTACCCTCTACGAGAGCGTGCTCGCTCGCGACGCTTCGCAGGCCCTGGCCTGGCAGGGGCGGGGCCTTACCTACGGAGACCGTTCTCAGCATCGCGAGGCTCTGGAGTCCTTCAATAAGGCTCTTGACTTGAACCCCTCGCTGGTCATTTCCTGGATCGGCAAGGGTACCGCCCTCTATGCTCTCCATCGCTATCAGGAAGCACTCAGGGCCTTCGAACGCGCCCTTCAGCTCGAACCACGCAACGCTACTGCCTGGAATGGCAAAGGGGCCGTGCTCGTCGGCCTGCATCGCGATTCAGAGGCGCTGGCCGCCTTCGAGACCGCTCTACGCTACGACTCGCGTATGGCCCGCGCCTGGTATAACAAGGGGCTGCTGCTCAGTCGCCAGGGGCGCTTACGCGAGGCGCTCGATGCTTTTGAGCAGGCCTTGCGTTACGACAGCCGGCAGGCCCTGGCCTGGTGCTATCGTGGGCAAATGTTGCACGAGCTTGGCCAGTTACGTGAGGCTCTCGACTCCTTCGAAGAAGCTATTCGCCTGCAGACCGACCTTGTACCCGCCTGGGCCGGGAAAGGTGCAGTGCTCTATGAACTCCAGCGCTGGCCCGAGGCCCTCAGTGCCTTCGAAAAGGCCCGCTCTCTCAACCCTCGCTACGCGCCTGCCTGGTATGGCATTGCCCAGATCTACTATGGTCAGCATCGCCTCCGTCAGGCACTGGATATGCTGGATGAAGCCCTCAAGTATGACCCGAACTATGTTAAAGCCTGGATACGCCGCGGCGCCATCCTGAGCGAGCAAGGGCAGCATGCGGCAGCGCTCGAAAGCTACAATCGAGCACTGGCCCTGGCCCCCGATCACGCTGGCGCCTGGCAGGGCAAGGCCGCCACTCTCTATGCGCTGGAGCGCTACCCCGAAGCCTTGCGCGCTTACGATCAGGCTCTGATGCTGAACCGTAATTCCGCCCTCTGCTGGAACGGCAAAGGCAATACGCTCTACCGCCTCGGCTACTACCGCCAGGCGCTTGAAGCCTACGATGAAGCCTTGCGCCGCGATCCTCAACTGGCCTCAGCCTGGCACAATAAAGCTCTCCTTTGTCAGGAGCTGGGCCGGTATGAAGAGGCGCTGGACGCAGCCGAACGCGCCATTCAAATCGCCCCCAACGACCCCGACCACTGGGAACGCAAGGCCGAGGTCCTCAAAAAGCTGCGACGCAAGCGCGATGCCCGTCTGGCCGAGGCCGAAGCCGCGCGCTTGCGTGGCCAGACAACGACCGGTCCTCGCCTGTCTCTCTGGTAGCTCCGAGGTCTCTCTGCCTGCTATCGGGTCATTGCCTCGCTGACCGACCTCCCCCCTGAGACGAGAGCGGACCAGCCGGCCCGCTTTTGCTTTTGCCCCGCTCTCCTCCCATCCGCTTGCTCAGCTCAGCCGACGGCTTCTTTGCAACTGGCGGTCGCCGCTCGCTTCTCAGCCCAGAGTAGCCAGTCAGCCAGCCCAACAGATGAGGAAGCTGGCTCATGCTGGCTTAGTCCGAGTTGCAACCAGGCCAGCGATGAATCAGGCCGTTGTCAACAGAGGGAGGCAAGGCAAGCCTTTGCCCCACTGGTCGGCTTCGGGCGGGCATGGTATAATAACCCGTAAATTGCCCCTGCCATATCAGGCAGTGAATCACTATGGATAAGAGAAAGGACCGTGCAGGACCCCTGCGCCTGTCCTGTTCCGCTTGAAAGATTATGTTTCGCAAGATCTTGATTGCTAACCGTGGCGAAATTGCCGTGCGGATCATCCGCGCTTGCCGTGAGATGGGCATCCGCACGATTATCGCGCACTCGGAAGCCGATCGCGATTCGCTGCCCGTGCGCATGGCGGACGAGCGCATCTGCATTGGACCTGGGCCAAGCGGAAAAAGCTATCTTAATATTCCTAATATTATCAGCGCTGCTCTTATCTCCGGGGCCGAGGCTATTCATCCCGGCTATGGTTTCCTCTCAGAGAATCCCAGCTTTGCCCAGATCTGCGCAGATGTGAATCTGACCTTTATCGGCCCATCGGCGACAGCAATGGCGATTATGGGCGATAAGGTCTCAGCTCGCGAAGCGATGGCCGCCGCCGGGCTGCCGATGCTACCCGGCACGCGCGTTCTGCGTACGCTGGCGGAGGCCCGGGAAGCTGCGCGCGAGATCGGTTTTCCCCTGATGTTGAAAGCCGCCGCTGGCGGTGGAGGACGCGGTATTCGTCTGGTCAATAGCCCTGACGAGTTTGAACGCGTCTTCACTCTGGCCCAGAACGAGGTCCGGGAAGCCTTCCGCGATGACGGCCTCTATCTGGAGCGCTATCTGCCACGTGCGCGGCACATTGAGATTCAGGTACTCGTTGATCAGCACGGGAACGGCATTCATCTTGGGGAACGCAACTGCTCGTGTCAGCGCCGCAATCAGAAGGTGCTTGAGGAGTCGCCAAGCCCGCTGCTGCCACCCGAGCTGCGGCAGGAGATCGGCATGAAGGCCGTGCGAGCCGTGCAGCAGATCGGCTATACAAATGCCGGCACGCTAGAGTTTCTGCTTGACGAGCAGAACCACTACTATTTCATGGAGATGAACACGCGCTTGCAGGTGGAGCACCCGGTCACGGAAATGGTGACCAGCGTCGACCTCGTCAAGGAGCAGATCCGCATTGCCGCCGGCGAGCCACTGCATCTGAAACAGGAGGATATTCAGTTCCGTGGCCACGCCATCGAGTGCCGGATCACGGCAGAGGATGCTGAGGCCGATTTTCGTCCGCAGACCGGGGTGGTAGAGAAATACCTGCCGCCCGGCGGCCCTGGCGTGCGCGTTGATAGCCATCTCTATACCGGCTACTCGGTTCCACCCCACTACGATTCGTTGCTGGCCAAGCTGATCGTCTGGGCCGAGGATCGTGATGCCGCTATCGCGCGTATGCAGCGTGCCCTCGATGAGTTTGTCATCGAAGGCCTGCCTACGACGATCCCTTTCCATCGGCGCCTGCTCAGGCATCAGGTCTTTATCCGTGGAGAAGCCTATACCCGGTTCCTCCAGGAGGAGGCTGCCTCGCTTGGCATCTGACCGGGTTCGTAGCAGGTTCGCTCTGGGTCCTTGCTGGGTTCTCAGCGGGCCTCTCCTCGCCGCTTTGCGCTCGCTCTCTGCTGGTCGGTTCGCCTCTAGGGTTCGCCTGCCTGGCCTGGTCAGCAGGGCCTGCCGGCCAATAGCCAGCCAGTCAGGGCCTGGCCACGGACCAGACCAGTCATCAGGGCTTTGCCTGCCTGCTTGCTGGTCGGCGAGCGGTTGAGGGAACCCGATTATAGAGGAGGTGACGTAATGAGACGCGTTGTTGTAACCGGTTTAGGGCTGATTACTCCCCTGGGGAACGATGTGGCGTCTTCCTGGGAAGCCCTCTGCCAGGGGAAATCTGGCATCGCCGAAATCGTCGGCTTCGATACCAGCCCCTTCCGCGTAAAATTTGGGGGCCAGATCAAGAATTTCGATCCTGCGGCCTACATGGACCGCAAGGAGATCCGCCGCACTGACCCCTACCAACATATCGCCATCGCCGCCACCAAGCAAGCGCTGGCTCAGGCCCGCCTGGAAATCACAGAGGAGATTGCCGACGATGTGGGGGTCTACATCGGCAGTGGCATCGGCGGCTTGATGACACTCCACGAGCAATTTCGCATTCTCTTCGAGCGAGGCCCCGATCGCATCAGTCCCTTCTTCATCAATATGATGATTATCGATGGTGCCCCGGGCATTGTCTCAATTATGACGGGGGCGCGTGGCCCCAACTGGGCCGCCGTGTCAGCCTGTGCGACTAGCGCCCACACGATCGGCGAGGCCTGGGAGACCATTCGCCGCGGCGACGCGAAGGTCATGATCGCCGGAGGCTCCGAGCGCGGCATTACCCCGATTGCGATCGCGGCCTTTGATAATATGCACGCTCTCTCGCGGCGCAACGATGACCCCCAGGGCGCCAGCCGTCCCTTCGACGCGACCCGCGACGGTTTTGTGATGGGCGAGGGGGCCGCGGTGCTTATTCTGGAGGATCTGGAGTTCGCTAAGGCGCGCGGGGCGACGATTCTGGCTGAAATGGTCGGCTATGGCGCAACGGGCGATGCCTACCATGTGACCGAACCAGCTCCCGGTGGCGCTGGATTGGTGCGGGCGATGCAGATGGCTCTGCGCAAGGGCGGACTACGTCCTGAAGATGTCGATTATATCAATGCTCATGGCACCTCGACGCCCTACAATGATCGTACGGAGACACAGGCCATCAAGACCTGTTTCGGCGAGCACGCCTATCGTCTGGCGATCAGCTCCACAAAGTCGATGACCGGCCACACCCTCGGGGCCGCGGGCGCCGTCGAGGCAGTCATTAGTATCATGACGCTGCTCACCGGCATTATCCCGCCGACTATTAATCTCCATCACCCCGATCCCGATTGCGATCTGGACTATGTGCCCAATCAGGCACGTCAGGCCCAGGTCAAAGTGGCCATGTCTAATTCGATGGGCTTCGGCGGCCATAACGCCTGCCTGATTTTCAAGCGCTACGAGGAGGGCGAGTAGATGGCGGAGAAGCTGGCAGCCACGCCACGTAGCCTGGCCGCCTCCTCGCCCCTTACTCTACCTTTACTCAAGCGCACACCGGAGCGGATGAGTCTGGCACGCCCAGGTGAGCACATACAGTGCGCCGGAGCGGCCTCCTCCGCTCCAGCCCGCTGTATGTCTCTGGTCTACAAGCGAGTGTGATGATGAGCAACAACAAGGAAGAAGATCGCAAAACCGCCTGGATTGAGCGCCTTGAGGAGCTGGTACACGTGCTTGAGGGCAGCTCGGTGGCCGAGCTGGAGCTGAGCGAGAACGACCTGGAGATTGTCATCCGCCGCCACCCCAGCATGGTGCTGGTGGCAGCTCCGACTGTGACAGAGACCGTGACACTGCCCGCCACGGCAACGCGCAGCCCGAGCGCGGCTAAACGGCCTGTCGCGGCTGGCAAGGCAGGAGCGAGCAAGGGCCGCGACGAGGAGCGCACGCTCCCGATCGTAGCTCCGCTTTCAGGGGTTTACTACGCCGCCCCTTCGCCAGATGCCCCACCTTTCGTCTCAGTTGGGGATGTCATTCAGGTCGGCCAGACGGTGGCCCTGATTGAGGCTATGAAGTCCTTCAACGAGGTGCCTTCTCCGGTCGCCGGACGTGTCACCAAGATCCTGGCAGAGAACGGCGCCGTTGTCCAGAAAGACGAGGTGCTCATACGCGTTGAGCCAGTCTAGCCGCTGGAACATGATCAGCCGGCGGAAGATCGTTCGTTGGCTCTGCCTTTGCAGGACCTGAGCAGGCCGGAGAGAGCGCAGCGATTGGTTGCGCGCTCAACGGGCGGCCTACCAGGTCCCTTTCTGTCCTTTCTTGCCTGGCCAGGAGCGCTGCTGAGCTGGAGAAGACAGGATTACGGGATCAGGAGAGTGAATAGTCCTCATGCTTGAAGAAGGTTTCGAGAAGCATCGTCCCTTGCGCTTCGGCGTCCTCTCACATAACACCACTCCCGACTTTTCAAGCCTGCTGGCGCAGGCCAGGCGCGCAGAGCAGCTTGGTTATTCAACCTTCTTGCTGCCAGACCACATCGGCGATCAGTTTGCAACGACTCTGGCCCTGGCGGGCATCGCCGGCGCTACCACCAGTTTGCGGGTAGGCAGCTATGTCTTTGCCAATGATTTCCGCCATCCCGTTATGCTAGCGCGTGAGGTGGCCACCCTCGACGTCTTCTCCGGTGGGCGCTTCGAGCTGGGCCTTGGAGCCGGCTGGATGGCCAGTGAGTATCAGCAGTGCGGGATTCCCTTTGCATCAGCCGGCGTGCGCATTGAGCGACTGGCCGAGTCACTCCAGATCATCAAGGCTCTGTTGGCCGGCGAGCGGCTCTCCTTCAGTGGTCAGCATTATAAGATCGAGGGGCTAGCCCTGGCCTTGCAGCCAAAGCAGCGCCCCCATCCGCCGATTCTGGTGGGCGGTAGCGGGAAACGTCTTCTCTCGCTGGCAGCTCGCGAAGCCACTATCGTCGGCTTTTCGCCGCGTACGCAGACCATCAGTGTGGCCGGCCATATGAATCAGAGCCTGGATCTGCAGGATGCCCTGGCAGCGGCTCTGGCGGAGAAGGTCCAGTGGGTACGCCAGGCTGCAGGCTCACGCTTCTCTTCTCTTGAGCTGAATCTGATTGTCCTCGAAGTGATTCGGACAGATCAGCGCCAACAGGCGCTAGCCGAGGTCGCCAGCCGCTATGGCCTCTCTGAGGAACAGGTCGCTTCTACTCCCTATTTCCTCATCGGAAGCACAGAGGAGATTGCTGCTCAACTGCTCCGCTATCGCCAGCAGTATCACATCTCATACTGGGTGGTTTGGGAAGAATATATGGAGGCTCTCGCCCCCGTCGTAGCTATGCTGCGCGGCCATTGATCAATCGCTCGTCACTTCTCATCTGGTTTTTTGGCCCACAACTGGCTGCTCACAATGTTGTTATTACAACATACATCTCTTACATTTGTGAGACAAATGCATTGACATGTATAAAAAGATCTGCTATGGTGAGAGCGGTGGGAACTATAGCAATTAAGGAGGCTCCATGATTACCAGTAGCCAGTCACAGAGGGATAGACCGCTACATATCCTGACCTCTGAAGACTACCCAAGTAAGGTCATGCCAGCCGTGCTCACAAGCTGGGACCTGATTACTCTCTATGTTTTGCTTATTTTCTTTCCGACCAATGTCTCTAACGCCATCGCCGGCGGAGCGGCAGGCATTACTTTTTGGCTAGTTGGAGCCTTGCTCTTTTTCGTGCCCTGCGCCATCGCCACTGCGCAGCTAAGTGTTATCTTTCCATATGAAGGCTCTTTATATAATTGGTCCTATCGCATCTTTGGGAGCTATATGAGCTTCTTTGTGGGCTTCTGTGTCTGGCTGCCTGCTCCGCTGCTACTGATGGCTACCAGCGACCTGGCGATCAGCTATATCCCAGGCCTTAACAGCGGCTGGCTCACCGCTCCCTGGCAGCAAGGTCTTGCTCTCATTATCGTTATTCTGATCTCGGGTTTCATGGCCATGCAGCCGCACCGCACGGTACAGAACATTACCAATGCCACCTTTGTGCTCTTGATGATTGCCAGCGGTCTGGTAGTGGCGGCGGGCATCGTCTGGCTGCTGACGGGTCATGCGCCGGCAACCAGCTTTTCGCGGCTTTCGGACTGGCTGATTACCTGGGACCCCAAGACGGGCGGGAATTTCGGTCTCTTCGGTGTGATTACGCTGGGCTATCTCGGCGTCTATCTGCCGATTACGATGCAGGCTGAAACCATCGCCACCAACTCCGAGACGCGTCGCCACCTGATTGTCCGCCATCTGGTATGGGGCACGCTCATTGTGGTGGTTGGCTATATTCTTGTCACCTTCGCCGTCCTGGTCGTCCAGGGGCCGAAGTCTGCCTATATGCTCTTTGTTCTCGTAACCACCGTTGATGCGGCCCTGGGGAAACTGGCTGGCAATGTGGTCGCTGTTTGTATGCTGGGCGTCTTCTGCCTGGTGACGATGGTCTATAACCACATCTATGCTCGCTTCCTTATGGTGGCAGGTTTCGACCGCCGCATTCCGGTGGGCATCAGCCTGCTCAATAGCAACCGCCAGCCCGCGCGTGCCGTTGCTATCCAGACGGGTGCCGCCATCTTTCTCACCATCCTCTTCTTCATGGTCATTCCTTACCTATTCGGCAGCAATCCAGCCGATCTCTCTCTCGAAGTCTACTTCGTCGGTATTGGAGCAGGGACCATTCTGTGGGCCTTCTCAACGATTCTATTGTTTGTCCTCATCCTCGGACTGTACATCCGCGATCGCCGTGCTCTCCTGCTGCATCGTATTCTCCCGATACCAGTGCTCATTGTGAGTTCAGTCATTGGCCTAGTCACCGGTATCATTGCGATCGTTGATACAGCCCTCAACTCGTGGGTACCCTTACTGACGAATCAGCAATGGAGCTGGATCGTGACAGGGCTGACAGCGGCGACGCTCATGCTCGGCGCTATCGTGAGCATGTTCGCTACAGGTGAGGCGGCATGGCAGGAGATCGAGCAGGGGGCTAGCTAGCGCATTGACAAGCGTTAGCTCTGCTGCCACCATTTGGAAAGGAGCAGAGCAATCACGACCACGCGCTGTTACGGCTGCAAGCCCAGAGCCTACCGGCAGGCAGCCAGACAGTCTGCTTGTCTGTCTGGCTGCCTGCCGGCCAGCGACCAGTTTTCTGCCCCCTGGTATCAGCTTGCCCGTTCTTATTCATTTTCATCGTCATTCAGCGTTTCCTTTTCTGGAAGGGAGAGATACTGTGTGAGGAAACAGCGCGAGGAAAGGCCGGCCTCCCAGACAATGGGAGCGAAGCGGCAACGCTACACCTGCAGCATGGCTTTACCCAGGATAGCAGCAAATCTCTCACTATTCAGCAATCAAGCGCTCTGTGGATGATCTGGTCTTCAGAAGTAAGACCTGAACTGGAGGTGATTTATGGCATCTCAGGAAGAATTGGTAGGGCAGACGGCGCCCGGTGCGGCTCTTCCCGAAGGCGATATAGCTCTGGAGCAGCGCCAGGACCTGGACAAGCTACACATCAATGCGATTGGCATGCCCAGCGTCATGTATTACTGCTTTGCGGGAGCGGCACCGATTGCCGCCATGTTCTTTAATGTGCCCAACATGGCGGCCCAGGCTGGCGCCAGCGTGCCACTGGTCTTCCTGCTCTCGGCGATCGGTCTCTTGCTGTTCGGCATTTCGATCGTCTATTTCTCGCGTCGCCTGACTTCGGCGGGAGGTTTCTATACCTGGGTACGGCACGGTCTAGGGACTGGGACGGCCTTCCAGGCGGGCTGGCTGATGCTCTTTGGCTACGCTATTTTCGAAGCCTCTTCCCAGGCGGCCTTTGGCGGCCTGGCTGACATCAATATTTCGACCTATCTCGGCTTCCACATGCCCCTGGGCTGGGTCACCTACGCTCTGATCGGCTGTGTCCTTGTCTTCTTGCTCTCCTTCTTTGACATCAAGTGGTCTACCTGGTGGCTGGCCCCCTTCCTTTTGCTGGAGATCGGGAGCCTGGTGCTGCTAGATCTGATGATCACCATCCACGGCGGAGCCGCTGGCCATGACCTGCTTCATACCTTTACGCCCGCAGGCTCCGACCTCAAAGGAGTGGCGCCAGGCGGTGTGCTAGGCATCGGGGTGGCTATGGCGCTTGGGATCTGGTCCTGGATTGGCTTTGAGGCCGGCGCTGTCTACGGCGAGGAGTCGCGCAATCCACGCCGCGCCGTGCCAATGGCTATCTTCTCAGTGATCGTGATCATGGCTCTACTCTATATCTGGACTACCTATAGCGCCGTTATTGGCCTCGGCTGGCAGCATGCTGGCGACACCCTGGGCAATATCTCTATCGCCCCGACGCCTTACTATAATCTGGCCGATCGCTACGTCGGCGGCTGGCTCAAGGTGCTGATGATCATTGCCGTGACTACCAGCGGCTTTGCAGCCTGTCTAGCTTTCCATAACGGCATGGTGCGCTACTTCTACGCGATGGGCCGCGAGGGCATCCTGCCCCGTGTTTTCGGGCGCACGCACCCGCGCTGGAAGAGTCCCTATTATGCCATCATGGCTCAGAGCCTGTTCACGGTTCTGGTCATCATCTTTCTGGCTTTCATTATCCAGAAAAATAACCCCGATGGCAGCGTGAGCTATGCTCTGGGCATTGCCGATGGCAAGGTCTATACCCAGACCAGCGGCATTACTAGCTACGCCTGGCTGGCGACGATCGGTACGATTAGCTTCCTGGTGGTCTACATTCTAGTGAACCTCTCGCTACCGGCTTTCGCGCTGCGCTTCGATCGCCGGAACTTTAACCCCCTGGTCCATCTGATCGCCCCGATTGTGAGCTGCCTTTTCCTGCTCATTCCCCTGATCTCGTTCATCATGCCGCCGCTACCCGTCATTGGCGATTTCTTTACGAACCTGGGCTTCTTCCCCACACCGTTCCCGCTGAACATTCTGCCGCTCTTTGTCATCGGCTGGGTTGTCGTGGGATTGATCTACGCCTTCTATCTGGCACGGCGCCACCCCGAGCGCTACGAATTTCTGGGTCGCGTCTTGCGTGCCGAGGTGTAGTCTCTCTTAGCAGGCGCCCTGGCTGAGAGCAGCAAGCAGATAGAAAGAGAGGGGCTGGAGCCGGTGGCTGGTTGAGTCAGCCAGCCAAGCGCCGGCTTCAGTCCCTCTTTTGGTATGTATCCGGGGTCAGCGTAGCCAATTAGTAGAGAAAGGGGAAGGTCAGCCTGGCTAATAAGTCAGTAAGATGGTCTGCGACCCCCCAGGAGATGCCGCTCCCCCCTCCCTGCTCGCTCTGGCCCGGTTCGCTTTAGAAGTCAGCCAGATATTCTTGCTCTTCCCACTCTAGTTCGGCGGCCTGCAGACGCTGGCGCACATAGTCGCTACGGCGCGCCAGCTCTTGACGCTTAGCTTTGATGAAGATCTCGGTGAACTGCATACCCAGCAAATCGCGCAGAGCTGTGTCGGCCTCCAGATGGAGCAGCGCCTCCTCTAGCGTAGCCGGCAACGGCGCAAAGCTCTCGTGCTCTTCTGCCGGGCCTTCCGCCAGGGCCGGTGGCAGCGCTTCCTCTTCGATGCCGAGCAGGCCGGCGGCAATGGTAGCGGCCAGAGCCAGATAAGGGTTGCTCATGCTGGAAGGGGCCCGGTTTTCGATATGGGTGCCGGCATCGCCTGTATTCTTGACGCGCACCAGGGCGGTGCGATCATCAAGACCCCAGCTGAGATTGACGGGCGCAAACGAATGGTGCAAATAGCGGCGGTAGCAGTTTGGGGTGGGGGCCAGCAGCGCCAGCGCGCCCGGCATATGCTTGATCAGGCCGCCAATGAAACGGTAGGCCAGCGGCGAGAGGCCGTGCTCATCGCTGGTGTCAAGAAAAGCGTTGCGCCCGTTGGCATCGCGCAGGCTGAGATGGACATGGGCCCCCGAAGAAGACTGGTCGAGGAAAGGACGAGTCATAAAGGTGGCATGATAGCCTAGTCGACGGGCTATCATTTTGACCCCATTCTTGAAGGTATAGCCATAGTCTCCGGCGATCAGTGCATCCTCAGCATCGTAGGTGATTTCATACTGCCCGGGGCCATATTCACAATTGCAGGTCAGCATCTGCAAGCCCAGTTCGGGTAACTGATCCATGATTTGCAAAGGCACCGGGCAGGCGACGTTGCGCTGCGTGTGGAAAATATGGAGCCGGTCAAAAACAGGTTCCTTGCTTAGGAGATCCTGCAACAAGTAAAACTCATACTCGATGGCCGTATGGGCGCGATAGCCCAGGGCCGCCAGGCGCTCCAGGACACGGCGCAATACGTAGCGCGGGGCCGACTCTACAGGCGAGCCATCTGGCCAGAAGGCATCACAAATCACCCGGGCGCTGGCATCCAGCCAGGGTACGACTGCTGCGGTTGTCAGATCGGGACGCAGCACGGCATCGCCGTAGTTGCGCTCTTCGCTTTGATAGGTGCCGGGCACCAGGTTGGTGCCTGAGTCGACGGTCGTCATAACGCCGATCATGCGTAAGCCATCGCGGGCAAACTGCTCCCAACGGCTCAGAGGCACAATTTTTGAGCGTGCCATACCATGCATATCGGGCAGCTCGAAGACCACATGGCGGATGCCTCGCTCCTGCCAGCTCCGGCTGAGTTCTTCAATGGTTGCCAGATCGGAAATAGGCACTGCGGACATCAGATCCTCCCAACGCGATTCTCGGGGGCTCTTCAACAGGCAGCTTGCTCACCGCTAGCTGTCTGTCTCCCAGGACAAACTTTATTATTGCTGATCCATCTGATCTTGACAACGCTTAACCCAGTTAAACGGCCCTTTTGGAGGGGCCTCCCCAGATCTGCTAGCTGCCGTGCCGCGCGCTACGAGCTGGGCCTGTTTTTCATCATTTAATCAATATGAGTGATAAGAAGCAAAAGATCTATCCCTTGGACGGAGCGCGATCCTTGCCCAAGGGATGCTAGAAGGGATACAATACAGGCTAGTTCCTTACTTGCGCACACAGGGCGGACCGATCTGGTTGAACGACCGATCAGGTTAGGGCAGCAGCCCGGAAAGGAGACGCATCGATCATGAGCACGACTCATGTCGCTGCTCCACTCTTTCAGCTTCAGCAGCTAGACCTTGAACTTGAGCGCCTTGCGTCGGAGCGCCAGGGCATTCTGCAAGCCCTGCGCGAAAACCGCACACTAGCGAAGCTACGCCAGGAGCTTGCCAACGCTCGGCAACAGTTGCAAGCCGGGCAGCAGGCCCAACAAGAAGCGGAGTGGACGCTAGAGGGGATCAGCCGCCGTCTGCAGATGCTGGAGCAGCGCCTCTACAGTGGCAGCATTACCAATCCCAAAGAGCTGACCAGTCTTCAGCAGGAGGTGCAGCACCTGCGGGCCCAGCAGAGCCGTCAGGAGGAACGTACGCTCGAGGCGATGGATCTTCTGGAGACACTGCAGCAGCAGGTCGCTCAACGGGAAGAGGAGTTACGCCGGGCCGAAGCGGACTGGGAGCAACAGAGCGCCGTCCAGCGCGCCCGCCTTGATCAGCTTGAGCAGCGGCGCCGTACCCTGGAAGAGCAACGCGCCGCGCTGGCCAGTTCTCTCGCCCCTGATTTGCTGAGCCGCTATGAGACCTTGCGCCGCACCCGCCAGGGCCGCGCTATCTCGCGCGTCGAGCAGAATGCCTGCCAGTGGTGCCGCGTTCTCCTGACCTCCAGCGAGATACAGCGCGTGCGGCTAGGGACCGAGATCCAGACGTGTAGTAATTGCGGTCGCATTCTCTTTTACGATCGCTAGGCGAGCCACTTGCTCTGGCTCGCGTTGTCAGGACAGAGGCCCTGAGCGCTGCCCGCGAGTCCCCCTCATTGTAGGAGAGAACAGCAACGGGCCTTGAGATCGGGCCAGGGCCGGGCCAGCGATAGCGCCAGTACCTGCGGAGGTTGCGAGAGGATGGTAATGGGGCAGGTCACTCAGAAGAAACAGTTAGGGGTTGCCAGGTGAGCGGGGCGGCGTCTCCGCGCATGGGGCAGAGGCGTGCGTGATTGCAAGACGCCTTTGATCGCCCGCTCACCGGCCATCAGAGCAGATTCGCAAGCACAGACATGAGAGTAAAGCTTTCCTGGTCCTTGTCTGACCAGGAGCACGAGGCGACTAGTTTGCCTTAATGATCACTGTCGTGCCCACCGGCGCCCAGTTATAGAGCCAGGCCGCGGCCTTCACTGACATCTCGACACAGCCATGCGATCCCCACGTCCAACCGGCCACAGGATCATAGTGCCAGCCGTTCGTGCCGGGGCCAAAGACTCCATGCCACCAGGCATCATGGAGGAAGTAGCCATCCCAGTCAAATTCCAGGGCATAGTTGATGAACGTCGGCGGGTAGTAGTAGGGCGAGCCAGGCGGCCAGGGCGAATAGAAGGTCGTCGGATGCAGCTTACGCAGCACATGGAAGGTGCCCGTTGGAGTTGGCAACGAGGGCCGGCCCGAGGTGATTGGCGTATTAAAGACCTGCTTCCCATTTTCATAGGCATAGAGCCATTGCTTTGACAAAATGACCACAATCACTTTGCCGCTGCCATAGGGATTGGCCTGACTACTGCTTTGGGCATGGACGACCAGGCCGCTATAGATATAGAGAGGGGCACTATTGAGAGGGCTAATGCGATACCAATAAGGGCTGCCCCAGACGTTCTCTCCTACAACACTCGCATAGACAGTGACGCTTGTATTCGGTGCATAGACTTGGACAACTGCATAGTGAGTGCTCGGACCTCGACGCACATTCGACCAGTTAATGGTGATGCCCTTCCAGGTGGCTGCGGCCTGGGCGGTCGCACTAGCGCCGGGGAGGGGAGCAAGTGATAAGGTCAGTGCTGCGAGGGAAGCGAGCAACACGAGAAGGGCCATCTGTTTACGCAGAATTGCTCGCATCATATCCTCCAATTTGTCAAGCGCAGCTGTGCTTGCTGCTGTCCAGTATATGCGAAGCATAGCTGGCAAGCAAGAGTCAGCAAATCATCATGTATCACCGTATTGCATAGACGGTACCTTCTGGTCAGGGATACCTTTCTTGAGGAGCAACTCTATGCGGAGGAGCCTGATCAGGAATCAGCAGCAGCAGCATAAAGAAGGACGCCCGTACTGGGCGGGCGCCCCTATTGATTGCCTATCATGACAGATACGACGCTGCGACTGGCCGACTGGTCGAATGACTGTCAGTCGCTGACCGCCGTGAGGCGCATGGAACAAGCCCCATATCTGCGCGCCTTCTTCTAGCTGTTGCCCGCCATACCCTCAGCCAAGAGCAGAGGAGTCGCTTGCCAGTCGCCAGCCATTAAGCGACCAGGCAGGGGAAGGAGCAGCCTGCATGAGCGGGGAGGAAGGTGGGAAGGCGAAGCAGCCAACGCCGAAAAGCGCGACCACCCACCTGGCCACGCCCAGCCACAGCAGTCAGGACGAGCCTGCATCTGTCATCCAGGTGAGCAGCTAAAAGAGCGAGAGCTGCTGTGGCGGCTCCTCCTGGGGGTGGGCAGTCTGCGAGCTGGCGGCGCCAAGCTTTCCTTCCGCTGCCAGGCGTTCAGCTTCAGCCAGCACCACCGGGAGCTTCTTAAAGTCCTGGCGAATCGTCTCTTTCAGGCTTGCCTGGTGGAGGCCAGCAGCCGGATGATACATCGCCATGCAAATATAGCCATCCTTTTTCTGGGCCTTGCCGTGAATCGCGCTGATCTTTGCCGTGCCAAAGAACTTGGCCATCGAGTAGCGTCCTAGTGTCACTATGACCAGCGGCTTGATAGCGGCAATCTGGCGATCCAGGTAGTCGTTACAGGCGCTGATCTCCTCGGGGAGGGGATCACGATTGTCGGGAGGGCGGCACTTCACCACATTCGTAATAAAGACATCGGAGCGCTTGAGATTAATGCTCTGCAGCAACTCATCGAGGAACTGGCCAGCAGGCCCCACAAAAGGCCGCCCCTGCTTATCCTCATGATACCCTGGCCCTTCACCGATGAAGAGGATACGGGCATTCGGGGGACCTTCGCCTGGGACAGCCTTCGTTCGTCCCTTACAGAGGCCACACTTAGTGCAGACAGAGACCTCCGCAGCTATCTCCCGTAGAATCTCCTCTGACGACATAGATACCTCTCTAGTATAATACCTTGCTTGCTATCGGCGCAGGTCGCTTTCGGATTGACAACCATTATGGAATGTTTCAGCCCTCGCCGCAAGAGGCTTAGGACCTGCAGGTACTTCTGTCCAAAACAGGCAGGGGAAGCCAGGCAGTACGCCCGGCTGAGATCAGCTCTGACTGCGTCATCACTGCTGCTCATGCCGCCTGCAGCCAGGACCAGGCCGGGCGGTCCAGCCACGCCAAGCGCAGCAGCCCGGTCAGCGAGCCCCAACGGGGGAGGGCGCGGCTCTTCTCTAGCAGGAGAAGCGGCAGCCAGACCGAGCCAGCGAGCCAAAAAGCAAAGAGGAGGGTAGCCTGCTGAAATCTGCTTCCAGCGGGGCCCCTCCTTATAACAGGCGCTAACGACGACTTGTCAGCGTCAGCGGCTATGCGCTTAGCTTAAGGTGCTGCAGGTGGCGGCTGGCTGATACCTCGCCCCCTCCTGGCGCGAAGAGCAGTCCAGGCTACCACCGGCGCTCGTTGGAGCGAGGACCGAAGCCGCTATCGCGCCGCGAACCACCCGAGCCACGGCCAGGACCGCCTGAGCCTCCGGGGCCCATCGGGCGACGCTGTCCGCCGCCGAAGTTGCCACTATTGTAGCCCGGAGCGCGCCCGCCGCCACCGCCACGCTCAGAGTAGCCGCCGCGCTCGCGACTACCACCGCCGCCGTAGTTGACATTACGACCGGGAGCCGCCAAATCGCGGTCACGTCCGCCGCCATAGCCACCGCCGCCGCGGCCAGAACCACCGCGGTCGCGTCCGCCACCACGGCTGGCAGCGCGATCACTCTCAAGCTCGGCCTGTGAAGGCAACTCACCACTGAGAGCAGCGCGACGCGACAGATTGATGCGCCCCTGCGAGTCGACCTCAATCACCATTACCGTGATTTCATCGCCCACCGAAACCACATCCTCGGGGCGCGACACCTGATAGTCGGCGAGCTGCGAGGTACGGACAAGGCCCTCCTTGCCAGGCAGGATCTCGACGAAGGCACCGAAGTCGACCAGGCGGCGCACCGTGCCCGTATAGATGCGACCGACCTCCACTTCCTCGGTCAGAGCGCGGATCGCATCCATAGCCTGCTGCATCGACTCGCTGGAAGTGGCGGCGATATTGACCGTGCCGTCATCCTCGATATCGATCTTGGCGCCGGTCTCATCCTGGATCTTGCGCACCGTCTTGCCGCCGGGGCCGATCACCGCGCCGATCTTATCGGGATTGATCTTCATGGTCTGGATGCGCGGAGCGAAGACCGACAGCTCCGGGCGCGGAGCATCGAGGGCATCAAGCATCTTCTCCATGATATACATGCGGCCCTCGCGCGCCTGCTCCAGGGCCTTGGCCATAATATCGTAGCTAATGCCCTTGACCTTAATATCCATCTGGAGAGCTGTCACGCCATCGGCGGTACCGGCGACCTTAAAGTCCATATCGCCCAGAGCATCTTCGATCCCCTGGATATCGCTCAGCACAGCCCATTTACCAGCACGCTCACCCTCACCGGTGACCAGCCCCATAGCCACGCCGGCCACAGGGGCATGGATAGGCACGCCGGCATCCATCAGCGCCAGCGTTGTACCGCAGACCGACCCCATCGAGGTCGAGCCATTGGACGAGAGCACATCGGAGACCGCCCGGATCGTGTAGGGGAACTCCTCCTGAGAGGGAATCACCGCCAACAGAGCGCGCTCAGCCAGCGCCCCGTGACCAATCTCGCGACGGCCAGGACCGCGCAACGGCCTTGTTTCACCGGTCGAGAAAGGCGGGAAATTATAGTGATGCATAAAGCGCTTGCTCTCGCTGGGGGTCAGTCCATCAAGGATCTGCTCCTCACCCGGCGACCCAAGCGTCACCACGCTCAGCACCTGGGTCTGACCACGCGTAAAGAGGGCTGAGCCATGCGTACGCGGCAACAGACCGACCTCGCAGGTGATCGGGCGGATCGTCTTCAGATCACGGCCATCCGGCCTGATCCCATAGTCCAGAATCTGGTTACGCACATAGGTCTTCAGCTCCTTCTCGTAGAAGGCCATAATCTCCTTCAAGCGATCAGGATACTGAGCCCCGAGCGTCTGCACCAGCTCATTTTGAACCACTGTCAGGGCCGCTGAGCGAGCAGTCTTATCGGGATGGTTCACCGCCTGCTCCAGGCGCGGTAGCACGAACTCAGCCACCTGACGCTGTAGCTCCTCGTCAACCGGAGGCGTTTCGAAAGGCCGCTTGGCCACGTTCACGGCCTGCATGAGCTTCTCTTGCATCTTGATAATATCCTGCAGCGCCTCCTGTCCACGAATCACCGCCTCCAGCAGGATATCTTCAGGAAGCTCCTTGGCCCCGGCCTCGACCATCATCACCGCGTCCGCCGTACCAGCCACGACCAGATCGAGGCGGCTGCGATCCATCTGCGACTCCAGCGGGTTGATCACCAGCTCGTTATCGATGTAGCCCACGCGCACAGCGCCGACGGGACCGGCAAATGGGATATCGGAGATACAGAGAGCAGCCGAGGCGCCGATGATCCCCAGCACATCGGGATCATTCTCCTGGTCTACAGAGAGCACAGTGATGATAATCTGTACATCGTTGCGGTACCCTTTCGGGAAGAGGGGGCGGAGAGGGCGGTCAGCGAGGCGGCAGGCAAGAATGGCATGCTCGGAAGCCCGCCCCTCGCGCTTAATAAACCCGCCGGGGATCTTACCGGCGGCATACATGCGCTCTTCAACGTCAACGGTCAATGGAAAAAAATCAATGCCTTCACGAGGCTCTTCACTGGCTACGGCGGTCGCCAGGATGACAGTATCGCCATAGCGCAGCAGCACTGCGCCATTGGCCTGCTCGGCCACTCGTCCGGTTTCAATGCTCATGACGCGACCGCCTATGACGGCTTCTTGACGATGGATCATAGTTCCTCCGACTACTATACACCCCTTGGCTGGACCGTAGACCTGGAAACTCTCCTTGCTTCACGGGGACATAACGGGGTGCGTGTGAACAGACAACTGACCGACTACTTACTACTACTACTACTTCTACTCTTGCTCGCAACGATAACCTGAATGAGATCCCCTGCCTCTGCTCTTTCCTGACTGGCTGTCTGACTTCCTTCCGAACCGCTACAATGAGCGAGCGAGTAAGAAGAAGGAAAGATACCGCGCTGCTTTCAGCCCCTTAGTTGCAAACACGTGTTCCGACCGGGCGATCGATCGCTCGACCAGTGATCATTCGCTTAAGATGCACAGATTATCGAATTCACTGTGACTTGACTACTGGTAGCGGTGCCTCTCTGGCCAGCCAACTAACGGGGCGCTAGCTGGCAGGCCATCAATATTCTGCTCCTGAACCAGGTCCCATAGCAAGCGGAGGGCGCAGTGCCTGGTGGGAAGAACATTCCGCCGCCTTCTGAAGCTGCTTCTGCTCTCGTCTTAGCCAGGCAAAACGAGAGAGATAAGAGAGACCGCTCTTGTGGTGCCTACTCCTATCCTACATTGGCAGCTCACAGCTGCAGGCGCGTTGCAGCCTCGCTCGGCAGACGGCCATCAGAGACACAATTATGCGACAATTACCAATTACAACATATGAGATCCCAGATCGACGACAACACTCACAGCATGATCTTCAGTGCAGTGCCTAGCCCACGACCTGCAGGATGCTGGCACCGACCCCTTCATCCTTGCTTGTCTTGCGTTCTTCCTCCCCCATATGAGGGAGCCATTTACCGGAGTGAAGCACCCTGCCCGCACCTGATCCCAGGCGGAGGCAAGCCTCTCCTTGCCAGCGCTGTCCAGCCCGGCTGTCTGACTGAGATCGCCCGCCTGCAGAGGCTCTGCGAGGCTGGGGAGGAAAGAACGTCACGAACAGATTTCACCCAGCGACCAGCCGAGCGAGCGGTCGGCAAGTGCTATGCAAGAGCGCACTCTTGCTCTCCTCTCTTCCATCCTCCTGTCGGCTTGTGCTTCCACTCTCACCTTTGCCCTGACAAACAGAGGGACATCCGCGAGGCGAGTCAGCGAAGGAGGAGCCAGAAGCCATGCCGACCGACCGCTTGCAAGATGAGGGCATCTCGCTCTCGCTAGTGGCGTAGACCGAGCTTCGTGATCAGCGCGCGATAGCGCTCCGGACTTTTACGGCTGAGATATGCCAGCAAGCGACGCCGCTGACCAACCAGCATCATCAGGCCGCGGCGAGAATGGAAATCGTGCTTATGGATCTTCAGATGATCGGTGAGCTGATTGATACGTGCCGTCAGCAGCGAGATCTGCACCTCGGGTGAGCCGGTATCGGCCTCGTGAATGCGAGACGAAGCGATGATTTCGGCTTTATCCTCGCGAGTCAATGCCACCCTCTGTTTCACCTCCTCAGAGCAGGCTCAGGCGAGATTACGTACTATTAGGTGTTCAGCAGGTTTAACAGCTGTTCTGACGAGGGTCTCTCAACCTGAGTGATCTAACTAATCCTGGATGATACACCCATGCATTATATCACGCTGGTTTGCCAGCGTCTAGATACCCCCTGACGCTTGCCGCCGTGAGCAGCCGGCCTCTAAGCTTACAGGCTCCCATGAGCAAGCAAGCGTGAAGCCAAGTCCAGCCTGGCTCACAAGCGCCGTGCTCCCTGCCAGCTCGCCAAGCGGCAATGGCAGGGACGGCGAGAGGGTGCACCCACTGGAGCGGCTGCCAATAAGGGATGGGGGCATCCTTCGCTCCGCAGGCGCGCCCTCTCTCGCCCGGTCAGGTTCCGAGAAAGCCTCCCTTTGCTGCCAGCTTACTTGATGGTAACCTTGGCCCCTACCTCTTGCAGCTTGGCCGCAATCTGCTGGGCTTCCTCCTTGGAGACGCCCTCCTTGACCGGCTTGGGTGCCCCCTCGACCAACTCCTTAGCCTCCTTGAGGCCGAGATTGGTCAGCTCGCGCACCACCTTGATGACCTTAATCTTTTCAGCGCCGACCTCGCTCAGAATCACGTCGAACTCGGTCTTCTCCTCTGGCTGAGCCGCCGGAGCTGCCTCAGCCGGGGCCGCGGCGGCTGCCGGAGCCGCAGCTACTGCGACCGGGGCCGCACTGACACCCCACTTTTCTTGAAGCTGCTTGGTCAGCTCCACTAACTCTAAGACATTCAGCTTTTCAATCTCAGCAATGATGCTCTCGATGGACATGGAGCAACCTCCTTGGATTCCTATGGTCTCAGATAGCTTCTTGACTAGATAAGGCTCGCTATACCATCAGGCAGACTCTGACTGTTGCTGCTGCTGGAGCTGTTCTGCGCGTGCCTGCAATACGTAGCAGAGATCGCGTAGCGGGGCAGTCAACAGGCTGTAGGCTGTAGAAAGCGGTCCTTGCAGGCCACCCACTAGCTGCGCTTGAGCAGACGCTTTGCCACCGCTGATCTTGGCGAGTGTCTCAACACGCTCAGGCGTTAGCTGACGTCCTCCCAGAATCGCCGCTTTGAGCACCACCACGTTCGAGTTCTGCACGTAATCGGTGATTGCCTTGGCGGCGGCCACTTCATCATCGTAGCCGAATGCTACAGTCGTCTGCCCATGAAAGAGGTTGGGGTCAACCTCCGTCATCTGGTTGCGCTGAGTAGCCAGACGCAGCAATGTGTTTTTGGCTACCTGCACCTCGACATTCATCGGGCGCAGTTTGCTGCGCAGCTCGTTCATTTCCTTGACCGACAGCCCCTGCGTCTGGATCAGGATGGCAATCCGCGCGCGCGCCAGCTTGTCGGCTAGTTCTTCGATCTTTGCCGCCTTTGCCGGTGTAGGCATGCCGCTCTCCCCTCCTTTCCTTATGGACTCTGTTTGCTTACTTGCTTGTTTGTTCTACCCTGTACCATAGCGGAGACTTGCTTGCCGCTTAGCTCCCCTTGCTTTGAGAAAGGAGCGTCTGCTACGTTAGCTCTCTTCGGCAGTCCAGGCCCATAGAAGGACACGCCAGCCTGGCCTGTAGCGCCAGGACGAATATGGGCCTCTGTCGCCCGGGGCGTAGTCCACAAAGTGGCCCACAAGAGAGCATAAGAAAACGGGCCTTCAGCACTGCACCGAAGGCCCGGAGGCAAGCTTACGTTGGTAGCAGCAGCGGTGGATGGTTCACACGTGCGCGCAGGAGACGCGGAAGCGGCCCGACCGGAGGCCAGGCAGCTAAGAGAGCGCAGGTCGCACGCGCGTTGTCACCCTTTCCCCTCTGCCCTGTCCTACCCTGCCAGGCAAGGCCAGACCGATTCACTCGTAGGCTGGTCAGGGACAGAGCACGCTCCTCGGCAAGCTGATACCGTGCGGTATCATTTACATGCCCCGGGCATACTTGCTGTCTTCGGTCGCAAAGGTTACAGGCTGTTCAGATTATAGGCAAGAGACGAAGGCCCCGTCAAGACGATGCTCCAGCCGAAAGCTGAGGCCGCCTCTCTTATGGATCTACCCGTCTGCTTAGTCGCCCGCTCCTTGCCCAGCAGACTCGTCGTCTCAGCTAAGGCCAGGAGCATTAGCTAGACGCGCAAGGATAGAGCCGACTGGAGATCCAGCGGCACGCCTGGAGACATTGTCGAGGCCAGAACAATATTGCGAATGTAGGCCCCCTTAGAGCTGGCGGGCTTGGCACGCATGACCGCATCGATCACAGCAGCCACATTCGCTAGCAGGGCTTCATCACTAAAGGAGAGTTTGCCCGCCGGCACATGCAGCAGCGCTGTACGATCGACACGGAACTCCACGCGTCCGGCTTTTGCTTCGCGGACAGCGCGGGCTACATCCATCGTGACGGTTCCTGTTCTGGGATTCGGCATCAAGCCGCGGGGACCGAGCTTTCTACCGAGACGACCGATTCTGGGCATGACATCCGGCGTGGCGATCGCCACATCGAAGCCCAGCCAGTCATTCTCAATCTGCTTGATCAAATCATCAAGACCAACGAAATCGGCTCCCGCAGCTTCGGCCTCGCGAGCCTTTTCACCTTGGGCGAAAACCAAGACTTTGACCTCTTTACCGGTGCCCGCCGGCAGCAAGGCCACCCCGCGCACCATCTGATCAGCGTGCCGCGGGTCAACCCCCAGGCGCATATGCACCTCAAGGGTCGGGTCAAACTTGACATAATTCATCTTCTTGAGCAGGGCAATGGCCTCCTGGGGCTGATAGAGCTTGCCCGGCTCAAGCAACTTCAACGCTTCAAGATACTTCTTTCCGTGCTTTTTTGGCATGACTTAAGCCCTCCTCGTGGCAATCTACCGCAGTGACTGACGGGCCCATCTTGATAGGCTTGTAGCGACCTTGCCGGACTGGCCCGCTCACACAAGCCAACCGGAGCCGAAAGCTTAACCCGGCGGCAAATAGTGGGTAAAGCAAGGCAACGGCGGCCAGCCCTTCCATCCCTTTCAGCCAGGTCCAGCCTGCCGAGTCAGCCAGGACAGCCCTCACGGCCACGGAGCAAACCAACGCAGACAGCCAATCCGCTAGCTTGCCTCGTTGGCACCACATCCCTGGCTCCGGCCTCCAGCCGGCCAGGCGGAGAAAGAAGAAGCGAACGACGCCGCTGCTGCTCAGACAATGGTGATTCCCATGCTGCGGGCCGTACCCTCAACGATGCGCTCAGCGGCCTCAATATCGTGGACATTGAGATCCTTCATCTTGAGCTGAGCGATCTCACGCAGCTTCGCACGGTCGATTGTCCCAGCCTTGGTTCTGCCAGGAGTGCCGGACCCTTTTTCGATCCCTGCCGCCTGCTTCAGCAGGAACGTCGTCGGCGGCGTGCGTGTGACAAAGGTGAAAGAGCGATCCTCGTAGATCGTCACCTCGGCGGGGATAATCATCCCTCGCTGGCTTTCCGTGCGCGCATTATACTCCTTACAGAAGGCCACAATATTGATGCCCTGTGAGCCAAGCACCGTACCGACCGGCGGTGCGGGCTTAGCCTCACCGGCAGGCAGCTCCAGCCTGATCACAGCTTTGACACGTTTTGCCATTGTAACTCCAGCTCCCTCAACAAGCGACAATCGCAAAGTGAGTGCGGCCCACGCCAGCCCTCATCAGCAACTGGCATGAGCGACGACGCCCGGGCCTGACGGCAGACAGCGCCAAAGCGGTTCCGGCGGGGCCGGAGCGCCCGGCGAGCTGCTTGCCAGCCCGTTGGGCGTCGCCTTACCTGTATGCATGCATGCATGAAAAAGTGGGAGGTTTAGCTCAACCTCCCGTTGCTCTTATTGATCGTTAAATCTTCTCGACCTGGAGGAAATCCAGGACCACCGGTGTCTCTCTCCCGAAGAAGGAGACAAGGACCGTCACTTTATTGCGATCCATATTGATATCACTGACGGTCCCAATGAAATCAGTAAAGGGGCCGTCAATGACACGCACGCTTTGACCTTTCGTGAAGCTGATTTTCGTCTTTGGCTTCTCAGCCTCTTCAGCAACCTGCTTCAGGATTGCCCTGACCTCATGTTCCTGGAGAGGCACCGGGCGCGTTCCTGATCCAACGAAGCTGGTGACCCCCGGCGTGTTGCGCACCACATACCACGATTCCTCGGTCAAGATCATCTCGACCAGCACATAGCCAGGGAAAACCTTGCGCTGCACCGTCCGCCTCTGCCCCTGCTTGATCTCCACCTCTTCTTCCATTGGCACGACGACCCGAAAGATCTTATCGCGCATATTCATCGAGGCAATGCGCGCTTCGAGATGGCTCTTGACCTTATTTTCGTAGCCGGAGTAGGTGTGGATCGCATACCAGGCGCGCTCTCCAGCACCAGGGCTACCTGACTTCGACAGCGCGGCGCTGAACCGCGATTCCGAGCCAGCCCGTTCCTTTGGATTTGGGTCATCAGCAACCATGGTTTTTCCCTCTTGCTTATTGCCCAGCTAAACCTAGAATCCTACCCACTGGCCCACTGGCAGTGCGGCCATTGGGAGGTCTTCATCCATTGCCGTCCATTCCACAGAAATTACAACACTGAGGCGCGCGAATCTATGCTCTCCCTCTCGCGCCCATTGGCAGGCAGGCCAGCGACCTGTCCTGTACTCCCCTGGCTTTTACCACGACAACGAAGCGCGGACCAACCTCTCTCCAGGCAGGCCACGGTCCCCATCGGATCGGAACGCCCGACGCCGCCAACAACAAACGACTGCTGCCACCAGCAGGATCAGCCAAGTAGGCCGCGTTCGCTAGCTAAGTTCACCTGACTTCCTACCTACTATCGAGCAGTACCAGTGATCAGGCGGAAGAGCTGGAAGAGGCCGATATCGACCAGCCCCAGGACAATGCCGAGGGCGAGGGAGAGCGCGATCACCGCGATTGTCATATTGCGCGCCTCCTCGAACGTTGGCCAAGTGACCTTATAGCGCAGCTCGTAGTAAGCCTCATAGAGGAAGCGGAATACCTTTAGCTGGCGCAAGCGAGCAAAAACGGACGGTCTCCGTTCGCGACGTACCTCCTGACGGCCCTCACGTCGCTGCGTCATCGACTTTGACTCCTTGTGGGCAGGAGCGTCCTTCTCGCCGCGGGGCTTGGTCTGCAAAACCTCGCTTGAAGCGGAAGTAGCCTTTTTCTTGTCGGCCATTTTATTCGCCACGTTGACCCTTTCTCGATCAGGAGTGATCGTTGCCCGGCTATCATCTGGTCTCGCGATGGATCGTGTGCGTGCGACAGGTTGGACAGAACTTTCTCAACTCCAGGCGATCAGGATGAGTACGCCTATTCTTGGAGGTATGGTAGTTGCGATGCCGGCAATTTGAGCAGGCAAGAGCAACAATGATGCGATTCTCTTTGCTTTTGCTAGCCATAGTTCTCCCCGTTCCGGGCTGCTCCCCTCCTTATGACAATCGATCGCAGGAGAGGCCGCCGACCGGCAAGTCACTCACTCACTCAGATATAGGTATGGGCCAAGGTCAGGAAGGGTATCAAGGACAGCCAAACCGATGTCGACGGCAGGCGCTGACTCCAGCCATGAGCTGAGCATAGCAGCATACAGGGCCAGGTCTACTCTGCCTTCCCTTCCTGACCATCCAGTCAACTGCTGCAGTCCACGCTTGTCGCTGCTGATTGCTACTATTACCTGGCGCGCGGCAAAAGGTGGACTCGCCTTCTGTTCACGCCAGGCTCTCGCAGGGAATAGCCTTAGCGGCCTGCCATAGCGTGCCGGTCAGGCAGAACCGGGCCGGATCAAGCCGCCACCACGCTCTTGCTTGACCTTGAGCGAATCGGCGAACGCCAGGAGTAGTCACACCTTGCCAGCGCTGGTCAGTATCTATAAGCCCGACCAGGCATCAGACACTGACCGAACCGACCGAGCAAGCGAGCAAGGCAGGAGGCTGGAAGGAGATTACTCCAACACCTCGGTGCAGACGCCGGCGCCGACGGTGCGCCCACCTTCGCGGATCGCAAAGCGCACCCCTTCCTCCATCGCCACCGGATAGATCAGCTCCACCGTCATGTTCACATGATCCCCCGGCATCACCATCTCCACCCCCTGCGGCAACCTCACCGTCCCCGTCACGTCCGTCGTCCGAATGTAAAACTGCGGCTTGTACCCAGACACAAACGGCGTGTGCCTCCCTCCCTCCTCCTTCGACAACACATACACCTGCGCCTTGAACACCTTATGCGGCTTGATCGACTTCGGCGCCGCCAACACCTGCCCTCGCTCTACCTCGTCTCGCTCCACTCCTCTCAGCAGGCAGCCCACATTGTCCCCCGCCAGCCCCTCATCCAGCGTCTTGTTGAACATCTCCACTCCCGTCACCACCACCGTCCTCACCTCATCGCTGAACCCCACAATATCCACCTGATCATTCACCTTAATCTTCCCTCGCTCAATCCTCCCTGTCACCACCGTCCCTCTCCCCTTAATCCCAAACACATCCTCGATCGGCATCAGGAACGGCTTATCGATCGGCCGCTGCGGCGTCGGAATGTACGTATCCACCGCATCCAGCAGCTCCCAGATACAGCGCGCATCCGGATCGTTGCGCGTCAGGTCCCCCTTGCTCTCCAGCGCCTTCAGCGCCGACCCCCGGATCACCGGCACCTCATCCCCCGGAAACTCGTACTTCGACAGCAGCTCCCTCACCTCCAGCTCCACCAGCTCCAGCAGCTCCTCATCCTCCAGCATATCCACCTTGTTCAAAAACACCACCATCGCCGGCACTTCCACCTGTCTCGCCAGCAAGATATGCTCTCTCGTCTGCGGCATCGGCCCATCCGGCGCGCTCACCACCAGGATCGCCCCGTCCATCTGCGCCGCCCCGGTGATCATGTTCTTGATGTAGTCCGCGTGGCCCGGGCAGTCCACATGCGCATAGTGGCGCTTCTCCGTCTCGTATTCCACGTGCGAGATCGAGATCGTGATCCCGCGGGCCCGCTCCTCGGGCGCCTTATCGATCTGGTCGAAGGCCACGTACTTGTTCACGCTGCTGGGCAGCACCCGCGAGAGCACCCGCGTGATCGCCGCCGTCAGCGTCGTCTTCCCGTGGTCAATGTGCCCGATCGTTCCCACATTCACATGCGGCTTCGTCCGCTCAAACTTCTGCTTCGCCATAACCTCAAAGGCTCCTCCTGCAATTTGACCGTACTAGTGCAATCGAATGATGAAGAGAAACAAAAGAGCGACCTGCGCTAGACATACAGCAGCCGTCTCCTGAGCCTTGCTTCAGGCCTCGTTGCGGCACCCTCGTTTACTCTCCATTTTGCTACTGCGACTATAGCTCTTTTCAGGCGGATTGACGAGCGAGTGACCGAGCGAACGGATTGGTCAAAGAGCCAACCTGGCTTCTCTCGCTCTTTCGGATTCTTCGCCTCTTCTCAGGATGGTTATTGACGCAAGCCACCAGGAGAGGAAAGAATCTGCGAAGAAGGAGGGAAGCGGCGACGGTATCAGAAGACGGCAGCGAAACGTAGAAAGATCCGGCGCGGATATTCGTGAAGATGCATGCCTCAGAAAGCAGCAAGGCATCATCAGAAACCACGGGAGCCCGTGATGGGAATCGAACCCACGACCACAGTCTTACCAAGACTGTGCGCTACCGCTGCGCCACACGGGCCAGACAGATCATCAGCGCATTCACACCAGGCGGCGGATCACATCCTCAGCTGCCAGATTGCCAACTGACTCACCTGCCACTGCTCCACGCTCGCCCAGGTGCACCGCTGCCCTGCAGCCGCCTCTTGACCTTATCCACTCACCTGATCTGAGCGTACGCCCTGACCGAGGCACGCCGCTTTTGCGCTGGTGGGCAGTGAGGGATTCGAACCCCCGTAGGTTTCCCAGCTGATTTACAGTCAGCCCCGTTTGACCGCTCCGGAAACTGCCCACACGAAATTACGTCGGTCATCAGCCACTTGCTGTTTGGCTGACGTGTCCATTATAGCCGAAGGGGCTGTTGATGTCAAGCACTTTCTAGAAAAGGCTGTCTGGAAAGCTCGCGCTAGGAAAGTCTGGGGGCCAGCCATTGTCGTGGGCCAGTTTTGCTGGTATAATCTCCTGCGTCAAAGACAATGCGCTTCCCCACCAGCACGGGTGTAACCCTCGCGCCAGCCTGCAGCAGCTCGGCCTGATGGTGTCGAATGCTGTTTTCTGGCCAGGACGGAAAAGGACGAAGGCAAGGCAAGGCAAGGTAAGGAAGGAAGAAGGAACGAGGTATTCCCTATGGCAACAAACTGCGACTTCAAGCGCTCTTCTTTACTCGCTGAGCAGTATCAGCAGGAGATGGAGCTGATCTCTCAGGCCCTCCAGGAGGAAAGTGAGGAGGAACGCGAGGAGCGCCTGAGCCTGGTCGAGCGCTCTTGGCCTCTCACCAGCGCTTGTTTCTATGCCCAGCGCGAAAGCGGCGATGCTTCAAGCCGTACCTCCGCCGTCTCTGCTCATCGCTAAGGTTAGCATAATACCTGCCCTGTGCCAGATGCATACTGGCTCTTTTTGTGGTATCATTCTCGTTACTAAGCACTATCTCAATTTATCACGTGATGTGTCAAGGTAGGGTGTCTGGATAAAACGCTATGCCTCATCCACCAGAGTTGCCGCCTGAAGCATTGACGTATCATACGCCTGTGCAGTTCGGCATGGTATACTGGGTGAATTTTGGCTATCCCGCCCTTCCCCCCGGCATCGAGGAGAAGCGCATCCTGGACTGGCATCCGGCCCTGGTGGTCTCCGCTGAACCTTTCTGCCGCCACGCCGGCGCCGTCAATGTGGTCGCACTGACGTCCTACCGGGGCAAGCTCCGCCCCTATCACCATCTGCTCTTGAAGCGCGATTATCCTCTTCTGGATACCGATAGCCTGGTGAAGACGGAGCTTCTCTATCCTGTTCTTCGGACGTTGCTCGCAGACCAGTACGCCATCTGCCGGCTCCATGATGCCGATCTCTACGCGATCATGGGGAAGATCGCCAATAGCCTGGGCATTACGATGTACTATTCTTTGCACTGATGTTGAGGACGCAACCATCTGGTCGAGCGGCCTCCTGCTGGCCTAGCCATTCGCCTGGGTGGGCGCTCGTCCAATGGCATTCCTTCTGCTCTTTGCCAGGCTCCGCCTCTGGTTGCTGCCACTGCGCCGTGTTGCCGTGGGCCGTTGGCTGCATTGGCTGACTCTCTGGCCGTTGAGGATGCTGTGATGTTGCGTCTTCTTCCTTCTATTAGCGCTCTGTTGCAGTCGCCTGAAGGCCTGCAGTTGAGCGCCGAGTTTGGGCGCCCTTTGGCGACGCGGGCTCTGCGTCAGGTGGTGGCAGAGGCTCGCGCTGCAGTGCGCCAGGGCGCTCCCAGCCCTTCACCCTCTGACCTGCTTGCAGCCGCTCGTCGCTGGCTCTCGGCCATGCTACAGCCTTCGCTGCGTCCTGTGATTAACGCCACTGGGGTGATTATTAATACGAACCTGGGGCGCGCCCCTTTGAGCGCTGCTGCTCTGCGGGCTATGCAGGCTGTGGCCCAGGGCTATGCTAATCTGGAATATGACTTGGAGGCTGGGGCGCGTGGTTCTCGCCATGTGCATGCTTCTGCTTTGTTGCGTGAGCTAACCGGTGCCGAGGCGGCGCTAGTGGTGAATAATAATGCGGCGGCGGTTTTGCTGGCTCTTTCGACGCTGGCGGCTGGTCGCGAGGTGATTATTTCGCGTGGGCAGTTGGTGGAGATCGGCGGCGGCTTCCGAGTGCCCGATGTGATGCGCCAGAGTGGCTGCCTGCTGGTCGAGGTGGGCACGACCAACCGTACGCGCTTGAGCGATTATGCGGCAGCTATCTCGGAGCGAACTGCCCTGCTGCTGGCTGTCCACCCGAGCAATTTCCGCCTGACTGGTTTTGTGGAGTCGACGCCGATCGGTGATCTGGTGAAGTTGGCGCATGATCACGGGCTGCTGGTTATGGAGGATTTGGGCAGTGGCTGCCTGCTCCCGAGCGAGCGCTATGGTCTGGCCCATGAGCCGATGCCGCAGGAGAGTTTGGCGGCGGGTGTGGATGTGGTCTGCTTTTCTGGCGATAAGCTCCTGGGCGGTCCCCAGGCTGGGATTATTCTGGGGCGCGCGGCGCTGCTGGAGCGCATCGCTCGTCATCCTTTGATGCGGGCCCTGCGGGTGGATAAGCTGACGCTGGCCGCGCTGGAGGCAACGCTGCGCCATTATCAGCGGGGTGAGGCTGAGGAGATGATCCCGGTCTGGCGCATGATTGCGCTGCCGCTGTCGCGTTTGCAGGAGCGCGCCGGGCGCTGGGCACGGGCCTTGCAGGAGCAGGGGTTTGCGGCCAGTGTACGTGCTGGCGAGTCAACGGTTGGCGGTGGATCGCTTCCAGGAGAGACACTTCCGACGGCCCTGCTGGCTCTGGAGGGGGGCAAGGTACCTTGCCCGTTAGAGGAGCTGGCGCGTCGTCTGCGCGCTCGTCCGGTGCCGATTGTGGGCCGCATTTTGCGCGATGCGTTGCTGCTTGATCCGCGCACGGTCCTGGAGGAGCAAGATGAGGAGCTGCTGGCTGGGCTGCTGGCCTGCTTACGCGCTGAATAAGTGTGCGGTCTGGCGACTAGCTGGCGCGCTGTTCGGATGGGGCGCTGCTGAGGTTGACCTCGATCTCAGCCAGGCGCTGCAGGGCACGGCGGTCTCCCAGACGCTCTAACAGGGGACGGGCACGCTCCATCTGCTGACGGTCGCCACTGCGCTGAGCGAGGATCAGGCGCATGCGGGCGGCATGTGGGAGGTGGCCAGCGGCTTCGGCTTCGTCGATGGCCCGGGCGAGAGCTACCAGGTCATTGCTGGCCAGGGCCTGGGCAATTGCCAGGTAGAGAGCCAGCAAGGGACTGTCCCCCTCGCTCTGAATCTCCTCGGCTTCTCTCAGCAGGGCTGGCGGGGCGCTCAGGCCATGTTCGCTATAGAAGCGCAGGAGATTGAGCAGGTGTAAATAATCGCGCCGGAAGCCTTCGACGGGCATGAGCCGCGGATCGTCCTGCCGCATGGCTTCCAGCACGCCGCGATCGATCGCGAAACGCGGGTCCTCTGGCACCAGAGAGCGTACCAGGGTTGCCAGGCGCTCCCACTCTACCGTTGCTTCGCGCGCCTGCGCGACAAAGAACGCGATGGCGTAGGCATCGGCCAGCTGAGCGGTACGCTCCGCGTCGGAGCTGATCTGCTCGCGCGTGGCCTCCAGCAGGGGCAGCAGAGCGTCGATCTCTTCCCAGTGGCCGGCGAGGAAGGCCGCGATGGCGAGCGCGGAGAGCGTTTTGCTCAGGTATGGCAGAGGCAACTCCGCACGAGCACGACTGCAGGCTGTTTTGCCGAGGTCGATCACTTGCTGCAACTGGCCGAGCAAGAGGTTGGTGTAGGCGGCGCCGTTGATGGCATCGATGTACTCCTCGGCAGGCAGAGCGGGCAGGCTCAGGCGGCGCATGGCAGTGCTGATGAAGCTCTCGCTGTTCCCCAGAAAGAAGTCAAGTGCCCCCAGGGCATCGAGGGCCTCGCTCAGGGCAACCTGGTCGCCGCGCTGTTCGAAATAGTCTATGGCCTGCTGAAGCAGGTTGCGCGCGGCCTCCAGATGGGTAGGCACTTTTGCTAAGCCGGAGGCAGGCTTCATGAGCACATTCGTGAATAAGAGGCTCGCGGCCTCTTGAGGCGCCTGGGACTCGGGCAGACCTGCGCGCTGCTGGATAATCAGGCCGAAGCTGAGGGCGACGCGCAGGCGCCAGATCTCGTCTTCGTCACCAGCCTCTTCAGCGAGGGTGAGGGCCTCTTGACCCAGCCGGACGACCTCCTCTAGCGTGAGCGAGCGGAGTATGGCGAAGCGTGTGTCGCAGATGATCAGCTTGCGCAGCAGGCGCGCCCCGCTGAGGGGATCGCGCTGCTCCAGTGAGCGCCAGCGCTTCAGAGCCTCTTGATAGGCCACACGCTTCGTATCCCCCCAGTAGAAGCTGTCGCCGAGCAGCTCATAGAGGCGCACTTGCTCGTTAGGAGGGGCCAGCTCGATGGCCAGCTCCAGCCAGCGCTGGGCTTCGGCAAAGGCACCAGCACCAGCAGCCAGCAGGCCCGCCTGCTCGAAGGCGCGTAGCGCTACGGCGCTGGGAAACGGGAGGTCCTGACGAATGGCTCCTTGGCGGGCAAGGTTCAGGGCTTCGCGATAGTGATAGGCGATCAAGGGGATGTTTGCCAGCGCCGATGGCTCGTTCGCCTGCTGCTCCAGCCAGGCAGCGATACGACTGTGCAGGTGAAGGCGTTCGCCACGCGCCTGCATTGTATAAGCGACATCGCGCACGAGATTGTGTGAGAAGGTTAGGGTTTCGGCCGGCTCAGCGACTAGGAGCTCGCGCAGCAGCAGGTCATTGAGGGCCTCCTCAAAGTCCTCACTGGTCAGCCCTTCCTCCTGGAGAAAGATGGCCTGCAGCAGGGATCTGGAAGCGCTCTGCCCGGCTACCGAGGCAATCTGCAGCAGGCGGCGCGCCGGCAGGGGCAGCCGGTCAAGGCGCGCCAGCAGGCTGGCATGGACGGTATCGGGCAGGGCGATACCAGCAGGGCTGTGGCCCTGTTGCTGCAGCTCCTGCAGACCACGTACCAGCTCCAGGGCAAAGAAGGGATTGCCACCGGCGCGCTCTACGATCTCCTCGCGCAATGCCTCAGGCAGAGCCACCTCCGTCTTTGCCAGCAATGTGCGGATCTGCTCGCTAGTGAGAGGCGAAAGGGCCAGGCAGAGAGCGTTTTGCCGACCACCCCCCCAGTGGCGACGGCGCTCCAGCAGCTCGGGCCGGCTGAGCAGGATCAGCAGGAGCGGGACCGCAGCCCGCATGCCGAGCAGGGCTTCGATAAGGTCGAGCAGGCTATCAGGGGCGTGATGGAGGTCATCGACAATGATGAGGCAGGGAGCGCGCCGAGCGCAGCCTGCAATGAGCTGCCGCCAGGCGGCAAAGATGCTTGCCGGCAAAGCGTTCTGGCCGGCGCTCAGTCCCAGCGACTGCAGGATCAAAGCGGCGAGGCGCGCGGCATCCTCCTCACTATAGCCTTGCTCGCGAAAGCAGGCCTGCAGGGCGGCTCTGTCGTTCTCCGAGCCAGGTGCTGACTCGCCGTGCAGCAGACCACTGAGCAGCTCGCTCAGCGGTTGGGTCGCAGAGAGCTGGCCATAGGGCGGGCAGGAAGCGTACACGATGCGCAGTTCGGGATACGAGGCGAGCGAGTCCAGGAAAGCCGTCAGGAGGCGCGTCTTGCCGCTGCCCGCCGGCCCGATGAGCGAGAGATAGTATGGACGCTGCTCCTCGCAGGTGCGTTCAAGCAAGAGCCGCAGCTGCTCTAGATCGCGCTGGCGGCCTACAAAAGGAGGCAGCTCTAGCAGGCGCCGCGGGCGGGCGGCCTCCAAGGGAAAGGCGCGTAGCGGCTGTAGCTTGCCTTTGACAGTTACTTCGCGCGCCGGGCCAAAGAGAAAGGCAAATCTGCCTGCCTGCGCGGTGCGCTCGCTCACCAGAATCTCTCCGGGGGCCGCGCTCTGCTGCAAGCGAGCAGCGATGTTGACGGCGTCGCCTGTCACTAAGAAATCGCCCCGGCTGGTGTTGCCCGCGGCCATCACCTGGCCGCTGTTGACGCCGATGCGCAGGCGAAAAGCCGGGGGCAGCAGCGGGTCATCTGCCACAGCCTGGCGCAGGGCCAGCGCCGCGGCCAGGGCTCGCTCAGCATCATCTCCGTGGGCAAGCGGCAGGCCGAAGACAGCCATTACAGCGTCGCCTATGAACTTCTCCAGCGTACCGCCGTGGGCCGTGATCACCTGGCGGGCATGCTCGTAATAGCGGCCCATCAGCGTGCGCAGGTCCTCGGCATCCAGCTCATCGCCGAGAGCCGTTGAACCAGCCACATCGGCGAAGAGGACGGTGACCAGCTTGCGTTCTGCAGGCATGCTGCTGACGTCCACTAGCGCTCTTCCTCTTTCAGCATGCGGACGTAGCTCTGATAGCGCCGTTCGTGGATCAGGCCATCCCTGACCGCCTGGCGGATGGCGCAATTTTCCTCATCGACGTGAAGGCAGTCGGAGTAGAAGCACTCGCCCAGATAGGGGCGAAACTCGACAAAGCAACTGGCCAGCTCTTCCTTGGGAATATTCCAGGCGGCAAGGGCCCGGATACCAGCGGAATCAGCGAGCCAGCCCCCGCTAGAGAGCGGGTAGAGCTGAGAGCTGGTCGTGGTATGGCGTCCTTTGCCCGTGGCGGCGCTCACCATACCAGTGCGCACAGCCATGCCCGGTTCAAGGGCATTGACTAATGAGGATTTGCCCACCCCGGAAGGCCCAGTAAAGAGCGTGATATGATCCTTGAGCAGCTCGCGCAGTTGCTCGATCCCCTGGCCGGTCTCGCAGCTCGTCCAGAGGACGGTGTAGCCAAGCTGCTGGTAGAGGGCAGCAGCTTCCTCGACGCTCTTGTCGTGGGGTAGATCGACCTTGTTAATACAGATGATCGGGCGCAGCTCGGCATGCTCGCAGATAGCAAGATAGCGGTCGAGCATGCCAAAATGAGGCTCCGGTTGCGTGGTGGCGAAAACAATCACCACCTGATCCAGATTTGCAAGCAGCGTCTGCGCCCGCGGATTGCTCTCGCGCGAGCCGACATCGCGCCGCGCCAGCTCGCTCTGACGCGGCAGCACCTCCTCAATCAAGCCTGTCTCTGCATCAAGGCGCCGCACCTTAACACGATCACCGACGCTCAGCCGCGATGGCAGCGTCGTCACTTCCGCCTCTGCACGCTGCTGACGCGCCAATGGACCGGTGACCTTGCCGCGCGCGGTACGCCCCCGAGCTGCCTCAGCGAAAGCCTTCTTGAGCTTGCCACGGAGCGTGCAACGCAGCTTGCCCTGATCGGTATAGACCTCGTAAATGCCGTGTGCTCCGCTAAGCACTATACCGGTCAGCAGTTCCATCGTGTTTTTGCTGGCTTCCTTTTCTTCAGTACCCTCAAGCGTTCAGCGCCCTCATCTTCCGTCATGAGAATAGAGCCTCTACCCCAGAACTCTAGCTGATAGCACGCCATCAAGTAGGGGAGAGGGAGACAGAGAAGCTCGCTGATTTCCGGCCTGGCCATGGACTGCCCAGGGACGGAGATCCCTATCAGCCTCGCGCCTTCATGCCCCCGTTCCAAGGCCCAGGCCAGAGAAGAGAGGCCCTTTTTGTCTCTCCTGACAGATTACAGGAGAGACGGGCACTTTGTCAATGCACTTCACAATCGTCAGCAGGCCAGGTCCGGGGCGGGCTGCTGGTCGCAGAGCCAAGAGGTTGCTTGTCTTACGGCGACATGTCTGGTCACCGATCTGGCCAATGATCGATGATCGCTCGATAAGGGAGCAACACGGAGCAGGCATTGACGTTGCCTCCTTTGATAGGCTAGCCTGAAACAGCGTCGACTCTCTGGCGCTTCTTGTTGAGCAGAGATGGAGTTTGTCGGCATTGCTTCGGCTCAGGCACAGGAGGGAGGAGTGCTGCTATGTCCTGGATCGTTGGCCTTGGGAGTGTTCTCTTGATACTTGTCATCCTGCAGGACGCCTTTGAAACCGTGGTTTTACCGCGGCGTGTCTCGCACCGCTTTCGTCTGGCGCGCCTGATTTTTCGAGTAAGCTGGTGGTTGTGGCGCCGCCCTGCCCATCTTATCCCTCATGGGGCCAGGAGAGAATATGTTTTGAGCCTGTACGGGCCACTCTCACTCTTGTTTCTGCTGGTAGTCTGGGCAGGAGGCTTAGTCAGCGGCTTTGCTCTGCTGCAATGGAGTCTGGGCACGGCAGTGCGCGCCCCGGAGGGACATGTGACGCTGGGGACGCTTTTTTATCTGAGCGGTACAACCTTCTTTACGCTTGGCCTCGGGGATGTGGTCCCCCAGGCCGGGCCGGCGCGTCTGGTGACAGTGGTGGAAGCCGGCACGGGCTTTGGCTTTCTGGCGCTGGTGCTGAGCTATCTGCCAGTGATCTATCAGGCTTTCTCGCGCCGCGAGGCCAGCATTGCTCTACTCGACGCGCATGCTGGCTCGCCTCCCAGTGCTCTAGAGCTGCTGCGCCGCCACGGGCGGGGCGAGCAGTTCCCCGAGTTGGTGCGTTTGCTGCGCGAGTGGGAGCGTTGGGCTGCTGAATTGCTTGAGAGCCATCTCTCTTACCCTGTACTGATCTACTATCGCTCTCAGCACGAGCGTCAGTCGTGGCTGGCTGCCCTGACGACACTTCTCGATGCCTGTGCCCTGATTATCGCCTATCTGGATGACCTGCCCGCACAAACTGCCTGGTTTACCTTTGCTATCGCCCGCCATGCGGCTGTTGACCTGGCCCAGATTTTCGACGTGAAGCCCCGCTCTGCCGCTGAGGAACGCCTGACCAGCGACGAGCGCGCGCGTCTGCTGGCGACACTGGCAGAGCTGGGGCTAGCAACCTCGCCCGAGCGCGAGCGGCGCCTTGCTGAGTTGCGACGGCTTTATGAGCCGTATGTCCAGAGCCTGGCACGGCGTCTGGAGATGCCGCTACCTGCGTGGGCGCCTGCGAAGGTGATTGATGATTGGCAGACCAGCCCGTGGGAGCTTTTGGCCGCCAGCCAGGATGCTGCGGCCTGGCAGCACAAGATGCTCAAGTTGCAGCGCCAGTTCGAGTCGATCAAGCCTGGCGTTCAATCACCAGACGAGACCAGCGCCGGGTAAAGATGAGGCGCTCGGGCGCAGGCTCCTCGGGACAGGGAACCTGCAGCGGATAGACACGCAGGCGGAAGCGCTCATCGCTGGGGAAAAGATACCAGCCAGCAGGCCGGCCCGCCGCATTCCAGGTGCGCAGCAGAGACAGCAGATGCCGGGCCAGATATTCGGCCCCGCCAAAGCAGCGCACCATGATTTCGCAGGTGGCCTGATTGCTTTGTCCATTGGTGCTGGCCGGCTGTCTCCAGCCCGGAGGCAGAGCAAGCAAGGCAATATGATTGTCGGCCACAATCCCAATGGTGGCGCGCGTCTCCAGGCCAGCTATCCTGAAGAGCCAGGGTAGCTCGGCTAGCGCGGCGTGCTCGCGCTGAGCCACAAGGCTGCAGGCCGCTGGCTCGCGCTGCGAGAGCCAGGAGTTAAAGCTGTAGTGGATCTCATGCAGACTGGAGAGTACGCCGCTGGGCAGGTCATACCAGGGACCCGTTAGATCGCGATAAAGCGCGGCCACGTCCACCGCCTGATAGTTGTTCAGGCGCAATTGGAGAACAGGGCTGGCGTCTGACCTTGGTCCGAGGGCGAAGATCCCGCCGGCCTCCGCGAACGGCCCACGGAGCAGCATAAAGGCGCAGCAGCGCACCGAGACGCTCTCAAGGTGGTCCCCTTGCCACTCTAAAGCTACCGAGAATTGGGCGTCGCGCAGGGCCAGAGGCAGCAAGAGGCGTCCGTTGGGCTTGAGCTGTTCATACCAGGGGGCCGCAATATCGCCCGAGGCTACAGTAAGAATGATGCGATCATACGGGGCCGCTGGCGGATAGCCCTGGGCGCCGTCCCCACAGATAACGCGCACATGTCCGTAACCGGCGGCATCCAGATGCGCGCGCGCTCCCGCCACCAGATCCTCATCAATGTCGATGGTGACCACGCTGCCGCTTTCGCCTACAATGTGAGCCATGAGCGCGGCGTTGTAGCCGCTGGCAGCTCCGATCTCCAGCACATGCTGACCCGGCTCCAGTTCAAGCTGCTCCAGCATAATGGCCATGATGGCCGGCTGCGACGAGGAGCTGACGCAGACGCCGTCAACGACTTTGAGGGGAATGACCTGGTCGCGATAGGCCTCTTCAGGCGGCACCCCAGGCAGGAAGAGGTGACGGGGCACAGCCCGAAAGGCCGCTTCGACCCGGGCTGTGCGCAGGAAGCCACGCGCTTTCAGGTGGTCGACAAGCGATTGTTGCAGGGCCGCTACGTGCGCCTGGCGCTGGCGCGCGCCATTCTGGCGGGCCAGATCGGGATCAGGGTCGCGCGCTGGACCTGCTTCCATGAGGCCCTCCTTTCCGTTCTTCCTGCTGACTGATAGGATCAGGGAATGTCTCGCCGATGCCAATCGGTTAGTTGCTGGTAGGCATGAGCAATTCTCAAGACAGTTGCTTCGTCGAAGGCGTTGCCTACTACCTGGAGGCCAAGCGGAAGACCGGCCCGGCTGAAGCCACAGGGGAACGCCACGGCGGGAAGGCCAGCCAGATTGAAGGGCAATGTGAGGCGCAAGGCGGCGGCAGTGGCCTCCTCTCGCTGGCCCTCGATAGTGATTTCCTGATCGATCTGGTCGATGGGGATGGCCGGCATCGGTTGAGCAGGCAGCACCAGGGCATCGACCCGCTGTAGCACCGAGCGCAGGTGTGTGGAGAAGATCCGTCGCTCCTGCTGAGCACGCAGATAGTCAATGGCACTGATGCGCTCGCCCTCCTGCAGGCGACGCAGCGTGAGCGGACCATACAGGGCAGCTCGCTCGCTAAGCCAGCCGCGCTCACGATGAGCAAAGGCAGCTTCGGGAAGCTGGATGGTACGGAAGGTAGCGAGCGAAGGCCGACTGAGCGACACCTCACTGATCTGGGCACCGGCCTCCTGGAAGATAAGGACGGCAGCCCTCCAGGCGGCGCGCACTTCGGGATCAAGCGGTGCCACGAAATCCTCCGGCGGCAGACCAAGCCGCAAGCCCTGCAATGAGAGCGGCCCGCGCCCCTCTGGTCCCTCAATGAGGAGGGCCGACGAGCGTGAGGGCGGGCCAGAAACGCTTTCAGGATCGCGCGGATCATAGCCGGCGATGGCGTCGAAAAGCAGGGCGCAGTCTTCAGCGCTGCGGGCCAGCGGCCCTACGTGGTCTAGCGAACGGGAGAGCGGGATCACTCCATGACAACTGACGCGCCCATAGGTCGGTTTGAGACCAGTGACGCCACAGCAGGCCGCCGGAATGCGAATCGAGCCGCCTGTGTCGGTGCCGAGAGCACCGGCGCACATACCGGCCGCCACCGCTACAGCGGAGCCGCCGCTTGAGCCGCCAGGAACATGTTCGCGCTTCCAGGGATTGCGCGTCGGAGGGGTGAAGACACCTAGACCAAATTCATGGGTGTTTGTCTTGCCGATAATGACGGCTCCATGACGCCGCAGATGCTCGACAACGCTGGCATCCTCCTGCGCCACATGGCCAGCCAGAACCTGCGAGCCAGCGGTGAGAGGTGCCCCGCGTACGGCAATGAGGTCTTTTACGGCGATGGGAATGCCATGCAGGGGACCACGGAAGAAGCCGCGACGCTGCTCGCGCTCGGCCTCTTCGGCAGCCTGGAGAGCCGCATCGCGCATCACAGTGATAAAGGCTCGTAGTTCACCATCAAGGGCCTCAATACGTGCTAGAGCCTCGCTGACGAGTTCCCCAGGGGTTGTCATCCCGGAGCGGATGTCGTCCGCCAGCTCACGAATGGTTCGATAGAGCATGCTTTCCTTTCACGCTGCACAATGCATATACATGCATGCATGCTAGCTAGCACCGGGCACTTGGGCGGCCAGGTCTTCCTTTTATTGTATCACGCCCGGGTAGGCCATCTTGCTCCGGTTCCTCCCGCTTTCTGCTCCGCCCCGCGCTGACTGAAGCAAGAGTTTCTCTCCGTCAGGCAGCGCAGGGGAGAGCAGAGCGGTCACGAGCGAGGCGCGAACGCAGCCGGCAAGCAGCTCAGGGGAGAGCCGAGATAGCCGTTGCTGCGTCCGCACGCTCGCTGCGTTGATCTCCAGGCCCAAACCCGCAGGCAGGGTAGAGCCTACGGCTGCCCGAGGCCATGAGTCCGCTCCTGCCCCGGCCGCCAGCGCAGATTGGGACGGCGCGCCGCCAGCGCCTGATCAAGCCTCCCCACCGGCGTGGTGTGCGGGGCCGTTTTGACGATCTCTGGGTTGGTGCGCGCTTCGTGGGCAATCTGACGCATGACTTTGACAAAGTAGTCCAGCGTCTCGCGCGTCTCGGTCTCCGTCGGTTCAATCATCAGGGCCTCATGTACGATGAGCGGAAAGTAGATGGTCGGGGCATACATGCCGAAATCAAGCAAGCGCTTGGCGATATCGTTGGCCGTAACACCGCTCTCTTGCTTTTGGCGCTGAGCTGTGGCAACAAACTCATGCTGGCACAGGCGCACTTGAGGGAAGGCGATTTCGTAGTCAGAGGCCAGTTCATGCCGCAGATAGTTGGCATTGAGAATGGCGCTCTGGGCAACGCGCAGCAGCCCATCCGGCCCATAGGTGCGAATATAGGCATAGGCACGGACAAGTACCCCGAAGTTGCCCGTGTTGGCGCGCACTTTGCCAATCGAGAGCGGCCCCGGATCAGCCCAGTAGTAGTTACCGTGCTCGTCTTTGGCCGGCAGCGGGCCAGGCAGGAAGGGGACAAGGTGCTCTTTAACGCCAATGGGGCCTGCCCCTGGTCCCCCACCACCGTGCGGCGTGCTGCAGGTCTTGTGTAAATTGAAATGCACAACATCGAAGCCCATGTCGCCCGGGCGCGTGATTCCCAGGACAGCATTGGCATTGGCCCCATCGTAGTAGAGCTGTCCTCCTGCCTCGTGCACCAGACGCGCAATTTCAACGGCATTGCGGTCAAAGATGCCCAGCGTATTGGGATTGGTTAACATGATGGCCGCCACCTGCTTCCCCTGGCTATCGAGCAGCGAGCGCAGGCGATCCATGTCAAGGCCGCCAGTGGCCGGATCGGTCTTGATTTCAACGGCGCGATAGCCAGCCAGCGTGGCGCTGGCGGGATTAGTGCCGTGGGCGTTGTCAGGGATCAGCACCAGATTGCGATGCCCCTCGCCACGATGTTCATGGTACGCCTTGATGAGCATCAGGCCCGTGAGTTCACCATGCGCCCCCGCTGAAGGTTGCAAGGTTACGCGCGCCATACCAGCAATTTCAGCTAGATACTGTTCTAACTCATATTGCAACTGAATGGCTCCCTGGACAGTACTTTCGGGCTGGAGGGGATGAAGTGCGGCGAAGCCTGGTAGCGCAGCCATATCCTCGTTGAGCTTCGGATTATACTTCATCGTGCAGGAGCCGAGCGGATAAAAGCCGGTGTCAACCCCAAAGTTGCGCTGCGATAGATGGGTATAATGGCGCACAATCTCGATCTCGCTGACCTCGGGCAGAGGAGCCGGCTCCTGGCGCAGCAGATGGGGTGGTATCAGGCTCTCCAGCGGCTCGGCAGGCACATCCAGCGCGGGCAAGGTTGCAGCACGTCGTCCAGGGGCACCTTTTTCGAAAATCAGCGGCTCAACGCTCATGCCGCCACCTCCTTTAAGGCCGCCACCAGGCGGTCGATATCCTCGCGAGTGCGCGTCTCGGTCACGCAGAAGAGCATATGATTGGTCAGATCGGGATAGTCGCGGCCCAGGTCGTAGCCGCCGATGATGTCGTACTGCAGCAGGTGCTCCTGCAGGCGCGTGGGCGAGACCGGCAGGCGGATCACAAATTCATCGAAGAAGGGACTATTGAAAGCGAGTGAGAAGCCAGGCAGGGCGCTGATCTGGCGCTGAGCGTAGCGAGCCTTATGCAGGCAGAGGGTCGCCAGTTCGCGCAGGCCCTCCTTACCCAGGGCCGCCATGTAGATTGTGGCGCCAACGGCCAACAGTGATTGATTAGTACAGATATTAGAGGTTGCGCGCTCGCGGCGAATATGTTGCTCGCGCGTCTGCAGCGTCAGAACATAACCGGTCTGCTTGGCGCCTCCTTCTTCGACCGTCTGCCCCACCAGACGCCCCGGCATCAGGCGTAAGAAGCGCTCGCGCGCAGCCAGGAAGCCCAGGGCTGGCCCGCCGAAGCTCATAGGGTTTCCAAAGCTCATCAGCTCACCAACAGCGATATCGGCGTTGTACTCCGCCGGCGAGGACAGCAGGCCGAAGGAAGCCGGCTCGCTGGTGACGCTGATGAAGACGGTGCGGCTGTGACGGTGAACCAACGGTTCGATAGCTTTGACATCCTCGATGCAACCGAAGAAGTTCGGCTGTTGGATGGCGACGGCCACGGTCTCAGGTCCGACGGCAGCTTCTAGAGCCGCAAGCGAGGTGACGCCGTTCTCTGTTGCGATTTCACGGACGCTGAAGCCGCGTGCGTGGGCATAGGTTCGCAGGACGCGGCGGTATTGGGGGTCAATGCCGGCTGAGACGACGACTTCGCCTTGGCCGCCGGGACCGAGGGCCATGAAAACGGCCTCGACGAGAGCCGTGGCGCCGTCGTAGAGCGAGGCGTTGGCAATGTCTAGCCCGGTAAGCTGGCAGACCATTGTTTGAAATTCGTAGATGGCCTGCAGCATACCTTGGCTGACTTCCGGCTGATAAGGCGTGTAGGAGGTGACAAATTCGGAGCGGCGCTGTAGATGCGGTACAACGCTGGGAATGGCATGCTCGTAGGTGCCGGCACCCAGGAAGGAGATGACCTGATCAAGGCTCTTGTTTTTGGCCGCCATGCTCATCATGAGTCGCTTCAGCTCTGGCTCGGCCAGGGCCGGCGGCAGGTTGAGAGGACGGCGCAGGCGTACTTCCTCGGGTACCGGCTCTAATAAGTCTTCCATCGATCGTAAGCCCAGGTGCTCAAGCATGGCTTGTTGCTCCTGGGGCGTGTTTGGTATGTATCCCATCGTAGCTTCATCTCCTGAACGGTGAACTGGAATCAGGGTCAATCGATCGCAGATGTCGCAGATGCCCACTGATCCGCTTCCGCCAGCCAGAAGAGCCAGCCGTTGTTCGCACTCAGGGAGGAAGACACAGGACATCCAGACATCTGACCAGTTTTGATAAGCGTGGCCCGCCGACGCAGGCGGCAAGGCAACTGCGCGCCCTCTTTTTGCCTCTCCTGGGAACTGGTCTGGCAGACGGTGGGCTGCAGAGAAAGCAGATGGGCAAGTGAGAAGCGGCAGAGTAGCGGCATAAGCAGAGCGGGCCACAGTGAGCCAATAAGCCAGCATCAACGCCCTTCGAGATAGGCGATGTACTGCTCAGCGGTCATAAGATCATCCAGTTCCGCAGGATTGCTCAGCTTGACTACCAGCATCCAGCCTTCGCCATAAGGCTGTTCGTTGACCAGCTCAGGGTGATCCTTGAGCTGCTCATTGATCTGCAAGACCTCGCCGCTGACCGGCGCTACCAGCTCGGAGGTGGCTTTCACGGATTCGATGTCGCCAAATTTCTGATCGCGGCTCAGCTGTTGGCCGGGCGCCAGGGGAATTTCGACATAGACGACATCGCCGAGCTGATCCTGAGCATAGTCTGTGATGCCGATGGTCGCCTGGTCGCCCTCGACGCGGACCCACTCATCGGTTTTGCTGTATTTGAGGTCAGCCGGATGATTCAGGCTCGCCATATCCTCTGTTCTCCTTTTGCTCTGTTCAGCCTTTCTTTTTCCTGCTGTTCTGCTCGCGGGCTAAGGCAGCGTCTTCCACGTGCTTCGCCGCCGGTGACGTGCGACCTGCCTGCTCAAGGCTTCGCCTTATTTGCGGCGCTTGTAGAAGGGCAGGGCCACGAGGCGTGCGGCCAGGCGCCGATCACCAATCTCGACCTGTACGAGGTGCTCGGGCAAAGCGCGAGAAGCCTCGACATAGCCCATACCAATGCTCTTGTTGAGCGTTGGGCTAGGGGCCCCACTGGTTACTACGCCGATGGCCCGCTGGTTCTCCCCATTGCGCCCGCTGGCGCCGTCGTTGTCGCTATCATAGATAGTATAGCCACCGCGGGGGACGCGACGTTCGAGCATCTCCAGGCCCATGAGCTTGCGCGCCGCTCCCTGCTCGCGCACCCGCAGCAGGGCCTCGCGGCCAATGAAGTCACCTTTTTCAAATTTTACCGTCCAGGCCAGGCCAGCTTCCAGAGGATTAGTCTGCTCCGTCAACTCGTGCCCGTAGAGGCAATAACCGGCCTCCAGACGGAGTGTATCGCGTGCGCCCAGCCCTGCGGGGACCAGCCCATGTTCTTTCCCTGCCGCTAGCAGGCGCTCCCAGAGCAGAGGAGCTGCTGACGCCTCACAATAGAGTTCAAAGCCGTCCTCACCTGTGTAGCCCGTGCGGGAGATCAGGCAGGCCAGGCCCGCCACCTCGCCCGGCAGACAGCGATAATAGCGAATCGTCGCCAGGTCAACGGGCGTCAAGGGCTGAAGGATGGTCTGAGCGGCTGGCCCTTGCAACGCTAGCAAGGCAGTCTCTTGCGAGCGATCGCTGATCTGGACAGCCTTAAAGCGCCGGGCCTGCTCCTGGAACCAGGCCAGGTCTTTGGCAATGTTAGCGGCATTGACTACCACCATATAGCGCTCTGCCTCCAAACGGTAGACCAGCAGGTCATCGATGACGCCCCCCGTGGGCAGGCAAAGCGTCGTGTAAAGCGCTTGATTGATGGCAAGTCGCCCGACATCATTGGGAACCAAATACTGAAGAAATGGCAGCGCCTCTGGACCCTCAATCTGGAACTCGCCCATGTGGCTGACGTCGAAGAGGCCAGCCTGTGTGCGCACAGCCCGGTGTTCTTCGAGAATGCTGCTGTACTGGAGCGGCATCTCCCACCCCCCAAATTCGACCATCCGCGCCCCAAGGGCCCGATGCTGCTCATAGAGGGGAGTGCGTTTCAGAGGAGCTGCTGCGGCGTGCTCTGTTGTCATCGTTGACTCCTTGGCAAGGTTCGAGGCTTGGCTTGGTGTGCCTGCACGGTTGACGCTTCCACTATAACAGATTTTGCCGACCGCGTCGAATCGCCTTTGCTTCTTGCTCCAAGCGCTGCCTGTTTGCGCTGCCCGGCTACACTGGCGGGCATCCTTTTGCCTTCTACGCACCGCTCAGTAGTCAAGCAGACTCTGCAGCTCTCGCTCTGCCTGCTTACTCAGCGGAATCATGATCTCCTGGGGGTCGTCAAGCTGGAGCGTATAGCTGTTGCGCGTGAATTGAATGACGGCCTTGATATGTTGCAGATTGACCAGATAGGCACGATGAGCTTTGAAGAAACCGCGTCCGTTCAGGCGTCGCTCCAACTCCTGGAGTGTCAGAGGGGTGGTAGCTTCCTCACCGCTGATAGTACGCAGGATGGTTCGACCATCACGGCTGGTGGCGTAGAGGACCTCCGAGGGATCGTAGAGCATGATGCGATCGTCCCGGCGCGCCGTGACTTTGTAGGGGACATAGCGTGTGGGTGCCGCCGCGGTCGCTCTTTCGTCTTCTCTGCTCTCGTCTTCGCTCTGGCGGGCCGCATAGCTATAGTCGCCGCTGATGCGTCCGGCCTCGAGTTCAATGACGCGCGTGCAGAACTTCCCGGCCCAAGCGAGATCTTTGGCGCTGAGCAGGACAGCGCTGCCCTGAGCGGCCAGCCCCTGGATCAGGTGGGCAAAGAGCTGGGCGGTATCCCAATCGACGCGTTCCACCGGCTCGTCGAGCAGGGCCAGAGCCGGCTGTCGCAGTTGCAGAAGAGCAAAGGAGAGGCGCCGTTTGGCCGAGCACGAAAGCTTATCGATCTGCTGCCGAGCTTGATCGCCTAGTCCGACCGCTATCAGTACCTCATCTATCTTGCGCGAGGGAAGGCCATAGAGTGCGCAGCAGAAGGCCAAAAACTGCCGAGGGGTCAGCCGCTGGTAGAGCAGATCCTCCGCAAAGAGCAAGGCGACGCGAGCCAGCGCCTGACGATCACGAGAGAGGTCGCGCCCATCCAGGGTAATGCTGCCTCCGCTGGGCTTGAGCTGGCCAGCCAGCATATGCAGCAGGAGGGTCTTGCCACAGCCCGAGGGGCCGATTACAGCCACTATTTCCCCTCCCTGGACCTGCAAATGGGCAATCGATAGCACGGTTCGCCCAGCAAAGGTCTTCTCCAGCCGGCAGACCTCTAATAGCATGGTGCTCCCTCCTCTCGCGATGCTGCGGTTGCGTCTGGGTCGAGTCGGGTCAATGATCGCAGATTATTATACAGGAGAGCCAACCTGGACAGGAAGTAGAGGGTTATGCCGCACAGCGGCCCTTTTCCCCGGCTAACAGCCGCGCTATTCACCCCGGCTTTTGCTCCACTCAGCGTCAATACGCGACCATTCAAACCGTCAGGCAAGCCTTTCAGCCTCTCAAATGCGCCAGTCGGCCTTTTTTTGTGGCGCACGAGAGTCGCGGATGGTACAGTCAGCCTAGAGCGCGTTGCCAGGTTAAGCGCGGAGACGCCTGGCCAGATCCTTTCCTTCCTCCAGCCTTGCCCTGAAAGCCAAAGAAAGACAAGACAAGAAAGGAGATCTACAAGTGGAGACCATCTCTGAGCCGGAGCTGATGATTGAAGCCCAACAACTCCGGCGGGCCTTCGGTCAGCGTCTGGCTGTTGCCGATCTCAGCTTCAGCGTTCGGCGTGGCGAAATCTTTGGCCTGCTCGGTCCCAACGGGGCCGGCAAAACCACCACCATTCGTCTGCTCAGCGGTCAAATCACTCCCGATAGCGGCTGGGCACGCGTGGCCGGCTGCGATATAGCCCGTGAGCATTTGCGCCTGAAGCAGCGCATCGGCGTCGTCTTCGAGGAGCAGAACCTCTACGAGCGGCTCACCGCCCGCGCTAATCTTCGCTTCTCGTGCTGGCTCTACGGCCTGCCCGAGAAGCGCATCGACGAAGTGCTGACCTTAGTTGAGCTGCGCGACCGCGCTCGCGAGCCGGTAGGCAAGCTTTCTCAGGGCCTTAAGCAGCGTCTGCTCATCGCGCGTGCCCTGATTCATAAGCCCGCTGTGCTCTTCCTTGACGAGCCTGGCCGGGGCCTCGACCCCATCTCAGCGCATACCGTGCGCCAGGTCATCCGGCGCCTGAGCGAGGAAGGCACCACAATTGTGCTCACCACCCATCTGATGGAAGAGGCCGACCAGCTCTGTCAGCGCGTTGCCTTTATCGTCAACGGGCGCCTGATCGCCAACGACACCCCGCGCCATCTCAAGCTCCAGCACGGCAAGCGCCTACTGCAGGTCACGCTGGAAGAGTCCCAGGACCACAGCCCGCGTCTGTGCGATCTCGTTCTCAAACTCGACGATGCCAATGATCAGCAGCGGCTGGCACGTTGGCTGAGCGAAGGGAGAGTTCGCGCTTTGCATACACAAGAGGCCAGCCTTGAAGAGGTCTTCTTTCGCGTTGCCGGCGTGCCACTAACGTAAAGCCTCCCTCATACAGCGCACGCCGTGGGCCAGATCATCGTAGCAGCAGAAATAGCCGACAGCCAGACATCAGAAAGGGTTAGCATCATGCATCTGCGAGGCATGCTCGCCATTGCCCGTAAAGACATCATCGACATAGTGCAGAACAAAGCCATGCTTGTTGGACTGCTTATTCCCATCATCATGGCTGTGCTTTTCAGTTTCCTCAACAGTCTCATCAGTGGCACACCAACGCGTCTGCTCATCTACAACCCGGGTCACTCACCGGTTGAGCGCATCGTCAGCGCCGCCTTCTCCTCGCCGGCCATCAGCTACGCCGCGAGCCCCGCCGAAGTAGAGGCGGCCTTTGGTCCCGATGGGACCCACAAGCAGTCGCCCTACGCCCTCGGCCTGATCGTGCCCGCCACCTTTGAGAGCGACCTGCGCGCGGGCCGCCATCCGCAAGTACAGCTTTTTCTCAACGGAGAGAGCGTCGGAGCGACCCAGCGCGCCCTACTCACCCAGGCCCTGACCGACTACGGGCGCCAGGTGGTCAATCCCGAGCCGCCGCTGACCGTAGTCACCAGCACTATTAACCCGCCTCAGCCGAGCGCCTTTGGCCAGGACAGCCGGGCCTTTTTCGTCATGTATGTGCTCGTCATGACCATCATGAACTCTGCCAACATCGTACCTGGCCTTATCATCGAAGAGAAAGAAAAGAAGACCCTGCGGATGTTGTTGGCCTCGCCAGTTTCCTTTGGCGACATCATTGCCGCCAAGCTACTGGTCAGTCTGGCCTACCAGATACTGCTTCTGGCCGTCGTTTTTCTCATCATGCAGGGCTTCACCGGTGACCTGCCCTGGTTACTGCTCTTTCTCTTCATCGGCGCCTGCCTGAGCAATACTCTCGGCCTCCTGATTGGCTGTCTGTTTCAGACTACCTCAGCCTCGGGAGCAATGGGGGGTATCCTGACCTTCTTTTTCAGCGTGCCTTCGCTCTTCGTTGGCCCTCTCGGACAACTGGCCGAGGGGCAATCGTTCATGATCATCGTCAAGGCCGTCCCATTCTACTACCTGGCAGAAGGCATCTACCAGGCCCTGAGCAGCCAGATCAGCATCTCGACCTTGACGACCGATCTGGCGGTTACCGCCGGCACCACCTTGCTATTCTTCCTGCTGGCCGCCTGGAGCCTGCGCCATCAGGCGGCAGTTGCCAGCAGCATCTAGCTCCAGGCGCGGAACGGGAAGAGCTTGATCCTGGCCGGGCTCGGGCCACTGTCTCAGTCCCAGCCCGGCTTTGTGCGCAGTAGTTCGGTTCGGCCTGGCTCCCTCAGCAGAAAGGCCCCAGCCTGGTGACAACGCGCACAGCTTGTGATATCCTGTCTCGCGACAGGACGAGCGCGAGCATAGCAGACGCTACCAGCGGCGGCCAGCGGGCGGGTGGTTCGTCGGCCTGCACGTTCGTGCCGCCTATGCGCCTTTGCAACGGAAGACAGGAGAACAGACCCATGCCGACAGCAATCTGGGGGGAGCCGGAGCCAGAAGGCAACGAGGCTTATCCGCTAGCAACCCTGAAGCAGCTGCTTCACCAGATGATGGTGCATTTCGCGGCTCAAGGGGCATGCCTGGCGCTCTACGATGCCCTGCTAGGACAGATGGTGATCAGGCTCCATGTGCGTCTGCGCAATGGTGGCGCAGGGGGACAGCCCAGTCTGAGCCTGAGCGCAGGTCAGAGCGGCGTGGAGGGTGTCCATCGCGTCGGCAGGCGAACAACCATCAATCTGCAAGACCCTTCTTCTTCGGCCATTGGGCGTCTGAAACGTACCCCCGCACCTCAAGATGAGCTGGAAGATGTACCACCCCAGCCAGGCAGCCTCTTCCCGGTGGGCAGCCGCTACGCGCCAGGCCAGGATCTCATCGGTTATGTGTGGCGCGAGAACCGCTCCTGCATTATGGAGCATGAGAGCTACATCTATGCCTTTCACGGGCAGCGCAAGATGGCGCTCACCCTTGACATCAGGCCCCACTGGTACTTTGCCGCTCCCATTCAGGAGCCGCTGCTTGCCCATGAAGAGAGCGGCCAGCGGGTGGCTTCTCAGCCGCAAGTATTAGGGGTCGTGGTGCTTTACAAGCTGATGCCAGCGCCGGGTTTCGACCTCAAGCAGCGCCAGGAGGTCCATGCTTTCACAGAGCGCATGGCCCTCTATCTTGAGAACCATCGTCTGCGCCAGATCCAGCGTCGCACCAGCGAGCACCTGCAATCTCTGCAGCAGCTCAGCGCCATCTTTCCGTCGACCGTTAACCTGGCCTATTTGCTGGAGCAAGTCTATCAGTTCACACGGCGCATCGTCGATGTCTCGGCCATGCTGGTCACCCTCTATGATCGCGATACACGCATGATCTACGACGTCTACGCCGTCCGGGATGGCAAGCCGGTTGAGGGACTGCCTACCGAGTCAGTCGAGCCGCGTACACGTCGCCAGTGGTGGCGCGTCACTCAAGAGGAGAAACGCACCCTGCTGCTTAGCCCGGCTCATCTGCGCCAGCATGAATACGACGAGCTGCTGCAAGGAGTCTGGGGAGACCAGCGCCAGGCTGAGTCGTTCCTCCTGCTGCCGATGAAAATGTTTAACCGTGTCATCGGCTCGGTTAGCCTGGCCAGCCAGCGGCCTAACGCCTACCGGCACGAAGATATTCAGGTGCTGGAGACGATGGTCCAGATCATCACTGTGGGGATCGAGAACGCCCGACTGTACGAGCGCTCGCGGCGTCTGCTACGCAAGGCCCGGCAGCGCGAAGAATCGCTGGCGGCCATGAATAGTGCCCTGCAGTCCATCAGCCTCGTGCTCAACGTGCGCGAGATGCTCGACAACTTTGTCCGCGCCGTTGCCAACCTGGTTGAAGCGGAGGTTAGCGTCTTCTTCCAGCTCTCAGCAGACAAAGAGGAGCTGGTCGCCCAGGCCATCTATGCCCGAAGCAATAAAGGGGCCAGCAATGAAGCCCTCTCCTTCATGCACGCCGACAGCGAAAAGGAGCGCGAGCTGATCGAGATGATTCGCCTGCCTTTCAAGGGGTCGCTGTTAGAGCGCATGGCGAGCGAGGGCGCCTTTTTCTATCTTGATGCCGCCCTGGCTGAGGAGCTGGCGCAGACGGCCAGCGAGGGAGGAGCCATCTTTCTGCGCGAGACCCAGATTCAACGCATGATCATGATCCCGGTCCAGTATCAGACCGAGCTAATGGGCATGCTGGCCCTGCATACGCCGCGGCAGGACCGTGTCTTTCAGCCGGAGGAAATCGGCATGCTGCTGGCCATCTGCAGTCAGGCCGCCAGTGCCATCCGCAATGCGCAGCTCTTCGAGCAGATTCAGGAGGCCAATGCCGAGCTGCAACGCATGAACACGCTCAAGGATGAGTTCATCGTCACCGCCTCCCACGAGCTGCGCACGCCACTGAGTGCTATCAGCGGCTATGCCTCCCTGCTTAAGCGCCAGAGCGCGCGCGCCACACCGCAGCAGATTCTGCGCTTCGCCAGTAAGATCGCCGCCTCGGCCCAGCAGCTGAGCGCTCTGGTGGCCAACATGACCGAGGCCGCCAATATGGATGCCCTGGGCCGCAAGCTGGAGCTACATCCCAGCCCCGTCGAATTGCGCACCGCCGTGCAGATGGCGGTCAGTATTTTGAGCATCAATATTGAGCAGGAGATCGAGGTCAATGTCCCCGAGGGCATCTGGCTCTACTGCGATCCGCAATTGTTGCGTCAGGTCCTGACGAACTTGCTCGACAACGCCGCCAAATACTCGCCGCCGGATAGCCGCATCGAGATTCGGGTCCGGGAGATGACGCTTGGCGAGGTGCCCCTCCCCGAGGAGCAGGTTGATCACGAGGCTTTGATCGAGAAGGGGGCCGATCTGCCCGTGGCCGTGGTGAGCGTCTGCGATCAGGGTGAGGGTATCTTGCCCGAAGAGCAGCATAAGATCTTTGAGAAGTTCGTCCGCGCCTCACGAACCCTGACCACGCCTGTGCGCGGCTCCGGTCTGGGTCTCTATATCTGCCGCCGCTTTATCGAGGCAATGGGTGGCAAGCTCTGGCTGGAGCGCAGCGTACCCGGCGAAGGCTCGATCTTTAGCTTTTATCTGCCGCGCACCAGTCCACCACCCGAAGCCCGCGAGCAGGAGGAGGAGGAAGAACCGGCCAGCAATCATGAAGAGTCTGCCTGATGTGTTGATTGTTGACGACGATCCGCTCATCCGTGAGATGATGATCGATATCCTTGAATTTGAAGGCTACCGCCTGCGCACAGCCCGCAATGGGCAGGAGGCCCTGCAGCTATTACAGGGCGAGGGGCGCTATGTGGTCTTTCTCGACCTGCTGATGCCGGTCATGGATGGCAGTACGCTTTGCCAGCAACTGGCCGCTCAGCCGGAGCTGCGCCGCCGCCACCGCATTATTCTGATGTCGGCTATGGATCGCCTGGCCGACGCCTCCTCCCTGCAGGCCGATGGGTTGATGCCAAAGCCCTTCTCGGTTGAGGATGTTCTGCAGGCCCTGGCTCCCTTTCGCGCGCTCTCTCCATGAACGTTGATCCTTACATCAGCGTTCCTCTCCCCTATCCTCTGTTGCTCTGTTGCCTACAATAATATATGAAAAGACAACAGAGAGCCAATGCTGATCGGGAGCGGCCCGCATGAACCCAACCAGCATGTTTACGGCCTTGAGCATATTTACAACGTTCGCCAGCATTATACCCGTCTATCACTTTGTCTATCGCTTTCTACATATTGCGCCTTTCATTCAGGGAGAGGGACCTGACCTGCTGCTTTATTCCAAGAACCTGGACCAGGAGAGGGAGGCGCGCAGGGCAGAGGCGGCAGCCCTGGCGCGCCGGGCGACCATCTACCTCCATCGTGGCCAGCCCCAACGAGCCATTGAGCTTTACAATCGCGCGCTCGCCCTCGCAGATGATGAGGCTGGCCTCTACTTGCGTCGTGGGGAAGCCTGCTATCAGGCTGGCCAGTACCAGCAAGCCCTAAGCGACTGCGAGCAAGCGCTCCGCCTTCAGCCTACGCTGGCCGAGGCCCATTATCTGCGTGGACGCGTCTGCGCACGTCTGGCCGCCTATCACCAGGCGCTGACGAGCTATACCCAGGCCCTGGAACTTGAACCGCGGCTGGCCGCCACTATCTACCCGGAGCGGGCTGCTCTCTATCAGCGGCTTAAAGATCCTCATGCAGCGTTGCACGATTACTGTCGTGCTCTGGAGTACCATCCGCAGGAGGCCTCGCTTATCTTCCAGCGCGCCTTACTCTATCTCTCCCTGCGCCAGCCTCGCCAGGCCATCGCTGACCTGAATAGCGTGCTGGAGGTTCGTCCCAACTTCGCCTGTGCCTATCACTACCGCGCTCTAGCCTACCTCTATGTGCAAGATCTCAGGCGGGCGCGCCAGGACTGCCAGCGCGCCATCACGCTCAATCCGACGCACATTGATCATGGCTGGCTGGCCTGCTGGATAGCTCTCTGCGAAGAACGCCCAGGGGCTGGCACGGCTGAGCGCCTGGAAGCCCTGGCACGCAGCGCCCCAGAGCAGCATGTGACCCTGCTCTGCCAGGCGGTCAGCGCCTGGATACGGGGCGAGCAGGAGGCGGCTCAAGCGGCCCTCCTCCGTGCCCAGGCTGCTGCAGGCCTCGATGAGCATTGGGACACCCCCTTCTGGCAGGCCGTGATCTGGGCCGCAGCAGGGCGCGAGGCCGACGCCCATCAGGCCTTGCGCGAAGCGCTCGTCCGTGGGCTGCCCCTGCCCTTGCTCTCTCCACTGCGCTGGGCTCATCCCGCCTTCTATGCTCACTATGCCAGCGCCCTGCTTGAAGCCTGAAAGAGGGGGACACGAGTCAAAGGCCCAGCCCGGATCTACAGCAGCAGCATAGCATCGCCAAAGCTGTAGAAGCGGTAACGCTGGCGGATGGCCTCTTGATACGCCTTCTCTATCAGAGCCTTGCCCGCAAAGGCACTGACCAGGAGGATCAGCGTCGAGCGCGGCAGGTGGAAATTGGTGATCAGAGCATCCACTACCTTGAAGCGATAGCCAGGGGTAATAAAGAGGTTGGTGTGGCCATGATAGGCGCGCACCTGGCCATTGAAAAGATTGGCCACGCTCTCTAGCACGCGCACCGAGGTGGTGCCCACAGCCACGACACGCTTGCCCGCACGCCGCGTCTCGTTGACCAGCTCCGCTGTGGCCTCATCGATATCGATTTCCTCGCTATGCATCTTGTGATCGCGCACATCTTCTACGTCGACTGGACGGAAGGTATCCAGGCCAACATGGAGGGTCACAAAGCCAATGCGCACCCCCTGGGCGCGTAAACGATCAAGCAGCTCCGGTGTAAAGTGGAGGCCAGCGGTGGGGGCTGCCGCCGAGCCAGCGATGCGCGCATAGACCGTCTGATAACGCTCAGGATTGGCCAACGGCTCACGAATATAGGGAGGCAGGGGCATGCGCCCGATCTCCTCGATAACCTGGGCCACTGCCGGCGGCTCAGCTTTGGTCTGGGCCAGGAGGGCCAGATATTGGGGCGTCAGCGTAAAGCGAACGAAACGTCCGCCCGCTTCGGTGCGCCCCAGAATCTCGCCCTGCAGACGCGGCGGTAGGCCTGCCGCCTGATCCTCGCCAAAGAGGATGCGCGCCCCCTCGCGTAGACGCCGCCCAGGGCGAACCAGGGCTTCCCAGGTGTCCGCGCCAAGATCAGCCCGCTGGGCCAGGAGCAAGACCTCGACTGCGCCGCCTGTGCCTTCGCGCTTGCCAAGTAGGCGCGCGGGAATAACGCGGCTCTGGTTAGCGATCAGGAGATCGCCCTCCCGCAAATAGTCGCCGATATCGCGAAAGTGGCGGTGCTCTAAGGCCCCCGTCGCCCGATGCACCACGAGCAGACGGGAGGCGTCGCGCGGCTCGACGGGCTGCTGCGCGATCAGCTCCTGCGGCAGCTCGTAGTCGTAATCGCTGATCCGATAGGAGACGCCTTCTTTCTCCTGCAGCTCTTCTTCACCTGATTTTTGCCTCTGAAAATCCTGTTGATTGTTCTCCATCGCTCAATAACCCATTCCTCTTCTTTTTAGTGTATTTATAGCTCTACAAGAGAATGAGAGCACCTTGTAATTCTGCACCGCTGTACATAGCCAGAGCAGAAAGCCCAGCTTTTCATCGCTCTTAGTATCGCGATGTATGATAGCACGTTCGCAGCCCCAGCGAAAGCCGGGCCTCGAGGCGTGTCACCCCGAACGCGGCAAGGAGCTGCGGGTCAGAAGAGGGCCACTATGACAACCTGTCCAAAAGGACAGTTTTCAGCCTTCAGCTGTGGCGATATGTCGTTATGAGGAATGCCACTTCTGTCAAAGTTGTTCTATCTAGATAGAAAATGAAGAGAGTGTCTCGCTACCACAGCGCCCTACAGTGTAAGGAACAGCACAGAGCTATCTTCTGTGGATGCGAGTGCCGTACCACAGATGCTCTTTTCGCAGGCTATCCATCACCTATCACAGATAAATAGACAGGGATAGCACCTGCTTCTATTCATAGAAGATACATAGATTTCAACCCCTGTATATATTGGGAGTGAGTGGAACAGGAAGGATAATGCAGTATCAAGATCCCCGATTGTCAGAACTACATCGATCTCAAGAAGCGCAGATAGGTCAGCCTTGTGAGAGGGTTGAGAGCAACGGTCACTGCGAGAGGCGAGAGAGGCAGACCGGGCAGACCATCGCGCTCCCCATTGTGGAGCCACGCCCGACGCCGGCAGCGGCCCCGAGCCGGCAGCGCGGCAGCGAGAAGGCGACAGTCATCGAGACGAACAAATGGCTTGTCTTTGTTATTTTGGCCATTGGCGTTTTCATGGCCACCCTTGATGGCTCCATTGTGAATATCAGTCTGCCGGCCATTGCCAGTTATTTTCGAGTGCCACTCAACGGAGCAGTTGAATGGGTCACCATTGCCTACCTGGTGGCCACGGCTTCTATGCTGCTGACAGCCGGGCGGTTGGCCGACATGGTAGGCCAAAAGCCTGTCTGGCTGCTGGGGCTAATCATTTTCACGCTGGGTTCGGCGATCTGTGGCGCGGCGCCTTCGCTGCTCTTTCTCGTTATGGCCCGCGGCTTCCAGGGCCTTGGGGGCGCGCTCATGATGGCCATCTCGCCAGCCATGTTAACCAGTGCTTTTCCGCCTTCTGAGCGCGGGCGCGCCTTGGGCCTCAACGCTATCAACGTCGCTCTTGGCGTCAGTGTCGGCCCGACCGTAGGCGGCCTCATTACCACCTATCTATCATGGCGCTGGATCTTCTACGTGAATGTCCCGGTCGGCATCATTGGCCTCCTCGCAACCTGGTTCCTACTGAAGGAGCGCCACGCTCAGCGTCAAGGGCGCTTTGATCCATTGGGCGCGCTGACGCTGGGCCTGGGTTTGGCCGGCATTACGCTCGCCCTCTCTTTCGGTCAGGAGCTGGGCTGGCTTTCTCCTCTGGTTCTCGGCAGCCTGCTGGCTGGGCTGGCCGCGCTCGTCGCGCTCTACTTTATCGAGCAGCGCGTTACTTATCCCGTCATTGATTTTTCACTGCTGCGGCGGCGTGTCTTCCTTTCAGCCAACGTCAGCCTGATTCTATGCTTTATGTCGCTTTTCGCGGTCAGCTTTCTGATGCCGTTCTACCTGGAGCAATTGCATGGCTTTCCGACCGAGGTGGCAGGTCTCTTGCTCACGCCGCTGCCCATCACGCTCGCCTGCGTAGCGCCGCTCAGCGGGAGCCTGGCGGACCGTATTGGCTCGCGCTGGCTAGCGGCCAGCGGTTTGGCGATTTCCTGTCTGGGGTTGATTTTGTTAGGCCAGCTTAATGCCCACAGCTCGATCTGGGATATCATTTGGCGCCTGGTGGTCACTGGTATGGGGCAGGCGATCTTTCAGTCGCCCAACAGCAGCGCTCTGATGGGCGATGCTCCCCCCGAGCAACAGGGCAGTGCTTCGGGCTTTCTGGCCACGGGGCGCACAATGGGACAGAGCATTAGCGTGGCGCTCGCTGGCGCGGTCTTCACCAGTCTCGGGGGAGCCAATGCAGGCCTGCAGCTCGTGATGCTGCGCTCTCACGGCGCTCTGTCCGCCGCGCAGGCCGCTGCACTTGAGCAGACCTTCAGTCATGCCTTCCAGAGTGCTTTGCTGGTCTGCGCTCTGATCGCCGCTGTCGGTGTAGGGACCTCGCTTGTGCGCGGCAAGGAGGAGCGACGAGGAGCACAGGCCCGTCTCGCTGAGTCAGGCCACTAGGCCCTGGCCGTTGTTCCGTCTGCCCTCATCAGCAGTGGGTCCTGACTCCTGTCGCTCCTCTCCACAATGGTTCCAGACAGAGGGGCTTTCGCTTAGAATCGGGATCGCTCCTTTTCCAGCTTTGTTGCTGCTATGATTAAGGCAGGATCAACCTCACAAAGGAAAGTTGGAATACGTCTATGACCCTTGCACAGGCCTTCTTGCTCTTTCTGGCCGCGGTGCTCGGCGGCATGTTGAACTCAGTTGCGGGCGGGGGAAGCTTTATCGGCTTCCCGGCTCTGATCTTCACTGGCGTACCTTCCATCAATGCTAACGCGACCAATACAGTGGCGCTCTGGCCCGGCGTCGTGGCCAGCGCTGGCGCCTACCGCGAAGAGCTGGCACGCCAGCCACGGGTTTTGATGCTGGTGCTAGGCGGTACGAGCCTTATCGGTGGAGTGCTGGGCGCGCTGCTCCTGCTACGCACGCCGCAGCAGACTTTTACTTTGTTGATTCCTCCTCTGCTCCTGATCGCCACTGTGCTTTTCGCCGCCAGTCCTCGGCTGACGGCCCTCTTGCGCAAGCGGCGCATGGCGGCTCTCTCGGTGACCTCAGCAGTGACCGCTGATGGGGCTCAGTCTCAGGAGGCGACTCTTTCGTCCGGGATGCCAGCTCCTACGACGACGAGTACGCTGGCCATGAGCATGGAGAAGCTTTCTCCTTTGAAGCTGGTCACGGTTTCTTTTTTTCAGCTCCTTATTGCCACTTACGGGGGCTATTTTGGGGGCGGCATCGGTATCTTGATGTTGGCGACGCTGGGTATGATGGGCATGGAGAATATTCATGAGATGAATAGCCTCAAGACTGTGCTGGCTGGCTTGATTAATGGGGTGGCAGTGATTACTTTCACGTTGGCAGGAGCAGTCTTCTGGCCCCAGGCGCTGCTGATGGTGGTAGGGGCCATTATTGGCGGCTATGGCGGCGCCTACTACGCACGCAAAATTGATCAGCGCTGGGTCCGCCTTTTTGTGACGTTGGTCGGCGTGGCTATGACTCTGTACTTTTTCATCAATATTTACGTCCTGGGACACAGCGGTAAATAGCTGGCCCAGGCGCATAGCGAGCGCTCCCGGCCAGAGGTGGAACTTTTCGGGCGCGGGCGCCGTCTTTCGCTTCGGATGATTGCTGATCATACTATGCGCGAAGGAGGTGCCCCGCCTATGTCTCTGTTTCGTCTGTCTCGCCTCTGGAGGTGGCCGCTCGCTGTCGGGCTGCTGCTGCTGCTCACTGTGCTGCAGGCTCAGCCGGCTCTGGCTTGTGGGGGACTGGTGGCCCCCAATGGCAGCGTGCGCCTGCAGCGGGCTACCACGCTGGTCGCCTGGCATAATGGCATTGAGTATTATCTCACTAGCTTTGCGTATCAGGGAGATGCCACCCGCCTGGGTTGGATTGTGCCACTGCCAACGGCTCCGCTGAGCATTCAGGAAGGAGGCGCCTGGACATTGCAGCGCCTGGGCCTGGAGGTGCAGCAGCACCTATTTGTACACGGACAGGCCGAGCCAGAGGCAGTGCAATCTAGTCCAACTAACATACAAATAGTGCAAGAAGAGCAGATCGCGGCGCTCAATATTACCGTGGTTAAGGGGAGCGGGGCGGCTGTCCTTGACTGGGCTACCCAGCGTGGTTTTCTCCTCGATGAGGAGACACGGGCCCATCTGCTGGTCTATGGACAGGCCAGTCCTTTTTTTATGGCGGTGCAGTTTGATGCCTCCCAGGTTCGCCAGCGCGGTCTGACGCAAGGGGACGGGACGCCGCTGCTGATTACGATGCGCTTACCACGGCTCTGGGTGCCACTGGAGGTGCTGGCGATTGGGACCGATACGGTGAATGCCGATCTGTTCCTGTTGACTGATCAGCCGCTCTATACCAGCGATTGGGCCTATCATCTGGGGCTGTCCCCAGAGGGGAAAGAGGTGCCCGGCGCTCCGGGTCTGCGTGTGCTCCTTCAGGAGCCGGTGAATGAGAGCCTGTATCATGATCTGGTGAGCGATCGCAATATGGGTTGGGTCTGGCCACACAGTTGGCTTACCTACCTGAGTTTATCTGCGCCGGCCCCGCAGGTCACCTACGATTTGCAGGTTACTCCTCAGCCGGGATTGATGCAGGGGGTTCCTTTCGGTACTCCAGTGCGGCAGTTGACTCAGACTCAGCTTGCTCAGTTGCCAGGCTGGATACCTGCCCTGCCTCCGGGTACCTTGCCGGTGATCCTAGAGACCGCCGCGCTGCTGCTCTTGGTCGGCGGTTTGTGGTTCTGGCATTATCGCCGTAGTAGGGGCGGTATTCCAGGTAGGGTCTTCTCTGCTCGGAAGTGAATAATCTTCCCCACAAGGATGGTAGGCGCTGCCGCACATCTCGAAGGAGGCTGGCTGGTGGAGCAGTTAGACTTGCTCTGCCAGCCAGGCACATGGCGAGTGTAGGCCGGCTGAACAGCAAGAGCTGATCTATCTCTGCAAGTTGATTATCATCAAGCTTCAGTTTCTCTATTTCCTCTTATATCTTACCAATCCTCTTTTGCTATACCAAAGCCCGGCAATTCCACAGAAATTACATTATTTATAGATAACCGAAAGCAAAATTATCGCCTGCTTGATAGCAAGCAGGCTGTAAAAATGAGGAGCGTTCTCATGAAGGTTGCAAGCCTTTTTATGGGACCGATTACACAAGATATTAGATCGAAAATGGGAAATCTGTCTGAAATTGTTTGCCCAGATCTTGAAAAAGATGCTTGCCAAAATGTACAACTATAGATGAGCACTTGCAATCGTCTCAGGGGGAGCCTGCTGGTGAGCGCCCAAGCAGGCAACGGAGCAGGTGAGGCCGCCGGTGTGCAGCACCGCGGCTAGTTGGCAGGATGGAGCGAGGCAAGAAAGCGCTCTGCCTCGGGACAAAAAGGAGCAAGAAGTAGCTCAGAAAGAGTGAAAATCTTGCAGAGAGTGGAATGTGTTTATGAAGAAGATCTTTCAGTGGTTGAAGCAGTTGTGGCGAAGCAAAGGGCAGGCGCGGAAGAGACTGAGTGTGGCGCCGTTGCCGGCTAGTGTGGGAAGCGCGACAGTGAGGAGAGGGTTGCCCTCTAGAGACAAGGAGATAGGGAAAAGAGACACCTGGGCGCCCCCTCCTGACCGGGGTCGTGCGAATGGCTGGAGCGGAGCGGCCAGCACGCCTGCCGATAGCTGGCCAGTCTGGGTAGTGGCCAGTCCATCTATGGATGGGAGAGAGGCGCAGGTCAGTCCAGCGCAGCGGGAGCTAGCAGGGGTAGGCAACACGACGAGCGCGCGGCGCCAGGCTATAGCGCAGCAGCCGACTGTCCGGCTCTCTCAGGCGCCTTCTGTCGCCGTCTTTGCCAGGCGCTATCTGATCGATACGGATTATCTCTTGCCGAAAGATCTCATTGAGGCCAACCGTCTTGACTTCCAGCATTTCTATCTCAAGCACGTGCTCAAAAGTAACTATCTGGCGCCACTCGATAAGGAGCAGGTGCGCACTATTCTCGATGTTGGCTGCGGTACGGGGCGCTGGGTGCTTGAGATGGCGCGCGCTTTCCCTCAAGCCCGTGTCTACGGCATTGATCTGGAATGGTCCACTCCTCTTCAGAAGTTGCCTCCAAATGTGACCTTCCTGCAGGGAAATGTCTTGGAGGGCTTACCTTTCTCCGACCATACTTTCGATTATGTCCATCAGCGTCTGCTTGCCCTGGGTATTCCTGCTAAAAAGTGGCCTTTTCTTCTTCAGGAGCTGCTGCGGGTGACAGCTCCTGGCGGCTGGATCGAGCTGTTTGAAGGAGGAGATACTTTTGTGAACGCGGGTCCAGCTCTCCGGCTCTTTATTGAGTGGTATCGTCAGGCCAGCAAGCGCGCGGGCTATGATCCTGCCATCCTGGACCGTCTGGGCAATCTTTTTCAGGGTCTCGGCCTGCGCAACGTTCGTCTGGAAACGCTCAGTGTGCCGGTCGGTCCCTGGGGTCTCCACGAGGGTGTGATGCTCCAAAAGAATTTGATGGCCACCTTCCCGGGCCTCTTTCCACTCCTGCAACAGCAGCTTAATATCGACGAAAGACAATTCAACGTTGTCTTGCAGGAAATCAATCGAGAGATGGAAATAATGCATGTAGAGTATCAGTATTATGTAGTCTATGGACAGAAATGAGGAGCGCGCAGCCCTGACCCTGTCCTCACAGACGTGTCTTCTAGCGGCTGAGGGTGGGGCTTTGTGCCGGGCATGCTCGGGCTATCCAGGCCAGGGCCGCTGGCAGAAAGCATCAGCCAGCCGGCGTCACTCGCTAGCCGGGAGGGCTGCGGCTCTACCATGATCGCACGGCGGGAGACTCAGCGCCTTGCTTCCTTTGGTCCTGGTGAACCGCTGCGTTGCTCAACAGGCCTTGTCTATGCTTTCCGCGGCTAAGAGGTGACTAATCAGGGAGAAAGCTCCCGGTCCTTCTCAAGAAGGCTGGACCAAACAGGAGCTTTCTCCCTACGGGTTTGGGTTCACACTCTCATGTCTCTTTTCCGTCGCCTGTGGTCTGTTCTGACCACCGCGCTGGGAGTAGAGGGGCTGGCTCTTCTCCTCTACTGATTTGTTCCGTCTGGCGCTCATCTTGCTGCAGCGGTTGGGTTGCTGCTGCCGTTTGACGCGCAGCACAATGCGGACAGACCAGCCGCGGCAGCTTCTCTTTCAGCCAGATCGGCGGCGCGGTTGCTGCAAACACCATTGATCTCCCCCTTGTTGCCTGCTGTCTCAGGTGACCGCGATGGTGGTTATCTGAGCAGACAAGCAGGACAGGAAATCCGCTGTTCTGCACTTGTCTCTATAGGGAGGACACGCGCCACCGTGGAATAGCTGACAGCTTACTCCGAAAGTACCAGGCCGTTTGGCGATCCCGGCCTCCTCGCTCCGGCGCTCTGCGCCAGGTTGGCATAGGGCTGACTTATGATGAGCGCTGATTACCAATCTCAACCGGTCGTGGCTCAGGCGGTGGCTCCTGCCGGCGGAAATAGGGCATGACTTCCTTAGCCATCATCTCCTGATGCTTGAGTACCAGGTAATCGGGCATGCCGTCAGTGCAGCCGCCGGTCACCAGCATGCCGGCATGCAGGACCTCGGTGTAGTAGCTCAGTTTCTCAATGACCGTGGCCGGGCTGCCAGCGATGACTACCCCCTGCTCTACTAGCTCCTTAAAAGTCGTGTTGCCAAAGCCGAAACTGGCCCGGTTCTCGATGGCGGCGCGGATGCTGCGCAGGCTCATGTAGCCCGGTGGCATGAAGAACTCAGTTGGCACTTTCATGGCTTTCTGAAAGAGCCACATCATGTAGCGCTCGCCTTCTTTCATGGCCAGCTCATCGGTTTCGGCAATGGCAATGGGCACGCAAAAGGCAAGCTGCTCGGGCTGGGCTTCGTAGCCATATTTCTCCTCGGCCAGACGGCGATAGAGTTCATAGGCGCGCTTGCGCTGCTCCATTGGCATAAAAACGGTCATGTAGGGATAGCGATGGGCGGCAGCGAAGTCGATGGTTTCCAGGCTGGCGGTGCCAGGCATCCAGATCGGCGGATGCGGCTTCTGTAGCGGACGTGGCCAGATGTTGACGTAGCGATAGTTGTAGTGCTCGCCTTCGAAGCTGAAGGGACCAGGCCGCGTCCAGGCTTGAATGATGAGATCGTGAGCCTCGTTCATGCGTTCGCGGCTGAGGGTTGGATTGATGTTGTAGCTGAAGTATTCCATACCGGTGCCGCGCACGAAGCCCGAGATGATGCGTCCGCCACTGATGACATCTAACATGGCGATTTCTTCTGCGACACGCAGAGGATCATCGTGTAGCGGCAACGCATTGCCAATGATGCCGATCTTGGCGCGTTTGACGCGCTGCGTCAGCACCGCAGCCATGATGTTGGGCGAAGGCATGGTCCCGTAGGCATTCTGGTGATGCTCGTTGACGCAAACGCTGTCCCAGCCCAGTTTGTCCGCGCGCTCTAGTTCGTCAAAGTAGCGGTTGTAGAGGGCATGGCCTTTCTCTGGATCGTAGATGCTATTGGGAAGGGTAACCCAGGCCGAATCATATTTCTCGTCAAAGTCGGGGGGTAGATCAGGCCAGGGCATGAGATGGAAGTAGTGAAAGGTGAGTCGAGGACGGCTCATCAGGGCTTTACCTCCTGCTGCTGCGACTCTTGAAGAAATGAGCAGATGTGCGCGGTCCATTGCTGGGGCAGCTCGAACATGGGCATATGACCAGTGCCCTCTAGCACGACCAGGCGCGCGCCGGGAATGAGTCGCTGCCATTCTTCGCCATAGGCGGGCGGAATGAGCCGGTCGTGGGCTCCCCAGATGATCAGCACGGGACAGCGCAGAGAGGCCAGGCGCCGCGCTAGCTTCGGGTCGTAGTGCGGATTCCAGGCCAGGGCAGCCAGGGTAGTTCTTTCGGCATAGAGACGCACAAAGTAGTCGGTGTTGATCTCGCGTGGAATCAGAGGCGCCGCCGCCATAAGGTTCTCAAAGCAGGTCTCCAGTAGTCGCTGGGGACTCAGGGCAAAGATGTCGACTATTGGGACCCCTTTGACACGTAGACCTGCCGCGTTGGAGAGAACGAGCTTGCTGACTCGTTCGGGATACCAGACGGCGATTTCGGCGGCCATCCAGCCGCCAAGCGAGTGACCGACCAGAGCGACTCTCTCAAGGCCCAGGGCCGCCATGAGGTCGCGGAAGTAGAGGACGTAGTCGCTCATGTCACGCATCCAGTCCGGCCGCTCGCTGAGGCCAAAGCCGGGGATATCAGGGGCGAAGAGATGGAAATGCTGGGCTAGCAGACGATGGTAGTCGAGCCAGAGATTGCCGAGATGGGTGCCATGCAAGTAGAGCAAGGGCGGTGCCGTGGGGGGACCGGCTTCAAAGAGATGGGTGGGTATCCCTTGGACTTCAAGGGTGTGTTCGATCCGGTCGCCAGCGTGATCGGCTTCGGTCATCGTTGACGCTCCTTTCTCTCCAGAGGTAGAGCTTGTCTTTGCTCAGTCGGTCAGATAGAGGCAGGCGGAGGTTTGAGTCCGTCTCCCCTGACGTCTGCTCTCTTCTTGCCCCGGTTCAGCAGTCAGTCTCTGACGCGCCCGGCTGACAGGTAGATAGCCTGGCCATTGGTCAGCAAGCTGCCGGGGCCAAACGCTCTCTTCATGCCAGAGGCCAGGCGCAGAAGAGAGCCTCGCCTGTAGGTAACAGGATGCTCTTCACGAAGAGAAGGATAACATACGAAGGGAACCACCGCTCTGCGTCTCGCGCACTGCACCGGTGCAGGCATGTACGTACGAAGCTGGGCCGGAGGTAAGAGCGGGCTGACCGGACTTAGCAGAAATAGACGACCAGGTTGGAATCCTTGTAGCTGCCTTTTCGCCGTCCCGGCGGTCCATAGACCACAACCTGGGCTTTATCTTCCAGCAGCTTCAGACTCGACTTGTAGGTGAAGAAGGGGGTCTCGGCAATGACAAATTCTTCGATCTCATCCACAGTAACCCTTTGCCCTTTAAAACGCTCGCGGAGCAGCGAGGCCAGCAGCGCAGGATCATTATTGCGGAGCAGGAAATCTTGCCCCAGGCCCGTGCAGTCAGAAAAGACAAAGTTGCCTGTCGGGTCAACCTTCCACATCGCTCGCTTCATCTCTTGCATCCCCCGGCGATGCTTCGTAGCGAAGAAGAGGAAATAATCAGTCGTATTCCTGCTATCCCGCATACAGAAAGAGCGCACGTAGCGGGCGCCAGCGACTGTTAGGAGCTGATGACGATAGAGATCGTGCAGGCGCCGCAGGCGCGTTTGCACATCGGGGGCATCAACGGCGATTGTCTGCCATTCGGTGGTGCCGAAGAGGGCATCATAATGCTGCCGCTTCGTCCTGTAATCAGCTTCCAGAAAGCGATTGATTTCTTTATACATGAAGGTAATTAAGACTTCACAGCGAGGGCAGCCCATCAGGTCGCGAATAACAGACATGGGCGCATGGGAGAAGCCAAATGGGTCGATAAAGACGAACATGGCATCGTATTGCCAGCAGCCGCTGGCCAGGAGCCTGGTCATTGCGTCTACAAATGTTCCTGTATACACCTCGTAGGTCGCCGTAGGAGGCAGCGGCTGACTCTGGAGATGGGCCTGGAGCTTGCGCTGAAGATGAGCCGAGCGACTTGGATCAAGTTCCACAAATAAGAACTTCACTGTGCCCCGTCGAAGGGAATCAGCGCGATGCTGCTGATAGGCGTTGATCATAATCAGCGGCGAGCCGATTTCTCCTCCGATGTACTCCCCGGGACCCGCAAACCCATCGATCAGCAATCCCCTTCTTCCCTCGTGGATGAGGATAGGGAGCCAGGCATCTAGATACTTCCGCAGAATGATGTGTTTCGCAAGGGTATGATCTTCCAGTTTCCAGATCACTGACTGCGGGGCCATGTCACGCTCCTTTCGAGCTCGCCGCTCCTGAGCCATTCCTTGGACAAGGCCAGCAATGCCGTTTCTCGCGCCACGCTTCTGCGACGGTGAGGCGAGCGGTAGGCGCTTCAGTTTAGAGCTTGTACCACTCGCCAAATCTTCAATTTTTCAACGAAAAATGACGCTATTAGTTTAGATCTAACTATTTTTAAGTATACCTAAGAGCAGGCCACTTGGCAAGCGAAATTTAATCAAATAATCAAGCGAGCATTAAAAATCTACTCCTGTGGAGCGCGATTGAGCACAGGCATCGGGCCGCGCTGGAGCTCGGCCCGGAGTCGATAGCTGATGTGGCAGGCGCAGGGCATGCTGCTGATCACCCCCGCCTTCAGAAACTGCAAGGCCTCGCGCGGGTCCGCCTTGCAGGGCGTCGTCTGCACCTGCCCGAGGCCATAGCGCGCCAACAGCAGCCGCACCCAGCGATAGAGCCGCTGCTGTCGTGTCACCGACGGACGATACTTGTGCGCCACCACCTCGGGTTCCAGCTCCTCTAGCAAGGGCGCCACCTGCTCCTCGGGCAGACTCGCCCGCAGCACCCGTGGCATCTGCGGCGAGAAGCGCAGGATGTCCACCGTCATCCGCTTCAGCCGCGGCCCCAGGATGTCGCGGATCTGGGCAAACAGCTCGTGGTAGGCCTGCCGGTAGCCGGCCACCGGGATGATCGGCCCCAGCCGGATCGTATGATCCAGCGCTCCGTGTTCGATGGCCCAGGCCAGCCCCCGTAGCCGCGCCTCGGGCGGCGCTCCCCCCGGCTCAAACTGCGCCGAGATGGCCGCCGGGTTCAGGCTGATCGCCACCAGGGCCAGCCGCCCTTCCAGCCGCAGGTACGGCTCATAGACCCCCTTGGTCAGCAAGAACGAGACGATCCCGCGCGCGCTGGCCAGGTCCAGGATGGTCTGCACCAGCGACCCCTGTCCCTGCTCGTCGACAAACCAGGGATCTTCTTCGACGGGGCCGCCCAGCTCCGCCCAGTTGACCACACTGCCCCGCGGGAGCTGCTCCAGCTCGGGCACGACGTCCTCCAGATTGAGGGCCACGCTTTTGATGCCCATGCCATGCAGGCCGCGCAGGTAGCAGAAGCTACAAGCGACCGGGCACACCCCCTGCGCATAGTTGCCGCGCAGGAAGCCGCGGATCGGTTCAGCCCCGCGCTCCTGCTCGGGCGGACGCGTGCCCGCGATCCAGGTCTGGCGGCCTCGGCGATAGGCCACAATGGGCGTCCAGGCCCCGCAGGTGGTGCCGGCACCTCCGACAAAGGGGGCGATGAACTGCGGCTTGCCCGCTCCCCCGCGGCGGATCAAGAGCAGCAGGCGCGCTTTGCGCCGGGCTTCCTCCTCCGCAGGCCAGAGCTGCCGATGCAGGGCCAGGGCCTCGCTGGCCACCTCGGTGCGACTGCGCAGCCGCCGCAGATGGACGGCGGCCACCAGTGGGGCCAGGGCCGCCGCCGCCTCGCGTGCCAGGTCCTCTTCGCGGGGACTGTGGGCGTGCAGCAGCAGGTGGGCGGGGCGCCCCGGCGCCAGGCGCTGGCGGTTGGTCAGCAGCCGCCGGGCACGCGCGAGCGCTGGCCCCGTGCTCACTGCCGCATCCAGGGTCACCAGATCGATCTCGGCCAGCCGTCCTAGCATCGAGGGCCCCCGCTCTCCCCATTGTTCAAGAGTGGGAGAGCCTGCCCGCTCCCGTACCGCAGGATGGAGCTGCGCTTCACCCTGCTCATAAGAAGACTTCATCATTTTTGTACCCTCGTTGAACTCATACTTCACTGTGCTTCTACATATTCAGCGGCTAGCTCAGGAATACAGTGGAATTTTTGTTCGAAATATCCTTCCCATTATATGCTGGAAAGAGCGACGAAGTCGAGAGAGGAGAGACAACAGGCTAAAATGGTGCGCATCGGCACCCGCTGGCCTCGCCCAGGCCTCCCGTTTTTCTCCCGCTTTCCATCTTGACAGACAACTGCTTCGTATGGTATCTAATCAATAAGCCAACGCAACCGGTTGCATAGTAGGAGATCAACCGGAGAGGAAGAGGCAGGGCAACGGATCGCAACGCAGCGACCGGTCCAACGAGCAACGAAACCGCGGCTAGGGGGTCTCCGATGACCACACAGGAGCAGCACACGGCAAGCACCGGCCCGAGCGAGCCACGACAATCAGGCGGCTCGTCCGGCCAGACGCTACCCGAGCTGAACACTGCGCGGCCCACACTGGCGGAGATCGCCCGGCGGGCAGGTGTCAACAAATCCACCGTCTCGCGTGCCCTGCGCGATGATCCCTCGATCCCGCAAGCCACGCGCCAGCGCATCCAGGCCCTGGCCAAGCAGCTTAACTATGTGCCCAATGCCAGCGCCCGCCACCTCAATCACGCGCGCACCGACACGCTCGCCTTTGTTTCGCGCGCCCTCAACCTTGACGCCGGTGCCGGAAATGCCGATCCTTTTCTGGTCGAGCTGCTCGCCGGCATTGCCGATGAGGCCGCTAACCATCATTTCGATGTTCTCCTGGTCAGAGCCGAAGAGGGAGAGCGCGAACTTGCCGTCTATCAGCGCATTCTCGGGGGTCGGCATGCTGACGGCGTGATTCTCACCGACCTGCGTCCAGACGACCATCGTCTTGCCTATCTTTGTCGTCACCGCTATCCACACGTCCTCTTCGGTCGCTCCGCCGAGGACCTCGCCACGGCCCGCCTCTATCCCTATCCCTGGGCCGAGGTTGACAACCGCAGCGGGGCCAGAATCGGCACCGAGCACCTCATCAGCTTGGGCCACCGACGAATCGCCTTCATCGGTGGGGGTGACACCTATCACTGGGAACGCGATCGGCGCGCCGGCTACCGCGAGGCCCTGGCTCAGGCCAACCTGCCTTACGATCCGCGCCTGTGTATTCCAAGCGGCATTTCCCAGAAAGATGGCTATCTGCTCACACAGCACCTGCTCTCTTGGGAAGAGCCGCCAACCGCCATCTTTGCAATCAGCGATGTCCTCGCCGTCGGCGTGATGCGGGCAGCCCTTGACGCCGGGGTCCAGGTCGGGCCGACTTTCTCCGTGATCGGCTTTGACGGCCTCGGCCTAGGCTCGTATTTGACACCTCCGCTCACTACCTTACGCCAGCCCATTAACGAGGTGGGGCGCATCCTGGTACGCCTGCTGTGCGCTGTCTTGCGCGGTACCCCACTCGAAGAGCCACACGTCTTTCTACAACCGGAGTTGATCGTACGCGCCTCAACGCGCGGCTATTGACCAACGCCAGCAGCCACAGCGCCCAGAGCAGAGCAGCAGCTCTCTCGCATCTGGCAAGCTGAAGCCGCAGCACCAGTATCGTCAAAGGGGAGAACGGAACCGTGTACGAGAAGGAGCAGCAATCAGGTCCAGCTCTAGAGGCACGCCCTGACAGGAAACGCTACTACGCTCTCAGTGGTAGGCGCCTCTACGCGATTGCCACCCTGGACGGCAGCTTTCCTGACATAGGCTGGCACCAACCGGGCGAGATGGGCGGCCTGTGGGCTCCGCCGCTCAAGCTGCTTGACGGCTACTGGTTCGCGCTGCGCCTGCCGGCGAGCAACGAGCCACTTTGGCTGGTGCATCCCGAGCACTGGCAATGGACAGCCGCCGGCGTGACTCTCAGCTACACGCTTCCGACACTGGGCCTCTCGATCGAGCGCTGCGAATGGATCGTACCCGACGAGAGCGCGCTTGTCATCCAATTAAGCCTGAAAGCGCAGCCACACCTGACAGAGGCACTGGTCAGCGAGGTGCTTTGCGGCCTGGTGGTGCGCAGCGATTTGCACGGCGCCTGGATGGCCGAGGAACGCCTTGGCTGGCACGACGGGCAAGACCTGGCCGAGTATGATGAGGAACTGGCCGCCGTCGTGCTGCGCGACGCGCTCCATCCCACGTGGACGGCCTGCGTGGGAGCCACCGTCGCCCCCGTTGCCTGGCAGGTAGGCGACTCTATTCAAGGACCGGAGCGCACCGGCGGGCGCGGCACCGGCGCCGCGCTCTGGTACCGCTGCCAGGTCTCCTCCGCCGGACCTGCGCAGCTCAGCTTCCTCATCACCGGCCCCGCGCGACCCGCGGGGTCGGCTGCCGACCTCTTTGCCCGCCTGAGAGGGGGAGAACAGATCTCAGGCGGCCTGACGCCCGTGCTCGTCGAAGCTCAGCACCGCGCCCGTGCCGAGTTTCTCTCTCCCTTCGAGCACTGCGCCCTTTCCTCGCCCGATCCGACTTTCAATGAGGTCTTCGCCTGGTCTAAGGCCAATGCCGCCCGTCTGCTACTGGAGGTGCCCGGCATCGGTACCGGCCTGATGGCGGGCCTGCCCGATTTCCCCTGGTGGTTCGGCTGCGACACGGCCTACGGAGTGCTGCCACTGTTGCCCATCGGGCAGACCGAGGCAGCCGTGGCCAGTCTGCGCACTCTGGCCATCTTCGGCGAACGCTGCGACTCCCACAGCGCAGTACCTCATGAAGTGCTCCCCTATGGTCAGATTTGGGCGAGCGGCAATCTGGTGGAGTTGCCGCTCTTTGCGCGCGCACTCTACCACACCTATTGCTGGACGGGAGACCAGAGCCTGCTAGGCGAATTGTTCCCCTTTTGTCTGGAGGCTCTGCGCACCTGGCCGCTGGCAGACTGCGACCGGCGCGCGAGCCTGGTCCCCCACGGCAAGAGCATCGTAGAGACGCCGGAGATGGCCAGCGATGAGGTGCAGGCGCTAGATGTGGCCGCCTATCTGGTTGAGGCTCTCGACTGCCTCGCCGCCCTGGCCACGGAACTGGATGACCCTGGGTTGGCCACCGAGCTGCGCCAGCGCGCCGCGCAGACTCGCGCCCATGTGCGCGACGCCTGGTGGTTGTCACGCGAGGGCCTCTTCGGCGATCTCTACGCTCCTCCCGCCAGCCTGCGCCAGCAGCAGGCCCTGCTACAGGCGCAGGCCTCGGCGGCCTCCCACCGCTCAGAGGAGACTGGGGCCCTGTACGAGGCAATCATGGCCCTGCAGCAGGCTCTCCAGGAGCAGGCCCCGGCCAGTAGCCAGGCGGAGGAGGCCCCTCGTCCCTGGCTGCTCTACCATATGGTCCAGGCTCTGGCCCTGGACGCCGGCCTGCCTTCTCCCGCTCAAGCCAGCTCGCTGCTGGCCCGCCTGGAGACGCCTGAGTGGCAGGAAAGGTACGGTCTGGTGCTCAATGCCCGGCGCAATCGCGCGGTTATGACCTTACCATCCGGTGCCCTGGCAGTCGGTGCGGCCCGCTACGGTCGCCCTGATCAAGCGCTGGCCTGGATGCAACGTATGAGCAGGGCCTTTGGTCTGGCTTCTCCAGGCACTCTCAGCGAGTATGCTCCCGATGGCGGCTGCTTCCTCCAGCTGTGGTCGAGCTATGGCATCGTTTGGCCAGTGGTCCATTACTTCTTTGGTATCCGCCCCCAGGTAGCTGCACGCCGCGTGCTTTGCATCCCTCAACCACCCAGCACCTGGCCCCGGGCAAGCCTGCGCCGCATCCCACTGGCTTCGGCTTCTCTCGATGTCGAGCTGACCGTAGAACCGGATAGCCTGTACGTCCAGCTCACAATCAACGAATCGACCTGGGAGCTGCTGCCCGGCCTGGCACTCTCTCCCGACCAGCACATTCGCGAGGCCCGGCTGAATGGCAGACCCGTGACGCTCCGTCCGGTCCAGCTCGCCGGATTCGAGGGGCGCACGATCTGGCTCGCCCCGGCCTTGCAGCAGACAACTACCTATGAGCTGCTGGTACGCTGGTCTACCTCGGCCGCCGTGGCTGCCCCATACCATAGGAGGTGAGCGAAGCGGGCGTATCTGAATTGCTCAATCTTTTCATCAATTATGTTTAATCTATCTTTCTTGCAAAGATGCAAGAACTAAGGAAAGAACAGCGCCGGCATTTTTGCTTGACCTGTTCCATGACGTGGCCCCAGTCCTGTCAGATCCAGCCGAGGCGAACAGCGGCGGACGCTCAACGATCCTGGCGCCCACGGAGCCGCGCCGCCCAAGGCGGCCTGACAGAGGGATCGGTAGAGTAGCCGATGAGAGCAAACGAAGGAGTTCACGTATGCCGAGCAAAGTGAGAAAAAGGAGCCTCTGGAGTGTCTTCATGGCCCTCACCCTCGTAGCCCTCCTTACCGCCTGTGGCGGTGGCAGCAACACTAGCGGAGGCACGACCAGCGGGGCCGGTGCCAGCGTGACAGGGCCTAAAAACGCCCTTGTGCGCTGTCCAAGCAACACTAACACCACGGCAGCCAGCCCGGAGAGTGGTCAAATCCACCTTGTCGTTGCTGGCTGGGCCTCGACACCAGCAGAGGACGCACTTGTCAAGCAAGGTTTGCAGAATTTCGAGAAGCTGCATCCTAACGTCACGGTGACCTGGACGCCTATCCCTGGCGACTATGCCACGAAGATGCGCGCCAACGTCGCCAGTGGCAATGTGCCCGATGTCTTTTATTTGCAGCCGCCGATGGCCCAGGAGTATATTCCCGCCGGCAAGCTGCTCAACCTCAGTCCCTACATGGCACGTGATCATGTCTCGCCCTCAACCTACTACCCATCGCTGATGCAGGACTTCGACTGCGCCGATGGCACGGTCTTTGGCATTCCCAAAGACTGGAATTCGCTGGGCCTGTTTTATAACAAGACGCTCTTCCAGCAGGCCGGCCTTGGTGATCCCTCTAATTGGACCTGGGACGATCTGAAAAACGCGGCGCAGAAGCTGACAAAGCGCGGCAGCAGCCCGGCGAATAGTGTCTACGGGATCGCGCTGCCCGCCGATGCTTCGCGTTGGGGAGCTTTCCTCTTCGCCAACGGCGGCCAGATGGTCTCTGCCGATGGCAAGCAGGCCCTCTTTAATAGCCAGGCTGGCATCCAGGCGGCGGAGTTCTATACGTCTTTCGAACTGAACCACACTGGCGTTATGCCCGGTGACATCGGGGCCAGTTGGGACGGCGATGCCTTTGGGAAGCAGCAGGTGGCCATGACCTTAGAGGGTGGCTGGATGATTCCTTTCCTGGCCCAGAACTACCCCAAGGTCCAGTATGGGATCGCGCCGCTGCCTATCGGACCCAGCGGCAAGCGCGGCAATCTGCTCTATACCAACGCCTGGGCCGCCTATTCCGGTACGAAGTATCCCGGCATGGCCTGGGAGCTGATCAAGTATATGACCGGTGCCGAGTATCAGACCCAGGTGCTGCACAATGGCTTTGCCCTGCCTACCCTGACCTCGCTGGCTAATGACTCTTACTTCCAGCAGAATCCGGGGGTCAAGGTGCTGCAGGATGGAGCCGCCTACGGTCAGCCCGACTTCTATGGCGTGGCGGATACGGAGATCCACAACGATGTGAGCAATGCTCTGCAATCGATTATGCTTGGCAAGCAGTCGGTTGCAGATGCGCTCAATGCAGCAGCTCAGAAGGTCAATACCTGGATACAGCAAAACGTGGCTCCCTAGCCCTGAGCTGTTGGCGTTGGTTCCAGCAAACGCCCGCCCTGTGATCCTGAGTGAGAGCGGGAGGGCAAGGGAGCCAGATGAGGTCTTTGGGCGCACTGCGTCCCGACTGGCCTTGCTCTGGCCCTGCGCTCTCCTCCTCTCGCCAAGAGCTGTGCCGTTGCCTATTGGGGTAGTTGGCCTGGTTTGTAGACAAAGGAGCTTTGATCATGCAACTGGCAGCAAGGAAAACCCGCCCGGGCGCTCCAACCGGTTCGCGCCGTGGTCTGCCCTTCAAGATCAACCGGCGCAAGCTAACGGAGACTCTGACCGCTTATACCTTTCTGGCCCCATATCTGTTTGTCTTGATCGTCTTCACGCTGATCGCCATCGTCACTGCGCTCACTCTGAGCTTCTTCTATGTCGACTTCGGCTTTACTGAGCCGATCTTCTATGGCTTCCGTAACTACTTGAACATCTGGTACGATCTGACGCATGACGGTGATTTCGCCGTCGGTCTGCGCAACTGTGTCGAGTATACGATCGGCGTTGTGACGCTCCAGACAATTCTGGCGCTCTTCCTGGCGCTCTTGCTTAATCAGAAGGTGCGCGGACGGGGCTTCTTCCGCACCATTTTCTACTTGCCGGCCATGACCTCCTCAGTGGCTATCTCTCTGATTTTCTACTGGCTCTATCAGCCGCAAGGAGGCATCAATTACGTGCTCTCGCTGTTGCACATTCAGGGACCGGCCTGGCTGGAGAACCCCTCGACGGCTCTGCCAGCTATTATGTTGCTGAACATCTGGACAACAGCCCCGACTTTTATGCTGATGTACCTGGCGGCCCTGCAGGACATTCCGTCAACGCTCTACGAGGCGGCCCGTGTCGATGGGGCCAATAGCTGGCAGATGCTTTGGAAGATCACCATACCTCTGCTGCGCCCGACCACTTTCGCTGTGGTGGCGCTTGGCTCGATCGGGGCTTTCCAGATGTTCGATCAGGCCTTTGTGATGGAGGGCGCCAGTGGGGCCCCGCTGCGCTCAACCTTGACGGCGGCTATGGTTATCTACGATACGGCCTTTCAAAAGTCGCTGATGGGCCTGGCCTGCGCTCAAGCCTTTGTGCTGTTCGTCATCATTTTCACGGTCACCTTGCTGCAGAAGCGCTACATCGACGTCAACATTCAGTATTAGTGCCAGTCAGCCTGGCAGGCAGAGAGACAGCCGCGTCAGGTGGAGCAGATCGCGCCTGCCTGTCTTGTCTCTTGAGCCAGTCAGCATCAGCACGAGAGGAGGAGTAAGAGCGATGAGTACGATTGGAGGCCTAGCCAGAGCGGAAAAGGCGCCTCTGCCAGCAGTTGCCGTCTCTCTGAGGCGGCGGCCTCCCTTGCCTGTGCAGCCGGGCCGCATCTTGCTGTACATCGTATTGGTCGGCTACGGGCTATTCTCGCTGGCCCCCTTCCTGTTTGCCTTCTCGTCGTCTTTCAAGACCTATGCGCAAGTACTTTCGTGGCCACCGAGCCTCTTGCCCAATCCGGCTACCCTCGACAACTACCGCTTCATCTTGAGTGGGTCCCAACTTTTCCCGCGCTACATCCTGAACTCGATCATCTACGCCGGCGCCGTGACCATCCTCAATGTGTTGCTGGCCTCGATGGCTGGCTACGCCTTTGGGCGCATGGAATTTCCTGGCAAGAACTTTTTCTACTTGCTGACGCTGGCCGTCCTGATGATCCCCGCGCAGCTCATCCTGATTCCGAAGTTTCTGGTAGCTTATACCCTGGGTTTGACCGATAACTACGGCGGTTTGATTGTGCCCGCAATGGTCACGCCCACCTCGGTCTTTTTAATGACCCAGTTCCTCAAAACACTACCGCGCGAGCTAGAGGAAGCGGCCTTAATTGATGGCTGCTCGCGCTTCCGCGCTTTCTGGCAGATCATCTTTCCCCTGGTGCGCCCAGCGGTGACCGTGGTGGCGCTCCTGTCATTCCAGGGAGCCTGGAATGAGTTTCTCTGGCCGCTCATTGTGATGTCCCACCAGGAGAACTATACGCTAACGGTGGGCCTGGCCTTTTTCAAAGGCAACTATGTGACTCAGTACAATCTGGTCCTGGCAGGGGCGATGATTTCAATTGCGCCGCTGGTGATCATCTTCTTCATTTTCCAGCGCTACTTTATCCAGGGTCTGGCTACATCTGGCCTGGCCGGTAGGTAGGTAGGTAGGTAGATAGATAGGTAGAGTCAAGCTGGCCCAACAACAGGATCTTCGCAACGCTATTGTGTGTGGTGGAGTCTATGCACGATTCGCAACAGACTGCTCTTCTTATCCGCTGGTTGGAACGAGGACGCGCCTGGCTGGATGAGCTACAGACGCCCGCCGGGCTGCATGCCAGCAGCGCTAGCGATCACTACGATGCCCTGTTCGGACGTGATACGCTCTGGTCCATGCTGCTGGTACTGGAGGCCGCGCGCCTGCGCCCGACCGATCAAGCTCTGGCTTCGTGGGCTGGGGAGTTCGCCGCCCAAGGTCTGCAGGCCCTGGCGGCAACGCAGGGCACAACCGAGCGCGACGAGAATGAGGAGCAGCCGGGCAAGATTATTCACGAGTATTGGCCAGAACCGCGCCGCTGGCCCGAGGGCTCCTGGCCGCTGTGGGAGGGTCGCTACTATGGTTCGGTGGATGCAACTTATCTCTTTCTGATCGCCGCCGCCAGGGTCTGGCAGCAGATCAAAGGGGGACAGCAGTTGATCGAGCAGCTGTGGCCTCATATCTTGGCGGCGCTCAATTGGACCTTGAAGTACGGCGATGTAGACGATGACGGGCTGGTCGAAGTGCTGCCGCGCCAGCCCCGCGGTCTGGGCTTGCGTAATCAGGTCTGGAAGGACAGCAATGATGCTCTGCTGCTCGAAGATGGTGCTCTCCCCGAGCCACCGATCGCCTGGGTCGAGCTCCAGGGCTATGCCCTGGCTGCCTTTCGCGAGATGCGCCCCTTGCTTCAGGAGGCAGGCGCAGAGGCCGCGCTTTTGCGCGAGTTGGAGGAGCGCAGCGAGCGCCTGCGCCGTGGCTTGCTCCGCTTCTGGCTTCCCACAGAACAGTGTCCCGCAATGGCCCTTTCTCCAGAGAAGCAGGCCATTCCTTTGGTGGCTTCCAATATGGGGCATTTGCTCTGGTGCTCCGCTCTGGAGGAACCTTACGCTTCTCAGACAGCAGAGCGCCTGCTTAAGCCGGACCTGCTCACTTCCTGGGGCGTTCGTACACTCTCTCGCTCCTCCTACGCTTTCGATCCATATTCCTACCACCGTGGGACTGTCTGGCCTTTCGATAATGCAATCATCGCCGCTGCCTTCTGGCACATGGGCCGTCGTCATCAAGCACGTCTGATCGGTCAGCGCCTCCTTGAAGCGTTAGTTCTCTTCGATTCGCCAGTCGAACTCTACTGCGTGCTGCCGCCGGAATGGATTCTGTCCCCTCCTACGGGCGGCTCCGAGGTACTGGCGGTCTATACACGCGCCTGCAAGGTCCAGGCCTGGACCGCCGCCGCTGTGATGCTGGTCACTGCCCAGTTGCTGGCCGACGCCGGCTGATGGGGGAAGAGGAATAAGCAGGCTCGTTGTCAGCCGGCAGCAACGCGGAGCACCCTCATGGCTGTAGCGGAGGGCCGACCGACCGTCAGGACCAAGCTCCATGTGAAGCGCAGTGCTTTCCTCACTAGCTCTCCGCCAGGTTCTGGGCGGGAGCCAGGCCCCCCTGAGCCAGCACATGCAGCGTGAAACGGGCCGCATTGCTCGCGGCCTTACGCTGGCGCCGCTCTTTGTTCACGTGCTTGAAGCCATCGGCCCAGTCGGCAATGGCCTTGACAAGAATCCAGTCGACCTTGTAGTGCTGGGCCGCCGCACAGAGGCCAGCTCCTTCCATCTCGCCGCCGATGGCTTCAGGCTCCAGGGCCTGCAGTTGATCACGATACTCCTTGTCATTGATCATTTTCTCACCCGAAAGCAGTAGGCCAAACTGGACGCGCTGCCCCTGCCAGCTTTTGGCGCCGCTTTTGAAGCGGTCCAGCAGCAATGCAGAGGCGGTGACCCGGTCGCCTCGCAGGCGCACGCTGCGCTGGCCTTCACGGGCGACAACGGCTTGCAACTCGTAGGCCAGGATCTGGCGCGCGACCAGGATGTCGCCGATGCGCTGCTCCTCGGGCTTGAGACCAAAGGCAATGCCAACCATGATTACCGCCCGCGGCTGCAAGTGGCGAATACCCTCGCTGACAGTCAGGAGGGAGCCGCCTACACCGCCCTGGCCCATCTCGGATTGCACCATGACCAGGCCGGTGCCGCTCACCTCGCCAAGAAGATAGTAGGTCTTTTGGCCAATGTACTGCCGCTCAAAGTGAGGAAAGAGCGCCAGCACGGCCTGGGCTTCAACCTCGGTGACGGTGACAAGCAGCACATCGGCGTGTGGCCTGGGCTGTAACGATAGGCCGCTTCTGGCGGGGAGAGCAGCCGCTACGGGTGGGGAGATAGCGCTCTGCTCTGGCCCTATGGCATGCTGAGGCGCAGTAGTCGGCAGAGCAGAGCGCTGTCCGTCCAGTTCGGTGATCCTGACCTCGATGGCCCGCCTGGAAGAGAGCAGGGCCTCCAGCTCACCAAAGAAGGTGGCAGGCCGCCCATAGGGTCCGCTGATCAGGAACGGCGCCCATTTTCCATGACGCGCCTGGATGATGCGGAGCAGCCGATCCTCTTCAGAAGGACTCTCCGGCAGCACATAATAGATGCTGCTTTGGCTGGTGGTGCTCAGGAGGCGCAGAATGGCTTCTTCCTGAACAGGGTCCCCTATCACGATCAGGTCCTCGTTAAGCTCGCGCTCTAGTGCCTCACGCAGCGGATAGCGAAATTCCAGCAGATCGGGGAAACTGGGTGCGAGTATGCCAGTCCCGAGGCTACCGAAGAGCCTCACAAGGAGGATTCCACGTCCGTGCGTATATTCTCTCAGCTTTTGTTGAAGAAAAGCTTCGCTTTCACGACCAAGCACGAGCTGACACAGCAGTTCCGGCCCTATTTCCTCGCAGGCAAAGGCGCGCTCCAGCAGCGTATCGATCTCGCTCGCCAGGATGGCTGCAAAGTAGCCTTGCTTGCAGAGGCGAGCCAGAGCCCGATAGCCGTCCAGGTCGTGGGAGGCTTCTCGCTGCGCGAGACCATGCGCCAAAACTCCAAGGCGATCACGCGGTCCTAGCTGATGCAGGTAAGCGCGCAAGTCGCTCCAGCTTTCACTCTGACAGATAGCTTTGCGCACCTCGGCGGTCAAGCTGGCGGCCAGGGTGAGCAGCACCCGATAGGGCTGATCTCCTTGCTTTCTGCGCAGGTCGAGCAGCCGGGCCAGGTGCATGAGAGCAAGTGGCTTCTCTGTTTCCATCGTTTCCTCCTCTCTGCCGGCTCAGCCACACGGCAGGCCCACACTCTGCGCTCATAGGCCGGAGACACCGCGCGCAGAGCACAGGGAAGGGCATCGCGCGCTCTTTGTAGCTAGCTAGAAAGCCAGCGATGTCCCGTATTTGAGCACACGCAGCGCCTCCAGGCGCAGCACTTCAGGGAAGAGGGCTTGATAAATGGCGCAATTTGGCGATCGGACATCAAGTCGTCCAGTCAGGTGATAGGTCAGCAACGGACAGCCGCCTGCACACCAGTAACGCCAGCGGCAGGTTCGACAGCCCTCTTTCTCGTCAACCGGGATGGCCGACATTCCCCAAGCGGGACGGCGCACCGCCTCTAGCGGATCGTCGGCAGCGATATCTGTGACCGTTTGCCAGAGCGCAGCATGACAGCGCGCTACGCCACCACGCTGATCGATCACCAGATAGTTGCGGCCCATGCCACAGGCGTAACGAGAGGCAAGGCCTGGATGGGTCCGATCAAGCAGCGCATGGAACAAGCAACGACGCGGCAGGCGCTTCTCAATCACCTCAAAAGCGGCTCGCATGCCCGCTATCATTTCCTCTTCCTCAAATCGAAGACATTCAATATTAGAGGAACAATCGTTCTCGCGGTAGTAGCTCAGAGAGAAGGGGACATCGCGCTCTAGTAAATACTCCAGCAGAGCGGGCAGGCCAGCGAGATTGCGTCGCGAGACCGTCACATTGATAGAAGGGGGCCAGCCTGCGGCTAGCAAGCGATTCAGGGCGCGCTCAACGTAGGCGAACGAGCCGCGACCATGCACAAAGGGGCGCTGCAGATCGTGCTGCTGACCGAGGCCATCGAGCGAGAGCATCACCCTGATGCGCCGTTCTTTCAGAGAGGCGACCGCCTGCTCGCTCAGGGCCACGCCGTTTGTCAGCAAGGAGGCGGTTACCCTGATGCCCGCCGACTCCCCCAAAGCGAGAGCATAGTCATGCAAAGCCAGCACCTGGCGCAGGCGTAAGGTTGGCTCGCCGCCAGCATACTTTAAATGTACCGCCTGATAGCCGTGACGCCGCGCGGAACGCAAGACGGCCTCCACGGCCCGCTTGGCCGTCTCTTCAGACAAATGCTCGGCGCTTTTACGCACGTAGCAATACTGGCAAGCGAGGTTGCAGGCATTGGTGATATGCAGCCAGGCGGAGAGCGTCATGCTGCTGCTCTCTTGCCTGATAGGGGAGCCTTGAACAGGCTTTGCGTGCACAGGCCGCAGCAATCCCAAGCCGATCAGCAGGCGCAGGAGAGAGAGCAGGGCCTCGGCAGGCGCCTGGAAGAAAGCCTGAGCGGCCTCGGCGGGCGAGGCTGGCTGCTCAAAGAAGCGGAGCAGAGCCAGGGCCTCGCCATCCAGGACAGCCAGATGGAGGGCTGCCAGTCGCTCAGGATCACAGACCAGCCAGAGCCCGGGAGTGGCTTCTTGCCAGTAAAGAGAAGCAGGCATATATAGCCGGGCAGAACCAGGCGAAGAGAGGTCCTCCGCAGACAGCAGAGACTGGTCCTGGTAACAGAGCAGCGTCTCTTCCTGCTGCATCCCGGCCCAACCGCCAAGGCTGCACTCACTGCCCTCCTCGCAATCGTCAGAGGTCCATGCCTTCAGGGAGTTGCCCCCCACCGGATCAAGGTCAACCCAGACGTTCATTCGTGCGCGTCACCTCGCTGAGAGACTGAGCGATAGCAATCATCACTTTGAGGACCGCACTACGAGCCTTGCAGCGACAACGCATGACGCCTGTGGGTTAGCGGGATTAGAGCAGCATGGTGCCTTTCTCACCCAAAGCGCCACCGGCTAGCTTGGTACACGCAAGAGTTGGATAATCTCCTCGCAAGCACGCTCTAATTCGGGATAGCGCTCGATCAGGCCACGCTGGCGCCAGTCCTCTCGCACGAGCTGCGCCAGCGCCGGAACGGTTTCCAGGGGGAGAGCCAACAGCCGCTCCAGCAAACGGCGCTGGGCTTTGTGGTATTCCACCAGATTGTGTTGGGCCATCCAGGCACAGCTGGCGACGTAGTGCCGCATGGCCTCCTCCCACCGCTCTGCCGCGTAGGCCAGGTCCCCCAAGACCTCCTCCCCATGCCCCAGCAGCCAGCGATAGCCTTCCTCCTCCGCAATCGTGCGGGCCTCTTGCCAGGCCGCTTCCGCCTCCGTATGCCGGCCCAGGTGCGCCAGAGCCCGCATCAGCTCGCACAAGCTCATGACGAGCTGATGGCGATCCTGCACATGGCGGGCATGCTCACAGGCCCGCTGGAGGCGCGCCACCGCCTCCGGCCAGCGTTCTTGCGCCGCCGCTACCCGCCCCCGATAGTACTGACTGTTGATAAAGACCTCCTCATCGAAGCCGGTCACCAGGGCCTCGGCCTGGCTGAACAAGGCGTCGGCCTCTTCACACTGGCCCTTGAGAAGGGCCACCTGCCCCAGCCGGATGTAGGTAGCCGCCAGGCCGCTGCGATAGCCCACATGCGCGTAGCACTCGAAGGCTCGGCGAAAATGCGCTTCCGCTTGCTGCAAATCCTCATTCTCCAGATAGATCAAGGCCAGGGTACTGTGAGAGAGGCCGACGGCGCGCTCATCCAGCTTCCCCTGTCGCCACAGCTCCTCTCGCACCCGCAACCCCAGCAAGCAATAGCGCAAGGCTGCTTCGATATGCCCTTGCAGGCGGTAGACATGCCCGATGCTATTGAGCAGATTGGCATACCAGGCCAGGCTGCCCCGTTGCTGATGATAGGACAAGGACGCATAGTAGTAGTGGAGCGCCTCATCCCACTGGCCGAGCCGGCGGTAGATATAGCCGAGCTGCCCCTGCAGGGTGCTGACCCGTTCCTCATTGCCTCGACGCTGGGCCACCGCCAGGCACTGCTCATACACCTGAATGGCCTCGCGGAAGCGATACTGTTGCAAGGCACAGCGGGCCTGCTCATAGAGCAGCTCTCCCTGCTGCTCGTCCTGCCAGGCCGGGTCGGCCTCCTGCCGCAGGCGTTCCAGCAAGGCCTGAGCCTGGGCGGGCTGTTCCTCAATGCGCAGTAAGCGCGCTTCCCAGAGGCGGAGCTGCCAGCGCTGCGGCAGGGTCAGCAACGGCTCGAACTCCCGCACCGTCTCCAACAGGGTGCGGGCAAAGCCGCTGCGCCAGCTCAAGAAGGCAGGCGAGAAGAGGCGTTCAAACCATTTCAAGCCCTCCTCGCGATCTAACGCCAGTCGATGATAGAGCAGCTCGACACTACAGGCCTGCCATTCCTGCTCTGGGAGCGCCTGCTCAGCGCGTTGCTCATAGTAGGCGATGACGGCACGACTCAGCTCGCGGCGAAAGCGGCGATCGGGGTCCTGGCGATCCCAGCAATATTGCACTACCAGTCGACGCATCTCATCATGCAGCGCCAGCTCATCCCCCTCGCCGGCAATGCGCACAAACGAGAGCTGCCGCAAGGCTGCCAGCCACTCATCAATAGAAACATGTTCGCCATCCTCCGCCAGCCTGACATGAGCCAGCAACCAGGAGAGGAGAGGGGCAGACAAACGATGGTAGACATGAGCCAGGACTAGAATCAGCCAGTTGAGCGGACGCTCTAAATCGTTGAGGCGGATGACAAGCTGTTCCTCAAAGCGTCCTGGGGGGAAGGCCACTAACTCAGTGAGCGTCAGCAAGCGCCTCGCCAGCAGATCGCAGGCCAAGCCGACCAAAATAGGGCGACCCGCCGTCAGCTCATAGAGGCGCTCAATGGCTCGGACCTGGCTCTCCACCGCCTGAGCAGGGGCCTCCGCTGAGCTACCCGCTGCCCTGCCAGCCTCAACCTCCTCATCAAGCAGACCAGCCAGCTCACGCGCCAGATAGAGACGCACCTCAGCGGCAGAAAAAGGAGGCAGTTCCAGGTCCAGTACTTCCTCCTCCCGTCCGCGCCACGTCGGATGCTGCCAATCCAGGCGATTGCGTCCCGCTAACAGGACCTTCACATGAGGCAGGCCATAGCGCTCAGGAAAGAGCTGACCGAGACCCAAGACCGCTACTTGGGGATTGCGTTCAACCAGCTCAAAAGTATCGAACACGACCAAGAGCTGTGGAGCATCCTCCGGCAAAAGTGGCAGCAACTCCTGCACATCGCGAGACAAAGCCTCCGAGAGGCTATCACGAATGCGGATATCAGCCACATCTTTTTCAGGGTAGAGGCTGCTGAGATAGCCCTGCGCCGCAAAACTCTCCAGCGTCTGGGCGAAGATGCGCGCCTGCCACTGAGGATAAGCTGCCTGAAGGCGCTCAACCACGCGTCGTGCAACCACCAGCCGATCGCGATCAGCGACGCGGAAGAAATCCACCTGGACAACAGCCAGGTGAGGAAAGCGCTGCTGCGCTAAGGCGACGCAGGCTTTCAGCAGCCAGGTCTTGCCAACGCCTCCCCGACGGGCAGGGTCCGGCTCGGCGTCGTGGATAGAGAGAATCCAGGGAGCATCGGGCTGAACGTTTGTCAGCCAATCCAGAAAGAGAGCAAGCTCATGATCTCGCCCAAGAAAGGTCTCGGGCACCCCTCGGCGTTCCATGGCACGATTCCCTCCCCCTCGTCTAGTGTTCGAGTGCTTGCAGCCCCAAGAGCAGGCGCTGAGCCTGTTCGCCCAGGGCTTCCCGCAGTTCCTGATCTTGCCGCACCTCTTCAACAAATTGCAGACGAGCCTCAGCGTTCTCCATAAGCAGAGCGGCAAGAAGCTCCTGGATAGCCGCCTCCAGCGCTACTGGCTCCAGACTAAAGGCACTATGATAAAGCCATTCACGCAAATAACGGATACGATCGGAGCCGCTGACGCGTCCAGCCAGGCGCAGATTAAAGGCGGCGAGCCAGCGATGAAGAGCAACGAACTGCTCCGGTTGCTCGCTACGCAAAATCAGCAGGAAGAGCCAGCGCACTGGCTCTTCGACGGCATAACCCGCTCGGTCCAGATGCCAGCGCACAACCTCTGTTTTATCGCTCAGCTCGCGCGGCAAAAAGAAATAGTCTAGAGGGCTTTCACGGGTCCATTGTGGATCAAATTCCTCGATAAGCTCTTGAAGCAATAGGAGATTAAAGCGGCGAGGGACCGAGAGGAGACGCAAGAGACTTTCATAAGACGGACGCTCATCAGGCAAGAGTTTCCTCAGAATCTCCTGGCGAATAACCCGCTCGGTCAAGAGCTGGAGCAACTGGAGGCGATCAGCCGGCTGGAGGGGATCGAGGCCACCCCGAATAGCCTCAGTGAGGACTTCCATCGCCAGAGGATAGCCACGGCTCCAGGAAAATACAAGCTCGCGCGCCTCAGCCCCGAGAGGAAGCCCAACCTTCTGTAGATAAACCTCGCAACTGGGGCGATCGAGAGGTCCTAGCTCCAAGACCGTCATCTTGCGCGCCACGGAGCGCTCGCGCTCGAAGGTCACCAGACGCGAAGCCGCCAGCACCACAAAGAGCGTATACTCCTTCAATAGCTCGCGGAGCAGAGCCTCCAACCAGCGCACCTGGCGCTCACTCCCAGCGTCCACGGCATCGACCAGTAGGACCGCCCGCCCTCGCTGGGCCAGAAGACGCAGCGCCTCCACCGAGCGCCGCAAGCTTGGGCTCTCCAGGCCGTTCTCCTCGCCCCCCCCTGGCTGGATCTGATAGCGCTGCACCTGTTCCACGATCTGGCTTGCAAGGAGGCCCTCCTCTCGCCCGGCCTCAGTCCAAATACAAGGCACATCCGTTTCCTGGCAGCGCTGCTGAACCTGACGCAGAAGCGCCGTTTTGCCAATGCCCCGCACCCCGCATAGCTCCACCATCGGCGTGCGTAGCAGCCGCTGACGGTCTCGCAACGTCTGCAACGCCTCTTCAATCAGCTGTAATTCCGCTTCTCTGTTGACAAAGAGTTCGCCCGCCATGCTAAAACTCCAAGCATGATCAACCTGACGCCGTAAACGACTACTCTTCGTGAAGAAGCAGACGCCGTAATGATCCTAACTGCTCCCTTAGCATAGACAGTTCGGAGGCAAAGAGCTGAAAGCCCGTCTCCGTTTGCTGCTGGAGAGAGCTGAGTTGCGTCAGCACATCCTGTAGCATCTCTCGTGTCTCTCGTCTCTCTCTCCGCGTAACTGTATACTCACTGTTTATTTTACGCAATTCATTAAGAATATCCTGAAAGTTTCTAATATTTGCAGGTATCGATGAATTCAAGTGCCAGAAAAGAGCCTTCAAGAAGTTCTCGTATTGTCCATCCCAACCAGTGAGATAAAGTGCCTGGCGAGCGTGGAAGACGCGGTCCATCTGTGACTCTGGGGGAGGCAAGCTTTCATCGACAAACCAGGTTGAGCTTAGCCCTCCATCGAGAGGCAGCAAATCGATCAGCTCAGCATCCCAGACAGGGTCAAGGCCGATGACCAGAATATCGCTCCCCAAAACCTGCTGCAGGTGGCTCTTGAGCACGGCCTGCCGATCGAGATAAGAACGCTGCCGCCTGGCATCGTAGACGCGGGCAACCAGATCCCCAAAGACCTTGATCACGCGACAGGGTCGCCTTTGGGGAAGGAGTAAACGGTGTTCATAGCTCCGCCCCGGAATGAAAACCTCGTAGTGCTGCCCCTCTCTCATCTCTACTAGACTGAAGGCTTGCTCAAGCAGATCATCGATATTCGTGGTGATAATTTCGCTAAAATACTCTTCCTTAACCAGCTCCGCCAGGCAGAGATCAGCCATCGTGACTGTAACATCACGCAAAGCTGCCTGGAAGATAGAATCCAGATCGCGTTCGCTAAAAGGATGCTCGTTTAAGACGCGGTAGCACTCGCCAAAGGCGGCGGGCTTGCTCAAGCCTTGTAGGCTGCGCTCGCTAAAGCCCATGACCATCTCTTGAAAGGCCGAACTCAGGCGGTAAAAGGCACCAGCCCGCGCCCCCAGCACAAGCACAATCCCGGAACCGCTTTGCTTGCGGATGTCAAGCAATTTAGCGATATCTGGGATGCTGGATTCACTGGCATCTCGTCGGGGCATAGTCTTCTTTCTCCCTCTGCCTGCCTTCTCTCTGCGCCTGCTTGCCGCTGTTTTTAACCATTGCTGCCCATCACTCGACGCTTCGCTCTCGCTCAGCAGGACCTTCCTACTCCCTGGCCCGGCAGGCCAGAGGCTGCCTTCCCTGCTTCTCTTCCTTATGGCACCCAGCGGGCTGCCTTTTCCGACGCAGCAGATCAGGGCCTTCGCTCGTCAGCACGTCGGATTTACCGTGAGCAGGCAGGATGATCTTGGTTCCGTTCCAGATCTACTCGAACTCTCTGTCGCTGTAGCCTGAAGACAGAGATTATCTTCTTATATTGTGCGAGATACCAGCAATCATGTCAACCATTAGCGTATCAATTTTATTACAAGATCGATCGCCCTTTCCCTTTTCCTCCACAAGCCCCACCAGGAGGCTTTATTTATATAGTGAAAAATCCTCTCTTCAGAGCGATCCTCAAAACCCGTGGGCAATGGCTCCTCTTAAGCAGAAGTGATAAGCTCAGCCAATCTATATTTCCTGCAAATGTCTACTGTAATTGATCCCCACGCCACGACCAGCGCTTTACACACCACCAGAGAAGCCCAGAGGTCCAAGAGCGGCGGCTTGCTCAGCCAAAGAGGAGAGAAGAAAACAAGGGTACGAAGCGCTTGCTCAGCCAAAGAGGAGAGAAGAAAGCAAAGGTACGAAGCGAAGATAGCCTTTCAGGCCGTCCTAGCAACAAAAAGGGGGAGCTGGCGGCGACAAAGACGGGGCAGGTTCGCAGGTCCAGACACCCTGCCCCTGGCTGGTAGTTACCTGACGGCTGCCAGCCTCCCCTTTGGGCCTTCCCTTGATCAGCCTGTAGAGGCGGCGACATACAGGAACCCTGCCTGCCATCGCCACCCCCTACTCAACACCAGGCTAGCGCTTTCGCAAGAAAGCTGGAATATCGATTACATCGCTCGCCGGCCCGCGATTGCCGCGTGGCAGATCAGAGATCTTTGGATCAAGGCGCCGAATCTGGCGCTGCGGTCGCTGCTCAGGCCGTTGCAGCGGTCGGGCCTCCGGCTCAGGAACGGGCAGGCGCCCATGAGCTGGGGTCTCCAGCTCCTCATCTTCTCCCTCGAAGCCCTCGCCGTAAGCATCGCCCCGCAGATCCGCGGCCAGCTCGCGGCCTCGCTGGGTGCGCGCATGCTCTCCCGCCACCGGCCCGGGGCCGGTCGGAACATTGGCGATATTGAGCGGCGGCGTGGCCGGCAGTGGCGTGTAGCCTGTATAGCCCTGAGACGAGCTGTGGGAGGCCGCCGGCGCTGACTGGCGCAAAGGGGAGCCGCCTCCCGAGGCTCCATTGCTCCCCAGCCCCACGGGCTGATAGAAAATGCTCCGATTGTATTCCAGGCGACTTGTACCGGCGGACGATTGATTGCGCACCGTATCAAAGCCGGTAGCGATCACTGTGATCTTAATACGCCCATCGTAGGCAGGATCTTGTACCGCCCCGAAAATGATATTGGCCTCGGGGTGAGCAGCGCGGCTGATCACATCAGCGGCCTCCTGGACCTCGAAGAGCGTCAGATCGGTGCCTCCAGTGATGTTGAAGAGCACGCCCCGCGCACCGCTGATGTCGATGTCGAGCAGCGGGCTGGCGATCGCCATCTGGGCGGCATCGATGGCGCGTGTCTCGCCGCTCGCCTCGCCGATCGCCATCAGCGCCGAGCCAGCGGCGGACATAATCGTCTTCACATCGGCAAAATCCAGGTTGATGAGTCCAGGCACCGTAATCAGATCGCTGATCCCTTGAATGCCCTGACGCAGCACATCATCGGCCAGGCGGAAAGCCTCTGAAAGCGGCGTGCGCTTGTCTGCGATCTGCAGCAGGCGGTCGTTCGGCACCGTAATCAACGTATCTACATGCTGCTTCAGATTCGCAATGCCCTCCTCAGCCGTCTGCTGACGTTTCTTTCCTTCGAAGCTGAAAGGGCGGGTCACTACGCCAACTGTGAGGGCCCCCACTTCGCGGGCGATCTGCGCCACAATGGGGCTGGCGCCGGTGCCAGTACCGCCGCCCATGCCGGCGGTAATGAAGACCATGTCGGAGCCTTTCAGCGCCTCATATAGCTCCTCGGCGCTCTCCTCTGCTGCCTTGGCCCCCACGCTAGGATTCCCTCCCGCACCGAGGCCACGGGTCAGCTTATCGCCGATACGGATATGCTTCGGGGCTTGCGTCAACAGCAGGGCCTGAGCATCGGTATTGACAGCAATGAACTCGATGCCCACCATATTGGCCTGAATCATGCGATTAACCGCGTTGCTGCCGCCGCCTCCCACCCCGATCACACGGATCTGGGCGAAGCCTTCAACCTGATGTTGTCCCATTGATCCCATATATTCGTGGCCCCCTTTCGAGCCTGTCACAAGTTCTCTCGCTCCGCTCACCGACCGCCAGCCAACCAACCAGCTAGCTAGCCCGTCCCCTTGCCCCCTGCCCGCGGTAATGCCCCCAGGTCAGACCAGAGCCAGGCGGGCCGGTCGGGTCGGATGCACGGCCCGGGTCGCGTCTCCTTCCTTTCACAGGCTCCAAAACTTACGGAATAAACGAACGTAGCCAGCGCCCGATGCGCGACAGCATATTGCCGCGACCAGCCTGCTGCCCTTCTTCATCGTCGTAGGTCAGCGATGAGTGGGTCAGGCCCCACAGCAGCAGACCGACAGCGGTCGCATAGGCTGGGCGACAGATCGAGTCGGCCAGGCCATGCAGGCCAAGAGGGACGCCGATGCGCGCCGGTAGATCAAGGATCTGCCCGGCCAGCTCCAGGATACCCGGAAGCTCGGCAGTGCCTCCCGTCAGCACCAGGCCGGCAGGAAGCAGCCCGTCGTAGCCCGACTTCTTAATCTCATCATGCACCATCTCGAAGAGTTCTTCAACGCGCGCCTGGATGATCTCCGCCAGCAGCTTGCGCGGCACGAGATCGTTACAGTCTGGCATGAATTGCGCGAGATCAATCATGTCATCATCGTCGATCGCTGAAGGATCACAATGCCCGTAGGTCACTTTTAGCTCCTCAGCGACCGCGAAAGGCAGGCGCAAGCCGATCGCGATATCGCTCGTAATCAGGTTGCCGCCGATGGGCAAGACCACGGTATGCCAGATGGCGCCGTCGGTGTAGATGGCGATGTCGGTGGTGCCACCGCCCACATCCACGAGTACTACCCCCAGGTCGGTTTCGCCATCGGCTAGAACCGCTTCCCCCGAGGCCAGCGGCTCCAGCACCAGATCCTCAATTTCCACATGAGCCTTCTGGATGCACTTAATTAGATTATGGATCGAAGATACAGAGCCTGTGACGATATGCGTCTCTACCTCCAGGCGGAAGCCAGACATGCCGATGGGATTTTTGATACCCTCCTGCCCATCAACGACATAACCGCGCGGAATGACGTGAATGATCTCGCGATTAGCCGGAATGGCAATCGCTCGCGCAACCTCGATCGCTCGGCAAATATCATTCTGAACGATATCGCGATGGCTTGGAGTGATAGCGACAAAGCCTTTGCTGTTTTCCGACTCGATATGGCTGCCGGCAATGCCCACGTAGGCCGTGGTGATGTGCTTGCCGGAGAGGCGCTCGGCACGGTCGATTGCTGCGGCGATCGAGGTGACTGTCTCCTCGATATTGACCACTACCCCGCGCCGCAAGCCCTGTGAAGGGCAGGTGCCAACGCCAACAATGTTCAGTTTCCCGTCGCGATCAAGCTCGCCAACGAGAACACAGACCTTTGTTGTTCCGACGTCGATTCCGACGATCACCCGCTCTTGCACGATCTAGCTCCTCATCGGGCGGCATTGCTAGCTAGGGACACGCTTTTGCGCTTGCTCTCCCCTTTGTGGCTTCCTCTCTTCCCCCCGCTCCTCTCGTCTCCTCGCGCCGGCTGTTCCCTTCCCTTCCGCCATCGTCAGCTCCCCTGCATTGCCTTTCACCGCGCTACCACCTCGCTTCTCCCTTATCATCTTGTGCTCCTTTGTGCGCATCGCGTGTCCGTCAGAGACGCACTACAACTTTGTTTTCTGCGTTGCTTACTTGCTCTGCTTCGCAGGCAGGATCAGGTCCGCGGGCTTCACGAAGAAGCCGGGCCTGTCCGGTCCCAGGTATTTCCTGCTGCCTATGGCTGTAGAGTGTAGGCCACATTCAGGCCAAAGCGCAGGTCGATGGTTGCCAGGTGAAGCCCCTTCTGCTGCGCCATGACGAGGATCTGCTGCAACTCGCGCAACCGATTGGCCAGCGGGTTGACATCATCCGGCCCTCCAAGGTACGCCACCCAGCCGGCGGGGCTGACGATGACAAAGGTGGTGTGGCTCACTGTTTGCGGCTGCTGTGTGGAAGGGCCGGCATTGCTTACATATATTTTACTCTCATAGCGTAGTGTGAAATTGCTAATCCCCGTCAATACGGGTACCTCTTTAAAGACCTCTACAGCAAAGGTGACTTCTGCAGCCTCCAGGCGCGCGCCTGGTCGAATGCCAGCGGTGATGCTCTGCTCGCGCGCATCGATCACCGTCTGGAGTTGGCTGGCCTGGGGTGTGCTGCTGGCTGGTGCCAGGATCATGCCGCTGCGATCCACGCTATAGCTTCCCTGGGCAGTCTTCCAGAGCAGCACCGGTTGGCGCTCGCTTACGATCACCTGTAGCCGATCGGGCCAGTCGCGCTCAACGCTGGCAGTCGCTACCAGGGGCAGGGCAGCAATGCGCCTGCTTAGGGCGGTGGTATCGACCAGGAAGAGGTTTTGACCCTGGACGCCGAGCCGCTGGATTTGGGTTATGAGGGCCTGATTCTGGGTGCCAATTATGGTGATCTGCTGGATGCGAAAAGCAGGACCCAGCAAGGCGAAAAGCAGTCCAGCAGGCACCAGCACCAACCCAAGCAGAGACGCCAGGAGCCTGCGCCAGCGTCTGCTCTGCCGAGTCTGCAGGCGGCTGCTTCTGGGGGGAATGGGAGTCACCGGCCCTCCTCTGGACCCGGCCCCCGGTCTGACTGCAGCTGAGCGTATAGCCCGCATCTGTCCACTTGAGGCCCGCACGGCTGTCTGAGCGAGAGCGCGCGCTACGAGAGGGGAACTTTCCTGGCGCTGGCGCATGCGCCGCTGCCGCGCGCGTCGCTCCGCCATCGCCGTCCAGCCCGCCGGGCGCACGATCGTCTGAGGTGTCGTCACTACCCGCTGGCGGGGCTGTCCTCCCCTACTTTTCTCCGGCTCAGCGCGCCTGACGTCCCAAAAAGCTATTTGCTCTCGTATCTCTCCTCTGTATTCGGTCATGCTATCTCCCACTCGCCGCGCAGTTCGACCTCCAGCTCCAGCTCCACGCCGAACCGCTCTCGTACACGATTGCGCGCTTCCCTGATGAGGGCCGCGATATCGGCTGCGCGGGCACCTCCCAGGTTGACGATAAAGTTGGCATGCCGTTCAGAGATACAGGCGCGTCCACAGCACAGCCCCTTGGCGCCGGCCTGCTCGATGAGCCGCCCGGCATAGTCGCCAGGCGGATTCTTGAAAACCGAGCCGGCGCTTGGCTGTGGCGGTTGTGTTCGCTTGCGATGTTGCCTGTACTCTTCGATCAGGGCGCGCAGTTTGGCTGGATCATCGCGCTGCAGGCGCAAGGCCAGCAGCAGGATGATTTCCGCCGGCTCGATGAGCGTGCGCGGAGCTGGTTGTGGATAGCCGCGCTCATCGAAGGTGACCTGGCGCCCTGCTCGGAAGCGACTATGACGATAGCTCAGCTCCAGCTCAGCACGCTCGTAGCGCCGAACAAGCGCTGCGGCTGCCCTGGCTTCTTCTGTCGTTTGATCCCGGCTTTTATCCCCTTGAGGCTGGCCCTCTCCTTCAGCGCTGCTCGCTGCTGCTCCCAGGGCCAGCGCAGGGCGTACATCCAATACCTCCACCCATTCAAGCACCTGGGACAGCTCCCGCTGATGCGCTCCGGCGTTGCTGACTACGCCGCCGCCGAGCGTTCCCGGAATACCAGGGCCGAATTCCAACCCTCCCCACCCCCGAGTCGCCAGCTCGTTGAGCAGTTTCGGCCAACTGACGCCGGCTTCAGCGTAGAGCAGGGCTGAGCCATCCTCTTGCTCCGCCAGGCGGTAATCGCTGAGGGCAATCCGCGCCACAATGCCACGCACTCCCGCGTCTCCAAAGAGGACGTTGGTGCCGTTGCCTATCACGAGCAACGGCCAGCCCTCCGCCAGGCAGCGCCGCACGAGCCAGATCAGCTCGTCGCGCGTCTCTAGTGTGAGCCAGAGATCTGCCGGCCCTCCAACCCCAAAGGTGCAGTGGCGCGCCAGCGGCTCATGCAGGCGCAACCGCCTACCGAAGCGTGGCAGGAGCGTGGTATACACGCGCTCCGCATCAAATGTCATTGTCGCTTCCATTCTCCATTCTTTTGCCAGGTTTTGAATCAATTTGCCAGGAAGGTGGCCTCCCTTGTCCTTGACTATGTTGCCTTGCTTCAGATTGTCCCGTTGTGTCTCCCGATCCTATGTACGTCCGGCTTTTAGTCCAGGTGTTGAGGCCGGCCACCTTCTCCTAGCAGGTGTTCTGTGACGGTATAGATGTCGCCGGCCCCCATGATCAGGGCTAGGTCGCCATCGCGCAGGTGCCTGCGCAGCTCGCTCTCCGTCTGCGCGCGGTCGCCGCTGTAGAGGGCGAAGCGCCCCTCTGCTCTGAAGCGTGGGCGCTGGGCCAGGGCTGCTGCCAGCTCACGGGCATGCACCAGACCTGTATCGCGCTCGCGCGCAGGGAAGATGTCGCTGATCATGACGACATCGGCTTCGTCAAACGCTTCCACGAACTGCTCAAAGAAGACCTTGGTACGACTATACATGTGGGGCTGGTAGACGGCCACAAGGCGCCGCTGAGGATAGCGCTGACGAGCTGCCGCCAGTGTCGCCGCGATGGCCGTGGGATGATGGGCGTAGTCATCGATGAGGATGACATCGCACGTCCGTTCGCCGAGCGGCAGCGGTCCCTGATGGCGTATCTCAAAGCGGCGTCTGGTGCCGCGGAAGCCTTCCAGTGCTCGTCTGATGGCCTCCTCAGCGATGCCGAGGCTATGGGCTGCAGCGATGGCCCCCAGGGCATTCTGTACATTGTGCAGGCCAGGTACGTGTAACGCGACCTTCTCTCCGCCAAAGAGGGGCCGCACCTGGCTGGGAGTGCCCCGGCTTCCCTCGGCATACCAGCGCACACGAAAGCTGGTTTCTCCTTCCAGCTCCAGATCGTGGGCTTCGAAAAGTGGGGGGCTTTCTTCTTTTGTATTATCTGTAATAGACGTTAGCAGCTCAGCCTTTTCGCCTATTGCTTCTTTGGTCACCGTGTAGAAGACGGTACGACCCGGCCAGGCGCCCAGGCGGGCGCGTAGCTCCAGGCAACCAGGGCTGTCAGCATTCATAACCAGGGTGGGAGGCAGTGGCCAGCGCTCGCTGAGGTCCATGCCCTGGATGAATCGGGTGAAAGCCTGCAGAAAGGCCTCATAGTCCGCAAAGAATTCAGGATGTTCATACTCAATTGAGGTGACGACGGTCAGGCGCGGATGGTAATGCCAGAAATTATGGTTAAACTCGTCGGCCTCGTTGACAAAAAAGTGACTTGTGCCAAGGCGATAGTTGGCCCCGAAGGCTGGCACCACCGTCCCTATGGCGCAGGTGGGATCAAGCCCTCCCTCAACCAACATCAGGGCCAGCAGCGAGGTCGTAGTCCCTTTGCCGTGAACGCCACAGACCGAGAGCAGGCAGTAATCGCGGGTGAGAGCCCCTAGTAGCTCCTGCCAGGTCACAATAGGCAGGCCCTGCCGTTGGGCAGCGATCAGCTCTTCTTGATCGGGCTGCAGCGAGGAGACGGCAGGCGTAATGATGAGCGCCTCCCGCCCCTGGAGATGCTGGGCGCTGTGACCGATAGTTACCTCAATGCCCGCCGCGGTCAGCTCGCGTGTCGTCGCCGATGGGACCCGATCACAGCCGCTGACCACGGCGCCGGCGGCCTGCGCCAGGCGCGCTACAGCCGAAATACCTTGTCCGCCAATGCCCATAAAATGCAGGTGCTTGCTGAGCAGGGCGCGCAGATCCGCTTGTCGGTCTGCTGCGCTCGTCCCTGCGGTTTCTGTGCTTATGCTCGACTCTCTCTCTGCTCTCTCCATCGCAGCCTGCCTCTTTAGACGGTAATTTGCCACTCGGTGTCACGGCAGGGCGGAACGGGCCTGGATCGCCATCTGAGTGCTGAAGCAGAGATCTCTGCCCGTTACCCGCCCGCGACTCGCCTCCGCTCTTGCTTGTTGCTTATGCTTGTGCTCCGGCCGCGTGCCTGCTCCTCCTCTTTAACAGAGGCTGGCTTGTTGCTCACGCGCCGGGACCGCGCCGGCCAGGCGTGCCACAGCCGAGGCGATGGCCTCGGTGGCATCTGGCCGCGCCAGCGCACTGACCGCCCGTACCATCGCCTCGCGATAGGCCGGATTGGTCAGCAGGGTCTCTAGATGGCCGGTCAGTACCTGCGGCGTCAAATCGTCGTTGCGTACTACTAGCGCGGCCCGCCGGCGCCCAAACATAGCGGCATTGGCCTCCTGGGGCGAGGACCCGATTGCTGGCGGCAGCGGCACCAGAATGCTCGGTTTGCCCAGGATCGCCAGTTCACTGAGAGTGGCAGCGCCGGCCCGACAGACGACCACATCCGCGGCCTGCAGGGCTAGAGCCATTTCCGCATCGAGATAGGGCACCAGATGATAGCGCCCTCGCTGCTCCTCAGAGAGGGTGGCCAGCGAGCGTTGTGCCAGGGCCTCCGTTTCCTGAAAGAGCTTTTTTCCGCTGATATGCAGGACCTGACAGCGCTCCAGCAAAGCAGGCAGGGCACGGCAGGTCACTTGATTCAGATGGCGCGCGCCCTGGCTACCGCCCGTCACCAGGACCAGCGGCAGAGCCGGGTCGAGACCCAGGCGCTGACGCGCCTGCTCGATTGGTACATGGCGCACCTCTAAGATCGCCTGGCGCACAGGATTGCCAACGTGGAGGGTCTTGCGCGCCGGGAAATAGACCCGTGAATCTTCAAAGGCCAGCGAGATGCAGGTTGCCAGCGGGGCTAACAAGCGGTTCGAGAGATTCGCCGGCACATCCTGTTGATGCATCAGCAAGGGTATGCGATGCAGCCAGGCCGCCAGGCCCGCAGGCACGGCCACATAGCCGCCACTGGTGAAGACCACCTGTGGGCGAAAGCGCCGTACCACGCCGATGGCTTGCACAATGCCCACAGGGACACGCGCCAGTCCTGTGACCGTGCGCCAGGAAACATAGCGCGCCAGCTTACCGGCCTTGATGGTCACAAAAGGCAAACCGGCAGCCGGGGCCAGCTCGGCTTCCAGCCCGTCATCGCTGCCCAGATAGAGAATTTCCGCTTGAAAAGTCCGTTGTAGCTGCGCCGCCACCGCCAGTGCAGGATAGATATGCCCGCCGGTGCCGCCGCCAGATACCAGTATCCTCATACACTGCCTACCACAGTCAGAAAAGGTTCTCGCCGGAGAGGTTCCCCTCAGACAGGCTCCCCGGTCTAGCCAGCCTCACCAGGGTGAGGCGCCAGGTGCGCTGTCCGCTATCAGTCTTCACCCCGGCGGCATCATTTTCACAGCGTTGCGCGCACAGGCGCGCTTTTTCCTTCAAGAGCCAAAAGAGCATGATCTGTGTTGATCATTCACAGGCCGCTTGCCAGTGCAGTCGGAGGAGCGACCGTAGACGCTCCGCCCATCTCCCCCGACTCCTGGTAGTTCACAGCCCGGTCAGCCAGTTAGTGCCCGCGCGCTGCGGTCCCCTGGCTGCGACGGCCTCGTTTCAGGCGCAGCTCCAGGGTGCGCCGCGAGAAGAGCGGGTCAGCAGGCTCCTGGAGATAGCGCGAGATGTTCAACAGGACCCCCACCGCTGCCATCGAGACCACCAGTGAAGAGCCACCGAAGCTGATGAACGGCAGCGGCACACCGGTGTAAGGAATCGAAGCTGTGCTCGAACCAATATTGATCATGGCCTGCACGACTAGCCAGGTTGTGATGCCCGTCGCCAGTAAAGAACCGTAGAGATCTGGCGTGCGCCGCGCCAGGCGGAAACCGCGAAAGGCCAGCCACAGGAAGAGGAGCATCACAGCAGCACAGCCAATAAAGCCCAATTCTTCGCCAATAATGGCAAAAATGGAATCAATATAAGGCAAAGGCAGATAACCTGTCTTCTGGCGACTTGCCCCCAGCCCAAGGCCGAACCAGCCCCCTGAGCCGAGCGCCAGCAACGACTGATAGAGCTGCAAATTGATACCGGTCACATCGCGGAACGGGTCTAGAAAGCCGAGCAGGCGAAAATAGCGATAACCCTTGAAAGCCTGGGTCAGGAAGACCAGGCCGCCGCAGGCTACAGCTAAGAGAAACTGGGCGATATTGGCGCCGGCGACGAAAAACATCGCCGTGGCTGCCACAGCGATAATGACCGCTGTGCCCATATCTCTCTCCAGCAAGACCAGGCCGAGCACTATTCCTACAAGGATCACGAACGGCGCCAGGCCATAGAGGAAAGTCCTGACCTGATTTCCCTTGCGCGCCAGCCAGTCGGCAATATAGAGAGCCAGCACCAGTTTGACCAGCTCGCTGGGTTGAAAAGAGAAGAACGAGCCGAGCGTGAGCCAGCGCGTGGCTCCGTAGGCACTCGTGCCAAACTTTAAGACCAGCACCAGCAGGGCCAGGGCGACCAGCATGCCGGGCAGTGAGAAACGGCGCCAGAGCCGATAGTCGATATGCATCGTCACCAGCATAGCGATGACTCCCAGCACGGTCCATAGCAGCTCACGCTGAAAAATGTAGGAGGCGTCGCCATAGAGGCTGGCCGAGATAAAGGAGCTGGCGCTATAGACCATGACCAGGCCAAAGCAGAGCAAGGTGAGTACGACGATGAGTAGCCAGTGATCGATCTTGCCAGGGACACGCGGCAGGCGCATCTCTAGCTCCTCAAGCCGGCGCTCTTCTTCTTCACTGATCGCCGATGGGGCTGCAGTCGCAGTAGCGCTCTCCTCTTCGGCTTCGGCCAGCAGCCGCCGCCGCCAGCCAGCGGTTAAGCCGCTGCGTTGCGGGCGAGCTGATCCTTCCTGTCCTGCGCTAGTGCGGTCCAAGACCTTGTCTAATAGCCTGACAGCCCGCGCCGGCAGCTTCTTGCGCGCCAGCGGAGGGATCTGCAGCTGCTCCTCAGCAGCAAGATAAGCCTGGCTCGAGACCGGCTTCCGCGGCAGCCGGTCCGCCACCTGCTCTCTCTTGCTTCGCTCGTTGCGGCGCTGCCCGGGGCTTCCAGCACTGGGCCCTTTGGCCAGGGCTTCCAGCGCCGGCGAGCGCAGATGCGGCAAGGCCTTGCGCTGCCCCTCCTGCTTGCCCGGTTTCGCTTGTCGAGCTTGTCGCTCACGCTCATCAGGCATTTTAATACTCTTTTTTTCTATTTATATCATTTTATGATGATAGATATAATTCGCTAGCCTGACCAGGCCTGCCGCCCGTCTCATAGCCTCAAGAGCTACCCCTGTGCGGCTGACTGTCCGTCAGCGGCCAAAGTGGCAGGTGGGCGAGACAGGGGGCCAGTTCCTGCCTTTTCTCAGCTCTCTCCCCCCATTGGCTGACCATCAGCCTCACGCGTCTGGGCCTGGCCCGGCTGAACAGGCTGTTCCTGAATCACCTGGAGAGCCTGCTCTACGTCCTGCTCGCTCAATGGCTCATGGCTGGCATGCAGACGCTGGAGATCAATCACCTCCGTGCCTCGCGTTTGCACCAGCTCGCTCCAAGGATCATTAGGAAGCGGCTCGATCACCACAGGCTCAGCGGGCGGCTGCTCCTCCGCCCTTTCCTGCCCGGGCTGCCCGGCCAACCCCAGCAACTGCCGCCAGGTATCACTGAGTTCAAGCTCCTCCAGCCGCCGCGCTTTCGCCTCCAAATCAAGATCGTTATGCTGCTCTTGCTTCTGGTCCTGTAATTCCATCTTGCACCTTTTATAGTATCAGAAAGAAATCACTGCGACCGATCGGGCGGGACATGATAGTACCACATCAGCTCCTGAGCGATAGCCTTCCACAGAGGAGCGGCGGCGGTCCCCCCGTAGATACTGGCCTGGGGGCGATCCAGCTTTACCAGAATCACAAAGCGGGGATGGGAAGCGGGCAAAAAACCAGCGACCGAAGCCTCAGTCTGATCCTCTGAGATCCCCTGAGTAGTAGCGGTACCGGTTTTTGCCGCGACCGAGTATCCTGGGACGAGGGCGCGCTGAGCAGAGCCATCGATGGCAGCCACCTCCAGCATAGCGATCAACTCGCGGGCGGCCTTACTGCTAATCACCCGGCGCACGACCTGGGGCTGGATCTTCGTGACATGGCCGTTGGTCTCGATAGCGGAGACCAAGTAAGGGCGCATCATGACGCCATCGTTGGCAATAGCCTGGTAAGCCAGAGCCACCTGTAGCGGTGTCGCCAGGATACTTTGACCGAAGGCCTGGCGGGCCAGATCGCTGGGAGTCCAGCCGGGCGAGCCGGGCCGGCGATAGAAGCCGGTCGCCTCGGGGCTATCGATACCGGTGCGCTGACCAAAGCCGAAGCGCGCCAGGTAAGGATAATAGCGCGAAGGGCCAAGCAGATCATGAGCCACATAAGCGGCCCCGACATTGGCCGAATGCACCAGCACTTCCGTCATGGTCTCACGTCCCCAGGCCTGGTTCTGCCAATTGGTTACCATTGGCGTCCCATCATTGAAGGTCAGATAGCCACGATCATAAATGGTGGTATTGGGCGTAATCAGGCCCTGATCAAGGGCCGCTGCCATTGTCACGGCCTTCAAGGTTGAACCAGGCTCATAGGCGCAATAGAGGGCCGGATTGAGATAGACCTCCTCGCTATGGAGGCAGCCGGTCTGGTCGGCATAGCGTGCGTACTGATTCGGATCGTAGCTTGGGTAGCCAGCCATTGCCACCACCGCGCCGGTGCGGGCATCGAGTACCACCACCGTGCCGCCCTGGGCGCCAAGCTGCTTCACCGTCGCAGCTAACTGAGCCTGGACAAAGTACTGAATGGTACTATCGATGGTCAGCGTCAGATTAGCGCCGGGCACTGGTGGCTCCTCGGACGAGGAGCCGACCACTAAGGGATTACCATATAAATCGCGCTCGGCGGTCAGGCTGCCTGGCTTACCGGCAAGCAAGCTATTATATTGGGCCTCGATTCCATAGACGCCCTGCAGGGACGAGCTGCCGCTGACATAGCCCACATAGCCGAGCACCTGGGCGGCCAGATCACCCTGAGGATAGATACGTTCTGTCTGGGGGGCCAGAAAGACCGCTGGCAGGGCCAGCTCCCGCAGGCGCTCACTCTGTTGCGGGGTAACCGCGTGAGCAATGAGCAGCGACCAGCGATTGGCAGTGAGCGCTTCCATGAAAGCGCGGCGAGTCTCAGCGATGGAGAGCGCAGGTAGCACGCTATGGAGAGCCGTCAGGGTTTGCGTGAGAGCCTCCTGCAGATCATCGGGATGGTTCTCGGAGAACTGAACAGGCTCAATATAGACGTCGTCGCGCACCACATTCGTTGCAAGCACCAGGCCATTGGCATCATAGATCAGGCCGCGAGAAGCGGTGAGCACCTGATCATGAATATGCTCCTGACTGGCTAGCAGCGCCAGCTTATGGCCGCTATATGCCTCGACGATCTGCCAGTAGTAGAGTCGTCCGAGCAGGGCAAACATGCCAACGCAGACCAGCAGGAAGATGAGCATTTGCCGGGCGCGCGCGCGGCGAAGCTCCGTGCTCATCTAACCTCCTCCCCCTGATGGAATGCTGCTCCTCATCATCTTCATGCGTTGCTTCCTTCATCCATCGCATCGCGCTGGCAACCCTGATCCAGGCCACGATCCTGGCAGGCCCGCAGCGTGGCCTGGGCATCCGGCCCTGGCTGGCTGTCTACCGGCCAGGCCCCTGCAGACAGACCAGCCGTCTCTTTGCTGCTTGTCTGTCCGATCAATTGGCTGAGAATCAGTGAGCCGATCCAGGGGCCTACTCTGTCTATCTGCCTGTCTTAGATCCACACGCTCATTCACTGACTCACAGACGGAGACGGATGCTACATCAGGGGGCCGCTCCCGGCTGCTGGCCGGGAACAGATTGCAAACCGGGTACTTCCAGCACCTCAACGGCCTTCGGGTCGGCAGGCACCAGTCCCTGAGCCTGGGCATGACCAGCGATGTAAGCGGGAGACTGCTCCTGCGCCAGAGTATTGACCAGGTCCTGATTCTGCCGCTGTAGAATCGCCTGCTTGGCCTGGTAATCCTGAATCTGCTGGTTCACATTGAGCGCCTGACTCAGCTGCGACAGGTAGAGCAGAGCCATCAGCGCGATCAGGAGGACGCAGCTGATCGTCAGCGCTACTGGCCCCATCTGGAAAAAGAAGGGATGCAGCTGACGACGGCGCCGCGCCGCGACAATTGGCCGCGTTGGAGCTTTTCTCTGTCCACTACTAGCGTAATGCATCGCTGGACCTTCTTTCTCTCTCTCGCATGCTTCTTGCTCTTTGCTTGGCTACTTGCTTTCGCTCACACCTCTGACGCAGCACGGCTATCGTGCGGCTCCGGCCAGGAAAGACCCAGGCAGGTCTTCACCTTACCTGTCGGCCCGCGAGGCGATCAGGGCAGCCCCGAGGCGGGACCGAGAAAGCAAACCGGCCGTAGAAGAGGTCTTCATCAAGCAGGCGCATCCGCCAGGCGCTCGGCAGCGCGTAGGCGAGCGCTACGCGAGCGCGGGTTAGCGCTAACCTCCTGAGCCGTTGGCCGCACTGGCTTAGGCGTGAGCAGGCGTAGCCGCGCGCGATGGCCACAGACGCAGACAGGCGTCCGCGGGGGACAGAGGCAGTCCGTTGCCTCGCGCTTCATAAATTCCTTCACAATGCGATCTTCCAGCGAATGAAAAGCGATGATGACCATTCTGCCTGCCGGCCCATGCTCGCCAGGGGCACCACGGCTGAGCAGATTGAGCATCTGCGGCAAAGCTCGCTCCAGATTCTCCAGCTCGCGATTGACAGCAATGCGCAGAGCCATAAAGACACGCGTCGCTGGATGGATGCCATCGCGGGGGGGCCCTTGGCGCGCGGCGGCGATGGCCGCTGTCACAATCTCAGCCAGCCGGCGTGTACTGGTGATGGGCGCCTGTTCACGTTCGCGCACAATGCGCCGGGCAATCTGGCGCGCGTAGCGTTCCTCGCCATAACGGTGAAAGATGTCGGCCAGTTCCTGCTCATCGGCCCGGTTCACCAGGTCAGCAGCGGAGAGCGGCTGCGCCGGATCAAACCGCATATCCAAGGGCCCGTCCACACTGAAAGAGAGGCCGCGCCGCGGGTTCGAGAGCTGCAGAGACGAGAACCCCAGGTCGAGGAGAATCCCCTGGACCGGCCCGAAAGCGTGCGCCGCAGCGATGCGTTCGAGGTCGGCAAAGTTGCCTTGCGCCAGGATCAGGCGTCCACTTTTGACATACCTGGAGAGGCGCCGCGCTACGCGATCCAGCGCCTCGGGGTCGAGATCGATACCCAGAACTCTGCCATCGGGAGCCGAATGCTCAAGAAGCGCCTCTGTATGGCCACCTTCACCTAATGTCCCATCAATATAATGACCGCCTGCTTGCGGCTGAAGAAACCGTACCACCTCTTCCAGCAGCACCGGCATATGCCATGATGCTTCCATACTCCACTCGCTTAAACCGCTTGGTACGCGCAGCCGAGCGCTCGACGGTAGGGAGAAAGCCTCTCCCCGCCGCATCCTTCGACCCTATCCCGCTCCTAACTGCTGCTCTACCTCCCTCACTCCACTTTTTATAGGCCCCACGCAAAAAACTAAAAAGGGATTTTTCCCCCCTCGGCCTCCAGCTTCTCCTGATAGGCTCGCCAGATGGCGCGATCCCAAATCTCAAAATGATCTCGCACGCCGGCTACAGTAACTTCCGTGCCAAGCCTGGCATAGGCTCGCAGCTTGGCCGGGATCACAATCCGTCCCTGAGCATCTAGCTCGACTTCGCTGGCGCTGGGATAGATGCGACGCTCGAAGTCGCGCAGCTCATCGCTGTTCTTGCCCGCTACCAGCTCCGCCGATTTCTCTTCCCAGCGTTGCATCGGATAGACCGAAAGGCAGGTCCCCATGCCTTTGCTAATGACAGCCCCTCGCCCCATTTGCGCCCGAAAGCGCGCCGGAACAGCCATGCGTCCTTTCGAGTCAATTGTGTGTTCGTACTCGCCTAGAAACATACACGCTCTCAACTCTGCAAGGAGGAGCTGTCTCTTCTGACCGTAAAGACGGCCAGGCATAGGGTCCGCCAGTGGCCTGGGTAGCAGCACCAGGATTCACCACTTTCCCCCACTTCTCCCCACTACATTATACAGTAATCCGGGGGAGGCGAAAAGAGTGTTATCCACCAATTTGGCCCTCCTCAAGTGGATAACTTGTGGATAACTTCAGACGTGCAGTCAGTTCCTCTGTAACAGTAACACTGTTACAGCTTCTGTGATCTTTGGTACAAGAACCATTATTATATACAGTACTGTATATGTCTTGCTCAGCCCCTTTGCCCACGAGCGGCCAGCCCTCTCGCCCGCAGTCAGGGAGGGAGCTGGCGATGGTGGTCTGCGGCTCGCGGCTGCACAGCCGATCTTTGCCATGTTGCAGATACAGCCCTGGCTGTTCGCCGGGCCAGGGATGCGGGGTTCTGATGCTGGTATTTGTCTTGTCTGCCAATTGTACGCTATGATGATAGTGCTGCTATTGCTTGGGCTGCTCTGCTCTATCTAGCGTCAGCCCCTGTCAGGGGTGGAGACAGCGAGCAAGCCTGCGATAGAGTCCTTTGAGAATGAGAAAGGCAGGAGATGACTGATGCCTCTCGATCCGAATTTGCGCGTCTATCTCGATGGGTTAGCGGCGATGAATGTGCCTCCGATCAGTGCTTTGACCCCGCAGGTGGCGCGTGAGGCCATCGCCGCCCAGCTTGCCACAGCTCAGGTCAAGGAGCCAGTGGCCCGCGTTGAGGATCGGCGCATTCCTGGCCCTGCGGGTGAGATTCCTATCCGCGTGTATACTCCCGCTGGGGCTGGTCCTTTTCCGCTGCTCGTCTTCTTTCATGGCGGGGGCTGGGTGATCTGCAATTTGGAGACGCACGATGGGCTGTGTCGCAGTCTGGCTAATGGCGCCGGCTGCGTGGTGGTCTCTGTCGATTACCGGCTGGCGCCCGAGCATAAGTTTCCGGCAGCGCCCGAGGACTGCTATGCGGCGACTCGCTGGGTAGCCGAGCATGCGGCGGAGCTGAATGGGGATGCTGGGCGGCTGGCTGTTGGTGGCGATAGTGCCGGCGGCAATCTCACGGCGGTGGTGACGCATTTGGCGCGCGAGCGCGGTGGGCCGCCGCTGGTCTTTCAGCTGCTGATCTACCCGGCGACGGACTTTACGGCAGATACGCCGTCGCGCCGCGAGAACGCCCAGGGCTACAGTCTGACGCTCGACGATATGCTGTGGTTCGCCAATCATTACTTGAATAGTCCCGAGGAGGCGCGTAATCCGCTGGTTTCGCCGATGCTGCGCGAGGATCTGCGTGGGCTGCCGCCGGCCTTGGTGATTACGGCCGAGTATGACCCGCTGCGCGACGAGGGCGAGCTGTACGGGGAGCGCCTGCGCGCGGCGGGAGTTCCGGTGGTGATCCATCGCTATGAGGGTATGATCCACGGTTTCCTGACGCCTCCCATTCCTCTGAAGCAGACTCAGGAGGCGATCGCTGAGTGTTGCCAGGCCCTGCGCCGGGCCTTTGGATTGGAGGCTGACAGTCAGGCATCTGCCTCCGCTTGACACACGCTCTACGAGGCGAGGCCAGTGGGGCTGCCAGACGAGCAGACATAGTAAAGATCGTTCGTCTGGCAGCCCTGTTGCTATTGGAGAGGGGGGGTCAGAGGGAAGAGCGTCGTGAAGCGAGCGTAGGCCTCATCCCAGGCGGCGCGCTGCTCAGCATGCGGGAGAAAGGTTTGGGTCGCAGTGGAGCGAGCAGCCAGGGCGCGGACTTCTGCCAGGGAATGGAGTTCGCCAAGGCCAACGAGCTGGAGCAGGGCATTGCCCTGGGCTGTGGCTTCAATGGGGCCGGCCACGACCGCCAGGCCGGTGGCGTCGGCTAATCCCTGGTTGAGCCAGCGGTTTTGCGCGCCCCCACCGACGATATGGATAGCCTGGAGCGTTCTACCAGTGATGCTGACAGCCAGTTCTAGCACTTGACGATAGCGCAGAATGAGGCTATCGAGGATGGCGCGCACGAGAGCCGGGATGTCCTCGGCGGCGGGTACAGGCTGACCGTGGGCGCCAAGCTGCTGGCGGATGCGCGTCGGCATGTCGCCCGGTGGCAGAAAGAGGGGATGGTCGGGATCAAAGAGAGCGGCTCGGGCGGGGGCGCCTTCGGCCAGGGCTAAGAGTTGTTCATAGGTGAATGCTTGCCCTCGTTCCTGCCAGCTTCGACGGCATTCCTGGAGCAGCCAGAGGCCCATGACGTTGCGCAGGAAACGCACGGTGCCGAAGACGCCGCCTTCGTTGGTGAAGTTGCTGGCGCTTCCCTGGGAGATTTGGGGGTGCGGCAGTTCAAGGCCTACCAGGGACCAGGTGCCGGAGCTGATGTAGGCCCGATCATGAGGAGTGGCAGGCATAGGTATACCGGCGACGGCTGCGGCAGTATCGTGGGTTGCTGGGGCAATGATCATGACCTCTCTCCCCAGCTCCTCGGCCAGCTCGCCCTGCAAGCTGCCCAGGGGGGTGCCCGGCGCGACGACCGGCGGCAGGAAGTGCGTCGGTAGGCCGAGTCTGGCGAGCAGCTCCCTGGCCCAATCCCCTCGTGGGACCGACCAACATTGCGTAGTGGTGGCGTTGGTGTATTCGCAGAGGCGCTCGCCACTGAGCCAGTAATGGAAGAGGTCGGGCATCAGCAGCAGATGGGCCGCCTGTTCCAGCAAGCGCGGCTGTTCGCGCTGATGGGCCAGGAGCTGGTAGAGGGTATTGATCGGCATGAATTGAATGCCCGTTTGGGCATAGATCTCCTCGCGCGCCAGGCGCGCAAAGGCCTCCTCCATGAGGCCCTCAGTGCGCCGGTCGCGATAGTGGAGCGGCAGACCAAGCAATAGCCCTCGCTCGTCTAGCAGGGCATAGTCGACTCCCCAGGTGTCGACGCCGATGCTATCGAGCCTGCCGGCCTGGCGATGCGCTTTCCGCAGGCCGTTGACCACCTCCTGCCAGAGAGTGAGCACATTCCAATAGAGGTGGTGCTGCAAGGCCACCGGACCATTGGCAAAGCGGTGGACCTCTTCGAGGGTCAGGCGCTGGCCATCGTAGCGCGCCAGGTGCACGCGCCCGCTTTCCGCTCCCAGGTCGACTACGGCAAGATAGCGCTCGCTGCTCATCTTTTCCTCTTCCTCGCTCTTCTATCTATCAGCGTCTGGCCGGCCTGGCCAGCGCCTGGGCCAGGCGGTCCAGCGCTCGTACTGGTGCTAGCGTAGATAGGCGGCAGGTACACCGCCATCGACGGTGAGAGCGCTGCCGGTTGTCTTGGAGGAGCGGTCAGAGGCGTAGAAGAGCACAGCCTCAGCGACATCCTCCGGGAAGACATTGACCTTGAGGGTGGTACGCTGGCGATAATACTCTTCTAGTTGCTCAGGAGCGATGCCATAGGCGCGGGCCCGCTCTTCACGCCAGGCGCTGCTCCAGATAGAGGAGCCGCGTAGCACAGCATCGGGCATGACGATATTGACACGAACGCCCAGGGGGCCCCCCTCCTCGGCCAGGCAGCGCGCAAGATGCTGCTCAGCGGCCTTGGCGGCGCTGTAGGCGCTGTTGTCCTTGCCGGCCACCACAGCATTCTTAGAGGTAATAAAGATCAGGCTGCCGCCGATACCCTGCTCCTGCCAGAGGCGGAAGGCAGCGCGCGCGACCAGAAAGTACCCCTGAACAAGGACATCGAAGACCTTGCGCCAGTCCTGCAGACGGGTCGCAGTGAGCGGGGCTGCGGTGGCAAAACCGGCGTTGCTAACGACAATGTCGAGTCCGCCGTAAGCGCGTACCGTAGCGGCGAAGGCCTCCGCGACTTGCTCTTCGTCGCTGACGTCGCAGGGGCAGGCGATGGCACGCCCCTGACCATACTGCTGCTCGATGGCGCTGGCAGTCTCCCGAGCGCTCTGGTCATTGAGATCAAGAATGGCCACATGAGCGCCCTCGGCGGCCAGACGCAAGGCTGTGGCGCGCCCGATGCCGCTGCCCCCACCAGTGACCAGGGCGATGCGCCCGGCCAGCTCTTTTTCAGGCGGACGGCGGGTCAGTTTATAGAGTTCCAGCGGCCAGTATTCGATGTCGTAGGCCTCCCTCTCGGAGAGCGGGGTAAAACGATCAAAGCTTTCACAGGCGCGCATGACGGCCACGGCACGCTGATAGAGGTCGCGAGCAACCGCGGCCATCTGAGCATCACGTCCGCTGGCAATGATGCCGATGTGTGGGACGACCACAATGCGGGGATTAGCATGCTGCAGGACGTCGCCCGGACGATGGCACTCTTCAAAGTAGCGCTGGTAGTTTCGACGGAAGGCTGCGATCTCGTCGCGCAAGGCCGCCTTGAGGGCTTCGCTGCCCTGAGCAGGCTCCCAGGGAACCCAGACAGGCCAGTGACGGGTGTGGACCAGGTGATCAGGACAGGCAGAGCCGCGACGGGCCACCTCTCGCGCCTCCACAGCGCTGGCAAAGGTGAGGGCTTCGGCGCTGGCGTCAACCGTGAGGACCATGCGCTGCGGCTGGCTGAGCTGACCACGTAGGCCAGGCAGGATAGCCGTCAGTATTTGCTCACGCTCGGCAGCGTTCAGAGCCGGCTGCCCTACAAGGACGGTCGTTCTTCCACGGCGCTGACGCTCAGCGGCGACAAAGTCCTCAGCCTCCTGGACGACACGGAGGGTCTGCTCATAGCAGGCGCGGGCGCTCTCCCCCCAGGTCACCAGGCCATGCTTTTCGAGAATGACCAGTTCGATGCCAGGATCAGCGCGAACCGCCTGCGCCACCTGCTTCGCCAGCGTGAAGCCAGGACGAATATAAGGAATCCAGGCCATGCGCCGGCCAAAGACCTCTTCGGCCAGGCGGCGCCCGTTTTGGGCGTTGGCGAAAGCCAGAATGGCATCAGGATGCGTATGATCGACATGGGCAAAAGGCAAAAAGGCATGGAGCAGCGTTTCGATCGAAGGGCGCGGGCGCCCCGGCTCGGCAATACAATGGAGCAGATAGGCCACCATTTCCTCATCGCTGAGGCTTTCGCGCTCCTCCAGCGGCACTACATCGTCCAGGCGCAGCGGCACAAAGTCCGCCATTGTCATGGTCGCCAGGTCAGAGCCACTGCCCTTGACCCACATGATGCGTGTGGGCCGTCCCCGGAAATCTGGCTGGGTCAGCTTGACCGAGGTATTGCCACCGCCCCAATTGGCCAGGCTCCGATCGCGGCCCAGCAGATGCGAGCGGTAGAGCAACAGCGCGACTTCGTCGGCTGCCTGCTCGCGAACTTCATCATCGCGCCAGAGATTGCGCGGCATAGCGTCGTCTCCCCTTTCCAAAAGCCAACAAGACAAGTGTCGCTCTAAGAGCAGCAGAGCGGCCCCAGTCTGCCTAGCGTATGTATTGGTCAGGCGCCTGGATAGCCACTTACGCCGCTTTTACTGGCTGGACGTGAGCGGGCTACCTCCTCGGCGTAGCCGCTGCGACGGAAGGCCGCGATAGGATCGGGATCAAGACCCATCTCCTCGCGCGCCTGGGCCAACAAGGGACGGACGTCAGTCTCAAAGGCATCGCGCAGCACACGGTAGGCGCCAAGCACATCCCCCGCCGCTTGCGCCTCCGCTAAGCGCTGGCGATCAACCAGCAAGGCGCGGGCGTAGGCGCTCTGGATATGGAGCACCGACTGAATCATGGCCTCGATCTTTGGCTCAATGTTATGCGACTGATCGATCATGTAATCGATGCGCGGCCCCTGAGACTGGCTTGTCGCAGCCACCAGCTCATTGAAGACTAGAAACAGCTCAAAAGGGTGCTGCGAGCCGACGATCAGGTCATCGTCGGCATAGCGCCGATCGTTGAAATGGAAGCCGCCAAGCATATCTTCGTCGAGGAGAAAGGCCACAATATGGGCCAGATTGGTCCCCTGGGGATGATGGCCGGTATCGACCAGAACCCGCGCCTGCGGCCCCAGCTTACGCGCCAGTGTATAGGCCATGCCCCAATCGGCCAGGTCGGTGTGATAGAAAGCCGGCTCAAAAAACTTATATTCGATCAAAAGACGCATGCCGGGAGCCAGGGCAGCATAGATCTCGGTGAGCGTCTCCTCCAGACGGCGCTTACGCGCCCGCAGATCATCCTGACCAGGGTAGTTTGTGCCGTCAGCCAGCCAGAGACTGATCGTGTCTGACTCCACCTCACGCGCGATTTGAATGCATTCCAGCACATGCTGCACGGCGCGACGGCGCACCGCTGGATCAGGATGGCAAAGGCTGCCAAAGCGATACTCCTCCTCTTGGAAAAGATTGGGATTGACAGCCCCAATACGGATACCCAGCTCCGTAGCGTAGGACTTGACCGCCGCCCAGTCAGCTTCTTTATCCCAAGGGATATGAATGGCCACACGTGGGCAGACGCCTGTTAAACGATGGACCAGAGCCGCATCGGCCAACTTCTCGCGCAGGTTGCGCGCAGCTCCGGGCCAGTGGAAGACCTTGAAACGAGTGCCTGAGTCGCCATAGCCCCAGGAAGGCGTTTCGATGGTAAAGCGCTTGATAGCCTCCAACAGCGCGCGCCGCTCTCCAGAGGCCAGCCCCTCGTTGGCGAGCCGCGCGCCGTCTTCGATCGGCTGATCCTGTTCTCTCTTCAAGAGAGCCTCCTTTACTTCGCTATATTTCGCCTATCGCCGCAACAGATGGAAGAGCAGGAAGAGGAACAGGCGGGCCGTAGTCGCAGTGAGCCTGGAACCGGTGCAGAGCCGGCGCGGCGGCGGGCTGTAGCTCTGTACCGCCAGAGCCTGCGCCCGCCGGCCCGCCTTGACCCGACCCGCGTCAGGCGTCGCAGCGCATCGATAGCCAGCCAGAGCCAGCTAGAGGCCGCGACGCCACTGACAGTCCAAGCCAGCTAGAAGTTGAACTGATCGATGTTGTCCTTATTGAAGACCGTCGGTGGACCAAGCAAGACAACATTATTGGGGCCGATCGTCTTCGTACCGAGCTTGCCAGCGCTGAAGCTCTCGCCCGGCTTCCCCGTGATCTTGCCCTCCACCAGGGCCGCCGCCGTATAGTAGGCCAGATAGCCCAGATCAGCGGGGTTCCACAGCGCGAACTCCGGGCACGTGCCATCCTTCACATACTTGCGCATCAGATTGGGAGTCCCCAGGCCAGTCAGCATCACCTTGCCGCCCTTACCCACCGACTCGATGGCGCGGGCAGCGGCAGCCAGGCCCACGGTCGTAGGCGAAATGATGCCCTTGAGATTGGGATAAGCCTGCAGCAGCCCCAGGGTCTCTTGAAAGCTCTTCTGGTCATCATCATTACCGTATGCGATCTTGACCAGATGCATATTCTTGTACTGGGGCTTCGACAGCTCATCCTTCATGTACCCGATCCAGGTATTCTGGTTGGTGGCCGTGCTGGCTGCCGAAAGAATGGCGATATCGCCGCTGTAGTTGATCAGCTTCCCCAGAATCTGGACCTCGATGCGGCCAATATCCTCGGAATTGGCCTGGTTCACAAAGACCTGGCGCGCATCGGGCGCCACATCGGAGTCATAGCTGACCACCTTGATCCCCTGCTGCATGGCGCGCTTGAGAGCAGGCGCCAGCGCATTGGGATCGTTGGCCGAGACGACAATCGCGCTCACATGCTGTTCTGTCAGCGTGTTGATGAACGGTACCTGAGCCGCCGCGCTATTCTCCGTCGGGCCAACCTGCTTGAACTGCCCCTTCAGCTCTGCAGCCGCCTGCTTTGCCCCATTAGCGGCAGTATCGAAATAGGGATTATTGATCGCCTTGGGGAGAAAGGCAATATTCAGGGAAGCGGAGCCGCTTGAGCTGCCACTCCCGCTACTGCTGCTGCCGCCGCAGGCAGCCAGCACCAGCAACATTGCCACAGACAGCGCGCTAAGCAGTGTGCGCAACAGCGTCTTCACTGTGTTCCTCCTCCTTTCAACGCTCCCGCAAGGGAAGCGTCCTGGTGTGGTAGTGGTGGGCAGTAGGAATGACCACCAGCACATCTATCCCGAGGTGGCAGGCCTCTCACGCGAGGAGCGAGTGAGCGCCGGATTAGCGGCGCGTCTCTCGCTCGCGGGTAGAAGCCCCAACCTCTGCCGGCACAGACCGCGCGCTGCGGGCCAGCCCGCTGCTACGCCCAGATTCAGCCGCGTGTCTGCGCGACGCCGCCTCCTGTAAACGCCGGACCACATTGGGACCCAGCACCGAAAGAATGAGCAGGGCGCCTACGGCAATATTCTGGATATCGCCGCTGATATCCGCCAGGCCCAGCGCATTGCGCAGGACCCCGATAATCAGAAGAGAGAGCACTACGCCGGGCAGGCTGCCACTGCCGCCAAAGATGTTGACTCCACCCAGCAAGACAATCGTCACTACATCCAGCTCAAAGCCAAGGGCGTTATCAGCGCGCGCATTTGAAAAGCGCGCCGTGAAGACCACGCCGGCCAGAGCCGCTACCAGGCCCGAAAGGACAAAGAGCAGTAACTTGATATCGTCAACGCGGATGCCGGCAAAGCGAGCCGCCTCCTTATTGCTGCCGATGGCGTAGATCTGCCGGCCCAGCGTGCTGCGATGCAAGAGTAAGGAGAAGAGCAGGGCCAGGACCACGAAGAGCACAAACGGCCAGGGAATCAGCGTGCCGGGCACCGTGCCGAAGCCGAAGTTTGTGAAGGCCGGTGGAAAATTGCTCACCGCCTGGTCGCCCATAACCACGTAGGCCAGGCCACGGAAGAGGGCCAACGTACCCAGGGTCACTACCAGCGATGGCAGGCCGAGGCGCGTGACGGCCAGGCCATTGATCAGGCCACAGAGAGCACCCAGCAGCAAGACCGCCGCAATGGCCAGACCCAGTGGCAGCCCGTGGCTCCAGGTGTAGCCGAGCACCACACTCGCCAGACCCAGGATCGAGGCCACCGATAGATCAATCTCGCCAGCAATGACGATCAGCGTCATCGTCAAGGCCATCAAGGCCTTCTCCATCATGTCGCTGATGAGCAGCGAGAAGTTCGAGGCGCTCAGAAAATAGGGAGAGAGCGTACTACCGAGCGCCAGCGCCAGCAGCAACAGCACCAGGAGCAGTGTCTCCCACGAGCGCAGCCAGCCAGGCAGACGGACAAGAGCGCGCTCAGAGAGAGAGGCCGCGCCCCTGTGCTCCCTCCTCTCTCCAGCGGGAGCCGAGGGAGCCGCAACAGGGGAGGAAGCATCGAGGCCGAGCGCAGGCGGCTTCACTTCGGACGAATCACTCATCGTTGCCTCCCACTGACCAGGCGGCGCTGGAGCCAGCGCGTAATCAAGGCATCCAGCGTCACCGCCGCCAGAATAGCGGCGCCATCGATAGCCTGCAGCCAGAACTGCGACAACTTCAGCAGCGTCAAAGCGTTATCAATGGTCCCGAGCACGATTGCGCCGAGCATCGCCCCCAGGATCGTCCCGGAGCCGCCGAAGATATTCACGCCACCCACTACTACCGCGGCGATAACCTGCAGCTCCAGACCTGTCGCCGCGCCCGAATCGACTGTTGCAAAGCGCGCGCCCCAGAGGACGCCGGCGAAGCCGCTCAAGAGGCCACACAGTAGAAAGGTCAGGAAAATCAAGCGCTCACTGCGCAAGCCAGCCAGGCGCGCCGCCTCGGGATTGCTCCCCAGGGCGTACAGCTCGCGCCCGGCCCGGGTTGTCCGCAGCAGATAGGAGAAGATCAGGGCGATGGCCACGGCAAAGAGAATCAGGGCCGGGATACCAAGTACATGCGTCGTGGCCAGCGCCAGAAAGCTATCTGGCACATCATAGGCACTCACCTGCGTTCCGCCAGCGATATATGAGTCCAGGCCGCGATAGAGATAGAGCGTGCCCAAGGTGGCCACGATCGCCGGCACCCGTCCCAGCGCCACAATCAGGCCATTGACCGCTCCCAGCACGGCCCCCAGTGCGCAGCCGAGCAAGACAATCAGGATCACGGGCGTCTGTGGATGATTCTTCAACACATCGGCGCAGACAAAGGCCGTCATGCCCACCATTGAGCCGACGGAGAGATCGACATTGCGCGTCAGGATCACCATTGTCTCGCCGACCGCCACAATGGCCAGGATAGCGATCGAGAGCAGGATCTGCTCAAAATTGCCCGGCGTCAGGAAGCGCGGCGTTTGGAGGCTTACCAGCGCGATGATCAGGAGTAGGACGACGATCAGGCCCAGCTCTCGCACGCGGCCCACCAGCGCCACGAAGCGCTTGCCGCCAAGGCGCGCGCGCCAGCGCGTTTCCTCTACACGGGTCGTGGTTGTACTCATGCGCCCACCTCGCTCACCGGCTCTCTCTGCTGCCGTTCTGTCCCGTTGCTGCCAACATGACTTTCTCCTGATCGGCCTCAGCGCGGCTGAACAGCCCACTGACGCGGCCTTCGTGCATGACAAGTACGCGATCCGCCATAGCGAGGATCTCGGGTAGCTCGCTGGAGATCAGGAGGATGGCCAGGCCACGCGCGGCTAGTTCGGAGATAATGCGGTGCACCTCTGCCTTTGCTCCGATGTCGATACCACGGGTTGGCTCGTCAAGGATGAGAATACGCGGCTCAGTCGCCAGCCATTTGCCCAGGACTACCTTTTGCTGATTGCCCCCCGAGAGGGCGCGCACCGGCTGGGTCAGGCGCCCGCCGCGCACGCGCAGGCGCTCAGCGTAGTCAGCAGCGATCTTCAGCTCCTGCCGCGATCTGACGAGCAAAAAGCGGGCAATGCGCCGTAGGATGGAGAGGGTGATATTCTTCGCGATAGAGAAATCAAGGATGAGACCCTGCTGATGGCGATCTTCGGGGACATAGGCGATGCCATAGCGCATGGCATCACGAGGCGAGCGGATCGTGACCGGACGCCCGTCGATCAGGATCTCACCGCTCTCGGCCTGATCGATGCCGAAGAGCACGCGCGCCACCTCGGTGCGACCGGCCCCGACCAGACCAGCCAGACCGAGAATCTCGCCGCGCCGTAGCTGGAAGCTCACATCGCGGAAGACGCCGGCCCGGGTCAGATGGCGCACCTCCAGCACAACATCGCCGATCGCTGCCTCCTCCTTGGGGAAGAGTGCCGCCAGCTCGCGCCCCACCATGTGACGGATGGTCTCTTCAGGCGTGAGCGTCTGGGCCGGGGCCGTGATCACGCGCTGCCCATCGCGCAAAACCGTCACGCGACTGGCCAGACGAAAAACCTCTTCCAGGCGATGGCTGACAAAGAGGATCGCCACCTGACGTGCGCGTAGTTGCTCGACAATGCCAAAGAGATCGTCTACTTCGCGCGGCGAGAGCGAGGCTGTCGGCTCATCCATGATCAGCACGCGCGCATCCTGCGACAAGGCCCGCGCAATCTCGACCAACTGCCGATCGGCTACTGAGAGGCCACGTACTGGCAGATAGACGTTCAGCTCTACGCCCAGCGACTGCAGCAGTTGGTCTACTTCGCGATACATGCGGCGCCAGTCGATGCGCCCCAGGCGATCGCGCGGCTGATGGCCCATAAAGACGTTCTCGGCCACATCGAGGTCGGGGAAAAGGGTCGGTTCTTGATGGATGACAGCGATGCCAGCGGCCTGGGCCTGCGCGGGACTGCGCAGCTCGACCACCTCGCCGTTGATTTTGAGGAGACCACGATCGGGGCGGTGCACGCCTGCCAGGATCTTTACCAGCGTGCTTTTGCCTGCACCATTTTCGCCTACTAGAGCATGGACCTCACCCGCATAGAGACTCAGGTCCACCTCTTTGAGGGCCTGAATGGCGCCAAAGCTCTTGCTCACACCGACCAGTTCGATCACAGGCACCGCCGCCTGCGGCGCGGCAATTTCCATAGTTCCCCCTACTGAGTGTCCTTCGCTGACGATCAGTTTCAGACTCTAAGCGCCAATCGCTACCATGCCTGATCAGCGCCTGGCCAGCCAGTTAGCCTGGTTGGCCGGGGTATATGGGCCGGCTGCTAATTGAAACGTTTCAATGCTGAGAGTATAATCGAGGCTTGCACAATTGTCAAGGGGAGGCCCGCCCTTTTTCGTTGGGAGAGCGGCAAGATGGCCGAGAGGACAGGAGGGCCGGATGGACGGCAGGCAAATAGCCAGAGGGCCGCCAATTGTGGCATACTATCTTGTGATACAGTCAGATGAATGAGTCAAGCCACCAGCAGCGGAAAAGGGTTCGGCAGCCTCTTACTTGCTTGTTTGTTTGAAGCGGGGAAGAGGGGCTGAAGTCTGTTTGTCTGGCCGCATTCGCTTTGAGCAGAGCTGAAGGCACAGCGGTATCATCCCTTCTCAGCGTTGCAGAAGGAGGAATCTGCCTGTGCCGCGACGAAGGTGCTCCAGCGAGGCGCTTGCCTGCAGCGCTGTGGGGCCGAGCTTGCCATCACCATCCCAGATGGATTGTGCATCTGTCCTGTCTATGGAGTGCGTGCATGCCAAGTATTCGTGAGGTAGCCGAGCGGGCCGGTGTCTCGCTCGGGACCGTCTCTAACGTCCTGAATCATCCTGAGCTGGTAGCGGAAGAGACACGGCAACGTGTGCAGCGCATTATTGACGAGCTAGGCTTTGTTCGCAACGGCTCGGCGCGCCAGCTTCGCGCTGGGCGCAGCCTCTACATTGGGCTGGTGGTGCTCGATGTGGCAAATCCCTTCTTTACCGAGGTGGCGCGCGGCGTCGAGGATGCCGCGAGCGAGGCCGGTTATGTGGTCATCCTTTGTAATTCGGATGACTCGCCTGAGCGCGAGGCCCATTATTTGCGCGTGCTGGAAGAACAGCGCGCACATGGGATTCTGATCACGCCCGTTCTTGACGACCACGCTCACCTCTATCGCCTGCGCAAGCGCGGCATCTCAGTGGTCCTGCTGGACCGTCCCAGCCGGCTGCCTGATCTGTGCTCGGTGGCTGTCGACGATGTGCACGGGGGGGAGCTGGCGGTGGAGCATTTGCTAGCCCAGGGCCACGAGCGCATCGCTTTTGTGAATGGGCCGCACACCATCCGGCAATGCGCCGATCGCCTGGAAGGCGTGCAGCGGGCGGTTCGTGCTGCCGGCGCTGATCCGGCTCAAGTCGTGTTAGAGATCGTGATGCCCTTCTTGAATGCGCGCGAGGGAGAGCGCGCTGTTGAGCAGATTCTCAGTGAGCGCGAGTCTGAGCGCCCCACGGCGATTTTCTGCGCGAATGATCTGCTGGCCCTGGGCGTGATGCGCGGCCTCACCCGGCGCGGCTTTGCGATCCCGCGCGACTTTGCGCTTGTCGGCTACGATGACGTTGATTTCGCCGGCATGCTCTCGACCCCGCTGACCTCCGTGCGCCAGCCGAAGTATCAGCTTGGGCGCAGCGCCGCCGAGCTGCTTCTCGATGAGGCCGACCATCCCACGACTCACGAGCATCGCCAGCTCACCTACCAACCCGAGCTGATCGTACGCGAATCCAGCAGCTATCGTCGCCCACGCCGCTCCCGCTCTCCAAGGCGAGCTGCCCCTTCCTCCTCCCCTTGAACGCTGGTCGCTGACCAGCGCCCAACGCGCTGCCGCCCTTTTCAGCTCAGCCGCCGCTCTCCCAGCCTCTCCCTCTGCCTGCTTTTGCCTTGATCCTCACCTTAGCGCCGTTTGGCGGCCAATTTGGCCAGGCGTTCGCCCGCCTGCTGCAGAGTCTCATCGTTTTTGCAGAAGGAGAAGCGGAGGTATTTGCCGCCGATATGCGCATGTTCGGGACAATAGAAGGTCTCGGGAGGAATACCGGCGACGCCGATCTCGCTGATCAGATAGCGAGCGAATTCGAGCGGCGTGCCGTCAAAGACCGGCGAGAAGTCAGCCAGGACGAAGTAGGTACCCTCGGGGACGCGATAGGGCAGGCCCGCCCGATCAAGGGCCTGAAGTAAGAGCTGGCGCTTGTGCTCGTACAGTTCTTTTAAGCCGCGATAGTAGCTATCCGGGAGACTCAAGGCGTAGGCAATGGCTTCTTGCGTGGGATGATGCACGGCAAAGGTGATGAACTGATGGGCCCGCGCGACCCCATCGACGAGGTCTGGATGGCCGTAGACCCAGCCGATCTTCCAGCCGGTGGCGCTGAAGGCCTTGCCGGAGCTGCTCACTGTTACGGTGCGCTCAAACATACCGGGCAGGGTCGCAATGGGGATGTGGCGCGCCTCGTCAAAGACGAGGTGTTCGTAGACCTCATCTGCAATGACGGTGACATCATGTTCGATACACAGCTCTGCGATGCAGGCCAGCTCTTCGCGTGAAAAGACGCGCCCACAGGGGTTATGCGGAGTATTGAGGATCAGGGCGCGCGTCTTGCGCGTGAAAGCGGCGCGCAGTTCAGCGGGATCAAAGGTCCAGTGAGGGGGGTGCAGGGGCACGTAGACGGGCGTGGCGCCAGCCATGAGAATATTGGGTACATAGGAATCGTAGAATGGCTCGATCACTATGACCTCATCGCCGGGGTCAACCAGGCCCAAGACGGCGGCAAAGATGCCCTCGGTGGCCCCTGCTGTGACAATGACGCCGCGTTCAGGGTCGATTTCCAGGCCGTAGAAGCGCGCCGCATGGGCCGCCACGGCGCGGCGCAGCGAGGCCGTTCCTGGCCCCGGGGCGTACTGATTGTATTGGCCGGCCTGCAAAGCCGCCACCAGTTGGGCAATGATGTCCGGAGGGGTATCGAAATCAGGCCGGCCTTGTCCCAAATTGAGGGCGTTATGCTGCTGTGCCAGGACGTTGATCTCTGTAAAGATAGTGGTTCCAAAGCTCGCTACACGCCGAGCAGCAGTAGCCATGCCTCTATGCTCCTCAAAGAGTTGATCAGTTGAGACTATTATACCTCTCTGGTATACTCCGAGTATATGCCGCTCTGGGGGAGAAAGGTGAGCCTCGTGTGAGCCTGAGCCAGAGTCGACGGCGTGCTCTGGGGCCTCTCTCTCAGAGGCAGGGCCGTCGAGCTGGCCCGCGGCTCTTCTGTCCTATCTCGGATCTGGCTAGTCTATCTAGCATCTGGCAGGGGGTCAAACGGAGCACGATGGCAGTGGTGAGAGGACTATACACTGTTGACTTGTTGAAGGATCAGCGTCTGAGCATTATGGGCCATCCAGCGGGCGGCGCGCTGCTGGAGCCGGCCATCAAGTTGCTGCGCAGGGCAGGCGTAGATGTGCTGGTCTCGTTGCTGACAGGCGAGGAAATCGAGGAGATCGGCCTACAGCGCGAGGCCCAGACCTGCCAGGAGCAGGGACTGCGCTATTTCCATTTTCCAATTGCTGATCTGCAAGGGCCGCCTCTGGACGGCGCTATCCAGGATTTGCTGAGCGAGCTGTACGCATTGCTGAGCGCTGGTCAGCACATTGCAATTCATTGCCGCCTCGGCATTGGGCGCTCAGCAATGATCGCCGCCGCGCTGCTGGTGCGAGCCGGCTATTCGGTGCCGCTGGCTGTGGGGCTGCTCTCGTCGGCCCGCGGCTGCTTTGTGCCGCAGACGCTGGCGCAGTTGGAATGGATCGAAGCCCTGGAGCGCTACTATCGTCAGCAAGGCCTGCCTTTTCTCGACGACGATTGACTGCAGAGGGCGGAAGCTGAACGCGCCTCGCTTGCTTAGACTTCCCCATAGGCCGGCAGACCGCCGACAATCGTGGCCTGAATGCCGTTGCTGACGAGACGTTCGGGCGAGATCTGAAAAGGATCTTCTGGCAGAACCACGGCATCGCCAAATTTGCCAACGCTGAGCGAGCCTTTGTCAGCCTCTTCGGCGCCGGCATAGGCCGCCCCGAGGGTGTAGCTGTAGAGCGCGACGCTCAGCGGGAGGGCTTGCTCTGGCAGCCAGGCGGGGCGTCCGCTATCCGGGTCGGTGCGTTTCACCGCAGCATAGATGATGCGCAGTGGCTCAAATAGCTCGACGGGAGCATCGGAGCCGAGTGCCAGCGGGATACCCAGCTCATGTATGGTCCGGTAGGCGTAAGCCTGCCGGTGGCGCGCCCCCCAGTAGCGTTCAGCGATGTCCCGGTCGGCCACGGCATGATAGGGCTGCACCGAGGCAATTACCCCCAGGCGCCGCATGCGCTCCAGGTCGGCAGCAGTGATGAGCTGGACGTGTTCCAGGCGATAGCGCAGTCGCTGGCGAGCGCGCCGGCCCTGCTCGGTGAGATGGCGATCAGCCATCTCGATGGCATCGAGAGCCACACGCGCCGCCCGATCGCCAATAGCGTGGATAGCAATGATCAGGTCTAGCTCGCTGGCCTCCCTGACCAGGGTTCGCATCTCGTCTTCGGAGGTGGCCAGAATACCGTAGTTCTCGGGGCTGCCCTCGTAGCTTTCGAGCATAGCGGCGGTTTGCGAGCCAAGGGTACCATCGGCGAAGATTTTGATACCGCCGATCCGTAGCCGGTCATCTGCTTCATCGGCCTGGAGCTGACCAGCGCGCAGCTCAGGCAAAGGATGGCGCTGGAGGATCATGCGCACGCGCAGTGGCAGCCTGTTCGTAGCGCGCAGGGAGGCCAACAGCTCATAGACTGTGCGGTCTTCGATATCGTGGATGGCCGTAATGCCAGAGCGCAGGAGCGCCCTGAAAGTTTCCTCCAGGAGTTGACGCGCCAGCGCAGGGGAGGGCGCTGAGATGAGCCGCGCAACCAGCTCCATCGCCGCCCCCTCTTGCAGGATACCGGTCGGCTGGCCACTGCCATCGCGTAGGATCGCGCCGCCAGGCGGGTCAGGCGTCTCCGCAGTGATGCCAGCCCGCTCCAGAGCCAGCGAATTCACCCAGAGCAGATGCCCGTCTTTGCTCCAGAGCGCTACCGGGTGCGCAGGCGCCGCCGCATCCAGCACCTCTCTAGTGGGGAAAGCGCGCCCTGGCCAGCGATTGCGATCCCAATGGCCCCCAACAACCCACTCGCCGGCAGGCGTGCGAGCCGCGCGCTCACGCACTAACTGCGCGACTTCTTCGGGACTGTTGCAGGCCGCGGCGTCGATGTCATGGGTCCGGTAGGCCGTGGCCAGCAGATGGATATGGGCATCGATGAAACCCGGCAGGACAGTTTTGCCGCGTAGATCGATCAGCTCGGCCCGCGCGCCTGCCATTTGACGAACCTCGGCATTGTCGCCAACTGCCACCAGGCGCCCGCTCTCGCGCTCGATGGCCATCGCCTGAGCCCGGGGTCGGGCACTATCCATTGTATACAGATTGCCGTTGAGATAGGCTATGTGACTCATGCTTAGCGCCATCCTTTTTTATAGAGCTGGGTCAGTTCTTCCTCGCGTTCGACCCGGCGCCCGGGGCGCACCGGTGAGGTAGCGCGCAGCACCTTGTAGCGACTGTTGCCGCCAACTTCCTGAACCTCCTCAAAGCACTCCTCTAAGACCGGCTCGTATTTCAGGAAGCGATTGGCCACCAGATAGAAGCGCCCGCGCCGATGGTTCAGGAGCCGAGCACTCTCGCGAATAAAGCGCTCGCCAATTGCCTTCGTATTCACCCCCCAGACATGGAAAGGAGGGTTGGTCGCAATCAAACTAAAGCGCTGCCCGCTCACCGCACTGGTGGCATCGCTGGGCAAAGCCTGAGCGTTGGTCAGGCCTTTTGCCTGCAACTGCTGCTGCGCCAGAGCCACCGCCGCCAGGCTGGCATCGACGAGCGTTACACTGCCCTTGCGCGCTCGCTCGGCAATATGCATGCCAATATAGCCCGCTCCACAGCCCAGGTCGAGCGCCACATCGGTCACGTAGACCTCCAGCGAGTCAAGCAAGAGGCGTGTCCCTTCGTCCAGCTCACCGCCCGCAAAGACCTCGCGCTGCGGCCAGGCCGGCGGTTCCGCAGGTACAGGCGTCTCAGCCGTCTTCTCCGCGGCCACAACGCGCCAGCCCTTGCTGATCTCAACGGTCTCCAGGTTGCCAAAGTACTCGCGCATCCGCCGCGCGATCGAGAGGATGCCGCGATCCTTGGCCCCGGTCACATAGAGGCGCCCGCCAGGCTTGAGAGCATAGCGCGCCGCCTCTAGCCCGTAGTAGATCCAGGCTTTGGAGGGCTGATAGAGGAGATTCATGACCGCGACATCTATGGTATTCGGCGAAGTTTCTCGCGTATACTCATGGAAGGGAATATGTTGTAACTGGCTGCGGGCAGGGACAGCGTACGCCTGCTCAAGAGCGCTGACGTTGTCTTCCGCCAGGATGATTCGCCCACGGCTGAGCTGACGCGCGGCCACCTGGACAAAGGGGTCCGCCGCCGAGTTTAAGATCAGTAAGCGCTGCTCAGCATGCAATGGAACGTTGTCAGCTAAGAGTTGAGGATGGAGCATACGCATGGCCCTCTACGTTGATACTGCTTTTATAGATGATATCACGAACGTGGCCCGCACGGTACCTTTGGCCGGCGTGACCACCAATCCAACGCTGCTGCTGGCCGCCCGCGAGCGCGGTCAACGCCTCTCGCCACAGCAGGTGCTGGAGGCGCTGCTAGAGGCGCTGAGCGGGCATGTCTTCATGCAGCCGGGCGCCAGCGATGAAGAGGAGATGTATCGCGAGGCTCTCAGCTACATCGAGATGGCCCCCGAGCGCGTCATTCCCAAGATCCCTATGAATCAGGTGGGAATGCGCGTGGCACGCCGCCTGAGCGGCCAGGGCTATGCGCTGGCTTTCACCGCTGTCACGACGGTGCCTCAGACTTATTGCGCTCTCCAGGTGCGTGCCGATTTCGTCATTCCCTACTACAACCGCCTGGAGCGCTCCGGCATCGATGCCGCGGCACGCATCGCTCAGATGGCTTCTCTCTGCCGCTCGCAAGAGCCTGCCACTACGCGCGTGCTCGTGGCAAGTATCAAGACGCCTGAGGAGGCCGCTCGCGCTCTCCTGGCCGGCGCCCATGATTTGACCGCTCCTCCTCAGGTGTTGCTCGATTTGATCAGCGACCCCCTTAGCGAGGAGGCCATTCAGCGCTTCACTCGCGACTGGGAGAAGATGAACAAACTGTAATCGTTCACGCTCCCCCTCATGGCAGAAAGATGAACATTCTTTCACCTTCATGCCGCCCGCGTTCATGCGATTCTCATGTGAGCGCGCTATTATGTAGGCGTAACGAGCTTCAGAGAACGGTTCCGCGGGCGCGAGGCACACGTGTGGTGGGGGATAGTAGAGAAACGGGACTCCTGGGGTCAGGTAACGTGGCAGGGTGGCACGTCTCTCTGGGCAGTTCTCCGTCATCTCACTACTACTACTTGCTCGACACGGATCGGCGCAACGTGGTGAGGGTGGTTACTTCGGAAGCCTGAAGGGTGCCTCCCCTTCAGGCTTTTTTTGTTGCACTGTGTTCCGTTGCGTTGCGCTGCGCTGCACTGCCCCGTCAACCAGCCAGCCGGCGAACGCCCCGCGCTCATCTCCCGTATGGCTGGCTGGCCGGCACCTGGTCCCTGCCACACCTGACTGACTAACTAATTAGCCGGTCTTCCCTGCTCTCTCCGTCAGGCCTTTCGCGGTTCGCGCGAGAGAGGTCCAGGAGCGGCCTGGCGCCTTCTCCGGCGCCAGCGTTCCTGCAGCTCCAGCCAGGTCGCGCGCAGCCAGCCCAAGCGGGGGGCATCAGGCTCGCTCCGACCATAGCGCGCCGCCAGATAGGCCCCTGTCAGCGGAACCAGGCGCGGATCAGCTAGAGGCGTCTCATGTTCCAGGCGCCGCCGATATTCCAGGGCGGTCTCGCTTTGCCGGCGTGGGTAGCCTTGCCGCCGGGCTTCGTCCAGCAAAGCCCGGTAGATGGCGCGCATGTTCTCCAGGCTGCCGCGTATCGGCTGTTGCAGCGTCGCCGCCTGCGTTCGGCGCGCCAGCGCTGTGGCTGCCAGGCACCAGCGCCGGAGAAGGCGCCCCGGCCCGCTCAGCAGAGTGCTGAGCAATGTTCGTACTTGCTGCCAGAAGAGCGAGCCGGACCACAGGCTCTCGTGGTACTCCTCAAGTTCCTGCCGTTTATAGAGGCGCACACGCCGCTGACGTAGGGCCTTGCTGACCAGCCGGAGACAGCCGATGGCCATCAGCAGAATCACCAGCAGCACCAGAATGCGGCTGGTCAGGAGCAAGCCCGGAGGCAGACTCGTGCTCTCGCCCGCTGGTCGCAGGCCAGGCTGGCCCGGTCCCCGCAGCGGATGGATGATCAGCCCTCTGCTCTGAAAATGCAGCACCTGCAGCAGCCAGACCACCGGGGTGAGCAACCAGACGATGAGTTGGGCCAGGCCGCGCACGAGCCAATCATAGGGGATCAAGAGCAGGGCCAGCGCGCGACGCAGCGTCTCGAAGAGACTGGCCCCTGCCAGGATAGCCACCGCCAGGCCAAGAAGCGCCATAAGCAGACCGAGACCAAGGAAGAGGAGCAGAATAGCGCGCTCCTGTTCCTTGATGCTTCCTTCCAGACCGAAAGGATGGAGGCGGCGCTCAGCGATAGCCTGGGCCAGGGTCTGCGCCAAGAGCGCACAATAGATAAAGACTGGGATGAGCAGGAAGAAAACCAGCGTGCTCGCGTTGGTCAGAGCCTGATCAGTCTCTTCGCCGGAACCGAGGTGGACGAGCATGGCCAGCAGGATCAGCAGGCCACTCCCGCTGACGGCCCGACGCACTGTGGCTGGCTCCGGCTCCTGACGGGCCCGCCTGGCCCCTCGCCAGGTCAGTAGCACCACACAGCAGAGAATGGCAACAGCGCGATAGGCAGCGGGACGCAGGGCCAGTAGATCGCCGCCCAATGCAAGCAGCCAGGCAGGTTGATAGAGGGGAAAGGCTGCCGCATAGTTGTTGAGCCAGCCCAGACAGAGGGTACTGGCGATCAACAAGCCCATAATGAGGACCCTGCCAGGCAGTGGCGCGCCAGGACGATCAAATTCGTCGAGCGGCGGTGCGCTGCGTGCCTGACGCTGCTCGAAGAAACGAGTGAGCCAGAGCACCGCCGCGCCGAGCGGAAAGGGCACCCAGAGCGGCACGAGCGGCAGGGCGCTCTCAAAAAGATGGCTCTCAGCGAGTACCTGGAGCCAGGCGGCCAATGCGCTGGCCTCTAGAGCGAGGCAGAGATAAGCGACGAGGCGCTCTCCGCCTGTCCGTACGTAGGGGAGATAGGCGGTACTCTGAGAGAGGCGCTCGCGGCGACGTCGCTCCGCGAGAGCAATGCGCGCTAATAGATCGTCCGGCAGCTCGCCCTGCCTGCTTATGGGGTCCTCCTGGCTCACGCCTTCCTCCCGCAAGACGCTTCTCTGCGCGTCGTCTCGCTCGATCGATCCAGAACCTCGGTGGTCACGCCGAGCCGTCACCTCAGCCTGGTCCGCCAGGCCAGCCATTTCCAGCTCACGAGGCCTATCAGAGACAGCGAGCGCCATTCCTGCGAGCGTTACCTATTCATTGTATCGCCGAGAGGAGCGAGCTGCAAGGTGCCTTTCATTTTCCCTCCCTTCCTCACTGCGGCCCTCCCCTCCACAGATTTTGCGCAGCCATGCCCTGAAGCTAAATGCAAGGCCGTTCTATAATTCAGAACAGCCTACAAATATCAAATATAAATATATCTAGGGGCAAGCCAGGGCAGGCACCTGGCGGTCTGACAAGCTCAGCCATTAGCGCCCAGGTCTGCCGGCTCAGTCCCACGCATGTATCTCGCTTTCGTGAGTTAGGAGTGGAAGAGGAGAGCCATGCCATCGCAGTCTCCGCCATCAGCATCGGCGCCGGCTGCCGTTCCTGCGCGCGTCTATCGGCGCCAGCCAGCGATCGTGCGCCAGTGTAATCGCCTGGCCAAGCAGCTTGCCACACTAGCTGTCACGCGTGTGCGCCCCCTCTGCGAGCGAGCCGTACGGGCGGGCGCCTGGGAAGCGCTCAGTGAAGTGGTCGGGCCAGACCTGCCACCAGAGGAGAGCGCTGATCTCTATACGCAGGGTCTCTGCTGCCTCGCTCTGACCGCCGCTCTGGTGAGAAGCGGGGTCCTCTGGGAGCGCGGACCGGAGGATGACAGGAAGAGCGAGCTGACTGATGTCTTAACCTGGCTGCCGCCAGCGCTGCAGTCGCCTTTCAAGCAGGCGCTCCTGACCACGGCGCTGACCGAAACCATCGCTGAGCTGCAAGAGCTGAGCGTGGCGCTCCCTCTCCTGCCAGCCCGCGGGCAGCCCGCAAGGTCCGCCATCGCGCCGGCCATGCAGACTCTGCAGCAAGAGCCGCTCATCTACTGCTATGAGCAGTTTCTGCGTCACTACCGCCCTGATTTGCGCCGGGCCGCGAGCATCTACGCCACACCGGCGCCGGTAGTTTCGTATATGGTGCGCAGCGTCGACCTCCTCCTCAAACAAGCGTTTGCCCTGCGCCACGGTCTGAGCGAGCTGGGACGCTTCGAGGTCGTTGATCCGGCAGTCGGCAGCGGCGCATTCCTCAGCGGACTGATCGAGTTCCTGTATAGCCAATTCATCCAGCAAGCGGAGCCGGACCGCTGGCAGCGCTTCGTGACTGAGCAACTTTTGCCCTATTTGCGCGGGTACGAATTGCTACCGGCGCCCTGGCTGGTGGCCCACCTAAGCCTGAGTCTGAAACTGGCCGCCTGTGGTTACGACCCGCGCCCGCAGCCGGGCCGCCTGGGCCTCGTGCTCGGCGATGGCCTGCTCTGGCTGGCCCGCGAGCCAGCGCGCACGGGCCTGCCTGTACTCATCGGCAACCCTCCCTACGGCAACTTCGGACGCCCCACGCGCTACCCCTGGCTGCGCCTGCTCCTCCAGGATTACAAGCGTGACCTGGGCGAACGCAAGCTGAACCTCGATGACGACTTTATCAAATTTATTCGCTGTGGCCAATGGCACATTGAGCAGGCGGGGTGCGGCCTGCTGGCTTTTATCACCAGCCACACGTATCTTGATGGCCTGACCCATCGCCGCATGCGCGAAAGCCTGCTCGCCAGCTTTGACGAAATCTACCTGCTTGACCTGCATGGCAACAGCCAGCGGACGCTTGCGCGTGAGCCGACGGCCCCTGATGACAATGTCTTCCCCATCCGCCAGGGGGTGGCAATCGGCCTTTTTGTCAGGCGCCGAGACACGGATCAGCGCCCGAGGACGGCCCTCCGACGAGCGACTGTCTACTACGCCGCCCTGCGTGGGAGCCGCAGCGAGAAATACGCCTATCTGGAGAGCAGGGACCTGGTAACCACGCCCTGGCAGCGCTTGCAGCCCCAACCTCGCTTCTATTTCTTCGTGCCACGCACCCTGGCTCATCAAGCCGAATGGGAACGCTATCCTTCTCTGGCCGAGATCTTCCCGCTCTATGGCACAGGCATCAAAACCCATCTCGATGCCGTCCTGGTTGGCTTCTCCGATGAAGCTATCGCCCAGCAGATTGCTGCCTATGTGGCCAGGCACGGCCAGGAGCAGGCCCCAGGAGCGGCAATGGCCCCCGATGCCAGCCGCCGGGGCACGCCGCAGCACAAGGCCCGGCTCCTGCGCCAGCTCCTGGGGCTGCCACCTCAGCAACTCTATCACGACTACGCCTATCGCCCCTTCGACACGCGCCGGATCGCCTACTGGCCCCCGGCCATCGAAGCCGGCGACCACCGCTTCGCGCTGATGCGCCACGCCCTGCGACCTAATATCCTGCTTGTCACGACGCGTCAGCTCAGTCAAGACAGCTTCCAGCACGTCTTTGTCAGCAGGACTCTCACCGACATGTGCCTGCTCTCAAGCGCGACGCGCGAATGTGCCTACGTGTTCCCCCTCTACCTTTTCGAGGGCGAGGACCGGGATAAGCAAGGGAACGGAGAAACGGCGCATCCTAACCTGGCACCAGCCTTCATTACAAGGCTGGCGCGCAGTCTCAATTTGCGCTTTGTCCCGTGGGGCAGCGGCGATCTGCTCACCAGCTTCGGACCGGAAGCCGTGCTAGCCTATCTCTATGCCGTGCTTCACGCGCCAATCTATCGCCAACGCTACAGCGAGCAGCTCAGCAGTGACTTCCCGCGCTGCCCCCTGCCAACGCACCGCACCGGCTTTCGCCTGCTCTATCGCATCGGCAGCCGCCTGCTCAAACTGCACCTGCAAACAGGCCTGCCCCGTCCCTCGGCCTATGTCCTCCCACCGGCTCAGGCGACGCCTCTCCAGATCGACTGTGTGCACTACACCCCAGATGGACGCCTCTGGTTGAACGCGCGCCAGGCTCTGGAGGGCCTGCCAGCCGCGTGCTGGCATTTTCGCATTGGACATTACCAGATCTGCGCGCGCTGGCTTCAGGAGCGCCTCGGACGGGAGCTATCTCCAGTCGAATATGAGCGCTATCGCCTGCTGCTGGCCATTATTACTGAGACGCAGGAGCTGATGGCTCAAAGCAGCAGCGCTCTGGAAGCGCTCCTTTCCTAAAGCCCAAACAGGGACGCCAGCCAATCAGCGCGCGGCTAGCCAGGCCGCAGCTACCTGAGCGGCCGCCTATACCGAGAAGGCCATTCAGCCCGTGGTCAGCGCCAAGGCAGGGCAGTCGCAGAGCCCTCAGACAGAAGGTCCTATTGAGGGAGCGAAAACTCTCGCTGGCACGTCTAAAGACAGTGGCAGAGTGCTATAATTATACGAGCATCTACTATCCAGTTCACTCAGACAGTCAAAGGTACTTGCTCTAGCGCTGGACCAGGCAGCTCAGTTTGCTCCCTGCCGAGAGCGAGAGCATGACATTGACCGCGGCACAAAGGAGACTGTTGTAGTTACTGTATTACGATGAGAAGAGAGACGAGGGGGCTGTTGGTCACATGGCCAAAAAGATCTTGATTATGGATGACGACCCCACCATCGCCGATCTCCTGACCGAGGCGCTCGCAGACGAGGGCTACGAGACTCACATGACGACCCAAAGCCTACGCTTCTACGACGCCGTACGCGAGCATGACCCCGATCTGATTCTGCTCGATATCATGATGCCCTATCTGGACGGACGGGATGAGTTGAAGCTGATGGAAATGTGGCTGGAGAAGAAGATTCCCGTAATCATCGTGACGGCCTATCCCAACGTGGCCCATGAAGAGCAGACCTTCCGCGATGCCGGCGTTGTGGAGATTGTGTCGAAGCCCTTTAACCTGGATGAGTTGGTCGAGCTAGTGCGCAAGACCATCGGCGAGCCGTGAAGAGAAGGGACGCCCCGAGGGACAACAGGAGCGGCAAGGTTCATATGGGCGACAAGAACAGACTAGACTGAGGGTGAGAGGAGAGTAAGGCTATGGAGGCGAAAGTCCGCGTCGCGCTCGACGCGATGGGGGGTGATTATGCCCCCGCAGCCACAGTGCAGGGAGCGGTGGAGGCGGCGCGTGAGTACGGCATTGGTGTCCAGCTCGTGGGCAATGAGGACCAGATCCGCGCCGAGCTGGCCCGCTACGATACTCGTGGCCTGGATCTGGCGATCACCCACACCGCTGAGGTCATCGCTATGGATGAGCACCCGGCCAGCGCGGTGCGACGCAAAAAGAACGCATCGCTAGTGGTGGCTCTGGAGCTGGTGCGCGAGGGTCAGGTAATCGGGGCCGTCTCCGCCGGCAACAGCGGCGCGATGATGGCCGCCTCGTTGTTCGTGCTCAAGCGCATTGCCGGCGTTGAGCGGCCTGCCCTGGGCACAGTCATGCCTACCCGCACCGGCACAACCCTGGTGCTCGATGTGGGCGCTAATACGGATTGCAAGCCCGAGTACCTGCAGCAGTTCGCCCTGATGGGCGCCGTCTATATGGAACGGATTTTCCGCATCAACCGCCCGCGGGTGGCGCTGCTGGCCAATGGTGAGGAAGAGACTAAGGGGAACCAGCAGGTGCAGGAAGCCCACCGCCTGCTCAAAGAGAGCGCTCCCCAGCTTGGACTGAACTTTATCGGCAATATCGAAGGACGCGATATCCCTGCCGGAGCCGCTGAGGTAGTGGTTTGCGATGGCTTCGTGGGCAACGTAGTGCTCAAGCTGAGCGAGGGATTGGCAGAGACGCTGATCGCTATGCTGCGCAGCCAGATGACCAGCAACCCGGTCAATACCCTGGCGGCGGCAGTTCTGAAACCGAGCCTGAAGCAGCTCTTCAAGCGTCTCGACTACGCTGAATACGGAGGGGTGCCTCTGCTGGGTGTCAACGGTGTAGCCGTCATCGCGCACGGGCGCTCGAATGCCAAGGCTATCAAAAACGCCCTCCGCGTGGCGCGCGAAACGGCGGAGTTAGGCGTGGTGACAGCGATCGCCGAAGGCCTGGCCAAGCTGGGCAGCAGTGGCAGCCAACGCGCCGAAGCTGAGGTCTAAAGAGAGTTCAATCACGCCAGGCGTCAGCCTGCTCAGGTGCCTACACGCACGCAGGACCCGTGAAGGGAATTGGCATAGTACCAGCCAGCCAGCCAGGCCAGAGGTGATCAACAAGAAGAACCACCCACCTGCTCACCTTGCAGCTCGTGGTGACCAGCTCCGAGGATGCATCAGGCAGCTCTGCCTTAAGCCTGCGCCAGCCGACGCTGATGGACAGCCCCGGGGAGGGCTGAGCCGCTAGTCCTCGCGCAGGCTCCGTTTCAATTCACGCACGAAGCCGACCAGCCCTTCAAGCCAGGTCATTTCGGTTGAAGAGCCTTGCTTATTACCTACCTGAGCCTGATACTTCAGACGAGCCTCACGCAGAGCGCGTACCCGCAATTCAGCGGCCCGGTGCACATCGTAGGCGGCGCGACGCCGCGGGTCACCCAGCACCTCGTACGCCTCGTTAATCAGCTTCATCTGTTGCTCATGCATGCTCTGTAGACCGGGTACAGCAGCAGCATGATTGGCATCGGGATGATAGCGGCGTACCAGGCGGAGATAGGCGCGTCTGATCTCCTCGGGTGAGGCGGTTGGAGCCACACCCAGAATCGAATAATAGTCCTGCATCGCTAGCCTCTCTCACTCACCCGTACTTCCGAAGCCGCCGCGTCCCGGCCCAAGGGCTGTCACCTCCTGCCAGCGGGCCAGGGCCACCGGAACGAAAATCCCCTGAGCGATACGCTCGCCGCGCCTGACCAGGGCTGGCTCATCGCGGAAATTGTAGACCTGAATCAGCACTTCATCGCCCTCGCCGCAGTAGTCCTGATCGATAATGCCCACCCCATGCGGGATCAGCAGCCCCTTGCGTCGCGGCGTACTGCTGCGCAGGGTCACCAGCAGCAAGTAGCCCGGAGGGGTGCGCACAATGACATTGCCCGGAATGAAACCGAGATCGCGGGGCGCGATCTCAGTATCCTGGCGGCAGAGGAGATCAAAGCCAACCGAGCCGGCGGTGGCGTAGGTCGGCAACGGCAAGGTCGGGTCCACACGTTTGATCGCCACGTCGAGCGGTTGCAGATACTTGTTCATTTCTGCTATTCTAGAAAAGAGCTTCTGTGACGTCAAGAGCAAGTGCAGGATTTCCTTGTAGAGAAGCGGCTCCAGCCGCCGGCCTTCGGCGCTGTCGCGCCGGGCTTGCTGACCTTTGTTAATGCTATGTCGGGCCGCAGCCTGATATTGAGCCTGAAACTGAAGATCCTCGGCCTGGTGCTTCTGCTCTGCCTGGCCGTCAGCACAACGGTCTACGCTGCCAGCTCCACCTATCACGCTGTTCAGCACCTGCAGCAGCAGAGCGCCCTGGTCAAAGCGGGAGATGTGCGCAGCATCCGCCCCTGGATGACGATTCCTTACGTGGCTCGCCTTTGCCATGTGCCAGCGGCATACCTTTATCAGGCATTGCATATACCAGATACTCCCGCCGTGCAGCACTTGACGCTCCACGCCCTGGCCCTGCGCACCAAACGCCCCGTCGATAGCCTGATACGCACCTTACAGCAGGCCATCGAGACCTATCGTCAGCACCATCCCACGCCGAGCAGTACCAGAACGGCAGAAGAGCAGGGGGTACCTCTCGCACTGGCAGAGGGAGAGCGGCTATGAGCGCCTTGCTTCCCTATCTGGTGAACTGGCTTCAGGAGTATGGCTATCCGGCCCTGTGGGGCCTGGTCTTTCTAGGTGCCGCCGGTATTCCACTCCCGATCACCCTGCTCTTATTGGCAGCCGGCGCCTTTGCGGTTCTGGGAGATTACAATCTTGGCTTGCTGGCCCTGCTAGCGGTGAGCGGCGCTGTGGCCGGCGATAGCGTCGGCTATAGCCTTGGGCGCCGCTGGGGAAGTCGCCTGCTCGATTACCTGGAGCACTCGCCCCAGCATTGGATTCCACACCAGGCGCTCGGCCGCGCACGGCAGCTCTTCCATAAGCGCGGGGGCTGGGCTATCTTCCTTGGGCGGACCGTCTTCTCCGCCATTGGGGTGCCGATTACTTTGCTGGCAGGAGCCGAGCGTTATCCCTATCGTAAGTTCCTGCTCTTCGATGCGCTCGGCGAGCTGATCGGGGTCGGGCTGCCGCTCAGCCTCGGCTTTCTCTTCGGCGCAAGCTGGGAGGCGGTCGGCGAGATTCTGGGCACCGTCTCGCTCCTGCTGCTGGCCCTGGCGCTGGCAACCTGGCTGAGCTATCGCTTGCTGCTGCTCCTGCGCCGTCTGCGGGCAAGTCATGCTGAGCCTGCTTCTGAGGCAAGGGCGCACCCCCAGTTAGAGCCGCCAGAGCGGGCCGCTTCGCCGGGCGCTGCTCCCGGTTCCTCGGGTTCTCTGCCACTTTAACCTACCCCCAGGCGTATGTAATAGTGATCGCAACGTTGAAAAGCTTTGAGCTTTCAGCACTTGAATAAGCTCTTGCATCTAAAGCATCTAGATATCGTCAATGCTGCCACAGACTGGCACGGAAGGAAACCTTTAGGGTATAATTGGAATAGCGCTGGAATATTTCTGGGCCGTACTGTGTTCCTATCGGTAGAAGCAACGTGTCTCGTCTTACATCTTTCTCCTACCCGGCGTTAGACCTGGTCTCACACAGGTCGAAGGCTCGCTTTCCCTGCGTGTAGGGTCAGACAGCCTCACTGCCGCTATCTTGCTGCTTAAGATAGACACTACCTTTTCATGGAGGGCGCACATGATAGACCTGGAGCGTGCCGACACGGGAAATGCGCTTACCTTAGACGACCAGCCCACACGAGACAATCCAGATCTGGAGAAGCAGCTTGATCAGTTGCTTACGAAGGATCTTGAATATATAGATTTTGATGACGACAACGACGACGCTGTTGTTGATGGAGAGGAGGAACCTGGCAAGGACGAAGAGCCTGAGCTGGACGAGGACCTCAGCGGTCTGGAGCCAGCAGCCCTGGAGTTAGAAGAGATGCCTGATATGCATGAAGAGCTAACACAATTGCCAGGTTCGCCTGAGCTAGAAGATACTGCCTCGCTGCTCTCTCTTCCCTCCCTGCCTGCGACGCGTGGGGGTGCGACACGCCGTTCGGGTGGGCGCCGGCGCCGCGCCGATTATGCGGATGAGAGCACGGCGAGCGCTCTAGACACCGGCGAATCAGATGCCGTGATGGCATATCTGCGCGAGATCGGGCGTGTTCCCATGATCTCGCATGAGCGCGAAATCGAGCTGGCCAAGCGCATTGAGATGGGCGACCGCGAGGCCAAGAAACAGTTTATTCTGGCCAATTTGCGCCTGGTGGTGAGCATTGCCAAGCGCTATGTCGGGCGCGGCCTGAGCCTGCTCGATCTGATCCAGGAGGGTAACATCGGACTGATCCGCGCCGTGCAGCGCTATGACTGGCGTCGCGGTCATCGCTTCTCGACGCATGCCACCTGGTGGATTCGCCAGGCCATCAGCCGTGCGGTCGCTGATAAGGGGCGCACCATCCGCCTGCCCGTCTATGTGAATACGGCGTTGAATCGTATCCGTCGTGAGCGTCAGCGTCTGCTGCAGGAGCTGGGGCGGGAGCCGACGGAACAGGAGCTGGCCGAGGCCACAGGGCTGGACCCGATCCGCATGCTGGAGCTGCAGTCGGCCCCGGGCGCGCCTGTCTCGTTGGAGCTGCCCGTCGGCGAGGATGAGGAGCAGGAGCTAGGCGATGTGCTGGCTGATACTGAGTCCGCTTCGCCAGAAGATATTGCGACAACGCAGACGCTGAAGGACGAGGTCCAGCGCGTGCTTGAGTCGGTGCTGACGCCGCGCGAACGTCTGGTACTGCAGTTGCGTTTCGGCTTGGGTAACGGCCAGGCTCATCCGCTGGAGCAGGTGGGCCGCGAGCTGGGGATCACACGCGAGCGTGTGCGCCAGATCGAGGCCGGTGCTCTTGCTAAGCTGCGTCAGCCGCCGGTCTTGGAGCGCTTGCGTGGCTGACTCCCCCAGTTCGTGCACGCTATTCGTATTCTTGCTTGCTGGTTTGCTGGCCGTTCCCCAGATTGGAGCCGCTTCTTTCACTCGCTTGCAAGGCGCGGCGCAGCCCGGCATGGCTCTTCAGGTATGAGCCATACTTGCCAGGTAGTCCGCCACCGGTAGGCGGTAGGCGAGTCTCGCAGGTCAAGCGCTCGCTCTCTTTGCGCAGCGTCGCAACGCCTCTCAAGCCCGATCATGGATTAGCATAGAACCGATCAGGGATGAGAACAGCACAGCACAGAATGAAGATGGGAACGGATAGGCTACAGAGCAGGAAAGGTAGCCTTATGACAAAGGGCTACCTTTCCTGCTCTGTTCCTATGCTGAGGCATCGGTGACCCGCGGCGCAGTCGGGGCGAGCGCCACCGACTGTGGTCTGTCGGCAGCGTTTTTCCTGCCGACCCGCCGCCTTCCCTTCTCTTTTCTTGGCTCATCCCCCGCACCGTCGCGAGGCGTCAAGGGAAGGATTGCCATCTAGTCGACTGGTTCAGACTCTTTGGGCGTAGAGCTGCAGAAAGCGCGCGACTGTGCGTATGCCTTTGAAGAATTGCTTGAGTGAGTATTTTTCGTTTGGCGAGTGCAGATTGTCGTCGGGCAGGCCGAAGCCCATCAGGACGATGGGAACCCGCAAGATACTGCTAAAGAGGGCGGCGATGGGAATAGAGCCACCTTCACGAATGAAGACCGGCTCACGCCCGTAGGTCTCCTGGAGGGCTGCCGCGGCAGCTCGCATGACTGGGGCGTCGATCGGGACAAGCACGCCGTCTCCGCCGTGGATCTTGAAAACACTGATTTCAACGTCAGGCGGGGCCAGCTCTTTGACGCGCCGTTCGAAGAGACGGTAGACTTCTTCAGCTGTGAGTCCCAGGTCCGGCGGGATGCGCATGCTGATTTTGACTTTGCCGCTGGCGGGGATGACAGTTTTGGCCCCTTCACCGCTGAAGCCGCCGACAAAGCCATGTACTTCGAGGGTCGGTCTGGCCCAGATGCGCTGTAGCGGTGGATATTCTGGCTCGCCGGAGAGTTGGGGGACTCCCATCTCTCGGCGCAGTGTTTCGGCCAGGTGCAGGGGATCTGCTTGCCAGAAGCGCTGTTCTTCTGGCGGCGCTTCGCGCTGGCGCTCGTAGAGACCAGGGATGTGAATGTGTCCCCGGGCGTCTTTGAGGCCGGCGATGATCAGGGCCAGTGCATGGAGGGGGTTGGGAGCTATGCCGCCATAGGTACCTGAGTGCAGGTCGCGCACGGCTCCGCGCGCTTCGATTTCGGTATAGATGATGCCCCGCAGCCCGGTGATCAGGGCCGGCAGATCTGGCGCGGGCATGTGGGTGTCGCAGATGAAGACGGCGTCACAGCTCAGGCGCTCGGGATAGGTGCGTACATAGTGCTCGATGGATTCGCTGCCGGCCTCTTCTTCGCCTTCGATGAGGACACGTACGTTGACAGGCAGGCCGCCATCGGCGGTGATGAGGGTCTCCAGGGCTTTCAAGACCAGCATCGTCTGTCCTTTGTCGTCGCAGGCCCCGCGACAGTAGAGGTTTTCGCCGCGGATGGTCGGCTCAAAGGGCGGCGTCTGCCAGAGTTCGATCGGGTCAACGGGCTGGACATCATAATGTCCATAGATAAGCAGGGTGGGCTTGCCTGCCGCTTTGAGCCATTCGCCATAGACAAGCGGGTGGCCACTCGTTTCGATGAGCCGTACGTTGTCCAGGCCAAGGCTGCGTAGCTGGGCGGCGGCGTATTCGGCTGCCCGGCGCACCTCCGCGGCGTATTCGGGCAGCGTGCTGATGCTGGGAATGCGCAGCCAGCCTTTGAGGTCTTCCAGGAAACGCTGCTCATGCTCTGCTATATACGCTTCTATCTGCGTCATGACAACTCTTCCTTCCTTAAGCGTCTGTTAGGGAAATCCGCCTGTTATGGTAGCAGGGTGGAACCGGCTTTGTCCAGAGCAAGCCTCCCCCACTCTGGCTTTCTTCGCCTGGCCGGCTGGCTGGTCACGGCTGCGGCTGGCACTTTTTTGACAGGAGGAATGGTATCAGGTGGCGTTAATAGCCTGGTCTGATCCTTGCCGCTGGCGGCTGCGGCGCGCAGAATAAATAAAGGAAGGAGAGCGGTGTATGGGGAAACTGTTGTGTTTTGGGCGCGCTGGGGCTTGCTGGTGAATGGCCCGGGGGCCAGGCGCTCCCTGGGGAAGGAGCTGTTTCGCTTATGTGCGGTCGTTTTACGTTGATCACTGATTTGAAGACGATTGCCGAGATCTTTGGGGTGCCGGCTACGTTGGAGGCTCAGCCACGCTACAATATCGCCCCTTCACAGGAGGTGGTGGCGATCTTGCATGAGGGGACGCGCCAGATGGCCTGGCTGCGCTGGGGCTTGATCCCTTCTTGGGCTAAGGAGGAGGCAATTGGGAATCGGATGATTAATGCGCGCGCTGAGACCCTGGCCGAGAAGCCAAGCTTTAAGCGCTTGCTGCGCTCGCGTCGCTGCCTGGTGGTGGCCGATGGCTTCTATGAGTGGCAGCAAACCAATGGCTCCAAGCGGCCAATGTACATTACGCTGCGCGATGGGTCGCCGTTCGCTTTCGCCGGCTTGTGGGATCAGTGGAGCGCCTCGGATGGGCGTACGCTGCGCACGTGTACGATTGTGACGACAGAGCCAAATGAGTTGTTGGCAACGATCCATGATCGTATGCCGGTGATTTTGCCGCGCGAGGCCTGCGAGCGCTGGCTTGATCCTGCCTTGCACGAGACGGAGGCGCTGCTGCCGCTGCTGCGTCCTTATCCGGCCGCGGAGATGCAGGCTCGCCCGGTCTCGCGTCTGGTGAATGATCCGCGCAACGAGGGCGCCGCTCTGCTGGCCTGAGGTCAGGGCTGCGCGCAGCGCAGCGTCAGTCTTGCCGTACCAGTCAGCGGCTTTTTATAATTGCTTCTGGAGAGAACGGGGACCCGCCGCAACCGCTCCGCTCAGATGGGTTGGTCACGCAAGGCGGGTCGCCGGTAGGCTCCTTTTCGCAGCGCTCTGGCTCGCTGCGCCTGTACTACTTTGTCCATAAGGAGTTTGTCGATGGCTTCTGTGTCCGGAACTACGCTGGTTGATCGCCTGCTGCCGGCCCGCTCGCTGTCACGCTCCACAGCTTTGTTGCGCGATGGGATACTGGTGCTTGGCTTCAGTGCTCTTATGGCCTTATGTGCTCGTTTTTCTATTTATATTCCCTGGATTACGCCAGTACCGATCACGCTGCAGACGCTGGGTGTGCTGCTGACGGGGGCTGTCCTGGGGAGCCGGCGCGGCGCTCTGGCTTTGTTGGCCTATCTGGCTGAGGGGGCGATAGGGCTGCCGGTCTTCGCCGGCGGCGCTGGCGGTGTGGCGGTGCTGCTCGGCTATACCGGTGGCTACCTGTGGTCCTACCCGCTGGCGGCCTGGGTGACTGGCTGGCTATGTGAGCGGGGCCTGGACCGCCGCTATGTGACGGCAGCCCTGGCGATGCTGCCCGGCTCGCTGATCATCTACGCAGTGGGCGTGCCCTGGCTGGCCGTGGTGCTGCACCTGGGATTAGGTCAAGCCTTGCTGCTCGGTATGGTACCGTTCTTGGTCGGCGATACGCTGAAGTTGCTGCTGGCAGCGGCCTTGTTGCCCTCAGCCTGGTTGCTGCTGCGCCTGGGACCGCAGCATAGCTCACAGGAATAGCTTGGCAGGCTGGCTACAGTCACCTGTCAGGGTGTCCAGGCCAGTTGGCAAATGCGCCGCAGTTGGAAGCTTCACAGGATAGTTATCCTGTGAAGCTTCTTTTGTTGCTCTTCCTTCTGATCTGAAAGGACCAGGAGATGAGCCAAGAGACCCCTCCGGAGGCGTTCGACGTCGAGGGAACTTTTGCGCCTTGCGACTACCGCTATTTCTATGACCCGGTGCTGACAGAGAAGCGTAGTGAGCGCGAGGTCGGGCAGATCTGGCAATTGCTGGGATTGCAGCCGGGGATGACAGTGCTTGATGTCGCCTGCGGTTACGGGCGGATCGCCAATCGGTTGGCGGCGCGCGGCTGCCTGGTGAGCGGGCTGGACCAGCAAGGAGCGCCCTTCACTCTGGCTAGTCGACGCCTGCGGGTCGTGGCCACCAGGCCGGCGCTCCCGCCCAGTCCCAACTAGTTAGAGGCCTCCGCCGACTCCATCCCCGCTTAACGTGCCGCTAATGTTGGCCATAGACGCGGCGCGGGAAGGCCGGCTAATTCGCGTATCGCGGCTACAGTCTCCTGGGCATTGCGCACGAAGAGGGAGCGCACCGGTAAGCGCGCCTGAAATTCTTCGACGGTGACATCATCCAGAAAGCGCTCTCCGGCATTGTCGAGCATGATGCGCGGGAGAAGGACGAGATCGCCGAGGTCCCCTTGTTCGAGCAGAGTGGCAAGCACATCTTGACCACAGAGCAGCCCGGCTACGGTCACCAGTGGACCAAAGAAGCGGTTTTCAACGGCGATGACGCGCGCTTCCAGCCCTTCGATGCGGTTGAGGTCCGCCGCCAGGCGCTCGATGATGGGGCGCGCCATTGTTCCAGTGACCAGGGTGACACGCCTCGGCTGGGCCAGGCGCGCAGGCAGGCGGCGCCGCGCGCTCTCCCACTGCTCAAGGAGGTAGCGCGTCATGCCAACGCCGTTCTCGATCTGGGCGTAGTCGCCGTAATGGGCAGTGGGCGGGACTTCACGGCCTGTGAGATAGTACCACTCGTCCGAGAGGTAGACGAAGGGGTAGCCCTCGGGATGGCTGGCGGCAAAGCGCTGCTGATGGGCCTCGACTTGGGCGATGATTCGCTCGGCCTCTTCGCGCGTGTAGGGGCGCAGCGGCGGCAGGTCGCCGGTCTTGAGCAGGTTGTTGTATTTGGTCAGGCCTACCGGTACGACCGAGATCGATTCGACGATGGGACGCAGGGCGGCCAGATCTTGAATGCTGCGTTCGAGATGCTCGCCGTCGTTGATGCCAGGGCACAGGACGAGCTGGGTGTGACAGGTGATGTGCAGTTCCCCAAGACGCCGGATTTGCTCAAGAATCTCGCCGGCTCGCGGCCCGTCGACCATCTTGCGCCGCAGCTCCGGCTCAGTCGTGTGCACTGAGACGTAGAGCGGACTCAGGCGCTGCTCGGCCAGCCGCTGCCAGTCTTGTTCTTTCAGGTTGGTGAGTGTGATAAAGTTGCCAAAGAGGAAGGAGTAGCGGTAATCGTCATCTTTGATGTAGAGGGTGGAGCGCAGGCCGTGGGGCAGCCCCGGCTGTGGCGCATAGCGCGGCGGTAAGCCTTTGATAAAGCAGAAGACGCATTTGTTCGCACATTGGCGAATAAAGGGCGTAGGCTCCTCGCCAAAGATCAGCCCCAGGCTCTCCCCCTGTTGGCGCACAATGGTGACCTCGCGCTGCTCTTGCTGGCGCTCGAAGACGATGGTGAGTACGTCGTCGGCGCTGTAGAACTGGTAGTCGACGAGGTCGCGAATGAGATGGCCGTTGATCGTGCGTATGAGATCGCCTGGCTGGAGGCCCGCGCGGTCAGCAGGGCTGTCGGGCACCACCTCACGCACCCAACCGTAGAGCTTTGGCATGAACGCTGCTTCCTTCCTTTGATGACTGGCTGCCGTGGTTTGGGCTGGCGGCGCGCACTGGCGTCGGCCCGCTTGATTTATTCGTCGGCTTCGGTCCGCCCCGTGTTGGAGGTATCGGCCAAGATTATACGGCTGACCGGGCCTGGACGTCAAATCATCTTTCCCCTTTCCTCCTGCCCCGCTGACTCGCCACGCGCCCCGGTCTCCCCTGGCGTATCCCCCGATCGTCCTATGGCCCGCTCCAAATTTTGGCCATTTTTTCGGTCAGGACCTCCTCGCCTCGCTCCCTCTGCCCGGCATCTCGGCCAGCCAGGGAAGCCGTTTTCTGCCTCTCAGCATGCTCATTTTAGGCTCAGCAGATTTTCTACCTCTCGATATCCTCAATATCGCTTGCTTGTTGACGATACATGTCAATCCGCTTATCCTCCAAAAAGGGGCCTGGCCCTGGTAAGCGTGCTACCGCTCCGGTGGTGTGCGCTAGCGCCCCCCGCCCTTGATCTGGCCCCTGAAGTCAGGAATGAAGGAAGGAGAAAGAGAGATGAGCGCGCATGATCCCTGGTGGGTTCAGATGGGTCTCCCTGCCTTTGCCGCTGGTCCTGATGGGTATCCCCGTCCTGGCCAGGTTACTCGCTACTACCGCCAGCAGATGATCAAACACTGCGGCTGGTCCTGGAGTCAGAAGGATCTCGCCCTTGCGCTTGGCGTGAGCGAGATCACCGTTCGCAAAATGGAGGCTACCGATATGGGTTTCGACTCGATCTCCCGACGCCGCGCCGTCGCCAGCTTGCTCAACATCCCTCCCGTCCTCCTCGCTCTGGCCGCAGGCCCGGGCGACTCTCCCCTGCCAGGCCCGTTTCAGGACCCTGTTACCTTCTTTGTGATGCACGGCTCGCCCCTCTTCACCGATAGCAATCTCCCCGATTGGCAGAGCGCTACCCAGTTCCTGCACCAAGCCTGGACCAATCACCACCAGATCAGCGCTCGCCCCGATCTCGCCCGCCTCCACTGTCTGCTCAACGACCTCTATCGCCTGCTCCCTTTTACCAGCGGCCAGGAACGTTCCACCGCCCTGGGCCTGCTGAGCAGCGCCCACATGCTTTATACAACTGTGCTCCGCGACCTGCAGTGCTTCGAACCCGCCCTTCAACAGGCCACTAAAGCCCTCCACTGGGCCCACGAACTCCACTCCTACGAGGCGATGGCCGCAGTTTATTTTTGGGCTGGCTTAACGCTGTTGGATGCCGGTGATCCGAAGCAGGCATTGAAGTACTTCGACAAATGCAAAGTTCTTCTGCCCCAGGCCCCGGCCTCGCTGGGCGCCGCCCTCTACCTGAATCTCGGCGTTGCCCGCGCCCTCACGGCCCGCTCTCAACAGGAACAGCGCTCCTCCCTGACCTCCTTCGATCGCGCCGCCTCCCTTCTGCGGAGCGCCCCGACCGACGACGATCCCTTCTTTGTCAAGGCTGATGCCGACCGCTACCACGTCGATCGCGCGCGCGCTCTCCTGGCCCTGGGCCGCCCAGGCGACGCCCTCGCCGAACTGGCTCAGCGCCGTCCTGATCCCCACCTGCAACGTCGCCGCCTCTATGCTTCCATCCTGGAAGCAGAAGGCCACTTTCTCAGCGGCGAGCCTGAGCAGGCGGCGCACCTTTTGCAGCCCTGCCTCTCCCAGGCCCGCGAGCTGCATTCCGCCCTCAACGTTGAACGCATTCGCCTGCTCTACCGTCGGCTCCGGGCCTCGTCCGCAGGCCAGGAGCAGGCCATCATTGAACTGGGCAACCAGCTCGGGGCCGATCTCTCGCCTCAGAGCGCCTGAGCGATGGCCTGAGAGGCTTGTCTCATGCGCCTGAGAGCCGGGTCCTGTCCCGGGCTTAGTCGCTCTCCAGCAAGCGCTCGACGTCGGCAAAAGCGCGCAGCACGCCCTCCTTGACGGAGGCGGGCACCAGGGGAAAGCTCTGGGGCTGGGGACCATAAAGCAGGTCGCGCAGGTCAGCCGCACTCAGCCCATAGAGATGAGCGACCAGGGCATCGATCTCATGCTGGAGCTGCAGGCGTGCCCGCCGCTGCTCTGGTGGCAGGGTGGGCGCGTCTTCAGCGCCCAGCAGTTCGCTGCGCAGGTGAGCAAAGGCGGGGCCAAGGCAGACCAGGCGGGCGACGCGGCGCGCAATGGCCTGGCAATAAGGCTGTTCTGGGTCCAGGCGCGCCAGAGGAAGCTGAGCGGCCTGAGACATGGTAATGTCGACCGAGACCTTGTGGCGAATGACATAGTCGAGAACAAAGGAGTTGAGCAGACCACACAGATAGGCCAGCAGCGTCGGGGAGAGGCTGCGCTCATAGGCCAGGCTGAGCGGTTGGGCTGGCCCGGCTCTCACAAGGGCCAGCAGCTTATCGCGGTTCAGGCGCCAGGGGCGCACATAGGTGAGCGTGTTGCCGAGAAAGCAGCCCGCAGGCAGGATAGTAGCGATCAGGCTGCGGGCGTTCGTGCTGCTGGCGACGCGGCGGAAGACAAGGCGCGGCGCCTCGCAGTCGAAGCGCACATCGGCGGCGGTCAGAGGTCCACGGCCATACGTGGTCAACAGGGTCATGAGGCGCTCACGACGTCCCCCCTGCAGGGGCTGAGGCAGCTCTATGCGTGCCAGTTCATCAAGCTCTTGTTCCAGGCGCTCAAGTTCGCCGCGCAAGAGCGCTTGCCGCCCTATCTCGGGTACCACATGGTAGCGCGCTGGCGCAAAGCAGGGACAATACTGATGGATCATTTTGCCCTCGTAGAGCGGCCAGCCCTCACCGGAGCGGTTGAACAGTCGGCGATCGCTGGTCATATCGAATTCACGGGTCAGCGTCACCGACCAGGCCCCGGCCGCCTCCCGTTCCTGGGGCTGTGCGCCGAGCAGCGGCCATGTCCCATAGATGCGGCTCAACAGCTCGGCCTCGCGCTGGGTCCGCAGCTCCAGCAGCGAGAGCGTTTCTGGCGCGAAGCGTTCGATCAAAGCGCGCGGCAGAGCGATGGTAAACTGCTGCTCATCGCTCTGCAGGACAGCGGGGTCGCGGAGCATAAAGGCAGCCCGGAAATGAGCCGCAGGCCGCTCGCGCGTAAAGACCAGGAGGGCAAATTTGCAGCGGCTATCAATGGGAAAGAGGCCGGCCCGGTTCTCAAAGCCAAGCAGCACTATGAGGCGGGCCCGGTCCAAGAGCAGACGGCGCAGCCCGGCACTGCTCTGATCGGTGTAGAGGCTGGCCGGCACGACCAGGCCGCAAGAGCCACCAGGGCGCAGTAGCTGATAGACTCGCTCAACAAAGAGCTTGTAGCTGTTGAGATCGCCGCCGCTGGCTCTGCTGCCGATGGGGACCCGTTGAGCTGGATAGAGACCGCTCTGACGCACATAACGACTCAGTCCCTCCAGCCAGTGCGCCTCGTCCTGCCAGGCGCGTTCGATATGGTGATCAGCCAGCAGGTGCCGACGCTGCTGCTCGGCTTCGACGCGTTCCAGGCGGCGATACAGAGGATCATAGGCGGCGAAGAATTCGCGCGAGTTGGGCTTGAGCGTCTCCCAAGGCGGATTGGTCAGCACAGCATCGAAGCCCGGTCGGCTCCGCAGGCGCCCACTGTCCTCGAAGAAGACCGAGGAGAACTCAAGCTGCCAATGAAAAGGCCGCATGCGTCTGACCAGGCGCCTCAACGTCTGCAGATAAGGAGCGAGCCCCAACGTGCCAGCAGCGTCAGTCGCGCTCTTCGTCGAGCCTGCCGTAGCCTCCGCCTGGCTGCCGTCCTCGCCACGAGCCACAGCGGCCACGAGTGCCGCCCAGGTGCGCCGATCGGGCAAAGCAGGAACGGCCTCATTCTCGGGGCCCCCTGTCTGATCCCGAGCAGCAGAGGAGCTGGCGCGCGGCCAGAACCAGAGCGCCACCCAGAGATCGGCCAGGCGCCGCATCCGCGCGCGCTCCTCCGTTGTCGCAGGCAGAGCGTTTTCCGGCAGCGGGATCAGCCGCAGCAGGCGGTCCAGGCGTCGAGATCGGGCCGGGGCCTCAGACCTCACATGCGCATCTGGCAGCGGGATACTGATGAGACTATTGCCGCAGCGCAGGTTAGCGCTCACAAAGGGAGCCGCCTGATCCAGATGGCCGGTAAAGAGCCAGAGAGAGAGGCGGGCCAGCTCTACAGCCAGCTCATCGAGATCGACCCCATACAGACAGTGCTCCGCCACCAGGCGCCGATAGCGCTTCCAGCACTCCAGCGGCGCCGTCGCCAGGGTCTCCCCTTCGCCCAGCAAACGCACATAAGCTCGGGTCAGATAATCGCAGGCCGCCACCAGGAGGGTTCCTGTCCCCATCGCCGGATCAACCACCCTGAGTGCAAGCATATCCTCAGCCCGCCGGCAGCGGCTCACCAGAGGCTCTAGTGTTCGCCGCACCAGATAGGGAACCAGGGCGGGGGGCGTCGAGTAGCTGCCGCGGCTTTTGCGCCCGCGGCTGGGCATCAGATAGACGTTGCCAGGAGCCACGGCGCGCACCACCGGGTAGCGCGTCCGACCGTCGCGGGCCGGCGAGGAGACATTGAGCCGCGCTGGAATAACAAGGCGCCGGCCCCGGTCCTGTACCTCGTGCAGCGGCTCACTGGCCAAACGCGGCTCATAGGCCAGCAAATCCTCATAGAGGGCCGCTGGCAGCCAGATCCAGTCGGTCTCCGGCGTCACCTCGCCAGCAAGCGTATCACAATCCAGCAGCGCCAGCACCTGGATCAGCACCGCGTCCGGCACGGCCAGAGCCTCCAGATAGGGCGTTGTCGCCGGATCAAAAAGGCGCCCGGGATAGGACGCCAGCCTCAGCCCTGGCTGCTGGCAGCCGGAACGCATGAGCGCACATAGCTCTTGCAGACGCTTCCAGAGTCGGCCGGCAGACGCGTCATCCTCATCGACCTCCCCATCAGGCGCCCCTGTGCCAGGCTGATTACTCCTCTGTCTGGCCGGCTCCCGGCTATCAAGGTTAAGCGCGCAGTCGGCACTCACGTAGCCGGCCCTTCTGGCGGTCTGGATGAAGAAGAGGCGATAGATCAGGCGCAGGGTCTGCTCATAGAGACCTCGTAGATCCTGCAGGGCCAGCCTGGCAAGCTGATCACGCTCAGAGCGAGAAGCAGCGGCCTCCTTTGCCAGCAAGGCGCGGGCCTGCCTGAGTAGAGCCGTCAACAAGAGTACCAGCGCCTCGCAGGTTCGCTCTTTCAGCTCTGACAGCCGGCGAGCAGCCTCTGTCTGTTGACTGATAGCGGAAGATGGCCTATGCGCCTGGGCAGTTGGCACTGATCTCATAGCTCGTTCAGAGCGGCCTCTTTCGAGATTGGACCGAGAAACATGCTCAAGAGCGCGACAAGGCCAGCAGCCCTGGTCGTCGCCTGTCGGCCTCCACAACCTGAGAGGGAGGGCATTGGCTCACCCCTGAGCCAGGCTAGCTAGCTAGCTAGCTAGCTAGCTAGATATAGCTTTGAATGTGCAGGATTGTCAATAGTCGCTGTAGCCAGCGAGCCAGCGCGAACGGCTGCGCTGGCTGTGACCAAAGTGAGCCATTGGCTCTTGCTCATCACGCCAGAGGCGGGCATGCTAACACCAGCAGGCCGAAAGCCAGAAAGCCAGAAGGGAGCCTTACACGAGCAAGGTGAAGGCACCCCATTGGCTAGCCCAGAACCAGCAGAAGGAGTCAGCAGCGTGGATGCAGAACAGACAACCCAGCAGCCAGAGCTAGCGCGTGTTCGCCGACGTGACCGCGCCGTCGACGACGAACAGTGGATACGTAGCTTTCTCAAACGGGCGCCGGTTGGAGTGCTGGCCACCATTGACGGGGAGCAGCCGTTTCTCAACAGCAATCTCTTTGTCTACGACGAAGCAGCGCACGCCATCTATCTGCATACCGCAGTCGTGGGTCGAACACGCCGCAACATTGAGGGCAGTCAGCGCGTTTGCTTCACCGCCTACGAAATGGGGCGCTTGCTCCCCGCCGAGACCGCCCTTGGCTTCAGCGTCGAATACGCCAGCGTCGTAGTTTTCGGGGAGGGCAGCCTCACCCGCGACCGGGAGGAGGCCCGGGCCGCGCTGCATCTGTTACTCAAGAAATATGCTCCGCACCTGGAACCGGGACGCGACTACCAGGCCGTTACCGATGACGAGCTGAAGCGCACCAGCGTCTATAAGATCCGCATCACTGCCTGGAGCGGCAAAAAGAAAGAGGCAGCGCCGGATTTCGCAGGTGCCTACTACTATGGAGAAAAGCAGCAGCTTCACGAGCCGTCCTGACGCTGCACCGCTGAGCGGCCTGGCTCTTCCTCGCCACCATCAGACATGGATATCTCATAAGAGCTGGCCGCTCTCCAGTATATCCGTGAAAGCCAGGACGAAATCGTGCTGATCCTGCGGCATCTCATAGACCGGAGTACCGCGAATCTTCGGCTGTGGCTCTGCCTTGCCCATCGGCGGGGGACTCGTGAAGGTCACAGCAGACAGCTCAATCTCGCGCCCCTCAGTATCGCGCAGCGTAAAATTTAAAATTATAGCTCGCAGCTACTACCTGCTCGCTGTTCGAGATATTCAGCAGCGTAACGTCGATTAACAACTACTGATCGCCAGCCTTGGGCTGCTCGAAATTCAGACCAGGAGAAGTCTCGATAGAGTTCAGCAATCTGCCAGCTATCATTAAATGTCACCGTCTCGCCAACCTTATGACGGACATTGGCTACTTGCACCTGTCGTTGAAGAGGTAGCCGTCGCGCCAGTGCTGCTGACCGCCGTCGACCGGGCAGAATGATTGGCCGTACTGGCCGTTGTCGTCAGCATAGCGATGACATCACCCAATGCCAGGCCGGTGAGAAAGGCCACGACCAGGGCTACAATCCAGACCAGGTAATGCAACGCCGCGCCGGCGGCGTCGCCTGGGCCGGTACTGGTACCGGCACCAGCACGATCCCGGAAATGCCAGCCGTGGGGGTACAGGGATCGGACGGCTTCCAGGGCCTACAGCCCGGCACCGAAGGAGAGTTTCCAACAGGTGGCTGATCAGAGTGATACTCCTCTCAATCGAGATCTCTGCCCGAAAAGTGAGAGAGATCAGGCTAACCGCGCCCTCACCAGGCTCTTGCCTCTCCAGGCCAGAAGGTAGAAAGGCTTGACCCTGACCTGTCGTCAGGGATATCCTAACCTAGAGGAAGACAAACCAGAGAAGAGCGAGAGCCTGAGAGCCGACAGAGACAGGCAGGCCACTCACTCCCTCCCTCAATGAGCGGAGCACACAGCCAGCCAACCAGTCAGCCAGATGAGAAGGAAGATCCATGCCAACAGAGCAGCCTTTGCATCTCATCCTTGACACCGACCCAGGCATCGATGACGCCCTGGCCATCCTGCTCGCCCTCGCCTCGCCCGAGGTCAGCCTGGAAGCCATCACCACCGTTAGCGGTAACGTTCCACTAGCGCATACCACCCGCAACGCGCGGGCCTTGCTCGCCCTCGCCGGGCGGCACGACATTCCGGTCGCCGCGGGCGCGGCGCGACCGCTGGTACGTCCGCCAATCCACGCCGCTGACGTACACGGTCAATCCGGTCTGGGACGGGCCGAGCTGCCCGAACCAGCCTCAACATCTCCGGTTGAATACGCCCCCATACTGATCAGCGAGCGTATCAAAGCCGCGCCGGGCGCGGTCACCCTGGTGGCCATCGGGCCACTGACCAACCTGGCTCTGGCCGTCCGGCTGGCCCCCGAGATCGCCCAGCAGGTACGCGAGGTTGTCATCATGGGCGGAGCCTTGCGCGTTCCCGGCAACGTGACCCCTGCTGCCGAATTCAACATTTACGCCGATCCCGAGGCCGCCCACATCGTCTTTCACGCCGGCTGGCCACTGCGCCTCGTCAGCCTCGACACCACCCAGCAGGTCGGCCTGACGCGCGCGCAATTCGCTCCCCTTTGCCGGCCAGAGAGCGCCATCGGGCGCTGCATCGAGGCGATGCTAGCCCACTACTTCGAAGACTTCGCCCCGCGCGCCGGCTACGAGCGCTTTCATCTCCATGATCCGCTAGCGCTAGCCGCCGCCTTCCATCCCGAGCTGCTCCACTGGGAACCAGTCTATGTCGACGTTGAGCTGAGCGGCAGCCAGACCGCCGGGGCTACCGTTGCCTGGTTCCGACGCCGTCGCGAGACGCCACCCCCCAACGTTCTGGCCGCCACCGCCGTAGACAGCAATGGCTTTATCACCTTCTTCCTGGAACGGCTGGCACACTTGCTGTGAGCAGTAGAAGACCTCGGCCTGCGCCGCCTCGCCTGCCCGTCTCAGTTGCCGCTCGCTCTCGCAGCGTCAGGAGCGCGACCAGCACACGCAGTGACGCTTTCGCTTCGCTTCGGCGCCTGAGTTCGCCCGTCAGCGCGGACTGGCAGCCTCCTTGCTAATGTTAACCTCAGCCCGACTTGCTTACTTGCTCGCGCTCAGGCCCGGAAGTATCAGGACCAGGAAGGATGGACAAACAACCTGTGACACATGTTCAGCAGCCGCCAAGGAAAGATGTGATCAGCTCCCGCAGGCTCAGCGAGCTGGCAAGCGCCCTGCGCACCCAGGTGCGCGGCGACGTACGCTTTGATCCCGGCAGCCGGGCCATGTACTCGACCGACGCCTCTAACTACCGCCAGGTGCCTCTAGGCGTCATTCTTCCGCGCGACGCCGATGACGTCTGCGCTGCGATTGACATCTGCCGCACCTACGATGTGCCCATCCTGGCGCGCGGCGCTGGTACCAGCACCGCTGGCCAGACCTGCAATATTGCTGTTGTCCTTGACCTATCGCACTACATGCGGCATATCCTCAGCCTTGATCCCGAACGCCGCCTGGCACGCGTCGAGCCCGGCGTCGTGCTGGATGACCTGCGCCACGCCGCCGAGCAGCACCACTTGACCTTTGCCCCCGATCCCTCAACGCATAACCGTTGCACCCTGGGCGGCATGATCGGCAATAACTCCTGCGGCACCCACTCGCTCATGGGTGGCAAAACCGTCGACAATATCGAAGAGCTGGAAATCTTGACCTACGACGGGCTGCGCTTGCGTGTCGGCCCTACTAGCGAGGAAGAGCTAACCACAATCATCGCCGCCGGCGGACGACGCGGCGAAATCTACGCGCGCCTCAAAGCGCTGCGCGATCGCTACGCCGACCTTATTCGCCAGCGCTACCCGGCCATCCCGCGCCGCGTCTCTGGCTACAATCTCGACCAACTGCTCCCCGAGCATGGCTTTCATGTCGCTCGCGCCCTCGTTGGCAGCGAAAGCACCTGTGTCACCGTCCTGGAAGCCACCGTTCGCCTCGTCCCCAGCCCCCCCGCACGCGTCTTACTCGTCCTGGGATATCCCGACTTCTTTCGCGCCTGTGACGAGGTTCCCGAGCTGCTCGAATTCCGCCCCATCGCCCTTGAAGGACTTGATGAGGGACTTGTCGCCGATAGCCGGCGCAAAGGCCTCAATCTTGACCACTTGCGCTTACTGCCACCAGGAGGCGGCTGGCTGCTGCTCGAATTTGGCGGCCAGACGCGCGCCGAAGCCGAAGAGCAAGCGCGCACCTTGATGGCCCATCTGCAGCGGCGAAGCGGCAGCCCTCCGCCAGAGATGCGCCTCTGCAGCAGCGAGGCCGAAGCACGGGCCTTGTGGGAAGTGCGCGAATCGGCCCTTGGCGCCTCCACCTTCGTGCCAGGCCAGCCCCTCAAATGGGAAGGATGGGAAGATTCCGCCGTTCACCCCAACCGTCTCGGCGCCTATCTGCGTGAGCTGCGTGCCCTGCTTGACCGCTATGGTTACCAGGCCAACTTTTACGGACACTGCGGCGAGGGGTGCGTCCACATGCGTGCCAGCTTCGACCTGGAGAGCCAGGAAGGCATTCGCCGCTTTCGCGCCTTCATGGAAGAAGCCGCCGACCTGGTGGTAGGCTACGGTGGCTCGCTCTCCGGGGAGCACGGCGATGGTCAGGCGCGCGCCGAATTGCTGCCCAAAATGTTCGGTCCAGAATTACTGGAGGCCTTCCGCGAGTTCAAAGCCATTTGGGACCCCGCCGGACGCATGAACCCTGGAAAGGTTGTCAATCCCTATCGGCTCGACGAGGACCTGCGCCACGCCCTTCCTCTTCCTCGTCCCCCGGCCACACACTTCCAGTATCCCGCCGATCAGGGCAACTTCGCCCATGCCGTCATGCGCTGCGTTGGCGTCGGCAAATGTCGCCGTACCGATGGCGGCCTCATGTGTCCGAGCTACATGGTCACCCGCGAAGAGGCGCACTCGACCCGGGGACGCGCCCGCCTGCTCTTCGAGATGCTTTACGGCCATCCTCTGCGCGGCGGCTGGCGCTCCGAAGAAGTGCGCCAGGCGCTCGATCTCTGCCTGGCCTGCAAAGGCTGCAAAAGCGAATGCCCTGTCAACGTTGACATGGCCACCTACAAAGCCGAATTCCTGGCCCATTACTACGCCGGTCGCCTGCGACCGCGTAGCGCCTATCTCTTTGGCCTCATCCATCGCTGGGCCGCCCTGGGGGCCCATGCGCCCGAGCTGATCAACCTCTTGACGCAGGCGCCCCTCTTGCGCCACCTGCTGAAGCGCGCCGGGGGCATCGCGCCTGAGCGACGCCTGCCCCGTCTGGCCCCGCTGAGCTTCCGCGCCTGGTTCCAGGCCCGCCCGGCGCGTCCGGCAGAACAGCGCCGCGGCCCACGGGTGTTGCTGTGGCCTGACACCTTCAATAATTACTTCCATCCCGAAACAGCCCGCGCCGCCGTCGAGGTTCTCGAAGCCCTCGGCTTCCAGGTCGAGCTACCGCCGGTCGCTCTCTGCTGCGGGCGCCCCCTCTATGACTATGGCATGCTCACCAGCGCCAAACAGCACCTGCACCAGATCTTGACTGTGCTGCGCCCCTATCTGGAGCAGGAGATCGCCATCGTCGGACTGGAACCCGGCTGCGTCTCTGTCTTCCGCGATGAACTGCCCAATCTTTTCCCCGAGCGTCCAGAGGCGCAGCAACTCAAAGAGCGCGTCCTCCTGCTCAGCGAATTTTTAGAGCGCTACGCCAGAGACTACCGCTGGCCACGCCTGGAGGGTCAGGCTCTACTGCATCCCCACTGCCATCAGCGCGTCCTCATGGATGTCGCTGCCGAACGCCGCCTGCTGGGCAAACTCGGCCTGCAGGTCGAGATACCCGACGCCGGCTGCTGCGGCATGGCTGGAGCCTTCGGCTTTGAAGCGCAGCACTATCCTATTTCCTTGCAGGTCGGTGAGCGCGTCCTGCTGCCGACGGTGCGCGCGGCTCGCCCGGAAACGCTAATCATTGCCGACGGCTTTAGCTGCCGCGAGCAGATCGCCCAGACGACGCCGCGCCGGGCTCTGCACCTGGCCGAAGTCTTGCAGTTGGCCCTGCGCCTTCCGGCCAATGCCCGCCTGGGACCTTACCCTGAGCGAGCGGCCCTCTTCGCCCCGCCTCTACCGGCGGCCAGACGTCGCCTGGGCAACGCCTTCGCCTTCACCGGGAGCCTGCTTCTCACACTGGGCACGCTGCTGCTCTTGCGCCAGCGCTACAGACGCCGCCCGCCGCTCCAGCGGAAGCGCAATTAGAACAAATGTTTGACACACATCGTGACCTGAGCTATAATAAGAGCCGGAGAGAACAGGCACCATCTTCGCCAGGCTAAGCAAGGGTCATAAAGTGGCCAGATGAGCGTTTTTTTTCTACAGAATGCTGCGCCACGGTAGACGGAGCGCTTACCAATGAGGTAAAATGAGTATAAAGCGCACAGTGTTCAGCGTTTACCCAGGTCATCGATGCAGGCAAGGTGACCGCGCCACCGACCAAAGAGCCTGATCAGTGTTGGGAGGAATGCATGACAAACGAGCGTATGGAGAGAAGGCTATATCGCAGAAGCCCGGGCCGCCAGTACAGCCAGGAAGATTACGAGGACCAGAGATCGCAGAGCATCCGCGGGCAGACGGAGCAGACACGCTGGCCCACCACCAGCAGCCGTACCCCTTCTGGATCACTACTGACGCGGCGCCCCGATCTCCGCCGGACGCGCCAGCTCATGCGTCAGAGCATCCTGGCGAGCAAACGAGAGGAAATGAGCCTCCACAGCGAAGGAGTCTTAACCGCCTCCCCAGAGACAGAGGAGGAGCTGCGCCCATCGGTGCGGAGCCGGAGCCATACGCTCTATAGCCACAGTCGCGAGCTGTACGCCACGACTGCGCCCCGCTCGTCCCGCCTGCCCTCGCGCCGTCCGCTGCTGGCAGAACAGGAGGCCGAGGACTGGAGCGCCGAGATGATGCCGGTTGCGGCAGAAGAGAGGGCCTTGTATGATGAGGTTGGCTCTCCAGAGCTGGAAGTCGCCGAGGAGGAGGGCTACTTTGATCAGGGTGCTGTGCCGGCAGTCCGCTACGAGGACGAGCTAGCCGAGGAGGATTTCGGCACTGGCGCCATCAGCCAGCCCCTTCCACCAGTCAGGCGACGAGCAACCAGGCATCTGACCACGCGACGCTTAGCCGAGCCAGAGCCGGAATTTTTTCCTCCCGAAGCAGAGGAATATTACGAAGAGGAGAAGCCCCGGCGCAGAAAGCGCTTGCTTACGCGACGCCGTGTGCTGGTTGGCCTGGGTGTAGCTGCCACCGGCGGGGCTGTGGTCGCCGCTTCCCAACTGGCCCCTAAAGTCCCCCAGGCTATTAGCAATACCGCCAGCAATATCGAGCGCCAGGTCGCCGACGCCTTTAATCGCGGCTTCCAGGCTGGCGCGGATTCTGTACGCAAGGAGATCATCGCCTCTCTGGAGAACATGGAAGGGGTTTCGCTCGACGCCGCTATCACGGCTGCTCGTCTGTTGCGTACAGCCTACGATGTCTTTGTTAACCCATTGGTGACCCTGGCCGCCAACGTCACAGGCGACTTCCTGGGTTTGACCCTGGCCGCCTTCAAGCAGGCTCGCCAGTGGCTGGCGAATATCGGCCATGATAACCAGATACTGGCCGCCCTCCAGACCGTGCTGGAGAACTGGTCAACCCAGGCGAAGCAGATGCCCAAGCAGATTCAGGCTATCACTGATGCTGATCTTGACGGCACTCAAGCCTACCTGCGCGGCGTCCAGCGCAAGATCGCCGAAGAGAAAGCCAAGCTGAACGGGAGCAGCCAGCAGACTACCCCTTCTCCTTCGCCCACCGCCTCAGCGAAGAAAAGCTGACCCTGGTGCAATGACCTGCTGTTGGCTATACTCTAGAGTAGTATAGAAACTTGGGCTGTGAGTGTCGGCTAGAGCCTAGCTTTATGCCGGCCTCGCCTAGAAACGGCTCAGGTTCAGGAAGTCTCTTTCTGCCCTGGCAGGCCGATCCGAGAGGGGGGATGCTTTTTTAGCTCCGCACCACCTATGTCACACCACCTGCAGCACCACAAGATTTCTACTGTGCTGGGCCTGATCTGACTGATTCACTCGTATAACAATCGAAACGAAGGTAGTTGGCCCAGAGGATGAGCAAGCGCCCTTTACTTCATTCACTGCCCGCCTTGCTCTCCCGCGTTTGTTTCACGCCCAAGCCCAGCAAACGAGCTAGCCAGCGAACGAATGGGCGCCTGCCAGGCAACTCAGGCCGGGCCAGGTGCTCTCGAACGGGCCGCCTCTTTGAGTGAAGATCAATTGTCGTCAGGGTCGCTCAGGCCTCGCCGCGCTGGCTTGCCTTGCTCACTTAGACGCCCTGCTTTCCTTATAGAGGCAAGCGCAGGGCGAGCAAGCGGCAATCGTAGGCCAGCAGAGCGACCAGTTTCTCAGCCGGGAGGCAAGCTACTATGGAGACTGCAGCAGAGAAGACCGGAACAGCCTTGCGCTCCGAGCGTATCGCCGGCGGCATTCTCCCCAAGGTCCTCAACTCCTTCGACATGGTGGCGATTTTCGTCGCTATCGTTCTCTTCATCAGCAACTCCAGCGTTGTCACAGGAGCCGGAGCAGCCGCCTTTATTTACTGGTTGCTTGGATTTCTGACCTTCCTCATACCTGGCGCCATTGTCACTGGCCAGCTTGGCCTGATGTTTCCAGGCGAAGGCTCGATCTACGTCTGGACCACGCGCGCCTTTGGGGCCTTCATGGGCTTCTTTGCGGGCTTCTGCGCCTGGTGGCCTGGCGTTCTAGTGATGATCGCCACAGGCGACGCCGTCGTCTCCCTCATTCAGCAGCTTGGCAGCCAGTACGGCCTGTCCCTTCTGCCCGAGCCCTGGCAGCAGGGCCTGGTGATCCTTCTGGTGATTGCCTTCTCCTGTCTGCTCTCAGTCCTGCGCTTCCGCGTGACGCAGAACCTGGTTAACGTTATCTTCGTAGCTTACGGCGGCGCCATTCTGCTCGTCGGCCTCGCCGGCCTGATCTGGCTCTTGAGTGGGCACCCAGCCCAGGCGGACTTCTCCCCCGCTCGCTGGCAGCTCACCAGCACGAATTACACCTTCTATGGCCTGGTGATTCTGGCTCTGCTCGGCATCGAGGTCCCCCTCAACATGGGGGTAGAGATCCAGAACACACGCGCCATCACGCGCTACCTGCTGTGGGGCTCGGTGGTCGTCATGGTGGCCTATTTGCTCGGCACTTTTGGCGTCATGATGGCCGTGCCTCCTGACATCCAGAGCCAGGGCAATCCGTCTGTTGTAGCGGCGGCGGTCAAGTACGGCTTTGGTCCACTGGGCAACGCGCTGGCAACCATCGTCAGCCTCATCTTTATCGGCTTCTTCCTCTTCAACACCGTTGTCTACAACTACTCCTTCGGGCGTCTGCTCTTCGTCTCAGGCCTTGACCGCCGCCTGCCCACCTTCATGAGCAAAGTTAATCGCAACCGCGTGCCCTGGGTAGCAGTGCTGGTCCAGAGCATCATTTCGGGAGTATTGGCCGCCATCACCTTCATTATTGCCCCGCTCGTTATTCAGGTGCTCAAGCCCTCCGACCTCTCCACTGCGGTTTACAATGTCCTGCAGGCCTCGGTTACCATCATCTGGTGTATCTCGATGGTCTTCCTCTTCATCGATGTGATCTATATCCGCTATAAGTACCGCGAGAGCTTCCAGCGTGTCCAACTGGCCCCAGACTGGGTCTTCTACCTCTGCGCGGCCATCGGCTGCCTCGCCAGCGCCTTCGGCGTGATCGTCATCTTTATCTCCCCCTGGACGACCCTGATCAGTACGCTGGTCTGGGACCTCTCGCTTATCGGCTTCGTCGCCATCTCACTGGTGGCCGGGGCCGTCATCTACCTCATCGGCCAGGCAACCATTCGGCGCGATATCTCTGACGAGGAAATTATAGCCGAGGTTATTGGCGCCCCCGAGGGCGTGAGGCCAGCCAGCGACAGCGCTGGCGGCAGCGGCACAACTGCCTGAGCCTTGACGTAAGAGCGCTGAGCGCTAACAGCCCAGCCACGGCGACCGGGTTGGGGCTCCCACGCCTGTCAGCCAGCCCATATGGCGAGCGCAGAGGCGAGAGCCAGCCAGTCGCCGTGGCCACCTCCCCTGCTAGCTGTACAGCCCGCCTCTCAGAGCACTACTCAAATTGGTGAGCCAGGCTCGCCCAAGTCTCGCAAGCAGGCCGACGGCACGTTACGTTATATATAAGCAACATACCAAGCAACCATCCCATACGTGCCGAGGTTCATAGCCCTTGCAGCAAGAAGACACCGAGCGTGAGCTGAGCATAGACGAGCTAGCCCAGGTGACAGGCATCCCCAGCCGCACCATCCGCTTTTACAATACACAGGGCCTACTCCCGCCGCCTCACAAGCGGGGGCGCGTCGCCTACTACAGCGGGGAACATGTACGCGTCCTTACCCTGATCAAGGAGCTAAAGGAGCAGCATAACCTGTCGCTTGACCTGATCAGGCAGCTCCTGGAGATCCGCGCCCAGCATGGCGAGATTCAGATGAATCTTGCCCTGAAGCAGCGATTACTCCGTCCCCTGGCGGCCAGCGGTCAGGAGATGCGCTTGAGTCGCGATCTCCTCATTGAGCAAACAGGTATCTCGCCCACATTGCTCGACGAATTATTGCAGCTAGAGCTACTTTTCCCGGTGAAGGATGGAGAGAACCTTCTGTTCACAGGCGACGATCTGCTGCTGATCGAACTCTATCGCCGCTTGGCGGAGCTGGGGCTGCCGCTGGCCCTGGTCACTCTCATGCGCTTCCATCTGCGCCAACTGGTACGCAGCGAGATCGCCGCCTTTGAGCAATACCTGCTCCCCCAATGGCGTAGTCGCGGCTTTCCTCTAGAGGAACAAGCGCGCCATTTCGAGGAAATCCTGACTCTGACCGATACGCTGATCTCTATTCTTCACCGCAAGCTGCTCTAGAATGTGCTCTGTGGCCTTGCGATGAGCAGTCAGCATCAGCGGAGAGAGAGAGACAGACCGGCAAAAATATAGGCAGCGGCGAGCACGATCGCGGGCCGAACAGGATCAGCTCACCTTAGAAGACGCCGAGATGGCGGAGCACGGCAATGACAATCACAATCACCAGGATCAACACAATGACGAGCACAGAATAGAGCACACGGCGCCCTAGATGGATCTGGCGCGGAGCCGTCTCGACTATTTTCTCAACCGTCTTCTTCTGCTGCTCTCTCTTTCGCTTTTGCTTCTCCAGCCTCTTGCGATATTTATCGGCGGGAGAGGGCGTTTCGCTATAGGGGCCAGCCTTCATTTGGCGCAGGCGGCGGCGCATCTCGCGATTCAGGCTCTCGAACTGTTGCTGCTGCGGATCAGTGGCCGTCACCGTACGCGGCAAAGTCGACTTGGCGCCCGGCACCGCCGGGCCACCGATGCGAGGCTTTTGCTCTTGCCGCCCCTTACGCGCCTCCGCAGACTGCTCGTTCGCCTTGAGCTTCTGAGAAGCGGACGCCGAGGGAGAAGAAGTCGAGGCAGCAGCTTGTGACTGCGACGGCGTTTGCGCTCCTGGCTTATTCTTTGGCATGGCTCAAACCCTCACCTTGCTCTTCCTGCTGTTTCTGTAACTCCTGTTGCTGCAAGTGCGCTGATTGTAGTTGCGACTGTTGCGGCTGCTGCGCAGCGGCTTGCTGCTCCTGCTGAGCCACGAACTCTCTTGCGAACTGAGCCGCGCGCTCTTTATCGTCGGGGGCCAGAACCCCATCGATGACCAGGCTGAGCAGGTACTCTTTCAGCGGTCGCAGCCAGGGACCGGGACCACGTCCGAACATAGCCATCAGCTCATGGCCATCAAGCGGGCTTTTTAGAGGCACGCGCTCGGCCTCCTCCTTCAAGCGGCGGCAGCGTTCGGCCAGCTCCACGACGCGAGCGGCAGCGCGTGAGACCTTATCGGCCCGATAGCTGGTAATATCGGCGCGAGACAGATCCAGCAAATCCTCCAGATCGTCATTAGCCTCCAGCATCAGGCGGCGCACCGCCCCATCGGTCCAATCCGAGGTATAGGCATTAGCGCGCATATGCAGCCGGACCACCCGCGCGACGCGCTCGCAGAAATCGCGATCAAAGTGGAGGCGGCGCAAAATATCGCGGGCCATTGCCGCCCCAACCTCCTCATGGCCGAAGAAATGCACCTTACCATCTTCAACGGTGCGCGTGCGCGGCTTGGCAATATCGTGAAGCAGCCCGCTCCAACGCGCTACCGGACGTGGCGAGGTACGTTCCACTACGCGCAACACATGCGCATAAACATCCTTTGAGGGGACACTTCGCTGACTCTGCTGCTGACTCACCCCGCGCAGCTCCAGCACCTCGGGAATGATCCATTGCATCAGCCCCAGCTCCACCAGCAGGTCCAGACCACGGGCCGGATGCGGCGAGAGCAGCAACTTATGCATCTCATCGCGAATGCGCTCGCGGCTGATCTTCTGCAACTTGCTCGCCTGACGAGCGATAGCCTGACGAGTCTCTTCTTCGATCGTAAAATTGAGCTGGGCCGCCAGGCGAACGGCACGCAGGAGGCGCAGCGGGTCCTCATCGAAGCGCTTGTCAGGCTCATTACCGACGGCGCGCAAGACGCGTCGCTCCAGATCAAGGCGTCCACCGAACGGATCATAGAGCTGGCCAGTCAGGGGATCATAGGCCATAGCGTTGATGGTAAAATCACGGCGGCGCAGGTCCTCCTCCAGAACGGTACCAAAGCAGACCTCCGGCTTGCGCGACTCGGGGTTATACCGCTCATCGCGGAAGGTCGTGATTTCAATGATATGTTCACCATAGTGGAGGCGCACCGTGCCAAAGCGCTCCCCTACCAACACAATGGCCGTCGGTTTCGTCGGCGCCACCAGGCGCTTTATCTCATCCGGGCGCGCATCCGTTGCCAGGTCGGCATCACTTGGTTCACCGCGCCCCAGCAGCACATCGCGCACCGTTCCCCCCACCATATACAGTTGTTTATTGTGCGCGCGAAAAGTCCGGGCCAGTGTTAGTATGATATCTCGCATCGAATGTGTATATATTCGCTTCCCTTCACTAATAGAGTCGTTTCTTTGCTGGTTCGCTACGATTGGCCTACTCCTTCTTCGAGCTTTGAGCGACGTTGGCGGGGGAATTGCTGGAAGCGATCTGCCTCTCTGTCTGATCCAGGACAGGTCACAGCAAGTGCAACGGATTTATTATATCATGGCTCCAGGCCACAGGCGATAGCCAGCTTTACCCGCCGGACCGGGTGGGGCCAGCCCAGGCCGGTCCCGCCCCCACAGCGCAGCAGCCACCGCTTTTGCGCGAGCTGATTGGTGGCTTTGGGGCCTCAGCCTGCTGAAGGTCAGCGGCAGCCATGATACAATAGGACACACGCCTTAACTTTTTAACTGGAGCAGAACGAGGAACGATGAGTAAGGCTTCTATTGGGCGACCACGCCCGTTCGTGCTGATCGTGATGGATGGCTGGGGCTTCAACCCGCGCAAGGAAGGCAACGCCATTGCCCTGGCGCGCACGCCGCACATAGACGAGCTAGAGCGTCGCTGGCCCCATACCCTTGTCAAAACCTCTGGTGAGGCTGTCGGTCTGCCCCCGGGTCAGATGGGCAACTCCGAAGTCGGCCATCAGAACATCGGTGCGGGCAAGCGCGTTCTGCAAGATTTTACACGCATCAGCGAATCTATTAAGGACGGTAGCTTCTACCAGAACCCGGCCCTGTTGAAGGCGATCGAGCATGTCCGGCGCAATCACTCGCGGCTGCACATCTGCGGCTTACTTGGCAACGGCGGCGTGCACGCGCATGAGGACCACTTAGAGGCCCTCTTGCGCCTGGCCCGCCAGCATGAGATCGAGCAGGTCTATATCCACGCCTTTACCGATGGGCGCGATACATCGCCCACCGCCGGCATCGAATTCATGAAGCGCCTGGAGGCACGGGCGCGCGAGATTGGCGGCGATCGTCCGGCGCGCGTGGCGACGGTCAGCGGGCGCTACTACGCTATGGACCGAGACAATCGCTGGGAGCGCACCGCCAAAACCTATTTTGCCATGACGCGTGGCGAAGGTGAGCGCGCCTCATCGGCGGTGGCGGCCATTCAGCAGTCCTACGAGCGCGACGTTACTGACGAATTCATTGTTCCCACAGTGATCATGGAAGAGGAGCACCCGCTAGCTCTTGTCAAGGAAGGCGATGCCCTCATCCACTATAACTTTCGTCCCGACCGTGCGCGCCAACTGACCAAAGCCTTTGTGCTGGAAGAGCTGCCGCCCCAGGCCGCCGGCAAATTTGAGCGTGGGCCGCGCCTGCGCGACCTGGTCTTTGTGATGATGACCGAGTACGAGGCGGGGCTGCCAGCAGAGGTGGCTTTCCGCGCCGATGAGGTCGAGATGCCGCTAGCCCGCGTCATCTCTGAACATGGCCTGCGTCAGTTCCACACCGCCGAAACCGAAAAATATGCCCATGTGACCTACTTCATCAATGGGCGTCGCGAGACGCCTTTTCCCGGTGAGGACCGGCTGCTTGTCCCTTCGCCGAAGGTTCCCACCTACGATCTGCAGCCTGAGATGAGTGCTCCCGGCGTCACCGAAACCGCAGTCGAGCGCATTCGCAGCGGCCAGTACGACCTGGTGATCATGAACTATGCCAATGCCGACATGGTCGGTCATACCGGCGTACTTGAGGCCGCGATCAAGGCAGTTGAGGCTGTCGATGCCGGCGTCGGGCGAGTCGTCGAGGCGACGCTTGCTGTCGGTGGCGGCCTGCTGATCACTGCCGATCATGGCAACGCCGAGCAAATGATCTACTATGATAGTGGCAAGCCCATGACGGCCCACACCACCAACCCGGTTCCGCTCTACCTTGTTGTGCCCCAGCTTGCCGATGCCAGACTGCGCAGCGATGGTATTCTGGCCGATATCGCTCCGACGATCCTCCAGATCATGGGGCTGCCACAACCGCGCGAGATGACAGGTCGTTCTTTGCTGCTACCTCAGCAGTAGCCAGAGTTATCCACATCTTGTGCTGGAATCGGGGGAGTTATCCACATCTTGTGGTGACATATGTGGATAACTCTCCACCAGTGTGGATAACTCTGACACAGCGATAGCTCCTCACAGACGGCGAGCCAGCACCCGCAAGCGGCGATAGTCCAGCTCCCAGTGTCCTTCTCTGAAGAGCAAAGGGCGAAGCTTCTCTTCGATCGCCATCAAGATTTCCTCTCGACGCTCGGCGGGCACCGCCTCCAGCAAGGGAGACCCGAACATCTCCAGCCAGAGGCGCAGCCCCCGCTCACCCTCCTCCAGCGCCGTCGGTCGTGCAAAGAGCCAGGCAGCCTGCACCTCGAAACCGTGCGTCTCCAGCAAGGTTGCATACTCACCCAGGGCGGGAAAGTACCAGGGATTGACCGGCGTTATGGCCAGGCGCTCCTGCAATACCGCTTCTACTGCTGCTTGCAGCGTCGCGACATTGCCGCGCCCTCCCATCTCCAGCACCAGGCGCCCACCGGGTTTGAGCAAGCGGGCCAGAGCCTTAACCACCCTCTCCGCCTCGGGTATCCAGTGCAGAGCCGCGTTAGAGAAGAGAGCATCAAAAGGATGCGGATAGTCGAACGTGCGAATATCGCCTATGTGCCATTCGAGGGTTGGATAATGCCGACGGGCAGTCTCGATCATCGCCGGCGAGAGATCGAGGCCTACCACTCGCGCACCGCTGCGCGCAATAGCGGCTGTTAGATGGCCCGTGCCGCAGCCCACATCAAGGATCAGCTCGCCCGGACGGGGCGCCAGCAGCTCCACCAGGCTGCTGCCATAAGCAAAGACGAAAGCGTGCTTGGTATCATAGAGAGTGGCATTCCAATCGCCGCTAGTCAAGCCAGCACCTCAGCTTTTCCTTCCTTCTTTCTTCCTCCCTTCTCGCCTTAAGGGGAGAAGGAAAAGAAGAGATAACGATAAAAACGGGAACCACGACACTGAGAGCAGAGCCTCCCTGGAGAGAGGAGAAACCACAAGAGAGCTAGCCGATGCGATCGAGGCAAGAGAGGGCAGCGACAATTACTTCGCCTTCTTCCAGAAGGACACGCGCCGCCTGAGCGTACACACCAGACGGGAGACGCTGACGATGGAGAAAGAGAGAGAGAATCTCGCCAGTCCTACCCCGGTAGTCACCGCAGCAAACACGCACCCGGGCACCAGGAACGAGCGTCAGATCAGGCTCCTGAGAGGGGAGCGCCTCAGCCTCAGCGGCGGTCAGGGAGATCAGCAGCTCAGGCAAGACATGATGCCGAACCGAAGTAAAGCCCGATAGGAGGGCCACGCGCCCTTGATAGCAGCTCAATAGCTGCAACAAACGGGCGGGCATCGCTAAGCTTCCCAGGCCCTCCGTCAGCATGATCGTTAACGGCGGCAAGCGAGATTGCAGGGCCTCAGCGTTGGGGCTATTCACCAGTTCCAACAGATCGGCATGCAAGAAGCCTTCAAGATCACGCAGAAAGATGCTGCTCGCGACGATGCCAACGACGCCGGAATTAAGGGCATGACGTAAGAGAAGGAAACTGAGCGGACCAGGAACCACCAGAATGGCCCCGGGAGGAATAGGCTGCACCGAAGAACGCGAGCCACTCCCGTCAAGAGACCGCCAGAGCGTCAATATGCCTGCTACCTGGGGACCAGCGCCCAGAACCCCCTGCACAGCCACCACCTGACTTTCGATCACTACCCCCCCGCGTGCCGTCACATCGACAACACGCCCCCGCAGGCCAGCCGGCACCGTCTCCTCACCCAGTGCGGGCACAGCCAGCGCCGTTTCCGTATCGCTTAGGCGATGCGCAGCACTTGCCGGCTGGATGGCCGGTAGCTTTCGCGTAATTGCTGGCAGCGAGAGGCGAGGGAGATCACCGAGTTCCTCGCTGCGCTCTTCACGCTTCAGCCGAATTACCGGCTGATCCGGCTCGACCATTTGGCCGGGATAGACCAGAGCCACCGCTCCCGCACGCGAGCCACCGGGCCAGCGCTCTCTGCGCACCACAACCTGTAAGCGCACAGACCACCCCAGGGGATAGGCCATCGTAGTGGGCGCCTCCCACGCACACGCCAGATCGCAAGCAATAGATCATCAACGTTAACAAAACTTTAAAGTATGTCGAATCGCGCGATCATAGCACAAACAAATAGAAAAGATAAGATCGGGCCAAAGCAGTAGAGAGAGCGGGACAGCAGCGCTCCCCCGCGCTGGACAGGCCAGCTCTGCAGTTGAGCCGACTGGGGTAAGGAGTAAGGAGCAGTTTCTTTCTCAACAAGCCAGCCGGCATCGGGCCAGGCTTCTCGCTCTAAGCACCAATTGCCTGGGACCACTGCAACAGCCGGGCCTGGCGTTCAGCCTTATCACCCGGCAGGACCAACGGGCGCCCGCGAGCATCGATGATCAGGCCTACCAGGCCACCATCGATCTCCTCAGCAGCGCGAGCACGTTCGCCCGGACCCAGCCCCACATCAACCGTCGGAGCGGGATAAAGCGTCAGCAAAGCCTGCTCATTCAGGCGCAGAGGAATCACCTCTATCGAGCCGCTCATGACCTCGACCTGAACTTGCCGTCCATTACTATACTCCACAACGACCCGCAGCGCAATCTGATCGGGCGGCAAGGCCCCATAGGGGATTACACAGGTACCCAGGCGATGGGTTACAGCATCGTTCTCATTGACCTGCACGGCAGCCACAGGGTTGACCGTCGCGATTGCCCCCAACTGCTGGAACAGCAAAGTACGATCGAGCACCAGCGAGGTCACGCCGCGCGGCTGCAAAGCGTCGAGCAAGATCAAGGCCGCCTGAGCAGGTCGAGGAGCATGCGCCAGCACACTGCCAGTAGCCAAAATCAAGTCGGGCGAGAAGTTGCTGAGCGCTCCCGTCTTCAGAGCCTCAGCAGTTAAGAGAATGGCCTCACGCGCAAAGGCCTGGCTAATCTGTAGCTCTCGCTGATTGCTGGGAACCACATGAGGATGCAGCATCGTATTAAGCACAAACTGGCGCAGCTCCTCATCCGAGACATCAAACGGCAACCAGCGGCTGATATTCTGAGAACCGACGCGCTTCAACAGCTCGCCCAGACCGGAGCCGACCCCAATACCCGCATTAACCATTGGGATAAACTCGCCGCGCTCGCCGGCCAACAGCAGGGTCGTATTGGCCCCACCGGCATCGACAGCCATGACATTCATCGTATAGTGGTGAGCCAGAAAGCGCACCAGGCTACTAAGCGAGGTGGCGGTCGCTACAGGAGCTGCTGCAGACCAGGACCAGAGGGTCTCACTACCGGGCAAGCGACGGAGAATCGCCCGCTCGTAGAGCGAACTGGCGGCCATGCTGATCGGGCCGAGATTCGCGGCAGAGACCAAAGGATCAAGACGCATCACCTCGCCAGCGCCGTTAATTAAGCGTCGGGACGCCTCGACATACTGAGGAGCAGCGGCATAGAGCACAGGCAGGGGGAAAGTTCGCGTCTTCTCGCGCTGCTCGTGCGCTGCATTCAGCAGCAACTGGCAGGCCTCCTGGATCGGAGTGGCGCCCGTTGGCCCGTCGGCCATGCCGACAATGATGGCCGCATGCGGCTGCAACTCGCGCAAGCGATCGATCTGGCGCCGCCATTCCAGAGCCAGGCGCTCAGGGGTCCAGGGAGCAGGTCCTGCCGCACCTGGCAACGGCGTCGCTCCCGGCGGTGAGAGCTGCGTGGCGGCCATACTGGCGGTAAAAGTTGGCGAGGGCAGAGCGTGCATCTCGGCATAGAGGCCCGAGACCGCCTGTCTCACCAGGTCTGTCAGTGCAGGGCTGGCGGCGCCCAGAACCACCAGGCGCAAAGGACCGCCGGCGCTGATCGTCGACACAAAGACATCGACCCCATTACCGTCCGGCTGCTCTGGCGCCAGCAAGCGGCCATCGACGATAATTTGCCGTCCCGTGACCAGCTCGATTTCATTGATGGCCTGCACAATGCCCCGAGTAATATCCTCCTGGGGAGTGGTCAACGTCGTTGGGGCCTCACCACGAGCCATCAGGCGATACTGCCCCTCGACCAGGCCCAGCAATGAAACCTTTGTTAGCACGCTGCCGCAGTCGGCGACCAAAATAGAATTTGCGGCAGCGGCATCTTTTCTGTGAGCTGCCGCCTGACCCTCCTGCTGATTCAACTGCGTCTGCATCTCCTGAACACCCCTCTTCTCTCACCTAATGCGGGAACCAGCTACGAATCACATCGAGGAAACTGCGCTTAGCAGGCCGGGCCTGCGTTCGGGACTGAGCTTGCGCCTCGATGCCTGGTCCTTGGGCGGGCGCAGATGGCGCGGCTGGGGACGGCGCCGCGTAGGCGGGAGCCGCAGGTACAGGGTTCGCACTGGCATTGGTGCTGGCATAGGCCGCAGCGGGATAGCCAGAAGGGCCTGCGGGTGTGGAAGGTGGTACCCCACCAGCAGCAGGAGCTGACGGCGGCGACGTCGGCATCATCTGCCCATAGCGTGGCTCGCCCCCCTGAGCAGGCAACGAAGGCGTAGCCGAGGCCACTCCCAGGAGAGAAGCAAAAACATTGGCGGCCGCCTCGCTCTGCTCGCTAACGCCCAGTTCCGTGCGTGGCCGGCTGGGCACACGCATATTTTCTACACGCGGTTGCATAGGATCAGGCAGCACTCGCCCCGGCTCCTGGGCAAGCGGGCCCTGGCCGGCAGAGCCAGCCGGAGCAGGTGTCTCCATCGAGGAGCGCAGCCATTCAGGTAAAGCATTCATGTCAATGAGCGAAGCCGCCGTCAGGCCGCCCGCGGGCACAGTCGGCACAGGAGGAGAAGACGAGGCCGGACCAGCTTGTGTCCCCGATGATGCCGACGCCGATGCTGAGCTGGCGCCTTCTAGCTGTCCCTCACGCAGCCAGGCGGGCAGGGCATTCATATCGATAAGCGAAGCCGCCTCTAGCCGCGTGGCCCCGCCGGCCCCAAGAGCAGGGCCCGCTTTCGCCGCCTCGGTACCCGAGTTTTGGCCCCGCAGCCAATCGGGCAATTGCTGCGGATCGATCAGATCGTGGGCCTGAAGCGGCTGGCCGGGCCTGGGGGACACGCCCGGCTCTCCACCGGTCACTCTGGCCCACTCCTGGGAAGCAGGCGCCGCAGGAGCTGATCCAGCAGCCTCCTCTGCCGACGGTTTCAAAGACTTCATCCATTCTGGCAGGGCATCCGGCTCAATCAAGCTAGAGGCGGGAATATCTTTCTTCGGACCGCTCTCCTGCTCCTGTCCCTCACGCATCCAGGAAGGCAGCGCCTGCTCATCGATGAGAGAGCGAGCGGCAATTCCCCGTGCTGGCGAGGCCGCCGCGTAGCCTGCAGGTCCACTAAACTGGGGACTGGCAGGAAACTGATATTCTGCAGTATCTTCCTTTTGCTCCGCGCGCATCCAGCTTGGGAGACTATCTTCGTCGATCAGATCAGCGGCAGAGAGAGGGATAGGACCGGTAGCGCCCGTTGGCAGGCGCTCACCCGCCCGCAACGATTGCAGCCATGCGGGCAACTCTGACCGCTGGGGTACCCCTTTCTGCGCATCTGCAGCGCTTGCAACACTTCCAACTCCGCCAGATAACGGCAAGCCGCAGCGTCGGCATGTCGCCATGCCGGCGGCGACTGGCTCTCCACAGTTGCTACACCTAATCACTGTTGCTCCTCACTTTCACCAGGCCGTCTCCTTCGCTCCTGGATCTGGCTCGCTCGCAGTGTAGCATGCTTTTCGGTGGCACGCAACGCACTGCGCTGGTTGCCTGCCTCGATTGGTATACCTATCTACTAGTGATAAACATGACCAGGCTCACTGATATGATACTATAGATCCATAATTCCCGGCCAAAAGTACTACTTACTTCTCTCCCCTGCAGGCCAGGCTCCTCGCCCCTTGCAGGCAAGCAATGCCCTTTTTACAATAGGACTGGCCTGGTCGGCATTCTGTAACAAAAGATAGGAGAGATGCTTAACATTCGCCAGGTAAAGGAGGAGCAAGAACAATGGAGGTCAGGAGTGCCAGGGCCAGGCGGCCCCCGTGGCGGCAGCGGCTCTTTCTCTGGCTGCTGGTGAGCAGCGGGATCAGCCTCTTAGCTCAGCGGCGCGGCGCTCTCAAGCGCAGCGGCGTGCCGGCAGCCATTGCGACGGGAACAGTGACTGCCGGCGTCGGTGGTTGGGAGTTGGGCCTCTCCCTCATTTTCTTTTTCATCTCTTCCAGCATCTTATCCCGCTTCCGTCAGCAGAAGAAGACCAAGATCGCGGCGGAGAAGTTTAGCAAAGGCAGCGCCCGCGATGTGCTGCAAGTGGTGGCCAATGGAGGTGTGGCTACCTGGTGTGCGCTGCGTTACGGGCTACGTCGGGAACTGCGCTGGCGTTCGCAGAGGTCCCTGTCTCCTTCTCTGTCGCCCACCTCTCTTCAGAGCGAGCCGTATGATCCGTGGCTGGCAGCCTTTGGCGGTGCTCTGGCAACGGCCACGGCCGACACCTGGGCCACTGAGGTGGGAGTCCTACTACACCGCTCGCCACGCCTGATCACGACTGGACGCCCAGTCTCTCCGGGCACCTCGGGGGCGATCTCCTGGCCAGGAACGCTTGTGGCTGCGGCCGGGGCGCTGGCCACAGGGGTGGTGCTTCAGGCTTCGCTCGCGCTGGCGCGCCTGTTTTCCGGGGGGAGCAGAGGACGCAGTCAGGGCCACTCTCGGCCTTTGCCGCTGGCCTTTATTGCCTGGCTCAGTGGTCTTGCCGGCTGCCTCATTGACAGCCTTCTTGGTGCCACCTTCCAGACCATCTACCGCTGTCCACGCTGTGGGCAGGAGACAGAGCAATCCTTTCACCAGCGCTGCAGCACCGCTACCCAGTATGTACGCGGCCTACCAGGCGTCAACAATGATACAGTGAATTTCCTGGCAACCCTAAGCGGAGGCCTGATCGCCTTTGCGCTGACCCGCTGCGCTTTCGAGCGCAGTTCGTGGCCCCTACACCAGAGTGTCCGCCAACTGACTGAAAAAGGGCAGGCGGTAGTCCGGTCTGAACCAGGCCATCAACATCAGCCAGAGCCAGAGCAGCAGCACCAGCCAGCCTAGTAGATGGATCAGCAGCCCCAACCCGAAGCCGATGAGCCACCCCAGCAGCGGTAGCAGGCTCACAATGCCGTGCAGAAACTGGAGGACCAGGATCACCAGCGAGAGGGAGCCGAAGGTCACTAGGGACTGAGCAGCGTGCCAGCGCACATTGCGGTTTCTCTCGAAGAGGAAGAGGATCAGACCCGAGATCCAGAAAAGCGCATAAGCAAGCACCCGTTCTAGACGCTCGTCCAAGCCCAGAGTTGTCATGCGATTCATCATGGCCTTTTCCTCGAATTCATCTGGTCGAGATGTGAGATTGATTGCTCTCAGGATCTGACTGCCTATATATACGCAGCGCGCCGGGAGGTGTTGCAGGACCGGCGCGCTGCTCCTGTCTCTGTTTCTCGCTCTTCCGCCCCCTTGAGCGATCTCCTCTTCTTCATTCGACTGGCCTTACTTATCGTAGCCGGAGCTGCCCAGGAGGCTGCTATTGTCAGCCCTCTGAAGCTGCAGTATAATACGAACGCAAAAGCTAGCTAGCGGGAGGCAATGCGAGGTCTATGGGAGGACCGGCACTCATCATCAATCCCAGCGATGGGCTTTTCCTGGCCAGCCTCTTTGGCTTCTTACTATCGCTGCCCCTTTCGCTCTTTGTCATCTTCTGGGTCAGTATGGTGCTGGTCAGGCGACGCTGGGCCGTGATCCTGGGAGCTTTCATCGGAGCGTTTATCGGCCTTCTGGCTATTCTAGGGTGGGTCGATACGCTGATTTTTGATACGCCCCTGCCCAATGCCCAGGTTGGGGCCACCTTCTTCGGCTCGCTCTTCCTGTGCAGCATCCTGGGTCTGGTCGGCGGCATGCTGACTGATTGGGCGGTCGCGCGCTCTGAAAGCCGCCGTTCGCGCCGGCATGCGACGCCCCTGTCCGAGTGAGCAGTGGCTCTGGCAAGCCAGCCAGCAGGCCTGTCTGACGCTTGAGGGGGAGTGAGGGTATTTTATGTTTTATTTGCTGCATGGCGATGATGAATTCAGCAGTCGCGAAGTGCTCAGGCGCCTGCGCCAGCAGGGAGACTTTGGCTATAACCAGGATGTCTACCACGGCGATGAGACTGAGCTAGCGACCATTGTCGCTACATGCAGTACGCTGCCTTTCCTGAGCGAAGGCCGATTAGTAATTGTCGAGGGACTGCCCCGCAAGCGTCGGGGAAGTTCCTCGACCGTTCAGGGAAGTGAAGGGGCTGGCGCAGGCCTTGACGATGATAAGGGGTCAAATTCAGGGCCAGCGGCGGAAGGGGAGGCCAGTGGCGGAGAGCGCAAGCGCAGTCGAGCTCGCAAGGGGAACAAGAAAGCAGGGGGAGTCTCGCGGGCTGACTTTGAGCAGGGCTTAGCGTCCTTTGTTCCTTCGCTGCCAGCTTCCACTACTCTGATTCTCCTGGTGGATGAGGTGCTTGATGCCCGTCACCCCCTGGTTGAGGCAGCCCGACGCTACGGTCAGGAAATCAAAAGTATGCTTCCCAAGGGAGCGGCCCTTGAACGCTGGATCGAGGAGCGAGCGGCACAGCTCAAGGTTCGCATTACGCGCGAGGCTGTGGCTCTCCTGGCTAATTTTATTGGGAGCCAGACGCGCATGTTAGCCAATGAGCTAGAGAAGCTAGCGACCTATGTCGGTGAAGGTGGCACCATCGATGTGCCAGAGGTGCGAGCCCTCTCTGCCCAGGTGCAGGAGACTCGCATCTTTGATTTGACCGATGCCCTTGCCCAGCGGAGACCGCAGCAGGCCTTTGATATCCTTCACAGTTTGCTCTCCGAAGGGCAGCCGCCTCTATTGCTCCTTGGCTTCATGCTCTCGCAGGTGCGCACCTTATTGCTCGTCAAAGAGCTGACCCAGAAAGGGCTACGCGCAGCAGAGGTCGCCGCCACACTTGGTATCGCACCTTTCATCGCTGAGCGTGCCGTCCAACAAGTGCGGCAGTTTAGCCTTGCTCAGCTAGAGTTCATCTATCGCCAGCTCGTTGAGACAGATGCTGCACTGAAGCGCAGCCGTCTTACCCCCGAGGTAGCTTTCGACCTGCTGATCATGCACTTCCTGGCCGCACCGGCCCGTTCCTAGCGACAGCCCTGGGGATGACGCGTGAGCCATAGATACGTCGTAAGCCATGCGTGGCCAGAAAAGGTCTAAGCCGCCATCCTATCCCCAGAGACAAAAGCGCAACAGCTTCCAAGGGTGCCTTGATGACCACGACTTCTCTCCTTGAACAAAAGCTGATCGCCCGCATTGAACGCGAGGGGCCTTTGCCCTTTGCCGAATACATGCGTGCAGCTCTCTATGATCCCCAAGGTGGCTACTATGCCTCCGGCACATCACGCATTGGCTGGACAGGAGATTACTTCACCAGCGGTGACCTTGGGCACTTTTTTGCTCACTGCCTGGGGCGCCAGCTCTACCAGATGTGGGAGGAGCTGCGCCGCCCGCGGCCTTTTCGTGTCTGGGAGCAGGGAGCAGGACGTGGCGAGCTAGAGGCAGGAATTCGCACCTGGTCCGAACAGCAACAGCCTGAATTTGCTGCTGCGCTCAGCTACCGCAGCCTGGACCTGCAGCGTGGGGAAGATGTCCTTTCGCCTGAAACGCTGCAGCAGCTTCAGGTGAGTGAAGGGAGGCCCCATGTCATTCTGGCCAACGAGCTGGTTGACGCCTTTCCTGTGCACCTTGTTGAGGTACAGCAGGGACAGCTCTACGAGATCTACGTGAGCGTAGAAGCGGGTAGATTGTGCGAGATTGCCGCCCCTCCCTCATCACCGGAAGTAGCCACCTACCTTGATCGGTATCGCGTTCCCTGGTACCGCTTTCCCGATGGCTGGAGAGCAGAAATCAACCTGGAGGCCCTGCGCTGGGTGCAGTTGCAGGCCGCGCTGCTGCGACCTGGCTTTCTGCTTGTCATAGACTATGGCGATCGCGCCGCACGGCTCTACACGCGTTCGCGGCTCCGTGGGACCCTCCTCTGCTATCACCGGCATCGCATCAACGAGCAGCCTTTAGCCAGGCCGGGCGAGCAGGATATCACGGCTCATGTCAACTTCAGCGCCTTGATCGACGAGGGACGTCGTCACGGTCTTCGCCTACGCCTCTTTACGACACAGCGCGCCTGGCTCGAACGGCTGGGCATCTTTGAAGAACTGGAGGAACTTCGTCGCACCCACTTCACGGCGGCAGATCAGCAACGAGCCACGGACCAAGGACAGATAGCTCTGCTCCGTTGGTATAACTTGCGTCAACAAGTGCTGGCACTGACTGATCCCGGCGGGCTGGGCAACTTCAAAGTGCTCATCATGAGGCGCTGAATCAGGCAGCCAGGCAGCGGGTCAGGCCTCTAGCGGAGCAGCGAGGTATCGATAAGCGAGCAGGCACTACTCACGCCGCTGAAGCTACCGCTGTGAAAATTTAACCAGAGCTTGCGCGAGGCCAGGCTTGCGGGATCGCTGAGATCAAGCGAGAAATCTTTGAGAGCGGTTCCGGCCTCATCGGTCTTTAAGGAGCCAACCAGCAGAAGAGTAGGGCCACCGCAGGCGCCCTCATCAATGGTGAGGTAATACGTCGTCGTCGGCTTGAGGCCCTGGACAGCGATCTGCAAATGAGAGGGCGAGGAGGCGGCAGAATCCGTCTGGGAAGGGGTATGAACCAGGTGAGCCTGAATATTGGAAGATGGCAACGAAATAGCGCTCGTGAGAGGCTTACCCACACTCCCAAGGAGACCTTTAGCAAAATCAGCCAAATTCGGGCCGAAGATGGCCACAATAATTAACACGAGAAAGAGCGCTACAGCCAGGCGCTTCAGCAACTTCCAGGGCTTCATCACACGGGTCCCCAGTTGGACTTAAAGGAAAAGGATACAGGTCAAAGCGACCGCCGACTGAGTGAGGCAGCGACGAAGGCATCCCCCTAATTCAGTCGTGAGCCACCGCCCGCGATAGCGAGAACGCCATCGCTATGGGTTCAGAATCTATTATAGGCGAGGCACAGCGAAGGTGTCTATTGCTGCGGCGGCGCAGAGCAGATGATAGCAAGGAGAAGAGAAGGGAGGGGAGGATGAAGAGGAAAAACGCCCATCCAGGCAGGTGGGGCGGCAACGTCCTACTTTCCCACGGGGTCCCCCCCGCAGTATCATCGGAGCTGGAAGGCTTAACTTCCGTGTTCGGGATGGGAACGGGTGTTTCCCTTCCGCTATAGTCACCGCCCCACCTGCATGGACAGGCGAGAAACAGCGAGCCAGTTCACATATCAGGGAACTGACATCCCCTCAGGTGGAGATGAGGGGACTCGAACCCCTGACCTCTGCCGTGCAAAGGCAGCGCTCTACCAACTAAGCTACATCCCCCTGTACGGGTGGGTGGGCCATCCTGGACTCGAACCAGGGACCTCAGTCTTATCAGGACTGCGCTCTAACCACCTGAGCTAATAGCCCACAGCAAGCAAGCAATATAGTGATCACACTGTGTGGTGCCGGGTGACCCGAACACCTGGAGAGTGATAAGGTTGAGTTTATGACGACCGACCTGCCAGGCACCAGCCTCATGGCAAGTGGGTATACTCTCTGCGCGCTGCCACCCGATCACCGCTTATTATTTTACCACCTACCAGCGTTTCTGGCAAGGGGGTTTTGAGCGGATTTCCCGACTTCGCAGAGAGAAGAAGTCGGGACATCGAGTCGAGTGACAGGATCGACCTGGGAGAGGAGGAGCAAGCATCGGCAGGGGCGGAGCCAGAGCAACTGATCAGATGTGAGAGCATCTCAACTGCTATCAGGAGAGAGGCTAGCGAGAGCCTCTAACGAGACGGCTCCGAACCCTAGCTGCCTGCCGCAATTCCCTCCAGCCGACTCCCTAGAAAGGAGGTGATCCAGCCGCACCTTCCGGTACGGCTACCTTGTTACGACTTCACCCCAATCACCGACCCCACCTTCGACGCCTGCCTCCCCATGCCTTAGCACAGGGTTAGCCCGACGGCTTCAGGTGTTGCCGGCTTTCGTGGTGTGACGGGCGGTGTGTACAAGACCCGAGAACGTATTCACCGCCGTGTGCTGACCGGCGGTTACTAGCAACTCCTCCTTCATGCAGGCGGGTTGCAGCCTGCAATCTGCACTGAGATCGGGTTTTAGGGATTCGCTTCCCGTCGCCGGGTCGCTGCCCGCTGTCCCGACCATTGTAGCGTGTGTGTCGCCCAGGATGTCAGGGCCATGCTGACTTGACGTCATCCCCACCTTCCTCCGCGTTGTGCGCGGCAGTCCCCTCGGAAACCTCCAACCGAGAGCGAGGGTTGCGCTCGTTGCGGGACTTAACCCAACACCTCACGGCACGAGCTGACGACAGCCATGCAGCACCTGAGCACGCCTCCCTTGCGGGCCGGCCCATCTCTGGACCCTCAGCGTGCTTGTCCAACCCTGGTAAGGTTCTTCGCGTTGCATCGAATTAAACCACACGCTCCGCTGCTTGTGCGGGTCCCCGTCAATTCCTTTGAGTTTTAGCCTTGCGGCCGTACTCCCCAGGCGGACCACTTACTGCGTTCGCTTCGGCGCGCAGGGGGTCGATCTCCCCACACACCTAGTGGTCATCGTTTACGGCTAGGACTACCGGGGTATCTAATCCCGTTCGCTCCCCTAGCTTTCGCCTCTCAGCGTCAGGTACCACCCAGGACACTGCCTTCGCCTTCGGTGTTCTTCCCGATCTCTACGCATTTCACCGCTCCACCGGGAATTCCATGTCCCTCTGTGGCCCTCCAAGTCCGACCGTCTTCCCGCCTCTCTCGCAGTGAAGCCGCGAGCTGTCAGCGGGAACCTGCCAGACCGCCTACAGGCCCTTTACGCCCAGTAACTCCGGACAACGCTCGCCCCCTACGTCTTACCGCGGCTGCTGGCACGTAGTTTGCCGGGGCTTCTTCCTGGGGTACCGTCCTCTTCTCTTCCCCCAGAAAAGCAGTTTACAACCCGAAGGCCTTCTTCCTGCACGCGGCGTCGCTCGGTCAGGCTTGCGCCCATTGCCGAAGATCCCTCACTGCTGCCCCCCGTAGGAGTCTGGGCCGTCTCTCAATCCCAGTGTGGCTGGCCGTCCTCTCAGACCAGCTACCGATCGTCGCCTTGGTAGGCCTTTACCCTACCAACAAGCTAATCGGGCGCAGGCCCCTCCTGCAGCGCCCCGCGCCCTCCGGCACGGAGCTTTCCTGACGCCTCTCGCAAGGCGCCACCGTATGCGGGATTGTCGGCGCTTTCGCACCGGTATCCCCCACTGCAGGGCAGGTTACCCACGTGTTCCTCACCCGTCCGCCACTCCCTCCCCTCGCGGGGAGAGCGTTCGACTTGCATGTGTTAGGCACGCCGCCAGCGTTCGTCCTGAGCCAGGATCAAACTCGCCATCCAGAAGATCTATCTGAAAGTCTCCTCATCTGGAGACCTTCATTGACAACTCTGGTGGGCTAGCCGCCTGTAGACCCAGGTTTCCGGTCGTCACTCAACTCAAAGCCTTATCACTCTTCAGTTGTTCAGGTGCACCTGGCACTACGGCCATGTGATCTTTTCATCAGGGCACCCGGACCAGGCTTGCTGTCGTTGCCTTGTTCCCGAGTGCAGTGGAGATGATAGCACTGTTTGGCGTAGCTGTCAAGAGGGTTAAGCGGGGAATCCGAAAAATCGGAAAGTTACCTTTTAGGATCTGGCCAGGCTTGCCCCCGTTTCGGGAGGAGCTGGGGCCGCTACGTTCGGTAGGAACGCAGCGCCGCAGAATCCCTGCCGGCGCAAGCCTGGCCAGGCGTTTTATCCCAGCTCATGCATGGCATAGACCCAGAGAGGAAGACGATGCTCTCGCTTCTCACTCTGCTCGCGCTGCTGTTGCTCATGCTGATAGCTATGGAGAAACTGATGCAATTGCCAGCTAAGCTGGCGATCAAGCACATAGCGTCGCTCTCCGGTTTCAACAATCAGTCCCTCGCGGCTGGTGCGAAACACGAGTGGTCCTAGCTCCAGACTATCGCGCTCCATACCACTCTGCTTGTTCCTCCTCTTTGGCGTTCTGCCAGCGCATCAGAGCCTACTGCTCTTCCACGCGACAGAGCATGTCATTGCACGGGCGAAAGTCGCCCGCTGTGTACATCGTAGATGAATCCCACAATCTCGGTTTCTTTGAGAAGAAAAGGAGAAGAGCGGAGCAGAGCGATGTCATCACGCACCGACTGCTCCAGATTTTTGAATGGCAGAAAGTCCAGCGTTGACGCATCTACACCAAATTGCGTTTGCAAGCGCCGCTGCAGGTCAGCATTTTCAAAAGTGAGCATGCCACAATCGGTGTGGTGAATGACAACGATGGCTGTGGTCCCCAGGAGCTGCTGGGAAATGATGAGTGAACGCAGCGCCTCCGCCGTGCGCCCCCCGGCGTTGCGTATGACGTGGGCATCACCTTCCTCTAATCCCAGCATACGCGCTGGATCAATCCGCGCATCCATACAGGTGACGATGGCTAGCTTCTTCGCCGGCGGCAGCGGTAGCTCTCCCTTGTTGAAGGTGGCGGTATAGCGCTCGTTTGCCGCTAGGAGTTCCTCAATAAGCGACATGGCAGCTCCTTCTCGTGGCTATTGTTGACTTAGTTGATTTACTAAAGGAACTTGCTCTGAGTATAGGACGACGGGGCAGAGCTGTCAAGAGATGAGGGGCGGGGGAGGACCAGGAGGCTAACGGATGACCAGCGGGCGTGACGCCCTTTTTCAGGGAGAGTCACGCTCGGGTCGTGCGTTTTCAGGAGGTGGCATCGAGGGGGGTGGTGGACCATTGTGCTCGTGCGGTGGCTGCCCATCTTGCTCTAAGTAGTAGCTGGCGACAAGGGCGGCCCCCACGCCAAGAGGGATCAGGCCCGGCAGCAGCCAGGGGCCGAGATGGAAAGGAGCGGCAGTAAGAGCCGATGGCAGCATGAAGCCCAGGGGATAAAGGCCGAAGGTCAAGGCTAGCCCTACCATCATAGTAATCAGCCCCGCCCGCAAGGTCCTCCGGCTGCGGCTGCGCCTCTGCAGGCTCTCCAGGTCTAACCCACGTGCAATGAGTGCCATGCGCTCTCGATGGTCAAGGTAGCGTAGCAGGACAATAAAGCCACAAAAGATTACCAGGGCCAGGAGCCAGCCCAAAAGGGCTGCCAGGACGTTCGACGACATGCATCTGACCTCGTTACTGTTGCCTCGCGTGTATAATATATAAGATAAGTCGATTAAGAAAGAGTCCTGCACGACGAAGTCCGTTTCGTTCCTGGCCGAGCTTCGCTCTCCAGTCGTACCAGGCTTGATGCACAACCTATGAATGAGGAACTGCTGCACTCCGCTCGCAGCCTGAATCTCCCCCTCTCCAGCGCTGCCCGCGCTCGCCTGGAGCAGGACGATGCTCAGCTCGTGAGAGCCAGCCAGCATGGAGACCGCGAGGCCTTCGCTTTGCTGGTTCAGCGCTACCAGCGCCGCATCTTTAATATGATTCTGCGCATGTTGCAGGACTACGAGGAGGCCTGTGAGATCACGCAGGAGGCTTTCTTAGCCGCCTGGCAGAGCCTCCCAACGTTCCGCGGCGAGGCCCGCTTTCCTACCTGGCTCTATCGCATCGCTTATAACTGCTGCTTGCGCCAGCTCGAACAGCGCAAGCGCGACAAGGCTCTCCAGAGCGCTATGCAGGAAAAGCAGCTCCTGGACGAAGCCGGCGACCAGAGGCGCCAGGCCGAGTCTACTCTCGAAGCTCATGCTCGCCAGGCTCTGGTTCGCGAACAGCTGGAGGCGTTACCAACCAAGTACCGTATCGTTCTGATATTGCGACATCTGCAGGAAATGACCTACGAGGAGATGGCGGAGATTTTGATGATGCCGATCGGTACCATTAAAACGCACCTCTTCCGCGCTCGCAACTTGCTTAAGGCACGCTTACAGGCCCAGCGCCAGGCGGATTCTCAGAAAGCGGAGGTGACGAATGCGGTGCAGTGAGGCTGTTGATCAGCTTCAGCTCTACCTTGATGGACGGCTACCGATGGAGCGGACGCGAGCCTTGGAGGCTCACCTGGCTCGCTGTGCAAGCTGCCGTGCTGAGCTGGAGCTGCTCGAAGAGGTCGTACGCCACCTGGAGAGTCTTCAGATGGTCGCCGAGCCGGCGGATCTCTCTCTGCGCATCATGGAGCGGGTGGCCCTCACTCCTCAGCAACAGCCGTCTTCGATCCTTGCCCAGTTGCGCCCTTCTCCGGGCGAGCTGCTGGCCGCAGCCTTATTGGCAACGATCGCCTCGCTGGGCAGTTTGTTGACTCAGCCGGCTTTGCTCCGCCTCCTTCCTATGGAGGGCGGCCCGCTCATGGGCCTGCTGGCTTCGGTCATCCATCTGCTGCAGTCGATGGATGCTACTACGCTCACGCTTGTCTGCTGGATTCTGGGTACACTGGTGGGTATCTGCATTACGTTGCTGGTGGTCGGCGAGGAGTTACGCTCGCGTTGGCTGCGCGCTGTCTGGGAACGTCTGCCCGTGCTGCACTAGCTAGCTCCCTTACTGTGTCACGCCCCTTTGCGGCTGCTCGCCTGCCCTGTAGCAAAACGAGGACGCATCATCGACCCTCGTGCGCATGAGTGTCGGCTGGTTGGCTGGCGCTTTGCTTGCCTTTACATGGGCTGGTTCCGCGCCGTCCGGCCCGTATTCTGTTCCTCTGGGCCGCCCGTTATTTCCTCCGTGAGGCGCTTCTCTCCGGGCATGGCAGGAGTCAGATGCCCACTTTTGAGTATGTGGAATGGAGGGCTTCGGATGCGCCGACAGTCCGGCCCCCGCTGGCCAATGGAGGGACGAAGGAATGCAGCCAGCCTGCAACCGCTGTGAGTAAAAAGAGAGGCACTGGTTAGAAACCAGTGCCTCAACAGGTCGGGGCGAGAGGATTTGAACCTCCGACCACCACAACCCCATTGTGGTGCGCTACCGGGCTGCGCTACGCCCCGCCTTTGACAAGTGCAGTATAGCAGACCGGCTTTTCTTTTGTCAAGCCCTGGTCGCACTGGCCCGGCAGCGCGAGGAGGTGAGGCAGACAGTGCCTGACTGTCCGCCTTTGTTCCTCCACGGTTAGCCTGTTCCCGCCGCCCTCTGGACGTGTTCGCTAGACATCAAGCGCCTGGACAGTAATGGCTTCGCGTCCGAGCAGCTCTTCAAGCTTAGCATGTAGCTCGGGTGAATAGTGCATAGTATTATCGCGCGGTCGCAGGCGCACGCGCCAATGACCATTTTCGATAATCAGCTCGTAGCGATCGCGCCCGGGCCGTTCCTGGATATAGCGATAGAGATCCTGGAGCTTGATGATGTCGTCAGAGACGGCGCGCTCGCTCTCGCCGCTGGTGCGGAAGCGTAGACAGACCTGATGGCGGCGGCGATTTAGCTCCTCCTCAGCGGCCTGGAGAGGTTCAATTTCCTCGCAGATGAGGGTTGGCTCATCGCGACGCATCTGCACTTTGCCCCGAACCAGGACCACCGCTTCTTCAACCCACTGGTCGGCGGTGCGCTCGTAGACCCGAGGGAAGACTGTCACTTCCACTGTGCCTGTCAGGTCTTCCAGCTTTGCCACGCACATTGTCTCGCCCTTCTTAGTCGTAATGCGCCGCGCCTCCAGAATAGTTCCCCCGAGGGTCACTTCCTGGTTCTCCATTTCTTCGCTGAGCTGGCCAGTTGTGTGGGTGGTGCGCTTGCTCAGCAGATCGCTGATGTAGGCCAGGGGGTGGCGTGAAATATAGGTGCCCAGTAGTTCCTTTTCCCAGTTGAGCAATTGCTTACGTGGGATTTCAGGGGTTTCGGGATTAAGGCGGAAGGCAAAGCTTGGCTCTACGCTGAGGCTTTCGCCGAAGAGACTGACCAGCCCCTTTTCACGGGCGGCGCGCTCGCTTTTGCCGATCTGCATAGCGCGTTCAACGGCATCGAGAAGCTGGTGGCGCTTGCCGTTGCCCAGGCTATCCATGGCGCCGGCCTTGATCAAAGTCTCTATGACGGCGCGGGTCACTGTGCGTGGATCGACGCGAATGCAGAAATCGGCCAAATCGCGGAAGGGACCGCCCTCCTCCCGGGCTCTCAGGATCTCCTCGATCGGCCCTTCGCCGATGCCTTTGATGGCCAGTAGGCCAAAGCGGACGCCGCCGTTTTCGACGGTGAAGCCTTTCTGGCTGGCGTTGACATCTGGTCCCCAGACCGGCACGCCGAGGCGCTTGCATTCGGCTACCGCATTGGCGATCTTCTTGGCGTCGGCCGCCTCCGTTGTCATGGTGGCCGCCATGAACTCGGCAGGGTAGTTGGCCTTCAGGTAGGCGGTATAGTAGGCCACGACAGCGTAGCTGGCAGCGTGGGCCTTGTTGAAGCCATAGCCACCGAAGGGTAGGATCAGCTCAAAGAGCTGCTCAGCGACTTCGCGTTTCATGCCGTTCTTGAGGCAGCCTTCGACGAAGTCGCCTTTGTAGCTCTCTACTTCGTCCATCTTCTTCTTGCTAAGGGCCTTGCGGAACTTGTTGACTTTGCCCCAGGAGAAGCCAGCCAGGTGGACGGCAATCTGCAGCACCTGGTCCTGATAGACAATCACGCCGTAGGATTCTTCGAGCCACTCCTTGAGCCGCGGGTCAAGGTAGCTGACTTGCTTTTTGCCGTGCTTGGCGGCGATAAAGTCAGGAATGCTGTCCATTGGCCCGGGACGGTAGAGGGCCACCATTGCGGTGATGTCTTCGATGCAGGTCGGCTTGAGCTGCTTGATGTATTCGCGCATCTTGGCGCCTTCAAGCTGGAAGATGCCTGTTGTCTCGCCTTCAGCCAGGAGAGCAAAGGCGCGGGCGCGCTTCTCGTTCAGCTCGCGGCTGCGTTCGTCGGTCTCGGGCAGAGGATCAAGCGGCAATTGCTCCAGGATAACTTCTTCGCCCCGGGACTGCTTGATGAACTTGAGGGTGTTGTCCAGAATGGTCAGGTTGGAAAGGCCCAGAAAGTCGAATTTGATCAGACCCAGCTCTTCCAGGTGCACCTGTTCGTACTGGGTCTTCCAGCCCTGAGAGGGGTCCTTCGGGTTGATGGCCTGCAACGGCACAAAGTGCTCCAGCGGCTCATTGGCGATGATGACGCCAGCAGCATGGACCCCAGTGCCTCGCACCGAGCCTTCCAGGGCCTTGGCCTGATCAATCAGCTCGCGCGCCGTCGGGCTTTGGTCGTAGAGAGTACGCAGCTCGCGGACGTTGTCCAGGGCGCTCTCTAAGGTGACCTTCGGCCCCGAGGGGATCAGCCTGGCGATACGGTCACCTAGCTCCTGCTGCCCCATGACCCGCGCGACATCGCGCACCGAGTTTTTGGCGGCCATTGTCATGAAGGTTACCATCTGCGCTACGCATTCAGGCCCGTACTTGCGCGCCACATAGTCAATGACTTCGGCGCGCCGATCATCCGGGAAGTCCATATCAATATCGGGCATATCCGAGCGCTCGGGGTTCAGAAAGCGCTCGAATAGAAGCTGATAGCGCAACGGGTCCACATTGGTGATGCCGAGTACATAGGCAAGCAGACTGCCAGCCGCCGAGCCACGCGCTGAGCATCGGATGCCATGCTGACGCGCGTAATTCACGAAGTCCCACTCGATCAGGAAATAAGGTACAAAGCCCTTCTGAACGATCAGGTTGAACTCATAGTCAAGCTGCTGCTTGATGCGCTCGGTCATTTCGCCGAAGCGCTCTTTGACACCCTGCAGACAGAGATGGTAGAGATAGGCCTCTTGTGAGGGGAACTCAGGGGGAATAGTATACGCCGGAAGCGAAGCTTTATAGGCCAGAGGATCAACCTCGCAGGATTCGGCCAGGCGCACTGTATTTAGCAGCGCTTCAGGGAGATCAGGAAAGAGGCGCTGCATCTCTTCGGGACTGCGTAAGTAGAATTCGTGGCTTTCGAATTTGAAGCGCCGCGGGTCATTTAATTGGCTCTGAGTCTGGACGCAGAGCAGTACCTCATGGGTGTGAGCATCTTCGGCATTGACATAGTGCAGGTCGTTGGTGACGATCAGCGGCACACCCATTTCGCGATGCAGCTCGTAGAGGCGCTTGTTGACAATCTTTTGCTCAGGATAGCCAGTATGCTCTTGAAGCTCGAAATAAAAGTTCTCTGGACCAAAGACATCTTGATACCAGCGAATGATTTTGCGCGCCTCGTCGATCTTCTCTTGGATCAGGAGCTGCGGGATCTCACCGCCCAGACAGGAGGAGGTGGCTATCAGCCCCTCGCCATACTGCTCCAGACAGCGACGATCGATGCGCGGTTTGTTAAGATGCACCCCCTCGGTGTTAGCGATGGTGGTCAGCTTCATTAAATTGCGATAACCAGTATAGTTCTTAGCTAAAAGCAGTAGATGATTATAGTCCTCTTTATAGCGCTTTGAGCGATCATGGAGATCTTCAGTGAGATAGGCTTCTACGCCAATAACAGGGTGAATACCTTCATTCTTGCAGGCTTTATAGAACTCGATGGCCCCATACATAACGCCGTGGTCAGTAATGGCCAGATGCTTCATGCCTAGCTCCTTCGTCCGTTTGACCAGGGCATTGATGCGGCTGAGGCCATCAAGGAGGGAGTACTCCGTGTGGACATGGAGATGGGCAAAGTCAGGAGCCATGACTGAATATCTGCCTCCGCCGTAAGAGTTTCCTGTCCTTCAGGATAAAAGGCGCTCTCTGTGCTGTCAATGTGACCATCGGCCTAGGACCAGGCCGGCACCAGGCTTCAGCGGGGAGCAATTTCTCCCCCACTGGCCGCCTCTTGCCCGCCGACTTCGGTCCTGTCCCCTTGACATAGCAAGCACTCGTTATTACACTGTACCTTGTAACCGGTTACGATACCGGTATCGTAACCGGTAACGCTTAGAAGGCGACAGCAGGGCAGAGGCTGCATGCAAGACGCAGTGAGGCAGGAGCATGAGCAAGCGCATGACGATCAGCGATATCGCCCGTCTGGCTGGTGTCTCCAAAGCCACGGTCTCGCGGGTGCTCAATCACAAACCGGATGTTGATCCGGTGACGCGCGAACGGATTTTGCGTATCATGGAAGAACACAACTTCGTGCCGAGCGTGGCCGCCTCGGGTCTGGCCGGGGGCAAGGGTCACCTGATTGCTGTCCTGGTTCCGGCCCTGACCTGGCCACTGATCCCTGATATCATGCGGGGCATTGCCGAGGTCGTTGAGGAGACCAGCTATGAGCTGGTGCTCTACAGTATCAAGACCAGCAACCACGAGCGGGATCGCAGCGACGTTATTAATCGCATTCTGGCGAATCGTCTGATCGCCGGCCTGCTGGCGATCTTTCCGGGCCAGTCGGCGCGCTACCTGCCTGCGCTGCAGCGGCAGGGCCTGCCTGTGGTGCTGCTCGATGACCAGGGTCTGCCGCCTGAGCAGATTCCCTGGATCACGGCCGATAACCGCGCCGGTGCTTATGCGGCGACGCGCCATTTGATCGAGCTGGGCCACCGACGGATTGCCCATATTCAAGGGCCATTGAAATATCAGGTTTCGCGCGAGCGCTTTCAGGGTTACTGTGATGCGCTCCAGGACTATGGTATTCCGCTGGACCCTTCGCTGATTCTGCAAGGCGACTTTATGCCCCCAGGGGGTCGGGCCTGCGCCTGTCAGTTTTTCGCGCTGCCTGAACGCACGCGCCCCACGGCTATCTTTGCGGCAAGTGATCTGATGGCCTACGGTGTCATGGGCGCAGCGGAGGAGTTCGGCCTGCGCATTCCAGAAGATGTCTCGCTGGTCGGCTTTGACGATATTCCCTCTTCTGGTCATATGCGTCCGCCCTTGACTACGGTGCGTCAGCCGCTGTCGGAAATGGGGCAGTGTGCTCTAGAACTGCTCCTTTCGCTGTTAGAGGCGCCCGAGCGCTCTGGAGGGGCTCTGCTGCGCGCTTCGCCCTTGTTGGCGCGCTATGCTGGCTCGTCTCAGCGCCAGCTCCAGTCGTCTCAGACGTCGATCACAGCCACGATCGAGAGCGCCGAGCCGGCGCATTTCCGCCTGGCAACGACGCTGGTGGTGCGGGCTACGACTGCTCCCCCTCCTTGTTACGCTCGTATGTAGCTGCTTTGCTACTGCTGGCACGGGCATAGGGTCTGACCCCTCCAGGGTAGGCCGCCGGCGCGTATGGGGGCCGGAACGATGGCAGCCCTTATAGTCCGGCTCCTTCGCCGGCTTTCTTTCCCCAGGCGGACAGGATATAACAGAGACCGGCAAAGGTGTCGTCCAACATCTCTAAGAGAGCACGACGGTATAGGGCGTCAAATTCGGCCGCGGTGGTCACTCCGGCATCCAGGAGAAAGGGTCGGCTCAGTAGCAGCTCGACCTCATAGCTACGACAGAGCGCCTCATGGGCCTCGCTGCCGGCGGAGAAGTCCAGGACATAGGCCCGCTGCTGGATCTGGCAACAACCGGCTTCGCGCAGAAGCGCGGCGAGCCGCGGGAGCACGCCGAGATGATGGCTGGGCGGCGGAAAGCTGCGTCCGGTTCGCTGAAAGGCCTGCCTGGTCAGCTCCTGGAGCTGCATAAACGCAGGCCCGTTGCTCACCGGGCGCTCAAATTCGGTGAGCCGGAGGAGGCCGCCAGGCCGGCAGATACGCAGGGCCTCGCGTAGCACTCGCGGCCAGGTGATGGGCGTCAGGAGGCCGGTCAGGTCGCGAGCGTTGACCAGGTCAAAGGTGTCGGAAGGTAACGGTAATGGTTCTTCTAGTAGATCCATGACTTCAAAGCGCGCGTTGCTCAGTCCCTGAACCTGCGCTTGAGCTCGTGCATACTGGATGAGAGTTTCGCTAATGTCTATCCCAGTCACTTGCGCCCACGGATAGCGCTGCGCTGTCTCTAGTACCCAGCCCCCAGGTCCACATGCCAGGTCGAGCACCTTCCCTAGTTGTCGACTCTCAACCCCTTCTGGCAGTACTCCCCCCATCGCCTCGTTGACAAGCCTGTCCCTTAGCATGAGACGAGCCGTCTCAGCCGCATTCTCCGCATCCAGCACGTAGCCGCAGTCTTTTACGATGTGGTTCTGGGAAGCTACCATGCAATGCACTCCTTCATTCACCTCAAACGCCAGTCCTGCGGGGTAAGATTGACATCTGCCCCGAGTTCACTAGAAAATAGTCTTTTCCAAAAGCTGAGCTTTTCTGAATAGAAGTATAGCTAAAAAGTTATTTTGCATCAAGATATTGTACTGCAAGATAGCTGTTATCGGTCAGTGAAAATATGCCGATTCTGATCTGTAAAAAGCATAGCAGCCTTTCTCACCATAGTCTTGCCAGGGATTACCCGAAAGTGCTACAATGAGGCTGTTCCATTCAATGGAAACAGCAATCTGTCCCCCGGACAGGACGAAGTAGTGGGTAGAAGTACTGTGACCGACTACCATATTGAGGTACGGGCAACCTCGCCGCAGTATGATATTCAGGCCCAACAGCTTATTCGTGAGCTGTCCTATCTCTCGCGTGCCAGGCTGCCCGCGCTAGCTACTCTCTCAGAGAGCGCTCCCCCCTTTTTCTTCCGCACTGCTCAGCTCTATTTTCTCAGCGGTAGTTGCTCCCCGGACGAGGTTTCGCGCCTCGCCCGCGAGCTGTTGATCGATCCTGTTACTCAGACCTTTTCGCTGCTGCCCTCTGCTACACGCCCCGCCGTCGGGGCTGCTGGTCATATCATAGACGTATTTTTTCTCCCAGGCGTCACTGATACGCTGGCGGACAGTGTCTTGCTCGCCGCCTCTCTGCTTGGGATGACCGGCCTGGAACGAGTCGCGACAGGCCGGCGTTATTTTCTAGACGAGCGCCTCAGTCGGCAAGAGGTCCGCGTGATTGCTGAGGCTTTGCTTTATAATCCGGTCATTCAGTTTTACCGCCTCCTGCCGGCGGAGGGCGAGCGGGCCCCTGGTAGCAGCGTGACTGCTTCCCGCTCTTTCCCCGTTTCTTCTCCCCTTTCCCCTTCTAGTGGCTCTTCCCCGCTTGTCACCCGTCTCCCTCTTGTCGAAATGAACGCTGATGAACTGAACAATTTGAGCCGCACCAGAATGCTAGCGCTAACGCTTGAGGAGATGCAGGCGATTCAGGAATATTTCCGTCAGCAGGGGCGCGCACCTACCGATGTGGAGCTGGAGACGCTGGCGCAGACATGGTCTGAGCACTGTTCCCATAAGACGTTTAAGGCGACCGTTCGTTATCGCGAGCTGACTTCTGCCGATGAGGTGGCCTTTGAGGAGATGATCCCCGGGTTGCTGCGCTCTTTCATCATGCGGGCGACGAGCGAGCTGGCGCGTCCGTGGGTGGTTTCGGCTTTCAGCGACAATGCGGGGGTAGTGCAGTTCACAGAGGGGTACGATCTGGCGTTTAAGGTGGAGACGCATAATCATCCTTCGGCGATTGAGCCGTTTGGAGGAGCCAATACAGGCGTTGGCGGGGTGATCCGCGATGTGTTGGGGGTCTCAGCTCGCCCTATTGCCTGTACCGATGTGCTCTGCTTCGGGCCACCCGATACGCCAGTGGAGGAGCTGCCGCCGGGCGTGCTGGCGCCACGGCGCGTCGTCTCGGGAGTGGTGAACGGCATTCGTGATTATGGTAATAAGATGGGCATCCCGACGGTGAACGGAGCCGTACTCTATCACCGCGAGTACCTTTGCAATCCGCTGGTGTTCTGCGGCTGTCTCGGGCTGCTGCCGCACGGGAGCCATCCCCGCTGCGTGGAGCCAGGCGATTTGGTGGTGGTGCTGGGGGGTCGCACGGGACGCGATGGGATTCACGGCGCGACCTTTTCTTCGGGCGAGATGAGCAGTGAGACGCAGGCCGTGGCCGGTAGCGCGGTCCAGATTGGCGCACCCATTACGGAGAAAAAGGTGACAGATGTGGTGCTCCAGGCCCGTGAGCGTGGCCTCTATCATGCGATCACCGATTGCGGGGCAGGCGGCTTTTCGTCGGCGATCGGCGAGATGGGGGCAGGTACAGGGGTGCGTGTGGATTTGGCGCGGGCTCCGCTGAAGTATCAGGGGTTGGCTCCCTGGGAGGTCTGGCTCTCTGAGGCTCAGGAGCGCATGGTGTTGGCTGTGCCGCCAGCCTGCCTTGATGAGTTGCTGGAGTTGTGCGCCTTGGAGGAGGTGGAGGCGACCGTCTTGGGCGAGTTTACGGATGATGGCCGACTAACGGTGACCTGGGGTGAGGAGGTAGTAGCTGATCTGGAGATGGCTTTCTTGCATGAGGGCCGTCCCCAGCGGACGCTAGAGGCGGTTTGGCGCCAGCGTCCTTTGACGGTCGGTTCGGCAACGGCCTCGCCGGAGGCTCTGCCCGATGCGGCTGATGTCTTGTTGATGCTGCTGCGCCATCCGACGATCGGCTCCAAGGAAGGCGTGGTACGGCGCTACGATCACGAGGTGCAAGGGGCCACGGTGCGTAAGCCGCTGGTGGGGCGGGCAGGCAATGGACCCGGCGATGGGGCGGTCTTGCAGCCGCTGTTAGAAGATTTGAGCTTGCCACGCGCTGGGGTAGTGCTGGCCAATGGCATCAATCCACTTTATGGTAAGATCGACCCCTATCATATGGCGCTCAATGCGGTGGATGAGGCCCTGCGCAATCTGACAGCGTTGGGCGGCGATATCGAGCGGGCAGCGCTGCTGGATAACTTTTGCTGGGGTAGCCCTGCCGATCCCGAGCAGCTTGGCATGCTGGTGCGGGCGGCGCGTGGCTGCTACGATGCGGCGCTGGGCTTTGGTACCCCTTTCATCTCTGGCAAGGATAGCTTGAATAATGAGTACCGTCACGGTGAGCGCCGTCTGCCGGTGCTGCCGACACTGCTGATTTCGGCGCTCGGGGTGATCGAAGACGCGGCGCAGACAGTTGATATGGCCTTGAAAGCGGCCGGTAATCTGCTTTACATGGTAGGTCTGACGCGCAACGAGCTGGCGGCCTCGCATTACGCTGAGGTAGTGGGAACGGAGCTGCTGCCGATCACCTCTCTGCCCCAGGTAGAGCTGGAGCAGGCGCGGACGACGATGAAGGTCCTGGGCGAGGCGATTCGGCGCGGCCTGGTGCAGTCCTGCCATGATCTTGCAGAGGGAGGGTTAGCTGTTGCGGCGGCAGAGATGGCGCTTGCCGGTCTGCTGGGCGTGAGCATTGATCTGGCACGCCAGCCGGCAAGCGGTCTGGAGGCGCTGCCAGAGGGTTTCCGCTCCACGATCCTGCTCTTTAGTGAAAGTCCGTCGCGCTTTCTGGTCGAGGTGGCCCCAGGCCAGCGCGAGGCCTTTGAGGCCCATATGCGTGCTGGTGGAGTGACGGCGCTGGCAGCGCTTGGCCATGTGACGGCCAGCGGGCGTTTTGTAATCAAACAGGGAACGGAGACGCTGATCGACCTCTCGATCGCTGAGTTGCAGGCTGCCTGGAAGGGAGAGGTACCATGAGCGTTGTGCCGCGCGCTTTGGTCTTGCGGGCCCCGGGTATCAACTGCGAACGCGAGACAGCTTATGCCTGCCGCCTGGCCGGCTTCGACACGGAGCTGGTCCATATTAATACGCTGCTGCGCGAGCCGGAGCGGCTGCTGAGCTACCATTTCTTGGTCTTGCCAGGCGGCTTCTCGTATGGTGATGATCTGGGAGCGGGGACGCTGCTGGCAAAGAATTTGACGGTGCACTTGGGTCAGCAGCTACAGCGCTTTGTGGAGGAGGGCCGCCCGCTGTTGGGTATCTGCAATGGCTTTCAGGTGCTGGTGCGCGCTGGCCTCTTGCCGCATACAGACTGGAGCAATTTTCGTCAGACGGCCAGCCTGACGGCCAATAGCTCGGGGCGCTTCGAGTGCCGCTGGATTTCGCTGGTGACAGAGAGTAGCCGTTGCATCTTTACGCGCGGTCTGTACCGTCCCTTGGAGCTACCTGTCGCCCACGGTGAGGGGCGCTTCGTGTTGGCCGACGGCGAGCAACTGGAGGAGCTGCGCCGGCATGAGCAGATTGCTCTGCTCTACGATGGTGATGGCTATCCCGCCAATCCCAATGGCTCGCTGGCGAATGTCGCCGGTCTCTGCAATCCGGCAGGCAACGTACTGGGTTTGATGCCCCATCCTGAGCGCTATGTCCGCGCGCTCCAGCATCCTCAGCAGCGCAGTCCTGCCGACGGCCTCCTGCTGTTTCAAAACGCTTATGCCTATGTCTGTCAGTTGCTGGGTCAGGAGGCGCCGCCGGCAGCCCCTACTGCCAGCGCACGCGAGCGCGTCGGAGCGGGAGGCGAGCGCCGCACCTGGGCGGCCCACCTGGCAAGCGAGGGTGAGAGCAGCGAGCAGTCGGGGCCGACGCGCAGGTCGGGGCCTCCCTCAGCCTCAATGAGCGGCGCGTGGGGACGCCCAGCGGCCACTAGCGTGAACATAGGTGAGCCGGTGTCGCTCTCGTATGCCGCCAGCGGTGTCCATATTGAGGCAGGAGAACATGCCGTTGAGCTAATGAAAGCTGCGGTACGCGCTACTCATGGCCCCGCTGTCCTGGCCGGCGTGGGGGCTTTCGCCGCTGCCTTTCGAGCTGAGGCCCTCAAGGAGATGCGTGAGCCGGTCCTTGTGGCCACCACCGATGGCGTGGGAACGAAAACACTGCTGGCGGTCCAGATGGACCGCTTTACCACAATTGGTTACGATCTGGTTAATCACTGTGTCAATGACTTGCTGACTCAGGGAGCAAGGCCGCTCTTCTTCATGGACTACCTGGCCACGGGCCAGCTTGATCCTGAGCAGGCGGCGACGATTGTGGCGAGCGTGGCCCGGGCCTGTCAAGAGGTGAATTGTGCCTTGCTGGGAGGCGAGACCGCTGAGATGCCCGATATGTATGTGCCCGGTACCTTTGATCTGGCCGGGACGCTGGTCGGGGCAGTTGAAGCGGCGGAACGTATCGATCCGGCCACGATCTGCGCCGGCGATGTCCTGCTGGGACTGCCTTCCAGCGGTCTGCACACGAATGGCTATTCACTGGCGCGGCGTGTTTTCGCCGCTTATCCTCTGGAAACAGTCTTTCCAGAGCTGGGGGAGCCGCTGGGTGAGGCCCTGCTGCGTCCCCATCGCTGCTATCTAGAGGAGATTATGCGCCTGCGTGCCGAGCTTGGCGCGGCCCTCAAGGGCCTGGCGCATATCACCGGCGGCGGTTTTCAGGGCAACGTCGTCCGCATTCTGCCACCAGGTACCCAGGCGGTCATCGAGACTGGAGCCTGGACGGTGCCTCCGCTCTTTAGGCTGATCGCCCGTCTCGGCCAGATCGAGGCTGCCGAGATGTACCGCACTTTCAATATGGGAATCGGTATGGTCCTGGTGGTTGCAGAGGATCACGTGGACCAGGCCCGGCGTTTACTGCCCGAGCTGATCCCCATCGGGGTCATCCGTCAGGGCGAGGGCGTCATCCTGGTCTGAATTTTCTAGCCTGCTTGCACTGCAGGAACGTAACAGAAGAGAGAAAAAGAGAGGAGCAGGTAGCAATATGAGCACCGGACATGAGGAGCAGGTGACTTTCGGCCCTTTGCTGGCAGAGGGTAAGACGAAGCAGATCTACGCTCATCCCGAAGATCCGACCCTGGTCTACATGGTCAGCAAGGATCAGATCACGGCGGGGGATGGCGCGCGCCGTGACCAGCTCACTGGTAAGGGACGCTGGAGTACCATCACAACGGCCAATGTTTTCCGTCTGCTCAACGCGGCGGGCATCCCAACCCACTTTGTACGCCAGATCAATGACACAACGCTGCTGGTGAAGCGCTGCCAGATGCTGCCCATCGAGCATGTGCAGCGTCGTATCGCCACCGGCTCCTACCTGAAGCGCCACCCCGAGGTCAGCGAGGGCACGCGCTTTGATCCGCTGGTGATCGAGACGTTCCTGAAGGATGATGCGCGTCATGATCCCCAGATCTGGGATGAGGACATCATCAATATGGGCCTGGCAACTGCCGAAGAGATCGCCTGGATGGCCGAGCAGGGGCGCCGCGTTTTTGAGACCCTCGAACGGGCCTGGGCGAGCGTTGATGTCACGCTAGTCGATCTGAAAATCGAGTTCGGGCGCGATAGTGAGGGCAAGCTGTTGGTCGCCGATGTCATCGATAACGATAGCTGGCGCCTCTGGCCCGGTGGCGATAAGAATCGCATGCTCGACAAGCAGGTTTACCGCAATCTGAAGGAGGTCACTGAGCAGGATCTGCAGGGAATCGCCGACCGCTATGCTCTGGTGGCCGACTTGACTGGGAAATTGCGCATCTGAGCAAGGCTACAGGGCGGTGCAGTCCACTTTCTGCACCGCCCGCACCGTTTTGAAGAAGAGGAAAGCAGGAAGGAAGCCATGGAGCGACTGCGCGATGCCTGCGGTATTGTTGGGATCTACGCCAGACCGGGCGACGAGAGCATCGATGTGCGCCAGTATTTGACGCTGGCTCTGACAGCCTTACAGCACCGCGGCCAGGAGAGCGCGGGCATGGCGGTTTATGACGAGGCGGGCCGCATCGCTCATCGTGTGGGCATGGGCAAGGTGCGCGAGGTCTTCTCCGATATGGGCCAGGGTCTGCCCCCTACGCGCTGCGGCATCGGCCATGTGCGCTATTCAACAACCGGCTCCAGTTGCGTCGAGAATGCCGGCCCGTTCGTTGTCGGCGAGCAGGAGGATGGTCAGGATAGCGCACGCCCGCGGGCGATTGCGGTAGCTCACAATGGAAACTTGGTTAATGGGTCGGCTTTGCGCGCGCGCCTGCCGCAGCATTTGCTCTCTTCGACGACCGACAGCGAGGCGATCGCTCTCTTGCTCCTGCTGGTGGAGGGGGCAACTCTGCGCGAGCGTATGCTGACGGCTTTTCCGCTGTTGAAGGGAGCCTATAGTCTGGTGATCCTGGCGGAGGGTAAGCTCTACGCCGTGCGCGATCCCTGGGGGATGCGCCCGCTCTGCCTGGGGCGCATCGGTGACATCTGGATCACCGCTTCAGAGTCGTGTGCCCTCGATCGCATCGGAGCCACCTTTGTGCGAAATATTGAGCCCGGTGAGCTGATCACTATCGATGAGCAAGGCCTGCGCTCGGAGATTCTGGCTCAGGCTCCGCGCCAGACGCTCTGCGTTTTCGAGTATATCTACTTTTCGGATGCCACCAGCTACGTCAATGATCGCTACGTCTATTTGGTACGCGAGGCGCTGGGTCGCGAGCTGGCCCGCGAGCACCCGATAGACGCCGATTTGGTGGTCCCGGTGCCGGATTCGTCGATTCCGGCAGCGCTGGGTTATGCTGCCGCTTCGGGCATTCCCTACGGCCAGGCGATTATTAAGAACCGCTATAGCGATCGTACCTTCATTAAGCCCGATCAGCGTCTCCGTCAGATGGAGGTCGATCTGAAGTTTAATTTCGTACGTCCCAAGGTAGAGGGCCAGCGCCTGGTGATTGTCGACGATTCGATTGTGCGAGGCAACACCATGAAGCGTCTGGTAGCGGCCCTTCGTCATCAGGGAGTGCGTGAGATTCACTTGCGGTCGAGTGCGCCGCCGCTGCGTCATCCCTGCTACTTCGGAATCGACATCCCTCACGAGGATGAACTGATTGCGGCTGGGCGCAGCATTGAGGAGATAGCGGAGTATATCGGCGTCGATAGCTTGGGTTATCTGAGCATCGCCGGCCTGGGGCGGGCCATTGCTTCGGTGCGCCGCCTGGGGGAGGCAGCGGCCCCAGCGCCAGAGATGGCAGAGTCGGGGGCAGCCCAAGCCCAGAGCGATGCCCGGAAAGGCAGAGCAGCAGCCGAGCATGAGGGGCCAGCCTGCTATGAGGAGCTGCTGCATCGCGAGTTTTGCTATGGCTGTATGCGCCGTGAAGGCTGGCCGTTCGACCCTGTTCTAGCCGCCGACGAGTCTCATCCTTTGCCGCTCGCGCGCCAGCCCTCGCGTCCCTGAGCCGTGAGTGAGGCTAGAGGCCGAGTGTCAGCGCGTGAGAGGCGTGCGCGAGGAGTGAGGGGTACAAGGAGGAGTTGCTACCTATGCGAGTATTGGTCATTGGTTCGGGGGCACGTGAGCACGCGCTGCTTTGGAAGCTGGCTCAGAGCCCGCGCGTGACGCGGCTGTGGGCAGCTCCGGGCAATCCAGGCATGGCCGCCCTGGCGGAGTGCGTGCCCATCGGGCTGCACGAGTTGGAGCGCCTGGCTGAGTTCGCTGAGCGCCAGGCCATTGATTTCACCGTCGTCGGTCCCGAGGCGCCGTTGATTGCGGGCCTCGTCGACGTCTTTGAGGCGCGTGGCCTGCCCATCTTTGGGCCGCGGCAGGCTGGCGCTCTGCTGGAAGGGAGCAAGGCTTTTGCCAAGGAGCTAATGGAGGCGGCTGGTATTCCGACCGCCCAGCATCGCAGCTTTCGTGATCCCGCCGCCGCTCTGGCCTATCTGGAGGAGCACGGCGCTCCGGTCGTGGTGAAGGCCGATGGCAATGCCGCTGGCAAGGGGGCAATTGTGGCCCTGGACCTGGAGACCGCTCGTACGGCAGTACAGCAGATGATGGTCGAGCGGGTCTTTGGCAGTGCCGGTGAGGTGGTAGTGATTGAGGATTATTTGCAGGGGGACGAGATCGGTTCGACGGCGCTCTGCAACGGGACCAGCTTTGTGCCGCTGGTGTTAACGCAGGATCATAAGCGCGCTCTGGATAATGATGAGGGCCTTAATACGGGCGGCATGGGTGCCTATGCGCCACTGCCGTTTGTTTCCGCCGAGACCGAGCGCGTGGTACAGGAGCGCATCATCGCGGCAACGCTGCGGGCGCTGCAGGAGCGCGGTATCGCTTTCTCAGGGGTCCTCTATTCGAATATTATGCTGACCGAGCGTGGGCCGATGGTGCTGGAGCATAACGTACGCTTCGGTGATCCAGAGACGCAGGCTATGATGCTCTTGCTGGAGCGCGATGTTGATTTGCTCACGCTGTTGCAGGAGCCACAGCGTCTGGCCGGCGTGCAGCTCTGGCGTCCAGGCTATGCGGTCAGTCTGACGCTGGCTTCCGGTGGCTATCCCGGCAGCTATCGCACTGGCCTCCCGATTCGGGGCCTGGCCGAGGCGAGCCGGCTAGAGCAGGTGCAGGTCTTCCATGCCGGCACCGCTTTGCGCGATGGCGAGCTGGTGACAGCGGGTGGGCGCGTTCTGAGCGTGGCCGCTTATGGCGCTACGCTCGCGGAAGCCCTGGCGCGCGCCTACGAGGCGGCCCGCCTGATCCACTTCGAGGGTATGCACTATCGCCGCGATATTGCTAAACGCGGCCTGCGCGCCCTACAGTCTTAGGCCCGCGCCAGCGTCTACAGCAATGGATAACCTGCTGACTTATTCAGTTCTTTTTCAAGAACAAGAACAAGAAAAGGAGATGTGAGGTTCACATGGCAGCTAAAGTTGTGATTATCATGGGGAGCAAAGGCGATCGTGGTCATGCTGAGAGCATTGTGAAGACGCTGCAGGAGCTGCAACTTGCCTATGAGCTGCGCGTCTGTTCCGCTCACAAGGCCACGCGCCGCCTGCTGGAGATCCTGGAGAGTTACGAAGGGAGCAGCGACCCCATTGTCTATATTACGATTGCCGGGCGCTCTAATGCTTTGTCGGCGGTAGTTGACGCCAACACGCGCTTTCCGGTGATTGCCTGCCCGCCTTACAGCGACCGCTTCGCGGGCATGGATGTGCTCTCGTCGCTGCGCCTGCCTTCGGGCATCGCCTCGCCGACGATTCTGGAGCCGGACGGGGCGGCGCTGTTGGCAGCCAAGATGCTGGCACTCTTTGATCAGGATCTGGCCCGGCGTCTGGCGACCTATCGCGAGCGTTTCGCCGCCGAGCTGGAGCGCGCCGATGCCGAGGTGCGCGGTCATGGTGGAGCCAGTGCCTAGAGCAGACATGTGTCAGGGGGAGCCAGGCGGCAAGGTCGAGCCTGTACCACATCTGCGTCTGGGGGTACTGATCTCCGGCAGTGGAACTAATCTGCAGGCGATTATCGATGCTTGCGAGAGCGGACGGCTGCATGCGGCTGAGATCGCCCTTGTGGTGAGCAATGTGGCCGGTGCGGCGGGCCTGCAGCGCGCGCTCAGACACCGCCTGCCAGCGATCTATCTGCCGTGGCGCGAGCGCGAGGAGAGCGAGCAGCGTCTTGCGGCACTGCTGGAGCTGTTCCGCGTCGACCTGGTGGTATTGGCGGGCTGGATGCGCATTCTGAGCGCCGAGTTTCTGGCCCGTTTCCCGCGGCGGGTGATCAACCTGCATCCGGCGCTCCTGCCCGATGATCCCAGCGCCGATGTGTATATCGCCAGCGACGGCAGCGCTATCCCGGCTTTCCGGGGCCTGCATGCCGTTCGCCAGGCACTGGAGGCCGGCGTCAAAGTCACGGGGAGCACCGTCCACTATGTGACGCCAGCGGTCGACGCCGGTCCGGTGCTTTGTCGGGCGGAGGTGCCCATTCTGGAAGGCGACACAGAGGAAACGCTGCATGAGCGCGTTAAGGCCGTCGAGCATGTGCTTGTCATCGAGGCTATCGAGCGCTGGCGCTCGCGCGAGTTGCTCCCCCAGCTTTAGCGGATAGGCTGTCTGTCCTCCCGGCCTCTTGAGGCAAGAGGAGGCCTGTCAGGTTGTACCCTGCTTCTTTGCGAGATAGCTACGCAAAGTCAGGAAGCGGCGTGAGATCATGCCGCTTCCTTTTTTGGAAGCAGGCCAGAGAAAAGTATAGGTAATCCCAACTTCTATAGATGCCAAGCTTAAGAGCAGGAGACTTTAATGGCTGGTAGCCTCTCTCTGAACGAGCGTTTCCAGGGAGCAATGCTTTATGGAGCGATCAGCGATGCTCTTGGCTGGCCTGCCGAGGTGCTCATGCCGCTTGAAATACCTCCAACACCCTCAGCAAGGCATCATCGTCGCTGTGAATACTTTTGGCAGCGATACCGACACGATTGCTCTCTTCCTCGGCAGCCTTCTGGGCGCTTTTTATGGCCTGCAGGCCATGCCCCCAACGCTCATGAACCATGTCCAGGATCATCACTTCCTGACGGCGATCGCTCGTCGGCTTCATGATATCGCCTCGGCCACTGTCACTCCGGAGGAGTCAACAGAGGGGTAGAGCGATCGCCGAGCATTCTATTTCAATATTCTCTCCTGGGAAGTTGCCTTTCATGAGATGTTCCAACGCGAATACCAGGACAGCAATACGCTGATCCATCCAGCTCTGGGCCTGGGAGCCATCCTCTCTCAGGAGGAACAGCCTTTACGCCGCGATGGCTATGTTGCCCGTCTGATCCGCGTACAGTTCAAGTGTGGTCAGACGTTCGTTTTCCACTCGCGGATCAAAGAGCACGAATCGCCCTCAGAAAGCCTGGCCAGAGAGGTAGCCCGGGCATTGGAAGAGCCAGAGCCATGAGAAACAGCAGGCAGCCACCTTCTGAAAGGTCTGCCATCAGTCCGCAGCCGCCCCGATGAGATCTCGTATGCAGGGAGGCGGAGGAAGGCAAGCGAGCACTGGGACTGGTCGGAAAGCGCGGAGAGGTTATAGAATGGTGAGTGAGACGAGGGGTTCGCCTTGGATGCCGCCCGACTGTCCGTGTTCGTGGAGGTAGCCTTGCCAAATGAGAATCGTCAAATTGCTCTTCATCTGCCACCTGGCGGCGCTTGTCTTTGCCCTGGGTGGCCTCCTGATTATTCTGCCTCATCCTGAACTGTGGAACAGCAATCCCATCGGAGTGCGTATCTTCCAGTTCGCCCTACACTGGGCCGGCTCGCTGCATATCCTCTTTGGAGCAGCTACCATGCTGCTCTTTGGCCTGCTCTGTATCGATGCGCGGCGTACACTAGTCTTCTTCGCCACCTCGGTGCTCATCTCTATTGCCGTGAGCCTGCTCAGCCTGATGGGCATCCCGCTGAGCACCGCCTCCTTCTCCGCCTTCCCGGGTCCGAAGCTAGCCGGCATCGTCCCCTACTCGCTTCCGCTCTCATGGTTCTATATGGGCTTCACATCCTATCTGCTGGCCAGCAAACTAACCGACCGGCTCGGGTTGGAGCGACAGACGCTCTGGTCGTTGGTGCTCGGCACCTACTTTCTGACAGTCTGGGATTTGGCCCTGAACACCGTGCTTGTGAGCGGACGCCTCGCCACAGCGACTGGTCTACTGAGCAGTTATAGCAGCGCCTACGGTTTGCCAGTGGGGAACCTCTTTTTGTGGATCGTTAACTGCCTGCTACTGATGGCAATCAGCCGCTGGTTGTGGCGCTCCCATCTCGATGTACACCACCTGGCGATCTGGCTACCGTTCGCTGTCTATACGGCCAATACCGGCTTTGTGATGGCCCTCAACCTGGGTAGCGGTCTCTGGTCGCCGCTGCTCTTGACAGCGGTCTTTGTCCTGGTGCCGGAGTCGCTGGTGGTCTTCCCCCGCGAGGAAGGGTCTCCCCACCCTCAGCATCCGGGCCGCCGCGCGCTGAGCCAGTCGACCTGGCTTCTGATGCGTGCGGGCGCCCGCGCGATCTCCCATTGGGCGGTGCGCATTCGCGTCGAGGGCTTAGAGCAGGTGCCCCGCAAGGGCCCGGTATTGATTGCCGCTCGCCATTTTCACTACTTTTATGATGGCTATGCCTTGCTACGGGCCATCCCGCGCCGCCTGCATACCGTTGTCGCCCTCGACTGGCTGCGCTCGAAGTCCTCACGCTTCGCCATTGAGCTGGCCTGCTCGCTAGTCGACTGGCTCGTCGTACTGCGCAGCGAGCAATTCCGCGAGCAGGAGACCAGCAGCAACGGTAAGCCCCGCGCGTATAGTCAGCGCGAGGTGCGGCGCTACTTGCGCCAAATGGCCAGGCGCGCGGTCAGCCTGCTCCGGGCGGGCGAGGTCCTCATTATCTTCCCGGAGGCCTATCCGAATATTGACCCCCATCCCTCGCCCAAATCAAATCTGGAGCAGTTTTTGCCGTTCCGCCCCGGCTTCGTCAAGCTGGTCGAGATGGCAGAGCGCGATGGCCGTACGCAGGTGGCCGTCGTCCCGGCTGGTCTGGCCTACGCCCGCGAAAATGGACGCCACCAGCGCTGGCGGGTCACTGTGCGCTTTGGCCCAGCGCTTTACCGCCGAGATTTCTCCTCTGCCGAGCAGATGCGGCGCGTGGTCGAGGAGCAGGTGCAGCTCCTCTCCGCAGCTACACCGCCACCTTCCTCCCCACGCAGAGAAGGCCCTCTCTCGGTGTAACAGTCCAGCCCTGGTCGGCCCCTTCTTTGGCCCGCTTCACGCTACAATATACGCGCTGCCAGGGCCCCGGAGGGGGCCCTGCTCGCGCTTGAAAAGAGCACGCTTGCTTTGCTACTTACTTATTCAGTCAGTAAAGGCGGAATTATAGAGGTATGCCAAAAGTAACGCGCCTCTTGAGCGCACTACGTACCCTCCTGCTCAGTGCCAGCGTTCTAGTGGGCCTGTGGCAGGACTACCGTATTCAGAAGGCCATTCGCGAGACAGCTACGCCTCGCCCGCGGCGGCTGCCGCAGCCAGCTCCACGTGTCTCCATTATTCTGCCTGTGCGCAACGAGGAGGAGAATATCGATGGCTGTCTCGCCTCGCTGTTAGGTCAGGACTACCCTGATTTTGAGGTCATTGTTGTTGATGACGGCTCGACCGACGCCACGCCGGCGCGCCTGGCCACCTGGCAGCAGCGCGACTCGCGTCTGCGCGTCACGCGCGTCGACGAGCTGCCCCCCGGCTGGGCCGGCAAGGCCCACGCCCTTCACACCGGCGCCACTCTGGCAAGCGGCGACTGGCTGCTCTTTACCGACGCCGATACGCGCCACGCCCCCCAGACCCTGCGCCTCATGGTCTCTCATGCCATTGCTCACCGCCTTGATCTGCTCTCGATGTTCACCGAGATGCAGATCATTGGTTTGGCAGCTCGCTTGCTCACGCCCATGACGGGTCTGCTGCTGACGATACTGATTACGCCCGGCGAGATTCGCAGTGCCGCCCATCCGCGTCAGGCCTTCGCCTTTGGTCAGTACATCCTGGTACGGCGCGAGGCGTATGAGGCTACAGGAGGCTTTGCCGCCCCGGAAGTGCGAGCCTCCTTCACCGAGGACATGGGGATCGCCCAGGTCTTTAAGCGCCAGGGTTGGCGCGAGGACATCGTTGGGGGCTGTGGCCTCGTGAAAAATGTGCAGTGGACAACCTGGCGCAGCGCCTGGCGGGGCTTGCGCAAGGGCGCCTATGGGAAGCTGGCACCTTATCCGTTGCTGGGCCTGGTCGGGGGCTGCTTCCTGATCTACTATGGTCTGGCCCCGCTCTTGACCCTGCGCGAGGCCTTGCGCCCTGGGCGCTTGCGTCAGGAGCGCCTGTCGGCCCTCCTGGCATTGTTGGCTCTCTGTTTGCAGATCGATAGCAAGCGACGCTTTGGCCAGGCTTTCGGGCTGCCAGCACGCTGGGCTTTGCTGGCTCCAGTGGCCAGTACGGCCTTTGGTATGTTGCTGCTCGATACGATGCGCCTGGCCCTCAATGGCCAGGGAGCTGACTGGAAGGGCCGCCGCGCTCCACGTCTCACCAAAACCAATATGTTACCTTTATTGTAGGAGGCCGTAAGGAGAGCAACAGGCACACTAGCTATCGCTCCGCCGTCTCGCCTGGCTGATTAGTACGCGCTATGGCTAGCTGGCTGTATAAGCCAAAGCCGGGACGGCAGAGCAACCGGTCAGCTACTGGTAGGTATCGGTGATTGATGGTTCCTGAGAGGACGCGCCTTGCAGCAGCGAGGTGTCTAGCATGAAGCTGTCGCAGTTTTTCTTACAGCTACAACTGTTCTTCTTGCTTCTGATCACTATAGTCGCTTTCTGGCAGCGCCGGCGCATCAAGAAGGGCATCAAGGAGCTGATTCCTCTCGATAAAGAGGCCTCGCTGCCGGAGCCGGCGCCTCGCGTTTCCATTATTCTCCCAGTACGGAACGAGGAGGCCAATATCGATGCCTGCCTGGCTTCTCTGTTGGCCCAGGACTACCCTGATTTTGAGGTCATTGTTGTTGATGATGGCTCGACCGACGCCACGCCGGCGCGCCTGGCCACCTGGCAGCAGCGCGACCCCCGCCTGCGCGTCACGCGCGTCGACGAGCTGCCCCCCGGCTGGGCTGGCAAGGCCCATGCCCTTCACACCGGCGCCACTCTGGCAAGCGGCGACTGGCTGCTCTTTACCGACGCCGATACGCGCCACGCTCGGCACACCTTGCGTCGCGCTGTAGCCCACGCTATCACTCATCATCTCGATCTGCTGACCCTTTTCACCGATACTCGCCTGCCCGGGGCAGCCGCGCGCCTGCTGACAGCCATCGGCGCAACACTGCTGGCCATGCTGGCGACGCCCGGCGAGATGCGTGATCCGCACCAGCCAACGCGCGTGCTGGCCGTTGGCCAATACCTGCTTGTGCGGCGCTCAGCCTACCTGGCTTGCGGTGGCTACAGCGCCCCCGAGCTGCGCTCGACTTTCTCGGATGATATTACGCTGGCCTGGTATCTAAAACGCCGTGGCTGTCGTGAGGATATTGTGGCTGAGCGCGGTCTCGTCTTCAATGACCAGTGGACGACCTGGAAAAGCGCCTGGGAGGGCATGCGTAAAAGCAACTACGGCCTTGTAGCCAGCAGTCCCCTTCTGGGCAGCGCTCTGGGCCTGGCCCTCATCATCTATGGTCTGTTGCCACCCTTCACGTTGGTGCGTCAGCTGTGGCGCTGGCGCCCTCACAGACGGCACCAGCCTCAGTCACGACCATCGCGGCGCTCAGGCCTGCTGGTGACTGCTCTGGCAGCGCTGGCTCTCTTTTTCCAGATCGACACGAAGCGGCGTTTTGAGCGCGAATACCGCTTGCCCTGGGCCTGGTCGTTGACGGCTCCGCTGGGATGGGCCACCTTTGGGCTGTTGATGCTCGATACGACGCGGCTTGTGCTGAGTGGACGCGGCGCTACCTGGAAAGGGCGCATGGCTCCACCTCAGCATCGCTCTGTTCACCCGCTGGCGTTCATGGGCAACGCCCTCCAGCGTCTGCGCCCACGCGCCTCGAGAACATCTGGCGGCTTCGCCCACTACTTCACTGGACTGTGCAATGGGAAAACGCTTTCAGCTTCTTTCCTGGCTACACATCGCCTATCTCTGCCTGACCACCCTGGGAGCCAGTTGGCAGCTCTGGCGCGTTCGTCGCACGCTCAAGGAGACGCTGCCTCCCAGTGAGGCCCCTTTGCCGGACCCGGCGCCTCGCGTTTCAATCGTGGTGCCGGTCCGCAATGAGGAGCAGCATCTTGGGGCCTGCCTGTCGTCCTTGCTGGCTCAGGATTACCCTGACTTCGAGGTGTGGGCCATCGACGACGGCTCGACGGATGCCACGCCGGCCCTGTTGGCCATCTGGCAGCAGCGCGACTCGCGTCTGCGCGTCACGCGCGTCGACGAGCTGCCCCCCGGCTGGGCCGGCAAGGCCCACGCTCTTCACACCGGCGCCACCCTGGCAAGCGGCGACTGGCTGCTCTTTACCGACGCCGATACGCGCCATGCCCCCCAGGCCCTGCGCAGGATGATGGCCCATGCGCTATCTCTGCGACTGGACTTCCTATCGATGCTAACAGGGGCGCGCCTCGTGGGAAACGGCTCGCGCCTGCTGACGCCAGCGGGAGCTATCTTGATGACGCATTTCGCTACGCCTGCAGAAATGCGCGACTCGCGACAGCCGAATCGCGCACTGGCCGTCGGTCAGTATTTGCTGGTGCGTCGCACGGCCTATGAGGCAAGCGGCGGCTACAGCGCTCCTGAGCTACGGGCCAGCTTCGGCGACGATGTGGGCCTGGCCCAGTTTCTGAAACGGCGAGGCTGCCGCGAGGACTTTGTCGATGGGCGCGATCTGGTCTTTAACGAGCAGTGGACAACCTGGCGCAGCGCCTGGCGGGGCTGGCGCAAAAGCGTCTACTCGGTGACGGCCTCGGCTCCCTGGCTCTGCCTCGGCGCCGGCCTGGGATTGATCAGCTACGGTCTGTTACCTCTGCTTAGCCTGGTGGCAGCCCTGCGATGGCTGCAGCGCCGGCAGCGGGGGCGCTCTGCCTTGACGCTGGTCCCCGCTCTGCTAACGCTGTCCCTGCAGATACTGGCGCGCCGTAGTTTCGAGCGCGAACAGGGACAGCCCCTTGCCTGGTCCTTGCTCGCACCAGTCGGCTGGATCGCTTTCGGCCTGTTAATGCTCGATACAGTGCGCCTGGCCCTGAGCGGGCAAGGGGCTGAATGGAAGGGACGCCTTGCTCCCCATCAGCCACCAAGCATTCAAGCGCTGGGTCTGCCCTTGCCTCTTCGGCGCCGCAGCCGCCCTCACAGACCTTAGCTGGCGCGAAACGAGAAGTGCCAGCTAGGGTGAGGTTGCTTCAGCCTGGCCATGATGCTGCTTACTTATCTGTCTCTGCCTGTGGTAGAATAGGTTCACCATGCATGATCTGTGGGCAGATGTCGATCAAGAATACTCTCAGGTGGCAGCACGCGCGGGTGCCCGTGCCCGCTCTGCCCGTCAAGGGGATCTGCTGACCTCTCTGCGCCTTTGGCTTCAAGAGGAGTATCTTGCCCGCTATTGTCGGGCATTACAGCAGAATCCTCTCTATCGGCGCTGCTATTGGATCGACGCCCTGGGCGGTGAGCCGCCACGGGAAGAGCAGGCCGCTGTCAGGCGTGAGGCGGGCGGCGAGGAGAGCGCCAGCCCGCGAGAGCGCCCTACAGGCAAGCGACGCGCTCAGTCTCAACCACAGCATCCCTGGCTGCAAGCATTAAGCTCTCTCTCGGCTCGCCTGGCCTCTGAGGGTCGCTCATTTGCTCTCTACGGGCTGCTCTTGACAGGTGCAGAAGGCGGACGCAACCCTACCCGCTCCTCCGCAGCGGGTCTCAGTTCGAGCCCCGGTAGTCACGGGAGACAGCTCGTGATTCCCCGGGAAAGCGGCCCGATTGCTGCTAGCTGGCCGGAAGCCGCCACAGCCATCCTGCAGGCTCTTGATCAGGCGCCGGCGGTTTTCGCCCTCAATCCACTGGCCCCGGTGCCTTTCCGCTATGAGGACCTGGAGCCGCTTTTGCTGCGCGCTGCCCCGACGGAGCTCTGCCTGCTGATCATGCATCGCCAATTGGAGAGCCGCCTGCGCGCCGCCCGTCGCCACGAGCAGCAAGCTGCCGTTTTGCTCAGCCTGCTGCGTAGTGATCGCTGGCGGGCCTTGGTCCCTCGCGATGAGGCCGCCCCGCTCTCCCCGGAGGCGCTCGCCGAGTTACTCGACCTGCTGTTGTCCCAGATTCAGCGTCACTTTCCCCTCGCGCAGCGTATTGCTCTGCCCCGCGCAAGCGGTCCCGCTCACATCGAGGCCGCTCCCTATACGCTGCTCTTCGCCACACGCCGTCAGGATAGCCTGCTAGTCATGAATGACGCTGTCTGTACCTATTGGCGTCGGCTGGAGGAGCAAAGTCAGGCCAATCTGCTCGGCAGCGCCTGGTTTCAAGCGCGGCGCGAGGAGCGCCGGGCCGCCGCCCGCGAACAGCTCTATCAGCGCACATTACAGACAGGGCGCGCTCTACGTAGCCGACGCTGGCCTGATCTGCGTCAGCAGCTTATTAGCAGCACTTTTGGCCAGTTCACCCAGGCCGAGCATGATGCCATCATTCAGCGCCTGCTGCGCGAAGGACAGGTACGCTGTGAATGGCGACGCGCCCGCCCCGCCCAGGCGCCCGGACAGAGCGATGAGCCAGCGGAGCCGGTACCTGGTCCAGACGACCTGCTGATCTGGCCAGCTACCCGCTAGAGCAGAGGAGGCCGGTCCCGCAGACAGGATCAGATCAGGGGCCAGTTGCCTGCGCGCGGACGACAGCTAGCCCAGGGAGAAGAAAGGAGACGTTGCCAGGGGGAAACGCCGGCCAATGGGGTAACCGGCGTCATTGGTAACGTCTCCCACAGGAGAACGCGCGAGCCAGCCAAAATCAGAGCAATAACTTGCCTGTCTAGCCACGATCTCTTTGCTCGGTAACGACGATATCAACGGGAGGGTGATGTGGATACCGAGAGTGTCTCACAGAAAAACACCTTGAACGAGTTGACCGGGGCTGAGTGGCTCTATTTCACGAAGAGCATACTCATCACCAATTATCCCTCTGTCTATGGGCACGAGCTGCGCAAGGCCCACGGGGCCAACAAGCCGCCCCAGCTGATGAGTCAGCTCATCGAGTTTTTCACGAAGCCAGGCGAGTGCGTGCTCGACCCTTTCGCAGGCGTTGGCGGCACGCTCATCGGCGCCTCTATCTGCAAGAAGCCGCGTCGGGCCGTCGGCATTGAAATCAATCCTCGCTGGGTAGAGATTTACCAGCGTATCCTGAGCGAGCACCCTGACTCGCTGCAGCCCCAGACTTTGATCCAGGGCGACTGCCTGCAGGTTATGCAGGAGTTCGCCGATAATTCCTTTGATTTTATTGCCACCGATCCCCCGTACAATATTCACTTGGCCCAGACCATGAGCAACGGGCGCTACGCCGCCGCCTTCCCTAATCGTCGCACCGACTACTATATGCGCTCGGATGACCCGCGCGACCTTGCCAATCTGGCCAGCTACGATGCTTATCTAGAGGCAATGGAGCGGGTTTTTGCTCAGTGCTTTCGCGTGCTCAAGCCGCGCAAATATATGGTGGTGATTGTGCGCAACGCCTATCAACACGGCGAGTATATTTTCACGCACGTGGACCTTGCGCGGCGCGCTCGGCAGCAGGGCTTTATCCCGAAAGGAGAGATTATCTGGTATCAAGCCGGCACACGCCTGCGCCCCTACGGGTACCCCAATGCCTACGTTCCGAATATTGCCCATCAGTATATCGTTGTGCTGCGCAAGCCAGCCGCTCATCGCCACAGCTAAGCCTGGCTGTTTAGCCAGTATGCTGCCTGAGACCAGACCAGGTCGGCTCTGCTTGAACTGGCGCCCCGCCCTTTGGCCATAGCAAGTGGACAGCATAGGTTATAATTACCAGAAAGCAACGCACAGGCACCGCTCAGATTAGCTTTGGTAGTAGCGCAGCAGAGGAGAGAGAAGAAGAGGACAGAGCCTATGCCTAGGAAGAAGCCAACACCTCCACGCCGTATCCCCGAGCGTGATGCCTTTGAGCCACGCGAGCGCATCGAGGAGTACCTGAATGAGGAGGAGGATAGCGAGCACCTGCAGGAAGAGCTTGCAAGAGAGAGCAGCGAAGAGTATATGGTCGAGCGTGGCGAGGGACGCCATGAGGCGGGTAAACGCGATGTCGAGCTGTACATTCGAACTTACAATACCCTGTTGCGCAGCTCGGGCGAGGTGAGCCTGAAGGCACTTGTGCAAGCTCATTACAATATTGACTCCAGCTTGCACCCAGATGCTCGCTCACCTTATCCCGATATGTCAGCCCTCATCTACAGCGCCCTGCGCCTGCCCTCGGCCATCCTCTACTGCACCCACGTCTTGCTTGGGCAGTCCGAAGAAGTCTTTCTGAAACAGGGCTTCCAGGTTGACCGCTGGCAGGCTGTAACGGCTCCGGCCCGCCGCCGTAAGTGGTTCTACGATGGCAAGGAGACGCTGGCCGTCTATGTAGCCAGCGTCAGCGATACCGACGATATTGTCCCCATTCTGGTCGCCTTCCAGATCGAGTGGAACAAGCTCTATTATCTGATCAACGCCGATCCGACGACGATCCAACTGCTCTCGACGCGCATGGATCGCTCCTCGCCGGTCTTCGCGGAGATCACGCGCGTGCTGCGCCAGCGCTTACATATTGCAGCCGACGACTGGCGCCGCCTGGAAGTGGTCTGGGGTGATCGCCTGTGGGAGAACCTCCTGATCATCGGACGCCAGCGCAAGAGTTTCACGCTGCGCATGCTCGGTGGCTCCCACGTCGGCTTTGTGCGCGCAACACGTAAATGGTGGGCCCCGGTCGAGCGCTTGCTTGATTCGCTGGGATTGCGTGAGCGCCCAGTCTACTTTGTGTCAAGCAATACTCATAGCCTGGTCAATCTCACCTCCGGCTCAGTGCTGCGACGCGAGGCGGAGCTGATCGATTTCGCCCTCAGCGGCCAGGATCAGTATCTGGCTAAGGAGTGCCGCAAGCTGCAGGCCGGCGAGGTGCCCGGCAACTGGCAGAATTTCTTGTACTTTGCCGCCCGCGAGTGGGCCCGTACGCCCCAGGGCCAGGAGGCTATGCGCCAGCGCGCCGCCGAGGAGCAGGAGCGCGGTATCTGGTACGTCGGCGCCCGCCACGGGCTGGAGATCGATGCCCAGATCTTTGAGTTGGCACGCCTCCATCCAACCGATGTTGATCCGCGCTGCCGCATGCCCGGTATGGATCTGCTGGCTAAAAGCAAGGCCATTATTCTGAATATCGATTATCCGCTGGGCATGGCTGCCTATCGGATGCTGCGCGAGATCATGGAGAATATGTCAACTATCCTGGGAATCTATATTCTGGGGAAAGCTGCGACCCTCAACGGCAGTATCGGCGATGTGATGATCTCCAATGTGGTGCTGGATGAACATAGCCAGAATACCTATTGGCTCGATAATTGCTTCTCAGCCCAGGATGTGCAGCCCTACCTGATCTACGGCTCGGTCCTCGATAATCAGAAAGCTGTCTCAAGCAAGGGCACATTTCTTCAAAACCGTCAGTACTTCGATTTCTACTACAGCTCCAACTATACTGTAGTAGAAATGGAGAGCGGCCCCTACCTCAACGCTGTCTACGAGGATCAATATCTGACGCGCTACCCCATCGGCGAGAATATTAACTTCGCGCGCCTGCCCTATGATCTCGGTATTCTGCATTATGCCTCGGATACTCCCTACACCCGTGGCAAGAACCTTGGTGCCGGGAGTCTCTCCTACTTCGGCATGGACTCGACTTACGCCTGTGCCGTAGCGATCGTTCGTCGCATCTTCGAGCGAGAGATTCGCTATGTGCAGGAGAAGTACGGAAAGATAGAACAGCGTGAGGAGGTCACTGCGGCGCGCGACGGCAGGCAGTCGCCGCCCGAGTCCGGCCAGGACGATTCACGCCCAATGGAGGCCTCTGTTACTTAACCGGGCGCGAGGGATTTCGCCGACTCCAGCCGCTGCGGAGGCGCATGAGGAGGCTGCGCCACAATGGCCCCCGTCCGCGCAAGGCCTCGCTGGCGGATGAGGATGGGCGGGTTGCCTGGCCTCTTGGTCCAGCGGCTGGCGCCGCCAATGGGGAGGCACCCTCCTCGCCTGGTGCCGCTTCCCTGCTATGCTGGCCAATGGCCTGGCGATAGGCCGCCACAAGCTCGCTGGGACGCCGGAAGCGCCGGGCTGGCTCTTTCTCCATGGCCTGTCTGATGACCTCATCCAGGGCCTCGGGCAAATCCCTGCGCCAGCGACGCAGTGAGGTGACAGGGGCGCGGAGATGCTGGGCGTAGATGCCTTCGCGGGAACTGTCCCGAAAGACCGCATGTGTGGTCAAGAGTCGGTAGAGAACGGCCCCCAGAGCGTAGACATCGGTATAGGGTCCGCAGGTACGCTCGCGCAGTTGCTCTGGCGCCCGTCCCTCACCGCTGCCATAGTCGGGATAGCTCTGCGCCGCTGGTGAGGCCAGTTCGAGCAGGTGCATGACGCCGAAATCGCCGATGGCAAGGCGCCCATCGCGCAGTAGAAAGATGCAGTCTGTGCTCAGGTTCCGGTGGATGATCCCTTGCTCATGGGCATATTCCAGCCCCTGGGCGATCTGCTCCAGATAGTCGCCAATGGTGCTCAGGCTGGGCGGGCCACTCTTGGTGAGCGCTGAAATCAGCGTCTGCATGGGCAAATTGGGCGTTACCAGATAGGAACCGCCCAGATAGCTCCCGTAGTCAACCAGCGGCAGAATATGGCGATGCTGGAGGGCCGCTATTTCGCCAGCTACCTGCAGAAAGCGCTCCTGGTAGGCCGCTCGCTCTTCGGGGTCAAGGGCACATGGGGCAAGAATGAAACGCACCAGGTAGGTGCTTCCTTCGTCGGTGCTGCCCAGAAACACCGGTCCCAGCTCGTTACGTCCGACCAGTTGTTCCAGATAATAGCTTCCCAGGGTGGTACCGATTAAGCTTTCGCTGGGTGGGAACGCAAGCATAACCTTCCTATCCCTTTCCCTTCAGCCTCGCTCGTTATCTCTCGCTCGGATGTGAGTGACGCTTTGACCACAAGTCTGTCACTCCTCCTCCCTATGCAGGGTTTGTGATTCTGGCACCCTCTAGATCTGCTCTTATCACCAGCAAGAACGCGAGGGCAAGGCACTTTTGGCGGGCATGGCCAGACTGGCCGGCGCTTGTTAGTCCCCCGACACTTCCCCCATCTCGTGCTATAATAAGTCGCATAGGGAGTGCAGTTTCGCTTAGTCTTGCAGTGTGCACCTGTCCGGCCTTATCGCTCTGCGCTTGCCCCAGGCCAGCGGCAGGCTACCTTGCCAGTCTGTCCATGAACGAGCCATCCCAACAGAGCGAGCAACCGTCTGTCGAGCCTGTAGAGTTCACTGACACAGAAGAGATCTCCTTTGAGTCGCTCGCGGCTCCTCATGAGGAGCGCTCGCACTATGTGACTTTGCCTGGCGGGCGCCGTTTGCTGAGAGCAGCGGTCTGGTTCGGAGGGCTCTTGACCGCGCTGCTGCTCTGGCAACTTTTTCCCGTGGGAGAGGTCGCTCAGCAGCTTCTGAAGCTCTCCACTGCGGAGCAGAGCACAGGCGCCAATAGCGCCGCTTATTATCTCAGCGTCGATCTGCCCTGGACGCGTGTTGCCGTCGATGGGCAGCCTCTGAGTCAGAGGTCCGTGCTGGCTTTTACCGCCCCTCTTCAGTTGCTCCGTGGCTCCCACCTGATTAGCTGGCAAGCCCCACCTTTTCGGGAACAGTCATGCACGATCTCCGTGCCTCCTTCGCTGCAAGACACCTGTCTGACTTCGACCGCCCTGCTACACGGTCGACAGTCGATTCAAGTTCTCTGGCTGCGCGATCGCCTGAGCGATCTCCCCCCCTCGGCACAACAGGCTTTGTTGGCAACCTTGCGCGCCGCCTGGCAGCCTGCTGCCTGGAGCACAACGCTTGAGCCGGGCGAGCGCTATATCGACCTGAACCAGCTCGGCTATGTCGGGGTCGTTCGGCCCGGGCAGCCGTTGCGAGCTACACTGCGGCTAGAGCTGATGCTGGACCTGAGCGGACGGCATACCAGCTATTTGGCCTGCCAGAGCGGTACCCCGGATGGGGAGACCGGTGACTGCCCGATCCGTGAGGAGAACTGCTTACAGCTCTGTACGCTTCCAGCCTGGCAATGGCAGCCCTCTTCCGCCGGCGCCCTCGCGCCCTTGAATGGCTGGCACGTAGTGGCTCTGGCAACGTTTGCCTGGGATATTATCCGCCAGGACGGCCAGCCGATCGCTTTGCGTCAGCCACTTGGCCTCTATAGCTTCGCTCCCGAGACCATCCCGTTGGCCTTCAATGTCATTTGGACTGGTTCCCACTGGCAGGCTCAGCTGTTAACTGGCCCGGCTCTCAGTTCGACGCTCTTCCTTGATGGTCAGCAGGTCACGCTTGACCCGGCCTGTGTCGATGCCCAGCATAGCTTTCCCTCCTTCGACCAAACCCTTGTAGGGAGCGTTCAGCAGGTCCATTTCTTTTCGTCCGCCAACCCCGCTGAGGGGTGCTTAATGACGTTCAAGGTGAAAGGAGAGACGGCGGCTTTCCTGGAGCGCTGCGGCCTCCTGCTGGCACTCAATCCCGTGGCCCAACGCCTGCAACCTTACTGGCCCGTGGCCAACGCTACGGAACAGGCCCTGGCGGCTCGCTTGAGCCATCTACCCGGCTGGGACTGGTGGCCATGGCTACCTCAGTAGGGGCTGTCTTCTGCGCTTCTCCCCAGGGGACAGCCCTACTCGCGGTAGAGAGCGAGCCGGCTGGGTGAGGCCCCTCCCGCTAGCTAGCGACGCGCGCCCGACAGGGCCCGGCTGGCTAGGATGCCCTAAGCTGATCAGGCCCGCGCTCATAGAGGGCGAGAATAGCGCGCCAGGTTTCTTCACCTCCGACGTGCTGGACCAGTATGCCCGGCACCTTTGTCACAGGTACCTGGCCGATAGGAAGCAGGCAGACAGAATGACCACTGCGCTGGAGGCGCTCCAGAACTGTCAGCAGGGCCTCATTGATGGTACTGGTCACCAGGATCACGGTCGCCCCAAAGGGCAGGTGCGTGCGCTCGGCATTGATGACGACTTCGATAGGATCGCCATAATATGGCTCAACGCGCGCAAGCACCTCCAGCATGCGCTGACGCTGCCTGGGACCACTCGCCGGCGGCAGACGAATCACACTTGATAGCGCTTCTGAGTCTTGCTGCTGCTCGCCAGCGACCGACTCTGTCGCTGCCTTGCCATGTTCCAGCCCCGCTAGCATGCCGTTACAGTAAAGACCGACAGCGTACCCCTCTTGCAGTCCCCAGTCGGCTACAGAGGCTGCCACGCAGATGGCCAGCTCTTTTAGCTCCTCGTTTATTGCCCGATCGAGCAGCGAGAGGCGCAAGGGCATATTCAAGAATAGCACCAGCGTGTAGGTAGTGCTTGTCTCGTAGATTTTACTCTGCAGGCTCATGACACGCGCGGTGGCTTTCCAATGGACGCGCCTTAGCTCGTCGCCCTGGCGATAAGCGCGGATGCCGCTAACGCGCGCGGGGTCTTCTAGCAGACGCTGTGGAGCACGCCGCTCGCCGAAGGGATGGCGTGCCGGCAGGCCGAACCAGCTCAGGGGAAGCACCGGCGGGTAGACAAGAATCTGCTCACGGTTGTCGAGCTCCTGACGCTGGCTGGTGAAGCCGAAGAGGTCTCCGCTGCGCAGGACGGTGGGGCCAAAGGTATGCACGCCGCGCGCTAAACAGCGCATGCGATAGCTGCGCGTGATGCGCTCATACCAGCGCGGGCTAAAGAGGCTCTCGATAATGGCCCGCCTGCCGTCAGGAACGAGATGGGGGCTTAGCCCCCGAAAGACGAGCGCCAACGGTACTCGATCACTTACTTCGACCCACGGCAACGGCAGGAGCTTGGCATTCTCTACTACCTGGGTCAGAACGATCTCTTCTCCAAAGCCGGCTCGCTGGTGGCTAAAAGTGCGCCTGTATCGCAGATTCGTCAGGCAGAAGGTAGCCCAGATATCAACCAATAAGAGGACCAAGAGAAACAGCAGCCCACCGACCAGCAACAGTAGCTGATGGAAAATAACACTCATTCCCAGGAGGACAAGCGCCAAAAAGTACCAGCTACGTTTCATGGCTCAACAGGCACGGGCACGCTTGCGACGATGGTGGTCATGATCTTCTCCAGGGACTGGCCACGCAGGCTCGTTTGCCCAGTAGGAATCAGACGATGAGCCAGGACAGGAATCGCCAGACGCTTGATATCATCGGGCAGCACGTAGCTGCGCCCTTCAATGGCTGCCAGAGCCTGGGCGGCGCGATAGAGGGCCAGGGTACCGCGCGGGCTGACCCCCAGTTCAAGGGCCTCATGCTGCCTGGTCGCCCGCACCAGCTCAATCAGGTAGCCTTCGACGCTCTCCTCCATATCTACTGTGCGGACAACCTGCTGCAAGTGAGCGAGTTGCTCAGGGCTAAGTACAGGCTGCAGCTCGGCCAGCGGTTGCCTCTGGCGAAAGCGGCGCAGAATCTGGCGCTCCTCCGCAGCGTTGGGGTAGCCCAGGCGCAGACGCATAAAGAAGCGATCAAGCTGGGCCTCCGGCAGCGGAAAGGTGCCTTCCAGCTCAATAGGGTTTTGCGTGGCAATCACCATAAAGGGTCGAGGCAGAGCAATCGTCTCGCGCTCAACGCTGATCTGACGCTCCTCCATCGCCTCCAATAAGGCGGACTGGGTGCGCGGCGTCGCACGGTTGATCTCATCGGCCAGGACAATCTGAGCCAGCAGCGGGCCGGGACGAAATTCAAAGGTGCCTTGCTTCTGGTTGAAAAAGGTGATCCCTGTGATGTCGGAAGGCAGCAGATCGGGCGTGAACTGGATGCGTTGGAAAGAACAAGTGAGCGAGCGAGCAAGCGACCTGGCTAAGGTAGTTTTTCCGGTGCCTGGGACGTCCTCAAAAAGGACGTGCCCTTCGCACAGAAGCGCCACTAACAAGAGATCGATGATCTCTTCTTTGCCGACAATCACCTGCCCAATGTTCTCGCGCAGCGCCCTGGCCACTACGCTGACTTGAGCAAGCTCTTCCGAGTGAATCATGCTATTCGTCCTCTGGTCAGCCAGACAGAATCTCCACTATTAGATCAGGTTTGCACAGGCGAGGCTCGCCAGGGCACGATCGGTCAGAACGCAAGGGAGGCTCCTCTGCCAGCCTGCAAGCGCGGCGAGGAGCGCCGGCCTTAGCTTACTGGCTCCCTCTGTCCTCTCTCTACAGAGTCTGCCACGTTGGTCACGTGAGCCTTTCTCTTTGGAGATACGCCCGATTCGCGTGGGCTATCACAAACCAGACCTGGTGGCGCCGGGCGAGCCTGAGTAGACAGGAGAGGAAGCCGAAGAGAGAGGACAGCTTTAGCGCTCTCCCTGTGCCTCTCCTGCCCTCAGCAGGCCGCTGGCTGCCGCCAGGCCGATCAGCGCCTGCCCGCTAAGAGCCAGGAGGTAGCGAGGATAGGCCGATGATCGTGATGGCATTGGCGCTGGCCGGCAAATGTTTGCCCCATAGAGGTGCAAGTTGCATGCTCCTGGTCTTAGCATGGAAGCGCTTGAGAAGTAGCGCCCGCGCTTCATCCTGCGACAGGCCAGCGATGCTCTGCGCTACAGCCTGCCGCCCGGCGGCATCAAGCTGCAAGACCCACTGACCACTAGCGATGAAGAGAAACTGTGGTGCCTGGACGATGCCGAGCAAGGCTGAGGTTTGCAGTTCACCTACCCGCCCAAAGTGCGCCCCAAGGCTATGCTCTACCCGTTGCTGGAGATCCTGCTCTACCCAGCCAATCAGGGCCTGGGCATCGTAGGCCACGGCCTTGCAGCTCAATTGCCCGGTGACGGTAACCCGGCTGCTGTGGTCGCCAGCAACGTGATCGGCTTGCATCTGCACTGAGCAATCGAGCACGTCACTGCCAAGGTTCAGAAAATCTTCCCCCGCATGGAGCTGGGTCTGGAGGTGCTGTTTGACCTCTTGCTGAAGCTGCTCCGTCAGATCTCTCTGCGCGTCATTGATATCCTTCTGGGTCACCTCCGGCCCATCGTAAGCGTCAGCCCCTCCAGTGAAAGGGGCCGGATTGGAGATGTAGGCAGTAAAGCTGGGATGCGCTGCGCTTCCGCTGTAGGCATAAAAGCCGTCCAGGAAATGGGCGGGAATGTTACCCTGACTGCCAGCTTGCTCGACGATAGCATCGACAGTCGTCGATCCTTGGGAGCGAATCAGGCCGTGGTCGATGATCGCGATGTCTAAGCCGTTGCTGGCCTGGATTACCAGGGACTCATCTGGTTGGATGTCGCGGCTGACAGACGAGAAGACAAGCTTTCCTCGGGCATGGGTGGCCGGAATATTGGCATGGGCAATACTGCTGGGAAGCGTCTTAGAGCGCTTGGGGGTGGTATAGCTGAGCACTCGTGTCGCCACCTGGTGATTGGCAAAGTCATCGCTCTGGGCACGGGCAAACGTATAGGATTGCACTATCTGCTGACGCACCGGTACAATCGTCACACTGGCCGCAGTTGCAGGTAGTAAACCATAGAGCCAGATACCTCCCAATATAAGCAGCAATACAAGTATAATGGCTAGAGCTGTGCTCAGAGCTATTCGGCGCCTCCTGGCCATGAGAGCCGGTAAGCGCACTGTGCGCAGTTGGCGGGCAACGCGCGACGCAATCGCAGCAGGAGTCGTCACGCTACCAGTGAAAGCCAGGTTTTGTCTATGGCCGCCCCCGCTCTGCAGGCCGGCCGCTCCAACAGGAAATGTCTCCGCTGGGGACAGCGGTGGCGGGGTCACGGGAGTTAATGGGAGCGCAGGAGTGATCGGCGTGACTGGCCCAGAGCTGCCGCTGACAGCCGGCGACGGCGGGGGAGGAGGTGCCATGATCGTCGCTAGAGGGACATCCTCTGAGATTGCTGGCTGGTCCTGGCCCTGATCCTGACCGTGCTGAGATCCCTGAGCGCTAGCCATGACCTTATGTCGATCGATCCCCCCCTGCATGGCCGGCCCAGCCGGCCGCTCCCAACGCTCCAGCGGACTCTCTGGGAAGGGTAGCTCATAACCAAGCGCGCGCAGAAAAGCGCGGATGGAGGCGAAGCGCCGCTGAGGATCAGGGTCAGTGGCAGGCTCTAGCGCCGCCAGGTTGAAGCCAGACCTTTCCTCGTGGGATGTGGAGGCCAGCACGTCGCGCACCAGCATGGCCAGAGCGTATTGATCGCCCCGCTTGCTAATGCGGCCTTCAGGGGGACAGTAGCGAGGATGGTCCTGATCAGGCAGAGCAAAAGGCGGCTTGAGACCGCTCAGGAGCGTGCGCCCATCAGCGGTCAGCAAGACCCACTGCGGCGCTAGCTGACCATGTAGCATGTCCAGTCTGTGCGCCGCCACTAGCCCGCGACCTACCTGCTCTACTATCTGGCGCGCCTCAGCGATCAAGAGCGGCTCCCTGCTACTGCGCGCCAGACGCAGCGTTAAGGTCTCACTCCTGGTGACCAGCTCGCTCCCTTGCACCAGATAAGGGTGACCCTCCACTACGTCACCGTCGATAACGGGCACCAGCGCCGGATCGCGCAAATTGACCAGGGCTTTCACCCACTCTAAAAATTCTATATAGCTATCCCGCGATTGAAGAGCGATAGCAGGCCAGAGCTGCAGGGTGTAGAGAGCACCTGGATCATTAATATCTTCAGCAAGATAAAACAGGCATTGAGAGGTTTGCCGCAAGCAGGTCAACAGACGATAGTGTCCAAGATAGTCACCTGAGTTCTTCACTCTGCTTCTGCCTCCTTGTCAGGTCGGAGCAACAGCAGCCCGCCTGCTAGCAGAATCTCTGGCAATCATCGCGAAGAAAGCTGTTCTGCTCATTCCACTAGGGCAAGAGAAGAGCGGTTATAAGTTTGCTTCTATAAGATACCATATTCTGCAGTAACCGTGAAGCAGGAGGGCCATCTTGAGTCTTCGATCAGCGAGAGTCGTACCAGCCTGATCAAGAGGCCAGCGGAGTCCAAAGAGCCAGTGCCAGAACAGCTCATCAGTTTACATCTTGCGGCTTGCCTCTTCTCTTCACCGCCATAGGAGACGGACAGCCTCCCTTCCTCTTTTTCGCGGTTTCCGAGAGCAAGGAGCCTGTAAGGCAGGGAAAAAATAGCCGGGGGAATCCATCTCTAAAGGAGAACTTTCTGAAAAAATACAGAAAGAGTGGAAAAAGAGGCCTGCTTCTCCAGCGGGCGCCTGAATGCTTACCAGGTTCCATATCCTGCGGGCTTGCCTCTTCTACTACCTACCAGGCGCCGGGCGTATGGCTGGCCAATGCCATACCAGGGGCAGCCCAACCTGACGCCAGTGGAGCGGAGGGCCAGCACACTGGCCTTGCGGTCTTCTCTCGCCGCTCACCCTCTGTCGACGGCCGACGAAGTTAGCCTGATCATCCCTCCCTATGCGCGCCCTCAGCTGCAGTGATGCTTTCCTGCTTTCCTACGGCAGCAGTATCAGAGGAGGAGCGGCAGTACAATCAGTTAAGGCAACGGAGCAGAAGTCGGCAAGCGCCACAGCACAGAACCGCTTGCGCTAATCGGCAGGGGCAAAACCACCGGTTGTAATGCGCACAGTCACCGTATTCGAGCTGGCCGCGCCATTAGGACCAAAGACCGTGGCATGGACGCGCGCCTGTGCGCGTCGGCTCGTCGAAAAGACCTGCACATGCCACGTTAAGGTAGCCATGCCCGAAGCATCGGTAGTGCCATTGACCACGGTGACGAAGGGCGCCACATTATATGTCACTTGCAGCTGAACAAAGCTGTTTGGCTGATTCGTGATAACGGTCACCGTGACATCGCTATTATTCTCCACGGTGCTGGGGAGGCCGCTGATCTGCACCGCTCCGTTATTACCCCCGTTGCCATTATCATTCGTAGTGCGAGTCGGGCGCAGAGCGGGCGTACTCTGCACTGGAGGCTGACTACTCTCATTGCTCCCCTGACCACCCGGCGTCGGGAAGGTCGGGCGTAGATCCACCGTACCCGTCGGCGCGACCCCCGGCGGCGGGGTCAATGGTACACGTGCTTCCATGCCAGCGTTTTCCTGCATCAGAGTACTACCCACGATCACCGAGAAGATGACCCCCGCGATCAATACCAGCACACTGGCGACCATCAGGACCTTGTACGCAGGGTCCTTCTTCCAAAAGTAGCTAATCTTTCCCAGCAGCGTCGGTGGTGCGCTCTGCCGCGGACGCCGGATCAGCATTTCCGGAGCGATGTAGGTTGTCCGCTGCAGCGGATCAGCAGACCATTCCCCCGGCACCGTCCCAGGCGCCGCCGGAAGGACCAGCTTACCGGAGAGCGGTTGGTTTCTCACTCCCTGCTCATCTTGTTGCTCTTGACCTAGCATCTGGCGTTACCCTCAATCTCAACTCGCTCTCAATGAGTACTCAGCCGTCAGCCAGCCCCCTCCGCAGACAGCGGAGCGGGACAGATGTGCTCTTATTCCCTCTCATGCCACCGCTGTCCTCCACAACGAACCTCGCCCCTACGGAACGGAACAGCTACCCTCATCCTCGGAGCGCAGGGCGCACAGAGGACCAAGCGATCAGACCGACCTTCATCAGGTAGGGCCTCCTCCCTCTCACCCTCACACTCATCTCACGCTCAGCCCGTCCTCGTCTCTCTGCTTGCCTATCTCAGCACGGCGCGCAAGCCAGCCACATCTGCGATTGAGCGTGCGCTAGAGATGGCCCCCCTTCGGTACCAGGCGGCCCAGCCTCTGCCTCTGGCCAGCCCATCCTTCTATACTATACGCTTCACTGTTTCTCAGTATACAACAATGAGCCTTTATTGCTAAGGAGCAGGTACCCACAGGTAGTACACCTTCTAGTGAGCGCTTGCCAGTTGCTCAATATGCCGTACAACCACTTCAACCGCTAGTTGATCCAGCGGCTGTGCGCGCAGAGGAACCACGGCCGGCCCCAGAGGGCGCCAGATCGCGGGGTCCGTTGGCCCGAAGAGGACAACAGTTGGCACCCCGAGCAGGCCAGCCAGATGGCTGAGTCCGCTATCATTGCCCACATAGCAACGTGCACGTTGGATCTGGGCCGCCACCCGCAGCAGCGGCAGATTAAACAGTACTTTTATCCTATGCGACTGCGGCGGCGGCAGAGCACGCACCACCGCCGCAAGCTGCTCATGATCAGCCGGGCCGGCTAACAAGAGTACCGGCCAGCCATGTTCCCAGGCCCACTCAATAACAGCGGCAAAGCGAGCAGCGGGCCAACACTTGGCCGGCGAGCCGCTCCCTGGGTGCACCACCAGCGGAGCCGTGCAGAAGAGCGGCGGCTCCTGCTCAAGCACAGCCGGCGGCAGTCGATAGCAACAAGCTTCAGCAGCGACCAGCTCAGCAGCCAATCCCAGCGTCCGCGCCAGGTAGGCCGTCACATGCTTACGCTCGCCCGCCGGAGGACGGCCCGGCGCCACCGTGGCCATATGCACTTCAGCCTCGGCCAAATTGCGCCGGACACAGCCTTCAGGGTCAGCCAGCCAGCATATCACCCGCTCTGCCTGGCGGAGGCGCGTTTGCAGTTCAGCGCTGGCAATCCCATTCTCAGCAAACAGGGCGCTCCAGCGTAGATCAGCATAGTCTTCAACGCTATCGGCTACCCCTAGCCAGCGCGCCAGTGGCAGGACCTGCGCATTTCCCACGAGAGTCAGCCGGGCCGGCGGCGAGGCCGCTCGCAAGGCCGACAAGACAGGGAAGGCCAACAGCGTATCGCCAATGGCCCCAGGACGGATGACCAGTATCTCTTTGCTCTCTCCCTCTGCGTTGCTGAGACTCATGGATTACTTACCACTTCTTGGCCAACGAGAGCACCTCAACAAGCACCGCTGCAGCGCCAATAACAAGCGCCGCCAGAACACTCCAGCTATGCAGGGCGCGCAGGATCAAATTGAGAACAATACAGAGCGACATCAGGCTGCCCTGCCGTAACGCATGGCGGATGGTCGCGCGATAGAGACGGGAAGAAATGAAGAGCAAGCCGAAGAGATAGGCGAGCGGGGCCAGCGTGCAAATGAGGGCCCCCAAAAGGAGCACAAAAAAAGCCACGAAGGCCAGCAGCCCTCGTGGTGGCACAAAGTAGGTAAAAAGGAGAAAAGCCAACCAGACCGGCAGAGCAAGCCCGCCCAGGAGAAAGAGCGCCGCGCGATTGGAGATGCGAAAGCGTAGGTGTCGCTTAGCCATAGCTTATTTCAACAGGCTGAACCCCTGGTTGTTCCCCAGCGGGGCCTCCTGAAGGCGGCGGCTCTCGCGAGCCTCAGAGCTAAAGTACTTTTGCCAGATATCCGGGGCATCCTTGCTTTCACCTCCGTGACGGGTCAGACGCTGGCGGACTCGACAGATCACCGGCGTGTTGACGGCAGCCCCCGCCACAATTACCTGCCCCTTTGAGAGCGCCGGCAGATTATCCAAGAGATCCCGCCCCACTCCCTCAATGGCAGCAGCAACACTCTTCTGATCAATCTCGTTAACAATGCGCATGATGCACTGCGTCTGGCATTGGCTCAAGACGTCGGCGTCCAGCTTGCCCGGGCGCTGACTGATGATGCCCACGCCGATGCCAAACTTGCGTCCCTCGGCCAGCACCTGCTTGAGGATCTGCGTTGAGACCACTTCGGTGCCGCTCGGAGCAAAGTGATGGCCCTCTTCAAGAAGCACGAAGACTGGATAGGGTAGATAGGATTCGCCAGAGTGCACTTTTCCGCGCTCAGTGTTCATGCGCGCCTGATAGAGGCGGCGCAGAAGAGTGGCGACGATTACTTGCTGATCGCGCTCATCAACTTCATTCAACTGCAAAACAGTACATTGGCCGGGCTTGAAAATCTCGCGCAGATCCAGATGCTGGACATCATCGAAGGTGAAGCTATCGACAAAGCGCTGCTCGATACGCCACATCAGGGCGTGCACCGTACTGGAGTCGTCGGCCCCCTCACCATCTTCATCGTTCTTGCTGCGCGCTACCTTGCGAATCGCCTCCATCAGGTCCTGCGCTCCCCAGGGCGTCCCACGTTTCATTTCATTTACTTTACGCAGAGCGCGACTGAGTAGATGCTGCTGCTTCTCAGTCATCTCTGGCAGGAGATGCCGCATGTCGCCCATATTGAGCGTTGAGAGGCGTACCTTGACCTGCTCGGGCCGGTAGACCCGCACCTGGGCGCGGTAGCCCCCGCTGCCATCTTCGCCGCCCTCCTCAGAGAACTCGGGAAGATTAGGCAACTGGTCAAGCGTGCCATACTCGCCGTGTGGGTCGACGATAAGCACGCAAGCCTTATTATAGGGCCGCATCAGCTCCTCTATAATGACACTGGCCAGGTAGCTCTTGCCGGCGCCGGTGCTGGCGATGATGGCCAGGTGTGTGCTGACAAAATCCTTTACCGAAAGCACAATGGGCACTGCCCCCGGGGCCCGCGTCAGCAGCGAGCCGATAGTGGCCGAGCCTGGCTGACCGACTCGCTTGCGGCAGAGGATCTGCGCAAGCATCTCATCGTCGGCCAAGAAAATCTGTTTGCCCGACTGGGGCGGTATCCAGGGATTAATAAAGGAGCCGCTTTCGGGGTCGTAGTAGCCCATGATGGCGACATGCAGTTCGAATAGTTCGTTGGCTCGCGCATCATAGCCTACCATCGCCGCGACCTGAGCCGGCGAGACCTCCGGCTCCGCCAGAAAGGTATCAGGATAGAGCTGCAGAGGCACACGCTTGATAATGCGACCCAGCACACGCCGCGTTAGCGGCTGGGCGCCGTTTTGGCCCCACTCACCAGGCTCATCTAGCTCGTAATAGACATATTCTCCATTTTTCAGCACTTGCTCGTCATCGCGCGAGACAAAGGTATACTCGTGGGCTGACTCGCCCGGCCCCTTGGTAATGCCCACAGGCTTGCGACCCGTGCGCCCTCGCGACACAGGAGGCACATTAGCAGAATCGCTTACCATAGCCGCTTTACTCCATCTCACGTGAGAGAACTGCTTGTCCGATCTGAACCGCGCCGCCTGGCAGATGCGCCTCTCTTCTGGCCCGCTGCGTCCGTTTTGTCTTAGCCTGGCTCTGCAACGAGCCAGACGGCCAGAGCCGAGGGGGAGAGCCAGGCTGGCCGATCTGACACCCCTGGCCCGGCCCGCTGCTCTCTGCTCTGCGCACCCCCTCGCTATACGCGCTCACTCCGGTCTAGCCAGTGGTTTCAACCTTGAGACGCCAGGCAAAGTTGCGCTTGACAATCGACAGTAGAGAGAGATTTTGAGGAAATAGACGTTCTAATTGATCTATGATGCAGAGCGTGACCATTGGCAGCAAGCTATTGCGCTGGGCGATGATGTGGGGCAGATAGCCCATATGGAGATAGGGCGGCTCATCCGGCCTGTCAGGATCACTGAAGAAGTGGAAAGCCCGCACCTGCTCATCGTCCATTGTCTCGATCTCGCTGCCCAGCTCCAGCGAGAGCAGGGGGACGCCGTGCATAATAGAGAGCACCTCTGTTCGCCCCTCGGGTGTCGTTCTCTCTTGCATCATGCCGAGCACCATAACATAGATCAACACGGCGCGCTCGGCGATATAGTCGGGCGAGAACAGCTCAACCTGCGTTTCATTGGAAAGGCGTGGGCCCAGCGAGCCGAAGGTCGGATTGAGCAAGATGGTGTCGTAGATCACACCAACGGCGTAGGTTCGCGGTTCCGTACTCATACCCAGCACGCGATGCAGCTCCGCCTCTGGATCATCGCCCTGGCGTGCACGCACAGCAATGCGCACGAAGCGTCCGAAGGCGTAGTCTTCAGGCGCCGGCTCAACCTCGACCTCGCGCGGTCCATAGATCTGACAGACGTAGTTGATATGCGAGTCGGATTTGACGATCTTTCCGATGAACATGCCGATGCCTCGTGTGCGGGCATGAAGTAGCACGCCCTGTATCTATTGTACCTGTCACTGCTCTCTCTTGAGAAAAGGCTCAAGTTGCCCTTTCTTGCAGAGTGTTCCTTGTCTCAAAAAGCTGTTTTTACACCTGTGAGGGCCGTTGTCACGGGAACGGTGGACACCTACAGCCCATCTCACTGGCGGCCATTATACCATACTGGGCGTTGCGCGAGGAGGCAGGTTGCTCCTCTTGGCAGGCTGGTCACGTCAGGATAGCAGGCCTCCCGCAGGGGTCAGAGTGCGACCGGGGAGGGAAGGCCTATGCGAAGATTTCAGGCGGGGCAGATAAGAAAGAAGGGGCAGGCCGGACAGCGGCCCGGGTCAGCGGGCGCTGCGGCATAATCATGCTCTTTGAGGCGTTCAAGGCTTGCGACCACTTTGGCGTAGAGATTCTGCTCACGCCGCGGCCCGAGCTTCACAGGACTTACTTCGCCTGTAGTCAAGTTATCGCTCTGGAGTTCGGCCTCCTGCCCGGGATAATGCTCGCGGTAGGCACGCACATAGAGCAGTTCCCGCGTATCAGGTTCCGGCTCCTGTTTGCGTCGGCCAAAGCGTGTGCGGACAAAGCGCACCGGCTGGTTTGGCTGTCGTGGCACCTCGACCCGATCGACGTCGACCCGGATGGCTTGCCCAGCGATCTCTATCGTGAAGCTGCGCCCAAGCTGCCAATGCTGGGTCTCAGCGCTGGCGCGCAGCTTGTGATGAAGCTGCTCTACTACTTCGCGTCCGTGCCGTTCGTAGAGCGAGGCAAAGGGCGACTCGGGGCCACCAAGGTCGCGCCAGTGCCGGCTATAGAGCTCGCTCACCTCTTCGTGCGTCGGCCACTCCTTGGCGACCTCATGCTCTTCTGAAGCAGTCTGACGCGCCTGCCTGATCCTGTCGTAGAGGGTCTCTAGCGTTTTACGGATGGCCTGCACAAAGAGAGTGTACCCCTCTTGCAGAGGTTGAAAGCGGTAGATATAGCTATATAGATACTTGCGGGGGCATTGCTGGTAGCATTCAAGGGCGGAGGCACTGAGAATCTCTGGCTGCATGGCCCGAATAAATTCCTCATGGGGCAGGGCCGCAGTTGCAGGCTCTGGCTCTTCCTGATCACTGGGGATTCGCTCGCTTGGCTGGTGCCATTCCGTTCTCACCAGGCGCTCGGGTGGCAGGCTGGTCAGCAATGGCTCTAAAAAGGCTGATGGCCTGGCTGTGCGCTTGCCAGGACGGCGGCTATAGCTCAGCACGAGGTGATCGCGGGCGCGCGTAATGCCGACATAGAAGAGGCAGGCTTCGCCCACCTCATGCAGGCTCGCCTCATCGCCCTCCAGCGAAAGCATGCCGTCAGGAGGCGGCACCGGGTTATAGCGGCGTGTGGTAGGAAAGCGCCCCTGACTGAGGCCGGGCAAATAGACGACGGGAAACTCCAGGCCCTTGCTGGCATGCACCGTCATGACTCGCACGACGTCCGCCTCTTCTCCCTGGTCCGCATCAAGAGAGTGCTGGCGCGCGCTGCTATCCTGGCGCAGCATTAATAGCACACGCACATATTCCAGGAAACCGCGCACGCGCTCAGCGATCAGGCCGGGCTGGGGCGCATCCGGCTGGCTAGCGCCCGCTGGAAGCTCCTCGGGCTGCTGGCGCTGTTGCTGCAAGTCGTAGCGTCGTGCTAGCTGGAGCAAGAGCGCATAGTCGGCCAGCATAGCGCGCGCCTGGGCATCGTTACGCGCGAGCAGGCGACGCACCTGATCGGTCTCGGCCAGCAGATATTGAGCGAGCAGTGACCAGATATCAGGGGCGGTGGCCAAGCGTTGGAGCAACTCACCGAGGAGCTGTAGCGAGCGCCGCCCGGGAGGGCTGACGGTCTCGGGGATTTCACCACGCAGGAGGAGCAGGCCCGGGGCAAGCTGTTGTTCGCGCGCTGCCAACAGCAGAGCCTCGATATCAGTCTGACTGAGAGGATGCTCTGGCCAACGAGCCGCGCGCAGCAACCCCATGCCATCCGGTCCTGCCAGCAGCAGCAGCGGCGCCAGAGCATCCTTGATATGGTCCTGTTCCAGGGCGCCACCGCTCTCGATGACCGGCAAGCCAGCCGTTGCCAGAGCCTGCGAGATGCGCCGGGCCTGGGCCCGGGTGCGACAGAGCACGACGAGATCACGGTAGCGATACCCCTGACGAGCGCGCGCCTGGAGATCAGCCGTCAGGCCGGCGAGTTCGGCAGCCTCATTCTCGGCCACCGCCAGCGTCACGCACGGCTCGGGCGGCGAGGAGCGCGCAGCCTCGTTGCGCCGCAGGGCAGCTTCTCCGCCAGTTTGTCCGGCTTCCAGAGACTGCAGACGAAAGGCTTCAGCCAGCACAACAATGTCGGGACGCGAGCGGTAATTACGGCTCAGCGAGAGAATCACGGCCCCGGGATAGTCCTCCTGGAAGCGTGCGATATTGGCAGGCGAGGCGCCGCGGAAGCCGTAAATCGCCTGGTTCGCATCGCCCACGACCCAGACACGACGTGCTTCTCCTGCTAAGAGACGCAACAGAACGCCGCTGGCCCGATTGATATCCTGGAATTCATCAACAAGGATATGCTGGTAGCGCTGCTGGAGCAGCAACAGAATATCGCTGTGACTTGTGAGGAGCTGCACTGTCAGCATAATCAGGCCACCGAAGTCGATGTCGCCACGCCGCTCCAGCTCTTCCTGATAGAGCCTATAGACCGCCGCCACTTCAAGGGCACGCTCCGCGCGCTCACGCTCCTCCACGGTCTGCGCCCGCTCTAGCATCTGTTCTGCTAATTGGCGATAACGCTCAGGGGTCACCAGCTCATCCTTGGCGCGCGAGATCGCTCTTAGAATGTCAGGGAAATAGAGCGTGGGCTGCGTCAGATGATGATAATAATGGAGAGGCAGGCGAGGCGCCAGATTGCGTAGCAAGAAGTAGCCTTCGACGTCATCAATTAAGGCAAAGTCGGGGCGGAGGCCCGCCAGCTCGCTATACTGACGCAGCAACTCGGCACAGAAAGCATGGAAGGTGCTTACTGTCGGCAGCTCCCTGCTATCGGCCCCCTGCCCGGCGCCAGCACTCAGAAGATGCGCCAGGCGCTCATGCATTTCTTCGGCGGCCTTGCGCGAAAAGGTTAGCGCCAGGATCGAACGGGGCGCAACGCCACAGGAATGGATCAGATACTCAGCGCGCCCGATGAGCGTGCTGGTCTTGCCGCTGCCAGGACCAGCAATCACCAGGGCCGGCGTGGCTGCCGCAATGGCAGCCTGCTGAAATTCATCGTAATGCCGACCCGCGCGCGTTGGCGCTTGCGCCAGCCTGGAATCGGCAGGCTGCGAGGAGGGTGCTGCCGCTGGCTCTGGCTGTTCTTGTAGCTCCATGACAGGAGGATATTCTTTGAGCAGGCCAGCCAGGCGGTTAAGCATGGCAGCCAGCGAGACCCCGAAACGCTTTGCTAGCGAAAGTGGCGGCTGCCGCTGCTCCACATAAAGGGTGCGTACCTCGTGGCGGGGCATGAGCAGCTCAGCGGCAAACAGGTTAGCCGCTCGCTCGCGTTGACTGCGGGGGCTATAGGACTGGCCAGGCCCCAATAGCTCTTCGAGGCTCCCGTCGTCAGAGAAAGCCGCCACATCTTCGCGGATATCAGCCTCGCTGCACAGGCCCGCCTGGTCCGACTCTTCGCGGGTGAGCGTCGCCGAACCGCGCTTGAGGGGTTTCAGCATCTCCTCCAGCTCTGGCAGCAAGAGGCGCATAGTCTCGGTTAGAGGGCGATGGAGAATCACATGACCGAGTTCATGGGCGAGCGTAAAGCGCCGCTGCGGCTCCGACAGATTGCGGCAGATCCAGATCAGATTATCGCCTGGCTCCAGATAGCCATAGGTTCCTGGGGGCTGATCAGCAGGGTGAAAGGTAGCGATCTCCAGCTCTAGCCAGGCGATCAGCTCATCCAGCGGAACAGCCTCGGCCTCCCACGATGGCCTGTAGAGGTGATAGCGCTGGCGCACATAGAGAGCAGCCAGCGTAGCCAGCGCGCGGGTCTCTTGCTCCATAGATGGCGCCTCTTTCCCCGCAACTTGTTTCCTACCCTGTGCCTCCTCTGCTCGTCCGTCTGCTGGCGGCCCTGGCGAGCAGGACCCCGAGTCGACCGGCTGCCGGAAGAAAGCACAAGGGGAAAGCCACAGCTTCTCAAGCATTATACCATGCTCGCCAGCAATGGCCAAATCTACTAGAATAGAGATAGCGTGCGGCGGTCATGGCGGCGGCGAGAGGCAGGAACAGCGCGGCAGCCGATAAACAAGCTCCCACCGCACGCAGCGGGAGTCTCCGGGCACGGAGGCTGAGAGAAAATTTTCTGCGCAGCGGCCTGGATTCCTGCTATAATTGAGGGAGACAGGCAGGCGGCTAGTCCTACCTGGTGCGCGCAGCGGGCGAGACGGCCAGGCGCAGCGCGGCGGCAAGGGAGCGGACACGCCCCACACCTATGGGAGGTTCCTGGTCATGGAAGCATCCGAGATACTGACTCGCGCCAGAGCGGGAGAGGAAAAGCCAGACGGCTGGATTATCTTGCCGTTGCAGCGTGGCAGAGTGATCCTCTCGATCATTGGCTGGCTCTTCGGGGCAGCTCTGGGGCTCATCCTGTTCGCGGCCATCTTTCCTATTATGGTGCCCGAGAACTACCACAGTGTTTTCGGAGCGATTGCCAGCACTATTTTTCTCGGCATTCTCCTTTTCATCGGCCTGGGTAGCATCTGGTGCCTGATCAACGATGCCCGTCGTCTCATCAGAGCACAGGACTACCTGATCGTCATCACTCCTGAAGACTTCGTACAGCAAACTGGGGATAAGGTGGTCCATGTCCCCCTGATCAATGTCCGTTACGTGACGGCCAGAGGGCGCGCCAGGCCAGACCGCACGCCCCCCACGACCAGCCAGCTTTCGCAGCTTGGCAGCGCAAGCGAGAACATGGTGGGTTTTCTCTTTGGACGCGGCATGACCCAGTCACCCGAGGAGCGGCGCAAGGCCATGAGTTCCCGCGCCCCTACTTCGCTGGCCTTCATCGATACACGCACCAATACTGAGGTCGTTGTCACCACAGACACAGCCTATGGCGACCCCTTCTTGATCGCTGCTTTGCTGAAGCAATACGCCGCCAGAGCACAGCAGATCGCCTGAACCTGGTTCTGCGAGTGAGCGCTTTGTCTGCTCACTACTCTTTCTTCTCGCGCGCAATGCACCTGTGTAGTTCTTCTGTTTTTTCTGAGCCATCCTCTCTGGCCACCGATAGGAGTTCCCTATGCTGCTGGCTATTGACATCAGCAATACCAATATTAAGTTTGGCCTTTATAACAGCGAGGCCCTCAAGCACCATTGGGCCGTCTCTACCGTGCGCCAGCGCACCGCTGACGAGTACGCTATGTTGCTGGGCACACTCATGAATCATAGCGGACATACTTTCAGCGACGTGCATGCCGTTATCTTCTCATGTGTTGTGCCACCGCTGACGCCGGTCTTTCAGGAAATGGTCCAGCGCTATTTTCACCAGGAAGCCATCATTGTCGATCACACCCTGGATCTGGGCCTGCGGCTGCTGGTCGACAACCCCTGGGAAGTAGGCTCCGACCGCATTGTAACCGCCATCGCTGCGCACGAGCTGTACGGTGGTCCTGCTATCGTGATCTCCTTCAGCACCGCTGCCACCTTTGATGTAATCTCAGCTCAGGGCGATTTTCTTGGGGGGGCGATTGCCCCGGGGTTAATGATCTCCGCCGAAGCTCTCAGCAGTGCCGCTGCGCGCCTTTTCCGTGTCGAGCTGACTCCTCCGCGCTCAGCGCTGGGCAAGAACACGACCGAGAATATGCAGTCGGGTATCATCTATGGGCATGTGGGCCTGGTACAGGGATTGATCCGCCGTCTGCGTGCCGAGATCCCCGAGGTGCGTGACCAGGACGAGGTGAAGATCATTGCTCACGGCGGCCTGGCCAATTTTATGGCTCCGCTGATCCCCGAGATCCAATACGTTAATCAGTTTCTCCCCTTGGAGGGCCTGCGCATCGCCTACGATCGCTTACGCAACGGCTACCGCCAGCGTCGTGAGCGCTAGCTCAGGCCCAAGGAGCCTTGTCTCCTGCTGCCCGTTCTCACTGCTACGCCCGCGTTCAGAAACGTTAGCTAGCCAGCTTACAAAAAACAAGGCGAAGAGGGTACTGAGTTAGCCTCTTCGCCTTGTTACTGTTATGACGCTGTTCCCACGGTCGGTAACAAGCAGGTGAGTTAGCTCTTCAGTAACTGGGCAATCTGGTGTAGATCGCTGGCAGCCTGATGCAAGGCTGTATGGGCTGTTTTCTCAGCGCTGCGTACTTTCGCAAGATTGCTGGCGTAGGCCGTGCGATCCTGGTTATAGTTCTCTGGGGTCAGAGTAGGGAGAGTACTCTGCACGGTGTCAAACTGGGCCTCTGCCGTCGCAAGCTGGGCCTTAAAGTCATTGTAGAGGCTTTGCAACTGAGCCTGTTTACTGGCTGGCGCGGCGGCGATCGCCTTCTCAATGCTGGCTTTCGCTGCTTCCATCTTGCTCGCCAGCTTCTTTTCGATATCAAAGTGGAGCTGCTGATAATCGCGCGGCAGTACAACTGCATAGATGCGGAACTGCCAGAAGATGTTTTTCACATCCTGCCGGGCGGCCTGAGCCGAGGTCTCAGCGTCAAGCTTACTCTGCAGCGACTTCAAACCGTTCTGATTGGTGGCAATGTCGGCCTGTAGAGCACTGGCCGCATCAGCAGTGATATGGCCGGCCTGCTGCTGCTGCGTCACGCGACTGCTGAGCGTATTCAAGGCGTTCAAACGCGCTGTAATCAGTTGATTACCGATGTTGATCACACACTGGACATCGTCGCGGGCACACTTACCCCCGGAAGCTGGCGCAGCCTGAGCAATGGCCGGCAGAGCAACAAAGGCGAGCAGGCCGACGAGCGTGAAGCTGACTAGCGTTACTACGGTCAGCTCGCTGGAACGCTTCACTATGTGGAAAAGTTTCGCTTTCATTGTATGAGTCTCTCCGCGCATTGGTAATCGATCGCTTAGATCGCCATGTTCAAGATAGCTTCTGGCTTGCCGAAAGCGCCAGGGAACGCGCTAGGGAAGAGGAGCATTATCCTGGCCCTGATCGCTGTTATTGGCGTCATTCTGGGCTTGGTCCAGCGCTGGCAGCGTCCCTTGAACCTGCTGATCAATCGACTGCACTTGCTGCGCGGGACTGCCGCCGCCAGCCGATGGTGTGCTGCTTTGATTGCTCGCCGGCGCAGACTGAGACTGGCTCTGCGCGCTGGCAGGAACGACCTGATTCTGCGAGCTGGCAGCGCGCCCAGCACAGGCCGTTAAGGCTACCATCCCCACAATCAGGATCAGCAGCAAGGCCAGACGCAGCAGAGGACGCCGGGCGACAGCGCTTTGCACTAGCGACTTTTTGCTCATTTTCATCGTTAGCATAGGCTCTATAACGATAACCGCTTGATCAGTCTTTAGCTAATTTACTTGCTGAAATGCGAGCCGGGTCAAGTCTGCACAGGGAGAGTCGAAGTGTGCAGGCTCTACCCCGGCAAGGCACAGCTCCGTGTGTGCCCCTCGCTTTAGAGGGAAGTGTAGCAGAAAAACCTCAAGAATAGCTCAAGGTCAACCAAAGATTTGCTCAATGCGGTCAGCAGCCCTGTGGGAGCGGTGCACGGTGACCAGGCCTGGGGCCGGGCTTTGCCCCCAGGTCCCATGATCAGATCAGACCAAGAGGTAGAGGTAGCCTCGTGCCTGGACAGGAGCGGCGCCCCACGTCCACCAAGGTCCAGTGCCCCAAAAAAAAGAGATTGCCAGTCAAGGCTAACTCGACTGGCAACCTCCTGTCGTGTTCCGCAGCGGGAACAGGGAGAAAGCGCCGTGCTGGGCTACTGCTTCTGCTGACTCAGGCCCTCGGCGTAGCGGCGCTCAATCTCTTCCCAGTTGACCACGTTCCACCAGGCATTTAAGTAATCGGCGCGGCGGTTCTGGTACTTCAGGTAGTAGGCATGCTCCCAGACATCGTTACCCATCACCGGATAGAGACCATCCATGTAGGGGCTATCCTGGTTGGCGGTCGAGATGACCTGTAGCTTCCCCTGCTTATCCAGCACCAGCCAGACCCAGCCCGAGCCAAAGCGCTTCAGGCCAGCATCATTGAACTGATTCTTGAAGTTCTCGAAGGAGCCGAAGGTTTGCTCGATGGCCTTCGCCAGATCGCCGCTGGGCTGACCGCCGCCATTAGGCTTCATGATGCGCCAGAACATGCTATGGTTGGCATGTCCGCCACCGTTATTGCGCACCGCCGTGCGCACATTCTCTGGCACCTCGTTGATGCGCTTCAGCACCTCCTCAACTGGCAGATTGGCAAAGGGATGGCCCTCTAGCGCGCTGTTGAGGTTAGCGACATAGGTGCCGTGATGCTTATCGTGGTGGATCTGCATCGTCTGCGCATCAATATATGGCTCCAGAGCATCGAAGCTATAAGGCAAAGGTGGAAGTTCAAATGCCATAGACCTTCTCCTTTTTATAGAAAGAGATTGCCAGAATGGCGCTTCAGATAGCGTGCTCACCCTGGCCTGGCTCACTCGCCTGCACTGGCGCTAGCTGGCTAGCCGAGGAGAGAAAAGCGAACCGGACCCGGCAGCAGGTCCGGCAAGCAGGCAGACACAGATGCGCATGTGCACAAGCGCGTACGCCCGAGCACACGGGCAGTCGAGGGACTGGCCAGAGCGTTGCGTCAGCCAGCACTAGAGCACTCCCCTGTTTAGTTGTATTCGATAAGATATGCGATTGTCAAGCAGATGCATACCTTTCCGTCAAGCCTGCCAGGCTGCCAGGCGTCCAGAGCCGGAGCAGTCTCTCCTGCCCAGCGCGTCATCGCCGCGCCAGCGCCAGCGGCAGGCTCTCTAGCACCCCTGGCAGAGCAGGCCAGAGCAAGCCGGCCTTTACGTATATTAGTATAGCGTAAGGAGCGCCAGCCGCCTCTGAACGAAAGGACAGTGAAGTGAGCGCCCTCAATGCCACCAGGGCAGCGAGAGGCCTCCATAGAGCAGAAGACCAGCCCCGGCAGCCAGGAGCAGAATCATAAAGACGTGCACACGCCGGCTCAGCGCTAGCAAGCATGCAGCGATTCCGATCAACCAGGCCCGCCAATCGCTGGCGCTATGGCTAATGATCGTCCAGCTATTCCCCACGGTGATCCCCACGACGGCCAGCGAGACCCCACGCATCAGCGCCTCAACCCAGCGGAGCCCCCCGAGGTGTTGATAGAGCGTCTCCCAGATCAGAGCAACGAAAGGCGGGATCATAATGGCAAGCAGAGCCAGGGCAGCCCCCAGATAACCGTAGGTCAGATAGCCCAGGGCAATGACCCAGAGGCCGTTTGGTCCTGGGCTTAACTGACCGATGACCAGCGCCTGACTAAAGTCGCTCTCATCGGCCCAGTGATTGGCCAGCAAATCCTGGTGGAGACTCAGAAAATTACTGAAACCGCCCGTCGAGAACAGCGAAGCTTTAAGAAACAGCCAAAAATAGAGAAATGGATTCTTCATGGTCGCTCCTTTCCATCTGGCTGCTGATCAGTGGCCGCCAGAGACGGAGCGTGAACAAAGAGGAACCTGCCGATGAGGGCGGAGGCGATCACGACCAGCACCACTGTGACTTTGCCGACGATGAGAGCCAGGGTCACCAGCGCAATAAAGGCCAGGCTGAGCAGCAGCATGCTGAGGCCCTCCTGATAGCCCTGCTTCAACAGCGGGCGAGCAAAATTGATAGCCACCACCAGCATGATGCCAGCGGTTGCAGGCACCACGCCGCGAAACATGGCATCGACAAAAGCCAGATGCTCTATCTCCTGAAAGCCAGCGGCGATGAGAGCCGTGATAGTGGCGCTAGGCAGCAACAAGCCCAGCAGCGACACCACGATTCCCCTGGCTCCGGCGAGCTTGCGCCCAATGAGCACAGTGATGGCCACCAGATTGATGCCAGGCGTCATAATGCAGAGGTTCCAGTCGCGGGCAAATTCCTCAATCGTCAGCCAGCGATGCTTTTCAGTAAACTCCCGTTGGATCAGCAACAACGTCGAAGAGCCGCCGCCGAAAGATTGCAGGCCGATCAAGATCCAGATACGCAGCAGCTCCCAGAGCGACGGCAGCGGGTCCCTGGAGTTCAGACAGGCGGGCGTCGCGCTGACAGAGGCAGGCAAGGACTGAGTCGATGACTTCTGTTGATCTGTGCGGAAACCGTCCATAAGCGTATAGTAGAGTAGAAAAGTTACAGGAGGAGTTTAGCAGTAACCAGCTCAGCCTTCATTCTAGCACATAGCTTCAGGGATGAGCCAGTCGGCGGCTCACCTCACAGAGGCCAAGACCACCGACCACACTGGGGCCACACTTTTCGCCTTCACTGGGTGCCTGCCAGAGAACCCGTTTCAGGGCGCCATAGGGAGGCCAGATAGATAGCGAGGCGCAGGCGTTAATCGCTCCTTTCCCAAGAAGAGGGAGTAGGGGCAAGAAGCAGCAGACAGCCGCCAGAAATTGAGCTGAAAGAAAGAGCAGCCCGGGCGAAGTCTCTCCTTTCGCCCGGGCGAAGGAGGAAGAGAGACAGGCACTGACCTAACCAGGGCAGCGAGGAAACAGTTTACAGCTCGCTGCGGAAGAGCGACAGATAGACCACCTCGGAGTCGGCATAGACAGCCTGGCCGAACCACTCGCTGTGACTGATCGACAGCACCCGCAGGCCGGCATGCACCTCAACGAGGCGAGCATGCTTATGAAGCTCAGCCACCGAGCAGAGCTGCGCAAGATAGAGCCGCTGCTCCTCACGACGAGCCTCCTCCAGACGCCGCTGCAGATCATCCAGGTCGCGCAGGCCTGTCAAGTCGAGAGTTGAGCGAGCGAGCGCACGGCCCTGACGCTGGGCCAGCAGAGCGGCAGCCCCATAGCAGTAGATCAGCAGAATTGGCATCAGCTCAGCCCAGTAAGCGCTATTGGGAGCCAGCTCCACACCGACCAGCCTGCCGGCCAGGAAGAAAGCCGCCCCGACCTGACCCGGCTGCAACTCTAGCGCGTGGCGATAGGGCAGCAACTGGGAGAAGCTAGGACGCAGCCAGCGCTCCAGATGGCCACCGTAATTGATCCCGTAGCGGCGCGAATATGCAGCGATCGCCTTCCAGAGTTGACTAAAATCCTTCACCCCCTGGAGCTCAAAGGCAGCGCGGCGCAGCCCAAGAGGCAACATACAGAAGCGCTGCTGGGCCTGACGCAGAGTTCCGCTCTGGCTCTGCTGGATGCAGAAGCAATCATCGACCGTCAGCGTTTCGCCGGCATCAAGGATCAGCACACGGCTGGTCGCGTGGTTCTGTGCACCTGGCTGAAAGAACCCCACGTGCATGGGCAGCACCAAGACGCCATCTGTTGCCCGATTGCGCAATACGAGTGTCCCATAGGAGGGAGACCCGACCAGCTCAAGAGAGCGCAGGGGAGGAGCAAAGCGCGCGTGGCGCTGCTCCTGATCAACGCTGACCGGGAAAAGGCCGATGACCTCCAGCAAGCCCCAGGAAAGCAGCGGACCCGGGGCCAGGTGCGCCAGCAGCCCCATAAGAGGAGAGGTTTCCGCCGCCTCCTGCTTGACCTGAATCTCCATCATAGCTATCACCTCGTAAGCAAGAGTTGTTGCACCTGTTCCGCTTCAATCAGAGAGATAGACTCGGCGGCGTAATCCAGAAAGAGCCGCGCCAGCACCTCACGCACTCCCTGTTCATGGTGCACAGGCAAGAGAATGAAATCGCTGCTCAGATGACGCTGCCGCAGATACTCGGAGCGAGAGAAGCTCGGGACCAATTGATAGACAGGCATGCTCAGACCCAGCAGACGCAGGCCCTGCAGGATTGAGGCAGCATCGCCCTGGCGCACATTTTCGTAGCCATCAGTAATCAAGAGGATTGCCTGCGGCTGTGAGCGAGCAGCCTCCAACAGAGCACTGGCTAGATCGGTCACCCCCTGGGGCCGAGGCAGCAGCTCCTCGCTGGCGAGCACGCTGCCACCGACCTGATAGAGCATGACCGAGGTCACGCGCTGCTGCAACAGGCGGACTAGAGCCAGAGCCAGCGCCACCGGATGATAGGCGCGCTCGCCGGAGGCCGCCATCGAGGCCGAGAGATCCAGCACCACGGCAAGCCGCCCCTCAACGAGCGGCAGCGAAGCCACCGCCTGCTCAGTGCGACGCCACAATTCCTTGCTGTACTGCTCGCTCGGCAGTCCCTGGATCAGTGCTTCACGATAGAGCATGGTGAGCGGTCCATCCTGGCGCTCAGCCTGCGCCTTCGAGGGCGCAAGGGCACGGACCCGACTGGCGGGAACATCGCGGTGATAGATGCCGCGCAGCCCAAAGAGGGTCTCGCGGGGGAGACCCTCCCCGTGCTCTAGCTGCTCACGCGCGGCCATCCGCTTGGCCAGCGTGGGATCGGTGGGATTGAAAGGTACCCCAGCCAGAAAGCACAGCGTCTCACGCGCGATGGCCGGATCAGGCGCGTAGTGCAATAGCTCGCGCCGGAGGAATTTCTCGCCAACCTCGCTCGGCTGCGCCAGGAAGCGCCTGACCGAAGACCATGTACGCTCTCCTAGCAGATGCTTCAACAAGAGCGTGACCCGCTGTCGCCGTGCCGCCGCTAGCTGCGGGAACTGCTCATGGCCGATCAGCAGCTGCAGGCCGATCTCACGTGCGCGCCGATTATTGATGCGCCGCTGCCGGATCACATCGGCGACTAGCAAAGCCTCCTCAGCCGGCAAAACGCGCAACTGCTCTACAATGCGCTGCCTGGTAATGGCATGGGCTGCTGGCAAGCGAATAAGATTAACAAGCATCTCTCGCTTATGCGAGAGGTCGGCAAAAGGATCAGCCAGCAGGTAAAGGTAGAATTCGGGAGCCGCCTCGCACAGTTTCTGATGCAGTGATACCATTTGCTCCTGTCCGGTCAGCGGAACCTGGCGGCAATTCAGATACTCGATGAGCAACTTTTTGTCCATAGGCAGCTTCTCCGTCATAGTACTACACGACGATAAGCGTAAAAAGAGTAATAAGCGCGCAAAATGGCACAGATTACGACGACAGCATGACGCGGTGGGTCACGCGCGCGCGCACAGGCAAAGACGGATACAGGAACCAGAGAACACGGGTCGACCGGCGTTGATAGCCTTGGGAGCTACGCCTGCCGCCCTCGCAGAAAGTGCAGGTGATGCCTGGGGAGATTTCTGCAGAGGAAGGTGGCGGAAGCGTAGCCAACCGGGCGACTCCAGCTATCCTTCTTAAACGGATATTCCGTTGAAGGTTTCGACTGTTGGCAATTTCCTGGACCCGGTAACTGTATGAGCTTAATCAACATATACGCTTCCCGCCCTATGAGATGGTGAACAACAAAAAACAGCAACTGCCTTGTCCCATCGAAAGGGACGGAGCCGGACAGGCAACGAATAAACACCAGGGGAAACAGCGCCGCCAGACTGGGCTGTTCCAGAATGAATCGCGATTAGCGCGTACTCACCCTTTTTCTAACAGATGATTTGGCTGGCGCAGGAGGGGTCATTTGAATGCAGTCGTTGCTGCAGACGCGTGCAAGTAGGCGACTGGTCCTTTAGCAAGGACCGCTGCATCCAAAAAGTTCCTGACAGGGACTATATAACATAGTTCTGGCTATTTGTCAAGTATTTTCTACGCTATTTTAGGAGAGGACCTTCAATAGATTTGGCCGAGTAAGCGTGGCAGGGCTGCAATAGCGCGCGTTTGCTAAGAACTCCTTGTTGGGAGGCTCACATGGCGCTTCCCCTCTTAAAATAGCAAGAGGCTTGCTTCTCACGAGAAAAGCCATCACGAGCATGCTGGCTGGCGGCGGGAATGGAATCGCTGGCCCAGTTGTAATCACCTATGGAAGCCAGCAGCAAGCGGCCATTCTACAATGGTAACCTGCTCTTGTTGGCCTGGTGCTCCTGAAGAGGAGCCGCGTTTCGTCCCTCAGCGGGCGAAGGAGAGGGTTATGACGATTGTTACAACGCCTGGACTGGAACGCTTTCGAGGCCTGGTGAGCGATGACCTGCTTGCCGAGATCTACGATTTGGCGCGTCCTCTCCAGGGTTTGCACGTCCTGCACATTAATACCACAGCGCAGGGCGGCGGTGTAGCTGCTCTGCTACGCGTGTTGCTGCCGCTGGTCAGCGAGCTGGGTATTCCCCATACCTGGCGCGTTGTTCAGCTTAACGAGTTCGCCGCTACCTTTATGGCCAGACTGACCGATATGCTGCAGGGCGGAGAGCCTGGCCAGATCACTCCTGATGATCAGCGCCAGTTTTTAGACTCGCTCCAATCCGCCATGCAGCCGTTTGCTCACGAGCGCGCCGATCTCTACTATGTTCACGATATTCAGCTCGCTCCCCTGGGGCAACTGTTCCCACACCTGCGCCCAGCGCTCTGGTTCAACCATATCGACACCGCTCAGCCCAACCCTGTGGCTTTACAGTATATCAGTCAATTCCTCGATGCTTATGCGCTTTGCACTTTTAACACACCGTTCTCGATCTTCCCTCAGCTTCCCGCCGAGCGCGTGGCGGTGATCACGCTCGGCATCGACCCATTCAGTGAGCGCCATGTCCCCTTGAGCGAGGCTGAGGGGCAGGCTCTCCTGGCAAGCTGTGGCATTGACCCGGGTCGCCCCCTGATTACGCAGGTGTCACGCTTTGGGCGCTGGAAGAATCCGTGGCAGGTGATCGAGATCTATCGTCTGGTGAAGCAGCGGCGCCCTGACGTTCAGGTCGCCCTGGTTGGCGCGCTGGAGGCCAGCGACGATATCCGGGCCCAAGCTATTCTTGCTGATCTTCAACAGTGGGCGGGCGATGACCCTGATATTCACCTGCTTTGGGACCCGGCCCAGCTCACAGCGCCGGTGGTCAATGCTTTCCAGCGCTTCTCACAAGTCATTCTCCAGCGTTCGAGTCGCGAGGGCTTTGGCCTGACCGTGGCCGAGGCCATGTGGAAGTATCAGCCGGTGGTGGGCACTTCGGCGACAGGGGTACGTTATCAGATTACGCACGGGCGCGACGGCTTTATTGCCGACGACGCAGCGAGCGCCGCTGACTATACCCTCTACCTGCTAGAGGACCGCGAACGCTGGCGCCAGATGGGAGAAGCAGCCCATCGTAGCGTTCAAGAGCGCTTTCTGCTGCCGCTGATGCTGCGTGATTACCTGGCAGCGCTGCGGCGGGTGCAGCACCTGGTCGGTAGGGTCTGAGTCTCGCCGACCCCTGCGACTTTTGGCATACACGAAGCCTCTGCTTCTGATCAACTCCTGGCAACGCCACATCAATGCTGGCGGACCGGCCAGCGATCAGAAACAGAGGCTTTCTTTCTGGAGCCAGGCTCGCCCGCTGCTGGATCAGCGGCCGCCCTGGCGGCAAGCCTGACTATTCCAGCGGCGGCACTCAGAGCCTTGGCTCATCCTGCGCCGCCGATCCGTGAACTGCGGTGGCGTCCTCCGCCTGCGACTGAGCAGAGAGCGTCTCGGCATAGACGCCGCGGTAGGAAGCCGGCAGCAGAGCAGCGATACTGCGCATCACGCGCTCCGTGGCCTCTTCGATCTCCTCGCGTGTGATCTTTGGCCCTTGTGGCTTAAAAAGGAGCGGTTCCCCGTAGACAATATGGATCTCCGGGCGGAATTTTTTAAAGAGGTCCTCACTGCCCCAGATAGCCACGGGCAAGACCGGCACGCCACTGCGCAGGGCGATCATCCCCAGGCCGGCGTGAGCGCGGGCCAGGGTGCGCGTGCGGCTGCGCGTGCCCTCGGGGAAGATGACTAGCACACGACCGGCCTTCAGGACAGCCTCCGCCGCCCGCAGCGCCTGGCGGTCCCCTTCTCCGCGACGCACGGGGAAGGCACCCAGGAAGCGCGCCAACCAGCGCAAGCGGCCCTGAAAAACTTCCTCCTTAGCCATGTAGACTACCTTATGGGGCAGATAGATAGGGATGAGAGGAATATCGGTCCAGGCCAGGTGATTGGCCGCTACGATGTAGGGACCCTGGCGCGGAATGTGGTGGCGACCGCGCGGGCGCATGCGCGCGATCACGGCCAGTAAGAGAACAGCCAGAATGCGCAGAATCTCATAGATCAGCGTCGGAGTCTCGTATGGCTGATAGAGGTCCTTTGTGCGCCGACTGGATGCCGGACGTGGTAGCGGTTGCCGGCTCTCCGGCTGCTCCTGTCCGGCGGAGGAGAGGCTGACTTCTTGTTTCATCGCTTTCCCCGAAAGTGACAGATGCGTTCCAGGACTTGCGCTACGCTGAGATGGTCGGTGTTAATTACAATGGCGTCGGGCGCCGGCTGCATGTTGTCGCGATCGATCTCGTCGCGGCGCCGAATATCGGCCACCACTTCTTCAAAGGAGGGCAGCGCCGGATGATTCTCTCCCAGGCGCTCCAGGAGCTCGGCATAGCGTCGGCGTCCGCGCTCTTCCAGGCTGGCCGTCAGATAGATTTTCAGCTCGGCATCGGGCAAGACGACGGCCCCGATGTCCCGCCCGACCATCACGACGCGGCCAGGACGGGCCAGGGCACGCTGCGCCTCGATGAGGACATGGCGCACTTCGGGATGGGAAGAGACCAGCGAGACAGCGCGGGTCACCTCGGGGCTGCGAATCGCCCAGGTGACATCTTCGCCGTCGATGGTCACGGTGTATTGACGTCCATCGTTAATATGGGGATGACTGATGATGATGCTGGCCTCCTGCGCCAGGCTTCCAAGAGCCGCCCCATCGCGGGGGTCAATTCCACGCTGGAGAGCCAGCCAGGTTAAGGCCCGATACATTGCCCCGGTATCAATGTAGAGATAGCCCAGACAGCGCGCTAAGCGCTCTCCTACCGTGCTCTTGCCCGCTCCTGCCGGTCCGTCTATGGCAATACGTTCCGCCTGCTCCATGTGGTTCCCGAGCCTTTCTGGTCGGCTTGTCAATGTCGCTAAGATTATACCATAGCGCTTTCGCCAGCCAGGTTTTCCTTTCTTCACCCTCCCGTCTGCCTCCCACCCCGCCCTACTCACAGGCTCTCTTGAAGGAAGAGAGCAGAGCGCTCCTTCACAGAAAATGGTATGCTTCCTTATGATGATATACGTGGTGTTCTTCTGACCAGCATGTGTGAGAGGAGGAGAAAGGCGGCACTGATGCCGGCTTTCCAGCTTTCCAACGAAGGAGGTACAGCGATGAGTAAGGCTCCAGGACACGTCGAGGTGCGCCGCCCCGCGCGCGGTGAGAGCGTCTATGCTCGCTATCTGCGGCTGAATGAGCTGTTGTCTTTGCAGAAGCCAGAAGAGGAGCTGGCTCATCACGATGAGCTGCAATTTCAGGTCGTTCATCAGGTCTTCGAACTGTGGTGGAAGGAAACGGCCTTCGAGCTGCGCAGCATCAGTCGCCTGCTACGTGATGCCAATCTGAGCGAGGCTCTGCGCTTGCTGCAGCGCGTGATCCGTATCCAGTACTTGCTACTGGAGAATATGCGCATGCTTGAAACGATGTCCCCTTGGGATTTCCACGCCTTTCGTAAGCTGCTGGCCGGCGGCGCAGGCAGCGATTCGCCGGGTTATCGCGAGCTGCTGCGCCTGTCGCCGCTGCTCTGGGACGATTTCCGCTCTCTGCTGGACGCCTCCGGGATTTCGCTCCGCGATGTCTATCTCTCCGCCGAGCGCTATCCCTTGCAGCACGCTTTTGCCGAGGCGCTTATCGATTACGATGAGGCGGTGCAAACCTTCCGCTTCCGCCACTACAAGCTCGCTGAGCGAATGATCGGCTCCGCAACAGTTGGCACTGGTGGCACACCTATGCCCCTTCTCGAACGTACTATTCATGATGTGTTCTATCCCGAGCTTTGGGAGGTCCGTAACCAGCTCAGTACGCTTGCTCAGGAAGAGGGCCGTATCTAGCCCGAAGGAACCATACGTTTCTTTCTGGCAAGAGTACCAGGTTTTGGCTCTTCACATTTTTCGCCATTTGTCATATGCTTTGAATGAGTCTCGTAATCAATCGTTCAACAGTAGAAGCTCCTGGAAAAAGGCATATTGACAGTGAGTTCAGAACAAGAGAAAGCTGCACAAGCGTCTGAGGAGACGCCGACTCAGCCGAAGAAGCCGCCTCAGCAGGCGGAGCAAAATGCATGCGGGGAGGAGCGGCAGCCGGATAGGCAGGCGGGGGACGAGATAACGCCGCCCGCCAGAGAGGTCAGGTCGCCGGAGACTGGGGGGCCAGCCGTTGCTGGAGGGTCTCCAGCTCCCGCCCCGGACAAGGGTGAGCATGAAGCGGCCTTGAATGACTTCGCGCAGTTTACCTATCAGGAGCACGCCAGTCCTGGCGGTGTCGGTGAAGGAGCCGGGCCGAGCGGGTCCCAGCCAGCGGCCTCGTCCTTGCCACCTTCCGCTCCGGCTGTTCCTCCCCTGGCTCCGGGGTATTGGCCTGGCGCTCTTCCAACCTATGGAGGCAGGCCCGCCTATCCTTCGTATCCTGGCTATCCGTCTCCTTATCCTGGCCCTGCCTATGGCGGAGGCCCCCTCTGGCCAGGCTACTGGCCCCCTGGCTACTCAGCCTATCCGGGCTATCCAGTCTGGCCATACTGGCCGGGCTATCCTGCCCCCTGGCATCCCGGCTATACCGCTGCCCCGCCACGCCCGCGTGATCATTACCAGATGGCGTTAGGCATCACTGGCTTGATCTGCTCCGCGCTCTCTCTGTTGGCCGGGCTGGTGGTGCTTTTCCTCGCCGCCATTGCGACGCTGGTGTCGTCACGCCTGACTTCAACTTCCACCTTTTACCCTGTGACGGTGCAGCTCTTCGTCTATACGTTTGCAGGCCTGATCGGAGGCAGTTTCTGTCTCTATCACAGTATCCGGGCGATTACGGGCCAGCCGAGCCGCACCTTGAAGCTACCGGCATTTTGGATCTTCCTGGCCTGTTACCTGGTTACCCTGGCGGTTGGGCTAATCCTGCAGGCCACACACCAGGCCGTTTCCTTCTTGCCGGCGACCACTGTCCTGATCTTTCTCGCGGCTATCTTTCCCGCCCTGACCCTGCTGACGTTGGGCATGCGCTTGCTGCGCCGCGCACGCTGGTCTACCAGTTGGCGCCGCTTCACGCTAGCTCTGACCAGCGGTGCAACGATGGGCATCTTGGTCGCCATGCTCCTTGAGCTATCGGCCTCCCTGCTGATGGAAGCTAGCTCGGGGGCAGTCCTGAGCTGTCTCAGCGATCCCTCAAGCCCTGCCTGTCAGACAAGGACCCGTTTTGTTGTCCTCATCCTGGCCATAGTAGCGGCCCCGCTGATAGAGGAGAGCGTCAAGCCACTGGGAGTGGCCTTACTCAGCGGACGCATCGCCAGCGGTATTGAGGCTTTCATCCTGGGCATGAGCGCCGGTCTCGGCTTTGACCTGGTCGAAACAATCAGCTATATCAGCATGGGCTATAGCGACTGGGCTCATGTGGCCCTGGTGCGCACAGGGGCCGGTCTTCTGCATGGCCTTGGCGCAGGCATGGTAGCCTTGGGCTGGTACTACCTGTTCCACACCAAAGAGCGGCGCTTTCGTTATGGCATCGCTTGCTGGATATATGCTGTTTTACAGCATGCTTTGTGGAACGCCTGCGGCTCGCTTGAAGCCTGGCCCGCACCGGTGGGGCCGACGGTTGCGCGCTGGCAGCTAAACCTGGGCTTCATTAGCTTTGGCTTTGACGAGCTGCTCATCATGTTCCTGACGATCATCTTTTTGGTGCTCTTCATCCTGATCGTGCGTTGGCTGCGTGATCATCATCAGGAGGAGACGATGTCAGAGCCAGCCGGAGTGACAGTTTCTTCCAGTGGGCGAGCGGCAGCCGTCGGGGTATAATACCGGCAGAGGCAGGCATCGCCGCCATCTTGATGGTACGCGATGTCCTGCCCCGTCCTGCGATGCTGGTGCGGTTCTGTTTGTCTTTCAGCTTGGATGCGCGTCTCTCTGTCCTTGGGCAGAGGGCAGCGGCCAGGGGAGTGGGAGATGAGGGAGCAACTTGGTCTTCCTGTACCAGAGCCAGAGAATAACGCTCCGAGGAGCCAGCCAAGCAACACCAATCGGCGGCGCTTTGGCAACTATGAGCTGGTGCGTCGCATTGACGTGGGCGGCATGGGCGAGGTGTACCTTGCTCGCCAGCGCACGGCCTTTGGTCGCGAGGTAGCCATCAAGATCATGCGCTCGGATCTGGTGCATGATCCGGTCGCCCGCCAGCGGTTTCTACGCGAGGCCGAGGTCAATGCCCACTTGAAGCATGAGCATATTCTCCCGCTGATCGAGTTTGGCGAGGAGCAGGGACGACTGTTCTTTGTAACTCCCTACATCGAGGGTGGGACCCTGGCTCAGCGCCTCCAGCGCGGCCCACTTCCTCTAGCCGAGGTCTACACGCTCTTCACCGCGCTGGTGCAAGCTGTCGCCTACATCCATCGCCGGGGGGTCATTCACCGCGATCTGAAGCCGAGCAACGTGCTGCTCGATCGCAACAATGATGGCAAGGTTTACGTGCGTCTCATTGATTTTGGCATTGCGACTATTCAGGGACAGCACGCCGATGCGCCTTTGACGCTGCCTGGCAAAGAGATCGGCACTCTGGCCTACATGGCCCCTGAGCGTCTGCAGGGGGTTGCTTCTGTCAGTAACGATATCTATTCTCTCGGGGTCATTCTGTACCAGATGCTCACAGGCCGGCTGCCTTCTGAGGAGCAGGCGGACAACCGTCTCCCCGAGCCGCTGGCCTCCGTTGTGCGACGCGCGACTGCTGCACGCCCGGAAGAGCGCTTCAACAGCGCGGAAGAGCTGCTGTCAGCCTTTGAGCAAGCCTATCAGGCGGTCAGAGGGAGCGAGCAGGCGAGAGAGCGCATCCAGGCTGTTCAGCGAGCCGCGCCTCAGTTCGGGGCCGGCTCTGGCCCCTATCAGCATGCAGCGGCAGCTCAACGAGCTGCCTCCCAGCCACCGGCCTCGCCGGGCCACACTCCTTCCGAGGTGATGACCTTGCAGCGTTCAGAAGATGCCTCAGAGCAGTCTCCCTATACTCCTTCAGCGCGACCCTCGTTCCGGTCCGCCGCTCGCCCGTCTCTCTCCCTCTCGGGGCAAGGAGGCTTTGCGCGAGAAGACTATGACGCACCTACAATGGAGCTGGGGCGCGATATGGGGGGTCCCGGCGGCCCTGGTGGCGCTGGTGGTCCCGGAGGCTACGGCGGGCGCCCTTCACGCCGGCGTAAGAATCCCTTGCTTGCTCTGATCTTTGTCACTATTGCGCTGGTGCTGCTGCTGATTGGCGGCCTGCTCTTTATCGAGGCGCCAGGCCTCTCTAGCGCTGCCATCAACATCACTCCCCGCACGGCGGCGCTTTCCCAGGTCTTGACGATCACTGCCAGTCTCAAGGTCAAGCAGGTCGACGTAACAAACAAGGTCATCCCGGCCAGGGTGCTCAGCGAGAGTAAGACGCTGTCCCAGCAAGGAGCAACCACGGGCCGCAAGTGCACATTGCTAATCCTTGACTGCAAGCAATCGGTCGATATCGTTGACCAGATCAGGCTGGCTAATCAGGCCAAGCAGATTCTAGTCAATCAGATCACCCAAGATCTGCAACGTCAGCTCCATCAGCAAAATGCTCAGCAAGTGGGGGATTTCATCTTTTCAGATGTGGATGAGAAGACCGATCCGCCCATCGGGGTCGAGAGTAGTACGGTGACTGTCACGCTGACCGAACAGGGCAGCGTTGAGTACTTTCTGCTGGGAGATGTCCGCTCGCTCGTGCTGCAGATGCTGGGGCAGCAGGCTCAGCGGCAACTGGGCGCTCACGCTCAGTTAAAGACTACGCAGATTGGCAAAGTCAGCGTGCAAAATGTTGATAACCAGGGAACAGCAACGCTGAAGGTACCCGCCGCCGCCTTAGCCCAATATATCTTCTCTCAAGATGAGCTGGAGAGCATGAAGAGCCATATTAAAGGCTTGAAGGTCGGCCAGGCACGTACCTATTTGCAGAAGTTGCCGGGCGTCGATCCGACCTCGGTCGCGATCCATCTGACAGGCAGCGGCAACGATATGCTGCCTGATGACCCCCAGCGCATCCAGATTATCCCGGTGAACCCCACCAATCTGCCGAACGTCCAGCTTCCATCGTCAAGCGGCTCAGGCTCTAGCTCGGCGACGGGGAGCACACCAGCCTCTCCAACAGCTAGAGCCTCTACTACTCCATAGGTTCATCGGCGGGATCAGCATCAGCGGCACCGGCGCGGCTCTCATGCCAGAGTTGGCGAACGACCCGCTTGGCCGTCTCGTAGCTAAAGCCACGGCGTAGGAGAAAAGCCCCTAGCTGGTTACGAAAGGCGTCATAGTTTTTCGCCGCCTTACCACGCAAGAGCGCCTGTACTTTCTTGCGTCCGGCGCGCAAGGCCCGCTCCTCATCGCGCTCCTGGCTTACCACCTCCGCGGCAATTTCAGGCGCTACCCCGCGCGCTCGCAGCTCGCTCCGTAGAGCCTGGGCGCCCTCTGGATGGAAGCGCTCGCGCGACTCTACCCAGAACGTAGCAAAGGCCCGATCGTCAACTAGCTTTAGCTCAGTGAGCCGCGCTAGGACCGCTTCTATCAGATCTGGCGCTGTGCCTCGCCGCCGCAGGTACTGATGAACCTCCTGGCGACTGCGCGGGCGAAAAGACAGATAGTTCAAGGCTCGATCAAGAGCCTGCTGTAAGGCGGCCTCGCGTTGGAGCCGGGTGAGCTGCTCAGCGCTCAGCTCCTGGCCGACAGCCAGACCCAACCGCTCCACGACCAGCGCGCTAACCGTGAGCAGATGGTGGCCATCGACAAAGAGGTTTACCTGTTCGCTTTTATTCGCCAGTGGCTCTATTGCGGTGATCTGCATGGACCTACTATAGCACGTCGCAGCCGATGTTGCAATGGACGCGACCCCTCAGCCTCGTCAGGACAATAAGACCGCTTGCAAGCTGGGCAAGAGCACGTAGTCGGCAGGCAGGGAGGTCCAGGAGACGACAAGGATAGGAAGAGAAGGAAATGGTAGCAGGGGCAACCTTACAAACGTTTGATAGACGCTGAGGAAGCAGTAATTCATGTAACCGGGCGGTTACATGGCATGAATTACTGCACTACGCTTAGCGAGCGGCCTCGACGTAGGTCTCTTCCGCCGTTGCTTCGGGCAGCAGCTCGATCAGGGGAACCTCGCGCAGCTCGGTGATCTGGTTCTGCTCATTGACCAGAACAATGCGCGGCTTCAACGAGCGAATTTCCTCTTCTGTAAAGAGCGCATAGCTCATAATAATCACAATATCGCCGACAGCATTCAGACGAGCAGCCGCACCGTTCAGGCAGATGACCCCCGAGCCACGCTCACCAGGAATAGCATAGGTCTCCAGCCGTGAGCCGTTGGTTACATTGACAACTTGTACCTTTTCATATGGATAAATGTTTGCAGCCTCTAACAGGTTCTGATCAATAGTGATGCTTCCAACATAGTTGAGATCGGCCATTGTGACCGTAGCGCGATGAATCTTTGACTTGCACATTGTGCGCTGCATAGAGCAGAACACCCCTTTCTCCAATCAGTCAGTCAGACACGCCTGGCCGGTCCAGCAAACCAGTCAAGGCCGGTTCGCCCCAGCCATTCACCGGACGTCCAAGAGCCAGCACCAGAAGTCTGGCCTTTGTCCCCAGCTCTGTGGGCCGCCCGTGACCTTTCGCCGCCTCAGACAGCTCAGCAGCGAAAGTAGGCCCAGGTCTCATACTACGGCCTCTATCGCCAGTATAATAAGGCTCCATCAATTGAGCCTTTGGCGGTCAGCACGCATAGCCAGAGCAAGGTAGACTAGTGGCCAAGCGCCTTCACTGTTTTTAAACGATGAAAGCCCGGCCAGGGAACAGTGTTCTGAGCGTTCACTAGCCCTTTAGGCTCATCTCTCCCCCAAATGACCCCGCACATCATCGTTCCAGCCCCCCAGCAGCGGTACCTCCTTTTTGCTGTAACAGCGTTAATTTACTCGTCTTGTGCTACCAAGGGTTGCTGAGCCTCTGGCTCCGGCTGATAGCGACCTTCAAGTACTGCCAGTAAGCCGCGAGCATACGCCTCAGCCACACTTTGAGCATCATAGATCTGATCTCGCATCAAAAGACGGTAATGACATTTCCAGCGGCGTGCTGGCCAGGGAGCCAAACGGATCAACGTATAGGTTGGAACGTACGTTTCCAGCGTCTGCCGTAAGGTCACCTCATCGCAGGCACTGATACCATGTGCTAACAAAGCCTGGCGCAATTCATCGGGGAGCACCCGCAGCCACCCTCCTTCTCGTAAACCAAAGAAAAGCCATCATCGACCCTCTCGCGTAGCTGATCTGGTAGGCACCTAACGCGCTCTACTAGAGCAGAGCCGCGCGCCACGCCGCCCGCATCTCCTCAACACTCAAGCGCTCCCAGTCCACCAGCGGTAACCGACGAGGGATCACTGCAAAAGGGCCGCTCCATTGCCTGGCCTGTTCTTCCAGCCAGGCCAACACCTCGAAGGAGCGCTGTCGCACCTGCTCAACCAGCGGATAGCGCTGCGCAGCCCGTTCGAAGACCTCCTGATCCTTGGTATAGACGCTGAAATCTTCGCGGATGACCACATCAACGTAGAGATCCACGTAGATGAGCCGTTGGGAGGTACTTGTATAGGGATCGGTCGGCAGCACGACATCGCAGTAGCCGCTCACAAAGTGACCATCCTGATGGTCATAGCCAATGTGAATGGTATACCAGGCATGAGGCCAGAAGTACGTTAGCGAATGCCGCTCTAAGATCCAGGTGCCTGGCCGCCAATGCATCGGCGTACCGACTGGCGTCCAAACCGAGACATACTCATCGCTTAACGGTAGCTGGTAGCCCTTCCACGCACCCCACTCGCTACCATCGACAAGCATCTTCTGTATTTCGACCTCAAGTAACATATCTCGTGAGCATCCTACAGAAAGAATCGATCCGTGCTTTGCAGCCCTCAGACTACATTATAGCGAAGAGCCTCCGACCACGCCAGATCCAAAGGCAGCCCTGGCTTGCCGACCGGTCGCCAGCCAAAGACGGCTGACGCGTTCCAGCGCAGTGATATAATGGGGCAGACAGCAGCCAGCGGCCATGCCGGCCTGAGTTCGAAAGCGAACGATGGTCAGCGGGTCAACGGGGGCGCGCCCGTGCCCTGCAGCGCACTTGCACTGCGGCCCTGGCTAGCCAAGCAAAGAGAACGACCAGGATACCATCGAGGAGGATGCTGTGAGCAGCCTGGCAGAAGAAACGCGCATTGAACGTGACTCTATGGGTGAGATGCGCGTCCCAGCGAACGCCTATTACGGAGCCAGTACTCAGCGCGCCGTTCTCAACTTTCCCATTAGCAACCTTCGCTTTCCGCGTGCCTTTATCCGTGCTCTTGGCCAGATCAAGCAGGCAGCGGCTCAGACCAACGCTGAGCTGGGTCTGCTTGATGAGCGCATAGCCACGGCCATTGTCCAAGCAGCCCAAGAGGTCATCGACGGCAAGCTTGACGAGCACTTTGTTGTCGATATCTTCCAGACCGGCTCGGGTACCTCGACAAACATGAACGCCAACGAGGTCATTGCCAATCGGGCCAGCGAGCTACTCGGCGGAGCACGTGGCTCGCGACTGGTTCATCCCAATGACCACGTGAACTTTGGCCAGTCCTCCAACGATGTCATCCCCACGGCCATTCACCTCTCGGCCCTGGTGAGCATCGACAAGGAGCTGATTCCCGTCCTGGAGGAGATGCAGCGCGTACTGCAAGAGAAAGCAGAAGCCTTCTGGCCCATTATCAAGACAGGACGGACCCATCTGCAGGACGCTACGCCTATCCGTTTGGGGCAGGAATTTCTTGGCTACGCTGGCCAGATCGAACGGGGTATCGCTCGCCTGCGCCACGCCGAAAATGAACTCTCTGAGGTCGCCCTTGGCGGCACCGCGGTCGGTACAGGTGTCAACACCCATCCCGAGTTTGCCGCCCGTGTCTGTCGACGCCTTTCGGAGATGAATGGGGTGACCGTGCGCGAGACCAGCAACCATTTCCAGGCACAGAGCACGCTCGATAACGCCGTAGAAGCCAGCGGCGCCCTCAATACTTTGGCGGTCAGCCTGATGAAGATTGCCAACGATATCCGCTGGATGGGGTCGGGTCCCCGCGCTGGTTTCGGAGAAATCGAGCTGCCCGCCGTCCAACCTGGCAGCTCGATCATGCCCGGCAAAGTTAACCCGGTCATCGCCGAGTCGCTGTGTATGGTCTGCGCTCAGGTTATGGGCAACCACACTACGATCACCATCGCTGGTCAGTCGGGCAACTTCGAGATCAACGTGATGATGCCCGTGACGGCCTATAACCTGCTGCAGTCGATCAGCCTGCTCAGCGCGGCGGTACGTAACTTCACTGAGCAGTGCCTGCGCGGCATCAAAGCCACCGAGAAGGGGCCGGAGATGGTTGAGCGTGGTCTGGCGATTTGCACGGCGCTGGCCCCCATTATCGGCTACGACGCTGCGGCGGAGATTGCTAAGGAGGCCCACCGTACGGGGCGCACCGTGCGCGAAGTGGCTCGCGAGCGTACACAGCTGAGCGAGGAGGAGCTAGCCCGCATTCTGGACCCGGAGCGCATGACCCAGCCAGGTCTGGAGGCCGGTCCCGCTGCCGGCTAAGCCGGTAGTCCATCGCAGCCCGATCAGAGACGAGCGAGGCTGAACCAGCAAAGGGAGCCTGCGGCAGCAGTTATCTCCCACCAGCCTGGCCTGGTTGGCCCCGCTCGTCCGCCCGCGAGCCTGGCTTCGTGAGCCAGCTCATCAGCCTCTCATCTAGCGCAAAAAGCCCCCACAGTAACGCAGGCGATACAGTACCGTTCCAGCCTTAGCTATCTCCTCTGCTCCCTGAAACATCTGCAAGTGACCCTCTACCTGGTTCACATAGCGCCACTCCTTCTCTTCCCAGCAAGCAGGGCCACGAAACGGCAGCTCCGCTGATACCTGCCGCAGCGCGCGACGTAAAAAGACGTAGACTTGGGCGACCTGATCCTCCTGGTCAGCCAGCTCCCCCATCACACCGCCGGCATAGGCCATTGACCAAACCGGTTGTCCGCGCCAGGAAACGACCTCTTGGCCAACAAAGAAGGCCATACCAAAGTAGATATCGCGATAGTGCCAGGCCCCATTGTGCCACTCCAACTGCTGGGAACCGGGTAGCAACGGTCTGACCGAGGCCGCGTCTCCTAATGCAGCGTAGGTATGACGTTTTGCCTCCAGGAGAAAAGCCAGAAAATCTTCTTGCTCAAATGGCTCGATCAACAAAGTATCTCTCCTTCCGTCTAAGTAGGAACTGGCAGCACCAGCGCATCAATGCAACAGTGGGACTGTAACAGTACTTTGACAGTCCAGCAGAGCGCCACCGGTTTTACAGAGCGAACTGGAGAGCAGTCTTGTTGAGGCAGAAGGCCCAAGGAGAGAGCAGAAGGCTCCTCTTTGCTCCAGAGCCTGGCCGGTCAGGGAGCGAGGAACTTGAGAGAGGAGCCTTCTCTATTCAGAGAGTGAGGCAGAGAGCAGGCCAGCTCGTCAGGGGCCACCCCAGGGAGCTTCAAGCCCGCTTGAGCACCTCGATGCTCTTGCGCACAATCTCTACAAAGTCGGCCTTCAGACTGGCGCCACCGACGAGCGCCCCATCGATATCGGCTTGAGAGACGTACTCGGCGATATTGGCAGAGGTGACACTGCCGCCATAGAGAATGCGCACAGCGCTGGCAGTCTCGCTGCCATACATATCAGCATACAGCTCGCGAATCAGACGAATCGTGCGCTGGGCATCCTCACCAGGGCAGGCCTTGCCCGTGCCAATCGCCCATACCGGTTCATAGGCGATCACCACATCACAGGCGCGCTCTCCGCGGAAATTTGCCAGACTGCCCTGGACCTGAGCGCGGATCACCGCCTCCGTTTTTCCGGCCTCATGCTCCTCCAGCCGTTCGCCCACGCATACAATCGGACGCAAGCCATGACTGAGAGCGGCCTGCGCCTTACGATTCACCAGCTCATCGCTCTCGCCGAAATAGGTACGCCGCTCGGAGTGGCCTAGAATCACCGTTGTACACAGCTCACGGACCATGAGCGGCGAAATCTCGCCTGTGAAAGCCCCTTTTTCTTCGAAATGCATATTTTGAGCGCCAAGCTCAATCCGTTCGAAGAGCAGAGCATCGAGCACCTCGCGGACAGCCGAGAGCGAAATCGCAGGTGGGCAGAGAATGCAGAGCAAATATGGATACTCGTTCAGCAACTTGCCCAAAGCCGGCGTGATCTCCAAGGCAAAGCTAGAGGCCATCCGCGGGCCATAGTGCATCTTCCAATTACCGGCGATAATCGCGGTGCGCGCCGGGGTAGTAGACATCACAGATCACCTCACCCTCAGCGATCCTGCAGAGCCGCGACACCTGGCAGTACGCGCCCTTCGAGGAACTCCAACGAAGCGCCGCCGCCGGTTGACACATGCGTCATCTTCTCAGCAGCTCCGGCCTGCTCCACTGCCGCAGCCGAATCGCCACCACCGACGACCGTGGTTGCGCCGCGGGCCGTACAAGCCGCCAGGATCTCAATCACCGCGTTGGTCCCGCGAGCGAAGGCGGGCATCTCGGCTACTCCAAGAGTACCATTCCAAACAATCGTCTGAGCCTTCTCCAGAACCTGGCGGAAAGCCGCCACAGTCTCCGGCCCAATATCCAGAATGCGCCAATCTGAGAGCACCTGATCGCGCGGCACCACGCGCCACTGAGCATCAGGAGCGAAGCGGTCGGCAATCACCACATCCACCGGTAGCACCAACTCCAATCGGCGTTCACGCGCGCGCGCCAGCAGATCGCGCGCCACATCGAGCTTACCATCCTCGACCAGAGATGCGCCGACCTCATAGCCCTCGGCCTTCAAGAAAGTATTGGCCATACCGCCGCCGATCAGCAAGGCATCAGCGAGCGTCAGCAGGCGTTCCAGCACAGCGATTTTATCCGAAACCTTCGCCCCCCCGATGACCGCCACAAAAGGACGACGGGGATGCTCCAGCGCCGCACCGAGGAAATTCAGCTCCTTCTCCATCAGGAAGCCAGCGACAGCCGGCAGATAGTGAGCTACCCCCTCAGTGGAGGCATGAGCACGGTGAGCCGTGCCGAAGGCGTCGTTGACATAGAGATCGCCGAGCGCAGCCAGGCGGCGTGCGAACTCGGCATCGTTTTGCTCCTCCTCAGCATGGAAGCGCAGATTCTCCAACAGCAGTACTTGACCCGGCTTCAGGGCACGAGCCAGCTCCTCGACCTGGGGGCCAATGCAATCGGGGGCTAGTTGAACAGGACGCTGCAACAGCTCGCTCAGGCGAACAGCCACCGGAGCCATCCGCAGTTTCTCCACCACCTTTCCCTTGGGCCGGCCCAGATGGGACATCAAGATGACCGCCGCGCCGTGGTCAAGCAAATACTGAATCGTTGGCAGAGAGGCCCGAATGCGCGTATCATCCGTAATGTGGCCCTCCTCATCGAGGGGTACATTGAAATCCACACGCACCAGGACCCGCTTGCCCTCCACCTCGATATCACGAACCGTCTTCTTATGCATGCCAGTGCACCCTCCATCCAATGGGCGGGGAAGAGACCCCGCCCTGACCATGAGCGCTTGGTACCTGTGGCTGAGCGCTCTCGAATTTATTGGCTTACCAGCCCTTCTCGGCCACGAAGTGGGTGAGATCGGCCACGCGCGTCGAATAGCCCCATTCGTTATCGTACCAGGCGATCACTTTGACCATCTGGCCACCGCCGGTCACCATCGTCGAGAGGCCATCGATAATGGCGGAATGGGTATCACCCCGGAAGTCGGACGAGACCAGTGGCTCCTCTGTGTAATCCAGAATGCCCTTCAAGGGGCCCGCTGCGGCCTCCTTATACGCTTCATTCACCTCCTCGCGCGTTGCCGGTTTGCGCAGCGTCGCCACAAAGTCGACGACCGAGACCGTGGCAGTAGGTACGCGGAGGGACATGCCATCGAAGCGGCCCTTCAGCTCGGGGATCACTAGCGCCACAGCCCGAGCGGCTCCAGTGGTGGTCGGAATAATATTGAGGGCGGCAGCGCGAGCACGGCGCAGGTCCTTGTGGACCAGATCCTGAATCCGCTGATCATTGGTGTAGGAGTGGATCGTATTCATCAGGCCATGCTCGATGCCGAAGCGATCATTGAGGACCTTGGCGGCGGGGGCCAGGCAGTTCGTGGTACAGGAGGCGTTAGAGATAATATGATGCTTGGCCGGGTCATACATGTGCTCATTGACCCCGAGCACAATCGTGATGTCTTCGCCCTTGGCCGGAGCAGAGATAATTACCTTTTTCGCTCCTCCCTGTAAGTGGGCTTTCGCCTTATCGGCATCGGTGAAAAGACCAGTGGACTCGATTACGATATCAACACCCAGGTCACCCCAGGGAATCTGAGCGGGATCACGCTGAGCAAGAACTTTGATGGTGTGACCATTCACAATGAGCGCTTCGGGCGTGGCCTCAACCTGGCCAGGGAAGCGGCCATAGGTGGAGTCGTACTTGAGCAAGTGGGCATTGGTGTAGGTATCGGTGAGATCGTTGATAGCGACGACCTCTAATTCGTGGGGATAGCGTTCGAGCATCGCTTTGAAGGATTGCCGACCGATACGGCCAAAACCGTTGATGCCTACTCGTGTAACCATGCGGATGTTTCTCCTTCTTGCTACTTGCTGCTACTAGTCAGTCATAGCCTGACTGCGAAGCGCTGGAGCGGGAGGAAAAGCGCCTCCACAATCCTGAGACAAGATGCCCTCCCCGGATGTTCCTGTTTCACGTGAAACACAGGGAAGCGCTGGACAGAATCTTGTCTGCCCCCTCACACCTCTCCGTCGAGGAACGACCGCCGCATCTTACCGTCTGGCCACAGCGCGGCATACGCCAGGCGGCCCCTATCTCTGATTGATCTACACCTGGCGACTGCTACTCCGTTCTTGTCAACCCACTTGCCGCACCTTGTACGCCAGCACCAGCATCCACGCGGCCACTGCTCCGGCGCCGCGGAGGCGTCCCGCGGGCGCCCACACTCAGCTAAAAGAGTATCACCAGTTGCAGTGAGGGTCAAGCAGCAACTGCAGCGGCACTCGCTCACTTGCCGCTTCTAGCCGCACAGGTACAAAGTCAGTCTGCTGCCCACGCGTATAGGGAGCGACTTCCAGATTTCCCACCCCTACCCGGGGAGGAGAAGGCCAGAGTACGCAGAAGGCCCCTATCATACGCGCACTCTCTTCCCCGGGTTCCCCCTCACTTCGCCCGGCCTGTGTGGCCCTTGCCCATCTCAGCTAGTCCCCCGTGATCGCCTCACCTGGCACAGGGATGACCCCCACAGAGAAACGGACGTACTCATCAGTATAGCCGAAACCAGAGCCTGGCACCCCTGCAATACCGGTTTTTTCAAAGAGCGAAAAGGCGTCTTCTCCCTCACGGAACTTGCTCCAGTTATAGACCGTCGCATCGTCATCAAGATAGATCTGGTCGAAGAGTTGTAGCTCTCGATCAAGCTGTTGGAGCTGAGCGATAAGGCGACGGCGGCGCAAGCGATAGAGATTTCGCAACTTCTCGATCAGGTATGGCCTTTCACGCAACAACTGAAGGTAGGCCATGAAGCGTAGCTGCCACTCGGCAGGGAGTGACGCCATACTATTTGACCATCCAGGGGCGAGGGCCGGTGCGAGGCGAGCATCGCCGATGGTTACCCAGCCAAAGCGATCGCCGGTAAGAGAAAGCGTCTTTGAAAGGCTACTGACAAAGATCGTCTGTTCTAGATGAGCGGGTTCGGCAAAAGTCGCCATACGGGCCCGATCCTCTTCCGGGCGTCCGGTACCTACGTATGCCAGATCAGCCAAAAAGAAGAGCTGGCGCCCGGCCTCGCGCTGGCGCCTGACGACCGTGTGGAGAGCGCGCAGCTCCTGGGGAGTCAAGGCAAAGGTAGTTGGATTATTCGTCACGGTTAGATAGATCAGGCGGATATCGGGCGCCTCTTGCAGAGCCTGCTCGAGTGCCTCTGCAGTGAGCTTGAAGCGATGCTCTGGTCTCGTGCTGACGCGGTGCAGACGATAGCCATAAGCTTTGGCCTGGGCCTCGGGTACGCCAAAACCGGGAGCTGGGAAGAGTACCGCCCGCTCCGTGATCCCCTGCTCATCGCACATTTGGCGGAAGCCGCGCAAGGTCTTATCGATCCCATCCATTGCGCCCAGGCTCAGATAGACCTGCTCGCCCTTGACAGTCAGCCCCCATTGCTCCCGCCAGTCAGCAGCGAGCCAATCGCGCAGCACTGGATTGCCAATCCCAACAATATCATAAATGCGGAGATCGATCCCCTGGTCAAGGAGGAGGCGCTCATAGTGGAGCATCTGGTCACGCAGCCAGCGATAGACCTCGCCAGAGGCAGTGTAGCCGTTGAGATGCTCACCGGGGAGAGCGATGCCCAGCTCATCGGCGAGCATACGGTAGTCACCTGGACCTCCAGGCTCACCCTCGCACTCTATTACACGCCGCAGATCGACATCGCCAATGGTGCGGTCGACGATTTCACTGGCGATGATCTCTTCATCAAGATTGAGATCACGGCAGCGTCTGCCCAGCTCGGCAACCATCCGCGCCATCACGCGAATAGGTCCTGCTCCCTGTTGCAGGACAGGCCGATATTGCAGCAGTAGTTCATGGCGCAGACGCCGAATGATAGCCCGCTGTTCCTGACTGGATAGGCGTGATTGTCGCTGATTGTTGGCCCGCGATGAATCGGCAGATGTCCCATGAGTAATCACCGCTGTTTACTCCCTTCCTTGCGCCACAACGGCGCAGCCTGGCTTGAGCGAACGATCGACCCTGATCGCCGCGTCTCTGTTCCTCTTGGGAACGGCTCTGCAGACAGGATAACACATGCAGTTGACGCAGACAACCGCCATCCCAGCAGGCCAGCGGCAGAGCGCCCCCCTCGCTGAAGCTACTCATCACCTTGCGATCTTGCTGAAAGTGGTAAGGTTGGTTGGCTGGTCACCCAGGCCGCTGGTTCCCATGTTGCTCTAGCCGGAGTCGCCAGACGCGAGTAGAATAGCAAGCAGACAAGAAGGAAGATGGCCCGTCATAATGGACTTCTCATCGCTATGCCACTCAATTGCGGAGCGACCGCTGCCCTGCCCTTCTGTCCCTTCGCGGGGCGGGCAGTGGCTATCGTTCACTAGCAAGCAAGCAGAGCATCTGCTTTGAGTATGGGAAGGGAGACAGAGCCAATGCCCGAAGGGGAGCCGTTTCAGGGACGCAGCGTTGTCATCACGGGGGCTGCGCGGGGACTGGGCCGAGCTTTAGCTCTGGCTTTTGCCGCCCGGGGGGCCAGGGTGGTTGTGCATTATGCGCATTCGGCAGCAGCCGCCCATGAGCTGGTCAGCCAGATTACGAACCAGGGTGGTCAGGCCCTGGCTTTACAGGCCGATTTGCGCTCAACAGTTCAGGTTGAGCAGTTGATTGCTCAGGCCCATGAGGCCCTTGGTGGCTTTGATGTCTGGATCAATAATGCTGGAGCCAGCGCCAATACTACGGAGACGCGTGGCCTCAGCGAAGAAGAGCGTTTCGAGCGCCTGCTACAGGTCGATGTTTTGGGGACCTGGCGCTGTTGTCGCGCCGCTCTGCCTTTCATGAAAAGCGGCGGTTGTATTCTCAATATTGCCTGGAATCATGCCCTCGATGGGGCTCCCGGCTTTGTGAGCCAGGTCTATGCGACGGCCAAAGGAGCCGTGATCGCCTTGAGCCGCTGTCTTGCACGCGAGCTGGCGCCCCACATCCGCGTGAATTGTATAGCGCCGGGTTGGATTGAAAATGATTGGGCCCGCTCACGTTCGCCAGGCTTTCGTGAACGCGTTGCCGAGCGCATTCCACTCAGGCGCTGGGGGCAAGCGGACGACGTAGTCGCGGCAGCTTTGTTTCTGGCCTCGCCCGCGGCTTCTTTTATCACCGGACAGGTTTTGATTGTGGACGGCGGGGAAGTGATCGGTACTCCTTAGAGGGAGTTCTGGCATGCCGCTGCCTCAGCAGGAAGGGAGGCCAGGGCCGGGAGCGGTTTTTAGCGATACGTCGGCCCCTTCCCGCTGGGGCGGCAGCGCCGTGCGCGCTGAGATGGTGATCAGCGCCAGAACGATCCGATCTGTCAGGCGTTTTCTTTCCGGGAGGGGGCTTTGTTGGTCAGCGTTGTTTCACGTGAAACAGTGGCAGCGACCTTCTCGCTGCTCTCGTGGCTTACCGCTTTGCCTCTCACAGTCAGCTCCCTCGGGCTGCCTCTCTTCCTGTCTGCCTGGGTTCGCCTAGAGCTGGAGAAACACCCCCTCCTGCACCGCGCGTGTCAGCCGTTCAATATCTGGAGCTGGGGGACGATCGCGCTCAAGCTTTGGCACGTAGGCCCTTACAAGCGCGAAAGCTCGCTCCACTCCCTCGCCAGCGCGCAAGGGCCGACGAAACTCCAAAAGCTGAGCCCCACAAAGCAGCTCAATCGCTACCACCTGCTGAGCCAGCGCCAGCACGCGCCGCGCTTTATGAGCTGCCGTCACGCCCATACTCACGAAATCCTCCGTTCCTGCCGAGGTCGGAATCGAGTCGATGCTTGCCGGATGCGCCAAGACCTTCATCTCGTTAACCAGGGCCGCAGCCACATACTGGGTCAGCATGAGGCCCGAATTGAGACCTGGTTCAGGCGTCAAGAAGAGCGGTGCCCCCTGGTCATCCCAGTCGTGCGGCCCCATGAGCAGGTAGATTCTCCGCTCGGCAAAACTAGCAAGCTGAGTCAGTGCCAGGGCCAGAACATCGAGCGCCAATGCTAGAGGTTGACCGTGGAAATTCCCCCCCGTAAGTATTTCCCCCTCCTCGGGAAAAACCAGAGGATTGTCAGTCACAGCCCCCAGCTCACGTACAAAGATTGTCTCACAGTAATCCAGCGCATCGCGAATCGCCCCAAAGACCTGGGGCGCGCAGCGCAATGTGTAAGGATCTTGCACCCGCGGACAGTCCTCATGGCTGCGCTTGATTTCACTGTTGATCAGCAGACGGCGCAGATGCTCAGCGCTCTGCTGTTGCCCGCGCTGGTTGCGCACGCGCTGAATGCGCTCGTCAAAGGGGACATGGCTGCCCATCAATGCCTCTATACTGAGGGCGCAAGCCACTTCTGCGGTGTGCAGTAGCGTCCAGGCATCTTCCAGCGCCAGAATGGCGCAGGCTTCCATGAGATGGGTGCCGTTGATGAGTGCCAGCCCCTCTTTCGCCTCCAGACGCAGCGGCTGTAGACCAGCTTCGGCCAGGGCCTGGGCCCCTGGAAGGCGTCGCCCGCGATACCAGGCTTCTCCTTCTCCAATAAGGACAAGGGCAAGATGGGCCAGTGGCGCTAGATCACCGCTCGCTCCTACTGAGCCACGCGAGGGAACAATAGGATGCAGCTGAGCGTTGAGCAGGTCGATGAGGAGACGCACTACTTCTATGCGTACCCCAGAGTGACCGCGGGCTAGACTGGCGGCGAGCAGCAGCATCATGGCGCGGGTGGTGGCTTCATCCAGTGGCTCCCCTAGGCCGGCGGCATGGCTGCGTAGTAGATTGTGCTGTAGGTCCAGGACTTGCTCATGTCTGATGCGCACACGGCTGAGGTGACCGAAGCCGGTGGTGACGCCATAGACTTTGCGATCTTCTGCGACAATGCGTTCGATGAGGGCCCGCGCCTGCTGGATACGTATTTCGGCTTCTGCCCCAAGTTGTACCGGGGCGAGGTGACGGGCAACGGCTACGACTTCGGCAGGGGTGAGGGCCTGGCCGTCGAGAACCAGGGGAGCGCTTTGTAGCTTCGCTCGATGATGATGGTGGTGGTGCTGAGTTGAGTGATTCTTCATCGCTGAAGTCCTTTCTGGCTGCTTTGCCTCCTGCTTTGGATTGTAGCAGAAGGGCGCGAGAAAAGGCAAAGGGGTCAGGCTGACCTCTGAGTCTTGTGGTGTGTTGCCGAGACGGTCTCTTAGATCAGTGCGGTGATGGTCATGGCCAGATAGGGCGCGTCTGGCCCCACTGCACTGCACTGCACTGCGGCCATGCTGTCGTCACTCTTGATAAAGCAGGCAGTGTTTCACGTGAAACACTGCCTGAAGACAGCGGGCGGAAAGAAGCCACACGCGTTGGCGCATAGCCGTACCGCTCCCTACGCACCAGGCCGCTGGGTAGAAGAAGCCTGCTTTAGCCCTCGTCAACGGCGGACATGCAGAGAGCAGCGCTCTTCTTGACCGGCTGGCTGGCTGTTATCTGCTACTGCCGCTGCTGATACACGGCGCGGCCTGAGCCTCCCAACTCCCACACGCAAGGGTAAGGTCTGAACTCTGCTCACAAAACCCTTGCCCATAGCAGCCCCACAGGCATCGCGTTATGGCGCGGCAAAAGCCCAGATCAATGCACAGCCTAGACCAATGTCAGAGTCGACTGTACCAGGTTAACGCCAAAATGATAGCCGATTTCACGATAGTCCTCAAGTTGCCAAAGCGCAAGCTCGCAGCGTTTGCCTACCTCAATGCTCCCTATTTCTTCCTCCAAGGCCAACGCTTTCGCCCCGTTAATAGTTGCCGCCGTGAGCGCTTCCTCTAGAGACATCCCCATCTCTGCCATCGCCAGCCCGATGATCATCTGCATATTCTCACAATAGGAGGTGCCGGGGTTGCAGTCGGTAGCCAGTGCCACCGTAAGGCCCAGATCCAGCAAACGCCGCGCGGAGGGATAAGGGCTGCGCAGCGTGTAGGAGCAGCCAGGTAACAGCGTCGCCACGACGCCGGCGTCCCGTAGCGCTTGAAGGTCCTCATCGCTGGCATAATCCAAATGATCGGCGGAGGTTGCTCCCAGCTCCGCCGCGAGGCGCGCTCCGCCCGAGGGACTGAGCTGATCCGCATGGATCTTCAGACGATAGCCCAGCTCCTTGGCCCGGCTTAGAATCTTGTAACATTCGTCAAACGTGAAGGCCTCCGCTTCGCAGAAGACATCACAGAAACGCGCCAGCCCCACAAAGGAGGGGAGCAGCTCTTCGACCACCAGATCAAGGTAGTCAGCCCGGCGCTCGCGATATTCTCGTGGCAAGACATGCGCGGCCAGGAAGGTGGGAACGATGCGCACGCGTTGGAGCGTGGAGGGTGGCGCCCCTTCTTCAAGCGCTTTGAGGTTGTTGATAATACGCAAGCAGGCCTCTTCGTTGACGCGGTCCAGGCCATAGCCACTTTTGATTTCTACCGTAGTCGTGCCATGATCTCGCATGAGGCGAAGCCGCTTCTGGGCGAGAGTCAGCAGGGTCTCGGCGTCGGCTTGCCGGGTTGCTTCTACGGTCGTCAAGATCCCTTTGCCCTGGGCCAGTAGTTCAGCATAGCTGATCCCCGCCCGACGTAGGTGAAATTCTTCGGCTCGCTGACCGGCGAAAACCAGGTGGGTATGCGAGTCGACAAAACCAGGGGTAATCACAGCTCCTTGGGCATCTACAATGGCAATGCCATCCTGCCGCGTTGAGAGAAATAATGGCTCGGCCTCATCGTCTCTTCCGATCCAGACAATTCTACCGTGATAGACTGCCAGCGCCGCTTTGTCGAGCACCTGAAGCACTCCGCTGGCTCCCGCAATGGGCTGCTGGGCAACCGTTACCAGTTGCTTGATGTTGCGAATGACGGCATTTGCTCGGATGGGAGGCTGCGCTGATTCAGGTTGCATGGATTGCTTCTCCTTGTAAGGGCTGTGAGTGAGGCTCGCTATGCTGTTTTTTTATAGCATAGTTGCTTCTCATCGTCGAGGCTTGCGGCTCGCCCCCGCATTTGCTACACTCTCCTCGTAGTAAGCAGATCGCTCTACCATCCTGCAACGTCGACTGCTCTTCGCTCGTAGTGGTGAGTGGACACATCGCGTCGGTTCGCGTTCCTCTTTCAGGCGAGGAACGCCCAGCCAGCAGGAAGGAGCAAGCAGTATGCGGGCTATCGACGATAGCAGTGAGAAGTATGCCGCCGTCCTGCGCGAGCTGCGCATCTGGAAGTATCTACCAGAAAGCGATCTCTCTCGCATGCTGCGCAGGTATTTCTTGGTGACGGATGATTTCCGCGAGATGGAGGATCAGGGGCTGCTGACAATGACTTTTGTGGGAGATGAGTATATGATTAGTCAGACAATGCTGGGTCAGATCTGGCTGGAGCAGTACGAAGCTAACCAGCGTAATAAGGAGCAATACAATGCCCGCTGACGAGTATGCAACGGCGGCCCCTCAGCCCTATCAGACGATAGGCCCTGCTGAGGCCAAAGAGCTGATGGCAAGCGGCGCCCGCGTTATCGATGTGCGCTGGCCTAGTGAATGGCAACAGGGCCATATCCCCGGCGCCACGCTTCTTCCCCTCAGTGGTATCTACGCCTTTGGCCAGGCCCTGCGGGAATTGCAGCTTTCCCCTTCGGAGAAGGTGATCTTCGTCTGCGCTGTTGGTCAGCGCAGCGCTCTCGCCGCAGAGATCGCCTCTCTTCTTGGTTTCCAGCAGGTCTATAATCTGGCCTCTGGTATGCATGGCTGGCTACTCTCTGGCTACCCTATCGAGCAGGCTTCTTCTGCTTGAAGGGATCTTCTCTTTGTTGTCGCTATTATCCTTTTCTCAGCCTGTAACGTTGAGTCCCTTATCCACAAAGGAAGGAGTAAAACTCTATGCCTCTCCTGGAAGGAAAGAACGCTCTTATTTTCGGTGTGGCTAATCATCGGTCGATCGCCTGGGCCATCGCTCAGGCTCTGGCTAACGAGGGGGCGCGGCTCGCCCTCACCTATCAAGAGCGCATGGAAAAGTTTGTGCGCGAGCTGGCCGATAAGATACCTGGTACGCCTCTAATTCCTTGCGATGTCCAGAGCGATGAGCAGCTCGATGCCGCTTTTGCCAAGGCCGCCGAGGTCTTTGATGGTGGCCTCGACATCTTGATCCATTCGGTCGCTTTTGCCCCGAAAGAGGATATGGAAAATCCTTTTTGGCAGACAAGCCGCCAGGGTTTCCTGACAGCGCTGGATATCAGTGCCTATTCGCTGGTGGCTATGGCTCGCCGCGCGGTTCCTTTGATGCAGGCGCGGGGTGGGGGCAGCATTCTGACAGCTACCTATATTGCCAGCGAGCGAGTGATGCCCAAGTATAATGTGATGGCTGTGGCGAAAGCGGCTCTGGAGTGCAGCGTACGCTATTTGGCCTATGAGCTTGGCGCCTATAATATTCGTGTCAATGCCGTCTCGCCAGGACCCGTGAATACTCTGGCGGCTCGCGGGGTTCCTGGCTTTACGACGATGCGCGACCACATGACGGAGGTGGCTCCTCTGCGCCGCAATATTGAGCAGAGCGAGATTGGCGATGCTGCGCTCTTCCTTTGCAGTCCTCTGGCGCGCGCTATTACGGGCGAGGTGCTTTTTGTGGACGCCGGCTACCATATCATGGGGGCTTAGTTTCGACGCCGCGGCTGGCACCAGTTCCGAGCATTGAGCTGCCCTGCTTTATTTGCCAGGTAGCTTTATAGGTAAGAGGTGGTTCCGCAAGTCCTTATCACCATCTCATGATAAGGGCGCGCTCCTCTCTCCAAGACGAGAAGGGAGCGCGCCTTTGCGTTTCCTTCACTCCGGCGCTGAAGGCGACTGCTTGCTTTTTGGCCTCATTGTTCGATGCGCCGCACTGTCGGTGGCGGCGGCGCCGGTTCGCCACAGGTACTGCAGTAGCGCGCCTGGGGGCGATTCATATGGCCGCAGGGCCAGGGGCGTAGCTGCTCGGTAGGCGACTGGGGCGCTGAAGGAGGCGCCTGCCCTGCCCAAGGAGCCGCGCGGATCTCGGAGTTTCTGGAAGGGGCTGCAGAGGCTGTCGGTGGACCGCCTGGATGAGTTGGCTGAGGAGTCGCTTGGCCTCCGCCAGCTAGCCAGGGCTGTCCCTGCCCTCGGGGGCGCGCAGCACGTGGAGGGCCTCCGAACGGTACGAGGGTCGCCTCGTCTCCCGGATCTATGGGAGGATACGAGGAGGGCGCCGTCCGAGCAGCCGGCGACTGCTGAGAGGCCGCGTGCGCTGGCGGCGCTCCCGCAGGAGCAGCGGGCCTTGCAGAGGGCTGAGGCGGTGTAGAGATCTGGCCGCCCGGACTGGCGGGCCACGGCGTTTGTGGCGTAGGAGGAGCGATCGGCCCTCCTGGCAGCGGCGCCCCACCTGGGGGCCTCGGCGGAGACGTCCCGGCCTGTGTCTGGGAAGAATAGAGGACAGGCGCCAATGGCGTACCCTGGGGAGAACCATAGCCTTGCGTCTTGCTCGCCGCGCTTAAGGTTGGCGTCGCCGCGGCTGGCCGCCGGCGTCTGAGCAGGAAGATCGTTCCCCCGGCCAGCACGGCGATGACCGCGATGCCCAGAGCAGCAACCCCTATGAGCAGCAGGGATACAGGCTCACTCTGATTGGTAGTCGTGGCTGTTTGCTCATGGGCAGCCTGCTGTCTGGCGTAGTTTAGATAGGGGATGACCGCCTTGAACGCCGGATAGCGAGCAGCCAGAGCGGCAAACTCCTGGGCCGCGCGATGCCAGTGGCCGGGAGCAGTAGAAGCGTAATCGTTAAAAGCCTGGCTCCAGGCCCGCTGAAACGGTCCGGGGTCCGTATTAAGATGGAGATTCTGGATCAAGGCCCGCGCGCTGTTGCTGGCCTGTAGGAAGCTGGTTCCTCCCGGCGTACCAAAGCTGACGATGCCCACCACATGACCCTGACTGTCGAGAGCCGGCCCACCGCTATCCCCTTGCTCCACGTTGCCGCCTACCTGAATCACCTGAGCCCCGCTATCTGTGGTCTTGATGGAGCTGACGAAAATGCGATTCACAGATGAGGTCAAGAAATCTGTCGGACGCATGCTGACATCAGCATTGCCCGGAAAACCGATGATGGTCAGATTATCTTGTACCTGGACAGCAGAGGAGTCGCCGAGCTGGACGCTGGGCGTATCTTCCATATTTACGTGGACAATGGCGATATCCCGCTGATCTGGAGGGCTTTCTTGTTCAATGCGGTCAACCTGAGCAAAATACATCGCAGGTACATCGCGTAAGCGGTTGGCAGTCAGGGGACCACTGTAGTCAGTGCTCAGATAAACAGCGCTCACCGGAGAAGCATAGCTCGGCAGAGAGGGAAACTGGCCATTGAGCAAGGCTTGCTCCATCTGATCAGCGCTGAGCGACTGGCCACGTGCTATCGTGCGGTTGTAATAGGTCGCGACATCAGGAGCGGCAGCCTTGATCAGCACAGCATTGAGAGCATCATCATGAGGAGGGTTGATGACATGGTCAGCGGTGAGAATGTCGCCGTGGGCGCTGATAAAGGTGCCGGTTCCGAGAGCAGCCAGCGCATAACTGCCTCCATCTAGCGGAAAGGTCACGCTGCTTGCTGCGGAGAACTGCACAGTAAGCCGCCCATTCATTTGGGTAACGATGCGCACGACGGCTGGCCGGGCAATATCAACCGCTTTGACCACCGGGTCCTGAATATTGCCCCCAGGCACTCCCCCGGCCCGCGCCGTCGCTCCCGTCAAGCTTCCTACCAGGAGGGTCGGCCCGCAGATGAAGCAGATGCTGACCAGCAGAGAGTAGAGCACTCGTGCAATGGTCCGTTCCTTCCGCGGGCTACTGCTGCCGGTTTCGACAGAGGTAGTCACATGGTGATTCATAGCAGGCATCCTGTTCCTGAGTCGAAGATCACAGCATTGCCATAACAACGTCTATCATAGCATGCATGGTACTGGCTTTTTCTTCCCCCTTTTCGACCTGAGACTAGGAGGCCGAGAGCATTGCGCCTTCTCAGGCGCTCTTCGGAGAGATCCTTGCTCCCCCATAGATAGAACGCTTAACCTGCCTGCTTGTTGGCAATTGGCTTCGCTACTAGGAGCATTATACAAGATAGATAACCAAAGGCGGATGAATGAAGAGAGCCGAGACGCGTCGATCGCGATTTTCTATTTCAGCATTGGATAGCAATTATCTGGCCGGTAGCGATCAGGAGGCAGAGAGCGCAAAACACAGCAGACGGGCAGAGGATTCGCACCCGGCGCAGCGCCTCATGAGTGTGCAGCCATTTGGCGGCTGCCCTCTCGCATCGGCCCTAGACGGCAGGCTTTCGCTGGGTATATAATTTACGGATAATAGTCATTCAGCATTGCCGGCATAAAGGGGGAGATACTGGCAGTGAGTAGCCATGCTACACCAGGCTCAGGCAATGGCGCTTCGGCCAGCGGCAGCTCTTTTTCACATCGGCGTGAAGGGCGCACGACAAATGGCGCTAGTCCAGCGTTAGCCTCACAGAGCGCCGGCGGACGCGGATCTGCTGGTGCTGCCTTTGATCTCAATGGTCTTATTGCAGAGCTACGCGCCCTCTTTGAGCGGGATCGCCAGATAGCCAGCCTGCCCGACAGCACTCGCTGTGGCATCTGCTATCTGCACTATCGCTTGAGTGAGCTGCGCTGGCGAGATGAGGGCTTTTACATTTGCCGCGAGTGTGAGCGTCTTCTCGGACAGCAGCCGATGCCTATGTTACGCAAGCAGCAACGACAGGGCTAGTCGACAAAGCTTCAACCCGGGTCGCACTACCATGCAACAATAGATCTACGTCTAGACGCCGGCAGCCCTGGATAAGCGGGCAAACACAACAGGAGAGAAGAAAGGAAGAAGGGAGGACCTGCGCTAGCGCCGACGCCCTGCCCTCGCTGGCGCAGGTCCTCTCATCGCCCTCAGACCACCTCTGGCTCCGGCTCCTCGATCTCCCCTTCGCGCGCCGGGCGCAAGTCTTCGGGACGATCGAGGCGATCCAGGAAGAGAATACCGTCCAGGTGGTCGATCTCGTGCTGCAGAATACGGGCAAACCAGCCCTCGGCATTGATCTTGATTGGCTTGCCATCAACGTTCTGGCCTCTGACTACTACTCTCTCGGCCCGCCTGATGTTATCCCCCACATAGCCCGGGATGCTCAGGCACCCTTCTGTTCCAAGTGTCTCTCCCTCAGCTTTGATAATCTCGGGATTGAAGACCGCGACCTTGTGGTCTTCGTACTCAGCCACGAAGACCCGGATCGACAAGCCAATCTGGGGAGCTGCCAGGCCAACCCCATGCGCGGCATGCATAGTCTCAAACATGTCGTCTACCAGCCGCTTCATGGAGGCATCGAAGCGGTGCACCTTTTTGGCCTTCTGCCTCAAAATGGGGTTCTCAGCCGTGATGATCTTGCGAATCGCCATAGCTCTTTTCCTGAGATGTATCCCGAATGAATTGCCACACAGCCACAGTCGGGCAGTCAATGTTATATAATTTGCGTATATATCCTATCACATGAGCATGCGATTATCCATAGACGGCGGAGGTGGGACGTGGTGTCTGCGCCGGCAAGCAGCGAGTCACTTCCAGCCAAAGTGGCTGCTTACATTGTGCGTCATGGTCTGCTCCCTGCCCAGAGCGAGATAGTGGTTGCCGTCTCGGGCGGGGCTGATTCGCTCTGTCTGCTGCACCTGCTGCGCTCGCTCTGTGGCGAAGGGAAGCCTTTCCCCACGGTGCGTTTGCTCGCCGCCCACCTTAACCATCGCCTGCGCGGCGAGGCGAGCGAGCGCGATGCCCTCGCGGTCGCCCGTCTGGTCTCAGCCTGGGGCCTCCCTTTAACGATCGGCAGCATCGATGTCCCAGCGCTGGCGCGGCGTGAGAAGCGCTCGCTTGAGGAAGCTGCGCGTCTGGCGCGCTATGCCTTTTTACGCGAGGTAGCTCAAGGTCGCCTGATCGCCGTTGCTCACCAGGCTGATGACCAGGTAGAGACGATTCTCCTCCACCTGCTTCGCGGTAGTGGCCTGGCGGGCCTGGTTGGCATGGCGCCGCGCCAACAGGATATCATCCGGCCCTTACTGGGGGTAACCCGCGCCGAGATCCTCACCTACTGCCAGCAGCATGGTCTCCAACCCCTGGAAGATGAGAGCAACCGCGATCCGCGCTTTTTACGCAATCGCGTGCGCCATGAGCTACTCCCCCTGCTTGAGCAGCTCAATCCGGGTTTTCGTGAGACGCTGCGCCGCAGCGCTGAGGTATTGCGTGTTGACCTAGAATGGATTGAAAGCTGCGTTTCACAGTGCTGGTCAACAGTGGTGAGCAGCGCCAGCGATAGCGAGGTGCTCATGAACTTGCCTGAGCTGCTGGCCCAGCCGCTCAGCTTGCAGCGTCACCTGCTGCGTCGTGCCACCGCCCTCATGTGCGGCGGCCAATCGCCGCTAGAGCCTCGTCACTATGCCCTGCTTGAGTCCTTCTTGCAGGCAGCCCAGCGCTCGCGCGCTGAGCGCTCGCTAGATTTGCCGGGCCGTCTGCGCTTGCAGGTAAGTGGGACAACGCTGCGCCTCTCACACGGTCCGCCCAGCAGGCCGAGCCGCCTCAAGCCCTCAGATCACGAAGTGCTGCTGTTGCCTATTCCTGGAGAAGGTCAGGTTCCTGGCACACCGTGGCGTGCGCGAGCGGCGCTGCTGGCCCCCGACGTTGAGCAGGCAGCTCTGGAGGCCCTGGCGCGCGAAGATTGGGAGGCGGTCTGGCATCTGCTGCCACGGACACGCTATGTTGTATATATCGACGGCGACGCTGCCGGCTCGCTACTGCAGGTGCGCACGCGCCGGGCAGGCGACCGCATTCAGCCGCTGGGAATGCAGCAGAGTCGGAAGGTCCAGGATGTCCTGGTCGATGCCCACGTCCCACGGTCAGAGCGGCAGAGTCTCCCGCTCTTCTTTGCGGGCTCGCGCTGTATCTGGGTCGCTGGCCTGTGCTTGGCTGAGTCCGTTCGCCTCAGCCGCACTACTCGCCGCATTGTTCAACTCAGCATCAGCCGCTAGATCAAGCGGCGCTTTTTCATTACTGTTCTTCGGGAAGGGAGAGCTATGCACGAGGATATCGAAGAGATTCTTGTAACTCAGGAGCAGATAGAGGCGAAGGTTAAGGAGCTGGGACGCCAGATCACTCAGGACTACCAGGGCAAGAATTTGCTGCTCCTGGGGATTCTGAAGGGCGCCATTCCCTTCATCGCCGATCTGTCACGCGCTATTGATATGCTGCACGAGATCGATTATATGGCTGTCTCCAGTTACGGCAATGCGACACAGTCTAGTGGTGTGGTGCGCATCCTCAAGGACCTGGAGGGGCCTATCGATCAGAAGCATGTGCTGATCGTCGAGGATATCGTAGATAGCGGTTTGACTCTGCATTATATGCTGGACCTGCTGCGTCAGCGCCGCCCGCTAAGCTTGCGCGTCTGTACGCTGCTGTATAAGGAGCGCGAACGCGCCAGGCCTCTGGACCTGGCCTATATCGGCTTCCGTATTCCTAATTTGTTTGTGGTTGGCTACGGCCTCGACTACGCTCAACGCTATCGCAATTTGCCCTACGTCGGCGTGTTGAAACCCGAGATTTATCAAAATAGCCAGAAGCCAGAGCGCCAGCATAAAAGCCCGGCTGAGAATAGTTAGCTCCTCCGCTCGCCCGCAGATCGCTATCGATCATTAAAATAGTGCATGCTTGGTGCAAAGGGGGCTTGCTTTGTGTTATAATCCCTATAGGACCACAGGGGCATTCAAGGAGGGAACGAGATGCAGATCACTGTTTGTAATCTCGGCCCTTTGCGGCGGGCAGAGATTATCATGAAGCCCTTAACGGTCTTTGTCGGGAAAAATAATACGGGCAAGACCTGGCTGGCCTATACCATTGCAGGCTCCCTCGGACGCTACAGCTTGGGTCACTACCTCAATGCCTACTTGAGTGGACAGACGCGCGAGAGGTATCCCCCTCTTGATGGGCTGGTGCGGCGCATTGCGGAGCAGAGCGAGGGAGTCATTGATCTGGTGGCCTTTGCAGACGAGCATGCCGAGCGTTTTCTGAATGATCTGCTCGCGCACGTGCGCCAATGGCTCCCGGTCTTCCTGGGTAGCGACCACGCTCGTTTCGACCAACTGGCGATGAGAATCGAGATCGCTGCTTTTAAGCCGGAGCTGCTCCGACGCCTCCTCCAGGCCAGCCTTAGCCATTATATCGGCAGAGACCAGGAAGACGCCCCCTTGAAGGCCCTGAAGGAGAGCGGTGAGGCCCGTCTCTACTTCTACCCAGGCCAGAATGTGAGCGAACGGCTCCCCCGTCGGGAGATCGCCAGTTTCGTTAATGGGGTCGTTTTCCGCGAGCTTCTGCGGGCCTTCTGGCACGATATTAGCTATTTCCCAACCGAGCGTAGTAGTATCATCTACGAGCGCTTCATCTCTTTACCTTCTTCGGCCAGGAACAAACGAGGGAGCCGGACCGCTGATGCCCGTGGCTTGCTAGAGCGTCTGCTTGCCGCCCTTTCTGAACAACAGCCGCGCCTGGTGCCTGTGCCAATTGCTAACTTTGTCGATATCGTCTGGCGCTTCCACCGCCAGAGTAGCCTGAGCCAGGCGCAGGAGCAGGGTGATGTCAGCGCCAGCCGGAGCCGCTATCTGGAGTTAGCCGCCCTCCTGCAAGAGGAGATTCTAGAGGGCACACTTGACTTTAGTCCCGTTGACGCAGGAACAGCGCGCGAGATTCTCTTTTCTCCCACAGCGGTCACAGCTACGGCTGCGTCCGCACCGCGCACCGAGCTAGAGCTGTCCGTCTCTTCCTCGATGGTCAAAGAGCTTTCCTCGCTGGCTCTCTATCTCCGCTACCTGGCCTATCCTGGTGAGCTGCTGGTCATCGATGAGCCAGAAATGAATCTTCACCCGGAGGCCCAGGTCAAAATGATCGAGTTGCTGGCCATGCTGGTCAATGCGGGCCTGCATATCATGATGACTACCCATAGCACCTATATGATCGATCACCTGATCAACCTGCTGGCCGCAGCCAGGCACCCGCGCGAGCAGCATGATGAGCTGGCCTCGCTGTTTCTCCTGCGACGGAAAGAAGCCTTTCTCGCCCAAGACCGGGTAGCTGTCTACCATATCCGTGATGATGGAGAAGCCACAAGTATCCTGGATGAAGAGGGCATCATTCACTGGCGCACCTTCAGCGAAGTGACGCGCCTGGTTGAGCGCATTCACTTTGCACTAGCTGATTGAAGCGAAGTCGGTTCTACTCCCAGGAAGGAAGCTGACCGGCCATGCCTCTCACTCGTCTGCTGCTGATCGGCGCTAGCTCCTCTAAATGCATTAACGGCGAAAAAGGGGATAAAGTCTTTGTCGCTCCTAAAAACCAGAAGGCTAAGGCTCGCCTTGGCCATCTAGATGATCCCTACGCCGGCGAAGTCATTCTCTGTTTTCAACTCGACGACGGCAGCGCACAGGCGCGCGAGCTATTGCGGAGCCTGGGCCTCAACGAGCACGATCGGCGCTGCGATGGCGTCATCTTCTACAGCCGGGACGGCTCCCCGGAACGCACTATTTGTCTGGTTGAGCTGAAACATAGTCGCGTCGAGGAGGCCGCTACCCAACTGATTCGTACTCGCCGTTGCATCGAAGATCTCTTATCCAAAGAATGTGGAGGAGAGTCCGGCAGAAAGTATCTGCAGCGTCTGCAATGGAAAGCCTGCCTCTATCGACACGGCGCCTCGCCGGACGAAACCAGTAAGGCGCTTAAGGAGCTGCGCAAATACTTCAAATACTATCATTCATGTGATCATCAGTCCGCTGACATAGGGCCTTTCCTACGAGGAGAAAGCGAGCAGCGCGAGTCAGAGGGCCGTGCAGGCAAGAAGCGCTAGGCAACGGGCCGCGGGAGTAGTCTGAGGCTGCAGCGGCAGAGGGAGCGGTGGGAAAGGGTGGGGAGCAAGCTCTCTCAGCAAGTGCACGAGGTTGACCGTCCCCTCCCCTGTGCTACAATGAGAGGCAGCGCATAGCCCTTCAGCAAGTGAGCCTACGGGCAACCGAGCATAGGAGAGGAGGACAATGGCATCCGTTGCAGTCATTGGCAGTGGTGCCTGGGGAACCACGCTGGCGCTTTTGCTGGCCAACAAGGGTATCGACACAGTCCTCTGGGAGCACCGACCCGAGCGGGCCGCCGAAATGGCGCGTCTGCGTGAAAATAGACTGTTTCTGCCCGGCTTTCCCTTTCCCGAGCATTTAGGAGTCACTGCTGACCTGGAAGAAGCCGTTCGCCGCCGAGAAGTGGTCATTCTGGTCACGCCCTCACAGCGCATGCGTGAAAACGCGCGCCAACTCGCTCCCTATCTTGAGCGCGGCGCAATTGTAGTGAGCGCCAGCAAAGGGATCGAACTTGCCACGCTCCAGCGCATGTCAGAAGTGCTGGCCGAAGAATTGCCCGAGGCGCGTGAACGCCTTGCCGCGCTCAGTGGCCCCAACCTCGCGCGCGAGGTTGCTGAGGGAAAACCAACCGCCGCCGTGGTGGCTGCTCAAGATGAAGCCATCGCCGTCTACTTGCGCACCCTGCTGAGTACAGCGCGCTATCGGGTTTACACGACCCAGGATATCATCGGTATTGAGCTAGGTGGGGCATTGAAGAACATCATTGCGATAGGGGCCGGCATCAATGACGGCATGGGTTATGGGGAAAATGCGCGTGCAGCCTTTATTACAAGGGGACTGGCCGAAATCACGCGACTCGGCACCGCTGCCGGGGCCCATCCGCTGACCTTCGCAGGCCTGGCAGGCTTAGGTGACCTGGTAGCCACCTGCTCGAGCTCCCTGAGTCGCAATCACCAGCTTGGCCGCCGTCTGGCGGCGGGCGAAAAGTTGAGCGATATCCTTGCCTCCATGCACAGCGTTGCTGAAGGAGTCTATACAACTCGCGCTGCCCTCCAGCTTGCAGAGCGCTACGGCGTCGAAATGCCCATTACCCAGCAACTGGCCCTTGTCCTGTTTGAAGGCTACGACCCCTACAAAGCTGTCCTGGAGCTGATGATGCGCGATCCCAAGGGGGAGATGGAAGGCCTGATCGAGGGCAGCATCTATGTGAGCTAAGACAAGCAAGATGAAGAAGACCAGAGCCAGCTCAGCCAAGCTGGTTTGGCCCAGCTAGCGCAGCGCCCAGCGCTCACGGCGCCAGCCCCGCCGACTATGGACGATCGGATCGCCTCTGACCTCGCCCCGGCTCCGGCCAAAAAAGTAGGGGCGCGTTTGACGCGCCCCATAGCTACCTTGGGAAAAAGCTAGTCAAGGTAATCCTTGAGCTTACGACTGCGGCTGGGATGGCGCAGCTTGCGCAAAGCCTTGGCCTCGATCTGACGGATGCGCTCGCGAGTCACATGGAACTCCTTGCCCACCTCTTCGAGGGTACGGCTCCGACCATCGTCGAGGCCGAAGCGCAACTGAAGCACCTTGCGCTCACGCTCGGTCAGGCTAGCAAGCACATCCTCAACTTGCTCCTTCAGGAGCTGATGGCTGGCCGCATCAGCGGGAGCAAGGGCGGTATGATCCTCAATAAAGTCACCCAGGTGACTATCTTCCTCTTCGCCGATCGGCGTCTCCAGGCTCACTGGCTCCTGACTGACCTTGATAATCTCGCGCACCTTCTCGGGGCTGATATCCATTTGCTCGGCGATCTCCTCCGAGGTTGGCTCACGCCCGAGATCTTGCAGCAGACGGCGGCTAATGCGAATCAGCCGGTTAATCGTCTCGACCATGTGAACCGGGATACGGATAGTACGCGCCTGATCGGCAATAGCGCGGGTAATGGCCTGGCGAATCCACCAGGTGGCATAAGTGCTGAACTTGTAGCCCTTGGTGTAGTCGAACTTCTCGACGGCACGAATCAGGCCAATGTTGCCCTCCTGGATCAGGTCCAGCAGGCTCATGCCCCGGCCAATGTACTTTTTGGCAACGCTCACCACCAGGCGCAGGTTAGCCTCAGTCAGGCGTCGCTGAGCCTCCTCGCCTTCCTCGATAATGCGCCGATTCGGGTTAGGCTTGGCGGCTTCAGCCTTGCCCCGCTCCATCAGCCGCGCCAGGCGGACCTCCTCCTCAGCGGTCAGCAGAGGAACCCGACCGATCTCGCGCAAGTACATGCGCACCGGATCGTCGAGGCTGTTTTCAAGGTCGGCGACCACGATGCCGAGGCCATCCTGGAGGTCATCCCACTTGGCGCCCGTCATCGCCTCTACGTCGACCTCGTCCTCCGGTCCAGGCTCCCAGTCTGCCGGTGGCTCCTTGGTATCCAGGGCATCCATGGTTTCTTCGTCCTGTAGCTTGGAGAACAGGTCATATGACTCACCGTCATCGGCAGCCGTCACAAGGCTACCGCCGGTGGTAGCACGCAGACCAAGTGAATCGATATCTTCAAAGACACGGTGCGAGTCTTCGAGGAGCATATCTGCCTCGAAAGGCTCATATACATCGCTCAATTGTTCAGTATGCACCTCTTCATTCCGCGATCTCGTCATGACATCCTGCTTCTGATTCACCATTCTGGCTCCCCCTTCAGAAAACGGGTCCGCAATGAATAACGAATAAGGAGACTGACCCTGCTCTCTGAAAATAAAGAGTAAGATAATAGCGCTATATTATCCTGATCATTGCCACCCACGACCCACGCCACTTTGCATCACCCATATAACACCTGGGCTTGAGGGTTTTCATCCCTGCAGATTCGTCCTCAAGTGAATCTCGCGGATCTGCCGGTGGATTTCCTGTAGCTGGCGCTCCAGCTCACGCACCGCGGCTAGATCTCCAGCTTCGCGGGCCTCTTGGATCAAATAGCGCAGCTCAGTATTGAGCTGCATAAGCCGCATGCGCTTCAACCTGGTAGCGCACTGGGTGGCTGCTTTGATCAGTCCTGCTCCATCGAGCGGAGAGGCTGCCTCGACGCGCCTTTGCGCTCGGGCCGCTGTTTCCAGCAACGCGGAAGGCAACAGTTGCTCTAAGGGTTGATGGAAAGAGGAAGAGCCACGTTGATAAACAGAGTTGAGAAAGTGGTACAACTCCCGCGTGTCCGTCCCGATAAAGTCACCATCGTTTATTATACCACAAACATGTTGACTTAAACCAGGATGTTGGAGGAGTAGCCCGATTAGGTAGTCTTCCCATTCTACTCTATCCAACTTCCCTCTGTCAAGCTCTGGACCTCTGCCGCCGGGGCCAGCACTCGTTGCAGATGCGGCCACGACGTCGGCATCCGTTCCGGCTCTGGCCTCTTCCCCCTCCACCGCCGTAGATGAGAGCGAAGATGGGATCTCCCTTCCCTCCTTCTCGCTGGAGCCCGTGCTGATGCGAGCCAGTGTAGACAGAGAGCGCAGCGGCGCTCCGGGTAGCTGGCGCTCCTGCCTCTGTCTTCGCCTACTCTTTTCCATCCCCCCGCGGCCTGGTTCGGCGGGTACGATGATTTCAGCTACCCCCTGGTGTTTGCCACGCAGGCTACGCTGCAATTCATTATACAGGGTCTGTTCATCGACATGGATCATCCTTGCCAGTTTCCGCACATAGGCGTCGCGCTTGACGCGGTCGCTGATCAGGGCAATGATAGGAAGCAAGCGGCGTGCCGCGAGCGCCTGATCGCGGGGTTGGCGCAGATCGAGGTCCGCCGTCTTCGCTACAAAGTAATAATCGACCAGAGGTAACGGATGCGCTAGAGCCTGCTCCCACTGGGCCGGGTTCTGGCGGATCACCTCGTCGGGGTCCTGACCGGCAGGCAACAGGAGAACATCAATCTCGGCATCTACCTCCTCCTCTAGACGAATGATGGCCCGGGGCCCGGGTCCCTTGGGTCCCGGGCCGCGACGATCCTGAGACGGTGCCGGCAAAGGTACGGGTACGATTGTGCGCTCTAGCGAGCGCAGCGCTTCCTGAATCCCGTGTTCAGTGGCGGCCATGCCGGCGGCATCGGGATCTAAGGCCAGGGTTATGCGCCGTGTGAGCTTTTTGAGCTGCTGAATGTGCTTTTCGGTAATCGCGCTGCCAATGCAGGCCACCGTTTGCCGGGTCCCGTACTGGTGGGCCATGATGGCGTCAAGATACCCTTCTACGATGATCACCTGATTCGCCTGCTTGATAGCATCTTTCGCACGATCAATAGCATAGAGCACGCTATTTTTCTCAAAGAGCAGCGTTTGCGGCGTATTCAGGTACTTAGGCTGGCCATCGCCTAGTGTACGACCGCCGAAGCCGATTACTTGGCCTCGCAGGTCTCGGATCGGGAAGATAATGCGGTTCCTGAAATAGTCATAGAGGCCTTGGCCGTCTTCCGGTTCACGGGCCAGACCTCCCCTGATCAATTCTTGCTCGCTATAGCCTTGCGCGAGCAGATAGCGACAGAGTGCATCCCGACTGTCGGGAGCATAGCCTAAGCCAAAGGCGATGACCGTCTCTGCTGTGAGACCACGGCTTTGGAGGTAGGCCCGCGCCTGGGCAGCTTCGCGCAGACGCAGCAGGGCCTGATGAAACCAGAGCTGAGCATCTTCGTTCAGTTGACGCAGCCGCTCGCGCTGAGCAGCTAGCTCGCGTTGCTGAGCTGCATCATAGCCGGACTGTTCTTCTAGAGAGACACCGGCCTTCTCCGCCAGGTAGCGCAGCGCCTCTGGAAAATCAAGGTTCTGCGTCTTCTGCACAAACGTAAAGATATCGCCGCTTTCGTGGCAGCCAAAGCAATGCCAGTGCTGCGACTCAGGAAAGACGTAAAAGGACGGCGTGCGCTCGTTGTGAAAAGGACAGAGAGCCTTGAAAGCCCGGCCCGTTTTCTGTAGCTTCACGACCTGGCTGACTTCATCTACCAGGTCAAGGCGCGCTTTGATTGTCTCAATGATTGAAGACATTGGCCGCCCTCGGTCGTCGATGGCGCTGCTGTTGGCTATAGCGCTCAGACTTTCGCCCCGGAAAGACGTCGGTAACGCTGAATCCTGATCCGCTGGGGCAGGCGAGGCCTTTGCCTGCCCGCGGCAGCTAATTGCTCACCCAAAAAAGGGCAACGAACGGGTGCTGCAGCAGGTAGGCATCGCGCTGAGAGAGGAAAAACGTGGCCACGCTTGCTTTGACCTCATAGCCGCTTCAGCCCGCCTCTATCCCGGCTCTGCTGCCCTCTCTGCCACTCCCTAGAGATATAACGAGCTAGTGCCGGGAAAGTCGCGCTCTTGGAGACGAGAGATGGACCGGCAGCGGTCGCTGCCACCTGTTGAGCCAGGGCGGAGCCGGTCAGATAGCAGGATAGCAAGCAGGGTGGACCGTGACGGGAGAGTCGGTCAGGAGTGCGTGGCCGGAGGTAGCAGCGTTGGTCACACAGCCGCTCTTCCGGGGTCGGTCAAGCCTGATGCAGCTGCTCCTTTCCGCCGCAATGTTTGACCTCCCTCGCCAGGCAGAGGATCGCTATGCCCGCAGCAAGTTATCCACATTTCCACACCCCCTACTACTATTATATCCATCTCTCTTTTAGAAATGGATGTGGGTAGCAGTAGTAATAGGGCCTGTGGAAATGTGGATAACTCGGGCCTGCAGCCACCGATATTCTGGGCAGGCTTATCGGCTAAAGTGGCTCTGGAAGCGGCGCGACGCGTTACTTGACATGGATGTTATTTGCCTGAGAAACGCCGCTCGCTCTGTGCAAAAGCGGTGGAAAACCTGGGGATAAGTGACAAGCAGGCTGTGGAAGAGAGAGAAGAGCGCGCAGGGGCTGTGGATAAGTTTTCCACAGGCAGCGTGGAAAAGTCGAGGGAAAAGACTGTTGCTCCGGTCATCTAAGTATCGCTGGCGTTACTTTGCCGACAGGCAGGCGATATTGTAACTAGTGGAATAGGTCTGCTCTTGTGGAAAGTGTGGAAAAGTTATCCACAGAATCTGTGGAAAAGTAGAGAGAAGGATGTCCTGACATGTTAGGTCACAGTGACCTATGTGGATAACTTATCCACAGCTTCTGTGGATAACAGGGGTGCTGCTGCTATTTATTCAATCTCTCCCCCTGCCTGTGTATAAATGCTGAGGATACCTCTACTCCTGCTGTGGAAGATTCTAGCATTGGTGATTTTTGCTCTTCGCCTGCTATCCTGTTTCTCTATCTAAGATGGCAAGCAGACGATAGAGCGGGCTTTTGAATACCGCCAGCCTGTGTGGAAAGTGTGGAAAAGTTATCCACAGAATCTGTGGAAAAGTAGAGAGAAGGATGTCCTGACATGTTAGGTCACAGTGACCTATGTGGATAACTTTTTCCACAATATCGGTGGATAAGTGCCTGTCCTCTTGTCCGAATATGTCTGACTTCTCAGGCGCAACTTGACATTTTATGGGGAGGCTGTGGATAACTTGTGGAAAAGTTATCCACAGCGCGGTAGTTCCGCTGGCGGATCAGCAGAATTACTGCCAGCCTGTGTGGAAAGTGTGGAAAAGTTATCCACAGAATCTGTGGAAAAGTGGAGAGAAGGATGTCCTGACATGTTAGGTCACAGTGACCTATGTGGATAACTTTTCCACAATATCGGTGGATAACTATGAAAATACCGCCTGCTTTGTGGAGAAGTGATCAGCGCGAGCAACCCTTATCGACAGGTTATCCACATTGCCTGTGGATAACCTGTCTGGAATGTGTATAAAACTATCTGCAGGGAACTGTGAAAATGGTGGAACGCTCTGCTTACACCGAGAGAGCGGGGGCCAGGTGTCCAGCTCCAGTCTGGGCTAAATAGCTATAGATCCGCAGTAGTTCCGCAATGCCGCTGGCGCAGGCCGCCTGATAGCCGGCGCGGTGAGGTGGGTCGCCATCGAAGACGCCGCTGACCATGCCGAGCGTATTCTGAGCCAGCTCATGGAGGAACGGCTCCAAAGCGCGCAGGCCCTGGCGCCAGATATACTCTTGGCCGAGGGGAGTAACCTTGTCCTGGCCTGCTGAGCTTATGCCTCGGGGACCATCGAGCTTGAGCAAAGCCTCGATGTAGGGGCCGATCAGCCATGTCCAGACGCTGCCTTGATGAAGAGCCTGCTGCTGCTCTTCACTGCTCTGGCCCAGCCGTCCGCGATAGGCTGGATCGTGGGGAGCCAGCGTACGCAAGCCATAGGGGGTCAATAAATGGCGCGTCACCTGCTCTAGCACCTCATGGCGGTAAGCTGGGGCGAGCGCGGTATGGCGCAAGGAGAGGGCCAGGAGCTGGTTAGGGCGCAAGCCGGGATCATGGCCAGCGGGACCGTCGATCACATCATAGAGATAGTGGCCCTCGGCGTACCAGAAGCGCTGGAAGCCCTCCTCACAGCGTCGACGCAGCTCCTGAAAGCGGCCACTCAAATAGGTATCCCCACCGCGTCCGCGCACTAACGCCGACCACTCCTCCATAAGTGCCAGAGCATGATACCAGAGAGCGTTGACCTCGACTGGCTTGCCTGTGCGCGGGGTGACCGGGCAACCATTGACATAGGCATTCATCCATGTCAGGGCCTGGTTAGAGCTGGTGCTGCGCAGCAAGCCGTCGCTCGGATCGACCTGAATCCCATGCAGGGTCCCTTCCAGATACCAGAGCAGACTTTCTGCCAGGCGCTGGTAAAGTTCGGCGATCAGCTCTTCATCGCCACTGAAGCGAGAATAGTGATCGAGGGCGTAAAGATACCAGAGCGTGGCATCCGCATTGCGATAGTCTGCCTCACTCAGGCTCTGCCCCGCGCGCGGCAGGTGGTCTGGCAACAGGCCCTGCTTGAAGCAGCGTGCCAATCCTCGAAGGAGTCGGCGACATTCTTCGAAACGTCCGGTAGCCAGTGCCAGCCCGGGCAGAGCGATCAACGCATCGCGCGTGTACTCCTCCAGTCCGTAGAACGTCGAGAGGATCGAGAAGCGCTCTGCCTCCTGACCTCCTGGCAGGACAGCATACGATCCGTGGCCCACACTTGCCAGGCGCGCTGGCCGCTGACGTATCATAAAGCGATCTCCTGCCTGCACGAGCAGGCGTAGAAACTCCTCGCTCTCTCGTTGAGGATTGGTCGTACCAGTCAGCGGCAGCACCTGCAGCCGATAAGAGGTTTCCCCTCCTTCGCCAAAGTAACGCTGGGGCTGGAGCAGGGCACGCCGCTGCTCGACGCTCCGCCGGTAAGCCAGCGCCAGATAGCTGGGAGTCAGTGTCAACAGGGCCGGGTCCTCGGCCGTGGCCACAATGGTGAGAGTTGCCTCCTCGCCTGGCCAAAGGCGCGCGCGGAAAACGCCAGGTAAATAAAGGTCATCGACAGCGGGCCGTCCGGCATCGCGGTCAACACGCCGTAGAAAATGCCAGTACCATACCCCTGTAGGAATAAAAAGAGGGTGGCTTTCAGGATGGCCGACAATAAATAAATGATATGGCTGGGCGCCCTGATAGGCCCGGATGGTACAGCCCGTCACACCGCGCGGCAGCAAGAGGTGTTCCCCTGACCACGGAGGCGAGGCCGCTCCTGCTAGCTGCTCGCTGCTGTGATGTACCTCTACTTGAAAGTGCCAGTCATTATGGCCGGCCTGGGGGCAATCGAAGGGACGATAGGCAGAGAATGGCAGCAAGGTAAGCTCCAACATGTGCTGATCCAACGCGCGATAGCGCAGATATGTGCGCTGGTAAGAGGGCGGACTGGTCAGGCCTGAGACCGAGGCGGCGGCGCGCATACCCTCTCCCTCTTGCCCGACGGCGCGCTCATAACTGCGCGATAGGCGGTACTGGATGCAAGTCGTATGCTGGCCTGGAATCATCCAGATCCGCTTCTCCAACATCACCCCATCGAGGCCACCGATACGGTAGAGAAAAACAGGAAAGCCTTCCTCCAGGCGAAAGGCCTCCAGGTGGACAAAGCCGGCGGGACTCAGCGTGCCATCGCGGTACTCGTTCGTTCCAAGATAATAGGTGCGTTGATCGAAAACCGCCTCCTCATCGATCTTGGCTAGCAATAGCTGAGGAGGGGCCTGCTGCTCAATGGGGACAACCAGCAAGCCATGCTGCAGGCGCGTCAGCACTCCGGCGACGGTGCCGGCGGCGTAACCTCCCAACCCATTCGTAATGAGCCACTCGCGCGCAATGGTCTCGTTCAGATCACAACAGATACTGCGGTCAAATGTAATGGGCATCGTGGACCCTCCAGGCCCTCTTCAATGATAGGCGGCTCTCCCCGCTGGACATCATGCTCTGCCTGTACGTTGTGCCTCTCAGCACCCCTTATTTAGTGTAGCATAACAAGCGCCAAGAAGCAGCGTTTTTCACGCTGTCCTCCCTACAATGTGAATGGATTGTTCTTCTGGCGTTGCACAAATGAGCCTCGGGTGAAAATCTTCCCAGCTGGGGCGTATATAACAATGCAGTCAGTCTCGGTGCACCGCCCCGAGCAAGCGAGTGCTGGGCATTTTCCCTGTGCAGGCCTTGACTTTTGTGCTATACAACAGTTATAGCCTCCTACCTTGTATTATGTCGACGGACGTCCAGGCCTACGATCAAAGCGGGAACTTGTCAATAACAGTCGAGCTATGCTACACTGCGCATATCCTTTGCACCCCATGTCGTTCTGTTAACCCGAGGAGGTGTCTGCCATGCTATCCTCTCCAGTCCACAGCGCAGGAGGTCGGCGCTTTCTGCCCAGCCGCAGTAGCATTCTGCTGGGCATGCTACTCTGCTTGGCCCTGATCCTGGCCGCCTGCGGTGGCTCTTCAGCGCCCTCGAGCGGCGGGGGCAATGCTACAAGCAATAAATACGGCCTGATTACACCGGGCGTCCTGACGGTCGGTAGCGATACAACCTATCCACCCCAAGAGTTCATTGATCCAGCCACCAACCAGCCTAAAGGCTTCGACATCGATCTGATTACAGAGATCGCCAGACGCTTAGGGCTGCAGACGCGCATTGTTACGGACGGCTTCGATACTATCTTCGATGATCTCGCTGCGCATCGCTTTGACCTGGTGATCTCCGCTGTGACGATCAACCCTGATCGACAGAAAAAGTTTGAGTTCATCCCCTACTTTAATGCCGGTGAGTCGCTTCTTGTCGAAAAAGGCAACCCGTTGCACATCACGAGCGTTGATCAGCTCTGTGGGCAAAACGTCGGGGTCCAGACAGGTACTGTGGAGCAGACTGACCTGCAGACGGCCTCGGAGAACTGTACTAAGGCCGGTAAGCCTCCCATTCATCTGACGGTGCTCAACGACCAGACGGAGGTTGTCCAGTTGCTGGCAAATCACCGCGTGGTGGCTACCTATCAGGATTCGCCGGTCACCGACTACTATTTGAAGCAGAATCCGGGCAAGTTCGAAGTGGGCGGTTCGGTCGTCAATGCTGCTCCCGAGGGAATTATGTTCCGCAAAGGGGATACAGCCCTTTACAATGCTGTCAAGAGTGCCTTTGACGCTATGCGCTCAGACGGCACCTACAAGCAGCTCATTGATAAGTGGGGGCTGACCAGTGGTGCCATCTCGTTGGTGGAGCGGCGTACTCTCCTCTAGCTTCACTGGCAGACTGCTCATGCTATAATACCTCAGCTTTGTCGGCCTTCTTCGGCTCGTTGTAACCCGTTGCTATGACTTACTGATTCGCGGCGAAGAAAGGCTGATGGCCAGCGCAGAGCGAGTAGAGCCTACCACTGACCGCTCTGGAGCCGATAGCTCCTGCTCTCTCGGCTAAGACAAGAGAGGACCAGGTCCTCCCGCCTCTTGTTGCTGAAGTAAGCCCTCATAGGAGGAAGAAAATCGGACCCAGGATAACGCTGTAGTGCATGCAGCCGGACCAAGCAGCCAGGAGCGTGTGCTCACTCAGCGATCAGTTGGCTCTGCTCTCTGCTCTGCGCACAGCGCTGGCCTCTTGCCAGATCCAACGACCCAAGGAGATCCCCGCCATGTTTGATTGGGATGCCGTCGGGAAATTCATCGTCTCGCCTTTTTTCCTCCAGGCTGCCTGGACCACGCTTTGGCTCTCGGTCGTCGCTCAGCTCGCCGGCGTGATCCTTGGCCTGTTCCTGGCCCTCATGCGCATGTCGCGCTTTAAGGTGCTCTCTCTTCCTGTGCAAGCCTACGTCTGGTTCTTCCGCGGTAGTCCGTTGCTCGTTCAGGTACTTTTGCTTTGGGATGGGCTTCCCAAGCTCGTCCCTGGCCTGCTCTTCAGCCAGATCGCCTGTATATTGATCGCCTTCTCTTTAAATGAGGCGGCCTATATGTCGGAGATCATCCGTGCGGGCATCAGCTCAGTTGATCCGGGGCAAATGGAGGCGGCCCGTGCTCTCGGCATGCGCTATTGGCTGGCCATGCGCCGCATTATTCTGCCGCAGGCGGCGCGGGTGATTATCCCTCCCCTGGGCAACGAATTCAACAACATGCTCAAGACCACCTCAATTGCATCGGTCATTGGACTCGAAGAGCTGACCGGCACTGCTAAGATCCTCGGGGCGCCAAGCTTCTCGATTTTTGAGTTGCTGATCGTGGCCACCGTTTACTATCTGCTGCTAACTACCTTGTGGGACTACTTCCAGCGCTGGATCGAGCGTCGGCTGGACCCAGAGCACGCCTCCAAGCGCGGACAGTCGGGGCGCTGGCAATCTCAAAAGAGCTGGGCGCAGCGGGTCTTGGGTTTTGGCAATCCGCCTGCAGAGCCGGGTGAGCTGATCGCTGGCGGGCGTGGAGGTGCGCGCTAGGAGAGGCATGCTCTTGCCTGCTCTTGCACGCTCTAGCTAGCTAGCTAGAAAGGAGGCCCTTCTAATGACACAGCTACAGGGCAACAATTTGTCTCATGAAGGTGATCAGGCGCAACCTCTGCCAACACTTCCCTCCGCGGTTAACGGAGAGGCAGAAAGAGAAATGGTGCGCATCGAGCAAGTCGTGAAACGTTTCGGTGACCTGCTCGTCCTCAACAATATCAATATGACGGTGAAGCGTGGGCAGGTGGTGGTCATTATTGGCCCTAGTGGCTCCGGCAAGACAACCTTGCTGCGCTGCATCAATCATCTTGAGAAGATCGACGGCGGTCGTATCTATGTTGATGGCCAGCTCGTGGGCTACCGCCTGGTCAAGGGGCGGCTGGTTGAGGCGAAGGAGGCCGAGATCGCCAGAATGCGCGCCCAGATCGGCTTTGTCTTTCAACGCTTCAATCTCTTTGCCCATATGACGGCCTTGGAGAATATTATTGAGGCACCTATCCATGTGCTAGGCCTGCCACGTGACGAAGCCGTCGCCCAGGCGATGGAGCTGCTGCGAAAGGTCGGCTTAGAGGACAAGGCTCACGCCTATCCTCATAAGCTCTCAGGCGGCCAACAGCAGCGGGTGGCGATTGCGCGGGCCCTGGCCATGCGTCCCAAGCTGATGCTCTTCGACGAAGCAACATCGGCCCTTGATCCCGAGCTTGTAGGAGAGGTTCTAAAGGTCATGCGTCAGTTAGCAGAGGAGGGCATGACAATGGTGGTCGTCACTCACGAGATGGGCTTTGCTCGCGATGTGGCCGATCATGTGGTCTTTATGGATCGGGGTATCATTGTGGAAGAAGGCCCGCCTGAGCAAATTTTCGATGATCCGCAGAACGAGCGTACGCGTAACTTCTTGGGCCTCATTGCTGCAGATTAGGCGCGATCAGACGAGGTAAGCTGAAAAGCGAGGCAGTATGCGTCTTTACCGGGCAAGGCTTCTGGAGAACAGGCAACTGCGACAGGGTGTGCACCTGTTAGAGCTAGATGCGCCAGGATTGGCGCAGGCTGTGCGGCCAGGTCAATATTGCATGGTGCGCTGTGCCGACGAGGCCTCATTTGATCCGCTCCTGCGCCGCCCCTTCTTTATTCATAGCGTAGAGGGTGGGCACTGCCGTATTTTGCTGCAGGTGCGGGGGCGCGGTACACGCTGGTTAGCGAGACAGCCGGTGGGGGAAGAGCTGGATTTGCTGGGTCCAATGGGACAGGGCTGGCGCGTGCCGGCGAGAGCGAGCACGCTGCTCTTGGTTGCTGAGGGCTTTGGCGTGGTCACTCTGGCGCTCTTGGCCCAACGCGCTAGTGAGCAGGGACTGGCGGTCACGCTTGTTCAGCAGGTGGCACAGGCGCACGAGGGCTATCCGCCTGCGCTGCTGCCAGCGGAGGTGGAGTATCATCTAGTGACCAGTGCCGGTGGCGCGCATGAGGGGAAGGACTCAAGCGGAGAAATGGGTCAGCCGGGAACGCTCTTAACACTGCTGGGGAACTATCTGAGTTGGGCGGATGTGGTCTGCCTGGGCGTTTCACGTGAAACGGCGCTTCAGCTCTATCAGCGCTTCGAACGTCTGCGCTGGCCAGGCTTTGCACAAGTGGCCGTGCTCCAACCCCTGGTCTGTGGTACTGGCACCTGTCTGGCTTGTGCTCTCGAAACTGCACATGGCCTGCGCCTCGTCTGCCAGGATGGACCAACCTTTGACCTCCGGGACATTGCCCGAGGCTAAGTACGGAGCCTGACCACACTATCCTTCTCCTGACCAGCGGGCCGGCATCGAGCCGGCCAGCCAGTCCTTCAATTCAATTATAACAGAATAATAGGCATATCAACCTGTCCAGCCTCGTCCCCGAGGCAAGAGAGCACATTTCACCTCTCCAGGCCAGAGCGACCAGACTGAACCAGGCGACCAGGCGACACCTCCCGTCTGCAGAGCCAGCAGAACGAGCAGGCCCACCAAGCATCACGGCAACTGCAGCAGGGTAATCTCTGCCAGTTGGTCCAGTTCCGCTGGTTGACAGGGGAGAAGGAAATTCGGCGTCGTATCCAGCAGCTCCAGAAAAGCCAGGACTACCGCCGGGTCAAAGCTGGTTCCAGCATCGCGGCCAATGCATTCGCGAGCCATCTCCGAGGAATATGGCTGCTTGTAAGGACGCCGCGAGGTCAGCACATCGTAGACATCGGCCACAGTCAGAATGCGCGCACTGAGAGGAATAGCCTCGCCGCGCAGCCCTGAAGGATAGCCCTGCCCATCCCAGCGCTCATGATGATACAAGACCGTCTCAACGTAGAACGGGTCCACATCGCACCCGATTAGAATGCGCGCCCCAATCACTGGATGGCGCTGCATCTTACGCCGCTCCTCTGCAGAGAGGGCCGCGGACTTGTGCAAGATCTCATTGGCGATCCAGGTTTTCCCCAGATCATGTACTAGCGCTGCCAGAGCCAGATCACGGGCCTGACCGTGCTCCCAGCCCAGCTTACTCGCCAGCCGATAGGCATAGACAGCAACACGGCGCGAATGCTCGTAGGTTACAAGATCGCGCTCCTTAATGCTTCTGGCAAAGGCGAGCAGGATTTCCCGGCTCTCCTCGCCATCCTTTAAGGTTTTGACTGCCACCACTCTGCTCTGCTCCCTCTAAGCCCACGATGAATGACAGTAAAGACGATGAGTGCAAGACGATGAATCATATAATATAGTAATGTTTTCACTTGCTGTCTGCCCAAGCTCTTGTTTTCAGGCAGTACTTTTGTGTTACTCGTCCTTTATTTTGCTCTTCCTGAAGACCTCGCATGGCTGCCCATGCCGGAGCGCCAGGCCCGTCAGCTCCCCCGCTCTTGCGGAACACTGGCTGCTTGCTCATCCCCCAAATGGTCCCTCTTTCCGGGCCGCCTGTTTTTTAATCGTCATAATTTATGATAGACTCCTCTTACCATCCATTCTATGTGCAGGAAAGATCACTGCAACCTGTCGCACGACAGTAAGATCGTCTCTCAGTTCAGTTGGAAGTAGCTTGCGATGACAGAAGAACTTGTGGAGGAGGGTTCAGGAAAGGCTCTGAACCCTGAGCAGCAGGCGAGTGAGGAGCAGGATGCAGCGTCACGCCCGCGGGATGTGATTACAGTTGTTTTAACAGCAGATAACCATCTGGGCGCTGCCGCTGGCCAACCGATGCGCCGACGCGAGGAGCGAGCGCGTCAACTACGACATGCTTTTCAACAAGCAGTTGATTTTGCCATTGGCCAGGGCGTGGACCTGTTCGTCCAGGCTGGCGACCTCTTCGATACGTTAAACCCGGCTGAGCATGAGCGTAGCTTTGTGGCTGAGCGCCTGGTCCAACTCCGTCAGGCGGGTGTACGCACCTTTATGGTTGGTGGGCTGCGCGATACGCCCCCGTTGGGTCGCGCCCTTGCGGAGGGGGCGCTGCCAGCGCCTCAATTAAGCTTTGCGCGCCTCGGCGCCCTCCATTATTTTGAACCGCTCTCGCTTCCTCCCCGTCCGTCTGTGCCGCTGGCTGCGGGCGTCGGTCTGGGAGGTGGGCAGCCTCTGGTTGAGTTGACTCCAGCCCTCTGTGAGATTGACGGGCTGCGGGTCGGCCTCTGTGGTCTGAGCGTACGCGCCGGCCAGGAGGGTGATCCTCTGGCCTGCGTTCGTCCCGCTGCTGAATTTGAGCGCGCTCAGATCCGTATTTTGATCCTCCACGCTCCTATCGAGGGCCTGAGTGATGAGCCGGCCTCTGTCGAAACCCAGGCCCTGGTGAGTCGCTCTACGTTGGCACGGCAAACCGCTTTCCAGTATATCCTGGCCGGTTATCATCATGCTTTTCAGCATTTGCGCCTCGGCCAGTGCGAGCTGATCGTCGCTGGCCCGACCCAACATATTGATTTCAATGACCCCGCCGATAGCGAACCAGGCTTTGTCTTTCTCGGCCTGGCCAGCGATGGTGTCCGTTGGTGTAAACATATCGCTGTCGAAACGGTGCGCCTGCGCCGTTTGATTGTACCGACTAGCGATCTCTGGCCTGCCTCGCCGGCAGAGGCACGCAGCGGGGAAACCGGGGCCGCCAGCTCTCCTACGGCGGTAATTCTGGAGCGCCTGCGCCCTCTTTGTAATCAACAGACGATGGTTCAGCTGAAACTGGAGGGCGAGCTGACGCGCCAACAATATCATCAGCTCGACCTGAACCAGATCCGCCGTTACGGCGAACAGTCTGCCTTCTCGCTGGCTATCGATGATACTGCCTTGACGTTGCTGCCCGACGACCATGAGGCTGCCGTTGCCGCCGGCCCTGCTGAGGCTGCTGAGCGCTTCTCTCCTCGCGAGGAACTGGCTGCTTTGGCCGACGAGTGGATCGCTGCCGCCTCTGATGAACAGGAGAAAAAAGCTCTCTTAGTGACAAAAGAAGTGCTGTTGAATGCTCTAGATGAAATTCATTAGCGCGGATCGCTCTGGGCGCCCGCCCTGGTGCCGCCCGGGCGGTGCGCTCGCTGGTCGGTGATTCTATCTGGCTGAGCTGAGCTATGTAAAGGAGATGTGGTAGCGTAAGGGCGGATCGCGGCGAGCATGCTGGCCTCTCTCCTCTCTCTTGCTTGAAGAGGGACCAGCGGAGAGCGCTCGCATCTCCCGAGAGGAGTGTGAACGGAGTGAAGCAGCAATGATTATTCTAAAACACTTGACGGTCGAGCGTTTCAGGCTCTTGCGCGACATAGATCTGCACTTTCCCCAGCGCGGAAGTATCCTGATCCAGGGGCCGAACGAGGCTGGTAAGTCAACCCTCTTTGAGTGTATCTACTTTGCTCTCTTTGGCGAGCCACTCACTACAAATCGGGAGAAACGGGCGCTGGACGACCTGATTATGTACGGAGAGTCCGAGGCCACGGTTAAGCTGACTCTCTCCGTCGGCGCCACTGAGTTGACTGTCACGCGCACGATTGAGCGTGGCAATGGTCAGCGTGTCTCACTCCTGGTGCGCCGCCTGGGGATGCCTGAGAGTGAGCCAATTACTCAGCTACGCGCCGCTAATGAGCGCATCATTGCCGAGTTGGGCCGCCTTGATGGCGAGACATTGCGCAACTCGTGCTTGATCGAACAGAAGGGACTCCAACGGCTTGAGCAGATCAGTGGTCGCGAACGGGAGGTCGCTCTGCGCCGCCTGCTGGGCCTGGAGAAGCTAACGCGCCTGGCTGAGCAGTTTCGTTTAACGCCCGAAGATGAGGAGCAGCTCCGTGAGTGCTCTGCTCGCCTGCGCCTGGCCGAGCTGCAAGCGCGTATTCCTGAGCTTAGTGCCAAGCTGGGTCAGGTCGAAGAGGCCCTGGACGCAGTCACAGTGAATGAACATCTGGCGGAGATCGAGCAGCAGGAAGCGGAGATCGCCGAACAGGAGCGCAATCTGGCTGCCATCCAGCAGAAGCGCTCTGAGTTGAAGAGCCGCCAGGCGCGTGTACAGCAGCTCAAGAAGGCTGAAGCTATCCTGGCTGAGCTGATTACCGCTTACGATGAGATGGCTGAGGCCCGGCGCGAGCTACCCGAGCTGGATCGCCAAATCGCTGATCTGGAGCTTCGCGAGCGTGAGGAGCTTCCCGCTCTAGAAAAGCGTGTGCGCGAGCTAGAGGATCTCTCTCGCTCTTTCGGTACGCTGGAGCGCATGGCGACCGACCTGCTGGCCACCGTGAGCACGATTAAGGAACTGGAGCAGGAGGTCCAGGAGCGCACGACCTTTGAGGAGAATCTTGAGCAGTTGGAGGCGCAGATCAGTCGCGCCCAGGCCCGTCTTGAGCAGGCCCGCCTGACGCGTAGCGAGCTGGAGGAGCGTCGCCGGGCCGGACGCCCATCGCTGGAGGAGCGATTGCGCCGTCTACGCCATCTGGCTTCCCGCTTAGAGGCGTTGCGTCAGGCTGAGGAGCGCTATGCCCAGCGCCTGGCGGCACGTGAGCAGGCTGAGCAGCTAGAGAATCGCATTGAGGAGATGCGCCGTCGGCTGCGAGAGGCCGAACAGGAGCAGGCGCGTTGCGAGCAGGAGATGCGCCAGGCCGAACAGCGGGTCACCACCTATGAGGAACGCTGGCGCCGTCAGAAGCTGGCTCGCCAGCTTGAGGAATGGCTGCGCCTGCGCGACAAACTGCGTGGCGTGACGGAGGCTGAACGGCAGGTCCGGGCCGCTTATCAACAGCATGAGCGCTGTCACCAGGAGGCTGCCGCTGCTCTCAGTGTGGCGCGCCGCTTGTTCGCTTTTCTGGTTATAGCTGTAGTCGCCTTCGTGATCATGGCATCCGTGAGCTTCTGGTGGGCCTTGTCGCAGCTTCTGATCCCGGCTGTGATTGGCATTGTGCTGGCGGCTGCCTCTGTTGCTGCTTTCATCGTTCTCTTTATCCGCTACAGTCGAGCGCGCGTCTCTGTCCAGCAGGCCTTACAGCGTGAGCAGGATGCTCTTAATCATGTACGGGCAATGGTAGCGGCCCGTGAGGCCGCGGCACGTGCCAATGGCGGTCAGGAGGCTCTGGCTCGTGTTGAAGAGGAGATTCGGGCGCTTGGGGCCGAGGTGCCGGCTTCTCCCGATGAAGCGCGTCGCCTGATCGAGCAGGCCCAGGCTGAGCGCTCCTCTAGTAATGAGCAGCAGGCTCTTGCTGAGGCTCGTGAGCAACTGGCCACTTTGCGGGCGCAGGTGGCTCAGGCAAGCGAGGCCCTGGCTGCTCTGCGCAAGCAGGTGAGCGATCTGGAAGAGGAGGCGCGCTCTAAAGGTTGGGATGATATTCATAGCAAGCTCCGCAGCGACCTGGTGGCCGTGGAGCAGGCTCGCCATGAGCTGGCCACTCTGATGGGGCAGGAGGGCCTCCCGATTCCGACTTTTGAAGCCAATGTCTTTAATTCGCCCGCCAGGCATGCTGAGCTAAAGGCCATCATTGATGAGGCTCTGAAGACCGCAGAGCTGGAGATCGCTGCGCTCGATGGCAAGATTGATGCTATTGCTGAGCTGCAGGAACAAATCAAGGTCTGTGAACAGGAGCTGGAGAGCCTCCAGGCCCGCAAACAGGTCTTGCTTGGACGCCTTGAGCGCTTTCAGACGAGCGATCCTCTCCAGCAGTTGGCCCGCGCGCGCGAGCAGCAGGCTGCTCTCAGAGAGGCTTTGCAGCAGCTAACAGATTCTTTGCGCCAGCGTGTCAAGCCTCTCGGTCTGCAGTTCGGCCAGGCTCAGGTTAGCAGTGCAGAAAGCGCGGCTCGCCGTGAGCTGGAGGCGCTCCATATTACCCTCGGGCGCCGCATCGAGTTACAGGGACGCCGCGAGCATTACGCTGCGCTCCTGAAAGAGCGTCAGCAGTCCCTCTCAGGCTACTACCAGCAACTCGCGAAGTTTAGCACAGTCCTCGGCAGTTGGATTATTCCGCCTAATCCCTTCGCCGAGACGCTCAATGGGCTGCGCGCCCGCTGTCAGCAAGAGTTGCAAGCGGCCAGTGAGGAAAGCATCCTCCAGGAGCTGGAGCAGTTGCAGGTACAGGAAGGTGCCTCGCGCGCTAAGATCGAGCTGTGCCGGCAGGAGATCGAAGAGATCCAGGAGCGGATTCGGGCGCTGCTGGATCTGCGTGGCCGCCCCGCTCCCCAGGGCTATCAGCGTGAGGAGATTGTGGCGGTCTGGCCTCTCGTCGGTGAGTATGGGGTCGGCGACCGCCAGCGCTTGGAGGAGGAGCGTGCCCGTCTGGAGCAGGAGCTGCAGCAGCATGAGCAGGAGGAGCTGGAGCTGAGCCAGCAGCTCGGCACGGGCGGCGAGCAGCTTGATTTGGAGCAGGCTCGCAGGCGCATGGAGCAGCAAGAGCGCACCTATCAGACGAAGAAGCGGGGTAGCATGCTGATTGCCGCGGTCATTGAGCGCCTGATGCGCAAGATGATTCCGCGCACCGAGTACTATATGCAGCAAATCTTGCCCCTCTTGACCAGCGGTCGCTATCACGATGTGCAACTGATCACGGAACCGGAGGAGGGCAGCGCTAGCGGTGGACCTCTGCGCTGGCGCGTCTGGGACTCGGCGGCAGGCGAATATATCCCGCGAGAAGCGCTTTCGAGTGGTGCGGCAGATCAAATTTCGTTCGCTCTGCGTTTGGCCTTTGCGATCGCTGCTCTGCCACGCGAGCTAAGCGCGGCCCCGGGCTTTTTGCTCCTCGATGAGCCTCTCAGCTCCTTCGATCAGCGGCGAGCACAGGCAGTGGTCGAGGTGGTCACCGGTGAGATGCTCGGGCAACACTTCGAGCAGATCTTCTTTATCTCGCATAGCAGCGCTTTCGATCCCGCGCAGTTCCCCTACTATCTCTTGATCGATGGGGGGCAAGTGGTCGAGAGCAATCTGCCTGTGGTGACGCCTCCTGGCTCTCTCAACGGCAACGGCTCTGGCAGCCGCCCTTCGCCCGAGGAAGGGCCAGAGGCTAGCTCTGAAGCAACCTCCGTAGTGGCTTAGCCTGACAGATTGCCTAACTGCCTGCCTGACGCCTGCTTGATCCGGGTCTCCGATGCCTTCGCGTGGCGGCCTTCAGCTCCCGAGGAAGCTCGCCATATGACCAGCTCTTGGCAGGCTGGGCAAGCAGCAGGTAACAAATAGCGCGGAGCCTGCTCGGCCAGGAGCAGGCTCCGTCAATGGGGCTGGCCAGACCGCGTTAACTGCCTGTCTCCATGCTCTCTGGAGACCTCTGGTCGCCTTTATCAGGTGAGCGCGGAGCCTGCTCGGCTACAGAGCAGGCCCCGCTCCTCTTCTCTCCAAGAAAACGCGCCACCTCACTGGCGGCTCGCTCCAGATCGGGACCTTCCAGCCAGATAATGCGCCGATCGCGTCGGAACCAGCTCAATTGACGGCGGGCGAAATCATGAATCGCATGTTTCAGATGTTCGGCCATTACGGTCTCGCTCTCATATTCTCCCCGCAGCCAGCGGCTGATAAAGCGATATTCCAGTCCCAGAGCCTCAAGGCGCTCATGGCTGATACCCTGAGCCAGCAAGCGACGCACTTCATCGACCATACCCTGACGGAGGCGCTCGTCAACGCGCTGATCGATGCGGCGGTACAGCTCCGCACGCGGCCAATGGATGCCGAGTAGCAGGCTCTCATAGAGAGGGGCAGGCGCTCCCTGCTGCTCAGAGAAAGGGCGGCCCGTCAGGAGGCAGACCTCCAGAGCGCGAATCACCCGCCGCGGATTGTGCCGGTCGATGCGGGCCGCGGTCCGCGGATCGCGGCGCTCTAGCTCGGCAACCAGCTCTGCCAGTGGACGCTGTTCAAGCTGACGACGCAGCTCCATGTCGGGCGGTACCTGGGGCACCTGCAGATTGTCAACGACCAGTTGAATATAGTGGGGGGAACCGCCGACGAGCAAAGGCAGTTTGCCACGGCTCAGGATAGCCTCGATGGCTGTCAGCGCCTCCTCACGAAAGCGAGCAGCGCTGTACACTTCGCTGGGATCAGCGACATCAAGCAGATGGTGAGGAATCAGGGCCCGCTCCTCCGGCGTGACCTTAGCGGTGCCGATGTCTAGGCCTCGATAGACCTGACGCGAGTCGGCTGAGACAATCTCTCCATTGAAGCGCTGCGCGAGTTGAATGCCAAGGGCGCTCTTACCCGAGGCTGTGGGACCCAGTACTACAATCACTTTGCCCTTTCTCTGCGGCTGTGCCGGCTCTACAGCTCTCATCACTGCTCTTACTCACCTGCAGCTACGGATGCCCAATCAGTCGATCAACACGGAAGATAAGGGCCAGGGCCACAGCCGCCCCGGCAGCCACAGCCAGAGGTGTCAGCAGACTCAGGCTTGTTCCCAGAGCCAGACTTAGGCCCAGGCTAACACCAACGATCATGATCAGGGCCAGAGTCGGCAGACGGAAGCGCTTCATCGCCCAGCTCGTCCCGGCCAGCAAACGACTGCTGATAGTCTGGCTACTGCCCAGAGCACCAGCCAAAGCAGCCAGAACGAGCAAGGTCAGGGCATGGAATGGGGGCGCACCATCCTGGAAAAAGCTATGCCAGGAGGGTTCCAGAATACCAAGAGCTGCCAGGGTGACGACCAATCCCGTACAGAAACGGTTCAACAGGGCCGGGCGCTGCCAACCATGATCGGTATTCAGCAGCAAGGCCCCCAGTGGTGCCAGCGGTAGCATAGCCAGCAATATCGGCAGAAAAGCAGGATCAGGAGGAAGAGGAGTACGTGAGAAAAAAGGTAGCTGTGAAAATAGCTCATAGAACAGAGAAGGCATGAGCAAAGCAGCAGCAAAGACCTGTAGCCAATAAAGCCGACGCCGCTCGGCAGGGGAGGCGCGCAATGGGTCCCAACCACCCGGCTGACCATATTTCGCCTTATAAGCCTCATCCTGGGGATTAATATAGGGTGGCAAAGCGGCGGCCACCGAGCCAGAGCGTTGGCCGGGAGGAAGTAAGCGCTGACCGGCCCCAGCGCCAACGCTGCCAGAGACCTGACCGCTCCCTGCTCTGGTTCCGCTGATCGTCACAGGGCCGGGTGCGGTATAGTCCATGACCTCCACCTCTACTTTCACCTCCACCGGCTTCCCTGCTGTCTCGCCTTGAGGTGTAATCACAATGGTACCACTATAGCGCTGCGAGCCTGCCAGACGACTGCTATCGACCCGAACGCGCACCAGGGTGCTCATCCCATCAAAATGGGTCTGATCAACGATAATCCACGGCTCCACAGGCTGGATCGTGCCCTGGACGACTGACCCCTGATTCCCCGTAATGGTGAGCAGCATAGGGGCAGAGAGGCCCGGATAGACCTGGCCAAAATTAATCGTAGCTGGACGCACGATCATCAGGGAGGCCTTGCGAGGACGTGCAGGCGACCGCCCGCGCGTCGCCTCAGCAGTTGCAGAGACCGTCGCGCTGGCCAGCTTCTGGGGCTTCGTGCGCAGATGGGCGTCAGGTCCCATGATCAGCTGAATCAGCCGTTCAACACCAAGCTCAGGATCACCGGTCGTCGCTCGTAAACGGCGCACCTTGCGCGCTAAATCGCTCTCGCCGATCTCCTCTAGCCATGATTCGATCTCTCCGTTAAACAGGTAGTCAGCCCCCTCCTCGGGAAAGCGAGCGCACAGCTCTGCTAGCTCTTCAGGCGTCGTAGCCTCCTGCCCGTTCTCGAAAGGCAGCGTTCCCACCCGGAAGAGGGCGCGCCGAAAAACGGCAACGCTGGGGTAGCGATCGTTGGGATCGAGCGAGGCCGCTTTCTCTAAGGCCCGAGCCACGGTCGGCGAGATCGCCGGATTCAATGTGCGGGCGTCAGGTAATCCAAAGCCTTTCTCTGGCAGCGAGCCTGTCAAGAGCTGAAACAGCGTCACTGCCAGCGAATAAATGTCTGAACGCTGATCCGTTTGGGCGCTGCCATACTGCTCTGGAGGAGCAAAACCAGGAGTACCCAGCAGCTGCGTGTCCTGCGAGGAAGAACGCCGTACCAGCCGCGCGATACCAAAGTCGATCAATTTGATGCGCCCATCGCGACGCAGCATAATATTGCCGGGCTTCAGATCGCGGAAAATCACCGGCGGCTGCTGACTATGCAGATACTCCAGCACGTCGCAGAGCTGACGAGCCCAGCCCAACACACGCCGTTCAGGAAACGGCCCGCCATTCTCCTCTAGCAACTCCTCCAGCGTTTTTCCATCGATATACTCCATCACCAGAAAATGGCGTTCACCCTCGCTGAAGAAGTCAGTAAAGGCGGGCAAGTTAGGATGGCTGAGGCGCGACAAGATCGTAGCCTCCGCCAGAAAGTTCTCTAGAGCCTTCCCCTGCTCGCTAGGTGGCACAGAAGAGAGGCTCATCTCCTTCACTGCACAGATTTCGCCCCGCTTCGTGTCGCGCGCCTGGTACACTGCTCCCATGCCACCCTGACCGATCACGCGCAGGATAATATAGCGCTTGTGGAGCAGGGTATTGCGTCCCAGGCGTCCCGTCTGGGCATTTCCCTGACCGTTCTGTGAACTGATGGGACCGATGGCGAACCCCCTGTCTCTCCTCACACAGACATCAAAGCTCCGTGGTCCACCGCTGGCGCCAGACCGGCTCAGGCTCGCCGCCCTTTTGTTTGCTCCTGCCAGCCCGGCCAAGCCAGGCAGAGGACCTGCAGCGCCTTCGTAGCGTAGCTCTCGTGCATTCCAGTATAGCATACCATTTATGGGAGATACTACCTATGCTGGATGCTATTGATACAAGTAAATTCGCGCTGCATGGTACAATCAGCTTAGACCCTCTCAGACATCCGACCGCCATTCCTGGCGTAGGAAGAGAGCAAGACTCTGGATGCCTGTTCAACTTTATCATACTTTAGAGCGGTGAAACCTGCTCAAAAAGTATAAGCTGAGAAGATCGATCAAGGTCAGGCGAGGACCAACGAGGCAAGTACAAGTAAGTATAAGGGCCGGCCTGACTCAGCGACGCGAGAATCTGCAGTGAGGCACGGTGGAGACGTGGCAAGGGGAGCGGCTCGCCTCTCTGGCTTCAAGCATAGACAGGAGTATGATGAAGAGCAAGCTGATCATCAAGACTACCCAGCCGGCGCGCCCGTTGCCGCATCTCCGGCGTTCACTGCAGACTGTGCTCATCAGCCTGACGCTGCTCCTGGTTGGGGCTGTGGTGCTCACCTGGCAGCTCGCCAGCGGTGGGAGCGGCAGCCAGGCCAGCGGCGCTAGTGTGCTGGGGCCGCCAACTCTGCCTGCCGCCACTGTCAATCGTATTCTGGCGTCGACTCCGATGGCCGGTACGGGGGAGGTGGTTGAACAGGCAGCCCGCCAAACAAACATCGATGACGCCTTTGCGCTGGCCGTCTGGTATGTCGAAACCAACCAGGGGGCGGCGGGGGTTGGACTGGGCGACCGTAATCCTGGGGGAGTGCGGGCCAGCCCAAGCTATCCAAGCGACGCCGGTGGCTATACTATCTACCCTTCCTATGCCGCTGCTATTCAGGACTGGTTTTCTATTGTGCAGCAGCGCTATATTGCGCGCGGGCTGACTACTGTCTATCTCATCGCCGGTCCCTACGTTGGGACTTCTAGCTCAGGTTCGTGGGCCGCTAAGGTCATGAATTTAATGACTCTCTATCGCAGTGAGGCCCCGCCTCCGACGCCGACGCCAACTCCAACGCCCGCCACCTTGAAGTATAAGATCGCGACAGCCCTGCAGAAGAAAGCTGCCCAGCAGACGCATACCGAGCGCGAGGATAGCCCGCCGGTCGGCGCTTCTGGCGGCGCCTCTCCCGGGGTAACGGCTGCCGCTTTCACCGACGGATCGAACAAGTCGGTTGAGCAAAGCAGCGTCATGCCGGTGGTTCTGGGCCTGGGCTGCGCGCTGGCGCTAGCGCTGGGAGCCATCTGGCTGCGCCGCCGACAGCGTCTACTGTTGCTCGATGCCAGTTCTGCCAGCGCCCTGCCTGCTTCGGAGCCTGTCACCGACACCCTGGTGCTCGGCTCTGTGCCGGCCACGACGACCTCGGCGATATCCTTTAGTCCAGGTCTGACGCTTTCCTGCTCCGAGCGCGATACAGATGCCTTGCCTCATTGGGGCGTGTCAGGAGAGCAGGATATCCAGGAGAGCGTTCTCAGCGCCTGGTCCGAAGCAGTGCCCTGGTCTGGTTCCCTCCCCCGCCGTCCAAAGCTGCAACCGCTGGCCACAACTGCCGCTGTACCGTTGCTCGCTGGACGCGGTGCCGGTCCGGGTAGCGGCCTCTTAAGCCGCTATGGCACGGGCGCAGGTCATGCGGCAACATCCACCAGCGCTCTGCCAGCTCAGGACTGAGCCTACCCGCGTTCGTTGGCCTCCGGGCTGGGCTGGGCTGCGCTGCGCAGCGTACTCGCTTGAGGCCGCTGGCAAAACGAGGGCGGAAAGAAGCATCTGCGGACTTCCGCTAACTGCCCTTTCCCTACTTGACGGGAGCCTGCAGATATGCTATCCTTCACTGTGCAGTGCCACCGCAGCACTCGAAGCAAGCTTGAGGCTGCGGTACGCTGTTAGGTTGGGTGACTAGCTCAATCGGTAGAGCAAGCGACTCTTAAGTGCGCCGTTGCGCTCACAGCGTCCCTGTCGGGAAAGACCCGATGCCACTGGAGCAGATGTGGCTAAAGCACCATCTTACCTCGTGCCGAAAGGTGGCGGGGGACAACAGCATGATGGAAAAGTCGCTGCTGATGATGAGCCGCGCCTGATCGCTCTCCCCAAACTTGGCTGCGCACGCTAAGAGAGGGAAGTGACGCGACTGGTCTCGGTTCGTGGCAGCGGCAGCTAGGCCGTATATGGTCAAGCCCGTAAAGGGTTGAATCCCTCAAAGGCCTGCCTCGGAGTCGTCAGCTGTGATTAGGAGGGCTGACGAATGCTCCCTCCAGGTAGGCGATTCTGCCAAAGGGAGACCTACGTACGGAGCGGGGCGCTGTGGGAACTACGGGATCACCTAAAAGCTGCAGGGAGCACCAGCAGACAAGCGGCTAACCGCTCAGCTAAGCCCTTGTAGCTCATGGTGACGGAGCGCCCATAGTACTCAAACGATCAGCGTAATGGCTGATACATGGGGAAGGGGCGCAGGAGAAGCGCGCCTAAAGGTGCTTCTCTGGAGAGCCGGATGCATCGAAAGGTGCACGTCCGGTTCGGGAGGGGATAACCAGCACGTGCGATGTGCTGGTCGACCACGTGGCCGACCAGAAAAAAAAGTTGTGCTGGCTGTCTGCTTCACTCGCTAGGTTCAGGGTTCGAGTCCCTGGTCACCCACTCTTTCCCCCATGAATGCACGGCCCAAAGCAATGATGCTCATGCTCGGATAGAGAGCCGGAAGTGGTCATGAAGGTTTCCCACTTCCGGTTTTGTTTTATTTTGGCGTTCCAGGCTGCGCGCTGGCAGGAGCAGGAGCAGACCAGTCTCCTGCTCTTTCCGCTGCTCCCTGGCCATCTGACTGCTCTCGCCGAGGCCTGCGCCTCCTTATGCCCACCGCTGGTCTGGTTGAGCGCCGAGACGGCCAATCGCTTGCTCTTCTACTGCTTCTATCGCTGCCGTCAGAAATTGCCCGCCGCCTTCTCTCACAGCTCTGCCGTCCCAATTCCCATCTTGACAGCCTTGCCGGCGCGCGTTAGTATATAAACAAAGATTTATACAAAATCGTCTGCGCACGCAAAGAAGGGTCGACTTGGACAGATCGAATGACTGGCGTGAACTGAAAACCATGATGAAAGCCCTGGCGGACGTCGTGCGCCTGACTATCATCTACCACCTGGCGCGGAAGCAGGAGATGACAGTCACTGCCCTCACCGATGCCTTAGAGATCAGCCAGCCGCTGGTCTCCTGGCATCTGCGGAAGCTGCAGCGTGCCGGGTTGGCCCGCATGCGTCGTGCCGGACGTCAGGTCTATTGTTCTCTGGATAGAGAGCGCTTTCAGTATTGCCTGCAGCGGCTGCAGCAACTGGTCGATCCCGGGTTCGTGCTGGCAACGCTGCCCGTCGGGAGTCTCCCCAAAGCGGAGGCGGCGGTTGAAGTCAACCTGGAGGAGTAACCGGTGTCTGTCATCTACTGGCTGGCACGTGGTACGAGTACGCTTGCAGGGCGCACACCCCGGCCCTTGCGTCATGCCCTCGGGGCGGCAATTGGAACGGCAAGCTATCTGGCCTGGCGCTCAAAACGCCAGGTAACTCAGCACAATATGGCCCAGGTTTTGGGCCGCTCCCCGAGCGATCGCACCGTGCGCCGGCTGGCGCGGGCTTCCTGGAGCAACTACGGACGCTACGCCTCGGACTTTTTGAGCTTCGCTCATCTCGATATTGAGGCCATTGAACGGCAAGGGCGCGACCTGACGCGAGGAGCTTCCTCCTGGCGCGAGTACCTTCAGCAGGCGCTCCGGCCTGGCCGCGGCGTGATCCTCACCACCGCCCATTTTGGCAATTGGGACCTGGCAGGCGCCATTATCGCCCGCGAAGTGCCCTTCTCTGCTATCGCCGAAACCTTCGCCGATCCACAGCTCAATGCTCTGGTGCAAAAGCAGCGCCAGGATAAGGGGATCTCGATTATCCCGATGGAACGCTCGGCCCGACCGATGTTGCGTGTGCTGCAGCAAAACCAAATGCTGGCCATTGTCATAGATCGTCCATTGGCGGAGGATGAGGGCGTTCCCGTCAGATTCTTCGGGCGCACAACGTATGTACCGGCTGGTGCGGCAAGGCTAGCTGTAAGGACAGGCGCAGCGATTATGTCCGGCTTCGTCTGGTATGGCAGAAAGGGACAATACTATATGCGCGCCTTTCCCCCCGTCTTCCCTCAGCCCGGGGAGAACCGCGAGGCCGAGGTGGTGCGCCTGACCCAGTCTATCTTTGATGCTCTGGAGGAGATGGTCCGTACTTATCCCGATCAGTGGTACATGTTTCGTCCATTCTGGCCCGCCGCTGATCCCTAGGCTGCAGACGAGCAACAGGCCTGCTGGCTTTTTGCCAGCCTGCCTGGAGAGACAGCGGCCAGGCGAGGCGCCTCAGCGCTGCTACAACTGAACGACGCGCGGCGGAGGGTACCGCGATACACGAGGTGAGCGTCATGCTTGTGCCCCAGTCCTCGGGCGGCTCCGCGCCGGCGGCAGTAGGCGAGATGAGATCAGCAAGCGTGAGCCGCTGTCAGGAGAGGCCTGGGCAGGGTACTCCAGGGCAACGGATCAGGATATCAAGAGAAAACGCGCTCCTTGCGCCAGAAAACGACGAAGATGTATCTACTATTTCGCCTTGCCGCTGTCATTGTCCCGCGCCTGCCGCGTCGCTGGCTACCTGCACTTAGCGTGTTGTTGGGCTGGCTTGCCTGGATGATTGCAGTGAAGGCCCGGCGGCAGGCCACCGCCAATATGCTCCATGTGCTGGGGCCAGAGGTACAGGCCACGCGCCTCGGACGTCGGCGTCTCAGGCGCACCGTGCGCCAGATGTTTATCAATAACGTGCGCAACTATCTTGAAGGCTTTTGCTTGCCCTACGTACCAGTCGAAGAAATTGTCGATAATATCATTCCTGGCGGTGAGGAGCATCTCGCAGCCGCCCTGGCCCAAGGCAAGGGAGTACTGATCATCTCTGCCCACTTCGGCCCGTTTGACTATCTGAGCCAATGGCTGGTCGCCAGAGGTTATGAGCTGGTGATCCCAGTCGAACAGCTCAAGGATCGGCGCATGCTCGAATTGATGCTGAACCTGCGCTGCAGCCACGGCATTAAGTATCTGCCCGTTGGCAATGGCACAACTATGCGCGCAATTCTGCGCACATTGCGCCAGAATCAGCTTGTGCTGATCACCGCCGATCGGGCTGTCGTAGGCCAGAGCGTTGAGGTCCCTTTCTTCGGGGCCCCGGCTCGCCTGCCAGAAGGGCCAGCCCTGCTGGCTCAGCGCACAGGCGCAGCCCTCGTCGGCGCCTTCGGCTGGCGTCTCAAAGGAACGCGTATGCAGGGAGAATTTACACCGATCTCCCTGGCCCTTCCCGAAGAGGAGCGGCAGAACCCGAACGCCCTCATGCGCTCAATCGTCCAGGTCATGGAACGCTATATCCGGGCCCATCCCGAGCAGTGGCTTGTCTTCGCGCCTGTCTGGTTGGACCACCCGGCTGACTCGCCTGCCGCGCCTGCTACGGCGGCGGACTCGGAGGAGCAGGGTCAGGGACGGCGCCGGATCAGCGGAGAGGAAAGTGGAGAGCAAGAGGGCGTCGTCGGCTGCCAATAGGGGTTGTCCAGTGAGTGGCTGTGGAGAAACCGTCTCCGCTCTCCTGGGCGAGAGGAGCTTTCCTTCCACATCTTCTCACTCAACGTTGAAGGAGTAGTATGGCTAGACGTATGAGCAACAGGATGACAGAGGAATTCCGGCCCGCCAGCCTGGCTAAGCGCTTGCTGGGCCGCCATCGGCAGATGACGGCTGCCGAAGCCTATCTGGCTGGAAAGCTGGGCAGGGCCGATCTCCATATTCATAGCACCTGCAGTGATGGGACGGCGACAATAGAAGAGATTCTCGAATATACTGAACGTTTCAGTGATCTGGATGTGATTGCCATCACGGATCACGACGCCATTGATGGCTCACTGCGCGCCCGCGATCTGTGGGCTAAGAGACCCTACCGCTTTGACTACATCGTCGGCGAAGAAGTCAGCACGCGTGAGGGGCACTTACTGGCGCTCTTCATCGAAGAGCGTATCCCTCCCGGCTTGAGCATGGAGGAGAGCATTGCCCTCATCCATGAACAGGGAGGACTGGCCATCGTAGCCCATCCCCTGCATCGTCTCTTCCGCCATAGCTGCCAGCGCGAAGTACTTGATCGCCTGACCAGCTCGGGCACCGTGCAGCTCGACGGCATCGAGACCTGGAACGCCAGTTTCTGCGGCATCTACGCTAATCAGGTGGCTATGCGGACCAATCGCAAGGTCTATCGCCTCCCCGAGGTCGGGAACAGCGACGCCCATACCCTCAACGCCATTGGCCGCGGCTGCACCTGGTTCGAAGGGCGCACGGCTCAGGATCTGCGTGCGTCGCTGCTAGCCGGCACCACTGCCCCCGGAGGACGGCTCTGGCAGATGTACGATTATCTCCAACTAGCTCAGTATCACTTTAGCAAGCGAAATCAGAAGAATCGTCGTGTCTTTGCGGCGTGAGGTGCGCAGAGTCTTCCTTTTGGTAGAGGCAAGCTCTTGCGAAAGTCTGGTAAAATGTTGTATGGCGCCTTTGGCTGAGTAGGAGGGGACCGTGGCCGGGCTTGCGTAAGGTCCAGGGGATAGTCGCGTCTCTACAACATTGTAAGGCAGGGAGCGACTCGTGAAAATAGGTCTCGTGACTCCATACGACTGGAGCTATCCTGGTGGAGTGCGTGAACATGTCCGCCATTTGGCGCGTGAGTTTCGCAGAATGGGTCTGGAGGTGCGCATCCTTGCCCCGGTCTCTCAAGATGACGAGCGGTTGGCAGAGGAACAGGTCTACAAGATGGCCGGGGCCTCACCCGTTCCTTTTAATGGCTCGATCGCTCGCGTGGCCCTCAACCCCTATCTGGGGCGGCGCGTGCGTTCCGTGTTGCAGCACGAACGCTTTGACATTATCCATCTGCACGAGCCATTGATTCCCGGTTTGCCCCTGGCGGTGCTCCGTTTCTCGCGTGCGATCAATGTGGGGACATTTCATGCCTTTGCTGCTGCCAGGATCACCTCCACACCCTATCTGGCCTATGCATCGCTGCATCCTTTCCTGCGCCCTTACTTTCGCCGGCTGGCCGGGCGCATCGCCGTTTCACCGGCGGCCTACCAGTTCGTGTCACGCTACTTTCCGGCGGACTATCGCCTGATCCCGAATGGGGTCGACTTGGAGCGCTTCAACATCTGGAACCAGCCTTTGCCCTGGTTCATGGATGGGAAGCGGAACATCCTCTTTGTCGGGCGGTTTGAGAAGCGCAAGGGCGCCAAATATCTGTTACGCGCTATCCCCGCGATCCGTGAGCGCCATCCCGACACACGGTTCATTTTCGTGGGCGAAGGCGGGTTGAAGCGCGGTTTCGAACGCTTTGTCGAGAAGCAGGGCTGGCAGGATGTGGTCTTTGTGGGCCGTGTTTCGGCGGAGGAGCTGCCACGCTACTTTGCCAGCGCCCATGTCTTCTGTGCACCCTCGATCGGCGGCGAAAGCCTGGGGGTGGTCCTGCTGGAGGCAATGGCTTCCGGCGTACCAGTGGTGGCGAGTAATATCGAGGGCTATGCCACAGTCATTACTCATGGCCTCAATGGTCTGTTAGCGCCCCCGCGTGATAGCCTCGCGCTCAGTATGGCCATCTGTCGCCTGCTCGAAGATGAACCATTGCGGCGGCGCCTGGTTGAAGCTGGCCTGCAAACCAGTCAGCAGTATGCCTGGCCGCAGATTGCGCGTCGCGTGCTGGACTACTATCAGGAGTTGCTGGAGGAGAGGCAACTCCTCTATACGCTGCGCGAGCGAGAGCCGGTCTAAACGGTCTTTTTCCCCCTGCGGTCAGCAAGCGCGGCGAGCAAGGCAGTGCTCGCGAGCGGATGGGATTGGAGCGAATCAGAAGGCCGGCTAGGGTCAGCCGAGCCATTCAAGGCCACTCAAGCCCAGGCAAGCCCAGCAGGACGATGAAGAGTCTCGCCTCGCTTCGGCGAGCGAGGATAAGAAAAGAATGGCCCAGCAAGATGTAGTTTGCTTCGGGGCACAGGCAGCAAAGGCGCTGTCCCTGTGCCCGCCGTCGGCTCAACGTCGATCGCCGCATCCTGGCCACCGCTTGGCTACGCTGCTCACCGACGACCTGCGCGGCGCGCTGCTGGCGCTTGCTCTTTGCCTTCCCTTCGCTGCCGGACTCTGGCTACTGCCTGTCAGCGAGTGTCACGGCACGGAGACTGTTCGCGGCTTTTCGTTTGGTCGTGTAGTGCGTAGTCTACGTCATCTTCAGAGGCCCTCGCGGCAGGCTCGCTGCGAAAAAAGAGCTAGTCCGAAGAGGGCCGGGTATGGTACAATAAAGATATGTTAAGCAGACGCATCCAGCAACAAGTTCGACTCCTGGTGGCTTTCATTATCAGACCGCTGGCCAACCTTGGCGTGACTCCGAATATGTTAACGCTGGTCGGGCTGTTGCTTAGCGGCTTAACAGCCCTGGTGATAGCGCAGGGGTACCTGGTGGCAGGCGGTTTGCTGGTGTTGTTTGCTGGCATCTTTGACATGTTCGATGGGGCTGTGGCTCGCGTTCGCCAGGCGGCTACGACCTTTGGCGCTTTCTTCGACTCGACTCTCGACCGCTATTCGGAAAGTATCATTCTCTTTGGGCTGCTCTGGTACGTGTTGCAGCGGCCAGCTCTCCATGAGCAGCTCTGGCCCTTTGGCCATGAGCAGCTCTGGATGATTGTCCTGGTGTTCGTCGCTGTTGTCGGCTCGCTGATGGTTAGCTATACTAAGGCACGCGCCGAAGGCCTGGGACTGGAATGTAAAACTGGATTGCTTGCCCGCCCCGAACGTGTCGTCATCCTGGCCATTGGCCTGATTGTGGGCATTGAGATCTGGGCACTGGTTCTCCTGGCGGTCTTCTCACAGATCACCGCCCTTGAGCGCATGTTCTACGTCTGGCGCATCACGCGCCGGCAGGAGAGCGGGCGCGCCGCGCCTCAGCCGGCTCCGGCTCCTACTCCTGCTTCCGCCACGCTCGCCAGTGATCAGCAGAGCAGTGCCCGCCTTGAGCGCGACCACGAGCAACGCGCTCGCTTCCTGGGCCGGGGCCGAGCCGGAAAGGCCCAAGAATCATCTGCTCGCCCCGTTCCCAGCCATATCCCGCCTCTCAGTGGCGGTATGCAGCAACAAGAGTGATTCCAAGCTTTGCGAACGGTGTAGAGGAGATCGGGATCGGACGTGCATGTAGCGTGAGGTGCCTGTCGCAAGCAGCGGAGGACAGGCAGGGCGGATAGATGGTAGTGCGCATCCGCCCATCTTTGCAACGCGGATCGGTGAAAGTACGGCGCGATTCGATGTGCTTACTCTTGATTGGCTAGCCTTTTCCCGAGCACCCGTTGAGGTAGAGCAGACGATAGGCGAGCAATGACGACATCCATTCGCCCTGACGGCTCTCTGCGTCAAGTACCTCTCCAGATGATCGCCTGCGCTCCGGTCCCGAATTAGTGAGACTGGAGATCTTTTTGTGACAAGAGAACATTCGCAGCCAGAGAAGAGCGACGTTGATGTGTCCGTCGCAAAGGAAGCATTTGCCTCCGAAGACGCAGCAACTCCTGCTTCTCTAGAGCCGACTGCGCCCCCCGGGGCGCAGGTGCCGGAGGGTACTGTGGAAGGGCAGAAGCAACCACCTGCGCGGGAGAGTGCGGACGCTGCTCCTGGCTATGAGCTTCCGTCTCAGGCGGAGGCCTCCTCTCAGCGCATCCAGGAAAGCGTGGCCGCCTACTCGCCCGTTGAACCCCTTTCCGCCTCTTCCACTCCCTCTACACCATCAGCACAGGAGGCCTTTGCGACGCCGAGCGAGGAGCCTGCCTCGCTCATTGAGGGCTTTCTGCCGTTCAGTGAGGGGAACGTACGCCCCTTCAGTGAGTTTATTGAGGAGTTCCGTCAGGCTGAAGAAGCCCGCCAGGCCGCTACGCTCGAAGCGGTGCATGAGGCGCTGGATGCCCTCAGTTCCTTGAGGGCCGTGGGCAGTCTAAACGCGCCCGCCGAGGGAGAGGGTGGCCCGTCTGTTGATCAACCGGCTTCTTCGCAGCCGGCACAAGCGCCTACAACGCCGGCTATTCCAGGACGTCTCTCGTTTGTGAGCGGTGGCGGTAGTGGCATGGCAATCAGCTCGCCTTCAGTCAGCGAGGCGCCGGTCCAGTCGGCAGAGCCATCAGCCGAGGTCGCTCGCGAGGACCAGGGAGGGAGCGAGCTTGCTCAGCCGGAGCAGGTGCCCTCGTCGGCGGAGGAACCTGCTGAAAAGCTGCAGGAGGAGCCGCCGGCTGCCCAGATGCCACCAGCGGCGCACACTCCTCCCGCGCCTGAGAAGCCCGCCGAGCGTCCACTGTCGCCTTTGTTACGCCCGGCTACGCGCATCCGTTTGCCTCGCTACGGGCGTCTGCGTGAGCCGTTCATCGAGGAGCGCCCCGCTCCTGAGCCTGAAGCTGAGAAGGGCGCCGAAGAGGAGAGCCAGGTCGCTGCAGCTCAGGCCGGCGGTGAGCCGACTGCCGCTCCTCCCGGCCAGGGTGAGAGCGGCAGCCCCGAGGCTACTGCCGCCGCTGGCGAGGAGGGGCAGACAACTCGTCCCGCGCGTCGCTATCGCTTCGATCGTCCGGCCACTACGGTCAATAGCGCTATGTTCCTGGTTAATCCATCTCAGCAGTCGACACCGCCTGAGCAGCAGCGCGAGGCGGAGGAGCGGCTTGCGGCTTCTGGTAGCCCTGGCCCTGCTGCCCAAGAGGAGCGTCGACCCGAGACGGAACAACCGAAGATGGCAGCTACTCCCGGCGAGCGCGCCGGAGAGGTTCTTCCTGTCTCGCCTCGTGAGATGCTAAACGAGCAGACTGTGGAAGATCAGCAATATAATAATCACAACAAAGACAGTAGACAACAACAGCAGCAACAACAAGCGAAAGAAAAAGAACAGGAGCAGCCGGCTGCCCCTGTGGCTTCGCAAGCGCAGCCGACGGCCAACGGCGCCAGGCCGGCGGCTCAGGAGGCCCAGGCTCCTGCCCCTGAAGATCTGCCTCCCCTGGAGTACTCTGAGATTCAGGCGGCCACCTCGCGCCGGCGTCGCCGCCGTCGTTCCAAGTCGGCGGCAGCCTCTGCACCCGCGCCGGCAGCTGAGCCGACGCCACCCCCGATAGCTCCGCCGCCCACGCCGGTCTCTCCGGTCACTGTGCCGCCTGTGACGCAGCCGGCGTCGGCACCGGCCTCGCAGCCGACAGCTCCTGCCGGACTCTACCATATTATCTCCGGCACCACTATGAACCAGATGAATCTGGGCAACGAGTTCGGAGGTCCTTTCATGGCGCCAGAACCTTCGCCCGCACGCGGCAGCGTGGCTGTGCGCGAAGCTGGTGTGCGCCCTTCACGCTCCGATGTGCAGCGGAACAATGTAGTTTATCCGAATAACCGTGGAAATGATCCGATGGCTCAGTTCGCCAATACGGTCGTGCAGGCTATTCAGTCACAGACCGACCGTATTGTGGCCGAGCTGCGCCGCACTCACCAGTCGCCGACCAATGTTTCGGTCTCGATCCCCCCTCCGCCATCGACGGAGCGGGTGGGGGTCTTCGTCGATGTGGCTAATCTGCTCTATTCGGCGCGTACGCTGCGGCTAACCATTGATTTTGGCAAGCTGCTCGACTTCTTGCGCGGCAATCGCCGTCTGGTGCGGGCCCATGCCTACTGCCCGACCAGCCCGCAGCCCGGCGATGAGCAAATGTTCCTCCAGGCTGTTAAGGGCCTGGGCTACCGCATTACGACGAAGAACTATAAGACGTTCTCCAGCGGTGCGAAGAAGGCTGATCTCGATTTGGATTTGTGCATGGACGTAGTGCGGCTTGTGGAGAGCCGGGCTGTTGACTGTATTGTGCTGGTCAGCGGCGATAGCGATTTTATGCCCATGCTCGATTACTGCTCGGATCACGGCGTGCGCGTCGAGGTGGCGGCCTTCGACGAGGCCATGTCTGCCACGTTGCGCCAAAGCTGCGACCTGTTCATCAATCTCTCGGTGCTGGAGGAGATCCGCGCCTGAGAGCGCTCCTGCTCAGGGAAGCGCAGAACGGCCATTCCGTGATCACTGGCTTCCTCTCGTCTGGAAGAACGTTGTGACAAAGCTAGCACACAGCACACCAGCGCGGCGGCGAGGAGAAGGGGCTGAAGCTGTATGTTATGGATGGCTCGCCTCTCTCCTCGCCGCTTCTCTTCGCCCTCTCTGGCTCTCTGACTGCCCTCTCTACCGGCTCTCTTCCTCCCTTGTTGGCCCTTTCGGGCTGTGTGAGATGTCCCAGCTCAGCGGCGTATAATTGACATGGAACCAACCGCTGCGAGGTCTGTTCCACTGCCCGGTGCTATCCCGCCAGAACAGTCGACCCATGCTGTCCTGGTTTTCTGATGCTCTGCTGATTCATGGGTTGCAGCTTGCTTTTTTGTATGCCGAAGATGGAGGCAGAGCCCCTTATTTGTTTGTAGTGCACCGCTACAATAACAGGAAGAGAACTTTCTGCTGACACACTACGTTCTCCGGGGAGAGAAGAAAGGAACGCGCGTATGCGAAAAGGTGGCATTTCAGCCCGCATTGTGGCCCTGCTCGCCTTATTTACTGTCCTGCTGGCTGCTTGTGGTGGCAGCAGCACAAGCAGTACGGGTGGTAGCACTGGCACCACCCCAACGGCTCAGACGGCGATCTCAGTGGCCCTGGTCACTGATATCGGCGGTTTGAACGATCGCAGCTTCAACCACCTGGCCTATGTGGGCTACACTAAGGCGATGAACGAGTTCCATTTTACGCGCCAGGTGATCGAATCCAAAAATCAGGCCGATTACGTTAAAAACCTGACGTTGGCGGCTCGTAGCGCCGATCTGGTCTTTGCCGTCGGCTTCCTGATGCAGAATGCCGTCGATCAGGTGGCGCATCAGTTCCCCACCAAGAAGTTTGCTATTATCGATGGTTGCGCGGTGCCAGCGGGCAAGCAGGATTGCGAATCGCTGCCCAATGTGGCGCCCCTCTTCTTTAAGGAGCAGGAAGCTGGCTGCCTGGTTGGGGCTATCGCAGCTCAGATGGAGGTCGATGGCAAGTCTAAGATTCCGCAGCTGCGTGGCCATAATACGATCGGCGCCGTTGGCGGCCTGCCTATTCCGCCCGTGAATCGCTATATCGCTGGCTACAAGTTCTGCGCCAAGAAGGTTGATCCCAGCATCACTGTGGTGATTAACTACTCGCAAGATTTCTCGGCCACCGATAAGTGTAAGGATGCTGCGCTCAGTCAGATCAATCAGCACAACGCCGATATCATTTTCCAGGTGGCCGGTGGCTGCGGTGTGGGCGCGCTCGATGCTGCCGATCAGGAGGGGGTCTTTGGAATCGGTGTTGATGCCGATCAGAACTATCTCCACCCGAAGAGCGTCATTACAAGCGCCCTCAAGAAGGTCGATGTTGCCGTCTACGATACAATCAACGACTATGCTCACGGCAAATTCACTAACAATCCACCGCGCTTCGACCTGGCCCATGATGGTGTCGGCTATGGTACACTGAGCAGCGTGGTGCCGGCTGATGCGAAGAACAAAGCCGACCAGCTTGCTGATCAGATCAGGGCTGGTACGCTTGTGGTTCCTGAGACTATTCCTTCCTGACCTGCGTAGTGAGTGAGTAGCCCGGGCATGACCAGATCGGGGTGTCGGAGCAGCGCAACGAGCGCCCCGATCTGGTCCTTTGTTCTCTCTCTGCTTGCTATCCTTACCTCGCCTGTGGCACGCGGACCACTCGCTCGCTCTACTCGGGAGCGCGAGCTCGCCTGCCGCCAGGCTTCGCCTGCGCGCTCGGTCTGGCCGCTGTCGTCTTCAAACCCTGCTTGTTTCTGCTCTGTGACGATGCTATCATTACAAGTCAGTTTTTTGTTTGGCGGACCGAGCATCTAGCCTGGCAGAAGGCTAGCCGCTCCTTCCTGCCTGGCGATTGCTGATCGGGAGGATTCGCTCTATGGCCTTGCAGACTGCTCAACCGCGCTCACCTGCTCCTCCGACGTTGGAGACCAGGTCAACGACCTGGTTGCTCTGGCTGCGCAGGGTTGGCACCGGGCTGGGGCGCCCACTGCTAGCGCTGGTGCTGGCCATGATCGCTGGCGTGATTGTGATCATGATCACTGCCTCTGGCTCGCTCCTCGACCGTTTCAATGCTGCCTTGCTGGCCTATGGTTATCTCTTCTCGGGAGCTTTTGGCAACGCGGCCAATCTCTCATTTTCGCTTGTGAATGTGACGCCTCTGATCTTTACTGGCCTCTCTGTGGCTGTTGCCTACCGCGCGCGCCTCTTCAATATTGGGGCCGAGGGCCAGTTTGCTGCCGGGGCGATCCTGGCGGCGATTGTCGGCATTAAGTGCTCAACCTGGCCCGGGTGGCTGTTGACGCCGCTGATGATTGTGGCCGGTGCCCTGGCGGGGGCGGTCTGGGGTGGAATTGTCGGCCTGCTGAAGGCGTGGCGAGGCGCTCATGAGGTAGTGACCACGATCATGCTGAACTGGATTATCTTCTATATCAGCGACTGGCTCGTTTCAGGTCCCCTGCAGGCTCCAGGTCAGGCCGATCAGACGCCTTCTATGCCTCCACAGACCAATCTTCCCAAGCTCTCGGTACTCTATAATCAAACTCTTGGCCATTTCCTGCCTGCCATTCAGCAGCCCGAGCAGTACATTGTAGACATTAGCTTTCTCTTTGCTCTGGTGGCCCTGGTCGTCTACTGGTTCCTGATGACACGCACTACCTTTGGCTATGAAACGCGCGTCGTGGGGGAGAATCCCCGGGCCGCCCAGTACGCCGGCATCTCGGTGAAACGCAATGTGGTGCTGGTGATGACCTTAGCTGGCCTCTTCGCTGGCCTCGGTGGGACATTGCAGCTGATGGGGCAGTATCCTTACGAGGTCATTGGCCAGGTGTTCCGCAATGATACAACGGGCTTTGACGCCATCGGTGTGGCTCTGCTCGGGCGCATGACGGCCATCGGCATCTTTCTTGGGGCTTTGCTTTTCGGCGGCATGCGTCAGGGCGGCTCGCTGATGCAGCTCAAGGCCAATGTACCAGGCGATCTGGTCTATATTGTCGAAGCCCTCGTTCTCTTTAGCATCGCAGTGCAGTTTCTCCCGGTGATTCGTCAGGCCATTGTCAAGCGCTTCGCCGCGGCGCGTCAGCCGACGGTAGTGGCCGCGCTCGCCGGTGGGGTAGTTGATCTGGATCAGCCGACACCTGCGAACGGCGCGGGCACTCCAACAATGGAGGCTCAGTCACAGGCTGAGGGGGCAGAGACTCAAGGGGCTTCCCTGACTGATAGACAGCAGGGTCAGGCTCAGGAGCGTCAAAATCAGCAGAATGGGGAGGCGTGAACGTGTTCTGGCCTATCTTTTTCCGGGTGATTACGTCAGGCGATCTCTGGCAGGCTTCCCTGCAGTTTGCCGCGCTCCTGCTGCTGCCCGCTCTGGGAGGGGTGATCTCGGAGCGCAGCGGGGTGGTAAACATTGCGATGGAGGGTATGATGCTGATCGGCTGCTATGTCGGGGTGGCGGTGACGCTGGCCAGCCATAATGTTCTGGTGGGGGTGTTGGCTGCTATCATTGCCGGTGGCCTGCTGGCTCTGGTGCATGGCGTGGTCTCGATCCATTTCAAGGCCGATCAGATTATCAGTGGCATCGCCATCAATGTCGCCGCTCTAGGCCTGACCAATTATCTCAATATTGTGCAGACCGGCGGCCAGGGAATTCCCAGCCTTGCTTCTTCCCTCCGGCTTCCGATCTTGAACTGGGGACCGTTGGGCCAGCTCCCTTTTATCGGTCAGGTGCTCTTTCAGCAGAATAGCGTGTTCTACCTGACAATTGTCATCCTGTTAGGCATGCAATTCCTGCTGTTTAGAACCAATCTGGGTCTGCGCATTCGCGCTGTCGGTGAGCATCCGCAAGCTGCGGATACGGCGGGCATTCCGGTGCGTCTGCTGCGCTATGCCTGTGTGGTGACCAGCGGCCTGCTCTCTGGGCTGGCCGGGGCCTTTCTGGCCTTGGGAGTGGCTGGCACCTTCAATCCCAATATGACCGCCGGGCGTGGTTTCATCGCTCTTGCGGCGGTGGTTTTTGGTAAGTACACGCCGCTGGGAGCTGCCGGCGCCTGCCTGATCTTCGGGCTGGGCCTGGCGCTGAGCGTGCGTCTGCAGGATACGGGTATTGACTCCAATCTGCTGGCCACCTTGCCCTATATTTTGACCATTATTGCTCTTATCGGGCTGGTCGGGCGCACAGTGGCCCCGGCTGCCGATGGCGTGCCCTATGAGCCGGGCAGCGCCGAATAGCCAGCAGCGTAAGCCCGAGGAGGTCAAGGAAGCATGCACGAACAGGAGAAGGCGTCTCTTGCTCAGGTAGAGGCTACTGGCTCTGCTCGCTCGCCCTATGCGGTGGAGATGCGCGAGATCTGCAAGGCCTGGCCTGGCGTGGTTGCCAACGATCATGTGAATCTGCGCGTGCGGCGCGGCGAGATTCATGCCCTGGTTGGCGAGAACGGGGCCGGTAAGACGACCCTGATGAACATTCTCTACGGGCTGGTGCGCCCCGATAGTGGGGAGATTTATGTCAACGGCGAGCGCGTCCATATTAGCGGGCCGCGCGATGCCATCCGCCTCCATATTGGCATGGTGCATCAGCATTTCATGCTCATTCCTCCCTTGACGGTGGCTGAAAACATCGTGCTGGGCCAGGAGCCGGGTGGCCCGCTGGCCATCTATGATCGGCGCCAGGCCCGTGAGCTGGTGCTCCAGCTCAGTGCTCGCTACGGGCTACCGATTGATCCCGACGCCCGTATTGAAAAGCTCTCGGTGGGTCTGCAGCAGCGCGTCGAGATCCTGAAGGCGCTCTATCGCGCTGCCGATATTCTCATCCTTGATGAGCCGACGGGCGTGCTAACGCCGCAGGAAACCTATGAGCTGTTCGATGTGCTGCGCGCACTCTCTCGGCAGGGGAAAACCATCATCTTTATTACCCATAAGCTGCGGGAGGTGCTCGAATTGACTGATCGCGTGACCGTCCTGCGGCGCGGGCGGAACGTGGGCGAGCTGGTGACTCGGGAGACGAATCAGGCAGAGATCGCCCGGCTGATGGTGGGACGTGAAGTCCTGCTGCGGGTCGAGAAACGCCCAGCGCGGCCCGGCCCGGTGGTGCTGCGCGTTGAGAATCTGCATGCCCGCTCCGATCGTGGTCTGGAGGCGTTGCAAGGAGTCAGCTTCGAAGTGCGCGCTGGCGAGATTCTGGGCATTGCGGGAGTTGAAGGCAATGGGCAAAGCGAGCTGGTTGAAGTTCTCAGCGGCATGCGCCGCGCCACGGCTGGCCGCATTACCATCACCCATGTCAGCGGCGAGCAGCGCGGCAAAACCTACGACATTACGCATATGAATGCGCGGGAAGAGCGCCTTGTCGGGGTGGCGCATATTCCCGAGGATCGGCGCGGCAGTGGCCTGGTTCTAAGCGATACCATCGAGAATAATACCATTTTGGGGCGCGAACGCTGGCCACGCTTCGCCCGTGGGCGCTTTATTCTGCGCCTGCGCGAGATCGCCCAGTGGGCGCGGCGCCTGGTGCGAGAGTTCGACGTCCGTACACCAAGTACGCGTCTGCCGGTGCGGGCCCTCTCGGGCGGCAATCAGCAGAAAGTCATTGTGGCGCGCGAATTTGCCTCAGATCCACAGTTGCTGATCGCCGCCCAGCCTACACGTGGGGTCGATATTGGCGCCATTGAGTTCATTCACCGTCGCCTGATCGAGCAGCGCGATGCGGGCAAAGCGGTTTTGCTGGTCTCGGCCGAGCTGGATGAGATTCGCTCGCTCTCCGATCGTATCGCGGTGATGTATGAGGGGCGCATTGTGGATATTGTCACACCGGACGCCAGCGAAGAAGAGCTAGGGCTGCTCATGACAGGAGGGCGGCCGGCTTCCCCGGGGGCGTCGAGGGCCGAGCGAGCATCGGCGCCAGGTGAGTCGGCGAGCTGAATCAGGCTCCGAGCGGCGGTCAATCGGATGGCCTGCTCTCACGGTACTCGGCTCGGTCTGATCCAGCTCGCTGGCCTGAGAAAGCTCGGAAACATGGTCAGGCAGGCCAGGCCCTGACCTGGCCTGCGGCGGACGCCGTGAAGCAAATCAGCAGTGGGACGAAAGCCGCAGCAGCTGTGACCGCCTTCCGTTGAAGGGGCACGGAGCTGGCGCTCCCATGACGCCGGGAAGGCTACTCTCTGCCTGCCTGCTTGCTTGCCTGGCTGACTGGCTGGCTGGTAAGGACCAGCCTGTAGGCCAGAACACGCTTCAACAACGCAGGCCCAGCACGCGTACCAGGCCTACAATCTCAGCGGCACGGCAGGCATCGCGACTGGCCAGGGCGGCCTGACCGGCTTCGTGTAGAAACTGCACGGCCTCGGGCGTCTTCAGGTCGTCATCCAGGAGGGACTCAAAGCGGGCGCGTAGCTCATGCGTGCTCTCCGTCTGGCAGCTAGCGGCTAGAGCGGCCACCTCCTCGAAAAGAGCGGCTTGCTGGGCTGCCAGTTGCAGATCGGCGGGGAAGCACTCCCAGGGCTGACGATAGTGATGATTCAACAGCAGGAGGCGGATCGCGTTCGGGCTATACTGCTTGAGCAGGTCGCTGACCAGGGTCAGATTGCCCAGCGACTTGCTCATCTTCTCTCCCTGCTGATAAACCATGCCCGTATGCAGCCAGTAGCGGACGAAAGGAGCCTTGCCGGTATAGTGTTCAGACTGGGCGATCTCGCAGGTATGGTGAGGGAAGGCCAGATCAGCCCCGCCGCCGTGGATATCGAGCTGATCGCCCAGATAGTGAAGAGCCATCGCGCTGCATTCGATATGCCAGCCGGGGCGGCCTGGTCCCCACGGGCTGGGCCAGGCCGGCTCACCGGGAGCCTGGGCCTGCCAGAGGACGAAATCCAGGGGATCGCGTTTGCGCGGATCGTCAGGATAGTTGCCGCGCTCGTTGGCCACCGCCAGCATGGCCGCGTAGTCCTGGAGGCCGATAGCCCGCCCCAGGGCCCCAAAATCGGGATCGTGGCGCACGTCGTAGTAGACGCAGCCCTCACTCACGTATGCATAACCACGTTCGATCAACTTCTGCACAATCTCGATAATATGGGGTATCTCATCGGTTGCGCGCACATAGAAGGTCGGGCGGCGCACATTGAGCGCGTCCATATCGCGCAGAAACCTCTCAGTCTCGCGCCTGCCCAGCTCGTCCCAGGGCACACCCAGTTCGCGCGCCTTGCGCAAAATATCATCGTCGATATCCGTGACATTCTGTACATAACGTACAGAGTAGCCGCGAAATTCTAGATAGCGGATGAGTGTGTCGAAAGAAGCATAAGTGAAAGCATGACCCAGATGAGTCGTATCGTAGGGAGTCACCCCGCACACGTAGATACGCACCTTGTTCCCTTCGAGGGGGACAAAAGCTTCCACTCGCTGGGTGAGCGTATTAAACAGCTTCATGGCGTTCTCCAAGACCGAACAGGCGCGTGGCGTTCGCCGTTGTAATCTGAGCGATTTCATCCAGGGTCAGGCCCCGGATCTCGGCTAGCTTCTGGGCGACGTGCTTCACGAAGAGAGGCTCATTGCGCCTGGCTCGCAGGGGAAGGGGGACAAGATAGGGGCTATCGGTCTCGACCAGCACCCGATCGAGAGGAACCATGCTGGCGACCGCTGGGAGGGCATTGCCCGGGCGGGTCAGAGGCCCGGCAAAGGAGAGCATAAAGCCCTCAAAGGAGAGGCATTCCTCAGCCTGGGCTACATCGCCCGAGAAACAGTGGAAGACCCCGCGCAATCCCCGGCCATGCGCACGCAGAAGCTCAATCACGTCTTCGTGAGCATCGCGTACATGGATGATGCAGGGAAGGCCACAGCTACGAGCTAGCTCCAGGTGGGCACAAAAAACCGCCCGTTGGACATCGCGCGGCGAAAGCATGCGGAAATAATCAAGCCCAAATTCGCCAATGGCCACTACCTCGGGCGCACGTGCCAGACTGCGTAGCTGAGCCTCTACCTCCTCGTTATAAGAGGTGGCCTCGTGCGGATGCACACCAACTGCGGCGAAGACCTGTCCCCGGTAGGCCTGGGCCAATGCTAGCGCCGCGCGGCTCGACTCCAGATCGCAGCCGGGATCAACAATGTAGCCGATCCCCCCCGCGAATGCAGCACGCAGCACCGCATCGCGATCTTTCTGAAAGCGGGGAGCATCGACGTGGGCGTGGCTATCAACAAGCAACCGCTGCATCCTTTCCTCTGTGAACAGGAAGACACGCAAAAAAAAGAAGGGTCAACGCTGGCTTGTTCTTTCTCTGTTCAAGAGCTTTCTTTAGTATAGTCTATCGCTGAAATGAATGTCAACAAGGCGGCAGCGATAGGAGACGGGCCGAGCATACCCAGCCCGGCGCATCAACTCCTCGCCTGGGGTACCTTGCCCCGTCGCTTCACCAGCTCGCAGCGGAGCAAGGTCGGGACCCTATAGAAAAATACGCGGGGAGGCCCCAGACAAAATCAGGTATTTACCTGATGCCTGCTCCTTTGCCATACGCTACGATAAACAGGAACATCTTGAGCCATGCTGTCAGAGCATGGCATCTGGCACTCGTGATCAAGAGGATGTCTCTGGAGGAGAGAGAATCGCATGCAGAATATCGCGCCACAGGTTGTATCAATTGCTGATGCGTGCCTGGGCGGCTTGCACGGTCGCTCTGCCCTGCTCATCGGTCCGGAGGAGCTACGGCGGCCCTTCGTGCAGTTGCTGAAACAAGCTGGTATGCAGACAATCTATGAGGAAGAGAGCGCAAGCCAGCTAGACAGACTGCTACCGCAGGTGCAACTGCTCATCAGCATTCCGGCTGTGACGCCTGCCGCCCCGCTCATCTCCGCGGCAGCCATTGCCCAGGGGTGCGGCAATCGCCAGATCCCGTTGATTATTCTGGACCTGGCGCGTAGCCCTTCCGTTGAAGAGCTAGTCGGCCTCTTGCCCTTCGTCTGTCTCTACACGCCTGCTGACCTTCAGCGTATTCTCCGCAACAGTTGTGTTAAAGCGGGCTGACGATATGGTACCATAAGGTAAGCAAAGAATCGCTACCGAAAGCGCAGTCTCTCGATCGAGCCAATAAATTGATTTCTCTTTTAAGTAAGTAAGTAAGTGCTGTCTGTCTGCCTGCTCCCAGGCGCAGGGCAACGAGTGAGGGCGTCATGGAAGTGATCAAGATCTCTCCCCGCGGCTACTGCTATGGCGTCGTTGACGCCTTGCAGATTGCGCGTCGGGCCGCCAAAGATCCAACCCTGCCCCGTCCGATCCATATCATCGGCCAGATTGTGCACAACCGGCATGCCATTGAGGAACTCACCGCCCTGGGCATCATCACCCTGGACGGACCGAATCGCGCGGCGATCCTCGAACAGGTGAAGGAGGGAACAGTGATCTTTACCGCACACGGCGTCTCGCCTTTGGTCAAAGAGCGTGCGCGTGAGCGGGGTCTCTACTGTATCGATGCCACCTGTCCTGATGTCACCAAGACTCATGAGCTGGTGCGTGAGCTAGTGGCAGAGGGGTACTACATCCTCTACATCGGCAAGAAAGGTCATCCTGAGCCTGAAGGCGTCATGGGCGAAGTTCCGGGCCATATCAGCCTCATCGAGAATGAGGCCGATGTAGATGCGTTGCAGCTCACGCCAGAGCAAGAAAAGAAGCTAGCTATCTCGACGCAAACTACGCTCTCACAGTGGGACACGCAGCGTATTGTCAACTATATCAAGGCTCGCTATCCCCATGTCAAAGTCTACATCGACATCTGCGCTGCCACCCAACTGAGGCAGGAAGCAGTAGTACGGCAGGCGAAGGGGGCCGACCTGACGATCGTGGTAGGTGACCCGCGCAGCAACAACACCAATCGTCTTGTTCAGGTCTCGGAAGAGCTGGCCGGCGTTCCTGCCGTACGCATTGAAGACCTCTCTGAGCTGAAACTAGAGTGGCTTAAGGGCAAGAAGCGCGTGGCGGTGACGGCGGGCGCCTCGACGCCCAGCCAGATTACGCGCGAAGTGATTCGCTTTCTGGAACAATACGAACCAGAAGCGTAACGGCAACAGCCGCCAGCCGTCTAAGGTGCCGGGTGACAGGTAGGTCGGGCTGCCTGTCCCTGCCCTCACTTCGCGCTGGCACTGCTCCACAGGCTGCGATCCATCCTGCTACTCGCCCGGCCTCCTGCGATCCTGTCTCGTCACCCTGGACTGGACCGCCGGGCCAACTCTTATCTGCTTAAGCAGATGTCTCAAGACCAGGCTGGGACTTTAACAGCCTGGTCTGGCCCGGCCTGGCGAGAGCCGGCACCTTTTGTCTCCCTCTCTCTCCCTCTGCCCCTATTCATCTCCTACCCCTCACTGAGGGCCAAGCAGCGTATGGCGGATCAACATGAGGTGAGTAAGAGGCCCGAGACCGCCAGGCACCGGCGTCAGGAATGAGGCCACGCGGGCCACGCTTTCGCTCTCAACGTCACCGACGACCTTCCCGTCAATAGTTGTAATGCCGGCATCCAGCACCACAGCCCCTGGCTTGACCATCTCGCCAGTAATCAGGCCGGGCCTGCCCGTGCTTACCACCAAAATATCCGCGCTGCGCGTAATCTCGGCTAGATCGCGTGTCTGTGAATGGCAGATTGTGACTGTGGCATCCTCGCGCATCAGCGCCAGCGCGATCGGCTTACCGCCGATATTGCTGCGTCCGACAATGACCGCATGCTGTCCCGCCACACGAATGCCGGCCTCGCGCAGCACCGTCAGCACTACATCGGCGGTCGAAGGGATAAAGCTGGGGAAGCCGAGCAAAAGATTGCCGGCATTGCGTGGTCCCAGACCGTCGACATCCTTTTCAGGGTTCAGCACCTCGGTCACCACGCGCTGGCGAATATGCTCCGGCAGTGGCAGCAGCAAAACGATCCCGTCAGTCGTGGGGGCCTCGCTCAGCATCGCGACCTCAGACCGAATCTCCTCCTCGTCCACCTCGTATGGATAGGCCAGCGTCACACAGCTCAGACCAATGCGACGGCAGGAGCGAACAAGCTGGCGGCTGTAGACCTCGGCAGCAGGATCACGGCCAATGAGAATCTGGGCCAGGCGCGCCGAGCGACGATGCTGCTTGCGAAACTCGGCGGCCTCCTGCTGTAGCTCAGCCATCATGCGCTCCACCAGTGGGCGGCTGTCGAAGATCGTTGCGGACATCAAGAAGCCTCCTTCCTCCACAGGCAAAATCTCCTGGCGTCCATCATACCATAGCTGAGAATGCTATGGAGCGCCATTCTGCCCCGCGCCTCTGACCAGGGGGCAGAATGGCTGGTAGGCCCGCTAGGCCAGACAATCAGTCAATCAGGGAGGAATCGGAGGAAGGCAGGAAGCAGCTGTTAGCCCTGCGTGGCCTGCGACTCTGCGCGCTGCAGCAAGAGCAGTAACAGGATACCAAGCGGCGCCAGCTCCAGAAAACCTACGCCAGCGATAATGCCCAGGCGACCAGCAATTAACCCCACGATACTGGGCAAGACCACAGAAAAAGGTGTGCCCAGGCTCAGTAAGGCTCGCCCTGTGCCCGAGCGCCCCGGCAGACGCTCGTAGATTTGGGCGCGAGCCAGCGGAAACCAGCTAATCGAACTGGCCCCAACTACACAGAGCAAGAGCCCCGCGAGCCAGAGCGAGCGTGTGAGCAGGAGGGCCGTCATACCACCCAAAGCCACCAGGGCTGAGCCAGCCAATACCTGGCGCACGCTTAGTCCCAAGGCTAGCAACAGCTCGCAAAACACGAGACCGGCGAAGCCAGAGGCGCTCTCGAAGGTAATCAGGCTCTCCACTACGTCATCGGCCAGATGCAGGACATCTTGCAGATAGAGCGAAACAAAGGAGCGATAGACCTCGTCGAGCATGACCGGCAGAGTGGCGATTACCACCCAGCCGAGCAGAAAAGGATTGCGCAGAGCGGCAACAAAGCCCTCCAGGAGCAGGCCAAGACGCGAACGCCTGCCCTCGACGCGCTCCACCTGGGGGAAGCGCAGGAGACAGACAGCTAGAGTCACGACCAGCCAGATGGCCGCTGCCAGCCAGCAGAGACTTGCCCAGCCGAGAGCCAGCAGAGCGATAATGGTCACTGTCAACGGCGTCAAGAAATCGCCCAGGTTGCCGATAAAGGCCAGACGCAACATCGTACGTGTACTACGATGGGGATTCTCATCGATGAGCGAGGATTGCGCCGCTCCCAAGGCAATATCATTGGAAGGATAGAGCAGCGCAAAAGCCAGCAGAATCACGGCGAACGAGTGAGCAAAACCAGCCAGCACGAACGAGCCAGAGAGCACCAGTAGCCCGCCGATAACCCAGATCTTTTTCGTCCTCCCCAGGTCGCTGAGCACATTGCTCACAGGCTCCAACACCATCGACATAGCTGCCCCTAGCGTGAACAGCAGCCCGATCTGCGTATAGTTCATGGGCACCTGATGGCGCAACAGAGGCAGACCAATAGTGGGAATGCCCGAGAGCATCTCCTCCAGCAGCGTGATGCCAAAGAGGGTCAGACGCAAAGGAGAGAGGGAGAAGCGGCCCGGTAAGGCCCGCGAGAATAGCATGGAGCCTCCTTTCGTTCCAGTTCACTCAGATGCCTAACAACGCTAGCCTGGATGAGGAGCTGTATAGCTCCTCTCTGGCGCTGCCTGCCTGTCTATCTGCGCGGCAGCACCAGCTAAGCGACATTGCCGCCGGCTTCCTCTTTTGTGCCTGCTGATCTACGGTCATAGCTAGAATTTTATAGCTACTATTTATTATACTTAAACATTCAAATATATCTTAAGCATATAACAAGCGAGCAGTATTATAGAGATGTCTTGTGTAACAAAGTGTGGCTCTTGCCGGGGAGGGAGGGGGGTAGAGGAGCGCAGATTGGGAGAGGAGGGCTAAGTACTTTAGTACCAAAAAGAGAGCTTCAATGCAGGATTGTAGTAACCTAGTGACAAAATGAAGGTGAACTTGTTGGCAGGTGCCCATTCTGAGTAGAGAAGAGAGAAGGAAGAAAGCGAAGCCCACATGCCTGGGAACAGACAGGTTTTCAAGACAGCAATGGATGCCGCCGACCGCTACCGTTGGGAGAGCAAGTGGACGGAGGCAGCCCGCGAGTATCAGCGGGCGCTGGCAGAGTTCCCAGACGACACAGCGGCACATGAGGGCCTGGGCTTCTGCTATATGCAGACCAAGCAGTGGCAGCAGGCGCTTGATGAATATGAGTATCTACTGAAGCGCAAGCCTCATGATATCATTGTACTAAGCAAGGTGGCCGAGCTGTATGGATGGTTGGGCAGGCGCGAGGAGGCCTATAACGCCTATCTACAGCTTGCTGATCTCTATGCCCAGGCGGGCCAGGGAGCACGGGCCGAGGCCGCCTGGCAGAAGGCGCTTCAGTTCTCGCCTGCTAGTCCTGAACCTCACGAGCGGCTCGCAAACTACTACGCAGAGAAGAAAGATCTCTCGTTGATGATACAGGAGCGCCTGGCTGCTGCCAGAGGCTATCTGCTCAGAAATGACCTGGCGGCAGCGCGCGCTCAATGTGAAGAGGTCCTGCGTATCGATATCTCCAACGCTGAGGCGCGGTCACTTCTGACGCAGATCACTGCCGGTCTGCAGCAGGGGCCCGCTGGCTCAGCAGACTCGCTGGCCAGCGAGGCCCAGGCGGGTGCGCCCTCCAGTGAGGATAGGAGATACGCAGGTCAGGAGGCTTCTTTCACTGGTAGCCCGGTCGCTGGCCCTGCCGCGCCGGGCAACATAAGCGGAGGTAATACTGGCATCATGGGTAACATGGGTAGCGCGGGCAATTTCGGCGGCATGGGGAACCCGGGGCAGGCTCTTGCCCCGGCTGGCCCCGCTGGCGGAGGAGCAGCTCCGCAGAGACGCATCACGGCAAGCCAGGTCACGGGCATTTTGCGTCAGGCGCAGGCTTTTCAGGCCCAGGGTCGCTATAACGACGCCATCGATCTCTGTGAGCAGATCCTCGAAAGTGGGTTCGATCGTCCCGATGCGCGCTACTTTCTTGGCTGGCTCTATCAGGAGCAGAAGCGCTGGGATGACGCGATCCGTCAGTTCCAGATGCTGCTCAATGACCCTGAATATGCGCTTTCGTGCTATTATGCTCTGGGGCAATGCTATCGCGCGCGGGGTGATCTGCGCACGGCCACTGTTCATTTCGATGAAGCTGTCGATCGCGTCAATCTCGATGCCCTGACGATTGAGGAGGCTGACCAACTGGTCCAGCTCTGCCAGGAAGCGGCAGAGGCTCATCGCTTGCTCGGTGAGCAGGAACAGGCCCTGACTATCTATAACGCGCTGCTTGGCTTCCTGCGCAGTCGTGGCTGGAATGATAAGGTCGCTCAGGTTGAGCTGCTTTTGAAGCAGATGCAGAGTGCGCCTCCTGTTCAGCCCAGTACGCCGCCGCCTTCTTTGCAACAGCAACCGCTGCAGGCTTCCCCTGGCCTGCCACCTGAGCAGCCAGCCGCCCCGTCCATTCAGGATGCGGCCACCATGATGTTTTCGACTCCTGGGGCTGCTTCGGCGGCTCCTCAGCCTCCTGCCGCTCCTGCTGCGCCAGCCCCGGCCCCGGCGTCATCAGCCGCGCCTGCCGCTGGCGAATTGCCCGACTGGCTGACGGGTATTCTCAATGAGCCTGCACCTTCGCAGCCAACGGCGAATCCTGTGCAGCCTCAACAGGTGCCGGCTGCCTCAGCCCCCGTTTCGCCTCCGGCTGCCCCTCCGCCTCAGTCAGCGGCTCCACCCCAGTCGCCCACGGCTCCCAATCCACCGGCCCCGGCACCTGTCTCGTCGGCTTCCTGGCTGACCGATAGTCCAACCCGGCAGGTGGAACTGCAGCCGTCGGCCCCGGCTGCCCCAGCGGCTCCGGCCACTGCCCCAGCTTCAAACGCTGTTCCAACCCAGAGCCAGATGCCCGCCTCGCCAGCGGCTCCGCCCGCTACCGCCGCGCCGGCTTCGGTCCCTCTGACGTTGGAGCAGCTCAGTCCGGCGGCTCCTCCGCCTCCTTCGCCCGCTGGTGCTAAGGATAATGTCGAGGAGCTGCTGAGCAAGATCGCTGGCAATACCGCCCGTGATGAATCGCTGCAGCAGGTGGCCGGCGCGGTGCTCGCGAGCACGGCTTCACTGCCCGAGGGCGTCCGCATGCAGGTGGTGCGCTCGATGCAGGATATCCAGCGCTACATCGAGCATGGCTTGTTGAATTCGGCCATCGATGAGTGCTTGAAGGTCATCGAGATCGCTCCCCAGTACCTGGATGTGCACCAGGTCCTCTGTGAGATCTACGTGCGCCAGGGCCGCATCGAGCAGGCCATCACTAAGTACGCCATTCTGGTCGATACTTATATCGCCAATGGACGTATCGATGATGCAATTGCAACTTATCGGCGCATTCTGCAGCTAGAGCCAAATAATCTGACGTACCGCATGCGCCTGATCAATCTCCTCTCCTCCCACGGCAATAAGGAGGATCTGCTGCGCGAGCGTACTCAGGCTGCCGAGGCTTATCTGCGCCTGGGCTATATGGATCGCGCTCTCAGTGAGTTAGAGCAGGCGCTGCAGGAAAGTCCTACGAGTGTCCCCACTCGTTTGAATTACGCGCTGGCTCTGCAGAAGCTCGGTCGCTCTCAGCAGGCCGCCGCTGAGTATCAGCGCGTATTGCAGGTTGATCCGCGCAACATCGTGGCCCTGGTGCGCTGGCATCTCTTGATGATTACCGGCGCCGCTCCTGCCGGACGCGCTTCGGCTCTCGAGCTGTTGACGCGTATTCGCTGGCAGTTGCGCGGTCAGGGGCAGCGTCACTATGAGGTGGTGGCACGCGAGTATACGCAGGCGCTCGAACTGCAGCCGAATAATGCGGATCTCCATTTCTCGCTCGGCCAGATCCATCAGCAGGCCGGCTACTTCGATCGCGCGGTGGCGGCCTATCAACAGGCAGCGCGCGATAGCGCGGTGGAGGTACTGGCCCGTGTGAGTATGGCTCACTGCCTGCTCTCTCAGGGCAAGCCAGAGGAGGCTATCCAGCAGCTAGAGCAGGCTCTGCAGTTGGTGCGCCGCTCGCCGGCAGCGATGGACCCCACTATCTGGGCCGCTCGTCCGCGCGAGGATGATGAGGAGCACCAGGCCCCAGAGGTGGAGATTTCTCTCTTGCTGGCAAAGGCCTATCGCCGCGCTGGCAAAGAGGAGCAGATGCAGGCCGTGCTGCGCCGCATCAAGCAGATGACGACCTATCAGGATGAGGTGGCCTCTGCTCTGGCGGAGATCTCGGCGCGTCAGGGCGATATTGATAGCGCCCTCCAGGAATATGCTGAGCTGGCTCGCTATTATCTGAGTAAGCGCCAGGGCGATAATGCCCTCAATGTGCTCAATGAGATGGTGCGCCTGGCTCCCCAGGACCCCCGCGCTCATGCCGAGCTGGCGGAGATCTATATTAATCGTGGCCAGCTTGAGGAGGGCATCGCGGAGCTACGGCTGTTGGCCGATATCTATGAGCGGCGCAATCAGCGCAGTGAGGCCTCTGAGGCCATGCGCCGCATCGCTGATATCTATGCCGAGATGGGCAATAATGAGGAGGCGCTGACTTGCTACCGCCGCGCCGTTGATCTGGCCCCCAACGATATGGGGCTGCTGCGCGAGGTGGTGGCCTTCTGCTGGCGCATCGGTCGTACGCGCGAGGCCACCGAGTATCAGACGGTGGTGGCTCGCTACTACTTTGAGACCCATCAGGTTAAGGAGGCCGTGGCCGCTTTGCAGCAGTTGATTGCGATCGACCGCCATAATTATGAGGCTTACGATATGCTCGGTCAGACGTATCAGTCGGTCGGTGAGTATGAGCAGGCCAGCCGCGTGTATAAGAACCTGGCGCGTGTGAAGCCTGATAGTACGATCGCTCGTGAGCGCCTGGCTGCCTTGCAAGCTCTGCGCTCGGGTCAGTAGCTCGGGCCAGGCTCGTTATCACTCGGGTCACGGAGGGAAAGGCAAAAGAGCGGCGTACAGAGGCGGGCAAGGTCGGCCCGCTACACCTGTTAAGGCTGCTCTGTGCTGGAAGATAGAAAAAGATCGCTAAATAAAATGGGGATCGGCAAGCTGGTAGAACGAAATCGTAGAGCCGATCCCCGTTTTTTTGGGTTTCTGCTTTCTCTCGTGCCTGTCTTCAGGCTGCCTGCTGTGCCTGGCTCTCTAGTCCCGTTTAGTCCCCTTGGGCGGCGCCGGAGAGCGTTGCCTCTGTCTCCCGGCTGGCGGCTGCTCTCTGGCCCTGTGCCGCTTGCTTGCCAGCGGCTGCTTGAGTGGTGGTGCGACGCTGTAAGCGGCTCCGCTGTTGCTGATCACGCCAGCGCTTCACGTCTAGCAGGCGACGGTAGGCTTGATAGACGAGAGGCTTGTAGGCGAGATCGTGGGTCTCCAGGAAGCGCAGCGGATAGCCGCCGAAGCCTTGCTTGAAGACGTAGACGCCCCATAGCTCTTGACCCTCCTCCAGGACATCAGGAATGCCGCGAAAGTTGTAATACCAGCAGCCGTGCTCTTTGGCCCAGCGAATGGCTGTCCACTGCAGCAGGTGATTGGGCATACGGTTGCGGTGCTCATTGGAGGAGGCTCCGTACATGTACCAGCTCCAGCGACCGAAGCGTAGGGCAATTAGGCCGGCAATGGCCTGCCCTTCATATTCGGCGAGAAAGAGGGCGGCGCGATCGCCTTCGCTGTAAAGGCGCATGATGTCCTCATAGTGAGCCTTCTCGTGGATGAAAAAGTGGTCGCGCTCGCTGGTGATACGATAAAGGCGATAAAACGTCTCAAGGTCGGCTGGCCCTTCGCCGCGCCGTACACTGACGCCTTTACGTGTGGCCAGGCGAATGTTATAGCGCCACTTCTCTTTCATGTTGGCTAACAGGGTTTGTTCATCGGGCCGGATGTCTAGGACCCACTCATGGCGAATGTGCATAGCATAGGGCGTGCGGCGAAAGCCGTGGCTGCGCAGGGCGGCAAGCCAGCGCTCATCACCGTCGGGTACGCTTGGCTCGACTTTGAGCATAAAGGCGCCGCGACGCCGGGCCTCGTGACGCACGAAGTCCAGGAGCTGGCCCAAGGCGGGGGAGCTGGGATCATCAATCACCGGCCCGCGCGGTGCGTAAAAGTAGGTGCCCAGCACGGGGAGGCGCGAAACAAGGACGAGCATGGCCGCGCAGAGCTGTCCATGATTGTCGACAACGCCAGTGTAGAGGGCTTCGGCTCCGAGATGTGGGGCAAGCTGCCCCCACTCATAAGATTGGGTAATATTGCAGCAAACTGAGGCAGCTACAAACTCATTCCATTGCTGCCGATCGCTAATAAAACGCGCTTCCATAAGCTTTCCCTCTGCGAGGAACACATACAATCTCTTCGTCTCTTTGCTTTTTCACTAGAGCAATCAATGGCGGATCACGCAAGCACAAGGAAGAAGAGGTAGGCTCGTGCATGGATGGCTACCCTCACAGCTCCCTGGCAGCTCTCCCCTGGCCAGGCTGCCAGGGAGAAGCGAGCGGGCAGATGCTGAGCTAAGGGAGCACGTCCATACTGATGGGCCACCGCTGACGACGACGAAAGTCAGAGCCTATCACGGGGGCTGTTTCGCCATCGCAAAGCAGGACGGAGCGGGACAGAACAGAGCTGGTAGTGGGAACAAGCTGGCGCAGCGGGCACTCACTGGCTGGCGCCAGAGGACGAGGCTGGCTCTGCCGGCTGTTCTTCTTTGCCACCGTGGCTACTGCTCTGGGCTGGAGCGGCAGCCTGACTTTTGCCTCCCTGTCTGCCGCGCGCCGCCCGCTCCAGCTCAATGCGTCGTCGCTCGGCTCGCCTGCGCTCCCTTCGAATCTCCACCAGCTTGCTCCAGAGGCGGTAGATCAGAGGACGATACACATAGTCCTGTGTTGGCATATTGAGGCGAGAGTAGCCGCCAAAACCCTGCTTGTATTCATAGACGCCCCACATCTCTTCTCCAGGTTCCAGTACCTCTGGAATGGCGCGAAAGTCGAAGTGTGTGCACCCCTGCTCTTTGGCCCATTGGATGCAGCGGTACTGGAGCAGGTAAGCGGCCTTCAGATTGCGCTTGTGATTGGCGGTGGCTCCGAACATATCCCAGCACCAATCTCCAAAGCGGATCAGCATCTTGGCCGCCAGGGCTTCCCCTTCGTGCTCGGCCAGAAAGAGTACGGCGTCGCCGCGCGCGGCGAATTGGCGCAGGATCTCGCGATGATAGTCTTTGCTGTGGATAAAAAAATCGTCGCGCTCGCTCGTGATTTTGAGCAAGGCGTAGTAGGCATCGAAATCGGCCTCGCTGCTGGCTTCCCGTACAGTGACGCCCTTGCGCCCGGCGACCCGTACGTTCTGACGCCAGGTCATCTTAAAATTGGCGAAGAGGGTCTCTAGCGGGGGGCGGATATCCAGGACCCAGCTACGCCGGGGATGGACGGCGTAAGGATAGACGCGGAAGCCAAGCGCGCGATAGGTGCTTTGCCATTGCTCCAGGCGCGGATCATCGTCGGCGATGTTCGGTTCGAGGCGCAGCACTACACTGCCCTCCCGTCGGGCGATGGCATGGGCCTCAGAGATTAAGGCCGGCAGGGCCGGCGAATCGGGCGCCTCGACTGTGGGACCGCGACAGCTGTAGAGCCAGTTGAGTTGCAGTCCAGGCAGGCGAACAGGGAGCGGTACCGGCGCGACGGAAATCATCATGGCGCCGATCAGTCTTCCAGCCTCCAGCGCCCCCAGCCGGTAAATGCGTCCGCCAAGATACTTATTCAGCTCACCCCACTCGTAGGACTGCAGCAAATGCCCACCTGGCTGGGACGTCAGAAAGGCGTTCCATTGCTCGCGATCTGTGATTTCCTGCACAACAACAGTCATAGCTATGTCTATCCTCTAGAGAAAAAACTTCAGCTTCCCTTGTTCTCCTGCTCTAGACTTTCGAGATATTCGCTTCTGAGCAGGCTGTAGACGCGAACATCGTGATATTTCCCAAAGCGCAGAATCGCCTGACGCAGCGTTCCCTCATACTTAAAGCCGGCCTTTTCGTCGGCCCGCCAGCCTCCGATGTTCTCCTCCATATCCTGCGTCTGAATGCGGTTAAGATTCAGCTCCATGAAGCCATAGCGAATCATCAGTTTGGTGGCTTCCGTACCATAACCCTGGCCCCAGACCGCGCGATCGCCGATGATAATATAGAATTCTGCCGTCTGGTTAATATAGTTAATATCCTTTAAGCCGACAAGGCCGATTAGGCGATTGTTACTTTTAAGAGCCACTCCAAAGATGATATGCTTGCCATCCTTATAAAGCTGCTCCAGACGCTCTTTAGCGCGGGCGTCGCTGGTTGGATAGATCGAAAAGTAGCGGCGAATCTCCTCATCATTGAGCCAGGTGGCATACAGATGGTTGTCCTGGGTAGGTTCCAGCGGACGCAGATAGACGCGCTCACCAATGATAAATGGGTTCTGGAGATGGGCAGTCTCTTCAGCCATCGTCTTCTCACTCCTGGGATAGACTGGTGCGCGCCACGCCTGCTGCTGATCGTGCTAGCGCTCCGGGGAGGGACAGCGTGGCGGGCAGGAGAAACGTGCTAGACCTGTTCTTCGCTGAGCTGAGTATCCTGACACAATCGGCTAGTGCCAGTTCAGTATAGCATAGTCCCCCAAGGCCGACAACGCACGGCCCTGGTCCCTAGGACCAGAAGGGGCCGACACTCCTATAAGACGGCAGGGCGGCTGGAGGTCTGCTTGCCTGGCGGGCGCGCTACGCAAGGCGGGGGACGGGCCAGAGATGGTAGTGAATCTTTAAGGCAACAATGCGTGTGACGGAGGCGTCAATGGCCTGCAGCGAGAGCTGTCCGCTAGCCAGGGCCTGCTTGATGGCCGCTACCGCGCTACGCAGATCGTAGGAGCTGCGCACACCCAGGATCATATCATTGCCCGCTGCCAGGGCCAGGACTACGGCCTCTGGCAGGCTCCATTTTTTAGCGATGCCTTCCATGTAGAGGGCATCGGTGATGACCACGCCGTCGTAGCCTAGCTCGTGACGCAGAATGCCCGTTACGATCGTTGGAGATAGCTCCGCTGGCCAGACAGGATCGAGGGCCGGCATCAGCAGATCAGTCGTCATGATCATACCAGGATGATCCAGCGGCTGAGACGACTGAATAAAGTGTTTGAAAGGGACCAGCTCGGTGCTATAGATCTGTGCACGCGTGCGCTCAATGATTGGCAGGCCGGTATGGGCGTCGGTTCGCGCGGCACCCAAACCCGGAAAATGCTTAAGGCAGGCAATGACACCGTCGCCCTGAACAGCGCGCAAATAGGCCCCGCCATAATCGATGACGGACTGCGGCGTGTAGCCCCAGGTGCGTAGATACTGATCAGGACCGTTGACGACCGGTACGTCGACATCGGGAGCCAGATCGGTATTCAGTCCCAGCGCCTTCAAGTCGCGGGCAATGCTATGACCGAGCGCGGCAGCGTTACTGACTTTACCTGTCTGGTAGGTCTCCAGAGCGCCAGGTCGGTGACCGTAGATATTGTTGATCCGTTCGACAAAGCCCCCCTCCTCGTCTGCCGAGATGAAAAGAGGCATCCAGGCCCGGGCCTGCATACGCTGAATATCGCTGCGCGTTTGCTGAAAAGTGCGCATCTGAGCCGCATACATGATGACGCCGCCCGCGTAGAGATCATGGATCATCGTCTCCAGGTCGGCTGAATAGGTTGTCCCATAATACTGCACCATGAAGAGCTGGCCGAGCTTCTGATCAAGGGTCATGTGGGCCAGATAGAGGCGCGCCAGGGCCTGTTCGTTCATCGCGCTCTCGCGGTGACGCAGCGCCTCAACCTGTGCGGGGGTCAGCGGATTCGCAATAAATGGGCCAGGCAGGAGCTTCTCCTGTAGCTGACTGGCCTGCCGCGGCAGTAACGGCGCGTCACCTTTGCCCAAGAAGGTCATTGCTAGCAATAGGAGCGCGCCGCCGCTCGCCAGCAAAAGACGCAGCGCAGAATGCAAGGACCGCTGGCTAAACCGCCGTTGAGCCTGCCTGGAAGAGTTAACCGCTGTCTCCCGACGCTCTCGCTCCGGCGGGCAGGAGGCAGCAGCCGGTGGCTTGCTGTTCGTCAACATCACTGGAGGACCCCCGCATACAGGCTAATACTTTACTCTTATTCTGCAGATAAATAAGAAATTGTCTAACTCTATAGAGCGATAAACGCGTGTAAGCCACGGCCTATCTTGCTTGCGCTACTGAGCGCGCCCATCCTTATTTAAGCTGAAGGGGGAACCGCTGGCATCAGATGATACTGCATCTTCAAGGCCAGGATGCGCGTCACAGCCTCATTGACGCGCAGGATCGAGAGCCGTCCATCCTGAAGCGCCGCCTTGAGGCCGTTAATCATCGCCAGTGTTTGATCGCTGCCAGTAGGCCCGAGGAGCATATCGTTACCCGCATTGAGAGCCAGCACAGCCGCCTGGGGCATATCCCATGTCTGGGCGATTCCCTGCATATAGAGAGCATCGGTGATCACCACTCCGTCGTAGCCGAACTCCTGGCGCAGGATCTGGGTCATAAAGCGATAGGATAGCTCACCTGGCCATTTGGGGTCGATCGCGGGCATCAGCACATCGGTTGACATAATCATCCCTGGGCGCATATAGGGATTGGGGGCTTTGGCAAAGTACTTGTAGGGGGCAAGCTCGGTCTCATAGATCTGGCTGGCACTGCGATTATCTGAGGGCAGCGTCTTATGCGCATCTTCTGTCGTATTCCCCAGGCCACCGGGGTAATGTTTGATGCAGGCAATCAGGCCATCCTGCTGCATTGCAGCCATAAAGGGGCCAGCATACTTGATCACATCCTGGGCGGTCGTGCCAAAGGTGCGGGTCACCGTATCGTAGCCCGGCACCAGCATCACATCGACGTCCGGGGCCAGATCGACGTTGATGCCAAGCGCCAGCAGATCATGGGCCATCTTGTGGCCCTGCTGCTCGGCGTAGGCCACGCTGCCCGACTGGTAGATGTCCCAGGCAGAGGGACGCTGACCATAGATGTGGCTCAGGCGATGGACATAAGGGCCTCCCTCCTCATCGGTGGAGATCAGCAGGGGAATTTTCGCGTGTTGCTGCATAAGAGCAATGTCGTGTTTTGTCTGGGCAAAGGTCTGCATCTGGAACTCGTAGAGAATGACGCCGCCCGCATGGAGATTCGTGATCATATTGTTAAGATCAGGTGAATAATAATCATCAGCATACTCTACCATAATTAGCTGACCAAGCTTTTCATCCAGCGACATCCGCGCTACATAGAGGCTGGCAAGCTGCTTATAGGACATATGATCACTCAGATGACGCAGGGCATTGATCTGCTCGGGAGTATAGGGAGGACTGATAAAGATGCCTGCAGGATTGCTGACTAGCGGATTAGTCACAGAGGAAGAAAGCGGCCCAGGGAAAAGGTAGGCGGCGTTAAAGTAAGTCAACAGAGCACCGCTGGCTGTAACGATAGCCAGTATGATCATCGCAATGCCGAGCGCCAGGCGTAAGCGGCTGCCGCTCCGGACCGCTTGGGGAGAGGCCTGATTGCGCTGCATCTTTCCTGGCGCCTTCTGGGCCGCTGACGCGAACCGGCCAGCTTCCGCCAGGTTCGCCTGGGCGGCGGCCCGGCCATCGGCCCTGGCTTGAAAGACTTCAGTCCCAGCTAATAAAGTCGATCTTTTTAGAGATTTTTTCCCAAACAAAGACATAGAAACTCCCGCTCAAAATTATACTGCCTATCTATTATAAAAATGTTATCAACAAATGTTTGAAATCAGAGATCGTCAGCGTGTTCTGAGGAAGGGCCCGGAGCCAGCTCTTGTTCCTCCTTTGATAGTTTCAACGAGCGAGAAGAGCGATTCGTCGCATTGTGGGAAAGGGAGGAGGCGCCCCGGGAGGGTGAAGGCCCAAAGGACTCGCTGTCACCTTGGGGACTGATCTGGCTCAGCGAGCCAGTCGTAGCAGGAGCAGAAGGGGCGGCATGGGGCAAGTGCAGCGCGGCCGGCGCGGCCTGCCGGCGGCGCATACGGGAGGCGCGCACATTGGGCACCACCAAAGCTGGCTGCAGCGCATAATCAAAAATCACCTTGATCGCCCGCGTCTGGGCCCGGCGCATCGCCGTACTCAGGGCATGGCGATAATCGCTCAGAGCAAAGCGGTGGGTGATCAACTGCTCTGGAGCCAACAAGCCCTGAGCAATCAACTCGCAGGCTACAGCGAAAGTCGAGCTACGGTTTGGCTGGTCTGGAGGCCAATACTCCTGACCATGTGTCTGCGAACCAATCAAGTTCACCTCACGTGACCACACGGGCGTCAGGTCCAGATGCAGACGGTGGAGGCTGCGACCAACCAGGACAACCGTGCCGCCGGCCCGCGTCCAGCGCAGCGCATCTTGAAGCGTTTGACTGCGACCCACGGTATCGTAGATCACATCATAGCCTCCCAGCAAAATCGGTTGACCAAGAGGACCGCTGACTAGCTCGGCCCCCGTAACGCGCGCTACCTCACGATAGCGATCCTGGGGATAGATGATGTGAGCCGCTCCCAGGCGGGTAGCTCGCTCCACCTGGAAAGCGTGACGCGCCATTACCCCCACCACCGCGTCGGGAACTAAGGCCCGCACCACCTGTAAGGTCAGCAGACCGATCGTCCCCGCTCCGATGATCAAAACGCGCTCATGTGGCTGTGGCGGACAGCGCAGCACCGCATGCAAGGCTACTGCCGTCGGCTCTAACATTACGGCCTGCTCGTCACTCAGCAAAGGCTCACCTGGCTTCTCAGGGGAAGCTGGGAGGCGAAAAAGCTGGCGCTCATGGACCAGCATCTCCTCGCTCCAGCCCGAGCCGATCTGAGCTGGCCCCGGCTGATAAGCGCGCTCGCAGAGGTTATAGTCGCCAGCGGCGCAGGCCCGACAGGGCGTCGGCACCCCCAAAGTCAGACAATGAGGAGCATACTGTAGGACCACTATATCGCCCACCTGCAAGGTTTGAACCGCATCGCCCACCTCGATGACCTCCCCTACCACCTCATGGCCTGGATAAAGCTGCTGACCTGCCAGCGCCGCTGCCACGCGCGGATCAACGTCTGCCGCAATCAAGGGCAAATCGCTGCCGCAAATCCCTGCCAGTCGATTACGTACGCGCACCCAGTCAGGGGCAGGCAAAGGACGCCGGGGCAGGTTCTGCACCTGAAGCGGCGCAAACGAAGAAAAATACGCCCCCCTCCAGAAGCGTCCCAGCAGAGAAGTCACAAGCGCCCGTTTGGGATCAAGGTCCAGCGTTGCTATCCACATAGCGGTAGCCCTCCGCCGCGCATGCTCAGCTCACATAGCCTCTCATCCAGGCAGGAGAAAAAGCCTGTGCACGTTGCTACCGGCTTCTCTGCCTCTCTGCTCGCCGTAGGCTATAACCCCGTTGTCGCGAACAGCGTCACAGCGATCGGATCGAAGGCAGTGTACCATGTGCAGCATGCGCGGTCAATGCTCCTGAGAGCACCATCACTGATAACCAGTCGGCTGAAAGCTGCAGAACACCAGCGGAGACCGACCTGAGCATCTATCTCTCTCAGCGGCAATCGGCGGGTTGGCTGGCAAGGCAAGGGCAAAGAAACGCTGGCCAGAGGCAGACGCTGAGAGCGGCAGATCCGCAGCCAGACCGGGGGAGCTGCCTGCTAGACGAGAGAAGACCTTGCCATCGCAAAGACGCGGTCGACGCGACGCTAGTGCTCTGTGCCATTAGGCGAAGGCAAAGGCCGCGTTGGAGAACCAGGCAGGCAAGGCAAAGTCAGCGTGAACACAGAACCTTTATCCTGCTCGCTGCTCACACTCAGCTCGCCCTGATGAGCGTGTGCGATGGCGCGGGCAATAGCCAGTCCCAGACCCGCGCCGGGGATAGCACTACCATCCGCACGACTGGGCGGGATGTGACGACCGCGATAAAAACGCTCAAAAATATAAGGCAGGTCCTCGGGCGCGATGCCCGGCCCATTATCGATCACCTGGACCTCGCCAAGGTCAGCATGGCGGTTCAGACGGACAATCACCTGCCCCTCGGGAAAGGGACGTCCATACTTCACAGCATTGTCCAGCAAGGCTGCCAGCGCCTGCTTAAGACGATCCATATCGCCGCGGACAACCAGCCGCTCCTGGGTTGCCAGCTCCAACTGAATCCGTGGGCCCTGCTCACCGGAGGAGAGGCGTGCCTGCTCAACGCTCTCGACAGCCAGCTCTACCAGGTCCACCTCTCGTAACTGCAGCGGACGCCCCTCATCAAGGCGCACCAGCGTCAGCATATCATTGATCAGACGGGTCATACGCTCGGATTCGTTCTTGATCAAGCGCAGAACACGCTGCAATAGCTCAGGATCGTCCACCGGCCCGCGGAGCAGTACCTCCGAGAGGCCGCGAATCGACGTCAGCGGAGTGCGCAACTCATGAGAAGCACTGCTCAGGAGGCGCTGGACGCGAGCCTCGCTCTCATGCTGACGCGCGGTGGCCAGCTCTATCTGTCCCGCAAGCGCGTGGAGACTCTGGCCAAGAGAAGTCAGCTCATCAGCGGCTGGGGGAGCAGCAGAAGAGGGCAGCAGCGCCCGCTGACTGAAATCGCCTTCAGCCAGGGCTTGAGCGACCTGGGCCAGCTCCTGCAGAGGGCGCAGCACCTGGATGGTGGCAAACACACTTAAGCCACCGATCAGCAGGACTAAAATTAGATAACTGCAAAAAACAAGAGCTGGAGTGTCTAGGAATTTCACACGAACAAGAAGGAAAACCAGCAGAGCCATCAAAGCCAGGCCCAGGGCTAGAATAGCTAACTGGAGCAGAGCCAGGCGCAGACTCACACGATCTAGAGGTAGGCGCACAGAAGAGGCCAGCAGCGGACCGGCGGCCAGAGGACGCCGCTGAAGAGAGGCCAGAGCTGAAGCCTCAGCCCGATTGCCATCGTGCCTGCTGGCCTGCCCTTCCGGGGTCATCTTTCGTTCCGCTGATGACTCTTTCATCTTCTTCTCTGTGGACCCATCGGGAGCTCCTTCCGTGCGTGTCCTTACCGTTCCTCGCTCGGCTGGCATAACAGCTATCCCTGGCCTTTCAGAATATAGCCGACCCCACGCACCGTCTGGATTAAGCGGGGGGCGCTGGGGGTATCTTCGATTTTCTCGCGCAGGTAGCGCACATACACCTCAATAATATTGGTCTCTCCAAGAAAATCATAGCCCCAAACGCGATTAAGGATCGTCTGGCGATCCAAGACCTGGCGCGGATGGGTCATAAACAGGTGCAACAAGTTATATTCTGTAGCCGTCAGCTCGATAGGGCGATTACCGCGGCGGACCTCGCGCGTTGCCGTATTCATCCAGAGATCCTCGAACTGCAGAATATGCGCGGAGTCAGCAGAACCGCTATGCTCGCCGTGTCCGCTGCGGCGCAAACGGCGAAGAATCGCACGGATGCGAGCGACCAACTCTTCGAAGCTGAAAGGCTTCGTCAGGTAGTCATCGGCGCCGCTATCGAGACCGAGCACGCGATCGCGCACATCGTCTCTGGCCGTCAGCATTAGGATCGGCACATCGCTCGTCACCGGATTTTCGCGTAAGCGGCGACAGACCTCCAGGCCATCCATATCTGGCAGCATCAGGTCCAGGATCACGATGTCGGGGTCACAGCGCTGTGCCGCCGTCACGCCCTGCGCGCCGTCGGGGGCCGAGACCACCTCGAAGCCTTCATAGCGAAGGCCCAGCTTAATGAACTCGATAATCGACTGCTCGTCGTCGATCACCAGCGCCTTGAGGGGTCGTTTCTCCTGATCGGTGCGTTCGTGAACCACTTGCGGCATGGCTTGCATCCTTCTGTGTGGGATTCAATTTTCATTATAGTTACCACGCAGCAGCAGTGCAAGGCATGCGCCAGCAAGGGCCGCTCAGCAGAGTAAACAGAGCGCTAACAGTCCTGAGCTGGCCTTCCTGGCTGCTCTCTCATGTCTTACTGCCCGCCAGTCCGGTCAGAGCAGTGGATTGACGGCTTATCCCAGGACGCTTCTACTTCTGCCGCAGCTAGAGAGCTGGCTCCAGCTCTTACCGAAGGCGCCATCAGGGAGAAGCGGCCAGCAGCGAGTTTCCGCGAGAGGCGTAGCTCAAGTGTACACGACGCGCCAGGCCCGGTCAAGCTCAGCATCTTTGGCCACCACCGTAGTCTTGTCACCTATCCCTCCCACGAGAAAGGCGATAGAAGAGTTTCAGTAAAAGAACGGAAGTGTCTTGCGTTTTGGCAAAGTGTTTCTCATTGTCTTATCCTGGTTAATGGTAGCGGTCTTAAAAAACTCTTAAGAGCGCTGCACATTGATTGACAAGTGAGAGGGGACTCATTACAATGGTATTGATAGAGACGGCTCACGTAATCAGCAGGAGGCAGATTCATGGCAGTTGTGCATCCCGACTTCTATCGTCATGAGCACCTCGTCCGCAAATCAATTCAAATTCCGTTGAACCAGCACCAGGAGCTGAAAGCGCTGGCGATGGAACTGGACTCCTCTCTTGGGGATGTTGTGGAGACAATCATGGAACTAATGCGCCGGGACAACTACCAGCAACTGCGACAGGCAATCCTCCAGAAACGCGAACAAGCCCTCTCCTCCTTGACTCGCTCCCTCGATGAGGCGTATGCTTATCTAGGATCTCTCCCTGAGACTCTCGAAGATGCCCGCTTTTATTTTGAGGCCGGGCGTGAAGGTATCGTTGCATGAGTAATGAGGCCAGGCAAACATCGCCCAGCCCCAGCCATAGCGAGGATTCTGCCAATCGAATACGTGAAATGCCCAGTCCCAGGCGCGGCGAGATCTGGGATGTCAACTGGTCTCCCGGGCGTGGCGCGGAGCAGCAGGGTGTCCGCCCTGCCCTCATTATCCAGAATGATCGAGGTAACGCCTCCCCCACTTATCCTTTAACGATTGTTGCCTCGATGAGCCGTACGGAGCGTGAACTGCCCCTGCATGTGCGTATCGCGCCAACGCCGGAAAATGGATTGACCGACTTCACTGACGTGAAATGTGAACAGATTATGACGATCGAGAAGTCGCGTCTGATCCGTAAACGCGGGAGCATTACAAAGGAGGAACTCGCGCGCGTCGATATGGCGCTCAAAATCAGCCTTGATCTGCTCTCCTGATCTCAAACGTCGAGGGAGCAACCCAGGCAAGGCCAGGGCGCATACTTTACTCAGACAAAACGTGCGTGGGGCTGCTCTTCTTCTCTCTCCTCCTTGGCGGCCCGGCGCCTCCTGGCAGCATCCCTGCTGGTGGCTGCTCCAGTGCCTGGTAACGTTGTTTTGCTATGCCTGGCTGCTTGCTTAGAGACAGGGCGTGCCGGCCTCGGCTGGCTCGCTTGGCTGCAGGTGCCTACTTATACCTCTGTCAGTCGGCCGCTTGTCCGCCAGCCAGCCGCCTGGTTGGTCCCATGAGACAACGACTGAGACCATCCCTTCTTGTCGCTTCTCGCTGCTCAGTACCGCTCTCCTGACTATCCTCTTGCCTCTGGCTGGCTGATCTCCTCTAGCGCGATTGGCTGGTGTGAGCCAGCCACCAATGTGCTACAATGAAAACCAGATGTTCAGGCAAGACCCCAGGAGATGATCACCTATGCAGCAGAGAACGGTCGGAACGGTTGATGTCAAGCGCAGTTTCCCTGAGATGCTCAAGGGAGGCGTGATCTGCGACGTTGTCAATCCCGAACAGGCCAAGATCGCGGAGGAGGCCGGGGCAGTCGCGGTTATGGCCCTGGAGCGGGTTCCCGCCGATATTCGCGCTCAAGGCGGCGTCGCGCGCATGACCGATCCCGAGCTGATCATTCGCATTAAAGAGGCCGTCACTATTCCCGTCATGGCCAAGTGCCGCATCGGCCACTTTGTCGAAGCGGAGATCCTGCAGGCCATTGGCGTGGACTGCATTGATGAATCGGAAGTGCTCACGCCCGCCGATGAGCAATTTCATGTCAATAAGCATCTGTTCTCGGTGCCTTTCGTCTGTGGCGCGCGCGACCTGGGCGAGGCCCTGCGCCGCATCGGTGAGGGCGCGGCGATGATTCGGACCAAGGGCGAGGCCGGCACCGGCAATGTGGTGGAGGCGGTGCGCCATATGCGTGCTATCCAGGATGGCATTCGACGTTTACAGATGCTTCCCGAGGAAGAGCTAATGACCGAGGCCAAGCGCCTGGGAGCTCCCTATGAGCTGGTCTGTCAGGTCGCTCGCACAGGCAAGCTGCCAGTCGTGAACTTCTCCGCGGGCGGAATCGCTACCCCGGCGGATGCCGCGCTGATGATGCGCCTGGGGGCGGAAGGCATCTTTGTCGGCTCCGGTATCTTCAAGTCGGGCAATCCGCTGAAGCGCGCTCGCGCCATTGTGCGTGCCACCACCCATTTCGACAATCCCAAGATCCTGGCAGAGGTCTCGCGCGACCTGGGCGAGCCAATGGTAGGGATCAATCTCGATACTCTGCCCGAGCAGGAGCTGATGGCGCGCCGCGGCTGGTAGCTGCCTGGGCCTGCTTGGAGTGGGTGGGATTGGGTTGGATTGCCTTGGCTCGCCAGTAGACAAGAGAAGAAAAGAAGGCCAGAAGAGCCACAGAGGTTCGTGCCCGGTCCCATCCGCCGGCTCATTGCCTCTCTTCAGGAGAGAGGCGGGCCGGCGGCCCGCTTTTTAGGGCGGGATGAAATGCCAGGGGCACGGGTGTTCTCTCACAGCAGAGAGACTGCAGTACGACGAAGGAAGGAGGGGGCGGTGCAACGGGAGGAATGACCGGGCACCGCGTGAGTAGGCAATGGTCCACAACGGACAGGAACGACCGCTAATTGGGGTGCTGGCCCTCCAGGGAGATTTCGAGGCCCATCTCAAAGCGCTTTCGAAGCTGGGCGTAGCAACACGCGCCGTAAAACTCCCTGAGCATCTGACCGATTTAGATGGTATAATAATACCCGGTGGAGAGAGCACCACTATTGGCAAGCTCATGGTCGATTATGGCCTCGATAGGCCGCTGAAAAGCTTAATTGAGCAGGGCCTCCCCGTCTGGGGAACCTGCGCCGGTTTGATTCTCTTGGCCAAAAAGACGGACAACGCTCTGGAAGGTCAGCCGTTGCTGGCTGTGATGAATATCGCTGTCCGTCGCAATGCGTTCGGTAGTCAGCGGGAAAGTTTTGAAACTGATCTGTCGATACCCGTGCTGGGTGAAGTACCATTTCATGCCTTTTTCATTCGGGGGCCAGCTATTACCGAGGTAGGCCCCGATGTCGAGGTGCTGGCAACGCTCGATGATGGAACCATCGTCGCTGTCCGCGAGGGTAACCGGCTGGGTACCGCTTTTCACCCGGAGGTTTCCAGAGATCCGCGATTCCATCATTACTTTCTCCGCCTAGTACAGAGCGTTCGAAAGTAGAGGCGTGGCGACGTGACCAGGCGCTTGGTCTTGCTACTCGCTTGCCCGTTCGCCGTTCCTGGCCAGAGATGGGATGACCTGCTGACTCCCTTCATGAGCAGGCTCCCGCCTCGCCCGAAGGTAGAGATGAGCTGCTGGCTAACTGACCGGGACGGATGGTCCGGTGGGGGATAAGTGAGTGAGCTGGGCTAGCCGATAGAAGTTCGGTCCGCTTCCTGCACCCGGTCTGGCGCTAGCGCTGGCCGCCTGTGGAACGAAGCGGCTATGAAGCCTGGCACGACCACTTAGCGTGGACGAAGTGTAAGGATCTGCCTCTGCTTGGCGCAGGAGCACTGATGATACGACCGGTACCCTATGTTGACCTACCGGGAATCATCTACGCATTAGATCGGCGCGCACGCATGCGACAGCGCGCACTGGCGAACTTCGTTTGCTGGCTAGAACCGGTAGAGCACCGTGCTTCATGGCCTCCTCTCCTGCGCAATATCTTTCCTCTCGATCCGGTAGCGCGTACCTGGCTGTGTGAAGATCGCTGGCGCATCCTCGGATTCGCCCAGGTACGCGAGCGCCCATCGGGAACGATGTGGGAGCTGACCTATCTGGCCTCGATGCTCCAAAGTGCCTTCTCCGGCGAGGATGTTCTGACAGCTCTGCTCGACTATGTACTGGAGATGGCTGCCTCCCACGGCGTGCTACGCGTCTTCGCCAGAGTTGAGGAAGCACTGCCGGAACTGGAGCTGTTCGCCCGCAGCGGCTTTCAGCGCTATGCGCGCGAAATTACCTATGTCTACGGACTGGGCGATGAAACCGAGGCCGACGCTGTAGAAGAAGAAGAGATCGGTGCCTCGTCCAAAAACCGGCAGCCTCATCCTGGGCTGATCCTGAGCCCGGCTCCAGCCGAGCGCCTGCAGGCCTTAACTTCCTTGCAGCGCTGGAGCCGCCATCATGTCTGGGGGCTGCACCAGCTCTATCGGGCGGTCACGCCTCAGCGGGTCCAGATGGCTGAGCTGCTGGAAAATAGCGAGGAGTACGCGCGTCTGCTCGTTGGCTCCCAGCGAACAGGACTCCTGCCGCTTGGACGCAGGTGCGAAACCTACGTCTGTGACATGGGGGTACGCCTCGGCGCCTGGCTCCAGCTACGTCGGGGGCGTGGTACAAGGCCACATCAGCTCTCGCTGATTGTTCACCCAGAGTATGCTGATCTGGCCGAGCCGCTCGTAGGCTTCGCCTGTCAGCGCTTGCTGGCGAGCGACAGACGTCCGATCTATTGCCAGGTACGCGAGTATGAGGGCGCCGTTATCAATGCCTTGCGTGCCTGCGGCTTTGCGCCAAAAACCACCAGAGTCTTGCTTGTGCGCCACATGGCCTATCTGGCTGTGAGACAGCGCGTCGTTCCTGCATTAGAACAACGAGTAATCTACGGCGTGAAGGGCCTGGGTACGGCCAACTCACGCCAAACTATGAGGTGATTAAACTGTCTATGCACAATGCGATCACTGACGATCTGGAGGCTCTGCTGGAGGCCCTTCCTCCCAGCATCCACGAAGCGGTCGACCGCCTGGAGAACCGCGGTGAGCTGCTAGAGATCGTGATGGACCTGGGGCGCCTGCCCGAGGCCCGCTTCCCGGATGGAGAGGTGATCCTGAGCGACCAGCCCATCACCTATGCTGACCTCGAGTATGTCGTTGAGCGCATCGGTGAGTTCGGCGATGATAATCGCGCTGGCATCGAGCGCACGCTGCATCGCATCAGTGCCTTGCGCAATCGGAAAGGTCGCGTTGTCGGCCTGACCTGCCGCATTGGCCGTGCGGTGCTGGGGAGCATTGCGCTGATCCGCGATATCGTTGAACAGGGCCAGTCGATTCTGATCCTTGGTCGCCCGGGCGTAGGCAAGACAACCCTGCTGCGCGAGATCGCGCGCGTCCTGGCCGATGAGGCCAATAAGCGGGTGGTTGTGGTCGATACCTCCAACGAGATCGCCGGCGATGGCGATATTCCTCATCCCGGCATCGGGCGCGCACGACGCATGCAGGTGGCTCATACCTCGATGCAGCATGCGGTCATGATCGAGGCTGTGGAAAACCATATGCCCCAGGTGATCGTGATCGACGAGATCGGTACGGAGCTGGAGGCGCAGGCGGCGCGAACTATTGCAGAGCGTGGTGTCCAGCTAATCGCAACGGCGCACGGCAATTCGTTGAGCAACTTGCTGGTCAACCCAACCCTCTCCGACCTGGTGGGCGGTATCCAGACGGTGACGCTTGGCGACGAGGAGGCTCGCCGGCGCCATACGCAGAAGAGTATCCTGGAGCGTAAGGCTCCGCCTACCTTCGATGTGGTGGTGGAGCAGCAGAGCTGGCAGGAGCTGATCGTCCATCGCGATGTTGCTGAGACGGTCGACAACCTGCTGCGGGGCCAGCCGGTAATTGCCGAGGTACGGACGCGGGATGAGGAGACTGGACGAGTGTCGGTGCGCCGGGTGACCATCGGCGGTATGGAGCTGCCCGCCTGGGGCGGTGGCTCCGGCTCGCTCGCTGGACGTCAGGGGGGATATCTCCCTTTCGAACGCTCGGCGGGCGGCTGGAACAATCTGCGCCAAATCGGCCAGGTGACCTGGCGCGACGCCGCCACGGTTGACCCTTTGCGCCGCAATGGTCAGTCTTCGCTGCCAACGCTCGCACCTGGCGGCCTGGCAGCCAATGTACGCCGCTCGCCTTCAGGCCTGGTGACGTTAAGTAATACCGCTCCCGCGTTGGCCGCTGAGGAGACGCTGACAGGCGAGGAGGTGCAGGAGGCTGTCGCTCCCTCTCCTCCCAAGCCGATCCGTATCTATCCCTTCGGGGTCAATCGCGATCGCTTGGAGCAGGCCGCCCGCCAACTCGGGGTCCCGGTGATCATCACCAAGAATGAGCATGAAGCCAATGCCATTATCACGCTCAAGAATTACTATCGGCGCCAGCCTGAGCGCTTGCAGCAGGCCGCCGATAATCAGAAGACTATTATTATTCTGAAGAATAATACGGTAGCGCAGATGCAGCATGCCCTGGCGCGCATCTTTGCTCTTCCCGAGGAGGATGATGGTGAGGGAGAGTCGGATGCGTCCAGCTCGATCGCTGGCCTGGCTCACGATGAGGAGACACGGCGCGCTCTCCTGGAGGCAGAGGACGCGATCCATCGCTTGCTAAATAATGGGCTGACCGCTGCAGAGCTGGCCCCGGCTAATGCTTATGTGCGTCGGTTGCAGCATCAGCTTGCCAGCCGCTATAACTTGCTCTCGCGCAGTCGGGGAAAGGAGCCAAATCGGCGCGTGAAGATCTTCCGTAGTTAATAGCCAAACTGTAACGGCGCGGCATGGCATGGCAATTGCCCATCTCGCGCGCTGGCTTAAGCTTGCTCAGTCGGACCAGCCCGGTCGGGGCAACGATGATCAGGCTAAGCCAGCCGCGGTGAGGATGGTGAGATCGGCCCTCTGCCGCGCCGTGCTGCCTTCCCGGCCAGGTCCGTACCGTACCGCTGGGGTGAACTGACCAACATAGACGAGTAGGGGCAGGCTCGTCTCCCCTCTCTCTCCTTATCCTCTTGCGCTTCAGACTGACGCTGCGCTATAATAGCCGCAATTCGAAGGAGGGAGAAGAAACGCGTGGCATGCGAGCCTGGCCCGTCAATAGGTGACAGCAGGCAGGCAGATCAAGCAGGCCGACGAGGTGGGGAATAAGTTGTAGGGAAGGAGGGCATGCGGCCAGTCCGCTCCGGCGCAGCGCCGCGCTGCGAGCAGAGGCGAAAGTAGGGGAAGATAGACGGAAGGGAGAGAAGGAAGGCGCCAGCCACAGTGCTGTGGTCAGGTTCAATATTCTGTGAAAGGACTATGCCACCTATGCGTGTTGTGAAAGATGATCATGCCACCGGTACCGGCGAGCCGGCAGATAGGGGAGGAACGCCTTCAGCCACTCCTGCTGCTGTCCTGTCGTCCTCTACAGCTCTCCCCGTAACCATCGCCGATATCTGGGAGGCCTATAAGCTCCTGAAACCGCTGTTACATCACACTCCATTAACCCCCTCGCGTACGCTCCGGGAGATGACTGGGGCGGAGGTCTATTTGAAGGCCGAGAATATGCAGCGCTCTGGCTCGTTTAAGGTGCGAGGCGCTAGCTATAAGCTCTCGCGTCTGAGCGAGCAGGATTATCAGCGCGGTGTGATTGCGGCCTCCGCTGGAAACCATGCCCAGGGTGTGGCTATCGCGGCGGCTCAGCATAAGATCCCCTGTACGATTGTGATGCCGGAGACTGCCCCGCTGGCAAAGGTCATGGCCACTCAAGGGTATGGGGCCGAAGTGGTGCTGCATGGCTTCACCTACGATGATGCTTATCAGCGCTGTCTGGAGCTGCAGGAACAGACAGGCGCGACTTTTATCCATGCCTTTGACGACCCTGATATCATTGCCGGCCAGGGGACGCTAGGCCTGGAGATGCTCAGCGATCTCCCCGATGCCGATGCGATCCTGGTCCCTATTGGAGGCGGCGGCTTGATCGCTGGCATTGCCATTGCCGCCCGTGCTTTGCGTCCCAATATTACGATTATCGGGGTGCAGGCTGCCGGCGCTCCTAGCTGTCGCAGCTCGCTCGATGCTGGCCGACCGCTGGAGCTGCCCTCGATTACGACGGTGGCCGATGGTATCGCGGTGAAGCGCCCCGGCGAGCTGACCTTCTCGGTCATTCAGCGCCTGGTCGATGATGTCGTGTTGGTCGACGATGAGGCCATTATCAGTGCGGTGCTCTTCTTGATGGAGCGCTGCAAGATGCTGGTCGAGGGCGCGGGTGCCGCCGGCGTGGCGGCTTTGCTGAGTGGTACAGTAAAGCTGCCTGGTAAAAAGGTGCTGGTCCCCCTCACTGGCGGCAATATCGATATTAACCTCGTTGGCCGCTTTATTGAGCATGGCCTGGCCGCCGCCGGTCGCTACTTTGTGATTCATACTCGCCTGGAGGATCGCCCCGGCGAGCTCATGCGCTTCCTGAGCATTATCGCTGATATGCGTATTAACGTTATCGATGTGAGGCATCAGCGCATATCCAGTCATTTGCCAATTATGCAGCGCGAGGAAACGCTGACGCTAGAGACCCGCGATCGGGCTCAGTGTGAGCAGCTCCTCCAGCGCCTGCGGGCTGCTGGCTATGTGGTGGAGGAGGCGCAGTCGCTCGATTAGGCCATGCGAGCGGTGAGTGAGAGCCAGGCTGGCCTAGCATCTTCTGCCTGTGACCTTCCAGCTTTCTCCTCCAGAATGTCCTTCATGCCGCGTTGAATTCGTATGGATGTGGCAAGGGACATTCTGTCTGCTTGTCTGCCTATAGCCTCCAGCAGGAGCCGCTACGTGGAGCAGTGCGCTAATGGTACGAGCGTCGCTGGCCGTCAGGGAAGCTCTGAGCAAGCTAGTTAGTGTATTGACAAGAAGCTTAGATCTCCTATCGCGGCACGAGGCGCCTTTCTTCTGGTAGCAGGTCGTTCTCCTTGGCCAGCGAGCGAGGCTCTGCTTAGAGAAGAAAGCGATTGTCATGCTCCGGCTGCTTCGCTATAATGGCTGACAAATATCAATCCAGGATACGAGTAAAGAAGCAGTCTGCGGCACGATCAGGTAGTGATTAGTTCCAGACAAGGAGCCGGGGGAAGATCATGGATGCTGTCAACAGTCCGCCGGGCCTGGCTACACTCCGTTTCCTCACTGGCCCGTTGGCGGGCACGACTGTGCAAATCGTCAAGACGGTCACCACTCTTGGACGCGAGCCAAGTAACGATATCGTTATTTCTGACCCGACGGTTTCGCGGCAGCATGCTCGCCTGCTCTACGAAAACGGGACCTGGATCATTGAGAAGCTAAGCCCTCAGAATACTGTCACCGTCAATCAGCGGCAGGTGCAGCGGGAAACCATTCATGATCGTGACACGATCGGACTTGGTCCGGGCACGACCTTTCTTTTCCTGGTAGTAGCCGGGCAGGCTGGTGGTGGCGTCAGCAAGGGACCTGGCGAGGTCGGGCAGCCGGCTGGCGCTGGCGCCGTTGCGGGTACAGCGGGTAGCCCACAGTCGCCAGCTATGCCAGGCGCAAGGCCCACACCGTCGCCCACACCAGCGCCCGTGAGTGGACCGGGCGCCGTTCCGGCTGGCGCAGTACCGACGGCAGGTGAAGGAGGGACCGAGCGCGTTGATTCTGATCTCTTCAAGGGGCAGCTTGCAGCAATGGCCGATGCGGGCGTCCCCCAGGGAGTACCCTCGCTCGAGATCAGCAGCAACGTGCGGCGGGAAAAGCTAGTCTATCCGCTCAATAAGCCGGTCATCAGTATCGGGCGTGATCCCTCCAATGATATTGTGATCCCGGACCCGATTATCTCGGCCTTTCACGCTCAGATCGTCTTTGACGGCAACCAGCCCTACATCGTTCATCCTCACCCGGCGCGCGGGCGAACGCTCAACGGCCTCCTTTATCGTGGCCAGCGTATTCGGGGCGACGAACAATTTCGCAAGCCGCTAGAGCGAGGCGATATCTTCCGTATTGGCGACGAGCATGGTACCCTGGTCACACTGGCCTACAACGACGGCAGCGGCCAGGCTCAAGAGATGCTGCCCGAGATCCGTCCGGTGCCCCTGGGGGCGCCAGTGATCACCATCGGGCGCCATCGCGATAACATGCTCGTACTCAGCCATCCCCAGGTCTCGGGTCATCATGCACGCCTGGAGCGCCTGGCCGACGGTAGTTATCGCATCGTCGACCTGGGCAGCACAAACCATGTCTATGTCAACGGGCAGCGCGTGGGGCAGCGCCTCTTGATGCCCGGCGATGAGATCCGTATTGGCCCCTTCAGGCTGATCTACACCGGCACCGAGCTGACACAGCATGACGAGAGTCGCAGCATCCGCATTGATGCCCTGCATCTGAAGCGCTACGGCACCCATCATATGCTGTTGCTGCAAGACATCTCGCTTGTTATCCCGCCGCGCAAATTTGTGGCTGTCGTCGGTGGCTCGGGGGCTGGGAAATCGACCCTCATGGATGCCCTTAACGGTCTGCGGCCAGCTCAGGAAGGGCTTGTCCTCTACAATGGCCAGGACTACTACAAGAACCTGGCCGCCTTTAGTACTCAGCTTGGCTACGTTCCCCAAGATGATATTGTCCATCGCGATCTGACGGTGGAGCGCGTGCTCTACTACGCCGCCAAGTTGCGCTTGCCCGAAGATTTCACCCATGAGCAGATTCAGAAGCGCATCGAGGAGGTACTGGAAGACGTCGAAATGACCCACCGGCGTCATCTGCTGGTGAGTAAACTCTCCGGTGGCCAGCGAAAACGTGTCTCGATCGCGATGGAGCTGCTGGCTAATCCCAGCGTCTTCTTTCTGGATGAGCCGACCTCGGGCCTTGATCCTGGACTGGACCGCAAGATGATGCTGCTGCTGCGGCGCCTGGCTGATAAGGGGCATACCATCATCCTGGTGACGCATGCGACGACCAATATTAATGTCTGCGACTACATCTGTTTTCTGGCCCCGGGCGGCTATCTGGCCTACTTTGGACCCCCAGAAGAGGCCAAGCAGTTTTTTGGTCGCAGCGATTTTGCTGAGATCTATAGTCTGCTGGAGCCAACCGACGAGAATCCCAATATTCCCCAGCAGGCAGCGGAGCGCTTCAAGCAGTCCGCCGATTATCAGAAGTATGTTGCTATGCCGCTAAGCACGGGACCAGCGGGCCGCCTCAACCAGCCCTATGCCCAGACCGTGGCTGTCAAACCGCCAAAGCGCGGCAACCCGTGGCGGCAGTTCTGGCTGCTCTCTTTCCGCTATCTGGAGCTGCTCAAGAACGACGTTGGGAACCTGCTCATTTTGTTACTGCAGGCGCCTGTGATTGGCCTGATTCTCTTCTTCCTGGCCGGGCACGGTACCTTTGATTCGAGCAGCATCGCTACCTGCCAGACGCAGCCCCCCCCGTCGGGTCTACCAGCTATCCCGATCACGGTCCCCAACGGCAATAAATACGATTGCCAGAACGTGGTGAACGCCCTGCATACGCCGCAGGGACAGGCGCTTCTCGCCCAGAAAGGCCTGACCGAGGATCAGGCGCTGAACTACTACATTGCGCCGGGTTCGGGTGGTGATGCGCAGAAGATTCTCTTCATCATGGCCTTTGCCGCCGTGATGTTCGGCTGTATCAATGGCGCGCGCGAAATCGTCAAAGAGGCGCCCATCTACCGGCGTGAACGGGCGGTCAACCTGGGCATCATCCCGTACATGTTCTCAAAGATCGCGGTGCTGGGCCTGCTTTGCCTTCTTCAGAGCCTGGTCCTGGTAGTGATGGTCAATCTGAAAGCCCCCTTCCATCAGGGGATCTTCCTGCCCGTCGGGCTGGAGATCTACATTACGATGGCGCTCACCTCGCTGGCAGGCCTGATGCTGGGGCTGACCATCTCGGCCATTGCTCCCAACAATGACCGGGCTATGAGCTTTGTTCCGATAGTGCTCATTCCCCAGGTCATTTTCTCGGGCATCATCTTCGCCTTGAAAGGTCCACTCATGCAGTTCCTGGGCGCCTTCTTCGCGGCTCGCTGGGCGATGGCGGCGCTTGGCTCATCGATCGGTCTGCACGGCGATAAGCTAGGGGCCGACGACTTCTCTTATCACGGTACCCTCTTCCCAACCTATGAGGGCCATAGCCAGGCTGAGGCCGTCTTTCACCTGCTGCTGACCTGGTTTGCCCTGGCCCTCATGAGCGTTGTGCTCGCCTGGCTAATCGCCTACTTCCTGAAGCGCAAGGATGTCAGGCGCTAAGCAAGGCGGGTGATCGCGACTGACGACATATAGAGAAAAAGAGAGGCAAAAACAAGCGGGGACGAGGCATAGCCAGGGCTGGCAGCCGGCGCAGCAAGAGACAGTCGGCCAGCCCTGGCCGGCCCTCTCCTTGGCTTCGCTATCTCCGCTGTCCACTCCGGCCCTCCTTCCCTCCCTCCGCTTCCCGAGACTGCTGAGGCCCCCAGATCGGAGGGTGAAGGGATAGCAAGGAACAGCGAGAAACAGCGGCAGGATATCGGGCATAAAGGCGAAGAGGGGCGCATGGTACTTCTTGGCATCTTGCTTGATCGCACTTTTCACCTTATGTTATTGTAACAATGTTCTTATCCGGGTACACCCGGGCTAGTTCTGGATACAATGAGCGAGCGAGCGAGCGGACGGGCAACAGGGAAAGTGTTACTCAACAGGCGTATCATCGTCGGCGTTTGTGGGGGGATCGCCTGCTATAAGGCTGCTGACCTGGTGAGTAAGTTACAGCAGGCGGGGGCGCTCGTCGATGTGATTATGACGGAGCGCGCTGAAGAGTTTATCCGTCCCTTGACGTTCGCCGCTCTGAGCCATCGGCCCGTCTATAGCGATCTGTGGCAGGCGGCAGAGCATGCCGCCGAGTTACACATTGAGCTGGCGCGCGCTGCTGAGCTGCTGGCGATAGTGCCGGCAACAGCCAATACGATTGCGAAGCTGGCTCACGGAATCGCTGACAATTTGCTGACGGCGGTGGCCCTGGCCACGCGGGCGCCGCTCTTGCTGGCTCCTGCGATGGATGCTGAGATGTATGAGCATCCTGCAACACAGGCGAATCTGGCGCTCCTGCGTGAGCGCGGGGCCCATGTTGTCCCGCCGGAGGTAGGGCATCTGGCTTCTGGGGCCATCGGCCCCGGGCGCCTGCCAGAGACGTCGACCCTGCTGGGAGCGGTGCGCTGGCTGTTGGGACGCACTGGCGACCTGGCCGGTCGGCGTGTCGTTGTTACTGCCGGCGGTACGCGCGAGCCGCTTGATCCGGTCCGCTTCCTGGGAAATCGTTCCTCTGGGAAGATGGGCTTTGCTCTGGCTGCGGAGGCCCTGGCGCGCGGCGCTCAGGTGCGCTTGATTTCGGCTCCGACGGCTTTGACCCCCCCCTATGGGGCGGAGTTTGAGGAGGTAGAGACCACTCTCCAGATGTTGGAGGCCGTACGCAGCGCCGTTGCCACCGCCGATGTCTTGGTCATGAATGCTGCGGTGGCTGATTTCCGTCCCGCTGCCCCCGCACCGCGCAAAATTAAGAAGGAGGAGCTGGGTGGCCACGAAGGCGAGAGCGCGGAGGGGCGCGCTCAGGCTCAAGCCCAGGCCGATGAGGTCCTGACGCTGCGTCTGGTGCGTAATCCCGATATCTTGCAGGAACTCGCGCAGCTGTCCGCCAGGCAGGTAACGTCACAGGCCGCGGCTGCCGCCCAACAGACGCACGATGCGGCAGGGCCGGCAGCGGGGGCTGGGGCATCGCTCTCGCGCTCGTTGGAAACGTCTGCTCGCCCACACCGCCTGATCCGCGTTGGCTTTGCCGCCGAGACCCATGATGTGCTCTCCTACGCCCGGCAGAAGCTGGCGCAGAAGGGCCTGGATCTCCTGGTCGCCAACGATGTAACTCGACCCGATAGTGGCTTCGGCTCTGATACGAATAAGGTCTTTATCTTCCACGCCGATGGCGGCCTGGAGGAGTTGCCAGTCATGCCCAAGGAGGAGGTTGCGGCTGCCATCTGGGATCGGATCGTCCCCTTGTTGGGGACGAACTAAGTTGGGAGGACGTGGCTTTGTGATGGGTGCTTTTCTGTTAGAATTGTTGGGTACACGGAGTACGCAGGAGGAGTCCGCTATGGAACGCAGTGCTAGTGCTGGTTTCGAAGGTATCGCTCAGCTGCTGCTGGAGCAAAAGAAGTTGATGGAGGCCCTGGAGGCCGAGAACCGTGAGCTGCGCCGCCAGCTTGCCGATCTGCGCCGCGGCGTCGGCATCGCGGTGGTCATCGAGGGGAAGACAATTCAGTTGGCTACCGATCAGCCTATGGCTCAGTCTCAGGCTGCTCTACAGAGCTTGCAGAACCTTCAGAGCGCTCCAGTAACGCCCAATACGGCTCAAAATGCCAGTTATCCATCTCAGCAGATGCGCCAGACTGGTAGCCAGCAGTCAGTGAACTTGAATGAGAAGCGGGAGAATGGTAACAACCGCAGCCCGCTCGCTGATAGCTTCGTGCTCTAGTGGCCTGGTTCGATCCGGTTCTCTTCGATTGACTGCTTGATTGATCTGTTCGCTTGCTTGCTGGTCGATGGGAACCCGGTGAGAGCCAAAACCTGGCGCTGCGCTCGCGAGCCGGTGACTGGCGATCAGGAGAAAGCATGTTTTGTGCGCTGCCCGCCGCACCTAGCAGCCGCCCATAGCTGCGTCTGGCACCGCACTGCTTGCCTGTTTGCTTGTTGATCTCGATGGTCGCTGGCGGAGACCCTCAGCGGCTCCCGTTGATTCGCTACATACGTGGCTAGGTTGCCTGCTCTGCTCCGCGTTGCGCTGGCCCGCGGTTGAGGGTCTCTTTGCCTTTGTGGGTATTGGCGCGGCGCGCGCTCAGGTTACGGATAAGACCTATGTATTTGTAGGTAGTAAGTAGCGTAGGGCAGTGTGCTCTAGTCTCGCTGCCTCCTGCCCCCGCTCTGGCAGTGTGTGTGACTCCGGCTCTGCCTGGAGAAAGGGGGGTCTGTTGCCGCTTGAACGGCTGGGCGGTCGGTGCTCTCTCCTCCTCTACTCTGTTCACCGCCTCGGTTGGCTTTGCCTCTCTCCTCGCCGCTTGCTCGGCTAGCCGGGCGGCAGGCTCATGCTCCCATCTGGCAGCTCGTTCTTGAGTTCAAGGCTTTCTCTTCGTTTATATTTCTCAAGAGAGGGTATGCTACTTTTCTTGTCTTCGTGCCTCTGCTTTCTTGAGCAGGCTCGCTTGATACCGCTCTACGCGGAGCCGGAGCAGAGGAGGCGAGGTCAATGCATGCAAGGGGCGAACGAGAGCCATGATGGTGACGAACTGGCAACACGCCCCGCTTTCGTTGCTCTGCTGGCTGATTGGCTTGTCTGTCTACCTGCCTGGCCTCCCTGCCGCTGTCCAGGTAGAGCCGGGTGATCAGCGTGACTGGTGGGTGGTCAGGCGAGCTGCTGGGGAAAGCAAGAGGACCGAAAGCGGCAGAGCAATGACTGTGCCGTGATGTTGTTTGCGATGGATGGCGCGAGGCCGGTCAGAGCCGAGCGTTTGCCCTCTACTCTGAGCTGAGTTGGCCGCTGCTACGTCTCTGCTATGTCTTGCCTGGCCTATTTTGTTTGAACCTAGCACCCGGGAGGTTTTTGGTAATGATCTGTCCCCGTTGTCAAAGTCAAGTCGCTGATGGAGCGCGTTTCTGTGGTACTTGTGGGATGCCGCTGCAGCAGGCGGGGAGGACTCCCGTCCCGCCCTCGTCTTCGGCGGGGCCGGCTGATCCCTATAGCGCTCCCTCTGCAGGATATGTGCCCCCCCAGCAGTATGAAGAATACGGCAGCAGTCCTTTTGGCAACGCTGTGCCCCGTGCTGAGCTGCATAACCCCCGCGGCCCTTTGCAGATTGCCGATATGACCGTTTCCATCGAGGGCGAGCTTGTGCCGGTTGTTGATATCATGCTCGGCAGCCAAATGCCTATCTACTTCGAGCATCATATTCTGCTCTGGAAGCATCCTGGTGTTCAAATCGGCTTCAAATCACTCAGAGGGGCCGCGCGTCGTTTCTTTGCCGGACTGCAGATTTTCCTGACCGAGGCTTATGGGCCTGGCAATATTGCTTTCTCCCGCGACTCGGTTGGCCAGATTGTCGCCTTACGCCTCCAGCCTGGCCAGACCGTTGAGGTGCGCGAGCATCAGTTTCTTGTGGCTACTGGCAACATTGAGTACGACTTTACCTTTGTGCAGGGAATTGCCAACATCCTGTTTAGCCGTACAGGCTTCTTTATTGACCGTTTCACGGCTGTTGGTAGTGAGGGACTTCTATTGCTGCATGGATATGGCAATGTCTTTGAAAAGATGCTGGCCCCCGGCGAAGCGCTGGACATCGAGCCAGGGGCCTGGCTCTGGAAAGATCCTTCAGTGCAGATGACAGTGACGACTGTGGCCGGCTCGCAGCGCGGTGGGGGCATTCTGGGGGCCATCGGTGGTTTTATGGCGGGCGCTTCGATCACGCTGAATCGCTTCATTGGTCCGGGACGGGTGGGTATCCAGTCTATGACCTATCATCCACCCCAGTACGAAGGTGCTCCCCAGGCCGGGGGTACCAGTAACTTTGGGGGCCTGGGCAACCTCTTCAGCTAGAGGATCAGCACAGTAAGCAGCCGAGCTGGAAAGCAACATAGCAAGCCAGTGAGGCTGAACGTGAGCGCAGCAGCAAAAGTTCATGCACGGCGCTGGTAGGTGAATCAGTTATTCAGCCGGCGAGCTGGAGAAGCCACCGGCTGGATAAGAGACCGGGCCAGGTGGGGCAGGACACGGCGGGGCAGGACACATATGCTGACCCTACCGGAACAGAAGCCTTCTCTCTGGCCCGGCTCCTTGCCCTCGGGCGACGTCGGGACAGCCTCCTCTGCCTCCGTGCTTGCCTACAGCTCTTCGAAAACTGTCTGTCTCCTGCCAGACGAAAGGCGCCTGCCTCTCGTCTACGAGCCGGCGCGTCCCTGGTCCTTATCTCGACTCATGCGCAGTACCTTGAGCATGTACTGCTCCGAGTTGAGGTAATAAGGGTTACGTTTGATGTATTTCCCGACCACGGAGATAGGATGCAGCTTGAGCAGCTCAGCCACCAGGCCGGGCATGAGCTTGCTATGGTCATAGTGCATTAGGGCGATGATGGGCGCATTCTGGAAAGTGAACACGGCGTCAGAGGCTGCCTCGTACTTCAGAATCTGCTCGGGAGTCGCCACATCGCTGGTCAGCCAGGTCATATCGATAGAGATACGCACGGCTTTCCAGCCTTCGCGGAGAGCTTGAGCGATGAACGTCTGATGAGACGAGAGTAAGAAATAGGGATCGAAACGGGAGCCATTGGCAAGGAAACTTTCCCGTTCCTCATGCAAGACCAGCTGTCCGCTGGCAAGCGCGGCAGCGACATCGACGTTCAGCTTCACCAATTCCTCGCGCAGCTCTTGAACCTGGGCAGGTGCGGCAGCAAAGAGACACTTTTCCGAGGCTGCCAGGCCAACGCGCAAGAGACGCGCCGTCACACCTGGGATCTCCGTCACTTTGCTATAGAGCTGGCAAATGTGTGAGCCGGGAGGAATGCGCTCAGATTTGCCCTCGACACTAAGATCCATACCTACCTCCACGGTCTTCTTCTGCTGTCTGGCTTCTCTGGCTTAAGCGAGCCAGCCGCTCCTGACGCAGGCGCGCGGCTCGATTGTTGGTGGCGATGACGACCAGGCTTAAGAGGCCAAAGACCATCACGCCTGATAAGAACGTAATGAGTGCGAGTAGAATAATGTGCTGCGGAGAGAACCCGAGGAGCAAGGACAGGACAAGCGTCAGCAGCGTCATAGATACTGGAACGACCAGTATCCAGGCGATGATGATGCGCAGGCTCTGTTTGATCGTCAGCGCCTCTCCGCCACTATAGGGGAAGAAGATCCGCCGAAACAGGGAATAGCGTACGTGCTCTTGTTGCTCGTGCATAGGGCTAACAAGATCCTTCCTGTCGGTGCCGCTGTTGTAGCCAGCGCTGCAGAATGGCCTCCGCCTGGTAAAGAATATTGACCTCGTTCTGATAGGTCAGAAGGCGGCAGGCCTCGCCCAGGGAGAACCAGCCCACGCGGTCATACTCATGATCGTGCAGCGCGATATCGCCGCCGATGGCCTCCAGGAGGAAGTGACGCACCTGCTTATAGTAGCGGATGTGATCGCGCACGAAGCGATAAGAGATCGTGCCAATATAAGCGATCAGGCGCACCTGCAGGCCTGTCTCTTCCTGCACCTCGCGCAGGGCCACCTGTTCAATCGTCTCACCAGCATGGGGCGTCCCCTTTGGTAGGACCCAGATCCCTGGATGGCTGCGCCCGACCAGGGCCACCTCGATGCTCATCCCTTCGCTCCCAGCGGGGGCCTTCTGATTGCGTACCGCTTTCCCCTGAACGGATCGCTGTCTGGCGTAGTGCTCTTGCTGTTGCCTTTGGGCGATCGGGACTGGCGTAGGCGCAGGAACCAGGCGGAAAACCACGCCCCCAGCTGAGTACGCGCGCAGCGTACGATAGCGCTGGTAACGTTCCCAGCCCCGAGCTGTTTCCTCTCTATGCCATCGCAACTTCGCCCCACTCCTCCTTACTGCTGCTGCTGACCGTCGCTTACGCATCCTCGTCACTGAACCGAACTGAACCGGACCGGACCAAACCGAACCAGGCCAAGCCAGGCCGAGGCGAGGCAAGCCGAGCCAGGCTAAGCGAACGAAGCCGAGCCGAGCTGGCCAGCCAACAACAAAAGAATTGGGCGCGACCTGAGAGAGTCGCGCCGCGTACTGATACCTGCCAGAGCGTTGACGCAGCGCGAAACCTCTTCCTGCTAAAGGGAACAGGTTGCGCCGCTCCTTATCGTGGCAGTATAGCGAATGCCTTGACATGTGTCAAGACAGCATACGGCGGATGGCCTCCAAATTTCTAGGGGGGACATCTGGGGGGACAGCGCAGCCTGGGGCGAGGATGAAGTGTTCGCCGTTGGTTAGCTCCAAAGCCTTCTGCACCTCCTCCTGTACCTGGTCGGGGGTACCGGTGCGCAGCACGGTCTTTTCGCTGATGCCGCCCATCACCGCCTTTCCTGAGCGGCGTTTGCCCTCACGTAGATCGGGGTTCCCTTCCAGGGTGGCGGCCCAGCTAATGGCATGGACAGGGTAGTTTGCCAGCAGGTCAAAGTAGATGCGGGGACCGCAGTTATGCAGAATGGTGAATTTGCTGCGTCCCTTGATGGCGTCCAGAAATTCCAGATCGTACTGTTCGCCGAACTCGCGGTATTGGTCCTGGGTCAGCAGGCCCTCGCGAGCCCAGCCATTGGTGGCGTAGAAGATGCCGCTGGCGCCCTCTTCCATGCAGGCGATGGCGAAGGTAATGAATGTTTCCAGGATGGTCCGCAGCCCGGTATGCAGGGCTTTGCGGTCTTCGCGAATGCTATGCAGCACCGCCTCTGTACTGTTGCCCGCCAGATATTTGGCTACTCCCAGAGGGCAGAAAATGGTTTGGACAAAGTAGGCATCGTTGCCAAGATGATACTTGATGAGCTGCATGGCCCGTAGCTGCTCTGCCAGCGCTCCCTGGGTTGGCTCCAGCGGGCGTAGTCGCTTCCAATCCGCTGTACTCTTAATGGGGGTATCCTCGAAGATCGGCGGCTTGTATTTGTCGCCAGAGGGACGCACACGGACCTTCCAGCCCTCGACGTGGTAGGAGGCACGAGGGTTCACCTTGAGAAAGTCCCAGTCATAGCGCGTGAAGTTCTCGATCATGGCCTCGACAAAGGTTTGCATGTTCCATTCGCGCTCATAGTCGTGCCCCCACATACTCACCGGCACGCGATCGACCGGTTTGCCGCGCAAGGCGGCGTCAACACGTTCCTTCTTGTTCAAGGTCTTTCCCATCCCCTCTAGTCTAGACAAGGTCACTAACTATACAACAAACCAAGCCTATAGACAGTTTGAGATTCAACAGCGGCTGGCGCACGCTGCCATTCAGCTCCAGCTCAGCTCAGCTCAGGATAAGGCCCAATGGAGCCTGATTGCTCTATGGTTTGTCTGCCTGCTTGCTTGTGGATGAATGAAGCTGCCCACCCTGGCAGGCTGCCAGAGCGGCTGCTGTCTTGATTGGATCACTGGGTGGGTAGTACATAAGTCTGCTTCTTGCCTCCCTCTGGTTCCCTCGTTAGCCACCTGATCCAGCGCGGCGCGGCTTGGCCGTGGGGCTTCAGCTAGGCTGATAGCCCGAGCCGGGCCGTGAGCTGGTAGCGGACTGGGAGCGATGTGGCAACTGCCCAGGCGGAGATGACGAGAACGACACGGCTGACCTTCCTGCCAAAGTCCGGGATGGTCATAGTGGCTTGCCCGCTGGCCATATCAACAGCAAGGCGGCGAACGCTGAAGTTCTGGCCCTCATAGATCAGAGCCTGGACACTATAGTGTTCCGGTAGCACGTTCGCCGAACGGATAAAGCCGTGACTGACCCAGCCGTTGTCACTGGTCAGGGTATCCTCGAAGTGCAGCTCTGGAATGCGTATCCAGGCGAGGGCGAAGCCCTGGCGATTAACTGCATCATCGGTGACCTCCTCAAAGCGCAACTGGATGCGCTGACCAGCGTAGGGGGTCAAATCAATCTGCTCCTCTACCCATTGCGGGCTTGCGCCGCCGCTGGTTCCTGTATAGCCATAACCCCAGTTCCCCCCATTGGGGTTGCTGGCCGTGGTGTAGCGTCCAGGCAGCGTTTGCCAGTTGATCCCGTCGGTCGAGGCTTCTACAAAGGCATAGTCATAATCGCGTTCCAGGTCGAACCAGGCGGCGAATTGCAGAGTGACGTGTTTGCCTTTAAGCCCGCGCAGGTCAAAGGCGCGAGTTAGGGTACTATCCATATTATCATATCGGTTGCTCCACCACTCATAGTGCGAATGGTAGGGCGTGTTCGCAATAATCGGCGTGGTGGGTGTGCCGCTAAAGGTCAGGGTCAAAACGCCCGCCTGGCCTGCTGGCTCAAAGGTGTAGTACTCTGCTGCGTACTGCTGAATGCTGTTGATCATGGCGAAGGGATAGCTCGTCACTGGCTGCGACGGCACGCTAAGCCCGGTTTGAATGGTGGCGTAGCCGTAGTCTCCCTGATCGATACTGTAGTCCTGGACGAAGTTGGCGAGGTACCACTTATTTACTACGTCGTCAAAGCGGTCTTTATAACCATGACGGGCAAGGACATGGTCAAAGCTAAGGGGGGGATCAGCGGGATCGCTCAGCAGCTCTTTGAGGATGGGATAGCCGCCGTAGTGCTCGGCGAAGTAGGCGAGAAAGAGATAGGCGGCTCCATAGTGGTCGAGGGCTGCTGGCATGGCATCACTCCAGTCGGTGAGCTGGGTATTGGGATGGGCAAGAAAGGCGCGGTCGACGCCGTCGACGGAGAAGCCGTTAATGTGCTGAGCCAGCAAAGACATTCCTTCGTTGACCCAGCTCGGGTCACTTGGATGGACATGCCAGTGAATCATGTGCTGCAGTTCGTGGGCGAGGGTGCTGTTGTAATCCGCCGTGCCGGGGAGCAGGGTATCAAGGTCTATGTAGATCATCTCGCGCTCGTTGCTGTAGGGGTTGATGGCTGCTGGATACTCGTCATCGGAGGAAAAGTAGCCGCCGACGCCGCTCCCCAGCCCCGCGGCGTTCAAAATCGTCAGGTGGGGATCATCATCGATGCCTGGCTGCCACTCGCTGCCGAAGATAGCATGCTCGCCAGGATAGATGCGCTCCTCAAAAAGGTCGGCTGAGCTTTTGAGGGCCGTCAGGCTGACGCTCTGGCCATCCTCAACGTACATATAGACATGGGGGGTGATGTAGACGAGCCTGGCGCGAATGCGCTGGTAGCGGTGGGTATCAAGGTTGATCAGCCAGAACTGGTCTTCTTGGCCGATGTGCGCATTCAGCGGTGTGTTGCGTCCGCGGTGGGGCAACGCGCGCGGACTATGCAGCTTGAGACGCTGGGCGAGGCTGTAGAGGTCACGAGGGGGGTGCTCGGTGGTCATGAGCAGGTGCTCGGCTTGCAAAAGCGCGGGCAGGTTCTGGGGCGTCGGCGACGGCTTCGGGCTGGCCGTGACGTCGCCAGACGCCGGCGTCTTAACAGAGGCGGCATTGCCAAAGGGCGCACAGGCGCTCGCTGTGACCATTAGTAGAAGCAGCGGCAAAGCCAGCAAGCCCAGCCATTCGCGAGGACACAAGGTTCTACCCCGAACCTGGTTGTACATGGTCGCTTAGCCCTCCAATTCCTTGAAGCGATAGCCTACGCCCCGCTCTGTCAAGATATATTGAGGGTGGGCAGGATCTTTCTCGATCTTTTGCCGCAGGTAGGTAATATACAGTCGCAGATAGTGGGCCTCGTCGCGATATTCTCGACCCCAAACCTTAGAGAGCAGGGTTTCATGGGTGAGTAAGCGCCCGGCGTTGTTCACCAGGTGATAAAGTAGGCGGTACTCGGTCGGACGCAGCGTGACTTTCTGGCCACGGACAATGACCTCCCGCCTGGCAAAGTCGATCTTGAGATCCTTGTCAACGACGATCTCTGTCTTGCGCGCCGGTGGCGGCATGAAGGCCCGGCGCAGTAGGGCGCGAATACGCGAGAGCAGCTCCCGCGGGCTGAAGGGCTTGGCGATGTAGTCGTCGGCTCCCAGGTCCAGACCGCGGATGCGATCATGCTCGTCTTGGCGCACTGTCAGCATGATCACGGGCACGGTCGAGACCTCGCGAATCTGGCGCAGGGTCTCAAAGCCATCCATATCAGGCATCATGACGTCAAGCACAATGAGATCAGGCAGGTTTTCACGCAGTTGCTCCAGGGCCTCCTCTCCACTACTTGCTTCCAAAACATGATAGTTCTCTAGCTCGAGGTTCATTCGAACGAGATCGCGAATACGTGGCTCATCATCGACAATGAGGATAGTAATATCACGATGATCGAAATTTTCCTTTTCCATCTTTAAAACACCACCATTGGCAATTGCGCTTTCTCCTTGCGAGGCAGGCTGAACGAGAAGGTTGAGCCTTGATGCAGCGCACTTTCCACCCAGATCCTCCCTCCATGAGCCTCGATGATTGCGCGACAGATATAGAGGCCGAGGCCGGCGCCCGGGCGCCCCGATGTTGACGGGTGATTAATGCGCTGGAAACGCTGGAAAAGCCGCTCCTGGTCGCGCAGGGAGATACCCATGCCCTGATCGCTGACGCTCACAATCACTTCATCGCCCACGGTTGAGCAGCTCACGGTAACAGTGCGCTGCCGTGGCGAATATTTGATAGCGTTATCCAGCAAGTTTTCCAGGACCTCCTCGATGCGGTCGCGGTCGGCCATGACCAGCGGTAGATTGGGAGGGAGCTGTACCTTAATCTCGACGTCGGCGCTTCTGGCCTGGAAGCGCCGCACGACGCCCTGAATGAGCGGCTCCAGGTCCAGGGGAGCGATCTCCATGTGCAGGCCGCCGGCTTCGATACGCGAGGCATAGAGGAGGTTGCCCACCAGCTTATTGAGACGATCAGCCTCCTCCTCGATAGCGAGGAGGCGTGCACGCAGGGTCTCGCGGTCAAAGCTGGCGTCGGCGCGTGCCAGCGTCGAGGCGTAGCCTTTGATGATGGCGATCGGCGTCTGCAGCTCGTGGGAGATGACCGAGATGAACATCGAGCGCTGCTCTTCCTGTTCGCGCTCGCGGGTGATATCGCGCACCGTCAGAATGCCGTTCATCGGCTCGCCGCGCGCTGAGTGGACGCAGGAGGCGGAGACGCTGACGCTGAAGCGCTGGCCATCCCGCGCCGTGATTTGGATCTCGCGGTTGACCACGGGCTTGCCTGCGAACGCCTGCAAGATGGGCGAATTTTCTAGTCCCAGGTCGTTGCCTTGCCGATCCTTGGGGCGCAGCACATCATAATAAAAACGGCCCAGCACCTCGCTTTCGCGCCAGCCCGTCAGTCGTTCCATCGCCGGGTTAAAGTCGATGATGCGGAAGGCATGGTCAACGGTAAGGATGCCGTCGGTGCTGTATTGAAAGATAGCCGCCAGACGCTCCTGCTCGCGCACCAGCGACTGAGCCTTGAGGGCAAAGCGCATACTGGCGGCAAGCTGGGCCCGGAAGAGGGCGAAGCGAATTTCATCGCTCTCCAGACAGGAGTTGCGTCCAACGGGGCGAAGATAATGTAGCATCCCTATCAAGCCACCTTGATCGTGGAGGATCAGCGAGCAACGTTCATACTCCTGGGCCTGGCGATGGCTTTCAAGGCCGGAGCCGGCGGGGCGCTGACCACTGTGGACCTGGACAGGGACGGTCTTGGAATCGGCGTCCGGCCCGATGAAGTCCGCAAAGAGGTCCAGCTCATCCAATAGGGAAGCTGGCAGGCGCTCAACGACGAAGGGACGGGCCGGGGTAGGCAGTGGCCCGCGCTGGATGTGGGCCAGCAGGCTAGCGATCGCCGCCTCATTGATTTGATAAGCTGTGTATTCTTCGCTACTCTGGGGGTCAAAGGCCTCGTTGGCAACCACGAATAGCCCGGCCTCTCCCCCCAGGAGGCGAATGGCGCTCCCGATAAGAATCACAAGTTGGCCATGCAGGTCCTTGAAATGCTGCGTCAGGGATCGGGACATGGCAGGCTCCGCCAAAGACAAAAACAGAGATAAGGCATCTCTCTGGATACAGAGCGGGGCCGGCGGGTTGGCACGGCCTCCCGCCGGGGATTGTCAACGTTCGATGTCAGTGCTATTTTAACACAAAGCCTTCAGGTAGGACAGTGATGCACATCGACATCTTCACGCTCTTCCCGGCCATGTTTGAAGGGCCGTTTTCTGAAAGCATCTTGAAACGTGCCCGTGAGCGTGGTCTGCTCTCGATAGCCTTGCATAACATTCGGGATTTTACGACCGATAAGCATCACGTTGTCGACGATTATCCCTATGGTGGCGGCGTCGGGATGGTGATGAAGCCCGAGCCGATTTTTGCCGCCGTCGAGGCCGTCTATCAGGGCGGCCCCATTATTCTGCTCACTCCCCAGGGCCGGCTATTCAACCAGCAAATCGCGCGCGAGCTGGCGCGTGAGCCGCGCCTATCGCTGATCTGTGGTCACTACGAGGGGGTCGATGAGCGCGTAGCCGAGCATCTGGCTACCGATCAGCTCTCGATCGGCGATTATGTGCTCACCGGCGGCGAGCTACCAGCAATGGTAGTCGTCGACGCCGTCGCTCGCCTGATCCCCGGTGTTCTGGGGCATGACGAATCAACTCACGAAGAATCGCACAGCAATTATCTGCTCGAGTATCCCCAGTACACCCGTCCGCCCGAGTTCCGCGGCTGGAAGGTGCCAGAGATCTTGCTCTCGGGCAATCATGCGCAGATCGCTCGCTGGCGGAGAAAGGAAGCCCTGCGGCGCACACGCCGGCGGCGCCCCGATCTCTTTGCCAAGCTAGATTTGAGCAGCAAAGAGGATCAGAAGCTGCTCAAGGAGCTGGAGGCCGAGGGCTGGTGAGTCAGCCCGGACCTGATCGCCGCCCCAGTCGTGGTCTGCTGCCTGGCTGTCGGCCCTGCCCGCTTGTGCTGAGTGGCTGACTCGCTGCTCAGCCTGCCGCCTCTCCGCTGCCGTGGGCGTGGTCAATCAATCGATCGGGCGAGAGAGGTGCGAGCGCAGGGCAATGGTAACATGAATGAAGCCAGGGATGGGCCTGGTCGGGCGCGGATGGAGCCACCATCGCTAGCTCTTCATTGATCCTCACCAAGGGGCGGCTCGTGGTCAGCGGCGACGCGTGGCTCACGTAGCTGGCGCTCTTGCTGGCGACGGAGAGCCTCCTGCCTGGCCCGTTCCTCGGCAATAATCTCCTCCACCTCATCGGCCAGCGTGCGCCCTTCGCCATCGTGCCGGCCTCCGCCTGGCCCTGCATGGCTCTCCAGTACCTCGCGCGCCCGTCCGCCGCTCTCCTGGGGACCGATGACGCCGTGGGCCTCCAGCAGGTCGATCAGGCGAGCCGCGCGGGCGTAACCGATGCGTAGGCGCCGTTGCAGTAACGAGATCGATGCGCGCCCGTATTCACGTACTACCTGTTCTGCTTGCTCTAATAGCTCATCGTCAAGCGTGGCTTCTTCGGCGTCCTGTTCCTTGATCTCCCAACCGGGTTCAACCTCTGGCGTGCCTGCCGGACGATGCTGGGCCGCCTGCTCTTTCCAGTAGGAGACCAGGCGCTCAATCTCCTCGTCGGCAACAAAGGCCCCCTGAATACGCTCCGGCTTGCCAGCATCAGCGGGTAGATACAGCATATCGCCGCGCCCCAGGAGGCGCTCGGCTCCGCCCATGTCAATGATGGTGCGCGAGTCGATGGCCGAGCTGACCATAAAGGAGATGCGTGTCGGAATATTGGCTTTAATCAGTCCGGTAATCACGTCGACCGAAGGGCGCTGGGTAGCTACTACCAGATGAATACCCGTGGCCCGAGCGAGCTGAGCCAGACGACAGATCAGACCTTCTACCTCCTCGGGAGCGGTCATCATCAGGTCGGCCAGCTCATCAATGATGATGACAATAGCGGGCAGATTCTGGAGCGAGTTGTCTCCGCGGGCCAGCCGCTCGTTACGCAGCTTGCGATAGCTGTCCAGATTGCGCACTCCCAGACGCGAGAAGAGGCGATAGCGGCGCTCCATCTCGTGAATCGCGTTTTTGAGCAGGCCCACGACGGTATCGACCTCAGTCACTACGGGCATCAGCAGATGAGGGATGCCATTGTAATGCGTTAGCTCGACCATTTTAGGATCAACGAGCAAGAGGCGCAGATCATCGGGAGTGGCCTGCATCAGGAAGGTGGCGATCATCGCATTGATGCAGACGCTTTTGCCCGCTCCTGTGGCGCCAGCGATCAGCAGGTGGGGCATACGCGCCAGGTCGCCAACGCGCACCGCACCGGCGACATCTTTGCCCAAAGCCACCGCCAGCTTGGACTTGGCGCGCGCCGCCTGGTACTCCTTGCTCTCCAGCACCTCGCGCAGTGTCACCAGGCGACTATTTTTATTAGGAATCTCAACGCCAACATAGGGTCGGCCCGGGACTGGCGCCTCCATGCGAATCGAGCGCGCCTCCAGTACCAGCGCTAGATCGTTCTGCAGGGCCATAATACGACTCACGCGAGTGCGCGATTCATAGACGATGTTTCCAGAAGCATCGCGCACAGGGACCAGGCGCCCTTTCTCATCGGGCTGCATGGCCGGCTTACCAGTTGGGCGAATTCCGAAGCGGATGACCGTGGGGCCGATGCTGATATCTTCGGGTCGGACCTCAGCCTCAACGCGGAAGCTGCGCAGGGTGTCTTGAATCAACTTGGCCAGGGCCACGGTATCCTCACCAAGCATCTGGAGTTTCATATCTTCGGGGCGATTGAGCAGGCTGAGATCCGGTAGCTTCCAGGGAGATGGCGGCTGGCCAGCGCCCCGCGACTGGGAGCCCTTAGCAGCCTCTGCAGCGAACGAGGGTCGCTTGAGGGGGTTAGGCGTCAGCGGCTCCATTTCGGGCAGGTTGGGTACAACATTGCCCTCCGAAATATGCAATGGTTGCTGCGGAGCCCGCTCGGAGTCAAAAGGCAGCGGCTGCTGCTGAGCCCCGCGTGTAGCGGCCTGATATTCCTGACGATCAAGCGGCTTGGGAGATGGCTGAGAGCCCCGCGCAGCGAAACCGATCGGGAGGCGCTGAGACGCCCCTCTGTCGTTCTGCTCATCCTCGCTCTCGAAATCTGGCTCGAACTCGATGATGTCCTCTTCTTCGTCGCTGAAAGCGGACTCCTCGCCGGGCTGAGACTGGCCAGCGGAGCGGAAGCTCCCGGCTTCATGAGCGGTCCTGGCATCCGCTCTGTCGCTATTGCTGGCCTGGGCCTGATTGCTATAGCGACTGTAGCGAGGACGCTGACCGAGGAAAGGAGAAGGACCCCGAGCGCGTTCGCCGCCGCCGCCACGACTGGGACGCTCGGCACGATCGGCAAAGAGCCGTCGCACAAAGCGCGCGACAGCCAAAATTTGGCCGAAGGTAATGCGGAAAGTCACAATGCTGACAATAACGATCAGGCCCAGGATGAGAATATGGCCGACGGCGGCGGGCCAGTTGCGGAGAGGCCAAATGAGCAGCGCGCCGACAAAGCCGCCAGTCTCACCCCCGAAAATCAGCTGGCTCTCGGCCAGGAGCAGAAGCCAGAGCAGGGCCAGGCCGCCCACCAGTGACCAGCGCAGCAGGCTGCGCCGCGCTAGACCCTCAACCATTAAGGCCACGGCAAGAGCAAGCAGGCCTAACGCTAATATATAGGCTGCCCAACCGAAGAAGGTCATGAAAAACGCGTAGAAGTCCTTCAGAATAAAAGCTTGGCGAAAGATCGTCAGCGAGCCAAGCAGGAGTAAGGAGAGCAGCAAAAGGAGGAAGCTGTAGAATTGCTGCTGTTGATGCGGTTCGAGACGCTGCCACTGCGCGCGCAACCAATTGATAAAGCGCTCATCGCCGGTCTGATCTGGGGGTGACGAAGGCGAGGAGGAAGCCTTACGCTTCGGTGAGCGCGAACCTGAAGCGCGCTTAGGAGCCTGGCGGGCATTAGCAGAGCCAGGGCCAGGGGTTCGCTGCTCAACACGGACACGGTTCGACCCCACGGCGCCGGCAGCAGCGCTGGCCCGCGCTGTGCGTCTTGCCTCGACACCCGGTACAATACGCTCCTTGCGCTGATTCTTCTGGTCGCTGGCTGCCATTCCCGCTCCGTCTGCTCCTCCCGCTAGCTAGGCAGGCTATGTTCAAGCGTGGTCTTCACAAAAAGAGGCGTACTCTTCTGCCACCCCAGCAGCGCTTGTGCCTGGCTGGCGCTTGCCGGAGTTCTATACGCAACACCAGTATGATAGCGCAGATGTTCCAAGGGCGCAAGTGGGAAGATCGCCACTCAGTTTAGCGTGAGCGGCCCGCGGCGAGGAGCGTCTATAGTGGCCAGCCCCTGATATAGAGACGGCGCTGACCGAAAGAGGCCTGACGCTCTCCTCTGGTGTGACAAGCCGCCTGTCCAGGTGGAAGAAGCAGCCGGCGAAGCCAAAGAAAAAGAGAGCGCTCGGGAGACTGGCTGGATGAACAGAGCAGAGAAGGGATCGAATCTCAAAAGGCATCTGCTTCCGCAGTAATTCTCTCGCAGCGCTCTCTAACTGAAGCATAAGCGGCGCCTGTCGCAGGCGCATCGGTAACCTGTCGCAGAATTGTCGCAACCCGCGAACCCGCGAGACCAAAGCAGGCTGTTGCGATCCTGGCGGCCGGATCAAGCCCGACGCGAGAGGCCGGGCAGGAAAGGCCAGCCTCTTCAGATGCAACAGGGGCGAGAGACAAGGCCGACGATCGACGGATCGTGCGGCGGCTCTCGCCCCGGCTATTTCGTGCCGTAGGTAGTGGAGCGCTCCTGCTCTGTGCCGGTGCCGATTTAGACCTCCATCACCACCGGGAGGACCATAGGCCGGCGATGGGTCTTCTCGTAGAGAAACTCGCTGAGCGTGTGCTTGATCTTATCCTTGACGAACGACCAGTCGGAGGCGTGGCCATTAAGGCCGACGAACGACTCTAGCACCCGCTCGCGCGCGCTCGCCAGCAGCTCTTCGGCATCGCGCATGTAGACGAAGCCCCGCGAAATGATGTCTGGCCCTGCCAGCGGACGCCCAGTCTCCTTATCGACCGTAAGCACCGCCATCAGGATGCCATCCTGAGCCAGCACCTGGCGATCGCGCAGCACGATTTGACCGACGTCTCCGACGCCCAGGCCGTCGACATAGACATTGCCACAGGAGACATGGCCGACGGCCTGAATCGAGTTCTTCGTGACCTCGATCACGTCACCATCCTCGGCGATCACGATGTGATCCTCGGGGATGCCCAGCGAGGCGGCCAGCTTCGCATGTAGCATGAGCTGGCGATACTCGCCGTGGATCGGGACGAAGAACTTGGGCCGGATCATGCTCAGCATCAGCTTCAGCTCTTCCTGAGCGGCGTGACCAGAGACATGAACCGGCGAGACACCCTGATAGAAGACCTCCGCTCCCTGGCGGAACAGATTATTGATCGTGCGATTGACCATCTTCTCATTGCCCGGCACAGGCGTTGCGGAGAGGATCACGGTGTCGCCAGGCTGGATGCGCACCAGGCGATGATCCTGGTTAGCGATGCGCGTCAGGGCTGAGGTCGGTTCGCCCTGGCTGCCGGTACAGATGATCACAATACGCTCGGGCGGCAGCTTATGAATGTCCTCGGGCCGGATCAGCGTATGCTTGGGAATGTTCAGATAGCCCAGGTCAATGGCCATCTGCACATTGCTCACCATGCTGCGCCCGACCAGGGCCACTTGACGCCCATAGCGCACCGCTGTATCGACTACCTGCTGCACCCGTGAAATCAGCGAGGCGAAGGTAGCGATTAGAATGCGCCCGGGCGCATTGGCAAAGATCTTGTCAAGCGACTCACTGATCACCCGCTCAGAGGGCGTATAGCCAGGCGACTCAACGCGTGTACTATCGCCCAAGAGCACCAGGACACCCTCCGTTCCAATGCGCGCCAGGGTGCCGAAGTCCGCCGGCTGCCCGTCGACCGGCGTATGGTCGAATTTATAGTCACCGGTGTGCACCACGGTGCCGATAGGCGTGTGAATGACGATGCCTACCGCGTCAGGAATGCTGTGATTGACGTGGAAGAACTCCGCGGTGCACTTGCCCAGTTTCACCTTGTCGCCAGGAGCTACGACCTTAATGACGGCACGATCCTGTAGCTTGTGTTCCTTCAGCTTTACCTGAATCAGCCCCTGGGTCAGGCGAGTGGCGTAGACGGGAGGGAAGTCGAGCGCGGGGAGAACGTAGGGGAGGCCACCGATGTGGTCCTCGTGACCGTGGGTGATCAGGATGGCCCGGATACGCTGCTTTTTGTCTTGCAGATAGCTGGTGTCCGGTATCACCAGATCAACCCCGAACATCTCATCATCGGGAAACATCAGCCCTACGTCAACGATGATGATGTCCTCGCCATACTCGATCACCATCATGTTCTTTCCGACTTCCCCAAGTCCGCCCAGGGGGACAAGTCGAATTTTTTCCATTGTCAAGGTAACAAAAACCTCCTAACCACACTCAAGCATGAGTATGCCCACTCTTTTGCTTTCGATAAGATATATGTCCACTCCTGTCTCCGCCAACAGGAGTTATAGCCAAATACAGAAAAGTCTAGGTGCCGCTCAACTATCAAAAATACATACTATACGGATCTATTATTCCATTAAAAGTCTAGCATATTCTGTGCGAGAAGACAAGGAAGAGCTAAGCAGCAGCGGCTCATATGCAGCAACCTCACCCTTTCGTTGCCTTGCTGCCTGCCGATGCTGCAGCCAACCTGGCCAGGCCAGGTGAGACCTGTGTGGGACATGGCTGAGACGTGGCGCACTGCAGCGCAGCGAGAAAGCCTGACCATGATGCTCTCTCCCCGATGGCGCCTCTCAGTCACGCCCCTCTCATGTTATATCGACCGCTTTGGTCTTTTTCTGCAGATTAGAACACTTGTCTACTAGCGGATATTCCCTAGCAAGGCCCGTGCGATCACCACCCGCTGAATCTGGTTGGTGCCCTCGAAGATCTGAGCTACCTTTACATCGCGCATATAGCGCTCAACGGGATAATCTCGTACATAGCCGACGCCGCCCAGCACCTGGACCGCATTGGTTGTGACTTCCATAGCCACATCGGTAGCAAAGCACTTGGCCATCGAGGCGTACATACTGGCGTTTTGCTCGTGGTCCAGCTTGTAGGCGGCCTCATAGACCAGCAGGCGGGCGGCCTCGATCTTCATCGCCATATCGGCCAGCATAAACTGAACGCCCTGGAAAGCGCCGATCGGCTGGCCGAACTGCGTGCGCTGGCGAGCGTAGGAGCGGGCAACCTCAAAAGCGGCCTGCGCCACGCCCACGGCGATCGCGCCGATATTGATGCGCCCGCCGTCCAACGAGGAGAGCGCGATCTTGAAGCCCTGGCCCTCCTCGCCCAGGCGCTGACTGAGCGGAATAGCGCACTGCTCGAAGATCAGCTCCCGAGTTGGAGAGGAGCGCAGGCCCATCTTGCGCTCAGTTTTCCCGAAGCGCAAGCCGGGGGTACCTTTCTCGACCACAAAGCAGCTGATGCCCTGAGAGCCGCGGACCGGGCTGGTGCGGGCCATAACTAGATAGAGATCAGCTTCACCGCCGTTGGTGACCCACATCTTGGTCCCGTTGAGTACGTAGCTGTCGCCATGACGCTCGGCACGGCACTGGAGGCTAGCCGCATCCGAGCCGGCTCCAGCTTCACTGAGGGCAAAGGCCCCCAGCAGCTCGCCGCTGGCCAGGCGCCGGACCCAGCGCTCGCGCTGATCCTCGCTTCCGAAGCGTGCGATGGAGCCGGCTACCATGTTATGCACCGAGAGACCCACGGCGGTCGCCATGTCTCCCTGAGCCAACTCTTCATAGACCAGGGCGGCCACGGTCCGGCTGAGGGCACTTCCCCCATAGGCCTCGGGGATGGTCATGCCCAAGAGGCCCAGGGCGGCCATCTTCAGGTAGACTTCGCGCGGGAAATATTCCTCTTCATCCCACCTGGAGGCGTGGGGCGTAATCTCTTGCTCCGTGAAGCGACGGACGGTGTCGCGAATCGCTCGTTGCTCCTCATTGAGATCGAACTGCACTGCTGACTCCTGTTCTGCTACTGGCTCCGGCTTACTACCGAGCTGGCAGGCACAGGCGAGCCGGGACCGGCGAACATGCGTGCTTTTTTAGCTCGTCAACGCTGGCTGGCTGACTGATGCAGGCCGGGCCAGGATAGGAAAGACGAACAAGCAACAATGAAGCGGCAGGCGCGGGGTGCTCTGCCAGGCAGGCTCAGCGCCAGTGCGTGGCCTGCGATGAGCAGACGAGCAGTCTCCGCCAACCTCTTCATTATTATAGCAGTCTGACAACCAGGTGCCATTGATAGCTGCCGGCGTGAGGAACGGAGCGGAACAGGGCGAGCACCAGGCTCGCTCAGGTGTTTGCTAGACGCCAGCGAACATCCGTTCTGCGCAGGCAGCGAGCCGAGCGGTGGCCAGAGGGCAGAGAAGCTGACAGACCGGCGAACGGCGGAGCGAGCGGGTAACCACGAAGCTGCAGGCGCCTGGCTTGTGCGCTTCCTGCTGCGTCTCAACAAGCAGGGTGCCATCGACGTCGAAGCGCGCGGCTAAGCTGGATCAGACCAGGTCTGATCTCAGAATAGAAGGCAGCCGCGCCGAAGCCTGTTTACTGGGTCCTTCGCATTGCGTCGCGCCCTGCACAATATGGCAAGCCCCGGCGTTCCACAACTGCCGGGGCAGCGGAGCCGATGGTCGGACTCGAACCGACGACGACTCGCTTACAAGGCGAGTGCTCTACCAACTGAGCTACATCGGCCTCTCTTGACTCTCTGCCTGGGGCGCGCTAGCTCGCGCACGCGCCAGGCTTGCGGGTGATGGCTCTCTTTCTTCCTTCCTGTGTCACTACTATAGCATAACGGGGCTGAGATTGCAAGAGAGGGGGACAAGCGGGGACAGGGCCGGGCGGGCCGGCCGCAGCCCTTCTGGATCGCGTGAGATCAGGCGGTGAGGAGGTGGCTCAGCGAGTAGACGACAGGGGGAGGGAGCAAAGGGAAGACAGCGGCGTAGCTGGCTTGAAGGCTGGGTTGTCCTGATCTACGGAACTTGAAAAACGCCACAGAGCATAGCACGTCCCTGCCGGTCCGGGCTTTACACAATCTTTACAGATCCGTCACACTTTTCTGAACTCTTCTCGGTATACTTAAGCAGCGACCGGGTATCCTCCAGCAGGGATGGTGGTCTGCCAGATCTCCTGCCACCGGTGGTTCTTGCATGGCGGCAGACCATCCCTCCCTGCTGCGGCCAAAGGGCGGTCTCCTCTGGCTCTGGCAAACGGTAGGCCTTGGCGGCAGGCACCCATCTGCTAGAGGAAAGTGTCTATGCGCTGGCGGTCCTGGCGGCAAAGGCTGCAGGCCCAATAGGCGCGGCCAGACAACCAGGCTGAGTCAAGAAGATCGACGGAGCCGCTGCTACATCCACCTGGGCAGAGGTCTGAAGCGAGCATTGGGCAGAGATGAGACGTAGGGATGCTAAGGGTGGTCAAGAGACCTGCGCGTGCTGATGAGCGTAGTGTAGTATAGGGATCTTGGCCTGGCCTTAGCTGCGTTGTGGAGAGATTCAGAGCTAAATGTATGAGATTGCTGGTCATTGAAGACGAGCCTGATATCGCGCACGCGCTTGCGAAGGGGTTGCGTCAGCGTGGCTATGCTGTCGATCTGGCCTACGATGGGGAGCGCGGCTGCATGCTGGCCGAAGTCAATGACTACGATCTTGTGATCCTCGATCTCAATCTTCCCGGCCTTGATGGTCTAGAGGTGTGTCGCCGTCTCCGCGCGCTTCGCCCTTCCATGCTGATCCTCATGTTAACTGCTCGCAGCAAGCCAGATGAGCGCGTCGCCGGTCTGGAGCTGGGAGCCGATGATTATCTGGTGAAACCCTTCTACTTCGCTGAACTGGTGGCCCGCATTGGCGCCTTATTGCGGCGCGATCGACGCGGGCGTGAACCGCTCCTTTGCTACGCCGATCTAAAGCTTGACCCGGTGGCGCGGGTGGTCTGGCGTGGCAATCAGCGCCTCTCGCTGACAGGCAAGGAATTCGGCATCTTAGAGTATTTGATGCGTCACCAGGGCGAAGTTGTCAGCCAGGAAACATTGCTTGAACACGTCTGGGACTCCCAGGCCAATCCTTTCACTAATACGGTGCGTGTGCATATCAATTCGTTGCGGCGCAAGCTTGGTGATGTGGCCGAGGCGCCGCGCTATATCGAAACGATTGTTGGACAGGGTTATCGTTTGGGTCCTCCCTCTGCTCCATCGGAGGAAAAAGCATGACCAGATTCTCCATCTCACTCCCGCGTCTGAATCTGCGTCTGCGCCTCCCGCGGCTCCGTCCGGCTCGGAGGCGCTTATTGCCGCTACGTCTGCGTATTGCCATTGGTTCCGCCGCTCTGGTCTTTGTGCTCAGTTTCTCCCTGCTTTTCTTTATTAATATAGCGGCGATTAATGGCTTTGCCCGCGTCATCCACAGCAGCGGACTCGATTGGCCACGCACAACGGTTCTGCCGAATGGACTACGACTGAGGAACACGCTGCCGCCTTTGCCGGCCCCGCTGGCGGAGCGCCTGGCCGAGAGCTTCGCGCGCGGTCACCTGAATCCGATCGAACGAGCACTTCTCCTGGAGCTACAGAGCATCTCTCTGATCGGTCTGGCCCTGGTTGCGGTCCTGGGCGGGCTTGGAGCCTACTGGTTGGCGGGCACTGCTCTGCGTCCGCTCCGTCAGGTCAGCAATGCGGCGCGGCGCATCAGCGTCGAGACACTTGATACGCGTTTGGCCCTGACGGGACCGCGGGATGAGATTAAAGAACTGGCCGATGCTTTTGATGCCATGCTGGCGCGTCTGGGCGAGACCTTTGCCCAGCAGGGACGCTTTGTCGCCAACGTTGCTCATGAGCTGCGCACGCCGCTGGCGGCCATGCGCGCCAGTCTGGAAGTGGTAACGAGCGATCCTCAAGCAACGCTGGAAGATTATCAGGAGATGGCGGCGGCCCAGGAGCGCGCCCTCAGTCGCCTGGAATCGCTAGTCTCTAATATGTTGCTACTGGTCAAGAGCGAGCAGCCGCTGCGCACATACAGCGACGTCAGCCTTGGGCCATTGCTAGAGGAGGTGCTGCAGGAGCTACAGCCGCTGGCCGAAGAGCATGGGGTCAGTCTGATGCTGGAGAATCTGCCTGACCTGGTGGTGAGCGGCGACGAGCTGCTGTTAGCGCGCGTCTTTTCCAACCTGATCGAGAACGCGATCTGCTACAACCGTGTGGGCGGTGAAGTGCGCATCAGTGGGCTGGAGGCCGAGGGGCAGGCGCGCATCACGGTGGCCGATACGGGGATTGGTATCCCTCCCGAGGAGCAGGGACGCATTTTCGATCGCTTCTATCGCGTCGACAGCTCGCGCTCGCGGCACAGCGGAGGAGCCGGCCTCGGTCTCTCTATCGTGGCAGCGATCGTACAGCAACATCACGGGCAGATCAGCCTCTGGAGCGAGCCGGGCCGTGGTAGCATCTTCACTGTGACTCTGCCGTTAGCTCAGAATGTGCTCAACGACGGCGCCTCTGCGGCCCTGCCGGCGCCTGCCGGGCCCGCAGGCCGTGAAACGCCGGCACTGGCCAGGACATGATTCGCCTCTGTGCGTGTAAAAAGGACGCGCCAGCCCTGCGCGGAACCAGCCAGAAACTCACAGGCTCCTCATCTTAACAAGGATTTTATCCCCCATTGGCTAGACTCCCTATGTGACGATGCCCATAGAGTGTTACAGCGAAGGGAGTCACAGCACCATGATCATGGTTAAGCAGCCAGCGCGTCAATTGCTGCGCTACGCAGCCGTTGGCTTGCTCTCGCTGGCGACCCTCCTCTTACTGGCGGCCTGTGGTACCAACAGCGCCACCGGGGCGGGCGTCAGCGCCTCTGCCTCCGCAACTCCCACCTGTCCCCCTACCCCACGCTTTCAGAGCGTGAGCGGGACGGTGCAGAGCGTCAGTACTGGCTCCTTCACGGTCCTGAACCGGCAGGGGCAGAGCAAGCAGGTGGTCTATACCAGCAAGACGCGCTTTATAAAGCAGGTGCAAGAGAAGGTCAGCGACCTCAAGGACGGGGAGCAGGTCACAGTCTTTGTGAGCCAAAACTCTGACGGCAGCTACTCGGCTGTCTCCATTGAGGCTGGCGGCGGGCAGCTAGGCTTTGCGGGGAACGGCACTGGTCAGAGCGGCCAGGGCACGCGTCAGGGCCTCGCGGGCAACCGTGGCAACTTCAACACGGCCTGTTTCCGGCGCCAGGGTCAGGGTCAGAACGGCCTTGGGGCTAACGGCACCAGCGGCCAAAACTCGCGGGCGGTGCGCGGCAGCGTCACCCAGATTGTCGGGAACCAATTGACGGTGACCGATAGCAGTGGCAGCAACTTTGTGCTGACCTTGACCAGCTCCACACGCATCATCCAGACCGAAGCTGCCAGCGCGAGCGATCTCAAGAGCGGGGTAACGGTGCTGGTCATTGGTACGAACGATAGCCAGGGTCAGCTGACCGCCTCCAGTGTCACCATTAATCCCCAGACACAGGGGAGGTAAGGAATGAAGGCAGGCTGATAGCAGAAGCGACCTGGGAGCCTTCTTCTGAAAGGAGATGTAAGCATGTCCGATGTTGAGACGAATCTCCAGCCGTTACTGGAGGACGAAGGGAGTGAGATCGCTACAGAGGAAGCGGCGCGTTTCGAAACCAAGCTCGCTCTACCGCCACGCCGGCGCCGACGCCGCGGCTGGTTGATCGCCACCGTCGTGATAGTGGTCTTGCTACTGGCCGCCGGCGGAGCATTGGCCTACCTGCACATGAGCGCGCAGCAACAGCCGCAGTATACGCTGGCGACGGTGACCACCGGCAATCTCTCGGTAACGGTCTCGGGGACCGGGCCGATTCAGCCGCGGGCCCAATACAATCTGAACTTCCCCAGCTCAGTGGGAGGTCAGATCAGTGAGATCGATGTACAAGTCGGCCAGCATGTGACGAAAGGCCAGGTGCTGGCAAAGGTGAATTCACCTTCGCTGCAAGACGCGGTGACGCAGGCCCAACAGGCCGTAAACAACGCGCAGACGGCCTACAACGATGCCGTTAACAGTGGGGCCTCGCAGTCCCAGCTTGATCAGCTCCAGGGCCAGCTCCAGAGCGCTGAGGACCAGCTAGCAGCGGCTCAGCACAACCTGGCCCAGACTGTGCTGACAGCCCCCTCTGATGGGACAATTGTCGCCATCAATGGAACTGTTGGCCAGACGCCCGGTTCGACTGGCTCCGGCTCTAGCTCCGGTTCCTCCGGCGGCAGCGGGAACAATGCCTTTATGGTCCTAGTCGATACCAGCTCCCTGACCATTGCCGCCGCCGTTAATGAGGCCGACATTGCCAATGTGCAGGTCGGTCAGCCGGCTTCCTTCACAGTTGCGGCTTATCCTAACCGCACCTTCCATGCGACCGTTTCCTCAATCGATATCCTCGGCCAAAACTCTTCCAACGTCGTGAGCTATACCGTTGATCTGACGGTCGATCAGAACAGCCTCAACGGAGCCCACATCTATCCGGGCATGACCGCCACGGTCAATATTACGACCCAGCAGCGCATCGGGGTCCTGCTGGTGCCAAATCAGGCGCTGACCTTTACCAATGAGGCGGTACAGGTCGGGGCCATCAGCCGACAGACGCTGGCCCAGGTCTATCGCAATGCCGGCATCTCCTTCGGCCAGGGCCAGGGGAACAATGGCAGCGGCGCTGGCAGCACCAATGGGACCAGCCAGAGCAGCTCTAGCAGCAACAGCAGCAGCGGCAGCACACGCGTGGTGTTGACCCTGCGCAATGGTCAACTGACGCCGGTAGTGATCCAGACTGGCCTGACCAATGGCACCTATACCGAGGTAATCTCGGGCCTGCGGGACGGTGATCAGGTCGTGGTCAGCGCAAGCGGCGGCGTCTTCTCTAATCTCTCCACGACGAGCACAGGCACTGGAACCGGTGGCCTGGGCGGCGGCAATGGCTTCGGCGGTGGCGCACGCTTCTTCGGCGGAGGAGGAGGTGGCCGCTAAATGGAGCAGCGTGAGCAATGGCAGGCTGATGGACATCGCGCCTATCCATTGGTGCGAGTCCGTCAGCTTGTCAAAAACTATTACCTGGGTCATACGGTGGTACCAGCTCTGCGCGGGGTTGACCTCGATGTCTGGCCGGGCGAGTTTGTCGCCCTGATGGGCCCCTCCGGTTCAGGTAAATCGACCTTCATGAATCTGCTTGGCTGCCTGGATCAGCCGACGGCGGGTCGTTACCTGCTGAATGGGGTGCCTGTCGATGAACTGAGCCCCAACGAGCTGGCCGATGTGCGCAATCGCTCCATCGGCTTCGTCTTCCAGAATTTCAACCTTTTGCCCTGGATGACGGCCCTGGAAAATGTTGAGCTGCCGCTGACCTATATGCAGATGTCCGCTGAGGAGCGCAGAAGGCGGGCTGAGATTGCGCTGACGCTGGTGGGCCTGCGGACCCGCGCGCACCATCGTCCGACGGAGCTATCCGGTGGTCAGCAGCAGCGTGTCGCCATTGCGCGCGCCCTGGTAACATCGCCGACTCTGCTCCTGGCCGACGAACCGACAGGGAACCTGGATAGCCAAACCAGTATCCAGATCATGGGGATCTTGCAGGAGTTGAATCGCCGCGGCCTGACGATTATCCTGGTGACGCATGAGGCCGATATTGCCGCCTATTGTCGTCGTCAGGTGCGTTTCCGCGATGGGCGCGTCGTTGGCGATACGCTCAATCCGGAGCCGCTGGAGGCCCGCTTGCAGCTGACGCCCCATGATCACGATCAGGAACAGGAGGGAAGGAAGGTGACCTCATGAGTTTTCTGAGGCCCGAGACCGGTGCCCAACATGCGACGGTGCCGCAGCCAGCACCGCTGGAGCGCAGCGCTTTCCTGCCTCCCGTTCATGACTATCGGCGCGCGCGCGGCTTCTCCGCCGTCTACCAGGGAACTCGCAGCGCGCTACGCGCTTTGCGCGCCAATGCGCTGCGCTCCCTGTTGACCTCGCTGGGGATCATTATCGGCGTTGGCGCTGTGATCATGATGATCTCGATCAGCGAGGGAAACGCCGCAACCATCAATCAGCGGCTCTCGGCGCTCAATCCGACTCAGTTGACAGTCTTCCCGGGCAGCGCCCGCGGTACCGGTGGCGTGAGCGCCGGCCTCGGCTCGGCCCAGTCGTTGACGCTGGACGATGCCAATGCCATCGCTCAGCTCCCCCATGTGACCGCCGTCAGCCCCCTGATTAACACCCAGGGGCAGCTTGTCGCCGGTGATCAGAACTGGTCAACCTCGGTCGTCGGGGTGGCTCCCCCTTATCAGCAGATCGGCGGCTGGCAGCTTCAGGATGGCAGCTTTATCTCTCAAGATGATGAGGATAGCGGCCATACTGTAGCGGTGCTTGGGCAGACAGTGGTCGATAATCTCTTTGGTCCGGGGGCCGATCCGGTGGGCCAGAGCGTGCGCATCAATGGGGTGCCGTTCACGGTGATCGGCGTCCTGGCCCCCAAGGGGACCAACGGCGGGCGCAATGCCGATGATGTGGTCTATGTGCCCTATACGACGGCCCGGCAGCGCCTGAGCGGCGGGCGCTCTCTCGGTCAAATCGTGCTGACCGCCGATAGCACTTCCGATGTCGGCCTGGTGCAGAATGAGGTCGAGCAGTTGCTAGAGCAGCGGCATAACATTTCTAATCCGCAGCTCGATGACTTCCAGATCTCCAATCAGCTCCAGGTGCTGCAGTCGGTGCAAGGGACCAATCAGGCCCTGACCATTCTGCTGGTCAGCGTGGCCTCGGTCTCGCTGGTGGTCGGCGGTATCGGCATTATGAATATTATGCTGGTCTCGGTGACGGAGCGGACGCGCGAAATCGGTATCCGCATCGCGATCGGGGCCCGTCCACGCGACGTGATGACGCAGTTCCTGATTGAGGCCCTGGTGTTGAGCGTGCTGGGTGGAATCATCGGCATTATTCTGGGACCCGTAGGGGCCCTGGTGCTGATGCATTTCACGAATACGCCCTTTGTGCTCGATCCGCTCTCAGTGTTGCTGGCCTTCGGCGTCTCGGCCCTGGTCGGCATCATCTTCGGCTTCTATCCTGCGCAGCGCGCGGCGCGCCTTGATCCGATTATTGCGCTACGCACCGAGTGAGCCTGGCAGGTTTCTCACGATAGTGCCTGCAGCCCCTTCGTGAATACCCTCACCGACACTTGCCAGGGAGGGACGAGCCTGGTAGGAAGCTATGGCAGCTTCTGCAAGGCCCGTCCCTCTCTCGTGCTTGATTGGCTTGCGCCGGCCTGCCAGCTATGGGCCGGCAGATCCTCCTACCTGTTGCTCAGAGAGCCAGGCGCGGGCGGTATGGCCCGAGTCTGGTCGCCTGCTGCTCAGGCCAGGTGCGCTCTCTCCCGACTTCTCCTGGGGGCCGTGGTTTCTTGACCTCTTTTGGACTGGTTGTATGCCTGTCAAAAATGAAGAGGCGATCTATTGCCTTTCTATCCTTTATTTTGGATCATTAGGCTTAGAGGCATGGATTGCGCGGGCTGGCTATACTCAACATAGCCGCTATTCCTTAACCTGACCTTTGCGCCCGCTTAAACAAAGCGTGATACACTTCCTCATGGAGCTGCACGGAAGACAGCCATTACCAGGCACATGGCGCCTGGCGGTTGTCGGACGCGAGAAACGCCAGTCAGAAGCTTACCGATTCCAGGCAAGAAGACCAGATTCTCTCTGGTCCAATGACCTCACGGAAAGGTGGGAGCACACGATGAAGCGCGTCTTCAAAGTCGGCCTGGCCATGCTGCTGATGGTTATTCTGCTGGGGGCAGTGGCCGCGGCTGCGGCGCCACGCCAGCCTCAGAAAGGAGTGACGGGAGCGCGGCGCGCGACGACCACTCCTATTCAGCATCTTGTGGTCATCTTTGATGAGAATGTCTCTTTCGATCATTATTTTGCGACCTATCCAGTCGCCCTGAATCCTCCCGGTGAGCCGGCCTTCCATGCCAGACCCGGTACGCCCACGGTCAACGGCCTGACGCCGAGCCTGTTAAGCCATAACCCTAATAGCGCCAACCCCAAGCGGCTCGATCGCTCCCAGGCTCTGACCTGCGATCAGGATCATGACTATGATGATGAGCAAAAGGCCTTTGATCACGGCCTGATGGATCGCTTTGTGCAGTCGGTAGCTGGCTCAAGCTGCTCCGATAAGTCGATCGTGCTGGACTACTACGACGGCAACACCGTCACCGCGCTCTGGAACTATGCCCAGCACTTTGCTATGAGCGATAACTCCTTCGGCACAACCTTTGGCCCCTCGACGCCGGGCGCTATCAATCTGGTCTCCGGTCAAACGCACGGGGCCACCCCGGCAAACGTGCCCGGCCTGATCAGCAACGGCACGCTGATCGGCGATGCTCGCCCGGCCTTTGATGACTGCTCGGTCGGTACAACGGCGTCCCTCAGTGGCAAGAATATCGGGGATCTGCTCAATGCCAAAGGCATTACCTGGGGCTGGTTCCAGGGTGGTTTTCGCCCAACGGCGGTCAATAATGGCAAGGCCGTCTGTGGCGCCGCTCATAAGAACATTGGAGGGGCCACCGTCACTGATTATATTCCCCATCATGAGCCGTTCCAGTACTATCAGTCGACGGCCAACCCGCATCACCTGCCGCCTTCCTCGGTGCAGATGATCGGGCGCACCGACCAGGCCAACCATCAGTATGATCTCAGCGATTTCTGGGCCGCTCTCCAGGCTGGCAATCTGCCGGCGGTTAGCTTCCTGAAGCCTGCCGCCTATCAGGATGGCCACGCCGGCTACTCTGATCCGCTCGACGAACAGCATTTCCTGGTCGATACTATCAACCGCCTGGAGCGCTCGCCGTACTGGGAGAGCATGGCCATTATCATCGCTTACGATGATTCAGATGGCTGGTACGACCATGTGATGGGGCCGATCGTGATGCGTTCCGCCGATCCAACCTATGACGCCCTCACTGGGCCAGGACAGTGCGGAACGCCAGAGCCGGGGACCTACTCGGGACGCTGCGGCTATGGGCCTCGCCTCCCCTTGCTCGTTATCTCGCCTTTCGCACGCGTGAATTTTGTCGACCATACGGTGACTGATCAGACCTCGATCCTGCGTTTTATCGAGGATAACTGGCAGCTTGGTCGCATCGGCGATCAGTCGTTTGACGAGCTGGCTGGCCCCTTGACGCAGATGTTTAACTTCTCCGGCCCGCGTGCACCGCGTCTCTTCCTCGATCCTGAGAGCGGCACACCGCTCTGATGAACGGCGTGGGGAGGGATGGCCTTCCCCACCCGCTCCGGGAAAGCGACTGGCCGTCTCAGCTTCCCTTCCTGCGTCACGGCTATGGCTGCCCGGCCTGGCAGCAAGGAGCCTGCGCCCAACGGTCAGCGCGCAGGCTCCTTCCCTCTTTTGTTTTCATCACAGGCATGGCGAGAAGCAAGCTCCCTCTGCTTTTCGGCTTCGCTCCAGCTTCAGGCTGCTTGACGGCTGGCCGCCAGGGCCTGCAGGGCGGCGGTGAAGCACTCCATTGGCGGGTAAACGATCCCGGCCCCTACCTGACCGATACCCGGTAGGCGGTGGGCGATGCCAGTATTGATCACCGGCGGCGAGTTGAGGCGACAGACGCGGCGGATGTCGATGCCAGTCGGAGTGCCCTGGAAATCAAGAGCTGGCAAGCTGAACTGTGGGTTCGTAGTCACAGTCAGGGCATACATGTCGCGGGTATAGCGCAGAGCGTCGGCGGGCGAGCCGCCAATGAACTGGACGATCGCCGGAGCGCCAGCCATAGCAAAGGCCCCTAAACCGGCGGTCTCCGTAATAGCGCTGTCCCCGATATCGGGATTGGCATCCTCGGGGCCAAAGCCAGCGAAATAGAGGCCCCGAATCGGCTGGGCTGGCCCCACAAACCAGCGCTCGCCCAACCCGCTCACGCGGATGCCGAAGTCGACTCCATTGCGCGCCATCGTGACCACCACGCTGCTATTGGGCACGTTCGCACCTGCCAGTGTCATGGCCTTGGCAGCCGCCATTGAGGGATTCAGATGAAAGTGATCGTTTGAGGCGATGAAGCGCAGCACGCTAGCCGTTTCGGCGCTGGAGCTTCCCGTTTCGACCAGAGCCGGGGCCAGTTGGCGCAGAAACAGCGAAGTGGCCGCCTTATTGCGGTTATGGCCCTCATCGCCCATGTGGAGAGCCTGAGCGAGCAGCGAGCGCAGGTCGAGGCCGCCCACATGGCGCAAGGCCCGGCTCAGCGCCGGCCCCAGCACCTCCTGCATCCATCGCAGGCGCTCGATGACCTCGGGCGCATAGGCTCCATAACGCAGCACCCTGCCCAGGCCCTCATTCAGGGGGGCGAAAGTCTGATTGCCGTGGACCCTATCCTCCACGACGAGCAGCGGCATCGAGGGCGAAACAATGCCGGCCATTGGCCCGACGGCGTTATAGTGATGACAGGGGGCGAAGGTGAGCGCTCCTGTCTCGGCCAGGCGGATGGCCTCCTCCTCTGTACGGGTCCAGCCCTCGTAGAGGCAAGCGCCAATAATGGCGCCACGCATAGGACCGCACATGCGTTCCCAGCTAATCGGCGGGCCGGCATGGAGCAGAGCGTAGCCTCCGCCAGTCTCGCGAAAAAGGGGGATGACGGCGCGCGCAGGCTGGACGTCGATCAGAACCGGCTCGGCGGCCAGCATACGCCCTACAGCGATCTCGTTGGCCCGATCGATTTCTGGATCTGCCAGTAGCCTGGCTAAGTGGGTGGGATCGCCGGCGGGTGGTCGCCAGGCCACATGCGTCACGGCCACGCCCTGGGCGCGGAGCGCCTCGGCGAACAGCTCAGCGCCCACATTGATAACGCCAGGCAAGGGCGTGCCAGGCTGCTCGGGAATGCTAGAGGATACCACCGTTTCCCTCCTGCTCATAGAGTAACTGGACGCAATGGAGAGCGGCCTCAGCGTTGCTCGTCAATACCGTGGCCCCAGCTTCCTGCAGGCGCGCAGCCTGAACCGAGAGACGCTGCGGGTCGCCCTCTGTTCCGCACAATGAGACCACAATCGCCGGGCGCGGGCCGCGGCGGCGCAGTTCGGCAATGACGGGGGCATAGATGGCCGCCGGATCAGGATGGGCGCAGTAACCAAGCACGATGTCCAGCAGAATCACTGCAACGCGCGGATTGCTGGCGACCGTCTGGAGAGCCTGCAAGCGCTGCGAGGGATCGATCAGAGGATGCGGACGCCCGCGGGTGTATTCATCGGAGCCAAAGTCGATAGCGCAGTGTCCCGGGAGGGCGCTCAGACTACTCTCGCGCAGACTCCAGGCAGGCTCTAGCGGAATATTAGAGTAGATCGGTCCCAGCAAGGCACTCCAGAGTTGCATTGCTTCGTCGCAGAGGGTGCCGCCCGCGAAGAGACCAACCATATAGCCACTGGCCGCGGAGACCGCGCAGGTCTGTCTGAGCCGTTCAAGACGAGCCGCAATGGCGCTTGCAGGAGTGGTCGCCATGTGATAGGAGGCAGGCGTAGCGGCCAACTGAACGGCCAACGTGGCTGCGTCCGTCAAGGTGCGGGCCAGGGCGACACGCTCGCCGTAGTGCTGCTCCAGCCTCTCGTGATCAGCGCCAAGAAAGCAGGCCACGACGGCCTTGGAGCCGCTCGCTGCCGCCTCTAGCACGCGCGCTGCTACCTCCGGCGCAGGCGGCTTAGAAACCAGGACGATCACGCGCGTGCTCTCGTCCTCCAGAAGCAGACGAAGGCCTGCCAGCGTTGTAATGGCCCCAACCTCGCGGCTCAGGTCGCGCCCGCCGCAGCCGATGACCTGAGAGACGCCGCTGCCCTGCTGAGCGATCAGCGACATTACCTGTTGAATGCCGGTGCCCGAGGCGCCGACGATGCCGATCGGACCACGTGGTACGACATTGACGAAGCCCAGGCCTATGCCATTCAGAAGGGCGGTGCCGCAGTCAGGCCCCATCAGCAAGAGGTCGCGCTCCTGGGCCAGCCTCTTCAAGGCAATTTCTTCCTGGAGAGGGACGTTATCGCTGAATAGAAAGACATGGAGGCCAGCCCGTAGAGCCTGCTCAGCCTCCAGGGCGGCGTAGGGACCAGGCACCGAAATCGCTGCCAGGCGGGCCTGTGGCTGACGCCTGACGGCCTCTTCTAGAGAGCGTGGAGAATATGCTGCTAAAGTAGGGGCTGAGGCGGCTGTGTCCTGCTGCAGAGTAGCTCTCGGCTGGCGGGCGGTGAGCAGCCTCTCGGCGGCCTGCAGCGCTTGCTCACCGGCCTCCGGGGTTGCGGCTTTGACCACAAGAAGCAGGTCTTCTGGTCCTGCTGAAATGTCGCCAGGGTCAAGGCCGACCTCTGCAAGAAGCTGACGATTGGCGTCGGTGGCCATCACAGCGGCGGCATCCTCGACACCCGGTAGCTCCTTGAGGGCCGTCGCAATCTGCATCAGGGTGATCGAATCAAGGTAGGTACGTCGCCTGACCTGCGCTTGAATCGCCATATCCTTTTCTCCTGCTGAGCCAGGCTGTCCAGCTTAGCCGAAGGCACCAGGCCGGGGACAAGGCCAACAGGGCCAGGCGCCTGCCTTGGCGAGACAGCCTTATGTGACTGGGCTGAATAAAGGTGACGCCTTGAACTGGGCCAACAATGATGGATGCTCGGCTTGCACAGCAAGCTGACTGCCACCGAGAGCAGACAGACAGCAGCCGGCTCTCCAGCGGCCAGCAAAAAAGCGAAGCCGGACCGGATGCGGACTAGAAAAAAACCAGCACCGCTGTGCTGTCGCATCCGGCCCGGATGGGTACTGCATCACATCAGGATACCGCAGGGGAGACGCCAGAAGAAAACAATGACCGCGGTGGGACTCGAACCCACGACCTTACGCTTAAAAGGCGCCTGCTCTACCGCTGAGCTACGCGGTCAGAGCTGGGAGGATTACCGCTAAGGGGAATACGGGAGTGAGTCCTCCTCGGCTCATCGCTAATGATATCATGCCTGTCAAGAAGAGCGGTGTGACAGGAGGGTTACCACCCTGGGTCTTAGCCGGCTAGCTGCCTGGCTTCGCGAGAGAGTGACGCCGACAGCTTAGCATCGGCGTGTATAATGAAGGGGAGAAGAGGAGAGGGCATCAATCTCGCCGATCCCCCCTCTCAGGCGCTGGCCCGCGACCTTGTCTTGTCTCAGGTGACGTGGTACACTTACCGATAAGTTCGAGTGGGGAGGGCGAAGGCTCTGATCATGCTCGGAAGGATCAAAGGCGCCCTCTTGACAAGGACCGTGTTTATGTATATCCTCATGTCGGCCTTGGGGCCGCCATTACCCACCGGTGGCAGGCCCTCAGCTCAATAGCGGGGCTGGTAGCGCCACATGAGCTAGCTCGATAGCTGCCAACAGGCAGCCAGGCAGCGGACCGCACTGGCCGGCGCTGCTGCTCTGACTGCAAGAGTGGCAAGTAAGCAGGGAAAAGCTGCGGTAGAAAGTAGGGGAGAAAGGAGAGCAGGCGGGCGCTGAAACGCCAGAGCGGCAGGGGCCAGGTCGCTATCACTCTCCTCGGTTGCCAGGCAGCAGAACCAGCGGACGGCCTGGCGGCAATGCAGCCGAGCAAAACGGCTTGCCTTTTCCTCGTTGAGCAGGTGAATTGTTCGTTCGGAACGGAAAGCGTATTGGAAGGACGGCTAGGCGGCGATTAACAGGAGGCGGCGTCTATCCCCGTTTCCCGGCCTGGCCATAGGCGGGGAGTTGCGCCGAAAGAACGTGACTAAGCACATACTCGTTGTCGACGACAAAAACGAGCTGCTGCATCTAATGCGGCGGGTCCTGGAAGACGAAGAGTATCAGGTCTCTATTTTACAGCACGGGCGTGAGACGCTGGCACGCGTCAAGCGTGACTTACCCGATCTGCTGATCCTTGACCTGCGTTTGGGCGACGTCTCTGGCCAGGAGATTCTGAAGCAGTTGCGGGCTGATCCGCTCACACGCGAGGTTCCAGTTATCGTCTACACCGCTGCTGTGCTAGAGGCGGAGCAAGTAAGCAAGCTGGTGGCAGAGCAACCGAGTTACTACCAGGGGGTGCATGTGGTGCAGAAGCCGTTTGAGCTGACCAACCTGCTGGCCCTGGTCCAGCAGGTCCTCAATGAGCCTGCGCATTGAGCGTGCCAGGCCTCCTTTGCAGGGAGACCAGTCGCTAACTGACGCTCGACGCCTTGTCCTTTCCCCTCCTGTCGTGGTACTGGTTGTCCACACCAGAGTCTGACAGGTACATCCGCGCGTACTATATTCAGGAGTCGAAACACTCCTCTGCAGCGGCGAGCTGGCGTCAGGAGAGGTAGTGTCTTGATCGTTTTCCCGCTGCTTGTTGGTAAGTTGCTTTTGTTACCACCCCTGCCTCTCCTTCGCTATTCTTTTGCCCGCTCACGCTCTATATTGAGAAAAGCAATAGCGAGCAATAAGTGAGAGAGCTTTCTACAGAAAGAGAGGACGGAAGAGATCCATGAAGTTTGTTGCCGGCTTACTAGTAGGTTTCGGGCTGGGCTTTGCCGCCGGCCTGTTGTTCGCGCCGCAGTCGGGCGAGGCCACGCGGGCCCAGCTCACGGAGCAGGGGCTGTTGCTGCGTGATCGCTCGCTGGGCCTGGGTCAGGAGCTGCGCCAGCGTGCTAACGAGGCTCTAGCTCAGGGGCGGGAGATCTACGAGCGCACCAAAGAGGAACTCAGCGAGCGCTATAGCAAGGCCAAGAGTGGCCAGCTCTAGGGCTGGGCTGGCGCTGGTGGAGGCGTCCATGCTCCCTGGTGGGAGCTGTTGACAGTGCGTGAGCCGCTGGGCTGGCGCTGAGCTGCAGCAGGCTCTCACAGGCTGCCGTGAGGAGCATGGGAGAAAGCGAGAGAAGGCAGGTGCTGTCTCTCGATGAAGCGCGGGGACAGCGGGCCTGCCTTCTCTCGTTTTTGGCTTGCTGAAGCGCTTAAGTCAAGGCAAGGGCTGGCTGGCTCCTGTGAGCTGGATCGACGGTTCACTTGTACTGTGCTTGCTCCCCGAGCTGGCGGGCGATGCTCGCCTAGGAGGAGCTTGGGCGATCGTATTGGCGAAGCAGGCGATCTACCAGGTTGCCAATTTCATGCCAGATATGGTGCTGATAGTCCAGCATGCGCGCCTGGTTCAGATCGAACTCGCGGTTGCTGGGATCGCGCTGGGCATGCTCTTCGAATTGGCGCGCCAGCGTCAAAGAGCGCTCGCCGCGACTGTGCAAGTAGCGGGACAGCTCATAGAGATCCCTGATCAGTGCCTTCAGTTGTTCCTCGCTCGTGGCCATAGGCGTCTGTATCCTTCCTCTCGGCGGCGCGCGGTTGAGCTGGCCTCTCGCCTTTGGAACGAGCGGGCGGCTCAATGCGCAGCGCATCCGCAAAGCGGTTGAAGCAGTTGAAGAGGCCGATCACCATCGCCAGCTCAATAATCTCTCCGTCATCGAAGTGAGCCTGCAGCTCGTCCCATAGCTCTTCATCGATGTCCCGGGCGGCAGTTGTCATCATCTCTGCGAAGCGCAGAGCGACCAGCTCACGCGCCGTAAAGAGATGGCGGTGAGTATCGATGTGATAGAGCGCATCGAGCAGCTCTTCGCTGACACCTAGCTGCCCTGCCAGGGCAGTATGGGCAGCCATTCAATAATGGCAATAGTTGACCTGAGAGACGCGGATCGCCAGTAGCTCTTTCAAGCGTGGGTCGACGCTGCCGCTGCGCATGACCGTTTGCAGTAGCTGCATGGTCTGGCGTGCCACTGTGGGCCGGTGCGCCATGACGCGAAACAGCTCGCCCATTGTGGCAAAGGCCTGACTGGCGTCGTTCTCCTGGTCTTCGGGCCAGAGCTGGCTGTCTTCAACCGGCGGGATGCGTGCCATAAGACTCTCGTCTCGTAAGAACAGAAAGAAAGATCTGACCTGCTCTTTGGCTTTGTGATCATTCTAGCGAAAGGCCAGTCTTGGGTGCAAGCGCCTGGCTATGGACAAGGGGAACGGCTGATCTGAGCCTGGCTCGGATCAGAAGTACCCCTGATCAAGGACAGTTTCCTCATCCAGTGTCTCTTGAGAGAGGCACTGATCGATGTAGTTGATGAATAGCTGAAAGACCTCTTCCCTGTACGGGTGGCTCTGCAGAAAAGCAAGATAAGTTTCTTTGAGGCTTTGCCGCCCCTGATAGGTGCTGAATTTCTCACGTGTTGCCGCGCTGATTCTTTTGGCTTTGCGGAGGATCAGAACTTTGTCAATAGGAGTCGTGCCCGTGTTAATAGGCTTCATATCTAGCCACTCGCAGCGGAGCGAGAGGCCACCTGCAGGCGCCCTTCTGGTCAAACTGGACTCGAACCAGATGGCCGAGAGGCTTTCGACTGGTCCAAGGCGGATATCGGTGGGAAGTTTGTGACCAAGCAACGCCTGTACCAGGCGAGGAAGGAACTCCTCAATGATTGAGTTGTCTAATTTGGTTTGGCCCTTCTGGCGATAAAGCCAGTCATGGGGGCTGTCAAAGATCAGGTTAAGGTCGAGGCGTAGTCTATATCCGTTCAGCTCGCTGACCATGCGATGGAGCAGCTTTTGTGGCTCATCTCTGTATTCTACCTCAATTGATTCTAGATGAGAGATCCAAATATGATAATCCTGGAGCGCCTTTTCAACCAGCGGCTGATCATCGCGCGGCAGCTTCTCGTTAAGAAGTGTAGCGATAAGCTTATCGCGGTGAGGAGTGGGAAATTTCATAGAAATCCTCCGCTGGCATGCTCAGGCTTGAAAAGAGGAGAGAGATGGACACAGCAGGCTTTTCCGATCGCCGCCAGAATTTCTCCGGCTAGAGAAGAATTTTTGTAATTTTTTTGAAATGCCTCAATTAATATACATATAGCCAGAGAACGGGCAAAATCTTCGTTGATTGGAGGAAGGACGGCAGACGATGTTAGATGAAGTACATCCTCGTAGATGATCTCGCCGAACTTGTTCAGAAATTTCCGATCCTCGACCGAGGCTAGCTGAAAGCCGGCTCCTCCCAGGGCCAGGGCGGTGATCAGCCTGCTATTGCCAAGCCGCACACCGCGAATGGTTGACTCGCGGCCTATGACGATAATCAGGCGCCCATTCTCGCTAAGTAAGCGGTGCATTTCTCGCAGAGCTGCTAGCATGTCTAAGGCGTACTGAATCACTGTTAAGAATCTGTTTTGGCGGTGTTTGCGGTTGGCGCCGATCTCTGAGTGGGCAATGGTGAGAAGGTTCCAGCCCAGGCGCTCCATCGCGGCTCGGCTGTTCTGGTGATAGTTGAAAACATTGATATAGGGAGGAGAGGTCACGATCAGTTGAACGCTCGTATTGGCCAGGGGTAGGGTACGGGCGTCACTATGGAAAACATCATATTGGGCGGTGCTATAGGGTAGATCTCTGATAATCGCAGCCTGCTCATAGAAAGATCTGTACCAGTTATTTTTCCTTCTTTTGGTTTGATTGTCAAAATATCCTATTAATGTGTTAGTTAATATAATTCTCAAGAATTGGTCTTCAGTTTCTCTTATTAGGGAAAATATCGTTTCTTCTGGGGGAGGAGCGTCATCATCGAGCTCATATTCAAGATTCTCAAGGGAGAAGAGATCTCTAAAGGCGGGCTGCATGGCCGTCTTTAAGAGTGATTCCGCCTTCTGGATAAGCTGCAGGCGTTCAGAGGGGGTCAGGCGAACAAAGTAGACGGTCCGAGACAGCGCCACTGCCGTTGGATTGATATCCGCTGCGTAGCAGCTCAAGCCCTGGCGGGCCGCCTCAAAAAGAGTTGTGCCGCTGCCTACAAAAGGGTCCAGGACAACAGCGCTCTTCCCGGCATAGCGCTTTAGAAGCAGCTCGACGAGCTGGGGAGAGAACTGACCGCGCCACGGAAAGAGGCTGGTGCGCTCCCTCCTCTGCAAGTCAAGATGGCCTGCAGATGTGCGCCAGCCCTCTTGCAAAGAGGAGGTCGCCTGTTCCAGCAGCCTGATGCTCGACAGCAGCATGTCCCTGGGTATACTCTTCTCTATAGCTGCATCAAGGAGGCCCTGGGAAGATTTCTGATACATAGTGCTGCTCCAATAACTCGGAACTCCTTGATTTTTTTCACTCTGACTCGCTACCTTGCCCGTGGGGAGTAAGAGGAGCCTTAGCTCCATCGGTGGAGTAGGGCAATGATGGCCCTACAATCGCTGCAGGCGAGGAGAGCAGCTCCATTCTGCCATGTGCGGATCAGCCTGTCAACTGGCTGTACAATAGTCTCGACGTGGCCGGGCGGCCTCAATGGCAGCAAAAAACCAGGGGAAAAGCAAAAGGCCAGCAATGGATGAGTCACCTCACCTTGCTGGCCCATTCTCGCAGAGGTGCCAAGGGACGGAATCGAACCGTCGACACCAGCATTTTCAGTGCTGTGCTCTACCAACTGAGCTACCTTGGCGTCGCGGCTCGCTCTGGAGCCGTCTGAGCATCGTTGATGATGCTGGGCTACCAATACAGAATGCTGATGTCATTGTACACACCACGTTTGCGGTTGTCAAGAGGGGAGTTCACTGGGCTGGTGGGCGAGCAGGACGCGGTCCTCAGCCAGCGCGTCTTACTCAGGGTCTGGAACTTGCTCTATCAGGTCCTCGATGGGAACGCGCAGCGCTTCTGCGACTTGTGCCAGGATGGCGTAGGATGGCTTGTACTTTTCGGGTTCTCTAATCATGCGGCGGATCAGCCCCTGCTGTACCCGGGCTTGCTTGGCAAGCCAGGTCTGAGACTTGCCCTTCGCTTCTAAGACTTCTTTGACCCTTAGCCGATACATGCGTCGTTGGGAGTCCTGTCCAGAAAAATGGTTCTCTCTTACCATACAGCAAGCCTTGTCAACTGACTAGTATCGATTTTGCCAGTGATAGATAACCGGTATTGCAACGTGTTTGATATCACGCTATAATACTACTGTAGTATTATATACTCCCCCGATTATCCTGAGAAAGGAGCTTGGGATGAAACGGATACGCTTGCAGGGGTTGGGTGATGATGGCTTAGACCGTTACAGGGTAGAGATCATCTCTGGTGAGAGACGGGTTGTGTTGCCGCCCACAGAGCGCATGCGCCAGCTCGCATGCGATCCCATTGTCCTGCGCAAGATATTTGGTCTGGAGAGGTTTCGCGTGGTGTGTCAGCGTTACCAATATATCCCGCTGAGAGGCTGGCAGTGCATTGGGGAATGGTCATATGTCTATAGCGCCGTAGTTGCTGCTCAGGAACACGGGAGGTCACCATGTCACTGTCGCTGAAGGGGAAGCGCATCCGCTATGTCGTAGACGGGACACGCAAGCTCTATTGGGAAGGGATCGTTGACCTGGCCAATGACCACTATCGCTATGCCCGTGTCACCGTCACGACCAAAGGCTATGAAGGACACGTTGAATGGGTGGCCTATGACCAGATCATCAGCGTGCGCTCAGAGCAGGGGCGCTGGATGGGATACCGCTGCAACACTGAGCAGTGCTGTGCTCTCCCCACAGCATGCTGATGTCATGCTACACACCATTTGCCCTTGTCAAGAGGGGAATCCGCTGGGCTGGCCTTGCTGGGTTGCAGAGACCCAGTACGTCGGCTAAGAGGGCGTTGGGGGTGAAGGGGCTTCGTCCTCGTCGTCTGGCAGCTCTTCGTAGAGATCCTCAATGCGCACGCGCAGGGCTTTCGCTATGCTCACCAGGGTCGGGAGCGTCGGGTGATACGAGGTCGGCTCCCGTATCATCCTCCGTACAAGCGCGTCGGGAACCTGGCTCTTGCGCGCCAGCCAGGACTGCGTTTTCCCCTGCTCTTCAAGAATCTCTTTGACCTTCAGTCTGATCATGCAGGCCAGGATGCTTCCCTTGAGGTTTGGACTGGGCCTAGCTTAGCATAAGAATTCCAACTAAGCTATCCGAATTGAAATTCAGAATTTTTTATGGTAATTTCTATTCTCAGAATAATTGTTCAGGGGAGAGTTGTGATGAAGAGAAGCCGTTTGTTGAGACTGCGCCCAGAGCCGGAAGCGGCCAAACGCATCACTGTCAGCGTTGAGCAGGGTCGGTCATTTCACCTGCTGCCAACACCGTATGTGCTTAGCCACGTGCACCATGACCCCAAGGTCTTGCGGAGATGGTTTCCCGTCACACTGGGAAGCAAGAGCTATGTGGTCAGGCTGGTTGGCGAGGGCTGGCAGCAAGCCTTGGCCGTGTCGCATTAGCACGGCCTTCGAACACAGGAGGTCACCATGTCGCTGTCGCTGAAAGGGAAGCGCATCCGCTATGTCGTAGACGGGACACGCAAGCTCTATTGGGAAGGGATCGTTGACCTGGCCAATGACCACTATCGCTATGCCCGTGTCACCGTCACGACCAAAGGCTATGAAGGACACGTTGAATGGGTAGCCTATGACCAGATCATCAGCCTGCGCTCAGCGCGGGGGCGCTGGGTCCCATTTTCGTCCTCCCCACACTTCTCCCAAAACGCTTCAGACCTCTCCCAGCGCAACCTGAGAAAGGAGTAGTACAGTGCAACACCGCTCCTATAAACTCGCCAGAGCCATCTTTCTGGCCCAGCCGTCCAGGTACCGAAAGCGTCCCTGGAGGTTCAACATCTATCTCACTGCCTGCAAGCACGACGATGGAGGCTGGACCTACTGGGTGGTCGGAGAGACGCCCACGCGCTCAGTCGACGAAGCCATGCGCTTCTTTCTGGCAAAAGTCCTACGCATCCAGGAACGTGGCCAGGCCGATGGCATCCGCCTGATAGCCATCTGGTCAGCCCTGGCCGATCACATCGCCCTGAAACGGCTGGTCGCACTCAGACAGGAATGTATCTATCATAGCGGATCGGAAGCCGACCTAGAAAGCCCTGACTAGCGCCACGGCAAGCACTGCATGAGCTGCCAGAAGGGGCAAGATCCTGCCAAACGGCCAAACCAAAAGACAGCACCGCGCGGAAAGGAAGAGCGGCCCCTGACGCGCTGGCCAAAGCCAGGCATCCGCTCACCAGTTGACAGCCGGCGCAGGCGCGCCGGCGCTTGACCCCTCGCGGCCTCATCCTGCCGCGGCGAACTGAGCAATACCTGCGGTCGAAGAGTCAGGCTGACGTCAGTGCTCCCTGAGAGCAGAGAACATAGCGATTGTGCCACTACCCCTGTTCCCGGGGAAGCACGTCCTTCCCCCTCTTGCCCTAAGCGGCTTCTCTTCGGGATTCGAGCCGCGCTACGCTAAGACATTCTGGCTAATTTCACGGCGGTACCGTACCCTGCGGAATACCTTGATATAAAATACTCCTATGTATGGATATGAATTTCTGGGCTAGCGATCATGATTTCTCCGCGTAGCACAGCAGTCATTTTCGTCATGCTCCTGGTCGCGATTCTATCGCTGGCCTGCATCAGTCCGCTTGCCCTGTTCAACCCGATGGTCACCCAGGGGCCCGGTGTAGAGCACGCCGATGGCAAAATTGTCGCGATTCAGCCAACCGATATGAGCTTTGTGCTCCAGACCGCCAGTGGGCAGCGGCTGCGTTTTCTCTGCGTCGAGCGCTGTCGCCTGGCGCTGCAGCATATGGAGCGGCACCTGCGGGAGAAAGCGCATACCGATGTCTACTACTACCCGCAGACCGCGGGCAAACCCCCGGTGGCCTTTCAGGTAGATTAGCTGTCGCAAACGCGCGGGAACCAAGACCCTCGCCATCTGGTCCCGCTCGGCGCTCGGGGCCTGCTCGCCCAAAGTACAGTCCAGGCAGCGCGCAGGTAGAGACGCCAGAGCGTAGCGGCGCGATTGGCAAGACGATCATTTTGACGGCGGTGGTAGCGATGGGGCGGATAGCGAGTAGAACAGACCGATAGGCAGGACAATCAGGACGAGGTCGCCACCAGTTGAGCTGACCAACCAGACAGGGAAGAACGAGCCGAACAGGGCAGGCCTGGCCGGCGCTGCAAGACAGGAACCTGACCAAACTCAGGTGATGGGTGAGCACAGATAGAGGAGATATGAGACAGGATCAAGCAGGTCATCGGGCACTCGTGTTCAAAGGGACTGAGCCGCCCAGTATTGATCGTGCTGATATCGTGATTGTCGGCAACGGCATCGCCGGTTTAACGGCGGCCATCCAGGCGCGGAGCTTCGAGCCTGATGCCCGCATTGTCATTATCACCGACCAGAACCATCCCACGATCAATACACCCGCGCTCAAGCAGTTCGCCGTCGGCAAACTGACCCGTGAACAGTTGCTGGCCTATCCTCCCGGTACAGAACGGCAGGAGCGTATCCATCTGATTCACGCGCGAGTCGAGAAAATTAACGCCCAGAGCAAGTCTGTAACCCTGGCCAATGGCAACTCTTTTGGCTATGGCTCACTGCTTCTGGCCACCGGTAGTACGCCGACCGCGCTGCCTGCCAGCCTACCGGGACGCGACTTCGACGGCGTACTGACATTGCACCGTCTTCAAGATTATCTTGACCTACGGCGGCGCCTGCCAGAGGTCGAGGAAGCCGTAGTCATCGGCGGCGGAGCCCACGCCTGTGAAACAGTCATGTGTTTGCTGCACTGGGGCATTCATGTCCACTGGTTAATCCGCAGCGCTGTCCTGCTGCCTCGCATGCTAGACGAGACCGCATCAGAGATGGTGCTAGAGCGTATCAGGCAGGCCGGGGCCAGCGTCTACACCTCGACCGAAGTCGTTGGCATTGTGGGCCGCATGGGCAGCGTGATCGGCGTGGTCACCAATCAGCAGCAGTTTATCCCCTGTCAGCTCGTCGTCGCTTGTACAGGCACGAAACCGGTGACCGAGCTGGCAAAACACTGCGATTTACCTCTCAAGCATGAGAACGGCATTCTTGTCGACGACCATCTGCGCAGCAGTGTACGCGATATCTACGTAGCCGGCGACGTAGCAGCTCTGAAAAACCCGCTCACTGGCCGCTACGAACCGCGCGCCCAGTGGTACGCTGCTGTGGAGCAAGGCCGCATGGCAGGAGCAATGATGACCGGTCACCGTGAGGCCGTGCGTCCCTTCGGCGTCCCCTGGCACGCCACACACCTGGGCGACCTGTCGATGCTCTATGTCGGCAACCCTCTCCAATCGCCACCTGGTTCCTATGTCCTGACCGATACCAGCCGTGGGGGCTATCGCCGTCTCTTGCTGCAGGGTGAGCGCTTAATTGGCTATCTCTCGCTTGGTCCCATGCAACCAGATAGCCTGGCGATCAAGCGTCTCATCGATGAAGAGCTGCCCGTACGCGATATTTTGAAAGGCCTCCTGAAGGGCGAATTTGATGCTCGCCAGTATTTGAGCCGTCGGCGCACCTATACCGCACAGGATCTGGTGACGAGCGGGCGTCTGACCAGCGTCAAGCCTGCCGCCATCCAGACTCAGCCCCAGCTCCAGCAGACACCTGAGCCAATGCCTGCCGTGCGTAGCAGCACGCCGGCGCCGGTTGCTCGAGCGGCTCAGCCTGCGCCTCGCCTTCCGACCACCGAGCAACTGCCGCCGCTCTCTACCGGGCCGGTTGGTACCCCTCAGCGAAGCCAGACTTCGATGTCGGCGGCCAGCGCCTCCCGCTATTCGATCCTGCGCGAGGAGGAAGAGATCAGCCCTTTCACCGGCAGCCTGCCGGCTCTGCCAGAGCCTGGGCAAGGCGGGCCACGCTTGAACTCTGGCAACCTGCCAGCTCAACAAGAGCAAGGCCAGGGAGGCCGACGCAACCTCTGGGCCTACAGCGACCCTGCACTGCCCGCGTTCCCTCGCCGCAGTCCGGCCCAGAGGCAGCATGTGCGATCCTACAGCGAGAGACAGGAGGGAGGACGTTAAGTGCGTAATCCTGTCCTTTTGCATAAGACCGCTTCTCAGGTTCAGCAGGAACTGGAAGCCTGCATCGGCTGCAATGAGTGCCTGCTAGCTTGTCCAGCGCTTGACGAACCCCTGACGATCGATGTCCTCAATCGCGAGACCTTTGGCGGCCCGATCTCGGCCCCGGTGGCGCGTTTTGCGCGCTCCTGCTATCAGTGTGGTGCTTGTGTACCTCCCTGTCCGGTTGGCCTCCATCGCGATGCCATGATGATGTGGCTAAAGATCCGTCTGTACCGTTCTGGAGAGGAGGATTGAACTGATGCCTGCTTTGCGTTCTTCCTCGCCCTATGATTACAGCGCCGGTCGGGAGCGGGCTGGCGTTGGAGGCTATCCGCTCTTCTTCGTCTATCTCAAGCCACGCAATCTGCTGCGCATCTTTTTAGGGCTGCTCATCATTGTAGCGGGACTGGTCTTCTGCGTCTGGTACAGTCGCAACGGTAGCGACCCCACACCTGATAGCCTTGTGGGCCTGATCTACGCGGTGGCGGGCACAGTCTTTCTCCTGCTGGCTGGACTGCTCTACAGCCTGCGTCGCCGCTCGCGCAAAAGCAAAAAAGTCATCGGTGGGCTACGCTCCGCCCTGGGCTGGCACATGTTCTTTGGCCTGACTGGCCTGGCATTGATCTTTTACCACTCCTTTGGCAACTTTAACCCCCGTTCCGGCACCTATGCCCTCTACGGCCTGATCGCCCTGGTGATTAGTGGCATCATCGGACGGACCCTTGACCGCATCATGCCGCGCCTTATCGCGAAGGAGGCCAGCAAAGCCCTGACCGCGGAAGGCGAAGATCGCATCGAGGCCATTTCTCAGCAGCTTCAGGCCATTGTGGAACATAACTCGCAACGCGTGCGCGGCCTGACCCCCTCGCCCGCCTCGGCCTCGTCGGCTGTCTCCTCCCTTCCAGAGCGCAGCGCCGGGCGCGGGCGCACATTGCATGGTCCCTGGGACCTGGCCTATCTGACGCTAGAGGAGACGCCCCAGGAACTCAGTCGCTATGAGCCAAGTTATCGCCTGGTACCCGATCGCAAAAGCCCGCTCAGCCGTCCCGGGGCCTTGCTGCCGGGGGCTCAAGAGCAGATGGCGGCCCTGCGGAGCATCGAACGCGCTTTGCAACGCGAGCAGTTCTATCGTTACGTCATTCGCTACTGGCGCATCTTCCATATCCTGCTTGCACTGGTAACCGCTGGCCTGGTCATCTGGCACCTGGAATACGCTGCCTCGCTGATAATTCCTACCCTTTTCCACTAGGGTAGCGGTGAGCCTGGCCAGGCCTCCGGACTGAGCTGCCTGCAGGCGGCAGAGGTTTATCTCTCTGTCCGCCTGCCTGCCTGTCTGGCTGCAAGTAGGTCCATGCCGATCAGGAAGCTGTTGAGCGGCGGGCCGCGGCAAGAGCCTGCTGTGGCTGCAGTAACCCTCTAGCCCTGTCCAGGAGTGAGCAGGTGGAAAAACCCTGCTGACCGTTCCTGCGTATTAAGTAGTGGAGGGAATGCTATGTCGAGAGAACTGCTCGTGCCCGGTAGACGCTCACGGCGGCTCTGGCCCAGGCGCCTTGATCTGCTCTTGCATCTTGGTAAAACCCTCAGATTGATCGCCTATCTGCTACGGCATAAGCAGGTCGGCCTCTGGCGCAAGCTCCTCTTTGTAGGAAGCTGTGGAATCCTCATTCTCTTGCTGCTTTTCCCCGACGCTTTAGGGGAAGTCATCAGCAGCGCAGTGCTGCCTGTCGTGGGCACAGTCCTCGGCGTGCCGCTTGACGCCGGCTTCGACTGGCTCACCCTGGTGCTTGTTCTGGGATCACTGTTGCGCATCTTTCCCACAGAAGTAGTGGAAGAAGGTTATCGCCAGATCTTTAGAAGGGAGCCATAGAGAACAAAGAGGGCAAAAGAGCTGGAGAGAGCAGAAAAACTGAGCATATTCGCCGCTGGAAGCAGCCAAGAAGAGCACAAAACAGGAAGAGAGGCAGAGCTGCGCTGCAGCCCTCAGAGGAGCACCCTGCCCATTGTACGTATGAAGCCCCGCTGTGTCTCAGATTGTTGTCGTGTCCACGTGAGCCGATCCGATCGTCGCCGTTCAACTAGGGAGGGAGCCACTGCGCTTCTCCCCGAGGCCCGTAACCATGCATAGCGACGATCGATCTGCTGGAGCTGTTCCCCCGGTCAGAGGTGGATTTTATCATTAGCATCAGACGGCCTGAACTTTGTCCCCGTGTTAATGAACACGATATTTTGATCACCAAGGTGGATGATCATATCTGGCTTGCCGTCACCGTTGACATCCTTGAATTCCAAGATCGGGGGGATTTGATCGACGTTGGAGTTGGTGCCATAAAGATAGGGGCCACCATAGGTGATGGCTTTGGCTGGGTCACCGGCCATCAGCTCAACGACGATGATGTGGCCATGCAAGTTGATGGCGATAAAGTGGCTCGGGTGCTGAGGGCTGTCGCCCCCATGACCGACAACCGCGTCGGTCTGATAGGTGCGAGGATTGCCATAGCGGATGTCATCGAGACGCTGTGTGCCCCAGGAGATCAGCCAGGAAGTAAGGACCCAGAGGGCCAGCATGACCAGCATGCCTACGCCGATAAAGAGCAGCCAGTGAATGCGACGACCTGACTCTTTCTCCCGCTCTGACAAAGTGCTTTTGTAAGGGGCTTTCGGCGAGACCGACGGCGCTGGGGCCGGCGCGGGAGTCGCACGCATGCGCGCCGTAATGGCCGGGCTGGCCGTGGTCGTCACCGGTTGCTGCGCGCTGCGCCGGTAGGTGTAGGGTACCGGCATCTGGCGCGTGGTCGGCTGCGAGCTGATGGCTCGCTGCGTTCCCGTAAAACGAGGATCGTTCAGGCGAATGGCGCTGCTACCGGGCCGCGGCGGTCGCGATGCATCTGGATCGTCTTCTGCAAGATAATCGAGCGGATCTGGTGGTACATAGCCACGGCGTGTCTGCGTGGTAGGGAGGGGCATTTCGTCTCTTCTGAGCCGGGCGGATCGCCTCGCGCTTGTGTATTGCTGCCTCTCTTCTCCAGACATTAGCTCTCCCTTTCTCGGTCAGTTTTTCCTGGGCGCTGCGCACAATGTCAATGCACGTTGCTCGATGAAAGCACCAGACGCACAAATTGCAAGCCCCAATAATTATGTAAGATAACCTGGCAGGTTGTCAAGGATAGATGTATATCAATTCAATGCAGACGTGTTTTGAAAAGAAAACGACAGTTGCCTGCTTTTTGACTATATATGTATCAGTATGAAGCATGGCTCTCTCCAGCGGTGGGCGAAGAAGCCTCATCATGGGGCAGGCTTGCAGTTGCGGAAGATGCTGGCTGATGCTGCTGACTGGCGGAGGCGCGGCGCCGCTCTAACCAGCGTTTAATACTGGCCTCATTGCCCTGTAATCCTGGCTCATAGTAATGGCGTCCCTGCAGGTTAGCCGGCAAATACTCCTGCAACGCCAGCGCTGGCGGTCGAGACGGGTCCTCGCTCTCCCCCTCAAGCTGGCGATAGTAATCGTGAGCATACTTATAATCGCGGCCATAGCCGAGCTGCTTCATCAGCTCCGTCGGAGCGTTGCGGAGCGCGAGAGGTACCGGCTCCTGGCGCTGCTGGCGCACATCATCGCGTGCTTGCCCGTAAGCGAGATAGAGGGCGTTACTTTTTGGAGCGCAAGCCAGATAGACCACGGCCTCAGCCAGGGCCAGATCGGCCTCGGGCAAGCCCACGAACTGAACCGCCTGCTGAGCGGCCACGCACAAAGGCAGAGCCAACGGGTCGGCCAGCCCCACATCTTCCGTGGCGATGCGGATCAAGCGGCGGGCGATAAACAGCGGGTCCTCGCCCGCTTCCAGCATGCGTGCCAGCCAATAGAGGCCGGCATCGGGATCGGAGCCGCGGATGGCCTTATGCAGAGCTGAGATCGTATCGTAGTGTTGATCGCCGCTTTTATCGTAGAGCAAGGCGCGCTGTTGCTGGGCCTCAGCCACAGTGGCCACAGTGATCTGTCCCTCGGTAGCGCCTGCGGCGGCCAGCTCCAACACATTGAGCGCCGTACGAGCATCGCCGTTGGCGAAGCGAGCGATCTGCTGAAGCGCCTCATCGGCGACCTCGAGACGCTGCCGTCCCAAGCCCCGCTCCTCATCCTGCAAAGCTCTGCGCAAGAGCTGGATAATTTCGGCGTCACTCAGGGGATTGAGCCTAAAGACACGGCAGCGTGAAAGCAGGGCAGCATTGACCTCAAAAGAGGGGTTCTCGGTCGTCGCTCCGATCAGCGTCAGCAGGCCCTGCTCAACATACGGCAAAATGACATCCTGCTGCGCCTTATTCAAACGATGGATCTCATCGAGAAAGAGCAGCGTGCGCTGACCTCTCAACTGGCGCAGCTTGCGGGCCTCCTCGGCGACGCGGCGCAGATCAGCCACGCCTGCGGCCACAGCGCTGAGAGAGACAAAGTGGGCGCGAGTGAGCTGGGCGATCAGGCTCGCCAGCGTCGTCTTACCGCTGCCGGGCGGCCCCCACAGAATCAGAGAGGGGACGCGATCCTCCTCCAGGCAGCGCCGTAGCAAACGCCCTTCTCCAAGCAAATGCTCCTGTCCCACAAACTCCTCAAGTGAGCGCGGGCGCAAGCGAGAAGCCAGCGGCTCAGCGCTCTCGGCCTGGCCGGCGGCGGCGTGCGCTGACGTACCCTTCTTAGCTGAAGCTGAATCCGGAAAGAGCGAAGCCTGCTCCATCATAGCGCTCTACCTGATCGGCGCTGGCGCAATCCTCCCATAAGACTGGTCTTCCCTTCATTCTATCACGCTATCCTGGTAGGAGGATAGCAAGCAAAACAGCCTCTCCCTGCCTGCGCTTTGGTCCCAGGCCTGAGACTTGCACATCCTGAAAGCGCACCTGGATATGGCCTTGCCCTGCAAAGCAGCGAGAGGAAGGCAGGGCAGCAGCCAGGACAGCGTAGAGGTGCCCGCCTCGGCGTCGGGCTAGCCGCTGGCTGGACGTCGACCCAGGGTCAGGCGTTCCTCCACTTGGGGCGGGGTAGGGATGCCGCGCGTGCCCACGGCCTCCACTGAGAACGAAGCCACACAATTCGCGAAATCGACCGCGGCGGCGGGGTCGCCGGAGCGGGCCAGATGCACCAAGAAAGCTGCTGCAAAAACATCGCCGGCTCCCGTAGGATCAACCTCACGCGCGGGATAGGCAGGAAAATGCTCGGCCTGGCCATTGCGGAAGAGAGTGGCCCCCTCGCGGCCTGCCGTTGCCACCAGCAAAGGGACCAACTGGCTCCAATGGCGCAGGATCGCCACCGCCTCGGCCCTGCTGCCATGAGCAAACGGCAGCAGATCATCATGGCTCAGGATCAAAGCGTCTAACTGAGGCAAGACCTGTTCAGCGGCCTCCCAAGGGGTAGGCCAGACTCGGCCATCAGCATCCCAGCGGCGTAACCAGCCTTGAGGAGTAGCAGCCAGAAGACGGCCTTCACCTCGCGGAAAAAAGGTCACGATCTCTGAAGCCAGCTCTTGAGCCAGAGGAGCCAGCAAGACGATCGGGGCGTCGCGCCAGGAAGGCGGAACATCCTCAGCCGTCAGAGGCTCACTGCGTGCACGCAAATACTGGATGCGAAAGCCATCCTGATAGCGATTCTCAAAGGTAGTTGTTGTCGAAGCGAGGCGCGCCGCCAGCCCAATGCCAGGCAGCAGCGAAGGCAACTGCTGACAGAGATCCGCCGCGGCACACGTCACCAGCGCGGCGGGCAGTCCGAGGCGCTCAACAGTTAAACTGGCAAAGGTTACCGTACCGCCGAGGGCGAACGAGCCATCGGGAAGCACATCGCGAGTGATATGGCCGATACTAAGGAAAGCAGGAGGCTCAGCGCGAGCGGGCTGAAGAACGGTCGCAGACATCAAAAGAATACCTCCCTGGAGCCTGAGCGGCGCAGTTCCATAGCCTGATATAGCGCCCGCTTGCAGCTAGCTGGCTGGGTGCGCGGTGACCCTCCCGCATTCGTAGGGAAGGCAGACGAGCAGCCTGCGGGCGAGCTGACAATTCCCCCATTCACAGGAGCGAAAACGGAGCCAGCCAGCCAGTCAGCCGAAGGCGAAAGCCAACCCCTGACTACGAGCGTCCGGGTCGCTTCAGAGAGATGACCACGCGGCGCGCGTCGCCCTCGCCGATGCTCTCCGTACTGATATCCTGACTATCGGCCAGAGCCAGATGCACAATGCGTCGCTCATGAGGCGGCATTGCTTCCAGCGCGATCGAGCGACGGTAATTACGCACTTGCTGCGCCACACGCAAGGCGAGCGAGCGCAGATTTTCCTCACGGCGCTGGCGGTAGTTCTCGGCATCGACAATGATGCGCATACGACGTTTCGTGCGGTGGCTCACGATAAGATTCACCAAAAGCTGAAGAGCAGAAAGAGTTTCGCCCCGGCGACCGATCAGCAGCCCCAGATTCTCATGAATGCCCTGGATATTGAGCGTAAGCGGATCGGTCGAGCGCACCTGGACGGAGGCGCGGATATTCATATAGCGCAAAATATGCTGGAGCACATCGACGGTCAGCTCAATATCCTCACGAGTGGGCTGCACTGGCTCCTGAGAGGAGGGGGAAGCAGCCGAAGGCTCGCTGGAAGAGGGAGCAACGGGAGCCGGGGCAGATGCCAAGCCGGCGGAGCCAGCGGGAGCGGAGCCAGCGGCAGAAGGGGGTACAGAAGTGACCTGTTCCCCGCTGAGCTGCTGGGAGGGAGCAGAAGATTGGGCCTGCTGAAGGAAGGAAAGCGACTGCGAGCCGTAGTGCGCCTCATCTTCTTTCCCCCTATCGGCCTCACCCTCCTCGGGGAAATCCACGAACTCCTCTTCACTCTCATAGGCGCCGTGAGAAGCGCTGGCGAAGAAATCCTCCTCCTCATCATCTTCCGCTTCGACCTGACTCAAAATAGCGTCGGCCATTTCGGGAGTAATAACCGCGCCGCGGTTGGGGCGAACCGTCACCCGGACCCTGGCCTCGCGGCTACCGAGTCCGAAGGCGCCGCGTGAAGGCTCCTGAAGGACCGTCACCTCGACCTCGTCTCGGCGCTTGCCCAAACGGAGCAGAGCCTGCTGGACAGCTTCTTCAACGCTTTTACCACTGGCCTCAATGCTTTCCACTGCTTACTTGCCTCCCTTGAAGGTATCACACAATGCAGGCAGAATGAGAAGCGAGAGCGTGAGAGAAACGGTCAGGTGGTTGCCAGCCGGGGCAGGGTACGACCTGACTGAGTAAGGCGGATCAACCAACCCAACCGGACCTTGACAGCTATAGCGGCAGCCAGCGGGAGACTGGCTGGCAAGGCCTGCTCATCGACTCTGCTGCTAATCAGCATCAGCAAGCCGGCGCAGCCTGGTCCAATCTGCTCCGGCGCGACATACAAGGCAACCTGACCTGACTGACGATAGAACCAAGCTCCTTCCTTCTAGCTAGCCAGCCAGGAACGAACGAACTAGCTAAGAGTAGGATTTCTTCTTCTGACAACGCCGCGGCGGCGAGCGGAAGCACTGCGCAAGTGGCGGCGCGAGGCGCTCGTACCGTTGTTGCGCAAAGCGCGCTCATTGGAGAGCGCCGACTCAACCTCTTGGGACTCACTGGTCTCTTCAAGAACGCGGGTCTGAGCGGCTTGCTCGCCCGGCAAATTATCTTTCTCTTTTGAGGTGCGAGAGAGAGAGAAAGGACTAGTAGGCCCAGTAACCAGGTAGTACTGGATAGCCATCAGGATGGAGCCGACGGCCCAATAGAGGGCTAGGCCAGCGGGGAAGCTCCAGGCGATGAAGAGGGTGAGCAGAGGCATGATCCAGGTCATGATCTTCATCGTCTGTTGCTGGGCAGCCAGAGCGTCGGAGGACCTGCCACCGGAAGAGGCCGTTGTAGCGAGCGAGGGAGTAGTACGCGACTGGGTCAAGTAGAGCTGGATAAAGGTTGCCAGAGCCGCCAAAATTGGCAGAATATGCGTCTCATCGGGAAGGGCCAGCGACAGATGCCAGGAGGGATTAATGAAGGTGAACCAGTCGAGGTTGACGTTAGGGAAGTGGCTAAACTTTGGCAAGAAGGGATAGATAAAGCCGTTCAGCCGCTCCAACCCCTGAGTTCCCTTCAAAGAGGCATCATCGATGACTGCCCGGAAGGCGAAGTACAGTCCATAGAGGACAGGCAACTGCAAGAGCAGGGGCAGACAACCTGAGTAAGGGTTAATATTATAGCGTCTGTACAGCTCCTGGGTTGCCGCCATCTGGGCTTGCAGATCGTCCTTGTAGCGCTCGCGAATGCGGCTCAGCTCTGGCTGCAGCTCCTGCATTGCCCTGGCCGATTTCAGCTGCTGCAGCGTCAGCGGGAAAAGAATCAGGCGGATGATGATCGTCAAGACGATGATCGACAGGCCGAAATCGCCAAAGAGGTGGTACAGCAGCATCAAGACGTTGAAGATCGGCTGCGTAAAGACAACATTGATAAAATCACTGATCCCCACGGGATTTCTCCTGCCTTCCTCGATCTTGCCTACTACTAGCCCAGGCGCTCAGGAACTGGGTCATAGAGATCTCCATGATAGAACGGGTGACAACGCGCCAGCCGTTTTAGCGTCAGCCAACCCCCGCGGATCAGCCCGAAGCGCTGAATCGCCTCGTATCCATATTGTGAGCAAGAAGGTACGAAGCGGCAAGACGGGGGTAGGATAACAGAAAAAGTGCGCTGGTAAACACGGATCAAAAACAAAGCGACGTACTTCACGGCTATCGACCTTTGTGGACACTTCTTCCTGCCGCGCGCTGTCGCCCGGACGCCTCATCGGCCAGCAGCAACCGCGCCCGGCGTAACAACACCTGTACTTCAGCCTTCAGCGTCTGCAGATCGGCCTCAAGGGCCTCGCGCCTGGGAATCAAAACGACGTCCACGCCGCGCAGCCGAGGTAGACAAGGCCGGATGGCCTCACTGAGCAGGCGTTTGATGCGATTACGTCGCGTTGCCAGCTTAAAGATGCGTCGACTGACCACGAAGCCGACACGAACCTGATCGCTCTCCGTCGGTGCCCAGGCGAGGACCAGCAGCTTGGAGGCGACGCTCCTTCCCTGCTGCCTGACCCGCTGAAAATCGCGGCTTCTACGCAGGCGCAGTTCGCGTTTTAATGCCACCGTTCTGACAGCTTTGCATCTATATCTTCACCGTCAGGTGAGAGAGAGCACCGTAAGAGACACCCCCAGGGAGCGAGCTGACGCGAGCGGGCAGAGAACCAAGCCGATGCCGTCGAGCCGAGTGGAGGCCCGGCCCGCCTATGCTGAACGCTCGCTAGCTAGCAAGGTAGTTAGCTAAACTGTCAAGCGCCAGCGACCCTTCAGGCGGCGGGCCTTCAGCACTCGCCGACCGGCGCGCGTCGCCATGCGTTTCAAAAAGCCGTGTTCCCGCTTGCGGGGAATACGCTTGGGTTGCCAGGTACGTTTCATAAACCCCTCGTTCTCCTCCACTAAAGGATGTCTTGTAGATTATAGCGGGTAGTGATCCTGGCTGTCAATGACGGGGGGAGGCATAGCTAGCTGGCCTGCTCTCTACCCAGAACCTTGGGCTGGCCGCTGCCTGCCTCCCCCTCCCTTTGCTTGCTCTGCTCCGTTCGTCCGTCTTCTCCTGGCCTGGGCGGGGCTAGGAGGTTCTGAAGCGCAGCAGCACGCGGCCCAGCTTGATTTCGTCATTATCATGCAGCGGCGTTGGCGTTTTGGGAGCCAAGCGCTGGCGATTCAAGAAGGTATAGTTCGTACTGTTCTCGTCTTCGATCATATACTGGCCATTCTGGATAAAGATGCGTGCATGCATGCGCGAGACACCTCCCTCTTCGCCGCCGTGGGGCGTGAGGTCGATGTCGGGGAAGATATTGCTGACCGCATCTTCACGGCCAATCAAGATGTTATCCTTCCCGCTGATATCGAACTCCTGATTGTCTGCCTCCACGATCAGCCGGGCGCGCAGGGGAGAGCCTGCTGCCGTGGGAGCCGCTGCGGGGGCAGGGGCCGAGCTAGCTGGCGCCGCGGGGGCCGCCGGTGCTGCGGGTGCTCCGGGAGCGCTCACTGCGGCAGGTGCCCCCAGCAAGCTCACACCACAGTTAGAGCAGAAAGCCTCGCCCTGCGGATTCTGCGCGCCACATGAGGGACAGGTTTGCATGCCTGGCTGCGCGGCCCCACTGGGAGCAACGGGGGCTACCGGCGCTGAGGCCGCCGGCGCCGCGGGGGCCACCGCGCTCAACGGCTCACCGCATTCGTCGCAAAAAGCCGAACCATCCGGGTTTTCATGACCCAGCGAACAATACACTGGCATAATTCTACTCTCCTCCTCAAATCCGGTCTTACCCCTGAAGCACGCCTTCGCCTCTGCGCACGTCGGTAGCGCAGGCGGCAGGCACCTTCAGTCAATTCTCCCGTGCCGTTCCGCTCATTCTGCTCTGGCGCGTACTGTCAGGGCAGAATATCGTCCAGGCGTTGTGTGAGCTTTCTCGTCTTGTTGCCGATCGATTTGACCTGCTCCTGAGAGATTTGTTGACCTTTGCTGATCTGCTCAAGTGCAGCCTGAGTCTCTTCATCAAGGATGCGTGTCACATTAGGCGCCAGGCGTGTTGTCACCTTTCCGGTGCGCTTATACTCATCCAGCACGCGCGTGACAAGGCGCTGAGCATTGGCCTTCTCGGCGAAGTTCATCACGCGCGCGTTCACCTGGGCCGCCAGGTTGGGATCAGTGGTGAACGTCACCTTAATATCTTCACGAATACGCTCGCCCACCAGATTGGCAATCGGCACATCATATGATAGCTCAGCCTGAGCGATACGGAAGAGGCCTGCCGGGCGCGGATCGATGAGCAGTTCGACCAGCACGGCCTGCGGCGTCTCTTTCTCCAGGTCGCCCAGCGGGATCACCACCTGGCGATCTGAGAGCACCGACTGCCCAAAATCACTGATGATCGGCAGCACCTTGACGGCCTTTTTGGGCGTGACGCCTGTTGGCAAGCGTAAAGTGAGAACGGCGTTGCGTACGGCCACGGCGACCGCGCTCTGGACCTGCTGCTGAAAGATGCTCATGGCGTCAGCGGGATTCCTGATAAACTCCGCCGGCATGCCACCACTGAGCTGGCCGATATCATCAAGCAGATTCTCGTCCCAGTCGTGCCCGATGCCCAGCGGATAGATGGCGATCCCCGCCGCCGCTGCTTCGCGGGCAAGTTGGCGGCAGCGATCCGAGTCACCATAGGTGACCCCGTCCGTCAGCAGGATCATGCGATTGACGGTGTTAGGAAAGCTATAGCGCCGCAGCTCGTTGAGGCCCTGAATCATGCCCAGCGACATGGTGGTGCCGCCGCCATCGCGAATGCGATCGATGGCGGCCTTCATCCCAACTTTGTCTTGGGCCGGCATCGAGGGGATGATTACCTGGGCCGTGTCGTCAAAGACGATCACAGAGACGTAGTCGGTCGGCTCCAGGTGGTCGATGACCATCTTGACCGCTTCTTTGACGTTGTGCAGCTTGGCCCCTTTCATAGAGCCGGAATGATCCAAAACCAGGGCAAAGTTCAGGGGCAGACGGACCTGGGCCATCATCTCGGTGGGCTTGGCCTCCAGCAGGACGTAGGCGAGCTGGCTCCCACCGGTGACCGGCATATAGTCCTTTCCTAGCTGATACGCCAGCACTACCTCACCAGGCATAGTCTATCAGCTCCTTTCATTGGTGGCAGCCTTCAGTATATCATAGTGTTCAACGTACAAAGACCACAACAGCGCTGATGTTGTCTTCTCCTCCATTTGCATTGGCTGCCTCTATCAACTGGGCACAGGCTGTTTGTGGGTCAGGGGCGGCATTGAGAATGCTTTCGATCTGTGGGTCGCGTACCATCTCCCATAGCCCGTCTGAGCAGCTGAGCAGGATGTCACCCGGGTACAGCTCCTGCTTGAAGAGATCGATCTGCACGTTGGGGCGGTCGCCCAGGCTGCGAAAGATCTGGCTGCGCTGCGGATGGGTGTAGATCTCGTCTGGTTGAATCAGCCCGCCTGCTACAAGCTGCCCCACGAGTGAGTGGTCGGTTGTGCGTTGATAGAGCTGACCACCACGGACCATGTAGGTACGGCTGTCTCCCACATTAACGATATACGAGTGACGTCCCACGATCATAAAACCGGTTAGGGTGCAGCCCATGTCCGTTTTATTTTGCTGATTGATCTGGCAGAGCTTGTTATTAGCCTCCTCTACCGCGTCTTGAAGCAAGCGTACAAGCTGGTCTTCATCCGCTGGCGTGGCCGGCTGCTGGCTCTCCTTTTCGGCGCTCAGCGGAGCGGCCAGGAGATCGTGCACAATGCGCTCGGCGATAGTATTGACGGCCACGCGACTGGCAAGCTGGCCGCTGGCGTGCCCTCCCATGCCGTCGGCAACGATGAAGAGGCCTACTGGCTGGGAGATAGATTCATGCGAGCGTTCCAGCAGAAGGATCAGCGTGCTGTCTTCATTCGGCTCGTCGCGGCGGACAATGCCGGCGTCGGAAAGGGCCGCCGCCATCAGGTGTACTCCCTCGGGGAAGGGATCGCGCTCGGCTTGCGGCTGCTCAACAGCGTAGGTACGTCCTCCTTCAATAAAGGTGTTGATGATGTTCCCTCCGGTGACCTGCGTCTCTGTGTCGGCTTGTTCGCCAGTGAATTCGTGCAGGAGGTAGGGCATGCCCAGCAGTTCGGCGCCGCAGTTAATACAGAACTCATCGCCCTCGGCGTTCTCCTGGCTGCCGCAGTTCCAGCAGCGCTGGTAGCCCTGCTGATCAGTAACCTGATAGATACGCTCGTGTTCCTCTTCTCGTACAAGCTGGTTGATCAGATAGCGCCCGGCGAGCAGCGTGCCGCTGGCCAGCGGCTCTGTGCTGGCCTCGGCTGCCGCTGGGCTTGAGGCCTCGGTCGGCTCCTGCGATGACTTCGCAGCGGCCTGGTCAACGGCGGCCTCTGGCTGAGCAGGTTGATCTGCTGCTGCTGATGATGATGAATCTTTCACCGCGCTCTCTTTCCCTTCTTTATCTTTTGCTTCTCTTGTTGATGGTGGTGCTGTCTCTGTTGATGGTAGTGAGCGATCCGCGGCGCTATCAGAAGAAGGTGTCTGCTGCACGCTCTCCAAGGGCTGGGCTGCGGGGGAAGCCATCGCCTCGTCACTGCCTTGCTGGCGAGTGTGGCCTGGGGCTATCGCTGGCTCCGCCGCCTGACCTGGGCTCTCGCCGGGTGAAGCTGCCGTCGAGGCGGCGCCCGCAGCGGTGGTCGCTGTTTCACTGGCGCCAGGCGTCAGCAGAATGGTGGGCAGATCGGCGACATCCTGGCTCTCCTGCTCTGGACTATGGTCCTGTGCTTGTTGCTGTTTCCGCTGGCGTTCGGCTTCCTCTAACTCACGCTGCCAGCGCTGGCTATGGTAGGCCATCATGCGCTCGGGGGTGAGGATCAGCGTCGGCGCCAGGCTCGGATCATCTGACTCCTGGCTGGGGGCGATGCGGTCCGCTGGGATGGCGGGAGGTTGCTGGCCTGGCTGCTCGGAGGCGGGGGCGCTTTCAGTAGTGGCTACTTCCCGCGGGAGCGACCGCCCGCAGCTTTTACAGAATTTGGCATCGTCGCGGTTGGGCGTGCTGCAAACTGGACAGATCATACCTGCTCTCCTCGCTCTCTGAGACGGATTCGGTCCTCTCTTCTCCTGGTGCTCGGCCAGGAGCGGCTGGCGACGCTTCTTCTTAGTTGCTGGTCACTGCAAGGAAACAATCAATCAAAGCTGCTTTTGCAGACGCAGAGCCTCTGCATTGTTAGGATCGCGTTGCAGTGTTTCGCGGATCATCTGTCTGGCTTCTACCTTTTTACGCATTTTCAGATAGCATGTTGCCATTGCGCTATAGATCTCGGCACGCTCTGGATCGCGTTGGCGCGCCTGTTCCAGGGCACTCAAGGCCTGGTTCCATTGGTTGGCCCGCATGTGGGCGCGGCCCAGCTCATACCAGCCATCGACGTAGGTGGGATCGCAGCGCGTGGCCTCCTGCAGGACGCGAATCGCCGAATTGTACTGGCGCGTCTCGCTGTAGAGGCGACCCAGGGTGAGCAAGATGAGAGCGTGATCGGGATTGATCTTGAGGCCTTCAAGCAGGTAGCCCTCGGCCTCACGATGGAAACCCTGTTTCATCGCCACCTGTCCCAGCTGATAATAGATGGCAGCATCCTGGGGAGCGATGCGCAGCGCCTCTTTGAAAGCGGCCTCCGCCTTGGGATAGAGGCCCAGGTCGAGATAGCACAAGCCGAGCTGAAAGTAGGCATCCAGGGCATTCTGACGGTTATTGGCTGCCTGAGCGAAGTAGTCAGCAGCATGCGTCATATTTTCATGAAAGAGCTTCTCATCTTTATCGCGTAAAGACTGCGCATATTGGCGATAAGCTCGTGCCAGGTTGTAGAGTACATCATAGGTCGGACGCCCGAGCGCCAGCGCCTGCTTAAATTCCTCGATCGCCTCGACGTAGTGCCGGTTATTGAGGTCCTGCAAACCGCGTCGATAGAAGGCCAGGGGGTCATTGCTGACCGGGGCGCCGGCAGGGACAGGTCGGGCGCGGATCGGCTGACGCACGACTCCCGCTGGCAGCGAGGCGTAGGCCTGCGCCTGCAGGCGGACGTTTGGAGGCACAGTCGTCGCTCCCTGAAACAGAGGCTGACCGTCGCGCTTACAGAATTTGGCCCCTGGACGATTCTGCAGGCCACAGCGCGGACAGATTGGCCCGGGTCCGGAGGAAGCCGGTGCCGGACTCGGGGCCGGGCCGCGCGCGGCGGGCACCACGATGGTGGCGTTGGGCGAGATTGCTGGGATCTGAATAGTCGCCGGGGCCGCCTGACCAGGCAAGCACTGCTGTAGAGCGACGCGCATAGCCTCAGCGCTCTGAAAGCGGTGCGCCGGGTCTTGCTGCATCGCCTTGATGATCACTTGCTCGATCGGGCAGATAATGCGCCCGTCCACCTGGATCGTGCGCAGCTTCGGATTCTTAGCGCGAATGCTGCCCGGAGCTGGCGTCTGCATCGGCTCCGGCTCCTGGTTGGTCAGCAAGTGATAGATCGTTGCCCCAAGCGAATAGATGTCCGAGCGGGCGTCGGTCTGCACCAAACGACCGGGGTTTTGAGGTGAGCGCTTCTGGCCCGGAGCTGTGATTGAGCCAAGGTGCTCAGGCGAGGCATACGAGATGGTGCCCAGATTCTCCGTATTCGTGCGCTTGTTCGGATTGAAGCGACGCGCGATTCCAAAGTCGATGAGCTGGACATCGCCCTCCGGCGTAATCATAATGTTGCCAGGCTTGAGGTCGCGGAGAATGATCGGTGGATTGCGTGAGTGGATATAGCTCAGGGCCTCGCAGACCTTCATCATCCAGCGAATGACCTGTTCCTCATCGAGTGGCCCCTTGTTCTCTTCCAGGATCTTATCGAGGCTTTTGCCTGGGACGAATTCCATCACGAAGTAGTAGTTGCCCCGCTCCTGGAAGCTGACGATCAGCGAGGGAATATTGGGGTGTTTGAGATTGAACATCAAATCAATCTCTTTATTGAAGCGCTCGATGGCGGCCTTGCGCTCCTCCTCTGGCATTCCCGGGTTGATGAGCAGCTCCTTGACGGCGCGATAAAAGCCGGGGCGGTCAACCTGCTCGACTTTGTAGACGGTGCCCATCCCGCCTTCACCGAGCACTTCAACAACGCGGAATTTACCATCGAGAATTGTGCCGATCGGGAGAGCCATAGCGCTTTCTTCCTCAACCGCCTTCAGGCCGCCTCGACGCGTACCACAAGGGCCGTAATGTTATCCTCGCCCCCGTGGGCGTTGGCCAGAGCGATCAACTGATCGCAGATGTCCTGAAGGGACTTCTGTTCGCTTAAGGTTTTGCAAATCTCATCATCGCGGACCATTTCCCACAGTCCATCACTGCACAACAGCAACATATCGCCGGGCTGCAGGCGTTCCTGAAAGACATCGACCTCAACCTGCCGGCGACCTGCCCCCAGCGAGCGGTAGATGAGATTACGCTGAGGGTGGGTATAGATCTCTTCTGGTGCAATCTGATGAGCTTCGACCAGCTTAGCCACCAGTGAATGATCGCGGGTCAGAGGCTTGAGCTGGCCATGACGCAGCAGGTAGGTTCGGCTGTCGCCGACGTTGGCAATATAGGCGATGCCCTGGTAGACCAGGGTTGCTGTGACAGTACAGCCCAGACCCCGCGCCTCTTTTCGCTGCTCGCCGTGGTGAATGATAGCGCTGTTGGCCTGCCTGATGGCGTTGACAAGACGCTCTTCGACAGAGCGCAACAACGGCGTTTCAGGCAGCTTGACCGTCAGCCGCGCCTGCTGCTCCGGCGCCCGCTGGCGTGGAGAAGGGGCAGCTTCACGCCTGCCCCCCGTCTCGGCGGTCTCATCGGCTGGGGGAGCAAGTTTGACGGTCGGCTGCTCTTCCAGAGGGGGGGCGAGTTGGATAGTTGGCTGCTCGCTCAGCGGCTGGAAAAAGCTGTCGAGTGCCTGACTAATGGTTTCTACCGCCAGGCGGCTAGCGACCTCTCCAGCGCGGTAGCCGCCCATGCCATCGGCGACAATGAAGAGGGCTACGTCCCCCTCCGGGCTAATCCGCCGATAGGCGCAGTCTTCGTTCTGTTCACGTTGCCGACCAACATCGGTCTTATCCGCGGCAAGCAGTTTCAGTGGCATGATCGAGTACCTCATGAAGGTGGGCTTTTCTGCCTGTATTTCATTCTTTGTTTGCTATAGCATAATGTATGTTCAGAGAGAGATGAAAGAAGCAAACCACCTCTGCCCACTTCATTTAAGAAGGGTTCAGAAAACTCTTATTACTGTATCATCTAGCCTTGACACTAGTCTATACGTGGCATGGGTGTGAAGGTTGTAGCCGGGAGGAGAGCAGGTACGCAGATGACTGCTGGCCTAGTGTCCACCGGAGGAGAGCAGCCAGCACGATAGCCAGGCCAAGGCCAGCGATCACTAGCTGGACCATCAAGCCAATGCTGATCAGAAGCAAACCGACAGCCGTCACCAGTGGGCAAAGACTCGGCTGGGAGGCCACGGCCTCGGTATCTGCAGCATAGCGAGCTGAGAGCTGTTCTTCGACTAAGGCAAGCAAGGCGCGCGCGTCGAAAGGTTTGCGTACATAAAATGTACGTTCATCCAAGGCCAGGGCTGGCGTTTCCCAAGACAGGACAATGATAGCCGCCTCTCTCAGTCGCGCCTGAGCGCAGAGAGCTTGCAGCAAAGAACCATCCTGCCGGCGGTCCGTATCGATATCGACAATCAGGAGCGCCGGTCGGCATTCAGCTAGCCGAGAGGGCCAGCTCTGGGGATCGGTAGCCACAACCGCAATCTCCCTTTGTTGCAGACCCAAAGCAATCAGACGCCGCAGAGGGGTCTCCGCCTCAATGACAAGCACGGTTCGACTAGACAGATCTGCCATGGCTCTCCGGTCTCCTGCTCAGCGGCTGATCATGCGCGGAGGCTGACTGTTTCCCTACTGGGGAGCACGCTCTTTGTCCTCCTCTATGTATTTATGTATGCTGCTCATCTCATGCTGCTCTCTCCTCTGTCTCACTAGAGCGATTGCTGTCACGGATAGAGCAGGGCGTGGCCTCTGTTGAGAGCCTGTCACTCAGTGCAACCTGAGCAGTGTCAGCAAAGGCCGGCCTGGCTGGCTGGGTGGGTGAGAGCCATTCCTCTCCTAAAAAGGATACGTTTTGCAGCGGTGAGCGGTTACAAGATGCTGATTGAGGCAGAACAGCCCTTCTGAGAAGCAGGGGAGTACTTCCTGCGACTAGGGCTGGCTCCAAATGCAGGCATCAGGTGGAAGGTGCGGTGGCTCGCTGACCAGCGAGCCACCAGAGGTCTGGACAGACCTGGCAGCCCTTTAGAGCAGCAAACGAGGCGAGCACAAGCCACGCTTCTGCCCGCCTCTCCATAGCTGTCGCTCAAGAGGAACCTGTGAGCCGAGCCGGTGGGCTGACTGGCAGCCCAACCAAGCACAAGAAGATATCCTCTTCACACCGCAGTAGTAGTAAGCGCCGCTCTTCTGGAGCGAGACCACCCCTACTCTCTCGGGCCTTGCGCTGGTTGCCTGGCGCTGCGATCAGGTCAGCAAGCAAGCAAGGAGGCGTCTAGCCTTTACCGACCTTTCCCTTGGTGCGGCCCAGCTCGCCCGGAATATCCTCATTCAGGCCGATATGGTTCACCACCACACGCACGCCTGGGATCTGGATCAGCTCATCTTCTAGGAGATACTTCATCTGGCGAGTAGGCACCTCGCCATAGAGATGGAGCACATAGTTTTCGACAAGGACGCGCAGGTCTTGAGCGCCCTCCAGCTTACCAGCCTCTTGTAGCTTAGCAATGCGGCGGTTCGCCTCGTTGAGGATGGCATCCTCAGCGATAATGAAGTTGCGCACATCAATCACATGAGGCAACTTGCGGATCTCATCCTCAATAGCCTGCTTCTGGGCCTCCAGCTCCACCTTGCCGTAGAGCGCCAGGACCACGCCCTCCTGCTCTACTTCAACGTTCACGGGGTGGGCGCTCCAGGCCAGATCACCGCGCACCACCAGGCGATCGACGATCTCCTGCGCCTGCTCGCGTACCGCCTCAGCCAATGGACTGACCTCGCCCTCGGCGACGCTGGCGCCAAAGCCTGCATAGGCCTCGGCATGAGCATGAGCCTGCGGATCTTCCAATCCCCAACCAACGATACCGATCAGGGTGCCCAGCGCGCCGAGTAAGGCCACCACCGGCGTCTGATCGATGATCAGCAGGCCGATGAAAGTCACAAAGATGGCCACACTGGCGACCAGCGGCCAGTAGCTAGGAATAGGCAGGTGATGCTCTCCTGCGCCCTCGTGCTCCTCCTCGTAGGCCGGGAGGAGCGTTGCGGTCAGGTCACCTGTTGCGAGATTGATGCCTTGCAGGTGAGTTTCCATACGTATCGCATCTCCGCGGAAGCTTTACTATTGCAGAAAAAATAGCGTACAAGCGCTAGCAGATTGCAAGAGTTCCCTCTTTTTTAAGGATAGCAGCAGAGGGACATTCTTGCAAGCCGAGCGGCGTACCGCCAGGCTGTCACGCCGGAGCGGCTCCCTCTGTTGCCCTTCTCCCCACCGCTGCCTTCCCTCAGCGCAGCAGGCGCTGGTTGTCAGTCATCTCATCCTCCAGGTACCCCAAAGGCAGCTTAAAACGCGCCTCGCTCTTGTCTGCGCTCCCTTTGCCTGTATGGGAAAGGCGCCAGGAGTGCAAAGGGAGGCGCTACTCTTCCTTGAGCAGCAGTTGCAGATCGCCTGTCAGCTGCGAAGGGATAAAATCATCGCCCAGGAGCACGCGCTCACGGCCCTGTTTATCCAGAACGTAGAGTACAGCGGTGTGGGCCACTGAGCCAGTACTGCTGTTGGCGGTGGCCGCTTCGGCATCGATGCTATAAGCGCGCCAGATGGGCGAGAGGGCCGCGCGTGAACCAATCAGGAAATGCCAATAAGTTGTCATCTTATGGGCATTCGAAAAAGCCAGAGCGGAGGCCTGCGTATCACCTACTGGGTCGACGCTGATCGCCAGCACGGCCACCCGCTGAGCATCGTCGCCGAGCTGCTGCATGACAGTATGCAGCTTATCAGCGGTCAAAGGGCAAACCGTTGGGCAATGAGTGTAGAGAAAAGTAATCACCACCGGTTTCCCCTTAAACTCTGCCAGCGAGACAGAGCGACCGAACTGATCGGTTAACCGAAAACTGGGAGCTGGCCGGCCATCGAGCAGAGTCCCCTGCAGTCCCGAGCTACTGGCGGTAGGTTGGCCAGCGGCTTGCCCGCTGGCGCTTCCTCCCTGACCAGCTCGCCAATTCAAGATGGCCACCACCAGGACCACCAGCAGCGCCATTGTCAGCACCGAAAGGCGCGATGCCAGACGCCAATTCAGCCACCTCACAGCTCTGCTCCTAATGGAAAATGATGCGATCCAGCACCATTGCGGCGAAGATCATCGCCAGGTAGCAATTAGAATACCAGAACAACGTACGGGCCCAGCGCCGTGAGTGCTTGTCCCAGAGCAGGCGCAGGGCCATATAGACCAGGATGCCGCCCAGCACCAGGGCCGCCGCCAGGTAGAGATAGCTCATCGCTCGCATCGCGAAGAGCACCAGTGTTACGGCCAGGAGCAGGAGCGAATAGAGGAAAATCTGCTTGCGCGTTTCCTGCTCGCCGAAGAGGACGGGCAACATCGGCACACGGGCTTTCTCGTAGTCCTTCTCAATCAAGAGAGAGAGAGCCCAGAAGTGGGGCGGCGTCCAGTAGAAGATGATGGCAAAGAGCCAGATAGCTGGCAGCGAAATTGTCCCCGTGACCGCTGCCCAGCCGACAAGCACAGGCACTGCGCCGGCGGCGCCCCCGATGACGATATTCTGAGCGGTGGTGCGCTTCAGCCACATAGTATAGACGCCAACGTAGAAGAGGATGGCGCCACAGGCCAGCACAGCACTTAACAGGTTGACGAAGAGCGCCAGAATCAGGAAGGAGGCCACACCCAGCGCGATCCCAAAAATCAGAGCCTGGCGCGGTTGCACACGCCCGGCGGGCAGGGAGCGCCGTGATGTTCGCGACATAATGCTATCGATATCGCGATCGTAGTAGCAGTTAATAGCATTAGCGCTGCCCGCCGCCAATGCCCCGCCCAACAAGGTTGCCACTGTCAGGCCCAGGGGGGGCAAGCCCTGATAGGCGATGGCCATCGCCGCCGCGGTTGTTCCCAAGAGGAGCACCGTTACGTGAGGCTTCATCAAATCGATGTAGCCGGAGATCGTCTGGCGCAGTGGGCTAACGCTCTCGCGCGCAGCGGCCTCTGCGGCCTCCATTCGCTCCAGCTCTGCACCCTGCGGGGCGGCACGCAATTGGCGTGCGGCCAGAGCAGCCAGCAGGACCAGCAAGCCCCAGACGGCGCTGGCGACGGCCAGATGAAGGCCGCGCATAAAGGTGGCGGCATCCTGATTGGAGATGCTACCGAAATGCAGCGAGCCGCTACCGAGCAAGGGGATAGTCCCGCCGATCAGCGACTGCAAGACAAAGAGAAGGGCGGCAGCCAGGGCTACACGGGCCTGGCCAGGGGCCACGCGGCGCCGGCGCCAGGCGCTATAGAGGGTCCAGGCTACCACCAGCCCCACGATCGTCGCAATCAAACGATGGAGCGTATTAATATCCCCCAGGCGGGCCATGCCGGGCAGAGTTTGGCCACAGAGCGGCCAACCCGTACAGGCGAAAGTAGCGCCGCTGCCAACCACATAGGAACCGCTCAGCATCAGCCCATAGACCAGCAGCGCCGTGGTCACCGCCAGGCGCAGGAAACGACGTGTCTGGGCAGGATGCTCCTGGCTGGGCGACGCTTGACCCGCCATCACCGCAATCGTAATCACCGTGGCGAAGATCGCCAGGGCCGTAGCCAGATGGGCGGTAATAATCTCTGGGGGCAGCTTCCAAAGCACCGTCAGGCCCCCCAGCACGATCTGCACTACTAGCAACACGGGAGCGATTAAAGCAGGCACAAGGACCTGTCGCTCCTTGCGTGCCCAGAGCAAGGCACAGATGGCCAGAGCGATAATCAAGACACTGACGATTGAAGCCGTATAGCGATGCGACTCCTCAAGCAAGGTGCGAATATCGGGGAAGACAAAGGGCCGGCCATAGCAGAGCGGCCAGTCAGGGCAGCTCAAGCCGGCATCGTTAACACGCACCGTTCCCCCCAGGGCCACCAGAAAATATGTGAAACCAACCGCGACCCATGCGATACGGCGTATAATCTTCATAACAGCTACAGGCTCCCGATTAAGAGTCTCTACAGGTAAATAATAGCCCGCTCTGTCCAGCTTAGAACACTGAGAGTATTGTCAGCCCTGAACCTGATACTATCCTTACAGGCAGGAAGGCACACCTTACAGTTACCTGAATGCTGTTGTCGCCATCGTCTTCCCTTGCTATAGTATCTACGGTGCGCTGGCATGCTAGAGGCTAGGGATGGGATGGCAGCGAGCGAGCGAGCCGCTAAGCAGCCGCTTAACCATCCACTCCACTCGCGATGCGCGGGCAGAGCGAGCCGCTAAGCGGGGCTGCTGTGCTGGGGCGCCACAGAGCAGCCAGCCTAGAGAGCCCAGGGAGAGCAGGCGATGGATTTCTGGCTAAGAGCCTGGCATTTCATCCCTTCAGTAGTTGTTGGCTGCGTAGCGATCACGGTCCTCTATCTCTATGCTATTGGACCGCTACGCAGGCAGTACGAGCTAGGGCCACCGGTGCCTCGCAGCCGGGTGGTTGTCTTTCTGCTAGGGGTGCTGATCATCTTTCTGGCGCTGGTATCGCCGCTAGATGAGTTGGGGGACGATTATCTTTTCAGCGCCCATATGGTCCAGCACCTCCTGATCACCTTAGTGGCTCCACCGATGATGTTGTGGGGTATACCTGGTTGGCTGCTCACGCCTCTGCTGCGCAACCGCCTGCTGTACAGGGCGGTCAAGGTGCTGACCTTGCCTGTTGTGGCCTTCTTTCTCTTTAATGCTGACATCTTTCTCTGGCACGCGCCGCCACTTTACGATGCCACGCTAGAAAATGAAGGCATTCATGTTTTAGAGCATCTTACCTTTATTATCTTCAGCTTTCTGTTCTGGTGGCCGGTGCTGAGTCCGTTAGAGGGAGAATTAGGGCCGCTGTCCTTGCCGGGCCAGGTCCTCTATCTCTTCCTCAGCGGGATGCCGATGGTCCTACTTGGAGCCGGGCTCACCTTTGTGCCTCCGCTCTATGCGCCCTATCTGGCAGCGCCACGGATCTGGGGCATCTCGCCTGCCACAGACCAGCAGCTTGGCGGGCTGATTATGTGGGTACCCGCCAACATCCTGGTGATTGTCCTGATGAGCGTTCTCTTTATCCGCTGGATGCTTGCCCAAGAGCAGCGCCAGATTGAGCGCGAGCGCCTGGCCTGGCAGCAAGAGGAAGAAGAGCAAGCGCGGCAGAGCCATCGGGAAAGTAGTCTGCAGGGAGAGAGCGACGGTGAGGCTGGCGAATGGTCTGAAAGCGGACGCCATGAGACGGGCGTTGGCCGACCGCCCTCCATTGGCGGGGAGCGGTCTGGCGAGCAGCGGCCCTGACAGTGGCTGAAAGCGTCCTGCGCCCGCTGTCTCTTTCCGGCAGGAGAGCCGCATTCAGGTTACTGTAAGGTCCCCTCTCTGAGCTGCAAGCTCTCTGTCAGGGAAAGAGGCTAGACTAATCTGCCAGACTGGGCCTGCTCTGTCGCCTTGCTTGCGCTGCTTGGGGAAGAAAGGGCGAAGGTCAGAGGAACAGGGCAGCTCGCAGGCTGCTACCATACGCGTGCGTGGTAGGCAAGGCGGCGAGCCTGACTGATGGCGCTGGCAGCGTCTGAACTGGGCTGGAGACGGTCGACTCCGGTCAGCCAGGGAGATGGGTGGCAGAGAAGGGAGAAATGGCAGGCGAGCGAGAAGGCCCGCGCTCTGCTCTGGTTGAAGGCCCCTGCAGGGCAGACCTATAATTAACTATCTAGAGCGCTAATCTGTGTCTACTTGAGGAGTGCGAGCAGTGAGGATACCGTTATTTCGAGGGAAAACACGTTGGGGGCTGCTGCTCCTGACGTTGCTCTTATCCTCGCTCCTGTTCGCCGCCTGTGGCGGCAACCCCTCGATCCTCAATCCGGCGGGGCCGGTCGCTCAGGATGAAGCGAATCTCTTCTGGTTTATCCTGGGCGTGGCTACCTTTGTCTTTGTGGTAGTCGAGGGGATTCTGATCTGGTCAATCATTCGTTTCCGCGAGCGTCCGGGGATGCCGACGCCGCGCCAGATTCATGGCAATACAACGCTGGAAATTGTGTGGACCGTAGCGCCCTCGATCTTTCTCTTCGTGGTGCTGGTCTTTACGATCCGCACGATGTTCCAGATCGATACCGTGCCCACAGGCGGGCAACAGTTGGAGGTCACGGCCGTCGGCCATCAGTGGTGGTGGGAGTTCGATTATCCGACCCAGAAGATTATCACTGCCGATGATCTGGTGGTGCCGACGGGGACCGTGGTCCACGTTAAGCTCTATTCGAACAATGTGATCCATAGTTTCTGGGTACCCAATCTGACGGGCAAGACCGATGTGGTGCCTGGCCATGACAATGAGAAGTGGTTTAGTGTTGATAAACCCGGAACCTATCATGGCCAGTGCGCCGAGTACTGTGGCTTGCAGCATGCCAACATGGCCTTTAATGTGGTGGCGCTGCCGCCGGACCAGTTTGCAACCTGGGTGAGTGGTCAGCAGCAGGCGGCGGTGAACAATCCGCAGTATGCGCGCGGGCTGGCGCTCTTCAAGTCCAAGGGATGCACGGCTTGCCACGGGATTGTAGGGGTCAACCTGAACGACTTCAATACACAGCCACAGACACTGGTCGGTCCCAATCTGACACACTTCGGCAGCCGTGATTTGATCGCCGGTGGCGTGCTAAAGAACACGCCTCAGAACCTGGCTGAGTGGTTGCGTGATCCGCAGGCAGTGAAGCCGGGGAACGATATGCCCAATCTCGGCTTGTCTCAGTCCGAAATCAATGATCTGGTGGCCTATCTGGAAAGCCTGAAGTAAAACATAATATATAGAAGGAAGCTGGTAAGATAGGTCATCTGGCAGGCGGTCAAATAGGCCAGCAAGTGGAGAGAGGAGGGCAGTCAGGCCATCGATCAGTGGGAACATGTGAGGCTGAGCTTATCCGGGCCGGGCTGGCGATGGCGCTGTCTGCCTGGCTGCCTGGCTGTAACCGCTGCGCCTGTGCTGAGACAAGCAGACCACGGAGGCGGGCGAGCCTCCCCGGTCTGCCTGAAGGGGCTGATTGGATATTCGGAGGATTTTCCATGGCAACCAGTACGATTGTTGAGCGTCCTGCTCTGGTCCGACAGAAGCGCTTTAGCGAGACATATGTTGGCCAGTGGCTGACGACCACCGATCATAAGAAGATCGGGATCATGTACATGGTCACGGCCTTCTTTTTCTTCGTGGTCGGCGGGTTGGAGGCGTTGCTGATCCGCACTCAGCTGGCACTGCCGGACGGGAAGGTGCTCGATCCTCAGACCTATAACGAGATCTTTACCATGCACGGCACCACGATGATTTTCCTCTTCGTGATGCCGATGTTCACCGGTCTCGGTAACTATGTCGTGCCGCTGATGATCGGGGCGCGCGACATGGCCTTCCCGCGCCTCAATGCCTTCGGCTACTGGATTGTGCTCTTTGGTGGCCTCTTCCTGCAGTCAAGTTTCTTGTTCCATGCGGCGCCAGATGGTGGCTGGTTCGCTTATCCGCCGTTGACCGAGTGTGGCGTGCAGGGAGTGAATTGTATTCCGGCCACGCCCTCGATCAATATGGATTTCTGGGCCCTGGGCGTGCTGCTGCTGGGTATCTCCTCAATTGCGGGCGCGCTGAACTTTGTGGTGACTATCTTTAAGCTGCGCGCACCCGGCATGACGATTAACCGCATGCCGCTCTTTGTGTGGATGACGCTGGTGACGTCATTCCTGCTGCTTTTTGCTCTGCCCAGCCTGACTGCAGCCGCGGGCCTGCTGTTGCTCGATCGCCACTTGGGGACGCACTTCTATCAGGTAGCCTTCAATGGTGATCCGCTACTCTGGCAGCATCTCTTCTGGTCCTTCGGTCACCCGGAGGTTTACATCCTGATCCTGCCGGCCTTCGGCATTGTGTCGGAGGTGCTGCCGGTCTTCTCACGCAAGCCGATCTTTGGTTATACCTTTGTGGCCTGGTCGGGCGTGGCTATCGGGTTCCTGAGCTTTACGGTTTGGGCGCACCATATGTTCGCTGTGGGCCTGCCGGTGGTGGCTCAGGCGTTCTTCGCCACAAGCACGACGCTGATCGCCATCCCGACTGCGGTCAAGATCTTCAACTGGTTGGCGACGATCTACGGCGGCAAGCTCTCGTTTAAGACGCCGATGCTCTTCGCTCTCGGCTTTGTGGCGATGTTCCTGATCGGCGGCCTCAACGGGGTGGCGCTGGCGATCGTCCCCTTCGACTACCAGGTGACCGACAGCTACTTTGTGATCGCCCACCTGCACTATGTGCTCTTCGGCGGAGCGGTCTTTGCCATCTTCGCGGCCATCTTCTACTGGTTCCCGAAGATGACCGGTAAGCTGTTGAATGAGCGCCTGGGCCAGATCCAGTTCTGGTTGATGCTGATTGGGGTGAATGTCACCTTCTTCCCGATGCACATTCTGGGCCTGCTCGGGATGCCGCGCCGTATCTATACCTATGCTCCCGATCTGGGCTGGAATGAGCTGAACCTGCTGGAGACGGTTGGCGCCTTCATTATCGCGGTGGCGATCCTGGTCTTCCTCTTCAACTTTGTGACAAGCCTCCGTCAGGGTCAGCCCGCGGGTAATGATCCCTGGGATGCTTTCACGCTGGAGTGGGATACGACTTCTCCGCCGGAGCCATACAACTTTAAGACGATCCCGGTGGTGCGCAGCCGCCGTCCATTCTACGATAAGAAGAATCCGGAGACGGCAGACTGGAAAGTGGCTGTCCATTGATGGCCTGGTAGCCAGCGAACGATGCGGCCTGTAAGTTGCGCCGTGTCTCTGCTCTCTCCTGGACCCAGGCCCGCTAGTCTGGTCCAGTGCTGCGCTATGAGTAGAGGAGCAGGGACCGGCGCGCTCCGCAGGGCGGAAAGGGCTGTCTCTGGATGAGCTAGTCCGGCTGGGCTGCCCCACGAGTGAGGCGTACTGTGATTAACGAGGAAGAGCAGAAGGATAGGCCCCCAACTGAGGAGCCACGGGGAGAAGCAGGAGCCCGGGAGCAAGAAGCTGCGAACGGTAATGGCGGGCTTGTTGCCAGGAATGGTGCCACGGCTGCTGACCAGCCGAGGCCAGAGAGCCAGAGCGCGGAGACGAAAAAGGTAGAGGGTACTGTCCAGTCGTCGCGCCCGACGAAAGTACCTCGCGGGCCTCATCCCAGTCTTTGGCCCTTTGTGCTCGCTCTAGCTATTGCGGTAGCTTGCCTGGGTGTGGTGACCCACCCTGCAGTGTCGGTGGTGGGGGCTTTACTCATCGTGGTGGCTGTCGTTGGTTGGGGCCTGGAACGCTACTAGACAGGGAGGCGCGATAAGAGGTAGATTCTTCTGCTGCCTGGTATGGCTCGGAGCCGGGTATGCCAGGAGAGGGGCGGGCAAGGAAGGACTCCTCTGCCTGGCGCATCTGGCGATCTTGCTGGGGCTGATCTTCTGGGGAGGCGGCTGACTGGCAAGGTCAACTCTGTCTAGCTTCTTCTTTGGAGAGAGAACTGTCAGGAGAATTTCGGGGTATGAGTGTTGCCTATCGCGAGGGGATACCTGCTCTGGAGCAGGTGCATGAGGAAGGTGGGCGTAGCGTCGGCTGGTGGGGGATGATGTTCTTCATCGCCTCAGAGGCGCTGATTTTCGCTAACCTGATCGCCGCCTATCTCTATCTGGAGATCCGCCAGGGCGGCCACGGCTGGCGCCTGCCTACTGAGATCTGGTATCCGCTCATCAATACCATTATTCTGCTAGGGAGTAGTGCTCCGATTCACTATATCGCCGCCAGGGGTATCGAGAAGGGTAATCAGCAGCGCTTGATTTGGGGCCTGTTGGCGACGATTGTGATGGGGGCTATTTTCTTGGGTGGTCAGGTCTATGAGTATAGCTCTCTGATTCACGAGGGCTTTACTCCTCAAAGCCAGCTCTTCGGCTCGGCTTTCTTTACGCTGACAGGCTTCCACGGCCTGCATGTGACCGTCGGTCTGATCTTTCTGCTGATCGTCTTTGTGCGGGCGCTGAACGGTCACTTTACGAAAGAGCGGCATTTCGCTTTCCAGGCCGGAGAGATGTACTGGCACTTTGTTGATGCGGTCTGGGTCTTTGTCTTTAGCATCGTCTATCTCCTTCCGCTGTTGCGGGGCTAGGTGGGCCCTCCAGGCGCGCTGATGGCAGAGGGTTGTTGGTTGGCGTGTCGCTTGCCTGGCTCACATCGGACGTGGCCTACGCTCTGAGTGTGGCCATAGGGCTGGACCAGCGAGTTAGGCCAGAGCGATGGGGCGGGCGTAGAAACGGCCGCGCTCTTGCAGGGGTCCCGCTGTTTGGGAAGGAGCCGTCTTGATAAGGAAGGGCGTTCTGTCGACTCTGGTGCTCGATCGAGTCGCCTCGGTTGGACGCTCTTCCTTTCCTTGCTTTTTTGATAGGTAACCCTTCCGATGGTGTGATACAATTAAAAACGTGGGGCCAGGAGTCCCTGCCGGCGGTCGTTCTGTGATCGCCAGGGAAATGCTGATTGGACCGGCGAGCTTAGGAAAGGAATCGCCACTCATGGGAGAGGTTAAGCACAGTGGCAGCTTGTCTTCACACAGCATCGGCGAGGGTACACAGTCACCACGGGCGCGCAAACGTCTGATCCGCAGTTGCTCGGTCTGCACTCAGCGCATCGCGCTAGAGGCCATTGCGGTCACGGAGCCTGAAGGTGTGCCTGAGCCGCGCCAGTCATGGGTCTTGTGTCGCGATTGCTATCGTGCGCTGCTCGCTGAGATGAGCCGCTCGCCGGTGCGCTCACCCCTGCGTCTGCGTATCGCGCTGGGCCTGGTCGCCGCTGAGCGCCGCCCGGCTTCTGCTTCGCCCGCCCCCCGTGTCCGGCGCTTTGTTCATGATCATCGCGCCATCATGTTTATCGCGTGGACTCTGATCATCGGCATGTTATTGCATCTGCTCCTGATTGTAGGCCTGGCTAGTTTGCACTAGTCCTCTTCTTGCGAATCCGTGCTTGAGGAGCTGGCTCTATCCTCTTGTGCGGTCATGCCGCCTGGAACCTTGACCGCCTTGCTAGAATATTCATGAGTACTCATCGATCATAGTAGCAATGCGGAAAGGTGTTCGTTTCATGGAGCGCGCCGCCAGAGATGGGGCGGACACGGGCAGTGCTGACCGTCGCTCTCAAGAGTGTCTGGCTTTCCCCGCCTGCACGGCTTCTGATGCCTCTCTCCCCTGGGCATCGGCTCCTACTGCAATGATGCCTCCGAATGCACAGGCGATTCTGAGAGCTGTGACCGAGAATCTGCGCAGTGGCTTTTTGCTCTTGAACCAGCGTGAGCGGCTGGCCTGTGCGAATAGTCGGGCCTGTGTCTTGCTTGGGTGCCAGGAGGCGGAGCTGACTGCCGGTGCGGCGGTGGATATCCGGGCGCGTTTGTTGGCACGGGCTGCTGATCCTCTGCGGGCGCGTGAGGAGTTAGATCGCCTGTGGGAGCATCCCGAGCAGGAAGCAGCGACGGATCTGGCTTTGCTCGATGCGGCGGTCCGCTGGTTGCGTGTGCGGAGTTTCCCTGTCTATGGGGATGCTGGCCACTTGCTCGGGCGAGGCCTCCTACTGGATGATATTACACTGGAGCGTGAGGCCGCTCAGGCGCGTTCTGAGGCGCTGGCTCTGGCGGCTCATGAGCTAAAGACGCCGCTCGCGATTATTAAGGGCTGTGCGACAACGCTGCTTGGCTCGTCGCGGCGCTGGGACCCGGCTGTCCAACGCGAGATGCTGGAGATGATCGATGCTCAGGCCGATCGTTTGCATGAGATTCTGAATACGCTGTTGGATGTGTGGCGGCTTGATAGTGGAACGCAGACGCTGCGTCTGGCTCAGGTGCAGTTTGAGGAATTGCTGCGGCGCCTGGTGGAGCAGCGCGAGCGCTCGGCGCCCGGCCATCGCTTCATTCTCCGCGTGCCTCCTGCCTTGCCTCCTGTTCCCTGTGATCCTCTGCGCATAGAGCAGGTGCTCAATCATTTGCTGGATAATGCGGTCCGCTACTCGCCAGGTGGGGGAACGATTCGCCTTGAGGTGGAGGTGGAAGGGGCAGAGCTGCGCGTGAGTATTGCTGATCAGGGTATTGGGATTCCTCGGGAGCATTTGGAGCATATCTTTCAGCGCTTCTACCGCTTGCCGCGAGAGGAGGCCGAGGGCGAGGAGGAGGGCAGCGGTTTGGGGCTGGCCGTGGCGCGGGCAACGATTGAGGCACATGGGGGACGTATTTGGGCCGATTCGCCTGGCCCGGGCCAGGGGGCGACCTTCTCGTTTACGTTGCCGCTGCAGACGACGGGTGAGCTGCCCGCTGTAATGGCCACGGCAGAGGCGGCTCCGGCTCTGGCTGCGGGCAGCGCCTCGACCTCGGCTGCGGTGACGCTGCGCCGCGAGCGCCTGGCTTCTGTTTTGCTGGCTGAGCAGGATGCCCGTATTGCTCGCTACCTGCGCGCTCATTTGGAGGAGCAGGGCTGTCAAGTGCAGGTGGCGTCGCATAGTGCTCAGTTTTTCCGCTTGCTCGATTTGCAGGTGCCTGATCTGATCTTGCTGGCTAACCTGGCTGATATTACGGCTCTGGAGCTGCTGCGCCGCCTGCGTGAGTTTTCGGAGATACCGGTGATTGCTCTTTGCCCCGCTGGCCATGATGAAGAGGGGGTGCGCCTCCTCGATGCTGGGGCAGACGATTTGGTCTATAAGCCGTTCAACTTGCGGGAGCTGCTGGCGCGGGTGCGCTGCCGCTTGCGCCGACGCGGCCCGGAGGGAGCAGAGCAGAAGCATCAGCCGGTCTTCCGAACGGGTGATCTGGTGATCGATTATGCTCAGCATCAGGTCTTTGTGGCCGGTCAGCCGGTGCAGTTGAGCCGTACAGAGTATCGCTTGCTCACAACGCTGGCCCAGCATGTTGGCATGGTAATGACGCATGAGTTGCTGCTAGAAAAAGTTTGGGGGCCGGAGTATAATCGCGAGATTGATTTTGTGTGGGTCTATATTAGCCGCCTGCGGCGCAAGATTGAGCCGGACCCGCGTCATCCGCGCTATATTCTTACGGTGCCGGATGTGGGCTATAAGCTGGCCCGGCTCCCTTACTGAGTCTGAGTTTCTCTGCTCTTAATCCTGGGCTTCTTCTGTTCTGCTTCGCTCTCCTCTGCGCGCTTCCTCTCCCCTTGTTGATCAGAGCGATTGCCTCGCGGAGGCGGGTAGGCCTTGGGGCTGCCCGGCTGGCTGGCTGGCTCTGATGCCGCCGCTCGCGCTCCTGGCTCCTGTTAGCCAAGAAGCTGTTCTTCGTTCAGGGGACCGAGGGCGACCAGGACTTGTTTTTCGCGCAGGGGGAAGCGCCGCAGGGTGCGCATGATGTCCTCTGCTGTGACGCGCTCAACGCGTTCGATTTCTTCGTCGATGCTGATCAGGCGGCCTTCAGTGGCCCAGTCAGAGGCCAGGGTGCGCATGCGCGTGAAGGTGGATTCGCTGCTGAGCACGATGCTGCTGATCCATTTGTCTTTGGCGCGCCTCAGCTCGTCTTCAAGGACGCCGTCTTCAAGGAGGCTGTCAAGCTCGGCGCGCAGGAGGCGCAAGACGTGCGGGGCCTCTTCAGGGGTGGAGTTGGCTTCGAGCAGGAGCAGGCCTGTATCTTCGAGGGCCCAGATGCCAGCGCTGGCTGATTCAGCCAGGCCCTTCTGATGGATATTCCAGTAGATGCGCGAGCCGTCGGTATCCCCGAGGATGCTTCCGCCGAGGGCAGCAGCGTAGTAGTCAGGGTCCTGGATGCCGACGCAGGGCATGGCCAGGAGGATAATTTGCTGCTTGAGACGGGGGTCGACGATGATGTTATTGATCGATTGGGCCGGTTCGAAAGGCCGAAGCTCGCGCCCGCTCTCGCCGGTGCGCCAGTCGCTGCAGAGCTGTTCGGCGCGCGCGACGAAGCGCTCCCAGTCGAAGTTACCGGCGACGGCCAGGATCATGTTATTGGCGCCGTAGCGGCGCTGCCAGTAGTCGCGCATTTGTTCGATGCGCATGTTGCGGATGCTTTCGCGCGAGCCAAGGACGTCGTGCCCAAGCGGATGGCCGCTAAAATAGGTTTGGGCCAGGCGGCGGAAGGCCAGGTTGTAGGGCTGGTCTTCGGAGCGGGCAATTTCGTTGATGATGACTTCTTTTTCGGTTTCGAAATCGCTTTCGGCCAGGCGTGGATACATCATGTCGCTGAGCAGTTCAAGAGCCCGCTCGCTGTATTCGCTGAGGACGCGCGCGAAGTACATGGTGGCCTCGTGCGAGGTGAAGGCGTTTAGCTCAGCCCCGATTTTGTTGAATTCAAGGGTAATCTGCTGCCAGTCGAGGTGTTGGGTGCCTTTAAAAACCATGTGTTCGAGAAAGTGTGAGACGCCCTCGATGGCAGGATCATGCTCGTCGCGCGAGCCAGTGCGCACGTAGTAGGCGATGGAGACCGATTCAAAGTCGGGCATGCTTTGACCTACAATCTGCAGGCCGTTGCTCAGGCGATGGGTGTGGAAGATGTCCCGCCCGACGGTGATGGAGTCTGTCATGCTCTCTTCCTCCGCGTGAATAGAGGCCTCAGATGTCCTTTTTTCTAGCATGATAGCCCCTGCCAAGAGCGACTGTCAAATCGAGTGGGCTGGCCTCCAAGGTGGCTGGCGCTGTTCGGTTTGATAGCGACTGCCTTCTCTGGCCGATGCTGCTTACGCCGCTCCTGGCACTTGACAGGACCCCAAGAGCATGCTAGGATGAAACCAGTCTGCCCCTGGCCTGATAGCCGGCAGACTGGGCGCCTTTGCTTCTGACCAGTATGGGCTATCGAATTAAATAGTCGCTTCTTTGTGTCAAGGAGGATGGGGCCGTAGCTCAGTGGATAGAGCAGCGACCTCCTAAGTCGCGTGTCGGAGGTTCGATTCCTCTCGGCCCCGCTTTTTTGTCAAAGCTCATAGTCACTTTCCCTCTCTATTTGTTTCTTCTGCCCGTTTTCAATATACCCGTTGAATACGGTATTAGCCGGCAGTTTTTTCTAGAGCAATTCATTGAGGCTGGTCGTTCTTGTGCTAAATAGATGCTGTGAGGAATTTGGTAGGATAAAGCTCCAGGCGCGAGGCGGGTGATCGATCCGATCGGCTATAACGGCGGCTGAGACCAAGGCGGCGCTGATCTTTCTGTGGGCTACTTGCTGCTTGCGATAGGCGTTTCGTTTCGTAGAGGAAGTGAGGGATCATTGGCAGACGCCTGCTTTGCGCTCGCATCTGCTGTGCGTTGTCTCGCCCGCTGTGCCCCGGCCCCGGGCATGCTCCCGGAGGTGGGACGAGTTGCTCAGATAGCGGTGGGACTGGTGAGCGAGAGCGAGTGCGGAGCGATTGAGGGAGCAGCAGACCTACCACTCCCTCACTCAAGCCTGGTCGGGAGGTCCCTCTGGGCCCTCCTCCGCCGTCACCACCCGTTTCACACCCCATACACAACTTGCCAGCCGCTCGTTATAGTCCTCGTCGCCTGGCCGCAAGCTATTGATCACCACCCGATTGTACTCCACGCCTTCCGCATGCACGAAGCGCCTCCCATCCAACGCCATTGCCACATGCGTGATCCGCTCACGTCCAAAAAAGACCAAATCCCCAGCGCGCAGCTCCGCGAGCGGTACCGAGCACTGCAAAAACGCATACTGCTGATCCGCATCGCGCGGCAACAGATAGCCTGCCATGCGATAACAGAGCTGCACCAGGCCACTACAATCGATCCCCTCGCAAGTCGTCCCGCCCCACAGATAGGGAGTTCCCAAAAGCTCGCAGGCATACTCCAGCGCCACCCTGAGCGGACGGCGCGGAAAAGCCTCGTGCGCCAGGTGCACTGCCACCGCCGTGCGCTCCAACCAGGCACGGCGCTCACCCGGCAAGGCCACCTCCACCCGCGAGGCAAAACGCAGATCGGTCAGCGGCAGTACCGTCGACAAATAGACCGGTCCCAGCGACACCGGGCCCTCAGCCGCCGCAAAAAGCTGCGTCCGCGGCCTCTGCACCACCGCCACCAGCGGCAGCGCCGTCCCACAGCCCTCGCCAACCCGACAGAAGCCCGTCACAATCGGCTCCTCCAAATCGGCGCTGCGCAGCCAGCCACTATAGTCCGAGAGCTGACCATGCAGCCACTCACCTTGCTCCCCATCGACCAGGACCTCACGATTCAGCAGGGCTTGTGTCACCAGCTCCGAAGCCGCGTCCGGTTCCCGCCGCACATCTGCCACTGGCACCGCCACCACCAGCTTGGTCGTCATCAGTGCTCACCCCTCACTTCCCTGAAAAAAGCGCCAGGCGCTGACCTCCAAAGGAACACTCAGCGCCAGAGGTTGCTCAGCACAAACATCAAATTCGCCGGACGTTCCGCCAGGCGACGCATCAGATACGGGTACCACTGCGAGCCATAGGGCACATAGACCCGCACGTGATAGCCCCCACGGGCTAGCCGTTCCTGCAGGTCGCGCCGGATGCCATAAAGCATCTGGAACTCAAACGCATCGCGGCTGATCCCGTGATCACGCGCAAACCGGCAGGCCGCCGTAATCATGGCCTCATCATGAGTCGCGATGGCTGGGAAATTCCCGCGCGCCAGCAACATTCCCATCAAGCGCACATAATTGGCATCGACCTCGGCCTTCTGCGGAAAGGCCAGGCTCGGCGGCTCCTTATAAGCCCCCTTCACCAAACGCACTCGGACTCCTGCTTGCAGCAAGCGCTCCAAATCATCCTTACTGCGATACAGATAGGCCTGGATCACCGTCCCGACCTGCTCAAACTCGCGATGCAGGCGCAACGTCAAATCAATCGTCCGCTCGGTATAAGCCGAGCTTTCCATATCGATACAGACAAAGATCCCCAGGCGGGCGGCCTCGCTCAAAAGACGGCGCAGATTCTCCTCACATAGCTCCTGAGCAATATCCAGGCCCAGCGCCGTCAACTTGATCGAGATATTGGCATCCAGACCGCTTTCCTTAATGCATTCCAGAGCGCGGACATAGTCCTCCGTTGCCGCCCGAGCTTCGCGCTCATCCGTCACATTCTCCCCCAGGTGATCCAGCGCCACACTCAACCCTTGCTGATTGAGCGCGCGCGTCACCGCGATGCAATCGCTCAACTGCTCGCCGGCCACAAAGCGGTGCGAGAAATTGCGCGCTGCCCGATTCGACAACGCAAAGTTACGCAGCCCATCATGCTGCGACAGATACAGCAATGTATCTCTGAGCATCAGCGCCCCCTGTAACCAATGACAAGATCGCTAACATGGTAAAGCATCAGCATCGGCTGTCCTGCTAAGCTTTCCTGCCCCCTATGATAGCACAAGAAGAGCCGCTCTGGCTCCCTTGCCTCACCTCACCACCAAGCAGCGCCAGAGCGGCCCTGCACTTGTCAGACCCGTTGGCCTCGGTCGGCGAAAAAGCCCGAGCAAAGAACTGACTGCCACATGAGCAGCTTGGTCGGCAGCACCTGAGAGGGCGCCCAGGCGCCCATAGCTCTAGCTCTGCCTGGCAGGCTCGGGTGGCTGTGGGTCGCCGCGCTCTCTCCTGCCTACCAGCGCAGCGAGCGGCGAATCTGCCAGTCCCAAAAGCGGTCAGGCAGCCAGTAGCGCAAACGCATCGCCCAGGCCATGCTCGGGGGAACAGCGTAGCGTGTACGCGGTCGAGAACTGTTCAGAATCTTCTCAACCGTCTGGGCGAAGAGCTCCGGCGGAAAACCTCCCTTACCAGCAGCCAGGCGCATCGCGCTCTTTTCCATCACCGTTAGCAAACGCTCATAAGGGCTGCCCTGGCCGCGATACTGCTCCAGCTTGCTGCGCGCCCGCTCCATGCTCGTGCGCCAAATTCCCGTCGGGCTGGAAGTCGGCTCGATCAGGACCACCCGCACTCCAAAAGGCGCCAGCTCGATGCGCAGGCTGTCGCTCAGGGCCTCCAAGGCAAACTTGCTTGCTCCATAAGGACCAAGAGCCGGCAACGGAATACGGCCATTGACGCTGCTCACATTGATAATCGTCCCCCGCGCTGCCTTCAGTAGGGGTAACAGCGCCTGTGTCACCCCAATATGGGCAATCGTATTGATCTCAAACTGCGCGCGCAGGTCATCGAGATCAATCAGCTCCAGCGGGCCGGCGAAGGCCGTACCAGCGTTGTTCAGCAGCGCCTTCAACTGGGGCGTTGCTTCAGCCACTCGCTCGCCCAACGCCTTCACCTGGGCCGCATCCGTAATATCACACAGCAAAGGCCTCAAACGGTCAGCGATTCCCACCGTCTTGGCCTCTGCCAGCAGTTGCTCCGCATCGGTCTCGCGCCGCACCGTGGCAAAGACCTGCCAGCCACGGCGCGCCAAATGCAGGGCCGTGATGCGCCCGAAGCCGCTAGAGCAGCCAGTAATCACAATGGTCGCATTCCCTGCCGTTGTTGTCATCGCGCTCTCTGCTCCTCTCTCTGCCGCGTGCTGGAATCAGACATCAAAATAGCTCGTCGCCATCTGGGTCCTCGGGCCGCGGACCAGGCCCAATGCGATCCCACAGACCCAGACGAATCAGCTCGCAGCGAGCCTCAAAGCCGAATTGCTCGGGGTCCATCTCGCGGCCATGACGCAGAACCAGGCCGCGGAGCATCTCGATCTGCTCCGCCTTTGAGGCAACATCTTGCTCAAAAGGAATATGCTGCGCCAGATGCTCAATAGCCTGGCGCTGATACCATCGCTCCTGTGACTCTGCCATAGGCATCACTCAGCAGGCAGTCAGATCAAGACCAACGAGCTGTATGCGTGCGATAGGGGGAACGAACGACTAGCAAGGCTGCTAACGTCGGCGAAAGCGGCCTCAATTGGCTTGGCCTTGCTACATCACCGTAATGCTATCATGGCGACGTTGAACGCTGCAAGGGAACGCTGGGCCGGCGGCCTCTCCTCAAGAGACACTTTGAAACAAATTTGTATACGTTGGAAATAGCCATTTTGCCCTAAAGCGCCCGCTCTCTCTTGACCGCATCAGGCAACAATGCTACTGTCAGAAAGGAGATCAATGCTCGATAAATAACTTCCGGTAAATAGCGAAGGTGATTGTGATGATGCTCTGTGTCCACTGTAATACGTACCGACCGGAGGGTGAGGGTCCCTGTCCCTATTGCGGCGGACCAGCGTCGGCCTGGCCGGCTAATGGTGTCAGCGGCAATCCTGGCAGCGGCATCTTCTCCACAGGCAGTGGCCATACGACAGTCGCTATGCCGCCGCTTGGCTCCTCCTTTGCGGCTCCCTCTGGGTCTGGCACAGGGACAGAGTGGCAGGCACAATCACTGTCGAGCTATCAGGCCTATCAGCAGTCAGGCCAGGCGGGACAGCCGGGGCCAGGCTCGGGAGTCAATTATCCAGGGGCCAGCGCTGCTACAGGCTCGGATGTCAGCTATCCGGCGTTGAGCAGTCCAGGCTTTAGCTACGCGGGCCTGAGCGGTTCAGGAACTGCCACTGTGCCTTTTGGGAGTCAGAGCCAATCACCGCTGTCGGGAACCGGCGAGGCCGTGCCCCAGGAGCCTTTCCCTCCGAGCCAGCAACAGTTTCCCGCTGCCCCCCTTAACGGGAGCAACGGCCAGGGGCAGCAGACCGGTTTCCATGATCCGCTCCAGGCTCAAGGCCAGGGACAGGGTCAGCAGACGATGGCCATGTTGCCTGTCCTCTATCAGGACCCGGCCAATCCTTCCACACAATCGCTGATCCTCATCCCGCAGGCCCAAGGGGTCAACACTGGCGCGCTCCTGCCCCTGAGCCAGCAGGTGCCAGGCCCTCCCATTGCTGGCATCCCCACTGAGGAAGAGGCGCTCTATATTCCGCCGATGTACACAAAGCCGCGACCTGTGATCCCGCGCTATCGCGCGATCAGCGGCTTCCTCAGCTTTATAATTGTCATGCTGTTGCTGTGCAGTGGTGCAGCCTATTACGCCAAAGTGACCGGTAAGCTGGCTTTCCTGGGGCAGCTCATGGGTATGGCCCCCCCCAGCCTGCAGGCCACACCGATACCTAACCTGCCCGATCCCAAGCCGAGCGAAAATGGACCGGCCTATGGAGTCATTAGCTCAGCAACAACGGCGCCCAGCGTCGACCCTAAAACTGGCATTGCTCTCCAGCCCAGCCAGGTCTTTAAACCAGGTCAGACCATCTACTTGACCTACAGCGTCCATGCTAAAAAAGCCGGCACGGTCACAGTCAAGTGGTATACCAACGGCCTCCTCTATCAGGTGCTCTCGAAAAACACCCCAGACCCTAAAGGCGGCTCCTGGACCGGCGTCTCCATGATGCGCTTCACTCAGCCTCTTGAAGGTATGGTCGAACTCTACTGGAACGATACAGGGAAGCCGCCTCAGCTCGCTATCCGCCTCTACTTTGTTGTCCGGCCCTAGCGAGAAGGACAGAGCATCCCTATGGCGTGAATAGGTGGGTGGGCATGCTATTCCCGCCATGAATAGCGCCAAAAAAGGAGAAAGGAGACAAGGGCGGCCAGAAACGCGCGAGCTGCCCCGCTCCTTCTCTACCTCTGCCGAAAGCTAGGCTTCCTCTCCGCGCCTCTTGCACAGCGTCTCGACATTCACATCGCCATAGACACGCACCTGACAGGCCAGGCGCAGATTCGGGTTCTTCTTGAGATCGTTGCGCAGCCAGAACTTTTCCATGAAAGTCAACTCGTTCGTATTGCTGGCAGGGTAAACTGCTACGCGGTCCGTGCCACAGAGACCATTGCCGTGGCAGTTAGCGAATTTCCACAGACCGCAGTACACAGGGACATCATGCTCAAGCGCCGGATAGCGCACATTATCGCCTTCAGGAACCTCAACCTTGATCTTCTCACGCACAAACGTAATCGTTGGCACGGTAAATTCCTCCGCAGGAATGGTGCTGGCTCTCTTTAGATGCTCCCTTGCAGGGACCAGCCAGCCAGTCAGCAGAGCAGGCCTACGGCGCTCCGGCCAGGCCTGCCGGAAGCGAATTATAGGCGAGAGCTGCCAGGCGTAGCAAGCTCAGATCGCGCCGCGCCTGGTCTTTCACCTCCCCTTACCTATCTCTGGCCTGCCTGACCAGTCTTGATTTTCCCCGAATGCGCTGGCTTCTGACCGACAGTCAGCCGCTCAGAGGCGCGAAAGGCCTGTTGCTGCTGTGCCTGGTGAGAGTGTAGCATAGAGCACCAGGGCTAGCAAGGGCAGAGAGTGGCAGGGCGTAAGCCGTCTGATCTGCGTCTGGACTCGCCAGCGGCGTCGGCCTGTGCTCAAATTACCGCAATGAGAACAAGGATCTGCTCTGAAGGAACCAGGGAGGCAAGATCAGGATCGCGCTCTGCTACGGTCAACGTCAGGGTAAGCGAGGTATTGGCCGGCACCTGCGAGAGCAGGGGAAGAATGCTAACAGTCTCGCTCTGTCCCGGGGCCAGCGGGCCGCCATTGGCCGGTGTGATCTTCAAGGGCGGATTACTCTGATCAACGCTGATGGTCCAGTTCAATGGCGCCTTTCCATCATTGCCAATGGTCACAGTCTGCGCCTCCGGCGTACTACCATGCGGCACATCGAAGATAAGAAGTGTGGGCGTGACCGTAATCGTTGGCAAAGCTGGCGCTTTGACCGTTAAGGTAACGCTAATTTCCTGCTTGTCCGAGCCAACGCTAAAGGTAAGGTGACCCTGATAGGCTCCCGGGTCCAGTGCGGTTGCGTCAATCTGCACCGTTACGGTGGCACGGGCCCCGGGTGCCAGCGTGCCTGTCGCTGGCATGGCACCCAGCCAGTGCCCATTGTCGCTTGTGCTGCTTGTCAGCGACCAGCCCACCGCGAGGCCACCACTGTTGGAGAGCGTCAGCACTTGGGGTGGTGGATTCTGCCCCTGCGTCGTTGTAAAGCTCAGGGCAGAGGGAGCCACTGTCAGTCGACCTGGAGCGACAACATGCAGCCCCACCGTTAGCTGCGACCCTTCTCCCGAAGCGCCTGCATTTTGAAAGAGGATTGTCCCCCGATAGTCTCCCGCGGGCAAAGCCGCCGGCGAGACCGTCACGCTCAGCGTGACGCTGGCTCCTGCTGCCAGGTGACCACTGGCCGGCGTTACCTGCAGCCACTCCCCGCCCGCGCTCGTACTGACGCTACTGCTCCAATCAAGCGCCTGCTGACTATGGTTCTGAAGGACGATCGCCTGTTCTAACGGAGCATGCGTCTCGCTGCTCACCGTATAGCTCAAGCTAGCGGGCGCAATGCTCAGGCTGCTCAGCCTGGTCACCGGTCCCAAAACCGTCATAGTGACGGTCAGGAGCTGCGCCGACTTGCCCGCTCCGTCCGACTGTTGGGTAAAGGTCACATGGGCGGTATACTTGCCAGCCGCCAGCTCCCCACGCTGAGCTATCAGCGTGACCACCTCGCTCCCGATAAAGCTGCCGCGCGCCGGGTCCACCCTCAGCCAGGGACGATCACTGTTCGCCTGCCAGCTCAACTGGCCACCGCCAGCGTTGAGCAAAGTAATCGCCAGCCTTGTCGTTGTTCCTGGAAGATCCTCTCCCAGATCGACCGTATAGTCCGAAAGCTTCAGCAGCGGCGGCGTTGTCACCGGCGACAGCACCGTAATCGTCGTTGAGATGCTCAGCAACTGCGTTTCATCCACCACAAAAAGCTGATGCTCTCCTGGTTGCCAATCAGGAGTAACGGTCATCTGAAGAGCAAAAGCGCCGATCTCGTTAGCTCGCAGATGCAATGGCTGGCCGTGGGCATCACGCAGTGGAATAGCGCCATCACGCTGCAGGCTCAGCTGATCACCCGCGCCAAATCCCTTGCCCACGAGCGTCAGACTCTCATAGACATGCAACTGACGGGGAATCACAGTCAGCGAAGGCGTAAACGTTGCTGCTGACCAACGACGCGAGAAAAACAGATACGTAAGGATCAAACTGACTGTCAGCACTATGAGAAATAGCGCCAATAAGAAGCGTAACAGCGGATGGCGCTGTCTCTGAAGCTGGAGGGGTAAATGCGCCTCAGCCTGACTTGCATGGGCATGGCCTCCGCGCTGACTCTGTGTCAGCGGAGGCAGGACCTCCTGAGCCTGCAGGAGCATCGGCTGCGGCTCGGGGCGGCCTGTCTGCGGTGTCAGGTCGGCTGGCCCGTGGGGCGCGGGTTGCTCTCTGGTCGGGGAGGGCGGTGTCGAAAAGGGACTGGAGAGATAGGGCTGATCCTCGGGATGTAGTCCGGCATGATACCCAATCGGCTGGGGCGAAGCCGGGGGAATAGAGCGCCGGAGCTGTCTGCGCCCTGCCTTCGGCGCAGTCAACGGCGCAAAAGGATACCCACAGTAACGGCAAGTGTGGGCGTGAGCAGGTACCAGTTTATGACAATGACGGCAACGCTTGGTTCGCATCGGCGTGTCCCACTCTCTGACCTAGCTGCCCAGCGGCACGGCTGGAAGCGCTGGTCTGACTGACCAATCAGCTCACCTCGTCGCCAGTGATGCCGGCTCTCGGCTACGCTGGGACCGGGCTGTTGGAGAGGGAAAGGCTGCATGCTCTCTACTGAGATAGACGTCAGACCTTGCCTGGCATCCAGAGAAGGAGCAGGACCGATCATAGTGTATCATAAATTGTCATCATGGGCACAGCAGTCGGGGAAAGTGGCTGTTGGCCGGAGTGGCAATGAAGGCAGGATGGATACGGGCCTCTGAGACGATGCTAGGAGCGACAGTAAGTTCGCTGTGGTGAAGGCGAGCGGGATGGGTCAACTGCAGGAAGGGAGAGGCAGGGCCGCGAGGGGTGCACCACAGCCCTCGCAGCTTCCTGGGAGCGGCTTACTGCTCGTCGCTCTCCTCGTCGGCAGAAGCGACCAGGGCCAGTAACTCCTCTTCAAGCTGACGCCAGACAAGGGCTTCGGCCTGGCTGATGTCCAGGGGATGACGCCGGCGCGTTGCCTCGCTCATGAGCTGGGCCGTGCGACGACGTAAGCTGGCCAGCAAAGGCTTTTGTACCTCCAGCGGCGGTAATCGGTAGAGCTGAATAAGTTCAACAGGGTAGAATTCATCAGGTTCAAAGGCAAGGAGCAGCAGATTCGTGTACTTGTGCAGAAGAGAGAGCCGCTCCTGAGACAGCAGTTGCGGCTGACTGCTCACCGCCAGCAAACAGCCAGCAACGCGGCGCGCCCGAACAATCGGGCAGGCGACAGCAACGAGAGCCTCGTCTTGCGCCAGAGGGTCTACTCCTGGAGTCGGGATCACGAGCGAGGCTTGCGCCGGCGTCTGAAAGATGACAGTGCGGGCGATAGAGACTGCGTGACCGGCCAGGGATTCGCGGCCATAGAAGCAGGCTTCGCCCTGTGAACTGAGCTGCCAGCGTCGGCTGTCGTTGGTCAGCGCAATGCGCAGGCTGCGCACGCGCCCACCGCGCGAGGGCGGCATGCAGCGCACTATGAGCAGGCTCAAGCCCTGCCGCCGCGGATCAAGATGAATGCTGGCTTGCTGGAGCACCAGGTTGCTGACTACCCATGTGCGTAACGGCTCCGGCACCTTCAGCGCAGCATTCAGAACGCGGTCGTAAAAGACAGGAGCGATCTCCTGAGCTTCACTACAGTGGGCCGCGCTCTGGTCTCCGCGGCTCAATAGAGCGAATTCCCGCGCCACCTGTTCTAATAACCCTTGATGATGCTGTGGTAATGCGCAAAAGAGACGGTAGAGAGCATACGGGCAAGGAGCTTCTTCGCCAGAGACCCAGCGCGCCAGAGTAGTGGAGGAAATGCCTGCTGCTTCTAACAAGCGCATTTGCTCTTGAGGATTGTCTTCGATACTGCTCAGGAATTCATGCCATCGTTGAGGCTCGTACATTCTTCCTTCCTTGGACCCTCTCAATAGCTACACACCGCTCCTCACCTAACTATAGCACGCCCCTCCGACCTCGGCCATTAAAATTCCGTTAAAATTACGATTGATACATCTTTTATCTATATCAGACATATATAAATAGTTATATCTTTTCCAGAAGAGGTGATCGGAGAAAGACCAGGGACAGTTGAGACCCAAAAAGGCTAGCGCAGCCTGAGATCCATACGGGGGAGAGCAGCAGACGAACCCGCTGTCTGCCGAGGACAAAACCTGGATAGTGAGCCGCGCCCGGCGCTGCCCTATGGTATAATCAGTCAAGTACGAACAATCGTTCTTCACTCTCGCGTAGCGAAGCCTGCGAGAGTGGGGGCAGGGAGAGCGATGGCAGATGTAGTCTGTCTGCCTCTCTAGCTGAGACTGGAAAAGAAGACGTGGAGCGGGGGCGGGAGCACTGCGTTTCTCCCTACTCGCTTCAGCAGCGAAGGAAGAGTCTGCCCTATGCCGATTCGCCAACTGGCCCCGGAGGTCGCAGCCAAGATCGCCGCTGGCGAGGTGGTAGAGCGCCCCGCCTCGGTCGTAAAGGAATTAATTGAGAATAGCATTGATGCTGGCGCCACGCAGATCCGAGTTGATCTCATTCATGGCGGTTTACAACTGATACGGGTCAGCGACAACGGCTGCGGTATCCCGGCTGAGGAGCTGCCGTTAGCCCTGGCGCGTCATGCTACGAGTAAGGTCAGCACTATTGAGGACCTGGAGCGCATTCGCTCGCTAGGGTTTCGAGGTGAGGCGCTGGCGAGCATTGCCGCAGTGGCAGAGGTAGTCTTGATCAGCCGTCCGCGCGGGGCGGCACACAGCGCCCAGGTCAGCGCCTGCAATGGTCAGATTTCGTCAGTGAGTTCGGCGGCCTCGCCCGAAGGCACCATTGTCACCGTGCGCAATCTGTTCAGCGCCGTGCCAGCCCGCCTGAAATTTCTGAAAAGCCGCCAGACAGAGGTGAGTCACTGCTTGCATTTACTCCAGCAGTATGCCCTTGCCTATCCCGAGATCCGCTTTACCGTTACCAGCGAGGGGCGCGAGGTCTTTACGACGCCGGGCGATGGGCAACTGGCTACGGTACTGGTGCAGATGTATGGCCCGGCGGTAGCCCGGCAGATGGTGCCGCTCAGCAGCTCAGCGGACGATGATCCCGAGCGCCCGCTGATCAGTGGCTATGTCAGCCGGCCCACGTGTTATAAAAGCACACGCCAGTATCTTTCCTTCTTTGTTAATCGTCGCTGGGTGCATAGCCGCCTACTCATTGCTGCCGTCGAAGAGGCCTATCGGACTCTGCTGCTCAGCGGGCGTCATCCGCTGGCGGTCATCAATATCCAGGTGGACCCGTCGCAGATCGATGTCAATGTTCACCCGGCTAAGACGGAGATTCGCTTCCTACGCGAGCGCCGGATTTACGCCGAGCTGATGCGGGCTGTGCGGCGCGCTCTGCTCGAAGAGGCGGAGGCTCCAAGCTGGCAACCGGCTCAACCGCAACGCTCCGCGGCGCCCACTGCTGCGAGCACCAGCTCCCGCCCTCTCGACGTGCCAGCGACTTCGCTGGGAATGGTAGCGCATCCGACTGCCACGGAGCGGCCCTCCACAGGCGAAGAGCAGACAATACCTCTCGCGCCGACCGTGATCGGGCAAGAACAAGGGGAAGCGCCTACGCAAGCAAGCCCTGCCCTTGAGCAAGAGGTTGAGGGCGAGAGCAGCGCTGGCCCCGGTCTGCGCCATGCTTTTCCTCTTGACAATCCCTGGCTGACAGTGAGCGAGGAAGAAGGCAGAGCCCGGGCAGCGCGGCAGTCGCGTCTGTGGCAGAGCCATAGGCGTCCGCAGCAGGGCGCGCCCTTGTTGCGGACAGATCCCTCTGCGCCAGCCGTTTCCTCTGCCTCCCCAGCGTCCGACGAAGGAGAGAGAGCCGGCCCAGCGGCAGCTCCTCCGCTCGCAGGTCCAGCCTCAATGGACGCTCAGTCTGGTCTTCGTCAGGCGCACAGTAATTTTCCTGAGCTGCGTGTCATTGGGCAATTGCTCCAAAGCTACATTGTTGCCGAAGGACGCGATGGCCTCTATCTGATTGATCAGCATGCTGCCCATGAGCGCATTATTCTGGAGCGCATGCTAGCTGCGCGTCAGGAACGGACCTCGCTGGCGCAGATGCTCCTGACTCCTTTGCGCCTTGACCTTTCGCCTGCCGAGTTAGAGGCCCTCGAAGAGCACCTTGAGGGACTGCGTGACCTTGGCTTCGAGCTGGAGATCGTTGATCATGGGCAGGTGCTCGCGCGCGCCGTGCCCTCGGTCCTCGCCAAACAGCTTAGCGCGCGTTCCCTGCAGGAGCTGCTCCGCGAGCTGACCGCTCCCGAGCACGATGGCTATAGCCAGACCTGGGAGGAGCACGCCCTTGCTAACATCGCCTGCAAGGCGGCCATTAAAGCCAACTATTTTCTAACCAGCAGCGAGATGCGGGAGCTGATCGAGCAGCTCGCCCAGACGCGCGCACCCTTTAGTTGCTGTCATGGCCGACCGACAACCATCCATTTTAGCGCTGCCGCTCTAGAACGCGAATTCGGGAGGCGCTAGTGTTTGCGGAAGTCCTGACCGTGGCCGCCAGTTGGCAGGGTGAGCGGCCTCTGTTAACCTATGAGGTACCGACAGAGCTGGCCGGGCAACTTCAGCCAGGTCAGTTGGTGGCCGTGCCTTATGGTGAACGCCTGGTTGAAGGCATCATCTGGCAACTGCGGGAGACCTGTGAGCATAGCCTCCTGGAAACCCTGCGTCCGTTACAGGCCTTACTTGATGTGCAGCCAGTGCTCTTGCCCCATCAGCGTGCCCTGGCGGAGTGGATGGCCGACTACTATGTGACCTCGCTCGCGCTGGTTGTTCAGCTCATGCTCCCGCCCGGCCTACTGCAGGGGTCGCGTGCTGTCCTGACCCTGGCCAATAGGGAGCCACAGGCAACGGCCTCGCTGCCACTCCAGGCGCTGATCGGTCTCTTGCTCGATGAAGGAGAGATCGATGTTGCCCGCCTGCGGAACATGCTAGGCCCGGCGCGCGCCCGCGCCTTGCTGAAGGAAGCGGTGGCCAGTGGCCTGATCGAGCGGGTGCCGCGTCTGGAGGAGCCACGCCTGCGCCCGCGGCGGCAGCGTGTTGTTCGGTTGTGCCTGCACGGCGAGAAACTGGCTGCCTGGAAACGTCATCTGGAGGCCTCTCTGCCCCAGCAGACAGCTCCTGATGCTGGGCTGAGCAACGCCCTGGAGCTGTTGCACCCCTCCTCTGCTCTGCGCCGGGGTCCGCGCTCTCCGCTCTCTCTTCAAGTGGAGGGATCTGCCGCCAGAGCTCCCAGCGCGGCAGAGCAGGCCCAACACAATGCGCAGACGCTACGCGCCTTACGTGCTCTGGCGGCCATCGACTTATTAGAGCACAGCCCCCCCGATGTACTCTGGACGCCGAGCCGTCTGGCGCGCGCCAGCGGACTCACCCAGGCCCAATTACAGCAGCTCGTCGCCGAGGGCGTCCTCGCCATTGAGGAAAACGTAGAAGTGCGACGTGACCCATTGCGGGATCGCCCCATTGTCCCTAGCTCTCCACTGCCGCTGACTCCCGCTCAGGAGGCCGCTCTCCGTGCAATTCTGGCCCCCGAAGCCGCTCAGAAGCCCCTACTGTTGCACGGCGTCACCGGTAGCGGCAAAACTGAGGTCTACCTGCAGGCCCTGGCGGCTCTCATTGCTCAGGGCAAAAGGGGCCTAGTGCTTGTCCCCGAGATTGCCATCACAGCTCAGGCTGTCCAGCGTATTGCCGGGCGCTTCCCCGGCAGAGTAGCTATTATTCACAGTGCCCTCAGCCCAGGCGAGCGCTATGACGAATGGCGGCGCATCCGCGCTGGTCAGGTCGATGTCGTGCTTGGCTCGCGCTCCGCTCTCTTCGTGCCTTTACCCGACCTGGGTCTCATCATTCTCGATGAAGAGCATGAAACGGCCTACAAGCAGGAGGAACGCCGACCGACCTACCATGCGCGCGACGTCGCCTGCGCTCTCGGGCGCCTCCTTGGTATTCCCGTGGTCCTCGGCAGCGCTACCCCTTCCGTCACCAGCTTCTATCGTGCTCAGCAGGGAGCCTATCAGCTCCTGGAGCTTCCCGAACGCATCGGGGCCCCTCTACCGCCGGTGGAGGTCGTCGACCTGCGCAGCGAACTGCATGCCGGCAACACCAGTATTCTCAGTCGGCGCCTGCACAGCGAATTAGAGCGCGTCCTTGCCCAGCGCCAACAAGCCATTCTCTACCTCAACCGCCGCGGAGCGGCGAGCTGCGTGCTCTGTCGCGAATGTGGCTACGTGGCTATGTGCGAGCACTGCGATGTACCGCTGACCTATCACGCGACTGAGCGCATGCTCCTCTGCCACTATTGCAATGGCCGGCACCCTGTCTTGACACGCTGCCCCCACTGCGACAGCCACGGCTTGCGCTACTTCGGCATCGGCACGGAGAAGGTGGAGCAGGCCATTCAGCAAGCCTTTCCTCAAGCCCGGCTGCTGCGCTGGGATCGGGATACGGCGCGCACCCGCCGCGCCCATGAAGAGCTATTGGATCGTTTTGCCAACCACGAGGCCGATATTCTGATCGGCACTCAGATGATTGCCAAGGGCCTCGATCTGCCTGGGGTGACTCTGGTAGGCGTAGTTGCCGCCGACATCGCGCTCATGCTGCCGGATTTCGCCGCCAGCGAGCGCGCCTTTACTCTCCTCACTCAGGTTGCAGGCCGGGCCGGGCGCGGCAGCGAGTCAGGCCTGGTCATTATTCAGACCTTCAACCCGGAGCATTTTGCCATCGAAACTGCCTCGCGCCACGCCTACCATGAATTCTACGCGGCTGAGATTGCGCTGCGTCAGCGCTATGGCTATCCTCCTTTCCGCCAGTTCGTCAAATTCACCTATAGCCATCATAACCGGCGCCAGGCTCAGAATGAGGCTCTGCTGCTACGCGAGCAGCTCGATCGCGCAATCGCTGAGCTGGGATTAGAGGAGACCGATATTGTAGGCCCTGCCCCTGCAGTCATGGAGCGCATCCGCGACGAATTCCGCTGGCAAATGATCGCGCGTGGTCCAGACCTGCGCCCCTTGCTCCGCGCCCTCTCTATTCCTCCCGGCTGGCACGTCGATATCGATCCAGTAAGTACCATGTAGGGAAAAGCCTGGTTGGCCCGGCGGCCCTGCCTTCAGGGAATGGCCTCAATACGGACACAGCCCTGACCGGGCACCAGGCGCACGCCCAGACGCCGGCTGATCTTCCAGAGCGCCTCGTAGACAGCATCGGCGATCTCTCCGTCCTGCAGCAGACCGGTCAACGTCTGCAGAGTCTCCTGATCTTGGGCGAGCTGCCCAAGAGCCTCCGCCAGGGCGCGGCGCAGATACTTGTCTTCCTCCTCACGACAGAGCAGATGCAGTAACTGAGGCACAATCGAGCGCTCGCCCAATTGACCAAGCGTATGCGCGATCGTGCAGCGTACTGGCAGCTCGATCTCTTCATCACTCAGCAGGGCCAGTAAGTAAGGACCGACGCTACGCTCTCCCAGGTTGCCTAGCGTACGCGCGATCGCCTCCCGCATCCAGGAGCCGCGCCGCCGATCAGCCAGCAGTCTCAGCAAGTGCGGAACGACCCAACGTTCCCCTAGATGTCCTAAAGCTCCCGCGATGGCCTCGCGGACCGGCAGCTCAACCTCCTCATTAGCCAGCAGCTCAAGCAGCAGAGGGATCACCGCACGCTCGCCTAAATAGCCCAGTGCGACCGCGATGGCATGGCGCACCGAACGATCAACATATTCATTTTCAAGCAGGCTGGAGAGCTGCGGAATCACACTGCGCTCGCCTAAGCGGGCCAGGGCGGCTGCAATAGCGTGGCGCAGCGGCAGCGGAAAGCGCTCGCTGGCAAGTAAGCGTAGCAGCTGCGGAGCTACGGAGCGCTCGCCAAGCTGTCCCAGGGCCGCTACCAGAGTATGGCGCAGCGAGAGCGGCAGGTGGTCGTCGGAGAGCAGTCCCAGCAGCTGCGGAGCTACAGAGCGCTCGCCAAGCTGCCCCAGCGTGGCCGCGATGGCATCCCGCACCGAAGGATCAACCCGCTCATCGGTCAGGAGATGCAACAGTTCGGGCGCGATGGAGCGCTCGCCGAGATAGCCGAGAGCATGAGCGATAGCATAGCGCACCGAAGGATCGATCCCCTCGTCTGCAAGCAATCGCAGTAGATGAGGGACAATCGTGCGCTCTCCCATGCGGCCCAGAGCATTGGCGATGGCGTAGCGCACCGAGGCATCGAGCTGCTCATCGACCAGCAAATGCACCAGCGGCAGGGCCAGCGAGCGTTCGCCCAGTCGGCCGAGAGCGTCGGCAATGGCATCGCGCACCAGAACATCGACGCCCTCATCGGCCAGCAAATGCAGCAGGCCCATATTGACCCACTCGCCGCCGATCTCTGCCAGAACCTCTGCGCTGTTACGCCGGTCAAGAGGATAGGGGGTCGCTGTCAGTAAGGCAAAGAGCCGGCTGATCACCTCCTGACGCAGCCCGCTTTCACGCATCGCCGGACGCATGGCCAGGCAACGCCCAGCCAGCAGTAGATTGGTATGGAAAAGGTCATCGCTAGAGCGCCGTCGCCCGCCGCTGCCAAGCAGATGCTGAAGTAGTGGGCTGATGTCGCTCACACGCCCCGCATAGAGGAGAATGACCTCTTCCCACCAGGGATTACCGCGGTGCTTGATCAACTCCAGTAGTTTACCGTGTTCGACCGCATAGAGAGCGGTGAGATATTCTTGCAACGTGAGATGTAAAAAACCGTACCAACCACGGGCCTGCTCCTTTAGGAGGGTGTGCTGCCCAATGATCTCGCTGAAAATGGCCTGGCTCTGCTCGGCATTGAGACCGATGGTGGGCAGGAAGCGAGCGATTTCCTGCAGCAGCTCATCTTCTGGGAAATAGCGCTGACCACGCAGATGAAAATGCCAGGCAATAGCTTCAAGCAACTGCAGCTTGTGCTCCGGCAAAAACTGGCTGTGCCGGCGGATATCGCGGCTGCTGTCCCAGCGGGTCAGCAGAGTCTCCACGCAGCGCCGATAGAGTTCTACTCGTCGATCAGGTAGATCTAACTGCTCTTCATAGAGCAGGACGATCAACGAGAGGAGCAACGGGTTACCCGCCAGAGCCTGCACGCGAGGGCTACGCTCCAGACGATAGATAAGGTCATTGGCGGCCTCGGGGCGCAGCTGCGAGCCAGTCAGGGCCAGCCAGCGCCGAATGAACTGGCGAATATCTTCGGGACGAAAGTCGAGTACCTCCAGCTCGCGAAAGCTGGTGAGACGGCTGCGCTGATGGTAGCCAGCCTTGCGAGCCGTCACGACGATCGGCACCTGTGGGTAGCGCGTGGCTAGCTCCACAATCATCATGACAACTGCCCGATAGGTTGACTCGGCTTCCTCCTTACTGGGGCCGGTCAGCGTCTCATCAAGGGCATCGAGCAGAAGCAGCGCCCTGCCTTCTTGTAAGCGCATATGCATCAAAGCTAGAGCTATAGAGCGAGGAATACGATAGCGTTCTTCCCATGTTCTGGCTGCAAATTGGATAATATCAATATTGTGTGGAGTAGGAGTAGCGCTAGCCGAGACGAGAGTATTCAGCTCGACAAAGATAGGGAGATCGGGTAACCCCTCAAGCTGACCGGCGAGGGAGCGCAAGGCCAAATACTTGAGCAGTGTCGTCTTACCGGCACCGGGATCGCCGAGCACCACGCTGCGACGGTAGCGGCGGACGGCCTCGTCCGGGTCAAGAGTCGAGGATGCCTGGCTATCGCCATAGCGATGGCTATTCCGGCAGAGATCGCTCAAATCGCCGCTGAGCAAACGTCCGTAGCGCTCCTCATCGAACTGATAGCCCGGGCGCGTCTCCTCATGCAGGCGCACACGGATGTAAAGATCGAGTAGATTGATGGGCAGATTCATATCAAGAATCTGGAGGTGGGTCAAGCGCGGGTCACTGCGCAGACCGGCGCGGTACTGCTCAAGTGCCTGGCGCAGGCAGCGGGAAGAGAGGCGTTGACGCCAGGCATTGGCCTCCTCTTCGCTCTGGGAGGTGCGCAGCCGTCCTAGATAGAGATTAACGGCGGCAGGAATGGCTGCAGCCAGCACGGCCCCCGTTAAGGAAATCAGAGCCACTACAATCGGAGTGTTTTCCCACCACGGACTGGCCCCAGCACCAGGGGCAGCGGTAAGCAGCCCTACGATAATCAGGCCTGATGTCAGACGAGTGCTGATCTGCCGCTCAGGCCACTCCCAAAAGGACCAGGGTAGAGTGGTGAGCGCCCAGCCGCAGCTTGCCAGGACTGCCACTGGCGCCCCCACCATAGCCGGAAGGCAAAGCGGGCGGGTACGCATACCATCCTCTTTTCTTGGCTGCCGTGCTCTGGAGGCGAATACCAACGGCCTTGCGTGAAGGACTGTTAACCCGATGTAAACCTTGGTGAGCATCGATAGATCACCACCTCGTTGCCTGCTCATACATACTGGCGAACAGGACAACCAAGACGGTAGCGCAGTCTAGCTGAACATCATCTTCCTCTCCACTAGCGGATGAGCAAAGATCGGCGAGAGGGGCATAGGATGAAAAAAGCAAGTTCGGCCCGGTCCTCCGAGCGCCTTGCCTGCCCTCGGAGCTAGGGGGCCGCTTCTTTCTCCCTTACCAGAGGCAGCCCAGCAGGCTCGTACGCAGCGCCGCGAGAAGCGTCTGAACGTGCAAGGACGACCACCCTCGCCGCGCCTCTGGGGGGGTACCTTCTGGCCTCTCTGCATCCTCTGAAAAGAGGATAGTTGTTAGTTTGTTATCTGTCAAAATAATTCCGCTATATGGAACTGTTGGTCATTGCTGTGGCTCGGCTGGAAAAAGAGAGATGAGCACTGACTGATCAATATGGAGGAAATAAGCTGAGTTTATCTCTGATAAATAAGAAATGGTGCTACTCCTCTAAAAGATGAAGGAGCAGCACCAGCATCGGACAGTCGCCTGCCGAACCGGGCGCAGCCGGCCCGCGACGGCCAGCGGTAGGAGCTCGCCGCGGCGCGGCAGAGGCGGCGCACTCAAGCTGTCCTGGAAAACAGAGGGCGCATCGGAGCGGAAGAAGGAGGCTGGATCAGCAGCGGTAGCAGCTTCGCCACGCGTGGCGTGCCCAGGCCGGTCACGGCGTCCCAGCCGGGACCAGCGCTATAGCCCTGGATCGCCACGGCGTTGCCCTGCCCATCTTGGCCGACAAAGGTATTGTCGCCCGAGGTAATGTCATGGAAGGCCTGGGTATAGAGATTCGAGCGCCCGATAGCATAGAGCGCCGGATTCAAGTTGCCCAGGCGACGACCGGCCATCTGAGCCGCCAGGGCGGCAATACCGGCCCATTGCGGTGAACCGGCGCTTGTACCGCCGAAGCGGAAGACCAGGTCCTCACCCTCGCCTGAAGAACTCCAGACCACCAGCACGCCGCTATCGATACCGGCATTGAAGGCTACATCTGGCAGGCCCCGGTAGCTGCCGATCTGGGCGACCCCGTTCTGATAGTCTGGCCGAGGATAGCTTGTGCTGAAGCCCCCACCGCTGGCCGCCTGATACTGGGGTTCGTCCCAGGCTTCTTCACCCTGATAGCTACCTGTCGTCCCGTTCGCGGCCAGCAGCGTTCCGCCGACAGCCGTGACCAGCGGATCGCTCGCTGGCGAAGAGACGCTCAGGAAGTAGGAGTTACCATCGCAGGTGTACTGGGCCGCGCCCTGATCACCGGAAGCGGCGAAGAGCGTGATACCTTGCGCCACCGCTTTAGCAAACAGCTCATGCTCCTGCTTCAGAAGCTGCGGATCGACACAGCTCTCGCCCTCGCCAAAGCTCTGCGAGATGATGTCACCCAGGTTATGTTCGATCGCGTAGCGTGTCGCGTTCAGCACATCGATGTCCTGGTTGGACTTGGCCAGCACCAGCGTGATGGCCGCGTCCGGAGCGATCGCGTGGGCCCATTCGACATCAAGGCTGATCTCGGCGGCCCAGCCGACCTGCGTGCTGTCGAAAGGATTAAAGGGTGGCAGGCCCTCGGGCGCCACGATGGTGAAACTGGGTGGGTCCGGCAGACCAAAGAGCGTGTCGAAGGTGTGCAGGTCATGGCGGATCGTCGGACTCTGGTAGGCGTCGATGATCACTATAGTGTGCCCCTTACCAGTGATCCCCTTGGCTAAGACTGGGGCGATCTCATAGGCGGCCTGGATCTGCTTCGGCCCGAAGCAGGTCGCCGGATTCGTCGACTGACATGGGAAGGTCCGGTCTTTGTTGACCGCCCCAGCATAGACATACTCGGGCCGGTTGATCACGTAGTGTGGTTTGGCCGCCTGTACGATCTGGTTGGCGTAGAAATGGATCAGCGTCCCTACCAGTAAGCCACACAGGACGATGGCGGTGGCTACCAGGTGCGGCAGCCAGCGCGTAATGGGGGTTCTCTCCATGAGAATTGTGACCTCCTTGTGAGCTAAACGGGACAATGTGCGCCGCGATCGATACCTTGCGGCACCCCATCGATCCTAGTGTAAGAGGCCACAAATCATCTTGAATAGATAAAATCAGTTAAAATATGGTTAAAAATTATAATAATTAAGTAAAAGTTTAAAAGATACAGGTATATAAGGATGCTGAGACATAAAGATGGGAGGGAATAACATGAAAAGAGGAAGAAGCGGAAAAATGAGGAGAGGACAGGCAAGAGGGAGAAGGAGGCCGAGTCAGAGTGGTCCTTCTCCCTCCTTACTTAGCCAGGTTCCTGGCCAGTAGCTACAGAGCGCGGGCCCGAGCCAAATCGCGGCCCGAGGTGCCGCAGCCGAAAGCCACCAGCAGAGGCAAGAGATTGGCCACGCGTGGCGTTCCCCAACCGGTCACGGGGTCCCAACCCTTTCCGGCGGAGTAGCCGTTAATAGTCACCGAGTTGCCGTTAACATCGGTGCCAGTGAAGGTATTGTTCCCGGTAGTGATGTCATGGAAAGCGCGCCCATAGAGTGGCGAATGACCGATCAGGTAGAAAGCCGGATTGAGGAAGCCCACACGGCGATGGCCAAGCTGGTCAGCCAGGGCGGTGATTCCAGCCCATTGGGGCGAACCAGCGCTTGTGCCGCCGAAGCGGAAGACCAGATCCTGACCCAGACCCGAGGAGCTCCACACAGCCAGGACGCCGCCGTCGACCGCGGCATTATAGGCCACATCGGGCACGCCCCGGTAGCGACCGATACCGGCAGTACCGAACTGGTAGAACGGCTTGGGGTAGATGGTGCTGAAGCCGCCGCCGCTGGCCCCTTCATACTGCGGCTCGTTCCAGACTGTCTCACTCTGGTAAGCACCAGTCTGGCCATCAGCGATCAGCTTTGTTCCTCCAACGCCCGTCACCAGCGGATCACTGGCCGGCGAACTCACGCTGAGGAAATAGGAATTGCCGTCGCAAGTCGGCTGAGCCGCTCCCTGATCGCCCGAGGAAGCGAACAACGTAATGCCCTTCAGGGTTGCCTCCAGGAAGAGTTCATGCTCCTGGCGCAGCAGCTTCGGGTCAACGCAGCTCTCGCCCTCGCCGAAGCTCTGAGAGATCACGTCTCCCAGGTTGTGACGGATCGCGTAACGAGTTGCGCTGAGAATATCCGTATCCTGATTGGACTTGGCCAGCACCAGCACGATACGAGCATCGGGAGCAACAGCGTGAGCCCATTCTACATCAAGCGTAATCTCGCCCGCCCAGCTTACCTGGTTCGCATCGTTTGGATCGAAGGGAGTCAATCCGTCCGGTGCGATGATGGTAAAAGGCGGATCGGGTAGCCCAAAGATAGAATCGAAGGTCTGTAGATCGTGGGTGATGGTGGGACTCTGGTAGGCGTCAATGATAACGATAGTACGTCCTTTTCCTGTAATCCCTTTATTCAGGACCGGAGTGATCTCATACGCCGCTTGAATCTGCTTGGGGCCGTAGCAGTTGGGCGGTGTGGTCGTCTGACAGCGGAAGGTCGTATCACTACGGGCGACACCTACGTACTCGTACTGTGGGTGTACCACGGCAAAGCCGCGGACACCATGAGCCGTCAGTGTCGCCGCGCTCGCTCCTCCGCTCAGACCGAGGCTGAGCACCAGCAGCGCGCTGACCGCTACTATGGTGATGAGCAGGCGCGAGAGCCGACGGACGAGAGCTAAATCGTTCATCAATGTCTGACCCCCTTTTCAAAACATAGTGCCTTAAGACAATAGAGAAGGCTCGTGCCTGGTGCGGATAGAGAGGAATAGGAATGGCACCCGCTTATAGTATACATGGTCTTCCAGCTTTTTTTGAAGAGGAACAGGTTGATAGAAGGTAAAGATCTAGCTTAAGAAATCTAAACATGTGAAGCTTGATTGTCTGCTCGCTTGCTTAAGGGCTGGATCATCTCTAGAGGCAAACCCGGCGCGCCTTCTCCGCTTCACTCTCGCTGTAAAGTCTCTATCAGAACCAAAGGTCTGCTGCCACGATGACTGCGTCACTTTCCCTCCAGACCGTTCGTATACTGAAAAAGAAGGAGGGAAAAAGCACGGTAGCAATGGGTAGTCTGCAGTGTCAATCTGAGCAGGAAGGAGAGCTTGACTTGACGATGACCGGGTCGCCAGAGACGTCAGCGCACCAGGGGCGGCAGCCTGGTGAGGAGCGCGCCGGGGTAGGAGAGTCTACAGCAGCGGATACTGTGGAGAGCGGGGGGCAAAAGCAGACCGCGGCAGCCGCCAGGGCTGAGATAGCTGGTGAGGAGCATGAAACTGGAGCTGAAGCCACGCTAGAGCGTCAGGCCGTTGCCGTTGATCGGCAAGAGCAAGCGGCGCTGATCGTCTCCTCGCCCGACACCATAGTGGCTGAGCACGATGCGGACACGCTCCCGCTAGCGCATCCTGTTCAGCAGGGGGCTAGCCAACAAGCCACCTTCCACAGTGCGCCGACGGTGCCGGTCTTGTCCCAAGAGTCGACGCCTGTGGCTCAGCAGCCGCAGCGCTGGTCGCGAGGTCGACTGCGGCCAGAACCGCAAAAGCAGGTCTCGCGTGGTGCTTCGGGTGGCCCCAATTTCAAGAAGCTCTGGCTAGGAACGCTCATCGCCTCTGTGCTTCTGCTGCTCTTGAGCGTAAGCCTCCTGATTTATCTGTTAACCGTGCTGGCGGCACGTGAAGGCCTCTCACCGAGCTCGCTCCTCTCGGCGACCGCTAGCGGCAAACTGGCGGGAGGGCAGCGCGGCCAGACTGCTGCAACGATCGAACTGGCGATCTTCCCTCAGAGCCTCAGCCCGGCCAACTGTCTGCCTGATAACGGCTATCGTTGTACAGTGACGCTGATGGCCAGCGGGCCGGCGGGCAGCGTGCACTGGCAAGCCTGGGCCCAGGGCGTGGCCGCCCGCGTGAACCCTGCCAGCGGCAGCATTGAGCCGGGACAGCAGCAGCAGCTCATTATCTATCTCCCCGCGACCTGCCCGGCCTCGGGAAAAATCATCTTCTCCTGGAACGACCAGCAACTCAGCCTGCCCTGGCGCTGCTGAAGTGCCGTCGAGAGCTGGCCGCCTACCTGCAGCCGGACACTGCTTCTATGGTACTCGGCTGGCTCCTCAACCCTGGGTCTGGCCGCGCCCAGGCCCGCCCCTCAGCGAGGAAGATCAGGACGCGATTTCCGCAGCCGGAGCCATCCTTTCTCTTTGGGCGGCTCCTCCTGGTTGTTCTGCCCCACTGGCGTCAGCCCCATTTGCTCCATGAAACGGATGCCGGTTTCGCTCCACGTGACGCCGGCGGCCAGCTCAATGACCTGGTCGCTGCGCACGGGCACGGGACGGTAGCCCGGCGGTGGCTCCGTGACCTGCGGCCCGGGTCGCGATGTCGGCCACTGCGGATACTTGGGGGCAACAGTCGGTACGTGTGACGGCTTTACCTTTTCCAGCTCCATCGCAGTTACCACCTTCTTTCTATGGAAAACCTCAGAAAACGTGGCAGCCTCAAAAAGGCGTGACGAGAGGAGAGCGCTGTCTATGCTGGCAAGCGGTTCCCACTGCGCTTAATACTCTCTATTTTAAGGAATGAAAGACAGCTCATCCAGCTAGATGATAACGCAAAGCGGGCGCCTCGTCCATATGGTCTCTGCTTCGCCATGCACTCTGAGCCTGCCAGCGCGAGCGCCCCCTTGAGCAGATGAACCAGCAAACAGCTAGCTTGCCCGACGGAGGGCCTTTCTGCTAAGCTGCGAGAAAGTCAGATAAGGTGGGGCCCCCCCTTCAAACACCAGATTGCCAGGGAGGCCGGCGCGGCTTTACCGCTTTGCCCGGCCTCAGAAAGAAAGAGACAATAGCATAGTCACCTGTAAGAAAGCGCGCTGACTGCCATGCCTGGGGAAACAGGATCAGCTGAAATAAGACAAGGGGAGAGCATAGGCATGATCAACCTGCAGGACCCCGCTCTCAGAGAGCAAGTGCGGCGCAAGACTCCAGAAGGCCGCTATGTAGTGAGCGAAGCCGAGCTGGTGCTAGCGATCCGGGCCTGTAGTGCACAGGGAGATAGCGAGCGTGTCCAGCTCCTCAGTGAGGTGCTGGTCGAGCGCTGCGCGCCGGAGTTTCAAAGGCGCACGTTGGGCTTACGCCATCGGCCCGACCTGCGTGAGGAGGCGATTGCCAACATGTTCGAGCACCTGTTGCGGGAGGCGCTCGATCCACAAGAGCTGTTCATGACGCAAAACTTTCCCCATTATTTGCACTGTCTGTGTGCCGATGAGTTTATGCGTGTCCTGCGGCAGGAAGGACTGCACTACCGGCGCGACAGCGAAGGGCGTCCAGCGGGGCAGCCGCAGCATATTCCGCGCTCACTGATGGAGTCGCTGCAGGCGAGTCCTTCCGAGGACGAAGGATCGCCCGGCGCCGATGTGGCTGATCCCCAGGATGCCTATGAGCGCCTGCACGCCGCTGAGGAGAGCGTGCGCATTCTGGCCTACCTTTCGGACCCGCTTGATCGCAAAATTGTGGTGCTGCGCGTCTTCGAGGGACTGAAATGGGACGATATTGCGCAGCTATGTCAGAGGACGGAGCGCACGGTGCGCCTGCGCTATGAGAAGGCCCGGTCCTATCTGCGGGCCTGCCTTGATCGCGAACGGAGGGAGCTGGAAGCCACGCAGGTGCGCCAACAGCTCCAGCCAGGATCAGCGCCGTCTATGCCCACGGCTCACGGGCAGAATCAGCAAAGGTGAGGAGGCGTCAATTATGGCAAGTATGGACAGCCGCACACTCCAACAGCTCAAGATGGCCTGGCTGGCCGCTGAGGAACGCGGCGATAAACAGGCACAAATCGCACTCTTGCGCTCTCATCCCGAGGCTCAGGAGGCCCTTATCGATTTCATCATCGCCTATCGCGCTACGGCGCTCGCAGCAGAGCATGGCGCCCCCGCCTCGCCTGAAGAGACCAGCTTGCTGCCCCTGACGGAGCGGGCCCGTCAACGCGCCTGGGAGCGTGTCTTTGGTATCAGAGCTGACCCTCAGAAGGCCTCTGAGCCCGCTGCTGCCTCGCTTGCTTCCGTCAAAACCCTGCGCGAGCTGCGCCTACAGCGTCGGCTGAGTCTGGTTGAGGCGGCGCGTGGTTTGCACCTGGGCGTCGATGTCTGGAAAAAGTTTGAGGACGGTCTGATCGATCTGCTGAGCCTCAGCGCTCGCCAACTGGAGCGGCTGGCAGGCTTCTTCAATATCAGTCCGCAGCAGTTTAGTGACTTGCTGCGTAACAGTCAGCCAACACTCGCTCTTAATCGCAGGCAGACAGGCGAGGCGGCGCTTCAGCAGCGTCAGGCGGCGCCAACCAGGCAGAGTTTTGCCGAGGCCATTGCACGCAGCGATATGAGCGAGCAGGAGAAGCGCCTTTGGTTAGAGGAATAACCTTGACCGTTTCTCCTCTCTGCCTGGCCTGCTTCTGCTGCTCGCTCAACACGGCCAGGCTTTTATCTGCCTGGCTTGTCATCGCGGTGGCCCGGCATGCTGGTCTGCAGGGCGGAGGAACCTCCTGGGGGGCAGGCGCACGGCCTGGCCGAGGTAGAAAAGCCCTTGAAAGCGACTCAGCTCCCAGGCCAGGTTGTCGCTGCTAAAGCTGCGGGGGCGGGGGCGAAGGCCGCGTATCTCGCCTGGCTGCAGGCCGTAGGCAGTCAGCAGAAAGGCTAGCTCGCGGGGCCGAATGAGATCCCGCCAGCGGACAGAACTGCCAGCCTTGAGATCAAGTGGCAAGCGTTCCCCCATCGGGCTGAGCAGTAGCCGGGCGAGCCAGGTGCGATTGAGGGTCACGAAAACCAGTAGACCGCCCGGCGCCAGCACACGCGCTATTTCTGCAATCGCTGCCCGCCAATCCTTGACCTGCCCCTGAGCCTGCCATGAGACCGCCATTGAGAAAGAGCCGGTTGCGAAAGGCAGCCTCTCAACAGTCCCCTGAACATAGGTAATCACCTGGCCCAGCGCGTGCTCTTGGGCCTGCCGCTGCGCCTGGGCCAGAGCCGCCGGTGACTCTTCGAGACCGACGATTATGGCCCCGCGCCGTGCCAGCTCTATACAAAGCTGGCCGTGACCGCAACCCATCACAAGCAGCTCCTGTTGTCCCAGGGCCTGCCCGCCGTACAGACCTGCCGCACAGCTCTCAATGTAGTCGCAGCCGCTGGCAATCCACTGCTGCCATTGCTCTCCAGCCTGACCCTGAAAAAGTGTTGCCTGCGAACGTTTGACGGTAAACACACCAGAATTCTCCCCAACGAGAACATAGGAGATGCTCATCGATTATATAGTAATAGGGATGGTCGCTTTTCGTCGGAGAGTTGTACAGAAAAAGGAGTATCCTTATAACGAGTGCAAACAAAGCCGGGAAAGATGGTATAATAGGGCGACTGATAACGCGATTGGTGGAGCGAGGAATCTATTCCTATGGCTATGTTTGAAAGTCTCTCAAAGCGCCTTGAAGGCATCTTTAGCGGTCTAAGTGGGAAGGGGAAGCTGACCGAGGCCGATGTCAATGAAGCCATGCGAGAGGTGCGCCTGGCCCTCTTGGAAGCGGATGTCAACCTGCGCGTCGTACGGCAATTTGTCGAGCGCGTACGCGCCAAGGCCATCGGCGCCGAGGTTTTGGGGAGCTTTTCGCCGGCTCAGCAAGTGCTGCAGATCGTGCATGAAGAACTCATAGAGATGTTGGGGGGCCAGGGGAACGAGAACCGGCTTGACCTGGGAGGCCCGCCGCCCAACGTCATCATGTTGGTAGGCCTGCAAGGCTCAGGTAAAACAACGACGGCGGCCAAGCTTGCCAACTACCTGCGCAAAGAGGGGCAGCGCCCGCTACTCGTCGCCGCCGACATGTATCGACCGGCGGCTGTCCGTCAGCTTCAGACGCTGGGCAAACAGCTCTCGATCCCTGTCTACGCCGAGCCGATGGGGGCCAATCCCGTTGATATCTGTGTCCATGCTGTGGACTACGCCCGCGAGCAGGCTGCTTCGGTTGTCATTCTCGATACTGCCGGGCGCCTCAATATCGACGAACAGATGATGCAGGAGATCATCGCCATTCGTAACCGTGTGCAGCCGCGTGAGGTCCTGCTTGTAGCCGATGCCATGACCGGTCAGGAGGCGGTACGCGTAGCCAGCGACTTTAACCAGGCGGTGGCCCTGACTGGCATGATCCTGACCAAGATGGATGGTGACGCTCGCGGCGGCGCAGCGCTCTCCATTCGCGCGGTCACTGGGGTGCCCATTAAGTTTCTGGGCGTCGGTGAAAAGACGGACGCCCTGGAACCGTTTTATCCCGACCGTTTGGCCTCGCGTATACTGGGAATGGGCGATGTCCTGACCCTCATCGAGCGGGCGCAAGAAGCCATTGATCAGCAAGAGGCCCTCCAGACGCAGGCCCGCCTGCAGCAGGGACAGTTTGATCTGGAGGACTTCCTCAAGGCCATGCGCCAGCTCAAGCGCATGGGGCCTTTGCGCTCCATCCTGGAGATGCTCCCAGGCTTCAACAAACTGGCGGCCCTGCCTGAGATGGACGAGGCCTTGGAAGGCGATCCCTTGAAACATATTGAGGCGATCATTCTCTCGATGACGCCCGAAGAGCGACGCAATCCCGATATCATTAATGGCAGCCGACGCCGGCGCATTGCACGCGGTAGCGGCACCAGCGTGCAGGAAGTCAATCAGCTCCTCACTCAGTTCAATGAGATGCGCGCTATGCTGCGCCAGCTCGCCAGCGGCAAAGGCCCCTGGGCCCGCCTGCTGCGTCAGTATGCCAGCGATGGCGGTGGTCTGGCCACAGGATTGCCGGGGATGCCGGCAGCTCCAAATTTGCCTCAGCTGAACTCGGGAGAGGGGAAAAAGACCGGTAAGGCTGCCCGCAAGGAACGTAAGAAGCAAAAGGCCAAGCAGAAGAAGAGGAGGTAATCCCTATGCTGGCCAGACCCCAGCCCCGTGCTCATCCGCCGGCGCCTGGCGCCCTGCTCCTGCTGAGCTTGATGTTGCTCTTATTGCTAATGAGCGCCTGCGGCGGCGATTCTCATGCTAGCCAGCAGGCCAGCCAGAGCAAGGATCAGCTCGATCGCTTGCTGCGCTATGCCCTCTCTATCGGTGTACCGACATCTTTGCTTCAGCCAATCCAGAGACAGGAGGCGGCTCTCAGTAACAGCTCTCCCCCCTTTTCTCCTTTCGACGATCGACCGGTGATTGCGTATTATGATCATCTGACCACTCAATACAAACATTTGCAAGAACAAACCCAGCAAATAATTGATACTGCTACTGAAGAATTCCAGACGCGGGCTCAGCAGGACATGCAGAACTTCCAGGATGCCCTGACGGCCCGTCGCATTGATGGTTTCGGTAATCTTCAATTTTTCACGCAGCAGTATCAGCACGACCAGGGTCTCATGGCCACGGCGCGCTATCCTCGCGATTATGCCGCCATCAGTAAGGATGCCCAGACTCAGGCCCAGGCCCTGAATCTCATGAAGACTACGCATGACCGCTTGAACGATTTGCAAAATACCATTAAGCAACTGCAGAAAGCCAATATCGACGTGACCGCCATGCAGGCTCAATATCAGGACGACCTGCAGTCCTTCAACCAGGCCATCAAGCCTGCCGATTTCCAGCACCTCCAGAGCCTGATCAACGCCCAGTATGAGCTAGCCGTGGTCAATTCCATTCAGGCTGTTCCCTATGTTGGCAGCGCCAAACTCAATGCTTTTAAGGCCCAGCTTGACGATCTCAAAAAATATGGGGTCGATGCCAGCGCCTATCAGCAACGCTACAACGCCGACAAAGCCGCAATGGAGCGCGCCACAACGCTAGAGCAGTACCTGGCGGTCTCGCGCCAGATCGATGCCGATATGGCGGCTATGTATCCCGACCTGGTGCGGGGTGAGGCCTACTGGCTGGTGAACGAAATCGACCGTCAGGCGCGGGCCTGGGGCCAAGCCCATCTCTATCACGATAAATTTGACGGCAACAATTACATTCTCGATGCAGGTTATACCCTCGACGGTATCGGTTACTGGCTTAACCGTGAGCTGAGCTGGACCTACACCACGGAGGACTATCAGGCGATTGTCGACGAGGAGAAGAACGAGCTATTCAATCTCCAGATGATGGAGCAGAACTACAATGATCATACACCCTACAATAAGGTCCATCAGACTGATCTGCAGATCCTCGACCACTATCATCTACGCGGTACGCAAGTACTGATGGTCTCCTTTACTGAGCAGGCCATGCGTATCTACGATCACGGCAAGCTGGTGAACGCCTTCCTGGTCACCACGGGCCGGGTGGAGCGTCCGGCCCTGCCGGGAGTCTGGCCAACGCAGAATCGCGAATCGCCGACAGAATTTAAGTCGAGCGATCCACCAGGCTCGCCCTACTACTATCCTCCTACCCACATCAACTACGCCATTCTCTACCACTGGGGAGGCTTCTTCGTCCACGACGCCTGGTGGCGTGTCGACTTTGGTCCCGGCACCCAATTCCCCCATTATGACCGAGGCGGCGACGAGGACTTTGCCGGCAATGGCAGCCACGGCTGTGTCAACGTCCAGGAAGATCAGATGGCCTGGCTCTATGGCCATACCGATTGGAACACCGTCATCGTCATCTACTGATACTGGCTGCCTGATCCGAGAAGCAGAGAACCTGGCGGATCAAAAGTCGGGAAAGAGTGAATGCGAGAGGCGCTGCTCTGGCCAGTCAGGGTCAGAGCAGCGCTCTCAAAGCGGCAGGCTGCTCTGACCAGCCGAGCCGGGTGCCGGGGAAGCCGTTCCAGACCAAGGGCGAGCAACCTTGCTCCTGCACTTAGGCCACATCCTCCCCCTTGCCCTCGCTCTCCTGAGCCAGCTCGCGCGGCGAAGGCAGTGGAGGCAAGAGATCAGCGCGCACCCGAGGCAGGCGCAGATAAAGATCGGCCCCGCTTACAGGATGGCGCCAACTGCGGGCCGCGCGCAGGTCCTGCAGAAAAGCGCGCTGCAAATCAACACCCAGGGCCTGCCAGAAGAGGCTAATAGCACGACGGGCGAAAGCAAGCGCATTGCGCGGCTCAATGCGGTCCAGATCCTCGAAGAAAAAGGCGCAGCTTGTGAAGCTGCACAGCAAGTAGTACTCAGCCTCTAGCAGCCACAAAGTGCGCTGACGCTTCTCAGCACTGCTGGCTTTCCCTGCCAAAGCGCCGGGCCGGGCAAACTCTTCCCAGAAGCTTTCAGATGAACGCCAGCCGTTGCGCAGGGCCAGGTAGCCGTTGCGGGCTGCCCAGGGGTCGCGCAACACCTCTGCTGCAAAACGCTCGAAGAGCTGATCGCCACGGGCAGCCAGACGACTCAGCGCCTGACGCAGCGCCCCTTTCCAGTCGCTGCGCCCTTCAGTGCAGGCGCAGCCGCGAGACCAGCGATCGACACCATGAAAGCAACTCCAGGCCGTTGGCGTGCGCAGCGTAACCTCACGACGTGGCGGATGCAAGCGCAGATAGCGTTCCAGCGTACACAACTGAAAACCCGCTGCTTCAGCGCTGTGACGTACCAAACGCGTCAAAAACTTATCGCGCCAGATCCAATGGTGGCCGTAGAGTTCGCCATCGGTCGCGATCAGAATCAACTGAGGTTCACGCCGTGCCAGTTTCTCCGCCGCCAGATGAGAGGGCAAAATTGCCGTGGCGAACTGGTCGGCATTAGCCGTCACATTGCCATCAAAGGAGACCGCGCCGGAGAGCGGGGCATGGTAGAAAAAGACCGTCATGCTGCGGCCAGCCGGCAAGCGCACCACATATGGCTCTGTCACATCAACCGAGGTGGCAGCCTGCCAAGGGGCCAGTACAGTAAAGGAGATGCCGCAGCGCGCTAGCAGATCGAGGGTCTCCATATCCACCGCGGTCTCAGGCAGCCACATACCCACGGCCTCGCGACCGTAGCGCTGGCGAAAATCCTCCAGCCCCCAGACGATCTGCGTATACTTATCGCGGCTGTTAGCCAGAGGGAGGATCACATGATGGTAGGGGTGAGCCAGAGCATTGCCGGTGCCATAGCGGGCCCGATGCTGCCGATCGGCCTCAACGATAGTCTGATGCACATCGGGATGATGGTCGGCCAGCCAGGAGGCCAGCGTTGGCCCCAGGTCATAGCTAATCAGCTCAAAATTGCCGGCCTCGGCATTTGGGCGGTAGCATTCCGCCGTAATCTTCTCATTGAAATTGGCGAAAGGAGCGGCTTCGGCCTCGACAGGAATGGCGCCCGTAAAGGGGTCCTCGCGCGGGGGCTGGTAGAAATGCCCGTGGAGGCAGAGGAAGAGAGGCGCAGCATCGGACGTCTCGGCCTCGCTCACCGCTTGCTGTTCAAGCATAGACAAACGAACCTTCTCACCTGCTCACAGGAGTTAGCTGAGCTGCTGCCTGGTCGGCCAACCGGTATCTGGCATAAAGTCGCGTAGTACGAGCGCCCAGGGCGGCCAGTTCCAGAGACAGGCCGCTCTAGCAGTAGAGACAAGCGCAGCAGCTCAGCGGACCCTCGGCCTGACTTGCCTGCCTGGTCAATGCCAGTACCAATGCTGCCTCCGCAGCCGCGGCCGGACTGCCCCGGCAGCGCTGGCGTGGCTGACATGCGGCTCTCAGCTCAGGCCGAGCGCGACTGAGTGCTCATCAAGAACTCCTCATAAGCCTGGCGCAGCTTCGGGTACCGCAGCAGAAAGACACCGGCGTACTCCTGCGTCAGCGGACGAGGCTGGCGGATCAGGCGCATATTGGCCTCTTTGAGGAGGCGGTTACCCTTCTTACTATTGCAGGCCTTACAGCAGGTAACCAGATTCTCCCACGTGCTCTTACCACCGCGCGAGCGCGGGATCACATGATCAAGCGTCAGCTCACGGGTGCGCTTCCCGCAGTACTGACAGGTTTCCTCGTCGCGCAGAAAGATATTCGCCCGCGTCGGCTGAAGGGCAACGCGCGGCACCCGGACATTGGCCAGCAGCTGCACAATCACGGGCCGCTCGTAGTCCAGGCGGCGGGCTCGAATATTCTCCTCAATGGCCTTGCGAACCTCGTCGTCCAGGAAAGTCACTTTCTTCTTTAAGAGCAGGACGACCAAACGACGCTCTGAAATGACCGAGAGAGGCTGAAAGGAAGAGTTCAGAACTAAGACAGGCATGAATGGCTTTCCTTCCTCTCTGTCAGAGCTGAACCACCAGGCAGACAGCGAGGAGGAAGCCGAACCGGGGCTAGAGGAGGAGAGAGGCCAGAGCCTCACCTCTCGTCAGCTTCTCATCGCCGCCTGCATTGCTCACCGATTGGACGAGGAGACGGGCGTTGACATTGCACGATCGGGCAGACAGGGATTGGGCAGACTCCTGATCCGCTGATCAGGGGAGCTGGCTGCTGGGCGACTGCCTGGTATAGCCCTACCCGGTTGGGTTAGCAGGAGGAAGAAGACTGCCATTCTGTTCTATCAGCCCACTGGTCGTCTGCTTCCTCTGCTCTAGAGGCAACCTTTTTCAGGCGAGTGCTATGAGCCAGTAACCGCAGGCTCCACCTGATTATCGGACCGGCGGTCGGGCCTGCCCCGACCTCAGCCGACCGTCGAACTAGCCGGCTGCTGGGCCGGCCAGGCAACGAACCTAACGAGAGATGAGCTCCAGGAAGAGAAAGTGTCAACTTGGTCGGGGTGAGAGGACTCGAACCTCCGACCTCAGCGTCCCGAACGCTGCGCGCTAGCCACTGCGCTACACCCCGCTAAACCGACTCGTGCAAGTTCTTCGCCGGTCTCGCTCGTTTGCTCTGCTCGGTTATTCCCCTTCTACGCAATCGATGGGTGAGACGAACAACCTACGAGCGCCCTCACCAGCGCGAGCCAGTAAGGGAGAGGCGAAACGGAGACGATGCGATGCAGGCCAGGGCAGCCATACTGCTGGCGAGCGGCCTGCAAGCGTAGCCGTTCTCGCGTGCCTCTTGTCGTTGCATAGTATAGCACAGGCGATCTTGGCTTGGCAATAGGGTGAGAGAAAAGAAAAAGCGAGCCTGCTGAGAGCTATCAGCCGGGAGCCTCCTCACTTGTAGGACCGCAAGCTGTCTCTGGCCTGCTCTCGCTGACGGTCGGGGCAGCGGTTTCTCCTCCCTGCGGGGTAGGAGCGGTTGACTGTGGTGGCGAGCCTGCCGAGCCTGCTGCGGCGACCTGGGCGTCTGCCGTCTCGCTCTCCTCGATCAAGCTACCATCGGGTCGCTCATAGATCGTCCCTTTCAGGGATGAATAGCCGATAGTGAAGCCGCCGGGCAGATGGCGTAGCCGTTCCCAATAGACAGGGAAGTCGGCTCGCCGAATGAACTCCTCGATCTGGCGGCGTACGTCGTCTTCGTCGACGGCGTAAAACTGCTGAAGGTACAGGGCGGAGTCGCCCCGGTTGTATTCAAAGAGCCAGAGACTCTTCTTAATGAGCTTCCCTTCTTCTTCCATCATCTTGCTCCTTGCCGTTCGCTGTCTACTCCCCTTGCTGTGGCGTCCTCACAGTCACATCACAGCTCTCCCTCTATAGTAGCCGTTTTTTGCGCATCTTTGAAGATAGGATTGATATCATGCCAATAGAATGATCGGTCGGTCGCTGCCCTTTGCACGGGCCGGCTATTGGCTGGCAGACTGCCAGAGCGGATGCGCCTGGCTTGTCCTTTCCCCACTGGCGCGAAGGACTGAGGCGAAGCGGCGATCGGCTGCGGCAACCCGCCACACAGCGAGGTTGACGCTCTCCCGCCAAAAGTGCTAGAATATATCCTAGTGAGCAGGTCGGATTAAGAGCAACCTGCGTAGGAGCGATGAAAGCGAGGAATCAGTACCCTCCACGGGGCGAGGAAAGGAGCGAGCCATGATTCTCAGAGTCTCGACAAAAGGCGAGTATGGCGTACGCCTCATGGTTGATCTGGCTCGCCATTACTACAGCTCGCGCCCGCGGTCATTAACTGACATTGCGCAGGCCGAGCAGTTGTCTCTAGCCTATCTGGAGCAGCTTGTGAAGCTCCTGCGTGAGGCTGAGCCGCCCTTGGTAGTCAGCACGCGCGGGGCCCACGGTGGTTATCGGCTGAGTCGCCCGCCAGAGGAGATTACGATGGGGGAAATTGTGCGCGTGCTGGAAGGGCCAATCTCGCCTATGATTTGCGCGACCGAGGGGGAGATGACGCAGATTTGCAGTCTGCTGGACTCCTGCAAGACGAAGTTCCTCTGGGCCAGGGTGCGCGATGCTGTTGCCCAGACGCTGGATTCAATGACTCTCGCCGATCTGGTGGGCGCCTCCGAGCAGGAGACGCAGAACGCTCCGACGCATTTTATCTCCATCTCGGATATCCGTGTGGCTCCGTCGTCGGCTGTGTGAGCTGATCTGAACTGAGGTGGGGCTTGTGAGGCAGAGATCGGGCCGGCTGGGCCTGCTGCTGAGATGGGGGCCCTGATTAAGGGTGGCCGGGTGAGAGAGAGAATTGGGGATCGCGAGGAGCGTCGCGCGCTCGGTGTGATCCGCGGGCGGCACGACTCTCCCCCGTTCTGGCTCCAGTGAGATAGACAGGCAGACAGACTGACAGGCTGTTGAGCGAACAGCTCACTGGCCCGAGAACAGGCCGCCTGCCGCGGACCGCGGATGCCGCTCGTGTCTGCTGTCATGAACCGGTTGGCCGAAACTGGCTCTGTTTGGCTCAACGCCAGAGAAGCGAAGGTCGCCGGTCTGATCTGATCATCGCCGATCAGCTCGCTCCGCCTTCGTTCGTGGCTCTGCTCCGTCCGGTTGGTTCTCTCTGCCTGTTCTCACGAACAAGCTAACTCACTTTACTACTACTACTGCTGAAGAAGACGTACAACTGTGGCTGTCAGGCTGAGGTAGTCATATCTCAAGCTTCCAAGGAGGATGGTTTCCGCTAATGGCTTCAGAATTGGTCATTAAGAATCTTCACGCCAGCATCGAGGGCAAGCCCATTTTGCGGGGCGTTAACCTGGTGGTGCGGCAGGGCGAGGTCCATGCCCTGATGGGCCCCAATGGCTCCGGCAAGAGCACGCTGGCCAACGTCATTATGGGTAACCCAAAGTACGAGGTGACCGACGGGGAGATCTGGTTTAAGGGGGAGAACATTCTTGAATATTCGCCCGACCGGCGCGCTCGCATGGGCCTCTTCCTGGCGTTCCAATATCCGATGGCGATTCCGGGCGTCAGTGTCGCGAACTTCTTGCGCCGTGCGCTGGAGGCTGTGCGTGAGGGTCCCCGGCCTGTCGGCGAGGAGACGCCCAGTGGCAAGCCTGCCCCTCGCAAGACAATCCCGCCGGCTGAGTTCCGCAACCTCCTGCGCGAGAAGATGAAGCTGCTCAAGGTCGATAATAGCTTCATTAATCGTTCGATCAATGATGGCTTCTCGGGCGGTGAGAAGAAGCGCGCCGAGATCCTGCAGATGGCCCTGCTGGAGCCGGAGATCGCCATGATGGACGAGACCGACTCGGGTCTTGATATCGATGCCCTTAAGATCGTCTCCGATAGCGTCAATGCTCTCCGCGGTCCTAAGCTGGGCCTGCTGGTGATTACGCACTATCAGCGTATCCTCAATTATATTGTTCCTGATTTCGTACATGTGATGTACGACGGTCGCATTGTGCGCTCCGGTGGCAAGGAGCTGGCCCTGGAGCTGGAGGAGAAAGGCTACGAGTGGCTCCGTCCCGAGGGGAGCGAGGTGGGCGTCAATGACTGAGGCTCTGGCTACAACCGGCTTTTCGCGTGAGGCGGTCATCGCGCTCTCGCGCCACAAGGGTGAGCCTGACTGGATGCTGCAGAAGCGGCTAGAGGCCTGGGAGATTTATGAGCAGACGCCGGCCCCGCTGGGACGGCGCGGCGACCTCGGCACCTTGCAGCGGCTGGCTCGCTTCCATTTCGAGACGCTGCATCCCTATCTGCCGGCTGATGGCAATGGCGCGCTTCCGGCTTCGATCGAGCAGGGCTTGAAGAACGCTCTGGTTGGGGCCGCCGAGCGCTCGGGCCTGGTGTTGCAGCGCAATAGCTCGGTGGTGCGCGTGGAGTTGTCCGAGGAGTTGAAGAGCCGCGGCGTGATTCTGACCGACCTGGATACGGCGGTGCGCGAACACGGTGACCTGGTGCAGCGCTACTTTATGACCCAGGCTGTGCCGTTGGCTACCGATAAGTATACGGCGCTCCATGCGGCCTTTTGGAGCGGCGGGATCTTCCTCTATATCCCAAGTGGCGTAGAGATCGAGGAGCCGATTCTGGCTCAGATCTGGCTCGATTCGCCATCGGCGGCGGCCTTTGCCCATACTTTGATTATCGCTGATGAGCTGAGCAGCGCGCGCTATGTGGAAGAGTATGCCTCGGCCTTCGAGGGCGAGCAGCCTTCCTTGCTGAGCGCGGTGGTCGAGGTCTTTACCAAGAATGGGGCGCGCATCGAGTTCACGAGCCTCCAGGACCTGGGCCGCAATGTCTGGAGCGTCATGCATAAGAATTCGATCCATGAGGCCGACAGCAGCGTCTCATGGGTGATGGCGGATTTGGGCAGCCGCCTGACATTCTCAAACATCGGTTCGAATCTGATCGGCAATGGGAGCGCTGCTGAGCTGGTGGGTGTCTTCTTCAGCGACCAGGATCAGCGCTTTGTGATTAAGAGCCTCTCGAACCATGTGGGCCTGTCGACCAATGCGGAGACGCTGGTACACGGGGCTCTGACCGATGAGTCGCGCGTCGAGTTTGATGGCATGATCCGCGTGCAGCCAGGGGCCCAGCAGACGGCGTCGTTCTTGTCGGAGCATAATCTGCTCCTGAGCAAGCACTGCCGCGCGGAGGCGATTCCGGGCCTCGAGATCGGTGCCAACGAGGTCAGTGCCAGCCACGGTGCTACCACCGGTCAGATCGATGAGGAACAGCTCTTCTACTTGATGGCTCGGGGCCTCCCCAAGGATGAGGCCGAGCGTATCATTGTTCAGGGCTTCTTTGAGCCGGTGCTCCAGCGTATTACGCTTGATAGCTTGCGAACCCGGCTGCGTCGCAATATTGTGCGCCGTATGCGGGGTGGCCATGAGTCTGAGGCTGACTGGATCGAGGCGCAGGAGCGCTGGGAGATCGAGGGTGTCGATGAGGGCGCCGTGAGCTTCGATCGGCCTTCGGAAGAGGAGGAGATCCGTCTACTGCCTGAGTAGGCGCGAGTGCGGGCAGCCGCTTCCCCCGGACGGGAAGGGAGGATGTGGGTTTTGCTCGCCGCTCCTCCTCTCTTTCTTGCTTTTCTTGGCTTTTTGGCTGGCTTGGCCTGGCTGGCTTGACGGCTGTATTGCTACTGTCTGTTGCGCTCGCTCGGCGCGCGGAGACGAGAGCGCCGCGCCACCTCTGCCCATAGGCCGGGCCTTGACTTGATAGGGCCAGACGGGCGGAGTTGCTCGGTGATCCGGTGCCCGACAAGCTGGCGAGCGCGTTGTAGATAGAGAGAAAGAGATCAGGGAATACAATGCAGGACGTTGTTGAGGTGCGCCGCGAGCCGCGCAGTGTCGACGAGATCCGGCGCGATTTCCCCATCCTGACTCGGCAGGTCCATGGCAAGCCGCTGGTCTATCTGGATAGCGCGGCCAGCTCTCAGAAGCCGCTGGCGGTCATTGAGGCTATGAATGCTTATTATCGCAGCACTCATGCCAATGTGCACCGCGGCGTCTATGAGATCAGCGAGGAGGCCACCGCGGCTCTGGAGCGCGCGCGGACAAAGGTGGCTCGCTTTATTCACGCGCGCCAGAGCAAGCAGGTCATTTTTACGCGTAATACGACTGAGAGCATCAATCTGGTGGCCTATAGCTGGGGCGGAGCCAACATCAAAGCCGGCGACCTGATCCTGCTGACGGCCATGGAGCATCACAGCAATCTGGTTCCCTGGCAGCTCTTAGCCCAGCGCACGGGGGCACGGCTGGAGTTCGTGCCGTTGACTCCAGAAGGACGGCTGCGGCTGGATGTCTACGCTCAGTTGCTGGAGCAGAGGCCGAAGCTGGTGGCCTTTACCCATATGTCCAATGTGTTGGGCACGATTAACCCTGTAAAGGAGATGGTGGCGCAGGCCCACGCCGCTGGGGCCGTGGTGCTGGTAGATGCGGCTCAGAGTGCTCCCCATTTGCCGCTGGATGTCCAGGAGCTGGATGCTGATTTTGTCTGCTTTAGTGGACATAAGATGCTCGGTCCTACTGGGATCGGGGTGCTCTACGGTAAGCGCGAGTTGCTGGAGGCGATGCCGCCTTTCCTGGGAGGCGGCGATATGATCCGGAGCGTGAGTCTGCGCTCCTCAACCTGGAACGATCTGCCCTGGAAGTTTGAGGCCGGAACGCCTGCCATTGCCGAGGCTGTTGGGCTGGGGGCTGCTGTCGATTATTTGAGCGCGCTCGGGATGGAGTGGGTGCGCGAGCATGAGCGCGCCATTACGGCCTATGCCCTGGAGCGCTTGCGCACGGTGCCTCACTTGCAGATCTATGGGCCGACTTCGGATGAGCTGCGTGGCGGGGTGATCTCTTTCACGCTGGCTGATATCCATCCGCACGATCTGGCTTCGATCCTTGATCAGGAGTTCGGGGTAGCCATTCGGGCCGGTCACCATTGTGCTCAGCCTCTGATGGAGCATTTGGGCCTGGCTGCGACCGCACGCGCCAGCTTCTATGTCTATACGCTGCCGGAGGAGATCGATATTCTGGTGCAGGGACTGCGGCGGGCGCTGGAGATTTTTCAGCTCTAGGTCTATAATAGTCCCGGGCCTGGCTGCTCCTCGCCGCCTGCCTGCAAAGGCTTGCCGCGGGCTGGCCCCGCTTACGCCGGGCGTGGTGCGCAGAGACCGGGCGAGACAGCCAGATGGCTAGACAGTGAGGCAGCAAGTATCTGCTGCTCTCTGCTCGCCTGGTCGATTCCTTGCCTGGGAGGCAGCGCTATGTCGATGGATTATCGTGAGTATATTCTGGACCATTATCGTGATCCGCGCAACTATGGGCGGCTAGAGAATCCGACAGTGCATGCTGAGGATTCTAACCCGCTTTGTGGTGATCAGGTCAGCATGGATCTCCTGGTCGAGGGCGATCGCGTTACGGCGGTGCGCTTTCAGGGCCGGGGCTGTGCGATCAGTCAGGCGGCCACTTCGATGCTGACGGAAATGGTGCAGGGCAAGAGCGTGCAGGAAGTGGTGCGTTTGGGAAAAGATGATATCCTGGAGGCATTGGGCATTCCGATCAGTCCGGCGCGTATGAAGTGCGCATTCTTGGGGCTGCGCGTGCTGCATAAGAGCCTGATTCTGGCTGGTCTGGAGCGCCAGGAGCAGGCCGCCGATCAGGATGAAGAGCTGTAACATTGGCTCCGACGGAACTATTGTGGCTGTAGAGTGTCAAGCTAGAGAACTGGCAAGAAGGAGTAGCCTACGCTATGCGCCTGGAGGGAAAAGTAGCGGTGATCACCGGCGTCAGCCATCCGGGCCAGATGGGGTTTGCGCTGGCAGCTTTTTTTGCTGAGGAGGGCGCGGAGCTGGTGATCGCGGCGCGCAGTGCGGAGCGAGTGACGGCCCGGACCGCGGAGCTGCAGGCGCGTGGGGCCGCTGTCAAGGGAGTGGCAGTCGATCTGACCAGTGAGGAGGGGGCGCAGCGCCTGGTAGAGGAGGCGCTGACTTGGCGTGGACGCATCGATGTGCTGGTCAATTTGGCTGGCGGGCTGACGAAATACGGTCCTCCTCATGAATGCTCGCTACAGGATTGGGAGAGCGAGCTGAATAATAATCTGCGCACGGCCTTTCTCTGCACGCGCGCGGTCTGGCCTGTGATGTTGGCTCAGGGGGGTGGCAAGATTATCAACTTTAGTCGGGCCTATAGCATTCAAAATGCTGGGGCGCAGACAGTAGCCTACAACTGTGCCAAGGCCGGGGTAGACGCTTTGACTCGCACCTTTGCTCAGGCGGGCAAGGCGGTCGGTATCTCTGTCAATGCGATTGCTCCGGGCCTGATCGCCACCCAGTCGAATATCGAGGAGTTGCATCCTTCTCCCGAGGAGCTACGTGCGCGCTGGGTTAGCCCGCGGGAGATCGCCGAAGTAGCCATCTTTCTGGCCAGCGCCGCTAGCGATGGCCTGACTGGGGCCATTATTCCTGTCCAGGGTCGCGGTATCTGAGCGCTGTGCTGGCAGGCGGCTGCAGGCTGGGCCGCCCGTCTGCTTGTTGAGCACCGCCTGAGTTGCGGCGTAGGGGTCGCTCACTGCCAGCAAGCGCAACGCTGATGAGGTGAGGAGACTGCCATGACTGATTTTGTGGCCGTTGCCCGCTGGGATGAGCTAGAGGAGGGAAAGCTGCTGGGAGTGGAGATTGACGGTGAGCCAGTCTGCCTGGCGAAGATCGAAGGCGTGGTCTATGCCTGCAATGGTGAGTGTACCCATATTGGGGGGCGCCTCTACGAGGGAGAGCTAGAGGGCAGCGTACTCACCTGTCCTGTCCACGGCGCGCAGTTCGACCTCCGTAGCGGCAAAGTCCTGCGTGGCCCTGCCCGTCAGGACCTGGTGCTTTATCCTGTGCGCGTTGAAGATGGGCTGATTAAAGTCGCACTTCCCCCTGAGTGAAGGGCGCTTCCCGCCCGGTCTATGCTGGTCCAGACCAGGCAGTGACCCAAGCTGGCGGCTCTCTCTCCTTGCCTGTCGAGCGCCTCCGAGCAGCCTTTTAGCCGGCCTGGCACGGCATGGCCTGCTGCGCAAAGATCAGGCGTCTAGGTTGCAGTATCCGCCTTCCAAGAGACGCGTCGCTCTCTATTCTTTGCCAATCTTGCGCGGCAATCCTCTTGCGCAGGCGTCGCGGACCCCCTACAATAGCCGCGTGAAACCCTCATTCAGGGAAGAAGCCTAATCTTCACTGCGGATGGAGAAACGCTGTTATGGTAGGCAGGTCGCATCTTCTCATTGGCCTCACAGCAGGTGTTGTTCTGGATAGTCTGGTTCATCTGAGCGGTCCCCCGATTACCCTCGCTCCCAGTGTACCGCTCAAGCTGGTCGTGGCCAAGGCGATCTACTATGTAGCCGTCGGCTTTGGCTCGCTGCTGCCCGACATCGACAATGCGCACAGCACGCTTGGACGCAAATTCGGCTGGATCAGCCGTGAGATCCAGCGCATAGCGGGCCATCGTACTCTTTTCCACAGCCTTCTTGGCCTGCTCCTCGGCTCGCTGCTCGCTTTAGGGGCTCAGCAGCTCGTGCTTTCCTTGTTGGCCATGCGTGGTCTAAGCGCGCCGGCCAGTCTTATGAGCGCCACCCACATGATCTTCTTCGCTGTCCTCTTTGGCTGCATTGTTCACATTCTCTGCGATGCCCTCACTGAGGGCGGTGTCCCCTTGCTCTGGCCTAATCCAAAGCGCTTTGGCTTCCCGCCTAACCCAGACTGGCGCTTTCGGACCGGTACATGGCCCGAGCATGTCATTGTCTGGTCCTTTATTATCCTGGTAGGCATCGGAATCTGGCAGAATGTCATTTATATATAACAGGATGGGGTGAGGGAGGGAGGGGGAGCGCAGAGAAGGAAGGGAACAGGGATAAAGCGCGCTAAGCCGGAGTCAAGCGAAGGAGATGAGGAAGAGTGTGGGGATGAGCAGTAGTAGAGAGAAAGAGCGGCGAAAAGAGGCCATGAAGCTGTTTAGTCTGCGTGCACAAACATGGCTGGCCTGGGGGCTGGTCGTCCTGGCAACGCTGATCTATTTCCTGGAGATGAGTCATCAGGCCGTGCTCCGCTATGATACCTTCAAAGCGACGGCCTTCGATCTCGGTAACTATGATCAGGCCATCTGGAATACACTGCATGGCCGGCCTTTCCAGTTCACCAACCAGGCGATCGACTGGTATGGCCCTCCCACCCGTCTGGGTGTCCACTTCGAACCCATCTTATTGCTGCTCGCTCTCCTCTACCTGATCCGCTCAGACCCGCGCACCCTGCTGGTCTTTCAAACGCTGGTGCTGGCCTTGGGGAGCTTCCCCATCTTTCTGCTGGCGCGCTATTATTTGCCGCGCTGGCCGCTCCTGGCCGTTCTCTGTGTGGTAGCCTATTTGCTGGCGCCGGATCTGCTGGGCCTCAATATTTTCGATTTCCATGCAGTCAGTCTGGCTACGCCTTTGCTCCTCTATGCCTTGCTGGCCCTCACCTACCGCCGCTATGTGCTCTTGGTGCTCTGCTGTTTCCTGGCGGCCTCCTGTAAAGAGGATGTACCGCTGGCGATCGGTCTACTGGGCCTGCTGATGATCTGGCGCTATCGCCTGCCGCGCCTGGGGCTGACGCTCTTCATAGGCGGCTTTCTCTGGTCGGCTCTGGCCTTTGGCGTGATCATCCCCCACTTTTTCCCAGGCCAGCAGGCAAACAACTTTTGGTATCGCTACGAGACGCTCGGCAGTTCTCCAGGGGCGGCCATCGTCAATTTGCTGCTGCATCCCTGGCTGCTCTTTACCACTTTCTTAACGATTGAGCGCTTCTACTATTTAGCCAGCCTTGTCAGAAACACCGGCTTTCTTGCCCTGCTCGCGCCCGAGTGGCTGATTCCAACACTGCCCAGTCTGGCGGTGAATATTCTCAATACCAATCCTGCCTTGTATAGCGGCGTCTACCACTACAATGCCGCGATCATTCCCTTCGTGGCGATCGCAGGCATCATCGGCCTGCGGCGCTTTCTCGGGCTCTGGGCAAGCTGGCGCGGGGAACCGCTCCCGCCGCTGGAGCTGATGGTACCAGAGCGGGGCAAGGAAAGCGCGCAGGGGGAAACAGGCGCCCGCGCGAGCGCCACGCCTGGCGGACGCCTCTGGCTGGTGCGCTTAATGGAGCGGCTGCCGGAGGCCCGCCGTCAGGCCTTGCGAGCCTGGGGGGACAACTGCTACTGGCGTCTCCGCAAATGGGCGCTGCGCCTGCTCAGACCGGCCTGGTGGTGCAGACAGTGGCAGCGCTTCTGTGCGCGAATGATCCCGTTGGCCCGGCAGATCAGCCTGCCCCGTCTGCAAGGCTGTATCATTCTGTGGATTCTACTGCTCATAGTCGTCAATTATGTCGCCGAGGCGTCGATCCTCAATAGTTTCTGGGCGGATCACGAGCCTGGCTCACGCGAGCAGCACATAGAGCAGCTCTTGGCGATGATTCCGCCTGATGCCTCGGTCTCGGCGGGAGATAACCTTAATCCGCATCTCAGTGAGCGGCAGCGTCTGGCCGTCTTTCCCTCCTTTACGGGCACGATTGATGGCAAGCAATATACTGTAGACTACATCATTGTTGATCTCAATGCTGTCTTTCCCGAGGATCGTGCCAGTACGATTGAGATTCTCAATCGCTTGACGGCCTCCGGGCAATTTCGTCTGATTGCGCGCGCCGAGGGTGTCGTTTTACTCAAACGCAATAGTTCATAGTAGGCCATAGTATGTTATAATCCTTGCAGGTGAGACTCTCTGCTTTATTCGTTCCTGTGGACAGTTGACGAACAGAGGAGAGGTGCTATGCACGGGGACCCATTTTATAGTGATCCGACCAGTGTTGAACCAGGCAGAGTGCCGCCACCGGGCGCGTTACCTCCGATGGAGGAGCTGCAACCGAAGCAGGCCCCCCCGCCTCATCAGGAGCCGATGCCAGCGCCAGCGTCGGCGGTGTCACCGCTTCAGATGGCAGAGCTGGAGATGGCCAGGCAAGAGAACGAGGCGCGCACGCTGGTCTTTGCTATTGGCAAGTTTAAGGACTTCCTCTTGTGGTTCCTGGCGGTGTTGGAGGTGGCCTTGCTGCTCCGCTTTATTTTCCGCCTCATCGCTGCTGACCCCAACAATGCCTTTGCCGGTCTGCTCTACGCCCTGACAGGGATCATTCTGCTGCCCTTCAATGGCATTGTCAAAACTCCATCGCTGCATAACTGGGCCTTTGAGTGGCCGACCCTGATCGCGATGGCCGTCTATGCCCTGATCTTCCTGGCTATCACCAGTTTCTTGCGCCTGCTGATCTCGACGCCGAAGGAGACGGCGGAATAGTGGAGGGCCAGGCTTCTCCGTCTCTGGCGGCTCCCATCTGCTCGGCGCTGGCCTACAGCGAGGCGATCACGGAGGTCATAGCCGGCGAGGTGCAGCGTGGAGAAGTACATAGTGTCTTTTCGGCGGCAGCTAACCTGCTCTTCCCGAACGACTTCGTTCTGTCGTTGAACGCACATGATGGCGTAGCGCTGCCCAATGGCCTGCGCCTAAGCGCCTCACGGGGGGCCTTTCCTTTCAGTGCTCTGCGGCCCGGTATGCCGGTGCTGATCGGGGCCTGGCGTTTGCATATAGAAGATCTTCAGTGGACTGTGGACCTGAGCAGTTGCCCGCGTTGGCGTGCGCAGCTCAGGCGTCCGCCGCGGCTTGAGCCGGTGACGGTAGAGCGCAATCGGGAGCGCCTGCGCAGCATGCTCCTGGCTCCGGCGCTGGTAAGGAGCTATGAACAGCAGGGCCACCCTCTGCTGCTGCTCATGAGAGCAGCGCTGGAGGGTAAGCACCAGTTGCCCACGGAACCAGCCGCGCTGGCCGAGCGGCTCGCCGGATGTGGGCCGGGCCTGACTCCCGCGGGCGATGATCTGCTGGTTGGCTGGCTGGCGGCTGGCTGGTGGCTTCGCGGCCCTGCAGCGGATTTTCTGGCGGTTTGCGCGCGACTCGTAACCGCGGCGGCTCCGCGAACGCATCTGTTGAGCCGAACCTGGCTGACCTGGGCTGGACGGGGTTACTTCGCTCTTCCTCTGCTCGAACTGCTGGAGAGCCTGGCTGAGGAGAATGAGGCGCGCTTGCTTGCGCAGGCGCAGGCTGTGCTTGCCCTGGGGGCAAGTTCGGGCTATGATCTCTTATGTGGCCTGGTGTTGGGTCTGGCCTCTCTGTCGCTCCAGCCCTAGGATCAGGCGCCGCGCCTGAGCGAGCGGCGATTGATCAGTCCGCTTTGCTCCCGCTCTTGTCTTATCTTATCCTGCCGACTTGCTTTCTCCGAGCATGTAGCACCATTATTTCTCGATAGAATCAGAGCAGGTCCTTTTTAAGTCATCCATAGTTTACATGGACGTGGCCTTGTGCTATACTGGGCGCAGGCAGGCCGGAGGTACTATGAACAAGCTCAGTGTTTTCACAGGTAACGCCAATCCCGCGCTGGCTGCTGCCATCTGCCGTCACCTGGGGATAGAGCTGGGAAAGGCCGAGGTCTTCCAGTTTAGTAATGAAAACATTTTTGTCAAAATCAACGAGAACGTTCGTGGCCACGACGTTTTCGTCATCCAGCCCTTCAGCTCGCCAGTCAATCGCTCGATCATGGAACTGCTGATCATGATCGATGCGCTCAAGCGGGCCTCGGCCCAGCGCATCACGGCGGTGATTCCCTACTATGCCTATGGCCGCACCGATAAGAAGGATCAGCCGCGAGTCCCCATCACTGCCAGGCTGCTGGCTGATTGCATCACGGTAGCAGGGGCCCATCGCGTGCTGACAATGGACCTGCATGCCGGTCAGATTCAAGGCTTCTTTAATATCCCGGTTGATGAGCTGACGGCCCAGACTCTGCAGGCACGCTATTTTCGTGCAAAGGGGCTGGAGAATTTCACCGTGGTCTCTGCCGACGAAGGGTTCGCCAAAAAGGCTCGTCAGCTTGCTGATCGCCTGAATGCCCCCCTGGCCATTGTCGAAAAGCGCCGTCTGGGCAACGATGGCGTGACAGAGGCCAAGAATGTGATCGGCAATGTGGAGGGACGCGATGCCCTGATTGTCGATGAGGAGATCGACACAGCCAGCTCGATCACGCAGGCGGTGCGCGTTGTGCGTGAGCATGGAGCGCGCGAGGTCTATTGCTGTGCCTCACATGGCGTCTTCTCTGGTCCGGCTATTGACCGGCTACGTGAAGCCGAGATCAAGGAGATCGTCGTGACGGATACGATCCCCTTGCCGGAGGAAAAGCGCTTGCCCAATATGACGATCTTGTCGGTCGCGGAGCTGTTCGCTGGGGCGATCAGCCGTATCCATGAGAACCGCTCGGTGACGGAGCTGTTTCAGTAGTCAGGTGGAGCTAAAACGCCTTTCTTGCTGCTCACACTCGCAGGCCAGGCAGGTGCTAGCGCGTCGATAAAGCGGCAGGCTGTCTTCTCATAACTAAGGCTGGTAACTGTAGGACAGAGAGGCCTCCCCTGTGGCTGAGGCGGCAGAGTTGCAGGGGAGGGCTGCCGCGAGAGAGGTGAGAGCGGGGCAAAGCTGGCTGAGGGCAGATAACGGCCAGCCACGGCTAAGAGGCCTGCACGTGACAGCGGTCTTGCGTCCGCTTCCCGTTTCCTCGCAAGATCAAAAAAAAGAAAGATAGACCGACTTTTCTTTTAAGGTCTATCTCCCTGCTTCTTTTTGGGGATTGGGTTTGACTTATCTGGCTGCTACGCGACTCCTGCGCGAGCAGCCAGAGACCCAAGGAGCGGTGAACGTTGAGTAGCGGCGGTAGGACTCGAACCTACGACCCAGGGCTTATGAGTCCCCTGCTCTACCAACTGAGCTACGCCGCCAGACTGGCTGCGGGCGACGCCACTGCTACACGCGGTGGGGGTACTCCTGGGGGGAGCTACCACCTTGCCGGAGGCTCTCGCTCCGGTTAGCAGGGCTGCCTCACTGGTGATTTCGACTTTATCTTATCACATTCTGTCAAGAGGGAGAGGGCCAGCTTTTGAGAGAAATCCCAGGCGGTGGGGTGAGGCTGAGAGCGAGCGAGGCAAAGGGGGAGAAAAAGCCTCACCCGTAGACACGAGTGAGGCGAAGTAGACGTTATCACTAGAGCGTGCCTTAACGGAGGCAAGAGAAGCATTGCGGGGGCAGGATTCGAACCTGCGACCTTTGGGTTATGAGCCCAACGAGCTACCGCTGCTCCACCCCGCGTCGTTGGTAGTGATTAAAAAGGCACAGTGCTGAAGGTGACGAGTTTTAACCAATCAGTCAGCCGTACCTGCGCTTCAGAAGGAGAGAGGCAGAGAATGGCTGACTGGATTGCGGGGGCAGGATTCGAACCTGCGACCTTTGGGTTATGAGCCCAACGAGCTACCGCTGCTCCACCCCGCGTCGGCGTTTTCATGATACTACAAGATTGAAACGGTGTCAAGGGGGGCTGTCAGGGCAGCAGCCGGAACCGGCTCGTGCTCTCTTTTGATGTGAGCCGGCTGGCTTCGTCTATCAGAGTAGGATGAAGATCGTGCGATCGAAGATGCTTATAGACAAAGGCAGCTTTTCATCAGACCAGCTATGGCAGGCTATTCGAGACGATGTGCTCCAGGCCATCACTTCGATTCAATGGCCGCCAGGCTCAGGCGCTTTCATCCTCTACGATGAAGCGGGGAAACGGCGGAGGGAAGGTGGCAAGTCTTATTTCCCGCTCTGGGAAGCTCTTGGTACTTTAATAGCGAAGGGTGTGCTCTGGATCATTGCCATTGAGCAGGATGCGGTGAGCAGGTCGGTGCCGCGCATTGCGAAAGGAACCGATGGCAGAGCGCTTATGTAAGCTCTGCCCTGGCATTTCCATAGGCGTGAGGAATGGCTCCCTGTTCCCATTCTATGGGAACGCGGGCGACCTTGCCGGTTGGCTGGTAGAGGTCACGCCCCAGAGGTCTGAGTGGCAGGCGCCCTTCGAAAAAAGCCCGGATGCGCTCGCGTGTGATCTTGATATAGGTTTCCTCCTTATCGCAGCCCGCCACACGCCGACCGTGCCTGATGCCTGCGATGAGCGACGAGCCAGCGCCGCAATAGGGGTCAAGCACCCACTCATCTGTCAAGACCTTGTTCGTGGCGAGCTGGGCTGCTTTCGAAAGGAGGAGGCACCGGGCAGATCAGGCAGGGACCTGTCCGGTGCCTCTTCACGAGAAAAGGCCTCACGTTTTCAGCAGAGAAGATGTGTAGCGTAAAGCAGGTGCCCGCCGGGCATGCTCTGCCCGCCTTATTCTCTCGGTCCGTACAAGTCAGCGGGCTGACTCCGACGGACACCGCTGGCTTCGCTCAGTGGTGCTTACTTGCCTCCTTTCCTCAGATGGAATGCCTGCAAGAGGGCTAGACAACGCTACAAGTCGCGCCGTTCAAGGTGAACGAGGTCGGCGCGGGATTACTCCCGTTCCACGTGGCCAGGAAGCCAGGCGAGGCCCCCAGAGTAGCGCCTGCCGGGATCTGAGCATTGTAGGAGGCGTTCGTGATCGTCACCTGGGCCCCCTGCTGCGTGTAGCTCCCGTTCCAGAGCTGGGTAATCTGCTGACCGGCTGTGAAGCTGAAACGCAAGGTCCAGCCGTTAATAGGACTGCTCCCAGTATTTGTGATGGTGATGCTCCCCTGGAAGCCACCCGGCCACTGGCTGACGATGCTATAGTGAACCTGGCAAGAAGCTCCCGGCGACGGTGTAGGCGTGGGTGAAGGCGTGCTAGTAGGAGCCGGCGAGGGTGTTGGCGTGGCTGTTGGGCTGGGAGCCGGGGTCGGCGACGGTGTTGGCGTCGGGGCCGGCGTACCGCCTCCAGTGCCAACCGGAATAACATAGGTCACCAGCGAGCGCGCGGGCACGGTCGCGCTGAAGGAGCCGCCACTCACCGTCAGCGTAGCCTGAGCCGCTGTGTTGTTATTGTTGTTTGTCAGATAGGGGGTTACGGTCGCCCCGTTAGCCACGTTGGTATTCTGCAGCGAGAAGGTCGCCGCTGTATTGCTGCTCGCCAAATTGATGACCACGATGGCCAGCGTGCCGTTGGTGTTGCGATAGGCGGAGACCAACAGATTGCTATCGGAGCTGCTGGCTCCAATGCGCACTGCGCCGGGCCGGATAAAGCGGCTGTAGTTGGCGAAGGCCCAGAGGCGCTTCGACGGCGTGATGGTCGAACCGTTGAGCTGGATCAGGCCCTGATTGTCGGTCGAAACCGAGGTGCTGGCCACGCCCCACCAGTAGAAGAAAGCGCTCAGGTTAGCCGAGGTTAGCCCGACATGGATATGCTGGGCCCAGGTCAGGCCAGAGGCATCGCTGCCATCATCCCAGGCCGCATCAAAGCTATCGAACGTTGACCACTCGGTCTCCCAGACTGGCTTACCGTTCGAATTCAGCGGCGAGGTTGGCGCAGCAGTATAGCCGTGGCTAGAGATGATGCTGACATAAGAGTTGGCCACTGGATCATTGACGATCGCGCTGGTATAGCTGGGAGCCAGGTCCCACCCTTCGGCATCGCAGCAGACGATGCGGGTTGACAGACCGGCATTGGCCAGGGTTGGCCCCAGAATCTTGGCAAAGTCGGCGGTCTGCGTCGGGTTCATCACCATGCTAGAGTACGAGGTGGTCAAATTCGGCTCATTGACAAAGCCAACATCGGTGATGGTCACACCCGCCGCCTGATAATCCTTAATGTACTGCACCAGGTAGTTAGCGTAGGCCTGACGCCAGTCGCCCGAGCTGCAGGTAGCGCCAGGAGCACCGCACAGCGTGCCACCATTGCTTTCAGAGCCGTTGGTCTTCATGAAACCTGGGGCGCTCCAGGCGTCGGCATAGATGCGGGTCACGCCATAGTTCTGAATGACTTGCTGGGTCAGAGGCAACTGGCCCCAATCGGTCCCGATGGGCACGTACTGCGGTGTGGCTGTCGGGCTGCCAGGGCTATTCGGCTCAATAGTATGGCTGCTATCGGAGGGGATCAAGTTGCGCAGAATGGTCAGCCCGGCCCCCGTTGTCGGACTGAAAAGCAGGTCCAGCATCTGTTTCTCAAGCGTGGAGCCAGCGTTAATGATGGCATTGGCCTGCCCGAAGGCCTCAGAGACACCAAAGCCATCAATCGTCTGATAGGTTGTGGCGCCATTGATGGTCACGCTTGAAGCCGCATAGGCCGGGCGCCCTTGAACAATAAGGCTGAGCGTCAAGGCGCTGATGAGTGCCATGAGCGCCAGGCCAGCGCACAGGTTCTTGAGCTGTTTCCTGAGCATAGCCTGTGTTCCTTTCTCCTGAGGACTCTCCTGTGTTGTTTGGTTTGTTGGGTTGGGTATGATCTCTGCCCTGGGTAGGTGGCTAAGAGATGTATGTGAACAAGCCGCGAGCTGAGCCAGGCCTTGCGGTACCTTGGCGCTCCCATCCTACCTACCGAGCAGGCTGGTGGCCTGTACCGCTGCTGGCTGCTGGCAGGGCAGGCTGAGCAGGCCCGGCTCAGCTCTGCTTGTCACGCGCTAGTCAGGTCAGGTACGGTACGGCTGCATTCGTTGTCGCCGCTGCCTAAGCCAGACCGGACCTTGGCTAGACCGTGTTGCAGGTCACGCCGTTAAGGGTGAAGACCGTCGGATCGGTGTGGTTGCTTGTCCAGGTGCCATTGAAGCCGATCGAGACAGAACCTCCGGCAGCGATGACATCGTTGTAGCCTACGTCGCGGGCCGTCACTTGCTGGCCCTGCTGACTCCAGGTGGCGTTCCAGCCCGCCGTTACTTGCTGATCGCCTGGGAAGGTAAAGACCAGCGTCCAGCCGACAATCGCGGCGTTGCTGATGTTGGTGATCGTGATGTTGGCGGTCATGCCACCCGTCCAGTAGCTGGCGCTATAGTGGACGGCGCAGTAGTGCCCGGGCACGGGCGTGGGCGTCGGCGTCGGAGTGACGCCGTTGGCCAGGTCCGTCAGATGGTTCAGCAGGCCTTGCCCGTAAGGGGTCGGTGTGCCGTTGTAGTCGGTGATCAGAGACGGGAAGCTCCAGCAGTTGTACGTATCCCAGGCCCAGGCCAGATAGCCAATGTTGTTCTGGTCCATCCAGGCCATCGCCATGTCGATGAAGCCGTGGGCACAGTCGTTCTCACCGATCTCCCCGGCGATCACCGGCACCTGAGCCGCTACGGGCGCTACCGTCAGAACCCAGCAATTGACGTAGTTACATGTATTGAAATTGTAGAGATGGAAAGAGGCGGCCAGGTTATTCAAGGGGTCGTTCGGCTTGTGGGAGAGCCAGCCCGACAAGTCGTTGGCGTAGGCCAGGCCGCCGAGCATGATGACATTGGTGGCCCCGGTGGCGCGCACAGCGTTCACCAGCGTCTGCATGCCAGCCACAGCGAAGGGCACATCAGTGCATGGGCTGGCATTAGCCGCTGTGCTGCCGTTGAGCCAACAATCCCAGCTCGTGGTGAAAGGCTCGTTGTAGAGATCGAAGATTACCGATGAATTATTCTTGAATGTATTGGCCACCGAGGTCCAGAAAGCCGGCGCGTGATCCAGGTCAGGCATAGCGAGCTGCTTATTCGCCTGCTGGGTGCCGGGGGCGCTCCAGTGCAGATCGAGGATCGTGATCAAGTTATTGGAGGTCAGCAGGTTGACATAATCGATGATGGCCTGCCGATACTGAGCCGCGGTGTACTGAGCGGCGGGGTAGCCATTGATGCCGAGCCAGCAATCCTCATTCAGAGGAAGGCGGACGGCATTAATGTGCCAGCTCATCATCGCGGCTACCGAGGCGGCGTCGCTAGGCCCATCGAAGACGGTAGTGTCGCCGGCGGCATCGCACATATACTCGGTGCCCGAGCGATCCACCCCTAGCGGGCGGACCGGCTGACCGGCGCCATTGAGCAATTGGTTGCCCACGACATGCAGGCCGCTATAGGAGACAGCGGCCTGAGCACGTTGCGCATGGCGGGGCGCGTACCAGATCAAGCCCGCCAGCGCCAGTGCCAGCAAGGCGAAGAGCGCCGGCAAGCTGCAGGACAGGGCTTTCTTCACGAGTGTTCCCTCCTCGTCTGTCGCGACTATCTCGTCCCTGAGAGCAGGCCCATCGGTCCCTGCTGCCATTGCCTACTAGCGAATTAGCTCTGTCTCACTCACTCACTCACTCGCTCCCTGGCTTCTCCCCCTATTGGGGCCAGGAGCCGCCGCTGAGGTCACGACTTCGGCGGCTCCTGCCCAAAGACCAGCGTGCCGTTGCGGTAGACGGGAATATACTGAGTCACAGCCTTCGTTGACGTCAGGCCCTGGCGACTCCAGTCGTTCGATGAGTCCCAGTGGTACTTGTAGTCACTGCCGATGGCCACAATCAGGGCGAATTCGAGGTCGCGCGTATACCACAGCGGGTAAGCCGACCAGTCGAATTCGTAGTAGTAGACCGTGTTAGAGTTGCCCCAGGCGTAAGGGCCGCGTACGGCGACCGGGCCACCGTTGGGCAGGTACTGGTTCTGGTCGTAGTAGATGGCCACTGAGACCGCATTGATCGACTGACCAACGGCCAGCAACTCGCTGATGTTGAAGAAGTAGCGCACCTTCAACCCGGTAACAAACTGCGGCGGCTGAGTGGTGTCGCTATGGAGCGTCAGCGTGATCTGCGTGCTCTGGTTGCTGTCCTGGTTGACCAGCGCTTCGACGAAGAAAGGATTGACGGGCGTTTCAGCCGTAGAAAAGTTGGGGTTGGGCTGTTGACCGGAGCCGTAGTAGTAATAGAGGCCCGCCAGCGCGCCAACGAAGGCCGCGCTGTAGTCGACCGCCACCTCGTTGTAGACAAAGTCGTTAGTGGCGTCATCGTGATAGTCGCTGGTATCTGGGCCGCCAACCAGGCCACCCCACAGCGTATGGCGATGGTTGGGGGGATCAGACATACTATTCGTGAAGGAGCCGTGAGCCGCGCGATGATGGGGATGCTTAGCCGAGTTGGAAGCGAAGCCCACCATGTAGCAACGGTTCATCGGATTGCTGCCTAGAATATAGTTCATCTGCCCCAAGGCCCAATCTGAGAAGCGTGAGTCACCAGTATACTTGCGATAAACCAGAGCGCAGAGCTGGGCAGCGGCGTTGTAGCGGCAGGAGCCCCAGGTGTTGATCACCATGAAGCCGCCGGGCGTCGGCTTCAAGAAATTCTTATCGTTGGGGTCCTGATGGGGGACATTGGACCAGTATTCCAGGTTCCAGCGGGCGATGTACCAGTGCTTGGGATCGTTGGTAATCGGAGCGAGCTTCAAGAACATGCCCCCCCAGACGGAGTCCCAGCAGTGCACCCAGGTATTCTGCCAGTTGTCCTGAGTGCTGTTCATGATGGCCTTGAGATAGCCGGTATAGTGGCCGCTGGAGTCGGTGGCGATAATGTCGTTCAGATAGGATTGCTGGCCGGTGGCGATGTAGAGCCAGATAGCGGCCCAGGCCAGGTCATCGCTATCGCCGCTAGAGTTGTAGAAGCCACCGGAGTAGCCGAGGCCGCGATTGGCAACGGCGAAGCGATAGAGGGCTTTGGCATAGTCCAGGCACTTGGCGGCGTAGGTGGGGTCGCTGCTCTGGCTATTGAGATACATAATGGCCAGTGCGGCGGCGGCCTGCCCACACATGTCGCTCGCCGGCGTCTCGGAGGTAGCGAAGTAGGCCGGACGGGCCAGGTTCTCAACCTCGGGCGGCGCCCAGACGGTATGATCAATAGAGCCTTCGCCAACCTGGTAGCAGAAAGCCACGACGTTGCCGCTGCTGTCGCGGAAGGTGCAGCGTAGCAGGTAGTCGCAGCCCCAGCGCAGGATGGCCATCATATGGGCATCCTGCCCGGTGGAGACGAAGGCTTGACGGAATTCGTAAAAGCCCCAGCCCAGGGTAGAAATGGCATACGCTTGAGGCAGGCCAAATTTGACATGGTCACCGGCGTCATGGAAGCCGCCGCTGACGTCAACTGTGCCTTTACCTGCCGGGTCAAGCACTTGCCGGTGAGCTGCGATGAAGGAGGCCGACATGTTGGTCCCTACGTTATTGCTGTTCTTGGGCTGCAGAGGGACAGCGGTGTCGGAGAGGTCGCAGTCACCGCGCCAGGGTAAGAGGCCACCGGTGACGCCCGGCCCGGATTTCTGGGCGTCGTAGAAGTAGATCGACATCTGCAAGGCTGCGGCCAGGTTATATTGAGGGGTGGGAGCCGCGCTCGCTCCAAGGCTGCTTTCAGCGCCTGCCAGCGCTGCTCCCAGAGAACCTAGCGGCAGCGCTACTAGCAGGTTGCGCGATTGCCGTAGCAGCTCGCGCCGCGAGATGCGGGTAGACACGGTCTGACTCCTTTCAAAACTCTCCAGGGTATCATCCTTGACTCGCTCGTTCGTGTCCTGTCCTATCCTGGACTATCAGCGCGCTGCCTTCCGCTTGTTGGCTGTTTGTCTACTTGCTGACCGGCGAACTTCAACTAACGGCGAAGACAGACAGGCGGATCACCACAACGCGCGCGAATCGCCAGCGCGCAACCCTACCACCTGCAGGCGAGCGCGCCGCGCTGGGTGACTCAAGCCGGCCTGCGCTCCATAGCTGGCTCCTTCCACTTGCCTCTGCCGGGGAAGGTTGGTGCTCTGCACTGTCTGCCTGAAAGCAGTATAGGCAGACCCCACGGCAAAGGCCAGAGCAGGTAGAAGGCAGATGCCAGTCAGTGAGATGACAGCCAGACCTGGCCACTCTTGAGGTAGTTCTCTTGTATTGATGAGATTACGACAATTGAGGTATGTCTGTAGTGGCTCTTCCAGCAGGACTCGACAACATTGACAGCTTCCCCTCTCGCTCGGTACAATACTAAAGAGAAAATCGTATTCGGGTCATAGCGCTTCCACTGTTCATAAACTTTTTCGTGTCCATTGGAAGCTGCAGGTAACACGTATAAATGATTACTCATCCCGACAACACGAGAGATGCATTGCAGGAAGCACCTCCGGCTGTTGCTGTCAAGGGATTGAGCTTTCGCTATCGCGCCCTCAACGAAGAGTTGCCCCCTTCGAAGAAGACCAGAAGAGCTATCCCTGATTCCTCTGGTGCCGAGGTGGAGGCGGAGACTGAGCCGCCCTATGCCATTCGTGATATTTCTTTTTCGCTCGCTCATGGTGAGCTGCTGCTGATTGCCGGGCCGAGTGGCTGTGGCAAAAGCACGCTGCTGAAGTGCCTCAATGGGCTGATCCCCCATACGTTCCGCGGTGAGCTGGAAGGAGAGATCTGGATCGAGGGACGTTCTGCCGCTGGTATGAGCCTGCGCGAGCGGGCGCGCTATGTTGGCACGATGCTGCAGGACCCCGAGAAGCAGATCGTTGGCAGCACCGTTGAGCAGGAGGTTGCTTTTGGCCTGGAGAATCTCAATGTAGAGCGCGCCGAGATCCGGCGCCGTGTCGACGAGGTCCTGCGGCGCCTTCGTCTGGAGGCCTACCGCCAGGAATCGACCTTTGCGCTCTCGGGAGGACAGCGTCAGCAGGTGGCGGCGGCTGGAATCCTGGTAATGCAGCCTTCGATCTTTCTCTTTGATGAGCCGTTTGCTAATCTGGATGCGCGAGCTATCGATGAGCTGGAGGAGCTGATCAATGGCCTGCGTGCCGAAGGGCGGGCCATCATTATTGTAGAGCATCGCGTTGAGGAGACCCTTAAGCTACGCCCCGATAAGGTGCTGTTCATGCAGGATGGACGGCAGGTCTTCCTGGGCGATGTCTCCTCCTTCCTTGAGGTGGCTGACCCGGAACAGGTCAAGCTGCCGATTGAAGCGACGCTCCGGCGTGTACCTGAGGCTGAGCGGCACCGGGTCATTGAGCGTCTGGTGCGTCCCATCGTAACCAGGCGAGCAATAGAGGCGACAGGCTCCAACGCTGGTGAGCCGGTGCTGGTCTTCCAGGACGTCCACTATCGCTATGAGGCCGCTGCAGAGGAGATCTTGCATGGTATCTCATTTGAGGTACGGCGTGGTGAGACAATCGCCCTGCTTGGACCGAATGGGGCTGGCAAGACAACCCTGGTGAAGCAGGCTCTTGGGCTGCTGCGTCCAACGGCGGGCACGGTCTTGCTCTACGGCGAGGATACGCGCAAGCTGAGCGTGGCTCAGTTGGCGACGCGCATCGGTTACGTCTTCCAGAGTCCGAGCGCCATGCTTTTCGCCCCGACTGTTCGGCAGGAGCTGAGCTTCGGCCCTGAGAATCTGCGTTTCCCCCCTGAGCGGCTCAGGCGGGCTGTCCAGCGCGCTGCCGAGGCCCTGGATGTGGCCCGCTTTGCTGATCGCTCGCCTTTCTCGCTCAGCTTTGGGCAGCAGAAGCGGGTGAGTATCGCTTCTGTGCTGGCGATGGAGAGCCGTATCCTGTTGCTCGACGAGCCAACGGCTGGCCAGGATTATCGCTCTTATATCTCCTTTATGGAGCATCTGCGTAATCTTCCAGAGCTTGATGCTCTTCTCTTCATTACACATGATCTCGATCTGGCGCTGCGTTATACTCAGCGCGTTCTTCTCCTCAAGGATGGTCACCTGGTGGCTGACGGGGCGCCGTTAGAGGTGCTGGCCGATCAGTCCCTGCTGGAAAGCTGTAATTTGCGCCCGACTTCGCTCTTGCGCTACCTGCTGGCTGAATGTAGCCGCAGCCTGGCGTGACGGCGAAGGTGAGCAGAGCGAAGAGGAGCTAGTCGCTCTTCTCCACTGGCTTGTTTCTTCCCGTGCTTCTTCTCCTGGTGATTGTTGCTCCCAAGGAATTGTGGTCATTCGTCATCTTTGAGAAAGGAGTCATTGCTGTATGGCAACTACCGAGAAAGAGAGCCTGCGTGAGCGTGGGATCAATAGCCAGGTCTGGGGCCTGGGAGTCCGGCACATTGTTTATATGGCCCTCGGCGCGGCTCTCTATGGCATTTTCAGTTTTGCCACCAATGTCATCCAGCTTCCTAGCGCTGGCAACGTCTCGTTCCGCCCGGCTATTGTCATTCCCCTCTTCTTTGGGGCTGTCTTCGGGCCGTGGGTGGGCCTCTTTACCGGCGGGGTGGGCAACCTGCTCGGGGACTATCTCTCGGGCTATGGGGTCTACTGGAACTGGGATGTCGGCAACGCCTTGATTGGCCTCATCGCCGGCCTGGTGGTCTACTTGACCTGGGGCGTCTATCGCAGCACCCGCTCTATTGTGCTGGCCGAGATCTTTGCTGCTTTAGGTATCATCATCGGCATCGGCTTCGCCTCCTTCACGGAGATGTGGCTTTCAAAGTTCAGCTTCGCGACTGCCGTCGCCGGTTACTGGCTGCCAGCGGCTGGCTCTGATTTGATCAATGGCTTGATCCTCTTGCCTATTCTGCTGGTCGCTTACCGGGCCGCTGTGGGGCGCTTCGGCCGCTAGCGCGGCGCGCTACGCCGGGTCACCTCCAAAGAGTGTGCCCCCTGCGACCAGGGAAGCCGAAGGCGCCAGCTTTCTGCACAAGTCTGGTTGGCGCTGTTCTTGATGGAGCGCGGGAAGAAGTGAACGGCGGCAGAACGCTAGGCGGACGCGGCGAGGGTGCTGGCCTCTGTTCTGCCGCCGCTGCTCTGTCTCTGTCTCTCCCTCTTGCTCCAAGGCGTGCAGAAGGATGCATAAGGAAGATGCGCTATGTTGATAACGTTTCCTTATATTAAGCGCGATACACCTGTTCATCGCCTTGATCCGCGGGCTAAGTTTCTGTTGCTTCTGGCTTACGGCCTGGCGGCGGCTCAGACCTCGAATGTCTGGCTGATTCTGCTCGGCTTTGTGGGAACGGCCTATTACTATCGTCTGGCGCGCCTGAAGTGGTCGGAGACCAGGCGGGCCTGGCTCTTCATTATCTTCCTGAATGTGATCATTGTCTTCGGCAACTATTTTCTCTCCGGCGGCGCCATTGTCCAGGGCATCGATCTAAGTCATCAACATCAGTTATTCTCTTTGCCGTTTTTGGGATTCTTGAATCATCCTCCCTACGTTGGCCCGAAACTACTGGTCTTCAGTGTTGAAAGCATCGCCTATATGCTGACGATGGGCCTGCGCAACTTCAGCATTGCCTTCCTGGCGGTGGCTATTCCCTATACGACCCATCCAGGCCAGATCGGCATCGCCTTCAAGCAAATGGGTCTGCCGGACCAGTTCGCCTATGCTATTGATCTCTCTTTTCGCTTTCTGCCTACGCTGGCGCGCGATTTCAGCGTGACGCTGGATGCCCAGCGGGCGCGGGGCTTCGAGCTGGATAAGCTGCGCGGCGGCATCTTCGGCAAAATCGCCCGCATGGCTCCGCTGGTCGTACCCATTGTGATCGGCTCAATAGTGGGGGCGGAAGACATTGTCAATGCGATGGAACTGCGCTGCTTTGGCCTGGGCAAGCGCACCTGGCTGGCCGAGCTGCGGGCCCGTCCGCTTGATCGGCTGCTCATGGTGCTGGGGATTGCGCTCTTTGTAGGGGTGACGGCCCTGAATATCCTGGGCAACTTCTATCCAAGTGGCCCATTACACATACTCCATGAGCAGGGCCTCCCCGCTTTCCTCTGGCACTGAGATTTGAGGGCGAGGTCAGTCAGGCCAGAGGCAAGCAGGGTATAGGACTGGTCTCGCTCTCTGGCCGTGTGCGTGGTCGCGCAGGCGTTCCTCTCCGCGCTTGTTCTCCTCAAGCGCTGGCGATCGTGATCATCATCATCTGGCCTGCAGACCGAAAGGCCCATGCCGTGCCGGGATTCAGCTCGTCTTGCTATGATATAGACGACAGCTTGTGCAATGCTAACGAGGTCCCGGATGAGACGCACGTTTCTGACGCGCCTGCGGATCAATGGCTCCTATTATGTGCTCGGGGCGCTGCTGCTGCTGCTCGGAGCGCCGCTCTATCAGTGGCTCTGGCTGCTGCCGCACGGCTATGGGGAGGCCCTGGCCGCCGCCAGCCGTGGCCAGTTTAGTGTTTATGTCCTCTGGCTCCACTCGCATCTGTGGGCTTTCGCTCTCTATCGCCTGCTGCAAATCGCCGCCTTTGCTCTCACGCTTAGCTTGCCTTTCACACTCTTCCGCATCATCGTGGCCCAGGAGGTACTGGGACGTGACGAGGAGAGTGGGGCCGGAGAGCCAGCGGAGGAGACGGCTGCTCTGGACGAGGGACAGGGAGCCGCCGAGGACGGCCAGGCCAGCGCCGACGGTGGCTCCAAGCCGCTGCCCCAGACGGCTGAGGAGCTGCTAGCCGTGCCCTGGCGCGGCAAGGGGTTTGCGGTCATCGCGGCCTGGAGTGGTATGCTGGGTATTCTTTTACTGATCCTGGGCAATCTGGCCAGCACGGTCTATCAGGTAGGAGTGGCGCGCGGTTTTAGCGCTGGGTCTGTGCTGATGCCGAGTTTTGCGCTGGTGGTGGGCGTCTGTACGTTGGTCGCCAATACGGTTGGAGGGCTGCTATTGGCGCTGGCAGCGCTGCTGTTCGGGGTCGTGATTACACGCAGTGGCTTGCAGCTCTGGCCACCGCTCTGGGTAGCGCTGGGCTATGTGGCGATTCTTCTGGCACTCTTTCTGATAGGGAGCGCCGTGCAGGTGGCTCTGGCGCCGGCCGGCGGCCAGGCATTTTTGACTACGCCAGCTTTCCTGCTCTTCGCTCTCTGGACCTTGTGGCTGGGTCTCATTCTGGTACGGCTGCGACCCGAGCCGGCTTCCTAGTCGGCGCTGGAGGGAGCGGCAGCCCGCGCGCAGCCGGCCCCGCTTGCGGAACAGAGCGCGCACCTGCTCTATGCGCCGCTTATCCGCCCGCGCCCGCTGTGCTCTTCTCTTAATTGTCGCCAAAAAAGAAAGAAACGGGATATCTGAATCCCCACCACCGCGCCCACAGAGTGGTAGAGCGACTCCCGTCCCCTACAGTATAACCTAAATGCCTCTTGTAACACAAGATATATAGGAGAGGTTGGATATAAGGTACCCCGGGTTCTTTGCCCCTTGTGTTGCAAGGGAGAGCTGGACTCACAACACTCGGCAAGCGAACCTCGGGAACCTGAGAGAATAAGGCAGAGCTTTTGAGCGTAACTGCACAAAAGTGCTCACCAGTCTCAGACATCCGTCCCGGTTCGCTGAGGAGCAATTGTTCATCCATTCATGTCTCGCGTGCCTCAACAGAGGAGGACAAGAGAGAGGCGGCCCGACCCGCGCGCTGAGAAGCGAGAGAGAGCGAGAGCAGAAGCGAGCCGAGCCGGCCTCAAAGCGCGAGACTACGCCCCAGCGGAGGAGCTATCTTCCGCTTCCGCGTTGGGGTCGGAAGGGGAAGCCTTCCCTTCTGTCTGGCCTTCGCCGGCCTCGCTGGGAGCACCGGCGGAGCTGGCGCTAGCGGTTGACGCAGCAGAGCCATAGATCAGATCGTTGAGATCCTTATGCGTCCGCTCAATGATGCTCCGCAGGCGAGCCAGCCGCTCGGGGTCATTTAGCGAGGAGCGGCCTGCGATCATAAAGAGGCGAGCCACCTCGCTGGCCTCCTGGCGCAGAGCTTGCAGCTCTGGCGACCAGAAACGTGCGCCAACGGAGTGCAGCGGCCAGGCCGGGCCGAAGCGTTCCGCCTCGCGCTGATGCTCGGCTAGAAAAGCGCGCCCAGCCTCGGTAATCGTATAGACCTTCCGCCCCTCAACCTCACTCGACGTAATAAAGCCGCGGTCCTCCAACATCTGCAACGTTGGGTAGATCGAACCGGGACTAGGCGTATAGAAGCCACCGGCGCGCTCCTCTAGCACCTTCATCATCTCATAGCCGTGCATGGGGCGCTCCTGGAGCAACTCCAGCAGGACGTATTTCAGATCGCCGCGCCCAAAGAGACGCAGCCGCTCGAAAAAGGCTCCAGGCCCGTGAGGACCTCGACCGTGGGGGCCTGGCCCATGAGGGCCCGGACCGTGAGGACCCGCTCCGAAGGGAGGCCGGGCCCGGCGCGCCTGCCAAAAAGAGGGGAACGAGGGCCTGGGTGGGCGCTGCCACGGGAAGGAGTCACCATCGTCCCAGCCGTAATGTTGCCAGACAAAGCGTCGACCGAACATGAACCTAGCATGCTCCTTTCTCTTCTCTATCTACACGGTAGCTCTTCAGGCGGCCGACCGCGGCGCTGCAGATAGCGATATATCGAAAACTCTCCTTCAGTATAACGATATATCGTATACTTGTCAAGGGGAACGAAGCAGGCGGCTTGCAGAAGGCCGGGGGGCGTGATAGGATGATAAACTGAGGAAGTGGGGGGGGAGCGAGGGAGCCGCCAATTTCGTACAGCCAGCAACTGACCATGCCCCGCAGCGACTGAAGGCCAAGACGAGACTCTATCACCAGCATTCACCAAGCGTGTATAGTTTCTCTTAGATTGGATCTAGTAGCAGATCAGGGAACACAGCGAGAGAGGTAGACATCGTTTGTCAGTCGAGACTGGAATCAGCCACAGGAGATGTGAGGTGCCGGAACAGTATTATCGCCCAGGAGAGTGGCACGTCGGAAAACGAGTAGTCACCATTGGCGGAGGCTCTGGGACCTTCGCCCTCCTTTCGCATCTCAAAAAGTACCCGTATAACATCAGCGCCATTGTCACCATGTCGGACAGCGGCGGAAGCTCGCGCCGCCTCATGGATGAATTTCGGCGTCAACTGCCGCTAGGAGACCTGCGGATGTCGCTTGTGGCACTGGCGCGCAATGGGGCGCTCTGGCGTGAGGTCTTCATGCATCGCTTTGAGACCACGGACGAGCAGGGAGAAGGCAAAGGCGGGGTGGGAGGTCACAGCCTGGGGAATCTGATTCTCAAGGGACTCCAGGACATCAACAATGGCGACCTCATGCTCGCTATCGAAGACGCCCAGGAGCTACTCAATACCGCCGGACGGGTGTTGCCAGTCACCCTGGCGCAGACCACCATCTGCGCTGACCTGGAGGATGGCACCACCATTTGTGGCGAGACCGAGATCGACACGCGCGGCAAAAAGAACCTGGGACCACTCTCGCCCATTGTGCGCCTGCGCATGGTGCCCGAGGACGCCCCCGCCTGTCCTCAAGCCATCCGCGCCATTCGCCGGGCCGATGTCATTATCATTGGTCCGGGCGACCTCTACACGAGTCTGATCCCCAACCTCCTTGTCAAGGATATCGCGCGAGCTGTGCGCGAGTCCGAGGCCGAAAAGGTCTACGTCTGCAATCTGATGACCAAGCATGGCGAGACCGATGGCTACAAAGCCTCCGATTTCGTCAGCGAAATCCATCGCTACCTCGGTGGCCGAGTCGACCGGGTCATAGTCAATGATGGACCATTCCCTCCGGAAGTGCTCCGTACCTATGCCGAGGAGAAAAGCGAGCCGGTGGTCGTTGACCGCGCTCGTCTAACGCGACTGGTGCCCAACGTGGTCATCGGTCATTTCAATCTGGAAGATGACATGTTGGCGCGCCATGATCCCGAACGCCTGGTCCGGGCTATCTTCTCGTCAGATCCCTTCTAATCAAGTCCGGCCAGGCTTAAACTCAGCGGCCTTGATCTCTCTCGCCAGATGCCAGCGGCGCACCACAGCTCGCCGCTGGCTCTGCCCGGTCCTCCCGATAGGGATGGCGGCCATCAACGGCAGTCGGCAGAGCAACCCCCGCTGTGGAGCAGCGAGAAGAGGGAGCGCAGGGAAGCCATTGGCCGCAGCGACGCGACCGGTGAGCGCAGAAGAATACTGAGACAGCGAGGCCATCGCTGGCGCTCCTGTCGGGCATCTAACAAGCCTCAATGGACAGAGACAGGCGGCGGCGTGGTGGCCTCGCTGGTTAGTTGGCCTCGTGAGGCGTGGCTTGCTCTCCTGGCTCTCTCTGAGCACCGGATAGATGACCAGGAAGCGCGGCCAAACACCTGCCTGGCAACAACAGGTCTGCTGCTTTCTCCTGGCTGACTCTTCTCCTACCGCGTGGTTTAGCTCTGCGCCCCCCTCCAACACATTGAGCGACTACGACCCTCCTCTCTCTGCTTTGCTCTACCTACGGCAGACTGCGGGCGATCTGCTCGAACTCCTCGCGCGGGAACGCTCGCATCGTCTGGGTTCGCACGCTGCCTTGAGCGATGGTGCCAAGAATCAAGCGCGCGGCAGTCTGATCGTCAGGAGCTTCGGTAATGATCACGTAGTCGTATTGGCCCATGACAAGATAAAAGCCGATAAGTTTGCCTCCTGCTTCCTGGACCGCCTTTTCGAACATCTGGAGACGCTCGGGGGCATTCTTGGCTTCCCTGATCCCTTGCTCGGTCAGATTGACCAGGCTGATGTAGGTTGGCATCTGAGGACCTCCTCGCCCTTGACAGGTCTTCAACTCAAGATGGAGCGCTACAGGGTCAGTCTTCTGTTGCAATTGTACACTCCCAATTGCACTTTCACAAGCTCTACTGCCAACCTGTCAATCCTTTCTTAAATCAAAGCGTATGTAATACTCCTCTTTCAAGTTGAGGGGTGCTGAAAGAAAAGGCGATGTTCGCAGTAGCCGGCCAGCATACCGACCAGAGAGAAGAGGGCATTCGCATGTCCGGGTGGTGAGCCGAGCACGATCAAGCCGCTATCGAGCAAGAGATAGGCCAGCATAGCCAGGACCATACCCAGGTAGGGGCGTACAAACCAGGTGATCAGCAAAAAGAGCGGTTGACCTCGTGAAGCCGGCTGGCGCAACGAGACCAGACAACTCACGCAGCCGCCGAGCAAGCCGTAGGCCAGGACCAGCCAGGGGACACCAAAGGGAGCGAAGTCCGGCGTAAAGATCACCTGGCCGAAGCCGAGTCCCTCACTGATAGCCAGAGCCAGGACGGCCAGAAGCAAGAGCGCATGATAGATGGCCAGAGCCAGAAGCCAACCCTGGGGGGCGGGTCGGGGGGCAGCAGAGGGTGACGCGGCGGGGGCACCTGACGGCTGGCCCGAGGCGGTCAGAGCTGGCTCTTGCCAAGCTGGGGGCGCCTGAACAGGAGAGGCCGGAGTAGTGCGTTCATCCTTGCCCGTAACGGCCATGATTGGCTCTGTATCCAGCTCAACTTTCTCAGTGAAAGGAGGCGCCACTACTGACCCTGCTGATCCGCTGGTCATCCCACGCGTGGCCGGACCCGCCGTTGGCTCAGAGGCGGGGGAGCTGATCCGGCCTTCCAGATCTAGCAGATAGCTCTCTGGCAGCTTCTGGCGGCGAGCGCTTTCCAATAGCTGCCGTACATAAGGATCGCCGACATAGCGCTCAGGCAAACGTGGCTGAAAATACTTGCGAACCGTCGCCGAAGCGATATAGGTTGTACACGTAATCTCACGCTGGCGCAGAGGTTCGTGAACCACCACCGTCAGTGGTTCGAACAGACCGATTGGCGGAACAGCATCGTGCACCCTATCCAGGGGCACGACCCCATCCTCTGCCGGCAAGGCCAGCCGGCGGGGCACCCGGTAGAGCATTCCCCAAACAGCGGCAGCCGGGTCACTGCTCGGTAGAATCGAGGCCACCACCTCGCCCGTTGCTGTTCGCACTGCACCGAAACCCAGCTCATAGCCCTTGAGCATGCCTGGTCCGTAAGGCAGCGCCAGCCCATCCAGCAACTGAGGGCTATTCAAGAGCACCGTATCCATCTCGGGGCCATACTCAAACAGCCACAGAAATTCATTGCGCTCCTGTCCCTGTCCCGGCTGAGCCGCCGATGCCACCTCCTCCTTCTCTGCCACCTGGCTGGCGATGGGCAGCGGCGTTTCTTCCAGGGAACTGTATTCCTCGGGGACAGGCGGCGCTGCCGGTGCCTCCTCCGGGAACGGCGCGCCTCCCTCTGTCAGGCGGGGGCCGAAAGCGCTCCCTGCCTCGCCAAGCGCCAGCGAAGGTGGACGCGGCGTACTGCTGCGCACAATGGGCACGCCAGGCGCGACAAAATCGTCTCCTCGTCTACGCTTCTCTCCACGTCCCTCGCGTCCCTCGCGCATCTCTCTCCTCTCCCGTCGCTCTTGCTCGCTGATAGCCTCGCGTTCCCGCTTCTGATCAGGCGCCGGCTGTGCCTCGCCTGATTGATTGACCCGTCGCTCTCCCTGAGTTGGCTGCTCAGTCTCACCGTGCATATCACTTCCCCCTTCCAACTCCAGGCGCGGTGCCCGTTTCTCCCTCTCTAGTGCGTGCATCCTCAAGGCCTCTGCCTGCGGCAGTGCGCCGCGCCATGCCATAGTGCCATATCGTGCGTGCCAGGGCTAGACCTGGCCTGCTCCCTTGCTCTCGCAGCAGCCTGATGGCTGGGACTGGTCAGGCCAGCAAACAGGAGCCTTGACGGGCCGGCCAATCAATCAAATGAGCAGGCCGACTCGCTCAGCGACTGACCAGCTCCTGCTTGCTCTTCTGCCGCTCTCAGCTCCCTGACTGGGGCGTTTCGACGCGCAGCATAGCAGCAGGTCCCAGACGGCCAGTTCTCGCGGTGCTGGAAGCAAGACACAGTGTAAGAGGACCGCTGCGCAGCCCTCTGCCTGATCTTTCTTCTCGCTCTGCAGGAGCATACAAGTCTGCAGGAGCATACAAGCAGCATATGGAGATGCTGCGAGAGATGGTTAGGCTACTGCAATTGATAGGATACACATTTGAATCGCTTTCGCCAAGTCTACAGGACCTGTGGCTAGCGAAAGTCACTGAGCGGTTCCTTATTGAAAAAGCCGCGCTCGGTCACAATAGCGGTGATCAGCTCGCCGGGGGTGCGGTCGAAATAGAAGTTACGCACCTCGATACCGGCAATAGGCTCGTCCAGCACCTCCTCTGGCTCTTTCTCTTCGAGTAAGGAGAGGTCACCGGTCCAGGACTGGGGGGAGATTTTCAACGACTCGCACAGGACATAGAAAGGGATGCCGTAGCCGCGACTGGCCCAGGCCAGCAGGGCGGTGCCTGCTTTATTGAGAACATCGCCGTTGGCGAGGACGCTATCGGCGCCGACCACTACGGCAGTGCAACTTGGGAGAAAGATGGCGGCCTCGGCATCGGTAATGAGCGTCACGGCCAGATTCATGGCCTGCAGGCGGCGAGCCATCTCGCGCCCTTCGTAACGGGGGCGTCCTTCCAGGACGATGACCCGTTTGATCTGGGAGGCACAGGCGTGTAGAGCCTCCAGGACAGTGCCCGAGAGGCTATGCGTCATCAGGGTGCCGGCCAGCAGCGGGCGCGCATGAGCGATGATGGCCTGCGGGGCACGCTCGTATTCTTCGCGCAAGCGAGCGGCCTCCAGGGCCATGCCTGCCAGCCCCCCTGGCGCCTGCAGGATACGCCTGACCGCCCCGGCGATGGCTGCCATTGCTGGACGAGCCTGCATCAGCTCCTCACCAGCGGCGCGTAGCTGGGCCAGCCCCTCTTCCGGCGAGCTGTACGGAGCGCGTGCCAGCTCCTCCAATATGGCGATCGTCTCGCCCACCAGCCAACGTGAGCCATGTTCGCGGTCATTGCGCACAGCCTCAATGCGCTCCTGGAGATTCTTCATGCTTTTCTCCCTTCCTGGTTCTAGCTTGGCTTTCGGGCTTGGTCGCTGCCATTACTAGTTATTATCGCTCTCCCTGCGGGAACGTGCCAAGAGCCAAAACAGGGCCAGCTAGCGTGTACTGGCCCCTCTCTTTGGGTTGCTGCCGGGCCAGAGCCATCTCAATTGGTTCTGTTTTTGCTGCTGGCATTGGCTCTTGTGATTCGCCAGAGAGCGCACTACACTGCTATTGGTATGAGCCAATGCAGGAGGGGGAAACAACATGCGACACTCACGCCCATCTGAGCGCCGTTCGCGTTCGTGGTCCGCTGCTCCCGCCGCCTCTGTCTTTGTTCGGCTCGATCGCAGCAGCAGTGTGCCGCTCTATCGGCAGATCTATCACCAATTACGTGAGGCGATCCTCTCCGGGTCTCTGCCTGAAGGGGCTCGCCTGCCAACTGAGCGGGCCTTGGCGCGCGAGCTGGGAGTCAATCGCACAACAGTGATGAATGCCTACAACGAACTGGCGAGCGAAGGCCTGATCGAAGGCCATGTCGGGCGTGGGACGCTGGTCCGGCGCAGCCTGCTCTCATTGCAAGATGAGGAGTGTGAGCCTGAGATGCCTTCCTGGCTGGTGGGGTTGGCTGCGGGAGAGAGCGAGATGCTTGGCCCAGATGCGCGCGTTCTCAGCGAATTGATGGCACTGGCGGAGTATGGTGGGCTGATTTCTTTCGCCAGTGCGATGCCGGAGCCGGCCTTGCTGCCAGCGGAGCTGTTTCGCACGATCTGTCAGGAGGCACTGCTGCCTGAGCGTCAGCACGCGCTCGGCTACTGCCCCGTAGAGGGGCTGCAGAGCCTGCGCCAGCAGGTGGCCATGCGCATGCGCCGGCGCGGCGTTCCTGTGGAGGCCGGCCATATTCTGATCCTCTCTGGCTCGACGCAGGGCATCGGCCTCGTCGGTCGCTTTTTGTTGCGTCCCGGCGATGAGGTTGTGGTCGAGGTCCCGACCTATATCGGGGCGATTCAGGCTTTCCGTGCTTTAGGGGCGAGAGTTATCGGTATCCCCCTGGATAACGACGGCATGCGCCTGGACCTTTTGGAAAGCGTGCTGGCGCGTCATCGCCCGCGCTTGATCTACACGCTGCCGACCTTTCAGAATCCGACGGGGGTGGTGATGGCCCCCGAACGCCGGCGGCGCTTGCTGCTCCTGTGTCGACGCTATCAGGTACCAGTCTTGGAGGACGATACCTACGGCGAGCTGTATTTTGATACGCCGCCTCCGCCGCCGCTGAAGGCTCTTGATAGCAGCGAGCAGGTGATCTATCTGAGCACGTTCTCCAAAATGCTGGCGCCGGGCTTGCGTGTGGCCTGGCTGGCCGGACCGATCCCAATGATTGAGCGCCTCTCGTTGCATAAGCAGATTTTCGATCTGAACACGAATGCCCTTGGTCAGTGGCTGGTGGCCGAGGTATTACGGCGTGGCTGGCTGGATGAGCATCTACAGCGTCTCAGTGCCGCCTATCGGCGCAAGCGCGATCTGATGCTCCAGGCTATTGAGCGCTACTGGCCTCGGGAGGTGCGGGTTAACCCGCCTGGCGGGGGCTTCCATCTCTGGTGTCGTCTGCCTGCTGGCCTGCGGGCCCGTACCCTTCTGCGCGAAGCGGCTGCCGAGGGGGTGGCCCTGCTCAACGGCGAACCGTTTCATGTCGACGGCGGCGGTCAACAGTATATCCGCCTGAGCTATGCCTATCCTCCGGAAGAGCAGATTGAAGAGGGAGTACGTCGCATCGGGGTGGTGCTCAAGCGCTTGCTGCTTCGGCGCAATCAGGAACAGGCGCGCTCCTCCCCGCCGGAGCATATCCCGATGGTCTAGTCGCCTGACTGTTGGTGGCCTTTTAGCGTGTTCGTCCGCCGGCTGACTAATGGCGAGGCGCTCTGTCCTAACATGCGTTTGTTGACAGCCTCCTGAGAGTATCAGAAAATGGTGACCAGGTAGGGCCGGCGCTGCGTTTCAGATGGCAGACCGGACCAGACCGGCTGAATCGCGTTTCCCCTCCCTGGCGCTCGCTGAAGCGGACGTAGAGCATGGCTGGCGAGCTGCCGACCGAGTACCACCTGAGCGCACTCTCTGGCAGAAGCAAGCAAGTAAGCAGAACAGTTGGCGATCGCGTTTGTGCTCTGTATCCTCGCGCCGGCTTAGCCAGGAGGGTCTTAGCCTTGATCCTGGGCTGGGTTCTGGCTGTAATCTTGCGCCGGACCGGCCAGGCTGGGGCGAGTCAGCGGCACTGGTCCTGTACTGGCTGAAGGGCGCCGATGCTGCAAGCGCCAAGAGCAAGCAAGAGGAGTGTCGGGAGTTGAATCGGCTGACTGCGCCGGGCAAACGGCTGTTTCTGAGCGGCGACGAGGCGGTGGCGCGGGCTGCTCTGGAGGCTGGCGTGCATGTAGCAACCGGCTATCCTGGCAATCCCGGCGGTGGGGCGCTGGCGGCGCTCATGCCGCTGGCGGCGCGCTATGGCCTGGCTGCCGAGTGGAGTGTTAATGAGAAAGTAGCGCTCGAGGTCGCTACCGGGGCCGCCTGGGCTGGTAAGAAGAGCCTGGTCACGATGAAGATGTCGGGCCTCAATGTGCTGGCAGATTCGCTGCTCTCGATCGCTCACAGTGGCGTCAATGGGGCGTTGGTGATCTATGCTGTGGATGATGTGGGGGTCTTCTATGGGATGGTTGAACAGGATTCGCGCTACTATGCGCGGCTGGCGAGCCTGCCGCTGTTGATGCCGGCTAATCCCGAGGAGGCCTATACGATGACCTTGTTGGCCTTCCGGGTCTCGACACTCACTGGCGCCCCGGTGATGGTGCTTGGCACGACGGCGGTGGCCGCCGCTCAGAGCTGGATTCGGGTGGCGCCTTTGGAGCGCCCTCCCGTTGAGACAGCGGTGGACTTTCGCCGTGATCTGGCGCGCTTTACAAAGGCGGTTCCTCAGTGGTGTCGCGAGCAACATGCGGCCGCCCTGGCCCGCTTGCAGCGGGCGGGGAGCTTGTTAAGCGTGGCCAATAGGTGTGAAGAGCCAGACGATGCTTGGGTCAGGGCGACTCCCTCCCAGGCGCGGCGCGTCGGTGTAGTGGTGGCTGGGGTGAGCGCGGGGTATCTGGCGGAGATACGTCTGCGCCTGCGGGCGAGAGCGCCGCTGGCGGTCTTCAAGCTCGGGGTAGTGAATCCCTTACCCGAGGAGGAGCTACGGGCCTTCCTGGCTCCGCTGGACGCCGTGCTAGTCCTGGAGGAATTGGAACCGCTGATCGAGACCCAGGTGGCGGCCCTGGTGGCTGAGCATGGTCTCCAGCTACGTCTGTTTGGCAAGCGCAATGGGCTGCTGCCGCGCGTGGGCGAGTACGATCTTGCGCTCGTGGCCCGCGCTCTGGCTGCCTTGTTGGCGGCGGCTGACTATCACGAGGCTGCTGCTGAGGCTCGGGCACTGGCTGACCAAATGACTCAGACGGTGGCTCCACCCTCGACTACAGCTCCTGCGTCCGTTACGGCTCCTTTAGCGCGCACCCTGGAGTTTTGTCCTGGTTGCCCCCATCGCATGACCTACTACGCTCTCAGGCGAGCGCTGCTGCTCGCTGGCTATCAGCCCGATGAGGTCATCACGACGGGCGACATCGGCTGTACCATCCTGGGCATGCATGCGCCGCTCTCGGTCTGCTGGACCGAGGTCTCAATGGGGGCCAGTATAGGCATTGCTCAGGGGCTGAAGTATGCTGGCATTGCGCGCCCTGTAGTGGCGGCGATGGGTGATAGTACCTTCTTTCATGGAGGCATTGCCGGTCTGCTCAACGCGGTTCAATCCGGGGTACGTCTGACCTTGCTCTTGCTCGATAACGGTCTGACGGCTATGACGGGGCAGCAGCCGAATCCAGGGTCATGGCATGACGGCGCCGGGCGTCCAGAGAGGCCGCGAGCCGATATTGAAACGATCGTGCGCGGCTGTGGTGTAACCTTTGTGCGTACGGTCAACCCTTATGATCTGGAGGCTACGGTTGCGACGCTGCGTGAGGCTCTGGATTGCTCAGGAGTGGCGGTAGTCATTGCGCGGGCACCGTGTACGGTTCCGGGGCGCTTGTTGCCTGGCCATACGGCACCCTTCCAGGTTGATCAGGCGCTCTGCTGTGCTGGGCGCGGCTGTGAGGAACTGCCCTGTTATTATCAGGTTGGCTGCCCGGCGGTGGTGCTCTCCTCGGCAGATGAGGACGCCGAAAGGCGAACCTCAGCCGAGCACACAGCGCGTGTGCATATTGATGCGCTCAGTTGCGTGGCCTGTGGCCTTTGCGCCGCCGCCTGTCCTTTCGGGGCAATCAGGCCGTTGGAGAGCGCGACCAGCACCGAGGGCGAGACGAAGGCCCTGGCCTGGCCATCCCTGCTGGTGCAGGAGTAAAGTCAATGTCCGCATCTTCTGAGCTACAGCCACGCTGGCAAGCCCTGGTCCTGGCCGGCGTCGGGGGCCAAGGTTTGCAGACCGCCCTGGAGGTGATGGCCCTGGCTGCCGACGCCGTGGGCTTGACTGTGCACACTTTCGCGCCGCTGAGCCTGGCCCGTCTGGGAGGTAGCGCCTGTTGTCATCTGCGCTTCGGCTCCGTGGCTACGCCGCGCATCGCGGCAGGAGAGGCAGACCTGCTGATCGTTTTAGAGATGAGTGAGGTGCTGCGCATCTTGCCGCTGGCGCGCTCCGGCGCCCTGGCTTTTATCTCGACCTGGCGACGCCCTCCTCTGGCGGCAACCCTGCTGGGCCAGCCTTATCCCGATCAGGAGATGCTGGCCTCTGTCTTGCACCAACAGGGCGTCACGGGCATCTTTGTTGAGCCTCGCTGTCGCGTCCGGCCAAAGGCCAGCCAGCCGGAGACAGCGGGCGAGGAGGTTCCTCCCGGCCTCCTTTCCCTCTTTATGCTTGCTGTCTGTTGCAGCGCCACAGGCTTGCTACCCCGGGCTTCCCTGGAGCAGGCGCTGGCTCGCCGCCTGGCAGAGCTACCGACCGTCGCGCTGCGGGCGCGGCGCTTCTTCGCTTGTGGCTGGCAGTATGGGGCACAGCTGCGGCTGCCGCCGGAGACAGATGGCTCTGGTCTCTAGTCTAGCCGCATAGCCAGGCTGGGGCTTGACAAATCCTTGTGGCTGCGGTAATATGCATACGCGAACACGGTCAAAGCCAAACCGTTGCTGTCTGGCAAACTAGCCTGTTGGGGTGTCGTTCAACGGTAGGACTGCCGACTCTGGATCGGCCAATCGGGGTTCGAATCCCTGCACCCCAGCCAGTTGGAGAGGCTACCAGCCTCTCCTTTTTTGTTTGCCTGTTGGTCAGCGCCGCTGATCACCAGCGGGTAATAGGGCGGCAAAGGAGAAAAAAGGCGGAGTAAGACGGATGACAGAGGGGATGGTATGGCTTGAAAGGGGGAGATTATCGCCGGAAAAACATCCGAAACGATTGGCTGACTCTGTCGTATAATAAGTAGATACGTTTTCTATTTGATGTGCGTGTTCCCCATGCCGGTTTTGCCGGCTTCAAGATCAGCGAGAATCTTGGGACAGCGCTGAAAAGCGCGAGAGCCAGACTGGCGATCCCTGGGGTCTCCGCCTTTAGGGAAGGGAAGGATTCGCTGGTATGGTCTTGTTTCAGTCAGTAAGCAAGCGAGAAAGAAAGGGGCTTCACCATTGATGTCGACTGGCGCAGGCAGAGGCACTGGCACCGACACTGATCCAGCCGGGAGAGTAGCGTTTGAACCAGCCGGCAAAACTTCTTTAGAGGAGGAGATGCGTTCCGCCGCCCGCTGGACGCGCAGGCGCGATATTCCGTTAGCGATTCTGGCCTGGATGGCCCTCGGCGTGCTGGCTCTGTGGGGGATCAGCCATATCGCTCACTCGCTGCTGATGCTGGTCATCGCTGCTTTGTTGGCCTACGCGATCGCTCCCGCGGTGCGCTTATTAGAGCGTTTCGTCCCCCGCCTGGTGGCCATTCTCCTCGTCTATCTCGTCGTCCTGGGCGGGCTAAGTGTCCTGCTCTATTTCGTGATCAGCACGACGGTGGAGCAGATCGTCTCTCTGGCGCATTATGTGCAGCAGATGCTGACCCCACGGCCCGGAGGCTCGGTCACGCCCTTAGAGGAGATTCTCAATCGTTTTGGGATTAGTGCCAGTCAGTTGAGCGACCTGCGTCAGCAGCTCTTCAATCAGCTGCAGAACATAGCCACCAGTGCCCTGCCGATTGTCACCGGGGTCTTTGAAGGCATCCTCGATATTATCATCGTGATGGTGCTGAGCATCTATCTGCTCATCGACGGCGAGCATGCGGTACGTTGGCTGAGGCGAGGCGTACCGACGCGGCAGCGGGCGCGCACCCGCTTCTTTCTGGATACAGTTGAGCGGGTTGTGGGTGGATACATTCGCGGCCAGCTCCTGCTTTCGGCGCTGGTAGGAGTGCTGGTCGGCCTGGGGATGTTCATTCTCCAGGTTCCCTATGCAGTCTTGCTTGGCGTGCTGGCTTTCTTGCTCGAGTTTGTCCCGGTCTTAGGGACACTCACGTCGGGGGCGATCTGCGTTCTGATCGCTCTTAGCCAGGGCTGGCTAACGGCGGTGCTGGTGCTGGCCTACTTTATTGGTGTGCATATCATCGAGGGGGATGTGATTGGGCCGCGCATCGTCGGGCGCGCTGTGGGCCTGCATCCGGTGGTGTCTCTCTTTGCCTTGCTGGCCGGTGCTGAGTTGTTTGGGGTGATCGGGGCGATTTTCGCTGCTCCGCTGGCGGGCGTGTTGCAGGCGCTGCTGGTGGCTGTCTGGCAGGAATGGCGCAGCCTCAATCCAGAGCAATTTGAAGAGCCTCCGGTACCGCTGCCCAGGCCGACCTCTTTCCCGGTCAGACCGGTACCGGCTGAGCAGAGCGTCCCCACTCAGGCCTCGTTACGAGAGGTCGGCGCTGTCGGGGCTAGCGTGCCAGTGCCCGCCGAGACGCTGGCGGACAGCAGTCGTGAGAAGCAAGGTGAGAGCGATCATGGCGGCGTCGGCAATGGACCAGCCTCTGCCGAGGTTCCCCCAACCCTTTCCACCTCTGAGCAGCCGCTCTGAAGAACTATCTAGAGGAAACGAGGCCCTATGAGCCGCCGGTCTCCTCGCTTTTGCCACCTCTGTGGCGCACCGCTAGCGCTGGTAGGGCAATACCTGATGTATCCTAACGGGCTGGTCATCTGCCCGACCTGCGAAAGCACGGCGCCACGCTGTCAACGGTGCGGCTTGCCAGGGCGCCATTTGGGACAGGCGGGGGGGGCCGTGCTCTGCCCCGCCTGCCGTTCGCAAGTGGCATTTTGTGGCTGCTGTGGCCGGGCTTTGTTGGAAACAGCCTATTTGATTGGCGATTCGCCGGTAAAGTATTGCCAGCGTTGCCTTGAGGAACGCCCTCGCTGCGATGTCTGTCAGGCTCCGTTAAACGAGCGGGGGCGCCTTCTGCCCGGGCTCCACGGCGTGACACGCCGATGTGCCCTCTGCTGGGCTGAGGCCGTCCAGGGCCCCCAGGAGGCCGAACCTCTCTATCAGCGCGTCTTTGCCGTGTTGCAGCAAGAACCTGGCTTAGCCTTGCCCGTTCTTCCTCGCCTCCATTTATGTGAGCGGAAAGTGCTGCAAGAGTTGCATCAGCAGCACGGGCGCAGCTTGCAGCCAGGAGAGGGAGGGGAGAGCAGTGACCCCCACTTGCTCGGCATGTTCCTGCAACAGGGTCAGGCTCAGGATATCTATATCGAGCACTATTTACCTCGCGACCTTTTTCAGGCTGTGGCGGCCCATGAGCTGGCCCATGCCTGGCAGGCCTGGCAGGGGCTGCAAGAGCTACCGCTGTTAGTTGGTGAAGGCTTTGCTGAGTGGACAGCCTACCATGTCTTGCAGGCCCTGGGCGAAGAGCGCATGGTCCGGCGCTTGCTGCGGCGCCGTGATCTCTATGGTCAGGGCTTGCAGCGCTTTCTCACGCTAGAGCAACGGCAGGGCCGCGCTGCGGTTCTGACTGCGGCCCGCGCCCGCGGTTCTCTCCCCTTGTAGAGCGCCCCCGCCTCGCTGGCTGATGGCAGCCGCGTCGGGGACGATCCTTGCTTCCTTCCTTGCTTCCTTCCTTCCCCTTTAGCTTCCCTCTGCCTCCATTGCTCACCTCGGGCGGCCAGTTTTTGTCTCAGTGCGGTGCAGTGCTGGACCTGCGGGCCGTTCGCAAGGGTGGTCCGGCGATGCCAGGCTCCGCCGGGCTGTAGCTGCGGCCAGACGAAGAGTGGGACGGTCTGCCTGCCGTCGTGTGGGTGAGATGCGTGTGAGGTAGTTCTGACGATCCCAGGGGGAGCGGGCCCTCGTGCGAGACGGGGCTAAGGGGCCTGGTGTAGCTTCTTGTTTCCTGGCGTTTCAGGGAAGCCTGTGGCCTGTGGAGCGGGCTGGCGGGTGATTGTTTACATGATGCACACAAAAAGTATGCTCAACTTTATACAAAGGTTTTCTATACAGACAATTATAGGTATGCATCCCTTGCTATATTGTATATAGTATGTTATATATCTGTATGTGGTTTGCATATGCAGGAGGTTAAATAGACCATGCTCTCACTCACGCTATATCAAGAATGCCAGCCTGGTCAGCTTGGCCAGCTTGCCACGGCAGGCCCTGCAGCGGGGACAGCCGCCGTTGGGCCGCTGTTGCCTGCGCCCACGACAGGTCTTCCCTTAGAAGAGCCAATGAGCAGTGAGCGAGAGGAAGAGCAGGCTGATCAGCAGCAGCTACTGATTACACGGGTTCTGCGTGGGGATGGAGACGCCTTTAGCGACCTCGCCCTGCAGTACAGCTCGCTGATGTTACGGACAGCCTTCATGATCGTAGGCGATCGAGACATTGCTGAAGACATCGTACAAGACGCCCTCATTCAGGCCTGGCATCATCTGGCTGATCTACGTGAAGCTGGCGCCCTCCGCCCCTGGCTGGTTCGCATTGTTGTCAATCAATGCATCAGCTTTAAGCGTCGTCTGGCGCGCTCCAGTGCCTTTCTGCGTCAGGCGCTCTGTGATCTAGAGACAGACCTGCTGGCCAGAGCCGCCGAGCTGCACAAAGGCTCAATTGAACGGAGCTGGGATCTGGCGCGAGCCGTCGAGGGGCTGCCCACCAAGCAGCGTGTGGCCATTGTCTTGCACTACTACAGTGGCATGACCTTACCTGAAATGGCTCGGGCCTTGCACATTTCGGAGAATACGCTGAAAAAGCGTATCCAAAGCGCCCTGTGCAATCTGCGCCAGGCTCTGACCAGCGATGCCAACGACCAGGCGATGGCTTCTCACTCGCTCTCGGAGCGCTATTTCACGGCAGCGGCTCAGCGGCCTTGAGGGCCAGGAGCGGCTGACCATCGAAGCGAACCACGTTGTTGATCCCGAGCAGGCGAAGCACCGTAGGAGCGACATCCATCACAGTGATTTCGTGGACATCACTCACTTCTGGCTCATGGTGGAGGAGGTTACCGATGAGAAAGACACCATCCTTGCGATGGACCCCCGAGATAGTGCGCCTCGCTGTCTGCGTTGTCAGTAACGGTACATACAACTCGTCTCCAATTGCCAAATCACCCTGTAGCTCAAAGAGCAGGTCCGGCAGTCGCTCCAGGTATCTGCCCTGATAGACTTCCTCGCGTTTGCGAACCCAGCGAAGTAGAGGGCGACCGCGCGAACGCAGGCGTAGCATCTCTTCCTGCAGGCTCACGCGCAGCGCCTCGTAGTCCCGACCTTGTTCCTGGATACGCTGTCGATTAAGGACCACACCACCGAATGGGCCATCACCTCCCAGGCTGAGCACGCGCGCCAGTGAATGTTCTTCGTCGATGAGGCCTGACTCTGAACGAGTCGATGCCTGGCGTTCACGCGCGATAAGCCCGACATGGGCCAGCAGCTCATCGGAGACCGGGCGCCGGCGTGGTCGAGGTGAGAAAGGGCGGTCAAGGAGGTGGAGGCTGCGGGCCTGAACCGTCAGTAAGCCCTGCCGCCGTAGCCACTCGTTGAGATTCACCCGCTGGTGGCTGCGGCGCCCATGACCATAGGCGCTGACAACCATGAGCACGCTTTCGGCTGGCAGCGCTGCCCGTACTTCGCCCACGATGTGGTCACAAAGACGGTAGAAGCTTTGGATACGGGTCAGGTGCTCGCTCTGCCCTGGATAAGCCGGATCGCTGAGATCGCTGTAGTGCCAGAAAAGATGCTGAATAATATCCAGTGTGTTGATTTGCAGAAAGAAGAGGTCCCAAGACTCTTGTTGGAGTAGCTCAAGGCCAAGGGCCGCTTGTTGCAGGGTGCAGCTCACCAATTCATGGTAAAAGGCCCGTAGCTCTTCACGGTGCGCGCGCGCGGCTCGCCCGGCTAAACGCGGCGGAGGGGGAAAGGTCAGGCTTAGCTCGTATTCCTCCGGCGTAATGCTCATGCTGCCATCGCGCGGTGAAAGAGCAAGCATGATCCCGTTAACGGGCCAGGCGGGATAAGCGAGATAGGGGTTGAGCACGCAGATCCGCCTGCCGCTGGCGCTGGCCAGGTCCCAGAAAGTGGTGCCGCAGGTGAGGGCGGGTGGCTCTGCCTGGACCCCGTCGTGGCTTCCTGGCTCTGAGTCACAAGGAAGGAAGGATAGCAGGCCATGATTGGCGGGGTTGAGTCCAGTGTAGAGGCTGCCCCAAGCCGGGATAGTGTCCGGTGGAATGCTGGAGGTGAGTTCCAGAAACGGTGACTCTAGCATGAGGCGCCTGAGATGTGGCAGAGCCGGCCCATAGACACGCAGCAGGTCTGCGTCCATGCCATCGAATCCCAAAATGGCCACTTGTGTCATATCCTTTCACCTTCTCTCGCTCGCTCGCTCAGTCGCTCACTGGTCCGGTCTGTGCTCAAGTTTTCATCCTCAAAGGGGGTCGCGCGGCTGATCAGTGAAGAGTCGCCGCTGCTGCTGCTCCCAATAGTGGAGGATCTCGCTGATCATCTCTGGCTCGCAGCGAACCTGGAAAATGGCACGCTGAGTCACTGTCTGCAGGTGATCCAGGGCTGCGCGATCCAGCCGGCGCACAGTGGCAAGTGTCAAGGTCCCTCGCTCGGCGCCGATGGGCACGCAGCGGTAGCGCCGGGCCAGCTCGTAGGGCAGCAGATGAAGCAGGCGCAGCGATGGGTAGCTGGACAGAAAGGCAAGATAAGGGAGCTGATTGGCTGTCTGACCCTGATCCGCCTCGAGCGCTGGCGCCTCCTCTCCTTGCTGCGCCTGCTCCTGATTCCCACGCTCTCGCTGTTCTCCTCCGATCAGGTGAGGCTGCCGACCTTGCAGCTCGTGCAGGAACTGGCGCGCAGCCTCTCCGGCCAGGCACCGTACGCTGTGCTCAACATCGGCCAGCAAAGGGCCAAGGCGCCGCATGACGGCCTCCGCTCCCACCAGTGTGGCCGAGCGCAGGAGAAGAGCACATTCGCCCTCTCGAAAGAGGATCAAGTCACTGGCCCGAATCTGTTGCCGAATCCGCCGTACGGCCCGCTCAAGCGCTGCCGCCGACTGGGCGGTCGCCTGCAAATGGATCAGCGCAAATGGCTCGCCGTCTAGTATCGCCAGGGCGTTGCCCACTGCGGACGACATGGGAGACATGGCTGCCCCTGCTTCCTGCGGTCCTATGCGCTCCTCGTCTTTCACACCATCCTCCTCTACAGGCTGCTGCTTCCTGCCGCTTCCTGCCACTTGCCGCCCGTCATTGACGGAGCATGGCATGCGCCATATGCTGCGTATGTAGTATACTCTTTTTATGGAAATAAGGGTTGTCTATCCTGGTAGATGAAGAGTTAAAAACAAACCTTAATAGTAAAGAAAAATAATGATTTCGTGTTTTCTATCTTTAACCAGGAAACGAAATATATTACCTGATCGCAACTGAACTTCTCTTCTCAGGGCCAGAGAACCTGTGCCATACTGTGGCAGGTACAAGGCGGCCTGATCAGAGCTTCCCTTTCTCCCCTTGCGTGCGAACGAACGCTCACAGGCTGACCTGATCATGGCCGCCCCTTCTCTGCTGAGCAGCCCAGGCCAGCAGGCGCCGGCGCAAGCGCTTAAACAAGCAAACAAGCAAGCAAGAAGCGAGGTGAAGAAAGCAGGCAGGAAGGCCTGCTTAGGAGGTAGCAGGGAGCATGAATGATTATCTAATTGGGTGGAAAATCCGCTGGAGTCCGATGTTAGCCCCAGATCAAGGCATGGTGCCGGATGCCAGTGTCTTTGCACCTGCGGAACACGGGGAATGGAAGGCCGGAGAGCTGTTTCTTCCAGGTGGGGGGAAAGACGGCGAGTGCGCGGCGCAGTCGGAGGCAGAAAAGGCCTCTGTACTATCTGGCGGCCTCTGGGAAGCGCTCGTAACCTGTGAGGCGAAGACCTCGCCAGAACCGGAGTGGATAGAGCAGGTCTGCTGTCACATTGAGGTGATGACTGCGGGAGCAGGAGAGCGGGCTTGAGGTCGGCAGGCATGGCGCGCGTCACCAGTCCGGGGGCTGGTGGTGTGCGTTGTGCCCGGCGCGGCCCTGGCTCGTGATCTGTGATCCTTCTGTCTACCTATCGTTTTGACTGGAACCTGTGGCGGAGCGGAGGGAAGGAAGCAGACGGGCCTGGCGTTCCAGGACCAGGACCGGACCGGGAGGGGGCTATGCATAGGCAATCGGGTGGGAACGAGCGTGGCAAGGGTCGTTCTCCTCAGCTGAGCGTCATTCTCTGTACCTATAACCGTTGTAATCTTGTGCTCTCAGCGCTGGCCAGCCTGCGGCGTCAGACGCTAGCGCGTCATCTCTACGAAGTGATTGTCGTTGACAATGGCTCACAGGATGGCACGCCCGCTGTCCTGCAGCGCTATTTGCAAGCGCGCACGCCGGATGAGCGTGACTGGCAGGTACGCTGCCTGATCGAGCGACGCAATGGTCTGGCCTATGCGCGCAATACGGCGCTGGAAGTGGCGCGGGGAGAGATTGCCGTCTTTCTTGACGATGACGCCCTTGCCTCGCCACGCTTCCTGGAGCATCTGCTGCAGACCTATGCCGAGACCGGAGCCGACGCCGTTGGGGGGCGGGTGGAACTCTACTGGGAGGCGCCGCGGCCCTACTGGCTGACCGATGAACTGCTGCCTGTGCTCGGCTATTTTGCTCCTGCGAGCGAGCGTCTACAGCTAAAGGCGCCCCAGAGTTTGAGTAGCAGCAACTTTTCTGTTAAAGTTGCTGCCCTGCGGGCGGTTGGCGGTTTCTCGCCGCTCCTCGATAAGCGCCTGGCAGTGCCAACGCGGCTGGGTGTAGAAGATCTCTGCCGGCGTCTTCATGCTGCAGGCTATGCGCTCTGGTATGAGCCACGCGCTTTGGTGGCTCATCGCGCCCATGCCGCCCGCCTCTGCCGCACCTTTTTTATCGGCCACGCCTATTGGCAAGGCCGTTCTGAGGTACTCATGGAACTGAGCGCCGCTCTTGCCCAGCGTGCCGAGGAGCGCAATGCCTGTCTGTCCTGGAGAGCTTTGCTCAGTGATCTACAGCGTCTTGGTCGCCTCTGTCTAGTAGAACAGCCCCAGCTCCTGATCACACGCGGCACCTCGGCGCAGCGCCTGCATCTCACTATGGAGAGCGTGCGCTGCTGGGGACGCTTTCAGCAGCGCTTAAGCCTGCTCTGGCGTCCCCTTCCCCAAGAGGGCAGCCTGGCGGTCTTACTGGTAATGGCGCCGCAGTGCGATGCGGCGACCCTCCTATTGGCGCAGGCTCTACGGCGCGAAGGGCTGGCCTGTCAAGTCGAACGCGCCAGCCTCTCGCTCACCTGGCTTTGGCGTCACCGCAGTCTGGATGGTCAGGCCTGCGGCGTTGTGCAACTGCAACGTCCGGGGGCCTGGTGCTTACCCTTGCGGCGCGGTCTCAATCTGCTGCTGCGGCTCTGGTTGGCGCGTCGCCTGGGGCTGCCGCTGGTCGTTGCCGACAGCGGAGGCTGGTGGCACGGTGCTCGGGGCTTCCGTCCCTTGCTGCGTCGCTGGCTAGAGAGCCTCCTCCTGCATCAGGCCAACGCCATCCTTGTTCCCACGCAGCGTATCGAGGACTGCTATTACGAACGCTCTCTACGAGAGCGGGCGCACGGCCTTCCCCTGGCTGGCTTTCGCGGCTATTATGCCGTTCCTCTACCGCGGGCCGAGGCCTACCGGCGCCTTGGCATTCCGGCCTCCGTTCCCTATGTCTACCTTTGCTTCGCCGACCAGCACAGCGAAGAGGAGACGCTCACTCTCTGCGAGAGTTTTCGCCGCCTCTGGGAAAAGCTGATGCCTGTGCCGGGCGACGTTTCGCAGGGACCCCATCTGCTACTTGTCGGCGTGCCGCCTGATCGCCCCCGGGCCGCGCGCCTGTGGCAGGTAGCAGCGCGCATGCCCATGCTCCATCTCTTTCTCCGCCCCCCGCTTGATGATGAGATCCCGCTCTACTTGGGAGCTGCCGATGCCCTGGTTCTGCCGCAGCGCTCGCATCTGCGCGCCGGCAATGTTGAACTCGCGCTGCTGGCCCTCTCCTACGGGAGGGCAGTCGTGGCTCCAGCGCTCCCCAATTTCGCCGATCTACCGGCCTCACAAGCGGTGGTCTTCTATCACGCCTCGGATGAAGCGGATCTAGAGCGGGCGCTCAGTGAGGTGCGTTCCTGCTCTGCACAAGAGCTGCTGCGCCTCACCGGCGCTGAACCGCAGCTAGAAGCGGTGACGGGCTGGCGCGACTACGCGCGACGCCTCGTGAAGCTCTACGAGCGCTTCCGTTGGTAGTGGAATCTGGCGACGCCGATCGTCCGAGTGAAGGACCGGGACCCTCGCCTCTCTGCTGCCCGGTATGGTAATGTATCAGCGGGGGATCGGTGAGGAAAGAAACTCACTGAGGGACTCATGGGGGGCGGCTCACACGACGCCAGGCGAGCAACCCGGTAACAGAGCAGGTCGCTCTCCCCTGTCCGTAAGCAGAGCGGTTCAGCGGGGAGGCCTCAACCTGCCTGGCCTGTTAGCGGTAGCAGATCTGCGCTCTGGACCCCAGGCTCGTTTGTGAGCAACGGGCGGCATGCTGGCCTTGCCTCCGTGAGGATGCAACCAGAGGAACCTTGCTGCTCCTTGAGATCTCTGCGGATCAACCCAGTGCCTTGGGAAGGGTAGGCGCCGATACAGGGTGGTATCGCTGTCCGCGCCGCGTCGCCGGAGCTGAGCGTGGATGCGTCTGCCTATTCGTGTGCTTCGTTCTGTCAGCAGCGCAGCAGAGGAGAGTACCAAATGATCGCGAGAGACATTATGACCCGCACTGTCTACACCATTCGCCCCGAAGCGAGTGCCCAGGAAGCGGCTCAACTATTGGATCAGAAGCGTATCAGTGGCGCACCGGTTGTCGATGGAGACGGCAGGCTGATAGGCATGGTGACAGAAGCTGACATCATCAGCAAAGTCAACCGCGAGGGCCTGCGCGTCGCTGATATCATGAGCCACGAGCTGATCGTTGTCTCCGAAGAAACTCCCCTGGAAGAGATCGCCGCTTTACTCTCCGAGCGCAAGATCAAGCGCGTCCCCGTTGTCGAAAATGGCAGGCTCGTCGGTATTGTTAGCCGCGCCGATATTGTGCATGCTGTAGCCGCTGGACACCTCATTGTGCGCAACTGGTAGAAGCTGGCATCTCGTGCTATCATAGGAAAGCTGAAGCGTAGCGTAGAGACCACGAGCGACCTGGCCAGCTAGCCAGCCAACGGAGAAGGGCCAGAGGCAGGCGCCTGCCTGGTCAGCGTCTGAACGATGCTGACGCTATCCGCTTCTCAGCTGGCGAGAGCAAGGGGAGGGGAGGGATCTGTCTGCGGCGTGTGACCCTGTGGTGGTGCGTTCGTCTCGGGCCGCGCGCTCTCTCAGGACAGGATCAGGGCGGGACCAGGCAAAGAGCAGATCGCCTCCCCTCACGCATGGGTGCGGGGTGTCGACAAAAGCGCAAGCGGGGCGGGCACGCACACAGCTACGTAGAGGTGAGCCTGTGCCGGAGAGAGACCGTGGCTCCGTCCGTCCGTCCGGGCGCGGTGGTTGCCGCCGCGAGACTGGCAGGCTGGTACCATTGGGCTGCTTTCTCCCGTGGGTGAGAGGCGAAGTGAAAGCCAGTGCCAGACTTCGCTATAATGTGCCAAGATGGAGTAGTTATCTCTCGCAGAAGGAGTGCACAAGCCAGCTTTTGCCGGGAAACCCAACCGGCCCGTGGGCAAGCTGGCTGGGGCGTTTGTCTGGCCGGGTGAGAGAGGAGCGAGCGAGCCGGCGCGGTTCTCCCGCCCGCCCGGATCTAGTGATCGGAACAGGCGAGGTAACGGTCTTGAAACGAGCACATCTTGCCCGCGATATCCTGGAAGTCATAGCCCTGGCGCTAATCCTCTTCCTGGCAACACGCCTTGCCATTCAAAACTATCATGTTGAAAATGTAAGCATGCAGCCGACGCTGGTCGACGGCGAAAATGTCATAGTCAACAAGCTGGCCTATCTGTTTCACCCGCCCGAACGCGGTGATGTCATTGTCTTTCATTGGCCGCTGGATACGCGCCAGGACTTTATCAAGCGCATCATTGGCATTCCCGGAGATGTCATTCGGACGGATAGTACCCATGTGTGGGTCAATGGCGTTCTGCTCAATGAACCCTATATCAAGGCCCCCTACAATGCTATCGCCAATGTCTGGAAGCTGGGCAAAGATCAGTACTTTGTGATGGGCGATAATCGCCCCGATAGCGACGACTCGCGCAACTGGGGCGTCGTGCCGCGCAACTATATCGTCGGTAAGGCGATCGCCGTCTACTGGCCTATCGATAAATGGCAGGTGATCAATACCTATCCGGCGGTCTTTGCCCGTATTCCTACGAACAACCCGCAAACGACCAGCAAATGACCACCGATCAATCAAAAAAGGGAGTGGCCATAGATGAACGATTCAGAGCAGCATTATCCATTGCATCAGCATGAAGACGAGGAATGGGGCAAAGATGATGATGAGGGTGAGGAGCGTCACAGGCGGCATCGCCATCATATTGCGCCCTTCCCGGATCAGAGCAAGGAGGAGGAGGAAGAAGAGCGCGAGCTGCGCCGGCACATGCACCAGCGCGAGGAGCCAAGTCAGCCGGAGCTACCCAGGGGTCGCCTGCTACCGACGCTCATCGTGGGAGCGGTGGCCGGTCTTCTCTGTGCCGCCGAAAACATCGCTATTGTGCTGTTCAATGCCTCCCTCTTTGCCAACGCGGAGCGGCTCGCCAGTCAAAATGCCTATCAGCTTGCCGTATCGATCACGACGCTGTGTGGCCTGGTCATCTTCATCAGCCTCGTCATCTGCGCCGTTGCAGGGTTTATCGTAGGCAAACTGGCAGTGCGGCGTAGCTTTGGCTTCCTTGCCGGCTTTGTAGCCGGCCTGCTCTATTATCTGGGGGCGGTCTTCCTGCCGAACTCGATTCCTGGCTTCCCGACCAATGCCCCGGCGACCGGCAACGCTACCTTTAGCGGAGTGGTGGGGGGTATTGTGGTAACCATTATCTTTATGCTCTTGCTGGGCCTGCTGGAAGGGCTTGCCGCTCTCTTTGGTGCCTGGCTGGCAACGCGTCGCCATCCTTACTACGTGGGCTACAGCTAAGCTAAGAAGCGTTGACAGCGAGCAAGAGCCTCTACAGATGAAGAGAGGCCAGCCACGCAGGCTGGCCTCATGGCGTTTCATCTCATCTGATCTTCGGAGTTTTCCCCGCTTCCTCTCTCCCCTCGGCTGCCGCCCTTTATCGGTGCGGCGGCGAGGGAAGAGAGGAAGAGTCCGAGAGAGCTGAGTGAGAGAGAGGGAGTGCAGTTGTCTACTAGAATAGGCTGCCGTGTGCTCTACTGTGCCCTTTCCTCAGCTCACGACCGCCTGCGAGACATGCGGGACGTAGACCCGATGCTCAAGCAGACGATAGGTTTGCCGCTGAAGCTTGCCGATCAGACTACAGCGACAGCCCTCCACTGGTGCCAGCGGCTCGCTCTGTTCGACAAGGTGTAGATTATGCAAAGCCCCGTCAATGCGCGACAAGAAGAGCACCTGATGGCTGGGGCCATCCTGACGCGCCTCTAAGAAGACCAGCGCCTCTAGCTCGCGTATGCCGGTGCGTTCCCGCAGATACTGTTCGGCGGCCTGGACTGGCTGAGGGTACAATACCCGCCCGCGGCATTTCTCCAGGTAGAGCTTTCCCTGACGATCGGCCTCAAGAATAGCGGCTACTTCGGGCACCTTGACACGGCTGTAATAGATGCCATGTGGGAGACAGACCAGGTTAGCAGCGAACTGATCACCACCAATGTGGCTGCATTGCCAGACCTGCTCTCCAGCCAGGCGGGCCGCTTCGCGATAGATGGGCATGCCAAACTTAGCGCAGCACTGATCGTGCTTGCCATGTGTACAGACAAGATAGAGTGGCTCCCGGCTCAGATAGCAATCGTAATCGGGCGCGCCCCGCTCTAGGGCGGCAAGTGGCAGCCGAGGTAGCTCCTCGTAGCCTGCGAGCTGGAAAGCGTAGAGCGCCAGGCGCTCTGGCTGCGTAATCGCCACAAAGCAGCGTACTGGGCCGCTGCTGCGTGGTCCTCGCCTGATAAAAACCGCCATACTTTGCCGGGTCTCGTAGCTTAAAGCAATATTAGCCAGCCAGCGACGCGCCGGCTCGGGCAAATCATTATAGAGAACAGCGGAACGTTCCCAGGCTCCTGTATATTCCACCAGCACCCAGATCCTTGCCATCGGCGCCAGGCCGTGAAAAGGTACCTGACGCTCCTCAGAGATCTGAGCGCAGAAGATGCGTTCTACCACACCTGATACTCCTCACCATGTAGATGGTTATGGTGCATGGCTATAGCTCCTTTGTGAAGGAAAGCGGCCCCATCCAGCCAGTTAGCCAGAAGAGGCCAATAACCAGCAGGCAGAGCAGCCAGAAACAGAGAATGAACAGGTAATCAGTGCGATTGAAGCGAAATCGCCGGAAATATGAACGCTGTCTGAGGGCGCCAAAGGCCCGGCTCTCCATTGCCAGGGCTGTGCGCTCAGCCCGACGAATGGCGCTGGTTAGCAGCGGAATCAGGTAACGACGTAGGCGCTCGGCCTGGGCTTTGGCGCCGCCCTGGGTTTCGATGCCGCGAATGCGGTGGGCTGCCTGGATCAGGCGGAACTCCTCTTGCAGCAGCGGCATGAAGTGAAAGGCTGCCAAGACACCGTAGCCGAGCCGGTAGGGAAAATGCCACTGCTGCACCATCGCGCGAATGAAGTCGCTAATATCGGTCGTCAGCATAAAGATCAACGACAGCAGCAGCATGGCATAGACGCGCAGGACGGCAGCCGTGCCGGCCAGCAAAGCGCCCTGATAGAGTACCAGCGGGCCAAGCCTCAGCACGACAGGGGTATGATTGAACAGCTCAGCCCGCACCATAAAGGGATAAAGGATCATGAAGACCAATAAGCTAATCATAAGAGGGGCCTGAATGCGCCAGAAAGTTCTTGGAGCGATGCGCGCAGGCCCAACGATCATAGCGCTCGCCAGCGCTATAAAGGCCAGAGGCAGCCAGGGGTCATTTGTCAGCGCCACGAAGAGCACCACAGGCACCAGAGCCACCACCTTCGTGAGCGGGTTCAGGCGATGCAGTAATGAATTCCCCTCCTGGTAGATTACCTGCATGATCTCTCCTCCCTCGCGGCAGCCGCTCCATCCGGGTGGACGCCTAAACCGGGAGCTGCCTCCGCCACCCGCGACGGGGGAGCATATGTCTGGAGGCAGCGCTCACAAAGCTCCTCCAGCGTCAGCAGATCTGACCATCCAAGGCGGCGTGCCAGGCGAGCCAGCGGGGGCAAGGTCAGGCGCGCCTCTCTCAGGAGCTCCTCTTGCGCGAAAAGCGCCGCCGCTGTCCCATAGAAGAGCAGCCGGCCCTCTTGCATGACCGCCACGTACTGTGCATAAGCCGCCACCAGAGACATATCGTGAGTGATCACAACAACCGTGCGCCCCTCGCTATGGAGCTGCCAGAGTAGCTCTAACAAAGCCGTCGCATTGTACTCGTCCTGTCCAAAAGTAGGCTCATCGAGAATAAGGATCTCCTGTCCCATTGCCAGCATTGTGGCCACGCTCAGACGCCGCTTCTCACCGTGACTCAGCGTAAAGGGATTCGCACGCGCCAGAGGGAGCAGGCCGAAGCGCTCCAGCAGCGAGCGGGTGCGCTCCCGCACCTCTGCTGTGGGCAGGCCCATAACGCGCAACCCATAGGCTACCTCATCCTCAACCGTCTCCGTGATAAACTGGTGCTCAGGATTCTGGAAAACATAGCCGACGTGGCGGGTCAGCTCGCGGGCTGGGATCATGGTCAACTCGCGGCCCAGCAAGCGGATAGAGCCACGGGGTGGCTGGAGAATACCGACCAGATGCTGAGCCAGCGTCGTTTTCCCGGCGCCATTGGCTCCGACCACGGCCAGAAAAGCCCCGCGCGGGATTGCTAGCGAGACATCCCGCAACACCTGGCGTCCCCCTGCACAGTATGAGAGCGAGCGCACCTCAATGGCCATCTCCTGGTGACCGCGGTCGAGGCGGCTTACACCCGGGTCCGGCAGGCTCGCGGCTGCGACTGGACGATGGCCATTGACCGATGCCGGCTCCGGCGGGCGCTGATGGGGCGTGAAGCGCGCTGCCCCTCCACCTCTGAGCAGGGCCTCTGCGGCCTCCTCCAGCGTCAAAGGGAATGGCTCAAGCGACCAACCCTGCTGCTGTAGCGCGTGAGCCAGCCTGGCAACCTGGGGGACCCACACCCCTAGCTCCTGCAATGTTGCCAACTGCTCGCTCAGCACCTGGCGTGGCGGACCATCTACAATTACCTGTCCTCGCTTGTCAAGAACCACCATTCGCTCCACCAGATCCATCAGCTCATCAAGGCGATGCTCGATCAGCACAATCGTATAGCGTCCCGCCTCCTTGCAGCGACGCAGGAGCGCAAAGACCTCCTGTGTTCCCTGGGGGTCCAGATTAGCCGTCGGCTCGTCAAAGACCAGGATCTCCGGCTCCAGAGCCAACAGGGCCGCCAGAGCCACCCGCTGTTTCTCCCCACCCGAAAGCTGCTCAACGCGCCGATAGCGTAGCTCTGTCAAGCCTACGAGCGCCAGGCTCTCGCTGATCCGGCGCTCCATCTCCGCTGGCGCAAAGCAGAGATTTTCCAGCCCAAAGGCGATCTCATCCTCCACAGTAAACATCACAAACTGCGCCTCCGGGTCCTGGAAGAGCAGGCCGACCCGCTGCGCCAGCGTAGCGACCGTCGTCTGCCGCGTATCGAAGCCTGCCACGCGCACGCACCCGCTCTGCACCTTGCCGACGCTGTGAGGGATCAAACCATTCAGCGTCAGCGCCAGGGTGCTCTTACCGCTGCCCGATGGGCCAAGCAGCAGCACGGTCTCACCAGCGTAGAGCCGAAGCTGCACCTGTTCCAGGGCTGGCGTGCGCCGCCCGGCGTACTTGACTGTCAGATCCTCGATCTCAATGAGAGCCGTCCTTGTCTCGCTCATCACCTTTCTCCTTTGCCAGCGTCTACCGCTTTGCCTTGCTCGCTACTCAACTCTCCGGCTCCCTGCTAACTTTGGCCACTGCGGCCGGCTAAAGGCTGAGGTTGGGGCTGGTCGGCGTTGACCAACCCCAACGAGAGGCTGAGGTAGCGCTGATCTGGCGCGACAGGAAGAGCCAGGCACTGGCCTCCCTGGGCCAGCCAGGAGGGAACTAGATTTCATCCTGTTCGCGGCGAATCGTGCCAGCCAGGACACCAGTGCGGGCCGCCGCATCACCCAAATACTTGGCCAGAATACCGCTCAGCGTGCTGCTCACAAGCGTGATGACAATCACACCGATCAGCACCGGGAGCGCCAGCTTGAAGGCCGAAGGATAGAAGATAGCATAGATGATCAGCATTACAATCCCGCCCGTAAAGCCGGTCAGCGCCATCCAGGGCAGACCAAAGTGACGGTAGCGCGTGCCAATGGCCACACTGATCTCTCCCGAGCAGGCGTAGAGAATACCGGTGATCATGATCGATGGCCCGTAGGGCGAGATGGGAAGCGTCACAAAACAGTAGAGCAGGGCAATCAAAAAGGCTGCCCCTGGCCTACGTAAGGCGTAGGCGATAAAGAAGCCAGGCAGAATATAGAGTCCAACCCAGGCCCAGGCTACAATCGGACCCAGGACCACGGATAACATGTATGGATAGAGTAGGGCTCCAAGCAGGATGCCAAAGACCACGCTGATGGCCGCCAGAATCAAAATGTCGCGCGTGCTCCAGGCCAACAGCGATAGCCAGGGCCGTGCCGGCTGCCTCACTTCCGTTTGTCTGCTCATCCAGTCATACTCCTCTAATCATCAAAGGCGGGGAAGTAACCCACCGCAGCTAGCCCCCCTGGATATTAGGCAGACCTAATATCCGACTACGCTGCTAAGATATTAGGGCATGCTAATATCAACTGTCAAGAGGCGGAGGGCCTAATGATGGCCGTACCCACTGAGATCAGCAAAACTACCGATCAAGCAGATAGCGTAATGACCTGGCGCCTGATGGCGGCAACCCTGTTGAGGGCATAAAGTACCGGCGGGCGAAGAGCAGGTGAGAGGAAAGGCAGAGAAGGCAAAAGCCGAAACGAAGATCGAAGCTGAGACGACGAGGCCGAGGCGCAACGAAAGCGAGCGCCAAAGGCAATCTGGACCGCAAGGCGGCGAAGGCTACGCAGCTACTTGTAGCCGAGGATAGCTTTGAAAGAAAGATAGAACCCACCCGGGGGTTCCAGCTCAGAAAAGCGCTGCAACCGGGCCAAGCTATAGACCGCTGAGGTGAAGCGCCGCCGGCGCCGGGCGGCCTGGCTGACCAGGCACGACCGGGAGGGGCGCGAATGGCACCAGGCGCCCACCCGCGTGCCGGCATGCAGACAGACAGACTAGCTCTCCTCGATCGTCACACGCTGCATCACATCGCCCACCTGGATGCGGCGCACCACATCAAGGCCAGAGACCGTCTCGCCAAAGATCGTATAATTGGGCGGAAGGCGCGGCTGATCCTCCAGACAGATAAAGAACTGGCTTCCATTGGTATTCGGGCCAGCATTAGCCATAGCCAGCGTCCCGGCCTTGTAGGGACGGCGAACCGGTTCATCGGGGAAGCGGTAACCGGGGTCACCGAAGCCATTGCCAAGGGGATCGCCCCCTTGAATCACAAAGCCAGGCACCACGCGGTGAAACGTCAACCCGTCATAGAAGCCATCGCGAGCCAGCGCCACAAAATTATTCACCGTCAGAGGAGCCTCAGAGGCGAAGAGCCGGAGACGGATATCGCCCTTAGCCGTGCTGATCGTCGCATAGTAGGTCTTCTGCGGGTCGATCTGCATGGGGGGCGGAGCATTATAGCGTCGTTTCGCTGTCATTGTTCACAGATCCTCTCTTTCCTCACTCAGCAAAGAACCATCGCTGCTTGCCTTCAAGCGGCAGGCTCATAACAACATACTATCACCAGGCCCGTTCACGTGCTCCCCCAACTTAACCGGCGCCGGGCTGGGCCAGCGAGGGAGATGCCCGACGAGCAGGACAGAAGCAAGGCGGGTCAGAGAGGCCCAGGAGAAGCTGACCTGTCTTTGGCTCTCGGCCCGCCTGCTTACTTGCCTATCTGTCTGTCTGCCTGCCCGTGCTCAGCTCAGGGAGCAGCCACTACCACCAGGTGGGTAATGACATCGGGTTTGATATTCTTCTGAGAAGGCTGATCGCCCGGACCCTGGATCTTCTTCACGACGTCCATGCCCTGGACCACATGGCCAAAGAGATTATAGGATTTCGTCAGTTCCTTTGCCGGCTGGTCGGAAACGCAGATAAAGAACTGACTGCCGTTATTGGCGGTGCCAGTATTCGGCTTTGCCATAGCCACCGCTCCCGCGGTATAGTTGCCCTTCACAGGCTCAGCGGGCAACGTATAGCCGGGTCCACCGCTGCCATCCCCCTTTGGATCGCCGGTCTGGATAATATAATTCGGCACCACGCGATGAAACTTCAATCCATCATAAAAGTGGTGCTGAGCCAAAAAGACAAAGTTATTCACCGTCTGGGGGGCCAGCTTGGGATCAAGCTCCACCACGATCAAGCCACGATTCGTATTAATACCGGCGCAATAAATCTTATTCGTATTAATGGACATCGCGGGCGGAGCCTTATAGGTATGCTGGATTTTATTGAAAGCCTCGCCCGTCGGCGCAGGCGAAGTATCCGTTAGCTGCTTGACTACCTTCAGGCAGGGCGAGACGGCGGCGCTCTTCGGCTGTGGCTTTGGCGGAGCGAAGGGGCCGATCTTGTAATAGTACATAGCGCCGATTACGGCAGCGATGACCAAAATCGTCAGGGTCACGGCCCAGGGGTAGCGAGCCAGGCCCCGCTTAGGCGGCGTGTAGCCAGGGCCACGCTTCTCCTTCTTGGGGGCAGGCGCTTCTGGCAGCTTGGTGGCGTGCGCGCGGGCGATCTTTTTCGCTCTTCTTGTGGCTGCACGCTTGCTCGTCTTTGGCATGGGGTCTAAATACTGCTCCTTCTTCAGATCTTGCTTGCGGCGAATCGGGATCGCATGGCTGGGCTGAGGCCCAATCAACAGCTCGGCTGCTTCCTTGCTGCGAGACTGTTCTCTTGACGGTGGCAGCGCTGCAGATGGCTGAGTGCCTGCCTGTTGCCTGCTTGCCTGTATGGCTTGCTGCCTGCCCCGATCCGGCGCGATCGCGGACAAACTGGGGAACAGGAATAACCGGCAAACAGCCAGCCAAATAAAGAGCGCTGATTTCTGGGTGCTATGATACCCTGCAGGCCCTTACGGGTCAAGTCCTTTCCTGTCGCCCCCAGGGTGGGGGTCGGGAGCGCACAGTCACCAGAGAATAGGAAGATTCGCCCACTGGGCCATGTGGATAAGATTGTGGATAACTTTGTGGATAGCTGTGGATAACTGCCTCCCAACGGTGGATAACTGGGGGATAACTGCCCATTACCTCAGCTATATGTGCGGGCCGCAAGCGTAAACTATCCCCCAGGATATCCACATATCCACAGGCCGACTGCTAGCCTGCTGTTTGCTTTCGGGCACAAGATTCGCTACACTGTTTAGACACACGGGACTCCCTTCCCGCTGCTGGATAGACCCCTGGCCTGGGTGAGGCGCAAGCAGTTCCTGACTGCATACGCCGCTTGGCTGCCTCTCCTGCCCGAGCGTAGGAGACGTGCGGCCCGTGAGCTGGCCGGTGCGGACGTGGCCAGCGGGCGCGCTGCCGTCAGGCGGGTGCCGAGTCTACTGCCTAAAAGAGCAATCTTATATGATATAATCTTTTCCAGGCTGTTAAGCCGCTTTTTAGCGTCATTATCTACAAAGCGCTGAGCTGCTAAGATTTGCGAGCAAGCACGAACGCTGGAGACAGGACGTGGAGAAGCTGTTACCGCAGAACATTGAGGCCGAATGTGGCGTCCTGGGCAGCATCCTGATTGATCCGGAGGCGATCATTCAGGTAGCTGACTTCTTGCGCCCGGAGGATTTCTATCGCGACGCCCATCGTGCCATCTATGAGGTGATGCTCCAGCTCTACGAGCGGCACGAGCCAGCAGATTTTATTACGCTCTGTGACGAGCTGGAGCGCCAGGGGAAGCTAGAGGAGGTTGGCGGCGCCAGTTACATCACGTCTCTGGTCAACCAGGTGCCCACCAGCGGCAACATCGAGTATTATGGGCGCATTGTGGAGCGCACAGCGGTTCTGCGCCGGCTAATCCATGCTGCCGGTCAGATCGCCGCCATCGCCTACGAGGAAGGCGATGCCGACGTGGCCCTTGATAAGGCTGAGCGCCTGATCTTTGAGATCGGGCGACGGCGCCTGCGCTCAGATTTCTCGCTCCTGAGCGAGATCCTTTCTGAGTATCTGAACAAGCTAGATCAGCTCCATGAGCGACGCGGTGCCATCGTTGGCGTCCCCACTGGCTTCACCGATCTCGACCGCCTCACCGGTGGGCTGCAGCGCTCGGATCTGATTATCCTGGCCGCTCGCCCCTCGCTCGGTAAGACCTCGCTGGCGCTGAGCATGGCGCATAATGCTGCTGTGCGCTTCAAGCAAACTGTGGCGATCTTTAGCCTGGAGATGAGCAAAGAGCAGCTTGTACAGCGACTGCTCTCGATGGAAGCTGGCGTTGATCAGCAGCGTCTGCGCACGGGCTGGATCAATGATGAAGAGTGGGAGCGCATCATGCTGGCGACGCAGCGGCTGGCTGAGGCCCCGATCTGGATCGATGATACGGCCAGCATTTCGACGGCGGAAATGCGCAGCAAGGCTCGTCGCCTCCAGGCGGAACAAGGTGTTGACCTGATTATTGTCGACTACCTGCAGCTCATGCAGACCACCACCGGTGGTGGACGGCGCAATGAGAACCGCGTCCAGGAGATTTCGGAGATCAGTCGTACGCTCAAGGCCCTGGCGCGCGAACTGAACGTACCGGTATTGGCGCTGGCGCAGCTCTCGCGTGCTGTAGAAGCGCGTCAGTCGAAGGTGCCCCAGCTCTCTGATCTGCGCGAGAGCGGCTGTCTGGCCGAGGAGACGCCAGTCTATCTGGCTGACGAGGGGATATACTGCCCTATCGGGCAACTGGTAGGGCGTCAGGGCTTCCGCGTGCTGGCCCTGAATCCGCACACCAAGCGTCTGGAGGTGGCGCCAGTGACACGGGCCTTTGCGACCGGGCGCCGCCCCGTCTATCGACTGGCGACGGCGAGGGGTCAGCAGGTGCGCGCCACGGCCAACCATCGCTTTCTGACGCGCGCAGGCTGGCGGCGCCTTGATGAACTCAGCGTAGGGGGAGAGATAGCTCTCCCGCGGGCCTTGCCCTCGGCGCTTTGCCACAACTCTGGCGAAGGCTGGCCAGCGGCGGAGGCTGGTGAGGGAGATGTCATCTGGGACCGTGTGAATGCCATTAGGCCCGCCGGTGAGGCGGAAGTCTATGATCTGACGGTGGCTGGCCTGCACAACTTCATTGCCGCGGACCTCATCGTACATAACAGCATCGAGCAAGATGCCGATGTTGTCATGTTTATTTATCGGGATGATGTCTATAACCCGGATTCGGAGCGCAAAAATATCGCAGATATTATCGTCGCCAAGCATCGCAATGGTCCTGTCGGCGAGGTAAGCCTCTACTTCCAGGCGAGTCATACCCGCTTCTGTGATCTAGAGCTTTCTCCGCCTCCTGAGTAATCTCTGGATGGATGGCTATGACGTCCTTTGCTGGCTTCCCTTCGGGCAAGAATCCCTATGTCCCTGTGCCGGAGGTCTTCTTCAGGTCGCTCTTACCAGAGATCGAGGATGTAGCGGAATTAAAGGTCACGCTGCACCTCTTCTGGTTGCTCGCTCAAAAGCGCGGCGAGCCGCGTTGCGTGAGCGAGCCGGAGCTACTCAATGATCGCGTGCTGTTGAAGAGCCTGAAGCGGCGCGGTGATCCACGTCCACCTGAAGAACGGGTACGCCAGGGCCTGGAAAAGGCGGTAGCGCGTGGCACGATACTCCGCGTCTACCTCAAGGTGCTCGCTGAAGATGGTTCTGAAGATGAGGTTATTGGCTGGTATTTCTTTAATACAGCGCGCAGCCGGCGGGTGGTGGCCGAGCTGCAGGGGAGTGAGCTGATTCCGGTGCGTCTGCTCGACGTCGGGCAACGCCGCAGCGAGTCAGAGCAGACGCAGCGCCAGCCTCAGGGGAGCCTGGCCTCGTCTGCCCCAGCGGCCTCTACGCTCTCCTCGGCTCCTGTCGCCACCTCCTTTGCGCGTGCGGGCCACGGCCAGAATCAGCATTTACACATTGAGATTGAGCGTCCGAATATATTTGTCTTGTACGAACAGAATATAGGACTTCTTTCTCCGTTAATCGCTGATGAGCTACGCGATGCCGCTGAGCGCTATCCTCCAGAGTGGATCGAGGCGGCTTTTCGCGAGGCTGTCGAACATAATAAGCGTAACTGGCGTTATATTCGCGCGATCTTGAGGCGCTGGGAAACGGAAGGCAGATAAGCTATGGAACGCTTAAACGAGATTATGCTTAAGCAGCGACGGCAGCAACTGCTCCAGCAGCGCGCTCGCCAGACAGGAGCGCTGCCACGGGAGCGCGGCGAGCATACAACGCGCCTGCCTTTGCCCGAGCAGACGGCTGCTCTCAATCGGGCGCTTTCGCGTCCTGGGCGCTCCTCCCGTGGCCACGTTGAGGTGACTGAGGTGCCTGGGACAGAGGCGCTGGCCGATGTCTTGACGGATACCCTGACGTTGGAAAGCGGTGAGTCGCTCTCGCGTCCGAGCCGGCTGGCTGGGCGTCAGAGCGAGCGCCTCTATGGCGCGCGTCGGGATCTCCCGGCGTCATCTCTTCCGCGGCGCGCGCGCGACTACTACTATCGGGCCGACGATTATCTGCCGGCTTTGAGAGGTGATGCTCTCTCCGACGAAGAAGAATGGGAGGATGAGGAGGATGATGATGAGGGAGGGATGCGCTACGGAGATTGGGAGGATGAGCAAGAGTTGCTCGAGGCCACTGCTCGCCCAGCTCGATCCCGATCAGCAGCTACTGGCGCGCTGCCTGCACCAACGCGCTCACCCGCACATCGTGAGGGCGCAGCGCTGCATCGCCAAACTGAGGCCTCGTCTCCGCTGCTGCCTCATGATCGGCTAGCGCTCTCGGCTGCCGGTGCGCCTGCAGTGGCTCGTCAGCAACGCGTCACTCAGCCCCTGCGCCCCAATGCTCTCGCTGACCCTGCCTTGGCACAGCTTCAAGAGACCTTGCGGCTGCGTCAGGCCCGGCAAACGCCAGGACGCGAGCGGCAGACAAATGGGTCTCTGGAAACTGCCAGCTCCAGTGGCTCAACGCTGCCGGCCCCTTTCGGCTCCCAACGCCCCGTTTGCCCAAAGTGTAAGGGGGCGGGCTATCTACGTCTGGATGTCCCCTTTGGCCATCCGCATTTCGGCAAGCCCATCCCTTGCGAGTGCAAGGAGGCTGATCTCAAGGAGCGTCGGCGCCAGCAGCTCCGCAGCATGTCTAATCTCGAAGCGTTCCGCGATAAGAGTTTCAAGAACTTTAACTATACGGTGCCCGGTGTGCGCCAGGCCTACCAGGCGGCACTAGAGTACGCGCGCGAACCTGATGGCTGGTTGCTGCTGGTGGGGCCAAATGGCTGCGGCAAGACGCATCTGGCGGCTGCAATTGCCAATCTCTGTCTGGAGAATGGCTCGCTGGTGCTCTTTGCCACTGTGCCTGATCTGCTGGATCACTTGCGCGCTGCCTTCGCTCCCGAGGCGCCTGAAGTCTATGATCAGCTCTTTGCGCGTATGCGCGAGGCGGAGCTGCTCGTACTCGATGATCTGGGAGCGCAGCAAAGCTCGCCCTGGGCCAATGAGAAGCTTTTCCAGTTGCTCAACTATCGTTATAATCTGCGCTATCCAACGGTGATCACGGCTAATCCGCGCGGCTTGCAGGCCATCGATGAACGCATTCGCTCGCGCCTCTCCGATGCGTCGCTCGTGACGATGGTTACTTTTGAGGGGGCGCTGGATTATCGCCCGCGCAATCCTCGTCGCCATTAGGAAAACCGCGGCCTGATCGCCCGAGCGTGCTGCAGCCTGTCTATTGCCCTGACAAGGACATGGCTGTGGTGCGCTCCACCCTCTCACCGGGGCGGAGAGAGTAGGCGGGCAGGCCCTTTCTCCTCTTCATTTCTGGGCACCTGATCGGGTTCGTGATCAGCGTCTCTGCATGCTACTTGTGCCGCCAGACATAGCATGGTCTATCTGTTCTCCCCAGGTTGCGTCTCTGCTCAGCACTAAGGGGAGAATGGGCTTTTTCTGGGGGTCTTTCGCTGTCAGATGGGCTGTCTCTGCGCGCTCGTTCTCAGGCAGTGATCACTGAAAGGAAGGCTGGCAGCGCGCTCCCGTATTGGGGATAGAGGGGGAGCAATGAGGGTAGGTGGACGGGGGAAGCAGTGGCGAGCGTTGCCAGAGAGGCGGCTTTGTCCAGGGGGCTGTGGCTGGCTCCCTGGCTCGCTATGCCTCTCTTGCAGTTGCCGGGGCCTTCTTGGGTGTGCGATACTATCATAATTGGGAGTAGAGAGTAGGCCTCTGCCCTGGCTCTTCATGCTGCGCTACCTGCTCTGCCCTCCTCTCTGTCCCTGGCAGAGCGCGAAGGAAGGGAAAGAAACGCTCAGTGAACAGGTGTTCCACATGAAACATATTGTCGGCATTTCTGAAATTGTGCTCTGGACGGCGGACAAAGAAAAAGCTTTGCATTTCTATCGGGATCTGCTGGGCTTAGAGGTCATTTCCCCGCCAAACCTGCCCAATGTCTTTTTGAAGGTTGGCGAGGGAAAAGCCGGCATTCCGCAGATGATTGTGCTGGTGCCCAAGAGCGAGGAGATCAAGGCGAAACCGGCGGGTTACCAGCTTCATCATCTGGCGCTGGAGTTGCCCGAGGAAGAGTTTGATGCCCAGTACGCGGCCCTGGTAGAGGCTGGCTATCAGCCGCGCGGTGGCAAGCATCCCGTGCTGGCCAGCCGCACCATGTATGTGGATGACCCTGACGGCAATGAAGTGGAATTCATCTGCCGGGCTAGCGCCGGCTGAGTGCCTGGTAATTCACAGGACAAACGGATGAGCGCGGAAGAAACGAAGCGTGGGGGAGCGAGTATGTATGAATGCGGTTGAGGAGAAGCCCCTTGTACGGGGCACGCTGGTCGAAGATGCACGCTGGGAGCGAGCCCTGACTCGTGCCCTCGCGCGTGTCAAAGGCCCTAGCGATCTGGCTATTCTCTTCGCCAGTGGCCTCTATGCGGAATCGTTTCCTGACCTCGTGCGGCGTGCCTACGAGGAGAGCGGGGTACGGTTGTTGATCGGCTGCTCTGGCCAGGGCGTCATTGGACAGGGTGAGGAGCTGGAGGAGACGCCAGCTCTGGCGCTGATGACGCTGCAACTGCCGGGCGCGCGGCTGCGCGTGGTGCGCTTTACTCAAGCCCTGGTCGAGGAATGCGAGCGTGCCGAGGAGTGGCACACACGCCTGGGGCTGTTACCTGAGGAGGTCAACGCCTGGCTGATCTTTGCTGACCCTTTCCGCCTCGATAGTGAAGCCTTGCTGGAAGGACTGGCCCGAGCTTATCCCCATTGCCCGATGGTGGGCGGTTTGGCCTCGGCCCATCCATTGCTACAGCGTACCTTTGTCTTTCGCAATGGCGATGTCTTTGGCGAGGGCGGCGTTGGCCTGGCCATCGGCGGCTCTTATACCATTCTGCCTCTGGTCTCGCAGGGCTGTGAGCCAATCGGCGAACCCTGGACGATCACGAGCGTGCGCGGGAATCTGGTCGAAACCATCTCTAACCGTCCAGCCTATGAATTGCTCCTGGAAACCCTGCAAGAGCTGCCTCCTTTCTTGCAGCGTCGCGCTCGTCATAATCTGCTCGTTGGTCTGGCCGCTAATGAGTATCGCGAGAGCTTTGGCCGTGGTAGCTTTCTCGTGCGCCCCCTGATTGGGGTTGACCGACTCAGCGGCGGGCTGGCCATCGGCGCTATGCCGCGCGTAGGCCAAACGATCCAGTTCCAGATGCGCGATGCCAGCACCGCCGATATGGATCTGCGCGATACGTTAGAGCGGGCACGGGAGGAACTGCGTGGCCGCGAGCCGGTGGCGGTCATCCTTTGTACCTGCAATGGGCGCGGGATGAACCTCTTTGATACTCCCAATCACGATGCTGAGGCGATCGAACACTATCTTGGTCCCCTCCCACTCGTCGGCCTCTTCTGCAGCGGCGAAATCGGGCCGGTTGATGGTCGCCCTTTCCTTCATGGCTTTACGGCCTGCCTGGCTCTGCTCGTGCGCGTGGAATAAGCTAAGGGCTATAGCTGCCGCCCAGTCAGTCAGTCAGCCAGGGACGCCAGCCCAGGCCGGCGGCAGAGCAGACTGCGGCGGTGTTGGCTCAGGGGACCCGCCGCTACCGGAGGGATGGCGAGAGCGGCGGCTCTGTCCTCAAGATCAAAGAGGCCTGAGCATCCTTGTTGACTCATGCATGCATCTCAGGCCAGCGGGGCAGACCAGACCTGAGCGGTGCCGTCATCGCTGCAGGAGAGTATCAAGCGGCCATCTCGCGACCAGTACGCCGACCAGACAGTGTCGTTATGGCCATGATAAACCAACAATTGGCGCCCACTGGCCGCCTCCCAGATCTGGACAGTTCCATCTTTGCCTGCCGAAGCCAAGCGGCCCCCATCAGGCGACCACGCCACGCTCCAGACGCGATTTTGATGACCACGATAGACCAGCTCCTGATTACCCGTGGCGGCTTGCCAGATGCGGACGGTGGCATCGCGTCCACCAGAAGCCAGATGCTGACCGTCCGGGGCCCAGTCCAGGTTTAAGACTCCCCCTTGATGACCAAGGCAGATGGCCAGTGTCGTCCCATCGGAAGGCTGCCAAATGCGCACGGTGCTATCTTCTGAGCAGGAAGCGAGCAAGCGAGTAACCCGCGACCAGGACAGGCCACGGATGGTGTCCTGATGGGCGACATAGGTGAAGACGGCGCCGCCGTCGCTGGCATTCCATACTTGGACGGTGCTGTCGCCGCTCCCAGAGGCTACGCGCTGGCTGTCGGGAGACCAGGCCAGGGCATAGATAGGCTGGCTGTGACCGCTGTAGGTGAAGAGGATGGCGCCGCTCCTGACCTCGCCAATATAGACCTGATGGTCCTGACCGCCAAAGGCCAGATAGTTGCCATCGGGAGACCAGGCCAGGGCATAGATCTGCTGCTCCGGGTTGCCGCTATTCCAGATCAGCACAGGCCGCCCCGTGAGCGGCTCCCAGATCTGGACCGTCCCGTCCTGGCCACCGGTGGCTGCAAGCCGATTGTCAGGCGACCAGGCGGCACAATAGACATAGCCGTGGTGCCCCGTATAGCGCGTCAAGAGATTCCCCGCGGGGCTAACTTGCTCTGCGGGACTGGTGGGTGTTTGAGTTGGCGAAGGGCTGGGTGAAGGAGAAGGTGAGGCTGTTGCAGGGGATACGGCGGAAGGAGGAGAGGTCGGTGTCGGGCGACCGGCCACATTGGATCTGGCGGTGCTCCTGGGAGAGGCTCCTTGAGAAGAAGAAATCCCCGAGAAGGTGCGCAACAAGGCCAGCGCCAGACCTCCTCCGAGGAGGATTAGACCGCCGGCTCCCATAAGAAGCGCGCGCCGCGGTAGGGTCTGCTCGCTTCTCGCATCAGGAACCGGTTGGGCCGGAGCACCAAAGTCGGGAGGCGGTGGAGCGATCAGCTCCGCTGCGGGAGGCCTAAAGCCACTATGCTCGGAAGATGGCATCGTGTCTACCAGCTCGGTGCGCTCCTCCTCTCCCTGAGCCTTCTCATTCCCAGGCGCCAGTACCATGCGACCACAGAGCGGGCAGAACTTGGCGTCTGGGGGCAATGGCGTGCCACAAAAGCTGCAGAACATAGTATCTATCTCCTTGCCTCACTTAGCCTCACTTGCATCTGCTTAGATTGGCAATGAGTGTCTATGGGTGGCAGGAATGCTGTTTCCTCTACTTAAACGTCGCTTCCCGGCTTCATTTGAGGGGGAAAAAGGCGCTGGCACATGCGCGCCTGTGGCCTTTTCTGGCCAGCGGGGCGACTCGTTTTTCTCCTTTGGCTGTAACCGAGCGCCGGGGCCATTCGTAAAAACATTTCGAAACTACACCGTTCTAGATCTTCCTGAAACCGGATCAGAAAGGGTACGAGAGAACAGTATGCATCGCCTTGCGAAACTGAGCATGGCTAACAGGAGCGTGGTGGCCTTAGCCACCGTAGCGGTCCTCCTGTTAGGAGGATATATCATCCCGTTGTTAAAGCAAGAATTACTGCCATCGCTTGTCTATCCAGCTATTTCGGTCATCACGGCCTATCCTGGGGCGGCCCCAGCCCAGGTAGAACAAGACATCACCGATCCTCTCGAAAGCAATTTCCAGGGGAATCCTGGCGTGCAGCGCATCACCTCGCAGTCCAGTCAGGGACTGTCGGTGATCACGATCTACTACAACTTCGGCACCGACCTGGATCGGGCCCAACAGACCATCAGCGAAGAGATCAGCAAGGCTCAGTCCAGCTTGCCAGCGAACGTTACCCCGCAAGTCCAGCAATATGACTTTGCTGACGTGCCGATTATCATTCTGGCTGTCAGCTCGGATCAGAATCAGCAGGACCTTGCTGTACGCCTCAAACAGATTGCGGTGCCGGCCCTGCAGGGGATCAACGGCGTCGCTAACGTAAGCGTCACTGGTGTCCGTCAGCAAATTGTCAGCATCACCCTTGATCCCAAGAAGCTCCAGCGCTACAACCTCAGCGTGAGCCAGGTTGAGCAGGTGCTGCAGGCGAACAACATGACGCTACCGGCGGGCCAGCAGACCTCGGGAGACCAGACGCTCTCGGTCCGTGTTGGGAACACGCTTGGCTCGCTGGACGATCTCAAGAACCTGGTGGTTGGTGAACAGGCAGTTCTCCCCCAGGGTCAGTATCCGACCGGGGCCAGCGCCGCCGGCATGACCGGGGCTGGCGCTGGCAGCAGCGCCGCCGCGCTGCAGCAGCAACTGAACGCCGGTACTGCTGCTGCCGCGGGAGTGACCCTGAAGCCGATCAAGCTTGGCGATGTGGCCACTGTCAAGGAAGATCTCGCGCCCTCCAGCACCCTCACGCGTACCAACGGCAAGCCCAGTCTGGGCATCTCGATCACCAAGACCAATGACGGTAATGCCGTCTCTATCTCCCAGGACGTCAACAAGCAGATTCCTGACCTGGAGCGCAAGCTTGGCTATAACGCCCACATTACCGTCGTCAGCGACCAGGCTCCCTACATTCAGGAGTCGGTCCGCGACCTGGCGCGCGAAGGCCTGCTCGGCGCCCTTTTTGCCGTCGTTGTCATTCTGGTCTTCCTGCTATCGGTACGTTCCACATTGGTGACGGCGATCTCTATCCCGCTCTCGATCATCATCGCCCTGATCTGCCTCTGGGTAGGCAACTACTCGCTGAACCTGCTCACGCTCTCAGGGCTGACCATCGCCGTCGGGCGTGTCGTTGACGACTCCATTGTTGTTCTTGAAAATATCTATCGCCATCTGCGAGGAGGGGAAGACAAACGCACCGCCGTATTAGCAGGGGTCAAAGAAGTTGCCACCGCCGTTACGGCCTCGACACTGACCACCGTCTGTGTCTTCCTGCCGCTGGCCTTTATCGGCGACATTGTGGGCGAATATGCTCACCCGCTGGCCTTCTCGGTGACAGTAGCCCTGTTGGCCTCTCTCCTGGTGGCCCTGACCATTATCCCCGTGCTGGCCTACTGGTTCCTCAAGGGGCCTGCAGAGAAAGCCAACGCTGGGCGTGAACTGCCCCACGAAAAGCCGAGCTTCCTGGAGCGGGCCTACGTACCGCTGGTCCGCTGGGTCACAAGCCACCGGGCCATCACCCTGGTGGTTGCTCTCTTGCTCTTCCTTGGTAGCTGCGCGCTCTTCCCGCTTCTCCCCGTCAATGTCTTCGGAAACCAGGGGGCAACCTCCTTCCGCTTTAGCCAGAAGCTAGAGCCTACGGCCAGCCTGGCTCGGATCGATGCGGCCACGCGGCCTGTCGAGCAGATCCTCAGCACCATCCCTGATATTCAGGCCTATCAGGTAACCATTGGCGGCGGCGGTGGCTCCTTCCTGAACCTCAGCCCGGGTGCTTCCAGTGGCGGAAGCGCCACCTACATCGTTACCGTCAAATCAAGCTCGGATCTCAATCAAGTGCAACAGACCGTTCGTGACCGCCTCAAGGGGCTGAGCGGGGTTGGCACCTTCACCTTCCTGCAGACCAGCAACAGCAACATCGTGGACATTACCGTCCAGGCGCCGGACGAAACGACCCTGCGTCAGGCCGCCCAGCAGGTCTACGATGCCGTGGCCGATACTCCCAATACGACCGACGTCAGCAGCGACCTCGCCTCTGCGGTGCCGCTGATCGATGTCCACGTCGATCCTCAGAAGGCCCTGGCTCACGGTCTGACGGCGGTGCAGGTGGGGCAACTCCTCCAGATGGTCTACAACGGCACCACTGTAACCCATGTGACACTCAATGGGGTGCAGCAAGATGTCGATCTCAAACTGGGAGCGGCACCAACCAGCCTGCAGCAACTGCGTGATCTCCAGCTACCGACCGGCTCAGGCAGTGTGCGCCTGGGAGACATCGCCACTGTCAGCCAGGTCAACGGGCCAACCCAGATCTCGCATCTTAATGGCACGCGCACAGCCACCATTACTTTGACTGCCACCATCGACAACGTGGGGGCGGTTACCCATGAGGTAGAGAAACGCATTGACAGCCTGCATCTCCCGGCGGGGGCGAGCGCCAGCCTGGGTACCAATACCTCGCTGCAGAACCAGGCCCTACAGCAGTTCTACTTTGTGCTGCTGGTGGCCATTCCTCTGGTCTACATTGTCATGGTTGCCACCTTCCGCAGCCTGGTGCAGCCACTGATCCTGCTGATCGCCATTCCTTTCGCCGGCGTTGGCTCCCTGATCCTGGCGGCAGCCACACGTACGCCGATCGGCATCTCTTCGCTCTTCGGCTTCCTGATGCTGATTGGCATTGTGGTCACCAATGCCATTGTCCTGATCGACCTTGTGAACCAATATCGGGCGCGCGGTCTGGACGCGCGTACGGCAGTCATAGAGGGCGGACGCCGACGTCTGCGCCCCATCTTGATGACAGCCCTCGCCACTGTCATGGCGTTGATCCCGATGGCCCTCGGCATCGGAGGCGGTGACAGCCTGCTGATCTCGGGCGACCTCGCCATCGTGGTCATCGGCGGTCTGACTTCCTCAACCTTGCTGACGCTCCTGCTGGTTCCCACCCTCTATGTGCTCGTTGAGGATATCAAGGAGCGCTTCAACAGGAGACCGACACCGCCCGCCACTGGCGGTGAGCGCGCCGAGGCCGTAGTCGCCCAGTCGTAACCGTAACCGCTGGGGCGGGTGCCGAAGCAAAGCTCAAAATGAGAAAGCGGAGGAGACCAACAAACGACTGGTCTCCTCCGCTGCTTCTTGCTGGGGCTATGGCCCCAGAACCGCCAGACGACAAAACGCCCATGCTCGGCAAAGACCCGTTTTCGCGCCTGCCATCTTACGTCAGGGGTAGCTGTAGCTCAAGCCTGGCTTCAAAACTCCAGCGGGCAAGTAAGTGATTCAATCAACAGAGCAAGAAAAAGCAGTGCTTCCTCCCTCTAGGCCAGATAACGCGGAAGGAAGCACCATCGATAAACAAAGACAATAAGTGCAGCGTCGTACAGCAGGGCAGGTAAACGGGCAAGCAAACAAGCAGACAGGCAGCAAATGCCTGAGCGCCGGGCCCTGGCCCTAGATATCCAGCTCAGCGTTTTTCGCGTGGCTCTCAATAAAGCGCTTGCGAGGAGCCACCTCGTCGCCCATCAGCATATTGAAGACACGATCTGCCTCTACCGCCTCCTCAATGGTCACCTTCAGAATCGTGCGGCGGGCCGGGTCCATCGTCGTTTCCCAGAGCGTTTCGGGGTTCATTTCACCCAAGCCTTTATAGCGCCCCACCTCCGGCTCCTTCCCGTTATGTTTCGCCTTGTATTCGGCGATCAAGGCATCGCGCTCCTCATCCGAATAGGCGTAGCGCACCTCCTTGCCCATCTTCACATGATAGAGGGGCGGCTGAGCGATATAAAGGTGCCCGTCCGTGATCAGCGGCTCCATGTAGCGGAAAAAGAAGGTCAAGAGCAGCGTACGGATATGGGCCCCATCGACATCGGCATCGCACATAATCACAATGCGTCCGTAGCGCAGCTTCGATTTATCGAAAGACTCACCGATGCCCACGCCGATGGCCGTAATAATATTCTTGACCTCCTCGTTTTCAAGCATCTTCTGCAGGCGAGCGCGCTCCACATTGAGAATCTTACCGCGCAGAGGCAGGATCGCCTGAAAATGGCGATCGCGGCCCTGCTTAGCGGAGCCACCGGCGGAGTCGCCCTCGACAAGGTACAGCTCACAGCGATCGGGACGGCGCTCAGTACAGTCGGCCAGCTTCCCGGGGAGCGTCGTATCGAGCGCGTTCTTCCGCTGAACCAGCTCGCGAGCCGCGCGGGCTGCTTCGCGAGCGCGAGCCGAAGTCAAGCACTTCTCGATAATCGCGCGCGCCTCCGAAGGCGTCTCCTCCAGGTAAACCGAGAGCATTTCCGCCGTCACCGCCTCGACGATCGGGCGCACCTCAGCGTTATTCAGCTTGGCCTTCGTCTGCGCCTCAAATTGCGGGTTCGGCAGCTTCACACTGACCACCGCCGTCAGACCCTGGCGCACATCCTCACCAGTCAGATTGCTCTCCTTTTCCTTGAGGAAGCCCATCTTACGCGCATAATCATTGAGCGTACGCGTCAGGGCGCTGCGAAAGCCAGTGATGTGCATGCCACCGTCCACAGTATTGATGCCGTTAGCGAAAGAGAACTCCGTCGTATTCCAGCTATCGTTATACTGGAGCGCGATTTCAACCTTCACCTGGTCGACCTCGCGCACGATACTGACGGGACGGCTTTGCAGGCAATTGCGGTTCTTATTGAGGTAGCGGACAAAGGAGACGAGGCCGCCTTCAAAGTAGAAAGTGACCTCGCGATCAGTGCGCTCATCACGGAGGGAGATAGTCAAGCCGCGGTTGAGATAGGCGATCTCGCGGAAGCGCTGGGCCAGGACATCAAAGTTGTAGTCACGGGTCTCCATAACCTGGAGATCAGGGAGAAACGTAGTTTTAGTGCCGTGGCCCTCAGCCGGCCCCAGATCCTCCACCGGAGTGACAGCGACGCCGCGCTCATAGCGCTGGCGATAGCGGCGGCCATCGCGCTTCACCTCCACCTCGCACCACTCCGATAAGGCATTGACCACCGAGACACCCACGCCGTGCAGGCCACTGCTGAACTGGTAGACTCCACTGCCAAACTTCCCGCCGGCGTGCAGGATCGTCATCACCACTTCCAGCGTCGACATCTCAGGGCGCTGATGATGTTTTTCTACGGGGATGCCGCGCCCATTATCCTCGATCGTCACCGACTCATCAGCATGGATCGTGACCGTCACCGTATCGGCGAATCCGGCCATCGCCTCATCGACGCTGTTGTCGACCACCTCATAGATCAGATGGTGAAGACCGCGCTGGTCGGTCGACCCAATATACATACCGGGTCGGACGCGCACCGCCTCCAGACCCTCCAGAATCTGGATATGCTGCTCATTGTACTCCCCACTACTGACGCTACCACGCGGCGCCACCTTGGAGCCGTTGAGCTTCTCCTTGGGGAGAGCGCCATCACCAGCTACCTGCTCAGCCGTTGCTGCCAGAGTTTCTCTTGCTTTTGCCATAGGGTCTGCACGTTCCTTTAACGCTAACAGCCTTCTCTTTATAGAAAAAGAGCCAAGAGGCCACTCTCACTCTCTTTAGAGATCACAGCCTGCAGACTCGCGCCGACCGCAACTGCTGGGCCAGCCGCGAGCCTTACATAGCGGACCTGACTGCCTCAGCTCAGGTCATCCTCTCTGACTGGCTGACGAAAGAAAGGGCGAGCTTGTCTGCTCACTCAGTCCCGCAGCGTCGTCCATCTCGCCGCTCATCTGCTCCTCAAGCACCTGGCTCTGACCGAAGCCCCAACATAAAGGCAGAGACACGCGGCATCAGCCTGTCCCTCCCTTCCAGGAACGGAACCACTGGCCTTCTTGTCTGCTCGCTTGCTCGCCATAACCACACCCAGACCAACCTTTGCCTTGCGACCAGGCTGAACAGAGAGACAGGCAGACAGACAGGCAAGCATCGCTAAACCCTGCTGTAAGCTTGCATTGCTGCCTTATGCCTGTGCCTACCTCCTGGTCTGCCAGCTTACAGGGCACAGCCAGCGCCAGCCATTCTCGGTTGCGCTGCATCTGGAACTGTGCGCCTGGCGGTCCCAAGCACTGTCGTGCTGACCAGGGCGAGGAAACAGGCTCTGCGAGGAAAAGATCACAGCGACTAAGCTGCTTATACGTTCTTTCTGAAAGAGAGAAGCCAATGTGGTAACGAAGTTACCCTTTAATGTCTCTCTTATTATATCACATGCAGGGCTTCGGGCCAATCAAAGACGGACAGATTGACCATCACAAAGAGCCGAAGCGACCGACGCACACCTGCCCATATCCGTGCCCGGCTCTGCCTGCCTATCCCGCCAGAGCGAAGCTTAGCAGCCGACCCTGGCAGCCTCGCTGTTCCCCTACCTGCCTGTCTGCTGTAGAGGGGGGCATTGGACCAGGCCGCTCCTGGCGCAGCTCTGGTGAACGTGGTGCCTGATCACAACACGCCGCGAGCGCCATCCACACTGCCAGGTCGGACAAAGCGGGCAATGCAGCAAGCAACGTATCAACCCGCCAACCAACGCGCATCGTCTCAATGGTGCTAGAGACGGCAAAAAACACAAGAGCCGTCTGGCCTGGTCAGCAAACCGGGCAGGCGGCTCATCGCTAGTCACCAGCTTGCAGCAAGGCAGGGGATACCGAGCTAGTGCCTGGGAGCCAGCGCAGCGCTCACCGTACAGGGGAGAGGTGCCAGACAAACAAGCGACAGAAGCTGAGAAACGAGACGGCCCGGCACGGCATCACAGCCAGAACGCCTCATCGAATCAGCAACAGTCGCTGACAGTTGCCAGCCATCGATCACCGATCCATTGCTCGTCTGATCAGCCAGCCACTCAGTCAGCGGGCATAGCGAGCAATGAACTAAAGGGCTGAGTCAGCTCAGAGAGAAACAGAGAGCCAGAGCTAGAAGCGGTTGCCGCTGAGCGGGCCGCTCATTGGAACACCCGGCGGCTGATTGGCGGGCATACCGGCAACACCTGGCATAGAAGGCACGCCTGGCACGCCGGAGACGCCAGGGACGCTAGGCATGCCCTGCATTGGCATGGCCATCAGATTAGTAGCGCAGTAGGGGCAGAACGACCAGCGCAGCTCAAGAAGACGCTCACACTTCGGGCAAGGCCGCTTAAGCTTCTGCCCACAGGACGGGCAGATCTGGAAATCCGACTCTACCCGAGCATGGCAATTAGTACAAGTCTGACGCTCGGTCATCTCCGCCAGCAGCGATTCCTCCTCTAGCTGGCGCTCATAGATCTCTGCCAGCGTTTGGCGCGGGCGCAGAATCAAGTAGATCAGTAGCCCGCCCACATTAAAGACCGCCACCAGCAAGGTTGCAATCACTTGAGTGGCTAGATCCTGGGAGCGGGAGCGAATATCGCGAAATGTCCAAATGATCAAACTTATCCAGAAAACGAAGAAGAACGCGAGAAAAAAACTGATAATAAGCCCCAGGGCGTTCTGCAAAGTGGTCAGCAGGTTGCCCCCCCCGGGAGTGGCTCCGAGAATAAGGGTTAAAGATTGCGCGTTCACAGGATGAAGGCCCCTTTCAGAATAGACATAGCTCAGTACACACAATTACAACGGACATCCCCGCTTGAATGTTGCTCCTTTCAGGACTTCCGGTACCCATAGGGTTGGCCCGCTGGAGAGAAAGACCCCCGGCGGGGCGGTCAAGAGAGCAAAGCAGGCAAACGAACAAGCGTCTTCTCTGCTCTGTCTTCTTCATGACCGCCCCGCCGCTCTTCCAGCCTTGTGGCTTTAGGCCCGCTTCTCCCGCCCCGCTTCTCCGTTGACCGCTATGCGAAGGCCTCGCCCGCCGCTTTCGCCGCCCTAGAACAACTTGCGGAGAAACGGTCTAACGGAACAGCAACGTCAGAATCTCGCCGGCGCGCAGCCGTCGCCGGAGAGGAGGTGTGTCCTGCAGCGATGAGCTATCCTGACCTCCCTGCCATTCGAGCTGCTCGCGCGGTTCCTCCAGTAAGTTTGCCACAAAGGCCTGACTGGCGGCAAGACCGGGATGGAAAGTCGCCTCAACCTCGTGATCGAGCGGATTATAGACACGCACAACCCAGCCCTGATCATCGAGTGAGCGCTTGAGCGCACTGACAACCAGCTCAGGAGGTGAGACCTCGACCAGCGAAGTTCGGGTCGGGAGCTGACCAGCATGCTGGCTGGTGACCAGCGCGCGGACCGGCAGATTGAGCGCCTGGGCCTCGCGCAGCACCAGGCCATCCTCGGCCTCCCAGGTACCACGGTGCGGCACCAGCGCATAATCGAACTCGTGACGCCCGGGACACTGAGCCTCCGGCGTGTAGTACATTGGGCCAGCCGGACCCTGGCGCGTTGAGAGATCATCGCGCGAGAGCCACTCCACACAGCGCAGCAAGGTCAGAGCCAGCGCCATCTGCCCCGGAGCCAGACCCGGCCCGCCCTGCACGACCTCATATTCAGGCAAGCCGCGATTGAGCACCGCCAGGCCAATCTGACCGTCGCTGAGATCGACAAAGCGCTTCTGCGGGAAGGTATTGACGGGCGCCTCAGCCCAATCGCTGAGGTTCTCCGGGCGAGGAACCGTCACAGGGCGCAGGCGCACCTCAAACGTTCCCTCAGCAGCTACCCTTTCTATTGTATAGGGGATGGGGAACAGCACCCGCAGACGATGGTCGCGCGCATTGTTCTCTACCGTCGTATGGATATCGATGCGGCGCACCCCGGGGTAGAGTGAAATTTCACTACAGATCGGACAGTCGACAAAGCGCTCGCTGCGACTATCGCGGCTATCGCTGCAGGTTGCTGGCAGGCGCCAGACCGAGCTGATGCGCAGCGTAGCGCGCACCGGGCCAGCGCTCAGTAGCTCGATGCGCGGCGGCTGAGCCGGCGTGCTGATCAGCGTATCGCGCGCAGGCGGGCAGTACGTATACAGATCGCCGACATCGCCACCGTCGACAAAGCGATGCAGGCCGCGGAAAACTGCGCCCGTCTCCTTATCGGTCACGGTCAGCGTGCCGAAATCGCTATCCACCTCGACACGATAAAACTCATTCTCGATCGACTGCGGCCCACAGCGCAGCGTCGCATGCTCCAGCGGCGGGAGCTGGTCGACCTGAACCGCCGGATAGAGCCAATAGGTTTTCGCCCCATAGGGAGGCAGGTCGCTGGCCAGGAACTCGACTTTCTGCTGCATCAGCTCAAAGACCTCGAACTCCAGCGCCTTGATCTCCTCGCGCTGAAGGAGCTGCAGCACCTCCTGCTCGCTGGCGAGCAAGCGCTCGCGATCGCCCTTGAGCAAATTGGAAGGGGCAAGCGCGATCTCGATACGGCGCAGGTCGGGAGTGGCAGCCGGTAGGACGCGCAGATCAACGATCTCATCAGGATCGTCGGGGATGCCCATAGCGATCCTGATCGTATCGTGGGTCAGGGCCAGGAATTGGCCAGGACGGTCAAAGGTGCCCACGGCCTGCATGCGCGCCAGCGCCTGACGCTGGATAGTCTGGCTACCGATGCGGCGCCGATGCTCACCCAGCACCCGGAAAGGCAAGGCCCGCCCCTGCTCATCAACGAGCACCGCGCGCTGAAGCGACTCGGCGATATGCACCTCGACAGAGACCGCTGCGTTGCGCGGCCCGGGTCCCATGTTGAAGACCACGATCGGGAAGGGCGCTCGCTCCTGCCCCGCCAGCGGCTGCGGCGGCAGCGTGCTCATCGTATCGGTGATCCGCTGCAGGGCACGGCTAACGAGAGCCTCGCCGATCTGCTGACACTGAGCAAAGCGGACGCTGTTCTCCCGATGGACCTGGTCGATGCTGCAGCCACAGATGCTATCGTGCGGCTGATTCTGCAGCAGGTATTTCCAGGCCAGATTGACCAGACCACGCGGGTAGTCATCGCCAAGCTTCCAGGCCCAGAGCGTCAAAGGCTCAACCCAGTGCTGTAGCAGATGCTCCTGAGCGGTGTTCTGCTGCTTGATCCACATGCGCGTCGAGAGCACCGCCGGGAGCAAATGCGCATATTTGCTACTACGCAACTCGCCCTTGAGAAGGCGGAGCTGACGCTGCTGCTGCTCAATACGCCGGCGCACCTGCTCGATGTACTGGGGGATTGTGCCAATCTGAATATGGATACCTTCATACTGATGATGATTGCTGTGACCAGAGCGCGAGACGTTCCCCAGCAGCTTATTGGCCGCCTCGATGGTGGCCGGCAGGCCCTGCTGCGGCTCCAGATGGTCGGAGCCGTTCATCAAAAGCAGCGTGTCCGTTGTGGTGGGCGTGCGATCAAGCAGCTGCGAGACCACGATCTCCAGCCGGGTGATGAAGGCATCGGGGGTCAGGGGCATCAGGCGCGCATTGCCATAGCCCTCGGGCAGGTAAACCACCAGAACCCTGGTGCCATCTGGCGCCTCCCAATAGAATTCACTTTCTCTGACCTCATCGCCCACACCTCGCCAGAGAACCGCGCTATCAATGCCGAAACCCTGCAGAATCTGCGGCATCTGGGCAATGTGACCGAAGCAGTCGGGCAGGTAGCCGACACGCATAGGTTCCCCAAATCGCGCTGCCTGCTTGAGACCCGTCTGCAAATTGCGGATCAGCGACTCACCGCTGACCAGAAACTCATCGGGCTGGAGGTACCAGGGGCCGATAAGGATACGCCCTTCAGCAATGTATTGCTTGAGCCGCTCCTCCTGCTCGGGTCGCACCTCCAGATAATCTTCAAGCACGATTGTCTGCCCATCAAGCATGAAGTGCTTGAATGCAGGGTCATGTTCCATGATATTCAGCAGTTTGTCTATGGTTTGCACCAGTCGGATGCGAAACTGCTGAAAGGTCAGATACCACTCGCGGTCCCAATGGGTATGTGGCACCAGAATGATGCTGAGTTGCCCACTCATACGTTTTCCCTTGTTATGTTTCCATCTTTTATCGATTTATTGCTGTACATTTACCACCTGCACCGTGTAGTGGGGAACCTGCTGGCAGACGGCGATTACCGACGCAGGTACAATAAATGTTGAAAGATATTATACTCGCTGTCTACCCGGATGGCAATAAATGCCCCTGGAAGTAAGACTCTTAGTTAGTCAAAATGGCCCCCTTGCATTGAAGCTTGCTCCCATATATAATCTTCGCGCCAACACCTACCATTCAATATCGAGGAACTGCGACCTGTGGTCACCAGCCTACACGTTGTCTTATCACACGTTCAGGTTGCCCCTCTTTTGCAGGCTCGCCGGGAGGGGAGGCGGCAGTGTGAACTCTCGCCGGACCTGGGCCTCTCCCAAGTGACTGTTGCGCTCACTGAAGAGGGGGTGCTCTTCCCTTCAGGCGAGCTGTTACGTTGGGACGATGTTGAGCGTATCGCATCTGCTCTCAATAGTTGTTTCTTGTTAGAACACGGTTCTGTGCGCGCCATCCAGACCTTCTCGTCGGTGACCAATCGCCCCTGTAGCCTCTATCCGACGCAGGGGGCGCCCAGCCTGCTGATTGCTGGCTTTGTGATGCACCGCGTGAAGGAGGTTGATCCGCTGGAGGACACGCGTCTCAAGATGCGTACCCTGGTGCCCATCAGCGGGCGCGTGCTGGACACAGCCACTGGCCTGGGCTACACTGCCATCGAGGCGGCCCGTCATGCCGACGAAGTTGTGACTATTGAGCTTGATCCTGCGGTTCAGGAGGTGGCTCGGCTCAATCCCTGGTCACAGGATCTCTTCCATCATCCCAAGATCCGTCGTATGCTGGGCGACGCCAGTGAGCTGGTCCCGACCTTCCCGGATCATTATTTTTCGCGCATTGTCCATGATCCACCCGCCTTTGACCTGGCTGGCGAACTCTACTCGGGTGCCTTCTATCGCGAGCTGTATCGAGTGCTTCGCGGTGGGGGGCGCCTCTTCCACTATGTGGGCGACCTGCAGAGCCGCGCTGGGAGCAGCACCCTCCGGGGGGTGACCCGCCGCTTGCAGGAGGCTGGCTTTGCGCGGGTGGTGCCGCGTCAGGAGGCGTTTGGCGTGGTGGCCTATAAGTAATTTGTGACGATGAGGCTGTCTGCTGGGCCTCAGTCTGTTCTCATTCTCTCTAGCTAGCTAGTTGGCTTTGATTCTGACTCCTCGCTGTGCTCGCGCGCCTCCCCGACTCCTGGCGCGGGCGCCGCCTCTTCCTGGCACAGCTCACAGATGGTGCTGAGGCCCTGCTCTATGGTCTCCTCATCGGCTCCCAGGGAGACGCGCACGTAGTCAACGGTTCTGGAGCCGAAGAGGTTGCCTGGTACAACCAGCACGTTCCGCCGCCGTAGCAGCTCCAGGGCGAAGGCTGTGGCCTGCTCTCCGGCGCTGCTGTCGCTCTTGTCCTGGTGGCCATGACGCCTGCCTCCCACCTTCCTGGCGATGTTGACCAGGATGTAGAAGGCGCCATGTGGGGTATACTCGTAGCGTCCATAGCGCTTGAGGAGGGCGACCGCTTGATCGCGACGCTGGCGGTAGGCCGCGCGCATTTGGGCGACGCAGTCTTGTGGCCCCTGTAAGGCCGCCGCCGCTGCGCGCTGGGTGGCCAATGGCAGGCTGGTATAGCTGGCATCGAGCACCTGGCTGAGGCTACGCATGAGAGCCTGACCCGTGACCAGGTAGCCGATGCGCCAGCCGGTCATGGCGTAGGTTTTCGAAAAGCTATAGACGCCGATGAATGTCCCTCGCTCGCGTTCCGCCGCTGTCAGCAGGGTAGCAGGGCTGACGTGCTCTCCTTCAAAAACCAGTTCATCGTAGCATTCGTCTGAGAGCAGCAGCAAGCGATGGCGACGCGCGAAATCCAGGAGCGCGGCAATCAGCTCCCGCGGGAAGACGGCCCCGGTTGGATTGCCGGGACTGTTGATGATTAACAGGCGCGTGCGCGCGTTGACCCGCCGCTCCAGCTCGCGCAGGTCTGGTAGCCAGCCGCTCGCCGGGTCAAGCGGGTAGGGTACGGGCCTGGCTCCCACGATGGCGAGCTGGCGATAGTAGTGGGGCCAACCAGGATCGGGCAGAAGTACCTCATCACCCGGGCCGACGGTCGCCAGCAGCGCTAGCTGAACCGCGCCTGTGCCGCCGACGGTGACTCCAATGTTGGCCGGTGAGACCTCGTAGCCGTTGACCCGCTGGATCTTCTCGGCCAGAAGCTCGCGTAGCCAGGGCCAGCCGCAGGACGGGCCGTATGTTTGGGCCTCCTGCTGGAGGGAGGCAATGGCAGCGGCTACGATGTGCTGCGGGGTGCGAAAGCTGGGTTCCCCAATCTCGAGACGGCGCAGCACCTGGCCCGCCCGCTCTCGCTCCTCGGCGACCCGGCGCAGCTCAGCAAGGGGATTAGGCGGCAGGCGCTGCCAGAGTCGCTGACCTGGCTCCTCTCTTCCCTCTGCGATCTCTTGCTGCATGTCCTCTGTTCTCTCTCCCACTTACTCATTCTATCACATAGACCCGGCTGTCTGCTCCCGCCGACCAGCGCTGTCCCTTGCTATCCGCCTCTCTCAGCTCTCGCTCTCCCATCCTGGTCGTGGGGCGAGTGAGCTGGAGTCGGAGCCGCGCGGCGCTAGCTGTGGCTGATTGAAACGGGCTGAATCCTCTCAAATGATGCCCCGCGCGCGGAAGGAGGCGATATCTTCCTGGCTGTAGCCAAGCTCGCTCAGGATCGCGGCGGTATGTTCGCCCAGCCGTGGGGGCTGATAGCGCTCTTCCTGGGAGGTATCGGAGAGGCGTGGCAGGGCGCGCAGCGCGCCGAGCGTCCCACCGGCGATCTCGCTCATCTGGACGACAGCACGGGCCTGGGCCTGGGAGTCACTGAGGGCCTCTTCCAGGGAGTAGACCGGCCCGACGCAGGCGTCGAGATCGGCCAGCTCGGCCAGCCATTCAGCGCGTGTCTTGGTTTTGAAGATGCTTTGTAAGATGGCGATCGCCTGTTTGCGCTCCTCTGGCCCGACAGGCGTATGGAACGGGAGCAGCTCTAGATGGCCGATGCGAGTGCAGAAGGCGTGCCAAAATTTCGGCTCGAGGGCGGCCAGGGTAATGTAGCCACCATCTCTGGTCTCATAGATATTGTAGCAAGGCAGGCCACCGTCGAGGGGAGAGTGTCCCGGTTGGGGGGCCTGGCCTGTCGTCAGGTAAGTGCTGATGGCTAGTGGAAGCAGGGCCATTGCGCCCTCGGTCATAGCGACATCGACGAAGCGTCCCTGACCGCTCTGGCTGCGCCCGACAAGGGCCGTAAGAATGCCGATCACGGCCATCAGGCCGCCGCCGGCCAGATCAGCCAACTGGGTGGGGGGCATGACTGGCCGCCCCTGTTGATCGCGGTTGTAGTGTAGCAGACCAGCGTAACCGAGATAGTTCAGGTCGTGCCCTGCGCGCTGGCTGTAGGGTCCGTCCTGACCGTAGCCGCTGATGGCGCAATAGATCAGCTCAGGGCGAACCTCGCGTAGCTGCTCGTAACCCAGGCCCAGGCGCGCCATTACCCCGGGCCGAAAGCTCTCCAGCAAGACATCGGCGCTGCGCACCAGACGCAGGAAGATCGCCCGGCCCTCCTCAGACTTCAGATTGAGCGTCAGGCTGCGCTTATTGCGGTTGACAGCCAGAAAGGCCAGGCCCATGCCCGCGGGACCGTAGGGGGGCATGTTGCGCCCATAGTCGCCGCTACCAGGCTCTTCAACCTTGATCACATCGGCGCCAAAGTCGGCCAACAGTTGTGAGGCGTAGCCGCCAGGCAGAAGACGGGAGAGGTCGAGTACACGAATGCCGCTCAGAGGCTGGGTCATGCCTGCTCTCCTTACTGCAGTGTGGAAACTCCTGGTCCGTCCAGGGCGTTTGACTAACGCTGTCTGTCTGCTTGCAACGATTCGCGCGCGGCGATGTTCGCTATGTTATAGCAGGATTAATCAGCCCTGTCAATCCTTCTCCCAGAGCAGGGGTAGGCTACCTGATCTTAGTGAGGGCCGGGGGCGCCTCGGCGCGTAGAAGGGGCCGGCGGCCTTCGTCAGCCAGCGCTCTGGGGATAGCCTCTGCGGTCTGCATGCGCCGAGATGGAGGGCGCAGCGTGATACAATGCTTTCAGAGCTAAGAATCTGTTGGAAATGAGGAGCAGAGGAGTAGATGCCTATCGCCATTGTTGTTCATGGAGGAGCCGGCGTAATCCCCGAAGAGCGGGCTGAGGTCGCACAAGCTGGTTGCCGGGAAGCGGCAGAACTGGGATGGCGCGTCCTGGAGCGGGGAGGCTCAGCGCTTGATGCGGTCGAGACGGCGGTACGTGCGCTGGAAGATAATCCTGTTTACAATGCGGGTACGGGAGCCACGTTGACACAAGATGGCCGGATCGAGCTCGATGCAGGCATCATGGAAGGGCGTACCTTGCAGGTCGGGGCTGTCGCTGCCGTCGAGGGGGTGAAGAATCCGATTACGTTGGCGCGGCGCGTCTTGGAAAGTCCTCATGTACTGCTCGTAGGGCATGGGGCCCAACAGTTTGCCCTGGAGCAAGGGATTCCGCTCTGCCGCACCGAAGAGCTGTTGACCGACTATCAATATCGGCGCTGGCGCGAAGCTCGGCGAGAGACAGCGGGCCAGATGAGCGAGGAAGACGAAGAAGAGCCGCTTTTCTACCGTCTGGAGGTAGCGACGACAACCTTTGTCCCCGATGAGGGAGAGCCTCCCTATTATCGCCTGCAGGTCGGCGCTACCAGCATTCATCTGGACGAGGAGCGACATGGAACGGTCGGAGCCGTGGCCCTGGATGAGTCGGGCCTATTGGCGGCAGCTACTTCTACAGGCGGCATCTTTCAGAAGTATCCCGGGCGCGTCGGCGACACTCCTCTTGTCGGTTGTGGCTTTTATGCTGACGAGCATGCGGCGGTCTCCTGTACTGGTCAGGGCGAGGATTTCGTACGCTTGCTGCTGGCGCGGCGGGCCGCCGATTTTGTGGCGCTGGGGGCCAGCGCCGCTGTAGCGGCTCAGGCGGCAATCGCGGTCTTGAGCGCCAAAGCCACTGGCAAAGGGGGAATCATCATTGTCGATGCGCAGGGTCAGGTCGGACTGGCCCATAACAGCCCACAGATGGCCTATGCCTACCGCTGTTCGGGCATGGAACAGTCAGTTTGTGGCATCTAGGGAAGCGCAATGCCGGGTATCTCGCCCTCTTCAGGGCCGGCTGGCCGGCCTCGGCTGGCTGGCCAGCCAGGGCGAGATCACTTCACTCACCATCTCGCCAGTTCTGGATACCTCCTTTCTCCTCCCCTTCTCCTGCCGGCTTCCCTGACTTTGCGCTGCTCCTGCTGAGCTTGCCGGTTTGCTCATCTAATGCAGTAGCAGCGTGCTCAAGAAGAAGCCCAAGACAAAGAAGCAGGCGAAGATCACCAGACCGCAGACCAACAGGAGGAGGAACGGGATCTGCTGCTGCTCCTGTCCTGGCTCTGCCTCTGGCCTGACGCCGGCAGAAGGTGGCGTACCGGTATAAGAGTAGAAGGGGTTCTGTGGCTGAGCGGGAGTCACCTTCAGCGAGCTATCGGCTACGGTAGGAGAAGCCGGTGAGAGTTCCAGGGCGGGACCTGCGTGAAGGCCGGCGCTGGCGGATGGCGTTGGGGAAGCAAACGAAGAGAGGCGGCGTCCTCCCTCGCCGCTCGGCAGCGATGGGAGGGGCTGGCCTTCCGTTTCAGGCAGCAAAGGCGTGGGGGTGAAGGGGCGAGCGGCAGCGCTCTCCTCCACTGCCGGCGCTGCTACAGCCACCGAGACAGGCACGGCGGCCTCAAGAGCCTCTCCCAGCGCCTTCAGCTCCATATAGAGAGCTTCGGGTCTATTGATATGCTGGGGGTGATCGCGCATCACCGCGCGAGCGATGAGGTCGCATAGCTCTGGGGGGGCAGTACGCAAGAAGCGCAGGCGACCGTCGGATGGTGGTTCGACACTCGTAGCGCCGGCGGGGCGTCCTGCCAACAACTGATAGAGCAAGAGGCCGGCGGCGCGGGTATCGTCATCAAGGCGGCCCTCACTCGCCTGACCCCAAGGCAATTCCTGATCGGAGAGCACGATGCCGGCGGCGCCGACCACGCTCCAGGCGCTGAAATAGGCAACATCGCTGGGAAGAGCGAAATTATTGACGCGTAGAAAGCCCTGTCGATCGCGCAGGATCGCGGAGGGCGTGAGGTCGCCGTGGCAGACGCGGCGTGTGCCGCTTGCAGCGTAGACCAGGGCCTGACAAAGCTGACAGCCAAACTCAATCACCTCAAGAGGGGAGAGCTGGCGCTGAAGCAGGGCCGCGAAATCCTCGCCCTCGACGTATTCCTGCACCACATAGAGCTGATCGCCCTCGCCGACGATATCGTAGAGGCCCACAATATGCGGGTGGGAAAACTGAGCTGTCATACGCAAGGCGGTGCGGTAGACAGACACCTGCGACGGGGGCACCGCCTTGACAGCGACGGGGCGCTGCAGCACCTGGTCCAGGCCCTGATAGACGGTGCAAAAAGGTCCCTGCTTAATCAAGCGTCGCAGCAGGTAACGCCTGCAAATGACCCGGCCTGTTTCCACAATCGATGCCTCTTTATCAATCAAAGCGATTACAGATCCTGGAGAGCCAGCGTCACCGCCCCGACAAGGCTCGCCTGGGGGCCCAGCTTGCCCTGAACGATGCGCAGATGCTGGCTAGCCGCGGGCAGACAGAGCGCGCGCAGGCGCTCGCGCAGGGGGGCGATCAGGGGTTCCCCTACGAGCGCGACCGACCCGCCTAAGATGATCATACCGGGATTGACAAGATGAACGATATTGGCCAGAGCGAAGGCCAGGTAAGTCAGCACTTCCTCGATCAGGCAGCGGGCCACCGCATCGCCCTCGGCGGCCAACTGGAAGACCTGTCCCACCGTGATGCGCTCGGCGCGCCCGTCGGTGAGGCGATGGATGGCTGCCAGCGTCGCCGGGTGTTCGACGGCGCGCCCGATCAGCGTGCGGACGATAGCCTGAGCGGAGGCGATGGCCTCCAGGTGACCATAGCCGCCACACGAGCATTTCGGGCCGTTGGGCATCACGAGCAGGTGGCCGATCTCGCCGGCGGTCGAGGTTACTCCGTGGTAGATGCGGCCATTGACAATCAGGCCGCCGCCGATGCCGCGGCCCAATCCGACGTAGAGGGCTACTCGCTCCCCGATGCCAGCGCCGTAGAGTACTTCGGCCAGAGCGGCGGCGTTCGCATTATTGTCGATGATGCAGGGCACGTTCAGGCGCTCCGCCAGGTAATCCTGGAGGGGGAAGTTATCCCAGCCGCGCGCGTGATAGAGCGTCCGCACGATCCCCTGTGAAGCGTCAACCGGCCCGCCCACAGCCACGCCCACGCGTAGCACACGCCCGCCGCGCAGGCGTTCGGGAGCCAACACCTCTGCTAGCATGGCCTCCAGCAACTGGAGCAGAGTCGTCGTATCGGGAATGTACTCCAGCGGGCGGCGTAGCTGATAGAGAATGTTGCCGTCCAGATCGGCCAGTGCCACCGATTGACGTGTGCCGCTGCCGCTGATCTCGATCCCCACTACATAGCCCTGGGTTGCCAGCAGCTTACCGGTTGACCTTGGCGCCTGGCTGCTGCCTTGTGTAGACACGCTCCTGTCTCCTCTTGCGGGCTTGCCTGGTGCTGCCGGTGTGGCAGGAGAAGAAAGAAAGATAGATAGATAGACAGAACAGCTTACAGCAGAAGGGAGAGGGCAGCTTGCGGCGCCCGCCAGCGCTTGCTTGCGCTCTCGCTGTCCTGCTCGCTTCTTCACTAAGGCTGCTTCCTACTCACGCCCTGGCGCTGCCTCGCTCTGCCCGCCAGCGGGGTGGGCCATTCCAGGAATTCTGATTACTCCCTTGTTACAGGCAGTGCTCTCTAGATGAACGAGACAGCGGCTTCAGTATATCATAAGAAATGCCTCACGCAAAGTACGTTAGGATGGCTGTCTTACCTCAGCCTGCTCTTGCCAGCTCGCTTTGTAGGCCGTGCTCTGACCTTTTGCTTGCACGAGAAAAAGGCTAACCGCTACAATTGGATGGAGAAGGCATGAAGCTATGTTCAGGTCAGCTAGAGGTCGGGCGGTGTGGCCTGGCTTCTGGCCGGTAGTGCTGCAATGATGTGATGATCTATGAGGGAGAGCGATGGTCTCATCTGCGCTAGCTGAACCGCGTACTTTTGTGGGGCGGGGCCTCAGTCCGCTGAAGCGGGCGGTGACGGTGGTGGCCCTGCTGACTATTACGCTGGCGGTGCTCCTTATTGCCTGGCATGAGGGGCTGTCTGCGATTGGGAGCACGATTGCGGCCTTGCTCTTTATTGCTGGCTTTATCTATTATCTGTGGATAATTGCCCCGCAGCCTTTTACGATCACGGTCAGTGCGGAGGAAATTGTGAAGCGTGACCGGCGCGGCGAGGCGGTGGCGCTGCGCTGGGAGGAGCTAGCGCGTGTCAAGGAGGAGTTCTTCCCCAACGGTACACGCATTAGTCTGGCGCTTTACCGCCGCCCGACAGCCACAGAGGGAGCCGAGGCGAGCGGCCAGCCGGTGCGCGTCTGGGTGGTCTATCGCGATGATGTCGATGATTTGGATGGGCTGACGGCCCTCGTGCAGCAGCTAAAACCCGCCGACTGCCGCTGGGAGAGCGCCAGAGTCCATGAGTGATGCTTGACCATCACTCACGGACTCCTGGAGCGCTCGCTGTCTTCTGGGTTGCTCTGCGCGAATCGCTCGCCGCGGCATGGCTGCTTCGCCAGTCGGGCGCTGCGGTTCGTTAGAAGCGCTTTTTTATAGGCCGATTACCTTAAAGCTAGTGATGGCGAGCTGAAAGCCGAAGCAGGAGAGGCCCACCTGTGTGGTAGTGAGATAGCGGTTATCAGTAACGGCCAGGAGCTGGCCGCCGTCGATCAGCAGCTTGAGGCTGTTACCCTTGACTTCGACACGGTAGGTGTGGCTGCGGTTCCCAGGGTTGAACGGGACGCTAGCCAGGATTTGGCTATCGATGCTGAAGGTGTAGTAGCCGTTGGCGATGAGGCGCGCCTGATAGGGGTTGTTATCTAACCCTTCGTAGGTGATAGCCGCGATATAGCCGTGCCAGGGGTTCTTTGTGGGGTCCCCGCGCACCGTGATGCCGAAGCCATCGTTGTAGCTGCTATTCGCTGAGGTAATTTGAAGGGTGACTTCTACTGCGTAGTTGGAAACGCCGCCGAGTGAGCAGGGGGCCCCAATCGTCGGCTGCAGGCTTTCATCGTCGTTCGTGCCATCATTGAGCAATTGGCCGTTGAGAACTTTCCAGTCGGAAGAGCCAGACCAGCCATTCCAGCCGTGTGCGGCGTCGGCCTGGCAGAGAATGCTACCAGAGGCCGGCTGCGTGGTTGGCGAGGGTGTCGGCCCTGCCGGCGAGGCGGTCGCAGTCGCTGCGCTGCTTGGTGATGTCGGCTCCTGATTCTGGCTGCTCTGGGTAGCTCCGGTCTGCGCAGTGGGAGGTGTGGATGTGCTCGGTTGGGTACTGCTGCCCACTTTGATGAAATTGAAGATCAGCGAGATCAGGAGCAGCAGACTCAGCAGTACAGTGATGCCAATGTAGAGGCCTCCTGGATGGCGCCTGCTTGCTGGCGCTGGCAACGGTGAAGAAGGTGGAGGAGTAAGGGTCGAGGGTGGCGTGGGCTGGCCCCCATGTGGGACGGGCGTAGAAGGACCGATCGCTGCTTGCCAGCTCATAGCGGGCGGCGGTGGGGGTATAACCGTCTGGCCCCTTTCGCTCTGCGCAGAGGGTGGCATGGGGGTCTGGTTAGCCTGGAGCACTGTCGATACGTCGCTGGTGGCGAGCTGGCTGAGTTGGTCGATGATACGCTGATTGTAAAGGGAGCATTGGGGATTGACGCAGACTCCACTACTGTGGAGGCGGTGACCACATTGGCCACAGAACTGCGGTAAATCAGCGCTACTCTGGCTCATGACAAGGCCTCCGTATTAGTCAACATCGGATAGTGTCGGATGGATAGGTAGCTGTAGCTGCTCTTTCAACTCTGCATGTTCCTCCCGATCCTTCGTCCGCTTCTTTTTATCCCCCTTATTGTAGCACTGGTAGTGTCTACCTGTCTGTGAACTCTCTCTCTCTACGCTGCATATGTGGACCGTCTCGGCTCTATCTGTGGGCGCTAGTGTTGACCTGACTCAGGCAGGCGGCCAGGTAGTATAATAAAAGCACGAGCCGCTTTCCTCGCGGCCCTGCAGCAGGACATAAAGGCGGTCTTCTGTATGGATGCACGTATCTCTCAGCACCATCTGACGGTTCGTGAACAGCTGGTCCTCAGTTTCCTCTGGCTCGGACTGAACATCCAATCAGCCGCTCTCTTACCGATCGTTATTCCGACGCAAATCCTTCTGTTTGTGGCTCCGGGCCAGGTGGGGAGTGCCGAGCAGGCGACCTTTCTCGGTTGGCTATCGGCTATGGGCGCTTTTTTTTCGCTTGTCGTGCCCCCGATTGTCGGTCTGCTCTCCGATCAGACCAGCAGCCCCTTTGGTCGACGGCGCCCCTACATCGTGGTTGGGGGAGGGCTGACGCTCTTGAGTGCTCTGCTGTTGGCGGGGGCTGTTAGTGCAGCGCTGTTGGTGGTCGGGCTGGCGCTCTTCCAGTTTGCCAGCAATGTGGTATGGGCCGCGTATCAGGGCTTGCTGCCTGATCTGGTGCCCGAGGATCAGCGCGGCGAGGCTTCCGGCTACATGGGCCTGATGACTATCTTGGGCAATGTTGGCAGCCTGGGTTTGGCCGCCTGGCTGCTTGGCGGGGTAAGTCTGGGATCGCTCGGCGCTCCTCTGATTATGCGAGGAGCGCTGATTTACTATGTGGTTACCGATCTGGTGATGCTCCTCGGTATTGTAGTGACCGCCTTCGGTGTGCATGAGGTGCCTTATCATCCGGCGGCGCAGGCCGAAAGCCGGCTTCGCTCCTGGCAAGGACTGCGTCACTGGCTGGTCACCAACTGGGTCGCTCCCTGGCGCAGCGCCAATTTTACGATCGTCTTCATGACGCGCTTCTGCGTCATGATGGGCCTGTACTTGTTCATGACGTTCATCGAGTACTACTTTGCCAACGTGGCCCGCGTCTCGAATTTCGTTCAGCAGACGGCGGCGGTGGCGACTCTGGCCCTGGTGGGCGCCTTGTTGAGCACGCTCGGCCTGGGGATGCTCTCAGACCGCTTCCGCCGGGCCCCGCTTGTCTGCCTGGCGACGCTGGTGATGGGGCTGCCAGCCCTGGCCTTTGTGGTGGCGCCGGCGGCGCTCCCTCTCTGGCCGTTAGGATTGCTCTTCGGCCTCGGCTATGGCGCCTATACGAGCGTCGATTGGGCGCTGGCTATTGATGCGCTGCCATCGCTGGATGTGGCCGCCAAGGATCTGGGCCTGTGGGGGGCCTCTTCTAACCTGCCCCTGACGCTGGCCCCTTTGATCGGTAGCCTGGTCATCAGTCTGGCTGCCAGTCATGAACAGACGGCACTAGGTTATCGTCTGGTCTTTGCGCTGGCGGCTTTCTTCCTTCTGCTGGGGGCGGTTCTGGTGCTACGTGTGCGTGAGCGGCGCGCCAGGCGTAAGCATCCAGACGCTCACGCTCCCGAGGCACTGGCCTCTTCTCAGGCCCCGTCGGTGACAGACTCGCCTGGGGCGAGCCGCCAGGGGACCGGCCAGAAGGCCAGCCGGGTTCGGATCAGTCCCGTCTGGTCACTGGCGCGCGAGACGCGGGCTGGCGAGGCGCAGGGCATTATGCGCTTCTGGACCTTTTGGGAGAGGCTGACACTTGCTGTACTGGGGATTCAGCCGGTGCCCAATGCCCCCTATGGTCTGTTTCAGGCCCGCTTGACGCGCTATCGAGGACGGCGTCCGCTGCTGTTGCCCGATGGAACGCGTATTGGCCACGGCGACCCGGTGCTAGAGCTGCACTTTGCCAATCGACGTGTGCGCGATGCCGCGCTGCAGCGTTCTCCGTGGGAGCTGCTGCGTATGATGAGGGCGGATCTGGGCGCGCTGGCAGCCTGGCTGCAAACGCCGACCTGCGCTCAGGTCCGCGCTATCTATGGGGTGACGCTCTTGAGCCAGGCAGCGCCACGTCTGGGCTTTACGTTGCGCGAGAGACCGCGTAACCTCTGGAGTCGGGCCGACCGCCTGTTTATGACCGGCCTGCTCCTGCTTTATCATCCGCAGGGGCGGGCCCGCCTGGCTCGCGGCACCACCTATGGCCGCTATCCTAAAGAAGTCTGGATGTCGCGCGCCGAGCTGCTGCGCCGCTATGGAGGTCCCGCCAGCTCAGCTCAGACAGCGAGAGACCAGCCTGCGTTGAGCTGAGCAGGTCGCCCCTCGGCTCGCTGAGCCAGGTAGCTTCTGACTTTCGGTTGACACAACCATAACAAGGCGCCTACAATCACAATAAGGCTGCCGGCAGGGTCAGCGCCTACTGCTCTTCAGCTCAGCAGGCACGAGCGGCGCTGACCAGTCGGTGGTCTCTGCTTCATAGGGATTGAGCTTTTCCGTGTCTGTGTTATGAGGCTCCCAGTCGCGGATCAGCAGGCCAGGCCAGGCAGAAGGAGCAAGTAAGAAAGGAGGATCGGGACGGGAGGTGCATTGAGTGGGGAGAAGGGAGAGGGGGGAAGCCGGAATACAGGTAATCGGCTGGCCGGCTGTGCGGCTGGGGAGAGCGGTGAGTGAAGGTGACTCTCTTGAGCGAAGATAGTAAGAAGAACCGTGCAACGCCTGCTGAGCGCCCCAAGCATCCCGCTGAGCTAACGCCAGGGGCCGAAGAGGTGGTCAGTGGCGTCTGGAAAATCACCCTGCCTATTCCGTTCCCTCTGCGCACGGTCAACATCTACGCCCTGGTGGGCCGTGATGGCTGGGCCCTGGTGGATGCGGCGATGGGCACGCCCGAGGCGCGTGCTGTTCTGGCCGAGGGATTGGAACGGGCCGGCTTGCGCCTGCAAGATCTCCGGGCCCTGGTCCTCTCGCATCATCATCCCGATCACATCGGGCTGTCGGCAGAGTTACAGGAGCAGAGTGGCGCCACGGTCTATATGCATCCCATCGATGCCACTATTATGCAGGCTATGTGGCATGGCCAGCCTCAGCGTTCCTTCGCTCAGGCCAATCAGTTTTTCAGGCCGCATGGCATGCCACCCCTGGAGCCGACCGTTAGCTCACAGTTGCCGCCGGAAGTGCTGAACTTTGTGATTCGCGTGCCTACGGCGGAGGCCATTACCCACGTCGAGGATGGGGCTGAAATCACCTTAGTCGGGGAACGCTACCGCGTCATCTGGACGCCCGGCCACTCAGATGGCCATATTGTGCTCTTTCGCGAGCGCGATGGTCTCTTGCTAGCCGCCGACCACGTCTTGCCGCGCATCACCCCCAATATTGGTCTCTATTCGGAATATAGCCGGTCTAATCCGCTGGGGGACTACATTCAGTCCCTGGAGAAGGTGCGTCACCTCCCCGCCAGCCTGGTACTTCCGGGGCATGGGGAGCCGTTCCGCAATTTGGCGCGGCGCGTGCGGGAGTTGATCAGGCACCATGCTCAGCGCGAACTGGAGATTCTCTCGCTGCTCGGGCGACGTCCTCAGCATGCCTATCAGCTCGCTGAGCAGCTTTTCGGTCCCCGCCTGAAGAATGATGAGGCGCGCCGCATGGCGGTGGCCGAGATTCTTTCACATTTAGAGCATCTGCGGCTTGGTGGCTATGTCAAGCAAGAGCGTACAGATGATGGTCTGATTCTGTACGCCGCCGTCTAGGAAATTTGGCTATGGTAGAGCTGTCACACCGCCTGGCAAGCCAATTTTTTACTTGTTCGCTCGCTATGAATCGGCCTGCCAGGCGGCTTCAGCCTCACAACCTAGCTCTGAAGCTTGACGAGCCGCTTGTATTTCGGAAAAGTGCGTGCTATATTCTATTTGGCAGTGAGGTTGTCATGCCGCTTGACTGGCCCGGCGTCTTCGGAGCCGTGACCAGGAGCGGCCTTGCATCGACAGTTGTGTTGTAAGGAGGTCTCCATGGCAACAGCGAAGAAGAAGGAAGTTGCGACGATTGGCCGTCAGGAGCTGGCCAAGCGCATCGCTCAGAAGGCGGATATCTCTCAGAAGCAAGCAGGCGTCATTTTGGAAACGACGCTGGACGTGATTCGCGATGCCCTCAAGTCCGGCGATGAGGTTCGTCTGGTTGGCTTCGGCTCCTTCAAGGTCCGCAAGAGCGCGCCGCGCAAGGGCGTCAATCCGCGCGATGGGAAGACCATTCAGGTGCCTGCAAAGAATCGCGTGCGCTTCTCCGCTGGTAAGGAGCTGAACGAAGCCGTTCAGAGCAAGAAGTAGTCGTCGTAGTCACTCGTAGTGCGTCTCTTCTCCTCACTGCCATTGGGTCCCTTAGCCCCTGGCACGCCCTCGCTGGAGCAGGGAGAGGGGCGAGATTAAGAACGAACGCCGCTAGCCCCGCCCCAATCGACCTTGCTCCTCCTCGTGCAGGCCACGGGGCTGCTGTTTACTCGTTTGGCTGAGCGCCCGGCTGCTTGCCTTCCCCTACCTTGCCTTCCCCCTGAGCGCAGTCCCCTCTTCTCTCTTTCTACCCCGGATCACAAGCCATCCTTTTCGTTAGCTGTCTCTCTCCGCCGCTGGCCCTGACCTGTGTAACTAACGCCTGGCCGCTTCTGGACCAGGCTGCACCGCGGCTCGCCTGCTGACGGGACCTGACCCCTCTCCCGCTTCTCAAGTGCCTTTTTGTTTCCTATGCGCTCTTTGTGCGCAGGGCTGGCCAGAGATTGCAGGCCAGGCAGACGATCGTGGCTAATCCCAATGGTCCAGATAGGCCGAAGAGGAGATTGAGCAAGGGGCCGCTCATAGGCCAGAGGGTTCCGAGCAGTGGTGCGAGGAGTAGGGGCAGAACGCGCAGCAGGCTGGCCAGGTTCCCAAGCCAGAGGGTAGCTGCGACGAGGTGCGGTGAGGCGATCTGGCTGCCGGAGAAGCCTGGCACCATGCGCGGGGCGATGCCACTGATGAGCAGAGTGATGAAACCCATTGCCAGGCCGTGACGGGCGGCATCCAGGCTGAAGGGAAGCGTATGGCCACTGAGCAGGATCAGGCCGCTGCCGATCAGCAACAGGGCGGAGAAGAGGGCCCACAGGTAAGCGCTGGCGATGAGGGCCACAAAGGGACCGTAAGCTTGGCCCTGCTGGGCGGTGTGGCGGCGGTAGGCGCGCGCAAGGGCTTCCGGGGTCGGAGAAAGCGCTGCCACATGCGCCGGGAGCCGACCACGCCGGCGCATCATGCTGATGAAGATGGTGACAAAGCTGGCGATAACGCTGCTGATCAGCAGCAGGCCTGGCCCTGCCAGAAAACGGAGGGGCCAGCGAGAAACGACGGTAGGATCGGCGCCGTTGGCGAGGCCCAGGCCCAGGCAGAGGAGAAGCAGACCCAGGCCATAACCGCCGGCCAGGGGCCAGAGAATGCGCCGCGGAAAGGCTTCCAGGCCGGCATACATGGGCAGCGATTGGGCGGAAACGGCCAGGGCAAAGGGGATAAGGAAGCCGAAGAGACCAAGGCTGACATTGAGGTCATCCCCGGGCTGAGACACAAGACCGCCCTGGCTGGCGGCTTGCAGCATATTGGCCGCGTTCAGACAGGCAGCCGCCGCCAGGGAGAGGGAGGCCAGACCGATAAATGGGGCGATGCTCAAGAAGGCTTTGCGCGTGCTCAGTGCGGGACCGCGCCACAGGAGTAACAGGTACTCGCTGGTGGCGAGCAGCAGAGCCAGCCCTTCGCTGCCGCCACTCACGACCAGGGCTGACCGCCAGAGAAGGCCGGGGCCTGTCAGCGTTAGCAGCGGTTGGGCCAGCGCGCGCAGGAGCAGGCCAGCGACCTGCAGGCCGAGGACCCAGGGAACCAGTCGCGCTAGCGGGAGAGCAGTACCGCGCAAACGTGGCAGGAAGTGGAAGGAGACGCCTATGACGAAGAGCGCCGCCCAGCCGTAGAGCTGGAGATGGCCGTGGGCCTGTACCAGCGCGCTCCACCAGCTTCCCACGGGCAGACCCACGGCCTGGGTCACGGTCAGTAAGGCCGCCAGCAGGAAACCGCCACCACTACCAATGAGTAAGGCGGCTCGCAGCAAAGGGGCGACGAGTGTGAAAGGCTCTTGCGATCGCTCATTGCCTCCAGAGACGCTGGCCTTGCCCGTCAACGGGGTAGCATCTGCCGCTGACATCACTCCTCACCTCCGTGGGCTTGCTGCATGGCAGTGGCCTTTTCTGCCGCCGTGGCGCTGGCGGAAGTAGCCGCCTGGTCCTCTGCAGCAGAGGTGATCAGTGTGATCAGGAAGACACTATCTTGCAGGGCTTCAACGCTATGGGCTACATGTGGCGCCAGGTGCAACAAGGTGCCCGCTCGCATACTGATGCGCTCTGGGGCCAGCGTGAACAAGAGGTGCCCGCTGATCACCTGAATGAAGGCTTCATAGCTCGTACGGTGCTCGTGGATCTGTTGCCCCGCCTTCAGAGCCAGCAGCAATAGCCGTGCCGTGGCGCTTTCCCAAAGTGTGCGCGTCGCTGGTCCCTCGCTGCGAAAAGTGGCTGAGGCCGCCAGGTCGAAAACCTTGAAATGACCTGGGCCTTGCGGCTCCCCCGACCTGCTCTCTTGAGGAGGGCTGGCCTGCTCCTGTTCCTGCTGCTCCATATCTCCTTCTTCCTCCTTCCTTTGCTACAGCTATCCTCGCGGTTGCTCTCCTCGCCGTCAACAGCAAAAACTGTGGAGCTCAGCTAGCGCGCTTGACAATGCGGATGACCCATTCCTCGGGCCCCTGCTGCTCCGGTATCCAGTCGAAGGCATCCGGGTATTCGGCCATCAGTTGGTAACGCAATGGGGCCGGATCGTGATCGTTGATCAGGCGCAGCGCGCTGCCTGGTTGGAGCGCCTCTAAGCGGCTGAAGATGAGCGGATGGCGCTCGCGCGGAATAATGGTGCGCACGTCAAGTGTTTCTGCAATGTTATCGCTCATACGTTCTCGTTGTCCTCCTCTGTTGACCAGGGCAGAGAGCAAGGGATCTATCGCAAGCGATGATCGTGCTCTTTGACCATCACGGTTAGCGTGTCCTGATGACACGAGTCGAATAGAGAGGTGACCACCGTGCCGGCGATGCCAGGCAAGCACCCGGGGGGTGATGATCTGTGCTTTCCTGACCGGGTGGTGCCTCTCTGCTCCCAAGTATGGCAGCCTGTCTAGAGAAATACCGTGACTTTTGTCGCAGCCTGGCCTGCCGCCGGTCTCCTATACTTGACACCGTGATGACGGTGAGCTGCCGCTGCTCCGCGGTCCTCTGCTGAGCTGACCTCGTCCCTCGCTGAGCTTAGAGCGCAGCCGAGGCAGCGGGGCAGCGCTCTCCCCAGGCACACAAGCTTACTTGGGAAGACCCGCAAAACAGAAAGAGAGGGCTGCCAAAGACTATGCTTGATGAGGAAAGCATCGAGCGCGTCAAGCAGGAGATTTACGAAGCCTTGCGCACTGTGGACGATCCTGAGCTGGGGGTAAACCTGGTTGATCTGGGGCTCATTTATGGGATTAACCTCACTCCCGATGGCTTCGTCACCATCCGCATGACGCTCACCACGCCCGGTTGTCCGATGCATGAATCGCTAGCCGATGGGGTGGGGGCGGCACTGGCCCATATCCCTGAGCTGACGGGCGGAGAAATCGAATTGGTCTGGGAACCGCGCTGGACACCGGCGCGCCTTACTCCCGAGGGGCGGCGCCTGCTGGGGCTGGCCTGACAGTGTGGACTGCCAGGCCGCCCCGGTGGGCCTTCCTTAAGATGAGGAAGACAGATGAGCAGAGGGCCATGAGTGAGCGAACAAGCGGATCGGTCTGCCGTTAGCTGCGCAAGGTGCTCAGCCTCCACTCCAGGTGACGGACCACGCCAAGCACATTGAAAGCCGCACCCAAGAGACTCACTCCGATCAGTCCGGCTCCCAGGCGGAGTAGACCCTCCCAACCGAGAAGTATAGCCGGTATGAGCAGGACCAGCCCCCCATTGAGTAGCCAGAAACAAACCCAGGCAAGCCGCTCATGTACCAGCTCGCGCATCAGTGGCACCTTCTGATGACCAACCAGTGGCCCGTAGCGACTGTGCCAGACCAGAAACGGCACGATCTTGTAAAGGTAGCCGACTACGCTCTGACCGGTCCAGCCGACCAGCAGGCAGAGAAGAAGCGCCACAGGCCAGGTGGCCAGGGCACTGCCGCCGATGATCAGCGCGGGCAGCGCCGTCGCTGCGACCAGAAAGCAGAGCAGGGCGGCGATCCCGTGATACTGGGTCACATCTAACGGACGCCGCCGGCGGCGACGCAGCATGCGCCAGTAATCCCAGCCAAAAAGCCAGGCGCCAATCGCCAACACCAGCCCACCGGGCAAGGGCATCCAGGCCGCTCCCCCAAACAAACCGAGCGCCAAACCCACAATGCCCAGATTCAGCAGTCCTAGCACCGCCCAGCCCAGGCGATCATCATGATCGTGCACCAGCGCAAAGAGGCGCACCAGCGTATAGGAAACGCCTACCAGCGTATTCGTCAGCCAGCCCGCTACCCCCAGCGTCACATGAAGCGGCAGCACCAGCAGGGCCCCCAGGCCCAGGAAGCCATAGACAAAATTGAGGGCTGCCGTGAGGCCTAACCCAACGACCAGGCACAAGTAAAGCAAAGCACCGAACAGATAGAAGACCGTCAGCGGGCGCTTGCTTGCGGAGAGCAAGGTCGTGGTCAGAATGGCCACGTAGCAGAGTACCGCCACGATCACCAGAGAGCCACCCAGGACAAGCAGCCAGGGAAGAAAAAACCAGAAGCCGACCAGCAAGGCCAGGACACCGCCCAGGTAGAGCGGATAAACCACCGGTGTCAGCTTTTTCAGACGCAGGGGAGTGACAGCAATCACGGGCGTAAGCTGCTGTGAAGCCCCCAAGATAGTCATCGTGAGCCAGCCAAGCGTGACCGTATGGACAAGAGCCAAAACATGGGGCTGGCCGCGATTGATCACGGCCTCGGGCAGCACGAAAGGCAAGAGCAGCCCGGCCAGCGCAGCCAGACAACTGCCGGTTATTAGGAACGGCAGAGGGACACCAAGCGGCACCCCACGCCGTCCCAGCATCTCCGGCGAGCCAGCCTGCTGGTCCCTAATCCTGAAGGCCCCCGCGCGCGGACCCGCGTTCGCACCGGAGGCGGAGGGATCACCGGCCATTGAAAACATCATCATCACCTGCCTCATCTACGACGCAACGCACTCACTGTCCCGCGGGCACCTCCTCGCGCGTAAAGCGTACCACCCACTCATTAGGGGCCAGACAAACTGTCTCATGGCGAAAGCCGCGTCCACCCAACACTCCATAGAGCGGCACCGGCTCAAAAGGCGCCACGATCACCAGAGTCTCACCCACCTTCAGAGGAGTAGCCGCCTCCATAATGCGTACAAAAGGCTCATCGCCGCGTTCCAGGTCGGGGCGCACGTCCAGCAGAGCCGTCGCCTGCTGGCGCCAGAGCTGGGCCTGCTCGTGTGCAGTCTCCATAAGCCTCCTTTCCTGCTCAGTACTCTTACCGAGCGTCCAGCATTCACAGAGATCGTCAACCAACGCTACAATCCTAAGTGTAAAGCTCGGAGTTCGCCGACACAGTAACTTTTGTCGCATCTGGTTCGCGCTCGTTGAGGTAGCTCTACAAGCTACCGAGTGAGGAGAATATGGCGGTCGATCAGGAGGCGATACGCCGCATACCGATGTTTGCTAGCCTGGAGGCTGAAGACCTGGCGCGTGTGGCGGCTGTCACCAGAGAGCGGCGCTACGCGCGTGGCGAACTGATCATCATGGAAGGAGATCGCGGTGGGGCGCTGTACTATGTGCAGAGCGGCCTTGTCAAGGTCTTCAAGCTCTCACCCGACGGCAAAGAGCAGGTGCTGCGCCTCATCAGCGCCGGCTATACGTTTAACGACGTACCTGCGCTGGATGGTGGGCCCAATCCTGCCAATGTAGCGGCCCTGGAGCCAAGTACCATCTATATTATCGGTCGCGAGGAGCTGCGCCGGCTGATCAGAGAGCGGCCCGCGGTGGCCGAGGGCGTCATTGCCGCTCTGGCCCTGGCCCTGCGCCATCTCGTTGGCCTGGTCGAGGACCTTTCCTTTCGGCATGTCACAGCGCGTGTGGCCCGTATTCTACTGGAGCAAGAGCAGGCCTTGGCCGAGGGGCGTCAGGCGCGTCGTCTGACCCAGCAAGAGATGGCTGCCCTGGCCGGCACGGCGCGCGAAGTGGTGGGGCGCGCCCTCAAAGAGTTGGAAGCTGCCGGGGCCATCTCCGCCCGTCAGGGGCGCGTGCTGATTGTCAATCAGGAACGCCTGCGGCTCCTGGCCGGTAGTGGATCGGCCTTTGGATCAGGCTCGTAGCTTGCTCCTCTTGTATGCTAAGGCAGGCAAGGAGCTGACTTTCCCCGTCGGCGCGCTTGTCAGGACCCACTCCCATCAGTCACAATGGAGAAGGGGAAGCGAGCACGAGTGAGTTGGAGACGCTCCTCCTTCGAGGCCAGGCATGCCTGGCCTCTGGCAAGATGAGAGAAGGGGTGACCACCATGCTAGAAGAGCGTGAGACACGGACTATCAACGGGGTGAGGCTGGCCCTGATGCAGGGCAACATTGTCGAGGTTGAAGCGGATGCCATTGTGAATGCCGCTAATTCGGCTCTGGCTGGGGGCGGAGGGGTCGATGGGGCGATTCATCGTGCCGGCGGCCCTCAGATCATGGAGGAATGTCGTAAGATCGGCGGTTGCCCAACCGGCAGCGCCGTCGTGACGACGGCGGGCCGGCTGCGCGCGAAATACGTCTTTCACGCCGTTGGCCCCATCTATGGAGTGGATCACGATGCGCCACGCCTGCTAGCCAGCGCGTATCAGCGCTGCCTTGACCTGGCCGAGCAGTACGGCCTGCAGAGCATCGCCTTCCCCTCGCTGAGCACGGGCGCCTATGGCTACCCGCTCCATGAGGCTGCGCCTATCGCCCTGCAGACGATCATCGCTCATCTCCAGAAACCGACCTCCCTCAAGCGCGTCATGATGGTGCTCTACGGCGAGGAAGCGTACAGGGCCTATGCCCAGGCGCTCGCCTCGCTGGTGCCCGCTCAGCCATGAGGCGGCCATGCTCCACTGCCCCAGCGCGACAGCGATGGCTAGCCGCCGCGCTGGAGGCAGCGGCGCTCTCGTACTCTCCCCATCTTTTCCTAGGCCACGCTCGCCTAGCGGGAGACAGGCCCCCTGCTGTTAGGGCGGGCGTGCAGGTGGCCCAAAGGTTCCCGCTGGGGGGCGAGGCCAGTCCTACTCTTGTTTTTTCCAAGGCGAGCGCGCTATAGTTAGGGCGAGTGTCCCCATCCGTTCGACATCAAGGCACTAAGAAGCTTAAGCAATGAAAGGACGCAGCCGCGAATGGCGGCAGCCCGGTTCAGTCCGGGCAAGCCTGCCAGCCGGCGGTTGCGCTAGGTATACAATGGCGCAGGTGTTCATCACGCTCCATTATTGGAACCAATTTCTTATCCTGGCGACAGGCGCTATCACAACCATCTGGGGCTTCTTCCTCTTCTTTACGAAGAGAACCGAGACCTTCAGTCCAGCCTGGCGCATTGCCCTGATTGTAACAGGCTGCGTTGCAGCCCTGCAGGGCCTGCTTGGTGTCATCATGGTCCTCATGGGGCTTCGTCCTGGAACCGGCACGGGCCTCTACTGGCTCCACTACGTCTACGGGGCCATCGTCGTCTTTATCCTGCCCGTGGCTCTCACCTACAGCTCCAGCGGCAAAAACGTCCGGCGCGATGTCCTCATCTTCAGCATTGCCACGCTCATTCTGGTAGCGGCGGCCATTCGGGCCATGATGACCGGACCAGCCTAGCGCTTGTCTGAGAGAACGATCAGCCAGGGGGAGCCAGTCAGGCGTGTAGCAACGGATCAGCAAGTAAGTCGCCTAGGGAGGAGTCACCAGCGTGCGAGCATCTTTCATTCATGTCGCCGATATCCATTTGGGATACGAGCAGTATGGCGTTAGCGAGCGCTTCAACGACTTTGCCCGCGCCTTCTGGGAAATCATGGATGAGGCGGTTCAGCGGCAGGTCGACTTTGTCGTCATTGCAGGCGACCTCTTCAATAAGCGTTCCATAGATGCCCGCACCCTGCTGCAGGCCATCGAGGGGCTGCGGCGTTTACGGGAGCGCAACATCCCCGTCATTGCCGTCGAGGGGAACCACGACCGCAGCTATTACCGCGACGGCATCTCCTGGCTCCAGTTTCTCTGCCATCAAGGCTATCTGATCCTGCTGGCGCCACAAATGCGCGGAGGCGCACCTGTCATCGCACCCTGGAACAAACACACGATGCTTGGCTCGCACGTCGATCTGTTGGAGGGGCGGCTGCGCGTCTACGGGCTACCCTGGCAAGGGTCGGCAACGCTGCGCTGTCTGGAGGGATTGGCCGAGGCCCTGGCCGCTGAGCACGCTCGCCAGGAGAGCACCGGCCTCGAATATCGCTTGCTCGTTATGCATACCGGCATCGAGGGCGTAGTGCCACGTCTCCAGGGATTGCCATCGCTGAGCCACTTTCAGCGTCTACGCCCCTACGTCGACTATGTGGCATTAGGCCACATTCACAAGCCCTACGAGTTCGAAGGCTGGATCTATAACCCAGGCTCGCCCGAGACGTGGAGCGCCGAAGAAGCCCAGTGGCAGGAACGCGGCTACTACTTTGTCGAAATCGACACCAGTCAGGCACAGCCAGGCGATATGTCAGGACGCCCCTGCTACCATCGGGCCACGCATCTCGTCAACAGCCGGCGTCCTTTTGTCCGCCATGAACTGCGCGTTGATGGTCTGACAACTCCCGAGGCCATCTACGCCCGACTCGCGGAATTTTGCCAGCGGGAAGGTCCGCGCTATAGAGGTGCCGAGGAACGTCGGCGCCCAGTTGTCCAGGTCCAGCTTGTAGGAACACTGGGCTTTGACGCCGACGCCCTCGATCTCCAGCACATGGAAGAACTGTTACGCTCCGCTTTCCAGCCATTGCATGCCCGTGTCGAGAACAACACCAGCGACCGCGATTATCTGCTCGCTGGCGAAGGGCTGGACGGGCGCGATCGCTCCACCTGGCATGAGCTGGAGCGTCGCATCTTCGCCGAGCTACTCGGCTACGATAGCCGCTATCTACCGGCAAAAGAAGCCTGGGGGCTAATCCTGGCCGAACTCAAAGAGCGCGCCCTGCAGAAAGAAGATCCCGCCGTTCTGGCACAGTATCTACGCGAAAAGCGGGCAGAGCTGCTGTCTGGGAGCGGAGCAGCGGGAGCGGCCCCGTAGTCAGCCTGCCAGCACTCTTGCACGTCAGCGTCGCTGGCAACACGCGCCTGCGGCTCGCCAGCCGTAATCAGCAGTTAAGGCCGGAGGTAATCGAGCGCCGTACGGGCCAGGACCTCCACAGCCACAGGCAAGGCCTCCTCATCGATATTAAAGCGCGGATGATGGTGCGGATAGACAGCGCCCTTTTCCTCATTGCGCGCACCGACGATAAAATAGCACCCTGGCACAGCGTGCAAAAAATAGGCCATATCGTCGCTGCCGGTCGTCATCACCCGCTCATCGCTATCGACGCGCTCGGGCCCGACAGCGGCCACCGCGGCGCGATGCACCACTTCGGTCATGACCGGATCATTTACACAGGCCAGACAGCCATCGGCCACCTCAACCTCACACGTCGCCCGGTGAGCGGCGGCGATGCTCTGCGCCATCTGGCGCAAGCGTTCGATCAGGCGCTGACGATGGCCCTCATCAAAGGTGCGCAGCGTGCCCTGCAAGAGGGCCTCTTCGGGAATGATATTGAAAGCTGACCCGGCGTGGACACTGGCGATCGTCAATACTGCCCGTTCAAACGGCGAAGTCTCGCGGCTAATCAAGGTCTGGAGCGCCAGAATAATCTGAGCCGCGGTCACCACCGGATCGATCGCCCCCTCGGGCATAGCGGCGTGACCACCTTTGCCTTTGACGCGCAGCTCTAAGCGATCGGCGGCGGCGAAGATCGGGCCGCTGCGTACCCCCACGCGTCCAACCGGGTGGCCGCTAAAGAGATGCAGACCGATCACCCCATCGACGCCCTGCATCACGCCAGCCTGCACCATTGGAGCTGCGCCCCCGATTACCTCCTCAGCCGGCTGGAACACAAACTTAACCGCGCCCTTTAGCTGATCGCGATGGCGGCTCAGGAGCGTTGCCACCGCCAGAGCAATCGAGACATGACCATCGTGACCGCAGGCGTGCATCTTCCCATCGACAGTTGAGCGATAGTCGATCTCATTCAATTCATGGATGGGCAGGGCATCCATATCGGCGCGAATAGCCAGCGTGCGCCCCCCCTCTCCCGCGGTCCCGCGCAGCAGGCCGACCACACCAGTCTTAGCAATCCCCGTCTCCACTTCCAGGCCGAGCGCGCGCAGGCGACCGGCCACGATGTCGGCAGTGCGCACCTCCTCAAATGCTAGCTCGGGATGCTGGTGCAAATCGCGCCGCAGGGCCACGATCTCCGGCACCATCTCATCGATTTCCTGCTTCAAGGTATCATGCTCAATAGAAGCCATGTTCTTCCTCCAGCAGAAGAAATGACCGGACCGGCGAAGCAACACTATCCGGTTAGTTGCCAGGCCAGCTCCGGCCTTAGCGCCCCACATTGAAACGGAAGTGGGCGATATCGCCGTCCTGCATTACATAATCCTTCCCTTCGAGGCGCTGCAAGCCCTTGCGAGCTGCCGCCGCAAACGAGCCGCCGCAGGCCATGAAATCATCGAAATGCGTAATCTCGGCGCGAATAAAGCCACGTTCCATATCTGAATGGATCTTCCCGGCGGCCTCGGGAGCTTTGGCCCCCTTCGTCACGGTCCAGGCGCGTACCTCATCCTCACCGACGGTCAGGAACGTAATCAGATTAAGCAAGCGATAGCCAACCTGAATCACGCGCTCCGCGCCCAGCTTAGGCAGGCCGAGCGAAGCCAGATACTCGGCGGCCTCCTCTGGAGCCAGCTCACTCAGCTCCGCCTCCAGGCGAGCGGAGACCGCCACCGTCTCAGCCCCCTCAGAGCGGGCCCGCAGCGCTACCGCCGCCACACCGCGCAACTCGCCGGCCAGCGTCTCCAGGGCTGGCGTGGCACCCTGATGAATCTGCTCCAGCAGGGCCGCGGCCTCAGCAAGCACATCCTCGCTCACATTCAGCACATACATGCGCGGCTTCATCGTCAACAAGAACAGCTCTTTCACAAGCGCCTGCTCCTGAGCGTTCAGCTCCAGGCGGCGCACTGGCACCCCATTACTGAGGGCCTCCTGCAGCCGTGCTAGAGTCTCTAGCTCTTGCTGATACTTCTTCTCGCCCGACTTGGCTGCTTTGGCGGTGCGCTCAATGCGGCGCTCAACGGTTGCCAGATCGGTCAGCGCCAGCTCGCTATCGAGCTGCTCCAGATCGCGCAGCGGGTCAATGCTGCCGAGAGGGTGAGGCACATTCTCATTGACAAAGGTGCGGAGAACGATCGCCAGCGCATCGGCGTTGCGGATATGGCCCAGAAACTCAGCGCTCAGGCCCCCCTTACGAGCCTCCTCATCCTGCTGGCCCATGCCCGCCACATCCACAAACTCCACTGTTGCATACGTAACCTTCTTGGGCTTGAAGATTTCCGCCAGCGGCTTCAAGCGCGGGTCGGGTACCTGAACTACCGCTGTATTGGCCTGCACCGTCCGCGTCGCATAGCCACTAATGGGCGCCTGGGCACCCGTCAGAGCATTAAAGAGCGACGTCTTGCCGCTCTGGGGCAGGCCGACGATGCCGATTCTCAAAGCCATAGCAAACAAACCCCTCCTGACCAACTTTTCTTGTCTTGACGGTCCTGTAACCCTCCCTTACAATTAGGAGTGGCATTCCTGATTGCCCCTCTCCTTGTGCAACAACGCGGAGGTCGCTTCTCATGCCATTGTACGAATATCGCTGCGGTGATTGCAAATCCCGCTTTGAACTCCTGGTCAGCCACGACCATGCCGACGACGTGGTCTGCGCGCAATGCGGGAGCGAGAACGTGCGACGTCTGCTCTCAGTCTTTGCGGCCCAGCGTCTGAGCACGGCATCGGTTGGCGGCAGAGAGGAGTTCGCCGCCGGGACAGGCGGGAGCTGCGGCTGTGGTGGTGGGAGCTGTGGCTGCCACTGAAACCTCTACCCCAACTCAGCAGAGACCGCCAAAGAAGGAGCCACGCCTCTTCTTCAAAACCAGCTATCGGCGTGGCGTCATCGAGGCGGTCGTGATCTACACGCTGGGGCGCCTGGGAGCTTTGATCAGCCCGCAGGTCTTCCCTGATTGGTTGTTTGTGCTCCTCCCCCTGCTATTCCTGTTCATGCAGTACCTGGGCGGTCCCATCTGGGCAACCTATCGCATCCAGTCAACCCGGCGGGAGCGCATGAGTCGGCGTTTCTGGCTCCTTGGTCCCTTACTGGCAGGTCTTTGTTTCCTCATTGACCTGGTGATCTCGCTCACACTGGGACTGGCCGTCAACGCCCTGGGAGGCGTACAACAAGGCCCGGCTCTCTGGCGTTTCTTCGCCAGCGGTGACGCGCACCTCACCCTCGGTCAGTTCGCCCTCTATGAGCTGCGCACAGCGGTCCTGCTCCTGGCCCTCTACACAGTCGCTGTCGTCTGCACACGCCTGGCTCAGGGTGGCTTCCTGCGCTTCACCATGCCAGCCGGTGGCCGACGGGTGACCCTCTAGTGGCTCCAGAGGGAGGAGAGCAGACCTCCCCCTGTACGTGCGTCTGACCGTGCACTACAGTTCCGCTCAGCAGTATAGTCCATAGGGGGCGGGCAAGCCATAAAAAAGAGCGCTGTGCGGGAAAAGCAGCCCGCCGCGCTTTTTTGCTTCCACGGTCAGCCACCTGTTCACGGCTAAAATGAGGCGACACCCCAACCTCGGCCCTTGCTGGCAGCTTGCCATCCGGGCCTCAGCTCAATCCTGCTCGTACTCCTCACAGCTCACAGCACCACCGCGATGAGATCAGCCACGAAGCGCAGTCACAAGCGACCACGAACCTGCCAGAGCAGACGAGCAAGACCGCTGAGGTCAGGTCTGTCTCCGCTGTCATCAAGAGCGCGCGGCAAGAGCAAGTAGTCACAGCGACCTCGAACGTAGTGCCGGCCAACAAAGAGGAACAAACTCGCCTTTGCCTGCTCTTTTGGTGTCCAGCAAGGGACCAGGCTGATGGCTGGGCCGAACTGACGCGCAGCAGCCGCGAACAGCCGGCACAACCGCAAGCTTGCTCAGCCGAACCAAACGGCCTCGGGCCAAGCGGCATCTAGCAAGCCTGGGCTGGAACCCAAAGGGTCCTGTCAGGAAACCCGCCCACAGAGCAGGCCGGTCCATAAGCAAGCGTCCACCTTGCCAACAAGTGGCAGCCTTCCAGCAGCCACAGCAGAGAAGCCGGGCAACCCGCCATCATATGAACGGAGAGAGCACCTGGCCTGTTCACAGCTCCTCGCCCTATCAGGAGCAGGGCTTGCCTGCTGCTCCACAACCCTGGTGATCTGTCTGCCTTCCCCTGGGAGAGCCTGGAGAGCAAGCAGCAGAGAGCACCTGAGAAGCGCAGTAACCTGCCAGCCGAAGCCTGGCGGGGACTGACCTGTCGACTGACTGACCTGTCGACGACCTCGCCTCGTCGCTGGCGAAGGAAAAAGAGCGGAGAGCAACGACCGAGCAGGCCGGTTGAACAGAGGGGACACTGTCGAGAGGGCCAGAAGCCAAGCCGTGCGACGATGCGACGGTGTGACAGCGCCACGATGCCCACAGTGCCCACACTGCCACAGCGCCACAGCACAACGCCGTAGCGACACTAGCGAAGCGGACAGGCGGAAGCCGACATAGCTGGCGCAGCCAGCCGGCAGAGAGAAGCAGGAACACACACTTTCAGCCCCTGAAAGGGCTTTCCTCTACCTATCTACCTACTCACCTTACGTTCTTAACCTACAAGATACTCTTATTCAGAGTAGCCAGGAACTCCATATTATTCTGCGTCTTAGCCATATGCTGCAGCAGAGCCTCCATAGCCTCCAGGCCGCGTTGCTCAGCCAGAGTAGAGAACATTCTGCGCATCAGCACGACGGCGCGCAGCGTCTTCTCATCGAGCAGAAGATCTTCGCGGCGCGTGCCAGAGAGGCTGATATCGATGGCCGGGAAGACACGGCGCTCAGCCAGCTTGCGATTAAGGATCAGCTCCATATTACCGGTGCCCTTGAACTCTTCATAGATCACATCGTCCATACGGCTACCGGTATCGATCAGAGCCGTAGCGATAATAGTCAGACTGCCACCCTCCTCGACCTTCCGTGCGGCCCCAAAGAAGCGCTTGGGCGGGAAGAGGGCACTGGGATCAAGGCCGCCAGTGAGCGTACGGCCACTCGGCTGAACAGCCAGATTATAGGCGCGGCTGAGGCGAGTGATACTATCGAGCAAGATCACCACATCGCGCCCGCCCTCGACCAGGCGTTTCGCGCGCTCCAGCACCATTTCGGCCACACGGGTATGGGCCTCGGTTGGCTCATCGAAGGTCGAGCTAATCACCTCGGCCTTCACCGAGCGCTTCATATCCGTCACTTCTTCAGGGCGCTCACCGATGAGGGCCACCATCAAATGGACATCGTCGTACTTTTCAGTGATCGAATTGGCGATGGCCTTCAGGAGCATCGTTTTGCCGGCCTTGGGAGGAGAAACGATCAGACCACGCTGACCGCGACCGATGGGGGCGACCAGGTTAATGAGGCGACCGGCGATGTTCGTCGGACCGGTTTCCAGATCGAACATCTCGCGGGGGAAGATGGGCGTCAGATTATCGAAATGGGGACGCCGTTTCGCATCTTCCGGGTTCATGCCATTGATCGCCTCCACGCGCAGCAGGCCGTAGTACTTCTCGTTATCCTTCGGCGGACGCACCTGGCCGGTCACCATATCACCGGTGCGCAAGCCGAAGCGGCGGATCTGCGACTGAGAAACATAGACATCCATGTTTCCCGGCAGAAAGCGCTCCTGGCGCAGGAAGCCGAAGCCGTCCTCCACAATTTCGAGCACGCCGGCGCTAAAGATATTGCCCTGCTGCTCGGTATGCTGCTGAAGAAGCCGGAAAATGAGGTCTTGTTTTTTGAGGGTTGTATAGCCGGAAAGTTCGAGGTCGCGAGCAATCTCGCGCAACTCTGCGATCGTTTTGGTCTCTAGCTCAGCGATGTTCACGTTGCGTTGGGCGAATTATGTCCTTTTGGGAAAGAACACGCCCCCTCTCCTTTCTGGTTGAACCTAGATTTCATAAAGGCTGCTGGTGGGAACAGGTACATAACAGGCTTCCGTCTCTGAAAACCCGTGAACAGGTGGTGACCGTACGCTTGCTGTGCTGAAGTAATGCCAGTTTGGTTGCAGGACCCGGAAACGGATCGACGACCCGGGAGGTACTGGTCCGGGGAGTCAGCTTCACTATACCACAGGCACAAAGCAATGTCAACTGCCTTAACCCTGGTTTTTTGCCTGCTGCAGTGCGCTTCTGTCCCTCTCTACCCGCTTGCCTGGCCTGCTGCCGCCTCGACGAGCCGGGGCCAGACCAGAGGCGAAGCCAGAGCAAGCAAGCGAGTAAGCGATCAAACAGGCAAGCGAGCAAACTAGCTAGCTTGCTTGCTGACTAGCCGACAACGAGCTTGCGAGCAGGTCAAAGAGCATAGCGAGTGACGCGGACGGACCGGGGCGCACTCGTTGGGTAGCCGGCTGGAGAGCAGACAGGCGGACAGGCAGATAGACAAGCAGCTAGCTATAGCACCTTTCCCGCGGGGGCTGGCGCCCCGCGCGCGGGTGAGTGCGATCTGGCGACGCTCTTGGCAGCCCGCACTTACTTACTCGGATACCTGGTCGGTCAGTTCAGGGCCAGCCAGCCCCGCTGAAGATGAGTGCGGTAGATGCCTGACCCGGGCCTCTATCCAACCCGATTGTTGTACCATATCATAAAACGCAAACCATTGTTTGTCAATCCACTCATCGCAGAGACGACGCTCTTCGTGCAGGCCACGCTGATCCAGTTCGTGATTCACGACATTATGCGCGTGCGGATGGCGATAGCGGCGTGGCAGGGGCGAGCCAAAGCCGTGGGCATAGTGAGCCAGCTCGTGGGCGATGGTAATGAGCAGCACATACTCCGGTACAAGCTCATGTTGGAGCAAAGCATTAATGCCGATAAAGGTGACGCCGCTCTCCTCGGCGAGCCGGATCAGTCCCAGACGGCGCTTCCAGGGCTGGCAGTAGGCAATCTGCACCTCATTGACACGCGGAATGTCCTCGAAGTAGGTCTGCCAGATGTAGTCTAGGCACGGGGGTAGATCGCGCGCGGGCGAGACAGTCCTCAGTGAACGGGTATGGGCGGGGGGCTGGTCTCCAGGCGCGAGAGCTGATAACAGCATGGCCGCTGATCCTCCTCGACGATGTGATTCTGCTTGTGTGTTCAGTATAGCAGGGTGCTCCCAATGGCCAGCGCGGCCTTTCTTCTGTTCATGATGTCTCCTTCTGCTACGCGCGTGAGCGTAAGATCGTGTATTATTTCTACATAGCATACCTTCTGGCCCGAGCATCGCCAGCAGTTTTTTGACAGAGAGCATCGCTGCAGATGCGTCTTGTTGTGCAGTAACAAGCAGCCTTCCAGGCACTGGCTAGGAAGGCAGGAAAGAAGGTAGGCCACCATGCAGTACACGCCAAGGAGAAGAAGACGACTCATGCCCCGACAAGATGGCAGCGGTTCTAGCGTGACCGCGGCGGTCGGCTTCGGCGGAGGAAACAGTGCCAGCCGTGCGCGGCGTCAGGTGCTCTTCAGGCGCGGCCTGGTCTGGGTGACTGCTTTGATCTGCCTTTCGCTCTTGCTCGGCTCGATCGCGCAAGCCTGGTCGAATAGTCGCTTGCTAGAGCAGGAGGCCGCCGCGCGCGCTCAGTATCAGCAGGCGCTGGCGCGTCACGACCAGCTCCAGAAGTTGGTCGCCTACTACAAAGATCCTTTTGTTATTGAAAGTGAGGCCCGTCAGCGTCTGGGCTATGTACGGCCTGGTGAGCATCGCGTGGTGATCGTCAGCCCGCCGTCCACTCAGCCGCCTGCGCAGCGCCGAGCGGCTCCTGTCGCCTCCGGCGGCGGCTTCTGGTCCCAATGGTGGGCGGTGCTCTTCGGCAGTTAGCCACTGGGTTGCCCGTTTGATCGCCAGGGCGCTGCTCACTCCGCCGCTGGTTGAGCGGGCATCTGGCAGCCCGGGCTGCCTCTGCGGCCCGGGCTGCCAGAGGGCATAGCCCAATAGCATAGAAGTAATAGCATGACACAACAGGCTTGACGTCTTGCCTATAATGAGGATAGACTATCACTAGCAACAAACCAACAACATTGTTAGCCTTTTGAGGTAGACAACGTGAAACGTGCTATCGCTGGCGACCACGTGAGCGTCTCCTGCCCGCAGTGTCCGCGCGTCTCAGCTCTCTCTCCGCGGACTTTCTGCGCTTTTATGGGCCTTATGGAGATGCTTATGCTTATTATTAACGGGCTCCGGCTCGTAATGCTGGAGCTTCGTAAGCTTGGTTGCGCAGCGATGCGTTTCGTTGTGTAGTATCTGGCATCTCCTCTGAGGCGGAACGCATCACAAGCGTTCCGCTTCTTCTGTTTTTATAGCTCTCATTATCATTCGCGAAATCTTATATGAAAGGCGTCGAAACGATGCGTCCTTTGATCGGCATTCCGTGCCATCCGGCTTACCGGCATGGCTCTCAACGACCGATCTATGGCAATAACCGGTCGTATGTCCATGCCATTGAGGATGCCGGGGGCGTTCCTGTGCTTATCCCTCTGATGCATGATCTCTCGGCCTTAGAAACCCTGCTCTCTCGTCTCGATGGGCTGCTTCTGCCCGGTGGACAGGATATACAGCCGCGCCGCTATGGTGAGGAGCCGCATCCGCGCCTGGGCGACACTGATCCTGCGCTCGATGAGTTTGAGCTGACTCTGGCCCATTGGGCTCTGCGGGCGGAGAAGCCGATTCTGGGCATTTGTCGCGGTATGCAGTTGCTCAATGTGGCGCTAGGGGGGACGCTCTACCAGGATTTGGAGAGCCAGTATGCTGGCAGTCTACGCCATATGAATCAGGATTTGCCCCGCAGCCAGGTGATTCATCGGGTGCTTGTCGAACCCGGCACCTGCCTGGCCGCTATCACTGGTGAGCGTGAGTTTTGGGCGAACAGCATTCATCATCAAGCGGTTAAGGAGCCGGGCAAGGGAGTGCGGATTGCTGCGCGCGCCGAAGATGGCGTGGTGGAAGCGATCGAGGTGCCGACAAAGCGCTTTGTTCTGGCTCTGCAGTGTCATCCAGAGGAGATCTATCGCCAGGTTCCGGCTTGTGCCCGCGTGTTCTCGGCTTTTGTCCAGGCCTGCGGCCTCCAGGAGGCCGCTCCCCAATCTCAGCGTGCTGTGCCGCTGCCGGTCGGCGCCGCTTGAGCAGAGAGTGGTCGTGTGACTGCAGACACCTTTCCCTGGCAACCCCTGGCGCCGGCCCGTTGGCGCTGCCTGTACTCTGGAGAGACAGGCTCGCGGCGACGGGCCGGCGTGCCTTTTGCTGGACTGGGGCGACCGCTGGACCGCTGCCTCTTCTTCCTTCAGGCAACCTGGGGCTTCCTTGTGGCCCTGCTCGCCAGGCGGTCAGCCGGTCGGCCTGCCTGCACCGCGCTGTGTGATATACTAGGTGAGAATATCTCGCCGGTCGTTGTCGGTTCTGTATGGATGTGCCGGACACACCACCGTTCAGCGGTAGCTCTGAGCCATGTGCGCCAGAGTATGGTATGACGGTGGTGTGTGGGTTGCTCTCGTCAGCAGGCAGGGATATGATGGACTCTGAAGGGCATCGCGCTCGCGTCAGCGGTGATTGTGCTCCGGCAAATGTCGACCAGGAAGCAACCGCCTCCTTGCTTGGCAGCAACCGCGAGCTGGCGATCCTCTATACTATTGCCGGCCAGCTCAATCGCAAGGTTGACGTGCGTGAGGCTTTGCAGGAGGTCTTGAGTCAGGTGACGCGTTTGCTGGGCCTCAAGACAGGCTGGGTCTGGTTGCTTGATAGGGAGGGTGAACCGTTTCTGGCCGCCTCGCAGTCCTTACCTCCTTATCTGGCTGACCATCCTGAGCGTATGACCGGCCGCTGTCTCTGTCTGGATACCTTTCTAGGCGGCAATCTGGCCAGCGCGGCCAATATCAACGTGTTGCGCTGCAGTCGCTTGAGGAATGCGGAGCGCGAGGGCGACCCCTCTTCCTGGGGGCTGCGCTTTCATGCCAGCGTACCGATCCATGTGGGCGAAACGCCGTTGGGGGTGCTGAACGTGGCAAGCGAGGACTGGCGTGAGTTGTCCTCGTCAGAGCTGCAATTGCTGCACATTATCGGCGATCAGATCGGCCTGGCTCTTCAGCGAGCGCGCCTCTCTGCCGAGCATACGCGCGCCGCGGCTCGCCTGGCCGCTATCGAGGAGCGTAACCGACTGGCGCGCGAGATTCACGATACGCTGGCTCAGGGCCTGGCTGCGATCGCTTTGCAGTTAGAGACCGCCGACGCCGTGCTCTCCTCGCAACCTGAACGGGCGCAGGCAGCGATCCGGCGCGCCCTGGCTCTGGCGCGGAGCAATCTCGAAGAGGCACGTCGCTCAGTGATGGATCTGCGGGCCGCTCCCTTGCAAGATCATGCTTTGCCCGAGGCGCTCGCGCTCCTGGTAAAACGCTTGCGGGCCGAGAGTGGCGCCCAACTGGAGTATCGCTATGAGCCGCCGCCTGGATCAGGATCGGGCGATGCGCCGGGCCGCTTTCCGTCGCTCTCGCCTCATTGTGAGGCCGGTCTCTATCGCATCGCTCAGGAGGCTCTGAACAATGCTCTAAAACATGCTGCCGCCGAACATATTACGCTGACGCTGGCGGTTCGTGATAAGGTGATTGTGCTCCAGGTACAGGATGATGGTCGTGGCTTCGATCCTGAACATGCTCAGGACTATACCCGTGCGGGCCATTTTGGCCTCGCTGGCATGAGCGAGCGCGCCCGCCTGCTCGGCGCTCACATTCGTATTGAAAGCCTGCCGGGCGCCGGCACCTCCATTAGTGTCTATCTGCCCTACCACGGGCAGGAGCAAGAAAGGTCCCTCTATGACGATTCGCATCCTGCTCGCTGATGACCATCCAATTGTACGTGAAGGCCTGCGGGCCGTGCTGGAGACGCAGCCCGATTTTGCCGTGGTAGCCGAGGCTGCCAACGGTCTGGAGACGGTCGCGCGTGCGCGCGAGACACAGCCAGATGTCGTCTTGCTCGATCTTGAGATGCCGGTTTTAGATGGTGTAGAGGCTATTCGTCGCTTGCTTGAGCTAGAGCCGAAACCGCGGGTGATTGTCTTTACTGCCTTCGATAATGATGAGCGTATTCTGCATGCAGTACGGGCGGGAGCCAGTGGCTACCTGCTCAAAGGGGCGCCGCGCGAGGAAATTTTCCGGGCCGTTCGTGTGACGATGGAAGGTGGCTCCCTATTGCAGCCGGTGGTCGCCTCGAAGTTGCTGCGCCAGGTTGTCCAGCAGCAGAGCGCTTCAGGCTCCGCGCCTGCGCAGAGCGGCGAGCCGTCGTCTGCGACCTATCCTTACGAGCCGTTGACCGAGCGTGAGCTAGAGGTCCTGCGCCTGTTGGCCCAGGGTATGCCTAATAAAGAGATTGCAGCCCGTCTGGTGATTAGCGAGCGCACCGCCAAGTTTCACGTCAGCTCTATTATGAACAAACTAGGGGCCACCAACCGCACTGAGGCCGTGGCCCTGGCAGCCCAGCGCGGTCTGATCACGCTCCAGGGCAATCCTTCCTGGCGTTGAGCTGAGCGAGCGAGCCACGCTGTGCCGGCTATCAGCGCTGACCATGCGATGTGGCCCGCTCTGCCCAGCAGACTCAAGGGAGTTGGTCGATATAAACGGTCTTCCACTGGGTGAAGAACTCGCGTGCAGCTTTCCCCTGCTCGCGTGAGCCGGACGAACTTTCTTTCATGCCGCCGAAGGGGACTTGAAACTCCAGACCAGCCGACTCCTGATTGATCTTGACCACGCCAGCCTGAATCTCGGCGGCAAAACGCAACGCCAGCGAGAGATTATTTGTAAAGAGGCTGGCCGATAAGCCGAAGGGTGTGGCGTTGGCCAGAGCCACGGCTTCCTCGAAGGAGGCCGCAGGCAGCAGAGCCGCAACTGGACCGAAAATCTCCTCCTGAGCCACACGGCTGCCCTGATCAAGGTCAGCTACGACGCTCGGTCGGACGTAGTAGCCCTCGCCATTGATCGTAATGGCCTCGCCACCAGCCAGGAAGCGCCCTCCCTCATGGCGCGCTAGCTGCAGATAGCCGCTTACTTTCTGCAGCTGATCCTCCGAGACCAGCGGGCCGACGCGTGTATCTGGCTCCAGTGGGTCGCCGAGTTTCCAGCTCTGGGCCAGCGCTACCAGACGCTCCTGAAATTCCGGCAAAATGGAGCGTTCGACAATCACACGACTGGTGGCCGTGCACTTTTGTCCGGCGCTCAGAAAGGCTCCCCGCGCGACCTGCTCAACAGCGACATCGAGGTTGGCATCGGCGAGCACCACCGCCGGATTTTTGCCTCCCATCTCTAGCTGCACCTTTTTGCCGTGCTCGATCGCTTTATGCTGAAGCGCGCGGCCAACGGCGTTAGAGCCGGTGAAAGTGATGGCGTCGATTTGAGGATGGGTTACCAGGACATCGCCTACTTCGGAGCCTTTGCCAAGGACCAGGTTGAGGACACCAGGGGGGAGGCCAGCATCAAGAAGGGCCTGGGTGAAATGCACCGCTGTTAATGGTACCAGTTCGGCGGGCTTCCAGACAACCGTGTTCCCATAGGCCAGGGCCGGGGCGATTTTCCAGGCTGGAATCGCAATCGGGAAATTCCAGGGGGTAATCACGCTGACCACACCAACCGGCTCCCGGCGGGCGTAGAGAAAGGTGACACGCGAGCTGCTCGGGTAGGTCTCGCCATCTGGCTCTAGCGCCTGCCCGGCATAGTAGCGCAGGATAGAGACCGCGCGTTTGGTTTCGCCGATAGCCTCGGACAAGGTCTTGCCTTCTTCACGCGTCAGGTCGCGCCCCACGCTCTCGGCGCGCTGCTCTAGCAAATCAGCGGCCTTCCGCAAAATGTCGCCTCGCGCTGGGGCCGGCGTCGCGCGCCAGGCGGGGAAGGCCGAACGCGCGGCCTCCACCGCTTCCGCGGCCAGCGCCGCGCTGGCCAGCGAGGTCCGGGCCACTATCTCACTCGGATGGGCCGGGTTAAGATCATCGCTCAGGCGCACGCCATCGCGCCAGGTGCCGCCGATATAGGAGCGCAGTTCAATGGTCATAGGCAGATCTCTCCTTCCTCCATCGCTGCTCAAGCACAGAATAGCGGGCGGCCTTGTCCACTCCTGGCCGGGCCTTTCGCCAAGTCGGCAGGCAAGACCGGACCGCTGCCCTGTTTCCTTCCGGTTCCGCTTGCCCTGAAGATCCTATCTCACACTTACAGCCTCTGGCTGCACTGTCAGCAAGACTGGCCCCCACTTGCCGCTTTCAAGGCCAGCCTGCCGCGCACCACGCGATTGCGCAAGGTCCCGAGGCCTGTAATCGTAATGCTGACGACGTCACCGGCCTGCAGGGTAAACGGTCGCTCGGGCACCAGGGCGGTGCCGCTGCAGAGAAAGACGCCAGCGGGAAACTCATCCTCGCGGAAAAGATAGGCGACCAGGTCTTCCAGGCGACGCCGCAGGTCGGCGGTCGAACTGCGGCCCTGCCAACACACTTGCCTGTCGCGCTCGATCGTCAATTCGATGCTTAAGGCGTAGGGATCGGGAATTTCCCAGGCCGGGACAATGGCCGGACCAAGGGCGCAGCTACCGGCATAAACCTTGGCCTGGGGAAGGTAGAGCGGGTTCTCTCCTTCGATGCTGCGGGAGCTGACATCGTTGCCAATAGTGTAGCCGACAATCTCGCCGTGAGCGTTGATCACAAGCGTCAATTCGGGTTCTGGTACGTCCCAGTCGGAGTCGGAACGCACGGCGATCGCCGCCTCGGGACCGGCCACGCGCCGCGGGGTCGCCTTAAAGAACAGCTCAGGTCGCTCTGCTGTGTAGACGCGCGCGTAGATGTCTGGCGTGGCGCTCTCCTCGCGCCGTGCCTCCTCAGAACGCTTGTAAGTCACACCGGCGGCCCACACCTCGCTTTCTCCATCGATCGGGGCCAGCCAGGGTGGCCTGGCTTCGGCCTCCGCTCCACGCGTCGCTACTGCACTCACCAGGGCGCGTAGCTCGGTAGCACGCAGAGTCCAGAGGTCACAAAGGCGCTGTTCCGCATCGGGAAAGGCCCGTACCCCTCCCTCGCCAGTGAGCAACCCTACGCGCTCGCGACCATCCGTGTCGCGATACCGAATGATCTGCATGGCTATGCTCCTTGTCCTTGCTCGTTGTGGCGATGCGGAAGCTTCAAATGAAGTGCATCTTCTAACCATATAGCCGCCGTGCGCCAGCCTGTCAACCTCTGCCGCTCAGCGGCTTGCTCGTCGCTCTCGCTGCATCCCTGTTACTGCTGCATCCCTGTTACTGAAGAATGGCTCGCTCGTCATTATCAATGCATATTTATAAAGCAAAGCACAGTATGGTTCAGCTGTGGAGTGAAGAGAGGGGGCAAGCGCGCCGCCAGGCAGCATGAGACGCGGCCATGTTCCAAGCTGGCTATAGAGGCGCCCAGGCGCCCCGGGTACCAGGCGCAAACGAAGGAAGATCAGGCAGCCCGAGCAGCCTGAGCGTGAGCCAGAGCCGTAAGGAGTCATTTCTGCCCTGTGCGCCCTCATGGTGGAGCCACAGCCGGCCTCGGAACTGGCTCCGATGCTCACTGGTAGCGCTGCAATCTGGGGGGCATGTGCAGGTTTGGCAGAGAACAGCGCGTGATGGACTATACGGAAGAACAGCTCGTATACAGTATTCCCGATCTGGAGGAGCTGCAGCATCTATATCACGCTCAGCATGGACTCTTCCCACCAGAGATAGACATCAGGCGCCTCAGACGAGTCCTGCACTTGAGCTATGCCGATCTTGTCTGGGCGCCGGCGGTGGTGCGCGCCCATCCTGGCTTGAGCGTGGTGGCTCTCTTCGCCAGTCCCCGTGCGCTCTCTGCCTGCTGGCAGCAGCTTGACGAAACAGTCTTACAGCGGCTGAGCATCGCTGAAATTGCCCTTGCCGAGGCCCTGCCATTTGCAGCCAACTTTTTTGATCTCGTGCATCTATTCCTCATGGGGCCGCTACTGCGCCCTGACCGCTGGCCCGCGTTACTGGGCGAATGCCGGCGCGTGCTGCGGCTGCGCGGCCAGATCAACATCGTGGCCTTTCTCGCCGGTCCCTCTTCTAGCCCTGCCTACCAGCGCCTGCGCTCCCTTGCCACCGCTACATGGAGCGCGCTAGGCTACAGTTTTGGGAAAGCGCGGGCAGAGGGGGGCGGCCCCTTCGTCGACAGTGGCGTACATCTCTGCCATCTCTTGCAGGCGCAGGGCTTTGAGCAAATACACTATCGGCTCTATCCTGTGGACCTGGGAGGATGGAACAATCCGGCGGGCCGGGCCTGTTGTCGGCGCTTGCTCCGCGACCTGGCCCTGCAAAAAGCGCCCATCCTGGCGCAGGGGGGCTGCGATGAGGAGACCTTTACAAGGCTCCTCACCGAGGCCGAGCACGACCTTGACGGCGAGGATTTCTGTGCCTCCGGCGCCCTCCTCTCGGTGACGGCGCGAAAGCGATAGAGCGATCATGAGCCAATCATTTCAAAACAAAAGCCAGCCCAGTCACCTTCAAGAGCGGCGGGAGCGACAGCCCGGCACTCGACGCCGACGAGCCGCTGCCGCTGCGGCTTCTGCCGACGTTCCTCCCGAAGTGCAGGACGAAATCATTCGCCATCGCTATCTTCTCCATATGCAGGGGGAGCGCCTCTTCCCCGAGGCGATTGACATCGAGAGCATAGAGCGCGTGCTAGATTTAGGCTGTGGCAGCGGTGAATGGATCTTTAGTCTGGCTCGCCGCTATCCGCGCCTCTTCATCTGTGGCGTTGACCTTGATCGGCGCCTGCTGCAGCGGGCCCAGGCCCGGCGCAACCGCGCTGGCCTCCACCAGCTCGAATTTCGTCACATGGATTTCACCCGTCCCTTTCCGCTGGCCGAGCGCTCCTTTGACTACATTCATATGCGCGCCTGCGCTCGCTTCATCGCGGCCAGCGCCTGGCCAACGCTCCTGGCCGAATGTCAACGCGTGCTGCGTCCCCACGGTTGGCTCACCCTGGTCGAAATTGAACCTTGTGAGAGCAGCAGCAGCGCTTTTGTCGAACTGCGCCAACTCTTCAATCGCTGCTGGTACCGGCTTGGCCACGCGCTGGACGAAAGCGGACTCAGCTTCGGCGTTGCCAGCCGACTCTATGGCATGCTGCTCGCCACAGGACTGGGCGAGGTCGCCTACGATGTCCACATTGCCGACCTGGGACGCCAGCCTCAGTCGGGCCTGACCCGCAAAGCCGGGATGCTGGAACGGTCAGAAGAAACCATCACAGCCCTCTTTCTACAGCAATGCCTGACTGAGGTTCGCCTGGCAGCGCCGCTGATCGTTCAACAGGGACTGATCAGCCCTCCAGAGCTGACGGCCCTGCTGGAGCAGGCTGAGCGTGAGCTACAGGCGCCCGACCTCTGCGGCTGGGGGATCATCATCTCGGCCTATGGCCGACGACGGGCCGAGTAGGCATCACTATGCCCACAATCCCGGCGGCCCTCACCCACCTCAAGGTGAGGGTAGAGACAGCAGGCGCGGCCAAGAGCACAGGGGAGAAGTGAGGCAGGAAACCTTACCTCCAGGGCGCTGGCCCTAAGCGCCCGAGGGCAGCGCACTGATCGTCGGACCAGCCTCGTCGTTATCGTCCTCCTCGATCAGTGGATGGCGCAGAAACCAGGCCTGGCAATCCAACGGCGGCTCTCCCGGCTGCGGACGAATGCGGGTATAGGTACCATCTGGCAGTAGCTCGCGTGCATTGACCGTATCCGCTAACAAGACCTCTAGTACCCGCTCACGAATAGCCTGACGCAGACGAGGGTCCTCGATAGGAAACAGCGTCTCTACCCGATTATTCAAGTTGCGCTGCATCATATCGGCGCTTCCTAGAAACAGCTCCTCAGCCCCGCCGTTGTAGAAATAATAGATGCGGCTATGCTCCAGGAAACGGCCCACAATGCTGCGCACGCGAATATTCTCGCTCACCCCCGGAATGCCGGGCCGTAAGCAGCAAATACCGCGTACGATCAACTCCACACGTACTCCCGCCTGCGAGGCTTCATAGAGCTTATAGATGATCTCTGGATCGACCAGGGCATTCAGCTTAAAGATTAGCAAGCCATAGCCGTACTCGCGCTTCAAGCGGATCTCGCGCTCAATGCGCTCCAAGATGCCGCGACGGAGACTGACCGGCGCAACCAGCAACTTGCGGTAAGCATTCAAGCGAGAATAACCGGTCAAGGAATTAAAGAGGTCAGAAATATCGGCCCCGATCACGGGATCGCAGGTCAACAAGCAGAAATCCTCATAGGTACGGGCTGTCATCGCATTATAATTCCCCGTACTCAAATGAACATAGCGACGCAACCCGTCGGGTTCACGGCGCACCACCAGAGCCACCTTAGCATGTGTTTTCAAACCAATCAAGCCATAGACCACATGCACACCGGCCCGCTCCAGCGCCCGGGCCCACTCGATATTATTCTCCTCATCGAAACGCGCCTTCAGCTCGACCAGCGTCGCCACCTGCTTCCCATGCTCGACCGCCTCCAGCAAGGCATGCACCACAGGCGAATTCGTCCCCACCCGATAGAGCGTTTGCTTAATCGCCAGCACCTGAGGATCAGTCGCCGCCGCGCGAATAAAGTCCACCACCACACTGAAGCTATCGTAGGGGCGGTGCAGCAAGAGATCCTGCTCACGGATAGCGGCAAAGAGATCGCCGCAGTACTTTGAGAGCAAGCGAGGCACGCGCGGCGTAAACGGGGGGTCCTTCAAATCGGGTCGGTTGAGCGCATGCAGCTCGATCAGATCGCCCATACCCAGCGGCCCATCGATCACAGTCAGATCCGAAGCATCGATCTCCAGATTATCGAGCAACAAACTGCGGATACGCGGGGGCATAGACGGATTGACAGCCAGATCAACCACCGACCCAAAGCGGCGCTCCCGGACACTCTTCTCAACATCCTCCAGCAGATCCGAAGCCTCGTCCTCCTGCAGCTCAATATCTGCATCGCGCAGGACGCGGAACGGGTACGATTCCCAAACATCGATACCTGGGAAAAGCCGACTCAAATGAGCAGCGATCACCTGCTCGATCCACACAAAAGCCACCGGTTGCACCCCTGAGACTGTCCGGGCGTGCAGCGGCAGCGGCACCTGAATAAAGCGCGGCAGACGTGGAGGCACCTTCACCCGGGCAAAGCGCTCACCATGAACAGCATCGTTAATGACCACCGCCAGATTCAAGCTGCGGTTCGAAATGTGAGGGAAAGGGTGGCCAGGATCGACGGCCAACGGAGTCAGCACCGGAAAAATCTCGTACTCGAAATACTCCGCTAGAGCGGCGCGCTGCTCCTCGTCGAGCTGTTCATAATCAAGAATATAGATATGTTGTTCCGCCAAGCGTGGCAACAGCTCCTGTCGCCAATAGCGACGCACCTCCTGCACCAGCGGGGCCAGGCGCTGACGGACCTCGCGTAGCTGCTCCTCAGCGCTTAAGCCGTCGGGACTGGGTGTCGTCACGCGCGCAGCAACCTTATCCTTCAGGCCGGCCACGCGGATCATCATAAACTCATCGAGATTCGTATCGAAAATAGACAAAAACTTCACCCGCTCTAGCAGAGGATGGCGACTATCCTGAGCCTCCTCAAAGACACGTCGGTTGAACTCGATCCAGCTTAACTCACGATTAATATACAGCTCGGGTCGTTCCAGGTCCATCGAGGACGAGGTAGATGAGGAAAGTGGCGGCTGCTCCATGCTCTCTTTAGATGGTTTCTGCCCCTTAGCCTGGCGGGCGTCTCCTTAGCTTTATGATAGCACGGGCTGTCCAGCGAGGGAGTCAGGTTGTCATGGTCGCTGTCAGCCAGGCCAGAGCAGACCAGGCAAAGCCAGGCCACATGGCTGCCCGTTGCCCCCACGATTGGCCCTTCCCCCTCTTGGGCCGGAGAGAGTGCTCACCTTGACACTGATAGCCCCCCTGATGTATCATCACTCAGGTAAGAGCGTTTCATCCCCTTACAAGACAGCAGGGGTGTAGGAGCGAGGAGCAGCACCCCTGAAGCACGACGGCTGGCAGCGTGGAAACGCTGCAAGGCTAACATGGGCGGTTGCTGAAATTGGTAGACAGGACGGACTTAGGATCCGTTGGTGAAAAACCGTGAGAGTTCGAGTCTCTCACCGCCCACTGGCCTCCACGAAAAGGCTGCGGGAGTGCGACGAGCAGAGCAGAAGCGCGTAAAGAGCAGCACTCCTGCAGCCTGATGATGGACAGTGTTTCCTCGCTGGAGCATCGACATGGGCGGTTGCTGAAATTGGTAGACAGGACGGACTTAGGATCCGTTGGTGAAAAACCGTGAGAGTTCGAGTCTCTCACCGCCCACCATCGCAAAGGTCCCAGAGTCAGCTGCAGCGAGGGTAGCTCCTTCCATTCGCTAGTGGAGCCCCCCTGCGCACAGCGGCACGGACAGGAAGAGGCAAGCAAGTAGTGGCTTGGGGGCAGGCAAGCAGGCGAAGCATCCTTATCCCGCCCCCGGCGGCTGAGAGCAAGAGGGAGAAGGACCCAGGCAATTACCAGCTAGCCTGCCTGCTCGCCAGGTCCGAGCAAGCTAACAACAGGCCGACAAAAGGCTCCCCTGAGCGCCGCCATTTCCCGCTGTGTTTCCCTTTGTTATCCTGGCGGGTGAAGAGACCAGACGGGCTGCCACCGGAACAAGGGCTGTTGCCGAAGGAGGAGGAACGGGGCGAGGGAGCGCAGCCCACTGGGAATCAGGGCCAATGCGCTAGCTGGTAGCTCTCATCTAGCCCATCAGTCCGGCAGGCGATGGCAGTGAGCGCCTAGCGGGGTGTATTGTGCTGACGAAGTAAGACCGTGCCTGCCCGCCGCGCTGTGTTGTGCCGTGCCGCGTCACGCTGCTCAGTCATTCAGGCAGGCGAAATGCCAGACGGCACCTACCATATGATGATGCTGCTTGTGTTGGAGGAACAGTGAAGGTCACAGTTGAGAAATTACCGACCAGCGAAGCCGTCCTTGAGGTAGACCTCACCTGGGAAGAGGTGGAAAAGGCTTCGGATAAGGCTTATCGCAAGCTGGTACAGCAGGTTGATATCCAAGGGTTTCGTCGGGGCAAAGCGCCCCGCTCCTTGCTTGAACGCAAGTTGGGCAAGGAGTACATTTATCAGGAAGGTCTTGATGACCTGATCAGCGAGGCCTACCGCGAGGCGATTAAGGAGCACCAACTCACCCCGCTCGCACAGCCGGAGCTGGATGCCCCCATGTTCGAAATGGGGCAGCCCTACCACTTCCGTTTGAAGGTCCCTATTCTAACCCCTGTAGAGCTGGGAGATTATCGCTCGCTTCACTTCGAGGATGAAGAGGTAGCGGTGACGGCGGAAGAGGTGGAGCGGGAGCTGGAGACACTGCGCAACCAGCATGCGAGCTGGCAGCAGGTCGATCGCCCTGCCCAGATCGGGGACCGCGTCACGGTGGACCTCAAGCTGACCGTTGAGGGGCGGACTATTTCCGACTATAAGGAGAATCCTTTCGAGCTAACGGCAGGGCGGCCCGGTCTCTTCGCCGGTATGGATGAGCAGATTGTTGGAATGCAGGCCGGCGAAAGTAAGAGCTTCACTCTGACTATTCCCTCCGACTACGGCAATGAAGAGCTGGCCGGCAAGGAGGCCCACTATGAGGTGACGCTCCGGCGCGTCGAAGAGAAGGTCCTGCCCGAGCTGGATGATGCTTTCGCCGCGCGCGTTGGCCAGTATGAAACCCTGGAGGACCTGCGTAAGGTCATTAGCGATGCTATCCAGGACCGCAAGGAGCGCCAGAAGCGCCAGGAGCTGCGCGATAAGGTGCTGGAGGCCCTCGTGGCCCAGTCCCGGTTTGTGCTCCATCCAATCTTGATTAAGGAAGAGGTCGAGGACATGCTTCACGAGCTGTCTCACATGTTGGAGAGACAGCGTATGTCGCTCGATCAGTACCTGCTGCTGATGCGTAAAAGCCGGGAAGAGTATATGAAGGAACTGGAACCGGATGCGGAGAGACGCGTCAAGCAGCAGTTGGTCCTGGATGAAGTAGCTAGAAGAGAGGGGATCGAGGTCACGCCGGAAGAGGTTGAGGGTGTTTTCCGCATGTATGCCCAGGCGGGGCAGCCGCTGCAGCGCAGTGAGGCCCAGATACGGGCCTTGGTGGTCACGCTGAGGCGCGAGAAAGCCCTTTCACGCCTGGTGGAGCTGGCAACGCGCCCGACGGAGGAGAGGGAGCAGCAGGCGGCAGATGGCGAGGGGCAGGCGCCACAAGGTCAGCAGCCAGAGACAGCGGAGAGTGGGGCCGCCGTGGCCGAGACGGAGGCCGGGTCAGAGCCAAAGCCGCCTGCCGAGCAAAGCGGCGAGGCAACATCTTCCGCTCCTGCTACAATAGTAGTAGAGAATGAGGGGGCCCCTGCCGACTCCGATGGCCAGCACTAGAACTCCGGCTAAGACTCAAGCGTCGTAATTGAGGGAAAGGTAACAACGGACGTGGCAAACTCGAAGAATATTCGTACAACTTATCGCTGCTCTTTTTGCGGCAAGAGCCAGGATCAAGTCCAGCGGCTGATTGCCGGCCCATCAGGGGTCTATATCTGCGACGAGTGCATCGATCTCTGCCGCGAGATTATCGAGGAAGAGCAGGCCACCTTTAGTAAGCCGCGTCTTCAGACAGGCAAGATCCCGACTCCCAAGAAGATCTATGAGCAGTTAAGTCAGTATGTGATCGGACAGGAGCGGGCCAAGAAGACGCTGGCGGTGGCTGTTTACAATCACTATAAGCGCATTAGCGTGGGGATGCAGATCGATGACGTCGAGTTGGGCAAGAGCAATATTCTGCTCATCGGCCCCACGGGTTGCGGAAAGACGCTGCTGGCGCAGACCCTGGCCAAAATTCTCGATGTACCGTTCTGCATTGCCGATGCCACGGCCCTCACGGAAGCTGGCTATGTGGGCGAGGATGTGGAGAACATTCTGCTCCGTCTGATCCAGGCTGCCGATTTCGATGTGGCACGGGCCGAGCGCGGTATCGTCTACATCGATGAGATCGACAAGATTGCCCGCAAGTCTGACAATCCCTCGATCACGCGCGATGTCTCCGGCGAAGGTGTGCAGCAGGCCCTCCTGAAGATCATTGAGGGCACGATCGCTAATGTGCCCCCCCAGGGCGGCCGCAAGCACCCGCATCAGGACTTTATCCAGATCAATACATCAAATATCCTCTTTATCTGCGGCGGTGCCTTCGAGGGCCTCGATAAGATCGTTGAACAGCGCCTGGGGAGCAACCGCACCATCGGTTTCAAGAAGGCTGCGGTAGAGGCTGAGAAGCGTCCCCAGGAGTCTGTACTTTCGCAGGTCATCCCCGAAGACCTGCTGAAGTATGGGCTGATCCCCGAGTTCATTGGGCGCTTGCCGGTCGTAGTGGCCCTCGATGATCTCGATAAAGATGCGCTGATCCGCATTCTGACCGAGCCTAAAAATGCTATCGTAAAGCAGTATCAAAAGATCTTTCAGCTCGATCGCGTCGAGTTGGTCTTTACTCCCGACGCTCTCGAAGCTGCTGCGGAGTGCGCTCTTAAGCGAAAAACCGGTGCGCGCGGTTTACGCAGCATCATCGAAGATGTGCTTCTTGATGTGATGTATGAGATACCTTCGCGCGCCGATGTGAAAAAGGTCATTATTAATGGTGATGTGATCGCTCAGCGGCATAAACCGCTGCTGGTAACGCGCAGCGAGCGCACCGCCGCCTATTCCGAGGATGAGTCTGCGTAATGCAGACTCATCTGTTTTTCTCTTACTCTGACTAGCTGCTTGCCTGTTTGTTGGCAAGCAAAGGCTCAGAGGAAGAGCGGCCAGGCTGGAAAGGGAGGAGTGGCCGATCGGTTGGGGTGATGGTCCGTTGCGTCGCGCTATGGCGTCGCTGCTATCAGGAGGAGGGACGCAGGCCCAAGTCACTCAGGCGCAAGAGGCTCGCTCGCTGCTTTGATCTGGGCAGGGGCAGGAGCATGGCAGGGCAGCGAAGAGATGGCGGGGTGGGCAGTCGGGCGGTTGCTTAAGCAGGCGAACCTGAGCGTCTGGCGCCTATGGTTGGCTCTCTCTAGCCCGACTGAAAAAGAGCTATATTGCTTCTCTGTGAGAAAGCTCTTGAAAAATCAGCGCTTATCTTGTGTATAGTCTATATATAGGGAAGAGCAATAATAGATAGTAGATAGGCGGAACTCATGAATGAGCAGCAACGCCCATCGGTGGAGCCAGAGGCGATAGAGGTCTATCCGCTTGTAGCACTGAAAAACATGGTGGTCTTCCCGCGCACACGCATGTCCCTGGCGATTGCGCGCGAGAAGTCGGTGCGGGCTGTCGAAGAAGCGCTGCTCCGTGCTGACCGTATGCTTGTCACGGTTGCACAGCGTTCCTCTGAAGTTGAAGATCCGCAGCCGGCGGACCTCTATGGCTGTGGCGCCCTGGTTGAAATTGTGACTGTGCATCGTCAGGCCGATGGGAGCCTGCAGGTGCTGCTCAATGGCCTGCGCCGTGTGCGCCTGTTGGAGTTTCAGGATCTGGAGCCGTTCATGCGCGTGAGCGTGGAAATACCTCCTGAGCCCCAGGCGCAGGGTCCCCAGGCCGATGCTCTCGTACGTCATGCTACCAACCTCTTCGAGCATTATGCCCAGCTCAACCGTCGCTTCTCGGTCGAGGATATCAATTCGATTGTGGCTATTAAGTCCCCGGCCCGGCTTGCCGATATGCTGGCTGCCCATGTGGTGAGCGATGTCGCTCAGCAGCAGGATCTTCTAGAGACCTTTGATCCTCTGGCGCGCTTAGAGAAGGTCTGCGTCTTTATCGGCAACGAGATTGAGATTCTGGAGCTGGAGTCGGTGATTCGCAATCGCGTGCGCTCGCAGGTGGATCGCTCTCAGAAGGAGTTCTACCTGCGAGAGCAGCTGCGTGCGATTCAAGAGGAGCTGGGCATGGAGACGCCTTCGGAGGCCGATGAGCTGCGCGAGCGCTTGCGTCAGAAGAATCTGCCTCCTGAGGCGGCGGCGAAGGTGCGCAAGGAGATTGATCGTTTGGAACATATGCCGCCGCAGTCGGCGGAGATCGCGGTAGTGCGCTCGTACATCGATTGGATGCTGGCTTTACCCTGGAACGAGCGCACGGTGGATAGCTTCGATCTGGAGCGCACGCGTCGCATTTTGGATGAGGATCACTACGGCCTGGAGAGCATCAAGGAGCGCATCATTGAGTTTCTGGCCGTGCGCCAGTTGCGCCTGCAGCGCGCCAGTGAGCAAGGCCAGCCTCAGCGTGGCAGCCAGGGGCAGATTCTCTGTTTTATCGGTCCGCCGGGAGTGGGAAAGACCTCGCTGGGTCAATCGATAGCCCGCGCGCTGGGGCGCAAGTTTGTGCGTATTGCTCTCGGGGGAGTTCATGATGAGGCTGAGATTCGGGGTCATCGTCGGACCTATGTGGGAGCTTTGCCCGGACGCATTATCCAGTCGATGAAATCCGCGGGTGTGCGCAATCCGGTCTTTCTGCTCGATGAGATCGACAAGCTCTCCTCGGAGTATCGTGGCGACCCAGCGGCGGCCTTGCTGGAGGTGCTTGATCCCGAGCAGAATTCCCAGTTCGTTGATCACTATCTGGAGGTCCCGTACGATCTCTCGGAAGTCTTCTTTATCTGCACTGGCAATGTTAAGTATCAGATCCCGCGCCCGCTGGCCGATCGCATGGATATCATCGAAGTCCCTGGCTACATGCTGGAGGAGAAGGTCAATATCGGCCTGCGCCATCTGTTGCCCAAGGTTTTGGCCGAGCATGGTCTGACCCCGGAGCAGCTAAAGATCCCGCGCTCAGTAATGGAGCGCATTGTGACGGACTATACGCGCGAAGCGGGTGTACGTAATTTGGAGCGCCAGCTAGCCACCATCTGTCGTAAGGCTGCACGCCGTATCATCGCTCGCCCTTCAACTCATCTCCGCCTGACCACTTCCTCACTTGAGCAGTATCTTGGGATGCCCCGTTACTCAACGCCGCCCCTCAATATGCATATGCAGGTCGGGGCAGCTATGGGGCTGGCCGTGACTGAGAATGGGGGCATTCTCTTGCCGGTCGAGGTGGTGACGATGGCGGGCAAAGGCGAGCTCCTGATTACGGGCCAGCTTGGCGATGTCATGCGCGAGTCGGCCATTGCGGCTCTGTCGTATATTCGCTCGCGGGCTACTGAGCTGAACATCGATCCCAATTTCCAGGATGTCACGGATTTGCATATCCATCTGCCGGAGAACGCCATTCCCAAAGATGGCCCTTCCGCTGGCATCACGATCGCCACAGCTCTGATTTCGGCCCTGACGCGCCGTCCGGTACGTGGCGATGTGGCCATGACCGGGGAAATTACCTTGCGAGGCCGGGTGCTCGGTGTTGGGGGCCTGAAAGAGAAGATTCTTGCGGCCCATCAGGCCGGACTGCGTCATATTGTGGTGCCAGCAGAGAATAAAAAGGACCTGATGGAGATCCCGGCTCGCATTCGTCAGCAGATCCGCTTTACGCTGGTCGAGACAATGGATCAGGTAATTGCCACGGCTCTGGCCGAACCTTCCGCGGCAGAGGCAGAAGCCGATGCTGAGAGCGACAGTCACACGCTGGTGGAGCCGCGCCCTGTGCATGTCGATGAGCGCCTGCCTGCCTCGCGCGGACGCTCGCGCTCACGCCATGCCGCGGTCGAAAACCGCAGGCTGGAAGAGGAGCAGGTCCGTCAGGGGGAAGAATCCCAGGAGCAGCCGTCGCTGATCCTGCCCGCTCAGGAGGATCATGCTGCTGATCTGCCACAGGCGCAGCTAGGGGCACGCGCTTCAGATGAGATGCCTGAACGGGAGCCGTGAGCCTGGTTCTCTTTCCCGCTGCTGACTTGTTGCCCGGTCAGGAGCTGAGAGTGATCCTGGTCAGGGGCTGAGATTGATCCTCGAGGAATCGTGAGGTAAGACGTTTACTCTTTTGGAGAAGAAAATTTCTGCGTGGCGCCGCGTTGGCTAAACGGAGGGAAGCAGTTAGCTATCGATCGTGTCGCTGAGACTGCCACAGGTCAGTGATCAGGCTAAGACTTTGATTGGCCTGGCGATCTTGCGCTACCTTCTCTTGTTTTGCTTGCTTGGAGACAGGAGCGAGGTAACTCGCCCGAATCTGGCACGTATAGGCCTGTTTCAAGCACGGTGGGGACAAAGACCATGCGTGGAGCCGATGAGCGGGATCGGTAAGGGGCACGTGGCCAGGAGACGGCTTATAGCGTCCACGTATACTTAAGGGACTATCTCAGAACGGCACCGGGTAGTTCGTAGTCCCTAGGGCATTTCTGCGCTTGTTCCACTCCGACAGTGGTCGCGCAGAGCTTTCTACATCCTTCATCACAGTTCTCTCTTGTGCAGAGAGAAGAAAGAGGAGCATTGATAATGAGCTGGAATCCTACTCCTGGACAGGACCCTAATCAGCCGGACAGCGGTCAGTATGGGGGATACTCCTCGCAGCCTGGCGGTCCTTATGGCTCCCCTCCCAATAATCCCTATGGCGGTTCTACCTATGGTTCCGGTCCCAGTTATGGACAGGCTCAGTATGGTGGGCAGCAACCCTATGGCATGGGGGGCGCCGCGAGCAGCCTGGGCCCCACCTCGATGGGCATGGAAGCCAACGTAGCTGCTGGCTTGAGCTATGTCTTGGGCTGGCTCACTGGATTGATTTTCTTCCTCATAGAGAAGCAGAATCGCTTTGTGCGCTTCCACGCCATGCAGTCCCTCATTTGGTCCGGCACCTTAACTGTCGTGGTGATAGTGCTGAGCGTCCTGGAAAGGATCCCCTTGATAGGGCTGCTGGCCTTCTGCCTCCTGGGACTCACCGGCCTGGTGGGTTTCGTTTCCTGGATCGTCTTGCTCATCATGGCCTTCCAGGGGAAGTACTTTAAGCTGCCGGTCATTGGAGACTACGCCGAGCGCTACGCGAATACGCCTCCCGCCGGTATGGGCCTCTGAGGTCGGAGGTCGATCCAGGGGCGACCCGGCCCGGCGAGGGCCTCATCGTTCTTAAGTGGTGGATCAGTCCCCGTAATACGACCAGCCTGCCAGCGTGGGGCAATGGTCCGCTGCTCATCTCATGCTGAGAAAAGCAAAAGAGTCGGGGAGAAAGATCCATACAGGCATGCCGCCGGAGACCCCTGGAGGAATCCAGGGGAGGAAGGCGGCTCCCTCCTTTCTCTCACCGTGGGGTTGACACCTTCGGCTCTTCTCATCTCTCCTGTCTTCCTGCCTTCCTTGCGAGTCTTTCTGCGTTCGCAGTGGGCCGCTGGCGCGGTGGCTTGTCTGCTTGCCGATTGGAACCAGCTTACTCTATCCAGGTCTGCCGGTCTGCCAGATCTCCTACAACGCGGACCGTTCCCTATGCGTAATAATATATAGATAATGGGAGCAGTCAACAGGAGCATTTTCATCATCAAAGAGTGAGAGTCGAAAGATGAGCTGGAATCCCAATCCGCAGGAATCGACGCCACCGCCCTATGAGAACCCTTATCAGCCACAGCAAGGCTATCAGTATGGTGGCGGCCATAATTCATATGATCCCTATAGTCAGTATGGTCAACAGCAACAGCAACAGTATCGCTATGGCCAGTGGCGCAGGTTGGATTTCTCGTCGGCTGAAAGTGCTGCTATTGCCTCGGAGGCCAATGCGCCGACTTCCTCGGGCCTGCCAGCTCCCGTAGCGGCCGCTTTAGCTTATGCGCTCTTCTGGCTCAGTGGACTGATCATCTTTCTGACGGAGAAGCGCAATCGCTTTGTGCGCTTCCACGCCATGCAGTCATTGATTCTCTTCGGACTGATCACTGTTGTCATTATGGCTCTACGGCTGATGGGCTTCATTCCGGTGATTGGCGTGGTTGCTGGCTTCCTGGCCGACCTGATTCAGGTCGTGTCGGTCCTTGGCTGGGCTGCGTTGATCGTCTTGACTTTCCTTGGCCGCCACATTCGGTTACCGGTGGTCGGCGATTATGCCGAACGCTACAGCAATCCCGCTGGCCCCACTTTTTGAGATAGGGCATAAACAGGCAGGGGAATCACCAGCCAGCCAGCCAGATAGTTGGCAGGCCTGACGGGCCAGGCGCTCGGCAGACATGGCAATGCGCCTGGCTGACTGGTTGGTTGGGCGGCTTTGCTCCTGAGAGCGATCCTGGCCCTCACCCTCTGGCTGGCCGGCTACCAGCCCGTGGGCTTGCTGGCGGCCAGCCCTAGACGTTCAAGGTACAACCCTCCTTGGGCATCCTACGTAATGGTAGCAGACAGCAGATTGGCTGCCTGCGCTGAGGGAAGGGGCTGCGTTCAGTTGCATCGTTCAGCCCTGTCCCGCAGGCCTGGCCTATCTACCTAGCTAGCTAGATCGTGATTGAACAGATGGCATTCCTGGCGAGGCAAGCGGCGCACTCGTCTTCCTCACCCAGGAGGCCCCGGCTTCCCTGAAGGCAGAGAAGGCACGAGAGCAGGAGTGGTGATCGCCTATGAATTGGAATCCAAATCAGCAGCCAGCCCAGGGCCCAGAATCACAGCAGCCGCAACAGTCCGGTCCCAGTTATGGAGGCTATCGAGGGTACGGAGGCTATGGGGGATATGGCAGCTCACAGACGGGGCCAGGTGGCACCCCTTATTATGGTCCCGCTGGTCAGCAACAGCAACAGCAGCAATACTATGCCTACCAGCCGCCAGCCAGTGTGGCGCGAGCTGCCAGCGTTCTTGATCCTACCGCGCTCAAGATGGATGCCAGGAGCGAAGCTCTCCTGAGTTACCTGTTTTGGTTTTTTAGCGGCATCTTCATCTTCCTGGTGGAGCGGAGGAATCGCTTTGTGCGGTTCCACGCAGCCCAATCGATCCTCTGGTTTGGAGGGCTTACTCTACTTTTCGCCGTAGTAAGGGCCATCGGGCTTATTCCGCTGCTGGGCACCATTATTCTGGCCCTGCCTATCAGTTGTGCCACGGGGGTGATTCTGGTCGTCGGAGGCCTCTCCTGGCTCTTCCTGATGATCATGGCTTACCGTGGCTCGTATCTCAAGTTACCAGTAGTTGGGGATTATGCGGAGCGCCTGGCGACGCTCTTCATGAAGAAGCCAGCGCAGCCTGTGCCACCTGCAGCCTGATGTGACAGTAGGTCAAGAGACCTCCGAGGTGGGGCAGGCGCTCCGCGGGGAAGGCAGGCAAAAACAGAGATAGCCGTCTCGTAGCAAGGCAGGCGAGCAGACAGATCTTGGCCCGTCTGAACCCATCTGCCAATATACTCCTTACTTACTCACTTGCTTGCTCTTACGCACTCACTCACTCACAAGCCCTCGGGCCTGTGGAAGATAGCGACTCTGGCAGGGGAGTCTGACCGGCCTCACGATGGGGATGACGAAGATGAAGAGGGCGAAGACAGCCCCTGCTGCAGGCGCTGGATAATCTCCTTGAGACGGCGCGTCTCGGCCTCATGTTGTTCGCGTAGACGGGCGATCTCGCGCTCCATCTCCTGCTGCATTTGCTCCATGCGATCCTTCATATGGAGGATCGCCTCTACGCCAGCTAGATTCACCCCCAGGTCGCGCATCAGCCGGCGAATATGGATCACGCGCTCAATATCCTTATCAGAGTAGAGGCGTGGGCTATGGGGGCTGTTGCCTTTGCGAGCAGGAGAGATCAGCCCGAGGCGCTCATAGTGACGTAGAGTTTGCTCATGCACCTGAGCTTTTTCTGCCGCGACGCTAATGATATACCAGGCACCATTTTCACGCTCCGGCACGGTACCTCCCTCCTTCCTTCCTAGTGCTCAGGCCGTGCCTGGCCGCTGCCCGGCTGCCCTCTCCTTACCTGCTTCAGCCAGAATCAAGCAGGTAAGGAGAGGACAGTGGGCGGGCCAAGCTGTCTGGCTAGCCTGCCATGCTACGCAAATGAATGAATAAAATGCGTCTGACCGTCGAACCGCGACACTCAGTCGCCACCCGAGGCGCGTGGGCAAAGCTATACCCAGACCAGAGGATAGACAAGACGTTGTACTGTGCCCTGGCCGATTGGAGACGACAAGCGAGCGAATGGTGGCTGACCTGCCAGGTCGGGCCGGGCCGAGCAGCAGAACGCCTCTATCGCGCTCTGGTCCGATCTGGTCGATCAGGTGGCCGAACGAACCTCGACGTTCCGCGTACGGGCTAGCTGCTCGAAGAGCTGGCGTTCCTCGTTGGAGAGGTGCATAGGCAGCACCACGCGCACGCGGGCGTAAAGATTGCCCTGACCCTCGCTGCGCAGGCGAGGCATGCCTTTGCCCGCCAGACGGAAGAGCCGCCCATTCTGCGTTTCGGGCGGGATCGTCAGCATCAGCTTTCGCCCATCGGGGAGGGGGACAAGCGCCTCCCCACCCAGCAGCGCCTTATAGAGATCAACATCGATATCTAGATAGAGATCGTCGCCTCGACGTTCAAAGACAGGGTCTGGCTTGACGCTAATGATCAAGTAGAGATCACCACGCGGCCCGCCTCCGATCCCGGGCTGGCCCTCACCGGCGACGCGGATGCGCGAGCCATTATCAACCCCAGGAGGAATCTTCACCTGGATTTTCTTACTCCGCACGACTGTACCCTGCGCACCACAGGTGGCGCAGGCTCGGCCATGCACCTCGCCAACGCCCTGGCAGACGGGGCAAATCTCCGTCGACTGGATATTGAAGGTGCGCGTACCGCCCGTATAAGCCTCGCGTAGCGTCACCTCGACCGGCTGCTCGATATTTTCGCCGGCGCGTCGTCGGAACTCCTGCCGCGGCGTCCGTGTGCCACGGCCAAAGAGAGCCTCAAAGAAATCGGAGAAGCCGCTGCTACCCTCAAAGTCCATTGTCGCTGAGCGACCACTGCCATAGGGGTAGGAGCGCCGGAAGCCCGAAAAACTGGCGAACTGATCCTGCCAATTGGGGCCGAGTGTATCGTACTTGCGCCGCTTCTCCGGATCGGAGAGAACCTCGTAGGCCTCGTTAATCTCCTTGAATTTCTCCTCGGCGAAGCGATCACCCGGGTTGACATCGGGGTGATATTTGCGGGCCAGCTTGCGAAAGGCCTTCTTAATCTCATCGGCGCTGGCCCCGCGAGCGACGCCGAGGATCTTGTAGTAGTCTTTATATTCCATCTGCCCGCCCCTTTTTGCGATAAGAGCTGCTGGCCCTGGCAGCTAGAGGAGCTAGCTTCTGCCAGCGCGCTTGCTTGCGGAGCCACGACGGATCTGCCGGGCTTGGTTTGGTGGGACCCTACCACGTTGCCACCGGCCTGCCACGGCTGCCTGTCAGTCAATCAGTAAGGCCGATCCAGCCGATCTGGATCGGAGAGAGAAAGGCCTCAATCCTTGCAGAGAGTAGGCGTTTGGGCTTCTGCTCTCCCCAGGTAGTGGGTCGCCTCATTGTGGCCCGAGCGCCTCATTGCTTGCAAGAGAGCGGATTGGGCTACTCACTGGCCCCAGCCTCCCGCCATCGCTCTCCGCTTAGGCCTCCCCTTCCCCTCCTGGCTGTTCCCGCTCCTTGTTGCTTGCGGCTACGGTGACCTTGACGCGGGCAGGGCGCAGCGTTTCATCGCTGAGCTTATAGCCCTTGCGCACCTCCTCTACGACGATCCCCTCCGGCTTTTCGCTGTCCTCAACGGCCTCGACCGCCTCATGAATATAGGGATTAAACTGCTCGCCCACAGTAGGCACAGGAGTCAAGCCCTCGCTGCGAATCAGCTCGTTCATCTGCCAGGCCACCAGACGCAGCGTTTGCTGCAGGCCCTGACGATCCAGGCTGTCCTGATAGGCCAGCGCGCGATCAAGGTTATCCATGACCTCAAGCAGCTTATTCAACAGGGCCTTCTTCTGCTGGAGAACGCGATCGGCAATGTCACGCTCACGCCGCTTGCGGAAATTCTCCAGATCGGCGCGCTCGCGGACAAACTTGTCCCAGTTCTCACGGGCCTCCTGGCGAGCCTGGGCGAGCTGGGCCGTCAGGTCAGCGATCTGAGCCTCTAGCTGAGCCACGCGCTCCTCAAGCGTAGGAGCGGGCTGCTCCTCAGCAGCAGCGGCAGCAGCGGACGTCTCTGCTGCCTCGGCCTGGGTAGGGGCTGCGCTGGCCTCCGGCTGCTCTGTTTGAGGCTGGGGCGTCTCAGCCACCGGTTCCGGGCTTTGGGGCGTTGGCTCAGTCTGCGGCCTCTCTGTGGTTTCCCTGGGTTCGTCCGTCATAACAACACTCCCCTCGTGCATGCATCTTGAGTCTATCTAGAATGGCGCAGGGCGCAGCTGCTCGCCGCACCCCGCCAGAGGTCCTTTATGCTTCTTGCTCGCTTGCTATTGGGCAAGCACTCTTTCTGTGTGGGGATTTACTATTGTTTTAGTATAAATTTTGAGCCTGCCCTTGTCAAGTTGTGACCGGAACGAACTAGCAACCGATCTTGGCCTGACCTGACTCCTGCCTGCTTTTGGGGAAGAACAAGGCTGACGCCAGATGAGGCAGGTTTGCCTTTTAGGAGGAGAAGGAGTCGGGGTCTGTCTCGCTGACTTCCTCAGCCCAAGACTGGCCTGACTCCGCTTCGCTCTCCTGCCAGCGCGGCCCGCGCTCGAGGAGAATCGGCCCAAACAGGGTTTCCTGGCGAACGCTGATGCGCTCGTGTTTCCATAGGTCGAGCATTGCCAGAAAGGTGACTACGATCAGTAGGCGCGAGGCCCCCGGCTCCAGCAAATCGCTCAGCCAGAGGCGCGGCGTCGTTCGAAGGCGCTCGGTGATGACAGCCATGCGCTCGCTCACGCGAACGCGCGCCACAGGCAGCACAAGACCATCGTTGGCCTCAGCCTCAGCCCGGCGCCGAGCTTCCAGTAGACGGCGGAAGCTGCGAGCGAGCGCCTCCACTTCCAGGCCAACTAAGGTCGGCGGGGTCCAGGCGAGTTGGGCCTCGATGCCGGCCAGCAGGCTAGAACGCCCGTAGGTCTGGAGTCCGGCCTCCGCCCGCTGACGCAGCACATTGGCGATCTCTTTGGCAATCTTGTATTCCTTCAGATGGCGCTCCAGTTCGGCTGCCATCTCTTCCGCCTGTCGCGCCTCCTCTGAGATCTCCTGACGAGGACTGCGCGGCAAGAGGCTCTGCGATTTGATAAACAGCAAACGGGCGGCAATGGAGACGAAGGCTGCCATGTTGGCAAGGGGCAACTCCTCTTCGCGCCAACGGCGTAGGTAGGCCAGATATTGATCGGTGACGGCCACGAGCGAGATGGTTGTGATCTCCATTTGGCGTTTCTCGATCAGGTAAAGCAATAGCTCTAGAGGACCCTCGAAGACAGGCAAACGTACGATATAGCCCGTCTGAGGTAGTCCCCAGAGTTCAGAGGCGCTCTGTAATGGAAACTGCTTCTCTGGCCGGTCCGTCGTCAGAGCTGCACTCTGTTCTTGAGCCTGGGCGCTGCGAGACTCGGGCGCTGGACTGGCCTCGTGAACAGCCGAGGTAGCCGTTGCCTGCGCTCGGGGATTGTGCTCCTTGTCCTGTGTCATGTCCAGAAACCTCGTATGTGGTGGCCTCGCGCCGTTAGATCCGATCTGCCATTGGCCTGCCCGACTCGACTGCTGCCGCCCGCTCCAGGCGCTTGCAGGGCCAGCGGTTCGCAAGAACGAGCTGAGCCGATCCCGGATTTGACCGGGGCAGGATCAGTATAGAGGGAGAAGGGGAATGGGGTCAATCGCTCTTGCCTGGCCCTATCCTGAAGACACAGGCCGGCCTCTCCCAGACTGGCTCAGCGAGAGGGAGCGCCGGCCTGCCTGGCCGCGGTCTGGCGCTACTCTCTGGCCAGCCGGCTAGGAAATCTCGTCAATGGCATGTAGCTCAGCGGCAGGCCCGTCTGGCTGATGATGGGTGCGAATAAAGAGCACCGTGCGGGCGGAGAGGCCGGCCTGTGCGGCGAGGGTTGCTCCGATGTCGGCATGCCACCAGGCATAGCCGAGGGCCTGCCGCCAGCGGGGCAGCTCGGGCCGCGGATAGTCGGCCAACCGGGCCAGTAAACGGGGGGCCAGGCGTTTGCCAAGCACAATCAGGGGTCGTGTCCAGAAAGGCACACGCCCGGCCCCTTTACCCACATCGTGCAGGAGCGCGGCAATGAGCAGCTCCTGATCGCGACAGCCTCGGGCTTGTAAGCCGTGATAGACGCGCAGACAATGAGCTTGATCTGCCGGCGACATTGTCTCAAAAAGAGTAAGCGCGGCAGGAGATAGCACAGCCTTCAGTTCAGCCCGTTCGCTCTCGCTCAGGGGGCGGACAGGGCCGAGCTGACTCCAGACCTGTTTAAGGCGATAGGCGATGCGCGCAGGTGACAAGAACCTGCCCGCCCGCCGCTGCTCTGGTCTCAGGCTCACCTGGCAATGTTGCGGCCCCATAGATACCATGCCCGCTCAGAAGCTGTAGATTTTGTCAATATTTGTTACGCTCAGATTAGTGACCAGACTCGCCAGGAAGAAAGCTCCCTCGCGAATATAGTCGGGGATATGAGCCAGGAAGAGATCTGGCATCTGAGCGATCTCAGCGGCAAAGGGGATCAGGAAGAACAGCGCCAGGATAATGACCGGCCCCCAGGGACCAGAACGAGCGAACTGAAGCGCCTGACGAGTGGGCAGCAAGATGTAGACAATCTGATAGCCGTCAAGCGGGTAAACCGGCAGAATATTCAGAATGGTCAGGGCCAGATTGGTACAGCCGAAGACCATCAGGAATTGCGGAATACGCAGCAGCACAGCGTTATCCGAGACGAAGGGGTAGATGAGCCGGGCGAGCACGGCAAAGGCCAGGCCCACCAGTAAGCTGAAAATTGGACCTGCCAGAGCAACCAACAGGGGACCGCTCGTGCGTCCGCCACGCAGCTTCCAGGGATCGGTTTTCACAGGCTGGCCCCAACCCAGGCCGACAGGTCCCAGGATGGTCGGCAGAAAGGCCAGAATGAGACAGAGCAAGGTCCCAAGCGGATCAAGGTGGCGGCGCAGACGTAACGTATAGCGCCCCTCGATCCGGGGCGTTGGATCGCCGAGCCAGGTCGCCATTTGGGCATGAGCGAACTCGTGCAGTACGATGGCGATCAAAAAAGAAACGACGATCATCAACGCCAAAACCACATTGATTTTCGTCTCCATTGCTTTCCTCGTAGTCGATGTCGGATCTCCGTGCAAGGCTCCGCGGAGGCTGGCGTTTGACTGCAGACGCTGCTGGCACTGGTGCAGACCCGGATTGATGCGTCAGCTGATGCTTGCTGGCTTGATCGCTAGCTTAGTTAGTACGCTCTCTGGTCTATGCTACAGGCCTCAACCTCCCTCGGGCGACAGACTTCGTAGCTTTTATGAGCTGACCAGCAGATCGATCTCCATCGTTTCGCGGGCCAGGCGCGCGCGGCTGAAGTGTCGACGGGTAGCGGACTCGATGCGCTCTAGCTTCTGATCGTCGTAGGTCGGCTCATGATGGAAAAGGATCAGCTCGCCTACCCTGGCCAGCCGCGCCACCGTAGCCGCCATCTCGTAGGTACTATGGCCGAAGCCACGCCGCGATTGGCGGTAATCTTCGGGAGTATACTGAGCATCGTGGATGAGAAGATCGGCCCGATCCAGGAAGGCCAGCATCTCGCTCTGATACTCCTCTCCCCACTCCAGGTCAGTGGCGTAAATGAGGCGCCGCCCAGCGTGCTCAATGGCATAGAGCAGCGAGCCATTCTGAGGGTGGAGGGTGGTAAACCGGGCATGGACGCGGACCTCCAGCGGCAAAGGGCCTGGCTCACGTGAAATCTGATCTTCCTGCAGCAGCAGTGGCTGCTGTCGGCCCGGTTTCCAAATGATCCACATGTTGTCTTCCAGCGTGTAGAAAGCTCGCCGCGACGGTAATTGTCGTATATCGACAGGGAAGTAAGGTGGCGACATAACGGGAATAACAAGCTCGTCGAGATCGCGCCCGGCCAGTCGGGGACCAAAGAAGTCGATGCTGACCGTTGGTTCATAGAGAGGGGCGAAGAAAGGCAGTCCAAGCAAGTGATCGCCGTGAGCATGAGTAATCAGCAGAGCGATGTGAAGCGCATGGCCATTGCTACGTCTCAGCAGCGAGTCGCCCAAGGCAATAATGCCGCTGCCAGCGTCCAGCACCAGTGTACGCCCGCTGGCGTCCACCTCGACGCAAGCGGTATTGCCACCGTAGCGTAGCGTTTGTGTTCCTGGTACTGGGTAGCTACCGCGCACGCCCCAGAAGCGGACACGAAAACGCGGCTTCTCAGCCATGAGTTGCTCCTTCATGCCTGCTGACGTATTGCCTGTCGTTGCATGGTAATTATAGCTTGCGGCGCTCTCCTTGAAAAGGGCTGCTACTTGCTCTGCTTGCTCGGCGTTAGAAGCCAGGTGCATGTGTAGACCAGTGCTCTCCGGCTTGGGAGACAGTGGGAGGGAGCTTGACCCCCGTCTTACCTTCGGTCTCCGTAGCTGGTACAATCGTTAGCAGAAGCGTAAGATGCTGCACAGCAAGACTGATCAGGAGGCGCAGATGTTGAACTGCAAACGCCAGAGACCGGAAAGTGAACTAGGGCGCTGTCGAAGCGCCAGGATGAGCAGGGGCCGACGCCGGCGCTGCCTTGTCATGCTTGCCGGGCTGGCCATAGCGCTCTGGCTGGTAGCTTGTGGTGGTAGCTCAGTTCCAGATGCGCGACAGCTGCTAACTCAGGCACAGGCCGCCATGCAAAAAGTCCAGTCCTATCATTTTAATCTCAAGGTTGAGCATGCTGGCAGCGGGGCTGGCCTCATGATTCAGAGTGCTGATGGCGATCTGGTCGTTCCCGATCGCTTGCAGGCCCAGGCCAACGCCTCCTTAATGGGGTCTGTGATGCAGGTTAGAATCATTGTTGTGGGCGAGAAGCAGTACGTGACTGATCCCTTTACCGAGCGTTGGCAAACGATCAGCGGCTTGCCAGATCCGCGCGTCCTCTCTGACTCGCGCACCGGTATAGCGGCCCTCTTGGGGCAAATACGCAATCCTTCGACCCCCAGTGAGAGCACGATCGACGGCGTGGCCTGCTGGCAGATCGCCGGCAAACTCGATGCCAGTTATCTACGCGGTTTTCTGGGCGATCAAACACGCGCTGGCTCACAACTGGATGCCGTGGTCTGGATTGGCCAGAGCGATAAGCTGCCGCGCCAGATCCGCCTGACGGGAGTGGCTGCTGATGGCGATACGAGCCAGACCGTGCGCACGTTGAAGCTCTCCAAGTTCAATGAAACGATTACTATTAGTGCGCCAGCCGTCTGACAGGCCTGCCGGGGGGATGCTGGTGCCTCTCCGTTGCTGGAGGTGAAGGAGTGCGCTCTCTTGCTGATGCCGGGCGCCGCCAGGCTGAGAGACATGGGCGGTTGCCTCTGCCGACGCTGGTCCTCGTCTGTGCGGCTGTCTTCCTGACGGCTCTCGATCAAACAGTTGTGGTCACGGCCCTGCCCCAGATGATCAGCGATCTGCAGATACCGGTCTTAGAGGTCGACCGCGCCGCCTGGATTATCAGCGGCTACTTGCTTGGGTATGTGATTGCTATGCCGCTGTTGGGCCAGTTGGCTGATCGCTATGGGAGACGGCGTCTGCTGCTGCTGTGCCTGACCTTATTTGCTGTTGCCTCGCTGATCTGTGGGCTAGCGCCCTGGCTGGGGGCCCAGAATGATCTAGGCTTCTTGCAAGGGCTGGGCATTGATACGCGATCGCCGGGCCTGGTCTGGCTGGTAGGGGCGCGTGTTCTCCAGGCGGCAGGTGGTGGGGCTGTTGTTCCAATTGCGATGGCTGTAGCTGGCGACTACTACGGTCCGCGCGGCCTGGGGCCAGCGTTGGGGCTGATCGGGATGGTTACGGAAGCCGGGGGCGTGCTCGGCCCCCTCTATGGGGCCTGGATTACGCAGACGCTGGGGTGGAGCGCCATTTTCTTTCTCAATCTGCCGCTGGTGGCCCTGCTGATGATACCGTTGGCCTTCTTTCTGCGCGAGCCGGCGCATAATCTGGAGGCCGATCGACAACCGGGCATTGATCTGCTTGGGGCGGCTCTGCTTGGCGCTGCGCTTCTCTGCTTGAGTCTGGGGCTGGCTCAGGAGGCAACGCTCCTGACGGCGGGCCAATCGAGCTTGCAGGCACAGAGTCAGGCCGAGGCCACAGGCGCGCAAGGCAACCCTTTCCTGATTGCCCTGGCTCTGCTGCTCCTGCTCATTTTGGTAGGTATCGAGCTACTTTTACAGCGGGAGGCGCCGGCTAAAGACAGGGTGACCGGCGCTGTTGGGCTCGCCCAGCGGCTTGGAATGACGCTTCCGGGTCGAGGCGCGCCCCTCATTGATCTGCAGCTTTTTCGGCGATCCTCCTTTGTGGCTGCGGCTCTGGTCAGTTTATGCGTTGGGGCGGCTCTCATCATTGCGATGGTGGATATTCCCATCTTTGTCGCCACGGTCTTGGGAGAGACGGCGATTGCCAGCGGTCTGGCGCTGCTACGGCTGACGGCCATGATCCCTGTGGGGGCTTTGGCTGGAGGGTGGCTCTGTGGGCGCCTGGGCAGCCGTCCGGTGGCCATCGGCGGCTTGTTGTGTACAGCGGCGGCTTTCTGGCTCATGCATTTATGGCCGCTGCGTGTGGATTGGAACCAGATCACGCTGAGCACCTTGCTGGGAGGCTGGGGCTTTGGCCTGGTCATCGCGCCGATCGGCGTGATAGCGCTCGATGCGGCGCGAGGCAGACAAGCGGGGCTGGCAGCAGCCCTTGTTACCATGCTGCGCATGGTGGGCATGATCTTAGGGTTGGCCGCTCTCACCTCCTGGGGGTTGGGCTACTTCCGCGCGCTGGCAGCCGCGTTTGTGCCTCCAGCGGGAGCGGCTCCCTTTAGCTCTGCCTACCTGCGCGCCTATACGGCTTACCTGATTAGTGCGGCCCACACTGTCTATACAACCATCTTTCTGGTGGCCGGCATCCTCTGCCTGCTGGCCGTTCTTCCGGCTTTAGCCTTTCGTGAGAGCCAACCTGTGGCTTTCTTCAAGCGTACTCTATCTGGAGGCGAGCGGACGTCTGAAGAATCTGCCCGAGTGACGGCTGAAGAGGTCCAAGCAAGCCAGATCGAGGGCAAGAGCGTCCCGGCACCAGATACAAGAGAAAGGGATCAGCCATGAGCAGAGAGAGCAAAGGACCGCGCTGGTCCGGGGAACCAGAAGAGGATTCCTGGCCGGCCTTCGAGCAATTGCCCCCACGCCCTTCTTCTCGGCGGCGCTATCGTGCCCGCGCTAGTGACCGTGAAGCCTACTCTTGGGAATCGGAGGAGGAGATACAGCGGCTGAGGCCGAGGCGCAGAGCAGCCCGTCGCTGGGAGCCGGCAGAAGAGGAAGATCTGCAAGAGGTAGCGAGGCAGGAGGAAGACCTCCTTATCTCTCATGGCCTGGAAGCGGCCTCTTCGCGATCAGACTGGCGGGGGAGAGAGCGGCGAAAACCAAGGGGGCGCGGCCCGTCCTGGCTCTGGTTTCTAGCGGGGTGCAGTGTATCGATCCTGTTGCTGCTGCTGGGGATCATCCTGGCAGTTGTCGCCGCCCTCCGTAGCGTCACAGGCAGCAGTCCTTTGCCGGGGCTGGGGCCGACCGTAAGCACCTATACGCAGACAAGCGAGCAGACGATACCGGTTAATAACCTGCAGCAGCTTAAGGTCAGCAGCCAGATAGGCAGTGTTGACATTATGACCGATGCGAGCCTCTCTGCGCCGGAGCTGACGATCGTTAAACGGACAAAAGCCGGAGGGCAGGCCGAGGCCGATGAGGAGTTCAAGCGGATCAGTGTTCAGGTACAGCCGGGATTAACAAGCCTGCAGGTCACGGCGACGTTGCCGCAGAGGGAGAGCCTGAGTGATCCCAATGACTCCGTCGATTTGCGCTTTCGACTGCCAGCTCAGGTCAATCAGAGCGCTGCCCCCTTCCAATTGAATATTGACCTGACTCTGGGCGATGTCCATATTCAAGGCCTCGATGGCGTACTGGTCGTCAAAGATGAGGCGGGCAACATCACCGTTGAGAGGGCGATGTTGTCCAATGGCAGCAGCTTGCGCACAGCCAGTGGCCAGGTGACCTTCAACGGAACGCTTGATACTCGTGCTGTGGGGGGTGGAAGGTCGCTCTTTGAGATTCACAGCGGCTTTGGTCAACTGAACATTACTCTTCCTGCCTCTACGGCTGTGCTGCTCGATGCCTATGTGAATAGCGGCAAGATTGTGAGCGCTTTCCCCATTCAAGTGAGTCTAGATGCTGGCTCGGCTACCTACTACGGACCTCTGGTCCCTGGCAGTGGTCCGCAGCCAACGGCCCTTTTGCGCCTGGATGTCGGCACTGGAGCTATCAATCTGCACAGCGCATAAAGTAGCATATCTGTAGCGGACGCAAGATTCGTGCTATACTATCAGAGTGACGACTCTCGCTATGGGTAGTCCTTTATTTTCAGGCTAGAAAGGCGGGGGATGTTATCGCACAGATCTTACATGTTGACATACCGTCACCGCTGGGCCGTCTTGAAGGCATTTTGAAGCCCGAGGAAGCGGGCGTAAAGCCACACTACGTCTCCCTGGTCTGCCATCCGCATCCGCTCTACGGGGGGACGATGGATAACAAGGTAGTGTTCAAGGTGGCCCAGATTCTTCAAGCCCTGCAGATACCGGCGCTGCGCTTCAACTTCCGTGGGGTGGGCAGAAGCTCGGGTAGCTATGATGAGGGGAGAGGGGAAATGGACGATGTACGCTACGCGCTCGACTTTCTCAGCCATCGCTATCCGGGCATCCCGGTTATTCTGGCTGGTTTCTCGTTTGGCGCCTACGTGGGCTTGCGGGTGGGGGCCGTTGATGGCAGGGTTCGGGCGCTGATCGGCCTGGGGGTGCCCGCGCGCAGCTTCGATGGAGACACCTTACAGGGCTGCACTAAGCCTAAGCTGATCATCCACGGGAGTCGGGATGAAATTGCACCTTATGCGCTGACGGCGCGTTGGTTTGAGCAGCTACCGGCTCCTAAAACGATGATTGTGGTCGAGGGAGCTGATCACTTCTTCCAGGGGCGACTGGACGAGGTGCAGACGATTATCGCTAGCTTCGTTCAGACGTTGTAACGGCTGAACGCAAAGGCGCGTCTGCTGGCCCTGGCTGAAGTGGCCGCAGTTCGCACGTAGGTTCAGTCAAGCACGAAAGGTTAGTAACTCACAGCCTGCTGCTTTTCTCGTTTCTCTTATTTGTGTTCGCAGAGCGGCAGGCAATCACACCGGCCCAGTGTGGCAGCCGTTCGCTCCGCTCGCTCGTTGCGCTAGCAAAGGCGAACGTCTGGTATCTTTGCCTCTTTCCCCCCTCTGCTCCGCCCTCGCGACGCGCTCGCTCTCGTATCCGGGCACGAGCGTTACTTCGCGCTCTCTCAGAGCGAAGCGGCAGGAGAGCAGGCGCTGCCCACCTGGCCGGTGGGCCTCATCCTTCTGTCTATCTATCTGCCCTCCCCCTCCTCCTCTTCGCCTGCTCTCTCATAGCAGCTGCTCGTTTGCTAAGAGAGGTACAATAGCAGACAGAAGAGGGCAAGCAGGAGCTTGCTCCAGGCTGAGCGGGAAGAGAGAACCGACTCTTCCCTGTGCATGGAGAAGGAGGCAGACAGGTATGGCGCTTATACGCGGCAGGGCCGGGGAAAGATCGGGCGGCGACCGGCGTGTCATTGCCAACGAGTTCTTGGCTCGCGAGGCTGGTCGGCGCTGGCGCTGGTATCATGGGCTACTCTTCTATGGGTTTGTGCAGGGTTTGACTTTCGCTCTCAGTGGCCTGGTGAATCGCTGGCAGGGGCGAAGCGTCAGCAGTCCGGGGCAGCTGCTGGGAGACGTAGCGTACTTCGAGGAGCTGAAACAATCAATCTTTGCCCCGCCCGCCTGGGTCTTCGGCCCTGCCTGGACCGTGAACAATCTATCGGCCATTTGGGGGCTGCTGCGCGTGCTTAATAAGCCCTCCACCTCTAGGGGCCGTGGGGCCTATCTGGCTTTGCAGGCGGCCTCGTGGCTCGATTACATCATCTTTAGTGCGGCTTATTTTGGCCTGCGCTCGCCTCTGAACGCGCTCGTGCTGACCTTGCTTATGCTGGGACTGACGGTTGCCAGTGGGCTGGTGGCGCTCTTGCGTTTACGAGATACGCTGGTGGCGCTCTCGCTGGCGACGCTTTTTCTCTGGCTGCTGCTGGCTTCTACGGCAGCCCTCTTTCAGGCGCTGTGGAACCGCGACGCCTTCTATGGGATCGGGCCATTCGTGGAACCAGTGCCTGCCTTGCTCAAGCGGCCTTCGCATGAATAGGCGATGAAGACGGCCAGAGGGCGGGAGCGAGCCGGGGGGACAGGCTGCGAGAAGGGTGCCTAAGCCTGCCCGACAAGAAAGCCGGCTGCGCCAGCCACTGTGGTCCTGCCTGCTCCTGCTAGCTTGGGCTGGTACCACAGCGGCTGGCAGCCGGCTTTTCCGCGTTCACCAGCGTGTGCCTGCCTGATCCTCCCGGAGGAGCTTCTGCCTTACGCTCAGGGGATGGTCAGACTAATGCTGGGCGATGTAGACATTAGCCCACAGCTCAGGCGGGAAGAGGCCCTGAGCGTTGAACTTCATGCCGATCACATAGGGCTTGAGCAAGCGCATACCAATGCGCTGGTCAAGCGAGAGCCAGGCCACATCGTTGACCAATTGCTGCTCAGCCTGGTTGTAGGCCTGGTAGCGGGCCGGGCCATTGTCCATGGCGTCAGCCGCCTCCAGATTCTTCTGGACCTGCTTCTGCTGCTGGGCGTCGCTCGATTGGTTCTGGCCGTAGTTGACCTGGTTATTGGGCGAGCCCGCATCGAACTGCAGGGTCAGCCAGTCCTGCGGATCGGGGTAGTCGGCGATCCAGGCGATCGACCAGAAGCCGATGCCCTTGGAGTTCCCCGGGGCAGCGTTCAGGTCTTCCAGCAGCTTGTTAAAGTCGGTAGCCACTGGCTTCACCGTGATGCCGAGCACATTCTTCCACTGGTCAGCAAGTGTCGTGATTTCGTTCGTCACGTCCTGCGAGCCGCTGGGATAGTAGAGCTGCAGGGCCGGCAACTGAGATGGGCTGGAGAGTTTCATCTCCTGGAGAGCCATCTGCAGAAGCTCCTTGGCCTTTGCCTTGTCACCTGCAGTCGAGGTGACGCCGGCTGGGCCGGTCAAGTTGGGATTATAGCCCGGCATCCCCTGCGGCACGATGTGATAGGTCGGCTTGCGGGTATTCTTCCAGATCGCCGACATAATCTGGTCGCGGTTGATGGCCAGCGAGAGCGCCTGACGGAAGTGGATGTTATCGAAGGGCTTAACCAGGTAGTTCATGCCCAGATAGTCGATCGAGAGCTGCGGCGTCTCGCTGTACTCACCCGTCTTAGCCCGTGCCTGCTGGATGTTGGTGATGGGGATCGGCGTGATATCGATCTTACCAGTCTGGTAAACCTGGTAAGCCGTCTTCACGTCCTGATAGAAGGGCATGATAATCTGCTGCAGCTGCGGCTTTGGCCCATAGTAGTAGGGGTTGGGCACAAAGACGATCTGCTTGTTGTGCTGGTAGGACTGCACCTTGAAGGGACCGGTGCCGCCACCCTGCTCAAGATGATCAGTCCAGCTCTGGCCGTAGGTCTCAACGATTTTCTTCTCCACCACGTACGAGGTGGGGTAAGCCAGAGCATCCAGGAAGTAGGCCGCCTTCTTGCTGAGCGTGATAGTGATCGTGTAGTTATCAGGTGTCTTGAGGCTGTCGTTGATGATGGTCTTGATCTTGCCGGCGCTGAGCAGATCAGCATCCTTGATCAGGTTCAAATAGCTGCCGGCCACCGGCGACTTAGTAGCTGGCTGCAGAGCCCGATCGATGCTGTAGGCCACATCCTGTGAAGTCACGGGTGTGCCGTCGCTGAACTTGACGTTCGTTTTCAGATGGAAGGTATAGGTAAGACCATCTGAAGAGATGTCCCATGACGAGGCGATCTCCGGCTGCACGTTGAGATTCTCGTCCAGCGACACCAACCCGGTGAAGACCAGGTTAATGGCGGTCGACGAGGGAAGGTCGGTCACCAGCGCCGGATCGAAGGTTTCGATGTCCTGAACGCCGGTGTTGGCGAAGACAAACTTCTGCTGACTGGCAGGCGCCTTAGCCGTAGTGGTGGTCCCACTTTGTCCGCCGCCACCGCAGGCGGCGACAAAGAGGGCCAGTATTCCCAGAAGCAGCAAGTGGAAAACGCCTGTTGTTACCTTCTGCTTCCTCATGTGATTGGTACTCCTTCCCGCACCATTCAAATATGTCATTCCCACAGTTCGCTATCAGATGGCTGAAGGAGAAGCGCCCTCGGTGGATATATGATCAGTGACACGTACTGGTGATGCACACTAGGGGCGACAATGAGCCACAGCGAGAATCCTGGCACCAGCAGCGCCCTTCTCAGAGCGCGATTCCCTTCTCATTGACCCCTTAGTTACTACGTCACCAGAGTGGGAAATCTCACAGCATTTTATTGCTCTGGCTTTGTTTTCCCAGGCAGGAATGTGCCAGGACAAATCATCGCTCAGCAGCTCTCTCCTTCGCTTTCTGCGACTTCAGCGGTGCAAGCGTGATACAATGATCACAAGATGCTGATCGGCTTAAGCGCGGAGCGGTCTCTGATGAGCTTCATGGATCACTATACTGAGCCTGATTTCACTACTGTTGCTCTCATTGTAATTGAGATGCAAAGAGATTTTCTCGAAGGCCAACCAGCCGGGATGATCGGCACCACGGCCATTCTGCCGCGCATTGTACGCCTGCTGCAGGCTTTCCGCAGTGCAGAGCGTCCGATTGTCCATGTCGTGCGCCTCTATTTGGCCGATGGCTCGAATGTGGACCTCTGCTATCGCAGCGCAGTGGAACAGGGAGCTTCGTGGGTGCTGGCCGGGTCGTCCGGGGGTGAGATTGTGCCGGAGCTGCTTCCTGATCGCTTCTCACGCCTGGAGACGCAGCGCCTGCTGAGCGGGCATATTCAGTATCTCTGGCCAGGCGAGGTGGTCATCTACAAGCCTCGCTGGGGCGCCTTCTACAGCACGCCGTTAGAGGACTATCTGCGCCGCGCCCAGGTGTCAACCCTGGTCTTCTGTGGCTGCAATTTTCCTCATGCTTTGCGCACGACCCTCTACGAGGCGAGTGAGCGCGATTTCCGCCTGGTCCTGGTGGAAGACGCGGTCGCTGGCCTCTACGAACAGGGGAAACAGGAGCTGCGTGCGATCGGCGTCTCGATGATGGGAAGTGCCGAGGTTGTGGCTCGCCTGGAGCGTTGTCGCGCCGACGCTGCAAGGGCTGCTGTGAAGGAGCAGGAGACCGGAGAGGACGGCCCTGGCGCGCGCTGAGGGGAAGCATAGGAGCACAACGGCGGTGTCGCTGCCAGCTCGCTTCAAGCGACGCTCGGCCAGGACAGGCGCCGCCTGTCGGCTGCGGCTGGACTCCTGGGGAAGGAGGCGCGCGCCGTAGGGATCTGACCATCGCTGGGTGTCGCGAGCAGTTCCAGGGCGCGCTGTTGGCTGAGGATACCATAGCGCAGCTTGAGGGTGAGGATACGCTCTACGGCGGCGTTGATCTGACTTTCCAGTAGCTCCCCCTTGAGCACCGCCTGCTTGAGAGCGGCTAACACGTTGCGTGTCTCGCTCAGTCCGCGGGGCCCAAGTAGCAGGTCCTCGCCGGCTTTGACGGCCAGCACTGCTGCCTGGGCGAGGCTATAGGTGTTGCTGATCCCTCCCATCCAGAGAGTATCACTGATGGTCACGCCTTCAAAGTGCAGGCGGTTGCGCAGCAGATCGGTAACCACGGCTGGTGAGAGCGAGGTGGGCAGGCGCGGATCAAGCTGGGGGTTGAGAAGATGCGTGGTCATGACCATCGGGACGATCCCTTCGCTGATGAGGGTGCGGTAGGGAACAAGATCGCTGCTGGCTAGCTGAGCCAGACTACGACGATCGGTGGGTAGCGCACGGTGGGGGTCGACGCTGGCCGCGCCAAGGCCCGGGAAGTGCTTGAGACAGCCGATGACGCCCCCGTCGGTTAACCCTTTGAGATAGGCGCGCCCCATGTCAGTGACGAGCGTCGGATCGGAGCCAAAGGTCCGCTGAGGAAGGCCGGGATTGTTGGGATTGGAGAGAACATCGACAATGGGCATGAAATTGACATTGAGGCCGAGGGCCTTGAGGGTCTGGGCAGCAGCCAGACCTTGATCGTAGGCGTATTGGATGCTGCCCGTAGCACCGATGGCGGCCTCGGAGGGACGCTCACCGGTGATGCGCCGCAGCTCGTTGACGTAGCCGCCCTCGAAATCGGTGCTGATGAAGAGCGGAATATGGGCATGGGCTTGTAGGGCGGCATCGAGCGCCGTGAGCTGCGGCCCGCTCTGGGCGTTGCCGTTATTGTTTTCGATAAGGACCCCGGAGACCTGACTCTGCTCAATCATCTGTTGCAGGTCGGCGTTATAGCTGGGCCCGTAGAATTCGACGATGACCATCTGACCAAGCTTCTGGTCAAGGGTCAAATTGCGTACGATGCCACGGGCCAGGTCGTTAAGCGTTGGGGTAGCAGTGATTGTGATGGCTGTGGGCGGAACCGTGCTGCGCCTGGCCTGGCCGGAGGCTGTCGCCGTCGGGGAAGGCCGCATCGAGCCAGTCGGGCCGCCGCTCGTGAGGCAGGCGCTGCTGCTCATGAGCACGAAGAGCAAAAACAGTATAAATATATGATAGCGTTGACTTATCCTCATATGACGCAGCCGTCGCGGGCGAGCACGGCCCGGGCTTCCCTTCATTCTGCTTCTGGCAGGGGGAACGAGTGAACGCAAAGCGAGCGCACTGGCTGGTACTTTTTTCCTGACTGATCAGCAGGGGGCCTAACCAGAACGATCCCCTGTCACGCCTGGCCTTCACAGGAAGAGAGGCCCTCTGATACTGGGGGTAGAAGCAGAGAAAAAAGAGGAGCAGAGCGAACAGGGACGCGTCAGCCGACGGCGCCTTGCCCCAGCGGGCGCATCCCTGCTCGCTGCACAGGGTCGTTATATGCCTGGTCTGCCCTAGGACCTGGCTTGCTGCAGCCCCAGCTCTTTGAGAGCCTGCTCGCGCAGCAAGAATTTCTGCACCTTTCCGCTGGCCGTCATCGGAAAGCTTTCCGTGAAAAGGAAATAGCGAGGGACCTTCTGGTGACTGATCTGCCCCTGGCAAAAAGCGCGCAGCTCCTCGGCACTGACCTGGGCTCCCTCGCGCGGGCGAATCACAGCAGCGATCTCCTCACCAAAGAAGGGGTCCGGTACACCAATCACCTGGGCCTCGGCCACGCCTGGATGCTGCAGCAAGAAATCCTCAATCTCTGCCGGATAGATGTTCTCGCCGCCGCGGATAATCATCTCCTTCAGACGGCCCACGATGCGCACATAGCCCTGTTCATCCATCGTCGCCAGATCGCCAGTATGAAGCCAACCTTCAGCGTCGATGGTCTCCGCGGTCTTTTCCGGCATCTTATAATACCCCTTCATCACCAGGTAGCCACGACAGCAAAGCTCGCCAGGCGTGCCGCAGGGCACCACTGCACCACTGGCGGGGTCCACAATTTTCACATCCGTGTAAGGCAACGGCACCCCGACCGTGCTGGCCTTCAGCTCAAAGCTATCGCGCGGCAGCGTCTGCGTAATCACCGGAGACGACTCTGTCAGCCCGTAGACGATGGTGATGTCGGCACCGATCCGCTCTTTGACCTGCTGCATCAGGGTCAGGGGGACTGGTGCCCCTCCGCAAGTCACGGCGCGCAGCGTAGAGAGATCGTAGCGCTCAAAGTCGGGATGCTGCAGCAAGGCCAGCAGCATCGTGGGTACAGCCCCGAGCAGCGTGCAGCGCTCGCTGCTCACGATTTGCAGCGTCTTGAGGGGATCGAAAGCCAGCATCGGCACAAGAGTCGTGCCCATATAGAGACAGCCCAGGACAGCGAGCACACAGCCAGCAGTGTGGAAGAAGGGCATAGGATTACACACGCGGTCATGGGGCAGACCATCGGAGCGGCGCACAAAGAGCATAGCATTATTGAGGACATTGCGATGAGTCAGCATGGCCCCTTTGGGAAAGCCAGTAGTCCCCGAAGTGTACTGGATCTGCACCACATCGTCGGGGGAGAGGCTTCGCTGACGCTCGCGCAGGGCCTCGGGAGGAACGGCGCTGCCCGCTGCAACCAGCTCGCGAAAGAGTGCTGGCCTCCAGGTACGTTCCTGGGCCAGTGCCTCCGGCACCGGGCCGAGTAAGCAAACATAGCGCAGGCAGGGCAGGGTCTCGCTGCGCACGGCCCCCGGCGGACCAGCGGGCGTCGTCAGCCGCTGCACCGTCTCCAGACAGTCGTGATCGCGCACCCTGGCCATAAAAAAGAGGGCCGCAACATCTCCCTGACGGAGCACATACTCCACCTCCCGCGCCCGCAAGACAGGATTCACAGTAACGAGCACCAGGCCAGCCTTAGCGGCGGCCATCTCTAACAGCAACCACTCGGGCAGATTTATCGCCCAAACCGCAATATGCTCACCTTTCTGGAAGCCAAGCGCCAGCAGACCACGCGCCACCGCCTCGGCACGCTCACGCAAATCGCGATAGGTCCAACGCAGGTCTAGGGCGCCGCCATACTCGGGATAGCCGCTATAGACGACAGCCTCACTTGAGGGTAACTCCTCGGCACGGTGGTCCAGGAGGTCGCCAACAGTCATGTTCAGGAGGGGAATTTCGGCAGGTTCGCCCTGCCAGTAGGAGAGACCAGCGGTGGTCAGGCCCATAGCGTCTGCTCCTCGGGGATACTAGCAGGAACAGGATCAGGGCAGCGACGCGAGACATCCTCTATCTGCTTGTCTAGAGATCTCGCGCCGGTCTCCCCTCCTGCTCCCGCAACTAACTCGAAAACCTCTCTACTGCCTCTCGGCTGTCTTGAAGTACAGCCAGAAGACTCGCTATGCTGAACGAAGAACGCCAGTGTTCTTACTGGTAGGTAGGGTACCTGCTGGAGCAGAGGCTGTCAAGACCTGCAGTTGAATCACGCGGAGGCTTGATCTGAAGCCATCAGTGGGTTAATAGCCTCTGGCGGGCGCGGCACCACAGCAAGCGTGCAGCGCGAGATACAGATTAGCTTCTCCTGCTCATCCAGGATGCGGATCTCCCACACCTGGGTGGTGCGCCCGCGGTGAATAGGGGTGGCGATGGCCGTCAGCCGGCCTTCGCGCTTGGGACGCAGGTGGTTGGCGTTGATTTCCAGGCCGAGAGCCATCTGCTCTTCCATGTTGATGTTAAGAGCCGTCCCGATAGAGGCCGCCGTCTCGGCCAGCAGCACCGAGATGCCGCCGTGCAGGTAGCCGGCCTGCTGCTTGTGGCGCGGCCCGATCGGCATGCTCAACACCACGCGCTCCTTGTCGGCGCTGACAAGCGAGATATCCAGGGCCTCCCACAGGGTGCCAGCCCGTGTGCCATTGAGACGCTCAACGATTTCCTGGCTCGACAATTCCATCTATCGCTTTTCCCCTGTTTGTACGTTGTTTTTACAGCTCTAATGCGGGTACAATACCTTTACAAGAACGGTGAGCAAACGCTGCCTAAGACAGGAGGCCGCGCCGCACCGAGCTGTCGTAAAGCGGCCCGCGCTAGCTGCCGACCTCCAAAGCCTGGCGCGGCGAGAGGCTGCGCTGCCGCGCCTCTGTTGCCGTCGTTTCGCACACCATTATATACTATTTCTGGCTACTTGCCGGACTGCCGAAGAAGAGGTGTCTTATGTTCGACCAGAGCAAGATCGGGCAGAGCTTTCCTCCGTTCACCTATCAGGTAGAGCGCTGTAAGATTCATGAGCTGAATCTAGCGATCGGCGATGAAAACCCGATCTATCATAGCAAAGAGGCAGCGCAGGCGGCAGGCTATCCAGATGTGCCGGCCTCGCCGACGACGCCGACAACCTTCCAGTTCTGGGGCAATCCCGACTTTGTCAAGCATCTGGTGGCTATCGGTGTCAATGTGATGCGCATCATCCACGGTGAAGAGGAGTACGAGTATCTGGCACCGATCTACGCCGGCGACGTCTTAACCGGCGTTACGACGCTTGTCGATGGCAAATCACGTCAGAGCAAGGATGGCTCTTCAATGGATATTCTGACGCTGGAGACCCGCTATACCAATCAGAACGGACAGGAAGTTCTGAAGGCGCGTCAGGTCCTGATCGTTCGCTAGCCAGGGTCGCAGCAAGACCGACCAAAGGAGTACGTGAATGACGACGGAAGCGAAACTGCCTACGAAGCGCTATTTCGAAGATGTCCAGGTCGGCGATGAGATTCCCCGTCTTGTCAAATCCCCGATAACTCATCTACAGCTTGTGCGCTACGCTGGCGCATCAGGCGACTTTAATCCGCTCCATACTGATCCCAAGATTGGCGAGATGCTCGGCATTGGAGGCATCATTGCGCATGGCATGCTGATCATGGGCTTTCTTGGCCAGCTCCTCAGCGACTATGTAGGTCCGACGGCCTTGCGCAAGTTCGGCGTGCGCTTCAAAAGTATGACCCGCCTTGACGATGTCATTACTTGCAGCGGGACCATCACCGAGAAATACGAGGCTGACGGTGAGGCGCGTATTGCCGGCAAGATCCAGGCAGTGGATCAGAACGGCGATGTGAAGGCGAGCGGCACTTTCGTGGCGGCCCTGCCAAAGCGCGGCAGCGCCTAGCCAGCGCAAAGCTGATGCTCGGCTCAGCATACGGGCAGAGGAGAACTGTCCGGGCCCGCCCGACAGCGCTGCGCAGGCGCTCGTTTCGTTGCGTGCAATGGTGAGCAAGCGAGCGTGGCGGAAGCCCTCGCCTCGATACATGTGATTGAGGTAAAAAGAAAAGCCAGGGTTTGTAGCGCACTGCTGTGCTGCAGTTGCGAATCTCCAGTGAAGAGTAAACAGAACTAGCCATAGAGTAGAAAGGAAGAGTCAGCGCAATGGGTCTGCTTGACGGTAAAATCGCCATTATCACCGGCTCTGGACGCGGCATCGGAGCGGCTGCCGCGAAGCTATTCGCGGCAGAGGGGGCCGCAGTTGTCGTGAGTGATCTCGACCAGGGTCCCGCAGACGAGACGGTAGCAGCTATTCGCAACGCTGGCGGCAAGGCCATTGCTGTAGTTGGCGACGTCACTGATCCGGCCTTTCCGGCTCAACTCATCAAGACCACCCTCGACACCTTCGGCGGCCTCGATATCATCGTCAACAACGCCGGCTACACCTGGGATGGTGTCATTCACAAGATGACCGATAAGCAGTGGTACGCCATGCTGGAGGTGCACAACACGGCACCTTTCCGCATCCTGCGCGAGGCCTCCCATTTTATCCGCGAAGCGGCCAAACGCGAGCAAGAGGCTAACGGGCGTGCCAACCCGCGCAAGGTGATCAATGTCTGCTCGGTCTCGGGCCTGCATGGGAACGCTGGTCAGGTTAATTATGCGACCGCCAAGGCGGGTATCGTCGGACTGACGAAGACGCTGGCGAAAGAATGGGGACGTTACAATGTGCAGGTGAACTGTGCCTGTTTCGGCTTCATTGAAACGCGACTGACGGCCCCCAAGGAGGGCGGCGAGAAGATTCAGCGCGAGGGCGAAGAAGTTGAGCTGGGTATTCCCGGCCAGCTTCGTCAGATGGCCACCATGCTGATCCCATTGGGACGCCCGGGAACCCCCGAGGAGGCTGCCGGGGCCTTGCTCTTCCTGGCCTCGCCCCTCTCAAACTATGTCTCCGGTCACGTGCTGGAGGTCACAGGCGGCGGCTCGCTCTAGACCTCCTGGCGGCCCTGCTCAGCCGCTAACCAGGCATTAACAGATGAGAGAGGGGACCTGCCGATCCGATCGCGCCCGATCAGCGGCGGGTTGCTCCATGATGGTCTAGAGAGGCGCCTGATCGGTCGCGAGGCCCGCGGTCTGCATGACTGGCTGCCCATTTTTGTGAGCAGGCCCGGGGCGCTGGCTGGTCAGGCGCCTCTGGCGGCAGCGCCGGGAGAGCTGGCAAGCCCAGGGGGAAAGGGGATGGAACTACCTGCTAGACTTTCGATGCCAGATCTGGCATACTATACCTTGATCGCTTACAGACAGAGAATTGCGAGGGAAGACTTTACCCTGTCAGCAGGTCCATACCTGCGGCGAGGCTAGCTCAGCTCAAGTCACATCAGGAGGAAGGCCCTCGCCTTCATCGAGTTCTGCTGCTGCTCCGCCGAGAGCCAGGCAAACAGAATAGTTCAGAGCCAAAGGCGTTGAAGGGGAGAGTAGGCGCACATCGGACGAGAGGGGAAACGCTCTGCCGCAGCGGGCGGCAGGGTGTGGGCAGAGAGAAAAGGCCAGTGGCTGCGAGCCTTTTCACCAGTCCGTAGCGCGGAAGTTCACCCCAGAGCTGGCTGCTGAAGGAGCCGGAGACCGTTCTACAAGAGAGCGGCTAGACCGACCCTGGTAGGCAGTCCCGGCCCGTCCCCGTTAGCGGACGAACCGAGTGGGATTGCTGGACTGGGCGCTCAGGCCCAGCCCCGACCCTGGAATAGCCGAATCTGGGGCCTGGCTGGCTTTCCTTTCATTCAGGTGCCCATCAGGCAATCCAAAACGGGTGGTACCGCGGAGTCATGCGACACGCCGGGTCTACTCCGCTCGGCTGACAGATGTGGCGCTTCTCAGCCTGAGCGGGCATAAAGAGAAGCGCTACAGCCAACCAGCGCAAGAGTGTGTAGCGGCCCAGCGTGGTAGACCAGCGCGACTGGTAAGACCGGCAAGCTTCGTCCCAGTTGACGATGTGCCGGTTTTTTTGATTCGGTCAGGCTTTCTGGCTGGAGGGCATTGGGCTGACGCTACTTAACCTGGTATAGCTTCTATCGTCGAGTCTGACCTGATCTTAGCGACTGACTATTGGTTTAGCCATCGGCTGGCTGGGCTGGCATCGGACCGTATGACGTATCGACAGGCGGAGCTAGCTGGCATGGCGGCCCCACCGGAGAGAAGGCGTGCTCTCCTCCCTCGCTGACCGTAAGCCATACTGTGCTGTTGTAGAGAAGGATGGATGGCTATGATTGAACAACTTGATGCCTTGTTGGCTCAGCTCGACGCCTTGCAAGAGCGAGCGCTCCGCGAGCTGGCAAACATCAACAGCTCGGCGGAGCTGGAAGATTGGGATGTGCGCTATCTCGGACGCCATCGTGGCGAGTTAAAAAACTTCTCTACCCTCATTCCGAAGCTGGGCAAAGCAGAGCGCCCAGTCGTCGGCCAAAAGATCAATGCGGTGAAGGAGAAGCTTGAAAGCGCTCTGGAGGCCCGTCGCCAGGAGTTGCGTGAGCGCGAGCTGCGGGAGGCCCTGGAGCGTGAGCGGCTCGACGTGACCTTGCCGGGCCGGGCTTTGCCGGCGGGCCATATGCACCCCATCTCGCGCACGATTCTGGAGGTAGCGCGCATCTTTACGCGCATGGGCTTCCAGGTCCTGCAGGGACCCGAAATCGAAACCGACTATTACAATTTCCAGGCTCTCAATATTCCGGCAGACCACCCCGCGCGCGATATGCAAGATACTTTCTGGATTGTGCCGGGGGAGATCCTGCTGCGTACCCAGACCTCGCCCATGCAGATCCGCGTTATGCAGGCTACGCGTCCGCCTGTGCGGGTGATCGTGCCTGGCAAGGTCTTCCGCCACGAGGCCATTGATGCCTCCCACGAGGCGATGTTTCACCAGATCGAAGGGCTGCTGGTCGATGAGCAGTGTACAATGGCCGATCTCAAAGGCAGCCTGGCCCGCTTTGCGCGTGAGATGTTCGGCGAAGATCGCCGGGTGCGCTTCCGCGGCAGCTACTTCCCATTCACAGAACCCAGCGCCGAGGTCGACATCGACTGCATTCTTTGCAAGGGCAGCGGCTGCCGCCTCTGCAAATACAGTGGCTGGCTAGAGATCCTCGGCTCCGGCATGGTGCACCCGCGCGTCCTGCGCGAAGTGGGCTACGATCCCCGCAAATACCGCGGCTACGCCTTCGGCATGGGCGTTGAGCGCATCGCCATGCTCAAGTACGCCATTGGTGAGATCCGCCTTTTCTCGGGCAACGATTTGCGCTTCCTGCGCCAGTTCTAATGAAAGATGCACAAAGGCAAAGATGGCCTGCCAGCCGAGGGGAACGGCTCGCGAGCAGAGCCAAGCCAATGTTTCCATTGTTGTGGGTAAGGCCGAGCAGGTAAGTAGGGTAGGTAGGTAGGAGAAGGAAGGCAGGAAGGAAATTGTGAGGAGTCAGCAGCGATGAGAGTGCCACTGAGCTGGCTGAAAGAATATGTTGAGATCACCCAGTCGCCGGAGGAGCTGGCCTATACACTGACAATGGCCGGACTGGAAGTAGAGGCGCTGGAATACATTGGGGCGAACTGGGGAGACCGCATTATCACAGCCCAAATCACCCATCTTGAGAAAGTACCTGGTTCAGATCATCTGAGTTATACGCGTATCAACACAGGGAGCGAAGAGATCGGCGTCATCTGTGGCGCCCCCAACATCAAAGAGGGGGACAAGGTGCCGCTGGCCCTGCCGGGGGCGCGCATTGGCGATCTTACGATTGGCGTGGCGCGCAAGATGGGCTATGTCTCTGAAGGCATGCTTTGCTCACCGCGCGAACTGGGTCTGGGCAGCGATCACTCAGGCATTTACATTCTCGACCCGGCGACACCCTTGGGGGTGAAGCTGTCCGATCTGCTCTCTGATGTAGTTCTGGAGTTTGCTATCAAGGCCCATCGCGGTGACCTCTCCTCAGTCATTGGGATTGCCCGCGAAGTGGCCGCTCTGACACACAAGCCCCTGCGCTTGCCCGAGCCGCGTTTCGCCGAGCAAGGCACGCCGGCGGCGGAGCTGATCAAGGTTACCGTAGAGGATACAGAGCTATGTCCGCGCTATAGTGCGCGAGTCATCAGCGGCGTCAAGATTGGCCCCTCGCCCGATTGGATGGCGCGGCGCCTGCTAATGGCTGGCATGCGCCCGATCAATCTCATTGTTGACATCACCAACTATGTCATGCTTGAAGTGGGCCAGCCGCTGCACGCCTTCGACTATGACTTGGTGCGTGAGCGGCAGATCATTGTCCGCCGGGCCCGCGACGGCGAAGAAATCACCACGCTCGATGGTGTGCCGCGGCGTCTGCGCGCTGATATGCTGCTGATTACTGATCCCCAGGGGCCGACGGCCATCGCCGGCGTCATGGGCTCGGCCATCAGCGAGGTCAATGAAGGGACCACGCGTATCTTGCTTGAAGCGGCGAATTTCAAACCGGCTAGCGTCCGGCGAACGGCGGTAGCCCTGGGCCTGCGTACTGAGTCCTCCAGTCGTTTTGAGAAAGGCCTTGATCCTGAGCTGACCATCTTCGGGGCCAACCGGGCGGCGCAGTTGATGGCCGAGCTGGCCGGCGGCCAAGTACACCCGGGCATCGTTGATGTCTATCCTCGCCCCGTGGAGCCGCGAACCATTCTCTTCTCTCCCGCCGAAGTTGAGTGGCTGACGGGCATGAAGGTCACCTCGCGCCAGGTCCACGAGGCTCTGAGCGCTCTGGAATTCAAAGTCGAGGAGGTCTCCGCCGCCGCCGACGCCGCTGGCGGTGAGCAACTACTGCGCGTCACGGTGCCGACCTTCCGCGGCGACATCGAGGAGGGAGCCGATCTGGTGGAGGAAGTGCTGCGCATGGTCGGCTACGATCAGCTACCTGCCACTGTGCCCGAAGGGCCATTGCCAGAGCCGCAGAGCGACCATTGGTTTGAGCGTGAGTATGAGATCCGGGAGATTCTCATCGGTCTCGGCCTGCACGAGATCCTGACCTATGCGATGACCAGCCGTCAGCGCATGCTCAATCTGCTCGCGGAGGTCAATGCTCATACAGCGCAGGTATTACTGCAGAAGCCGGCGGATACGGGGCAAACGGGCTGGGTCATCGCTGGCGCGGAGGCACGGGCCGAGGCTGACAATGGAGCTGCTTTAGACGGAGACGGAAAGCCCTTCGATGCTCGCTCCCTGCCGGCGGTTACCATCACCAACCCGTTGAGCAATGAACTGGAGTGCATGCGCCTGACGCTGCTGAGCGGGTTAATGGAGACACTGCAGGAGAATAGCAAGCGCAATCGGGCCGGCTTGCGCCTTTTCGAAATTGGGCGGCGCTATCTGCCGCGCGCTACGGGTGAGCTGCCTGAAGAGCGACGCTGTGTAGGGATCGCCCTCTGTGGGCCGGCAGCCATCTCCTGGGTGCCAGAGCTGGCGCGCCCAGCAGATTTCTATGATCTAAAGGGCATTGTTGAAACCTTGCTAGAGCGCCTGCATATCAAGCGCTATCGCTTCACAGCGGCTCAACATCCGACGTTCCATCCTGGGCGCTGTGCTGTGCTGGAGGTAGCGCGACCAGACGCCGAGGGGGACGAGCATTTCAAGCCGATCGGCTTCCTGGGCGAGGTCCATCCGCTGGTACAGCAGCGCTACGATTTGCCCCAGCGCGCCTATCTGTGTGAGCTGGACTTGGAGGCTCTCTATGCCGCGGTGCCTGAGCGCCTGAGCTATGCACCGATCTCGCGTCACCAGGAGCTGACTCGCGATTTAGCGGTAGTCGTTGATCAGCAGGTGCCTGCACGGGCGGTGCAGGAGGTGATCGAACGCCACGGCGGCGAGCTACTGCGCACAGTTGCCCTCTTTGATGTCTATACCGGAAGCCCGATCCCGCCGGGCAAGAAGAGCCTGACCTATACCTTGCTCTACCAGGCCCAGGATCGCACCCTCACCGATGCCGAGGCCAATGCCTTACAGGAACGCATCGTTGAGGCCTTGCGCCAGGAGTTCGGGGCAACCCTTCGCGGCTAAGCGCGGCGAGCGGAGGCGGGCTGCAGCTGCTCTACCGCTAAGGCCCTGCGCTAGAAGAAAACTCCTTCCTTTTCCGCTTCACCAGGGACTGGGCGGGTGAGCGACATCGGTCGATGCGTCGGTGGAGCTTACCCGCCCGGCTCTTTTTGGCTAGCGATCCCGGCGCGCTGCAGATGCCACGCGGCAGAAATTCCACCTTGCTGCTTCGGCAGGCGAGCAGGGCGGCCAGCCCTGGAAAGGATCTCTTCCCTCTGGCAATCCTTCGCTAAAGGTGATATAGTAAGTAGCCGTGGCTGACCATTTTTCCGGCTGCACCTGACTCAATGAAAGGAGCCTGGGCCGGCATGAGGTAAAAAGCGGTCGCTGAGGCTTCCAAGGCGCCCCTGGACGTGGGTGGGGAGAGTGGCGAAAGAAAGACAGCAATGGCCAGAGCGGAAAAGCCAGGTCTGGATAGCTGGAGTGGGCGCAGAACGGCGGCTTTGGCCGGCGGCAGTTTCGTGCGTTGAGTACCGGCAAGGCTGGGGAGAATAGAGTAAGTCTATGAGTCAGTGTTTGCGTTGCGGCAAGCCATGCGCGGCCAATGCAAGCTTGTGTGAAGAATGCCGGACACGCCCTTTGCAGGGGGGATATCCCTCTGGGAGGGGTGAAGAACGCGAGCAGAGTGGTATAGCAGCGGTCTCGGCTACCGGGAGCGATGCGACTGCCGGTGTCGAGGAGGAGGCTGAGCCGCCGCATCGGCAACCTCGGACCGATCCCGAGGCGCAGGTACCTACCCAGCAGGGGCCAGTGACTCCCCCGCCGGAGGTCCCGCCTGATCTCTTGCTTCCGCAACTGTCGCTTCCCGCTGGCAGCATGGAGGCCCGGAGTGATCCGGCCCGGGAGATGAGTGAGGCAGCCGAGTTCATTAGCGAGAGCGATCCGAGCGCGCTGAGATTGCCGCGCCCTTCGCGCCTGACCCCGCTAGTCGAGTCTGATCTTGCCTCCCTCGATATTCAGCGTCAGAATACTCCACGCGCCATAGCGCAGCAGGCTCAGTCTCAAGGGCCGCAAGCCGCGGACGAGTCTCCACAGTCGAACCAGGAGCAGAGGCTAGCCTCTGCCAGAGGCGGTTTGGCGGCCCGCAGTGATCCCGGTGCCCTGGAAGACCTGCAGCAGCGTCTGCCCGATCTCTGGCCCTGGATTCAGGATGCCGATGAGGATGAAGGAGATGCTATCTGGCTGCAGCGGACCGACCCCCTGCTGTCGCGCCGGCTGCCCACCAGTGCTGAAGCAGCCGCTATTGAGGCGGAAGATATCAGACGCGCTCAGGCGGCAGCCTTCGCCACTGGCCCCCAGCCTGCTCAGGCGCCAAGCCAACCGCAAGGCCGTCCGCTCTCCTGGCAGGCGCTCTATCCGCAGCGCCTGCGTCTTCTCTTCCTGGTCTTCCTGATTATTGCTCTATTGGCGCTGCTAGGCGATAGCCTGATGGTGCTCCTGATTGTCACGCGCCACCAGCCGACGCCTGTAGTAGCTGGTGGTCCCCCGCGCCTGACCCTGACGCCGAATGTTGTTGAGATTGGTCAGCGCGTGAAGCTGCTATTAGAGCGCTTCTCGCCCTCGACCCAGGTACTCTTAAGCCACGATCTGCAAGAGCCGATTCCTGTGGGGCAGCAAGGTTCCTCGCTGGTCCAGGTCAATGCTGCTGGTAGCCTTTCACTGACTGTGCAGATTGACGCGAGCTGGGGGCCTGGCCTGCACCTGGTCGAGGCTGAGGATGTGACAACACGCTATACGGCGAGCGCCACCCTGCAAGTAGCCGGCCAGGGCCTGACGCGTCCGCCTCACCTGGTCATCGATAGCGCCGACCCCTTGCTCATGGGCGAGGACTACCAGGGGGCCAATACCATTATGCCTCTAACGCTGCGTAACTCTGGCGGAGGCATCATTAACTGGCAGGGCAGTAGTAATCAGCCCTGGCTGCTGCTCTCGCCCTCCCAAGGCCTCTTTAGCGGCAGTCAAACGGTCTGGGTGGCGGTGCAGCGTGCCCACTTGAAGCCGGGCGAATATACTGGCCTCCTGACCTTCACCTCTGATGTGGGAGGCCAACAGACGATTCAGGTCAAGATGGTCGTGCGTCCCCTGCCCGCTAATCCTGGACCTGTCTTGCAAGTGACGCCAGCGGCGCTCTCCTTTATCGCCACAGATGGCGGGGCGACGCCAGCGCCCCAGACACTGACCATCAGTAACCCTGGAAATAGGCCCTTAACCTGGCAGCTCAGCAGCAGTACCTCGCTGACAGCGCCGGATCAAACACCCTATGCCCACGCCCTCGGACCCCTGGCCGACTGGCTCTCAATCAGCCAGCGGAGCGGCACCGTGGCCCCCGGCGGCGCTCAGAGCATGACTATTGCCGTGGAGAGCCGGAGTCTGTTGCCAGGTGTCTATACGGCGTTGCTAAGCTTTGCTTCTCCGCAGAGCGTGCTGGATAGTCCGCAAAGCGTGGTCGTATCGCTCACTATTCTCCCCCGCTGCGGGATCATGGTCAATGCCTCCAATCTGAGCTTTACAACCGTAGCCGGGCGCAGCAATCCGCCCAATCAGGCCATCACGCTGAGCGAGCGAGCCGGCTGCCTGGACGATCTGGACTGGCAGGCCAGCAGTGATGCTTCCTGGGTCAGTGTGACACCGAGCAGCGGTGAGCTACATGGAGCTGGCAGTGTGGTGATTGCCATCGGTGTCAACGCCCTCGGCCTGCGCCCTGGTCGCTATAAGAGCCTGATCACCTTTACCGCGGGCCACGGCTCGCAGACACTGCCTGTGCTTCTGGTCGTGCAGCCAGCGCCTTCGCCCCAGGAACCGGTGATGAGCGCCACGCCGCTCAGCCTCAACTTCAGCGCCATCCAGGGTCGGAGCACGCCGCCGCAGACGGTCATCATCACCAATACCGGTGGTAGCTCCCTCTACTGGCAGACACAGGCCACGCCACTCACGGGCCAATGGCTCTCAGTTAGCCCGGCCAGGGGCAGCATTCCCCCTGGCGGTAGCGCTCAGATCCTTGTCGCGGTGAACACCAGTGGCCTGACGGCGGGTACCTATAGCGGCCAGCTCCTCCTTGTAGGCAGGGGAAGCGATGGCAAAGGGGCGGCTGGCGCCCCGCAGCTTCTGCAGATCACGCTGCAGGTGCTTCCTCCCTGCACACTAGGTCAGCCATCGATGCACTCCGTGGCCTTCAGCGCCATTGCCGGAGCAAGCGACCCGGGTCCCCAGGTCGTGACCGTAGAGGTCGCTGGTACCTGTAGTTGGCCCCTGAGCTGGAGTACAAGCCTGGTCACGCCCGCCCCCTGGCTCCAACTGAGCGACTCCAGCACCAGCCTGGTCAACGGTCAGACAGCCAGCATCACACTGGCCGTAAGCAGCGCCGGCCTGGCTGTCGGGAGCTATAGCACCCAGGTCCTCATCAAAGTTCTCGATAGCACTGGGGCCCCTATCGCCGGTAGCCCCCAGCGCTTCAGCGTCACCCTGACAGTCCTGCCCCCCTGCGTCTTCCAGGTAGGTACCTCTAGCCTCTTCTTCAGCGCCGTTCAAGGTCAGGGGACCCTACTCACGCAGGCCATCCCTTTCAGCAGCAGTGGAACATGCCGCTATCCGATCACGGTCTCGGCTGCTGCCGACCCAGGCAGCTCCTGGCTCACAGTTAGCGGCGGCAGCGATAACGGCAGCGGTGGCAACTTGCAGGTCTCGGTCAATCCGGCGGGCCTGGCGCCTGGCGTCTATAATGGCCAAATCACCATCACAGCCAGCAGCGGCGGTGGCATTCAAAATAATGTCCAGGTCGTGCCCGTGCGCCTGACCATCACCGGCTACACCATCACTGGCAGCGTCCAGGCCTGTACTGATAGCACCTGTAGCAGCGCTACGCCACTGGCGGGCGCCAGCGTGACCCTCTATGCTGGTACAACGCCGATCGCCAGCACAACCTGTGATAGCATGGGGAATTACAGCTTTAACAACGTCTCTCTCGGTAGCTATATGCTCACGGCCAGCGGCAGCGATAGTCAGGGCAAACAATACAGCGGCTCTGCCGCGGTAACCGTCTCCGGCAATCAAACGGTCACCATTAACGCCCTACCAAATAGCTAAAAGAGCCGGAAAATCGAAAAATCTGCACTGTTGAACTGGAAGGAAAAGAAGCGGCAAGGCCTGAAGAGAAAAAAAACACCTCCTCCGAGCCAGGAGACGAGACTAATCCAGGCCCTGCGGTGGGGCTGCTGATGCTCTACCAGAGGCCATCGAGAGAGCAGAGCCGCTCTGGCACCTCTGCTGTTCCCGAGGGCCGATCTACTCGCGGCGCGGCAGATCTGCGCTGTCTAGCCAAATCGTGACCGGACCATCGTTGGCCAGCTCGACCAGCATGTGGGCGCCAAAAATTCCGCTGCGGACGGGCACGCCATAGCTGCGGACCAGGTCCTGAAAAGAGCGAATCAAAGGCTCGGCCTGCGCTGGTGGAGCTGCTTCCGTGAAGCTTGGTCGCCGTCCTTTGCGGGCATCTGCATAAAGCGTAAACTGCGAAACAACCAGCATCTCGCCGCGACGCTCTAACAGTGAGCGATTCATCTTGCCCGCCTCATCCTCAAAGATGCGCAAATGGACGATCTTCTCAGCCAGAGTCTTCGCCTCGAGCTCGCCATCGCTCTGAGTCACTCCCAACAACACAAGCAAACCAGGCCCAATTTCTGCCACTATCTCATCTGCTACCCGAACCCGGGCGTAGCTCACACGTTGCAGCAGCGCTCTCATATTCCTCCTGAACTTCCTCTTTACTTACCTATTCTCTTGCTTGAGCTTCCACGCCACCAGCGAAAGGGTCAACTGTCTAGCCACGCAGCACCACGCGCCGCTGAGGTCTGGCTGACCCCCCTTATTTTAAGGAAGCTGAGCGGGAGCGGGATAAACTGTCACGCTGGTGATAGCCGCCGTCGCCGCGGGCGACGAGCTACCATTACTCACAAAGAGCGCGATCATGCCACTGGAGTATGAATTATCGGTCACGCTGGCGATCAAATGGCCGTTCACACCCAAGACGATGCGATTACCCTTGATGATCACCGTCACCTCGTTTTGCTGGCCTAAAGACTTAATAGCCTTATTCGCGGCGATTCCCGACAGGACCTGCACGCGCGTAATGCCATCGAGGCCGGTCACCTCCTTTGAAATGGCATAAGTAGCATCGCCGAAGATGTCCACCCGATAATCGTTGGCCAATTGATCATCGCCGCGCATATAAATGCCCATACTATCGTTACTATCGCCGCTCTCCAGCGTCATATCAACCGTGATCTGGAAATCACTAAAGGTCTCCTGCACCGGTAGAGGAGCCACCAGGATACGGTGATTGCGGTCGGTCATTGTCAGCGCGTGGTTGGCGATGGTCTTACTGAAGCCGGGACCGCCGGTAGTATCCCACCCCTTGCTATTATCGGCGAAATCATCGCTAAACAGCGGAGTCACTGCGGGCCGCGCCTGGATAAACACATCTGGCGACGGGCTAGGCGCCACACGGCTGCGGCTGCTGGCTGGAGCGGACGGATGCCGCAGGCTGATAAAGACTGCCAGCGCACTGCCAATCAGCAGCAGAGCCAGGACACTGCCGATGATCAACACCAGGAGCGGAGGCTGTCGCCAGCGAGAGACCGGCCGCCGCGCCGGAGGTGAGGGCGGGACAAGAGGCGACGATGTGGCGGGGAATGGCCCAATCCCCTCACGGAATCCGCTGGAAGGCGTTGGCCAGGAAGGAGGCGAGGAGGGTGACCCTGCTGACCAGACGCTGATAGGCCAGTCAGACGGCTGCTCTTTAGACTCAGACTGAACCGGGGGAACCTTACTGCTCGCTGACCCGCCCACCATCATCGACCCCAGTAAGGGAGAGGAAACCACGTACGTGCCGCAGTCGGTACAGAAAAGCTCGTAAGGCCCGAGGTGCCTGCCGCAGATAGGGCAGAGGCGATCAACATTTGTGGTCTCCATGAGGGAAAAGCCTTTCTAGCCCGCCAGGGCTGCAAGCGAGAAGCAAGACAACATTACGAGAGACAGGCAGCACCTAGCTCTAGCACGCCAGTCCTACCTTGCCAGGTAGCTGGCTCTGTTTATCCCTATAGCTGACATGCTCGCTAGCAAGCGACCATATTGCCTGGCTCACTCGCCCGTGAGCGAGCGGCAAAAAGAGCTGAGCCAGCCCAGCCTTTCGGTTTCGGACTGACAAACAAGGCAAGGAACCCCAACAAAGCAACCTTCAGCCGTTCTCATGGAAGCTGGCGCGTTGCGGAGCCGTTTGCACAGCAACAGCGACAGCGATAGCGACGCCCTGGAGATCAGCGATGCTCACATCGAGCGCACTGAGTCCCAACTCCTCAGCGCGTTGACGAGCGCGACCATAGAGGCGCACTGAAGGGCGTCCGCTGCGCAACTGGATAATCTCCATCTCACGCCAGGCCACGCCGCGCAAGCCTGTTCCCAGGGCTTTACTGATCGCCTCCTTGGCGGCAAAGCGCCCAGCCAGCCGGGCAGGTTTAGGCTCCGGCAGAGGCGACACACCGCTCAAGGCGCGGCGACCGCGACACTGCAACACCTCGGCGTCCGTAAAAACACGCTGGAGAAAGCGCTCACCGTGCCGAGCATAGGCGCGGGCCACGCGCGCCACCTCAATGATATCGATGCCTACAGCCACATTGACCCCTTGCGGTGGCAAAAGAGCGGCTGGGAGGCCAGCCAAGCCCGCTGGCCCAAAGAGCCAGGCAGGTGGCGGCACATCAGGCCGGCTCACCAGAGGCGTGAACAGCAGCGGGGTTGCCTTCCCCTCATCTTGTTGAGGCGGACCAGAAAAAGGCCATCCGGCCTCATCGTCAGCGATGCTCATGACCCTCACCGATCAAAGTCCGCTCGCGGACTGGCAACGGTGGCGTCGTACTGTCGCTGGCAGGAAGGACCGTCGCGGCTGGACCCGTGCCCCGCCCGATACCGCGGTAAGTGAAGCCCAGGCTGACCATCTCGCGCGGCTCATAAATATTGCGCCCGTCGATCAACACCGGACGGCGCATCAGATTGCGGATCTGCACCATATCAAGCGATTTAAATTCATTCCAGTCGGTAACGATAATAATGGCGTCGGCCTGATCGGCCACCTCATAGGCGCTGGAGCAGAAGGTCACCAGGTCCAGGCGAATACCCTCGCGCTCCATGGCCTGGCGTGCCGTCTCGCGGGCCACCGGATCGTAGGCGCGGACTAAAGCCCCCTGGCCAGTGATCCAGCGAATGATATCGAGAGAAGGGGCCTCGCGCATATCATCAGTATTGGCCTTGAAAGCCAGGCCCAGAATACCGATCGTCGTATTGCGCAGCGAGCCTAAGATCGAGACCAGCTTATCCACCACCAAACGCCGCTGATCCTGATTGATCTCCATCACTGCATGCAGCAACTGCGGATGCAGCCCAGCCTCATCGGCCATATGGGCCAAGGCTCGTACATCTTTGGGGAAGCAGGAACCACCGTAACCGAGGCCGGCATCGAGAAAAGCGCGCCCGATGCGCTTATCGTAGCCCATTCCCACGGCCACCTCTTTCACATCGGCCCCCAGGCGCTCACAGATCTGGGCGATCTCATTAATGAACGAAATCTTTGTCGCCAGGAAAGCGTTGGAGGCATACTTGATCATTTCCGCCGTGTAGATATCGGTCATAATAATGGGCGCGCGCAGCGGGAGATAAAGCGCAGCCACACGCTGAGCTGCCTCCCTATCAGAAGAGCCAAGTACGATACGGTCGGGGTTTAAGAAATCCTGAATGGCTGCCCCCTCGCGCAGAAACTCGGGGTTCGAGACCACGGCGAAAGAGACGTCAGAGTGTGCCAGGTGAGTGCGGATAATGCGCGTCACCACGTCGCCACTGCCGACAGGAACGGTACTCTTATTAATGATAATGGCGTCGTGGTCCAGCTCCTCAGCAATCATGCGAGCCGCCATCTCGACATAGCGCATATCAGCGCTGCCCTGGCTACTGCCGGTAGGGGTATTGACTGCAATGAAAATAAACTCGCTGCCGGCCAGACCCTCGCGGTAACTTGTGGTGAAATGGAGGCGTCCAGCGCGAGCATTGCGCGCAATCATCTCCGCCAGGCCCGGCTCATAGATCGGAACTTCACCGCGCTTCAGACGGGCGATCTTCTCCTCAACGATATCCACACAGGTGACGTCATGTCCCATGTCAGCGAAACAGGTACCAGTCACCAATCCGACATAGCCCGTGCCGATCACGCAGATCTTCGACATCGCTCTTTTTTGCTCCTCTACCTCTCTCTTGTTCTTAGTTGCTGGCCGGCTGTGTCTGATAATTGTTCTATGCTCATGCCAGCTTCACAAAAGGATTCTCATGTTTCTCTTCGCCGATAGTTGTGGGTGACCCGTGGCCAGGAAAGACGATCAGGTCATCCTCCAGAGTATAGAGCTTCTCGCGAATCGAGCGCACTAGCTGCTCGTAGTTGCCGCCTGGTAAATCGGTGCGCCCGATGCCACGCTCAAAAAGGGTATCGCCGCTGAAGACGCAGTAGGGACGGCTCACCAGGCAAACGCCGCCGGGCGTATGTCCAGGGGTATGCCGTACCTCCAGCGAGAGCGTCCCAAAAGTAATCACCTGCCCATCTTCAAGCAGGATATCGGGTTTACGGCGCACAAGCGGCGGCTCACGCCCGGCGCTTCTGGCAGCATACACATCAGTATAGTAAGGAAGATCGGCAGGATGAATCGCCAGCGGTACCGGATAGACCTCGCTCACTGCATCAATCGCACAGATATGATCGAAATGACCATGCGTATTGATAATATAGCGAGGAGTAAGCTCCAGATCTTTGATGCGCTGCAGAATACGCTCCGGCTCGTCACCAGGATCGATGATCACCGCCTCGCGCGTCTGCGGGCAGGCGTACAGATAGCAATTCTCTGCAAGGAAACCGACAGTGACCGTCGCAACTAGTGGCCTGGCGTTAGCTTGTTCGCTCATAACAGGGAGGCTCCCATCTTCGGCAAAGAACTTGGCTTCGTTTCCACCGCAGTGCAGGGAAGGATTTGCTTTATTATAGCACATAGCCCAGCGCAGTACGCCAGCCCGATCTACCTGTAAAGCCTTTAATACATGATTAAAAGAAAGACGGGGCCTGGCGAGCACTATGCCGGGCGGGGCGCCGTCGTCCCAACTGAACACGCTGGCCATTAGTACCTATGGCTCGTTAGGCGCTGATAAGCGACGGCCAGGAGCTCTGTCCCTGCTGCTAGGCCAGGCGGCGATTGAGGCCGCTCAAGATGCTTCGCCTGGACTCTCTGGGGGAGATTCATGACGGCTAGCGGCCGGACTTTCATCGGCGCGCGCTTCAGCAGCACTGGTCGGCAGAGCGGAGGCCGAGGCGGCGGGCTCCTGCTCTGGTGGAACTGGCTGCTTCCCTACAGAGGCTGCCTCGGCGGCGCCTGCTGCTGCCGGGGCTGGCTGGCTCCCCTCCGTGGGGCGCTGCGGCATACCATAGAGAGCGGCGACCTCGCCCGGAGGGACCGGGCGAGCATAGCGCGAGCGCAGCACCAGGTAAGTCGTGGGGAGCAAGAGGATCAGCACCACCAGTGAAGTCCATTGGGCCTGTTTCAGACCCCAGTTGAGACCCAGGAAGCTTACTACTACGTTAGCGCGCCAGAAGAATACAATAAACTGGGTGATAGCGTAGCCATAGAGATAGACAAGCGTTAGCACACCAGGACGACTAATACGACGTGACAATACATAGAGGACAGCTAGAAGCACGAGATTGCAGAGTATCTCGTAAGCTGCGGCAGGCTGCACCGGCACATTGCAATAATGCTGCAGACAAGCGAAGCTAGCGGGATTAAGGTAGACCGTTGACCAGGGCAGCGTACTGGGATAGCCAATAATATCGCCATTAATCAGATTACCGATGCGGCCAAAGATCTGGCCGATAGAGGCGAAGAGCACCCCGGCATCGAGGGCCACAAAGGGATTGATGCCCTCAGCGCGCGCCCGCCAGAAGAGCACCGGCACCACCAAAAAGATCGCCCCGTAGAAGGCCATGCCGCCCTCCCAGGTTGCCAAAATGCGCCAGGGCTGCAGCAGATAGCCCTGTACCAGGTCTGGCTGCTGGATCACAAAATACAGGCGGCCGCCAATTAAACCGGCGATAATGCACCACCAGAGCAGACGATAGACGATCTCTTCGCTCAGACCCTTGCGCCGAACATAGCCCTGAATGCCCCAAAAAGCTATCACGATGGCCACGACATACATCAAGCCATACCAGTGGGGTGACAGCGGGCCAATATGGACGATGACCGGATCAATATTGATATAGATATAAGGCGGACCAATACGCAGCCAGCCCCAGTTGATCAGATCGGCCATGACGGTGGGCCAGATACTTCCCATTGCCCTTCTCCTTGCGCTCGCAAGGAACCGCCGGACTTGCCCTCTCTCCTCACCTGGCGCCTTACCATTGACGCCTCCTGCTCTCCCCGCAGGAGGAGAAGAAAGACCGGATAGGTCCCTGCTGGCTGGGTTGAGTTGATAGATTGGTTCAATTCCTTCTGGCCTTATGATAGCGGCAATCGTATCCTGCCGCAAGAGGAGGGCCGGAGAGCGGAGGCCACGCCGAGGAAAGCAATCAGCCAGGAAGAGAATGAAAGAAGCCCGGCCCTCCCCACCTGGCGGAAGAGCCGCCGGAAGAAACTAGAGCCGCGACTCAGCGGAGCAGCGACATGCAAAAGCGCTGAAGTGAGGAAAGGCGTGCAGATGCTCCTCACAGGGAGGGCGAGGGACAAAGCTGGCAAAAGCCGATGACGCCACCCAGCAAGCTGACTCACCGCTACCGTGAGGGGCACTCTGACGCCCCTCCAGGCGAACATGACAAGCTTGGCAGAGCAAAAATAGAGAAAATAGCAAAGCGAGACTGGGCGATGATCAAGTGCGCTGTTTGACAAGTGATGAAGATCAGAGCACAACACTCCCCCAGCGCATCGGATGCGGCCTAAGAGCGGGCGCCGCGGCTCAACTCGCCAGCGCCGGGCTGGCGCTCACTGGCGGGAATCACGCTGCGCGAGGGACCTCGCCATCGCTCACACGCTTGCCTAGGAGTGGGAGGAAGCTGCTGCCGAGCGCGATTGCTGGGCGACCTGCTGGGGCTCGACGTCGACACGCAGAAGCGCCTTGAGAGCCTCGTCCGAAACCACCTTGCCCTGTTGACCTTCGAAGATCAGATCATCGCGCGAGCAATAATACAGGTGCCGCCAATTCTCTAGGGCGCGGTCCCAGGCGGGATAGCGCAGCGTTGCCTCCGCATCGCTTTTTACCACACGCTGGAAGGCGATAAAGGAGACGACCAGGGCGGCGATGATGATCAGCAAGGTAATAATCACCTGGGCGAGCAGGCCAGGGCCGCCCGTACCGCTAACGCCCTCGCCGAGCACCACAAAGATAAAGAAAATTGCCAGCCCAACCAGGACCACGGCAGGCCCTACCAGATTGATCATAGGTGTCTGCCGACCGGGCATTGGGGGAGGCGCCAGGCGGCTGATGCCACTGCGATAAGCCTCCAGCGACGTCTTGACCAGATCTGCCTTGTGGCAGCGCGGGCACAGCGGTTTCGCGGCCTGCCCCTGCTGCTGCCGCGTTTGATCGGACGCCATTGTGACTCTATGACCTCCTCATTGTTGGATAGCGCTCGATTCTCTTTCTCTGAAGAGCTAATCTGAATAGTACCACAGAAAAGCATAACATTTTCCGGTCCCTGGCGACAATCCCTACTGGGGAGCAGCGGCAAACAAGCTGACCAGCCCGCTGGTCGCCCAACGGCGGCCTCTCTCTTCCCCTCGCCCTCCTCCGGCTGCGCACAAGCCCCCCTTTGACAGCGCTCCTATCAAGCGCTACACTGTTTCAAGAACAGCGAGAGCGCTGCAGAGAGGACAGAAAAAGTATGTCAGAGCCGCAGATTATCATCCTGGGGTTGGGACCGGGACCGTGGGAGCTGCTGACGCGCGAGGCCTACGCGGTGCTGGCTGAGGCGGTAGAGCGCGGGCAGCCGATCTACTTCCGTACGCTGATCCATCCTATTATAGAGCCGCTGCGTCGGGCTTTTCCCGGCCTGGCGCTGCAGTCGTTTGATGCGCTCTACGATGCCGCCCAGGACTGGGAGGCCCTTTATCAACAGATGGCCGAGACCATCTGTGCGGCGGCGATGGCTGAGGGAGGAACGGTAATCTACGCCGTGCCTGGTCATCCGCTCGTAGGGGATACCAGCGTACAGCTCTTGCTGCGCCTGACCAAGGAGCGTGGCCTGGGGCTGCGTCTGGTGGCAGGCCTCTCTTTCATCGAACCGGTCTGCACAGCGCTGGAGCTAGACCCGCTGGAGGCTGGCTTACAGATCATCGATGCCGTTTCCCTGGCGGCCCTGCGCAGCGATGAGGTTGCCGGCAAGGTCATACCGACCACGCCCCTGCTGGTTCCCCATCTCTATAACCGCCGTCTGGCCAGCGCCGTCAAGCTGGCCCTTGGTGAATGCTACCCTGACGAGTGGCAAGTGACGCTAGTCCGTCTCAGCGACCAGGCGCAGGAGGCGGCGCGGCTGCAGCACCTGGCCCTCTACGAGCTGGATCGCCAGCCGCTGGCCGACCACCTGACGACGCTCTACGTGCCACCGGTAGATGCCCTGACGGCCCTGCGCCATCCTGAAACGCTGCGCTACCTGACTATGCGTCTGCGGCGCGATCCCGACGGTTGCCCCTGGGACCGCGAGCAGACCCATCAGACGCTTGTTCCCTTTGTACTGGAGGAAACGTACGAGGTAGTGGAGGCGCTGGAAGAGAACGACATGGGCAAGCTGGCCGAGGAGCTAGGTGATCTCCTGCTTCAGGTCTATCTCCACGCTGAAATTGCACGTCAGGAAGGACACTTTAGCATTGGCGATGTCTTTGAGCACATCAATGCCAAGCTCATCCGGCGCCATCCCCATGTCTTTGGCGATGTCAAAGTGAGCAGCGCGGGGCAGGTGGTCCAGAACTGGGAAGCCATCAAGCGGGCCGAGCGCCAGGCCGCTGGCCAACCTGTTCAGGAAGAAAGCCTTCTCGATCGTGTGCCGTTAGCCTCACCGGCCCTGACGGTGGCCCAGGAATACCAGAGGCGCGCCGCCAAAGTGGGTTTCACCTATGCCGATATGGAGGGCGTCCTTGCTAAATTGAGCGAAGAGCTGCGCGAGCTAGCCCAGGCTCGCAGTCACGAAGAACGCCAAGAAGAAATGGGCGACCTGCTTTTCATGGTGGTGCGGGCCGCCAACGAACTGAATATTGATGCTGAGGCCGCCCTGCGGCAGGCGAACCGCAAATTCCGTCGCCGCTTTCGCCTCATGGAAGAGCTAGCGCGTAGCGAAGGGCGACCCCTGCAGGAGCGCAGCCGCGAGGAACTGCGCGCCCTCTGGCGCCGCGCCAAAGAGCAGGCTGATGCTGCCTCAGAAGCCTGATACGCCGCCAAGCTACCAGCGCCATGAGACAAGAATTACTTGCCTGGTTTGCGCGAGAAGGGCTGCTGCTGCAAAGCGTGACAGCCAATCCCGAAGATCCTGAGCACGACGAGATCAAGGTGACCGTGCGAGCGCCCATTGTTGCCCTGGGGCGAGGCCGCGAGGACTTTCGCGAGTGCCCTGATCCCGTGCTTTTTGGCTATCCAGAGTCCTGTTTAGAGCTGATGACCCTGGAAGATTTGCACTGGTTCATTCTGCGCTGGTTCGAAGGGGCCGTAGCTGCCGGGCGGGCGCGCTGTTTCGTCTGTAACAAAGTGCTGGACAACGGGCCAGACCATCCCTGGGATGCCGTCTTTGTCAGCGCCGACTGGCACTGCTGGCTAGTCGTGCACTTCGACTGTAAGCGGTATCTGGGGCGCGACCTCAAAGGGCGCAATCCCTTCGAGGTCGAATTACGCGAACCGGAGCTATTTGACCTACGCCTCACAGAGCGCGAAGGTCAGGAGAGGGGAGGGAGCGCCGATGGATAAGCAACAAGTGGCCCAGGCCCTGGAAGAGGTGGCTACCCTGCTGCATCTTAAGAAAGACGCCAGCCCCTTTGAGGCACGGGCGTACGAGAATGCCGCGCGCACCATCAGCACGCTGGATGACGACATCGAGCGGCTGGTGAAAGAGGGACGGCTTAAAGGCATACCTGGCCTCGGGCCGACCATCACCCGGCGCATCGAGGAGCTGGTTACCACGGGACATCTGACCTTCCTGGAGGAGCTGCGTGCGGCCACGCCACCTGTCAAGCTGGAGCTGCTGCGCATCCAAGGTCTTGGTCCGCGGCGCATCAATACCATTGTCGATCAATTGCACATCGCCAGCCTCGAAGAGCTAGAACGGGCCTGCAAAGAGGACCGCGTCGCTGCTCTGCCTGGCTTCGGCAAGAAGACGCAGGAGAAGATCCTCCAGGGCCTGGCCTTTCTGGCTGAGCACGGTCACCGTCATCTTTATCCTGTCGCCGAGGCCGAAGGGCTGCGCATGCGCGAGGCCCTGGCCTCTCTACCCGAGATCGTGCGCGTCCAGGTAGCGGGCAGCCTGCGCCGGCGGCGAGAGACTGTCAAAGACATCGATATCGTTGCCAGCGTCCCCGACAATGCTGACAGCGCCGCCCGTCAGCGCGTCATGAACTTTTTCACCAGCCAACCCGGCATACGGCAGATCGTTAGCAAGGGGGAGACGCGCTCCAGCGTCGTTCTAGCGACTGGCATACAGATGGACCTGCGCCTAGTCACCGAGCGCCAGTTTCCTTATGCGCTCCATCACTTTACCGGAGCCAAGGAGCATCATATACCGCTGCGGCGGCGGGCGCTCAGCATGAACATGACCATCAATGAGTATGGTCTCTTCAAGGGCAAAGAGCCTGATCTAGAGCTGGTGCCCTGTAAAGACGAAGCCGAGTTTTATGCCGCGCTTGGCCTGGCCTACATCGAACCCGAGCTACGCGAGGATATGGGCGAGATCGAGGCTGCGGAGCGCGGCGAGCTGCCCACGCTCGTTGAAGAGCGTGACCTGCGTGGGGTCCTGCACGTCCATTCTACCTGGAGCGATGGCAAGAACACCATCCGTGAGCTGGCTGAGGCCTGCCTTCAGCGTGGTCTCACCTATCTGGGCATCACCGATCACAGTCAGAGTGTCGGCTATGCCAATGGCCTCAGCGTCGAGAACCTGCAGCGCCAGTGGGAAGAGATCGACCGCCTCAATGCTGAATTCGCCGGACGCCTTGTGATCCTGAAAGGGACCGAATGCGATATCCTCAAAGATGGTTCGCTCGACTATCCCGATGAGGTCCTGGCGCGCTTCGACTTCGTCATCGCCTCCATTCATAGCCATTTTACGCTCTCGCCCCAGGAGCAGACCGAGCGTATGCTGCGCGCCATTGCCAACCCGTATGTGACCATCATCGGGCATCCGACGGGGCGTCTCTTGCTTGAACGCCCGGGCTATACTCTGGATATAGAGGCGGTGATCGAGGCCGCCGCGCGGCATGGCGTCTTTATAGAGATCAACGCCAGTCCGCAGCGCCTTGATCTCGACTGGCGCTATGTGCGCAAGGCGCGCGATCGAGGTATTCTGATCCCGATCGACCCTGACGCTCATTCCATTGCGGGCCTTGACGATATGCACTATGGCATCGGCATTGCGCGCAAGGGCTGGCTCTCCGCTGCCGATGTACTCAATACACGCCCGCTTGCTGAGCTACAAGCCCTCTTGCAGCGCAGGAAAGCATCACGCTAAAGGAGGTATCCTGTCATGGCACCGATGGCAGAACTGGAGGTTCAGCGCCGCCAGGTTCTTGGCAAAGCGACCAGGCGGCTGCGCCGCCAGGGGATTATACCCGCCAATATCTTTGGCCACAAGGAGCCCCCTCTGGCCATCCAACTGGAGGCGGCAGCCTTCGAGCGTTTCCGCCGTCAGCATAAGGCTGCCAGCCTGGTTACCCTGCGTATTCCGGGCGACTCATTTGCGGAGACGGCGCTTGTACACAGCATCCAGCGCGATCCCTGCACGGGCAAGATTCTCCATGTCGATTTCTTCCGCGTGAGCCAAGAGGAAGAGGTTGAGGTCAAGGTGCCGTTGCACCTGGTTGGCGAGGCGCCTGCCGTCAAAGAGAGCGGTGGTACGCTGCTGCGCCTCCTGGATGCGCTTGAAGTGGCTTGCCGCGCAACTGAGATCCCCGAGGCGATCGAGGTCGACGTCTCGCCGCTGGTTGAGGTGGAGCAGATCATCCATGCCGGTGAGATTAAGCTACCGCCCAATGTACGCCTCTTGACCGATCCGCATGAGCCGGTCGTGAAAGCGGAGCCGCCGGCCGTCGAGGTCGAAGAGGCTGCCGAGGCTGCTCCTGCGGCTCAGCCTGCTGCGTCGGCACAGCCGCAGTCTGGCGAGAGTGCCGCCAAGGAAAGCTAGGGCTCAGACGCATATCGCAGGCAGGAGTAAGGCCTACCGCGGGGCGCCAACGCTCCTGCCTGCTGGGCTGGGCGGCGTACGAGCCGCTGGCATGCCTGTCCAGCTCCGCCACTCCTGGCCTGGCGCGCTCCTGCTGTACCTGGCCGCCTGGCTGACGGGTCAGCGCTTATGCTGGACTGAGCTGCCTGTCGGCAATCAGACACTCTACCAAGAAGTGAGCGATAGACATGCGTATTATGATTGTGACCGACCAGTATCCGCCGATGGTGGGGGGAGTACCTGTCGTCACCCACGATCTGGCCGTTGGCCTGGCCGCACGGGGTCATCAGGTCTGGGTAGTCGCGCCCTGCCAGGGGGCGCGCGACGTCCACCGCATTGAAGAAGGGGTACATGTCTATCGCTTTACCTCTTTCGAGTGGCCAACCTATCCCGATATGCGCATTCCCTTCCTGCCAATCCTACCCATTCGGCGCCTGCTCAAGCAGAGCAACCCTGACGTTATCCATATCCACTCACCGATTGTCTTAGGAAACATCGCTCAGTTGCTGGCGGGGGGACTGCGCAAGCCGGTCATCGCAACCAATCATTATCTGCCCATCAACATCAGTCGTACTCTGGCCAGTGATCAGCGCTTCAGCAAACATTTCGATACGCTCAGCTATAGTTATCTCATCCACTTCTACAATCGCTGTGAGTACGTGACTACCCCGACCCATACAGCGCTGCGGCTCCTCTACGAGCATGGACTACGCGCGCCAGCCGGGGTCATCTCCAACGGAGTTGATCTCAAGAAATTTGCGCCGGGACCCCCTGATGAGGAAGTGCGCCAACGCTATCACCTGCCGGCTGATCGCCCGCTGGTTCTGCACGTCAATCGTCTCAGCGAGGAAAAGCGGGTGAACGTCCTCTTAGATGCCGTGGCGCAATTAAAGCATCGGGCCTACGTTGTACTGGCGGGAACGGGGCCGGCAGAAGCCGAGCTGCGCGAGCAGGCTGCGCGTCTGCGCATCGAGGAGCACGTTGCCTTTCTGGGCTTTGTGGCCGATCGAGATCTGTTGGCCATTCGACGGATGGCCGACCTTTTCGTCATTCCTTCAGAGGCGGACCTGCAAAGCCTGGCGACGATGGAGGCGATGGCTTGCGGCTTACCGGTCATAGCGGCCAACGCCTATGCTTTGCCGGAGCTGGTGCATCATGGGGAGAACGGCCTCTTATTTGAGCCGGGCAATAGTGGAGAACTGGCGCGCGCCATTGATTATCTACTGGAGCATCCCGAGCTGCGCCGGCAAATGGGCGCTAAGAGCCTGGAGATTATCGCACAGCACGACCGTGAGCGCGTCCTTGATCAATGGGAGGCGCTCTATCAACGCCTGGCCTCTGAGTTCGCAGTAGCGCGTCAACTGAGAGAGCGAGCCCGCCGGGCCTTGCGTCTCAGACGCCCGCCGCTGCCTTCTGAGCGTGGCTAGCCGCGAGCATCTTGCTCACGGCTACGGCGCGTGCGCCGTGGGTTGATCCAGGAGCGGTGAAGCAGGCGCGCAAGACCGCGCTCGATGTCCCAGCGAATCTGAATCGCCTGGTAGCGCAGCCAGCCGACGACAAGCTCTTGCCAGCTTGGGCGAGGCGGAAGGGGCAGCACACGACGGCTCTCATCCACCCGAACAAAGACCGGTGCCAGAATCAACGATCGCGGGCGCTTCTCGTACGTTCGCTCTTCCATGCGGTCTCTTGCTCCTTGATCTTTCCCTCCAGCAGGTGCGCGGCAAAAAAGACACAACCGAAGCACAGTGATGTCTGTGGGTGTCAGCTATACTAGCTAGCGGCGACACTAAGAGACTCTGAGGAAGAGTATAGTGTCTGCAAAGGGATTTGTCCAGGGTACGACCGGCGCCATAAGCCCCTTTGGCCAGGCAGGCCGATGACCTGGTGAGGTGAGGGCAGCGAGTCGCGCCGGCGAAGAGAGGGGAGGATCAGAGGTCTCAGGTTGGTCTGCTGCCAGGCTCCTGACCGGCGGCTAGCGGGCGGGCCGGGGATGAGGAGCGGAAAGAAAGGGCTGGAGCCATGCCAGACCAGTACCGGAATGACTAAGGATGCCCGTTTCATTGACAAGAATGGGGGATTTCAGTATACTCTTCGCCACAGGCGAGGAGCCTGTATATTTTGTTTTGGCTTGGGAGCTTGCCCGAGCAAAGGGAATGGTGATGGCTACCAGAGAAGAGGAGAAACCGGCGCCGATGTCAACTGTCGAGGCCGGTCGTAAAGGGGGGAGTGTTGTCCGCGACAAGTATGGCGGGGAGTATTACCGCCAGATCGGCAAGAAGGGAGGTACCGCTCTCAAGGAAAAGCGGGGGAGTGAGTACTATCGCCAGATTGCCCAGAAAGGTGGCCAGGCCAACGTGAGCAAGTATGGTCCGGCCCACTTTTCTGAGATGGGGAAGAAGGGTGGCAATGCGACCAAGGCGCGGCAAGACCCCGACTTTTACAGCCGGATCGGTAAGTTGGGAGGGGCAGCCAGGCGTCGGAAGAAAGCGGAGGCACAGGAATAATTCTATCTCATTATGAGTTACCGCTGCTCTTCTGGCACAAGGCAGCACTCTAATGGACAGGAGGGCGGGGCAAGGAGCAAGCACAGCGACAACGGGGCTGTGCTCTCCCCCCGGCCTCCTTTATGCTGAGCAAACAAGTAATGCTGCCAGGGCCGCCAGTGGGCCGCCTCATCAAAAAATGAGCCGGCTCCAGCAGATCGCCGTATCGGAGTGGTACCGGTTAGGGTAATACCGGAGGGCGATGCACACAGGCTTAGCTTTCCGGCTCCTGGAGGACCTGGCGCAGGAAGGCCCGCAGATCAGAGGCCAGCTCGGGGCGCTTGAGGGCATAGGTGATGGTCGTGGTCAGTAGCCCCAGACGGGTACCAGTATCATAGTAGGTTCCCAAAAAGCGCAGGCCATAGCAGCGCCCCTCTTGGGCCTGACGCTCAATGGCATCTGTCACCTGGATCTCGCCTCCGGCACCAGGTGGCGTCTGCTCCAGCAACGGGAAGATGTCGGGGGTCAGAAGATAGCGCCCCATGATAGCCAGATTTGAGGGCGCCTCTTCCCGTGATGGTTTCTCCACCAGATGGGTGATGCGCAGCGCTTGATCTCCCAGCTCCTCTACCGCAGCGATGCCGTAGCTTGGGATCAGTTCCTCTGGCACGGGGGCAAGGGCGACCACTGAGCCGCCATAACGCTCATGGATGGCTAGCAGTTGGGGCAAACAAGGCGTCTCTTCGGCGACCAACACGTCGCCCAGCATGACCACGAACGGCTCATCGCCTACCAGGGCCCGCGCGCAAAGGATGGCATGCCCAAGTCCCAACGGCTCGGGCTGACGCACGGCGCTGTAATGCGCCATCTGCTGCACGCGCCGTAACTCTTCCAATTCCTGCAACTTTCCACGCTGCTCCAATAGCTGCTCCAGCTCGGGAAAGGCATCAAAGTGATCCTCGATGCTGCGCTTACTCCTGCTCGTGACGAAAATGATTTCCTCGATACCACTGGCCACAGCCTCTTCGACGATATATTGCAAGGTTGGCTTATCGACCAGTGGCAGCATCTCTTTGGGGATAACTTTCGTTGCGGGCAGGATGCGCGTGCCCAGTCCCGCCACTGGTAATACGGCTTTGCGAATACGCATTAACCCTCCTTGATTCTTGGCACGAAAACGCTCCGGTCGGTCTGCTCCTGGCGTCCAGCCCTATTGTAACGACCGGGCGATTTGATGGTCAATCTCAGCCTGGCTGCCGTGCGGCCCGCTCTCGTGGGACAGGCAAGACGGCGACAGCCGCCCCATCCTGCCTGTGAGCACCTTGCTGAAGCCACTTCCCCTCTGGTCTGATGCCTGAGTAAGCTGTGAGGGTAGCAGTGAGAGGGGCTGGGGGGCTGGCCAGGCTCTCTCTGTCGACTAGTGCTATCATAGCATATTCTATCGATGCTGAGGCGATGGTGAGGATGAAAGACGCTCCTGGCGCATAACTTTGTCGTGGGCCGGCGAGGACACCGGGCTGATCAGGCGGGCCCCGAGCGAAGGGCAAGCCCTGAGCAGCATGCAAGCCGGATGCGGGTCGGAAAAAAGATACGCAAGAAGTCGAGAAGGAGGGCGTTTCTAACTGCAGAGCGCCCGTGCTGCGCCGGCTTTCGCGCTCACTCTCCACTGCGCTGAGGGCGCGGTCGTCTCCGGTTGCTTTGAAGCGATGGCGGCCTAACGGGTGCCTCTCTCTTCCTTATTGATCCGGGTCTGAGGGGCGCACAGAACTATAGTTCTGTCGTGTGATTCGATCTGTTTTCTGAAAACAAGATCGTCTATTGATAGATAGTGCTCATAGTGCTACTAATGTCACAGGAGGAACCGGTAGATGGCCACTGTCGAGCCTTTCTCCCATACCATGATTGAGACCTTCCTGCGCAGCCAGAATCTGCGCTTCCTGCGCGATGAGGACAACGATTTCCTGGTTCAGTTCAGCTACGACCCTGACTGCGCTTGCGAACTTAACTTCTACCTCACTGCTCAGGGCGAGCAGCGAGAGATCTACGGCTTGCTCTGCTCTTCCGATCAGCGCTTTGGGCGCGATCGCTGGGAGCAGGCCCTGGCCTTGTGTAATGACTGGAATCGTGAGCGGCGCTGGCCCAAGAGCTTTGTGCGCAGCCGCGAGCGCAATGGCGTAGAGCAGCTAGAGATCTGCCTAGACATGTATATCGACCTGGAGCCTGGCATTCATCCTGAGCTGTTCAGGCAGCTGACTATGACCTTTATCGGGGCAAGCTTCAGCTTCTGGCGCTGGCTACACCAGGAGAAGCATTTCTACTAAGGTCCCTCTGGTCTTTCTCCCCCTTCCCTTTTGCTGGAGATGATCGGGGACAGAAGAGCGCTACGGCTTTTTGGCCTCTGTCCCCGGGAGCAATATCCCAGCCATTTTTTCTCGATGCAAAAATATGCTATAGTTAGCTATAGCTGACATAACACATTTTTGTAGTGTATGTCCATATATATTTGCAATAGCAGAGGAAAATACTGGGCTGGAGAAAGCGGGGAAGGTAATGCTACGTGAGGGTACACAGCTAGCCCAGGGCCGCTATCGCCTGGTGCGCTCACTGGGAAGCGGGAGCCTGGGCGAGGTCTACTTGGCCGATGACCTGCACATGCGGCGCCGGGTAGCCATCAAAATCATTACCGCCGAAGCCACGACCTGTCTGGAAGCCACCGCGGCCTCCCAGGCGAGACGATATATTGAGCGCGAGCTGAGGGCCATAGCCCGCCTCGATCATCCTCATATCCTCGACCTCTACGACTATGGAGAGGAACTCTGGCAGCGTCTACTGCTGCTCTACATGGTCATGCCCTACCGGCCTGAAGGCTCATTGGCGGGCTGGCTGCGCCTGCGTTCGCAGCTTGGCCCTTTAAGCCCCCAGGAGGTCAGCGACCTGATCAGCCAGGCTGCTGATGCCTTGCAACACGCGCATGATCAGCAGATCATCCATCGCAATGTCAAGCCCTCCAATCTACTCATACAGCTCCATCCGAGACAGCCGCGGCGTCTTCACCTCCTGCTGAGCGACTTCAGCATTGCCCGCATCGCCGAGGCCAATCTGACCACTGGACAGATTATCCGCGGAACCCCGACCTATATGGCGCCCGAGCAATGGGAAGGTCAGCCGACCTGTGCCACCGATCAATATGCCCTGGCGATCATGGCCTATGAGATGCTGACGGGTCAGCCTCCCTTTCGAGGAGGGCCGGGGCCGCTCATGTATCAGCATTTGCAAAAGATGCCACCGCCGCCGAGCAGCCAGAATCCGGCGCTCTCGCCAGCTATTGATCGTGTGCTGCTCCAGGCTCTGGCCAAGCGACCAGAGGAGCGCTTTAGCTCGGTAGCCGCCTTTGCCAGCGCCCTGGAAGAGGCCATTAGCGGTGAGGCAAGACCGCCAGAAGCGGAGATAGCAGCGGAAGAGGCTGGCAGGCCAGAGGAGAGCGGACTTATTGAGGTCAGGCTGGCCATTAGCCAGAGCGAGGCGCGGCATGGAACGTACCGGCGCCTGAACCTGGCGGGCGAGGAAGTCGAGATCGAAATTGCGCCCGGCGTAGTCGATGGCCAGACGTTGCGCATCGCCGGCTGGCAACGCCAAGGCGCTGACTCAGGAGCGTCAACAGAGGAGTCCTGGCCCGATCTCTTACTCAAGCTGGACGTCGTGCCGGATGAGTTGCTGGCTCACGCGGCAGAGAATAACGGCGGCAGTCCTGCTCTGCCTGTCACAGCGGTAGCCTGTACTTTCCCGTCATCTGAAGCTGCCGACGTTCCACAATTGCCTTTCCCGCCGCCGTCACGGTTGTTCCAAAGCGCGCCCTGGCCCAGTTGGCCGGCGAGTAGTGAGCCGGGAGAGGGCAGAGCGCTGAGTGGGACCTTTCCCTCAATGGCCTCTCTGTCTCGCACACCTGCTTACAGCACAGCGAGCGTCACAGGTGCGCTGCGACCGGACTATCCGTCGCGTGGAGCGACAGGCGCATATCGGGTGAGCGCTGGGGAAACGCTGGCGACCCCGCTGAGAACTGGGCCGCTGCCCTCTGCAGGTGGTCAGAGGCCGACAGAGCTGCGCCAGCTTGCTCGTCCGCCGCGACGCAGCCCATCCCAGATCATTACTGTCCTGCTAGTCCTCTTCCTCCTCTTCGCCAGCAGCGGCCTCCTGGCCTATTTTCTGGTGACCAGCCAACCAGCAGCCTTGCGCGGCGAGAGTCAGCGAGGGCGACCTTGGGAGAGCGCTGCGACGGTGAAGGCAGCTCAGGCAGCCAATGAGGAAAGCCGGACAGAGGCCCGTGTCAGTCTGACTCCCACGCCAGCGCGTGCCCAGCAAGAAGCCACGGCGACGGCCCATGCTCAGCAGGAGGCCATCACCGCCACAGCCCAGACGCAACAACGCGCACAAGCCCAGGCCACGGCTGCCGCTCAAGCACTGGCCAGAGCCCAACTGGCCGCTACAGCCACAGCTCAGGCTGCTCAACCTCTGCTGACCGCCGACAAGACAAACCTGCAAGCCCATCCCGGCGCCAGTAGCAGCGACTGCGCCTACATGCTGCCCGCGATCGATAGCAGCGGCTACCCGGGCTGGTCCTGTAGCCTGACCCTGAGCAACCGTGGCCCAGCCCAGCAACCCCTAACCTGGTCCACCAGCATCGCCGGTCCTGGAGGCAATAGCAGCCTCTGGCCGATCCCGGCCAATGAAAGCGGACGCAGCGACATCTATCTCTTACCGGCGAGCGGGCAGATCCGCCCCCAGGGAGCGCAGCAGGTGCGCATCATCGTGCGTGACTTCTCCCAAGGCACCGGTTGCCCCAGCAGCTATCTCCTGCGCTTCAGCGGTCCAGCGAACCACATCGATGTGCTCTGGAGCTGCTCCTGAGCTGAGCTGCAGACCTTGAACACCGAGCAGCGCCAGGCCAGAGGGCAGATCAAGCCCCAGCGCTCTCTGTCTCCGGCCCGGTCAGGGCGACGCTCGTTCCCGGCCTGACCGGAGCAGCCGCTGGTTCTTTATTCTTGACAATATATGTATACATATGTTATACTCCCCACAACTCTGTGCATATACGTAGAAATACAATATACAGATAGCCTGTCCCGTTGAAATAGCAGAGGGAGACGGGGCGGGACTGTGCGTCTAGGCCGGAGCTGGACGCGTCTCTGCGCTGGACCGAGAGAGCGCAAAGACGCGCGGGAGGGAGGTACCGACATTGCCAAATCGCACCATCTATGTAGCAGATGCTGATCTGCCCATTTTCGAGAAAGCTCAACAACTGGCGGGCGGCAATCTCTCGGCCACCATTGCGGCGGCCCTCCGTCGCTTTGTGGAGCGGGAGGAGGCGCGGCGTGCAGGCTTTGAAGAAGTGACTGTCAGGGTCGGCAAAGCCGCCCGCATCTATAAGCGCTTCTGGGGGCATCTCCTGGCCCGCGGCATCTCGCGCCAGCCGGAGCGAGGCCGCGAGATCAGGTATCGCATCTATCAGACGCGCAAAGGAAAGTTCGCCGTCTACATTCGTGAAGGGCCGGACTGGAGCGACTGGCGCTATTGGTCGCGGCGGACCTGGCTGGGACGTGAATGGGCCTGCTGGCCCCAGGACTATGACTATCGATTAGAAATCTACGACTCGCTGGAGGAGCTGCGCAGTCACCTGCCCGTGGAACTCTATGAGGCGGTCTCTCTGGCCCTTGAGGCCGACCAGGAGGAAGACGGTTCAGAGTTTCTGGACATCTAGCGATAGCTCAATAACGGCGAGGCTCTATCATTCTACGTTGATTTAAGGAGCAGTCAACCAGTCTTCCGCTCAAACGCATATCCGGCTGTCATAGAGCGGAGCTGGCGGGTTGGGGTGGCTGCCCACACCGTCGCGGCAGCGCTTGCCGCGACGGCGACGCTGCAGCAAGCAAAGGAAAGGGGCGACAATGACCACGACAGATAGAGAGCGAGCGATCTCAATGTCTGCAGAGACAAAAGAAGAGCTGGCTATCGAAGTACGCGATTTAGTTAAGCGCTATCCCCGGAGCAAGGTCAATGCCGTCGATGGCATCTCCTTTAGCGTACGACGGGGCGAAATCTTTGGCCTGCTCGGTCCCAACGGAGCGGGCAAGACGACGACGATTGGTATTCTCACGACCAGCGTCCTGCCTACCAGCGGCACAGTGCGCATCATGGGCATCGATGTGGTGCGCGATCCCATCGGCGTCAAACAGCGCATCTCAGTAGTACCTCAGCGTAGCAATTTGGATCAGAGCCTGCGCGCTCGCGAGATTCTGACCTTTCACGCCGCCTATCACGGGGTGCCTCGCGCGGAACGTGAGGCGCGGGCCGATGCTCTGCTCAAAGAGCTGGGCTTAGAGGGACGGGGTCGCGAAAAGATCGGACGCTATTCGGGCGGGATGGCCCAACGGCTGATGTTGGCGCGCGCTCTGATGCATTCACCTGATGTGCTCTTCCTGGATGAGCCGACCAATAGCCTTGACCCGCAGTCGCGGCTCTTCTTGTGGGATCGCATTCGCGCCATGCATGAGCGTGGCGTGACCATTCTCCTGACGACCCATGATATGGAGGAGGCCGAGCAGCTCTGCGAGCGCATTGCCATTATGGATCATGGCCATATCCTCGTCCTTGATACGCCCGATAACCTGAAGAAGCTGGTACCTGGGGGAACACGCCTTGAGCTGCGCGTACGCCTTCCCCAAGAGGCTGTGGTTGCCGCGGGACACGGGTCCGGCTCCATTGACGGCCTGCGCTCCAGGCTGGAGCAGCTACCGGGGAACCCCCGCGTTGAGGAGGTGCCCGGCGATGGCGAGCAGGAGACGCAGGGCGTGCGCTCCTTCCGCCTCTATTGCGAGGAGGCAGGTGAGCTGGCTGTCGAAGCCTTGCGCGTCGTGAGCGCCGCGGGCGCTGAGCTGCGCGATCTCCATGTAGCTCGTCCAAGTCTGGAAGATGTCTTTATTCACCTGACGGGAAGGAATCTTCGTTCATGAGCGTCCAAACATCGATAGATGCAATATTCCTGGAAAAAGGAACAAAGGAGAGGCGCACCCGCAATCGGCTGCTGATGATCCTGGTGGCCTTTCTGGCTATCTTGCGCCGTGACCTGGTGGTTACGGGGCGCGAGTTCATACCTTTTCTGATTCAGGTGCTGCTGCAGCCCCTGTTTTTCCTCTTCATCTTTGGCAAGGTGCTGCCCTCGATAGGGGCCGCGCAGCAGAGCTACGCCTCGCTGCTGCTGCCAGGTATCGTCGGCCTCACGGTGGTCACAACAGCCCTGCAGGGGGTAACGCTTCCACTGGTCCTCGATTTGGGCTTTGGGCGTGAGATCGATGATCGTCTGCTGGCCCCCCTGCCCGTGAGCATGGTGGCGCTCGAAAAGATCCTCTTTGCAGCCCTGCGTGGCCTGATCGCCGGCGCCATTATCTTCCCTCTGGCCTATTGGGTCCTGGGAAGCAATTACAATGTGCGCACCGATGCGATTGGGGTCATCATCGGCATTATGGTGTTGACAGCTCTGGCGGGGGCAACGTTGGGCCTGACGATCGGTACGCTGGTGAAGCCTGAGCAGATCGGTTTGATGTTTGCTCTCATCTTTACGCCTCTCATCTTCACTGGCTGTACGTACTATCCCTGGAGTCAGCTCGATGGTATCCGCTGGTTTCAGGTGATCACTCTCTTCAATCCTTTGACCTACGCCTGCGAGGGGCTGCGCTATGCTATGGTGCCGCCCATCCACGGCTACACTTTGCCAACGCTCGGCATCGGCTGGGTGTTGCTGGGTTTGGGCGTGACTTTCGTCGGCTTTCTCGGGCTGGGCATCTATACTTTCCGTCGCGCGGTAATCAGCTAGGCTGTGCCGACCCAGCCTGAGCTGTTCTGACCGTTTCCTGCTGACGTTGTCGTGAGCGACATGCTTGCCGCTCGCTTTCTGAATGTGCCGCCCCTGTCGAGGCCCAGGCATGGATTCAACAGGGGCGGGCTGCTTCTTTTCTGGCAGCTTGCGAGCGCGGTCTGATTGATGATCAGACACTCTAGCAGCGAGCTTGCGAGTCGGCATGCAGAAACTTGACGCACTCTGCTATCTCTGCTACACTTAGACTGCTGCCACAAAACATATTGATATATCAATTACAAGAGAACTGTCTGTATTGATTGAACTTCCCCGAAAGCATCTCTGAGCCGACAGCGGGAACGGCGATCAAGAAAAAAGCAGGAGCGCCATGAGCACATTCCCAGAACTGCCACCGGCTCCCTCTGGGGAAAGCCTTCCTCCACCGCCGGACGGACTGGCCGGGATTGAAGAGCGGCTACGGCGCAGTGAAGAGCGCTATCGTTCGCTGGTAACGGCCACGGCTCAGATTGTCTGGGTAGCCAGTGCCCAGGGGCTGGTTGAAGAGGACTCCCCGTCCTGGCGGGCCTATACCGGCCAGAGCTTCGAGGAGATGCGGGGCTTGGGTTGGCTGGAGGCTGTCCATCCCGATGACCGGCCAGGAACACTACATGTCTGGTCAGAGGCGCTCGCTAGCGGCGGCTTTTACGAAATCGAGTATCGCATTCGGCGCTACGATGGCGTCTATCGTACCTTCTGGGTACGCGGGGTTCCCGTGCGCGAAGCCGATGGGAGCATTCGCGAATGGATCGGCACCTGCACAGACATCACCGACCGCAAACGGCTGGAAGATGAGCTAGTCCAGACCGCCTATGAGGCCACTCTGCGCGCCAATCAGCTCGAGGCGACCTTTGAGGCCATGACCGATGCGGTCTTTATCTTTGACAGCGAAGGGCGCATTCTGAGCGTCAATGCTGCGGCCCGTCGCTTCTTAAGCCGCGTAGCGCCGCTCATCGAGCGAGAGATGACGGTCGATGACTACCTGGCCCAGCTTGATCTGCGCGATGCCACCGGGCAACCGCTCGCGCGCGAGCAGTGGCCATCGCGCCGCCTGCTGCAAGGGGAGGTCCTCGCCGATGCCCCGTTCAGCGACCTCATCCTGCATATGCCCAACGGCTGCGAGCGCCGCATTAGTGTGAGCGGCTCCCCAGTACGCGATGACCGCGGCTGTGTTATCGGGGCTGTGGCCATTGCACGCGATGTGACTGAGCGCTATCTGCTAGAACGCCGCACCCATGAAGCTCTAGAAGCCCTGCTAGCTCTAGCCGAAGCCCTGGTAGAGATCCCGCGCGATCTGGACGGCTCTCAGCCTCAGATGACAAGCGCTCTGTCCGCTGAGCCAGGCGCTCCTTGCGGGCAACAGCAGCACGAAATCACTCATCATCTGGCACGCCTGATCTGCCAGGTTTTGAACTGCTATCAGGTCGTCATCCTTCGTTTAACGCCAGAGAATGAAACGCTTCAATTGTTGGCTTCCGCGGGAGCGGGCCATGATGAGCCTGACGGATGCTGGCAGCGGTGGCTGCCGGTGGAGCACACTGCCGAACCACAGCTGACGTGCTGTTTTCCCCCCGAGGCTGTAGCTGCCCTACGCGCCGATCGCTTGCTTGGTCAGCGAGGAACTGACAGCGGCACAGCTCCAATCCAGGCTGGCGAGCGCTATGCGGCGGTGATTGCGCCGATGCTCATCGACCAGCAGCTCATTGGCCTCATTCGTATTCAGCATGCCGAGCGGGCGCATGAATACAGTACCGAGGAGATAGCCCTGATCAAAGCCGTGGCCCGTCTGGCGGCCCTGGTCACCGAGCATGAGCGCCTCTTGCACGAGCGAGCGGAGGCCCGCGCTAATGAGCTGGCCCTGCGCGAGAGCAATCGCCGGATGGATGAATTTCTCAGCATAGCCAGCCATGAACTCAGGACGCCCTTGACCACCATCAAAGGCAATGTCCAGCTTGCCAGGCGCCATCTGCAGCGCTTGTCTCTGACCGAGGAACAACAAGCAAAACTGGCCGTCGTCCAGGAGCTACTTGATCGCACAGATCGTCAGACCGGTCTGCTTACGCGTCTGGTACGCGACCTGCTTGAATCCTCGCGCGCCCAGGCGGATCGCCTCGTGCTGCAGCGCCGGCCTGAAAACCTGGTGGTTATCGTCCGCCAGACGGTGAACGATCTCCAATCGACAGCGGCCCAAAGGCGTATTCGCCTGACGGTAGCGGGGCAAGAAGTGGCAGAGGGGGGCGAGCCGCCGGCGATCATGGTCCTGGCCGATGCTGAGAGCATTGGTCTCGTTGTCACCAATTATCTCACGAACGCTCTCAAATACTCGCCGCGCGAAAGCCCGATCGAGGTCTCGATTGAACGCGAAGGACGGCAGGCGCGCGTCTCAGTACGTGACCAGGGGCCTGGCCTCCCCCCGGCTGAGCAGCAACGCATCTGGGAGCGCTTCTATCGTGTGCCCGGCATTCAGGCCCACGGCAGCGCCAGCCCCGGTCTTGGGCTGGGCCTGCACATCTGCAAGACGATCGTCGAGCGTCACGAAGGGGCGGTCGGGGTCTCCAGTCAACCCGGGGCCGGCTCGACCTTCTGGTTTACCTTACCTTTGCTCATGGACGCGGGCGCGGACTCGGGAAGATAAAGCGCGCCGCTCCTTTGTCGGCCAGTGCGCTGCGCGTCAACCCTTCTTACCGGACTGAACCGGCCAGATAGTCTGGCCTGGCAGCTTCGCCTGTCTGCTTGAATGCTTGACAGAAACGGCTCCGTTTTCTAAGCTAAAAGTGTCAGCCAGATCAACCCGTCGCTCATCGTCTCTCGCAGAAGCTCATCAACCAATCTGCCCCTGACATCCGCCGCTGACCGGTGTCTAGTCTATGTGCTGCCTTGTCCCTGCGAGAGCAAGGCAGTCAAGGGGAGGAAGGCAGCGGCTCTAGTGGACGAGCATCTCAGGAGAAAGCTGGAACTAGCCGATTGTTCCAGTAGGGACGAAGTAAACCAGCAGGGGGCTGAATTCTGGTATGATCAATCATCAAGACACGCGACAAGATGCCGAATGGGCAGCGGCACAGCTTGAGCGCGGTCAAGTCCTCGCGAAGCTGTCCACTGGCGATCGGCAGCAACATCTCTCAGAAGCTATAGCCTGTTATGAGGCGGCGCTGCGGGTCTACACGCGGGAAGAGTACCCGCGCGAGTGGGCCTGTGCTCAGAAGGGGCTGGGGGATGCCCTGGCCCAGCTAGTCAGCGGCGAGCGAGAAGCGAATCTGAGGCGGGCCATTGCCTGTTATAAGGCGGCGCTGCAGGTCTACACGCGGGAAGAGTACCCGCGCGAGTGGGCGCAGCTCCAGCATAATCTCGGCACCGTCTACAGTCAGTTGCCAGGTCGAGCGCGCGGCGAGCACCTGCGGCGGGCCATTGCCTGCTATGAGGCGGCGCTCAGCGTTTTCCGCGGCGAGCAGCACGCTAGCCAGCGGATGATCACGCTCCAGAATCTGGGAAATGCCTGGTGTGATCTCCCAACAGGAGAACGCCGCCATAACCTCGAAAGGGCCATTGCCTGCTACAAGGCGGCGCTGCGTCTCTGCGACCGTCAGCGGCAACCGCTGGAGTGGGCGCGGCTCCAGAATAATCTGGGCGCGGCCTATCTTAGCCTGCCCGATCGCGATCGTCGCTCGCACCTGGAACGCGCTATTGCCTGCTACGAGGCCGCCCTGCAGATATATACCCATACTACCCATCCCTACGAGTGGGCCACTCTCCAGCAGAATCGCGGCAACGCCTATCTACAGTTGCCTGGGCAGCCGCGTCGCACCAATATTGAGCGGGCCATCATGTGCTACCAGGCGGCTTTACGCGTCTTTAGCCGCGAGGCCTTCCCGTGGGAGTGGGCCCGGCTCCAGAACAATTTGGGCATCGCCTATGCCGAACTGGCCGGCGTAGGCGACGAGCAAGAACGGCGCGCCTATCTGGAACGAGCCTTGATCTGCCTGCAGGCTGCTCTAGAGATGCGCACGCCCGAGGCGGCCCCCCTCGACTGGGCGGCGACTCAGCTGAATCTAGGCAATGTCTACCGCAGCCTGCCCGGGCGTAAGCGCCAGGAGCATCTAGCGCGGGCCATCGATTGCTATCGGGCTGCTCTGCGCGTCTATAACCGGGCCACTTATCCTGTCGAGTGGGCGCTGACGCAGAGCAATCTAGGCAATGCCTATGCTGACTTTCTGGGGCCAGGGCGTTGTACCTTTCTGCACAAGGCCATTGCCGCCTATCGAGCGGCGCTGCAGGTCTACACACGGGAGGCTTTCCCCTTTGAGTGGGCCAAAGTCCAGTATAACCTGGGCCTGGCCCTGCAGCAGCTAGCGGATCGCCAGACTGGCCTGCTCCATCAGGCGATCCGCTGTTATCAGGCGGCACTGCAGATTTTGACGCGGGAGAGCTATCCCGAAGAGTGGGCCCAGCTTCAGCGTGCGCTGGGCGATGCCTGGAGCTGCCTGCGCGAAGGCAATCGCTACCGCCATCTGAGACGGGCGATGTCTTGCTACGCAGCAGCGCTCGAAGTCTATCAACCTGACAGCGCCCCCGTTCTCTGGGCGGCCACAGTGCAGGCCCTGGGCAGAGCCTACCGCTGCCTGCCGGCCAGGGGCAAGCGGCGCCAAGCTGCCTTGCGCCAGGCCCTGGCCTGCTATGATCAGGCGTTGCAGGTCTACACGCGGGAAGCTTTCCCCTTTGAGTGGGCCCAGTTGCAATTTGAACGCGGTAAAGCCTACAGCCAATTGGGAAGCGATCCGCACACGCGAGCTGGCTACCTGGAGCAAGCTCGCAATTGCTATCGGGCCGCTCTGCGCGTCTTCTATCGCCTGCAGATGGATCGGCAGGCGGCAGCGGTTGACCAGGCTCTCAATCGTCTCAGGCAGGCCCAGGCGCTCCAATTGCGGCACTATCAGCCGTACCGCCGCTCGTGAATCTGCCAAGAGGGGCAGAGCCAGATCGACAGAACGACAGACAACGAAGCCGCAGGAACTCGCTCTGGCTGAGCAGCCTTCCACAGCAGGCCCGGCCTGGGGCGAGTGCCGCGGCTTCCTCTTCTCTGCATCCTATCGCCCCGCCCAGAGGCTCACGCTTGTGATCTGACCACAGACAGGCCGTCAGACGGCGCTGCCGACAAAGGAACGGAGCAGCGAATGGAAGGTTTCTGGCTGTTCCTCGTGCAGGTGCTCGCCGCAGCGCTCAAGCACATGCGTTTCGATCTGAGGATTGACGCGCTTGAAAGCGGCGCTGACTCCCGTGCCGCTCTGGCCCCACAGCGCCATCACAGGTACAGAGAGGCGCGCCAGAGGTTCACTGACATCAGTATGCAGCCTACCAGCCAGCAGATCAGCTACGGGGAAGCGCGCATCAGGCTGATGGGCACTAATATAAGCATATTCGATCAATTCATCGCTGATGAGAGAGGGATCGTAGTAAGCACGCTCTTCATAATAATTGCGGATCGCGCGCCTGGTGGTCAGCACATTGTAGGCAAACTGACCAACGAGCGGGAGACGCAGACCGAGGCGCATGGCTGCCAGCAGCGGACTCGGGGAAGGCTCTTCGAGCATGGTCGCCGGGGGCGAAACCAGAACCAGGCGTTCATAGCTGCCTGGATGGCGATAGGCGTCGGCAATAGCATAGGCCCCGCTGAGTCCGCGCGCCACAACGAGGGCCGGCGCGCGCACTGCCTCACGCAGGAAATCGCTGAGCAGGTCACTGAAGATCTGTGGCTCATAGGCAATAGCCGGGCGATCGGAGAGGCCAAAACCCAACAGGTCCAGCGCATAGACGCGGAAATCTTGGGCCAGAACCTCAAGGTTGCGTCGCCACTCGTAGGATGAGGCGCCGGGTCCCAGGCCGTGCACGAGTACCAGCGGCTTCGCCTCGCGTGGCCCCTGCATAGTGTAGTAGACATCGCCATATTTCCAGGGATAGCGGCGCCCCTCGCCGGCCAGACCAGGACTCAGCTCGCCGGCCAACGCTTCCGTTATCTTATTGACTACCGCCACCGTTCCCAGCACTCCACTGGCAATGAGGCCGGTCGCCACGATTTTCCCTCTAATTTTCATAGAGATACTCCTTATCTTCCTCTGAGAAAAAGCATCAGTATTGTCCTGTAGGCCAAGAATAGATTGCTCTGGTACCTCAAGAACAGCCAGCCCGCCTGGCTGCTCCTCGCGTAATGGTTGCTCGCTTGCTCTCCGCCAGCGCCTGCCAGCGTGGGCGGCACCGGCGCGGGTCAACCGTAATATATCACGTGGGCTTACAGAGCGGGAGAGCGAGATGGGTCAAAGAGGATGGAGCATGAGCAGGGAAGAGAACGAGGCAGCACCCTCCCCCTTGCGCGTCACTGCGGTCATATGTTAAACTCTACCATAGATGGCGCGAGTGGTCTTGTACTGCTCGCTGCCAGCGTTTTCCTTCTCTTACCCTTTCCCCTGTCTCTGTTCCTGCCCCTTTACAGGGGCAATTGTGCGTAGCGAGCCTGTTCTGTGACCTGCATACTGTGCCTGATCTGCGCTCTACGCACCGCCTTGCTTTGACGTCCGGTGGCCGAGGAGCAGTATGACCTATTGTGTTGGTGAGTATTACGAGCGAGCTGAAGATTACGATCTACACTATCAAAGCCAGAGCGAACAAGATCTTCCTTTCTGGCAGGGTCTCATCGAGGAATATCGCCCTCGTCGGGTGCTGGAGCTGGCTTGTGGCAGTGGGCGCCTTGGTCTTCCCCTGGCGCGTCGCTTCCCTCAACTGATCGTTGAGGGCCTGGACAGCTCACCTCAGATGCTCGCCGCCTACCGACGCAAGCTCGAACGTGAAGCGCCGGAAGTGCAGCGCCGGGTGATCCTCCACGAAGGCGACATGCGCGACTACCGTTTGCCTGCCTGCGGTGACTTCGACTTTATCTTTCTGCCTTTCAACTCGGCGGGACATCTTTATACCATTGAGGAACAGCTATCGACCTTCCGTTGTACATATAATCATCTGGTCCCTGGTGGTCGCTTTGTTGTCGATGTGCAGCTCCCCGATCTCGACTATTTGAGCGCCGCCCTCAATCGTCCCACTCAGCTCTATTTGGAGGACGAGATCAATGATCCTGCCAGCGAAAGCACCTTGCTCATCTACAGTAGTCGCCGCTATGATCCCTATGAACAGCTTGAGCATCTGGTCTGGATTCATGAGCGCTTCTCAGAGCAAGGAGAGAATGAGCGCTGTCTTACGCAGCTCGATCTACACATGTATTTTCCGCGTGAGCTACAGCTACTCTTTCTGACCAGTGGCTTTGCGGTAGAGGCCATCTATGGCGATTACGAGCGGCGACCTTTCGGCAAAGGTACCAAGCAGATTATTGTTGGGCGCAAGAGAACCGCGAGGGAACGTAGTATGTAGAGGAGGAGGTAGAATAATAGAGTAGATCGATAGATCGATTCAGCTAGCCAGCAGGAGACCTCTGGTCCAGGTCCCTGCGGTCTATGTTTGTCTATCCTGCCGGTCTCCGTACGAGCGGGGGAGCAGGAAGGGAGGGACAGGCATCCTTGTCAACGACCCCTGGTGCAAGCCGGGGGCTTGCCCGCAGCCTGCTGCCCGGGCTCAAGGGCTGGTGAACGGCTGAGCTGCCACGGCCCCGCTGGACAGTAGCGCGGCATTGGCTGGGTAGATCTGCCTTCTCCCTGCGATGTGAAGCGAAGCCGTTGCTGACCGCCGGTCAGTGCCTTTGGCCTCACGAGAAGAGCGCTACCATGAGAGAGACTGAACTGTCAGCCCCATACGGAGAGCAGGGGGGGCACCCCCTTCCTCCCCGGGATCAAGCCGGGGGTCCCCAGCGGCAGGTTTTTATGGACGCCCAACCCAAGAAGCTCACGATCGCTGGTCAACGTACCTGCCGCTGCGATCCTTCCCATCTCAATTGTCTGACGCCCAAAGAATGGATCAAATGCCAACTCGGCGTCTGGCAGTTCTCCTACGAAAAGCGTGATATTCGTGACAAACAGAAGCATCCGGCAACCTTCCCCATAGCCCTGGCGCGGCGCTGCATTGAGCTGTTCACCCATCGTGGCGAGCTAGTACTAGATCCCTTCATGGGCAGTGGTACCACACTGCTGGCCGCTCGTGATGTCGGGCGCAACGCCGTTGGCTTTGACATCCATCCCGACTACGTCGCCCTGGCTCACGAACGTCTCAACCGCGAGCCGCTGCCCAGTGATCCCCAGCTAGCCCAGACTCATCAGCTCGCTCTGCATGACGATGCGCGCAACATCCCCTTGTACCTGGAGCCTGAGAGCGTCGCTTGTATCGTGACCTCGCCCCCTTATGCCAACTTGCTCAACCGCGCACGCCTCAATAAGAGTCGACGCGGTCAGGCGCGCAAAAACGACCAGTACCATCGCGTTGAGCAGTACAGCCAGCTCCCGGAAGATCTGGGCACACTAGAGCTAGGAGCCTATGCTCAGGCCATGCAGGAGATCTTTGCCAGGTTACTGCCTCTCCTGAAGAGGCGAGCCCACTGTGTAGTCAACGTCACCGACATGTGGTGGGAAAACCAACGCATCACCATCCACATGGCTGTCATCGAGGCGCTGCGTCTGGCTGGCTACGAGCTGCGCAACATTATCATCTGGGACCGTACCAACATTGTTAACCGCGTCGGTATCTTTGGCTGGCCCAGCAACTATATCACAATGGGCACGACTTTTGAGTATCTCCTTGACTTTTGGAAACCTGAATGAGTTAGTGCGGGGAGCGGGCAAAGAGACGCCCGTGTCTTCCTCTTCGGGTTCAGGGAGAGACACGGGCCTGACGGGCATACTAGAGAATGGCGGCTAACAGGCGCAGGTAGTCCCACAGAGATAGAGCCGGACGGAGCGGCGCGGCCCCTGGTCGCGTCGGATCGATCACCAGGCTCATCAAGCTGCAGTTACCTGCCAGACGTGGATCTGCCCATCATCGCCGGCGGAAGCCAGGCGTGTACTATCGGGCGACCAGGCCACGGCGTTAACGTCCTCAGGATGCTCGCTATAGGTCAGGAGATGGTCGCCGCTACTCGCATCCCAGACCTGCACGGTCTTATCTTCGCCGGCGGAGGCGATGCGTGCGCCGTCGGGAGACCAGGCCAGGGCGGTGACCTCGTCGCTATGGTTGGTATAGGTCAGAATATGGTGCCCATTCGCGGCGTCCCAGACCTGCACGGTCTTATCTTCGCCGGCGGAGGCGATGCGCGTACTATCAGGCGACCAGACTAAGGTAGTGACGCTATCGGCATGGCCCTGGTAGACAAAGATGACCTCCCAGGAGCTGATGTCGTAGATGCGCACCGTCTTATCGAGGCTGGCGGAGGCGATGCGTGTCCCATCAGGAGACCAGGCCACAGCGCTCACCAGGCTTGTATGGCCGCGCAAGGTCGCCACGCGTTTGCCGGTCAGAGCCTCCCATACAATGGCCTGCTTGCTCAGACTGGCAGACACAATCAAGCGGCCATCGGGGGACCAGCTCAAAGAGATCACGGAATCCTGATGACCACGGAAGGTCGTCACGCGGCGTCCGCTGGCCGACTCCCAGACATGAGCGGTGTGATCATTGCTGCCCGAAGCAATGTAGGTCCCATCGGGCGACCAGGCGGCGGTACGTACCGGCTCCTGATGACCACGGTAGGCAAAGATCTCCCGTCCCGTGGTCGCGTCCCAGACCTGGAGCGTATGATCGTAGCCGCCGGAGACCAGGCGTCTCCCATCGGGCGACCAGGCCAGCGCAAACACGCGCTCGCTGTGGCCGCTGTAGGTATAGAGACGCCGCCTGGGGGTTGGCGTCGACGGAGACACCTCCAGACGTGGCGTAATAGAAGAGGCGCCGGGCGGAGGCGTCGGTACGGGCTCGGGAGGAGTCGCTCCGGCAGCGGCTCCGACAGGCGTGGCCGCCGCAGCCGAAGCAGATGCCTCTGGCGTAGCCGTCGTTAGCGAAGGCAGCGTCTGCGACTGATTAACAAGCTGGCTGCTCGTTTGGAGAGCCGCAATACGCTGCAGCTCCTGCTTGATAGCCGCCATCGAGGCGGGGCGCTGCTGCTCATCCAGGCTCACCATCAACATAATGAGCTTCTCTAGCTCGTACTCCAGCGGCTGAGTGTAGGAGTGTATCGCCGTAAAGCGGAAAGGGGACTGCGTAGGATTCTGACCGGTCAGCAGATGGTGCAAGGTCGCACCCAGGCTGTAGACGTCAGAGCGCGGCGTCGTCTGCGCTTTGCCATATTGCTCGGGGGCGGCGTAGCCCCAGGAAGCGAAAGCGCGCGTATCGCGCACCTGACCTGGCTTAAAATGGCGGGCGATACCGAAATCGATCAAGTAGAGATGGCCCTCAGCGGTGCGCATCACATTGCTCGGCTTCAGATCGCGGAAGATGATCGGCGGCTGGCGGCTATGGAGATAGCCGAGGACCGAGCTGAGCTGGATACCGATATCCAGCACCTCGGCAATCGGCAGCCCGGGCGGGCCATTGGGATGCTCTCGCTGCCAGCGCAGCAAGTACTGCTCCAAAGACTCGCCCTCGATGAAGTCCATAACCAGATACCACTGTCCCTCTTCGGAGAAGTGATCGTAAATGCGTGGCAGATTGGGATGCAGCAGATTGGCCAGGAGCAGGGCCTCTTGCTTGAAGGCCGCTGTCGCTTCAGCGATCTCATCCGGGCTAAGACCGCTCTGGCTCATCTCTTTGATCGCCACTGCGCGATCGCCAAACTGGATATCCTGAGCGCGATAGACGGCCCCCATCCCACCCTTGCCCAGCAGGGCCACGATGCGGTAGCGCTGCCGCAGCAAATGGTTCAACGGGAGCTTGCCGGTGTTAGTGCTCAGGTCGGGAGCGGTTTCTCTCTCGGCGCCGGGAATCACAGAGGGAGGGCGCTCCGGCAGAGACTGCCCACAGTTGAAGCAGAAGCGCGCCTGTGGGCGGTTTGCCTGGCCACAGCGGTCGCAATAGATGGGAGTGGTATCGTCCTTGTACATCCGTTACGTTACTCCGTTGAGAGAGGAGCCGGGCCGACCAGGACGCAGACAGAGACTGGGGCCACGGTCTCCGGTCGTCGTTGCCGTGCCTTGCCTTGCATTGGATCGCGGGCTTTCAGTGCTTTACACGTTGGCTGAGGCGCGCAGGTTGCCGGTATAGGAGAGTCGGCTCGCGCTCTCAGCTATAGTAGCATTCTCTTTAGAAAGCTGTCAAACACCATGCAGAGTATTCATCATCCGCTTTTTGCTGCCGTCTACGAGCGGCTGAGTCGTGCGGGGGGAGAGTGGGAGGAAGCCCTGAGAAGGGAAGTTGTAGGGGCGGCGCGGGGCCACGTGCTGGAGGTGGGGGCTGGCACGGGGCTGAACTTCGCCTACTACGACCCTCGCCAGGTGGAATGCGTCGAGGCTATTGAACCCGATCCGGCCATGCTGCGCTATGCGCGGCGGCGCCAGGCCCAAAGTCCGGTGGCTGTTCTGTTGCATCAGGCTCGTGTGGAGGAGCTACCTTTTCCCGATGCCAGCTTCGACAGCGCGCTTGCCACCCTGGTCTTCTGCTCGGTCGAAGACCCGGCCCGCGGCTTCGCTGAGATCCGGCGGGTCCTTAAGCCCGGGGGCCGGCTCCTGCTGCTGGAGCATGTACGCGCAGCCAGCCCTTTCACAGCGTGGTTACAGGACCGACTCACGCCTCTGATGAAGCGCTGTGCCGGCAATTGCCACTGGAATCGTGCCACGCTGGTCACGCTCGCTGAGGCCGGGCTGCGCGTCACATCTCGACGAGATGAAGGCCGCGGCTTGCTGCCGCTCGTCATAGTGCAGGCGATCAAGGAGTGAACCAGATCTGTACGGTCTGGTCATCGCCGGCGGAGGCGATGCAGCTCCCATCGGGAGACCAGGCCAGAGCATTGACCTGATCGCTATGACCCGCGTAGGTGAAGGCGATCTCGCGTGTGGTCAGCTCCCAGAGATGTACCTTGCCGTCGTCCCCACCGGAGGCAAGGTAGCGTCCGTCAGGAGACCAGGCCAGGGAGTTGACCCAGGCGGGATGCGCCTGGTAGCTGCAGAGAGCCTCGCCCGTGGCGGCGTTCCACAGATAGACCTGGCCACCGAAGCCGCCGCAGGCCACGTACTGGCCATCGGGCGACCAGGCTAAGGCTCCCAGAGGGGTACCATGCTGCAGAGGGGCAAAGAGTTGATGGCCGTTGCTCGCCTCCCAGACCTGGAGGGTGCCGTCCCAGGAGGCGGAAGCGATCCTTCGCCCCTCTGGTGACCAGCCCAGGGCCAGCACCTTATGACTGTGCCCGTCATAGGTGAAGATGATATCGCCGTCCTTCAGGCTCCAGATCTCCACCAGGCCATCTTCGCTGCCGGAGGCCAGCTTGGCTCCGACTGGCGACCAGGCCAGGGCCAGAATATAGCGCGCGTGGTCGCGGCGCGAGAGGAGCCGCTCACCATCGGCGGCATTCCATATCTGCATGGTCCGATCGTTGCCGCCAGTGGCTACATAGGCTCCATTCGGCGACCAAGCCAGGGTCAGCACCTGGCCGCGGTGGCCGGTATAGGTAAAGCGCTCGCTGCCCGTGGTGGCCTCCCAGACTTGCACGGTGCCATCCATGCTGGCAGAAGCGATACATGTCCCGTCAGGCGACCAGTCCAGCGTACGCACCCAGCTACGATGGTCGCGGTAAATATACAGTGTCGTTCCAGGTGTGGGCACGGCCAGGACCCCCGTCGCTGCTGTTGCTGCTGTCGCTGTCGCTACACCATTGCCGCTGTGGCCACTAGCCGCGGCAGTAGCGGCTGCTCGGGCGAAAAGCCAAGCTCGTGCCTGTGGGTGGGAGGGCTGAGCGACGGCGTAGCGGCTGGAGCGGTTGATCATCCTCGATCCTCTTCTTCCTTCCTTATCCTCTCGCTGGGTATTTCGTGGATCGATTGTAGGAGAGCAACGTACCGGTGTCAAGGAGACTCGCTAGAATGGTACTTTTGCATAACCAGATGCTCTTTGCTCCCTTGCTTCTCGCCTCCGGCCCCGCTCTGCTTGGCCCGGACTGGCCTCTCTCTTCCAGCCGCTCAGCCTCGGCTGGTGCTTTCTCCCGCACGACTTCCGCTGCTATAATGTAGGGAAAGAAAAGGAAGGATAGATAGGTAGGGATCGCTTGGAAGGAGGGGAGGCCTTGCGGAAAGATTGCCGACCATTGCCAGGGTAAGGCTTCCTCAGGTGGGCCGAGGCTACCCCATCCAGGAGGGAAGAGGGAGTCAGTTGGAAGTGAAACAAAACAGGCCTCCGACTACAGCATGATGAGACCAGAAGAGATCAGCAGGAGAGAACTATGAGCGATCGGCTCGTCTCGCCGCGCGTGAGCCAGGAAGAAGAACTTATTGAGAGTAGCTTGCGCCCTCGGCGCTTATCTGAATATATCGGTCAGGAGCGCATTAAGGAGAATCTCGCCATCCTGCTGGAGGCGGCTCGGCGTCGGAATGAGCCTGTGGACCATGTTCTCTTATATGGCCCTCCCGGCCTGGGCAAAACTACGCTCTGTAACATTATTGCCGCCGAGATGGGGGTCAATCTCAAGACAACCTCGGGCCCTGCCATCGAGCATGCCGGCGATCTGGCCTCTATCTTGACCTCGCTGCAGGAGGGCGAGGTGCTCTTTATCGATGAGATTCATCGGCTGTCGCGCGCCGTGGAAGAGCGCCTCTACTCGGCGATGGAAGACTTTGCCATCGATGTGGTCATTGGCAAAGGACCGGGCGCCCGCTCACTGCGCATCTCTTTGCCGCCCTTCACCGTGGTCGGGGCGACAACGCGTGTGGGGGCCCTGTCGGCCCCGTTGCGCGATCGCTTCGGGGCCATCTATCGCCTGGAGTATTACGATGTCGAGGCTCTCAAGCAGATCCTGCGCCGTTCGGCGCGCATTCTGCGTGTGCCCGCCGATGAGGAAGGCATTGAGGAGATCGCTACCCGCGCCCGTGGGACACCGCGCATTGTGAACCGTCTGTTGCGGCGCGTGCGCGATTATGCCCAGGTGAAGGCTGATGGCGTGATTACCCGTGAGATCGCCCGCGCCGCCCTCGATGCCCTGGAGATCGATCATATTGGGCTGGACCAGACCGATCGTCATCTCTTGTTGACCATTATCCATAAGTTCGACGGCGGACCGGTTGGCCTGGATACGCTGGCCGCCAGCACCAGTGAGGACCCGGAGACGATCGAGGATGTCTATGAGCCATACCTGCTCCAGCTCGGTTTCATCGCCCGTACGCCACGAGGGCGGGTGGCCACGCGCCTGGCCTATGAGCATCTCGGCATCAATCCGCCCATGACCGGCTCGGGCGGACGCTCTACCAGCGCCCAGCACTCCGCTGCAGGGGCCGGGCCGGAGCTATGGACCGCCGGTGAGGCGCGCGAGCGGTCCACGGCTGCCGCCGACTCTGAGGCTGAGCGCCCGCTGAAGGAGACCGAGGGCGACTGACAGACGCCAGTTCACGCGGAGAGGATGGGGGAAGAGGCTGGAGAGCAAGGCGCCTCCAGAGCGGAAGGAATGGCCGCGACTCGCTCTGCACTGCGCTGCGCGTCGTCTTACCAGGGATAGAGCTGGCCATTGACCACCTGGTACTTGGAGGCCCGCTCCAGCACCTCGGGAGGAAAGTAGGAAGTGTCGGTCGTGGTCAGCAGCACTTGCTCATGATCCAGAATGGCTTGTAAAAGCTGCTCCCGCCTCCGTTGGTCCAGCTCGCTGAAGACGTCGTCCAGCAGGAGCACTGGCTCATCTCCTGTCACCGCTCGCATATAGGCCAGCTCGGCGAACTTGGTCGCCAGGGCTACGGTTCGCTGCTGCCCGCGCGAACCGTAGGTGATCACGCTCATGCCATTAACCAGGAACTCCAGATCATCGCGGTGTGGCCCCAGTAAACAGACTCCCTGCTGAATCTCCTTTTGGCGCATAGCATGCAGTTGCCTCAGATAGTGCTCCTGAGCTTCGGTGAGCGAGCGCTGTGGATGCAGTTGGAACGAGGGACGGTAGACAATCTGAAGCTGCTCGCGCCCCCCGCTTAATTGCTCCTGGAAAGGCGCCGCCAGCTCGTTGAGAGCCGACAGCATGCGCTCCCGCTCGAACATGATCATCGTAGCCAAGAGGGTCAGCCGCTCATCGAGATAATCGAGCAGGCGCGGATCTTCATGATAGTCACGGATGCGCTTGAGGAGGGCGGCCCGCTGCATGATGACCTTGCGATACTGCTGCAAGGCCTGACAATAGCGGGGCCGCACCTGACATAGACTGCGGTCAATAAAGCGTCGCCGCTCGTCAGGGGAGCCATCGACCAGATGGAGATCGGCGGGCGCAAAGAGTACATTGGTCAGGCTGCCAATGAGATCGAGGGCTCGGCGCGGCACCTCATTGATTTTAATGCGCTTGCGCTGGGTACCGCCGGGCCAGCGGGGGGGTGGACGAAGGGCCTGCTCGCCGCTGCCCAGCAGTGGGGGCGTTGGATCGAAGATGACGATTTCAATGTGCAGCTCGCCATCGCGTCGCCGGACACGTGCGTCGATGCGGGCCAGATGGTCGGGCGCATACCAGTTGACCACCTCGCGATCAGCCGAGGCGTGAAAAGACGTGCTCGTAGCCACCATTGAGACAGCTTCGAGCAGGTTTGTCTTACCCTGGGCGTTTTCGCCGCAGAAGAGAAAAAGGCCCGGCCCTAGCGGCAGATCAAGCTGTTTATAGTTGCGAAAGTCGGTCAGCGCGAGATGTACGAGGTGCATCTAAACTCTATCTATCTACCTACCTGTCTCCAATAAAAACAGCCGCTGCCTCGCCGTGTGGCGAACAGGGAGGCAGGAGCTGACTGGCTGGCTGGCTAGCTAGCTGGCTAGTCGGTGCCGCCGAGAAGCAGAAGACCGCGATGAGGAAGCCCTCACCTGCCTGCCTCGCTCTCGTTGATCCCGAAGAAATCGGCGCTGCAGCCGCCAGGAGCAGCCCGCAGAGCGACAGCCAGGCGGCCAGCGAACAGGTGAGGCCCGTAGCGTAGACGCTATGCCGGTCGCCCGCCCGTCGCAGGACGGCGGAGCGAGGCAAGCAGGCCCTCCGATCAGCTCCGATTCGTATGCATGGGCATAATGACATACGTATAGTCGGTTCCATCGACCGGGCGCAGCACCCCGGGGCGCATTGGCGAAGTCACCTCCAGCGCCACCTCTGGTGCATCCAGCACGTTCAGCACATCGACCAGGTAGTCTACGTTGAAAATAATCTGAATCTCCTCGCCATCAACGGCGGCGTTCAGCGTGCTGGTCGTATCGCCCAGATCCTCAGCGGTGGCCTCAATCGTCAGCGTACCGGTCGTCGAGCCATCGGAACCGCGTGGCGAAATCTTCAGGCGTGTAATATTGGAGCTGTTGCGGGCGAAGAGGGCAGCGGCCTTCACACGCTCAGTCAGCGCCTTGGTCTCCAGGACGGCGCGCGTCTTATACTCCACCGGAATAATGGCGCGATAGTTCGGGAAAGTGCCATCGAGCAAGCGAGAGACTAGGTCGATTTGCTCTGTATGGAAGAGCACCTGACGGTGATTTGGGGTAACGATCATCTCGACAGGGCCTTCGTTGGGCAAGATGCGGGCCAGCTCCGTCAGTGTGCGTGCAGGGATCAGGATATCCTCGCGAGGCTCAGTAGCCCCTGGCAGCGGAGCCGTCCGCGTTGCCAGACGGAAGGCATCGGCGGCCACAAAGGTCACCTGCTCGTTACGCACCTGCACCAGTACGCCTGTGAAGACCGGGCGCGACTCATCCTTGGCGGCGGCGAAAGCCACCTGGCTGATCATTTCCTTGAGCAAGGGCGCCTCCAACAAAATCGGAGGTTCGCCTCCTTCCGCAGTCGGAATCAGCGGAAACTCAGAGGGGTCCATTCCCTTCACATTGGTATTGATGCCCAGGCCCAGGCACTGCAGATTGACCACATGCGTATCTGCCTGGGCCGTCACCTGGACCGATCCCTGCGGCAGACTATTGACCAGCTCCGTGAAGAGACGGGCCGGCACTGTCGTCGTGCCTTCTTCCTCGATCTGCGCCTCAACCCAGCAATTGATGCCGATCTCCAGATTAGTGGCCGCCAGCTTCAGCCGCCCCTGCTCCGCGCTCAGCAGCACATTGGCCAGAATCGGCAGCGTGCTGCGACTTGAGACGGCGTGGCTTACGACAGAGAGGCCACGACTCAAATCTTGCTGCTTACAAGTGAATTTCACGTTCTTCCTCCAGATACACCATTATGTTCCCGATTAGTATATCCTATAGAGTCCAGGGGTACAACTCTCAAGCCCATTTGGCGCCGGGCTGACCTGCTGTACTGGCTGTACGACGCTCGCGTCCGGTGCAGAGCGAAGGCGAGCGAGGAGGAGGGCGCCCCGCCCCTCTTGCCTTGCACTGCAGACGCCTGCCTTCGGGGTCTTCGCCCCTGTCCGCACCGGTCTGCAGAGATCTACTCTGTCATTCTATGGGGTCATCACCGGAACGGATAGGTAGCTCTCTGGCGCGCTCCCCTCCATTATTGCCTGCTTGCTTTTCCCTGCCATAAAGCCAGCGATTGATCCCGTTGCAAGAGGGCCGCGTAGCGTCGGGCTGGGAGGATCAGACCTTATCGTTATCCTCGCCCAGCAGGGGAGGAGCCTTGTAGAGGCGGGCCGGTGTCTCAGATAAGCGCAGCGGGGAGCCAACCAGTTTAATCGTCCCCGCCGTTGGATGCTCGCACTCCCAGACGAAGCCGCGGGCCTGGATATGGGGGTCGCGAAAAACCTCGCTCACCTTATTAATTGCGCCGCAGGGAATACCGGCCTCGCGCAGCTCCTGCAGCCAGCTCTCGCTATCTTTGGTGAGCAGCAGCTCCTGCAAGATCGGAATCAGCTCCTCGCGATGGCGCACGCGCTGAGGGTTCGTCGCGAAGCGCGGATCATCGGCCAGCTCCTCGCGACCGAGCAAGCGGCAAAGTGCTCGGAAGAGGCGATCGTTGCCGCAGGTAATCACGATGTAGCCATCGCGCGTGCGGAAGGCCTGGTAGGGCACAATATTGGGGTGGCCATTGCCGTAACGCTGGGCCTCTTCACCCGAGATCAGATGATTCGATGCCACGTTCCCCAGCAGCGTAATCGTCGCCTCCAGCAGTGAGATATCAATATACTGTCCGCGGCCCGTGCGGTCGCGCACGCGCAAGGCAGTCAGAATAGCGATGCAGGCGAAGGTTCCGGCGGTCAGATCACCGACAGGCGTGCCCACGCGCATCGGCTCCCCATCGACTTCGCCGGTGACAGCCATAATTCCCGATTCTGCCTGGGCCACAAAGTCGTAGCCGGCGCGCTGAGCATAAGGGCCAGTCTGGCCATAGCCACTGATCGAACAATAGATCAGGCCGGGATTAATGGTACGCAGATCCTCGTACCCCAGCCCGTAGCGGGCCAGCGTCCCAGGACGGAAGTTCTCCACCAAAACGGTCGCCTTCTTGATCAAGTCTAGGAGGCGCTGGCGGTCATCTTCGCGTGTGAAATCCAGCGTGATGCTCAGCTTGTTGCGGTTGAGTCCCAGATAATAGGCGCTCTCACCGGCGACGTAAGGAGGGCCGAACTGGCGCGTATCGTCGCCTTTGCCTGGCTGCTCAACCTTGATGACCGTGGCCCCGAGATCGCCAAGGATCATTGTGCAATAAGGGCCGGCCAAAACGCGCGAGAGGTCGATGACGAGGACATCCGAGAGAGCCGCTTCCATAATCGTAATACCCTTTCGCTTCAAGCCTGTCAGATCTATCCTATTGCCTGTTGCCTGTGCGGCCTGCGGCAGGGTGGGAAGACGCCAGCAAACTAGAGATGGACTCCTGCCCGGCCCGACCTCGGTGGCAGCCGCTCAGCTAGATCGAAGGCAAACGAGGGCGCATTAAGCATCAGGGCAAGGGCCAGCGCCAGCCCGCGCCGCCGCCATAGAGACGTTAAGCGAAGCTGGGGGAGCCTGTCAAGATAGCCCTCTCTAAGAGGGACGGGTCGGCGAAGCAGAGGGCAAGGCCCCACCGCCCGAGGAGCCATGAGCATTGGAATCCGTCTCTCTTTGCGCACTGTGTGAGCGCTCTGCGCCCCCGGCCAGGTAGTCCTGCAACACCTGGCGCAGCTCCTGGACGATCTGCTGTATAGGGCCACTCAGGTAGAGGCCACCAGGGACGTGATGGGCTAGCTCACCATGATAGAGGAAGGCCTGACCACCAAACACCAGCAGTGGACGTGGCTCAGGCAGCTCCTGCAGGCGCCGGGCCAGGTCGATCAGCGTGGCGACGTAGGCCGGCATGGTCACCGAGATGCAGAGCATGACTGGCTGCAGCTCGCGCACCACCTCTAGCAGACTGGTGGTCTCGATGCTCTGGCCCAGATAAATGGTGCGCATGCCAGCACGGCGCAGCAGGAGCGCCAGCATCAGCGGCGCCAGCTCATGAGGCTCGCCCGGCGCGCAGCCACAGATGACCAGCGGCCCGTGATTCTCGTTAACCGAGATGTAGAGCAGGTTCGTAAGGAAGCCACGAAAGAAATTGCTGGCAAAGTGTTCGATAGCCACACTGAGCCGCCCCGTCTCCCAAAGGTGACCAACCTGCCAGAGAACCGGCGTCACTACCTCAGCGCAGACCTGCTCGACCGGGTAGAGCGCCAGCAGCGAGGCCAACAGACGCTGAGCGCGCAGATCATCCAGACACTTAAAGGCATCGATTAGCTCTTCCTGTACCCTGCGGATATTGTACAAGGCTGGGGGACTGCTCGCCGGCGGGACACCGCTGGGAGCAGCCGGGCTGACGGTGCTGGGAGGGCCTGGCGCTGCCGTCGTCTGGACGGCGCTGCTCTCCTCGGGGCGCGTCTGAGCTGTGAGGGGGAGCGCGACATGGAAGGCCGGGCGCCGCTCGGCTGGTAGTTCGGTCGCCATCTGCTGGAGCTGGAGCGCCTTCTGATATTCCTCCTCCAGGTGCCGCCAGAGGGCTACGGCCTGGCTGATGGCCATGCCGCTGTCAACACGCTCTTTCAGCCAACGGATCAGGGCAATATCGCGCTCGGAATAGAGACGATAGGCATTGGTGGCTCGCTCCGGCGAGAGAATGGCGTAGCGACTCTCCCAGGCCCGCAGCGTGGGCGCCGGTACTCCGGTCTGTTGAACAACGGCTTTCGTGTTAAAGAGGGGGCTGTCTGAGTAGCGCTCCAGCTCGGGCCGTTCGATATGCCCGCTTTTTCTGTCCATCACTGCAACGCGCTCCGATCTGGCCTGGCGAGCGGCTTGGCCTGACGGTCGGTACCGCCGGCTATCACAACTATAGCATATCATAGCATGGGCCGACCACATGTTTGGCTAGAATGGCGCTGACTACCATATTGCCTATGGAATGGATGGCGATAGTTCGGGGTCTCTCTCCAGCCTGCCACCAACTTCGCCTCCGCCTGCTTGCCTGTCTGACTCTCTCTCGTAAAAGGAGAGGAACCGAGAGGCGCCGTGCTTGACAAAGCGCTTGTGGGCTTGCTATCATGACAAAGCATCTAAGGTATCGCTCTCAGGTGTAGCGGCCCTGCGCTGCAGGTACAGCGCAGGCTATGCACTCCCGATAAGCATCCGCTCCCGCCCAGGCGTGGGCGGTCACACCGCCCGTGATGGCAGGGCGTGTCAAGTCAGTCGGGTCTATCAGGTCAGTCAGAACGCATTGGGCTGACTGAATCTTGACTGATCTGGCCCGTGTAAGGCAGGCCAATCCGGGGTTGTTGAGTACCTCGGCAGGCTGTTTAAGAGAAAGAGACAGACGCGCCCCTCTCCTGGCTCGATGAACAGAGGCGATCAGATTGTGGTTGGCCGTGCGTGGCTGCGTCTGGTGAGAAGATTGCTCGCTGCGAGACTGCTTGCTCAAGGTAGCAGATAGACTGCCTTGCCCTGCTCAAGGGCGTAGCGTTTCGCCCGTCTTGCCAAAACAGGCGGCGCGTAGCTGATCCGCCCGCTGGCAGCGCTCTCTCCATCTCAATATAGTCACTGAGCATGGCGATGCACGGCCCGGGAACTGTGCTGAAGGCCTCCCACCCACGCCTTCGACGTATCCCGCGCGCCTGCACTGCAGGTAAGAGGTAAGGCAGAGCCGGGAGGGTGCGTTTACCTGGGAAAGGCGGTCACCGCAGCATGTTGGCGAGCGGAGGTAGAGGTAAAGGAGCCGAATAAAAGCGATGTTTGCCGTCATTAAAAGTGGTGGAAGACAATTCAAAGTCGAGGTAGGCGAGACCCTGGAGGTCAATCGCCTCCCCGTGCAGGAGGGCACCCAGATTCGCATTAGCGATGTCCTGCTGCTCTCGGACGCCGATCGCACCTTGATCGGGCGCCCTCTGGTGGAGAACGCCGCCGTGTTGGCCACGGTCAAGCAGCATGCACGGGGCGATAAAATCGTCGTTTTCAAGTATAAGCCCAAGAAGCGCTATCGCCGGCGCCGAGGCCATCGCCAGGAGATTAGCATCCTGACCATCGATGATATTCTGCTGGATGGGGTGAGCCTTGTGACCGGCCAGGCCCCGGCTGCCGCTGAGCAGGGCACACCAGCGGAAGAGGCGGCTTCTCAGCCTGCGGCTAAGGAGCTGGAGGCTACTGCTGACCGCTCCGAGGAAGATGGGCAGGCCAAGGCTCGCCGCCGTCGCCGCGTACGGTCCCAGGAGGGAGAGGCTTCTCAAACTCCAAGCGAAGAGTGAGTAGTCTAGAGATCGTGAGGTTTACCTGCTATGGCGCATAAAAAAGGTGTTGGTAGCTCGCGCAACGGTCGCGATAGTAAGGCGAAGCGCCTGGGTGTGAAGCGCTACGATGGCCAGCTCGTCTCCGCCGGGACCATTCTCGTACGCCAGCGCGGTACGAAGATCAAGCCCGGCGATAATGTGGGCGTCGGACGCGATTACACGCTGTTTGCGCTCATCGATGGGTATGTGAAGTTTGGTCATGTCTCGCGTACCCAGCACAAGGTTAGCGTCTATCCAACCTTCCCCGGACGGCCCTCTGTCGAGGAGCTGGTAGCCCAGGCTCAGGCTGAAGTTGGAAGCTGACCGCTCTGATTGTCGGGCTCCGGCCCGGCGGGGAGAAGAGCACTTGTGATCCCGCCAGCCTGTGGCCGGGCTGTTCCTGGTTGGCAAGACAAGCGGAGAGAGCAAGCAAGCAATAGCATGCCTGCTCTCTCTTTTTTGGTCTAGCGGAGCAGCGTCCGGCCAGTCAGCGAGCCAGAGCGGCGGCCGGGCGCCTTTTTTTCTCATCCTGGTGCCTGCTTCCGACCGGGAGAACGGGTCATGACCCGCTCTCCGCTGCTCACTGGCGATTATTGGCCGGGCAGGTCACCGTGATCTGATGGGTCCGCCGATCGGTCATCAAACTACAGGTTTGGCCGTTGAGGGTAGCCGTCCCGTTACAACCCACGATCAGCGTCCCGTTAACGTTGCAATCGAGGGGTGTCTTAACCACCTCGCCGTTAATGGTAGCGGCAACGGCCACGCCCTGCGGCGTACGCTGAACCTGCACCGGATCGGGGACATGCAGTAGCCGAGTACAATTGAGGCCATCGGCTTCAAAGGTTGTGATAAAGCGCTGAGCCAGGAAGGTAAAGAGTGAGTTGGCCACAGCGGGATCGGGCGAGGGACGTATTTTCGTCAGCGGTGCGTCGACCAGCAGACGTAGAGGAGCGATAGCCAGCAAATTGGCGCAGTACAGAGTCGTACTGGCAAAAACCTGATCACGCACCTGTGGCTGATCGACGCCGGCACGGTAAGCGTTGAGCTTAGCAAGATTGGGGCGGCCAGCGACGGTGACCATCGGATCGCCATTCGGAACCAGCGCTACCGGGGCGCGCTGCCAGACGGCGGCCTGTAGCTCATTGAGCGGCAGGGCGGTCGTCATCTGACCCGGGTCGGCCAGATCTGGGGCCATCCAGGGCTTGCAGCCCAAGGCGCCATCCAAACCAATGGCGAGCAAGCGGTTGTCGCTGCCATTCACCTGGGGCTGAGCGTGCTGTAACGTAGCAATCGCGTGACGGGTCATCTGAGCAATGCGCCCATCTCTGGTCACCAGATAAGCTGTCGTCACGTTGTCGCTCTGATCCTGGTCCACCAGCGAGAAATCGCGCACGCTAGGGCAAGGGAGGCCATCGCGGGCCTGTCCCAGCGGCGGCGGCTTTAATTTGCCGGCACGGATGGCCTGATTGGCGGCGGCGAAAAAGGCGGGCGCGTTGCAGTAGGCGAACTGCCCGAAGAGCGAGCCCCGAATGCCGTTCACGCAGTGCCCCTCGGTCAGGCTGTGATCCGTGCCGCGGAGCGTCAAATTCTCACCATTGAAGCCGAACCAGATCCCTACGATGCTCCCCGCAGGCAGTCGCGGCACCACAGGGGCAAGGGCTGGTCTCTGACCCTGATCGACTACCAGCGGATTGTAAATAAAGATGCGTCCTGTCGAGGGATCAATCACCGCGGCCTGGACAAAGGCCGCCTGATCGGGATTGGCCTCGTGACAGGGGCCGCGGGCCGGATCGGTCGCCACAAGCTGATAGGGTGTGGCCAGCCCGCGTGCTGTGAGGGGATGAGGCGGTACGATCAGCGTACAATCGGTGTTGGCGGGCGCAGCGGCCTGCGAGGCGGTGAGCCGTGGGATCAAATAGAGCGCACCGCCAGCCAAGGCCAGGACCAGCGGCACCAGCACCCCCGCCAGCATCAGCGGAGAGCAACGTCGACGCCGGCGTCGACGTTCGGACCCCAGGCCGCCTTTAGTCAGCCTGGTAGCCTCCTCGTGCCATAACTTCATAGAGCTTTAGACCCCCTTGAGAGCGCCGGCCCAGCGAGCAGGCGAACCGGCACCCCCGCGTATCCTGCTGAAATGGAATGAAAGATCCTCGCATCGAATAATGCATGCTGATCAATCTGGTCTGGATGAGATAATACCCCAGACTATTGCTGCTGCTGGGGTTTGCGCCGGCAACTGGCTGGAAAGTACCATGATGCGGTTAAGAGAGAGCGGTGAGTCGAAGGGCGCAGGGGCGCCAAAGAAACAAGGCGCTAGCCGAATAGCCTCCCCTTTCTGCTATACTATGCATTGAAATTTCTTCTCATCCGGCCAGCAAACCGGCCAGGCAGCAAGCGGGCCTACTCTGTCTTATCCCTCACCTGCGTCAGCGGCAGAGAGTCCCATCCAGGGAAGTGGTGAGGAGACCGTGGGCCGAAGCGTGATAGTCGCGACGCCCTCATCTCGCGCGCATCCAAGCGGACAGGCAGAGCAAAGGATCGTCTTGCGCCCGGCGTCGGGTGTGAGGTCGGAGCGCTGGCCCCGCCGAGGGAGCGGGTGTCATGGCGGCCACTCGGCTCGTAAGGCCATGTGAGCGCGGGCGGGGCAGGTCCGAGAACGAGCGAGCGCACAAACCAACGAACGCGTACGCTCAGCAACCGACGTGGAAAGTGGCTCTACTGGCAGCCCAGCGAAGCGAAAGGAACAGACCAGCATGCGAGCAATCATCAGCATAGCCAATCGCGAGCACCTGGAAGAGCTAGGGCGTGCCCTGGCCGAGCGCCAGGTGACCATCTTTGCCACTGGGGGAACTGCAGCGGCCCTACAAGCTGCTGGCGTAGCGGTTCAACCAGTCAGCGACCTCATCCAGTTTCCCGAGATTCTGGGAGGGCGTGTCAAGACCCTCCACCCCCACATTTATGGAGGCATCCTGGCGCGGCGCTCTGATCCAGCTCATATGCGTGAGCTAGAAGCGCATGGCATTGCTCCCATTGACCTTGTGGCCGTCAACCTCTATCCCTTCGTCGAAACCGCCGCTCGTGAGGGCGTAAGCCTGGAAGAAGCGCAAGAACAGATCGACATCGGAGGCGTCGCCCTCATTCGCGCCGCCGCCAAAAACTTCCAGGACGTCATCGTTCTGGTACGTCCCCAGGACTACGCACCGGTGCTGCAAGAGTGGCAAGAGCAGGGTGAGGTCAGCCTTGAGACCCGGCGCCGGCTGGCCGCTATCGCCTTCCAGTACACGGCCAGCTACGATACTGCCATCGCCGAATATTTACGCAGCCAGGACCCCGACCCCGACTACTTCCCCGAAGAGCTGACCTTGCCGCTACAGCGCATTCAGACCCTGCGCTACGGCGAGAACCCTCATCAGCGGGCCGCCTTCTATCGCTGGGGCGGTCTCTCAGCTGTCAAGGACTGCCGCCCGGCGGTTGCCAGCGCGGAGGTCTTGCACGGCAAGGAGCTGTCTTTCAACAACTTGCTTGACCTTGACGCGGCCCTTGCTGCCTGCGGCAGCTTTGCGGCCCCCACGGTCGCCATCATCAAGCACACCAACCCCTGTGGCTTAGCCTGTGGCGATACGCTGCTCGAGGCCTATCGCAAAGCCCACGCTGGCGATCCGGTCTCAGCCTATGGAGGGATCATCGGCTGCAACCGGCCTGTTGACGCTGACGTGGCCCAGGAAATCCGCCAGCTCTTTTACGAAGCCGTCATCGCGCCCGAATTCACGCCCGAGGCCCTGGCGATCCTGCGTCAGAAAAAAAACATTCGTCTGCTGGCGACCCATGCCCCTATTGATCCCTCGACGCTCAACGCCCAGATCTTCAAATCAGGGCGCTTTGACATCCGTAGCGTCAGCGGGGGGGTCCTGCTCCAAACCGCCGACTTCATCGGCGAGCACGAGCTAGAATATCGGGTTGTCACCGAGCGCAAACCGACGCTCGAAGAGATGACCGATCTCATGTTCGCCTGGAAGGTAGTGCGCCACGTCAAATCGAATGCCATTGTCCTGGCCCATAAGCTGGCAGTAGTAGGGGTTGGAGCGGGCCAGATGAATCGCGTCACCAGCGTACAATTGGCCGTTGAGAAAGCCGGCGAGCGTGCTCGGGGCGCTGTGCTAGCCTCGGATGCCTTCTTCCCCTTCGCTGACGGCGTCGAGGCCGCCGCCAAAGCCGGCGTGACGGCCATCATCCAGCCTGGCGGCTCCATTCGCGACGAAGACTCCATTCGTGTCGCCAACCAGCATGCCATCGCCATGATCTTCACCGGCAGACGGCATTTCCGGCACTGAGCGAAAGCGAGCTGCGGCGCCACCCCAACAGCAGCGCCTGGCGCCTTGCCCCAAAACCAACCACCCAACCAGCCACACATACAAGCAAATAAGAGCAGCCGCCCCACAAAGATCGGGGCGGCTGCTCTCCATCTGCAGCCTGAGTCGCGACCTCGGCCAAAGCGAGGTCCTCAAATGACCTCATCGCAGAAGAAGTAGACCCAGAGGATCGAGACAGCGAGGCCGCCAATGAGCGTAAAGAAGCCGACGGCGCCCGCCGCCGTATTGTTGGGGTCCTTAAAAGGATAGAAAATGATCAGGGCAAGCCAAACCAGCGTTAGAGCAACCGTCAGGCTGAGCTTCGTAATAATCGGCGGGGACGGGTAGAAAATATGATAGAGCACCAGCACCAGCAGGCCGATGATGGCAGCCAGCAGGAGCAGGTTAATCATCACCCCGCCGCCGAAGTCGAAGACCAGCGTCGGCTTTATAAAGAGAAAGCAGCAGATCCAAAGGATGGTCAGAATAATGCTGCCGAAGACTTTGCCCTTTGGTGCAGCAGAAATCACGTGACGAAACTCCTTTCGGGGAGTACCCAGGGGGTCCGTCCGTGGCGAAGTCAAGCGCTAAGCCCCGACCTGCCAAGCGAACAGCATCGTTGCCCGGGATCTCAAGGCACGTCTCCTTTCTGGCACGTGCTTTCCAGCATCCTATTGTAGTCCTTAGCCGAAAAGAAATCAACAGGAGCTAACCCGAGCAGACAGCCTGGCCTGTCACGCAGACCAGCCGCTGCTGCAGGCGGCAGCAAGACAGACTCACAATGGCTCGCCGACCGCGGCAGCGGCATAAGCGCGCGCGATGCGAGCCGCCAGACGCGCATTGTTGACCAACAAAGCGCGATTGGCCTCAATACTGGCCCCACCTGTGGTCTCAGCAACCTGGCGCAGCAAGAAAGGCGTGAGCGCGGCCCCGTGGATTCCCTGCGCCTCGGCCTTGACCAGCGCCTCGGCGATGGCCGCCTCCACCTGCTCAGCCGGCAAAGCCGCCTCCGCAGGCACCGGCGCGCACACAAGCAAACCAGACAGGCCACACTCCCAATGCGCACGGGCGATGGCCGCCACCTGTCGCTCATCGTCTACGCGCTGCTGCAAGCGCAGGCCGCTGCGCGGCGTATAGAAAGCCGGGAACTCATCCGTTTGCCAACCAAGGACCGGCACCCCTTGCGTTTCCAAATATTCCAACGTGCGAGGTAAATCTAAGATCGCCTTCGCTCCCGCACAGACCACCAGCACCGGCGTGCGGCTCAGCTCCATCAGGTCAGCCGAAATATCCAGCGAGCTTTCACCGCCGCGATGCACGCCTCCGATGCCGCCAGTGGCAAAAAAACGAAGGCCGGCCAGGTGGGCGCAGAGCATTGTGCCAGAAACCGTTGTAGCCCCCAGTCGCTGGCTGGCCAGCGCAAAGGCCAGATCGCGCCGACTCACCTTCAAGACATCCTGAGCCGTCGCCAGCTCCTCAATAGCCGCTCTGTCTAGACCGACCACGATACGCCCGGCCCGAATAGCAATCGTCGCCGGTACGGCTCCTGCCTCACGAATGGCCTCCTCCATTGCTAGCGCTGTTTCCACATTCGTGGGATAGGGTAACCCATGAGCAATAACAGTCGATTCCAGAGCCACCAGCGGATGGCCCTCAGCTAAAGCAGCGCGCACGGTGGGCGCAAGCTGCAGATAGCGCTCAGCAGCAGCTCCTGTAGAGAATGATGGCATACTCATTCCTCACCTAAACTAGCTAGCCTGGCATCACATATAGCACGCATGGCCCCAACCAACAAGTCAGCTCCCTCCCCTTCTGCCGTCCCTATGACTGAGAAAGGCGGGATCTGCGCTTGCTTAGGGCCTTGCAGGCCTGCTCTCGCCCTCAGCCGGGCCTGCAGGGCCAGGAGCCTGAAGCGCGAGCTGACGAATCAAGCCCGCTAACAAGGCTCCGCGCAATGCCAGCGAGGGAACGCGCAGAAACTCCTCACGCAACACATGCATTTTCCCCCCGACGGGTCCAAGGCTATCCAGAGTTGGGAGCCCGGCCTGCATCAAGAGATTGGCATCTGAGACACCTCCCTTGGCCTCGGCCACCAATTCCAGGCCAAGCGCCTGCGCCTCCAGGCGTGCCACCTCTACCAAAGCCCGCACCTGGGGCGTTGCCTGGTAAGGCACGCGGCCCCGCGTACGCGTCAAGCGGGCCCGGGTGCCAGGCACGCTCGGACTGGCCGTAATCTGCTCCAGAGCCTCGGCGGCGGCGTCCAGCCCCTCTTGAGTATAGGCGCGCACAGAAATCCAGCAGCGGGCCCACTCAGGCACCACATTGAGCGGCTCGCTGCTACTAAGCCGTGTCACATTAAAGGTCACACCTGGTAAAAGCGCGTGCAAGTGGTCGATGGCCACAATCTTATGAGCCAGCTCAATGACCGCCGAGCGACCCCGATGCGGCTCAGCTCCCGAATGGGCGGCCAGACCGCTAATCTCTAGCAGATAGCGGTCGGCCCCCTTGCGCGCCTCCGTAATGATCTCTGGGGAGCGCGTTGGCTCCAAAACCAGCCCGACATCGGCCTGACGGGCTAGCTCCCAAAGAAGAGGCGCACTTGAAGGAGACCCCATCTCTTCATCGCCATTGAAAACCAGGCAGATTTCGCCGAAGTCCGCGAAGTGGGACTCTACTAGCACACGCAGGCTGTAGAGGGCCATGATTACACCGGACTTCATATCAATGACCCCGGGGCCAAAGGCCAGCTCACCATCGCAGCGGAAAGGGCAGGCTAGCGCCGAACCCGGGGCATAGACCGTATCGACGTGCCCGACCAGCAAAAAGCGCTTGCCCCCGTTAGGACGGCTGCCGCGCAGGTGCGCAACCAAGTGGGGCCCATATTGACCGCCGTCGTGGAGAGTCACCGAACAGCCAAGCGCCTCCAGCCAGGAAGAGAGATAATCCATGATGCGTCTAATCCCCTCGGCCTGGCCGGTGCCTGAATCGATATTGACGAGCAAAGCCAGCCGCTGCAGCATCTCCTCCTCATAGTGCTGCAGAGCTGAAAGATAAGCTTGCGAGAATGTGGCTGCTGACATAGCACCCTGTTCAAGAAGCGAACCGAGGCCGGAACCAAAGACCGGACTGACGACAGCGACAGCGAGAGAGCCAACAGCGCGAGAAGCGCCAAGCAGTTGCTCTCATTGTATCGTTTGGCAGTGAACGGCTGCAAGCCAGGGCGGCTCTCATCCTGATCTGAGAGTGCGACCGTGCGATGCCAAAGGAGGGGAGAGGATGGAGAGAGGAGAGAGAAAGAAGTCTGGGAACCAGGCGAGCAAGGCTAAGAGAAGAAGGAGAAGAGAAAGGAGACCTTGGCGAATCCTGGCCCCAACAAGAAGAGCCAGGCCATACCCAGTAGACAGCGACCGATCGGGTCGGCCAGGAGAGAGAAAGGTATCGCTGATTTAAGCGGCCTGAGCGCGTAACTGGCCCCGGACGATGCGAGCCAGGCGCTTATAAGCCAGGCTCAGCAGCGAGGCATGGCGTCCGCGCTCCACAGGATCAGGAGGCAGCTCGCGCCGATACTGCTGGAGATCGATACCGACCTCCAGAAAAGCGCGCTGAAGCGCAGTCGGCTGTGAACCGAAGTGCATCCGGTTGGCCAGATCCATTAACAGAGCAGTGCGCTGCTTCTCAGGAAAGTTGACAATCTCACGAGCCAGGAAAGAGAAAAGCCATTCCTCAAAGACATGATCGAGAACGGCCTCGAACTGATCAAGATCGGAGCAGAGCGCACCGGCGCGCTGAGCGGCACAATCCTGCTGTATAATATAGATGAGGCAATGATCGCGGCGCCAGAGGTCGCGAAAACAATTATAGGCCACGATCAAGCTCAGGTGCTCGAGAGAGTCGATGGGTGCCACCTCTCCCCGCTCAGCACGCCGTGCGTAGTGAAGGAGGCGTATCATCGTCTCCTGGACAATATCGGTCACGATCTCGTCGCGCTGCCTTGCCCAAGAAGAGAGAGAGGAAGAGTGGACCCAGTGGGCTACTCTCGGGCGCAGGATGCAGTAGAGCTGCTCCCAAGGCAGATCACTGCCAGGGACGTCGCGAGAGCTGCGGCAGGAAAAAGCAGAACGCACAGTCATAAGCGCTTCCTTTCGCCTCTGACCAACAGAGGTTGGTATACGCACGAGAATCGCAAAGGAGCCTCCAGGCGAAGCGAGGCGGCCTGCGTCGTGTCGAGGCGGGCGGAGCACGCCGCGAGCGTGGGCGGCGGGCGAGCCAAGGCGCCAGCGAGAGTCAGGCGAGCGGACCGCAGCGACCCGGAGGTGCCCAGCCAGCGCCTTCCCCTCTTGATCCCTGCCACACAAGCGAGCAATCAGTCCCTGAACCAGGAGAAGGAGCTAAATATAAAGAAATCTGGGAAAGACTCCAGATAATTTCAGTATGCATCAGTAGTATACAGCAGAAAACTTCTCTCTGTCAAGAGGAGTCTTCCTGAAAGGTCATAAAAGTTGACATGGAGCTAAGGTTTCGCTATAATAGAGACATGGGAGAGCAGGGACGGTAAAATGTTTGTCATTGTTACAACGTTTACAGCACTAACACCATGCATTGTGAGCGGATGAGGGGCCGGGCGGTCGCTGACTCGTCGCATTGATCCCGATGTCAGTGTGAGCGCTGGCGGGTGGCCTTGTTCGCTCGTCGGATCGCTCGCCAGTTTGCTTGCCACTATTGGAGAACGACGCTTCGCCTGCTGAAACAGGAGAGGAGGACAGGATGGATGATCGTGTGCTCCAGAGCATTCGCAAGCATCTGCAGCAGCCGGAGACCTGGGGGAGGATTCGCGGGTATCTCCAGCTCGTCAGCGAGAAGTTGACGGTGACGATTGGGGAGGCTGCCCAGCTCTTCGATTTTACGGAAAACCAGCTACGCGATTGGGAAGAGCGTGGCCTCCTGCACCCTTTACGCTCTCGTCCGAACACTGGCCAGCGGCGCTATCCGCCGACTGAGCTAGAGAAGCTGGCGATTATCCGCGACCTGATCAATGCTGGCTACCCGCCGGGGGCGATTCCGCTCAACATCGCGGAACTCTGGCATTCGCTTGGGCCTGCCAGCTTCAACGGCGAAGGAAGCACTATGGTCGCGCCTCAGCCGGCGAGCGCTCCTTTGCCGCTTGATCGGCGGATTGCCCAGACAGATAGTGCCATCCTCTGGCGCTATTTTGCCAGTCAGGCTCTCCATCATGCGCTCTTGTTACTCTGTGAAGATCTTTCCCGCAGCCATGCTGCAATTCTCCTGCCGCGTCATGCGCCCGATGAGGATACTCTCAGGCGGCCGCTCCCGCCCGAGGAACTGGCGCGGGTTGGCGAGGCCCTGGTCGGCTGGCTCAGCCACGGGCGTACCCTCCACCTCTTTCTTGAAGCTTCCCCCGCCTTTGAGTATCCCAGCGATTTCCGCATTCAGCCCCTCCTCGCTGAGGGAGAGGCCCGCCCCGCCGATCCTACTTTGCTCATTGTTCCGCGCCAAATGCATTCCTTAAATCTGCAGCGCTCGATCGTCCAGACTATTCGCCGCCTGCTTGCTCCTCTCTATGCCTGTACCGAGCAATGGCCGGTGTATTTCGCCCCTGACCTGCGCAACTGGCTCTATCCTGCCCGCGCCTTTCCCAGGGGCATAGATCCCTCTGATGCTCTACTCAATGGTCTGATGGATCTGATCATCACACTGGGGGGACAGACGCCGACGGGTGGCGATCGCTGGCACTGCTGCTGTCTCTTGATGCCCGAAGATCCAGCGGCTCCGCCGGGGCAGCAAGTACTGATGGTGACGGCCTGTAGTCGCAATTCGCCACATCGGGCCGGACAATCGCGCATCTTTCCCAATGAGAGCTATCTCTATTTCCGCGCGCTCCGCAGTCCCTATCTCCTCTATCGTCCTCGTCTGGCCATCCGCGACAGTTCGGGTCTCTCGCAGTGGCCTGAGCACTTTGGGCGAGGTGGCTCGGCGGTCGCCATTCCGATCGGCTGTCAATCCGGCCCCGCTCTCGGCGTCCTCTATGTCTTTGCCCTTTCCCAGGAGGCGTTTTCTGCGGATGATCTCCGCTTGCTGCGTCTCATGAGCCTGATCGTTGAGGATTTACTCCTGCTCTATCGAGCCAGACTCGATGCCATGCAGGGCCTGGAGCAATTGGTGAGGGCCCCCGAGGTTGTCAACGATTCCTTCATTAATTTTCTTTCCGAGAATGAGTTTATCCGCGACCTTGAGAGTTTGCTAGCGCGCCTGCAGCAGCAGGAGGCGCTTGCTGGCGATGGGGTGGCTGGGTCTGATGCCGGAAAAGGAGCGGCGCAGTCGGGGGAGCGCCTGGCTGGCGGGGAGGCAGATCGCTTGCCTGCCGCTGTGGGGGCGGAGGCCTCAGAGCTGCTCTATCCGTTCCCGCTGCGCGAGGCGGGCGAGCTGGAGACGCTCTCGATTATTGCTCTCGATATTGATAACCAAAGCCAGATCATTCGTCGCTATGGCGAACTGGCTCTGCGCAATCTGACTCAGGCCATCGGCCAGCGTATTCAGCGCCAGCTTGTGGATTGCCGCCTCTACCATATCTATGGAGGGCGCTTCTATCTGCTCCTGAAGAATATTTCTCTCGAACGGGCGCGTCAAATTGCGCAGACGCTGCGTCTGGCTTTGAAGCGTCCTTATCGCGTCGAGCTTCTGCAGCAGTCGGTCTGGCAGTTGGAGCCACCGGAGACGAGCGTCGAGCTGTCGGAAGTCAGTGTGCGTCTCGGGGTCACGCTCTATCTCCGCGCGAAGTTGGTCGAGCTGCTTCAGCGGTATGCTTCGGCTCCAACCTCGACCCTGGCTGAGGTGCGCAGTCTGATTGTCGGCGATCTTGATCAGGCCCTCAGCCTGGGCCAGGAGGAGGGTGGGGATTGCGTGATTAGTTGGGACCCGCAGGCTGAGGACCGCGGTCCTCATGTCCGGCGCTTTATCCGCCTCGACGCCCCCGATCGGCGCTGAGATTCCTCTTGGCTGGGCGGCGGACGGGCCAGCCTCGTGATCTATGTTGACTGACCGGCAGGCTGGCTGGTGGCTGACCCGTCTGTCCGCCCTTTCTCTCTGGCTTTGATCTGGGGAAGTCGGAGCGCCCTCTTGCTTCCCTGCTCCGGGTCCAGGCTCCTGGACGGCCGGCTATCCTCGCTTCTCTCCAACACCACGAATTTTTTGGTCCTCTCTTCTGACAACGGTACCGCAATCGCTTCCTGAGAGGGATGATGGTGAAAAGTTGTCCTCCCGGGACGTTATATTCATGTGAAAATGCTATTTAAAGGCAGAGACTGTAACACAAGAAGCCCGTGCTTGATCCTCCACCTCGTTATACAAGACGATAGTTGAAGGGGCGCGGGAACTCGTGAGGTTGGAAAGGAGTTGGTAAGATGGCGCTCAAAGTATTGCTCCTCGGAAGACCAGGCAGTGGCAAGACAACGGCAGCTCAGTATTTTCTCCAACGCGCTGCGACGGCTGGCCTGCAGGCCACCCATGTTGATGATTATGATCTGCTTGCGGAGAAGTGTCGGACCGATACGCAGCAGCGTCGTTTCCGTCCGCTGATCGTGAATGGCCATTACTGTGGCTTTGACGTGCTAGACTTCAGCGTGATGGATGAGGTGCTTGTCGAAGCTGAGTCCCTCGTAGAACAACACCTTGCGCGTTATCCTCAAAATGGCCTGGCAATGCTAGAATTCGCACGAGACGATTATTTCCGTGCTCTCCATCTGTTCAGCTCCAGTTTCTTACGCGATGCGCGGCTGCTCTACTTTCGCATCGATGTCGAGACAGCCATTCAGCGGGTGCACCAACGCTACTGCCAGACCGGTTGCCAGCTCGTTTCTGAGCAGATCCTCCGCAGCTATTACCGCGATGATGGCTTTGTGAGCCAGATCTCTCTGATTGAAAAAAACTTCTCGTTGAATCAAGCTATAGAAATTTGTGACAACAATGAAACGCTGCCCCTGTTTTTACAGCGCCTTGATCACTTTTTCGAGCTGTTTCTCCAGCAAGAAACATGGGCAGGACTAACCTGTTAAGGGCCGCGCTGCTCTAGCAAACCTCGGGGCGCGGGTGAGGGTAGGGCCGGGCAGTTTGCGCCAGCCTGACGAATGAAGGGGTGAGGGCGGCGGACGCGGCGACGATGAGACTGGGAGGGCCATCGTCGCGCCGCCCGCCGCCTGAGAGGGAGGCAGAAGGAATGAATTTTTTTGTGTATTGGCTGCTCCTGCCCTGGGTCAGGCGCTGGCCGTCCGTGGCTGGAAGCGGAAAAGTGCCAGGCCAATGACAAAGCAGAGGACGCCATAGATGATTAAGGCGATAATGTTGGGCAGGACCTCGGTCAACGTGCGCCCGCTAATCATCAGGCCATTGAGGGCCTCTATTGCCCAGGCCACGATGCCCACGTGGGCCACTATCTGCAACCACTGGGGTTCCAGCCACAGTGGCCACCAGGCGCCGCCGATGGCCGATGTCGTCAAGGTAATGATGGTCAGCACTGGGGCAAGCTGGCGGCGCGTGCGAACCAGAGAGACCAGCAGAATGCCGAAGCCAGTCGTTGCAAAGCTAGAGACCACCAGCAGAATGATCACACCGAGCCAATTGCCGACGTGCAGCTTAAAGATGAAGTTGCCCACCACGAAGAGAATCAGCAGTTGCAGCAAGGTCACCAGGAACTGCGTGAGCAGCTTGCCGCCGAGCAAGGCGTAGCGTCGCACGGGAGCGATCAGCAAGCGGCGCAGAGTACCGCTCTCGCGTTCATCCAGGATGCTGCCCGCTATCGATTGCAGACCGAAGAGGGCAAAGAGAATAGCGTAGCCGGGCAGAGCCACATCGAAGATGTTGACCTGGGCGGGCACGTTGCCGGCGTGGAGGCTGGCCACCTGGGCTGCGGGCAGCTCCTTAAAGCTGGCTGCCCCGACATTGCTGGCGATGGTCTCAGGGTTAACGCTGCCCGGCTCGCAGTGGTTGCCCGGCTGGTGGCAGATGCGTTCAACCTCCTGAACGGCGGCGCTACCGGCAAAGGTGGCGGTCGCCAACTGCCCTACGGCGCTCGTAACGAGATTCTGCACGATTGCGCTGCTCGGGTCGTTGCTACTCGGAATAGTATAGATCTGAACCAGATTCTGCGTTGGCTCCCCGCGCATGGCGGCCTGCTGTAATCTGGCCGTTGTACCAGCCGGGATAACGACACCGGTCATTGCGCCTTGTCCGTCGGCAACCGCTTTTTTGACACCAGCGGCATCGCTATAGCGGGTTAGATTGATCGTGAGCTGTTGGCTATGCTGGTCCAGGACCTTCAAAACTGTCTGGCCTACAAGATCATGGTCCTCATCGCTGACTGCAACCCGAATAGTGATAGTCGCCTGGCCATTGCTGCTATAGACCCCACTGAGGGCAAAGCCAATCATCGCCACCAGCACCAGGGGAACCAGCAACATCCAGATGAAAGACCATCGATCCCTAATCGTTTGTAAGAGATCTTTTTTCATAATAGAGAACATTGCATACATAACCGCTCCCTCCTCCTTCCTGTCTGTCTCTCTGTCTGTCTGACCGCTTATCCGTCTGATCAGAGCCGCCGCGTGTAGGCCAGACAGGCTAGACCTAGAGATCGCGCAGGGTCTTGCCGGTCAACTGAATAAACAGCTCCTGCAGACCGTGAGGGCGATAGACAGCGCGCGTCTGGTCGCGCATAGCCAAGAGTTGCTCTAGAGTACCCAGGGCGATGATGCGCCCTTCGTCCATGATGGCAATGCGCTGACAGAGCCGCTCAGCTTCTTCCATATAGTGGGTCGTATAGAGCACGGTGGTGCCGCTGGCCGCCAGCTTCTCGATATTCTCGAAGATGTGCTCGCGGGACTGGGGGTCAACGCCGACCGTTGGCTCATCCAAGAGCAGGATACGAGGACGGTGCATCAGCGCCACGGCAAAATTGAGTCGGCGTAGCATCCCGCCAGAAAAGTTCTTCAGCGGCTCCTTACGGCGTTCGTAGAGACCGGCGAAGTGCAGCACTTCTTCGGCCCGTGCCCGACGTTCTTGGGCTGGCACACCATAGAGCGAGGCGAAGAAATCAAGGTTTTCCAGGGCGTTCAAGTCACGGTAAAGGGCGATTTCCTGGGGCACCACTCCCAGCAGGCGTTTGACGGCCTGGGGTTCATGCCTCACAGAGTGGCCACCAACGAAAGCATCGCCCTCATCCGGTGGCAGGTAGCAGCACAGGATATTGATAATCGTGCTTTTGCCGGCCCCATTAGGCCCGAGCAGGCCAAAGATTTCTCCTTGCTTCAGGCTAAACGAGACGCCTTTGACGGCCTCTACGTTACCGAAGCGCTTGACAAGATTATGGACCTCAATAGGGTCTCGGGCCGTGGTCCCCGACCCGGCTGTCGTCGCCGCGCCCGAGCGGGCCACAGCTTCAGAAGACAGTGCTTGCTCTTCAGACACCCTGATTCCTCCTTTCCTCTCTTTAAGGAAAGAACTATACTGATGAATGCACATCGAATAGAATATTTGAATCAAGCATTGGCCTGGTATTCAAGAACATCCGTGCCATATCTAGATGATGTGGATCTGATTGTGAAGGTAGTATAGAGAGCAAAGGGTCCGGTCAGGAAGGATCAGACTACCTATTTTAGGCCGCATCTGCCCATGCGTTTATGCCTATGACGAAAGTCACTGTAGGGGAGAAGCGAGGAGGAGGGAGCTGGGTCAGTGATCCCCGCGTGATATACTGAACTGGCTGATTGCTAATCGAAAGCCGACCACTCTGAAGGAGCAGAGAAAGGGTGAGAGAGCCATGCGTTGCCCCTATTGTGGTCAGGTCAACACAGATCTCACAAGATATTGCGTGCGCTGTGGGAGGGCCATCGGTACGGTACAACAGCCGCCAATGACAGCGCGCACCCAGACGGGGTCAGCGACCGGGCCGTCGCCGGCACTACCCGGGCAGGCAGCACAGAGAAGGCGGGCCCGCCTGCCTGGCCCGGGCATTGTCGAGGCCACGGCTCAGCCCGTAGTCACCTCTGCCATACTGCCGGAGGAAGTAGAGACCTCCCCCAGGCCACCGGAAGGCTTTCCACCGAAAACGCCGGCGCAACTGCAAGAGCTGGCGGCAACAGCGCTGGCCTACAAGGTCGGGGGCAGCGAAGTACAGGCTGGTAGCAAAAAAGTCGTCGAGATCATCTATCCCCCTTGTCCCGCCTGGCAGCAAGTTGCCACCCTTTATAAGGCCCTCTCTGAGCACGATGACGAGCGCTACGATACAGTGATCATCTGTGGCTTCCACGAAGAGAGCGATCTACGCTTTGGCTTTAACAACGGACGGCTGACCTTTGACCGACGGGCGCGCCTGGGGAATCAGCTCATCAGGCGCTATCTGATCGAGACCCACCGTGGTTTTGAGGTTGACTCGGTGCGCATCGTGCTCACAGAAGAACTGCCAGCGGAGCAATTGCGCTCTTAGCAACCCGAAAAAACAATCACCTGGCGAAGGGATAGCAAGGCTGTATGCAGGCTGTTGAACTCATTCGAAAGAAGCGCAATGGCGAGGCACTCACCACTGAAGAGATCAACTGGCTGGTAGAACAGTATACCCATGAGCGCATCCCTGACTACCAAATGGCGGCCTGGCTCATGGCGGTCTGCTGGCGGGGCATGGATGACCGAGAAACCAGCGATCTAACGCTGGCAATGGCGCGCTCGGGTGAACAGTTGCGCGTGCGTGAGCGCCTGACGCCGGTTGTTGACAAGCATAGCACCGGTGGCGTAGGTGACAAAGTCACTCTGGCGGTCGCGCCGCTTGTAGCCGCCTGTGGTGTAGCAGTAGCCAAGATGACAGGGCGTGGCCTGGGCCATACGGGAGGCACCGTCGACAAGCTGGAGTCCATACGCGGACTGCGCACGGCTCTGACACGCGAAGAATTTCTGAGCATCTTAGAGAGGCACGGTCTCGTCCTGGCGGGGCAATCGGCAGAGCTGGCGCCAGCCGACGGCAAAATGTATGCCCTGCGCGATGTCACAGCCACGGTCGACAGCATTCCCCTGATCGCAGCCAGCATCATGAGCAAGAAACTGGCCGTTGGCGCCTCCCATCTCTTGCTGGATGTCAAGGTCGGAGCGGGGGCCTTCATGAAAACGCGAGAGCAGGCCCATGAGCTGGCGCGGATTATGGTCGAGATCGGTCAGCGAGCTGGCCTCTACACCGAAGCAGCAGTCACAGCAATGGAACAGCCGCTAGGGCGAGCCGTGGGCAATGCTCTGGAGGTGGCTGAGGCCATTGCGGTCTTGCAAGGAGAGGGGCCAGCGGATATCAGCTTGCTCTGTCGGCACGAGGCTGCCGAGCTACTCGTTATGACCGGTGTGGCAACCACGCACCACGAGGCGGAGCAGCGAGTCCAAGAGGCCATCGCAAGCGGGCGCGCTCTGGCCAAGCTGGCTGAGGTCTGTGAGGCCCAAGGGGGAGATCCGCAGCAGGTGGAGCAGCCAGCACGTCTGCCGCGGGCCCCGGTGGTCAGTATGCTGACGGCGCCCCGCAGCGGCTATATTGCCGCCATTCATGCCGAGCGCATTGGCCTGACAGCTATGCGCCTGGGGGCGGGCCGCTTCAAGAAAGGCGATCCCATCGATCACCGTACAGGGCTGCTCCTTCAAGCTAAGGTCGGCGACTATCTCCAGGCGGGTGACCCCCTGGTCGAGATCCACGCGCGCAGTGAGGAGGAGTGCGCCGCGATTCAGCAGGAGCTGCTTGCCTGCTATCGCTGGAGCGAAACGCCGGTCAGCAGCGGCCCCCTGATCCACGAGATCCTTAGACCCAGCCAGAACGGCGCATCCTGAAGCTGGCTAAGCAGATAAAGGCTCAGGCCGAAGATCCCCAGCAGCAGGAGCGCGAGGAGCACCAGGAAGAGAACAAGGCGCCAGGGACGGCGCTTGAATTGCTGCGAGGGACGTGGAGGGCGCTCCTGCGCCTGGGCGGTCACTGCCGGCATCTGGGCCGTTTGCTCGGATGGAGAGGCTGCGGCTTTGATCTGATCAGTGGGGATGGCTACCGTTGGCTCGGCGGCGAACTCTTCAGGGGAGCAGCTCGGAGGAACACTGTGGGCATCACCTGGGGCGAGAGCTTTTAGCGTAATGGCGACGGGCCCCGCCGAGGTCGAGGTTGAGCCTGTCGCGGCGGCAGTCGCTCCGCGGCTCAGATGCAGACGCAGGAGCCGCTGATAGGCCCGGCGCTCCTCCAGGGAGGCGATGCGTTCAAGGGCGTGGAAAAAGGCCCGCGCCGACTGGAAGCGATAGAGCGGGTCCGCCCGCGTGGCGATGGTAATCAAAGCGCTGAGCGCTGGCGAGAGCGCGGGGTTGAGCCGCGCCACCGGCTCCAGATGCCCATTTTTGCCAAGCGGGTTCTGGCCGGTGACCATTTCATGGAGAAGCACGCCAAGGCTGAAGAGATCAGAGCGCTCATCGCACTGGCCGCCGTGCTGATACTGCTCAGGGGCAGCGTAGCCCGGGACTCCCGGCTCAAAGTCGGCGTAGAGCTGGCCGTGGCGAAGATAGCAGGCGCAGCCGAAGTCGAAGAAGACCAGCCGCCCGCCCGAGGTCAGAATCATGCTGGCGGGGCGCAGCCCACGATAGATCACTGGAGGTGTCTGCGAGTGCAGATAGTCGAAGAGGTCGCAGATCTGCATGGCGTAGCTGAGAGCCTCCAGCGGCGGCAGCGGCCCCTGCTGCCGCAGGTAGCTGGCCAGCGTCGGCCCCGCGCAGTATTCCAGAACAAGATACCAGTAGCCGTCTTCGAAGAAATAGTCATAGAGCATGGGCATGGCTGGGTGACGCAGCCGCACCAGAAGAAGCGCTTCGCGTACAAAACGATCGGTGTATGAGCCACCACTGAGAGGGAAGTCATCCTGTCGCCGGGGCGAGGCCTGCTTTCTCTGCCGATGGGTCAGGGCAAGGTCGAGTTCTTCAGCGGCACTCTCGGGCAAGGGCCGGTCACCCCGCAGTTGCTTGAGCGCTAGCGGCGTGTCGAGCGTCACGTGCGAGGCCAGAAAGAGCCTTCCGGCCCCTCCGTAGCTGAGCGCCCCTTCAATACGGTATTCGCCGCGTCGTAAGGTGCGTCCTGGGCCGTGTAGCGATGGCCTCTCACTCTTCCAACCGGTCGATGGACCTGACATCGTTTCTACCCTTCCTGCACTGCTACCGCCTGACAGACAGCACGTCAATGTAACGCTTCTATACTAAACGATGATCGCTATCCTCGTCAAGAACTAAAAACATTTTATACATCTAATATAGTGATATATATCGATTGAATGGAGGGGAACGCGCTGACTGAGCAGGCGGGGGCTGTTGGACAGGGAGCAAAGTTGGCGAGTACTATGATGAGAGAGGCGAGCGGGTGGCTGCGCGTAGTGGCCAGCCGTCTTCCTGGTTCTTATCCTGGGAGACCCGCCACCGGCGAAGACTTGCCTACACGGGGGATAACATGCCCATCTTGCCTTTTAATGGAATTTGGCCGCGCATTGCAGACGATGTCTTTATTGCTCCCGGCGCCTATGTTATTGGAGACGTGACCATTGGCGAAGGAGCCAGCATCTGGTACAACAGCGTTATTCGCGGAGACACAGGTCCCATCGTGATCGGGAGGCGCACCAATATTCAAGACAACTGTATACTCCATCTCGATGCCGATGCTCCCCTGACCATTGGCGAAGAATGCACCATTGGACATGGCTGCGTCATCCACGGTGCCACCCTGGAGGACCGTGTCCTACTGGGCATGAAGGCGGTTGTACTCAACCATGCCCACATTGGAGCGGAGAGCATCATCGGAGCCTGTGCCCTGGTCAGCGAAGGCAAGATGATCCCGGGCGGGGTCCTTGCCTTTGGATTACCGGTGCGCGTTATCCGCAACCTGACGCCAGAAGAGATCGAGCACATCCGTGGCAGCGCTCAACGCTACGTCGAGCGAGCTGCCCGTCATCGAGAGGCGCTGCGCGAGGCTGGCTATCGGGAGGGCTAGCCCTCTCCCCGAAGCCGGGATCGCACAAGCGACCGCTTGGCTTCTGCCCCTTCTGTCTGCGTACCTGGCAGCAGTCCTATACTGCCAGGTACGCTAGTCAGCCGATGGCGCGCAAGGCCCTTCTCGCACAGCCCGACTCAGCTCAGCGTGAACTCGACAGTTGTCCGAAGAGGTACCTGACCGGGGCGCTCGATGGTCAAATCGATCTTCCACAGGCCCGCCATATCGAAGGTTGAGCGAGCGGGGAAAGTAGCCGCGTAGGCGGGCTGCCCTCGACTCAACGTCTGTTGGACTGTGCCCATGTCCATCAGCACCATATTGATGGCCAGGCTCAGGCGGGCATTGGTCACCGGCTGACCACGGCTATCCGTCAGGAGAATCAGGACCGTGTTGGGGCTATTCACGCGACCTGGCGTGACCATGAGCGAGACCGTCAAGTCGCCGACCTGTTGCATTACCACTGGCGGCGTGTTGGCAGGTGTTGTCTGGCCTGGCTGATTCTGAGCCGCTTGAGCATAGTTGATCTGGGGGAAAGCGATAGGAGGAGCGAAGAAGCTCATCAGGGCGGCGCAGAGCAGGATGGCCATGCTGATCCACGATTGTGCCTTCAGCAGGCGCCCAAGCTGGCGCTCTGTCTGCAGGAGAGCCTCACGGCGTGTGCGGCGTGCTGGCAGCTCAGCATCGACCACAGGCAAAAGCAGCGTCTGGCGTGCCAGCCGTGGGGTAATGCGGAAAAGCATAAAGAGGGTCAACGCCAGAAGCAGAGCGATCAGGGCCAGGCGTACCAGCAGCGTGCGGCCATAAGCGGTTGTCAAAAGAGCCTGGGGATCGGAGAAAACGCTTTCCGCCAGGAAGAGCTGACTGACCAGCAGCACGGCCATCGCCATCACCAGCAGGGGGGCCAGGCGGCGGGTCAGCGTTACCAGCAGATCGGCATGGTGGTCAGGCTCAATCACAGCGAGCAGAGGCAAGAGAACATACCCCAGATAGGCCAGACCACCGAACCAGACGGACTGAGCCAACAAGGCGAGCCAGGAGAGCACAATAGCACTGATGTGGAGAGAGGCCTGCTGGACTTCATCGCTCGCCAAGGTCCAGGCGAGCAGATAGAGCGCGGCCAGCGTTAACCAGAGCACAGTATCCCAGCGCGAAAGCGGGAGGGTATCGCCCCCGGGAGCCATCTCCTCGGTCGTCACCAGCTCCTTGGTCACCCGATACTCCTGTGTCACCTGGCGCCGGAGCCGTCCGAAACGTGAGCCGCCACGCTGGAGAACACGGGCCACACCGGCAGTAGCCTCTTTAGGCGTGCGCCGGCGAGCAGTGATAGCCAGCCAGAGCAGGGCCAGGGCAATCAGCGCCAGACGTCCCAGCCAGAGCGGACCATAGGCCGTCGTCAGGAGCACAGCCCGCAGGGCCTGCCAGTCAATGCCGCCGCTGGCCTCGGCCTGGTTGAGGTTAGCGGCGCGCAAAATCAGCGTAATCACTTCCCCGACCAGCAGCGCAGTCAAACAGAGCCACTGCAACGGACGGGCCCGCGCCCGCGCCCGCATCAGCAAATCCAGCGAGCGGGCCCGGCGCTCCATTACCAACCGCTCCATAACGAGCAGTCCGACCCAAAAAGTCAGGGCCAGCAAGACAAGCCACTCCCAGGCCACGGAGAGGATGCCAAGCAGGTCGAGCGTTGGCAAGTAATTACTCGTACTGGGGCCAAGAATGGTCTGGCCAGGCAAACCGGTACTGGAGTGACCAATGTTAAAGCCAATAGCGCCCTGCGTTGTGCGTCCATCGTTGGCGGCCAGCGCTATCCAGCGAACCAGATAGCTGCCTTCGCTTAAATTGGGCTGCAAAGGAGTATCCAACTCGCGGGGGTGGCCGGGTGGAATATAGCTGGCGGCGGCATTGACAATGCGCTCACTCGGATCAAAGACCAGGGCCTTGCTGGCGGAGCTGATAGGGCCGTTAAAGAAGATGCGGACCACCTTGGGTGGCGTTGCGACCGTCGAGCCATCGATCGGCTCGGAGCCAATCACAAAAGCGTGCGCCTGTACTGCCGGAGCCGGCGTCAGGGGGGACCAGGCGTGAAGCAAGAAGATACCCGCTATGAGGAGCGCACTTAGCGCTAGCCTGGGGTATCGTCCATACCGTCCATACCGCATGCTATTCCTCTATACTACCGACTCGCAGACGAGCGGGCTGCTCTATCTGGGGGGTAAGCCCTGCTCGCTTCCATAAAACCCTGCCCTCTTCTCTGCTGCTTTCTGACCGAACTCGCTCTTCCACACCCGAGCAAAAAGATGGTCTGCTAGCCTTTCTCTCTTCCTGTGGCCTGAGCTGAAGTGCGGTCCTGTGCGCCCGAACCTGACCGGCGCTGCGCTGGGAAAGATCACCGTGCCAGGTCGGCCTGTAGCAAGCGAGAATGTTTCACTCTTCGTGATTGTACATCAGCGGGGGCGTGGTCGCAATATTTCTAGCTTCCGCCCGGAGCTGATATAATGAAGCCATGAGCCGAGTGCTGCTCAAGCGGCAGGTAGCGACGGCACCTCAGCGGCCGCAACGGAGCTGGCGACTCGTGCTCCGGGGCTATGCTCTGGCAACTGCCTTCTTCTACCTCTTTCTGCGCTGGGTTGCTCATCCGTATCTGCGGAGCGCATCCATCCAGCGTCACCCATCCCCGAGGAGCACGGAACCACTGCCAGAGGTGTCGATCATTGTGCCGGCGCGTAACGAGGAGGCTAACATCTGGCGCTGTGTGCGCTCGCTCCTTCAGCAGGACTACCCGGCGGACTACGAGGTCATTGTCGTAGACGATGGCTCAACTGACCATACGCGAGCGATTCTTGAGCAATTGGCAGCGGAGCCAGCCGCCGCAAGCCGCCTGCGGTTACTGACTCTGGCCGAGGAATTGCCTCCTGGTTGGGCGGGCAAACCACATGCGCTGCATGCGGGGGCATGTCAGGCCCGCGGTAGCTGGCTGGTCTTCACCGATGCCGACAGCTACTGGTCGCCGCACACCCTGCGCCTGACTGTGAGCGAGGCCCTGGCGCGCGGCCTTGACCTTCTCTCACTGGTGCCAGAGCAAGAGCTAGCCGACCGCTGGAACCGGCTCACCCTGCCCCTGGCCCTCATGGGAATGAGCCTCCAATTTCCGCCGCCTCTGGTCAATCAGGCGTGTTGTCCGCTTGCCACAGCGAATGGTCAGTACATCCTGCTGCGTCGGACTCTCTACGAGGCCCTCGGAGGCTATGCCCGTCCCGAGCTGCGCGGCTCGGCGCTTGATGATCGCGACCTGGCTGCTGTAGTGAAACGCCAGGGCTACCGCCTCTGTCTCTACGATGGGCGAGGTCTGGTACGTGTCCAAATGTACCGCGGTTTGCCGGCCCTCTGGCGTGGCTGGCGTAAGACGATCTTTGTCGGCAGCGGCGGACTTCCCTTCATGCTGATCGCTCTGGTGGGGCTGCCGCTCGTCGTCGTGCTGCCATTTCTGCTGCCTCTCCTGCTCTGGCTGGGGCGAAGCTGGTGGCGTCGATGGGGGGGCAACACGCGCGAAGCCCTGGGCATTGTCTTGCTGGCCCTGCTCCCTCTTTTCAGCTATCGTCGCTCCCTCGATAAGGCCTTGGGCTTGCCGTGGTACCAGGCCCTGACGCATCCTGTGGCCGGCCTCCTCTTCATGGGGATTCTGGCCCAGGCCTGTTGGCGTAAATTGACAGGGCGCGGCGTCGAATGGCGCGGTAGGGTCTATGGCGCGCGCTTCCAGGCTCACCGCTGGGCTGCTGGCCTGCAGCGACCCAGCCACAAAGCGGGCTCTCATCGTCACTCGTCAGCGAGCAGACCCTGACGCAGGCCAAAGATCGCCGCTTGCGTGCGGTCGCGAATACCAAGCTTCTGGAAAATGACCGAGAGATAATTTTTGACGGTCTTCTCAGAATAAGAGAGCCGAGCGGCGATTTCTCGATTACTCATTCCCTGTGCGACATAACGGATGATCTCGATTTCTTTTTCCGTCAAGTCGTTCAACGTTGGCGTGCCAGGGAGGCCCGACTGTTGAGAAAGACGCCGTAGCTCGGCCAACACAGGACCGGTCAATTCCGCTTCGATCAAAGCCCCGCCAGCGTGTACCGTGCGGATTGCGCGGATCAGCTCCTGTGAAGAGGCGCTTTTGAGAAGGTAGCCGCGGGCGCCGTTCTTAATAGCACGCAACACCTGGGGATGCTGACGATGCATCGTCAGAATGATGATAGCCACCTCGGGTAGCTCCTCGGCTAACTGGTGCGTCAAGGCAAGACCGTCGAGCTGCGGCATACTAATGTCTAGCAGAACGACATCGGGACGGAGTTGACGAATGACCCGCAGAGCCTCTTGACCATCGGCGGCCTCGCCGACAACCTTGAGATCAGGCTCCCGTTCGAGCAACTGGCGCAGGCCCTCGCGCATCAAGGTGTGATCATCGGCCAGGACAATACGGATCACACTGCGCTCCGCGGGCCTGTCCGACGCTGGCAGCTCCCGCGGTTCCGTGGAGGGCGAGACGGGAGCTGCTTCCACTGTGGCTACAGGGGCCGTGTCTGTGGGCAGGAGCATGCTCGTGGCGTTTGCGCCTCTGCCAATGCGCAAAGTGGGCGCTGCCGTGCTTGACCGGCGGCTATTCCTCTCATGAGCTGTATGCTGATTTTTGCGCTGCTGGGGCATAACTTATTTACCTTTCGAAAGAGGACTCCATACTCTTTTTCAAGATGAAAGGCTGCTCTTCTCTCAGAGTGTATCTTCCTGGTTAGATTATACCAGGCAGTCAAGCAGGGAAGGCAGAGAGGCAGCCAGAGATGCCGCCGCGAGGCCTTTCCCCTCACGGCTTCTCCCCCCTTCTCAGCTCAGCGCCACTACTTGTCTGCTTGTTTGCTTATGCCTTCCTGCGCCGAGATTTAACATTGCCATCAACTCTCTTTCACCTGCAATTAATGACAGCTTAAACAAAGCCCTGCATAAGATGTGAAGGAGGCACCCAAGGCTTAGCGGGCCTGCGAGCCTGGTGACCTCAGCGGTGCCAGACGCACAGGCTTGCTAAGCACGAGAAAGCAATACTCTCTAATTGCGTACAGGATTACATTTCGAATAATTATCTTCATTGATTGGAATGATCAGTAAAAAGAGTGAAAGTGGAAAGAGAGCCGTTTTGATCAGCCTTAGCCTGATCATCCTCATGCTATTGACAGGCTGTGGAGGGGCAGCGGACTCACAAAGTGCCCTCAGCGGGCGGCTGCGCATTGTCGGCTCAACGGCCTTGCAGCCGCTGGTCAGCGCGGCGGCCAGCCTCTTTGAGCGCCAGCACCCGCAAGTTCACATTCAAGTAGATGGCGGAGGGAGCCGGGCGGGCCTGGCAGCCGTCACCAGTCGCCAGGCAGACATTGGTGACTCGGACATCTACGCTGATCCGGCCATCTATCCAGATCCCAACCTGACCGACCACATCGTCTGCGTCATCCCCTTTGCAATGGTTGTCAATCCCGATGTCACCGTCGCCTCGCTGACGCGCCAGCAAATCATCGACATTTTCTCAACAGGTCGTATCAACAACTGGAGCCAGGTAGGCGGCCCGGACCTGCCCATTGTGCCGGTTGTGCGCCCGCAGACCTCGGGGACGCGCGACACCTTTCGCAAATACATTTTGGGAGGGCGTGACGAGAAAGGCAAACTATTGCAGACCGACTCGTCCGTAACGGTCCGCGAGACGGTAGCTCACACGCCGGGAGCCATTGGCTACCTGGCGCTCTCCGTGCTCACCCCGGCGGTGCGTGTCCTGGCCATCGAGGGAGCCAAACCCACGCTTGCCAACATTGTGGCCGGTCGCTATATTTTCTGGAGCTATGAGCACATGTATACCCTGGGCGATAACAATCCGTTGCTGAGCGCCTTTCTCGATTTCATGCTCAGCGAGCCGGTACAGCAAGAAGCGCAGCGCCTGGGCTACATTCCCATCGCGGCCATGAACCTCAACGGAGCCAGCACAAGCCTGACGGCTGCTCACTCCCTGGTCGCGATGACCGCGCCGGAGCCGGAGCGCGCGCCCGGTCCAACCAGAAAGGAGGAGTAGGAATGCAGCAGCCCGGCCAGAGAAGGGGCCAGACGCAACTGCCCTCGCTCGCGACGCCCTCACTGCCGCAAGCAGAGACAAGAGCCGGCCACGGCCCCAGTCTTCGCATTCGTCCCCGCTCGCGACGCAGCGGCAACCTGCTCCTCAATCTCTCCATCGGCAGACGACTCGCGCTCGGCTTTCTCTCGGCGGCCCTGATCGCCGCCATCGCGGCGGGCCTGGTAGGCGTCTTACGCTCCCAGTCCCTCAGCCGCCAGTCAAGCTTTTACCAGAAACTGCTGAGCATCAACACCTCCCTCACCACTGGCGCCGACTATCTCCAGCTCATGAATACCGAGGTACATAACCTTCTTGCCTCGGCCAGCGCCCCGGCGCCGTCCCAGGAAACAATCGCGCAGGAGCGCCAGGCCATCACAGGACTGGCGACACGCTACGATACTATTCTCTCGACCTACGTGGCTCAGGATCTGCTCGCCAGGCATCCTGACGAAATGGCCCTGCTTGCCGAGGCTGGTCAGAGCGGTCAGCAGGGGCAACAGCAGACCCTGCTTGCCAGCGCCTTGCGCACCTGGCACCTCTATCGCGCGGCCCAGGACCAGATTCTGCAGGACGTCGCGCGCGGCAATCTGAGCGAGGCCCAGAATCTCTTACGCTTTCAGGCCGAGCCGACTAACGCCGATGCCCTCAGCGCTCTGCGTGCGCTCATCCAGCTTAACCAGCGCCTGGCCGCCGCTGTGCAGCAAGCGGCAGCCGTTGAAGAGCGCAACCAGCTCATTACCAGCATCATCGGAGCGATTGTCGCCTCGCTGGCCATTGCCCTCGTCGGCTGGTTCATTTCAGGCACGCTCGTACGGCGCCTGCGCCATCTGCAGCAGGTAACGCGCTCCATCGAAAGCGGCCAACTGGAAGCACGCGTCACTGTGATCGGGCGTGACGAGATCGCTGAGGTCTCAGCGGCCTTCAATGCCATGCTGGAAACCCTGCTGAATCTGCTGGAGGAGACGCGACGCCAGCGCGATGCCCTGACCAACGCCGCCGAGCATCTCTTTAGCGACATGCGCGTCGTGAGCGCTGGCGATCTGCGCATCAGTGCGCCGGTCAGCGATGATCCCATTGGTTTACTGGCTAATGCCTTCAATTTCACCGTCGGACGCTTCCGGCGCTTCGTTTTGCGGGTACAGGTGGCGATCCAGCAACTGGAAGTCATCGCACGTCAGCAGCAGGAACATGCAGAGGCACTCATCCAGAGTCTGCATCTGCAACAGTCCCCGACGCGAGCCGAAAGCCCGGCACTGAGTGGCGGCCTCAACTCGCTGCCGGCCGGGGAGCGGGGCCGCAGCCCCTCTGGTTCGCTCGCGGTCACGGCCAGCGGCAGCAAGGGGCTAGGGGAGCGATTAGAACGCGAGCTAAGCGAGCTAAAAGGCCGCCTGCGGCGCAGTCGTGAACAGCTTCAGGGCTTACGTGAAACAGCAACCGTCGAGCAACTGCAGCGCCTGAGCGCGCTGCTGCGGCAGATCGAGGAAGAGGCTGCGCGTCCGACACGCTGGACAGCCAACGCTCAGGGGGTCCGCCGCGAGCTGCACATTCCCACCCCTTTGCTTCAGCAGCTAGAGCATGGGCTGAGCAGCTTGCAACAGCAGCTTGCCTCTACATTGAAGAACGCTGATCAAGAGTTACTGGCCGTAGGCCAGGAGATCAGTCGGCTGCGCGTGAAGCTCAACGCCATGACGGCTACAGCCGCTGGGGGAGGAGCTAGTGGAGGGGAGAGCAGCGATACAGTGCGCCTGGCCCTGGCCTTTGCCAGCGAAGTTAGTTCACTCTCCCAGCAACTAGCGGCGGTGATCCAGGAGATGCGGAGCAGCCTGGTTGGCTTCCAGTTTGAAACAGTGGAGGCAGGGGAGGCCGGCAGCGAGCCGACAGGCCGGCTGCAAGCGCCTGGAACAGCACCAACTAGCCATAGTTCGTCTGCTGATCTACTGTCACGGTCCTTACGTTCCTAGCCCTGGCCTGACCAGCTCTCTCCTTAGAGCGGCGAGAAGAGTCCGATTCGAGTTGGGGAAGAGCAGGTCAGCGCCGCTGGCTGGCCACCTGTCGACGCAACAAGCAGGCTGGGGCTAGCCTGGGGCGAATCTGAGTTGAATGGGGGGCGGGATTGGGGCGAAGGTCTTCATTCAGGCGCTCCCCCGCTCCCTGGACGTATGTGCTGGGTCTCTCGTCTCTCAGCGATCTTCTTGCCTGCTTGTTTGCTTTCTCGTCTCCTCAGCGCCTTTCTGCCCTCTCCGACTGACATAGCGCTCTGCATTGTTGCGAACATGCGATGCGTTTGAGAGGCCGCTCATGTTCACTCTGTGCGACACTTTTGCCTTCGCTGTCAGAGCGAAGACTCCCCTTCATGGCTATTTCTGTCGCAAACCCTTGAAAAAGAAAACGTGATCGCATATGATAGGCACATATCAATGAGATACATACATACGTTCATACCGTCATCAGTAATTATATGGCTCAGGAGGGAGGCGGTCACGATGCGTGCAGCCCGTCTTCCGTTTCCTATCCCTCTGTACCTGGAAAGGAGTGACCATACATGGAAGAACTGTTAACCGTCAGCGAGGTTGCCCGCCTCTTGCGCGTCGAAACCACGACTGTCAGACGCTGGATTAAGAACGGCATGCTTGAGGCCATTCTGCTCCCCCACCATGAGAAGGAGAGCAAGCGGCATGGCTACCGGATCAAGCGGACGACGCTTGATAAGCTCCTGGGCGAGTCACCCCGCGATTCGGCTTCAGAGCAGCAGAGCAACTGACAGGCCTAGACAGGGGGCCAGGTGTCGCCAGCAAGCCAGGCCTTGGCCCTCCTATCCTGCTCAACCTGGCTGCGCTGGCAAATAGATGCGTCTCTCGCGCATCGTGGATCACGCCCTGTTTCCCCTGCTCTTCGTGCAGCATATCGGGCCAACCAACCAGCTCATCAGCGATCAACAGCATACCTTTCTTGATACTAAACGTTCTGCAGTAAAAAACGAAGCAAGAGCAGGTAGGGTTTCCTGCCTGCTCTTTTTCTTTCTTACCTACTTAGCTGAGCTTGGCCGGCTGACGGGAGCAAAGACCTGACGAAGGAGGGGTAACAGCTTGTCTGGCATCGTGGGCGGACGACGCACCCATCGACATACATACCAGGTTCCGATAGACTGCCTGGCTGGCTGGCCGACCGGCTCTAGCTGAGCGAGCACCGAAGGCCCGGGCTTCAGCAGCGAGGCCGGGGAGAGGCGACAAAGCGAGCGGTGAGCACAGGCTCAGGATGGCGAGAGCGAGGGGCTGGCGGGTGTTGCATGAGACTCGCCGCTATCGCTGCTGCGGAGGCGCTCGCGGATCTCCACAAGCTGGCGCGCATGCTGCCGATCATGCTCGGCCAGAATATTCACCAACTGGTAGAACTTCAGGGCGCCCCAGGCATGATGATGGCAGGGGCGTTCCCAGGCCGCCGGAGGCAGCTCGGCCAAAAACTGTAAGATCTCCTCACGGCGCGCTGCCATACCAGCCAGCACTGCATCCAGCGAGAGATCGTGTGCTGTCTCGCGCGTCGCGCGCGGCCCCTCTTTCTCCAGCGCTGAGAGCGCAGGATTATCCTCCTCTTGCACCCGTCGTAATTCCTGCAAGGTCAGCCCATCAACCACATAGAGATGATAGGCCACCTCTAATGCTGACCAATCCTCGGGCGAGGGACGTCGTTCCAGCTCGGCGGCCTGAAAACGAGCCAATTCTGCCAGAAACTCGGTGCGAGCCGCCACTAACTTCGGGCGCACCTTGCCAAAAGGATCTTCTAGCGTTGCCATCGCAGCCTCCCGAAACTACTCCACTTCGTTTTTTACCAGGCGGGCGTAGAGTCGCTCCAGCTCTTCTTGATTATTGAAATGCAGTACCAGTGTGCCCTTGCCCTTCGCATTACAACGCAGATCGACCTTGACCATCAGCGAATTACGGAACTGGGCCTCTAGCTCCTCCAGATCAGGAGAGCGCACCGGGGCGGAGCGACTTGCAGAGGGGCGAGCGGGCTGCTCCAAGCTTTTCCAGCCGCGCACCAGCTCCTCCGTCTCACGCACTGTCAGGCGCCGAGAAAGCACCTGACGCAGAGCCTCCTCCTGGTCCTCATAGCTCGACAGGCCGGCGATTGCCCGGGCATGGCCCTCGGTAAAGTGCTCGCTTGGGTTAAGCAACTTCTCGCGGACAGCAGGGGCCAGGTTCAACAAGCGCAGCGTATTTGTAATGGTCGTGCGCTGCTTGCCGACGCGTTCAGCGATCTGCTCGTGAGTCAGGCCGAACTCCTGAGCCAGCGTCTGGTAGGCCAGGGCCTCCTCTATCGGGTTCAGGTCGGCCCGCTGGACGTTTTCGATCAGGGCCAGTTCCAACATCTGCTGAGGGCTGGCCTCCTTGATGATTACCGGCACCTGGGAGAGGCCAGCCAGGCGGGCAGCTCGCCAGCGACGCTCACCGGCGATCAACTGGTAGTGAAAGGAGGAGCGAGCCGCGCTTGAGCGCGCCTCTGAAGCGGGGCTGGGAGCCGCCCAGGGGTCGTCATCGGGAGGGCTGGCCCACGGGTCAGGAGGTGTGGCGCTCTGCTCCTCCTCCAGGCGCGTCACGATCAACGGCTGCAGCAGCCCGTGTTCTTTAATGGAAGCGCTCAGCTCTAGCAGAGCGGGATCATCGTCGCGGCAGACGCGCCGCGGCTGGCGTGGATTAGGCAAAATACTATCGATAGGAACCAGTTGGATCGCGCCTTCGGCGTCCGTCCGCGGCACCGGCTGGCGCGCGGCGGAGGTCTCCGCGGCGGGGGCGGGAGAGGCGCCAGAGCCTGAGAAGAGAATATCAAGGCCGCGCCCGATCGGAGACTTCTTATTAACCACGGGCCATTACCTCCTCTGCCAGCGCGCGGTAGGCGAGGGCGCCGGGCGAATCGGGATCATAGTCCAGGATCGATTGCCCGAAGCTGGGGGCCTCGCTGAGGCGCACATTGCGATTCACGATTGTATTGAAGACCTCGTTCGGAAAATGCCCACGGACCTCACGCACAATCTCGCCGGCCAGCCGTGTACGGGGATCGTACATCGTCAGGAGCACGCCGGCGATATACAGGTCGGGGTTCAATTTATTCTTCACGAGCTGGATCGTATTCAGTAACTTGGTGAGGCCCTCCAGGGCCAAATATTCGCACTGGATCGGAATGATAACGCCATCGGCGGCCACCAGCGCATTGACGGTCAACAGGCCGAGCGAGGGCGGGCAATCGATCAAAATATAGTCACAGCGACGCCGAATAGGCTCCAGAGCCTGGCGCAGGCGCTGCTCACGGGCCAGGGCGCTGACCAGCTCGATCTCCGCCGCGGCCAGATCGACGGTACAGGGCGCAACCACTAGCTCGCGGCGTTTCGTCGGTACGATCACATCAAAAATCGTCACACCCTCGTCCTGCCTGACCAGCAGGTCATAGACGGTGTGTTCGCGCACCTTCGGAGCAACGCCAATGCCGCTGGTCGTGTTGGCCTGCGGGTCCATATCTACCAGAAGCACTTTGCGACCCGCGGCTGCCAGATAGGTTGCAAGGTTGATAGCGGTGGTGGTTTTGCCCACACCGCCCTTCTGGTTGGCGATTGCGTAGACTTTCGACACTGGTTACTTCCGTACCTTTCTGATCGAACCGATCCGTCGCCGGGCGGGTGTAAAGGATGTACTGACAGCATGACCGCGCGTGTTGCAAGTGGCAACTACATTGTAACAAATGGGAACAGCTGACGCAACTGGGAACAGCTTTTCTTTCTTGCCGTCCGACCCGACCCGGCCTGGCCTCTTCTCTCTGATCCGCTCTCACGCTGTCTGTCTAGCTCTCTCCCTCCCTTGCCTCTGCCTGCTCGCGGCGCACAAGGAGCGGCGAGGTTCTCGGCTGAGTGTGAGCGCTAGAGAGCGCAAGGCGACCCTGGCGGCCGGGCAGATCATTCGCGCCCTGCCGCCTGCTCAATCTGTCTGGCTGGGGGAGAGAAAGCGTGCTCGCTCCTGGATAGAAAGGCGCCTGTCAAGCGATCAGGCGCCTTTCATTAGTGCTCGCGTCCCAGGCGCAGAGCCAGCAGCAGGGCGAACGAGACCGCCAGCACCAGAACTGAGAGCGCCACCGCTGCATCAAGATTGGTTTCCGCCGCGATATAGATGGCAATCGGCATGGTTTGCGTTGTTCCGGGGAAGTTGCCCGCAAAGGTGATCGTGGCGCCAAACTCGCCCAAGGCTCGCGCCCAGGTTAGGCCCATGCCGCTGAGTAGGGCCGGGCGGATCAAGGGCAGCACCACGCGACGGAAGGTATAGAACGGCGAGGCTCGCAGCGTATAGGCCGCCTGCTCATAGCGGGGATCAAGCTGTTCCAGACCGGCGCGCGCACTGTTCACGAAGAAGGGAGCGGAGACGAAGGTCTGAGCCATGACTACGGCCACTGTTGTAAAAGGCAGGCTGATGCCCAGAGCGCTCAAATAGCGGCCCAGCAAGCCAAAGCGCCCGAACGTCAGGAGCAGTGCTACACCGGCCACGACCGGCGGCAGAACTGTCGGCATTGTCACCAGGGTTTCCAGCAGCCGCCGCCCCGGCAGGCGTACGCGCGCCAGAACCCAGGCTACTGGCAGGCCGAAGAGAACGCTGAGGACCGTGCTCGCCGTGGTGGTGACCAGGCTTAGCTGTAGGGCTGTAAAGGTGTCGGGCTGGGTCAACGCGTTCCACAGCTGCTGCGGCGACTCGCGCAGCAGCAGAGCCGCCAGCGGGATGCCCAGAAAGAGCAGGAAGCTGGCGGCCAGGAGCCCGACCAGGGCCGCCACCAGAGTGCGGCCCCGCACTGGGGTCAGCCAGGGGCGCCGGCCTGGTGGCCTGGTTGGGCTGGGGGCCGGCGCCTGTTGTACCTCAACCATTTTTCGGAATGAACTGATACTTCTCCAGGGTTGCCTGCCCCTGCGGCCCAAGCACATAGTCGACAAAGCCCTGAGCCTCAGTGGCATGCGCCGAGGACTTGACGACCGCGATCGGGTACTGGGCGATGACGTTAAACTCATCAGGGATCGGGATCACTTTGACCTTGCCCTGAGCGCTGGCGGCATCCGTCTGATAGACGCAGCCGGCGTCGGCCTCGCCCAGCTCAACTTTCTGGAGCACCGCCGTCACATTGTCTTCCTGCGAAATGACGTTGCTCAGCAGGGCCTTCTCAAAGGCGGGGCCATAGGTTGAGGATTTCGCCATCTTATCGAAAGCCTGGCGGCAATATTTGCCCGCAGGCACCGTGGAGGCGGCAATGTCAAACTTCAGGCCCTTCTTGGCCAGGTCTGACAGCCCATTGACACCGGCGGGGTTGGAGGCCGGCACGATAATTACCAGCCGATTCTTGGCGAAGACCTGGGGGTTGTTGACCAGGCCAGCCTGATTGGCTTTGTTCATGTTATCCAGGTCGGCGGAGGCAAAGACATCGGCAGGGGCTCCATTGGCAAGCTGCTGCTCTAAGACCTGCGAGCCGGCAAAGTTAAACTTAAAGCTAACGTTGGGGTGAGCCTTATGATACTGGTTGGCAATATCCTGAAAGGCATTCTTGAGGGATGCTGCAGCAAAGACATTGAGGGTAACTGTCGGCGCGCTGGTGCCGCTGGCGCCGCTGGTGCCACCGCTACTACTGCCACAGGCTGCCAGTAGCAGGAGCACGAGTAGTGAGAGAATTGCGATAGCGGGGTAAGGCTGCCAGCGGACCTGGTGGCCTGTCGTGACGCGAGCCGCTCGCATGGGAACCGTGGGCTTGGTGGGCATAATGGGGCCTCCTTCTTCTCCCTGCTCTCTAGCTATGAGCGCGATTGAAATAGTGGTGAAAACTCTATTTTTGAGTATTCACAAATTGAGTATAGAGAAGGAATTGCCGAGATGTCAAGCCAACAGAGGGATCGGACCGAGAAGCCAGATGGGCGGGGTAAGGTGCAATGAGGAAGGTAAGGCAAGGCGACTGAGCGAAGCGGGCAGGGGCGGGTCGCCGGAGCAAGAGAGAGCCGTCGGAAGCGCGACCCGCCGTTCCCATCGCAAGATCTAGCCCGTATAGAGTGGGCCGGTCAACAAAGGCAGTGTAATACCCAGAAAAGCGCAGACACTGAGCACGGCGATCAATGGATCGAGCAAGGGCGCATTCAGTAAACTGCCGCGCAGGTGCAAACGATAGAAGAGCGTTGGCAAGACCAGGCCCAGAATAGCCGCCAGCAGGAGGGTCAAGCCCAGGCCGAACCCCATCGCCAGCGCCAGCAGAGGTGACCCGAAGAGAGCCCAGCTCAGGGCCGCCACACAAACGCTAGCCAGGACGCCGCCGGCGGTCCCTAGCTGCAACTCGCGGAAGAAGCCGCGCCAGAAATCGCGTCCGCGTTGTGAACGCAACTGCCAGCCGGTCACACCGAGCGCCTGCGAGCCCACGCTCCCGCTAGTCAGCAAGAGCATTGGCAGCAGCGAGACCATGCCGCTCAGCGTTGTAGGCGAGTGGAGAGCGCGTAAGAGACCGCTGAACGCCGCCGGGTCCTGGGTGACCCGGGCACCGGCGCGCAGGACTGGGCCCAGCAAACCATTCAAAAGCAGGGCCAGAAGCGCGCCCGCTGCCACATTCACCGCCAGCCAGGTCACGCGCCCAAGCACAGCGCGCCAGGAGAGCGGTTCCTCCTCAGCCGTGAACTCCTCGACGCTGGTGCCGGCGATCTCCGAGAGGTCCTCGGCCTGCTCCTCGCGGATCACATCGATCACATCGTCGACCGTGATCAGCCCGACCAGGCGGCCTTCTTCATCAAGGACTGGCAGCGCCAGCAGGTCATAATGCGAGATCAGGCGTGCCACTTCTTCCTGATCGGTATCGGTATGGACATGGATGACATCGGGATTGAGCAGATCCTGCAGACGTGTCTGCGGATCAGCGGTCACCAGGCTCCGTAGCGAGACCACGCCAACCAGGTGCTGTGCCTCATCAACCACATAGAGGTAGTAGATGGTCTCCAGATGGTCAGCATGGCGGCGCAGGTAGGCTAGTGTCTCTTCGACCGTCCAGTGTTGCGGCAGGCCGAGCACGCGAGTAGTCATCAGGCCGCCGGCGGTCTGCTTCCCGTAGTGGAGTAGATCGCGTACCTGGCGAGCCGCTTCAGCGGGCAGCAGATTCAGCAGGCGCTCGGCCTCCTCGCGTGGCATCTCGGCCAGGACATCGGCCACATCGTCGGGAGCCAAAGCGGACAGCAGGCGTGCGGCGTGCTCGGAATCGAGGCCGCTGATAATCTCGGCCTGCAGCGGCAGCTCAACCTCACTGAGGGTATCGGCAGCCGTTTCAGTATCCAGGCGCTCCAGCATGGCGCCAGCTTCTTGGGCGTCGAGCTGCTCCAGAATATCGGCGATATCCGCCGGGTGGAGATCCGCCAGCTTTGTGCGGCTGACGCTGAGCTGCACTTGAGGGACCACGCCGCCCGAGGCGACCGCGGCGCTGCTCCCCACGCCGGCGCCGGCCAGGGCTGGGGCAAGCTGCTCGCTGGTGCCAGCAGGGACCACCTGGATTGGCTCCACATAGTTCCAGGTGATCGTACGGTCCTCCAGTCGCAGGGGCAGCACCCGGCTCAACAGCTCGATAGGGGCCAGGAGCCCAAGTCGGCGCAGCAGGCCACTCGCGCCGATATCTACGCCGATCAGACGCGCCGTTCCCTTGATCTGGGCCAGCTTCAGATCGTTCACCTTCACTACGCGCACGCCCTGGGTGTCGACAATCTGCTTATCCAGAATGTCGCGCTTGAGCAGCAGCTCATCGGGTTGGGGCGTATAGGGAGTGATCTCGTCCTGACGAACCTTCAGAGTGATGGGGGTCTCTTCAATGCTATGGACCTGAGACCAGGGTACCACCAGCGTATTGGTATTCAACGGTGGGCGCACCACCAGCGCCGTCACACAAGGAAAAGTCTCGCGTGGCGAGACGTAAAGGTCAAAGAGTATACCCAGGCGCCGCCCCTCGCTATCATGGACGCTCTGACGCAGCAGCGTGCTCAAGTAGATCAAGGGTATCACCACCTTTCCTCGTCTGCTCAATGGACAATACAAGCCAGTCGCTCGGCCACAGCGACGTGGTTGAGCGAGAGGAGCTGATCACTCGTTTGTATGCTTGTTGGCGAACACAGAGATCGCAGCCTGACCGGGAGCGCGATAGACACAAAGCCGGGCGCCGGCGATACCGACGGCAGGCCGCAGCGCCGCTCGTCACCTCCAGCGGCTACCGCATGATGGCAGGACGAGCCGGGCAGCCGTCAAAGGCAGGCATCGCCTTCGTGCGGGCGTCAGGCCCGGTCAGGGCTGATGAAGACGCAGCGGGAAACCCATGCGTGCAGGGGCACCCGTGAAAAAAGGACAGGTAGGACAGACTGGCAGGCGGGAAGTGTTTACTCGATAGCGGCTGACCGCTGGCAGAGGATCACGCTCATCGAGTAAGGTGGTGATACGGAGGGGACGATGACTAACTGACTAAGTGCGCTCTCGAACAACACAGTGAGCGATAAGACCAGGCGCCAGTGTACGTCGTCGGGCGAAGATTAGATCCCCCCTACTCGATGAGGTGACAAACACTTACCCGCGAGCAGGCATGTAAGAACTACACGCCTACTACTACTTGGGCCAGCGTCCATGTCCCTCACCTCCTTGACCCGTTGAGCCGCGACACTCCAGAGGCAAGGCATGGCAGTAGCACCACTGCGCTCGGCACTGGAGCTGGAAAAGGAGTGCGGTCACGGGGATCACACAAACAGAACAAAGCATCATGTCTTGTCAGAGTATAGCACGCTGATGGCAGAATCGGCAAGCTGGAGCGGCGAACCTCTGAGAATCCGCCGCCCCGCAGTCACCCGTTTCTCCTAGCGGACTGGCTGGCCAGCTAAGAAGAGCTGGCCTGACCCCAATGGAGCCAGAGCAGGGCATGATAGAGCTGGGTCTCCCAGACATGCCACGAGTGATAGCCTTTTTCGATATCAAGCGTATAGCGTACGTGGTGCTGTTTGAGTACCTGAGCGAACTGCAGTGTGTCACTGTAGTAGGGCTGATCTCGGGTAGCCGCTCCCAGGAAAAAGGCCAGTTGCTGACTGCGGCGATTGCTGGCGATGGTGTAGAGCGGGCTATTGGCGCGACGGTATGCCGGGTTGCTTCCCCAGATGGGACCCTCGGCCCGGTAGTAGCCACCCAGCGAGATGACGAAACCGAAAACATCGGGGTGGTGAATGGCGATATTAGTGGCGCCGAAGCCACCCATTGAGTTGCCCCCGATGGCGCGATCGGCGGGCGCAGGGATCGTACGGTAATGACTGTCAATGTAGTGGACCAGATCGATGGCGACGTAGTTCTCCAGTAGTTGCTTTCCGTCGCCGCTATTGCCCCATTCGCTGGTGGCGCCAGGGCGTCCATTCCCATCAGGAAAAACCATAATAAGCTCGGGGATCTTCCCCAGATCGATGAGCGTGTCGGCGGATTGCTCGGCCTTGCCGCCGGTGATCCAGTCAACCATCTTGCCGGGAGAGCCGTGCAGCAAGTAGAGCACCGGGTAGCGCCGCTGTTGCCCGGCGGGCGTGTTGTAGGACGGCGGCAGATAGACCAGGAAGGAGCGCCGCTGACCGTGCAGGGCTGGGCTGGCGAAGCTATCTTTGACCACCGTCCCCTTGCTGGGGTGTCCGCTGGCGGTTCTGATGACCGGCGGGGTGTGGATACCGGTATCAGGCGCAAAGAGAAAGAGGTCGCCTGAGCCGGAGGCCAGGATCAGCGAGGCCACCAGTAGGGCGGCCAGGAGCCAGGACCTGATGAGGGCCAGGGAACGTGCTTGCTGCTCAACGGGAGGGGAGGCGGCGGAGAGCGCTAGCCCGGGCTGCGGCTGCGGCGCGGTTTGCTCCAGAGCGGCAAGGCGCTGGCGCGAGCGCAGGAGTTGCCAGAGCTGGACAACGGGATCGAACAAGGCCCGGGCCAGCGCTTCGCCAAGCGCGCACCCGGCAAAGGCGGCCAGCAGCGCCAGCGCCAGAAGCATCAGCACGGTATGGATCAAGGCCCCCACATTCAGCGGTTCCAGTTGGCCACCAGGATCATGCACCGGCTGCAGCTCGCTCGCGATGAAGTCCTGGAGATAAATCGACCAGAAGAGCAGAAGGCTGGCGGGTAAGGCGCCGGCAAGGCGGCGCCCAATCAGGCCCCCACAGAGACCAGCGCCCGCGCAACAGAAAAGGGCTGTCACCATCTGGGTACGCTGGACATCCAGGCCGAGGGCAATGAGCAGCGCGCTCAGCCCTGGTGTCAGACCAATGATCAGCAGTGCGCCGCCGAGCAGTGCCCCAACAAAGGAGAGCAGGGACGGCACAAACGCCCGCAGCGAGCGGCGCGGGCGTTTGTCAGCAGTGAGGCCCGAAGGCTGCCATATATTCTTCTTCATAGATGTACTGTGAGCAGTCTCTGATCTTGCAGGCCAGGAGCAAGCTCCCGAGCCGGTGAGCGCTGCTGGTGAGCGTTGAGAATCGCCAGCGCGATGCGTGGCAGGGCCAGCGTATTGCTCGCCGCCACGTAGCGGCTCTCCCAGCGGGGTTGAAACTTCTGCTTGAAGCGGAAGAGCGTGCGATGCTCCTCCAGGACATGGACATGTTCCAGCAGAAAGTTAGCAATGGCGCGCTGTCCGGCTGACAGCTCCTGGTTGGTATCGCTAGCGGCGATGAGGCCCAGGCTGACCAGCCAGGCGCCAGCCTGGCGAAAGCGCTCGATGGCGCGCACTAGCAGCAGCTCCATCACACCGTAAGGGGCATCGGGCGCACGACGCATCAGATCGAGGGCCCAGCCCCAATCACGGCGTATCCCACTTTTGGCGTCGTAAAGACCATAGATTGGAGTGAAGGAGACAAAGGCACACAGCCTGTCTGTGCGATCGAAGGCCAGCCCCAGCGTCAGACGTGGCAGGGGCTGGTGACCGGCCTCTGACCCCTCGCTGTCCGCCGCTGCAGCTATAAGCCAGGCCCGCTGAGCCATTGCCGGCAGCTCGCTCAGGCGTCCCATGCTGAAGCCCATCTCGGCCGTTTCGCGCGCTCCTTTCTGCCGCAGCCAGGCGCGCGAGAGCTGGACCATCTGCTCATATAGCTCTGGCGGCGGTGCCTCCTCAAGCCAGTGCAGCCTTACCCCTTCGCGCTCGGCCCGGCGGCTGCTGGTGCGGACATTAGCCATGACCGAGCCGCTCAGGCTGAAGCTGCGAGGGTCGATCAGGGCCTCCTCGCCAATTTTAAAGATGCTCAGGCCGCAGGCGCGGTAGTACGGTAGGAACTCAGGGTGAGCCTGGTAGATGGCCACCTGCCAGCCATTACGCTGGCACAGCTCCAGAAAAGCGCGACTGACCTGCTCGCGCGCCGCCGGCGGACAGAGAGGGTCGCCAGGGACCACGGCAACGTTATTGACCAGCCGGTAGGCGACCAGGCCCTCACCGTGCGGGGCCAGATAACGCAGATTCCCCGGGTCCAGGGCGAAAAAGGCCAGGGTCTCTTGCCCATAGCGTCGTAAGAGATCGAGGGCCTGACGCTCGCTCTGAGCCAGGCGCTCGCGCTGTTGCATGAGCCACCAGCGCGCGCTGACAGGGCGGAAGAGAGCCACCAGACCCGTCAGCAGCGCGGTCGCCGCTAAAATGGGCAGCGAATCCAGAAACCAGCGCGCGTGCCTGGTCAAGGGCAGCAGCTCCTGAGTTGGCAGATTCAGCATGCGGCGCAGCAAGGCCAGCAGTGTCCCACCTGGGCCGCTGGTGGTCAGAAACTGCCCTTCGATCAGATAGTAGCCACCGATGCCGTAGAGAAGGAGCAGGACGGCCCCGATCGCCAGCAGCGCGAAGCCCTGCCGGGCGCGCCAGGGATCGCTAGCCACCTGGAAGCAGGGGCGGGCCAGTAGCAGCACGCCCCAGAGAGCGCAGGAGAGCAGGGCCTCCTCAAGGGCCAGACCGCGCAGCACATGGAGCAAGGCCGACAGCGGCAAGAGGAAGAGCGTCACTTGCCAGGCGCGCTCTTTGCCGCGGGCCAGGCCGAAGGCGAGCAGGATCAGAAAGAAGCCGATCAGCAGGGCGATCGTGTGGCTGGTCTGGACAAAAGGCCAGAAAGCAGGGCCAAAAGGCGCAAGCAGAGCGATCGTCGTCAGCAGATCGTGGAGCAGCTCCAGCCGTCCCGGGTGTGGCGGAAGCAAGACCACCAGGCCATTGAGGCAGCCCAGCAAGGCCACTGTGAGCGCCAGCACGCCCCTGATTAAGCGGCGTGAGGGCAAGGCGATCGGCTTCTGGCCCGGGCCTGGCCCTAGCAAGCGAGGGAAGAAAGCGTTCATAGCCCACCCTCCGCGGCCTTCATCCCTGGCCTGGTCTGCTTCCTCTGTCGTGTCATTGGGCTGCGCAGCGCGGGCGAACCCGGGACGGCCCCAGCGCCACGCAGCAGCTCCGGCGGTGTCATACCCTTCTGCCTGTTCTGTAAGCAACCATCCTTTCAAGCCAAGTTCTTGATCCTATTATGGGTATCTCTTTCAAGGGCTGTCAATAAAGTCGTGGGTCTTTTTCAGACCAGGCGGCGGGCGGACTGGCCTGGGTCGCTTGCAGCGAGAAGGGCAGCGGCTGGGGTGCATGATTGAAACCCTGCCACCTGCTCTCTCGTGTTTTTACTCGGACCGTAGGACCGTACCCCTTGCAGCTATGAGCTGAGCTGAGCGTGAAGGGGAGTGCTATCCCCCGCCAGGAAAAGCCTGCAAGGCGGCGGTTCACTGTCGGAAGGCAAACAAACAAAAAGGAACGCACAGCAACAGGCTACTCCGATCGCTGACGGGTCAGAGAAAGCGAGTGCAGTCATGGAAGATGTTCATCAACTCCGCTCGCCGGAGAAAGGAGCGGATAGGCCGGCGGGGCAGACTGGGGCCTCGGATGTAGAGGGCCTGGTCGCTCAGCCGGAAACGGTGCGCGTCGCGCCAACGCAGGCGACGTCGGGAACAAGTGCCCGGAGGTCGGAGGTCACGCCAACCCGTGAGCCGGCGCGGCTGCCGGAACGGGGGACGCGCTATGCTCTCATCACGGGCCTGATCATGGGCGTCCTCGTGGCCCTGGTCACCATTGTGCTCATCCTGGTGAATGCCAGTCTCTTCAATGAGGCCCATCGCCAGGTGATGCGCGATGCGCTTACGGTGCGAGTAGCGTTGCTGCTAGCCGCCATCTATGGTATCACCTGGCTGGTGGCGCTGATTGTTGCTTTTGTTGGTGGTCTCATCCTTGGGCGAATCGCTGTACGTCGACGCCTGGGCTTCCTGGCAGGAGCTGTAGGCGGTATCGTCTACTCGCTACTTCTCTGGCCGACCAGCTTTATTCCTGCCTATCCGGGCAATCTAACGGGAACTGCCACGCTGGACGCCGGCACCGCTGTTCTAGAGGTGCTCTGGTGTCTGCTGTGGGGTCTGGGGGGAGCACTGGTCTGCCTCGCAGGGACGTGGGTGGCCTCGGCGCGCCATCCACATTATCGCGACCGCTGACAGGACTTGCCGCGTTGAGCGCGCCAGAAGCCTGGGAATCACACGCAAACGCGCGATCGCAGAGGGCGCACCGACGCTCTGACGTCGGCGCGCTCGCTCCCAAGGCGGGATGGACAAAGTAGTTTCGTGCCTGAAATTTTAAGAAGGGAAGGAAACACTACGATGAATAAAGATGAACTCGAGGGCAAGGCCAAGGAGGCTCAAGGTGGTCTGAAGGAGTCGCTGGGGAACCTCACTGGCAATGAGCAACTGCAGGCCGAGGGCAAGGCCCAGGGACTGCTTGGCAAGGTGGGCGAGAAGCTGCACGAGGCTGCCGAGCAGGTCAAGGAGGCCGCCCAACATGCCAGCGAGAAGGCCAAGGAGGCCAAAGAAGAACACCAGCCCTAGCCCTCTCTGATCAGGCCGCTCGCTGGTCCGCTCGCTCGCTGACCAGACCTGGCCTGGATCGCTAACGCTGGGGTCTGCTCTCGCTCGACCGAGGAGAGCAGACCTCGTTTTGCTATGTTGATTGGATTTGATCCTCACTTGCCGACCCGACAAAGAAGCCGCGCCGCTGAGGCCAGGTCTGGCCGGATGGCTTCCCTGGCTGCTCAAGTAAGGTGCGGCCCCCTCTTGCTCTCCTTCTCGGGCTAGCTCATCTCTATTAACAGAGCTTTTAGCAGTCCATCATCGGCTATTTACAAATTCGCCCTATACTGCTGAAAATACGATTAGCTGGGCTAATCGTGCCAGCTTAGTATCAAGAAGTGAGGGATCGACTATGCAAGTAATTCGTTGGCAAGGATCAAATCCTCCCGCTGAGCAAGAGATACGGCAGAAGATGCAAGAGCAAGGATTGGCTCCTTACAGTTGGTCTAACGGCCCGGGCGATACCTATGCGGTGCACAGCCACAGCTACGACAAGGTGCTCTACTGCCTGCGTGGCTCTATTCGCTTTGTCCTGCCCGACACGCCAGGACCCGAGGGCATCATTGACTTGGAGCCGGGGGATTGTATGATCTTGCCGGCGGGCACCCGTCATAGTGCCTTCGTTGGTCCGCAGGGAGTGACCTGCCTGGAGGCGCAACGGACACCAGCCAGGCGCCCCGTAGAATCAGGGCAGGATCAACCTGAGCGCTGATGTCCTCGGGCAGCGGGGCAGCCCTCGTCCCACCCATCCTTTGCCCTGCCACTCGCCCACCCATGCGCATCAGGCCGGCGTAGCAGGCCTGTTCTTCGCGGGGAGGCGGCTCTCTCTCGGGCTGGCCGCTGCCAGCGAGGAGCGTATGGGCGTCGAGGCTCCGGCGTAAAACCAGCGAAGAGAGCGAGCCGTCCCTTTGCGAAGGTGATCGCTAAAGATATACTATACTTAACGTAACCTGTATCAACGTCGCCTTCACCACATTGCGAAAAGGAGCACACTATGGGACGACTTGATGGACGAGTTGCCTTTGTGACCGGTGCCGGACGCGGGATCGGCGCGGCGACAGCGCTGCGCATGGCCGAGGAGGGCGCGCGTGTTGCCCTGGTCGATATCGACGTAGAGGGCTGCCAGCAGGTCGCGCAAGAGCTAGAGCGCCTGGGCACACAATGCCTTGTGCTGCCCTGCGACGTCTCCAACAACGCTATGGTTGAGGAGGCGGTAGAAAAGACCGTCAGCCAGTTCGGACGGCTCGATATCCTTGTCAATAACGCGGGGATCATACGCGACAACCTCCTCTTCAAGATGAGTGAAGAAGACTGGGACGCGGTGATGGCCGTCCACCTCAAAGGTGCCTTTCTGTGCAGTCGGGCCGCGCAGAAGCACATGGTACAGCAGCGCTATGGTCGCATTATTTCCCTGTCGTCGACCTCGGCCCTGGGTAACCGCGGCCAGGCCAACTACTCGGCGGCCAAGGCGGGCCTACAGGGCTTCACTCGCACGCTGGCCATCGAGCTAGGCCCCTTTGGCATCACGACCAACGCCGTCGCCCCTGGCTTTATCGACACCGAAATGACCCGCTCCTCTGCCCGTCGGCAGGGCCTTGATCCCGAGGAAGTTATTGCCGAAGCCTCCAAGCGCATCCCCGTGCGGCGCGTGGGCCAGCCGCGCGATGTAGCCAACGTCATTTGTTTCCTTGCCTCTGAAGAGGCCGGCTTTGTTAACGGACAGATCATCTACGTCTCAGGCGGGCCGGCGCCGCGCTCCTGAGCACCGATCTGGCGCGCCGGCCCTTCCTTGAGACGGCTAGTCGACAAGCCTTTGCTGCCGCCCAGGCAAGGGCAGCGTAGCGAAGCGATCGCGCTGTCAGCCAGGGACCGGAGAAAGGCCAATGGCCCCCGGTCCCTGGCTCTTTCTTCTTGCTATAGGCCCCTGACCTACAGGCCGGCGGTGCGCAGATCAGACAGGCTCCTCAGAGGGGGATAGCGGTAAGGTTGCGTGAAGAGTTAAAATAGAGACACGTATTACTTCATAAAGCGGGGAGAGTCCTATTGATCCAGGCCATGAAAGAGGAAGAGGAGAGCCGCGTGTCCAGCCAAGCGCGCCGCCAGGCCATTATCGTACTCGACTTTGGCTCCCAGTACAGTCGCCTCATTGCGCGGCGCATCCGTGAGCAGCACGTCTACAGCGAGCTGGTTCCAGCCGAAACCACGCTGGAACAATTGCAGCGTGAGAAAGCCCACCTTGATATTAAGGGGTTCATCCTTTCAGGAGGGCCGGCCAGTGTTTACGATGCCCAGGCCCCGCGCTGTGATCCGGCTATTCTGCGGAGCGGTCTGCCCGTGCTAGGTATCTGCTACGGCATGCAGCTCCTGGCGCACCAGCTTGGCGGTCACGTGGCCCCAGCTCAGGGACGGCGCGAGTATGGTCCGGCCACCATTGAGCTGCTGCCTGCGGCTGGCGACCAGGGGCGCGCTGCTGAAATCTTTGCTGAGCTGCCAGGCGCCGGCAGCGAGGCAGGGGAGCGCAGCCTCAAGGTTTGGATGAGCCACGGCGACAGCGTCGACCAGCTCCCGCCCGGCTTCAGCGTGCTCGCGCGTAGCGAGAGCAATCCCTGTGCCGCCATCGCTGGACCCGGTGGCCTCATCGGTCTGCAGTTCCATCCCGAGGTTACCCATACCCCGCAGGGGCGGGAGATCCTGCGTAATTTTCTCTTCCGCGTCTGCGCTTGTCGCGCCGACTGGACCCCCGGCTCTGTTATCGATGAGGCCGTAGCCCAGATTCGGAGCCGCGTCGGACAGGCGCGCGCCATCTGCGCCCTCTCGGGAGGCGTCGACTCTGCCGTGGCGGCCTTGTTGGTTCACCGCGCCATCGGCGAGCGCCTCACCTGCATCTTCGTCGACACCGGGTGTATGCGGGCCGGCGAGCCTGAGCAGGTCGTGGAGACCTTCAGTCGCCATCTGCATATTCCCTTGGTCGCCGTCGACGCCCGTCGACGCTTTCTGGCACGCCTGGAGGGCGTCACCGACCCTGAACAGAAGCGCAAGATCATCGGCGAGGAGTTCATTCGCGTCTTTGAGGAGGAGGCTGTCCGTCTGGCCCAGGAGCAGGGTCCGATCAGCTTCCTGGTTCAAGGGACGCTCTACCCCGATGTCATCGAGAGCGCAGGACGCGATACTGCTAGCACCGCTACGCGCATCAAAACCCATCACAACGTTGGCGGGCTGCCCGAAGAGATGACCCTGCAGCTTGTGGAGCCGCTGCGCTGGCTCTTCAAGGATGAGGTACGTGAGATTGGCCTGACCCTTGGCCTTCCCGAAGAGTGGGTCTGGCGCCATCCCTTCCCCGGGCCTGGTCTGGCAATCCGCGTTATCGGGGCTGTCGATGAACAGCGCCTGGAAACCTTGCGCGCCGCCGATGCCATCCTGATCGAGGAACTCCGCCGCGCTGGCCTCTATCGTCAGGTGAGCCAGGCTTTCGCTGTGCTCACTCCTGTCCGCAGCGTCGGCGTCATGGGCGATGGCCGTACCTACGCCCAGGTCGTGGCGCTGCGCGCCGTAACTACCGAGGACTTTATGACCGCGGACTGGGCCCGTTTGCCCTACGATCTGCTGGCCCGTGTCGCCAATCGCATCGTCAACGAGGTGCCTGGCGTCAACCGCGTCGTCTATGACATCACCTCGAAGCCACCTGCAACCATTGAATGGGAATAGTCGCTTGGGCCTGCCAGACAGCCGGCTGCCGCTGCCCGGCCTCAGCCGGCTGGGGGCAGTGCTCTGGCAGGGCCGGGCCGCAGGAGGAGATGCATCGACGAAAGGAGCAGATCGCAATGGGCGTTGATATCAGCGGCTGGATCGAGTGTCGCCGATCCTTTCTCCGGGAGGGCGAGACCACGCCCTGGCAACCAGCCATCCGCCTGGGCTTCCTCTTTCATGACCGTAGCTACGATGCCTTCGGCTGCCTCTTCGGGGTCCGGAATTACGCCAACTTTCGCCCGGTGGCCGAAGAGCGTGGCTTGCCCGAGGATGTCTCTCCGGCGGTGCGCGAAGAGTATGAGCGCTGGGGCGAGGGCGTCTTTGGGGCAGGCTGGATCACCTGGGCCGAGATCAAGGCCATTGATTGGGAGGAGCCGGCGGAACTGCCGGATGCCCGCATTCACCGTTACCGCCGCGCCGAGGATGGTAGCCTCATCTACGAGGGTAAAGCCGCCTGGGACCGCGATTTTGCTCAGGCAGTTGATCATTCCCTGATCGAGGGAATCTTCGGTACGCGCACCTGGCCGGAGGGACAGGAGTGGGAAATCAATGGCAAAGTCTACCGCTCCGTGCGGCTACGACGCAAGGATGCGCGCCCTAGTTGGGAGGTGACCTTTGCCGTCATGGAGGCGCTGGCGCGCAACTATGGCGACGATGGCGTCAGAATGATCGTTTGGTTCTCTTGGTAGTCTCCCCGTCGAATACTTATCTGGAAGTGCAGGGCGAGCCATGCGCGAATTTGAGATTCTGGTGCGCGGCTGCTTTGAGGCCGAGCGGCTCGTTGTCAGCTACGATGAGAGCCTGCGCATGCCGCGCACTCACCAGGATGACGATTGCATTGAAGCATGCTGGCATCGGAAGCTGCAAGAGACGCGAGAGCGTGGGGCTGCCCTCTACGATGGTGCCCTCTATCGCCTGGCGGCCTGGGAGGTGCGCCTTGATGGGCGCCTCTATCTGACGCTGGGTGCCACCAGCTATAAGGAGTATGTGGCGAGCCGGGAGCCGGACTTTGCGCGGGGGCGAGGGCGCAGTGAACTGAGCAACCCGCTGGCCGTCTGCTCTGTCCTCGAAACCGCCGATGGTCAGCTTCTGCTTGATCAGCGGCGCGGCGTGGATGTCTATGAGGGGCGCTATCATGTCATTGGCGGCTTCTGCGAGCGCCAGCGCGACCGCGACAGTTCCGGGCGGCCCGATCTCTTTGGGGCCATGCAGCGCGAGATCCGTGAGGAGACGGGCCTGCAAAGCGAAGATATTGCCCGTCAGCTCTGTCTGGGCCTGGCCTACGATCTGCTCACGCCCCATCCAGAACTCTGCTTCCTTTCCTCTCTGCGTATCCCGCTGGAGGCGGTCAGGCAGCGTCAGCCGGAGGATCGCGAGGTCGAGCGTCTGCTGACGCTACCAGCGCGGGCGGAGAGCTTGCGCTCCTTCCTCTTTACCCACCACGGACAGATCTCCGCGACCGGGGAGGCGGCTTTGCTCTTCTACGGCGGCTGGCGCTTCGGCGAGGCCTGGTATGCTGAGACGCTCTGGCGTCTGACCTGACCGGTTGACTGGTTGACTGACTGACCCTCGGTCAAGGCGCACCGTGCAGAAGGATGAACGGGAGGCAAAGGGGCTGGCCTGACCAGATGAGGTGGGGAAGGAAATGGCTGAGGGGGTCTGTCTGGTCGCGGGCAACGGAACGGAGCGGCGACCTCGCTGCTTGCGGTTCGCAGGCAGATAGGATATGATAGAGACAACAGAGAACAGGTACAGACAGAGAGCGCGGCCCGGCTGGGGGCGTAGTCTGGGCGGCGAGGAGCTGAAGCCAGGCCAGGCGTGCCGTGCAGCCCAGGCAGGGGCCGAGCGAGCCTGTTGCCTGCCGAGAGTATGCGGGCTGAGCCTGAATAGAGCTGGTTTGGAGGGAGGTATCGCGCTTGAGCGATTGGGTTGGCAAGTCATAAACTAAGGTGGTTGGGTTGGTAGAGTGGGAAGGGCAGAGGCACGGGTACAAGCGCTGTTCTTCTCAATGTCTGTCTGCATTTTCAGCCAGTAGCGACAACTGAACGAGATCACAAGGAGCGAACATGGGATCGGTATTCAATCCCCGAGACCCCAAGTGGATCAAAGAGTCGAGGGAGTTTCTAGAGCCGCGAGGTATCATCCCCGGTGTTGTGGAGTCGACCCCGCGCGGCGAACGCATGTGGGATATCTATTCGCGCCTGCTGAAGGAGCGTATCATTTTTGTAGGGACGCCCATTAACGACCAGGTGGCCAATGTCACGGTAGCTCAGTTGCTCTACTTGCAGAGCGAGGACGCGACCAAGGACATCTACCTCTATATTAACTCCCCGGGTGGTAGCATCTACGCTGGCCTGGCGATTTACGACACCATGCAGTGGGTCAAGCCGGATGTCTCGACGGTCTGCGTGGGGATGGCCATGAGTATGGGGGCGGTCTTGCTGGCTGCCGGGGCCAAAGGCAAGCGTTTCTGCCTGCCTAACTCAACGGTGCTGATTCATCAGCCGTTGGGCGGTGCTGAAGGCCAGGCCGCCGATATCGAGATCACGGCTCGCGAGATCCTGCGCCTGCGCCGCATCATCTATGAGATCCTCTCGCGTCACACCGGCCAGACGGTGGAGCGCATCATGCAGGACTCCGACCGCAACTACTACCTCTCTGCGCAACAGGCGGTAGAGTACGGTCTAGCCGATGATGTCCTCTCCAAAGCTGAAGAGAGCGAGCGCTAGCTAAGGCGGGGAACCGCCAAGGGCGGGTCATCCCCTTCGCCCCTGTCCGTTTGTCATTCCTGCCTGTGGGTAATGTCTGGCCCTCTTGCTTGCTCCGCATGTGTTTGCTAGCTAACACTGCACTGGCTGAGGGCGCATGGAGAAGGCAGAGCCGACGCGCACTGGCATCGGTATGGCTGAGCGCCCTGCGCTCTCTCCCTCGCTGTCGGCCTGGCTCAATCCAGGAGGAAGGCGCGGCGGGGGCAAGCTGGGCCAGATGCTGCTGTCTGGTGACAGGAAGGGGAGGTAGGGGTGGAGGGAGACGACCCGCGCCCCCGCTCATGGGAAGAGCAACTTGAGGTTATTGCTTGTGAAGGGACGCATCATTCGCTGCGTGCTCTTTGATCTTGGCGATACGCTCTGGTACCGGAAGGACCCAGAGACCTGGCGTCGCCTGGAGTTCGCGGCTAATTGTCAGGCGATCGCCCTCCTACGGACGCACCTGGAGTCGTGCAGCCTCCCAGACCAGGACGATGTGACGCTGGGCCGGTCGCTGCGCGTCGCCTTTGATGCTCAGACGCGGGCCCGCATTCGGCGTGATCCCAGCCATGAGCCGGATGGGGCTGAGGTGGCTATGGAGACGCTGGCTCAACTGGGCTGGGGTCAGATCGATCGCCAGCTTGGGGCAGCCCTCTTTGAGGCGCTGCGCGTGCGCATTATCGATTCGCGCTTGCTCTACGATGATGCGCTGCCAACGCTCGCCGAGTTGCGCCGGCGTGGCTTCCTTCTTGGGGTGGTAACTAATCGCTTGTGGGGAGGCCCTCCTTTTCAAGAGGATTTGCGGGCCTTTGGCCTCTTCGAATACTTCGATCCCGCTACTATTGCTATTTCCGCCGATCTGGGTGTGCGCAAACCCGACCCCGCGATCTTCTTGCATACGCTCCGTGCGCTGAATGTTTCTCCCGCTGAGGCGGCAATGGTGGGTGATTCGTTGCGCTCCGATATCGTCGGGGCCAAGCGTCTGGGCTTGCTGGCGATCTGGAAGCCGAAGCCGCGCGTACGGGAGGCGCTACAGGCTCGCCTGGTGGCGCCCGGCGCTGCCAGTGCCGGGGCTGCTTTTGAGCATCAGGGGCCTTGTGCTTCTTCCTCTTCGGCTGGTGGTGTTGCCGGCGATCTTCCCCCTGATCTGCCCCCGGGTCTGCATGTGACCGATGATGATTATGTGCTCTCGACGGTGCAGGGGCCGGGGAGTGATCCGTTGGCTTTGCTGGCGAGCGACGCCGAGGAGTACAAGCCCGATCTGATGATCGAGCAGTTGAGCGATTTGCTGGAGATTTTTCCGAAGGCGGGTGCGCTGTGAGTGTGAGAGGGCGTCTGCGACAGGTGCTCTTTGAGACGCTCTATCGTAATCGCTATCTCTATCGTTTTGCCAGCACGGTGCCTTTTGCCGGACAGTGGCGTGTCTGGCAGCGGCTGGTTTTGCCGCGCGTGGTGGGGCGCGACGTGCTGGAGCTGGGCTGTGGTCTGGGCGATCTGCTGGCTGATTTGTGTGAGCAGGGGTATCGCTGTGTGGCGGTTGAGCGCTCGCCAGAGATGGTGGCGGCGGCGCGGGCGACCCTGCAGCGGCGCAAGGTGGGCCAGCCAGGTCAGGTGCTGCTCGGCGAGGCCCAGCATCTCCCCTTTGCTGATGCCTCCTTTGATACGGTGGTGAGTACTTTCCCCTCTGACTATATTTTTGATCCCGATACGATTGCTGAGGTGGCCCGGGTGTTGCGTCCGGGCGGGCGTCTGGTGGTGCTTGAGGGGGCCAATTTGCTCCCGGTTGGCCTCTTGCAGCCGCTGCTGTTGCTGATCCATTGGCTGGTCTATGGCTTCTATCCTCGCTCGGCTCCTGTCGAGGAGCGCTATCGTGTGGTGCGCGTGGAGCGCGATGAGGCGAGCGGGCTGACGACCGAGGAGCTGCCGGCCACGCCCTTCGGGCTGCGCATTCCGCTGGAGCGCTTTGGGCTGCGGCGCCGTGCGGAGCGGGTGCGTAGTCGCCGCTGGGAGGCCTATCTGACGATCGGCGAGAAGCCGCGTGCCTGAGCGCGGCGGGAGCGCGGTGCCGCTGCAGGGGCGTTCAGGCCGGCGGGAGAGCGCTGAGCCAATCCTCCGGTGTGACTGCTTGTTCGAGTTCTTCCACCAGGGTCAGGGTCTGCAGGCTGACGGTGATTACCTGCTTGAGCAGGCGGACGATAAAGTCGGGGTCGTCGTGTCGGTTGGGGTCAAGGACGATGCCGCTGTGGGGGTCGCGGCGAAGCTGGTATTGTTCCAGGACCCACTCCAGCGCTGAGCGACCGCCCAGCATGTAGCGAAAGCAGTCCTCTGGGATGTCGGTCAGGGTGAGGCCGGGGCTAACCTGGATGGTGCGCCGGTCTGGGCTGAGGCGCAGGCGCGTGATGCGGCGGTTGTCGCGGTAGCTGAAGCGCTCGTCTTCGATCTCACGCAGCGGGTAGGGATTCGTCCGCTCGTAGTGGATGTGCAGGTCGAGGAGCTGCCGACCGAGGCTGACGGCGGCCCAAAAGGCTTCGTTGCGCTTCAGGAGGGGGATGCGCGGTAGCTCATACTTGAGCCGCTCGGCGTAGCGCTCGCGGTAGGCGGGATGGTGCAGGATGGCGTAGGCGTAGTGGAAGAGGTCCCATTTGTTGACCTGGGGGCCGTAGTGGCGCTGGAAGAGGGCCAGGACGCCATCGGTGATGTTCTCCTGCCGGCTGCCGTCGCTGGCGTAGATGTAAAAGGGGAGGCACTGGATCTTTTCAAAGGCCAGATCAAGATCGGCGATGTGGTTGGTGGCGAGGCAGCCGAAGGGCTTGCGGTTGCCCGGGCCGGGAACGCAGATGAGGCGGTTCTCCTCTTCGCTGGCTGGCGTGGGCAGCAGGCGGGGCCAGAGGGCTTGACGCTGGTTGAGTAGGGGATCGAAGTAGAGATACATGCTGGTGAACGGGCGAAAAAGGGCGCGGCGGATGTTGTTGGCCTGAAAGCGAGCCTCGACCTCGTGCAAGAAATGCTCTTTGAGGCGGCTGCTCCACTTGATTTTTGTTTCGTCAGCGGTGACAAAGCTATCAAGGTCGGCGGGTCTGTTGGCTCGTCGCCAGCGCGCCAGATCGCTGTTGTAGACTTCGATCATGTGTTGCACTTTCAAAGCCAATTGGGAGCTGTCGAAGTCATAGACCCAGACGTCGCGGCCCGTCTGGATGCCAAGCGAGTAAGCTGCAAAGATAGTCAAATGATCGCTGTCTTTCTCAGACATTGCTGACCGCTTGCCTTCCCTGCTCCCCAGCGGCAAGAAGGTACTCCACTCGGGTCCCGACTGGGGAGCCAGCCATTGCCGTGGTGTGGGTGGCTGCAGTTGCTGCCAGGGGATGTGGCTGAAGCTGCGTTTCTCGCGCAGGAAGCTGAGTTTCTCCTCTTTGCGCCAGTCTTCGGGGACGCGATAGTAGTAGAGGCGGCGCTCCTGGTGATGGGCCGCCCGAATCGCCAGGGTGATCCCAACGCCGACCTGGATGCCAAAAACGTTGTGGGTGGTACCGGAGAGGCGCGGGTTGCGGCGGACGTTACCATGCAAATCAAGATGGTAGATGTGGGTGAAGTCCTGGAGAAGATGATAGCGCATGCCGTCAAAGGCGAGCTGGTCAATAAAGGAGTTGTTGGAGACGAAACAGACGATGCCGTCGCGGCCCCGCAGGCGGTCGCTGGCCCAGCGGAAGAAGCGCACATAGGCATCGTAGAGCATGTTGCGATTGGTGGCCTGGGAGTCGCGGACGTAGGTTTCGCGAATGCGCTGGTCAAGGAGCTGGTAGGGGCGGTTTTTGTTGTTCTCGTTCTCACGCTTCTGGCCGACGTTGTAGGGCGGGTTGCCGATGATGACCATGATGTCGGCCTCTTTCTCGCGCAGGACCCGCTGCGTGTTCTCTTCGACAAAGTAGAGCCGCGGCTGCGTGACCACAGTGCCGCCGTTGCTGCGGACGCGATCAGCCAGCTCCAGCGTGTCGACAAAGCAGATCCCCGCAAATGGTTCATACTCCCCCATGCGCTCGTAGTAGGCGTGCTCAATGTTGAGCGAGGCGATATAGTAGGGCAGGAGCATGATCTCATTGCAGAAGAGATCTTCGGTGTATTTCTGGCGCAGGACCCCGCGGGGGAGCCGCTTCAGGATGTTGACCACGAAGTTGCCGGTACCGGTGCAGGGGTCAAGGACCTTGACCCCGGGCGTTGCCAGCGAGCAGCCAAATTCGCGCTGGAGGGCCTCGTCGACGCTGGCGACCATGAAGTCGACGATCTCCTGCGGCGTGTAGACAATGCCGTGGGTATCGGCTTTTTGGACGGAGAAGCCTTGAAAGAAGCGCTCGTATACCGTGTTGAGGAAGCGCTGACGCTCCGTCCAGTCGCGGATGCTGCGCGCGGCCTCCTCGATGGCCAGATAGAAATGATCGAGTGAACGCAGGAATTCTTGCCGGTTGAAGGCGCGGCTCGTCAGGGCGCGAATGACTTGCTCGATTTGGGCGGCGATGACGTTGCGGTTGACAAAATCAGGATTGTCGAAGACGGTGCGAAAGAGACGCTCGGTGAGCAGGTGCTGCACGAGCATTTCGGTGATGTCGGCCTGGCTGATCTGCGGGTTGAGGTTGCTGCGGCAGAGAGCGATGAAGTCGTTGAGGGCTGCGCTGAAGGTCCGGTTCTGGGTGGCTTCCTGCTGGATGATGTGCAGGAGGCGCGCGGCCAGCTCGGGAATGCGGTCCTGAAATTCTTCGACAGCGGCTTCGAAGCGGGCGATCTGCGGTTCGGTGTAGGTCAGAAAGCGCGTCAGGAGGTCGCGCAGCTCGTTGTCGTCGTCCAGGTTGAAGAGGAGGCGCTGACCGTCCTGGTAGAGGATGGCCCGCCGGCTGTTCTCGAAGAGGGTGTTACGGAGAGGATAGCCAGCCTCAATTTTGCGCTGGACTTCGCGTTCGAGGTCGAGGTGGGGAGCCTTGGCCTCCCAGAGACCGCGAATGAAGAATTCGTTGACGTCGCGCAGCACGCCGTCAGGTCGCAGGCCGTTGGGCAGGGTTTGCTCAGGGATGAGCTTGAGATTGACGGCGGTGGCGGTCTCCTCTAGCAGGCGCTGAAAGGCGCTGCGCAGGGCCAGCTCATGGGTGGCGAAGCCCTCGTAAGAGCGGAGCTGTTTGCGGTAACGCTCGATGGCGCGCTTGAGTAGCGTGGGCGTGAGCGCGGCGGGCGTGCTGATGAGAGCCTCGGTGGACATGGACGACGACCCCTTTCTGTACGTGTGCTGTTGTGCTCTATTATACACACGCTGGTCTTCCTGCTCCATCAGGTAGGCGATGACACGCCGCAGTCCGCCCACTACTTCGGCAAAAGCGGCATCCTGGTTGGCCCAGGTCGAGATTGGCCGGGCGTTGCCTGGCAGAACCTGAAGATGAGCGAAAGGGGCATTGGCCCAATCAACGGGCCGCAACAGAATTGGGACTACCTGGGCCTGACCTCGCCGCTGACGCTCTAATGCACGCTGCATTTCAACGCCGTAGCAATAGTCAGAGGCCATGAAGGCAGGACTGATCAGCAATAGGATAAGCTGCGCCTGCTCCAGTTGTTCGCGGATGCTGCGCCGCCAGTCGCTGCCCGGCAGGAGGGCACCATCGTGCCACGTGACCAGTAAGCCCTGACGCTGGAGTAGGGCTAGATGCTGCTCTAGCCGCTCCAGAAAGGGTCGATCTTCGCGCGCGTAGACATAGAAGAGCTTTACGGGCGTCGCCATGCTCGCGCACCTCGCCGCTGCTCGCTACTCACCTCAGGGCATTCCGCTACTGCTGCTTACCGTCGCTCTCTTCCCTGCCCTCTTCCTCCTGCGCCGCCTGACGCTTCTCATTCTCCTCTACGATGAGTCCAAGGCGCTTCTGCCAGATCAGGGGCGGCGTCGGCTCGTAATCGATCAGCTCCGCCGGCGTCACCTTTAAGGCCCAACAGAGCTTGTCTAAGGTATCCGAATCTATGATCGCGCTTGGGTCGCGAAAAATCTTTCGAACAGTTCGGTAATCGACATCTGCCAGCCTGGCTAGCTGGCTCATGCTGATGCTCTTGCGTTCAGCTATCTCTCTTAATCGCAGGCGTATCATGCTGGTGCCCTGTAGATATGTCCTCAGAGGGAGTGTAGCAGATTCCCAGACTTGACAGCAGTGGCAACGTGATATACACTATAGAGGTAAGCTCTATAGAGCTAGCATAATAAGATAGCTCTATAAGATAGCATTAAAATCATAGGTCCATCTGCTATATAGCCGTTAGACGAAGCTGAGCCGGGGTGCTGTTGAATTGGAGGACTGGGCCGGACCGGCCAGCGTCAGTGCAGGAAGGAAGAAAGGAGAGAGCGATGTCCGGTGACGAAGGAAGGCCAGAGGAGAAGCGCGACGTTGAGCAGCCCGAGATCAGCCAGGAAGTTGAGCGCTTGAAGGAGCAGCTAGCGCGGGAGTACGCGCAAGCCCTGCGGGATGGCGAGCGCGATGCCGCACCCTCCTACGAGACCTATGAGCGGCTGGCCGAGCTAGCCGGGGATCGCGCAGCCAGCCTTATCCTCAAAGAAGTCATCGAGGCAGTTGAACGTCGCATCTATGGCCTCCTGCTACTGGAGGAGCCGGTCCAGGGTAACGGGCACCTTCACTGACCACAGGAGGGGCACTGAAGTTCAGAGGGAGGGGCAAATCAAGCTGCTTACCGGGCAGACCCGAGCGTCTGCCCGGTAAGCAGACAGACCGATGAATAGATGAGAGGCCCACACAACCACTGTCGACCCAGGCCGCGAGAGGTTCTCTTCAGCTCTCCGCAGGAGGCTGAGCGGAACCTCTCCGCCGGCTATCGCCGGAGTGGCGCCGCGAGCGAGGGCCCTCGGCCCCTGGGTCTGGCGGTTGCGGATCGGAGGCGGATAGCTCTAACAAAGAGCGCACAAAAGCCAGCAACTCAGCAGGATACTGCTCCCAGGGAGCCTGACCGCTGTCATACTTGCGCTGCAGCTCCTCTAGCCGCGCCAGCGCCTCGGCATAGCGCGGCTCCTGGCTGCTCAGCAGCTCTAGATTCCAGGCCACCAGGCTGCGCAACTGCTCAGCCTTCAGCAGCGGAGTCCTACTCTTCTTGAGCAGCGTTGTCAGGCGCGTCAGACTCACGCGGCGCAGATCCAGCGCTGTCGGAGCAGGCTGAGCGCCCCTCACCTGCTGCGCGCTGCCTCTACCGGAGTAGCGCGCCATCAGGCCCTCCTCAGCCAGGCTGGCGCGCGGACGCTCAAGCAGCTCATCCAGGCTGCGGCACTGCTGTGCGCGCTGCATAATCCTGGCCGTCAGTCCCAGCGCCTCTACCGGGCCGACGAAGCGCGGCGCCCTCCTATCAGGCAGCAGCGCCGCATACAAGGCCTCAACGCGCTTCACCTGCCCAAAGAAGGCCTGGCGCAGCTCATAGCCTCTGAGCAAACGATCGGCAGCCTGCCGAGCGGCGCTGTCACGCTCGTGCTCATCGCTGGCGGCCAGCAACCTGGCGACATCGACGCCGCGGCGCTCGCAGAGATCCAGCGTCTCCTTAAGAGCCTGCTCCAGCTCAGCCACAAGCTGGCCTTTCTCCTGGATGGCGCTGACCTCTGCGCTGACCACTTCACGGCTGACCCGCCGGTGGGCGCGTCTCGCCTGAGCAAGCACATGCTCAGCGGCCCGACTATACTGCTGTTGCAGGGCAGAAAGCACGGGCCAGTGACCGAGATAGTCGACGACTAGCCCGCAGGGCTTCTCTTCATCGTCTACCCGATTCACCGCCGTCAGGGCCGCCAGCAAGAGCGGACCCCGTAAAGGCCGATCGAGATACAGCGTCGACAGCGGAGGAGCCGCCAGGCTCGCCAGCCAGGGATCACACGTAAAGACAAGGCGCAGAGGATCATGCGCATCGCGGAAACGAGCGACCAGGTCCTCTGCGTAGAGACGCTCGTGGTGAGGACGGACCTCGACCGACTCGCAATAGACCCGACCCGGCGTATTGTTGAAATCGGCAAAGCGGCGATAATCATCGGGCGAGGGAGCGATGACCACAGCCATCTCTGTTGCTCTATAGGTGGCCAGGCGTTCATCAAGAGCAGCGCGGCGCCGCCAATCGAAGGTCTCATCGCGCTCCCGCTGCAGCCGGCGTAGCAACCGCTCCCAGAAAGAGACCACCCGATTATAGAGGCGCACAGCAGTGATCTTATCAAGCGTCAGCACGACCGCCTTAGAGCGCCGGCCCCGCTCAAGCCAGTGCTCAACCAGATCGCGCGCCACCAGATCGAGGCGCTCGGGCTGAGTGAGCAACGCGTAGGGAGTGCGCAGGCGCTGGGCCAGCTCCTCCTGATGCTCGCTGCAAGGGCCAGCGGCCTCGGCGAGCTGATGCATGGCCTCAGCAAAGCCAGGCGGGGTCTGCATCCCCAGGAAGGCGCTGCGGTCCTCGTAATACACAGGCAAAATAGCGCCATCGGCAAGGGCCTGGGCGCAGGGGTAGCAACTCAGGTAAGGACCAAAGAGGCTGCGCAGCGCCGGCTCCTCATCCTCAGTGCAGGGCGTCGCCGTTAGCCCAAGAAACGCCGCCGCGGGCAACGCCTGGCGCATCTGTTGCAATTGCTCTAGAGTGCAGCTATGCAGCTCATCGACAATCACCAGCAGATCCGTCCGCAGGGAGAGCGCTTCGGAGGAAGCAAAAGCTGAAGGCAGCGCGAAGTAGAGCGGCGGCGTGCCAGAACCCGCAGGAGGACGCTCTAGCAAGCGTTGCAGCTCGCCCGCCGTCGTCGCGGGCGCTGTCGCCGCCTTCGTCTCTTTCGCAAGCAAACCGCAATCCGTCAGTGTCCGTACAAGCTGGCGCCACAGATCCTCGTGACCGGTCACCACCAGACAGATTGGCTTTGGCTCGTCACGTTGCCGCCGTACCTTCTGCAGCAGAAATGCCAGCGTATAGCTCTTGCCGCTGCCGTGCGTTTGCCAGAGCAGTCCAAGCCGACCCCGCACGGCTCCACTTTCGCGCAAACGGGCATAGGCGGCATTCGTCGCCAGGTACTGATGATTGCGCGCCACAATCTTCGTGGGGCGAGGCGTCGTAGAGAACAGCGTGAAATGCGCGATCAGATCAAGCAGGCGCGCTGGCTGACAAGTAGCGTAGAGCGCCGTCTCTAGCGAACAGTCCTCTAATGCATCTTCATCCTGAACGCGCTTCCAGGGAGTAAGCAGAGGCCAGGGGCTGTCGACGCTGCCCACCCGGTTCAAGGGACCATTCGACAGCAGAACGAGGGCGTTATACCACAAGAGCTGTGGTAGCTCAAGACGGTAGCGACGCACATAGCTCTGATAGAGCTGCTCCAGCGGCTCGACGCCGATAACAAACAGAAGAAGCGGAAAGCCGTTGAGAAAGCCGACCAGGGGAAGACAGTGCGGACCACAGCGTCCCTGAACCCAGTAATTCGAGATCAGCCGCCACTCATTCGCGGCTGGCTGTTGCCAGTCGATGAGGCGCAGAACCGGACCGGCGCCTGCCCCACTGGCCGAGGCGGCTGCCCTGGCCTCGCTCGGACTGGTGAGTCGCCGACGACCAGGCGTAGCCTGGGTGGCCACAAGCGGCCCTTCTGTATCGCCCAAGGGCAGGCCCTCGCACAACCACTGATAAAGCTCGCGATTGGCACTCAGCGGATGCACGGCGCCGCGGTCGCGTGTCAGCAGCGCACAGGCGCGAGCAATCTGCTCCGCACTGGCCTCGGGATTGAGGCGCTGCAACGCTGTGCGCAGCGACCCGAGCAGTACCACCTCCTCTGCATTGCTGCGCCCAGTAATGGCGTAGTGGCCTTCCTCCTCAGTGGAGGCATCCTCATAGCGATAGCCCATCTGCTCCAAAGCGTGAATGGCCCGAGAAACTACGACGTTTTTGATGACCTGCGTAAACTCCATAGCGTAACCTTCTTCTTGCGCCAGCAGCACCCTCGCTCTGAATCCAGAGCTGGGCGCAGTGCCGCCGGCCTGAACTGCCTGCAGCCCGCGCGCCGGCTGGCTCGCCAGGCTCGCCCCGGTCAGGAACTACGAGACGCTGGAAAGCCACATGCGCCGACCCGCCACTGCCCTCGGCAGTAGACACCACACATCGTCGAAGGCTCCCACATCCACAAAGCGGGAGAGAGCGCTCACTGTAATCAATGCAAAAAATTGCGTTCATAAATGAGGCGGCCCAAGCGCACCCGTCAGCAGAAGATCACCGGAGGAAAAAGCTGATCCGTTCGTTCACAGAGCCTCGGAAGCGCCCGGTTTCAGACGCAGGCTCTAGCAGTGACTGCCTGCTGTGGTGCTCTTGCCACTCCCAATGGCCAGCTCAGTGATGGGCGCGATCCCATCGGAGCGCCGCATGACCCGGGCCAGCCCTGGAGAGACGCGGGCCATCTTGCCACGCATCAGGGGTCAATTCCCTCCTAGCCATGTACCACATCCTTCCTTCTTCTACCGACGAGCGGCCACCGCCAGCGCCCCTGCCCTGAGCCGTCTCTCAAGCAGCCTCCTGACAAGCAAGGAAGCGAGCAGTGGCGACACCTTCGCCTGGATGGATCTGCCGAGCCCAAAGGAGCAACAGGCAGCCAGGTCCGAGCCAGTCATGGCAAGCAGGCACTTATCGATCAGAGGAAGCGAGCTGCCTCGTCCTGGCCTGCCCTCATGTTGCTACTATATAGACGAACCTGGCAAGATCTTATCAAACAAAACCAGGGCATTTGGAAAGTAAAAGATCCTTTTGCATAGCTCTATCGCTATCTTGTGTAACTACATAAAAGAGGAGCAGCAGCATGACAAAAGCCAGCAAAGCGACAGGCACTCACAAGAGCCATCAATCAATGGCTTAGCAGAACCACCCCTGCGGCCAGCCAGGCGCCCAGACCATACACCACAAACAACAAGCAAGAAAAAAAGCGGGCTAGCATCGAGAACTAGCCCGCTGTAAAGGAGACTTCGGCGCGGCGCTGCGTCGAAGAAAGGAGACGAAGAGCGAAAGGCTCGCTAGACCGTATGGCGCTTGCCGCCGATCCCGCGACCACCGGTCACAGCCTTCACGATCACAAGCAGGATAATAGCGCCGACCAGAGCTGTCACGAAGGTCCAGAAAATGCCACTGACCGTGATATTGAGGGCTCCCAGGATAGCGCCGCCCAGGAGACCGCCGATGATGCCGACGATAATATTGCCCAGGATGCCGAGCTGATCGCCTTGCACCAGGCGGTCGGCGATCGCGCCAGCCAAACCACCGATAATAATCCAGACAATCCAGGCCCACAGCGTGCCCAGCACGCCCGCCAGAACAAAACCTGTTACCATATGTACTTTCTCCTCCTCTCGCTAAAGCGACCTAGCCAGTAAGACAATACTCACTGCTATCGAAGCTACTCCGATCGCCGTTGGGTCGTTACTGATGTCACCTTTTACACGGACCAGACCCCCCGAGGGAGTCAGCACGCATCACAGGGCGGAAAAGCAAAAGAGAGAGGGCGGCAGGGCTTAACAGGCCGATACAAGCGGCCTCAGCGGATAACGAAGCCCCGGCGAGAGAAGACAGATAAGGAGCGATCTCGGTAGAAATACTGGCCTCCCATGCCTGCCGGGCGAGCCGCTCGCCCGTAGAGCGCAACGCCGCAGATAGAGGCCGATGAGCGAGCGACGCAGGACGGCAAGCCATGAGAGACCAGACGGTCCAGCCCTGCAGCATCAACAGAGCGGCTCAGAAGGCCAGCGGCTCAACGATCAGCAAACCCGTATCCGACTCGCGGCCAGCAACCGCCGGCACGACCGTGCTCCGATCGATCTCCATACAGAAAGGCGGATCATCAAGCAAACCGGCCTGCAGCACCGTCAGCGACGACTCGCTGCACTCCAGCACGCGAGGCGGCTTATAGGCCTCATAGAGAGCCATAGCCGCCAAAGCACTTTCATGGGGAATCAGAGCCGGCGCAGCCACCTCCGCCTCACGAAGGCCAGCCAGGCGGAGCAACTCAGCAGCCAGATAACCGGCGCAGACCGCATCATCGAGCGCAAAGTACCGAAACTCGCCCGCGCAGACCAAAGCAATATTGCGATCATGATCCCGAGCCAGCCGCAGAGCTGCCGAAGTCACCGCCTGAGCATTGCGGAAACAGCCGGCCAGGCGGATCGTCTCAGGAGGGCAAGCATGGAAAGCGCGCGTGCCATTCGTCGTCGTCAGAATCAGCTCGCGGCCCGCCAGGTCCAACTGAGCGAACTCGCGCGGCGAATTCCCATAATCAAAGCCCGCAATACGGCGTACATTGCGCTCGCCACACAGAGCACGCCCCGGATGGGCAGCGGCGCCAGCGCGCGCCTGCTCGATCGACTCAGCCACCAGCACGCGCCGCGCGCCCCGCTCCAGCATCACCGTCATCGTCGTCGTGGCCCGAATCACATCGATGACAATGTAGACATCCCCGGCCTGGGCCTGGTCGGGCAGAATCGCCTGAGGCGTAAAAAAGACAAAGAGTCGCAAAGTACCTCCTGGTAAGAATGACTTCCCGATCAGTCAGCGCAATGAATGGGGTGGAGAAGCAGCCCAACCCACACCAAAAAAAATACAGATCAGGTTTCATTATATCCTCTCGCCAGGCATATGGTATGATAGGGAAAGAGAGAGCCCAACCATTACGCTCTCCAGCGAGCAAGCCAGGCGAAGCAAGTAAAGTAGCCCACACCTCTGACGGCGCTGTCAGAGGAGCGCTCTACAGCACAAAGGAGGCTTCACAATGACCGTCTCGCGAACCCCCAACATGGTCGACTACGAAGTCGAGCGGCGCACCTTCCACATTGACGTCCCCGAGTACTTCAACTTCGCCATCGACATCATCGGCAAATGGGCGCAGAACCCCCAGAAAATTGCCGTCCACTGGCTTGGGCAACACGGAGAAGAGCGGCAAATCACCTTTGCCGAATTCGCCGAGCGCTCCAGTCGGGCGGCCAACGCCTTTGCCGCCCTCGGCCTCAAGAAAGGCGATCGCGTGCTGGTCATGCTGCCACGGCTGCCCGAATGGTGGGAAAGCGTGCTTGGCCTGATGAAACTTGGAGTCATCTTCATCCCCTGCACCACCCTGCTCACCAGCAAAGACCTGCAATATCGGGCCGAAGTGGCTGAGGCCCAGGGACTGATCACCGATCGCGAAGGGGCAGAGAAATTTGACCAGGTGCGAGAGCAGTGCCCCACCGTCAAACAGACCATCCTCGTTGATAGCGAAGCGCGTCCCGGCTGGACCAGCTACCACGAGATCGTAGCCGCCGCCTCTCCCGACTTCACCGGGCCCAAGACCCGTAGCGACGATCCCTGTCTGGTCTACTTCACCTCCGGCACCGTTGGCTACCCCAAGATGGTCCTCCACACGCAGGCCAGCTATCCGCTCGGACACACCATCACCGGCAAATACTGGCTCGACCTGCACGAAGACGACCTGCTCTGGAACCTCAGTGAAACCGGCTGGGCGAAATGGGCCTGGAGCAACTTCTTTGGTCCCTGGGTCATGGGAACCGCCATCTTCGTGCAAGACGCCCGCGGCAAATTCAACCCCCTGGAGACCCTGGAGCTCCTCCACCGCTATCCCATCACCGTCCTCTGCGCCCCTCCCACGGCCTACCGCATGCTGGTACTGGAGGAGCCACTGACCTATCTCAAGACCCATCCGCCGCGCGCCCTGCGTCACTGCGTCGGTGCCGGCGAGCCACTGAACCCCGAGGTGATTCGCCAGTGGCAGGAAGCGACCGGCATGACCATCCGCGACGGCTACGGCCAGACCGAAACCGTGCTCCTCTGCGGCAACTTCCCGCCGCTGGCCGTCAAACCTGGCTCAATGGGCAAGCCCTCGCCGGGCTTTGACGTCGCCATCATCGATCACGAAGGCCACGAGCTGCCTCCTGGTGCTGAGGGCGATATCGCCGTGCGCATCAAGCCTGAGCGTCCGCGCTGGCTTTTCCAGGAGTACTGGCGCAACCCCGAAGCGACGGCGGCCTGCATCCGTGGCGACTGGTACATCACCGGCGACCGTGCCTATCGCGACGAAGACGGCTATCTCTGGTTTGTGGGCAGAGCGGACGACGTCATCATCAGCGCTGGCTATCGAATCGGACCCTTCGAAGTCGAAAGCGCCCTCAAAGAGCATCCCGCCGTCGCGGAGTCCGCAGTCGTTGGCAGCCCCGATGAAGTACGTGGCCAGATCGTCAAAGCCTTCGTCGTCCTGGCCCCGGGCTACAGCCCCTCGCCCGAGCTTGCCAAAGAACTACAGGAGCACGTGCGCCGCGTCACCGCGCCCTATAAGTATCCGCGCGAGATCGAATTTGTCGAGACCCTTCCCAAGACCATCTCCGGCAAGATCCGCCGCGTCGAACTGCGCGAACTGGAGCGCCGTCGTAAACTTGGCCAAAGCGGGCAGCCAGGAGCCTAGCCGAGCCGGACCGCTCCGAACCGGGGCCCCCGGCTGGTTAGCCCGGCGCGAACCGGCTGCCAACCTGGCGCGAACGGCCACCGACCAAAGAGGCAACGAACGAACACAGCAAAGCAGCCAAAAGGAACGAGGTCGGGCAGGCAGACCCATCGCCTGCAACCGACCCCGTTCTTTTGGCTGGCCTCCATCTGCCAGCACCATGAGACAGGGGAGGAGCTAGAGCGTACCAGACTTGAAATGGCGATTAACCAGTCTGGTGATCACCGCCGGATGCTTCTGCAGGTACTGCTTGATCGCGCTATCCTGCTGCTGCGTAATGGCACCAGCCTGAGCCGCGCGATCAACCTCATGCTCGATGGCGTTCAAGACAATCGTATGCAACTGGCTGGCCGAAATGTGCTGAGCATCAGCAATCTGCTTGAGCGTCTTACCAGCCTGCAACTGGGACTTCAGCTGATCTACACTCAAATGCAGCCCCTGAGCGATCTGATTCTCCAGATCGGGCAGATAGGGCTTCAACTGCTGGCGAATAGCAAGCCGCGTTGCCCCCTTGAGCAGAGCGCTGCAGCCCGGATGAGCCGTCAGACGCTGTTTGATAGCAGAGGCCTCGCTCTGCGTCAGCTTGCCGTCCTTGACCATCTGATCGAGCACATCGCTCAGAGCCGCGCTGCTATCCTGCCGCAGCGTCGCAACCGAGACATGCAAGCGATTCGCGAGATCCTTCAGCCACTGCTGGCAATAGGCGCCGGCCTTCGTTCCCGCGCCCGGCGTCGCCGTTGCCTGCGGGCTACCGCTCTGGCCCGTCGCGCTGGCCAGCAATGGGCGGGCAAACAGAGCCCCGAAGACCATACACAGCACCAACAGCAAGGCTCCACCACCGATTAAGAAGGCCTTTTTCATATGTTGCATAGCGACATCGCTCCTTTTTCTGCTCGCTTTTTCTCTAGCTTTACGCTCCATAACCTCTTTTAACTGAAGAGAGAAACAGCCCCAGAAGGAGCAAGCCCCAGGCGCCTGCTCTGGGTTCACTCTTCCTTTCTGGCATTGAGTATCATAGCGCCCAGATATAAAGAAGTCCTCAATGAGAAACTCAAGATTTGCTCAAGATTGATGAGCGAGAGGCACCCATCCCGGTCCGAGGCCAGCGGCAAAGAGCGAGGTGTGGTAGTATTATCTAACGGACAGGAGGTCGCGCGTTCCGGCACGTCACCAACCCGGGTGCTTCCGCCTGCCCCGTTCAGTTCAAGGGAAGGCACCAGGCGGGCGGAAGTGAGACGGCGCTGCTGAGGGCGCGCAGCAGCGAGCAATGGCCCAGAAAATTCTCATCATAGAAGACGAAGAGGGCATTGTCCATCTACTCAACCTGTACCTCAAAGACGCGGGGTACAACGTCATTGCGGCCCACGACGCAGCAGATGGGCTGGCCCTCCATGCACGCGAAAGACCCGACCTTGTCATACTCGACATCATGCTACCGGGCCTGGACGGCTTCGAGGTCTGCCGCCGTATTCGGTCCTGGTCCTCCACGCCCATTCTCATCCTGACAGCACGAGGAGACGAAGACGACCGCATTCGAGGCCTGGACCTCGGGGCCGATGACTACCTGGTCAAGCCTTTCAGCCCGCGCGAGCTGGTCAGTCGCGTGCGCGCCATCCTGCGCCGCGTCAATGGAAGCGGCGGCGAAAGCAACGGTGACCAGGCGAAGCGCGAAAGCGAAGTACTCCGCTTTCCTGGCCTGACCATCGACCTGCCAGCGCGGCGCGTCGAAGTAGACGGACGAGAGATCGCCCTCACCCCGACAGAGTTTGACCTGCTGGCCCTACTGGCGCGTTCGCCCGACCGCGTCTTTACGCGCGAGATGCTCATGAACAAAGTCTGGGGCTACGACTACCTGGGAGATGGCCACATCATCGACGTCCACATCAGCGCCCTGCGCAAAAAGATCGAAACCAATCCTGAGCGGCGCTACATCAAAACCGTCTGGCGCGTTGGCTACAAATTCGACGCCGCCGGCCTCCTCAAGAGAACAAACTGATCAAGGCCATCCCCGCGGTTCGGCGCCGCCAGGGCACGGCCCATACGCGCCCAGGTACCGTAGCGCACCTGACCGACACACGAAGCCAACAGAGCATAAAGGAAGCGAGCGAGAAGCATGCGTACGCACTGGTGGCACAGCATTCGCTGGAGACTGGCCCTCGGCTCCATGCTGGTTGCCCTGCTGGCAACAGCCCTGCTGGCGCTCATCATTGTCCTCTCCGTAGCCTACTTCTATGGCCAAGATCAGCGTCAGCAACTGACCGACCTGGCCAGCACCAGCGCCCGCCGCATCGGCAGCGACATGCTTACGCATCAGCGTACACTGGCGCAAGCCGCCAGCGACGTACTGGCCCCAATCGTGAGGGGCGCTCAAGGGCAAGACTCCCTTGTCATCGTCTACGCCTACCTGCCGCGGGCAGCCACCCATCTGCAACCAGTCTACCCGGCCCTCATTCGCGGGCGGCCCACCCTGGCCACCGTGCTGGTGGCCTCGACCGACCCCGACCTCAAGATCAACTATGCCCGCGTACGGACAGCGCTCACCCAGGGCACACGTGGACAGCAGACCGTCGCCGACATAGGCGACAGCGGGCCACCAGGCTCCGCGCGTCCCTTTGTCGTCACCCCCATCTTCTACGGAGGCGACCCCCAAAGCGGGCCAGTCGTGGGAGTCCTCTTTGTCACCTCGCGCGATGCCCTGGAAGGCACCATGCCCCCACTCGTAGCGACCCTGAGCCGCTCCGTCCTCATCGCCTCCATCGTAGTAGCCTTCATTGCCGCCCTGGCGGCGGTGCTCTTCTCGCGCACCATCACCCGCCCCTTAGCCAAGCTCACGCGCGCCACGCGCCAGCTCGCCAACGGCCACTATGACGTACGCGTCGAGACCAGCGCCAAGGGCGAACTGGGCGAACTGGCCCACAACTTCAATGAAATGGCGGCCCAGCTCCAGCGCGATGTTGAAGAACTGCGCAAACAAGAGCTGTGGCGGCGCGAACTCATCATGAACATCACGCATGACCTGGCCACGCCCCTGACCGCCATCGCCGGCCTCGGCGAGTCGCTCATCGACGGCGTCAACCGCAGCCGGGAAGACTACGAAGCCACCGGACGCATCATTGTGCGTGAAACCCTGCGCCTGCGTCGCCTCGTGAGGGACCTGCACATGATGGCCAAAATGGAGGCCGGCGCCCTGCAGCTCCAGCGCCGGCCAGTGCGCCTGGCCGTCCTGGTCGATGAAGTGCTGGCCGTCCTCGCCCCCGAATTCGAGCGCGCCAACGTCGAACCCTGCAATACCATCGACTACAACCTGCCACCGGTCCAGGCCGATCCCGACATGCTCACGCGCGTCTTCTCGAACCTCTGCGACAATGCCCTGCGCCATACACCGGCTGGCGGCATGGTCGTCATCGACGCCGTCCAACAGGAACAGACGATCATCGTAGCGGTCACCGATACCGGCAGCGGCATCCCCACCCAGGCCCTGCCGCGCATCTTTGACCGCTTCTATCGCGCCGATGAGGCGCGCCGCGGCGATACCGGGGGCAGCGGCCTGGGCCTGGCCATCGTACGCGCCATCGTTGAGGCTCACGGCGGCAAAATCTGGGCCGAAAACGTGCCAGGAGCTGGAGCCCGTATCCTCTTCACCCTGCCTTTGCTATAATAAGCGCAATAGCCTCACGCACTCACCTACATTAGCTAGAGAGAGAAGGGCCTGAACCAAGGGCACAGCCACCAGAACCCCCAGCCCAGGCCGCCCTTGTGGCGGCTGGCTCAAGGGAAGAGGCCAGGCCAAGAGCAGGAAACAGCATGAGCGATGAGCAGCCTAAAACAACAGACAATCTCTTGAAGCGCAGCGAACGTCAAGAGCGTCGCAAGCCAGAGAGGGAGGCCCCAAGCAAAGACCGCCTCGCGAGCTTCGCGCTGAGCGATCTGCCGCTGGCGCGCATTGCCCATGAGCTGCGTGCCCCCCTCAACCGCATCAATGGCTTTCTCGATCTGCTCCTTGCCGAAACCGAGGCCGCTGGCGGCGACACACCAGTGCAGGACCCCCAGGAGCAAGAAAGGCGCGACTACCTCCAACGAGCCCGGGCCAGCAGTGAGCAACTCTACGCCTCTCTGGAAAACCTGCTCTGTCTATTGAGAGCAGCCAGTGGCCAGCTACGCCTGAGCAGCGAAATCGTTGACCTGGAAGAACTGATAGACGGCGCCATAGAAGAACTGGAGTACACCACACGGCTGCGCCGGCTGCGTATAGAGAAGCAGCTCCCGGGGGAGCTGCCAGCCCAGTACCGGCAGCTACAGAGCGATGGCCAGCGCGCGCGCCAGATCCTGCGCAACATCCTGGCGAATGCCCTCAGCTACACCCCTGCCGGAGGCCGGATCAGCATCGAGGCAAAGGCTGCTCCCCTGCCCGCGGGTTTGCCAGGGGTAACCCTCAGCATCAGCGATAGCGGCGTAGGCATCAGGCCCGAAGCCCTGCCGCAGATCTTCGAGCCATTCTATCGCGCCGAGCCGCCGGCTGGCAGCGAAACCCTGCTGGAAGGCAGCGGCGCCGGGCTGGGGCTGGGACTGAGCGTCGCGCGCCTCCTGGCTGAGTTGCTCGGCGGAACGATCAGCGTTCAGTCTACACCTGGGGTCGGTACCACAGTGAGCGTCACGCTGCCCATGCTGATATGAAAAAGTACAGTCATGCAGCCCTTGACTCAGGTTGGTAAAGCGTGCTATCCTGATTCTAACCTGTATCAGGCTCCTATCCTTCGCCCCGGGGTCAGATCAGGACTGAGGCAGCGCGCTGGAGAGGATGCAAGGGAGGAAAACAAGGGAAGGAGCGCCAGTGCAGGTTAGCTCGGTTCGTGTAGTGTGCTTGCTTGTCTGTGAAACAGAGAAGGAGTTTAGCTTTGGGAATGCTACGGGTCATGTCCCGTCGCGGCGACGATCGGATCTCCTGGGATCTGCAGAAGGTTGAGGCCAACGATCCCGAAGCTCTGGCAGCTGTGCGCGAGGCCGAACGTATCTTTCGCGAAGAGCGTATGCGTGGTGCCACGGCCTTTAAGGTCGAGCCAGGCAAGCCAGCGCAGCGCATCGATGAGTTTGATCGAACAGCCGAGCAGATCGTGATGGTGCCGCGCGTCGTAGGAGGCTAACCGGCGTAACTGGCGAGGAGCGTAAGCTGCTATGTTGGAAACTCTCACGCTCTTCCTGGGTATCTGGCTGCTCTTTTTGCTGCTAGCAATCTACTATCTCTCCCGCTCGCTCGACGGCAGCAGCAGCGGGCCTCGCCTCTCCCGCAATGAGCGCCTCTCGGCTGAGAGCCGCGCCAAAGCGCTGCTGCGCGAGATGTTGACGGAGAGCCAGTATCAGCAGCTGATTAAGTACGGATACCTGGAGGTGGCCAGCCCCTCGATCAGTCATCGTGTCTACCGCATTCCCGGCTCCGGTGGCCTGGTCAAGGTCTATGAACGCGGCTGCCCCATCATGGAGCTGTGCCTGCAGCCCGCCGAGCCTTTGCCCGACGGCGATGTGGTGGTGATGCACAAGCTGATGATCGAGGGAAACGAAGAGGAGTATCTGAAAAAAGCAAACCACTTCGCTCCCGGGATCATCTCCTTGCGCTGCCAGCACCTCTAAGCAGCTTCATTGGCTGCTGCTGCTACTACTACTACCTACATGCAAGATTGCTCGTGAGTTAGCTCTCTGCTGCGTGCAGGTGGGTCAGCCCGGCTGAGCGCTGGCAAAAGCAGGCAACTTACTTCTTACTTCAAGCAAGAAGGCAGGTTGTAAAGCCGCTTGCTCGCTGCTCTACCTGGCGCTTCGCCCTGCCCCCTGCCCGTGGCAGGGCCGGGGTCTGCTGTACTCCTTTCCTTCTCTCCCCCTGTAGCTCTCCTCCGGCAATTTCACCCCGTCCTGCCTCAAGACCAGGTAGCGTGGACATGGCTCCTACCAGGCTCCTGCTTTGCCCCCTCGCTTGTTAATCTCTCCCCTATATAGACGTACTTCTTTCTAGAGGGTATATATGTCTCCTGTGAACATGCCGCTTATGGCATACGTTCAGTATGAGTAATTGTGTCTAGAAAAGGCGAATGGAGGAGGGTAGAAGGAGAAGAGGGTGACGGTCAGTCCAGGCTCTCCACTTTGTGCCCAGCGACAAGATTCGGGCAAGGAAGGCAGGTACACGAACCATGCAATGTCCTCACTGCGGGGCAGAGACTCGCCCCGGGGCCGGCTTCTGTGCCCACTGCTTTGGTCTTTTACCAGGGGAAGCCGCCACCGAGCAAGCCAGCATCGTCGCTGGCTCTTTGGCGCCAGGTAGCCTGCTCTACGGCGGGCGCTATTATATCTCCCGGGTCCTTGGTTGGGGGGGAGCAGGTGCTGCCGTGCTGGCGAATGATCAGCAGCGCAACGGCAGGCGAGTAGTTATCAAAGAGCTGCTCTCTGAAGCTACTGACCCCTGGAAACGCGAGCAGGACTTCAAGCAGCTCAGACTTGAAGTAGCTGTTCTCGCGCGCCTCGATCACCCATTCCTCCCACGGGTACTTGATCATTTCATAGATAGGGATCGCTATTTCCTCGTCCAGGAGTACATAGAAGGAGAACACGTCGAGCAGCGACTTGCGCAGTTCTCCTGGCCCCTCTCCGAACGAGATGTCCTCGTTTACGCCTCAGAGATTCTCGATCTACTGGATTATCTTGAGAATAACATTCCCTCTATTTTTCATGGAGACATCAAACCGAGCAACATAGTCATTGGCCAGCAGGATGGCGATGCGCACCTGGTCAACTTGATGCCCCCCACGGCCCAGCGGGTTCGCAACCGGCTGCGCCAGCGACCGACGCTGCTGGGCACGCCCGGCTATGCAGCGCCCGAACAATATCAAGGTCAGGCCGACCATCGCTCCGATCTTTATGCGCTGGCCGCCACCATGCACCAGCTTCTCACTGGCTATGATCCCCGTCAGCAGCCCCTCTTAAGCTATCCTCCTGTTCGGGCCCTCAATCCCGGCATTTCGCCAGAGACTGAGCATGTACTCATGGTAGCGCTACAGCCCGATCCCCATCAGCGCTACCAGCATGCAGCCCTGATGAAGCGGGAAATCGATGCCATTCTGCTCCACCACTTCGGCGTACCATTTAGCACCCCTGCCCCAACGACCGGACAAGGGTCCTCACCTCCCCCGGTAGTCAGCGCTGGGCCTGCTTCGGGCTGGCTCGGGCAGCCCCAGACGCCCCCTTCGGTTGCAGCTCCGCCGGTGCAGACAGGAAGCCTGGCACAGCAAGCTGTGCCTGTACAATCTGCACAGCCTGCCCGGCCTATCTCGTCGCGCCCAGATAAGCAAAGGCGACTAGCGCTACTCTCCAGGCCCCTCACTCTGGGGAAGAGAAACGTTCCCCTTTTCCATCTCCTGATCGTCATAGGCCTGCTCGTGGTCATCCTGGGGGCGACCGTCCTGCTGGCCCTGCCACGGCTGACGGGGGCGGGCGGCTCAACGGCTGCCAGGCCGGGGGCCTCGCCAGCGCCGCCGACAGCACCTTCGCCGCCACCGCTGCCGAACGGCATCGGCGGCTACCCGGTAACTGATCCTGCTACGGGTCAGAAGGACTACATCGGTATCAGCGATGGGAGGGCGGCCTTTGATACCAATCGTCCCGATGGCAAGCTCAAGCAGCAGGCGGCCCAACATCTGCAGAGCGGCGATGTCGGCGGAGCTGCGGCCCTCTGGCAGTCGGCTCTCAGTGTCGATGAAAATGACGCTGAGGCCCTCATCTATTTGGAAGATCAGCGGGTGCTCTCCTCGGGCAGTCCCTATATCACCTTTGTCGTAGCGACCATGCTCAGTGGACCCGATCCCGCAGCAGTAGGGGCGGGCCGCGGCGATTTACAGGGGGCCTATCTGGCTCAGAAGGAATACAACAGCAGCGGGAAGCTCGGCGGGGGCCTGCAGGTGCGCTTGCTGATCGCCAACTCCGGCGGCAACAGCCTCTTTGCCACCACTGTGGCTCAGCAGATTGTCCAGGCGGCGCGGGCCGATAAAACTATTGTGGGCGTCATGGGGTGGCCCTACAGCTCTCGGGCCTTGAATGCGCTTCCTATTCTGGCGCAGGCCCATCTGCCGATGGTCTCAGAGACGGCTTCCAGCGATCTCTTGACGGGCCGCTCCCCCTATTTTTTCCGGGTCTGTCCGTCTGATCATCAGCAGGGACTGATCGGAGCTGACTACAGCTATCAACGTCTGCAGGCGAGGCGAGTCGCCCTCTTCTTCGATCCCGCCGACGCCTATAGTCAGAGCCTGGCCACAGCCTTCAGTACTCGCTACCGCAGCGACGGCGGCAGCATTGTGGTCAGCGAGCAGTATACGGTCGGCAAGCCGGATAACCTGCCGGCCCTCTTGCGCAATGCCCTGACGCATCAGCCCGACCTCATCTACTTTGCTGGTTTCTCTGCTGACATCGCGAGCCTGCTGAGTAGTCTGCCGACTTCGGGACCTTTTGCTCACCTGCAAGTTATGGGGGGCGACGGCCTCTATCTGTTGCAGGGCTATCCTAAGAACGCCCGGGCTGGCTTCCTCCGTCTGCATTTCACGGCTTTCGCCTATCCCGACGAGTGGGGCTATCTGGCCCTCCCTCAGCCGGCCTTTTTTACAACCTATGCCCAGGTCTTCAATGCCAATGGGCAGCAGGGCGGCTATGGCTATACCCGCCCCTTCACGGATAGCATCCTGGCCTACGATGCGACGCTGGTGCTCCTGGAGGCTGGCCGAACGCTGATCAGTAGCGGCAAGACGGTCTTTACCGGTCAGGACCTGCAGCAGGCCTTAGCCCACTTGAATGGAGCGCGCAGCGTGCAGGGCATCAGTGGCGTCATTGCCTTCGGGAGCGACGGCAACCCCCAGAATAAAGCCGTGGTCGTGCTCATGGTCGATAGCGTCGGGCATATTAAACTCGAGTCCATTCAGGGCCACTTCCTGAAATAGCAGCCTGAGAGGCGCAGCTCCGCTCGCTAGAGCGAGCGCCGGGGCTGTACCAAAGCAGCGGAAACGGCCTGCAGCAAGAAAGAGTAGCCCGGCAGCCTGCTGAGATGGTCCCTCCTTAAGGAGGGGCATACAGGCAGGCGCTGCCGGGCTATCCTTTCGATCTGCTGAGAGAGCCCTGTTTTACCGCCCGCCTCTTTAACTTTCCCTGCGAGTATGCGTATTCTATCTGGTAGAAGCGAAGATCTCTGACGTTGGTGAACGCTGGGGGCTGCCGGTGCTGGCCCTGGCTGGTCCTTGCGCGCACAGTTGCGCCCGGCAAGGAAGCCAATAGGCAAATTGCTGGATCGGTCAGGGGGGCGGGCGGTGAGCGAGCACAACCCGCTATTGGTCCTTTGATAGCGCAGATAGCAGCAATCAATTCCGGCTGAATAGATTTGCCACTGGGCAGAGGAGGCAGGCGCGAAACTATGGATTGTCCCCATTGCGGCGCAGCGAATCGTCCCGAGGCGCGCTTTTGCAGCACCTGTGGCCGCCCGCTGCCGGCTCCGGCTGAAAGCGGCTCGCCCGTCAGCCAGCAGGTCACTCCTGGCTCCCTGACGCCAGGCGTGCGCCTTCAGGGCGGGCGCTATGAGATCATCCGGCCTCTTGGAGAAGGGGCTGCGCTACTGGCCGTTGATCATCGCCTCGACGGTAAGCGGGTAGTCATCAGAGAGCTGCGTCCTGCGACAAGTGACCCTCAGCCACGCCAGGAAGCCATCAGGCAGCTCAAGCGCGAGGTGGCGCGGCTGGCCCACCTGGATCATCCGCTCATCCCCTCGGTCACGGACCACTTCCAGGAGGGCGAGCGCTACTTTATGGTCGAGGAATATATCGAAGGCGACAACCTGAAGAAGCTATTAGAGCGTCGCCAAGGCCCTCTAAGCGAGCGCGAAGCCCTGCTCTATGCTATCGATATTATTGATATTCTGGAATATCTCGAATTGCAGACCCCGCCGGTAGTCCATCACGACATCAAGCCGGCCAATATCGTGATCAACCCCAACGGGAGAGCCTACCTGGTAGGCTTCAAGATAGCTCAAACCGAAGCGCTGCCTGGGAGGCTGGGCATAGCGGGCACCCCTGGCTACGCAGCCCCCGAACAGTCTCAAGGCCATGCCGACCCACGCTCTGATCTCTACGCACTCGCAGCGACCCTGCACCACGCCCTGACCGGACGTGACCCGCGTAATTACCCGCCGTTCAGCTATCCGCCAGTGCGCAGCCTGAATCAGCAGTTGTCGCCTGAGACAGAGAGAATCCTATTTTACGCCCTGCAGCCAGATCCCAACCAGCGCTACCAGAGTGCCAGCGCCATGAAGAGCGCTATCGAAGCGCTACTCTTTCAGCGCTTTGGCCACGCTCCTGGCAGCCGTCCTGCCAGAGCCAATCAACCAACGCTTGCGACCGGCGTCATCGCAGCGCAGCCAGCGGCGAGCACTGGCTTACTGTCGCCTGGCTGGCCGCATCCTGCCCCGACCGGCCCCATCAACGGAAGCGGCGGAGGTCTCTTGCGCAAGTCCCTTCTGGGAACAACAGGAAGAGTGGCAGCGGCGCGTCTCGCTCCACCGAGGATGCTCTACATTGTTCTGCTGCTCGTGCTCAGCGTGCTAGTGATCGCTGGCGGCCTCCTCCTCTTCCTGATCCCGCGCCTGGCCAGCCGCGGCGGTCCGAGCGCCTCACTAGCCCAAGGCCGAACGATCACGCCGCCACCGACCCTCAAGAAGGGCCTGGGGGCCTACAGCGTCGTCAATCCCGATACAGGTCAGAAAGACTACATAGGTATCAGCGACGGCAGCGTCGCCTTTGATGTAGCGCGCCCCGATGGCCGTCTCAAGCAGCAGGCGGCCCAACGTCTGCAGCAAGGAGACATCAGCGGAGCCGTCGCCCTCTGGCAATCGGCCCTTGATATGGATAGCAACGATGCCGAAGCCCTGATCTATCTTGAAGATCAGCGCGTCCTGGCCTCGGGCAACCCCTACATCACCCTCATCGTTGCCACCATTCTCACAGGTAACGACAGCGGCGCCGTTGGAACAGGACGCGACAACCTCCAGGGAGCCTACATTGCCCAGAAGGAATACAATAGCGGCTACAAGCTCGGCTCAGGGGTACTGGTGCGTCTCCTGATCGCCAACTCGGGCAGCAGCAGCCTGTTTGCGACCACCGTGGCCCAACAGATTGTACAGGCAGCCCAAGCCGATAAAACCATCGTCGGCGTCATGGGCTGGCCCTACAGCTCGCGCGTCCTGAGCGCTCTACCCATTCTCAGCCAGGCTCAGCTACCGATGGTCTCGCCAAGCGCCTCCAGCGACCAGTTAAGCGGCAAATCGGCCTACTTTTTCCGCGTCTGCCCCTCTGATCAGCGTCAGGGAGCCGTCGGAGCAGACTACGCCTATCAGCGCCTGCGAGCCAGGCGCGTCGCCCTCTTCGTCGACCCGCTTGACCCATATAGCCAGAGCCTGGCAGCGGCATTTAGCCAGCGTTACACCGCTGACGGTGGGACAATTGCGGTTCAGGAGCGCTATCGCGTCGGTAAGCCAGCCGACCTGCCAACCCTGCTGCAGGATGCGCTCAACCATCATCCCGACTTGCTCTACTTCTCCGGCTACGCCAGCGACGTGGCGACGCTGCTCACCAATCTGCCGACAACAGGCCCACAGGCCCGGCTGCAGGTGATGGGAGGCGACGCCCTCTATCAGCTGCAAGGCTACCCGAGCAGCGCACGGGCCGGGTTCCTGCGCCTCCACTTCACGGCCTTCGCCTACCCTGACGAGTGGAGCTATCTCGCCCTCTCCCAACCGGCCTTTTTCACCGTTTACCCGCAGACCTTTAATGCCAATAGCCGCCACATTGGCTACGGCTACACGCGCCCTGACAACGATGCCATCCTCTCCTACGATGCGACCCTGGTGCTGCTGGAGGCCAGTCGCCATGCCCTGAGCGGTAGCAGCCAAACCGCTATAAGCGGCCCAGAGCTGCGGAAGGCGCTGGCTGGACTCAATGGCCCCCAGGCAGTACAGGGCATCAGTGGCGTGATCTCCTTTGGAGCTGATGGCAATCCTGACAATAAGGCCGTCGTCGTCCTGATGGTTGATAACGCCGGCCATATCAAGATAGAGTCCGTTCAAGGCCGCTTCCTCAAATAGCAGACGGCTTCTCCAGAGAGAAGCGAGCAAGGCAAGATCTTTATAAGAGCAGTTAAGAGATGATCATCAATTAAGGTAGGCTGAGTATGAGATGCCCTTACTGTGGTGCTGAAAACCGCCCGGGCGGTCGCTTCTGTAACCAATGCGGCAGGCGATTAGACGCCAGCGCGGGCGCTGCAAGCGACACCTGGCAGATGCCAGTGACGCAAGATGGGCAAGATGCCCACCCGACTCCGACCCAAACCCAGGGCCAGGAACAGAAGGTCTCGACCTCGCTGCGACCTGGCGATCGGCTTCAAAACGATCGTTACGTTATCAAGCGGATTCTGGGCGAAGGAGGCATGGGGGCGGTGCTCCTGGCCGAAGATACACGGCTCAACAACAAACTGGTCGTCATCAAAGAGCTGATTTCCGACAGCAGCGACCCGGCCCAATTACAGGAGGATGTCCGCAACTTTAAGCGCGAGGTAGCAACGCTGGCAAGCGTCGATCACTTTCTCGTGCCGGCGGTGACCGACCATTTCCAGGAAGGCTCTCATTACTTCATGGTCCAGGAATATGTGGCCGGCGAGAACCTGGAGGAGCGCCTGAATCGCCTGGGGAAGCCTCTACCCGAAGGCGAAGTTCTGACCTATGCCTCCGATATCCTGCTGGTACTGGAATATCTGGCCAGCCGCAAACCGCCCATTGTCCACCGCGACGTCAAGCCGGCCAATATTGTCATCAGCGACAACGATGGACGCGCCCACCTTGTCGACTTTGGCATTGCACGCCCTGATCTGGCCCCGGGCGCGGCGCGCAAACAGACGACCGCCCTGGGCACGCCTGGCTACGCCCCGCCGGAGCAATATCAGGGCAAGGCCGACCCACGCTCGGACCTCTACGCTCTAGCGGCCACCATGCATCATCTCCTGACCAACCGCGACCCACGCGAGCACCCGCCGTTTGTCTATCCTCCGGTGCGCACCCTCAATCCCCGACTCTCGCCGGAGATCGAGCGCCTGCTCACCCGTGCCCTGCAGAACGACATTACCAGGCGCTATCAGAGCGCCAGCGAGATGAAGCAGGAGGTTGACCAGATTCTAGAGGACCGGTTTGGCCTCATGGGCGCGACTCTGACCACAGGAGCACACCCCATTACCAGACCGCGCCCGCCAAGCGGAGCGTTCTCACAGAGCGGTCCAACCCTGGCCTCAGCGCCGACCTCGGTGACATCGCCCGGGAGAACAAGGCCCACAGTGAGCACAGGAGGACCCTTTACGCCGCTCCCGCCCACAAGGCCATCAGCCGTGCCCGGCGGCCTGGCAGGTCCCGTTACCGGTCCAGTGCAAGGCCCGCCGCAGCAACGCCAGACCTGGCAAACACCGCAGTCTCCACCGCCGCCGCTCGCTCAGCCTGGTATCCGCGGCGTCTTCGGCAAGCGCCGCTACAATGGCCAGATGCTCGCCAGCTTTCTGGTGCTCTTACTCGTCCTCATCCTCATCGCCGCCATCGCGCTCGGCGCCTTCAGTGGCTTTCGCCAGCGCCTGCAGGAGGCCGGAACCACAGGAGCACAAAGTAACAGTGCCACAGCAGTCAGCACAGCACTGCCGGCCAACATCAACGGCATTGGAGCCTTTACGATTAAAAACTCGCAGGGACAGTCTGAACTGCTAGGCCTCAGCGATGGAAGCATTATCTTCGATACCACGCGCAGCAGCGGCGATGCCAGCCTGAAGCAGCAAGCCGCCAAGAGCTTCAAAGCCGATGACTACGCCGCCGCGCAGTCATATCTTGCTCAGGCCATCGCAACTGACTCCAATGACGCCGAAGCCCTCATCTATCAGGAAAATCTACGCGTCCTGGCCTCCGGCTCGCCCTACCTCACGCTGGTCATCGGCACCATGCTGACCGGGTCCGATACCGATGTCGGACGCGAGATTCTGCAAGGGGCCTACGTGGCACAGCGCGAGTTCAACGACGCTGGCGGCCTCAATGGCCTCAAGCTGCGCCTGCTCATCGCCAATTCTGGCAGCGAAGATGGCTACGCTGGCACCGTAGCCCAACAAATCGTCCAGGCAGCCCGCCAGGACAGCAGCATTGTGGGAGTCATGGGCTGGCCCTTTAGCGCGCAAACCATCAACGCCGTAGGCGTGCTGACCCGGGCCCATATTCCGATCGTATCGGGAACGGCCTCCAGCGATCAACTTAGCGGCCTCTCACCCTACTTTTTCCGCGTAGCCCCTTCAAATCAGGTCCAGGCCACTGCCGGCGCCCGCTATGCCCTGGAGACCCTGCACGCGCGCCGGGTAGCGGCTTTCTACGATCAAGGCAACAGCTATAGCAGTAGCCTCTACCGCGACTTTCGCGAGGCCTTTACCCAGGGAGGCGGGCAAATCGTCGTCGAGGAGCACTATCAGCGTAGCCAGACCAACCAGCTTCCGGCATTGCTCTCCGATGCCTTAAGCAAAAATCCCGATCTCATCTACTTTGCCGGCTACGCCAGCGATATTACACCGCTGCTCAAGTATCTGCCTACTACGGGCCCCTTCGCCCATCTGCCCGTCCTCGGCGGCGATGCCCTCTATCAGCCCCAGGGCTATAGCGCCGTCCGGCAGGCCTTCACACGCTTGCACTTCACTTCCTTCGCCTACCCTGATGAATGGAGCTATTTGGGCCGCTCTCAGCCAGCCTTCTTCAGCGACTACAGCCGCCTCTACAGCGGCAACGGTCAGCACAGCGGCTACGGCTATACGCGAGCTGACTTTAATACCATTCTGGCCTATGATGCCACAGAAACCCTGCTGGAGGGCTGCCGGCGCGCGCTGGCTTCGGGCAGCAATCAGCAAACGCTCACGGGCGACAAGCTACGGCAGGCCCTGACCACCATCAGTGGTAGCAGATCGATCCAGGGGATCAGCGGCCAAATCTCCTTTGCCAGCAACGGCGACCCCATCGATAAGGCGGTGGTCGTCCTCAACGTGGATAACCAGGGACACATCAAAATTGCCTCCATCGAAGGCAGGTTCTTCAAATAGCGTTCCCTACAGGAGGCTAATAGGCCCAGCAGTCTCAGCAAGCAAAGTCAGTCAGTCAGTCAGCGAAACCACATCAGATAGCGCGGCCTCCCTGCCTGCTCCCTGATCATGAGCCTCCTGGACGACAGGGGCCACGGTAAGCCCGAAGCGAAGGGCGAGGGGCGGGGAGGTCGCGCTTGCTACTGCCATCGCCGCCCACGCCTGACCGCGATCGCCGCGGACCAGCTTCCACGGCTAAGAAATTTCTATGACAGTGGCATTATTTCGCATCAACATATTGAATTTTTCCAGATCACGTGGTAGAATCCCAGAGTGAGCAGAGCAAATAGCCATTAAAGATGGCGAATTATGGTGACGCCCAGTGAGCAGCGCCGCAAGCAGAGCCTGGCCAGCTATGAGAGGACGACTGCTTGCGAGCAGACTGCTGGTGCAGGCAAACGAAAGCAGAAAGAAGGATGACGCAAGCATGGTACAAGAAAGACAGTTGTTTCCTGTTGGTCGACATCCGCGGGTAAGCATTGAAGATCTCGCCGGTAGCCTTGAGGTCAGAGGCTGGGAAGAGAGCAGCATCGCAGTCGAAGCTGCTGGCGAGCCGCCGGAGATCAGCCAGGAGCAGGACCTGCTAAAGATCCGGGGCGGCGTGGGCGATCTGACGCTCTATATTCCTCTGGGCAGCCGTCTCTTTGGAGGACCAAAAGCTCTCACCGATCTTTACGTGCGGCGCCTGAGCGGCCATGTGAGCATCGAGAAAGCCCGAGAAGTGGTGCTCAGTGAAATCAATGGCGGAGCTCACCTGCGCGACTGCGAAGGCAGCCTGGTGCTCGAAGCCATTCAAGAGCCGGTCGAGCTAACGGCCTGTGGCGCTGACCTGCAAGCGCTGCGCCTGAAGTCGCTGCGGGCGCGACAAGGCATTGGGGGAAACGTGCGCCTCAGCGAGCTGGAAGAAGCCGACCTCGACCACATTGGCGGCGATCTAGAGGCCTACCAGATCCAGCGGCGCTGTGAGCTGAGCAATGTGGGCGGCGATTGCCGCTTCGAAGGAAGCCCAGAAGCCGACGTTCTGCTAGGCAACGTGGGCGGTGACCTGCACGTTGGGCAGGTGCGGCACCTGCACGCTGGTAACGTTGGCGGCGATGTTCGCTTGCAGGCCATAACGACCGATGTCAAGCTGAGCAACGTCGGCGGCGATGTAAGCGGGGTCGCGCTCGCTGGTCTGCTGCGCATAGGCCATGTGGGAGGCGATCTTGATTTGAGCGAAGTGAGGGGAGCCGTCGAAGCAAACGCTATCGGCGGCGATCTCACTCTGGCCGGCACATTTCCCCCAGGCAGCCATACGCGCCTGCGAGTCGGAGGCGATGCGCGCCTGATCCTGCCCGAGCAAGCCAACGTCAAGATTGAAGCGATCGTCGGCGGTTCGATCAGCGGCGCCGGCGTGCCTGTCCCCGACGGGGGCACTGTCAGCCTCATCTACGGAGATGGCGCGGCCACCCTGGAGCTGCACGTCGGTGGCGATCTTAGCCTGCGAGGTGCGAGAGCGCCAGCCACCTGGGAACTGAAAAGCCCGGCCTGGTCCTGGTCTTGGGATTGGGGACCGGCCTGGGGCCAGTTGGGTCGGCAATTAGGGCGTGAGTTTGCCTGCGTCGGGGAGGAGCTAGGGCGCCTGGGGCGTGAGCTAGGGCGTGAAGCCGCCGAGATGGCCCGGGAGCTGAAGCGACGGCGGGAGCGTGCCTGGCGCCTGGGTATGGCTGGCCCTGGCTGGTCGCGCGAGCCCAGCGGCAACGTTGCCGAAGCCCGAGCCGCCATCCTGCGCATGGTAGCTGAGGGGCGACTCTCCCCCGAAGAGGGCGACCTCCTTTTGCGGGGCCTTGAGAGCTAAGCGCCTGACGGACAGCATCCCTTGCCTGATGATGGGCAACGAACGCGACCCACCAACGCCTCCCATGATCAGGCGGGCCTGCCCCAACGGCTGGGCAGGCCCAAATATTGCCGTAGCCCTCTCCTTACTGGCCGTCGTACTGGCAACAGTCTGCTCACTCGCCAGGCGGCAAACGACGCTGCAGCTCCTCCAGCGTCAAGCCCTCCAGAGCAAGCACCTTAGCGCGGGACCTGGCTCCCTGTACAATGGCCACCTGCTGCCGGCTGATTCCCAGCGAACGCGCCACCAGGGCCAGCAAAGCAGCATTGGCCTCGCCCTCCGAGGCCGGCGCCTTCACCCATGCTCGCAGCAAAGAGCCATGCCACTCCAGGGCCTCGCGGCGACTGCCGGGCGTCACACGTACCTGAACCTTAAGCATTCCTCGTGCTTTGCACTCTGCCTGTTCTTGCCCTTGTCTGAGGGAGCGCTCATTACCATGTTGGGGGCAGGGCCTGAAGTATAAGCGTCATCAGCGTATAGAGAATGAAAATCGAGGTCATCAACGAGAAGCTGATGAACATCACTGGTGGCACGATATTGCGCACAGGCTTAACGAAAGGTTCACTATAACTGGCGAGAAAGCGCATAAAACTGTAGCGCTCATTAATGCCAAACCAGGAAGCGAAGGCCCGTATGATCAGAGTGAGGATAATCAGGCCGATGCCATAGCGCACAATCCAATGGAGGATGGGGATCGGCAGACCGAACATAGCTATCACTCCTGTACAGTGCGAACCTCAATGACCTGGAAACCCAGCAGCTTCCGGCGCCTGATATCAGTCACGCGCACCCCACGCAGATCGGGCAAAGTCGTCACATGCTTCTGCACCAGCTCACCCAGAGGGCGAGCGGCCAGCAGCCCGGCCACCGAAGCCAGAACCGTCGAAGTGACGCGCGTGCGTGTCCGCGAGGAAGCAAAGCCAAGCATCGTACCAATAGTCACCAGCGAGATGCCCACAGCCAAATTGGTGCCGCAATTCGGATGAATCGCAAGCTCGGCCTCGCCGGACTGCAAGCGCTGGAGGGCCTCATCAACGGCGCGGCGCAACACCTCTAGATCGATATCGCTGCCGAACATCAGAAAGCCGTCGGTTGTCGCCCGGGCGGAGACCCGCAGATCGGGAACCATCCGGCTCAAAATCGTGACTGTAGCATGCTCCAACGCGTGGTTTTGCCGCATGCGGCGGCTGAAAAGAAAATCACCCGGTTTCATCGTGCGTTCCGTTCTATTCTTCACTGGCGCGGGCGCTCGCCAAAGATCGCCCGCCCGATGCGCACAATCGTCGCGCCTTCCTCGATCGCGACCCAATAATCATCGGTCATGCCCATTGAAAGATGCTGCCAGGGACACTGCGGCAGCAGCGAGCGCAGGCGGTCAAGCAACTCACGCAAGGTACGAAAGACAGGACGGACCTCCTCGGGGTCGCTCACCAGCGGAGCCACAGTCATCAAGCCCTGAACCTCAAGCTGAGGGAGAGCAGCCACCTGGCGCGCAAAGTCAACTAACTCCGCCGGGCGGACCCCGCCCTTGCTGGCCTCGCCGGCCACATTTACCTCCAGCAAGACAGGCAGGCGCCGCCCCAGCGTGCCGGCGTGGCGATTAAGAGCCTGGGCACTGTGCCAGCTCTCGATACTTTCCACCCAATCGAAGGCCTCGGCCACCTTTTTGGCCTTATTACTTTGCAGGCGACCGATCATGTGCCAGCGCAGCGTTGGCGGATGGAAAGCGGCGATTTTGGGCAGCGCCTCCTGTACCCGGTTCTCGCCAAAGTCAGTCACGCCAAGATTATACGCTATCCGCACAAATTCAACAGGGAACGTCTTCGAGACAGCCACGAGCGTAATCTCTTCTGGCCGCCGACCCACGCGAGCCGCGGCCTCCGCCATTCTGCCACGCACATGGGCCAGATTAGCCGCTAACCGCTCCTGTAGCTGCTCTTCCACGCCATAGGCATACAACGACTCTGCCATAATATACCCTCCTGCCCGCTCGTCCAGGCCCTCGCCAGCCTCGGCCATGCTTGCAATCCGAACCGGATCAGCTTACCTTCAGACCAGACGTTCACTGCTATCGCTACCTATCTGCTTGCCTGCTTATCGGCTGCCTGCTCTCAGGCTCCTTCCGGGCGCAGCGCCATCAGCACTGGAAAGCGGCCCGTACGCCCCTGCTCAGCGCGGTATGAAAAGAAGTCCGCCGCGTGGCAGGCTGTACAGAGGCCGGCCAGAGCAATATGCTCAGCCTTCACCCCTGCCAGCAAGAGCTGACGACGGTTCGTCTCCCACAGGTCCAGGTGAAGCCGAGGCTCAGCGGAAGGGGCAGAAGAACCCTCCGAGGGAGGTACCAGAGAGAATACGGCGGACTCAGCTACCAGGTTACGCAAGTCTGGGCGGACAGGCAACTCTGGGAAATCGCGCCGCCCATAGAAAAGATCGCGCACCGGCTCATCCACCGCATAGCAGCAGACACCAATCCCTGGGCCGATCCCGACCAGCAACTCTGCGGGTGAAGAGCCGAACTGCTGACGCAGGGCCTCAACGGTTGTCAGGGCAATGCCGCGCGCCGTCCCACGCCAGCCGGCATGAGCCAGAGCGATCACCTGCCTCTGCGGATCATAGAAGAGCAGCGGCAAGCAATCGGCGAAGGAGAGCGCCAGCACGACCTTGCGCTCTGCTGTCACAATAGCATCAGCCTTACGACGGGGGCGGGGCGTCCACATCACCTCATGGCCAGCCACCTGCAGAGTACGATAGGGCCAGTCCGGTGACCAGTCTTCCCAATGCTCGCGCGCAAAAAGAGCCACCTCGGCGCTGTGAATCTGCCAGACCGTCGCACAGGGCCAGCCCTCCAGCCCAAGGGCCTGCAGTGCCAGCCAGCGATTGGCGGCAGCCGCCTCCGGCCTGTCTTCCTTGAAGGAGACATTCAGGCCTGCACAGGGAGGCTGGCTATAGCCTCCGTGGCGGGTAAAGATGGCATGTACGAGAGTTGGGAACTGGAGCAGATGCTCAAACTGCAAATAGCGGACGGGACTCGACAAGGCGCCGCCGACAGGGGCGGCTTGCTGCTCAATCACGAAGGCTCCTTATCGCAGAGAGTTTCTCTGGAGCCTATTGTAGCACATCGCAAGCAGCAAGCAGCGAGCGCCGTTCTGCCTCTTCCCATTCTCAGGCGAAGCGGAGAGAGACAGGCAGAACGGCGCCAGCGCTCCGCTCGCACGAGACGCTGAGCGACTGCTCTATCGCCGTTTGACCCGCTCAGCTCACTCACGGGCCGGCGACATGACAGCTATCCACGTCCCCGAGAGCGAAAATACGATTGATCAGCGGCTCGATATTCGTGCAATCGGGCAAAACTACCGATTGCTCGGAGGCGGTCGAAGGATCGTAGACAGTGCTCAATGTGCCATAGTTCTGGTTGCCGGGTCCGGGACCGAGCGTGACCTGATGAATAGCGCTAGACGGCAGCGTCCGGCCATAATTGGCAAAGCCGATCATCTCTCCCTCACTGATGTCTGTATAGACCTTGCCCTGCAGATCAGCGATGATCTCCGAGAGGTGCTCAATCACATTGGTCACATCCAGCTTCTTCTTGAGTGCTTCCAGCACCTGCTGCTGACGTTGCGTGCGTCCGATATCGCCGACCAGATCGGCATGACGTGAGCGGACATATTCCAAGGCCTGCTCACCCGTCAGATGCTGAGGCCCCGCCGGCAGGTAGAGACGGCGATAGCCGTAGGGGTCAGTGGCGCCGGCTCCTACATCGTCGGGATAAGTATCGTCCACAATCGGATGCGTGATGTCGATATCGACGCCTCCCAGCGTATCGATCACCTTGGCGAAGCCGTCCAGTCCTACCCAGGCATAGCGATCGATCGTAATACCATAATCCTTCTCGATCGTCAGGCGAGCCAGACGCACCCCGTCATCAAAGCTATTGTGCTGGATGGCTCCCAGGAAAAAAGCCTGATCGATCTTATGCATACCTCCCACTTGGGGAATGTAAACCCACGAATCGCGCGGGATAGAAACCAGAAAGACCTGATTCTGTTGTGGATCAATATGCACGACCATCATAACCTGGGTAAGTACGGCGGGAAACGTATATTTGCCATCGTTATCGCTGCCCAACAGCAGGATATTCCAGGCATGGCCGGTAATATCCGTACCGGTGGTTGGCGGCGCGCTCGTTGGCTCCTCGGTGCTGCGGCTCACCGGATGAACAAAGTGAGAAACCGGCTCCTGAATGGTCGTCTGAAAATAGTAGTAGCCATAGGCGATCCCTCCTCCGAGCAAGAGCACCACTAGCAGCAGCGCCACGAGCAAAACCCGCCCCAGCGGGCCTCGTTTGCGGGGAGCTGGCAGCTTAAGCGTGGAGATTTCCTCGGCTGGGGCCGGCCTGCCAGGCTCCGCCTCTAAACGCTGGGTGACCTGCTCCTCCAACGGCGGTTGGACCCGGTCAGATGGCTGATCAGGGTCGAATCTCGGATCTGGCTGCTCCTGACTGGTCATAGCGCAATCCTGCCGACACACTAGAGAACTCTGAGGACTCCCCGGCGAAGGTCCCCCGCTCCTGACCCCTATAACATTGATATATAACGATGTATCGACCACAGAATACTCGCTGAAACTGCAAGAGAAAGCCTGGTTGCTGGCCGCCTGTCGGGCCTGAGCGGGGTCCCTGGAACTAGAAGAGAGGGACAGCCTCGCTCAGCGGTCTGGCGAAGGAGGCCATAGAAAGGAGACGAGAGCGGCAAGTGGTACAATAAAGCCTGGATCTCACTGCCCGCCATGAGCAGATGACCGGGCTGGCGGCACCGCCAGAGCTACGGTCTGTGGACCCGGCAAAAAGGAGCACAGCGCCATGAACCTGGAGCGTATTCAGCAGGCCCTACAAGAGGAAGAACTGCACGGCTGGCTTTTCTATGATTTCCGCCGTTCCAATCCTATTGCCCACCGAATACTGGAGCTGCCGCGCGAACAGATGTTTACCCGTCGTTGGTTTTACTGGATACCGACCCAAGGGGAGCCGGTTGCCCTAGTAAGTGCGGTAGAGCCGCATGTCCTGCGCAGCCTGCCGGGAAAGCAGCGTATTTTCCGTTCCTGGCAAGAACTACATACCCAGCTCCGCAGCCTTTTCCAACCGGGCTGGCGGATTGCGATGGAATACTCGCCTCACAACGCCATTCCCTACCTGTCCACTGTTGACGCTGGCACCATTGAACTTGTGCGCACCTGCGGCGTCGAGATCGTCAGCTCAGCCAATCTGGCTCAGCACTTTGTCGCGCGCCTCACGCCCCAACAGATCGCCAGTCATCGCGAAGCGGGGCGACGACTTATAGCAGCCAAAGACAGACTCCTTGAGGAGCTAACGAGCGACCTACAGGCCGGGAGGAGCCTCGATGAGTATGGCGTCCAGCAACGCTTTCTAGCGCTGATGCAGGCTCAAGGGCTGCTTGTAGAGGAACCGCCGCTGATTGCCGTCAACAGCAATGCCAGCAACCCGCACTACACGCCCACCGCAGAGCAGCACAGCCCTATTCAGCGCGGCGACCTTCTCCTCATCGACTTCTGGGCGCGTTTGCCTGAACCAGAAGCGATCTACGCCGACTACACCTGGATGGCCTTCGTCGGTCGACAGGAAGACATTCCCCTGCGGCACCGCGAGATCTTTGCCCTCGTCTGTCAGGCCCGCGACACAGGACTTGACTTCATCCGCCAGCGCCTGGCAGCGGGTCGACCTCTGCAAGCCTACGAAGTTGACGATGTCGTCCGCGCCGTCATCGTGCGTGCTGGCTACGGCGATGCCTTTGTTCATCGCAGCGGTCACAGCATCACCACGGCGGAACATGGCGAAGGGGCGCACCTGGACAACCTGGAAACTCATGACGAACGTCGCCTTTTACCTGATACCTGCTGTTCACTGGAGCCAGGCATCTATCTGCCCGACTTTGGGGTACGCAGCGAAATCAACTTGCTCATCCACGAACGCGAGGTCGAGGTCACCGGCGTTCCCATGCAGCAAGAGATCGTTCCCCTACTCTAGCCTACCTCGTACTGGACAAAAGAGGCTGATCGCCAAAAGTGAGAGCAGCGCAGAACCTGAAACGGAATCTGAAACGAGCCAGGTAGAGAAAATCTAGCGCGCCTCAGCGCAATGCGAGTGACAAAATCAAAATCTTCGTTCATAGTAAGAGAGCGGGAAGAACCGCAAGCACCGAGCAGAGCAGAGCAGAGCACGTAACCAGGGAGCGAGCGATTCGGCTACAACGTAGGCGCTAGCCAAAGCGTATAACTGGTAATCAGAGATAGCGCGATGAAAGTGAGGGTGCAGCCCAGCTCAGCTAACTTATAGCTTAGCGGCGCTTAAATGCTCGGCCAGACTGAGCAATCTGCTTGCTGAAAAGATCCCGCACGGCGTGAGGCTGAGCGCAGAGCTGCGCCCGGAGCCGGGAGGCGAAAACACATGAGCAACGAATGGGAGCACGGCACCAACACGCCGGGAGGACTCCCCGGTCCGAACGATATAGATAAGCGACTCGAAGAGCTGGGGCGAGTACTGACTCAGGGAGTCAGCGAAGTTCAGCAGCAGCTCAAAAGGGTAGTCGATCGCGCAAGCACCTACTGGCAACAATCGCAGACGGTGCCGAGGCCAGCACCCCCCAGCGACAGCGAAGAGCAAAGGATTCGGCAACTTGTCAATAGCTGGTCGGCAGGTAACTGGCGCGTTGCGAAAGACCTGGGAACCTACATGGACATCGTCGCCATGAGTCGTGACGAGGTGTGGGAGATCACGGTCCAAACGCGCTGGGAACACCGGGCACTGGAAATTGTCAGCGAGCCATACACTGGCCAGGTGCCGGGCAAGCCGCAGCCACTCCTACCTGTCTGGGACTACGAGCTGCCGGAGGTCAGCGACCTGCGTCCGCCGACCACGCGCACCCGCCTGGCGGGCCTTGATGAATTGCTCGCTTGTACAGCTTGTAACGGTACAGGCCATGCCCTGTGTACTGAGTGCAATGGGCGTGGATGGATCACCTGCCCGGACTGCCGTGGGCGAGCCCGCAAGCGCTGCGCCACCTGCCGCGGGCGCGGCTATGTCGCCGATTGGGCCGAGCAAAAAAAGCGTCCCTTCTTACAGAGGCGTGTCGAGAAGCTGGCCAATGCCCTTGGCGAGCGCGTTTCCTCGGTCTTTGAGGGTATCCGTCAGCAGGGAGTGCCGGTTCCAAATCCTCTGGATACCGACCCGGCGAACAAGGGGCGTACCATTCCCTGCCCTGACTGTATCAATGGCGAGGTCGACTGCGACTGCGTCACTGGAAAACGCGTCTGTCCAGCCTGCCAGGGCGCCAAATCTGCCCTCTGTCCCGCCTGCAATGGAACTGGCAAGATTGTCCGCCATCGCGAGATCGTGCGCAGCTTTGAACTGCGCACACGGCGCCGCTTTGTCGGCACGGAAGCCTTGCCCCAGCAGCAACTACTCAAGGCTGAAGGAGAGCTGGTCTATAGCGCCGAAGTTGATGAGAAGCTCCATCCCGAAGCCCCGCCCGACGCTGTCCCGCTCGACGTCTGGCAGGCAGCCATTGAAGAAGTGCGAACAGCCGCGGCGGTCGCTGGACGTGCTAGCGCCGAGGCTGTCCAGTCGAGCCTGCGACCAACCCTGCAGGTGCTGGAACTGGTGCGCATCCCCTATATCAAGGTAGACTACCGTTACATTGACCGCGACTACACGCTCTACATCTACGATGGCGAGGGGCATGAAAAGTTCTATGCAGCCTCCTTCCCGCCACGCTGGGATCGGATTGAGCGCCTGGTCCGGGCTATTACCAGCGACCTGGCAGCGCCAGCTCAGCCGTCGCAGTCCTATGGCCCCGGTGAAAACTCCCAGCTACCGCGCGGCTACCGCGTGCCCGTCGAGAAGCCACCTTACTCGCTTGGCGAAGGCGACGAGGAGGAAGCGCTTTAAGCCCAAGGCCGACACCGGACCGGATACCGGCCTGACCCGGCCCGGTGTCGCCACCTCTCCCCTCCTTCCGTCAGCTCTCCTCTTCCCTCTCTGCTGCCTGCCTCTAGCTTGCCAGCCCCTGCGCTGCGCGCCGGCCTGGTGAGACTCCCTGACTTGGCCAATTTTCTCCCCAATTTGAAAAATTCCCCCCCACACCCCTTGACAAGGCCCTGGCCCTATGGCATAATTAAGTCCGCGCCGGACGGAAAGACGGTCAACAAATCTCTCGCAGAAATTCTCCACAGAGATTTCAGAACCGCGGTACGGTGTCCTCAGTGTTGTGTCCTGGAAAGAGCCTGACTCGTCAAGAGTCGCTCTGTCTGAGTGACACAGATGATTGATCCTGAGCGTAACTTGTAACGCGGCTGATCTTTGTCTGTCTTTCCGACGGGCAGAAGTGATCGCTAGTGCACCTTGACAATTGAAGAGTGGAAAACAGCAGAGGCGGATGTGCTGTGTTCGCCTAAAGTGGTGCTGTTTGCTGGCCCTCACGCCCGGGCACAGATCTCTGTGCCGCTAGGATTGGCTCGCAGACAGTCATTCAGGTGAAACAGCGCTGATGACTTCGTACATCCAGAGCTGAAGAGTTGTGCGGGTGGCTGGCTCAGCGGAGGCTGGGGAGTCATCCGCTGGATATACTGCCTTGATCCTCGCTTGGCGAGCGATCGAGGTGCTACAGAACTGGATGGCGAGTTTGATCCTGGCTCAGGACGAACGCTGGCGGCGTGCCTAACACATGCAAGTCGAACGCTCTCCCCGCGAGGGGAGGGAGTGGCGGACGGGTGAGGAACACGTGGGTAACCTGCCCTGCAGTGGGGGATACCGGTGCGAAAGCGCCGACAATCCCGCATACGGTGGCGCCTTGCGAGAGGCGTCAGGAAAGCTCCGTGCCGGAGGGCGCGGGGCGCTGCAGGAGGGGCCTGCGCCCGATTAGCTTGTTGGTAGGGTAAAGGCCTACCAAGGCGACGATCGGTAGCTGGTCTGAGAGGACGGCCAGCCACACTGGGATTGAGAGACGGCCCAGACTCCTACGGGGGGCAGCAGTGAGGGATCTTCGGCAATGGGCGCAAGCCTGACCGAGCGACGCCGCGTGCAGGAAGAAGGCCTTCGGGTTGTAAACTGCTTTTCTGGGGGAAGAGAAGAGGACGGTACCCCAGGAAGAAGCCCCGGCAAACTACGTGCCAGCAGCCGCGGTAAGACGTAGGGGGCGAGCGTTGTCCGGAGTTACTGGGCGTAAAGGGCCTGTAGGCGGTCTGGCAGGTTCCCGCTGACAGCTCGCGGCTTCACTGCGAGAGAGGCGGGAAGACGGTCGGACTTGGAGGGCCACAGAGGGACATGGAATTCCCGGTGGAGCGGTGAAATGCGTAGAGATCGGGAAGAACACCGAAGGCGAAGGCAGTGTCCTGGGTGGTACCTGACGCTGAGAGGCGAAAGCTAGGGGAGCGAACGGGATTAGATACCCCGGTAGTCCTAGCCGTAAACGATGACCACTAGGTGTGTGGGGAGATCGACCCCCTGCGCGCCGAAGCGAACGCAGTAAGTGGTCCGCCTGGGGAGTACGGCCGCAAGGCTAAAACTCAAAGGAATTGACGGGGACCCGCACAAGCAGCGGAGCGTGTGGTTTAATTCGATGCAACGCGAAGAACCTTACCAGGGTTGGACAAGCACGCTGAGGGTCCAGAGATGGGCCGGCCCGCAAGGGAGGCGTGCTCAGGTGCTGCATGGCTGTCGTCAGCTCGTGCCGTGAGGTGTTGGGTTAAGTCCCGCAACGAGCGCAACCCTCGCTCTCGGTTGGAGGTTTCCGAGGGGACTGCCGCGCACAACGCGGAGGAAGGTGGGGATGACGTCAAGTCAGCATGGCCCTGACATCCTGGGCGACACACACGCTACAATGGTCGGGACAGCGGGCAGCGACCCGGCGACGGGAAGCGAATCCCTAAAACCCGATCTCAGTGCAGATTGCAGGCTGCAACCCGCCTGCATGAAGGAGGAGTTGCTAGTAACCGCCGGTCAGCACACGGCGGTGAATACGTTCTCGGGTCTTGTACACACCGCCCGTCACACCACGAAAGCCGGCAACACCTGAAGCCGTCGGGCTAACCCCGTGCTAAGGCACGGGGAGGCAGGCGTCGAAGGTGGGGTCGGTGATTGGGGTGAAGTCGTAACAAGGTAGCCGTACCGGAAGGTGCGGCTGGATCACCTCCTTTCTAGGGAGTCGGAGGCTGGGAAGCAGGACAAGGCTGCTCCGCGCGGAGCGGCACCGTGAACCTGCTGTGTTCCCCCTCCCTTCCAGGTCGATCCGTTTCATCGGGTGAGTTGAGGCTGCTTAAGTGCGGTTTCGCTCCCAGATGAAACGTGCTTCCCAACTCTCCAGGTCACAGCGCTGAAATGCGAGCCGAGTAATCAGTCGAGATAATCGACTGGCTGAGGGATTGAGGCAGTAGACAGCCGCTGAGGTGCGAATGCGGCACAGCCTCTGCAGGTTTTCCACTTTTCAGGTGTCGGGGAGGGCGCGAGCGGCGGACGGCGAGGCTGAGAGCCTGAAGTCAGTAGCGGCGCCTCTCGTAGCCTGGCACCAGCACCTTAACAACTGAGTGTGTGTCTTGCTTCAATTTTGCTGAGCGAAATGAACCGTCGTAGACGGCGGGGCAAAAGCGAAGCCGAGACATCCGAGACAGAAAGGATAGGCGCGAAACGATCTCTTGCAGGTGTCGCGGGAAGCGGCACAAGCGAGAAGCGTACGCGGGGGATGCCTAGGCGCTGAAGGCCGAAGAAGGACGCGGCGAGCGGCGAAACGTTCAGGGGGAGCTGCTGGCAAGCGATGATCCCTGAGTCTCCGAATGGGGTAACCCCTCCGGCGTGATGGCCGGAGATCGGCGGCCACTGGGCCGACCGAGGGGCAGTGGGTGAACTGAAACATCTTAGTAGCCCGACGAAGCGAAATCAACCGAGAGGCCCTCAGTAGTGGCGAGCGAACGGGGCTCAGCCCAAACCGTTCTGGGACCGGCAACGGCTCCCCGAGCGGGGTTGGAGGGCCAGCGCGGGGCAACGCCCGGCTCAGCCGAGGCTGTACCCGAAGTGGCTGGAACGCCACACCAGAGAAGGTGAGAGTCCTGTAGGGGAAACAGCTCAGGCGGGGTTGGCGCTGGTGCCTGAGTACCACAGGGCACGAGGAACCCGGTGGGAAGCAGGGGGGACCACCCTCCAAGGCTAACTACCTTCAGCGACCGATAGCGGACGCAGTACCGTGAGGGAAAGGTGAAAAGCACCCCGAGAGGGGGATGAAAGAGGACCTGAAACCGCGTACGCGACAAGCAGTCAGAGGCCCATGCCGTGGGCGGCAGGCCGCTGGGCGAGCCAGGCGACTGGGGAGCCCAGGCAGGCGGACCACGAGCGGGCTGATGGCGTGCCTTTTGCAGAATGATCCGGCGAGTGCATCGCCGTTGCCGCAGGTTAACCTCCCGTGAGAGGAGGGGAGCCGGAGGGAAACCGAGTCTGAAGAGGGCGCCGCTTCCAGGGAACTGGGAGCAGGTAGCGGCGATGGGACCCGAAACCGTGTGAGCTACCCATGGCCAGAGTGAAGCGGATGTGACAATCCGTCGAGGCTCGCACCCACTGGTGTTGCAAAACCAGGGGAGGAGCTGTGGGTAGGGGTGAAATGCCAAGCGAACACGGAGATAGCTGGTTCTCCCCGAAATGCATGGAGGTGCAGCCCGCCGCGGCAGCGCTGGGAGGTAGAGCGCTGTGTGGGTGCGGGGCCAGGAGCTGGTTACCAAGCTCACGCAAACTGCGAATGCCCAGCGCGGCAGGCCGACAGGCCATCAAGAGGGGCGGCGGAGTGAGTCTGGCGGGGATAACCTTGCCAGACGAGAGGGGAACAACCCAGACCACCGGCTAAGGTCTCCAAGGGGCTGCTGAGTGGAAAAGGAGGTCAGCTGGCCCAGACAGCCAGGATGTTGGCTTAGAAGCAGCCATCATTGAAAGAGTGCGTAATAGCTCACTGGTCGAGCGAGCTGGCGCCGACAACACCAGGAGGCTGAAGCAGCCGACCGAAGCCGTGGAGCCTTGTGGGGGCGTGGGCAGACCACGCGCCGCGAGGCTGGTAGGGGAGCGTTCCGCGAGCGGGGAAGCCGGACCGCAAGGACCGGTGGAGCGAGCGGAAGTGCGAATGCCGGAATGAGTAGCGCCAAGGGGGGTGAGAATCCCCCCCACCGAAAGCCTAAGGGTTCCTGGGCACCGTTGATCGACCCAGGGTGAGGCGGGCCCTAAGCCGAGGACGGTAGGTCGTAGGCGATGGAGAGCAGGTGGAGAATCCTGCCCCAGAGGGCGTCGAGAAGAGCGAAGGGGGGACGCGGTAGGGAAGGTGAACCCATCGAGTGGACAGGATGGGCTGCCTGTTGGAAGCGAGGCGCCGAGGGAAAGCCCGGCGCCAGGAGGCGTGACCGCAGGCACGAGCCTCCGAGAGGAGGCGACAAGTCACCGGCCCCCAGGCCGCCAAGAAAAGCCTCTAGCCAGACGGCCCTCTGCCCGTACCGCAAACCGACACAGGTAGGCAGGGAGGTAAACTCCCGAGGTGAACGAGTGAGCCTCTGTCAAGGAACTCGGCAACTTGGCCCCGTACCTTCGGAAGAAGGGGCGCCTTCGTAGCTGGCGCTGACCGGAGGGGCGCTCCGAGAGGGGCGCGTAGAGCAGGTCAGGGCTGGTGAGGAGGCCGCAGGAATAGGCCCAGGCGACTGTTTACCAAAAACACAGGTCCCTGCGAACGCGGAAGCGGAGATATAGGGGCTGACTCCTGCCCAGTGCCGGAAGGTGAAGCTGGCGGGTGAGCGCAGCTCGCCAGGGAAGCCCCGGTGAACGGCGGCCGTAACTCTAACGGTCCTAAGGTAGCGAAATTCCTTGTCGGGTAAGTTCCGACCCGCACGAAAGGAGGAACGACCTGGGCGCTGTCTCGACAGAGGGCTCGGCGAAATTGCAGTACCCGTGAAGATGCGGGTTGCCCACGACAGGACAAAAAGACCCCGTGGAGCTTGACTCTAGCCTGGCCTGGTGCCGAGGGCACACCTGCGGAGGATAGGTGGGAGCCGAAGAAGCCGCCCTTGCGGGGGCGGTGGAGGCGCCGGTGAAATACCACTCTGGTGTGTTGTCGGGACTCATGCGGAGCCGGTGGAGCCCGGCCGCAGACAGGGCTAGGTGGGGAGTTTGACTGGGGCGGTCGCCTCCTAAAGGGTAACGGAGGCGCCCAAAGGTTCCCTCAAGGTGGATGGACATCACCTGAAGAGTGTACAGGCAGAAGGGAGCTTGACTGCGAGGCTAACGAGCCGAGCAGGGACGAAAGTCGGGCTGAGTGATCCCACATGTCCGAGTGGAAGGCGTGTGGCGCAACGGACAAAAGCTACCCCGGGGATAACAGGCTGATCCTGCCCAAGAGTTCCCATCGACGGCAGGGTTTGGCACCTCGATGTCGGCTCGGCGCATCCTGGGGCTGGAGTAGGTCCCAAGGGTTGGGCTGTTCGCCCATGAAAGCGCCACGTGAGCTGGGTTCAGAACGTCGTGAGACAGTTCGGTCTCTATCCGTCGTGGGCGAGAGGAAGCGTGAGGGGAGTCCGCTCTAGTACGAGAGGACCGAGAGGGCTTGACCGCTGGTGAGCCGGTTGGCCTGCCCAGGCCAGAGCCGGGTAGCTACGTCAGGCGAGGAGAAGCGCTGAAAGCATCTAAGCGCGAAGCCGACCCCAAGAGGCGCTTCCCGCTCCAGGCGGTAGTCGCCGCCGGAGATAAGGTCCCAGGCAGACGACCTGGTCGATAGACCGGAGGTGGACACCTGGTAACAGGTGCAGCTGACCGGCCCTAATGACCGAACGGCTTGTGCCTCCCTTACGATACTGCAAAAGATCACTGAGCGCCTGCCTATTGTCAAGGATGGAGCGCGCGACGCTTCCCCGCTGTCACGACGGCAGTTCTCCCTCAGCAAAATTGAGGCAAGACACCCTCCAGTTGTAGGGTTCTCCTTCAGGAAGAAAAGGGGCGTGCTAAATGAGGCAATGCCCTTTTTTTATAGCTCTGAGCGCAGCAGAGTATGATCATCGATTTCCATACTCACCTTTTTCCTCCCCACATCTGCGAGCAGCGCGAGCGCTACTGTGAACGTGACCCCTGGTTTCGAACCCTCTACGCTAATCCCCGCGCTAAGCTGGCCACCGCTGAAGACCTGATCGCGGAGATGGATGCCTCGGGTGTGGATGCTTCCGTGGCCTTCTCCTTCGGTTGGACCGACCCAGGCCTTATCGAGGAAGGTAATAGCTATATCCTGGATGCCATGCGTCGCTATCCAGGTCGCATCTATGGCATGGCTGTAGCCTTGCCAACTGCCGGCAAGCGGGCGGTACGTGAGCTGGAGCGCTGTGCTCAGGCCGGCATGATCGGCCTGGGCGAACTCATGCCCCACGGCCAGGGCTATCGCTTGAGTGACATCCATCTACTGGCTCCTCTTATCGAGGTCGTGCGCCACTATAATCTGCTCGTTCTCTCCCACTGTAGCGAGCCAGTAGGCCACCTCTACCCCGGAAAGGGCGATGTCTCCCTGGCCGACGTAGTTGCCTTCCTGACAGCCTTCCCCGATGTGCGCTTTGTCGCGGCGCATTGGGGCGGCGGCTTGCCTTTTTATACCCTGATGCCAGAGGTGCAGCAAGTCTGTTCCCTGGTGTGGTATGATACTGCTGCAACGGTCTTCCTCTACCGTCCGGCCATCTTTCCAACAGTGGCCAGACTGGTAGGCGCTGATCGCATCCTCTTTGCTAGCGATTATCGCTTGCTGCGCCAGCGCCGTGTTATCGAGCATATTCAGCAGGCTGGTCTCAGCCCTGATGAGCTAAGCAAAATCCTGGGCGAAAATGCACGCCTCCTGCTTGGCCTGCCTGAACAAGCGGCGCACTGATGCGGTCAGAGAAGGCCAGTTCCGTAGGCCCTCTCAGGGCAAAAACAGAAGATCCTGTCTGGAAGAGCGAAAACAGCAGGCCCGAGTAGAGGTATGCGTGTCATTTCTCTAGGAAGCGGTAGCAGCGGCAACGCCTTGCTGATCGAGGCTGGACCAGCCGGACGGACCAGGCTGCTAGTCGACGCTGGCTTGCCTTGCCGTACTCTGATCAATCGCCTTCATCTTGTTGGCGTCTCACCTGCCCAAATCCTCGCCGTTCTCCTCACTCACGAGCACGACGATCATACTCTGGCCCTGCCTACGCTGCTGAAGCGCTATGATCCGCTTGTGATCGCTGATCCAGCTACCCTGGCGGCCCTAAGTGAGGCCCCGCGGTCGCTGGATAGCGGTGACGGCGAAGGCAGCCGCAGACCTGGTACAGATCAGCAGACGGATCAGCTGCCTTGCCTGGAGACGCAGGCCCCAGACCGGCAGAAGTTGCCAGTTGCGAGCGCAGAAAGAAGAATAGTGACGCCGTCCCTGAGACGAACGCTGGCTTTGCCCGCTGGTAGCTCCTGCCTGCTTGGAGATATTGAGATTATTTCCTTCCCGGTCCCTCATGATGCTGTCGCTCCCTGCGGCTACCTGCTCTGTGCAGGCGGCTGCCGCGTCTGCGTGGTAGTCGATAGTGGCTCGGTCACCCTCACCATGCTGGAAGCTATGCGCCAAGCTGATCTCCTCATTCTGGAGGCCAATCACGACCGCGAGCGGCTTCTACACGGTCCCTACAGCTATGCCCTCAAAATGCGTATCCTCAGTCCCACTGGCCATCTCTCGAATGAGCAGGCGGCTCAGGCGATCCTCCAGACCTGGCGCGCCGATAGCTTGCGCTGGATCTGGCTGGCCCATCTAAGCCAGGTCAATAACACGCCCCAGCTCGCCTTAAGCAGCGTTCAGCGCCAGCTTGTGGAGGCCGGCGCCGCTCTGCGGCAAGTTCACTTGGCCACGCTCCCCCGCGCAATAGGTCCAACCTGGGACTCAACACGTCTCTGGCACGATGAATACTGGTGGCGTGGGGGCATCTCCTCAGAAGGTAATGCGTAAGCGGTTCCTCCGCTAACAAGAAGCTTGCCAGCCCTGTATGTCTCGGCTTCGGCTGCCAGGTTCTACTAGAGGCTAGAGAGCAGCTCGCCATGACTTATAACTCTTGCAAGGCCTTGCTGGCCCGCTCTATATCGCGCACGGCGTGCAGTGCCCTAAAGAAGCCCAGCGCCTGAGTAAAGGAGTGACGCGCTAACTCGCGCCACTGTCTGGTTGCCTCCGGCAGTTGTGCGCTAGCCGCCTGTCTGCGATACAGCTCGCCAAGGCAATAGAGCGTCTGGCCTCGCTCCCACGGCAGATCAAGGCGCTCAAAAAGCTCTAATGCCTGCTGCAGACAGGTTCGCGCCTCCTCCCAGCGTTGAAGAGTGAGAGCCAGACGGCCCTGTGCTCGCAAGGCCCGCCCCTCAGCCTTGATCGCTTGGGACCGGCGTGCCGCTACAAGCGCGCGCTGACACCATCTGGCCTGCTCCTCAGCAGAGGTTTCTCTCCGGGTCAATAGCTCGGCTAGCAATGCCTGTTGCTCTGGCTTAACGAACGGCTCATGATGCCTAATCTCTTCCTTGAGTGTCTCCGCTGCGCTGCTCCACTCCTCGCGGGCAATCTGTACAGCAAGCTCAAGATCAAGGCGCAGCAGCAGTGAGGACACCTGTTCGCTGAGGAGCTTTAAACGACGAAGATAGCGCTCGCCTTGCTCATAGTCACCGGTCTGGAAGGCGATCAAAACCAGATGCTTTAGCGCATCGATCTCCCACATTTCTTCAAGCTGGTATTGTTCTATCAACTGCAGAGCCTTCTGCGCCGCCTCACGGGCATCATCCCAACGGTCCCACTCGTACCAGACATGGATGCGCCCCAACATGCTCAGCAGAAGCAAGGAGGGGCTTTCCATTGTCTGTGCAACCTGCCAGGCTTCACCGAACCAGCGCGCTGCCGTTGGATAATCGCAAATGAAAAAGTGAACCCAGCCGAGAGAGTAATAGAGATCGTGCAGCTCCTGGCGGTCCGGGCGACCCTGTTGACGGATAATCTGAGCCTGAAGCTGTTGGCGCTGATGCTGCGTGCGATGGGCTTCCGCATAATCGCAGAGCTTCATATAGATGCCCCCCAGCGCGTCGAGCGCCAGCCAGAGCGCTTCTACATCTTGGGCTTCCTCGGCCAGGCGTCGTGCCTCACGGGCGCTCTGCAGGGCTTGCTCAGCCCTCCTGGCTCGCTCGTCGATATCGCTGGGATCGTCATCCCGTCGGTGCATGTACCACAGCGCCAGATAGGTCAGGAAAACAGCTCGATCTCCCTGATCCTCGGCGAGGGCCAGCCCGGCATCGATGTAGGTGCGTACTTCATCCATATCGGGAGGAGTATCGTGCCACGGACCCCAGCGCGTCGCCAGCTCGGCCAGACTGTCATAAAGATAGAGAAGATCAGCTGAGGGCGGCTCAGGCTCCGTTCCCAGAAGCTGGAGCGCCTGGCGATAGGCTTGCCAGGCTTCTTTCAAATTGGCGCGCTGCGTGAAAGCGTCGCCCAGCTTCTCATACATGCGCGCCAGTGCGCGGCCATCCGCCCCGCTCTCTCTCAATAGCTCCAGCGCGTCGCTGTACGCCTGAATGGCTCGAATCGTATAGTAGCTGCGCAATGCCTGATCGCCAGCTCTTGTCAGGTAGACCGTCGCTCGCTCCCGCAGCTCCTGCAATGATAGCTCAGGCTTCGTCTCCTCACCAGCAAAGCCAGCGAGCAGACTATGTGTCCAGTTGGAGGCGGCCTGCTGATAATGATAAGCCAGCAGCTCGACAAAGCGCTCAGTGCGCCCAGCAACTTGCTCTTCCAGCCAGCGCGCCAGTCGAGCATGACTCACAGCGCGGTGGGAGCGTGAGAGCGTATGGTAGACAACATCTCGCGTCAGAATATGCTTAAAGCTAAAGACCCGATCATTCTCAACAGGGCTCCGGTCGCGCCGCTCCGATTCAGAGATAAAATCGCGTGTGATCAGCGACTCCAATGTCTGCAGGAGCGTCTCCTCATCTAGATCGGCAGTGAGCTCGCGCAGACCTGAGAGCCAAAAAGTACGCCCGATAATTGCCGCCTTTTGCAATACATGCTTTTCGACAGGGCTGAGCAGATCGACACGTGCCGCCAACACACCTTGAATCGTGTCGGGGACACGGGGCAAGGGCAGCGTATAGTGAAGATCTAGCAAGGCGTCGTCTGGAGGCCCTGCCGGACTGGCCAAATCACTGAGAAGGTGCTCCTTCTCGCGAGCAACGCGCCAGCTATCCTGCTCATAGACCAGAATTCCCTGATCAATGAACATGCGGATCAGCTCCTCAACGAAGAAGGGATTCCCCTCAGCTCGCGAGAGGATCGTGTGACAGAGGGCTTCGGGTAGCTCGCTGTTCTTTAGCAGTGCACGCACTAGCTCCTTGCTCTCGTCGGGAGAGAGCGCCTCTAAGACAATGGTCGTAAAGTTGCGCTGACCTCCGCCCCAGTCTTGGCGCCGTTCTAGAAACTCAGGCCGCGCCGGACACAGCAAAAGCAGCGGAGCATTGCTTAAACGCTCCATCAGGTGCTCCAGCAGATCAAGGAGAGCTTCGTCGGCCCACTGGAGATCGTCAATCACAAGAATGAGTGGCTGCCGCTGGGCCAGCGCAGCAAGAAAAATCCGCCACGAGCGTAGGAGTGTCATCTGCGTTCCGCTCTGTTCCAGGTTGCGAGCATAAGCTGTGCGCTGCCGCTCGCGACGCTCGCCGCCCGCTAGCGTCGCTGATGCGCCAAGCTGGCGACCGATACTCAGCAGGATGGCCTCAGCTACACCTGCGGCATCTTCTTTGTGTCCAGCCTGCTCCAGCACCTCGCTGACGAAGGCCGTGAAACGGCTATGAATCTCCTCGTCGCTCTCGTTATATTGAACCTGAAGCAAGGCCCGCAGGATCTCAATCAGCGGCCAGTAGGTGATACCTTCCCCATAGGGGGGACAACGCCCGTACATCACCAGCGGCGCCGGCCCTTGATCTGTACCAGCCGTGCTGCGGGCCTTCTCCTGCTCACGTTCGATAAACTCGTGGACCAGGCGGGATTTGCCGATGCCCGAAGGGCCGAGCAGGGTGATCAAATGAGGCTGCCGCTCGGCCAGAACGCGCGCATAGGTCGCGTGCATCAGGGTCAGCTCGAGCGAGCGCCCAATGAGCGGCGCCAGAAGGCCGCGCCGGGCACGTGTTATCAGTACGCTGGCGGGCTGCTCCTCCGCCAGGCCCAGCACAACCCAGGCCCGAATCGCCTCCGCTTTCCCCTTCACGTGCAATGGCGCCAATGGACGAAAGCGAAAGGTTTCGCGTGTCGCCAGATAAGTACGCTCGCCAACCAGGATGGTATCGGGACTGGCTACCTGCTGCAGCCGGGCAGCTATATTGACCGCATCGCCGGTCACAAGAAAGTCACCACGCCTGCTGAAGCTGCCATCAGGTCCAGGCGTAGCAACCTCGCCGGTATTGATCCCGATGCGCATCTGTAAGGGGATGGCCTCGGGATCACGCTCACGCCGCGCTTGATTGAAACGCACAAGAGCAGCTTGCATATCGAGTGCCGCACGAATGGCCCGGTCAGGGTCATCCTCGTGAGCCTGCGGCAGGCCAAAGACAGCCATGACGGCGTCGCCGATGTATTTTTCCACTATGCCGCCATGACGCCGAATCTGCTCGGTCATCAGGTTGAAGTAGCCGGCAAGAATAGCCCGCATGTCCTCGGGATCAAGGTGATCAGCCAGGGGAGTCGAGCCAGTAATGTCGGCAAACATCACAGTGACGACCCGCCGCTCTTCGGGTGTGCTCAAAGCTGGAATTTGTCCGGTAGCCTGCTCCTGTGCTGGCGCCTCTGGACGCCCAGGCACAGGCGACCAGGATGGTGTTTCTCCCCACGACTCTTCTCGCCTGCTAGCGGTGGAGGCCGGCAGTGACAACGTGTCTGCTCTCTCCGGCCAGCGCCCTTTCGGCCCCTGGGCACGCCCACACTCAATGCAGAAGTGCGCCATCGGAGGATTGGCCGTACCACAGTAAGGGCAGATCAGGAAGCGCAGGCCGCAGGCAAAACAAAATTTGGCATGCGGCGGATTCTGCGTCTGACAGCGCGGGCAGCGCAGCATGATCTGTGTGCTCTTTCTTTTCCTTTAGCTACCTACGGCTCGGGCTAGCCTCTCTCGGCTACTGAAAATCCTGCTCTTGGGCTAGCTCTGACGACCGCCTCTGGCGAATCTATAGCTGTATTCTACTATATCTCGCGAGTCATGAGATAGCAGAGATTCCCTGATGCGTGATGGCCCTCGGTAGCTCCCCCAGGCCTCCGACCAGGAAACCGGCCGGGAAGCGGATCAGCGCTCGGCTGCCTCAGATGTGCGCTTTCTGCCCAGCTTGACGAACCGGGCAGATTTGCGTACTATGGGGCGGATGGAAGGGAGAAGTATGCCTATGCCACGAGATTTTCGTGTCGAGAGCCGTAGCTATGATGGAGTGCTGCGCGGCACCTGGCGCGCCTATCGCCTTTCACCAGATGTGCAACTGGGTGATCCGCCAACCGCTGAGCCAAGCGCTGACTGCCTGCGCCTCTGGCTGCCCGCTGGAACACTGATGGAATGGACGACGGGCGCTCGTCCCCTGCGCCATCATTGCCTCCAGTTCTTCTGGCCTGAGCGCTGGTATATGTTGAGCGCCTTCTATAGTGGCCGCGATCTGCTCTATACGTATGCAACTATTATCCTGCCACCAACAATCGAGGTGGCAGGTGTGCACTATGTCGATCTCGACCTGACCATGCTGGTCCGCCCCGATCTCTCCTACGAGGTGCTGACTCAGGCCGAATTCGATCACATGGTGGAGTTGCTCGACTATAGCGAGGAGACGCGCATCGGCGCCTTGATGGCCCTGCGCACACTGACAAATGCGGCCCAGATCGGAACAGGCCTCTTTCGCCTGATCCCTCAGCGCCTTCTCCAAACCGATTTCGATCAGCATGGCTGCCTGTCGCAGAGCGGCCTGAGCTGAGGAATGGTCGACGTCAGCGCCTGATCCCTTGCTACCGTCAACCACAAGCCGCCGGGGCTGTCTCAGGCCGTTCTCGCTTAACCCTTAGTGACTACTCACTCACCCACGCAAGCCACCCTCCAGGTCCCAGGCTGCGCTGTCTCAGGCGCAGCCTGCCTGGTTCGGTAGCCTCTTCCCCCAAGCTCCAGCGCGTTATGGTCTCCTCCCTGTTCTCTCACTCTGGCCTGGCCGCGCTGACTCCCACAATGGAGGATGGCGAGCCAGCGTCAGGGGCTGGCGCAGATTTATTGACTGACTGTCAGTCAGCTTTGTAAAGAGGCCATGAAGGCGCTTGGGAAGCGGCGCGAGCCGCCATGAAGGTGCCTGAAAGGCAAGTCGGATTATGCTATACTTACCTACACTATAGAGAGATATGTCAGCTCTTCACTGTGGCTGCATCGCTTTGCCCAGAATCATGCGACGTTGGCATGATCCAGTGTTTTGAGCGACAGAAGGAGGTATTCCTCAATGACCGTCTCCTCCACCGTGCTATCACCCATTGTGCAACGTCAGAGTCAGGGAGCAACGTGGCTCTCACCTTCCGAATTCGCGATTCTCGAAGCCATCTGTGACACCCTGCTACCTTCCCTCGAACCACCCTCGGGAGCAGGTCCCGAAGAGGCCGCCTACTACCGTCGGCGGGCTGCTGATCTCCAAGTTGCCCAGCGCATGGCCGAAATGCTGGCGCTGGAGAACGAAGAGCGCAAAGGGCAGATTCGCCAGCTCCTTACCGTGCTCAGCAGTCCACTGGCCTCCCTACTGCTGGTTGGCAGGCCACAGCCTTTCATCCGTCTCTCCCAAGAGCAGCGTGAGCGCTATCTACTGGCGCTGGCCAACAGTCCACTAGGCCTGCTGCGTCAGGGCTTCCAGGCCATGAAACGTCTGGCCGGCTTCATCTTCTTTGCGGCCTTGGACGAACGGGGACGCAATCCTAATTGGGACGTCCTGGACTACACGCCTCCTCAAGACCCGCCGGCGACCGTGGCGCGTCCGCTGCAGCCCTTCCCTATTGAAAGCGATACCACGCTGGAAGCCGACGCCGTAATCATTGGCTCTGGAGCTGGTGGGGGCGTTGTAGCTGGTGAGCTGGCGCGGGCTGGCAAAAGCGTGGTGGTCCTTGAAAAAGGGGGATATTATAATGAGGAGACCTTTCCAGTTGAGGAAGGGCGAGGCATGACCGAACTCTACCTGCAGCGTGGCCTGTTGACCTCACGCGACCTCGGTATCACCGTCCTGGCCGGCAGTACGCTGGGCGGGGGCACGGTTGTCAACTGGATGACCTCTTTCAGAACGCCCGAGGACATCTTAGACGAATGGGCAAAGCGCTCCGGTGTTGCCGAGCTGACGGGTAAGAGTCTGCAGGATAGTTTCGCTGCCGTAGAGGAGCGCATCAGCGTCAATCTGGAGAACAGTGCTCACAATCGGCAGAATCAGGTCCTGGCCGATGGCTGCCTGGCTCTGGGGTATCATGCCGGCGTTCTGCGGCGCAATGCTGTTGGCTGTAATCAGCGCTGTGGCACCTGCTGCTTTGGCTGCCGCTATGGCTGCAAGCAGTCGACGCTCAAGACCTATTTGCAGGATGCCTTTGAAGCGGGCGCGCGCATCATCGTCAACTGCAGCGCTGATCGGGTCCTGATCGAGCAAGGGCGCGCCGTTGGCGTCGTCGCTACCGTGCGTGATCCCCAGAGCGGACGCCTCAGTCGCCTGACCGTGCGGGCGCGCGCGGTCATTGTGGCAGCGGGCGCTATCCACTCGCCAGCCATCTTGCTGCGCTCCGGCTTGGACAATCCTCATATTGGGCGCCATCTCTATCTGCACCCGACGGCAGTCATGGCCGGCCTCTATCCTGACAAGATCTACCCCTGGAAAGGGGTTCTGCAGTCGGCCTATAGCAACGAGTTCGGCCATTTGGACGGCACCTACGGCTACAAACTAGAGACCGCTCCTGTGCATCCAGGCATGCTCGGCGTGGCTATGCCCTGGTGGTCGGCGCGCGACTATCGCCGCGAGCTGCTGCAGGCGCCTTATGTGGCCGCCTTCATCGTGCTGACGCGCGACCGCGGAGAGGGCCGCGTCTCGCTCGGTAAGGACGGCGAGCCGGTCATCGATTACGTGGTCTCGGTCTACGATCGCCGCCATCTGCTCCACGGCATGGCGCAGGCTGCACGCGTGCATTTCGCCGCCGGCGCTCGAGCCGTGCTCTCACTCCATACGCGGCGCACACGCCTCGATCGCGCCGCCGATGGCACGCTCGATGAACGACAGTTCCGCGAGTTCGAACGCCAGCTTGAGCGGCATGGCCTGGCTCCCAATCGCCTCATGGTCTTCACGGCCCACCAGATGGGCACCTGTCGTATGGGCAGCGACCCACGACAGGCGGTCGTCGATGGCAATCATGAGGTGCACGGCGTGCGCGGCCTCTTTGTTTGCGATGGCAGCGTCTTCCCCTCGCCCTCCGGCGTCAATCCAATGCTCTCGATCATGGCGCTGGCCCACAGGGCGGCGCAGTACATCAAGTCAACGCTGTAGGGGAATATGCTCTATCATACACACATGATGCGCAGACCCTCCCCCTTCAGGCAGCAGAGCGAGGACGACGAAGATCTCTCTTGGCGAGAACGCCTCGTTCGCTTTGTACGGAGCGTGCCGGGCGCCCTGATCGGCCTGGCACGCTCTCTGCGCCTGGTCTGGGAGACGAATCCTTGGCTCACGCTGGGCCTGGCTCTGACTACCCTGCTCTTGGCTTTCGTGCCAGCCTCAACCATCTATCTCAATAAGTTGCTGCTTGATGCCGTTGTGATGGCCATTCGGGAGAGTGCCCGCGCCGGCTACTATCTGCGAATGATCATCGTCCTGGCCGGGCTGCAGCTCTTGCTTAATCTCCTGATGAGCCTGCTCACTACGCTCAGCAATACCTTTCAGCAGATTCTGCAGGACGAGACCGCCAGTCGCGTTCAGTATCTGCTGATCGAGCATGCTCATACTCTCGATATGGCCTTCTTCGAACGCTCGGAGTTCTACGACAAGCTGCAGCAGGTGCAGCAGGAGGCCATGCTGCGCCCGGTCATGATGATCGCTGGCACCTTTACCTTGCTGCGCAATTCGCTGACTTTCGGCTCAATGATTGTCTTGCTGGTTCGGTTGGAATGGTGGCTGGCTGTCATCGCTCTCGTCGCGCCAGTGCCTGCCTTCATCGCTGATGCTCGCTATGGCTGGCGCGGCTTCCAGCTCAGGCGTCGCCAGTCTCAGGAGCGGCGCATGCAGGCTTATCTGGTCAACCTGTTGACTACTGACTCCTATCAGAAGGAGATCAAGATCTTCAATCTGGGGCCGTTCTTTATCGAGCGCTTTCGGCAATTCGCTGAGCGCTTCCTCAGCGAAGAGCGCCGGCTCGTGGTGCGGCGCTATCTGGCCGGCTTCGGCTGGGGCACGCTGACAACTCTGGTGAGCAGTGGCACCTTTCTCTATGTGGCTATTCAGGCGATCTATGGGCGCGTCTCTATCGGTGATTTGACGCTCTATACGCAGGCCGCTAACTCAGTGCAGAATAACTTTCAGAACATTCTGAGCGGCTTCTCATCGATGTATGAGCATAATCTCTATCTGAGCACGCTCTTTGAGGTGCTGGCCCTGCGCCCGGAGATGCCGCGCCCGGCCAATCCGGTGCCCCTGGAGCGGCCATTTTCGCGCGGGATCGAGTTCCGCAACGTCACCTTTTATTATGAAGGGCGCCAGGAGCCGGCCCTGCGCAATGTGAGCTTTAAGCTGGAGACCGGTCAGACGCTGGCCATTGTCGGACGCAATGGGGCGGGCAAGACCACCCTGGTCAAGCTGCTGGCGCGCCTCTACGATCCCCAAGAAGGGCAGATTCTGGTCAATGGGCACGATATCCGCGAGTATGATCCCGATGAGCTGCGCCGCGAGATCGGCATCATCTTTCAGGACTTCGTGCAGTACCAGCTCCTGGCGCGCGAGAATATCGGGGTTGGCCAGGTTGACTTCATTGAGGATCGGGCGCGCATTACGACGGCAGCTCAGAAAAGTGGTGCCGATGAGGTGATCGCGCGTCTTCCCCAGGGCTACGAAACGATGCTCGGGCGCTGGTTCGAGGAGGGCCACCACCTCTCGGGCGGCGAGTGGCAGAAAATGGCTCTGGCCCGCGGCTTCATGCGCGATGCTCAGATTCTGATCCTCGATGAGCCGACGTCGGCGCTGGACGCCCAGGCCGAGCACGAGCTGTTTGCCCGCATGCGCGAATTGACCCGCGGGCGCATGGCCATCTTTATCTCACACCGCTTCTCTACAGTGCGGGTTGCCGACCATATTCTTGTTCTGGAGCGCGGCCAGGTGATCGAGCAGGGAAGCCATGAGGAGCTGATGGCGCGTGGCGGGCGCTACGCCGAACTTTTCAATCTACAGGCCTCTTCGTATCGCTAGCGCCCTCGTCCTTCTTTCGCGGCTGGTGGTGCCCAGGTCTGCCGCGCTAGTAGCGGTTGTGCGCTTGCTCACTGGCGTCGGCTGATGCCCAGGCCGCTTTCGACGCCCGAGAGATCATAGATGCCGCCGCGCTGCTCGTAGCCGCCCGTGAAAGGGTCAGCGGCCAGCAGCATGGGCGTGTCGAGATCAATAAAGCGGAAGCCGCCCAGGCCGGCAACCAAGTGGGCGGCGGCGCTGATGGCCAGCCGCGATTCCATCATGGCCCCAATCATGAGCTGCGTATGGGTCGCGCGACAGACCGCGGCGATGTCAAGAGCTTCGACAATGCCGCTTTTCATCAGCTTGATGTTGACGACGTTCACCGCGCCCATTGCGATGAGATGAGCGACGTTGGCGGCGCTGTAGGCGCTCTCATCGGCGGCGACCGGTACGCGGCTGTGTTGGGTGACGTAGCGCAGGCCCTCGTAATCATCCTTGGGGACAGGCTGCTCTAGCAGCAGTGGGCGAATGTCACGCTCATCAAGGGCTTCCAGGCAAAGCAAGGCTTCGGCGGGAGTGTAGCCCTGGTTGGCGTCCAGGGTCAGACCGACGTTCGGCGCGGCTTCGCGTACGGCTTCGACGCGGGCCACGTCTGCGCGGACATCGCTGCCCACTTTGATCTTGATAGTGCGAATGCCGCGGTCGACGGCGGCCCGCGCCAGCTCGTAGGCGTGCTCGGGTTCGACTAGGGGAATGCTGATGTCAGTCTCAACGGCGCTGCTGACACCTCCGAAGAAGGCGTAGAGAGGCAAGCCGTACGAGCGCGTCAGGGCGTCAAGCAGGGCCATTTCGAAGCCGGCGCAGACAGAGGATTGACTGAAATAGAGGCTGCGCAGCAGTCGGGCAAGGCTACGCCATTGGGCGGCGTCTTTGCCTTGCAGCAGAGCAGCACAGCTGCGGGCGGCGGCCAGGGCTGTATCCTGGTCTTCGCCCAGACTGGGCAGGAAGGGCGCAGCCTCGCCATAGCCGATACTGCCATCTTCCAGGGTGACGGTGATGAGCACGTTGCGCGCCTCGCTAGTACTGCCGGTGGCAATGGTGAATGGCTCCAGCAAGGGGATATTGAGCGGTTCAACGTTGATGGCTGCGATGGTTGTGCGTGTGGTGCGCGTGTGATTGATGTGGGCCATAGTGTTTCTCTGTCTCCTGGTTCTTTGCTGGGCTGATCGGCGGACCCGACCGCCGCGCCGGAGCGCGGGGAGCCGAGGATGCCAGCTAGACGGCGGCACCCGGCTCTAGAGCTGTAGCTGCGTGCGGTTGCGCTGGCGATCAGCATGGCGCTCTAGCGCTAGCTCGATCAGGCGGTCCAGTAGCTCTTCGTAGGGTAAACCGCTGGCTTGCCAGAGCTTGGGGTACATGCTGATGGTGGTGAAGCCTGGCATCGTGTTGACTTCGTTGATGTAGATCTGCTCGCTGCGCTTGTCAAGGAAAAAGTCGACGCGGGCCAGACCGCTCAGGTCAAGGGCAAGAAAGGCCTGGATGGCGTAACGACGTATCTGGTCGGCCACTGTCTGCGGCAGATCGGCGGGAATCACGATCTGGGAGCGGTTGTCGATGTATTTGGCGCGGTAGTCGTAGAATTCGTTGCTCGGGATGATTTCGCCGACGACCGAGGCGAGCGGCTCGTCGTTGCCAAGGACAGCACACTCTAGTTCGCGGCAGTCAATGCCGCGCTCAACGATGATTTTGCGATCGTATGCGGCCGCCAGGGCAATGGCCTGCTCCAGCTCTTCACGGTTGTGGGCTTTGCTGATGCCAACGCTGGAACCAAGGTTGGCCGGCTTGACAAAGCAGGGATAGCCAAGCTTGGCCTCGATGGCGGCTATGACGGCGGCAGGATCACGCTCCCAGGCGTGACGGCGATAGACCAGGTAGTCGGCGATGGGAAGGCCGATCGCCTGGAAGATCATTTTCATCTTCTCTTTGTCCATGCCCAGAGCGGAGCCGAGGACGCCACAGCCTACGTAGGGCACGTTGGCCATCTCTAGCAGTCCTTGTAGTGTGCCGTCTTCGCCGTAGGGGCCGTGGAGCACTGGAAAAATGACGTCGAGCCGGCTCGCCTCTGCTGCTGCAGCGGCTGGCCCGGTGCCGGCGCTCTCTGGCCGACTCAGTGGCACCAGATGCCCTACGGTGGGATCTCCAGGTAATGTGACGGCCAGGCCCAGGCTCTCGCTGCGAAGCGCGCCGCTCTCCGGTTCTGTTTCTGCAGCAAGCAGGCGCTGGGGTTCGACTCCAAGGAGCCAGCGCCCTTCCTGGGTAATGGCAATGGGCACGATCTCGTATTTGTCGCGGTCGAGGTGCTCAATGATGGAGGTGGCGGAGGCGATCGAGACTTCGTGCTCCCCTGAACGCCCGCCGAAGATGACACCGACGCGCAGCTTGCCTGTCTCTTGTTGCGAATGCCGCATGCTCTGCTCTCTCCTTCTTCCTGCTTACTCTGAGCCGGCTGACTGGCCGGTTGGGGCTTCCGGCGCGCCCGGCCACATGCTGAGCAGTGTTTCCATTGCCATGCCGCGCGAGCCTTTGAGCAGCACCAGGTCGGCAGGTTGCACCTGTGCTGCAAGCAGGGCGGCCGCCGCGCGCTTGGCTTCTTCCAGGGCGGCGCGATCGTGTGGATCAGCGGGGAAATAGTGAGTGCGCTCGGGCGGCAGACCGGCGGCAAGGGCGCCCTCGACATAGTAGCGAGCCTGATCGCCGATGGCGACCAGGTAGTCAATCAGGGAGCCAATGGCCTCACCGGCGCGGCGATGTTCTCGCTCAGCGTAGGGGCCTAGCTCAAAGATATCGCCAAGCACCGCCCAGCGCCGTCCTCCCTGGGCGACAGGTGTGGCCTGCATGGCCCGCGCAATGGCGATGATCGACTCGGCGCTAGCGTTATAGCTGTCGTCAATCAGCGTGCTCCCATTGGGGCCAGCCTTGATCTCGCCGCGCCCCTTCACCGGTGCCAGCGACTCCAGCGCGACGCGAATCTCGCTGAGGGGCAGGCCGGCGGCGCAGCCGACTGCCGCTGCGGCGATGGCGATGTAGATGCCGTGGTCACCTGGAATGTGGAGCTGCACCGGGCACTGTTCGCCCCGGTAGCTGAGGAGGAAGCGCCGCCCCCGCAGGGGGTCGCCGCCGTCGGGAATAGCTCTGACCTCAGCTTGCTCGGCCGTGCCATAGTAGACGACACGTGCCTGCGTGCGGGCTGCCATGCCGCGTACACGGGGATCATCGTAGTTGAGAAAGGCGATGCCGTCAGGCGGCAGGGCCTCGACTAGCTCGCCTTTGGCCTGGACGATGCCCTCAACCGATTTGAAAAATTCGAGGTGGGCGCTGCCAACGTTGGTGATCACCGACCAGTGGGGCCGGGCAATGGTGCGACAGAGCCAGGCCAGCTCTCCAACCCACTGGGCCCCCATCTCCAGGACAGCATAACGGTGCTGCGGTTCCAGTCGCAGCAACGTCAAAGGATAGCCGATTTCGTTGTTGTACGATGCGAAGGTTTTGAGGGTCGGAGCTTGCCGGCTTAAAACTGCTGCGATGGCTTCTTTTGTGCTTGTCTTGCCGTTACTGCCAGTGATGCCTATGAAGATCGTGCCTTGTTGGCGCTGGGCGCGCTGACGCGCGATGGCGTGCAAGGCCTGCAGGACGTCGGGAACAACGATTTGTAGAAAGGAGGGAGGCACCTCCTCCGCGGGCTGGCTACATAGCACGCCGCCAGCACCCTTGCGCGCGGCCTCGGCGATAAAGCGGTGGCCGTCGACATGTTGGCCCTTGAGGGCGATGAAGAGGTCGCCGGGCTGAAGCTGGCGGCTATCATGATGGGCCGCTGGAAAGATGCGCTCCGTTTCCTGCTCGTCCAGGCCGTAGAAGCGCGCGCTGTCTCCGCACGCCTGGCGAATATCGCTGAGGGTAAACATTGGTGCTGCGTTCTCTCCTCTACCTGTACCTGCTGCCTACTACCTAGATCTGTTGACCTGGCTAGCTATTCTTGGGCCATTATACCATAGCTGCTGTGGCTGAGGAGATTTCACGGTAGCGAGGTCTGATGTGGGAGACGTGTGACGGGGCTGCCGGCAGGCCTGCGCTGCCGGGAGATGTGATAAGGTTAAGTAAGAAAGCAGAGACAGGGGCAGACGGCGCCACAAGCGAGCCAGTCTGTCTTCAGTCGAGAAGCAAGCAATCTGCCAGATGGAATGGAGGGATTTGCCGATGCGAGCAGTTATCATCACCCGTCCCGGTGGGCCGGAGGTCCTCGCCGTTCGTGAGGTACCGATCCCCGAGCCGCAGGGAGAACAGGTACGAGTACGCGTGCACGCCGCCGGTCTGAATCGGGCCGATTTGCTGCAGCGCGCGGGCGGCTACCCGGCGCCGCCGGATGTGCCTGCGGACATCCCAGGACTGGAGTTTGCCGGAACTGTCGACGCCGTCGGGCCGCTGGTGCGCCGTTGGCGGCCTGGTCAGCGTGTGATGGGCCTGGCCGGCGGAGGAGCCCAGGCCGAGTACCTTGTAATCCACGAAGGCTTGCTTGTCGAGATACCTGACAATCTCGATTTTATCCAGGCGGCGGCCATCCCCGAGGTCTTTATGACCGCCCACGATGCCCTCTTTACGCAGGCCGGCCTGCAGATGGGGGAGCGTGTGCTGATCCACGCGGCAGGTAGCGGCGTAGGTACGGCGGCCATTCAGCTCGCGCATGCCGCCGGCGCCACTACTTTCGGCACCTCCCGAACGCCGGCCAAATTGGAGCAGGCGCGCGAGCTGGGATTAGATTACGCTCTTGCCGCTCAGGACTTCGCCGCCGAGGTCCAGCGCCTCACCGGTGGCCAGGGGGTACATGTGGTGCTGGATTTCGTTGGCTCAGCCTACCTGGCTCAGAATATGGAGGCTCTCGCTCCCTGGGGACGCATGGTTATTCTGGCCACGATGGGGGGCGCTCAGGCTGAAATCAATCTCGGGCTGCTGATGGCCAAGCGTCTGCAGATTCGCGGCTCGACCCTGCGTGCGCGCAGTCTGGAGGAAAAACTGGCCGTCACGCGGCGCTTCGCGACCTCGGTCGTGCCTCTGCTGGCCAGCGGCAAGATCAAGCCGGTCATCGAGCGTGTCTATCCGCTGGAGGAGATCGCCGAGGCTCATCGTCATATGGGCGAGAACCGCAATTTCGGCAAGCTGGTCCTCTCTCTCTCTTAGCTCAGAAGGGCAGGGACAGGCAGACTGGCTGGCCGCTGACCACGCTGGCCGCCTGTCCCTCTTTGCTTCTCCTGGCTAGCCTTGTTGCCTACCTCGCGGCTGAGCGGGCCAGGGTGCCGGGGCCGCCTGGGGTGGGCTTCGGCTAAGAGAGGGCAGCTAAACTGAGGTCTGCCGCTCATCTTCGCTCGCCTGTGTGCCTGCGTCCCGCTGGCGAATCAGGACCTTATCGACGCGCCGACCATCCATATCGACTACCTCCAGCTCGAAATTCCCCAGGGTCAAACGGTCCCCTTCCTGGGGAATGCGATCGAGATGGGCCTGTACCAGGCCAGCGATGCTGCTGTACTGGCCGCGCTCCTCCTCGGGAATGGGGGGCAGCCCGATCTGCTCGCGTACGGTCTCGTAGCTCTCCAGGCCGTCCACCAGCCATGAGCCGTCTTCCCGCTGCACGATGCTGCGCTCCTCATCAACATCGTATTCATCCTGAATCTCGCCCACCAGCTCCTCTAGCAGATCTTCCATAGTGACCAGGCCACTCACCTGGCTATATTCGTCGATCACGATGGCGATCTGGGCCCGCTCGCGCTTAAAGCGGCGCAGGAGATCATCCAGGTGATGCTGTTCCAGCGCAAAGATCGGCGTCCGTAGCAGGCGCAGATAATCGCGGCTGCTGCTGCCGGTGAGCATGTAGAGCAGGTCCTTGGCGTGCAGAATGCCAAGGATATTATCGATCGTGCCACGGTAGACCGGTAGGCGGCTGTAGCCGCTCTCGCGGAAGACGCGCGCCACCTCTTGCAGGGAGGCGCTGGCCTCAATGGCCACAATCTCACTGCGTGGGCGCATCACCTCGCGCACCGTGCGATCGGCAAAATGGAGAGCGCGGCGGATAAACTCCTCCTCCTCACGCTCCACTGCTCCACTGGTGAAACCCTCGTGCGTCAGATAAACGATGTCTTCCTCTGTGACCTCTGGCTGAGCTTCGACGCGCTGGCCGAGCAGGCGTAGCAGCAGGTTCGTGGAGAGCGTCAGCAGGCCGACCACCGGGCGAGCGATCCGTGAGAGCAGGGTCATCACAGGGGCGGCGGCGCAGGCGACACTTTCGGCGTGCTGCAGAGCCAGGCGCTTGGGGGCCAGCTCGCCGATCACCAGCGTGAAGTAAGTAATCAGCAGGACGTCAATCGCCAGTGCCAGGCTATCGGCATAGGCTCCGACCACAGGCAGGGTGCGCAGCCAGTTGGCCAGAGGAACGCTCAGGCTAGCGCCGCTAAAAGCTGCCGCCAGGGTGCTGATAAGGGTAATGCCTACCTGGACGGTCGCAAGAAAGCGGTCCGGTTCCTCGGCCAGCTCCAAAGCCTGCTGGGCCCGTTTCTTCCCGGCCTCCGCTTGCTGCTGCAGTCTGCCACGGCGCGCTGATACTGTGGCAATCTCTGAGGCCGCGAAGAAGCCGTTAGCGACCATCAGCAAAAAAATCACTAGCAGTTCAAAGCCGAGTCTACCGGACATACCTCCGCTCTCCTCTCTTCTCTCGTTGATCCTGCTTTGCCCTCTGCGCTGACAGGCCTGAAGCAGGGCCATCAGGACTTCAGACCCCAGGCTCTGCCAGATCTGGCGCTGTTTTGCAGAATATGCCGCTTGCTCGTGCCTGCCGGCGCCTGACACTGGCTGAGTGGGTGGCTTAACTGAAGGCTGCCAGGTCAGGTCTGCCTGGCCGGCCTCTATTTAGCAGGGGTAGTCTCTATTCTAACACGTCTGCTGGACGCAGAGTGAGAGGTGGGCAGGCACTGATTGGTAAAGGAAGGGGAGCGCCTGGCAAGGGCTGGCCTTCCTTCACTTCTGCCAGTACCAGCCGGGGCCACCTGGGCGGCTCTCCTCCCATGCCATACTCTGGCTTGCTGATGAAGCCCTCGGTCTTCAACCTGACAGCGCTCGCGCTTATGAGCTATAATAGCGATGCGGGGCTAGCAAGCGAACGGTCGGGGCGACTCGATCCCGGGAGACAAGGCAGCCCCTGCGGGACACTGGCAAGCAACGTAGAGTATTTACTGCGCTGCTAGGGGAGCCGTTTCAGGCTGAGAGGGCGGCCATCGGCAAATAGATGGCCTGCCGACCCTGAGAACCTGATCTGGGTAATACCAGCGGAGGGAAGCGGCGAGCGCATTCCACGCTCTGCTCTATTCTAGGCTGCAATCTTCCACTCCTCTGCTTTAGGTTCCTTCCCTGATCCCCTTCAGCGCCCCATTCTGCCACTGGAGCAAGAAAAAAAGCTACATAGCCTGGCTATTAGCGGCATTGGAGCGACAGCCATGCATTCTCCCAAACTGCAGCTAGAGGGGGTCACCCATAGCTACCGGAGCGGCAAACAGAGCGTGGCGGCGCTGGCGGGCATTGATCTCACTGTAAACGAGGGCGAGTTTGTCACCATCATTGGCCCCAGCGGCTGCGGCAAAAGTACCCTGTTCAATATCATTGCCGGCGTTGAGGAGCCGACCGGCGGCACGGTCATCCTCGACGGCGAGGTCAATGGCAGGCGAGCCGGCAAGACGGGCTACATGCCTCAGCAGCCGTTGCTCTTGCCCTGGCGCACGGTCGAAGAAAACGTTATGCTGGGCCTGGATATTCGTCGTGTTCCGCGCAAGAGAGCCCAGGAACAGGCGCGTGAGCTCCTCAAGCGCTTTGGCCTCAGCGACTTTGCCGGACACTATCCGGCCTCGCTCTCCGGCGGCATGAGCCAGCGGGTGGCCTTGCTGCGCACCGTCCTCTTTCATCCCTCGTTCCTCCTGCTCGATGAGCCGTTCGGGGCGCTCGACGCCCTGACGCGCCTCTCCTTGCAGATGTGGCTGCAGGAGCTATGGCAGAGCCTTAAGGCCAGCATTCTCTTTATCACCCACGACGTACGCGAGGCTATTCTGCTCTCTGACCGCATCTATGTCTTTAGCGCTCGCCCGGCACGGGTGCTGCGCGTGGTCAGCGTAGGGCTGCCGCGACCGCGGCGTCCAGAGCAGCTAGCCACGCCTGAAGCCGCTGGCCTCGAACAAGAATTGATCAGCTTGCTGCTAAAGGAGCAAACAGCATGAACGGTGGTGCCCTGGGTACGCTGCGCAAATTGGCCAGCTATGGGCCGGCCATCATTCTCGCCACTCTACTCCTCGTCCTCTGGGAGAGCTACGTACGCCTCGCCCGTGTCAGTCCTTTCATTCTGCCAGCGCCAACAGCCATGCTGCAGGCGCTGGTAGCGAATTGGGATCTGCTCTACGTGCATACCTTACAGACGCTGGTCGAGACGCTCATCGGCCTGGCCATCTCGGTGGTCCTGGGTTTGCTCATCGCTATCCTGCTGGATCTCTCCACCTGGGTTCGGCGCGCGCTTTATCCTCTGTTGCTTACCTCGCAGACCATCCCGATGGTGGCGCTGGCGCCCTTACTATTGGTCTGGTTCGGCTACGGCCTCTTGCCAAAGGTCCTGCTCGTGATTCTCTATTGCTTCTTCCCGATCGCTGTAGCCTGCGCTGATGGGCTGCTCAGCGTCGAGCCTGAGCTGATCAAGCTCCTGCGGAGCATGCGCGCCTCACGTTGGCAGATCCTCTGGTTGGTCCGCCTGCCTGGGGCCTTGCCGGCCTTCTTCTCAGGCCTGCGCATCGCCGTGACCTACAGCATCACAGGGGCCATCGTCGGCGAGTATGTCGGAGCCGAAAAAGGCCTGGGCCTCTATATGGAGACTTCGGCTAACTCCTTTGCCATGGCCAATGTGCTGGCGGCCGTCCTGATTACTGTCGTCTTGACCATTCTGCTCTTTGGCCTGGTGGCCCTCTGCGAGCGTCTGGCCCTGCCCTGGTATTTTACACAGGCGCGCACGCGCTTCTGAAGCACGGCCTTTCTGCTTTGAGCTATTTGTTGTTTTTGAAATGCATGAACGTATGAGGACAAGTCGCCCATGAGCAACAGAGCACGTTTGACTTTGAGCATTGTGATTCCGCTGCTGGTCGTGATAGTGGTCGTCGGGGCCTTCCTCTGGCAGCAGCATCTCAGCAACTCCGGGAGCGCAGGCCCCACCGGCGGCGGCACTGGCACGGTCCGCCCCCTGACGACAGTCAAGCTGGCGCTGGACTGGACGCCCAACACCAATCATACGGGCATTTATGTGGCCTTGGCCCAGGGTTGGTATGCCCAGGAGGGGATCAAACTGGAGATCCTGCCGTTCTCGTCGAATGTCTCGCCTGATGTGCTGGTCAGCACGGGCAAAGCTGATGTGGGCATTAGTTCTACCGAGGGCGTGGTCACCGATGCGGCTCTTGGTCAGCCGGTGATCTCGATTGCGGCCATTATTCAGCACAATACCTCGGCCCTGGTAACGCTGGCCAAATCAGGCTTGCGACGTCCGCGCGACCTCGACGGCAAGGTCTACGCGGCGTTTGGGGCGCCCTACGAGACGGCGGTAGTCAGCGCTATTATCAGGCATGACGGGGGCAAGGGCGTCTTTCGTAGCGTAACCCTCGATGTCGATAGTATGCAGGCTCTGGAGAGCGGGCGCGTCGATTTTGTTTGGGTCTTTGAGGGCTGGGAAGTGATTCAAGCCCAGCGCCAGGGGGTACAGCTTAACGTTTTTCCCGTGACCAGCTATGGCATTCCCGACTACTATACGCCGACCATCATTACGGGGCCGCGTCAGATCAAGGAGGAGCCAGATGTCTTGCGGCGCTTTATGGCAGCCACAGCGCGCGGCTATGAATATGCGCGTCAGCATCCGCGCGAGGCGGCGCAGATGCTGCTCAATACGGCTCCCAAAGGGACCTTTCCCGATCCCGGCCTGGTCTACGCCAGTCAGGAGTTTTTGAGTCCGCGCTACGCTGATCCGGGCCGTCAATGGGGCTGGCAGGATGCGGCCCCCTGGCATGGCTATCCCCAGTTTATCTTGAATACGGGCCAGATTAAGAATAACGCCGGTCAGGTGGTGCATACCCTTAACTTCGACTCGCTCTATACCAATGCTTTCCTGCCCCATTGATGGCGGTGATCGCGGGCACTGAGCAACTGGGCACCGCGGTCAGGGGACAGAGCGGGAAGGGCCAAGTAGTAGGTAAGTCGCGCCTGGCCATTAGGAGATAGCGTAACCCAGCAATGTGGTGACCAGCGGGAGACCGCTCGTAGAGAGGCTGCCCGCTGGTCGCTTGGCTATGAGCGGGGCTGCTCTGGGCCGCTCATGGTACTGCTACTTCTGATGAGCCCGGTGAAGGAAGCAGGCAGGGAGGGAGAAAGCAGATACCTTAGCGCACTCTCTTCGTTTCATCTAATAGATGGATAACGTGCCTTGCTGGACCTGTCTGCTCAATGAGCGGCGCTAGCCTTTGGACGAAGAATCACTGTGATGCGAGTCTCCGATCAGTATCTCTTTTGCCCGGTTTGTGGTGCCGCCAATGACCGCGATGCTCAGGCCTGTCGTTCCTGTCACGCTTCTCTCTCCTCCTCTGTTGCTCCTGCTGCTACCGCTGATCCTGGTCAGAGCGAAGGCGAGCCGGGCATCAGAGAACTTGAGCCATTAACGCTGGAAGAGCCTGCTGACAGTCGCTCTCTGGTACCGCTCTGGCCGGGCACCGTTCTGCGGGAACGCTACCACATTCTGCGCATTCTTGGGCGCGGTGGCTCGGGGGCCGTCTATGAAGCCAGCGATCTGCATGAAGGCGAACGGCGGGTAGCCATCAAAGAGATCGTGGCTTTCCATCTGGAGCCGCGTGTGGCGGTGGAGACAATGGCGGCCTTCTACAGAGAGGCCTCGCTGCTGGCGACGTTGCGTCATCCCAGCATTCCAGAGGTCTATGAGTATTTTACCGAGCAGGACTGCTGCTATTTGGTGATGGAATTTATCCAGGGCGAGACGCTAGAGGCGCGGCTGCAGCGCAGTCGCGGTGGCCGTCTTCCGCTAGATGAGGCGCTGGAGATCGCCATTCAGCTCTGCAGTGTGCTCGAATACTTGCATTCGCGCCCGGTCCCGATTGTCTTTCACGATCTCAAACCCGCCAATATTATGCTTGATAGCGCTGCCGGGCGTGTCTGCTTGATTGACTTCGGCATCGCACGGCGCTTCAAGCCGGAGCAAAGCCGCGATGTGCTGGTCCTTGGCTCCCCCGGCTATGCCGCTCCCGAGCAGTATGGCAGAGAGCAGAGCACGCCCCAGGCCGATATCTATGGCTTGGGGGCCACGCTCCATCAGATGATAACGGGAGTTGATCCCTCGGAAGCGCCCTTGCACTTTGGCCGGCTCCGCTCCTTTGATCCTTCGCTCCCTGCCGAGCTGGATGAGCTGGTCGCGCGCATGGTAGAGATCTCTCCTCGCAAGCGTCCAGCCAGCGCAGCGGAGGTACGCCGCCAGCTTGAGTTGATCCGGCTGCATCTGCCGCGTTCTCTGCGAACAAGCAGGCGTGAGCGGCGCCGGCAACCTCTAGCGCCGCCGCCGGGAAAGCGCCAACGCCCGGAGGCTCAGCCGGCGCCAACCCTGTCGCGGCGTCTACTGCTGATCGCTGGCCCCTTCGTTCTGGGGACGGTCGTGGGTATAGTGGGGGCGCATGAGCTGGATCTCCCTCTGGTGCCGGCCTCGGCAAGCCTCCAAACGCCGACGGTTTTCGCGCGCACGCCGGCAGCCCTGACCCTGCTCCCTCGTGTCAGTGTGCGTCTGGCCTTTAGCTATGCTGGCCATCAGGCTCCAGTCAGGGCTGTGGCCTTCTCCAGTGACGCCCAGTATCTGGCCTCCGGCGACCTGGCCCATAGCGTTCAGGTCTGGGAGCCCTTATCTGGTGAGCTGTTGCTGCGCTATGATGATCATCGCGCTGCTATTACCTCGCTGGCCTGGCTGCCTGGCATGCCCGTGCTGGCCTCCAGCAGCGAGGATGGCACGGTGCAGGTCTGGGATGTGTTGCAGCGGCGCCGGCTGCTGGTCTATCGGGGACACCGCGGAGCGGTGCGCGCTGTCCGGGGGTGTGGCGTGGGCTGGTTTGCCTCGGGCGGAGCCGATGGCACAGTCCAGGTCTGGGATGCTCGCACTGGCGAACGCAGCCTGTTGCTCGTCGAAGAGCAACGCGCGCCAGTCAATGCTGTGAGCTGGTCGCGCACAGCGACTCTGCTGGCCTCTGCCGATCAACTGGGCAACGTTCTGCTCTGGGATATAGGCAGCGCCCGCCTGAGTGCCCGTCAGAGCGTGGTCGATGTGCTGAGCGGCAAGCCTGTGGCTCTGCTAGCGCTGGCCTGGTCACCCGATGGCTCGCGCCTGGCGGGCGCGGGGGCCGATGGCCAGGTGATCTTGATCAGCCTGGACGGCGCTGCCTTTCTCGGCGGCCAGGTGACTTCTGAGTTTCCCTGTACGTCTCTGGCCTGGTCACCTGACAGTCGTCTGCTCCTTGTCGGCAGCGGCGCGCAGGCTACCATCTGGTTAGCCAGCACGACAGCTTATAGCCCGCTCTATACCTATACAGAGCAGGCGGGGAAAGTGGCCGCGGTAGATTGGTCGCTCGATGGTGGACTGCTGGCCTCCGCAGGAGGGAGCAGCGTGCGCGTCTGGAGCGTGAGCAGCAGCAGCAACAGTTAGCGTCTGGGATGAGGAAGGACGAGCGCGCGCCTGAATCCACCCGTTATCAAGCCAGCCGCTGCGCTGCCGGCGAGCAGGTCAGGCGTGGTCAGAGGAGATCGCTGCGTGTATGGATGATCAACAACTGACCACTGACCAGGGTGACGCTGGCTTCTGGCTGGGTCAATTGATTGCTAACGCCACGGGGGCGGCCAAAGACCAGCGTCTCCCCGTGCAGGGGGTAATAGAGGCCCACGGTAGAGATGCCATGTGCATCGCCCGCCAGAGGGAGGAGGGAGACCAGGTCACCACTGTGACCTCGGATCAGGGTGGAACCGGGGCCGCGCAGGAGCCAGCAGGTTGAAGGCCCGTCGATCAGGCGCACATGCGCCCGGTCATAAGCTGCCAGCAGAAGCACATTGGCCAGCGCATGATCGCAGCGGGCGCCGCCCAAGGCTCCCAGAATGGTCACAGTCGTTGCCCCCTGCTCGATGGCATACTGGAGCGCCAGCTCGCTGTCGGTCTCGTTCTTCTCGACTGGCGCCTGCACAAAGCGACAGCCCGCGGCCTCCAGTTGGGTTACCAGGGCCGGAGCGAGCGAGTCCAGATCTCCCAGCACAATCGTTGGCTGTCTGCCCAGCCGAAGCGCGCTCTCTGCGCCGCCGTCCGCCGCCAGGATGAGATCGGCCTGATGTAACGCCTCCTCAACCAGGATACTCGGGCGCAGCGTCCCGCCGGCAAAGATCACCGCGTGCATCTCGCCCTTGGTCTCCTTTCTCTGCTCCGTTTGCTGTTCCTCCCGCCCCGCTGGGCTTTTGCGTAGCCCAGGCGGGGCGGCTGATCTTGACTTGACAGCAGTGCATTGTACCATGTTGTCTGCATAGCAAACGAGGGCCAGAAAGGGGCAGAGGCGTGCAAAGCGACGGATAATGACGTACAATGGCCCTGGTTGGCTGGAAGGCTTGTGGCTGTCTGCTGCGCTGCTGCTGCTGCTGCTTCTCCTTCTCTAATCATCGGTGAACTGCCTGCCTCTTGCCACTGACAGACATGCTGCCTTGCCTAACTGGCCAGCACGTAGCCCTCTCGCAGGGCTATCCGTTCTACAGATGGAAGTCTTCACTTCGCACGTGGGGGAAACAAACGATGCTTTCCACGCAAGCGATACCGCAATCCTGGGGACGCTATCCGCGGGTCAAGCCAGCGCGTGTCGTCCCGATCTACTGGCGCGATCAACTGCCCGATCTGCAGGCACTGCCTGGGCCGCTGCTGGCCTACGGCTACGGTCGCAGCTATGGTGATAGCTGCCTCAATGAAAATGGTACGGTGCTGGCGGTCAGTCACCTGCGGCGTTTTCTGGCCTTTGACGAGGAACAGGGCTTGTTGCGCTGCGAAGCCGGCGTCTCGCTGGCTGAGATTCTTGATCTGATTGTGCCTCGAGGCTGGTTCCTGCCTGTCTCTCCCGGTACGAAGTTTGTATCGGTAGGTGGGGCGATCGCTAATGATATTCATGGGAAAAACCATCATAAGGCAGGAACTTTTGGCTGCCACGTCACTCGCTTTGAGCTGCTGCGCTCGGATGGCACACGCCTGATTTGCTCGCCGACTGAGAACCGTGAGCTGTTTGAGGCCACGATCGGCGGCCTCGGCCTGACGGGGCTGATTCTCTGGGCCGAGTTTCGCTTGAAGCGCATCCATAATCCTTATATCGATATGGAGCGTATCCGCTACGATTCGCTCGAAGAGTTTATGGAGCTATGTGCCGAATCCGACGAGCGCTATGAGTATACGGTGGCCTGGGTTGATTGTCTGGCCAGCGGCAGCAAGCTCGGACGGGGCATCTTTATGCGCGGCAATCATAATGAATCGCCTGAGTATGCTCGCAAGCCGCTGCCGCGCAAGCTGCCTCTGGCGGTCCCCGTTGATCTGCCGTCCTTTACCTTGAATACGTTAACGCTCAAGATCTTCAATACGCTCTACGATCATTCTCAGCTTCAGAAGCGTGTCTCTAAAGTTGTGCCTTATGAACCTTTCTTCTATCCTCTAGACTCTATCCATGACTGGAACCGCATGTATGGACGACGCGGCTTCTTCCAGTATCAGTGCGTGGTGCCCTATGATCAGGGCTACGATGTCATGAAAGAGATTCTGCAGCGTATCAGTCGTTCCGGTCAGGGGTCTTTCCTGGCAGTGCTCAAGAAGTTTGGTGATGTACGTTCGCCTGGTTTGCTCTCCTTCCCGCGTCCGGGCCTGACCCTGGCCCTCGATTTTGCCAATCAGGGACCGAAGACGCTGCGCCTCTTTGATGAGCTGGATGCCCTGGTGCGCGAAAGCGGAGGAGCGCTTTATCCGGCCAAAGATGCGCGCATGCATGGTGAGGATTTTAAGCGCTTCTTCCCACGCTGGCAGGAGTTCATGCGTTATATCGATCCGAAGTTCTCGTCCAGTTTCTGGCGACGCATGGCCCTTGTTCCTGCGCGAGAACAGTCTACCACGGTAGAGGTTTGACTATGGCCTTGCAGAAAGTTGTCATTGTAGGCGCGACCTCGGCCATTGCTTACGAGGCGGCCCAGTGTATGGCGGCCCAGGGAGCCGAGCTGTTCTTGGTCGGGCGCAACCCGGCAAAGTTGGAGACGATCGCCGCCGATTTGAAGGTGCGAGGGGCGCAGCGTGTCGAAACCTTCCTCTTGGATGCCAACGAGGTGACGCGTCATCAGGAGATGCTGGATGCTGCTGTGGCGGCCTTCGGCTGGCTGGATGGCCTGCTGATCGCTCACGGTACCCTGGGCGATCAGCGCAAGTGCGAACTGAGCGTTGAGGAGACGCTGCGTGAGTTCCAGACAAATGCTCTCAGTGTGATTGCCCTCTTGACGCTGGCGGCCAATTATTTTGAGCAGCGCGGCCGCGGCTGCATTGCGGTGATCTCCTCGGTGGCGGGCGACCGCGGACGCCCCAGCAATTATGTCTATGGTGCCGCCAAGGGAGCGGTCTCGATCTTCCTGCAGGGTCTGCGCGCTCGCCTGGCCAAGCGCGGGGTGGCTGTGGTAACCATTAAGCCGGGCCTGGTCGATACTCCAATGACCGCTCATTTGCGCAAAGGGTTGCTCTTCTCTAGTGCGCGCCGCGTTGGCCGCGGCGTCTACCGCGCCATGCAGCAGGGCCGCCCGGTGGTCTATTTGCCTGGCTATTGGCGTCTGGTCATGCTCGTGATCCGTCTGATCCCTGAGCGCGTCTTTCAGCGCCTGTCGCTTTAGCCTGTGTGCTTTCAGTGCAAGGGGATGTACATGACTTGCCCGTCAGGGCCGATCTCTAGAAAGTAAAGCGGACGCCCCGGAAAGGCCTGACGCAGACGCTCGAATTGCTCTGGTTCGCTGGCTTCTGCATAAATGATATCTCCTTGCTGTAAGAGAGGGTCATTGAGAGGAAAGAGAACGAAGTCGTAGATAGCGAGATCGTTCGTGACCACAATGGCGTGATGGACCGACGGGTGATAGATGGCCTGGAGATCAAGCCGTGTGCCGGCTGGCAGCCCGCTGTAGTTGTGGTAGAGGCTGATCTGACGGGGAGTGTAATACAGCAGGTTGCAAGCCAGTAGCCCGATGAAGAGCAAGGCCGTCAGCGGACAGGCTCGCAGCAGGGCCTTAGCTCTGGCAAGAGGCTGCCTGACGGCTGGGGCATCCTCTACCGTGGGCAAGAGAGCCACCGCTTGCTCAGGCTGGGGCGCTCTCCTTCTGGCTAACCAGCGTCTCGCTGCCTGCTCAATGGCTTCAGCGGCGAGCTGCTCGCCTTGGGCCAGTGTGATCAGGCCGCGGGCGCTCAGCATGAGCAGGAAAGGCAGCGTCTCGTAGAGATAGCGCGGCCCTAAATAGATACCGTGGTAGAAGTAGCCCACGAAGACCAGCGCGATCAAGGCCGTCCCTGCTAGCAGCAGCCAATCTACGGCCCGGCTCCGGCCACTGACGAAGGGGATTAGCAGCAGGGCCAGGGTGAGATAGAAGGGCCAGCCAAAGAGATCGATCGCCAGTATCGTGAGCTGCTCATCGAGGTTGACCAGGCCGGCAGCCAGGGTATGAGCGCCGTAGAAGCCGATGCCCTGGCCAAAGCCCCAGCGATCGCCAGCAAAGAAGAGTGTACGTGGAGTGAGCAGCGGATGCCCCGTCAGGGCCATGTTAAACAGCAGGTCGAGTATCAGAAAGACCTGGAAAATGATGACCGAGGCGATCAGCATCTGGAGCCAGGAACCTGGCCACGGATGCCAGCGCCGCCAGGCTGCCGCAAGGATGCTGCCGCTGAGCATCGCGATGTAGAGCAGGGCCACCTGCTCGCGCGTCAGGTATGCCAGACCGAAACAGAGCGCCGCCAGCGGCAGCCCCCACAGCTTACGCTCCTGCAGGAAGCACAGGAGGGCCCAGAAGCCCCAAACGAGATAGAAAAGCGTGACAGTATGGCTGAGATAAGAGGCTGCCAGATAGCTATAGAACGGCGAGAGTGTCCCCAGCAGCACGGCCAGAGTTGCTGTTAAGCGATCGTAGAGGCGGGCGGCAATCAGGCCGATGCCCAGCAGGGCCAGCGTGCCCAGCACCGGCTCAACGGCGTAGGGCAGACCCAGCCAGAAGCCGGGCACCAGCGTCAGGGCGGTACCCGGCGGATACTGGGCAAACCAGCGGCCGTCGAACTGGACCATAAAAGGGCCAGGAAAGAGATCGGGCGTTGGCGGTAAGGGCACGGCTAGCCGTCCCTGGGCATACATTTTGGCGGCGAAGACGTAGGCCGCGGCATCATAAATGTGCGGTTGGCCATTGTACTCAACACGCGCGATCCAGAGCGTGTAGCCTAGAGAGCCGCCCAAGGCGAACAGGGCCAGGGGATGGAGTGCTCCTGTTAAACGCTGCCACCGGCCTGCCAGTCGAGCGGGCAAAGTGTGGTTGCTACTGCCGCGGGTGAAGAGCTGAGGCCAGCATCGGCGCTGGCCGAGGCCAGCCCGGGCAGTCTCTCTGCTGTCGGCAAAGATCTGGAAACAACAAGTTGCGCTCGGGCCTTGGCGCAGGAAGAGCCGGAGACTGCTTGCGGCTCCTCTGACCAGCGTCAGCAACAGAAACAGAGCTGTGGCCCAAAGCAGCGAGCGCACAAGTGTATCGGCGACTTCGGCGCCGAAGGGCACGACGTCGAGTGGAAAAAAGAGGCTGCGATCGTCGAATTGTGGGGTAGCGGTGCCTGGCCGGGGAGAGTGCTCAGGAGCAAGCCAGGTCACGCTGAGACGGCGATCGTTGCGATCAAGCATTATTTGCACTACGCCGCCGGCGGCGGTCACCAGGATCAACGAACGAGGGGTTTCAGGGCGCTGTAGCTCAAGGCGCAGACGCAGCGTGCTACTGGCCGGCAGGCGCACTGTTGTCGCGGGAGCAGGCCAAGATATAGCCTGGATTACATGATTACCGCTCCAGATTTGCAGATTACGCCAGCGGCTATATCCCTCTAAATCGCGCATCCAGCTCTGAAAGCGATAGTACCATGACGACGAGAGGCTATGCATATAGGGGAGATCAAGCGTAAAATTATTGGTGCTATCACTCCCATCGATCTGATACTCATGGAGAACCGGGTCCTGAGCCGGAAAGCGGAGCTGGATCAAAGGAGCCAGATGGCCCAAAGGGACCGACTGGCTGCCAACGAATAGCGTGGTCGTATCAGCCTGGCTCACCACCTCCACCGGCAAGGCGGCCACCTGATAGCAGGCGGCGTCGAGGCCCAGCAATAGCAGCAACATGCCACTGAGCAACAAGCAGCGCCGCAGCCAACGTAACCCTGAGCGTGTCCGTCGCAGCCGCGCCTGCTCTCCAGAAAATGGAGGCCGGTAGCTATCTAACATACTCACCTGCTCCCCGGTCCAGTCCTCTCTCAAGACAGGCAGTCATCCCAGAGCCACATAAAGCTTCCCGGCTCCTCACAAGCGGCTGGCGCCAGCCATCGCATAGCTGAAGTTCTCTTCTCGGTGAGCGCCCTGAGCGCGATGCCAGGCCAGGCCTTTGATCCTGGTCTGCCATCCCTCAACGGAGAGCAGATGGCGACCTCCAAGTCACCCGCCCAAACCTGGCGCTCGCCGTCTCTTCACCGTGAGGAACGCCTGCGCTGCTCTTGCTGACGCAGGGCTTCATACAAAACGATACTTCCAGCAACAGCCGCATTGAGCGACTGAACACGCCCGCGCATAGGAATGCTCACCAGCAGATCGCAATGCTCGCGTACCAGGCGGCGCAGGCCCTTAGCCTCACTACCCACCACGAGCGCCAGTGGTCCTGTTAGATCAACCTCAGTATAGCGCTGGCGAGCCGCAGCATCCAGCCCGATGACCCAAATATTCCGCTGCTTCAAAAACTCAATGCAGCGCGTCAGATTGGTCTCGCGAGCAATTAACAGATGCTCAGTAGCGCCGGCGGAAGTCTTGACCACGGCGGGAGTAATCTCCGCGGCGCGGTGCTCTGGAATCACAACCCCATGCACGCCGGCGGCCTCAGCGGTGCGCAGCAAAGAACCCAGATTCGTCACATCCTGCAACGAATCCAGAATCAACAAAAGAGGATCTTCCCGGCGCTCTGCGGCGCAGGCAAGGATCTCATCGAGGCTAACATAGCGTCGCGACTCCACCACCGCGATACAGCCCTGGTGCACAGCGCCACTGCTTAACTGATCGAGGCGCAGGCGAGGCAAAGTCTCGATCGGGATCGAGCGGTGCTGTGCCTCCTCAACAATGGCCCGAAGGGCCGGCGCCTCGCGCAATCCCTCGGCCAGTAACAAGCGCTTCACCCGGCGCGACGAGCGCAACGTTTCCAGCACCGGATTGCGGCCCCAGACATAATCGGGCATAGCGCTCCCCCAAGATCAACGCTAGTAAGAAGATAGGACTGGACTGATCGCCAAAGCATCTCTGACCTGGCTCTGCCCTGCAGAGGTTGGGCATGCAAAGCTGGCCAAGCCTGACCGACCGCCACGCGGAGCGAAGGGAAAGGCAGCCTGTCGGGGGAGAGTAGCAGCCACAGGGGAAAGCAAGGCCGCCCTCTAGCTAACTAGCTAGGATTGAGCATCGTCCTCCTGCTCGACAGACTCCCAAGACGTAGACGCAGGCGGCAGCGACCCCTCTGCCGCTTCGGGCAGAGTGCTGAAGAGACCGGCGACCAGCTCGCGCACTGGGGCAAAGCTCCGGCGATGGTGAGGACTGACGCCATAACGGCGCAGGGCAGCAAGATGAGCCTCTGTTCCGTAGCCTTTATGGCGGTCGAAACCATAGACGGGAAACTCCTCGTGGAGACGCTCCATCAGGCGATCGCGCGTCACCTTTGCGATCACGGAAGCGGCGGCGATTGACAGGCAGCGGGCATCACCCTTGATCAGAGCGCGCTGAGGCAAAGGCAGACCAGGCAGCGTCAGCGCATCCAGCAGCAGGGCTTCGGGCTGAAGCGATAGCTGGGCCAGAGCCTCGCGCATAGCCCAACGCGTGGCCTCCAAAATATTCCGCTCGTCGATCAGCTCCACAGGAGCGATTCCCACGCCCAAGGCAAGCGCCTGCTGCTGAATCACCGCATACATCCGCTCGCGCTGCGCTGGAGTCATCTGTTTCGAATCGCGCAGCCTGGTGCATAACATCAAAGCAGCCGCGTCCTGATCGGACTCGGCTTCAGATGCGGCTATCGTCAAGCGGGCCAGCCGCTCTACAGGGAGAATCACAGCAGCAGCCACCACGGGGCCAGCCAGGCAACCGCGGCCAGCCTCGTCAAGGCCAGCGACAAAGCGATATCCCTGAGCGAGCAGCGCTAGCTCTTCCTCTAAGGTCGGCTCCATGTCCTCTCTGCTGCCTTGAACTTGCCCCTGTGCTTCCTTCTTGCTTGCAACTCTGCCGCTAGGCCAGCGAGAGACTCAGAGGCTACCCGATGAACAGCACTTCTGATCACCTGGCTAGCTCTCCGGCTGACAGCTTGCCATCGCGCTACGGCGGCTCACTCCGCTCCAGGGCTGATCGGCGCCTGAGCCATCAAAAGCGCTGTCTGTAGCGAGGTGCGCAAGCCTAGCGCTTACCGAGCGATGGAGAGAGAACGGACAAAGGAGAAGCGACAAAGCGTCTCGACAAAGCACAAGGGAAGGCTGCCGGCAAAGAAGGATTACTCTTCGCCTCCCTGCTCCTCGGCCAAAGCCTCGCGAGCCGCAGCCGCGGCAGCCTCCCGGGCAGCAATCTCGGCCTTGCGCATGGGACGGACCTCCTTCAGGCGGGCCGACTTGCCAGAGCGCTCGCGGAGATAGTAGAGCTGCTTACGACGGACGCGCGCATGACGCAGCACTTCAATCTTCTCAAGGCGAGGCGAATGGAGCAGAAAGGTGCGCTCAACCCCGATCCCATGTGCAGCGATGCGGCGCACCGTAAACGTTCGATTGACGCCGCCGCCATGTAGACGGATCACTACGCCCTCGAAAGGCTGAACACGCTCATCCTTCCCTTCACCGACACGCACAAGCAGACGAACCGTATCGCCGGACTTAATCTCTGGAACATCCTTTCGCATCTGCGAGCGCTCCACTGCCTCCAGCAGGGCACGCCCGGCGGGCTTTGGAATCTCCTGTTTCTCGGCCATATTCCCAGAAACCTCCACTCCGCTCCGTTACGCTGCCAGGGCAGACAAATGCGGAAGAAATCTCAACCACCATCCTGCGGCGATCACTCAACTATGCCCCTGCTGGCCAGCCCCTGGCTGGTTAGCCGCTGGCTGACGTACAGCAGCGCCTTAGTAAAAGGCTAACCGCAGCGCAATAACGACGGCCCGGCCAGGCTGAGCTGGCGCTGATCCCTCCGGCAGCGTTTGGATAGACGGATTGAGACAACACCACATAGCAGCGATAGATAAGCCGGCTTTAGAAAAGCGGCTCTGGACGCTGCTCTCCATCATCGTAGAGTATTGACAGCACGGACGGGAAGAACAACTCTCCTCGTTGCCTTCAGTCCCGTCGCGTCACCTAGCTAGCAGTCGAGGCCTGCTGAGCGGAGCTAGCGGCTTTAGCGCTATTGAAGAGCTTCATCAAGCGTGACTTGCGGCGCGCAGCATTGTTGGGATGCAGGACACCTTTCTTGACCGCTCTATCCAGCGTACTGATCGCATTGCGCACCGCTGCCTCAGCATCAAGGCCGCTCGCGATCGCCAGGCGAGCCTTCTTAATCGCCGTCTTAACCGACGACTTGACGCTGCGGTTATACAAACGCCGCTTGCGCTCCTGGCGCAGGCGTTTCTCCGCGGACTTCGTATTGGGCATAGAAACTTATCAAACCTCCCCGCTCCTTAGCGATAATCACACGACAGCTGCTTGTTGGCGCCTTTCACTCACACGACGAGGGCCTCGCTGCTCGTCTTAGCAGCTCGCCCGTTATAGCCTTGCTCTCTGCTCTCCTTGAGGAGCGCGCCTCGGCGGTGGGGTCCAGCGCAGGTGCTGCGTCGTTCGTTATAGCCCAACAACGCAGGCACCCCATCTGTCTGAGACATCGGAGATGAAGATCCCTCCCAGCCAGGGCGGTCTGTCTAATCTGGCCTTGCCGCCTGGCCTGTGCTGGCTGGAGGTGACTCTCTCGTGCCTGCTCGCTGTCTACGGATCGTTTGGCTGACTGCTGACTTACTTCGAGCAGGCAAGCAAACAAGATAAGACCGGCATATTAGACGCCGGATTGGGTGAGTGCTCAAGGATTGTAGCATAGCTGGCGCTGGTTGTCAAACGCTTTGTGCGCTTCAGCCTCACCATCGTGCCCCTGGCCTTGTCTGGGGGAACCCAAGGCAGGCAGAGCGTGCCCTCTAGCAGCGGCGAGCAAAACAACAGTGGACGCCGACCGCGCCGGGTCGACGCCCATTGGGCAAGTTCGAACTCGGGACCAGAGCGGAGCGCAGCCAGGCCTGCAAGCTCACTGGCTAAGCAAGGCGGGCGGAGAGCAACCTGCCACTCCGCCCGGCCCACACGGGCTTATGCTTGCTAGCTAAAGCCGCTTAGAGAAGGCTGCTAGTCTCTAACTACAACACGACTACTACTAATAGATAATGAGCGGTGTCCCGTAGGTCGTATGATGATAAAGCCAGCCAGCCTCGTCCTCCTGCATATTGATACAGCCGTGGCTGCCGTTACCGGCAAACTCCTCATCGCCGCCGCTGTCATAATGCGGAAACTGAGTTCCGGGGCCGTAGTCGGCGCGCCACCAGCTATCGTGAATGAAGTAGCCATCGCTGCGATAGGCCATAGCATAGTTAATCTTCGTGTCGGGATACCAGAAGGCTGAGCCTTTCGGCTCGCTTGACTTAAAGATGGTTGGTGACTCCCGATCGAAGATATGGTAGATGCCTGGAGGCGAGGGCCGCATGTACTGACCCGTAGTCACGTAGAAAGCGCGGACAAGCTGCCCATTGTTGTAGAGGCGCAGCACCTGCTCCACTAACGAGACGACCATGACCTCACCCTGCATGAACCCATAGCGCGCCATCAGCTGTAGATCGGTGCTATGCGCTTGATTGTAGGGCGTCTGATCGTTGTAGTCAGCCTCCATTGCCTTTAGCAGGGTCATGCTGCGATTGATGAAATCGATCGCAGCCTGGTAGTCGTCGATGGTCTGGGCGGTCTGAACCATGTAATCGGCGTCCGAGCCGATCCCCTGGTCCATATATTCAAAATCCAGCTCGTAGCCGTGGTACTTGTGGCTGGCGCCCCAGCTTTTGACTTCGTCGTGGAACTGCTGAAGGAGATAGTTGGCCTTGCCGCGATAAACCGTGAGCTGGACAGCCGCAATATCATTATCGATCTGCGAGGAGACCTGCAGGTAATCGCCGATCGTTTGGGCCTGGTCAAGGGCGTGCTGATCGGCGGTAAGGCGCTGCTGGAAGGTGCTCACGTCCTGACCGTACTGTTGCGCCTGAGCGATGTAATCGCTGAACTGCTTTAATTTAGCGGCCCCCACATAGGGGATGGCCTGCGTTGACAGGACAACGGCCTGCGTAAACTGCGCATTGATTGTGCTGATGAGCTGCTGGAAATCTGCCGGCGTCTGCGCCGTGTGGAAGCTCTGCTGATCGGCCTGGCGCAACTGCTGGAGAGCCGTCGTATCCAGGTGCGAAGCCTGAAGCTGTCCGATGAGCTGGTCAAGCGCCTGGAGCTGGTTAGCGGCAGTCCCCATCAGGCGCAAGGCCTGGGTGTCCTGCCGGGCCTGATTGCTGATCTGCTGGTAGTCCCGTGGCAGCTTGGCCTTGGAAAAAGAGGTCTGCAGATTCGTCAGGCGATTCTGGAAAGGCTGCGCTTCGGCAAAGCCTTGGGCTTGGCGCTCGGAGAGCACGCTAGCGTACGCCTGTAAATCTTGCCAGGCCTGATAGTCAAGTTCATCGGTTATCTGGGCTGTCAGGCCTTCTACTTGGGTAGAGAGTTGCTGATAGCGCTGGGTCAGATTCTCATAGTATTGGATCAGGGGCTGATCGCTAAATGGGCTGATCGGGGCCCGGCTGCTGGCTAGCTGGGCCTCTTGCTCCTGAATGGTGCTGAGTAGTTCCTCGGGCACACCCGCGCTGCGCGCCTGGGCAATGAGCGCGTCTAGCCTGCTCTTGGCCTGGTTCGCTGCTTGTTGTTGGGCTGGATTCCCTGTACATGCACTTAATGTAAAAAGAAAAATAAAGAGACTAATTATAAGCGAAATTTGCCAGCAGCGCTGCTGCGCTTGCTTCGCTGAGCGATTCATTCTAGAGCAGCCTCCTGCTTTTTAGAGAGAAGGGAAGAGCGATAGATAGGAATATATAGTTTTCCTTATTAAGGATAACGCTTTCTTGCTGGCAGATCGCTCGCCACCCCAAAAAGTAACAGGGGAGCAAGGGCGAGACCAGGCGAGGTCAGCGCAGAGGTCAGCGCGACGTACCGTTGGTCTGACTGTCTGGCTGGCTTACCACCTTGCCCGTCTCTCCCTGCTCCTTGTTCTCTTCTCAAGCTCCTTCCTGCTTTGTGGCTGAGAACGTCCCTCCTTGCAGGGGGCTGACTGCGACCGCTCAGGCCAGAGCCTGCTCCAGGTCGGCGAGCAGGTCATCGCTGTCTTCGATACCGACAGAGAGGCGCAGCAGTGTATCGGTGATGCCACGTGCTTCGCGGATCTCGCGGGGGATAGAGCCGTGAGTCATACTGGCGGGGTGACAAACAAGGGACTCAATGCCTCCCAGGCTTTCCGCCAGGGTGAAGACCCGAAAGCGGCGCACCAGGCGATCAACGTCGGCGAGCGTTCCTCTGATCTGGAAGGAGACCATACCGCCGGGGCCACGCATCTGGCGCTGAGCCAGCGCATAGTCGGGGTGCTCGCTCAGTCCGGGATAGTAGACACGCTCGACGCGGGGATGCTCTGCCAGGAAGCGGGCCAGGCGCTCAGCGTTGGCCTGATGTTGCTGCATGCGCACCGCCAGAGTTTTCAGTCCCCGCAAGGTCAGCCAGCAATCGAATGGCGAGGGCACACCGCCAGCGGCATTCTGATAAAACTTGATCTGCTGATAAATCTCCTCATGGCTGGTAATGACAGCTCCGCCGATGACATCGCTATGCCCATTAAGATATTTTGTCGTACTATGGACCACGATATCGGCCCCCAGCTTCAACGGCTGCTGTAAATAGGGGGTAGCGAAGGTATTGTCGACCACGAGTAGCAGATGATGGGCATGAGCCACCTCAGCGATGGCTGCAATATCAACCAGGCGCAGCAAAGGGTTAGTCGGGCTTTCCAGCCAGATCAAACGTGTCTCGGGGCGGATACGCTGGGCGTAGGCCTCGGGGGCGCTGCCCAGGGGAACATAGTCGCAGCGAATATCATAGCGACGTAAAATGCGCTCGAAGAGGCGATAGGTGCCTCCGTAGAGGTCGTCGCAAGCGATCAAGTGCTCCCCTGCGCTGAGCAGACTCAGCACAGCGCTCTCAGCAGCCATACCCGAGGCAAAGGCCAGGCCATAGCGGCCCTCTTCCAGGGCTGCCAGGCAGGTTTCCAGGGCCTGCCGTGTCGGATTGCCTGTACGGGAATATTCAAAGCCCTTGTGCCCTCCAAGGCCCTGCTGAGCGTAGGTAGAGGTTTGAAAAATTGGCGGCATAATCGCACCGGTAGAGGGATCAGGCTCCTGGCCGGCGTGAATAGCCCGTGTGGCAAATTTCATGGATGTGCTCCTTGTTCTTGTAGTCTTTTCTTTGTCTGGCCTCAGCATCATGAGGATTGCTCACTCATGGTACCTTCTCCCCTGGCGACTTGACCAGTCCCCCTCGGCAAGCGTGAGTAGAGCAGCTAGCTCGCTGGAAGCAACAGGCAGAGATGGACAGACAGACCGATGGCCTGCGTCAGTCATTCGTTTAGATAGAGAGCCTGGCTAACCGCCCTGGGCGGAGAATGCGACCGGCATCGGCGGTCCGCTGGAACGTGGGGACCTGACGAGACGGCAACATGCCAGCCAGGAGGCGGTTGGTTGACCTCGGTGGCCTTGTCGCGGTACCATACAACAGAGAGCAGAGAGGAAGAGAAGCAGGCTCAGACAGGCTCTGGTGCCTGCGTCCAGAGGGGGCCGAGCAATCTTCTTTCTCTAGCAGTGATCAGCAGGGCTGGCTGAAACTGCGCTTTGTAGAGCGATGCTACGGTCTACTCCCGCAGACGTTGCGCGACATGCTCAGGCAAGGGCAATAGTAAGGAGGTCTCTCTTATGGCGTCCCTATTCTCAACCAGCGCCGGCCTGTCCGAAGGGAGCGCAAGGCAGGCAGCGCAGCGCCGAGAAGGGGCGGGCGTCGTGCTAGTGCACGGTCTGAACGGCAGCCGCTATGATATGCAGGAGCTGGAGATCTATCTAAGAGCGCGTGGCTTGCAGGTTGTCAATCTACTTCTGCCCGGACATGGAGAAGAAGATGCTACACGGCTGGTCGAGGTAGGCTGGAGAGACTGGGTGGAAGCAGTGCGCTCGGAAGTGCAAGCGCTCAAGCGTCGCTGCGCGGCAGTATTTCTGGTAGGCCACTCGCTGGGGGGGGCCTTGGTGCTCTACGTCAGTGCACAAGAGGCCGTGGATGGCGTCGTCGCAATGTGTGCTCCTCTGCACCTCTATTCCTGGACCCTGCCCTTTATTCGTTTGGCCCGTCGGCTGATGCCCCGTATCCGCTGGGCCTGGGAGGATATTCGTGATCCGGCGGCGCGCTACGCCTATAGCCGGCAGCGTTTCAAGCAGAGCTATCAGTGGCGGGTGTTGGTGGCCATTGAGAATCTGCTTGAGTTTCTCCCGCACCTACAGCAGGCTCTGCCGGCGGTGACTGCACCGGCTCTTATCATGGTGGCGCGTCATGATCACGTGGTACCTGCCCGCGATGGCCAGGCTATCTACCGTCAGATCAATTCGCGCGAAAAGTATCTGGTGACCTTCCATCGCTCTTACCACTTGATTACAAAAGACTACGATCGCGAAGAGGTCTTTGAGAAGACAGCCGCCTTTATCGATGAGCAGGCGCGCAAATGCGGGGTGATTCTCCAGGGAGAGAGCCACCAGCGAGCATGGCAGCAGGCCGGCGCACCTTTTGAACCACCGCCCAAGGTGGGGCTACAAACACGCTGTTGGCGCTGGTGCCAGCAGCAGTGGCAACTGACGAGTATGCGCGCGGCCCAGTTTGCTCACTGCTTCACATCCTGGGCTGCTCTCGTGTATACTCAGACGGCGAAGAGATTGAAGCCATGATGCGAGGCGGCAACTAGCATTGGCTCATCAGGTGAGTGATCCACCGCGCGCTCCAACCAACCCCGTTCCCGGGTCTCAGAGCCGCTACCTGCACCTATCAAGAATCAGCGTGTTGGCTATGCTGAGCCTGATCGGCCTGCTCCTGGTCTGTTTCAACGGCCTGCTTATCTATGGTCTCACTCCCCAGGCTCGGCAGGCGGCGGCGCGCTCAGCCACGGCTACTGTGCGCGCTCTTGAAACCCGTGTTGCCTCTCCTATTGTATTAACTCCGACTCCGACGCCTAATCCCTCAGCAACGCCGACGCCGAATCCACCGATTTTCTGGCCCAATAACAATGTATCTAATGCTGTGCTGCAGCTACCAGAAGGACGCTATTTAATCTATGAGCAGCCTTACAATCCGAATTTACCCAGTAATCCCAAGAACAGTCGTAACCCCAATAGTCAGCAAGGTAATCTCTTCCTGGCTCCTTTAGGTGGTCAGCCGGCAGTGCTCAATGCGCCAGGCTACATCTACAATCAGGCGGTGCGGCCCACGCTCACGCCCTCTGGCCAGCTTTTGTACAGTGGCGATGGTCTCTGGCTCCTTGATATCTTTAGTGGTCAGGCCACCCAGATCGCTACCATCGACGCTGACGAGGTCATTACTTCGATGGCCCTCAGCAATGACGGGCGCTGGCTTGCCTGGAGCAGTGAACCCTCCAACGGGCGAGGCACGATTAAGATCTATGCTGGGCCGCTGGCCAGCACCCGGCTTGTCTATCAGCAGTCGACTGCTGACTGTCCCTGTTTTCGGGTTTTTGCCGTGCTCCCAGCGAACAGCAAGCAAGTACTCGCCTATCTTCTGCTCACGGACAGCCGCGGCAGCCATGAAGCTATTCAAAATGGCCTCTGGGTGCTGCCGATTACCGCGGCTACCGGGCAAGAGCAACAGCAGCCGCAGGAGATTCTTGACGAGGACCCCCAGCAGGGTCCGCTGCTCCTTTCGCCTTCCGATCGTTTTCTCCTCTATTCACCCAACGAGGGACAGGTACCCTATCCCACTGATAACAGTGTTCCGGCGGACATCGCTGCGCTCTCCTATGCCAACAGCCTGAGTCTGGCCCCTCTCGCTGGCTCGCCGCCGACGCTGGGTACGGCCCAGGTGGTGCTACCGGCTCAGCGGGCGTTGCGCAGCATTGCCGACTATCACTGGGTGACTACGCCGCTCTTTACGCCAGATGAGCGCGCTCTGGTCTACGTGGAGTTTTCGAGTGACGACCAGCCCCCCTATGGGCGCCATAGTGCCCTCTATACGGTGCAAGTCAGCGATGGGAATGGTCACCTGCGCGTCGCCAAGCCTACTCTCCTGGCTACCTCGACGGCAGCCCTGCTGGAACTAGGTACCTGGCTCAATGGGCACACTGTGACCTTCTATGCCGATGGTAACATCTTTGCCCTCGACCTGAACAGTGGGGCTATCGCGACGCTGGTGCAGGCAGGAACCTATGTGCGAGCCATCGCTGTGATTGGCACGGGCCGCATTTAGGGACCGATGCCGTCGAAGCAGGGTAGGGGCCGCTCTGGCTAGCGCTCAGTAGTAGTCTGGGGTGGCTGATTTCTTCACGCCACAGTCGGCAACAAGAAAAAGGGAGCTGAGCGGGGGGGTAAAGGGCATGGATAGGATCATGTGACTCAGCCGGGTCACAGCGAGATTGCAGGCTCAGCTCCTTATATTCAGTTTACTCGGTCTACCAACAGGCAGCGGGCGCTCTCTTCTCTGGTTGCAGATTGGAGAGCGAAGGGAGGGAGCTGCGGTCGTGAGAAGGAGAGGCACGGCAGGCGCAAGGGGCCTGGGCTGGCTCTGGCGAGCGTCCGGCAGAGGGCAACGATCCCTATCTCCCACCGGCTCGGCCAGGCTGGCCACATGAGCAGAGCTGGTGCCGGCTCTGGCCTGTTTGGCCCGACGATGCGATGAAAGGAAACAGGCCTTTTCTTCCTTACTCCCTACCAGCTCCAGTGGACCACTGATCAGCTTAGCAGGATCATCTCCTCCCTCAGCGACACCGGTCCTGTCGTGGGAGCGACGGCCCTACTCGCTGCCTGTCTGAGAGCCAGAGGCTATTGAGTGCGAGAGCTGCCAGCCTCCTTCCCCACCTTGGGCTAGAGCTGAGGCGCGCCAGGCTCTCTAGCGACTGGGGGAGTGCCCTAACGACAGGGTGAGCAGGGAGAGAGAGCTAGCTAGCACCAGCGCTTAAAGCATGCGCCGCCCCAGCGGACGACCGAGCAAGAAGCCCAGAACGAGACCAGTAATGAGACCGCCGATGTGGTCGGAAATAGCGATGTTGCTGCCGGGAGCAAAGCCCAGGACCAGGTTAAGGCCCAGCCAGAAGAGCCAGTTGATAATCGCGCCCTGTCCCATAGGTCCTAGCGCGCGCCGATTCATAATAAAGAAAGCACCAAGCGCGCCGAAGGTGCCGAAGATCGCTCCCGAGGCGCCCACGCTCAACACTGTGGCGGGCATGAGAAAGTAGGTTGCCAGACCTCCTACGATGCCCGAGGCAAGATAGATGAACAGATAGCGTATCTTGCCATAGAACAGCTCGGTAGCGCTCCCAACCATGAAGAGCGACAGCATGTTGATGAAAAGGTGCAAGATGCTCGCGTGCAGGAACATCGCCGTGAAAATGCGCCAGTACTCACCAATCTGGCTAACCTCTCCTCCCATCTGATAGAGCACATTCACATCGATGAAGAGGCCTTGGCTCAGGAAAATTTCGACCACAAAAACGGCGATGTTGATTAAGATCAGGGTATACGTTACCAGGCGCGGATAGCGGCTTGCGAGGAAGCGCCCGCGTAGGGCCTGGCGTTGAAGCTGGCTGCGCTGTGACCACGGCACCTGCTCCTGTTGGGGCGGCTGGCTTGGGACAGTGGGTACACCGGATGGGGCCGGGGCAGCGCGAGAGCCAAAGCCGAAGTTAGCCTCCAGGGGAGGAAAAGCGTGCTCGAAGCGTCCGCCGTAAGATAAGCGCGCGGCTCGGGACCGAGCCAGACCGGCATCGTAGTACTGGCCCAGGGCCTGCAGAAGATAGGAGCGCAGGGCATGGGCGTAGGCATTAGCCGGGTCCTGAGCGATATACTGATCCACGAGGGCCAAAGCCTGATCATAGCGCTTATCCAACAGGGCCAGCAAGGCTTTCGCCAACAAGCTCTCCGGCCCACCTTCCGGCTGTAGCTCCTCAACTTTCCTACAAGCCAGGTTCACCACGCGGTAATCTCCCAGGCCCAGATTGGCCTCCGCCAGACCCAGGTGTACCTTGGGGTTCGCCGGGTCAATCTGGGCGGCGTGGGCAAAGGCAATAGCAGCCTCTCGTGGTTGGCCTTCTGCGAGGGCCTGTTTGCCCCGTTCCAGATAAGATTGAATCTCGGTCTGTGCTTCCAAATGTGTCTCCTCCACTCAGGCGTAGTGCCTCACTGTACCGTCAAGGCGCCTGCTCTTCGACGACTATAGTCTGCCGCGGCAAGGACTCCTTATCGTTCAGCCACTTCGCTCGGTAAGCCATCTGTTTGCAAAGCAAAGGTCACCAGTTCCTGAGCGTCTGACTGCTGCGCTGGTGTTCTGGGCACCACCTTCTACATGATACCATAGAGACCTTGCCGTCGGGGACTCCTGGGTGAATCCCAAGCAGGGCAAGGGAGCCTACTTTCGCCCTTCCTCGCTTGGGCCTGTGTGATCAAATCGAGGTCCCGCACGTCGCGAAAGCCCCTTGAGCGCCAGAGCACTGACTGACTGACTGACTGGCTGGCTATCTGATTGCCAGCGTGTCTCACGTGTCCATCAACGGCGGTCGATCAGCTCGGAAGCCCGGGCCGCTCAGGCCGCATGGCGGATAGACCTCCGCCAGAAAGCGGAGGATGTTAACAAAAAATACTACGTATGGGCTGGCAAAAGGTGACATCTCCCCTCCTTCCTATTTTTGTCCTTGCGCTTGCGTGTTTGATCTGAGCGAGGTACTCAAAGGCCGCCTCTCATAGCGCGGGCAGCTCGGCCTAGACCGCTTGAGAATGCCGGCGTCAGGCCTACCTCTTTCTCCCGAGATCAGGTGCTCGCGGTGCAAGGTCAGCAGGCAGCAGAGACCGGGGAGAGGCCAGCCAAATCAGGCGATCGGTGTGGCTCTCCTGGCTGCTGATCTATCCTATCTATGCTTTGGCTGGCTCAAGCGCTTTCAGTGGAGCAGGCCGCTGCTATGGATGAAGGTCAGCATTCCATTGAGAATGAACTGAATCGCGAGAGCTGCCAGCAGGATGCCGAGGATGCGCGAGAGGACCAGAATACCGGTCCGTCCGATGTGCTCCATGATCCAGGCGCTGTGGCGCATGACGATCCAGGCCACCAGCAGCGAGGTGGCGATGGCCGCTGCCACAGCGAGTAGCTTAAAAGGGTCAGGCTGGGCCTGATCCACGTAGAGAATGGTCGTGGCAATGGTCCCCGGCCCGGCAATCATGGGAATAGCCAACGGAAAAACGCTAATGTCCTCCCGCGTCATGGCCTCTTCCTCTTCGGCAGCCGTGCGGCGCGTCCCCGGCGCGCGCCCGAAGAGCATCTCTACGGCGACCAGGAAGAGCAAGGCTCCCCCGGCCATATTAAAGGCGTAGAGCGTGATGCCCAGGCGGTCAAGTACAAAGCGCCCTACCAGCGCAAAAAAGGCGATAATGGCGGCACTGATCAGGATCGCACGTGTGATCACCGCTCGACGCTGGGACTCGTTGAGATGAGCCGTGAGAGCGATGAAGACCGGTGCTAACCCGACGGGGTCGATGATAGTAAAAAAGGTTACAAAAGCACGAGTTGTAAAGACCACTGCAACGCCTCCCTCACTCGACTAGCTTGCTGTAGTATACGGGAGAAAAGGCACTCTGGCAATGCTGATCTGGGGGAGTCGCCTTCGCCAGCCGCGCAAGGCGACTGGACTGGGGCCATCGTGCCGTCACTGGGGGGCAGCAGCCAGGTGGGCCGGATGCTTGAGGTTGCGATCCTGGGACCGGGGGCCACTGCGCATGTGGTCGCCATCCTGTTCGAAGCCAATCGAGGCGAGGCGCTGCGAGGGCCTGACATCCTGCTCTGGTATCATCACCTGGTACGCGACGATGAGCAGTCCCAACGGCGAGGGAGCAAAGAACTTGAAGAAGCTCTGAGACATCTGGACGCCGGACGCCATTGACTTGCCTTGCAGCTAGCGAGCGAGCGAATGAGCAAGAGATGCGCAAGGTAAGAAAGAGGGGCACCGCTCCCAAGGGAAAGGGAGCGGGTTGCCGGGGCCTGCTTCTCTGACCGCGGCCAGCTTCGTGCGGAAAGCAGGTCCACCGGCATAGCGGGCGGCAATGCCAGAGAGTGGGCTAATCGCCGCGGCGATAATAGGGACGGCGATGGCGCCAGGCGCTAAAGGTAATCAGATGCCAGAGGAAGACCAGCAAAACGGCCCCGATGAGCGCTCTGAAGATGGGAACGCCGTAGACGGTAGGGTCGCCGGTAATCGTGAAAGGAAACACATGGGTAAAGAGCCAGATGCCGATTAGGCCGGCAATAACCGCTCCAATGATACCGCCGGGGAGGCGCCAGCCGACGATAAACTCAGCCAATAGGCCGGCGATAGCAGCGATCACCAGATAGATGATCGTCCCAACGGTGACCGTCCAATGAAAATCTCCAATGTTGATAGTAAAGAGCGGCGAATCTGAAGTGAGAGCCGCGATGGCTGCAGACGTCACGAAAGCAAACATAGGAAGTTCCCTCCTTCTCTTCGAAGCGGGCCACCTGGCCCGAGCCGACCTCCTCTCGTGCCACCTCATCCATGATCCCTTGCTTTGACAATACACGCATAAGGTGGGCCAGAGCAAGTCAACAATAAAACGCTCAGCATTTTCTCAGCGAACGCTCAGCTTTCTAAGGGATGCGTCTGGTAGGGGGCGAGCTGTCGCCAGAGCGCGACCAGAGGCGTATACACATAATGAGAGCCTTGTCACTGGCTTATCTCTAACGGGGCTGGAGAGAGACGACCGCAAGCAAGATCACACCTGGTCCTGGTGGTCGTTGTTTAAGGCCATGCGTTATAATCAGGTAGTACGGGCTTCTCTAAATCTTTGCCGGGAGGTCTCTTTCTTATGCAAAGCGCAAAGCGCTATTTGCTGGTGATTGGGATCGGGGTGCTGGTGCTGCTCATCGTAGGCTTTATCCTGGCTGCTCTCTTTCATGTTTTGCTGGCAGTGCTCTATATTGCTCTGATCATTCTAGCAGCAACAACGCTGATCGCCATTGCGCTTCTCATCTATGCTATTCTCGTACTGTTACGAGCGATTACAACGGTGCGTAACGAAATGCGTCCGCTGCTCGCCTCGGTTCAGGAGACGGTTGGGGTGGTCAAAGAGACGGCGCGCACGGCTGGTCATACCGTCACCACAGTTGGCAGCGCAGCACAACTGGCGCGCGAATTCGCGCTAGCTCCTGGGATTCGCGCTGTAGCAACTGTGCTGGCGGGGCAGCAGGTACTGCGCATCTTCCTGGGCAAGGGCCGCGCCCGCCGCAGCGAAGAGCGTCGACGCCAGCAGATGCGCGCCATCCGTGCTCATGAACTTGGAGGAAAGTAGCTATGTTCGGGCCTGTTCTGGCTGCTCTCGCTGCCGATCCGCTGGAGACCTGGGGGCAGATTGCGGCAATCGTACTGGCGATCGAGCTATTCGTTTTTATCTTGCTAGCTTTGGGGCTTTCCATTGGTTTGTTTTTTGCCTTTGCCTGGGTGCAAGAGAAAAGCGAACTGATCAAGCGCCTGCGTCCCGCAGTTGACCAGCTCAATCAGGCGCTGGAAAGCAGCGCGACTGAGCGGCCTGCTGAGGGAGCCCTGGAACACCCGCTTGTGCAAGGAGTGGTGAGCGTTCCAGAGCGTGTACGTGCCATAGATCGGCGTGTCGAGCAAGGGAGTGATCGGGTAGCAGAGGCAGTCATCGAGTTTCGTGCACGTACTCTGATGGTCAAGGAAATGGCCAAAGCCTTTTTCTTGCCGGGATTAGTGCGGCGTGAGGCCCGCGAGCGCGAGCAGCTTCGCACAGCCCGGACTGCTGAGATGCCGCGGGAAGCGGCCCCGCAGCCGACGGGTCGAGAGGCCGCTGATAGCCTGCCAGCTACCTCAGAGATTGAGGAGGCTGGCCAGCGTAGCGGCCTGGAAAAGCTTTCCACCAGCGAGGGGATGCCTGTCCGCCAGGCCGTGCAGTCTATGCGCCATGTCACTCCTCGTTGACTACGTGCGTCAATTCACTCGTCTGCAGCGGAATGCCCGCCTCTATCTTATCAGCAACGCTCTTAGCGGCGTTTCGCTTGGTATTCTGCTGCTGCTCTACAATCTCTATCTCGATGCGTTGGGCTACCGCGCTGACTTCATTGGGGCTGTGCAATTCGCGGCTACGGTGGGGGCAGGGCTGGCCATCTTTCCCGCTGGTCTCTGTGTCGACCGTTTAGGGGGCAAGACGGTGCTGATCGTGGCCAGCCTGCTGATTGGGCTACTCGGGGCTGGTCAAATCCTCTTTCGGCAGGCTCTGCCCTTACTGATCACAGCCTTCCTGGCGGGGGTAGTCAGCGCGGCCCTCCTCGTAGTGAACGCCCCCTATCTCACGCAAAACAGCCAGCCGGCAGAGCGCTCTCACCTCTTCAGTCTGAATCTGGTCGTGACCCTCGTCAGCTCAGTAGCCGGGCGGCTACTTGGGGGAGCTTTGCCCGTCTGGTTCCGGCAGCTTCCCTGGCTCATGGGGCCGTTGCCGTTTCCTCTCAGCGTGCTCCTGGCGCCTCAGCCGGAGGCGCGGATCTATCAGCTCGCTCTCATCAGCGCTGGCCTGCTGGCCATCCCGAGTCTTGTCCCTCTCTTTCTCCTTGATCCCGATCCTCGGCCCCAGACAGCGCAGCCTTCCAGAGAAGCCACAACCTCCGCCCTGGCCAATCGTCTCGCACAGTACCTCGGCGACAGCGTCGCAGGCTGGAGACATAGACTGAACTGGGAGTTATGGAGACTGTGGCTGGGCAGCGCCCTGGTTCTGCTCACGCTCGAACAGGGACTTATTGGTTTCGGCGCTGGCCTCTTTATCCCCTACTTCAATCTCTTTTTTGTGCGCCAGCTTGGAGCAAGCTCCTGGCAGTTTGGCCTCATTGACGGGGCTGCCACTGCTCTTACTGCCTGTGCGACCCTCCTCGCGCCCTGGTTGGCGGCGCGCCTGGGCAAAGCGCGGGCGGTTGTAGTAACCCAGGCTCTCAGTCTCCCGCTCATGCTCTTGTTAGGGTTCAGTCGCTCGCTGCTGCTGGCGGCCTTGCTCTATCCTCTACGTCAAGGGGCGATGGACATGACAATGGGGGTACTACAAGCCTTCTCGATGGAAGTTGTACCGGTGCGCTGGCGCGGTCTAGCTAACAGCAGCTACCAGGCTGTCTACTGGATCGCCTACTCTCTCGCGACGCCCCTGGGCGGTATCATCATTGTCCAACGGGGCTACCCCAGCATCTTTGTCCTGGCGGCCATGAGCTATGCTCTGGCGATACTCGTCCTCTGGTGCGGTTTTGGGCGTGGCCGTCGGCGCGAGGAAGCAGCCCAGGCGGCGCAGACAGATCGGGGAGCAGTCAAAGCCCCAGCCCAGCCTCATTGAAGCGAGAAAACTGGACGGCCAAGAAGCGCTCAGCGCCAATCCGATCATGAGTGAGGGATTGAATCGCTAGGCCAGTGGTCATCATGATTTCCGGCGGGCAAGGACGGGCGGTCTAGTCCAAGGTGCCTGAGCATGACCATGAATAGAAGAAGAGGCTTATATCCGTGAGCGAGCCTGGCGAGCTGAGTAAGTGGGCATCTATCTACTTACCATCGTGCTATCTTACAGGCTCGCGCAGACTCGCTCAGGTGCCTGCCTGACTTGGACGGACCATAAAGCGGATCAGGAGAATCGTCAGCTCATACAGACAGGACATCGTGACGCCCAGAATAATCGGGCTATAGAAATCGGCCCCGGGGGTTAAGAAGGTCGAAGCAATCCACAGCCCGACATGGGCCGCGGCGCGGCGGCGTTTCAGCGTCTCGACGTTCACCACTCCCAGTTTGGCCAGAAAGGTCAACACGAGAGGAATCTCAAAGACGATCCCAAAAGCCAGCAAGAAGAAGGCCACAAACGTAAAGTAACTATCTGCCGAGACCAGCTCCACGAAGTCGCCGGCGGAGAAAGCGATCAGCCATTGGACCGGGTACTGCAGAACCACGAAGCCCAAGGCAATACCGGCCACAAAGAGGATGCTCCCCATAATCAGAAAAGGCAGGGCGGCCCTTTTCTCGTGGCGGTAGAGGCCGGGGGCGATAAAGGCCCAGGCCTGGTAAAGGATCACTGGCATAGCCAGCAAAATGCCGACCGCGATCGAGACCTTGAGGAAGACAGTGAAGCCCTCGGCCAGGCCGATAGTAATCAAGCCCTTGCCCGCCAGCTCGCCATGAGGACCGAGGCGCAAGCTATCTGACAACCGTGGCAGGGGCAGCGTCAAAAAGCGCAAGATCGGCTCACGAAAGATAAAAGCCACAACTGCCCCGACAACAACAGCAATCAGTGACTTAAAAATGCGCCAGCGCAGCTCCTCCAGATGCTCGACGAGCGTCATAGAGGCGCCGTCTTCCTCTTCCTCTTCGAGGCGAAAGGTCTCATCAAGGTCGGGCATCAGGTCAGGTCGTTGTAAATTCCCCGTAGCCATGCTCTCCCTCTGCTCACTCCCGGCGGCACAGCGCGGGCCGCAGCGACTGAATGCGCCTACTCTTCATAGCTGCTGCCTCATTCAGTCTTCTGCCCGCCCTCGCTGCTGGCTGATTCTGTCTTACTGGCGCTCGCCGAAGAAGTCTGGCCCTGAGTTGACTGCGGCTGCATCTCGCGAACCAACTCGGGAGAAGGCTCAAAGAGCTGGTCCTGTCGCAGCGTGCTGCCACTACTCAAGCGGTTCAAATTATTGCGCGACGCATAGGAAGGGGAGAAAGGCTCGTCCAGAGGATCATGCTCATCTTTATCCCTGGTCAAATCACTCATCCCCTTGCGAAACTCCCTGATGCTCTTGCCGATCGCAGACCCCATTTCGGGCAGGCGCTTCGGGCCAAAGATCAGCAGAGCAACGATCAGAATGATGACCAGATCGAAGCCGTGGAATCCGGGGACCATAGTTACACCCTCTCTTTTCTTCTCTTGCCTTGCCTTATCGAAGCGAGCCGCGTTTCTTTGTGCACTCTGAAAGCGACAACACCCTTCTGATTAATTGTATCTCACACCTGCAGCTTCCGACCAGCGGCAGTCTGAAAACCCCCTACTAAGGACGAAGCCGCCGATACGAAAGCATGCAGACAGCCTGTCCAGGCCAGCCTTACGCTAGCCGGAATAGGCTGGATACGAGGACAGCTCCCGCTGATGAGGAGTCAGCAGAGACTGCACACACTCCAGGCCGAGGCTCAACACACCCGCTCCAGCGGCACCCAGCGCCACCAGAGCAGTAGCCCGGCGGCGGCTCAAGCGCTGTTCCCCTAGCAGACGAGCGATACGCTGATCACTTTTGAGCGAAGCCGCTTCCCTAATGACACTTGCCCGCAGGCGGGCCTCCAGATCAGGCGGAGCGGGGGCCTGCTCGCCATAGTGACGTAAGAGCAGCCCCTCAACAGAATCCAATGGCTGCATACTGTCTCCCATCGTGCCAGGGATGACCAGAGGCCAGGCGCTCAGGTCTCTCGCAGCTGACAGCATCTCCTCTTTGTTGAAACATCTGCTCAGGTTGAGACGGTGCCCCCTCCTCTGTATCTTCGGAAGGAGAGAGCGCTGCCTCTCCAGCCAAAGAGCCGGCCTGACGGGCGGGCGCAGGCACCAGGCCTGATTGCTGACGCGGACCATCACCGCGCTCCAGGGCATACAACTGCTGGAACTGGCGGCGGGCGCGGACCAAGCGCTGACGAACTGCCGGTTCACTCACATCCAACATCTGAGCAATCTCCGCGCTAGAGAAATCCCCCACTACGGAAAGCAACAGACAGACACGCAGCGGCTCCGGCAGGCGCTGCAGGGTCCGCTGCACAGCGTCGCGTTCAGCAATCAACTCGCCGGGATCAGCCCCAGGCAGAGCGCCGTACCCCTGCGGCTGGACAGGAACCGCCTGGGCCGCGAGGTCCTCTGTCAGATGCTCGCCCTCCGGCTCCTGATCACGTCGCTGCTGCCTGCCCAGAGAAGAGAACGGCACAAAGCGAAAGAGGCGCTTACGCCGCTCCTGCATACGGACCGTATTGAGAGCGATTTTCAGCAACCAGGCGCGAGCATTAAAATGAGGGCCACTGGAAATACGGGCGGCCTCAATACTTTTCAGCGCCTGCTGAAAAGTATCCTGGGTAAGGTCCTGGCTTTCCTCCCAATCGCCGGTCAGGCCATAGATCGTATGGAAGACCAGCCGACCGTATTGCTGAATTAGCGCCTCGACGGCCTGCGCCGCAGGTACCATCGTTGTCTGTTTCCTCACGCGCGCTCGCTCACTCACTCAACGTCAGCCGGAATCGGAGATGCCGGCCAGAGGAGGGAATCTCTCCTTACTTAAGGAGATGCCTGGGGGAGAGGAAATGTGACAGCGGGAAAGGTGAGGGGGAAGAGAGCAGAAAAGCGGCGACCTCCGCCCCACCCATCCCATGCCACGTAAGCCATCTAATCTTGCTGAGCAAACACGCCACTCCGAGCGAGCTTTGCCCGGCTGACCACGCGAGGCACTCAGCGAATCATCTCGTAGAACAAGCAAGCAAGAAAAGCAAAGAGGCGGTTTGACCGGCTGTCTGGCAGCAGACAGACCGACGCGACTGACGCACGCACGGTATGAAGAGACACAACCCTACTGCACCTACCTGTCGGCAGACAGGTGCAGATAAGAGAGCAAATAGAACCGTAGCACGAGCGGACAGCGCGCCGCCTCCTGTTTTTCCGCCTGTTGCTGCTCGTACGCTCAAAAGAGCGAATGAGTGCGCATCGGATCAGCGCAGCTCAGAGCAGCTCAGCGCAGATGTTCCTCGATATATTCCTGGGCCTCGCCCACCGTCGTGATCTTCTCAGCGTCCTCATCGGAGATCTGGAGCTTAAACTCCTCCTCAAGGGACATAATCAGTTCCACCAGATCCAATGAGTCCGCGTTCAGATCTTCGACGAAGGAGGCACTGGGGACCACTTCGCTCTCGTCGACACCGAGCTGCTCGACAATAATCCGCTTCAGGCGCTCGGCGACAGAGCCGGAGCCGGAGCCAGAGCCAGAAGCCATTAGGATGTCACCTCACTTTCCGCAGTTGGAGTGGGCTGCTGTTGCTGTGCCCGCGCAAATATCGTACCAAGGACACCATTGACGAAGCGGCTGGACGAATCGCTGCCAAAGAGCTTGGCCAACTCGACCGCCTCATTAATGGCTGCCTTTGCTGGTACCGTATTATTAAACAGAATCTCATAGATTGCAAGTCTGAGGATATTTTTATCGATGCGGGCCATTTGAGAAAGTGGCCATTCGCGTGCAGCGCTCTGAATCTGAGCATCAATGGTCTCCAGGTGGGCGCAGGTGCCCTCAACCAGCTCAAGGGCATAGTCCACCACCCGGGGATGCAGATTGCGCTCCTGGGCATGGCGCCGCACCACCTCTACTGGAGGGTGCCGTACCGTATCGAACTCATAGAGTGCCTGCAGCGCGACCATTCTGGCCTGTCTGCGTATCCCTACCGGCATAGTGTCTTCACCCGATCGCTGGTCTACCTCACTGGTTTTGTCCGGCTGCGTGCACTTGCGCGCAAGCAGGAAGCTCGCCTCTGTCGAACGCACCTCTGCATATCTGCCACAACTCCACCCTCTCTCTACCTAACAACCTGCTGACTTACCTCACGACTTACCTGCCTACTCCCCACTCCTCCAGCTCCCTTCCCTTCCTTTCTTCTCTTCCTGCCTCTTTTCAGAGCACAGAGCACTAAGCCACATCCTGGATGTAGACATTGATCTCTCGCACCTGCATCCCGACCATATGCTCCAAGGCGGCAGCTACCTCCTCCTGAACGGCAGTAGCGACCTCGACGACATTCACGCCGGAAGCCAGGACCAGATAGAGGTCGACACTCACGGTATTGTCCTTGACCGTCAGAGCCACCCCCTGGCGAGGAATCTCGCGACCGGCGAAAGCCGGCCAGCGCTCGCTACCGCGAGCGAGGCGGACGACGCCGTCCACGCCTAGCGCCGCGTTTGAGACGATTGTAGTCAAAACCTGGCGGGCGACGCGCACCACGCCTGGAGGCTCGTTGGTCATATAGTGTGCTTCCCTTCTACTCGGCAGGATACTCGTGGGACGCTGGCCGCTCCATGCCATCTTCTCCCCGCCTTTCCTCCTTGCCGCCTTGCCCTCTCGGCAGCAACCCTTGTTTAATTATACCGCATCAGTGCTGGAGCAAACCCTGCTCCTGCAGGACTGTAACCGCTTTGTCTAGATCGTTAGCGCTGCTGATCGTCAAGGTCGTGGCCTCACGCACAATGCGCTTGACCAGACCCGTCAGCACTGAGCCGGGGCCGATCTCCAGATAGACGGTCACTCCAGCGGCAGCCAGGTATTCGACGCTCCGAATCCACTGCACAGGGGCAACAATCTGGCGCGCCAGCTCCTGGCGCAACGCCTCCGCATCGGTCAGCGGGCGAGCCTCAATATTGCTGATGATAGGAATGCTGGCATTCCGCAGCGGTGCAGTCGCCAGCGCCTGGGCCAGGCCCGCAGCGGCAGGCTCCATGACTGGTGAGTGGAAAGCGCCGCTGACCGCCAAGGGGATTACCCGCTTAGCGCCACGAGCCTTAGCCCGCTCCATTGCCAAGGCCAAAGCCCGCTGCTCACCCGAGATAACGATCTGGCCGGGAGCATTCAAGTTTGCCACGCTGACCTTACCCCAGCCAGGATGCTGGGTTTGTTGCGGCTGCCCTGACTCTTGCGCGCGTGAAGCCTCCTCGGAAGCCTCACGGCAGATCTCCTGTAAGGTCGCCTCATCCAGCCCAATGACCGCCGCCATCCCGCCGGGGCAAACACTTCCCTCGTGGTGCATCAGGCGTCCCCGTTCGCGCACCAGGCGTACGGCGTCCTCAAGATCAAGGGCACCAGCGGCGACCAGAGCTGCATATTCACCAACGCTGTGCCCAGCAGTAAAGGTGGGGGTCAAAGGCGACGACCAGCTAGAGTGGGGAGCAAGCCGCTCCTGGAGAGCGGCCAGCAGGGCGAGGCTAACGGTGACAATCGCGGGTTGGGCGTTAATCGTCTCACGAAGCTGTTCTTCGGGTCCCTGAAAGCAAAGAGCACTCAGCTCCATGCCGAGAGCCTGGTCAGCCCGCTCGAAGACCTGGCGGGCCGCCGGCGACTGCTCATAAATATCGGCTCCCATGCCGACCGTCTGACTGCCTTGCCCGGGAAAGAGGAAAGCTAATCCTTGTGCTGCCATAGAATTACACTCGCGTGAGGGACAAGCGCGGCGCGAGCGAGGCTTCAGGCGGCACCTGCTGCTTGCTCTCACCTGCCTGCCTGCCTGCCTGAGCTTACCTCGCTCGACCGCGATCCTTGCCTGACCTCACACTCTCTCCTCTTCTCGTCGTGGTTTCAAATTGCTTGTTCCAGTCAGTAAAACGCGCACTGATACACTGCGCCCGCGCCACTAACGCTTACGCTCCTTGGGCCAGAAAACCTGGCGACCGCGGTACGTGCCACACTTCGGACAGGCATGGTGGGCGAGTCGCGGCGAGCGACACTGTGGGCAAAGCACCAGCTGAGGCAGCTTCAAATGAAAATGTGCGCGTCTCTCGCCCTTACGGGCATGAGAAACTCGCTGTTTTGGTAATGCGCCCATAGAAAAGGCTCCTCCTCTATCTCCTACATCGGGCTGACTGGCGGGAATGAACCAGGTGGCCAGCGAACACAGCAAACATAGCGAGCACGTCAAGCTTGCGATGACAAGCGCTGCTGCAGCAGTTCGGCCAGAGCGCTCCAGCGCGGATCGATCTCCGGCTGGCACTGGCAGGGGCCCAGGCTCAGATCGTGGCCACATTGTGGGCAGAGACCTGGGCAGTCCTCGCGACAAAGCGCGCGCATTGGCAACTCTAGCAGCAGATGTTGGCGCACAGCCTCGCTCAAGTCAAGCTGGTGGTGCTCGTCGATCGGAAAGCCCTCATCCTCACCCAGGGGTGGGGGAACAGGCATACCGCTGGTGACATCGATGGTAGGATAGAACAACTCCTCGAAGGTGATATGCATGGGCTGCTCAAAGGGCTTCAAGCAGCGGTCGCAGACCATCGGGAGGGTCAGATCCACCCAGCCATCGACCAGCAACCCGTAGTCGGTACGTCGCATGCGGACGTGGCCGTTGACAGCGCCGAGTATCTTTAGATCGCTATCCAGCTGAACATCTTCTTCATGAATATCTGCCTGGAAGGCGGTACCAATAGACGCCTTCAGCAGTTGCGCCACGTTGTACTGCATAAGAAACGGAACCTCACTTTTCGCCCCAGAGTAGACGACTGAACGGGAGAAGGGCTGCAAATAGTGCTGAACAGGTCAGGCTGTCTGTCGATGGCGCAAGTCTGGAAGATACTCAGCTTCTCACGTACGCTGGTTCATTATAGGTGACCCTGAGAAGGTGTGTCAAGCCCTGGGCTCGGGGCGGTGGGGGGGCTCGCCTGGACGCCCCAGCATCGGGCCGCCCATCGTATCGGCAGCCAGGGAGGAGCGACGTGGAGAAGGATGGGGGGGCAGGGCATCCTCCGCCTCTTCCTCATCGGCGTAAAGGTCATAGTTTGCCTCTGACAACACTTCAGGGGCCTGATCCTCGCCCTCCTCGTTATAGGCGGAGGCTTCCAGGCTTTCCAGGCCCTTCTCGATGCTGAGAATGGTGCGGCTGATTTCCGTTTCGATGGCTGTCAAGTGTTCATGCAAGGAACGCAAGGTTTCCGCGACGTAGGCATTAGCCTCGCTCTTGAGCTGCTGAGCCTGCTCCTCTGCCAGACGTACCAGCTCCTGTGAGCGTTCCTCGGCCTGGCGCAATAGCCCCTCTCGATCCATCACCCGCTCGGACTCCTCGCGCGCCTTGGCCAGGATGCTAGCCGCTTCGGCCTGTGCCTGTGCCAGAATGCGCTCTTTTTCCTGTAGAAGGCGTCGAGCCTGTTTGACCTCTTCAGGAATCGCTGCACGCATTTGATCGAGGATCGCCAGGATCTCGGCCTCCCTGACCATGATCTGATTAACAAAGGGCATCCTGCGGCTGCTGGCGATCAGGTTTTCCAGGCGATCTACCAGATAGAGTATATCCACACTGACCCTTCCTCTTCCTCGTGCTCTCTTGCCGCTGATTGACAGGACGGCTACCGGGCAAGCATTGGCTCAATCAGCTCGACTCTCCTCGTCTTCCCCTGCCATCAGGCGGAGGAGAGGTTTTCTCTGGTGACATCCCGCGGCGCCGACCAGGTTACCTGCTCCACCCAAGCGGCAGCCTGCCGCCTGCGACCCAACCGGCGATAGCACCGCCCAGCCGTAGGAGCACGGCTCGCGCTCAACACGCTGGTGAGCTGGCTGGCGGGGCTTCTGATCGCAGGCACCCGCTCGGCGCTAGCCTCGCATGGTGCTCGCTCACTTCAGGCCTCACCGTGACCAAACTTGCGCTGCAAGGCCCTGATTACTGCCGGCGGCAGCATATCGCTCACGTTCCCTCCCAGGCGGGCTACCTCTTTCAGCAGCGAAGAGCTGACGAAGAGATGTTGCAAGTTGGTTAGGAGACAAACGGTCTCTATCTCTGGGGCCAATTTGCGATTCATCAGCCCTTGCTGAAACTCTGCCTCGAAGTCGTTGGGAGAGCGAAGGCCCTTGATGATCACCGAGCCACCAACTGAGCGGACAAACTCGACAACGAGGCCATAGAATTTTTCCACGCGGACATTGGTGAGGCCCTCAGCGGCAATGACCTCCTCCCAGAGCTGTACCCGCTCGTCAACAGAGAAGAGCAGGTTTTTGTCGGGAACAGCGTAGACTGCCACGATCAGCGTATCGAAAAGGCGGGCGCCGCGCCGCGCGATATCCAGGTGACCATGCGTGAGCGGGTCAAAGCTGCCCGGATAAACGGCAATCCGTTGACGTTTCTCTGCGTTGCTCACACGAACATCCCTTCACGATGCTGAAGCGGCCATTGTCTATCTCTTCGCTTAGAGTGACCGACCGCTGCCTCTGCCAGGGCGATCAGGGGAAGGCTTGGCAAGCAGGCAGACAGCAACCCATCTGGATGGGCCAATTCTGCCAGGAGTACCGGCAGGGAAAAGGCTGACGCTTCTCCTGCCCGCAGCCTCTGCCGGTTGAGCGATCGGCTTCAGCCAGTCAGACTGGCCCGCTTGCTTGCCCTTTCTGCTGCCGTTCCTTGCCGTCTGGCATCTTGCTCTGTTGCCTATGATACCATACCTGCTGGAGATGGGGCAATGCATGGGACCCAAGCCGACCGAGAGGATAGATGAACAGGCCAGGGAGCAGTCTCTGTGGGAGCGGCGTGAGAGAGCTGGGTAGCTGGCGCAAAGCAGCAAGGTGGAAGAGGCAAGCAAAAAGGCCAGCTATCTCAAGAAGGCTGGCCTTTTAAGAGCTACTATTAAGGGCAGGGGCGGCAGGACTCGAACCCGCAACCTGCGGTGTGGAGCGGCTCTCCCGCAACCCATCTTACAGGGCTGCTGGTGCTCTCCCCGAACCGGACGTGCACCTTTCGATGCATCCGGCTCTCCAGAGGTTCAGGCCCTACATACAACAGGCTACGCTCGACCTGGTCGAACGTAGCTAGGTGAAGGAGTGGGCTGACCTCCTGCATCCCTTCCCCATGTCTCAGGCATTACCCTGAGCCTTTGAGTACTATGGATGCTCCGTCGCCATGCACCTTGCGGTGTTTAGGCGATCCCCCAGTTGCGCTTCTGCTCCGCTCCGGGTTTAGGTGCCTCGTTCGCCGCCACGCTCGTCAGGGGACTGACGAGAGCCTCGCTGGAGAAGCGGTTACCAGCCCTCCAAATTACGACTGGCAATCCAACGAAGCGAGCGACTGAGGTTCAAGCAATCCAGCCTTCACCATGCCCGGCCTAGCTGCCCGGCGTTCATCTTCCCCTGTCTGCTGGGGAGGGCGCCGGACTTTTCGACCATGCTGTTGTCCCCGCCCCCTTTCGGGTGGCCAGGTAAGGTCGTGCTTTAATCACACCCGCTTCAGTGATGTTGCACTACCGCAACAAGAACAGAAGCACCACAGGGGCGCACTTTGGAGACCGCTGCTCTACCATTGAGCTACACCCCTGTACACAGACCACTGCGCTACGGTCTGGCGGAGAGGGTGGGATTCGAACCCACGAGGGACTTTTGATCCCTAGCGGTTTAGCAAACCGCCGCACTAGGCCTCTATGCGACCTCTCCTTGCGTGTTGATGGACAGGTTCTTTCTTTCTTTGCAGTTGCTAGGACCTAGGATACTCGACTTGTTGCGAATTGTCAAGCCCCCTTTTGGCGCTGGTGGCAAGATGGTTCTGACTGATTCTTCCGCTAGAAGCGGGGCGCTGCTCTCTGCTCTCGGCTATCTGCGGGCGCGTGTACCAGGAATTTTGGATGGTCATGCTGTACACTATGCGAAGTGTGGAGTATACTTAATATTGTCGGCAAGAATTGCAAGAGAAGCATGATGTTGAGCTGATCGTGAGTGCCCGGCACGGCCTGGTAAAGAGAGGATAGCGAAGCGATGCTGGGGCAATTCAACATCGGCTATGGGGTCCGCCGGCTCCCGCTCTTCGTGCAAGCATGTGGGTGGCTCTGTGCGCTGGCCGTTCTGGTTTGGGTCTCGCAAGGTTTCCCTCCCCATGCCTGGCTGCTGCTCTGGCAAAAGCTCCAGCAGCTTCCAGCACTGTGGGCCGTACGCGGGCCTGCTCTTCTTCTCCCTCTCTTGGGTTTGGCCTTCTTGAGCCTTCTCCTGGCTGCGGCCTGGATAGGGCTAGTGCTCGCTGGCTGGCATCTCGCGCAGGCCGCCTGGCGCACTTTGGAAGAGCGTCGCTTGCTCAGGCATGAGCTTGAGCAGTTGCGCGAGGTTGAGGCCCAGACGATGCATGCTGTAATGGGCCATCGGCCCGCTGCTCCCAAGTCCTCCAGTGACGCGCCGTCTCCGCCGGCTCCATCTCAGTCAAGGCTCTCCCCTCATCGATCCTCCTCGTCTGGTCTGGAAGGTGCTGCTGTCTCTCAGGCATCGCAGCAGCGTGCTCTCTGGGCCGATTTCCCTACGCAGGTTGATCTGCCTCTCTCAACACCTGCTACGCTGTCCGCGCTGGTGGCAGCTCCTGCAGAGGAACAGCTAGCCTTCCCCATAGAGAAGCAGACATCTCCGCTGGAGACTCCTCCTTCGCTCAATGGACAGATTGAGACTCCCGCGGTCGTGAGCAATGGAGAGCAACAGGCATCGCTGCATGCCGATGCCCGCCCCAGGGGAATGCTGGTCATCCGCATGGGGGCAGCTACTGATCCTGGTTTGAAGCGCAGGTATAAGCCGAATGAGGACAATATTGCTGCTATTCAGCAGCAGCGAGCGCATACCGGTCAAACGTTCGGTCTCTGTGTGGTGGCCGATGGCATGGGGGGCCATTCCAATGGCCGCGAGGCGAGCCGCCTGGTAGTGGAGACTTTCTGTGAACTCACTCTACCGGCTTTGACTAATTCCGTGGAGAACGATGAAGCCTTTTTGACAGGTATATTGGTTGATGCATTACAGCACGCTAATTTGAAGCTCTATCAGCGTAATCGCGTTGATAAAGCTGATATGGGCACAACGGTGACGGCGGCCCTGCTACTTGATAGCACGGCGTATGTGCTGAATGTGGGCGATAGCCGGACCTATCTCTATCGTCCGGCGGTGGGCCTGACTCAGGTGACGCAGGATCACTCGGTCGTTGCTCGTTTGTTGGATGAGGGAGCGATTTCGCGTGAGGATGTCTATCATCATCCGCATCGCAATCAGATTTACCGTTGCCTGGGCGATCGGGCGGCGGTCGAGGTTGATGTTTTTGCTGTGCCTTTATTAAGGGGCGATAAGTTGCTCCTGTGCTCAGATGGCCTCTGGGAGATGGTGCGTGATCCACAGATTGAGCATCTACTAGGCCTCAATGCCGATCCTCTGACGATTTGCCAGTGCTTGATTCAGGCGGCCCTCGATGGTGGTGGCGATGATAACGTCAGCGTGATTGTGGTCGAGGTCCTCCAGGTGGCTACCTGAAGGATGCGGCGCTCTCTGCTGCGCTTGGCCGAGGCCTTGGCTTGCGACCCTTTGTCTGCTGATCAGGCTCTGTCGCTGGCTGGCGAGGGCAGCCCTTTGCGGCTCGCTAGACCGCTGTAGTATCTTCTAAAGAGAGCGCAAGGGAAGAGGCGAGCGTCCTGGAACCGGCTCGCTATCCTGCTCTGGCCGCTGTGAGAGCGCAATGGGTACGCAGAGGGGAGGGCTTTCCTCTGGTTAAGTGAGGGTTCGTGGAGGCCGAGCGATGACCATCTGGATTGGCACCTCGGGCTGGATCTATCCGCACTGGGTTGGGCGCTTTTATCCGGCTGCTTTGGCGCCGCAGGAGTATCTGCCTTACTATGCCCGCCATTTTGCTACTGTAGAGATTAATAGCAGCTTCTATCATCTGCCTCCGCGTTCGCAGTTTGCTCTTTGGGCCGAACAGGTAGCTTTTCATCCGCGCTTTCGCTTTGCGGTCAAGGCCAGTCGTTATCTGACGCATATGAAAAAGCTACGCGATGCGGCTGAGCCACAGGCGCGCCTGCTGGAGGCAGCGCGTGGCCTGGGTCCGCGCCTGGGTCCCCTTCTTTACCAGCTTCCGCCGCATTGGCGGTGCGACCTCGAACGCCTGGCGACCTTTCTGCACTTGCTACCGCCAGGGTTAGAGGTGGCTTTTGAGTTTCGTGATCCTTCCTGGCTCCAGGGGGCCGCGGCTGAGCGCCTGTGCGCGCTGCTGGCAGAGGCTGGCTGCGCCCTGGTGATTGCCGTTGGGGGAGCGCTCTCCACGCCGCTGGAGCTGCCGGCCACTGCGCCTTTTCGCTATCTGCGCCTCCACGGTGGGCAAGCTGGTCCCTGCTTCGACGAGGCCGAGCTGACTTTCTGGGCTGCCTGGTTGGCCAGCGAAGCCAGAGAGGGACGTGAATGCTATGTCTATTTCAATAACGATGTTGAGGGCTATGCTGTGCAGAATGCGGTCCGTCTGCGGGAGCTGGTTGCGGCCCGTCTCGATGCTGCGGCGGTAGCTTCTTAGGTGTGAGCCGGACGCCCTGCCTGTCCGTTGCGATTCTTGTCCCGGAACGGCGTGCGCTATGGGTTGACAGCCAGCTAGCCTCTTGCATATACTTCCTCTGCTATCAGTAAGCTGTGCAACGCATCAGGTGGCCGGAAATGCCTGCGCTCATTTCCGGCAGAATAGGGAAGCCGGTGCAAATCCGGCGCAGTCGCGCTACTGTGACTGGCGAGCATCTCGGCGGCCCGCCTGCTCCTCGCTGCGGGCGGGTACGAGCAAGAATCAGCAACCAACAAGCCACTGTTCCTGTATAGATCAAGCGGCCTGTGTTTGAACCAGGTCCAGCCAAGCCAAGCTAAGCTAAGGGAATGGGAAGGCGCGTCGGGGTGCGCTTGAGCCAGAAGCCAGGAGACCTGCCTGATGCCAGTGGCCCTTGTTCCTTCGCGTCAAAGGAGCAGGCGTACTATCAACCACCGAACCGAGCTGACCCGCTGCGTTTCCGGTCCTTCTGTGTTGTGGTTGCGCCCCCTCTACGCGAGGTGACAATGGACGGCTATCTTTTGCTGTGGAGGAGTGAGCTTTATGAGCATCCTTGTCATCTCCAGACGGCTATTTCTGTGTTTGCTCGGGCTGAGCTTCCTTCTGCTCGCTGCCTGCGGTCAGGGTCAGAGCGGCGGCAGTGCGGTGCAGTCCAGCCCTACGCCTACGCCAACGGTGGTGCGCGATATCTATGGTACTCCGGTGGTCTTTCCTAAGACAGCCCCGCAACGCCTGATTTCCTTGGTGCCGAGCATGAGTGAGATTCTGGCCGCGCTCCATCTGGAGAGCCGCGTTGTCGCCGTCGACTACTATACGGACTATCCTGCTCAGCTGACGCGCCTGCCGCGTATCTCGGATGCCAATGGTAACTACAATGTTGAGCGTATCGTCGCGCTCCATCCCGATCTAGTTCTCAGCTCCGGCGGTCTCACCGAGAAATACGATGCGCAGTTGGCGCGTCTGGGCCTGCATGTAGTTGATTTGCCGGACAATACTATTGCACTGATGCTGGCCGAGATTCAGACTGTGGGGCGCCTGACCTTCACTGAGAGCACAGCCAATGCGCTGGTCAAACAGCTACAGCAGCGCATTGCTCAAATTCGCCAGGCGGTCAAGGGAACGACGCCGCCGACGGTGATGCTGGAGGCCGATGATAGTACACCTGGCAAGCCTTATGTCTTTGGTGGCGGAACCTTTGGCGACGAGCTGTTGCAGGATGCCAATGCCATCAATGTCTTTCACAACAATACCAGCAACGGTGGCTATCCCCAGGTGACCGATGAGGCGGTGATCCGCGCCAATCCCCAGTATATTATTCTGACTGAGGACCCGCGCTATGGGGGCGATCCCCAGTTGGTCTATCGCCGTCCCAACTGGAACCAGATTACGGCGGTCAAGCTGCACCATGTCTATCACCTCAACACCGATCTGATGCAGCGTCCTGGGCCACGTCTTGTCGATGGCCTGCAGTGTCTGGCCCAACTGCTCCATCCTCAGAGTTTTAGTGGTTCGCTGCCGGCCTACTGCCAGTAGCGTAAGCCGGCTGGATTGCCGCGGTCTGGGGCAAGACAGGAGATCGGGGCCCGGGCTATGCGCCGGCAGGGGACCAGGCGTGCGACGGTAATCAGGGACTTCTGGTCTCTTGAATCAGCGACAAATACCTCTTACCTGCGCCAGGTTTGGCCTTTACACTGGAAAGTGGCAAAAGCTCCATGTAGGAAGGTCACTGGTCCGTCGCCGGTGCCCGTGGCAAGACTGTCCGTGTCTGTTGCTGGCGACGCAGTGAGTGAAGGAAGAAAGAGAGGAGTCCTGATCACAATGCGTATTCGGCAGGTGACTCGGGCGGGCAAGCAGTCGGGGCGCAGCAGGGCGTCGCGCGCGAACGCTGATACGGCTCAGGCAAGTGCTCCGGGAGAGGGCTGGCAGGCCTCTTCTCTGCAAGAGAGAGGGATCGGTTGGCAGCCCTGGCTCCGCGGTCGCGATGAGGAGCGCTATCTGCAATCCGCACTGCCTCGCCGGCGACGTTCCTCCTCTGCTAGCAACAGACCGGGCGGACAAGATGCTTTCAGTGAGACGGCTGCCACTCCAGAACCCGAGGAGTCAGGGGTAGCTGGGGCAAGTCTGGCTGCTTTGCTGGAGGAGGAGCGGGCGGAACGTGTGGCGATGCTGAGGGCGCGGGTGGCTGCGGGTACCTACGAGGTTGATAGTCTGGTGTTGGCTCGCAGGATGCTAGGAGAACTTGTCAGGGACGGGTGAGCGCTGAGCGGCAGTCAGCGCGCGTGGAATGGGCTGCTCTTTCCGTGTATGTGCTGCGGTGCTGTGCGGAGGGTGGGTGGTCGGGCATGGAGCGGGAGCGTGCCGGGCACCCCCGGTCAGGAGAGGAGGCAGGTTTGCCGGTCTGGAAGTGACCAGGAGGCGAACCTGTCGGTTCAGCCAGGCGGGGAGCCTGCACGCTCTCGTTTTGTTTTGGGGTCGGGGAGTGGCAAGCGCTGGACCTTCTTGGCTATACTCTCCTAAGAGCACTATGAGATGGGCAATGCGTGAGCTTCGCCTCTCACGCTTGCCTGTCTGCCGTTTAGGTGCGTTGTCCTCGTGTTCGTCTGCTTTTCTGACAAGGGAAAATGGGAGGCACCTATGCAGGATTTAGCGCAGATGCGCTGTGTGCCCTGTCGCGGCGGTGAGCCAGCGCTGACAGAGGCCGAGATCAGCAGCTTGCTGACTCAGATCCCCGGCTGGCAGGTGGTCGAGGTGGATGGGGTTAAGCGCATTGAAAAGACCTTTCGCTTCGATAACTTTGCTCACGCTCTTGCTTTCACAAATGCCGTTGGAGCGCTTGCTGAGGAGCAAGACCATCATCCCCAGATCGTGACTGAATGGGGGCAGGTGAAGGTCGCCTTCTGGACCCACGCCGTGGGCGGCTTGCATCAGAACGATTTTATTATGGCGGCCAAAACCGAGGCGGCCTTTGCTCAGGCCGAAGGTCGTAAGGCCTCGTAGCGCTTGGCTCCGGTAGTGAGTGAGCGCTGTTCTTCGCTCCCATACCCGCTATGGGCGTTAGCCTGGCCAAGCGGCGGCACCAGTAGGCGAGGGTCATGCTTCACTCTGCTCTGCTCCGAGCGCTAGGCTGGCTCAGGACCGGGCGCAGGGTCAGGCTCTCGACTCTCGGATGCTGGGGCCGTTGCTTCTTCCTCGACTCCCGGCTGACCACTATGCCTTACCTTCTTCCTGTCCGACTGACTGAGCTGGGCCAAACGGCGAGCGCCTTCTATCCATCATATTGATATAGTATGATATTCAAAAAGATGATATAATCCACATTAGAGAGGCAGCTATTCACCAGAGCCGAGTACCTTGCATCCATATCTGTGCATGAGAACGCCAACGAAGGATTGGACTCCTGTGGCTGACCGCTGCAGGCCTGGGTACGGCAGCCCCGAGGGCAAGGATGACCAGCCGCACCCCTGGCCGGCGCGCGCTCGGCCTGGACGCTGGTCAGGCCGGGCGTGGCTGGTCAAAACCAGCCTGTGGCTAGTGGTCGGTCTTCTCTGCAATCTCTGTCTGCTAAGCGCCTGTGGCTCGACGGATGAAACGCCTATTGCCGCTAACGAGTTGGGAGCGGTTCATAAAGGTCTCGTCTACGTTGCCATTGGTGCCTCCGACTCCTTTGGTTTCGGTACCGCTGATCCCTATGCCGATAACTGGCCCATCGATTTAGCCCATAAGCTCGGCCCGTCCGTCCATCTGGTGAATCTTGGCATTCCGGGCATCCATGTGCATCAGGCTCTGCGCCTCGAATTGCCCGTCGCGCTCGATGTTCACCCCGATATTGTGACCATCTGGCTGGCCGTCAACGATCTGGCCGACCGTGTGCCGGTAACGGCCTATGCGCGCGACCTGGATCTGCTCCTCACACGCCTCCAGGCCGGGGCACCGCGGGCGCGGGTTGCCATTGCCAACGTGCCTGATCTGACGTTACTCCCGCATTTCCGCTCTTTCGACCAGGATTGGCTACGCGAACAGATTCAGCAGTATAATGCTGCTATTGCTGATAAGGTCAGAAAGCATCATATGATTCTCGTGGATCTGTCGCAGCAACGCTACAACCTGGCTCGTCATCCTGAGTACGTCAGTGAGGATGGCCTCCATCCAAGCGCCATTGGCTACGTGGCTCTGGCTGACCTCTTTTACCGGGCGCTGCGCTGAGCGAGCGAAGCCGAGGAGCCAGATAGAGCGGTCCTGACCACTCCTTGCTACCGGACAGCAAGGTGGGCAAGGGGGAGAGAGGTGGTCTGACCGGCGCTGCAAGGCGCAGGCTGCTGTGAAAGAGGGCAGTGCTGACAGGAGGAAACAGCAAAGCTCAGTCTATCCGTAGAAAAGTGGCATGACAGAACTCTTTGGCATCCCGCTTGATACTCTTAGCACGATTCTGCTGATCGTGACGCTGGCGATTGTGGCGCTGGTCCTGCTACTGGCGTTAAGCAATCGGCTTTTTTTTAAGATCGGTGTGCGCAATATCCCGCGACGGCGCATGCAGATGGTGCTGATCATTTTCGCGCTCATGCTCTCGACGACTTTGCTCTCCAGCGCTCTGGCGACTGGCGATGTGATCACGGGGGCGGTGCGCAGCGTCGCAACCTATAATGTGGGCAATGTGGACGAGACGATCGAAGGCGGTTCTGGTGATCTGGGCTTCTTCGATGCGTCCATCTATTACCGCTTGCGGGAGCAGGTGCGCGACGATCCTGATATTGCTGCCCTGGGCGCGGCCATTATGGAGCATGATTTGCTGGTAGCCGACCAGACTTCGCGCCAGGTCCGTTCGGGAGTCACCGCTCTGGCGGCCATCCCGGGCAGTGAGGATGGCTTCGGCGGCATTGTGGCCGAGAACGGTCAGGGTCACTTACATCTGGCCTCGTTGGGTCGCAATGAGGTCTATCTGAATCGTTCGCTGGCGCAACTTCTCAACGCTCATGCCGGCGATCGCCTCTATCTCTATTCGCAGCGCTGGCCAGGGCGGCGCTATGAAGTGCGCGTACGTGCGATTGCCGCTAGCAGCGGCATGATCGGCGAAACCCCATTCATAGTCAGTCAAGTCCAGCTATTCCGGCAGATCGAGCAGTGCGGCGACGCCATCACTCAAATCTTTGTGGCCAATCGTGGGAGTGACGGCCCCGATAGCATCGCAATCTCCGACCGCGTCACCGAGAAGCTAGAGCAGCTCATCCCGCGCAATGTCCACGTTATCGAGGTCAAAAAACTGGCGATTTTGAATTCTGAGAAGGCGCAAGATATTTTCTCCCGCATCTTCATGCTGTTCTCCCTCTTTATCGTGGCCATTGGCATGCTGCTGATCTTCCTGATCTTCGTGCTGCTGGCGGCGGAGCGGCGGGTGGAGATGGGGATGGCGCGCGCTGTTGGTGTGCTGCGGCGGCATCTCGTCTTGACCTTTCTCTTTGAAGGGGCTGTCTATGATCTGCTGGCCTCCTTTATCGGCTTAGCGCTGGGGGTAATCATTGGGGCCTTGCTGGTGCTCTTGCTCGGTCCCGTTCTGGCGCGCTTCGACTTTCCGCTCAAACTGACCTTTCAGCCGCGCAGTCTGCTCATCGCCTACTGCCTCGGTACTATCTTTACCTTCTGTGCGGTAACGGTCTCCGCCTGGCTGGTAAGTCGTATGACCGTGGTGGAGGCTCTGCGCAATCTGCCAGAGCCGGAGCGGCGACCGCGCACGCTCAAAGAGCTGCTGAGTCTGCTGGCCCTGGTTGGGAAGGCCCTGCGCCAGCGCCGTCGTCGCCTGTTCAGCTATCTCGGCGAGCTGTGCATTGAGGGAGGGCGTGCGTTGGTGCTTGCGGGTCTGCTGCCCCTGCTCGGGGGCTTGTGGCTGCTCTCTTATGGCCTGGCCGAACGTCTGGTTGCGCCTTTCTCCCTTGGTTTCTCGCTGCTAGTTATTGGTGGCTGCCTGCTGCTCAAAACCGTGGCTGTGGCCCTGAGTCCGGCCCGGCACAGACCCAGGGTGCGCCGTCTCTGTGATCGCCTGGTGCCAGCTATTGCTGGCCTCTCCATCTGTGCTTACTGGGCGGTGCCATTTGACCTCTTCGCCTCACTGGGGCTGGTACGTTTCCGCTCCAGTATTGAGGTCTTCTTTCTGGCCGGCTTCATGATGACCCTGGGGGTGGTCTGGGCCCTCATCTCGAATGGAGAGTTGCTAGTCAAGCCGCTGCTTGCGCTCTCGCGTCTTCTGCGCCCACGTCTGCACCTGTTAGCACGCCTGATGGCCTCCTATCCGCTGCATTACCGCTTTCGCATGGGATTGAGCGTGACAATGTTCAGCCTCGTGGTTTTCGCTTTGACCGTGATGACAGTGATCACGGCGGCCATGCAGCATAGTTATGCCGACATTAATCTGCAAACGGGTGGCTATGATATTCAGGCTATTCCCTACTTTCGTCCCCTGCTTTCCGGTCAAGGCAGGCAGGCCCCTGATGAGCAGTTGCGGACCATCCTGGCCCGGCATGGTATTGATCCTGGGGACTTCAGTGCTCTGGGGGTGCGGACCACGACGCTGGTAGGGGTCATTCAGCCGACGGCTCCTCAACCAGCCTGGCGCCTATACCCGGCTCAGGTGATCAGCGGAAGCTTTTTGCAAGGTTACGGCTTGCATTTGGTGGCGCGGGCGCGTGGCTTCAGCAGTGATGCTGCTGTCTGGAGGGCCTTGCAAGAGCACCCGAACTATGCTTTGATCGATAGCAGCGCTCTAGAGGCCAGCCTGGGGGCGCGCAGTTCGCCTGGTGTCTATGACCCCTCGGCGCCGACGGCCAACGAGGCTGGAGTCCCGCTCACGCCGCCCGGCCTGGACCCATATTATGCCTTTGCTCTCAGTGGGATTTCTCTGGGGGAGACAAGCTTCACGCCGCAAAGCGTCTGGGTGACGCGCTCGCCGACTAGCAACGAAGATCTCTCCTCTGCTCTGCTCAATGCCTCGGTCGCCAAGCTGACCATTATTGGGGTGGTCGATAATAGCAATGGCGATCATTTCGGACTCTACATTTCACAGCGCCTCTATGGTTCGATCACGGTTGACGATGACCATCCCGAGGTTCAGGCTTACTACTTTAAGGTGGCGCCTGGCCACGATAAGCGGGCGCTGGCTCTTCAGCTTGGCTCGGCTTTTCTCGATGATGGCCTGGAAACCACGGTGCTGGAAGATGCCATTTGGGAGGTGCGGGGGCCGCGTATCCTCCTTAGCGATATCATGATTGGCATTGTGGGGCTGGCGCTTCTGTTGGGCGTGGCGGCTCTGGCCATCACCGGTACGCGTGCCGTGATTGAGCGGCGCCAGCAGATTGGGATGCTGCGGGCCTTGGGCTGCAGTCGCCGGCTGGTTAGAGGGGCCTTTCTGGGCGAGTCCTTGTTAGTAGCGGTCCTCGGAAGTCTCATCGGTCTCGTGCTGGGGTTGCTGTTAGCGCGCAATCTGTTTGCTGCCAACTTTTTTGAGCGCTATCAGACCGGTCTGGTCTTTGTTATTCCCTGGGGCCATCTGGCTCTCATCGTCGGTATTGCTCTAGGGGCTGCGCTTCTGGCGGCGCTCCTGCCGGCCTGGCAGGCGGGACGCGTTACCCCAATCGAGGCTTTACGCTATCAGTGAAGCCGGCGCCGAACCGCTCCAGTCGCGCGCAGGCCCGGCCTGTGAAGCTCCAGGCTGGCGCGGCGCTGGGGGGCCGACCATAGAGGGGCCTGTCCACTGGCTATGATGCCGATGCCGCCAGGTGGGCAGTGGAGGCGCGGCTAACAGGTCCAGGCGACGCTGGCGGAGGTGCCGTCTTGGGTACGGAAGAGCAGCTTGCCGCTGCGGGGGCAGGAAGCATAGATGTAGACAGTTACCTGCTGCTGGCTGCCAGGCTCCAGCCAGCCTTGTTGTGGCGAGAAGAAGGCGCGCACGTTGGAGCTGCTGGCGGACCACTGGGTGGTGTCGCTTGCTGAGGAGGAGAGCGCGATGGTCACCTCGCAGCGGAAGGTAATGCTGTCACGGTTGCAGTCGTTTGGCCCGTTGAGCTGGGTCGGGCTGACGGTCAGCAAGGGTGGTGGAGGGGTAGGGGTCGGCGAAGGTGTCGGGCGTGGTGTGGGGCTAGGGGTCGGGCTGGGCGTAGGCGATGGCGTAGGAGTCGGTGAAGGAGTGGGGGTCGGGCTGGGCGTGGGCGTAGGGGTCGGAAGCACCGTTGCAATAACGGTGCTGGTTGGCACGCCTGGCGTCTGTTGTGCAGTCTGGCGCCACAGACCGGCTGATAGCAAGGGCAGGAGCAGGATAATGAGCAGGCTCAGAAGGACAATCAGGCTGACTACTCCCATGAGAATCCAGCGTCCTTGTCTGGCCTCGCGCCAATAGTTGATGCCCTGGGGACTCCGACGGGCGCCAGCGCTGGCAGGGCCGGCCACGCGGCTGAAAGCTGGCCTGATGCTCTCACTGACGACTGTAGCCTCTTCGTTCCACGGGAGTGCAGGCGCCGCCGCTGTGTCCTGCGGTGCTGGCTCACTCGCTTGCTGGGATGCCGCATCCGTTTGCTCTAGACCAGGCATGGGAGCGGGTGAGACCGGCCAGAGGACGCTCGGAGGGTTGCTCTCTGAATGGGTATCCCTTTCAGGGGCGCCAGGGACGGCTCCCGACGGCGGTGATGATTCGCTGGTCAGACTCTCTTCGCCTGCAGGGGGGGCCGCCGCCGCCTGATCCTGATCTGATGAAGGCGGCGTCTGCCCCTGAGAAGAGAGCGACGGATAGGGCAAGGTCTCCTGCTCGTAAATAGAGATTTCTTCCTCTGTCGATGCCTTGCTCGTGGAGGGGCCAGCGGACCCGTAAGAGTAAGAGCCTGGAACGGCACCGCCCTCGCTGCTGGGGGCTGGCTCTGGGGACCTGGCGGATTGAGGTCTGCCGGAGGAAGCCGGACCGCTGGCCTGAGCGCTCTCCAGGCCGCGGCTGGCATCACTGGGGCGGAACAATTCCCCACGCGTTGGTGAGAACTCCATAGGGAAGAGCTTCGCCCGCCCTCCTGGCGCTGGCAAACCTGGGACGGCGCTGCTGGCTGGTGCAGGCAAGCTGCCGGCTACAGCGGAGGAGGCTGGCGGGAAGAGCGCTGCCATGAATTCCTTCACGTCGGCGAAACGCTGGTCGCTTTCTTTCGCCAGAGCTTGCAGCAGCACCTCATCCACGCGACGCGGCAGCAGCAGATTAAGCTGAGTCGGTGCTACGGGCTGCTCGTGGGCGTGCTGGTGGGCCAGGGTTGCGAAGTCCGTGCCGCTGAAAGGAGGCCGTCCGGTCAGCAGCTCATAAGCGATGCAGGCCAGAGCATACTGATCGCTGGCGCGGGTTGTGACCCCAGCGAACTGCTCGGGGGCCATATATGGCCAACTGCCGGGGCGTAGTGCCGGCTCACCGTCAGTTGCGGTTGCCCAACTGAAATCAGTGAGCCACAGCTCCCCTTTGGTATTGAAGAGGATGTTCTCCGGCTTCAGATTGCCGTGCATTACGTTGAAGTGGTGGGCATAGGCCAGAGCATCGGCAACCTGCTGTAGCAGCGTCCCAGCCTCCGTCAGGCTTAGCGGCGTCATGCCCTGGCGCGCCAGCCGCTGACGCAGCGAGCCGCGCAGCGCATATTCGCTCATCAGATAGACCTCATCCTGATCGATGCCACTCTCCAACGGAGGAAGCAGATGGGGATGCCGCAGCATGCGAAGCAAGCGCACCTCACGAAAATACTGCTCGCGGTTGCGCGGGAAAGGTGGGTGGAAGAACTTGATTACCACCGTGTGGCCGGGAGCGGTCAGGTGCTGAGCCAGATAAGTGCTACTTGCTGGCCGGTTGCCGAGACCTGCAATGATTCGATAGTGACCGATCACTCTATCGATATAGCGATTGCGCTCACGCATAGCTCCTCCACCGGCACATGAGGACTCTCATCCACAAGCGACCTTTGCTGCTCCCGCAGGGCGTTGCTCCCTCTGGCCAGGGCTACTATTCCGTTTGCTCCCATCCGCTGACCGCATTCTGCCTCCGTTTGTGCGATGCTCGACAGCTTGCCCCCCAAGGACAGGACCTTGCCCCTTCACTACAAAGAAGCAATCCCTTGCGACCGACATGTGCCTGCCCACAGACATGACCTCCCGAAGAACTCCCGGTGATTTGAATCCTCGGCGCCCAAGCGGCGACAGTGCGCGTGACATTGCACGTAGCCTGGATGTAGGCCCGATTGATCGCGACGTTCCATAGATGGCAGACCTTTGCCCGAGCTGCCGCCCTCACGTTAGGGTGCCCGCGTCCGCTTTGAGCGCTGCTCAGGGGAGCTAGAAGCCCGCCCAGTCACAATCTTGCTCGCAGGATAACGGTGTGAGAGGGCGTAATGTAATGCTTACGTCTCCTTTACTCTTCTCGCTTGCTTGCTTTTAGGGCGCGCATACAGGACTATCCTACTCCAGAGCAAAGAGAGTATAACCGGCGCATCTGCAGGGTGTCAATGAAAGAGAGAAATGGGGGATGACAATAGCACACTGTGCCTGATATTATCAAGACGAATGGGCTGTAGCCTCTTCTGAAGTGACTCACTCGTGAATTCTTCGTTCTCTATTCAGAGCAGTATTGGAGCTGTCTATTCGATCTTGGTTGATCATAGGATGTGGCTTGCGAGTGTAGGAAGGGTCTGGTGACAATGAATCGGTGCCTCTACTGTAACAGACCATGTGAGCATGGGGTGGTGTTCTGCGACGAATGTCGGGCGCTGCTGCTGCAACGTCATGCCCTTGCCGAGCATGAAGTGATGTTTTCCCCAAAAGGTGAAACACGGCAGGAGACTCTCCTATCTGACGCTGATGGCTGGCCTCCACCCTCGCTGCGTGGTTTCCCGACAGTGCCCATGAGCGCCGCTGATGACGATTGGCCGGAAGGGCGGGCTGACCCACTGACGCGCTCTGGGCTGGGACCATCTTTGGATCAGAGGACAAGTCAAAATGGTGGCTGGGAGACTCAGGAGCCTGAGCCAGGTAACTGGGACCAAAGTCAGCCCGCCTGGCGCTGGTCCTGGAAGGCCCGACGCTATGCCTGGCCTGAAGATCGGGTTTCCTCTGGAGTTACAGGCGATGAAGAAGGAGACGTATCTGCCTCACAGGCGAGCAAGGACATCTACACCGGAGCGCCGGAGGCAGTACACGCTACCTCGGTAGCCGGCCTGTCTGCTGCTGATAGCGAGGGCAACGCGCGAGAGAGCGGGCCAGCGCTCGGTGGCGACGCTAGGAGGAGCCTCTCCGCCTTAGATGGCCGACGCTGGACACTGTGGCGGAGGCGGCCAGGGCGCGGGCACTGGGTGCGCTGGCTCTTTGTCGGGCTGACAATAGCGGCGCTTGTACTCATTGGCCTGAATGGATGGCTCATTCGCTCTCGCTTCTCAAGTGTCCATCAGCCGGCCCTGTCGGCGGCACAACCTCCATTCTTGACAGCGACGCCGGCGCTGGTTCAGGCCGGTCAATCCGTGCATCTCCACCTTGATCATTTTCGGGCTTTTGCTCAAGTCTATTTCAGTTACGATGTCGGTGAAGCTCTGGCGCCAGTTGGCATGGCCCCCGTCGTGCAGCTAGGAGCGCAGGGCAGCGCCGATGTGACGGTGACCATAGGACGCGATTGGAGTCCTGGGGACCATACCATTCAAGCCGAAGACATCGCCACACACTATACTGCCAGCACAACGATTCAGGTGGTAGCTGGCGGTCCGCTGCGCCCTCCGGTATTGCAAGTCAGCCGCAGCAGCCTGGACCTGGGAACAGGAGTGCAGGGCCTCAACAGCATAGCACCGCTCTGGTTGAGCAACGGTGGGGATGGCAGCCTGTCATGGACGGCCAGCACTGATCAGCCTTGGCTGCTAACTACTCCAGCACAGGGCGTACTCAGTGAGCGTCAGGCGATTCTGATTGCGGGATCGCGGGCCAATCTGCGACCAGGCGTCTATCGTGGAACTGTTACCCTCAGCTCTGATAGTGGTACCTCTTTGCATATCCTGGTCACGATGCGCGTCGTGGCGGCCTCCGCGAGCGACACGGAGCGACAGGCGCCGCCGCTCACAGCCATACCAGCAGCTCTGGCCTTCTCCCTCACCGATGGTGGTCCGGCACCTCCTGCGCAGTTTGTCACCCTTACTAATCCTGGGCAAGCAGCTATGACCTGGTCCAGTCGGATCGTGGTGCCGCCGGAGGGGCGTCAGCAAGCGCCTCTAGCGGTCGGGGCCGACTGGCTCCAGCTCAAGCCTGCTCAGGGCAAGCTAGCCGCCGGTGAAAGCCTGTCTGTGGAGATCACTGCCCAGGGGAGACATCTGCTGCCTGGTCTCTATCTGGCTGTCATTCAACTCAATAGCTCGTACGCCGCTGCGTCGACTACGACCCAGGTACTGGCGGCCTCGCTCACGGTTCTCCCTTCGTGTCGACTCTCCCCGAGCGCTCAGAGCCTGACGTTTACCATCGGTCCGGGGCAGGAGATAGGAGAAAGCCAGCAATTGCTTGAATTGGGCCTGGCTCCGGGCTGCGCCTCGGGCCTCAACTGGCAAGCATTTACATCGGCGAGCTGGCTCAAGGTTGACCCAACCAGTGGTCGCGTTGATCCCACCCACGGGATGAGTGTCCGTGTCAGCATTGCTGTCAACGAGTTGAATGCTGGCACCTATAGCGGCTTTATCCTCTTCTCGATGCAGCAACGGACCCAGACGGTGGCGGTCCTGCTGAATTTGCGAACCTCGGGAGTCCCGCAGAGTGCGACGAGCGGCTCCACGACGACGGCTGTCGCCGATACACCCGGACGTACTCCGCTGGGGGCGGTGCTCTCGCCCGGTAGCCTGAGCTTTACGGTGGAGCAGGGGGGAGGGCCACCTGCCTCGCGCTCTGTGCTACTGAGCGCTACTCAGCATCCATTGCAGTGGTCCGTGACGCTCAATACGGTGGCGACTCCCTGGCTCAATGTAACGCCGCTCAGCGGCATGCTGGCAGTTGGTCAGACGACACGCTTGAGCGTTGCTGTGAACCCGGCGGGCCTGGCGCCAGGAGGCTATAGCGGACAGTTCACGGTCTCGCTGGAACCTGCCGACGGAGCGCCGGCCAGTCCCAGCCAGCTTGCACAGGTAGTCACCGTCACCCTGACGGTCCTGGCCCCCTGCGTGCTGGAAGTGACCCCCAGTGGATTAAGCTTTACCAGCTCGCTGCTGCAGCCGAATCCACCTCCACAGACGCTCTCGTTGCACATCGATGGCGGATGTCCCCGCCCAGTGGCCTGGGCCGCCGCCGTCGATAGCGATAGCACCTCCTGGCTGCATGTCAGCCAGACAAGTGGCAGCGATAGCGGTTCTGGCACAACGATCGCGGTCTATGTGACGCCTCCACGTCTGCTGCTGAAGACGCTGCGTGGGCAAATCACCATTACGGCCAGCGACGGCGGGCAGAACCCGCTGCAGAGCAGTCCCCAGGTGGTAACGGTCACTGTGAGTCCAGGCTGAGGCAAGCTGAGATCAAGGAACTCTCCTCAGGCTGACTTCGTTTCGCTTGCGAGTAGGCTGCACGGGTCCGGCGAGAGGAGGAGCCTGCCTTTCCTAGGGAGAGCCGGGCTCTGCCAAAGAGCGAACTGCTGGGCGCCCGCTGAGCAAGATGAGACTGAGCAGGCCGACAATGGCTCCCGCTAGAACGACGGTCGGCGGGCCACCGATGAGCGCGATCAGGCCACTGGCGCAGAAGTCGCCAAGTGGCCTGATCGCCATGATCATCAGCGTGTTGAGACTCATGACGCGCCCCCTCATCTGAGGAAGAACGCGCGTCTGCATCAGGGTGATCGTGGTGGCTGCGATCACATTCTGCATGGCGCCAACAATGAAGAGCGACAGCAGCGAGAGCCAGAAGCGGTGGCTCAGGGCAAACGCAAGCAGGGCCACGGTCCAGAGGATGAAGGCTAAAATAAGCGCACGGCCCTTGCGCCTGACCTCGCCAAGGGAGGCCAGACCGAGGGCCCCCGCCACTGTGCCAACGCCCGAGGCGGAAAAGAGCAGTCCAAGTTCAAGCGGTGTCAGATGGAGCACCTGGACTGAGAAGTAAGGGAGGATAATAGCCGCTGAGGGATTGAAAAAAAGCAAAACCCCATAGGCGGCCAGAACCCAGGGTAAGACAGCGTCGCGCCTGATCGTCCCAAGTGCCTCGCGGATCGCTTGCAGCAGGTTGCCAGTGCTGGCGCTCGCAGCCAGAGCCTGGCCTTGACCTGGATGTTCCCCCGGAGGAACGCGCAAAATGAAGAGCACGACGAGGACACCCAGATAGCTGAGGGCGTTGAGGAAGAAGTTGCCAGCGTAGTGAATGAGGCCGATGGTCAGGCCTGCCAGCGATGGACCAATAACTGCCGCCCCGTTAAAGACCGCCGACTGCAGAGAAATGGCGTTCATCAGGTCTTCGCGGGGCACAAGCTGAGGGATGAGGGCGGAGCGCGCCGGCTGGTCGAAGCTCAAAACTGTGCTGTTGCAAAAGGCAATGAGAACAATCATCCAGACCTGGATGACGCCAGTGTAAGTGAGCACCCCGAGCAGAAAGGCCAGCCCCATCGAGATGCTCTGCGTACAGAGCAACAGTCGGCGGCGATCGAGGCGATCGGCGACGCTTCCCCCAATGAGAGCGAAGAGCAGAAAGGCGCTGGCCTGGGCAAGCGAGACGATCCCCAGCGCTAGCGCGGAATTGTGGGTCAATTTAAGAACGAGTAGGCTCTGAGCAACGATCTGCATCCAGGTCCCGACCGAGGAGACGATCAGGCTGATCCATAACAGACGATAGTTGCGATGGCGCAGAGCACGAAAGGTGCTGAGCCGCCTGCGCTCGGCGGCAGGCAGGTTGTTGCGAGCTGTGGAAGTGGTAGACAATCGGTTCACGGATGTGGGCCGCTCTCTTGTGCTTATGATCTAAATTTCTACATCTGATAGTAATTATACTTCTTCGCTCCCTCCTGACGAGCTATCAGCCGGGTTCCCCCTTGACATGTTGATCTACAGGGAAGGGCCTTGACAAAGGTCGCTCCGGGCTGCTTTCTTTTCCTTCTCGTGGCCTCCTTGCGCTTTTTTAGCGTTTCTGTGCAAACGGAAGAGATGACGGTATCTATGCCCCGGGTCCTATATACTTGACAAACGTGATCTGCATCGGTATTATTAACTACAGGCTCGTCTTGTATAAAGGAAGCAAGCGGGGAACATGGCTCCCCGGTGCCAGCTGCTTCCGTTGTATGAACCACTGGTAGAGTTTCTTCTGTGTCTGTAGTCTTTTTTGCTACTACAGAGAGCCTTCTGTCGAACAGAGCAAGAAGATTGCTCAACATGTAAAGGAGGTGTCTGCCTCAGTCCCCGACGAATCCTCTTAGCGTCTAAGGGAGGGTGTTTTTGACTGTCTACCTCCCATCCGATCCACCTTTTGCCTGTACTACCAGATGATAGGCTGTCTCTGACCATGTTGTCCGGCCAAGTCTAGCGGTACACTGTTGTACCGATCTTGCAAGCTAGAGGTGCCGATGAACATCGCAACATTCTTCCGATCTGCACGCCGCCTCGCCCTCGTTCTACTTGCGCTCTGTGCCAGTGGCGTGGTGGCTCTGCTCCTGTTTGTTGGACCGTCCGCCGCTTTTGCCCAGCTTCACGGTCAGGCCCCAACCAACCGGAGTCTGATCCGTGGGCACATGGTTCCCCTGCTAAGGAATCACAAGCCGCTACACAGCGAAAGTGCTGACCATACCCTGCAGCTTTCGATTGCGCTCAAACTACGCAACGAAGCCCAACTCGACGCCCTGCTTGCGGCCCAGAATGACCCAAACTCGCCGCTCTATCACCACTACCTCACGCCGCAGCAGTTCACCGAGATGTTTGGGCCGACGCAGGAGAGCGTCAACCGCGTAGTAGCCTACCTGAAGGCCCAGGGGTTGCGCGTCACTGGAGTCTCACCTAACCGCACACTCATCAATGCCAGTGGCAGCGTCGCCCAGATTGAGCAGGCCTTTGCTATCACGCTGGCCGACTATCAAATGGGGAATCGCACCGTCTATGCGCCGACCGGCGAACCATCCGTACCGGCGGAGCTAGGTAGCCTCATCCTTAACATTGCTGGACTCGACAACGTGGCCCACTATCGTCCTCTGGGCTTACAGCGTCTCAGCGCCGGCCAGGCCCCGCACACTGGTCCTGGCGGTGGCTACACCCCCAGCGAGCTGCGTACAGCTTATGATATGAACTCGCTCATCAACGGGGGAAACAACGGAAGTGGCCAGACCGTCGCCATCTTCGAGCTGGATGGCTACCGCGCCTCAGACGTTAATGCTTACCTGAGCTATTATGGACTCGGCTCAGCGAAGTATTCCAATGTGCTGGTCGATGGTGCGACAAACACCCCTGGCTCGGGAGCGATTGAGGTTGAGCTGGACATGGAAGTCGTCTCGGCCATCGCACCGGGAGCGAACCAGAAAATCTACATTGGCCCCAACACCGTCACGGGAGTCAACGATACCTATAACCGCATTGTAACCGATAACCTGGCTAAGGTTGTCAGCATTAGCTGGGGCGAGTGTGAGGCGGCGGCAGGAACCTCGGAGCTAGCCACGCTTGACAACATCTTCAAGCAAGGTGCTGCCCAAGGTCAGGCCTTCTTCGCTGCCTCTGGCGACTCGGGCGCCTACGACTGCGATAACAACAGCCTGGCGGTAGACTCACCTGCCGATGATCCTTATGTGGTGGGCGTCGGTGGTACCCATCTGGTCACCGGCAGCGGCGGTACCTACAGCAGTGAGTCAGCCTGGTCGAACCCCAGCGATACCCAGCGTAGCCCACATGGCTCGGGCGGCGGTGGTGGTATCAGCTCCTACTTTGCCCGCCCTTCCTATCAGACCGGACCCAACTTGACAAATGCCAATCGCATGGTGCCCGATGTCTCGGCTGATGCCGACCCGGCTACCGGTTACTCGGTCTATTGTACTGTCGCTGCGTCTGGCTGCTCTAGCTCAGGCTGGCTGACTGTCGGCGGCACAAGCGCGGCAGCTCCGCTGTGGGCTGGCGTAGCGGCTGATGTCAACCAGTACCTGGCCTCGCAAGGCAAGGCTACCCTTGGCTCGGCCAGCGCTACCATCTACCGCCTCTATAATACAACTCAGACCTATAGCGCCTATCACGACATCACCAGTGGCAATAACCTCTACTACTCAGCCACCACGGGCTACGATCTGGCGACCGGCATCGGCTCGCCCGACGTCTGGAACTTCGCCCGCGACGTCGCTGGTACCTCCGGCGGCGGTGGTGGCGGCGGTGGCGGTGGCGGCGGTGGCACTACCACCCAGCTACTCAGCAATGCTGGCTTTGAGAGCGGCAGCTCCTCCTGGCAGGAATCTTCCTCTGGAGGATACGAGATCGTTGACTCCACAAACCCGCATACGGGTAGCTACAGCGCCTACCTTTGCGGCTATAACAACTGCAATGATCAGATCTGGCAAACGGTCACTCTGCCCAGCACCACGACTAAGGTCGTTCTAAGCTACTGGCTCTATATCAGCACCCAGGAGTCGGGCAGCACCTGCTACGACTACTTCTACGTGCGTATTCGTAGTTCCAGTGGCTCAACGATCACAACTGTGCAAACCAGGTGTAACGCCAATGCCTCTGGTTGGACACAGTACACCTTTGATCTGACCTCGGCGCTGAGCAGCTACTACGGGAAGCAGATTCAGGTCTACTTCCAGGGGACGACCGATTCGTCGCTGGTCACCAACTTCTTCGTGGATGACGTGGCCTTGAACGATACACACTCCTGAGCGAGCCTCCTGATCGTACTAGCTCCTCGTGGATCTGCCTCCGACAGAGTGAGGGCGGAGCAATGGCGCTCCGCCCTCACTCTGTTCTTCTGCCGTGGAAGTAGCCTCGACTGGCTCGGGCCGAACCAAGAGTTCCCACCAGGCAGGGGCTAGCTGCCCTGCCGCGTCTCTCGCTTTGGGCGAGCGCTATACTGGCTATAAAACCCGCTCACCGGATACGCCAGCGGCCTATGTTGTGTTGATATGGTGACTGCTGGCCTACCCGCGGCGGTGCGGCTACTGTAGACTTATCATTGGAGCCAGGAGACATGGCAAAGTCGTATCTGCCCCGCAGAGGCTGGCCCTGGCTGCCTCCTCTTCTCTGCGTATTATTGCTGGCGCTCTACCTCCTTGCCGGGCTGGCCTGGCTGCCAACAGCAGCGGTTCTGGCAGCGCAGCGACCTCCAGCTCAGCAGCGCCTTGCCCGATCCCTGCCAGTTGCGACCACTCCTAACCCAGGCGTCACCGGGGTTCAGGTCTTTGTTGAGCCGGAGGCCGGCGAGAGCGCCATTCTAGCGGCTATTGCCAATGCCCGGCACACGCTTGCCATAGAAATCTACCTGCTCACCGACTATCGCATCATTCAGGCTCTAGAAGAGGCGGCAAGACGGGGACTGACCGTGCGTGTGATGCTAGAGCCTCATCCCTACGGCGGCGGCTCGCCCGAGCGTACTATAGAGCAGCTCCGTAGCGCCGGCGTTCTGGCCCGTTACACGAATCCCGCTTTTCCTCTCACCCATGCCAAACTGATGATCGTGGATGATCAGCGCGCCTATATCATGACCGGTAACTTTAGCCGCGCAGCTCTCGGAGGCAACCGTAGCGGCGCCAACCGCGAGTACGGGATTATCGATCCCCGGCCCGAGGATGTGAGCAGCCTGCGCGCACTCTTCGAAGCCGACTGGCAGCGCGCGACCACTGGCCCTCTACTCAATAATGCTCACCTGGTCATTAGTCCGGGCAATGCGCGCACGGTTCTCCAGGGGCTGATCTCGGAAGCGCAGCACACCCTACTGATTGAGGAGGAGGAGATGAAAGATCACCAAATCGAAGCTGCGCTCATCGCTGCGCAAAGGCGAGGGGTCAGAGTGCAGGTCATCTTGCCCCTGCCGCGCCAGGGAGAAGATCCCAACGCGGACGGCGTTGCAGCACTACTGCAGGGTGGAGTAGCGGTACGCGAAGATGGTCAGCTCTATATGCATGCCAAAATGCTGGTGGTTGACGGGCAGGAGGCCTTTATCGGCTCAGAGAATTGCTCGCCGCCGGGCCTGGACAGCAATCGGGAAGTGGGCATCCTGGTCGCCGATACAAAGGTGCTGACGACGCTTCAGGCGACCTTTGAGACTGACTGGGAGGCCTCACAGACCGTGGCGCAAGCGATCGAGACCGATCGTCCGGCTAACCAGACAGGCAATCCCCTCGTAAGGACCGGCTCGCTGCCAGTCGGCCTCGGAATAGGTGAGATGAGGTAGACAAACAAGAACGGAGGTAGAACGGAAGCCCCAAGCCTCCGTCCTGCCTCCCTTTCGCTGCTGGGAGCAGAGCACCTGCTCCCAGGAAGAGGGCGCCTGTCTGTCTATCTACTTGCCTGCCGGCTGCGGCGCTGCGCTGCGAAGAGCACTAGAGCCGGGCGATGCCGAGGGACTCGCAGACGAGTATCGACCGTCGCCGGGAGATGAAGCGCAACCAGGCAGTAGAGAGGAAGGCAGAAAGGTCGCCCCTACCTACCTACCTGCCTGCCTGATAAAAGCTACCAGCGGCGTCCACCGCGGCGCTCGCGTCCGCGACCGTGACCACCCTCGTAGCTGCCCGAGTAGCTATAGCTCCGACTCTCATCGCGGCGCCCACCGCGGGACGAACGAACCTCCTGGTAACAATCGCTGCAGTAGACAGGGCGATCATCGCGGGGGAGGAAAGGAACGGTGGTTTGCCGTCCACAGTTAGAGCAGACGGCCTCGTACTGCTCTCGCGAAGAACGGGGCGAAGATTGACCACGGGAGCCATTGCGGCGGGCGGCGCGGCAGTCAGGGCAGCGCGCCGGGGGATTGGTTAGCCCCTTGCTGGCGAAGAAAGCCTGCTCGCCGGCAGAGAAGACAAAGTCCTGACCACAATCACGGCAGGTAAGAACGCGATCCTGATAATCCTCGTAAGACATCATGGGTAAAAAAACCTCTTCTGTACTCTGTGTTCGCTCCTCTGAACACACTGGGCTGAATGAACCGACTGTTACGGTCCGGCTGCAGTTAGTATTCGCCTGGTTCCCGCCAGAAGGTCTGCCTGTGGTGATCTCTTATGGGGAAGTCCTGAGCGGCAGGTGAGGAGCACCTGAACTGCTACTGAAGGATTGTCAGATCCCCGATCACACTGACATTATACCACGCCCATCCTAAAATACAATCAGCTAAGGCGTTAACTTTGCGTGAATTTCGCGGGCCTTTCCCGTTTACCCCCCTGCTCTACCCGGCTGGCAGGAAGCAAAACCAACACAACAGCGGACCACGCCCATCTCAGTGGCTCGTTGGCTCTCCTCTCTGCGCTCAACTCAAAAGAGGCCGCCCATGCACGCCCAGATCTGGCTAGCCCGGCCTTAGAAGAAGCTTTACACGTACAAAATACTGAGCCTTTACAGGAAATTTTTCCCTGGTACTGATTTCCTGAAGAAACCAGGAGCATGGTTAAGATTTCTTAACTCCATACCGGTACTTTTTTATTAGCTTCCAATTGGTAGATGCGCATAGATCATATCACCTGCAGTATCCTTGTATAGGGCTGGCTGAACAGGAACCAGCCTATGTCGTAGTGCTCGCTGGCGGGTCGGGGTTGGGGGCGCAGCAGAGGAGGGGCGGATGTAGAGACAGCGGGGGAGTAGCAGAGTGAGCGAGAGGCGGAGATTGTTTTCATTCTTCTTCAGGCTCTTATGCTGTTGTATTTCCATAACCAGTAGTCTGGCAAGACACTGGCGATGTCCGCTAAGGCGCGGCATCATCCTCTGAGAAGGAAAGGTAACCAGACACTATGTCCCGGAAGCACGCACCGCTATCAATGTACGACAGTTCACGGAGAGCGCGTCGCCGCTGGCCGATCCTGGTGGGGGTGAGCATTCCTTTACTGCTGCTGCTGATCGCGGCGGGGGTTGTGGTGCTGCCTCACCTGACCTCGCGAGCGGCTGACGACAATACCGATTGTTCGCTCATCGTACCACCTAACCCCCTCAGCGCCCAGGGACTGGCGACGCCCTATCAACTGGTTGCGACCAATCCGGCCAATGGGCCTTGTCATGAAGCCAATCCGGCGCAGGCGGCTTTTGTCCAGGGGGCCATACTTGATCCCCGCACAGGGCAGATCTCTATTTATAACCCGTTAGTTATTGATCAGGGCACGCAGCCAGCGATCCAGCCTACACCGCCTAAGTTGCCGCAAGGGGCTATAGTCGCGCTCTGGTTTGGCTTCAATGGCGACAATCTGACTCTGGTTGACAACAACGGCAGTCTCAGGCAGGGGCGCTGCGTGAACGGAGTCAACGGCAGTATCTTTGGTCAATTTGCCTACTGCAATGCCCCGGCCTTCTTCGCGGCGGCCAATTATGCTATCCGCAGTGGGCGGCTGAAGGTTCCCCCGATCGGTACGGCCAAAGATGGCCAGCCCTGCCCGACAACGCGCGATTTCAGCCTGGTTGACCAGGATCAGAGTGACAATGTGGTGACCGAGTATTTGGTGACCGCCGATGGGCGCATTGCTCAAATGACAGCGGCCAATGCGGCGGCTCTGCAAGGGGCCCAGGTGCAGACCAATGGCAGCGATGAGCGCCTGCTGTCGATCGGCCTCGATAGCGCCCTCGGTTGCACGCCCTGGATGGCACCCGATCTGGCTGATCCCGGTCATATGGTTGCTGCTTTGCCGCTCAACGAGCTGCAAGCGGCTCTCTATCAGAAGCAGCCTGTGGCTCTAGTACCTGCTGGCGATCCGATGGTTTTGAACAATGGCCAGCCTGATCTGCGGAAACTGAATGCCTATCGCGTGGGGGTTGATCAGGCTCCTGTGGCCTCGTTGAATCAGGCCAGCACGGCAACCTATTGTCAGAATCTGGTCAATATTGCGCCGGCCCGCCTCAAGCTCGACCAGCAGTTCACCCAGGCTAGCCCGTCGCCTGACGCGGGGGCGGCTAACTCGCTCTTTACCTTCCTGGCTCAGCGCTTTGTGACAACCTATCAGGAGTTGAACTGTCAAGCGCTGATTAATTTGCCCGATCCAATTACTGTGACGACCGATGCCAATGGTGTGGCTATTGACGCGACCATTAATGTCCCGAACGGCGGCGGTAACGGTGGGGGGAATGGTGGTCAGGGGACGACGGTGAATTGCTCGGTCAATGGGCGTGTCATTCAGGGCTGCTCCGGTACGGTGACGATCAATGGGGCGCCCTGTACGTTCACGCTGGATCAGGCCAATCATCAGGTCGTCATCCAATGTACGCGCCGGGGCACGGTTCAGCCCCAACAGGGTTGAGCCAGGGCCTGCGTGCGCTGAGCAGATTCTACGAGCCATAGCAGGCAGACCGCCTTGGGGGCGGAGACCGTTTCAGTCTGGGACTGCAGAGTGTGGCCGGGCCTGAGCTGCAGCTCTGCTCTCAAGCAGATAGTTTCATCCCTTCCCTTAACGGAATTTCCCGGCGGTCTGCCTCCCTCTCCACTGCCGGGGTAGAAGAGCGCTCACATCCCACCGTGAGCCTTCTGCCCCGGCCTTTCAAGCAGGCCTCTTTTCTCTTCTCTATCTGATCAGCTTCTCGCCGTGCATTTCTTAAGCTAGCTGCCGATCAATAGCTTACCAATATGTTTGGTTCACTTGCGCCCTGGCGCCTGAACGTGTTAAGCTTAGTTAGAACAAAAGTTAAAGGTGTTTGGACCCTCAATTCTCGCCAATGAGCAGCGAGAAGACTGATGACTATGGCTCGTGCTGAGGGTGCTGTCAGCAATCTTGAGGCGGCAACGCTCCGCTCGCAAAGGCAAGAAGATGAGTATCTTTTTGGATGGAATCCCACGCCAGGCATTGTCTCGGTCTGGGCTAATCGCAGTGGCGAGGCTGTGGTCTGGCGGCGCGAGGGGGAGCGCGTACTGTGCGTACAAGAGCGCTTTTGGCCGTGGGTGCTGACAACCTCTCTTGTGGATCTGGAGTATATGGGCAAGCGTCTGCGCCCTGTGGAGAGCTTGCCTCCTCCTCTCCCGGCTTCGCCCCCGGGGCTGATCTACTATCGCGAGTTGGATGGCCCGGAGGGGACCTATCGTTTTCTGCTGTTCTGCGATGATCTCAACCGTCTGGAGCGGGCGCTGCTCCAGGGGGCCAGGCGTCGTTTGGGGCGGCGGTTGGCCTCGCTGGCTGAGCTAGAGCATTACTATGCGGTCGGACCGGTGGAGCAGTATTTGATGCAGAGCGGTCAGGTCTATTTTCGGGGCCTGGCTTATGAGCATCTGCATCGCTTGCAGCTTGATCTGGAAACGACGGCGCTTGATCCCCATCGGGGGCGCATTTTTCTGGCCGCGGTGCGCGATAATCGTGGCCTGGCGACAACATTAGAGGCGCCCCATGAAGAGGACGAGCCGCGCCTGATTCGTGAGTTGTGTGACTTGATCTGCCAGCGCGACCCTGATGTGATTGAGAATCATAATCTGTTTGGCTTTGATCTGCCGTTTCTGGAAGAGCGGGCGCGCGTGCTCGGGGTGCCGTTAGTGCTGGGGCGCCAGGGGGCGCCGGAAGCGGCACGGCGGCTGCATCGCTATCAGGAGACGCTGGTGATCGGGCCGGAGGCGCGCCGGCGCGTGCGCTATAGTGTGGCCGGTCGTGAGCTGGTCGATACGCTTGATGCGGTACGCCGTCACGATTTTGTGGTGCGCGATATGCCGAGCTATGCGTTGAAGGATGTGGCGCGCTACTTTGGGATCGCTTCGGCGGAGCGCACCTATATTGCGGGGATGGATATAGTCGAGACCTATCGACGCGATCCTGAGCGGGTGCGTCGCTACGCCTTAGATGATGTTGAGGAGGTGGATGGGCTGTCGCGTCGCTTGCTCGGAGCCCCGTTTGCTTTGGCGAGCATGGCGCCGCGCCGCTATGAGCGCCTGGTCTCGGCAGGGCCAGCGATGGGCGTGCTGGAGCCGATTCTGGTGCGCAGCTATTTGCGCGCCGGGGCGGCCTTGCCATCTCCTTCCCGAGAGGAGGCCCAAAGCGATGGCCTGTACGAGGGGGGGGCGGTCCATCTCTTTGCCACCGGTGTGGCTGAGCATGTGGTCAAGGCGGATGTGGCTTCGCTCTACCCGTCGTTGATGCGTACTTTTGCTATCGGCCCGCGCTGTGATCGCTTGGGGGTGCTTTTGAGCATCTTGGGACGTCTGACGGATCTGCGTCTGCAGCATAAGGAGGCGGCCCGCCAGGCTCCTCCTGGCTCGATTGAGGCCAATCATCATACAGCGACTCAGGCGGCGATGAAGATTTTGATCAATGCTGCCTACGGCTATATGGGAGCGGGGAAAATGGCCCTTTTCGCCGATGCTCAGGCCGCGGCTGAGGTGACGCGCCGTGGTCGCGCGATTCTAGATCAGGTAGTGGAGGCGCTGCGCGCGCGGGGGCTGGCTTTGATTGAGGCCGATACCGATGGCGTCTATTTTGCGGTCCCACCTGAGTGGGGTGAGGAGCAGGAGCGGGCCTTAGTAGCTGAGATCGGGGCCAGCTTGCCGCCAGGCATCCGCCTGGAGTATGAGGGACGCTATCGGGCCATGTTCAGCCATGAAGTCAAAAATTATGCTTTGCTGACCTATGATGGCCGCTTGATTGTCCACGGAGTGGCCTTGCGCTCCAGCCGTGCCGAGCCGTTCGGTGAGCGCTTTTTACGCCGCGCTCTGCTGGCGACAATGTTGGGAAAGGTGGATGAGGTGCGGGCAGCGTATTTGGAGACGGTCGAGGCTTTGCGCTCGCGAGCCTTGCCGGCGGCGGATGTGGCGACCCAGGTGCGGCTGACGAAGACGCCCGAGGCCTATTTTGCTTCGCGTCAGACGCATCAGGAGCCGGCCTATGAGGCGCTGATCAGAGCTGGTCGCCGCCACTGGTTCCCCGGCGAGCGAGTGCGTTTTTATCGTACTGCCGAGAGACAGTATGTGTGGCTGCCGGATGAGCATACGGAGGAGGTGCCTGCCGGCCAGGAGTGGCTGACGCTGGCGTCTACCTCGGCTGAGGAAGAGACGCCGCTAGTGACGATGGAGCGCGCGCGCCAGAGTAGTAAGGAGCTGGCGGAGCGCCGTGACTATGATGTTGAGTACTATATTCGCTTGCTGACAAGCTCTTACGCGGCGCGCCTGCGCAAGGCCTTCGCTCCCGAGGATTTTGAGGCCTTGTTTCGGGAGGATCGTCAGCTCTCGCTCTTCGCTGAGGCGAGGCCTCTGGAGCAGATTCAGCCGCGTTGGATTCGCTGTCAACTGCCGCAGGGCGCTCAGGGAGGGGCCAGGACGCCAGACGAGTCAGAGGTAAAGGCAGACGGCCCTTAGCCCGGTTCTGGTGATCCTGGCCTCCCTGCCGGGCCTGATTGCCTGGTCGGCTCGGTGGGCTCACTGGGGAGCTTCGCTTTGGGCCTGTCGGAGAGCTTCTAGAAGCTCCTGACGAAAAGCGCGTACGCTTGCCAGGTCATTATAGCCTGCACGCTCTATTTCATGCAGCAGCTCGTAGCCTTTGGTTAAGCGGTGAGGGGATTGCCAGCCGGTGACCGCCTGCAGAAAGGCGCGCGCCTCGGCGAGGCTGGCCTCGACTTCGCGCAGGCGCAAGAGCGCCTGGGCCCGGTAGAGATGGAGACGGTAGTCAAGCCAGAGGTTTCTATCAAGGGAGATTTGGCGGCATAGCTCCTCATATCTCTCCAGGACTTTCTGCGGCTGATTCGTATAGAGGTAGCCGCGGCAGCGCAAAAGGAAGAGGCCACTGAGTTTATGAAAGACGAAGTCGCTCCCGTCTCCGTAGGCGCCTTTGAGAGGTTCAGCCAGGGCGATAGCATGCTCAATGGTGCGCTCGAAACGCAGGGCATCTCCAGCGATGGCATACATCTGGCTAAGATAGGCGCTGGTAAAGGCCGCCAGCGGTTTGCTCACCTTGAAGGCCAGCTCTCGCGCTTCTTCCAGAGCGTGGATGGCCTCGTGGTGTCGTCCAATGCGCTTTAGCTCCACTCCCAGCTTTTGGAGGGCGTGAGCGGTCAGTATTGGGTCCTCTGCCGCCCGTGCAGCGTTCAGCATCTCTTGAAAAGTGCTGCGTGCGCGATCGTAGCGGCGATGCTCATAGTGCATAAGGCCAACGAGGCTGTGATACTGGATGTGAAGCGTCTGTAGACGTCTTTCCAGGCGGAGGGGCGGAGGAAGCTCGCTGCGGCAGGCCGCCAGAAAGCTTCCCAGGCGCTCTACCTGTTGCTCTATTTCGGGAAGGGGCGCCAGGCGTCGCATGGCTAGTGTTTGCCGGAGGAGAGCCTCTGCGACCGTAAGGGTCTCTTCAAAGAGATGGTTTTTGGTAGGCTGGGGAGCCTGGGGATGAAAAGGGTCGTAAGAGGAAAGTCCGAATTCCCACGGAGGGATCTCCAATAGCTCGCAAAGGCGGCGCAGGGTGCTCGGATCAGCGATGCGCTTCTTGCCATATTCGATAGCCTGGACGTAGCGCCAGTCAACGCCTGTTCCCCCGCGCGCCCGGGGCCAGTGCTCCGCTAGTTCTTGCTGCGTCAGGCCGCGCCGCTCGCGGTACTTCCTGATGATCTTCCCATAATGATAGCCACCCGCGCTCATGGTGACCTCCTTTCTGCCGCTCGTCGAAGACACGCTATGATGGGCGTCTGCTCCCCCAGGGACGTCGTCCCGCATACTAACTAGTCTGTTTGTATGCAAAGATGCAAAGAGATTCTATGCTTTTAAATAGAAACGATCGCATGCTCCGATGAGGATTGTAGCATAGTTGGCAACGTGAGAAAAGATTACGCTTTCTGTGAGCATCTTGTGTAACAGGAGGCAGAAGCATGCATGAGAGCGAGATCGCACGGCTGAGAAAGCGCCTGGAGGACGAATATGAAGCCGCTCGCCGGGGCCTGACGGGGCTGGCCACAGGCGCAGCTCAGCATCGGTTTATTACGGCCCGTATTCGCAATATGGAGCGCTGCCATAAGCGCTTGGCCCGCCTGGTTGGCGAGGAGCGTGCGACTGCTATCGCTCTAGAGGTCTGGCGAGCCAGGTAGCCGGCTAAGGAACCCCTTTCGACAGACGCTCTTATGGTTCATTTCCCCTATTCACCTATTTCAGGATCATCGCCAGATCCAGCGACGATCGGCGCACGGAGGGGATCGCCTGTCTCCCAGGGCTCACCAGCGGAGCAGAGGCTGCGGCTGCGAGTCGGGCGCTCCTGGTGATCCCCACCTGCCCCCCTGCCTCCCTGCGCATTGTCTTCCTGCTCGCTACCTGGGAACTATCTACTGACTGGCCGTTGGCAGTTGCTCCGCCCGGCTGCCTGCTGCCGCCGAGCAGGGGTGCTGAAGTTGGGCAGAGAAGGCATCACCAGAAAATTTATTCAGACACTGTGAATTGACATAGAAGTTTTTTATGCTATCCTCTACTAAGAATAAGGAGTAGTATTATAAGCCGGGCAGACAGTCTTTCTATCGATTACTGCCAGACTGAGAGGCAAGGCGAGATGCGAGACGACAGGAGGGCCAGATAATGACAGGGCTATGGCTTGTTGTCTTCCTCGTACAATGGCTCCTCTTAATCGTGCTCTACTGCATCGTCTTTGCTATCCTGCGTTATCTTGGTGTCCTCCAGAGCCGTTTAGGTCAGGCTAGCGTTCGGGTGACCCGTTTCGAGGCTGGCGACAAAGTCAGCGATTTTACGCTGGCCGATCTGGCTGGTCAAGCGCTCTCTCTGGGGCAGCTTCTCCAACGTGGGCGCAAGGTCCTCTTGCTGCTACTCTCGGCCTCCTGCACTACCTGTCGGGCTATCGTGGCTCAGCTCGATGAGCTGGCCAGCCGTCCTGGTGGGCTATCGGCGCTGGGTTGGATGGTTATCGCTGTGATTTATGGCCAGCCGGCTGAGGTGCGACTAATGGCGGGCACGTTGCTAGAGCGCGAAGGCATAACAGTACTCGTTGATGCTCAGGCTCTGGTGGCACGGAGCTATCTGGTGGCTTCCATTCCAGTGGGCCTGGCACTGGATGAGAATGGGCACGTGCTGGATCAATCGCGCAATCCTGGACCAAACTGGCTCTACTTGACCTTGCGCGTAGCTCCACCGGATCATTCGCTGCTTCCACGGATACCTATAGCACAGATCCAGTGAGTGAAGAGAGAGGGCCAGGCGAAAGGAGGCCTCGGCATGACTGAGGAGAGGCAAGCGCACCGCACGAGTCGAAGCCTCAATGACCGTCTGATCGAGGGGCTGATGAGGCAGTCGCGGCGGGGCTTTTTGGGGGGACTGTCTCGTCTTGGGCTTGTACTCCTGGGTGCGCTTCTTGGTCTTGAGCTTGAACTGCTGCAACCGGCCTCAGCCACCGCGGCGCTGGCTTATGCTCAACCCGGAGCGGTAACGCCAGATCTCGGCTGCCCCGAATGTACAGGTACCTGTGACCCGTGCTTCTCTGCTTGTTGCTGTCCCTGCGATACGGGCTGCGTCTGCACCTGTCTGGCGGGTTGCGATGCCTGCATTCCAGTCGCTTTTCGTTCGCATCTGCTGTGGATTCTTGGCTACATTCCGAACTGTGTCTGTGAGGCCTGCTAGAAAGACAGGCTATCACGCTAGACGATCAGGAATGAAGGAGAAAAAGCCTCCGCGTTGGGAGCAACCACCCAGGTGCCGCAGGCGCACTTGCGCGGTCTGCCTGACCCTGCCGGTGCTATCACCTGGCGGGCTGCGGGCTGGTAAGGCTCACGAGCAAGCGGGATGAAAGGAGAGAGCGGTATGTCCAATCAGCAACAGCCCGAGTCGCAGGGACCACGACCAACGGCCTATCTTGCACGTGGCCACGATCTCTTTCGCGGCCTGGAAGGAAAACCGATCATCGGCAGCACTCCTAATCAGCGTTACCTGGGGCGCATTGTGCTTGAGGTTTGGGAGCCGCTCCGAGCCGGCAAGCATCCTGAGGAGATGGCCTATATCATTAGCCCGGCCCGAGGAGTCTCCAGCGATGAGCTGTTTCTGCGCGCAACGCGGGCCATGAATACAGAGCTGGAGCGCCGTCGCAAGAAGTAAGGGAACCCCTCCCAACCAACGGGCGACATGGCTGCCTGCAGCGCAGACAGCCCTGGCAAGGTGAACGGCTATGGGCCGGTCAAGGAAGAAGTCAAGGCCAGGGTGAGCATGATGCTGGCAATTGCTGAGCTGCGTCTCTTTTGGCGCCTGGTCATCGGGGTCCTGCTACTGCTGACCGGCGCCCAGAAGCTGAAAGATTTGTCTGCCTTTCGTGAAGGCCTGCGGGCCTATCGGGTGCTGCCTGCCTGGCTGGAAGCGAATGAGTGCTTGATGGGGCTACTGGCGTTGACCATCGCTCTGCTGGAATGCTGCCTTGCTCTCCTATTGCTCGCGGGCGCCTGGTGCATGCCAGCAGCCTTCTGTTCCACTGGTCTACTCCTCCTCTTTAGCCTCGCTATATCGATCAATCTCTTCCGAGGACGCCGTGATCTCAGTTGCCACTGTGGCGGTCCTCTAGGCGATGAGCCTCTTTCCTGGTTATTAATTGCACGCAATCTGTTTCTGACGTTCTTCCTTCTCTTCCTGGCGCTCACACCTGCCGATCCCTTTAGCCTGGATAGGCTGCTGACAGGCAAGGCGCTGGCAGAGGGCCAGCTCTGGAGGGACGGCGCCCTCCCCATCGCTCTCTTAGCGCTGAGCCTGGTCATCATGGGCACCCTGGTTAGCACCACGCGGACCGTGCTCAAGCGACTGCGCGGGCCTGCCTGACCGCCTGACAGGCAGCGTACCTGCGTTTGACGACACTAGCAAGCTCTCTGGTCTCACTGCCGGCCCGGCCAGCGTTGGCCGGCGGTCTTGGGCCGCGCTTCGCTCCCCCTCTAGCGCGGCAATGATGACAGCCAGGCTTGAAGCCGGTTGGCGGGAAGAGGCTATAATTTGAGCAGGCAAAGAAATACGCGGCCATGCAAAGGAGACCCCCAGATGGCTCAACCTGTGACGCAGATAGTCACGTTCCCCTCGGAAGGGAGGCAGCTCACCGCCTTTCTGGCACTGCCGACCGCAAGCGGTGAACAAAGAGAGGGAGGGAAAGGTCCCTACCCTGGCGTAGTCGTGATTCACGAGATCTATGGCCTCAACGACAACATCAAAGATATCGCGCTGCGTCTAGCTGCCGAGGGCTACGTAGCCCTGGCCGTTGACCTCTTCTCAAGCGGGAACCGTACCGTTTGCATGTTCCGTATGATGAGCGGTCTCATCTTCAACTCGCTCAATCATCGGGGCGTGCGTGACCTCCGCCATGCCCTCGATTTTCTGGCACAGCAGCCGGCGGTCGACGGTCAGCGACTCGGGGCCATTGGCTTCTGCATGGGCGGCAGCCTGGCGATCGCCTGGGCCTGCACCGACAGACGTTTACGAGCGATCGCCCCTTTCTACGGTATGAATCCGCGGCCGCTAGAGGCCGTCAGGCGCGCCTGTCCAGTGGTTGGCTCCTACCCTGAGCAAGACTTCACCGCAGCGGCAGGGCGCAAACTCGACGAAGCCCTTGACCATTACCAGGTCCCGCACGATATCAAGATCTATCCGGGAGCGAAGCACTCCTTCTTTAACGATCGTGGCCCCAACTATCACCCCGAAGCTGCGCAAGACTCCTGGGAGCGCGTGCTGTCCTTCTTCCGTGAACATGTCCTGGCGCCGCAAGCCCAGGCGCTCTAAGGGCTGATCAGATCAGAATCGAAGCACGCGCCTGCAGATGCGAGGGGTCTGCTATTAGTTGTTCCGTTCCCCGACGAAGGAGAGCAAACGATGGATTTCACCTATTCCGAGAGAGTCAATGAGCTGCGGCAGCGTCTCCTTGACTTCATGGAGCGCTATATTTATCCCAACCAGGAGACCTATCGGCGCCAGATAGAGGCCTCGGGTAATCCCCATCACCACGCTGAAATCGTTGACGAACTCAAGCAGAAAGCGAAAGCCGCAGGCCTCTGGAATCTCTTCATGACCGATCCGCGCTATGGGCCGGGCCTGAGCAACCTCGAATATGCCCCTCTGGCCGAAATCATGGGGCGCGTCAGTTGGGCCTCAGAAGTTTTCAACTGTGCGGCGCCCGACACTGGCAACATGGAGATCCTGGCGGAGTTCGGCACACCGGAGCAGAAAGAGCAATGGCTCAAACCCCTCCTTGAGGGAGAGATCCGCTCAGCCTTTGCCATGACAGAGCCAGACGTAGCCAGCTCGGACGCCACCAACATCCAATTGACCATTGAGCGTCAGGGCGACGAATATGTCCTTAATGGGCGCAAATGGTGGATCTCGGGAGCGGCGCGCCCACGCTGTAAAATCTTCATCGTCATGGGGAAGACCGATCCCCACCATCCCGACCGTCACCGTCAACAGAGCATGATCCTGGTGCCGCGCGACACCCCGGGCGTCACCATTGTGCGCAGCCTGCCAGTAATGGGCTATCTAGATAACGAAAGCCACTGTGAGATTCGCTTCGACAATGTGCGCGTGCCAGTGAGCAACCTGCTAGGGGAAGAAGGGAGCGGCTTCGCTATCGCTCAGGCACGCCTGGGACCGGGGCGCATTCATCACTGTATGCGGGCCATCGGAGCGGCCCAATATGCGCTAGAGCTGATGTGTCGTCGGGCACAAGAGCGTGTAGCCTTTGGCAAACCGTTAGCAGAGCAGGGCGTTATCCAGGAATGGATCGCCCAATCGCATCTTGAGATTGAGCAGGCGCGCCTGCTAACCCTCAAAGCCGCCTGGATGATGGACACCCTGGGCAAGAAAGCGGCGCAGAAGGAAATCGCCATGATCAAGATAGTCGCGCCTACAGTGCTCACCAACGTCGTCAACCGAGCGATTCAGGTCTTCGGCGCGGCGGGCCTCTGCGACGATTTCCCCCTGGCCTCGATGTGGGCCCACGGGCGTACCCTGCACATTGTCGACGGCCCCGATGAAGTTCATAAGCGCTCGCTAGCGCGCCTGCTCCTGCGTGAGCAGCGCCTGCCGCAGGCATAGTCAGCTACAGACGCCTGGAGCCTGCCGCCAGCTCTCCCGATATCTCTGCTCCGGCTGCTGCTGGTTGCTACCGGCGCCGCTTGCGGCCAGACTCAGCTTGCCTGGCCGCTGGGGTGGGCGGTGCTAGCGCTGGTGCTGGCGCTGACAGCGGAGACAGAGGACGAGCCGGCGGCTCCGACGCTGAGCAGGTCCTGTAGCTCATTCCAGGCATAGGCCAGAGGAGCCTGACGATAGCCAGGCTCGCCGCGTCCCACCTGGATGCTGAGGCCGCCAATAGTCGCTTTCCAGGTACGCCGTCCCGTCCGGCGCACCAGCCGCCGGCGCGCGGCGTACTTGAGGTAATAGCGGGCGAGCCGGCGCACGCTACGAGCCTTAAGCAGACGTCGGTCGACATGCCTGCCGGCACGCTTCAATTGCAGCGCCTGACGATTAATAGCTGTAACCAACTCATCCAGAGTGAAGAAAGGTCGCCCTTCCTTGCTGCGTTGGACAAGGAAGCCGCTGGCGAGCTGGGTGCAAGTAAAGTGCGCACTCAGTAACCAGGCGCGGCGAATCCGGTCGTACAGCTCGCGTTGCGGAAGCTGAGGCGCGCGCTCAATGCTCGGCGCCAGACTGACAAAGACCCGCTTGCGGCGGCGCACTGTCATGAAATCGTACATGATGGCAATGGGAACAACGCGCGTCTCTGGTGGCCCTCCGCGCAAAAGGCGGTGAGGGGCGGCAGTGAGCGGGCCGACGCGGCCATCGGGCGAGAGCTGACCCTCTGGCGCCCCCCAGAGTGAGCCACCGCGGGCGAGCCAGGCCGAAAGTGTGCTGAGCTGCTGCCTCAATTCCTCTAGCACCTGGTTCTTGACGCGCCAATATACCTCTGGCTGGAAGATCTCGGCCCCGCTGAGTCGGCGCAGAATGTTGCGATAATGCCAGGAAAGCAGACGCGATAAAGGAACGGTGGCCAAACGCTGGAGCTGTTCGCCGGTGTTGCGCGCCCATTGCTGGAGGAAAGCCGGGCTGAGAATCTCGCCCGCTGGGCGATCGCCCTCGCTCTGGAGGGCGTTACGTAGCCATAGCTCGATGGGACGCAGGTGGATGTTTTCAATTGGGCGCAGGCCAATGAAGCGCAGAAACCCCCCCAGCGATAGGAACCCGATGAGGCGTGAGAACCAGGCCGGCTCGGGGACAATGCGGCTGAGGAAGCGCGGCGCAAAGGCATCGCTGCGAATGGCAAAGAGCACGTCTCGGGTGACGGCTCGCCAGTTCCAGCGGGCCAGAATCGTGGGCACCTCGATCATGGGGTCGACGTCGCGTTTATGGGCCATCGCAAAGTAGACAGGCCCTCGCGCGGGCAGGTGCTCCAGACCGTGAAATTCGATCTTGTGAAAAAGCCGAACGCCTATCCAGAGGATACCTGCGATCAGAACCCGGCTGCAGGCGGCAAGCACTGCTGCAAGATGTCTCATGATGGCTCCTTGCTTCTCTAGCTAGCTAGCTAGCTGGCTGGCGGAGATAGATCGCTTCGTAGGGTCAGGTGCTGCTTGGATATGTTGCCTTGTGGCGGTTGGCTGCAAGGCGCCAGGCCGGGTGCCTGCGGAGATCAGGCATTTACGCGCTTTCAGGCGCTGCTTCTTTCAGGATAGCAGACCGAGACGAGCAGCGTCAACCTTGCTGGCAGGTAGGCCGGCACTGCTGCGATGATCAGGGGAAGCATAGACGGTATGCTATGCTGCGGAGAACCCCGGCATAGAGGCCTCAGCGAGCGCTCGACAGGCTGAGGTGCAGAAGCGGGTCGGGCAACGGAAAGCGGGCAGAGCCGCCGGCAAGCGGCAGATGCGCACGCCAGGTCGGTGGGCAGGCGCCATCATCGGCAAAGGCGCCTGCCTGCTGGTGACGCTGCTGAGGGTTTAAGACATGACGCCACCGCCGTCGATGTTAATAGCCTGGCCGTTAATGCCCTTGCTGCTGTCCAGTGCCAGGAAGACGGCTATCGCTGCTACCTCTTCTGGCTCGATAAGACGATTTTGCGGGCTGCTGCGCGCCAGAGCCTGACGAGCTTGCTCCTCGCTCATGCCGGTATGCGCCATAATGTTGCTGACACTGGCGTCTGTCATTGGTGTATTGACGTAGCTGGGACAAATAGCGTTAACGGTGATGTTGTAGGGGAGCAACTCGACAGCCAGGGCGCGGGTCAAACCAAGAACCCCATGCTTAGAGGCCGTGTAGGCAGCGATGTAGCGCCCACCGACGCGCGAGGCAATCGAGGCGATATTGATAATCCGCCCGTAGCGCTGCTCGACAAGCGTTGGCACGAAGGCCTTGCAGACATAGTAGACGCCTGTCAGGTTAACAGCTAGCAGCCGATGCCAGAGTTCATCGGGGTGATTCAGGAATTTATGGCTGCCGGCGATGCCTGCATTGTTGACAAGAATGTGAATGCCTCCCAGGCCGCTGCGCAATTCGTTGGCCATGCGCTCGACCTGAGCGGGATCGGTCACATCGCAGGTGGTGAAAACACAGCGCCGGCCTTTAGCTTCAATCTCAGCCGCCAGCGCTTCCAGCTCGCTGGTGCTCCGGGCACAAATGCCTACATCGGCGCCGGCCTCAGCAAGCGCCAGAGCAATGGCGCGGCCAATGCCTTTGCTGGCTCCTGTGACCACGGCTCGCTTGCCGGCCAGTGGATGCTGTTGTAGTAACTCAGTCATCGTTGGCTGATCCTCTCCTGTCCAATGAAATGCGCAATCGCTGGGATATGCCTCTGAAGAGACAATCGCCTGAGCTGACCCAAGCCAGCCCGTTTGTCCGCTCCGTTAGGGCAGTCAAGCCGAGGAAGCGTACAGGCACAGAGAAGGAAGGGATGGGAAGCCACCTGCACTGCGCCGCGGGCCTTGCAGACCGCCCGTCTGGGCTAGGGGAGAAGAGGTCGCGATCGCTTGCTGCCTCCTCGCTGGCGATGGATGCTCGCGGTTGCTCCTTCTTTGGAGTATGCCACAGGGGCCGCTGCTTTTCCAGTCGGCGTCTGGCGGCCCTGTAACCCTGTGCCGCTTGGCCTGCTCTGCGCCGATGTTTTATACTAGCCACAAAGGAAGCCGGAGCACCAGGCACGTGCCTCTCAAAGAAATTCATGCATGCCAGCAATGGTCTTGTCTTGTCGGCGATCACTGTCAGAGAGGAGGAAAGCAACGATGCCAGTTTCCCTGACTGGCGCGCGCCGCATCTATGAGGCCCTCAAGGCTTGTGATATTAAGCTGGTTTCTGCCTTACCTGAGACCTGGCTTGTGCCCTTACTCCATTTGATTGAAGCCGACCAAGAGATGCGCCTTGTGCAAGTGGCCAGAGAGGAGGAAGCGATCGGCATTGCGGCAGGGGCCTACCTGGCGGGCGTGCCCTCGGTGCACATCATGCAGAATCACGGCTTTCTGGCTGCCATCAATCCTCTCGTCTCGCTGGCCATGCTCTACAAGATCCCTGTCCTCCTGCTGATCAGCTATCGTGGCCACTGGGGTGAAAAGGACCCCTGGCAGACGCAGGGTGGGCTGCTCACAGAGCCAGTGCTGCGCGCGCTCACGATCCCCTACTACTGCTTGCGTCGGGAAGATGATGAGATCCGGCGTCTCAAGGAAGCCCAAGCGTTAGCCCTCTCGGCCCTGCATCCGGTGGCTATCCTGCTGACCCGTGAAGTGCTCTGGGAAGATGAGGAGGGCTAAGGTCATCATCTCCTTCAACCAGACCTGCATCAAGAGCCAGTTTCTTGCCAGGCAGTCGGAAGCAAAGCCTATGAATATGCATGTCAAGAGGAGCGAAAGGCATGTTACGCGCGGATGCCCTGCGTGAGGTTTATCCCGAGCTAGAACGGCGCATTGTCGTCACCATTATGGGGGCAGTTGCTGCTGAACTGTACGCGCTTGGTCACCGCCCCAACTTTTTCTATCTGGAGCATTCGATGGGATTGGCCTCGTCATTGGGCCTGGGCCTGGCCCTCTCGCTGCCGGAGCAGCAAGTGATTGTCCTTGATGGCGATGGCTCCCTGCTGATGAATCTTGGCACACTCACGACCCTGGCCCGTTATCGGCCGTCCAATTTACTCCACATTGTCTTTGACAATGGCAGCCTGGTTTCGGTAGGAGGCTTTCCGACAGCGACCGCCAGCGGCACCGACCTGGCAGCAATGGCGCGAGGGGCTGGCATACCGCTGGTGATGGAAGCGGAGACCCTGGCCCAGTTTCGGGAAGCAGTCACCCAGGCTCTAACGCGCCAGGTGATGACGACTCTGGTGGCCAGGGTCGAGGCGAGTGGCCCGGCTTCGTATCGGCTCGATCTAGACCTGCTGGAGAACCGTTTTCAATTCAAACGCTATCTCGACGCGCTCCCCCGTCCTTCCTGATCCTTTTCTCCATCAGAAACAGCTCCTATAGCCTGTTGTTGTCTGCCAGACGGCTGATAACTAAAATCCAGCTCGCACACCTGCCGTCTGGCTTCTCTGTCTCTATCTCTTTTCTCAAAAGAAGCCATGCAAGATAACGGCGGATGCTGTTATCTACCAGCCATCTTGATCGTCTCCCATAAATAGGAAGATAGACATACTTCTCTTTGAAGGACTAATCTGAGAACCATCATCAACTGAACGCCGGGAGCAAAGATGAAAAAATCAACTCTCCGTACTCTCTGCTTGACCAGTTTGGCACTGCTAATTATCGGAGTGCTGCTGTTGCTGGTGTCGCTCTTTGTCGTACTTGCCAACCCGCAGGCAAGTGGAGGAGGATTCTTGCCGCTGGGCACCCTCGCGCTGATCCTTCTGATCGCGGGAGCCATTCTCTTCCTGATCGCGTGGATTGGCGCGCTGATCCTGACGGCGCGACTTGGCCGCTGGGGATGGTTCGCCGCTATCTTCTTCTTCACTCTGATCGGCCTACTGGCCTACAGCCTTGTGGGACCGGAGACGCCGGCGTCGTCACCGCAGTCTCTCCAAAGTTAAAAGCTGGCTGGAGCAGATAGGCTAAAGTAGCGGAACGGAGGGGCTAGACTAGTCGAACTGCCCAGAGCAAGAGAGGCAAGCTCTCGGGCAGCGACCGCCAGAGTCACTGAGCACCCGTCTCACCTCTCCTGCTCGTGCTTCTGCCCGCTCACCCGCACTCTTTCCCCTTCAATTCAAGCAGAGAGCGAGGTGTAGGCGGGCTGGGAGCGGCAGCCTGCTCGCTCAACTGCGGGAGGAGCCTGCCGCCTGCAGAGCGCGCCAGATCTTTTCTGGAGTCAGCGGCATATCGATCTCCTTGATGCCGAAGGGAGCCAGAGCATCGAGAACCGCGTTGACAATAGCCGGTGGGGCGCCGATCGTGCCTGATTCGCCAATTCCCTTTGCCCCCAGTGGATTATTAGGAGAAGGCGACTCCACAAAATCGCTGGTAAAAGGAGGCACCATTGTCGCCAGCGGCAGGGCATAGTCCTGCAGGGTGCCACTGATGAGCTGGCCATGCTCATCGTAGAGCACCTGCTCATAGAGGGCCTGACCGATTCCCTGAGCCAGACCGCCGTGGAGCTGGCCCTCGGCCAACGTATGATTAAGGATGCGACCGGCATCGTCGACAGCCACGTAGCTCAAGGGGTGTACCTCGCCGGTCTCGCTGTCGACCTCAACGACGGCCATATGTGCGCCAAAGGAGAAGGTGGGGCCTGAAGCGAAATCACGGCGCGCAGCCAGCCCGACGATCGGCTGACCGCTAAGCGGGTCAGGGGGTTCTGGCTCCAGCAGAGAAGGCTCTTCCTCGGCCAGGCGAGCCAATTCCCCAAGAGTCACCGAGCGCGTTGGCGCTCCCTGGACCAAGACGCGCCCATGCTGCAAGACCAGATCATCAGGGGCGGCTTCCAGAGCATGCGCCGCCAGACGCAGGACCTTCTCGCGCACCGCCTGGGCAGCCAGTAACACAACCGAGCCGCCCATCTGGGTTACGCGACTGGCAAAGGTACCGATGCTAAAAGCGGGCAGATGGCTATCGTTCAAATGAACTTCGACGTGCTCGGGAGGAACCTGCAAGACCTCAGCCGCGATTTGCGTGAAAGCTGTCACATGGCCCTGACCGGTCGAAGAAACGCCGCTTTCGACTACTACGGTGCCGTCGCGGCGGATACGTACCGTCGCCGCCTCACGTGGCTGGGCTCCCTCATCGCCAGAGATCTCCGTAAAGGTTGCCAGTCCGATGCCAAGCAGGCGCGGATCGCCAGAAGCCCGGCGCTCGCGCTGGCGGGCCCGCCAGCCCTCGTAGTCGGCCAGTTCCAGCAGGCGGGCGAAGGCGGCCTGATAGTTACCGCTATCGTAGCGCTGACCAGTGACGGTCTCGTAGGGGAAGGATTCGGGCGGGATCATGTTGCGCCGCCGTACCTCGACAGGATCAAGGCCCAGCTCGGCGGCGATGCGGTCAATGACGCGCTCAATGATATAGGTCGCCTCGGGACGGCCTGCGCCACGGTAGGCCATCGTCGGAACCTTGTTGGTGAAGACGCCGATGACCGTGCTCTCAACGGCCTCGACCTGATAAGCGCCGCAGACCAGACGCGGCGTACGGATGGGAACGAGGGCCGTGATGCCCAGGAGAAAGGCTCCCAGATCAGCGATGTTGCGCAGACGTAGGGCCAGCAGACGCCCATCATCTTGATAGGCAGCTTCCACGTAGTTGATCTGACCGCGCCCATGCGTCTGGGCCTGGAGATTCTCGCGTCGCGTCTCGATCCATTTCACCGGACGGCCCAGGCGATAGGCGAGGGCGGCACAGACCAGCTCTTCACCGCCGAGGCGTGTCTTGGCGCCGAAGCCGCCGCCGCTCATGGCGTTGTAGACATGCACACGGCGCTGATCTAGACCCAGGGCCTCCGCCAGGACCTGATGAGCCTGATAGACGGCCTGTGACGAAAGCCAGGCGCTAAGCTGGCCTGTCTCGGGATCATAATCGAAGAGACAGGCGCGATTCTCAAGCGAAGAGGGGGCAAGGCGCTGATTCTCCAGGCGCAGACGTATGACATGGCTGGCGCGCTCAAAAGCCTCCTCAACATTACCGGCCTTCAGCGGCATCTCGAAAGCCACGTTACTGCCAAACTCGGGATACAGCAGCGGAGCATCGGGAGCCAGCGCGGCCTCGGGGTCGCTGACCGCCGGCAGTGGCTCGTAGTCGACCTCGACCAGGTCAAGGGCATCGATGGCAACGGCCAGGCTCTCAGCGACAATAACCGCTACTGGCTCGCCAACGTAGCGCACTCGCTCCCGGGCCAGAGGCCGTTTCTCCGGGCGCTTGACCCCGGGCACGGGCACGGCAAAGATGGGCGGTAGCTCCGCCAGATCAGCAGCGCTGAAAGCGGCTACCACGCCCGGCAGGCTGCGCGCTTCGTCAAGACGGATACCCTCGATGGTGGCGTGCGCGTAGGGACTGCGCACGAAAACCGCGTGCAGTATGGGCGGGCGTCCGTTCAGCCTGATGTCATCCACAAAGCGCGCGCGCCCGGTAATCAGGTCGTAGTCCTCTACGCGGCGTCGGATTTCTGCCGGCTGCTTCATGGTCGTGCTCATGCAAACAATCCTTCTGCGTGATGTTTCTCTGGCCAGAGGTGGAATCCATCCAGGGGCTGTAGTCTATTATAAGACATCGATCTGCCCTTTTCCTGGCAGCCGCGGAGCTGCTTGCCTCCTCGCTCTATTGGCTGATACGGAAGCGCTGGCTGATAAGGGCCAGGCGGGGGCATCTTGAAACGTATGATATGATCGAACTGATACACGGGAAGAACAGGAAAACTGACTGATCTCCCCGTCCTTGCCACGTGTCAACATAGGGGACGTCTTGCCGCTGTGCCGCCAGGGGGAAGGGCAAGGCGGCTGCCGTCCCGCCCGTGACCGGCCTGCGGTGTGCGGCTGAGGACTGCCGCAAAACCTGCTTGCTCACTCACTGACTGACTAACTCACTCACACTTTTCCCTATCACGTTGAAGATAAGCCAGAAAAGAAAGAAGGAGCATAGGAAGCGTGAAAGGTGCCGGATCGAGAGATAGCCTGGCCGAGCCAACAGTACTGGCCATCGATGTAGGAACCTCTTCTGTGCGAGCCATGCTGATTGATGCGCGAGGCGAAGCCGTACCAGGAACACTCACGCAGCATCGTTATCAGCTCAGCACCTCAGCCGAGGGAGAAGCCAGCATCGACGGCGACAGACTGGTTGAGCTGGTGGCGAGAACAATCGATGGTGTGTTAGAGGCGGCGGGCGCCATTGCCCACACCATCACCGCTGTAGCGACCGACACCTTCTGGCACAGCTTGATTGCAGTCGATGCCCAGGGGCAGGCTCTCCTGCCGCTGATCACCTGGGAAGATACGCGCGCTCATGCCGCAGCGCGTGAGCTGCGAGCCGCCCTTGACGAGCGAGCTATTCATCGCCGTACGGGGGCGCCATTGCAGAACAGCTACTGGCCAGCGCGGTTGCGCTGGCTGGCGCAGGTACAGCCGGCGCTCCTCAAGCAGAGTGTGCAGTGGCTTTCGTTCGGCGAGTTCCTGCACAGGCGTCTACTCGGACGGGCGGTCTGTAGTCTCTCAATGGCCTCGGGCACAGGCCTGCTGAATCTCCGTAGCCTAAACTGGGACGAAGAGCTGCTAGAGGCCCTGGCCGTTCGCCCCGAGCAGTTCCCCCCACTTGGTGACTTGCGTGACGCCCTGCAGGGATTGCGTCCTATGTATGCCCAGCGTTGGCCATTGCTGAAAGACGTGCTCTGGTTCCCCGCCGTTGGAGATGGAGCCGCGGCGAACGTCGGTTCAGGCTGTGTGGTGAGTGCGCGCTATGCGCTGACCATTGGTACCTCCAGCGCGCTGCGGGTAACGGTACCGGCGGGGAACATAGAACCGCCGCCGGGCCTCTGGCTCTACCTGCTCGATGCCCGTCGGGCTTTGCTGGGGGGCGCATTGAGCGAAGGGGGCAATCTGCTCTCCTGGCTGACAGAGCTGCTACGTCTCCCCCCGCTGGACGAAGTAGAGCCGTTGGTCTCGGCTGTGCCGCCTGATAGTCACGGTCTGACGATCCTGCCGTTTCTGGCGGGCGAGCGCAGCCCTGGCTGGCATGCCGAAGCGCGCATGACTATCTCCGGTCTGCATCTGAAGCTGCGTCCTATCGATGTGCTGCGGGCCGTCATGGAGGCCCTGGCCTATCGCCTGGCCATTGTCTACGAGCGCCTCAATACCCAACCGCAGTTACGCGAGGGAGGAACACAAATTATCGGCAGTGGAGGCGCGTTGCTGCGCTCTCCAACGCTGCAGCAGATTATTGCTGATGTCCTGGGTGAGCCACTCTATCCACTGCGCGTGCGCGAGGCTGCCGTACGAGGAGTAGCTTTGCTGGCCCTGGAATCGCTGGGACTGCTGCCCGATGTGGCTCAGATCTCTCCGCCCCTGGCCGCGCCCGTCCTGCCCGACCGCGCGCGCGGTGAGCGCTATCGTCAGGCCATTGCTCGCCAGCAGCAGCTTTATGAGCTGCTCCTGACCGAGAGCGACAGCGCATAGGCCGTCGCTAGGGCAGTGGAGCTTTGAAAGGAGAAGGCGGCGATGTCGCAGGAAAACCTGATCATTCGGCTCAAGCGTGTCTATGAAGAGCCTGCGGAAAGCGATGGCACGCGGGTACTGGTCGAGCGACTCTGGCCACGCGGCCTCTCTCGCGAGCGGGCGCATATCGATCTCTGGCTCAAAGATGTTGCTCCCAGCGATGCGCTGCGCCGCTGGTTCGCCCATGATCCCCAAAAATTCGCCGAATTTCGCCGGCGCTATGAGCAGGAACTGCGCGGTCAAGCAGCAGCTCGGGCAGCTCTGACCCGCCTCCGGGAGCTGGCCCAGCAGGGACCGCTCACCCTGGTCTACTCGGCGCGCGATAGCGAGCATAATAATGCGGTTGTCTTACGCGATATCCTGGAGCGCGACGCGTCTGCTGAGGGCTAGACGTGGGAAGAGGACGGACCAGGGCCGCGCCGGTCTGATCCTCTGAGGCCTGATCTTTCTCGGCCCGAGCGCTAGACTGCTCTGTCTTCCTGCTGGCCTGGCCCGTCTGCCGCCGGCCCGGCTCATTGCGGCTCTCCGCGATCGCTTTCTTCCCGCTATCTCGGTCACTCTGCCAAGGCCCTGCCTCTTGCGCATCCTCTCATGCGGGCGGCGCTACCCTTTCCTCCGTCGGTCTCCTATCAGTTCGCTGGTAGCAGCGTCCTTCTCAAAGGGGAGTAGTACTGTTCTCCCTCTGACCGGTCAAATGTTGGATTCTGGAAATTCTCTCGGTAGACTCACGAGTGGCGCCAGAGAGAATGTGGTTGATGCACTGGTGAAGCTACAGAACGAAAGGGAGAAAAATATGAAGATCCAGCAATTCAAGTACCTCCACTGCTCAGAGGATCATGAAGAAGGCATTATTCTAGTTGATCCAGAGACCGAGTCGATTCCGGTCACTGATGAGCGTGGGAACGTACTCTATTATTGCATGGGAGGTCAGCACGTATTTTCTTCCGACATGAATGGCCTGATCATGCAGAGCCTGCTGGATGATGAGTGAGTAGTAGATAGTCTACCTGGCCGTAGTGTAAGGGCGGAAAAGGCCCATCTCTCACCTATCACAGGCGCCACACCACACCCACTTCTGGCCACACAGCCGACGCGCAAGACTGAGCGCCCAGTCTTGCGCGTCTCTTCTTTTCGATGGCGTCTATGGAGCACCGAGGCGCTAGTGGGCAGTCAACGACGTATAGCGTGCGGACTAAGTAGACGGTGGTGCTGAGCGAGCACGAACGCTGGCTAGTCAATGCTCAGTAGCCAGCGGAGGCGCTCGCGATTACGGCGCAGGCGGTCAATCAAGTTATGGTTGAGGCGGTAGATTTCCTTGATATCGTTGAACTCGTCGGCGCAGCGCAGCACGATCTCGCGGGGCTTAAGGCCACAATAGTACAGCAAGTAAGCAAGGCGCCGTTCGCGCTCATGGGGCAGCAGACTCAAGATCGATTCCCAGGTATAGTTAGTTTCCTCGTCGTCAAAGGCCTCCTCTCCAGTGTGGAGCAGAGAAGTCTCCGGTTGGGGGAGGGTAATCTCCTGGCGACGTTGATAGCTGCGCAGTACGTCTATGATGACGCCGTTCAGGGTGGCGTGCAGATAGCTTAGTACGGCTTTCAGGCTTGGGAATTCGGGGGGATGTTCCTGGACTGCCTGCCAGAAGCGGCTGAAGGTTAGAGCAATGTAGTTTTCTTCTGAATCATGTTGGAGGGCCTGGCTGGTGCCAGGATGAGTGCGCAGCCAGAGGCGAACGGTCTCGCTCAGGCATTGCTGTAGGAGCGTCCAGGCCTGATCAGTTTGTTGCTCAATGGCGCGGCGAAATAGCTCCAGACAGTAGCCGGCGTCTGCTGACTCGTGCCGGCGCGCGCGCTGCAGTTCGAGGGTGCAGTAGCTGGCCAGTACTGTCAGGTTGAGTTCACTGAGTAGTTCTTCCATTTTGCTGTCCCCGCTGTTCTCGCTCAGCGGCCCTCCAGTGCAATACGCTTCCGCAGCCAGCCGTCCCTGCCTGGCCTGTTGAGTATGAGGACCTGGGCATACAACAACAATACAAAGATGTTTATCTATAGATCTATGGCTGTAGAAGACCCATTCGGGGACGACGACTTATGAGTTGCGGGCATAATGGCGCTCACCCCAGGTTTGGAGAAAGATGATATGAGATGCCGATTCCGACCCGGCTCTTCTCTTCTTCTGCCAGTCAGAAACAGAGCTTTCTTCGAGAATAACTGAATGCGCAAGAGCTTGTCAAGCACGAGTCTGTCACTCCAAATGCTACTTTTGCCCTCATTGCCTCTCCTGAGAGAGCGAATCTGGCGAAGATATTGTACTTTAGCAGTATTTTGTGAGAAAATTGTATTAGGTTGGAAGTGAGAGACGCTCTCAAGGCCAGGGCCAGGGAGCGTCGAGGCTATCTGAGTCTAAGGAAGGAAGGATGGATGAATGGATGGAAAGAGTGATGCGACGGTGGAGCGTCTATCTTTTCCTACTTTATGGAGTGGTGGCTCTTGTCCTCTTATTAAGTGGTTGTGGTGGTACAGGGCTGTCGGCTGAGCGGGGATCTGGGGGAGGAAATGCTCCGGCGGGTTCGGGGGTGAGGCCAAAGGTTGTGGCCTCGGCGCCCGCGGGAGGAGAGACGGCCACAGCGACTGCGGCCCCTGTTTCTGCTCCTCTGGCCTCGCCGACGGTTACGGTGGTGCCGACCAGGCCGGCGCAGGCTGCGATTATTGGGGTGGCGCTGAGCTTCTATAGCGCTGTTCAGGCTCAAAACTATACCCGGGCTTATGGTTATCTGGCGAATGATGTGACCATTAATCCCACGGGGGATCGTCCTCGGCCTTTGACCCGCGATCTTTTTGTCCAGACGGCTCGCTCTCTTGACGAGACGATGGGCAAGGTCACGGCTTTTTCCGCTGAAGTCGATGCCAACAGCCCGATGGTCATCATCATGACGATTTCGCGCAGCAATCTAGCGGCCTATCACTCGCATTTAGTATTCAAGGACCTGGGGGGGAGCTGGAAGATTGCCTCACTTGATAGAATCTAAGCCGGGATAGCGCCGCTGGTGATGTCCAGGCTGTACCGGTCCGGTCGGGGGAATAGCCTGCGTGAAGCTTGCTGACTGGGCTGACTGGGCTAGCTGGTTGGTTAGTAGTGCGCTAACCCGGATTCTAGCAGGGAAAGGAGCCAGCAGGTCTTGTTTCGACCGGTTTTAGCAACGCTCGGCTATATTCTATCGCCGGATCGCCAGCGGGTGCTGATGATCCAGCGCAACAAGCGTCCTGATGATCTCCACTTTGGCAAGTACAATGGCCTTGGCGGGCGGCTGGAGCCGCATGAAGATGTAGTTACTGGTATGCGGCGGGAGATCCGCGAGGAGTCTGGTCTAGAGGCGGAGGAGCTGGTCTTGCGGGGGACCATTTCCTGGCCGGGCTTTGGGAAGAATGGTGAGGATTGGTTTGGCTTTATTTTCCGCGTTGAGCGCTGGTCTGGGGAACCGCATGCTGGCAACCATGAAGGGACGCTGGTGTGGGTCCCGTTGGCCGAGCTAGAGAGGCTGCCGCTCTGGCCTGGTGATCGCTACTTTCTGCCACTCGTCTTCGACGATGATCCGCGCCCTTTTCACGGCTGTATGCCTTATCGCCAAGGTCAGCCCCAGGGGTGGTCATACGTGCGTGTTTAGCTAGCTAGTTAGCAAGGGGCGGCAGGCCTGGGCCGGGTTGGCCCAGCCTGGAGGCAAGTGCGGCCTGCGGCCCGTGGAGGTGGAAGCTGAGGGGCAAGACGAACAGAAGGCTGCTCACCTTCCCCATCGGTTCGGCGGGGGGCCGAACGCGAGGTGAGCAGCCTTCTGCCTCGGGTCGTCGGGGGAGAAGGGAGAAGTATCTGCTAGCTAAGAGGGTGGCGGCGCAGTGCTGCCTGCCGTCCTCTTCTCTCCCCGCGGACCAGCGGCTCTGGCCTCTGGCTGGCTTTCAGGCAACCGTACTTGAAGCCGGTGCCGGGGCCGCTTTGAGAATATAGCCAGTCTCCAGGATAGAGACGATGTTAATGCCGAAGATGCGCAGCTTGATCCGCACACGCGAAAGCACATTGCGGATAGGGCGCGTGGCCTGCTCCCAGGTGCCGTCTTCGAGAGCTTTGAGCAGGCTGGTGCGGCAGCGCTCGATGGTGCGCTCGGTGACTTCTCCGTGGTAGAAGTGGGCGAAGAGCACCTCGTAAGGACAGTAGTAGGGATAGGAGTCCAGCAGGGGGCGAAGGACGTTCATCTCGTTGTTCGTAAACTGCTGCTGGAGCACCAGCGCTGGTTGCTTGTCGAGATAAGTAAGACAGGAGAGGGTGCCGAAGGTCGTATTGAGGGCCAGTACATACCCTTCTGGGAGCACGCCATGCAGCGTATAATGTGTAATGTGCTCGCGATCGTGGACAAGTTTGCGTGCGACGCGGGCTTCTTCTCGGCAGGCGATCATTTGCATGGCGATTCTCCTTGTTTGTTGCTTCATATACGGCGACGATACTCCCTGACCGGTCGACGCGTGGGTCGTGGCGTTGCATCGCTGGAGCCGCGACGGCGATCCCTCGCGCTGGTGACTGACCGAACGCTGATTGGGCCACGGCTGGTGGCCATGATGCTAAAGCGATGCGTTTCGTTTCCAGCTCTGCTGGCCGGCTAGCGAGCTGGTGCGCTACGCTATAATCGAGCTAATAAGTAAGCCAGCATACGGGCAGGAAAGAAAAGAAGAGCACGCAGGGGGCGAGGTCAATGGTAGGGTCCCTGGGGTGAGACGCGCCGTGGTCCTGCGGCGGGTGGCATTGGCCTCACCTGGCGGCGGGCGCCCCGTCCCTGAAAGGGCGTCCACCGTTTCCCTACGTGTTCTTTACTTTATTATGCCGAGTGACCATGTACATCAGAAAGTACTTATGTTATCATTTTCCTAGACATCTTTATCATTTCGAGGGGTTCTCTTCTTTTGGGCGTCGGGGGAGGCCTGCCCATGAGCAGCAACCGATCGGTCGAAGAGCCACTGCGGCCCCGTGTACGTCTTGTGGAAGCTCGCATGAGCCGTGGCTGGTCGCAGCAGGAGGTGGCTGAGCGACTGGGCACGACGCATGTCAATGTGAGCCGTTGGGAACGTGGGGTGACGAAGCCTAATCCGTATTTTCGGCGCAAGTTGTGTCGGCTGTTTGGGTTGACAGAGGAGGAGCTGGATCTTGCGCCCGTCGTGTCTGAGATGCCGGAGCGACGGGGGCAAGAGGGTGAGGGGATAGAGGTAGGGGCAGGAGGCGGTGAGCAGGAGCAGGGGGAGCGGGAGTTGCGGCGCGGTCATGGCTCCGGTCCGCTTGTGCTGGAGGAGACGGCGACTGGGCGTGCGGCTGAGGCGATTATTGATCCGATGATTCCTCTGCCGCCGCCGGTGCGTCTGGTTGGGCGTGATGCTGAGCTACGGCGTATTAAGGGGCGTCTCTTTGCTGGTGAGGCCGTGGCGCTGAGTGCCTTGAATGGCTTGCCAGGGGTTGGCAAGACTTCGCTGGCGGTGGCGCTGGCGCATGATCCCGAGGTGCGGGCGTATTTCAAGGATGGTATTTTGTGGGCGGCCCTGGGGCCGCGCCCGAATATGACGGGGTTGTTGAGTCGTTGGGGGGCATTGTTAGGCTTGCCGGCGACGGAGGTGGCCGGGCTGACGAGTCTGGAGGCCTGGGCCAGGGCTTTGCGTACGGCGATTGGGCCGCGGCGGATGCTGCTGGTGATCGATGACGCCTGGCGCATTGAGGAGGCGCTGGCGCTGAAGGTGGGAGGGGCTCAGTGTGCTCATCTGTTGACGACGCGCTTTGCGCATGTGGCGACAGAGTTTGCGGTGGAGGGGGCGGCGGCCATCTCGGAGTTGGGTGAGGAAGATAGTTTGACGTTGTTGCGCTTGTTGGCGCCGGTGGCGGTAGAGCAGGAGCCGGAGCAGGTGCGAGCTTTAGTACGTGCGGTGGGTGGGTTGCCGCTGGCGTTGACGTTGTTGGGGAATTATTTGCGCAAGGAGAGCTATACGGGGCAGGTGCGACGCATTCGGGCGGCGCTCCAGCGGCTGAGTGATGCGCGGGTGCGCCTGGGGTTGACGGAGTCGCGGGGGCCGGTGGAGGTGCATTCGAGCCTCCCGGGGGAGCCTGCGCTGTCGTTGCAGTCGGTGATTGCGGTTTCGGATGAGCAGTTGAGTGCGACGGCGCGGGCTGCGTTGTATGCGCTCTCGGTTTTTCCTCCGAAGCCGGCGAGTTTTTCGGAGGAGGCAGCGCTGGCAGTGGCGGCCTGCTCGACGGATGAGTTGGATGCGCTGGTGGATGCGGGCTTGCTGGAGAGCAATGGGGGCGATCGCTATTTGTTGCATCAGGTGATTGCGGATTATGCGCGGACGCGTTTGGAGGCTCAGGGCCGGGAGGTAGTGCAGGCCCCTTTCGCGCGCTTGATGGAGTATGCCATCGATTATGCTGAGGAGCATCGCACGGACTATGAGCTGTTGGAGCGGGAGAGTGCGGTGATTCTGGCGGGTCTGGAGGCGGCCTATATGCTGGGGCGCCAGGCGGAGCTGGTGCGTGGGGTGGTGACGTTCGCGCCCTTCTTGCTGGTGCGGGCCTCGTATGGGGTGGCTGAGCAGTGGCTGCAGCGCGCCCAGGCGGCGGCTCGGGCGCTGGGTGATCAGCGTGGGCTGACAGGAGTGCTGCTCTATCGGGGACAGGTGGCGCTGCATCAGGGAGAAACAGAGAGAGCGGAGAATTACTATCAAGAGGGATTAAAACTAGCTCGGGTGCTGGGAGATCCAGAGCGCATTAGTGCGCTGCTGGCAGATTTGGGAACGGTTTCCTGGAAACGAGGGGAGTATGAGCGAGCAGAGGCGTATTTGCAGGAAGGCCTGCGCCTGGCGCATCAGATTGGTAATAAAGAGCGCCTCTGCGAGCTATTCGAAACGCTGGGGGGATTAGCTGCTCGCCAGGGATATTATGCTCAGGCCGATGCCTATCTACAAGAAGGTCTGAGGCTGGCTTATGCACTCGGTGATCGCGAGAGAATATGTACAATTTTAATTAATTTAGGTGCTTTGGCTGGAGAAAGAGGGGATAATATACTTTTGAAGAAATACTCTGAAGAAGGATTAGATTTGGCACGTCAGATTCACCACTTGGAAGGTATGGGACTGCTACTTATTAATCTTGCTGAAGCAGAAACTGAGCTGGGTAATTATTCCCAAGCTAAAAGCTATCTAGATGAGGCTCTTGAATTAGCTGATAAAATAGGTCATAAAGAGTGGATCTGCGTGATCTTAATAAATCTCGCTACCATAATGCGTAAGCAGGGCTTCTTTATAGAGGCAAAGGGGTATTTGGATAGAGGATTAGAGCTCTCTCGTGACCTTGGTATACCTTATTTTATTTGTAATATACTGTATGAGTATGGAAATCTATATTTGGAACAAAATGATATAGACTCTTCAAGAATCGCATTTGAAGATATGCTAAGGATGGTGCCTCCAGGAGGAAAAGATCTGCTGGCACTAGCTGAGTATGGTCTAGCTCGCATAGCAGCTGCGAGAGGTGATCTCTTTCTAGCTCTTGATCTAGGTAAGAAGAGCTTGACTTCTCTTGAAGAAATAGGTAATAGAAATGTGAAAGAAGTTATAAAATGGATAAATGGTATCAAAAGCAAAATAGGGGAAACCAAAGAGTGAGGAACGCCTTGGGACTCTTTGATCCCCCTATTTTGTGAAAGTCCTTGCTTTAGGAAAGGGTGGATTAAGATATCCACCAATAGATTCCATTCGGATTTGCCGCATGTGTAGCCAGCGGCGTCAATGTCAGAGCCAGAGCGACAACGGCCAGCAGCACAACCAGCGGAACGATCCAGCGCAGATTCTTCTTCAGCATCGTAAAACCTCCCAAATCGATTAAATAGTATAGCTTCAGCGATCTAATCCGTCGACCCTCGTAAGAAAGCAGGGCTAGTCTTAGGGCCTACCTTACTGTCGATCCTAACCACCCCTGCCTTTGCCCGCACTCGAATACGCGGACAGGGCCAGGCAAGGCGTAGGTAGCAGTACGGCAAAGAGATACTCACACTGGCCCCGACCGGGCCGGCGGCGGTGGCGCGCGGCTAGCCCTCCTCGCAGCGTGGCGATCAGCCCACCTGCTTTATCTTGCCCACCTGCCAGGCTCCCTGGCCAACAGCGTAGCCTAACCTGAGCCCCGAGACCGCGCCTCACACTGTCAGGCAGTACGCTGCTATCTTCACCCCTGCAGGTCAGTGAACCTAACCTTCGGCTTACTCCGTGGCAATGATGCACTGGCTTAAGACTGGTTCAGGCGACTCGATCGACCGACCGACTAACTGACAGCACTGCCTCTGGTTAAGTTATGGCCTGACAAGGTCAGTTGCAGTCCCAAGCCAAGCGTTGCCTGGCCTGCCTGCTGACGCCGCTCGGCTGGCTAGCTTCTTCCTCTGAACCTGGGCCTGATCCGCCGCCAGGCGAACCAACTGAGACCGCCCCCCTGCGAGGAGAGCTAGCCGCCGCGCCACCGACGACCGACCTGCAAACTGAGCCACAGCGATGCAATCGGCTGATCTTGTTCAAGGTACCCTGGTCTGGACCGGCTAACCATCCCGAGCGGGTGGGGCAGCTCAAAGACTGCACCCTGGATGGCTAGCTCTGACTGACCAGCACGAGCGGTCCTTGTCTTCCCCACCGCTAGACCCGGGCCGCTCAGTCCTTCCTAGCAACCTGGCGTATCGTTTTCCCGATACGCACATCTCTCACACTCGGGAAGATTACTCGAAGATTTTCCAACCTTCAGGATCTCCCCCAAAGAATCCATCGAAAGTACTATGTCCATCACGAGGAGTCTCGAGTAAGATCACCGGCCTCTTCTTAACCCCACTCTCCCCCTTGCAAAGCATTCTGCCTCAGAGAGATGGCAGACAAAGAGAACCACTGAGCGTCAAAGGAGTCAGCCTCTATCTACCTACCTCGCTTTTCTCCAGTCCGGTAGATGAGCTGTGAACAGAAAGATATTGCCGCCGTGAACCACCTCATAGTCCCTTGCCTCTAAAGCTGCTAAGTGAAAGAAGAGTACAGCACAGCGCTGGCTCTGGGCGGTTCTCCGAAGAGTGAAGGTCCACTGCAGAGGTGAAATCATGAGCATCATCGCACGGAGCATAATAACCAGGTCACTCATTGGACTCCTGGTCTTCCTCTGTCTGATACTGACGGCCTGCAATCCCTCTATAAACATCTATAGCGGCGGCCCAGGCTTCCGCCAGGCGACAGCTACTCCCACGTCACGAGGGCAGCATCTGGCTTCCCCCACGCCTACCCCGCGGCGGAGCGTGCCCATGCCAGTCACTCAGACCTCTTGCCCCAGCGTCTCGCCTGGCAACCCCTTTGGCACGCGCCCGGCTATTATGCGCCCGCTGGCTCTGGGGAGCCATCAGAACCTTGTCTACATCTATAACGAGGGGCAGCCTCAGACCTCGTCTGCCCACGGCCATCTTGTGCGCTATGACGTCGCCACCGGCCGTCGGATCACCATCGCCACCAGCGGCCTGAGCATCATAGAGGCCCAGATCTCTGCTGATGGGCAATGGGTGATGTTCCTCAGCTTACCCGATCCTCACAGTGATCGCGATCATGTGGCGATGTTGCAGATGGTGCGCGTAGATGGGCAGGGGCTACAGACCCTCTACTGCTTCCCTAAGCTACCCTATACACCAAAAGGACCTACCCTCAGCGCCTTCGAGGGGCGAGGCATTCTTAGCTACGGCTATCCCCCGCTCCGCTTTGTCTGGTCACCTGACGAACGCCGCGTGCTGCTGTCTGCCGATCTACAGGGCCAAACGAGCCTGATGACGCTCTTCGACATCAAGACTGGAGGCTTACGGCAGCTCCTGCTCTATTCGCAATACTGCTCCATTGCCATTCCTTTTACCTGGCTTGACAGCAACCAGGTCTATATCGTCACCGAAGGCCGGGCCATCTGCGGCTCACCGCCTCCGCCAATGGATCTCTACCTGCTTAACGTTGACAAAAGCACAAATCCGATCCAGCCAATCTGGAAGAGTATTCTGTCAGAGAATGTGCGTTTCAGTGATGTATCAGTAGATATAAGTCCTGATAGTTCACATCTTTTTGACTCCACCTGTGAAATGACTGGGCCTTTTGTCACCACCATCATCAGCGAGCCAACCAGGGGCGGGCCCCAGACAACCATCTACCATCAACTAGCCCCCGCGCAAAATCCAGAGAGCTGCGTAGAGAGCATACGGGCCACTGCGAAGAACGCATTACTGATGCTCATCCGTAGCGGGCTCTCGTCCTTTCAGTGTGGTGAGAACTTTCAAGACACTTTTCAGCTTGCCACGCTGGGTGCGGATGGTCATGGCCAGCCGCATGTCCTGGCGAATCTGGAGCCTGGAAACAGCTATAGCCTGGACCAGGATGTCCCTACGCTCTGGTCGCTGGTCTCCCGTGACGGCCATCTCTATGCCATGACTGCCTACAAGCTGCTTGGGAACTGCTCTAATCCGACTGAGGAAACGACGATCCTCTATGGTCGCTTCAGTGGAGAGGCGCCTGTGATCGTGACGAAGACCAGCGCTGGCAAGGTTGAAGTTGTGGGCTGGACAGCGCTCTAAGAGGGGCGTTTGCATCGGATTCTGGTCTCACGCTGCTTGAGTCGATCCATAAAGCAAACCAGGAGAGGACCAGCTCCAGCGGAGCTGGTCCTCTCCTCTACATGTCCGGTCGCTCAAGGCTTCTGGCCGTAAGCCACCGTGAAATAGCAGCACGAGTGGAGCTCATCCCATTCCTGGCAGGCCCGGTCAATGAGCTGAAGAATTTCGGACTCCGGGATCTGGAAGCGAGCCGCCAGAGGCGCGCTGATCGCTTTCCAAACCTCGCGGAAGTCCAGGGCGAGAAGGGCGCCGATGCGTCCGCCCCATTCACCCAGGGGGACCTTGATAGGATGGCGTTGGACGTTGACGAGGCCGGCCTGTTCCAGATAGCGATCGAGGGAGCGCATGACGATGCCTTCGCTATCCAGACCGCGTAGAGCGGCGAGCTGGCCCGTGAGCGAGGCTAGCTGCTGATTAGCCGGTCCGGAGGGGATAAGGTTGCTAATATGGGTGCTTAGCTCAACGAGTTCGATCCAGCCGCCGGGGGAGGTGACGCGGGCGAGTTCCTGGACGACGCCGGGCCAGGCGGCCAGAGGGATGGCGCCTACTAGCAGGCGCTGATGGACGAAGTCGAAGGAGTTGTTCTCGAAGGGGAGGCCCTTGAGAACGTCTCCCTGGATGAAACGATAATTCGGAGGAGGCTGCGTTGCCTTGACCTGTTCGAGGTCGAGGCCGATGACTTCGGCGTGGGGGAACTGGCGGGCGAGTTCGAAGGCCCACTGGCCGGTGCCGCAGCCGACGTCGAGGATGCGGCGCGGCTGCTCAATAGGGGCCAGGTAGTTGCCACGGAGGATGGCGCGCAAGACATAATGTTGGAAGTCGAGGCGGTTGACCTCGCCGAGATCCTTGGGGAGGAGATAGGGCTGTTCCTGCAGATAGCGGCGAGAGCCGTGCAGGCGTGGCAGGGCGACCTCGCCCAGGTGCCAGCCGCTGGAAGAGGGCTGGGCAGGAGCCGGAGCACCAGAGGTGCTGCGAGTGCGTCGACGGAAGGGCCACCAGGGCATAGACAAGACCTCCTTTCTGGTCATGACGGAGCTGCTACTGATCGGCTGAACGCTGGGAGCAGGCAGCGTCAGCGAGGTAAAGGTTTCTGTCCATAAGCAACGGCGAAGTGCCAGGAGGTCTGGAACTCGTTCCATTCGCGGCTGGCTTGCTCGATGAGGGCAAGGACCTCCTGCTCGGACTTGCCGAAGCGGGCGGCAATGGGAGCGCTTATGGCCTTGCAGGCCTCGCGCAGGTCCAGGGCCATCAGGGAGCCGAGGCGTCCGCCCCATTCGCCCAGAGGGACAGCGAAGGGCTGATAGTGGATATTGGTCAGGCCGGCCTCTTCCAGATAGCGGCCTAGGGAACGCAGGACAACGCTTTCGGTATCGAGGCCGCGCAGAGCGGCGAGCTGGGCTCCCAGCCTGTTGATCTCTTGGGTAGCGGGGCCAGAAGGCAGATAGTCTTGCAGAGCAGTGCCGACCTCGACGAGTTCGATCCAGCCGCCGGGGGAGGTGACGCGGGCGAGTTCCTGGACGACGCCGGGCCAGGCGGCCAGGGGAATGGCGCCCACCAGGAGACGCTGATGGACGAAATCGAAGGAGTTGTTGTCGAAGGGGAGGCCCTGCAAGAGATCTCCCTGGACGAAGCGGTAGTTAGGGGGAGGAATGGAGGCCTTGACCTGTTCGAGGTCGAGGCCGATGACTTCGGCGTGGGGGAACTGGCGGGCGAGTTCGAAGGCCCACTGGCCGGTGCCGCAGCCGACGTCGAGGATGCGGCGCGGCTGTTCGATGGGGGCCAGATAGTTGCCGCGCAGGGCGGCGCGCAAGGCGTAATGTTGGAAGTCGAGGCGGTTGACCTCGCCGAGATCCTTGGGGAGCAGGTAGGGCTGTTCCTGCAGGTAGCGGCGAGGGCCGTGCAGGCGTGGCAGGGCGACCTCGCCCAGGTGCCAGCCGCTAGAAGAGGACTGGGCAGGAGCGGGAGCACCAGAGGTGGTGCGAGTGCGTCGGCGGAAGGGCCACCAGGGCATAGACAAGACCTCCTTGTGAGCGAATCTTGTATGCTAGTATGCTATTCTCTAGCTGTGAATGCAGGCATACAGATGGTCAGGGAGCTGTATGCCGTTCCAAGGCAAGGTTCACTTTCGGGTAGGTTTCTGGCCGTAGGCTACGGCAAAACGAAAGTGAGTTTTGTACTGGTTCCACTCCTGCTCGGCTTGCTGGATAAGCTCGAAAATTTGCTTCTCTGGAATCCCAAAGCGAGCAGCGATAGGCGCACTCATGGCCTTGCCAATTTCACGCAGATCGAGAGCCAACAGAGAACCGACGCGCCCTCCCCATGCGCCTAAAGGTGCCTCAATCAGTTGATAGCGAATGTTGCTAAGACCTGCTTGCTCTAAATAGTTCCCCAAGGAGCGCATCACAAGCCCATTGCTGTCGAGACCGCGTAGAGCGACAAGCTGCCCTCCAAGGCGCCACAGCTCTTGTGTAGCAGGTCCGGAGGGCAGGAAATCCTCCATGCCGGTACTCGACTCGACGAGTTCGACCCAGCCGCCGGGGGAGGTAACGCGGGCGAGTTCCTGGACGGCGCCCGGCCAGGCGGCCAGGGGGATGGCGAGCACGAGCAGGCGCTGATGGACGAAGTCGAAGGAGTCGTTGTCGAAGGGGAGGCCCTGCAGGATGTCCCCCTGGACGAAACGGAAATTGGGAGGCGCGTTCGTAGCCTTGACCTGTTCGAGGTCGAGGCCGATGACTTCGGCGTGGGGGAACTGGTGGGCGAGTTCGAAGGCCCACTGGCCGGTGCCGCAGCCGACGTCGAGGATGCGGCGCGGCTGTTCGATGGGGGCCAGGTAGTTGCCGCGCAGGATGGCGCGCAGGACGTAATGCTGGAAGTCGAGGCGGTTGACCTCGCCCAGGTCCTTGGGAAGCGCGTAGGGCTGCTCCTGCAGATAGCGGCGAGAGCCGTGCAGGCGTGGCAGGGCGACCTCGCCCAGGTGCCAGCCGCTGGAGGGCTGGGCAGGAGCAGCGGTGCGAGCGGTGTTGCGAGCACGGCGGCGGAAGAGCCACCAGGGCATAGACAAGACCTCCTTTCTGGTCATGGTTGAGCTGTCCCGAGCAGCTGAGCTGAGCGCTGGGAGCAGGTAACGTCAGCGGGCCAAGGGCTTCTGGCCATAGGCGACGGCGAAATGCCATTCGGTGCGGAACTCATTCCATTCGCGGCTGGCTTGCTCGATGAGGGCAAGGACCTCCTGCTCGGACTTGCCAAAGCGGGCGGCAATGGGAGCGCTGATGGCCTTCCAACCCTCGCGGCAGTCCAGGGCGAGAAGGGCGCCGAGGCGTCCGCCCCATTCGCCCAGAGGGACAGCGAAGGGCTGGTAGCATATCTTGACGAGACCAGCTTCCTCTAGATAGCGAGCTAAGGAGTGTAAGACCTTGTCAGTATCTATTCCTCTAAGGGCAGCCAACTGGGCCGCAAGCCTCAAGAATTCCTGGGTGGCTGGGCCACAGGGGAGCCAATCCTCCAGGGCGGTCCCTGTTTCGACGAGCTCGATCCAGCCGCCGGGGGAGGTGACGCGGGCGAGTTCCTGGACGGCGCCGGGCCAGGCGGCCAGGGGAATGGCCAGGAACAGCAAGCGCTGATGGACGAAGTCGAAGGAGTTGTTGTCGAAGGGGAGGCCTTGTAGCAAGTCAGCTTGGACAAAACGATAGTTGGGGGGAGGGGTCGTAGCTTTGACCTGTTCGAGGTCGAGGCCGATGACTTCGGCGTGGGGGAACTGGTGGGCGAGTTCGAAGGCCCACTGGCCGGTGCCGCAGCCGACGTCGAGGATGCGGCGCGGCTGCCCGATGGGGGCCAGGTAGTTGCCGCGCAGCACAGAGCGCAAGACATAATGCTGGAAGTCGAGGCGGTTGACCTCGCCGAGATCCTTGGGGAGCAGGTAGGGCTGCTCCTGCAGATAGCGGCGAGAGCCGTGCAGGCGGGGCAGGGCAACCTTGCCGAGCTGCCAGCCGCTGGAGGGCTGGGCAGGAGCCGGAGCACCAGAGGTGCTGCGAGGAGCACGTCGACGGAAGGGCCACCAGGGCATCAGTTCTGCCTCCTTTGCAGATCAAGTTAAGAGTTGCACAATGGACGCTTAACCTCTGCTTGGCTTCTGACCATATGCTACAGCAAAGCGGTAGCGTGTCTGAAATCTGTTAAACTCAAGTTGCATTTGTTCAATGAGTGAGAGTATTTCCTGTTCAGATTTACCAAACCGATGGGCGAGAGGAGAACTCATTGCCTGAGCTGCCTCCCGAATGTCCAGGGCGAGAAGGGCGCCGATGCGTCCGCCCCATTCACCCAAGGGGACTTCGAGCGTATGACGTTGGACGCGGATCAGGCCTGCTTCCGCTAAGAAGCGGTCAAGGGAGTGCATTACAACGCCCTCGCTATCGACGCCGCGCAGAGCCGCTAGCTGACCGGCTAAGCTGAGAAGTTCCTGAGTTGCTGGGCCGGTAGGGCTATAGTCCTGCAGCCCCATGCTACCTTCGACGAGTTCGATCCAGCCGCCGGGGGAGGTGACGCGGGCGAGTTCCTGGACGACGCCGGGCCAGGCGGCCAGGGGAATGGCCAGGAATAGCAAGCGCTGATGGACGAAGTCGAAGGAGTTGTTGTCGAAGGGGAGGCCCTGCAAGAGATCTCCCTGGACGAAGCGGTAGTTGGGGGGAGGAGTGGAGGCCTTGACCTGTTCGAGGTCGAGGCCGATGACTTCGGCGTGGGGGAACTGGTGAGCGAGTTCGAAGGCCCACTGGCCGGTGCCGCAGCCGACGTCGAGGATGCGGCGCGGCTGTCCGATGGGGGCCAGATAGTTGCCGCGCAGGGCGGCGCGCAAGACATAATGTTGGAAGTCGAGGCGGTTGACCTCGCCGAGATCCTTGGGGAGCAGGTAGGGCTGTTCCTGCAGATAGCGGCGAGAGCCGTGCAGGTGGGGCAGGGCGACCTCGCCCAGGTGCCAGCCGCTAGAAGAGGGCTGGGCAGGAGCCGATGCACCAGAGGTGGTGCGAGCACGTCGGCGGAAGAGCCACCAGGGCATAGACAAGACCTCCTTTCTGGTCATGACGGAGCTGTCCCGAGCAGCTGAGCTGGGAGTAAGCAGCGTCAGCGGGGCAAGGGTTTTTGGCCGTAAGCCACCGTGAAGTAGCAGCGGGAGTGAAGCTCATTCCATTCCTGACAGGCCCGGTCAATGAGCTGAAGAATTTCGGACTCCGGGATCTGGAAGCGAGCCGCCAGAGGCGCGCTGATCGCTTTCCAGCCCTCACGGAAGTCGAGAGCGAGAAGGGCGCCGATGCGTCCGCCCCATTCACCCAGGGGGGCCTCGATGGAATGGCGTTGGACGTTGACGAGGCCAGCCTGCTCCAGATAGCGATCGAGGGAGCGTATGGCGATGCCTTCGCTATCCAGGCCGCGTAGAGCGATGAGCTGGCCCGTGAGCGAGGCTAGTTGCTGGTTAGTCGGTCCGGCGGGAATAAGGTTGCTGATATGCATGCTTAGCTCAACGAGTTCGATCCAGCCGCCGGGGGAGGTGACGCGGGCGAGTTCCTGGACGACGCCGGGCCAGGCGGCCAGGGGGATGGCTAGCACGAGGAAACGCTGATGGACGAAGTCAAAGGAGTTGTTGTCGAAGGGGAGGCCCTGCAAGAGATCTCCCTGGACGAAGCGGTAGTTAGGGGGAGGAGTGGAGGCCTTGACCTGTTCGAGGTCGAGGCCGATGACCTCGGCGTGGGGGAACTGGTGGGCGAGTTCGAAGGCCCACTGGCCGGTGCCGCAGCCGACGTCGAGGATGCGGCGCGGCTGCTCGATGGGGGCCAGGTAGTTGCCACGGAGGATGGCGCGCAAGACATAATGTTGGAAGTCGAGGCGGTTGACCTCGCCGAGATCCTTGGGGAGGAGATAGGGCTGTTCCTGCAGATAGCGGCGAGAGCCGTGCAGGCGTGGCAGGGCGACCTCGCCCAGACGCCAGCCGCTAGAAGAGGGCTGGGCAGGAGCGGGAGCACCAGAGGTGGTGCGAGTGCGTCGACGGAAGAGCCACCAGGGCATAGACAAGACCTCCTTTCTGGTCATGACGGAGCTGTCCCGAGCAGCTGAGCTGAGAGCAAGCAGCGTCAGCGGGGCAAGGGCTTCTGCCCATAGGCGACAGCGAAGTGAAGTTGTGTGCAGAACTGGTTCCATTCCTGAAAGGCTTGCTCAATGAGCTGTAGGACGGCTGACTCAGAGCGCCCGAAGCGGGCGGCAATGGGAGCACTAATAGCTTTCCACCCTTCGTAGACATTCAGTGCCATCAGGGAGCCGAGGCGTCCGCCCCATTCGCCCAGAGGGACAGCGAAGGGCTGATAGTGGACATTGATCAGGCCGGCCTCTTCCAGATAACGGCCTAGAGAGCGCATAACAAGGCCTTCGGCGTCAAGACCTCGCAAGGCACCGAGTTGGGCCGAGAGGGTGTAGATCTCTTGAGTAGCAGGGCCGGAGGGGAGCCAATCCTCCAGGGCGGTCCCTGTTTCGACGAGTTCGATCCAGCCGCCGGGGGAGGTGACGCGGGCGAGTTCCTGAACGGCGCCCGGCCAAGCAGGCTGAGGAATAGCGGCTACCAGCAAGCGCTGATGGACGAAGTCGAAGGAGTTGTTGTCGAAGGGGAGGCCCTGCAAGAGATCTCCCTGGACGAAGCGGTAGTTAGGGGGAGGAGTGGAGGCCTTGACCTGTTCGAGGTCGAGGCCGATGACTTCGGCGTGGGGGAACTGGTGGGCGAGTTCGAAGGCCCACTGGCCGGTGCCGCAGCCGACGTCGAGGATGCGGCGCGGCTGTTCGATGGGGGCCAGGTAGTTGCCACGGAGGATAGCGCGCAAGACATAATGTTGGAAGTCGAGGCGGTTGACCTCGCCGAGATCCTTGGGGAGGAGATAGGGCTGTTCCTGCAGATAGCGGCGAGAGCCGTGCAGGCGGGGCAGGGCGACCTCGCCCAGACGCCAGCCGCTAGAAGAGGACTGGGCAGGAGCGGGAGCACCAGAGGTGGTGCGAGTGCGTCGACGGAAGAGCCACCAGGGCATAGACAAGACCTCCTTTCTGGTCATGGTTGAGCTGTCCCGAGCAGCTGAGCTGGGAGTAAGCAGCGTCAGCGGGGCAAGGGCTTCTGCCCATAGGCGACAGCGAAGTGCCAGGAAGTCTGGAACTCGTTCCATTCGCGATTGGCTTGCTCGATGAGGGCAAGGACCTCCTGCTCGGACCTGCCAAAGCGGGCGGCAATGGGCGCACTGACAGCCTTCCAAGCCTCGCGCACATCCAGAGCCATCAGAGAGCCGAGGCGTCCGCCCCATTCGCCCAAAGGAATAGCGAGAGACTGGTAGTGGACGTTGACGAGGCCGGCCTCTTCCAGGTAGCGGGCTAAGGAACGCATAACGGTACCTTCGGTATCGAGGCCGCGCAGAGCGGCGAGCTGGGCTCCCAGCCTGTAGAGTTCTTGAGTAGCGGGGCCGGAGGGGAGCCAATCCTCCAGGGCGGTCCCTGTTTCAACGAGTTCGATCCAGCCGCCGGGGGAGGTGACGCGGGCGAGTTCCTGAACGGCGCCCGGCCAAGCAGGCTGAGGAATAGCGGCTACCAGCAAGCGCTGATGGACGAAGTCGAAGGAGTTGCTGTCGAAGGGGAGGCCCTGCAAGAGATCTCCCTGGACGAAGCGGTAGTTGGGGGGAGGAGTGGAGGCCTTGACCTGTTCGAGGTCGAGGCCGATGACCTCGGCGTGGGGGAACTGGTGGGCGAGTTCGAAGGCCCACTGGCCGGTACCACAGCCGACGTCGAGGATGCGGCGCGGCTGTTCGATGGGGGCCAGATAGTTGCCGCGCAGAGCGGCGCGCAAGACATAATGTTGGAAGTCGAGGCGGTTGACCTCGCCGAGATCCTTGGGGAGCAGGTAGGGCTGTTCCTGCAGGTAGCGGCGAGAGCCGTGCAGGCGGGGCAGGGCGACCTCGCCCAGACGCCAGCCGCTAGAAGAGGACTGGGCCGGGGTCGCCGTGGGAGAGGTGGTGCGAGCACGTCGGCGGAAGAGCCACCAGGGCATATGCAAAACCTCCTCTGTAGATACGAATGACCTTTGCTGCATAATGTATATGACGAAAAATGTTCCTTTTTCCTATTTTTTCTAAAATTGCAAAAATAGTGGGAAGATGCTTGTAAAAGCCAGCACTTCTCGGCCTGGCCTATCGCATAAAGGGTTTCTGTCCATAAGCGACGATATAGCTGTAATTTGTCCGGTAGGTGTTAAATTCCTGCAGCATGACCTCGATCTGATCATTGACCTCCTGCTCAGACTTGCCGAAGCGAGCTGCGATAGGGGCGCTGAGTGCTTTTGCACCTTCGCGGAAGTTCAGAGCCATTAAGGAGCCTATACGTCCGCCCCACTCTCCGACAGCCACTTCGATCCGGTGGCGCTCGATGTTGACAAGGCCGGCCCCTAAAAGATAGCGATCGAGCGAGCGAGCAACAATGCCCTCGCTATCAATGCCGCGTAAAGCGGCTAATTGCCCTCCTAGAGAAAAGAGTTGCTGAGTGACAGGCCCTGAAGGAGTGAGATCTTTTGGTGCGATACTGGCCTCGACGAGTTCGATCCAGCCGCCGGGGGAGGTGACGCGGGCGAGTTCCTGGACGACGCCGGGCCAGGCGGCCAGGGGAATGGCCAGGAACAGCAAGCGCTGATGGACGAAGTCGAAGGAGTTGTTGTCGAAGGGGAGGCCCTGCAAGAGATCTCCCTGGACGAAGCGGTAGTTGGGGGGAGGAGTGGAGGCCTTGACCTGTTCGAGGTCGAGGCCGATGACTTCGGCGTGGGGGAACTGGTGAGCGAGTTCGAAGGCCCACTGGCCGGTGCCGCAGCCGACGTCGAGGATGCGGCGCGGCTGCTCGATGGGGGCCAGATAGTTGCCGCGCAGAGCGGCGCGCAAGACATAATGTTGGAAGTCGAGGCGGTTGATCTCGCCCAGATCCTTGGGGAGCAGGTAGGGCTGTTCCTGCAGATAGCGGCGAGAGCCGTGCAGGCGTGGCAGGACGACCTCGCCCGGGCGCCAGCCGCTGGAAGAGGGCTGGGCCGGGGTCGCCGTGGGAGAGGTGCTGCGAGTGCGTCGACGGAAGAGCCACCAGGGCATAGACAAGACCTCCTTGCCGTTCTGGCTTAGTATGTGTAGGATAGACGAAAACGGCGCCGACTTAGCTCTGTAAAAGTTGAGCTTAGATGCTTGCTGGCTTCCTTCCATAAGCAACAGCTAGCCGGTAGCAAGTACGATACTCATTAAATTCATCGGCTGCCGCCTTGATCAAGTCAATTACCTCCTGTTGAGGCATGTGAAAATTTGCAGCTATAACCTGGCTAAGACCCTTGGAACTTTCGCGGAAGTCGAGGGCTAGTAAGGAGCCGATACGACCTCCCCACTGCCCTAGCGGTACCTCAAAGATCTGGTAGTGCACATCAAGCAGGCCTGCACTCTCTAAATAGCGACCAAGAGAACGCGTGATCACTCCCTCTGCATCGAGACCGCGTAAGGCTGCCAATTGCCCTGCGAGCGCCAGATATCGCTGTGTAGCAGGACCACTGGGAGTAAAATCTGCGGTGCTTGTGCCGAACTCCACGAGTTCGATCCAGCCGCCGGGGGAGGTGACGCGGGCGAGTTCCTGGACGGCGCCCGGCCAGGCGGCCAGGGGAATGGCTAGCCATAGGAAGCGCTGATGGACGAAGTCGAAGGAGTTGTTCTCGAAGGGGAGGCCCTGCAGGATGTCCCCCTGGACGAAACGGAAATTGGGAGGCGCGTTCGTAGCCTTGACCTGTTCGAGGTCGAGACCGATGACTTCGGCGTGGGGGAACTGGTGGGCGAGTTCGAAGGCCCACTGGCCGGTGCCGCAGCCGACGTCGAGGATGCGGCGCGGCTGCTCGATGGGGGCCAGGTAGTTGCCACGGAGGATAGCGCGCAAGACATAATGTTGGAAGTCGAGGCGGTTGACCTCGCCGAGATCCTTGGGGAGGAGATAGGGCTGTTCCTGTAGATAGCGGCGGGAGCCGTGCAGGCGGGGCAGGACGACCTCGCCCAGACGCCAGCCGCTAGAAGAGGACTGGGCAGGAGCGGGAGCACCAGAGGTGCTGCGAGTGCGTCGACGGAAGAGCCACCAGGGCATAGACAAGATCTCCTTTCTGGTCATGACTGAGCTATCCCGAGCAGCTGAGCTGGGTGCTGAGAGCAAGCAGCGTCAGCGGGGCAAGGGCTTCTGCCCATAGGCGACAGCGAAGTGGCAAGAAGTCTGGAACTCGTTCCATTCGCGATTGGCTTGCTCGATGAGGGCAAGGACCTCCTGCTCGGACTTGCCAAAGCGGGCGGCAATGGGCGCACTGATGGCCTTCCAAACCTCGCGCACATCCAGAGCCATCAGAGAGCCGAGGCGTCCGCCCCATTCGCCCAAAGGAATAGCGAGAGACTGGTAATGGACGTTGACGAGGCCGGCCTCTTCCAGGTAGTGGGCTAAGGAACGCATAACGGCACCCTCGGTATCGAGGCCGCGCAGAGCGGCGAGCTGGGCTCCCAGCCTGTAGAATTCTTGAGTAGCGGGGCCAGAAGGCAGATAATCCTGCAGAGCGGTGCCCGTCTCAAGGAGTTCGACCCAGCCGCCGGGGGAGGTAACGCGGGCGAGTTCCTGGACGACGCCGGGCCAGGCGGCCAGGGGAATAGCTAGCACGAGGAGGCGTTGGTGGACGAAGTCGAAGGAGTTGTTGTCGAAGGGGAGGCCCTGCAAGAGATCTCCCTGGACGAAGCGGTAGTTAGGGGGAGGAGTGGAGGCCTTGACCTGTTCGAGGTCGAGGCCGATGACCTCGGCGTGGGGGAACTGGTGGGCGAGTTCGAAGGCCCACTGGCCGGTACCACAGCCGACGTCGAGGATGCGGCGTGGCTGTTCGATGGGGGCCAGATAGTTGCCGCGCAGAGCGGCGCGCAAGACATAATGTTGGAAGTCGAGGCGGTTGACCTCGCCGAGATCCTTGGGGAGGAGATAGGGCTGTTCTTGCAGATAGCGGCGAGAGCCGTGCAGGCGTGGCAGGGCGACCTCGCCCAGACGCCAGCCGCTGGAAGAAGAAGGCTGGGCCGGGGTCGCCGTGGGGGAGGTGGTGCGAGCACGGCGACGGAAGAGCCACCAGGGCATAGACAAGATCTCCTTTCTGGTCATGACGGAGCTGCTACTGATCGGCTGAACGCTAAGAGCCTGCCTGGGCTTCAGCTCTAGACAGGCTTCTGACCGTAGGCGACAGCGAAGTGAAACTGTGTCTGGAATTGGTTCCACTCTTGAAAGGCTTGCTCAATGAGTTGTAGAATTGCCTGCTCAGAGCGGCCGAAACGGGCGGCGACAGGAGCACTCACAGATTTCCAGGCTTCGCGCAGGTCCAGGGCCATCAGGGAGCCGATGCGTCCGCCCCATTCGCCCAGGGGAACATCAAAGGGCTGATAGTGGACATTGATCAGGCCGGCCTCTTCCAGATAACGGCCTAGGGAGCGCATCACAAGTCCCTCAACATCAAGTCCCCGCAGGGCGGCGAGCTGGGCTGAGAAGGAGTAGAATTCTTGAGTGGCGGGCCCAGAAGGGAGGAAATCCTGCCGAGCGGTACCAGCTTCGACGAGTTCGACCCAGCCGCCGGGGGAGGTGACGCGGACCAGCTCCTGGACAACGCCCGGCCAAGCAGGTTGGGGGATAGCTAGAACAAGGAAACGTTGGTGGACGAAGTCGAAGGAGTTGTTGTCGAAGGGGAGGCCCTTGAGAACGTCTCCCTGGATGAAACGATAATTCGGAGGAGGAGTGGAGGCCTTGACCTGTTCGAGGTCGAGGCCGATGACTTCGGCGTGGGGGAACTGGCGGGCGAGTTCGAAGGCCCACTGGCCGGTGCCGCAGCCGACGTCGAGGATGCGGCGCGGCTGTTCGATGGGGGCCAGATAGTTGCCGCGCAGGGCGGCGCGCAAGGCGTAATGTTGGAAGTCGAGGCGGTTGACCTCGCCGAGATCCTTGGGGAGGAGATAGGGCTGTTCCTGCAGATAGCGGCGAGAGCCGTGCAGGCGGGGCAGGGCGACCTCGCCCGGGCGCCAGCCGCTGGAAGAAGAGGGCTGGGCAGGAGCCGGAGCACCAGAGGTGCTGCGAGCACGGCGGCGGAAGAGCCACCAGGGCATAGACAAGACCTCCTTTCTGGTCATGGTTGAGCTGTCCCGAGCAGCTGAGCTGGGTGCTGAGAGCAAGCAAGTGTCAGCGGGGCAAGGGTTTTTGGCCGTAAGCCACCGTGAAATAGCAGCACGAGTGGAGCTCATCCCATTCCTGGCAGGCCCGGTCAATGAGCTGAAGAATTTCGGACTCCGGGATCTGGAAACGAGCCGCCAGAGGCCCGCTGATCGCTTTCCAAGCCTCGCGGAAGTCCAGGGCGAGAAGGGCGCCGATGTGTCCGCCCCATTCACCCAGGGGGACCTTGATGGGATGGCGTTGGACGTTGACGAGGCCAGCCTGTTCCAGGTAGCGATCGAGGGAGCGCATGACGATGCCTTCGCTATCCAAGCCGCGTAGAGCCGCTAGCTGACAGGCGAGGGAGACAAAGTGCTCATTGGCAGGCCCGGCCGGGATGATGTTGCTGGTGTGAATGCTCACCTCGACGAGTTCGATCCAGCCGCCGGGGGAGGTGACGCGGGCGAGTTCCTGGACGGCGCCCGGCCAGGCGGCCAGGGGAATAGCTAGCACGAGGAGACGTTGATGGACGAAGTCGAAGGAGTTGTTGTCGAAGGGGAGGCCTTTGAGAACGTCCCCCTGGACGAAGCGGTAGTTGGGGGGAGGCTGCGTAGCCTTGACCTGTTCGAGGTCGAGGCCGATGACTTCGGCGTGGGGGAACTGGCGGGCGAGTTCGAAGGCCCACTGGCCGGTGCCGCAGCCGACGTCGAGGATGCGGCGCGGCTGCTCGATGGGGGCCAGATAGTTGCCGCGCAGAGCGGCGCGCAAGGCGTAATGTTGGAAGTCGAGGCGGTTGGCCTCGCCGAGATCCTTGGGGAGGAGATAGGGCTGTTCCTGCAGATAGCGGCGAGAGCCGTGCAGGCGGGGCAGGGCGACCTCGCCCAGACGCCAGCCGCTGGAAGAAGAGGGCTGGGCAGGAGCCGGAGCACCAGAGGTGCTGCGAGCACGGCGGCGGAAGAGCCACCAGGGCATAGACAAGACCTCCTTTCTGGTCATGGTTGAGCTGTCCCGAGCAGCTGAGCTGGGTGCTGAGAGCAAGCAGCGTCAGCGGGGCAAAGGTTTTTGGCCATAGGCGACAGCCAAATGCAATTCGGTATGGAACTCGTTCCATTCGCGGCTGGCTTGCTCGATGAGGGCAAGGACCTCCTGCTCGGACCTGCCAAAGCGGGCGGCAATGGGCGCGCTCATGGCCTTCCAACCCTCGCGGCAGTCAAGAGCGAATAGAGAGCCGAGGCGTCCGCCCCATTCGCCCAGGGGAACATCGAGGGGCTGGTAGTGGACGTTGACGAGGCCGGCCTCTTCCAGGTAGCGGGCTAAGGAACGCATAACGGCACCCTCGGTATCGAGGCCGCGCAGAGCGGCGAGCTGGGCTCCCAGCCTGTAGAATTCTTGAGTAGCGGGGCCAGAAGGCAGAACGTCCTGCAGAGCGGTGCCGGCTTCAAGGAGTTCGACCCAGCCGCCGGGGGAGGTGACGCGAGCGAGTTCCTGGACGACGCCGGGCCAGGCGGCCAGGGGAATGGCCAGGAACAGCAAGCGCTGATGGACGAAGTCGAAGGAGTTGTTCTCGAAAGGGAGGCCCTTGAGAACGTCCCCCTGGACGAAGCGGTAGTTGGGGGGAGGAGTGGAGGCCTTGACCTGTTCGAGGTCGAGACCGATGACTTCGGCATGGGGGAACTGGTGGGCGAGTTCGAAGGCCCACTGGCCGGTGCCGCAGCCGACGTCGAGGATGCGGCGCGGCTGCTCGATGGGGGCCAGATAGTTGCCGCGCAGGGCGGCGCGCAAGGCGTAATGCTGGAAATCGAGGCGATTGATCTCGCCCAGATCCTTGGGGAGCAGGTAGGGCTGTTCCTGCAGATAGCGGCGAGAGCCGTGCAGGCGTGGCAGGGCGACCTCGCCCGGGCGCCAGCCGCTAGAAGAGGGCTGGGCAGGAGCCGGAGCACCAGAGGTGGTGCGAGCACGGCGACGGAAGAGCCACCAGGGCATAGACAAGACCTCCTTTCTGGTCATGGTTGAGCTGTCCCGAGCAGCTGAGCTGGGTGCTGAGAGCAAGCAGCGTCAGCGGGGCAAAGGTTTTTGGCCATAGGCGACGGCAAAACGCCATTTTGTTCGGAACTCATTCCACTCTTGAGAAGCCTGGTCGATTAGCTTGAGCAGGTCTTGTTCAGAGCGGCCGAAGCGAGCGGCAATAGGCGCGCTGATAGCCTTACAGGCTTCGCGTAGGTCCAGGGCCATCAGGGAGCCGATGCGCCCACCCCACTCACCCAGAGGAATATCGAAAGGCTGGTAGCATATCTTGACGAGACCGGCTTCCTCTAGATAGCGAGCTAAGGAGTGTAAGACCTTGTCAGTATCTATTCCTCTAAGGGCAGCCAACTGGGCCGCAAGCCTCCAGAATTCCTGGGTGGCTGGGCCACAGGGGAGCCAATCCTCCAGGGCGGTCCCTGTTTCGACGAGTTCGACCCAGCCGCCGGGGGAGGTGACGCGAGCGAGTTCCTGGACGACGCCGGGCCAGGCGGCCAGGGGAATGGCCAGGAACAGCAAGCGCTGATGGACGAAGTCGAAGGAGTTGTTCTCGAAAGGGAGGCCCTTGAGAACGTCCCCCTGGACGAAGCGGTAGTTGGGGGGAGGAGTGGAGGCCTTGACCTGTTCGAGGTCGAGGCCGATGACTTCGGCGTGGGGGAACTGGCGGGCGAGTTCGAAGGCCCACTGGCCGGTACCACAGCCGACGTCGAGGATGCGGCGCGGCTGCCCGATGGGGGCCAGATAGTTGCCGCGCAGGGCGGCGCGCAAGGCGTAATGTTGGAAGTCGAGGCGGTTGACCTCGCCGAGATCCTTGGGGAGGAGATAGGGCTGTTCTTGCAGATAGCGGCGAGAGCCGTGCAGGCGGGGCAGGGCGACCTCGCCCGGGCGCCAGCCGCTAGAAGAGGGCTGGGCAGGAGCCGGAGCACCAGAGGTGGTGCGAGCACGGCGACGGAAGAGCCACCAGGGCATAGACAAGATCTCCTTTCTGGTCATGACTGAGCTGTCCCGAGCAGCTGAGCTGGGTGCTGAGAGCAAGCAGCGTCAGCGGGGCAAGGGCTTCTGCCCATAGGCGACAGCGAAGTGGCAAGAAGTCTGGAACTCGTTCCATTCGCGATTGGCTTGCTCGATGAGGGCAAGGACCTCCTGCTCGGACCTGCCAAAGCGGGCGGCAATGGGCGCACTAACAGCCTTGGAGGCTTCGCGTACATTTAGTGCCATCAGAGAGCCGAGGCGTCCGCCCCATTCCCCCAAGGGAACAGCGAAGGGCTGGTAGTAAATATTGACGAGGCCGGCCTCTTCCAGGTAGTGAGCTAAGGAACGCATAACGGCACCCTCGGTATCGAGACCGCGCAGAGCGGCGAGCTGGGCAGTGAGCCTGGTCAGCTCTTGGGTAGCGGGGCCAGAAGGCAGATAATCCTGCAAAGCGGTGCCCGTCTCAAGGAGTTCGACCCAGCCGCCGGGGGAGGTGACGCGGGCGAGTTCCTGGACGACGCCGGGCCAGGCGGCCAGGGGAATGGCCAGGAACAGCAAGCGCTGATGGACGAAGTCGAAGGAGTTGTTCTCGAAAGGGAGGCCCTTGAGAACGTCCCCCTGGACGAAGCGGTAGTTAGGAGGAGGAGTGGAGGCCTTGACCTGTTCGAGGTCGAGGCCGATGACTTCGGCGTGGGGGAACTGGCGGGCGAGTTCGAAGGCCCACTGGCCGGTGCCGCAGCCGACGTCGAGGATGCGGCGTGGCTGTTCGATGGGGGCCAGATAGTTGCCGCGCAGGGCGGCGCGCAAGGCGTAATGCTGGAAATCGAGGCGATTGATCTCGCCCAGATCCTTGGGAAGGAGATAGGGCTGCTCCTGCAAATAACGGCGTGAACTCTGCAAGCCGGACTGAGAAACCTCACCCGGCTGCTCGCTGGCTAAGCCGGACTGAGGAACACGCGCCGCTCCGGCAGAAGGGGCTTGGGAACGGCGTCGGAAGAACCACCAGGGCATGAAAGTGGACTCCTTTCTCTCTAACCACTTCTCTCTGCTATCTATCGATCCTGTAAGAGCAGCAGGCGCCATGTCTCATAGTAAGGGCAAAACGTTCTCAGCGTACTCCCTTGATCTACTGCGCTCTTTCCTCGGTTGTGGGCGTACTCACGAGTCGCGCCAGGAAACACAGAGAAGCCAGGCTCTGCCATCCGCGGGGATGCTGTCCCTAAGCCCGCATATAGCTTGATGCCTGGCTTAAGTGATATATGAGAATGCGCTATTCTAGCACCAGAGGCCATAGCCTCCCCATAGAAACGGCCTGCACTCCCAGCAGAGCCAGAGCTAGATAGTGCCTTGCTCTGTCCAATCCCATAGGGCCTCGGTCGAGGCTACTGCTCCTCTTAGAGTTTAGAAAAGATGAACGTCATCTGTCAACTTGAATATAAAGAAGATGATGGCCTCGCTCTATTTTAATGGATTTTTAATGCACGGTCGCCTGAGGCGAAAAACCAGAGAGCTGGCCATCTCAAGCGAAACAGCCAGGCGACGAAAAGACGGCAATGGAAAACGGGGAAAGAAGGAAGAAAGGGCCTCCACCTCAGCACCGTCGCTGTAGCACATACTCATCTTACTCTGATTGAGCAGTCACAGCGGCTGTAATGCGGCGCGCGATGTCTGTAAGGGCCAACTGCTGCGCAGGCTTAGACAGAAGCGCCAGTGGCTTGCGGGGGTCATTAGCAGGCTCAAAGCCATGCAGCTCACTTTCCTCAAAGAGGCAAGGGCTGACGACAATAGGAATAATGAGAGTACCGGCAAGGCGGGCGCGATCCAAAAGCTTCGGCAACTGCCTGGTCATAATGAAATCAGATGCCAGAAGCTTGGCACTGACCAGGACAACGGCCACGCCCGCGCGCGCGATGGCATCCTCCAATTTCTCCTCCCAACGGCTGCCAGCACTGATCAGCGTGTCGTCCCAGACATCAAACGTTCCCTGGCGTTCGATAGGGGCCAGGTGGGTGCGCAGGCGCTCAAGCCACTCCCTGTCTTCGCGGGTATAGCAGATAAAGACCCGCTGCCGGCTGGGCACGGGGCGCTTACCGACCTCGCGAGCCAGCAGATCAAAACGACAATGGCGAAGATAGAAAATAAGAGTTGGGTCCTCCGCCAACAGCACGCCTACTGACGGATCGCAGAAGAGATGATCTTGTACCTCGGGGTGAGAAGTCCTCAGCTGAGGCCAACTCAGATTAAGAAAGCGCTTCAGATCCTCGGCGCGACCTGGCTCCTCCTGCCGCAGGAGCGACAGCCAGAGCACTCCCTCACGGTTCTGGCTCAGCTCTTCAAGCAGGTAGAGGCTGGTCTGATCGTAAGGCCCGCCCGCAGCAGCGAAATGCCTGATGGCCTGACCAAACTTCATTTCCAGCGTCCCCATCATATCTTGAATAGCCTCAGTGAGTCGGCTTCGAATAGCCACGGGGAATGGCTGTGTCTGAATAACCTTACTGTAAGAACATAGGAGGTAACAGATAAATTGCGCTAAAACAAAGCTACCATCAACTAAGCGAATGATATCATCCTTGCTCTCGAAAGTTACATTGAGCGCCTGCTCCCCCTGTTCAATCAGCTGCAATATCTCCCTATCGCTGACGCGGCCCATCTTAAAATGATCGAAGCGTGTGGCCGTATCGAAAGCGATAGCGCTGATAAAGCTCTGCCCGGTGCCGGGGATACCGATGATCACCAGCTTGCGATCTTCAGGCTGGGTATCTGCCAACAGCTTCAAGTAATCGATCAGCTCCTGACGCAGGCTGGGTTCCAGACGATGAAAGTCATCGATGATCACGACACCGTGGTGCCACTCTGGCAGGGTACGTAGCTGCTCGCGATCAGCGGGAGCGCGGGCACTCAAGAGCTTGATGGCCTGCTGCTGTTCGCTTCCCAGCTCCCACTCGCCAAGCTCATTGATGGCCTCGCGTACTGCCGTGGTCTTGCCAATACCCGACGGTCCCTCGATAACTACCCCGCGCCCTGGCTCAATAAGAGCCAGCTTCAGGCGCTCAAAATTGGGCGGCGGTACAAAGGTCACGGTAGGCAGACCAGCGCGCTTGAAAACCTCATCCAGGCGGTAATTTATGCGGGACGAACTCGACTCTGTCAGCCGCCGTGGCCTGCTCTCATTGGGTGATGACTGGGGGGCGCGGCGCTGCCTCCCCAGTTCCTCACAGACCCGATGGATCTCGCGTACGATCTCATGGAAGCTCTCATCCCTATCCATTTGCTGGCTCAGTGGCCGCCCAGCGCGTGGGAGCATTTGTAGAGCAGCGAGCGGGGTTTCCTCAAGTGCCGTTGAGCGGACCAGAATGGGGATTAGCCGCATCTCACCCTGCCGTGCGCGCTCTATGGCTCGCGGGATAGCAGCCTCATAGGCTTGTGAGGCCAACAGATCCGGGCTGACCAGGAGCACAAGCACATCAGCGTCCTCAATATGACTGCTTAACCATGACCATGATCCCAGCGACGGCGGGAGAAATCTGAAGTCCTCGGGCGACCTGAGCTTGACCAATGACTGAAGCGCTGATAAGTGGCGCTCCAGTCGAGAAAAGTAGCGATGGTCGGCGGGAGCATACAGCGCAGAGAGCGTGAGCTTCTCCTCCGGATTCTGAAAAGGACTTCCATCCATAGAAAGCGGCTCCCTCTTGCTTCCCCTGACTGCCGGTCCTCATCCAGACGCCTGTAACTATGGTTCACCAGGATTATATATTATCGAGCTGCGTAATTTTCCACTCGTCGCTGATCTTTGTCAACTGCAGATGAACGTCGTACGCAATGCCGCTCGAACGGGTAACATGCACAGTTACCGTAGCCTCATCCCCGTTTGTACTGCTGCTGGTAATTGAATAGCTGGTCACGGTGCCGGCCTGTCGGTCGACGGCTGCGGCAACCAACGCAAAGCCGCTCTCGCTCGCGCCCATGTCCTCTCCCTGGACAGTCAGCGTATCGATTGCCAGATAGGAGTAGGCCCGGTTGTAATCTTGCTGTTGAATAGCTGAGTAATAGCTATTCACGGTCGAATCTGGGTTGGACGTAAGAAAGGCAACGAAACCTAGCAGAGCACAGCCGCCACAAGCAAGCACCATTACGCTGGCGACAATCGCCAGGGTGATCCAGAGCCAGCGTAAGGAGCGGCGCGGAGATGGCGGGGGTTGGAGTGGCTGCCCATACGACACCCCGTACTGACCAGGGCCGGGTACCGCCGGGGCTCTCCCATAGGCTGATGGTGGTGGCGGAGGCGTACCATAGGGTGAACCGTACTGGGTAGGGCCGGCGTACTGCGTCGGCTCATAACCTCCTGGCGGAGGCGGTGGAGGTGGCGTCTCTTCATCTCTGCGCTCGGGCCCATAGCTGCTATAGGGCTGGTGCGGATCATAGCTCATTGCTGTTCAAGCTCCTGAGAATAGCATCGCCTGGGGTGCTGAGGCCAGCTCTCTGCTCCTTCCCTCCCCCAAATCCTAATGAGCGATGTACTGGATTCTCTGGGGTCCTTAAGCTAGCCTCTCTAATCTAACTAAAAAGAACGCAGCGGCAGGCGAAAATTCGCTCTCCGGTGTCTGGACTGTCTGACCGAGCCGACCAGACAGCCTGCTCCTCGCGGGGAGGCTAGTTCAAGTCCAGCTCCGCCGAGCCTTCTTGGCGGCTGACTGCTTCTCTTCCCGCCTCACTTACAGCGAGAAAGCGCCAATGACGTTCAGGACTGCTGAGGCAATGACGCTGGTATAAGCTAATGGCTGCGTTCTACGATGTAATCCGAGCGCGGCTAGCAACAGGGCGCAGGGCAAAAAATCCAGACAGAAGCGCCAGCCAAACTGCCACCAGCCAGTATTGAAGTAGAGCAAGAGTGGAACCAGCGTCAAAAGACAGGGTAGCAGGAGCGCCAGCGCTAGCGGCCGATTACCGCGCTCGCAGAAAGCACAGAAACTAAGGAGAAGAAATGGCATTGTAAAGAAGATACCTGTTCCTTTGGGATTGAAGGTAACAAAAGGAAATTTTAATTGCAGATGAAATGGCTCGAACAGCATATAATGTAGATTTCTGCCGAGGTAGTGAAGGCTGAACTGTCCATAAGTATGGAGGTCTCTAGCTAAAGCTGCATTAACGCTCATATTTGTGTAGCCGAAGTCTAGAAACGAATCGAAGCGTAGCTTATTGTAAATGAGCATACCCAAAACACAAAGCAGGGGAGGCAGCGCAAATGCTAGCCAGCGTGCCAGCAGCGTCCTGGCGGGGCGTTCTCGACCTCGTTCCAGCAGTTCCAGGAGCAGAAAGAGAGGACAAAGCAAAAGAGCCGTTGCACGGGCCAGAAAAGCCAGGCCTAGCCAAAACCCGCTCAACAGCGCTCGTCGCCGCCCCAGACATTCGCCAACATAGAGCAGGATAAAAGTCGTCGCCACGACATGGGCCATGAACCAGACGCTGCCTTGCAGGCTGACGTAGAGATATTCTGATCCCAGGGCAAAGAAGAAGAGCAGAAGCAACAGACTGGCCGGCCTCGAAATCTGGCTCCTGTAGCGTGCAAAGTGCTTCAAAACCCAGAATAGCAGGATAATATTGATTAGGCTTAGAAAAATGGAGAAAGCATAGTTATACAATGGTGCGTGATGCTCATGAAAAAGCGCAACAAGTGGAAGTAAAAGCACGGCTGGGAGAGGAGGGAAAGCGACATACCAATGCCCGCGGTAGAAGGTATAGTCCTGATAGGGACCTGGAGAACCAGCCACGTAGAGATGGCCCTGTAGCCATCCCTCGGCAAGCAGAACAAAATGCAGACCGCCGTGAGGAGGTTTCACGTGCCAATGGATCAAGGCCAGCAGCAGATACCCCACTCCAATGGCTGCCAGTCCGATCAGCCGCCAAGGCTTCTGCCTGTCTCCTCTCGCATCGACTAAAACGCTGCCAGTATGCCGAAGCGCCGAAAAAGTCTGATCGATTAAATTGTTTGGAATTGCTTGCTTTACATCAACCATACCACCACGCTCCTCACTATTTTTATTCTAAAGATAATAGAGAATTACATGTATTCAATTCATATCGTCAAGAAGGATAGAGAAGATCTGTAGAGGCAAAGCGTGAGCAGCTCTCAGAGGAGAAGATAAACGAGCGCAGCCGGATGGGCGCTAGCCGGGCGAGGGGTGGCTGAGAGAACGAACCAGTCTCTTGACCAGGACCGACGGGCAAGTTATGCTCATAGACATGGAGCGACGTTCCTTTGGCCTTCGAAGAAAGGACTTCAGGCATGGTCGACAAGCAGAGTGCTCCCGAACTCTTTCGCCCACCGTTGGGCTATCCCGAGGTCCCCTATGACGCCCTGGTCCGGGCTGTAGCAGAGCGGCAACCCGAACGGCCAGCCATCATCTACCACAACCTCAGCCTGACCTATCGCGAAATCATCGCCATGACCAACAGCCTGGCTAACGGACTACGTGCTCTTGGCCTGGGCAAAGGTGACATCATCTGCCTCTTCACCTTTAACCGCCCTGAATACACCATCACATTCCTGGCGGCCTCTTCGATCGGAGCTGTCATCAGCCCCATGAATCCCTCCTACAAGGAGCGAGAAATCACCTATCAGCTTGAAAACAGCGAAGCGCGCGCCATTCTCGTCCAGCGTGAGCTAGTGCCCACACTGAGAAGCGCCCTGGAGGGGCACAGCTTTCCGGCCCTTCGCCACATCATTGTCACCGGAGCCCAGGCGCCAGAAGCGCTGCCCCAAGCCATTCCCTTTGCCCGGCTGCTGCGAGAAGCCTCACCGCGGCGTCCCGAGCCTGCTCCCATTGACCCCAATGACCTGCTGGCCCTGCCCTACTCATCAGGTACCACGGGCCTGCCGCGAGGTGTCATGCTCTCACACCGCAATCTGGTCTGCAACCATCTGCAGGTTGTGACCGCGGCCAACCTTTCACCTGCCGATGCAACCCTGATCTTCCTGCCGCTCTACCACATCTACGGTGTCCTCCTGACCGGCACCTTCCTCATCGCTGGCGGCCGGCAGATCCTGATGGAACGCTTCGACCTCAACACAGCGCTGACCCTCTGCGAGCAGCAGGCTGTCACCTGGTTCTTCGCCGTTCCGCCGATCGTTCAAACACTCCTCAACGCCAGCGACGAACAGCTCGCCAAGCTGAGAACTGTCAAATACCTGATGTCTGCCGCTGCCCCCCTGGCGCCCGAGCTGGCCATCAGGTTGCGAGAGCGCACCGGCATCAACGTCATCCAGGCCTATGGCCTGACCGAAACCTCTCCCGATACGCATTTTTCCCCGCTTGATCCCGCGCGCATCCGTCCCGCCAGCGGTGGTCTGCCCGTCTACGATACCGAGCAGAAAATCGTCGACATCGAGACTGGCGAGCACGAGCTACCGGTTGGAGAAGACGGCGAAATCGTAGTGCGCGGTCCCCAGGTCATGCTGGGGTACTGGAAAGACCCGGCTGAGACGGCACGTGTGCTACGCAACGGCTGGCTTTACACCGGCGATATCGGACACATCGATGCTGACGGCTACCTCTACATTGTTGATCGCAAGAAGGAGATGATCAAGTACAAAGCCTTCAGTATTGCCCCCGCCGAGATTGAAGCCGTACTGCTGGAGCATCCCGCCGTTCTCGACGCTGCCGTCATTGGCGTCGAGGACCCAGAAGCCGGCGAGGTCCCCAAGGCTTTTGTAGTCCTGCGTTCCGGCCACACAGCCACGCCAGAGGAACTGATGGCCTTTGTCAACAGCAAGCTCGCAGGTTACAAAAAGCTGCATTTCGTGGAGTTCATCGAGGCTATTCCACGCGTGCCCTCTGGCAAGATCCTGCGCCGCCAGCTCAAAGAGCGTGAACGCGCGCGCCGCCTTGCCAACACTGAAGGGCCGCTCACCTAGCCCGGCACCGCTTCCTGTATTTCGTCTTCGTCATCTCTGCCTACGGGCTTTCAACGGCACCCAGCGCCAGCAGGGCCTGTTTCTCTAAAGTACTCAGGCCCTGCACTCCCTGAATGTTCATCCCTTCGTAGGGACGCGGCAGGCTCAAGATGCGCTCCAGGCGTCCGGCTTCGACCTCCCAGAGACGGATCTCTCCCTCATTTCCGCCGCTGGCGAGCAGCTGACCAGCCTCGGACGGCGCGAAGCCGAGCGCACGCACCATATGCTCATGACCGCTCTGCAAGACCTGGCGTAGCCTGCCATCGCGCTGCCAGAGGCAAAGCCGCAGATCATCGCCGCTGCTCGCCAGTAGCTGCCCATCGCCGCTAAAGGCCAGACAGCGCACGCGCCCATGATGGCCCCGTAGATACTGCGGCGGCTCTTCGCTCTCAAGATCCCAGAGCAGTACCTGACTATCCTCGGCCCCGCTGGCCAGGAGTCGGCCATCAGGACTGAACGCCAACGCTCGGACCGGTCGATTGTGGCCCGTTAGAGAACGCACACAGGTGCCGCTCCTGAGATCCCAGAGACGCAAGAGCGAATCATCGCCCCCACTGACCAACAGACAACGGCTCGCTTCTCCCCCCGGTCTGAAAGCCAAAGCACGAATCCAGCAGCCGGCCCTCAGCTCGTGTACCATCTGGCCGGTGGTTAGATCCCACAGGCGCACAATCTCATCTTCACTGCCGCTGGCCAGCCAGCGCCCATCGGGGCTAAAGGCCAGACTGTGCACCCAATCACGATGACCCACAAATTGCCGTTGTATTCTCCCCTCTGGCATCGACCAGAGCCAGATCACCTCATCTTGTCCCCCACTGGCCAGCCAGCGCCCATCGGGACTAAAGGCCAGGCTCAGTGGCTCATGCCGCGACCTGTGAAGCAACTGCACCAGGTGCCCACTCGTCCAGTCCCAAACCGCAATACCCTCGCCCTCATAGGCCGCTGCTAACCAGCGACCGGCAGGACTAAAAGCGAGAGAGCGAATCCGCCGCGTATAGCCGTGTAGACGTGCTAACAAATGCCCTGTCGCGTAATCCCAAAGGCAGATTGTCTGATCATCGCCACCACTCACCAGCCAGTGCCGCCGACTCTCGGGGTGAAAGCTCACCGTGCGCACACCATGAGTGTGACCAAGCAAAACGCTGATCGGTTCGCCCGTCTGCACACGCCAGAGATGGACAGTTGTGTCTTCGCTGCCACTGGCCAGCCACTGCCCATCAGGGCTAAAAGCCACCGACCAAACGCGATTTTTATGACCTCGGAAAACACCGCGCTCCTCCCCACTGGCCACCTCCCACAAACGCACCGTACCGTCGTCGCTGCCACTGACCAGCAGCTCCCCATCGGCTCGAAAGGCCAACGAGCGCACCTGATCGCCGTGCCCTTGCAACACATGGAGAGGCCGCTCCCAGGTCGGTAGACGCCAGAGGCGTAGCGTGCCCGTGCCATCGCCGCTAGCCAGCCACTGCCCATCGGGACTTAACGCCACAGCCCACACCCGCCCCTGATGGCCTTCCAGGGTACGCAGCCACTGACCCGACTCCAGATCCCACAGGCGCAATGTCTGATCGTCGCTGCCGCTGATCAGCAAGCGATCATCAGGACTCAGCGCCAGCGCTCGCACTCGATTGGTATGCCCTTCCAATATGCCCAGGCAGCGGCCTGACTCCAGATCCCACAGCCGCAGTGTCCTGTCATCGCTGCCGCTCACCAGGCGCCGCCCATCGTGGGTAAAAGCCAGGGCCCAGACCCCATCGTTGTGCCCGTCCAGCTTCTGAAGCAGGTGCTCGCAATCGCTGCCATACAGACGAATTTCGCCGCTTGCTGTTCCCACCGCTAAGCGCTGCCCGTCGGGACTGAAGGCGCTGGCCAGCACATTGGTCAAGGTGCTCTGAAAGATCGTCGCCACAAAGTGCGCGTAGGAAAAATTCACTCCTTGCAGGCGCGCCTTTTGTAGATAAGCCTGACGAATGGTCAATCCTGAGAAATCAAATTCGCGCAGATCCCACTGCAAATGAAGCAGGAGCTGGAGCACATTGCCGGCCAGATAGCCGCCATGAGGATAGCGCGCCTGCCGCTGCCGCTCCAAGGCCCGCTGCAGCCGCTCCTTGAGGGCCGGCTGACTCAACTCACTGCACAGCAGCTCGGCCAGAGGGGCCAGCAGCATGCGTACCTGGCTCTCACGCACATAGGTGCGCGCTTGAGCCTTCACAAAAGCGAACTGTTCCCAGGTGAGAAACGTCTCCCGCAGACAGTCCTGACAGGCACAGCGCACCAACTCATCTTGAATATACTCCATAATCACCGGCTGCAAGGTAAACTGCCCCTGCTCCTGAACCTCAAGCAGCGAGCGACGGCGCAGCGAATCCAGCGTCTCAAGCAGCTCCCGCTGAGCCTCCGGGCGCAGCAGATCAGCGCGCAACTCTTCCAGGGTGACTGCCTCCTGCTCAATCGCTAACCAGGAAAGAACCTCACGTTCCCGCGGAGCCAGGCGCTGGAGCTGCTCCTCCAGCACCTCGCGAATATCGCCGAAAGCCGCCTGATTCTCTGCAAGAAAAGCCCCAATCTTACCCGCAAACAGCTCCCTGATGGTCTCCGCCACCAGGCGCAGCGCCAGCGGATTGCCCCCATAACGACGGAGCAAACTGGCCACTTCATCGGCGCTGCCAAAGAGGCCTTTTTCTTCGAGTATCGCTCGTCCAGCCTCAGCACTCAACCCCTGTAAAGTCAGCGAGCGCACAGGGCTACTCTTCCCCTTCAGACGTTCAACCTCGCGCAGCTTCTCGCGGCTTGTCACCAAAACCACACTCTGGTGCTCCTCACTGCCCAGGCGCTCTAATAGGCGACCATAGACCTCATAGTCGGGACGATAGGCGCCAGCTCGCTGCCCACCCTGGAGCAGCGCATCGAAATTATCAAGCACCAATAAGCACCGTCGCTGGCGCAGCAGCTCCATGAAAAGCGAAAGCTGCTCCTCTGCCGAAGAAGGCGGAGTACTCAACTGCTGATTAGAGAAGAACAGTAACCACTCCTTAAGCACTTGGCTGAACGGTGGAGCGCTGCGCAGCGAACACCAGTAGCCATATTCGATCTCGGCCTCGACATCCTCGATCAGACGAGCCACAAGCGTCGTCTTCCCGATCCCTCCCAGACCGCAGATGGCAATCAAACGGCACTCGGCGAACCATTGCCGCAGTGTGCGCAACTCCTGCGTGCGGCCAAAGAAATGGGAAGTCGCCGGTTTGGCTCCCCAGTTTATACGAGACTGCTCGACTAAGCCTAGCTCTTCAGGACTCTTCTCCAGCACCTCGCAGAGTTTACGCAGGAGAGAGGGACGGGGCAGACCATCGCCAGTCTCCCAACGCTGCACCGTCTTCTTATCCGAGCCAATACGCTCAGCAAGATCCTCCTGCGACCAGCCGCGGCGCAGTCGCTCACGTTTGAGCTGCTGATGAAATGCAATTCGGAGCATGGCAATTTCCTCTCCCCTCGAAGCGCGCCAACATTCGTGGCTGGCTCTGTCGCTCTAACTGCCTCCCTCTGTCCGACAAATAGCCCCAAAAAGGGACCGAAATGTCGCCGATCTTTGGTTTCTCTGCCGGGTTTCCTCAACTATCTTTTACCTCAGCACAGAGATTATTACCCATTACTCTAAATGATTTGAAACATTCATGTTACTTGATTTGCAAATATAGGAGACGCAAGCAGGACCTGCCTGACTTGCGAGGAGAAGGGACAATGGAAGCCACCCGTCTGCTGGTCTTGCTGAACTGGGAAGAGATCTATGTCCGGCTGCGTCGTCTGGTGCGACGACTGGTTGCGCATTACAGTGTCGCGGCCTGGCGAGGGCAAGAAGAAGACCTGGTTGAAGACATTGTACAAGAGAGCATCAGGCGCTTCATCGAACGCCAGCCACGGGTTGAACGTGGGGAGGTCGAGCCGGCTCGTGCGCCAGAGCAGATGCTGTTCACCATCGCCTACAACTACTGTCGGGACCTCTACCGACGTGAGCGGCGCCTCATCCATACTGGCGGGGAAAGCCTGCCTGAGCCGCGAGCCGGCGGAGGGAGAGAGCCGGCGGAGCATGCCCTGGAAGGGGTCTGCCAGCAAGAGCTGTTTGACCTGGTGGCCCGTGAGGTAGACCACTTCCCCCGCGGGCAGCGACATGCCCTGCTCGTTGACCTCGCAGAATTGATGAACTTTGACGAGGAGCCAACAGCCCTCCAGCGCGCCTTTCTGGCGCAAGGAATTGATCTCAGCCATTATCGTGACTGGCCTGAAGATCGGCGGCAACATGAACAGCGCGTTGCCCTGCGTAACCATGCCTATCGACGTCTGGCGCGATTGCCCAGCGTCCGCGCCTATATAGCAGGCCATGACTCCTAGCGGCGCGGCTTATGGCCCCAGACCGTCAAAAAGAACTGCAGACCACAGAAGCTCTCGTCCGCCGCCTCAGCTCTTGCCTGCTCATAGAGGCGATTGAAAGCCTCACGGCTCAAACCGACTACTTTCAGATAAAACGGCTCCAAGAGCTTCAGGGAGACGAGGCCATTTTGATACCAGTCCTCATAGCGCGGCGTGCCGGCGGAGATGCTCTCAGCGCAGGCACGCATCTGGATCGAGACGCAGCCAGCCTCGCGCAGCAAGCGTTCCAACATGGGCAAAACATCCAGATGCCGCCGGGCCTCCGAGAAGGTGTAACCGGCGCGTGTTAGACCGAGAGCCAGGAGCAGAGACAGCTCCTCGCAGGCTGGCTTATTACAGATCGGCAGATCGGCCTCTGTCAGACGAATGATGCCGCCGGGGCGACAGATGCGCATACACTCCTGCAGAAAAGCAGGCCAGCAACGGGCCGGCATAAACGTTGAAATGAAGCGGGCATTGATCAAATCAAAGCTCTCATCCTTAAAAGCCAGAGGTTTTAAGGCGTCCATGACCTGGAAAGAAACATTCGTCAACTGCTGAGTCGCAGCCAGCGTCCGGGCAAACTCGATCATCCGCTGGCTGATATCGATACCGACGACACGCATATGGCGATATGTTTCAGCCAGCTCCAAGGCCCAGCCGCCGGGGCCGCAGGCCACATCAAGCACATCCTGCAAGCCCGAGACATCCGTGAGTTCTGGTAGCAGGCCGCCCATCGCCTGCGTAGCCAACTGGCCATGATGCAGCAGGCGAGCCAGCTCAGCCGTATTCTCCGCATCAATAATATAGGTGCCACTTTCATGAGAGAGCGTCTCAACCTGCTGGAGATCGATCAACATGACCCCAATGATCCTTTCTTCCTTGAAGCAGCGCAAGCATGCATGCGCTGAGCTAGCTTTGCTCCGGGAGCTGCTCCGGCTGTTCCGATGATGGCTGCTGCAGAGGGGCGGCCAAAAACGCCGCTATCACCTGCTCCTCAGCCTCCCGGCGCGTGAGCGGCTGGCCCCGCCGTTCAGCCTGGCTCAGCAGTTCATTCACACGCTGATTGAACGTTGCCATATAGGCATTCTGAATCGATTCGGAGGGCATCAAGCGCAGTTCAATATCTTTTACATCATAGAACTCGTCATCACGAAAAGCCAGACTCAGCAGATAGGCGTAGTTTTGGATCAGCGCCTGACGTCCGTGCAGGAAGTAGTCGCGCTGTGTACTGATAATCAGCAGAGCGCCAGCCACCTGCCCGGCGCGCTGGAGAGGATAAGCGGCGGCGCTGCGGGCCTCGCTGACCAGTGCTTGGGGGATGACAAAGTCGGAAGCCTCCTGCAGATTCTGCACCACCACCGGGCGGCACTGCGTCACAGCATAGCCTACCAGTGACTCGGCCCCCAGAAAGTAGCCTCGGCGTGCCACACTCGTCAGTGCCTGGCTCTTCTCCAGGAAGACCTCACGGAGGCAGGTCACCTTCTGTTGAGGAGGCAACGGACGCTGACACTGAGCGATGCTGGCGGCGATGCCTGTGTGTTGCGGATCAAGCTGGCGAATCAACTGCTGCATCACCAGGTTCATGATGGTCCAGGCGCGGAGGCTCTCCACGACCGTGGCATGGGCTTCAAGGATGCGTGCGTACAGCACTGGGGGCACATCCTTCACTACCGGGTCGATGAAGACCGAACCGGGGTCATCCTCCAGGGCATCTGGAAATTCCTGGCGGATCAGCTGAATCAGTTGCTCGCGATGAGGCGGTAGGGCCTCAACCAGGCGATTAAGCAGCGAGCGTGGCCGCGGCGACGATTCGTGCGTTGCCCAGCGCGTAAGCGTCACGGGGTCAACGCCCATTTCGTTGGCTATGCGCTGTTTCTCTTTGGTATCCCGAATCACAGCAGCGAGGAGCTCGCGCCAGGTTCTGGGTTCTTGCATGGCTTCTGCCCCATTTCAGAGAGACTGCCATCCAATTATAGCCTACTCTCCCCTGCCTTGTCGATCCTGTCCACTCTCCCCGGGTGAATTATGTGACTTCTGTACAGAATTTTCTCCCTACAGACTATGCAATTGGTATTGACAATTGTAAATGGGGAATGGTATATTCAGCAAAGCAGGAAGTGCCTGCAAGAGTAGCACCCCTGCCGATACCAGAAGAGGGGTACGCTGTGCCCGAGGGGGTAAGGGGGAGAGAGACTCTCGGGCACCCGGCACGACATTCTAGAAAGAAAGGACAGATCATGGAGGAACTACTGACCATTAGCGAGGTTGCCAGAGTCTTGCGCGTTGATGCGACTACCGTGCGCCGTTGGGTAAAACACGGTGTTCTTGACGCCGTGTTGCTGCCCCACAAGGGTCGTCGCCATTGCTATCGCATTAAGCGCACCACGCTCAATAAGGTCATGAACTCGACCAACGTCTAGCGCAAGCTCGGCCTCCCCGCCGCCGCTGCACACGCAGCGGCTCCGCTCTCTCGCCCTCTCCATCCACCAGGGCTGAGGCTGAGCCGGTGCCAAGGCGGCAGCAGTGAGCACGTGATCAGAGCTTCTCGCTCACCATTGGTGAGCGTACTATCAGGGTGAGGCCAGTGGTCGGCCAGCCTCCCTGTGCAGGCGCCGGCTGATCGCTGGTTATCGCCCTGGCTAATTTTTATAGTGAAATCTCCCTGCGTATCACTGCAGCATAATCCTACTGTAAAACCCCTCGCCTGCAGCTCCAGGGCACTAGTCTGGCCCTCTCTCTGTGGAGGTTCGCCCCTCTGAGTGATATGATGTTGCTAGTCAGGCGACCAGGAGCCAGAGGGGCAGACCGCTCCGGCTTCCCTCACCTGGACCTGCCGTCGCTGGACCTTCCTTCACTCTGGCGTCGAGCCTGCTGGCATCAGGAGTCACAAGAGCAATGGAGCCTTGGATCTGCGTGACCTGCGGTACTCAATTTGCTCCCAGCGAGGAGCCGCCCCCTGCCTGTCCTATCTGTCTTGATCAGCGGCAGTACGTGGGCTACGAGGGCCAGCGCTGGACAACACTCGCCGAGCTGCGGGCCAGCGGCCTGCACAACATCTTTAAGGAACATGAACCCCACCTGATCGGCATCGGGAGCGAGCCGACTTTTGCTATCGGTCAGCGGGCCCTGCTGGTGCAGAGTGCCGAAGGCAATCTGCTCTGGGACTGCATTTCCTTTCTCGATGAGGAAACGGTTGAACGGGTCACGGCTCTCGGCGGTCTGCGGGCTATTGCGATCTCCCATCCCCACTACTATAGCAGTATGGTGGAGTGGGCTGAGCGCTTCTCAGTGCCTGTCTACCTTCATGAGGCTGATCGCCGGTGGGTGATGCGTCCCTCTGAGCATCTGATCTTCTGGTCAGGGGAGAGGTTGGAGCTATTCGCGGGCTTAACGCTCCTATGTCTGGGAGGCCACTTCCCGGGCGGGACCGTCCTCTACTGGCCTGACGGGGCTGAAGGGCGCGGCGCCCTGCTGAGCGGCGATATTATCCAGGTGGTAGCCGACCGTCGCTGGGTGAGCTTCATGTACAGCTATCCCAATCTGATCCCACTTCCCGCCTCCGAAGTCGCGCGTATCCGATCGGCTATTGCTCCCTATCGTTTCGATCGCCTCTACGGAGCCTGGTTTGAGCGAGTAGTCTTCTCCGATGCTTATGCCGCCGTTATGCGCTCAGCCGAACGCTATATGCAGGCCCTGGCGGGCCAGTTGCCAGCGTGAAACGAAGCGCGTGGGCGCCTTTTCTCTGCCAGGCGCGCGCTCGCGCCTGCGCCGCTGTGAAGAACGCACCATTGTCGTTGACAATTGTTGTTTCTGTCGACGGGAGCCAGTGAGACGAAAGGAGTCTGTGCCATGCAGTATGAACTGGTTGAGGTACGCTATGAGGGCGACTATGCGACTATCACGCTGAATCATCCTCAGCGGCGTAATGCTCTCTCGCTCAAGATGATGGAGGAGCTGACAGCGGCCTTTACCGAGGTGGGGGACAGTTCCGTACTAGGAGTGATTCTGGCTGCCAATGGCCCGGCTTTCAGTGCCGGCCATGACTTCGCCGACATGGTCGGCCAGGATCTGGTTGCGATGCGCCGCCTCTTGCAGGTTTGTACAACGCTGATGAATACCATTCAGGCTATTCCTCAGCCGGTACTGGCGCGTGTCCATGCTATCGCGACTGCCGCGGGCTGTCAGCTCGTGGCAACCTGTGATCTGGCCGTGGCCTCCACGGAAGCAAAGTTCGCTACCCCGGGAGGTAAAGGTGGCTGGTTCTGTACTACACCAATGGTGGCGGTCAGCCGCAATATTGGACGTAAACGCGCACTGGAGATGCTGCTCACCGGCGAGCCGATCGATGCCCAGACTGCCTATGAGTGGGGGCTTGTCAATCGGGTGGTGCCGCCCGAGCGCCTGGTAGAGGAAGCGCAGCGTTTGCTAGAGGCGGCGACACGCGGCAGCTTTATCTCTAAGGGGCTTGGAAAGCAGGCCTTCTATGCGCAAATCGATCTGCCGCAACCCCAGGCCTACGCCTATGCGCTGGAGGTGATGGCGGCCAGCTCGCAGCTACCCGACGCTCAGGAAGGCATGCGCGCCTTTCTGGAGAAGCGCTCGCCTCGCTTTCTCCGTCCTGGCGAGCGTCCAGAGCGCTCCCCCGTCTGAGAGGGTACTTGTGATCCCCCGCGGTAGGCGGCTGGCTCTCTGGCTAAGCTCGCCTCCGTCGGCAGGGCTAAGAGCACGGCAACGCTCAAAGGAGCGAGAAAGCGCGGCTTCAGGTCCTCGCTCCTGCGGCGGTGAAACGCCAGCGCGAGACTGAAGCCGCGCCCCGTCGATGCTGTCCTTACTCTCCTGCCTGGCGAGCCTCTCTTGCCCGATCTGGCTCGCTCCATGCTAGTGCTAGTGGTTCAACTAACTGTCTGTCTGGAAGGGTGGGAAAGGTTAGCTCATGCGCATGCGCTGCCAGCTTGCCTGGCTGCTCGCGTAGAGGCTGCCGATAAGGGCGGCGATGAGGACAATGCTCATCAGGCCGATGACGCTATATTGCCAATGGGCATTGTCAAGCTGCTGGGGAATCCAGGAGACCAGCAGGGAGGAAATGACCGAGACCAGGGATGTGAGCGGACCGACTACGATGGCTACCCAGAGCAGCCAGCTCGGCATAATCAGCCGGGAGCGCACTTCCGCCCAGCGCTTCTGCAGCAACAAAGCCAGATCAATATAGATGAAAATCATGATGGTCTGCCATACCGTCCCCACTGAGGCAACGCTGACATTATAGAAGATCACCGAGAGATTCCTCGCATCGGCGAAGAAGAGAATATAAGGGATGGCGATGAAGATGAGCAGGGCCAGTAGCACGGCAAGCGTCGTCTGCAGCCCGATAGCGCTCGCTGGCACGCGCTCACGATTGAGCCGCCCGAGGCGCCCTGGTAGACGCTGATCAATACTCCCCACAAGGAGAATGCGAGCAAATGAGTAATTGTACGCTGTAGCGGCCATTAAGTAGCTGAAGAGCAAAGCCACCACGGTTATATTGCCAGCCAGCTTCCCCAGAACAGTATCGACCACTGTGATCAGCACGAAAGGATTGGCGTTTGTGGCAGGCCCCTGGACAAGCAAGAGAGTGAGCGTCGTGGCCAGATAGCTGAAGAGAATGACCAGACTGCTCCAGCGCAGATAGCCCGGAATAGCCTCGTGAGGGTAGATCTCCCCACCCATGTTCAGCGGAATAGCAACCCCGCCGTAGGCGCCGCAGATCAAGCCGAAGAGGCTCAGATGTGGCAAACTTGGCAGCCAGTCGGAGAGGGTACGGAAACCAGTGGCCGGCGGATGTCCTTGCAGCAGCCAGATGGCCCCGGCGCCGCTAATGAGCATAAGGCTGAGCAGGCTAGCGCAGAAGCCGACATTCACCAGGTTTTGGGCGATACGCAAGCGGCGACTCGCAAGAATGCCTGACAGAACGATCAGGGCGATGATCGCCAGGCCCTGTTGCCAGGGTTCAATGAGCCAGCTACGGTTCAGTCCCTGGAGATAGCTGATCATGGTAGCGGCCGAGGTCACAATAAGGAGCGGACCCGGCAGCCACCAGCAGAAGCCGATGAGAAAGCTCCAGTAGCGACCAAGGGAGTGGTGTGTCCAGTTATAGAGGCTGCCATCGTGAGGGAAAAGCACGCCAAGCTGAGCAGAGACGATCACGGACGGCAGAAAGTACAGCACGCCTCCCAGCAACCAGAGAAGCAGAGTCGCTGCACCACCGCTGGCGGCGGTGGTTGCATTCGTCAGATACAGCATGCCCAAAACGCAGACGGCTGTTAAGTCGAAGGTTCCCAGCATGGCCGGCATAGCCTTGGGGATGTAGCTTTCCGAGGGAAGCTCCTCGACTGCTTCTCCCGCCGACTCAGGCGTGACGGTTGATGGATTCATTGGTTCTCCTTTGTGCCTTGAAGACCTGATAGTGAGGGCCAATCAGAACACGCGCGGCATCCGACAAAGCTCGCGTGACTGGCTCTGTAGCAGCTTGCTTCTGCTCTCCCTGCCCTGGCCGCCCCGGCGCTGACCAGCTTGCTCATGCCAGCCCTGGTACGGAGACCCATTTTTCTAGACAGATCATGCCAAGCGCGCTCCTGAAGACAGGAGCAATTGGGTCAGCTCGGCAAGATACAACGCAACCAGGATACTGCCAGGGCATCTCTCCCTCTTGGCATCTCTCTCCTGGCTTAAAGCTTGATAGGATGGCCCGAGATGTACAGGAAGCGAGATTCCTCTCAAAGCATAACACAGGTGGCTTGCTGGCTACCAGGGGAGAATAGAAGATAGCCTTATTGGGGGAAACTCTGGCGTAAGAGTAGCTATTTGGAGATTGTAGCCAGACTAGGTGTTATCCGATAAGCGTTGCTTCAAGCGTGCAATAGCGCGCTCAGTGACCTCCAGGCCAGCCCGTAGAACCGCCTCTTTATACTCACGAACCAGCATCTGATACTCTAGAAGACGAGGGCGGCGTGTCGGGCGGTTAGCATATTGCTGACGTGCCCATTCCATATGCTGTAGTTGTCGTAGCAAGCTCTCACGATGCTGGAGGAGATGCTGAAGGGCCGTAGTGTCGGAGGTCTCGCCACAGAAAAAGAGCTTCGTCAGAAACTCATCCTTAGTAAAGCGCTCAGGAATCGGTTCGCTGAGCCAGCGATCTAGTTCAGCCTGGCCACGTGGTGTCAGGCGATAGAGCTTGCGATTGGGACGGCTCTTTTGCTCAATGACCTCGACCTCGACCAATCCTTCATGTCTCAGGCTTTTGAGAGTGGTATAGATCTGACTGCTACCCGCGTTCCAATAGCTGGCGATGGCCCGGTCAAAGGCCTGTTTAATGTCATAGCCCGTCATGGGGCGTGTGCCGAGCAGTCCCAAGATGATATAGCGGAGCGTATTGCGTGAAGCGAGGGAGCTGGGGGAGGCCTCCTCTTCCCCTTCCTCCTCGTACGGCGAGTGGGATAGTCCTTCAACCATAGGGCCTCTTCTCTCACGAACCTGCTTGCTGGTATTGAGCGAGAGCACTCATGCGCGGTGCTCTGGCAGGCAACGGCTGGTGACACGCGGCCACGGGTTAGAGGGCCGTTGCATTTCTCTATTATAGCATTGGATGCCGAGCCGGGCAGGAGAAGAAGAGCACAAGCGTCGCTCTTCCTCTGCTCTCTGGCTTACCGATCCAGCTCAACCAGAATGTGGCCAAAACTTTTAACCTCTCTTTCTTCAAGTCGTATATCTCTACGAAGCAAGACTTCTAAGTGAGGCAGGGAAAGCGCCGGGGTGAGAGCAAGCAGATCCGTTGTATGTGGGGGCCTCGTCCTGAAAAGTGACTAGGCTAAGCTAAACATCATAGGCAAAAGAGCAGAACAGGAGAGCACATGAGTACTCGCTTCTACAATACCCGGGACATCGATCTAGAGCGTCTGGCTCATGATCTGGAAAGCATCCTGCGAGCGCAGGGCTACCAGACGCAGCAATTTGGCAGCGGCGATCAGAAAGTGGTACAGTTGAGAAAGGGAGGCGATTTTGAGCGGCTCCTTGGTTTACAGGCGGCGCTGGCTGTGGTGATCCAGCGAACGTCTGGGGGGATCTCGGTCACCACAGGACAGCAGCAATGGGCTGAAAAGGCGGTAGTGGGGGTAGCCGGCATGGCCATCCCGCCGCTGTGGCCCTTGCTCTTTACGGCGGGGATTGGCGCTGTGCGCCAGGCGACGCTAGGCAACGAAGTGCTCTGGCTGGTCGATGGTCTGATCCGGCAGCAGCAGCCGGGAGTACAGAGCTGGCCACCTGCGCCCGGCTTTGGCTTTCCCGGCTGGCAGCCGCCGCAGCCCCCGTCTCCGCCGTCGGGACCGCAGTCGTCTCCTCCACCCGCTGAGCCGTCGCCCGCTCAGTAGGCTTGGCGGAACAGGTCTCACTCCTGGTTACCTGTCTGAGTGTTTCATCTGCTAGGATGACGAGGCCGCGCCGTTACTACTGCCGGTGGGGTACGGCGCGGCCCTACCTTGCTCTCTTTGGGTGAGCTTGGGGGCCTACCTCGGGAAGATTGTCCGGTTCCTTGCCTGCCTGCGATCTGTCATGAGTAGGAGAGAAAAGCGGTTGTTGCTGGGCCGGCAGATTAAGTAAGAAGTGCCTGGCTATGGCCTGAGAGGAGAGATCAATGGATGCCCGATTCTATACCTCGCAAGACATTGATATACCGCGTCTGGCTACTGATCTGGAAAATGTTTATCGTGCCAGGGGCTATCAAACACAACAATTTAGTAATCCAGACCAGGCACTGGTACAGTTAAAGAAAGGAGGCGACTTCGAGGCCGTTCTCGGCATGCAAGCCGCCCTCTCGCTGACGCTCCAGCGTGTCTCCGGGGGCGTGCTGGCCATGATTGGTCAGCAGCGCTGGCTGGATAAAGCAGCGGTGGGGACGATTGGCGCCGTGGGAGCGATGGTCATACCGGTGCTGCTGCCCCTGGCGATCACTGCCGGCGTGGGGGCGGTGCGTCAGGCCAGCCTGGCCAACGAGGTGCTGAATATTGTCGATGGCCTGGTCCGCCAACAGCGCCCTGATGTGCAGATCGGCCCGATTCCACCTGCGCTGCTTCCGCAGATTCAACAGCAGTGGGGGACACCAGCCATATCCAGCGGCCCCTATGGGACAGTGCCGACACCGACGCCGGGTTCACCATCGTATGTGCCGCCCTATGTGCCATCCACTCAGGTTCCCGCTGGGCCAGCACCGGCAGCACCCAGGGCCAGCCTGCGCTGTCCCCAGTGCAATACGCCCTACGAGCCGGGCGATACCTTCTGCTCGGGCTGCGGGCGGGCGCTCAAGCTGCTCTGCCCAAATTGCAAGACGGAGCTGAAGCCCAATGCGGCTTTCTGCCCGAAGTGTGGAGCTTCAACCTTCCAGACCCAGCGTTCTGGGGCGCCTGCTCAGGCTGCGCCCGCCCAGCCGGCACCTGCTCCAGCGCCACCGGTAAAGCCACCGCCGACTCCTACCCCTGAGCCGCCGCGCCCTTCGGTCGAGCCATATGCCACCCAGGTGCCAGCCAGGCCGCCGGTGATTCCAAAGCCAACAGTGACCTTTATTCCGGCTCCAGGAACTCAGGGACAGCAGGCGGAGTCAGGCTCGGGAGCCAATGCGGAGGCAACGCTCGCGGCCCCTACCTTGCCGACCGGGCAAGCGCCGGCCTCTCGACCTCCGTTGGCCTCTGCTCCTCCATCGCCACCACCGCCCGGACCGCCGCAGCCCATCAAGGCCCGTCCGGCCAGTGAACCGCGTCCCGATCCTAATGCCCCGTGGGGGCGGCTGATCTTCAGCGATGGACGCGAAATCATCCTGGCAGGTGAACGTCTGGTTGTCGGTCGCTACGATCACGATCTGGGCGGCTTAAAGCCCGATATCGATCTTGGCCCGATGGAGCATGCTGACACGGTCTCACGCGTTCACGCCTTGCTTGAACACATCGGCAGTACCTTTACACTGACCGATTTGAACAGTACAAATGCAACGCGCATCAATGGCCGGCGTCTGGAGCCGGATAAAGCTACTCCGCTGAACGATGGTGACTCCCTCCACTTTGGTAAGGTCAGTTGCACGTTTCGGAAGCTCTAAAGATGCCCAAGGGTGCTTCTCCCCGGTTGGATCTGCCCGGCTGCAGACGTACCGGGGAGAGCCGTGCGGCCCCAGACGCCGGCTTCTTTTTCCTTCTCCGGCTCTTGCTATTCCCTTTCGCTTCCCCCTCTTTCTTCTGAGAAACTGAAATCTTCTCCATTGTGACCGTTCTTCTCACTTTAAGAGTAGTTTCTCTGTTAGGGAATGCTTCAGACTGGCACGCCTACCCCGCCTTCCTTTCTCAGCAATGAGAGTCATTCCGCTGAGCATCGCAGGTATCCCTTACCCCACTGTATGCAAGAAAAACCTCTTGCAAAGAATGCGTTTCTGTCTATAATAGATATACACTGATAAATTTAACGAAGAGGCAAAGAAGAAGACAATGCAGCAGAAAGCATGGAAAGGCAATGACTGGGGAGAGCGGTGGATTCCGGCTTTTGAGCGCTATAGCTATCGGGCCAAGAAGGCACTGGTAGAGGCCTGCCGGATCGCCTTGCAAGCCGGGCGCTACTGGCTGGCAGGGCCTGACCTGCTGGCCGGAGTGCTGGCCAACCCGCAAGAAGAAGAGCGGACCTATCTGGCCCAATTGGGGATAGACCTCGAGACGCTGAAGCAGCGCCTGAGACAACTCGTCCGCTATGAGGTGACCGGTCAAGAAGCTACCAGCATCGAAGGCGGTATCAGCCCGGCCGCACGACAGGCTCTCTCGGCCGCCGCTTTGGAAGCTGGCGCGCTCGGCCATGAGCGCATCGAACCGCTGCATCTGCTCCTAGGACTGATTGTCTGCCAGCTCCCCCCACTCTCGGACTACCTGGCGGGTCCTGAATGCATTGAAAATGCGCGTCAGATAGCGCAGCAGCATGAGCCAACCCTCAACGGGCCAGAGACTGAGCCAGAGGTGGTGCTCATCGACATGGCTCGTCAGCAAGTGATCGCCACTCGACAACACTTCTCCCCGCGCAAATGGCTGCCTCTGCTCTTGGCCATGTTCTTCCTCGAAATCATAGTCGGCTATTGGTTCGTAGGTCGGGTCCTGAGCATGCCATTAATCTTGTTCCTGAACGATCTGAACATCTCGCTAGACTATCATCTGCTGATATTATCATTCTCTCTCATCTTCTATTTAATCCTCTTTTTAAGCGTTTGGATGATGGCCAGCCTTACAATCTTACTCCCGATTGTCCTGCTGGTGTTCCGCGAGGCAAAAGCATTAGGCCTCGTAACTACTACAGCCGGGCAGTGGCTCCGCTTGCAATTTGGTCACTGGCTGGGAGTGACGCTGGCGCTGAGCCTCTTCATCGGCCTGCTCTTCGGCTTGCGTAGCCTGAGCCAGACCTGGTGGTGGTTGCCGATCTGGCTGCTGCTTATAGTCTGGCGTTGCTACTCGATCGGCTGGAGAAGCCACCCGCGGGTCCTCTTGCCTGGCGTTCGCCGCCCGCTTCCGGCGGGAGAAATCCAGCAACGCTGTGCGAGCCTTCTCCAGCGCCTGAATCTCACCCTAGAGGGGATTTACGTCTACGATGCCAAGGGAAGGCTGGCTGTCTCCAATGCCTATGCTACTGGTCTTGGAGCAAGGCGCCGCATCTGGCTGACGGATAGCCTGCTCAAGCGCTTTCGGCCCGACGAGATCGAAGTGATCTGCGCTCATGAAATCGCTCATCATGTCTACCACGATCTGAGAAAACGCCTTATCTGGGCCATCTTCTCGGATATGATCACTATACTATCTTTTTATCTGCTAATACATTTAGCATCAGATATAGCGTTAGACGGAACTATCATTTTGCTCGTCCTAATAGTTCCTTTAGTCTGGCTGGGTACCAGAATCTTTCTCTCTCGTTTCATTTATCGTCAGGAGGTACGTGCGGACAGCTTTGCCCTCCAGCAGACCGGCAAAGTGCAAGCCTACCGGAACGCCATGATTCGCCTGACGAATCACAGCGCCTCTCTGGCCTGGAATCGTCGAGAGCGGCGGCCTGGAGGCTCTACGTATCCTTCCTTAGTGAGCCGTCTGGCCCTGGCCGATCTTTTCCAGCAGCAGCAGCAAGAACAGATGCCCAGCAGCAACTTGCCATGATAACAACTCGTGCGTTAAGATAAAACCACCTGGGTTGAAACCAAACCAGCGGTCCCGGGCACTGCTGTTGACGATCGTATGGAGGAAGGTGGCTTTTATGCAACAAGAGCGCTATGAGCGAGCAGAGCAACTAAAAGAGGATCAGAGTCGAGAAGAAAGGCCGGCAGCGACAGCCCAGCTTGATCCTCAACGCCAGCAGCAAGCGCGCCAATACGCGCGTATTCGCCGGCGTCTCTGGCTCGTGGGACTGGCAATAGCAGCCGCTGGCCTTGTGATCCTCTTTCTCTTCCGGCTTGATCTCTGGCTGCGCGACCTCCTGCAACCGTTGGCCTGGCAACCGCTGGCGGGCTGGTATCCGCTGCAAGTGGCCGGCTACTTCCTGATTCTGCTCCTGGCCTATGAAGTGGTCAGCGCACCGCTGACTGTCTATCGGGGCTACCTACTGCCGCGGCGCTACGGCCTCTCCGTACAGACGCTTGGGGCCTGGTTCGGAGATCTCTGCAAAGGCCTGCTGCTGAGCCTTATCCTGGAGCTAGCGGTCCTGGAGCTTATCTATCTCCTGCTAGCGACGCAGCCACTGACCTGGTGGCTCTGGGTTGCACTCGTCATGCTCTTCTTCTCGGTAGTGCTAGCCAACCTGGCGCCAGTCCTGATCTTGCCGCTTTTCTATCGCTTCACGCCTCTGCCCGATGGGGAACTGAAAACGCGCCTGCTGGCCCTGGCCGAGCGGGCCCGCACGCGCGTACGCGGCGTCTTTACCATGCACATGAGCAGCAAGACCACCGCTGCCAATGCGGCGCTGATGGGGCTGGGCAATACGCGCCGCATCGTCATTGGCGACACGCTGCTCAATCAGTACACACCCGATGAGATCGAGGTCGTGCTAGCGCATGAGCTAGGCCACCATGTCCACGGCGACATCTGGAAGCTGATCGCCAGCCAATCGCTCTTGACCCTGCTGGCCCTCTATCTGATCAACATCACGCTGCACTGGCTGACCACGCCCCAGCTCGGCTATCACGGTCTCTCCGATCCAGCCACCCTGCCCCTGATCGCCCTGGTGAGCGCCATCGTCGGGCTAATCTGCATGCCGCTGGGCAATGCCTTCAGCCGCTACCTGGAGTACCAGGCTGACGAGTATGCCCTCCTGACCACGGGCAAAAGCGAGGCATTTCGCAGCATGATGACGCGTCTGGCCAATCAGAATCTGGCCGAAGCCGAACCCTCGCCCCTGGTCGAGATTCTCTTTCACGATCATCCCTCCATCAAAAAGCGCCTGGAGCATGCCGAAGCCTTCGCTCGGCGCCAGAGCCGCAGCGATCTCGGTCTGGCCAGCCGCTAGCCAGACAATCAGCAGCGCCAGGCCAGGGACATAGCGGAAAGACAGGACAAGTCTTATGTCCGTGGCCTGGGCCTCCCCTGCTGATTGGCGGAGCGTTCAGGAGCGCAGCGCTTCCATCAGGGCGCTCAGCAGTTGCCCGGCCTCATCCACCGAGCCACCTGGCATGTTCAGCAATGGTTGATCCACACCGCGCTCCGCCCACAGATCCAGCTTGGCCACAATCTCGCGCGGTGTTCCCACGATCGTGACAGCATCGAGCATCTCTGGATCGATGGCCTCAATCGCGCTCTTCATGCCCTGTTTCCAGCCCTCGATCACTGCCTGCACTTGGGCCCCATAGCCGTGGCGGGTCAGCATCTCGGCGTAGTAGACCCCCATTTTCCCAATGTAGTAGGCCAGAGGAGCTGCGGCCTGATAACGAGCCGCCTGACGCATCTGCTCGTCCGCGTTCTCAGGCAAAATCACGCTCGTGATATACGGGGCGATCAGCGCACTATGGGGGGGACGACCAGCGCGTTGAGCCCCCTCATCAAGCTGCTGGCGCAGCTCGTGCCACTTGTGACCAGGCCAGTAGACTGGCAGCACGCCGTCGGCGATCTCCCCAGTTTGAATCACATTCTTGGGCCCCATCGCCGCAATGTAGATCGGCACATCCGCGCGCAGCGGCGTAAAGCGCAGTTTAAAGCCGCGCTCCAGTTTAAAGAACTGGCCATGATAGATCAGCTTCTCATGGCGCAGAATCATCCTGATGATCTCGACATATTCGCGTGTGCGCTGCAGAGGCTTTTCGAAGGGCACTCCGTGCCAGTGCTCGATGACGTTGGCCCCCGAGGGGCCGAGGCCGAGGATCATGCGCCCCCCGGATCGCTCGTCTAAAGTGGCCACCGTGCTGGCAATCAACGCCGGGGTACGTGAGTAGATATTGGCAATGCCGGCCCCGAGCTTGATACGCCTGGTCGCGCGCGCCAGATCAGCCAACGAGGTGAACAGTTCGTACCCCCAGGACTCGCCCAGCCAGACGGAATCAAAGCCCAGCTCATCGGCAATCTTGACCTTCTCAATGATCTCGTTCCAGGCGCCGGGGAATTGTGGCGAATCTGCTACCAGCCCTACACGGCTGCGATAAGCCTTCATCGCTGCAGGCGCGGAATCAGCGCTCATGCCTGCATACCTCCATTGGTGGAATTTGCTCCTATGCTGAAATTATAGCGCACGTCCGCTCTCAGTCTGCCGGGTCTCAGGGGCTGGCCGCTCGACCCGCCTGCCTGCTTGCCGGCTGGCCTCTCTGCCAGGTGGCTGCCTCTCCCAGTGGGGGGTAGAGAGCCTGCTGCCTGCCCAGGCCCGGGCCTCTGGAGACCAGGGCAACTCTCTCGTTTACTCCCCCTACGACAACTAGAGCAACAGCACAGGCCAGACTCACCGGTCCTCACTCGCTGTACTGGCCTGCCCTTCAGGCTTTGAGTGTCCTCTTGCGCCGCTGCCATTGATCCAGCGAGCGGACGACAAAGCGCGGCTGGCCATGCAGATAAATGGCCAGATAATAGTAGTCAGGTTGCCCCACCTCGGACAAGATGCGCACCTCCACCTGGGGCGCTTCCTGTTGAATGAGCATCTGTAGCTGCTGTGCCTCTTGGTATGTGAGCATAGACTAAACCTCGGCTCTTCAGAGCCGGTCTGTGATCGTTTTACCCGCAGTAACGGAGAAGACCGGTTAAGCATTGCAGCGATAAACGAAAAGGCTAGCGGAGGAAGCCTTTAGAGAGAAAGCAGGCGACTGGCTCTGAAGAGTCCACACGGCAGTCTTCAGCGCCTGTCTAGCACTGGTGCCAGAAAGGAGCGACCAGGAAGAGGCGCCCGCGATCGGTAGTTGACCGCGAGCGCCTGGGTCCAGACAAAGGAGGAGGGGAAAAAGCGTCTTTTTCAGACCAGAGTGCAGCTCTGGCCGTTCAAAGCGAAGGCAGTCGGCGCAGGATTACTGCTTGTCCAGGTGCCATTGAAGCCCAAGCTTGTCGAGGCCCCGGGACTGAGAACAGCATTATAGCTCAGGCTACTGGCGCTCACCTGGCTTCCCTGCTGGCTGAACGTAGCGTTCCAGCCCTGAGTAATCGTCTGACCGGCGCTGAAAGCAAAGGTCAGCGTCCAGCCATTGATCGTAGTACTGCCACTATTCGTCAAGGTAATGCTGGCCGTGAAGCCTCCGGGCCACTGGCTGGTAACGCTATAACTGACGCGGCAGGCGCTCCCGGTCGCAATAGTCGGCGTCGGGGTAGGGGTAGGGGTGCGCGTGGCCACTGGTGTCGGGGTAGGGGTCGCCGTAGCACTGCCTCCGCCGGTCACCTGCGGTCCCACTTCCAGCTTGATCGTATCGTACATAGCCCCGCCGCCGCTGCTGACCGCCGTCATGGCAAAGGCCACCGTATTGCTGCCGACCTTGAGCAAAGAAGCCGGGAAAGTAAAGACCATCAGATGGTAGTAGCCGCTTTGATTAGCGCTGCGGTAAATCGCCGCATCATTCGTGTAGGCGGGATAGCTACCGATGGCCGTCCCGTTCACACGCACTGTCACAGAAGCGGTGCGCGTCATACCAGCCAGCGCCACCGTCAGATGAGCATCGCCGCTATAGCTTTGATTCACAGAAAAGTTCACATTCCAGGTGCCAACTGCCGTCTGGGCGTAATACCAGTTGTTGGCCGGAGTACTGGAGCCGATGGTATAAGTCAGATTGGCGGGAACCTGGTTCCACAGGCCATACTGGCGCGGCAAATTGCCCAGGCGAAACTCTGCGGCCTTACGGTCTGCAGTGCCGATCTGCCAGAGAAGGGTACTGTAGCGCACCGGCGTCCAGGTCAGCGTCCCCAGGTTGGTGCTTGTCCCGCTGACGTTCACATTATCCAGTTCATACTGATCCGTGATATCGCCGATGCTGCCACCGTTAGCCCAGGCATAGAGGCTATAACTGCCCGGACGCACCTGACGAATAGTGAAATTGCCGGCACTATCGGCCACCGTCGTAAAGATATAGCCAGCGCCCTGAGCGTAGACATCGCCGCCCGGTTGAGCAAGCGTAACCTGGGCCCCGGCGGCGGGGCGCCCGTCGGCCAGGCGTAGCGTGCCAGTCACTGTGGCCCGTGTGAGCGGATAAGCGGCATTGGAGAGCCAGCTATAGGGCCACTGTTGTTGCTGGAGCGCGGCCTGTGCTTGAGCATCGCTAATGCTGCCATTATTAAAGTAGACAAACCAGGGACCGAAGAGTTTCCCGTTGGGGATCGTCACTTCCGGCGTTCCAAAGTGCGCGCTGATGAGCATGTTCAGGACGACAGCGTCGCCGGTGCTGCTGTCGACATGGACGGTCAGATCTTGTTTCAGCGGACCGCCGTTATTATATTCATGGCTGGGCGAGATCAGCCAAACGCCGTAGCCGTTGCCATAGACACCGTGTAGCAGGTCCTGGCTCATCAGATAAGTAGCCGCATCGTATTTCGTATAGATCGTGCCATCGCTCAATTGATAGGTCGAATCCTGAAGCTCAGTAGCCGACTGGATCTGGCTCAGCGTAGGGAAGGCGATGGCAGTCTCGACGCCATTATAGCCCGTGCGGAAAATCGAGCCATCGACGCGATAGAGCGTGCGGAACTCGCCGACCGTGCCGATGCCGGTGGCCAGAAAGTAAGAATAGAGGCCGCTGACGCCGCTACGAACCACATAATGCAGCTCGCCCCAACTACTGATGTAGGCGATATCGACCATGCTGGAGGTATTGGTTACGACAGTCAGCTGCGTCGGACTAAAGCCCGTACCGCCATTGATCGAGCTGTAGAACCCCTTCGCTGGACCGATCAGCTCTTTACCCTGCCAGACCAGCGAATAGCCAGTTCCAGAACTGTTAAATTTAATGGTAAAGATGCCATTGCTGATCGTGGCAGTCATGCCGGAAACGCTGAGAGTCACCGGAGAAGCGGCGCGGGCTGGCTCTCCACGCAGCGCGGGCATAGCCAGGCCCAAACCTAGGCCGCAGATGGCAAGCGTGAGGATCAATAAACTGGAGAGCGCTCCCGGGAGGAGCATGGAGCGAAGCTTGTCTCTCGACATCTTGCGATTCCTTTCTGAGGATATGCTGCTTTCATCCTGGAAAGCAGAAGAATTGATGGCTCGCGGTACCGAAAAGCTCCTGGCAATGGGGAAAGCGGTTCAGGTTAAACCGCTTCTATGCTTACTGGCCTCCCCATACATAGAAAAGTATACATCAAAAGGAAGACAGCCAGGAGCAGGGGAGAAGGCTGGCAGGCCAGAGAAGGCTAGACAAGTGACAGAATCAGGAAGAAGAAGGCCAGCTTGACGCAGTCTGAGCTTGAAAGATATACTGCCCTGCAATGTGAGCCGTGATCAGACTGGTTGCCATAGAGACGAGCTGCGGCAGGAACGAAGGGAACTGATTGACATATGAAGCAGACAGAAGAGCGGCCTATTGATTATGTCAAACTGAGCCGAACAGTCGCACACGCGCTGCGCCATCAGCCGGCCCTTTACGGGCTTGAGCTGGATGAAGAGGGCTGGGTCCCCGTTACAGACCTGCTGCGAGCCTTACGCCGGCATCATCCAGACTGGCGTAAGGTGCAGCAAGAAGATCTGGAGATCATGATGGCCAGGGCCGATAAGCAGCGCTACGAGCTACGCGATGGCAAGATACGGGCCCTCTACGGCCACTCGCTGCCGCGCCGCCTGGCAAAAGAAGAGGCCGTCCCGCCCCCAATCCTCTATCACGGAACCTCGCCGGCGGCGCTCCCTGCCATCAGACGCGAGGGACTCAGGCCGATGCGTCGCCAGTATGTGCATCTTTCCACCGACATCGCCACGGCCAGGCAAGTGGGTGGACGTCGCACGCGTCAGCCTGTCGTACTCGTAGTACGTGCCCGTGAAGCCAGCGAGCATGGCATTCACTTCTATCGCGGCAATGAACAAGTCTGGCTGGCCGATGCTATTCCACCAGCCTTCCTCTGCTTCCCCTCTCTCTGAGCAGGCTGCTCAGTAGCCGGCCCGGCGCTACCCAGGCGAGCAAAGATCAGCTTTGGATTCACCCGCTCGCTCGCCCACTCCCGCACCAAGAGAGTAGCCCTGGCCGAGCCTCTCGGCTGTCTCCCACCGCGCGCCTGCTGCGTGTATCACAGTGAACGGATGCATTATCACCTCTGCCGTTGTTATTCTTAGTGGGATGGAGCGGAAGGATCGGCACCAGTTGCCTGGTGGATAGAATGCAGAGCAGCGCTGTGATCTGGTGAGGAGAAAGGAGTATGCTTGACATGATGACCGATTATCAGATCTCACGACATGCCTGGTGGATTCTGGCTGTGCGCGGAGTGGCGGCTATCCTCTTCGGCGTGGCAGCCCTGATCTGGCCTCATCTCACTCTCCTGATACTGATTTACCTCTTTGGGGCCTATGCCCTCGTTGATGGTATTGTGGCCGTGGCGGTGGCCCTCCAAGAGCGCCACGTTGTTGGTCACTGGTGGATTCTCCTGATTGAGGGACTGGCCGGTATCCTGGCTGGCCTGGTGGCCTTCTTCTGGCCGGGGATTACCGCCCTGGTGCTGCTAGCGGTCATAGCCGCTTGGGCCATCCTCACCGGCGTGATTGAAATCGGAGCGGCTCTCAGCTTCCGGCGCACCCTGGGGCTGGAGTGGACGCTCATGCTGGGCGGAATCGTCTCAATTCTGCTGGGGATTATCCTGGCTCTGAGTCCTGCGGCAGGCTTACTGGCCCTGGTCTGGCTGATCGGCCTCTACGCTATTGTCTTTGGCGTCCTCCTACTCATCCGCGCCTGGCAGTTCCGCGCCGCCCTCTCCTCCTGGTGAGGGAGGGCGGGCCCGGCAATTGCCAGGCGCCGCTAGCCAACACCAGCCCCTTCCCCCACAAGTCCTATGTCCTTTGTCGGCCCTGACACACTCTGATATAATGCCCCTATCCCACACCACATTCTCCTGATGCAAAGCAGGCAAGGGGCAAGAAAAGAGGCAATGGCTAAAAAAATCATGGTGCTGTTGCTGGCAATCAGTGGGCTGGCAGGTCTGGGGCTGGGCTATGTCTGGGGTGGCCTGCAGAGCTATGCTCGCTATCAACAGGCGAGCCTGGCGGATCGCCAGCACTGTGGTGGTCGGCTCCCGGTGCGCATTTGTGTGCATGCCCCCCAAGAGCTATTTGCCGCCTTTTATCCCTCTTACCTGCATACAGGAAGCTCCGTTGTGGAGGTGCTCTTTAGCAGTGCGGCTGGTCCGCAAGCGCTGCGGATCAGCGTTGCAATAGCAGGCTTTTCGCAGACGGAGACGCGGACGGTGACCGCCATCGACAAGACGCAGAGCGCGGGTTTTGTCCCTCCAGTGCTGGACGGGGTGCTGCGCACTCTGACCAGTGATCGCCAGACTCAGCTACGGGTGACGGTTGTCGACTCACACGGCGCGCCCTATTATAGCAATAGTATCCCGCTGCGCCTCTATTCGCGCCATGCGATGGCCTGGTCAGCCGCCAATCGGCTGCGCATTGCGGCCTGGGTCACACCGAACGCTCCCGCCGTTGAGACGCTGGTGGCGCGCGCCGTGGCCTATCTCCCTCAGCAGCCGCCGCCGGCTCCTCTGGCAATGACTGGCTATACGGGCACGATTCTGCGCCAGGTGCTTGACCAGGTTGATGCTCTCTTCGATGCTCTCCGCCTCGACTATGGCTTGCGCTGCCAGCGGCAAGGCGTCCCCTATGCGGGCCCAGAGAGTTCGACCTCGGCTGTCCAGGCGATCCGCCTCCCTTCTGAGGTGCTTCAGCAGGGAAGTGGCTCTGATATCGAGGTGACCCTGTTGCTGGCTTCAGCCGTGGAAAGTATCGGCCTCCATGCGGTCATTGTGGTGCTGCCCGATCGAACATTGCTTGGGGTGGCGCTCTCCCCCGATGGTCAGGGCTTTGGGTATTGGGATGCCACTGAGTTGAGCGCGACTCTGACAGGCGATGCCGTGAATATTGCCAGCGATGCGCTCTATGCGAAGGAGGAGAAACAGGGTGCTGTCATTGACAGAATTCTGATCTCCGACGCTCGTCGCGCTGGCGTTGAGCCGATGCTCTAGCGATGACTCACGTGTGAGGAGGGAGTGCTACGAGTAGCATTGCTTTCCCTGACTGGTTTAGCTTCGGCTGCTACGGTGGCCTCCTCTGTTGCTTGCTGACAATGGCCGGAGAGGTCATGTATACAGCGCTCAGCCGCCGCGGATCAAAACGCCAGCTCGCCGGTGCCCTGCTGGTCGAGGGACTTTCTGCTCTCTTGATCGCCCCTGCTCTTATCTGGCTCTATCTGCGCTTTATCCCTTTACAGCCTGTGCTTCCTCAGCCCGAAGTGGCTGCCATGCTGGCCTATGTGGCCCTCTGTGGCTGGTGCCTACCACTGAGCGCGGGCCTGGGGTATGGGCTGTTCGCCTCACCGGCTTCCGCCGCGCCTGGCGGAACGCGCGCTTTGACACCTGCTTCGAGTACTCCTCAAGGAGCTTCCCGCTCTCTTGCCCATCTCCCCCATCCGCCGGGGGTAACGGCTCCTTTCGTCTTCAACGCCGATACACCTTGGGGGTGGCTGGAGCATCGGAATGGCCGTCTGCAGGGCCAGCGCCTGGCTCTGACACGCGCCTTTGTGCGCCTGGGGCGCGGTGAGGAAAACGATATCTGGCTGGATGATGATCTGGCCTCCCGCTATCATGCTGAACTGATCTGGGACAATGGCCAGGTCTATGTGACTGACTGCAACAGCCTGAATGGTGTTTTTGTCAACGGACAGCGCGTCTCCGGCTCGGCCCCTTTGCACTCAGGGGATATGCTAGAGATCGGCTCGCTGCGTTTCCTCTTTGAACTGGCGACGCCGACGCGCGCAGCGGCACCTGTCGAAGATGATCCTTTGCTGCGTCATCCGCACCCGCTGCGCCCCGTGCGCCTACGCAAGAGCGAGACGGCTCCGCCGGTGACCCCCCCTCCTCTCAGTTCCGCCTGGGAGCTGCCATCGGAGGTCAGGCCCAGGGCGGAGCCGGAGGGCATGGCTGGCGTAACACCGCTGCCGCAAGGGCCAGCGACGATCACTGCTCCCTCGGAGGCCCTGCCGGCGGTGCCGGCGGTAACTCATCTGCTCCTGATCTGCAACGGCGCGCTGGTAGGCCGTAGCTTCGTCTGTAACGGGCCGGCTTTAATGATCGGCTGTGATCCAGCCTGCGAGGTCTCTATTCCCGATCCTTCGCTGGCGCCACGCCATGCTCTCTTGCTGGCGCGCACTGATAGCCTCTACGTGCAAGACTTGACAGACGGTGCGACGCTGGTCAATGGAGAGCCACTACGCGAGCCACGGCGGCTGGAAAGTGGCGATCTGCTGCAGCTAGGGGCTGTTCTCCTTCAATATAGGCCATTGGTCGCCTCGCAGAGGCCAGGTGCGCCTCCGGCAGCCTCTCCATCGGCAGCAGATGGCTCGCTCTTTTCTGCGGCCCAAGCGCCGCTACAGCCGCAGGCGCAGCCATTCTGGCCCCAGAGACATTGAGCCTTGCTGTCGACCTCAAGAGCGGGTCCCGCTCGGAGGGCTTCTTAGCGACGAGTCCTTGTCAGCCCGGCTGGCAGCCCTCCCTACCAGTCTAGGCGGATCTGCGCAGCGGCATTGTGGGCGAGCAAGGGCTTACCCTGGCCAGGGTAGAGATAATAGACCTGGAGATCGCGCAGCACGCGCAGGGTTTCCTGTTGTGCGCGCGGGTCGCCGCTAGCATGAAGGAGGGGTGTTCCTCCCTCGGTAGTGCTAATGGCGGCGCCGCCGATTAGTTCCCAAGAGAAGGGGTTATAGAGACAAAAATGACCATGCGTTGCGCCGCTGGTGGCGATCACACGCCAGTCTTCATGGCGCGGCAGACCACCTACATCTTGCAGCCAGATGTTCACCTGGCGCAAGTGAGAACTGGCGAGGGAGAACAAGACGTCAAAAGGGAACCGTTCCCCGGCGCGACCTTTGTCACCCGCAGCGGAGGCGCGCCCTCGCGTCTTGGAGAACGCGGCGACTGGCGCCGCACAGCGCTGGCGCAGCGTCTCGATGCCCCCGCTTTGGTTGGTCTCCAGGCTGGTCAGCACAATGAGATCGATATCACCAGGCGAGCGCTTCAGAAAGCGCTCAAGGTAGTGTAGGATCAACTGCCCGTTTAAAGAGGAGCGAGGGTCGACAACCACCAGGCCGCCATCGTCGATCAGATAAGTGTTGACCATGCCGAAGCGGTCGGTGATCGTGTGCACCTGGCGAAGCTTCTGGGCGGTCCGGGTTGGGGCCTCCTGCCCGGGCGAAATAGCTGTCATCTGTCTCTCTCCTCTGTTAGCGCGATAGCTGCCGGTTCTATCCTATCACTCAGGTCAAGCGGAGGCAGCGAGTGAGTGAGTGAGTGTGCGGGAGGGAATCGTGCTCGCTGCCCCAGCGTCGTCTAAAACGGCTGTCGCGAGAGGCTGGCACCGACGACGGGAGCGACCACAATATGGTATACTTGGAATAATCGGTCTTATGCCTGATCATGGAACCTCATTGAGGAGTTCATCAAGCAATGACATCCTTCCCTACCGATGGATCATGGCCACACTATACCTACATTGTGCCTGAGATCTACACCCGTGCTAGAATACGCCTGATCGGCCTGGGAACCTATGCACCTGCTGGAATCATCACCAATGATTTTTTTGCCTATATTTCGACACGCCTGGGCGATCCGCGTAAGGCCGAGGATCTAGAGCGGGTGACGGGTCTCATTACGCGCCATGTACGCGCGAGCACGCTGGAACTCTGCCGCAGGATGGCCGGCGAGGAGGCGCCCGGTCTCATCGATAGTCCTGAGGCCCCTCGCGATGAGACTTTGGTCGATATGGCCGTGGTGGCGGCACAGCGCGCGCTCGAAAGCGCCGGACGCTCGGCCTCCGAGATCGATATGATCATTGGGGCCTCCTCTTCTGATAATGATGCTTTTCCCACGATCGCCGGCCAGGTACAGCATCGCCTTGGCCTCAAGCCCATCCGCGCTACGATGTTACGAGGCGCCTGCGCTTCTCAGACAGAAGCCTTTCAGGTCTGTGCTGAGGCGCTCTCCTGTAGCACGGCGCGCCTGGCCTTGCTCGTGACAGCCGAAGGCCTGCTGCCTAATATTATGCACATTCTGGACTGGAAGACCAGTTCGCTTTTCGGTGAAGGAGCCGCAGCTTTCCTGCTGGAGCGTGGCGAGGAAGGAGATGAGACCTACGCCATCAGTGGTTATGATGCCAGTCAGGCACCGGCTCTGTTCTATCAGACGCCGCTACGCAAGGACTCTATCGAGATGGCTGAGGTCGATATGAAGATTCTTCAGCTCTATCGCGAGGGAAAAGGCAAGGAGCTGACGCAACTGCTCTCCCAGAATCTGGTGGGCTACACTAAGATGAACGGTAAGGAGGTCTTCCGGGAAGCGCCGCGCGCAATGGCGGAGGCGGTTGATGCCTGCGTGCGCCACGCCGGCCTCAGCCATGACGAGGTCGCCTATATTATCCCCCATCAGGCAAACTCGCGTATCACACGCCGCCTTGGCGAACTCCTGATCCATGACTACGGCTGGCCAGCTTCGACCATGGAGAAGCTGGTGGATAATTTCCGTTATTACGGGAACCTTTCGAACGCGAGCATTGCGACAGCGATGGCTGAGCTGATCTATCATGACCAGATAAAAGATGGTCAGTGGCTGGCCTTGCCGGCAGTAGGTGGCGGTATGCACTATGGCTGCTGGTTGCTGCGCTATCGCTCTCTGAAGAATCCTCGCGCAGTCATGAAGCCGCTGCAGCATTAGCTGGCTAAATCTTAAGGAAGAATATCGGAGATGAAAAGATGGGACGACGGAGCGGGCAGCGGCTGGCAGTCGTCTATCTCTGGCCCAGCGCTGGCCGATTGCTCTGCCGTCCCTCTTTCTTGCCTTGGCGCGAAGGGGCCTGATGTGTCTTGCCGGCGGCTCTGATGATGTGCCGGATCTGCGTTCCCTCTGCTGAAGCGCAGGCCGCTCGCGGCCTTATTTCGCCGACTGGTTGATGGAATGGTGGTAGCTGGGAGAAGGCCAGCGGTCTACTCTGAGCTGTGGGCGAGCAAGTGGCTTGTGGGCTAACGCCGGACCCTGGGCTGAGCGGCTGAGCTAGCGCGGTCAGCTCAAGATGCGTTCGAAAGTGATGTAAGGATTGTCGGCGGCCTGATATTCGGCGCCTGCGAAGGTATCGCGGACCATCAGTAAGTCAGGAACGTGAGCGCGCACTGCTTCTAGATTGCGCTGGGCTGCCAGGTGGCGCAGAACATAGGCTAGTTGGCCGATGGTGTCGGCGTTTGTGCCGTCGATATAGCCGATGAACAGATACTTACCGTGGCGCCCCTCACGCTGCTCAAGCAACATCAACCCATCGAGGCGTTCCCAGCGTCGCAAGAGATAGATCTCACCTGCCTCTATCTTGGCCTTCAGCAGGCGATCGCTGATGCTATAGGCGATGAAACCCGAGTAGTAGAGGCCGCCAGTCAAGGGGAAGATATTAGAGACATTCAGATAATCGATGATCTCCTCCAGATCCTCCGTACGCGCCGGCTCCGGCCTGGGAAGGGAGGTCAGGCGCCGCGGCAATTCTGGCAGCGGTGGGGCCTGATACGGGATAAAGCTCCCCACCTCGTGCATGCGGCTTTTTCTGGCTACAGCAATGGCGGCGCTGTTACCGGCCTCGGTGAGCAGACGCACAGTTCTCGCCCCCAGGCGCATCGCCTCTGTCATTGCTACCTGATGCAAGGCGGCAGCAGCGCCCTGACGGCGATAAGCCGGATCAACGCGCAGCCCCTCTAGCCAGGCCTCATGCTCATTGAGCATACGCAGATGAAGCAAACCAACGGCTCGCCCGTCGCTGGTAGCCACCCAGAGCCGCCCCTGCTGATCTGCTAACCAGCCGTCCCAGGCCTCGGCGATATAATCCCCCCACTCCCAGGTGTGAGCGCAAAAAGCAAGCACCGTCTCACGGTCCTCGGGACGCGCCGGACGCACCTCGAATGTCGCCATCGTGCTGCTGCTCTCCTTCCCTCTCTTCCTGCCAGAGCAAAGCTCTCCATGTCAGCGTTGTCAGCTCCCATCAGATATAATACAACAAGAATGCGCTTGTCCGTGTTTCCGGCAATCTCAGCCAGAAGGAGGAGCAGCTAGATAAGGATGGCGGACCGCTCTCCTTGCAGCAGGCAACCAGAGGAAGAAAAGCCGGCTATCAGGAACGGCGATCAGGGGCAGCCTTTAGAGGAAATGCAGCAAGAGATTCAAACAAGACGCCTTCCCTGGTATCGGACAGTCTACCGCGGTAAGGTCTTGCTGGCCCTCTATGCGCTGCTCCTCAGCGTGTTTGCCCTGCTGGCCTGGTGGGTCCACGGGCATCCTGTGCTGGCCATTGATGTTGTGATCACGCACGAGTTCCAGGAAGAGCAAAGCCCCTGGCTGCGCGCTCTGATGCTAGCCATCAGCTTCATTGGCAGTGCGCCATTGCTGGCGGCTGGGCTGGTACTGATTACGGCCCTGCTCCTCTGGCTGGTTCGCCTGCGTCTGGAGGCTCTCGTGCTGCTTGGCAACTGCCTGAGCAGCGAATTGCTCAATCGGACCGTGAAGGTCGTGGTAGCGCGTCCGCGTCCTTTGCCTACACTGGTTGAAGTATTACAGGCGGCTCACGGAGCCAGCTTCCCGAGCGGTCACGTTATGGCCTACGTGGCCTACTGGGGCTTGCTCTTTTCCTACGCTCTTATTCTCTTCGAGGGCCGGAGCTGGTGGCGTATCCTTCTCTTGCTCGTCGCTGGTTTTTTCATTGTCATGGTGGGCCCATCGCGCATCTATCTCGGCGACCATTGGGCCAGCGATGTCCTCGGAGGCTACCTCCTTGGCGGCCTCTGGCTTAGCCTCTGGCTGCTCCTCTATCTTCGCCTGCGCGCCCGTGGCCTGCTAGCGAGTCGAAGGCGCCCCCCAGTCTCCCACTCAGGATCAGACGTCAAGCGCGCTGCCCTTCCTACTTCCTCGCGCAGCCGAAGGCTATCCTGAAGGATAAGTATGGCTGGCCCTGATCCAGGCTGCGACTGAGCTTACTGTCAGCCGTCACGACTGATAGCCTGCTTGCCCCCGCTTGTCGGGCTGTGATACACTCAGCCCAAGCCGGTCGAAGAGCATTGAGAGGGAACAAGGCGATCTCCTGGCGTGCATCTCTTGAGCTTCTCTTCCTGGGCGCTGGGGGAGCTGAGCCGCACTCGTTTCAGGCTCTACCGGCGGAATTCTCCACGGAAGGACGCCCTCTACTCGTGCTATGAAGCTCAACGACGATACTGATTATCAGCGCTGTTTTGTCTGTGGCAAGCGCAATCCCTACGGGCTACAGCTAGTATTTCGTCGCGAAGGGCAGAGCATCGTCACCGATTTTCAGCCCCGTGAAGAGCACCAGGGCTTTCCTGGCGTCATTCACGGAGGTATAGTAGCTGCCGTGCTAGATGAGACTTTGGGGCGAGCCTCGCTTTTGGCTCAACAGCCTCAGTGGACAATGACAGGCAAGCTGGAAGTACGTTACCGGCGCTATGTACCCTATGGGCCACTGCTGCGAGTGCGAGCCTGGCTGGTCAAAGAGCGACGCAGCATGTTACAGGCTCAGGGAGTGCTAACGCTGGCCAGCGATGAAAGCACGCCACTGGCCGAGGCGCAGGGCATCTTTTTGCCTCTGCCGGAAACCTTCGTCGATACGCTGATGCGCGACTATCCAGGACTGCGCCAGTTCTTCACTGGGGAGCTGGAAGAATGAATACCAGCTCCAGATGAGGCAAAGAGCATGGTCCGATGGATAGTCAGTCAAGCCGACTCACACAGGGGAAGAGCGTCCACTCTGACGACGTTATCGGGGCAGCCAGCGGGCTTGAATAATGACCAGCCGGAAAAAGAAGAGCCTGGCCCGCTGTGCTGCCCGTCTCTATTCGCGAGTACTCGCCGGCCGAAGTCCGCGGACAAGCATCGACTATAGAGGCTGCTTGGCGCAGCTCATAACCTCAGATGCAAGGGAGGCAAAAGGTAACAAGCGCTCTCTCACGAAGGGAGAGCGCCGTTTCCGGGCGCAGTGGCGGGCGGCTCTGACTCGTTGCGACTGGCGCCAACCTCTGGAGGAGCCGGCGCTGAGGTCGGCTCCGGTGGCGCGATCACCTGGGGCGTGCCCAGAGGTGCCGGCTGATCGGGGGCCGGTGTCGCGCCGGTCTCGGCGAGAATAGCGCGTAGCTGCTCACTATCAAGCGTCTCATGGCGGCGCAGCTCCTCAGCGATGCGATCGAGCGTGCGGCGATGCTTTGTCAGAAGATCGATGGCCTGCTGATAGCAAGAGCGGACGATCCGCTCAACCTCCTCATCGATCAGCTCCGCCGTCTCTTCGCTGTAGTCGTAGGGCTGGCCGACCTCCATCTCAGAGACGCCCGAGAAGGGACTAGGCCGCTCACTGTAGGAAATGGTCCCGAGGCGTTCACTCATGCCCCAACGTGTGACCATCTGGCGAGCGAGTGAAGTCGCCTTCATCAGATCGCTCTGCGCGCCAGTAGTAATCGTGCCGAAGACGACCCGCTCCGCGGCCTGGCCGCCAAGCGCATAGGTGATCTGAGCTAGCAGATATTCCTTTGGATAGTTATAGCGATCATCGAGTGGCGTTGACATAGTCACACCCAGCGCTTGACCGCGCGGCACAATCGTCACCTTAGTGACCGGGTCGGAGTGCGGTGTAAGCAGTCCCACCAGCGCATGACCGCCCTCGTGATAAGCCGTCACACGCAGGTCCTCTTCGCTCAGCACCAGCGGACGTTCGGCGCCCAGCAGGATCTTATCAAGGGCGTCCTCGAAGCAGCGGCGATCGATCTGATCCAGGTTGCGGCGAGCCGCCAGCAGGGCAGCCTCATTAGCCAGGTTGGCCAGATCGGCGCCGACCATGCCCGGCGTGGCCCGCGCGATCGCCTCCAGGTCCACATCCGGGGCCAGCGGCAAATTGCGCGTGTGGATGCGCAAGATCGCCAGACGCCCACTCCAGTCGGGACGGTCCACCGTCACACGGCGATCGAAGCGGCCCGGGCGCAGCAAAGCTTGATCCAGACCGTCGGGCCGGTTGGTCGCCGCCAGCACGACTACCGCCTGGTGCGACTCGAAGCCATCCATTTCGACCAGCAACTGATTGAGCGTCTGCTCACGCTCCTCATTGGTATTGATGCTGGCTCCACGCTGGCGCCCGACGGCGTCGATCTCGTCGATAAAGATGATGCTGGGCGCGGCCTTTTTGGCCTGATCGAAGAGATCGCGCACGCGGCTGGCCCCGACGCCAACAAGCACCTCGACGAACTCGGAGCCGGACATCGAGAAGAAGGGGACCCCGGCCTCGCCGGCAACGGCGCGCGCCAGCAGGGTTTTGCCGGTACCTGGTGGCCCAACCAGAAGAATCCCACGCGGGATCTTGCCGCCCAGGCGCTGGAACTTTTGAGGCGTCTTCAGGAACTCGACGACCTCCTGCAGCTCGTACTTGGCCTCATCAACGCCGGCGACATCGGCGAAGGTCGTGCTGGGCCGATCTTCAAGGATCAGCCGTGCGCGGCTCCGGCCAAAGTTAAAAATGCCCTGTTGCCCCTGGGTTGCCCGTCGGGTAATGAAGAAGAATAGCCCTAACAGGAAAGCCCAAGGTAAAACTGCGACCAGCAGATTGATCCAAAAGCTGTTGTCTGGCGGCGCCTGGCTGATGACGGTAACCCCTTTGGACAGGAGCAGCGGGATCAGCTGCGGATCGGTCTGCGGCTGCGGCAGTTGGTACACATGGTACTGCGAGTAACCCTGTACCGGCTCGCGGAAGTCGCCGACGATGTCCGTCTGGCCGATAAAGGTGGCCGTCTTAATGTTATCCGCGTTGATTTCCTGGTAGAACTCGGTATATGTCAACTCCTTCCGTTGAGGAGAGGAACTACTATTCGAGTTACTAATATAACTATATAAGTACAAGCCCAGTACCAGCAACACTACGAGCAGCAGCCAGAAATTCAGGTTCGAGGATCGCGGCGGCTGCCCCGAGGGACCGCGCGACTGGTTGGGTGATGACTGCTGTCGCTGCGACTGGCGCGGTGGCACTGGTAGCAGCGGAGGTGGCGGCGTATTATTATTTTGATGATTGCTTTGTTGTTGTGCTTGGTACAGACCAGATAATGGCTCTTTTCCCATTGCAAGACGTTCCTGCTTTCTGGTTGCGCCGTCTTTGGCTGAGAGCGGCAGGCACACCGCTCCCTGGCACTGGCGTGACGCTTTCAGATGCTCCCTATAGCTACCCTATTATATCCCACATAAGGCTAAATTGCACACCGACAAGAAAGGGCAGGACCAGCGAGTGCAAAAGTCCCTCCGTGTGCCAGACAGCAGACAAGTTGTCGGCCTGGCTGCCTACCGGCAAGTGGGCCTCTGCTTTCATCAGCAAGTATTACGAACGAGACTTGTCAGAGGTGCAAAGTGGAGGGGCCTTTCTCAGCGCTTTGCTCTCCATCCCTGGCCAGGGACTGGCCTGGCGACCTGCAAACCGTCTGATCCGGGAGGGGGTCGAAAGGCTGATACTCACGCTCAGAGAAGACTGGCAAACAGGCACACAGGCCGACCCTGGTCGGGAAGCGGGAGATGCGAGTGGAATCACGAAGCCTACAGTCAGCAAGGGAGGCTTGCTCATTGCTATGACAGCGTTGCGTATCGCGCCGGTTGAGCACGATCAGCAGGCAGCTATGCGCCACCTCCTGGAAGAGAACCGGCTACCGCTAGCCGGCCTAGAGTGTGACCTGTGGCGCGCCTGGCTGGCCTGGAAGGATGAAACGCCGATTGCTTGCGCCGGCCTGGAGCGCTATGGAGAGCGGGCCTTGTTGCGCTCGGTAGCGGTCGCTGCCGCCTGGCATCGGCGAGGCATTGGAAGCCAGCTTGTTCGGGCAGTATTACAGCAAGCGCAGGCGCTGGGCCTCAAAGAGATCTACCTCTTGACCGAGGGAGCTGAGCCATTCTTTGAGCGCTTAGGCTTTCGGCAGATTGCTCGTGAGGACGTGCCGGAGGCTCTCCATGCCTCAGAGGAGTGGAACGGCGCCTGTCCGCAGACAGCCACCGTCATGCGGCTGAACTTCGGCTGACCGCCGGACTCTTCCCGTTTGCTCTGCCTTGTCCTCTAAGCCTCTCCGACAAAGCTGCAGAGAGCGATGTAAAAGAGCCAGTCAGATCAAGGGAACCCGGCTGAGTCGGACGACAGGCTGCGTCCTGGGGAGCGGACTGACGTCTTGTAAAAAAAAGGTCTATGCACAAGGAGATCTCTGCCATGTCCTGCCTTACTGAACAGGCCTGGGTGGCCCTCCATGAGCCATTGCGTCGCTTTCTGCAGCGCCGGCTGCCTGATGAAGAAAGCGTAGACGACCTCTTACAAGAGATCTTTCTGCGTATTCACCAGCACCGCCAGGCATTGCGTTCTCCAGCGAAGCTGGAGCGCTGGGCCTATCGTATTGCTCAGCGCCTGGTTTGCGATTACTACCGTCGGCGTCGCAGTCTGCTCTCGCTGGAGCGCCAAGCGGCTGTGAGCACGGCCATACCAGGCGCTGAGGACGAGCAAGAAAGCGAGGCGGCGCGAGAGGCCATCAAGCGATCCTTACAGGAGCTGATCCACTGTTTACCCGCGCCCTATCGCGACGCCCTGATGCTCACCGAATACGAGGGCCTATCACAGCGCGAGCTGGCCCAGCGCCTGGGCCTCTCCTTCTCTGGGGCCAAATCGCGCGTCCAGCGGGCACGTACACGTCTCCATCAAAGCCTGCTGGCCTGCTGTCAATTTGAATTTGACCGTCTGGGCCGAGTGATCGGCTATCAGCCCCTGGCCCCGTGCTGTCTGGGACCCGAGGAAAGTAAGCGCTGTCCCCCCGCCTGTGTCTGTGACTGATATGGTCCCCTGCTTCACCGCCGACTGCCAACCGCTGGGGGACCCGCCTCACTTGACCAGTGCACCGGCTGCGTCCTTTTCGCGGGAAGCGCGTCTTTGCTTTCAGAACAAGAAACCGCTGGCATGAGCAGGGTCGTCGCTGGAGGCAGCCCGCGCAGAAGGTTCCACCGACCTCAGCGACGACCGCTCTTAGATTGCCTGTTGCCAGCACGGGCCAGAATCAGCCAGAAGGAGAAGACTACCATGTCAGATCTGCCTTTCTCTGCGGAAGAGGCGCTGCGATCAGCTATTAAGAGCTATTATCAAGAGAAACTCCTCAGCTCTGAAGAGTCCTGTTACTGCAGCACTAAAAGCCAACAATCTGCTAGCGATCGATGCTCCTGCTACGAAGGCGAGCAGCTGAGCGAGCTGCCGCCGGACCTACTGGCCAGCTCCTGCTGTTGTGGCAATCCGCTTAAACGGGCTGAGTTAAGGCCGGGCGAGACCGTCCTTGATCTGGGCTGTGGCACTGGCCTTGACGTTCTGCTAGCGGCCCGGCGTGTCCTTCCTGGGGGCCGTGTCTATGGCCTTGACATGAACGAAGTCGCTCTAGAGCGAGCCGAACACTACCGGCGACTGCTCGGGCTGGAAAACGTTCACTTTCTCAAAGGACTCATGGAAGCAGTACCCTTACCCGCCGAAAGCGTCGACCTCATCATTTCCAACTGTGCGCTCAACCTGGCGCCTGACAAAGAGCAAGTCCTGCGCGAAGCCTACCGCCTCCTCAAGCCGGGTGGCAGGCTTAGCCTGGCTGATACCCTGCTCGAAGGCGCCCTACCCGCCAGCCTTCAGCATGAGCCGCGGGCCTGGGCAGCCTGCCTGGCCGGTGCCATCAGCCTGGCGACCTATCGTGAGCTGCTAGCCGGCGTTGGTTTCCGAGACGTGCTGATCGAGTCGGTCCCAGGAGAGTGGTGCTGGCCATCCTTCATTGGTCAAGAAGAACGCCAGCATCTGGAAGGCCGCTGGCTCAGCGCTTCCATTTGCGCGCGCAAGCCCACGGCCTGAACCTCAGCCTTCTGAACGAGACAGCGCGCTTGACCAGGCGAAGCAGGCCATGAACCTGATCAAGCGCGCACCTGAGCCCGCAACTGCAGCACAATCGAGGCCGTTGTCCCCGGAGCGATCTCCAAACGATCGCCGGGCCGATTCAGCGCATCCTCGCTACCGACCGTCGGCTCAAAGCAAACAAAAGCATGGTCCGGGCGCGTTGGCAGCTCCGTCCACACCTGCATATTATGCAGCGCAAAGCGACCCTCCTGGGGCAACTCGGCGATCGTCAAGCTGCCCCGGCCAGGAAAAAAGATCGTTACCTCGCCGGCAAAAGGATAGGCAGTATCTGGCGGCTGCCGCTCCCAATCGATGGTCGCCGCCTCAAAGCCGGGCAAGCCCTGCACCTGCAAGCGCGGCTTATCGGCTTGAGCGACGGCAAAATACGGATGGAACCCTGGCGCAATCGGCATCATCTCTGCACTCCGGTTCTCCATCGTCAAAGTATAAGTCAGCGTCGCGGGGCTCACCGCCACCGTCACCCTGAAAGTAAACTCATACGGATAGCAGGCGCGCGTCGTTTCATTGCTGCGCAGCTCCAACTCTACCCGTTGCTCATCCGCCGCCAGCAAACTCCAGGGGAGCAAGCGACCGAAACCGTGGATAGGCAAAGACGTCCCTTTCTCCACAAACACCCCATTGCGCAGGCGCGAAAAATTCGGAATCATCAACGGCAGGCCCCAGCGGCGAACATTGCCCGTCGTCACAGGGCGATAGAGCACCTCCCAGTTTCCGACCTGGAAATGTGAAACCAGGCAAAGATCGGGGATGACCCCTACCAGAGTCTCGGCAGCGCGTAACACACGCTCACGTTCTGTCGGAAAACGCAAAAAATCACTGGAAAGCGGAGAAGAACTCATTGGCCAGACATCTCCCAAAAGGAGTCTCTAGCCGCTATTGTAAAAGACCAGGGGGACCAAAGCAAGCTCAGGGGCAACAGCGACGAGCCCTTCTCTAAACAAAAAGAAGGCGGCCCATCTTCAGGACCGCCCCTTATTGTCCAGCAGATCGAAGAACGGCTATGCTCTACTCAGCCTCCACATAGACCTTGCTGCTGGACTTTAGCACCTCGGGAGCGAGGAAGCGGAGGACAAGCGCGATAATAATGCCGATCACCAACCAGGCCGTCGCCAGCGGGAAAGCCCAGCTTACCGGGGGTGTATACTGCTGCGTGGCCTGGAACCAAAGCACGATCAGCAGCACCACCGCCGGAATCAGCGGCAGCAGGATATGGCGGAAGAGATTGAATTCAGAGCGATGCTCGCGCAGATAAAAGACTGGCACCGCTACACACGTTGCCAGATAGACCACGATAAAGGGCAGAGCAATGATCGTGCCGATGAAAGCAAAAGCGTTTGACAAACCGAAGGCCAGGCCAAGCGCCACTGTTAGCACAAGGCCGACCACCATAGTAAAGATGATGGCCACATCAGGCGAGGCAAAGCGGTTCAAGTGAGCCAGTACTCCAGGCAGAGCGCGCACGCGCCCCATCGCGTAGAGCACGCGCGACACAGCGTTCACCCCAGCGTTCGAGTTGGCCAGAGCGCTATTAAGAATCGCCAGATCCACAATAATACTGAAGCCGCCCCACACTCTCTTAGCCATCTCACCCCAGGGATTCGGATTACTAGCGTAAGACGACATCCGATCCGGTCCCCAACCGACCACAGCGGCATAGGAGCAAAGGACATAGAAGAGACCAATCAAGAGGGCCGCCAGGACAATAGCCAGGGGCACTATCCGGCGCGGATTGCGCGTCTCCTCTGCCAAAGGTGCCGCTGACTCATAGCCACCGAAAGCCAGCACCGCGAAGATCATGCCCAGCATCACGCCCTGCCAGCCGCTGAAGCCTGACAGCATGCTAGAAGCCGGATTGAAGGCTGCCAGCGTATTGCGGCTCCCCGCGTCAGCGATCAGCCACAGGGCCAACAGCAGAAAGACCCCGATCTCGATGCAGCCCAGCACCACGCCCACATCGGCAGAGACCTTAATGCCGAAATAAGTCAGCAGGAAAATCACCACGGCGAAGATCACCGCCCAGATGACCCACGACCAGCTACTGTCACCCAGCGGCAGCAGCGAATTGGCTACCTGTACCAGAACCAGCAACTGCAGCGGCACAATCAGCAGATAAGCCAGATCGAAGATCCAGCCGGTCACCCAGCCAGCCACAGAACCGAGCGAGCGACTGATATACGTAAAGAAGCCGCCAGCGGAAGGCAGATGGCGAGCCAGCTCCCCAATGTTCAAAGCGATCAACACGCTGACCACCAGCGTAATCGCTACTGCCAGCGGCAGAGCAGCCCCGGCATACGGCACAGCGGGGATCAAGCTAAAAGAAACCGCAGAAGCCGGCGCCATTGTCGTAATCGACTGGAAGAGCACCCCGGGCAGCCCGATCGTCCCAGATCGCAGATTGCTCTGCTCCTCAGTTGGTGCGCTAGACTTAAGCGTCATAGCAATTCACTCCTTATACAACAAAAATAGGCAAGGGGAAAAGCAGCGCATAGCTGTGCTGCTCAGCGCACAAACGGCTGTGGCCCCACCGGGACGGGGCAACAGCGCGGAATCGCCATGCGCAGGAGACACAGTCAGAACATGCCAGTTTGGCCAGTTGACATGTTAGACCTTGCTCCCACACTTTGCTCACAGCAAGCCCAAGGAAGATCATCGCTCCGGCACCCTGGAGCTGAAAAGAGCAAGCTTGCTTAAGCTTCGAAGCTCTGATCCTGCCAGGCGGCCTGGCTGATAGCAAACATACTGGCGATGCCGCAAACTACCAGGCAAATCGCCGTCAAGCCGCCTACAATGTACCACCATTGACCATTGCTGATCTGCTGAGGAATCGGCGAGTACAATAATGTTACAATCATTGCCGTCAGACAGGCAAGGGGCGCGATGATAATGCAGAGCCACAGCACTGGGAGCGGCACCACCAGCAGGCGCAGGAAGCGCTCACGATCACGGAAATAGAAGACTGCCAGATCGACGAAGATAAAGATCGAAGAGAAAGCCCAAACCAGCGTGAGCACCGAGAGCGTCACCTGAAAAACCACCAAAGCCAGGTCGGTAGGCTGCCCCAGAGGTAGCAAATAAGGCAACAGAAAAATGAGGGCAGCACACAGGCTAGCCACTACCGTCTGAAAAACAATCGCATTAGAGGGCTGGCGATTGCGGTTCAAGCGGCTCAGACCCACCGGTAAGAAACGGTCGATACTGGCCACCATCAGCAGGCGAGCGAAAGCAACATTCAGCAGCGTAGTGAAGACCGGGAAATAGGCGATGACGCAGACCGCGGCTAAATTGCCCACAAACTTCCCGAACACGTGATCGATCACACTGATCACAGCGATAGCTTGCAGGTTGGCAGCCTGAGGGCCAAGAACGACCAGGAGAGCAAACGTAATCACCAGGTAGCTCACGATCACAAAGAAGCCACCCCAGGAAACATGACGGGCAGCAATGCGTTCACTGGCCATTTCTGCGCCGAAAATCATCGAGACATCGGCACCGAGATAAGCCAGCACCACACTACCGTAGAGCGCGAAGTTAGAGGGGGTAATGCTCCAGGAATGGAGATCAGTGAAGGGCGTTGCCGTCTGATGTCCGGTTGCCAGCCAGAGCAGGGCGGCGCCCCCGAGCAAGACAATCACGCCATAGGTCAAGAGCGTGATCACATTCACAACCAGGCGCACCGTGCTCATCGGCCTGAGCGCTAGCACGGAGGACACAATCAGCAGCCCAATGCAGAGCAGACCCTGCTGCCAGGGCTGAGTTAACCAGGAGGGATTGAGGCCCTGGATAAAGGTGATGCCAATACTCAGACTTGCGACCATCGCCAGCAAGCCAGGCATCCAGAAAATTAAGCTGGCAAAGAAGCCCCAGAAATTCCCTAGCGCCCGATGGGTCCAGAGGTAGGTAGAGCCTTCTTGGGGATAAAGAGCGCCCAACTGGGCCACGCCAATAACGCAAGGGATAAAAAAGACCACTGCTCCCAACAACCAATAAGTAAAAGCCGCAGGGCCCGCGGATATAGTACTGACCGGGTTGTTGATAAAGAGCATGATCATCATAAAGATCATGGTCATATCGAACATCCCGAGCACCTGTGGCATAGTTCGTGGAACATAGCTTTGTGAGGGAAGATCGCCCTTCTGCTGATCCAGACGCTGCAAAGCTTCTAAGGCCATTTGTGCACTCCTGGATTTTCAGAGTATGAGTAGCTGGAACCCTAAACGAAACCCGAGACAGCGATGCGGAAAGATCTGCCATCCTGGCTAAGCATACTGGGAAGAGTAGGACCCATACCTGCAATTGGCAAGAACGCCTGACCTGCCTAGAAATTTCGAGTCTCTTCCCCCCATCTTGGGCGCCTGAGTGAGCAGGGACAAAGAAGATAGAATGCTTACCTTAAAATAATAGATGAGCTGAAGGCTGCCGTCCAGTCGCGGGCGGGAGATAGGAATGAAGTAATATTCCCATTTAAGAATGATGAATGAATTGGCTTGAACTGAGTATCGAGAAAACGTCGAGTAAGAAGAAGAAAGTAGGTGCTATCGCCTGAACTAAAGAGAAACACCGGCCTGCAAAGCGAGGCAGAGAAGCTGCTCCTATTGCGTTTTGTTGCCCTGGCGTTTATACTGTAACCTGGTAGCGTCACAAGGTGGTTCTTTGGGGCAGATGGCCCGTTCGACTGCGGGCGGCGATCCTTGAAAGGATACAACGTTAAAAGATGTAAAAGAGTAGCGCCGGTAAGAGAGACTAAACTCCTGCTTGAATGAGAAGGGAAGAAGCTGAGATAAAAAGAGCAGCGAAGGAAATGAATGCGCAGGATTCTGCCGAGCATGCGCCCTCTGGAGCGCACGACCGGCTGAGAAAGACGGGGGAAGGCCCGTCCTGGTTCGTAGCAGGTGAGGCGGAGCGGCGAGAAGAGAAGCCGCCTGCGCAGGGGCACATTGCAATCAAGGGGACGCGCCACGGCCTGCTCTTGACGTTGGAGCCGGATACGCCCTTTGGTGAGCTGCTACAGGCTCTTGCTGAGCGGCTGGCAGAGGCCCCTGATTTTTTTCGTGGGGCCACCCTGACAGTCGATACCCGGCAGCGAGTACTGCACGCCAGCGAGCGAGTGCAGCTTGAAAATTTGCTGGCACATTATCGCATGTCAATCACTCCATTAGAGCAGGCTGCCGGCATGCGCATGGGAGGATTGGGGGAAGGGAACAGACTGGGTCTCAACGGCGGGCCTGCCTATGCTGCTGCCTCACCATTTGCTGCATACTCGCCCTATGAAAGGACAGGAGCAGGGGCTGTGACTGTGGACCTCGGGCTGACAACGGGTCAGCGTGATCCGCGTGAGTCGGATGATACACTCTTTTTACGCCGGACGGTACGCTCTGGCCAGGCCATTCACCATCATAGCAATATTGTGGTCCTGGGCGATGTCAATCCTGGCGCGGAGGTAGTGGCGGGCGGCGATGTGATCGTCTGGGGTGTCTTGCGCGGTATGGTCCACGCCGGCTATCCCGATAACGAGCAGGCGCTAGTCTGTGCACTCCTGCTCGCGCCCGTCCAATTGCGCATCGCCCATCTGCTGTCTCGCCCGCCGGAAGGGCTGGAGGTGCAGCCGCGTCCCGAGGTGGCCTCGATTCGCCAGGGCCAGATCGTAGTAGAAACCTGGCTCAATGGTCGCCCACCGCGTAGTAGATAGTGCCAGCCAGGGCGCGGCGTGGTGCAAAAGAGCAGGGTCTGCGCGCTCCGCTATGGCCGGAGCAGGCCACAACCGCCAGCCTCCTCACGGAGCGTGGGGGAAGGCGCGCCAGTCAGTCTTTAGCGAGATGAGCAGAGAGCATTGACAGGCAGGCGGCAGGCAGCGAGTAGCGTATCGTGCTGAGTTAGTGGGCCTCGCGCTGGCTCTCCAGCAAGGCGCGCCTCTCTGCCGAAAACCTCGCGCTGGGCTGATCGCTGTCGGCTGCGTGCGAAAGGGCGTCTCCCTGATCTGCCTGGAATCCGTGAGGGAAGTAGGAGAGGAAGCCCAGCAGTAGCTAAGCAATGGAACCAGTGGGCAGGTGCAGAGTGCCCACACGGCTACTGTCGCCCAACTCTGGCTGGCTGGCTTGCTCATTGGCTGACTGGCTGGCTGGCGATATCTCGATGCTGGAACCTTTTGCGAGTGTGCGAAAAAAACAGTGTTTGCCGAATCGACAGGGAGCATGCGCATGGATAGCCGGGTGATCACGATTACTTCGGGAAAAGGCGGCGTTGGCAAAACGACGACCACGGCCAACCTGGGCACGGCCCTGGCTATGCAGGGTAAGAAGGTGGTGGTAGTAGACTCGGATATTGGGCTGCGCAACCTCGATGCTGTCCTTGGTCTGGAGAACCGCATCGTCTACGATCTAGTCGATGTTGTCGAAGGGCAGTGTCGCCTGCGCCAGGCGCTCATTAAAGATAAGCGGTTGCCTGAACTCTATCTGTTGCCTGCTGCTCAGACGCGCGATAAGAATGCCATTAATAGTGTGCAAATGGTGCAGCTTTGCCAGCAGTTGCGCCAGGAATTCGAGTTTGTGCTGATTGACTCGCCTGCGGGGATCGAGCAGGGTTTTCGGAATGCCATTGTGGGGGCCGATGAGATCATTATTGTGACCAATCCTGAGATGGCCTCGGTACGCGATGCCGATCGCATCATCGGGCTGGTCGAGGCGGCCGGCAAGCCGGAGCCGCGCTTGATTCTCAACCGCTTGCGTCCCGATATGGTGAGACGCGGCGATATGATGGATGTGGCGGATGTGTTGGAAGTGCTTGGGATCGATCTGCTGGGGATTGTCCCCGAGGATGAGCTGATTATTGTGGCCACCAATAAGGGTGAGCCGGTGGTGTATGATAAGCGCTCGCGTGCCGGTCAGGCATTTATGAATGCTGCGCTGCGTATTTTGGGTGAGGAGATTCCCCTTGAGGAGCTGGTGGAGGCGCCAACGCTGATGGAGCGCTTGCGCCGCCTGGTGGGTTTTGGCCCCGCGATGATCGGAAAGCGCACACGGTCCTGGCCGTCCTGATAAAGGAGGCGATGGTGCATGAGTATGCTTGATTTTATGGCCAGTCGCAAGCGGCCCAGGCCCGGCGAGCTGGCGAAGGAACGCCTGAAGGTGGTCCTGGTCCAGGACCGGGTGAAGGTAAACCCGGAGCTGCTGGAGCAGATCAAGGCTGATCTGCTGCGGGTGATCTCCGAACGCCTGGAGGTCGATGAGCAGCACGTGGAGATTACGATGACCCGTGAAGATCGCTGGGATAAGTTACAGGCCGCTGTGCCGATCAAACGTCAGAAGATTACGTTTGAGTGGGACCCGCCCTACTATGGACCGTCTGCTGAGGAGCTACAGGGGCCGCTCCAGGTGGAGGTAGAACGCGAGCAGTCTTCGTCAGAGTAGATCTCGGAGATGCCTTTCTATGGCGGCCTGCTATCGGCGCTGACTGGAGGGTGCTGGCTTCGCTTTGGCTGCGTTTGGCTGCGACAATGGCCAACGTCGCCTTGGGCTATTGGTCCGGCAGTGCGGTACAGTGGGAAGCTGGCCTGACGACCACCGCCTCTGCTCTCTCCGTGAGCAGGCGAACGACACGAGTTGTCTTCTGGTACGCTCCCGCTTGAGATCGTTCTATGCTGTTGCCTGTCGCTCTAAGCCGAGGCTGGAGCTGCTCTTTTTCTTCTTGCTGCCCTTGGCAGTGGGCCTTGGCTCTGCCCCGAGCTAAAGCAATTGTCGGTCGCTGTCTCTATCTGCTTCCGCCCTCCTTGATCCTTGGGTGGAGAATACGGTGAGTTGACGAGGGTCTTTCCTCTACAGTAGAGGCAAGGCCCTTCTGCCGAAGAAGCCGGAACGGGCTCGCTGTCAGCGCTCGCTCGCTCTCCTCTACCCCGGGAAACGTGAATAGTTGTTATCTCCATCTCCTTCTTTGCTCCTCTTATCGTACAAGTCTTTTTTATTCTGTAACGCTGATTCCTATCGATAGCACTCTGGATGATCTGCTAAAAATATCATTTTATCCCTATTTTATAAAATACGATAATTCTATTTAAAAGTTAAGGAATCTGCAATACACATTTTTGTTTCTTAACTCAAATTTCATCTCATCGTAACCGTCAAAGAAGCAGAGAGAGGTACAATAAAAGCGTGATCTCGGATCGGAGCTTGTTTGAGGCTGAAGAAGCGGGGGTGGTGTATAAGAAAGAAGGAGCGTGCTCCTTCTGAGGAACGTACTGCGGTGCAGGTATCACGCGAGCGTGTTCCTGTCGCGGTAGTGAAGTGCCGATGCGCGGGCACGAGCAGACGCGGAGAGGCCTGGAGGTGGAACACGCCTGCCTGGTGGGGGCTAGCTGGCGCTGTGACTAGCCCCTGAGTGCTGGGTGTGTTCTGGCCTCTCGGTGGTGGCGTGTCGCAGGCGGTGCGTGAGGTGCGGGCGAGCTGACGGACGAGCGAGCCGATGAGCGCGCGGACCAAAGCGCACCGCCGCGGCGCTGCTATAGACGGTGTCGTCGGGCTGCGGCTATGGCGCGGACGGTGCGGGAATAGCGTGGTTCGACTCGGGGCGGGTTGCCTTCGCCTGTCGGGTGCGTACAGTGGCAGGCAGGCCGGCAGGAGGTAGCTATGTGGTGGTGGGGTGACGATGCCGCCCGCCTCGGGGAGGGTCAGGCTCAAGGCCGCCCGTAAGGGGGCTCCCGCGGTGGTGGGGTTGTTGGTGGTTGTGGTCGATGGTTCTCTCTCGTACAGTACTGGTACGAGAATATCCGTCCAGCCAGTATCTCCTTTTGGTGCCCGGCGTATCATCGTATATAGCAAGGGATGATGTGTGGTGTGGTTGTGCGTGCCTCTGCCCCATGCGCGTCCCTCGCTGAGGCACTGGGGTGTCACCGGCTTCCTGCCGGCACTTCAGTATCGCGACAGGAAACCCTGGCTGTCATCTCTCTGGGGGACTGGGTGGTGGCCCTGTTCTTTGCACAGGGGTGGATGTGTGATGAGTGAAGACAGCAAGAGCGACAAGAAGATCTATATTCTGGTCGAGCGCGCGAGCAGCCTTTCACGCGGGGTAAGTCGCGCGCTCTGGCCTGCCACAGCGCGACGGCTCGTAGAGACCAGCCGGGCTGCTCAGCGACGCCGGGCGCGCATGATGCGACGTCGTTCGTCGCTGCCGCCAAAGCCGCGTAATGCTGCTCTGCCGCAATGGCTGCCGCGCCTGTTTCTAGCCGCGCTTGTGGCTTCCTCGATGCTGAGCGGAGGCACACTGGTGCTGGCTGTCCTCTGGCATCTCTGGTTTTTGCCGTTGTGTGCCGCCTTCGCTCTGGCGCTTTCCCTGCTGGCTCTCAGGCCACGCTGGCCCGCTAACCTGCCTTCTGTGCCCCTCTCGCAGCCAATAGTCATGGATTCCTCTCTTCCGGCTTCCTCTTCTGCCGGATTGCCCTGGAAGAGCCTGCCCGGTCAGCCAGGGGCCCCTGAAACGCCGATGCCAGATCCGCCCTCTCTCGTGCGGGTATTGGAAACCTTTGACCTCTCGCGTGGCGAGCTGGAGCCGGCCCTGACCGAGGCTCCCTGGCCGTCTGCGCCGCCTTCTGCCTCCGGCCTGCGCTGCGAGTGGGGAGAGCGTCAGCCCTTCTTCAAGCCCACTCAGGTGGCCCCTTTACCGGACGAGTTGCCCTGCTCCTCCGCCGATACCCTGGCTGGATGGGGGAGCGCTCCGCCTCTGGAGGCTCCCGGTGGCAACCTGAACCATGCCGGGCCTGGTGCCTGGGCTGAACCTCGGGAGCGCGACTTGCAAGCTCCGCCTCTGCGACCCACCGGCACCGTCGGACGTCCGGCAGAGCTTCCGGCTGCTCAGCCCCGTAATAGCGCTGAGGCCGATGATACGACGGCTGCGGCTCGCTCGCCTTCTGTCGCTGCGGAGGATGAGGATCAGCAGGGTAACGGCAAAAAGCTATGACCTTTGGGGGAGATCTGTTGACCTGGCTCGCTCATTCTGGGTATGATTCCCCAGAAAATGAGAACATTGAACGGCTGGCTGATATCCTTCCACTCGCCCGATCAGCAAGCAAGCATTCAAGCAGCGGTCGGCAGCAGTTCCCTTCCCTGGAGGCAGCAGTGAGCGAGCAGCAGATTCAAAAGGTAAAAGTCAGGCGCTTAGCGCATGTGGGCCTCTGGTCCAGTGACGTGGCAATGCAGGCCCGCTTCTATCGCCAGGTGGTGGGCCTCGATCTGCGCTCAAGCGAGGTGCGGACAGTAGGGCAAGAAATGGAGGTTGAGGCGGCTAGTGCCTTCCTTGCTTTGGGCGATGAGCATCATTGCCTGGCTCTCTTCGCCGATACGCGCGATTCTCGCCCCAGCAAGACAGATAGTCGCTTTGTGCTGCCTCAGAGCCGGCTGCATCATATAGCCTTCGAGGTGGATACAGAGGCTGAATTGGCCGCTCTGGCCGCTCGCTTGAATATGTTGGGGGTGGAGCTGGCTTTCGAGCCTCGCGACGGCGATACTGAGCGCGGTGATACGCTCTGGTTCCGCGATCCCGATGGTAATCGCATCGAGATCGCCGTGTCGTCCGATGAGGCCTTTACCCAGTACGCCGCTGCCAGCGGACGTCGGCAGGCGCGTTTGCGCCCTCTCGCGCTCCAGCATGTGGCGCTCCAGACGCCACATTTGGAGGCAATGGTCGAATTCTATACCGAGGCTCTCGGTTTCGACATCTCCGATTGGTTGCTGCGTGAATGGGCCTGGCTCCGTTGCAATACTGATCATCATACCCTGGTACTGATCCAGGGGCGGCCCGATGTCGATCACATCGGTTTCCGCATCGATAGCGGCCTGGACTTGCTGGCCTGGGGCGATTATCTTAGTCGTCAAGAGACGCCTATTCTCTGGGGGCCAGGACGGCACGGCGCCGGGCATGATCTCTTTCTGCGCTTCGCTGATCCTGAAGGCTGTCATATTGAGCTGTCCGCGGAGCTAGAGCAATACTACGATCAGGATGTGACGACGCCGCCGCGCCTATGGCACGCCCGTCCTCGGGCACTGAATCTGTGGGGAGCGCTTCCGCCCTGGATCAAAGAAGAGGTCTCGGTCTGATCCCCCTCTCCGCCGTGGCTCGCTTCTGCCGCTGGTCTGATCCAACGGCCCTGACTAAGGAGCGGAAGGAAGGGGAAGGTCGCGGGTGAGATAGCACAGAGGATGAGCTGCCCGCTTGTTGTGGTTCCCAGCTCGCTCGCTGGCTGACAGGATGAATTGGGCAAGCAGGATAGATAGCCCTCTCCCTGGCCGGACGAGGTGACGGATTCTGAGACAATCCGTCGCCTCGTCGTTTTTGGAGGGCGCTCTGCTTCGCCCAGGACAGGCCTGAGAAATAGTGCAAAGAGAGCGCTCGCTGCTCAGGCTCCTTAGCGCGTCTCTTCCACGCCAACGATGCGGTTCCTCATCACGCCGATCTCGACGATCTCGGTCTCCATGATGTCGCCAGGGCGCAGGAACTCAGGCGGCGTGCGGGCAAAGCCCACCCCGCTCGGGGTACCCGTCGCGATGATATCACCTGGCTCCAGCGTCATACCGTTGGAGAGCACGGCGATGATACGGGGAATAGAGAAGATCATCTGATCTGTGCTGGCCTCTTGCTTGGTAACACCGTTGACGCGCAGGCGCAAGGTGAGCCGCTGGGGATCAGGGATCTCATCAGCGGTAACAATCCAGGGACCCATCGGACAGTAACCATCGATGCTTTTGCCGCGAAAGTACTGCTGATGCTGGGCCTGCAGGTCGCGGGCTGAGATGTCATTGAGCACTGTGTAGCCGAAGACGTAGCTGAGGGCCTCGTCCTCGCGGATATGTTTGCCGCCCTTCCCCAAGATGACAGCTAGCTCAACTTCCCAGTCGATCTGAGTTGAGACGGCGGGATCGATAACTACGTCGCCATAAGGCCCGTTGACGGTGGTAGGAGCCTTGGTGAAAATAACAGGATACTGGGGGAGCTCGGCCTGACGTCCACGGGCCGCAGCGGATTCACGGGCGTGTTCGGCGTAGTTCAGTCCCAGACACATGATGTTTTTGCGCGGACGAGGGATCGGGGCCGCAAGCTGTACAGCAGAGAGTGGCTGTACGAGGCCACTTCCCTGCAGCGCGGGAATCGCGCTCAGGCGCCCATTGGCTTGCTGTGCCTGCTCCAGCAGGGCGCGGAGGCCGCGCTCCGCCTGGCCATATTGCTCGATGAGGGCTTGCATTTGATCAGGGACAGCGAAGCCGAGGGCCCGCGCTCCCTGGGCGGCATCGACAATCTCGTCGTTGAGCACCAGGCCCACGCGCACGCGCGGGTTATCAGGTGTGGAAAAGCTTGCCAGTCTCAATGATGGTTCCTCCCTTGTTCTGGCTGGTGATCCCTCTTGCATAATAGTATGCCCCCCACCGGAAAAAGGCAAGTTACTGAGCGAATTCATGCCCGGCAGCGCGCCGCCAAACAGCGCCAGCTAGCCGCAAGAGAGACGAGACGGTGGGGGTGAGCAGAAAAAAAGCGAAGCGGGACTGCACATAAGGCCGGTGCGAAGCGCCCGAGCCTGCGCTACTCAGCGGCGAGAGCGGCGCGCATGACTTCCAGCGGCGCGGGCTGGCCCGTCCAGAGGGTGAAGGCTAGTGCCCCTTGATGGAGCAGCATCGGGAGGCCGTTGGAGGCGCGCATGCCCAGTGTGCGCGCCTGGCAGAGCAGCTTGGTCTCCGCTGGATTGTAGATCATATCGAAGACGAAGGTTTCATTTCCGAAACGGGCCAGGACCTCACCGGGCAGCGGGCTCAGGTCCTCGTGCATGCCAACTGGCGTGGCATTGATAATGAGCGAGAGAGGATGAGGGATGAGAAACTCAGGGTCGCTGAGGCTAAAGACCTGGGGGACACTCAGCTCCTGACGCTGAGCGGCAAGAAAGTCGCCAACCTCCGCCGCCAGGTGCTGGGCGCGCTCTAAATGGCGGTTGACGATGATCAGGCGTTCAACGCCAGTGCTGGCCAGGGCGAAAGCCGCCGCACGGGCTGCCCCGCCTGCTCCCAGAATGATGGCTGTATAGCCCGTGAGCGAGATCGTGGTGCTCTCGTTTGGCTTGCCTACTCCCAGCTCGCGTAGAGCATGCAGGAGACCGGGTGCATCGGTATTATAGCCATGCAGATAGCCGTCGCGTGGCACAATCGTATTGACCGCGCCGATGCGCGCCGCCAGCGGATCAACGATGTCGAGCAAAGGGAGAACAGCCTGCTTATGCGGAATAGTTACATTGGCTCCCAGATAGAGCGGGTCGAGCAAGAGAGCGACGCGCGAGGCCAGCTCATCGGCGGGTGTTTGCCACAGCTCGTAGACCGCATCGATCCCCAGGGCATCGAGGGCCGCTTGTTGCATGCGCGGTGAGAGCGAATGGGCCACCGGATCGCCGATCAGGCCCAGGCGCCGCCGTCCCTGCCGGCTCCGCGACTGTATCATCAGTGGTGCATCAGCATCCATAGCTACTTTTTCGGCTCGGCTTTGCTTTCGATCGAGAGCTGAGAGATCCTACTCTGCCGGGTGTATCCTGCGTATCTCTGTCACAAAGAGCATGAACACGTTCAGCGTACCACAGGCCGTGGCTTCCGTAAAGGGGGCGAACCACGCCTACAGGGTTGCTACGCATATGGTACTATAACAGTATCACGTCCAGGTTACAGTACCTTTCCTCAAAGGAGATGGAGAGAGAACCTATGGCAGTTGTGCCCCGCCCGGCCTCAGCGGTGATGCTGTTGAGAAACGGATGCGCTGGAAGCGGAATGGAGGTCTTTATGGTCCGGCGCGTCGTCCAAAGCGAGTTTATGCCCGATGTCTATGTCTTTCCCGGCGGCTCGATTAAAGCCGATGATCGGGCTGCCGAGGAGAGCGCGCAGCTCTGCGCCCCTGTTCCGGCCCGCGAGCAAGTGGCTGATCCCGAGGGTCGGACGGCCCTGGGTACAGGAGCACGTGCAGCGGCCATTCGTGAGCTATTTGAAGAAGCGGGAGTCTTGCTGGCCTATCGCAATGGCTCGCTGCTGGCCTTAACAGAGGATGAGGCCGGGAAGGCGCGCTTCGCCGACTATCGCCGCGCCTTTCATGAGCGGCGCGGCTCGCTGGTCGAGCTGGCCCAGCGCGAAGGGCTGCAGTTGGCGACCGATCAGCTCCACTACTTTGCCCACTGGGTGACCCCCGAGGGGATGCCGCGCCGCTTCGATACCCATTTCTTTTTGGCTCTGGCGCCCGCGGCCCAGCAAGCCGCTTATGATCATCTGGAGACCAGTGATGGCCTCTGGATCAGACCCGCCGAGGCCCTCGCCCGCTACCAGGAGGGCCGCTTTCCCCTGGTCTTTGCGACCCTGCGCCAGCTCGAAGAGCTGGCAACCTTCACCCGGGCTGAAGAGGCTCTGGCCTTTGCTGCCTCGCATTATGTCACTCTCAAGCAGCCGCGCTTGGTCCAGGAAGGGGAGAGCTATCGCATCTATCTGCCCGGCGATGAACGAGGGTGGGAAGTACCACCCCATATGACTCAGAGCTGAGTCAAGGTGTCTGCACACTGCGACAGTCTTTTGGTCGACTGAAGAAGCGAGCAATAAATATATGGAACAAGAGCAGAATAAACAGCAGGAGGAGCAAACATATACAATCGTCCTGGCCCCTAATCCCTCGGTGATGACGGGGCCAGGTACCAATACCATTATCGTTGGCAGCGAGACGACGGGAGCGCTTGTCATTGATCCAGCGGTTGAGGAGGAAGACTATCTAGAGCAGATTATCGCTGCGGGAAAGGCGCGCGGTGGCATTCGGCGCATTTTGATCACGCATGGCCATCCCGACCACTGCGGCGGCGCAGCGGCTCTGCGGGCGCGGCTGGGGGTGCCGGTGCTGGCCTTTAGTCGCGAAGGGGTAGCCCTGGCCGACGAAGAATTGAGAGATGGGGCGCGCCTGCCGGTTGGCGACGATAGCCTGCTCGCCATGCACACACCGGGGCATCGCTTTGACCATCTCTGCTTTCTCCTGGAGCGGGCCGGCATTCTGTTCGCCGGTGATCTGCTCGCCGGTGTAGGCACGGTGGTGATTGCCCCACCGGAAGGCGATATGGGGGCTTATCTGAACTCGCTGCGGCGGTTGCAGCGCCTGGAGCTGCGCAGCATCGTGCCCGGCCACGGCCCCGTCATCACCGACCCTGCTAGCAAGCTCGCCGAGTATATTGATCATCGCCTGCTACGTGAGCAGCAAGTCATCACCGCCCTCGCTCAATTCCCGGAAGGAGCGACCGTTAGCGCCCTGGTGCCGCATGTCTATGCCGATGTCTCACCTACCCTTCACGCCCTGGCGGCTCAGTCGCTGACGGCTCACCTGCTCAAGCTAGAACAAGAAGGACGTGTTCGCCGCCAGAATGGCGAGCGCTGGCAGCTTCTAAGCTAGAGAGAGGGCAGCCGCCAGGAAGGGCAAAGTTGACCCAGAGAGCAGCGCTGCGCTCTCTCTCCCTTCCCGGCGGCTGTCGGGGTCCGGGGAGCGGCCTGAAAGCGCGCTTTCAGCGACGAACGGCACTAGCGACGCAAGAGCAGGCCCAGCACAGCCACAGCCGCCAGACCGAGGCAGAACCAGCCAGCGATTAACAGATGGACGTCGGTGAGCAAATAGGCACCGGCGGCCAGCGCGGCCAGACTCACAAGGGTCAGCGAGAACGTACCGCCACCGCCCTCTCTACCGATGGCGCTGCGTCCGCTACCGGAGCGAGCGCGGCGGCCCCGACCATTAGGCCCACTATTCGCCAGACGAATCTCGATCTGGCCGCTCTCGAAGCGAGCAATGATGCGCTCCAGAGCGCGGGGTAAAGTCAGCATTGCGCGACCATTCTCCAGCATCTGGCGCAGCAGCTCCTGCAGATTCTCGCCCAGCCGATCACCGCTTAGCCCGAGAAACTTGCGAGCATAAGGCGTGGCTACGTCAATCAAGTTAAACTCTGGCGCCAGGCCGGTGGCCACGCCGGCCAGAACGCTGATGGCGCGTCCCGTGAAAGCAAACTGAGCCGGAATCTGGAACGGCTGCCCATAGAGGAGCTGCTCAATTTCCTGGGCTACATCCGACAAATCCAGCTCACGAGCCTCCCCCAGCGTCATCCCATAGTACTGATTGAGCATCAGCTCTAGTCCGCGCTCAATGGCGGGCAGATTGGCATGTTCTCCCAAGAAGCCGAGGCGTCCCAGCGCATTGACCAGGGCCTGCGAATCGCGAGCCACAAAGGCCAGAAAGAGATCGCGCATGGCCTTTTTCATGCTCTTCGTCAGAGAGCCGACCATGCCGAAGTCGACAAAGGCGATCACCGGGTCCTCTGGGGGCGAGCCGGCTTTGACGAAGATATTGCCAGGGTGAGGATCAGCATGAAAGAAACCAGCCTCGAAGAACTGGAAGAAATAGGCCTCAACCGTACGCCGCGCAATCTCTAGCCGATGATAGCCGGCGGCCTCCAGAGCAGCGTAATCGTTAATCTTAATGCCATCGATCCACTCCAGCACCAGCACCCGCTTCGAACTATATTCCTCGTAGACGCGCGGAATATAGATCTGCGGTTGATCGCGGAACAGCTCGCGGAAACGGCGCGCGTTGGCGGCCTCAGTCAGATAGTCGATCTCTTCATAAACCGTGCGGCGGAACTCGCGATAGACAGCCTTCAGATCGATGAACTCGCTTGTGTCGACGAAGCGCGAGATCACCCAGATGACAAAGCGAATCGTGCTCAGATCGGTATTGACCAGCTCCTCAATATGCGGTCGCTGCACTTTGACCGCTACTGTCTCGCCGCTGCTGGCAAGGACCGCGCGATGCACCTGTCCAAGGGAGGCGGCGGCGGTCGCCTTGCGCTCCAGCACGCTAAAGACCTGCTCTACCGGCTTGCCCAGTTCGCTTTCGATCACCGCAACGACATGGCTGAAGGGCGCTGGCGGAACCTCATCCTGCAGGCTGCCCAGCACCTGCAGCGCCTGCTCCGGTAGCAGGTCAGCGCGCGCGCTCAGAAACTGCCCCAGCTTGATCATCAGGACGCCAAGCTTGATGGCCGTCTCACGGAAAGCCGTCAGAACTTTGATCAAGACTTCTATATCAGGCTGAACCTCGTAGTGACCGCGCTCATGGGCCCGGATCACGCGCCGACGCTCACGATAAATCACCCAGATAGTCCACAGCAATAGGCGAGCGACGCGCAGGAAACGCGCCACCTGGGCTAGTCTATTGATCCGTGCAGGTTTGTGACGCATACTACCAGTGAAAACCTCTCTCCAGGTACAATAACATAGATATCTACGCCGTGCCCAGGGAAGCAGTTGAAGAGAGGAGCCAGGCTGAGCCGAGCCGGCGAGGACGAGAAAAGCAGGCCTGGCGGCTCGGCTCGGCTTGTCCTGCGGGCGGCCTTCCTGCTCTGGCTCTGGGCGAGGGTAAGCCAGTGCGACGAACCGGGTGCCAACCCTCTTCCTCATTCGTCCCTCAGGTGCGGGCGAACGGCTGGCCGGCTAACCGCTTAGTCAGACTGCTATATCACGGCGAGCAAGGAAAGACTTATCTGGCAGGCTCCCTGGCTCATCTGCTACGCCCGGCCTCTCTGGCGCCAACTATCTCTTTCGTCTCGGTAACTACCTAGTAGTAGGGTATTAAACTGAAAATTGAGAAGAGGAGGTTTTCCGCATTGAGGAGCTACTCTAGCTCTGCTTATACGACAGATGACTGTGAGGGGGGGAGCGTGCTAGGAGAGATGCGCAGCAGCCTGGGGGAGCTGGCGGCGCCGCCACCCAAGGCGCGCGCCTTCGAGCTACCTGGCGACAGCATTCATTATGCTCCTGATCGCCCGGCCGATATCACCCATGTCAGGCTAGAGATCAGCCTTGACTTTGAGCGTGAAACGGTCCGAGGCACAGCCTGGACCACCTTCACGGCTCTCTACGACGAAGTACGCACCGTGGCCTTTGACGCTGTCGACCTGCATATCGAGCAAGTTGAGCTTGACAACGGCACGAACCTGAGCTACAGCCTTGAGCCGGAGCGTCTCGTCATCACTCTTGACCGTCCCTACCGCTATGGCGAGACCTTCACCATCGGCGTACGCTACTGGGCGCAGCCGCGCATTGGCCTCAACTTCAACAAGCCTACGCCCGATGACCCGACGCGACCTGTCCAGGCCTGGACCTTCAGCCAGACCTGGTACCATCGCCACTGGTTCCCCTGCCACTGGGCGCCGAACGACCGTGCCACCAGCGAGATCATCGTGACGGTACCGGCGCAGTTCGTCACCCTTTCCAACGGTCAGCTACTCAGCGTCCGGGACAACGGCGATGGCACTAAGACCCATCACTGGCGCCACGATGTGCCCCATCCCGCCTACCTGATCTCGCTGGTCGTCGGGGATTTCGCCATCATCGAAGATCATTACGGCGAGCTGCCCGTTACCTACTATGTGCGGCCCGAACGCCGCGATGACGCCCGCCTGCTGATGGGTAAGACGCCGGCCATGATCGACTTTTTCAGCCGGTACCTCGACTATCCCTATCCCTACAGCAAATATGCCCAGAGCGTCATCGAAGTCTATCGGGGAGCAATGGAGCACACAACAGCCACGACCCACAGCTTCATGTTGCTCTTCGACCAGAAAGCGGCCCTTGATGTCGGCGAAGATGGCCCCGTCGCCACGGTCGCCCATGAACTGGCTCATCAATGGTTCGGCGATCTGCTCACCTGCCGAGACTGGTCCGAGGGCTGGCTCAATGAAGGCTTTGCCACCTACTTAGAACATCTCTGGATTGAGCACGACCGCGGCGGCGATGTCTTCAAACTGATGATGCGCGAGGAGACCCGGCTCTACTTTGAGGAAGACAAGCACTATCGCCGTCCGGTGGTCTACCGGGGCTACTATCGCGACGGCTTCGAGCTGTTTGACCGCCATCTCTACAGCAAAGGGGCTTGGGTGCTACATATGCTCCGCCACCAGCTAGGCGAAGCAGCCTTTCGACGGGGCCTGCATGCCTATTTGGAGCGCCACCGAGGACGCGAAGTCATCACCGCCGACCTGGAACGCACCTTAGAGGAGGTCACCGGGCGTAGCCTGGCGCGCTTCTTCCAGCAGTGGCTTTACCAGGCCGGCTATCCCGCCTTTGCCGTCAGCTATGCCTGGGATAGCCAGCGCCGTCTAGCCCGGCTCACGATCAAGCAGACCCAGACCATCGATGATCTGACGCCCTGCTTTGTAACGCCCGTTGACCTGGCCTTCAGCGTACCCCTGGCCGATGGGAGCAGCGAGACGCGCACAGTTAGCCTGCAAGTGGTCGTCGGCGAGCATGGGGAGACTACCCAGACCTTCTTTGTTCCGCTGGAGCGTGAGCCTGTGATGGTGCGCTTTGATCCCGACGGCTGGCTCCTGAAGACTCTTGAATTCGAGAGGCCCGCCGCTATGCTGCGCTACCAGCTTGCCCATGACCCCGATGTGCTGGGGCGTATCGAGGCGGCAGAGGCCCTGGCGAAGCACGGAGATGAGGCCAGTCGCCGCGCGCTAGAGGAGGCGCTCTTTACTGATCCCTTCTGGGGAGTGCGCTGCGCCGCAGCGAAGGCTCTGGGCGAGTTGGGCACCGAGGCCGCACAGCAGATACTGCTGCGCGCCTTGCGCGAACTGGAGGCGCGCCAGTGGTCGCGGGTGCGGGCCGCCGTCGCGCGTGCTTTGGGGCGCTATCAGGTGCCGCAACAAAGTGCCCTGGCCCAGCGCTCGGCGGAGGCTCTGCTCCCGCTGGTCAGCGATGGCGATGTGAGCTATGCTGTCGAGCAAGCAGCGGCGGAGGCGCTCGGCAGAACGCGCGTGGCCGGCGTGCTCGCAGTGCTGCAACAGGCCATTGCGCGCCCGTCGTGGCGGGCTTGCGTACAGCAGGGCATCTTTCGCGGCCTGGCCTGCTGCGGCGACGAACGGGCGATCCCGCTGATCCTGGACTATCTCGATGCCAGCCACCAGCCGCCGCTGTGGCGACTGGCCGCGACATACGGACTGCAGGAGCTGGCCCGTGAGCGCCATCTCTATCCCGAGTCAAGCTGGCAGCAGGCAGTAACCCGGCTCTGTGAGGCCGTTGAGCATGATCCGTGGGAGGCCGTGCGTCAGGGGGCGGCGCTGGCTCTCCAGCTCTTCGGCGAGCGGCGCGCCATTCCCGCCCTGGAGCGAGCCGCCGCCCGCGAACTGGAAACGCGCGCTCTGCGCAGCATGCGTGTGGCGCTGCATGTCCTGCGCGGCGCAGGGCAGGCCGATGAGCAGCTCGCTCAGTTGCGCCAGGACCTGGAGACGCTGCGCGAGGAGAATCGCCGCCTCAAAGAACAACTGGCTTCGCTGGAAACACGCCTCTCCCACGAGCAGGCAGCAAGGTGAAATGCTCTCCCCACCGGCAGCGCTGAGCCGCCCAGACGGGATAAGAGCGTCGGTGCTCCAGCCCTTGGACTGGGCGGCTCTTTTGTCCCTCTCTCCTTATCCAAAAATGCTACCCTTACCTCGTTATATGCACAGACTCCGATATAATAAGCGGCACCTGCAACGTCTGTGGGGGTTCAAGCGTCCTGTATAGTAGAGGGGGAGAGCAGCCAACTGTGACTGTAGTGCATGAATGTGAAAGTGCCGCTGGCTATTTCCAACGATTATCTCTATAGCTCTCGCTTACATGCTGAGAGTATGTTATCTGTGTCTCTCGCTTGGCTTTTCCTGAAAAAAGATGGTGCTCCAACCGGACCACTGCCTTATGTAATTCCTTCAGAAACACTGTTGTCGATCTATCTACAAAGACTGGTGGATTTGTAAACATATGGAGGTAAAAACCTTGCCTGGGGTACGCGCCGCATCCTCTCCGCCACGGCCTCGCCGTGATGATCTCACGACATGGGCCGAAGCTGATCTCTCCGCGCTTGGAGAGCGAGAAAAGCAACGTTATGAACAACGTAAACGGGCTGTAATCGACTATTATACTACTAATAAGCCTCTCGAAGAGATTACACTTGAGTATCGCCTTTCCTGGCAGACGCTCGTCCGGCTCCTTGAAAACTGTCTCAAGCGCCATCCCGATGGGCGGCTCTGGGGTTTCCGGGCCCTCATTCCTGGGGCGATGATCAGCGAGAGTACAGAGGCCGCAACAGCGACCGCGCCTGAGCCAGCGCCCAACGACCGCCAGAGAACGGAGGATAGCCCTGCCGGGACAGAGCCGCGCACCAACGGTCGCGATCACGAGGAGACCGGAGCACCTGCAGAGGAAGACGAACCAACAGTCAGACTGGCTGCCATTCAGAGACCCCACTCCCTGGCCGACCCCACTCACCTTCATGCAGCCCCGCCTGCTCCCGGCGAAGGGGTCCCCGAGACGGCCAACCCAAACGGCCACCGGCAAGGCTCTCCCTCCCTCAGCCAGGAAAAGCCTCCAACCACGGGGAAGGCTCATGGCCAGGAGGAAGCCGACAATTGGAAGCATTCCGCTGAAACTGAGAAAGAAAAATATCAATCAGAAAATGTAAAATGTGAAATTGATGATAGAGAAAAAGAAAATGAGCAAAGCACTGTACATACAGATAAGGAAGATGAATCCGAGACTGATGAAGAGCGGGAAGCGACAATACCTCTGGAGCGCGAACAGGCCTCTGAAACGACGCAAACTCTAGAGGACAGGCCCCCCGCGGAGCAGCGCGCGGCCAGCGGGCGGAGCCTGAGCACAGAAGAAAACCAGGAGGAGCCGGCAGCGCGCCAAGAGCAGGCTCAACTGCAAAGAGAGCAAGCGCCGCAGCCTAGCAGCGAAGAAGCAACGCATGAAGAGAAGATCTCGCCCGAGGCTGAGGAGCTACCCACAACCCTGCTCGATGAGCGCATGCTCCCAGCGCCATTGCACGAAGAGGCAGAGATCGACCTCTTCCCTGGCCGCGAACGAGAGCTAGTCGACCTGGCCACAGTACCGACCACAGTACTCCCGCTCGCCAAAGGCCAGATCCAGGGGAGAAGACAAGGGCGTCCAGCGCTGCTTGACCGGCGTCTTGCCCAGCAGCTCCGTCGTATGCGTGGGCGTCGCCGCGGACGCAGCCAGCAGCAGCGCCGGCGTTACCGTTTCCGTACCTATCTCTCTCTCGCCATTCTGCTCGCCCTCATCGTCGGCCTGCTACCGCCAGTAGGGGCCGCTCTGGCCGCTTACAGCGCCTACAGCAACGTCAAGGGGCTGGCCGAAGATGGGGTCAGGCACCTCATGAACGTCAAGGACCTGCTCACGCTGGACAAAAGCAATCCCCTGGCCGCCCTGGAGGCTGACAAGCTCCAGCGTGCCCGCCAGGAATTCCGCCAGGCCGGCGCCGATTTTCTCCAGCTTCAGCAGCTTGTCGAACGCAGCGACGTCCGTGATGCCATTCAGCGCTTTGCCCCTGAGTACGCACCCAGCCTCAACATGGCGCGGCACCTCGTACAGGTAGCGCTCGATGTCTCACGCATGGGAGACGAAATGAGCGGCGTCGGTCTGCTTGCCGCGAGCATCATCCACGGCTCGCCTCTCAGCAGCAACGACAAAAGCAAGCCGCTGCTCACCGCCCAAGACGTGGCCGCTGTTCAGGGATCGCTGGTGCATGCCCTCTACTATATCGGCGACATCGAAGAGCAGATGCGGACCGTTGATCTCAAGCAACTGCCCATGCTCAACGCGCATCAGCGTGAACAGATCGCCAGCATCGTCAAAGCTCTTCCCCAGGCGCAGCAGCAGATTAGCCAGGCGCAGCAGCTCATGCCGCTCATCTCCTGGTTGCTCGGAGTCGATGGACACCGTCGCTATCTCCTGCAGACAATGGATAATGCCGAGCTGCGTCCCGGCGGCGGCTTTACCGGTCAGTATGGCGTTGTTGACGTGCAAAATGGCGTCGTCGGGGCGCTGACCCTGCGCGACGTGGCCAAGCTTGACTACGCTGGCAATGGCTTCCAAATGGGGCGACAGGCTCCGCCGGGCTATAGCTGGATGCACATGGGTAACTTCGGCCTGCGCGACTCCAATGTCTCTGGCGACTATCCCACGACAGCGCGCATCAATATCCAGGTCTTCCAGGACGAAGGTGGTGGACCTGTCGACGGCGACATCGCTTTCACTCCGAATTTCATCGCTCACATCCTTGATGTGACCGGGCCGATTGTCGTCAAAGACTACGGAGAAACTATCACCTCGCAGAACCTGGCCGACCGCCTCCATTACTACCAACAGGACCCCGCCGGCATCGCGCGTCAGGAGCAAATCACCGGCCAGAGCCTGCATGACGCCCGCAAAGCTTTCACCTCGCTGGTAGCCAAGCTCCTGCTTGACAAGGTGCGTCATCTGCCCGTCAGCAAGCTGCTTGAGATTGTCAAAGGCGCGGTCAAGGACATCCAGGCACGCGATCTGGAGCTGTACTTTACCAATCCCGCCGTCGAAGCCTGGCTTGTGCAGCAAGGCCTTTCTGGGGCGATCAATAGCTTCAAGAACATCGATGGTTTCCATGTTGTTCAGGCCAACATCAGCGTTAACAAGGCCAGCCAGTATGTTCATAGTACCTTCCAGGACACGATTACCCTCGATGCCCAGGGAGGCGCCACCCACAACCTGACCATTATCCTGGACTATGATCAACGCGGCCCCGTCTACGGCTTCGACGCCTACACCGACTACATCCGCGTCTATGCCCCAGCAGGCTCCCAATTCATCGATGGCAGCGGCTTTGACTCCGGCCAGCCTGTCTGTAGCGCCGGTGGCAGCCCACAATCACCTCCTAGGACCTCGTCTACCCCTACTCCTTCAAAGCCAATTGCCGGCAGCAAGTGCGACAGCTATAACTACATCCCGCCCGACGGTTCGCGCTATTGCCCAAGTGGCAACTATGCCCTGGGGCCGCGTTACCAGAACCCTCCCGTTGATAGCGTAGGGCCACCCACAGCTCTGCAGAGCGACCTGCCCGGACGCGCTATGTGGGGAGGCCTGACCGTCACCCCCAAAAACTGCATCTCCTACATCCACCTTTCGTGGTATGTGCCACATGCCCATATCAACCTGAAAGATCCGTCCAACATCTATAGTGTCCTTGTGGGCAAGCAGGGCGGCATGGTGCCCACCGTTGACATTACCATTGACGCCACAGCCCTGCACCTGAAGGGCGTGAGCACCCTGCACTATCACAGCGACATCCATAAGGATCAGGTGATCACGCTCAAAGGGCCACAGCCACAGCCCACCCCCAAAGCTACCCCTCAAGCTCCAGCAGGCACTGACGCCCAGACCGGCCCTGCGCCGGCGGCTCGCCTTGCCAACCTTTCCCTGCTAGCGCAGACTGGGGCCGCCTCCACGCCGGTAGAGGCCATCTGGCGACGCCGCTAGACCTGCGCAGCGTGCTGCCGTCCTCCGTCGCCCTCGGCCAGGCCAACAGAGCGGCTGCCGGCGATACCACCATAAACAAGGGCCGGCCCTCCCCTTCTCGCGAAAGAAGGGGAAGGCCGGCAAAGCTTTCCTCACTTTCCTCCTGGCCTGGCATCGCTCGGGCCTACGCTCCCGCCGCCTGAGCGGGAACATCGCACCTCACTTCGTAAAAATGCTCGTTGGCAAGAAGGCCCCGACGACCCAGTGAGGCGCATCCACCACCTCACAGATCTTCAGATCGACAGCAACGCTGCAGAGCATATAAGCGTCGCTACGCGACAGCCCATAATTGCGCTGCAGATAATCGATCATATGGCGAATCGCGTTGCGCGTGGCCTCCATCAGATCGGGGCCGATGCCGTCGGTCACATAGTAGGGGGCCGTGTTGGTGCGCTGGATCAGCGGGCCGCCCGTCAAATACTGCGGCTCTGGTACCGGGCGATCCTTGTGCACCGTCAGGCGAACCACTGCATGCATTGGCGTCTCAATCGCGGTGCCGCAGACCTCGCCATCGCCCTGGGCGGCATGCCCATCGCCCATCGAGAAGAGTGCTCCAGGCACCTCTACCGGCAGATAGAGGCGCGTTCCCTTTGTCAGGTGGCGGGTATCCATATTACCGCCGTGGCGGTAAGGAGGGATCGTCGAAAGCGCCCCTGGCTGACCCGGCGCCACACCGATCTCTCCACAGAAAGGCGCCAGCGGAATACGGATACCAGGCGCGAACTCGGCCCAGCCATCGGCGCCGCCCTCCAGATGCCAGATCTTCAGAGCAGGCTCGGGGAACTCATCGGCCAGCAAACCGAAACCCGGAATCACGCCTGTCCAACCCCACTCGGCTGGCTGCAAATCCAGAAACTCCACTTCTAACGTATCCCCCGGCTCGGCCCCCTCCACATAGATCGGTCCGTGAACCTGATCCACGCGCGAGAAATCGAGCGAGCGGATGGCGTCGACCGTGCTATTGGCCTGAATCTGACCACAGGAGGCCTCTAGCATATCAAACTCTACCACCTCGCCCGAGCTAATACGCGCGATGGGAGGAATACTATGATCCCAGGCCAAATGCCACTGATCGCGCCGGATGTGAATCGTACGCCCTGTCTTTGGAACATCTGTCGTCATGGCTGGTAGAAAGCTCCTTTCTTTAGCCGTATACCTTCGGCCAGGCTTTTGCATGAAGACTCAAGCAAGGCTATGTGTGCACCCATCGACCGGCAGCGGCCCAAGCGAACCGAGGCGCCTACACCGGACAACCCAAACCCAACGGACCAAACTCTTGCCCTGGCCCTGGCTCCCGGATTCTCTGCCCTATTTTCCTCCCTCGCGACCTGTTCAGACACAGCCGATGGCGCGGCTCTGCTCAGAGAGTGGCTGCTCCGTACTCCTCGCCTCCAGTCTCTCTCCCTCTCACCTCAGTCAGACTCTCTGAGCGCTGTCTTTTGCACATCCGCACCCACCTCAGCGGTCTCGGCATACAGCCCCTCGCTCTCCTCCAGGTGCAGACCGATACGCTGCGCCAGGGAGGGGCTGGCGATGATGCAAACCAGCCCGAGCAAGAGCCAGGTCAAGGCAACATACGGAAAAATATTGTAAGGAGGCGCCGGAACCGGGTAAATATTGCTGTAGAGCGTGTAGCCCAAGAAGACGATGGCCAGCAGAGGGATCAGCCACTGCCAGCTCCACAGACGCCGGCGCAGGAAGAAGAACCAGATCGCCCCCACGTTCGTAAGGATATAAGCCACCAGAATCAGAAAGACGCCGATCGTCCCCAGATAGCCGAAAAGCGTTGCTCCACTTATGCCCGGAACCAGGCCCCAGATGCTCACCACCACGAAATCGAGAAGCATAATCACGGCCACCGCCAGAGCTGGCGAGCCAGTGCGTCGGCTAGTTGTACCCAGCCGCTCCGTAATGAACCCGTCGCGCCCCATCGCAAAAAGGATGCGCGCCCCAGCGTTGGCCGTGCCCAGAGCGCTGGCAAAAGCACTAATCGTCGCTCCAAAGTCGAGCAGCACCGCCATCAAACGACCGACGTAGTGACGCGCCAAATCGTCGAGAGGAGCCACTGAGTGCGCAAAACTGGCGATACCCGTCTGACTCAAACCGAAGCCTAATGTCTGAGCATAGGTCACCACAACATAAAAGAGGCCGGTCCCGAAGACCGCCGCCAGAATGGCCAAGGGGATATTGCGACGCGGATTGCGGGTCTCCTCACCGAGCGTAGCCGCCCCCTCGAAGCCGGCGAAGGAGAGGAAACCGAAGACCGCCGCCAGCGCCACAGCATTGAGAGGCTCGGAGGCAGGCATAAAAGGCCGCCAAGAGAGCTGCCCGAGGCTGCCCAGGCGAACCAGAATCACCGCCACCAGAACCACGATCAGCAGCACCGAAATCCCCTCCATTGCCAGCGTCAAACGCGTCGAAATCGTGATGCGGCTGTAGGCAAAAAACCAAATCAGTAAACCCGCCAGCAATGCGAGCGGGAGCCAGCCCACGTTCAGACCCAGACCCGCAAAGAACGCCTGGGCAAAATTGCCCACCTCAGCCGTCGAAGCGCAGGTAAAAGCAAGATAGGTACCCAGCAAGGCCCAGCCAGAAAAAAAGCCAACGCGTGGTCCGAGAGCGATCCCATTAAAGGCATAGACCGATCCGCTGTGAGCTAGATAACGGCTGAACTGGATAAACGCGAAGCTGGCCAGACCAACGGCTAGCGTAGCGAGCAAGAAGGCCAGTGGCACGGTGCTACCGGTGATCCCTGCGGCCAGTGAGCCATTGAGCGCCATCGCCGCAGTGGGCGCCATAATACCAATGGAGAGCGCAATGCTCTCCAAAAACGACAATTCACGGCGAAGACTGCTTGTCTCTGGCTCCAAGTGAGACCTCCTGATAGAAGGAGTAAAGAGGCACCCGACGCGACAGGCTCAGAACCCGGCTCCGGCTCTCGCGTCTCCTTACCAGCCAGCCGGCCTGCCTGCCCGCGTCAGCACTGAGGACAGCCGCGCTGCAACAACACTGCTGCCCGCTTGAAAGGATAATCTATTTCGCCTTAGAAGGCAACCTCCAAGCGGGCAGCAATGGAGCAAGCATCAAGCAAGCAAACAAGGCCAGGCTGGAAGAGGGAACAAGTGTGGCTCCTCTCAGAGCAGACAAAGGGGAGAAAATGAGCAGAGCAAGCGCACCCATCAATGTGATCTCTGGACTCAGCCAGACACCTGCTCAGCCGGCACCGAGGCTGTTGGCGAGTCTACCTCTTCGATCTTCGCTGTCAGCCAGAGCATCAGCACTAAGGAAGCCAGCAACGCCGGACTTCCCATTCTCAGCGTCGCGCACCAAGGCTGCAGCGTGACCACAAGCCGGAGCAGCGCGACAGGGCAGGAGCACTAGCGGCGCTGGGCAGCGATGAACGAGGCATACCAACGACCGCTATCCTTAATAATGCGCCGCTGGGTAGCGTAATCGACATAGACCAGACCGAAGCGCTTGCTGTAGCCGAAAGCCCATTCAAAATTGTCGAGCAGGGACCAGACCATGTAGCCCTTGAGCGGCACCTGCTGAGCGAGCACGCGGCGCAGCGCCTCGACATGCATTTGAAGATAATGGATACGCTGCCAATCGTGAACGCTCTCCCCGCCATGCCAGTGATCCTCGAAGGCCGCCCCATTCTCCGTCACCAGCAAAGCCTTGGGCCGATACTCACGGTGAAGACGCGTCAGAATAACCTCCAGCCCTTCTGGAAAGATCTCCCAGCCCATATCGGTATATGCTGCCCCAGGAATCCGCTCAATCACCTCATACCCAGGGTTTCCTGAAGAAGCGGCGGCAGAGCCGCCTGTGGCGCCCCGCACAAGCATGCGGCTGTAGTAATTGACGCCCAGAAAATCCAGTGGCGTAGCGATCACGGCCAGATCATCCGCATGAATTGGCGGAGGGGCCACCCCTAACACACTGAACAGCGCTTCCGGGTACTCGGCGCGAAATAACGGATCGAGAAACCAGCGATTGCGAAAAGTATCCGCCTGCTCCACCGCCTGCAGCGTTTCAGGCCGCTCATCCGCCGCATAGACTGGATAGAAATCCAGGGCGATGCCGATCTGGGCCTCAGACGGCAAGAGAGAGCGCAAGCGCTGCACGGCCAGACCGTGGGAGAGCAGAATATGATGACCAACGATGACCGCGAGCTGCTTATCATGCATACCGGGGGCGTGGACGCCCAGAGCATAACCTAAATAAGAACTGCACCACGGCTCATTCTGCGTAATCCACCAGCGGACACGATCACCTAAGCGGCGGGCCACCACCTCGGCATACTCGGCAAAAGCCTGAGCAGTATCGCGAACCAGCCAGCCGCCGCGGTCCTCAAGCGCGGCTGGCAAATCCCAGTGATAGAGCGTAACCAACGGCTCAATACCACGAGCGAGCAAGGTATCCACCAGACGCTCGTAGAAAGCAAGGCCCCGCTCGTTCACGGGGCCGGTTCCCTGGGGCAGGACCCGGGGCCAGGCGATCGAGAAGCGGTAAGCGCGCAAATTGAGGCGAGCCATCAGCGCCACATCTTCCTCCATATGGTGATAGTGGTCAGCGGCCACATCACCAGTCTGGCCCTGAAAGATCGCCCCGGGCCGGATCACGAAGCGATCCCAGATAGAAGGTGCCCGACCATCCTCGCGCACCGCGCCCTCAATCTGATAAGCCGATGTGGCGGCTCCCCAAAGAAAGCCAGGCGGGAAGCCGCCAGCCAGGTCACTGCCCCCTGCCAGCGAGGCGGGGAAACTACGATGGTCCTGTGGACGACCGGTAATGCTCATTGATCCTCCTTCAATAGCGGCAGCAGTCGGCGGGAGCTGTGCCTATCTCCCGCGTGGCCTGCCACCTGAATCTATCTGCTTCCGTCCCTGGATGAATGGCTGCATCCATTCAGCAGGCCTGAATGAACAGTCAGTGAATGAGTAGCGGGCGAACCAGAATCGTTTTCCCAATCAGACAAGAGCGCACTAACAGTACAAAGAGGCAGCTTTTGGCTGTGAGCGGCGAGACGATCAAGCAATCACAGCTCTGGCCTTAAGCAGCTTGCGTAGCTTACGTGGCATAGCCTGACGCAGGCTGGGATTAGCCAGCTCATCAATACCAAAGTTCACCAGCGTCAGCGCTCCACAAACCAGAGCAACACAAAGGCCAGCGGGCACGAACAGCCACCATTGACCGGTAATCAACGCCCCGTTCAGCTGAGCCCAGAAGAGAATCGAGCCCCAGCTTGCACGCGAAACATCGCCCAGGCCAAGAAACTCCAAAGCCACCTCCGCGCCGAGGGCATAGACAAAAGTACCGACATAAGTGGAGGCGACCAAAGCGATTTCATTGGGCAGAATCTCCAAGAAAATCATGCGCCAGGTCACCTCTCCCATCGAGCGCGCCGCCGTCACAAACTCACGCTCCTTTAGCGAAAGCGTCTGCGAGCGTAGCACCCGCGCCCCATAGGCCCAGGACGTGAAGAGCAGCACCATTGCGATCACAAACTCATTCTTCCCGGCTCCACTGGCACTGGCCAGGGACGCCAGCACAATGGCCAGCGGCAAACCAGGCAGCACCAAGAAAATATTGATCAGCAGTGAAAGCACCTCATCAATCAGGCCGCCGAAGTAGGCGGAGCTAAGCCCGAAAATCACCTGCAGCGCCGTTGAGCCGGTAGCGGCCACAAAGCCAATCAGCAGCGAGACCCGGGCCCCATAGACGATCTGCGAAAACATATCCTGCCCCAGGCTGCTCGTCCCCAGGATATGTTCGCGACTGGGCGGCTGAGCGCCGTGGGCCACCTGACTGCTAGGACCATCCGGCGGGTAGGGCGTCAACAGAGGAGCGGCCAAGGCTATCAGCACAAAGAACAGCAAGATAGCCAGACCAGCCGCGATCTTCGGATTGCGATACAGCAGACGCAGAGCGCTCAACAACGGCCCGCGCTGGCGTCGATCAGCCTGCTCTACCAAAGCCGCCGTCTCAATAGGGGTCTCCCCAAGGTTGCTTACTTGCATCGTTAAGCCCTCCCGTGTCGAATGCGCGGATCAAGCACACTATAGACCAGCTCAGCCAGGAAATTGGCCGCCAGCACCGTCAAAGCCAACACCAGAAAACCGCCTTCGATCAGCGCATAATCGCTTTCCGAGGCGCCGCGGAACAGATGATAACCGATGCCGGGGTAGTTAAAGACAATCTCCGTCAGCAAAGAGCCGCTGACCACCAGGCCCAGCGAAATCGAGAAACTCGTGATACTGGGTAGCACCGCGTTGCGTGCTGCATAGGCAAAGACCACCCGCAGAGGAGGGAGACCCTTCGCCTGGGCCATCAGCAGATAATCCTCCGAGAGCGTGGTCACCATCGCATTACGCATCGTCAGCACCCACTGGGCCAGCGAACCGATAATCAGCGTCACCACCGGCAGGGCCGCATGCTGCACCAGACTGCCAATGAAATCAAAGCTCCACTCCGGTCCATTAGGGAAATTGCTCAGATCATAAGCATCGCTGGTTGGGAACCAGCCCAGCATCATGCCGAAGACGTAAAGCAACGCCAGGGCCATCCAGAAGTAGGGGACAGCGGAGAGAAAGGTCAGAGCTGGCGGCAGCGTCGTATCGTACCACGAGCCACGGCGCCAGGCGAACAGAACGCCGAGCAGGGTGCCGATAATAAAGCTCAGGACCACAGCCGACCCCACCAGGCCAATCGTCCAGGGCAAACTTTGCCCGAGAATCTGAGCTACAGGCGTGGGGAACTCCGAAGTTGAGGTACCAAGCTGACCATGTAACAGGGCATTCAAGTAATCCAGGTATTGATGCCACAGCGGCACCGAAGGATCAGCGCCAAACTCTTTGCGCAGGGCCATGATCGTCGACTGACTCATCCCCTGGTTCCGCAACTTAGCGATATAGTTTTGCAGCGGATCGCCAGGCATCAGGCGCGGAATAATAAAGTTAAAGGTCACAGCGGCCCAGAGGGCGATCAGATAGAAACCTGCGCGCCTCAGCAGGTAGCGCATACATCACTCCTTTGACCGAAAGTCAGGATAGGATAGAAACGCTGCATCCCTCCAGAGTGAGGAGACGGTGGGCTGACCAACTGAGCAGGGAAGGAGAGTACCCGAGCAGTGGCCAGAAGAGCAGAGAGCGCAGAGAGCACCGTCCTTCCACTCCCCATAAGGAGAGTGGAAGGACGTCCTGGAAGAACGCACTACGAAAGGACAGGCCAGAAGCAACGCTACGATCAGGAGGCTGGCTTCAGATGCAGGATGACGTTTGCTGCATCAGGCAACTGGTACGGCGGACCAACATCATACGGATTGCTATCATCAGGCCAGCCGACCCAGTGCTTGGTTGTGTACTCGTCCCAGTCCACATTGACCGTCAGCGGGATCGCCGGCAACTGCTCCACCATGATCTTTTCAATGCCCTGAATGGCCTGCTTCTGAGTATTGATATCGGTTGAGGACCTGTACTGATTGAGCAGCTGATCAACCTGGGTCGCCAGCGAACCGGCAGTGTGCGTATCCCAGCGCTCGAAGTTCGAGCCGGAGACCGACTTGCCGATCGGGCCAGAGTTGCTGCTGCTGAGCATATCGCGATACGGATAGTAGGGCGTGGGACCCTTGTCCGTCCAGCTGATGGCCGCCTCGTAGTTGCCACCATAGATGGCGCTGAAGTAGGTATTCGCGTCGGCCACGCCGTTCATCGTGGCTTTGATCCCCGCCTTGTTGAGATCGTTGACGATGAACTGCACATCCTGCGCCCAGTCAGACCAGCTGCTAGGCACGATGATGGAGAAGCCGAGGACCTTGCCGCTGGAGTCGTAGAAGTAGCCATCGCTGTGCTGGGTGTAGCCGGCCTGCTTGAGGTAGGCCTGGGCCTGCGAGACGCTGTATTGGAAAGTGGCGTTCTGATACTCCGGCGCTATCCAATCCTTGCGGGCCGGGATGATCCCAGTCGGATGAGCCGGCTTGGCATAGACCGCCACCCCCTGGGGGAGGTTGTCGCGATTGATAGCGGCGCTGATGGCCTTGCGCACGAGGACGTTGTTGAAGGGGGCCTTGTAGAGGTTGAGATAGAGCATCACGGTATTGCTGGGGAAGAACCAGGTTTTGTTATGCTGGCGGTCCTTGGACTTGAATTGATCGTCAAACTGTGGCGTCCAGCCCGTACCCATCCAGTCATACTTACCCTGGATCATGTTGGTGACGGCCGTGGTATTGTCCTTGGCGGAGTAGACGTAGACGTGCTTGACGGCGGGTTGGCCGCCCCAGTAGGAGGGGTTGACGTCGTAGATGATCAGATCGGCGGAGAAGCTGCGCAGCTTGTAGGGACCGGTGCCGACGGGGTTCTTGTCGTTGGTGAACTTGGCGGGGTCGCCGCTGATGGTGGACCAGACGTGCTGAGGCACGATGTAGGTCTGGCCGAGGTAGAAGAGGGCCGTACTGTTGGGGCCAGTCAGCGTAAAGGTCACCGTCTGGTCATCGGGTGTCGAAACATCCTTGACCAGCGGCAGCACACCGCCCTGATCGAGCGCGGGATGAGCCTTCAACAGGTCGAAGGTGAACTTGACATCGGCGCTGGTGAAGGACTGGCCATCGTTCCACTTGACGTTCGGGCGCAGGTGGAACGTCAACTGAGTGCCGTCGCTGGAGAAATCATAGCTCGTTGCCAGCCACGGTTCATAGTTGCCTGTATACAGATTGGTGCGATACAGGCCCTCGTAGAGCAAGCCTTGAGAACCCCAGGCGGCAGGGGTGTTGTAGTTAAAGAACGGGTTAAAGTTGTCAACGTTAGGACCATTGGGCGCCGGAAGCACATTGAGCGTGTCGGTCTTAGGCTGCGAGGTGGTGCCTGCTCCGCCACCGCCGCAGGCGGTCAACACGAGACCGAGCAGGAGCAGCAGCGACACCAGCCCGAAGGCGAAGCGATGCCGACGTGGTGACGATGCCAGATACGAACGCATAGAACCTCCTGAAACCAAGAGTAGAAATCAGGCGATCGTTTGGACCATTTTCCCTACAGGCTTACAGCATTCGGGTGCTAGAAAGGGACAAAATGCCAACCAGACAACAGATCGACCGGTTTACAGGACAGCAAGCCGGCAATCGCTGTTGCTCCCAGACATATTCGAGTCGGATAAATACTGTCCAGGCAAACACTGTTGCTGGAACCAATTGTGCAGGTACGCTTCCCTGCTGATCTGCTTGCAGGCTCTGCTCTGGCTGAGATGCGGCAGGAAAGCAGCGCAGGGACACGCCCTTTCCGCCGAAACCGGAGCCGAAAAGACGCGGCTCAGCTCAGCGAGAGCGATCACCACCTCCTTGCTCAGATGGGGGATGAAGATGACGTGAGGCCCCACAGGAGGCGCGGATGATCAGGCTGGCGGGCATCTTGACCCGCAGCGGCAGATCAAAGACCGTGGCCGCCGAGGAAGAGCCAGCGAACTGACCATTCTGGCTCGGGTGCACCATACGGGGAGCCTCAACAAAGGCCAGGAGCATTTCCGCAGCGCGGCGTCCCATCTCGTAGAAGGGCTGACGCACCGTCGTCAGCGGCGGCTCCATGTGAGCGGAAGACGGGTTATCATCGAAACCAACGATGGCCACATCGTCCGGCACACGCAGGCCGCGCTGCTCTGCGGCAGCAATGGCTCCGTAGGCCATATAATCGCTACCGGCGAAAATAGCCGTTGGCCGCCTCTCAGGAGGGAGATCGAAGAAGGCGTTGGCGCAGGCCCGCCCCGTCTGCGGCATAAAGTCGCCTTCGAGCACCAGCGCCGGATCAAGGGGAATGCCCGCCTCCTCCAGTGCGTCGCAGTAGCCCCGATAACGATCATGCGACACCTGGTACTTGAGCGGTCCCTGAATGTGCGCAATGCGTCGGTGCCCAAGTCGGATGAGGTGACGGGTGGCCTCGTAGGCCCCTACGCGGTTGTCTACGCCGATCCAGGGTGTGTTCTCTGGCGGAATGCCCTGATCGTCGATGAGCAGCACAGGGAAAGAACGTGAGTGGAGCGCCGCCAGATACTTGGCCGAAGGACCGGGAAAGACTGCCAGCAATCCACTCACCAGCCGCGTGCGCACAATGCGGCTGATGATCTCGCTGCGATCCTTCTCGTGATTGACATCGTTGATGCTGTAGAGGATCAGCTCGTAGGGGGTCGCCCCGACCACCTCTCCAACGCCTCTCATCAGCTCTGGGATGAGCGGCCAGGTGAGAGAAGGAATGAGGGCGCCCAGTAGCCGATTGCGCCCACCTGCCAGGCCGGAAGCGGCGATGTTGGGCACAAAGCCTTGCTCCTCCATGACGCGCAGAATGCGCTCACGGGTCGCAGGGTCCACATCCGGCTTCTGATTGAGTACTCGCGAGACTGTCGCCTTGGAAACTCCCGCCAGGCGGGCAATATCCCGAATCGTCAGCTTCTCGGCCATAGCAATCCTTCTCACGCTCACGCGCAGGCCCTCCATCCTCTGAGGGCCTCCCCGAAATAGGTTGTAACCGTTCACGAGAGCGATCCCGTAAACGATTACGAAAATTGTAACCGAAGAACCCCACCTTGTCAATAGGTGATGCGCGCGATATGGAACGCCAATAAAGCTTGGATTTCTCTCTGCCGCGGTGGGCCTAAATCGCCAGAGATCCTTCTCTGTGCTTTTCTTTTCCGGGGAGTCTTACCAGGCCCTCCATGCCGGGCTTGCTCTGGAGACATTACCTGACCCTCTCCTGCCTCCTCAACCACACCCAACCGAATAGTATGATAAGTCTTACCTGCCTCATAAATCTATCCCCTTTTTTTCCTAGCCCCACCCACCTTCACCGAAGGAGGAGCGCGCTACTGGCGCCGGCCATGCCTCAAGGCCGCGCGGCACCCAGCGGCAGACATCGAGATAGAGCAAAAACGGGCCAGGCTCGTTGGTCTGGCGAACTGGCAAAGCAGCCAGCCAGCACCAGAGCGAGCCTGACCCGCGTAAAACCGGCCTGGTCTGGGGGCGGCGTGGCCAGTCAGAGCGGGACCCCAACCGGGTAGCCGGCGATCAGGTGGCCGGCTTCAGGTGCAGAATCACACTGACCGCATCAGGCACCTGATAGGTCGGAACGACAATATTAGGGTTACTGTCATCGGGCCAGCCGCTCCAATACTTAGTGGTATGCTCGTCCCAGTCCACATTGACCGTCAGCGGGATTGCCGGCAACTGCTCCACCATGATCTTTTCAATGCCCCAGATGGCTTGCTTCTGGACATTGATATCGGTGGTGGTTCTGTACTGATTGAGTAGCTGATCAACCTGGGTTGCCAGCGAACCGGCAGTGTGCGTATCCCAACGACCGAAGTTGGTCCCAGAGACCGACTTGCCAGGAGGAGCTGAGTTCTTGCTGCTGAGCATATCGCGATACGGATAGTAGGGAGTGGGACCCTTGTCCGTCCAGCCGATGGCCGCCTCGTAGTTGCCGCCATAGATGGCGCTGAAGTAGGTATTCGCATCGGCCATGCCGTTCATCGTGGCTTTGATCCCTGCCTTGTTGAGATCGTTGACGATGAACTGCACATCCTGCGCCCAGTCAGACCAGCTGCTAGGCACGATGATGGAGAAGCCGAGGACCTTGCCGCTGGAGTCGTAGAAGTAGCCATCGCTGTGCTGGGTGTAGCCGGCCTGCTTGAGGTAGGCCTGGGCCTGCGAAACGCTGTACTGGAAGGTGGCGTTCTGATACTCCGGCGCTATCCATTCCTTACGTGGGGGAATAATACCGGTCGGGTGGGCTGGCTTCGCATAGTAGGCCACCCCCTGGGGGAGGTTGTCGCGATTGATAGCGGCGCTGATGGCCTTGCGCACGAGGACGTTGTTGAAGGGGGCCTTGTAGAGGTTGAGATAGAGCATCACGGTATTGCTGGGGAAGAACCAGGTTTTGTTATGCTGGGGGTCTTTGGACTTGAATTGCTGGTCAAACTGTGGCGTCCAGGCGCTTCCAAGCCAGTCATACTTACCCTGGATCATGTTGGTGATGGCCGTGGTATTGTCCTTGGCGGAGTAGACATAGATATGCTTGACGGCGGGTTGGCCGCCCCAGTAGGAGGGGTTGACGTCGTAGATGATCAGGTCGGCGGAGAAGCTGCGCAGCTTGTAGGGACCGGTGCCGACGGGGTTCTTGTCGTTGGTGAACTTGGCGGGGTCGCCGCTGATGGTGGACCAGACGTGCTGAGGCACGATGTAGGTCTGGCCGAGGTAGAAGAGGGCCGTACTGTTGGGGCCAGTCAGCGTAAAGGTCACCGTCTGGTCATCGGGTGTCGTAATGTCGCGAATAAGGGCCGTCACCCCGCCCTGATCGAGCGCGGGATGGGCTTTCATCAAGTCGAAGGTGAACTTGACGTCGGCGCTGGTGAAGGGCTGGCCGTCGTTCCACTTGACATTTGGACGGAGGTGAAAGGTGAGCTGGGTGTTGTCGCTAGAGAAATTGTAGCTGGTTGCCAGCCAGGGATGATACTCTCCTGTGGAGAGGTCGGTAGAATAGAGCACCTCATAGAGCAGACCCTGCGCGCCCCAGGCGGCAGGGGTGTTGTAGTTAAAGAATGGATTAAAAAGGTCGGCGTTAGGACCGTTTGGGGCCGGCAGTACCCTGAGCGTCTCCGTCTTGGATGCCGTAGAGGGAGTCGACTTTCCGCAGGCGGTCAGGAGCAGGGCCCCTACGAGGAGCAAGCCAAGCATTGGGCTAAATATGCCCCAGCGAGGGCCTGCTGAACGCGGCGTCAGGCGCGTAATGTCGTCGTACATAGAGCCTCCCGATCTGCTGATGTAGTAGTGTATCCGCTGGAATAGGGCAAAACTGGCATGGCCTGCGACCAGGAGCACGGTCTGCCGCGAGCCGTGGATTGGTAGGCGCGCAGCTTCCTGCCTGTCTTCCTGGTTGGGCGCGCTCGCTCTGGTAGCGGCAGCGCCGGCCAGCGCCGCCAGCCTGGATCGACAAATACCCGGCATCTGCGGTCGCCCTCATGCTGTAGTGGCTTACCTGGTCCGCTTCCTTGCCAGTGTGCTCGCATTCTCGTGGGCTAACTCGCCGCATCAGATCCCCCTCGGCTCTCCACCTGCGCGAAGGCCTTGTCATCGTTTCCGTAATCGATACCGTAATCGATTACATAAATTGTAATCGTCAGCGTTTTCTCTGTCAATTAGCTGCTCAAGCCGCAAGCTCTGCAATAGAGGGAGACACTCAGCAATAACCGGAGGCGGGTCAGAGTGGGGAACAGACGCGCCCATCTTTTCATTCAAGAATTTTTAGAACATATCATGTCAAGTCGCTTTTGCAGTTATCCATTGACGTAGCCCCGTTGCTGATCACCTCTTTTTCCTATCGTGGTGGGAGGCACTGCAGACTGTCGGGGACTCGGCGGCGCCTGGCAACGGCTTTGATCCGCTGGAAGGCCAGGATGGAAGAGGCGACCGGCGCCTTGACAAAGGGCGCTCTGGCGGGTATAGTTACTTTCGTAAACGTTTACGGTATCGTTTACGATACCGTTTACGAAGCTGTGGTAGAACCGGAACCACGGGCAATCGACCACGGTGCGCGCCGGGCGCAGTGCTATCTCTGTCGCAGGGAAGCGCGACCCCGGTGAGCAAGGAAGCTACTTCTTTTGTACTAGAAGGGGGGGAATTATGGCCTCACCATCCGCGTGTCGCTGGCCTCGACTGAGGTACGCGGTGCTCTCTCTCCTACTTGTTCTGGCCTCCTTCTCCCTGGCCACCTATCTGGGGGTCAGATCGCATGCCTTACGTGCCCACGCAGCGCCTTCTGTCACGGGCCTGCATGTTTCTGGAAACCAGCTACTCAACGGGCAGAACCAGGTCATCCGACCGCTTGGGGTTGACCGTTCCGGCTCCGAGTACATGTGTCGTAGCAGCACGGCCACCACTGTTTTCGACGGGCCGGTCGACACCAACGCCATCAACGCCATGCTAAGCTGGGACATCAACGCCGTGCGCATTCCTCTCAACGAGGACTGTTGGCTTGGCATCAATGGCTACCCGGCTGCCCAATACTCCGCCGCCACCTATCAGCAGCAGATCATCAACTTCGTCAATACATTGACATCTGACAATCTCATTGTCATTCTCGACCTGCACTGGAACGCGCCGGGCACCCAGCAAGCCAACGGGCAGCAGCCGATGCCTGACCTCGATCACGCACCGGCCTTCTGGACCTCAGTCGCCAATGCCTTCAAAAACAACAGCGCGGTCATCTTCGACCTCTACAACGAGCCGTATACCAGCAGCTGGGCCTGCTGGCGCGATGGCAGCACAGCGGCCAACGCCAGCCCCTGCAGCGATGTAGGGTTCGCCGTCGCTGGCATGCAGACGCTGGTCAACACGGTGCGGGCTACTGGGGCCACAAATGTGATCATGCTGGGAGGTCTGGCCTACTCTAACAACCTCTCACAATGGCTGCAGTACAAACCCACTGATCCGCTCAACAATCTGGTAGCCTCCTTCCACCTGTACAACTTCAACGCTTGCAGCAGCACAAGCTGCTGGGACTCCCAGGTCGCTCCCGTTGCGGCTCAAGTGCCGGTCATTGCTGGCGAAATCGGCGAGAACGACTGTGCGCATGGGTTCATCGACACGGCGATGGCCTGGTTTGACCAGCATGGCATCGGCTATCTTGGCTGGGCCTGGGACACCTATGACTGCAGCTCGTTCCCATCACTGATTAGCAATTACAACGGCACGCCTACGCCTTACGGGCAGGGCCTGCACGATCACCTGATTGCTCTGGCCAGCAGCGGTGGTGGTAGCACCCCGACGCCGACGGCTACACCGACGCCATCTCCCACGCCGACCACTGCGCCGACCGTAACGCCGACGCCGACGCCGCGACCGACCGTAACGCCGACGGCTACGCCGACGCCGTCCCCCACGCCGAGCGCGGGCGCCACATGTCAAGTACACTATAGCGTTGTCAGCCAATGGCCGGGTGGCTTCCAGGCCAGCATCAGCATCACCAACACGGGCAGCAGTCCTATCAACGGCTGGACTCTACGTTTCAGCTTTACGGCTGGTCAGCAGATCACCCAGTTGTGGAACGGCAGCTACACCCAGCAGGGGGCCCAGGTGACCATTACCAATGCCTCCTACAACGCCCAGATCCCTGCGGGCGGCTCGCTCAGCTCGCCACCGGGTTTCCTGGCCACCTGGAACGGTAGCAATCCAGCTCCGACGAGTTTCACTCTCAATGGAGTCAGCTGCAGCGTCGTCTGACCTGGCAGCCTTGATACCAGCAGCAGGTCAGGGATGGCCAACATCGCACGGACGCGCCTGCTGGTATGTCCATAGATTTTAGCTCTCCTGGGGTGAGGCTGGACGAGCACCGAAGCGCTGCGCTGGAGTGAGGCGACAGGAGGACAGACGGGGGAAAGAGGCAGCTCGTCTGAGTAGGCCTCTTTCTCCCACTGGACTGGAGGCCTCACGCCGCTGGTCCGGTCCGCCCGCGCGCATAGCCAGCCAGCCTCACCTCACCTCGCCTCTCCTTTGCATTGCCAGAGGAGTGTACAGGCTCTCGATGCAACAAGGAGGCAGTGGGCATGAAGCCATCCTTCTTCTCGCGTGCGCGTATGCGACCCCTGCAAGGACGCTGGTGGGTCGGGGCGCTTCTGCTTGTGGTGCTGCTCCTCAGCTCGCTAGGGGTGGTCGTTGGCACGACGCGCATTAGTCATGCGCAGTCTGCCCCTTCCGGGCTGGTGCTGGAGTATGCCGATGCCAATACCAGTGCCACAACAAATACGCCTCGTCCTCACTTTGAAATCGTCAATAATACCAGCTCCAGCGTGGCCCTCAGTAGCCTGACGATCCGCTATTGGTATACTGAGGACGGCAGCCAATCCCAGCAATTTTGGTGCGACTATGCCGCTGTCGGCTGTAACAATCTGAGCGGCACCTTTGTGGCGCTGAGCACGCCGACAGCAACCGCTGACACCTATCTCCAGATCAGCTTTAGCAGTGCGGCGGGCACCATTCTGCCTGGTGGCAATAGCGGCGAGATCCAGGTACGCTTCAATAAGAGCGACTGGAGCAACTATAACCAGGCAAATGACTATTCATGGAGCGCGACGCAGACGAGCTATGCGCCGTGGACGCAGGTAACGCTCTACCTTAACGGCCAACTGGTGTGGGGTACGGAGCCTGGCGGAGCCAGTCCAACGCCGACACCTTCGCCCACGCCGACCAGCGCGCCGACACTAACCCCCACGGCGGGCGCCGGTGGAGGAAGTAGCACAGGCGGCGGGTGGACAACCAGCGGGACGAAGATCCTGGCGCCCAATGGCAGCCAGTTCGTGATCAGTGGCATCAACTGGTATGGTTTTGAGACCCCCGACTATGTGGCGCACGGCCTCTGGTCGTACGATATCTCGACGATTCTCAATCTGGTCAAAAGCTATGGGTATAATACCCTGCGTATTCCCTTCTCAAACCAGATGTGGGAGTCCGACCCGGTGCCGCAGAACGACGTTGGCTGTCCCTCGTGCGTTGGGCTACATGCGCGCGATATCCTGGCCAAGATCATCAACTATGCCGGCTCCATTGGCCTGCATGTGATCCTTGACAATCACCGGTCGGAGGCGGGTGAGTCTGCGGAGCAAAGCGGGCTCTGGTACACCTCGGCCTATCCCGAGAGTAGCTGGATCAACGACTGGGTGAGTGTGCAGCGCTGGGTACACGGCATTCCTCAGACGATGGGAGCGACGGATACCGTCACAGTGAATTATCTGGCCTCCGATGGCTGGCCGATCGTCTTGGGCTATGACCTGCGCAATGAGCCGCATGTGGAGGGAACCTATCCCAATCAGTATGCCAGCGGCGCTCAGTGGGGTTCTGGCGATGGCATCGATCCAGCAAGCAACCCAAATCCGAATCCGTTCGCGCCGGCCTGCGTGGCGACCTCGACCTGCCACGATTGGCGCCTGGCCGCAGAGCGCGCCGCCGATACCTTGCTTGGTGATGCGCGCGCACACGGCTGGAGCTATCCTTTGATCTTTGTGGAGGGGGTCTCGGCCTATCCGACGCCTTCAGGCACGCATGCTAACGGCCCCTACTCCAGCACCTGGTGGGGTGGTAGCCTGCAGGGAGTCAATGGCAATAGCAATAATCCCGGCGCGCCAATCGTGCTCAACGCTGGCGGCAATGCCAGCAGCCTGGGGCCGGCGGTCAGCAATCAGGTGGTCTACTCGGCCCACGACTATGGTCCGACGCTCTATCCTCAGAGCTGGTTCAATAGCAGTACCTGCTACAAGAGCGGCTGCTCCAGTTCGAGCCTGGTCGATGTCTGGACGAGCAATTGGGCCTATATTGCAACGCCGAACGGGGTCAATCCGACCTGGCCGGGTCATAGCAGCTATCCCTGGGGCAATACCGGGGCTCAGCCCTACAGCTCGGCGCCTGTCTGGATTGGTGAGTTTGGCACTGGCAATAGTGCCAGCGATCTGGTCTCCAGCGGCGCCGGTTCGCAGGGTCAGTGGTTCACAGACCTGGTGAACTTTATTAAGAGCAGCTATGGATCAGGAGGCTCTGGGGTGGCCGTGAGTAATCTGAACTGGACCTACTGGGCCCTCAATGGCGAGGATAGCTATGGCTTGCTGAATGGGCAATACAATGGCCTGGCCAATGCCAGCAAAGAGTATAGCTTCCTCTGCTTTATCGAGACCGGCCCGCTGGCGGTCCCTTCAGGCACTGGTAGCGGTCAGTGTGGCTCGACAGGCCCTCTGCCAGCTCCACAATGAGAAGGAGCCTGCCCAGCCGGCAACGTTCAGCAGCTCTTGGAGAGCGAGCAGACACTATCTAAGCGCCCCTGCTGGATACGAACGAGCACGAGCACCCACCCTGGAAGAAGGGCGAGGCTGCGGAGAGAGCACCTGCTCCGTCGGCCTCGCCCTTGCTCTCTTGAGCGCTATTCCGCTCCCGACGGTCGCTCTCACTGGTCCTGTTCGCGCCCGGAGCGGAGCGCGGCCGGGAGATCCTGAAAGACGGCTGGCGCGTCGCTGGTGCCCTTGACAGGCAGCCTGCCGCTTCCCTATACTTACCAGTAGTTATTGAGAAAGATTTGCAATTGCACTTGACAGGCAGCTATGGCTGGTGGCTGGCGAGAATCGAGGCTTGGGCGAGCCGCCAGGCTGACCGGCCTGCTTGTTCCTACGCTATAGCACCTGGCGTCTGCGATCTTCCTCTCACTTGGGCAGTGGTCTCTTTTCTGAGCGGGCTACGGAGGTTCCTGCCATGCACATACCCGACGGCTATCTCTCGCCTGTCTTCTCCCTCGGCTCCGGTGTAGTGACGGTTCCTGCCTGGGCGCTAGCCACACATAAGGTACGCGATGTACTGAACCGGCGTACGGTGCCGCTGATGGCCATCTTTTCGGCGCTCTCCTTCACTATCATGATGTTCAATGTGCCGGTGCCCGGCGGCACAACGGCCCACGGAGTTGGCGGTACCTTGATCGCCATCGTGCTAGGTCCCTGGGCGGCTACGCTCTGCGTGAGCGTGGCCCTGATTATTCAGGCGCTCTTCTTTGGCGATGGGGGCATTCTCGCTATTTTTATCAATTGTCTGAACATGGGGGTAATTTTACCGTTTGTCGGTTATTATGCCTATCGACTCATCGCCGGGCGCTCACCGGTGCTGTCGACGCGGCGCGTCTGGGCGGCGGCCATTGGGGCCTATTTGGGGATCACTGCGGCGGCTCTAGCGGTCGGCATTGAGCTAGGTCTACAGCCGCTGCTCTTTGAGCAGAACGGGCATGCCCTCTATAGTCCCTATCCTCTCGCTGTAGCCGTGCCGGCGATGCTCCTCTCGCACGCCTTTGGGGCCTCGTTAGTCGAAGCCTTGATTACGGCCCTCGGCTTTGCCTACATCCAGAAGCATCACCCGACCTTTCTCACGACGTTGCGCGAGGCGGTAAGTGGCGGCGACGTGCCGACCGGCGAAGTGCAGACATTGCCGCTCTGGCGCATCTTTGCGCTGGCGATCCCGCTAGTGCTGGTCCTGCTCTTTGTCGCTGGCCTGATCACTGGGGGAGGACGCCTTGACCATCTCTTTGGCGCGGACTGGTCGCAGGTGAGCTGGTCGGATGTGGGCATCATGCTCCTGATCGTGCTAGGCATCGCCGTAGTGCTCCTGCCCCTGACCTGGCTGGTCTTGCCGGCGCGCTTGAAACGGGTAGGAACCTTCTTCATGGCGCTGGCCATTTTCGCGCCGCTGGGCCTGATTGCGCCAGGCTTTGCCTTCGGGGAGGGCAGTCCCGAGGATGTGCAGAAGGCTTTTGGCTATATTCCCCAGGGACTGCGCGATCTCAATGGCCTCTGGAACGCGCCCTTGAGTGGCTACAATATCAACGCTGACTTCTTTACGGCCCCAAATGCGCCGCTGTGGCATGCCGCACTGGGCTACGAGATCAGTGGTATCATCGGCATTCTCTTGCTGGTGCTGGTGGTCTCTGGCCTGATGCTGCTAATACGCCGCCTGACTGGCCACGCTGGAGATGAGGCAGGGGCAAGTGAAAGGCAAGCGCAGCCGCGCGAGGAGGCTCTATGAGCGTGGGAGCGGGCGACCAGCTAAGGGAGCAGACCGAGGCCAGCGAGGGACCTGGGCGTCTGATGCGAGAGCGCCAGACGCGGCGGCAAGTGCGTCGTCAGCTTGGCTGGGTCGAACAGACGCTAGCGGGAGTGACGGAGGCCATTGAGCGCGCCGTCTTTACAGAGGAGCATGCGCGCCGTCCAGGTTGGCTGCAGGGCCTTGATCCGCGCGTCAAGCTGGGCATGTTCGTGGTGACGGTGCTGGCTGCCAGCCTTTCTCACTCGCTGCTAGCCTTGCTACTGCTGTACGGAGTCCTTTTGCTGGCGGCGCGTCTCAGTCTGCTTCCCTTTGATTTTTTTGTGCGCCGGGTCTGGCTGGGCATCCCCTTTTTCGCGGGCATCGTTATTCTGCCATCGATCTTTTTCACGAGCGGCGGGCCGCGCCTCTTTGAGCTAGTCATCGGGCCGCTGCACCTGGGGCCGACTCTGGCCAGCCTACTGGGAGCGGCTATCTTTGTGATGCGAGTGGGCGATGCTGTCTCTCTGGCTGTCCTGTTGATTCTCACGACGCGCTGGGCCGATCTGCTCAAGAGTCTGCAGGTCCTGCGTGTGCCGCAGATCTTTATTTTACTGCTCTCGATGACCTACCGCTATATTTTCCTCTTTTTGCATACCGTCAATGGGTTCTTTGAGGCGCGCAAGAGTCGCACGGTAGGGTTGACGAGCGGTGGTGAGCAGCGGGCCTGGATCGTGACCGCTCTGGTGACCTTGATGAATCGCTCCTTCCAGATGAGCAACGAGGTCTATACGGCTATGTGTGCGCGTGGCTTCACAGGCACCATTCGCACCTATAGCGATTATCGCCTGCGGGCTGGGGATGTGCTGGCATTGCTGGGCGCAGCTCTGCTGGCGGTCGGCCTCTTTTTCCTGGGGAGGATCAGCATATGAGCTTGATGCAGGTCTCGGCGCTGCAGCCGGGGCAGGTGATCTATCAGTTGCGTGGGGTGCGCTATCGCTATCACGGTCGGCATTTGGCGCTTGACGGCATCGATCTGGAGATTACTCATGGCGAGCAAATTGCGCTGCTGGGTGCCAATGGGAGCGGCAAATCGACCCTGCTGAAGCTGCTCGATGGTTTGCTGGCGCCGGAAGAGGGCTATATGCGGGCGCTGGGCCGCGAGATTCAGGCGGTCGCGGCTGGTCAGGAAACATTTACGTTTCATCGTCAGGTCGGGCTGGTCTTTCAAGATCCTGATGTGCAGCTCTTCAGCGCCACAGTCTTCGATGACGTCGCCTTTGGGCCACTGCAGCTCGGCCTGCCGCGCGAGGAGGTCAAGCGGCGCTGTCAGGAGGCGCTAGAGCTGATGGAGATCAGCCATCTGGCCGATCGTGCGCCTTTTGAGCTGTCGGGAGGCGAGAAAAAGCGGGCAGCCATTGCCTCAGTGCTCTCGCTGCAGCCAGAGGTCATTCTGCTGGACGAGCCGACAGCCTCACTTGATCCGCGCACCAAGTGGGTGCTGGTCAATCTGATCCGGCGTCTGGGGGAGCAGGGCCGGACCATTGTGACGGCCACGCATGAACTGGAGATTGTGCCCTTGATTGCGCGTCGTGTGCTAGTGCTTGGTGAAGAGCGGCGCATTTTGGCCGATGGGCAGCCGGAGGAGATCTTGCGCGATCGCGCCCTACTGATCCGCGCCAATCTCATCCATCCACAGCTGCACCGTAGCTGGTTCCTGACTCTGGAAAAAGAGATAGAGCCGCAGGCTCCAAGCGATGCCCCAGCCTCCTCCCTCTAGCTTTAAGCGATTGGGCACGGCGGGCGCTCAGCGAGGGTCGCCCGGCTGAACCCTGCTCGCCTGAGCTTGACAGGCGCGGCCAGGACGGCCTAAGCTGTCTTAGCAAGTGCTTGTCGTTCGCCGGCCTTGAGCAGAGATCAGCCAGATCCGCTCTCGCAGGCAAGAGCGGGCTGGGCTTTGCGATGAGAAAGTGAGGAGAGGCCGCCTTGTTCATCGTGCAGGCGCTCAGCAGCGCCTTCAATATGTTCTGGGAGATTCTCTGGCCGCTCGTCCTCGGCTTCGGGCTCTCGGCGCTGGTACAGGCTCTGGTCCCGCGGAGAACGCTGGCGCGCCTGCTCGGCGGCGAGGCCCCCCGTCATCTAGCGCTGGCCACTCTCTTTGGCATCGCCTCTAGCTCTTGCTCCTATGCGGCGGTCGCTCTGGCGCGCGCGCTCTTCCGTAAGGGAGCCAGCTTCACTGCGGCGATGGTCTTTGAGCTAGCCTCCACCAATCTGGTCATTGAGCTGGGCCTCATCTTACTGGTCCTGCTCGGCTGGCCCTTCCTGCTGGCGCAATACCTTGGTGGCCTCCTCATGGTCATCCTTCTAGCGCTCATCTTCCGGCTCACGCTCACGCGCAAGCTGGTAGCGCAGGCTCAGGAGCAAGCGCAGCGCGGCCTCAGCGGAAGAATGGAAGGCCATGCGGCTATGGATATGAGTCTGGAGGGAAACGGTCCTTTCTGGCGGCGTCTCTGGAGCGGGCGCGCTTTCACAGCCATCAGCCACTATTTTGTCATGGACTGGGCGGCGGTCTGGACCGATGTCCTGCTGGGCCTCCTCATCGCTGGGGCCCTGGCGGCCTGGGTACCCGCCAACTTCTGGCGCGCCTTCTTCCTGAGCGATAACCCTACGCTGGCGACGATCGAAGGGCCGCTAGTAGGTCCACTGATAGCCATCATCAGCTTTGTCTGCTCTGTGGGCAATGTCCCCTTAGCGGCGGTCCTCTGGCGTGGCGGTATCAGCTTCGGCGGTCTTGTCAGCTTTATTTTTGCCGACCTGATTGTGTTGCCTATTCTGGACATCTATCGCAAGTATTACGGCTGGCGCGTGGCAGGCTATTTGCTCCTGACCTTCTACATCACAATGGCGCTGGCCGGTTACCTGGTGGATCTTCTCTTTAGCCTTCTGGGCCTTATCCCGGCTCAGCGGACGGTTGCCGCCATCAGCGAAGGGCTACACTGGAACTACACCACTGTCCTGAATCTGCTGGCTCTCCTGCTGGCGGCGGCGCTCATCATCCGCTTTCTGCGCACCGGAGGCCCGGCCATGCTGACCATGATGAACCGGCCAGCGCGCGAGCCATCTGAGGTCTCCCATACTCATGAGCACGGCTCTCACGGCTAGCAACACACGACCTCATGAGGAGAGTGGCCAGCCAGGCCCTCTCACTCATGAGGTTCACATGGCCAGCTAAGAAGAGAGGAAAGAGCCGCCCGGTGCTGGCTGCCAGAGCCTGAGCTGTTCAGGCTGGCTGCTCAGGAAGACCGTGGACAAGAATCAAGCGTGAGTGAGAGGCGCGCTGGCGAATACCGCGAATCGCGCTGTACTCGGGAGAATTGTACCAGGCCCAGGCCTGTTCAGCCGTCGGGAACTCCAGCAGGGCGATACGGCCAGGCTTCCAATCGCCCTCGATCGTCTCAATCTGGCTTCCCCGAGCCAGATATCTGCCTCCGTATTGGGCCACGGTGGCGCCGGCCTGACGAGCATACTCTTGATACTCTTCGGGATCGGTGATGTCAATACTGGCGATGATATAGACAGCCATTGCTCTCCTCCTGTTCTAGCGATTGCATCCGTTCTGGCATTGTCGCCTGGCCCGCTGGCTTTCTCTGCCTTTTGCTCCAGAGCCACATTCACAGGACAAAAACACTATAGCACATTGAGCACGACCTCCGCCCCCTGCTGCTCACTGCGGTGGACGCGAACGTGGTGGCCAGGGGACAAAGGGAGAGACGCGTCGCCGATACTCGGTGTAGAGAGCAGGGTACTTTGCCGACAGGTGACGCTCCATCATCGGGATACTGACCCCGAGAAAGAGTATCAGAATAGCCAGCGGCCCGATCAGTGTCCACCAGAAAGCCGGGTGGGCTACCAGAACAAACAGAAAGAGGCCCCACCAGAACAGCACTTCGCCGAAGTAGTTGGGATGGCGCGGCCAGGACCAGAGGCCCGGCGGCAAAGGTCCGCGCTCGGCGGCAGGCCGGGCCCGGAAGCTCTCCATTTGCTGATCGGCCAGGGCCTCGATCGCGATCGCCGCCAGCGTCACCACAGCCGCCAGCCCATCAGCGGGCCTGAGTGGCGTGCCACGATCGCTCAGGTTAGGCCACAGGCTCAAGCAGCCCAAAAAGACCAGCGCCGTTGGCATCAAGTGGATGCCAAGCAGGCTCACTGGCCAGTACCAGCGACCAGTACTCTTGCGAATATCCACATAGCGCCAGTCCTCATGCTCCAGACCATGCCAGCGCCGGGCCCAGTTCCAGGTGAGGCGCAGCGCCCAGAGACAGAGCAAACCAAAGATCAGCACATGGCGCGCATTGGCCAGGCCATCCGAAGAGGGCTGGAATAACCAGAAAAGCGCGATCGGGACCGGGGCCACGCTCCAATAAGGATCGTAGAGGCTCGAATTATCTGTCAGCACGCTGAAGACAAAGACCACCACAGTCGCCAGCCCGTCGGCCACAGCCAAAGCCGCCAGAGGCGGCCAGTCCTGTAAGGGCCAAAGAATCGCCCAGGCGGCAGCCAGCGCCAGCCCATAGGCCAGGATAACCAGCGCAAAAGCACGCTTCATCCTCTGGCTCCTTCCCCCGCCACAGCTGCCCTGGTCAGCAGTGCCGGGCGGCTAAAGGGATGCTCGCGCAGTCCCATACGGAATAGAATCAGCAGCGGGAAAATGATCCACGAAGCGTTAGCGGCAAACACTACCCCTAGCTGGGGAGAGCGATAGACACCGAAAGCTTCCTCGCTCAGAATCATCACCACACCCTCGATCATGGCCACCGCGTAGATGATGCTCGGCAGACGAATCCACTCGCGCCCCTTCGCGTAAGCATAGATCGCCACCAGATAGAAGGGACCGTAAACCAAATCGTCCAGCCAGATCGTCACCTTAAAGAAGACCGGACGGGCCATCAGCAGCGGATCAAAATGTTGGCCCCACCAGTGGATCAGATCGACCACCGGGCGAGGCGGCCAGAGCGGATAGCTGAAGTGCAGGGGGTCAGGAATAATAATCTGTTCGATATCGATCAAATAAGTCACGAACAGCAGATTGATAGCGAAGAAAGCGATCAATAACCAGTCGATGTGGCGTTGAGAGAGAGGGACAGGCTCCAAAGTCGTCACGACAACAGCCTCCTTGAAGGAGATTGCAACCTGGCCCAGCGGACAAGACCAGGATCGCTGTAAGGTAAAGAAAGGAAGGAAGGAAGGTCAGCCCCTGGCGTCGGCCAACGCAGGCCGCGTCAAGCCAGGACCGACAAACAGGCGGCCCCAGCCCTGGAAAGCTCTCAGCGCGCTGGCCATCTGACTTACTCGCGGTAAGAGATCAAGGCCGTCGAGGCCAGTAGTCGTTCGACAAGGGCCGGCGCCCAGCGGTTCAGCCAGACCAGCGTTTTGCCCGAAAGCGTCAGCACCTGCTCGCGACGGCGGCGGGCGGCCTGGCGCAGAATCAGACTGGCGCAGCGGGCGGGATCGAGAGCAGGCACCTTATTGGCCTGTTCGCCCATGACCTCCTGCAGACGTGGCGTGCGGACAGCGCTCAAATAGGTGATCGAGACACTGACCCCGCTACCGTGCAGCTCTGTGCGCAGCGTATTCAAAAAGCCACGCATGGCATGCTTTGAGGCATTATAGCCGGCGGTACCTGGGAGACCGAGCAGGCCGCCAAAGCTGTTAACCCCGACAATGCGCCCCCGACTGCGCTTCAAATAGGGCAGGGCGTAATAGGTGCAGTAGACCGTTCCCAAATAGTTCAGTTCGATCTCATGGCGGATCGTTGAGAGATCGTCGAGGGCCTCGAAACGGCGCGGGAAGCCCATGCCGGCGTTGTTGATCAGCATATCCAGGCGACCGTACTCATGGACCGTGCGCTCAACCAGGCGCCGACATTGAGCCTCATCGCGCAGATCGGTCGGGATCGCCAGAGCGCGGGCACCGCGGGCCCGACAGCTAGAGGCGACAGCCTCTAAGGCCTCGCTGCTGCGCGCGGCCAGGGCCAGCCAGGCACCCTGAGCCGCCAATTGATAGGCGAGCTGCTCACCAATGCCGCGCGAGGCACCCGTAATGATGACCACATGCTCGCGAAACGGCGTATCCGCCATTCAGAAGCCTCCTCTACTGCTTGGCAGAAAGAGTAGCAATAGCCAGGCAATGACCATCCTTCTGGATTCGCCGCAGGCGGCTTGCCTGTTGCTACTAGATTACCACATCAGGTGCGGGCGCCGCTCCCAGGCTCAAGCCGCGCGCCATGTTTGACCGCGGTAAAAATCTTAATCAGTTTTTTATGCCCTTGTATTGCACTTTGCGGACGCCTATGGTACTATTGCTACAGCCCCAATATGTCACCTGAGTAGGCTGGGTGTTTCGACGTTTTATCAGGAGACGATCCTGAGAGAGCAGCACGGGGGAGTCGAAGCGACAGCTCTACCAGCGCCGCCTTTAGGATGAAGGCAGCGCAGGGGGTCATCCGATACATACAGACTGTTGTATGTGGGCGGATTGAAGGAAGGTAGTAGTGTGGAAGCAGAGAGAGGGAGACACTATGAGCAAACTCGTCATGGTGATAGATGATTCGCTGACCGTGCGCAAGATCATCGAGACCAGCCTGAGACGTGAGGGCTTTGATTATGTCAGCTATCCTGATGGGATTCAGGCGCTAGAAGCTCTCACGAAGCATAAACATCGCGTTCCAGATTTGGTGATCCTCGATATCGGTTTGCCAAAGATGGATGGCTACGAAATTGCGCGCATTCTGCGCACAAAGCCCCAATTTGGCAACACGGTCATCGTGATGCTCTCGGGTCGAGATGGGGTGATTGATCGTCTCAAGGGACGGCTGGCCGGAGCCAAGGATTACCTCACTAAGCCATTCCGAACGCAGGATGTCATTTCGGTAGTGCATGCCCATCTGGGCAGCCCAACACCAACCTATAGCTAGCTTGAGCCTGCCGGGCGAGCGATTGATTGAGCGAGAGCTGTCCAATCGCTGTGCTCACCCGATCGATCGGTCGCTTGGGCAAGCGCGTGGCAGGCAGACGGATAGAGAGAGTTATTCATCCGTTCGCTCAGTTCCCATCACCACCCAATGCACAAACGAGTAGCACGAGGGTAGTGCTGCCCGCGGCGGCGCGAGCGAAGAGAAGATGGTTGTACCACGTGCGGGAGGGTTTCTCTCCAGGTCGCTGGAGGCCTTGAGCGATGAGGAGTTCTGGAACTATGCGCGTGAGCTGGCTCGCATGGTTCCGGCAGCGACTCATCCCGAGGAGTATCTAGAATGCAGCCTGTCGCTAGGACAGGGCTGCTGTTTTGTTTCACTGAGGGCACTCTGTGAGGTAGTGCCTCCCCCCCATCGCTTTGCCGCTTTGCCCGCTTCCCCGGCCTGGTTGCTTGGCCTGGTCGCCTGGCGCGGTGAGGTCATTGCCGCCGTTGACCTGCCTGGCTTCCTCTGTGGGGCCCCCACGACGCCCGCTGATGAGGGCATGCTCCTGGTCGCCGATTATCCCGAGCAGCCCATTGGCCTGCTTGTCCCCGCCATCGGCTCGATCCTCTCCCTGGAATATACGCCTCTGGAGCAGTGCGAGGCGCTGCCTGTGCGCCGTGAGCTGCTGCGCGGCCTGCATGGCACTGATCCCGTCTTAGATGTGCCAGCTTTGCTGACTGAGATTGTGCGCGAGATAGAGAGGGCAGGATTCTATGGCTGAGCCGCGGAACGATCGACCGGAAGTGCCTGAACCTGAAGAGGAATCGCAGCTAACGCCCGAGGATCTGGCGATTATCGAGGCCTTCCGCCAGATGGAGGATTTAGAGCCACCGGAGGGAGCTAGCGAGTCCGAGGTGGTCAGCGCGGCGGCGACTGAGGCCAACGACGGCTTGACAGACAGGGCCACGGCTGCGAACGCCCAAGGAGGCGAGCCAGCGACCGGCTCGCCCTCATCTGAGGGCGGCCTCGACGACATGCTTGCGCTGTTTGCCGCCGAGGCCGATGAGGATATCGCTGCGATGCGTCAGGCCCTGGCTCAGCTTGAACAAGAGGATCAGCTTGATGAGGGCCGTTTAGAGGCATTGCGCCGCTGTGCCCATAAATTGAAAGGGACCGCCGGCGCCGTCGGCTGCCCATCGATGTCGACGATTGCCTACTATATCGAAATGCTCGTCGGCTCGCTGCGCGATGGCTCAGTACCGATGATGATCGGTCTCATGGCCCTGGTACAAGCGGTCCGCGCCCTGGAGGCGACCCTGCAGAGCATCGTTGAGACAGGGCAAGAGAGTAGTGCGCCGCTCACCGAGCTGGAGGCCGACTATGAGGCCCTGAATGAGTTTGGCAGCGTGCGCCGTACGCCCTCGGAAAGCCTGATCGCTCTCACCGCTGCTGATGAGGCGGCGCTGTTGGAGGAGGAAGAGCTAGCGCCCCGCTCGCCGCTGCGCGAAGAGATCGCCCGCTTTCATCTCCGCACGCGGACGCCACGTGAGTCCGGCTCGCCGTTGCCTTCTGTGTTGGTCGATGCGGAGCGTCTCAAACGGCTCGTGCTTAACAGCGAGCATCTGGCCGAGCAACGGGAGCCATTGGAGAGCGCTCGTCGCGAGCTGGAGTCTGCCCTGCAGGAGCTGTATGCCGCTCAGGCGCGCCTGCAGTATCTGGAGACGCTGCTTTCGCTTAACCCCCTCTCCCTCAGTGAGCTGGGGCAGATCCCACAGACTTCCCATCGCGCTCCCCCCCAGCAGCCTCTGTCTTCGCTGGTGGCCCGTATTTTAGAGGAGGCGGAGCAGTATGGCCGCCACACTCAGGCCCATGCTCAACCGCGCCAGCGGTTGAGTGCTCTGGCGCTTAAGGCGCGCGAGGCGACGTCCTGGGATGAGATGGAGGTTGATCGCTATACTGAGAGCGATGTACTACTGCGAGCCTTCTCCGAGGCGATTGCTGATGTCAGTACAGCCTCGGCTCAGGTTCGCGCGGCCTTCACTCGCCTTGATCGCGTGCTGCGTCGCCATATGGATCTTGCCAATCGGGTGCGGGGTGAGACGCTCTTGTTACGCTCAGCTCCGCTGGCTGTCTTGCTGCCGCGCATTCGGCGCGCCATCAGGATGAGTGCTGACGCCCAGCGCCAACGGGTCTACTTTGAAACCCGCGGCGAGACAACAGAAGTTGATCAGGATATTCTGGAGGCCTTGGCTCGCCCGCTGCTGCAATTGGTACGCTATGGTATGATCACAAGTTTGAGCAGTGCACATGCCGAAGATGGTGGAGAGGAGCAGCAAGAGCGGCGGGTCTGGCTCTATGCTCACGCGGTCGGCAATGAGGTATCGCTGGAGCTGGGCTTTTCAACGCCGGTGCGAGCGGGGGCGCTGGAGCTGGTTCAGGGACCCATTCAGCAGCTACAAGGGACCGTGGCCGCTCAGCGTAATGGCCTGGGGGGTGTGACTTTCTATCTGACCTTGCCTCGTCTGCATGGGGCCATGCACGGCCTGCTAGTACGCACCGCGGGCCAGCGTCTGATCTTGCCTTTCTCTCAGGTGCGCCGCATTATGGCGGGACGAATTCCTCTAGAGCAGACAAGCCAGGTCTCGGCTCAGGCCCCGCCGTTGCCGGCCTCTGCCGTGCCACTCTACCGTTTGCTGAATCTGCCGGGCAAGGCGCAGGATGAGGCCGCTCCCACGTTAGCGGCTGAAGCACGTCCCTGGCTTCTCTTGCAGGACGGTCTGCCGTGTGGGGCGGTTGAGGTCGATGAGGTTCTGGGGGGGATGGAGCTGGTGGTACGGCCCCTGGCCCCCTATCTGCGGCGCCCGGGCATCATGGGGGCGGCCATTGACGGCCAGGGCAATGTTTTGCTGGTTGTCGATCTGACGCGTCTCTCTCCCCCGGCGGAGGCAGCCCAGGCGCCGCCGGCAAAGGCTCCGCCAGAACCGTTCTCCAGCCGCCGTGAGCCGCTGGCTGCCAGCACCGGACGGACGGTTATGATCGCTGACGATTCGGTCTATATCCGCCAGTCCTTGCAGCAGACGCTCCAGCGAGCCGGCTATCGGGTAATTCAGGCGCGCGATGGGATGGAGGCCTGGGAACTGTTGCTAGAGCAGCCGCCAGATGTTTTGCTACTTGACATTGAGATGCCTCACTTAAACGGCTATGAGCTGCTGAGCATGATTCGGGCCAGCCCACGCTTTGAGTCGCTCAAGATCATCATGCTCACAGCTCGCTCGTCGGAGAAGCATCGGCGCTCAGCCCAGGACCTCGGGGCCCAGGCGTATCTGATCAAGCCGTCTCCTCCCGAGCTGCTTCTAGAAACCATTGGAGCTGTGCTAAACGAGCAGTCGGCTGCAACGTAGGTCCAGTGTGCTGCCCGTTCGCTCATCAGCGATAGCGACCCGTTAAGGTGTAGGCTGTGACCAAAGCAGAGAAGGAGGAGGCTCCCGCTCCATTCGCTCTGGCAAGGGGAGCCTTCCTCCTGCTTTCCTGGCCTGGTGGCCTTAGCGCAGTAAGCTCTGAGGGCCAAAGGCCAATCACTCTGCAAGATCCTGCAGAGAGGCAGACCGCTCGCTAGCGGCTCTGGTCAGCTCTCTCCTCTATTCGCGATAGTAGCTAGCTGCGGCTTTAATCGAGCCGGTCTCGATCATGATCTGGCGCAGCTGCTGGGCGTCGAGCGTCTCGTAGAGGCGCAGAGCCTGAGCGATGCGATCCAGCGTGACGCGGTGTTCGCGCAGCAAGTTCAGGGCGCGATTATAGGCGGCTTTCACGATGCGATCGACCTCCTTATCAATCAGGGAGGCCGTCTTCTCGCTATAGTCACGGCGCCCGAAAGCGGCGCGCTCTAAGGGATCTTCGCGCTCCTGGAAGAAGAGCGGGCCAATGCGCTCGCTCATGCCCCAGTTAGTGACCATGTGACGTGCGATCTGCGTCACCTGTTGCAGGTCATTCTCTGCGCCGGTTGTAATGCGCCCGATAGCTACCTCCTCGGCGGCACGGCCCCCGAGGGCCGTCACCAGGCGCGCCTCAAGATACTCGCGAGAGTAATTGTGGCGATCATCGAGTGGCAGATAGCGAGTCACACCGAGAGCCTGCCCGCGCGGCACGATCGTCACTTTGCCGACCGGGTCGACATGCTCGGTCAAGAGAGCGGTCAAGGCATGGCCGCCCTCATGGTAGGCCACCACCCTCAGATCCTCTTCGCTCAGCACCAGCGGACGTTCAGCGCCCAGAACGATCTTATCCAGCGCCTCCAGGAAGCAATTCTGATTGACGCTGTCCAGATTGCGGCGAGCCGCCAGCAGAGCGGCCTCATTGACCAGGTTGGCCAGATCGGCGCCGACCATGCCCGGCGTGGCCCGCGCGATCGCCTCCAGGTCCACATCCGGGGCCAAAGGCACCTTGCGCGTATGGATCTGCAGGATCGCCAGGCGACCTTTCCAGTCGGGGCGGTCCACCGTCACACGGCGATCAAAGCGACCGGGGCGCAGCAGGGCTTTATCCAGTCCTTCGGGCCGGTTGGTCGCCGCCAGCACGACTACCGCCTGCCGCACATCAAAGCCATCCATCTCGACCAGCAACTGATTGAGCGTCTGCTCACGCTCGTCGTTGCTATTGATGCTGGCTCCACGCTGGCGCCCGACGGCGTCGATCTCGTCGATAAAGATGATGCTGGGCGCGGCCTTTTTGGCCTGATCGAAGAGATCGCGCACGCGGCTGGCCCCGACGCCAACGAGCACCTCGACGAACTCGGAGCCGGACATCGAGAAGAAGGGGACCCCAGCCTCGCCGGCAACGGCGCGCGCCAGCAGGGTTTTGCCGGTGCCTGGTGGCCCAACCAGGAGCACGCCACGCGGGATCTTGCCGCCCAGGCGCTGGAACTTTTGAGGCGTTTTCAAGAACTCGACGATCTCGATGAGATCGTTCTTAGCCTCATCAACGCCGGCAACATCGGCGAAGGTCGTGCTGGGCCGATCCTCCATGATCACGCGCGCCCGACTCTTGCCGAAGCTAAAGATATTCTGCTGACCCTGGGTGGCGCGTCTGATAATAAAGAGGAAAAGCACTCCCAGAAAGACCCAGGGCAGCGCGTTAAAGAGGATGTTCAGCCACAGGCTGCCATCGTTGGCCGGCTTAGCGGAGACCGAGACATTGTGCTGTAGCAAGAGCTGGATCAGCTTGGGGTCTCCGCTTGCTAGCTGCGTAAAGTGATAATATTTCGACGTCTTGCCGGGGTTATTGGGATCGGCCACCGGCGTCTTAAACTCGCCGGTCACATCCTGTCCCTGGAAAACCGCCGTCTTGACGTTGCCTTTTTCGACTTCTGCGTAGAAAGAGCTGTAAGGGATCTCGATTGCGTTTTGGTTACTGCTGCCGTTCCCACCCTGCAAGAAGGACTGCAAGGCCCACCAGCCAAGCAGCAGAATGCCCACAATCACCAGGGAGCGCAGCAGCAACGAAGTCAAGCTTTCATTGTTATTATTGTTGTTGTTGCCGCTGCCGTTGGGATTGGGGGGAGTATTCAAGCGCGGAGGCCTGCTCTGTGGAGGGCCGTCGGGGCCGCGCTCGTAGGTATGTAAAGCCTGAGCTTCCATCTTGTTCAGACCTGCTTTCTGCTCGACGAGACCGCCCCAGCGGCAGACTGGTCCGCTGGCCAGGAATAGCCGGCCAGCTCTAGCCGCCAGGCGATCAGGCGCGGTCGCTGCTTCTGTATTTTATACGGTAATACGGATGAGCGAAGCTAGTGGGTTGGAATAATTCCTATACTATGATATCCCATCCGAGGGAAAGAGCGCTAGCCTGGTGCACCGAGTTAAAGGCCGCCTTGAAAGGCGAGGAAGGGATCGGGTTGAAGGAGGGAGCAAATGGCAGGGCCGATGACCAGGAGCATAGAGGAGGCACCGCGCAGGCCCTTTCTCCGCTGAGGCAAGGCCTGCGCGGTGCCTCAAGGCTCAACTTGTGGCAGAGTTACCGGCTCACTTGCTAAGCTAACCTGTCGGCTTAGCAGGCGAACCTGAACCAAGCTCCTGCGCATCCAACTCCTGCTTGAGCAGATCGACCTCCTGTTTCAGCGTATTCACCTGCTGCTGAAGAGTGGCCACTTGCTGCTGAAGCGTGAAGATGCGCGGGTCCTGGCCGGGGCCACGGTCGAGGTGCATCAAGTAGGCCGGGCCGGAGCCGGGAGGATTATCCACCTGATGGCCGGGGTCCCAGCAAACGACTCCTCGCTCGAAGCGTTGCAAGACCACGCCCTTGTAGCCAGTGACAGGCGTCTCATTGGAGAGGGGCAGCCCGAGGTAGGTCAGGCCGTAGAGGGCATCGCCTCCATAGCGGCGGTAGAAATCCAGGATGCCATGACCGACGACGTAGCCCGTCTTGGTACAGCGCCAGACATTATTCCCCAGATCAGTGAAGTAGCCACGAGTGGCCTGGATATCCAGCATAAACCCTCCTTGCTCAAGAAACGCCCACAACTCATTCCAGGGATAGTTCCCCGGGCAGCGCGCGCGCGAAATGGGGTCAAGTTCAAAATGCCCGATGATTCCACCGTTGGCATCACCATGCCGCCGGGGAATCCCGTGGCGCTCACAGATGTCCGCAATCAGGCGGAAGGAAGCGCGTTTCTGGGCATCGGTGAGCGGTGTCGAGTTATCCGTCGCGGGGTCGACATGCTCGATGCTAATCGTGAAGAGGTTCAGATTGACCCCCTCGGGCAAAAAGGCCGCATGCCCCGGTTCCAGACAGCAGTTCCCGCCGGCGCCATCCTGCTCGCGCACGCACTGGACGACCGTTCCATCTTGTCCGACGACATAATGGGTACTGGTCATCTCCGCATTCGTGGCGAAGTAATTGGCCACCTCCTGCGCTGTATGAAAGCCCGCGGTCTTATGGATGACGATCCACTTGGGCTGGTTGGCGTCGATGAAGACCCGCGAGCGATCCACATACATCGGAATGGCTCCCGCGTAGTCGGTCATCGCTGAGACACCTCCTCTAACCGCTGCTGGCACTCTCGCGCAGGCAAGATCACTGAGGTCATACTGCTCCTTTCCAGGTTCAAGCAAAGCCACAGGCTGCCAGGCTACAGATCTGCCCCATCTGCTATCATCGCTGCTCTTGCTCAATAATCAAGCAAGCAGCAATGATAGTGAACTCTATGCTGTTTTACAGCGAAACATGGCCATTGTAGCCTGTGATGCTTTCTATCTAAAAGTATACTCGGCTAAGCAAATATTTTTTATTAGCCCAGAATAGTGATTGATAGGAAAGGGAATGGAGAGCGCGTGGCCCGAGCCAGGGCTTGCCTCCCGGGATCTGCTAGGGGCTATCGGCCTCGTTGAAAGGGGCATCGGTCTATTGGAACCAGAGAATCTGCCCATCGCTGCGTTTATCGAAGTAGAAGAGAGTGTCGCTGCGCTTACTTCACGGTAGCAGTAGCAGTTCTGCGGTGGTCCCACCATGTTTATAGGCTATCAGGTCTCTATTTTATTGCTTTCAAGGCCTCGATTGAGGGGGAAGGTGAGCTAGTATGCAGCAGTGTCCTTATTGTGGCGCCAGTGTGCCGGCTGACTCTCATTTCTGTGGAAGTTGCGGTCGACCACTCTATGGCGCAGCGCCGCACGAGCCAACAGCTCGGGCCAGCATCAATGAGGGTCAGTCAGGCTCTCCGCTTGAACCAACGCGCTTAGCCGGAGCGACCCATGCGCCGGCTGACCCTTATCAGCTCACAGTACCAGCGGCTGGCGCTGAGCCATATGGAGCAACGCAGTATGGTGTCCCCCCTTATGGAGCAGGACCTGGGACGGAGCTGGCGGGGGGAAGTGTCTTCACACCCCCCCCGCCGCCGGGGATACCGGAATATCCGCCGCTCTATACCATTCCAACTGGGACCGGAGGGAAGCGCCCGCAGCCTCCCCGCAGGCTCTTGCTCATTGGGGGCGTGGTTCTGGCTATAGTCGTGGTCCTGGCCGGGTCCCTGGTGACCTTCAACCTGCTTGGTCCGGGCCAGCGCCATCCCCAGCTACGGATAAGTAGCAGCTATCACGTTGGATCTCTGCCCGCGGGCGCTACAGGGACCAGCTTGCAGGTAAGTGGGGAGCAGTTTGCGTCGGACTCGCAGGTGACCTTTTATCTGGATGGGCGGCCTCTTTCGGGAGTGAATGCTAAAACCGATAGCAATGGCTTGGTGCGTGTGAATCTGAATGTAACGAGCGATTGGAAGGTGGGCCAGCATACGCTGACGGCGGCAGATGCCAACAACAACCGCGTGCAGCAAGGGGTGACGGTGGTGATTGTGCCGCAGGGCCAGGCTCATACACCTGGTCCCAATGGGGCCCCGCCGGATGATGCCAGCTTCAAGGTGAACTTCACTGCGACAAGCGGATCGCAAACGGCGAACGGCACCTTCACGGTTACGGGCCATCCTGATCCTGCTGGCGGAACAGTCTGCGCCAGCTATGCGAACGGCATGCAGGATGATGGGCAGCCGCATACGATGAGCGGGGTAACCTCTAATAATATCCGCTATCAGGAGACAATGGTAGCAACCTGCCGGGGGACGTATCGCGGCGGCAAGATTACCTATGAAGAGGCCGTGAGCCAGGATACGGTTGTCTTTGAAACGCTCACAGGGCCGGTGACCTGTAATGCCGCCCCTCACTCCATCACAGCAGAGGGCAGCTTTGTGGATGCGCGCAATCTGAAGGGCACCGTGAAGTCCCCTTCATATTCCGTCACCTGCGATAATGGGAACTCAACGTCGGTCCAGGCCGGCTCAGGTACCTGGACAGGCCAGCTTGTCTCGTAGGCGCCGACCTTGCGCGCTCGCCTGACCTTCCAGCCGGCTTGCCGCTTGCTTGTCTGCCACTCATGACAGCTCTGGCTCTCCAGCCGGCAAGGACTATAGCCTCTCCAGGCGTCCTTGCAGGGCAGATCATGGGGCCGCAAGCCGTTGTCCTCGGCAAGGGGCAACTGGAGCGCTGTGCTGGCCTCCTGATGGTAGGCCACTGACACAGCCTTGACCTGAGCAACCAGCGGTCAACTAGATCACCTGTCAGCTCGCACTGACTGGATGGACTGAGCTCGCGTAGCAGTCGGTGCGGGCTGAGTCTCTCTGGCGCTCTGCCTGCCTCTGTGAGCAGCAGCTACCCCATTGTGCCATAAAGGGGCGGCAAACCTGCAAATTGCCTGTCTCTTGGGTAGACTACCGTGTAAGCGGGAAGACAGGGACTGCTGTCCCTGCGCGACGAGACAGCAGGCCCGCTTTGTGATCCCCATGTTCAGGTACACTGGCATTGTAATCATCCTGCTGCTTTGGGGGTGAGGGCACCCAGCGATGTGCCTGCCAGTGTTGATGAATCTGCTGCTCTGAATGGAGGTTTGCGCGATGACCATCACGCACAGGGACCAGAGCACCGCCATTTCTCTGGAACAGCTCCTGACCGATTGGGAGGAGCAGGGTATTCGTACTGTGCTCTTTGAGCTGCCCGATATGCATGGTGTAGCCCGCTCAAAGCTGATCCCTCTAAATAAGGTGCGTGGCTACGCCGAGAAGGGCCTGAATATGTACGGCGGCACCGTGGCCCTCGATAGCCGCTCGTTTGTCGTGCCAGGCACCAAATATAACGAGGAGAAGCATTACGCCGACCAGGTCCTTATTCCCGATCTGTCGACAGCCGCCGTGGTCCCCTGGTTGAGCGGTACGGCGCGCCTGATCTGTGATGCCTACTGGCAGGACGGTACTCCGCTCCATGCGGCCCCGCGCCATGTCTTGCGCCGCGTGCTGGCGGAGCTGGATCAGCTCGGCTACGAGGCAGTCATCGGCCTTGAATATGAGTTCTATTTGCTTGATCCGATGACGATGACGCCTGTTTTCAATGGCCTGCATATCTTCAATACGTCGCGCAATCTGGCGGTGCCCGTCACTGAGCGCATCGTCGAGCTGATGCCACAGATCGGCATCGATATCATCACGGCTAACTGCGAGTACGGCCCCGGCCAGTTTGAGATCAATTATGGCGCTCATCCGGCTCTGCGGGCCGCTGATCTGGGCTTCACTTTCAAAAACGGGGTGAAGATGATCGCGCGCCAGCTCGGCTATCATGCGACCTTTATGACCAAGCCTTTCAGCGATCAGTCGGCCAGTGGCGCTCATACCCATGTGAGTCTGGTCTCTAAGGAGACGGGCCAGAATGCTTTTCTCGATCCTAATGATGAGCATGGGCTTTCGCGTACAGCGTACTATTTTACGCAGGGAATGCTGAAGCACGCTAATGCGGCGATGGCTCTGATGGCTCCGACGCCGAACTGCTATCACCGCTTTGTCCCTCACCACTTCGCTCCCTCTAACATCAGTTGGGGCCCAGAGGATCGCTCCGCCATGATCCGCGCGAAAAATAGCCGCGATGAGCGCACCCATCTGGAGAACCGTCTGCCAACTGCATTGAGTAATCCCTATCTTTCGATCGCGGCGGTGGTGGCGGCGGGCGTACTGGGGCTGCGCGATCAGGAGCTGCCACCGGCGGCGGTAGCGGGTCTAGCTGAGGAGCATAGTGAGTTTCCGCCTCTGCCAACAACGCTCGATGAGGCGCTGGATGCTTTGGAGCGCGATGAAGAGTTTCGCCAGTTGCTGGGCGATGAGTTCGTGGAGGTCTTTACGCGCGCCAAGCGCAGTGAGCTGGCCCGCTTCAAGGCCCATGTGACTGACTGGGAGCGCGAGGAGTATCTAGAGATTTACTAGCTTCTCTCTCGGGCAGGAGACACAAACTGTGCTCCGTTGCTCTGCTATACACGCTTCCTTCTGAACTCTCTGGCCGGTGGGGTGCATGGGTCGACTTTGGTGTCGACCCATGCACCTCTGTTTTGGGAAACTCCTCTGTCGTCTTCACCTTGGTGCCGTCGTGCGCAATTGCGAGTGTAAAAAGGGCTGTCTGCTTGGGAAGTTCTGGGGAGGTCTGGGTGTTTCTTATAGTGTAACTATTAACCTGGCCTGGCCAGGTTATGGCGCGCTTCTTCGGGCCTGCTGCGCTGTGCTACTCGGTGTAGGGACCTGGACCAGGAGTTAGGCCGGCTGGCGCTCCGGCGCCTCGATGCAGCTATGGGAGATAGATGAGGAAGAAGCTGCAAGAGTACGGAAGGGAGTAGACGCAATGCAATTGCACGGTATTCACCATGTGACGGCGGTGACGGGTAACGCTTCGCTGAATGTGGCCTTTTATACCCAGGTGCTGGGGATGCGCCTGGTCAAGAAGACGGTCAATCAAGACGATGTCTCGGCCTATCACCTGTTCTATGGCGACGAGTTGGGGCATCCCGGCACAGAGCTGACGTTTTTCGACTGGCCCGAGTTGGAGCGCCATCGCCACGGAGCGGGCACGATTTCAACCATTATGCTGGGAGTCAACGGTGAGGAGGCCCTGCGCTGGTGGCAGGAGCGCTTTGAGCGCTTGCACGTTGAGCATGATGAGCTACGTCGCCGGGGACCGGACGGGACGCTCAGTCTGCCGTTCCGCGATCCCGAGGGCCAGCGCCTGGAGCTGGTCGACGACGGTGGGCGGCTGCAGGGCCGGCCCTGGCGCCGGAGTCCTGTGCCGGCTGAGTATGCGATTCGCGGCTTCTACGGCGTGCAGCTAACGCTACGGACCCTGGCGCCATCGGCGCGCTTCCTGACCGAAGTGCTGGGCTTCCGCCAGGTGGGAAGCTACCAGCAAGAGCAGGGATACGAGGTCGTGGCTTTCGAGGTCGGCCCGGGCGGCCCCGGGACGCTGGTCCACGTCGAGATTCAACCCGACGCTCCGTTCCATCGCTTTGTCGGGATCGGGGGCGTCCATCATGTAGCTTTCCGGGTGCCTACCGATGAGGAGCATCGGGCCTGGCGCGAGCGCGTGGCAGCGGTCAATCGCACGGTAACGCCAATTATCGACCGCTTCTACTTTCATTCGATCTACTTCCGCGAGCCGGGTGGGGTGTTGTTCGAGTTGGCGACAGATCTGCCGGGTTTTGCTGTGGATGAGGACCCCGAGCACCTGGGCGAGCGACTCTCTTTGCCGCCCTTCCTGGAGCCGTACCGCGCCCGCATCGAAGCTGGATTGAAGCCGATCGAACCTCTGGATCTGCTGGCGCAGGTCTGAGGTGCCCTCTGGCGAGCCACGGACCAATAGTCTGAGGCGCGATGTTTCGCCGAAGCTGACGGACTGAAGCAGAGGTAGCTAGCAGCGACTAGCGGCGACCAGGCGACGGTGAAACTGCCGATAATAAGACTGATTGTCGCCTGGTCGCTGATTGTGTATGCTTAGCTCAGCAAAACGGCATCGAGGGGTATCTTTCGATGGCCAGCCTGTAGGAAAGGAGCGTGCGCCGTGGCTCGCAACCTCTATCGCAGTTATCTCTATGTAGTCCTGCTGACTCTGCTTGCCCTCGCCATCTACGCCCTCACTGTTCTACTCAATCCGCTATGGCGTCTGACCCCGCTGCGTCCCAGCTACGAGGCGGTGCCTGATCGCGCTGCTGTGGTGCAGGCGTTCGCCTTTGCTGTAACGGTGTTCTTCTTCGTGACTATCGTGGGGGGCCTCCATTACTGGTTACTGCGTCGTGATCTGCGTCAAGACCCGGCTGCCGGTAGGGGGGCCGTGCGCGCCTTTTTTTTAAATATCAGTGAATTGGTGCTGGCTCCGATCGCTATCTTCTCGCTCGGTCAGGTGCTGACGCAGTTTGACAGTGGCTATGCGGCCACTGGCCTGGCGACGCTCCTGGGGCTGCTGGCGCTGGAGTGGGAGCGGCGGCGGCTGGCGCCTGGCTCCGGGCTGGCCTGGTTTTTTCAGCGCCTTCATGTCTATAGTGTTCAGCTCATCCTTGTTTTCCCACTCGTGAGCGCCACTAGTTATTTCCTCTCTCTGGCCCTTGATACCTTTGTGCTCGGAGGGGGACATATCGCACCGCCCGCCGTTGTCGCTGGCCATGCCGATCTGCGCGGTCCATTGGCGACGGCGCTATGGTTCCTGCTGGCCTGGTTCGCATATGCCTACTTTAATCGTCAAGACTCTGGCTCATGGCTACGGCGTCTGCTCTACGCCGGCCTTCTGGTCTATGGCTGCTTCTTGACGCTGAACTCAGCCGCGGCCCTTCTGGACCTGTTGCTACGCTTCCTGACGGGGGAGAAGATCCAGGCGACGGCTCTGCTGACCCCGCCGGGGACGCTGCTTTTCTCGCTGCCTTCCGGGATGGTCCTGGTCGGCTTGTTGGTGGCCGGCTTCGCCTGGTTCTGGCTGCAGAGCGAGGCGAAGCAGCTGTCAGATCCACAGCAGGCGCGAGCTGTGCTGCGCTACAGCCTGGTAGCTATTGCTGCGGCCCTGCTGGCGCTGCTGTTCTGGGTTGGCGTTGGGCGCCTACTCCTGACCCTGCTTTTCAGCCTATTCCCGACGGGACCTCTGCCGCAGCCTGGCGACTGGATCGATGGGGTGGCACCGCTGCTGGTTGGTCTGGGCGCACTGCCTCTAAATCTGCTCTTGCTGCGGCGCTATCGACAGGAGCCAGAGCGTGCTTTGCTCCCGTGCCAGGGCTTTATTTTGGCGGTCCTGATCGGCGGCGTGTTGGCGACCACCATCGGCGGGGCGGTACTTCTTTTTGCCGGGAGCACTGCTTTGCTCGGCTCTCCTGTAGAGAACTGGCCGCGCCTGGCACAGGAGAGTGTAGTCGCCTTGCTGGTTGGGCTGGTCGTGCTGGGCATCTATCTGTGGCAGGAACAGCGCAGCAAAGTGCTCACCGCCTTGGGGGTCTCTCTACCGGCGCCATTGCAGTCTGCTGGCCCTGGCTCTGGGATAGGGCAGCCAGAAAGGCAAGCGACTGCTGGTCAGGTTGCCGGGGAAGAGGCGCCGACGCTAGAGGACATTCTGAGGCGCGTGCAGGATCGCCAAATCTCGTTAGAGGAAGCCGCCTCCCAGATTCGGGCTTTGTTTGGCCCGGGCCAGGGAGCCTGAACAGGGCTGAGGTCCAATCTCGCCTGGTCTGATTGCCTCGCTCGGAAACTGCGCTGAAAAGTCTCCCAAAAGCAAAATTATGTAGCGAAGTCTGTGACGTTCAATCCATTGAAATGAAGCAAACAGGATGGTACACTCCCCGGTAGCAGGTGTCTTTGTTCTCATAGTGGGCAAAGGAGGCGTAAGATGAGCCAGGCCTACTAGTGGGGGAGATACGGGAACTATCCGCCTGGAAAGTACAATTTGCCTCATATGGGGGAGGTGCTGAGCGACTATCGGCGACGGCGCGGCTACAGTCGAGCGGAAGTAGCGCAAGCGCTAGGAGTAGAGAAGCAGACGGTAAGCTACTGGGAGGCGACGATGTACCTGGCAGATCCGGAGCGACGCATCTTGCTGGCGAGGTTGTTGCAGGTGCCGCCGGCGTTGTTGGGGCTGGCCTGGGAGCAGGTATTTATGGTAGGGAAGGGAGGAGAACCGGGCAGCAGCTACGAACGGCTGGCCGAGGTGGTCAGCCTGGAGAGCTACTATCACTTTGAAGATCTGTTAGTGCTCGCGAGTCGGCTCCTGTATGCAGGTCAATTCCGCATACTGGCCGAGCGGCTGCCGCGCTGGCTGAGGAAACTGCGCCAGAAGGTGAAGGAGGCGCCGGCCAGCGAGCGGGAAGCCTGGCTCTGGCTGCTGGGCCTGTACCTGCTGCGGGCCAGCTCCATCGCCAGGCACTCACGGGGGGATCACCAGAGCAACGTGGCCTTGAGCCTGGCCAGCGAACTGCTCCGGCTCGGTCAGGAGCAGGAGGAGCCGACGCTCATCGGCCTGGCCTTCTATCGCCTGATGGATCTCTATCACCAGATGGGCACCGCTGAGCAGGCCAGGGATGCGGCGCAGGAGGGCTTGCGCTGGGTGAAGCGGGTAGGGCCGGCGTTAGGAGGCAACCTGTACCTGCGGGCGGCGACGGTGCTGGCGGCGGTGGGGGAGGGGGACGAGCGGCAGTGGAGGAGCTGGCAAAAGGAGGCGCTCACGTTGGCGGAGCGGGTTGAAGGGGGAGAAGAAGACGCCTCGCTGCTGAAGCTGAACCGGGCGGCCGTGCATCACGAGGGGGCGAAGCTGCTGCTGACGCTGGCGCAGCGACAGGGGGAGCGCAAGGGGCTGGAAGCGGCGTATCGGGAGCTGGCGCAGGCGCGGTCGGGTCTGGAGAGCGAGGTCGGCGCCTGGCGGATGTACCTGGATGTGACGGAGGCGAAACTGTTGCTGGCGTGGGGAGAGGTGGAGCAGAGCGCCTGGCTGGGGATGCGGGCCTGGAGAACAGCGCAAGAGATGGGATCGGTGAAAGTGGTGCCGGAGTTAAGGGCACTCTATGCCCGCCTGAGCGCGCAGGCGCCGGGCCATGCCAGCGTCCAAGGGCTCGGCCTGGCCTTGGGCATCTACTAGCTTAGGAGCGGGAGGCGGACATGGGACCGCAGTATACCTCCCAAAATACGCGCCCCGGCCTGTCCTATCGGTGTCCTCGGAAAGGGGCTTATATCTGGGGTCGCAACATCGACCCAGGTGAGCTTTGGGGGTGCGTGTAGCGGCAACCGTCTCTGAAAAGGTAACCTTGCCTCTGGTGTACAGGAGCTGTTCTCTCACCAGAGGCAACTGACCCTACCTGAAGCCTGGAAAGAGCCTGTCACATCCAGCAGCAGGTGGCTATAATCTCCCTGACTGAAAAGAAGGAGGACGGCTCGCCAGGCGAGCCGTCCTCTGTGTTGTCATCAGCGTAGCCTTCTCTCGTCCCTGCCTGTCTGCCTGCCAGATTAAGGCAGGCGCAGCGCCCGACTAGTGGCCGAGCGCCGTCAGCACGCCCTGAGCCGAAGCGAAAAGCATCGACGCCGCTGGCAGCGCCCAATTCAGCACCACCTGCGCCACCACAATCAACACCAGCAAAGCTGCCGTTGCCAGCACAATTGACGAACTCAAGCCCAACGGCGTCGACAGGCGGTCCTCCCTGGGAGGCGCATCGAAGTACATCGCCTTCACAATGCGCCCATAGTAGACCAGCGACACCACACTATTAAGCAAAGCAATAATCACCAGCCACTGCAGCCAGGGCTGATTCATCTCCACCCCCTGGCTCCAGGCCGCACTGAACAGAAACACCTTACTCCAGAAACCGGCCACCGGAGGAATCCCCGCCAGCGACAGCAGACAAAGCGCCGTGCCCAAACTCACCAGCGGCTCGCGCCGCGCCAGGCCGCGAAAATCCTCGATCTGCTCCCCGCCTGTTGCATTGGCCAGGGCAATAATCCCCGCGAAAGCCCCCAGATTGGTCAACACATACACCAGGATAAAGAAGAGCACAGCCGCATTGCCCTCCGGGCGGCCAGTTGCCAGACTTGCACAGAAGCCCACCAACAAATAGCCCGCCTGAGCAATGCTCGAATAGGCCATCATCCGCTTGACATTGGCCTGCACCGCCGCCACCACATTGCCCAGCGTCATCGTCAAAATGGCCATAATCGCCACCACCACCACCAACTGAGGAAGATCACGCAGATTCAGCCCGCCGTAGAAGAAAATGCGCAGCAAGCCAGCGAAGCCAGCCGCCTTCGAGCCGACCGAAAAGAAAGCCGTAGCCGGCGTGGGCGCCCCCTCATAAATATCGGGGGCCCACATATGGAAGGGCACCGCCGAAATCTTAAAGCCGAAGCCCGCCAGGATCAGAATATCGGCCACAATCACCAACAGATTGCCATCTTGCAGGCCCCGGGCGAACGTCCCAGCGATGCTCAGCAGATCCGTCGTGCCCGTCAGCCCATAGAGCAGCGCCAGCCCATAGAGCAGAATCGCCGACGACATCGCCCCCAGCAGCACATACTTCACCGCCGCCTCAGCCGAACGCTGATCAGTACGCAGCAGCCCGGCCATCACATACAGCGGAAAGCTCGTCAGCTCCAGCGAGATATAGAGAGAGATCAGCTCGCCGGTGCTCGCCATCAACATCATGCCGGTCGTCGAAAAGAGCAGCAGCGTATAGAACTCGCCGGCGCCCCGCACGTACTTCGTCACGTACGAGTACGAAGACAAGATCATCACCGCCGCGATCAGCAGGAAGACCACCTTAAAGAACAGAGCATAGTTATCGACCACCAGCATATTAAAGAAAGCGCGGCGAGCCGTACCAGTATTCGTCAAAATGAGCGAAATCGTCAGAAAAGCCGGCACCAGCAAGCCCACCAGCGCCACCGTCGCCGTAATCGCGCGGCGCTTTACAAACAGATCCACCGCCATCACCACCAGCGCCAACAGCGTCAGGCTCAGCTCCGGCGAGAGCAAGTAGAGATCAGCAACCTTAAAACCCGTAGCCATAGCACGCGCCTCCTAGCGACCCAGCGCCGTTGTAGCTACCGGCAGCAGATGATGCAGCGCCGGAACGATCACATCCAACAAGAAACCGGGATAGATCCCCACCAGCACGATGAACGCCGCCAGTGTCACCAGCGGAATGGCCTCACGCCAGGTAGCATCGGGCAACCAATTCCAGCGCAGATTGAAAGGACCGAACAAGACCCGCTTCAACATCCACAGCAAGTAAGCCGCCGTCAAAATCATCGTAAAGACCGCGATCGCCGTCGGCACCGGCCAGATGCGGTAGCTACTCGTAAAGACCATATACTCGGCCACGAAGCCCGCCAGACCCGGCAAACCGAGCGACGCCAGGCCAGCGAACGTAAAGAGCGTCGCCCACAGCGGCATACGCTTCGCCACCCCACCGAAGATCTCGATCTCGCGCGTATGGGCCCGGTCATAGATCACACCCACGCAGAAGAAGAGCAGACTTGTAATCAGCCCGTGGCTAATCATCTGCACTGTTGCCCCCATCAAAGCCGCCGTCCCGAAGCGCGCCACATCGGGATTGCTCGTATGCACCGCCATCGCCGCCGCCGCCACGCCCAGCAAAATCACCCCCATATGGCTCACGCTCGAATAAGCTACCAGGCGCTTCATATCCTTCTGCACCAGGCAGATGGCCGCCCCGTACAGAATATTGATCACCGCCAGCACCACCAGCAGCGGAGCAAACTGCTGCAACCCATCCGGGAAGAGGCCCAGGCAGATACGAATCAGCCCATAGGCGCCCATCTTCAGCAGCACACCGGCCAGGATGACACTCACCTCAGTCGGAGCATCCGTATGCGCATCCGGCAGCCAGGTATGCAGCGGGAACATCGGGATCTTGACGGCAAAGGCCACAAAGACCAGCAAGAAAGCCAGCAACTGCGAGCCCATCGTCACCCCGAGCAGCGGGATCGTCACCCCCGTACTGGCGGGCAACAGATGCTGCATCAGCACCGGCAGACTGGCCGTATTCTGGCCGGCCTGGAAATAGACCAGCAAGATCCCAGCCAGCATAAAGATACTGCCGAAGAAGGTATACAGCAAGAACTTCCAGGCCGAATAGATGCGGCCCGGCATCCCATGTTTCTCCGTCTCGCTGCCCCAAATCCCGATCAATAAGAACATCGGCGCCAGCTCCACCTCCCAGAACAGGAAGAAGAGCAGCAAATCCAGCGCCATAAAGACCCCCATCACCCCCGCCTCCAACAGCAGCAAGAGGGCCATATACTCTTTCACCCGCGGCTTCTCCCAGCCACCGATCACCGCCAGCAGTGTCAACAGAGCATTCAAGATGACCAGCGGCAGGCTCAACCCATCCACACCCAAGTAGTAATCGATGCGGAACGGCACCGACCCGAGCTGGAACTGAATCCAGGGGAGCTGTACCACATCGATCGAAGCCGGATCGGCCTTCAGGTCCGTCACCGACCCGAAATGGTAGCCAGTAGCCAGAGCAATACGCAAGAAGATCCAGAGCGAAAGCGCCAGCGTCGCCGCACTAAAGACCAGCGCCACCCAGCGCGAGAGGCGCACCGGGGTCACCATCGCCAGCACTCCGCCCAGCGTTGGCAGCAAGAGAATCCAGGTGAGATCGTAGGCAAAGATCACAGCGCTCCCTCCCCTCTATCTCAGCGTAGCCAGCACAAAGACAACCACGGCGAAGACGGCGATCCCACCGAAAAAGACCGTCATATAGGCCTGGACCTTGCCGGTCTCCGCGCGCCGCAAACCGCTGCCCAGCTCCAGCACCAGACCGGCCACCCCATTGACGAGGCCATCGACCACGAAGCGATCGAAAGCCGCCGCCACATGGCAGAGGCCCAGCACCACATAGCGCACGATCCAGTTATAGAGCGTATCGACATAATAGCGGTGCAGCAGCAAACGATGGAAGAAGCGCAAGACCGCATTGGCCTCGACCACCTTATGCACGCGCTCCCACCCCACAGCACAATAGAGCACATAAGCCCAGGCGATTCCCAACAGCGAAAGGGCCACGCCCAGCCAGGTCAGGCCATCGCTAAAGATCTTGCCCAGATCCAGCAGCGGCGCATGAGGGTCCAGATACTGGAAGAAGCCGACCCAGTAGCCGGCGAAGATCGAGAAAACCGCCAGAATCACCAGCGGCAACGTCATAGTCAGCGGCGACTCATGCGGTCTACCCTCACCCCGATACGGGCCGCCCCAGATCCCACCGAGCGCGCCGCCCTTGCCGCCAAAGGCCAGGAAGAAAGCGCGGAACATATAGAACGCCGTTAGCCCGGCAGTCACCAGCGTAATCGCCCAAAGGGCGTAGTCGCCGTGTTCAAAGGCCAGCGAAATCAGCGTCTCCTTGCTATAGAAGCCGGACAGGAAGGGGAAGCCAGAGATCGACAGGCCCGCGATCAGCCAGGTTGCTGCCGTAACGGGCATGAAGCGCGCCAGGCCGCCCATCAAGCGCATATCCTGGACCTCACGATGCATAGCGTGATGGAGAGCATGCAACACGCTTCCGGCGCCCAGGAAGAGCAACGCCTTAAAGAAAGCGTGCGTAAACAGATGGAACATACCGGCGCCCGGACCGATCTCCGTCCCGGCCACACCGAGGCCCACGAACATATAGCCGAGCTGGCTAATCGTCGAGAAGGCCAGCACCCGCTTAAAGTCCGTCTGCGTCAGGCCAATGGTTGCCGCAAAGATGGCTGTAATCCCACCGATCCAGGCCACCACCCCGAAGGCCTGCGGGCCGGCGGCGGAGAAGAGCGCGAACGTTCGCGCCACCATATAGACACCGGCAGCCACCATCGTCGCCGCATGGATCAGGGCGCTCACCGGAGTCGGACCCTCCATTGCCGAGGGCAGCCAGGTATGCAGCGGCACCTGCGCCGACTTACCGATCGCGCCGCAGAAGACCAGGATCATCGCCAGCGTCAGCAGAGCCTGATTGCCAGCGAAAGCCTGAGCCACTCCGTGGGGGCCGTTACCGGCCAGCGTTGCAAAATCAAAGGTCCCCGTCGTCGCGAACAGGATCATAATGCCGAGAATGAAGCCCACATCACCGATGCGGTTCATGACGAAGGCTTGCAGCGCAGCGCTGGCAGGAGCAGGGCGCTCCTCATCGGGCTTGGCCCGCTTATTGATCCAGAAGCCGATCAGCAAGTAGGAACTCAAGCCGACCAGTTCCCAGCCGACGAAAATCACCAGGAAATTCGCCGCGAAAACGATGGTCAGCATCGAGAAAGCGAAGAGAGACAAGTAAGCGAAGAAGCGGGCGTAGCCGGCGGAGGTCGCCATATAGCCCTGAGAATAAAACTGGACCAGCAGGGAGACGGTCGTAACCACCACCGTCATCGCCAGGGCCAGATTATCCAGATGGAAAGCGATCGTATAGGGCTGGAAGGCGGGATCACTGCCCCAGGTATAGGAGAAGAGCGTCAGACCGCCCTCGGGCAAGCGTGGCGTACCGGGGAGCAGACCGAGCGAAGCGAAGAGCAACAGCCAGGAATAGAGGCAGGCAAAGAGCATCAGCGCGATGGCCACATAGCCGCTGAGCTTTGCCCAGGGAGTCAAATACGGCACCGTCGGATCATCATCGTAGGGATCGCCGTGGTGTCCCGCATCTCCCGCGCCCTCAGCGTGCGCCTCCCCATGATGAGCGGCATGGGTAGGAGCGCTGGCAGCCGCATGGCCATTGGCCCCATGCCCACCGCTACCGGAGCCGACAGACGCCTCCCAGGCAGCAAAGGCCGGGTCCGCCTCGCGCAGGTAGGCCGCGTAGTCCTGCGCCGTCTGCCCATGATGGCGGCTCCACAGATCGGCCATGCGCGTCCCGAAGACGATCACCACGAACGATATCAGCGGAGCGGCCAGAATGAGCCAGGCGTACTCATACAGACCATACATAGCAAATCACCACTTCAGCATATCGATTTCGCCAACATCCACCGTCTGGCGCTTGCGGTAGATCGCGATAATCATTGCCAGCGCAAGCGCCGCCTCCGCCGCAGCGATAGTGATGATGAAGATGGCGAAAATCTGTCCTGTCAGCAGATTCGAATAGGGCTTGACGTGGTTAAAGGCAGAGAAAGCGATCAACGTGATATTGACGGCATTGAGCATAATCTCAATGCTCATCAAAATAGCGATCGCATTGCGCTTCGTCAGCGCGCCGTAGAGGCCGATGCAGAAAAGGACCGTGCCAAGCACCACAAAATGAGTCAGAGTCAGGCCCATAGCAGCTTACTCCTCCTCTTGGCGACTGATCACGATCGCGCCCACGATAGCCACCAGCAGCACCACCGTCGCGATTTCGAACGGCAGCACATAGCTATAGCAGGAAGGACTATAGAGGAGCTGGCCGATCGCAATCACATTATTGGAGGGGAGAGAACAGACCGTTCCCTGAAGCAACTGAGCGGCGGGAGCTGACTGAGCGAACTGACTGACTGTGGCGGCGAAAATGATCCCCAGGCCGACCAGGGCTGAGACCACCAGCGCCACCGCCATCGCCAACGGGCGGGCGTTCGGATTGGTCACACGCTGCCCGGCGATGCGTGTCAGCATCAGCGCGAACAGGATCAAGATCGTCACCGCGCCGGCGTAGATGAGGATCTGGACAATCGCAATGAACTCCGCATTGAGCAAGAGGAAGATGCCGGAGGCCATTGCAAAGACCACCACCAGCGCCAGCGCGCTATGCACAATATTTCGCTGGCCCACGACGACCAGCGCCGCAGCAACCAGCACAACGGCGATGATCCAAAAGATCAGGCTCGCTAAATCCATAAAAAAAATATCCTCCATCGAGCGAGCGGGCACTGAGAGCACCGTCCAAGGCAAGCCTTGTTGCCTGCCCTGACCAGGCCTGCTAGCAGGCTGGCCAGCGTGTGGGAGAGAGGCGAAGCGGAGACAGCACGATGCTCGACGCGAAGGCATCTATCTATCAGGTCAAGAGCAGGTTCGTCTGAAACGAGCCAGTGTAGTCTCTATCGCCCTGCATACTCCCTCCCTCCCATTGTAGCAGAGTAGACCGGCATTGAAGCGGTGGATCTATCTGCCCTGTTCTTGTCTCGTTTCTTGCGTGCGTGCGTACGTGCGACGTGAGCAACTCCTCGCTGTTTCCCGTCAGATTCTAACAAAAGCCTGACGAGGTGACAAGGGCAAGAACCTTCCTGGCCCAGCTTCCTCTGAAGCGGCCCTGTTCCACACTGAGTTATCCTAGAACTAGAAGAGGCACAGAGAAGCAGCGGGCCAGCGCATGCTTTCCACTGGGTTCTGACGGAGAAGGGACCGATTCGGCTACGCATCGCCGATTCGCTATGCTATAATCTTTTGGTGATCATTTCTCTCGCGAGCAATAATCTGCGCAATAACACACGGCAAGGCACCTGTCCATGAGCATGACACAGACGACCAGCAGGCGGGATTCTCCCGACACACAGCGCTGTCCCCAGTGTAACGCCGTCTTGCCGCCCTACGCGGCTTTCTGTGGCACCTGCGGGAAGCGGATCGAGGGAGCTGCCTCACCCCGCCCGGCGGAGGCCGAGGCCGAGTTTCGCCAACGCTATCGCATTACCTCGCTGGTGCGCCGCCGTCCCTACATCAGCCTATTCTTGGCTACCGATACCGCTACACAGCAGACGGTGGTCATCAGCGATGTCGATATTAGTATGCTGGATGACGAGGCCCGCCAGCGCGCGGCGCAGCTTGTCAGGCGCGAGTACGACCTGCTGCGTCGTCATGCTATCCCTCATCTGACGCCTATTCTGCGGCAGGAATATGATCAAGGGCATGTCTATGTGATTGCCGGCAATCCCTTCACGCACAAGCAGGAGGCTGGCAGTCACGCAGCCGCCGAGGCTCAGAGCGAGGGCTATCAGGCCAGCGCTGAGGGAGAAGGACGGCTCTACACCCTGGAGAACGTTCTCCAGAGCGGGATCGGGCTGCCGGATGAACAGGTGGCTGTGCAGTGGATTCAGGAGCTGTGTGAGACCGTAGATCGTCTCCACGGCCACCAGATTGTGATCGGCGAACTGGACCCGCAGGCTCTGGTCCTGGGCAGCCTGGATTACCGCGGTCATCCGGCCTTATTGCTCTGCTGGCTCCCGCTGTATATACGTACTCTGCTGCCGGTCTTGACCGGAACAACCCGTCCCTTTAAGCCTGGCCCCTTTACGGCGCCGGAGGTCGAGCAGGGCAAGGTCGAAGCCCGCTCCGATGTCTATAGTCTGGGCGCCCTGCTTTACCTGTTGCTCACTGGTAGGCCGCCCTCTGCCCCGGCGCCTCACCTACGCTCACCGCGCGAGCTGAATCCGCGTGTGAAGCCGGAAATTGAGGCGGTAGTGATGCGGGCGCTGGCTTTCGAACGATCCGAGCGCTTCCAGAGCGCCGCTTCCCTGGCCGAATCGCTCGCCAATCCTTACATCAGTACCCAGGTCGTGCGCTACCCGCGTCCGACAGCGACCGGGGGGCTGGGCGAGCAGGCGCCTGGTCCAGATCTGCAGAATGGTGCCGCGGAGCGTGGCAGAAAACGCAGCGGACGGCGTTCCGCTCGTAGCGGACCAATGGCCGACGCCGGCCAGCAGTCTGCTGGCACCGGCCCGGCTTCCGTCTCCACCTCCGAGGAGGCCGAGGCGAGCAAGCACGAGGTGTCAAGCGTGAGTCCTACATGGGGGCAGGGTGGACCAGGACCAGCCGCATCGACAGCTCAACAGCCGGCGGATGAGATTGCTGCGCTACCTACCTATATCCTGGAGCGCCGCCGCTCCGAGCTGGAGGAGATTGGGGAGCTGGCACGGCGTCTGACGCAGCAATTGCAGAAGCGCATTACTGGCCTGCTGCCGACGCTACAGAGCAAACTCCTCCCACATGGGAAGTCGGAGAGCACCGCTCTCGTGAAGGCCTCGCCCAGCGAGGGCACGCAAGAGCGTTCGCTCCTGCGCCAGATTCAGCGCTTCATTGTTGGCGAGCAGCAGCGTGGCACGGCTGCTGCTGCCATTATCGAAACACCGTTGCGCCTCCAACCCGGCCAGCGCTTTGCCATCCGAGTGCGCCTCATGGGGAGGGATCGAGCTCTCCCCCCGCCCGGCTCGCGTGCAGGCAGCCGACCTGTAGGCTTGAGCGCCCTCACACATGGCGAGCGCGTCCATATCGAGGTCCGCTCGGCCATCTACCAGCGCTACGCCTTCGTTGTGCAGCGAGCGGTGATCACGGTGCCGGCTCGAGGGTACATGGCCGAAGTCACTATCCCCATGCCGCCACCGCTCAAAGGGCGTGGGGGACGCCGTGAGCGGCTGCACATCGTCTTTACCGATGAGCACCGGCGCCCGCTCTACGAGAAACCCTTCGCCATCGAAATTCTGGTATCGCCGCTGGTGCGTCCGGGTCAGGAGGGTCATCAGGCGTTGCCCATTCCCTACTAATGAAGAAGCGTAGCACAGCGCGACAGCGCCGTCGCCGCGGAGAAATGTCTGCAGGAACCGACCCTGTGGACCCGGTCGGCTGAAGCCTGAGATTGCCCACCTGGCCGTCACCCTCAATTCCACCCCACGACGAGGAGCGCCGGCGCTCCTCGTTGGTGCTCCTGACCTTGCTCCTCGCCCACCGGCCTCGTGCCGCTCTGCATCAAACTCAGGCGCCGAAGAGAAAGACCGTCCCTCCCATGATCGCATAGAGGAGGATCAGGAGCAGCCCTTCTAGCCAGACCAACTCACCATCGTGCGTAATCTCGCTAAAGAGGAAGGCCCCCAGCGCCAAAACTGCAATCTCAACAATGCTGAAGACCAGATCAAGACGCTGAGGCGCAAGCAAGCTGCCTAGCACCAGGATCGGAGCCACCAGCAGCGCAATCTGAATCGATGAGCCAGCAGAGGCGGCCAGCACCATTCCCATGCGCTTATCCAGCGCCATATTAATGGTATTGAAATACTCCGGCAAACCGCCGATGAGAGGAAGAAAGACCAGACCAACAAAGGCTGGGTTCCAGCCAAGGAGCTGGGTAAACGGTTCAATAGAGGCGACCAGAATATCCGAAACCACAGCCACGCCGGCGGTAGCGGCGGCCAGCAAGAGCAAAGCTAGCCAGAGATTAGGCTTTCTCTCGCCTGTCTCTTTCGCTGCTGACGCTTGTGGAAGCGGAGGTCTCACCTGCTGTGCTTCGGAGGTCTGTTCGGCGAGCGAGGCTCTCTCCGGCTGCACACGCTCGCTGGCTACTCCGCTCGCGCTTGGGGACGCGGAACCTCCCTGACCAGGGGGGGAGCTGGCAGGCGCCGGCGCCGATTCTGTCCGCTCCGGGACTACCATAGCCTGCAAGGTGCGGTCCAGCTCGCGCAGCACGCCGCTCTTGTTCGGCAGATTGCTATGAGCCAGGCGTTGGCGGTAAGCCAGCAGACGCAGTAAGGCGGCCTCAGAGCGAGCCCCCAGCACCGGTTCAAAGCTCTCTTCTGTCGTCCCCTCGCCCTCAGCGGGATGGTCACGAAAGCGAAAGACACTGAAGAGGATCGAGGCGGCGTAGCCAAGCAGCAGCAAGATGGCAATAAAGTCGGAAAGCTGAATGCCACGCTCAACGATATGGCTCTGGCCAGCGCGCGAGGCCAGCAACTCGGCCACCGCTGGCAGCAGCAAGCCAGCGATACAGAGCGCCAGCAATGAAGCATACTGGCTGGCCGGACGTGTCTCAAAGCGCAGCCGCCCATGCTTCAGACAGCCAACCGTCGTAGCCACTCCCAGCACTAGCAAGATATTGCCAAGAATAGAGCCGATAATTGAGGCGCGCACCACATCCACCAGCCCCTCGCTCAGAGCGAAGAGGCCAATAATCAGCTCAGTGACGTTCCCAAAGGTGGCAAACAGCAGGCCTCCAATGCGCTCGCCAGTATGTTCGGCCACAGCCTCAACTGCCCGCCCAATCAGCGCCGCCAGCGGAAGAATCCCCAGGGCAGCACACCCAAAGCGCACCAGTGGAGGAATCTCTACCTGCAACAGCTCCAGCGCCACTGCCAGCGCTGCGAAAACTAATAGACTATAGAACCAGCGCGACATAGATGTCCCTTCCCATTTCGCTGACCTGGAGCCACTCCCAGGCTCCCACAAAGAGCCAGAAGCGAACGGCCCCTGTCTGCCAGTAGTTAAGCCTATGCTCTTCCCCTCTGTCCACCGTAATCCTGCGGAAAGGGCCGCATTGCTGCTTATCATTAGATGCGGCACCTATGCTGAAAAAGAGAACTCAGCCACTCAGCCCGGTGCAGCAAGTCCCTGGCTGTGGCCTGCAAGCGAGATTGTCAGTTTCGCTCACCTGCCCGCTGATTGAACACCAGCTACCAGGGAGAACGCAGGAGGCGCTACCCAGGGAGACGCTGGTACTAACATCCCTGGCTGGAAACGGGGCTGTTACTTTATCGATCTCTCACTCGCTTGTGCCAATGTAACAATTCTAAGTGGCCATTGTAGGCACGGAGAACGCATGAAGAATACGATTACGCAAGATCGTCAGGACGACCTACTGGATCTGATCGCTCTGGTTGAACATAGCACGCAACCACAGCCGGCTGTCTCGGCCAGTGGGGCCGGGGCCGCCGCTCAAGCCTCGGCGCCCGGTCTGCCGAGCTATCAGCCAACCTCCCTGGCTGTTGTGAACCGCTTCCTTGATTTCGTCGATGCTATCACTGGCGGCAAAGCCGGCTGGTTTCAGCGGCTCTTCACATATCTTTTCATCGGTGGTGCAGCGGCTGTCGTCAATATGGTTGTCTTCTATATTGTTTTCTATCGCATGTCTATACCGGTTAATACTACGCTGCACAATGCAATTGCGAATATTAGCGCCGCTGAAATCTCGATTATTGCCAATTTCGCAGCCAACGATTACTTTACCTTTCGCCATCTCCCAGGCCACCAACGCGCCTGGTGGCAGCGCTGTCTGCGCTTCCACCTCACGGCCATTATTGGTAGCCTGTTGAATTTCTGTATCGAATTGAGTCTGACCAGCTTTGCGCATATGCCTGCGCTCTTGTCGCAAGCCATCGCGATTCTGCTGGTCTTGATCTACAATTTCTCCTTCCATCACATCTTTACCTATGGAGGGATGAGCACAGCCCACTGAGGAAGCGGCCTGGCTGGCAGAGACAGCGCAGCAGACGGCGGCTTCTGGCAGTAGAGGCGGACGCGGCCCGGCCCGGCGCCGCGCGATGAGCTGCTGCGGCAACGACAGTCAGGCAAGCCTGCGGCCTGGCTCACCGACCGACTCACTGGCTCATCTAACTGACGGTAACTGAACCGAAGCGAAGCGCTTGAGGCAGCGGAGTGATTGTCTGTCTAAAGTGAGCTGGGGATAAGCACAAGCCATGAGCAGCAAGGGAGTGACCTATCGACTAAAGTCGCGCGCTGAGATTGAAGCTATGCGCGCAGCAGGAGAGATCGTCTGGCGTGCCCATCAGGTGGCGGCTTCGCTGGTGAAACCTGGGGTGAGCACTGCCGAAATTAACGAGGCAGTCGAAACGTTTCTCACAGAGCAGGGAGCGGCACCGCTCTTCAAAGGGGCCCCGGGACCGGTTCCTTATCCGGCGACTACCTGCATCTCGCTCAATGAGCAGATCGTCCACGGCATTCCCGGCAAGCGCCGCCTCCAAGAGGGAGACATCGTTAGCATCGACATTGGCTGCCGCCTCGATGGCTGGTGCAGCGATGCTGCCGTGACGCATGCAGTAGGCCAGGTTGATGCGCGCGCCAGACGGCTGCTGCAGGTAACCGAAGGGGCCCTGCATTTGGCCATTGAACTCCTTGCACGCAAGTCACGCTGGGCCGACGTCGCGCGCGCCATGGAGCAATCTATTCGCCAGGCCGGTTTCACCGTGTTTGAGCAGTTGATCGGGCATGGCATTGGACGGGAGATGTGGGAGCCTCCCCAGGTCCCCAACTTCTACCGCCGCGACATGGACTTCCCGCTGCGGCCCGGCCTGGTCATTGCCGTTGAGCCGATGGTAGGTATGGGCAGCAAGGAGATTCGCATTCTGCCTGACCACTGGACCATTGTCACCGCCGACGGCTCGCTCAGCGCCCATTTTGAGCATACCATTGCCCTCACCGAAGATGGTCCCCAGGTGCTTACTACTGGTAGCGGTGGCCTCGTCTGGGGTTGATCCGTTGGTCGTGGGGGCCTCGACTCAGCTCAACTCAAGGCAAGTCTTAATCTCTTGCAACAATGAGGGCAAGCAGTACCTTGTTAGAGCAGTCAATGGGCCATGAAGGGCCTACCGCCCGTTGGCAGGCCAGCGCAGCGAGGAGGGTTCGCCCTATGCAGGAAGCAATAGCAGAAGTATATTGTGATGTTCAGCAGCAGGACCTGCACAGAAGGCAGATTTCTCTGAAGTGGCTGGCGCTCACAACCTTGGTCCTCCTGGTGCTTGGCAGCGGCTGCGGCCCCCTGGGGAATGCGCCTCCGCCCTCGCCGACCTCACCTGTCAGTGCGGCGGCGCAGCAGATGCAGGCCCTCTGGATGTACGATGAGCAGCATGGCTGGGCCTCAACGCAGAGCTCCGTCTTGCGTACTACGGATGGAGGCGTTCACTGGCGCGATGTCACTCCCCGGCCCGAAGCTGACTCGGCCTCGCAAGGGCCAGTCGAGCGCATCGTCACCGCCTATCTGGATGCTCAGACGGCCTGGGTAGCGCTGATCTTCCAGAACGCCCGGACGACTCCCATTTACCATACGAGCGATGGGGGGCAGAGCTGGCGGCGGACAAATGTCCCTGCTCCAGGCATCGGCGTTGTGCAGCTAACCTTTGTTGATGCGCTTCACGGCTGGCTACTGGTCAATCTCGGCATTGGTAGCAATGCCGAAGCCGTTGCTATCTGGCGTACCAGCGATGGAGGCGGCCACTGGCAGCGAGTCATGCAGGTCTCGGCGGCTCAGGCCCAGACGGCTCAAAGCCTGACCACTCTTCCCTACAGTGGCAGCAAATCGGGCCTGGCCTTTATCAATACAACTACTGGCTGGGCCACCGGCAGCGAACCGGGCCTTAATCGAGCCTGGCTCTATGTGACCCATGACGGCGGCCAGAGCTGGCAGTTTCAGTCTCTGCCGCTCCCCACTGGAAGCGAGAAAGCCCAGATCGCTACCTTGCCGCCGCGCTTCTTCTCCAGTCGCGATGGCCTCCTGCCCGTCAATCTCTATGCCGCTGGCAAGGCAAGTCTCTATTTTTACATCACCCATGATGGCGGCCAAAGCTGGCGCTATGGGGCAGCTCTCCCAGCCTCCGTTATTGCCTGGTCCTTTGTGTCGGCCACTATCGGCTATGCTACCGACCGCACAAGGCTCTATGTGACTCGCGATGGGGGACAACATTGGAGCCAGCAGCTATCCGCTGGCCCCTTTAGCGACGTCATTCAACTGGATTTTCTGACGGCTAACATTGGCTGGGCCTTATGTCTGGCGCCGCCGGCGCAAACTCATATTCTGAAGACCACCGACGGTGGCCAGAGCTGGCAACAGCTCAGCTAGTGCCGTGATCAGCCGGACAAACCAGCCAAACAGACAGGCAAAGCAAGATCGTTTCTCTCCTCGTCGGTGGCGTGTCTGGAAAAAGGAGCGGCCCATCGCAGTAGGCGATGAGCCGCTCCCTGCCTGTGCGCGCGAAAAAGGAGGAACATGGGGATTGCTACTCTGCTCTGTTCTCCGCCGAGAAGCGAGAAGAAGGAAACTGCCCCTAGCTGCTCAGAGCCGCGCGCCGCTCACGCAGCTTCGCTAGCCGCTCCTCTTGCTCGCTGAGGCGCTCGCGCTCGCGCTCCACCACTTCAGGCTTGGCGCGCTTCACAAACTCCTCGTTCGCCAGACGCGCCTGAAAACGGGCGATCTCCTGCTCCGTGCGAGCGATCTCCTTATCGAGACGCGCTAGCTCCTTCTCCACATCAAACATCCCAGCCAGCGGCAGATAGATCTCCACTGGTCCCGCCAGTAAGCCCATAGCCCCCTGTGGCTTCGGCTCCAGGCGCTCATAGAAGCGTGGTGCCTCGGTGCGTGCCAGGAACTCAATCAAGGGCGCCTGCTCGCTGAGCAAAGCCAGTTTCGGACCGGCGGCCAGCAAGACCTGAATGCGGCGCGCCGGCTCCACGCCGAGCTGATTGCGAGCGTCGCGGATGCGCGTGATCAGCTCCTGTAACAGGGCGAAGTCCTCCTCAGCCTCCTCATCTCTGGCCGAGGGCAACGGCTGGGGCCAGGGCGCCACGATCAGCGCTGGCGCGGGCCAGCGCACCGCCTCTGGCTCGCTGAAGCGATAGAGATGCTGCCAGACCTCTTCTGTCACGAAAGGCATGAAAGGATGGAGAAGGCGCAGCGAAGCATCGAGCACCGAGCGTAGAATAGCCGCCGTCGTTTCGCGGGCTGCGGCATCCCCCTGGAGCTGCACCTTGGCGATCTCCACATACCAATCGCAGTATTCGGTCCAGAAGAACTCATGAATGCGGCGTCCGGCTTCACCAAGCTGGAACTCCTCAAGAAGCTGCGTCACCTCGGCGATCAGCTGTGAGATGCGGCTCACAATCCAGCGATCAGCCAGTGTCCGAGGACGCAGGGCCTCCAGAGGAGGAACGCCGCCCCCGATCTCTGCGGTAGCTGTCAGCACGAAGCGCGAGGCGTTCCAAATCTTATTCGCGAAATTGCGATTGCCGACGATGCGCTCCGGCACCAGCTTCATATCGTTGCCCGGCGTACTGCTCGTCGCCAGAGTGAAACGCAGGGCATCGGTGCCGTACTGATCCATGACCTCGATCGGATCGACGACGTTGTTTTTCGACTTGCTCATCTTCTCGCCCTTGGCGTCGCGCACCAGGCCGTGTAGATAGATCGTATGGAAAGGAATGGTCCCCATGAAATGGATGCCGGCCATCACCATGCGCGCCACCCAGAAGAAAATGATGTCGTAGCCTGTCTCCATCACCGAGGTCGGATAGTAGCGACGCAGATCCGGCGTATCGTCGGGCCAACCGAGCGTACTGAAGGGCCACAGCCAGGACGAGAACCAGGTATCAAGCACATCCTCATCCTGATGCAAGCGCTCGCTCTCGCAATGTGGACAGCGCGTCACATCCTCGCGACTCACGATCGTCTCGCCGCAATCGTCGCAGTACCAGACAGGGATACGATGACCCCACCAGAGCTGACGCGAGATGGTCCAGTCGTGGATATTCTCCAGCCAATCGCAGTAGATTTTCGTGAAGCGCTCGGGCACAATGCGGATCTGACCGTACTTGACCGCATTGAGGGCCGGCGTAGCCAGCGGCTTCATGCGCACAAACCACTGTTTTGAGACCAACGGCTCAATGACCGTATTGCAGCGCTGGCAATGACCCAGAGGAACCGTATAATCCTCGATCTTGACGATCAAACCCTCCTGCTGAAGCTGCTCGACCAACTGCTTGCGAGCCTCAAAGCGGTCCAGACCGGCAAAAGGCCCGGCCTCTGGGGTCATCTTGCCGTCGAAGCCGATCACCTGCACGCGCGGCAGGCCGTGGCGCTGACCGATCTCGAAGTCGGTCGGATCGTGGAAGGGGGTCACCTTGACCGCGCCGGTACCGAAGCCCATTTCCACGGCCTCATCGGCGATAATCGGAATCTCTCGCCCGATAACCGGCAGAATGGCTGTACGCCCCACCAGGCTCCGATAACGCGCATCACGCGGATTGACTGCCACCGCTGTATCGCCCAAGATCGTCTCTGGGCGCGTCGTGGCCACACTGATATATTCAGGCGCCTCGGCGCTGCGACCAGCCTCCGGCTTGAGCGGATAGCGCACATAGGTCAACTTGCCGGGCGTATCCTCATGCTCCACTTCCAGATCAGAGATGGCACTCATGCAGCGCGGGCACCAGTTAATGATGCGCTCGCCGCGGTAAATCAGGCCCTCCTCGTAGAGGCGCACGAAAACCTCACGCACCGCTCGCGAGAGGCCTTCATCCAGAGTAAAGCGCTCCCGCGACCAATCACAGGAGGCGCCAAGGCGGCGATGCTGGTCCTGAATGCGCTTCTTATAATGGCCGACCCACTGCCAGACCCGTTCGAGAAAGGCAGCACGGCCCAGGCGATGACGATCAGTACCTTCCTTGGCCAGCTCACGCTCTACCACCGCCTGGGTCGCAATGCCGGCATGGTCTTCTCCCGGCACCCAGAGCGTCTCATCTCCACGCATGCGGTGGTAGCGAATCAGAATATCCTCAATGGTAGCCGTGATGGCATGGCCCAGATGCAGCGCACCGGTCACGTTCGGGGGCGGCATGCTGATCACAAAGGGAGGCCGCTGCGGATTTGGGCGCGGCTTGAAGTAGCCGCCTTCCTCCCAGAAGCGATACCATTTTCCCTCAACCGCCTGCGGATCATAGGCTTTGGGAAGCGCCGCTAACAACCGTTTCTTCTCCTCGGTGCTGGCTATCTTGTCCTGTTCAATCATGTTTCCTCCTGCGGTAGTAGGTGGACTGCTCTGTCACCGCCTGACTAGCACTGCTCTTGTACACGAAACTGATGAATGCTGGCAACGATAATGACAACAAGGGATAGATACTTGAAAAACTGAATAAATGCCGCAGCAGGCTGAACTGAACCCGAGGCAGGTCCAGTCAGGTCAAACATCAATCGTTGAGAGCATGGCGCTGCCTGGCTGACCGTCTTCTTGCCTATTGCCTGGCAACCAACCAGCGCCTTGCCATTAAGCTTCCCTCCCGAGGTAGGGAGCCAGGCGGATAACGGTTTTAACAGAAAACCCTTCCCGTCGTCAAGGACGAGAAGGGTTCATACTCGTGGTACCACCTTGCTTCAGCCAACCGTCCTGCTCCTCTCCTGGTTGCCTGCCTGAGTAGACTGCCGGCAAGGCGCTCGCTCGCCAAACAGCAAGCAGAGCAGCTTTTTGCTCGTCATTTTCCCCGCATCCTGGAGGACGATTGACCCTCATTAGTGCATTAACGGGCACACCGGAGCAGCTCACGCCTCCACCGGCTGCTCTCCCTCTCCTGCCAGCCTGCAGGTAGACTGACAGGCCCGGATTGGCCGGACCGCCAGCGGGAGCACAGCGGGGAAAAGACCCCACCCTCGTGCAAGGATGTTGAGGATCGGGCGCGATGCTGCCTCTTTCAGACTCCCAGGCGACCTTCAGCGCTCGCCATCCGGGGAAGACTTGCAGCCGATGATCTTCCCTCTCTGCCGGGGTCAGAGCGCCTACTCCTCCTGTTCAGCGTCTGCATCGCTATGATGGCGCATCAAGTGCGCCTTTGTTCGGATTATTTTTAGTGTAACGGATCGCGTAGCAAATGTCAAGCAGGGGAGGAAACCAGGCCGCCGAACGGGCAGTCAGCGCGCCAATGGAGGAGTGGGGCCTGCCGCGTAGACGAGCGCCCTGAGACAGCCTCACGGCTGTGACTGAGCAGCCTGGGAGGTCTGAGCTGCCTGGGGTGCGAAGGCCTGAACGATCTGCTGCATGAGACGCGTCTCCGGCACCGCCCCCAGCACCTCAAGACGATCATTGACAACCGTCTTGGGCACCCCCTGAACGCGATAGCGCTGGGCCAAATCGACAAATTCCGAAATCTCTACAACATCCGCTGTCACCCGTTCACTGGCCATAGCTAGCTGATGAGCCAGCAAGGCCATGCGTGGACAGTAGGGGCAGGTCGGCGTAACAAACACCTGAATGTGCAGGTCCTGCTGGAGCGCCTGTAATTGCTGCTGTGTCTGGGGACTGAGCGTCAGCTCACCCCGCGAGAGCGCGCGAATATCCTCGATCAGCGTACTAAACTCGTAGCCTGCAGGAATACCAAAGAAGCGCAGCCGTCCTCTGGCCTTGCCCTCCAGAATGAAGGCCGGAATACGCTCAATCTGGAGCTGCTTGGCCTGCGCCTCATCGCGATAAAAATCCTTGATCTGAAGATGGATCTTCTCCGAGAGGCCAGCCACCTCCTCCAAAAGCTCACGCGTCTCCTTACAGAACTGGCATTCGTGTCCGGGGATCAGCAGCGGCGACTCACGTTGTGTAAAGTAGGTGATCGTCACCTCCCCATCCAGATCCTTGAACAGGTCGCGGATCTTTTCACGGTCGCTTGCACCGATCAAAGCCATAGTATCACCTTCTTTTTCTGGTTACAGCTTAGCGTCACACTGCTCCTCTGCTGGCAAGCTACCGGCAACCCTCGCGAAGACGGGTCCCATCTCCCTCCGCCCATAGCAGAGAATCTGGTAGGGAGACGGGGGACCCGCCACATTCTACCGCGCCACGCAGCAGCTTGCATGCACAGCTATAGCGGCCAGCAAGACCAGGGCCAGCTACCGTGCGCGGGCAGGGGCCGAGCGCTAACTGACAATAACACCGACCGCACCTCACGGATGAGCGTGGGTCGCCAGGTCCTCGGCAGTTGTCAAGGCAGGCTCCTCTACCGGCTCGCTCACCAGCGGCAGACCGCGGGCCTCCCAATCGGGGACGCCGCCGTCGACCGCCACAACCTCACGTCCCGTAGCCGCTAGCATACTGGCAGCGATCGAGGCGCGGTGACCGCTGTGGCAGATGACCGCCAAAGGCGTATGGCGCGGCAGGCTCTCCAGGTGCTGCGGTAAATCGCCGATGTGCATATGGAGAGCGCCAGGAATATGGCCCTGTCGCCACTCATCGTCACGGCGCACATCCAGGACAGTCAGCGACGGCTGGCCCTTCCAGCGGCGATAGAGCGTCTCAATGTCAATGCGCTCGAAGCTGCTCGTCGGTAGAGCCGCAGCCTTCCAGGCGGCGATACCGCCCGCCAGGTAGCCCTGAGCCTGCTCATAGCCAATGCGGATCAGCTGAACCACGGCTTCGCGCCGGCCCTCTTCGTCCTCGATCAACAGCAAGAGCGGCGTATTGAAGGGCAGCAGCCACCCGACGTAGGTTGCAAAGGAGCTGTCTAGCTCGATGTTCAGCGAGCCGGGGATATACTCACGAGCGAACTCACGGCGGGAACGCCCGTCGATCAACGGCAGACCCTGCTGTAGCCAGCGCTGCACCTCCTGCGGCGAACGTGGCGGTAGCTCCGGTAGATGGCCCAAAATGCGCGGCCCCTGCTGGTTAATGTCATGCATGTAGCGGTAATAGTGCGGATAGGCAGTGTAGCTGGCGATTTGGCGGCGCACAAAGTCGGCCTCGTCGCGCGCCCGCACAACAGGGTTGGCCAGGCGCTCCTGACCAATAGTCGTGCTGCGCTTGGCCCCAACGGCGCTGGCTACGCAGAAGGAACCGGCTCCGTGGGTCGGGTAAACCAGCACACTATCGGGCAAGGTCTGCAAGAGGCGCATGAGCGAATGATATTGCTGGCGCGTTAGGGTCAGAGTCAGCTCGGGACCCAGCAGGTCAGTACGGCCCGCGCTGCCAACGAGCATGCTGCCACCGCTGAAGAGGGCGTAGGGCTGGCTACTCTCCGGCTCATAGACCAGGTAGCTTGTATGCTCGGGTGTGTGGCCCGGCGTTGCCAACGCCTGAAAGGTTAGCTCGCCCACGCGGAAGCGCTCGCCGTCGCGCACCGGCTGGTGGGGATAGCGCAGGTGAGCATCAGCGCTGGCGACAATGGTCGCGCCGGTGCGTTCCGCCAGCTCACGCCCGCCGGTCACGTAGTCATTGTGAATATGCGTCTCCAGGATGTGGGTGATGCGCGCCTGGGCCCGCGCGGCAGCCTCCAGGTAGACATCGACATCGCGGCGTGGGTCAACGACCGCTGCCTGACCACTGCGCCCATCGCTGACGAAGTAGGATTGGTGCCCCAGTCCTTCAATGTAGAACTGCTCAATTTGCATGGCTCTCACCTCGCTGCCACCCGCCTGCTACCAGCTTCGGGAGGGGTGGCGCTCGCCCAAAGCTGGGCCGCTCTCTGGTCTACGGGAGCGGCCGCTCTCCTCTATCAGTATATCATCTTGATACGTTATGTCGATATGACAACTTTTGCCGAACGAAAAACGAAGGCTACCAGACTGCTTAACACATGCCCCTGACGGGACCTCGCCATCCTGCGGCCTCTCTGCTCCTGGCCTGGCGGCGCGCAAAGAGCGACTGGGCTGACGGGCTGCCTATTCAACCGGTAGCCCATGCAGGCGCCAACGGGCCATACCACCTTTGACATTGACTACGCGCGAGAAGCCCAGATGTTGTAGCTGTCTAGCTGCCTGGGCGCTGCGGTGTCCACTCAGACAGATCAGCAGCAGCTCGCAATCGCGGGGTACTTCGCTCACGCGGCTGCCAAGTTGGCCAAGTGGAATATTGAGCGCGCGCGGTGCGTGGCCGCTGCGATATTCCCACGGCTCGCGTACATCGATCAGCACAGCGTTGCTGTTTGCACTGGCGAGCCGCTCCCAGGCTTCCCGCACGTCGATTGTCGGGATCGCCTGCTCTCCGGTTTCTGAACGTCGTAGGAAGCGTTCAAACATTGGTCTTACTCTCGTACCTGCCTTCCACTCGCATTGCGGGGGAAGCAGCCATCCCTTGGTGATGGGCTGCCACCCTCCTTGACTTTCCTCTTTAATTATATTACTATATAGTCATGAAGTCAAGGGGTGATGGGTGGCAGGTGGTAGTCAGTACTCACAGTGAGAAAGGAGAGCATCTTGACTGAGGAAAGACTCTATGCAGCTCAGGAGAGAGAGGAGCGGCGACCGCAGGACCTTGCGGGCGGGGCGCGCTGGAAGCAGATGAGCAGCGAGGGGGGCTTTCCTGATCCGCTGCTGGAGCTGATTGCGGCGCGCTTTCGGCTCTTGGGGGAGCCGCTGCGTCTCAAGCTCCTGGCGGCCCTCACAGGCGGTGAGCGCAGTGTTGGCGAGCTGGTAGCCATGACGGGGGCCAGCCAGCCGAACGTTTCCAAGCACCTGGCGGCTCTCATGCAAGGGGGGCTAGTCAAACGGCGCAAAGTCGGCACGAGCATCTACTATGCTCTCGCCGATCCCAGTGTTCTGACGCTATGTGACATCGTCTGTGCTGGCGTCCAGGAGCGCTTTACCTCGCTGGCTCAGAGCCTTCAGTAGCCATCGGCGGCAGGCAGTACTAAGGGGACGCTGATCGGGCGGAGAAGTCCGGCCCTGTCGCCTCAAGAGAAAGGGCGCTCAAGAGCGCTTCACCCCGTGCAGCCGGGGCCTGACTTCCTACAACTGCCGTCTGCGGTCCAGCCTGCGCTTGCTTACATTCGCTGGCGAACGTGACCAGCACGGCGCTGAGCGAGCCAACGACGATCAGGCTTACTCGCGGATGCCGGGCAGAAAGAAAGCCTGTTTCCAGGCAGCGCTCATCAGAGCATAGATAGATCATAGAAGGAGGGAGAAGACTGATGGCAAGTTACGGTTTTGGTATCACGTTGGCTTTACCCTATGAGCAGGCGATTGAGCGCGTCAAGGAGGCTCTCAAGGCGGAGGGCTTTGGTGTCCTGACCGAGATCGATGTGCGACGGACTCTGCGCGAAAAGCTCGGGCTGGAGACGGCCCCCTATGTGATTCTGGGGGCCTGCAATCCACACCTGGCTCATCGCGCTCTAGAGATCGAACCGGAGATCGGTCTCCTGCTCCCCTGTAACGTCGTTGTGCGCGCCGCTGAGAACGCTAGCCGCGTTGAGATCGCTGATCCCAAGGCCATGCTGGCTATTAGTGGCAATCCGCAGCTTGATCAGCTTGCGCAGGAGGCGAGGGCACGGCTACAGCGTGCTCTCGCTGCGCTTGCTCCATTGAGTGCCCCCTCAGCATGATGCCTTGCTGCCTGTGCCCTGGTATCCTATAATGAGGGGCAGCGTCCCGCTGTGAGCATATCGTCATGACCATAGCCGCATAAGCGGACGCGAGCGAACTGGGCCAGGCTGAGGAGGAGTATGCCAACACCGCAACAATTGACGCCTGGGCCGACGCCGCTCTATCATCAGCTCAAGCAGATTCTGCGTGGCGAGATTGAGCGCGGCGTCTACCGTCCCGGCGACCGCCTGCCGACCGAGCAGGAGCTGATGCAAACCTACGGCGTCAGCCGCATTACGGTACGCCAGGCTCTGAACGAATTAGAAGATGAGGGCCTGGTCATACGGCGTCACGGCAAAGGCACCTATGTAGCCGAGAAGCGCATCGAGCAGAGCCTTGTCCGCCTGACCGATTTTGTCGAAGACATGGAGTTGGCCGGCCTTGAGCCATCTTCGCGGGTGCTGGCCTTTCGACGCGAGACGGCCAGTCGCGCCGTGGCGACGGCCCTGGGTCTGCGTGAGGGTGAGGAGGTGATGCGCCTCGACCGTCTGCGCCTGGCCAATGGCCGGCCCATTGCCTTCGACGTCACCTGGCTACCGATGCGCTTCGGTGTGCTCTTGCCTGAGGAAGAGCTGAGCCGCGAGACCATCTATCATCTGCTGGAGTCGCGCTACGGCATCCCTATTGAGGCCGGCACCTTTGAGATTACGGCAGCCAATGCGACGCCCGAGCAGGCGCGCCTGCTGGAGGTGTCGGTAGGGACCGCTCTGCTGCTGATTCGCCGTCTCTCCTGTACAGGAGGCAATGCACCTGTTTATATACAAGAACGCTACTATCGGCCCGACCGGGTGAGCTATCGGCTGTGCCTGCAGCGCCGCAGCGGTACGGGAGGCCGCCCACCGACGATCAGTGAGCTGCGCCCAATTTTCGCCGAAGCCGAGGCAGGTACTTCGCCGTCCCAGGGCCTGCGAGGGCGCGCCCATACGGAACCTGGGAGAACGCGCGAAGAGACCGCTGAGGGGAGAGAAGAAGGCTCGTCCGCCCAGTAGTGAAGGCTGACCAGCGCGCAAAAAACAGAGCCACAGAAGCTCATGCTTCTGTGGCTCTCGTCTTCGGAGGCTCCTCGAGCAGGATTCGAACCTGCAACCCACCGGTTAACAGCCGGTTGCTCTACCGTTGAGCTATCGAGGAATGGAACTCTCACAACGGCTTGCGACATTATTATAACGCGGACGGCTGAATTAGTCAACACCCTTTTTCTGACTGGGGAGCCAGGCCAGAGTGACACACTCCCAGGTCGGCGCTGTGGCAGCAGTTCCAGCCCAGCAGGTAAAAGAACCGCTGCAGGGGCGAGAAAGCGGTCCGAGCCAGCCCTAGCCTGGCACTTCCTTTAGCATGTCCTCTAGGGTTCCGCCGCTCATCGTTGAGCGTCCTGGCAGATCACCCCTCGCTGCGAGGCTGGCGAGGAAGGTGGGTGGCCGAAAGCAGCTCATGGGGGACTGCCGTTGCGCTGGCTCTGTTACGACGAATCATGAGCCAGGAGCTGATGATCCCGAAGATCAGGGCGATGAGGATAGTGACCAGCGTGCCAGCGAGGTCCGGCTTGATTACCATCAGGAAGACGATGCCAATGGCCAGGAATGAGGTCGTGATGGTGGTAGCCCAGTGCAGCGGATAGGTCAGCGCCTGGCGCAGCTCTAGGCTGACCGGTCCCTCGCTGGCTTGCGCCAATAAAGCGCCGAGGCGGCGCCCATGCGCCCCGTTGACCGGGGAGACAACCAGGCCAATGAGCAGAAAGAGCACAAGCGAGACATCGAGCCAGGCGTGACGCCATCCCCAGGCGCCCAGGAGCATGGCCAGCCCTGCAAAGAAAATGACGGACGACGTAAGAGGCATGAACAGCGCCAGGGGACGATTAACACTAGACCAGACGCGCACGGCCTCAACGCTTCTCGCCTGACTTGCTCCGATCATAGCGGTTAGCTCAATAGCCACCCCCATGAAGAGGCCGAGGGCACCTAGAATGTGTAAGAAGAGCACAAGATGGTACCAGTCAAGCATAGACGGTCTCTCCTTTGCGGACACTCCTCTGTCGGTCATTGGTTGGGCGACGAAAGGGCACTCTCAAAACCCCTGCGCCAATAATTATGCCGGGCGGCTCCTTGCTGAACCAGGAACGAGTTCACAGACAGACTGCCCAACTCCTCACTCCAGGAATGTGAGCGCTTTCGCTCTCGCTCTGCGAGCGTTGTCGCGCATGGCCAACCCTGGAATTACTTACGATCTCATCACAAAAGGGCTGAGGCCCTTTCTCGACGACCTGACAGCGTTGCAACTTCGCTGCTCAGGTGTTCTACTATTTGTCAGGAGCTGGCGGATACGGTATTCTCCGCAAAAAAGTTCAGGTTCTCTCCCGATGGCAGCGACCTGCTATTACGCTAGAGTAAAGAGTGTCGAGAGCACATCTGAGAGAGCTGAGAAGGCGGAGAGCAGAATTTGCCAAGAGGAGTGCGATGGAAAAGCAGATATTGCGCAACTGCACAGCGGCGCGCTGGCCATTAGCTCTCAGCGTCGTGGCCGGCCTGCTGGCGCTGCTGGCGACCGTTGGGCAGATGGCCTTACTGAGCTGGATCGTCGCACGGGTCTTTCTTGGCCGTGCTGGCCTGCAGCAAGTCGCAGCAGCCCTAATCGCTCTACTGCTGATGATCTGCTTGCGGGCAGGGCTGGTCTGGTTGCGCGAGTTCTGGGCGCGGCGGGCTGGCCATCGGGTCAAAAGCCAGATGCGACGGCGCCTGTTTGCTCACCTGCTACAACTTGGCCCGCTCTTTGTGCGCGGCGAGCGCAGCGGTGAGCTGGTCGCTACGCTGAATGAGGGCTGTGAGCGCCTGGAGACCTATGTAGCTCGTTACCTGCCGCAGACTGTTTGGAGCCTGGTCATTCCGCTCCTCTTGCTGGCCATCATTTGGCCGCTCGATCATCTCAGCGCCGTGCTCCTGTTGATCACCGGGCCGGTCATTCCTATCCTGATGATCGCTGTCGGCAGCTATTCCCAGAAGCATATTCAGCGCCAGTGGACGACCCTCGCTCGCCTGAGCGCCCACTTTCTGGATACGATCCAGGGCCTGGTGACCCTCCACCTCTTCGGGCGCAGCGGCGCCCAGGAGGCGCGTGTGGCTCATCTGAGCGAGGAGTACCGCCGCCGCACGCTGAAAGTCTTGCGCTACGCCTTCCTCTCTGGCGCGGTCCTGGAATTTATGACCATGCTGGCCATTGGCCTTATCGCTGTTTTCCTGGGTGTGCGTCTTCTCAATCGAGAAATACCTTTTGAACAGGCTTTTCTTGTCCTGCTGCTCATACCAGAATTCTATCGCCCGCTGCGTGAACTGGGCACCCAATATCATGCCGGCATGGAGGGACGTGTCGCGGCGAAGCGCATGCTAGAGATCCTGGCTGCCACGCCGCCGGTCAAGGAACCGACTGCGGCCCCGTCAGCGTCAGCGCTGCCCGTTGCTCCCTTGACCATCACCTGCGAGCAGGTGACCTGTCGCTACGCCGATAGCGAGCGTCCGGCGCTCCAGAATCTGACCTTTACGCTGCCGGCGGGGTCGTGCACCGCCCTGGTTGGGCGCAGCGGCGCCGGCAAAAGTACGCTGGTCAATCTACTCATGCGCTTCATGGAGATCGAGAGCGGAGCCATCCTTGTCAATGGGCTGCCCCTGGACCGCTTGCCGGCGGACCTGTGGCGGGAGTACGTGGCGCTGGTGCCGCAGCGTCCCTATCTCTTCAGTGGCAGCGTACGCGACAATCTGCGTCTGGCGCGACCGGAGGCCAGTGACGAAGAGATCGAGCGCGCCGCTGAGCTGGCGGGGGCGGCCTCTTTCATCCACGCGCTGCCGCAGGGGTATGAGACCGAGCTTGGCGAACGAGGCTTACGCTTAAGCGCCGGGCAGCTCCAGCGTCTGGCTTTGGCGCGTGCTTTCCTCAAGCAGGCGCCGCTGCTGATCCTGGATGAGCCGACCTCTAGTCTTGATCCCGAGAGCGAGACCCTCCTACGCGAAGCGCTGGCCCGCTTGCGTCGCGAGCGTACTCTACTGGTCATCGCTCACCGGGTCAACACAGTGGCCGCCGCTGATCAGGTGCTTGTCCTTGACGGCGGACGCCTGGTCGAGGTTGGCGAACCGGCAACGCTGCTGGGGCAGCCTACCAGTGCCTATGCTCAATTGATGACGGCTCGTATGCGTGAGGCTGGGGCCTTACCCGGAAAGGAGGCCGAGGCGCTATGACTCGCCGGCGATCAGCTCCACTAAGAACAGCCTGGCGTCTGCTGGCCTTTTTACGGCCTTTCATCCCTCAGATTGTGGTGACGGTGCTGCTGGGAGGCGTCATGGTCGTGTCCAATATGCTCTTATTGAGCATGGCCTCCTATCTGATCGCCGGCGCGGCCATCGTGACCATGATCGTCCTGCTGAGTATCCCGATCACGATCGTGCGCCTGATGGGCCTGGTGCGGGCCGCGGCTCGCTACGGGGAGCGCCTGCTCTCGCATAATGTCACCTTCCGCCTGCTGGCTCACATTCGCGTGGCTGTCTATCGACGGCTGGCACCGCTGGCGCCGGCCCGCCTGCTCCAGTTGGGCAGCGGCGACCTGCTGGCTCGTCTGGTCTCGGATGTGGACGAGCTGCAGAATCTCTATCTACGTGTTGTGTCTCCGGTGCTGGTGGCGGCTCTCGTGACGATTGTGACCTGCTGGCTCTTTGCCATCTTTCATACCGTTCTGGCTCTGACGGCGCTGGTCTTTCTGCTGGTGACCGGCCTCGGGCTGCCGCTGCTGGCTTTGCGCCTGACGCGCGGACTAGGTCGAGAGCAGCTCGCCCTGCGTGGCAAGCTCAATGAGCACATCGTTGAGAGCCTGCAAGGTATGAGCGATCTCCTGGCTTATGGGCAGGCCACTCGCCGCCGTGAGGAGTTGGCTGCCTGGGAGCAGCGGCTTGATCGTCTTCAGCGTCGCCTGGCCGTGGCGGGCGGTCTGCAGGAAGGCCTGCAAGAGCTGCTGACGGGCCTGGCCGTTTGGGGCATACTGCTGCTTGCTATCCCTCTGGCGGTGACCACCCAGATCAACAGCGTCTACCTTGGTTTCCTGGCCATGCTCATCCTGGCCGCTTTCGAGGCCATTACGCCGCTGGCGCAGGCCTTTGGCCAACTGGGTCACTCCCTGGCCGCTGGCGAGCGCCTCTTTCGCATCATCGATACACCGCCTGCCGTCAGCGATCCGCCCCAGCCCGCCCCCTTACCGGCCAGGGCCTCGCTGGAGCTAGCCTTTGACGGGGTCCATTTCCGCTACGAGGAGCAGGGCCTGCAGAGAACGCTGACTGACATCTCTTTTCGCGTTCCTGCCGGGGCGCGCGTGGCCATTGTCGGCCCCAGCGGCGCCGGCAAAAGTACCTTGCTGCGCCTCGCCCTGCGCTTCTGGGACCCGCAAGAGGGGCGTATTCTGCTGGCCGGCCAAGATATTCGCTCCTTTGCCTTAGCCGATCTGCGCAGCCTGATGGGAGTCGTTACTCAGGAGACCTATCTCTTCAACGACACCATCCGCGGCAACCTGCGTCTGGCGGCGCCCTCTGCCACAGAAGAGCAGATCTGGCGCGCTCTGGAGCTGGCTCAGCTTGATGACTTTGTGCGCCAGCTCCCTGCCGGCCTCGACACCTGGGTCGGCGAGCAGGGCCTGAAGCTGTCGGGCGGCGAGCGCCAGCGCCTGGCCATTGCCCGCGCCCTGCTCAAAGATGCGCCCATTCTCTTACTCGATGAAGTGACCGCTCATCTGGACCGTCTGACTGAGCAGGCTCTGCTTGAGGCGCTGAATACCTTGATGGAAGGCCGTACCACGCTGCTCGTGACCCATCGTCTCCTGAACATGGAGCGTATGGATGAGATTCTTGTACTAGATGAGGGGCGCATTGTCGAGCGAGGCAGACACGAGCAGCTTCTTGCTCATGATGGTCTCTACCGACGTTTGTGGGAAGTGCAAAACGCCCTGCTGCCTGTCGCCTGAGCCTGTGGACCCGGCGGTCGATCTAGCTAGCCGGCCAGCCACGGGCTAAGGAGCAGCAACCGTCGTGGCGTTTCGGTCAGTCTGTGGGAGGTTTTGCCTGCACATGGATCTATCAACCATCTTATCACGTGTACAATTCGCCTTTACCGTAGGCTATCACTATATCTTTCCCCAAATCACAATGGGGTTAGCCTTCTTGATCGTCCTCTTAAAGACGCTCTACCTGATCAAGAAGGACGAGCGCTACAACATCAGTGCCCGCTTCTGGGCCAAAATCTTCGCCACCAGCTTTGTGCTGGGCGTCGTCACCGGCATACCGATGGAGTTCCAGTTTGGCACCAACTGGGCCCGCTTCTCAGCCTACGCCGGCGACATCATTGCTCAGACGCTGGCAATGGAGGGAGCCTTTGCCTTCTTCCTGGAGTCGGCCTTTCTTGGCGTCTTCCTCTTCGGCGAGAAGGTTTTTGGGCAGAAAGTGCACTGGTTTGCTGCCGTCATGGTCTGGCTAGGCACCTGGGCCTCTGGGGCCTTCATTGTGGCCTCCAACGCCTGGATGCAGCACCCTGTCGGTTACACCATCGTTGGCAATCGCCTGCACATCTCCAATTATTGGGATGTCCTGCTCAATCCCTGGATCTTCCCGCAGTATCTGCACACTATGAGCGGGGCGGTTGTCACAGGTGCCTTCATCATGGCTGGGCTGGGGGCCTACTACCTGCTGGCCAAGAGCCACGTTGACTACGGACGCATCTTTGTGACCCTGGGCGTCATCGTTGGCCTCATCGCCAGCATCATCCAGCTCTACCCCAGCGGCGACCTTGAGGGCCAGCAGGTGGCCAAATATCAGCCGGCCAAGCTGGCAGCCTTTGAAGGCCTCTTTCACACCGAACAGGGGGCCGGCATCGTCATTCTGGGCCAGCCGAATACAGCGACTGGTCAGCTTGATAACCCGCTGATTGTCCCCAAAGTCCTCAGCTTCCTGACGTATCGCCGTTGGGAGGCCGTGGTCAAGGGCCTGGACGCTTTCCCGCCGGATCAGCGGCCCGACTCGATCGAGCTGCTCTACTATAGCTATCACATTATGGTTGGCCTGGGAACCTTCTTTATTCCGATCATGGGGATGGCCTGCCTGCTCTGGTTCTGGAAACGGCGCCTCTTTACAGCCCGCTGGATGCTCTGGATCTTGATGCTGGCGACCCCCTTCCCGGTGATCGCTAATACCGCAGGCTGGTTCACCACCGAGCTGGGACGGCAGCCGTGGATCATCTACGGCTTGTTGCCCACCGCGCAAGGCTCGTCGGCCAACTTATCGGCGGGTAATGTCCTCTTCACTCTCATCGGCTTTGCCGGCATGTACCTGTTGCTCGGCTTGCTCTATGTGGTGCTCTCTGTGACCGAGGCCCTTAAGGGACCTGAGAGCGGCGAGGGCGAGGGCGAAGAGGCTGGAGTCGAGACAGAGGGCGGTCTGCCCGGCCTGGCTACCGGTACGGTGGCAGAAGGCTAAAGGCGCTGGTTGAGGGAGGTCAAGGCTGATGGCAACACTCTGGTTTATTCTTGTCGCCTTCATGCTGACGATGTATGTTCTGCTGGACGGCTTCGATCTGGGGGCTGGCATCATCCATCTGATTGCTGCCCGCACCGACCAGGAGCGGCGCCTGATCCTGCGCGCCATTGGGCCGGTGTGGGATGGGAATGAGGTCTGGATTATCGCCGCTGGCGGTACCCTCTTTTTCACTTTCCCGGTCCTCTATGCGTCCAGCTTCAGCGGCTTCTATCTGCCGCTCTGTATTGTGCTCTGGCTGCTGATGTGGCGGGGCGTCTCCATCGAGTTGCGCTCTCGCGTGCCTAGTCCCGTCTGGGCCTCCTTCTGGGACGGCATGTTCTTTATCGGCAGCACTCTGCTGGCCATCTTCTATGGCGCCGCCCTGGCGAATGTCATCCGCGGCGTGCCACTCGATGAACATGGCGTTTTCTTTGAGCCGCTGTGGACCGATTTCGACCCCTTCAGCAAGACGCCCGGCATTCTCGATTGGTATACCATCCTGATCGGTCTGATGGCCGCCAGCACCCTGACCATGCACGGGGCGGCCTACATCGCGCGTAAGACCGACGGGGCCCTGAATGCGCGGGCGCGCCGCATCCTGCGCATCAGTTGGCCGATTACTATTGTGCTGACTGTGGTGAGCACGATCGCGACCTTTGCTGTGCAGCCACAGATCTACGCCAGCTTCAATGCTCGCCCCTGGGGGGCAATCTTCCCGCTGGTGGCCTTCATCGGCCTGCTCGGTGTGGGCCACTTTGCTTTCCGCAATCGGGACCTGGCGGCCTTCTTCTCCTCCTGCGCCTTCATTGCCGGAATGTTGGCCAGCTCGGCTTTCGGCCTCTATCCCGATGTGCTGCCCGCCGTTGATCCGGCCCATAGCCTGACCATCTACAATGCCTCGGGCAGCCCCTACGGGCTGACCGTTGGCCTGGTCTGGTGGATCATCGGTATCGTGCTGGCCGTCATCTACTTCGTCTTTACCTATCGCCTCTTCTGGGGTAAGGTGACGGCCAAAGGAGAGTACGGCGGCTACTAGCTAGCATTATTCAGGAAGTGAGCATAGAGCTGCCATTAAGCTGCTCGCTCCGCAGCGCTGGTCTCGCCAGGAGGCCCCTGGTGGGCCAGCGCTGTGCTATACTGTACTATCCAGGCCAGTCGCAGCAGTTCATGACTGTACCTGTTGCTCCTTTCTTGCTGGCTCTTCTATCGAACGAGCGAGCGGTCAGTAAGAGCAATGAAGAGGGGTAAGAGCAAAGCAATAGCCAGAGACGGAGGGAACATGCTCGGCAGCGCCCAAGATTATCGCGCCATTTGGGAGCAATTTGTACTGCGGGGCCGTCTGCGCGAGGATCTGTTACCGCCGGCCCTTGCTCAGGCGTGGCGGCGCTGCGCAGCGCTAGGCCTTGATCCCTATGGCCAACCACCTGAACCTGACCCCCCCGGTTTCCCAACCACACAGCCGCTCTCGCGGCGCCTGCTGGCCCTCATCCGACCAGCGATGGAGGACCTCTATCAGTTTATCGAAGGGTCCGATTGCCTGGTAGCTTTCGCCAACGCCGAAGGGCGCATCATTGATCTCATCGGCGATCACGAGACGCGAGCCCGGCTTGAACCCCTGGGGATGCGCGTCGGGTCGCTATGGACTGAGGAACAACAGGGGGCCAACGCCCTGGCCCTGGCTCTTCAGGAATCCTTCCCCATGCAGCTAGAGGGGGCAATGCACTACCGCGCTGCCCTGCATGACCTCTACACCGCTGCCGCGCCGGTGCACGATCCTCTTGGGCAGGCCGTGGGCGTTCTGGCGGTTGTGGGTCCCTGTGACCGGGCCCATGTACATACCCTGGGGATGGTTGCCGCCGCGGCCCAGGTCATCAGCGGTCAGCTCCAAATGCAGGTCTGGCTTGGCAATGCCAACGAGCTACTCGCCGAACTCAAGATCATTCTGCAGAGCCTGCCGGAAGGCATCCTCCTGCTGCGGCGCGATGGCGTCATCTCCCAGATGAATGGGCCTGCTGGCGCCCTGCTCGGCCTTGTGCCGGCGCGCGTCATGGGGAGACGACTACGCGACGTCTTGCCCCTGCCCTCGCTACTGCAGCAGGCGCTTACCTGCCAGCAGCCCCTGAACGAAGAGGAGATGGTCTTTGAAACTGCGCGCGGGCGTGTCACCTGCCTCTGCTCGCTCAAACCTATCGCTCTCACGGCTGGAGAGCCTGAACCCATCTTCGGACGCCTGACGACAGGTGCGGGTACTGGCTCGGGCGGCCCGCTGATCTCCGATGGCTTCGTGCTGATCCTGCGCAGTATTGAGCGTGTGCAGAAACTGGTCAATAGGATGACCGGCACGCGGGCCCGCCTGACCTTTGCCGACGTTGTGGGCAAGAGCGCCCCTTTGCAAGAGGCCCTGCGTCTGGCGCGCCTGGCCTCGCACAGCAATTCTACTGTCCTCTTACACGGCGAAACCGGCGTTGGCAAGGAGATCTTTGCTCAGAGCATTCACAATAACAGTCCGCGAGCCGATGGGCCTTTTGTGGCTATCAACTGTGCCGCCATTCCGCGCGAGCTGATCAACACCGAGCTGTTCGGCTACGAAGGTGGCTCCTTCACTGGGGCCGACCGCCAGGGGCGCTCGGGCAAGTTTGAGCAGGCCCACGGCGGCACGCTCTTCCTCGATGAGATCGGCGATATGCCCCTCGACCTGCAGACCACCCTGCTGCGCGCCATCGAGACGCGCACCATCATGCGGATCGGAGGCCAGCGCCTCATTCCCGTCGACGTGCGTATCATCGCAGCCACCCATAAGGATCTCCGCGAGGAGGTCCGACGAGGGACCTTCCGCTCCGATCTCTATTATCGCCTCAACGTCCTATCTATTCACATCCCACCTCTACGGGCGCGCCTGGAGGATCTTCCCCTGCTTGTAGAGCATTTTCTGCAGCGCCAAAGCCGGACGCTGGGACGCTCCTTTCGGATTACACCAGAGGCGCTAAGCCTGATGGAGCGCTATAGCTGGCCGGGCAACGTGCGCGAGCTGGCCAACCTCGTGGAGCGCCTCACCTATCTGGCCCGCTCCGATAGCATTACCGTGCAGGACCTGCCGCCGGAGATCCGCCAGGCCGCAGAAAGTGAAGCGCCCAATATGGCCCTGCCGCCGTCGACGGTGGCCTCAGCGCCTGAGCCGCCGGACCAGCCTGCTGACACTGATGCCGGCTGGCAACCGGAGCCAGCCGGCGCCACGCCGGCCCTGCATCCGCTCAGGGAGCGCAGTCGCTCGACAGAGGCCAGCGCCATTCTCCAGGCCCTAGAGCACTGCCAGGGCCGTCCGAGTGCGGCAGCCCGCCTGCTTGGCATCAGCCGGACGACCCTATGGCGCAAAATGGTCCGCTATGGTCTGCGTCCCGGTCCCGTCACATCGCCGCCCTCAGCCGCCGACCAGAGCGAGATGTTTCCACAATGAAACAGTCGCCGTTGCAATAATGAAACTGTGACAGAGAAGTGTTGCAATAATGCAACATAGCCCAGACAGCTGCGGAGCGCTGCCCGAACGCGCAGCGCCTGCTCCAGGCTGCCTCACGTTGCTCTCGGGGAACTGGCACGAATCTTGCATATCTCAGAGACAGAGATAGGCAAAGCCAGAGGCTCTCATCTGTAGCGAGTGGGTAGCGAGTGAGCGCCCGCGTCAGCTCAGGCGGGCAGATAAGCCGGAGGAGCCAGCGACAGCGGAGAAAGCTCTCCCTGGGCAATGGCGAACCGGCGGGCGGGATGGGCGGGCGGCTCTGAAGGCGGGGCCGAAAGCAGGCGAGCCAGGCAGCAGAGCCGCTGTCCACGAACAGGGGAGGGCAACGGAGCAGCCCTCGACTTCTGGGAAAAGGAGGCAGCATGAAAAAGCTCATCAACAGTCCAGAGACAGTCGTCAAAGAAGCGCTAGAAGGCATGGCGGCCATGCATCCCGAGCTGATCCGCGTTGATCTGGAAAACCAGATCATCGTGCGAGCAGACGCGCCAGTACGCGGCAAAGTAGGCGTGGTTTCGGGGGGAGGCAGCGGCCATGAGCCGATGCATGGAGGATTTGTCGGGCGGGGCATGCTCGACGCGGCCTGTCCGGGTGCCATCTTTACATCACCGGTTCCCGATCAAATCCTGGCGGCCATGCGGGCGGTCAACGGTGGAGCGGGCGTCTTTCAGATCATCAAGAACTACACGGGCGATGTCCTCAACTTCGAGATGGCGGCGGAGCTGGCCCAGGCGGAGGGAATTGAAGTCGCCAGCGTCATTACCAACGATGACGTTGCTGTTCAAGACAGCCTCTACACTGCCGGTCGGCGCGGTGTTGGGGTCACCGTGCTGCTGGAGAAAATCGTAGGTGGCCTCGCCGAGAGCGGTGCCCCGCTAGACCAGGTCGCGGCCCTTGCCAGGCGCGTCAACGAGCAAGGGCGCAGCATGGGAATGGCCCTGACCTCCTGCACGGTTCCCGCTAAAGGGACGCCCACCTTTGAGTTGGGAGAGGACGAAATGGAGATCGGCATCGGCATCCACGGCGAGCCGGGCCGACGACGTGTCAAGCTGGCGCCGGCTGCCGACATTGTAGAGATGCTCGCCAACCCCATTATCGATGACCTCGGCCTCAAGGCTGGCGAACGCGTCCTGGCCTTTGTCAATGGCATGGGAGGCACGCCCTTGATCGAGCTATACGTCGTCGCCCGAGAACTGGCGCGTATCCTTAAGGGGCGCAACATCACGATCGCCCGCTCCCTGGTAGGCAGCTACATCACTTCGCTAGAGATGGCCGGCTGCTCTATTACACTGCTGCGCGTCGACGACGAGATGCTGCGCTACTGGGATGCTCCTGTCTTAACCCCGGCTCTACGCTGGGGCATCTGAACCTGGTTGGAGCGATCGCAACGGCCTCGTTCGTTTGCTCGCTCGTCGTACTGGCTCAGGCCGGCCTGAACGTCAAGCCAACGAACGCAACGGGCAGGGCAAGGGTCTTCTTAAGCCAGCGCCCACCCCTTGCCTTGCTCTCCACGCTGGTCTCGCATAGACGGGCTGTGCCGGGCTGGCGCTGAGCCGGAGCCCAACCCAGTGGCAGACAAACCAGGCCAGGCGATCGGTGCGCAGAATCACAGCATCTCTCGATGCGACTTTGACCAGGCGTATGCTGCGCGGGCGGACCGCCCGCACCCGCCCGTACCGCAACACTACGGAGGAGAGCAGGCTATGCCAATCACAACAGAGGATGTCTTACGCTGGATAACGCAAGCGGCCCAGGTGTTTCACGAACAGCGTGATTATCTGACCCAGCTTGATGCCCCGATCGGCGACGCCGATCATGGGGTCAACATGGATCGTGGTTTCCGCGCCGTTCTTGACAAACTGCCCTCACTGAGCGGCATGGATATCGGTTCAATCCTGAAGACGGTGGGCACAACCCTGGTCTCAACGGTAGGCGGCGCCAGCGGTCCGCTCTACGGAACTGCTTTTCTACGCGCCGGCGTGGTGACCGCCGGTAAGCATGAACTGGATGAGACGGACATCATTGAGCTGCTGCAGGCTGCCCTCGATGGCATTAAGGCCCGTGGAAAGGCTCATACGGGTGAAAAGACGATGGTGGACGCCCTGGAGCCAGCGCTAGCGGCGGCTCGTAAGGCGCAAGAAGAGCATGAAGGCTTGTCCATGCTCCTGCGCCGCGCCGCTGAAGCTGCTGAGGAGGGAATGAAGGCCACGATCTCCATGCAGGCCACCAAGGGTAGAGCCAGTTACCTGGGCGAACGCAGCATCGGTCATCAGGACCCGGGTGCTACCTCTAGCTGGCTGCTATTGAAAACGCTTGCCGAGGTCGCTGGCTAACTGGTTAACCGGCTGAGCAGCCTGAGCTAAGCCGGAAACAGGCCGCAAGCTGTACGGCTCAACTGAGGCCCTCGCTGTCTATTTGTTTGTCTTTTCTCTCGTCTGCTCGTTTGCTATTAGCCTGGCCTTTCAGGTGAAGAGGGCTGTTCGCTCTGGCAAGCTGGGCGGACGGAGAGCGGAGGCCCAGCCCCTGATTGGAAAGGCCTCGCTCGTCTCCCTTGAGAGAGCGAGGATAGGCCTCAGTCGGCCTGAAGAGCAGGATCAGCTCAGTCGATCGACCTGGGTGATCAGGTCAGACTGGGTATGCGCTGATACGGAACCGCGGCAGGAGGCCCGGAGCCGGCCCTCCTCTGTTGCTTATGGCGAGGAGAGTATCTGATGACGGTTGGCTTAGTGATTGTCTCACATAGCGCGCGTCTGGCCGAAGGGGTTGCCGAGCTAGCAGGCCAGATGGCGCAGGGAAAGGTTGTGATTGCGCCGGCGGGGGGGGCTGCCGAAGGAGGACTCGGTACCTCGGTTGACAAGATCCTACAGGCCCTACGCCAGGCAGCCAGCCCTTCAGGGGTTCTGATCTTACTTGACCTTGGCAGCGCTGGCATCGCCGCTGAGATGGCTCTAGAACTCTTCAAGCAAGATCAGAATTGCCCGGTGATAATTAGTAGTGCCCCGTTGGTCGAAGGGGCGGTAGTAGCTGCTGTTGAGGCCTCGATCGGCAGTCCGTTGCAGGCCGTGGCCGAGGCAGCGGCGGCGGCTATCAATCTACCGAAGCTGCCTTCGTCGGCAGAAGGGCCGACAGCCGGGGAGGTGCCCCCTGCCGATCACCGGGTGTGAGTAAGGTAAGAGCAAAGGCCGGCAATGTGCCCCCAGGGAAGAGAAGGCGAGGCCCGGCCAGGTGCGCCTACCTGAGACGCGCCCTGGCCGGAGCAGCGCCAGGCGCCGAGCAGAGATGGTTGGATTGAGGGAGGAAGAACAGCGCTGGGCGGCGGCAAGCGGAAGGAAGGAAGAAAGGGAGAAAGAGACGATCATGCCCGTCGTAGAACGCAGTCTTGTCATTACCAATAAAGTCGGCTTACATGCCCGTCCAGCCCGCTTGCTGGTGCAGACGGCGGCCCTTTTTCAGTCGCAGATCCTGCTCCAGTATGGGGCGCAGACGGTCAATGCCAAGAGCATCGTGGGCGTGCTGCGCCTGGGTGCGCGCTGTGGAAGCACGATACATCTGCGCGCCGAAGGAGAAGACGCTGAAGAGGCGGTACGCTCCATTGCTGAGCTAGTCCTGCGTAATTTCGACGAGGAAGCAGACAACAAAGAAAAAGACCAGGAAGACCCCAGCAGGTCCCAGGAAGAGCATACGGGGGCAACGGGAACCTCTGGCGAGACCGTGGCCTAGGCAGCCGCTTGCCAGAGCTGGCGTGCGCTGCTGCTGACCAGCACGCAGCCGGTCGCCAGGAGCTGAGCCACCTCTTGGGGCGTGCGAATGAAGCCACCAGCGATGAAGGGGCCAGGCACAAGGGCGCGAACGGTGCGCGCAAAGGCGGGGAAGATGATGCCGGGGAGCACTTCGATCAGGTCGGGCTGGGCCTGCGCGATCTGACGAACGCAGCTCACCACAGCTGACTCTTCGGTCAAGAGGAGCGGCTGAATGGTTAGCAGTCCCTCGGCCCTGGCCGCGCTCACCAACACGGGGCGGCTGGTAATCACGGCGTCAAAGCCGATCTGGCGCAGGTAGGCCAGGCCAGCGCGATCCTTGCCAATGCCGGCCAGCAGGTCGAGATGGGCCACCATCCTCTTGCCCCGGGCATGAGCCTGCTCGACCAGCGGTGCGAGCGCGAAGGCATCGCCTTGGAGGGCAAAGAGCAGGCAGGCCCGACTCTCTAGGGCCGGGGACCAGTCTTTCTCTGCTTTGATAGCCGCGGCCACCGGATGGACGCGGGCCAACCTGAGAAACTCGTCTCTGGTCATTACGCTCTCATTGTAGCAAAGAAAGCGTGGCGCCTACCAGGGTACGGCTGCCACTTGACAGAAAGTACCTGGGACAGGTATGATTACTCTTGGAAAGGCTGTCCTAACCAGCAGGTACAGCGCAGCGGGGAGGGGGACCCTTCTCCCCGGTGTGATTGATCATCGCGAATATCGTCCGGACAGAGACGTGAGAAGTCCTGGCGCTGCCACGGTTGTGGCAGGCTCAGGACTTTATTGTTTTTTAGGCGTTTGTTCCAGGCACGTGCGAGATGGGTGATGCGTATGCAGTCCGGTATATCACTGCTCAACCTACCGGCCTCCAGCGTGCTGGTGCCCGTTGTGGAAACCCGCCCGCGCTTTGTACAGGCGCTGGAGACGCCGGCGGTGCGGGCCATTCTGCTCAGACACTGCAACCTGTTCGAATTCAAGGCACTGGTTGAGCGCGCCCATCGCAACGGCTATGCCCTCTATGTGAATATGGATCACATCGATGGTGTCAACGCCGATTACGCGGGCCTGCGCCACCTTGCGACTCACTTTCATATCCGGGGCGTCATTTCCAGCCATCCCAAGGTGATGGTCCTTGCTCACGAGCTAGGGCTAGAGGCCATCCAGCGTATCTTCGCGGTCGATTCGACCGGGCTGGAAATGGCTCTGGAGTCGGTGGACCGTGGTGTGGTGGATATGCTGGACTTCACCCCGGCGCATGTGGTGCCTTACATTATGCCTGCGCTCAGGCCAACCCTCGATCTGCCGTATATGGCCTCGGGCCTCCTCTATGGGGCGAATCAGTTACGCGCCGTGCTGGCCAGCGGTGTCCGCGCGGTGGCGGTAACCCGCCTTGATCAGTGGCTGCCCGTGATCAGCGCCTGTAGCTCTTCGGCAGAAACGCACTGAGTGAGGGGATTGGTCATGCGAGATTGAGGTACGCGCTCGCTCGACTCGACTCGACTCGACTCGGCTCTCTCTCCCCGCTCGCTGGCTCGCTCGCTCGCCTGCGCACCTGCTGGCAGGATAGCTAAGCCCAGGATATGGGTCGGATCGATCAATCGGTCGGCTCGGTGTAGGCTCGTGCTCGCTGCTGTCGCCAGCGGCACAGGTGCGCTCGTATGCTTGCTTCGCTGCTGTGAGTCGATCTGACAAGCAAGGACACGCTGGTGTTGGCAAGGTGGCATCATGATGAGCAGTCTACGATACATCCTGTAAACTTCCGCAAGCAGGGGTGTCAGGGAGGTTGGGGCCGCTGGTGGATCAGCCAGAGACCCGGCCCATTACAGGCCGGGGAGAGCCAGGGCAGGAGCATCTCCAGCGGCGCCGCGGAGTGGAGCGGGATGACGATCGTCGCTGCAGCTCAGCATGGTATGGGCAGGCGTAGGAACCGTCTCATCTTATGGAGATAGAGAACGAAGGCGATGACAGCAGGAGCAAGATCCACTATCGCATCTGCTGAGATGATCGATCCGTCCTGACCTTGACGGCCCCCACTGGCTCGCGTGGGTGCGGGCTGGTGGGGCAATGCACGTACGCTGGCTGGCGCTGGGGGCTGAACCTGCTTGGGTGACATGGTGGCCGCCTGAGCAAGCGCCGTCAGCAGCGGACGTAGCTCGGCCCCAGGCCGGCGCTGGCCAGATCTCTACAGATGGGAGCCATGCAATTGCTATCAGCAACCACACGCCGTCAAAACCTCAACGCACTGCAGCAGGAGCGTTTCGACGTCCTGGTCATTGGGGGCGGAGTGACCGGGGCCGGTGTCGCTCTCGAAGCCGCTGTACGCGGCTACCGTGTTGCTTTGGTCGAGAAGGCCGATTTTGCCGGCGGCACCAGTAGCAAATCGACCAAGCTCGTTCATGGCGGCATCCGCTATCTACCCAATTTTGATTTCCCGCTGGTACATGAAAGCCTGGTTGAGCGTGGCCTGCTGCTGCACAATGCGCCCTTTCTGGTGCAGCCGCTGGCCTTTGTGCTCCCGCTCTATCGCGGTGATCGCCATCCGGTCGGCATCCCTTTTACAACGCCGGGGGGGATCGGCTTAAGCGCTGTGCTCGATATTGGCTTAACGCTCTACGACCTGATGGCGGGCCGCTACGGTATCGCGCGTCACCGGCGTCTGAGCCGCCAGGAGGTGCTACGCTATGCGCCTGATCTGGTGAGTGCCAGTCTCAAAGGCGGTTTTCTGTACTACGATGCCCAGACCAACGATGCCCGTCTGACTATGACCCTCATTCGCACGGCGGCTCGCTACGGAGCGGTCATTGCCAACTACTGCGAGGCGGTGGGGCTCCTGCTTGAGAAGGGGCGTGTCTGTGGGGCGCGCCTGCGCGATACGTTGGATGGCACTGAGCTGACGGTCCAGGCGCGCCATGTGGTCAATGCCGCGGGCGTCTTCGCCGAGCGAGTTGAGGCCCTTTGCGGGCTGAAACCGCGCGTGAGCATCGAGCCAAGCAAGGGCGTCCACCTGGTCTTTTCGCGCGAGGATCTCCACGTCGGGGAGGCGGCTGTTGTGCTGCCCGAAACCGAGGACCGGCGTATTCTCTTCATTGTCCCCTGGCAGTCACGCGTTATTGTCGGCACTACGGACACCGGCTCGGGTGATCTGGATCATCCCCTGCCTGATACCGGCGATATTGCCTACTTGCTGAAGCATCTCAATCGCTATCTGTCGCTTAGATTGACACCCGAGCAGATTATTAGTAGTTACGCTGGCTATCGCCCGTTGTTCAAGCCAAGTGAGCAAAGCGGTGGCGATACGGCGCGCCTTTCGCGCACTCACGCCGTGCTCGAAAATGAGGCGGGTCTGGTGACGATTGTAGGGGGGAAGCTCACCACCTACCGGCGCATGGCTCAGGATACGGTGGATCGGCTTGACGAGCGTGATGGGCGTCAGCCGCGCCATCCAACGCTACGGCTACGCCTGGCCGGCAGTGAAGATTGGTCGCTGGCGCGTCCTGAGCTTGAGCAGCGTGCGGCTGCTGCTGGTTTGGCGAGCGATATTACGGCCCATCTGTTGCAGAGCTATGGCACCGAGACGCGAGCGATTCTGCAACTGATCGCAGACGATCCGACGCTCGCTCAGCGCCTTGTTGCTGATCTGCCGTATATTCGGGCCGAGGTCATCTATGCCTGCCGCCATGAGATGGCCATGACGCCCGCCGATGTACTGGCCCGTCGGACCTCGCTGATCCTGGAAGATCGGCGGCGCGGCTTGGAAGCGCTGGAGGCGGTGGCCGCCCTGATGGCGCCCGAGCTAGGTTGGTCTCCCGAGCAGATGCAGCGCCTGAAAGCGGCCTATCGTCAGGAGGTCGAGCGCCAGCTTGCCGCCGAGGAGGCGCGCCTGAGTGCTTGACGGGTCGCGGGGTCTTGCTGGTGACAGCTTCCCCGCGACCTACGTTTGCGCCCTTGAGCAGCTCCCTCCAATGGGTGCTAAGGCCCTCGCTCGTTCCTTCGTTGGCTTCCTCGCTCGCCACTCCCTCGGCTGCTCTTCGTCGCACCGCTACCTGTCTGCCCTTTGATCCTGACCAGCTCAGAGCGCGACGCTGGGCGGTGGTGCGCGTCTCTGCTGAGGCAGATAGCTGTGACCTGCCCTTATCTGTCCTGATCGAAGCCAGTTTGACGTTTTCCGGCTGGCGCACTATCCTTAATTATGAGGATGAGATGAAGAGAACAGCCTGTCTCTGCCTCGCTCCCGTCAAGCGTGTCCATCTGCTCGGCTGCTCAGCGAGCCTTTCTCTCGCTCTCCGGGGAGAGGGAGGAGCATAGCGGGTCAGACGTGGCACAAGCTAGCTACCTGCGGGCTGCCTGGCAGAGGGCCATAGAAGGGGGAAAAGTAACGTGCCAGCCTCGTGGAAAGACTGGAGAATCTGGGTCAAGAATGCCCGCCCGTTCTCGCTGACGGCGACCGTGAGTCCGCTCCTGGTCGGTACGGCGGTGGCGGCCTACGAGGGCGTCTTTCGCCCGTGGCCGTTTATCCTGGCGCTGCTAGCGGGCCTCTTCCTCCAGATTGGCACCAACTACTTTAATGAATATTTTGACTATCGCTACGGTCTCGATAGCCCGCAATCGCTCGGTGCCAGCACTGTCATCTTTCGGGGCGAGATGACGGCGGGTCAGGTCTTGGGAGGCGGAATCGCCTGCTTTGTGCTGGCGGCGCTGCTCGGTTTGGTGCTTGTTTTCCTCTGTGGACCGGCTATCTTACTCTTTGGTCTCATTGGCATGGTCATCGCTTATTTCTACAGCGCCAGACCGTTCCAGTTGGCGGCGCGTGGCCTGGGCGATCCGCTTGTCTACATCGCGATGGGCTTTCTCATGACCTGGGGAGCCTACTATGTGCAGATCCCGCGCTGGTCCTGGGTAGCCTTCGCCGCCAGTGTGCCAGTGGGCTTCCTGGTGACGGCCATTCTCAACATGAACAACATTCGCGATTATGAAGAGGACCGCGCTGTACGCAAGCTGACGCTACCGGTGCGCCTGGGCCAGACGTTTGCCCGCCGCTATCATGCCACGCTAGTCGTAGGCAGCTATCTGGCAGTCAGCCTCTTTGCGCTCGCTGGCCTGCTGCCGCTGCATACCCTCATTGTCTGGATCAGCTTCCCGCTGGCCTTTGTCAACGTGCGCGCCGTCCTCACTGCGCGCGAGCGCGCCGCCTTTATCGTTGGTTTCAAGCGCACCGCTGCCTTGCATCTGCAGTTTGGCCTGCTCCTGGCCTTGGGAATCACTGCAGCAGCTCTGTTGCGCCCGCTTGGCCTCTAAGCCCGAGTCGGGGCGCTGAGGTCAGCACGGCTTGCGGTCGCCTTGGATAGAAGATGAGGAAGGAATGGAAAAACCTGTGACTGGGGATACGCTTCTTGAAGAGTCCTTCAGGCGTGCTGGAGGTAAGCGCTCCTACGTCCAGCGGCTCTTTGCGCGGATTGCAGGAGTCTATGATCTGCTCAATCGCTTGATGAGCTTTGGCCTCGATCGGCGCTGGCGGGCTTTTGCCGCCCGCTGTCTGGCGCTGGGGCCGGGCGAGGTCGGCTTGGACCTGGGAGCGGGTACGGCGGACCTGTCAATTGCTGTCATTCGACAGGCCGGCCCGGGGGCGCGCATGATCGGCATGGATATTACTCCTGAGATGCTGGAGCTGGGGCGGCGCAAGCTAGCGCGCCTGGGACTGCAGGATCGGATTGAGCTGCGTGTGGGCGACGCTGAGCATATCGATCTGCCAGATAACAGTGTCGATGGCTGCTGCTCTGCTTTTATGATGCGTAACGTCACTGATCTGCGCCAGACGCTGCGGGAAATGCTGCGCGTCGTACGGCCCGGCGGGCGGATGGTCTGCCTGGAGATCAGTCATCCGCCTGGGAGGGTGCTGGGCACCCTCTTTCACTTCTATTTCTATCGTATAGCACCGCTCTTCGGGGCTATCATTGGCAAAGCCGCCGAGGAATATCGCTATCTGCCGCGCTCGCTCACTCACTTTCCAGACGCGCCGGCTCTCAAGGCCATCATGGAAGAGGTCGGTTGGAGTGCTGTGCACTTTTATCGCCTGAGCGGCGGCATTGTCGCCGTGCACGTTGCCACCAAGCCAGCCCCCGCCAATAGCGCTGCCTCAGAGACCGGCGCGAGCCAGGCTTAGCCGCGTTCGGCTGAGGGAGCACGGCCAGGCGCCGAGACGCCGGGCTATGCCAGGGTGGACAGCCCCCTCTGAGGAGCGCGGGCGCAGATGAGAACAAAAGATGGTGAGACAAACAGTGCAACCGCCGCAGACGGTTGGCTTGCTGGGTTGCCTATGCAGCGAAGCGAGGAAACAGTCTTGACAGAGCGCACCACTGCCGAGAAGGCAACGAGCATCAACTATCGTCATTTCTTCCTGCAGCTACTGGAGGCTGCGCCCTGGCCAGTGCTCGTCATTGATCGCACGCTCACGATTCGCTACTATAACCGCCATGTCTGCAGCCTCCTGAGCGTCAGCGGGCCGCTGCACAAAGAAAAACTGGACCGGCTCATCACCAGCGCCGCCATCATTCAGCTTGTACGTGAGAGCATCGAAGGCAATCGCTCCCAAAGCGCCGAATTTAACGAAGGGCCGTCTGGCCCCTGTTGGAAAGTCTCGGTCACGCCTCTGGAGCACCAGAAGCCTCCGGCGGGCCAGGAGCGACTGACAGAGTACCACTACTTTGCCGTCGCCATTGAAGATCTGACCGAGCTGCGGCGCCTGGAGCGCGTCCGCCGCGACTTCGTGGCCAACATCTCCCATGAGCTGCGGACCCCCCTGGCCTCGGTGCGCCTGCTGGCTGAGACCCTGGAAGATACCATCGAGACTGATCCAGAGCAGGCGCAGGTCTTTGTCGAGCGCATCGAAAAAGAGGTCCAATATCTGACCTCGCTGGTCTCCGAGCTGCTAGAACTATCGCGCATCGAGTCGGGCCAGCTCCCGATGGTCATCGAGCCGGTCGAAGCGCAGCAACTTGTCCGCGAAGGCATGGCCCGTTTGCTCCCACAGGCGCAGCGCCACCGCGTGAAACTGAGAACAGAGATCCGCGATGGGCAGGTGCTGGTGGCTGCCGATAGCAAGCAGATCGGGCGCGTGCTCGTCAATCTCATTCACAATGCCATCAAATTCACGCCCTCCGGCGGCGAGGTCGTGGTTGGCACCTTTGCAGAACCAGATGGGCGTAGCCAGCGCTTCTTTGTGCGCGATACGGGGGTCGGTATCCGGCCTGAAGACCTGCCGCGGATCTTCGAGCGCTTCTACAAGGTCGACCGCTCGCGCTCGAAATTCGACCAGATTGGAGCTGGTGGAGGGGGGAGCGGCCTGGGGCTGGCCATCGCGCGTCACATTGTGGAGGCCCACGGGGGACGCATCTTCGCCGAAAGCACCGTCGGCAAAGGAAGCACCTTCTTCTTTACCTTGCCTGTTGCCCACGCGGAGCGCCCGACCTCCTGAGCGACTGACTTGGCTGACCGCTGATGGTCTTTGTCCTTTCTTACAGCTCATGCTGACTCGGGAGTCGGTGCGCCAGGGACCAGGCCCAAGGCCGGCCCCCACGAGGCCACGGCGCGCGGTATCAGCATAATCACGGGCAACTGCTCGAGCGCCATCCTCTGGTACTGAGGATAGCGCGCGCGCAGCAGCGCTACGGCGCGCCGCTGCCGCTCATCACCAGGTTGCAAGAGATGGGCCTCCCCTTCGATCAGCACGTAGCCGAGGCGCGACCAATCCTCCTCGTAGTGATCGATCAGCAGCGCCGCCTCATGGCGTGCCTCAATGTTGCGCACCCGGCGCAGCTCCGTGACGGCCACGCGCTTCGGCTTCTCATCGAGCGGCGTATAGAAGCAAGCCCCATCGAAAGCGTAGCAGACCGGTACCAGATGAGGATGACCGTCAGCATCAGCCGTGGCCAGGCGCGCCACCCGCTGGCCGAGCACAAAGCGCCGCTCCTCCTCGGTGAGCACAGTACGCTTGCTCATAACGCGCCTTGCTTTCCTTCTTCTCAAGCTTCTCTGCCTGCTGACAGGGCCTGCGTCAGCGGCCTGCAGGCCGCTGACGTCGAAACCCACCCTGATTATGAGAGATGGCTGCCCAGCCCTATCAGCGGCCGGCGACTGCTATCTTCTCCACCTGGGGCACGATCTCCGTCGCCAGTAGCTCGAACGGCTCCAGCTCGTGGACGTTCGGCAGGCTAAAAATAGCGTGATCGATGCCTAGCTCGGCCAGGCTGCCGAAGAAGTCCACAGCCGCGGCTGGCGAAAGCGAGCCATTGCGCCCATCGCGCGTCAGGCGCAGCGTCCCTAGAGTGGTCTTCTCGATCTGCTCGTACGGTCGCCCAATAGCCTCACAATGCTCCCGAAGCACCTCCAGCTTGTGCCGTAGCTGCTCGCTGCCGGCGTAGGCGAAGAGATTACAGGCATCGGCATAACGAGCGACCAGGCGCAAGGTTTTCCGCTCGCCGCCGCCGCCGATCAAGATTGGAGGATGAGGCTGCTGTACTGGACGTGGCGAATTCAGAGGACGTTCGAGCTGATAGTACTTGCCCCGAAATGGGCGCTCATCGCCTGCCCACATTTGGAGAGCGATCTGTAGCGTCTCCTCCAGTCGCTCAAAGCGCTCGGCCAGCGGCGGGAAAGGTACTCCCAGGCCACGATGCTCCTCTTCATACCAGGCGGCGCCGATGCCAAAATAGCTGCGCCCGTGGGAAAGCACATCGAGAGTTGTCGCCGTCTTCACCAGCAGGCCGGGATGGCGGTAAGTCACACCGGTCACCAGAGTGCCCAGGCGAATGCGGTGCGTGCGGCCGGCAGCAAAAGCCAGCGCCGACCAGCCCTCCAGCATCTCATGTTCGGCTGGCCCCACAACCGGAATCTGGAAAAAATGATCCATGACCCAAAGACTATAAAGACCGGCCCGCTCAGCCCGCTCGGCAATAAGGGCAAACGTATCGCCAAGCGCGCCCTGCTCAATAGGCCAGGTAAAGTTTGGTACCTGTAGGCCCAAACGCATGCCGGTGGCTGCCTCCTTGTAGAGTAGCTAGCTAGAGAGACACACTTACTTTATTATAGTGAGTATGGTCCAGACACCTGGCAGCTCTCCCAGAGCGGTAGGCCGTGCTGCCTGGGAGACGAGGCGAGTTGAACCCGCCATCAACAGAGGAGCCGTAAATTTCTATCTATTGCACCGTTTCAACGAGTGCGATACAATGTGCGCAATGCAATGGACACTGAGGATGGTCCCAGCTAGGGCAGCAGAATAGGCACCAGAGGATTATACTGGAAGCGGAGGCTGCTAGAGGAAGAGGGGCCGGCCTGCTGGTGTCGAGGAGGAGCAAACCGCGTGAGCATGTCGATTGAAATTGCGCGTCGCATTGCAGAAGCATGCAAGCAGCGCGCCAGAGAATTGCGCAGTCCTGTCAGCATAGCCATTGTTGATGCGGGAGGGCATTTAGTCCTGTTTGAGCGCATGATGGCGCCGTATGGCTGGGCCACAGCCAACATTAGTATTGCCAAGGCCACCACAGCAGTGATGTTTAACCAGCCGACGGATGCGGTAGCCCAGTGGGGGTCGGCCATTCCGGGTTTTGCTTCCAGCCTGGCGGTCATGTCCCAGGGGCGCTTTATCATGGCTGCCGGCGGTTGGCCGATTCGCCTGGGGGGAGCCACCATCGGAGGCATAGGCATTAGCGGAGGGAATGCCCCAGGTCGCGATGACGAAATTGCCCGCGCCGGCCTGGCGGCTCTCGAAGCCCTGGCCCCTGCGCTTATGCCGCAGCCGCAGCCTCAACTCCAGCCTTCTGTAGCCTATCCTACCGGCTCAACCGGTCCTGGCCAAGAGCTAGCGGGAGCCGCGCAAACGGCGGACTATGCGCTCCAGGAGCAGCCTGCTAACCAGCGAGCGGCGGGAGAGAGAGAGCTAAGGGGACAAAGCAATGAGCAGATTCCTCAAAGTGAGGAAGTGACCTTGCGGCAACATCCTGCGGGAGGTCCCTCATGACCCGTGATGCTGACCAGCGCCCAGCCAATCCCCGGAGGCAGCGTCCCCTGCTGGTGATCTCCAGTAACGCCAGCACTGGCGCCACTGCCGACCAACCATCTAAGGAAGGGGCACAGCGGGAGCCGACTCGGGAGGAAAAGCCGGCTGCCCCTTCTTCTGAGAACAAGACAACAGGCGCTACTGCTCAGAGCAGTAGCACCCGGCGTCAGCCCGGCTTTTTCGCCTCAGTCACTCAACCTGCGGGAGAGCAGGAGCAGAAGGGCCAGAACCTACAAAGCGCTGCGGGCAAGATGCGCCTCTGGCGAGCCTTGCGCCTGCGCAGAGGGCAGAGTCCCGAAAGCGAAGCTGCCGGCGCCGCGCGTGCCGGAAAAACGCCAGCCGAGGCAGCCGCCAAAGGACAGCCGCCCAAGGCCATGCTGCGCAATGTCAAGAAGTCCCAGCCCGGCCAGGAGCCGAGCAGCGCCTCCCGCAACGTCCCAGCTAAAAGCGGTGGCCAGCCAGCCAGCAGCGCGGCTGACCAGCCGAGCCAGCCACTCCTGAAATCGCGCCACTTCCTGGGCCTGCTCATTTACATCGTGGTGGCCACCTTGCTTGAGGTGCCGCTAGCCTATCTCTCGGAGATCTTTCATCTCAATCAGATTTTGTTCCAATTCTCAATTTTCAGCTTTTCCGCAGCCATCAGGCAAGTACATGTGATTTACCTGGTTTTGCTCGTGGCCTTACTCATCATCCTGAACCGTTTCGACCTGCTTCCCTCCTTTAGCCGGACGGCGGCGGAGCGGGGGAAGAGTACGGCCCAGAGCGGCAGTCGGAGCAAGGCCAGAGCCAAAGGAAAGGAGAAAGAGACCGGCAAAGGCGAGCATGATCACCTCTACGAGGACTATCGCGATCTGCGACGCTACCTGCGTCGGCGGGCCCGTAAGCGCTAGCGCCGGCCCTGCCCTGGCACATGGCCCGCGTCGGCTCTCATCCGACCAGACATTTGGGCCCCGGCCTTGACAGCAGGGCTAATCGTGCCTATACTTCTCCTACAGAAGATCATTCGAGTGGCGGCAAAGACTCGCCCTCAGCCTGATGCCCGCACAGTGGCCCTCGCGCCACTGTGGCAAGTGTTGCACGGCACCTGTGCGCGTTAGCAGGCGCGCAGCGTGGCAGCAAAGCGAAGCGAAGCAAAGCAAAGCAAGGCAAGAAAAAGGATAACGATCTCATGCTCAGTAAGCCCTGGCAACCACACCTGCAGCTTCAGCAGAAAGCAGAGGCGCGCTGCTGGCAGAGCGAGCGCGCAGTGGTTGCCTGCGCTTTTTATTACTACTTTTACTTTAGCCCTCCAGCATGCTGGTGGGCCGCTTCAGGCTGAGCTGAGCAGAACCACCTAATCCGTGCAGATCCCCAGCATGCTGGAGTAAGCAGAGGCGAAAAACCTCTGCTTTTTTATTTCCCTGAAAACTTGCCCTGTCTGGGAGCACGCAGTCAGGAGTTTAGGAGAAGAAAGGAACTGACAGCCAATGATCATCGTCATCGATGCCCAAGCCAACCAAGAGGAACGCGCCGCCTTACTGGCGCTTGTAGAGCAAGCCGCTGGTCACCGCAGGCCGGTGGCCGCCACCTGTATTGGAGAGAGCGAGGTCATCGCCATTGACCACGCCGTTATCGATGCCCAAATGCTCGAAGCCATCCGACGTCAACCCGCTGTCGCCCAGATCCTTACTCTCAACACTCCCTACCAGCTTGTCAGCCGCCACTTCAAAGCCAGCCCCAGCCGCATTGTTGTAGGAGACCCACGCCACTGTGAGCCCGTCACCATCGGAGGAGAACAGGCCGTACCGGTCATCATGGCGGGGCCGTGTGCTGTCGAGAGCCGCGAGCAGCTGCTAGAGACCGCCCGCGCCGTAAAGGAAGCGGGGGCCACGGTGCTGCGAGGAGGAGCCTTCAAGCCACGCACCTCACCCTACCAGTTCCAGGGGCTTGGCATCGAAGGCTTGCAACTGCTGGCCGAAGCGCGCGAAGAAACAGGCCTGCCCATCATCACCGAGGTCATGGAGCCGGAGATGGTCGAGGTGGTGGCAGACTACGCTGATATCTTGCAAATCGGCGCTCGCAATATGCAGAACTTCCCCTTGCTGCAGGCCGTCGGTCGACGGGGACGGGGCAAACCAGTCATGCTCAAGCGAGGTCTCTCCGCTACCATTGATGAATGGCTGCTTGCCGCCGAATACATTGTCGCTGCTGGCAATCCGAACGTCATCCTCTGTGAGCGCGGCGTACGTAGCTTTGATCCCCAAACACGCAACCTGCTAGATCTTGCCTGTGTTCCCCTGCTACACGAACTGACTCACCTGCCAGTGATCGTCGACCCCAGTCATGCCACCGGACGGCGCGAGCTGGTGCCCACGATGGCGCGTGCTGGTATTGCCGCCGGGGCCGAAGGCCTGATCCTGGAGGTCCATCCTGATCCCAACAGCGCCCTCTGCGACGGGCGCCAGTCCATCACGCCGGCTGAGCTACACACGATCGTCTATGAGGCCCGCTTGATGGTCCAAATCATGCACGGCGCTGACAGACTATCACAGGTCGCCTGAGCAGGCCGCTACTTACCAGGCTACACGCCGCTTTGCTCTGCCAGTCTCTGTCTCCGATGGCAGCGCTGCCAGTGCTCGCGAAGAGGAGGGCACGTCAAACACCAAAAAAGCGAGGCCATACCGCGTGGCGGTATGCTTGGACGAAAGAAAACATGGGGGTGCGACGGCGCGCCCTTTTTTTATGAGGGCGAGTTACAGCAAGCGTGAGCGATCAGTGGTCAGCAAGACCAGCCTGGAGCGGACCAGTTCAGAGGGATGCGTGGGGAAGGGTTCAAAGCGAGACCGAAAGTGCCAATAACTGGCAGAAAACTCTATCTCGACTCTCATCAAACACATATGGTATACTCTTGGTACAAGCCAGAGAGCACAGAGCGAAGACCGGAGGACGGTCGTTGTGTCTGTGCTAGCGGCCAGGTCGAATACGTCGTTTGAGAAGTTGCAAGAAGTCTGGTTTGTTTTTGAAGTCATACCGACAGGATACGAGCATGCCAACACGTGTGATCATTGCCGACGATGAACCCATTCAACGCATGGACCTGAAAGATGTCCTCACCAAACAGGGCTACCTGGTCATTGGTGAGGCCGGTGACGGGCAGAGCGCTGTGAACCTGGCTCGCGAACTGCGCCCGGACCTGGTGATCATGGATATTCGCATGCCCGATATGGACGGCATTGCTGCCGCCGAGATTCTGACGCAGGAACGCATCGCACCGGTGCTGCTGCTGACCGCCTTTGGCGATCAACCGCTGGTCGAGCGTGCGAAGCAGGCTGGTGTCGTGAATTATATTGTGAAGCCGCTCCGCGAGAGCGAGGTGGCCCCGGCCATTGAAGTGGCTCTCGCCCGCTACAACGAGTTCCGCGCTATGGAGGGGAAGGCGAAGGAGCTGAGCGAGCAGCTTGAGACACGCAAGGTGGTGGAGCGGGCGAAGGGGCTGCTAATGCAGCGCTATGGCCTGACCGAGCAGGAGGCTTTCCGCAAGATCCAGAAGGCCAGCATGAACAATCGCAAGTCGATGCGCGAGGTGGCGGAGGCCATCCTGCTGACCAACGAGATCAACGAGATGTAGCCTGGCCAGTCGAGCCGCTTGCGCCCTTTATCTGGCTCTCCTGTCACCTGGCTGAACCTGTTCTGGCTCTATGCAGGTCAGGCGAAGCTGGTGATAGAAAGTGCTGCAAGCGGGAAGTGAGCGAAGCGGTTCGGCCTGGTAAGAGAATGAGCTGCGCTCGGAGAGAGCAAAGAAGGCTCAAGCCGGGGGCGGCGTTGCCGCCGTCCCCCCCTCTAGATTGTCCTCGTTGCGCGTCACGTAAGGTCGCATCGGCTTAAGGAGAGCTAGCTGTCTGTCCCGTCCGCCTGCTCCGGGGCGAGGCGCGTAAGCAAGGCAAGAGGAAGAGGGAACAAAGCAGAAGCAAGCCGAGACGGAAGGAAAGACAAGAAGGGCATCAGACGGGAGCGATGCAGCCGACGGTTTCTGCTACTGAGAACGTTGTCACAGTTGTCGGTATCCGGTTCCGTCCCGCCGGGCGCATTTACTATTTCGATCCCCAGGGACAGACCTATCGCACAGGCCAGTATGTGATCGTCGAGACGGTGCGTGGGGTGGAGGCGGGTCGTGTAGTGATCCCCTCGAAGAAGGTGGCAGAAAGCGAGCTGAGCGATCCCCTGAAACCTGTACTCCGCCTGGCAACCGAAGAAGAGCTGCGCATGATGCTCGCCTATAAGAGTAAGGAAAAGGAGGCACTGGTCCGCTGTGCGCAGCGTATTGCTCAGCACAAGCTTCCTATGAAATTGGTGGAGGCGGAGTATACTTTTGATGGGAGCCGTTTAACGTTCTACTTCACCTCGGATGAGCGCGTTGACTTTCGGGCCCTGGTACGCGATCTGGCAGCTACCTTTCGCACGCGCATCGAGCTACGCCAAATCGGTGCTCGTGACCAGGCCAAGCTTCAGGGTGGCGTGGGTCCCTGTGGCAAGACGCTCTGCTGCAGCTCCTGGATCAGCGATTTCGGCATTATCTCGATCAAGATGGCCAAAGAGCAGGGGCTTCCCCTGAACCCGGCCAAGATCTCGGGGGTCTGTGGCCGTTTGCTCTGCTGCCTGTCCTATGAGAATGAAAACTATATCCAGGCTAAGAAGCGGATGCCGCAGATCGGAACGATCCTGGAGACCCCCAGCGGACCCGGCAAGGTAGTTTCGATCAATGTGCCTAAAGAGACGGTCGAGGTCATGTTAGAAAGCGGGGCGACCATCCAGATCCCCGCTCCTTTGCGACAGGAGCAAGATCCTGACCCAGGCCCAGTTTCAGGGCGCGCCCCATCCGCGGGTGGCGGTTGTTGCCAAACCTGTCGGCTGAACCCTCATCGTCAGGATGAGTCTGCGGCCCCTGGCGTCGGCTGTAGTTGTGGTAGTGCGGGCGCTGGTCCCTGTCCGCGCTGCGGTTCTCAAAACGGCTGCCGGTCGGGCTGCAGCACAAACAACACCAATGGAAATCAGCAACGGGCGGATTAGCTTCTCTGGTGCTGAGAGAGGGAGGCGCGTCTATGTCTTCACAATGGATGGACCCGGGCCAGGCCGATGACCTCGTCGCTGGGGCGATCTGGACGGCCCCAGCCCAGGAGCCGCAGGCGGCGCAAGCTGGCGCTGCCCACCAGGGTCCATTAGCTTCTGAGGCCTCGACATCCGTTTCCGCTCTGCCTGAGACAGAGGCGGATACCGAAGGTTTAGCCGATGAAGGCTATCCTTCCTCGCGTTTTGAAACGCTGTGGCTGCTGCTCAAGCAGTTTTCTCCTGTACTTCTTCCACTACTATTTGGTACCGTTACGTTTCTGCTCCTGGTGCCGGCTGCGCTACATGGCAAGGCCTACCTGTCGCATGCTGGTCTGTTGCCGGCGGCTCTGATCCTGCTGGCGATCGCCATTCTGCATGGCGTCATGCTCTATTATGCGGCTGACAACACGGTGCTGTGGTCGCTGGCGCTGGCCTGTGGTGTGGGCTTATTCCTCATCGCCGGCTCCTTTGCTCTCTTCGGTCCTCTCATCAGCCTGATCCTTCTGATCCTGTTGGTCGCGGTCGGGGTCGCCGTGCTGCGCTATCTGCTCCATCCCGTGCCTGAAGGCTATGTTGATGTGGTCTTCGCCTTCGGGCAGTATCGCCGCACGCTTTTCCCCGGGCCGAATCTGTTGCTCCCCTGGGAGCATGTGGCCCAGCGTCTGAATACGCGACGCACGCAATGGACCTGTCCGCCCCAGGTAGTGCACCTGACCCCTGAAGAGGACGTCTATCTTTCTGCAACGGTCTGCTATCAGCTGCTGCCAGAAGATGCCTATCTGGCGGTCACCGAGGTCAATGATTGGGAGGCCAGTCTCCAGCAGCTCCTGCTGACGACCATCCAGGCGGTGGTGTCAACCTTCAGTGTGGGCTATTTCCTGGCCCGTCGCTCGCCGGTCTATGAGTCTGCCACGTCTTTTGATGAGGGGGCCACCAGTTGGGAGGTGGTCAACAGCGAGCTGACAGAGCGCATGCAGGATCAAGTAGCGATCTGGGGGGTGCAAATTCACTGGGTGCATATTCATGATGTGGCCGTGGTCCCGCGTGGCTCGCTGCCACCGGATACGGACGCTATGGAGACGGTGAAGGCCGAGAGCAGGGCCGCCAACGGTTCTGAGACGGGAAAAGAGTCGGGCTTAGCCACTTCGGGCAGTGGCGTCGCCCAGAGTCTGGCGGCGACCGCTCGTGTTATCGATCCTGCTCGTGGTCCAGGTAGGGCTGTCAATGCAGCTCCGACGCAGGCTGAAGAGCAAAGTGCTGGGGCTGCCCCATCCGCTCCGTCGCCGTCGCCCAAGACGCTGAAAGAAGAGATCCTGGTGAGCACCTATAATGCGGTGCGCGAGGGGCGTATCACTGATCCCGAGACAATTTCCTCAATCGCGGCCCGTTTTGAGGCCGTGGCCAACGATCCAGAGCTGAATCGCCAGGTCAGTTTTGATGCGGCGCGGGCGGCGCGGGCCCTCCGCCAGCGCGCTGAGTTGATACGCGAACAGCGGCAGCGTATACAGGCCTATGCCCCGCAGTACGCCGATCGAACAGAGCTGGAGCGTCCAGGCCATGATTAGCTCACCGGAGCGCTGAGGCCTTATTTGGCCCTGCTCTACCCTGGGGGACCAGACGCGAGATTAAGTGCGAGCAGTAGAGAAGGGCATGAAGCTGGGCGAGAGCAAGACCGCCCGTTCGCGGGTTTGGTCGCTCTCGCCCTTGTTGGTCCTGGCAGCGAGTCGCTCTCTCTTCTCGTGAGCCGTTAGCGACTCGCTGCTCATTCAGGCCTGACGGTCACTGTTCGAAAACGATCAGCGGGTTAGTGGTAGGGATGGCGTTGGCTGGAGCGTTAATCGTCACTGGTTGATTGAACTTGCTGTAGTCTACGGTGGCGTTGTTCTGCACAGTGAAAACGCCGCTCAGACTCGAGGCGCCGGACGTTGGCGTAGCTTGCAGTAACTTACTCAAATCGATATCTATAATCGTCTTCAGATTCAGCTCGTGAACATAGAAGTTCTGCTCGTCGATCCAGAGTTCCAGGTTAGCCTGTCGCAGCGTGAGAGACTGCTCGATTTGTTGCAGATCACTCTGGCTGAGGCCACTGGGAAGCTGCCCAAAGGAGCTAAAAAGGTCCTTAAGAGCGTCTTTCCCAAAGGTGACGCTGATATGGCGCAGACTCTGGCCATGCAGGGTCTGGTCTCCATGATCGGTAAGCTGCCCTTTCTGCGCCAGCGAGAGCAGGCGACTGTACTGCTCATTACTGGCTGTCCCAAAGAGGTTGCTTGAGCCGCTCAGGCTGCCTTGATCCAGGACGTACCACTGTCCCTGCTTGTTTTGCAAATAGATCTTACCGTCTTTCAGAACTTCATGCACTTGCAGGTCCGAGCCAAGACCAGGTATCGTCAGTCTGAGCTGGGCCGCACCCTGATCTGGAAGAATATCATCGCTGCTGCCTTGCATGGAGAGGGTCTGGTTGGTGGGCAGCGTGCTGCTTTGACTGGCTGGCGTAGCTGTTCCCTGTCCTTGCATCTGGAGGTTGTCAGTCAGAACAAAGTCCAGATGGACTGTCTTCAGGTGCTGCATACTCGCAATTGCCTTCTGTAGCACTTGCCCTGCAGTGAGCGTACTTTGGGTGTTGGTGCCACTGCTGCTACTGGCGTTTCCGCAGGCACTGAGCAGAAGCATCAGCCCAAGCAAGCCGAAGAGAAGCGAACTGATCGATAGCCGGCGGATCAGCATGACAGGCTCCTTTCTTCAGGGGTTTCTCCTCTAAGAAAGGATAAACGAATGATAGCGAGATCTATAAAATCGGGAGCTTGCTGCGCTGTTTTACCCGCAGATAGTCTGAACCTCGCTCCTGTAGCCGGAATCTCCATCATCCTGGAGCAGACCAAAAATCCCGCGTCGCTGGCAAGGCCACGGCATTATTGGCCGTAGTGCTCACTCGACGCGGGATTGTCTCGCCTGCTCCGCCTGAAATTTTAAAAATCTTATCCTGCCTGAAAAACAGCGCTTGGATCATCAGTCGGAATAGCGTTTGATGGGGCGCTGATGGTCACAGGCTGGTTGAACTGCTGGAGGTCAGCGGTACTGGAGAGATTCACCACAAGCGTGGGTGGCAGCAGCGTGCTCGCCACACCGGCGACCGGCGTCAGCAGGCCGCTCGTCTCGGCGTTCAGCGCGAGCTTAAGCTGGACGCGGTGCAGGTAAAACTGGGTTTCGTCGATCCACAGATCAAGGGTAGCCTGGAAGCTGCGCGTGTGGTCGACCAGGCTGTCCAGGTTCTGGCGGCCTATCAGATTGCCGAGTTGTGTATTGCTGGTGAGCAATTGACGCAGGCCCTCTTTATCAAGAACAGCGCTCAGATGCCGCAAGCTCTGACCGTTGAGGGTCTCGTCGCCGTGATCACTGATGCGGCTATGCAGAGCCAGCGTCAGGAGCGCATTAGTATCTAGCTTCCAGCCAGCGAGCAGGTTTCCCCCGGCTGCCTGCAGGCGCGAGGCATCGATAACGTACCACTGACCACGCGGATTCTGTAAGTAGACCTGCTGGCCGATGATAATCTCCGCCAGCCGGGTGCTCTGGTTCAGGGTCAGATGCAGGGCCTGCTTCCCCTCGGCTAGCGATTGTTGACCATCGCCTGTTACGTTAAAGGTCAGGCTGATCACAGGGGAGGCGCTGGCGGTCGCCGTGGGCACGGAGCTCCCAGCCCCGGGCGTGGCGCCAGCGGTAGCGCTGGCCTGGCCCTGGCTGGTTCCCTGCAAGGTACCGCTGGCCGCCAGGGTAAAGGCGAAGCTCTTGAGCTTCTGCATGGCCTGACTGCTCTTTTGCAGAACCTGACCAACTGAGAGCTGGCTGCCCTGCTGTGCTGGCGTGATACTGACAGTACAGGCACTAAGGGCCAAAGTCAGGCCCAAAGCCAGGCTGATCCCCAAGGCTCGCCAACCAGCTAGCGCCTTGCGCTCTGCTCGGTACTTCTGTGCTACAGCAATGCTCTGCATGTAAGACTCCTCTGGCTATGCTCTCCTGTTCCTCGCTAGTTCAAGGCGAAAGCGGCTGCTTCCTGGCGGAAACCCCCTGTTCCTGTCCCACTGCAACACCTGGCCTGCACCGTCGCAGGGCCGACGCGCCTGCCCCGCTGCAGGAAGCAGAAACCCGCTGTGCATCTTTTCGCATCTTCCTTCCCCTGACACGTGGTAAGGCGATGCTGTGTTTCAGAGCGCGGGCATGGTATAATGCGCCTGGGCACTACCGCTTTCGGCCTCGCAGGGAAGAAACAACAACCATCACCTTGTCGATAAGCAGGGTTTTTGCTTGCTTCTTTCACTATCCTGAGTAAGCGCCTGCCTCCGCGCGCAGCGCGGCCTCTCTGGCCGACGGCGGGAGGGCGTAGTACTGAGGAGAGCACCAGTGCAGACCGCTCCCTATCTTTGCAGGGAGCAGAGCAGAGCAGAAGGCTAGTGCGGCATGTTGATTACGCGTCTTGAGTTGGAGAACATCAAGAGCTACCGTCATCTGGCGGTCGAGTTCCGTCGAGGGACAACGGCCATTCAGGGGGCCAATGGAGCCGGCAAAACCACGCTGGTCGAAGCCATTGGCTTTGCCCTCTTCGATGCTTTGCCCTATAAGCAGCATAGCCAGTTTGTGCGCGAAGGCGAAAAATATGGCCTGATTCGCGTCCATCTGCTGGGCAACGATGAGCGACGCTATATTGTTGAGCGCCGCTGTGGCGCCGGCGCCTACTGGCAGCTCTACGACTGCGAGGCCGATTATCGCCTGGAGCAGCGCACCGACGTGCTCGATAAACTTCATGAGCTGTTCGGGATCGAACGTGAGCGCCCCTTGCCAACGCTCTTCCAGGATGCCCTTGGCGTTCCTCAAGGAACTTTTACCGCGGTCTTTCTGGAAACACCAGCGAAGCGCAAGAAAACCTTCGACGAGCTGCTGCAAATCGAGGATTATCGTCTGGCCTCTGATTACCTGCGAGAGGTGCAAAATTGCTATAAAGATCAAATGCAGCAGAAACAACAGGAAATTCAAAGCCTCAGCTTTGAAACGCGCGACCTGGGCCAATGGCGGCAGGAGCTGGAGCAGGCTCGCCAGGAGGAGCGGCGCCAGACGGAGCTGATTGCCGCTGGTTCGCGCCGGCTGGCGGAGCTGGAGAGCCATTACGCCACCTTGCAGCATCAGCGCGATGAGCTGCTCAACTTGCGCCATCGCTTCGAGCAAGCTCGCCTGAGACGCGACGCCGCCCGCCAGCGATTGCACCAGTGCGAGCAGGAACTGACGCTAGCTCGCCAGGCTCAGGAGCAGGTCGAGGCCAATCGAGCCGCCTATCTGGCCTATCAGGAGGCCGAGGCCACCTTACAGGAACTACGCCAGGCCGAACGCCAGCGTAACGCCTTGCGTCAGCAACAGACCGCCCTTCAGCACCGCCAGGCTGGCTTGAGCGCCAATAAGACCCATCTAGAGACCGCGCTCAAGGAGATCGAAGGCGCTCGCCAGCGCGTCATCGAGCTGTCTCCGCTCGCCGATCGCCAGCGCGAGCTAGAGCGCCAGCGAGAGGAGCTACGTCAGCAGGCCCAGCGCTATGATGAGCTGGTCGAAGAAGGGCGTAACCTACGCCGCCAGCAAGAGCAGCAACTAAAACGCTTACAGGAGTTGCAGAGCCAAATACGCGAGATCGAGCCGCTCCAGGAGTTGGCTAACCAGCTCCCTGAGCGCATTACCCAGCTCACCCGACTCCAGGCCCGCCTTTCAGAGCGCAGCCAGAAACAGCTTCAACTCCAGGAGAAGCTGGAAGCTCTGCGCCAGAAGGAAGAAGAGCGCGCCCGAACCGCGGAGCGCCTGCGCAGCCTGGAAGAGACAATCGCCTCAGTCGAAGCGCGACGCTCAGAGGTAGAAGCCCTGCCAGCCCTGCGCGAAGAGCAGGCCCAATTGACTGCCCGCCGCTATCGGCTAGAAGGGAACATCGATAGCTATCGCGAATCGTACCAGCGCTCGCGCGGGGGCCTGTGTCCTCTGCTCCATGAGCCGTGCCTCAATATTCGCCAGAAGGGGCTGACCAGCCTCGAATCCTATTTCTCCCAGCTCATCGCTAACGATGAGGCTCAACTTGCTGATCTTCGTAAACAGCAACAAGAGCTAGAAAACAGGATTTCTGAAATCACTATCTACGCTCAAGAATATGAGCGCCTGGGCAATTATCGGGCGCAGCAAACTGAATGCGCAGAGCGCCTGCGCCAACTGGCCGCCGAGCTGCTGCGCTTGCAACGGGACGTCGACGGTCTGCGCCAGGATCTGAGTGAATTGCAAAGCTTGAATCAAGAGATTGCTCAAGCTGAGCAGGCCAGGCGAGAGAGTGAGGCTGCAGATCAGCGTGTGCGGGCTTTGCCTGGTCTGCGGGCACGGGTAGAGCAGCTTGAAGAGCAGTTAAAACACCTTGAAGATCAGCTTGTTGAGCGCCGTCAGCAAGTGCAGCAGTTACAAGGCGCTCGCGAGCAGCTCAAGGAGGTCGAAGAGCAGCTCACAGCACTGGATGACCCCGCTGGCCAGATTCGGGGCCTCTTAACCACGATCGAGCGCGAGCCCCGACTACGTGAGCAGCTTGCCAGGCTCATGCAAGAGGAAGAGGAGCTAGAGCAGAAGCTGCAGGCTCTCACTGAGCAACTGGCCGCTTATCAAGACCTTGATGGGCGGCTGGCTGAGCAAGAGGCCCGGCGTCAGCGTGCTCAGGCTGGTTATCAGACCTACCTGGCCCACGAACAGGGAGCGCGTCAACTGCCGCAGCGGCAGCAAGCCTACGAGCGTGCCGCTGCCGACCACCAGGCGGCTGAGCGGGAGCTGCAGCAAGCTGAGCGCACCTATCATCAAGCTCAGATCGCCTTTGATGAAGCCGAGTTTCAGCGCACCGATGAAGAGATCAAGAAGCTGCGTGCCGACCTTAAAGGCTATACCACAGCGCTCCAACATATGCGCAGTCGCATCGCTGAGCTGGAGGCGCGCATCCGCCAGGCCGAAGCTCTGCTTGTCGCACTGGAAGCTGCTCAGCAAGAATATCGCACACTTGAAGAATTGAGCAGCACAGTGGATTTCTTCCGACAAGTGCTCAAGGAAGCCGCGCCGCAGATCCTGCGGGCCCGCCTGGCCGAGATCTCCGCCGAGGCCAATCGCATCTTTGGCGAAATCATGGGTGACCGCAGTGCGCAACTGAGCTGGCAAGAGGACTACGAGATTATTGTACGTAACCGCAGCGCCACGCGCACCTTTGCCCAGCTCAGCGGCGGAGAGCAGATGAGCGCTGCCCTGGCCGTGCGCCTGGCCCTACTCAAAAAGCTCTCCAATCTGACGATCGCTTTCTTCGACGAGCCGACCCAAAACATGGATAGCACGCGCCGCACCAACCTTGCTGAACAGATTCGGCGCGTTCGCGGCTTCGATCAGCTGATTGTCATCAGCCATGACGATACCTTTGAACAGGGACTAGACAGCCTGATCCGTCTGCGCAAAGAGAACGGCGAGACGCGCCTGGTCAGTGACGAAGAGTGGCAGATGGCCTTTGAGCGGGAGGAGGAACACGCCCATGCTCCATAGAGGCAAGCTACTGGCTGCCCTGGCCAGCAAGCGAGATCAGTTTGCGCTCTACGGTGGGGCCTACAGCGATCAGCTTGGGGCCTACCGTCATGCGCTGGAGACGCTCCATCGCCGTTACCGTTCAAGCGCCCATCTAGAGCAGCACCTGCCGCCCGCCGGGCCAGGTCTGCCGCCAGCGGGGGCGCGCCCGACGATCGAATTTGACCGCTGGCTTGTTCAGGCCACCCAGGATGACTATCACGGCCCCGTCTTTCGTTTCGCCGAGCACTTTGCCAACCATGAGCAGGCGCGGCAGTGGGCGGAATGCATCGAAGGAATCACCACCCTGGCCGTTGATGGCAGCCAGCTACAGCCCTGGCGCGACGCCTCAATCCCCGTAGCACTGGTCCAGGTTGGCCTCTTTCTCAATCCGCACCAGCGTGGGCGCCCCTACGTCAAAGATGTGCGCCTCGAAGTGCTGACGCCCGATGAAATCCTGGAGGAAGCACCCAGCGAGAGCGCCGACCCCAGTGGCTACCCCTACTCTGAGCTCCAGGTCTCGCTGCGCCGCTTCCAACTCGAAGTCGAGACCCTCTGCAGTCAGATGGAGCAGCTCGCCCGTCGGCGTCGCCCCGACGAGCCGGCCCACAGTCCAGTTGTCTTCTTCGATGGCTCTCTGGTCGTCTCCTTCGCCCTGACGATGCCCAGTCCTTACCGCGAGCGTTACATCGCCGGCGCTGTCTCACTGCTGCAAGCCTCGGAGCGCTTTCGCGTTCCCTTAATTGGCTACATTGATACCAGCTATGCGCGTGACGTCATCACCATGCTCCTGCGTCTCGACGCCATGCAAGCACAGCCGCTGCTACGCGAAACGAAGCGCATTCACGATGCCTTGCTCTGGCAGGGACGTCTGCGCTGGGGCGACCGCACGCCGGCCATGCTCTGCGCCCGTGGCGATGTCCTTGACCACTATGGACCCTATCGCGACCGCATCGCCTTTTGCTATCTCCAGGCCGTCAGTCAGCGTCCGCCAGCGCGCCTCGAATTCCCACGCTGGATCGTCGACGAGGGCCTGCTTGATGCGGTCATCGATGTCGTACGGGCCGAAATCATCGCTGGTGGCCAGGGCTACCCTTACGCCATCGAAACCGCTGACGCCGTGGCGGTAATTACTCTGCAGGATCGCAACGAATTCTACGCCCACTTTCAGCACTTTATCGAGAGCCAGGGCCTGAGCTTCACCTTCTCCTCCAAAGCGTTGAGTAAGAGTCGCAGAAGATGAGGGCAAAAGCACGGCCCTGAGAACAGTGGCGGCAGATGGGCGCGCTGAGAGGAACCAGGTCGGGGCCTCGGCGCCAGCCCGTTTGGTCCGGCGCCGAGCGCTGTCGATGTGATATGATAAGGATGTTTAGAGCTTGTGTGGTCAATTTTGCTGGAGAGGATGTCATTTTCGAAGCGCTATCATCTATGTCACAACTTGCCTCACGGACAGCCAGCTACCGGCTGACCTGTCGCTGTGGTCATAGCTTTGAGTGCCAGGTATATGAATATGTCAACGTCGCGCGCGATCCTCACCTGCGCTATGCTGTCCTGGCGGGTCGCCTCAATGTGGTCACCTGCCCCGCTTGTGGACGGCGGGCTCAGGCGCGGCGACCGTTCATCTACTCCGATTTGCCCAATCGCCTGCTGGCCTATGTGCATCCCCGCGACAACGTGCCGCCTGAAGGACGCGAGCTAATTGAGGCCAAATTGCGCGATGTCTATGAGCGCGTGGCGCAGCGGGGGCCAGCGGAAGAAGGGCCGGACACCCTGGCCCAACAGGGAAGGGGAACGCCGGAGCCGCCTGATGGGGCAGAGGCCCCTCATGAGGACGAAATAGCTGCCTCGCTGGCCGCTGCCGGGCCTGGTCGAGGGGAGGAGGTCCCTCCCTTACAGATCATCTTTGGCCTGGATCAGCTCGCCCTCCTCATCAATGCCGGCCTGAGCCAGGAGGAGCGGCTTGGCAAAATCGCTTTGCGGACCCAGAGCCGTAGCACGGCCCAACGTGGCCAGATGTTCGACATCGCGCGGCGCCTGGCGCGTGAAATGCAGTGTATTGTCGAAGAGGAAGAGCAGGGAGAAACGTATACAGTATGGCTGTATGGCCCGCGTCGTCAAATCGGCGCCATCATGCGCGCGCTGGCTCCCAGGGGGTAGCGAAGCCATCATGATTACAGTAGGAGTCTTGACGATCAGCGACGGCGCCGCCCGCGGGACGCGCCAGGATACGAGCGGCGAGACCATCCGCTCCCTGGTAGCCCAACTGCCCGAGGCGGTGGTGAGCACTAGCGCCATTGTGCCCGATGAGCGGGACCAGATCGAGGCTGTGCTGCGGTCCTGGTGCGACGATCTGCGGCTGAATTTGATCTTGACAACCGGGGGTACCGGCCTGGCCCCTCGCGATGTGACGCCCGAGGCAACGAAGGCCGTCATTGAGCGCGAAGCTCCAGGCCTGGCCGAGGCGATGCGGGCCGCAAGCCTGCAACATACGCCCTTCGGCATGCTCTCGCGTGGCATCGCCGGTACGCGCGGGCAGACCCTCATTGTGAACCTGCCAGGCAGCCCCAAGGCCGTCAAGGAATGCCTGGAGACCATTCTGCCCGTTCTCCCTCACGCGATTAACCTGCTGACCGGTGGCCCCAGCGAACACTAGCTACCAGCTAGTAAACAAGCAAGCAAGAGAGGCGCGGCGCGGGGAGTCTCTCCCTCCGACGAAGAAGCGCTTTTCAGCCCACTGGCCATGACTTTAGCTTTGGCCCGTAGCTGGCCCAGCGGAGAGCAGACAACAGCGGGCGCTGCCTGCTATCCTGCCAGACGGTGCCTTCAAACGCTATGTGACAGGCGCCGCCATTGCCACTGAAGGGGACTGAAAAGCCGGCCATGCGTACGACAATCAGACGCTACCCAGGTCACAGCGATGCTATCTTCGCTCTGGCCTGGTCGCCAGATGGTCAGTTCCTCGCCTCTGCTGGACGTGATCGCAGCGTGCGCCTCTGGCGCTCTGCCGAGGAAGGCGCGCTTGAGCTTATTGCCGTTTACGCAGACCACGAACAGTGTGTTCTCTCCCTGGCCTGGTCCCCCGATGGGCAGCTCCTGGCCTCGGGGGACACCGCCGGGGCCGTTCACTTGTGGGAAGTGGCTGCGCCCCAGCGTCGCCGCCTGATCTACCGTGGGCATCGCCGCTTCGTGCGCTCCCTGGCCTGGTCTCCTAGCGGGGATTATCTCGTCTCGGGCGGCGACTACGGCGACAGCAGCCTCCAGCTCTGGGAGAGCCACAGCGGGCGCTGCCTGCTGTGCGATCGTCAGCAATACCGGCTCTTTGCTGTCGGCTGGTCCCCCAGCGGTCAGCAACTGCTCAGCGCCAGCTTTGACGGCTACGTGGACATCTGGACAATCACCACGGTTCCCAGGCTACAGGCGGAGCGCTGCCTGCGCTTCCGCGAGCATGGCCGACCCGTCTACAGTGCCGTCTGGTCGCCAGATGGTCAGCTCGTCGCCTCGGGAGGGGCTGACAGCCAGGTCCTGATTTGGCGGCCACAGACCCAGGGGTCCCAGCCTCCTCAACTCATCACCACCTATCACGGCCATAGCCGCCCCCTGAAAGCCCTGGCCTGGTCGCCAGACAGCCAGGTCATCGCCTCCGCCGGCGACGATTGTCGGCTCCTGCTCTGGCAAGCCCACAGCGGTGCCACGCTGCTCAACTACGAGGGGCATCAGCGTTGGATTCGCTCCCTGGCCTGGTCCCCCAGGGGTAGGCAGATTGCTTCTGCCAGTGATACACTGATACATATCATCGAGATAGATGTAGATTAGCTCAACAGTAGCATCAAAGGGACCTGAGTCACAGTCATCACCAACACGCGCGTGAGAGAATCAGCGATGTCCAGCGAAGGAACCAGCACAGAGCAGGGGCGAATCATGCGACGCCGCGAAAGCAACCTCGACCTTTTCCGAGAGGCTGAGGAAGTCAGGGAGCTAAGCGACGGCTATGCTTTTCGCTTCAGCGCCACCCACGAACAGCTAGCGGCCATTCTCGCCCTCATCGAAGGCGAGCGAGAATGTGCCCCCCTGCTCACCTTTGAATTAGAGTTTACGCCGCAGCGCGGACCGCTCTGGCTGCACATTCGCGGTCCAGAGGGGACCAAAGCCTATATCAAACAAGGGCTAAGCGCCCCCCGGCGCCTCACCTGAGTGTCAGCCGGCCCGCGTGGCGAGCGCGTCGCGCTGAGCGATATGCGTCAGACAGAAGGAAGGAGCGGGAACAATGGCGACACGAGTCTACCCAGAAAAAAGAGGACTGCTGCAAACCAGCGATCGCCCTGATCCCGCCTGGCTAGAGGCAGTCACCACCCTCATCCCGCCCAACGGCAAACTTGTCCTCGACCTTGGCTGTGGCAATGGTCTCTACACCCAAGCTCTAGCCGATCTGGGGGCTGCCTACGTGATCGGCCTTGATCGTTCCGAAGAGCAGCTAGAGCAAGCGCGCCAGCGCTGCGCCGGCGCTCGCAATCTTGAATTTCTGCGCGGCAATGCCCTGGCCACCGGCCTGCTGGCCGAGCGCTATGACATCGTCTTTATGCGCGCCCTGCTGCGGGACCTGCGCCCGACAGAGCTGCGGCCCTGTTTCATCGAAGCCTATCGCCTGCTCAAGCCGGGCGGCTGTCTGCTTGTCCAGGACCAGACCCCCGAAGATCTGCTGGAGCCGGGCAGTAAAACCCATGTCTGGGGCTACCTCTTTAGCCGCTATCCGCGCCTGGTTGATCAACGTGTCCTGGCACGCTGCAAACGCGAAGAAGTAAGACAAATCCTGCAGGACGTTGGCTTTCGCGAGATCCAGCAGCGCACCCTCTGGGAGACGCGAGGCGTCTATCCCGACAGCAGTGCCCTGGCCGAGGAACTGGTGAGCTATGTGCTCAACGCTCCACCTTACGAAATGAGTGAAGAGGAAGTCAACGAGCTGCTCGCCTACATCGCCTTCCTTGAAGAGCATCTCGCCCAACAGGGGCAGGCCCACGGTGGCGAGATCATCGCTCAAGAGTGCTGGACCCTCTGGTATGGGCGCAAAGCAGCGTGAACCGAACCCCATATCGGAGAGAGGCCTCCGTCCCAGGCAAAGGCACGCCGAGAGCGGGCAAGCCTAGCTCCGATTGACTGACAGGTCAGCAGCAGGCTTGCCCCTCTCCTGGCTGGTGCCTGCGCCCTCAGCTCAAGAAGCGTCCGTTTGCAGAGCAAAGCTGACCATCGGCCTTGACACGGCCTTCAAGAAGATCGGTCCCCATATCCCAATGGATCGTCGACCGATTGCATCCCCCGCCCTCGGGCAGTAAGGTCCCAGGGGCCAGATGCCTCGTTAAAGGCGCTCAAGGACCTCCCGGCGTTCTGGGCATCAGCCTGCCTGCATCGAAAAGGGAGGAGCGCCCCAGCTTGCGGCTCACCAGCGCCTGGCATGCACCCTGGTAGAGGGCCAGCCGTTGTGGATCGATCACAGCCAAAGCGCACTTATTCTCAGCGCCCCGCGCATCGCGGCAATCACTGTATTGCTCAACCCGGCAACGTTCCTGACTCCCCGAGATGGGCGCCTGGCCTCCTGCGGCTCGCACTCTCCCCACGCACGGAGAACGCTGGACGGACGCTTGTCAGAATGCCGCCCTTGCTCTATCATACTACAAGAATACGCGAGATAACCGGTGGCACTCTATAAGCAAGCAAGGACCGTTCCATTTCAGCCAGCAGGCAGGAAGGAAAGACCATAGATTCTCATGGCGACACTGCTCAAGCAACCACAACGTAGCGCATCAGCCCGCCGCTCGCGGTCCTCAACCAGCAAGAAGCGGTCTGCTGCCCCGCGGCTCAGCCCTGGCCAGCGCCTCAAAAAGCGTCTGGCCTATGCCCTGCGGCACCCTCTTGATGCCCTCTGGGGCTGGCTCAGCTCAGTGCGCACGGCTATTTTTTTAATTGTCTGCATCATCATCGTCTGCATCCTGGGGATCTACTTTCCCCAGGCGCCGGGCGAAGTGCTCAACGATCCGGCGGCTTACCAGGCCTGGCTACAGCAGAATGCCCTGCCGCAGTATGGGTCCCTGACGCCTATCTACGACTGGCTGCATTTCTTCACCATTTTCTCAAGCTGGTACTTTATGCTCCTGCTGGGCATTTTGGCGCTCAGCATCGTCGTCTGCACATTGAACCGGGCACCGGCCATCTGGCAAAACTTTGCCCATCCGCTCATTCGACGCAGCGACCGCTTTTATCAGAATGCCCTGGAGCGGGCCAGCTTCAACCATCCTGACGCAGTAGCCTGGACCAGCGCCGCCCTCCGGCGACGCGGCTATCGCATCCGCAGCGAGAGCGACGGCGAAGTCACCTATCTCTACGCCAACAAAAACAGTTGGGCCACGCTGTCCACCTTTGTCTTTCATGCCTCGCTCGTCGCCCTCTTACTCGCTGGCATGATCAGTCAATGGCATGGCTTCCCGCTCAACAGCCCAGCGCGGCGCATCCTGCCGGCCCCCATTGTCAGCCTCAGCGATGCCCTGGCCGGCTTTAGCTTCGACCAGGCCCTCCCCACCGGCGAGAGCGCAGTTGTCTATCCGCGCGGCACCCCCCACAACATCAGCTTTCGCGTCAACCGCTTCACCGCGCGCTTCGACCCGCGAACGGGCCAGCCGATTGACTACGTTACTGACCTGAGCGTCTACCGCGACGGTGAGCTTGTGGCTCATAGCGATCACCTACGCGTAAATGACCCATTGACCTACGATGGCATCACCTTTCATCAATCCTCGCTCGTGGCCTCAGCGGTCGTGACCATTACCGACGCTCAAGGCAACGTCCTCTATCACGATGCCATCGTCCTCGACAGCAGCAGCACGCTGCCTTCAGGCAACGGCGTCGTTGACTATGCGCGCGGCATTCCCATTGGCGGCACAAACTACACGATGGGCGTCTTCTTTATCCATGCTGACGGCCTGCACCTGTCACAGATTGCCCATCCTGTGCTACTGATCACCATAGGCACGCCAGGCACCAGCAACAACGAAGATAAAGCCCTGCTGCGTCTCGCACCCGGACAGAGCGGTAAAAGCGTCGATGGCCAGTGGACCATCAAGCTCGATGCTGCCAGCGATGCCACCGTCCTGCTCGTCACGCGTGACGCTGGCGCCCCTCTTGTCTGGCCAATTGCCGTCGTGCTCGTCCTCAGCCTCTGCATCACCTTCTACTTCCCGCAGCGTCGCATCTGGCTGCGTATCCGAGGCGATCAGGTTGAAATGGCAGCTCTGCGCGAGCACTTTACCAATATCCGTACCGATCTACTGGGCGTCGCCCGCGAGGCACGGGCGGCACTGGCACGGCAAGAACACGGAGAACAGGAGTCCGTAGTGAATGGCGTGGCCTCTAGCGCCTCACAAGCAAGCGCTAAATAAAGCCGCTTGGGAACGGTTCTCAGGGCGACAAGGCTCATAGAAGCGGCCATTGACAGTGATTCACAATTGATATATCCTAGCGGTAGAAACACGTCCTTGTCCTGTCACACAGAGGCAAGAGCAAGCAGCACAGGTCAAAGGGTTCGTGGCCCAGTCCATCCGCAAGAGGCTAGTGCTTGCAGCAAGGCATGAGCATACCGAAAGGAATAGGCATATGAAGCTCACAATGAAAGGCGACTACGGACTACGGGCCATGCTTGACATGGCGGCCTACTATGGACAGGGACCGGTTGAAAGTGCGGATATTGCCAGTCGGCAGTATATTCCTGAGCATTATCTTGATCAGATCCTGATGGCGCTGCGCAAGGAGGGACTGGTCAAGAGTGTGCGCGGTCCCAAAGGCGGGCATATGCTGGCAAGGCCGCCCTCTCAAATCACCATGGCCGAGGTTGTACGGGCCCTGGAGGGCTACGTACCACCAATGAAGTGTTTGCCTTCTCCTGGTGTCTGCGAGCTGTCGCCAGGCTGTGCTTTGCGCGAAGTCTGGCAGAAGATTGATGAGATGACCTGGCAGATTCTGCTCTCGACCACCATCGAGGAGCTGGCGCAGCGTCACCGCACTGGTGCCGCCGCAGAGACCATGTATTATATCTGAGATCGAGTCTTGCCGGATCGAGAGACCCCAGCTTGCTTACTTACTGGCTGCAATGGGAGCAAGCCGATCGATCGGTCGGGTCGCCAGTGCGGCGGCGCATCGGTCTGGGGAGGAAGCAACTGGACTGACTGGCGGGGCGAGCATAGTGGCGGGTTCGCGCAGGGGGGACCATAGTGCCTGGCGTGGGCAAGCTCACCTAAGCTGAGATAATGGGCCTCCCTCCCGCAAGGCCCTGGCTGCTCGAGAAGGTTGCTTGATCCGCAGGAGGGCGCTTTCAACGAGAAGATGCGAAAAGCTCGCAGCAGATAACTGGGTGAAGCAGCAGGCTAGCTGGCAACCGCCGCCGGCCTGAAGGGGAAGGGTAGTAAGACGTGGCTGTTCCTGTGCGCAAAGCGAAAGAGACGAAAGTAATCGCTCTGGTAGAGGATGATCCGCGCCTCATCGAGATGGTGCAGGTGGTCATCGAGGCCGTCAATTCCTGGCAACTGCACGTCTTCCCCGACGGACAGGAGGCCCGTGAGCGTTTACCTCACATCGGGGCCGATCTGATCCTCCTCGATGTCGGATTGCCCAACCTCGACGGCGTCTCCCTCTACAGGATCTTGCGCGGCCATAGCCAAACCAGACATATACCGATCATCGTCATCACCGGTAGCTACGAGTGGGAGCTACATCGCATGGGCTTGCATACGGGTTTGATGCTACGCAAACCCTTCAGCGTGCAAGAACTCCTCTTTCTCATGCGCGCCCTGCTCGCGGAGGAGCCGGAACAGCAGGAGCCAGCCCAAGGTTAGACAGGCAAGCAGGTAGGTGAACATGGCGCGCTGGGCCAAGGATGCAACGGAGCTGGTCGGTCGCACGCCGCTGGTTGAGCTGAAGCGCTTTGCCGCGTCCTGCGGCGCCACCGTACTGGCCAAACTGGAAATGTTCAGTCCTGGTGGCAGTCTCAAGGATCGTCCAGCTCTCAAGATGATCTGCGAGGCCGAGACGCAGGGCCTGCTGCGTCCTGGCGGCATCATCACCGAACCGACCAGCGGCAATATGGGCATCTCCCTGGCCTGGATCGCTGCCGCGCGGGGCTATCGCTGCATCCTCACTATGCCCGACACCATCAGTCTGGAGCGCCGTCTCCTCCTGCGTCGCCTGGGCGCTCAAGTAATTCTCACTCCCGGCAACCAGGGGATGCGCGGCGCCATCAATAAAGTGATCGAGCTGCGGACCTCTCTCTCAAACGCCTGGTATCCCCAGCAGTTTTATAATCAAGCCAATCCTCGCGCTCACCGCGAGGGCACTGCCGTTGAGATCTGGGAAGATACCGGCGGTGCGGTTGATATGGTCGTCATCGGGGTTGGCACGGGCGGCACCCTGACCGGTGTGGCCGAGGGACTGCGCGCACGCAAGCCAACAGTCGAAGTCGTGGCGGTCGAGCCAGCAGCCTGCGCTGTTCTCTCTGGTGGCCGTCCCGGACCCCATCGCATCGAGGGCCTCGGCGCTGGTTTTGTCCCCGATACCCTGCGCGTCGATCTGATCGATCGTGTCATCCCCGTCAGCGATCACGATGCTGTGACCACTGCGCGCGCCATTATGGAACAAGAGGGCCTCTCTGTCGGTATCAGCAGCGGAGCTGTGGCCTGGGCCGCGCTCCAGGAGGCCCGCAAGGAAGAGAACGAAGGGAAAGTCATTGTGACTATCTTTCCCAGCGCCGCTGAGCGCTATCTCCACACGATCCTGTTCGACGACCTGCGTGTCTAGCTAGCCTCGGCGCTCGCTGCCAGCTATCTATCTGCCTGGCTGTTTCCCTCCCGACTGCTCTTTTCCCCGCACCCTTCTTCCTTGTTCGGGCCGTCCTCTCGCTGCTCGCCTTCCATCCAGGCGAGTGCCCTGGTAAACAGCCTGTCTAGCGCTGACGCCAGGCAACCAGGCTGCCGGAAAGCAGAGTCGCCTGCTCTTTCATTCCTGCTTCTGCGCGATACAGAGTGAAGCACGCTCAGCAAAGTGGCAGCACCAAGATCGCTCCTGATTAACTCTAGCGACAGCCTGCTCATGAGACCGAAGTCCCATCTGATTCGTCTTAAAACATAGTGGCTACGATCAGCGTCCAGGCAGATTGCCAGAAAGTATCAGGTCGCCTCTGCCCAGCTCAGCCTGCCTCATCTCTGCCAGAGAGCGCCAACAGAACGGGACTCTACTCGCGCCTGGCCCCAGTTGCGGCACAAGTAGGCGCGGCGGGTACATGGCTGGAGAGACCTGGCGGCGCTGGTCAGCCGAAATGTCTGGCTGCACATGGGGGGGATCGCACGCGCGATGTCGACAACCGGTCAATACCAAAGCGGGACGGAAGTCCAGCGCTTTCAACTGAAGCGCTCTGCCTATGTGCGCAACAGCCTGTTAGCTCTGCTAACGGCAATAGCCTTCCTGCTGGCGGCGACGCTGCTCGTTGGGGCAGGGCGCTGGCTGTGGGGAAGCTACAGTCATGCCTTCACCCCGTACCTGAAATGGCAAGATGTACTCCTGGCGCTGCTGCTCTATCTTACGCTGAGCGCGCTGGCTGGCGGCCTCATGAGCCTGCGTTATCTCTATGCCCTGCGCATGGGCTACCGCCGGGCCATGCTGCTCATCGACGAACAAAGCCTGACCGTGCGCGATCTGTCGCATAAGAATCTGGGCAGCATCTTCTGGATGATTGGCACCACCTTACTCTGCTTTCTGGTAGTTCTCTGTGGCCTGATCCCGCTGATCCTGCTCGGCTGGGCGCAAAGCTGGACAGATCCCGTGCTCTCAGCCCTGGGCACCGGCCTGTTGGTGCTGCTCAGTCTGCCCGGGCTGGCGCTGAGCGTAGGAATGCTGGCACTGCTGGCTTGCATTCTGGTGAGCTGCTTCTCACTGGCCCGCCAAATGGGGGCTCCACGCACCTACCGGCTCGATAGCCATACATCGCTCTGGATTCATGACTTTATGCTCTCTATCCTCTCTCCCGGAGAACCGGAGTCCCTGCTAGAGCTGCGGCTACTATCAAGCGCCGATCAACAACGTCTGCTGGCATTACTGCGCAAGCGCTGGATCGATGCCGATCGGCCCTGGAATCCTGCCCTGGGCGACGAGATCGAAGCGGCCCTGGCGGAGGTGCAACAGCAACAACTGGCCCTTTCCGCCTGAGCGGCCCCGCTCGGCTCAGGGCCGCCGGCTTCAGCGGACCTGGCTGGCCTGGCCCGGTCTGGCCTGGGGAGAGGCGAACGGTCAGCTTGAGCGAGAGGAGGAGAAAAATGGGCTGGTTGAAAAATTCCCCCTTTGGGGGACTTGACAAAGCCCCGAGGAGGGGATATACTTTCAAATTGCCAATTGACAGGGAGTGACTGGGTGCAACCCTGGAAACGGGTCGGCACACAGCATGTTTTTTTCTCTGAGTCAGTGTGTAGGGCCGTGCATGTGGGTGATTCAGCGACGACCAACTGAACGAAGACGAAGGCGACAAGGCAATTCCAAGTAACCGCTTGTGGGAGCACGAAGCGGTTACTTTTCTTGTCACACAATGCTCCCGACACAGAAATTATCAGCAGCAATAAGCAACAGCAGCAATCATCGTTTTCACGATCCTCCGGAGAGGTGCGCCGAGGCGCCTCTCGGGACAACTTTCCCTTCACGACAGCAGACGCAGATGTGACCTGGCGGGCAGATAGGCCCTTCCTGGTGACTGCCTTTCCCATTGTAGCTTGAGAGACCGACGACCGCAACAGCCTGGCCTGGTTTGTTTGAGCTTGGTCTTTCTGCCTGCATGGGTGAGGCAGGATCTGGGTTGCGTGCAGCGAGGCCGTCTGTCGCGCAAGGAAAGGTTTTCCTCCGTGAAGCTCTAGTGAGAGGAGAATATCACACATGACAGTGAGCAGCAAGGCCGTTGCGCTCCCGGAGCGTGTCTCTTTCGCGCGTATTCCGGATATACGGCCAATGCCGGGCCTGATCCAGATCCAGCTTGATTCCTTTGAGTGGTTCAAGCGAGAGGGCCTGCGCGAGGTTTTTGAAGAGATCTCTCCTATTGAAGATTTTACTGGAAAAAATCTCAGTCTGGAGTTTATTGTCCCGCCTGAGCCGTTCGGCAAGCCCAAGTATAGCGAGGATGAGTGTCGCGACCGCGACGCCACCTATGCCGCCCCGCTCACGGTCAAGGCTCGCCTGATCAACAAAGAGACAGGCGAGGTCATCGAAAAAGACATCTTTATGGGGGACTTTCCCCTGATGACCAAGCAGGGCACCTTTATTATCAATGGCGTCGAGCGCGTCGTCGTCAGCCAGCTTGTGCGCTCGCCGGGGGTCTACTTTACCGCCGAAGAGGATGCCAGCACTGGGCGCAAGCTCTTCGCGGCCAAGCTCATCCCGAACCGCGGCGCCTGGCTGGAGTTTGAAACGAGCAATAAAAATCTCCTCTCCGTTAAGATTGATCGCAAGCGCAAGCTGCCTGTCACTACTCTGCTGCGCGCTGTCGCCAGCATTGCCCGTGAGCAGTGGCACACCGAGGACGTCGATCTGACGACGGATCAGGGCATGATTAATGCCTTCAGCGAGGCTGACAACGATCCCAACGTGCGCTACATACAGACCACGCTGGATCGTGACCCGGTCAAGCGTGAAGAGGAAGCCCTGCTCGAACTCTACAAGAAGCTACGTCCTGGTGATCCCGCCACCCTCGATAACGCGCGCTCGCTGGTACGTAACCTTTTCTTCAATCCGCGGCGCTATGACCTGGGCAATGTAGGCCGCTACAAGCTCAACCGCAAGCTAGAGCTGGCGGTGCCGCAGCATATCCGCGTCCTGACCCTGGATGATCTGGTCCATATTATCCGTCGCCTGATCCGCCTTAACAACGGACACGGGCGCAAGGATGACATTGACCATCTGGGCAATCGCCGCGTGCGCTGCGTCGGCGAGCTGATTCAGTCGCAGTTCCGTGTCGGCTTGCTGCGCATGGAGCGCGTCGTTAAGGAGCGCATGAGCATCCAGGAGCCGGGCCAGGCGACGCCTAACGCCCTGATCAACATTCGCCCGGTTGTGGCGGCCATGCGCGAATTCTTCAGTGGCAGCCAGCTCTCGCAGTTCATGGAGCAGACCAACGCCCTGGCGGAGATCGGCCACAAGCGCCGCCTGTCGGCCCTGGGTCCTGGTGGCCTCTCGCGCGAGCGTGCCGGGCTGGACGTGCGCGACGTCCATCGCTCGCACTACGGGCGTATCTGCCCCATCGAGACGCCGGAAGGCCCTAACATCGGTCTGATCGGCTATCTGGCCACCTATGGCCAGGTCAACCCTTATGGCTTCATCGAGACGCCCTATCGCAAGGTCTACCGCCGTCTGCGGGCCAATGACCCCCGTCTCATCGGGCGGGAGTTCCGCGGCGTGGTCGGGCGCGAGCGCGAAGATGTCGTCGACGAAAACGGCCAGGTTCTGGTGAAGGCCCACGAGCGCGTGCGCGTTGATGAAGAACTCTTCCAGAAGCTGTCGAAGGTGCTCGGCGACGCCTGGGTACATGTCCGGGCCTTTGTCACCGATGAGGTGCAATATCTGACCGCCGACGACGAAGAGAACTACAAGATCGCCCAGGTGAACGCCCCGCTGTTGGAGAACGGCGAGTTCGCCGAAGAGCGCACGCTAGCCCGCTATCAGGGCGAGTTCATCATGGACAGCACAGACAACATGGACTTCATGGATGTCTCGCCCCGTCAGGCGGTGAGCGTAGCGACCGCGCTCATCCCCTTCCTGGAGCACGACGACGTTAACCGCGCGCTTATGGGCGCTAATATGCAGCGTCAGGCGGTGCCCCTGCTGCGCCCGCAGGCGCCGGTCTGCGGCACTGGTATCGAGCGGCAGGTGGCGATTGACTCCGGTCAGGTAGTCGTCAGCGAAGTCGATGGCGAGGTCGTCAAGTCGACGGCGCGCGTCATCGAAATCATGGACGACAAGGGCGAGATCCATACCTATCGCCTGCGCAAGTTCATGCGCTCCAACGCCGGTACCTGCATTAACCAGCGGCCCATCGTGCGCAAGCGCGATCGCGTGCGCGCCGGGCAGGTGATCGCTGACAGCTCCTCGACCCAGGATGGCGAGCTGGCCCTTGGACAGAATATTCTGGTGGCCTTCATGAGCTGGGAGGGCGGCAACTTCGAGGACGCCATTCTGATCAGTGAGCGTATTGTCCGCGAGGACCTCTTCACCTCGATCCATATCGAGAAGTATGAGGTAGATGCGCGCGATACCAAGCTCGGCCCCGAGGAGATCACGCGCGATATTCCGAACGTGGGTGAAGAGGGCCTGCGTAACCTCGACGAGCGCGGCATCATCTATGTCGGCGCCGAGGTCGGGCCGCAAGATATCCTGGTAGGTAAAATCACGCCCAAGGGCGAGACCGAGCTGACCGCGGAGGAGAAGCTGCTGCGCGCCATCTTCGGTGAGAAAGCGCGCGAGGTCAAAGATACCTCGCTGCGTGTCCCGCATGGCGAGCGCGGCAAGGTGGTCGAGGTCAAGGTCTTCTCGCGCGAGAACGGCGATGAGCTGCCGCCGGGAGTCAATCAGTTGGTGCGCGTCAGCATTGCCCAGAAGCGCAAGATCGGCGCTGGCGACAAGATGGCCGGGCGCCACGGTAACAAGGGCGTCATCTCGCGCGTTCTCCCCATCGAGGATATGCCGTTCCTGCCGGACGGCACGCCCGTCGATATCATTCTCAACCCGCTGGGTGTGCCGCACCGCATGAACCTCGGGCAGATCCTAGAGACGCATCTAGGCTGGGCCGCCACGGCGCTGGGCATCAAGATCGCAACACCGGTCTTCGATGGTGCCACTGAGGCCGACGTGACCGAGCTACTGCGCCGGGCCAACCTGCCGGAGAGCGGCAAGATTCAGCTCTTCGATGGGCGCACCGGCGAGCCGTTCGATCAGCCGATCACGGTGGGTTACACCTACATGCTCAAGCTGGCCCACCTCGTCGAAGACAAGGTCCATGCGCGCTCGACCGGCCCCTACAGCCTGATCACGCAGCAGCCGCTCGGTGGTAAGGCGCAGTTCGGAGGCCAGCGCTTTGGCGAAATGGAGGTCTGGGCGCTCGAAGCCTACGGCGCGGCCTACATCCTGCAGGAGATTCTCACCGTCAAATCGGATGACGTAGTAGGCCGTGTCAAGACCTACGAGGCCATTGTCAAAGGCGAGAACATTATCGAGCCGGGTGTGCCCGAGTCCTTCAAGGTCCTGGTCAAAGAATTGCAGAGCCTGGGGATCAACGTAGAGGTCCTCAACGAAGATGATCAGAAGATCCAGTTCGTTGAGGATAGCTCGAACGACGTCATGCCCGAGCTAGGTATCAATCTGTCCGGTTTCGAGGGAGATCAGTAAGGGAACCGGTGAGAGCGCCCCGCGCCATCTCTCCGTCCCGGCGGTCGCTTGCAGCGCTCCGCTACCGACCGAGCAGAATGGTGGCCCTGGTCCTCTGGCCCGTGCCTTCCAGGCCTAAGCCAGCGCCCTCGGCCTGGCAACTAGCGCCCTTTCCTCAGCGTCCACCGCAAGGCAGAGCAGGCGCCAGGTCCCAAACGAAGGCACTGGCCGGAGGAATCGGCGCGCCGCACGACCCTGGCAACGAAACGGCAAACGCGACAGCGCAGAAAAAAAGCACACTCATTGAGGAAGGAACGAAGAAGTGAGCATAGTGGAGGTGGCCGGGGCCTTTCCCTTTCCCACCAGGAGGCAGCATGCTCGAAGTCAACGATTTCAACGCAATTCGCATTAGTCTCGCCAGTCCCGAGCAGATTCGCAGTTGGAGCTACGGCGAGGTCACGAAACCGGAGACCATCAACTACCGCACTCTCAGACCAGAGAAAGACGGCCTCTTCTGCGAACGAATCTTCGGCCCTACGAAGGACTGGGAGTGCTATTGTGGAAAATATAAGCGCGTCCGTTTCAAGGGCATCGTCTGCGATAAGTGTGGCGTCGAGGTCGCGCGCTCAAAGGTGCGCCGCGAGCGCATGGGCCATATCGAGCTGGCTTCGCCGGTCAGCCACATCTGGTACTTTAAGGGCATCCCCAGCCGCATCGGCCTCTTGCTCGATCTGTCGCCGCGCAACCTGGAGCGCATCCTCTACTTTGCGCTCTACGTGGTCACCCATATCGACGAAGAGGCGCGCCAGAAAGCCCTGATGGAGCTGGATCGCGAGCTGGCCAACCTCCAGCAGACGACAGAGGAGGAGGTTGTCGAACGTGTCGACAGCCTCAAGGAACAGCGCGACAGCGAGATCCAGGATGAGCGCGCCCGTCTGGCGGCTCGCATCCGTCAGATCCAGGAGGAGCGCGAGCGCGATCTAGAGCGAGCCCGGCAGGCTGAGAGCGAGACGCTGGCCGAGCTGCGCGCCCAGCGTGGCAAGCCGGCGGAGGATGATATTGTCTATGAGCCGACCGGCCAAATCATCGTCCCTCGCGGCGAAGTCGTCACCCTCAAGCATATCGAGCTGCTAGAGCAGGTGGCTGAGACCTGTCGCAACGACATCGCCGAGCAGGCTCGCCACGCCCTAGAAGCCGTGCGCGCCGAGAGCGAACGCGAGGCCGAGCGCCTCAACCTGGACTACCAGGGCCAGATCGATTTATTGCAGTCGCAGCTTGAATCGCAGCGTACCGATCGCCGTCATCGCCTGGAGCAGCTACGCCGCGACCTGGTCAACCTCAAAAAGATGGATCTGCTCCAGGAGAATCGCTACCGCGAGCTGAAGGAGGCCTTCGGCAACGTCTTCCGCGCTGGTATGGGCGCCGAGGCCGTGCGTGAACTCATTGCCGATATCGATCTCGATAAGCTGGCGATGGAGCTGCGCCAGGAGATCAGCTCGACGGTGGGCCAGCGGCGCAAGAAGGCCACCAAGCGCCTCAAGGTCGTGGAGGCCTTCCGCAAGTCGGGCAACCGCCCTGAGTGGATGATCCTGACGGTTCTGCCGGTCCTGCCGCCTGAGCTGCGCCCGATGGTCCAGCTTGATGGCGGACGCTTCGCAACCTCTGACCTCAATGACCTTTATCGGCGTGTCATTAACCGTAACAACCGACTGAAGAGGCTGCTGGAGCTGAGCGCGCCGGAGATCATCATTCGCAATGAAAAGCGCATGCTGCAAGAGGCATGCGACGCCCTCATCGATAACGGGCGCCGCGGGCGCGCGGTAGCCGGCTCAGGCAACCACAAGCTTAAGAGCCTCTCCGACATGCTCAAAGGAAAGCAGGGCCGCTTCCGCCAGAACCTGCTTGGTAAGCGCGTTGACTACTCTGGCCGCTCGGTCATCGTCGTTGGCCCTGAGCTAAAGCTGCACCAGTGTGGCCTGCCCAAGCGCATGGCGCTGGAGCTATTCAAGCCCTTTGTCATGCGCAAGCTGGTTGAGCGCGGCGACGCTCACAACATCAAGAGCGCCAAGCGCTTCGTCGAGCGCGTCCGGCCCGAAGTCTGGGACGTCCTTGAGGAAGTCATCAAGGACCATCCCGTCCTGCTCAACCGTGCGCCGACGCTGCACCGCCTGGGCTTGCAGGCCTTTGAAGCCGTGCTTGTCGAAGGCAGCGCCATCCAGCTTCACCCGCTGGTCTGCTCGGCCTTCAACGCCGACTTCGACGGAGACCAGATGGCCGTTCACGTCCCGCTGTCCGAGAAAGCCCAGGACGAAGCGCGCCAGTACATGATGTCCACGCGCAACCTGCTCCTACCGGCCACCGGCGAGCCGTCAATCGGTGCCACCGGTGACATGGTGCTTGGCTGCTTCTACCTGACGCAGGATCGTCCGGGCAAGAAGGGCGAAGGGCGCGTCTTTGCCGATCCTACCGAAGCCCTGCTGGCCTACCATCATGGCGTCATCGACCTGCAGGCCTTGATCAAAGTGCGCATGGACGGCGTGCATATCTACGACGAGCCGCCACCGGCGGGGCCGACCATGTACGCGCAGCGCCAGCTCATTACCACCACTGTCGGGCGCATCATCTTCAATGAGTCGCTGCCCGAGCGCATGCGCTTCAAGAACTACCCGATGAGAAAAGATGACCTGCGCGCACTGATCTCCGAATGTTACAAGGAGTATGGGCGCGTCAAAACCTGCGAGCTGGCGGACGAGATCAAGCGCCTCGGCTTCTCCTATGCCACCAAGGCCGGCGCTACCATCGCCATGAGCGATGTCAAGGTGCCCGAGGGCAAGGCCGAGGAGCTAGCCAAGGCCGACGCCAAGATTGCCGCGCTAGAAGAGCAGTACCGTGAGGGTCTCATCACCGACTTCGAGAAGTACCAGCAGACGATCGACATCTGGAACGAAGTCACCGAGAACATCACCAAGATGGTCGAACAGACGCTGGACCCCTACGGTGCCATATACACAATCGCCAAGTCTGGCGCGACCAAGGCCCGTTTCCAGCAGATCCGACAGCTCTCCGGCATGCGCGGCCTGATGGCCAGCCCGTCCGGTAAAATCATCGACGTGCCCATCCGTGGCAACTTCCGCGAAGGGCTGAGCGTACTGGAGTACTTTATCAGCAGCCACGGTGCGCGCAAAGGTCTGGCTGACACCGCCCTGCGCACGGCCGAGTCGGGTTATCTGACACGGCGCCTGATCGACGTCGCCCAGGATGTCATCGTCACAGAAGAGGACTGCCAGACCACAGAAGGCATCCTGATCACCGATGAGGACAGCAAAGAGATGATGCTGCCCGATATCCGCCAGCGCATCATCGGGCGCATCCTACTGGAGCCGATCCCTGGCTTCGAGCACCTCATCGAGGTCGGCGATGAGATCACGGAAGATATCGCCGATGCTCTCGTAGCAGCGGGCGTCAAGCAGGTGCGGGTCCGCTCCGTGCTGGGCTGCCAGACGCGCCGCGGTGTCTGCCGGAAGTGCTATGGCCGCGACCTGGCCGAAAACAGCCTGGTCCGCCTGGGGCAGGCCGTCGGAATCATCGCCGCCCAATCCATCGGCGAGCCAGGTACCCAGCTGACTATGCGTACCTTCCACACCGGTGGTATCGCGGGCGCTCAGGGCGACATCACCCAGGGTCTACCGCGCATCGAAGAGCTGTTCGAGGCGCGCGTCCCCAAAGATAAGGCGGAAATCAGCGAAATCGATGGTGTCGTCGAGATCATCAAAGACGAAAATACCGGCACGCGCACCGTGCGTGTTGTCTCGACCAACACCATCTTTGATGAGTACCGCCTGCCGCCTGGCTCGGAGATCCTCGTCAACGAGCACGACCAGGTGCAGAAAGATCAGTTGCTGGCGCTGGAGCCGCCACAGAACGGCAGCGAGCCGCGCGAGGTGCGCGCGCGCACCAGCGGCGAGGTGCTTTTCAACCAGGAGGGTGTTCTGACGATCCGCTCCGAAGAGCGCGACGAGCGCACCTATCCAGTGCCGGCGGCCCGCAGCCTGGCCGTTACCCAGGGGCAGTACATCAAGGCCGGTACGCCCATCACCAGCGGCCACCTCGACCCGCAGGACGTCCTGCGCATCCTCGGGCGCGAAGCGGTACAGATGTACCTGGTCAAGGAGGTACAGCGCATCTACCGCAATACCGGTGTGCGTATCAACGACAAGCACATCGAGATCATCATTCGGCAGATGCTGCGCCGTGTGCGCGTCGAGGAGCCGGGCGATACCGACATGCTGCCTAACGACCTGGTTGACCGCTTCGTCTTCGCCGAGACCAACGCGCGTGTCCTGGCCGAAGGCGGCGAGCCAGCCCGCGCCCAGACCGTGCTGCTGGGTGTCACCAAGGCCTCGCTCAACACCGATAGCTTCCTGGCCGCAGCTTCGTTCCAGGAGACCACGCGTGTACTGACCGAGGCGGCCATTCAGGGCCAGACCGACCATCTGGTGGGCCTCAAGGAGAACGTCATCATCGGCAAGCTCATCCCGGCTGGCTCTGGCTTCCTGCAGCGGCGCCGCGAACAGTTGGCGCGCCAGCAGCAAGTTCAGCAGCGCCTGGCGAGTGCTCCCAGCGTGGCCGGCGTGGGTGCAGGCCTGAGTGGCAGCTCTGGAAGCAACGGCCACAGCAGCGGTACCCCTGGCGTGGCTCTTGACAGCCTGAGTGATGAGTGATACCATATACAACCGCGCATAGATTGAGAAGGGGCGCGCACCAGCGCGCCCCTTTAGAGGACAGTTAGGGGAGGATTGCTCGTTGCCAACGATCAATCAGTTGGTCCGTAAGGGCCGTTCCAAGAAGGTCAGACGCTCGAAGGCTCCAGCGCTGTTGTTTTCCTATAACGCGCTGAAGAACCGTGTTATGCGCATGCGGGGCGCGCCGCAGAAGCGCGGCGTGTGCACGCAGATCCGTACGATGACGCCCAAGAAACCGAACTCGGCCATGCGCAAAATTGCGCGCGTGCGCTTGAGTAACTTGATGGAGGTAACGGCCTATATCCCTGGTGAGGGCCACAACCTCCAGGAGCACTCGGTAGTGTTGATCCGCGGTGGGCGCGTCAAGGATCTGCCCAGTGTGCGCTACCATATCATTCGCGGCACGCTGGATAGCGAGGGTGTCGCCAAGCGACGCCGCGGTCGCTCGAAGTATGGAGCCAAGCGGCCCAAGCCTGGGCAGGCGGCGGCCACTCCAGCCGCCAGGGGTGGTAAGAAGTAGCGCGTGGGCGGCTGCTGAAGCGCAGCAGAAGCATGCCAGAAGCATAGCCATCCGACCCGCCTCATTCCCCGCTTCCCTGCCCGATACCGCCTGAGAGCGTTCAGGTAGGTCGGTTTACAGGTCGTGCATCTCGTTCGAATCACGCACGCATCGGCGCCCTTCTCGCTCGATGTGTGTCGGGTGTCCTCCACGTCTGTCCCTCTGCCAGGCAGGCAATAAAAAAGGCATGCGCTCGCTCTGGCGTGTCACGTGGAAAGAGACGCTCGTTTGTTTGTCTGTCCTTCGCTCACCTGCGCCAGAGAGCGTCGGCGTTGGTGAGCGGGCCAGGGCAAGTAAGCAAGAGAAGGAAAATGGCAGCCAGGAAGACACATGGCTGCCTCCAGAGAGCTGATCGCTGAGAAAAGAAAAGCCGACTGGCTGGCTGGCTACCACCCCTGGCCTCGTATCTCGTCTAGAGCTAGCCGGCAAGGTCATCCTCGCTGTATCGTCTGGGGTACGGGTTGTTCTAGGTAAGACCGTTAGCAACAGGGAGAGAACACGAAGGAGAGGCTTGCCAGCGCCGCTTGCTCATCTCGTAATAACCAGCCCCGGGCGGGTCGGCAGATGGAGGCTGGGCCAAACAGAGTGCCAGCAGCCAGGTGCAGCATACGCAATAGTAGCAGCAGAAAAATACTGGTAAGCACATACACAGCGCAGAATAACGGTATGGAGAGGCCCGCTGGCTAGAGCCGAGCGCCAGGCAGGTAATGAGCTACCTGCGCTGGCCTTCGCTAGCAACGTCGGCCTGCCCCTGTGGGGAGCTTCCCGCCAGGGGAGCACCAGGGAAAGAAGAGGCTTGTTGTGCCACGACTGGCGGGGCGGTCTGCTCTCGCCGCGTGGAGTGGAGTAGCTGTCGCTGCCTCCATGCCGCGCTGTGGGCCTGACCTGGCTCCCGTTCATCTGGGGAGTGGTGGAGGCAGGTGGTGGTAGGTATGGCAAGAACCATGAGCGTAGGCCAGGTGGGCGAGGAGCAAGATGGCACCTCACCGTCAAGGCAAAGAACGCTAGGCTAGCTGAGAAGAGGAGAAAGGCGGAGACGTCTGGCCGGATCGCCCTGGGTGGATGCGAGAAGCGGGAGGAGTAAGCAGGTAAGCGCGGCCAGCGAGCAAAGAAAAAAGCATGTTCGCGGCAGCAGATCCGCTGCCCTGCCGAACAAGCAAGCAGTAGAAAAGGGCCTGCACCGGCCAAGGCAGACGGAGTCTCCGCTATTGGGCTTGCACCGGCCGTCAAGCGGTGGTGTAAACTCAAGAGCGGCTGATCCGCGATCCGGTGCGGCTACTATCGTTGCTGATGCTGTAGGCGTCCGTATCCGATTGTAGCTTCCGTTCTCATCGGCGAGCAGCAGAAGCAAAAGTACATTCCTCTCATGCAAGGATGGGTGTCCTGTCCGAGAGAGCTGCCAGGCTGGTGGCGCGAGCAGTAGCCTGCCTGGCTCAGCAGCGCAACTGGCCGAAGTCGCTGGCAGGCCAAGGTGCCACAAGCAGAGGCAAGGCCAGTCTCAGCAGGCGCTCGAAATAGCTCGGCGTTCGCCTTGCTGCCCTCTGACCGACCGTGGGAAAGCGGGTGAGGGTAGAAGAGGCAGAGCAGACCAGGTCGGGTCAGCAGGTCCAGGTGTCAGCTACAATCGAAGCGACGCCTTTTCTGGTGCTTTGCACAAGGCAGGTATCATAGGTACATACGTAGGTAGCGTAGCGTAAATGCTCGTCTGCGCGCGTGAGTGGTCTGTGGCCCATCTCACGGCCCGGGCTGACAGGAGGAGCGGCGGCGAGCATATGTGTCGACCGCGAAGCGAAAGGGAGGAAAAGGAACCTTGCCAAGACGCAAACGTGTCCGTCGGTCAGAGTCAGACAAGCAGAACAAGGACACTAGCCGGAAGTATGAGTATCGACGTGGGGTGCGCCGGCTCGAAGTCGTAGACCCTAAGTACCAGAGCCGCAAGGTGGCGAGCTTCATCGGCAAGCTGATGGTCGACGGCAAAAAGAGCCTGGCCGAGCGTATCCTCTACCAGGCTTTCGCTTTAATCGAGCAGCGGCAAAAGCGCCCAGCGCTGGAGGTCTTTGAACAGGCAATTAAGAATGCTACGCCGACGGTCGAAGTCAAGCCTCGCCGTGTCGGCGGCTCGACCTATCAGGTGCCTGTCAATGTCCGCGAAGAGCGCGGCCTCTCCCTCGCTATGCGCTGGCTCATCCACTCTGCTCGGGCGCGTACCGGCAAGAGCATGGTGGAGAAGCTCGCTAACGAGATTATGGACGCTGCCGCCGGACAGGGTGCCACCATCAAGAAGAGGGAGGAGACCCACAGGATGGCGGAGTCCAACAAGGCTTTCATCCATTATCGCTGGTAATACTCAAACATGTCTAGAGAATATTCACTCGAAAGAACGCGGAACATCGGTATCATCGCCCATATTGACGCGGGAAAAACGACGACGACCGAGCGCATCCTCTTCTATACCAAGAAGATTCACCGCATGGGTGAGGTTCACGAAGGGGCTGCGACGATGGACTGGATGGTACAGGAGCAGGAGCGCGGCATCACCATCACGGCTGCGGCTACAACCTGCTTCTGGCTTGACCATCGCATCAATATCATCGATACGCCCGGTCACGTCGACTTTACGGCTGAGGTCGAGCGCTCACTGCGCGTCCTCGATGGGGGGATTGTTATCTTCGATGCCGTCGCCGGCGTCGAACCCCAGTCCGAGACTGTCTGGCGCCAGGCCAATAAGTACAATGTCCCGCGGATCTGCTTTGTCAACAAGATGGACCGCGTCGGAGCTGATTTCTGGCGCACCATCCAGATGATCCGTGACCGTTTGGGGGCGAACCCTCTTCCTATCCAGATACCTATCGGTGCAGAGAGCGACTTTAAGGGCTTCATCGATCTCATCGAGCAGCATGCCGTGATTTTCCTCGATGAGTTGGGGACGCGGCCTGAACCGACGCCCATCCCTGCCGAGCTGGAGGAAGAGGCCAAGCGTCACCGTGATGCGCTCATCGAGCGTGTCGCCGAGACCGATGAGGAGCTGACCCTCAAGTATCTTGAGGGCGAGGAGATTACCAAGGAGGAGATCCGGGCTGCCCTCCGCAAAGCAACGATTGCCGGCACTCTGGTGCCGGTACTTTGTGGCTCCGCCTTGCGTAATAAAGGCGTTCAGGCTTTGCTGGATGCGGTAGTCGCTTATCTTCCCTCCCCGCTCGATATCCATCCTCCCGTCGGCATCAATCCCAATACCGGAGAACAGGTGACGCTCAGGGTGGCTGATGATGCTCCATTTAGCGCCCTGGCCTTCAAGATTGTCTCCGATCCCTTCGTGGGCCGTCTGGCCTATCTGCGCGTCTATTCCGGCACTCTGACCAAAGGCTCTTCGGTCGAAAATACGACCAAGGGCAAAACAGAGCGCATCGGTCGCCTGCTGCGCATGCATGCCAACCATCGCGAGGATATCGATGAGATTCGCGCCGGCGATATTTGTGCCGCCGTTGGCCTGCGCAACACCTTCACCGGCGACACCCTCTGCGATCCTCAGCACCCGGTGATTCTGGAGTCGATCTCCTTCCCTGAGCCGGTGATCGAGATCGCTATAGAGCCGAAGACGCGCGGTGATCAAGATAAAATGGCCATCGCCCTCGGGAAGTTGGCCGAGGAAGATCCCACGTTCCAGGTGCGCACTGATCCCGAAAGCGGTCAGACCATTATCCGTGGAATGGGTGAGCTGCATCTGGAGGTGATCGTCGACCGCCTCTTCCGCGAGTTCAAGGTTGAGGCGAACATCGGGCGCCCCCAGGTGGCCTATCGCGAGACCATTACGCGCGAGGCGACGGCCCAGGGCCGCTACGTCCGCCAGACCGGTGGTCGCGGCCAGTACGGCGATGTCTGGATTCGCGTCGAACCCAATCCTGGCAAGGGCTTCGAGTTTATCAACGCCATCGTGGGCGGCGTCATCCCGAAGGAGTATATCAAGCCGGTTGAGATCGGTATCCGCGAGACGCTGGAGAACGGCATCATCGCTGGCTACCCGATGATCGATGTCAAGGTCACGCTCTTCGATGGCTCCTATCACGAGGTCGATTCGAGTGAGATGGCCTTCAAGACCGCCGGGTCGCTAGCGATTAAAGAGGCGGCGCGCAAGGCTGGTCCCATCTTGTTGGAGCCGGTGATGCTGGTCGAGGTAACCACATCCGAGGAGTTCTATGGCGATATCATCGGCGACCTGAACCGTCGCCGTGGCGTGATCTTGGGCATGGAGAGCCGTGGCTCCGTGTATGTGGTGCGGGCTCATGTCCCCCTGGCCGAAATGTTCGGCTACGTCAATGATCTTCGTTCCTTGACCAGTGGGCGGGCCAGCTATTCGATGCAGTTTGATCACTACGAGCCGGTGCCGCGCAATATCGCGGATGAGATTATTGGTAAGGCGGCTGCCAGCTAGGAAGAAAAGACGCTGCTGCTGGCAGCGCCTCCTTTCCCGCTGTGGGATAGGCGGACTCTGGAGTCCGGTGCGCGCCTCTCTCCTTCCTTCGAACAAAGTGATAGAGGGCAGGAGAGACAGAAAGGCCAGGCCCGCGCCGCTCCTCCTGTACCAACGGCTGGCAATGCCCGGCTCTCGCGAGTCCTGGAGCCGATGCCAGGGGACGGCCTCCCAGGGCACTGTCCTGAGCTATATGCCGCTCAGATGGGCGCCGGGGACGTCGGTCCAGGCAACCAACCCCGCCCGGCGGCAGGCTTAGCTCTTGGTGTACGGTCTCTTCTCCTTACTTTGGAGCGGACCGACTCTATCTCTGGTCGCGTCGTGCGGCGCTCGCTTCCCGAACGCGCCCGCACTTCACGCACCCTTGCTCGCACAAACAAACCAAGTGCGTGCTACTCTATCTTGGCTGGTAATCGTGAAGCGATGCTGTTGCAAGGTGCAGCCCCTGGGCACGTTGTCGCATGTCCTATTGCACTGAGCATGTGAGCATTAAGAAGTGAGGATGAACAATGGCGAAGCAGAAGTTTGAGCGGACGAAGCCGCATGTGAATGTGGGAACGATCGGGCACATTGACCACGGGAAGACGACGCTGACGGCGGCGATCACGCGGGTGCTCTCGCGGGTGCTGCCCAGCAGCGTGAACAAGTACGTGGCCTTCGACCAGATCGATAAGGCGCCCGAGGAGCGGGCCCGCGGGATCACGATCTCGATCTCGCACGTGGAATACGAGACGGAGAAGCGCCACTATGCGCATGTGGACTGTCCCGGCCACGCGGACTACATCAAGAACATGATCACCGGGGCGGCGCAGATGGACGGGGCGATCCTGGTGGTGAGCGCGCCGGATGGGCCGATGCCGCAGACGAGAGAGCATATCTTGCTGGCGAGACAGGTGGAAGTGCCGGCGATGGTGGTGTTTTTGAACAAGGTGGATATGCTGGAGGATGAGGAGCTGCTGGAGCTGGTGGAGCTGGAGGTGAGGGAGCTGCTGTCGAAGTACGAGTTTCCGGGGGATGAGGTGCCGGTGATCCGGGGGTCGGCGCTGAAGGCGCTGGAGAGCAAGGGGGACCTGACGCGCAACGATCCGGATGCGCGCTGTATCTGGGAGCTGCTGGATGCGGTGGATACGTACATTCCGACGCCGCAGCGGCCGATCGATAAGCCGTTCCTGATGCCGATCGAGGATGTGTTTGGGATTAAGGGGAGAGGGACGGTGGTGACAGGGAGGATTGAGCGAGGGAAGATTAAGGTGAATGATCAGGTGGATATTGTGGGGTTCAGCGATGAGGTGAGGACGGTGGTGGTGACGGGAGTGGAGATGTTCAACAAGACGCTGGATGAGGGGCTGGCGGGGGACAATGTGGGCTGCCTGCTGAGAGGAGTGGAGCGAGACGAGGTAGAGCGAGGGCAGGTGTTGGCGGCGCCGAAGTCGATCAAGCCGCATAAGGTGTTCAAGGCGCAGGTGTATGTGTTGTCGAAGGAGGAGGGAGGGAGGCACACGCCGTTTGTGTCTGGGTACAAGCCGCAGTTTTACATTCGGACGACGGACGTGACGGGGACGGTGAGGTTGCCGCAGGGGGTGGAGATGGTGATGCCGGGGGATCATGTGAACATGACGGTGGAGCTGATCTATCCGGTGGCGATGGAGGAAGGGGTGCGCTTTGCGATCCGCGAAGGTGGGCGCACCGTCGGCGCCGGCGTCTGCACCGAGGTGATTGAATAACACCGCGGCGCCGGTGGCTCACTTGAGCAAAGGCCAAGGTCAAGCCAAAAAGGAGGCAAGAGACAATGGCTACCGGAGCGAAACAGCGCATCCGCATTCGCCTGAAGGCCTATGACCATCGCATTCTAGATCAATCGGCGATGCAAATCGTCGACACGGCGCAGCAGACAGGAGCGCGTGTTTCAGGCCCTGTACCGCTGCCCACCGAGATCCAGAAATTCACCGTGATCCGTTCGCCCTTTATCGATAAAGACTCGCGTGAGCAGTTTGAGATTCGCACCCACAAGCGCTTGATCGACATTGTCGATCCAACCAACAAGACAGTTGAAGCGCTTACGCGCTTAAATCTGCCCGCAGGTGTCGACATCGAGATCAAACTGTAGGTGGATCGACTGGAATCTTCGCCTCTGGCCATTAGCCCGGCTGGTTGCTAAGAGCGCGCAAGCGAACGGGACAGAACGGCAGCACCGCAAGTGGTCGCTCGGTCCCGTTCACGCTCCTTAGAGGCCGGAGCAGGGCAGGGCCGAGGCGAAGAGGGTCCGGCTCCATCCCTCCCTACAGAGGAGAGTAGGTAGAGAGTTATGCTCAATGGATTGTTGGGCAGGAAAGTGGGCATGACGCAGGTGTTCGGGCCGGATGGCAATGCCATCCCCGTAACCGTCATAGAAGCCGGCCCGTGCATCGTTACCCAGATCAAGACCACTGCCCGTGATGGCTACGAAGCAGTCCAGATCGGCTTTGAACCGATCCCTGTCAAGCGGGCCACGCGCCCGCTACTGGGGCACCTGGGTCACCGACTGCCCCTCTTAAGGGCCCAGCGCCGCCGTCTGCAGCAATACCAACAGGAGCAGCGCGCCAAAGCCCGCAGCCAGGAAGAAAGGGCTGAGGGTGGAGCAGGGGCGCAGGCCTCCGAAGAGAAAAAGCCAGACAAGCAAATACAGAAGCTCCTGGCCCTCCAGGAGAACCGTCAGCGCCGTCCAGGGCCAGAGCTAGGGCCTTTCCGCGTCCTGCGCGAAGTCAAGCTGCAGGAAGGCGTCACGCCCGACAAGCTCGAACTAGGCGCCCGCTTTGACGTCAGCCTGTTCAAGGTCGGAGAATTTGTCGATGTGATCGGCACCTCCAAAGGAAAAGGGTTCCAAGGGGGTGTCAAGCGCCACGGCTTTGCGGGCGGTCCCAAGACGCATGGCCAGTCGGATCGTCACCGCGCACCTGGCTCCATTGGCTCCGGCACCACCCCCGGGCGAGTGCTCAAGGGCCTGCGCATGGCTGGTCACATGGGCAATGCGCGCGTCACAGTCAAACGGCTGCGTGTGATTCAGGCCGACCCGGAGCGCAATCTCCTGGTAGTCAAAGGCTCGGTGCCCGGTGCAAATGGCGGCCTGCTCATGATTAGGAAGCATAAGAGGTAGGTACGGCGATGCCCTCGACGACAGTGTATAACATGGCCGGCGAGGCCGTGGGAGAGCTTGAGCTAAACGAGCAGGTCTTCGGGATCACGCCCCATATCCCGGTGCTCCACCAGGTGGTCACCGCCCAACTGGTCAACCGCCGCCAGGGCACCGTCTCCACCAAGCGCCGTGGGGAGGTCTCGGGAGGAAATAAGAAGCCATATCGGCAGAAAGGCACCGGTCGGGCGCGCCAGGGAAGCATTCGCGCGCCTCACTTCCGTCACGGTGGCGTGGTCTTTGGACCGCGGCCTCGCGTCTATCATCACGATGTGCCACGCAAGATGCGGCGCCTGGCGATTCGCTCGGCGCTCTCAGATAAAGTGGCCAATAACCGCCTGATTGTTGTGGACCGACTCCAACTGGAGCGGCCACGCACCAAGGACATGCTAGAGGTGCTCAACAAGCTGCCCGTCGGCGATAGCAAGCGCGTGCTGCTGATGCTGCCGCGGCGCGATGAGAATGTCTTGCTCTCAGCGCGCAATATTCCGGGTACCAAAGTTGAGCATGTTTGTGCCATCAACGTCGTAGAGCTGCTAAAGCACGACAGTGTCATCATGCCGGTGCCGGCTGTACGTTGGCTGGAATACGTCTTTGGCGAAGGGTTGAGCGCCGAAGAGGCTAGCCGACGGATCGCCGAAGCCGAGGGCGAGGTCGAGGCCCAGGCGGAGACCGCGGCGCACGTTGAGCCTCAGAATGAGGCCAATGCTGATACCGAGGGCACCGGTGACAGCAAGGAGGAGTAGGCCGTGGAAATCACCGAGGTTCTGCGTCAGGGAATCATCACGGAAAAATCGGTCAAACTCCAGGAGAAATACAATCAGTACACCTTTAAGGTGGCTCCAGAGGCCACAAAGATCGATGTGCGCCGCGCCGTCGAGCAGCTCTTCAACGTGAAGGTGCTCAAGGTGAACATCATCAATGTACCCGGCAAAAAGCGCATCCTCCGCCGGCGGGGGGCTATGCCGCGCGTCATCCACGGACGGCGCTGGAAAAAGGCTATCGTGACCATCCAGCCGGGTCAGACCATTGAAGCGCTGAAGGCGTAAGGGGAAGACGATGCCAGTAAAGCAGTATAAGCCGACAACTCCCGGGCGGCGCGGCATGACGGTTTCCACCTTCGAAGAGATCACGAAGACGGAACCGGAGAAGTCGCTCATCAAACCGCTCAAGAAGCATGCTGGTCGCAACAACCAGGGGCGGATCACCACGCGCCATCGGGGTGGGGGCGCGAAGCGGGCCTATCGGATCATCGATTTCAAGCGCAACAAGCTGGGCGTACCAGCCAAAGTGGCGGCCATCGAGTACGATCCCAACCGTTCGGCCCGCATTGCCCTCCTGCACTATGTCGATGGAGAGAAGCGCTATATCATAGCGCCGCTCGGGCTGAAAGTAGGGGACTATGTGATGTCGGGGCCGGATGCCGACATCAAGCCGGGCAACGCCCTGCCGCTCAAGAACATCCCCGTAGGCACCACCATTCACAATATCGAACTTGTGCCCGGGCGAGGGGGTCAACTGGTGCGCAGCGCTGGTGTGGGAGCGCAGCTGATGGCCAAAGAGGGTGACTATGCCCTGATCCGTTTGCCCTCGGGGGAGCTGCGCTATATACACAGCCGCTGCATGGCCACCATCGGCCAGGTTGGGAACCCTGATCACGAGAACATCACCATAGGCAAAGCGGGGCGCTCCCGCCATATGGGTCGACGGCCCGCGGTACGCGGCGCAGCTATGAACCCCTGTGACCATCCGCACGGCGGTGGTGAGGGCCGGGCCCCGCGCGGTGGCCAGCCGCAGACGCCCTGGGGCAAGCCCGCGCTCGGCGTCAAAACGCGGCGCAACAAGCGCACCGACCGCTTCATTGTCCGCCGGCGGAATGCTGGTCGACGCTAGTCAGCTAGCCGGACAGGCACAGGTAGGAGGAGGAGAAAGAAAGCATGTCGCGCTCGCGTAAAAAGGGACCATACATCCACGAATCGCTGAGAAAGAAGGTCCTGGCGATGCGACGCAGCGGTGAGCGTCGCCTGATCAAGACCTGGTCGCGCGCCTCAACCATCTTCCCCGAGATGGTTGGCTTGACCATCGGCGTGCACAATGGCAAGACCCATGTGCCCATCTATATCACTGAGAACATGGTAGGCCATAAGTTGGGAGAGTTCGCTCCCACGCGGCACTTCCGTGGCCATTCGGGTGGAAAGAGCGAGCGGACCACCTCGGTCCGTTAACCTGCTCTCTCCTCCCGCCCCTGGCGGAAGGCCAGCGGAGCCATCTTTGATGGAGTAGGAGATGCAAGTCAGGGCTATTGCTAGAAACATAGGCATTTCGCCGCGCAAGTTGCGCCTGGTCACCGATGCGGTCAAGGGGCTGCGCGTCAGTGAAGCGCTGCCGGTGCTTGATTTCTTGCCCAACGCTGGAGCCAGGCCAGTCAAGAAGGTGATCCAGTCGGCGGTCGCCAATGCTGAGAACAACTACAACCTCGATCCCGACCAGCTCTATATTCTCAACATTGTGACAGATGAGGGGCCGCGTCTGAAGCGCTTCAAGGCCCGCTCGCACGGGCGGTGGTCCTATATCATCCGCCGCTCCAGCCATGTCACAGTGATCGTTTCGGATGATCGAGCCGACCTGGGACGCTAACAAACTGAGCGAGCGAAGTGCAGTGAAGGAGGAGCACGTCAGTGGGACAGAAGGTTCATCCCACAGGGTTCAGGCTCGGCATTATTAAAACCTGGCTTTCTCGCTGGTATGCTGAGCGTGACTACAAAGACCTGCTCGCGGAGGACATGTTAATCCGCGAGACGATCAATCGCGAGCTGGCCAACGCGGCGGTCTCGCGCATCGAGATCGAGCGTGCGGCTGCGACGCAGGTGTCGGTGACGATCCACACCGCCAGGCCGGGCATCGTGATCGGCAAAAATGGCGAGAAAGTAGACCGGCTGCGCAATCTGCTGGAGTCGAAGATTCATAAGCGAGTGCGCCTCAATATTGTGGAGATCCGTCAGCCGGAGCTAGATGCCTACCTGGTTGGTCGCACGATCGCTGAGCAGCTTGAGAAGCGTGTCTCATTCCGGCGCGCCATGAAGCAGGCGGTGCAGAAAGCGATGCGCGCCAATGCCAAGGGGATCAAGATCATTGTCAGTGGGCGCCTTGGCGGCGCGGAGATTGCACGCAGTGAGAAGGAGGTTGAGGGGAAAGTCCCCCTGCATACCTTGCGCGCCGATATCGACTATGGGCAGACAGAGGCTCACACAACCTATGGCGTGATTGGGGTCAAAGTCTGGATCTACAAAGGGGACGTGCTCCCCGGCAAAGGCCCAGGTCCCGAGGGGCAGGAAGCTGCGCCGCAGCCTGCTCTGCTGCCGCGCGAGATCAGCGTTGGAGAGAGGCGCGCGCCTGAGCGACGCGAGCGACCCGAGCGACGTGAGCGGCCTGAGCAGCGTGGCGGGCGTGCGCGTCCTGAGCATGCTCAGGCAAGACCCGGGCGTGAGCGCGGTCAGGGCCAGGCTCAGGCTGGTCAGCAGACCCAGGCTCAGGCGGAGCGTGAGCGCGGTCAGCGTCCTCCGCGCGGCGAACGCGAGGGCCAGCAGGGGCGTCAGGGCCGTCCGTCTCGTCCTCCCCGTCCGCCACGGGGCGAGCAGGGTCAACGTGGTGGTGAGCAGGGGCGCCAGGCTCAGCACCACCAGCCGCACCAGCCGCAACAGCAGGCCGAGACGCAGCCGCCGACTCAGCACCAGCAGCAGCAGCAGCAACAGTCTGTCCAGGGAGCAGCACCGGCTGCCCCGTCTGAACAGGCGGCCCCGCCAACTACGGCTGAGCAAGCGCAGAGGAGCGAGCAGTCTCCGGCCAGCGGCGCTGAAGAGTGAGCGGGCTGAAGGGGCGTGGCCGTGGGCAGGCTCGGGCCAGCCTGCCAGCCCAATAGCCTCGCCAGTGGCAAGGCGCTGGCGGGCTGCAACAAGAGGTAGGCTATCCCTGAACGTAGGCCCGTTGCTTCCAATCGTCTCTCGCCGGCGAAGGCGCCAGGCTGGCCGACTGAACGTAGCGGCGAGAGAAAAGAGCAGCCAGTGGCAGAAGAGAGCAGATGCATTAGCCCCGACCGGCACAGATTGCAGCAGTAGGCGGAGAGGCGGGGCTACCTGTGGCAAAGAGGAGAAAAGGCAGCCATGTTACTGGCACCAAGACGTCCAAAGTATCGCAAACAACATCGCGGTCGTCTCAAGGGGACCGCTCATCGTGGCAATACCATCGCCTTCGGCGACTATGGCTTGCAGGCCCTGGAACCCTGCTGGCTGGAAGCGCGCCAGATCGAGGCCGCCCGTATTGCTATCACGCGCTTCATGAAGCGCGGTGGCAAGGTATGGATTCGGGTCTTTCCCGATAAACCTGTGACTGCCAAACCGGCAGAGACCCGTATGGGGAAAGGAAAGGGCGCCCTCGACCACTGGGTAGCGGTGGTTAAGCCCGGCCATATGATTTTCGAGATTGGTGGCGTGAGCGAGGAAGTCGCCAGGGAAGCTGCTCGCCTGGCAAGCCATAAGTTGCCAATCGCCACGCGCTTTGTAGTCAAAGGGGAGGCGGAGCGTGCCGAAGCTTAAGGAGCGTCGTCAACAGATTCGCGAGATGTCGCTGCAAGAGGCCCAACGCGAGCTGAAAGAGCTGCGTATGAAGCTCTTTAACCTACGCCTGCAGAAGCAGCGCGGGGAAGTTAAGAATACGCGTATCTTCGCTCAGACTCGCAAAGATATCGCTCGCCTGCTCCACCATATCGCACAGCTGGAGGCTGAGCAATGACGCAGGGAACAACTGAGCAGAATGCGACCGCACTCAGCTCAACCGCCAAGCAGCCGCAGCGCCGTCGTCAGCAGAAGGTGGGGCTGGTCATCAGCAACAAGATGGACAAGACCATCGTTGTTGCGGTTGAGCGGCTCAAGATGCATCCACTCTACAAGAAGACATATCGGCAGACGAAGCATTTCTATGCCCACGATGAACACAACGTCTGTCAGATTGGGGACATTGTCCGCATCGAAGAATGCCGCCCGCTGAGCAAGCTCAAGCGCTGGCGCTTGATCGAGATCATCAAACGTGGCAGCGGTGTTGTGCCCGTTGAGGAGGTGCTGGGTCAGGAGATCACCAGCGAACTGGAGCGGGTGCAGCAGGCTCAGGCTACTGGCCGGGGCCAGGGAGAGCCTGGCGGGCAGCATGAGCAGCAAGGAGAGGAGGGAGCCGAATGATCCAACCCCAGACCCGCCTTAAGGTGGCCGACAACACGGGCGCCAAGGAAATTATGTGCATTCGGGTCCTTGGCACTTCTAACAAGAAGTATGCTACAGTTGGTGATGTCATCAAGGCCAGCGTCAAAAGTGCAGCTCCCAACGGTCAGGTGAAGAAGGGAGAGGTAGTGACTGCGGTTGTGGTGCGCGTCGCCAAGGAATATGCGCGCCCGGACGGCTCTCGCATCCGCTTTGACGATAATGCTGCTGTCCTGATTGGCTCTGGCAACAACCCGCGAGGAACGCGTATCTTTGGTCCGGTGGCCCGCGAGCTACGTGAGAAAAACTATGTGCGTATCCTCTCGCTCGCGCCAGAAGTGCTCTGAGGGAGCGTGAGGAGAGGCAGGAAGGCAGGTAGACAAGACGATGGCTGTCAAGGCAAAAGCGAAGCAGGAAAAGCGACCGTTGCACCGGGCCAAAATGAACATCAAGAAGGGCGACACCGTGCTCATCATCACGGGCAAGGATCGGGGCAAGCAAGGGACAGTAGTCAAGGCCCTGCCGCAACTCAACAAGGTCATTGTTGAGGGGATCAATCTTGTCAAGCGGCATCAGAAGCCGCAGGGTCAATTGCGGCAAGGTGGTATCATTGAGAAAGCCATGCCCATCCATGTCTCGAACACCATGCTGATCTGCACGGAGTGTGGTCAGCCGACGCGCGTGGCCCATGAGCGTCGTCCGATGGGAGCGGATCAGAAGCTCCGTCCGGTGCGTATCTGCAAGAAATGTGGCAAGGTCATTGCTGATCGGACGAGGAGTGCGTAGAGATTATGGCAGCACGCTTGAAAGAGAAGTATCTCAAGGAGGTGGTACCGGCCCTGCAGAAGGAGTTTAACTACAAGAACCCGATGCAGGTGCCGCGCATCCACAAAGTAGTCATTAACATTGGGATGGGCGAGGCCATTCAGAACGCCAAGGCGATGGAGGCGGCGGTGAACGATCTCTCGCTTATCACCGGTCAGCGCCCGGTCATTACGCATGCGCGGCGCTCGGTGGCCTCGTTCAAGGTGCGCAAGGGCATGCAGATCGGCTGCATGGTGACGCTGCGGGGCGAGCGCATGTACTACTTTCTGGACAAACTGATGAATGTCGCTCTGCCGCGTCTGCGTGACTTCCAGGGAGTCTCACCCAATTCTTTCGACGGGCGTGGCAACTATACGCTTGGCTTGCGTGAGCAGCTCGTCTTCCCCGAGATTGACTATGATAAGATCGATAAGGTCCGGGGCATGGAGGTCAGCATTGTAACCACGGCACGCACCGATGAGGAGGGGCGACGTCTGCTCAGCCTGCTCGGGATGCCCTTCAGGAGGTAGGATCGATGGCCAAGGTCTCGATGATCGTCAAGGCTCAGCGCAAGCCTCGCTTTAAGGTGCGCAAGCGCAATCGCTGTCGGGTCTGCGGACGTCCGCGCGCCTACATGCGCAAGTTCGGCCTGTGCCGCATCTGCTTCCGTGAGCGGGCTTTGCGTGGTGAGCTGCCCGGTGTGACGAAATCAAGCTGGTAGCTTCAGCAATCGCCAGGTCGGCAGCGTGAAAGAGCGAGCGCGGCTCTCTCTGCTTTCGTTCAGGTGCGAACGAAGAGGGAACGAACGGAAATGAAGGAAGGAAGCACCAGATGCCCGCCGCGGGAGCAGGCAAGCCGGGCGTGACGGTCTTTGTACTGTTGCTGCTGCGGTTGCTGTATGGAAGCGTGCCGACGCCGGCGCGGACTGGCCGTGACTGATGGAGCAGAACAGGCGGGACGACCGTCAGGTTGACTGGCTTGAGCAGTCGTTTCCCGACCGATGGACAGGACTGGGTTGAGTGAGAGTTTCATTGCTGATGCTTGCACGCTCGTTCTTTCATGATCGTGGAGGTGTTGTACTATGAACATGACCGATCCCATCGCGGATATGCTCACCCGCATCCGCAATGCGATCATCGCGCGGCACACGCGGGTCTCGATTCCGGCCTCCAAGATGAAGTTGGCCATTGCGCGTGTGCTCAAGGAAGAGGGCTATATTAAGGATATTGAAGTGATCAAAGATAATCCGCAGGGGACGATTCGCATCACTTTGCGCTATGTCGATAAGAAGCCGGTGTTGACGCAGCTGCAGCGTATCAGTAAGCCTGGGCGGCGTGTCTACACCAAGCGCAAAGATATTCCCCTGGTGCGGGGTGGGCTGGGGGTTGCCATTCTGTCCACTCCCAAGGGCGTGATGACGGGACGCAAAGCCTATCAGCTCGGTCTTGGGGGCGAGGTTATCTGTCACGTCTGGTAGACGGGAGGTTAACACGTGTCGCGTATAGGGCGTATGCCGATCCCGATCCCGCCAAAGGTTGAGGTCAGCTGGAACGAAGAGAATCTCGTCACGGTCAAAGGTCCCAAGGGCGAGCTGTCCCTCAAGGTCCCCCCGTTCCTCTCGCTGACCCTGGAGAATGGCACGCTCAAAGTGGCGCGCCAGTCCGACAGCAAGCTGCATCGCTCGCAGCACGGCCTCTATCGCACGCTGATCAATAACATGGTGGTCGGCGTGACTCAGGGCTATAGCAAGCAGTTGGAGATCCACGGCACTGGCTACCGTGCCGCCAAGATGGGCGATAACCTGGTGATCCTGGTGGGCTATTCCCATCCGGTGGAGGTGCCCCCGCCGCCAGGGATCTCGTTCACGGTCGACGGGGTGGACCCCGTGACCAAGGCGACCAAGATCAGCGTGGTCGGGATCGATAAGCAGAAGGTGGGCGAGATGGCAGCGATCATTCGCCGCATTCGCGAGCCGGAGCCCTACAAAGGCAAGGGCATCCGCTATGCGGGCGAAGAGATCCGGCGCAAAGCCGGTAAGGCTGGCAAGACGGGCAAGGCTGGCGGTGGCAAGAAGAAGTAAGCTGCCTGCAATGGAAGCCGCTTGGCTGGCCTTGCCTGAGCTGGCCAGCCCTCCAGGCCGGCTGAGGGTCAGGGCTGGCGTCGTAAAAACTTCTGCGCGGAAGAGGGACGTAGTGCCGATCACGTCCCTTGCAGCGCCGGTTCATCATTCTTTATTACTTATTACTAAGAACAGGGGCATGTTCTCATGATCAAGACTTTCAATGCCAACAAGGCGCGGCTGCGTCGGCACCAGCGGATACGTCGCCGAGTCAAGGGCACAGCGGAACGGCCACGCTTGAATGTCTTCCGCAGTGCTCGTCATATCTATGCCCAGATTATCGATGATACTGTGGGACGGACGCTTGTAGCTGCGTCTTCACTGGAGCCTGCTCTGCGCAATTTCCAGCCGGCGCCGCCCCCCGAAACTGAAGCGGCGGCTGCCGCTCAGGCGCAGGCTGCTCAGGAGGAAGAGGTGATCGTTGAGAGCGCCGCGGAGGCAGCGCCCTCGCGCAAGGCCGCTCGCGCGGCTGCGCGGGCCCAGGCTCAGGCGCAGCAGGCCAAGAGCGGCAAGGGCGGTCAACAGCAGCGAGGCCGTCCTCCGACCCAGGTCAAAACCGTCCTGCCCAGCGCCCAAAAGGGCGAGAAAAAGACGCCGGTCGAGGCGCTGGCGGCAATCGCCTATAATCGCAAAGTTGCCATTGCGCGTGAGGTTGGCAAGTTGCTTGCGCAGCGCGCGAAAGAGAAGGGGATTGAGAAGGTCGTCTTTGACCGTGGAGGCTACGCCTATCACGGGCGCGTAGCCGCGCTCGCTGAAGGGGCGCGTGAAGGCGGCCTACAGTTCTAGGTCAGGTAGGTAGGCACGAGCACGAGGAGGAACATGCCGAGAATAGATGCATCAAAACTGAACCTGGAAGAGATCGTGGTCGAAGTCACCCGCGTCTCCAAGGTCGTCAAGGGTGGGCGCCGCTTCAGCATCCGGGCGCTCGTGGTAGTTGGGGACCGCAATGGCCACGTTGGCTATGGCATGGGGAAGGCCGCTGAGTACACCGAGGCGATTCGGAAGGCCGCCGAGGATGCCAAGAAGCATTTGATTCATGTCCCCTTGACCGGGACAACTATCCCCTTCATGGTCAAGACGACCTTTGGAGCCTCGCAGGTGATGCTCAAGCCCGCCGCTCCTGGTACTGGTGTGATTGCCGGAGCGGCAGTGCGCGCCGTCGTGGAGCTGGCTGGCATTCGCGATATTCTGACCAAGGTGATTGGCAGCTCCAACCGCGCCAATACTGTTGGTGCTTGCATTGAGGCTCTCAAGGAGCTGCGTTCGCCCGAGGAGGTAGCGGCTCTGCGTGGCAAGACGGTTGTGGAGCTGTTGGGGCGCCGCCGCGCCGAGCGGCTGGCGGCGGCGGCGGCTAGTGCGGCTGAGCAGGCGGCGGCCTTGCGCGCCGCTCGCGAGGAAGAGGCTCGTGAGCAGCGTGCTCTCCGGCGTGCTGCTCGTGAGCGTGCCGAGCGAGCTGAGCGCCGCGCCGAGCGCCGTCGCTAGGTCTCGCTCTGACTCGCCGCTGCTTGGCCTCTGCCTCTGAGCCTCCGGCCTTGCTTGGCAACGGGCTGCGCAAGGCTGAGGATGCAAGCCTCTGGAGCAGGGCAAGCAGGCACTGGACCCGTTGCGTTGAGGAGAGAGTGTTATGGCAAAGCTGCGCATTAAGTGGGTGAAAAGTGCCATCGGCTATGCGCGGGATCAGCGCGAGACGATCCGCTCGCTTGGACTGCGCAAGCTGCAACAGGAAGTGGTGCGCGAAGATACACCCACCACTCGCGGAATGATTCAGAAGGTAAGACACCTGGTCAAGGTAGAGGAGATAGCCTGATGAAACTGTCGGATCTGCGACCAGCTCCCGGTTCGCATAAGCGGTCGAGACGAGTTGGGCGAGGGCATGGCTCGGGACGTGTTAAGACCGCTGGCCGCGGTACTAAGGGCCAGAAGGCGCGCACCGGCGGAAAGGTGAGCCAGACTTTCGGCGGTGGCCAGACACCGCTTTCGCAGCGCTTGCCCTTCCTGCGCGGCATTGGAAACAGCAATGCGCCTTTCCGCAAAGAATATGCGGTTGTCAATGTCGCCAGCTTGGAGCGCTTCTTTGAACCGGGTGCCTATGTGACACCAGAGGCCCTGGCGGAGAAACGGCTGCTCTCGCCTGGTGAGAGCCGCGGCCTCGTCAAGATCTTGGGCGATGGCGAGCTCCATCGTCCGCTCAAGGTCCGGGCTCATAAGTTTTCTGAGAGCGCACGAGCCAAGATCGAGGCCGCTGGTGGCAGCATCGAAGTGATTCCAGTCAAGGTCTACGAGAAGACCAAGCGCCGCAAAGATCAAGGGAAACTGGCCCAGGGTGCGCAGGCTCAGGCCTGAGCGTACCGCCCGCCTGGGCCACTTCCTTCTTAACTTACTGACTTCTTCCTGACCTACCTAGCCTGTTCACCAGGCGGCGGGTCAGTCACTTGCTAACCCGCCAGCCTGATCTGACGCGGTGAGCAGCAGCCAGACAGGCAGCGTTGTCTCTTATCTCTAGCGAGACAATGGCCGATGACCAGCGCGGCCAGGGTTGCTCTTGGCCGCCGGTGTGGGAAGGACCCCAAGCCAAGAAAGGAGCCAGGAGCAGGCCCGGGGCCAGGAGGCTGCTTATCCGCGCGACGCCTGTTGTTTGAAAGGAGCCATCCATGTTAGGACGGCTGCTCAGTGTCTGGTCTATTCCCGACCTGCGCAAGAAAATCATCTTTACGCTGGTCATCCTGCTACTCATGCGGGTGCTGGCCCATATCACGGTGCCGTTGACCCACCAGCAGGAGCAAACGCTAGCCAGCCTCTTCACGAGCGGTCAAAACCAGAATCTGGGCCAGTTACTCGGCCTCCTGGACATCTTTTCGGGGGGATCGCTCCAGACCTACTCGATCATTGCCATGAGCGTCTACCCCTACGTCACGGCGACCATCGTGATGCAGTTGCTGACGCCGATCATCCCGGCGCTCCAACGCCTCATGGAAGAGGGTGAGGCCGGACGGCTCAAGTTTAGCCAGATCACGCGCATCATCACGGTCCCGCTGGCCTTTCTCCAGGCGCTGGGTAGCGCGGCCATCTTTGTGAGAGTGGGCGTTCTCGACGCCAGCACCTTCAGCCTCTTTGGCCCCAACTGGCTACAGACGCTGGCCATTCTGCTCTCGCTGACCACGGGAACCATGATCCTGGTCTGGTTCGGCGAGCTGATCACCGAATATGGTGTCGGCAATGGTATCTCCATCATTATTCTGGGGAACATTGTCACCCGCTTGCCCACGCTGGTGCAGCAAGGCTATCTCTCCAGCACCACCACGGGCGGCACGAGCAGCAGCATTATCAATCTGGTCGTGCTTGGGATTATTACGGTGGTCACTATTGCCGGCATCGTCTACATTTACCTTGGGCAGCGACGTATTCCGATTCAGTATCCCACCAAGCGCATTGTCGGACGAGGGATGCTGGTCGGCTCGGCGCAGACCACCTATATTCCGATGATGGTGAACAGCGCCGGCATGATCCCGCTGATCTTCGCTAACTCGGTCTTGCTCTTCCCGACCGTCATCTCTCAGTATCTGGCCAGCAGCAATGCCAGTTGGTTGACGGCGGCGGCAAGCTGGGTCAGTAGCTATGTTCTCAATACGACCCTGCCCTGGTACTGGCTGGCCTACTTCGTGTTGGCGGTCGGATTCACCTACTTTTACGCCGAGCTGGTCTGGGATCAGCAGAACACTGCCGAGAGTCTGCAGAAGCAGGGCGCGCACATCCCCGGCTATCGCCCCGGCGAGCAGACGCGTGTCTACCTCAAGACGCTGCTGAGGCGGGTAACGTTTGGGGGGGCGCTCTTCCTGGGCATTCTGGCGGTGCTGCCCTATCTGGCCAGGACCCAGATGCTCAGCTCGACAGCCCTATTGGTTGTCGTAGCGGTAGCGCTAGACACCATCAGACAGCTTGAAGCACAGGTTGTAATGCGCAATTACTCGGGTTTCCTGTCGTAGGTCGGCGAGGCGCGATGTTGCGCCTCGTCCGCTTCCATCGGAGGAGAAACGGTGCTGATCATTCTCATTGGCGCTCAAGGGTCGGGCAAAGGGACCCAGGCGGAAGCGCTCTCTCAGGAACTTGGGATTCCGCATGTAGCCAGCGGAGATCTGTTTCGTAAGGAAGTCGCTGAAGGCACTGAGCTGGGCCTCAAAGCCAAAGACTATCTGGACCGTGGCGAGCTGGTCCCTGATGAGCTGACGATTGCCATGATCCTGGGTAGGCTGGCCCGTCCCGATTGTGCCAGGGGGGTCTTGCTAGATGGCTTCCCGCGAACCATTCCCCAGGCGGAGGCTCTGGATAAAGGGCTGCAAGCCGTTCAGAGGCAGGTCGATCTGGCCGTTTATCTGGAGGTGCCACGTGAGGAATTAGTGCGGCGGCTGTCAGGTCGCTACATCTGCCGCGCCTGCCAGCATGTCTACAACATCTATAGCAAGCCACCCAAGGTTCCGGGTGTCTGCGATATCGATGGAAGCGAACTCTACCAGCGCTCCGATGATGTTGGCGAGGCAGTCGAACGGCGCCTGGACATCTTCTTTAAGGAGACCATCCGCCTCCTCGACTACTACGCGGCTCAGGGGAAGCTGGTAAAGGTCAATGGTAATCAGAGCATCGAGGACGTTCATCAGGAGTTGCTCTCGACCATCAAACGCTATGACCAAGATCTGCATGGGTCGGCCTGATTGAGGAGAGAACGCTGATGGGTTCACGAAGACAAGGGCTGGCAGCCCTGGCCTTGGCTGGGGCGCGCTGGCCCAGCCAGCCCAGCTTCCAGCCCGGCCACCCATGAGGAGAGTTGATAGTGGCGATTATCCTAAAATCAAAGGAAGAGCGCGAGCGGATACGCGAGACGGGTCGCATTGTGGCCGCCATTCTGGCCGAGCTCCGTAGCGCCGTTCGTCCAGGGATCACCACCGGCGACCTGGATCGCCTGGCGGCGGAAGCATTGCAGCGCTATGGGGCAAAATCCAGCTCGCTCGGCTACCACGGCTATCCCGGTCACCTCTGCACATCCGTTAACGATGAGGTGGTGCATGGTATCCCGGGCAAGCGCGTACTCCAGGAAGGCGATATTATTAGTATCGACTTCGCCGCGAATTACCAGGGATGGCATGCCGATGCAGCCATCACGGTCGGCGTCGGCGAGATTAGTCCCGAGCTAAAGCGCCTGCTGAAGGTAACTGAAGATGCCCTCTATCGCGGGATCGCGGCGGCTCGGGCTGGTAACCGCTTGCTGGATATCAGTCGCGCTATTCAGCAGTTTGTGGAAAGCGCTGGCTTCTCGCTGGTACGCCAGTATGGAGGCCACGGCATTGGCCGCAGTATGCACGAAGATCCACAGGTCCTGAACTATGTGGAGCCTGGGCTGCCCAATCCAGTCCTGCGGCCCGGGATGGTGCTGGCAATCGAGCCGATGGTGAACATGGGCGGCAAGGAGACGCGCGTCTTGGCTGATCGCTGGACTGTGGTGACAGCGGACCATAGCTATTCCGCGCATTTCGAACATACGGTGGCGATCACTGAGGGCGATGCCGAGATCCTGACCCTTTGACGAGGACAAGGTAAGCGGGCAAAAATAGCGAACAAAAAGATCAGGGGAGCCGGAGAAGAGGACGGGGCCGCTGGCGTGGTGTGGCGTGGCCAGGCTCAGGCAGAACAGAGCGACTGTGCAGGCTCTGAGCGGGTTGGGCGACAGGGAAGACGGCGCGAGAGGCAGTATCGCGGGTGGTCGCTGCGCTGCCAGACAGACAGGCACCTGCTCCGACAAAGCTCATGCTGCTGGCCCTGTCAGCCTTCTGATGCTGGCTGAATCCTGTAGCTTGACCGGGGCGATCAGCCGCAGCCCCGCGGCGCGGCGGCGTCAACCGCCTCGTAAAGATAACGCTTGCTCGCTCAGCCGCGGAAAAAGGCACAGGTTGACCTCTCACTCTGGTAGAAAGAGGGTCTGCCCCTCGACTTTCTCAGAGGTTTGTGCTATAATTCGCAGTTGGTCGCAGCAGTCTTCCCTGCTGCTTTTTGCCACTCTGGAAAAGCACACAAGTCGTAGGGACAAACGACCTTCTCATAGAGAGCGAACTCGCCTTGTTTCCTCATACGTGGCGTAGTACAGGAGCGGGCCACCCGTCTCCTTGCTCGAACGAACGGGGCAGGTCCGTAGCCGGGGCGGTAGGTTGATGGATCTGGCAGCCTCGTATGAGGAATCCTTATCCGCCGGTCAGCCAGCTAGCCAGCCAACGCCAGCAGGAAGCGGGAAAGGGGAGGAGGGAGGAAGGAAGGAAAACGGCGGCAGGGTGAGGTGGTGAGTGAGGAGCGTAGATCGTTTGCGCATAACCTGCTGTTGGAAACGCTTCGGTGAGCCACTGCAACAGGTGACGACGAAAGGGTGCTATGCCAAAAAAGGATGAGATCGAGGTGGAGGGCGAAGTGACCGAAGCCCTCCCAAATGCAATGTTCAGGGTCAAGATCGACGAGAACCATCAGGTTCTGGCCACGTTGTCGGGACGTATCCGCATGAATTTTGTGCGTATCGTCCCCGGCGATCGGGTCAAGGTGGTGCTCTCGCCCTATGACCTGACGCGGGGCCGCATCACCTGGCGCGTCAAGCCCTGATTGAAGCGGCTCCCTGAATCGCCGCAGCCGCAGAGGCAGACAAGACAAGACAGGTTGGCCCTGTTGTTTCGCCGCTTCCTATGCTACGGCAAGGCGAGTAAGCTGCTTATTCTAATAAAAGTAGTTTTAGTGTGAGTGTCAGCAGAGCGCAGACAGAGAGCAGACTGTACCGCTTATCGCTGGCCGGGGCGCTGTGAACTGCATAGCGTGACCTGGCCCGAAGGATAGTGGCCCCTGCTCCTCGCTCCCATGTCGTACGCTCAGTCAGATCGCTCTGGCAGCGTTGCTGCTGCACCCGGATCAGGGAAGCGGCAGGCGCCTGCCACGGGCCGCCGCCTGCCGGACGGGGGAAGGAGCACGCCAGCGGCGGGCTGACTGGCGTGTGGGCGTCTCGTCGACACCTGCCCTTTCGTCTCCGGTTGCCTGCCTCGGTAACTCTGGATGAGTCTGGCTCTGCGCTGCTGCGTTCCGCTTCTCTCGCCTGGCTCGATTGACTGGATTCGCTTCAATCGCTTTGACGGAGCACATGAACATCGGGCAATCGGCTCAATGAAGAAAAAGCAAGCAAGGAAGGAGGGAGGGAGCCGTGAAGGTACGCGCCTCGGTGAAACCACGCTGCGAGCATTGCAAGGTCATTCGCCGCAATCGCGTGGTAATCGTGATTTGTACTAAAAACCCCAAGCATAAGCAGCGCCAGGGCTAGGCGGCGCCAGGAAAAGAGCTGCTCGCTGACCACGGTGGTGGCTGGCAGCGGTACGAGCTGACTTGGCGAGCGAGCTTGCTGCCGATACCAGCGGGACCAGGCAACCAGGCGCTGACAGGTGAGGCCGCCGACAAGCGTTGTCTTGTGCGCGGCTGTGGTCCTGCTTATGCTGTTTCCTACTGTCAGCAGGCGTCAGGCCGAAGGTTCTGCCTGTGGCCCGGCGGGCAGGAGCGCCGGCCGGAGATCAGGCAGTCGCCTACCAGACCAATAGCAATGCGCTGTTAGAGGACAGAGACGGGGCAGGCTAAACCTGCTACTGCGGCCTGAGCATCCCATGCTGACCGACCAGCGTTAAAGCTGCTCTGGCTAGTGGTCATCGCACGACTGGACTTGTTGTTATCGCCATACTATTGCCGAAAGCGCAAGCGTACCAGTTGCCTGGTAAGGGCAAATAAGGGAGTGAGCGGCCAAGCTCAAACAAGGAGCAGCAAGACGGGGCGGAGGCCAGCCCAACGGTCCCGGTCTATCTGATCTGGAGGAGAAGATGGCTAGAATTGCCGGAGTTGATATCCCACGCGAGAAACCGGTTGAGATCTCGCTGCGCTACATCTATGGGATCGGTCCTACGACCAGCCGGCAGATCCTGGAGAAGACCCATGTGAATCCGTCGAAGCGGGTGAAGGATCTGACCGAGGATGAGATCAACCGTATTCGCGAGGTCATTGATCGCGAGTACAAGGTTGAGGGTGATCTGCGACGCGAGGTCGAGCAGAATATCAAGCGCCTGATTGAGATCGGCTGCTATCGCGGCCTGCGCCATCGCCGCAATCTGCCAGTGCGTGGCCAGCGCACACGAACGAATGCGCGTACTCGCCGCGGCCCGCGGAAGACGGTGGCCGGCAAGAAGAAGGCTACGGCCAAGAAGTAATAGTAGTGGCCGTATCAGGCGCAGCTCTCCCTCTCCTGCCTTGGCTGACTGGCTATCAGCCACCATACCTGGTCTGTCTGCTGGCTTGCTTGCCTGTCAAGGCCTACAGGAGTAGCGGCTGACTTGACTACTTGGCGGGTGAGAGACGAACGGAACAACGGGCCGGAGAGGTATAGAGCTGCGCGGGGGCTGTTCCGTACGCTCAATTACAGAGCGAGTAAACGTTATTACGGGATATAGTGCTGGAGATAATTGTCGAGAATAAGCAGACCGTCTCACTGGAGGTAGAGATAAAGAGAATATGGCCGAGAAGAAGAAGCAGGCGGGCAAGCCGCGCAAGCGTGAACGGAAATCGGTGCCACGTGGCCAGGCACATATACAGGCGACCTTTAACAATACGATTGTCACCATAACCGACCCGAATGGGAATGTTATAGCCTGGAGCAGCGCCGGCTCCCAGGGCTTCAAGGGGTCGCGTAAGAGCACGCCCTATGCGGCGCAGGTAGCAGCCGAGGCGGCGGCTCGCAAAGCGATGGAGCACGGCATGCGCCAGGTTGAGGTCTATGTCAAGGGGCCTGGCTCTGGCCGCGAAACGGCGATCCGCTCGCTGCAGGCTACTGGTCTCAATGTTGTTTCGATCACAGATGTCACGCCGATTCCGCACAATGGCTGCCGACCGCCGAAGAGGCGTCGTGTGTAGGTGCGCTGTGCGATTGAACGTGTGAGGAGGAAAGAGCTAAAGATGGCACGCTATACTGGCCCTGTTTGCAAGCTGTGCAGACGTGAGGGGGTCAAACTGTTTCTGAAGGGCGAGAAGTGCCTGACCAATTGTACGCTGGAGCGGCGCAACACCCGACCCGGACAGCATGGCGGCAGCCGCCAGCGCAAGCTTTCAGGCTATGGAGCTCAGCTGCGCGAGAAGCAGAAGATTCGCCGCACCTACGGCGTCCTGGAACGTCAGTTCCGCCGACACTACAATGAGGCACTGCGCCGTCCGGGCCGCACGGGTGAGAACCTACTCCAGATTCTGGAGATGCGCCTAGACAATCTGGTCTATCGCCTGGGCTTTGCCGATTCGCGGGCGCAGGCGCGTCAGCTTGTCTCGCATGGCCATTTTGAGGTCAATGGTCGCAAAACAGATATCCCCTCGTTTGTGGCTAAGCCTGGGGATGTGATTGCCGTGCGCGAGCGCAGCAAGAGCCTGGAGTACTTCAAGACGCGCGCCCTGCAGCTATCGCAGAAGGCAGTACCAGGCTGGCTGAGCCTGGATATCGCCAACATGAGCGGGCGTGTGCTCTCGTTGCCCTCGCGTACCGATCTCGAACTGCCTTTTGAAGAGCAAATGGTGGTTGAGTATTATCAGGTTCGTTAAGCTCGCAAGAGAAGAAGCTGTTGTAGGCGGTGGTAGTACAAGAAAGGCAGGTTAGAACCTTGCAAGACATCACTCTGCCTTCGCGCATCAGGAATACGAAAACCCAGGGCAATTACGGGTGCTTCGACATCGAGCCGCTGGAGGCGGGGTACGGCGTCACGGTGGGCAATGCTCTCCGGCGTGTGCTCCTCTCGTCGCTGCCGGGCGCTGCTGTGACGTCGATCCGCATCGAGGGGGTGCAGCACGAGTTTCAGGATATCCCCAACGTCATGGAGGACGTGACGGATATCGTGCTCAATATCAAAAAGCTGCGCCTGCGTTGCTTCTCGGATCATCCGGTGACGATGCACCTGAACGTCTCCGGCGAGCGCGTGGTGACGGCGGCGGACATCACGGCGCCCAGCACGGTGGAGATTGTCAATCCTGATCTCTACATTGCGACGCTGGATAACGAGAATGCGCGCCTCGACATGGAGATGGTTGTCGAAACCGGGCGTGGCTACGTCCCCGCCGATTCTAAGGAGGACCAGCCGATCGGCGTCATCCCGGTCGATGCCATCTACTCCCCGGTCGAGAAGGTTAATTTCACCGTGGAGCATACGCGTGTCGGCCAGATGACGAACTATGAGAAGGTCGTCCTGGAGATCTGGACCGACGGCACGATCACGCCCGAGGAGGCTCTACGGCAGGGGGCCGATATCCTGGTGCGTCTCTTCTCGCAGCTCGCCAACTATCGCACTACCTTGACGACCGAGCAGGAGAAGCCGCCGCTGAGCAGTCTGCCGATTCCTCAGAAGATCTACGATACACCGATTGAGGAGCTTGACCTCTCGGTGCGCGCTTATAACTGCTTGAAGCGCAGCAATATTACGAAGGTCGGCCAGATCCTCTCGATGAATGAGGAAGATCTGCTGGGCGTGCGTAACTTTGGCGAGAAGAGCTTACAGGAGTTGCGTGATCGTTTGATCGCGCGCAACTTCCTGCCGACGAATCTGCGCGCCAGCACGGTCGGGGCCGAGATGAACGGCGATCACGAAAGGGAGGGTTAGTTAAGTTGAGGCATCGTGTTGCCGGTAATAAGCTGGGAATGCCGGAGCACCGCCGCCGCGCTGTCCGTCGCAGTCTGATGGCTGGGTTGCTCCGCTACGATCGAATCAATACTACCCTGGCCCGCGCCCGCGCGATTCGCGGCGAAGTCGAGCGACTGATCGCGACCGCTGTTGAGGGCCGCGCCGCGGCTCAGCGCCATCTGGCGCAGGTGGTTCCCGATGAGGAAAAGGCGGCCAAGCTGCTGGCTTTCGCTCGACGGGGCCGTTTCTCGCTTCATGATGAGGTGGCAACGAACGAGGAACGCGCCGCTATGGGCATGCCCCCGCTGACGGAGCAGGGCCGCAAGTTCCTGGAGAATAAGCTGAAGGAGCGCCGGATGGAGCTCCTGCGCATTATTCCCAAGGAGGATGAGGCGGAGCGGGCCCTGCGGGCTGCTTATGAGGCTTTGGTGATCGAGCTGCGGGCCCGACGCTATGTCTTGAGCCATCTGCCCGATGAGCTGGTGGTGCGCCGTCTCTTTGATGAGCTGGTGCCTCGCTATATGGGGCGCCCCGGTGGCTATACGCGCATCACAAAGCTGGGGCGGCGCAAGGGGGATGCCGCTGAAATCGCTCAGATTGCCCTGGTCTGAGAGACTTGAGGCGGCTGGTGGTCAGGCCTGGCTCCGCTCGCTGCTCCAACGGCTCCGGCCTGCTGGCAGCAGAATAGGGCGGGCCGGCTGGGGGACAGAGTGAGATCGCCTGAGCAGGCAGGTGCATGAAGCGGGATGCGATAGGGGGCGCCCAAGGCCTGGCAAGGCCGGCATATGCCGGCGAGCAAGCGCGCTTGCTCCGCGGCAGGCCTCGCGGCTGGCTGATTGGTGGACTGGGGACGGAGAGCGCTGCCCGGTGCTGACCAGACGAGGCCAGACCTCGGATGAGGAAGCAATCTGGCGGGATCAGGGTCGCCGTAGAGGGCAGACCGCCGATTCCCTCTTTTGCCTGCTCTGGCTGGTTCGTAACGACGGCTGGTTGGCTGGCTGGCGAGCGAACCGGGAGGGAGGCAAGGCAAGAGAACCTCTTGAGTGAGGAGCAGATAAGCCTCGGAGGTATGGAGGAGCAAGGTCGAGGCAAGAAGGTATGGGGGCAGCTTTGGACCGCGCTCTCTGGCTCTAGCGGTCTCTAATATGGTCTTCAGTAGCGCTTGCTTCCTCCATTCTGAAGCGTCCTCTGTTGGCTTGGGGCGCGGCCGGCCTGGTTGAGGGGGCTGACCGAGCGACGTAGTGATAGTGGTGGCCCTCGCATGGAAGGCAGGCCAGGAGCATGAGGGGCAGGAGGTAGGCAGCGCGAGCCAGTGCAAATGAGACGCGATTGCCGAGGTTGCAAGAGATTAGTGTATGAATATCGCCTGTGGCATTGAGTACGATGGCACAGACTATCACGGCTTCCAGCGCCAGCCAGCCGCCCACGGCCCCACGGTTCAGGGGGTGCTGGAGACCGCCATTGCGCGCATTGCTGGTGAGCGGGTTGTAGTGCATGGTGCCGGGCGCACGGATGCTGGTGTCCATGCCTCGGGCCAGGTGATCAACTTCCATACGACGGCGCGACTCGCTCCCGACGTCTGGGTACGGGCCTTGAATGCTACCCTGCCACCAACGGTGGTCGTGCGCTGGGCGCGTGAGGTGCCTGAGCGCTTTCATGCTCGCTTCAGCGCCGTTAGTCGCTCTTATCGTTATACGATTTGGAATGATACGATTCCAACGGCCCTCCTGGCTCGTTTCACGTACCATCGTTCTCAGACGCTGGCGGTCGATCTCATGGCGGAGGCCTGCCGCTATCTGCTAGGGACCAAAGATTTCGGGGCCTTTGGGCATAGTCCCGAGGATGCCTCTCATCCCGATGAGGCTGGCCCGCACCACTGTATTCGCACGATGCTGGCGGCGTCCTGTGTGCGCTATGGCGCCTGCATCTTCTGTGACTTTACGGCCAATGCCTTTCTGACTGGTATGGTGCGCCGTATAGTGGGGACGCTCCTGTTGGTCGGTCAGGGACGGCTCAGCCTGGAAGAGTTCGCGGCCATTGTTCAGCGGGCCGATCGTTCCCATCCTGGGGTGGCGGTACCGGCGCGTGGGCTGTGCCTGGTAGGCGTCTCCTATCCCAAGGAGCTGGGGCTGCCAGAGCCGCGTTTGACGCTGCCAACCGCTGTCTGGCCCGCTTTGGTGGGTGTTGGCGCAGAGCCGCAGCCCGACGCAGGTCCGTCTGCTCCTTGCTGAAGACTGGGGCAAGGGAGGGGAAGGCGGCAGCGACAAGTCTGGCTGTCTGTCTGCCTGGCCGGGCTTGCGCTTCGGCGCTCTGCGATCTGATGCTGTCTGAGTGAGCAAGCAAGATTGCGTTGTTTTGGGAGATGTGACCTATGAGAAAGACCTATAGCGCCAGGGCTGCTGACCTGCGCCCGAAGTGGTATATCATTGATGCTGAGGGGCAGGTATTGGGCCGGCTGGCGTCGCAAATTGCGACAATTCTGCGCGGCAAGCATAAACCGACGTTTACTCCGCATATGCCCTGCGGCGATTATGTGATCGTGATCAATGCCGATAAGATCGCCGTGACGCGCGGGCGCCTCGATAAAAAAGTCTACTTTCGCCATACCCAGTACCCTGGTGGGGTGAAGTTGCGAACGCTTCGCCAGGTGCTCGAGGGTCCTCATCCTGAGCGCGCCTTGATTCATGCGGTGCGCGGTATGGTGATGCATAATAGCCTGGGCAACCAGTTGATGCGGCGGCTGAAGGTCTATGCTGGCCCTACCCATCCGCACCAGGCGCAGAAGCCTATCCCCTGGCGCGGACCGCAGGCCCTGCTGGAAGAGTATCTTTCGGAGCAGCCGCCTGCTTCTAGCGAAAAGTAAGTAAGTAAGTAAGCAGCCTGTGCTGCTGCTGCTGCTCTTGTCGCTTGACTTACGGACTGTTCGAGATGCAAGAAGAAGGAAGGGAGAGGAGTACAGACCTTGGCTGAGAGCACCAAACTGGAGCTGCCTAAAGGGGAATACTACTATGGGATGGGACGGCGCAAGACAGCTGTGGCGCGCGTGCGTCTTTATCCCAATGGAAGCGGCAGGATCATCGTCAACGGGCGCGATTTCCACAATTACTTTGGGAACCGCGAATCGGTGGTGGCGACTGCTCTTGCCCCGCTCCGCTTGCTTGATTTGACCAATGCTTACGATATCTCTGTGCGGGTGCTTGGTGGAGGGCTGAGTGGCCAGGCTGGCGCGATGCGCCATGCGTTGGCACGGGCCTTGCTGCGCATCAATCCTGATTGGAAAAGCGCCTTGCGCAAGGCTGGTTTTTTGACGCGCGATCCGCGCGTGAAGGAGCGCAAGAAGCCAGGTTTGAAGCGTGCGCGCAAAGCGCCACAGTACACCAAGCGTTAAAACCCGACCCGGTTCTGCTGTTGGCTGCCGCGCTTGCTCTTACCGCGTTCTGGCGCTGAGGCGGGGAACAAGCGGAAGTGGCGGCAAGGAACGGGGAGCTGGCGAGTGCTGTCCTGCCGTTCTGCGAAAGGCCAGAGATGGTGACGGAGCGGGCTGTACGCCCACAGGAAAAAACAGGAGCGGGGAAAGCTGAGTGACCCCGCGCCTGTTTTTTTTTGTTGGAGATGCGTCGTGGTCCCTGAGCCGCTGCGGTCTCTGTCTGTAGCAGGAACTGGCTTAGCTGGTGCTAGCGGGGACGCTGCTGTAGACAGGGGTACACCAGCGCGCCCTATATTCTGGTCGCTTGCCGCGCACGACCTCGAAGTAGAGATCTTGCAGCGCCTTACTGATGGGTCCAATCTGGCCGTTGCCGACGGGGCGATGGTCCACCTCTACGACGGGAGCGATTTGGGCGCCGGTGCCGCACAGGAAGATCTCCTCAGCGTTGTACAGCTCGGTGCGATCGATGCTGCGCTCACGTGTGACGCGCCCCAGCTCGCGACGCGCCAGCTCCATGACGGTGTCGCGGGTGATCCCGAGCAGGATATTTTCGGTTGGGGCGGGGGTGACCAGTTCGCCATTCAGCACCAGGAAGATATTTTCAGCGCTGCCTTCGGAGACATGGCCATCGTGAGTGAGCATAATGGCCTCATCGTAGCCGTTTTGCAGCGCTTCACTCTTGGCCAGAGCCGAATTGACGTAGGCGCCGCAGACCTTAGCGCGTGCAGGAATGGCATTGTCATCGATGCGTCGCCAGCTTGAGACGCAGCAGCGCAGGCCTGTGGTGGAGACGTAGTCGCCAAACGGCTCAGCGGTAATCAGAAAGCTATCGCTGATGCCATGCAGGCGCACGCCGATCGTTTGATCGCTCTTATAAGCGACGGGACGGATATAGATATCCTGGCGCTGGTTGTTGCGGCGCACCAGCTCGACGGTGATCTCTAGCAACTGCTCGACGGTGTAGGGGAGCTTGATTTGCAGCGTCTTACAGGAGCGCAGCAGGCGCTCATAGTGTTCGCGAGCACGGAACAGATAGAGCTGCTGATCTTGTGCATTCCAGTAGCCACGGATGCCCTCGAAACAGCCAGTGCCGTAGGCAAAGCCGTGGGTGCGTACGGAGATCACGCCGCGCTCGGCAGGAATGAATTCGCCGTTCATGAAGAGTTCTAGGGCTTCCATCGCTGTTCTGGCAGAAAGCTCCATTGCTCTCTGCCTTCCCTCCTTCTCTGAATAAAGCTGTGAGTGGTTGCCTTGCCTGTGACCTGCTCACTCAGCAGAGCCTGGCTCGGCCTCGGTAGTCTGATCAGGTTGGGTGAGGCTAAGTATCATTGGCCGCTTAGCAAAGCTGCTGAGTAAGGAACTGGGCCGGGCTTGAGCCAGCAGGTCAAGGCTGCGAGCAAGCCGGCGAGCTGGCTGGCTGCTGGTTGGCTAAAGACTAAAGAATCGTTTTGCCCAGAGCGGAGAGCACCAGCCCGACAGCAAGCGAGGCGGTCGCGTTCTCGCGGTCCAGAATCGGATTGACTTCGACCACGTCCATTGAACAGAGTTGACCGCAGGCGGCCAGTAGCTCCATCGAAAGATGGGCCTCGCGGTAGCTGAGGCCGCCGCGTACCGGCGTTCCCACCCCCGGCGCTTCGCTGGGATCGAGCGCGTCCAGGTCGAGGCTGAGATGGATACGTCTGCCATTGTGCCCGGCCACCTCGATAGCTTCTTCCATGATGGCAGAGATACCGCGGCGGTCAATGTCGGTCATCGTAAAGACGTGGATGCGATTGGCGCGCAGCAATTCGCGCTCACCGGGGTCGAGATCGCGCACACCGACGATGGCGATATGCTGGGGGTTGACCTTGGGGGTGCGGCCAGCCAGGTGGACAAGGCGCTCATGACCCAGACCGGCCAGGGCGGCCAGCACCATGCCATGAATGTTGCCAGAAGGGGTAGTTTCCGGGGTATTGAAATCGCCGTGGGCGTCGATCCAGATGACGCCAACGTCGCCATCATAGAAGCTGGAAACCCCCGTGATGGAGCCAAGGGCGATGCTGTGGTCTCCACCCAAAACAAGCGGCAGATCGCCTTCCTGCAGAGCTTGATTGACGGCTGCCGCTAGCTCTTCTGCCACCTGGACGATCGGCTCCAGGTACTTGACATGTGGGTCACCGGCTGGCTGGTTTTCAGGGAGGGGGACGTGCAGATTGCCGATATCTTTGACACTGTGGCCTAGCGCACGGAGTTTCTCGTGAAGGCCGGCATAGCGGATAGCACTTACCCCGATATCCACACCGCGTCGATCTGCCCCGAGGTCCATCGGCACGCCAATCACACGAATCTGCATCTGTTTGCTTACCCTCCTGTTCGCCATTGAACAGTGTGATATTCCTTTCTCCATTATAGCCCTGGCTCAGGGCCTTGTCCATCAGCCAATTGCTCCCAAAATCGCCGCGCGAGGCAGCCATTGTCTTGCTCGCTGGAGAGAAGAGGATCGATCAGGTCAGTGGCGGCCCACAAAGCTGACCAGGAGGCGACAGGTGAGGTTAGATGGCCAAGGTGGGCAAGCGGCTGCAGGCCTAGGCCTTGACTTGTCGCCGAAGACGAGCGCGCTATACAATAAAAACTATCTCGCTTGCTTTGCCTTGCCTGATACTTTAGTCAGGCTAGCCTCTGTGGCCCAAGCGCAGGGTGGGCCGTGCCTGCTGGCCTGCGGCCTGCACCTGGAAAAGAGATCGGGGGAAGGCTGAAAGGCGCGCTACTCTAGCTACTTCCCTTGTTGTGGAGAAGGAGGCGCTTGTCGTGTATCGCTGGTTGCATGCTTTCCATTGTGGGAGCCATCGCCAGGGAGAGGCGGCGGCTCCAAGCCGGCTGCCGACAAGGAGGTCATCATCATCCGCTCCCTGGCTCAGGGGTGTACTGTTGGGAGCTGCCTTCTGGTGGCTCATGCTGCTCCTCGCTGCTTGTGGCGGGAGTTCTTCGCCCTCCACTACCGCTCAGCAGCCTCTGCCCGCGGGGCAGCAGGTGCTACTTTTCCCGAACGTCGGCACAAAGGACATCAGTACTCTGGACCCGGCGCAGGGACCCGATGCCAATTCGGCGCTGGCGGTCAATATGATCTATAGCGGGCTGGTACGTGCGACCGCCGATCTAAGTGTGGTCCCTGATCAGGCGACATGGCAAATCTCGTCTGATCAGCGTGTCTATACCTTTCATCTCAAACCAGGTATTGCTTTTTCTGACGGGACCCCAGTTACTGCTCAAACCTATGTCTTTACTCTGACGCGCCAGCTCTTGCCAGAAGTGAAATCGCCTATTGCCTCCTTCTTTGAGGGCTTTATTGCTGGTGCGGCAGATGTGGCTGCCGGCAAGACGCGAACGCTGAGCGGGGTACGCGCACTAGATAACTTAACGCTCCAGATCACCCTGACTCGTCCGACACCTTTCTTCCTGGAGGTGCTGACGAACCCGCTCTTTGATCCATTAAATCCCGCCGTGATTCAGAAATATGGTCAAGCAAACTGGGCGAGCCAAGCGGCGGGCAATGCGCTCGGCACGGGGCCATTCATGGTGAAGAGCTGGCTTCACAATGTCAAGATGGTGTTGGTACCCAATCCCCACTACTACGGCCCGAAGCCGAGGCTACGTGAGGTCGATATGCTCTTTGTGAGCGATCCGGCGACAGCCTTCAAAGCCTACGAGGCCCATCAGTATAGCTTTATCTGGAATATTCCTCCTGACGAGCTTGGGCGGGCCCGTCAGATGCCGGGCTTCGTGCAGCGCTCGCTGTTACAGACCGACCTGCTCTTCTTCTACACGCGCAAACCGCCCTTTGATAAGACCGCGGTGCGGCAGGCTTTCGCCTATGCGATCGACAAGAAGACCCTGGCCCACGCCATCTTTAAAGATGCGGTGCTGCCGGCCAACACGATTATCCCTCCTGGCATGCCCGGCTACCAGGCCGACTATACGGGGCTGCCCTACGACCGGGCCAGGGCGCGTAGCCTCTTGCTATCGGTCTATCCCGATAGCAGTAAGGTCCCGCCCATCGTCTTCACCTACCCATCATCGCAGGTCTCGCAGAGCGAGGCTGCTGCCCTGCAGCAGATGTGGCAGAGCGCGCTAGGTCTTCAGGTCAAGCTGCGCGCTATGGATCTGACGACCTACAATGACGAACTCTCGAAGCACCTGGTGCAGATGGGCTTTATCCAGTGGACCGCCGATTTTCCCGATCCCTATGATTGGCTGACGCTGAACCTCACCACTGGCTCTCCCAATAATAACGGCGAGTGGAGCAATCCACAATTTGATCACCTGGTGGCCCAAGCCGAGCAGGAGAGCGGTGAGGCGCGTTTGCGCACCTATAACGAGGCGGAGCGAGTGGCTATCGAAGATGTCGGCTGGTTGCCGCTGGATCATCAGGCGCTCGCGGCAGTGATCCCTGCCTGGCTTCACGGGGTGACGCTCAATGGTCTGGGCCTCTACTTCGGCGATTGGTCTGCTGTCTATCTGCTTCAGCATTAGTTACAACAACGAGGGAGCTTCTCGCTGTCTGACTGAGGAGAGAGGCAGTCAGGGCCAGCATCGCCTTGAAGGCCACCGCGCTGCGATGGTATAATAGAGCTGCCACGTTCATCATTGTGCTTGAAAGCAAGCGAGGTGCAGCGCCCTCCGATCATGCCGCCCGCCGGGAACGGCGGGCTTTGTTATGCGGCTGTCAGGAGCTGGCGAGCCTGAAAGCCTCTGCTGTCCTGCTTGCTGGCCGTAGCGCACTCTCTGAGACTCTTGTCATTGCTCCCTTTGGAGAACCTCTCGTTCTCCCATTGTCGGGTGGCAGGAAGCGAGGACGCTTCCAGACTTGTGGTATGCATTATCTGTATGCAGCGAGGCATACGAGCCTGGCCCCAGCCAATCGGCAAAGAACCGCGCGTAGGTGGAAGGCAGGCGCAATTTGAGCGAGCGTCAGCCTGCTTGAGCTTGCTAGCTGCCGACGTCTTTCCTGGCTGACCAGGCGCATTTCTGAGGAGGTTCTAAACGCGATGGCTGTTGATATCCTCAACCCCTATGAAGTAGCAGTTGCTCAGTTTGACGAAGCCGCCGAAATGCTGGGCCTCTCGCAAGCCATGCGAGCTATTCTGCGCAAGCCTAAGCGGGAGCTCATCGTCAATTTCCCTGTGCGCATGGATAACGGCGATGTCCAGATGTTTACTGGCTACCGTGTCCAGCACAACATCAATCGCGGCCCCGCGAAAGGCGGCATTCGCTTTAGCCCCGATGTCTCGCTAGACGAAGTACGGGCCCTTGCCATGTGGATGACGTGGAAATGTGCCGTAGTGGGAATTCCCTTCGGGGGAGCCAAGGGAGGTGTCGTCTGCGACCCGCATAAACTCTCACGCAGCGAGCTGGAACGTCTCACCAGACGCTATGCGACCGAGATCTCCATTCTGATTGGCCCCAACAGCGATATTCCCGCCCCCGACATGAACACGAACCCGCAGATTATGGCCTGGATTATGGATACCTATTCCATGCATCGGGGCTATTCGGTGCCCGAAGTCGTCACAGGGAAACCGCTCTCGATTGGGGGCAGCGAAGGGCGTCTGGAAGCAACGGCGCGCGGCGTGCAGGTGGTGACGCGCGAGGCACTGCTGAGCCTGGGCATGCAGCTCGAAGGAGCCAGGGTCGTCATCCAGGGCTTTGGCAACGTTGGAGGCAACTCAGCCCGACTGCTGCAGTCCCTTGGCTGTAAGATTGTTGGCCTGAGCGACATCAGCGGCGGCGTCTATAACCCCAATGGCATTGATGTCATGCGCGCACTGCGCTACTCGCAAGAGCATGGCGGTCTGCGCGGCCTACCCGATAGCGAGCAAGTAACCAATCAGGAACTGCTGGAGCTGCCCTGCGATGTGCTGATCCCGGCGGCGCTAGAGAATCAGCTGACGGCCCAAAATGCCCCGCGTGTCAAGGCCCGTCTCATCATTGAGGCTGCCAATGGACCAACGACCCCCGAGGCTGATCGCATCTTTCAGGACCGCGGCATTACGGTCGTGCCCGATATCCTGGCCAATGCCGGCGGAGTGACCGTCAGCTATTTCGAATGGGTTCAGGATCTGCAGCGCTTTTTCTGGTCGGAAGACGAAATTAATCAGCGCCTGGAGCGCATCATGGTGCGCTCGTTTCAGGCGGTCAAAGAGCGTGCCGAGCGCCAACGTACCAGCCTGCGGATGGGGGCTTACTTGCTGGCTGTTGCGCGGGTCGCCGAGGCTACCGAAGCGCGTGGCATCTATCCCTAATCGGGAGAAGCTGTCTCGCATTGCTGCGAACGAGCGCTGTCGAGAGCGGCAGGGCTGCCTGCTCGCCTCTCGACTGATCGGCTCAGGGCGAGGGTGCAATATCGAGGATCTTCAGCGAGATCTCACGCGTACTCTCGCCCTCCTGGGGATGCCAGGCCGGCTCGATACGAAAGATGACATCGACGTGAGAGGCGCCACTGAGAACACTCATATGGGTAGCCCCGCGGACAAAAGTCCCGGTGACCTGCACATGGCCGATACCCAGACGCAGGCGCAGATTGCGTCCCTCTGGTCCACTGCTCCAGTAGTTGAGGAGACGCATTTTTTCTGCTTTGAAGACCGGTTCGGGGTTAGAGGCACCGAAAGGACTAAGCTGGCGGATACGATGATAGGTTTGATACTGGAAATACTCAGGACGGCGCAGCACCAGGTCAACGGTGAGGATACTGGTCGGAGGGAGAGAGAGACTCTCCTGCTCGCCGGGCGCGGCACTGGCCGCAGCCGCCAGCATGGCTGGCTCTGAGGCGCTGCCCTGGCTATCATGCCAGCTTAACAGATGCCGGTGCAGCTCTTCAACATATTGGTTAGCGATCGTAAAGCCAGCGGCCTGAGCGTGACCACCATAGCGCTCGAAGAGATGAGCACAACTGCGCAAAGCGGCAATCATATTGAACCCCTCTCGACTCCGGGCTGAACCCCGGCTGAAGTCCTTGCCGCGGCTCAACACAAGGACAGGCCGCCGAATCTCCTCGGCCAGCTTACTGGCCACCAGACCGATAATACCCTCGGGCCAGTTGTCGCCGCTAACCAGCACCACGGCGTCATCGGGATGGCGCGCCGCCTCCTCACGCGCCAGACTCATCAGCTCCTCAGTCTGGACCTGACGCAGATAATTAAGGCGCTCCAGGTGAGCAGCATAGGCCCGGGCCTCAGCCGGATCATCCGTCATCAGTAACTCGCAGGCCAGGCGGGCATGCTCCATGCGCCCTGCTGCATTAAGGCGCGGTCCCAACACAAAGGCTACATCACGCTCGCGCACCTGACCAGGCTGCAGGCCAGCGCTTTCCATGAGGGCCAGCAACCCCGGACGCCTTGTCTGATTGAGCCGCTCCAGTCCCAGGCGCACAAGCGTATGATTCTCGCCAAGCAGCTCGGCCACATCGGCGATCGTGCCGATCGCCACCAGATCAAGCAAGGCTAGCTCCTCCTCGCGTGGCAAGCCAAAGGAGCGATAAAGGGCCTGGACCAGCTTAAAAGCCACACCAACCCCGCAAAGCACGCGCTCGGGATAGAGCGAGTCGGGACGCCAGGGGTTCACTACGGCATAGGCCGGCGGCAGCACTTCGGGCGGGCGATGATGATCCGTAATAATGACATCAATGCCGAGTGCCTCACGGGCATAATGCACTTGAGCGACATCAGAGCTAGCGCAATCCACAGTGATAATCAACGAGGTCCCCTGGCGCTTGAGCCAGTCAAGGGCGCCCACATTAAGGCCACACCCCTCATCGATCCGTGAGGGAATATAGTAATCCAGTGGGGCATCTGCCTGCTTCAAACGGCGTAAGGCTCGCATCAAGAGCGCTGTCGCCGTCACCCCATCGGCATCGAAGTCACCATAGACGGTGATATGCTCTCTCTCTTGCAAAGCACGGCGAATACGCTCCAGAGCGCGGGGCAGATCAATTAAAGCCAGGGGATCAGGCGTCTGCTCGTAGCGCGCCTCCAGAAAGGCTCTCATCTCTTCGGGAGTGCGCAGACCCCGATTATACAGCAATTGAGCATGCAAAGGCTCAATCCCTGCCGCGCGAAAGCGGCGAAACTGACTAGCGCTTAGCAGCTCACAAACACGCCAGCTAAGACGTGCGGCTCTCTCTGGCTCCACAGGCAGTATCCTTCTTCTTCGTTTTTTCGTTATCTATGCTTCGCTAATCTTCGTCGGGAAGCAGGCATAGAAAGACCTCATTGCCGAGCAAGCGACCGCGCTTGCTCAAGCGCAGCCAGCTCCCGTCGTACTCCAATAGGCCGGCCTCTGAGACGCGTTGCAAGCGTTGCCCAACGAACTGCCAGAAATCCAGGCCGAAGCGTTCGCGGAAGGAAGGCAGATGCAAACCGCGGGCGGTGCGCAGAGCGAGAATAGCTGTCTCAGCCATCTGCGTCTCAGGTGAGAGCGTCTCACTTTCCGCCTCGGGACGCTGGCGGGAGGCCAGCAGACGTATGTACTGGCGAGGCTCGCGCACATTCGAGAAGCGCCGCCCGCCAAAGCAAGAATAGGCACCGGCTCCCAGGCCTAGATACGGCAGATTAAGCCAGTAAGTCAGATTGTGACGGCACTCATGGCCGGGGCGAGCCCAGTTCGAAATCTCATAATTCGCGTAGCCGGCCTCTTGCAGCAGCGCGTCAGCGTACTCATACATCTCGGCGCAAAGATCTTCGTCCGCCGGGACAAGACGACCTTCCTGAACCCAGGTAAAGAAAGGCGTACCCTCTTCCACGATCAGCGAATACAAAGAGAGATGATCAGGCTCCAGCTCAAGCGCACGCAGCAGCGTTTCACGCCACTGGGCCATCGTCTGCTCAGGCAGACCAAACATCAAATCAAGGTTGAGCGAAGAAAAGCCGGCGGCGCGCGCCTCTCGCACCGCCCGAGTAACATCATCCGGCGAGTGAGTACGTCCCAGCAGCTTGAGCAGGCGAGGGTCAAAGCTCTGGGCTCCCAGACTCAGACGGTTTACCCCCAGCCTACGGAGCGCCTGCAGATATGGACCGGTAAGGGAGCCTGGATTAGCCTCAAGCGAGATCTCGGCCTCAGAATCAACGGCAAAGGCCGTATGGCAGGCATCAAGCAAGCGATGAATCTGCTCAACACTCAAGAGGCTGGGAGTGCCACCGCCGAAGTAAATAGTACGAGCGCGGCGGGGGCGGCCGCTGGCGGTGCGAGCCAGTGCGCCGGCCAATTCGATCTCCGTTAGCAAGGCGCGTACATATGGCTCGCGCAGAGGCAACAGGCCCGCATAAGTATTAAAATCACAATAGTAGCAGCGTGTGCGGCAGAAAGGGACATGCAAGTAGAGTGAAACGCTCTCCAGAAGAGCAGAGAGCGGCTCGCCAAAGAAGACATTACAAGAAGCGCGGCAAATGGAAGTAGTCATACTTTTCAGCCTGACTCAAAGAAGCGACAAAGGAATAGCGACGACTCCCCTACCAGCACCAGGCCAGCCACAGCTGAACAAAGAGAGAGAGGGGAGCTGCTGGTCTTAACTCGGCCAGGCTATCAACTCTCGCCGGTAAGAGAGAGTGATGCCCAAGCAGAGCAGCCCCCCAAAGCGAAAGCGCCGCGATCTACGCTACCAGACGAAGCGGCTTACTGACTTGGAGCTGTTAAGCCACCGCTGCTCTGCGAAGGACCGCTCACAGGCAGCTCTGTCGGCATATTGATCGGATCGAAGAGCCGGTTCTGATCGGCGGGTGTAATATGCGTTGTTGGCAAAGCCCGGATCTCAAGAGACCAGTTAGAGAGGGCATTATCCTTCAGCGTCTTCAGCGTATTGGCATCCACGGGACGAGAAGGATCGATACCGAGGATCTGCACGATATGATAAGCGCCGTTCTCCATAATGATTGGACTGATCTCATTGATCGTGCGGGCCGGATCGAAGAGCCAGTTATCCACGTAGGCCTGACCTTCCTGATGGGCGTACTGGCCACGAGCCAGCCAGCCGAGATAGCCGCCCTTTGTATTCGTCGTCGTATCGACCGACTTCTGACGGGCCAGCGTGGCGAAATCGGCGCCCTTCTTCAACTGCTGAAGAATCTTCTCCGCATCGGCCTTCGTACTGAGCGTCATGGTGCGAGCCAGCACCTGATAAGCAGGCGACTTAATCTGCGAGGCCAGATAATTCTGCATATTGTCGCGGCGCAGCTTTAAGGCCATCATCTCATGCATATCGGCATCGGTGACACCATCCTGAGCGAGCATCTGCTGATAGCTGCGCGCATATTGACCAGACTTTGGCATATTGGCCTTGAGATCATTGAGGGCCCGCTCAACCTGAGCGGCTGTCGGCTCGATACGAGCGCGAACCGAGGCGGGCTGCGTTTGAAGCCACTCGCGGATCAGCTCATCGTCCTGCAGCCAGGTTGCGCTATCATTACCGATCTGGGACTGCGTGAAAGGTCCCTGTTGCTCGAACGGAATCGTATTTTGAGTCAGATCGTTCAGCTGAGACTGCAGCTTATCGTGTTGGGACTGCGCGTTAGCATACGCCTGCTTGGCCTCATTCAGCTCCTTAGTCAACTGGGCGCGCTGGGCGCTGGCGCTAGCAGGAAGCTTACTAAGCTGCTTGTTGAGATCATCGATCTTCTTTGAAGCGTTATTCATCGCCTGCTGCTGCTGGGCGACCGCCTTTTCAAGGTCGGTGCGCTGGGCGAAGAGGCCATGAGGACCATAGAGCTTGTTGATCTCAAGCTGGGTTTTCAAGACGACCAGCTTATGGTACTCGGACTGGGGAATATCGTGCCCATTGACCGAAGTAATCGGCAGGCTCGGCACAATTACGTTAATATTGATCCAGAAACCGATGATGACGCCGACGATGGTCAGCAAGATAAAGATCGTGAGGGCCCAGGTAGCGCGGACACGGATACGATTTTTCTCGCTCTGAGAGAGGTGACTACCCCAGCCGAAGATCAGGGGCTTGCCGTCTCGGCGGGCCGCCACCAGAGCAGTTTGACGGACATAGCGCCTGGGCTTCGCCTTCTCCGAACGGCTGGCTCGCGTTGACCGCTGATTTTGGGGTTCACGCGCTGTTTGACTCTTCATAGTGGGAGACCCTTTCCTGCCTTCAGCAATGGCTGCTCATGGCTTCATGATACACAGGAACGGCCAATGAGACAAGAGGGCAAACGCTGGCTCAGGGCAAGCAAGAAAGCAAGCCGAGCCAGCGAATAAGCAGCGCCTCACATCCTCCTCATCTCACAGGCAAGCAAGAACAGAAGAGAAAGGCGCAGGCATCGCTGAACTGGTTTCATCTGCTGCTATGCCTGACCTGATCTGACCGGGTAGCCCTCTTTCTGCTTCACCTGGCTGGCGCATCTGACCGCCCTAGCGCCCTGGCATTGCCGAATAGAGCAGGCAGACGACAGGTGCGATGACCTTCTTCGCGGTCAAAGCAAGCTGAGCGAGCCTGCAACGGACCGCCGTCGGCTGTTGCCGTCCCGAGGCATGGCGGCAACAGAGGAAGGGAGGCGGAGCAGCACCGAGCCGAAGCGTGGGTTGCACAAGACCTCTTGGGAGACTGGCGAGAGAAACGCCAGACCTGGCTGGGCGAGGCCGAAATCGTTTCCTGCGTGCATATGGGCCTGCCTGTCTACTGGTTGTTGAGGGCATGCCTCGGCTGGGCTGGCAGCTCCGACCTCCATTCTGTCAGCTAAGCCACCGCTTTTGTAGCCATCATTTTGAGCGGCGCCAGCCGTGGCCACTGCTGGCAGCGGAGCATATCTTGTGTGCTCAGCTAAGAATACTGCCGACTTGCTACATGCTGCGCATATGCTCTGCCGTATAGGGCAGCAGGGCCATGAAACGAGCCTGCTTCAGCGCGCGGCTCAGGGCGCGCTGGTGCTTGGCACACGTCCCCGTCTTGCGGCGAGGCTCGATCTTACCGCGATCGGAGATGTAGCGTTTCAAGAAGCGAGCAGCATCCTTATAATCGATCTCCCGCACGCGGTCATGACAAAACTGGCAGACCTTACGCCGGGGACCACGCACGCCCTGGCGAGCCTGGCGAGCGGCGGCCTGAGCGGGAGCTTGGGCCTGAGAAGAAGCCTGAGCGCTAGCCCCACTTTGAGCCGACTGGCCCTGCTGAGCCTGCGTATTCTGCTGAGTAGCTGCTGCGCTTGGCTGATTTGCCGCTTCATTGCGTTTTTGCACGGACTGTCCTCTCCTCCTTCGAACACACAACAGAGTACGTCTTATTACGAGTCAATCAGCCCTTTTCTTCCTTCTCGCAGCGATTAAAAGGGCTGAGAATCATCCAGATCTTCGAGGAAATCGCCACTATCGGTCGGGAACTCATCCGAGACATCGGCCTCCTGTGGTCTGGGCGAGAGGAAGCGCAGATCAGTAGCGATCACATCGACGGCCACGCGCTCGACACCATTTCTATCGGTGTACTTCCGCTGGGTAACTCGCCCTTCCACATAGACCTTGCTGCCCTTGCGCAGGTACCGATGGCAACGCTCGGCCAGCGAGCGCCAGGCAACCACATTGAACCACTCGGTTTCCTCGCGCTTTTCGCCGCTCGGCGTCTTATAGGTACGGCTGACTGCCAGCGAAAAGCGAGTGAAAGGGGTCCCACCATTATCGGTATAGGACAATTCGGGGTCGCGGCCCAGGTTGCCGATCAACATGATTTTATTCAGCATCGCTCAGATCCTTTCGTCGCACTGGGAGACGCCGCACCATGCTCTCCTGAAGGGAGGCCAGACGGGGAGGAATACCCGGCCCCAGCTCTCGCTGGCTTAGTGCTTGCTGCTATACTCTCCGAGAGAGCCTGGGCCATTGTCTCGTCTCGTCTTGTTCGCCATGTGCTCATTCCCGAACCGATCGCTATAGCAGCTAGGCTTGCTCAGCCTCCGGGGCTGGCTGCTCATCGAGGGCGGGAGGGGCACTCTCCATCTCCTCTGGCGAGACGGCGGGCGCCTCTTCATCTCCTACTGCTGACTCCGATGACTCTGATTCTGACAGGGTAGCTGCTTCAGAAGCGTCGGCAGGAGCCTCAACTCCCGCTTCAGCGGCGCTGCCTGCAGCAGCCTCGACCTCTGCACTGGTGCCAGCAAGCTCCTCACTGGCGACGCTAGCAGGGGCAGGGGCCGGGGCAACCCCGGCGGCGCTCGCGGCGGCGTAGGCTTCGCGCTCCTTCTGTACCACCCGCGGATCGCGTCGTTTGATCAGATGCCGCAGCACCTCCTCAGACACCTTGAGGGTGCGGTCCAGTTCTGGGAGGGTCTCAGGGGAAACACTCATATCAACAAAGACATAGATGCCATCGCGTTGATGCTGGATGGGGTATGCCAACCGTCGCCGTCCCCAGTGGTTCACCCTGACAACCTGGCCGTCATGCGCGGTTACGATCTGCTCGATCCGTTCTAGTATAGTACGTGTTCGCTCCTCACTGACTTCGGGATGGAGAATAAAGCCAAGCTCGTAGTCTCTCCTCACGAAGCCACCTCCTTCCTATGGGTTTGCTCGCGGTCAGTCGCGGTGAAGCGTGCTCGTCGTGCTGTGCTGCCGGAGCAGGTGGAGTATGGCGATTGCTCTTGTCGCCATCCGCTCTGCCGCTATCTCGTGCCCTCTCGTGCTCTTGCCCTTGCCAACCACTCTTTCTGCTGCCTCTTCTCAGGCTGGCTAGCTGGCCTGCCACCCGCGTGGCGTCTGGTTCCGCCTGAGAAGATCAGGGTACTCTCTGCTCGTTTGGCAGGCAGGCGTGGCCTATGGCTGTTGAGAGAGTCGGTACAGTGCCCCGCTATTATAGCATTGTCCTCCCTTTCTGGCAAGAGAAGGTCCGACCTGCTAAGCAGATGGCTGCTCCTCTGCGACGCCTTCGTGACGGCCAGGCTTGCCGGGCAGGGTCGTTTCCCCTGGTTGTCTCCAGGTAAGGTGACCAACCAATAAGTAAGGTTGGCTTCCTGGAGGGTTTTCCCCTGTTGTTGCCCCTGTCCCTCCCTGCCTTCTGCTCTCATATTCTTGTTCTTGGGGCAGTTCATCAAGGCGGAAATGCTGGACGTCACAGCGCGCCCAGCGGGCTGCGTCTTGAGCCTCTTCGCGGCGCAAAGAAGCGCTGCGCGGCCCGCTGGGCCGGGCAAGATCTCTGGGGGTAGGGTCCTCCCCTACTGGACAGCAGGGGCAATCTATGCTATACTCGCAGACGGCATGCGGGGCTTCTTCGCTCTTGAAAAAGGCTTCTCTGCGCCTTCGATGGAGCTTTTCTTCTCTATTGTGCTGTCACGCACGCGACCTCTGGCTTGCCTGCTGAACCTGCCAGCCTAGGGCGTGCCAGGTATGCAAGCTACTCTCTCCGCTGAAGCCGTTGCAGCGGCCCCGTCGTTTGCTGGTCAGGACCTCCCTTTAGTTTGAGCAGGAGGAGCGTCAGGGAGAGGAGGATCTGCCGCTACTTGCCCCGCAAGAGAAGAAGGAAAGAGAGTGTGTATCTCATGAAGCAGAAACTGAAGACGCATAAAGCGACTGCAAAACGTATTAAGATTACAGCAAGCGGTAAGCTTCTACGTCGCAAGGTTGCGATCAGCCATCTGCGCCGTAACAAGTCGTCCCGCTCGATCCGTGCGGCCGATAAGACCTTCGAGCTGGCCCGTGGGGATGCTCGTCACGTGCGGCGCTTGCTCCCCTATTCTGGCCGTTAGGGAGGGCGAGGATAGCGAGGGCTCTCTCGCTGGCTATCCTATCTATCAGGCTAGAAACTGGAAGAGAAGGGAAGGACGAATAGGCTATGCCAAGAGTGAAACGAGGCGTTACGGCGCGTCGCAAGCATAAGAAGGTATTACAGTTTGTTGAGGGCCACCGCGGCACTCGTCGGCGTCTGATCAAAAAGGCGCGCGAGTCCATGATGCACGCCCTGGCCTATGCCTATCGCGACCGCCGCGATCGCAAGCGCGATATGCGTCGACTATGGATCACGCGCATCAACGCTGCTGCTCGCATGTTTGGTGTGACATACAGTCAGTTGATGCATGCGATTCGGGTGGCCAACATCAGTGTTGATCGCAAGATCCTGGCTGAGATGGCCGTCAACGATCGGCCTGCCTTTGCCGAACTAGTGAAGACAGCGATGGCCGCAGTGCAGAGTCAGGGTCAGCCTCAAGCCCAGGCCCAGAGCTAGCGAGTGGCTGACGCGCTACCTGTACTGCCTACGGGAAGGTCTGAGGTTACTCTCCTTCTATCTGGCTGGGCGGGACTGTACAGAATCTCAAGGGGCGACTGCGCCAGCGGTCGCCCCTTCTGCCTGCTAAGGGGAGTTGTCGTCGCCATGCCGGTGATCAGTAGTCCTCTCAATCCCCGCATTGCTCGTCTGCGTGAGCTGCATACGCCGCGCGGACGTAAAAAGCATGGCCTCTTTCTGCTAGAAGGGCCGCATCTACTTAAAGAGTTGCTTGATCGGGCTGTGGCGCCGCTTGAAGTCTACTATCAACCTGAGTTACTGGCGCGCACCGCTGAGGGACAGGCCTTGTTAGAGCGCTTGCTGAGTGGGGCAGTAGACAGGCGGGCTCTGGTGCAGGTCAGCGTACGTGTGATTGAAGCTTTGGGTGAGGTGCAGACCTCACAGGGAGTGGTAGCTGTATTGCCGCTGGCCGCTTGCAGCTATGAGCAAGTGGCGGCCCGCCGGCCAGCGGCTTCGCGGCCTGCCCTGCTCATTCTCGATCGCCTGGCTGATCCGGGCAACCTGGGTACAATCCTGCGTACAGCGCTAGCAGCGGACGTCGCCGCGGTGCTGCTGACACCAGGTTGTGTGGACGCGTTCAACCCCAAGGTAGTACGAGCTGCCGCCGGAGCCCATCTGGCCCTACCGCTTGCAGAAGAACTGGCTTGGGAGGAGATTGGGCGCCGTGTGAGAGAGCATTGTGGCGCGCAACTGCGGGTCTTTCTGGCTGAGGCCGGGGCGCCTCACCTCTATTACGAGCAGGACCTGCGGCGGCCATTCGCCCTGATTGTTGGAAACGAGGCTCATGGTCCCTCAACGGCTGCCCGAAGCCTGGCCACTAGCAGCGTGAGCATTCCTCTGGCCAATGGGGTCGAGTCGCTCAATGCGGCCATGGCTACCGGTATCTTACTCTACGAGGCTGTGCGCCAACAGCGTCAGAGCCGCCTGTCCTAGCCAGCCAGCCAGTCAAGGGGCTGCAGACTCTTGATATCCTGGCAAGTGGGAAATGGCTGGGAGGGGAGGCGTAAGCTGGTGAGAGATCGGCGGTTCCCGGTGAAGAGAATAACAGAGGCGGCAGGACCTACGACGCCGACGCTCGCCGTAGGCCCTGCCGCCTCTGCGGGTAAGAGGGGGCAGTGTCGTTAGCCAGAGAAGAAGTAGTCTGCAAGAGGTGGTCGGCAGTCTGCCGGCTCTCGCTAACTATAACCTACACCATCAGTCTAACAGAGGAATTAGGCGCTTGTCTATGAAAAAAGATAGAGATTACAGATACTACCTATAACAAAAAGGTTATAGACAGAGACAGGGAGAGCAGCCAGACGACCAGCCGCTGAGCGAGGAAGGAGAAGAGGAGGGGAAGCCAGTGGTTATGCGGCCAGTCCCAACCCGGGCCAAAGGGGAGCGGGGACCAATCCCGTCTCTCTTCGTCTCCAATGGGTGACTGGTCCCCGCTTCTCGCTACTTGTCTAGCACGTCGCTGACGTGCTAGGAGCGCTCATTGAGCGCCGCTCTGCGCGCGTGACTCGCTTGCCGCTGACACTGGCGCTGACGCTTATGGGCGACCACTGCCGTGGCTGGGCGTGCCAGGCTGCCAGGGATCGTAAGGCGACTGCTCAAAGGGAGCTGCCTTCGTGGGTGAGGGAGAGGGGAAGCCAGAGGAAGGCGCCGAGAAAGGCCAGCCTGGCTGGGGGCCACTGCCTGTCGAGGGCATCGAGGGCAATGGCTGGCTCCACTCACTATTCCCAGTCGGAGCAGGCGAGGGCGAGAGCGGTTGGAAGGGCGCGAAGCCCTCGGGATTCGGGCCAGCACCTGGCTGGCGGGCCGGAGGAAGAGCATTATACATGCCGGCGGGCGTAGGAGTGGGCTGAGCCTGAGCGGTCGCGGTCACCGTGCGGAAAGCGCCGCTCAGAGACTGCTGACCCTCTGCACCATCTTGGACCGTCAGCGCGTCAGTAAAGCCCGTTGTCGACAGATAGCTCTGATCCTCATTGAGCTTGAACGCCTCCACCGAAGCGCGCAAGCGCTCGACCAGGCGAGCCAGACGACCCATTGCCTGAGCGGCCTCGCGTGTTGTTGTACTGCTGCGCTGGGTCGCCTCAGAAACACTGTGCATAATCTGTACCACGGAGCTGGACGACTCCAGCTGCTGGTTGGCCATCTGGTTGATCGTTTCGATCTCGTGGGCCTGCTGCTCGATCACAGAGAAGACCGTTTCCAGCGCGCTGCCGGCCTCCTGTGTCAAGCGGGCGCCGGCCTCTGTCTCACGCTCCGTATCCTGCATAGCTACAGCCACCGCACCGATATCCTCGCGGACACTACGGACGATGCGCGTGACATTGCTGGCCTGCTCCTTCGCGCGTTCGGCCAGGCGGCGAATATCGGCGGCAACGGCACCGAAGCCCTTGCCATGCTCGCCGGCCATCGCGGCCTGAATAGCGGCGTCAAGCGCCAGGCGATTGGTCTGGTGGGCAATGCTGGAGATGGCCTCCACGATATTATTGATCTCACGCGAGCGATCGCCGAGAACCTGGACCTTCTTAGCGGTCGCCTGCACATTCTCATGGATGCGTCCCATACCAGCGATTGCCAGCTCCACAGCCTCGCGGCCTCCCTGAGCATCTTTGCGCGCCTCGATGGCCACATTGTGGAGCAGTTGGGCGCGTTCAGCTACGCGACGGCTGGCCGCTGCCATCTGCTCGACCTCAACAGCGGCCTCATTGATTTGGCGGAGCTGCATATCGTCCTCTTCCACCAGTTGGGTCATCCCATCGATAAGCTGGCTTGTTGTCTGCTCCACCTCGCGGGCCACCGTCTTGACGCGGATCACCAGGTTCCCCAGCTCCTCGACCATATAGTTAAAGGAGTCCGCGAGCACACCGAGGGCATCAGCGGTCACTTCGGCCTGCACGCGCAGATCACCCTCACCCACGCCGCTGACCTCGCTCACCAGCTTCTCAACCTGGGCCTGCAGATTATCGCGCTGCGCCTGGGCCTCCTGGATCAGGCGCACGATATTATCGAGCATATTATTCATCGAATTGGCCACGATGTAGATCTCATCGCGGCTATTGATCTTGACGCGGGCGGTCGTGTCGCCCTTGCTGATGCGCTTGGTCAGATTGGCGAGCTGGCGCAGGGGGCGGGTGATCGTCAAATTAATGATATAGCCGATGGTGATCACCACCATCGCCGTTGCCAGGATAGCAATGACCGTGCCGAGGGTGATCATCCCAATCTGGTTAGAGCCGATGGTTGTCACCTCATTGCTGATGGTCTGCGTCACGGTCACAAGCTGCTGCCAGCTTTTGAGGAGCGAGGCGTACCTGGAATTCGCCTGTTCGAGGAGGCTATGGGTCTGGCTGTGCGGTAGATTGGCCTTCAGCGCTGTTAGCTCGGCGTCCTGAGCCTGCTTGTAATCCGACCACTGCTGGCTGGCCGTACGGAAGATCTGCGCCTGATTGGCGGCCTGCGCGTTGATATCTCCCTGGAGGCTTCGACGCACGCTTTCCATATTCGGGGACGATCCCAGCAAGAAATTCTGCTGGTAGGTGCTCAGCTCGTTGCCGAAACTATGCTCCAGGTCGAGAATCTCTGTCTCGGCAGAGGTGGCCATGCGGGTCATAGCGCTATTGTTGAGGCCGTAGGGACCCTCGTTCGCATAGAGCGTCGAGTGGTACTGACCCAGCAGGGCATTCATGCGCTCAAGGTCAGACATGGCCTGCAGCGAGATGGTCGTTGCCTGGTTGGCCACCTGCATCGCCTGGCCGTGGACGGTCAGGGTGTTTAAAAAGAAAGTTCCCAGCACAATAATCACGATGGCGGGAATGATCGCAGCCAGCGCGAAGGCCAGGAAGAGCCGGAGGAAAATAGGCATGCGCGTAATTGCTCTCATGACAGCTCTCGCCCCCTCTAAGAAGGTACGCAATGATCTGTATTGCTTAAAGGAATGGGCCTTGCCGTTGCCAGCCTGTTGTTGATGTATGGGCAAACGTCAATGAGACCTGGAACAACCTGACAAAAGACTCCCAAGGTAGTGTACTCCACCCTGGACAATTTTGAAACTCTCTTGTGAGAGATTACCCTGTTTTTCCTAGATGCGTGGCGCGGACAGCACAGAGGTACAAGTGAGGCTGTACCGCCAGCAGGCCGTGTGGCGGTGGAGGGAAACGACTGTCTGCGCTACACCCTTATAACGATAGCGGAAAAGGCTGTTTCCAGCAAGTGATCTGCCCTCAGAAGGCCCTTTCTTGGGGGGCGGGCGATGCGCTCTCCGCCTGCTTGGGGGCGAAAGGACGGCCCGGAACGGGCAGTTAGACAGGTCGATACCGGAGGAGCAGCCGGCGTCTGGAGCGCATGAAAGCCAAGCCCGCTGCTCCCCCAGCGAGATCGGCAAGGAAGAAGCTGGCCTTCGCTTGCCAGGTCTACTGGCTGGTCTGGTGCTCAGACTGAGTCACTAGCTACTTAATGCCAGCGAAGACACTGCTGACGTCGGGCAAGAGACCGAAGTTGTTGGCTCCGAGTGGCCAGTAGACGAGGGTAGCCTTGCCCACGATATCCTGTCTGGGTACGGTCCCCCATTGGCGTGAGTCGGAGCTGTCACCACGGTTATCGCCCATCACGAAGTATTGGTCAGGGCCGATGACCAGATTGCGGATCGGCGGATAGACGGCCAGGCTGGCGGGATCGTCAGGGTTGACATATGGCTCATGCAGAGTGACCCCATCCACGATCACCGTTTGCCCGATGACGGTGATCGTGTCACCAGGAATAGCGATAATGCGCTTCACATAGTCTATATTTGGGTCTCTGGGATAGTGGAAAACAATAATGTCGCCGCGCTGGGGCGGATGGAAAAGATAGGCGAGCCGATCGACAAGGATGTATTCCTGATTGTGCAGCGTCGGCTCCATGCTTGGACCATCGATATAGTAATGCTGGACCGTCAGGCGTACTACGAGGAGCAACAGCAGCGTCAGTGCTACCGTTTCCAGGATATCGCGCAAGAGCCGGCGGCCTCTCTCCTCTTTCTCTGGTTTCGCGCTCAAAACCCTTGCCTTGCCTCCTGTTCTATCTCAAGGTCAATGCGTGGCAATCTGCCGCTCAGGAAGAGGAGTCAGCAAATTGGTTGGTTAATTGATGCCTCCTCCTGCTTCCTGGCTGGCTGAAAGCCTGTAAAAAGAGCCGTAGCTGCGAGCGCTGGGTAATCGGCAGTGCAGCTACTCGGCAGCCGGTTCTGGCAACCTGAATGGGGGCGGCGTCTGGCGACTGCGTGCCGCCGCGGCTTCTTTCAGCCGGGCCACGCTCTCGGCGGGCACAGGATGGCCCCCCAAGGGCGTGGGGTGGATGCCAGGGCCGTGATAGTCGCTGCCACCCGTGGGGATGAGATCAAACGCCCGCGCCAGGTCAAGCAGCAGCTCCTCCTCCTCGGCGGTGTAGGGGCCATAGTAGACCTCCAGTCCCACCAGCCCTAGAGCGCATAGCTCGGGGAGCCATTGTCGCAGAGTCTCTGGACCGGGTAATTCCAATGGGTGGGCAATCACCGGCAGGCCCCTGGCGCTGACAATGAGGCGCACCGCATCTTGAGGCGACAACTTGTAGCGTGGTACGTAGGCCGGACACCCTTTGCTCAGGTAGCGCGCAAAGGCCTCCTCGATGCTCTGGGCATAGCCGGCCTCAACCAAAGCCTGGGCCACGTGGGGACGTCCAACTGCGCCCTGAGCCAGCTCGCGCACTCGCTCCCATGTAATAGCAATGCCCTGCTCATTAAGCAGCTCAACCATCCGCTGACCGCGACGCTGCCGCGCATCGCGCAGCGTGCGCAAAGCTTGCTGAAAGGCCTCCTGCTGATAGTGCAGGAAATAGCCAAGCATGTGCACTTCGCCAGCAGGAGTTTCAGTGTTGATCTCGATGCCGGGAATAAAGTCGATGTCGAGCTGGGCGGCAGCTTCAGCTGCTTCCGCCAGCCCCTCGGTGCTATCGTGATCAGTAAGGGCCAGCACACGCACCCCCGCCTCGTGAGCCTGCTGCAGCAGGACCCGCGGCGCATAGAGGCCGTCCGAGGCGGTCGAGTGCGTGTGCAGATCAATCGCGTAATCGGTCATATCTCCTCCAGCCTGCCTGACCCGGTGTCATGGGCCTGGGACCTTGTCGGCGTCCAGGCAGTAGCGGCGCGGCGGCTCGACTTATCTGGCGTAGTCGACAGCGCGCGTCTCGCGCACCACGCAGACCTTGATCTGACCGGGGTAGTCAAGGCTCTCCTCAATCTTATGGGCGATTTCGCTCGCCAGGCGGTTGGCTCCATACTCGTCGATCTCATCAGGCTTGACGATAATGCGAATCTCGCGTCCAGCCTGGATGGCAAAAGACTTTTCGACGCCGGGGAAGGAGTTGGCGATGCTCTCCAAGGCTTCGAGGCGCTTAAGATAGAGATCGATGGTCTCGCGCCGTGCGCCAGGTCGGGCGGCAGAGATGGCGTCAGCGGCCTGGACGATGGCAGCCTCCAGGCTCTGCGGCTCCATCTCGCTGGCATGGTGAGCAACCATCGCATGAATAATCTTGGGCGACTTGCCAAAGCGACGCGCAATCTCGCCGCCGACAACCGCGTGTGGCCCCTCGACCTCCTGGTCGATAGCCTTGCCGATATCGTGAAGCAGAGCGGCTGTCTTGCAGACGTTGACATCGGCCCCCAGCTCATGGGCGATGGTGCCCGCGAGAATGGCCACCTCGACCGAGTGGGCCAGCACGTTCTGACCGTAGCTGGTGCGGAAATGGAGACGGCCCAGGATCTTGAGCAGCTCAGGCTGCAGGCCGTGGACGTTGGCCTCCATTGCCGCCCGCTCGCCGGCCTCTCGAATGATGTTGTCGACCTCTTGCTGCGCTTTGGCTACCACATCTTCGATGCGTGTGGGGTGGATGCGTCCATCGAGAATCAGACGATTCAGCGCCAGGCGCGCTACTTCGCGGCGTACTGGATCAAAGCCCGAAAGAATGACCGCTTCCGGTGTGTCGTCGATGATCAGATCAACGCCGGTCGCGGCCTCTAAAGCGCGAATATTGCGGCCCTCCCGCCCAATAATGCGCCCCTTCATTTCCTCATTGGGCAGGGGGACAACCGAGACGACTGCCTCGGAGACCTGGTCGGAGGCGCAGCGCTGAATGGCCAGCGTGATGATTTCACGCGCTCTCGCCTCAGCCTGCTCGCGCGCTTCTTCCTCGATAATGCGCGCCCGCCGCGAGGCTTCGGCCCGTACCAGGGCCTCCATCCGGCTCAGGAGCAGCTCGCGCGCCTCCTCTTCGCTTAGTTGTGAGATGCGCTCTAGCTCGGCTTGCTGCTGACGCTTCAGCTCTTCAACCTCCTGACGCTGCTCCTCAACCGCCCGCTCGCGCGCCTGTAGCCGGCGCTCCCGCTGCTCTAGCGCCTCGATCTTGCGCTCAAGGCTCTCCTCCTTTTGCTGCAAACGCCGCTCCTGTCTTTGCAGCTCTGCGCGCCGTTCGGCGTTTTCTCGTTCGATGGTGGCCCGGAAACGGGCCGTCTCTTCGCGCGCTTCACGCAGAGCCTCTCGCTGCTGCTGCTGCATTTCGAGAAGGAGGCGCTCGCTGGCCTCTTTTTCAAGGCGGAGACGCTCCTCGAATTTGCTTTTATTTCGTGCCTCCCCTAAACGGTATCCGATGACGAGTGCGATCCCGGCTCCAAGGAGCGCCGCCAGGATGATGCCCGCCGCGAGGATGGCGATAATGGTCGGCGTCACGTTAGCCTACCTCCAGAGTGATCAAAGGCAAACAGACCTGCCTGCTGGGCTTGGGGTGACCGAGTGCTTGCTGTGTTCCATCGTATCGAGAGACGGTATATGCTAAGTATACTATATAGAAGGCGTATAGTACGCCGAGCATACTATATAAGAGCGTCGAGGAGCTGTCAAGAACGCTCAATTGAGAAGATCGATTGTTTCTCTAGCAGGTTCGCTGCCTTTTCTAGTTTCCTGCAATCAATTTCTACGGGAGTCGCATCATGACACACCAACCAGCGGAGTCCGCTCCTCCCCTGCGCCCGACGCCAGTCGTCACCAGTTTCCTCCTGCGCTTCGATCGGCCTGGGGGGCCTCAGCTTCTGATCGTCCAGCGCAGCCCGCGGGTGGGGAGCTATCAGGGACGGTGGGCCGGCATCAGCGGCTTTATCGAGCCGGGGGCTAGCCCTGAGCAACAAGCCTACACGGAGATCCGCGAAGAGACCGGTCTGGAGCCGCAGCAGGTGCGTCTGCTCAAGCGCGGGGCCGTCGTCGAGTATCGCGATCAGGAGCTGGGCCGGCACTGGTTCATCCACCCGTTTCTCTTCGAGGTCCTGACCCCCGAGGCCATTCAAACCGATTGGGAAGCGGTCACCATGCGCTGGATCTCTCCGACAGAGCTGGAGCGTTACGAGACGGTCCCCCTGCTCAAGGAAGCCTACGAAGCGGCGCAGCGCGGCGAGAGCGAGATCTGAGGGGAATAGGGCTGAGAGACCATGCGTCGGCGTGACGCCGGCGCGCCACTGAGGGCCTCTCTTCCCTGCTCACTCCGCCCGCTGCCTGCCGAGAGGTCCTGCGCTGGCGAGCCGGAGCGCGAGATCGCTGGGAGCGGTCGATCGCTGCGGCCCCGCTCAGGTGGGCTGGAGCAGGGCCAGGCGAGCTGCGGGAATCTGAGGAAGGAGATCTGAGGCCAGCAGACCAGCGTCGCCGCAGCGCTGACTGACCAGCTTCGAGGCGGCCACATGTAAGTAGACGGCCAGGCTGGCGGCATCAAAGGGAGGAAGACCTTGGGCCAGATAGCCGGCGATCATGCCGGCCAGCACATCACCTGTGCCGGCGCTTGCGAGGGCTGGATTGCTTTCCCAGTTGATGCGCAGCCGCCCCCCTGGTTCGCTAACCAGCGTGCAGGCCCCCTTAAGAACAAGGATAAGGTTCCAGTCGCGGGCACAATGGCGCGCCACCTGCAGACGGTCAATGCCGCCCCCGGAAACCTTCGTGCCGCCGAGGAGGCGGCTCATTTCGCCGGGATGCGGCGTGATAACGGTGCCTGGCGGGAGCCGCCGCCACCATTCCTCGACCTCGACCAGATTGTTGAGGCCGTCGGCATCGATCACCAGGGCCGGGCGCTCACCCTCGGGCCGAGCGCGCAGACCATCGAGCAGGGTCAGAATAGCGGTGCGCATGGTCGGGGTCCGGCCAAGACCCGGGCCGATCAGCAAGGCACGATAACCGCTCAAGTGCTCTAAGAGCGCCTGGGCTTGCGCCTGGCCAAGCTGCTCGCCCGGCTCTCCAGAAGGTAGGAGGACATAGGTAGCCTCATGCAGCGAGGAGGCGTAGATGGGCAGCAGATCAGGTGTGACGGCCAGAGTGACCAGGCCGGCGCCGACGCGCAGCACGGCACTGCCAGCCAGGTAGGCCGAACCGGGGTATGGGGGAGAACCGCAGAAGAGCATGACCCGCCCAAAGGTGCCTTTGTTGCTTTCCAGAGGACGTGGCGGCAGCAATCGGCGCGCCAGTGAGGCATCGAGCATCTCATCGCTGAGATCGCGCTCCAAGGCTTCGGGCAGGCCGATGCTCCCAACGAACAGCTCGCCAAGATAGGCACGAGCGGGGAAGAAAAAGAAGCCCTGTTTAGGACAGGCCAGGGTAATTGTCAGATCGGCGCGGATGCTGCCGGGGTCAACTTCGCCGGTATCGGCGTTGACGCCTGTTGGCAGGTCGATAGCTACGACGAGCAGCTCACTGGGGCGACGGGCCCGCTCCTCATCAACGCGCGCCAGCAGGGCGCGCATATCGTCGGGCAAAGGACGCGAGCGCCCGGTACCCAGTAGGGCATCGATGACATAGCCAACGCGCTGTAATACGGCGTTCAGCTCCTCTTCGAGCCGCTCTGCTGGGATCTCGCGGCCCTCGCATATGAGCTGTCGCTCCTTCCAGCGGTAAAGATTGATGCGCGCTCCCTCTGCTGCCAGGTGGCGGGCCATGACCTGGCCATCGCCCCCATTGTTCCCAGGGCCAATGAGAAAGAGAAGCTCGCACTCATTCAGCGAGCGCTGCTGCCGCTCGCGGATATAGCGAGCCAGCAGCTCGGCAGCACTGCGACCGGCATTCTCCATCAGGATGGTGGTATTCAGCCCGTACTCTTTATCGGCCCGCATCTCCAGTTCGCGCATGCGGGCGACGTCAACAATATGCATGGTTCTCCTCTCCCTGCTTTCTGTTCTTTATTCTACATGGCAAGGCTCTCCCTGTCACGGTTGCTTGAGAAAGCGTCACGGCCTGACCCCTGACCAGCGAGCGCCCGGCTCTCTACTGTGAGATGTCCCAGGCGTGAGCAGTGGGAATCTCCTTACGAATACGAAAAGGGACAGGACAAAGGCGACGCAACCTGCTATACTCCACGCTATGAAACTGGCACTCAAGATCAGGCCCCAGCGCAGCAACCAGTACACCAACATGGTCGAGGCCCTGGCCGAGCCAGAGCTGTCTGCCAGTCCCCTCGGCCCGGCCATTAGCGAGCTGCGGCGCGCCGCCCTCGGCGGACAGAGCTATCTGCTGGTAAACGTTGAGGAGGAACGGATCGGGCGCGAAGAATGTTTACGTCTTCTGGCCCACCTGGGAACCATTAGCGAGGTCTACGAATACTTTGCCGAGGTGGGGGGCGTCGAGGGACCCTTTCTACGGCCGCTGGCGCTACCCTGGCAGCCGTTCATCTCGCCAGAGATCGCCGAGGTGCGCCGCTACAAGGGCAAGACCAATGAGATCTTTACACGCGTCCTCTTGAACGTAGCGATCTTTGCCGGCGCCTACGCGACCAGTCGCGAGCGCCTGCGCATTCTTGACCCTCTGGCCGGCGGAGGAACAACCCTCTTCGTCGCGCTGGCCGCCGGCTATGACGCCTTCGGCATAGAGCAAAAACGCCAGGATGTCGAAACAACGGCGGTCTTCTTGCGTCAGTACCTCAGCGGAGAGGGGATCACCTTCAAGGAAGTCTGCGAGCGCCGTCGCAGCGGCAAACGCTACCAGTTTGAGATCGAGCCAGCGGGCAAGAGCGGCGAGGCGCGCCGACTGGTTCTGGTGCATGGTGACAGCCGCGAGGCTCCGCTCCATCTGCGCGAGCTGCCCGGGGGACCCCGCGTGCACGCCATTGTCGGCGATCTTCCCTATGGCATTCAGCATCTAGGCGAAATCGGCGAGCTTCTGCGGCAAGCCCTTCCGGCCTGGGTGGAGCTGCTCCTGCCCGGGGGAACGCTGGCCCTGGCCTGGAACGCCACGCGTCTCGCGCGCGCCGACATCTGCGCCCTCGTCGAGCGCTATAGTGGTCTACAGACGCGCAACGATCCACCGTACACGCAGTTCACGCATACGGTGGATCGCGTCATCAAAAAGCGCGACCTGCTGGTCGCCGTCAAAAGCTGAAACCGGCCAGGCGCTCATCACCTGCCTTCAACGCTGCTCAGCTCAGCTCAGGTGAGCAGGTTAGCCACAGCGATGGCCTCCTGCTCATCGAGATCGCCGCTGACACGAATACCTAGACCCTGCTCTTTCCAGGCCAGGGTAGGGTTATCGCTACTCGTTGAGTAGGTCGCTGTCGTGCCGCGCAGCGTCAGCGTCGTACCGCTGGGCAACGGCTCAGCGGCCAGGGCCTTGCCTTCGAGAATCGAAAAACTCTGATCGCCTTTGAGATAGTGAAGCACAAAGACCTGTCCGCTGGCGGTAGTGAGCACATCGACGCCTTCAAGCTGGTAAGCGCTCTGGGAGGTCGGGATGCTCAGCAAATGGTAGCCAGCTAGCTGCTCTGCCTGACCAAGGGTCAGCGTACCGCTCGTCGGGGTAGCGCTGGCTTGCAGCAGCGAGGCCACCTGCACATTAGCTGGTGGCCTGAAAGTGAAGAGGCTGTCGGCCAGAGGGCGATTCAGCTCAAGTGTTGGCAGCTCCAGGGTCACCTGAGCAAATCCCTGCAGATTCAGCACCAGCTTAAGAGGCAGGTGACTGCTGTAGTCCAGATAAACATCGCCGCTGTAGTCCGGGCCGGAGGTAGCGGGCTGCTGAGAGGTGACATGCACGACCGTAGCGCGATGCCCGTCAACCGTAACCGCTTGCGAGGTCACGGTGGCCCGACTCTGGCTAAAGATAGGATCAATCAGGTTGAGCGTCAACTGATTGGCCGGGCTGGAGCTGCTCCCGAAAAGCGCTGACCCGCCCTGAGTGCTCTGGCTGGCAACGCTTCCGGTGTAGACAATGTGGCGGGCAGGATTATAGATCCAGAGCTGCTCTCCGTTGCTAATCGTCAGCTCGCCGGCGGGAAACTCGCTCAGCGTCGAACGCAGAATCTGGCTGCGGCTCCTGGCCGGAGCAGCTTTCCAGACCTCGCTTGTTAATGTTCCCTGATAGGTTTCGCCATCGATCTGGATAGTCACCACTGCGTGCAGCGTCCGTGCGGTCGTCAGTTGCTGTTCGCTCTGCTGTAACAAATGTTGAGCACTGGCGCCACTAGCACCAGCCGCCTGCGGCTGCTGAGACTGTCCCGGGTTGCAGCCGGCGAGCAAGAGCAGCAGCATAAGCAGAAGAGGCATAGAGTCGCGGCATCTTTGAAGGAAGGTAGACATAGAGGGTCTCTCCGTTGCAGGATGGAACATCTTTGCATAGAGACACACATTGCAAGACATTTGAGTATTTGAGAGAGTAGCATCGCCAGATGCCTCCCTATTCTACGCCGCTAGTATCCGGGGGGCAAGCAGATAGGAAGGAGAGAACACGAAGCCGATGGGCAGGCCAGACGAGCGGGTAGCGAACGGCTCAGTGAGCAACGAACTGGAAAAGGAGGCTCTCGGATGGTTGAGCACTGCGCTCAATAGTGACACGCAGTTGCCAGAGGCCGCTCATAGCGAGCTGAAGGCGGGCGCGATAGAGACCATCGCTGCCGGGGCTAGCCGAGACGGGGGGCAGCCCCATATTCATCTCCGGCATCGTTCCCTCTACCTGAACGTGCGCATCGCTGACGAGCACACCGCTGGCGACCTCAGTGATCCGCAAAACGATGATTGCTGGTTGGGTGCTGAGCGGTGGGTCTGGGCTCAGTTGGAGGGTCACCTCATAAGGACCGGCCTGCGCTTGCCGTTGCTCTGAAGCTGGTGAAGCCGGGGTCAGCGTTGCCACCAGTCCCCCTAACCAGGTCAGAAGCGCCAGAAAGAGCAGACCAAGCACGATAACCAGCAGATTGCGCCTCATACTATGCCTTCAAGAAGATGTTCGGCTAGCTGGAATCCTCACATAGATCTTACCATCCTCGATACGAGTGTCAAGCCGAGGCAGGGGAGCCAGATAACGCAGATGCCCGGCGCTCGGGTCTGCCGCCCCGCTGGCGGTAAAGACGCCGCCGTGGCAGGGACAATGGAACTTGCCATCGCTTTCCTGCCATTCCACCAGGCAACCCATATGGGTACAAGCTGCCGAAAAGGCGATGATCTCCTCTTCCGAAGCTGTCGTCTCATTCCCAGTCTCCGACCAGGCCTCAGCCCCGTAGCGGCTCGGGCCGCGCGCCTGACGGATCACATAGCCAGCGATCGTCTCGGTGACGAAGCGCACGGGACGATCTCCGAGAGCAGAGACCTCAGCCACAAAGTGCCAGCGCGAAGGCACATCAGCGCCGATCAGGGCAGGATAAGACGCAGGAGCGCTTGGATGCGTCCCTACGGGCGGGGTAGAGGCCTGATGAACGGCCTCATGGGCCCCGCTACCGGCCTGCTGCAGAGCACGATCAAGGCCAGCACCAGCCACGAGGGAGGCAGCAGCGACCGCGCTGCCGGCTAGCAAAAGGCGACGTGAGACACGTGGGTGCCGCTCCCCAGATGGCGAAGGCGCAGCGGCCACGGAAGCAGCAGGAGCAGTCAGGCCCGGCGACTGCCCAGAAGAAGACGAAGTCTCACGCTGCTCTGATGGCTCCTCTGGAGTATGGTCGTCTTCCGCCGGCGTAGCTAATTCACGCTCCAGCAGCGCGCGCAACTCTGCGACAAACTCCGGGCGGGGTTCCGCAACGCCAGGAGCTGACGCGCGCAAGAGCGCGGCCAGACGATAGAGCCGCGCCTGAGCCGGCGTTAGTTGCGCGGACAGCGGTGGCCTGCGATCCTCCTGCAACGCTGCAAGATAGCGCTCTAGCTCTAGATAGTCCTCAAAGCGTTCCTGGTCTCCCTCGGGCATAAACCTCGCCTCCCTTCCGGTCCGTTACCTTCAGCGAATACCTCCGTGCTCAACGCATCAGCCTGTCACAACGCTCTCTAATGCCGCGGCGCGCTTAAGCGCCCGGAATTGGAGAACCTTCACATTAGCCTCGCTCAACCCCATGCGGAGGGCGGTCTCCTTAATCGAGAGATTCAAGATAAAGCGACAAATTAATACTTCTCGGTAATGGGCGGGAAGGGCCTGCAGGATACGCTGGACGCGCTCGGCAGGTCGCTCATCGGGACAGGAGAGCGAGATCTCTTCACTTGGCCCCTGCCAGCCGGCATCAAGCAGCTCCTCCAAAGAATCAAGAGGCAGGCGATAATGGCTGCGCCAATAGTCGGCCAGCGTTGTCCTGGCCACCTGAAAGAGCCAGCGTTGCCAGCTAGTCTGGTCGGTGCCGCGCTCCCGACTCAGCATACGTACAGCCTTCATGAAGATTTGCGAAGTCAAGTCCTCGGCTTCTTCACGATTGCCAACCTTGCTATAGATATAGCGATAGATCAGATGGAGATTTTCCTCATAGAAGCGTTGAAATGCTTGCACATCCACGGCATCCTGTCCTGTTGCAAGAATTCGCTCCTGTTCGCTCTGGCGTGCAATATTCACACTGGCCCTCCTCGCCCTGCCTGCGCACAGGCCGAGGCCCGGATCTTTACCGCTGCTAGTTACTGTGAATCTTAGAGAGCTATCACCTATTACGTCGGCAGGTTACAGTAAGAATGGACGAAGGGGGGGCATAGCTCTAGCTGGTGGAGCGAGCAAGCGGGGGACCGACGAGAGGGCGGAGGCGCGCCAGGTTTGCGCCATGATGGCAACTGCAGTATAATAGGCAATGCAACAGGAGCGTTGGCGCATCCAGAAGGGTGCGCCACGGGGAGCACTGCAGCGCGAAGGGAAGCGCGTCATGGGGGAGAGGCAACCAGGCGAAAGCCGGAAGCAGCAAGAGACGGCTGGCCTGGGAGGCTCATCGGCTGACTGGCAGGCCGGGCCACCGAAGCGCCAGGGATGCGCGACTAATCCTCCTGAGCGCGCTCTCCGGGTCGACCGGGGAGTGCCTGGCAGACAAGCAGACAGGCGAGCAGATAGCGAGATGATACACCCTGGCTGTCTAACTCACTGCTGAGCAGCTCGTCTCGTTCAGCGCTATCAACGCAAGCGAGCACTATCACAACATTACGACTACATCACAGGCGGGAGCGGTGGGCGGCTGCAGTCGTAGAGGTTATCCTGGATGGCCTTCCGATGCACAAGCAACAAGCCGTTGTGAAACATCTTGAAGGTGAGGGGTGATGAAGCGCGGGCCAGGGATGGCCAGGGGCACAATGCGCACAAGAAGGTGAACGGGGGAGGGAAGACATGGCCTCAGCTTCTAACCCAACGCAACGGCTGCCTGATCTCTCAGCCCGCCGTGCAGCGCTTGCTCTCCCCCGCCTCCGCCTGAGAATCGAGGAGCGGCATGTATAAAGGACAATCTGGAATGTGGTCCTGGCTGCTGCATCGCGTGACAGGACTGGCGGTTCTTCTCTTCCTGCTTGTGCACATCGTCGATATCGGGTTGCTCTCCTTTGGGCCGGATATATATAACGAAGGCATCGCCCTCTTTAGTACCGGCATCGTGCGCGTAATCTCGCTTGGCCTGATCGCCTCCGTGCTCTATCACGCCTTTAACGGCGTGCGCATTATTTTGATTGATTTCTGGCCGCGGGGCGCGCGCTATCAGGGGATCATGTTTGCCGTAGTAATGGTCCTCACTATACTCTGCTTCCTGCCGATGGCCTACTTCGTAGTGGCTCCCATTTTTCAGCCGGGAACCTCCGCTGTGGCGCCGCCAATGTGAGAGAGGTGGAAGAGGCGCCCTCCGGAAAGGAAGCTCCTGAACCGGGCAGGTATCTGCAGGCCCGGCTTACGCCTGTCGCCTGATGACCTGCCTGATCCGGTTGGTCTGCTTGGCCCTGCTTTGTCCTGCTTTGCCCGCTAACGAAGCCAGACTTGTGAGCAAATGCCCTGAAACGAATAAGCCAACTGGTGAGAGAGATGATCGCCAACCCCAGGCAGCAGTTTGGCTCCCCGCGGACTTCCTGCATAAGCGCGGCGATGGCCAGGTCGGTCCCTGATACTCAAGGAAGGTCAGTGAGCGAGCAAGCGAGCAACTCTGCTCGGCGCTGAGCTAAGGGAAGGGAACGCGTGAGAGGCGCCTGAAAAGGGGCCAAAGGGAGGGAGAGAAGAAGGCGGGAGCAGGGTGGCAGAGGCAAGGGCTTGCTGACCAGTCTATTCCTGTAGCGCAACGTCGCGCCTGCCTGCGATGAGACGACGATCGATCTTGCTCTCGTGAAGAGGAGTGCTGCAACTATGTTACGTGTTTCCAGTGGCTATGGCCCGCGTCCCACGGGTGGTGGCTTTGAGACCTTTTCCTGGTACTTCTTCCGTGTCTCCGGGATAGCACTTATTTTTCTGGCGATCATCCATCTGATCCTCATGCACGTCACGACCGATGTCGCCTGCACCAGCTATCAGTTTGTGGCCCATCGCTATCAAAATCCCTACTGGCGCCTCTATGACTGGCTGCTGCTGACGCTGGCGCTCTTGCATGGCATGAATGGCCTGCGTGTTGTGATCGATGACTATGTGCGTAGTCGTGGCTGGCGCCTATTCCTGGTCTCGCTGGTAGGGCTGGCAACGCTGGCTTTCTTCCTGCTGGGAACGATTACGATTGTGACTTTCCAGCCTGTGCCGGGTAGTTTGCAAGGCGCTTCCTGTGTGACCCACTAGAGAGGGGAATAGTATGTACCAGAAATTTGATGTCGTCATCGTCGGCGCTGGCGGCGCCGGGCTGATGGCAGCGATGCAGTTGCCCAACGCCAGCGTGGCCGTCCTCTCGAAGGTCTACCCCACCCGCTCCCATACGGGCGCGGCCCAGGGAGGGGTTGCGGCGGCGCTGGGCAATCTAGAGGAAGACCACTGGAAGTGGCATATGTATGATACCATCAAGGGCGGCGACTATCTGGTCGATCAGCCGGCGGCGGAGATCCTGGCCCGTGATGCGATCGACGCGATCTACGAGCTGGAGCATCGAGGACTGCCGTTTAACCGCACGCCGGACGGGCGCATCGATCAGCGCCGCTTTGGCGGCCATACGCGCAACTATGGCGAAGCGCCGGTACGCCGCTCATGTTACGCCGCCGACCGCACCGGGCATATGCTGCTCCAGACCATGTACCAGAACGCCATCAAGAATCAGGTACGCTTCTTTAATGAGTTTCTGGCCCTCGATTTGCTGATCAACGAAGGGCGTGCCTGCGGCGTAGTGGCGCTGGAGATCCGCACGGGCGAGATCCATACCTTCCACGCCAAGGCCGTGCTCTTTGCTACCGGCGGCTATGGGCGTGCCTGGCGTGTGACCAGCAATGCCTTTGCCTGCATGGGCGATGGCATGGCGATCGCCTATCGCCGCGGCATCCCCCTGGAAGACATGGAGATGTATCAGTTCCATCCGACGGGCCTCTACAAGGTGGGAGTGCTGCTCAGCGAGGGGGCGCGTGGCGAGGGGGCGCGTCTGCTCAATGGCAAGGGCGAGTACTTTATGGAGCGCTACATGCCCACGCTCAAGGACCTGGCGCCGCGCGATATTGTCTCACGCTGCATTATCAAAGAGATCAAGGAGGGGCGCGGCGTCAACGGCGAAGATTATGTCTATCTCGATCTGCGCCATCTCGGCGAGAAGGTCATTACGGAAAAGCTGCCGGATATCACGGAGTTTGCGCGCAATTATCTGGGCGTGGAGCCGATCCGCGAGCCGGTCCCCATTCAGCCGACGGCTCACTATGCGATGGGCGGCATCCCGACCGATAACGATGGGCGCGTAGTGATCGATTCCAAGTGGACGCCGCTGCCGGGCTTCTACGCTGCTGGCGAGGTAGCCTGTGTCTCGGTGCACGGCGCCAATCGCCTGGGCACCAATTCGCTGGTCGATCTGATCGTCTTCGGGCGCCGCGCTGGCAAGCACATGGCCAAGTTCATCACCGAGAACGATCATGTTCCTCTGCCGCCCCATCATGAGGATTTTGCTCGCGAGCTGGTTGACCATCTGCTGACCTCCAAGGGCGGCGAGTCTGCGGCGCGCATCCGCAATGAGCTGCAGGGCGAGATGCTGGAGAATGTCTTTGTCGAGCGCCATGAGAAAGGCCTGCAGCATGCGATGGAGACCATCGCTGGCCTGCAAGAGGCGTATAAGAAGGTCCAGCTTCAGGACAAAGGGAAGACCTTCAACACCGAGCTAGTCGAGGCCATTGAGCTGGGCTTCCTGCTGGAGTGCGCGGCCGCCACCGTTCACGGCGCTCTCGCTCGCAAGGAGAGCCGCGGCGCCCACTATCGCCTTGATTATCCTGAGCGCGACGATGTGAACTGGCTCAAGCATACCTTGATCTATAAGGGCGATGGCGCCTGCGATGCTCGCCTCGATTATAAGGATGTTATTCTGATCGATGACCCGATCTTTAAGCCCAAGGAACGCAAATACTAGGCGCGTCCCAGCTCTGGGAAGACGCTCTAAGACAGGTGAGGTGCTATGAAAGTTACCCTGCGCATTAAGCGCTTCGATCCCGATAAGGATGCGAAGCCCTACTGGGCTGAGTATACGGTCGAGGCCAGCCCCGTTGACCGCTTGCTGGACGCGCTCAATACGATCAAGTGGACAATCGACGGCACCTTGACCTTTCGCCGCTCCTGCGCGCATGGCGTTTGTGGCTCGGATGCCATGCGCATCAATGGGCGCAATCGCCTGGCCTGCAAGGTGCTGATCCGCGACGTGGGCGAGAAGGTGACGGTTGAGCCGATGCTTGGCTTCCCGGTGATCAAAGACCTGGTGGTCGATATGGACCCCTTCTTCCGCAAGTACGAGTCGATCAAGCCGTATCTGATCACCTATGATAATGAGCCGGGGACCGAGCGCCTGCAGAGTCCCGAGGAGCGCGCTCGCTACGACGAAGGGACGAAGTGTATTCTATGTGGGGCCTGTACTGGCTCGTGCCCCTCGATCTGGGGTAATCCCGACTGGGTTGGGCCGGCGGCCATCGTCAACGCCCACCGCTTTATCTTCGATAGCCGCGATCAGGGTACGGCTGAGCGCCTGGCGATCCTTAGCCAGCGTAACGGCGTCTGGCGTTGCCGGACGATCTTCAATTGCTCCGACGCCTGCCCGCGTGGCATCCCTGTGACCGATCTGATCGAGCAGGTGAAGCGCGCCATCGTCTACGGCGATCGCAATATTGACTGAGTGGCTGACGGAGCTTGCCTGGTGAAGGCCAGCGATAGCAATCGGCTACTTGCTTCCCGGCTTGTCTGCTGTCCTGTACCGCCCCGTAGGGGTCGGTTAAGCTGCTCAGTGACCTGGTCGGGTAACACTGACGGCGCGAACAGGCAATCTGCATAGCGGCCCAGCGCCCAGCCCATCAGGCTCGGCACTTGCTCCCGGGCTGGGCTGGCTGGGCCGCGCTGTTGTAGCCGCAAGTTGAGGCGCCGGTTTCTGGGCTGCTTGCTCTGCTCTGCTCTACAGGTCCGACGCTTGAAAGAATTGCCAGTGAAACGCGCTGGCGAGGAGGCTAACGCTATGTCCTCGGCGATGATCGACATGGAAGAAGATGCACGGGCCTCCTGGGAACACCGCTTTATTGAGGCCAACGGTATTCGCTTCCACTATGTGACTCAGGGTCACGGCCCGCTGGTGCTCCTGCTACATGGTTTCCCTGAGTTCTGGTACTCCTGGCGCCATCAGATCCCTGTGCTGGCAGAGGCCGGCTACTGCGTAGTGGCGCCCGACCTGCGCGGCTACAACGAGAGCGAGAAGCCGCGCCGGGGCTACGACCTGCGCACCCTGGCGCGCGATGTAGCGGCCCTGATTGTGGCCCTGGGCTACGAACGGGCCATTGTCGTGGGCCATGACTGGGGTGGGGTCATCGCCTGGCAGGTGGCCATGCGCTATCCCGAGCTGGTGGAGCGCCTGGTGATTATGAACGCCCCCCATCCGGCGGCCATGCTGCGCGAACTGCGCTCCCTCAAGCAGCTCCGCATGAGCTGGTATATTTTTGCTTTCCAGCTCCCCTGGCTGCCGGAGTATGTCCTGAGCCGCAACGGCGCCACTGAGATCGGCAGAATGCTGCGCGGGAGCGCCGTCCAGAAAGAGGCTTTTCCGCGGTCCGTGACGGCCCACTACCAGGCCGCCATGTCCAAGCCCGGTGCCCTTCCGGCGGCTCTGGCCTACTATCGACAGTTTGTACGCGACCTGCCCCGGGCGCTCTGGCGGCGTCAGGCGCTTCATTTTCATCGCATCCAGGCGCCAACGCTGCTGATTTGGGGCCTGCAGGATATTGCCCTGAGCGTTGAGCTGACCCGCGGCCTGGAGTCGTACGTCGAACAGCTACGGATTGTCTATCTACCTGAAAGTGGGCACTGGGTGCAGCAGGAACAGCCCGAGCAGGTCAATCGGCTGCTCCTGGAATTCCTGCGCGGACAGACAGAGAGCGGCGGGCAGACATGAGGTGGGAGGCGGCTCAAGAGACGCTGACGCTAATCGTATGGTAGCCCGAAGCTCCAGCGGGCAAGGGCGGCGCCGGGTGTGGATCTTGAACATTGCCCTGCAAATCGATAGCGCGCGCCGTGATGGTATAGCTGCCAGGCCGGGTCGGCACGCGCCAGGGCAGTTCCCACAGCACCCAGGTGAGATTTGATAGAGGGCGCTTGAGTGTGGCGCGCTGCCAGCTCTCTCCCAGATCGAAGCTGACATCGACCTCGCTGATGCCGCGATCCCCGGAAAAGGCCACGCCGGCAATATAGGTCAGGCTGCCGGCCTGAAGATGACTGCCATCCAAAGGGGTATCGATGCGCGTGGTCATGCGAATCTGGGCCTCGTCGCTCCAGCCACGCTGCTGCCAGTAGCCCTGGTAGTCGTAGTTAACGACCTCGATGCGCGTAATCCACTTGGCATGCTTCATGCCATAGATACCGGGAACCAGCAAACGCACGGGAAAGCCATGCCGTTCCGGCAGCGTGACGCCGTTCATGCGCACGGCGAGCAGCGTAGTCGGCTCCAGAGCCTTGGCGAGGTGGATGCTATCGCTGTAGTCGTCGGCGCAGTAGAAAACCACTTTCGTGGCCCCCGCCTGGGGGCGCGCGCGCTGGAGAAGATCGGCCAGGGGGACACCCTCCCAGAGAGCGTTACTCATATAGGGACCGCCGACCTCGTTGCTGATGCACATCATCGACTCGTATTGACGCCGCATAGGCAGCGCCAGTAGCTCGGCATAAGTGAGCGTGTAGGGCTGCTCAACCTTGCCGCCGATGTTCAGGCGCCAGCTTTCGCCGTTCACAACCGGATCAGCCAATAAGTTCTTAGAGACCACGTAATATTGATCGTTCGGCGTGATCTCGGGAGATAGATGGGGCACGGGCACCAGGGAACCGTAATTGGGCTGCGGTGGGGGAACAATGCGGCTCTTGAAGCCGCGCAAGGTGACGATTGGGGCGCGGGCGCCCTGCGTAATGAAGCGGAAGGCGAAGGCTGCCAGCAAGCCCACCCCGCCCAGAATCAGGCCACGGCGCAGCAGCGTCTGACGCCGCTCGCGCACCTCTGCGCGGCGCGGCTCCTCGCGGATGCTGCTGGCGGCCAGCCAGTGGTAAGCTGGTGAGAAAAGCAGCGCAAAGACCAGGCCGCTTGCGGCCAGGCTCCACATGCTATTGAGCCAGCCGATGCTGAGCGAAGCCCCAAAGAGGCCGGCACCCGTCAGAGGCAGCACCACCAGACCGGCAAAGAGCCAGAGCAGCGCCGCCAACACCAGGCCATCGCCAAGGTGCGGACCATGTTCGCGCCCTGGCTGCACCTGCCCGCGCCGGCGAACCAGCAAGTACAAACCGCCGCTCACGGCGAAGACCAGACACTGCCCGAGCAGCACGCAGACCAGTAGATAGCGCTTCGCCTCGTCGCCGATCAATTGCTGCAGAAACTGAAAAAGGGATAGGGGCATCAGGGCCGTAATGGTGGCCCCGACCTGCTCCGGCAGAGACACGCCGTGGGCAAAAACATTCAACAGGAGCATACAGCCCGAGGAGGCCAGCCCGGCCAGCAGACCGGCGCCGCACCCAACGAGAAAGGTTTCGCGAGCCGAAGACGGGGTAGGCGATGAAGTCTCAGGCGCAGCCATTCTCAAAGCAACAGCCCTTTCTAGGCGCGAGCATAAGGTGAGGGGCGCACAACGCACAACACAAAAAGGCGAAAAAGCAGCAGCCCCAGCAATAGATCACCAACGCGCCATCTTGATGGTCCCAGGCCTTATTGTAAGGCAGGCCGCATCATCAATGCTACACGCTCAGGCCAGGCGCCATTAACAAGCTCAAAAAGAGCCTGGCCTCTAGCGCGGGCGGCGGGGGCCGGTCAGCAGGCACAGAGGAGAAGCAAGCTCGGGAGAACGGTCACTTGTTGCTTGCCTGCAAATGGAGTATCATCTATGCCGAATAGCGCTTCCCCTGCCTCTCCAAGCCGCACCTGGGGTGTAGCGTGCGTCCCGCTCGCTGGCTGGTTGGAGGAGCAGGAGCGCACACAAGTATCAGTCGCCCCTCTCTGCGTCCCGGAAGAAGGGACACACATAGTACAAGACCATCTGCGAGGAAGCCGAGACATATGCCAGAAGACCAAGTGATCACAGCTACGACGACAGCAGCGACGACAGACACTGCGCATCTCCCCCTGGCCGTCGGCGTTGATCTGGGAGGAACGCAGCTACGGGTAGCGGTGCTGCGTGGGGCCACCTTGCTTTCGCGCGTGGGCCTGCTGACCGGCGAAGATGCAACCCCTGAGCGCCTGATCCCGCGCATCTGTGATGCCATCCGCCAGGCGCTCACCGAGGCGCGGGTTGAGCTAGAGCAGGTAGCCGGCATTGGTTTAGGTGCACCTGGCCCGCTCAACAGCAAGACAGGCGTCATCTACTCGCCGCCCAACCTCCCAGGGTGGGAAAACGTCCCCATTCGCGACATTCTGCAAAAAGAATTTCCGGTTCCTGTGCTGATCGAGAACGACGCGCACTGCGCCGCTCTGGGAGAATACATGTTTGGAGCGGGACGAGGGAGTGAAGACATGGTCTACATGACTGTCAGCACGGGTATTGGTGGAGGCATCATCTGCAAGGGCCGTCTCCTGGAGGGGGCAGGTGGCACCGCCGGCGAGCTGGGGCATATGACCATCGATCTGCATGGTCCCCGCTGCAACTGTGGCAACATCGGCTGTCTGGAAGCTATCGCCTCGGGCACAGCTATTGCGCGGCGAGCCAACGAGGCCATTGCGGCTGGCCAGGGGGCTGAGTTGCTGGCTTTTGCACGCTCGCTTGACGAGCAGACGGCTCGGCAACTGCACTTACCCGCCGGTAGCGAGAAAGAGAGTATTGAGCGCGTTAATGCGCGTACGGTCGGCGAAGCGGCGCGGGCCGGCATCGCTCTGGCGCGGCAGATCATCAGCGAGGCGGCGCGGGGGCTGGGCGTGGGCCTTGTCAATGTGATCCATGTCTTCAACCCGCGTAAAATTATTCTGGGGGGCGGCGTGATGCAGCTCGGCGACCTGATTCTAGGGCCGGCCCTCGACGTGGTAGAAGAGCGGGCCATGAAGGCCCCGCGCTCCATTGTGAGCATCGAGCTGGCCCAGCTCGGTCCCAATGTCGGGCTAATTGGGGCTGGCACCTTGATCTACTATCATCGCTGATGCCACACGAGGAGTAGCAGTCAGGCTCAACATGGCGACGAAGAAGAAAGAGCGTCTTGACGTAGCAATGGTACGGCGTGGCCTGGTGCCTAGCCGTGAGCGGGCACAGGCCTTGATCATGGCCGGGCGCGTCTATGTAGGTGCACGGCGCCTGGAGAAGCCCGGTGCCCAGGTGCCCGACGATGCCGACATCCGACTCGACCTGGACGCGCCTGAACTGCGCTACGTCAGCCGCGGCGGGCTGAAACTTGAAAAGGCCCTTGATGTCTTCGGTCTTGATCCCCAGGGATTAGTCGCTTTGGACGTCGGGGCCTCTACTGGCGGCTTCACCGATTGCTTATTACAGCGGGGAGCGGCGCGTGTCTATGCTGTCGATGTCGGACATGGACAGCTCGCCTGGAAGCTCCGTAGCGATGCGCGCGTCGTCGTCATGGAAGGGGTCAATATCCGTTATCTGGAGACCTTGCCAGAGCGCCCGCAATGTGCCACGATCGATGTCTCCTTTATCTCTCTGCGTCTCGTCTTGCCGTCGGTAGCGCGCTTGCTGGCTCCTGGCGCCTGGGTAGTGGCGCTGGTCAAGCCGCAATTTGAGGCAGGCAAAGAGGAGGCCGACCGCGGTGAGGGGATCATCCGCGATCCACGCGTCCATGAGCGCGTCTTACGCGAGCTGGCGGCCTGGATTCCTGATCACACCCCGCTCCGGCTGCGCGGTATGACCGAATCGCCTATTCCTGGCAGAGAAGGCAATAAAGAGTTTTTAATCTATCTTAGTCTGACATAAGCGACGGTGCGTGCAGCAAGAGCCAGTCTGTGCGCGCTATCACATGTGGGGCAAAGGAAGGCCCGTACGGAGCGGCGCCCCGTCGTTCGCTCTCGCCTGCAAACCAGCTTGTCGCTCTCTTCCTCGGCGCGGCAGAAGATCCGTCTGAGGGGAGAGAGAGGGAGCCAGGAGAGCGAGGGGCCGAGAACGACAGAGAGGGGTAAGCTGGCTTGCAAGGCGAAGGAAGGCCATCAGTTGGGGCTGTCTGCCTGGCAGGCAGGCAGGAGCAGCCGACAAAACCATCTGGGAAGGTCGGGCCGCAATCTGGTACAATAACAGCAAGGTAGAGGTAGACCATCCCTGGAGTGACGCGCCAGCCTGCTCCCTCTGATATCCTGGCGGGCCTTCATTGTCCCGCTATTACGAACTACAGCCGAATAGCTCAAAGCCATCAGATCAGGCTCATGCGCGCAAAGGAGCGCGTTGGTACAGCCTGGATTCAAGAGCCGGCGAAGAGAGCAGCGCCAGCGCTGCGATCGATGGGAAGAGGCCAGGCAGAGAAGCGAGGAGCAAGGCCGCTCAAAGGAAAGAAAGAGAAGAAAGACGCGTCAGCCGGGGGCAGCCAGGCGCCGTCTGCAGGCGAGAAAAGAGGGACTATTATGGAGATGCCAACGGTCAACGTGCCCGACCAGTTCAATGCGGCCAGCGCCTTTCTCGATGCGAATCTTGCGCAGGGGCGTGGTGGCAAGGTAGCCATCTATTATGAAGATCAGACCTTTACCTACGCGCAGGTGGCCGAGCTGGCCAACCGCGTCGGCAATGGATTGCTAGAACTCGGCGTTGAGATGGAGCAGCGTGTGGCCCTCCTGCTGCTCGATTCCCCGCAGTTTGCCGCCGCCTTCTTCGGAGCTATCAAGATGGGCGCGGTGCCGATCCCCATGAACACAATGCTGCGCCCCGAAGACTATGTCTACATGCTCAACGACAGCCGGGCGAAGGTCCTGCTCATTCATGCCGCTCTCTGGCCGCCGGTGCGGCAAGTACTATCCCAGCTACGCTTTTTACGACATGTAGTCGTTGTTGGCCTGGAGCCGGAGAGCGCTGGAACAACGCTGTTAGCAGGCCGTCAGCGCGTGACCTTGCACGATTTTGAGCGCTGGATCGCCCGAGCCTCGCCCTCGCTCAGTCCTGCCCCCACCAGTAAAGATGACAGCGCCTTCTGGCTCTATAGCTCAGGCAGTACAGGTTTTCCTAAAGGCTGCGTGCATCTTCAGCACGACATGACCGTCTGCCTGGAGTGCTATGCCAAACCGATTCTGGGCATCACCAAAGATGATATTACCTTCTCCGCAGCCAAGCTTTTCTTCGCGTATGGACTGGGCAATGCCCTCTATTTCCCCTTCGGCGTTGGAGCCAGCACGGTGCTCTATCCTGGGCGGCCCCTGGCAGAAGACATGTTCAAGGTGGTCGAGCGCTATCGACCGACGATCTTTTACGGCGTGCCCACCCTCTACGCCAACATGCTCAATGTCCCTGACGCTGAGAAGCGCTTTGATTTCTCGTCGGTGCGCGTCTGCGTCTCGGCGGGCGAGTCCCTGCCGGCGGATATTCTGCGGCGTTGGGAAGAGAAATTCAAGGTTCCCATACTTGACGGCATTGGGAGCACCGAGATCCTGCACATCTTTATCAGTAACCGCCCTGGCGACATCAAGCCGGGCAGCTCGGGCAAGCTCGTGCCGGGCTATGAAGCGAAGATTGTCGATGAAGAGGGCCAGCCGGTGGGTCCGGGCGAGATCGGCAACCTGCTCATTCGTGGGGATAGCATCGCCGCCTACTACTGGAACAAGCATGAGAAGACCAAAGACACCATTACTGGCCACTGGATTCATACCGGTGACAAGTATTATGTAGATAACGAGGGCTACTATTGGTACTGTGGGCGTGCGGACGACATGCTCAAGGTCAGTGGTCAGTGGGTTTCGCCGGTCGAAGTAGAGAATGTCCTGATCGAGCACCCGGCGGTGTTGGAAGCGGCGGTAGTCGGGGCCTACGATAGTGATCGGCTCGTCAAGCCCAAGGCTTTCGTAGTGCTGAAGCCTGGCTATGAGGCTTCCGAGGCGCTGATCAGCGAGCTACAGAACTTTGTTAAGGGCCGTCTGGCACCGTTCAAATATCCTCGCTGGGTGGTCTTTGTCTCGGAGCTGCCCAAGACGGCAACGGGCAAGATCCAGCGCTTTAAGCTACGCGAGACGGGCGAGACCGCGCCTCTCTCCTGACTTGGGGCGCAGCGCCAGTCGGGAGAGCGGAGGCAGTTCAAGCCTGCTCGCTCCGGTGCAAGAGGCCCGCCTCACCTGCCACGGAGGGAAGAGTGCAACAGGCTTATCGTGCGCTGCGTATTCTAGCCGAAGCGCAGACGGTACGCATGATGTTAACGGCCGAGCCGTGCGCGCTGCTACTGGATGAACTGGCGAGCGCATGTGCGGCCTTGCAGAACGGGGGCAGCGGTCTGACCTGCGTCATCCTCGACTTTGGCGCTCTCTCGCAGCGAGCTGAGCAAGTCGGCTCGGCGGGGGGACTGCTGGGAACAAGTTGCCGACCGGGCGTAGGAGAAGCGGCAAAGCTGCGCAATGCGGCTGAACGCGCGGCGGCGCTGGTGCGGGCGGTACCGCAACCAGTGCTGGCCGTAGTGCGGGAGGCAGTGTCAGAGGAGGCCTCGGTACTGGTTCAGGCCGCTGATCTGGTGCTGATCGCGCGAGAGGCCACTGTGATCGCTGCCGCCACTGCAACACGTCGGGCCGAACGCTTGCCAGGTGAGCAGGCGGTCCGGCTAGGTCTGGCCACCTGGTGTGCGCCGGCGCGTCAGCTTGATAGACGCCTGGAGGAGGTGCTGACCCTCTTGCGCCGGAGCAGCGCGCTCGCCTTACGCCAGGCTAAGGCCGCTGTGCGGCTGGCGTTACGCTGGCTTCCACCCGCCGAGAGCCTGCCCGCGTCGCCCTGGTTAGAGCCTGGCAGCTTCTCCCTGCCACTGCCCACAGAGGACGAAGATGAGGGCGCCCGTCAGCTACGTGTGGGCCGCGCGCGCCTGGAGGCGCTCCGACGTGTCAACGCCTTCTATCTCAGTGAGGTGTCGCGCTCGGAGGACGCGCAGGAGGGCTTGCGCGCCTTTCTGGAGAAGCGGGCGCCGCGCTGGCAACAGCAACAACGGGAGCAACGGGAGCGCGAACGAGCATGACCACAGATCATCAGGCTACCCGGCAGCAGGAGCAGTCGCGTCTGCGCCCCTGGGTAACACGCGCCGCCGAGCGGGTGCTGGACACGCCCTATCTCAAGGTGCGGCGTGAGGAGGTACTGCTGCCGGATGGCACGCTTATTCCCGACTACTATATTATCGAAAATCGGGGTTGGGTGGGCATTGTTCCCCTGACCCCCGATGGTCGTTTCTTGCTCAACCGCCAATACAAACATGGGATTGGCTTGGAGGTGCTGGAGTTCCCCGCTGGCGCCATAGACCCTCATGAGGACGATCCTCTGCTCACTGCCCATCGCGAACTGATGGAGGAGACAGGCTACAGTCTCGCGCCTGACAAGATTGAATTGCTGGCTCAGATGTATGCCAATCCGACAGGAGCCCAAACGCGCATCTGGTGGTATCTGGCTCGCGACGTTACCAAGACGGGCGAACAGAAGATAGATCCGCGCGAGGTCATAGAGAATCTGCTCGTAACCCCGCGTGAACTGCTCGATCTGATTCATGGCGGTCAGTTCGCGGTCCAGGGCCAGATCGCCGCCGCCTATATGGCTCTGGAACGTCTGGGATATCTGCGGGCTTCCTTCTAACGCTGCTGGGAGGAAGAAACAAACAGCTTTTCGATGAGAGAACCGAGCTGCTTGCTCGTCTTTCTGAGCCACCTGATCAGGCTCTCCGCAAGCTGCAGGCTGATCAGGCGCTTGGCCAATGGTTAGCCTCTTCCTCCCTCAGCTTCTGGCGCTTTAGCGTTGACGCCGGCGCCAAAATGCTGGCTGGAGGGGTCCTTCCGCGATCGAGCACCCCTGATCTACCGGCGGGCCTGGCTGGCTTGAGGCCGCGGCCACAGACGGGGTCGCCGCTGCACAAAGCAGCAGCGAGCAAACTAGGGGAGGCATCCCAGCTCGCCCGCCCTTCAGTATTTTCTCTTGTCTTTGCGCGCGCTGCCTTACAGAATCTTTACAGAATATTGCAGATTTCCTCACTGTCTGGAGCTATGCTCTATATGCTATAACTTAGTGGATACTTCCTACCTGTTAACAGGAAAGCAGGACAGGACAGGTGGGTTATGAAGATCCTGATCATAGAAGATGAAAATAACATTGCGCAACTGATCCGTCTCTACCTGGAGCAGGCTGGATATGAGGTAATCATTGCCGGGGATGGAGCGGCGGGGCTGGAGCTGCACGCACGAGAAAAGCCAGATCTAGTAATTCTGGACCTGATGCTGCCGGCCCTTGACGGCATGGAGGTCTGTCGTCGGATTCGAGCCTGGGCCGACACTCCCATTCTGATGTTGACGGCGCGGCAGGGAGAAGAGGATCGCATTGCCGGGCTAGAGCTGGGAGCCGATGACTATCTGGTCAAACCGTTCAGCCCGCGTGAGGTGGTCAGTCGAGTGCGAGCCATCTTGCGGCGCACTGCTCTGGCCGGCGTCCATCGGAACGCGGGAGGAAACGGAAGCGAAGGAAGCGCCAGCGAACAAAGCCGGCAGGGAGGCGAGCGCGAGCGAGAAGAGTTGCGCTTCCCGGGACTGGTCATTAATATTCCGGCGCGGCGCGTCGAGGTCAACGGGCAGCGTGTCGCCCTCACGGTCAAAGAGTTTGATCTCCTGGTTGTCCTGGCCTCTTCGCCGGAGCGCGTCTTTACCCGCGAAGTCTTGCTCAACAAAGTCTGGGGCTATGACTACCTGGGCGACGGACGCACGGTCGATGTTCACATTGGCACGCTGCGCAAAAAGATCGAGGCGGTGCCTGGGGCGCCGCGCAACATCAAGACCGTCTGGGGGGTTGGCTACAAATTTGAGCCAGAGGCGCCCGCATGAGTGAACCGGCGACCAGTTCCTCTCAAGTGCCTCCTGCCTTCCAACCCGAACACGCGGCTAATAGGCTCCCGTCGTTGAGTCTACGCAGCAAGCTGGTGCTCAGCTACCTGGCGGTGGCCCTGGGGGCGATTATTGTGCTCGCCATCGCTGTCATAGCCGCCGTTTACAACTACTACTACACGGCCCAGATTCGGCAGCTACAAGATGCCGCCCAGACTTATGCTCGCGGTGTCGAGGACTTCTACACCTACCAGCTTGGTGGGCACTGGGGTCCATTTTCACTGCGCTTTCCCGTGCCCGCACTGCTAGTGATTGTCGACCAAAATGGCCATCAGCTCCTCTGCAATCCCCCCAGCGGCTTTGATGCACAATTCTGTGCCGATGCGGCCATCGCACAAACGGCGGCGCAGGCCCTGCAGGGCAACGAGGTCGACGGTCATCTAGAAAGCGGAGGCTTCAAGGGACTCTATGTTAGCGTCCCGCTCTACGAGCAGAATAACAGCAATCATCAGCTCATCGGGGCATTGCTCATAGCCGAGCCTGAAGCGTCGCCGCAGCGCTTTCTCAGCAATGTAACACAAGCCATCCTCCTGGCCGGCCTGCTGATCAGCGTAGCAGTAATCATCTTTAGCCTGCTGCTAGCGCGCAGCCTGACCCGTCCGCTGGAGTCGTTGACCGCCGCCGTAGAGCGCATGAAGGAGGGCGACTACTCGCAACGGGTTGACCCACCTCCAGCGCAAGACGAGCTAGGGCGCCTGGCCCAGACCTTCAATGCGATGGCCGACCGCATTGAGGCCGATGTAGCAGAGCTACGCCGGCAGGACCAGATTCGGCGCGATATGATAGCCAATATCGCTCACGATCTGGCGACCCCCCTCACGGCCATTCAGGGCTTCAGCGAGGCTCTGGCCGATGAGGTTATCCAGGAGCCAGCCGCGCGCAAGGAAACAGCACAACTCATCGCGCGCGAGGTCCAGCGTCTGCGCCGTCTGGTCGCCGATATTCAGCATATGACCCTGCTGGAGTCGGGCCGGGCCCGACTCGACCTTGCGCCGCTCGATCTGGCGGTCCTGGTCGATGAAACGCTGGCAGTCATCGAGCCTGAATGCACTCAGGCCGGTATTACCCTGCAAAATACGATCGACCCACGCACCCCGCCGGTTCTGGCCGATAGCGATCGCATCACCCAGGTCCTGCTTAACCTGATCGATAATGCGCGTCGTCACACGCCCCCCGGTGGCACAATCACGGTGGGGGCTCGGCGCCTGGGGCGCATGCTGGAGGTCTGGATTCGCGATACAGGTGTGGGCATCGATCCGATCGATCTCCCCCACATTTTTGAACGCTTCTACCGCGCCGATCGAGCGCGCAGCGGAGGACGTGGCGGGAGCGGCTTGGGCCTGACGATTGTCAAGGCCATCGTGACGGCCCACGGCGGTACGGTGGCCGCGGAGAGTACGCCTGGCAAGGGAACTTGCATCCGCTTTACTCTGCCGCTGGCCACTGGTCAAGAGGAGCAGGGCAAGCCCTCGGGACCACACTCGGGACGTGGGCGCAGCGATCCAAGTGAACGCTTGCTTCCCCCAACACGAGGATATAATACATAAAAGAGCCACCAGGATTCGGCGCGGCCTGGCAGGGCAGTCGGAGCCTAACCTGACGCGACAGGCCGCGCCGAAGGCAGTGGAACGGCGGTCAACCAGCGTTAGCGCTGCACATCAGGCAGAAAGGAGCGCCTTATTCATGGCGATCGATCAAAGCTTGATTGGCAAGGCTTCGGCCCCCCAGACCTTTGAAGTCACAGAGGAGGCAGTACGGCGCTTTATGGAGGCGACAGGCGATCCCGCGCTGGAGCGCCACACTCCGCTTGTCTATGCGCCCCCTACTTTCCCAACGACCTTTCGCGTCCGTCCCCCGGAGCTGCAGATTGATCCTGCGCAGATGCAACTGCTGCATGGCGAGCAGAGCTATAGCTACCAGCGACGCCTGCGCATCGGGGAAAAGGTGACCTGCGTGGCTCGGGTGGCCGATGTGCGTGAGCGTACGGGGCGCTCCGGCCCTATGACCTTTGTGATCTTGGAGACCGAAGGGCGTGATGCCAACGATCAGCTCATCTTTACGGCACAGGGAACACTGATTGTACGTGCTAAAAAGCAAGGCTAACCGTTGACAAATCTCAGGGGTCAGTATACAATACAATGCGGAATCTATGAGAGATGCCCTCGTGGCGGAATGGTATACGCAGCAGGTTGAGGGCCTGTGCCCGTAAGGGCGTGGTGGTTCGAGTCCACTCGAGGGCACCTCTTCGATCAGGCTTGCACCCGCGTGGCGAGCGACATGAGTGAATGGCTCGCTCGCCAGCGGTGCAGAGCGCTCTTCTCTCCTCTTCCTTTCTCTTTTTCTACTGGCTACAACAGAAATGATCACGATGCCCTCGTGGCGGAATGGTATACGCAGCAGGTTGAGGGCCTGTGCCCGTAAGGGCGTGGTGGTTCGAGTCCACTCGAGGGCACCGCTCGTATGGTGGGGAAGAGGCGGACCGGTGCAGGTAGCCGCCTCTTCCGCTTTCCTGGCTCGCTTCGCGAGTCCTGATCACGTGGGCGACTAGCTCAGTTGGGTAGAGCGGCTGCTTTACACGCAGTAGGTCAGGGGTTCGAGTCCCTTGTCGCCCATTCCTCTTTGTTCCGCCTCTCCTTCCTTTCTCTCTATCTCCTCTTTTTCTTCATAGGTTGGATAGACCGGCTCTGGCCTTGCCTGCCTGCCCCCGGCTATGACCTATGGACCAGTGTTCCCCGAACCCGAAAATCGCTCCTTGCCTTTCTGGTTGCTCCGGCTTCAGGAGCGCCCTGCTCACCTGCGGCGGAGGCTCCTCCGCCAGCGGCGAACCAGACAAGCAAGCGTGACGTACCATCAGGGCGCGCAGAGCTGTTAGCGTGCTACATTGTCAGGTGAGGAAGCAGGCGCTATCATTCATCATAGCTGCGCAGGTGAGCGAAGTCGCATCCGAGACTGTCAGTTGTAGCGGCTGGCCCTTCTGTCAGCAGCGAGTGCGAGCCTGTCGGCGGAGGAAAGCCATCTCCCTGCGTACCGGAAGGGAGCCTTTGCTCATGACAGGAGCAGACGGCGGAGCGAGATTGACCCAAAAGCTGGCGGCCTTGGGCTGACAGAGAGAGAGAAGCAACTGAGCAGAGCTGCTCAAGACAAAGGAGGCGAAACGTGAGTATCACGCATGGTGGCTGGCTGGTTGCCAAGATCCTGAAGCGCGAGGGCGTTGAAGTCGTCTTCACGCTCAGCGGAGGACATATCGCGGCCATCTACGACGGCTGTGTCCGTGAGGGCATTCGTGTCATTGACACCCGGCACGAGCAGGCAGCAGTCCATGCAGCCGAGGGCTGGGCCAAGTGCACGCGTCGACCGGGCGTAGCCTTGTTGACAGCCGGTCCGGGGGTCACCGACGGAGTAACGGGGGTTGCCAATGCCTATCTGGCCGGCAGCCCTGTCCTCGTCATTGGCGGAGCGGCGCCGCTGAGCCTGTGGGATCGCGGTGCCTTGCAAGAAATGAATCAGATCGATCTCTTGCGTCCTATCACCAAATGGGCGCGCACTGTACACGAAACTGGACGCATTCCCGAATATGTCGCGGCAGCCTTCCGCCAGATGCTTAACGGGAAGCCCGGCCCCGTCTTTCTAGAGATCCCGATGGATGTCCTCAATAACCTGGCCGACACCGACAATGTGACCGATCCTGGCGAGCCGCAAAGCTATCGTCCGGCGGGTCCCATCCAGCCAACGCCTGACCAGGTCGAGAAGGCTGCCGCTCTCCTGGAGCAGGCTGAGCGCCCGGTCATCATGGCCGGTAGCGCCGTCTGGTGGTGCGATGCCTCCGAAGCCCTGCGCGAGCTGGCCGAGCGTATTCAGGCCCCGGTCTACCTCAACGGCGCCGGGCGAGGTTGCCTGCCTCCCACTCATCCCCTCTTCTTCAGCGCCTCGCGGCGCAAAGCCCTGGAAGGCGCCGATACGATTCTGGCCATTGGAACGCGCATGGACTTTCGCCTCAATCACGGGCGACCGCCGCTCATCCCTGCTGAGGCCCGCTTAATTTGGTTTGATCTTGCAGGCGAGGATATCGGAGTCAATCGTGGGGCCGATGTAGGACTGGTAGGAGATGTAGGTCTGGCCATGCGCCAGGTTGCCGCGGCCAGCAAGCCCTATAGCGGTGAACGGGCCTGGCTGCGCTTCATTCGCGAAGAAGAAGCCAGGGCCTGGGAGCGCGATGCGGCGGCCCTCAACTCCGACGCTGTGCCCATCCATCCGATGCGCCTCTGCAAGGAGATTCGCGACTTTATCGATGAAGAGACCACTGTCATCGGAGATGGAGGCGACATTGTCAGCTATGGCGGACGCGTGATCAACGTCTACCGACCCGGCTACTGGCTGGATGCCGGTCCGATGGGAACGCTGGGAACGGGCACCGGCTTTGCAATGGCGGCCCAACTGGCGCGCCCGGGCAAGCGCGTCCTGATCCTGCATGGAGATGGTGCCTTCGGGCTGAACGGAATGGAATTTGAAAGCATGGTGCGTCATAAGCTGCCGGTGGTCTCGGTGATCGGCAATGATGGCGCCTGGGGCCAGATTAAGCACCCCCAGAAAGCGCTGATCGGTCATGCCACGGCGGCAGAGCTGGCGCCGGGCATTCGCTACGATAAGATGGTGGAGGCTCTGGGTGGTTACGGCGAGCTGGTAGAGCGCCCCGAGGAGATTCGCCCGGCCCTAGAGCGTGCTTTCGCGTCAGGGCTGCCTGCCTGTATCAATGTACTGATTGATCCCGATAAACCTTATAGCCGTTCGACCAATGTCGCGGTCTAGCCCGCCGCCTCTCGCGGCGGCGCTGCTTCCCCTCCCTTCTCCTGCGCGCCCTGGCTCTGCTGGGCACTGGTAAGGCGTTCACGCGAGATGGCCGGCCTGGGAGACGGCAGCCAGTCCAGGGAACGGGAGATGAGAGACGAAACAAGCGCCATCGCTGCAAATATAAAGAGCGGCGGAGTCGCGCCGGCCAAAGCTTCTAGCTCAGCCGGAGCCACCTCCGCCGCTTTGCCTCTTGCTCAGGGAAGCGGGCCTTGTCTGCTCAGAGCTGACTACCTGTGCTCTTCCGCAGAGAGTCAGACCACTGTGCTGGCAAGCCGCCCCCTAGAAGATACTCCTTTCGTTGTGAGCGCTCTGTTTGGGAGACGGACGACTCCTGATACTTGCTCCTTTCAAACTGGCCTCTGTCTTCCTCACTTTGCTTCAGGCCCAGGCTCTCAGGCCGCTTGATGCTATGGCGCGGCTGTGAGCGATCGACAGGGCAGACTGGAGGCCAGGAAGGTCCTCACTTGTCTTGTGCGGTGTCTGCGGTATCTGCAGCCTCTCTCTGGCTGCCCACCAGGCTGAGCGTCGGCTACGGCTGGCAGGACCATTCACGCCAGGAGAACCCGTCACGCGCGAAAACCTCGTAAGCGGCGCGAATATTCGCCGCCGCGTTGTAGGGCGAGTAGGCCGCCTGCGAGGTGGTGGCCCAGGTGCTGGGCAGGAACTGGAAGAGACCCGCTGCTCCAGATGAGCTGTTGGTCGCATACGGATTTAGCCCTGACTCACACTGGGCGACGCTCAGGGCCTGGGCGCCATAGGAGCCGAAGACCTGATAAATCATCTGCGGAATCGAACCGCTGACGCTCTGAGACGAGGTGGTTGACACTGCGCTGCTCTGCGTCGTCTGGCTCTGACTCTGGACGCTCACCGAGGTCGCGCTGTTGCTCCCTTGACCAGGAATGCAGACCTGCTGCCCCGGGAAGATCAGGTTCGGGTTGGGAATATGGTTATAGGAAGCCAGCGTCTGCCAGCTTGTACCATAGCGCACGGCGATCCCACTCAGGGTATCACCCGAGACAACGGTGTAGCAGCCGCGGGCGGCCTGGGCATGGGCCCCCTGGCTGCTCAGAGTGAGCAGGGCGCCCGCCAGTGCGAGAGCCAGCATGAGGCTGGCGGCGAATTTCGTAAAGAGACGACCTCCTTTGTTCTGCTGTCCACACTTACGAATGTCCGTATGTAGCAACTGCATGTAACCCCTTCTGACTAAACCTACAAGTCTCCCCAAACAGCGGCTCCGGCGGGCCAGATAGCCTTTGCGACCGCAGCGATCGGCCCGGCGCTGCGCCCGGTGGATGGCCAGAGGCCGCTAGACCAGGCCGATCAGCTCACTCGGGCAACCCGCCGCAAGCTCTAGCGTTCCCACGAGGTGCAAAGACGCTCCCTGTGGAGAGCAATCAACCGGCGCGGGAACACGGATATAATAGCATGAGCTAAATTGAAGCATGCAAATACTATTTGAAACATAGCCAAAACTGGCTATTGTAGTGCTAAAGCAAGCATGCGTAACAATGATTGGGAGACTATAGGTGATGGACTGACTATTTGTGCAGAACCGCAGGGGCAAGAAAAACCTGAATTACCAACGAACGGGGAGGGGGGAGCGTTTCAAGCGCCAACCCCCGGACCAGGGGAGGGCGCTAGCAGCACGGGGAGAAGCTCTACATCGCACTCACAAGTAGGCGCGGGCCTCGGTAGCCTTGAAGCCAGCATAGATATGGGCGCCCTCATGTAGCTCCAGGCGTTGCAGGGAGTCTTCAGTAATCTCGGCGGTGAGCGGGGGCAAAGCCGGATCGATTTCGATGCTCACGCGGACGCGCCCGTCATGCGCCGAACTATGGCTAGCGGTCAGGGGCAAAATCTGGACAATCTGGCCGGCGAAGAGATTACGAGCCGAGCCTTCCGGTGGCGTACGATAGAGCGTAATGCTGCGGGGGTCAACGACCACACACGCCTCGCGCAGCTCCTCTCCTGCTATGCGCTCGCTCTCCTCCAAAACGGCACTCACCAGCAAGGGGCGACTGCCGCCGCTGATGGCCAGCGTACAGAGGGCCCCCGCCTCCTGCGCCACAAGTTGCCCGCGCAAGAAATTCAACCCCACCAACTCAGCGATGTAGGCTGAGCGGGGATGCTCCAGCAAATCGCGTCGGCTGCCCTGCTGAATCACCTGACCGTTGTCAAGCACCAGAATCTGATCGCCGAAGAGCAGAGCCTCCAGGTGGTTATGCGTGACGAAAATCGTGGTGATGCCGATCTCACTCAGCAGGCGACGCAGCTCCTGGCGTACCTCGCGCTGGGTCTGCACATCCAAAGCCGCGAGCGGCTCATCGAGGAGGAGCAGGCGAGGCTGAAGCACGAGTGCGCGGGCCAGAGCGACGCGCTGTTGTTGACCACCGGAGAGCTGAGCCGGGCGGCGGGTGGCCAGACCGTTGAGGCGCATTTGTTCGATGGCCGCCTCTGTACGGCGGCGTACTTCCTGACCGCGCAGGCCCTGGGCCCGCAGTCCAAAGGCGATGTTTTCGAAGACCGTCAAATGGGGAAAGAGCAGATAATCCTGAAAGACATAGCCAATAGGCCGCTCCTGGGGAGGGACAAAAATCGCACGCTCACTGTCAAAATAGCAGATGCCGTCAAGAACCATCTGCCCGCGCGTGGGACGCAAGAGGCCGGCCAGCAGTCGCAAGACCGTCGATTTGCCGGCACCGCTCTCGCCCAGGAGCACCGTGGTGCGACCAGTCTCGGCCTGGAGGCTGAGCTGAAGATGAAAGTGACTCGTCTGCTCTGCTGATGCTCGCCGTCCTGACTGGCCAGCAAGTTCTACCTCAAACGTGGCCGTCAACATATCTGCTAGCTAGTATAGGCCAAGGTCTGCCTTTCTGCAAGCTGCAAGCGCATGGGCGCATGATCAAGCCGGAGCCTCGGCCCGCTTCGTGCGACAGGTCCCCTTCCATCTGGCGCTTCCCCCTGGATGCCCCCCGGCTTGCCCCTGCCTGTCCCTGCAGTCCGCAAGAGAGGTGATACAAGCAAGAATGCCGGCTTTTCTTCACTTGAATCAAGCAATCGATAGGAACTGTCTCTGTTGAATGAAGCAGATGAGCCGATAAAGAAGAGTAGAGAGGGGGAGCGTCCGAAGTGTTCAGTGAGCCGCTGCCACTTCTCTCCTCTCCTAGACCTGTGCCTCCCGTCTCTCCCGACCAGCCCGATCCGACCCCCAGGACGCTTCCCTTACTCTCCTTACCGGACGGGAAGGGGCTATCAACGATAGCCCCTTCTCTTTTGTTTGTCACCCAATGATGGCATGGGATGGAGTTCATGGCCGGCGCCGGCTCGGCTTGGGATAGCCCAGATCCTCCGGCTTAACCTGGAGGACCTCGCAGACAAGCCTGAGATGGAAGCTCCGCGGACATTGTTCGCCCCGTTCCCAGCGCGCGATAGTGCTCACATCAGGCACACGCCGACCCGGATAGCGCTCGCTGGCGAGGTCGCTCATCCGAGTGAGGAGCTTCTCGCGCGTGAAACCACGGGCCTCGCGCCTCTGCCGCAGTGCCTGGCCGAAGCGCTTAAGACTATCTTTGGACGCGCTCATCTTTTCCCCTCCTCCTTTGAGGGTAAAAAGTGTAATAGATGCATATAAAAATATAAAGATTGTGGCTAAGAAGACCGAAAAAGGGCCCGACTTGAGCGCCGGTCGCCTGGACAAATGTTCAAACATGACAGGCTGTTATCCTTCCTGATGACAACGCTATTCACATTGTGAATAGCAAATTGACACATGAAAATAACAAATTAGAATTTTGACGGGGGGAATCCTAAAGCAGAGCGAGGTTTTTTTAAAGTGCGTTTTGGAGGGGTAAGCGGGTAGAGCAGAAAAGAGCCGAGAGATCCCTGTTTATTAGCATGATCTCAGCCCTACTGCACTGGCTCTAGAGGACCAATTGGAAGATGCTCCCCACCGAATTATGGAGCGCTGTTCTAGCTGTAATTAGGCTGATACTCAAGCGTTAGGAGAAAGGTACCAGGCGGTAAGAAAGAAGCCCAGATAGCGCTAAGGGAGCAGCCTGCCGACCTGGCGAGAGACGGAAGTCGCTGGCCCGAGTAAGAAGGCCTCGCCAGACGTGTCGGTCTGGAGACCAGAAAAATAATAGCGAGCTAGTAAGTAGTTCACATAGCTCATATGTGCCAATTCACAGAAGCCCTTGGCAAGCCATGTTATGCTAATGCTGCAGCGGGAACGAGCGCAGTCCCATACCCGAGGAGAAAGCCCATGCTGAACTGCTTTCATCGACCCACGCGGCCCAAACACCCAAAGCACCCACTCAGGCCTCATGCCTATCGCGGCCTGACCCTGAGCGGTGGCATCGTGCTGCTGCTCCTCAGCCTCTGCCTGGCGGCCTGCAGCTCCCCATTTGGAGGAGGGAGCCAAGGGACATCGGGGACTGGCGCCACGGCCACAGTTGGGGCGGGAGGAGCCACAGCCACCGCCTCGCCGGTCGTGCTACTTGGGCCCCGTCCCTGTCCCTCGGCCATCCAAACCGCGGCCTACTGGAGCAGCATCGTGCACGCTGTAGCCGGCGTCACCAGTGTGACGCGCGTCCAATGTGCCAACCTCATGGGGACGCCGGAGCTGCAGGCCCTGGTCACAGTCGCGCATCAAGGGGGCCATGCTCTTGACGTCCACGTCTACAACCACATCACCGGCCCCAACCCACAGCAAATCTTTCAACTCCTCAACCTCTACGATGGCGACGCCATCATCAGCGGCTACAACACCGTACTCACCGCCGAAGTGGATCAGAATTCGGCCCTCAACCACGGGCGCAACCCGGCCAATTACCAGCGCGACCTTTTTCGTGAGTTCAAATGGTCGGATGCTCAGCAAACTCTGGTCCAAATCGCCTTTCCGGCCTTCTTTCCTGATCTGACGCGCTACCAAGCCGAAGCGGATCAGGCGGCGGTCAACCAGGGACATGACCCCTGGAAACTGGATGCGGTCAAAGTTGCCCAGGCCCTGGCCGCCTCCACCGCCTTTTTCAACTGGGGACCAAATGCCCCGGCCCACCTCATCAGCGGCGGTGGTCAGCACGATGTCAACGCACTCGTCGAGGTCAAGAGCCCTCACCCGGGTGGCAGCACCATTCGCGTCAGCATGAGCCGGCTCGAATCCAACACCAATGGAGGCATCTGGGAAGTAACCAATGTCAGCAGCCCCACGCTCTCCATTAGTGCGCCAGCAGCCCTGGATCGGCTGCACAGTCCCACGACTGTCACCGGGAAAGGCAACGCCTTCGAAGGGGTGATAGGCAGCCTCCGCGTGCTCGATCATCTCTATAACCAGGTAGGTCAGGCCCAAGTGCACGGCGCGAGTGGCAACGGCCCGACCACCTTCTCGACTAACCTCACCTATAGCAGCGACTTCAATGCCGGCGCCCAAGAGGGCATCCTCATGCTCTCCGCGCCCAGTCAGGCCGACGGCTCGATCGCCACAGGAACCCTGCTCAAGGTCCTGCTCACCTGAAGCAAACCGGTCAGACCCGGCTGACTCAGCTCACCCGCAAAGAGTCGGATCGCCTGCCGGATCATCGCGGTCCGACTCTTTTCTTCCCCCACTCTCGCCCGGCCAGATCTCCGCTCCTGAGCGAGATCACGCCTGGTCCCCTCACCCAGTAGTGGGCGCTTCCTGTTGCCCTGCCCTTTGCACCCGAAGAACATTTCCACACCCCGCTGGCTGGAATAAAACCGACCACCTCGACCGTTTCTAATAAGAGAAAGGACTTTGTTGAGTATGTCGCTCAACAAAATCAAAAATATTTCAGGCAGAACATGGAGGAGATCGATGGCAGAAAACAAAGGCTATGCCCATCCTGAAGTGCTGGTAGATGCCGACTGGGTTGAGGCACATCTTAACGATCCCAACGTACGCCTCATTGAGGTAGATGTAGACACCAGCGCCTATGAGCAGGGGCACATTCCCGGGGCAGTGGGCTTCAACTGGCAGAAAGAGCTGCAGGACCAGGTCATTCGCGCCCCCATCAGCAAGGAGCAGCTAGAGGACCTGCTGAGCCGCTCAGGCGTCAGCAATGATACGACCGTTATTCTCTATGGCGACAACAACAACTGGTTTGCCGCCTGGGCGTTCTGGCTGCTCAAATACTATGGACACAAAGATGTGCGTCTGCTTGACGGTGGGCGAGCCAAGTGGGTAGCTGAGAAGCGGCCCCTGACCACGGAAGTGCCGAGCTACCCGCGCACCGAGTACCGCGCTGAGGAGCCACATCGCGAAGTCCGGGCCTTCCGAGACGACGTGCTGAGCAAGCTGGGCGACAACCATGTGGCGCTAGTTGACGTACGCTCACCGGGCGAGTACAAAGGTGAGCTGCTGGCGCCGCCCAACCTGCCCCAAGAAGGGGCCCAGCGAGGTGGGCACATTCCGGGGGCCAAAAATATTCCCTGGGCCAGCGCCGTCCGCGAAGACGGGACCTTCAAATCGGCAGACGAGCTGCGCGCCATCTACGAGAGCCAGGGCATCACAGGCGACAAAGAAATCATCGCCTACTGCCGCATTGGCGAGCGCAGCAGCCATACCTGGTTTGCCCTGCGCTACCTGCTGGGCTATCCCAACGTGCGCAACTACGACGGCTCCTGGACCGAGTGGGGAAGCCTGGTCGGGGTCCCCATCGAGAAATAGCGGCAGACAAACAACTAACACGTCCCTCCTGTATCCAGAGCAAGCCAGGCCGCGGGGCGAGCGCAGAGTTGCGCTCACCTACCTGCGGTCCTGGCTTTTGTTCCTTTCCCGCCTGGCTTACTCCTCTGCCTGCTGAACCCAAGATCTTGCTCCTCTCTTGAGCGGAAATATAATAAAATCTTCCCATTCACTTATTATTGCATCTGGCATCATAGCAATGAGAGGAAGGAGCGGCGTGGGCGAGAGCGCGACAGCGGGCCGGCTAGCCCAGGTCCAAGTGTTTGACAGCCTGGACATGCTGTGCTACCATACAAACTGAAGTAGTGTATAAATGACACCAGGTACCAGCGCCGGTACCCTGAAGAACGCGCAGAGTATTTATCGGAAATAAAGGATATCCACGATGGGCGATCCTCTCCCCATTTTTCTCATGGTGGCGCTGGCGCTTCTCTTTGGCCTGCTAGTTATGGCGGCGACGACGGTTCTTGGCCCGAAGAAGCCGACGCCCGAGAAGCTGGCGCCCTATGAATGTGGCATCCAGGAGATACAGGCGCCGAAGCGGCGCTTTCCTGTCAAATATCTCCTGACGGGGATGCTTTTTATTGCCTTTGATATTGAAATTGTCTCATTGTATCCCCTGGCCGTCCTCTTAAAGGATCAACTGAAGACGCTGGGCCTGATCGAGCTGCTCATCTTCTTCGTGATCCTGATGATTGGCTACATTTACGTCTGGCGAAAAGGGGCATTCACATGGGAATAACCAATCCCTGGGAACCGGTACAGACCTTTTCCAACACACAGACGCCACGTCGTCCGCGCCAGTTGCCGATGCGCACTGGCGAATTTGGCATCCTGACGACGCAGGTTAGCAAGCTTATCGAGTGGGGGCGAAGCTCATCGCTATGGCCGGCGCTCTTTGGTCTGGCCTGCTGTGCCATTGAAATGATGGCCACCAGTGCCGACCGCTTTGACATCGCGCGTTTCGGAGCCGAGGTCTATCGAGCCTCGCCGCGCCAGGCCGATCTAATGATCGTCGCGGGCCGCTGCTCGATCAAGATGGCCCCTGTGCTGCGCCAGATCTACGATCAGATGCCTGAGCCAAAGTGGGTCATCGCGATGGGGGCTTGCGCCTCCTGTGGCGGCGTCTTCAACAACTATGCCATCGTTCAGGGTGTGGATAAAATTGTCCCGGTCGATGTCTACATCCCGGGCTGCCCGCCCACACCCGATATGCTGCTCTATGGCTTCAATGAGTTGCAGCGTAAGATCCGCGAAGGGATTCCCAATCCTCCCGATCCGCTCAAGGAGAGCGGCCTGAAGCTTCCTGGTCCTACCGAGGAGCGGCCAGGCTAAAGTACTGAACTGCGAGACCTTCCCTGGCCGGCTTGCCGCCGCTGTGCTGGCTGGCCTTGGAAGGCGAGAACAAGCAAACAAGCAAACACAAAGCGTGCAGAGGTGGGGCAAGAGGGAGGATGGGAGCAGCGCGGGGAAAGCGAGGCGAAAGAAAGAGCGATCATGGATACATTTGCCGAGGCTGCCGTAGCAGCCCTACGCGAGCGTTTCCCCCAGGCGGTGGTAGAAACCGTCGAGCATCGTGGCGAGCTGACGGTAGTTTTGACCACTGAGCACCTGGTTGCTGTCTGTGACTATCTCAAGCGGCACCATCAGTATACCTTTCTCTCAACGATCACCGCTGTCGACTGGCTGGAGCGCGTGCCCCGCTACGATGTGGTGTATCAGTTGCTCTCGCTGCCGCGACGCAGCACGCTCGCGCTCAAGGTGCGCGTGGGTGGCAGGCGCGAGGAACATCCCCAGGTGCCATCGGTGACCGGTGTTTGGCCGGCGGCGAACTGGTATGAGCGCGAGGTCTATGATCTGTTTGGCATCATCTTTAGCAATCATCCCGACCTGCGCCGCATTCTGATGCCGAGCAACTGGACCACTCATCCGTTGCGCAAGGATTATCCGCTGACCGGCTTCGATCTGCCTGAACCACACTGGGGCGGTCAGGTTCCCTACGACGTGGACCCCGGCGTTGGCCGCCAGACCCTCCGTACCCCCCAGGGCCGCGAGCTGAACGAGAGTCGCAGCGCCTTTACTAGAAACCCAGAGCCGGGTACCCCGCGAGCGTGAGCACCTTACCGGCTGCTTTAGCTTGATCTATTGCTCTACCTGCCGGGCTGATTTGCTGTCCGCCCGTCGGAATGGCATGAGGATGGGCAGGAAAAGAGAGCCTTGACCAAGGCTTCCCGCCCTCCTTCCTACCTACTCTTCTGGAGGTCAGGAAGCCAAGGCTCGCTTGCTCGCTGGCCTGCTTCTCTGGGGCTGATCAGATCACTTGATCTGGCCCCGCCTTCGCCGCTTTGGCCTGCGCTGCCTGTAGAGGCGTTGATCCGCTCTAGGATACTGAAACGAGGATACTGAAAGAAAGGTAAAGAGAGAACAGCGGGGGAAGACAAGGCCGGACAAAGCAACGCAGCCAGCGTGCCATCTTCCAGACGGCATGGACCGCCGGCCAGGCTCCATGCCGTGGGCGCAGAGCTGAAGTGACTGGAAAACGTAGGGGGCAGCAGCCGCGGAGCAAAGACAGAAGGGAAGAGAAGGAAGAGGGGACAGCCCTGGTCTGCCGGGGCTGCGAGAACGCAGGCTGAGGAAGCAAGCGCAGTCAAAGCAGGACGTGGATGCTCTTGCTGCTTGATCCGCTCGCTTCTGGAGTGCAACGGCTGACATGCAGCAATGAGGGCTTGCTTATGCAACAGGAGCTAGAAACGCGCTATACCATCGAAGAAGGCCAGGTAAACGAGAGCGGTCAGCGTCAGGATACGATGACCATCAACATGGGGCCACAGCACCCGAGCACGCATGGTGTGCTGCGCCTGATGCTGACCATCGAGGGTGAAACGGTGGTCAAGGCCGAGCCAGATATTGGCTACCTGCATACTGGGATCGAGAAAACCGCCGAATCGAAAACCTACCATCAGGCCCTGGTGCTGACCGACCGCATGGATTATCTGGCCCCACTGTGCAATAACCTGGGCTATTCGCTGGCGGTGGAAAAGTTGCTGGGGATTGAGGACGAGATCACCGATAAAATTAAATATGCACGCGTGCTGCTGGCCGAGCTGCAGCGTATCGCCAGCCATCTGGTCTGGCTGGGCACCAGTGCGCTCGACCTGGGGGCGATGAGCGTCTTCCTCTACTGCTTCCGCGAGCGCGAGATGATCCTGGATATCTTTGAGTATGTCTCGGGCGTGCGCATGATGACCAGCTACATCTGCCCGGGTGGCCTGCAGGCCGATCTACCACCTGGCTTCGATGAGAAGGTGCGGGCCTTCACGCGCGTCTTCCCTGATCGCCTGGCGGAGTATCATGACCTGCTGACCAATAACCCGCTCTGGCTGGAGCGTACCAAAGGGGTGGCAGTGCTCAGCAAAGAGGATGCCATTGCCTATGCAACCAGTGGCCCAACCCTGCGCGGCAGCGGCATCGCCTGGGACATCCGCAAGGCCTTCCCGTACAGCGGCTACGAGCAGTTCGATTTTGAGATTCCGGTTGGCAGCAATGGCGATGTCTATGATCGCTATATGGTGCGCATGCTAGAGATGGAGCAGAGCCTGCGCATCGTCAACCAAGCGCTAGAGGGCATGCCGCCCGGTCGCTATCGCGTGGCCAATCCGAAGGTGGCGCCGCCGCCCAAATGGCAGATCACCGGCAGCATGGAGGCCCTGATCCATCACTTTAAGCTCTACACCGAGGGCTATCGTCCACCCGCCGGCGAAGTCTACGTCCGCACGGAGTCGCCCAAGGGCGAGCTGGGCTTCTTCATTGTCAGCGATGGCTCAGCGCGGCCCTACCGCATGCACGTGCGCGCGCCTTCCTTTGCGAATCTGCAGGCGCTGCCGAAGATGATCCAGGGAAACCTGCTCTCGGACGTGGTGGCCGCCATCGGGAGCATCGATATCGTGCTCGGTGAGGTTGATCGATGATTTCAGAACAGGCAAAGCAGCGCATGCGCGAGCTGGCAGCTCGCTATCCGGTGGCCCGCTCCGCCGTGATGCCGGCGCTCTATATCGCGCAGGCCGAGGAAGGCTATATTAGCCGTGCGGCGCTGGAGGCGGTGGCAGAGGTCCTAAATATGACGGTCGACGACGTGGAGAGCGTTGCGACCTTCTATACGATGTACTATCAGCGCCCGCCGGGCAAGAAGGTGATCAAGGTCTGCAATAGCATCTCTTGCTATCTGCGCGGCTGCGATGCTTTGATCGAGCAGCTAGAGCGTCGTCTTGGTATCAAGCGCGGCGAGACCAGCCCCGATGGCCGCTATACGCTCTTGACGGCGGAGTGCCTGGCCTCCTGTGGCACGGCCCCGGTACTCCAGGTCAACGACGAGTTCGTCGAGAATCTGACGCCCGAGCTGGTTGATCGCCTGGTCGATCAATGGGAAGCGGAATTACAGAGCGAGGGCCAGCGTCAGAGCCAGGGCCGTGGCCAGGTCCTGGGGCAGCGCCCATCAGGCGCCGGCGGCTGCTGATGGGCAGGGCTAGCTGGTTGGCCGATGTTGTGCTGGAGTGAAGGAAGCGTACTATGCCAGAACTGATTGTTACGAAGCACATCGATGTACCCGGAATCGATCGCCTCGACGTCTATCGCCAGTACGGTGGCTATGAGGCCCTGGAGAAGGCGCTGCGCGAGTACCAGCCGGAGGAGATCGTCGAGCTGGTCAAGAAATCCGGCCTGCGCGGGCGCGGCGGCGCTGGCTTCCCAACCGGCATGAAGTGGGGATTTCTGGCCAAGAATGAGCCGCGGTATTTGTGTTGCAACTGCGACGAGAGCGAGCCGGGTACGTTCAAGGACCGCATGCTGATGGAGAAAAACCCCCATCAGCTGGTTGAGGGCGTCATCATTACCAGTTACGCCTGTCGCGTTTCAACGGCCTTTATCTATGTGCGCGGCGAGCTGGCCTATGCCGCCCGCCAGGTGCAGCGCGCCGTCGACGAAGCCTATGCCGCCGGCTATATCGGCAAGAATATTCTGGGCAGCGGCTATAGTCTCGATGTGATTGTCCATCGCGGGGCCGGCGCCTATATCTGTGGTGAAGAGAGCGCCCTGATGGAGTCTCTGGAGGGGCGCCGCGGCTATCCCCGTCTCAAGCCGCCCTTCCCGGCGGCGGTCGGCCTCTACGGCGGGCCAACGGTGATCAATAACTGTGAAACGCTCTCGACAGTGCCCGCCATTGTGCGCAACGGGGCTGACTGGTATGCCTCCTTCGGGACCGAAAAGAGCAAGGGAACGCGCATCTTCTGCCTGAGCGGCCATGTCAAGAAGCCGGGCAACTACGAATTGCCTCTGGGCACGCCGCTGCGCACGTTGATCTACGATGAGCAGTACGGCGGCGGCATCCTTGACGATAAGCGGCTCAAGGCCGTCATTCCCGGCGGCTCCTCGACCTTTATTCTGGGGGCCGACAAAATTGATACGCCGCTCGATTTTGAGTCGGTGGCGGCGGCTGGCTCGATGCTCGGCTCCGGTGGCGTTATCGTGATGCATGAGGATACGTGCATTGTTGATGCGGTCCTGCGCATGACCGAGTTCTATCGCGATGAGTCCTGCGGCAAGTGTACGCCCTGCCGCGAAGGCACCTACTGGCTGGTGCAATTGTTGGAGCGCATCGAGCACGGCCACGGTAAACTGAGCGATATCGATCTCTTGCTGGATATCTGTGATAATATCAGCGGCAAGTCGTTCTGTCCGCTGGGCGATGCGGCAACCTCTTCGATTACGAGCAGTATCAAGCTGTTCCGCGAGGAATACGAATATCACGTGCGCGAGGGGGGCTGCATGGTAGGACCAAAGGCGCGCAGGCCGGCTGCCGCCGCGCTCTGAAGCAAGTCTGAGCGAGTGGCTGCCGTGCCGGTCGAATGGTGACCAGCTCTGAGCAGTATAGCTGGCGGCCCTCCCGCGTGAAGGATAGAAGAAGCTATGGCTGAAGAGGCAAAAAACGACGGACTTGTCCATCTGACGATCGATGGTATCCCGGTGGCTGTGCCCCCCGGGACGCTGGTCTGGGCGGCGGCCAAGCAGGCGGGCATTGAGATCCCTATCTATTGTTATCACCCCAAGATGCCCCCGCTCGGCGCCTGCCGCATGTGCTTTGTCGAGATTGAGAAGATGCCCAAGCCCCCGCAGACGGCCTGTACGACGCCGGTCAGCGAGGGCATGGTCGTCCATACGAAGACAGAGAAGGTGCTCAAGGCGCGCCGTGGCACCCTGGAGTTTCTCCTGATCAACCACCCGCTTGACTGCCCGATCTGCGATAAGGGTGGTGAATGTGATCTACAGGATTTCACCTTACGGCACGGGCCAGGCGCGACGCGCTTCGATCTACGCAAGCGGCACTATCCCAAGCCGATCCCTGTCAGCGATCGCGTGCTGCTCGATCGCGAGCGCTGCATTCTCTGCCAGCGTTGTACGCGCTTCTGCTCCGAGATCTCGATGGATAACGGGCTGGTGATGATCAACCGGGGCTACCGCATGGAAGTAGGCACGGCCCCTGGCCAGGCCTTCGATTCAATCTTCTCGGGCAACACGGTCGAGATCTGTCCCGTTGGGGCCCTTACCTCAGTAAAGTATCGCTTCAAGGCCCGTCCCTGGGAGCTGAAGCGCATCCCGAGTGTCTGCAATAACTGCAGCGTGGGCTGCAACGTGCGCATCGACGTGCGCGTCGACAAGATTATGCGCCAGATGTCCCGCTGCAACGATGACATCGACGACGGCTGGTTGTGCGATCGTGGGCGCTGGGATTTCGACTATGTCAACGATGCGCAGCGTCTGCGAACGCCGCTAGTGCGACGACAGCCGGGCGGCTCATTGGAGCCGGCGGGCTGGGGCGAGGCCCTGGGTCTGATTGCCGAGCGGCTGCGCGCCATTAAGGAGCGGTATGGGGCCAATGCCATCGGTGGTATCGGCTCAACACGCACCACGAACGAGGAAGCCTATCTCTTCCAGAAGCTGCTACGCGAGGCTCTAGGCACACCCAACGTCGATCACCATCATGGCTTCTTCCCGGGCCCACGTGATCCGCTGACCGGTCGGCCCTGGATGCTGACGACGGCCATCGCCGAATTTGAGCGGGCCTCCCACATTATCCTGGTGGCCTCTGATCCCTACGAGCGGCAGCCGATTTTGAACCTGCGCATCAAAAAGGCTCTGAAGGCTGGCGCCAAGATTTATATTGTCAACGAGGGTTCGACCGAGCTGGATCGCCTGGCCACGCGCGTCATTCGCCTGCCGCAGCATGGGGCGGGAGCAGCGGCGCGTCTGCTGCTGGAGGCCGCTCTGCGCCAGGAGAATCTGCGCAACCCACGCGAAGACGTGCGGCGGCGTCTCCAAGAGACATCCCAGGAGACAGAGCAGGCCGCGGCCCTCTGTGGTCCAGAGACGACCGCTGCCCTGCGCGAGCTGGCGCGTGAGATCGCTGCAGCCCCGGCGGCCCTCATCCTCTACGACGAAATGGCGACCCTGGCTCCCGGCTGTGCCAATTTGGCCCCCGATCTGCAGGCGCTGGCGGTAGTGACCGGCAACATTGACCGACCCGGGGCCGGCGTAGGACCACTCTTTGAGGATGCCAATTCGCTGGGCGCGCGCGACATGGGCCTGCTGCCCGATAGTCTGCCTGGCTATCGCCCGGCCTCGCCGGCGGGCCTGAGCTATCAAGAAATGCTCACCAGCGATGCTGTCAAGGCTCTCTACATCATGGGCGCCAATCCGGCGCGCCATCTGGCCGACGGCAACCTGCGCCGCGGCAAGGAATTCATTGTCGTGCAAGAGATCCTGCTGACCGAGACGGCTCAGCAGGCCGACGTAGTCCTGCCAGCTCTAACCTACGCCGAGAAAGATGGCAGCATGACCAACGTCGATCACCATGTGCAGGCTATTCGCCGCGCTCTACGGCCCTTGCCCGGAGCGCGTGCCGACTGGGAGATCCTGATGGACCTGGCGGCTCTGCTTGGCCATCCCTGGACCTATGAGGGACCGGAGGATGTCCTCCTTGAGATCGCCGCCCAGCATCCGCTCTACCGAGGCCTGACCTGGGAGGGCCTCGGCCTGCAGGGTGTGCGCACAGAAGAAGTGGAGGTGGCCCATGCCTGAGAATAGCCCTACCTGGCTGCTCGTGGTCGCCTCGCTTGTTAAGAGCGCCATTCTGATCGTCATCCTGCTGACGATCTTCGCCTACATGACATGGATTGAACGGCGCGTAGTGGCACGCATTCAGGGACGCCTGGGGCCGAATCGTGCCGGCCCCTTCGGCGCTCTCCAGCCATTGGCCGACGCCATCAAGATGGCCTTCAAGGAGCAGATTATCCCGGCCCAGGCCCACAAGGTCATCTACTTGATCGCCCCAGTCATCTCGGTAGTAGTGGCTCTGAGCGCTTTCGCTGTCGTGCCGGTCGGCAATAGCTGGACACCCGGCAAACCCAGCGTCTGGGACCCGTGGGTCGGCGATATCAATGTCGGCCTGCTCTGGATTCTCTCGATTTCCTCACTGGCGGTCTACGGCATTGTCCTGGGCGGCTGGTCCTCGGGGAACCGCTATTCACTGCTCGGCTCCCTGCGCAGCGCGGCTCAAATGATCTCCTATGAAACCAGCCTGGGGCTTGCCCTCAGTGGTACCCTGATGTGGGCGGGCACGCTGAGCATGGTCAGCATTGTCCATCAGCAGACGCTGCAAGGTCAGGGGATCTGGTTCATTATGGCCCAGCCCCTCGGCTTCGTAATCTACATGATTGCTGCCGTGGCCGAGGTGAACCGCGCTCCCTTCGATCTGCCAGAGGCCGAGCAGGAGCTGACCGCTGGTTACCTGACGGAGTATAGTGGCCTGCGCTGGAGCCTCTACCAGATGGCCGAGTATATCAACATGATCACCGTCAGCTCGGTGGCTACGACCCTCTTCTTTGGGGGCTGGAGCTTCTTCGGACTGGAGCGCATCCCGGGGCTATCGCTGGTGATCTTTGCGGTCAAGGTAGCTTGCTTCCTCTTCCTCTTCATCTGGTTGCGTGCCACCTTGCCACGCATTCGTTACGACCGTCTGATGCGCCTGGGATGGCAATTCCTGCTGCCGCTGGCGGTGCTGAACGCCATAGTCAGCGCGGCCTGCGTAGCGCTGGGGCTGCCGTGGTGGATTAACGGCTTGATCGGGCTGGCGATTATTGTAGCCATCCTGGCCCTCACCTGGCTGCGCAGCCGCCAGACACGCTTTGCCATCAGCAAGACCGGGGCCGAGCTATTGCCGCCCTCGGTGCGCCTGGTGAAGTCGATCGAAGTCGACATAAGCCCGAGCAGCAGCGGCCAGGCACTACTGCAAGATGGCCGTGTGCAGGCTTGAAGCTCTGCAGAACCATCAGGCTTGCAGTACCAGGCAAAGCAGAAGAGCAATAAAAAGAGATGTGAGAGCTGCCAGACGAGAAAAGAAGTGTGAGAAGTGGATAGAAGGAAGTTTCGAGTTGACGATCAAAGAAGAGTCTGGCAGCTCTGGCGAGGCCTGTGAGCGAGAGTGAGAGAGTGAAGAGACGAGACAAACACGTCTCACGGAGGCAGCGAAAGAAATCATGTCGCTAGATATACTCAAAGGGTTAGCCACCACCCTCAAAAATATGGGGCGCAAGCCGACCACGGTCTCCTTCCCGGAGCAGGAGCGCGAGCTACCGCCGCGCTTTCGTGGGCGCCACGTCCTGCACCGCTATCCGAACGGGCTAGAGCGCTGTGTCGGCTGCTTCCTCTGTGCGGGCGCTTGCCCCGCCGATGCCATCTACATTGAAGCTGAAGAGAACACGGAAGAGCATCGTGTTTCGCCGGGCGAGCGTTATGCCAAAGTCTTTGATGTCAACCTGCTGCGCTGCATCTTCTGTGGCTACTGCGAGGCCGCCTGTCCGACGGGAGCCATCACCCTGGAGCGCGAATACAAACTGGCGGCCTACTATCCCGAGGACATGATTTACCACAAAGAGCAGCTTCTAGAGCCGCTGGGGCAGGCGACAGTCGGCTCTGCCGCCTACTGGTTTGATCCGCCGCCACCGGAGGAAGAGGCGCCGCAGCCGGTGCCGCAGCAGAGTCGGGTCTTTGATGGACTGCAGGCCAGCGCGGCGGCGGTGGGCCTGGGCGACGCCCAGACAAAGCCGGAGGTGCTGCTGCGCAACGAGGAGCAGGACGAAGATCGGCGCAAGTTCCTGCAAGAAGAAGCAGAGGAGGAGGGCAGGCGAGCATGAGCGGACCGGCGCTGATCATCTCCTTTTTTGTACTGGCCGTAGCTAGCGTGGCCTCGGCCCTGGGCGTGATTCTCTTCCGAAACGCGGTCCACAGTGCCCTGAGCCTGATTCTGACATTACTCTTTCTGGCCATGTTCTATCTCCAGCTCGGGGCCATGTTTATTGCCATTGTGCAAATCTTGATCTATGCCGGCGCCATCATGGTGCTCTTCCTCTTCGTAGTAACGATGCTGGCCGCCGACCCGCGCGACCCCGATCTGCAAGATCGCTTGCCATGGCAGCGAGGGGTCGCGGCGGTGCTAGGCCTGGTTTTGGTGGGGGCCCTCAGCTATCTCTTGCTCAGCGGAACGCCGCTCAATGAGGCGGCGCGGGCACATGGCTCTGAGGCCCTCTCGCGGGTTGTGGCTCAGCAGGGGAACATTCAAGCCTTCGGTCAGGCGCTCTTCCACGGCTTCTCGTTTGCCTTTGAGGTGACCAGCCTGGTCATTGTGGTGGCGATCCTGGGGGCCCTGGTCCTTGGGCGCAAGGCCTGAGTAACTAAGAGAGATGGCGCGGCGCGGCGAGGAGGCTGACAACAATGACAACGATACCGCTATCCTGGTATCTGATCGTGAGCGCGTTGCTCTTCACCATCGGCACCATTGGCGTTCTGGTGCGGCGCAATCCGCTCATTATCTTTATGTCGATCGAACTCATGCTCAACTCGGTCAATCTGGCCTTTGTGGCGCTCTCAAGCTATCTGGATTCGGCGGATGGTCAGGTTTTTGTCTTTCTCGTATTGACGGTGGCCGCCGCTGAGGTGGTGGTCGGGCTGGCGATCATTGTCTCGATCTTCCGAACACGGCGCAATATCGACGTGGACGAGATGAACCTGCTGCGAGGGTAACGCGATGGCAAGTCTTCTTCTCTGGGTGCTGATCCCGCCGCTGCTGGGCTTCATCATCCTGGGGCTGCTCGGCAGAACTTTGCCGCGCTCGGCGATCCTTACTGTTGCCTGGGGCACGGTGGCCCTCTCCTTTCTCTTCGCTCTGAGCGCCTTCCTGGGACTGCTGGGCATCCACCCGGATAGCCAGCGTGTGAGCGATGCGACGGTCTACACCTGGACGATCGCCGGCGACCTGCAGGTGCACTTTGGCCTGTTGCTCGATCCGCTTTCGGCGACGATGCTGCTGGTGATCACCGGGGTCGGCCTCTTGATCCATATTTATTCGGCTGGCTATATGGCGGATGATCCGGGCTTCTGGCGCTTCTTCTCTTATCTGAATTTCTTCATCTTTGCAATGACGCTGCTGGTAAGCGCGGATAATCTGCTTTTCCTGCTGGTGGGTTGGGGCCTGGTCGGTCTGGCCTCCTTCTTGTTGATTGGCTTCTGGTATCAGCGTCCGGCGGCGGTCGCGGCAGCGCGCAAGGCGCTGGTGATCAATGTCATTGGCGACTTTGGCCTGATGCTGGCTATCTTCTTGCTCTTTAAGCACTTCAATACAGTCGACTACGGCTATGGCGGCCCAAACTGCATTCCAGGCACAAGCGGCTACGGGGTGCTGACGGCGGCCTCCTGTCAGTCGTTGGGCGCGCTGGTTTCGCTGGCCATTCCGCTGCTGCTCTTCGTGGCCTGCGCGGCGAAGTCGGCGCAGTTGCCGCTCTATATGTGGCTGCCTGATGCTATGGAAGGTCCAACGCCGGTAAGTGCTTTGATCCATGCGGCGACGATGGTAACCGCCGGCGTCTATCTGGTGGCGCGCGCGCATGCGCTCTTTACGCTCTCGCCCTATGCGCTGCCGATTGTGGGCGCCATTGGAGGGCTGACGGCCCTCTTTGCGGCGACCATTGCGCTGACGCAGCTCGATATCAAGCGCGTGCTGGCCTATTCGACGATCAGCCAGCTCGGCTATATGTTCATGGGTGAGAGTGCGGGGAGCTATAGCGCGGGGATTTTCCATCTGACGACGCACGCCTATTTCAAGGCGCTGCTCTTCCTGGGAGCGGGAGCGGTCATCCATGCCCTGGGTGGTGAGCAGGACATGCGCGAGATGGGGGGGCTGCGCTACCGCATGCCGATTACGTTCTGGACCTTTCTAATCGCGGTGCTGGCCATCAGCGGGATTCCGCCCTTTGCCGGTTTCTGGAGCAAGGATGATATTCTGAGTGCCCTGCTAACGCAGGCTGCCAGCAGTGGCGGAAGTATGCGTTATCTGTACTACGGGCTGTGGGGCCTGGGTATCTTGACTGCTGGCCTGACGGCGCTCTATATGTTCCGCCTCTTCTATGCCGTCTTTATGGGCAACTATCGCGGCACGGGACCGCTCAGGCATGGGCATGGGGCTGTCGACGAGGAGGAGGGAGAGGAAGAAGAGGAAGCAGTACGTGTAGCGGCGCGGCGGCGACGCCCTGAGTCGGCGCTCTATGAGATCTATGAGGCGCCAGCGGTGATGACTGTCCCTCTAGTGATTCTGGCTATCCTGTCGACGATTGGCGGTCTGGTTGGTTCGTTTGCGCTCTTCAACTACAGCCGCTGGCAGCCATTGAATACCTTCCTGGAGCCGGTGCTAGGCAGTGCGCCGGAGGGCAATGTGCGTCTGCTCTGGCTCTCGACAGGGGCCAGCCTGGTCTTCGCGCTGCTTGGACTGCTGATCGCCTGGCGGCGCTACGGTCAGGGCTTTGTTTACAAGGAGAGTCGCAATCCCCTCTATCGCCTGGTCTACAACAAGTACTATGTTGACGAGGTTGGCATTGCGCTCTTGATTAATCCCTTGCTGTGGCTGGGACGTCAGGCGACGGTTCTGCTTGAGGGTGGGCTGCTTGATGGGGGCAGCCGGCTGATAGCGCGGGCCTTTGGGCTGGTGAGCGCGGGCGTACGTCGCTTGCAGACCGGTTATGTGCGTAACTATGCGCTGGCGATCCTGGTCGGGGTGATTCTGATTTTGCTCTACTATGTTGTGAGGGGGTAAGCCGGCATGTTCCCGATGCTATCAACGATTATCTTTCTCCCGCTGTTGGGGGGCATCGTCGTGCTCTTGCTCCCCCGCGAGCGTGTCAATGTGATCCGCTGGACGGCGCTGGGAGTGGCCTGGCTAGACTTGCTGTTGGCCCTGGGGGTGCTGCTGGCCTATGCCCAGCCGCATCCAACGGTGATTACGGTGGGCACGGTTCCTGTGGTGGTAGGTGAGGCTTCGCCGACGGTGGCTAGCGTGACCTTCTTGCTGCAAGAGCATCTGAGCTGGCTGCCGGCCCTGGGTATCAATTATAGCCTGGGCGTGGACGGCGTGAGCGTCTTACTGATGACCCTGACGACGCTGTTAACGGTGGTCTGCCTGGCGGCCTCGTTCCGCGTCGAGCAGAAGCTACGCACCTATCTGGCTTTCATGCTCTTGCTGGAGAGCGGTTTGCTAGGGGTCTTTCTGGCGACCAATCTTTTCCTGTTCTATATCTTCTGGGAGCTGATGCTGATCCCGGCCTACTTCCTGGTTGGGGGTTGGGGCGGACCACGCCGGGTCTATGCGGCTATTAAGTTTGTGCTTTATACGGCGGTGGGCAGTCTGCTGATGCTTGCTGCAATCATCGCCCTGGGCTACTATTATCGCACAGGCGGACATTATACGCTCGATCTGGCGGCCATGATCAATAGCTCGACGCGCCTCAGCAGCACTGTGCAGCTCTGGCTCTTCCTGGCGTTTGCTGCTGCCTTTGCTGTCAAAGTGCCGCTGGTGCCCTTCCATAGCTGGCTGCCGGATGCCTATAGCGAGGCGCCGGCGCCGGTGACGGCCATGCTCTCTGGGGCGATGGCCAAAGCTGGGGCCTTTGGGTTCCTGCGCTATTGTCTGACGCTCTTCCCGGATGCTGCCCATCGTCTGGCGCCGCTGATCAATACGCTGGCGGTGATTGGCATTCTCTACTGCGCGCTGCTGGCCCTGGTGCAGAGCGACATGAAACGCCTGCTGGCCTATTCGAGCATCAGCCACCTGGGAGTGATTACGCTCGGCATTTTCGCGCTCAACGCCCAGGGGGTGGCCAGTCAGCAGGGGATCGACGGTGCGGTCCTACAGATGGTCAACCATGGCATCACGATCACGGCGTTGTTCCTGATTGTGGGCTTTCTGGAGGCGCGGACGGGCACGCGGCGTTTGGAAGACTATGGAGGGATGGCGCGCCGCTGGCCGATTATGGCGAGCGTCCTGATGATTGCTTCTCTATCGTCGCTGGGCCTGCCTGGCCTCAACAGTTTTGCGGGTGAATTCCTGACTCTCTTAGGGGTCTTCCGCACTAACGCGGTTTTTGGCGTGCTGGGCACACTGGTCGTCGTGCCGGCGGCCTGGTATATGGTGCGGCTGGTGCAGAATGCGATGATGGGGGTACGTCCAGCGGGTGGCCCGCTGCTGGCGGCTGAGCGCAAGGGGGGCTTGCCTGATCTGGATATTGGCGAGTTTTTGGTGCTACTGCCGTTGCTGGTGCTGATCTTTTATATCGGTGTGCATCCGCTGCCGCTGACGTTCTTCGTGGAACACTAAGCGGGGGAATTAATGGTGAGGTGAGTGAACGGAGCGGGGAAGGGTGGCAGCGGAGGGGAGCGGGAACAGGTTTTGTCGCGAGGTTCTACTATGTCGTTTACGTACATTGCATCGGCTGCCGACTGGGCCCGCATTGCGCCTGAACTGGTACTGGCCGGAGTAGCGCTGCTGGTCCTGTTGGTCGATCTGCTCTTACCCCAGACGGGGCCTGTGCCTCGCGAGCGCGGGGCGGCTAATTTCTTTGTGCTGCCGCTGTTGGCCTTGCTGGGAGTGCTGGGGGCGCTGGCGGCTACGATCGTGCTCTTCGTGGTCGGTGACGGTCAGCGGGCTTTCTTTGGCCTGGTCGGCTCTGACTGGGGATCGCTCTACGCTTATCTGGCGATCTTAAGCGCTGCTGGTTTAGGGATTATCTTTTCGCCCGCCTATCTGAAGCGCCTGAAGCTGGTGCATCAGGGTGAGTATTATGCCTTGTTCCTGGCGGCAACGCTGGGGATGATGCTGCTAGCGGCGGCCACCAGCTTTATGACCCTATTCTTGGGACTGGAGACGTTGTCGCTGGCGCTCTATATCCTCTGTGGCTTTGTGACACGTCGGCAAAGCTCGCAGGAGGCGGGGATGAAGTACTTTTTGTTGAGTTCGTTCGCCTCCGCTTTCCTGCTGTATGGGGTGGCGCTGATTTATGGAGCCACGGGAACGACGCGCTTCGGGGCGCGGGGGACGAGCGCTTTGCCGGGGGTGCTCCAGTTTTTGCAGGCGCATCCGCAGAGTACGACCTTGTTGCTCATTGGGATCGGGCTGCTGACGGTGGGCTTTGCCTTTAAGGTGTCGGCTATTCCTTTCCAGATGTGGACGCCCGATGTCTATGAGGGAGCGCCGGCGCCGGTGACGGCCTTTATGTCGGTCGGCACAAAGGCCGCGGCTCTGGTGGCCTTTGCGCGGGTCTTCGCAGTGGTGTTGGCGCCGGTGGCGGCGGACTGGCAGGCGGTGGTGTGGGCGCTGGCGGTGCTGACTATGGTGGGGGGCAATGTCTTAGCGCTGGTGCAGCGCAATGCCAAGCGGCTGCTGGCCTACTCGAGTGTGGCTCATGCCGGCTATCTGCTGATTGGTGTGGTTGTGGGAGGAGCGACCGGTCTGGCTGCTATTCTGTTCTATCTGCTCTGCTATGCCTTTCTGAATGCGGGGGCCTTTGGGGCGCTGAGTGCTCTGGAGCGGCTGGACAATGGTGGCTGTGATCTGGAGGATTTGCGTGGGCTGTGGTTTCGGCGGCCCTGGCTGGCGGGCTTTCTGGCCTTCTTCTTGCTGGCCTTGGCCGGTTTCCCACCAATGGCCGGCTTTGCTGCCAAGTACTATCTATTCCTGGCTGCGTTGCAGGGAGGGCATCCTGAGCTGCTGCTGATCGGTGTGCTGACAAGTGTGCTGGGGATGTATTATTACCTGCGTCTGATCGCGGCGATGTTTATGGAGTCGGCGCGCGAGGCAGTGGGGGAGTCCCATGAGGCGGCTCCGGCTCTGGCCGTGGCGGGAGCGGGGGCTGGTAGCGGGCCAAGGGTTTCCGGGCCATTGGGGCGGGCGGTGGCGACGCATGCAGGGGGGGTGAGTTCAGGAGCGGCTGGGGCTGCAGTAGCGGTGAAGGCTGCTCCTCAGGCGGCGGCGAGGCGCGTGCCTGCAGCAGAGCAGGCGCCTGAGATACGAGAGCAGGCTGCCGAAGAGGGGATGCTGGCTGGCAGCTCGCTAGGCTGGATAACCTGGCTCGGTCTGGGGCTGGCGGCTCTGGGTGCGCTGGCGCTGGGTACGGTGTTACCTTTCTGGTTGGTCGATCTGGCGCTGAAGGCGGCGGCAACGCTCTAGCGCCGGGACCAGTGCAGGGGTACCAGGCCGCCGCGCCGCTGATATGGCGGGGAGGCAGGCAGGTGGATCACACGGTAGAAGTCCTGATCCACCTGCCTGTTTCTTTTTTGGGAATGCCAGGCCCAGGCTAGTATTTAGCAGCAGTGAAGGTCTGCAGCATTACGTTATGCGGTGGGGCCTCTCGCGCTGTCTGCCTTCAGGGCGCTGCTGTCACAGGATCTTTATTCAGGCTAGATGGATGATCTTGCTAGGACACCTGTGGCCTTCTCCAGAGGGAGTGACCGGCTCGGCGGGGGAGCCTGTTCTTGGCAAGAGGCTCCCCCGCGTGCATGAGGCATCAGGAGGGAGGTGCTGTGGCGACCTCCAGGAGCCAGCGGCGAGCGGCTTCGCCGGTGAGGCGTTCGGAGTGTGCGGGAGGGCCGACATCGAGCCAGTCGACGCGTACGGACTCCAGGCCGGTGGCGCCGGAGAAGGAGGTGTTCCAGAGGCGGGCGCCGGTGAGGTCGGCACCGGTGAGGTTGGCGTGGGCAAAGCAGGCCTGTTGCAGGTTGGCGTGAGCAAAGCAGGCCTGGGATAGCTCGGCGTCGGAGAAATCGGTCTGGGCAAGATGGGCGGAGCTGAGATCAGCGCCCTGCAAGTTGGCGAGCCAGAAGGAGGCGTGGGAGGCGTCGAGGTGCCGGAGGCGGGCTTGCTGGAAGCGACCTTTCCAGCAGAGGGCCCAGCGGAGGTTAGCCTGGTCGAGGTTGGCGTGCAGGAAGGAGCAGGAGACGAGATAAGCGCAGGCGAGCTGAGTGCGGTGGAGCGTGGAGTGGTTGAAGTTGGAGGCGGGCAGGTAGGCGTGGCTGAGGCGCCGGGCAGAGAGATCCAGGCCGTGCAGGTCCACGCCGCCATCCACCAACCGCTGCTGACGTCTCCCATCAGTAAGCCAGTGCTCATGTTCCTGGAGGCGTTGCTGAAGATAGAGGACAAAGGATTGGGAGGCCAGCTTGAGGAGCCAGCGGCGGGCGGCTTCGCCGGCGAGACGGTCGAAGCCAAATTCATTCCTACTGTTCCAGAGTTCCTCTTGCAGGAACTCCCAGTCAGGTTCGAGCAGGCTAATTTCGAACCATTCAGGCCAGTGAAGGATGGGTTCGCCGAGGAGGTCTTTGGGCTCCTCCTCGGGAGGGCTGAGGTCGAGCCAGTCGGCGCGCACGGACTCCAGGCCAGTGGCGCCGAAGAAGGAGGCGCCCCAGAGGCGGGCGCCGGTGAGATCAGCGCCGGTGAGGTCAGCCTGGAAGAAGGAGGCTTGCTGCAGATTGGCCTGCCGGAAGGAGGTGCCCAGGAGGCGGGCCTGATCGAAGCGGGCCAGGCGCAGGGAGGAGGCCGAGAGGTCAGCCTGGGAGAGGTCGGCCTCGCTGAAGTCGGCGCGCTCGGCCTGCAGGTGCGGGAGGGAGGCGCCGAGCCAGAGGGTCTGCCAGCAGATGGCCTGGGAGAGGGAGGCGGCGGGGGCGTGGACCTGCTGGAAGAGGGAGCCGGTGAGCACGGCGCCGGAGAGGTCGGCGTGAGCGAGCTGGCAGGAGGAGAAGGAGCAGGAGCGCAGGATGGCCTCCTGGAGGGAGGAGCCGGAGAGATCGAGGGCGTGCAGGTCGAGGCCGGTGGCGCGGTAGCGCTGGCCGGCGGAGCCGGAGGAGGAGCGCCAGAGCTGGTGGGCCTGGAGGCGAGCAGAGACCTCAGCGGGTAGGGGTCGGTTCATGGGTGATCCTCGCTTTCTAGCTGAGATGGAAGGCCAGGAGACGGGTCGGGGTCTCCTTGATCCCGCAGGCGGGCCAGGAACGGTGGCAGAGGCGAGGTGGCGACCTCCAGGAGCCAGCGGCGAGCGGCTTCGCCGGTGAGGCGTTCGGAGTGTGCGGGAGGGCCGACATCGAGCCAGTCGGCGCGCACGGACTCCAGGCCGGTGGCGCCGGAGAAGGAGGTGTTCCAGAGGCGGGCGCCGGTGAGATCGGCGCCGGTGAGGTTGGCGTGGGCAAAGCAGGCCTGTTGCAGGTTGGCGTGAGCAAAGCAGGCCTGGGATAGCTCGGCGTCGGAGAAATCGGTCTGGGCAAGATGGGCGGAGCTGAGATCAGCGCCCTGCAAGTTGGCGAGCCAGAAGGAGGCGTGGGAGGCGTCGAGGTGCCGGAGGCGGGCTTGCTGGAAGCGGCCTTTCCAGCAGAGGGCCCAGCGGAGGTTAGCCTGGTCGAGGTTGGCGTGCAGGAAGGAGCAGGAGACGAGATAAGCGCAGGCGAGCTGAGTGCGGTGGAGCGTGGAGTGGTTGAAGTTGGAGGCGGGCAGGTAGGCGTGGCTGAGGCGCCGGGCAGAGAGATCCAGGCCGTGCAGGTCCACGCCGCCATCCACCAACCGCTCGCTGTAGATTGACCGTTGCCTATCAGCAAGCAAGCGCTCATGTTCCTGGAGGCGTTGCTGAAGATAGGGGACAAAGGATTGGGAGGCCAGCTTGAGGAGCCAGCGGCGGGCGATTTCTCCAGTGATACGGAAGCCCAAATCATCCCAACTGGTGTGGGGGTCCGGGCATAGGAATTCCCAGTCCGGATCAAAAGTGCTGATTTCCATCCAGTCAAGCCAGTGAAGGATGGGTTCGCCGAGGAGGTCTTTGGGCTCCTCCTCGGGAGGGCTGAGGTCGAGCCAGTCGGCGCGCACGGACTCCAGGCCGGTGGCGCCGAAGAAGGAGGCGCCCCAGAGGCGGGCGCCGGTGAGATCAGCGCCGGTGAGGTCAGCCTGGAAGAAGGAGGCTTGCTGCAGATTGGCCTGCCGGAAGGAGGTGCCCAGGAGGCGGGCCTGATCGAAGCGGGCCAGGCGCAGGGAGGAGGCTGAGAGGTCGGCCTGGGAGAGGTCGGCCTCGCTGAAGTCGGCGCGCTCGGCCTGCAGGTGCGGGAGGGAGGCGCCGAGCCAGAGGGTCTGCCAGCAGATGGCCTGGGAGAGGGAGGCGGCGGGGGCGTGGACCTGCTGGAAGAGGGAGCCGGTGAGCACGGCGCCGGAGAGGTCGGCGTGAGCGAGCTGGCAGGAGGAGAAGGAGCAGGAGCGCAGGATGGCCTCCTGGAGGGAGGAGCCGGAGAGATCGAGGGCGTGCAGGTCGAGGCCGGTGGCGCGGTAGCGCTGGCCGGCGGAGCCGGAGGAGGAGCGCCAGAGCTGGTGGGCCTGGAGGCGAGCAGAGACCTCAGCGGGTAGGGGTCGACTCATGGGTGATCCTCGCTTTCTAGCTGAGATGGAAGGCCAGGAGACGGGTCGGGGTCTCCTTGATCCCGCAGGCGGGCCAGGAACGGTGGCGGAGGCGAAGTCGCGGCCCAGAGGAGCCAGCGGCGGGCGGCTTCGCCGATGAGGCGTTCGGGCTGCCTGAGTGGGCCGACATCGAGCCAGTCGGCGCGCACGGACTCCAGGCCGGTGGCGCCGAAGAGGATGGCCTTCCAGAGGCGAGCGCCGGTGAGGTCGGCGCCGGTGAGGTCGGCGCGGTCGAAGAAGGCGTGCTCCAGGTTCGCAGAACGCAGGCAGGTGCCCTGCAGACAGGCCCAATCGAAGTGTGAGCCGTTGAGGAGGGCCTCGGAGAGATCGGCGCCGCGCAGATCGGCAAAGCTGAAAGAGGCGGCGGTGCCGTTCAAGCGGCGCAGGCTGGCCTGCTGGAAGCGGCTCCTCGAGCAATAGGACTCGTGCAGACTGGCCTCGTCAAGGGTGGCATGGTTGAAAGAGCAGGCGGCCAGGAAAGCCTCATTGAGATGGCAGCCCCGCAAGAGTGCCCCATGGAAATTGGCGTAGGAGAGGTCGGCATAATCAAGCTGGTGTGCGGAGAGGTCCAGGCTGTGCAGGTCTAGACCCTCTCTGACGAGTTGGTCTCCCTCCTTGCGGTAGGTCCGCAGCCAGCGCTCGTGAGCCTGGAGCCAGGCGTGAAACTCAGGGGGGTGGGAGTCAGTAGAGGCGGCGCGGAGCCAGTGGCGAGCGGTTTCGCCGGTGAGGCGTTCGGGCTGCTCGGGAGGGCCGACATCGAGCCAGTCGGCGCGCACGGACTCCAGGCCGGTGGCGCCGAAGAAGGAGGCGCCCCAGAGGCGGGCGCCGGTGAGATCAGCGCCGGTGAGGTCGGCCTGGAAGAAGGAGGCTTGCTGCAGATTGGCCTGCCGGAAGGAGGTGCCCAGGAGGCGGGCCTGATCGAAGCGGGCCAGGCGCAGGGAGGAGGCTGAGAGGTCGGCCTGGGAGAGGTCGGCCTCGCTGAAGTCGGCGCGCTCGGCCTGCAGGTGCGGGAGGGAGGCGCCGAGCCAGAGGGTCTGCCAGCAGATGGCCTGGGAGAGGGAGGCGTCAGGGGCGTGGACCTGCTGGAAGAGGGAGCCGGTAAGCACGGCGCCGGAGAGGTCGGCGTGAGCGAGCTGGCAGGAGGAGAAGGAGCAGGAGCGCAGGATGGCCTCCTGGAGGGAGGAGCCGGAGAGATCGAGGGCGTGCAGGTCGAGGCCGGTGGCGCGGTAGCGCTGGCCGGCGGAGCCGGAGGAGGAGCGCCAGAGCTGGTGGGCCTGGAGGCGAGCAGAGACCTCAGCGGGTAGGGGTCGACTCATGGGTGATCCTCGCTTCTCTGAAGAACGCGGAGTTTTCACCTGCTTTATCAACCTAATGGATTCAAGCGGCAGAAGCCAGGGTAGATCTGACATGTGGAGCCGCGATATCGGGGCTTGCCTGAAACCATAAAATATGCTTTCTTCATTCCATCCCTCATCCTTTTTGCAATTTTCCTTTTTATCTTGAATCGTTAAATTGAGATCAGACCGATCAATATTGAAATTATCGCTTATTATCTCAAATCCTTCTGAATGGATTCCTGTAACCTCTTATCCTAAAAGCCTTGATTAGAAATCGCTGAAGCCTTCTGAGGAGGCATAGCCCTCTGGTAGCTGACTAGCCTAGCCACTTTATTGTACAATAAACTTTTTTCGTAGTATAGTTGCTATCTCATTAACGGTCAGTAGTGCGATCAAAAGCTTCTCCAGGTGCCGATGAGAGCTAGCTGCCATCTGAGTTCTCCTCATCAGACCAGGTCTGAACCCTGACCCAGCTCTGATCATGCTAGTTGCGTGCTAACGAGGCTTTCACGAGAATCGTCGCCGCAACATTGCTCAAGACATCGAGAGGATAAAGCGCCCAATCGCTTGAGCTATTGGTGGGATCATCTAAGGGAGCAAAAGACATCATTCCCTCCTGTGAGAAATATCACACGCTTACTGGCTAACAGTAAGCTATCCTCGTCTTTCTTAAAGATCTGCCAAAGCGCTTCAGAGGGGAAGCTCTGTCACCAGTATAATTGCAAATACTAATTATTTCAATATTACGATTTTGCTACGCTTCGGCCCAGCCTGGCCCGCTCTGAAAGCATAAGATAGATTTCTAGTACCATGTCCATACAAAGAAAAAGACCCCCTTTGAGCCTTCAACATAGCCCTCTGTCGCAGCTACCCTAGTAGCACAAGTGATCTTATCTCTCTTCCCTGACACAGCCGTAGCGGAGGGCTATAGACATAAGTTAATAGGGAAGGCCTTTAAGAGGGGGAGAGCACGAGGAAGCAGAAAAAATTCCAGTGCCGTGCACAGCGTAGCTACAGGCACTGGAATCAACGCGGTACACTCAAGTAGCAAGTTGAGGCAATAACAATAAAAGAACAAAGGGAAAAGTGAGGCAGAACCACACCTTCAGGAGTAGAGCGAGAGAGGCCGGCAGGCAGCTACTCCTCGACCACGCCCATCACATCGCTTTCACGCAGGATCAGCAGCTCCTCATCGTCGATCTTAATCTCAGTGCCAGAATACTTAGAGAAAAGCACGTGGTCGCCGACATTCACCTCTGGCTTCACACGCTGACCATTATCGAGCAGCTTTCCAGGACCAACCGCCAGAACCAACCCCTGCTGCGGCTTCTCCTTCGCCGTATCGGGGAGCACAATACCGGTCTTCGTCACCGACTCGCGCGTAACAGGCTTAACCAGGACACGATCAGCCAGTGGGCGAACCTTCTCACCTGCGCTGGACATAGACTCTACCTCCCTTGCACAGACAGATAGCATGACACTCAACAACAACAACAACAAACAGAGCCGCCACGCTTGCCCTAGCTTGCCTGAACCTGGCAGCGTGGCGCCCAGCCGATTAGCACTCTCACAAGGAGAGTGCGAACCGGCTATTATCATACACCAGAGCGGGCCACATCGCAAGAGGGAAAAGGCGCCCTTACAGCACAATCGATTGATACGTTGAAGCCGCCAGCGCCTGCGCCACAATCACCGCCAGCAGCAACACACCCCAATCCAGCAGAGCATCGGGAACCGTGCCGACCACCAAGAAGCCGCGCAACAGATCCACAATATAGCTCAACGGATTAATCTGCGCCAACACCCGTAACCAGTCGGGCATGATAGCCAGTGGATAGATAGCATTACTGGCGAAGAAGAGCGGCATCGTCAACACCTGACCAATGCCCATAAAGCGCTCGCGTGTCTTAACGATAATCGCGATCAACATTGACAGCGTTGAAAAGAAGCTGGCTCCCAAGAGAACCGCCAACAAGCTGCCGATTACACCCACGACACTCCACTGCAGATGCACGCCCAGGATCAAGGCCAGCACAAAGATGATCACCGCCTGAGTGAGCGAGCGCACAGCCGCCCCCAATCCCTTCCCGGTTACAAAGCTGGCGCGCGGCACCGGTAACACCAAAAACTTCTGCAAGATGCCGGCATCGCGCTCCCAAATGATGCTCAGTCCATAGAAAATCGAGACGAACATCAAGGACTGCGCCAGGATGCCGGGCGTCATAAATGTCAAGTAGCTCACCGAGCCAGTAGGAATAGCACGCAAGCGCGAGAAGGCTTCCCCGAAGACCACCAGCCACAGAGCCGGCTGCACCGCGCGCGTCAGCAATTCCGTGGGATCGTGACGCAACTTGCGCAGCTCGATCTCCGCCACTACCAGCACGCAACGCACATAGGTCACCAGAGTCTCCCAGGGCGAAGGAGGGCGTAGCAAGGCCTCCAGCTCTGTCCCTTGGCGCTGAGATTTATCCGAAACGCTGAGCGCGCCGACGTAGCTGTCTGACTTCACGATAACTGCCTCCCGATTCCAGAGTATTGCCTGTCACGGACGTGAAGACGTCCTCAAGCGTAGCACCAGGTCGATTCAGACTGGCCTTCAGGGCTGCTGGCTCACCGATGGCCGCGATGCGCCCGTGATCCATGATGGCCACGCGCTGGCAGTAGGCGTCAGCCTCCTCCATATAGTGCGTCGTCACCAGCAAGGTGATCTGCTCCTGGCTGCGCAGCAGCTCTAGCGCCTCCCAGACCGAACGTCGGGCCGTTGGATCGAGGCCGATGGTCGGCTCGTCCAGGATCAAAATGCGCGGACGGTGCAGAATAGCCTGACCGATCTCCAGGCGCCGAACCATACCGCCCGAATAGGTGCGTACCAGACTATGAGCTGCATCGCGCAAATTGAGCAGCTCCAACACCTCCCAGATGCGCCGCTCGCGCTCCTGGCGCGGGAAGCCGAGCAGCTTGGCCACCACCAGGAGATTCTCATAGCCAGTCAGCGTGCTGTCCGCCGACAGCGACTGTGACACATAGCCAAGCAGACGGCGAATCACCATCTTATGGCGTTGCACATCCAACCCTGCGATGCGCATCTGGCCACTGGTCGGCGGGATCAACGTAATGAGCATACGAATAGTGGTGGTCTTACCGGCCCCATTGGGGCCGAGTAACCCAAAAGCTTCGCCCTCCTGGATGGAGAAGCTGATGTGATCGACTGCAACTTTCTCGCCGAAACGCTTGACAAGATCTTCAACTTCAATCATTGGCCTCATTCGGCCTGACCTCCCTCTACGGCAGGGATAGCGTCGCTTGCCGGACCGGCGCCGCTGCCTTCGCTCTTCGGCACGCCAGGACCCTGGTCCTGATCCGGTTTACCTGGCGCATGGCCCCGACTGGGCCTCTCCTGGCCCTGGCCGTCACCTTCACCTTCGTGCCAGCCTCCTGCGGCTTCGGCTGCCGCCAGCACTCGCTCAATGAGTCGTTGCAGCTCATCCTGCTCTTGAGGGGTTAACGGCTCCAACATGCGCGAGAGCACGGCACGCCGCTCCCGTTGCCAGGCCGCCACCTGCTCGCTACCGCGCGCCGTTAGCTCAACCAGTACCACCCGCTCATCGCCGCCTTCCCCCTGACGCACACGCCGCACAAAGCCCGCCTTCTCCAGCCGCTTGCAGGCGCTCGTCACGGAGCTGCCACTCAGCCCGAGGGCGGTCGCCAGCTCGCCAACGCTGCACGCTCCCCGCCGACTCAGGCTCTTGAGTAGCCAGTATTGCTCAGGCGTCATTTCGGCTCGCCTGACCGGGTGCGTGCTGCGCCTCAGCAGCCGCCACAAGGCCAGCAGATCTTCTACCAGGCGCTCGCTGGCCATAACAACTTGCTCCCTTCTTTTTTACAGACTAATATTTTTACTATCAAATATATTGATAGTATAGTTTGTGGCAACTGTCAAGAGACAAAAGGTGAGGAGAGTGCGCCCCCGTGAACGCCCGTAGAGAGAGCTTCAGGGAACTTATCGGAGGGAAGCCCGGTCTCTCTATGAAGGGAAGCTAACCGCTAACGGGCGGCGATGGCTCAAGGAGGTGGAGTTTGTCCCGCCGGAGCGGGGCGACGAGGCTGGTTCCCGCTCAGAGCCTTCCACCTGAACGGTCGCCTTCGTCCCACTGGCTGGCTAAAGCGCTGTCTCAAAGCCGCTGGAGCGGGCCCTGATCCATGACAGGCTCGTGACCGGTAGTGGTACGAAGGAAGCGACAGTACGAAAGAAGGTTCTCTATATGCAGAAGCGTGCTCATACGTTCCTTTTGATAAGAATCGCAGAAAGAGCCTCGTTTTCGTCTTGCATGATCTTATTTGCTTTGACCCTTCTACTGGTCTCAGCCTCAGCATGCGCGCAGCCGCAGCAGAATCAGGCATCGGCGCTTGACTGTGGTACCGTCACGAGTAGGGAGGCCTTGAGCAAGAACGTCGCAGATCGCAGGCGTGCCATGCTGGCAGGGGCCTGTTTCCTTCATGCCTACCAGCGCTGCCGGGCGGCCAGCCTGACCTACGTCGACCAGGAGCGGATTCTCAGACAAGATCAGGGGGAGACTATTGTACGGACTCTGACCGTCGAGGCCACGAGCTGCCAGGTCTTAGAGACTCTTCAGGGAGAGGCCAGCTCTGCGATCTATAGCTGTGACAGGGTGGAAGGTCTGCGCGGGGCCTTGCGCCTGGTTTCCTGCGGGGCTGATGGCACGTTCTACCTGGTCCTGGATGCTGCCGTTCAATAGGGGGGCTGATCAGAAGCCAGAGACAGCGAGGGGCACGGGTGGGCGAGAGCCAGAAGTCACGGGGCATCCTTGCTACGCTTGTGCCCGTGGCTGGAATGCGCTACAATAGAAGCCCAAGACGCCCACCAGAGTGGGGCGCCAGTCGTCAGGTGAGCAACGGCATTCTCTCTTCACAGCATCGATGCTCGCCGATTGCAGCAGACTCGCCGGCGCAAGAGATCTGGATCGTACGATGCCTGAGTATACCGACCTGGAACAGGAGATATTGGCCGGCCTTAACGGGCCACAGCGAGAGGCCGTCACCACGACCGAGGGACCGCTACTGATCCTGGCAGGTCCCGGCAGTGGCAAGACGCGCGTCATCACCCACCGCATTGCCTATCTGGTGCGCTGCCGCGGCGTGCGGCCCTGGCACATTCTGGCCGTGACCTTCACGAATAAGGCCGCGCGCGAGATGCAGGAACGCCTTGAAAGGTTAGTGGGCCTCAGCGAGGCTCGCGAAATGTATATCGGCACCTTCCACGCCATCTGTGCCCGCGTGCTGCGCGCCGAGGCGGAGCTGCTGGCACCGCTCGGCCTGTCCCGCTCTTTTGTCATTCTCGATACTGATGATCAGGCCGCTCTCATCAAGCAAGCTCTGCGCGATCTCGATCTCGATGAGAAGCAGTATCGCGTCTCGCTGATCCACGCTTTGATCTCGCGCGCTAAAAACGCCATGCTCTCTCCCTATCAGATGGCCGAGCAGGCCCGCCGCTATACCGAGGAGGTGGCCGCTCGCGTCTACCGTCGCTATCAGCAGCTTCTGCGCGCTAATAACAGCGTCGACTTCGACGATCTCCTGATGCTCACCGAGCAGCTCTGGCGTACAGAGCCGGAGGTCCTGGAGCGTTACCAGCAGCGCTGGCAGTATATCCATGTCGACGAGTTCCAGGATTGCAATGTGCCGCAGTATAAGCTGATTCGCCTGCTGGGGCGGGGCAGCTACGAGCGGCCCGGCGGCAGAGGCAATGTCTGCGTGGTGGGCGACGATGACCAGATGATCTATAGCTGGCGCGGCGCCAGTGCCGAAAACGTCCAGGCCTTTGAGCGCGATTTCCCCGAGGCGCGTATCATCCTGCTCGAGCAAAACTATCGCTCGACCCAGTATATCCTTGATGCCGCCCAATGCGTGGTGCGGCGCAACACGGCCCGCAAGGAGAAACGGCTATGGACGGCCCTCGGTCAAGGCGAGAAGCTGATCTACTATGAGGCCTATAACGATGAGGCTGAAGGGCTATACGTCGCCGATGAGATTCTGAAGCTGCTGGCCCGTGGCGAGGTGGCCCATCGCGGCGAGATCGCTGTCATGTATCGTACGAATGCCCAGTCGCGCGCCCTGGAAGAGCAGTTCCTGCGGGCCAACATTCCTTACAAAGTGATCGGAAGCCGTAAGTTCTACGAGCGCAAAGAAGTCAAGGACATGCTGGCCTACCTGCGCCTGCTGCTCAATCCCCACGATGACCTGAGCCTGCAGCGCATTATCAATGTCCCCAATCGCAAGATTGGTCCGAAGTCGCTGGGCGAGCTGCAGCGCTGGGCGCGCGAGGAGCAGCTTTCGCTCTATGCTGCCCTGCAGCGCAGCGAGGACCATCCGACCCTGGGCCGGGCCGCCAAGAATGCTCTGCAACAGTTTGCCCACCTGCTCGAAGAGCTGCGCGCCTCAGTGGCGGAGCTGCGCCTACCAGAGCTACTGGACCGCGTGGCGGAGCGCACGGGCTATGGTCCCGAGCTGCGCGCTTCTCCCGAGGGGGAGGAACGCTGGAGCAATATCCTGGAGCTGCGCCGCGTCGCTGAGGACTACGCCGAGATCGAAACCTCTCTTGCCCTGGAACTGTTCCTGGAGAATGTGGCCCTTGTCGGCGGGGCCGACGTGGTGCAAACCGGTGAAGAGGGAACCCTCCTGCATGAAGAGGACCAGGATGCGGTAACGCTGATTACCTTGCACGCGGCCAAAGGTCTGGAGTTCCCGGTCGTCTTCATTGTCGGGCTGGATGAGGGCATTCTGCCACATGGCCGCTCCATCGATTCGCCCGAGCAACTGGAGGAAGAGCGCCGTCTGGCCTACGTCGGCTTCACGCGCGCCATGCGCCGCCTCTATCTGGTGCGCGCTCGCCGCCGCTCGTATTTCGGCGATGTGGTCTATACCGAACCGTCGCGCTTTCTCGCTGACATTCCCCCCGATCTCTTTGCTTCTGGCCCCGGAACTCTGGGAAGCCCTGGCTCGCCGTTTCAGCCCTCAACCTGGGAGCGCTACGAGAGCTATGGCCATGACGGGCGTGGCGCTGGCTCCCGTCCGCGCCGCTCCGCGCCGGCCATGCCCGCCGACACAACCTTCACACCGTCATCCGCCGATGTTGCCACTGCGCCGGCGGCCCCGCGTTTCCAGCCTGGCGATCGCGTGCTGCACCATCTCTTTGGTCAGGGCATCGTCCTCAAGAGCGAGCTGGAAGGTGGCTCTGAGTTTGTCGAGGTCCAGTTTCAGGGGAAGCACGGCAAGAAGCGTCTCAGCCTGGATTATGCGCGCCTGGAGCGCCTCCCCTGAGCCGCGTCGGTCCACGCCAGTGGGGGAACAGAAAGGTCAGATGCTCCTTGCGGCGGCAGAGCAGGCAGTGCGCTGATCCCCCATCCAGGTCCGGCTTCCCCAACTTCTTCGTCTCGTTGCTTGCCTTAGCGCCCCCTCCTCTGCTCCATCACGAGTTCAAACAGGAAGCAGCCAAGCAGCAAACCAGCTAGCCCCCAGAAATACAGAAGCATAGTTTGAGGGATAGAATAACCATACAGATAGCCAACTACTACGGTGGCGAGCAGCTCAATCAAAAGGACCAAAGTAGCCAGAGATCAGCTCGGCAGGAGCGGGTCGTCATCGCTCTCCAGATCTGGAGGAGGAGCGTCGTCCCACTCGTGGTCCATGCCAGAACTCCTGTGCTCAATGAAGGCTTGCCGGCGCTCCCCTGACTAAAAGGAGTGTAGTCCCTCTCTGTTAAGGTCGTGCAACTAGCAGGTAATACTCCCGTTAAAAGCTGTCCTCGTTCAACTCGTTCTGGTTCTGAGCAGAGAGGCAGGAAAGCGAAAATATCAAAAATCCGCCTGCTTCCAAATATGGCTATTGCCAGACCAAATATAATCATTTATCATAGATTTAGCCTTTTATTCTTAGATCAATTTCCTGGATGGAAGAAAGGGTTGTGGATATAAACACTGATGGGAAATAAGCGCTTTAAAGAAGAGAAAAATGGCGAGCGAGGGGAGTATCACATTACTATCCACGATATGCCTAGTAGCGAACGCCCACGGGAGCGCCTGCTGCACTACGGACCGCAGGCCCTCTCGACGGTCGAGCTGCTGGCTATCGTCCTGCGCACGGGAACGAAACGGAGCAACGTTGTGGAGCTGGCGGGCAAACTCCTCGTGCTTTACGGCGGCCTGGGTGGCCTCATGGGGGCGGATCTGGCGAAGCTGTGCCGCGAGTACGGTCTTGGCTCTGCTAAAACGGCTCAGCTCAAAGCAGCGCTGGAACTGGGCCGGCGCCTACAGCTAGAGCAGCCCGAGGCGCGCTATCGCATCACTTCCCCGGCAGATGCGGCGCGCCTGGTCATGATGGAGATGGCCTATTTGGAACATGAGGAGATCTGGATTCTCTTGCTGGATACCAAGAATCAAGTGGTGGCTATCGAGAAACGCTACAAGGGAACGGTCAACAGCTCGGTTCTGCGGGCAGCAGAAGTTTTTCGCCCGGCGATCTTGCGCAATTGCCCGAGCATTCTCATCTGCCACAATCACCCAAGCGGGGACCCAACGCCCTCCCCGGAAGATATCGCCATCACCGAACAGCTTGTCTCCGCTGGCCGCCTGCTCGATACGGAGCTGATCGATCATCTCATTATCGGCAAGCAGCGCTATGTCAGCCTCAAGGAGCAGCTTGCCTGGTAGATAGCCATTGCGGTGTAGCTGCACTGCCCTGGCTGCAGGGAGATGTCCGGCTTGGCCAAAAATAGAGCAAAAGCAGTAGCATCAGAACAGATTCACCCAACCATTGACGAACGTCCTGCATGCGCAAGCGAGCTGGCTGGGGCAGTAAGGAGAGGCGCGCTGGCGGAGTGGACAGCAGGCTTTGCACCCGGCGAAGCAGAGGTCAGAACAGCAGAAAGGGGCGAAGAAACAGGCCGGCTGCAATGGGGTCTTGTGCCTTGCTTGGCTCGCCGTGGGCTTCCCACTGCAGCCGGCTGACTGCCGTCCAGTCATGTAGCGCGGACAATCGCCTCAGCCGTTTCCTGGGGGCCGGTCTGATCCTGGCTCCGATCCTGATCACCCGGGCCCTCAGCGCCCTCCGCGCGGGGTGCTGGCAGGCCGCCCTCCAGGGCCACATCCAGCACCTGCTTAATATCATCGACAAAGACAAACTCCATCTGCTCGCGCAGCTCGCGCGGCAGGTCCTCCAAGAGATCCTGCTCGTTTTTGCGCGGCAGAATCACCGTGTGGATACCGGAGCGATAGGCGGCGAGCACCTTTTCCTTGACGCCGCCGATGGGCATCACACGCCCACGCAGCGTAATCTCACCTGTCATAGCCACATCCGAGCGCACCTTGCGCCCGCTGGCCAGCGAGACCAGCACCGTCACCATCGTCACGCCCGCCGACGGTCCATCCTTGGGGATAGCTCCCGCGGGAACGTGAATGTGGACAGCCTGGTTCTCGAAAACATTGTTGGGCAGGCCCAGCGCAGCAGCATTGGAGCGCACGTAGCTGAGAGCTGCCATCGCCGACTCTTTCATCACATCGCCGAGCTGGCCTGTCAAAATCAGCTGGCTCTCCTTGCTGGGCATCACCGCCGCCTCGACAAAGATGATCTCCCCACCGACCGGGGTCCAACTCAGGCCTGTCGCGATGCCGGGCCGATCGATGCGCTCGGCGGCCTCCTCGAAGAAACGCCAGCGGCCCAGGTACTCAGTGAGCTGCTCCGTCGTAATATGGATCGGAGCCTGACGCCCCTCAGCAATCTGGCGGGCTGCCTTGCGGCAGAGCGTCCCGATCTCGCGCTCCAAATTGCGTACGCCTGCCTCGCGCGTATAGCCGCGAATAATGTGGCGGATCACCTCATCGTCGACGATCAGCTCATCCGGGCGCAAACCGTTGGCCGCAATCTGCTTGGGCAGCAGATAATTGCGGGCGATATGCATCTTCTGCTCCTCGGTATAGCCTGAAAGCTCCAGGATCTCCATGCGATCCCGCAGCGGCGCCGGAATTGGCTCCAGAGAGTTGGCCGTCGCGATGAAGAAGACCTTCGACAGATCGAAAGGCAGATCCAGATAATTATCGCGGAAATTATAGTTCTGCTCGGGATCAAGCACCTCCAGCAGAGCCGAAGAGGGGTCACCGCGCCAGTCGGCCCCGACCTTATCGACCTCGTCGAGCATAATCACGGGGTCGTTGGTCTCGACACGTCGCAACGTTTGAATAATGCGCCCCGGCATGGCCCCGATATAGGTGCGACGATGGCCACGAATCTCCGCCTCATCGCGAATGCCACCCAGCGACATGCGAGCAAACTTGCGTCCCAAGGCGCGAGCGATCGACTGACCCAGCGAGGTCTTACCCACACCAGGCGGGCCGACAAAACACAGGATCGGCTCACGGTTAAGCTGGCGATTCGCCTCGCCCGAATGCAAGGGCTGCGTTGGACGACGCTTATCGGCCTCGCCCTCCGCTGCGGCTTCTGCAGCCTCCTCCTCGCGCTTGGCCCGCTCAGCCATGCGCTCCTCCTTCAGGCGCCGCACCGCCAGATATTCCAAGATGCGCTCCTTGATCTTCTCCAGATCGTAATGATCCTCGTCAAGGACCTGGCGGGCCTTCTGAACATCGATCGTCTGGCCAGTGCTCTTGCTCCAGGGAAGGCTGACCAGCAGCTCAAGGTAGGTGCGGATAATGCTGTACTCGGGCGACACTGTCGGCAGCTTCTCCAGGCGAGCCAGCTCGCGATTCGCCTCCTTGAGGGCCTCCTCAGGCATCTTGGCCTCTTCGATCTTGGCGCGCAGCTCGTTGATAGTGGCCTGCTCTTCGCTTTCCTCACCCAGCTCGCGCTGAATGGCCTTCAGTTGCTCGCGCAAGAGGTACTCGCGCTGCATCTTATTCATCTCTTCCTGGGCACGACTCTGGATCTTGCGGCCCAGCTCGAAGATCTCCAGCTCGTGAGCGAGGAAGCTACTCAGCTCCTTGAGCTTCGCGCGCACAGAATCGAGTTCAAGCAGCTTCTGGCGGAGCTGCAGGTCCATCTGAACGAAGGTGGCGATCAGATAGACCACCTGGCGCGGTTCCTCCAGGTTGAGATTAGCGGCGGCAGCGCCTTCCGGCACATTCTGGACGAGGGCAACCATGCGCTGGAAGTAGCTGACGACGTTGCGCTTGATGGCCTCCGTCTCGGTATCATTCTCCTGCTGATCAGGCCGGAGGGTCACGCGCGCCTTCAGATAGGGCTTTTCCTGAACGAACTCGCCGATGGTCACGCGCTCCAGTCCCTGGACGATGATATGGATGGTGCCATCGGGCATGCGGATCATCCGCGCCACGCGCGAGACCGTCCCAATCTTAAAGATGTCATTGGGGCCGGCCTGCTCGATATCCGCCGACTTCTGGGCCACCAGTACCACCAGGCGATTGCCGCGCATGATATCGTCAATCAGGCGGATCGAGCGCTCCTGACCGACCGCCAGCGGCTGCATGGCGAAAGGATAGACCACGACATCCTTGAGGGGAAGGACCGGCAGGATCTCAGGGATCGAGAGCCGCTCCTCATCCTCACCCTCCCGCTCCTCGTGATAGTGGTGGTGATGATGAGAGCGCTCCTCACGGGAGGGTTCGGGGTCCTCATCGACCGCATGCCGCTGACGCCGTCGCGACTTCTTGCGCGCCGAAGTCGCTGTCGCTGTTCGCCTGCTACGCGCCGCACGACGCCGCGCTGGAGCACTTTCCGCCTGAGACTCCTCTTCGTCTTGTATTCCCTGAACCTGTTCTTCCTCTTCTTCTTCGACCGCCTGCTCAGGCATAAGCTCGCGCTTCTTCTGATCCTTTTCCATAAACCTTTCTCAATCAGTAGTCGTTCGGTTCGCTAGTTTCTTCTACTTCTCCGCGGCACTCTGCCGGACCTGGACGCGCTGCGGCTCGCTGCGGGTTGCGGGCAGCTTGGGCAACGTGACCCAGAGAAAACCGTTTTCGTAGCGTGCCGTCACTGCCTCGCGATCGATGGGCGAGGGGATGAAGACCTCGACGCGGAAAGGCCCATAGCGGATCTGTGCCTCCTGGTAATAGAGATTCTCGCGGTCTTCGCTGTCGTCTCGCCGCTCGCCGCTGACCACCAGCGCGTCTTCGTAGAGTGTCACGTTAATTTCATCCTCTGACATGCCTGCAAGCTCTATCTTCACGACGACCCGCTCCGCCGATTCGCGTATATCGGCGGGGGGTCGCCAGACCTCCGAGCGTTGAAGGAGGGCCTGCTGACTCTGCCGCAGGACCTCCTGCAACAACTGACGGTAATGGCGTTGCAGTTGTTGCCCCGACCCATCGATATAGCGATAGGTCACATAGCGGTAGCGCATCCGCATACTGGTTTACCTCGTTTCACTCTCCTCAAACGGATCGTGAGGCGTGACCTTACATGCAGCTTCCTTGCCTCTTCTGGCTCTCTCTGCAGCCTCTTGGCCTGCCTATCTCTCTCCTTGCGTTGGCTCCCTCCAGCGCTAGCGGCTGGATCTCTCCCCTAAGCTCTTGAGTAAACACTTGCTAGACTAGACAAGACTGGAAGAAATGGCAGTTGAAGCGCCCAGGCCTGCCCAGTCCCCCTTGTCAATGTTGGCCCGGTCGAGTCGGGTCAGGCGCCTTAGCCACCCTGTAGCTGGCACAGGAGGACAGTGAGCAGGACCTGCGCAGGCCAGCAGTCCGGCTCACGTGGTGATGGCCAATGCCGCTGCCCCCCACTGAGCTACTCTCCTCCTCTCAAGGCCCTCTCTGCCTGCTTGCCTACCACGCAACAAAGAAACACTCCGCCCGCCTCGCCCTTCTCTCCCCTATCTTACATAGACAGAGAGAGCGGTACTGGACATTCCCTATCTTGCTGGCTGCTTCAGTCCGCTCTTCGCTGCTGTCTCATTCGTTGCGGACGGCGACGATGGAGAGAGAAGGGAATTGGCGGCTACGCCCCTTTCTCACCCTATAGGCCCGTAGGCTCCCAAGGCTCTGTGGACGCTACATCTGCTTACCTTACTGAGTTAGAGCAGAGGAAGATCTTTTTCGCCACTGGCCAGCGCCTTCTGACACTCCGGGCAGAGGTATTCATATTCTGAATGGCTCTCGGAGAGGACGTCGCTCTGGATGATGCGCGCATAGCGCAGACGAGTTGCCTTATTGCACCTGGAGCAGTTGACGTATGTATCAGATATAGCAGTCCTTCTGGTACCAAGGATGTCTTCCTGCATGACCGACACATGCCTTTCTTTCTGCTTCAAAGGTCACAATCACCCGGTAGCAGCGTGGGCCAGGGCGCGATGCCATGCAGCTGTCGGCTTGGCTGCAGGCTGGGCGTCCGGCCCTCTCACGGGAGCGGAGTGCATGCGTATGGGCAGGCGTGCCTTTCCCGTTTACAGGCCAGGTCTGTCCTTGTGGCCGCCTGGCCTTTTTGATTATGGCATGCAGGCGCGAAAATTGCAAGGTGGTTTGACGTCTTCATGACGATATGCTACTATGTCTCTTAGGCGTCATTTATTTTTCGTGCGTTTTCAAAAGGTTAGCAGGCAACTCAGCAGCTATCAGGCGCGTCTTTCCTGGTTGGTTAGCCGGGCGCGGCCAGCGCCCTGATATGAATAGAGGGCACTCCCATGATCGCGCGAACACTCTCTCAATGGCTGGCTCGATTGTTCGCATGGTGGCCCGGGAGAAAGCGGCGCTCCCAGGCGGTGGCGGCGGAAGCGGGTGGGGCCTCTAGCGCCCCGGTGTTAGCACCGCGTCAGCGCCCTCTACCGGGCATGCCCACCTCTCCCTCTTCTCCATCCACGCCGGCCAGTGGTTGGGCCTCGCAAGCCGGCCCTGCTTCTCGGCGTTGGCTCTCTACTGACTGGCCCGATCTTTTCGTGCCACCGACGCTCACAGCTCCGCCCGGGGCGATCGGGGGCATGCCATTTCTCGGCCAGGGCCTCCAGACCTTCCCAGGTCCTACCTCCGACCCCGACGCTGACTCGCTGACAGGCGCGCGCACGAGCTGGACCCAGGAGAACAGTCTCTTGCAGCCCGCTGAAGCTGCCTCTTGTCGCGGCTCCGGCTCCGAAGCGGACGAGACCCCCGCCGAGACTTCGCCGGCTGCTCTGCTTCAGCAGCGCCGCCTGGAGTTCCTGCGCTACCTGGTCAGGCGCGGCCTCGTCAACGAAGGCTTTGATCAGGAGCACTTGCCAGAACAATACCGCCTTCCCTGAGCCTGTTCCTTCCTGGTCACCTGTATCTTCGACTGCGTTCGCGTCTCATCTCAGGTGGGGGGCAGGGCAGCAAGCAAACAAGCAGGACTAAGATGGACCGAGCCGCTCCCCCGGCTTGGCCAGCCAGAGTGCTGCCTGTCTTGATGGGGCCGGGGGACGCCGTTGGCGGGAGCAAAGAAAGAGGTTGTCCGCCTGGACCCTGCCCAGAAGCAGGGCGCTGGGCCGGGCAGGCTAGTAGAACAGGAGCATGAGCCGATCTGATCGGGCGAATGCTTGGTGGGGCCAGGCGGGCACGGGACTGGTTCCGCCTTTCGCCGGGTAGGGGGAAGAAAACAGCTCTGCACTTCTTGTGCTCGCTGGGGCAGGCATCAACAAGTAGCGGCAAGAGCGGCAAACATAAGAGACATCGGCTGCTGTCCTTCCTCCGAGCAGCAGCTCAGGTTGCTTGTTGGCCGCTGTCTTTCTTCTCGCTTGCCCTCATCTCTGCAGTCAGCTAACCTGCGCGCTCTCAAAGAGCACTGAGACTCCGCTGCTCTCCTGACTCGCCAAGCGGTGCTCATCAAGGCGCGTGCAGACACTCTCGACCGGACCGCGCTCTCTCAAGTGAGCGATCTGCAGCTACTATCAGTGAGACCCTGGCTTGGGGGGCCTTAGTGCAGTAAGATGAGAGCTATGGGCTGGGTCTGGCCGTGTTCTCTCGCATTGCCGGGCGGTAAAGAGCATCACTCTGCTCGCTCGGCTCAGTCCTCAATGGCGGTCTCGCTGAGGCGCAGGACCAGACGGCAGAAGTGGAGTATCGCGGCGGCGAACTCCAGATAGGTCTCATCGCTGGGAGTGGCATAGGGACCAGGTGAGGCGCGTCGGCGTAAGGCGCGGAGCACAACCATAACATCTTCTTTCAAGGAGGCATCGAGGTCACCGTTTTGCATCAGGCGGACCACCTGAGCCACAATGGAGTCGACTTCAAGGCGCATCAGGCGCAGTTCTGTTAACCAGGCATCTTCGTCAGCGGGTGGGGGAGCATCGTCGTCCCATGTGGAAAGCGCGGAGGCCTGGCCCTCCTCGTCGACTTGTCTGACATCGCTGTAGCTCGCACGCTGTTTGGCCTGGAGGTGAGTTTGGGAGTCAGGTGCTTCGCCTTCGAGCGTTACCCCCAGCTCACGCAGTAGCTCGGCTAGTTCCTGTTCCCAGCCAGCCATGAGGCACCTCCTTCTGAAATAACCGCCAGGACGTCCTTGACACATCCAAAGTGTAGCACAGTGTACCATCCCTGTAAATGGGTCGAATGGGCTGAGACACTCGCGTGGGCTGCCTGGGCGGAACGTGCTTCTTGGCGCAAGCTGGCTGACTGCGGCGGCGAATGTTGAGGAGCAGGCTTTTGCTGTGAAAGTTTCCCTCAACGAGATCGACGGCTTGGCAAGTAACTGCGGACCGACCTGCTGGCAAGGCTCAGCCTGATAGAGAAGCTCGCCAGCAGAAGGAAGCGGCTGGCAGTCAGGCTAGCTGGCCGCTCCCTTCTGCTGGCGCCGGTGCCGGATTCTCTCTTCTCGCATCGGTATTGCTGGCTGAGTGCTGGAGAACCCGACACCGGCGAGCGGCTCATGGCAGGGCCAGGGAAGGCAGCTGAGGCAGGATGGGCAGGATGGCGGAAAGCAGCAGGGCCACGACGAGCAAAGCGATAAACCAGGCCTCTAGCTTCAGGGTGTCGCGCATGACCAGGTGAAGACCGGAGGCGAGGTCGGTACGTACGATGCCGCTCACCACAACAACCAGGATGGGCAAGGTCCAGAGGGCGATGAGTACCAGATGAGGCGCGTTATGGGGCAGGCCGATAAGCAAGAGGACAAAGTAAGCGCCTCCCAGCAAGAGCAAAAAGAGGGTCCGGTTGAGTCCAAGACCCAGGGTATTGGCCAGCGTACGCTTGCCGGCCTGGGCATCGTCCTCAACGTCGCGCATATCATTGACATGCACAAAGGCGGTAGCCAACAGACCTGGCATCAGGCTGTAGAGGAACGCTTGCCCGTTAAGCTGGGTTCGCTGTAAGTAGTAGGCCCCCAGAGTGATGAGCGGGCCGTAGACGCAGAAGGTGGCCGGTAGGCCAAGCATGAGCGAAGAGAGCGCTCGCCGCGTGGCGCTGTAGAAGTAGGCGACCAGTAGCCCCAACAGGCCGAAGACGAGCAGCGGCCAGCCAGCGGAGAGGGCTAGCAACAGGCCAAGCAGCGAGCCGCCGGCCAGAAGGACCAGGCCGAGAGCCAGCACGCGTGTTGGCTTGATTAGCCCTTGCTGAATGAGCTTGCCCGGCCCCAGCGTGTTGCTGGTGTCGATTCCGCGCAGGTAGTCATAGTAGTCGTTGATGAGGTTAGCCCCGAGCTGTAAGAGCACCACGGCCACCAGCCCCACCAGGAAACGCTGAGGATGCCACTGCCCCAGCCCCGTCGGCCCGTGTAGGCCAAGCGCCTGCGCCAGGGCGAGAGCGCTTCCTAGCAAGAATGGCATGATGCTTAAGACAAGGTAGCGTGGCCGCATGCCTTCCCACCAGATGCGTAACCACTCGCCCAGGCTACGCCGGTACTCCGCCGGCTGCGCTACCAGCGGGGTCGGCGTGCTTACCGCTTCTCCGGCTTCAACCGAATGGACCGAGACCTCGGGCTGCAGAGTGCTAAGGGTCTGCAGTGATCCCAGGGGAATAGTGGGTACCTCTTCTGCCTGGACCGATTCGGCGGTCACGATCTGTGAGCTGGCTTTGATTTCATTCTCTTTTTGTGTTCCTTTCCCATTACCGATATGATCGCTAGGTGCTGTACTCTCTAACTCTTTTGCGGGCTGCTCTTTGTTCGTAAGCTCTTGCTGCGACATATGCCCCCCTTTTGCTGCGCGCTTGCCGCTGGCTCCGGCGGCACGCCATCAGGTCTTTGCCTGATGGCCAGAAGACAGAGAGACGCTGAACAAAAAACAAGGTGATAGAAGAAGATAACTGCTCTGGTTTCGCGGCTCACACCTGCAGGCGATGCAGCGGCCTGCAAGCTGAGCAGGTGACGCCTTCGTCACTGTTAGTATACAACCTGCCGGCCAATCGGCACATCACGAAGGCGCCGCATCCTTCCCGTGAAGCGCGGTTAGCAGCTCGCTGATCTTTTCTTCAAGCTGCGCCTGCCGGACCGCGACGGTGAGGTCGCCGCGCGTCTTCTCTAAGATTGCGCGTGCTGTGTCGGTGGTACGGCGCAGGCCGCCAGTGATGGCGTCGGGGAAGTCGATGGTGATAAGCAGGGCGTAGATATCGTCCATGTGCTGCAGGAGCTGCTCACATTCGGCAAGCCAACCGTGGCGCAGGCGATCGAGGACGTAGCGCCGCAGCTCTCCGACAGCCTCCCCCAGGCCATTCAGGTAGGGCGCCCAGTCAACATTGAGACTCTGCGGGTGAGGTAAGGCTCTCCCCTGAACCAGGGCCAGAAAGGCCGCTGCCTCGGCGTACTCTTTCTGGGCATCCTGAACAAAACCGGCGTAGAAGACATCCGGCTGCTCACGCAGGTCTATCCCGATCTGCGCAAGCAGCTCCCCCGCCCTGGCAAGCAGCTCCTCGGCTGCGGCAAATTCCCGCCGATGGGCCGCACGGATGCTGTTGGCGCAATAGCGGATCAAAGTGCGCGCACGCGGCAGGGCTTGCTCACGTGCGGTGTTCTTCTGGTTAAGGTAGTCGAGCGCTTCTTGACCAAGGCTCTCAAGGTTCTCGATCATGGCGTTTCCCTTTGCAGACCTCTTTCGAATATAGCCAGTGTACCATAGATCAATATGCCTGGCATCGTCTCGGGGGCACAGCCAGCAAAAAATCCCACTCGCCCAGCCTCACTAGCCGGGCGAGTGGGTGCGTTGCGGCTTGATGGAGAGATGAGCTGTGCTCTGTGGAGTTGCTCTGCTTGGGCTGATCTGATCGCTTTTCTGCTTGGCGAGCGCTGCTCTGGCGGCTCTAGACCAGGCGAGTTACCTCAATCTCTGGCGGAAACTGCATCCGATCCAGGTCACCGGCCCAGAAGAGCTGCTTCATAATCTCGGCCACAGCGTAGAGAAGATGCTGCAGGCTGACCTCGCGGCTGCGCTCAAAGGTGGCGCTGCCACGGTAGCTGGCGAGGCTGCGAAACCAGTTGTTGATGCCTGTCCGCTCGCTCAGGCGCACCAGGTATACTTCCATCTTCAAGGCCCCGTATTCGACGGGCACGATAATGCGTAGCTGCGGCTCGTGCTCAATGATGTCGAGGCGGTAGAAAACGCCGTAATGGTCGCGCGATGCCTGAAAGATGGAGACTTCGGGTACCTCGTTCTCAGCCCCTTCGTGCTCCTCATAGGGCTCCGGTTGCTGCTGCTCCATAGTCACTCCTAGGTTGGCCAGCAAACTCTCTAGCTGTTCGTGAATATTCATGGTTGCGCTTCCCCTTCCTGTGTTTGCAGCATACTTGGTCGGCCATGATGCCCTTTAGCATCCCGCTTCTTGGCTTGACTGCAGCGGCTGCCTGACAGCTTGCCGCATGCTCGTCCGTGCCTGGCTGAACTGAAATCGCCTGACCTCGCCTGGACTGGGCGCTCCACTTACTCTCTCTTTCTCTCGGTCTGACTCAGAAGCGGAACTCGCTCAAGTACTCTGCTCTCTGTGCAGGAGAAGCGCTTCTTTTCTCTTGCTGATCTTTATTCCTGATCTTGGGTAGACTCATGTTGGGGCGAGCAAGGGCCGGGGAGACGCGCTGAGAGAGGTTTGCTGACTGCCTTAGCCGCCAGCTCGTTTGACCCGGTAGCCCAATGCTTGCAAATGGTCCAGGATTTTATCGCAGTGGTCGCCCTGAATTTCAATAGTGCCATTTTTAACGGTGCCACCCGCCCCACACAGACGCTTGAGGCTGCGAGCGAGGGCCTCCAGCTCGCTCTGGCTGCCGGACAGGCCGCGAATCACGGTGACCGTTTTGCCACCGCGCTGGGCCCGCTCACGGCTGACGCGTAGACCTCCTCCGCTGGGAAGGCCCGGCGTGGCTGGCTGATCACCACTGTCGCAGCGGCAGTGGCGGTAAGGCTGATGGCAGACGGGGCAATGGGTGACTCGTCCGCTGTCGGTACTGTAGACGAGACGGTCTGGCATGGCGATGCTTTTCTTCCTTTCTTTTGTATGTATTTCTTCCCTTGATTGACTGCTCGCGCCTGGCTCTCCCTCTGCTAAGAGCGCGACCTGACCGCGCTCGCTTCAGGCGGCAGTTCGCCGTCCTTTGCAAGGGTGTGGTGGTTGAGCTGGTTGCTGTGAGGAACGACGGCGGCGCAGGCGGACGCTCAGCGCGGCTCCGGCATAGCAGCCTGTGGCCAGTGTGGCGATGCAGAAGCTGGCTGGCAGGTGCTGCCCCGGCCCGAGGAAAGCGATAAGCAGGCCGCCCCAGGTACTGCCAAGGGCGAAAAGAACGGAGAGCAGGAGGGCGCCCGCCGGCGAGGGGCTAAGGCGCTCAGCGGCGGCGGCGGGCGCCACCAGCAAGGCAAAGACTAGAAGGACACCAATGACAAGCACAGCAATGGCCGTGGCAAGGGCGAGAAGCAGCAAAAAAAGCACGGAAAGCAGGCGCACAGGCACACCTCGCGCTGCGGCAACTTCGGGATCAATGGAGGCAAAAAGAAGCGGGCGATAGAGAATGAGCAAGGCCAGGCCACAGCCGAAGGCGCAGGCAAGGCCCAACCAGACGTCTCCACGGCTGACGCTGAGGATGGAGCCAAAGAGGATGCCAACGCCGGCGCTGGCATGGCTGCCGCTGCTAGTTGCATAGAGGCTGAGAAAGAGAACGCCCAGGCCAAGGGCAAAAGAAAGAACCATACCAATCTCTATGTCGCGCCCGCGCAGGCGCTCGCCGAGCAGGCCGATGGCGAGTGCGGCTAGCAGGCTCAAGACGAGCATCCCGGGCAGGGGACTGAGACCAAGCAGGGCGGCCCCCGTGGCTCCGGTGAAGCCAATGTCGGTCAGGGCCTCACCGGCGAAGGTTTGGGCGCGCAAGACCACAAAATAGCCAATCAGGGCGGCAGCGATAGCGACACAGCCACCGGCCAGGAAAGCATTCCGAATAAACTCGTGCTGCCAGAGTAGACTGATACTCATAGCGCTCCTCTCGTAGACGATCTGACATAACTCTCCCTTCATTTAGCTGGCGCTTAGCGGCTGGGGGGGTCGCTCGCCGGCGCCTGTGGGCGCCCTGGGTGCCGGCGGAAGATCCCAGCTCCAAAACGCACGGGCACATAGACCATGAAAGAGAGGAGAGCGATAAAGAAGCTCACAGGAATAGTCGCGCTGAGCACGGCCAGCAGAATACCGAGCCAGGTGTAAAGCAGTCCCAGAAGGATGGCCAGTAGAATAACTGCCGCTGGACGCAGGGCCAGCCGCCCTGCTGTGGCCGCCGGACCAACGAGCAGCGTGAAGACGAGGAGGGCACCAACGATCTGAACGGCGATGGCGATGGTCAGCGCGACAAGCACCAGGAAAGCGATGGCCAGCAGACGGACAGGCACACCACGGGCCGCAGCGACCTCGGGATCGTAGGAACTAAAGAGCAAGGGGCGGAAAAGTAGTAGGATACTGACAAGAATCAGCAGGCTGACGCAGAAGCTGAGCAAGACGTCGAGGCGGCTGATGCCCAGGATGGTACCGAACAGAATACTGTAGACGCGCTCGGCATAGCCGCTATAGAGCGAGAGGAAGAGCAGGCCCAGAGCCAGGGCGAAGGTCATAGATAGACCAATGGCAAGATCGCGCTCGCGCAGATTACGCCCGAGCAGGCCGATGCCGATGGCGGCTCCGATGGTAAAAGCCAGCAGGCCAAAGAGTGGGTCGAGGCCGAGCAAAACTGCACCGGCGGCCCCTGCAAAGCCGATATTAGGCAGGGCGTGGCCGGCGAAAGTCAGGCCGCGCAACAGCAAGAAATAGCCTGTGACGGCGGCCACGATGGCGATGCAGGTGCCGGCCAGAAAAGCATTCTGAATAAAAGGATAACTCAACAAGCTAATCATAGGGCCTCCCTCGGCTCCTTGCTGTCGTTTCTGGCTGGCCTGATTAGATGTCGACGCCGACGACGAAGAGCCGTCCCAGGGCCTCGACGACCTCGACGGGGGCGCCGTAGAGGGCGCTCAGCGTGGAGCTAGTGATCACCTGCTCCGGTTTGCCGATAGCGGCGTGCCCGCGTGCCAGGTAGAGGACCCGGTCGATGACCGGGAGCAGAGGATTAACATCGTGCGAAACGAGTAGCACGGTCATGCCGCGGGCGCGACAGAGGCGGGCGATGAGAGCAATGATCTCTTGCTCGTGGCTGATGTCCAGGTTAGAGAGCGGTTCGTCGAGCAGGAGCAGGCGCGGCTGACTGAGGAGGGCCTGAGCAATAAGCAAGCGCTGCTGTTCGCCGCCCGAGAGCTGAGCGACAGGCATATCGGCCAGCTCCAGGGCGTCGACCTCGGCCAGAGCTTCCTCAATGATGGCCTGACGTCGCCGACCGCCGGAGATAAACCAGCCCGGACCCCAGCGGTGACCATCGAGGCCAAAGCCGACAAGATCGCGTGCGCGTAGACTGAGGGCGCCCTCCAGCGTGCGGTGTTGGGGGGCATAGCCAATGAGCTGGTTGCCGCGTCGCGGTGGCTGCCCGAAGATACGCACGCGGCCCGCACTGGGCCTGATCAGCCCGAGCAGCACCTTGAGCAGGGTGCTTTTGCCGGCGCCGTTCGGTCCCAGCACCGCGATGAATTCGCCGGGGCTAATACTGAAAGTAACCTCCTGGAATATGGTTTTCCCTCCCAGGCAGACACTGACTCCCTCTAGCTCAATGATCGGAGCAGGCGTCGTCGCTGCCTCCTGGTCCGCTCCCCTGGGGAATGGCATCTGAGATGCCAGATGAAGAGAACCAGGGCGCTGGTTGTGCTGCGTGCTCACTGCATGCGCTCCTTTCCTATCGTGCCATACTTGTCCGCTACTAACTTCCAGGCGCTCACCGCGAGCAAGACGACTGACCGGTCAGATTGATCGCTTGCTCGCTGATTCTCGTCCACATGCTCAGGCCGCCCGCGTGCTCTGCAACGCAGTCTCTAGAGCGTCAAGCTGGGCCAGCATCCAGGTCTGATAGCTTTGGCCCGGCGGCATGGTCTCGCTGACAGGCACCACTGGGATCTGCTGCGCCTGAGCTTCGCTACGCAGTTTGCTCGTGATGGCTGTAGCGGTCTGTTCATTATAAATCAAAACCTTGATGCGGTGTTGCTGGATCTGGTTTTCAACAGTGACCACGCTACTGGCATGGGGATCATTGCCCTCGGCGATGGCCTTCTGAAAGTCGCTGGGGGTCAGGACGTTCAGGCCCATGAGCGTGGTCTGATAGAGGAAAAGCGTTTCGGTCAGCCCTACAGGCGTACCGGCATAACGCGCTTTAATCTCGGCAAGTTTGTTGTTGATCTCTCCGAGCGAGCTGAGGAAGCGCTGCAGGTTCTGACTGTAGCTGTTGGCGTGGAGCGGATCAAGCTTCTGCAGCGCCTGGCTGATGGCGCGCGCTATGACGGCGATGTTGGTGGGGCTGTACCAGACGTGCTCGTTATCCGGGAGCTTGACGGTGGCCAGATCGTAGCCCTTGAGAACGATACGTCCCTCCTGGGGCGCCGCTGCCAGCAGGCGATCGATCCAGCTATCGTAGCCGCCCCCATTGGCGATCACAAGCCTGGCCTGAGCAACGGCGGTGGCGTTCTGAACGTTGCTTTCGTATTCGTGTGGGTCGATGTTAGGATCACTCAGAATGCTAGTAACGGTCACATACTGACCTCCGAGCTGGCGCGCAATGTCACCATAGAAGTTCTCTGCTGCGACGATGGCAACCTTCCCCGTGCTGGCTCCGCCGCCACTGCCGCTGAGGACGCCTGGACTGCAGGCGCTTCCCAGCAGACTGAGCAGCAAGATGCCAACGATGAGCCAGATGCGGGCCGCTCGGCCTTCTCTCAAGCGCATGTTGCTTCTCCTCTCCCAATCACAAGCCCTCTCCGAGCTTGCGGCGTTATTGAGACGCTATCTCTCTTGCTGAGGAGGATACCACACTGGATACAGCGCTGTCAATGAGATAGTGTCTCAACAAGCGAGCGCTGCAGGAAGAGAAGGGAACGCAGAGCGAGAAAACTAGCACGGGCTGAGAGAGGGGGTAGGGGCTGAGGCAGCGGACAGCTTGCGAGCTGCCTGGTATGAGTACTGTTGGCTTTCTCGACAGTGGTGGCGCATGTGACATATCATGGAAATATGGCCGACAGCAGCGTAGCGGAGCGCTGACCACAGTCTAAGGCGATCTGTTCTGCTGGTCCTGCTGAGAGAGCGAGGAGCGGACTGGCTTGACGACTGAAGGTGTGGTAGGGGCGCTGGCGCAGGCTGTTTGAGCAGTTTTTCTGAACTGGAGGAGGAAGCGACAGCCAGAGATGTTCATTGTTGATGCCCATCAGGACATTGCCTACAACGCTTTGGAGTGGGGGCGTGATCTGCGGCGATCGGTAGCAGAGACGCGCGCGCTTGAGGCCCGCGAGCACCCTGATTACTGTCGTGAGGATGCCCAGGGGGGCATCTGTATGGTGGGGCTACCGGAGCTGCGCCGTGGGAATATAGCGCTTGTCTTCGGGACGCTCTTCGCCTATCCCCTGGTCGGCGTAGGTAAAAGGGTGAATTCTCGCTATCGGCTCACCCAGGCCTATCGCGATCCAGACGGGGCCTGGCGCGTAGCGCGGGAGCAGCTTGCCTACTATCAAGAGCTAGCCCGCGAAGCCGGGGTGTGGATGATCCTCACCCAGAACGACCTGGAGCGTTTCATTGGGGCCTGGTCACAGAGCAGTGTAGCTGATCCGCAGCGGCCCTTTGGCATTGTGCCGCTCATGGAGGGAGCTGATCCTGTGCGCAGGCCCGAGGAGGTCGAGGACTGGTTTGCGGCGGGCCTGCGTGTGCTGGGATTAGCCTGGGCGCATGGCTCACGCTACTGTGGTGGAAACGGGCGTCCCGCCCCTCTGACGGCTGAGGGACGCAGCCTGTTGCATCACATGGAGCGTCTTGGCCTGATCCTCGATACCAGTCACATGGCCGAAGAGAGTTTCTGGCAGGCGCTAGAGCACTTTGGCGGTGTGGTGATCGCCAGTCACAGCAACTGTCGAGCGCTGGTCGACAGCCCGCGCCACCTCAGCGATGCCATGATTCGCGCTATTGCCTCCCGTGGAGGAATCATTGGGGTGGCCCCGATCAATCCCTTCCTCTACAGCGACTGGAAGAGAAGTCAGCCATTCCCGGTCTCGTTGCGGCGTGTGGTCGAGCACATTGATCATATCTGTCAGCTCACAGGAAGCGCTAACCATGTGGGGATCGGCAGCGACCTCGATGGCGGTTTCGGACGCGACGAGACCCCGGAGGAGCTGGAAACGGTGGCAGACTTTCCGCGCCTGGCGGAGGCTCTGGCGGCGGCTGGCTATGCTCAGGAGGATATTGTGCGCATCATGGGCGGCAACTGGCTGCGTTTGCTGGAGCGCGCTCTGCCGCGGGACCCTGCTTAACACTGGGCCGTCGACAGTCATGTTATGCAAGATAGAGAGGCATCTGACGAAGGAGCGACTTCAATGGAAGATTCTCTCGCTTTCGAGCGAGAGCGCGTCAAGCGCTTTCAAGAGCGCCGCCTGGTTGACCATTATCATTTGCGGCCTCCCTATCCGCCGGAGACCTTTGACATTCTCAAGGGGTTGATCACAGATGAGCCGCGGGTCGTGCTTGACCTGGGCTGTGGCACTGGCAATATCGCTCGTCCGCTGGCTGCCTTTGTTGAACGCGTAGATGCTGTAGATAGCTCGCTAGCCATGTTGGAGCGGGCCAGGGAGCTGGCTGGTGGCGATGATCCGAGGATTCGCTGGATACATGGACGGGCTGAGGATGTCGCCTTGACGCCTCCCTATGCTCTGGTGACGGCGGGCATGAGCCTCCATTGGATGGATTGGAGACGGCTTTTGCCTCGCCTCGCCCGTATGCTGACGCCGCGGGGCCTGCTGGCCATTCTCAATCTGCAGCAGCAGGCCATGCCCTGGCAGCAAGAGTACCGTCAACTCCGTCGACGTTTCGCCGACGGCCCGCCTGCGCTGCGGCCTAACCTGGTGGCTGAGTTCGAGCAATCCGGGCTGTTTCGCCAGCTTGGTGAGCGTCAGACTGCGCCGCTGCTGATGCAGCAGAGCATCGAGGATTATATTGCTGCTCAGTATGCCTACAGCTCGCTGGCGGGACTGACTGACCGGCAGAGGGCTGGCTTTGAGCGAGAGATGTGGGAGCTGCTAAGGCCCTTTGCGCAGGGTGGGCGGCTCAGCTTCGAGGTAGTAGCAACTATCACCTGGGGCAAACCGTGCTGTCCTGACTGAGAGCTGAGCTGGTCAGGCTTTAACTGATCCTCCCTCTGACGGTGGCCTGCCGGACCGTTGGGAGTGGCGTTTAGGGGAGGGGGGCAGGCCAGGAGTTACAAAAATCTCACAGTCTGGTAGAAAGCGGTGGAGATTTTTGCAAAATTTGCCGCCGCCCTTCCTTCCACGCTATCATATGACATGGCACAGAGGCGGAGATCTGTGGGTAGAGCTGTTGGATCTCCTGGCCTCATCCTCACAACAAGAAAGGACTCCTGCTTTCAGGATAGCGTTCTAGTATGCAGACTGAGCAAGAGCATCAATCGCAAGTGGAAGGCGCGGGGGCGGTGGCCTCGACGGGGCTGGCGCGCTTTCTGGCGGCCTGTCGTAGGCAAGAGCCGGACGCTACGCCGGTCTGGTTTATGCGTCAAGCCGGGCGCTGCCTCGCCGAATACCGCGAACTGCGCAAGCGCTACGATATCCTCACCATGGCCAAGACGCCCGAGCTGTGTGCCCAAGTGACCCTGATGCCGGTCGAACAGCTCGGGGTCGATGCCGCGGTCCTCTATGCCGACATTATGTTACCGATGGAGGGCATGGGGGTCTCGCTGGAGATTCAGCCTGAGATTGGTCCCATCATTCATCATCCGATTCGCACCATGAGCGACGTAGCGGCGCTGCACGTGCGTGAACCAGAGGAGGCTACGCCCTTTGTGCTGGAGGCGGTGCGTCTGGTGCGGCGCGAGCTGGAAGGAAAGAAGGCGATTATCGGCTTCTCGGGAGCGCCGTTTACGCTGGCCTGCTATTTGATCGAGGGGCGTCCGTCGCGCGACTACACCCAGGCGAAGGCGGTGATGTATGGGCAGCCGGCGCTCTGGCATGCCCTGATGGAGAAGCTGACCGAGGTGGTGACGCGCTATCTGCTGGGACAGATCCGCGCTGGCGTGACAGCGGTCCAGCTTTTTGATAGCTGGGTGGGGGCCCTGGGGCCGGCGGCCTATCGGCGCTACGTGCTGCCCTACAGCCAGCGGATCTTTGCGGCGATCAAGCAGACGGGGACGCCGAGTATTCATTTTGGCACGGGCAACGCCGCGCTGTTGGAGCTGCTTGCCGAGGCGGGTGGTGATGTGATTAGCGTGGATTGGCGTGTCGATCTTGATACCGCCTGGGAGCGCATTGGTTACGGGCATGGTATTCAGGGAAACCTTGATCCGGCGCTGCTGCTGGCCCCGTGGGAGATCATCGAAGAGGGGGCGCGTGATGTGCTGCGCCGGGCGGCGGGCCGACCCGGTCATATCTTCAATCTTGGGCATGGGGTACCTGCTGAGGCTGATCCGGCTGTGCTGCGTCGGCTTGTCGAATTTGTGCATGAGGAGACGCGCCGCTCATGAGGCGTTGTCTCGTGATGCGGAGCTGGCTCTCACCGCCTGGTGGGAGCCTACAGGCAGCGATTGAGGGAAACAGCAGCGTCAACAAGACGAGAGAGCTGAATGAATACCTATCTCAAGAGAAGAGAGAGGGATACACTGCGATGGAGAGCGTCAAGCGTGTCGGCGTGGTCTTGATGACCTATGGTTCGCCGGCCACTCTCGATGACGTTGAGACCTATATGACTAATGTGCGTGGGGGGCGCAAGCCTGAGCCTGGGCTGGTAGAGGAGTTCCGTCGCCGTTATGAGCTGATTGGTGGTTCGCCGCTGATTCGCATTACGCAGCAGCAGGCGGCGGCAGTGGAGGAGGAGCTGAATCGGCGCCATCCGGCAGGGCCGCGCTTCCGGGTTGTGGCGGGAATGCGCTTCTCGCCTCCGTTTGTGGCTGATGTAGTCCCCGAGGCGGCGGCAGGTGCTCAGGTTTTGATTGGCGTGATCATGTCACCGCAGTATTCGCCGATCATCATGGGGGGCTATGTGCGGGCGCTCACAGAGGCGGCGGCGCGCCTGGGGCGGACCGATCTACTGGTGAAGGTGGCTGAGGATTGGCATTTGCAGCCTGATTTTATTGAAGCGCTGGCTGGCCGTGTGCGTCAGGCGCTAGATCGTTTCCCGCCGGAGGTGCGTGCGCGGGTGCCGGTGCTGTTTACTGCCCACAGCATGCCAAAGCGTGTGGTAGATGGGGAGCCGGGCTATATTGCGGCTCTGAAGGAGACGGCGGCGGCCATTGCTGAGCGGGTAGGACTGCCGTCTGAGCGTTGGCTCTTCTGTTACCAGAGCGCTGGTCACACGCCGGAGGAGTGGCTGAAGCCGGATTTTGCTGATGTGATGCCGGAGCTGAAGGCGGCGGGCCATACGCATGTGTTGATGGCGCCGGTACAGTTTCTGGCTGATCACCTGGAGATCCTCTATGATATTGATGTGGGGGCGCGGGAGCAAGCGGAGCAGGCCGGCTTGCAGTTTGCACGCATTGAGTCGCTGAATGTGGAGCCACGCTTTATTGCTGCCCTGGCGGCGGTGGTGGAGGAGACGCTGCAAGCGGCGCTCTCTGAGCTGCCGTCAGCGGCTCAGGCTCAGGTGGGTTGAGTGCGCTAGACGGGCTGTGTTGAGTGTGTGGGGGCGCCGGGTCGGTGGGGCACCGGAGGCATCGGAGGCATCGGGGCCAGCAGGGCGGCAGACCCGTGTTGGCCTTGTGCCTCTGCTGGTGCTCTCGCTTGACCCGGCTTTTGCGTTCATTTCTCCCTCTGGAGAAGGGATTTTTATGAGTTTCTCGTTCAAGCCAGGAAAGCAGCTTGCTATGAAAATGGTAAAGAAGAAGAGAGAAAGATGTCAATAGTATGATGAACGATGATGTGGTGTGATGCTTGAGAAAAGATGGAGATGGCGCAGGATGAGTACAGGTGAAAACGGTAAGATAAGCAAGCAAGGAAAATTATGCAAAGGAGTAGGAAGAAGGTTAAAGATGAAAAGCGGGCGTGCTGTCGAAGAAGAGCTGGCTGAGAGGCTGGCTCTGTCGGCGTCAAGGGGTCAAATGTTGCTGGGTCATCCAGGCGGAGACGGGGAACTGATAGAGGGTCCGCGTGCTCACCTGGGTGGCGACGAGCAGGCGACCGTCGGGAGACCAGGCAGGAGCAAAGAGCTGACCTTGCCTGTACGAAGAGGAGAGCTTGTACGATCGGCCTGAGCCGTCGGTAGCTTGCAGGAAGAGGTAATCTTCGCTCTCGTAGGTGCCGTGGCGGCAGACCAGCCAGCGGCCACTGGGCGACCAGGCGACTGGTTCGCTATCGCTGCTGGGGAGAGGGAGACGGCGTAGCCAGCGGAGCGTTGGCAGGCCACTGGCGCGCTGCACAAGCTGGTAGATAGTGATGGTGCCGGCCTGATCGATCACGGCGAGCTGGGTGCCATCCCAGGACCAGCTTGCAGCTGTGGCGTAGATGGGAGCGGGCAGCGGGAGCTGGTGACCTTGCAGGTCGCTTAAAAAAAGTCTCTCTTGATTACGAAAAATGATAAGGGCAATGAGTGGATAGCGCGGGTTGGCATGGAGAAAGAGCGGAATATCGGAGGAGGAGAGAGAGAGACCCAGAGGCGCCTGACTTTGATAGTGCAGGTGACCGGCGCTATCAATGGAGAACCACAGGTAGTGGCTTTCAGCCCGGTCGAGGCAGACCAGACGGTCGCCCGACAACCAACTGAAGGTGGGACCGGGCGGGTCTAGGTCGCAGAAAGCGTCAGCGTTCCATAAGCTGGCAGACTGGCCATCGGGGCGCAGGATTTGCACTTGATGGTTATCTAAAACGGCCAGCCAGTGGCTGCTAGGGGACCAGGCGCTGAAGAGGAAGGAAGAAAAGAGACTGTCGGACCCGAATTGTCGCCACTGTGCCTGAGAAGTATTGCTGCATGATAGTAGTAATAAAGAGAGTAAGATCCCAGATAAATAGTATATGAAGATTTCAAGGGGCAGGAGGGCCGGCCTCTGAAGCCTGACTTCTTGGCCAGCGGCTCGCTCCTCAAGAGCGGGGGGAATGGGCTGCGAGGAGCGGAAACCCTGCCTGCGCTGCAGGGTGGACCTGGAGGGCAGGACTCTGTGATTGTTTCTGATCATGCGTAGCCTCCTTATGCTTAACCTTCGGTGCCCCTGACTCTGATAAGCAGCTCGATCAGTGGAGAAGCTGCCACTGGGTTAGTGATAGCAAGCCCAACAGTCTCTTCTTGCTTGATAAAAGCTTCCGCATCTGAAAAATCATTATAATCACTGGGATAGTAGATTTGAGCGAGCAGGCCGGTAAGCCTGGAGCGAGGGCTGAAGATTGTGGCGCCATCGGGTAGGGTGGGGATAGTGTTGATGACAGTGACAGTTTCTTTGATGAAAAGCTGTTCAAGTATGCTTTCCTGACCAACAAGTCCCTTGTCGCGCGCCTGCTGGTCGCCGTAGTTGATGCTGGCGTTATGGGCTTGCCACCAGGCGGCCTCGTTCTCGGTGCGTTTGCCGTTCTCTTCATTGGCTTTCCAGTGAGTAATAAAGTTCATCCAGTTCTGGACGCGGGCATTCTGGGCCTGCTGGTGGTAAAGGGTGTTGTAGGCGGCAAAAAACTGGTCCTGGATCAGAGCGAAGTCAGTAAAGTCCCAGTAGCCTCCATGTTTGCTTAAGCGGTGGGAGCTATCCAAATACGTCCAAAAGTCTATTTCAGCCTGGCCGTAACCTGGGGCGAAGGTGCTGTAGAAATCCTCCAGAAATTGCTTTCTCAGGCTGGGGTTGGCCCGGAGAGCAGCGAGCGTATAGGTATGGGATTTCTCGCCAGGGCGAGAAGGAGGGAAGGTAAGCGTGCAATCTTGATCGTTGCAGGGGGGGCAGTGCGAGGTAGCTGTCTGGAGGCTCAGGCTGAGCTGGGTCAGGAAGTAGCCAAAGCTGCCCTTGGGATCAAGGGGTGAGGGCGGCAGACTTGGGAGCGGCTCCTGATCAGGTCCATTGCCCATTTGGGCCTGGTAGCTGGCGAGTGCACTGGCTACGATTTGTTGGAGGAGGCTGGTGGTGCGCTGGCTGTCACCCTGGGGATCAGGATTCCCGAGGGGTAAGGGATGCTGTTGCCTGTCCAGCCAGTGCTGGATAGGGGGCTGCAGTTGGGAGTCCAGGTCGTCAGCGGTGCGTTCGCTGATCTGGGAGGCGAGCAGTAGACGTCCGAGGAGCATGTTGGGGTCACTGCCGGCGAGCTGCTGGGCGGCATCGATGAATTGGCCGAAGGTTGTGGCTAGGGCCTCGGCGGCTGCCCCCTTCATGAAGGGACGTCCTAGGGGATCGGAGCCCGAAAAGAGAGTGGCCAGAGCGGAGGCGCAGTTCTGGGCGCAGGTGATATGAGCGTGGTTGAGGGGGCTCACCTGCTGGCGTAGGGAGCGCAAAGGGGTAAGGATCTTGAGTTGGACATGGGCCTGTAGTTGGATAGGGTCGTGACTGACGCTAGTATCCAAAGAAGTGTTGGGAGCGAACATGGACGACCTCCTAGGGAAAAGTAAACGAGCCAGATCCGGCGAGAGCGCTGGGTGGAAAGGGGGTAGTGGAGTCTAGGGGGCAAAGCCGCGGGAGGGGCTGGAAGGCGTTGGTCAGGTTCTCGTCGGTGGCGTTCAGAAAGTCGGCGGCGGCAAAGAGGGCTTGGGCCAAATCGGTCAGCCAGGCGTAGGAGGCGTGCAGGCGCTGGGCATAAGGGGCGAGGCAAGCGCGCATGACATCAGCCCATTCAGGATCAACTTCGGTGTTGAGCCAGTTCTGTACCTGTTGCCAGGTGGTGGTGTGCTGCTGGGAGGCGTTATGGACTTCGGCCAGAATGCGGGCCGCCGTTTGACGCATGTGCTCGGGAGAATATGAAACAACGTTAGCGCTGGAGGAGCTATCGGTTGGTCCTACAGGTCGAATGAAGCCCATACGTGCTTCTCCTGTACTAGGCTTGATCAGCAGTGACATTGCTGAGCTAGGGTAAGCCGTTTGCCTGGGTTGCCGCCGTCTTCAGGTCGGTGAAGCGGCTCGCTCTCTACAATGATAAAAGGGTGAATAGAGAAAAGTCAACGTCTCGATGAAGTAGCAGGTAGGCTTGATGTTGAAGATGATGTCAGGTGAGGAGGTAGAAGTGACTAGTTGAATAGTTCGGCAGATCCGAGGTGATCGTCGGTGATAGGCGAGCGAGAGGAGGGAGGAGGGAAGAAGGGGCGAGAGGACGGCGAGTGTAGGCCATGTCCCTCGCCCCCAGCGAGACGTGGAGGGGAGGCACGGGAAGGGATCACGCCCTGAGTCGCAGAGCGGTTGGCTGGTAGTGGGATTAGCCCGTGCGCTGCGGCTGGCTCTGCGGGGGCCGCTCGCTCTCCCTCACTGGCGGGTCAGCTCTCGCTCCTGCTGGTGCTGGGAGAGGAAGGAGTCAGGGTCGAGGCCGGGGGCGAAGCGGGAGCGCAGGAGGAGCAGGCTGCTGCCGAGGACGGGGGCCGAGGGGGCAGCGGCTGGGTCGGAGAGGGCCAAGGGAGGCTGCTGAGGGAGCAGGAGGAAGAGGCGGGCGTCCTGCTGGCAGAGGCGCAGGAGGAGGGCCTGCCACTGAGGGGGGTCAAGGGCCAGGAGCAGGTGGGAGCCGAGGAAGGTGAGCCAGTAGAAGCGCGAACTCTCTTGCAGGAGGGGGTCGAAGGAGGCCGGAGAGGGCCGGCGCAGGAGGGGCAGAAGGCGGAAGGCGAAGCGGACCCAGGAGCAGGCTTCGTCGTGGAAGCCGAGGCGGACGAGGAAGGCGTAGGGGGCCTGGTGCTGGTGCCAGAGGGAGGCCCAGGCCAGGGCGAAGGAGGTTTCCTGCTCAGGGGAGAGGCGGGCGAGGGCCTGGGGGTCCCACTGCAGGTCGAGGGTGACGTCGCCGAAGGAAGTGAGGAGAGGATGGAGCAGGCCGGGGACGTCGGCGAACTGGAGCTGCCAGGAGACTGGGTGGGGACCAGGGGAGTCGAGGAGCTGGAGGACAGCTTCCCAGGGGAGGGAGTGAACGGGGGTATAGTGGAAGGATTTGTCCAGTGGGCTGGTCTGGCCCAGGCGTTCAAAGTGGCTGTCAGTGAGAACACAGTGAGCGAGGAGGGAGTGGTGCTCGTGCAGGGAGAGGAGAAGGGAGCGCAGGAGGGAGCGGGCGCGTTGGGGCCAGTGCTGGTCGGGAGAGGAGTCAGTGGGGGCCAGGAGAGCAAAGCCTCTGCCGCCCTGGGGCATAGGTGTGGGGGCTTCTGCAAAAGAACCCCAGAAGTTGAAACCGGAGCGAGCGAACCAGCCGCCGGCAGAGGTACGGCCAAAGGCGATGAACTCGGAGGAAGTGGGGTACCATTGCTGCTTGGTAGCGAGGGAGGCTTCGCAGGAGGCGAGGGCCTGGCGGGTGGCGGGCTGCTGGAGCAGGTCGGGGCCAAGGTAGAGCAGCCAACACTCGACCCCGGCCTCTTTGAGGAGAAGATGACCCTGGCGTCGGAAAGCCGCAGAGCGCCACAGGGTGAGTGTCCGCTGGGCTGTGCCATCCAGACAGTCCTCTGAGAAGCCAGCGAGCCAGGCGGCGCGGGCTTGCAGGGACTCGCAGAGCAGCAGCCAGGAGTCGATGAACCACTGGACATGCTCAGGGGGAAGCAGATTGTAGAAGGAGTAAGAATCGAAGTAGTAGCCATCGATCTTGAGGATGACCTCGGAGCAGGTAGGAGAAGGTTCGCCGATCTGGAGAGTGATGGGGATATCGAGCAGCTTAATTTCGAGCTCTCCCTCTTCGAGGTTGGGAATCTGCTCCCAGACGATGAGTGGGTCGGCGTGACCAAGGTTGTGGCCCGAGGAGTGGGTATGACGCTCAGAGTGAGCGGGTTCACGGAACCTGAGAGCGACGCAGTAAGGGTGCCAGAGGCGCAAGAGGTTGTGCAGAAGCTGGCGGCGACTGCGCCCCTGGTGGGGAATGATCACATGGCCGATGCAATAATACCTTGCCATCTCAAGAGCCTCCTGCTGAAATGAAGCTTCAAGCCTGATCTTCTTAACAACGCGGACGGTAGTGAATATTGACGGAGGGCCTCGCTTATCCCGTCAAGCGCCTCCTGTTCTACCCTACCCAAGACGTGCCACGGTGTAGCGTAGGCGGAGCGGCCTGTGCTGGTCTGTGCCGGTGCTGAGAGAGAGGGAACGGGTGGCCTGGCTGGGCAAAGTCCTGGGGAGGAAACACCCTTGTTCGCCCTGGCCGTCTGCGCGGGTTGAGCAGCGGGGCAGCACCGCTAGTGTGGCCCGAAGCCTGACGCTGCCTGGTTCAGTGCGAGCCGGGCGGGCTGGCGTCGCCAGGCCCCTTGTCTGCCTCCGTCGCTTCATCCCGCCTGACCAGATGGACATCCTGGTAGCCGGCGGCGAGCAGCCGCTGCTGGTAGCGTTCCAGGAGCCGTTCGCGAACAGCCAGGCAGCGCTCCACGTCCTGGTAGGTGTGCAGGTCCTCGGTAAAGGGCAGCAGCTCCAGGCACACGCCTTCCCTGTCGCCCGCTCTCAGGTTGGAGAGACGGGAGGCGAAGGAGTAGCCGTCCTCTTCTTCCTCACTTTCATTCGACAGGCCCAGGGACTTGGTAACCCTATCTGCAGCTGCGCCTTCAATGATAAGCTTCAGGTCACAGGGCTGGCCGAAGCTTACTAGATCCTCTCGCTCCTCCCTCATCTTCTGAAAGTGGCGCAGGTTGCTCTGCTCGCCAAACTGCTCGGCTCGCCGATACCAGGGGAAGAGTTGTAGATACTTTCGCTCATGCAGCTCGTTCCAGTGGAAGGCTCGGGAGAGGAGGACGCTGGCAATGGCGGCGTTGAAACTATAGTCTGGGGGCCAGGCCAGGGTTAGCAAGGCGCCCGAGGGGAGGCGCTGGAGCCAGCGTCCCTGCTGCAGCAGCTCGGGGAGGAGGGCGCGCTCGCTAGCCGCCCGTGCGAAATCGGGGCCCAGGAGGACCAGCCAGGGCCAGTCTGGCAAGGGGGGGAGCTGACCCGCGGCAAGCTGCTGCTCCAGGCGCACGTAGTAGATGGGGTCAGGGTAGAAGTCGTCCCAGGGGGCGTCGGCTTGCAGCCAGAGGGCGCCGGTCTCCTCCGCGAGCCGCCTGCTCAGATGAACGAAGGCCAGGAGGGCTTGCTGGGCGGCTGGGAGCAGACGGCTGGCGGGACTGAGGCCTGGCTGGCTCTCATACAGATAGGGGTCGAGGTAGGACGAGCCGAGGCGGAGCTCCAGGCGAGCGAGCAGGCGCTCCTGAGTGGGGCGGGGCTGCTCTTCATAGCCGTAGAGGCCGCTTTCATCGATGGTGAGGAGGAAAGGCAAAGAGGACTGGGGGTGTGGGGAGAGGGTGAAGAGGGAGAGGCGCAGGCGAGGGTAGTCGGCCAGGTGAGAGAGGAGCTGAGCGAGAGGGAGGGTCTGCAGCTGCTCTTCGGCGTCCTGGTCGAGGAGGATGGTAACAGGCTGGTGTTGCTCATCCTCCCAGGAGGGGGAGCCGGTGGAGGAGAGGGAGAAGCCGGCCAGCCAGAGGCGATGCAGGAGCCAGCTGCGCCACTGAGGATCGGGAGCCGAGCCGCGGCGCGGCAGGTAGAGGAAGGCGGTGAGGTCGAAAGGGAAAGAGAGCATCTGAGAGCCTCCTTTGGTTGGTGTAGATAATAGACAGAACGGGCAGGCAGGCTGGGACGGAGGTGATGAAGCACTCCAGTGCCGGAGCGGAAGCTCCAGGTGGAGGAGGCCGGCGGTGTGGCGGCCAGCTGTGCTGAGCCGAGCCGGGTCCTCGTGGGGAGAGGAGTGGCTGCCCTGGTGTAAGATGTCAGGGTGATGTATGTGAATGAGTCGAGTTGAGTATAGCACGGATGGTTTGAAGGGTCAAGAGGGGCAAGTGCAGCCAGAGGGAAGGGGAGCGCGTGCGAGGGAGGGAGAGCGGGCGCTCCCCGAGGGAGAGGTGGAGCGTGGGCACGGGGGAGCGAGCGGGTCGTGACTGAGGGGGCCGCCACCAGTGGCGGATCAGCTCTTGCTCCTGCTGGTGCTGGGAGAGGAAGGAGTCGGGGTCGAGGCCGGGGGCGAAGCGGGAGCGCAGGAGGAGCAGGCTGCTGCCGGGGACGGGGGCCGAGGGGGCAGCGGCTGGGTCGGAGAGGGCCAAGGGAGGCTGCTGAGGGAGCAGGAGGAAGAGACGGGCGTCCTGCTGGGATAGGCGCAGGAGGAGGGCCTGCCACTGAGGGGGGTCAAGGGCCAGGAGCAGGTGGGAGCCGAGGAAGGTGAGCCAGTAGAAGCGCGAACTCTCCTGCAGGAGGGGGTCGAGGGAGGCCGGGGAGGGCCGGCGCAGGAGGGGCAGAAGGCGGAAGGCGAAGCGGACCCAGGAGCAGGCTTCGTCGTGGAAGCCGAGGCGGACGAGGAAGGCGTAGGGGGCCTGGTGCTGGTGCCAGAGGGAGGCCCAGGCCAGGGCGAAGGAGGTTTCCTGCTCAGGGGAGAGGCGGGCGAGTGGCTCGGGTTCCCATTGCAGGTCGAGGGTGACGTCGCCGAAGGAGGTGAGGAAGAGGGAGAGCAGGCCGGGGACGTCGGCGAGTTGCACTTCCCAGGAGGCCCTAAGTGGATCAGGTACGTTTGTGGCAGGGATAAAGGCTTCCCAGGGAAGGGATTGAATGAACAGCTTGTCGGTGTGGTGTTGGAGAGGGAGGACCTGCCCCAGACGAGCGAGGGGCGCGGAGAAAGCACGGGCCAGGAGGGAGCCGTGCTGGTGGAGGGAATGGAGGAGGGAGAGCAGGAGGGAGCGGGCGCGTTGCTCCCAAAGCTGGTGGGGGGAGGAATCGGAAGGGGCCAGCAGGGCAAAGCCTCTGCCGCTCTGGGGCATGGGAGCGGGTGAACCAGAAGGGATGGGGCCTTTCAGCGTGAAACCGTGGCGAACGAACCAGCCGCCAGCGGGGGTAGAGCCAAAGACGATGGAGTCGGGGGGAAGAGAGAGGCGCTGCTGCTCGGCAGCGAGGGAGGCTTCGCAGGAGGCGAGGGCCTGGCGGGTGGCGGGTTGCTGGAGCAGGTCGGGGCCGAGGTAGAGCAGCCAGCAGGCCCCAGCCAGGAGCCCGTTCAGGAGGAGGCTGGCCTTCCGGTTGAGAGCGGCGGTGCGCCAGGCGGCGAATTCCTGGTCGGCGAGGTCATTGATGGAGGAGAAGTAGAAGACGGGCACCCAAGCAGCCGAGCCTGCAGGGAGTGGCAGAGCAGCAGCCAGGAGTCGATGAACCACTGGACATGCTCGGGAGGAAGCAGAGTATAGGGGGAGCGAGTCTCGAAGTAGCTGGTGCGGATGCCAAGGGTGACCTCGAAGCAGATCGGGGAGGGTTCGAGAATCTGAAGATCGAGGGGGATGTCGAGCAGAGAGAGCTCGATCGTACCCTCTGCCAGGTGAGGGAACTGTTCCCAGGCGAGGAGGGGATCAGCATGGCCGAGGTCGTGGCCCAGGGAGTGGGGATGGAGCCGGTAGTGATCAGGTTCGCGAAAGCGGAGAGCGACGCAGTAAGGGTACCAGAGGCGCAAGAGGTCAGAGAGGAGCTGGCGCCGGCTGCGTCCCTGGCGAGGGATGATCAGGCGACTGGTGCAGTAATAGTCTTCCATACAAACGAGCCTCCTGATAAAGGATGTCTCTGAGCCAGGTTTGCTGAGCGAAACACGAAAGACTAGGAAGAATGTAGGGAAGGGCACGCGTGTCTGAGCAAGCGTTACCGAGCCTAGGGTGTGGCCGTGCCCACGACCGTGGGGGTGGGAGTCGGGATAGAGCTGCACCAGATGAAACTCTGAAGCTCCTCGAAGGAAGAGGAAGCGGGCATGGTGAAATAGCTTTGGTAGGGGATGCCGGTCTGCTGAGATTGCTCCCCGATCTGAGCGGGCGTGCTGTCACTGATGCGGTCTCCTCGGAAGGAGCAGTCGACTGCGCTGCTGCCCTTGACCTTGGCGTATGGAACCAGCCTGGAAAGCTGGCCCAGCGCGTCGTCGATCTCGTGTGGCTGGGGCACATTGCTGGCTTGCAGCTCGGCAAGAACGTATCCAGCGCTGGTCAAGGCCTTGTATAGAAAGGAATATACACGGTGGATGATGACGAATCAAGAGAGCAGGGAGAGGCGAGGGGAACGGAACGATTGTGAGAGGGGCACAGGAGCGGATCAGGTGGGAGGGGAGAGCTGAGCGCGAGTGCCAGAGGGCAGGCTTTCCCGAGGGCGAAGCCGCGCAAAAGAATCTCTCGAAGAGGCTCTTCAAGCCATCGAGTCCAATGACGTAAATGTCATCATACTCGTTGTCGTTGAGGACGCCGCTGAGCCGTAAGAAGGAGATCCCTGAATTTATAGGGTATTGAAGATGATGTCAAGTGAGGAGGCAGAAGCGGCTGATTGAATAGCTCGGTAGATCTAAGGTGATCATCAGGGATAGGCGAGCGAGAGGAAGGCGGAGAGAAGAAGGGGCGAGAGGGCGGCGAGCGTAGGCCATGTCCCTCGCCCCCAGCGAGACGTGGAGGGGGTGCACGGGAAGGGATCACGCCCTGAGTTGCAGAGCGGTTGGCTGGTGGTGGGATTAGCCCGTGCGCTGCGGCTGGCTCTGCGGGGGCCGCCACCACTGGCGCTGGCTGGTCAGCGCTATCTCCTGCTGGTACTGGGAGAGGAAGGAGTCGGGGTCGAGGCCGGGGGCGAAGCGGGAGCGCAGGAGGAGCAGGCTGCTGCCGGGGACGGGGGCCGAGGGGGCAGCGGCTGGGTCGGAGAGGGCCAAGGGAGGCTGCTGAGGGAGCAGGAGGAAGAGGCGGGCGTCCTGCTGGCAGAGGCGCAGGAGGAGGGCCTGCCATTGAGGGGGGTCAAGGGCCAGGAGCAGGTGGGAGCCGAGGAAGGTGAGCCAGTGGAAGCGGGCGCTGTCCTGCAGGAGGGGGTCGAGGGAGGTCGGAGAGGGCTGGCGCAGGAGGGGGACCTGCTCGAAGGCGAAGCGGAGCCAGGGGCGGGCGTCCTCGTGGAAGCCGAGGCGGACGAGGAAGGCGTAGGGGGCCTGGTGCTGGTGCCAGAGGGAGGCCCAGGCCAGGGCGAAGGCGGTTTCCTGCTCAGGGGAGAGGCGGGCGAGGGCCTGGGGGTCCCAGAGCTGTTCGAGGGCGAGGTCGTCCCAGATGGTGGTCCATTGGGCGAAGATGGCGGGGATGTCAGCGAAGCGCAGCTGCCAGGCCCAGGTAAGGCGGGCCTGGGCGAGCAGGTCCTCGGGGGAGAGGGTCTGCAGGTTCTGTGGGCTGAAGAAGGAGCAGGAGGGCTCGATATGGCCGTAGCAGAACTGGGAGAAGCCCCCGGTTCCGAGGAGGAGGCTCTGGTGATGATGGAGGGAGAGCAGGAGGTGGCACAGGGCAGGATGAAGGGGGGGGTGGGTGCGCCCGAGAAAGTCGTCCTGAAGGAGAGAGGATCAGGGTGGAGGGAGAGCAAGGCGTAGCCGGAGCCGCCGCCGGGCACGGGGCTGGTAGGCGTGTTGGGGCGACCAGAAAAGGAAGGTCCCCAGCGGAGGAAGAAGCCGCCGCGAGGGGTAGTCTGCCAGGAGAGGCCCTCCTCGGGGAACCACTGCTGGCGCTGGTGGAGGGAGGAGAGGAAGGACTCGAAGAGGGGGCCGGCCTCGGGGAGCTGGAGCAGATCGGGGCCGAGGTAGAAGAGCCAGAAGTCCTGGTCGAGGGCGGCCTGCAGCAGGGGGGCGAGCTGGCGAGCGCGGGCGTCGCGAGGCCATTGCTCAACGCGTTCGCGAGCCTCTGGGAAATAGCCGGTCGCATAGGAGCTGTTGCCCAGGCTAAGCAGCCAGCCGGCGCTGACCTGGAGGGCGTCGCAGAGCTGGCACCAGGCGGTGGTCCAGGCGTCGAGGACGAAGGGGGGAACATATTCGTATTCCCCGCCGAGGTTACCGAGGTGGTGGATGCAAGAGAGCAGATAGTCGGGGGGGAAGTCAGGGGGAGTATCGAGGAGGGAGAGCCTGATGAATTTGAAGTCGATGTGGAAGACGGAGAGATCCAACCAGTCCTCCTCCCAGTCGATCAGCGTGGTGATGAAGGGCAGGGCAGCCGGTGCGCTGGCGGCGGGAGCAGAGAGCTGGAGTCTCGACGTGTGCTGCTTGAACTGGAGGGAGCCACCGTGCTGGCAGGTGGCGAGCAGGAGCTGCAGGACCTGCTGGCGGCTCAGGTCGCGGGCTGGGAAGAGGAGATAGCTGCTTGTAAATCCTCTCATGGCCAAACCTCCTGTGCTATGGATGATAGAGTTGCTTATGGGAGCGCCAGCGGTGTAGGGACAGCCCGGGGAGTAGGGGAGGGGCTGGGCGTGGGCGTGGGAGTCGAGAGTGGGGGGCCAGAGGGGCCTGGGCCGGTGCTGCCAGGGGGCGGAGTCTGTGTAGGCTGACTGGATGGGGTTGGAGTGGTCTGCAAGGAGGGATCACTGCACCAGGTGGTGCTCCGGGGATAGGGGTCAACCTGCATGCCGAGATGGATTTGGAAGGAGATGCCGGTTGCCTGAGACTCCTGCTCGATCGTTGCTCGGATACGGTCGTCGATGCTGGCTCGTTCGAAGTAGAACTCGACTGTGTGAATGTTGTGCTGTTTGGCGTAGGTGAACACCCTCTCGATCTGATCCAGCAGGTCACCGATCTCTTTCGGTCCGATCAAACTGCTGCTTTTTAGCTCGACGAGAGTGTCGCCATTAATGGTCAGGTCGATGTCTGTCTCCACGCCATTGATCTCCTGGTCTTTGGGTCCCCTGACTTGTTGTCCCTGGCCGCACAGCTTCTCAATCCAGCTCAGCTCGTACCAGACTCCCTTGATTTGACCGGCCACACCCTGTATGGTCTCGAAAAGCACCGTTGGATCGAAGAAGAAACGGAGCATTCTGTTCAGCAGGTCAGCTATTCTCTGCGGCAGATTGCCCACCGTGTCAGACCCATACTGGTTCGCCACCCGGGTCGCTTCTTCTTGTACGGCCTGGATCTGGGAAAGGACCTCCAGGTAGTACTTGGCTTGACGGACGGTGAAATTGCCGTGCGCGTTGAGAAAGCGCTCCCAGTCAATGGTACTACAGCCAAACGACTGGATCAAGTTATCAATCACCAGGGCTCGTTCCTCTGGGCTAAGCTGGCTACATGGTTTCTGCACGAGATCATCGGGAAGATCTGGGCCAGATCAGAGGGAGTAGTGTCTCCTGAGAGGCCTAGGCCAGCTGTAACCCCTAGGGCGGTGACAAGCAAGACCCACTTGCCAAAGGGGCTTTGCGGCCCCGTGGGAGAGGGCGGCTCGGGAGGGAGCGGCTCCTGATCGGGGCCGGTCTGCATGTCAGAGGAATAGGCTTCACGATTGTTCGCCTCGATCTCCTCCAGAGTCTCAACCTCGCGTGCGGCTGTGACTTGTGGGGCGGTGCTGAACGCCACGGCTGCAGTGAACCCAAGCGCTACAAGGCCCACCGCCACAGTTACTGCATCCCAGGGGATGTCAAGACCTCCCTGCAGTACCGCGCCAGCACTCAGGGTGGCGGCTGCCCCATCAGCGCTAGCGGCTATCGTCTCAAGGCTCAAGCCCTCAGCAGCTGCGGCTGCTCCATCAGTGCTAGCAGTCAGTGGAACACTCGCGTCCACATCAGGTGCGGCTAGCACGGCCGGCGGCGCGTACTGCAGAGTGTGAGAGAGATCATTCTCTAGGTCGTTAGCGCGGCGCTCGCTGGTTTGGGAGGCGAGGAACAGACGCCTGAGTAGCTCGCCCGGCGTGCTGCCAGTGAGCTGCTGGGCACTGTCAAGGAACTGGCTGAAAGTATCAGCCAGGGCATCTGCGCCGGCGCCTTGCATGAGCGGCAGGCCGTTGCTGCTCGTGCCCTCCAAGAGGGCAGCCAGCGCCTTGGCACAGTTCTGAACACAGGTGATGTGCGTGTCATTGAGCGGTGCCACCTGCTGGCGGAAGGCGCGCAGGGGGGAAGGATCTGCTGCTGGATAGGTGCACCTAGAGCTGAGGCTGAGAAGCGGTGTACTGACACTGGTCTCTGGGGGGTGGGGGCAGAGGGGCCATGAGAGATACATATGGGTAAGTTCCAGGAGGAGCCAGGCAGGGCATAAGTGAGCACGTGGATTGAGGGGCCTGCTGAACAGTGAGCCATCCGCTGATCAGCGTACTCAAGCCAATCACCATTCTCATTCAAGCGGAACACTGGCCAGATTGGCAAGGCAGTCGTACTGGCGTGATTTGCCGCTCCCTCAGAGATGTCTCACCTGTGGACTGTGCAGACTGGCGGAGCGACCCACTGTGTGAATGAAGTAAAACAACATATGTTCTGGTTTGACTGATGCTAATGATAGATACTATTAAGGATGGAAGAAGGGCAGACTGAGCAACGCGGGAGCAGGCGCTGTGACTGGCAGTGGACTGGGGCAAAGATTACAGGAGCGAAAGGGACAATGGCCATAAAAGCGCAGCAACCAGTCCAATGCCGAATTGGAGACTAGCAGCCTGCTCCTGCCCCTCGTGTAACGGCCTTCAGCGGCGGTGACCACGAGCTAACCAGTCCCAGTCATTCGCTCCAGCCATTCCCTTGCTGTCAAGCTGTCCATTGAGCAGTGCCAGGCTCTGAGTACGTCTTTTGTACCTGCGAGGCTGAAGGGTCCTAGCCTTTCCCCTCACCCGATGGGACATAATATAAGGACATTTTGAAAGATGCTCCTGCAAGGCTGTTATAATCAGTATATGTTGTTACTATATTTGTTAATGAGCAACCTTGAGGCTTATGAGTCACTGGATTTTCCTCACAGACTGTAACTGCGGTAGCTCTAGTCTTCTCCTCGTAGGCATCATACTCAGTTAGGCGGATTACGTATTTATTCCAATCTTTTGGTGGAACGTGATATTTCAAATATTTAAATAAAGGATCGTAGTTATTATACAACCAATTGTTGTACCATCTATCAATATCCTCTTTGGTTCGAAATTGTACGATATGTGCACCTTGCAATTGTAAGATAGAGGCTAGATTCATTAAGTCTCCTATTGCTCCTCCGGAAGTTGATGTAAAAATAAGTCCACCTTTAATAGCTTTAAGCTTATTTAATCCTGTGAGCATGCTAGGTAGACCTGACGCTCCGGATAGAACTCCTCCCCATCTGCTTAGATTGATGGCATCATTATCCTGATCTTGAAGGGCATCTTTCATCCATTCAACTAAGGGGTCTAGGAATCGTGTCCTCAGATTGATCAGCCCCTGTAGTCCAACAGCGTAAACCTCATCATTTTCATCCGGGTTAACTAGGCCTGAGAGTCGTAAGAGGGACACTCCGCCATTGTTATAATCTCCATTAGTTACGAACCCGTTTGGTTCACCTGCCCACATGGCTGCTGTCGAAATCTCATCCGGTTGAGGTTGAGGGAGGACATGAGCCTTGCCTGTCGCATCGTAGTAGGTGGTCTGGTTCCTAGCCATGCTGAGGTCACTAAACTCCGGAGGGAATTGGTCCCCAAACTGGGTTGTGAAGATATCAAAGGAATCGTCAGCATCACGGAGGGGGGGCAGAGCCGGCAGGGGTTCTTGATCAGGTCCGCTGCCCATCTGAGCCTGATAGAGGGCCAGGGACTGAGCAACGATTCCCTTGAGCTGACTGGCGGTACGCCGGTTGTCGTCCTGGGGATCGATAAAGGGCGAGGGGTGCTGTTGCCTGTCCTGCCAGCGCTGGATGCTGGTCTGGATCTGAGAGTCCAGGTCGTCAGCGGTATGCTCGCTGAGCTGGGAGGCGAGCAGCAGGCGTCCGGCGAGCGTGGTGGGGTCCTTCCCAGTGAGCTGATAGGCGGCGTCGTTGAACTTGCCGAAGGTAGTTCTCAGGGCGTCGGCGCCTGCTCCGTGCATGAGAGGGTGCCCCTGGCGATCGGTGGCTGAGAGAAGGGCATTCAGGGCGTTGGCGCAGTTCTGGACGCAGGTGATATGAGTCTGGTTGAGGGGGGTCACCTGCTGGCGCAAGGAGCGCAGGGGGTCAAGAATCGTGAGTTGGGTCTGAGCCTGCACTTGGATCGGGTCGTCACTAGTGCTGGTGTCTGGGATGCTAGAGGGAGTGAACATGGGCAACCTCCTTGGTGAGCGTGATCAGGCCTGGGTAAAGGGGGTGGTGAGCAAGATGGCTTAGGGAACGAACCCGCCGTGGGCGGGACCGGGTTGGAAGGAGTTGGCCATCTGCTGGTCGGTGCCCTCGAGGAAGTCGGCAGCGGCGAAGAGAGCGCTGGCCAGGTCGGAGAGCCAGTCGTAGGAGGCGCGCAGGCGCTGGGCATAGGGGACGAGACAGGTGAGTATGACGTTGGCCCATGCAGGATCAACCTGTTTCTTATCCGTGAGCCAGTCGTGTATCTGCCGCCAGGTGGCGTCGTGCTGCTGGGTAGCGATACCGACCTCAGCCAGGATGCGAGCTGCGGCCCGGTGTATCTGGGAGGAAGAGTAAGAAACAGGCTGAAGGCTATCAGGGTGAGAGGACGATGTGAAGCCCATAGCTAATGCTCCTGTGCTACGTGTGATCAGTAGTAAAGTGATGAGTAGTGAAGGCCTGAGAACCTGGCCGAAGTCAGGCTTCAGGTTGGTAAGACAACTTACTATGTAAATAATAAGAAGCCGAGAGAGAGATGTCAATAGATCGATTAATGATGAGGTAGCCCAAGAGGTGTGGGATGATAGGGGAGAGAAGGGAGAAAGAGTAGAAAGAGAAGTGTCTGAGGCTATCAAGGTGACTGATGATAGGCTAGCAAGAGGGGAGTGACGGGGAAGAGAAAGGGGGCCAAAGAACGTCTGGTGCACGTTGTCTCCCTTGTCCCTTGCTAGACGTAGAAGAGACTGTTGCAGGTGAGCGGCATTTGCTGGAAGATGCCATTGATGCAGTGGGCAACGCTCTGGAGGAGATGAAAGAGGAGAAGCCTCGCTCTTGATGCTTGCTGGGAAGGCTTCCCTCGGAGGAGAAAAGCTTAGTGTAGCCTAGCCTGGGTGGAGCCTGCGTCATTGGCTGGCAGGGAACGGAGGTAGCTGAATGGAGGTGGAAGCTAGAGAGCGGAATTGTAGGGTGAGTAAGAAAACCACCCCTGACGAGCTGAACGCTGGTAGTCATCGTTTACCTTCCTGTAGTTGGGATGAATCTTTGAAACAGCGGCAACCGGCCATTCCCTGGCCAAGTTGTCGATTAGCCAGCGCAGACTCGGACAGGCTGCGTCTTCATCTGCGCAGTTGACTGCTTGTGATTCTCTCTCTACCTGTCAAACATAATATACTGACAATGTGAAAAAAGCGCCTACTAGGTTATGATTATTATCATAAATATCATGCTCAGTTAAACAAAATATATATCTATTCTGCTGATCTTCCGGAATATTTTGCTCTACATAGTCTAATGCTGGATAGAAGTTGTTATGTAACCAGTTTCTGTACCAATAATCGATATCAGTTGCATGTTTAAACTGAACAACATGTGCATTTTCTATTCCTAAGTCAGAAGCTACGCTAAGTGCGCTTCCTGCTACTCCTAAAACAATTGATGTAGTGAGGGCTGCACCTCCAATCGGCCCCGCCCCTGCAAGCGGGGCGATTGCGCCTGATGCTCCGGATAGAACTCCTCCCCATCTGCCTATATTGACGGCAGTATCGACCTGACCTTGAAGGGCATCTTTCATCCAGCGAAATAGGCGGCCGAGGACTTCTGTTTCCAGATTCTCCAAGCCTTTTGGTCCAACAGCGTAAAACTCGTCGTTTCCGTTGGCGTTAATTACGCCAGAGAGCCGTAACAGGGAGTCCCCCTTATTGCGGAAATCTCCGGACAACCACATCCCATTTGGTTGGCCTGCCACTCGGCGGCGTAGGAGTGTTAGGATTGAAGGACTAAATTGGTCCTTAAACCGATTGGTGAAGGTATTGAAAGAACCGTCAGCATCACGGAGGGGGGGCAGAGCCGGCAGGGGTTCTTGATCAGGTCCGCTGCCCATCTGAGCCTGATAGAGGGCCAGGGACTGAGCAACGATTCCCTTGAGCTGACTGGCGGTACGCCGGTTGTCGTCCTGGGGATCGATAAAGGGCAAGGGATGCTGTTGCCTGTCCTGCCAGCGCTGGATGCTGGTCTGGATCTGAGAGTCCAGGTCGTCAGCGGTATGCTCGCTGAGCTGGGAGGCGAGCAGCAGGCGTCCGGCGAGCGTGGTGGGGTCCTTCCCAGTGAGCTGATAGGCAGTGTCGTTGAACTTGCCGAAGGTAGTTGCCAGGGCGTCGGCGCCTGCTCCCTGCATGAGGAGGTGCCCCTGGCGATCGGTGGCTGAGAAGAGGGCGATCAGGGCGTTGGCGCAGTTCTGGACGCAGGTGATATGAGTCTGGTTGAGGGGGGTCACCTGCTGGCGCAAGGAGCGCAGGGGGTCAAGAATCGTGAGTTGGGTCTGAGCCTGCACTTGGATCGGGTCGTCACTAGTGCTGGTGTCTGGGATGCTAGAGGGAGTGAACATGGGCAACCTCCTTGGTGAGCGTGATCAGGCCTGGGTAAAGGGGGTGGTGAGCAAGATGGCTTAGGGAACGAACCCGCCGTGGGCGGGACCGGGTTGGAAGGAGTTGGCCATCTGCTGGTCGGTGCCCTCGAGGAAGTCGGCAGCGGCGAAGAGAGCGCTGGCCAGGTCGGAGAGCCAGTCGTAGGAGGCGCGCAGGCGCTGGGCATAGGGGACGAGACAGGTGAGTATGACGTTGGCCCATGCAGGATCAACCTGTTTCTTATCCGTGAGCCAGTCGTGTATCTGCCGCCAGGTGGTATCGTGCTGCTGGGTAGCGATACTGACCTCAGCCAGGATACGAGCCGCGGTCTGGCGCATATGCTCAGGAGAATAGACTACGAGATCGGAAGAGGTATCAGTTAGGCTAGCTGGCTTGGTAAAACCCATTGTTATTACTCCTGTATTGTGCTTAAGTTGGGGATGAACTGGTTTTCTGCCATGTGCCAGTCCTCAGACTATGCTTTGTCTGCAGGCCAGCAAAGAGACTTACTACTTAAATGATATAGCAACTGATATATAGATGTCAATAGAATGATGAGAGATAAGGCAAGTGTATGAGATGTGAAGGTGAAAGGAAAGTAGGCGGGAACGGTCGTTAGAACAGTGTTTGAAGCGAGCAACGCGCCTATTGGGGGCAGGGAGGAAGAGGAAGAGGGAAAGGGAAAAGGGGCGAGGGGAGAAGCCTCCCTCGCCCTCTGTCCAGGGGAGAGAGAGATCCAGGGACGAGATTACCCGCGGAACCGAACAGGAAAGGAATGAACAATCTGCTAGGAGCTGGCCACTCGCCGACCCTCTGGCTTGCCCTCCTGACTGCCTGTGCTCTCCGCCGCTAAGAAATACTGTCCCTCAACCAGGCTACCATCGGGACGGACATGGATGAGCCATGATAGTGGCCATGAACAAGGGTCAGGCCCGTGGAGAGCGGCAGCAAGGCCCGCAATTTGACCCACGGAGCTAACTGGCGTAACCACTCCTGTGCCAGAGCCTGCGCCTCTTCTTCATCGGCGGCATAGAAGAGATAGAGCAGATCCGAAGTGGCTCCAGCATTGCTGACCAGCAGCCAGAGCGTCTTCGGCCCCGCCGGCTCGTCCTCGCCAGCAGCACCGTCCTCCTGCAGCGCCGGCAGCGGCTCCGTATCTCCACCGGCGCCGTCGCTCACCGCCAACCCGACACCAGCCTGCTCCCTCTCCAGCAGACCGGCCTCCGTCTCGGACGGAGCTACCTCTGCCACCGACATCGCCTCCCCCGATGCCGCGCCCTGGCCCTGGCTTGCCACCCGCTCCGGTAGCAGGCTCTCGCCGCGCTCAAAAACTAAGGCCATCGCCTGCTCCGACCCCACCAGCTCGCAGAGCCGCTGATGACAGCGCTCCATGTTGCGCAGCCGCGCCTCAATGAAGGCATGCTTCGACCAGCCACTCGCCGGCGCATAGAGCGCCCGCCGCCCGGCTATGTGCTCCGCTTCCAGCCGCTTGCGCAGCTCCGCTACTTCACTCACCATCTCTAGAGCTTCTCCTTTCTCTTCTCTTTTTTTCTCAGCGCTGACCCTTGCGGGCTGCTTCAATTTCTCCTGGCCCTGGTATAGAACATTTTGGAAATTTCTGCAATACACATAATTGCTTATTGATGAAGATATATGAACTAAGATGAATGAAAGTGAAGGTAGATGATTGCTGTGCGGTTGCCTGCTCTGATGTTGTCTCCTATACTTAGGTTGGAACTGCTTCAGGAATGCATAGCGATGCATAGGAATGCAGAGAAGTACTCAGGGATGTATAGCAATGCACAGAGATGAAAGCTCGCTATGATTTGGACCCGTGGCAGGCCAGCAGGCTCAACTCGAAGGAGGCCATTTCATCCAGGCAAGGGAGACCGTCGATCTTATGCAAAGAGAGAGCGAGCTGATGACAGCCGAAGAGGCTGCCAGTTACATGAAAGTGAGCGTCCGCACGATCCGAGAATGGGTAATGAAAGGAAAGCTCTCTGTTGTCCGCATAGGGAAGAGACGCTACCACATTCGCAGGGCGGATCTCAATCAGTATATCAAGGAGCATCGCGTCCGTAGGAAAGCGCCTCAGCAAGAGGATGGACTTGCTGAGCAGGACGAGTAGCTTTTTTATATCGCCATGCGGCTGCCTAGAAGTACATACATCCTGATAAGTTAATAAAATAAATTGAGCCGGGATGATGGCTTGTAGACCTTCTCACCACTCGCCGTAGCCATAGGCAGTTTCCTCTGCGATCAGGGAGCGCTCTGCCTGGTCGAGGGCGAAGACGTCGTAGACGGCCTTATTGAGGGCTGGCGCCAGGCGCACGATCTCGGCGCGGCGGCGGTGAGCTGGGCGCTCTCCTGGCCGACCAGCAGAGACGTGCGGCTTAGCACGTGACTATAGCACAGCAGAGGCGCCAAGGCAAAAAGCCCGCGGAGCACGACCCGATCACGATCACTGCGGCACAGGCCGGGCGCCTGAGTCCTCTCCTGGAGGCAGGAAGGAGCCAGCGAGCAGCGCCCTGAGCGGACCGCAGGCCCTGACTCCTTCTTCAGACGCCCTTGAGAGAAGCGAGCGTCTCCTTAAGCTGACGATAGACATTATCGAGATGTTCCGGGATCACCTTAACATCGGCGATCACCGGCATAAAATTCGTATCGCCGAGCCAGCGCGGCACCACATGCAAATGCATATGCTCGGCGAAGCCGGCGCCAGCCACCTTGCCCTCATTGATCCCCAGATTAAAGCCATCGGGGCTCATCAGCTTGCGCAACGCCCGTAGAGCCAGTTGCGCCTGAGCCATCAGCTCCCCAAGCGTCTCCGCATCCAGCTCCGTGATGCTGGGCACGTGGCGGTAGGGCGCGATCATCAGGTGGCCATTATTGTACGGGTAGAGATTAAGCATCATAAAACAGCGCTCGCCGCGATAGACGATGTGATTGCGGGCATCGTCGTGGGCGGCGGGCTTGCTGCAGAAAATACACTCATCAGACTTCGCCTGCTCGTCCTTTGGCGTAATATAGGCCATGCGCCAGGGAGCCCATAAATTTTCCATGCGCGCAGTTCTCCTTGCTTTGCTGAGACTGGATAAGATCAGAGGAGCGGAGCAAGCGCAGCGCGGGTAGCACCCAAGCCAGGCTGCACTTGTATAACTGGGCGAAGACGAGTATAGCAGGATGGAGAGAGCAAGGTCAATCTACCTGCCAGGCGTAGGAGGAGCCGGCTCATGACTGGCTGCCGCAAGCCTCTCCCTCGGAGCAGGCGGAGTCGGTCGGCAGCTCCGTGGCGGCAGGCGGACATGAACTTGAGGGATAGGGCAGCTCGATCCACTGCTCGGCCCAGGTGTGGATCGCCTCGATCACCGGCTTCAGAGCACGGCCCTTCTCTGTCAAGCGGTACTCCACACGAACCGGAATCTGTGGATAGACAACGCGCTCTACAAGTCCCTCCTGCTCTAGCTCGCGCAGACGGTCGGAGAGCACGCGGTCAGAGAGGCCGCCGACGGTAGCGGTCAGCTCGCTGAAGCGGCGCGGACCCTCTAGCAGCGAAGCGATCAGCAGGCCAGTCCAGCGCTTCCCGAGGATCTGCATCGCCTGCTCATAACGAGGACACAGCCGGGTAATCTGCTTGTGCTGTTGTTGTGCGCGTGGCGAAGTTGAAGACGACGCTGAGGGCGCCGACTCTTGTGGCTTTTCCATGCTTCTCTTGCGCTATATTGCTCTTCTCATTGACCGGTTCGCGTTTGCAGCAAACAAGCGTTGCTGGCAAGACGCGGGAGGTGGTCCGGCGCTTCCAGAGTCTCAGTGGTTCGCAGGGAAGAATACCCGTACATAACAGTATAACATTGTCTTCCTGTTGAGACAAGGCCGGGCTGGCTGCCTCCGGCTGGGGCCTACTCTACTACTTACCTACTGATCGGGCCTCGGCGCGCTTCAGAGCCTGCCGGACCTCGCGCAGGATCTCGGCGATAACCCTATTGGTAGGCTGCAAACGCTGGGCCTTTTCCAGGTCGGCGAGGGCGAGTTCAAGCTGACCTCGTTGCCGATAGAGGAGACCGCGATTGGTGTAGGCTGCGGCAAAGGTAGGCTGGAGACGGAGCGCCTCATTGAGGTCGGCAAGAGCGGAGTCAAACTGACCCCGTTGCTGGTAAAGGAGGCCGCGATTATTGTAGGCTGCGGCAAAGGCAGGCTGGAGACGAAGCGCCTCATTAAGATCAGCGAGAGCCAGATCGAAGCGCCCTTGTCTGGCGTAGAGCGTACTGCGGTTGTAGTAGGCCAGTGCAAAGGAAGGAGCGAGGTGGATGGCCTGATTGAAGTCGGCGAGGGCGAGTTCAAGCTGACCCTGTTGCTGGTAGAGGACGCCGCGATTAATGTAAGCGGCGACAGAGGCGGGATCGAGGCGGATGGCCTGATTGAAGTCGGAGAGAGCGAGCTTGAGCTGACCCTGTTGCTGGTAGAGGACGCCGCGGTTAATGTAGGCGACAACAGAGGCGGGATCGAGGCGGATGGCCTGATTGAAGTCGGAGAGAGCGAGCTTGAGCTGACCCTGTTGCTGGTAGAGGATGCCGCGGTTAATGTAAGCGGCGACAGAGGTGGGATCGAGGCGGATGGCCTCATTGAAACAGGTCAGAGCCTCGTTAAAGCGTTGTTGACCAAGGTAGGCCTGGCCCTGACCCAGGAGATCGGCGACCGGCGAGGGGGGCTGAGCCTGGGTGGAAGTGGAGTCAGGCGGACAGACGATCGTAGTAGGATCCTCCGGCGGAAGAGAAAGCGCGGCGGCCTGCTGGAACGCAGCGGCGAAATCCTGCACGGAAGGGAACCGTTCGGCAGGCCGTTTGGCCAGGGCACGCATCAGCACCTGTTCGACGGCGGGCGGAATCTCTAACTCTGGAGCGCGCTCGTGCAGAGTAGGAGGAGGAGTGTGCAGGTGCTGACCGACCAGCTCCATAAAGGTGCCAAGAAAGGGTGGGGAGCCGCAGAGCCATTCATAGGCCATGACAGCAAGAGAGTACTGATCGCTGGCCCGTCGTGGCTGGCCCTGGAACTGCTCCGGCGCCATATAGATCGGGGTACCCTGGATGCTGGAATTGCTCCGCAGAGAAGTACCGAAGGTGCTGGTGAGCTGGGCGATGCCAAAGTCGCCGAGCAGCAGGCAGTCCTGAGCATCGAGCAAGACATTATCGGGCTTGAGATCACGATGGATGACGCCAGCATCATGGGCGTATTGAAGGGCTGAGGAGAGCTGAGCCACATAGTCAAGAACGGTGCCCAGCGGGAGGCGGGAGCCGCGTGGAAGGCGCTGACGCAGGGAGCCGCCAGGAGCGAAGGCCATGACGAGGAAGGGCAGGAAGCGCTGAGGATCGAAGCCCAGATCGAGCAGAGGGACAATATGCGGATGGCGCAGGCGCAGAGAGGCCCGGACCTCGTTGAGAAAGGCAGACAGATCGTCTGGGGCGAGCTGGAAAGCGAAGAGGAGCTTGAGAGCGACCTGCAGAGGAGGAGAGTGGCGCTGGTCCTCAGCCAGGTAGACCTGGCCGACGGAGCCGGTGCCGAGGAGGCGAAGCAGATGGTAATGGTCGAGGTGCTGACCAGAGAGATCCGGGAACATCTGGCTTCTCCTTTCATTGTTCATCAGCTATAAGATGAGCCTTATCAGGGGGGCCATCTGCTGCTGCCTGATATGAAAAACGCTAGAGGAATGTACGATATAAAAAGCCGGGCGGGAGCGAGCCTGCAGAGCCGTCAAAGGAGAGTCAGCAGAAAGCTCAGCTCTGATCTGAGCGCAAGAGCTGACGCACGCGCTGCAGAGCCTGCCAGATTTCCTCGTCCTCTGGCGCATAGCGTCGGGCGCGCTCCAAATCGGCCAAAGCGTACTGAGGTCTTCCTTGCAACTCATAGAGGCGTGCTCGTTCGCGGTAGAAAGCGGCCTCATTGGGGCGGAGGCGGATAGCCTCGCTCAGATCATCAAGAGCGGCCTGCAACTTGCCCAGGTCGGCAGAGAGCAGGCCACGATAGTAGTAGGCCTCGGCGGTCTCGGGAGCCAGGCGAATGGCCTCACTAAGATCGGCAAAAGCCGGCTCCAGCTCGCCCTGTTCAGCGTAAAGCATCGCCCGGTAAAGATAGGCCGCTACCAGGCCGGGGTCCAGACGCAGGGCCTGCTCAAAGTCGGCCAGCGCCTCCTCAATTTCTCCTCGTTGCCGGTGCAGATTGCCGCGATGGGCATAGCTCAGAGCCTCGGCGGGGGCCAGACGGATCGCCGCCTCCAGATCGGCCAGAGCGCGATCAAAGTCGCCCTGCTCCTCATAGAGGCTGGCGCGCTCTCGATAAGCCAGGGGATCGCTGGGAGCCAGACGAATAGCCTCGCTCAGGTCCGCCAGCGCCTCAGCCTCCTCCCCCTGACGCCGCCGCAGTAGACCGCGTTGCAGGTAAGCCTCAGCGCTCTGGGGATCGAGCTGGATAGCCCGATCGAAGTCGGCGCGGGCCTTATCAAGCTGTCCTAGCGCTGCGCGAACTTCACCACGGACCAGATAGGCAGTGACGTCGGTTGCATCGAGGCGAATAGCCTCATCCAGATCAGCGAGCGCTCGCTCAAGGTTGCCCTGCTGCTGATAGAGTGTGCCGCGATGAAAGTAAGCCGGCGCATGTGACGGATCAAGGCGGAGGGCCTCCGTGTAGTCAGCGATCGCGCGCTCGCTCTCACCCAGCTCCTCATAGGCATTGCCGCGGTTAAAATAGGCTGGGGCATAGTCAGGATCGAGCCGAATAGCCTCGTTGAGATCGGCCAGGGCCTCCCGAGGGCGACCCAGCTCCAGATAGATGCGCCCGCGATTGTTATAGCTCACCGCCCGTCCCGGCTCCAGACGCAGGACCGTCGTATAATCTTCGAGGGCCTGCTCCAACCGGTCCTGTTGTAGAGCCAGGAAACCACGATGATGGTAAGCTGTCGGATCGGTAGGAGCCAGGCGGATCGCGGCATTGAAGTCGGCCAGCGCCTCTTCATAGCGTCCCAGCTCCGAGTAGACCTGTCCTCGCCGATTGTAGGCATAGACATTGCGAGGATCGCGACGCAGCACCTCAGTGAAAGCCGCCAGCGCCTCCTGCCAGCGTCCATGTCGATAGTGCTCGTTGCCTTGTTGCAGCCATAGCTCAACAAGCTCACGCTCGTGAGGGACAGCCACCTCGAGAGCAGCGGCGGCCCGGTTGAGGGCCTCTGCAAAAGCCTGAACCGAGGGGAAGCGCTGGGCCGGATCAGGGGCCATCGCCTGCGTCAGGACTGCCTCGACGGCGTCGCTCAGCTCTGGCGGATGGGGGCGCCGCTGTTGACCAGCCGGGCCAGCGCTCTCTGATGCGGCTGATGGTGTCTCACCAGTCAGCCACTCGTAGCAGAGAGCTGCCAGCGCATATTGATCACTGGCGGCCACAGGCTGACCAGCGCTGATCTCAGGGGCCTGATAGGGAGAGCGGGTCGGCGCGGGTCCGCCGAAGCTGGCTGACGCCGGGCCGGTTGCCCTTGAGAAGCGCCGCATCAGCGGCCACAGGCCCATCTCGCTCAGCCAGAGCCGCTCATCGTCGCCGAGCAGCACATTCTCTGGCTTCACGTTGGCGTGCAGCCAGCCGGCCTCGTGGGCGGCCTGCAGGGCTGAGGCAAGCTGGCTAGCGTAGCGCACCACCGTGAGCAAGGGCAGACGTGAGCCGCGGGGGTAGCGCGCACCCAGGGAGCCAGCGGGTATATAGGGCATGACCACAAAGGCCAGGCCGCGGCCCTGATCATAGCCATAGGCCAGCAACGGCAGCAAGTGCTCATGCCTCAGCGTCCTCAGTGCCTCCAGCGCGCCCAAAAAGGCTGATAGTTGCTCCTCTCCGAGCGCGAGCGCGCTCAGTATCTTGAAAGCCACCACTGAGGAGGGGGCCTCCTTCTCGCTGTCTGCTGCGCGGCTGGCCAGATAGACCTGGCCCAGGCTCCCCCTGCCAAGGAGGCGCAGCAGACGGTAGCCCTCAAGCTCAGCTCCTATCAGATCCTGCATATCCCTCATCTACCTGATTTAAAGCCTCTTTTGCATCATAAGGCCATAGTTATAGTGGACTGTTGGCCTGGGCGGATGCCTCGCTGCCGTTGACGTAGGTAGTATAGAAAATGCCCTGGGCTGACGCAAGTTAAACCGCGATCCAGCCCTTGAAAGGTGCCCGGCCCTCCCATCCAATTATATGGCAGCCGTTCCCTTAGCGTTGCTGGCGGCGCCTGGCCTCTTGTACCATTGCCAGCGCCCGCTTGATCTCAGGATCATCGGGCTTGAGGCGATGGGCCTGCTCCACATCGGCCAGGGCCTCTGCATAGCGCTCCTGACCCGCGTAGATCGCGGCCGTTGCAGATACGCCTGCCCGAAGTCGGGTCGTAGCTGCAGGCAACGTGTCAGGTCAGTCAAGGCCTGCTCATCGTCACCGTGGCTGAGATAGAGATTCCCCCGGGCCAGGTAGATTTCAGCCATCTCGGGATTGAGGAGAGCCGCCTGATCGTAATCAGCCAAAGCCTCGGCGTATTCACCCAGGTCCCGCTACGTGCTCCCTCGATGGAGATAGAAAACCGCCTGGGGCTGCGAGACGAAATGAATGGCAGCCGTCAGATCGACCAAAGCCCGCTCCAACTCGTTCAACCAGTAGTAGCAGGTGCCGCGATAGAAATAGAGCGCGGCCCAGCGAGGCTGACGGCGCAGGGCCACCGTTAAATCGGCGACAGCCGCCCGATAATCGCCCTCTTCCGCCAGCAGGCACCCGCGATGATAAGGTGAGGCCATCGCCTCCATTGAGGCGGAGAGCCGCATTGAAGTCGGCCAGGGCCTCCTCTAATTGCCCCTGCTCAAGATAGAGCGTACCACGGCTGGAATAGGCCACGGCGTGGTTGGGGTTGAGACGCAGCGCCTCGTTGAAGTCGGCCAGACCCCGAAGCTGATCGCCCTGCTGGCAGTAGAGAAGGCCGCGCCGCAGGTAAGCCTCGGCATCGTTGGGGCGCAGGGCGATGACTCGGCTGTACAGGGCGATCAGCTCCACGTTTGACTGCCCTTGCATGTCTCCTCCTCGTCGGCACTGAACTGCTGCCTTGTCGCCTGTAGAAGAGACTCATCGTTTGCTGCCTCATTGCCTCAAGCAACTCGTCCAAAAAGACGGCACTCTCCTCGCTGCTCGCGATCTTGTCCAGGGCAGTGAAATGCAACCAACGCCTCCGCATGCCTGGGGTCGCGCGCTCAGGCAGCTACTCCGCCTGGCTACTCCTTTTCCAACACAGAATCCGGCGGCTTGTAGCAGGCGCCAGGCTTGCAGAGCCACACGGAGAGCCTGCTGCGGATCAGCGGCGAATCGAATAAGGATTTGCTCCCTCCGTCTGTCTTTGGCCGCCTGCCCCGGCTCTGTCTCTGGCGGCTGTCTATCGCTAAACTCTGCAGAAAGACCAGTCATCCATCTCTGCATTGCTCCTGATGCTGAAACCTGGCTATCTGATTCCTGGTAATTTTGTAATTTTAGCAAATGCTATCTATCCATTCATCCAGAGAGAAAGCGTCAGGCCACTTGATCACGATGAGCCGTTACATAAAATCAGCACTGCTCCCTCTGCCAACACCGCTCGGTCCTGCCTGGCGCCTGCTAAGCGGCCCGCCGTTCGGGTGAGCACACGCCTGGACTGGGGCAGCAGCCGGCCTGATCAAGAGTGGGCAGGGAAGCAAAGGGCCTGAAGAAGGGCAGAAAGCAAACCAGGCCTGGCGGCCTTGCCGCAAGGCAATGGAAGCCAGGGAAGGCAAGGGTGCAATGCAAATCGGACAGAGCAGGACCAGAGGCCGGGGGCGGGACCGGGCAGACTCAGCGAGCCTCGCGCCGCCGCTCCTGGCGCAGCCGATAAAGCGCCTCCTCACGACTCGCACGCACCAGGCGATTACCTGGGTCTAATTGCAGGGCCCGATCGTAGTCCTGAATAGCTCGTTGGTAGTCCCCCAGACGAAAGTAGGCTACACCCCGATGACGGTAGCCCTCAGCATCATCGGGCCGCAGCTCCAGCGCCCGATCATAATCCAGGATAGCGCGCCGGTAGTTTCCCAGACCAGCATAGGCCAGACCGCGATAGATATAGGTACGGGCTAGACATGGGGACAGCTCCACCGCGCGATTGAAATCGGCGATGGCCTTCTCGTACTCCTGCAAGGCATCGTAGGCCATGCCGCGCCGGATGTAGGCCTCGACATAGCCGGGATCAAGCTCCAGGGCCCGATCGAAATCGAGAATGGCCCGCTCGTAGTCCTGCAACTCGTAACAAGTCAGGCCGCGATTATAGTAGACCAGAGCATAATCGGGCTGGATCTCCAGCGCGCGCTGATAATCCTCTAACGCCTGCTCATATTCTTGCATATTGCGATATACTGTTCCGCGATTATTATAAGCATTAGCGTAGAGGGCATCCAGCTCAATAGCGCGGGTCAGGTCAGCAAGAGCAAGCTCGTGCTCTCCAAGCGCATCGTAGGCATTACCGCGATTGTTATAGGCCAGAGTATATTCAGGATTGAGGCGGATCGCCTGACTGAAATCGGCGATAGCCTGCTCGAAGTTACCCAGACAGCAGTAGGCATTGCCACGATTATTATAGGCATCGGCGTTAGAAGGATCGAGCTGCAGCACGCGACTATAATCAGCGATCGCCTTCTCATATTCCTGGAGGCGGCGGTAAGCGCGGCCACGATTAAAGTAGGCCTCCAGATAGGTTGGCTCAAGCTCCAGAGCGCGATCGAAATCGGCGAGGGCGCGGCGCTCATCGCCCAGAGCGCAGTAAGCGTAGCCGCGTCCATTATACGCGATGGCCTGCTGAGGATTCAGCTCCAGAGCGCGATCGAAATCGGCAATCGCCTTCTCGAACTCCTGCAACTGGAGATAGCAACTGCCGCGGTTCGCATAGGCATCAGCATAAGCAGGGTCCTGAGCGATCGCCTCAGAGAAAGCCTCAGCCGCCTCCTTATAACGGCCCTGAAAATAAAAAGCCACCCCATCATCGAAGCACTCCTGACGGCTACGCGGCTGAATGCGCGGCACATAATTCAGCACCTGCAACGAGCGCGCGGCGCGCTCCAACTCCTGAGCGAACTCGCGCACACTGGCGAAGCGCCCTTTGGGGTCCTTTGAAAGCGCGCGCATAATCACATATTCGATCTCCGGGGACAGTTCCGGCACGCGTTCCAGCAACGAAGGAGGAGGGACCTGAGAATGCTGAGCATACAGCTCGTAGAAGCTCCCATCGAAGGGAGGGTCGCCACAGAGCCACTCATAGACGATCACCGCCAGCGCATACTGATCGCTTGCGCGGCTGGTGCGCCCCATGAACTGCTCCGGGGCCATATAATGGGGAGTGCCGGCGATACCGGCGTTCTGCTGCTCTAACGGTGTCTGGCCGGGAGGGGTCTGCACAATCACCGAGATCCCGAAATCGGTCAGCAGGATGCGATCCTCCTGATCGAGCAGCATATTCTCCGGCTTCAGATCGCGGTGGATCACATTTTCATCGTGGGCATACTGCAGAGCATCGGCAAGCTGGTGGACATAGTGGAGCACCAGCTCCAACGGCACGCGCGTTCCCTGCGGATGACGCTGGCGTAGGGTGCCATTAGGAGCGTAGTCCATCACAATAAAAGGCACCCCAAGCGCCTGCTCGACCCCGAAGTCCTGGACCGCCACAATGTGCGGATGCCGCAGGCGAAAGAGGCGGGCCTCATTGACCAGGTGGCGCAGCGCTTCATAGTTCAGACCGGTGTGCAGTACCTTGACCGCCACCAGATGCTTGCGCTGGATATGCTCGCCCAGGTAGACCTGGCCATAGTTGCCCTGCCCAAGCAAGCGGAGGAGAAAATAGTTATCGAGTTGTCTACCCGAATGATCAACCATCGTGCCTGTACTCTCGCCTATGCTTGCAAGCCCTGGATTGGGCACACTTCCCCGCGTAGCGCTGCCGGTACGGATGCTGACTGTGGTCTGCCTTCCGTTGGCTCTGGCTCCCTGGCTCACAATCTACCAGCATACTTATTGTAGGAGAGAGGAGAAAGCTCGTCAAGTACTCGTAAGACGCTGAAAGTACTTGCTGCCTAGTTCTTGCGCGGCAACGTCTCGATAGCGTCTTGTCGTACAAGATCCCTGCATGACGAGGAGCTAACAATTTGTGAGTTGTGCGTAAAAAAAGGACAAGTCGCCAGTATCAAGCCCGCCCATAGCTGGACTATCCCGGCGCGGGGAGGTAGCGACCGAGCCAGAGAGATCGGCGCAGGCGACGGGTAGTCCAGGCCTGACTGACCCTGGGCGCAGATCCGTCCGTCCCTGGCCGATCTTCTGTTCCCTCTCCGCGCGGCGTCCTGTAACAGGCTGTTCCGTCCTGTTGGCAACCTGAGCGCGAGGCCTCACCCCTCTGGACCGCAGATCACGATCTCTCTCGGCTGGCGCCTCGCTGACGGCCCCAGAGCAGTCCCAGCCCGCTGATCACCAAACCGCCACTCATCACCAGCACGAGCGCGCGGTAGAGCAGGCGATAACTCGTCTCTCCGATGCCCAGCCCAAAAAGGGGGAAAAGCACCACCATTGTCACGCTAAAAAAGGCGGTCTGCAACGACAGCACCGTTGCCCGCTGGGCCTCGGGGCTGCGCTCATTGAGCCAGGTACTGATCACCGGCTGCCAGAGAGCATAGGCTCCCTGGAAGAGAACCAGAAAGCCTGCCAGACTGAGCGGCGCCAGCGGTAGACTCATCAACAGCAGTCCACTGGCCAACGCACTCAGCAGCAGCAGCAACAAGCGGGCGCGGGCCAGGCGCGCCAGCAGAACAGGAGCCAGGGCAGTGCAGGCGAAGCTGATCACCTGGCTGGCGGCAATCACGAGGCCGACCTGAGCCAGGGTCAGCCCCAGATCGGCCAGATAGAGCTGATGATAATAATAAATGGTCAGGCCACAGCCCTCGACCAGGCCCGCCAGCACCAGCAAACCAACCAACACCCTATCGCCGCGCACAGCGCGCAACCCCTGTAACAGATGCTGCAGCGGCTGACCTTGAGAGGCTCCGCGCTCCTCGGGCAGGACCAGCAGGGGCAGCATGCCCAGCAACGAGAGGGCTGCCTGCACCAGAAACGGCAGCGTCTCTTGTACCTGGCCGAGCAAGCCCCCTGCGCTCGTGCTGACTGCCTCTGCAACCAGCACCAGCAGATATATCCGGCTGATCAGATGACTATAATAGCGCTGCTGCAAGCGCTCATCGCTGACCAACCGTCGCGCCAGCCCCCAGAGCAGCGCCTCCTCAGCTCCCCCGCGGAAAGCAAACGCCAGCCCCCACAGCACAAAAGCCAGAACGATCAACGGCCAGAACGAGAGCGCCAGACAAAGCATCGCCGCCGCCGACAAGCAGCAATAGACAACAAGACTGCGGCGCCGTCCCAACAAATCGGCATAGATCCCCGTGGGAATCTCTGCACCCAGCTTCGTCACATGCAGCGTCATCTCTAGCAGACCAATCACCACGGGACTGTAACCGTGATGCGCCAGATAGATGATCCAGACCGCACTGCTCAGGGTGGCATTGGTTGTCAGCGTATAGCCTGCATACGCCACCAGCAGCCGCAAACGGGGGCCGCGCGTCCCTGACGGCAGCGCCTCTTCTCCCTTAGCCTCCATACGCTTCTCCATGCTCCAGACTGTTCCTTTCTATTCTCAGATAGACTGTGTAAGCAGTAATAAATGAAAAAGGAGCAAGAAAGAAGAGAAGGCCTGACACAGCATGCAGCGGAGCGAAGATCACAGCCACCAAAGCCGGAGAGAGCGAAGGCCAGAGAGCGGCTTATCGCCTATGCTTGCCGGCGCGGGATTGGCGTCTGTGAAGGAAGGAAAAGCCGGCGAGTCAATCAGAGCTGGCGAGAAGAGAAGAGTGAAGCCAGACGTTGCCGGGTGGAGGGCCTGCCCCCTGGAAGAGCGAGCCAGGCGGAGGCACGAGCCAACCACGCCGCAAAAGGATCAAAACCCCTCTTAACGCGGCGTATAAGCGCAAAAACACACCCTGAGCATGGCCCGGCCTTGCCTGCTCAATCAACATCAAGAATGGCGCTGCCCCTCTCTTCTGCCGCATAAGCTGCGCCAGGCCTATGCGGCTGAGGCATGCGCGATATGGGACGGGCGAATAGCGTCGCTACGCAGCGCAGCCGTGCGCAGACCAACGCCGCCGACGATGAAGTGAAGAAGCGAAGCGATCACAGTCTCGATGGTAGCATAGGCAGAGCCTGGCTGTCAAGGCAAGATGAACAGCACGCACTCAGGGTCGAGCTACAGGCGGCGACGGAACAATAACAGGAGTCAGCGCCTGAGCAAACTCTGAAGAGGAAGAAGAGAAAAAGGAGGAAGAAGAGTCATGGCTCTCGTGATGCTGCCCGTGGGGGGCTGATATAGCAGGCGTTGACTGCGCTGGGGCCTGAAATGGGTGCCCTGTCGGCTGACTCAGAGGAAGCGGACAACCAGGCAGAGCAGAACGTCCCGGGCGCTGCTGAGGCGAGAGCGCCAGCCAGGCCAGCCCGCCGCCCAGCAAGCCACTGGCGGCCAGACCGGTGATCCCCACCATCAGCGCCCGCCGCGTCGGACGTACGACCTGGAGCTGCGGCCTCAGAGGGCGCGGGCGCAGAGCCTGACCTAATGCCCGCTCATAGGCTTGCACAAACTCCAACACCGTGGCAAAGCGCGCCTCCGGCTGCTTCGCTAGCGCCCGTTCTACCACCGCCACCAGTGCCGGCGGCAGGCCCGGCACGCGCTGGCGTAACGGTGGCGGCGGCGCATGAACATGCTGAGCCAGCACCTCTGCGGGGGAGCCACGGAAAGGACACACTCCGCACAGCCACTCATAGACCACGACCCCCAGCGCGTACTGATCGCTGGCAAACTGCGGCTGACCAGCTAGCTGCTCTGGCGCCATATAGGCCAGCGTCCCGGCGATCGCCTCCGCCTGCTGCCAATCTGGCTCTCCCTGCCTGGCCAGGGCCGCAATACCAAAATCGCTCAGCAAGAGCGACCCGTCGCGACCAATCAGCATATTCTCAGGCTTAATGTCGCAGTGGATGCACTGCTGACGATGAGCGTAATCGAGCGCACTGCCTATCTGCTGCAAATACCCTAGAATTGTCGCCGGATGCAAGCGACTGCCCCGCGGATGGCGCTGCCGCAGCGTTCCCCCAGGGGCATACTCCATCACTAAAAAGGCTGTGCCGCTCTCCTCCAGCAGCACAAAATCGAAGATGCTCACAATGTGAGGATGGCGCAGGTGAGCCGCAATACGCGCCTCGGCACAAAAGCGCCGCACTATCTCGGGCGCCAGGCCAGTCCGCAGCAGCTTAATCGCCACTTCGGTCCTCAGATAGCGATGCTCGCCTAGATAGACCTCTGCAAAGCCCCCTCTGCCCAACAGCCGTACCAGACGGTAAGGGCCTAGCTCGCGCGGCACTTCCGGCGGTAGCCGCTGCTCACCCTCTTCAGGCTCGCTGCTGGCCCCTTCGCCCTGATCCGCCTCAGCCGAGAAACTCAGCGGTTGCTCCATAGTGCTCGCTCTCCCGCTCCTTGCTTGCCTGCTATGATTGTAAAGAGCCGGCAAGGAAGATGTCAATGTACTTACACGGAAGCAACTTGCCTGAGAAGCTCATAGCATTGAAGACGACTCCAGAGAACCTGGACAGCTCTACATCTATAAATCCACTTATGCTTATCTATTGTTAAAGAAAAACACAGCCGTAGGTGGGGGAGTAGAGGAGCAGGTGGGAGAGAAGCAAGACCGACGGAGAAGCACAACGCGCGGGAGCCAGATCCTCAAGTCCGAGCGAACATCAAAAAGAGCCAGAGACGCCCTCTGTTCCCTCTCCTGACATCATGGTCATGGCGGCGTTGTGGCGCGCAAGCGCCTGCCAATCACGCTCGGAGGCCTTACCGGGCAGGCAGGCGAGCAAGCAGAGCGATAGAAGGAGAGAAGCTGGCGGGGCGCGGAGCAGCCCTGACGAAGCGCAGCATAATGGCGAGAGGCCTCCCCATGCGCCCCTGAACCTGCCCGCAGCGACCAAACTCGCTAGACAGGAATCAGCATCATAATGACCGAGACCAGCGCGAAGAGCGCCACAAACACGATTGTCAAATTAAAGATCAAGCGTTCCACACCGCGGCGCGTCTTAAAGACCGAGCCGGCGCTTGAACCGCCGAAAATGCTGCCCAGGCCGGCGCTGCGCGCCTGCAGCAAGATAAAGAGAATAACAGCGACAGACAGAATAATCTGAATCACCCGGAGAGCCGGGGCCCAGGCTTGCAACGTATTCAAGGTCCACCCTCGCTTTCATCGCAGGCCAAACTCTTGGCCAAACCTTCGCGGCGATTATATCACAGAAGCCTGGTCCCGTCGAGACAACAAAAAACAGCACAGCCAGCCAGTCTGCTGGCTTCCAAAGACCGACCCCGGGCGCAGCCTCTTCCCTCAGCTTACCGTCCTGAGCTAGGGACGGGAGGGTGAGCTGTACTGCAAAGTCGAACTGAAGCGGGCCTCTCCCCGCAGGTGGGCCAGGCGATGACACTCTGGGCAAAGCACCACATAATTGGCCCGGCGGTAGCGTGCCAGCAGCGTACGCAGCGGGCGGCGTGCATGTAGCTCCAGCCGTGTCACCGCGCGAGCGCAGAGCGGGCAGCGTCCGGCGGCCTCCCTCTGAAGCTGCTCCTGAAGGCGGCGCACCAGACGATTGTTGCAGGCATCCAGACCCACGTGAAACAGCATACCGGCCAGCACCAGCCACAGCCAGCGCTGACGGCTCAGGGCTGCCAACGCCGCCAACGCGCCCAGCGTCACCGGCTGATGCAGCGGCTTCGGGAACGGACCACGCTGGCGCTGAGGAGTGCGCAGATAGCGCAGCGCCTCGCGTAAACTCAGGCGCCGGCGAGCGACCACGAACTCCAGATAGTGATCAACATCGATCAGAATACTCGCTGCATAAGGCAGCCAGACCTCATCTTTCAGCCACGGCAGCGCCACCAGGGCCGCCGCCGTTGAAAAGGCCACATGTTCCTCCAAACGCATACGATCGTCTCATCCCTACTTCGAGCACACAAGCGTCTCAACGTCGCAGCCTGACCCGCCCGCAGCGCCACGCCATGCCACATACGCTCTGGCGTGATCACCAATCGGCCCACTAGCCTGGCTGGCCCAAGCCAGCAACTGAGCGGCACAAAGGCGGCGTAGACCTGTGAGCGGAGCAACGCGCTTATCGCAGCAGTATAAACTGCCAGCAGCAGCCCCGTCAAGCCAATCGGCCTGATGAGAGCCTGGAGCGGCGCGCTCAACCAAAGCCGCATGGCGAAGGGCATGGAGAGAAGGAACAAACGCATGGACCCGGACGGCTGGGCAAAGCCAGCAGCCAATCATCCTGGCAAGGAAAAAAGCCTGGCTGGCGAATAGTTCCCTTGTAGAAGACCTATCCCTGTGGTACAATATAATCCGGGCGAGGACTGCAGTCCCCGCCCGAACTTATGTTTTCCATGCTGAACAGTCGACCAGTAAGGCAACACGAGGGGAGCCTGCCAGGTATAAGCGCCTGACTGACAGCTACCCTCTTCTTGAATTTAGTGGGAGCGGACACCTGCGGGTGTCCTCACATTTTTGCAATGGAGATTTCCTGGCTCGGCCACTCCTGTTTTCAATTGCGAGGAAAACAAGTCACACTCATCACAGACCCGTTCGCTCCCCAGACGGAAGTCGCCCCACAGCAGAAGGAGCCTCTGCGCCTGGGTAAGGTCAGCGCCTCGATTGTCACCATCAGCCATGATCATCCCAATCACAACTATGTCCGCGCGGTCCAGGGGAATCCCCGTATTGTGCGCGGGCCAGGCGAGTACGAGATCAGCGACGTGCTGATTACTGGAGTTGCCTCCTATCATGACAATCAGCGGGGGCGCGAACGTGGGCGCAACACCATCTATGTGATTCACATGGATGGCGTAGTCGTCTGCCATCTTGGCGATCTAGGCCACACCCTGCAGGAAGAGCAGCTTGAGGAAGTCGCCGATGCTGACGTCCTGCTCGTCCCCATTGGGGGCAAGCACACCCTCAACGCCTCGCAGGCGGCTGAAGTGATCAGCCAGGTGGTGCCGCGTATCGTCATTCCCATGCACTACTATCCTCTGGCAGCCGACGGCTCGCAGTCGCTGCCTGAAGCGCTTGTAACCTTTTGCCGCGAAATGGGCGTGGAGTCGATCAATCCCCAGCCCAAGCTTGTGATCTCGCAAGGCAATCTGCCGGCGGAAACGCAAGTCGTGATCCTCTCCTGCCGCAGTCTAAGCTGAGCTGGGCGGTGGTGTCGTGCTCAGTAAGTAAGTAAGTAGTAAGTGGGTGAGTTGCTGGGTTGTGAAGGGAAGTAAATAAGAGAGGGAAAGCGAGATGCCAGGGGCGGCTATCCTCCCTTGCCGAGGGCAGGGCGGGGTAGGGTAGCAGCCCACTTGTATGCGCATGGCGGGCGAGCCGACCGGCGGGCCTGCTCTGGTTATAGGCCGCTGGGGTGGACTGGACTAACCCGGCCTGGGGCAGTCTGGGAGCCGATTCCCGCTTGTTTGATTGCCTGCCGGGGCAGCCCAGCCACACAGGCGTTGCTCCTGGCTTACGTGCATGCAGGAGAGAGAAGCGGAGCGGGAGCGTGGGGCGGCACAGCAGGCGGTTGCCAGTGCCAGGCAGTCTGTGAGGGACTGAGTGAGAGAGTGAAGACGGTCTCATATGCGATGGTGAAGGCTCCACACGAGGAGGAGTTCTTATGTCAAAATTCATCTTTGTGACCGGCGGTGTGGCGTCGTCTGTGGGCAAGGGTATCAGCGTCGCATCCATCGGGCGCCTGCTCAAGAATCGGGGCATCTCCGTCTCCATCATGAAACTCGACCCCTACATCAACGTTGACCCCGGCACCATGTCCCCCTATCAGCATGGCGAGGTCTTTGTGACTGACGATGGAGCGGAGACCGATCTCGATCTGGGCCACTATGAGCGCTTCACCGATGAACCAGCTTACCAGGCCAATAACGTCACCACCGGCCAGGTCTACGCCACGGTCATCAGCAAGGAGCGGCGTGGCGAGTACCTGGGGGGGACAATTCAGGTGATTCCCCATATTACCAATGAGATCAAGGAGCGCATCCACAATGTGGCGCGTCGCTCGGATGCCGATGTTGTCATTGTCGAAGTAGGCGGCACCGTCGGCGATATCGAGGGCGAGCCATTTTTGGAGGCTATTCGTCAGATGCGCAAAGATGTGGGGCGGGCGAATGTGCTCTATCTGCATGTCACCCTGCTTCCCTATCTTGGCGCGACCCGCGAATTGAAGACCAAACCCACGCAGCACAGCGTTAAGGAGCTGCTGCGCGTCGGTATTCAGCCCGATGTCATCCTCTGTCGCTCCGACTACCCTGTCAGCGAGGAGCTGCGCGAGAAAATCGCCCTCTTCTGCAACGTTGAAACCCGCGCAGTCGTGCCCCTGCTGACCGTCGAAACGATCTATGAGATCCCCCTGATTTTGGAAGAGGCCGGCCTTGGCGATTATCTGGTGCAGGCGCTCTCGCTGCCTGGCCATCCTCCCCAGATGGAGGAGTGGCGGGCCCTGGTCGAGAAGATCAAGAAGCCGCGCCCGGCTCTCACCGTTGGTCTGGTGGGCAAGTACGTTGAATTGCACGATGCCTATCTTTCGGTGGCCGAGGCCCTGCGCCACGCCGGCTGGTATCATGACGTGGATGTCCAGATTAAGTGGATCAACTCGGAGGCCCTGGAGAAAATGGGCGAGGCCTATACCGAGGTACTGGAGGATGTCCACGGGATTGTCGTACCCGGGGGCTTCGGTCCCCGAGGCGTCGAAGGCAAGATCAAGGCCGCTGGCTATGCGCGCCGGACCCATACGCCCTACCTGGGCCTCTGCCTTGGTATGCAGGTGAGCGTCATCGAGTTCGCCCGCAATGTGCTCGGCCTAGAGGGTGCCAACAGCTCGGAGTTCGATCCGCATTCTCCTCATCCCGTCATTGATCTGATGCCAACTCAGCGCCATATCTCGGAGAAAGGTGGGACGATGCGCCTGGGTAACTGGGTCTGTTGCCTGATCCCTGGCACCCGGGCCTACCAGGCCTATGGCGAAGCCATCGTCTTCGAGCGCCACCGCCATCGCTACGAATTCAACAATGAGTATCGCAAGCGCATGGAAGCCCACGGCATGGTCATCAGCGGGCGCTCCGCTGATAATAGCCTGGTCGAGATCATCGAGCTGGCCGACCACCCGTGGTTTGTGGCTTCACAGTTCCATCCAGAGTTCAAGAGCCGCCCGAACCGTCCTCATCCGCTCTTCCGCGACTTCATCGCCGCCTGCAAGCGGCACGCCGGCATGAGCGTGAGCGCCCCGGCAACCGGCGAAGGCGTGGCCCACGTCGGAGCCGCACGGGTCCCCGGTGGGGTCGCTTCGGATGCGCGACTCGAAATGTCGAAATAAAGGCAAAATGTTGTATTTGAGCCATCTACTGGGCGCACCCGTAGAGGACGCGCAGGGAATGCGTGTGGGCAAACTCAGCGATGTCCTGGTAGCGCCGGCGGAGGCCCGCGCAGAGAGTGGCGGCCCTACCTATGCCAGCGCACTGCTAGTAGAAGACCAGGACGGACGCCGCTGGCGCGTCACACCGCTGGCGGTCCAGGTCCGTGATCATACGCTGGTCCTGCGTATGGCCCTGCGCGAGCTACCTCCTCCCGCCGCCGTTGAGCGCGAAATCAGCCTGGCCCACGACGTGCTTGACAAGCAGGCTGTTGACCTGGAGCGGCGGCGCCCGGTGCGCGTTAACGACGTCTGTTTAGAGCCGGATTGGCGCATTCTCGGCATCGACACCAGTACCTGGGGGTTGCTCCGGCGCTTGATGCCGGCCTGGCTACTCGGGGCCAGGGGGCGCGAGGCGCCGGGCAATCTCATTCCGTGGGAGCGCCTGGAGCCGCTGCGCGAGGGCGAGCCGTCGCCAGAAGAGAGCGCCGCAGCCCCGGAGGGGAGTGAGCGCGAAAGCGGAGCGGCGGAACCGCTGGCGGAGGGGCGCCGTCCGCCGAGCGGTCCCCTGGCCGAGCTGCGTCCTGCCGACATCGCCGACATCATTCATCAGCTAACCCCGGCTCAGGGCGCACGCCTGCTGGAGGGCCTGGACAACGAAACCGCGGCTGACATTCTCCAGGAGGTTGATACCGAGCGCCAGACCTATATTCTGGAGAAGCTCAGTGCAGCGCGCGCCGCCGCCATCCTGCGGGCGATGGAGCCGGACGAAGTGGCCGACCTGCTGGCTCGCCTGCCCGAAGAGCGGGCTCAGGAGCTGCTGCGCCTGCTTACGCCCGAGGAATCAGAGGATGTCCGCGAGCTGCTGGAGTATGCCGAGAACTCCGCCGGTGGCCTGATGACCACCGACTACCTGGCCCTGAGTGGCAGCCGCAGCAGCGCCGAGGCTCTGGAAGCTCTGCGCCGCCATATCCTTGAGCGCGATGGCCACACCGTCTATATCTACGTTGTTGATGATGAGGAGCGCGATGAACCACGTCTGCTCGGCGTCGTATCGATCTGGAACTTGCTAGTCGCCTCGCCAGAGCAGACACTGCAGGAGCTGATGCATCGCGACCTTGTCACGGTGCGGCCCGAGGCCGACGCTCGCAGCGTGGCCGAGGTCATTGCCAAATACAATCTCTTCGCCGTGCCGGTGGTCAACGATGAGGGATTGCTGCAAGGGATCGTCACCGTCGATGACGCCATCGACGTCCTACTGCCGCCGGAGCGCCGCCGCCGACCACCGCGCCGCTATTGAGTCCAGAGCCTGAGACCGGGCTTGCCTGTACTGTAATGCTGTAGAAAAGCCGGCGAGGGCCTGCCCTCGCAGGGTGGCTCTACAGTCATCATAGCATAGCAATGGCGGCAGTCAAAAAAAGGACAGGAGTGAAAGAACATAAAGAAAGTAGATAGAGGGAGCAGACAAAGAGGGCGGTCTGCTCTCCCCCTTCCCTAGTCGGGAAGAGAGCAGACCGCGCTCAAAGCTTCAAGCACATGTACAATGTCCTGGCAGACATCGACCATGACCCGAGGTAGCCATTCTTCGGGATGCGGGTCATCGGCCACGATTTCCGCCTCGCCCTCCTCCTCCTCTTCCTCATCGTAGCTGTAGCGATGACTCCAGCTAGGACTCAGTGCATGACCCCCGCTATACTGATAAGGAGAACTCTCGTGAAGACCACGCAAACCCTCTGGGTGCCAGATCGGGAGCTCCACGCGCTGCTGTAGCGTCAGGGACTCTGGCACCAGGCGGTGATCCTGCAGAGTCAACGTGACGCCGGGCCGGGTCTCGATCGTACGGCTGCTGTGCTCGCTGGCGCGCAGCCTGAGCATCTGGGTCAGGGAGAGGAGGGTCTCTTCCGAGAAAGCAGTGCCCTTGAGGGAAAGCGAGTAGGAGAGGTCCAGCACCAGCGCAGGGATCTCGCGTGTGCGCAGATGTGGACAATCGGCGTGGGGCTCGTGGAAGAAATCGCAGACCCCCCTAGGCCCTTCGAGGGAAAGCGCGGTATCCAGACTGCCCCAGCTAAAGGAGACGGTGCAGATGCTGGAGTTTTCAACCTGTTCGCAGCTTCCGATGTGACAGGTGCAGGCAAATTCACGTTCCATGGTGCGGGAGTTGATCCAGTATTCGGGATGTGCCGTCAGCCCGACCTCCGCAGCCGCCTTCAGAAAGAAACCGGTCACATCTTCAAAGGTTAGCATGAAACGCTCCTTGCTGCCCCTGGTTGGGGCAAGTATGCCCGTGGCACCCGTGATAAGATGCCTCTATATTATGAGCGTTCCCGATAGGATGTGTCAATATTAGACAGGGTAGCTCTCACGCCAGTCGCGGAAGAGGGCACTGATCGAGCGTCCCTCGTGCAGGCGCTCGATCGTCTCCGCCAGCAGCGAGGCGACAGAGATGACCACGACCTTGCCGCCAAGAGTCTTGTTCCCCAGGGGAATAGTATCAGTAGTAACGATACGCGTAATTTCGGGCATACAGAGCCGCTCCTCCGCCGGCGGCGTCAGCACAGCATGAGTAGCGACCACCGTGATGTCTGGTTTGGCTCCGGCCTCCAGCAGGGCCTGAGTACAGGTAACGATCGTTCCACCGGTCGAGATAATGTCATCCACGATGATGGGCCGTTTGCCAGCGACCTCGCCAACGATGGCGCGCACTTCGACATCCTGAGCGTGGTTCCCTCCACGCCGCTTGTGCATCACGACCAGCGGGATATTCAGCATGTTGGCATAGACATCAGCCACCTTGACCCGCCCGGTGTCCGGGGTCACGACCACGGCGTCGCTCAGGTCCATGTGCTGGCGCAGATACTCGCCCAGCAGGGGAATGGCTGTCAGGTGATCCATGCCGATGTCAAAGAAACCCTGGATGGCTGGCGAATGCAGATCAACGGAGACCACCCGATCAGCCCCGGCGGTCGATAGCAGGTTGGCGACCAGTTTAGCGGTGATCGGCTCGCGCCCCGTGGTTTTCTTCTCCTGGCGCGCGTAGCCATAGTAGGGGATGATAGCCGTGATGCGCGCCGCTGAGGCGCGACGGAAGGCATCGATCATTACCAGCAGCTCCATCAAGTGCTCATTGACCGGGTGGCAAGTCGATTGGACAATGTAGATATCTCTCCCCCGTACACTGTCCTGGATCTGCACGTGACATTCGCCATCGGCAAAGCGGTGCAGCTCCCGCCGTCCCAGGGGACGCCCCAAACAGTTGGCTACCGCCTGCGCCAGCTCCGGGGTCGCTGAGCCACTGTAGATGTCCACATCGATCGGCGGACCGCTCCGGTTGGGCCTTCTCGCTGCCGCTGCGCTCTCTGTCATGAATGGTCTCCCCCTCTTAGAAGCCACAGAACCACTGTGGCTGGCAATACCCGCAGTGGTTACCCCTCTATTGTAGCATGTCTCGATAGCTATCAGCCAGCCTTCTTTTTTTCTTGCGAATTGCAGAGATCACGGGCTATCCTTGCCAGACCTTCAAGCTGATGATCTTGCTCCAAAATACCTTGACAACATGGCCATCTGTACTTTATCTTTTTGCATGATTGCAAGTGTCGATCGGTAAGAGTAGATCAATGCTTGAGTATTACGAACCGTAGGTAGCTAAAAGGCCCTGCTAGATCTACATGTTCAAGGCTTTGCCGCTGCTGTTCGGCTCATAAAAGCCGCGATGTGGCATAGCAGCGCGGACCGCTGACAAAGGTGCCTGTTTGCCTGTTGAACCAGGAAAGTAGATCAGGCGCGCCTGATCAGGGGCCGAGGCTGCAGGGCAGAGCACACGCAGGGAATGAGCTGGGGCGGCTCTTGTGACGCTGCCTGCCCGGCCTGGTAGGTTGCTGGCTGCTGGGGCTAGCGAGGGCAGCGTTGCTGTAGGTGCCGGGCCGTCATCTGCTGTCCTGCCTGGTTGGAATAGCTTACCTCCCGTGTCTCGTGCTGTTGTCTCGCTCTATCTCTGGCCAGGCTCTGACTTTCGCCAGCACTTTCTATGCTTGCTCGTTTGCTCGTCTCCCTGCTCATTTCGACGCTAGCGCCGGGCCAGCGGCCTGTACTGTGGCCGTGATCTTACGCTCGTCTGCATTGGATGCGAAGCGATTGGCCACTATTCTGACAGAGAAAGGAAGTTCTGCATGGCTTTGGATTCGCAGCAACCTACCGGATCACAGGCAGTTTCCCATTCCCAGTCTCTTGACGAGACTCCCCCTCCCGGTCTGCTACGCAACAGCAATTTTCTTCTTCTGACCGGCGGCCAGATCATCTCCTATCTAGGAGATTTCATCTATAGCACCACCTTACAGATCTGGGCTTATGCGCTGGTCCCTACGGCGGCCTCTGTAAGTGGGATCTGGGCGGCGCAGTATCTGCCGTACGTCGTGGTGGGGCCGATTGCTGGAGTCTTTGTAGATCGTTGGAACCGCCGGCAGATCATGATCGTTGCTGACCTGCTGCGCTGCTTTATCGCCCTATGGCCGTTATTAGTGCCGCCGGCGCTACGTCTACCAGCGATCTATCTCGCCGTCTTCCTGATTAACAGCCTGGGACGCTTCTTCTCGCCGGCCCGCTCAGGCGTCATGCAAGTCATTTTGGCCCAGCCGGATCAACCGCGAGCGGCCTCCATCCTGCAATCCAGCTTTGCTTTTGCCGTCATTGCTGGCCCCAGCCTGGGAGCCGGCCTCTACTTCCTGGTTGGCCCTTATCTGGGCACCATCCTCAATGCTGCCTCCTTCCTGATCTCGGCTCTCTGTATTCTCGCCATGCGCGTCTCGCCCCAGGCCCTGCATCCGGGCGCCCAGCGCCAGGCAACTGAGGGGAGCGCTCTGCGCGCCGTTTTGACGGAGCTAATCGATGGTTTTCGCTTCGTCCTTGGCTCGCGAGTGTTGCGCGTTGTCATGATCCTGCTCGTCGTCAACTGGTTCGGTGTTGGCGCGCTCAATGCTCTGGAGATTGTCTTTATCAGCCAGCGTCTCCATGCCAGCCCTGAACTCTACGGCCCGATGGCCACGGGCAGCGGCGTAGGGCTACTGATCGGCTCACTGATTGCTGGCGCCTTGAGCAAGAAGCTCTCTCCGCGCACCTTACTGACCGGCAGCATCTTCCTGACGGGGCTAGGGATTGTCATCCTTGGCCTCCAAGTCTGGTTCCCCCTGGCCTTGTTCTTCAGCAGCCTCACGGGCCTACTGCAAGGGGGGATCGAAGTCGGCTACATGGCTCTCCTGCTGCTCTGTTCTCCGCGCACGCTGATCGGGCGTGTTGAGGCCGTGATCCAGACCAGCATGTTTATTGCCAGCGTGCTTTCGATCGCCATAGGGGGCTACACTGCTCAATTCATTCCGGTGTATATACTCTTCATCATTGGAGGCTGGCTGACGGTGCTGGCCGGTCTCCTCGGTTGGTTCGGATTGCCGACCAGGATTGAGCCGGTTGCTGCGTCGCCGGCCTCTCCTGAGGCGGGGCCGGAGCAGGCGGCGCAAGCATAAGTGTGAGGAAAAGGAGGCAAGGCAAGATTATGCCCGATCCGCGTGTACAGCGCATGGCGCGTGTCCTCGTCCATCATTCATTAGAGCTGCGCCGAGGCGATCGCCTGGCGATTCTCGCCACCCCGTTGGCCGCCCCTCTGATTCGCGAGGTCGCGCGCGAGGCTGTGCGAGCCGGGGCCCATGTTTCCACCCTCTTGCAGCTACCGGGCCTGGCGGAGATCCTTCTCAAGGAGGCCTCTGAGGAACAACTGACCTTTGTATCGCCGCTGCAGCGTTTGATCTGGGAGGAATACGAAGCCCTGCTCAATATCGAGTCGGACGAGAACACCTGCGAGCTAAATGGCATCGATCCGGCCCGTCTGGCCCTCGCCCAGCAAGCGATGCGCGAGCTGAGGCAGCGCCTCTTGGAGCGTGCCCGACCGGATCAGCGGCGCGAGCCAGGGTCAGTGCCAGTGCGTTGGACGGCGACCATGTTTCCGACGCCTGCTTATGCTCAGGACGCCGGCATGTCCCTGAGCGATTTTGAGGACCTCCTTTACGGAGCCTGCTTTTTGAACGAGGAGGACCCTCTGACACATTGGCGGGCGCTGCAGCACCAGCAAGAGCGGCTGGTGGCCTGGCTGGCCGAGCGTGAAGAAGCCAGCGTCGAGCTGCGTGGTCCCGATGTCGAGCTGACTCTTTCCTACAAGGGACGCCGCTTCCTCAGCGACGATGGCCATTACAATCTGCCCGGCGGGGAAATCTTCACCAGTCCTGTGGAGACCTCGGCCAACGGCTGGATTCGCTTTCGCTTCCCGTCTAACTGTCAGGGGATGCAGCTAGAAGATGTGCGCCTGCGCCTGGAAAATGGGGTTGTGGTTGAGGCTCAGGCGGCCCAGGGTCAGCAGCATCTTGAGCATATGCTGGCCATCGATGAGGGCGCGCGGCGGCTGGGGGAGTTCGCTATTGGCAATAACTACCGTGTGCAGCGCATTACCAAGCATCCGCTCTTTGATGAAAAGTTTGGGGGGACCATCCATCTGGCGTTGGGGGCCTCCTATCCTGAGACCGGTGGCTGTAACCGGTCGGCTATTCACTACGATCTGGTCTGTGATATGCGCCAGGATAGCGAGATCCGTGTCGATGGTTTGCTCTTCTACAAAAATGGCCGCTTTGTCGTCTGAGCCAAGCCGCCGCTAGCCGCCTCAGTCAGCTCCTGGTCTTCTGGCTCTGCAGCGACTGCGGAGGTCTGGTTTCAATCAAAAAAAAGCAACAGGGTGGCAATCAACGCCCGCCCTCGCGCCTCGACCTGGGCTAGGGCGCGAGGGGAGAGCGGAGCCACCCTGCTCTCATTGATGAGCGTGTGCCTATAGCGCTTGCTCGCTTAGAGCATGGGACGCACCGAGAGAATCTTGTAAGTTGTCACGCCGCCTGGCGTCGAAACGCTTACCACATCGCCCGCCTTGTGGCCGAGCAGAGCCTTGCCGACAGGAGACTGGTCAGAGATCAGACCGGACTTGGGATCGGCCTCATAGGTCTCGACAATCTTGAAGGTGCGTGTTGCGCCGCTCTCCGTTTCCACCTCCACCTGCATACCGATACGCACCACGGCGGGGCCTTGGAGATCGTCGGCAGTCATGATCTCGGAAGAGGCCAGCAACTTCTCCAGCTCCAGAATCTCGCCTTCTACCGCAGCCTGCTGGCGCTTGGCCTCCTCATAGGCGCCACTTTCACTGATGTCGCCGGCTTCCTTGGCATCATGAATGAAGTCTGCGACCTCCTGGCGCTTGACCGTGCGCAGGTATTCCAGGCGTTCTTTCTTCTTGCGATATCCTTCAGGGGTCAGAAAGTAGACCTTGCGCTCGGGTGTTACATCGCTCTGTCCACCAATACTCATATTAGACTCCTACTCCTCTCTGGTCTTAAGGCTCGTGATCGAAGCGTGATTCGTTCGCGGTTGCCTCTCCCAGATCTTCGCGATAGCTAGCTCAAATGCGTACTTGTCCGGTCTCTCGGGCGGCTCTCTGACTTGACTGCCTGTCCCCACGATCAGGCAGGCCGCTGCAGCTCGGCTGACGCTGCGTCCGCTCCAGGCACAGCTGTACTGTCCTATATCGCCCGCGCAGCCTCCTTCCTCCCTCGCTCACCGGCGTCCTGCCAGCTCTTCCCTCTCGGCTCTGGGTCTGCTGCTCGCCGCAGCGTGGCTCGGGGCGGCTCAGCTCGGGATAGAAGGCCCGGATACCCGACTGGCTTACCTGTCTGCTTGCCTGCTTCTCTCCCTCTTCCTCTGGCAGCGCGGGGCCGCTGCCAGCACCTGGATGGCCTGCCGATGCCAGAGGCTGGCCAGGGGTAGAAGAGCGAATCCGTGGCCTCTCCCACCAGGCGCACCCGGTGAGTTGCGAAAACCGGGGAAGAGATCAGGCATGCTCCTATTGCAATTGATCGCTGGGCCGCGATCTACTCAGGCACGGCTCGGCGATCATAGTCCACTGCGCATGCATCCGTGCAGAAATTGGGGCAATGCTGCCATGTGGTTATGCCGCCAGGACCCTTCAGGGCTGTCAGCGGGCGGCAGGCGCTACGCCAGGTGCGCAACACATGACAGAGATTATACGGTCTCAAAAACCGGACGTCAAGTCAAATCAGGTAGCCATTTTTGCTATGGTAGAGCACTCTTGAGTTACGCGCCAGCCTGGGCCGACGCCTATCCAATGAAAGCGCGGGGTCGGTGCGCCCGGCGCGTGCGCCCGGCGCAGCTAAGCCCCAGCCGGGCCAGGCCCTTGACTGACGCCAGCTCCTTCCTTCACTGCTGGTCCAGCCCTCCTTATGGTTAAAACGGCCTACAGATCTGGTTTCGTTCCACACGATGCCCGAGAGGGCACCCTCATCAGGCACCGGCGAACCGCACTCCCTCGCCAACCGACGAGAGCAATTCAGCGCCGACCAATACGGTACATGCGCGCTCCACAGCGCGCGCAGATGCCCTGCAGAGCCGGGCGCCCGTTCTTCAGCGTTGTTTCCTCCACATCAAGCATCTGGCTTTTTTGCCTACACTTGACACAGTAGGCTTCAACAACGGGCAGCCCCTCTGTAGGCGACTGCTGCTGAGTCTGCGCCTCCGTCGAACTGGGGCGTGTCAGATTGGCTTCGGCTCCCTGTGGCTCCGCCTCGCCGCCTGCGACCCTGGCAGGCGCCGAAGTCTCGACCTGCGCCGGCAGAGAGGCCCAGGCGCCTAAACGGGCACTGATCAAAGAGGCAGTCTGGCGATCGAGCGTATAGCCCTGGGGTTTCAGCCAGAGCTGCTCTACAAGAGAGGTCTGATCGGCCAGCCTGAGCCAGCCCTGCTCTTCTCCCGGGTCTGCCCATACCAGCAGCACAGGGCAAGACGAGGAGATCCCAGGAGGAGATCGGAGATCGCCGTCGGCCTTCAGCAGGAGCTGGTTAGCGAGCCAGGCCCGCGCGGCATACTCTGCACCAAACTGGTGAGTTGTGGCATATCTGTAGTCCAGGTCACTGCGTGCCTGACCCGGGGCCAGCAGATAGCGCAGAGCGAGTCGCGTCGTCAGCAAGCAATATGCAAAAAGCCCTAGCAGAGGCATACGGGCCAGGGGGGCAAGCAGCGGCTTGAGCCGACGGAGGCGCTGCGGCCCCAGCAGGCGATCAGCCTCTGGCCAGAGCAGCGCCAGGCCGCTGCACAGCTCGGGGTTGCGTCTGGCTGCTTCCAGCACGTACTGACAGCTCGTTCCCTGAGCTACCAGCAGCGCCGGCTGTCCGACCACCTCACGCAGGAAGTCACCCACCAGTTCCGCATAGAGCGCCCCACTGTAGCGAAGGGCGGGTCGATCGGAGAGGCCGAAGCCCAGCAAGTCAGGAGCATAGACGCGATAGCCATACTGTTCCGTTAAGAGCGCCACCAGTTCACGCAGCTCATGGGCCGAAGCTGCCAGCCCTGGCGCATGCCAGAGCACCAGCGCTGGCCCTTGCTCTGGGCCGGCCAGCTTGTAGAAAATGTGGCCGTGGCGCCAACGATAAAGCCGTGCCTGACCAGGTAGAGTGCTCTCTAACAGCTGAGGCGTCAGCAAGCGATGCCAGACAACAGCGACACTGGCTCCCAGAGCCCCTAGCAGGCTGGCCAAAGCGCCCAGACATAACAGCTGTTTCAGGCGGCGCAGCGCGTTCTTCATGGGTGAGACGCAGACCTCCTCGCTGAGTAGTATAGCATGAGAGGAGAGGCGACGCTACTCGCCAGTGCCCTGGAGGGCCTCGGCAAGGCGCGTCGGAGCTTCTCCGGCAGCGTAGAGAGAGAGGCGTGGTTTCTACGCTGCAGAGCCAGGCCAGGATCATGGCGACCAGGGGCCTTGCGAGACCTCCGTGAAAAGCATGCTTGCTCGCTGAGTAGTATAGCATGGTAGGTAAGTTGACGCCGCACGGAGAAGCATCTACAATACGCGCCACATAATGAACAATAGAGATACATTTTTGTACAAGTGGGCGCAGCCCGGGGAGAAAGTATGCGCGTGATTCAAGAACTGTGGGAGATGACAGAAACGGCACGCGGCTGGTTGACTGGAGGAGCTGTAGCGCTGGTACCAACGCAGGGCAGTCTCCACCCGGGGCACCTGGCTCTCATCGAGGTGGCCAGACGGGAATGCGAGATTTGCGTTGTCAGCCTCTTTGCTGATCCTCTCCAGTTCACCTCACCCGAGGAATTGGCTCGCCATGCACGTGAACGGGAGTCCCGCGAGCATAACCTGCGACTGCTAGAGCGCCTGGGAGTCGATGTAGTCTTTGCGCCGGAGCGGGAGGCCATGTATCCGCCGGATTTTGCCACCTATGTCACTCCCGCCGGTTCTCTGGCCGAATGCATCGAAGCCCGCCTCTATCCGCAGCGGTTGCGCGCCATCGCCACCACCGTCTGCAAGCTGCTGCTTCTTGTCCGTCCAGATATCGCCTATGTATTACGCAGCGAGATCTATACCGTTGCTCTCATGCGTCGCCTTGTACGCGACCTCAATATCGATGTCAGTATCTCCGTATTGCCTGAGCAGCGAGATGCCGACGGTCTGGCCTACAGCGAGGGCTATCCCCTGCTCACGCCACAAGAGCGTCTTGCCGCTCGTATCCTCTATAGTTCTTTATTAACCGGATTGGGATTGTTGCTTGCTGGCGAGCGGCGACCGGAGGCGATTCTCCAGGCGATGGAGCAAGTCATCAAAGCCGAGCCTCTGGCGACCCTTGAATATGTCGCGCTGTGCGATCCAGATTCTCTGGCAGCTCTGGCGGTACTTGAAGAGCGAGCCCTCCTCCTGGCGGCCATACGCATCGGAGGCGTTCGCCTACTAGATAGCCTGCTCTGGTCTCAAGATCCGCAGAGTCAATCGACCGCCAGCTAACGCCAGACAGGGACAAATAACGGTGCGCTAGCGGCCTGTAGTCGTTCACTGGCGGGACGGCTCAGCGCGTGGCCTCTCTCGACCTGGCCAATTCCCAGTTTTAGCCCTCCTGATCTACCAGACTTTAGCTCTCGCCGCTGTCGGCTTCCAGCTAAGCGAATGCCCAGCAAGAGAGCGGGCGGCGCTCTGGTGGCTCGGCAGCCCTTCGCCCACCGGGCCAGGTTGCAGGCCCTGGCTGGCGGCAGTCGAGCCAGTCAGCCGAGTCCAGTCGCTGTGCGGCCTCTGCTCTCCCGCTGGCTATCGCCCCGGAGAGCAGACTCCTTAGCGAGGAGCCTGGCACGGCAGAGCTGCCGATAGCTGGCGGGAGGAACTGGCTGGCTGGAATCCGGCGGACTTTGTGACCTATAATAAGGGCGCGCTACGACGCGCTATCAACAGGTTGCTAGCTAGCTCCGACTTCACAGAGTCAACGAAGGAGGCTCCTATGCCGCTTACTGCTGATCAACCCATCTTCATCGCGCTCAGGCTCTTGCTCATCGCTCTCATTGGCTATCTCTGGGGGTCATTGCCACCAGGCTACTGGATGGGCAAGATCCTGCGCGGGCGCGACTTCGATATTCGCAACTATGGCAGCCGCAAAACCGGGGCGACCAACGTCAGCCGTGTGTTGGGAATAGGGCCAGCCATCATTGTCATGATCCTCGACCTCTCCAAAGGTATTTTGCCGATGCTGCTGGCCGTTTATGTCCCGTTCTTCCATGTACTGGGGTGGGGTCCCCTGCTGGCTGGCTTAGCGGCCCTGATCGGCCATCGCCATCCTATCTTTATCGGCTTCCAGGGCGGAAGAGGTGTGCTCACCGGAGCAGGCTCCTTGCTCTTCGTTGCGCCCCCCGTTTCCTTCCTCATCTTTGGCATTGGGGCGGTCCTCACCATCAGCACTATTGCCCTTTCCCGCTATGTCTCCCTTGGCTCCCTGGTAGGCTGTGTCACAGTCATGATCTGTGGCATCGTCTTCGGCATCCTTGGCTGGCTACCTGTGCCGGCCATGATCTTCATGATTGTTGCCCCTCTGCTGGTGATTATCTTCCACTCTGACAATATCGAGCGGCTCCTTGCTGGCAAAGAGCGCAAGCTGGGACAAAAGGAGGTGATTGCCTCGCCGGGTGGGGCAGCTTCCTCGCGCTGAGCAGAGCTTGCCGCGAGCGGGGCCAGAAGCAGGCGCTTGCCTGTGCCTCTCACATAGGGTGCTGGCGCTCTAGACCACGTGTTGCCGCGAACGGAGGAGCGGCCTAGGCCTGTAGGCGCTCTTTCTTGCTGCCTTGTAGCAGGGGCAAAGCCCGTAGCACATATTCCGCTCCTGACATAATGGTCCAAAACGTGGCCAACAGCAGAGCGATGTCTGCCAGCAGGTGTAGCACACTGCTAACGTCCCAGGCCGCGGGAGAGAGTGTCAGGACGGGGGTAGGAAAGAGCGCAAGACGAGGGTCGCCGAGTCCGTGGGCCAGGAGGATACCGCCGATGGCGAGCAAGGTAATAAAGGTTTTTTGCTTTCCCCAGCGTCCCGCGGCGATCACGGTACCCTGGGCGGCAGCCATTGAACGCAGGCCCGTGACCAGGAATTCGCGGGCGACGATGATGACCACGATCCACGCTGGCACCAGCCCGATCTGCACCAGGGCGATGAGGATGCTGGAAACAAAGACCTTATCAGCAGTCAGATCGAGGAAGACGCCGAGCGATGAGACCAGATGATAGCGGCGCGCCAGATAACCATCGAGCAGATCGGTGATCGATGCCAGCACAAAGAACAGCGTAGCAACGAAAAAAGCCCAGTGCTGGTTAATCAGCACCAGGATAAAGATGAGCAAGGTGCTGGCAATCCGGCTGAGGCTCAGTAGATTGGGAATATGCTGCATAATCCAGCGGTCTCCTTACGGCGTTGGGTACTCACATTATAAGCAAAGTGCTGGCGCTTGGGTAGGGCAGAGACATGGCCGCCGCCTGCACACAGGCCGCGCGTGGCAGACTTCCTTTCCTGGCTGGCCTCACCGCCTTGGTTTGGGCACCACACTCACGCGGGCGGGCCAGGCGCCAAAAAGGAGGGCCTGGCTCCCTTCTCTGCTATCTCTTCAGACTGCCATCCCGCGCCGGCGGACAGAGACCCAAGCCGGCCAGCGCCAAGGCGCTCATCGCCTCAGTCCGCCAGACAAGTGCACAGCTTGCCAGGCCCCATGCATACAGGCTAGTGACAAAATAGGGGGCAGTAGAAAAAGGAACCAACCAACGCCGGCCCGCGTGGGGCAAACCAGCCGCCGAAGCTCATGGCAGCTAATCCCGTGGCCAGGCCAAGACTGCCAGCGCCAGAGAAACGCGTTAGCTTGCTGACCAACCGGACAAGAGCAAGCGGCAAGAAAGACCAGGAAAGAAGGAGAGGAAGAGAGAAACTCTTCCTCTCATTTCCCGGCTTCTCTCTGGTCCGCTTGCTTTAATGAGGCGAGCGGCGATCTGCTCGCTCTCCACGATCGGGGGGCCAGCCAATCGAGCTAATCACTGTCTCAGAGTGCAGCTAGGGGATCAGATTCACCTCGGCGCTCAGAGCCAGTGTGAAGCGACTCAGGAGAGCCACCGTCTCCTCAATATCCTCCAGAGAAACGATCTCTGAGCCTGTATGAAGATAGCGACAAGGGATACTGACCAGGCCAGTTGCCACCCCTTCGCGACTCACCTGCAGCAGGTCCACGTCGGTGGCCGTGCGTCCAGGAGTAGGATCGAGCTGATAGCGTAGGCCTGCCTCGCGGGCCGCCTGGACCAGCAGCTCATAGACCCGAGGACTCACATGGGCCCCAATGGTCACTATCGGACCCGCCCCGAGCCGGAGATCGCCGATTTCCTGCTTAGAAGTCTGGGGATGATCAGCAGTTGGGGCCACATCCACCGCAATCGCCAGCTCCGGCTGCACGGCATAGGCACTGGTACGTACACCGCGAGAGCCAATTTCCTCTTGCACAGCCGAGACCACGTAGAGCGCCGCCTGTAGTTGCTGGCGCTGGGTGGCCACCCGCCGCAGTGTTTCCAACACCGCGTAGAGACCGGCCTTATCATCTAAGCCGCGTGAGGTCACCAGCGATCCGCGCAGAGCTTGCAGCCGCGTCGCGCGCGTCACCACTGTACCTGGCGGAGCAAGCTCCTCAGCTTCCTTTTTACTGCTGGCCCCGATATCGATCCACAGCTGTTTCAGGGACGGCGCCTTACCACGCTCCTCAGCTTCCTGCAAATGGATTGGCTTGACCCCGATCACCCCCGGCACCGGGCCGGAGGCCGTATGGAGGAGAACCCGTTCGCCAGGCAAGGTAGCCGGATCAAATCCCCCAATCGGAGCGAAATATAGAAAGCCTTGCTCATCGATATAGCGCACTAGCAAACCCAGCTCATCGCAATGGGCTGTCAGCATGAGGCGTGGATGACCACCGGGGTTCAAAGCAGCGATCACGTTCCCATGCACATCGGTCGATACCGTATCGGCATAGCGAGCGCACTCGCGGCGCACCACCTCCTGGACAGGCTGCTCGAAGCCCGAGGGGCTGGGACGCTCAATCAGCTCTTCTAACAAAGAGAGGCGAAACTCTTCACCCATGAAAGCAAACTCCGCAGCGAGTAGAGATTATCTACTAAAATAAGTAGCAACCAGAGAGAAAGAAGCAGCACACAAGAGCCGAAATGAAAGCGCCTGGCGCTTTACAGCTACCAGGCGCCTGGACCTTTGGCAAACTGAATTGGCCGCGCGCTGAGGGCGCGGAACGAAGGCAAGAGAGCAGCGCTACGCAAGACGAACCTCCCGACCTTTCCCAGGCATCAGCGTACGAACTGCTTCAATACCTCTTCCACCTCTGGATGAGAGCGGTTCAGGCGGAGATCCTCGGCTCCGCTGGCATCGGTCTGTACCAGCAAGATCCCTCGCTGGATACAGGCATGGAGCAATTCGCGAGCTGATTCGCGTGTCAGGCGACCGCGGAAGCGGTTTTTCGGATTCAAGGGGTCGCCGATAAAGTTGGCCACGCCCATCACCGTACGCCAGGACCAGTTACGATCGATGTAATCCAGGAACTGCAGGAACTGCGGGTCCAGTACATCGATCGGCGGCTGTGGGTTCACAGCAGGCATATGAGGATTAGTACCCGGATGCACAGCAGGCATATGGCCTGTGCTACCCGACGAGACGGCAGGGACGTAGCCACTGCCAGTGTTAGTGGACGAGGCCGAGGCGATGCCTGGAACCAGAGGAACGAACTGGTTGGCGCTGCTAATCAGATCCCGGCTGACGGTTCCCGGTATCCCAACAACAATCACCGTTTTATTAAGACGTAACTTCAAGCGAGCGCAGATGCGGGTAAAATCCTTATCGCCCGTCATCAAGACAAAAGTTGAGATTGAAGGACGGTCAAAGACCGTCTCAATGATATCCATCAGCATATTCAGATCGACGGTACTCTGAACGATCGTACTCTGCACGATCGCATTGGTGCCAGGCCCGATAGCGGGCAAATGGCCGGTACCGCCGCTATGCTGCTGATGGGAATATCCCAGGGGACCAGACCCGGGGCCACCTTGATGGGGGGAGAGGGGTCCACTGGGAGGCTGGCCATGCGGATAGGGGTAGGAGAGACTCTGACGAGGCACCGGTTGATAAGCGGTATCCTCATCCCCAGAAGAGCGAACCTCCGCATCCTGGCGTGACACCTGATCCGGCTGATAACCGGACCAGCCATTCTCTTGATGAGGATGGACGGCCGGGAACGGGCCGGTATGTCCACTATGGGGGGAGCCTCCCGCGAAACCTCCCGCAGACCACTGGCGCTGATACGGACCTTCAGAAGCGTAGCCTGGCACTCCGAGCGCGCCTGTTGAGGGATTCCCTGGAGGATAGTGAATTGTCCCGATGCGGATGCGATCACGCTGCTTGGCTGGGCAGTCAACGCGGTCAATCATCGCCGCGGTCAGGCTGCCCTTGAACAGCTCCGGCTGACGCGACCAGTCCGCATAAGCGCGGGCCACCATGACAGTTCCATAACGGCGAGCAACTGCAATCAGCTCTTGCGGATCAGGCTCTCGCCGCTGGATATTCAGCATACTGTAGCGAATGTTCTCAAAGTCAATGAATAGAGCGATCTCTTCTGGCACAATCTTCTCCTCTCATGGGGAGAAACCGCGCAGACCAGGATTGCTGATTGTTCAGGTGCTCGGATTGCCTGCTATGCAATCCTACAACTATGAGCATATCATACTTTATTGGCGAAGTCGAGTGGTCTGCGCTTTACTTTTCAGAACTACTTATGGTATAGTCTCTCATTAAGATAGCTACCGGACAGCTTATCAGAAAGTGAAGAGCAAATACTAAAGCATCATTGGCATACGATCACCTCGATCTGACCGACCAACGTTGGCCGGTAATATGCTCGCCGCTCCTGGCACCTCGCTCGAAGTCGCTGGTACTGGTAGCAGCAAGCTGTCTGAACTGAGGGCTCAGACAGAGCCGATGGAAGGCCATCGGCCAGGCCAGCCAGTCGGGCGAGAGCGCCAGAGCAACAGATGCAACAACGCAAAGGCTTACGGTCTGGTCTGCTGGGGGCCAGGAACCTGGTGAGGGAGCCAACTATCCAACATGAGATAGTGGCTCAACTCAGTAGGACGCTAGTCAGTCAGAGGCTGCAGTGAACCAGGCCGGCTAACCTTCTCTTCTTGCTGCTGCATCCTGATCAATCCACGCGCACGATATCAGGTGCTGTGCAAGCCGCATTCCATTTAGCGAGCGACTTGCTGCCTCCCTCGTTGCAAGGGGAGTCAGCCAGCATAGACATCTACCAGCCCCGACGTCCTGAACTCCAGGCTATGGCTACTGCCTTGGGTCTTCCATCTGCCAGCCATTCACACCAAGGCGTATGGGAGAGCGGGAGCTGAATAGTGGACGCGAGAAGCCGAGAAGCAAACGAGATAAAAGCTCAGAAGGGCCAACTCGCTAGCCCTGCAGTGCAGTGCGGACCATCTCTTCTCCTGGCCCTTCTCAGTCTGGCGGCCTGACGGACCGCGCTAGAGCTGAGCGAGCCGACTTCTCCCAGCTCTCTCCCAGCCTTCCCTGGCTTTCCCTGGCCTTCCCAGCTCGCCATAACTCTCACTTATCCGTTCCGTGCTACCCTTTGTTGCGACCGGCGCCGCCATTTGCCTGCGAGCCGGCCCTGGCCTAGACGGATCGGATCAGCAGCCCGGGTGCTGCCTTACCCCTGACGTTCCTGGCAGGTAAGCTTATCCTGCATAAACCCGGGAGAGCTGGCAGGCCTCTGCCGAAAGCGTTGTGTTGCTCGCCAGCACTGCTAGCCAGAGAGCGCCATTGATACACAAGAACCGGGGACATCCCCCGGTTCCTCCGGATGAACACTATTCAGATGCTAGCGAGAAATACCAACCAACTCGCGATCATGTTCTGTTAAGAAGCGATGCAGCAGCCCCTCCACCTCTGCTGTTTGCGGCAGCTCCCGCCCATTCTCCTGCTCTTCTACGCGCGTCAGCAACTCGTAGAGGCTGGGGATATCGTAGCGTAGCTGGACCTGGAGCTGACCATTGCTATTATAGCCCTCGACGAAGAGGCCATCCTCCTCCTCGCGGAGAGCGATGCTTTTCACCCCGATCTGGTCCAGCACCTGGCCTACGGCGTAGAGGATACGCGCGTAGCTGAAAGTGGTCGGCATTGATCCCTCCCTAAGATAGTGGCAATATGGGAAACCTGTAGCGCACAGATTGACGGCGCTGTCACTGTATACGTCAAGACAGGTCAGAAAGTTTCTCCACTGCTCTTGGTTAGTCTATCATATCGTTGCAACGGACGTCAAGGTAGTGAGCGGAGAGGCGCCCGGCTCCCTGGCTGCCTGAGAGTAACCAATGCAAGAGAAACGCGAGGAGCTAAGGAGCCGGGCCTATTGCCCTCTGCCGCGCGATGCAATGGCCAACGGCGCTAGCGTCGACCAAGCGAGCCATTGGCGACTTCGCGTGTGGCCCAAACGCCAGTCGTATCACTGACTCCGTTCTTTGCATGATTCTGCCCGGCGCCATTATGCCCGTTAGCATTGAGGATTTCCAGAGCTTTCAGGCGCCAAAAGCGGGCGCTGGCGGGGCGTTTGAGGGCCAGGTACTGAGCCAGGGCCTCATCGGTAATCGAGGGGTTTGACTTCAGGACCTCGATGGTCATTTGGAGCTTATCGGGGTTGCCCTCACCTGGCGTAGCCAACATAGCCGGGTTGGTATTCTGCTCGCCGTTGGGACCTTCGTTGCCCACCGCTACGATCTGACCAGTGATTGGGCGAGAGAGGTCCTGAGTGCCTTCGCGCGCCATCCCGTTGGCGGCGTTGGCTGCTGGGGCCACCTCGGTCGTGCGCTCCTGATTGGCGATCGGCAGGAGGCTGGCGGGGTTCAGGCGCGAGCCGGTTGTCAGAGCGCGGCGTAGGGTCGACATGGGGAGTTGCACCTGTTTTGCAAGCTCAGAGAGCGCCGTCAGCTGTTGCTGCCGCGCCTTCTTCTCCTCTGCCTCGGCCTCGCTGATGGTCTCGGCCATCATGGTATAAACGATGCCCAGCAGCGGGAAGGCGCTGGCCATGAAGGGGAAAATGTTGGTCAGCCAGGGCGCTGCGTGCTCCGCCGCGCTCAGCATCTGCGGGCTGTGGAATTGCTTGGCGTAGGCCCAGTTCACTGCCCAAGAGAAAGCTGTACAGATAATAATAAGTAGCCAGTGCTGCCAAACAGCCTTCGGGGTCCGATAGCGTCGATAGCGCTGAAAGGCCGTCCAGGACAGCAGATAGATGGTCACATCAATGCTGATCGCTATGGCATAGCTTACACCCCACCACCAGATCCCCTCTGGACCCGATGATGGCTCAAACGATGCAAAAAAGTAAGCAACATGTGGAATAGAGGCCGCGAGAAATACGGCGAATGCTATCCAGAAAAAATATTTCATCAAAGAGACTCCCCTTCCGCAAAGGTATGGTGACCCCTCGTACTATCACGTAGCAAAGCGTACGTCAGCACAAAGAAATCCGTCAATCCTCTCTGGGAGATTCTGGCTAATCTTCATCTCTTCCCCGCATCTCAATAGCAGAGGTATTGACAAACTCCCTCCTCCTGTGCGATAGTATGCAGGCACCACGCGCCAGTGGCTGCAGCCCAGATCGGGTACAGTCAAAGTACTGGTGGTCGCCCTCCGGCGGATGCGTGAACAATCCTTCCGCTTCCGGTAACCCAGTTAGGCGGTCTCATCCCAGTACCCTCTTGACAAGCGGCGCCTGGTGTGGAATACTTAAAGACGCCGCAAGCAATGCGGCCCAGTCACACGACCCCGGCGACAGGAGGTCCGTTCGACTGGTTGTGGGCGTACCCTCTAGCAGGAGAGTGCCAGGGACGCCCAGCAGGCTGCGTATGCAGTTCCTGAAGGTGAGTTGCTTCTCCTCTACTCCGCTGCAAAAATGGTTGTGAGGGGATGTCATGCTCACTTGAACAGGTAGCGTAAAAGGACTGCTTGCGCCGCCGCTCAGTTGCTCGTTAGTGATGCACCTTGACAACTGAATCGCGTTAGTGATACTTGCTTCAATTTTGCTGAGAGCCTGAAAGCAGACAGCATGTCTGCAGGCCGAGTGCAACGCGACAGAGGTAACGACGAACGTTGTGCTTCGGTGTCATAGGATGGCGCACAAGCGAGAAGCGTACGCGGGGGATGCCTAGGCGCTGAAGGCCGAAGAAGGACGCGGCGAGCGGCGAAACGTTCAGGGGGAGCTGCTGGCAAGCGATGATCCCTGAGTCTCCGAATGGGGTAACCCCTCCGGCGTGATGGCCGGAGATCGGCGGCCACTGGGCCGACCGAGGGGCAGTGGGTGAACTGAAACATCTTAGTAGCCCGACGAAGCGAAATCAACCGAGAGGCCCTCAGTAGTGGCGAGCGAACGGGGCTCAGCCCAAACCGTTCTGGGACCGGCAACGGCTCCCCGAGCGGGGTTGGAGGGCCAGCGCGGGGCAACGCCCGGCTCAGCCGAGGCTGTACCCGAAGTGGCTGGAACGCCACACCAGAGAAGGTGAGAGTCCTGTAGGGGAAACAGCTCAAGCGGGGTTGGCGCTGGTGCCTGAGTACCACAGGGCACGAGGAACCCGGTGGGAAGCAGGGGGGACCACCCTCCAAGGCTAACTACCTTCAGCGACCGATAGCGGACGCAGTACCGTGAGGGAAAGGTGAAAAGCACCCCGAGAGGGGGATGAAAGAGGACCTGAAACCGCGTACGCGACAAGCAGTCAGAGGCCCATGCCGTGGGCGGCAGGCCGCTGGGTGAGCCAGGCGACTGGGGAGCCCAGGCAGGCGGACCACGAGCGGGCTGATGGCGTGCCTTTTGCAGAATGATCCGGCGAGTGCATCGCCGTTGCCGCAGGTTAACCTCCCGTGAGAGGAGGGGAGCCGGAGGGAAACCGAGTCTGAAGAGGGCGCCGCTTCCAGGGAACTGGGAGCAGGTAGCGGCGATGGGACCCGAAACCGTGTGAGCTACCCATGGCCAGAGTGAAGCGGATGTGACAATCCGTCGAGGCTCGCACCCACTGGTGTTGCAAAACCAGGGGAGGAGCTGTGGGTAGGGGTGAAATGCCAAGCGAACACGGAGATAGCTGGTTCTCCCCGAAATGCATGGAGGTGCAGCCCGCCGCGGCAGCGCTGGGAGGTAGAGCGCTGTGTGGGTGCGGGGCCAGGAGCTGGTTACCAAGCTCACGCAAACTGCGAATGCCCAGCGCGGCAGGCCGACAGGCCGTCAAGAGGGGCGGCGGAGTGAGTCTGGCGGGGATAACCTTGCCAGACGAGAGGGGAACAACCCAGACCACCGGCTAAGGTCTCCAAGGGGCTGCTGAGTGGGAAAGGAGGTCAGCTGGCCCAGACAGCCAGGATGTTGGCTTAGAAGCAGCCATCATTGAAAGAGTGCGTAATAGCTCACTGGTCGAGCGAGCTGGCGCCGACAACATCAGGAGGCTGAAGCAGCCGACCGAAGCCGTGGAGCCTTGTGGGTGACGTGGGCGGACCACGCGCCGCGAGGCTGGTAGGGGAGCGTTCCGCGAGCGGGGAAGCCGGACCGCAAGGACCGGTGGAGCGAGCGGAAGTGCGAATGCCGGAATGAGTAGCGCCAAGGGGGGTGAGAATCCCCCCCACCGAAAGCCTAAGGGTTCCTGGGCACCGTTGATCGACCCAGGGTGAGGCGGGCCCTAAGCCGAGGACGGTAGGTCGTAGGCGATGGAGAGCAGGTGGAGAATCCTGCCCCAGAGGGCGTCGAGAAGAGCGAAGGGGGGACGCGGTAGGGAAGGTGAACCCATCGAGTGGACAGGATGGGCTGCCTGTTGGAAGCGAGGCGCCGAGGGAAAGCCCGGCGCCAGGAGGCGTGACCGCAGGCACGAGCCTCCGAGAGGAGGCGACAAGTCACCGGCCCCCAGGCCGCCAAGAAAAGCCTCTAGCCAGACGGCCCTCTGCCCGTACCGCAAACCGACACAGGTAGGCAGGGAGGTAAACTCCCGAGGTGAACGAGTGAGCCTCTGTCAAGGAACTCGGCAACTTGGCCCCGTACCTTCGGAAGAAGGGGCGCCTTCGTAGCTGGCGCTGACCGGAGGGGCGCTCCGAGAGGGGCGCGTAGAGCAGGTCAGGGCTGGTGAGGAGGCCGCAGGAATAGGCCCAGGCGACTGTTTACCAAAAACACAGGTCCCTGCGAACGCGGAAGCGGAGATATAGGGGCTGACTCCTGCCCAGTGCCGGAAGGTGAAGCTGGCGGGTGAGCGCAGCTCGCCAGGGAAGCCCCGGTGAACGGCGGCCGTAACTCTAACGGTCCTAAGGTAGCGAAATTCCTTGTCGGGTAAGTTCCGACCCGCACGAAAGGAGGAACGACCTGGGCGCTGTCTCGACAGAGGGCTCGGCGAAATTGCAGTACCCGTGAAGATGCGGGTTGCCCACGACAGGACAAAAAGACCCCGTGGAGCTTGACTCTAGCCTGGCCTGGTGCCGAGGGCACACCTGCGGAGGATAGGTGGGAGCCGAAGAAGCCGCCCTTGCGGGGGCGGTGGAGGCGCCGGTGAAATACCACTCTGGTGTGTTGTCGGGACTCATGCGGAGCCGGTGGAGCCCGGCCGCAGACAGGGCTAGGTGGGGAGTTTGACTGGGGCGGTCGCCTCCTAAAGGGTAACGGAGGCGCCCAAAGGTTCCCTCAAGGTGGATGGACATCACCTGAAGAGTGTACAGGCAGAAGGGAGCTTGACTGCGAGGCTAACGAGCCGAGCAGGGACGAAAGTCGGGCTGAGTGATCCCACATGTCCGAGTGGAAGGCGTGTGGCGCAACGGACAAAAGCTACCCCGGGGATAACAGGCTGATCCTGCCCAAGAGTTCCCATCGACGGCAGGGTTTGGCACCTCGATGTCGGCTCGGCGCATCCTGGGGCTGGAGTAGGTCCCAAGGGTTGGGCTGTTCGCCCATGAAAGCGCCACGTGAGCTGGGTTCAGAACGTCGTGAGACAGTTCGGTCTCTATCCGTCGTGGGCGAGAGGAAGCGTGAGGGGAGTCCGCTCTAGTACGAGAGGACCGAGAGGGCTTGACCGCTGGTGAGCCGGTTGGCCTGCCCAGGCCAGAGCCGGGTAGCTACGTCAGGCGAGGAGAAGCGCTGAAAGCATCTAAGCGCGAAGCCGACCCCAAGAGGCGCTTCCCGCTCCAGGCGGTAGCCGCCGCCGGAGATAAGGTCCCAGGCAGACGACCTGGTCGATAGACCGGAGGTGGACACCTGGTAACAGGTGCAGCTGACCGGCCCTAATGACCGAACGGCTTGTGCCTCCCTATGCACTTCATGACACTGCGTTCGTCGTCCTGTGTGTTGCTACTCGCGTGTAGTGGCTGTCTGCTCTCTCGGCAAAATTGAGGCAAGTGTCTCGCGATCAGTTGTCTCTCATCCCTCAGCTAGTCCATGAGAAAAGGCGTTGCCAACGCCTTTTTTTATTGCCTCTGAGCGCGATATCCGGCGCTATCTTAGCTGTGATCCCCGAGCATGTTCAGAGCGTAAAGGATTTCTTGCCGGACCTCGGGATCTTCTTCTTGATCACGCCTGGCTAGCAGGGCCTGACGCGCCTCTTCCCCTCCGAGACGCCCCAAAGCCCAGGCCGCATGCCCGCGGACAAGGGCCTCGGAGTCGTTGAGCGCCTGAATCAAGGCTGGCACAGCGCGCCGGTCTCCAAGATTTCCCAATGCTACGCAAACATTACGTAACAGGCCACGTCGTTTAGCGCGCCAGATAGGTGTATGGCGAAAGCGTGCACGAAACTCCTCCTCGCTTAACGAGAGCAGGGGGATCAGTTCGGGGGCGCCTCCGATCTGGGGCCGTGGGCGAAACTCATCGCGTTTCCTCAACCAGATGCGCGGTCGCTGTTTCTGGCCATCCGCTTCTCTGCCTGCTAATGTATCCGCTGCTGGCTCCTGCGTTCGGTCCGCCTGCCGCAGACCAAGTCGCTTCTCGACTACCTGATTGACAGGGCAAACCTCCTGACAGATATCGCAGCCGAAAATCAGATTACCCATCAGAGGGCGCAGCTCAAGCGGGATGCTGCCGCGCAGCTCAATGGTCAGATAAGAGATGCAGCGCCGGTTATCTAACACATAAGGAGCAGGTAAGGCTCCCGTCGGACAGGCGTGCAGGCAACGCTCACATTTGCCGCAATTGGCCTGCAGAGGCTCATCTGCTGGAAGCGGCAAATTGGTGACAATCTCGGCAAGAAAGACCCACGAGCCCCAACCGCGGGTCAGAATTGTCGTATTTTTGCCATACCAGCCAATGCCTGCCCGCTGGGCCACGGCACGGTCAACCATGCGCCCGGTGTCGACGAAAAGCCGCGCTTCTAGCTCTTGACCGGCCTCGCGTCGCGCATACTCTCGCAGCCATTCGGCAAATTGCTTCAACTTAGGCTTGATCACCTCGTGGTAGTCCTCACCCCAGGCGTAACGCGAGATACGTCCACGGGGCAGATCATCCTGCGGCTCTTCGGGCGGCTCGCTCAGGTAGCACATGGCCAGGGCAATGATTGAGCGTGCCTCCGGCAGGAGGGCATCGGGATGGCAGGAAACTTCTGCCCGCTCGCTGGTGAACCAGGGTAGACCATCCATGAGGCCCGCGGCGATGCGCTCCTTAATGACTCGCTCGGTCTCAGGGAACGCTTCTGCTCCTGTAATGCGAACGAGATCGAAGCCTAGTTCATAGCCATATGCTTTGATCGGGGCAGCATCTAACAGCATGTCCATCACACGGTCTCAGTTGGTGATGTCTCTCTTCTGATTCAGCCAGCCTGCAATACTCAGGAGAAGCACAATATAGGCCAGCAACACCGCTATGGCTCCCAGGTCGGGAAGCCGCGAAGAGCTGCTGCTGCCAAAGATATAATACCCCTGATGGGCCATCAGAGTGGCCAGGTTGTTGCCGATCAGGTAGTCTGGTATCGCCCGCAGAAAGGCGCTGACTGGTCCCTGCACAAGCTCGCTGCTTAGCTGGCAGATTTGTCCAACGATAGGCTCTAGCAGGTACCAAACGATGCCGCCGCCAATACCCGCGGCACTGGAGCGCCCCAGAGTGCCGAAGAACAAGGCGATGACGCCAAAGATAAACCAATTCAGCATTGCCAGGAGCAAAAAGAGGCCTGTGTGAAGCAGCCAGCTCGCTGTAAGAAAAGGACTGGCCTCGGGCGTCTGTCGCAGTAGACTGAGCAGGTAGCCGGCGATCAGGCCGCTGAGGGCCATGCTGCTAATGCCCAGTATGCAGCAGATCAATATAGCTGCTACCTTGGCCAAGAGAAATTGGGTACGGGTTGGGCCGCGGGTGAACAGCAGGCGAATGGTGCCCTGGGTGTACTCGCCTCCGGCGGCGCTACCTGCAAGAATGATAATGACAATGGTAAAAGGGGTAAGGGCCGTCTGTACGGCGATGTGAAGAGAGGTAGGAGGGAGGAGCAGCCGAGCCACCTCGCCGGTGTTGTCTCCCATCGAGAAGAGGAAAAGGGCAAAAAAGACTAGTAAAATCGTCAGCAGGGTCACTACGGCTAAAACACGCGTCAAAGGGCGAAGACGGAGCTTGTAAAGCTCCATTGCGACCAGACGCAGCAACACGCTCAGGTAGTCACGCCGGCCCAGAAGAATGGAGGTGCTGGTGCGCTGATTGGGTAGGGACTGTCTATCGCTGGCCCGGATTGGTGGACTGGTGTCGACTGGTGGATGCATAGGCTCTGCTCCTTATCGCTTGCTTACTGGCGCCTTCCTTCGCCCAAGGTTGTCTTGCCCAGGGATGCCGGCGCTGAAAAGCCGCTGACGGCTGAGGCTCCTGGGAGCTGAGCCGTGGCCGTGAGTTCAAGAAAGGCCTCTTCCAGGCTCCCTTGATAAGGGTGTAGCTCTGCTGCAAAGAGATCGTGGCGGGCCAGGAGAGCATTGATCTCTGCCGAGCGCACCGCCGGGGCCTCGACGCGAAGCACCGTCGGGTCCTGTTCTCTGGCGGCTCCTGCCCGAGCCGGTTGCTCGTTGGCTCCGTCTCTCAGGCCGACGATGGACCTGATCCAGGTGGCCCCTCGCTCACGCGCTTCTTGGAGCACCTGGAGGGCGGCGTCTGCCTCTTGGGCACTGTTCATACGGATCAGAATATACTCACTCTGACGCAGGAGATCGGCTACATCGCCCTGCTTGATGAGGTTGCCCCGATGCAGAATGGCTACGCGGTTACAGACCTGCTGAACTTCGTGTAAAATGTGGCTGGAAAGAAAGATGGTCTTTCCTTGTTGGGCAAGGTGGGTAATCAGCCGGCGGATTTCAAGCATGCCCACGGGGTCAAGCCCGTTGGTCGGTTCATCCAGAAGAATGAGTTCGGGATCAGTCAGTAGGGCGGCTGCGATGCCAAGCCGCTGCTTCATGCCCAGCGAGTATTTGTGATAGGCCAGGCCGGCATAGGCGCGCAGTTCGACAAGCTCAAGAACCTCCTCGATGCGCTTATCATTGAGAGGATGACGCGCCATATCTGAAGCCGCTGCAACGACGCGCAGATTGTCTCGCCCTGAGAGGTAAGGATAAAAGACGGGCATTTCGACAACGGCCCCAATACGTCGCAAGATGGCCGGGAGCTGATATTGAATATCCATACCAAAGATGAAGGCGTGCCCCGCTGTGGGACGGATCAATCCCAGCAGCATACGGATGGTGGTGGTCTTGCCCGAGCCGTTAGGGCCAAGGAAGCCGAAGACGTCGCCTCGCATCACGCGCAGATTCAGGTCATTGACTGCCACGAGGTTGCCAAAGGCTTTCGTGAGCCTACTGGTGCTGATGATGGTATCGTCTTCTCCTGGGAGAATGATATTGTTCACGCTTTGCTCCTTGAGACGTACTCATCTATGCTGCCAGTGGTGCTTGGAGTGCTGGACGCTCCGGCCTGCGGCGCGATCGCCGGGAGTGAAAAGCAGCGATCGGCCTCATAATGGGGCCAGTCCCTTGCTGCCTCTGTTTTCCTCCCTTTGCTTCTGTGGCGCTCGTGCTGTCTCTTTAGTATGCCCTCTTTGTCCAGTACTGGCAAGTAGCCTAAGTGGGCCTGTTCCTGCTGTCAGCGCTAGCGGGAGCAGTAGCGCGGTCTCCTGCCGATTCCCAGGCCGACTGATTGCCTGGCCGAGCGCTTAGCGGTGCAGGGAGGGGAAGGCCCATCGGCTCAGTGAAAGTGGGAGGCGAGTAAGGAAGGAAGGAAGAAAGAAAGGAAAAGACGCGCGCATGTGGTCTGTTCATCCTGATGGTGAGAGGCTGCCGGGGCCACACGTCAATTACAATGGTCATATGAGTCTCGGTCACGGTGGCTCACAAGGGACATTCTTGCGGGCAGCGACAGAGCCGGGCTGGTCGTCACCCGCAGCGCCGACTAACCCAGGGCGGAGACGTGCGGGTCGGCGGCTACTCTGGGCCAGTCTGGCCGTGGGGTTGTTGCTGGCTTTGCTGGTAGGAAGTGCCGTCTACTATCTCTATGGGCTGCGCTCAACCCCTGAGAAGACATTGTCGGCCTTCTGCTCGGCTCTCAGCCGCCATGATTCTCGCGCGGCCTATCAGTATCTGGACCCTGCTCTGCAGCGTCAGACTCCTTTTCTGGTCTTTGCTGGCTTGCTAGAGAAAACCGAGCACTGTGGCTATGGGACCTTGGGCACTCAGGGCCCGGTGGCGACGGCAAAGCTGCAGCTCACCGTCGCTGGTCAGGTGCAGACATGGCAGGTTAAGCTGAGCGAGCAGGACGGAATCTGGCTGATCGCTGAAGACGCGGCCCTTACTGCTTTGCCGCGCTCCCTCTCCTCATTTTGCACAATGCTCCGGACCGGTCAGGCAGAGGCCGCTTATGGCAGCTTGACCCCGCTTTTGCAGAGCCATGTAGCGCGTGGAGTTTTTCGCTTGCTTGTGGATGGGATCACGGCCTGTTCGGCGCAGCTTGTAGCGGTGGATTCCACGCAAGCCAAGGCCCTGGTGGTGGTAAGCTACCGCAATGAGGCTCAGCCCGAGCAGAACACGGCCCTGCTGGTACCGGCTGGCGGGCGCTGGTTGATCGATGCCCTTTCGTCGCTCTCGACGCCAACGCGCTCCCTGCTGAGCTTCTGTCGGGCGCTCCAGGAGGGCGACTATGCTGCTGCCTATGCACTGCTCAGCCTTGATTTCCAGGCCCACTTTGGGGGGCAGCGTCAGTTTGTCGCTGTGGTTGATCCGGTCATCAAGAGCAATGGGGGGATCAAAAGCTGCGCGGCGGGAGCTGTTCAGCAAAAAGGTGAGCGCTTCGTAGTCAATGGCGTGATTACCTATGCCAATGGTAAGGTGGAGACAGACCGCGATGAGTTGGTGCTAGAGGCCGATATCTGGCGCCTCGCCTCTATTGCATAAGAATTGGTGTGGGGTAGCGAGGAGGCGTATCAGCTAGCCTGCTCAGCTTGGAAAAAAGGGTGCTTGTCGCGTTCTTTTGAAAGGGATAGCTGCAGTTGGAGAGGAAGGACGCCGCAAGTAGGGCCAGATTGCCATCTTCTTCGGGGTATGGTGCAAGCTCTCTGCCAGAGCACTTTCGTTCCTTTCATGCATTCTTGGCTTGGCATGCAGAAATAGATTCTTACGTCTCTTCCTGAGCGAATAAAAGCGGCGGAGAAGGGACCGCTTCTTGCCCGCGGGGGCCACTGGCCGGGCTGGCTGACTGACTAACTGGCTAGCCAGGGAATGGATATGCCGCCGAAGCCGCATGGGTTCTGCTTGCGTAGTAAGCAGTGTAAGCACGACAAGGAAAGCCTTCGCTGCGCTGCGGGGAAGAGGGGTCTGGTAGAGTGGCTACTTCAGGCAAGAAGAAGGTGGAGACCCTAAGTGAAGAAAAAGGAGTTCTCTTGTGGAAGCAAGCTTGAATGGTCCCCGGGGACGTATCCCTTTGGGACCGGGTGTGACGACCATCGGACGTGCTCCTGACAATCAGATTCGTTTGGATGATCAGCAAGTTTCGTCACATCATGCTGAATTTCGCGCTGAGGATGGTGGCTATAGCCTGGTTGATCGGGGCAGTACCAATGGTACTTTTGTGAACGATGAGCGTTTGACCAGTCAGGTTCCCAGGCGCCTCAGACCGGGTGATCGCATCCGCTTTGGCGAAACTGTCTTTACCTATGAGGTAAGCGGGAGTGGAGCTGAGGAAGAGCGGACGGTAGTAGCTGGTCCACCCGAACCGTTTCAGTCGCCTGCTGCTGGGCCTTCCTATCCTCAGTCGCCCTATCAGGGCTTTGCTGCCAGTGCAGCGGCGGCGCCTGCTCAGGGGCCGGCAGTGGGCCAGCCCTATGGGGCCCCGTCGTACCAGCCATACCAGGGGTATGGTCAGCCGCCTATAAATCAGCCAGGCTACCCGGGGCAGCCGGGGCCTTTTGGTCCCTCAATGCCGGCGGGGCCGTCGTTCCCGTCGCAGGTGGCAGGCTATCCCCAGTTGCCGCCACAGCCGCAGCCTCAGCCGCGACGCGGGGGGAGAGCAGGCTGTCTAATAGGCAGCCTGGTGGCGCTCGTGCTATTGGTGCTTGTTCTAGTAGTAGTGCTCTTTAATCCATTCAATTTCCCTGGTCCTCTAGGGCTGCTCTCTTCCTCACCTCAGAAAACAGTCGACGCCTTCTGCAATGCTCTCAAGAATGGAGACTACCATACGGCCTATAGCCAGCTTTCGTCAACGCTGCAGGCTAATGAGAGCGAGCAGCAGTTTACACGCGCCTTTCAGGCCGCGACGGCCCTCTTGGGACCAGTGACGACCTGTGCTGCCACTGATTTTCAGCAAAATGGCGACCATGCAACCGCTCAACTGTCGCTGGGCTTCCAGCGGAGTTCACGCCTGGTGACGGGTACACTGAACTTTGTGCGTCAAGATGGGACCTGGAAAATTGATGAGGCGCCGCAGACACAGAGTCAGCTGCAGAACACATAGGAGAGTAGTGGCACTGGTGGCGAGGCTTGCTGTCTAAGCTTAAGGTAGGGCTGGCGCTCTCGTCTGGCGAGCCAGGCTAAGCTGATGGGGCGAAGGTGGCCGGTAGCGCTGGGATGCAGAAAAAGTGTCGCAGCGCTACCGGCCACGCCGTTTGCTGGTAGAGTGGATGATGAAGTGTCGGGAGCGCCTTCCTGACAGTCAGGAAGGCTCTTTCGGTGGCATAGGCAGTTTCAGGCCCCATTGACGGGCACAGGCCAGGGCCTCTTCATAGCCGGCGTCGACATGACGAACAACGCCGATGCCGGGGTCATTAGTGAGCACGCGCTCCAGCCGGCGCGCGGCCTCGGGGGTACCGTCGGCCACGATGACCTGGCCAGCGTGCAGCGAATAACCGATGCCGACGCCGCCTCCGTGGTGGAAAGAGACCCAGGTTGCGCCGGAGGCCGTATTGAGGAGGGCATTGAGAATAGGCCAATCGGCGATGGCGTCGCTGCCGTCCTTCATTCCTTCTGTCTCGCGGTAGGGGGAGGCGACGGAGCCGCTGTCGAGATGATCGCGTCCGATGACGATGGGGGCCTTAACCAGGCCGCGGGCTACCAGTTCGTTGAAGGCCAGGCCGGCTTTAGCGCGCTCGCCGTAGCCAAGCCAGCAGATACGCGCTGGCAGGCCCTGGAAGCGGATTTTCTCGCGGGCGAGGGTAATCCAGCGGCGCAGGGCCTGATCTTCGGGGAAGAGTTCGAGAATAGCTTCGTCAGTGCGATAGATATCCTCGGGATCGCCTGAAAGAGCCACCCAGCGGAAGGGACCTTTACCCCGGCAGAAGAGAGGCCGGATGAAGGCAGAGACGAAGCCGGGGAAATCCAGGGCATGGGGCTCGCCGGCGGCGAGGGCCTGACCACGCAGATTGTTCCCATAGTCGAAGACGACGGCGCCGCGTCGTTGCATTTCAAGCATGGCTTGTACCTGGCTGACGAGCGAGCGGCGGGCGCGTTCGATGTATCCCTGGGGGTCGCGTCGGCGCAGATCGTTAGCTTCCTCGAGCGAGAGGCCGGCGGGAATGTAGCCATTCAGGAGATCGTGGGCGGCGGTCTGGTCGGTGACCAGATCGGGAATGATGTTGCGGCGAACCAGTTCATTGTAGATGTCGGCTGCGTTGCCGATGAGGCCGATAGAGAGCGGCTGGCCGTTGTTGCAGGCCTCGCGGATCTGAGCCAGGGCCTCGTCGAGGGTGCTGGCCATCTCATCGCAGTAGCCAGTTTGCAGGCGACGCTGAATGCGCTGCTGGTCGACCTCGACGGCCAGGCAGACTCCTTCATTCATCGTGATGGCCAATGGCTGAGCGCCGCCCATGCCACCAAGGCCAGCGGTGAGCACGAATTTCCCTCTGAGGGTGCCACCGAAGTGCTGGCGTGCGGCCTCTGCGAAGGTCTCGTAGGTGCCCTGAACGATACCTTGAGAACCGATGTAGATCCAGGAGCCGGCGGTCATCTGGCCGTACATGGTCAGTCCCAGGGCCTCGAGGCGGCGAAATTCGTCCCAGGTAGCCCAATGGGGGACCAGGTTGGCATTAGCGATGAGGACGCGCGGTGCGTCGCGCTGTGTGCGGAAGATACCGACGGGCTTACCTGACTGGACGAGCAGAGTTTCGTCGTCTTCCAGTTGCTGGAGGGCGTGCACGATGGCATCGAAGGCTTCCCAGGAGCGGGCGGCCCGTCCCGAGCCGCCGTAGACGACCAGGTCATCGGGTCGCTCGGCGACTTCTGGGTCCAGGTTATTCATCAGCATGCGCATGGCGGCCTCTTGCTGCCAGCCTTTGCAGGAAAGCTGCGTGCCTCGCGGGGCGCGGACGATGCGCGGTCCACTGGTGCGCGGCTGCTTTGCCGGGCCAGGATGCTCTTGCTGTGACATGCTTATGTTTCTTCCTTTCCAGGTTGATCAGCCCATTGGAATGCTGTCAGCTCAGCGATAGATAGCTTACTGCTGCTGGCTGGGGTCTCCCCCGCTTATGTTATACACTCTCCCTCTGGGGGACGGAAGGTGAGCGAGGTGCTGGGGGACGTGCTGGTCTCACGGTCTTACAGGACAGGATAGGCTGTCAGAATACAGCTGGTGCCATTGGGAGCTGTTGCCACGACGGCAAGCAGCAAGGCGGTTGCACTAGGGATGAGCGTGCTATTTTGCCAGGAGTAGGTGTAGACATAGCCAACATTGGCAGGGAAGGTAGCTGAGGAGATCATTCGACCGCTAGGTAGTTACTGCAGAGAGCTATGATCAAGGACATATTGTACAGCATCCTCTGCTCTAGCGAGGGAATAGAAGTACTCGCCTGACCAGGGACTGCATGTAGATCGGTAGCGAGCAAGCGATCTCTTCTCTGTGCCTGGGTGATCCTCTCCATCCCAGGTCAGGTCATGGCGAGGAAACTGCTGGGGCTGTGGTTGGTCTGGCTGGTCAGCAGCGTACGGGGGGGGAGCCAGGCTATCCATTCTGGGCGGGTGGCAGTCCTCGGCCTGCACCGCCTTCGCCCTCGGCAGGCGTGAGGGGAAATGGTCGAGTATGCATGCGAGCATGCTGATCCTCCTGCTCGCCAGAGCTGTAGAGGCCGAGATCTTTCGTGGCTTCCTCCAACTGCTCGCTCTGGCTGGAGGAGAGGCCAGCAAGCAGCGCCTCGCCCAGAGAGGGCGGTCCTGGCTCAGGTGGGTGTTGGAGGGCAGGAAGCGCTGAGCCAGGACGGGGGGAGGAATAGCGGGGGCGAAGGGGGGTCAGGAGGGGAAGACCTCGACGAGGCAGAGGGAGCCGGAGGAGTCGGCGGCGAGGAGGACGAGGCGTGGAGAGCCGTCGGGAGCTTGGAGGGCAAGGGCGGGGAGGGAGCGCGGATTGGGGAAGGGAGGGCGTAGATGGGAGAGGGTGATGGAGTCGAGGAGGGAGCCGTCGGAAGAGCGGCGCAGAGAGAGGAGGAGCTGGTTGGGGGAGACGAAGAGGGACCAGAAGTGGGAGGGAGGGGGAGAGGAAGGAGTGGGGGAAGAGGGAGCGAGCAGGGAGAGGAAGGAGGAAGGGGAGGCAGGGAAGGAGTCGAGCAGGAGCCAGGAGTTGGGAGAAGAGGAGGGGAGCCAGCGCCAGAGGCGCCAGGAGGAGGGTTGGAGGTCGGAGCCGAAGAGGGAGGGACCGAGGGAGAGGAGGGAGGGATGAGAGCCGAGCCAGGGGAGGGAGGCGAGAGGAGAGAGGGAGGAGGAGAGCCAGAAGAGGGAGCCGGAGCCCTGGAGGGGGGAGGCAGGGCGTGAGAGGAAGTCGTCGGGGAGGGAGGGAGCGCAAAGGAGGAGGGAGAGGGCGGCGAAGCAGGAGGGGGAGCCGTTGGGGTCGGAGGGACCGGAGGAGAGGGCGAGGGAAGGCAGGTAGTGCTCGACGAGATCGTCGGTGGGAAAGGAGAGAGAGCGGATGGGGAGGGAGAGCAGGTCGGGCCAGAAGGAGGAGAGGAGCTGGCCGGAGGAGAGGGAGAAGGTTTCCAGGCCGAGGCGCCAGTGCCCCGGGCCGCGGCGCTCAAGACTGGCAGGACCTGGCTTCAGGAAGCGGCGGACGCCAGCACTCAGCAGCAGGTCAGGCGACAGGGGGAGAACAGAGACGTTATCGAAGGAGGCAAGAGCCAGGAGCTGAGGCGGATGTTGGGGGTGAACGGGACTCCACCGTACCAGAAAAAGCGTGGCATCGGAGATCTCATCAAAGGCAGACTGCAAGAAGGATAGAGTAATCAGGTCGTGGGTGCACAAGGCATGCAGGAATTGCTTTTGTCCAAGATGGGTGTAAAGACCTCTGCCGAGGAACCAACCTTCAGAGCTGCGCTGGAAGGGGGACAGACGGGCCTCTGTATCAGAGAGATCACTAGTTGCTTCCTGGTGAGGGAAACCGAACAAAGAGAGCGTAAGGGTAAAGTCAGAAGCTGCAGCGACGAGCCAGCCTCTATATGCTGGGGCAGGGGAGAGGAGCAGAGGGAATGAGAAATTGACCAGGCTAAAAGGTAGGGTGAGCGTTTCGATCCGATGTTGAGCAGAAGGGGCTTGACCGGGTGGCAACAGTCGGCACAGACGATAGTAAGGGGGGTAGTTATGAGGTTGAGAGCGAGCTGTTTCCAGGTAAACAATAAGTACATAAACACTATTATCGTCATCTGGCTGAATTGATGATGTAATAAAGCGACCATGTGGCTGTTCATGAATAGGATGTATAGTGCTAGAGAGCATGTACTTCCTCCCTTCTGGGTGTTATCCTGATCCTCGCGGTTCATCGTTTGAAGCGTCAGGGAGTCACCGGATAAGCTGTTAAGATAAAAGTGGTGCCATTGGGTAGGATTCTCTCGACCACTCGGACGATATTGGTATCGGTTCTAGTGCCATTGCGGTCATAGACATAGCCGATGTTCTCTGGGAAAGAGGCGACCAGGACGCGAACAGCCCCTGTATCCTCGACGATGGTACCATGATCTAGGGCATACTGGACAGCCTCCTCGGCGGTCTCTTGGGAATAGAAGGCACTGGCTTCTCCTCCCGGCAATCGTTTGAGCCCGGAGGCGAACCTGATCCTCGGTAACGTTGACATGACGGCCGAGGGTATGGCCACCGAGCTGCTCATTCGCGGTCAGGTTCCGGCGAGGGAGCTGCTGGGGCTGTGGTTGGCCTGGCAGGTCAGCAGCGGGCTGGGAGGAGCCAGGCTGTCCATGCTGGGCGGGTGGCTGATCCTGGCCGGAACCGCCTTCCCCCTCAGCGGGCCTGAGAGCCAATGGCCTCTTGCCTCGCACATGCGATTCTAGATCTCCTTGCCAGAGGCTGGCAAGCTCAAGCAACATCGCGGCGTGAAAGCCTCCTCCTATGGCCTGTCTCAAGCGTGCGAAGGGAGGGTTGACGCTCTCCTTGAAGGGCGAGGAGAGGGAGGAGCTGGGGAGGAGCTGAGAGAGGGCCAGGGGGGAGGGGGCCAGCCCCCCTTCCCCGGCGAGGTCAGCCAGTGAGGAGCCAGTGGACATCCCGAGGGATGGAGAGGGTCTGGTAGAAGTGCTGGAGGATGCGCCAGGCGAGCGGCTGCTGGACGGCAGTGCGTGCGGGGGAGCTGGTGGGAGGCTGGGTGCAGACCGAGACCGAGGGGCCAGAGAGAGAGGGATCGAAGGCGAGGAGGGTTGCTAGAGGGAAGCGCTGGTCGTGGGGGAAGAAGAAGACGGCGTAGCGTTGCTGGAAGCCGCCGAGGACGGCGAGGGTGCCGCGGTCAGGGAGGGTGAGGAAGACGTGGGTGACGATTTGGCCGTCAAGGAAGCCCAGTGTGGTTAGCAGGGTGTGCCAGTTTGGTGCGAGGGAGAGGTGGGAGGTATCAGGAGACAGTTCGACCAGGGTGGGGGTGTGAGCGAGGTCAGGTCGAGGGGAAGGGGGCACAGGCAGGGTGTGAGGGGGAGGGTCGGTTTCGAGTGTCCAGCCTAAGTCCCGTTGGTGGGGCAGAGAGCGGTAGAGCTCGCCGTGCGTGAGGAAGTGGCGGGCGATGGGGACCAGGAGGGGCCAGGACAAAGTGGCGTAGGCAGGGGAGAGGAGAGGGGGCTGCAGGCAGAGGGGCAGGTCTGGGCCGGTCTGGAGGAGGTGGACGGCCTGCAGGGAGCGGGTAGGGATGAGAGGGGCCGGAGCGGGCCTGGTGGGGCTGGAGTCGAAGAGGACGAGGTAGCGCTGGGAGTGGCCGCCGCGGATGGAGAGAGACTGCTGCTGAGGACTGCTGAGGGAGAGCCGACAGGTCTGAGGGCTGAGGCCGTCGAGGGAGAAGAAGGCGTCGGAGATCTGGGACCAGGAAGGGTCAAGGATCACGACCTGGTCTTCAGAGCCGAGAGAGAGCCGCCAGGGATGAAGCGCAGTCATGGGTACAAGCAACCTCCTTTGGTGTCGGTCATGTGCACATGAGCGAAGAAGCAGGGCGAGCCAGGAGAGGGGAGCAGCAGCGATGAGGAAGAGGAGAAGAAGGGCTGCTCCCGAGCGTCATCAAGGTGTTTGTGCCAGCGTGCAGGGGAGAGCAACGGAGCCTGGGGGCGAAGTAGCGGCGTGGTGGGCTGAGTCGGGCGAGGCAGGGGCTGTGGGGGCAGCCCTCGGCTTTAAAGGAGGAGCCAGTGAACATCGCGGGGAATGGTAAGGGTCTGGTAGAAGTGCTGCAGGATGCGCCAGGCGAGCGGCCGCCGGACGGCAGTGCGCGAGGGGAACTCGACACAGACCTGGATGCGCAGTTCGACGTCGGGGCCGGCCAGGGAGGGGTCCATGGCCTGCAGCAAGAAAACTGGGAGGGGCTGACCCTGGGGGAAGAAGAAGACGGCGTAGCATTGCTGGAGGCCGCCGAGGACGGCGAGGGTGCCGCGGTCTGGGCGGGAGAAGAAGGCGTGGGTGAGGGAGTGGCCGTCGAGGCAGAAGAGGGCGGTTTCCAGGTCGGACCAGTTGGGGAGAGGGAAGGAGTCGGAGGAGGTCGGACCGAGGACGAGGAGGGAAGGAGAGGAGGCGTGGGGGGAGTCAGCCGGCGGAGCAGGGGGAACAGGCAGGAAAGCCGGAGCGGGTTCAGTCTCGATCTCCCAGGAGCCGTCGAGGGAGCCTTCCTCAAAGAAGGAGCGGGCGAGCTGGGAGAGGCGGGGCCAAGAGAGGACGGCGTAAGCGGGGGAGGAGACTGGGGGCTGCAGGCAGAGGGGCAGGTCGGAAGCGGCCTGGTACAGATCGACGGCCTGCAGGTAGCGAGTAGGAAAGCGAGTAGGAGTGAAGCGGGCCGCAGTGTGAGGAGCCACCCAGGCGGGTACAGGCTCAAGGAAGACGAGGTAGCGCTGGGAGTTGCCACCGCCGAAATGAAGGGAGCCATAACTGGGGCAGGTGAGAATGAGCAGGTCGCGGCGGACGCTCGAGCCGTCGAGGGAGAAGAAGGCGTCGATGATTTGGAACCAGGAAGGGTCAAGGATCTCTTGAGGGTCTTGGGAGCCGAGGGAGAGCACCCAGGACAGGGACGAACTTGGCAAAGCACTCAGCCTCCTTTCGAATTTGCGTGAGAATGTTGCTCGGTGTATGCCCCAAGACTCTTCATGGTCAGCGAAGACGACGGCGACGGTCTGGCGATCAGCTAGGGAGCGGCGCCAGAGGGGCAAGCCCAGCTCCTGCCTGATCTGGTTGAGCTTCTGCCGGAGATCGGGCGGGCTGAGCTGGGTTGAGTCAGGAGGCAGGGAGGAGCCAGGGGCATCAGATGCCTGGCCCCCTGAGCCTGACGGTCCATGCTCAGCGGGTGGCAGTCCTCGGCCTGCACCGCCTTCGTCCTCGGCAGGCGTGAGGGCAAATGGCTTATTATTGATTCTATCATGCAGGTCTTCCTGCTCGCCAGAGCTGCAGAAGCCAGGGGAGAAGAGGTCTCGCCTGGGTAGGGGAGCGGGCAGCTAGTAGAGAGCGGAGGGATCATTGATCGCTCCCAGCTGCTCGAGGGAGAGGCGCAGGGAGGCAATAAAGTCCTGCAAGACTGCTCTATCGACAGGAGCGAGTCCTCCCAGGCGGATCGTCTGCTTGTCAGTTTTGGAGCAGAAGAGCGGGAGGCAGAGCAGCTGCACAGCGCCAGAGCCATCCTGCAAGCGCTGACCGCCTTGAGCTTGCACGAGGAGATCAAGCTCAGAGCTGATCCATTCTGGGGAAATAAAGGAAGGATCACGCTGCCACTGATACAAATGGTGTTCTAAATAGTCGGCTAGAGAGAAGAGATCAGCAGCCGGAAAGGACGAGGCGCGTTCATGCAACCACCATCGGCCTGTGCTGCAGGGGAGTGCTATCGCGAACTGAAGGCCCAGGTAGCTGCGAGTGGTGGGGAGTGGCCAAAGAGAGAGGAGGAAGGTGTAGCCTTCGGTCGGAAGAGAAAGCGTGAAGGATTGGGGAGGAAGTCCCTGAAGGAGCGCAGAAGGAGGTTGAGCAGGGCCGAGATAGCTGGAGGAGAGGGACCGTGAGGGGGATGGGGGAGGAGGCAATAAGGTGGGGAGAGCGTCGAGGGCCTGCTGCCAACAGGAGAGAAACTGAGTAAGGGAAGAGAGGGCCAGGGTCTCTTCGCCGCCAGCGAAGACAGGGCAGGACCAGTGTGAGGAGAAGCCGGTTTGCAGGAGGATACGGATAGCGAAGGAGCGGGAGCCTGAGGGCGTGGGAGCTAGATCAGCGGCGAAAGCTTGCAGGCGGAAAGGGAGATCGTTGGCCTGAAGAGGGGGGGATTCAGAGTCGGGGTCAGCGTGCAAAAGTGTAAGGTGGCGTTCGAGATAGGCGGGAAGCTGATGGAGAGCAGGCAGGGAGCAGGGAGTCCAGGGTGTTTGCAGCGAGAAAGATCTGAAGGCGGGATGGGGATAGAGGAGAAGCCGCAGCCAGAGTGGTGAAGGAACATCGGCAGTCTCAGCAGGAGAAGCAGCCAGCTCAAAGCGCAGGCTAAAGGACTGGTGCAAGGTAGTAAGGCTGCACTGAACCATTGTGAGACTTGTTCTCCTTTCTCAAGAGTGAGGATAGAGACCTTCAATGCATTGAGTGCTTCTAGCCCAGTATAGAAGGTGCCAAATGTGTGTTCAATTGAGGAAGATCCACCCGTTGGCGCGTGCAGATCGGTTAAGCTCTGCTCTATTCCTGGCGATGAAGACGGTCACGATTTCGCCGTCTGGGTCGCAGACGACAACGAGAGACTTACCTCCCCAAGTTTTGATAAAGATTTGTCGAGGAGGAGAGGGCTGGATAGCCTGTCTGCTCCATTCATCTATCGCGAGATCAATTTCATCGGGGGTGATGCCCCGCCGAGCCATCTGCTGCGAGGCGTACTGAGAGAGGGGGCGACCCTTGGGAGTGCAGGGTCTGTTGACTGAAGCCGTTTGGGTCCCTGGTTCCTCACCGGCGGACTGGCTGGGTTGGGGTGAGTCAGGAGGCAGGGAGGAGCCAGGCTATCCATTCTGGGTGGGTGGCAGTCCTCGGCCTGCACCGCCTTCGCCCTCGGCAGGCGTGAGGGGAAATGACTTATTCTAGCATGCAGGTCTTCCTGCTCGCCAGAGCTGCAGAAGTCGAGATCTTTCGTGGCTTCCTCCAACTGCTTGCTCTGGCTGGAGAAGAGGCCAGCAAGCAGCGCCTCGGCCAGAGAGGGCGGTCCTGGCTCAGGTGGGTGTTGGAGGGCAGGAGGCGCTGAGCCAGGACGGGGGGAGGAATAGCGGGGGCGAAGGGGGATCAGGAGGGGAAGACCTCGACGAGGCAGAGGGAGCCGGAGGAGTCGGCGGCGAGGAGGACGAGGCGTGGAGAGCCGTCGGGAGCTTGGAGGGCGAGCGCAGGAGGGAAGCCCGGATTGGGGAAGGGAGGGCGTAGATGGGGGAGGGTGATGGAGTCGAGGGGGGAGCCGTCGGAGGAGCGGCGCAGGGAGAGGAGGAGCTGGTCGGGGGAGACGAAGAGGGACCAGAAGTGGGAGGGAGGGGGAGAGGAAGGAGTGGGGGAAGAGGGAGCGAGCAGGGAGAGGAAGGAGGAAGGGGAGGCAGGGAAGGAGTCGAGCAGGAGCCAGGAGTTGGGAGAAGAGGAGGGGAGCCAGCGCCAGAGGCGCCAGGAGGAGGGTTGGAGGTCGGAGCCGAAGAGGGAGGGACCGAGGGAGAGGAGGGAGGGATGAGAGCCGAGCCAGGGGAGGGAGGCGAGAGGAGAGAGGGAGGAGGAGAGCCAGAAGAGGGAGCCGGAGCCCTGGAGGGGGGAGGCAGGGCGTGAGAGGAAGTCGTCGGGGAGGGAGGGGGCACAAAGGAGGAGGGAGAGGGCGGCGAAGCAGGAGGGGGAGCCGTTGGGATCGGAGGGACCGAGGGAGAGGGCGAGGGAAGGCAGGTAGTGCTCGACGAGATCGTCGGTGGGGGAGGAAGGAGAGCGGATGGGGAGGGAGAGCAGGTCGGGCCAGAAGGAGGAGAGGAGCTGGCCGGAGGAGAGGGAGAAGGTTTCCAGGCCGAGACGCCAGTGCCCCGGGCCGCGACGCAGAGTCCTGGGCAGAGCGGTTGACTCCAAGGATCGCTGGCAGAGAGCAAGAAAGACCTGATCCTGGCTAGGCAAAGCGCAGACGCGATCACAGAAGGTTTGGTGACGCAGCAGCAGCTCATCGGTGGGATAGGACTGCTTCCAGCGACAGAAGAAAAGAGAGTCGTCAGAGACCTCATCTACGTATCCTTCCTGTTCCAGGAAGAGAAGAAAGCTCTCCTCCTGATGCGTCCAGAATTCAAGGGGAAGGCGAGGACCTCGTTGGGGAAGATCATGGCCGATCGACCAGAGATGAAGCCAGAGTTCCTGAGAGGGCAACCTGCGATAGAAGGACAGCTGTTTCTCACTACCGAGTAGCAGCAGCCACTCCTGAAAGGAAGAGGAGTAAGTGAGGAGGAGATCCGTCGTGGCGCTGGGGGGAAGAATTCTGCCTTGCCAGGAACGCAGACGCGCCGGTTGGGAGGGAGTGGAAAGGGAAAGCTCCCAAAGCTGACAGAGGGGAGTCTCTGGACCAGCCGTTGCTGTAGCAGCGGTGAGGAGAGCAACGCTGACGCAGTTCTCTGGACCATCCGTGAGTGCTCCAATAATTGGCTGCGGTAGCTGCCTGTCAGTTAGGGGATGATAAGCGACGGTAAGCATGATCGTCCTCCTGTTGTAAGGTGCAACATGCGTCTCTCTTGCTAGCTAGAGAGAAGAGTATGTATCCTCTCTCCTGGTCTACAGGACAGGATAGGCTGTCAGAATACAGCAGGTGCCATTGGGAGCTGGTGCCACGAGGGCAAGCAGCGAGGCGGTTGCACTAGGGATGAGCGTGCTATTTTGCCAGGAGTAGGTGTAGACATAGCCAACATTCTCAGGAAAGGTGCCTGAGTAGATCATTCGTCCATTAGGTAGCTGTTGCGGAGTACCATGATCAAGGACATAGTGTACAGCATCCTCTGCTCTAGTGAGGGAATAGAAGTACTCGCCTGACCAGGGACTGCATGTAGATCGGTAGCGAGCAAGCGACCTCTTCTCTGTGCCTGGATGATCCTCTGGCGTGCCTCACCAGCCCGCTGTTCAGCCCGGAGGCGAACCTGATCCTCGGTAACGTTGACATGACGGCCGAGGGTATGGCCACCGAGCTGCTCATTCGCGGTCAGGTTCCGGCGAGGGAGCTGCTGGGGCTGTGGTTGGCCTGACAGGTCAGCAGCGGGCTGGGAGGAGCCAGGCTGTCCATGCTGGGCGGGTGGCTGATCCTGGCCGGAACCGTCCTTCCCCTCAGCGGGCGTGAGAGCCAATGGCCTCTTGCCTCGCACATGCGATTCTAGATCTCCTTGCCAGAGGCTGGCAAGCTCAAGCAGCGTCGCGGCGTGAAAGCCTCCTCCTATGGCCTGTCTCAAGCGTGCGAAGGGAGGGTTGACGCTCTCCTTGAAGGGCGAGGAGAGGGAGGAGCTGGGGAGGAGCTGAGAGAGGGCCAGGGGGGAGGGGGCCAGCCCCCCTTCCCCGGCGAGGTCAGTCAGTGAGGAGCCAGTGGACATCCCGAGGGATGGAGAGGGTCTGGTAGAAGTGCTGGAGGATGCGCCAGGCGAGCGGCTGCTGAACGGCGGTGCGTGCGGGGGAGCTGGTGGGAGGCTGGGTGCAGACCGAGACCGAGGGGCCAGAGAGAGAGGGATCGAAGGCGAGGAGGGTTGCTAGAGGGAAGCGCTGGTCGTGGGGGAAGAAGAAGACGGCGTAGCGTTGCTGGAAGCCGCCGAGGACGGCGAGGGTGCCGCGGTCAGGGAGGGTGAGGAAGACGTGGGTGACGATTTGGCCGTCAAGGAAGCCCAGTGTGGTTAGCAGGGTGTGCCAGTTTGGTGCGAGGGAGAGGTCGGAGGCGTCAGGAGACACCTCGAGCAGGGTGGGGGTGTGAGCGAGGTCAGGTCGAGGGGAAGGGGGCACAGGCAGGGTGTGAGGGGGAGGGTCGGTTTCGAGTGTCCAGCCTAAGTCCCGTTGGTGGGGCAGGGAGCGGTAGAGCTCGCCGTGCGTGAGGAAGTGGTGGGCGATGGGAACCAGGAGGGGCCAGGACAAAGTGGCGTAGGCAGGGGAGAGGAGGGGGGGCTGCAGGCAGAGGGGCAGGTCAGGGCCGGTCTGGAGGAGGTGGACGGCCTGCAGGGAGCGGGTAGGGATGAGAGGGGCCGGAGCGGGCCTGGTGGGGCTGGGGTCGAAGAGGACGAGGTAGCGCTGGGAGTGGCCGCCGCGGATGGAGAGAGACTGCTGCTGAGGACTGCTGAGGGAGAGCCGACAGGTCTGAGGGCTGAGGCCGTCGAGGGAGAAGAAGGCGTCGGAGATCTGGGACCAGGAAGGGTCAAGGATCACGACCTGGTCTTCAGAGCCGAGAGAGAGCCGCCAGGGATGGAGCGCAGTCATGGGTCCAAGCAACCTCCTTTTTAGAAGAACCGGATATGGAGGAGCCAGTGAACATCGCGGGGAATGGTAAGGGTCTGGTAGAAGTGCTGCAGGATGCGCCAGGCGAGCGGCCGCCGGACGGCAGTGCGCGAGGGGAACTCGACATAGACCTGGATGCGCAGTTCGACGTCGGGGCCGGCCAGGGAGGGGTCCATGGCCTGCAGCGAGAGAACTGGGAGGGGCTGCCCCTGGGGGAAGAAGAAGACGGCGTAGCGTTGCTGGAGGCCGCCGAGGACGGCGAGGGTGCCGCGGTCGGGGCGGGAGAAGAAGGCGTGGGTGAGGGAGTGGCCATCGAGGCAGAAGAGGGCGGTTTCCAGGTCGGACCAGTTGGGGAGAGGGAAGGAGTCGGAGGAGGTCGGACCGAGGACGAGGAGGGAAGGAGAGGAGGCGTGGGGGGAGTCAGCCGGCGGAGCAGGGGGAACAGGCAGGAAAGCCGGAGCGGGCTCAGTCTCGATCTCCCAGTAGCCGTCGAGGGAGCCTTCCTCAAAGAAGGAGCGGGCGAGCTCAGAGAGGCGGGGCCAGGAGAGGACGGCGTAAGCGGGGGAGGAGACTGGGGGCTGCAGGCAGAGGGGCAGGTCGGAAGCGGTCTGGTACAGATCGACGGCCTGCAGGTAGCGAGTAGGAATGAAGCGGGCCGCAGTGTGAGGAGCCATCCAGGCGGGTGCGAGCTCAAAGAAGACGAGGTAGCGCTGGGAGTTGCCGCCGCCGAAATGAAGGGAGCCATAACTGGGGCAGGTGAGAATGAGCAGGTCGCGGCGGACGCTCGAGCCGTCGAGGGAGAAGAAGGCGTCGGTGATTTGGAACCAGGAAGGGTCAAGGATCTCTTGAGGGTCTTGGGAGCCGAGGGAGAGCACCCAGGACAGGGACGAACTTGGCAAAGCACTCAGCCTCCTTTCGAGTTTGCGTGAGAATGTTGCTCGGTGTATGCCCCAAGACTCTTCATGGTCAGCGAAGACGACGGCGACGGTCTGGCCATCATCTGGGGAGCGGCTCCAGGGAGGCAAGCCCAGCTCCTGCCTGATCTGGTTGAGCTTCTGCTGGAGATCGGACGGGCTGGGTTGGGTTAAGTCAGGAGGCAGGGAGGAGCCTGGCGCATCAGATGCCTGGCCCCTGAGCCTGACGGTCCATCCTCAGCGGGTGGCTGCCCCTGGCCGGAACCGCCTTCCCCCTCAGCAGGCGTGAAGGCAGATGGCCTATTATGCATTCTAGCATGCAGGTCCTCCTGCTCGCCAGAGCTGCAGAAGCCGAGATCTTTCGTGGCTTCCTCCAGCTGCTCACTTTGACTGGAGAAGAGGCCTGCAAGCAGCGCCTCGGCCTTCGAAGCATCCTCTATGGCCCCCTCGAAGCCTTGCTCAAAAGGGTCAGCCTTTCGGAGGAAAACCGAGAGGAAGAAGAGGAAGAATCGATGAGAGGAGGTTGCAAAGCTTGCTGCTGAGCCAGATCTTGTTCCAACTGCAGCAGCGGCTCATAGCGCCGGATAGCAGGAACGGCCTGATCGATCTGATCAGCGACGGTTTGGCAGGAGCTGATAAGCACCTGCAGGCCTTTGGAGACGTGGCGGTGATCTCCTCGCGCCTGCGCCCATGCTTGCATAAACGCCTGGGCAGCCTGGCCCACCCAGCGTTGCTGATCGGACCGTAATCCATCAACCACTCCTTCCAGCCCCTGCATATATTGGTCAATGGTCTGCTTGGTGGTGCTGCAATGGCCAGCTAACCCCAGCTAACCTGCGCAAAGAAGCTGCAAATTGTTCAAGATCATCGGCCTTGCCCATGTGCCTTCCCTCATAAGCAGGCTCCAGGAACACCCACCGTCCGTCTGTCTACCAGGGCGAAGACTTCAGGAGAGTGCAGCTCTCCTCCGCTCTGGCGATGCTCCTCCCGGAGTAGGAGAAGCCTGCTGCTAAAAGCGCAGCAGAAAACCCGCCAGCCAGGGGGGCCTACTGACTGTCAAGGCTCTTCGTCTTCAAACGAAGGGATCTGAAAGCTAATTCCCGGTCCAATCTGCGCTCCCTTGGGGACGAGCAGGGGCCGTGACTGCTTGCTAGGCTGATATGTCCCTTCCAGGTCGGATGCAAAAGAGGATGTCGGCTTGGAACCAGTCTGCAACCCATAGTTGGGCTGCTGCAGTTGCAATGAAGGACCCTGCTGCCCCTTGCTGGCGGTTTGCTTCCAAGCAATAGCAGTGAAAATCGGTCCTGGAGCCAGCGCTGGATCAGGTTCGAAATCGCCAGAGACCGCAGAAGTACGTAGAGGATTGCTTTTCACAGGCTGAGAGAAGCCAAAGCTGGTTGTGAATCCCTCCTGAAATCCGTGATCGGATGCCCAGGTGGCACGGTCCGGGGAAGACTCAACCTATACCAGTGATACAGCGATGTATTGCAGATGAAAGACAAATGTCCTCCAAACCCTTGACAAGAATACACAACTCGTCTATCCTCTCGTTTAATTACAACAAAACAAGCCCTGGCCCGTAGGGAGACAATCATGGATCTGCACTCGCTTGTCGTAAGCGTTCAAGCATATGTCCGCCAGCGACTGGCGCGCTATATTGATGAATTGAGCACACTCTGCGCTTTTGAGACATTCACCTTTCACAAAGCCGGCATCGACCAAGCAACGGAATGGCTTGCCACACGCCTCCAAGCCCTTGGCATGGACATCACCATTGTCGAACGCCAGGAATGGGGCAACGACCTGCTGGGCAAGCTACACGGCCACGGCGATCACAGCGACATTGTGGTCCTCCTGGCCCACAGCGACACCGTCTATCCCGTTGGCACCGCCGCCGCGCGTCCCCTGCGCCGCGAAGGCAACCGCCTCTACGCCCCCGGCGTCTGCGACATGAAAGGCTGCATCCTGGCGGCGCTCTACGCCCTCGAAGCCCTGCAGGCCCTGAACTACCGGCCCTTCGGCGAACTGCGGTTTCTCTGCGTCTCCGACGAAGAAATCAACGTCCGCCACTGCGACGACCTCATGCAGCAGGTTCTCCACGACGCTCGCCGGGCCTTCGTCCTGGAAGCCGCCCGCGCCAACGGCGCCATCGTCAGCGCCCGCAAAGGCAACGCCGGCTACACCCTGCGCGCCTACGGCAGAGCCGCCCACGCCGGCGTCGAACCCGAGAAGGGCCGCAACGCCATCATCGAACTGGCCCACCAGGTCCTCCAACTGGCCAGCCTCTCCGGCTGGCGCGAAGGCCTCACCATCACGCCAGGCCTCATCAGCGGCGGCAGCGCCACCAACGTCGTTCCCGACTACGCCGAAGCCCGCTTCGACCTGCGCTTCCTGCGCCTGGAAGATAAAGAGGCCACCGAAGCCCGCTGGCGCACCCTCCTGCAACAGCAGCGCGTGCCCGGTGTCCGGCTGGAACTTGAAGAGGACCCACATCTCAAGCATCCCCTGGTCTGCACACCCATCACCCGCCGTATGGCAGAGCAGGCCCAGGCCATTGCCGCGATGCTCGGCTTCCCCCTGGACCATGTCCTGACGGGCGGCGCCTCCGACGCCAGCTATGCCGCCCTCTACGGCGTGCCCACCCTCGATGGCCTCGGCCCCATCGGCGGCAACGACCACAGCCCCGATGAGTACCTCTTGCTCGACAGCGTCGCACCTCGCGCCGCCTTGCTCGCCGGCCTCATTGCCTCGCCGCTGCCCACCGAAAGCTGTGCCATGATCCCCCGTGAAGAGACCACGGCAGTCCCCCACGCGCACTAGCAGCACAGGCCCACGACAGTCAGCAGCTACGGCGCCAGAGCCCCTCCCTGGCAACAGCCAGGTCGAGCACCTTGCTCACCTGACAGCCAGGCTCTGGCCCCTTTGCGCCTTGTTCCTCTCCATGCGCTATGCTATAATCTGACGGACGGAAGAAATACACCGCCCCGCACAGCGGTCCAGTCTCGTCAAAAACAACAGCCAACGCTAGCAACAAGCAGCAAAGCAAGCTGAACCTGTGCATTGACCGGAAAAACCGGAGAGAGGGAGAGAGGAAGCCTGACGAGGCCGCCGTAACTAAGGGTCAACCGCTCGCTGAGCAGGGAAGAGGAGAACTGGCAGGAAGCAGATACACAAACAGGCAGAGATAGCACCGGGCAAGCAGCAAGCAGGACGAGCGCCCTACGGTCCGCCCTGGCTTCCCCTCACTCTTCGGCCTTCAAGCAAACAGAGCCGAAAGTCACTCCGGGTTGAGTAGAGCAAGTACCGGATGCTCAGGAAAGGATTCTCCCGCTATGATTGATCCTGATCGCGAACTGGAACCCCGATACCAGTCCTTCCTGGCAAGCCCCGACTGGTATCAAACCAATATACCGTGCCAGGTAGGCTGTCCGGCGCATACCGACGTCGCGACCTACATCGGCCTCATCTCGCAGGCCCGCTTTGACGAGGCCTACCTGCTCAACCGCAAGGCTAACGTCGTGCCTGGCGTTCTGGGACGCACCTGCGCGCGCCCTTGTGAGCCGGTCTGTCGGCGCAACAAGATCGATGGCAAGCCGATAGCCATCTGTTGGCTCAAGCGGGCCGCCGCCGACCATCGCCAGTTCCGCCATCGCGCCGAGCGGCCCCCGATCACCAAAGACAAGAAGGTGGCCATTGTCGGGGCCGGCGCTGCCGGCATTGCCTGCGCCCGCGATCTGCGCGAGATGGGCTATCCGGTGACCATCTACGAGGCTGATCCCGTGGCCGGCGGTGTCATGGTCAACGGCATCCCGATCTGGCGCCTGCCGCGCAGCGTCACCTATGAGGAATGCAACGAGTACATGGAGGACCTGGGCGTCGAGGTCATCTATAACACACGCGTCGGGCGCGACATCCAGCTCACTGACCTGCTCAAGCAGTACGATGCCGTCTTCCTGGCCGCCGGCTGCTACATCTCCAACCCCATCACCGGGCCTGATGGCAAGGTCGTCCCTGGCGCCGACCTGGTCGGGGTCATGAACGGCATCGAGTTCCTGGCCAAGACCAACTACGGCGAGCCGGTCTTTGTCGGCAAGCGCGTCGTGGTTCTCGGCTCCGGCTTCACCGCAATGGACTGCTGCCGCACCGCCATCCGCTTCGGCGCCGAGAAGGTCTACGTCATGTATCGCCGCTCCAAAGAAGAGCAGCCCGCCGACGAATACGAGGTCGAAGAGGCTATTCGCGAGAACGTCGAGTTCCAGTATCTGGTGACACAGACCGAAATTCTGAGTAAGGATGGCATCCACGTCAGCGGCATTAAGTTCGTGCGTAACAAGCTCGGCGATCCCGACTCCAGTGGACGCCGCCGCCCGATCCCCATCCCGGGCAGCGAGTTTGTCCTTGATGACATCGACATGGTGATCGCCGCCTTCGGCCAATACAGTGATGCCTCCTGGATTCCGGCCAAAGAGCTGAATCTAGAGGTCAATCGCCGCACTGGCGTGCCGCTGATTGATCGCGAGACCTGGATGACCAGCTATCCCGGCCTCTTCGCCGGCGGCGACTTCACCGAAGGCTCGCGTAATCTCATCTCGGCTATCGCCGACGGACGCGATGCGGCCATCGCCATCAATCGCTACCTCGGCGGGCAGGATAAACCGGCAGAGCCGCCTGAAGAGATCGAACTGCCTGACTACCGCCGCGGCATGGTTGACGACTATGAGTCGATCCCACACGAGAATATTCCGTCACTGCCCGTCAAGGAGCGCTATAGCTATACGCGCGAGACCGAAACCGGCTACACTCCCGAGCAGGCGGTCATTCAGGCTCGGCGCTGCTTGCAGTGCCAGCTCAATATCATGATCGACCCCTCGATCTGTATCCTCTGCTCGGGCTGCGTCGATATCTGTCCCTACGACTGCATCAGCATGGAAGGCCTCTCGCGCGTGGTCAAGGGCGATCCCCTGCATCAGCTTGCCGAGAGCTGGGAGGGCGGTGCCGACATGATCATCGACGAGGAGAAGTGTATCCGCTGCGGTCTGTGTATTGTGCGCTGCCCGACCGACGCCATCTCAATGGTGCAGTTCGAGGTCGCCAGCCCGAACGATCGCTGGACCGTCTCCAAGATCCCTGTGCTCAATCGCAGCCAGGCCACAGCCCGGCGCTAGGCACCACTAAGGCCAGGCAAAACAACCAGGGGAGCAGTTCAAACGGCGGACTGCTCCCCTTCTTCACAAAGTTTATTTCACACGACTAGCCCAAACGAGGCCATAGATAGCTAGAAAAAGGAGTGGCCCAGGCTCCAATGAGAGGAGAGCAGCCACCCCCGCTCTCTCCTCATTCATCAAGCCGTCTCGCCGCCGTCGGGCTGGCCACCCAGACGCTCGCGCATGAAGTCCAGGACCACGCGATCGATGCGTTCCCCCTCCAACCAGCGCTCTTCCAGATTCTCGCGTCCACAGAAGTGCCAGAAAGCCTCACGTGTCCCCTCATCAAAGACGCCCGAGAGCGGACCGCGGTAGTCACCGCTGCGCCTGAGCAACTCCTGCAACTCGCGGGCGATCGCCTCATCAATCGGCAAAATATCTTGCGGATCAGGCGGGAAGAGATAGAGCTTGTGCAGCCGCAGAAGGCGAGCCAGCTCCTCAATCGGACGGGGATGGTCATCAACGCGCAGATCAATAAAGCGGTCGTTGAAACCGCCATAGCCTCCCTTCTCGCGCACCACCAGCAAGGCTGCCGACTGCTGACCACGACTGTCGCCGCCAGCCGCCTGCCCGGCGGCCAGAGCAGCCAGCAAACGATCACAAAGCGGCCCCGACATCTCTTCAAAAGTGCGCGCCATCGCGTTCACGGTTTCCTCGCTCACCAAAATATTGCCCTGACAGGCATAGTGCTCCCCGACGCGCCCACCGGCCCAAGGGAAGCACTCAGCACCCGTATAAGTAACCGGCGCCCCACTGGCGGGCACAATGCCCACCTGACGCTTGGCGCGCTCCGCGTCGTCCGCCAGTAGCTGCTCTAGCGTCTCGGCAGCCGAGAGGCCGCGAGCCAACAACTCTAAACCACGAGGGCCATAGGTGGTATTGGCCCAGGATTGAGTAGCGATGGCGCCGATGCCAGCCCTGGCCCAGGGAACAACAGCCCCCACAGCCAGAAACTTCGATTGGACGGCAATGCCCAGCTCGCCCGTCTGAGGATCACGGGCCACAATGGAGAAGGTCATCTTCAGGCACCCCTTCACGTGAAGCTGGTTGGATTGGGTTACGTTGATTGAGCCATGCGTTGAGCTATGATGTTGAGGTATTATAACATGCCCTGGTCCCGAAAGTAAGCGGGCGCTGATGCAGGAACGCGGAGAAGAGCGAGAGCCTGGGCCATCAGAGAGACCAGAGGGTGTCAGGAACAGGGAGAAGAATCTTTACCACAGGAGTCCAGGGCACCTGTGGCCTTGACTTTCAGCAAGCTTTCCGTCACAATGGAAAAAACGCCATCACTGGCAACGGCAAGCGACAAGCAGCAGTACTCACGCGCGGGAGAAGGGAGCAACCCATACGCCAGAGGGAGTGCAAGGAAGCAACACGGGTCCAAGGGGAGACAAATCAAGGGCCAGCAAGCACCAGGGACACCTACGCAGAATGATAGGCCAGAGAGGGTGGAAGGGGAGTGGCAAGCACGACACAGACGGGGCGGACGGACACGGGCGATGGCCGCAGCGGCTGAGTATGTGAGAAGCCCCGCGGGGCGGGGCGTAGTATGTTGTTGGATGATGGCGCAGCACCACCACTCGGTATATCCCCCAGCCAGGGGCGCTGCCGCGGTGCGCGGTGACGCCACACGACTTGCTGAAGAGGTGGTCGGCAAGCAGGTCCTGTTTGTGGGAGGATATACCTGATACCCCAAGGAGCGAGCATGGTGCGACAGGACTGGTCGGATGAAGACCTCGTTCAGCAGTTGAAGGAGCGCAATCCCGATGCCCTGGAGACCCTCATTGCGCGTTATTCGCGCGAGATTTATTATTTTATTCGGCTGATTCTGAATGGGGTGGGGGTAGCCCAGGATGCTGAGGAATGCGTCAACGATCTCTTTGTGGCCGCCTGGCAGGAGATCGAGACCTTCGATGCCAGTCGTGGTACGCTCCGTACCTGGCTGACGATGCGCGCGAAGTATATTGCGCTGGACCGACGCCGTCAGCTCTGTCGACGACAGGTGCACGCTGTCCAGCCAGCGGAGGAAAATAGTCAGTGGGCTGCCGCCGATGGCAGCGGTGGGCGAAAAGGGAACCGATGGGGTGGCCAGGAACAGGATAATCGGGTTCCTTTGCCTCCTCATCCTGATACCAGCATGGAGCTTCTGCTGGAACAGAACGAACGGCGCGAAGAATTGCGCCTGGCCTTGGCGACGTTGCCTGAGCTTGACCGCTACCTGATCTATCAGCGCTATTTCCGGTTCGCCAGCACGGAAGAGCTGGCGGCCAGAACAGGTCTTACTCGCCACGCGGTCGATACTCGCCTGTGGCGAGCGCGGAAGAGCTTGCGCGAGGCGCTCAAGGAGTATGCACATGAGTATGAGCGAATTTGAGGAGCAGGCAGAGAACAGGGAATGTCGCGATGCTGTCTCTTTCTCATTCGGTGGCCGCAGGGTAACACTGCCTCCCGACTTCAGTGAGGAGGAAGTGGCTTTCGCCCAGGAGCTGGATACGCTCTTCTCTCTCCCCGAAGAGGAAATCCCGCCATACTTTGTGCATACCTTACTTGAGTCCGAAGATCCGCGTTTTGCACCTGTTGATCCTGGTTTCGAACAAAGAATACGGTCCCGCGTTTTTCAGCGCTTGAAGCTGCAGCGTCGGCTCTTCGTCGTAGAGGAGCGACGTGTCTGGAAAGAGCTGGTCCACGGGGTGGGCCTGAGCCGGCGCCTGCTCTTGGCCGGCGTCTCGCTTCTGCTCTTCATGCTGCTGACCATGCTCATCACGGCTCCCTCGTTCGCCTCTGGCCTGGTGATCTTGCTGCAGGGGGTGCAGAGCGGCGTCTATCCGGTACATGGCCCGCTGACAAGGCCTGTGGTTAGCTCGCCTCTCAATACCACTGTCGGACACAACGATCAGGTGAGCTTGCTAGCTGTGCAGCGCGAACTCCATTTTCCCCTCTATTGGCCGACTGAAATTCCTAATCACTATGTCCTGCGCAACATTTATCTGTATAGCGACCACGTGCGGGGCTGGCCCGTGTGGACCGATGGGCCAATGCTGGAGTTCCGCTACTCGTTGATGGCCCCCGGAAGCCCGTGGCATGAAGCTGGTGAGCTAGCGATCCGCGAGTTTAAGCCTCATGGTCAGGTCTATCAAGTCGTAGAGGCCGATGCTATCCATCCCCTCCAGGTCGATGATCAGGGGCGCGCAGCGGCTATCTATGTCGAAGGCCAATGGGTCACGATCAATACGTATGCTCGTCGCTGGATCTACAACGGGCATTGCGAGCTACTTACCCAGCGCAATGGGGTCGTCTTCTGGATCGCAGGCCAGTGCGTGCCTCAAACTGGCCTCAATGTAGAGACTTTGCTCTCCGTGGCTGATTCCTTGGAGGAACTGCAGCTACAGCACTTGTTGCACGCTGGCGTGTCGTTGGTTTCGGCGACGGAGGTGAATCGCTACCTGCCTGGCCCCTTTGATGGTGTCATTCTCTCGCTCTCGCTCGATAGTAGCCTGGATAGCCCCTATCTCCGCCTCGTGGGACCTGATCAGCCTGCCGATGGCCTGAGTCAGGCTAAAGGAGGGGCCTCCCATAGCTCGCAGGCCCAGGGCGCCCAGGGGAGCCATCCGGCTACCAACGCTCCGCCTGCCCAGACGAAGCACCAGCAGCACACTTAGCTGGCCTGGTGGGCCTCTCTCGTTTTGGGGGCCTGACCTTAAGCCAATGATTCCTCTCTGGACAGAGGCCGGGCTGATCTGGTATCCTGTATACAGAATGGGCAGGATCGTAGCGCTGCTTGTCGCGCAGACCTTAGATTGCTCGCGTGACAAAAACAGGGAAGATCCTGCACAGGACGGCGCTGACTCTGCAATGACGCCGGGAGGCGCCATAAGGAGGGAGCTTATCCTCAAAGGAGAGGGGTCCATGAAGGCACAGGCAACCCAAAGGAAGGCACAGTCTCGACGGCGCGGTCTCCCCAATCTCCGCCTCTGGCGGCAGCGCCGCGGCCTCAGTATCGGGCAATTAGCCGATATGACCGGCCTGCGTCGCACAACGATCGCCCATCTGGAGGACGGGCGCGAGGAGCCTCAGCCTTATCAGGTTCGTCTCTTAGCGCGTGTTCTGGAGATCTCTCAGCTGGAGCTGGTTTCTTAGCCAGTCCCTCTGGCAGGCCAGGGCGGACAGGGTGGCGCGCTGGTGGCTGAGGAGCCTGCCGTTATTTCCTGGTCCTGTGCTGTGTTAGATGGAATTTGATGGCCTCGGGTGTGCGCGGCCCTGTGGGCAGTTCAGCGCAGGCCCCAAGCCGGGCGAAAGCTTTATGCCGGACGAAAAAGAGGCCCGTCTACACCTCGATAAGAGTGAGCAGCTAGCGCGATCTGTCCGCCGCCGCGGCCGACGGCGCCTGGTGCTGATTCTCTCGCTCCTGATGGCCGCGCTGGTGGTGCTGGCCGCCCTGCTCTATAGTCAGCGGGCGCTGGTGCGCGGCCTGCTGACCGGTTCGCATTTCGTGGGCGGCAATGCCGCCGTAGCTCGTCTGCATCTTCCCCCAGGCTTTAGCGCCACCGTCTTCGCGCAAGGTCTCTCGGCTCCTCGCTTTATTACCTTTAGCCCTGAAGGGACGCTCTTCGTGGCCGAGCGTGGTACCGGTAGTATTGTGGCCCTGCCCGATCCAACGCACAGCGGGAAGGCCGCTCGCCGCGTGGTTGTGGTCTCGGGCCTCGATGATCCAACCAGCCTTGTCTTCTATCAAGGCGCACTCTACGTGGGCGAGGCCTCGCGCGTGACCCGCTTTACACTGGATGCCTCCTTCCATGTGACGAGCCGCAAAGTGATTGTGCCGAACCTGCCTACTGGCGGCAACCATGTAACGCGCACAGTCCTGATCGGCCCCGATGGCCGGCTCTATGTCTCGATCGGCTCCTCCTGCAATGTGTGCATCGAGTCTGACCCCCGCCGCGCTACAGTGATGGTCTTTAATCTCGATGGCAGCGGCGGCAGGATCTACGCCCGTGGCCTGCGCAATGCCGTCGGGATGGCGATCAATCCGTGGAATAACCAGATCTGGGTGACCAATAATGGCCGCGATCTGATGGGCGATGATACGCCCCCGGAGACGATCTATGCCCTCCAGGACGGTGGTAACTATGGCTGGCCACGCTGCCATGCCGGCGATATTATTGATCCCGACTATGGTCACCCCGGCGATTGCCGCGGGGTGGTGCAGCCGCTCGTAAAGATGCAGGCACACTCGGCCCCCCTGGGCCTGGTCTTCTATACGGCCAATCAGTTCCCCGCTCACTACCACGGCCTCTTTGTGGCCTTCCACGGCTCCTGGAATCGCACGGTACCCACGGGCTACAAGGTGGTCTTTATCCCGCTCGACTCCCACGGCGCAGTCGCCGGCCCGGTCGAGGATTTCGCTACCGGCTGGCTGCTGAATAATAACGATGCTACCGGGCGCCCGGTAGGCCTGGCCATTGATCCTCAAGGCTCGCTCTATGTGAGCGACGATAAGGGCGGCTATATCTATCGCATTAGCTATACGGCTGCGCCAACCGTCGACCCCTGACCTGACTTGACGGGGCCGCTCGCTCCTCTCCCCGCCCACTGCGGGCTTGACAACTCCACCAGGTCAGGCTATCTTATTAATTAGCTAGTAAATTAAATTTTGGGGGAGGCGAGCATGGCACGCAGGCCGAAGGCGGAAGGATCAGAGGATCGCCGCGAGCAGATTATTGATGCGGCCTTGCGCGTCTTTGCGCGCAAGGGTGTCGCGCGGGCTACGAATAAGGACATCGCTCGCGAAGCGGGCATTACGCCGGGCCTGATCTACTATTATTTTGCCGATAAGGATGCTCTCCTGCAGGCGGTGATTGAGAGTCGCTCGCCGCTGCGCCTCTTTGAGCAGTTGGCTCCGGAGCAGTCGGATGCCCCGCCTCCCGAGTTTTTGCGTGCCATCCTGGTGCAGGCTCTCACCATTATTGAGAGTGAGCAGGTTTTCAGCCTGATCCGTACCGTGCTCTCGGAGCTGCTCCACGATAGTACCGTTCCCGCTCTGCCCGCTCTCTTTCTGCCGCAGGTCATCAGCAGGCTCAAGCGTTACCTGCATCTGCAGCGCGAGAAGGGAGTAGTGCGCGCGGAGGTCGATCCCGAGGAGGTGGCCCAGGTGCTCCTGAGCGCCATGATGGGCCTGGTCATGCGCCGCCAGGTGCTGCGCGATGCCAGTGTGTTGCGCTATTCGCACGAGGAACTGGCCTCGCTGGTGCTGAAGACGGTGCTACCTGGCTTGCTACCAGCGGGCTAGCGGCTTTTTTTTGGCATTGCTTATTAATTAATCAGCCAGTTAATGGAGAGGAGTGAGCGCGATGGCTGAGAGCAGTCCGAAGGAAGCGACCTCATGGCAGGCGATCGCAAGTGAGCCGCCTGTCATCTGTGAGGGCCTGGTCAAGATTTTTGGCAAGATGCGGGTGCTAGATGGGCTAAACCTCAGCGTTGGGGCCGGGGAGACCTTTGGACTGGTTGGCCCCAATGGCTCCGGCAAAACCACCCTGATGCGCATCCTGGCGGGGTTGGTGCGTCCCACGGCTGGCAGTGTGCGCGTGCTTGGGCGGCGGCTGCCCGATCCGACGGTGGCGGCTTCGATCGGCTACATGACCCAGCTCAGCGCGCTCTATCTTGATCTGACGGCGCGCGAGAATCTGCGCTTCTTCTGCAGCATCTATGGTCTGCGCGGAGAGGAGCGCGAGCGGCGCATCGCTGAGATGCTAGAGCGTGTCGAGCTGAGCGCCAGCGCTGATCGGGTCGTTGCGACCTTTAGCGGCGGCATGCGTCAACGTCTCTCGCTGGCCTGCGCGCTGGTGCATCGTCCGCGACTGGCCTTGTTAGATGAGCCGACGGTCGGCGTTGATCCCGAGCTGCGTCGCTCCTTCTGGGATTACTTCGCCCAGCTCAATCGCGAAGGAACGACGATTATCGTCTCGACCCATCATTTAGACGAGGCGGCGCGCTGCCAGCGACTGGGACTGCTGCGCTTTGGCAAGCTGCTGGCCTGCGGTACGCCACAGGAGCTGCTAGCGGAGGCCGGAACCAGCGATATGGAGGCGGCCTTTCTCTACTATGCCGGGCGGGGACAGCAAAAGGAGGCCACAGCATGAATGGTACGCGCGTCCTGGCATTGACATCACGTATTATACGTCAAATCGTGCGTGACAGACGTACTCTGGCGCTGGTTTTTCTCGTGCCCTTGCTCGTGATGAGCGTCTTGTATGTTGTGCTCACAGAGAGCAGCGGTAGTGTCCCCACGCTGGCCCTGGTGCGTCCCACGGGGGCCGGCAGCGCTGACCTCAACGCGCTAATTGATCGTCTCTTGCCGCCGGCCTCACGTCTGAAGACCATAGCGGTTCGGGCCGATGAGGTGGAGGACGTCCTCAACAAAGGAGAGGCCGATGCGGCGCTGATCTTCCCGGCCGATCTGGCGACCCAACTGGCGCGTGGCGGGCAGGCGAGGCTGCAACTCGTGCTTGAGGGATCTGATCCTGCGGTCGCCAGCGCCCTGCGTGAGAGCGTAACGGCTCTGGTACGTCAGCTAGATGTGGCCCTGGCGCAGGCCCAGAGTCGAGCCAGCCAGACAGCAGGACAGGCCCCTCCTGTCGGGGCACAGACCATCCCGCTCTTGACACTGGCCGCCCCGCGCTATCTTCATGGCGGCCCCGACTATACCGCTAACGATGCGCTGGCCCCTGTCTTTATCGGCGTCTTCTCCTTCTTCTTCGTCTTCCTGCTGACCTCCGTTGCCTTCCTGCGCGAGCGTTCCCAGGGCACGATCGAGCGGGTTCTGGCCTCGCCTCTGGGCCGTGCTGAGCTGGTCATGGGCTACGTCTGCGGCTTCACGCTCTTCGCCCTGGTGCAGGCCGTCGTCGTCTTGCTCTTTGTAATCTTTGTACTGCGAGTGCACTATCAGGGAAATCTCGGCCTGGTCTTCCTGGTAACGATCCTGCTGACGGTGAGCGGCGTCAATCTGGGCATCTTCCTCTCGACCTTTGCCCAAAACGAATTTCAGATCATCCAGTTCATTCCACTGGTCTTCGGGCTGCAGGTTCTGCTCTCGGGCATCTTCTGGCCGGTGGGCCAGCTTCCCACCTGGTTACAGCCCGTCTCCTATCTGCTCCCGCTGACCTATGCCAATGAGGCCCTGCGCGCTGTGATGCTCAAAGGGAGCGATTTCGGCCAGATTGCCCCGCAGCTAGCAGCGCTACTGATCTTTATGCTGTTGATGATTGGATTAAGCGCCTTGACCGTGAGGCGTCAAGTGGCCTGATGGAAGGAAGGCTGAGCGAGAAAGGAGGCTCCGCAGGGAGACAGCATCAGAGAGGACGGGATGGGAGGAGAAGGAAGAGCTGAGTGGATAACCAGCCTCGGTCCTGCGCGGGCGCCGGCATCTCCTGATTGGCGCCGCGCAGGAGGCGAGGGGGTAGCTCTCGGCTGTGAGCCTTCGTGCGCAGGCACTCAGGCCGTGATGGCGCCGACCTGCTTCTCGAAGTTCTTGAAGAACTGATCGAGGGCCAGCTTGAGCGTATTTTTCATCACGACCTCGGGAGTAGCAGCGATCTTGCCTTCAAGGATGGCTTCGGCGGCATAGTTCAAGTTGGTCGCCGCGGCGCCGTCCTCGGTGAGCGTGATCGTACAGCTAGCCTTGATGCGGCCCAGGGCGTTGTACGGCTCGCTGAGTAGCACGACGCGCTCGGGGGCCACAACCTCACCGGTGCGCACGTAGACCGTATAGGGTCCTTTCAAACCGGGAACGTTGGGAGAAATAACTAGCTTCAGCTCGCGCCCCGTGCGCCCATCGGGGTTCTCAACGTACTCGGCATTCTCGCAGCCCGGGATGCTCTCCTTGAGCACCTGGGGATCAAACAGGGCGTCGAAGACACGCTGGCGCGGGGCCTTGATCTGCTGACTTCCCGTGATTTCCATCGCGGTCTCGAAACCTTCCTCACCAGATAGTATGGCCCTGCCCAGCCCTGACGGCATGATGGTGCTGTGGGGACTGGCAGGGAGGTGCGTGTAAGGAATCTTCCTCAACACGATCAGTATATCCCCTCTATGAAGGTGCTTCAATCCAGAGGCTAGGAAGTACCAGGAGTGCTCGGCACATGGCAGACGCGGGGGCGGCGAGGATACCCAGGCCCGCACCTGCGCCTGATCAGCTCCTGGGGGAGGGCTTAACCATAAGTGAGCTTGTTCCTTATCTCACTGATGCTTCCGCACTACTGGCACTCTATATTGACAATCAAGATTTTCTACGCTATCCTCGAAAATGATAAAGGTTCTCATCTGCAATTGCCTACAGTAGAAGGAAGGAGGAAACCCTAATACTGCCTTCTTTTTTTCTCCATGATTGGCAGTCTCTGCTGTTTATATTGGATTAAATGATAAATATTTCTTAGACAGCTCTGACTGCTCTGCTGAATTTCGCCCCTGGCAAAGGGCGGAGGCTGCTTGAATACGCTCTTGCTTGTCCGCCTGACCGCCTGTGTCAGCGAGAACTCGGCCTTGCAAATTGCTCCAGGGGGCTATCTTCGTTCCCATGAGGAGTTGCCTTGCTCCCTTGAGAGGGGACTACGCTGGCCATTTTGCGATCTCGCGGCGGCTGCTGTTGGTGTTGGCGGCCGTGCCTGCCAGACACGGGCGGAACAGCCTACGTTGGTGTACCAGGCAAGCCCCTATGGGCCGGCTACCGATAGCTCAAAGCACTATGCCTGCGTTTCCAGAGAGGACCTCTCTGGAGCCGTAATGTGAGGTGCGGCTTTGAAGATTAACAAATTGTTTGACAAATATCATATTGCTGCATTTATAGTCATTCTGCTTGCCTCTCTGCTACGCTTCTATCTGATCCTGCTAGGCTGGCCCTCTCTTGATAGCGACGAAGGGACGATGGGCCTCATGGCTCTCCACATTGCCTATCAGGGCGCACGCCCCCTGGTCTTCTACGGTCAGGACTACCTGGCTCCCATTGATGCCTATCTGGCTGCCTTCTTTTTTCCACCTCGGGGGCCCCTCGGTCCTGACTCTCCGCTTAAGCGTCCTGCTTCTCTTTGGCTTGTTTCTGATACAGATCTATTTACTTACCAGTTTGCTCTATAGCAGAGCAATGGCACTGGTGACCATCTTGATAGTTGGGGCTGGCCCTGGCGAGGTGCTCTTTAGGGAGCTTGAGGCTGCTGGCGGGGCGCCTGATGTCCTCTTTTTTTGCTCTCTCCTCTTGCTGGTAAGCTGCTGGCTTGTGTTTGGGCGCCAGAGGCATATCATGAATCAGCAAGCGTCAAAATGCCTTGATGGCATGGCTCTTGGTCTCTGGGGCTTTTTGGCCGGTGTGAGCATCTGGAGCGATCCGCTCGTGCTGCCTTTTGTAGGAACTGCTTTTCTCTTCCTCCTTCAGGGCTACCACCAGCAGCTCAAGTCACCGCTACTCTGCCTTGTGCTAGTGGGTAGCGTACTGCTGGGCCTGGCTCCCGAGATTATCGATAAGCTCACTGTTCCTCCCTCGCCATCTGCTCTCTCTTTGCTTGGACCCGGCTATCGCGAACCTGCTTATCCCTCTATTGGGCCGAGCAGCAAGCCGTTATCCGAAGGACAGGCAGCACCTCAAGCTTCGTTGCCCTTACAAATTGCCGGCGCAATGTTGGTGAGCCTGCCTTTGGCCACAGGAGGCAATGCCTTGTGTACGCTGGGGCCGAGCCGGGCCTGGCCATTGCAAGCTGACCCCCAAGCTCAATTGTGCACGGCGTTTCATGGGATCTGGTCTTTCGGCTACCTTCTGCTCTGGTGCCTTGCGACTGGCCAGGCCCTTTCCGCCTGGTGGCGCTTACGGCAAGCAGACGTGAAAGCCAGGCCTGATGCCCTTCGGACCAGATATGTGGAGGGAGCCAGACTCATGATTCTGGGAGGCGCTGGCGGCACCCTTTTTCTCTATTGTCTTTTCCCCCAGGCTGCGCTTACTCCCTGGCCTTCATCTCGCTACCTGGTCGGCCTGATCATTAGCCTTCCGGCCGTGCTTTTCCCTCTCTGGCGTCTAGCCTCCTTGCCCTCTGATCGCTTGCTCTGCAAACCGCCTTTTCAAGCTGCTCGCCTTGGGGCAATGTTAACAGTGGGTATGGTTGTAGCTGTTTGGTGGTTGGGAAGTGGCCAGCTCCTGGCTCAGGCTCCTGGGGTTCGTTCAAAGGGTGAATGAGGAGCAACAGGCTTTGATTAACTTTCTTCAGAGACAAGGCGCTACCCATATCTATGCAGACTATTGGACGTGTGACCGGCTCGCTTTTCTGAGCACTGAGCGCATTCTATGCAGTGTCCTGGATGCTGGGCTGCGACCTGGCCTTGATCGTTACCCGCCCTATCGCTCCCTGGTCGAGGCGACCCTTTCGCCTCCTTACTATGTTTTTCCCATTGGCTCGCCTCAAGATCTCAGACTGCAGCAGCTCATAGCGCTTGGCTATGATTATCATCGTCTGACCTACCTCAATTATGCTCTCTATGAGTCATTTATACGGATATAATTTGCGTCATATTCTCTTTGGAGACGATCTTGCTCTAACATCTGCCGCTGCGCCGGCCAGGCTCAAAGGCTCTCTGAGCGATAGACCAAGAAAAACCTGCAGGCTTTGAAAGAGGGGCTGGCAGGCTCCTGGCAAGCCCTCCCTCTTTCAAAGCGCTTTGACTGCTGTGCCTGCTTCTTTTCTTAGCCTGGATGCCCACGCTGCCCAGCCCAGCCCAGCCCAGTTCGTCATCGCCCGCTTCCCAGGCTTCTCCTATCCGTTTACGCGCCACAAGATCACAGTGTGATCTGTTGAAGCGGAAGCCAGGGCCTGCTGACCCCAGGCCACAGCAGTAACGCTGCCGTGATGGCCGCTGTAGACCGTCGCGCGAGCCGCGGCGCCGTTACTGCCCAGCGTCCAGACGCGTACATGCTCATCGCTGCAAGCCGTTGCCAGGCGTCCAGACGTCGCAGGGTCCCAGGCCAGGCCATTGACCGGGCCGGGATGGCTCAGCCGCGCCTGAACGACGCCCGAAACACTATCCCAGATCACCGCCTGGTGATCGGCCCCACCCGAAGCCAGCAGCGTGCCGTCAGGGGACCAAGCGACACTCAGAGCAGCCCCGCGGTGACGACGATAGCTTTGTAAGAGGCGTCGGTCACTCAAGCTTAAGGTCACCACCAGACCACTATCGAGGGCCAGCGCCAGCGTCTCACCCCCGGGGGCCAGGGCCAAAGCCCGAATGCGGGCCTTCAGCAAACTGCGCGTCGTCCGCCCATTGACCAGCAGCTCGTGACCACCGTTACCAAGCGTACCAGCCAGCAGCACATCGCGGCGCTCCGTCCACACCAGAGCACTGACGGGAGCGCCCAGATCGTTAAACGTCTGCTGTAAAGCCCCGCTTGTCGTCCAGATCTGCACCGAATGATTCTCTCCGCCCGAGGCCAGCAGCGTCCCGTCGGCGCTCCAGGCCACCGCCAGGATAGGAGTAGCCTGGAGACTGTAAGTGAGCACCGACCGGGCCTCACTCGCCAGCCAGAGGCGCGCCGTCTGATCACGCGAACCTGAAACCAGATGCGCCCCATCGGGAGACCAGGCCAGGCTTGTCACACTGTCTTGATGACCTTGTAAAACGGCCAGGGCCTGCGAAGGACGACTATTCAGCAGCAAATACAGACTGGCCCCCATAACGCCCACCCCAATCGCCCCAGCGGCCATCAACGCCAAGGCGCGCCGCCGACTCAAGGCCTTGCCAGGCCAGCGCTCTACCCAGGCAGGCACCTGCAGCGAGCGCAGACGAGGCAGCCCCATCCTCCTCCGCGACCCTGCTGACGATGGCTGAGGCAGCGAGGGAGGAGGTGGCCCAGGCTGCCACAGGTCTGGCGAGCGAGGGGGCACAGCCGACGTGGCGAAGACCGTCGGGGCTGAGGCCGCTGCCTGCCGCTGCTGCGTATTGCCAGGTGCCGACGCTCCCTCCGGTCCTGAGAAGCCACCCAGCGCCAGCGGCTGCCCGCTGCGCGGCAGCTTTAACTGCTCGATCCTCTCCACCGCTGGCCTGGTGGAACTGATGGTCTGTTCCGGCGCTTCCCGCAGCAGCAAGGTACTGGCCGGATTAGCATCGCTTGCCGGCTCGCTTTTCGTCGGCAGCCCGAGGCGGGGCTGCAGCAAAGACGAACGGCTGCGAGCCGCATGATCAAAGGCGGCGGCGAAGGCGGCGATCGATGGATAGCGCGCCTGCGGACTTTTAGCCAGTGCGCGAGCAAACACCTCCTCCAGCGCTTCCGGCAGAGCAGGATTGAAAGAACGCAAAGGCGGTGGCTCTCTGTTCAAATGCTGGTGCATCAACTGGGCCGGATCGCCCTCGAAAGGCGTCCGTCCGGTCAACAACAGGTAGAACATCACCGCCAGCGCATACTGATCGCTCTCGGGGCGCGCCTCACCGCCGAACTGCTCGGGCGCCATATAGAGGGGCGTCCCAAAAATATGGCTGGTGTCCAGGCTAAAAGAAAAAAACTTGGCCAGACCAAAATCGGAGAGCAACAGATGCACGCGCGGCCCGGCCTCGATGCGCAGCAAAAAATTGGCCGGCTTAATATCGCGGTGGACGATACCACGGTCGTGCGCATACTGCAGAGCAGAAGCGGCCTGCTGAAGATAGTCTGAGGCCTCGCTTAAGCTAAGGGGCCAGGCCGAAGGCAGGCCCGCTGGCAACTGCGGGGCGCGGCTGAGCGACTGCTGCGAGGCCAGGCCCGAACGACGGCGCAGCCAGTCCCATAACGAGCCTTCAGGGCGATACTGCATCACCATGTAAGCGCGCCGACCCTGACCGGTCTCCTCTTCTCCATAGCGATACAGTGGCAGAATATGCAGATGATCCAGGCTCGCCACAGCACGCGCTTCCTGCTTAAAGCGCTCAAGGGCTTTTTCTGCGTCGGGGAAATCGGCGGCCTCGGCCCGTACCACCTTGATGGCGACCTGCTGACCGATCATGGGGTCCTCGGCCAGGTAGACCGTGCCCATGCCGCCGCTGCCAATGAACTGCTTAATAATGTATCCCCCGATCACGGAGCCGATCAATGTATCCACAGCCTTTGTCTCTCCTGCTCATGAAGCGTTCGCTTGGGTTGGGCTGCCTCCTATCCAGGCAGCGGCAAAGCGAGCACGGCAGACCAGCGAGACAGGCCATCCGGGCAGGACCCATCTTTTCCTTGCTTGCTTATGTGTTCACTTGCCGCTGCAGAACAGCCCATCCTGGGATAATAGCATGAGCCGGGCTGTCTGTCGACCGCTTGCTGACCGGATAGAAACCTGCCTCGCCGATCTTGAGCGATTCTAGAGAATCCGCCAGCGAAACTCCCGTCCCCCGCCGGCCAGGCTGCAAAGTTAGTTAGTAGGTTATATGCATAGTGGAAACAACCGTCGCTGCCAGGAGAGTAGAGACGCAACAGGCCAGCAGAAAGAGGCCGCCGACGGGGATCAGCACCGCGGCGCTCGCCTGACCGCCAGTGAGACGCTGGCTGCCCATTGTGGCAAAAACGAGCAGAACAATTGCATAAATAAGTAATATTAATCTAACAAGAAAAACGATAATATCGACAAAAGGAATGATCTCGAGGATGCCACTGACTATGGTGATAGCCAGCAGCGGCCCATAGATAAGCATGCTGCTATAGCATTGCTGCAGAAAGCTCCCTTGCCCGTTGAAGGCTCTGGCTAGCAGATAGATCAGTCCCTGAAGAATGAAGAAGGCGCCGACCAGCAAAACAAAGCCAATCAGAGCAACGAAAAGCGCGTAGCCAAGGCTGGAGCGGGCGGCCAGACTCGACAGAACTCCGGAGTAACCGGGTAAAATGCTCATGGGCAGAGCGCTTGAGGCTAACTCGACAAAAAACCTAATAATAGCATATAGCGCTGAAAATCCCAAGAGCTGTACCCAGACAATATCCCAGGAGGCCTTTCCCAGCTCCTGGACAAACGTCTCTGCGGATGGGCGCGAGATCACACGCCAGTACTGACGCGGCAACTCACGTAGGGCCTGTCCCAGCGGTAGAGGCGCGACCGGCGGGTAGGAACCGGGCTGCCCACCATAGTACGTCGGCGGCATATAAGGGTTCGCCGGCGGCTGCCCGTAGCCATAGGGGTTCGGCGAAGAGGGTGGCCCATAGGGGTTAACCGGTGGCTCGTAAGGATTAGGCGGCGGTGGTGTTGGGAAAGAAGGCGCCCCATAAGGATTAGGCGGCGGCGTTGGCTGCTGCGGCACTTGTCCCCCCTGATTAGGTTCCCAGCTCATCAGTGTAAGCTCCTTTCCAGCTTCTTCCGAGAGATCAATCAGTCCATCAGATGAATGGATACAGGCTTCTCAATGATAACATAACGTCATAGGTTGCGTCTACTACAATTGTTCATTCTCGCGCTTGCGAGCACAGTCATATCATGCCTATAATCAAGGGAAAAAGCTGCTCTCTCGTCCACTCGTCCGTCACAAGAAAAGAAGATCCTGTCTCTTTTTGTCAGACTTACTGATATTGATCTGCGAACCAGTATTTGCCGGATGAGAGATCAACATCTATTGCTAGCTAGCTAGAAGGAAGGGGAAGCATTACCTATGGCCTGGGCAATTCTGACCGCCGCCTTTCTAGCCTCGGCGGTCGAATTTGTCGAAGCCTTCACCATTGTGCTCGTTGTGGGATTGACTATCAACTGGCGCAGCTCGCTGGCCGGTGTAGCCGGAGCCGTTCTCACGCTGGCCTTGCTGGTTGCCATCCTGGGAGTGGCGCTTGTCTACTGGATTCCGCTCACCCTGCTGCGTCTCGTGATCGGCGTCCTGCTCATTCTCTTCGGCCTCAAGTGGCTCAAGAAGGCTCTTCTACGCTACAGCGGCCTCAAGCCCCTGCACGATGAGGAAGCCATCTTTGAGGAACAGATGGCCGCGCTGCGAGCACGTGGAGAGCAGGCCCGTCCGCGTCTGGAGCCATTCGGCGTGGCCCTCTCCTACAAAACGGTGCTGCTAGAAGGCTTAGAGGTAGCCTTTATTGTGATCTCCTTTGGAAGCAGCGCCATAACGCCCACCTGCAGCGCCGGCTGTGCACTTGGCACAGCCTCCCTCGGTGCCGCGGCTGCCGGGCTGCTCGTGGTGCTCATCGGGCTGCTGCTACAGGCCCCCCTGAAGCAGGTGCCCGAAAACACGCTCAAGTTCCTGGTCGGCATCATGCTCACGACCTTTGGCACCTTCTGGGGTGGCGAGGGCCTGGGCATCAGTTGGCCCCTGGCCGATGCTTTCCTGTTGATCCTGGCCGCCTTCTATTTGCTCTGCTCGGCCCTGCTCGTACTCTGGCTCAAGAGCCTGGCCCGTCGGCGCAGCGTCCTTGGCCTCGGCTCCGCCAGCTTACCTGAAAGGGGAGGAGACTGATGCTGGCGCGCCTGCTGAAGCCACTCAAAGCCCTCTATCTCTTTCTCGTCGGTGATCCCATTATTCTGAGCGGCGTTGTACTGCTCTTTGTCCTGCTCCTGCTGTTGCCAACGGGCATGCAACCGCTGCAGGCTGTGCTGCTGGTGGTGGCGCTACCCGTGATCCTGACCGCCTCGCTCTGGCGCGAGCTGCACTAGCGCTGATCAGGCCCATTCCAGAAAGGGCGAAAACGGGGAGCAGGCTGAAAGTCGCAAGGCCAGGCCCGCCAGGAGCGCATGAGGGAGATACTACCTCAGCCTTTCCTGGGCGGCCTGGCCCCAGAGAGAGGGAAAGAAGAAAGGACAGACAGATACTGCCTTAGCTTAGCAAAGGTGAAGAAACTAAATCCAGATGTCTGAAGTGCAGTCGCCGCCGGGATAGCGCATCTCATGTGCGCGCGCCGGACCCGCTGGCTCCTGGCCGAAGTCAACGTAGAAGTTCTCGTTGATCTTCATGCCACCGTGCTCGGGATCGCAGTCGATCTGCAGCAGATAGGAGCCGCGCTTGGCCAGCTCTGGGTAGAACTGATTATCCCAGCTACTGTAAAGCGAGTTCGTCACGTAGAGTCGGCGCCCATCAAGGCTAAGCTGCAGCATCTGCGGACCACCGACCAGCTCGTGACCCTTGACCGGCTGCGCCTTGCCCAGCAGACCGCCACACCAGACCTGGCCGGTCAGACGGGGGTGAGCCGGGTCACTGATGTCGTACTGGCGGATGTCGCCGTGCAGCCAGTTCGAGAAATAGAGATAGCGGTCATCCATCGAAACCAGCAAATCGGTGATGAGCGAAGGCACCGGGAAAGGCCAGCCCTCCAGCTCAACCGGAGGAACCTCGATAACCGGCTGCACGCGCCAGCTCCCATTGACACGCTCCCAGTGCCAGATGACGCTACTGAGGGCGGCGCCGACAAAGCCATGCGTGCTGTCAGGATTATGATGGAAACGCACTTCTAGGGGGATCAAGCCCTTTTCGCCCAGGTCGACGCTCTGGACAATTTCATGGCGCTGCCAGTCCCAGAAGTGGATCTGACGCCCATACTTGCCAGCCTGGACATCCTCCAGGTTGAAGCCGTCAAAGTAGGTCTTCGGCGCCCCCCACTCGCTGCTGACCATTACGTTATGGCGCGGCTGATACCAGAAGTCATAGTTAAAGCGCATGCCGTCGGCCTTGTGCTCCCAGCGCCCGGCAATGCGAAACTCTTCGTCAAGGAGCAGGAAGCCGCCAGGACCGTTGCCCTCCGCATCGCCCAGCATGGAGATCATGACATGGCCATCGGGCAGGCAATGTACGGTGTGTGGAGCGCTGAGGTTGGTCTTGGCCTTGATCTCTTCCGGCTCGATGACCTTGTGCAGCCTGGGTGCCCGCTCATCTTGCGCATCAACAATATAGATGCGGCTGGAGCGATTGCCCGGGATGACCAGGAAGCGCCGCGATTTGTGGGCGTCGCCGTGGCAGGAGCTGCAGGCATTCCAGCCGAAGTGATGCAGTTCGTCCCCAACATAGGGCATCACCGTGCGGTGGATCACCTGCGAGTAGGTGGGTGAGCCAGGATCAACGTCGATGGTCGCCAGATAGTCAGGGGCCTCGACGCCTGTCCCAACGTGCAGCGCAATGGCGTATAGCACCTTCTCCCGCGGCCCCTTGATGGCCTCTTCGGGCGAGGCATAGCCCGGCCCACAGGCAGCGCCGTTGTGCTCGTGATGCTCATGCGCATGCGACTGCTCAGATGGGTGATGATGAGTGTGTTCGTGGGCGTGTTCGTGTTGATGTGCGTGCTGCTGCTCGTCTGCACTCATGGTTTGCTCTCCTCTGGCTGCCTTACCTGGCCGGCGGGCAGGTCTACAGCTCGCTTGCTGCTCGGCTTGAGACCCGTCGGCGCTCCGACAACTCATTACATGATTTAGTTTATCCAGAAAATCAACAATACGCAAGGGGAAAAAAGCGCCGCCCCAAGGCGGCGCAGTGGCGCGCCCGCCGCGCCCAATGGGGCCTGAGCAGCGGGCACCCACAACTACTTTCTACCTACTTCATAGCCGTCTCGGCGATGTAGCGCAGATCCAGCTCTTCCAGCTCGCGTTTCTTGCCCAAGAGCAGCTTAGCCATCTCGAAGGCCCGATTGAGCTGCTCCTGCTCAAGGGTATAGCCCAATTCACGCATCTGAGCAGCGAGGGCGGCGCGGCCCGAAAGCTTACCCATGCGGATGCGCCGATCGGCAGCAGTCAGGCCGATCGACTCGGGAGTCATAATCTCATAGGTGCGGGCATCCTTCAGCACCCCATCCTGATGGATACCGCCGCCGTGGCTGAAGGCATTCTGACCAACGATCGCCTTGGTCCACTGGGGCTGCATGCCTGAATACCTGGCGATCAGGCGACTGGTGGGAATAATCTTGGTAGTATCGACGCGCACATCAAGGCCCAGGTCTGCCGAGCGTGTACGGATGGCCATCACCACCTCCTCGGTGGCAGCGTTGCCGGCGCGCTCGCCCAGGCCGTTGAAGGAGGTATCAACGCGCTCGGCGCCGTTGCGCAGGCCCTCCAGGGCATTGGCCACCGCCAGGCCCAGATCGTTGTGACAATGGGCCGAGATGCGGATCGTCGGAAACTCGCGCTTGAGATCGGCGATCAACTGGCCAAACTCCCAGGGCAGGGCATAGCCCACGGTATCGCAGATAGTGACGAAGCGCACGCCCTCCTTGAGGATCGCCTCGCAGACCTCCAGAATGAAATCATGCTCGGTGCGCGTCGTATCTTCGAGGGCGAAATCGACCGTGTCGGTCAGGCTGCGGGCGTAGGCCACAGCCGTGCGGGCCATCTCAAGCACTTCCTGACGGGTCTTGCCCAACTTGACCTGACGGTGGATCGGGGAGACGCTGATGAACGGCTCAATGACCGGATGGGCGGCGACCTTAACAGCTTCCCAGGCGGCATCGATGTCGCCCTTAACGGCCCGCGCGATGGCACAGATCTCGGCGTTGTCAACCTGCGAGGCGATCAAGCGTACGGCCTCAAATTCGCTTGGCGACGAGATCGGAAAGCCCACATCCAGGGTGTCGAAACCCATGTCGGCCAGGGCTCGCGCGATCTCTAGCTTCTCTTCGGGAAAGTAGTTAACGCCGGGGGTCTGTTCACCATCGCGGAGGGTGGTTTCATAAAATTTGACGATGCGTGGCTGCGGTCGCTCTGGCTGCTGTTGCTGCTGTGGCTGGGTCGTCATTGTTCTCTCCTTACTACAATGTAACACGCTGTTCCGCGCGCCCTTGCGCGAAGCAGCGAGCGCGACGCCATACTATCGAGGAAGACAGGCGCCGATCGCGTGCCGGCTGACCAATTGGCCCACCGCGGCGAGCGCGATGACGCCCACCTCCAACCGCTCGCCCTCACCCGCTTCCTCACCCGCCTCAGCTTCTTCCTGGTGTTAGCCTGCTGGTCGTCCTGTAGACATTATATGCCTCTCGCTGAAGGGGACGCAAGCGCCGCCCTGTCCAGACAGATAGGCTCCTGCCGGACAAGACGGCGCGGCCCAGCCCGGCGCGGCGCAAGGCGGCAGGCTCTCGTTCCGGCTCAGCCCTGCCCTGAGCAGGGGCTTTCTCGTTCGTGTTCGTTTGCGCGCCCCGCCTCCCTCAGCGGTGTTGTGAGAAGAGCCAGGGGAAGAAAGCGCTAACGCGCAAAGGGCTATCTTCCAGGGAGTAGACGTAGCCCCAGACGCCATGTCCTGCTCCGGCGAACTCGGTATAGCGTGGGTGACCACCGACGGCGCGCAAAGCGGCGATCATGTCGCGCGAGCCGCTCACAGGGACCACCGGGTCGGCGGAGCCGTGGAAGGCCCAGATCGGCAGATCCTTGATACGGGCCGCTAGCGACGGATCGCCGGCGCCGGCAATGGGAGCGGCGGCGGCGAACAGATCAGGCCAGCGCTCGATCGCATCCCAGGTACCGTAGCCGCCATTGGAGAGGCCCGTGATGTAAAGGCGCGTGCGGTCGATATTGTTAGCGTAAGCCTGCAAGACGCGCTCAAGGAGAGCCTTCGTGAGCTGGAGCGGAATGCTCGGCTGGGCTGGCTGATGATAGGAGCCGCCATTGATGGGGACGTTAACCCACTGCTGCCCCTGTTTCATCTGCGGGACCAGTACGAAGCAGGGCCAGCGCTGCTGGATATGGGGATTGGCTGGTCCCTGGTAATCGCTGCTCCAGACGCGCACATACGCTTGATTGAGCAGCAACTGCTCATTCTGGGCGGCGGTGTAATTGGAGCGACTGCGCTCGCCCCCGCCATGTAGTAGCAGCACCAGCGGATAGCGCCGCTGGGGATTCAATGGGTGAGGGATGTAGAGATAATAGACGAGGCTGTTTCCTCCCTGCGAGAAGATATGCGCTGTGAAGCCCAGATAATTGAGGCCCGGCAGGGCTGGCGACAGCAGGGAGGCGCTGGCGGTGGGAACGGGTGTCAGGCGCCGGCCCTGTAGCGACTCCTGCTGCTCGCTGCGATGGGCCTGGATAGCCAAGGGCGAGGCCACGCTCCGGCGCAGGCCAAGCGTGCCGCGCAGGCTATAGAGAGTGGCTCCCATCAGACAGGCGAGAGCCAGCGCTATCAGGGCCAGGTGTCTTACTCGCTTGCTCATAGCGGGCCAGTGCTCCAGACCGGAGATGATGGGGCGCGGAGGCGCCGGCGGCATCTGCGGGGCCGGTCTGCGAGACTGCCGGCACAAGGGCGACGTTGGTGGTGGCTGTCGCTGACGAGGGAGTCGGCTGCCTTCTGCCGACATCGGGCAGCACCTGGGCTTTGCTCGCCTGCCCCCGACTGCCCGCCGTGGCTGGGCCGCTGCGACGCCGCGGTCCCGCACGCCCCACCAGGCGACTCAGCCAGGGCGTATACATCAGCGCGATGCTAATGGCCAGCGAGAGGCCAGCCACGGCGCCCCAGAGCAGGACCACGCGCAACCCTACGGGCCAGCTCTCCGGCAGGAGAGACAACAGGCTGCCGCGTAGCTGGTTCAGGATCAGCACATGCACCAGGTAGACGCCAAAGGAGGCGTCCGAGCAAAGGCCCCAGAGACGCACACTCAGCCGCTTGCTCACTTCCTGGCCTGGGAGATCCACGAAGCCAATCGCCCAGCGACAGCAAAGCCAAAGGGCCAGGCCGATAACCGCCACGCTATAGAATACCATACTTGGCTGCAAGACAGAAGTGGCGTAGCCCATTGGCTCACGATAAACGCTGATCTGCTCGGCAAAATGTACCCAGAGCGCTATCAGAGTAACGAGAAAGATGGTCATGATCAGACGGGCGTGGCGCAGGACGAAGGCCCGCACTCGCTCGAAGTGGAGCGCCGCCAGCCCGCCTAGCACGAAGTAGAACTGATACATCAAGACAAAGCGATCCTGGTAGACCGCCACCGTGTGCCAGAACGGGTTACTGCTGCGCTGGACCGTATGGTAGTCCACGTAGAAAAGCAGCACCTGGAGCGTGAAGCTCCCCAGCAAGAGCAGCCAGGGATGGCGCGACCAGCGCTTGAGCAGCGCCATGAAGAGCGGGAAGATCAGGTAGAACTGAATGGTGAGCAGGATGTAGTAGAGCTGATAGGAAGCGTTGCCCGTGACCACATCAAAAAGCGCGGTCTTGCCAAAAGTCTCCCAGGAGCTGGGACGCGTGTTGACAAGCACGTAGACCAGGCTCCAGAAGACGTATGGGAAGATGACGCCCAGGCTGCGTTTCTTCCAGAACTGCACGAAGGGGAAGCGGCGCCCATTGTAGACATAGACGAGGGCAAAGGCCGTTACGAACATGAAGATCTCGCGCGTGAAGTGGAAGGCGACCAGCAGGGCATTCTGGATCGCGTAGCCTGGCCCATTGCCGTTGAGAATGGCAGTCGCCGCCAGGACATGCACCGCGACGACGCTGAGCGCGGTGCATGTGCGCAGAGGGTCAAGCTCATAGACGTGCGGTCGCTTGCCGCCGCCGCTGGGGCTGCGGCTCAGGCTGATGCTGGGGCTGCTCTGGCTCAAGGTTGACGTACGGCCTCCTCCCTGGCGATCTGGTGCAGCTCGCGGCGCGCCTGCTCGCGGGTGCGCAGCAAACGGCGGTCGATCTTGCCGGTGGCATTGCGCGGCAGCTCAGGCAAGATCAAGAAATCGACGGGTACACGCGGCGGACTGAGACGCTGACGGGCATAGCGGCGCAGCTCCTCGACGCTGAGCTGACGGCCCTCCTGCAGGCTCAAGTAGGCCACGACAACCTCACCGTAGAGCGGATCAGGACGTCCGACAACCGCCACTTCGCGCACCGCCGGGTGTTCCTGTAATGTCTCCTCGATCTCGCGCGGGGCGATGTTCTCTCCGCCGCGATTGATGACCTCGCGCAGGCGCCCTTTAATGAAGAGATAGCCGTCCTCATCAAAGTAGCCGAGATCGCCGGTGCGGAACCAGCCATCCTGGAACGAGGAGGCCCCGGCCCCATCCTCATAGGCACTGATGACGTTGGGGCCAGCGATGCAGATCTCGCCCACCTCGCCCGGCGGCAGGTCGCACAAGGCGCCCGCGCGGTCTTCCGGCCCTGCGCCGTTGGGGCGCGGCGCACAGATGCGCATGGCCACGCCGGTCGGGCGGCCCACCGAGCCGGGCTTATGCAGAGCCGGCGGCAAAGGATTGGCTGCCACCTGGCTGCCGGCCTCCGACAGGCCATAGGTCTCGATCAGCGGAATACCAAAGCGCTCCTCAAAGGCGCGCAGGTTGGCCGGGGGCAGGGGGGCCGAGGCGCTGCGGGCGAAGCGCAGGCGGCCCGGTAGGAAGGCCGGTCGCTCCTCGCTCTCAAGGAGGAGGGCCACAATGGTAGGCACAAGGCTGATCCAGGTGGCCTCATAGCGCTCAACCCAGGACCAGAAGCGGCGGCGGCTGAAGCGCGCGGCCACAATCAGCGAGGCCCCAGCTAGCAAGGAGGCACAGAGGCTGACCACTGGGGCATTGATGTGGAAGAAAGGCAGGGTCGTCAGGCCTCGGTCGGCCTCGGTGAGAGCGTGGCTGCGACGGATCTGCTCGGCGGTCCAGACAAGCTGGCGCTCGCTGAGAGCCAGCCACTTCGGCTCTCCCGTGCTGCCAGAAGTGCTCAGGTAGACGCGCCCTTCGCGAACACTCAGGGGCTGCTCCGGCTCAGGAGCATGGCTGAGGCGCTCGGCGAGCTGCGAGGCTGTGAAAAGACGCTCTCTGCCCGACAGAAGCTGCGCGCTCCAGGCGCTGGTTCCCTCGTCGGGAGCACACAGAATGCTTGGCTGCTGGCGTTCGAACAGCCGACGCGCTTCGTCGGCACTGGCCGCCGGAGGCACAGGAATTAGAGCGTAGCCGCTACTAAGAGCGGTCAGCCAGATCAGTCCGTTGAGCAACCCGCCCGGCAGGGCGAGCATGATGCGCTGAGGCGGTGGACCAAAGAGCCGGCGCAGAGCGGCCAGCCCGGCCAGCGCCTGGCCATAGCTCAAGTACTCTCCACTCTCGGCCTCAATCAGCAGCGCTTTGGTCGGCGTGTAGCGGGCACCGTGCTGCAGGCTCGCCAGCAAACGACCTACAGGCAGCTCCTCGCGCCGCGGCAGCACGGGCTGTACTCTGCTCGTCACAGGTAAACTGATAGTTGTCATCGTCTATTCCATTCCTGAATATATTGGCTCGTATGGCTTGCGATACTGAATTACTTACTTACTTGCTTGCTTGATTATTCAGAGATCGGCGAGAGCTAGAACCAACGGATCAGCACAGCGTTGAGCACAAGCGAGCACTTGTCTTCGAGACTGCTTTTCATCTTGCCACCTGGGGCTGAAAAAAGGCCGCAGCGAGCCTGAAAATTCGCTGAAATGGCATCGCGACCGGCCTGATAAGCGCCCTGACTGCCAACGCGAGCCTAGCAAGAACCAGTAAGAAAAAGCGGTGAGGGAGGAGAGAAAGATCAGCGGAGCCCCAGGGCCAGGCGAAATCGGCCTGGCGATTCAGCAAATTTTCAGCCGGGCTTGCTATATACCATCAGAGTATTGTTCACTATCCCGGGGGCCATTGCGCCAGAGCAGGGCAGTGGGCCCCGACTGAGCGTCTCTGAAAAGAGAGCATTGGCGAGAGAGAAGATAGGGCACAGGACACAGCATGTTAGCGAATAGCAAGGAGCACAACGGCAACAAGAACAAGCAGCCAACCGTTTTGATCGTAGATGACGAGCCGCAGATCGTCGATTTTCTGCAAATGGGTTTTGTCTATGAGGGCTTCCAGGTGCTGATTGCTACCAGCGGGCCTGAAGCCCTGCGCATGGCCACGCAGCACCAGCCGGACATCATCATTCTCGACATCATGTTGCCGGGCTGCGATGGTCTGGAAGTCACACGCCAGCTACGGCGCAGCCATGACATCCCGATCATCATGCTGACGGCGCGCGACGAAGTTGACGATCGCGTCGCTGGGCTGGACTGCGGTGCCGACGACTACCTGACGAAACCCTTTGCCTTTCGTGAGCTGATGGCGCGCACGCGGGCCGTGCTCCGCCGTCATGGCAACAACGTCGCCGACATCCTCTCGTTCCAGGACATCACCCTTGACCGTGGCACCCACACCGTCACTTTGCGCGGCGAGCCGATCGAGCTAACGCCACGCGAGTTCAGCCTGCTGGAATTGTTCTTGATGCACCCGCGTCAGGTGCTTTCGCGCGACACCATTCTCTCGCGCGTCTGGGGCTACGACTACGTCGGCGACGACAACATTGTCGAAGTCTACGTCCGTCATCTGCGCGAGAAGCTGCACGACAATCCGCCACGCTTACTGCAGACGGTGCGGGGTATTGGCTATACCCTGCGAGGCTAAAGCAAGCATGAAGAAACGCGCCACTCTTCTGTCGCGACTCATACGCCACGTGCCAATTCGCTGGCGCCTGGTGCTGGTCTCCCTTGGTCTTTTGACCATCCTGCTCGGTTCGCTCGGCGTCATTATCTCATTGATCGCTGAGCAAGACCTGCTTTCTAATCAGGTCGATGTGCTCTGCAATGAGGCCCAGGTGGCCATTAAAGGTATCATGAAAGGCAGCCAGGATCATCCTTTCCGCCTCTCCTATACCTTTATGCCTCCAGAGAAGCCACCGACAGATTTCCTCTATACAGCCTCAACTCTAGCGTTTCGCCTCTCCAGTCCAAGTACGAACGCAGCGATTCTGGCCACCGATGGCAGCGTCCTGGTGCCGGGCAGCAGTTCCCCCTTTGCGCTACAGCCCATTACGGTGCCGCCTGCCCAGGTGCGGCTAGCCCTGCAGCATAGCGACCAGCGCCCGCCCTACCTGGTACTCAAGGACAGCAGCGGACAGCCGCAACTGGTAGTCTTTCTGCCCCTGGTCGACACCTTCCGCGATCACACCCTGGGCATTTTGCAGATCAGCACCTCGACCATGCCCATCGATGACTTTCTACGGACCCTCCATCTGACGCTCTTCATGGGCGTGGTGGTCTTGCTCGGCCTGGCCACGGCCCTGATCTATCCGCTGGTCAGTGTGGCCCTGCATCCGCTGGTCGAGATCGAGCGCACCAGCCAGCGCATTGCGCGTGGCGAGCTATCGATGCGCATTGAGCCGCCGCCGACGGACGACGAGATCGGGCGCCTGGCTCACTCCTTTAATCGCATGGTCGCACAGTTGGAGAGCGCCTTTCAGCGCCAAAAACGCTTTGTCTCGGATGTCTCGCATGAGCTGCGCACGCCACTGACGGCCCTGAGCGGCAGCCTGGAGATGCTGCTCTTAGGAGCGGACCGCGGCGACCTGGAGGCGGCGCGGCGTCTGGCGCGCGGGATGTATGCCGAGGTGCAGCGGCTCCAGCGCATGGTAGAAGATTTGCTGGTGCTGACGCGTCTCGATGCGGGGCGCCTGGAGATGCGGCGCGAATTGATCCGGGCTGAGGATATGCTGGCGACCGTCTGCGAGCAGGCGGAACACCTGGCGCGGGGCCAGGCCTTGCGTTGGAGTGTCGCTCCGGGAACGCCGGCGCTGGTGGGCGATAAGGATCGCCTGCGTCAGGCCCTGCTCAATATTGTAGATAATGCTTTGAAATATACGCCTGCTGAGGGAACAGTCGAGCTGCAGGCTCAGCCTGCCGGCGGGGGTCTGGTCAAGCTCAGCGTGCGCGACACGGGCGAAGGGATTCCGCCCGAGGCCCTGCCGCATGTCTTTGAACGCTTCTTCCGCGCCGACCCGGCCCGCAGCCGCGCGGGGCGCCGACCCGGCGGCAGTGGTCTGGGTCTGGCGATCACGCGCGAGCTAATCGAGGCTCAGGGGGGCAAGATCCAGCTAGAGAGCCGCCTTGGTGAAGGCACCACAGTCACCATTCTCTTTCCCGCCGCCGTCGAAGGGCGCCTGACCTCGCGCGCCGCCGAGGAGAGCGCCCGCGGTCGCAGCCTCTCCCAGCCGAGCAGCCGGATCGATTGAGCATCCACCTGGCAGGGTGGAGCGCGCCGGCTCAATCGCTCTACCTATCAGAGCGGGCCAGAGGCCGGACAGGCGGGTACATGACGGGCGAGTGGGAGCGAGTAGATGAAGAGGGATCAAGGTGAAAAGAAGAGGGACGCCAGAGTGTGGCGTCCCTCCTCAGCAGGGCGAAGGTTGCAGGGTAGCGCTGGCCGTGGCCAGTTGGCTCTGACCGGCGGGCTGCATAAGCCAGCGCGGCTCACTCAAGTACTTCCAGCCGCCATCGGCCAGGATAATCACAATCTTGCCTTCCTCCATGCGCTCAGCCACGCGCAAGGCTACATCCAACACGGCCCCGCTCGACGGACCGGCAAAGATCCCCTCCTGCTCCTTAAGCTGGAGCGTGCGCTCCCAGGCTTGTTGACTGGAGACCAGCACGCGTTCATCGATGACGCGCAGGTCGAGCACCGGCGGCACGAAGCCATCGGCCAGATTGCGCAGGCCCTGAATGCTGTCGCCCTGAACCGGCTCGGCCCCGATCACGCGAATGGCCGGGTTATACTCCTTGAGACGGCGCCCGATGCCGGTCAAGGTTCCCCCGGAGCCGAGGCCAGCGACGACCACGCTGAGATCAGGCAGGTCGCGCAACAGCTCTACGCCGGTCGTCTCATAATGGGCGGCGGGATTAGCCTCATTGCCATATTGGAAGAGCATGACATAGCGTGGATCGTCGCGCGCGATCTCCTGAGCCAAACGAATCGCGCCGTTGCTGCCCGCCGCGCCCGGCGAAGTGATGACGGTCGCCCCATAAAGCTCCAGCATGCGCCGCTTATCCTGCGTCCCCTTCTCCGAGACCACCGCCGTGAAGCGATAGCCCTTCATGGTGGCGATCAAAGCCAGAGCCACGCCCGTATTGCCGCTGGTCGGCTCCAGCAAAATCGAATCGGGCTTGAGGAGGCCGCGCGCCTCAGCGTCCTCGATCATTCTGAGCGCAATGCGATCCTTAATGCTGCCCGAGGGGTTGGCCCCTTCCATCTTGGCGAAGATGCGCACGCGCGGGCGTGGGCTGAAACTCTTCAATTCGATCAAAGGCGTATTACCAACGGTCTCCAGAATACTGCCGTAGTACATGCGAAAAGCCGTCCCTCCTTTCAAGGACGCTCCAAGGCCCAGGCCCGGACGGGTCAGAGAGCGCAGAGCGCCCTGCCGACAGTGAGCACCTCATCGATCATTGCCTGAATATCATCGGCGCCGGTGCCGTAGTGCACCAGACAGGCGCGCAGCAGCTCCTGACCGCGCAGGCGCGTGCTGGTCAGAAAGACCCGTCCGCGGCGCTGGATCTCGCGCGCGAGCTGCCGGTTGAGGCGGTTAAGCAGCGTCGGCTCATCGCGCAGGGCGGGTGGAGCATAGCGGAAGCGCACAATGCTGAGGGGGCCGCCTGAGATCAGCTCTAGCTCCTGCTGAGCGGCCACCTCACGCGCCAGCAAGCGCGCCATACTGATATTGTTGCTGATGGCGCGGGCCAGACCGGCGCGGCCCGCCGTACGCACCGTAGCCCAGGCGTCGAGCGCGCGGAAGCGGCGCGTACGCTGTAACGTGTACTCAGACATCCAGGCGGCATCGTCCTCGTCGTCGCTGTGGGTCAGGCGGAAAGCGTCGTGCAGGGCGGCGCCGTGGCGCACAAGCGCGCAGCCGCAGTCGATGGGGACCGAGAGCCACTTATGCTGATCGGTGGCCAGGGAATCGACCTGGTCGATGCCGCGATAGAGGGGAGCAACGCGCGCGTCGAGGATGCCAAAGGCGCCGTAGGCCCCATCGACATGCAGCCAGAGGCCCTCGGCGTGGCACAGCTCGGCCAGCTCCTTGAGCGGATCAATGGCCCCCGTTTCGACGGTGCCCGCGGTGGCCGCCACACAGAACGGACGCAGCCCGGCGGCGCGGTCCTCGTGAATACGGCGCTCCAGCGCCTCCAGGTCCATGCGATAATCAGGTGTCGAAGGCACAATATGGATAGCAGCGCTGCCCAGGCCCATCGCTTCGACTGAGCGGCGAATGCTGAAATGACCTTGATCGGACTGGTAGAGCACAAACGGCGGGTGGTTGCCTTGCAGGCCCTCGCGGCGGACGTTCCAGCCATCCTGTTCGGCGGCCCAGTAACGAGCGGCCTGCAGACAAGTAAAGTTCGCCTCGGAGCCGCCGCTGACGAAGACGCCGGCGCTGCCTTCCGTTGGCAGGCCAGCCAGCTCCATCATCCAGCGCACGGCGCAGCGCTCCAGCTCCTGGCCGGCATGGTCGCCGATGCCGCAGTTCGGGTTCATGGCCGCCGCCAGCGGCTTGAGCAGAATGCTGGCATGCGAGGGAGCCGAATTGATCCAGCCGGCAAAGCGCGGGTGGCCGTTGCCCTGGGGATAGGCTAAAATCAGCTCGCGCAGCAGCGTGAGCGTCTCCTCAAAGGGCTGCCCCTCTTCGGGCAAGGTCTGCCCACTGATTTGCTGCCGTACCTCAGCAGGCATCGGCTGCCAGACGGGGCGCTCTGCTATGCCGCTGAGATAGCGCTCTAACTCCTCAAGCACCAGGTCGCCGTAGCGACGCAGGCGCTCTGGTTCAAAGGTCAAGCCTGTTGCGATCTGTTGACTGGTAATGGTCATCCTGAATAGGGGCACTCCTTTCTGTTCTCTCAAAGCATGCCACTGCTGTCTGAAATTTGGGCGCAGGCTTGCTAAAAATTCGCTGAATCTGGCGGCCTTAGTGAGGGACTTTACAGAATTGTTACAATTTTTTGGCCTGGGCTTGATCAAGAGAGGATCGTCTGACGGTCTGGCAGCGAACGACAAAGCGGGGCGGGGAGGCGCGGGACAGGGACGGGGCCGCGCGCTATTGTGAACAACTCACCATATGAGGTAAAATAGAGGAACAGATAGAGGGCGGAAACACCATTGCCTGCTGCTTTCCCAACGTTTTTGTTTTATCCTGCTTTTTCCGGCATAGCGTGCATATGCTATGCACTCAGGCAGGACCGCCGCCCTACTCAACGAGCGGAGCGGCCCGCAGCCAGACTCAGACAGGAACTGGAGAGAGAAGTATGCCAAAGTCCATGTTTGAGAAGATCTGGGAAGCGCATGTTGTGCGCGACGTTCCCGGAGAGTCGACCATTCTCTACATTGATCGTCACCTGGTGCATGAGGCGACCTCGCCGCAGGCCTTTGCTGGCCTGAAGGCGGCAGGACGCAAGGTCAGGCGGCCCGATGCCACGATTGCTGTGCTGGATCACAACGTGCCGACCCTCCAGGTGCGCGGCAGGCGGGTGCTGGAGCTTGTGGACCAGGCGAGCGCGCTCTGTATCACGACGATGGAGCAGAACGCCCGCGAGTTCGGCATCACCCTGTTTGATATGAACGATGAGCGTCAGGGGATCGTGCACATCATTGGCCCTGAGCAGGGGCTGACGCTTCCCGGGATGACCATCGTCTGTGGCGATTCGCACACCTCGACGCATGGGGCGGTAGGCGCGCTGGCCTTTGGCATCGGCACCAGCGAGATCGAACATGTGCTGGCGACTCAGTGCCTGTTGCAGAAGAAGCCGCGCTCGATGAATATCCGCATTGAGGGGAGTCTCGGCCCGGGCATTACGGCCAAGGATATCGCTTTGTATATGATCGGACGCCTGGGGACAGGCGTGGGCACGGGCCATGTGGTCGAGTTCAGCGGCTCCGCGGTGCGCAGCCTCTCGATGGAGGGGCGCATGACGTTGTGTAACATGGCCATCGAGGCGGGCGCGCGCGCTGGCATGGTGGCCCCCGACGAGACCACCTTTGCCTATCTCAAGGGCCGTCCCTTTGCTCCCAAAGGGGCCCTCTTTGAGAAGGCGGTCGAGGCCTGGAAGCAGCTTCCGAGCGATCCCGGCGCCCATTTCGATACGGTCCACGAGATCAATATCGATGGTCTGGCCCCACAGGTGACCTGGGGCACCAATCCCGGCATGGTGGTCGATGTCACCGGCTGTGTGCCCGATCCCGCCGATGAGCCTGATCCTCAGAAGCGCCTGGCTTATGAGCGCGCCCTGCAGTATATGGGGCTGGAGCCGGGCCAGAAGATTACGGATATCCGCATCGATACGGTCTTTATCGGCTCGTGCACCAATTCGCGCCTGGAAGATCTGCGCCTGGCCGCTCAGATCGTGAAAGGGCGCCGCGTGGCCCCGGGCGTGCGCGCGCTGGTGGTGCCCGGCTCAATGCAGGTGCGGCGTATGGCTGAAGAAGAGGGCCTGGCCGATATTTTCCGCGAGGCCGGTTTTGAGTGGCGCGCCTCTGGCTGCAGCATGTGCATCGCTATGAATGGCGACCGCTTGAGCGAGGGGGAGCGCTGTGCCTCCACAAGCAACCGCAATTTCGAGGGCCGTCAGGGCAAGGGCGGACGCACCCACCTGGTCAGTCCGCCGATGGCCGCCGCCGCGGCGATCGCGGGCCACTTTGTCGATATCCGCGATTTCTAGTCGCTGAGGGCGCGGCCCTCACTCTGCCCGGTCTTGTCCGGGCAGGCTCTGGTCCGTTCGTTCCGTTCCTCCCCTGCAAACGACGACAGGACGGGTCAGAGCTGCAGGGGAGGAGAGCAGGCAGACAGAGAGAACACCTCTAAGGAGGCAGAGCGAGCGTATGGAACCCTTTACGCGCCTGAAGGGGCTGGTTGCCCCGCTGAACCGCACCAATGTCAACACGGATGAGATTACGCCGGCGCGTTTCCTCAAGACGATTAGTCGCACCGGCTTCGCTCAGGCGCTGTTTGCCAACTGGCGCTATTTGGGCGATGATAAGACGCCGAACCCCGACTTTGTGCTGAATCAGCCTCGCTATCAGGGGGCGACGATCCTGCTGGCCGGAGATAACTTCGGCTGTGGCTCCTCGCGCGAGCATGCCCCCTGGGCGATCCGTGAGTACGGTTTCCGCTGCGTGATCGCTCCGAGCTTCGCCGATATCTTCTACAATAACTGTTTCAACAATGGCATTCTGCCGGTGACGCTCCCAGAGCCAACGGTCCTGGAGCTGTTCAAGGAGGTCGAGGCGACCGAGGGCTATGAGCTGGAAGTCGATCTAGAGGCCCAGACGGTGACGACACCCGACGGGCGCGTCTTCCAGTTCCCGATCGACCCCTTCCGCAAGCAGGCGATGCTGCAGGGTCTCGACAATATCGGCTGGACGCTCTCGCATCTCGATGAGATCCAGGCCTACGAGGAGCGTCGGCGGCAAGAAGCTCCCTGGGTCTTCAGCATCCGGTGACAAGGGGGTCGCCGGCTCGGGTTGTGCTGGCTGGCTGAGCTGACTGGCTGGCCGATGCGTTGAGATAGTGGCTGGTGAGTCAGCGGCTGAGCGAGCGGGCGAGAGAGGAGAGCGCAGCGCCGTCCGCCTCCGTCTCGGCGCCGGAGGACATGGCTGGACTGGCTCGAACAGGAGAGGAGACCTCTGGCGAGCAGAGCGGCGCCCAGCCAGCCAGCCCGAGAGTAAGCGAGCAAGCAAGGACGTTAGCAGACCGGTCACTCCGCCGCGGACGCGGGACCGGTGCCGCGGCAGCGGACAGCCTCCAGGGGCTGGCCTGCCGGCGCGCCGGGCTTGCGTCCGTCTATGCGCGGGGCGAATATAGAAGAAAAGGAGCGCAAAGTGGCGATTCACCAGATTGATCCCGGTCTGGTCCCTTTTCAGATCCTTGATCCAGAAGGCAACCTGGTGGGAGAGATGCCCGCTCTCTCGCCGGAGCGCCTGCTCTATTTCTATCGGATGATGCGCCTGGCGCGGGCCTTCTCGGACCGCATCATTGCCATGCAGCGCCAGGGACGGGCCACGACCTTCGGCTCTCTCACCGGCCAGGAGGCGGCTACCGTGGGGCTGGCCGCGCCCCTGCAGCCGCAGGACTGGCTGGCGACCTCGTACCGTGAGATTGCCTCGCTGATCGTGAAGGGCGTGCCTCTCAGTACCCTCGTCTATTCCTTCCGTGGCTATACTCCCCCGAACTGGCCCGCAGAGACGCGCTGTCTCCCCTATCAGATCGTGATCGGGACGCAGATCCCTCATGCGGTTGGCCTGGCGATGGCGGCCAAGATTGCCGGCGATCCGGTGGTGGCGGTCGGCGTGTGCGGCGATGGGGCGACCTCCGAGGGGGACTTTAATGAGGCGCTCAATTTTGCTGGGGTCTTTCGCGCGCCGGCGGTGATCATTGTCCAAAACAATGGCTGGGCTATCAGTGTGCCGCGCCATCGTCAGTCGGCGGCGCCGACGCTGGCCGCCCGCGGCATTGGCTTCGGGGTGCCCTCGGCGCTGGTCGATGGCAACGATATCCTGGCGGTCTATGAGACGGTGCGCCAGGCAGTGGAGCGGGCGCGCGCCGGGGACGGGCCAACCCTGATCGAGCTGCTGACCTATCGCATTGGCTCGCATACGACCGCCGACGATGCCAGCCGTTACCGCGATCCCGCCGAGGTCGAGGCCTGGCGTGCCAGAGACCCCATTGCTCGTTTGCAGAAGTTCTTGCGGCGGCGCGATCTGCTCAGCGAGGAGCAGGATGAGGAGATCGGGGCCTCTGTGCTGGCGGAAATCGATGCGGCGGTGCGCGAGGCCGAGGCGATGCCGCCAATGGCCCCCGATAGCTTCTTTGACTATGTGAGCGCAACGCTGCCGCCGCGCCTGCAGGCCCAGCGCGCCGAGCTGCTGCGCTTCGTGGGTCCGTCTTCCACGCAGCCTCGGTCGGGCGAGCGCCATTAGCGAGCAGGGGAGGTGAGTGTAATGGCTGGGCGTCCAATGACGATGATTGAAGCGCTCAATAATGCTCTGGCCCTGGAGCTGGAGCGCGATGAACGCGTGGTCTTGCTGGGCCAGGATATCGGCCTCAATGGCGGGGTCTTCCGCGTGACCGATCAGCTCCAGCGCCGCTTTGGCGAGCGGCGCGTTTTCGATACGCCGCTGGCGGAGTCGGCCATTATCGGCACGTCGATCGGTATGGCGGTCTATGGCCTGCGCCCGATCGCTGAGATCCAGTTTGCTGGCTTCCTCTTCCTCTGTATGAGCCAGCTCGTGACGCAGGCGGCGCGCATGCGCTTCCGCAGCGGGGGCGCCTTTAGCTGCCCGCTGGTGGTGCGCTCGCCCTATGGCGGTGGTGTGCGCACGCCCGAGCTGCATTCGGATAGCCTGGAGGGGGTCTTTTTGCAGACGCCGGGCCTCAAGGTGGTGATTCCTTCGAATCCCTACGATGCCAAGGGGCTGCTGGCGGCTGCTGTGGCCGATCCCGATCCCGTGCTCTTTCTGGAGAATATTAAGCTGTATCGTTCCTTCCGTCAGGAGACGCCAGAAGAGTATTATACGGTGCCGTTGGGAAAGGCCAGAACGGTGCAGGCGGGCGAGGATGTGAGCGTCTTCGCCTATGGGGCGATGGTGCCGGTGGCCCTGGAGGCCGCGCGCCAGGCTCAGCAGGAGATGGGGATCAGCGTGGAGGTGATCGATCTGCGCACGGTCTGGCCGCTGGACGAGGAGGCGATTGTTTCATCGGTTGAGAAGACGGGGCGGGCTGTGGTGGTGCATGAGGCACCGCGCGCCGGCGGCATCGGGGCCGAGGTGACAGCGGTGATCAATGAGCGCTGCCTCTATTCGCTGCTGAAGCCGGTGGCGCGCGTAACGGGCTACGATACGCCCTATCCGGTGCCCGGCGTGGAGGACTATTATTTGCCAACGCCGGCAAAGGTGCTGGCGGCGCTGCGCCAGGTGATGGAACCCTGAGCTGAACTGAAGCGCGAGCGGAGGCCGGTTGATTGGTTGGTAGGGCGGCCTGGCTAGCTCACTCCTAGTAGACGCAGAGCAGAGCAGGATAACAGACAGACGAAGATCGCGGGCTGGGCTGCAATGCTGGAGCGGATGACAAGGCTGACCGCTCCGCGTGGGGGTCTTTGCCTCTGCGGCAGGACCCGGCCCGTGGCGGAAGAGGTTTGCTATGGTTGAGTTCAGATTGCCCGATCTGGGCGAGGGTATGGAGGAGGCGGAGATTCGCCGCTGGCTGGTGCGCGTGGGCGATCGCGTGACAGCCTATCAGGCGATCGCAGAGGTGGAGACCGATAAGGCGGTGACGGAGATCACGTCGCCGGTAACGGGCCGCGTGGCGGAGATTCGCGTCGGTGAGGGGACGGTCGCGCGTAAGGGTGAGGTGCTGGTGATCTTCGAGGAGGAGGCCGCCACTGCGCCGACGGCAGGGACGCGCCCGCCCGAGGCTGTGAGCGCGTCCGAGAGCAGGGCGCAGGTGGAGAGGCAACCCCCGGCGACAGCCGCGTCGGCGCCGCAGGCCGGCAGCGGCAGCGCCGCAGCGCTGGCCGGTGGGGGACGGCGCCGGGTCCTGGCGGCCCCAGCGGTGCGCAAGCTGGCCTTTGAGCTGGGGGTCGATCTGGAGCAGGTTCCCCCGTCGACGCCGGACGGGCGGGTGACCGTGGCCGATGTGCGCGCCTTTGCCGAGCGCCAGCGGGCGGCCTCTGTCGCGGCTGCCTCGACCGCTGCGAGCGCGACTGTCTCGGCGGCTGCAGGCACAGGCACTGAGGCGACCGCCGTCGGCTCGCCGTCGGTGGGGCCAGCGCCAACGGCACCCGCGGCGGAAGAAGAGCGCCAGGCCCTGACGGGGCTGCGGCGGCGCATCGCCGAGCGTATGGAACGCTCCTGGCGCACAATTCCCCATGCCACGGCCTTCGATGAGGCCGACGGCGCTGCTCTGGTGGCCCTGCGCGAGGCTCTCCTACCCGTGGCCGAGCGGCGCGGGCTGCGCCTGACCTACTTGCCCATTCTGGTCAAGCTGCTCATCCCTGTCCTCAAGGAGTTCCCCATTTTCAACGCCAGCCTCGACGAGGAGCGGCGGGAGATTGTCTATAAGCGCGTCTACCACATTGGTATTGCTACCGCCTCGCCCGAAGGGCTGCTTGTACCCGTATTGCGCCATGCCGAGCGGCTTAGCCTGGCGCAGATCGCCAGCGAGCTGGAGCGTCTGATCGAGGGAGGGCGGCGGCGTACATTGGGCCTGCATGAGCTGACGGGCAGCACCTTCACGCTCAATAACGTGGGGAGCTTCGGCGGTAGCTCTGGTACCCCCATCATCAATTATCCCGAGGCGGCCATTCTGGCCGTAGGCCGGCTCCAAGAGAAGGCCGTCGTACGCAATGGCTCGCTGGTGGCCCGTCCCGTGCTGCCTTTGGCGCTCTCCTTTGACCATCGCCTCATCGATGGGGCCCAGGCGGGCGCTTTTCTGGCACGGTTCAAGGAGCTGGTTGAGAACCCGCAGCAATTGCTGCTTGATACGATCTGACCGATCGCAGCGCGGAAGCTGAGAACGTGATTCTTGGTGCTGGCAGGAGGGACGGCCCGGCCCGCCCGCTCCCAACGGGGAAAGCGCTGTGTTGTCCGGCCCTCCTGCGGCAACGTGTCGGAAGGAGGCCGACCGTGGCAACTGCCGAAGAGATTATCAAGGCTGTCGCCGTTCTGGTGAAGCAAGAGGGCAAGGAGATCTTTAGCCGCGAAGACATTCGCCGCCAGCTTGGAGTTGATCGCCCGACCTGGGAGCGCAGCTATACCGGCATCTTTCAGATGATGCGCTCAGATGGCGTCTCGAAAATCAAGTATGGGACGGCGCGCCCGCGTCGGGTGGACAATCTGAACCATCCCTTGAAGGTGGGTCCCCGCTTCAAGGATGTCTTTCGCCGCGTCGAGCATGGGCGGCATACGCTGACCGAATATGGCTGGCGCCTGATTGATGAGGTGCTGGCCGAGGAGCGCTCGGGTTGAGTGCCCGCGGCAGAGGGCGGCGCTGCGGCTGCCCTGACAGGAAGGCTGAGAGATAGCTTTGTCCTCTCCCCCCCCCCGTGTCAGCCGGGCGAGCGCGGCGGCGAGCGAGGAGATGGCCGCAGCGCGCTCGCCCGGGACAGCGCAGGAGCGCCGCGGCAGCGATCTGCTCTAAGTGGGTCTGGGTCGCCCGCGATTGCGGAAGGCAAGAGAAAGAGTGGCCTGGCATGGCAGGGAGCGCCTGCGGGTCCTTTCACGCTGGGCTGGCCGCGCGGCTCGCCGGGCCTGGGAGAGCACGAGCACGGGAGCGGGCGCGCGCCAGGCGCCAGGGTCACCAGACGAGACGGCAGGCAAGGCAAGCTCTAGCGAGAGAGAGGGAAGGAACGTCTATCATGGTCGTAGGCGATGTGACCACGGCGGTCGATGTGCTGGTCCTTGGCGGAGGACCGGCGGGCTATGTGGCCGCCATTCGGGCCGCGCAGTTGGGGCGACAGGTAACGCTGGTTGATCCGGTACCGCCCGGAGGAACCTGTCTCCATCGCGGCTGTATTCCGCTGAAGGCGTTGCTGACCGCCAGCGAGCGCTACGCCGGGCTACGCGGTGAGGCCTTGGAACCCCTGGGGATCAGGCTGACGGGGGTCAGCTTCGATTGGAGCCGCATGCAGGCCTGGAAGGCGAGCATTGTGGCGCGCCTGGCCGAGGGCGTACGGCGCCTGTTGGCCGGCAATCGCGTGCACTATGTGGCCGGGCGCGCCTGGTTTCTCAGTCCCGAAGAGGTACGCGTCGAGAGCGAACAGGGCGAGCGCTTGAAGTTTGAGCACTGCCTGATCGCTGTAGGGGCCGAGGCCGAGCCGCTGCCGGGCCTGGACTACGATGGGCGGGAGGTGCTGACGCCGGAGCAGGCCCTGAGCCTGGAGGAGCTGCCGGAGACGCTGGCGGTGGCCGGCGCTGATTATGTGGCCCTGGAGCTGGCGACGCTCTTTGCGCGCCTGGGGGTGCGTGTGCAGCTCTGCCTGCCGGGCGATGAGATGCTGCCAGGCGTGGAGGCGACGGCTCTGCGCCTGGTGCAGGCCGGGCTGCGTCAGCTCGGGGTCGAGATCAGCAGCAATCTGCCGCCCGAGCGGGTGGAGGGGCGCCCGCTGGTGGTCTGCGGCGGCCTGCGCCCGCGGACGGCGGGGTTGCAGCTAGAGATGGCGGGTGTAAGCTGCAATGCGCGCGGAGCTGTGCGGGTCTCGCCGTCGTTGCAGAGCAGTGCCGCCCGCATCTATGCCGCGGGCGATTGCGCGGCTACAGGGGCGCCACCCCTGGCCAGTGCCGCCATCAAACAGGGCAAGGTGGCGGCTGAGGCGCTCTGTGGGCGCCGTGTGCAATTTGCGCCGCTGGCGCTGCCGCGCGTGGTGCTGACCTCGCCCGAGCTGGCCAGCGTGGGCTATACGGCGCAGGAGGCGGAGCGCGCCGGCTACCGCGTCAAGACGGGCCGCTTTCCGCTGGGGGCGAATGGGCGCGCCCTGATGCTGGGCGGTGAGGCGGGGATGGTCCTGGTGGTGGCCAATGCCGCAGATGAGAGCCTTCTTGGCATGACGATCGTGGGACCGCGCGCCGGCGAGCTGATCACAACGGGGGTGCTGGCGATCGAGATGGGAGCGACGCTAACCGATCTGGCTGAGCTGCTCTATGCACATCCCGGGCTGGCTGAGGGCCTGCTGGAGAGCGCCGAGGGGGCGCTTGGGCTGGCCATCCATGTGCTGGGCCGGGCCGCGAGAGGCTGAGGGGGCAGGTCCCGGGTGTACCTGCGCTCAACCTCTCGCCAGCCAGCTAACCAGCCTGCAGGCTGGTCGCCCGCTGAGCTACCTCCCTTCCTGCCTGGCAGCGACGGCAGGCAGAGCAAGCGCTCCCTAGCGCGACGAGGCGGCGTGCATCGACCCGAGGTGGCCGCCGATGATGCCGCTGATCAGGGCAAGCAGGAACGAGAGCAGATTGATGAAGATCAGGATGATGTAGAGGTCAAGGAGTTGGCTGCCAGGGATGGAGGTGCCTGCGCTTTGGTCGATGAGCGGTGACCGCGTCGCGGGCAGCATGGAAACGATGGTAATCACCAGCCAGACGCCGGTGCCGATAGTGGTCAGCAGGGCGGCGGTACAGCCGGTTGTTCCCCCGACGGTGTAGCCATCGTCGCGCACCCCGGTGCAGCGCGCGATGAGGCTCGCCAGCAGCAGTGCCAGACTGCTGGGTAGGCCAAGCCAGAGGCAGAGCAGTATGAGTAGCCGCACCTCCGGCGCCCACGCTAGCCCGAGTTGGTCGAAGAAGAGGGCAAAGAGGAGTAAGAGCTGACCCGCTGCGGTGATTGCCCCTCCCAGGAGGCCGATCGTCAATGGCAGGCGTTCACTCAGCGTCGGCTCACAATGTACTGATGGGTGTTGCATACTGCCCCCCGCCTGGGTTTAAAAGAGAAAGACGATGATCTCTGTTCGCTTGTCTCTCCTGTGATAAGGTACGTCTTGCGGGTAGAAGACTTCTCGGCCAGGATTCCTGGATGTGCCGCTATTATGGTCTTAATCTGAGCCGTTCCTGTCTCTAAGGCGCGCCGCAGAAGTTATGCCTCACTTCTAGTTATGTATCCTTTTATGGAAATTTGCAAGACCATAGACAAAAGGGGGGTGACGAAGAAAGTATACTGCTTGCTTCGTTGTTAACGTTGGAGTCACTTGAGTGTGGCAAGGTGTTTCTTTTCTTGTGTACGTGACCGCTGGTGATTCTTTTCTGCTTTTGATGGTTCTGCTTTCTCTGCGTGGCCTTGCCGGGACGGGGCGCCGCTCGCGCTGCCTGGCGCGCTGTTGAGCGGCGACGGTGACCAGCGCGGTCGCCAGTGGACGCCTGCCCTCCGGCTCACGCGTGGTCCTCGCGCGGTGAAGCTGCCCGGGCCAGTTCCCGGGTCGGTCCCCCGGCCAGCGACGCGGTTAGCTCGTGGCGTTGACTGCTGTCTGCAATAAGGAGGTTTCAGCATGATAGCCGGTCTGGTCAATCTCATGCTGGCGTTGCTGCGCCTGCTCTGGTTCCTGCTCTCGACGCGCGTGGGCAATCTGCTGGCGGCGGCGGGCTTACTGGTCGGTGGTTTGCTCTGGGGGCTGACCTCGCATCAGGTCCACTTTCAGAGCGCCCCCCCGATTACGTGGTTTCAAGATTATTCCTCTGACGACGGCTACGATTATGTGCAGATCAATCATGGCCGGCAGTTCTACGTGATCAAGGACGCCGATTTTTCGCCCTATCCCGGCGGGGTCTTTGTAGATACGCGGCCCAGGCTGCTTTCTCTGATCTATGAGAGCGATGCGCAGCAGCCGGTAGAGCTGAATCTAGAGAGTGGCGAGCGGCTGACGGGCAGCGGCTACCGCGTGGTGGCCTTTTCGCTGGTGACCGACACCGGCCAGCCCTATACGTTTACGACGCCAGACTACCGCGCCTATCCCCAGGGCTTCTACGATGATCATTGGCCGCTGGCGACGGGGCTGCTGCTGGTCGGCTTTGCCTTTCTGGCCTGGGCCTTGCTGGGGCCGCTGGTGCTGGATCTGCTGCTGCTGCGGCAGGGTCGTAGGCCGGGCGAAGAGCAGATCTCTACAGAGCGGGCCTATCGCTTGCTGGGACGCCAGCTAAGCGATCCGTGGCCGTCGCTGAGACGGAAGAGCGTGCGCGAGTTCGATCCGCGCGATCTGGCGAAGTAGCGTAAGGCGGGCGCCAGACGCGGGGCCGCCTGGCTCTTGGGGCTGGGGCCCGCACTGCAGCAAAAAGACCAGCGGCGGAGGGTGGGCGCGCACGGCGCTCGCCACTGGGCAGGCGCCGGCTCCTCCTGCCGCTGGTCGCTGCGGGCCTCAAGAGCCGCAGGCAGAAGAAGGTTAGAGCAAATGAAGCAGGACACGCTAGATGTGGAAGTGGTCTGCTTGCTTGCTTGATTGCTTGCCTGCTAACCTGATTAGTCGAAATGGGACATGCCGGGCGCTCCTCCTTTCCAGGGACCAGGTCCGGGATAGAGGAGCCGCCAGTAAGCAGTATGCCCGCTCATCCGGTCTTCCGCTCTGGAAAGGGAAGGTCTTTCCAGATCTGGCGCTCGGGATCGTAGATGCTGCGCAGGGCGTGGAGCGGTATTTCGACCTCGTAGCCCGGCTCTTCAAGGGTGATGCGCAAGCGGGCCGTCTTTTCGTCGGCGGCCAGAACCCTGCCCGACCAGATGCCTGGTCGCAGGCCGGGCAGATAGTAGCGGACGCGCTGGCCGACCAGTGATTGAATGAACATGATGGTGTGGCCTCCTCTCTTCTCGCGTCGCGTGCTGCCGCGCGCGGCGGCTGCTCAAAGGGTAATGACAGCTTGACGGACGTAGCCGGCCTGACAGGCGCGCCGGCGAAAGGCGCGTTGCTCGTCCGGCGTGCCGTAGAGCTTGGTCTTGATGGCTGCCCACTCCCATTCAAGGGCGCGGTAGACGTAGAAGGTCTTGTTTTCGATCGGAAGGAATTCCTGAGTGAGCCGGTCGGCCTCGCGCAGGTGCTGGCTGAGAATGAGCGTTTCGAGGCTCTTGACGATGAAGCCGCCGCGGGCCCAGTGCCATGTACCGTCGGTGAGCATCTGGCCGGGCTGCTGCCAGACGTCGAGCGAGAGGCGCACGAGGGCGGATGCGGCTCCCTCTCGGCCCTCCAGGCAGGCGAGCTGATAGTGAAGCTGCATGATGTCGCCATCGTGGAGAATGCGACCACGCAGGCGGCGGGCTTCCTGGATGGCCTCGTTGAGGGCGCCGGGATCGCCCTTTTCGCGGGCGTATTCCCCCAGAAGCACGGCGCGGTAGGCGTGGCAGACTTCTTCATACGGACGCCCGCGGACAAGCGCCAGGGCGCTCTGGACAAGGTTCAGGGCTTCAAGATAGCGACCCGCACGCTCAGGAACGACGGCGCTGCGCATCAGTAGCCGCGCCGATAGCTCCGGCTCGCTGAGGGCCCGCAGGACCAGGGTGGGATCGTCTGCGCTGCTGCAGGCCACGGCGAAAAAGGGCAGCGATTGACAGATGGTTCGCCGACTCAACAACATAGGCTTCCTCCTCCAGGAACTGCCCGCCTGGGACAGATACAATCAGGGGCGCTACTATGCCAACTCGCTCGTGAAGCTCACGCGCTCACAAGCTCTGACCATCCGCTATCTCTATCCGAAATAGATTACGGTAATAAGTATACGATAGATATATCACAAATTCAATACCGAAACCATGTTGGCTACCGATTGATCCGAAAAAGCGTTATAGTAGGGATACACTTGGACAGGAGCTAGTGATGTATCGTTTGCGTATCGCTGAACTCCTGCGGGAGAGGGGGCGGAGCCAATCGTGGTTAGCGAGAGAAGCTAAGATACCCGAATTGTTGGTCCGGAAAATGATCAGGGAGCCTACAACTTACCGCCCGACCTACGTCACACTGGACAAGGTCGCACGCACGCTGAAAGTGCGCGTAGATGACCTCTACGAATGGCTGCCTGATCCTGAAGATGAGGCGTCCTGACCCACACCCCTTTCAGGCTGGCAGATAGACTGGCCATCTTTGCCCTTTTATGATTGTGTTCCCATCCAGGTCCTTGGCCATCGTGCTGCCCTGGCCTGCTGCCCTTGGGGGCCCCCTCTCTGCTGCGGGTGGTGTGCTTGATTTCCTCCTCACTCCTCTCTCAGCTCAATGCCGTACGCTTCCTGCTAGGAGCACTATCGTGCTCCTTCTCTTATCCTGAGAACAAAACATCCTATTGAGCGTCTTCTCAGGCTGTACCAGCCTGCGGCTCGCCCGCCTTCCTTGGGGGCAAGGGCTATACTGACTATGCATAGTATAGTCTTTTAAGAAGGGTATGTCAATAGAGGGTATTAATATACAGCCTCATTTAAAGAGGGTGGTTCTCATGGAGACTCCACTGATGTAATAGAGATATGCTATGCTTGCGCCATGCCGATACGCATCAAGCTTCGAGAGGTTGCCCAGAGCAAGGGAATAGGGCAATCACGCCTGTCGCGCTTGGCTGATATGGATGTCCATATGATCCAGCGCCTTTACAGAGATCCTTATGCAAATATTACCTTAGCGACGCTGGAGAAGCTGGCGCGGGCGTTGCGTGTTGAGCTGGCTGAGCTGATCGAACTGGACCCGCCGTTGGAAAAGGAGCCAGAGGCAGACGGGTCCTGACAGCTTTCCGGGCGGCCTCGCTCTCCCGGGTGGCGCTACTGGCAGCGCTTGCCAGGGGGCTAGAGGGTCTTCCTGTGCCCGAAAACCAGTTCACAGGTTTGAAAAAGGCCCGCTGGGAGGGAGGCTTGCAGCGGCTTGACGGGGATGGAGCCAGATGCTATCGTAGAGCCGGAAGGCCGAAGCGGCCTGCCGGGTAATTGCGAGCAGCGCCCGAGGGAATTGGGAGAAAACCGGGAGCTGGAAGAGCATCGCCAGGAAAGGAAGCGAACAGATGGAGGCGCTTCTCTCTGCAGATACACCGCTGGAAACGGAAAGGGTCTGGCTGGGCATGCTGCGCGCCCTGCCGCCGGCCCGACGGGTAGCGATGGCCTGGAACTGGACCGGCTCAGCGATCAACATCGGACGCCTGAACGCCTTGACCCAGCACCCTGAGATCGATGCCCATGAGGCGGCCCTGAGCCGTGTGCGCTTTCGTTACGGGGACGCGCTTGAGCGCCTGAGCGAGGAGCGTCGTCGCCGGCTGCCAGATGCTGAGCTGGGGAGCTTCCCGCCGCTGCAAGAGGTGCTCTGGCCGCTCCTCTCCGCCCTGGAAGCGCTGCAGATTACTGCGGTTCCCCTCTCGCTGGCCATCCCCTTCTATGGCGTCCCCCGTGCCCTGGGCGAAATCTCACTGGCCGTCGAGCGCCTGCCGGAGCGCGCGGCCTGGCAGCAGCGGCTGCCTGAGCGTTTCTGGCTTGATGAGACGGCTGGGGCTGAGCCGGGTCTGCGCCTGATCGAACTGCAGAGCCTGCTGCCCGTCTGGCTCTGGCCCGCCGACAGCGGCAACAACGCCGCCCTTCTGCAGTGCCTGCTTGACAGCCGCCGTGTAGCGCCCCTGCTCGAAGAGGCCCCACCGCTCCCCGTGCCCTCCCCTGAAGCCCTCCTTCTCTACCTGCTGGCCTGGCGGGGCGAGCTGCGAGCGACCAGTGATGAGCGCTGGTATGATTTCCTGGGCATTCTGAAAATGCAGCAAATCGCGACCCTGGACCTGGAGCGACTGCGGGCGCTGGCCAGAGACCTGCACTGCCTGCCCCTGCTAGAGGAGGCTCTTGCGCGTACTGGCCTGGATTTCTGAAGAAGAAAGGAGCCAAAGGTGTCTTCTTCCCCTCCTCCTCTCGAAGAGACCTTATTGCCGCTGGCCGAAGCCCTGGAAGCGCTCGCTATCCGCTATGTGATAGGCGGCTCGGTCGCCAGCTCGCTCTATGGCGAGCCGCGTCAGACAGCCGACATCGACGTAACCATTGAGTTGCTCGATCCCCAGCAGATCAAAGCCCTTGTCAAGAAGGTCACCCCTTTCTACTATATTGATGAAGATGCTTTTCGGCAGTCATTTCGCTATAGAAGAAGTTTCAGCATTATATCGCTCAAAACATACATCAAAGTTGACATCTTCTTCCCTCAGCATCGTGCTCTCGACCGCGATGCCTTCGCCCTGGCTCGCTATCGGCCCCTGGAGAGTGGGGGAAAGCGTCTTTTCCCTATTGCCCCGCCCGAGGTCATCGTCCTGCAAAAGCTAGAGTGGTATGTCCTGGGAGGGCGTAGTTCCGCCAGGCAGTGGAATGATATTCTCGCAATCTTACGGATGCAGGGGTCTCAGCTCGACCTGGCCTATCTGCGAGCCCAGGCCATCGCCCTCCAGGTGAGAGACCTGCTAGAGCAAGCCTTGCAGGAGGCCGGCCTCCAGTAGGTTGGGCGAGCCTTCCTGCGACAAAAAAAGAGCGAGCCGGGGGTAAAGCCCCCGACTCGCCGGCCTGCAATCTCTCCAGACGGGCTGAGCCTGGCCCCCACTCAGGAGGCCGCAGAACGCGGCTGAGGCGGGCGCGTAATGGCCCCCTCCGAAGCTGACGAAACCAGCGCCGCGTACTTGGCAAAGACCCCGCTCGTATAGCGTGGAGCTGGTGGCTGCCAGCCGGCCAGGCGGGCAGTCAGCTCCTCATCCGACAGCTCCACACTCACCGAGCGCTTCTCAATATCGATCACCACCGTATCGCCATCGCGCAAAGCCGCCAGCGGGCCACCGACCGCCGCCTCGGGAGCGATATGGCCGACCATCAACCCGCGTGTCGCCCCACTAAAGCGGCCATCCGTCAGCAGGGCCACCGTCTCCCCCAGGCCCTCGCCCACAATCGCGCTCGTCACCCCCAACATCTCGCGCATCCCCGGACCGCCGCGCGGCCCCTCGTAGCGGATCACCACCACATCGCCCGGCTGAATCTGGCGCCCGATCACCGCCTGCATAGCATCCTCTTCCCGATCAAAGACGCGAGCCGGCCCGCGATGATAGAGGCGCTCGTGACCGGCGATCTTCACCACGCAGCCCTCTGGCGCCAGATTTCCCTTCAGAATCACCAGGCCGCCATTCGGCTTAATCGGATTCTCCACCGTGCGCACCACATCCTGACCCGGGGTCTCCTGAGCCTGGGCCGCCTCCTCACCGATCGTCCGGCCAGTGGGCGTCAACTGATCGCCGTGCATCAAGCCCGCCTCGATCAAACGCCTGGCCAGCAGAGGCGTCCCGCCGGCGCGGTCCAGATCCAGCGCCACATAGCGCCCGCCCGGCTTCAAGCTAGCGATCAGCGGTGTCCGGCGGCTAATCTCATCGAAATCATCGATCGTCAGCGGAATACCGGCCTCACGAGCCAGGGCCAACAAATGCAGCACAGCATTCGTCGACCCGCCCGAAGCCGCCACGCCGGCGATAGCATTCTCAAACGACTTACGCGTCAAAATATCGCGCGGCGTCAGACCGCGATAGAGCATATCCACCACCAGACGCCCGCAGCGCTCGGCCACCTCATCCTTGCGCGGATCGGTGGCTCCCACGCTGGCCGTCCCCAGTGGCGACAACCCCAAAAACTCCAGAGCCATCGCCATCGTATTGGCCGTATACTGGCCGCCGCAGGCCCCGGGTCCGGGACAGGCCACATTCTCCAGCTCATGCAGATCCGCCTCACTCATCCGTCCGGCGGCGGTTGCCCCGATGGCCTCGAAGACATCCAGAATCGTCACATCCTGGCCGCGGAACTTACCGGGAGCGATCGAACCGCCGTAGAGCACCAGGCCTGGCACATTCAAGCGGATCAGCGCCATCGCCGTCCCGGGCAGGGTCTTATCGCAAGCCGCCAGCGCGATCACCGCATCAAACATCTGGCCGTGGCTGACCAACTCGATCGAATCGGCGATCACCTCGCGGCTCACCAGCGACGCTTTCATGCCCTCGGTGCCCATCGAAATACCATCGCTGACCGCGATCGTATTGAACTCCATCGGTGTCCCACCGGCGGCGCGGATACCTGCTTTGACCCGCTCGGCCAGGCGGCGCAGATGGAAATTGCAGGGCATCGTCTCGATCCAGGTATTGGCCACGCCGATCAAGGGCCGCTGCAAATCCTCATCGCGGAAACCGATAGCCTTCAGCATGGCGCGAGCCGCGGCCCGCTCGCGCCCATCGATCAAGACTCGACTGCGGTGCCGGGGATCAAAAGCCATAGAACAGCCTCCCTTAGAGTACTGCCTGTATTATACTCCTAATACGCCCAACGCTCAACGCAAGAACACGTCCCAGAGCGCAGCCGCACAGGAGCGCTGGCGCGGACTGACGACAAGCGCGGCTGCCCCGCCAAAGCGCCCGTCCTCGCCCTACTCGCTGACGCCGCGTCTGAAGACAGCCACCCTGACTGAGCGGTCGGCCATAGCCCGACCTCAGCCCTCATCGCTAGCGCCAAAGTGCCTGAACTTTCAGAGCCTGGCAACAAGCGCTCTGGAGCATGCCCCATGACTACAGGTGCCAGACCGTGCCCATAGGCGTCAGACCGCATAGGCCGCCCAGACGTCCATAGATGACTCTAATGACCTACCGGGCGATCAGATCCTTGACATGACAATAGAGCCGAAGCATGCTATTATATCCCTGCACCTGAATCACCTGTCAGTCAGCAGGAGCGCACCCCAATGACAACAACCGGCGTCGCAGCACTACCAGTCTTCCTTTCCTGGTCGGGATCAACTCAAGATCAGCTCTGGCGTAACAGAATCTATGACTGTCTGGAGCGGCTTCAGACTCGCTACCAGATCACCTGCTATGATGCGCACGCCATTCCCCCGGGCCAGGAGCGGGAGAGCTATCGGCGAGACTGCTTTGAGCGCGCGCGCCTGATAATACTCATCATCAGCCCTGATTTTCTTAAAGAAAAGAGCTGCCTGCGCGAAGCCGAGGAGGCGCTGAAGAAGCAGCAACAAGGGCGTGCGCGCCTTGTTCCCATCAATGCCCGCGAGGCCTACCTGAGCGAAACCATCAAGTCGCTGCAACTGGTGCCAGCCAAACCGCTCAAAAGCTGGAAAAACAGCGACGCCGGCCTGAAAGAAGTAGAGGCACAACTAGCGACAGTCCTCGAAGAACTGGGAGCCATCCCCAGTGAGCAGCCGGCCCTCACGCCCCAGGAGCGCGAGCGCCTGCGCCCCCTCATCATCGACTGGCATGTGGTAGCGCAACAGCGCCTGAGCCATTTCGTAGGGCGCGAACAAGAGCTAAACGCCGTGCGCCAACACATCGCAGCCCTCCAAGAACAGGAGCAGGGCGGCTATCTGGCCGTCACCGCGCCAGCCGGCGAAGGCAAAAGCAGTCTCATCGCGCGGCTCATCGTCGAAGAAGAGCAGCGCGGCCAGAAGGTCATTGCCTACTTTCTCCCCGGGCAGCCCGGCCCGGACGGACAGATCGACCTGCTGCGCCATATCCTGGCCAGCCTGGTAGACAAGCATCAGCTCCCCATCAGCTACGCCACCGTTGGACGCGATGAGCTGCGGCTTGCCCTGCGGAGCATCCTGGCTGAGCTAGCGCGGAAAGGCCTTCGCGAAGTCATCTACATCGATGGACTCGACCAGCTCGCAGCCGGTCCGAACGGAGAGCGTGATCTGAGCTGGCTCCCCGAGAGACTGCCACAGGGCATCGTCTTTGTCATTGGCCTCCGGCCCGACGATACACTGCACCACCTCAAGAGAGGCCGGCGATTATCTGAATACCAGCTTCCGCACCTCAGCCAGAGCGACTTTGGCGCCCTGCTCAAGCGGCAACAGGTGCAACTCCCTACGGACCAGATCGCGCGCTCTTACCGCATCCTGCAAGGCCATGCCCTCTATCTCAGCCTACTGACCAACGAGCTGGCCCAGCGGGGGGAACCGATCTCGCCGGCCCTCGTCGAGGAAGTGCTTCGGCGCATCGAGAACAACCCCGCAGACCTCTTCGGGTCAGCGCTGGAGCGGCTCAAGCACGACCCGGCCCTCTGGGAGAAGCTCCTCTACCCCTTGCTCGCCGTCCTGGTAGTCGCTCAAGAGCCACTCAACGAAGGACAACTGCGCTCCATCCTGGGGCTAACGCACGAGCGCTGTCAAGTGGGCCTGGAGCGCCTCGGAGGCCTGCTCACCCGCGACGGACAGGAGCGCTACGAACTCTATCATCTCAAGCTACGCGAGTATCTCCAGGGGGAGAGTCAGCCTGACCAGGGGAAGCCCGGCGCCCTCCTCGCGCCCGATGAAGTAGCCGTCTGGCATAGCCGCCTGGCAGACTGGTGCGCGGGCGAAGACCCCGCCGTGATCTGGCAGGACAGTTACGAGCCGCGAGAGCAAGGGCGGCGCCAGTATGCGCAGCGCCACCTCATCCGTCACCTTTACCTGGGCGGCCTCTCCCAGTGGTCACGACTCTTTAGCCTCCTCGATCTCGGGCACTACAGCCGGCAGAAACTGCAGATCGACACAGGAGGGAGAGCCTTAGTGCTGGATCTCGACCTAGGGCGCCGCGCCGCCGGCTGGGAGGGCTGGTCTCCAACGGAAGCGCTGGCCCAGCTCCCGCGTCTATGGGCCTACACCCTCCTGCGCTGTCTGCTGGCGAGCAAAGCGAACGGCTACCCGCCGGAAGCCTTTCGCCTGCTCGTGGCCCTGGGCGATACCACCAAAGCCCGCGAGCTAGCCGCGCTCGTCACCGAGCCACGCTGGCGAATTGAAGCCCTCCTGTCAGTCACCTGCCAGCTAGCGCAACAGGAGGGAGCGAGGCGCAACGAGTGGCTCCAGACCTACAGTGCAGCCGAGGACGAGATCGCTGCACTTGAAAACCAGGACCTCAAAGATAGCCTCTCTGCCAAACTGGCGCTGATTGCCCTCAACGCTGGCGACCAACGGCGCGCCAGCCAGGTCGCAGACCAGATCGCCGACGCTTTCCAGCGCACAGCAGTGCGCCTGAGCCTGGCCGAGAGCTGGCTGACAGCAGGAGAGACCGAAGCGGCGCAGGAGATCCTTGACGAGGCCTGCCAGCTCCTCCTAAGCGCCGCTCATCTGGCCGAGACCGACGCCCTTTGGAGCCGCTGCGCGCTCCTGTTCTGGCGGCTTGGCCAGCCCCAGCGAGCAGAGGAGGCTCTGCGCCACGTGCAAGATGCTCTCCAGCGGGCCCGCCATCACCTGGCCCTGGGCTGCCTGTACGCAGCGCAGGACCGCCAGGAGCAAGCCGGACAGGAGTGGGAAGCGATGCGCCGGGAGCTCCGGGCGGTCAAAAGCCCCGAGCGCAAGATCGAAGTCTGGCTAGAGCTGGTGGAACGCTTGCTGCAGCTCGGCGGGACCGGACTGGCAGAGAAGGCCAGGGCCATTCTTGACAGGCTAGAGCAGCAAATACTACAGAACAACAACCGCCAGCTCTGGAGCAAGCTGATGCTGGCCTGGGCGCGTGCGGGGAACTGGGAAAAAGTGGCGCAGATAGAGAGCCGTCTGATATGGAGTCGGCAGCATCTACTGATCTCCATTGAGCTAGCACTCATCGCCCTGGAAAGCGGCGAGCGCTTGCGAGCTTACCAGATCTGGCAGCGTATCCAGCCAGACATCGAGCTACTGGCGGAAAGCTGGCGCTGGCCGATTCTGAGCGAGCTGGTCAAAACGCTGGCGGCCGTTGGCGCCTGGGAAGAACTCCAGGCTGTCATTGATAGCAGGCGCTCGCCTGTCGAGCAAGATCGCCTCTGGCAAGAGGCCTGTAAGTCTCTACGGGAGCGGTCCCCGCAGCAGCGCCCAAAGGAAGGAGCGCTGAGCAAACTGCGTCGCTGGCAAGAGGCCAAACAATGGCTCCGGTCGCGGCTATTAACTGGAGAAGGCCGGGGAATAAGGCCGCTCTTCGCCCAGAGCGAGCAAAGCAGCGGCACCGCGGCCGGCCTGGCCGCGTCTGGGCTGAGCATGCCGAGCCTCTGGAACGGCAATCAGCCCCTGTCCGAGGCAGAAAAAAAGGCCCAGAGCCTGCCAGCTCCAGAGCCACAGGGACAACTCGCGGAGCACCTGCGCCAGCTCCAACGGGCCTGGCGCGAAGCACGCGCCATCAACGAAGCGCGCAAACATTTCGCCCTCATCAGCGGCCTGCTGCCGCTCACACCAAAGCTGGCCACGGGCCTTCTCAGAGCCTGCGAATGGGTTGAGAACTTCGTACAAGGTCAAAAGCCGCTGCCGGCCCTCAACTTTCCCGAACCCCCCGAGCGGCCAACGCCCGGACCAGACGGATCGTACCAACCGCATTAGTACAAGAGCGCGAGCCGAGGCCGAGCTAGAGGGCAAACTGCGCCTCGGCCTCATCGACGATCATCTGAGCGATCACCAGTGAAGAAGTAGCCGCCGGCGAAGGGGCGTTCTGCACATGCAGCACGCGCTGCCCGCGGCGAAAGACAAAGTCGTCGACCAGGCTACCATCGGGAGCCAGGGCCTGGGCCCGCACCCCACTCGGCCCCGGCAGCAAGTCCTCCTCTCTAAGCGTGGGCACATAGCGCTGGACCTGGCGCACATAGGCGCGCTTCACGTAGTCGCGATAGAATTCGGCCAGACCCAGGCGCCAGTAGCGGCGGGCCAGGCGCCAGAAGCCACCATAGCTCAGCGTCTCCCACAGCTCGCGCGGATGAAGCTGCCAGCGGCCATAGCCTTCGCGCGCCAGAGCCAGCACGGCGTTTGGTCCCACCCAGACCTCACCATTGGGCCGCAGCGTCAGATGGACCCCCAGGAAAGGAAACCGCGGATCGGGAACAGGATAGATCAGGCCGCGCACCAGATGGCGCCGCTCGGGGCGCAGGACATAGTAATCGCCGCGGAAAGGCACAATACGCAGGCCGCCGTCGTCGCCGGTCAGGCGCGCCAGATGATCGGAATAGAGGCCGGCGCAGGTAATCACAGCGCGCGCCCGCAGCTCTTCCTCCTGGCTGCCAGACTGGCCTGACGCTTTAGAAGGAGCACCAGGACAACGGATCTGAACCACCACTTCATCGGCCCGCGGCACGAGGCCCACCACCTGGCTGCGCAGGCGCAGCTCAGCCCCGTGAGCGGTGATCTCCTCAGCCAGGGCAGCGGCCACGCGCGTGAAATCGACGATCCCCGTATTAGGCGAATAAATGGCCCGCAGCCCCGCGGCGGCTGGCTCGATCTCGCGCAGGCGCTCAGGGCCAATCAGCTCCAGGCCCTGGACGCCATTGCGCTGACCGCGCTCGTAGAGGGCCTGCAGGCGTGGCAGCTCCTCCTCCGTCAGCGCCACGATCACCTTACCGCAGAGCTGAAACGGAATGCCGTGCTCGCGACAAAAAGCCAACATAGCCCGCTGGCCGGCCACGCAGGCGCGGGCCTTCAGCGAGCCAGGGGCATAATAGATACCGGTATGCAGCACGCCGCTATTATGGCCTGACTGATGAGCGGCGATGCGCGGCTCCTTCTCCACCACGAGCAGGCGCAGGCCCGGGCGGCGTCGCAGGTACTCGCGCGCCGTAGCCAGCCCCACCAGGCCGGCACCGACAATAATCAAATCGTAGCGCTGCATTTGTCTAACCAAAACAGCGAAGCCGGCCGCTTTATTCCCAACCGTGGGACCGGGTCGGGGGAGAAACTGCTCCTGTTGAGCTAGTCGTGTGCTATACTTAAGTGGCAATCTCCAAGAGAACCCACTGGTTCGTTAGCCAGAGAACGCGAGTCACCACTAGAGACGCAACAGAGGTACAAAGATCCATGTCACAGAATACGCCCATTACCGTTGCGTATGGGGATGGCATTGGCCCGGAGATCATGGCGGCCACCCTGGAAGTGATCAAGGCCGCTGGGGCGCGGATCGACATTGAAGAGATCGAAGTAGGAGAGAAAGTCTACTTGCGCGGCGTGCCCTCGGGCATCGAACCGAGCGCCTGGGAGTCTCTGCGCCGCACCAAAGTCTTTCTCAAAGCGCCCATTACCACGCCGCAAGGAGGGGGCTACAAAAGCCTGAACGTCACCATTCGCACGATGTTCGGCCTGTACGCCAATGTCCGCCCCTGTGTTGCCTATTACCCCTTTGTCGACACCAAATATCCGGGGATGGATGTCGTCATCATCCGCGAGAATGAGGAGGACCTCTACACCGGCATCGAGTACCGCCAGACACATGACATGGTGCAGAGCCTCAAGCTCATCAGCCGACCGGGCAGCGAGAAGATCATTCGCTACGCCTTTGAATATGCGCGGGCCTACAACCGCAAGAAAGTCACCTGCTTCGTCAAAGACAACATCATGAAGCAGACCGATGGCCTCTTCCACAAGATCTTTGAGAAGGTGGCCGCCGAGTATCCAGACATTCAGAACGAGACCTGGATTGTTGACATTGGCTCGGCCAAGCTGGCGGATACGCCCGAAGCCTTTGATGTAGTGGTACTGCCCAACCTGTACGGTGACATTCTCTCGGATGTAGCGGCTCAAATTGCTGGTTCGGTGGGGATGGCCGGCTCGGCCAACATTGGTGACCAGTGTGCCATGTTTGAGGCCATTCACGGATCGGCGCCGCGACGTGCCGGTCAGAACGTGGCCAATCCCTCGGGGCTGCTGCTGGGCGCGGTGCTGATGCTCGTGCATATCGGGCAGCCGGAGGTCGCGACGCGCGTGCACAATGCCTGGCTGCGCACCCTGGAGGACGGCATTCACACCTACGATATCTACAGCGAGAAGGTCAGCAAGAAGAAGGTAGGCACGAAAGAGTTCGCGCAGGCCATTATTGAGCGCCTGGGGCAGATGCCGCAGACGCTCAAGCCGGTCAACTACACGGCGGCGCCGAAGCTGGCCAACGTTCAGCGGGTCAATCAGGAGCCGCTGGAAAAGAAGGAGCTGGTAGGAGTAGATGTCTTCCTGGAGTGGCGCGATGGCGGCCCGGATCAGCTAGGCGAGGCCATCAAGCGGCTGGAGGGCGACGGGCTGCAACTGACGATGATTACCAACCGCGGGGCCAAGGTCTGGCCCAATGGTCTGCCAGAGACCTTCTGTACCGATCATTGGCGCTGTCGCTTCCTGGCCAGCAACGGGCAGGCGCTGCGTCCGCAGCAGATCATTGCTCTACTGCATCGCCTGGCGGAGGCCGGCTTTGACTTCATTCAGACAGAGCATCTCTATACCTTCGACGGGCGCCCGGCCTTCTCGACCGCCTCGGGCGAGTAGCTAGCCGACTGACTGACTGGCTAGCGGGGAGCGGCCACACTGGCCAACAGACAAGAGGAATTAAGCCTACGGGGAGCAGCGACACAGAGGGCCTGCAAAATGAGACGTAGGTCACTTCTGGAGTCCTGCTCCCTGTGTGCTATTATCTTGAGAGAGGCTCTGTTGCCTGTTGACGGCTGAGTCTCAGGAGATGAGAAGCAATCTCTCTATCTGCGTAAGTAAGGAGGATCTTGCTATGCCAGTTCGCACCGCTGAGGCGGAATGGAAAGGTGACCTGCAGAGTGGTCAGGGGCAATTGAAGCTAGGCACGGGAGCCTTTGAGGGCCAGTATTCCTTTAAGACGCGCATGGGTGATGATACATCGGGGACCAATCCCGAGGAGCTGATTGCGGCGGCGCATGCGGCCTGCTTCTCGATGGCGCTCTCCGCGGGTCTGGCGCGTGCCGGCTTTACGCCGACGAGCGTGAAGACGAATGCGCGTGTGCATTTTAATGCGACGGGCCAGGGCTATGCGATTGGCCCGATTGAGCTGGAGACCACAGCGGTGGTGCCCGGCATCGATGAGGCGAAATTTCAGGAGCTGGCCAACGAAGCCAAGCAGAATTGTCCGGTCTCGAAGGCGCTGGCCGCCACAGAGATCCGGCTACAGGCGAAGCTCGTCCAGCAGTAAGGTCAGCGGGAGCCGCCTGAGAGAGATTTGACCAGACGGGTAGTTAGCAGCCTCTGGTCTGGCTCCTGTTGGCCTACGCCAGCCAGGCGTATTACTTCCTTCCGTACTTTCTTGCTTCCCTGTGTGTTTGCCTGCTTGTGTCCCCCTTAGCAGGGTGGCGGTCTGCCCTGGGCGGAGCGGTCCAGCGCGGCGCTGGCCGGCTGCCTGGTGGCAGCCGCTGCATGTGCGGTCCTGGCCGCTTAGCCGCTGATCCTTCTCGCATCGTTCCGTTCCCTTGTCTTTCACGTATGGCCTGGGCTGGGGTAGGGCCTGGCCTTGCCGGAGGCTGGGCATCAGTATGCTGCAGCCTGCTGTCGAAGGTGGGGAGAGAAAGGCGAGATGAGTGGATTGGTGGATAGGTGGGTGGGTGGTGGCTGAGGGATAGTGGCGCCGTTGTTAGGGATGTTGCGTTATAGAAGTGGTAGGGGTGCAAGTTGGAGCGGGTGGACGATGGGGTAAGATTAGAGTGGACAGAGAACGTGCTAGAGGAGTCTGTGAGCTGCAACAGAAGGCGCGTCGCAGCGGGCGGCGTCTGCGCTGTGCCGGCTGGCGGTGGCCAGGCCAGGCAACGACAAGGGGTGAGAGCATGTATCTCGGCATCGACGTGAGTGAGCAGACCCTACGCGGGGCCTACTTTCAGCAGAGAGAGGTAGTGCTGACGTCGCCGGTAGCGGTGCCGGCCAGCTATGAAGAGCTAGTAGAGGCGCTGGTCCAGCAGGTACAGGAGGCTTCACGGGTGGGCGAGGCCATTCGGCGGGTAGGGGTGAGCATTCCTGGCAACTGTACTGAGCGGCGAGCGATTTGGGTGCCGTCGCTGCCCTATCTCAACGGGCGCGATCTGGCGGATGATCTGCGGGCGCGGTTGGGAGTATCGGTGATGCTGGCGAGCGATGCGCAGCTAGCCTTGCTGGGGGAGGTCTGGCGTGGGGCGGCGCGTGATCGCCAGAGTGCGGCGCTGGTCAGTGTCGGCACGGGGGTGAGTGGGGCGCTGATGTTGGGGGGGCGCATTGTGCATGGGGCGCATGGCAGTGCGGGCGCCCTGGGCTGGCTGGTGCTGGATCGGCAGCAGGCGCCAGATCCGGGACACGGCTATCTGGATCTGTATGCATCGGCGTCGGCCCTGGCCTCGCAGGGGCGCTTGCTTGATCCGCCACTGTCGCCGGAGGAGATCATTGCGCGGGCGCGCGAGGGGCAGGCGGCCTGTGTGAAGCTGGTTGCCGACTGTGCAGCGGTGTTGAGCATAGCGGTGGCGGGCCTGGCCAGTCTCTTTGATCCAGAGGTGTTGATCTTTGGGGGGGCGCTGACGAGTGCCTTTGATCTGTTTGCCCCGGTCTTGCGCGAGGGGCTGCAGCGCTATGGGTCGCCGAGTGTGCGGCAGACGCCGTTAGTGGCTGCTCAGCTTGGGAGCGATGCGCCGGCCTACGGGGCCTTGCGGGCGGCGATGCTGTTGCAATCGGTGTGGGCTTGACGGCGCGGGGTAAGTGAGATGAGGTGAGGTGAGGCGGGGGCTGGTAGCGCTGAAAGGGGACTGAATGGGCAGGACCTCTTGCTTTTTCGGTCCCGGTCGTGCTATAGAGAGGAATGCAATCGATGGCTGAGTGGCTGCCTGCGTCCGGGGCAGGGCCTGGGTGCGCTGGCGTGGTGGGCGCGGCGGCTGGCCGTGAGCTGAGTGGGTCAGCGACGGAAAGGAAGGATCTTTTCGGAAAGGGGGGCCTCTGATATGGTCTACCGCAGTGTGGGACTCTATCGTCTGTTGGGGGTGCTCGCTCTGGTGGTGACGCTGCTGGTGGTCTGGCTGGGCTGGCAGTTTGAGGTAGCTATTCGCAATGCACTGCTGATTATGTGTCTCTTTTTCCTGGTGATTGCCTGCATGTACTTTCATTTGGGAAACGAGGAGGCGCGCGGAGCTTTCCTATAGTTTAGAGAGCGCGGAGAGGTGTGCGAGATGGCGAACAGACGCTGAGCGGGCCGGGGCTGCAGCGTGGTGGCTGCGGCGCTGGTCCGCTGGCTTTTTCGGGAGGGCTGTTGCGCGGGGAGAATGCGGGCGGAGGTGAGCGAGGGCGGGATGGTCAGCCTGCTTCGGCCCGAAAGAGGCGGTAGGTCGTGCGAAGCTGGCGGGTGAGCGGGTGATCAGGGCCGGCTGCTCGCTCGTAGATGGCCAGCGCGCGCTCCAGCAGGGGCAGCGCTTCGTCAGAGCGGCCCACATCCTTATAGAGCAGGGCCAGATTATACAGAGTAGCAGCGACCCGCCGGTCAGCCGGACCAAACGTCTGCTCCAGGAGAGTAAGGGCGCGTTCGAGCAGAGGCAGAGCCTCAGCGAGGCGACCCAGGCGGCGATAGAGGAGAGCCAGATTATGGGCAATCGAACCCGTAAGGCTCGGGTGTGGCTGATGAGCCTGCTCACTGAGGGCGAGGGCCTGCTCAAAAAGGGCGCAGGCCTCTGGCAGGCGGTTCAGACGCTCATAGCAGAGAGCCAGGGCGTTCAGAACCGAAAGCGTCCTGGGGTCAGATGGGCCGAAAACCTGCTCCGAGAGCGGGGCCAGGCGTTCGAAGAGAGGAAAAGCCTCAGCCAGGCGGCCCGAGCTTAAGTAGAGAGAGGCCAGATGCTCAAGCGTCGCGGCGGTCAGCGGATGAGCGGAGCCAAGCACCCGCTCACGGATAGAGAGCGCCCGCTCAAGCAAAGGCAGCGCCTCCGAAGAGCGCCCCAGGAAGCGGTAGACGAAAGCCAGATCAGAGAGAGAGGTCGCTGTCTCAGCCTGGTCAGGGCCAAGCACCCGCTCGCGGATAGAGAGCGCCCGCTCAAACAGCGGCGCAGCCTCCTGATAGCGTCCCTGCTGGCGCAGATAGGTACCGGCCTGCTGAAGCAAGCTGGCCGCGGTCGCGGTCTGCAGCGCTGGCTCTTGGGTGATCCAGGCGGCGCAGTGCAGCGCGTGCGGCAGCAGGCCCTCATACGTCGGCCAGTGCTCCCGCTCCTGGCCGGGGTAGGCGATCGCCAGGGCCTCGATCGCCAGCCGCTTCCAGGCCACCTGCTCCTCTGCTGGCAACCGCTCGGGCAGGGCCTCCCGCATCAGCATATGGATCTGCAGCGTCTCTCTCTGGGGATCACGCATCAGGAGAGCCTCGGATTGCAACGTTGTCAGTGCCGACCCATCTGCAGCCGTGGCCGCCAACGGATGAGGAAGCCGGGCCAGCCCTCTGGTCAGGAGCAGCTCGGGGATGGCTTCAGGGGCCAGGCAGGCGCAGAAGCATAGCAGCCCAGCGGCGGCGACGTCGCGCTGACGAAGGCGCTCAAAGAGCAGGCTGCTCAAGACCTGGCGCAGGCCATGCTCGATCTGACGCAGACCCTCATCGGGATCGTCGCGGCTGGCAAGGGGCAGCCCGTCGGCGGGCAGCGGCGCCAGATCGTCGCCCACGCTTCCTATCCACGCGCAAGCACGCAGCACGACCGGGATCAGCACCAGCTCCCCGATAGCCTGACGTCGCCGGGCCTGCTGTAGCTCGGCCAGGCGCTCGGACACAGCGAGATAATCAGGGCTGAGCAGAGCCAGGAAAAGCGCGGCGCGAGAGAGGGACTGCGCTCGCGCCTGCGTAGCGGCCTTATCGGGAGCCGATGGGCCTTCATCCCAGAGCGCGATCAGATCCTGCGTTGCCAGCGGCCTCAGCACCGTCAGCACGCGCTCGCGCCAGGGAGCATCAGCGTTGGCCCCAGACCAGGAGCAAAAAACGGTGACAGCGGGTGATCTCATCGCTCTCCTTCTCGCGCCGTCCGCCTCAGAGAGCAGCAAGGCAGCGTTTGCTTAGTAGCGGTCCATTGCTAACGAGTATAGCTGAAAGTGGAACAGGAGGCAAGAGAAACAGCGAAAGCACAAAGTAGAGACTGCGGCTCAAGCGGTGCGGTAGGCCAGGCGCTAACCAGCTAAAAGAGGACGCCGGGCGAGCCTGCGCCTGCGACGCCCTCCCTCTCACGCCTGAGTGCCAGGCGCCGACCTAATTGATGCGCTTCTCGCGACCGGCCCACTCGCGTTCACGAAGCACAAACTTCTGAATCTTGCCCGTCGACGTCTTTGGCAGCTCGCCGAACGAGACCGCCACCGGGCACTTAAAATGCGCCAGATGCTGGCGGCAAAACTCGATGATCTCCTGCTCTGTCGCGCTCTGGCCAGGCTTCAAGGTCACGAAGGCCTTCGGGCGCTCGCCCCAGGTGGGATCGGGGATACCGATCACCGCGCATTCCAGCACGGCGGGATGGCGCGCCACCACCTGCTCCACCTCGATCGTCGAGATATTCTCGCCGCCCGAAATAATAATGTCCTTGGCGCGATCGCGCAGCTCGATATAGCCATCGGGGTGCCAGACCGCGATATCGCCCGAATGAAACCAGCCGCCGGCAAAGGCCTTCTCCGTCGCCTCGGGGTTCTCATAATAGCCCTTCGCCACATTATTGCCCCGCATCAGCACCTCACCCATTGTCTGCCCATCCCAGGGCACGTCGTGCATCTCGCTATCGACCACGCGCGCCCGCTCGGCGACAACGTAGCCCTGGCCCTGGCGTGCCAGCAAACGGGCCTGCTCCTCCTCTGGCAGCGTGCTCCATTCCTCATGCCACTCGCAGACCGTATACGGGCCGTAGGTTTCCGTCAGCCCATAGACGTGGATCGGGCGCATATTCAAACGGCGCATCTGCGCTAGCAGTGTGGGCGAAGGCGGCGCCCCAGCCACGGTCACCGTCACCCCGCGTTCGATGCGGTGGGCCTTCGGATGATTCACAATGAAGATATGCACCGTTGGCGCCCCGTTATAGTGCGTTACCCCTTCCTGCTCCAGGAGGTCCCACACCAGGCCAGGATCAACCTTACGCAGGCAGACATGGCGCGCCCCCACGGCGGTCACCGCCCACGGGAAACACCAGCCATTGCAGTGGAACATCGGCAACGTCCACAGATAGACGCTGCTACTGCTCATCCCTGTCTCGATGACCTCGCCCAGAGCATTCAAGTAGGCGCCGCGGTAGGTATACATCACGCCCTTCGGATTGCCTGTCGTGCCCGAAGTATAATTGATCGAAATCGTTTCCTCCTCATCCTCCAGCCAGCTCTCTGGTGGCTCTGGCGAGCCGGCGGCCAGAAACTGCTCGTAGGGGTCAGAGGGCTGGCCGCTATCGTCAATGCGCACCACCTCGACGCCGGTCAGCTCCAGAGGCTCCACCAGCGGTAGCAGCTCGGCGTCGACGAACAGGAAGCGGGAGCCAGAATGCTTCAAGATATAATCGATCTCCTTACTGGTCAGGCGCGTATTGATTGCCACCAGGATGCCACCGGCGGCGGGCACGCCGAAGTGAGCTTCCAGTAGGGCGGGAGCGTTGGGGCTGAGGAAGGCGACGCGATCGTGTTTGCGCAGGCCGGTGGCGCGCAGTTGATTGGCCAGGCGATAGACGCGCTCGGCGAACTGGCGGTAGGTATAGCGGCGCTCGCCGTGGACGACGGCCACCTTCTCGGGGAAGACCAGAGCGCTGCGCTCCAAAAAGCTGACTGGTGTCAGCTCGGTACGATAAACCTTAGCATGGGCGGCCATACAAGTTCTCCTCCTTGCCGTTCCGTTCCCATCGACAGGGGGGCGGCGCAGGCTCCCCTGTGAGCCTGCTGCGCCTGCTTCTTTGACCTGGCCTGATTGTTGGTGCTGCCGTGCTGGTGCTGGGGTGGGGCCTCTTGCGGCCTGCATTTCCACCCGGACGGCAGGCCGGCCAGGCTGACGATACCTTGTTATTATTGCTTAGTATACATCATCGCAGGTCGCCCAAGGTCCTGGGGTCGCTCTTATGTCCGGGCGCTGCGCTCTTGCATCGTCGCAGGCCGTTCAGGCCAGATAAGCATCGCGTTCGGGTGATAATAACTATAACTGCCTTCAGTCTATCAAGCTCTTTCGTCTGGTCAGATCAATCGAAACTCTCATATATTGACAATGATCTCCGTCTGTTGTATATCATATAGAAGACTGTGTATAGAGAAGGCGCATCCTGAGCATCGCTTTCTGATCCTCTGCGATCGCCCCCTCTGATATACAGAACAGCTGGTTATCTGACCTGCATTTTAACAATGATCCACACTGTCGGAGGTGGTATTTTTATGCCCCTCGAAGCTCCTCATGATCGTCCTACTCATTTCAATCTAGATTCTGGCAAAAAATCCATTTCTCGTAGAAGAAGGAAAAATCCATTTTTATTTTTGGTCTATACGTGTCTGCTCATATGGTATCTACTGGGACAGAACTGGACACTCATCTCACCGGTAGCGCATGCCCAATCGCTGCCACCGGCCTTGGCGCCGGCGCAGCTGACCTTTGCCCAGTTCCTGCAGCAGCGTCAGCCGGCGAATAATCCCGACGCATTCAACTTCCCTGCCAGTGTTCCTGCCCTCCCTATTGACAGCGAGCCTACCCAGCTAGCCAAGCTTCCCAGCGCTCAGCCGGCGACTATGAAGCCTCTGACGCAAAGTCTGAGTCCGGCCTTGTTGAGTGGCTCGGCGGGTGGCAGCCCCCTTGACCTCCAGGGAAGCGATGGGCGTCTAGAGATCCAGATTCCTGCCGGCTCACTGGACTTTTCGCAGGCCCAGGTTGCCAGCAGTACCATCCCCAATGCGCTCGTTGGGCCACCCTCGCCGCAGCTTACTCCCATCCCTGTAGCTTCGCCGACGCCTACTCCCACTGTTGCGGCTTCGCCGACACCTAGTCCCTCACCCACGCCTCCACCGACAGGCACGCCGACGCCTCCATTCTCATTGAACGTGACCCAGCTCCACGGTCTTTTCCCTGGTGCGGTCAGTGTGCTGGGGATGTACCAGATTCAGGTAACCGACAGTCAGGGACGTCTGGTGAGCGGCGTGCGTCTGCAGCAGCCTGTGAACGTGCTCTATCACTACCAGCCGGATGATCTGGCTCGCCTTGATCTCGACCCGGGCACGCTTTGGCTGACCTGGCCCGATGCCATTGCTGCGGCGCGAGCTGCTGGACAACCCTTCTCCCAGTATCAGGTTCCCCTCCAGAACGACCCGCAAACACACACGCTATCGGCTCAGATCACCGCGCTGGCCAGTGGCACGCTGGCCATCAGTGGCGCTCCCGAAAATGGAACACCTCCCATCCCATTGCTGGATGCTGTTCAGGGGAACTCGGGGCAATTCTCATATAGCTATCCCCTCTCGGTTGTCGCTGGCCCGCCGGGCGCGACACCGGCCCTGGCCCTGGTTTACTCCAGCGAGAGCACCAACGAGCATCACAATGCCTCGGCTCCGAGCGACATGCTGGGAGAAGGCTGGTCCCTGTCTGGCCTGGGGGCAATCACTGCCGATGACTATCCCAGCGGCAGCGCAAAGGCGGGCACCTGGTATTTCCTGAGCGGAGCTGGAGCCAGCGATCGCCTTGTGCCCAATCCGGGAAGCACCACCAGCTTCATCCCCCAGCACATCAACGGCTATCGCATTCAGATGATGAATGCGAATACAAGTACGCCCTGTTTCCAGGTCTGGGACGATGTAGGGAATTACTACACCTTTGGCTGCACCAGCGACTCATTGCAATATGTTATTGAGAGTGATGGAACACGCAAAAACTACGAGTGGGATCTGAATCGGGTCACCTTGGCCAATGAAGGGCCGGGGGCCTCGGGGCGTTACATCAACATCACTTATTTTCAAGACAAGACCTCACATGGCGTGCGTAGCGCGGCTCCGCGCCAGATTGTCTATGGCGATGCCTCCGGGGTCGCTGGCACAATCGACTTCTACTACCGTGCCCCCTTCAGCAGCGCGCCCTATGTCACCAGCTACGGGACAAACTACAACTGCAGCCGGACCCCGCCCGTCAATACCACGTTGCGCTGTGATGATCCGCTGGATCACCCCAATGGACTGCCGGCCCCGTCCGTGATGAGCACCTTCAGCCTGCAGCAGATTGTCAGCTACATTGGTGACGATAGCAGCGCCTCGCACAAAGCCTACAGCTATCAATTCACCTATCACGACGATCCCTTTGTACAGGCCTGGGATGATTACACCCAGATCCAGATCTATCACACTGGCAATCACCTGCTCACCCAGGTTACGCCGACCGTCTATCAGAACGGCACTGCGCATAACCTGAAGCCGCTGGTATTGACCTATACTTCGGATGGTCTGGCTGATGGTTATACCGATTTGAGCCATTCCATTCAGAATGGCCAGCAACACTATACTCAGATCACCTACTGGCGTTATCTCACCCAGGTAGTTGATGAGCAGACCGGCCAGGGGGCCAGCATCAGTTACGCCACAGCCACGGCGAACGCTCACGGCACGCCCTATGACAGCGCCACCGGTGATGATCGCCACGATCCTCTCTATTGCAGCACGCACAGCGACTGTACGGGTACTTTTGCTCATCCAGACGATAAGCAGTGGGGCGTCCAGGTGGTTACCCGCATCACCGCTCTGGGAACAGACAGCAGTGCCTCGGCCATTCCCAAAGCCACCTATGTCTTCCACTATCGGCTCAAGGTTGTAGGCACCGGCTGCCCCAAAGACTCCCAGGGCGACAGCGACTGTCTTGCCGATAGCTGGGCTCCGCCCAGTGAAGGCGACTGGATGGATTTCTACCATCAGGAGTTTCGCGGCTTCCAGTGGGTCTACATCACAACTCCTGCTGGCAACCTGATCGCGCGCGCTTACGCCACCACCAATGGCTGGGGTTCACAGGCTGGCGACAGCGGCAATTACACGGCTGGCAGTCTCTATGAGGAGGACATCTATCAAGGCAACAGCACCAGCAGCCCGCTGCTCCAGCAGACCAGAAATGTCTATGCTGGCAACGGCATGCACAATGCCTGTGATGGGCGCTACGATCTTACCTACGTCCCTTGTGCCGTGCTCTTGCTGACCAGCAAGACCACCTTCTACGAAGGGACGAGCAACAGTAATGCCCCCTGGGTCCAGGTCAGCAATACCTACGCGGGCTACAGCTCCACCAACGGCATCGATCAGAGCCAGTATCAGAACCTGCTTTCGCAGCAGATCACGGCCTCTAACGCTCCCACTGTCACGCGTAGCTGGACCTATCAGCCGACTGACACCACCATCAACGGCTGGGTCTATCACAATCTTCGCTCGGTTGTGCATAGCCAGCTCACAGACAGCAGCGGTCACGTCTGGCTCTGTCAGGACACAACCTACGATGAGGGGGTGGCCTCGGGGGTGCCGCGCCCGGCTGCCGGCTGGCCCACGACGGTGAAGACCTACAGCGATTGCACCAACCCCAGCCAGACGGCCCTGACCGCCTATTATGGCTACAATGCCGATGGCAACCTTCTGGCAAGCGTAGATGCCGTTGGCGCTGCTAACCCCGGCCTTTACGCGAACGCGGGCTGTAGCCTGAGTAGTGCACCTCCCTTCATGTCCTCTGCCTGGACCGCCGGTCGCTATACCGCTTGCACGATCTACGACAGCTATCAGGCTCGTCCCGTGAGTGAGACGAATGCCCTGGGGCAGACGGTGACCCTGGCCTATGACTATACTCAAGGCGGCCTCCTGCGTAGTACGACCGATGTCAACGGCCAGACCACCAGTCAGAACGTGAGCTACAATGGCGCCAATACGACCACCAGCGTCACGCTGCCACTGGAGACGGCCAGCTACACGTATCAGGAGACCGTCAATCCCTCCTCGTGTACCGCCAGCAGCAGTTTGCCCTGCTACGAAGTTGACACGGTCAGCAGTCTCTACCCCAACGCTATCAGTCGCACCTTCTACGATGCACTGGGGCGAGCCGTCGAGACGCGCACGCCTGGTCCCACGCCGGGTCAGGACACGGTCGTCTTCACAGTCTACGATGACAGCACCAACAGCGTCTTCCAGAGCGTGCCATTCCAGGTTGCGAGCGGCAGCGGCTGGGTTGATCCTAACGGCGCCGTTGACATCAACGGCCAGGCGCCTGGTGGTACTGTAACCTTCTACGACGCGCTCGGGCGAGTCATCGCTGAGCGTGATCCTAACTACGGCTCCAGCCAGGAGCCGGGTATCGCCTGCTCGGCCGTCCTGAGCGGGACCTACACCGCTTGTGTCAACTACGGCCTGGGGAGCCCGGTCGGAGACAGCGCGCTCTACAGCTACGTTCAGAGCATCGATGCTGACAATCACATGACGGTCAGCTTCAGCGATGCCCTGGGGCGTACCCGTTACAGCCAGACCTACAATGGTGTGGCCAGCCCATCGGCTTCGGCGATTAGCAGCAACGTGGCGGCTCAGCGCGCTGTGCAGTACAACGCTCTCGACGAACCGACCGTCGTGACCGTGACCGATCTGGCGCCGCAGGCTGGCCAGACCATCACCAGTGTCAGCACGAGCATGAGCTACGATGATCTGGGCCGGCTCGTGCACCTCTTCGATCCCGATCGTGGTCCCCATGACTACAGCTATGACCCCAATGGGCGCCTGGTGACCGATGTCTCGGGTTCGCGCACGCTGGGCTACATCTATGACCTGCTAGGGCGGCTGGTCTGCTTGCAAGATGCGGCCCCGGTCCAGAGCGTGGCGGGAGCCTGTAGCAGTGGGGCCCATCCCTTTGTCCAGAACACTTATGACACGAGCACTCTTGGAAGCCAGGGGAGCAGCGATTTCCCCGTCGGGCGCCTCACGCAGAGCATTGCCACGACCTGGTACCCCGACGGCAGCTCGGCGACGGTCACCGAGCGCTTCCAGCATGACCAGCGTGGGCGCCTGACAACCAGTACGCTAGCGCTGGGGCTGCCGGCCTCCTGGAACGTGACGACGCCGCTGCCGACCTATCAGCAGCAGATCAGCTACAACGACGCTGATCAGGTCACGACCACCACGACCAGCACCAGTGTAGCCGGCGACCCGGGCTACAGCTTCACGCAGGTCTATGATCCCAATGCTGGCGCCCTGGTCGGTCTAAGTCCCACGACAGGGAGCAGTCCGTTGCTGGCGAGCGTGACCTACAATGCGCGCGCTCTGCCCGACACGGTGACGATCCAGACGGCCAGTGGAAGTGCTCCAGCCGCCACGGAGCAATTCAGCTACGATGCTGATCTGCGTCCGGTAGCGGTGCAGGCGCTTTGGAGCAGCGGTAGCGGTCAGAGTGGTAGCATCTTCAGCCAGACCCGCAGCTACGATGCTGCTGGCAACGTGCTCAGCCTGACCACGCAGCAGAGCAGTGTCCCGGGCGTAGCCAACTCCGGTGGCAGCGAGACGCAGGTCTTCTGCTATGACGCGCAGGAGCGCCTTGTCTGGGCGGGCAACCTGGGGACGCCGCCGGCGGCGGGCAATGGCCTCTGTGGTACTGCCACGCCTTCCAATACCATTAGCGGGGCGGGCTATAGCAGCAGTTTTAGCTACACCAATCTTGGTCAGCTCTGGCAGGGGCCGCTCAATGGCAATGGGCCAGCCTTGCAGTACCTCTACTGCGACAGCTCGCACCCGCATCAGCTGACGGGTCTTTACCCTGCCGGGACGACCTGCTCAAGCCTTGGCGGCGTGGCGGCGCTCTATGCGGCGAGCTACGACCTCTGGGGGAACATGACCACGCGCAGTCTCAACGGGGCGTCTCAGACGCTAGACTATGATCCCCTGGATGAGCTGGTGCACTGGCAGAATCCGACTGCCTCGGCGGAAGAGTGGTATGTCTACGATGCCTCGGGAGAGCGGGTGCTGCGTCGCTCGGTGACGCCGGGGTCGACGACGCTGACGGTCTATGCCTTTGGACTGGAGGAGCATGCCTACACCGGTGATGGTCGCCTGCTGAGCACGACCCACTACTATGACCTGGGGGGCCATTTGTTGGGCGAGCTGAGCGGTGTGGGGAGCCAGCCGGGCAGGACGCAGCTCTTCTTGACGGACCAGGTGGGCAGTGTGGTTGCGACCTTTAGCAATGCGGATGGGGCGGCGGCCCTATTGGGGAACCAGGGATATGGGCCGTATGGGAACCAGCGCTATCGGGCGGGGGACATGGGGACGGCGCGCGGGTTCACGGGCCAGTATGGGGATGATGTCAGTGGGCTGGACTACTATGGGGCGCGCTACTATGACCCGCAGGTGGGCCTCTTCCTGTCGGCGGACCCGGTGCAGGGGAATGGCCAGGGGATGGACCCGTACGCCTATGTTGCAGGGAACCCGGAGACGTTCAATGATCCCAGTGGGCAGGCTTTCATAGTCCCAGAAGGGGGCGGTGGGGGTGGTGGACCAGCTCCTTCCCCGAAGCCATCCTCGTCTCCCTCGCATAACAACGGCAACAGCGGTGGGGGGTTCCTCGGGACCATCTGGAACGCGGTCAAGACGGTGGGCACTGCGGTTCTGGATGCTACCACGGGTATCCCTTCGATGGTTAACGATGTGCAGACGATCTTCTTTAGCAGCGCGAGCTGGCAGGAGAAGCTGCTGGCGGGTGGGGATCTGCTGCTCAACATTGGGATGGATGCCTTGTCGTTGACGGGAGTGGGAGAGATTGCCAGGGTAGGGGTACACGTGCTGCTGGATGCGGGTGAGCACATCGTGGCCAATGTGGTGAGGCATGCGGTGGCTGATGTAGCGGAGCATGCGGTGGCTGATGCGGCGGAGCATGCGGTGGCTGATGCGGCGGAGCATGCCCTGGTGGACAGCGCCGAGCATGCTGCTGCTGACAGCGTGGAGCATGCGACCGCCGATGAGGCTGAGCGGGCCAGTGTGGCGGTGGAGAGTGGCGCCTGTAGCTTCACGTACGAGACGCCGGTGCGAACGGCGCAAGGGGAGCAGGCTATTGGGACGCTGCATGTGGGCCAGCAGGTCGTAGCCTACAATCCGCAGACGCGCCAGGAAGATCTCAAGCCGGTAGTGCATGTGTGGATCCACGCAGACAATGATCTGGTGGATCTAACCGTGAAGACGGTCAGCAAGGATGCGCATGGGAAGGTCACCACGAGGAGCGAGGTGATCCATACCAATCAGAAGCATCCGTTCTTGACGCAGGAGAAGGGCTTCGTCCCTGTGGCCCAGATCCAGGTAGGGATGCACCTGGTGGAGGCCGATGGGAGCGTTGGGGTGGTGACGGACAAGCGGGCGGTAGCAGGTTCGCAGACGATGTATAATCTGGAGGTGGCCCAGGACCACACCTTCACGGTGGGGAGTGGGGCCTGGGTGGTGCATAATTGCGACAGGCTGCAGCTGCGTGCTAGTATGAAGACTAGCCGTGGTTACCAGGCTCATCATGTCGTTCCCTGCGAGTGTGAGAGTCATCCGCTGGTGCAAGATGCCATAGCAGACGGTTTGGTTTTTGACGGACCCGACAACGGTATGAACCTTCCTGATAATGCTGCCGCTGCCGCTGCCGAAGGCGTTCCCTATCATCGTGGTCCCCATCGCAACTATACCACTTGGATATCGAAAAGGCTGGACGAGGCCTATCGTAAGGTGCAGGCTGGGGAGCAAACCGCTCGCGACGCCTTCGACTGGGTCGTAGCGCAAGGGAAACAACATATCTATGATCTGGGTGCGCAGCACCCGGGAGACAGGCTGCGGTGAGGAGCCGGTGGTTGGGGCGGGGAGGGGCGTCCCGCTGGGGAGGGTTCGTGCTTGTCTGTCTGCCAGATAGTGAGCGAGAAGCCAGGAGGGAGCAATGGAACAAGAGAGGAGCTATTGGTTGCTGGCGGCGGTGGCGGAGACGAACGTGCCGAGAGACGCTGCAGACCCGAGGCGCTGGGAGCGCTGGCACGAGGGCTGTGAGCACGTGCTGGCGGAGCCGCTGGAGCGGGAACGGTTGGAGAGGCTGCTGGCGTGGGAGGAGCAGGGGCGGGGAGGGGAGGAGGAGCCGCTGGAGTTTGCGGTGCCGGCGAGGGCGCTGAGGCTGGACTATGTGCCGGTTGGCCTTCACGAGGGGGTGGGTTTGGCGTCGGCGAGGTTGCAGGGGCTGCTGGCGGATTACGGGGTGGGGCATCGGGTGTATAGGGCGAGGCTGAGGCAGCAGAGGACGGGGAGGGAGCTGTCGGGGGAGTATGGGTTGGTGGTGCTGCCGAGGGAGAGGGCGGAGGAGGTGATTGCGTGGGAGAGGACGGAGGTGGTGTGGTGGCTGAGTGAGCGGTGTGTGAGGACGTTGGGGATCAAGGAGAGCTGGGCGAAGCGAGGGAGGCTGCTGGTGGGGCTGATGGAGGTGGGGAGTACACGGGTGGCGAGAGTGCTGGTGGAGGAGCGGTTGCGTCGGGCGTTGGAGGGGGCGAAGCTGCGGGGGCTGGCGTGTGCGCCGCTGAGTGCGTGTCTGGACCCTTGTGGGGGAGTGAGGGCGGAGGGCTTGCGTGCCTACCTGGAGCGGTATCCGGAGGATGAGGAGGGCTGGTATCGCCTGGGAGCGGAGTATGGGGGGCTGTGCCACTATGAGAAGGGGCTGGAGGCGTTCGAGCGGGCGTTGGAGCTGAGGCCGGACGATGCGAGGGTGTGGGAGTTGCGAGGGAGGCATCTGTGGGAGCTGGGGAGGAAGGAGGAGGCGGTGGAGAGTGCGCGGCGGGCGTGGGAATTGGGGAGGGAGGAGGAGGCAGGAGGGTGGAGGTATGCGTGGGGCTATGGGAGGATGCTGCGTAAGGTGGGGAGGGCGCAGGAGGCGGTGCGGGTGCTGGAGGAGGAGGCGAGGAGGGGGAGGGCGCCGGACGACCGGCTGTGGTATGAGTTGGGGAGGGGGTATCAGGAGCAGGGGGAGGAGCAGGAGGCGTTGGAGGCGTTGGAGAGAGGGCTGGCGGTGCCGTTTGGGAGGAGGCGGTTCAGCTGGGAGCTGTATCTGAGACAGGGGCAGGTGCTGGCGAAGCTGGGGAGACAAGAGGAGGCGCTGGCGGCCTATGAAGGGGGGCTGAGATGGCTGTCAGGGGGGTTGGAGCTCTGGAGGGGGAAGCTGGAGGCGTTGCGTGCGCTGGGGAGGGAGGAGGAGGCGGAGGAGGCGGAGCGGAAGGTACGGAGGCTCGAAGCGGCGGAGGCAGCCGAGAAGAGGAGGGAGAAGCCGCCGTATCCTTTCTAGGGAGGCGGCAATGAGAGGAAGCGGCCTGGTAGGGCGACAGTGTCCCGTGCGCGCCAGCGGCTTGATCAGGCTGGTTCTTCTGCTGAGCATCGCGCTTGCAGCGTTGAGAAGCTGGGCGTGGCCGATGGTAAGGTGCAGGCTGGGGAGCAAACCGCTCGCGACGCCTTCGACTGGGTCGTAGCGCAAGGGAAACAACATATCTATGATCTGGGTGCGCAGCACCCGGGAGACAGGCTGCGGTGAGGAGCCGGTGGTTGGGGCGGGGAGGGGCGTCCCGCTGGGGAGGGTTCGTGCTTGTCTGTCTGCCAGATAGTGAGCGAGGAGCCAGGAGGGAACAATGGAACAAGAGAGGAGCTATTGGTTGCTGGCGGCGATGGCGGAGACGAACGTGCCGAGAGACGCTGCAGACCCGAGGCGCTGGGAGCGCTGGCACGAGGGCTGTGAGCTGGTGATTGCGCGTCCGCTGGAGCGGGAACGGTTGGAGAGGCTGCTGGCGTGGGAGGAGCAGGGGCAGGGAGGGGAGGAGGAGCCGCTAGAGTTTGCGGTGCCGGCGAGGGCGCTGAGGCTGGACTATGTACCGCTGCCTCTGGAGCTGGGGGGGGGGGAGGGCTGGCGTCGGCGAGGTTGCAGGGGCTGCTGGCGGATTACGGGGTGGGGCATCGGGTGTATAGGGCGAGGCTGAGGCAGGAGAGGACAGGGAAGGAGCTGTCGGGGGAGTATGGGTTGGTGGTGCTGCCGAGGGAGAGGGCGGAGGAGGTGATTGAGTGGGAGAGGACGGAGACGGCGCGGTGGCTGAGTGAGCGGTGGGTGAGGACGTTGGGGATCAAGGAGAGTTGGGCGGAGCGAGGGAGGCTGCTGGTGGGGGTGCTGGGGATAAGGAGCAGGCGGGTGGTGAGAGTGCTGGTGGAGGAGCGGTTGCGTCGGGCGTTGGAGGGGGCGAAGGTGCGGGGGCTGGCGTGTGCGCCGCTGAGTGCGTGTCTGGACCCTTGTGAGGGAGTGAGGGCGGAGGGCTTGCGTGCCTACCTGGAGCGGTATCCGGAGGATGAGGAGGGCTGGTATCGCCTGGGAGCGGAGTATGGGGGGCTGTGCCACTATGAGAAGGGGCTGGAGGCGTTCGAGCGGGCGTTGGAGCTGAGGCCGGACGATGCGAGGGTGTGGGAGTTGCGAGGGAGGCATCTGTGGGAGCTGGGGAGGAAGGAGGAGGCGGTGGAGAGTGCGCGGCGGGCGTGGGAATTGGGGAGGGAGGAGGAGGCGGGAGGGTGGGGGTATGCATGGGGCTATGGGAGGATGCTGCGTAAGGTGGGGAGGGTGCAGGAGGCGGTGCGGGTGCTGGAGGAGGAGGCGAGGAGGGGGAGGGCGCCGGACGACCGGCTGTGGTATGAGTTGGGGAGGGGGTATCAGGAGCAGGGGGAGGAGCAGGAGGCGTTGGAGGCGTTGGAGAGAGGGCTGGCGGTGCCGCTTGGGAGCAGGCTGTTGAGCTGGGAGCTGTATCTGAGACAGGGGCAGGTGCTGGCGAAGCTGGGGAGACAAGAGGAGGCGCTGGCGGCCTATGAAGGGGGGCTGAGATGGCTGTCAGGGGGGTTGGAGCTCTGGAGGGGGAAGCTGGAGGCGTTGCGTGCGCTGGGGAGGGAGGAGGAGGCGGAGGAGGCGGAGCGGAAGGTACGGAGGCTCGAAGCGGCGGAGGCGGCCGAGGAGGGGAGGGAGAAGCCGCCGTATCCTTTCTAGGGAGGCGGCAATGAGAGAAAGCGGCCTGGTAGGGCGACAGTGTCCCGTGCGCGCCAGCGGCTTGATCAGGCTGGTTCTTCTGCTGAGCATCGCGCTTGCAGCGTTGAGAAGCTGGATGGGGCCGATGGTAAGGTGCAGGCTGGGGAGCAAACCGCTCGCGATGCCTTCGACTGGGTCGTAGCGGAAGGGAAACAATCTATCTATGATCTGGGTGCGCAGCACCCGGTACCAAGGCTAGGCTGAAGAGCCGGCGGGCCAGGGCAGGGAGGGCGTCCCCAGGGGTTCTTCCCTGCCTGCTGTGCTGGGGCTGGCGAGCCAGGAGGGAACAATGGAACAAGAGAGGAGCTATTGGCTACTGAAGGCGGTGGCGGAGACGAACGTGCCGAGAGACGCCGCAGACCCGAGGCGCTGGGAGCGTTGGTGCGAGGGCTGTGAGCTGGTGATTGCGCGTCCGCTGGAGCGGGAACGGTTGGAGAGGCTGCTGGCGTGGGAGGAGCAGGGGCAGGGAGGGGAGGAGGAGCCGCTAGAGTTTGCGGTGCCGGCGAGGGCGCTGAGACTGGACTATGTGCCGCTGCCTCTGGAGCTGGGGGAGGGGGGAGGGCTGGCGTCGGCGAGGTTGCAGGGGCTGCTGGCGGATTACGGGGTGGGGCATCGGGTGTATAGGGCGAGGCTGAGGCAGGAGAGGACGGGGAAGGAGCTGTCGGGGGAGTATGGGTTGGTGGTGCTGCCAAGGGAGGGGGCGGAGGAGGTGATTGAGTGGGAGAGGACGGAGGTGGTGTGGTGGCTGAGTGAGCGGTGTGTGAGGACGTTGGGGATCAAGGAGAGTTGGGCGGAGCGAGGGAGGCTGCTGGTGGGGGTGTTGGGGATAAGGAGCAGGCGGGTGGTGAGAGTGCTGGTGGAGGAGCGGTTGCGTCGGGCGCTGGCGTGTGCGAAGGTGCGGGGGCTGGCGTGTGCGCCGCTGAGTGCGTGTCTGTACCCTGGTCGGGGAGTGAGAGCGGAGGGCTTGCGTGCCTACCTGGAGCGGTATCCGGAGGATGGGGAGGGCTGGTATCACCTGGGAGCGGAGTACGGGCTGCTGTGCCAGTATGAGCAGGGGCTGGAGGCGTTCGAGCGGGCGTTGGAGCTGAGGCCGGACGATGCGAGGGTGTGGGAGTTGCGAGGGAGGCATCTGTGGGAGCTGGGGAGGAAGGAGGAGGCGGTGGAGAGTGCGCGGCGGGCGTGGGAATTGGGGAGAGAGGAGGAGGCAGGAGGGTGGGGGTATGCATGGGGCTATGGGAGGATGCTGCGTAAGGTGGGGAGGGTGCAGGAGGCGGTGCGGGTGCTGGAGGAGGAGGCGAGGAGGGGGAGGGCGCCGGACGACCGGCTGTGGTATGAGTTGGGGAGGGGGTATCAGGAGCAGGGGGAGGAGCAGGAGGCGTTGGAGGCGTTGGAGAGAGGGCTGGCGGTGCCGCTTGGGAGCAGGCTGTTGAGCTGGGAGCTGTATCTGAGACAGGGGCAGGTGCTGGCGAAGCTGGGGAGACAAGAGGAGGCGCTGGCGGCCTATGAAGGGGGGCTGAGATGGCTGTCAGGGGGGTTGGAGCTCTGGAGGGGGAAGCTGGAGGCGTTGCGTGCGCTGGGGAGGGAGGAGGAGGCGGAGGAGGCGGAGCGGAAGGTACGGAGGCTCGAAGCGGCGGAGGCGGCCGAGGAGGGGAGGGAGAAGCCGCCGTATCCTTTCTAGGGAGGCGGCAATGAGAGAAAGCGGCCTGGTAGGGTGACAGTGTCCCGTGCGCGCCAGCGGCTTGATCAGGCTGGTTCTTCTGCTGAGCATCGCGCTTGCAGCGTTGAGAAGCTGGATGGGGCCGATGGTAAGGTGCAGGCTGGGGAGCAAACCGCTCGCGATGCCTTCGACTGGGTCGTAGCGGAAGGGAAACAATCTATCTATGATCTGGGTGCGCAGCACCCGGTACCAAGGCTAGGCTGAAGAGCCGGCGGGCCAGGGCAGGGAGGGCGTCCCGCTGGGGAGGGTTCGTGCTTGTCTGCCTGCCATATAGTGAGCGAGGAGCCAGGAGGGAGCAATGGAACAAGAGAGGAGCTATTGGCTGCTGAAGGCGGTGGCGGAGGCGAACGTGCCGAGAGACGCTGCAGACCCGAGGCGCTGGGAGCAGTGGAGCTGGAAGGTAGTGATCGCGCGTCCGCTACAGCCAGGAACGCGTTGAGTGGCTCCTGTATCAGCTCGTACTGATGACGACCTGATTGGGCCGACCTCGGCAACAATCCGCATGACTTCCTTCCCCAGTCGCTCCCTTTAGGCATCAGCGTTGGAAGGACCACAGACACCTGCGGACTAGATCCTATTTTCCCCTGGGCTGGCCCTTGACATCCTCCCTATCCCGGGATATACTCCTTATCAGTTGATAAATCAGCAGACCAACTGGCAAGAAAGGCAGCCTGGCCACCGGAATGAAAAAGTCAGCGCGGCGCAGCTCCCGCGAAGGATACGCGCGCATCGCCAAAGAAGAAGAGAGCGAAGAGACACGGCGCCTCATCCTGCAGGTCGCCCAACAGCTCTTTATGGAATACGGCTATCGGGCCGTCACCACGCGGCAGATCGCCGACGCATGCGGCCTGACGCAGCCGGCGCTCTATCACTACTTTGCCGACAAAGAAGCCCTCTATCTGGCGATGGCCCGCGAAGAGCTAGCTCGCATCAGAGGCGTTCTAGAGCGGATTGCACGCCGCAGCGAACCCGTACCCGAGCGCCTGCGCCGCCTTGCCAGCTATCTGCTCACAACCACCCGGCATGACCTGGCGCTCATGCTGCATGACATTCGCTACGAGCTATCAGCCGAAGTGCGTGCCCAGCTCCATGCGCTTTTCGAAGAGAGCCTGATCGCCCCTATCGCTGCGGTCTTCAGCGAAGGTTTGGAGCAGGGCCTACTGCGCTCGCCTGACGAAGGCGGTGTCGACGCCAGGATGGCCGCCTACCTCTTCATGAGCCTGATGTCACGCTTCGTTGTCTGGGGACGCGAAACCCTGCCTGCCGTGACCGAGAGCCGTCGTGAGACCCTCGCCAGCGAACAGGCCGCCCTGCTGGTGCGCGTCCTCCTCTATGGCCTGGCACGCTGATGGCACACTTTTTTTGCGACCGCTATTTATCATTTGATAAGGAAAAAGGAGGTCTCCGCAATGGAGTCAGATAGGACCCTGGCGGCTCAGCCACAGCCGGAAGCCCAACCGGCGACGTCCGCTGCACCGACCGAGGCTGCGCCCGCCGATCCAAACTATCGCTGGAAAGTCCTTTTCTCAGTCGTCTTCGGCACCTTCATGGTGATCCTGGACGCCACCGCCGTCAACGTGGCCTTGCCCACTCTACAACATGTCTTCAAAGCACCAGTTGACCAGGTCGATGGCGTCCTCACTGCCTACGTACTGGCCCTGGGCATCATCACACCGCTGGCTGGCTACCTCTCCGAGCGCTTTGGCATCAAGCGTATGTACCTGATCTCGCTCTTTCTCTTTGTGCTGGGTTCAGTCCTCTGCGCCTTCGCCCCTTCACTGCCCTGGCTGGTAGCCTTCCGCGCCCTGCAGGGGTTGGGCGGCGGCATGCTTGCCCCTCTAGGCATCTCCCTGCTCTTCGGCGCCTTTCCCGAGAAACAGCGCGGCCTGGCCTTCGGCCTCTACGGCATCCCGCTGGTGGTGGCCCCGGCCAGCGGCCCCGTGCTCGGCGGCTACTTTGTAGAATACCTTGACTGGCGCTACATCTTCCTGATTAACATCCCGGTCGGCCTGGCTGGCCTTATCCTGGGTCTGATCTGGCTGCGTGAGAGCCGGCGCGGCACCGCCGCCCGCCTGGACATTCCAGGGGTCCTGCTCTCAGTGATCAGCTTCGGGACCCTGCTCTACGCTATCCAGCGCGGCTCTAGCGAGGGCTGGACCTCGGCCCGCATCCTGACGCTGCTATCGATCGGCCTGTTAACCTTTGCCGTCTTTGTGGTGGTGGAGCTGCGCCGACGCGACCCTCTGCTCGACCTGCGCCTCTTCACGCGTCGCACCTTTAGCGTTGCCAGCGTCATTGGCTGGGTGAGCACGATCGCCCTCTTCGGCGCAGAGTTCCTGCTGCCAATCTACCTGCAGAGCCTGCGCGGTCGCACGCCCCTGGAGGCCGGCCTGATTGTGCTGCCGCTGGCCATCAGCTCGGGCATCGTCACGCCCCTGGCCGGCGCTCTTTATAACCGCATCGGCCCGCGCTGGCTGATCCTGGCGGGCAGCCTGCTCCTGGCAGTCAACACCTGGGGCTTTGCCCATCTGGCGCTGGACGCCTCCTACACGGAGATCATGACGCTGGCCGCCATCCGCGGCGTAGCGCTGGGCCTGACTCTGCAGACCACGCTCACCGTGGCCCTGACGGGCCTCAAGCCGGCCCAACTGCCGCGCGCCAGCTCGCTGCTCAATGCCACCCGTAACGTCTTCCAATCCTTTGGCATCGCCATGCTGGGCACCATCGTCACCCATCAGCTGACCGCCTACCAGGATGCTGCCCGCAGCGACCTGCACAATGCTGCCACCGCTCTCGGCCAGCGCTTCCTGCAGCTCGTGCAGGTACTCCAGATGCGCGGCCTGCCGGCAGCCGCCGCGCAGAAGGCCGCCGCGGGGCAACTGCTCGGTTCGCTGGTGCCGCAGCAGTTTATGCAGAGCATCAACGATGCCTATATCGTCACCTTCTGGCTGGCGCTGGCGATTGCCGTGCTGGCGCTCACCCTGCCCGGACGGGCACGCCTGGCGGAGGCGCGCGCCGCGGCTGAAGAGCGCACCTCGACTGCTCCCGCCCCTGCCACAGCACCGGCCAGCAGCGCTCAGAGCAACTAAGTTCCCTGGAGAACGCTGTAGACCACCAGCCGCTCGCTGGTCTGATGCTCACTCGGAATCCAGGTGCCAGCGCAGGTGATCAGATTCAGGTAGTGCCCCGAGCGGTCGGCAAAGATGCGCAATAACGGCGCGCGCTGAGGTGGGTAGGAGGCGACCGCTGTGACACGGAATGACCAGCGTTGGCCTCGCGCATCAATGACGATGACGGCCGCCCCGGCGCGTAGCCGGCGCAGATTCCAGAAAACCGCTGGGGAGCCGCCGGGCCGATCAAGATGTCCCGCGATGACAGCACTGCCCTGCTCTCCAGGGCGCGCTCCGAGGCTGTACCAGCCAACGTCATCCCAGGGGTGCCGCTCTGGCGTGGCCAGCGTCCCTGCCGCAGTCAGGCCCACGCCCTCTATGGCAGCAGCAACGCCAATGCTAGGAATGAGCAGGCGCACGGGCGGCGCCGGACTCCTCGCCTGAACCCGAGGAGTGGATGTCACCGTAGCTTGTGGAACCTGTTCGACCTGCCCGTCAGTCGCTGGTCTGGCGCTGGCCGGCGGCACAGCCTGCCAGGGGGCCTCACAGCCGCTGAGCAGCAGCGCGCTGCTCACGCTCAAGAGCAAGAAAAGAGAAAGCCACCGACGGCGCAGTGATCTGTCGCTTCGCCTGGCAGACTGGGCCTTTCCTGGCACCGGACAACACTCCTTCATGCCTACCGAAACAAGAGGCGGCATGCAGCTCACAAGGCGCTGCCTGTGAGCCACACACCGCCAGTCAGGAGGGGAGAGAAGGCCGTGACACGAGTGACTCTTGTGAATAGCTAGCCGGCAGCCTGTCAGCCTGGCAACTCTCCCCTGTGGTTTCCGCTCAGCGACGCCGTCGGACGATGGCCCCTAGCGTTCCCGCCCCGACACCCAAGCCGAGCAGTGCCAGCACGATAGCCAGCCAGGGGAGCACTGCGGTGGAGGCCGTTGGCTGCGGCATAGCGTTGGGGTCGCTGCCCGTGTTGGGCATGCCCGGCACGCCACTGACGGCAGCGACGACAAATTTCAGCTCGGGCGTCCCTTTATAGAGGCCGACCGCGAAAACACTGTAGACCATGCCACTCTGCAGCGTGGCCGAGACCGGTACAGTAGCATTGGCCTGCGTGGCCGTCACGTCAAACGTGTAGGAGCCAGGCGGCACACTCAGGTAGTCGCTAGCGTTCTTGTATGTCAGTCCGCTAATGACCGTCTTGCCGCCCGTGGCAATATCGACCGGGCCGGCGTTGGGCGAAAGATGGTAGACCCGCACCTTGGCCATGCCACTGCTGAGCTGATTGTTATCGACGAAAGCCTGCAGACCAAGGTTGGAGGCGCTATCGCCGATAGCCGCCACCGTATAAGCCATGTCGGCATCGACCGAGACGGTCTGATTGATGACCGCCGCATCGATGCCCTTGCCCGCTGGGGCCACCTGGATGCGATGCGGCCCCGCTGCCACCGAGACATAGTCGGTGACGGTGCCGAAAGTGAAGTTGCTCAAGAGCTTGCCGCCATCGACAAAGACATCAACATTGCCGGCAGCCGGGGAAGCATGAACGACGCGCACCAGGGCATTCCCCTGAGCCGCGGCCCGCCCGCCCGGCAGCAGCCAGAGCGTCAGAGCCAGCACCAGCATCAAGGCAGGGGTCGTTTTCAAGCATGCCAAGAGAGCATTACGACGCATCACGTATCCTCCTTGTTGAAGATAGACCGCTGGCGACCGGCACACGCCACCGCAAGTGGCTCGCGCCGCCGCAAGCGGCTCGGCGCGTACCGGTCGCGAGAGCCACCGCGCCTGCGTCTGGGTCATCCTGGCGGAAAGGCAGGATGACAAGACAACAGGACAAAACTGCGATCATCCCTGATCCAGGAAAGCCGTGAACAGAGAGGTACCCGGAATTGCAAGATCCAACCCAGGAGACGTCAGGGCGCGGCCAAAGTGGTACCAGTCTCTAACATCGTCGCTCGTTTACCCATTCGCCATCTTCTGCACGTCCTGAGAATGGAATCAAGGAAGCCACCATGAGGAAGACAAGCATGGGGCCGGGGAGCCGCCATGTTGTGAACGAGAGGTACGCATTGTGTCACAGGAACCATCTGGAGTGGAGAGAGACAGCCGATTGGGGCCGCCTGGGGGAGAGGCAGGCTCGGAAGAGGTAGAAGCGCTGGCGCGAGCGGAAGCGGAGGCAGCAACCGAGGGGGCCTCCTGGGAAAGAGAGTTAGTAGCGCGTTGCCTGGCCGGCGATGAAGAGGCCTTCGCGCGCATCGTTGATACCTATGGGGGACTGCTCTTGCGCACAGCCTATTTGCTAGTCAAAGATGAGGAGGCTGCCAAGGACCTGGTCCAGGAAGCCTTTTTCCTGGCCTGGAAAAACATGGCGACCTTGCGCGACCCGGCGCTCTTGCGTTCCTGGCTGCTCAGAATCCTGGTCAACCAGACGATCAGCCTCAAGCGCCAGCTTGCGCGGCAAGCTGCCCTCCTGCGCGAGCGGCTCACCGGCGAAGAACAGGAGCAGCTGCTCCCGAAAACGTCGCTGCGCGAGGGGCGGGTAGAGGACTGGCTTGATGTTGTGGCGGCCTTGCAGCGCCTTCCAGTGAAACAGCGGGTGGTGCTGGTCCTCTTCTACTATCATCGGCTGACCATGCCGGAGATCGCCGCCATGCTGGGGGTGGCCGAAAACACCCTGCGCAAGCGCCTGCAGTTGGCACTTAAGAAGATGCGCCGCCTCTTGCAGATCAGGCCGCCAGATCAGCAGGCACGCGCAGCGACAGAGGAAGAGCGCGCCGACACGGATGCACCCCCGTTTCAGATCGCTTCAGGGAGGGAGGAACAGCATGAGTGATGCGCGGAACGAGCCGCAGCCAGGCGAGGAGCTGCAGCCGGATCAGTCTGCAGAGCGCCGCGGGCGGCAGGGGGAGCATGAGCGGCGCGCGCATGAGCGCTCTCAAGTCAACCATCGGGCCGTGGCGGATGATCTCCTGCTGGAAGAAATCATTCGCCGTGCGCTAGAAGAGCAGGCGGCCCAAATCCACTTTTCTCCCGAGCTACGGGCCCGCATCCTCAGCAGGCTGCCGCCACGTTCTCCCCAACCCCGGCGCCCGGGCTGGCTCCGGCCCCGCTCTCGCCTGGCGCTCGCTCTGGCAGCGACCTTGACGCTGCTGCTCTGCCTGGTGCTGGTGCTCCTGCTCTGGCTACCGCGGACACCGCAATCCCCCGCGACGGCTGTGCTGCGCTACCAGGTGACGCAGACGCTGGCCGCCCCGCCGGCGCTGGCGCAAGGGGGAAGGCTGGTCGCGATCGACCCCACGGGGCAGCACCTGGTGATTCAAGATGGGCGTGACCCCGGGGTGATGTACACAGCCAGCCTGAGCGATCCTGTGGGTAGTCAGGTGTTGGCGATGCGCGAGGCCCACGATGCCGCCTGGTCGCCTGACGGCTCAGCCCTGGTCACTGTGGTGACGCCCCCCGGCGCCTCACAGCCGCTGCTCGCCCTTGTGCCCTATGGTCAGTATATGTATCCGCTGGGTGAACCTGCCCTGGCCGCTACCTGGACCCCCGGTACGGGCAGTACCTCCATTACCTATGTCACAGGGACAGATGGGCAAACCCAGCTCTGGCAGACAACGCGCGGGGGCCATCCGACGCAGCTGTTGGCAACTATGAACCTGCGCCTGACCGTACAGCATTTGGCCTGGTCTCCCGATGGGCACTATCTTGCCCTCCTCGCCAGCAGCGAGGGCCTGAGCGGTCCGGGTCGGGCCATCTATCTGATGGACCACGAGACGGGCCAGGTTAAGGCCCTGGTCCCTGTCGGCGACTTCACCATCACTAGCTTTGGCTGGTCGCCTGATGGGCAGCGTCTGACCTATGCGCGCCGCGACCCGGCAGGCCAGACGCTGCTGATAACGCTGGCGATCCCCGACGGGCGTCCGTTGCTCAGCCTCCCGGTAGCAGGCGAGCTTGATGGCTGGAGTTGGTCGCCGGATAGCCGCGATCTGGTCTACAGCGCGAGCGGTCGCCTGCACGTCCACGCCTTTGCCGGGCCGTCAATCCGGTTGCCGCAGCCCGAGGTCGGCGCCCGCCAGCTCTTCCCGTTCTGGCTGCGTGATGGGCGCCTGCTGATCGTCTACGTGGCGCCCACTGGGCAGCGCAGCTTGCAGCTCCTGGCTCCGCTCTCGTCTTCCTCTCCCACCGGCTCGCCATCTGCTCGACGCTGACGCCAGGACCCGGCGGCGCAGGTAAGTCAATACGTACGTGTGTACTAGCGGGGCCTGCTTGTCTGGCCTGCCTGGGAAAGGAACCTGCACCGGGCAAACCAGCCAGGCCCTGGCTAGCCTCTCGTTGCGGCCTGGGCCGCTCCACGCTGACCCGTGCTTTGGGCCAGGCTCTGAGCCAATGCCGCTCCGTCGCGCCAAAGAGCTGTTACTAGAATGGGCCTCGCGGGACGTCATATGAGAAGGACCTGAAGCGTATGACGCTCGCTAGACCCGTGATGCCTGCCCAGTCTGACGCCATTTTCTCCCCTGACCGACCCGAATGATCCAAGGAGAGCCGCTGCGAACACAAGGGTCAGAAGCCGTCTCTGTCTTTTGTCTAGACGGGCTGCCTGGGAGAAGCGGCGCAGGTGCCTGGCTCGCTGGCTCGCGTTGGACGAAAAGGGAGCGGCGCCGGGTCCACTGGAGAGGAGCAGATGGCCGCTATGCGCATGCCAAAGCCGAGTTCTGAGAGAGTGGGGCCACCCTCAAGCGAACTCTTGCAGGAAGCTGTCGCCTCGTGCTGTCCCGCTTCCACCGTCGCTGCTGGGCAGGGCGAGTCTGAAGAGGAGGCGCTGCTAGCCCGGCACGGGCGCACCTTTCATTTCGCGGCGCGTTTCCTGCCAGGGGAGCTGCGTCCTTCGTTTGTGACGCTCTATGCCTTTTTCCGCACGCTTGACGACCTGGTCGATGAGCGTGATCCTGCCGAGTCTCCGCAAACCATTGCTGGCGAGCTGCGGGCCTGGCGCGCCTGGTTTCTGGAGAGCTGCCAGGGCCCGGCGCCGCGCGAGCCGCTCGGTGCCCGTCTGGCTCGGTTGGTCGAGCGCTATGGCCTGCCAACCACGCTTTTCCTCGATTTTCTGGAAGGGCTGCACTGGGATCTGTGGCCGCGCGAGTTTGCCAGCTTCGAGCGGCTGCGCGCCTATTGCTATCGCGTGGCCGGTACGGTCGGGCTGGCGCTGGCGCATGTTCTGGGGGCTACTTCACCAGGAGCGCTCTCCGCTGCCGAGGGCCTGGGCATCGCTATGCAACTGACGAATATCTTGCGCGATGTGGGGGGCGACCTGCGAAAAGGGCGCCTCTATCTGCCTCTGGAGGACCTGGCGCGCTTCGGCCTCTCGCGCTCTCATTTGCTCCAGCTCCTCAATGCTGGCCAGGGACCGGATGCCGCCTTTCGGGCGCTGATGCGCTACCAGGTGGCGCGCGCTCACCTCTATTATGCCCAAAGTCTCCCAGGCGTCTGGCTCTTGCCGCCAGATCGGCGCTTGCCAATTCTGCTGGCCGGGCGCCTCTACCGCCGCATTCTGCATGCCATTGAACAGCGCGGCTACGATGTGCTGCGGGCGCGCGCCCATACCACGCTCAGCGAGAAGCTGCGCGAGGCGATGCTGGCTTTGACTCTCGATCGGCTTTGGCGCCGCGGCGAGCAGCTCGCTGATCCTACGCTGGAGGGGGAGCTAGCGGATGAGCCGTAGTCAGAGCACGCCGCTGCTCTTCCTGCTACGGGGACTGGCGGTGGCACAGTTGACCCTCGCGCTGCGCGTGCTATGGCGGTTGCTGCGCACCGCTGGCGGCCAGGCCCTGGAGCCTGTCTCGCCGGCTCGCCCGACGTCGGAACAGGTCGGGTCGGTAGCAGTGCTGGTGCCTGTTCTCAATGAATATGAGCGCCTGGCTCCCTGCCTGGAGGGCCTGCTAGCTCAAGGCCCCGAGGTGGGCCTGATTCTGGTCATCGACGGCGGCTCCTACGATGGAACACCTCAGCTTGTCTGTGCTTACGCTCGCCGCGACCAGCGCCTCCGCCTGCTTGAGGCCGCGCCCATTCCAGCCGGCTGGAATGGCAAGGTCTGGGGCCTGGAAGCTGGCTGGCGGGCGCTACCGCCGGCCTTCCCCTGGGTGCTCACTGTCGATGCGGATGTGCGCCCAGCGCCCGGCCTGGTGGCGGCCCTGCTGGCACGGGCCCAGCGCGATCGCCTGGCTGCCATCAGTCTGGCAACCCTACAAACGTTGCCGCCGGCCCCTCTCCTCGGGATGCTGCACCCCTCCCTGTTGACGACCCTGGTCTATCGCTACGGGAGTCCTGGGGCCGTGTATGCTGGCCCTCGCGCTGTCCTGCGCGTGCAAGCCAATGGGCAATGTTTTCTTGTGCGGCGCGAGGCGCTGGCTGCCTGCGCTGGCTTTGCTCCCCTGCGCTATTCGCTCTGCGAAGATATTACCCTGGCGCGCCGTCTCGTCCAGGCTGGCCAGCGCGTGGCTTTTGTAGAGAGCGGTGCCCTGGCCAGCGTCGAGATGTATCCTACGGCGCGCGCGGCCTGGCAGAATTGGACGCGCTCGCTCCCATTGCATGACCATCTCAGTCCTGTCTGGCACACCCTGCTTGGCTGGCTGGAGGTGCTCCTTGTGCAGGCCTTGCCACTGCCACTGGTGGGCCTGCTCGCGGCAGCGCTCACGCGCTTACGACGTCAGGGCCTGCTAGGGCGAGGGCTGGGCCTGGTGCTCGCTCTCAATAGTGGCCTGCTCCTGCTGCGCATTGGCACTCTGGCGGGGATGCGGCGCGCCTATCGTCGCCCGCCGTGGACGTACTGGCTCTCTCCGCTCTGCGACCTGGCGGTGGCCCTGCAGCTTGGCCGACAGGCCCTGCGTCGTCGCCATCGCTGGCGCGGACGCCTGATTATCCGTGGGAACGCTCCTGGAGGTGCTGTATGAAAGCTGTGAAAGTGCTCTTTATTTGCCACCTGGCGGCGCTCCTTTTCGGGCTGGCGGGCATGCTGATCGCCCTGCCTCATCCCGAGCTGTGGAGCTTCAGCCCGCTGCTCGTCTCGGTCTTCAGTTTTGGTATCAACTATGCCGGCTCGCTGCACATCCTCTTTGGGGCGGCCACGGTTCTGCTCTTTGGCCTGCGGATCGTAGGCGTGCGTCGCACGCTCATTTTCTTTGCCGCCTCAACGCTGATCTCGCTCAGCATCGAGTTGATCGGAACCTCGACCGGCTTTCCCTTCGGCCCCTATTCCTACAATACCTTCCTGGGCTTCAAGATCCTGGGTCACGTGCCCTACTCGATCCCGCTCTCGTGGTTCTACATGGGCTTCTCGGCCTATCTTCTGGCTCACCTGCTGCTGAGGCGCCGCGCTGAGGAGGCTGAGCCACGGAAGGGGCCTGGCCTGTGGGCGGTCCTACTGGGCGCCTATTTGCTGACTGTCTGGGACCTGACGCTTGATCCGGCGATGGCCAGCGAGCGCCTGCCCCTGCATTTCTGGCAGTGGGGCGTTCAGGGGGCCTACTTCGGCATGCCTGTGCAGAACCTGGTCGGCTGGTCGGTGACCGGGCTGCTCTATATGGGGGTGAGCCGTCTGCTCTGGCGCAGCGATCTCGCTGAGCAGCGCCTGAGCGGTGCGGCCTGGCTGCCTTTTGGGATCTATACAGCCAATACGCTCTTTGCCATTGCTCTCGACCTGAGCGTCGGGCTGTGGCTGCCGCCGCTGCTGGGCCTCTTCCTGGGTATTCTGCCGGCGGCCCTGGTGCTACGCCGCAGCGGGGGCGACGAGCGCGGCGCCTCCGGTAGCGGGCCAGCGGCGCGTGATGAGGAGCTGGCTCCCTCTCTAGCCCAGACGCAGGCTCCGCAGGGCAGCCGCGGTCTGGTACAGCGCAGCCTGCACAGCATCGCGCGCCTGGTGATGCGCGGCGGCGCCGCCTTCCTGCTCTGGCGCCGCGGCTTACGCATCGCCGTTGAAGGCAGCGAGCATCTGCCACCGCGAGGCCCGGTCATTGTGGCTGCCCGGCATTATCACCATCTCTACGATGGCTGCCTGTTGCTACGGAGCGTACCGCGTCCCGTGCACATCCTGGTCGCCCTCGACTGGGTGCGCACGAGCTGGCAGCGCTTCCTCATGGAACGGCTCTGCGCCCTGGCCGGCTGGCCAGTCATGTTGCGTCCCGAGCGCCTGCGGCCCGGCACCGAAAGCGCCGCCGTCAGTGCCTACCGTGCGAGCGAAGTGACCCCTTACCTGCGCCGCGCCTGGCGTCAGGCTGTCGATGTCCTGCGTGGCGGCGGCCTGCTGGTCGTCTTCCCCGAGGGCTATCCTGCCGTTGATCCGCTGCCCTCACCACGCCAACCGACGGAGGCGCTGCTGCCCTTCCGACCCGGCTTCGCCCGCCTTGTAGAACTGGCTGAGCGTGCGAGCGGGGCCAGCATTCCAGTGCTGCCGGCGGGCATCGTCTGGAGCGCGACACACCCGCCGCGCCTGACGCTGCGTCTGGGAGCGCCTCTCTTCCGTCGCCTCTACGCCGACACCGCCCAGTTCATCGCCGCCGTAGAGGGCTGCGTCCGTCTCCTCTCGGGACTCGACTATGATCAAGCTCTGGCCAGGCTGCCAGACAAGGAGGTGCTCCAGTCATGAGTAGTCGCTCTAGCATTACCCGGCCATCCAGTAGCCTTCCCATCGAGCGCGGCGGTGGCCGGCCCCGCGTCATTGTCATCGGAGCCGGCTTCGGCGGCCTGGCGACAGCCATCCGCCTGCAGGCTGCTGGCGCCCAGGTGACCCTGATCGAGGCGCGAGAACGCCCCGGCGGACGCGCCTACCAGCTCAAGGCTGACGGCTTCACCTTCGACATGGGCCCCACCCTGCTCACGGCTCCCTGGCTGCTGCAGGATCTCTGGCAGGCCGCCGGGCGCCGTCTTGAAGAAGATCTGACCCTGATACCGCTGCGCCCCTTCTATCGCATTTATTTTGCTGATGGCAACCATTTCGACTACTGGGGCAATCCCCCCGAGGACGAGGCTGAGATCGCCCGCTTCGAGCCGCGCGACGTCGCCGGCTACCGCGCCTTTCTGGAGGCTACGGCTCGCATCTACCAGCGCGCCTTTGCTGAGCTGGCTGGCGAGCCATTCCTGCACCTGAGCGATTTTCTGCGCGTGACCCCGGAGTTGGTGCGTCTGGGAGCACAGCGCAGCGTCTATCGCTTCGTTGCGCGCTACTTCCGCCATCCACAATTGCGCATGGTCTTCTCATTTCACCCGCTCTTTATTGGCGGCAACCCGTTCCGCGCCAGCGCCATCTACAGCATCGTTCCCTATCTGGAGCGCCTGGGAGGCGTCCACTTCCTGCCCGGGGGAATGTATACCCTTGTCGAGGCTATGTCACGCCTGTTCATCTCTCTGGGCGGGGAGCTACGCTGCGGCCAGCCTGTGGAGCGTATTCTAATGCGCGCCGGGCGCATCTGGGGCGTGCTTCTGGCCGACGGCGCCTTGCTGCAGGCCGAGGCGGTAGTGGCCAATAGCGATGTCGCCACCACCTATCTGCACCTGCTCCCGGAGGAAATGCGCCCCCGCCGGCTGGTGCGTCGCCTGGAGCGGGCACGCTACTCGATGAGCTGCTTCTTGCTCTACCTGGGGCTGAACCGGCAGTATCCCCAGTTGCGCCATCATACCATCTTCATGCCGCGCGACTACCGCGGCATGATCGGCGCGCTCTTTGATGGCCAGGGCCTGCCAAAAGACCTGGCGCTCTACCTGCACACGCCGACCCGTACCGATGCCAGCATGGCCCCAACGGGAGGCGAGAGCCTCTATGTGCTGGCGCCGGTGCCGCACCTGGGGCACGGCGTCGACTGGCACCGTGAGGCGCCGCTCCTGCGCGAGCGCATTCTGAGCTATCTCGAAGAGCAAGCGGGTCTGTCTGGTTTGCGCGCTAGCATTGTCTGCGAGCAACATTTTACGCCGCTCGACTTTGCCGGCGAGCTGCGCAGCCACCTGGGCGCGGCCTTCTCGCTAGAGCCGACCCTTTTCCAGTCGGCCTACTTCCGTCCCCACAATCGCGCTCCCCACGTTGAGGGTCTCTACTTCGTCGGCGCCGGTACCCATCCCGGGGCGGGCATTCCCGGCGTTCTGCTCTCCGCCTCTATCACTGCGCGCCTGGTTCGGCAGGACCTGGCGATCCGGGACCGGGCGGGGGAGGGCCTGGCATGCCGTGTCTGAAGAGGGGTCGGAGGCTCGGGAGGATGGTGGTGAGATGAGACTAGGCTATGCCTGCGTCAATCTCTCGCTGGGTGGCAAGATGCGCAGCCTGCGCCTGACTACCCTGCGCGAGCGCGGCCTTGCCTACCTGCAGGCCCTGGTCGATGCCAATCTGGCGCTCCTCGTGGCCATCCTGCGCTGGAACCTGGCCCAGGGCATCAGTGTCTTTCGCATCTCCTCTGATCTGGTACCGCTTGGCTCCCATCCCGAGGTCGCGCTTGAGCAGATCCGCTTTGATCCGGCCCAGGTGACGGAGATAGGGCGGCTGGCGCGCGCAGGCAACATGCGCCTTTCGATGCACCCTGGTCAATACACGCTCATCTCTGCCGACGGTCCCGTCTGGGAGAGCAGCTATCGCGACCTCTGCTATCATGCCGAAGTGATGGAGCGCCTCGGCATCGAGGGCGACATTATCCTGCACGGAGGCGGTGTCTACGGCGACCGGGCGGCGACGGCGCGGCGCATGCTGGCCCACATCGAGAAGCTGCCTGACAGCGTGCGCCGACGCTTGCGTCTGGAAAACGACGAGCGCTGCTGGTCGGTCTCCCAGTTGCTGCCTATCTGTGAAGCCAGCGGCCTGCCCTTGGTCGTCGATAACCTGCACCACGCCCTGAACGGAGGCGCGGAGACTCCGCTAGAGCGCCTGCCCTGGGAGCGCATTCTGACTACCTGGGCCGGACGTCGTCCCAAATTGCACTATGCCGAGCAAGACCCGCGCAAACGCTTCGGCGCTCACAGCGAGTATGTCACCGTCGACCGTTTCCGGGCCTTCCTCGCCGCCGTTCCCTGGTCTGACTATGATGTCATGCTTGAGTGCAAGGCCAAAGATCTGGCGCTTCTGCGCCTGCGCCAGGAGCTAGGCCTGATCGCTGCTGGCCCCGCACCCGGCGAGCGCTGCGACCAGCCAGGCTAAGCTGACTCCTGTCCTGGCTCCTGCACGTGCTTCATTCAGGTGAAGTAAAGCAGCAGGCTCGCTGCTTGTTGATGGAGAGTAGAAAGGAGAGAGAGGCGTCATCATGATCATCATTGTCGGAGCCGGCCTGTCCGGCCTGGTCTGCGCACGCCACCTCAGTCGCGCCGGGCTGAGTGTGCTGGTGCTGGAAGCCAGCGACCGCCCTGGAGGCCGTGTGAGCAGCGATCGCCATCCCGATGGCTTCCTGCTCGATCGCGGCTTTCAGGTGCTCTTTACTGCCTATCCCGCCGTGCAGCGCGAGCTTGATCTAGAGGCCCTCAAGCTGGGGCGCTTCCTACCCGGGGCAGTGCTCATCAAAAGGGGCCGTCGTTATCCGCTGGCCGACCCGCGCCGCCAGCCTGGCTGGCTGCCCGCTTCTGCCGCCAACCCACTGCTTCCCCTGGCCGACAAGTGGCGCGTTCTGCGCCTGACGCGCAGCATTCTACGCACAGTCTCGGCGGAAGGACCCGCCGCCTGGCCGGCGGCCACGCTCGACGAGAGCAGTGAGCTGTACCTGCGCCACTGGGGTTTCTGCCGCGACGGCTTCATTGCCAACTTCGCCCGCCCCTTCTTCGGCGGCATCTTTCTCGATCGAGGCCTGCAGACCAGCGCGCGCATGTTCCGCTTTGTCTGGCGCATGCTGGCAAGCGGCGATATTGTCTTGCCGCAGCAAGGGATGGGAGCCATTGCCGCCCAGCTCGCCGCCAGCCTGCCGCCGGGCAGTCTGCGCCTGCAGACGCGCGTCGAGGCGCTTCTACGTGAGCAGGGGCGCGTCACTGGGGTACGCCTGGCCAACGGCGAAGAGCTGCGGGCCGAGGCCGTCGTAGTCGCGACCGACAGCCCGACAGCGGCCCGCCTCACTGGTCTGCCCCTGCCAACAGAAGGCCGCGGCTGTACCTGCCTCTACTTCGCCGGTCCGCAATCGCTTTACAATGAGCCTGTCTTGCTGCTCAACTGCGAGCCGGATGGGCTGATAAATCACGCTGTCCAGCTTACCAATATCGTCCCGCAGTATGCCCCTCCCGGGCAGCACCTGCTCTCGGTTACCATACTCGAGCCAGGGGCTCAGGCCGAGGAGGATGATGAACGGCTGGCCCGGCGCGTCTTACAAGAGCTGGCCGGCTGGTTCCCGGAGCATGACCTGCAGCGCTGGCGTGTGCTGGCTGTCTATCGCCTACCCTTCGCTCAATTTGCCCAGCCGCCCGGCATCTTCGCCCGGCTGCCCGAAGCGCGCAGCCCTGTGCCGGGCCTCTACCTGAGCGGCGAATATCTGCATTCGAGCAGCATTCACGGGGCTATCAGCGCTGGCGCCCGCACCGCACGCGTAGTGCTCGCCGATCGGCAGGCGCGGCTACTCAGCGCCAGCTAATGGCCAGCGGAAGAAAAGAAAGAAGGGGGAGCCTCAAGCAATGCAAGAGCTTGTCGAACGTCGACCGCCGCCCTGGCGACCCGGAAAGGCGGCCCTGGCGGGCCTGGGAGCCACCGCTGTCTACAGTCTCGTCATGGCCCTCGACCAGCGCCTGAGCGGCAACCACTTCAGCGACGTGCGCTTCATCGAGGGACTGCTTGGGCCAGGGGCAAGGCCAAGACGAGGCCGCCGCCTGCTGGCCTGGGGATTGCATCTTCTCAATGGGGTACTGCTTGGCGAGATCTACGCCGCCCTGGTCAGGCCGCGCCTGCCAGGGCCAACCTGGCTCAAGGGATTGCTCTTCGGCGAAGGCTTTCTAGCTGCCGTCTGGTGGCTGACCCCGCTGGCCGACCGCTTTCATCCTCTCATTCGCCGCGGCGAGCTGCCCCGGCTGGCAAGCTGGCCTTCCTTTGGGCAGAACGTCCTGCGCCATCTGGCCTTTGGCCTGGCCCTGGCCCTCCTCTACGGCGAGGAACACGAGCTGCCGCCGCGTCCCTGAAACGTCTCGCCGCCCCTGATCCCGGGGCCGTTGGTATCAGTGGATGTCGATCCTTTTCTTAGAGAGCCTGCTAGAGTGGAACTGTGAGGATGAGAGGCGGTGGAACGTGAGGGGAACCCGGAAAAGCAGCTCTCACCTAAAGTGTGCAGACAGAAAGGATCAATCCATCGCCATGCGAATCTCTATCGATCAGAGCTATGGCAGCGCCGGCAAGACCCCGGCACGTCAGGGGCGTCGACGCTTTCTCCGCCGAGCCACCGCCGGCCTGGCGGTGGGTGGCCTGGGGCTGGCGACACTGGGAACCATTGGCCGACCGTTGCCGGTGCGCGCTCAAGGGGCCCTCGCTGAGCGGCTCGTCACCCTCGATGATGCCGTCACACAGATTCTCTCGATTGCGCGCACGGCAGAGCAATTAGCCGTCACCTTCTATAGCAACGGCATCGCCAACGCTGACGCGCTGGGTCTCAGCGGCGACGACCTGTCCTATCTCAAAGCCGCCCTTGTTGAGGAGCAGATTCACCAACAATTTTTCGCTGCCAATGGTGGCCAGTCGCTGGCCGAGACCTTCAGCTTCCCCAAGGGGGCCCAGACCTTCAGCGACCTCAAGACCTTCATTCAGACTCAGCAGGAGCTTGAGGGGGTCTTCGATTCAGCCTTCCTGGCGGCCATCAAAGAGTTTGCCGCGATGGGCCGGCCCGACCTGGCGCAGGTCGCCGGCCAGATCGCCTGCATCGAGGCCGAACATCGGGCCTTGGGGCGCGTCATCGGCGGTTTGCGCCCCGCCGACAACTGGGCCTTCACACCGGTGCTGATCGCCAGCGTCGCCGATGCCCCCCAGGTCGTCCAGGATGCTGGCTATCTCAGCCCCACCGACGGCAATAGCTACCGCTATCACGAGGTCAGCATCGAAGATGCTGGCGTGGAGCAGCGCGTCCCCTTCGTCGCCAGCAGCGGCGTCGGACGTGGCTGATCTGACGCGTGCTCTGCTCGGCTCTGCCTGGCCAGGGTAGGTAGAGGTAGCCTTTGCTCTCTCTCTAGAGAAGAGAGGCCGGGGCGGCCCGTGTCAGGAGAGCCTGCTAAGCAGAGAGCCAGGGACATGGCGGCCTTCAGTGCCAGCAAAGGGAAACGCAGCGCAGTAAAACCAGAGCCAGCGAGCCGTTGCCCCGCCGTTCATCGCTGGCGCCAGACGGCCTCTGGCCACAGCGGCAACATGGGCAACGGCTCCCCCTCATCTGACTTCAGCATATTGACGGCTGGATCTTTGCGCGCCTCGTCAGCGCGATCTCATGCTCCTGCTTGGCCGCCTGCTATCAGGCAGAGAGCACTAGAGGCCCTGAGAGACCGTGGTCAGACGGTCGAGCTGTTCGGGCGAAAGCTGCAACTGTAGAGCAGCGAAGCCGTCTTCCAACTGCGCGGGCTGACTGGCGCCGATAATCGGGGCGGTCACAGCCGGCTGAGCCAGGAGCCAGGCCAGGGCTACCGCCGCAGGAGTACTCGCTGTCTCCTCAGCGATGGCCTGCACCGTCTCCAGGGTGCGCCAGGCCTGCTCATGGTCATAGCGTCCCAGCACCGCCGCAGCGCGCGCACTCTGCCGGCTCTGCCCACGGCGATAGCTGCCGCCGAGAAAGCCGCCCGCCAGAGGGCTGTAAGGGATCACGCCAAGCCCGTACTGCAGGCAGATCGTCTGCAGCTCCTGCTCAAACTCGGCGCGGTGTACCAGATTATAGTGAGGCTCCAGGACCTCGTACCGGGCGGTGCGCTCATAGCGTGCGCACCAGAGCGCCTCGACCAGGCGCCAGGCCGGATAATTCGAGGCGCCGATGTAGCGCACCTTACCGCTGCGCTGTAGATCGTCGAAAGCGCGCAGCGTCTCCTCTATCGGCGTCTCCGCGTCGAAGACATGGGCCAGGTAGAGATCAAGATAATCGGTCTGCAGACGGCGCAGCGAGGCCTCGACGGCCTCCACGATATGCTTGCGTGAGAGGCCGCGATCGTTCGGTCCCTCGCCCATCGGATGGTAAACCTTGGTCGCAATGATCACCTGGCTGCGGTTGCCGCGAGCGTGCAGCCAGCGCCCGATAATCTCCTCAGACTCGCCGCCGCGCTTGCCCGGAATCCAGCGCGCGTAGAAATCGGCGGTATCGAAGAAATTGCCGCCGCGCTCAACGAAGGCATCCATGATGGCGAAAGCCGTCGGCTCATCGACCGTCCAGCCCCATTGCATGGTGCCAAGGCAGAGGCGCGAGACCTTCAAACCAGTTCGTCCAAGTGTGCGGTACTCCATACCTCTTATTGTCGCGCGCCGGCGTCCTCAATGCAAGAGCGTCTCACGCGCCCACTTACCTTACAGCTCATGCTCTTCTGAGGTGTCCACTCGCTCCGTCCCGGGCTGCGGCTGAGCCTGTGGCTGGACCTCCTGCCCAGCGAGAGGAGTGTCAGAACCTGTCGCAGACTCACCCAACTCAGCGGCGGCTGCCGTGTCGCGCTGGACGACACTGAGACGGCGCAGCAGAAAGCGGGTCTGGTCCGAGAGAGCGCGGACATGAAAGGTCAGCTCCTCATAGGAGTGGAGCAGTCGCTCCCAACTGTGGAGCAGCGTCTGCTGCTGTTGACGCTGGCGCTGGCGCGTTGAGGTACGCTCTGGCTCGACTGGAGGGAGAGCAGTGAGCAGATCAAGCAAATGACGTGTCTGGCTCTCAGCATTCTGTAGGAAAAGAAGTGGCAAATAGCGGCGGGGAACGACCTCGTCAGGGAGAGCCTGCGGCTGCTCTAGCAGGCCACGGAACGATAGGAGCTGCTCTTGATACTGACTCAGCAAGCGCTGCAGATGCCGGCGCTGCTCCGAGCGTAGACGGGCCTGGCCCCGCAGCGCCAGGTACTCCGACGAGAGCGCTTCCTGTTGCTGGCCAATGACGGCTAAATAATGATTCAGCGTCTGACGAAACTGGTCGAGCGAGTGCGGCGTCGTTGGGGCGGCGAACAGCCCCGAGGACCGGCCCAAAGTATCATTCAAAGTTGACCTCCCTCCTCTCGCGTCCTGGTGCCCTAGACCCGGCTGGGCATGGCAGAATCAGCATCACAGCCGCTCATCACCAGCGAGCTTTTTCAGAGCGACTGACCGCATCACTTGTATAGACGCACGAACTCCTTTTCCCTCTGCGCCTGCGGCTGGTGCTGGGGACGCACCTGTGCTCGATCACTATCTGCTCACAGCCTGGCCTGCTTTAGACCTGAAAGCCATAACCACTATGATATTACCATAGAGGCCATGAAGGACGCATTAAAAATCTTTTGAACAAAAATTCAAACGTTGCTAGAGGAGGCATCCTGAAGAATATCGAGAATATTGGTGATCGCGTCAGCGATACTTTTGTATTCGTAAAGGAGGAGTCTAAGTTTGCTATAAATATTTTTCGACTGAATTTCCATACGTAGAGAGATAGCGAGATTAATATGGATCGTGGCATCGAAAATGGCCTTGACGAGCGCGTCAGTATTTCGGAGGGAGGCTTTCAAGACGGGATCGGTATCGAAATGCTCGGAGATGCTGCGCAGCTCGCGATCGAAGTCCTCCAGCAAGGCAACCCCGATCTCGCGCAGGTTGACCTTATAGAGGAACAGAGCGCGCATTTCTTCCAGGCAATCTTTGACCGTGCGCAAGTAGCGGTGCACCCATTCCTCTGCATTCTCCTGACCGGGAGAGAAGAAGATATTTGAGTCGTTTACCATGAGCTTTCTCTCACAGCGAGAAGTCTCCCGGGGATATTGATCCCTGACTACCCCCCGGTCGCGAGCCTCATGATAGCCCAGGCCCTCCTTCCTTGGCCTCAAAGAGGGCGCTTCTCCAGAGACTCACCGAGGCGCTCCAGGCATTGCAGGGCGCACTGAAGAGCCTGAAGAGTGTGCTGTAGAGCTGTCTCATAAGCGCGCTGCTCCTGGCGAGAGTCGCCGGGAGGAGAGCAGCGGCGCAGGTGCTCAACAGCCTGCTGAAGCTGCCTGACGGCGTCAGCCAGATTCTTGAGGCGCAGGCGCAGAGCGCGATCGGCTGGGGGGGCCATCGACACCTGCTGCAACAGTCCGGCCAACTGCTGTAGCTGCTGAAAGTAGTACCGGCATTGATCCTTGTAGATCACTTTAGAAGTCGAGAGGACGCGCAGAGCAGCGTTGAGCTGCTCCTTATAGCCAAGGAGCTGCTGCAGGAAGATCGGCCAAGAGGGAGAAGCAGGAGGATCAGTCGCAGCGTTTGCCTCCTGAGCAGCGCTTAGGGTCTTTGCGGCTGACTGAGTGTGGGAAGAGAGGGCCAGCCACTGAGCCACAAGCTCAAGAGCAAAGGCATTGGCATGAGCGACCGCCTGCCGCTGATAGCCCTGGGCATCGCGCTCCGGCTTATCATCGATCTGATCGGAAATCCCGCGCACGACAATGGCCGGGGTAGAAGTGCGATGAGTGGCCTCCATAAAGCCAACGTCTTCCATCGCGACAGCAACCGCATCGCTGTAGTAGGTCCGAATCAGACGATAGAGCTCTGATCTTCTAGAGGCCAACAGCGAGTCACCGGCGACAAGCGGCCTGGTGTGGCAGATGGGTCTAGGCTCGGGCTGAACCGGCAGGCGCTGCTGCCAGCCTTCAAGGCGAGCGATGCTGCGGGCCAGATCGAGCAAATACGGGTCAGGACGATAGGTGCGCGGACGTGGCAAAAACTGGATAGCGGCCTTGCCCGATTCATAGTCGTAGATCACATCGGGCACGACTATGTCACCTGGTACCGCATCGCGTATGCTGCCGGCAACGCCGATCAGCAGGGCCAGGGTTGGCCTGGTTTCCAGAATGGCGCGTGTCGTCACGGCTGAGCAGACCTTATTCAGTTGTCCGCTCTCCTTCAGAATCACTTCACAGCTCCCTCTGCTGTCCTGGAACTCCCACAGCTCATACTGACTGTCTGAGGAGGGCTGGAGATAGCCCAGGTGGGTCAGGTGGCTTTGCACTTCTCTGGCTTCCAGTGACAGTGCGGTAATAATCAAGATGCGTCGTTGTCCTTCCAGGCTCTCTCCCATGATGCAATCCTTTCTGCACCATCAGAGATGTTTTGTAGCTACGGCAGTGATGCTGCAGCGATCAGCTTTCCTGTGAGCGCAGAGACTCTCTCTGCACGTCTCCGGCATTGCAGGTAGCCTTCCACCTCCTCTTGTCAGTCACCGCTTTGACGCGTGGCACTGTTCTCCAAAATACACGTTGCTTGCTCTATTGTAAATGGCGTTACCAGCAATTCTTACTTTTTATCGATCATGTATTTCCATAAACAAGCAAGCAGTATTTGACAGCGTGGCTATGCGTCGTAGACAAACAGGCTATAGATTTAAAACAAGCTCGCCTTCGCGTACAATAATGCTATGCAGGAGTTCTATCTACAGGAGAAGCCGACTGACCCGACCATCGAGGAGAGCCACCCATGTTTCAACAGGCTATCGAAGAAAAAAGTCAGAGCTGTGGCGCAGGCGCAGGATCATCGTGCGCCTCTGAGCCAGCGCTCACTTATCTTCCCTGCCTACTCATTTTGCCAAATGGCCGCTACATAACTATATTAGAATGCTCTTCGTGCAGCGGCCACTTGCTAAAGAGAGAGTGAGGTGATCTGTGTCTATCAAACTCTTTTATCTCTGCTCCCGCAGCGATGAAGATCAGCGCCTGCTGGATCAGATCAAGAATTTTATCGGTCCATTGCGTTTAGCCCAGCTTATCGAGGACTGGGAGCCGCGGCAGATCCGTCCTGGGCGACCGATTCGCGACGAACTGCACCGGCGCCTGAGCGAGGCCCAGATCATTCTGATTCTGTTGAGTCCAGATCTGCTCGTTGACCCATTCTATCCAGAGTTGAAAAAGCTCGCGCTGGAATGTCACCAGCGTGAACCTGAGCGTGTGCATCTCGTGCCTGTGAAGCTGCGGGAATGCGCCTATGAGCATGAGCCATTTGCCGGGCTAGCGATCTTCCCCGCCAGTGGAAAATCGCTGCACGAGCTCCCGGCCTCCCAGCGTGAGAAGGAGCTGAAAAAGCTGGGCATCCAAATCCGCGCCCTGGCCCAGGAGCTGGCAGCCGATCGAGACGAGAGAGCCAAGTCGGCGGCGACGCCTGCTGCCGCTGCTATTCCCTCTCAGTCTAGCGGCTCTTTTGGGGCAAGTCAAACGGTTGAGGTTGTTCGCGACGGCTCGACCCCCTCGACCCCGCGCTGCGATGTCCTGCTCGTGACGGCCACCGATGTTGAAATGCGAGCCGTCCGCGAGGTTGCCGTAAACGAGTGGAAGGCGCGTTTCGAGCGTCAGTATGGCCGCATCGAAACCTATTACTTCCTGGGCGAGATCGGCGGAGCTGCCACCTGGTTAGTACGCACGCAGATGGGAGCATTGGGGCCTGGCGGTGCGACCCTGGCGGTCAGTGAAGCCATCAGTAAGCTGAGGCCAAAAGCAGTGATCATGGTCGGCATCGCCTTTGGCCTGCGGCCTGACGAGCAGCAGCTAGGCGACATCCTGGTTTCGCAGCAACTCATGAGCTACGAGCCGCAGCGCGTTGGGGTGGGAGCTGGCGGAAAAATGCTCGTGATCCCGCGCGGAGACCGTGCTACTGCCTCGCCGCGCCTGCTGAATCGCTTCCAGGATCTAGGCCTCGACTGGACGGAAGCCAAACCCCATTTCGGGCTGCTGCTCAGTGGAGAGAAGCTTGTTGATCATCCCAGCCTGCTCAAGCGGTTGCGCGACATGGCACCCGAGGCCATCGGGGGCGAGATGGAGGGGGCTGGTCTCTATGCAGTGGCCATGCGTGAGAACTGCGAGTGGATCGTAGTCAAGGCCATTTGCGATTGGGGAGACGGCCACAAGCGCGAGAACAAGGCCGAGAATCAGCGCCGGGCTGCCGAAAATGCGGCCCGCTTTGTCCTCACCGTGCTCGGGAGAGGCGGCCTGAGTCACTTCTAGCCTGGCGGGAGCAGGCGGTCTGGTCCGGTGCCCGGTCACCGGGCCAGCGCCCTGGCTCAGGCGGCGGTGCCAGACCAGAGGTGAGAATCGCTGACAAAAGCCAGGACTGCTGGACCAGAACGGTGAGCGGCGAGGTCACTCTGTGATAGACTGAAGAATAATCACCATCCATTTGGAGAGGAGCCCAGCCCACTCTGGGAAGGCTTCCCAGCCATTGATAATAGATGAGGGAGGCTGTAGCATAGCTGTGGTGCAAGAGTATTATTCCTGTGAAACGCTCTTTCCCGAGCTGGCACCCCAAGCAGCGGAGGGGCGGCGGGAACGCAGTGGCACCTTTGCCGACAACCTGACTTTACCTGTCCATCGCTGGTTCCGTTATCCGGCAGGCTTCTCAGCCCTTTGGGTGCGTCAGCTTCTGCAGCGCGAGCAAAGCCAGGGACGCCGGCGCGTACTTGATCCTTTCTGCGGTACTGGCACAGTGCTACTGGAGGCCGAATATGCTGGTTGGGAGGCCATCGGTCTGGAGGCCCATCCCTTCCTTGTACAGGTAGCGGAGGCAAAGCTGCGCTGGCGTGAGAAAGCCTCTTTACTGCGGCGGGCTGCCTCTGAGTTGGTGGCAAAGGCCCAGCGGTTGCCGACGATCAGAACAGACCCTCCCGAGCTATTGACCAGATGTTATCGGCCCGAGGTGCTCCAGAAGCTGGTACAGTTGCGGCAGGCCTGGCTGGAGCAGGCGGCGACCTGGCCTGCGTCGCTCTCTGAACTGCTCTGGCTGGCGCTGGCTGCTATTTTGCGGCCCTGTGCCTCAGTGGGCACTGCTCAATGGCAATATGTCTTGCCCTCGAAAGCCAAAACCCATGTCGCCGACCCTTTTGAGGCTTTTCTCGGCAGATGTGAGCTGATGTCCGATGACATGCGCTGCTGGCAGCGCCAGGCTCGCTATGGGTCAGCAAAGGTACTGCGAAGCGATGCCCGCACCTGCGAGGGTGTGCCTGCCGGCTGGGCCGAGCTGGTTGTGACTTCGCCGCCCTACGCCAACAATTATGATTACGCTGATGCTACCCGCCTGGAACTCTGCTTTTTTGGAGAGATCGAGCGTTGGCGCGATTTGCAGCAGACGATTCGTCGCCATCTGATCCGCTCTTGCACCCAGCACGTCAGTGACTTGGTGAAGGAGACAGAGCGCTTGCTGGCTGATCCGTTGCTGGCGCCGTTACAGCCTGAACTCCGAGTCGTCTGTGGCCACTTGGAGCAGGAGCGTCTGCTGCATGGCGGAAGAAAAGCCTACCATACGATGATCGCCGCTTATTTTCAGGATATGGCCCAATATTGGCAGGCACTCCGTCGCGTCACGGCCACAGGTGGGCTGGTCTGTCTGGTGGTAGGAGACTCTGCCCCCTATGGGATTCATGTGCCGGTGGAGGAGTGGCTTGGCAGGCTGGCGCTGGCCAGTGGCTTCCGCTCCTGGCGCTTTGAACGCTTGCGCGCCCGCAATGTCAAATGGCAAAATCGCAAGCATCGAGTTCCCTTGCATGAGGGCCTGCTCTGGATTGAAGGATAGCTTATGGCTCAGTCACCTACTCATCGCTTTGGTCAAATCATTGGCGAGGTTCTAGAGAAGGCTGTAGAGCCGCTCTTGCAAGAATTTGCTCTGAGGTATGGCCTCTACCTGGACAAGAAGGGGCCTCGCCCTGCTCGGGCAGGCAATAAGGTGACCTGGCGTGATTTATATGGCAATGCACATGACCTGGACTTCGTTCTAGAGAAAGGTGGAACGCATGAAACGCGAGGAACCCCTGTCGCTTTTATTGAAACAGCATGGCGTAGATATACGAAGCATTCAAGAAATAAGGCTCAAGAGATTCAAGGTGCTATCATACCACTAATAGAAACATACCAACATGTCAAGCCATTTTTTGGTGTAATCTTGGCCGGTACTTTTACTACCGGTGCTCTGGAACAACTACGCTCACTCGGCTTCACCGTAGTTTATTTTCCATACGAGAGAATAGTACGAGCATTCTCATCTGTAGGAATTGACGCGCATTTTGATGAAAATACTCCTGATAGCGTAGTAGCAACAAAAGTCGCCCGCTGGGAAGCCCTGCCTGCAAGCGATCGTAGTCGTGTGTCTCGATTACTTATCGATATGCATCAAGATCAATTATTGTCATTTATGAATGAGCTTGATAAATTTATCACAAGGAAAGTAAAAAATGTGATTATTCTCGCCTTGCATGGACAGCATTTGATATCACCTTCAATTGATCAGGCCATTCGGATTATAGAAGAATATAATGAAAGCGCAGTTAATAAAGATCAGAAGTTTATTAAATATGAGATAGAAGTCATTTATATGAATAATGACCAGATAAGGGCTAGTTTTTCCGAAAAATATAGAGCACTGGAATTTCTGCGTTCATTTCTCTAACGTAAGGTTAGCTGCCTACCAAGCAACGCTCTGGCCTTCCTCAAACAGCAAGGCGGACGTGACAGCCAGGAGGGGAACGGCGTGCGCTCCGTTCACCGAACCGGGATGGGTCCGTCGCTGCTGAGAAACCAGAGCGGCAAAGCTTGCCCTGACCATCCACATCCGCCTCGCTAGAAGTATACGCAGAGCTTGCACAAATGGATTACCTCCTTTGCACAGAGTAGCTATCACCGCAGCCGCCGATCCTCAAGGCCTTGACTACCCCCGCTCGCTCTCTGCTCACCGACAAACCCACTGCAAAGTATCAACAGATAGAAGAACCAAGCTTGAGTAAGGTCCCCAGACCGCCAGATCCTGCCCGTCTCGTCTTACAGCTCTTCCCGGGTAGCCCGCCTGGGACCTCCCTCCTGACCGGAGGCGCGATCGCCTTGCCCGCGACGCCTATTGTCCAGCGAGCAATTGGCCGGTCCCAGACCTGACCATCTGGCTGGTGGAGAGGGCAGCCCTTCTGGACTATACTAACCTGTATTGGAAATGGAGGTTGCAACGATGCACACATCGACCAAGCCAGGCGATGCCCGCGCCGCCCTCTCCCTGATCGTCACCCTCCTGCTGTGGGCCTCCGCCTTCACCGGAATCCGTGCGGGCCTGCAGAGCTACTCAGCGGGCGCCCTCATCCTGCTCCGTTTTCTGGTCGCCTCGCTGGCCCTGGCGCTCTACGCCCGGCTGACGCGCATGCGCCTGCCGGCCTGGCGCGACCTGCCCGGTCTGCTCGTGCTCGGCCTGATCGGCATCACCGGCTACCATGCCGGCCTGACCTTCGGCGAGCTGACCGTGAACGCGGGAACAGCCAGCTTCCTGGTGGCCTCAGTCCCCTGCTTCACAGCCCTGCTAGCTCTGCTTATACTGCGCGAGCGCCTGACGCTCTGGGGCTGGCTGGGCATCGTCATCAGCGTCGTGGGTGTCACGGTCATCTCCCTCGGCGGCAAAGAGGGACTACACTTTACCCCCGGCGCCTTGCTCGTCCTACTGGCCTCACTCTGCGAAAGCATCTACTTTATCGTTCAGAAACGCTATATGCTGCGCTATAGCAGCAGCGAGATAACGGCTTACACGATGTGGGCCGGAACGCTCTTCATGCTGCCCTTTGCCCCAGCCCTCTGGCACGAGCTGCCACAGGCCAGACTGGCGGCGACGCTGGCTGTCATCTACCTGGGCCTCTTCCCGGCAGCCATCGCTTACGCCACCTGGGCCTTCACGCTGGCCCGCCTGCCGGCCTCGCTGGCCACCAGCTTCCTGAATATTTCTCCGCTCCTGGCCCTCGTGATCTCCTGGCTCTGGCTGCACGAAGTGCCAGCGCCCCTCGAACTACTCGGGGGCCTGGTGGTCATCGTCGGCGTCTTGCTGGTCAATACGCGCGGCAAAGTGCCGCCTGCGCCCACGGTAGAGCAGCCCTCCACCTCGCGGCTGGAGGCCCAATCAGAGCCTGCTACCGCGGAAGGACGCCGCCCCATCGACTGAGACCGAGGCTGCAAGCTCAGCCTCAGCCTCAGTCGTGCCTCTGGGGCGCAGCGCTCCCTAGTGGGCGTAGAGCGGACGCCAGACGCCGCCGTGATAGGAGCAGGCGCCGCGGATGCCCCCCGATTTGCTGTACATCCCGTCGCTGCATTCGACCACGTAGCCCCGACCATTCCAGAAATTGCCAATGCAGGCAAAGTAGAGGCAGAAGTCCGCCGGGGGTGAGTAGATAAGGTTGCCTGGCTCAAAGTTGTAGCCCCAGGGATTGCAGTTGACGCCGGGACAGGGGGTCGGAGTCGGGGTCGGCGTAGGCTGCGGCCTGGGCGTTGGCGTCGGTCGGGGCCGCGGCGTTGGCGTTGGGGTCGGCGTCGGCGTCGCTGTCGGCCTGGCTGGGGCTTGCGCTACCTGGACGGTCTGGGTGCGGTAGACAACGGGACTGGTCACGGGATGCGTCGCCTGCGCCGCGCTATTGGCTACCGCGCTGAGCGCCGGTGTAGGAGTGAGGCTGTTCAGGAGTGCCTGGCGCTCGCCGAAAGCCAGCGCGGTAGTGCACAGCGAACAGGTGATCACCAGTGTGCTGCAACCCAGCACCAGCGCAAAGCGGCTGCGGCCAGAGCCTTGCTGATCGCTCTGCCTCTGATTCTGAAGAGCCTGGCTCAGACTTGGCCGCTGACTCCGCAGGTACGAGCGCAGGGCCAGAACGAGGTAGATGGGCACGATCAGGCCGCTCAGGCACCCTAGCACGACAAGCGACTTCTGCCACCAGTGAAGTCGCCTCCAGACCAATCGCCCCTCCAGGGTGAACAGGCTACGGCCCTCACTGATCATCAGTGTGAGCAGCAGGAAGAGGATTACGATCGCGCCGATGATCCCCAATGGTCTCGGATTTTCTACCTGACCATAGGTGCTGACGTCACTGACAATCACTTCTTCGATGACGAAGAGCAGCGTTGCAAAGCAGTAGAGAAAAAGTAAAGCAAGCAGAAATAGACCCCGATGCGGATGGGGCGAGGCGTTATCGCTCCCCTCGGGAACGGTGGGTCTCGCTTCGGCTGATGGTTCCATGCTGTCTTTCTCCGACTTCGCTTTATAGGGAGTATGCTCCCTTGCTTTCTTTGAGGAAGAATATTCTGACAAGTTAACATAGTATATGTCAATATATAGATCTTGATTTGCGAGAGGAAAGCGGAAACTGCGCTGACACCATCCTTACAAGCAGCCTTTGGAGGGCGGCCAGCCAATCCATACGCTGGTACCAGCGCGATGCTGCGAGCTAGCAGGCGGCCCCTTCGCAGCGAAAGAAAGGAGCCGGTAGCTGTCCTTGCCCTTGAGCAGCTACCGGCTCGCGGGGGGCGCGCCGTGCGGTGAGCTTGCTTCAGTGAGCATAAAGTGGGCGCCAGACGCCACCGTGGCCGGAGCAAGCCCCGCGGACCCCGCCCGATTTACTGTACATGCCATCGTTGCACTCAACCACGTAGCCCTTGCCCTCCCAGAAGCTGGGGATACACTCGAAGTAGCTGCAGAAGTCGCTGGGAGGCGAGTAGATGAGGCTCCCGTTGGTAGAATCAAAGTTGTAGCCCCAGGGATTGCAATTGACACCAGGACAAGGGGTCGGGGTAGGTGAGGGCGCCTCGGTCGGCACTGGCGTGGGGGTTGGCGTAGGAGGTGGTGTCGGGGTAGGCGAGGGCGCCTCGGTCGGCACTGGCGTGGGGGTTGGTGTAGGAGGTGGTGTTGGGGTAGGCGAGGGCGCCTCGGTCGGCGTCGGCGTAGGACTCGGGGTCGGCGTAGGCGAAGGTGTTGGAGTAGGGAGAGGTGTAGGTGTAGGCGAAGGTGTTGGGGTAGGCGAGGGCGTGGGGGTGGGCGTCGCTGGCCGCGTCGGCACAACGGTCACGACTGGCCTGGTCGCGCTCGGCGTTGAAGTTCTGGCGCCAACGCTGACCGTGCTGCTGCCGGCGGTCGGCGAGGCTACCAGAGAGACGGCGCGATTCTCCGGCGGAACCGTGGGCGAGGCTGGCGAGAGCGCTTGAATGAAGCTCTGGCTAAGCATGCCCGCCGTGCAGGAGCAGAGGGCGCAGAGCAGGACCAGAATGGTTCCCCCTATGCCAAAGGCGATGCGCCTGCCTCTTCCCTGACTGCGCCAGCTCTGTAGGAAGGCCGTGTTCGGCCTCTCTTCACGCGCGCCCAGATAGTTGTGTCCAGCCTGGCGCAGATAGGCCAGCGGCATGAGGACAAGCAGCGCATAGAGCGCGCCCATCAGGAGTTTACGCCACCAGCTCCAGGCCGCCCAGCGGAGCGCTCCGTGAAGGGTCAGGAAGGAACTGGCATCGCTGAGCAGAATCAGCAGGTTCACAAGTAGGAAGAGCAGTAGACTCAGGAAACCTAAAAGACCAGCGCTGAGGCCAGCCTCAGTGCCCAGGGTGATGATCACCAGGCTCTCCGCTCCAGCAAAAACGGTCGCTAGCCCGTAAAGCAGGCTGAGGAGCAGGAGCCACCCACCCTGCTGCCAGGTGGGGGACGCTGGCGCGCCAGGTCCCTCCGGCGGATATGGGGCTTCTGCCGTTGACCACGCTTGCATCTTGTTCACCTCTCCGCAGAAGTACAGGACGCTTCCGCTACTATGGCTTCAGTTCGCCTGCTCAGCTGTGTGAATAGCACGACAGTGGCAGAAATATATATGATAGATATATTGGAAATTGTCAATAAATAGGATATAGGTATTTTTATCTATTTATTGTAGAGTTAGCAATATTAATGGTAAAAGCAGAAAGAGAGCAAAGTACGTTTACAGCGAGGCAGAGAGTCTGAGAAGCTTCTTGCTCTCATGGCTCGTGGCATCGCCGCGACATCTTCTGTGTGTGCTGTGTGTAGCACAGAATCGGGCACGCTTCTTGCTCTTAATATCTCTGGAAAGATCAGCCTCGCTGGAAAGCGGCGCCGTGCGGCAGAAACAAGCGAGCGAGGAGCATGTAAGCGAGGCCGGGGAGGAAGAGCTGTCTCTGCGGCGCGGCTCCCTGGTTCGGAGGTGCCAATGACCATGAGGATCTACGACGACGAAGTCAAGCCAGCCACACGTGAGAGATGCCTGAAAGCTGAACCGCTGTCAAGAGCAACGGTACGCTCGTTTCTGACCTTACTCTGCTGTATGCTTCTCCTGCTGCTGCCGGAGAGCCAGGCCACGGCTGAGGCCAGTCGGAGCCTGTCTGTAGCCTCCGATGGACCGGGCGCGCTCTCCTATTTCGATCTGGCGCGCAAAGACTGCATCGGCACGGCCCGTAATACGACCTCGAAGGTCTGGTTTACGCTGGCCGACGGCGTCCTCAGCGATGTCTATTTCCCCACCGTCGACAATACCAATGTCAAGACTCTACAATACATTGTGACCGATGGGCGCACCTTCACCGACCTGCAGACGCGCGATACCACCTATAGCGTACAGCTCCTTGACGGGGCTGCCCTCGATTGTCGCGTCATCGCCACGGCGCGCAGCGGTCGCTATCGCATCGTCACCGATTACGTGACTGATCCAGCGCGCAATAGCGTCGTGATGCACCTGCGCTTTACGCCACTAGCTGGCAGTCTAAGCGATTATCATCTTTATCTGTATTTTGATCCAACGGTCAACGGTAACGGGGGCGGTGGAGCTGGAAACGGCGGAGCCGACAGTGCCCTGACCGATACCTCAACTGGTCAGCCGCTCCCGATAGCCTTCGACACGAACACGCGCAGCAATGCCGCCAATCGCAGCTATGCCGTGCCCGTCTATACAGCCCTTGCGGCCTCGCGGCCCTTCCTGCAGGTCAGCAACGGTTTTCTGGGAGCGGCCAGCGATGGGCTGGTGCAGCTTGAGCAGGCCCATGCCCTGACGCAGCTCTACGCCGAAGCCGACAATGGCAACGTCGTCCAGACAGCGGAGCTTGATCTCAGCCACGGCCCAGAGCTGACCGTGGCCCTGGGCTTTGGTACCACACGCACGGCGGCGCTACAGGCAGCCCGCGGCTCGCTGAATCTTCCTTTTGCGCGCATACGTGCCGACTATGCTGCGGGCTGGCAGCGCTATGATGCCATGCTGCGCCCGGCGCCGCGCCTGCCTGGAGTTGATGGAAAGCAATGGCAGGCGCTGCAGCGCGAGTACTATCTGAGCGCCAACGTCATCAAGGCCTCCGAGGACAAGACCTTTCCTGGGGCCATCGTCGCAAGCCTGGCCTCTCCCTGGGGTCAAGCCGTCTCTGCCGGTGATCCCAACAATCTCTTTTTCGGCTCCTACCGGGAAGTCTTTGCGCGCGACCTTTACGAAGCCTGGACCGGCTTGCTCCTGGATGGCGATCTCCAGACGGCCCGCGATGCGGTAACCTTCCTTTTCTACCGTCAGCAGCGCCCCGACGGCTCCATGCCGCGCAACAGTCTTCTCAACGGCCAGCTTGCTCCCGATTCCTTCGGTACCCAGCTTGATGAGACCAGCTATCCGATCTTGATGGCCTATCAGCTCCACATGAGCGACGCCGATCTCTATCAGCATCATATCAAGCCGGCGGCCTATTTTGTGATGAGCCACGGCCCAGCTTACGGCGTCGAGCGCTGGGAAGAGCAGAGCGGCTACTCACCCTCGACAATTGCGGCGGAGATCGCGGGCCTGGTGGCGGCGGCCCAGATCGCGCGCGCCAACGGCGATGAGGCCAATGCGCGGCTCTGGCTCGGGGTGGCCGACGACTGGCAGCGCTCGCTGGAGCGCTGGACGGTGACGACCACTGGTCCCCTGGCCACTCACCCCTACTATATTCGCCTGTCAAAGGCCGGCGATCCGAACGCGGCCATCAGCTATAATTTGGGCAACGGTGGCCCAACCCTCGACCAGCGCAGCGTGATCGATGCCGGCTTTCTAGAGCTAGTGCGCCTGGGACTGAAACCGGCCAGCGATCCTGTCATCGCGGAGTCGCTGCCGGTGGTCGATGCCACCATCAAGAGTCAGACGAGCAGCGGGCCGGGCTGGCATCGCTATAACGGTGACGGCTATGGCGACGGGGCCAGCGATGGGCATCCCTGGGCGCCTTCCGGCGTTGGTACGGGCCATGTCTGGCCGGTGCTGGGCGAAGAGCGGGGCGAGTACGCGCTTGCCAATGGCGACCTGGCGACGGCGGTCGAGCTGCTCACAACCATGCAGCGCTTTGCCTCGGGCGTCGGCCTCATTCCTGAACAGGACTGGGAGCTGCCCGATCTGGCTCCCTCGCCCTATGGAACCGACCCTACGGTGGCTTCCATTGGCTTCCAGAACGGTCATCCTGCTGGTTCGGCCTCGCCGCTGACCTGGGCTGAAGGGGCCTTTGTGCGTCTCTTTCTCGACCTGGGCGCTCGCTCCCTCTTGGAGCGGCCTACGGCCACTTATGCACGCTACGTGCTTCAGCGCCCGGGGCAGACGCCGCTCAGTATCGCCACCCCTGCCGATCTGACAGCGGTTGATGGCTCACCGGTGACCGTGCGCGGCAGCTCGGCCCCAGGCAATACGATCTATGTGGCGGGCACGAATACTGACAGCGACGGTCAGACAACACTGGTCAGCGCCGTTGCCGCGGCAGATGGCAGCTTCAGCGTCCAGTTGCCCATCAGCAGCGGCACCACTGTCATCACGGTGGTGGCCTTCAGTCCCGGAGGTGCCACGGCCCACGCAACGCGTACCATCGTCTGGGATTACACGCCCGGCACCGTGCTGCTCGACGTCAATGATCCCGCTGGCGATGACAACGGTCCTGGCAACTATGCCTATCCGACGGCCGGCGACTTCCACGCCGGGGCCTTCGATATCCTGGAATTCCGCGTGATCGATAGCGGGGATAGCATTGTCTTCAAGCTGAAGGTGCGCGATCTGACACCGACCTTTGGCAGCCCGCTCGGGGCTCAGCTCATTGATGTCTACGTCCACGATCCGAACGCGGCCCCCGCTGACACCTCAACGGCGGCTTCCTTCCCGCAGCGCAACTATACTATTGCTGCCGCCGCGGCCTGGAGCCGTCTGATTGAAGTGCAGGGCTTTGGGCAGCGCTACATCGATGCGCATGGCACCAGCCTGGGCAGCGTCAGCATCAGTGCAAACAGCATCTCGCGCTTTATCACCTTCAGCGTCCCGAAGGCCAGCCTGGGCCAGCCGGGGCCAGGTTGGGGCTTTACGGTCACCCTGACTGGTCAGGATGGCTTCCAGCCAGATCAGGCGCGGGCTTTCACGAGCACGCCTGGCCCCTACACCTTTGGCGTCTGCAGCACCGTCAGCAGCGACCCACACTGTACCGCTGATCCGGGCACGGTGCCGAAGGTCATCGATACTCTGACGCCGCCTGGGGTTCAGCAGGCCGATGAGCTGGACTATACGCGCCATCAACCGGTCGTCTTGCAAGATATCGTCATTCCCTAGCTGTGCTTCTTCCTTCGGGTCGTCCCTATGGGGGTGTTGGCGGCGCTCCTCGGCGCGGTACCCGATCCGGCGCTGAGGAGCGCCAGGCCCGGCGCAACCTGGCGCTGACCAACGGCAGAAGCCACCCTCATCCGGTCCAGGTACAGAGAACAGCGAGCCGTCCCATCCACACGGGATGAGACGGCTCCGCTGCGTTGCGTAGGGAAGCAGTCCCCCTGTACAAGACAGGAAAGGAGCACAGCGTAGAGAGAGATGAATCCGTCTGTCTGTTCCTTGCCTCCGGTGAGCAACCAGGGTCTCTCTCGCGGTGAGTGAGAGCGCTCCTCTTTTTTAGTGAGCCAGGGCCAGATGAGCCAAGCGGGCTGAGCGCCCGCCGCCCCTGCGTTAGCTCAGGCAGCGATCAAGCCCACTTTCGTCGCCGAAGCAGTGACCAGCGCGCGTGAGAATCACCACCCTGCGAATGCTAGAGAACTGCGTCAAGGTGGCAGTGATTTCGGCCTGCACGCGGGCATCAGCGCCGCTGCCGGGCGAGGTCAGCTGACGGCAGAAGCGTACAGTAGCCGTGCCAGGCTCGGGCCGGTCGCCGCGCTGGTTCAGGGTCAGCGTGAAGTCGGGGCCGCCGACTGGCAGCGGGGCCGCGCAGTTTGAAGGACCGCTGAGCAGGGTATTCAGCTCACTAAAGAGGCCGGCGCTGCGCTCGCTGGGTGTCGGTCCGGCGATTAGCATCTGTAGGGCAAAGGTGCCCACCGCTAGCGTGGGTGAGATGCGCTGGACAGGATAGACGGCGGCTGGATTCGTCTCTACCGACACAGGGTAGCGTGAGAAGAAGACTGTAATCGGGTAGCCAGCCGCCGAGGAGGCTCCGGCCTCTTGCCCCTGGACCATCGGCGCCGCATTGACCTGACTTTGCGCAAGGCTGGCCCCACTGCCTGGCAGGAGCCAGCCCGCCAGCGCCAGGCTGAAAGCCCCAAGGATAGAGATGAAAAGGCCCGGTAAGGCAGGCCTTTCGTTCTGATGAGTATTGCTAGACATTTAAAGATTTTATTCCTTACTTTTTAGATTAGAGAGATGCTTTAAAAGACAGTATACGGAAAGATGCAAGAGGTGATCGAAAAGGATCGGCCTCCACCGGGCCAAGCGGATAGGGACCAAGAAGCAGGTACCGCACGACCTCGGCGGAGACCTGCTTTCTAAAAAGAAGTATGCCTGTTGAGGTCGGGAGCCGACAATGAAGCAGCTCACAGCGTATTTGTGAACTAGATCACATTGCCGGCTCCTGCGGCCTGGGCCTGCCGAAGGCTGGATTGAAGCCTGTGAATAGAGGGCGGGACCTGGTGCGTTAGGAAGGGCCTGGACCTGGGCCGAGATGGCTGGCCGGCGCGGGTACTGGCTCGTCAACGGCAAACAGCTCGCGCAGATAGGCATTCAAAAAGATCCCCTGGGGATCGAGCTGCGCGCGCAGGCGACGGAAATCGTGCCAGCGTGGGTAAAGAGCCGCCAGCTCATCGGGGCGGCGCGTATGGATCTTGCCCCAGTGCGGGCGCCCCTCGTAGCGGCGGAAGATGGCCTCTACGTGGCGGAAATAGGGCTTATACTCCATCCCCTTGTACATGTGCACGGCCACATAAGCCGAGTCGCGTCCATAAGCCGGGCTGAGCCAGATGTCGTCACCCTTGACAAAACGGCACTCGACAGGGAAATGCACCTTAAAGCGCTGCTCCTCAATACAGGCGCGAATCTCTTCCAGCGCCGGGCGTAGCTGAGCTGCAGGAATGCTGTATTCCATCTCGACGAAGCGCACCAGGCGCGGCGTAGCAAAGATGCGGTGAGGATAATCGATCTCGTCGACGCTGGCCACGCCCAAAGCTGAGATACGGCTAATAGTGGCCGAGAGGGCCGGCACCAGGCGATTGGCCTCTGACAGCAGCCAAAAGACGCCGTTCTCCAGGACCAACTGATTGAGGTTACTCCACAGCCGGCCCCAGCGGCTGCCCTCGCGCACGGCCTCCGCAGTCGTATTGATCCACTTGGCCTGGACCCAAGGCGTATACGGGAACCAGAAAAACTCAAAGTGCTCGTTCTCCTCGCGGTAGCGCTCCAGATTGTCCAGACAATCTTGTAGCGAGGCGCGGCGCCCAATATAGTGCAGCGGGCGGGCCGGCACGACGCGCAAAGTGACCTTAGCAATGACGCCCAGGGCGCCCAGCGAGACCTGAGCGGCCTTGAAAAGATCGCGGTTTTCCTCTTCGGAGCATTCGATAAGGTCGCCGCTGGCGGTCACCAGAGTCAAACCGACAACCTGAGTGGCCAGCGAGCCGAAGCGGATGCCCGTGCCGTGGGTACCAGTGCTGATGGCGCCGGCGATGCTCTGGACGTCGATATCACCCAGATTCTCCTGAGCAAGACCGTGGGCAAGCAGCAGCTCGCCCAGGCGCCCGAGGCGCGTACCGGCGAGCACGACCGCGGTGCCGCGCTCCCGATCAACCTTTTCCAGGCCCTGCAAATGGTCCAGGGAGAGCAAAACGTCGTCGCTCTCAACGAGAGGCGTAAACGAGTGACCGGCGCCAGCAACGCGCAGATGGCGTCCGGCGCGCGCGCACTCCGCAACGGTCCCGGCTAGCTCTTCCAGACTGGCCGGTCGTACGATCTCGGCCCGACAGGCAACGGTGCCTGACCAGTTCCTCCAGCTGGCTTTCTCTCCGCCAATCATGGCCTGCTCCTCCATTTCACAGTGCAGATTTTCTTATAGCTTATTGGAGTTGTCGCCGGTAGAGGGCAGCGGCGGGCGCTGGATCTACCTGCCCGAGCGCTGCGCTGCCAGACTCTCTCTCGTTCACTGCTGCGATCTGCAGCGGGCGAGCGCGGGAGAACGGCTCACAGAAAGCATTGACCATCGCCGCGGTAGGTCGTGACCTTGTCGACGATAGAGCCATTGCTGACCAATAGCAGATGAGAGAAGCGCTCGCACAGCTCGCCGGCCTTGGCGTGACGCAGAAAGATCGGGTCGCCGAGAGAGAGCGCTATGGGACCTCTGTAACGGATGGGCGTCTGAACTTCGCCAGCGCCCTCGGTGGCGATGAGCTGGGCACCCTGGGGCAGGTACGGCTGCGGCAGCTTATCCGCGCCGGCGGCCCCGGAGGCGACGTAGCCCCCGCCCAGGCAGGTATAGATCTGCGGATGCGGGCGGCGCACGATCTCAATGGCGAAGCCTGCCGCCGGTTGATAGCGGAAGTCGCGGTAGTGGTCGAAGAGAGCCGGGCCATAGAAAGCCGAGCCGACTGTGATTTCGCTGACGCACTCCTCCAGGCGCGTCGTATGCACGCTACCAGTGCCGCCGCCATTCACAAAGCGCACCTGGGGAGCATACTCCCTGATCAGGGCCACCAGAGCGGCGCGTCGCGCGGCGATCTCGCTCAAAGAGCGGCGCTTGAGCCAGGTCACCAGGGCGTTCTTAAGCAACTGGCCCGGGTAGCGATCACCAACGCCAGCGATTTGCGCCTCGTAACCCATGATGCCATCAAGCCAGACATGGGGTGAGGACATGATGCGCGCAATGAGCGGGCGCACCTGCTCCGCCGTACGCAGCGGCGAACGCCAGACGCCGAAGTGCAGCCCGGGGAAGTCGACGGACATATCGATGTCAAGGCAGAGCGGCAGGCGCACACCGTAGCGGCGGGCAATCGTCTCGATGTGCTCCACGTGGGCCAGGCTGTCGACCATCAATGTGATATGGGCCCCGTCCGCCGTGGCGCGCGCCACAGCAGCGATGTCCTCCTCGTGCCAGGTGGGATAGCCGATCAGCAGATCGTCCAGGCCCTGGCGAGCCAGATAGACCGCCTCGCGCGCTGTAAAGGCCATGATGCCCTGAAAAGTCGGTTCAGTGGCCAGGATGCGCTTGATGACGGCAACGCTGCGCACCGATTTCGAGGCGATACGAATCCGCTTGCCGCCGGCGCGCGCGCGTGTCAGACGGATGTTCTCGTCCAGCAGGTCCAGATCAAGATAGGCAAAGGGCATCTGCTGCCCGCGAAAGACCGCCCGGTAGTACTGATAGTCGCGGGGCGTGGTCTGGGCAGAGGCACGGCTCTGATAGAGGCCGACCGGGGGAGCTGCTCCGTTGCTGAACGAGGCGGGAGACTGGGCCGGTGCCGCGTCGCTCATAGCCGGATGTTGCTGGGTCTGAGGTGGCTGAGGCTCGGTCATAGGCGGTTCCTCCTTGTGGCCGGCGAGGCGAGGTAAGGCAAAGCGATGCCAGGCCAGGCAAGCGAGGAGAGCAGCAGCGCTCTCCTCCCCAGAAGTTCAGTTCAATCGTAGCATTGTCGCCTCTGGGAAATCAAGCGTATTGCTGCCGGACTGCAAGCTTAAAGGAGGGAGGGCTGTCACAGAAGAGGGGCCTTACTCGTCTCCTCTAGTAGAACAAAAAAAGAGTGAACGATGTCTTCGGGGCAGGGTGAGGGAGCCAGGCTGGTGCCCATCCCACACAAGCAGGGCAATGGCCTCTCCCAATTCCCGATCGGCGGTATAGCCCGTACGCCCGCGCGCTGGCTGTCGCATGGCGGCGCGTGGGCATGACCTGGGGAAGTTCCAGGGCCGACGGTATAGTCCGATAGGAGAAGACTGACGATTGGAAGAGTTCGATCGCTATTATCCTCTACTCTTCGCCACTGCGCGCAGCCTGCTGGGCAGCAGCGATGAGATCGAGGATATTTTACAGGAAAGCTATATCCGCTATGCCACGGCTGCGGAGCAGCAGATCGGCTCGCTACGCGCCTATCTGCTGACGATTGTCACGCGTCTCTGCCTGGATCACCTCAAATCGGCCCGTGCGCAGCGCGAGCAGCCTCTTGGCCTCTGGCCGTCAGCGCCGGCGGAAGGGCCAACGACAGAGCCAGAAGCGCTGGTGGTTGAAACCCTTGAACAACGTGAAGCGCTGGCGCATGCGCTTTGGCTCCTGCAGGAGCGTCTCAGTCCCGCCGAGCGAGCCGTATTTCTCCTCCACGAAGCCTTTGCCTGTCCCTACGACGAGATCGCCAGCCTGCTCAACAAGAGCGCCAGTGCGTGCCGCCAGCTTCTGCACCGGGCGCGTCTGCGGGTCGCTCAGGCGCGGGTGCGCTTCAGCGTCAAGCCCGAAGATCATCGGGCCCTCTTGAACAGCTTCCTGTTAGCGGCTCAGGGCGGCCAGGTGCAGCGCCTGATCGAAACGCTGCTGCCGGCTGCGGCGAGGCCTGCGACGGAAGCGGCAAGCCTGACGATGACAGCGCTGGCCCCTGCTGACGAGCATGAGGAGCCACGAGCGCTGACTGCCCTGGAGGAGTGCCATGCCTGACAGTGACCAGCAAAGGGCCTTACTGAACGAGCAAGAGCGCCAACTGATGAAAAGAGCGCTCGCACTGGCGCGGGCCGTCGAGGGACGCACCAGCCCACGCCCGCCGGTGGGGGCGGTGCTTGCGCGCAACGGGCAGATTGTCGGCCAGGGGGCGACAGCCCCGCCCTATGGACCGCACGCCGAAGCGCTTGCTCTCAGGGCGGCTGGCCCCCAGGCCCAGGGGGCCGACCTCTATGTGACGCTAGAGCCGTGCTGCATTGCACTGCACACGCCTCCCTGTACCGAGGCCCTCATTGCGGCAGGCGTGCGGCGCGTCGTAGTGGCGGCTCGCGACCCCAATCCGCGCGTTGACGGGCGGGGCCTGGACCAGCTCCGGCGGGCCGGCCTGCTGGTCGAGCTGCTGGACGAAGATGATCCCCTGGCCCGGCAGGCGCGCGAGCTGCTGCGTCCCTTTGCCACCTTGATGCTGGCCCGGCGCCCCTATGTCACGGCCAAATGGGCCATGACCCTCGATGGCAAGATCGCCTCTCACACCGGTGACGCCTTCTGGATCAGCGGACCCCAGGCCCGCGCCTGGGCCCACGCCCTGCGCGATCGCGTCGATGCCATCCTCATTGGAGCCGGCACCGCGCGCCGCGATGATCCTCTGCTCACCGTGCGTCTGGCCGTCGGCGGCAGGCGCCGAGCGCGCCGCCCCCAGCCGCCGCGGCGCCTGATCATCACAGCCAGCGCTCACCTTCCGCCACAGCTGCGACTGCTCAACACGCCCGAGGAAGCAGAGACCTGGCTACTGGTCGGTGAGCACGTGCCTGCTGAGCGACGCCTCGCTCTGGCCCGTCCGGGGGTGCGTCTCATCGAGGTTCCCTGCGAGCCGACAGGACGCGTTGATCTCGGGCTGGCTCTGCAGCGCCTGGCCGCTGAGGGCCTCATGCATATCTTGCTTGAAGGAGGGGCCGCGCTGACGGGCAGCGCCTTTGACTGCCGCTGCATCGATCGGGTCGCGGTCATTGTCGCCCCCGCCCTCATCGGGGGAGCCAGGGCCCCGGTCCCCCTGGCCGGTCAGGGCCTGCCCTATCTGCGACTGGCGGCGACGCTGCGCAATCGCCGCATCCGGTCGCTTGGCCACGACCTGCTGATTGAGGGTGAGGTCGACTATCACCCCTCTACCGCGCTCGCCGACCCGACGGACCCGCCACCAGAGGCAGCAACTTCATGAGCACTGGCCAGAAAGTGAGTGAGTAAGAGAGAAAGCCCATGATAGAAGCAAGTCACCCATTAGCGACCGATGACCTGTGGCTATCCGTACCTGCCGCTGTGCGTCGACTGCAGGCCGGGCAGATGGTCTTGCTCTGCGACGACGAGACGCGCGAGCACGAGGCCGATCTTTGCCTGGCAGCCCAGTTCGCGACCGCCGAGCGCATCAATTTTATGCTCCAGCAGGCACGCGGCCTGCTCTGCGTAGCCCTGGCCGGCGAGCGACTCGATGCCCTGGCCATTCCCCTGGCCGAGCGCGCTCATGCGCCCCTGCAGGACACGGCCTTTACGGCCTCGGTCGACGCCCGCCGCGGCACCACGACCGGCGTCTCTGCTCATGACCGCGCATTGACCGCTCGTCTACTCGTTGACCCAACCGCACAGCCGGAGGACTTCGCGCGCCCGGGCCATCTCTTTCCGCTGCGAGCCCACCCGGCCGGCACCCTGGGCCGCCGTGGCCACACTGAGGCCGCCGTCGACCTCATGCGTCTGGCTGGTCTAGAGCCGGGGGCAGTCATCTGTGAAGTACTCGATGAGCAGGGTGAGCCGGCGCGCGGTCCAACCTTATGGCACTTCGCCCGGCGCCACGGCCTGGGTCTCCTCACCGTCGAAGCCATCGCCCGCTTTCGACGCGAGCAGCGCGTGATGCTAGTCAATGAGACACGCCTGCCACTCCCAGAAGGCGACTTTCGCCTCCGTCATTACCGCGACACCCGTCAAGCGCGCGACTACCTGGCCCTCGTCCTGGGGGAATTGGACAACAAAGATAGGCCGCCGCTGGTGCGCCTCCACTCGGCCTGTACCACCGGCGAAATCTTCGGCTCCCAGCGCTGCGATTGCCAGGCCCAGCTCAAACAGGCCCTGGCGCTCATCGGGCACGAAGGGCGTGGCCTGCTGCTCTATCTCCCCCAGGAGGGGCGCGGCATAGGCCTGGCTGGTAAACTGCATGCCTATCGTCTCCAGGACAGCGGCTACGATACCGTCGAAGCCAATGAGCGCCTCGGCTATCCTGCCGATGCCCGCTCTTACGACGAGGCCGTCGCCATCCTGGCAGAGCTGGGCCTGCGCCGCCTGCGCCTGCTGACCAACAATCCGGCTAAGCTCCAGGCCTTGCAGGCCGCCGGCCTCCAGGTCGAGCGCATTCCGCTAGAGATCACGGCTGGCGACGATAACCGCGCCTACCTCGAAGTCCGGCGTCGGCGCCTGGGCCATCTGCTCACAGCCTCCCCCGGATCATCCCCGGCTGAAGCCGTCAAATACATCGACCAGAGTAGCAGGCGAACAGAGGAGGTGCCGCATGTCGGAAGCTGCCAGCACTGAGGAGCGGCCCGCTGGCCGCGGGCTGCGCATCGCGCTCGCCGTTGCCCGTTACCATCCCCAGATCACAGGAGCCATGCAAGAGCTGGCGCGTTGCAGCCTCATAGCCCACGGCGTTGCCGCCGAGGACATCGACATCTGGCATGCTCCCGGCTCCTTCGAGCTTCCCCTACTGGCCCAGGCCCTGGCCACCAGCCAGCGCTACGACGCCATCATCTGCCTGGGCTGCGTCATGAAAGGCGAAACGCGCCACGATGTCCTTGTCGGAGACGCCGCCGCCCGGGGCCTCCAGCGCGTCGCCCTTGAAAGCGGCCTGCCGATCATCTTCGGCGTCATCTGCGCCTCCAATCGCCTCCAGGCCCAGGCCCGCATTCCCCGCGCCGCTGAGTGCGCCCTCGCCGCCATCGAGCTGGTTGGCACCCTGCGGCGTATTCGCTCCTCCGGGACTAAAGGAGCCGAGGCGCCCCGCCAACCGGACCAGAGCACAGGCGAAAGGAGCAGCTAACGGATCATGTTTACTGGCATTGTCGAAGCCGTGGGCAGGATAATCGCAGCCAGCGCTACCGCGCTAGAAATCGCCGTGCCGTCAGACTGGACCGATGTCAAAGTTGGCGACAGCATCGCCGTTGACGGCGCCTGCCTCACCGTTGTCGTGCGCGGCGCGCACTGGCTGCGGGTTGAACTCATGCCCGAGACCTTGCGCCGCACGCGCTTCGCCGCCCTTGTCGAGGAGAAAGCGCACGAGCCAGAAGAGCGCGCCGTCAATCTGGAGCGCTCGCTCCCCGTAGGAGGACGTTTCGGAGGGCACATCGTTCAAGGGCATGTCGAAGCCGTCGTCGCTGTCCTCAGCACGCGCGAAGAAGGCAACTCCCTCATCTGTGAAATTGCCTTGCCCGTGGCCCTGCAGCCCTACATCGTCCCCAAAGGCTTCGTGGCCCTGAACGGCGTCAGCCTCACAGTGGTCACCTGCCAGACCGACCGCTTCTCCGTGGCCCTTATCCCATACACACGGGCCCACACTAACCTTGGCCACCTGCGCCCGGGCCGCCTGCTCAACCTGGAGAGCGACATCATCGGGCGCTACCTTGTCCAGCTCCTGGGCCGCTATGCTTTCGCGGACCAGAACCAGCCCCAGCCTCTGCCAGGCGCGCGCAACCCTGCAGCGGGCCCTCCAATACAGCAGGAGCAGGGAATAGCAGAGAGCGAAGCCCCAAAACGCCAGGAAGGGTAACGAAGTGAGCAGCTTCCTTGCTGGCTCCCCCGCTACCCTTCCAGCCGGGGTGAACGACGCTCGCTATGAGGTGGGTCTGCTAAGAAGCAAGGGTCAGCAACTGATAGCCACAATCAGAGAGAGCTATTGCAAAGCGACGGCGAAGACATGCATTCTGCCGCCGCTCACCGCTGCCGGCAAGGTCACACTTTTCACCGTCTTCCCCTGCGGCAGGGCAATGCTCACATAGAACAAGTAGCACTTCATCTGAACCGGACCGCTGGGACTATTAAAGTACGGCATACTGACCGCCTGTGGACTGCCCGGCAGCGGACGCGAGCCACCACCGTCAAGGGTCCAGTCGCTAAAGGCAATGGGAACCGTCAGCGTTGTCCCATCGGTAAAGGTAATCACGAGCTGACCGCGAGCAACGCCATGATCAGCGGCCCCCAACAGACCGAGCAACCTGGCGCGTGGCTGATGCTCCACCGGCAAGGTCTGGCCTGCCGCCACATAGTTATCTGGTTCGCCTGACAGCACATTGGGCCAGACGAAGACGAAGCCACCTGCAAAGACATGATCGCCGGGATTGACGCCAGCCCGCTGGAGGGCCTGGGCCGAATAGCTATTGCCCCCCTGATCAAAGTTGGCCGCTGTCGGTCGATCATCGTTGCTGACGCCCACATTATTGTAAGCGGGCACAGTCTGCGGCTCGGACTGGGCCGGCCCGCCGGCTGCCGAGCCGCTGGGCGCTGATCCAGCAGCCGAGAGCGACGCCGGTGGCACTGCCGCCGCCAGGGCACTCAGTGCCCGCGGCCCCGGCCTCAAGCCGCTGGCCGGGTTGCGCCCCGGCCCCGGCTCCGACTGAGGACCGGGCTGGCCCTGGGGACCCGGCCTGGTCTGCGGTCCAGCATGGGGCAAACGCAGCGGCTGCACCGGATGCGGCTCCGGTCCCTGCGGTCCTCCCTGCCTCTGGCCTGGGGAAGGCAGGAGGCGTACCGTAGGCAGCAGCCCGTAGATCACAAGAGCCTTCCCGCTCGGCACAAAGACCCGCCCATCGGCCACTGTCGGTACACTGAACTTCACATACCCTGGCAGGCTGTCACGCTCGGGGCTTTGGTCGCTGCTGTACAGCTCATGCGCCAGATTGCTGGCATCGTAGGCCCGCAGCACCCCGCGCGGATCGACCAGCCAGAGAATGCCCGTACCGGCGCGGTTCCCACTGGACGTGACCACTACATTAGCGCCCGGAAAAGGCAGCTCTTCCGGCGTGGCCGAGACCGGCTGAGACGAGAGGCGGCCATTATTGAGCAGCCGATAAGCCACCACCGGACGATTCACGCTCGCGAAGTAGACATACTCGCCATCAGGACCCCGCCAGTAGGCCGGCGTGCTGAAGAGGCCGCCGATCGTCGTGGGCGGAAACTCCTGGACGATCTGATCGACATCGCTGCGCCCCTGGTGATTGCAGGCGTCAGGAATAGTATGGTAGTGGCCCAGCCGATTGCGGGCCAGAACATAGATGCGCCCCTCTTTCCCCGAAGCGATCAGCTCCCCAACCGTTGGCAGCAGCAAGGGAGCGGCTGAGCCGAGATCGGCATCGGCATCGTCCAGGCAGCGCTCATTGAAGGGCGTAAAATAGTCCACCAGGCGCAGATCAGGCGAGAGCTTGCCCACCGAATCGCCAGCATTGCGCCCGCCCAGGTGGAGATTAAACGAGCCATTGCCGCTCGTAAAATAGAGGAAACCACGCTCATCGGCGGTCAAAGCACCGCCAGAGCCCCAGATTCCGGCGCGGGCCCCATCGGGCGTATCGTTAAAGACCGCCGTCTGACGGAAAGCGCTCCCGGTGTACTGGTAGCTCATGATCCAGCCGTGGTACGGCATATTATCGCAGAACGAGCCCCAGGCGATATAGATCTGCCCATTCGCCAGCACCAGAGCAGCACGCTGGCGCTGGAAGCGCGGATCGAAAGCGAGCAGGCCGCGGCGACTACCGGCGCCCGTCCCACGTACACTTGCCTGGATAGTAACCGGGCTGCCCTTGCGCTCCTGGCCGGTCGTAACATCCAGCGCATGGAGGCGATAGACCAGGCGTCCGCCCTCCTTGGTAAAAGCCACCACATAGAGCGTGCGGGTAGCGGCATCGATCACCGGCGTGCCCGTGATACCGATCTCGGGCACCAGGTCGTTACAGGCCACATCGTGGTTTGTAGGCACCTGAACACCGCGCCCCAGAAAGCTCGTGCGCCACAACAAAGCGCGCTCGGGCCTGGTGGCATCGGCATCAAAGGCGTAAACACTATCATGCTCAGTTGCCACAAAGACCACATTGCGCACCCGGCCCTGAATCGGCAGGCTGGGCACATAGAGCGGCTGAGCATAGACCTGGCCATCGACGGCCAGCGTCAGGCGCTTGCCGAAAGTACTGACATTAACGTTACTCGTTGTCAGCAGCACCTCCGCCGGATTGTGACCGCTGTGGCGGTTATTGTACTTGAACGTCAGCACAGCGGTACCGCTTGCCGGGGCAGCGTGGGCGACAGGGGCAACAGGCTGCTGGGCGTGGCCCACACCCTGTCGATCGGAGGTGGGCTTCCAGGCCAGCGCCCTATCGGTTCCGCCGGGCAGCCAGGAGGAAAAGAGCAGGCCCCCGAGTAGCAGCAGGGGCAAGGCTGCTACTACTCGGGGCAACAAGCGAGAGAGGTTGATCATCACGTCTCCTTCACCACTGCAGTCAGATAAGCAAGCAGGGGCATGGCGTCTACTGCCCGTCGGCGATCAGGACAGGAACGGAGTAGCAGCTCTTCCTCTCCTCGTGCTTGCTTGCTTGCTTCTCCTTGCTTCCACTCGCGCGTCGCGTCAACCCCTTACTGGAGGCGATTTCGTGTGTCGACGATCTGTGGCTTACTTGCGTCACATCACGTACACCGGCTTACTTTCCCCAGAAGCAGCTTACATGCTGCTTCCATTACTTATGATACTCAAGACACAAAATGAAAATCAGTATCTCAATCATGATCAATAGATTGACAGGGAAAGGAAAGCGAACGAGAGGAAGAGCGTGGAAAGTCGCGTGGTTGTTCATGGGAAGCAATAGCCAATTGTCCTGGAGGCTGGTCGAACGAAAAGATCTATGCTATCATAACAGAGCCAATCATCGTAAAGACGAGGCCTATCCCACTCAGCTCGCGTCCATCGCAGGGGCCTCAATTCCCCTTGAGAAGACTGACCTATCATGAAGAAGATCGGCAAGTGGCTCCATTTGACATTGCGGCGCTGGAGGGTGGCCTGTAGGAAGGAACTCTATCCCCCCCCTGAACCGCTACCACGGGGACGCGCCTTCTGGCTGGCCCTGGGTCTGGTAGTTGTGGCGATGCTCGCCTACAGCATCTATTTCATCATCTTTGTGACCAGCAAGCAGGATGCTTTTGCCACCAATGGCGAAGACCTGGGCATTATGGACCAGGCGATCTGGAATACGCTGCATGGCGCCTTGCTTCACCAGACCATCTGCAACGTCCTGACCGATACCAACTGCTACGGCCTGGAGGGCATCAATCGCTTTGCCATTCACTATGAGCCGATTCTTTTTTTAATTGTGCCGCTCTATATTTTTTGGGCTGATCCGAAAACGTTGCTGATTCTCCAGGTGCTGGTTGTCGCCACGGGGGCGCTGCCGGCCTTCTGGCTGGCCCGCCTGCGTCTGCGCAGCGATCTGGCGGCCGTGCCGTTTGCCCTGCTCTATCTGCTCTATCCCGCGCAGCAGTATGCCGTCGACTATGACTTTCATGCCGTGACGCTGACGCTCTCCCTGCTGCTCTTTGCGCTCTATTTCATGTACACGCGGCGCAACGGCTGGCTGCTGGCCTTCGTGATTTTGTCGCTGGCCTGCAAGGAAGAGATCGCCGGCGTCATCGCTCTACTGGGCCTGTGGATAGCGCTCTTTCAGCGGCGCTGGCGCGTCGGCCTGATCATTTTCGGGCTGGCCCTCGGTTGGACCGCCATCGGCCTGCTGGTCGTCCACTATGCCAGCCCTGTGGGTCACTCGCTACTGGCTTCCCGCTGGTCCGAATACGGTGACTCACCGCTAGAGGTAGCCCTGACCATTCTGCGTCATCCCCTGCAGGTGGTGCGCGAGCACGTGCTTGAAGCGCAGCATCGCCTCTATCTGCAGAAACTGCTCACGCCGGCGGGCTATCTCCCGCTGCTGGCCCCCTGGGTACTGGTCCTGGCCTCGCCGACGCTGGCCCTCAATCTGCTCAGCTCGTCGCCCAATATGTACAGTGGCCGCTACCAGTACAATGCCGAGATCGTGCCGATTCTGATCTTTGCGACCATTGAGGGAACGGTCCTGCTGCTCTGGCTGCTGCGGCTGCTGGTGCGCCGCGGGAGCGACCTGCTGGCGACCTTGAGAGCGCGGACCCTGACCGCCACCACCAGAGCAGCAAACGACCGTCCTTCAGCCTGGCCGCTGAGATCGGCGGTCTCGCCGTCAGGTTGGCAGCTCTGGCCTGTGGTGCGTGCTCTCTTCCTGCTACTCTTGTTGAGCTACGTGATGGTCCATGCGGTAAAGGCGACCGCCCGCTACGATGTCTATAGTGCCATGCCCTACGCTGCCGGCTTCATCTGGCCAGCGCCGGATGCCCACGATCGCCTTGCCGCTCGCTTCCTGCAAGAGATTCCGCCCGCGGCCTCGGTCTCTACCCAGACGATGCTGGTGCCGCATCTCAGCGAGCGGCGCAGTATCTATCTCTTCCCCTATGGAGCGGGCTACGCCGACTATATCCTGCTGAACGCCCCAGGCTACTATTATCCTTTCAAGAGCTATGCCGACTATGAACGGGCGGTCGACGCGGTGCTCAGCAGCGGAGAGTACGGCGTGATCGATATGCAGGAGGGCTATATTCTCCTCAAGAAGGGGGCCACAACCTCGGCCAACGCGCGAGCAGCCCGCATGGTGGCCCAGTATCGCCATACAGACTAAGCGGCGCAAAAGGACGCAAGCTTGCTTGCCTCTCTTGCGGGCTTCTTCCGCACCTTGACGCCCTTTTGCGCCCTGACCTATAATAATCAATAATCGATTGTGCCTGTTCGCAGGTGAGAAGCCGTGTCCCGGCATACGGGGCCAATTTGTGCGGGATTGCTACGCCAATGAACATACGTACTCCTATTCTGGGCAGGCGCGTTCTACGCGAAGATATCAAGGAATTCCTGATCGATGCCATTATCAAAGGCCAATATCGGCCTGGCGATCGCATCATTGAGAGCCGCGTGGCGCAGGAACTGGGGGTGAGTCAGGGGCCGGTGCGTGAAGCCCTGCGCGACCTGGAGCTGCTTGGCTTCGTCGTCAGCTCGCCCTATCGGGGCACACAGGTGCGCAAAGTCTCGCGGCGCGACCTGCTGGAACTCTATCCGATTCGGGCTGCGCTAGAGGGGGTCGCGGCCCATGCGGCGGCGACGCGCATCGATGAGGCCACACTGCAGCAGCTAGAGGAGCTGCTCAACGAGATGCGCGACGCTGCTGGGCGCAACGAGCTACACGCCCAAACAGCCGCCAATATTGCCTTTCACCGGCTGATTGTGCAGGCGGCGGGCAATCGCCTGCTGCTGCAGTATTGGGACAGCATGCAGCTCTATACCACGACCTTTGTGACCGTGGCGATGGCGCAGCGTACGCCGCAGGAGCTGGCTGAGCGGCACCAGGTGATCATCGAGGCGCTGCGGGCCCGTGATCCGCAGCGCGCTGAGCAGGTGATGCGACGTCACATCGAAGAGGCCGGCGAATGGCTCCAGATGGCTCCGCTGGCCGAAGAAGAGCGCGACCACAACTGAAGTCGGGCCGGATCGAGTGGCCCTGCTCGGACAAGGCTGCCCCGCTGGAAAAATAGGCAGCCTGCTTTCCTGCTCTGCGGGCAGATCAGCTTTCCGCCCTTGCGAGGCGGGGGCTGGCCTGCCCGCACAGACTTTCCTGGAGAGGAAGCAGGAGAAGAGCAGCGCCGCTAAAGGCGCTTTCCTGGCCTGGTTTGCTAGCTGCCGGCGAGCTGTTCCGCGTGCGCCTGACAGGCTTGACTCTCTGGCTCGGGGGCGAGAGGTCCGAGGCGGCGCATCTCGGGCCAGATCAGGGCCACACAAAGCACCACAAGGATGGTGCCGAGACCACCGCCGACGACGGCCAGCACGGGGCCAAAGAGCTGGGCCGCCAGGCCTGACTCAAAGCCACCCAGTTTATTAGAGGCGGCGATGAAGATCGTGTTGACTGCCGCCACGCGCCCGCGCATATGGTCTGGCGTGCGTGTCATCAGCAAAGTGCCGCGGATGACAACACTGATATTGTCGAGTCCGCCCAGGATAAAGAGCATCAAGAGCGAGAGCCAGAAGGAGCGCGAGAGGCCAAAGACAATCGTCGCCAGGCCGAAGCCGGCCACGGCCAGCAGTAAGGTGCGTCCGGCGCGCTTGAAGGGCGGTAGATGGGCCAGCAGGAAGGCGACGCAAACGGCTCCGATGGAGGGAGCAGCCTGCAGCCAGCCCAGGCCCGTCGGGCCGACGTTCAGGATATCGCGGGCATAGATCGGCAGGAGGGTCGTGGCGCCGCCAAAAAGCACGGCGAAAAGGTCGAGCGTAATGGCCGCCAGGATGACTTGTGTGCGTCGCAGGAAGCGCAGCCCCTCCACTAGTGAGCGCAGCGTACCCTCCGTGGGCTGGCCTGCACTCTGAGAAGGACCGGCCAAGGCCGGGCGCAGGCGTAGCAGGGCCAGCAGCACGAGAAAGAGGGCAATGGCCAGGGCGTTGAGACCATAGATGGGGGTGGCGCCGTGGAAGAGGGCCACCAGGAAGCCTCCCAGGGCCGGCCCAACTACTGATGCAAGTTGCCAGGCGCTACTTTCCCAGGTAGCGGCATTGGCATAGAGTTCCGACGGCAGGGTCTGCGGCAGCAGAGCGGCGCTGGCTGGCTCATTGAAGGCGGTAGCTATGCCCATGAGCAACAGGCAGGCGTAGATCAGCCAGAGGGGACCGCGTTGCCAGGAGAGCAACAGCAACCCCAGGGAGCCGAGGGCGAGCGCGGTCTGAGCCAGCATAACCATGCGGCGCCGGTTCAGGCGGTCCGCCAGGTGACCAGCCAGCAACGAGAAGCAGAGCACGGGCAGCACCTGGACCAGGCCAACCAGTCCCAGTGCCAGCGCTGAGCGCGTGCGGTCGTACAGCTCCCAGCCAATGGCCACCGTGACCATCTGTTCGCCGATCGAAGAGAGAAAGATGCCTATGAAGAGGAGGCGAAAGTTGCGATGGCGCAGGGCGCGATACGGGTCATGGCGCGTCGGCGCTCCCTCAGGCATAGGTGACTGAGCATTGGCCATCGGGGGAGCACTGTCAGCGCCTCGCTCTGGATCGAGATCCCTCACAGACATTCCTCGTGTCTTACCAAAAACTGTAATGGCGTCGCTCGCCTCTCCGTTATGTATTTCTATGTCTTTCCTTTTAAATGATGAAAAGAATTTTATTCATCATTAACAGGCGAGCGGCAAAGCTCTGGATTTTACTATAGCACAGCGAGAGAGACACTTTGCATAGCCAATCCAGCCCTATGCTTTCGGGAAATGAACCAGAGAGAGTAATATTGTCGTGTACCTAGATAGCCTCTGTCCTTCGTGAAGTACGAGGGGCGGAGCACGATTAACTACCGTGACTGACGGTCGTTTGTCGTGTACATAAGCTTTAGACGGAAAGGAATGTGAGTTATGGCAGACATGGCGTATTGTGTCAAGTGCAAAGAGAAGCGGGAAATCAAGGATGCGCATCAGGTGACGATGAAGAATGGTCGGGCGGCGTTGCAGGGTACGTGCCCTGTATGTGGCACGCGACTGAATCGCATTCTCCCTGGTGCGAGCAAGAAATAGCCTCGCGCGGCCCGCAGCCCTGTCGCTGACGGGCGATGGGGAGGGCCTGATCGGGAGCGTCGCCGCCGCGTAGGAGGCCTTAGCGCCCGCCTGTCCGGCTGAGACAGGGGTGGGCGGGAGGAAGCTGTCGCCCACGCCGCGGCGGCGTGTGGTCAGGTTCCTCCCCGCGGGCGGACAGGCTCCCTCCTCTCGGCCTCTCCTTTGGCCTGGCCTGAGCTAGAAGTCGCCGCGGCGGATGCGCTCGAAGAGGGCGCGATTCTCTTCATCAAGAGCGACCAGCTCAAGATAGGTACCGCTGCTGGCCAGCGTATCGAGGAAGGCAAAGCGGGTTCCCTGCCCGGCGATCCCGCTCTCGATGACGCTGACTGTTCCCCCACGTTCCTCACCTAGTGAACCCTCGCCGGCGCTGAGCTGGCTCTGCAAGGCCTGCAGCGCCCTGTCAAGATCTTCGACCTCCAGTCCCAGATGATGCACACCTGGGCCGCGTTGGCGCAGAAAAGCTGTCAGGCTATTTTCTCCTTCCAGCGGCTGCATCAGTTCGATCTGGAGAGGCCCGGCGTAGCCGAAAGCGACATGCTGGCGGCAGCAGGCAGGCTGGCCGCGATAGGTATAGGCACGGAACTGGATGTCTTTGATGACGAAGAAGCGGGGCACGCCAAGAACGTGCTGAAAGAAGCGCTGAGCTGCGGCGAGGTCGTTGACAGCATAGGCGAGCTGGAACCAGCGGGCGCCTGCCGCTGTCAGGGCCTCGAATGTAGGTGAAAAGTGCTGCTGGGACATAGCTGTAGCCTTTCGTCTCTGCTGCTGGTAATCTCCGCGGGTCTGCCACTCTTATCTGCTGGGTTCTGTTGCGCCGGCGCTCCGGTGGTGACTTGCCTGATGAGAGCAGGCGGGCCGGAGGTAACCGGGAGCCAGGAGCTAGCGCCAGTGGATCATTGGCAGGCCGGGGACCGGGCTGCGAAAATAGGGAATGGTTGTGCCGCGCAGGCTGCCCAGGTAGACGGTGCGCAGATCAGGCCCGCCGAAGGTCAGGCTGGCCAGCCAGGGGGCAATTGTGCCGTGGGTGGCGGCCAGGATCTCGGGAGTCAGGCTATGGCTCTCGTAGTGGGCGAAGAGACGCGCTCGGGTCTCCGGGTTACTGTCGTCAAGCAAAGTGAGCACCTCGCCCTCGGGCGTGATGGCGATGAGCTGATCGGTAAAAACCAGCGTGACCCAGAGATTGCCATAGGCATCAAAGGCGAAGCCGTCGGGAAAGCCGGGCAGGCGCTCAGGACCATAGATTTCGCGGTCGGTCAAGGAGCCGTCGGGCTGGACGCGCAGGCGGCTGATGCGCCAGGCGGTACTTTCGACCACGTAGAGCCATTCTTCGCGCGCGTCGAGGCGGATTTCGTTGGTGCCGCAGAAGCCTTCGGCGACGATACGGATGCCGCGCTCATCAATGAGGGCGATATAGCCGTCGGCGGTACGCGTGTTGAGCTGATTGGTCCAGGGGTGCTCTCGCGTATTGACGCTGAGCCAGATGCGGTTTTGGCTGTCGCGCAGGACGAAATTGGCTTTACCCAGCGGCTGACCATCGATCTCACGGTAGAGGGTGCGCAGGCGCCCGTCGCGCGTCATGATCTCGACGGCATCGGTCCCCCAGTTGGCGATGATAATGTCGCCGTTCTCAGCGAAGGCCAGGCCGTTGGGCAGCGATCCCTGCGCCTGGACATAGCGCTCTTCAAAGCTGGCAGCGCTCGCCGCCTGCTCCTGGCCCTCGACTGCAGCCTGCTCGCGCTCGACAACAGGCAAGATGAGCTGCTGGCTGCCGTCGGGATTGATGCGCATGACGCCGCCGCGCGCGTCTGCAACCCAGAGGGTGCCGTCGCGCTCGGCCAGGATGCATTCGGGGCGTTGCAGATCATGGCCGATAGTTCGGATGCTGCTGCGATCGACCTGCCAGTCTTTGAGTGGATTGGCTGAGGACACCATGCTGCTGCTCTCCTTTGCTATCTGTGACCGTGCTGGCTTGCCATCAGGCCTCTCCCGCGAGAGCGCTTTCGGCAATGCATTGGTTGCGCTGGGTGCCGAGGCCGCTGATGCTGCCTTCCAGGATATCGCCAGGCTGCAAAAAGCGCTGATAGTGCATGCCGTTGCCGCGCGGCGAGCCAGTGCAGATCAAGTCACCGGGCCAGAGCTGGACGTAGTGGGAGATATATTCGATCAGGCGGGCGACGCCGAAGATCATGTCGTCTGTGCCTTCGTCCTGCATGGTCTGGCCATTGAGCTTGAGGGTCAGGTGAAGCCGCTGCGGATCGGGCACGAAGCTGGCCGGCACGAGAAACGGCCCTGTGGGCAGAAAGCCCGGTGGGCACTTGCTGCGCAGCCAGTCGCTGCCGATGGCCTGCAGATCGGGGCGGTAGACGCGGTCACGGCAGGTCAGATCATTGACGATGGTATAGCCAGCAACGTAGGCGAGAGCTTCTTCGCGCTTGACGTGGCGCGCGGCTCGCCCGATGACGACCCCTAACTCTAGCTCCCAGTCCGGCTGGCTGCAGTCGGCTGGCAGAGGAATCGGGTCGTAGGGGCCAGTGATGGCCGATGGGATCTTCGTGAAGACGTACGGCTGGCCGTGAGCGATACGGGCATCCATGATCTGCTCAGCCAGGGCGCGCCGCTCGGCTTCGTCGCGGGCATCGTGGGCGCCGTGACCCTGAGCGACGGCCAGTTCGATAACGTGCTGGCGGTAGTTGGCACCGGCGCAGAAAATCTGGCGCGGGTAGAGTACCGGCGCATGGATGTGCACCGCTTCAAGTGGCAACCAACTGAGCGCTGCTGAGATGGCTCTTGGCGCCGATGCCTCTTCCAGTGCGTTGACAGCTTGCTGCAGAGCGCTCAGGTTGCGCTCCCACTGTTGCAAGAGGCCGAAAAGGCTCTCGCTATTGCTCAGGGGCTGACCAAGGCGCTCGCAGAGCGGCTGCAGGGCGTGAACGGCGATGACGCGCTCATCAAGCACGAGGCCCGCAAAGGGCGGGCAGCCGGCGACGGAAAAAGTGCCAAGAGTAAAGAAGCTGGTCTTCATCTGCTACTACTCGCCTGCTCTCTGGTCTGGGCGCGCTGGCGGCTGAGCTGCAACCAGAGTATAGAGGTTGCGCTCACGCTTCTCCAGCAGCGGTAGAATAGTTCCCTCAACGAACTGGCGATAGTGTGGGGTTTCACGATGCTGCTGCAGGGCAGCCTCATCGACGTACTGCTCATAGAGCAGGAACTGATCGGGGTGCTCCTGCGAGCGGCAGGCGTGATAGAGCAAGCAGCCGGGTTCGCTTGCGGCGACGCGCGGCGCCATTTGTTGCAGGGCGGCCTCAATGGCGTCGCCCTGGCCCGGCTTGCCGTAGTAACGTGCCATCAGCACAATCATCAGTTCTCTCCTTCCTTTCCTTTCCTTATCTCCTGGATGCTCCTCGTCTTCCCACGGCGCTCGGCTGTTTCTGCTGTGCGAGGAAACAGAAGCTGGACTGAGCTGAGCGAAGCTGAGCTCAGCTTCCGCCGCTCTACAGATCGACTGCACTCAACTCGCCACGAGCGACCAGCTCGCGAAAGAGAGCGATGGTGGCGGCCATGCCCTCGCGCAATGGCGTCTGAGGGAGCGACCCGATGAGACGGCTGAGGGCCTCCGCTGAGTACGTCTCAGGAGAAGGAAAGGCCGGCTCGGCGAAAGTGATCTGACCACGACTCTCAGGTACTAGCTCCTCGATCAGGGCGACGACCTCTCGCATGTGGGCGACGGTTCCATGCAGGTTAAAGACCTCTGCTCCCTCGAAGGGCACGCGGGCGCACGCGATGAAAGTTCTGGCCACATCGTCGGCGTACTGGAACTCGCCCCGTCCGCCGAAAGGGATATGAAAAGGGCGCCCTAGCACGGCGGCCAACATGGCCCGTGTCGGAGCAGAAGTCAAACCCTGGTCGCGCCCCGGCCCATAGACCGTTGCCGGGCGCAGGCCAATGCTAGTCAGACCATGTTCCTGCCAGTAGATGCGAGCTGTCCCCTCATTGGCCTGCTTGAAGACGCCGTAAAGCGAATTCGGGCGCAGAGGGGTATCGTGCTGGACAATGCCGCTCGGGCCGCCGGCCTGGGGATCGTAGACGGCAACTGAGGAGGCGTAGACGAGACGGCGAACCTGGTCAGCGTGCCGGCGCACGGCCTCAAAGACATTGACGGTGCCGACCACGTTGACGCGCGCTCCCAGAGGAGGATTGGCGCGCACAGAAGGCATCTGGAGGGCGGCCAAGTGAATGACGTGGGTAATGCCATGCTGATCGAGAGTCTGCTCCAGCGCCGCCAGCTCGCCAATGTCACCCTGGACAAAGGTCACGTGGGCCAATTCCTCGGACGACAAGATGAGCTTGAGCCGTCGCGGCTCCTGTCCCAGGTCGAAGGCCACCACCGGAGTGCCCTCACGTACCAGGTTGCGCACAACCCAGGCACCGATACAGCCCAGGGCTCCGGTCACTAGAAAACGTTCTTGGGTCATGCTGGTTGTCTTCCTCCTCTGCTGCCTGCCGCTGCGCTGACTTGTGGCGGAGCATGTCTGCTGGCCTGGTGCAGGCGGTTGGGCCCAGCCTGCCCCGGATCACCGTTCAGAGGCCAACCGCACGGGTCTGGCTGGGGCCTCACCCAGGAGGGGAGAGGCCCCGGGAAGCGTAACGGGACCGCCCAGGGGGAGCAGGCCCGAGCACAACTCATCCAGCACTAACCGTCTGTTCCTCCGCTCTGCTGCTCAGTGTAGCTGCAAGGCGATCAGAGGTCACTACCGTTCGCTTCCGTTTTCACTTTTCCGGTTGCTTCCGGTTCAGCACAGAAGGAGGAAGGGCGAAGGACAGCAGCCTGGCAGACGGCGCGGAGAACCAGGGAAGAAGCGGTCGGTAGCAAGAGGAAAGAAGGAAGGCTACCGGCAGAGCAGCCAGGAGGCCTTTCTTTAAGGGCGGGGCGGCTGGATCTCCGGGCCGTCGCAGGCGCCCAAGGCTCTGAGTGAAGCTTTCTGGGCCTCGCTGAGGCCGCGCAGATGGCGGATGTCCATGCCTTCATAGGGGCGCTCGCTGCGCAGTGTGTAAAGGCAGGCGCCAGTCTGGACCTGGGAGACCAGGATCACCCCATTGTCATCTCCGCTGGCGAGCAGGCTGCCATCGGCGCTGAAGGCTACCGACCAGACCTGGCCGCTGTGGCTGGCAAAGGACTGTTCGCAAAGGCGGTAGCCCATGCCATCGATCTGACCCAGGCGCAGGCTGTGCTCATCGCTGCTGGCCAGCAAGCGGGCATCCGGGCTGAAGGCGATCGCGCGGAACCAGGTCAGCGAGCCATGTCCCGGCCAGCGCTGGCGGCGGAGGCCGCTGCTCACTTCCCACAGACTCAGGCTACCATCGTTGCTGCTACTCAGCAGCCAGCGACCATCAGAGCTAAAAGTCAAAGCACCGATAGGGCTGGCCTCCCCTTGCAACGTCTGGACACAGCGTCCGCTCTCAACTTCCCACAGCTTGATCTCGCCGTCATTGTCCCCACTGGCGAGCAAGTGGCCATCGGGGCTAAAAGCCAACGACCAGACCATCGAGCCATGGCCGTGCAAGGTCTTCAAGCAGGCCTCAGAGCCGTCGCGGCGCAGGTCCCAGAGCTGGACAGTGCGGTCGTGGCTGCCGCTGGCCAGCAAATGGCCGTCAGGCGCCAGGGCCAGGGACCAGATAACGGCGCTGTGGCCGTGCCAGGTTTTGAGGCACGCTTCTCCATCCTGTTCGGTCAGTGACCAGAGGCGGATCGCCTGATCGTCACCGCTGCTGATGAAAGTATGGCCATCGGGGCGGAAGAGAATCGACCAGATCGGACCGGCGTGGCCCTGGAACGAGCGCAGACAGCGAGCCTGGCCATCTGGCTCCAGCCGCCAGAGGCGTAGCAGCCCATTGTCGTCGCCATGCACCAGGTAGCGACCATCAGGGCTGAAGGCCATTGAACGCGCAACGCTGCTGTAACCCTGGAGCGTGCGCAGGCATTTCCCGCTCTCCACATCCCAGAGCTTCGCCTTGCCGCTGTAGGAGACACTAATCAGCAAACCGGCGGGGCCGAAGGCCACGGCGCTCACAAAGGTCGAATGGCCGTGCAAAGTGCGCAGGCGCTGATATTCACCGCGCTCCCTGTTGATCTGCCAGATCTCGACCGCTCCATCGTAGCAGCCACCAGCTAACAGCGTGCCCTCGGGATTGAAAGCGACGGTCGCGGCGCGGGTGGTATGCTGCCGCAGCGTGGCCAGGCGTTGCCCGCTGGCCACATCCCAAAGATTGATCAGGCCGTCCTCGCCGCCGCTGGCGAACAGCCCGCCCTGGGGGTGGAAGGCCACGGCCATGATATCGCCGCTGTGACCGCGCAAGATACGCAAACAGGCGCCCGACTCTACCTCCCAGAGGCGCACCGTTTCATCGTTGCCGCTGCTGACCAACAAGCGCCCGTCGGGACTAAAGGCGAGATCCCAAACAGGCCCAATGTGGCCATAGAGCACCTTCAGACAGCGACCTGTCTCAATCTCCCACAAGCGAATCGTCTGATCCATGCCACTGGTGGCGAGCAGACGGCCATCGGGACTAAAAGTGACGGCACGCACCCACTTTTCATGTCCCTGGAAGATGCGCAAGCAATGCCCAGGCTCCTCGCCGCTGATCTGCCACAGCTTCACGCTGCGATCGTAGCCGCCGCTGGCGAGCAGGCGCCCATCGGGACTGAAGGCCAAGGCCCAGGCCATGCGGCTATGCCCGCGCAGCGTCAGAAGCGGGCGGCCTTCGATCAGGTGCCAGAGGCGAATCTGTCCGCTGAAGCTGCCGATGGCCAGCAAGTGCCCGTCGGGACTGAGCGTCAGCGAGGCGATGCTTTCCACCGGTTCCGTAAAGAGAGAATCGCTGATCCAGGCGGCGGCAAAGCTGGCGCGCTGGGCCTCTATGCCCTGCAGATAAGCCTGCCGGATAGCTAAACCGGAGAAATCCTTCTCGCGCAGATGCCCGCGCAGCGTCACCATCAAGTTCACCAGGTTGCCGCCTCCGTAACCCTGGGCGGCGTGAGGCAGACCGCGCAAGCTGCCCGCCAACGCCATCAGCCGCTCTTCTAGCCGCTGTTCATCGCCGCAGAACGATAGCAGGCGCTCTAGCAGCGGCTGCAGCAGCATGCGCGCCTGACTCTCGCGAATGTAGTCTTTGCTGCCGGCCTTCATCAGAGCATGCGAGAGCAGCAGGCGCGGGCGCTCCTGCAGGATCTCGCCACAGACCTCCTCAACCAGGCGCTCGCTCACGTACTCCATCACCACCGGCTGCAGCGTGAAAATGGCCCCCTGCTCAGCGCGCTCCACCAGGCAGCGCCAGCGCAGCGACTTCAAAGCTGCCAGCAGCTCGCGCCGTGAGACCGTGCCTTGCAGGTCCTGGCTCAGCTCCTCTAGCGGCACCATCTCGCGTTCGATCGCCAGCCAATACATCAGATCGCGCTCCAGTGGAGAGAGGCGCTCAAACTGGTAATCGAGGAGCTGGCGCACGGTATGGAGCAGCGTCGGTCCATCGCGCAAGAAAGCCGCAATCTGGCCGCCGAACACCTCCTGCACAGTCGCGGCGGCAATCTTCAGAGCCAGAGGATTGCCTGCGTAGTGGCGTACCAGCTCATCCCAGGCGTGCGGGGTACCGGACAGGCGGCGCTCCGCTAACAGTTGTTGAATGGCCTCGCGCTCCAGCCCGAAGAGCTTCAAGACGCGCACAGGCGAAAGCGGTCCCTCCAGCGGCTCCAACTCGCCGGGTAGCTCACGGCTGGTCAGCAGCAAACAGCTCTGATGCGTGCACTCCGCCACCTGGCGCAGCAGGCGGCCGTAGCCCTCATAGCCCTCACGATAGCGTCCCTCAAAGCTGCCAGGCTGCAGCAAAGTCTCCATGTTATCGAAGACCAGCAGGCAGCGGCGCTTGCGCAGTAGATCGAGCAACAGCGTCATGCGCCCGTCGGTCTGCGATGGCAGTGAAAGACTCTGCTGCTGAGTCAAGGCCTGGATACAATCGGCCAGCAACTCGGCGAGTGGTGGAGCATTGCGCAGCGAACGCCAGAGCACAAAGTCGTAGTGAGGAGCCACATGCTGAGCGAAGCGCACCGCCAGGGTGGTCTTGCCAATGCCTCCCATGCCGAGCACGACCACCAGGCGGCAATGATCGGCCAGTAGCCAGCGCTCCAGGGTAGCCAGCTCGCTGGCGCGGCCAAAGAACGAGGAAGCGTCTGGCGCCTCTCCCCACTCAGTCTGCGGAGCGGCGACGGGCTGCAGTGGCGTTGGCGAGGCCGGCCTCTGAGCTGGCCCTGCTCCTGTGAAAGGGGCAGTTCGCTCATGAGCAGAGGCGACGGGGAAAGCTAAAGAGGAGGAAGAAGACGGTGAAGAGAGACCGGTCTGAGAGGCAGCGCTACGCTGGGACTGAAGCAGCTCTTCAAACCACAGCTCATCGAAGGGGATCGGGCGGCGGGCCGCACTCTCAGCAGCCTGCTGCCAGAGCCTGCGGGCCTCTTCACGCGCATGCTCCCCGTGGAAGGCGCCATAATACAAATAGATCTCAATTAGCTTCTTCAGATTCTCACTGGTTGGAAAAGCCGTGCCACCCTCCCAGTGGCGGATCGTGCGCTCCGACACCCCGAGCATCGTTGCGATCTCGGCCTGGGTCAGGCCGGCCTTCTCGCGCAGCGTGAGTGCCAGCAAACCGAAGCGATCATCTTTGAGCTTGTACCGACGGTGATAGCCCACGGCGTCGTGCTCCCGAATCGATGTCCTTCCATTGGACAGAGCGCAGCGACTACTCTCCCTCACCGGAAGCAACCGGAAAGAGAAAAGCGGAAGCGAGTGGTAGTGATCTTTCACCCGCCCTTCGCTACACTGTGAGCGAGTCTAGCGAACAGGAGGGAGGGACAGATCGCTACACCAGGCACAGCCTTCGGTCGGTCAGGCGCCAGGCCCGATGCCCGTCGCTAGCAAGCGGGAAGGCAGGCCCTTTCACAGCGTTGTGAGAGGCACGACGGGCACTCAGCAGCGTCCTGGCTGTTATGGTAGCACAGAACTGGCTGAGCGTCAATCAAGCGTGGTTGCCCCTTCCTGCTCACCATCGCCGTGCGCTTGCAGATAAAGGGCGGCCTCGCTGCTATTGTCCAGCCCGGCACGTCGAGCATCGCTCTGAGCGCTATCGATCCTCCAATCCAGATATCCACCTGATCTGAGCTGCGAATGAACTAGCGACGCCCAATGAGGAGAGAAGGAAGGAGACTATGAGGAAACACCTGCTTGCCCATCTAGCCCATGTCGAGATCATCACCCCGGTGCTAGAGGATTCCCTGCGCTTCTTCACTGAACTGATGGGAATGGAGCTAAGCGAGCGCGTGGGTGACTCCTACTATCTGCGTTGCTGGGGAGAGTTCTATCACCATAGCCTGGTGCTCACGGCCGGCGAACAGCCGGCGCTGGGACACATTGGCTGGCGCACCTGGGGACCCGAGGAGCTGGAGCAGGCCGTCAAAGAGATCGAGGCTGCTGGCCAGCAAGGCCACTGGATTGAGCGCGGGCCGGGGCACGGTCCGGCTTATCGCTTCCGCGGCCCCGGTGGCCATCTCAACGAAGTCTTCTGGGAAGTTGACCGCTACGTAGCGCCAGCCGAGCTGCGCTCGACCTATCCGGCGCGTCCCCAGCGCTTCACGGGTCGTGGCGTAGCCCCACGCCAGATCGACCACGTTACCGTAGCCTCGCTCGATGTCATGCGAGACACGCACTGGTACTGCGACACCCTCGGCTTCCGCTTTATGGAGTACACCGTCCCTGACGAGCATCCCGATATTGTAGTCTTTACCCAGATCACGACCAATGAGAAGTCGCACGACCTGGGTTTTGTGGCCGACTTTTCGGGGGTACCGGGGCGCATCAATCATGTTGCCTTCTTCTTGCCAGAGATCAAAGATCTACTGCGGGCTACCGACATCCTGCTAGAGGCGGGGCTGAGTATGGAATATGGCCCTGGTCAGCACGGGATGGGCGAGCAATACTATCTCTACTTTCGCGAGCCTGGAGGCATGCGCATCGAACTGAACTCAGGCGGCTATCGCAACTACATTCCTGACTGGGAGCCGGTGCGCTGGGTGCCCTCGCAGGGATCGAACACCATGTATCGCAATGCGGCCATGCCTGACTCAATGACCGAGTCCTTTCCGCTGGCGCCGGGCGGCTCCTTCCCCGAGCCGGCGGCGACTGGAGGCACCCAGGTCGATCCCGATCTGGTGAACCCCTTCCGGCAGCGTGGGCGTGGCTAACCAGGCCTGCTCGTGTTGTGGGCGATGAAAAGGCAATCCTCAACGAAAGATGGATGGAGTGTCCTACGATGGACAGAAGCGCGCAGAAGATCCTGATTGTCGGCGGCGGCATCGCTGGCCTGACGGCGGCAGTGGCGCTGCGCCAGATCGGCTGTGAGGTTGAAGTCGTCGAGCAGAATCCCCAATGGTCTGTCTATGGCGTAGGGATTATCCAGCAGGGCAACGCCCTGCGGGCCCTCGATCGCATCGGTCTCGCCGAAAAGTGCATTGCTGCCGGGCATCCGATGGGGGGAGTTCGCTTTTATGACCGCCAGGGTACTTTTCTCTTCGAGGTGCCTCAGCCCCAGATTGCCGGGCCGCGCTATCCCCCTGGGAACGGCCTCACGCGCTCCCGTCTGCACGCCATTCTACAGGATGCCGTGCGCCAGTCTGGAGCGACCATTCGCCTGGGGGTGACCGTTGCGACCCTGGCCCAATCTCACAGTGAGGTCTCAGTCACCTTCTCAGATGGCTCCTTCGCCAGCTACGACCTGGTGGTAGGGGCTGACGGCCTCAAGTCGCTCGTGCGCCGTCTGGTCTTCGGCTCCGAGTATCAGCCGACCTACGTGGGCCAGGTCTGTTGGCGCTGCAACGTGCCACGTCTGCCCGAGGTCACGACTGGCTGGCTCTTCGAGGGTGGCCCCTATGGCAAAGCCGGCTTTATCCCTCTGGCGCCCGATTTGATGTATATCCTGCTGGTGGAGACGCCGCCACCGGGGCCGCCACCGCGTTTCCCGCGGGAGTGCCTGCCCGCAGCCTATCGCGAGCGCCTCGCTCCCTTCGGGGGGCCGGTGGCCCTGGTGCGTGATCGTTACATCACCGACGAGTCGGAGGTCATCTATCGTCCTTTCGAGACGCTGCTGATGCCCTCGCCCTGGTATCGTGGGCGCGTGCTGCTGATCGGGGATGCGGCTCACGCCATGACGGCTCATGTGGCTCAGGGGGCGGCGATGGCCATCGAGGATGCTGTTGTGCTAGCCGAGGAAATAGCGAGTGGTGACCCGCTGTCCCAGGCTCTGGAGCGCTTCATGCTGCGGCGCTACGAGCGCTGTAAGGCGCTCGTGGAGATTTCGTCGCAGCTCAGCCAGTGGGAGCGTGATCAGACGCCCGATGCCGATGTCGAGGGCCTAACACGCCGCTCGTTCGAGATTGCCGCTGCTCCCATCTAAACCCAGATGCAATAACTGCGGCTGGCCTCTCCTCTTTCCCGCCAGCCGGGCGAGAGGAGACAGCAGGCACAGGCATTGGTCGCTCTATCTCTGCTAGCTGGAAGGAAAGACACAAGTAGCTGGTCCAATGCGATGATCATTGATTTTCATGCCCATTACCTGGCGCGTGAGCATCTCCAAATGCATGCGCGGGCCCCTGATGGGCGCATGCTTGGGTGTCGCTGGCGTGGCCAGGGGACGGATGCGGTGCTCGAGACCGGCGGGGTCCCGCTCGGGAGCGCCTGCCGGCCCGAGGACTTTTACGATCTTGATGCGCGTCTGGAACTGCTGGCGACAGCGGGCGTTGATCTACAGGTGCTTTCTCCGCCACCCTTTATGGCCTTCTACGAGCTGCCAGGCGCGGAGGCTGCTCCTCTCTTACGCGAGCAAAACGAGGCCATCGCCACCGTCGTGCGGCGTTATCCAGACTCTTTCCACGGCCTGGGCCTGGCTCCCTTGCAGGACCCGGCGCGGGCCGTCGAGGAGATCGCCTATCTGATGGATCAACTGCAGCTAGCGGGCATCGAGATGCTGACGCGCGTTAACGATTGGAATCTCGATGCGCCCGAGCTAGAGCCGGTCTGGCAGGCCCTGGATGCGCGTCGTGCCCTGGTCTTTATTCACCCGCTGGAAGTGCTGGGGGCCGAGCGGCTGACGCGCTACTATCTGCGTAACCTGCTGGGGAATCCGGCGGAAACAGCCTTTGCCCTGGCTTCGCTCCTCTTCGGGGGCGTAGTGGAGCGCTATCCGCAGATCCGCTTTCTGGCGGCTCACGGGGGAGGCGTGGCGCCGTTTGTCATAGGGCGCTGGCAGCATGGGGCTCGGGTGCGGCCTGAGCTGGCTCATCTGCGGGCATCGCCGCTGACCCTGCTGCGCCGCATCTATGTTGACTCCCTGGTGCATGATGGGGAGGCCCTGCGCTACCTGGTGAGCGTCTTGGGCGCGGAACGCGTGGTCCTTGGTTCGGATCTGCCGTTCGATATGGGCACCCGTACGCCAGTAGCTCTCTTTGGGGCCGAGCTGGCACCGCCGGAACGCCTGCAGATCCTCAGTGGCCATGCTGACCTGCTCGCGCGCTCCTGAGTGGGCCATAAGAGCCGGAGGCGAGGCCGCAAACTGCAGGCCCCTTTTCTTGCCCTGGGGGGCCTCAGAGGTCGGTGGTCGGCTCGGCTGGGCCGAATGCGCTGCCCTGCTCGGGGCCGACGCTCGGCCTGAAGAGGCCGCCTCGTCCGCTGGCTGTGGGTGCAGCGCTAGAGGGCCATGCTAGCTGAAGCTGTCGGGCAGGGCAGGCTGACCACGGCTGGGCGGCCCTGCCCTGCGCGCCGAACCGATCATGGCCAGCCTGCCTGCGTTGCCTCCCCAGCGAGGTGAGACGGATAGCCCCGGCCCGCTCAGGATCGGCTCCAGAGATTGACGTTGATAGGGGTCTCGGGATGAATCAAGTAGGAGTGGAAGAGTCCTTCTGGATCATAGCGGGCACGCACCGCTTGCAGTCGCTGCCAGTGATGCTCATCCATGAAGCGCGCCGGGCGAGTCGTGAAGTCCGAATCAGCCAGAAAGAGGCCCTCGCTGATCGGCTCGATGCGTCGCATCTGCTCAGCCAGCCAGCGGCGGCAGCGGCTGTCATCCTCGGGCTCTTTCCAAATCACATAGCTGGCGAAATAGACGTCGGCCTGCAGCGAGAGGGCCATATCCGGTAGCGGATGCAAGGGGGCCATGCCGAACCAGAGCGAGAACGACTGCGCCGTCGGCAGGCTCACAAAGGCCTCCCGCAAGACAGGGATCGCTGTGGTGGCAGGAGCATTGAGCCAGGCATTGTCGACGGCGTAGCGGTGCTCCTTGGGGTTAGCGCGCCGCTGCTCGGCGTATTCGGCGGCCAGCGTTGTCGGGACCATGACCTGCTCCAGTAGAGCGTGCTGGCGCGCAGGGCAGCTCTCAAAGGGCGCCAGAGCCTCGCGGGCCTCGGCGGGCGTCTCGGCAAAACTCAAACCCTGTACCAGAAGCACCGGGGCCGCTGTCGCCGTGAGGTCGCCGCCGCTGCCCATGCCAACAGCTACCACCTCGACGCTGGGCGCCAGGGTCGGATGTAGCTCGTAGAGCCAGCCCATGACCTCGTCGAAGAGGGCGGAGGGATAAAAGAAGCTGCTGCGCGTTAAGGCCCCTGGCAGCGGACGCACCTTGAGATAGAAGCGTGTCACGATGGCGAAGAAGCCCGGACCGGCACCGCGCGCCGCCCAGAGCAGATCGGCGTGTTGCTCCTCGTCGGCGTGGATTAGCTCCCCATCAGCGGTCACCGCGTCAATGGCCACAACCCGCTGGCAGGCCCAGCCCCAGCCACGACAGTTCCAGCCCATGCCGCCCTGCAGAAGGAAGCCGCCCAGGCCAACATCGGGGCAGTGTCCCCCAGGAAACAGCAGGCCATGCTGAACAAGCAGGCTGTTTAGCTCGCTGCCCGTGACCGCCGGACTGACGCGCACAGTGCCCGCCTCACGGTCAAGTTCGATTTGGCGCAGACCGCCCAGGTCGATGAGAAGGGCGTCATCGCGCAGACTCCAGGCGGCCCAACTGTGGCCTCCGGCCCGCACGGCCACCTTTAAACCCTGGGACCGGGCCAGGCGGACACCGGCTACGATGTCTTCTTCGCTGCTGGCCAGAAGAATAGCGGCGGGATAGCGTGCGGGCCGGCGTCCGTTGAAAATGCGCCCGCAGCGCGCCTCTTCATAGCCGTCCTCTCCCCGCCAGAACAGACGCCCCTGGAGCGCCCTCGGTGTCTGTCCTCGCTGACCCGCTTGAACCTGTTTGCTCTCTTCGCTCATGGCCACCGCCTTTCTTCGCCTACATCTGCACCTGGCTGTCTCACGGTAACTACACAAAAACACTTTATGCTAATCATTTGATGTTTGCCCTCCTATCCGCTCGAATTCCGTCCCTCCCTCTTGCCCTCTCTCCTCTCTTGCCGGGCCAGGCCTGGTCTGGCGCTTCCCCCCGTCTGGGCTGGCTGATGGGCTACCGGCCTTATGACGGGGCGACCACGCTCAGCAAATGCAGCGCTGCCCTGGTCGGGCAGGCACTGGCCTACTAGCTGGCGCCCTTCTTATGGCAGCCTCTCCCGTCCTGTGCGGGGAGAGGAGCGAACAGGCCCGCACCAGGAGCAAGAGAAGAGCGAGAGCCGTGCAGGCCCTTGCGCCTGCCCGCTACCAGGCAGTGTAGCCGGGCGGCCCGACGAAATCACTACCACTTGCTTCCGACTTCCTCTTCCGCTCGCTTCCCCCAGGGACGGACTACCTGCCGCGGCTGGCACTGGGCTGCGCTGCCAGGAGCAACGGGCCACATCCCACCTGCATGCCAGGCCAGAAGCGAGCCGGCTCGCGACCAGCAAGAGCTAGCAGGGCCAGCCCACGCGCTCAACCGATCCCTGCGCCTGCTCAAAAGCTCGCTCTCGTCCTCTTGTGAACCGGAAGCGACCGGAAAGAAAAAACGGAAGTGAGTGGTAGTGATTTTGTTTCAGGCCTCCCCTACACTGCAGAAAAAGCATAGTCACAGGCAAGTCACAGGACGACGCGGATGCGATGCGACCAGGTGACCCGGTAGACGGCGAGGGAGGGGCCAGCTTGCCCACAGGCTTCCCCACCGGTGATTACCTCGCTCGTCTATCTCGCATACCTGTTAGCTCTCTCTGCCGGTAGCGCTGAGCGAAAGGGAAGCGGACGAGCGCAGCGCTCGCTCGCTCTACCCGAGTGGCCCGAGCTGATCCGAGCACAGGGATGCCAGTAGATATATCAGCGAACACGTGCGGGAGGAGAGAAAAGCGGATTATGAGCGGGCGACTTCAAGGAAAAGTAGCCATCATTACAGGCACGGCCAGCGGCCAGGGGCGCGTTGCAGCCCTGCGCTTTGCCGCCGAGGGGTGTAAGGTAGTTGGCTGCGACCTCAACGTCGCAGGCGCTGAGGAGACCGTGCGTCTGGTGCGTGAAGCGGGCGGAGAGATGGTCTCGCTGCAGCCCTGCGATCTGAGCGATCCTGAGCAAGCGCAGCGAGTCGTCGACCTGGCGGTCAGCACCTACGGCGGCTTCGACATTCTCTATAACAACGCGGGCACGGCCTGGATTGCACCAATTGAGCAGATGACGACGCGCATGTGGCAAGATACCCTGCGCAGCGAGCTAGATAGCGTCTACTACATGTGTAAGGCCGCCTGGCCGCATCTAATCGCGCGGGGAGGAGGCTCCATCATCAATGTTGGTTCCGTCTCGGCCAAGTTTGGCAGCGAAGACGTACCGGGCCTGGCCCACGCAGCCAGCAAGGGGGCGATCATTGCTATGACGCGCCAGCTTGCTGCCGAGGGAGGCAAGTACGGCATCCGGGCCAACACTATTTCTCCGGCCCTCATCCGCACGCCGCAAACCGAATGGGCCATCAACTCCGGCGCACTCGAAGGCATCATGCGCAAACTCATGCTCAAGCGCATTGGCACACCCGAAGACGTCGTCTTTTGCGCCATCTACCTGGCCTCTGACGAAGCCTCATGGGTTACGGGGGCAGACTTCGCCGTCGATGGCGGAGCGAGCGCACTCTAGCTTGAGCGAAGGAACCGAGGAAAAGCAGGAGCGGGTCCGGGCCATTGCCAGAGCAGAGGGGCTGCTGATCCGTCCGCCTGGGCCTACCAGCTTGCCCCTGCTCAGAGAGCCAGGGACGAAACAGCCAGCCATCCAGAGGCAGGCAAGCCAACACGCCAACACACTGAACAGACAGCAAGCCAAGCCAACAAGGGAGGGAGGGGCATGATGCAAGCAGCTTCCAAAGTGGGAAGGGGCCGACAAGATACCGAGGAGGCCCCGCTGCTGGTGCTGCGTCATGTAACCAGGCGCTTCGGGGGTGTCACAGCCCTCAACGATATCAGCTTTGAAGTACGCAGGGGCGAGCTGCTCGGCGTGATTGGACCCAACGGAGCGGGCAAAAGCACCCTCCTGAGCCTCATTTCGGGGGCCCAGCGGGTCAGTGAGGGTGAAATTCTCTTTGCCGGGCAGCGCCTGGATCGCCTGCCTGCCCATGCCATCGCGCGGCTGGGCATCGGACGCGCCCATCAAATCCCGCGTCCCTTTGGACGCATGACCGTGCTGCAAAATGTCCTGATCCCCGTCCATGCCCGCCGCAACGACTCGCGCAGTCGGGGCCGCTTCACAGAGGACGCAGAGAATATTTTGCGCCTCTGTGGCCTGTTCGATCGCAAAGATCGCCAAGCTAGCTCTCTCGCTCTGCTGGACCTCAAGCGTCTGGAGCTGGCTCGCGCCCTGGCCCTGGAGCCGCGCCTGCTACTGCTAGACGAAGTCGCTGCCGGCCTGGTAGGCCAGGAGATCGAAGAGATTACCCGACTGATTGCCTCGATCCATGAGCGCGGGGTGACCATCATCCTGGTTGAGCACGTACAGGCCGTTGTGCGGGCGCTGGCCAACCGCGTCATTGTACTAGACTGGGGGCGCAAGATCGCAGAGGGGACACCTGAAGAGATCGCCCGCCATCCCGACGTCATCGCCGTCTATCTGGGCAGCGAACAAGGTGAGCCAACCGCCTCAGCCGCACCAGCCGCCAGGCCCGGAGCCGCCCCGACAGGCGCGGCGACGACGCCCGCCGACTCAGAGAGCAAGAGCAGACCTTCTCTCCCTTCTGCCCGAGCAGCGTCGACAGCGGCGGCCCGACCTTCCCCGCCGCCGCTGCTCGACGTGCAACACCTCAGTGTCGACTATGGCAAGCTGCGCGCTCTGCGCTCCCTGGATTTCCAGGTAGGGGAAGGGGAGATTGTAGCGGTCGTCGGCGCCAACGGAGCCGGCAAGACCACGCTGACCCAGGCCATCAGCGGCCTGGTACCCGTCAGCGAAGGTCGCATTCTCTTTGCGGGTCAAGAGATTACGCGTCTGCCGGCCCATCAGCGCGCTCGCCTGGGCATCGCCCTCTGCCACGAGGGGCGACGGCTCTTCCGCGAGCAGACAGTACGTGAAAACCTGGAGCTGGGCGCCGCCTACGCCGCGCGCGGAGCTATCACCTCCTTCACCGAGCGCCTGGAGCGCGTCTATGATCTCTTCCCAGTTCTACGCGAACGCGCCAGCAGCCAGGCGGGCCGCCTCTCCGGTGGTCAACAGCAGATGGTCGCTATCGGACGAGCCTTGATGGCGGAGCCGCGCCTGCTGCTGCTCGATGAGCTGTCATTAGGCCTGGCGCCGGCGGTTGTCGACCAGCTTTTTGCTGCTCTGCCGCGCATTCTGGCCTGGGGGATCAGCGTCGTTCTCATCGAACAGCATGTCCAGCGTTCGCTCGCCGTAGCCGACCGTGTCTACGTGCTGGAGCGGGGGCGTGTCGTCTTCTGCGGTACGCCGGACCAGGTCCGCGCCCACCCGGCGCTGCAGCAAGCCTATCTTGGCATGGCGACCTCCCCCGCCTCACCGTCCGACCTGCTGCCCGCCGGCGAGCAAGAGCAGCACCCCGTCTCGGGAGGATAGGCCCTGCCCGTTCTGGCGTCCATCGAGCCAGCACCAGGCTTGACAGGCAGGCCCGATTATCGATCTATCCGTCTATCCAGCCAGCCATCAGCGCCCACGCGAGCAGAGAAGATCGCTAGCGTTCAGCGGCGAACGTCTCCGCCAGAGAGAGACAGACAGAGGAGGAGAATGTACATGAGCAGAGTCTCTAAGGCAGCGCGGTCCTTATTTTTCCTGGTCCTGCTGACTGTGAGCACGGTCGCCTGTGGCGGCACAGGCAGCGGCTCCGGGAACCAGACCATCGTGATCGGGGCAACGCTGCCCCTGACGGGATCACTGGCCGCCGTCGGCGTCCTGCTGAAAGCCGGCTATCAGGCCGCTGTCGATGACATTAACGCCGCCGGGGGCCTGGAGATCAATGGCCAGAAATACCACGTCAACCTGATCATTCTTGACAATACCTCCGATCCCAATACCGCCAGCAATCAGGCGACAACCCTCTATTTACAGAATAACGCCGTGGCCCTCTTGGGACCGTTCACGCCGCCGCTGGTCATCCCGGTCTCGCAGGTGGCCGAGCGCGTCAAGCGCCCACTGATCTCGACGACCGCTCCCATTGAAGCCTGGCTCTCGGCGCGCCCCTCGGGCTGGCAATATGCCTGGGATGTCTTCTTTGACGAGAAGCAACAGACGGCCATGAGCTTCCAGGTAGCCAACATGGTCAAGACCAATAAGCGCGTTGCGCTTTTCACCGACAACGAAGAGGACGGCGTCACAATGGGCAAGCTGTGGACCGAGGAGGCGCCGCAATTTGGCTACACCATCGCTTACCATGCTATCTTCCCCGTTGGCACCACGAATTTCTCTAGCCAGATTGCCGCGGCCAAAGCGGCCAATGCCGAGGTGCTGATCACCCAGATGACGCCGCCCGATGCAATGGCCCTCTGGAAGCAAATGAAGGCCCTGGGCTACCACCCGATCATTGCCGAAAGTGAGAAAGGGGCCTCAACCACAACCTGGATGCAGGCCCTGGGCAACGTCGGCGAAGGCGCCCTGATCGCCAATTTCTGGTCGCGCTCCTTTAGCTATCCTGGCAGCCAGGAACTGGCAGCGCGGGCCCAGAAAGCCGGGATCAAGGCCACCATCGAGCAGGCCGGCTACATCATGGGCTACTCGATTACGCAGGTGCTCTTTGACGCCATCAAAAAAGCTGGCTCAACCGATCCCGCCGCCATTAACCGCGCCATTGGCCAGACCAACAAGACCTACCCCGTCGGCCCGATCCACTTCAACAGCAACCATGCTGATCCTATTCAGGCCATCATGCTGCAGTGGCAAGACGGCGAGACGGTCCAGGTCTATCCGCCAGTCTCGGGGGTGAGCCTGGAGGCGCCCGCCAGAGGCCTGGCCTGAGCTAAGCGGGCCAGGGCCGGCGAAGGACCCGCCTTGCGGGAGAGGAACGGGCAAGAGCCGGGCAGAGCAAAGGCAGATGCGCCCACAAAGCTCTATGCCCTTCCGGTGGTTGCGCTAGTCCATGCGGAGCCAGGCCTGATCGGGCCTGGCCCCGCCGCGGCCTCTGACTGCACCGGCTAATGAGCCTGGCCCTGGTTGGGCCGCTGTCGCTGTGCGGCAGGCTGCTGTCTGGTAGAAGGAAGGAGAGAGACCTCTATGTTTCTCTACCATCTGATTGATGGCTTTTTCCTGGGCGGCCTCTACGTGACCATCGCCCTGGGGCTGACGCTGGTCTTTGGCGTCATGAATACGGTTAATCTGGCTCAGGGCGAGGTGCTCATCGGCTCCGCCTACCTCACCTATACATTGTCAAGCATCACCCATCTTGACCCGCTGCTCTGTCTGCTCCTGGTGGCCCCCATCATGTTCATCATTGGCTATGGGGTGCAGCGTCTCCTGCTGAACCCGCTCATTCCACGCGGACAAGAGACCCTGCTTGTGGCAACCTTTGGGCTGCTGCTGGTCGCAGAAACGCTTTTTGGGCTGATCTACGGCAATAACACCCTCTCGCTGAGCGCTCCCTACACCCTGACCGGTCTCACTATCTTCGGTGATACCGTGCGCAGCATCTACGTGATTGCCCTGGTAGCTGCCCTGCTCCTGGTGGTGGGAACCCACTGGCTCCTGACCTCTCTGCCACTGGGGAAAGCCATTCGGGCGGCGGCAGAAGATCCCGGCGCCGCGGCCTCAATTGGCATCAACGTGCCCCTGGTCTATGGCATCACCTTCGGGCTAGCGGCAGCCATTTCCGCCGTAGGGGGAACACTGATTGGCCTCTCCTTCGGCTTTGGCCCGACCACCGGCTCTAGCTGGCTGCTGCGCAGCTTCACAGTGATTGTGCTGGGCGGTATGGGCTCGCTGTGGGGAACGCTCATCGGCGGATTGCTGATTGGCATGTTGGAAGAGGTGGCGGCTAGCATTGTCGGACCGCAGTTCCGCGATCTGATTGTCTTTGGCTTCCTGGTCATGGTGCTCATTGTACGGCCCGAGGGCTTCTTTGGTCAGCGTGTGGGGGTGGCAAAATGACAAGGCATTCCGCTCAGTCAGATCGGCCCGCTGGTGCTCTGAGCTGGTGGGGGCGCCTGCAGCGCCTGGTCCCCTGGGTTGGTTGGGCCGTCCTGGGGCTGCTGCTGGTCCTGGCCTGGCTAGGACCGCTCTATCTGAGCACCTTTGATCTGATCCTGGCCTTTACGCTCTTTAACTATATGACGATGGCCCAGTCCTGGAATTTGCTGGGCGGCTACGGAGGCCAATTCTCATTAGGCCACTCGCTCTTTGTGGGGGCTGGCTCCTATACGATCGCTGTGCTGCTCCTTCATACCGGGCTCCCCTTGCTGCTTGATCTGCTCCTGAGTGGCCTGCTGGCAGCGGTCCTGGCGACCCTGGCAGCGCTCTTACTGATGCGCCTGCGCGAAGCCTACTTTTCGATCGGCTCGCTAGGGTTGGCGATGGCAAGCCTGACCTGGATGCTCAATTGGACCTTCACTGGCGCCACAAGCGGTCTGAACCTGCCGCCCGCCGCAACTCTGGATTACTCAACCCTCTATTATCTGGCCCTGGGGTTGCTGATGGCGACAACCCTGACGATCGTGCTCCTGGTGCGCAGCCCCTTCGGCCTGCGCCTGATGGCCATCCGGGATGATCAGGAAGCCGCTGCCGAGCTAGGAGTTAACAGCTTTCCAGTGAAGCTGGTGACCTTTGCGATCAGCGCCTTCTTTGTGGGGATCGCTGGCGGACTCATCGCCCTCAACAAGCTGGAGATCGAGCCGGATTCGGCTTTCAGCATGAACTGGGTGATTACGATGATCATTATTACGATCATCGGAGGCATCGCGACCTCGACAGGGCCGCTGGTGGGGGCAGTGGTCTTCTTTACACTGCAGCAGGTGCTGCAGAACTCGCAGGACTTGAGCAGCCTCTTGACCGGCCTGCTGCTGATCGTGATTATTCGCCTGGCGCCCGAGGGGCTCTGGCCGCTGGTGCTGAAGCTGGGGCGCCGCCTGGGTGAGGCCCTCATAGCGCGCCTGGGGCCTGGCGAGGCGCCCGCGGGAGCACTGACCAGCGAGGAGAGGCTGACGGGCCGACCCGGTCTGGGCGAAGGCTAGTACAGGCCAAGAGCACCGCGGCAGGCCTCGGTCAGGATACAGCAGAGCTGCCGCCCTCCTGCGCAGTGTGTGAGAAGTGCAAAGATATTCACCAAGGAGAGAGGAAGGTCACCGTGAAGTTCGCTCGGATCGCTATGACTGGTGTTGAAGGAGATGAAGCACGCCTGGCGGTAGTACAACCGGAAGAGCAGCGCGTTATTGATCTGGCGACGGCCTGGCGCCTGCGTCTCGAAAGGAAGGGAGCGACGCGCGAAGCGGCCCGCCGCCTGGCGGGGGCACTCTTCCCTCCCAGTATGAGCGCTGCCATCGCTCTGGGCGAGACCTTTATCGAGGCGGCGGCCGAAGCCAGCCTGTCCCCGCCGGAAGAGGCCGTACAGGCACTAGAGAAGGTGCGCTGGCTGGCGCCGCTTGATCCTCCTCTGATCCGCGACTTCACCGCCTTTGAGCAGCACGTACGCAACATGGCGGCGCGCCAGGGAGGAAAGGTCTTCCCCGAGTTCTATCAGAGGCCGCCCTACTTCAAAATCAATCCGCTGGCGATCATCGCCCCCGGCGCCGAGGTGCCCTGGCCACACTATACCCGCCATCTGGACTACGAGCTAGAAATCGGACTGGTCATCGGCCGCGTGGGCCGCAATGTCTCCCCCGAGGAGGCGCGCCGCCTGCTCTTTGGCGTGACCATCCTTAACGACTTTAGTGCACGCGATGTCCAGGGACCCGAGATGAGCAGTGGTTTCGGCCCGGCCAAAGGGAAGGACTTCGCGACCGCCCTCGGGCCGTGGATCGCTACTTGCGATGAGCTTGATCTGAATGGACTAACAATGGTGGCCCGTGTAAACGGTGAGGAGTGGTCGCGCGGCTCTACAGCAAGCCTGACCTGGAAGATTGAGGAGCTGGTAGCGTATGCCGCCTGTGGTGAGACGCTCTGGCCCGGCGAGCTGCTTGGCTCTGGCACGGTCGGTACAGGCAGCGGCGCCGAGCAGGGGCGCTCTCTGCAGCCAGGCGATGTCGTTGAACTAGAAGTGACGGGTCTGGGAGTGCTGCGCAACCGCATTGGTCAGCCAGAGCCGTCCGGTTGGCTGCCGGAGCCGCGTCAGCCCGCCCGGCGCTGAGGCATGACCCCCCTCGCCAGCGCACCGCGCCGCACCGATGGCGACAAGGAAAGAGGGGGAAGAAACCTCGCGCCACTCTGAGCGCTTGCTTGTCAGCCGCTATCGCCAGTCAACAGTGAGCAGACGATAAGGAAGGTCGTGGCCACCCTCATCGTGGTTGCCCCTACCCTCTACCTGGGCTGTGGGCGCGTCGAAGCCTGGCCGCTCTATCGCACGTTCCATCCGCTCGTCCGTCCACCCATCCCAGGTCGACGCGTCTCCCCCCCACGGCCTTCCCCCCTCTCCCTCCCTTTTCTCTCCTCCTCATTATCTCGTATCTCTGGGCCTGGCCTCTCCCCTGTTCTGGCCAGCGGGCGCCTTGACAAAGAGGCGTGGGCCGGTTATACTCTATCCAGTATTCTGGATATTGAGTGAGAGCACCGTGAGCAGAGCGAAGGAGAGCGCCAGTAGCATGGTCCTGCCGGAGGCGGAAGACTTCCTATCCCAGACGGGCAAAGTGACCCTCGGACTAGCGCGGCTCTTGCTGAACTATCGTCAAGGGGAGCGACTGCCGCGCATGGTAGACGTAGCGCGTCGGCTGCGGGCCGGCAATGGCACCGTGCAAGAAGCCTTTAGCTACCTCACGCGGGCTGGGGCCATTGTGGTGGCCGCGCATGGGTCGCAAGGCTCCATTCTTGAGCAAGTGAACTATCCGCTGCTCTGGCGCTATGCCGGCAACGAGTGGATCATCGGCTCTATGCCCTTGCCCTACACTCTGCGCTACGAGGGACTGGCCACGGCCCTCTACGACCAGCTCGAGGCCTCGGGCCTGCCCTTCAACATGACCTACCAGCGCGGTTCCCTCTCGCGGGCCGAGATGGTGCGTCAGGGCCACTATCACTACGCGGTCATGTCGCTGCTGGCTGCCGAGCATCTGGCTGAGCGCCATCCCGAGCTAGCCATTGTCGCCAGTCTACCACCTGGCTCCTATGTCAGTGAGCACGTACTCATCAGCCGTCTACCGCGCGAGCAGATCCGCCGTGTCGGTGTCGATCAGACCTCCCTTGATGAGATCCTGCTCACCGCTGAGGAATTTCGCGAGCGCAGCGACTGGGAGAGCGTGCCAGCCCGGCGCCTGCAGGTACTTGACCTGCTGCGCGAAGGGCAATTTGACGCCATCATCTGGAACCGTGAAGGCGTAGGTAACCTGCCCTCCGACCTGCTCCTGTTGCCGCTACAAGGCGATCACCGTCTGCGCACCCTGGCGACCCAGGCCGCCATAGTCGCCCTGCGCGATGCTCCCGTCTATCAGGTGCTGACCAGCATTTTCGCGCCCGAGGCCATCACCAGCGCTCAGCAGGAGGTGCTTAATCAGCGGCGCCTGCCGCGCTATTGACGCGGCAAAGGAGACCCCCAGGCCAGGCCAGGCCCGCCCGCTCCGCTCGCCTCGCCCGCCTGCTCATATCCAGCGAGCGACCCGGAAAGGAGCGACCCAACGAGATGGAAGCAGACCTTGAGCAGCGGCTGACCGTTTTCGAACGCGAGGGACTGGCGGCGCCGGAGATCGTGGCCTTTGTGCGCGAGATCGCAGGCTGGCTAGAGCAAGAGGCGCAATGCATAGGCGATGAAGAGCACATGGGGCCGCTGATCAGTCACCTGCTGCTCGCGCTGGAGCGTGTGCGCCGGGGGGAAGAACTAGGCTCGGCCTGGAGTCCTCTGGTGCACGAGGAAGCCAATGCCCTCAGAACCTTGCCCCGCCTGCAGGCCTGGGCTGAGGCCATCCGCGAGCGGGCACGCCAGCGCCTCGGTCTGAGCCTGCCCGCACAAGAAGAAGACTTTCTCCTGCTCCATCTGGGCGCCCTGGTGCTGCGCGGGCAGGACACCTAAGCCCTCCCCCTCCAGGCCGGCAGGACGGGCGAAGCGGCTGGCACACGAACAGAGGCGAAAGGAGGTGAGTTGACCTGACTGTCTGGTGCCGCTGACTCAGTCGATCAACAACATGACCGGACGACAGAAAAGCCTGGCACAGACCTTTCTACCAGGCTGCCATCAGAGAGGCAGGAGGTGCGCAAGCGATGGCAACCATCTACATTGGCGGGGTGGGCAAGGCTGATCTCAAGCGTCTGCTCGAACAGCGTCGTGATCCCACCCTCAAAGTAGTCGTGAGCAACGATCTGGAGGCGGGCCAACTCCTCAAGCGCAGCAGTGATGCCTACTACATCGGCACCTGCCACACCGGGGCGGGCGGCTCGCTGGGAGCCTTAATGGCCTTCCTCGGACGGCAGCGCTGCCACACTTTCGGGCGGCAGGCCCGCGTCAGCGTCGAAGAAGTACAGAAGCTGCTGGCGGCTGGCATTCGAGCCTTTGGCGTCTCGGTTGACCAGATCAATACCATTGTCCCCATCCTGATCGAGGCCATTCAGGGATACCAGGCGCCACGTTCCTAACCCAAACCGCGCTTGCCGTTGTTCGCCGTCTCCCTGCATAGTGAGCGACAGCGCATGCAAGCAGCATGCAGCAAGCCAAGCGAAGCGAAGCGGCAGCAGCTTGCTCCTCGACCGAAGCCCAGCATAGAGAAAGACGTTGTGCCGCGCCAGCGCCCGCCGCTTGCTTGGCTGAGCCGGAGAGCGGAGCGCCTAGCCCGACCTGTCCCGTGCGCGCCTGCTCCCGGGCCTGGCAGACAGACAGACAGACAGGCGGGTACGAGGCGTAGCCGGACGTCGTGAAAGGAAAGGACCGCTATGAGTCTGCATCTGACGCCCCTGGTCATTATCTTCACCATTCTCGCAACGGCCTTTGCCGCGCTCCTCTCGCAGATGGCCCTGGCCGTCTTCAACGACGGCGTGCGGCCCTTCCTGCTTGACTTTTACCGTGGAGAGCTGGCGCGTCCCCAGATGACCGCCATCGCCTTTGGCCTCTCGGCGGGCTTCATCTTTGGCCTCGGCGTGCCCGTAGCCTTCTCCTCTGGTGTCCTCAACCCCTGGGTACTCTTTCTGCCGTCAGACATCCTCGGCATTCTCTCGCCGCGCAAGTGGATCGCCCCCATCCTGGGCGCCGCCTGGGGGGCGGTAGTGGTCTTTGGTCTCAGCGCCGCTACGGCTGCTGCCAACAGCCTGCCAGTGAACTTCCTGACGGCCATGCAGCAGATGTCGACGCCCATCCTCTATCTCTTCTCTTTCTTCCCGGCGGTAGCGGTGACGATGCAATTCGGGCGTGTGCGAGGCCTCATTACCTTTGTAGTCAGCGTCCTGGTAATGCTGGTCACCATGAAATGGCTGCCGTCGGTCTTCCCGGGAGCGACCACGATGGCGGTCGGCGTCATCATGCTGGTCGCTTTGGCAGTGGTGGAAGAGGTGACGCGGGCGCGTAGCGAGCGGCTGCAGACGCAAACTGCGGCGGCGGGAGCGGAGGGCGCTGCAGATGATGACCCGCCGGCTGAGGCCGGTGCGGGGAGCGCCGTCGCCGATGAAGAGACCTCGTCGATCTTTGCCGCCAATGCGGCGCGCCTGCGGCGGCATGCTCCCTATTTTATGATCATGGGGCTGCTGCTCGGCGTTCTGGTCAATACGCATATGTTTGCCGGCGGCGAAGCGACCAGCTACATTATTGCCAAAGGGCAGTTTGCCAATGCGGCCCAGATCGACTTTTATCGCGCCCTCGGCTTCATTCCTCTGATTGTGACGACGGCGGTCGCCTCGGGAGCCTTCCAGATTGTGGGGTTTACCCTGATCTACCCGATCGCCTATCTGTTGCCCAATCCGGTGCTGGCGGCCATTGCGGGGGCCTTACTCTTCGGCGTCGAGGTCTTTATTCTGAGCTATATCGCCAAAGGGATTGCGGCCCTGCATACCATTCGCGATGCCTCCGATAACATTCGCAATGCCATCAACCTGACGCTGGAGGTGGCCATTCTCTTCGGCTCCCTGGCGGCGGGCAACGCTATGGCCGGTGGCCTGGGCATCGCCATTGTCGGGGGTCTCTATGCCCTCAATGAAGTCCTGGGACGTCCGGTAGTACGCATGGCTGCTGGACCGGTTGGAGTAATCATTGCTGGGGTGGTCCTGAACCTGTTGGCCTACGTCCATCTCTTTACGCCGATCCCCATCAAGTAACTATCCCTGGTCCGGCCAGGGATACGCTGGGAGAGCGCCCGTCTGCCTTGCCAGCTCGCGGCGCCGGGCGGGCGCTCTCTCGCCGTGTTCCTGGCTGAGCGCTTTCAGGCTGAGCTGGAAAGGAGCGGTCATTGGCTGTGGCCAGTGCATCTGAGGAGCGGCCCGCGCGGCTGCTGGTACCGACGGCGGCTGGGGTCCAGCCGCTGGCCGCCGGCCTCATTTATGCTCATGAGCATCTCTGGCTGGATCTGACAACGCCCGAAGACCCACAGGGCAAGCTGGACCGCCTGGATTTGATCGCCGAGGAGCTGAGCGAGCTGAAGCGTCTTGGCGTAGCGGCTCTGATCGAGCAGACCTGTCGCGGGATGGGGCGCGATGTCGAGCGCCTGCGCCAATTGCAGCTTGCCAGTGGGGTGCAGGTCATCCCAAGCACCGGTTTCTACCATCGACGCTTTCATCCGCCGGAGCTGGCGCGCCTCAGCGTCGACGCCATTGCCGCGCAGCTTGAGGAGGAACTGCGGACGGGCCTGGATGGTACCGGGGTCTCTCCTCTGGTACTGGGCGAAATTGGCGGCTCGGGGACAGCGCTGCATCCCGATGAGGAGAAAGTACTGCGGGCCGTAGCGCAGGTGGCCAGACGCTGGCCGGTGGTGGTGGCTACCCATGCGCATCTCGGTCAGGGAGGGCTGCGCCAGCTCCAGATCTTGTGCGAGGAAGGGCTAGAGCCGGAGCGCGTCCTGATCGGTCATCTCGATCTGGCGCCGGCGCTAGAGGAGGTGCTAGCCGTGGCGCGCCGGGGGGCGTACGTGGGCTTTGATACCATTGGCAAAGAGCGCTATGCTCCTGATGAGCGGCGGCTAACCTGGATCGTGACCCTCTGCAAGGAGGGCCTGGCGGAGCGGCTCTTGCTCTCTTGCGATATCTCGCGCAATAGCTATCTACGCCGCCTGGGCGGGCAGGGCTATGCCTATCTGGTACGCGACTTTCTACCGCGCCTGGCGGCGGCGGGCCTGGCGCCAGCGATGGTCAGCCGTCTGGTCGAAGAGAATCCACGGCGCTTTCTGGCGGCGGCCTGGTATAGTAGGAGGAAGGCATGAGCACGCTGAACGTAGTGCATGCCGGGGCACGCCTCCCGCCCCTGACGCTAGAGGAGGCGCGGCGACTGCAGTTCCGCCTGATCGAAACGCTGCGCCGCCACTTCTCCGGTCAGGAGTGGCTAACGCGGGGAGAGCTGGGGGTCGGCAGCGACGGCGAGGGAAGCCCCTTCACGCGCCGTGTCGAGCAGGTGCTGGCGGCTTTCTTCGGGAGTGAAGCAGCGGTACTGGTGACCGGAGCCGGCACGGGAGCGATCCGCGCCGCGCTCTTTGCGCTTCTGCCACCGCTCAGTCGCATTGTCGTGCATGACGCCCCGCTCTATGCCACCACCGCGGTCACCTTTCGCGCCGCTGGCTACGTGGCGGTGCCTGTCGATCTCCACGATCTGGAGCGCCTGCGGCAGGTGCTGAGCCGAGAGGAAGTGCAGGCTATCTATGTGCAGCATACGCGTCAGCGACCCGCCGATCACTATGATCTGGCGGCGGTGATTGCCTGTGTGCGAGGGGTCAGACCCGAGCTGCCGATCATCGTCGATGATAACTATGCCGTAGCCAATACGCCGCGCATCGGCGTTGAACTGGGAGCCGATGTCAGCGCCTTCTCGGCCTACAAGCTGCTAGGCCCGGAGGGAATCGGGGTGGTACTCTGCCCACGTCGGCTAGCGCAGGCCATTCGGGCCGACATGTACTCGGGTGGCAGCCGCGTGCAAGGCTTCCAGGCGCAGGAGGTCGTGATTGGTCTGGCTCAGGCATTTGTGGCCAATGCCCTGACCCAGGAGAGCGCCGAGGCGGTGGTCGAGCGCCTGCGCAGCGCGCCGCCGCCAGCCTGTGCCCGCCACATCGACGGCGCTTTCCTGGCCAATCTGCAATCGCCGGTCGTGCTGGTGCGCCTGCGTCAACCGCTGGCGGAGCGGGTTGTCGCGCGAGCTGCCGAGCGAGGGGCGGCGCCCTTCCCCGTGGGAGCTATGGCCCGCTACGAGCTGACGCCACTCTTTTACCGCGTCTCGGGCACCATGAGCGCCAGCCTGGGAGCGGGTGAAGCGCAGCACTGGCTGCGCATCAATCCGATGCGGGCCGGTCCCGAAACCGTGCTCGCCATTCTGGAAGAGGCACTCAGCGAGGTGTAACGGTATGTTTCTGGATGCTGTGCGCCGGCGCAATCCCGGGCTGTTGCGCTGCGCGGCCCTGCTGCATCGCGAAGGCGTGATTCCGCCAAATACCTTTGTCTTCGACCGCGGCGCGGTACGGCGCAATGCGGCGCGCCTGGCGGCGCGAGCGGCGGGGCTTGGGCTGGGCCTCTACTATATGGCCAAGCAGATTGCCTATGATGCCCAACTGGTGACGGTCATCCAATCCTCCATTCCAGGAGCGGTAGCGGTCGACTGGATGGGAGCCGAGGCCCTGCTGACGCAAGGGGCGACGGTGCGCCACGTCGGGCACCTGGTCCCGGTGCCTGTGCGCCTGGTGCCGTCCTTGATGGCGCGGGCTCAGCCCGAGGTCTGGACGTTGCTTGATCTGGAGGCGGCAGCGGTTGTCAACAAGGCGGCGCTGGCTTTGGGGCGGGTGCAGCCGGTGCTTTTGCGCATCAACGGGGGCGATTTCTTTCCTGGTCAGGAGGGCGGTTTCGCGCCAGCGGAAGTGCTGGGGGCGGCGACCGCGATCGCGCGCCTGCCTGGCCTGCGTCTGAATGGCGTGACCAGCTATCCCTGTTTCACGTGGGACGAGGAGGAGGCTGGCTATCGACCGACCGCCAATCTGGAGGCTCTGCTGACCGCTGCTGAGCGGCTGCGATCGGCGGGCTTCGCCATCGAGCAGATCAATGCTCCGGGCAATACCTCGCTGAGTGTCTTGCCGCTGCTGGCGCATTACGGGGCCAGCCACGGTGAGCCGGGCCATGCCCTGACGGGTACGACGCCTGAGCAGAGCCTTGGCAGCAGCGAAGAGGAGCCGGCGGTCGTCTACGTCAGCGAGGTCTCAGCGCAGCTTCCCTCGGGGCAGGCACTGGCCTACGGCGGTGGCCTCTATGCCCGCGCCCACGCCCGTCAGGCCCTGGTGGGGGAAAGCCCCGAAGAGCTGGAGGAGCGCGCCCCGGTGGCCGTGCACTTTCCTCCGCCGCAGTTCATCGATTATCAGTGCTTGCTGGAGCCGCCCGCCGGGCGCCGCCTGCCAACGGGGGCGACGGTGATTATGGCCTTCCGCTTCCAGCTCTTCGTTTTGCGTAGCTATCGGGCTGTGGTCGAGCAGGATGAGCAGGGGGAGTGGCGCCTGTTGAGCCTGACGCCGCCGGCGCTCTTGCCATCGGTGCCTCTCTCGACGGCGCGCACGGACGAAGCGGCCCAAGAAAGCCGATGAGGGCGTTGCTCACGGTGCCGCGAGCAGCGCCCTCATCACGCTGCAGAGTAAGGGGCACGCAGACTGAGGTGATGAAGGGATGATATGTCTGCCGGTCGGCTGAGCTGCGGCGCCTTCCCTCAGTGGGAACCAGAGCAAGAGGCCGCCGCTCCCTCGTCTGCTCGCTGCCTTTCTTGGCTTACAGCCCACGCTTGCCATCGGCCCAGTAGGGTTTCGTTTTGATACGCTGGCGTTCGATGTGGTAACGCTGCGTCAGGATCTGGCGGATGGCCTGGATGCTCTGCGTATGGCCGACCAGATAGAAAGTCAACTGGTCCAGGGCGAGTGAGGCCTGCTCAAGCCAACGGATGTGCGCGCTTCCTGGCTGAGCCTCAAGGCGGGGGATGATTGTCAGGTGAGGAAATAAGGTCATGATATCCGCATGTTCAGATGCACAGACCTCAATGACCGCATGGAAAGCGCCAGCCTGGGACTGGGCCGCCTGTAAGGCGAGGCCGAGGCCGAGGGCAGTTTCATCGCCAAAGAAGAGCGCGGGCAAGCGCAGCGGGATGAACGGGGCGCCGTTGGCTGGACCAGCCAGGGGAACTGGCTGGCCGACCCTAAGCTGTTCCACCCAGCGGCTGCCTGGTCCTCGCTGATTGAGATAGAAAATGATCTCCATTTCCCCTGGCTCCTGGCGGTAGCTCAGCGGAGTATAGTGCCGATAGTCGCGCTCCCCAACCCGGATTTTCACTTCTTGGCCCGGCACCCAAGAGCGCCGCTGCAGGGCTTCCCCCTCAAGGCGAACAAGGCGCAGGCGCGGCGTCAAGACCTCCACCGAGGATACGCTGAGCGTGGCCATCGTGAAGCGTTCAAAGCTTTTCGGTAGCAAAGACGATAGTTCTGGCATGGGCTTCCTTTCACCTGCCTGGCTGACGCAACAGGCGGCCACACGGTTCTGTGGGCTACGCCCCAGGCTCGCTATATATTAGGTCAGGCTAATATCCTACTACACTGCTAGGATATTAGCATTACCTAATATGACAAGTCAAGAGCAGCGAGCCGTAAAAGTGCGGGCGCCCCGTCCGGCTCGTCGTCATTGACGAGAGGGCAGGGCGCCCCATACGCAGAGAGCACCGCATGCAGCACCAGGCCGGTGGTGTCTGCAAGAGGTCGGAGAAGAGAGGGTCTGGCTCGTCACGGCTGGCGTAACACGGACCAGGTCCGTGGCCTGGCGGCTAAGGGGCCCGTGCTAACAAGCTAGAGCAGGCCCAGCTCAGCGCCCAGATGCAGCACATAGGGATTATTGGCATCGCGCTGCTGCAGACGCTCGTAGAGCTGTTGCACCTGCTCCTGACCCTGGCGCGAGCGCATAAACTGAGCCAGCTTCAGGGCATCCTTGGCGCTGCGGGCGCTGGCCTCCAGCTCGTTGGCTGCCAGATGCAGGCGGGCCTCTGTCAGAGAGAAATAGAGCTGCCAGAGCACCAGATCTGGTGTGAGAGCCTGCCAGGCTAAGGCCAGCTCCTCGCGCGCCTGCTGGAGCAGCCGGCGCTCACCCTGCTGTTGTCCGAAGACCAGCAGCGTTTTAGCGCGCTCGTGGTGGACGCCGGCCAGGTTCAACTTGAGAAAAGAGCCATCATCTTCGGGTGGGCGGCGGTAGGCGAGGACGGCGGCCTGTTCCTGCCAGCGCCGGCATTGGCTGCGCAACCCATCGTCTTCGGCGGCAAAGGGGGCGTGGGCGGCGGCGCTGACCAGGTAGATATTGCCCCGGAGCACTGGCTGAACGCGCTCGGCGTACTGCAGTGCGCCCTCAGCAGCCCGCTTTGCCTCTGCAAGGTCGCCATACTCAAGCTGGGCTTCGGTCAGGCTCATCCAGGTGGCTCCTGCCAGTTGCGGATCTTCCAGCTCCTCGGCCAGGCGCAGAGCGGTGGCGTAGTACTGGAGCACGCGCTGACGGGCGCCGGGGTCGCTGGCCCCCTGGTCACGTTCGATCTCAGCGGCCAGGCGATAGTAGCGGCAGAGCAGGGCCTGCCAGGCCTCGCGATCGTGGGCTGGTGCCTGCTGAGTGGCCAGCTCCAGCCGTTGCAGGCAGCGGCTCAGACGGTAGAGATAATTGCTCAGCGTCCCCTGGCGCCGCGCCTGCCAGGCCAGAGCCAGGATGTCTTCATAGTGGTAATAGGCGTCTTCGGCGGCCAGCTCGCTCAGAGGTTGCTGGTTAGTGGGCGTGCCGTAGGCGTCCCGATAGCCGAGCAGGCGCCAGTCGAGGCCGAAGAGGGCCGGAGGAATGCGCAGGAGCTTCGCCAGGAAGATCCGTCGCGCGGTGTCGTTGAGCATGGCGATCGCCTCCCACTCGCGCACCGTGCGCCATTCGACGCCGGCCGCGATGGCCAAGTCTTGCTGCGTCCACCCACGCCGCTTGCGATAGTAGGCGATGACCGCGCCGTGGTGGGGCTGGTTGAAGTCGCCGGGCGGGAAGTCTCCATAGCGCGACCACCAGTACGAGCCAGCGATCATCTTTCTGGGCCTCCTCCCTTCACTGTAAGCAGTATAACCGCTATCTTTTCAATTGAAAAGACGGTAGTTATGATGCTCGTTTCTCCAGTGACATGCTCTGGGTATTGTTAGTATGCTATGTCTGACTTATAATTGTCGAGAGAGATCGATTTATTGTCTCTCACTAAATTATGAATTCTGATTCAATTCTCTGCCCGCTGACCAGTACAAGCGCGTCAGTGGCAAAGGGAGGAGAAGATGGTAAGTGACCGTCAAGCGCGGGGGTCCCACGAGGAGCCAGGCCCGCCGTCTGAGCAGGCGGCCCGCTTGTTGCAGCGGCTTGCCGCCGAGTATGAGGCGGCGCGTCGGGGGTTGGCTCAGGCCTCTTGCGACTACAGCCGTCGGGCTTTGGTGGAGGCGCATCTGCAGGTCGTGACGGCCTGTCAGGCTGAGCTGAGCCAGTTGCTGGGCGAGGAGCAGGCGCTGACCTTGATCAGGCTGTGCCTGGCCCAGGTTGATCAGCACCTGGCCGCCGAGGAGGGAGAGGCAGCCGCAGGGCCGGGCGATCGACTGGCGACCTGATCGGGCGCGGGAGAGGGGACTCCTCGCTCTGCCGGCTGGCTGCCTGGCTGATCTGGGTCTGCTCTTTGGCGTGGGGGAGGGCCGTAGGCGGTGTGGCATGGTCAGGGTGTACCTCCTTCCTTATCCTGCCTTGTCCTGTTGCGTAGCGGCTGTGGCTTGTAGGCTGTCTGCCTGCTTTTCTGGCTGTTCCGACTGGGTGCCTCACGATCTGACTGGTTGACTGATTGACTGATCAGGCCGGGGCGGATGGCGCTCAGTTGAGGCTCTCGCGCCGCGGGTAATAGCGCAGGATGCGCCCGAGATAGCGGAAGAGGCGGCGCCCCATGTCTAGCTCCAGCGGGAATGGCTGCAGGCTGCGGCAGGTTTGCAGCCGGCGCAGGGTGCTTTCGCTCAGACCGATGAGCCAGCGGAGCTGCCGGATCTCCGGTTCGCTGAAATAGAGCGGAGAGTCAAATGGGTGTTCCAGGATCTCCTGTGTGCGGCTCTGTAGTAGTTCGATCCCTTGTTCCAGGGCGACCAGGATCTCTAGCAGGTGCTGGTCGCCGGGACTGAGTTGGGGGAGCAGCGTTTCTAGCTCGCTGATCTCCTGGGTCTCGTGCCAGCGCTGCCAGCGGGCTTGTGCCTGCTCTGGGAGCAGGCGCAGGGCCAGCTCCTGGAGGTCTTCGAAGGTGCGGCCGGCCAGGGCCCATTCAAGCAGCCCGGGCAGGGGAAAGTTCTGCGAGTTGGGCATGATGGAACGGCAGCGATGGCGTCGGCCTTTGCGGCCCTTGGGTGGCTGTGAGTGTTGGTGGCGGCTCATAGCTTGTACCCCCAGACGGCCAGGCCACCGCAGTGGGTACTGTCTTGGACCCATTCGGCGGGGAGGGCGGCCAGTGTGGCCTGAATTTGCTGGAATGGGATCTGAGTGAGGCTGGCGAGGGCAGGGGCGACGCTGTGCAGACGGGCGGGCCAGTGCCAGATCATGCCTGCTCCTCCTCTCCTCTCTGGCTCGACAGCAGGCGGCGTAGCTGGGCGGCCCACTGCGGATACTGTGGACGCGGCAGGACGATGGGCTGTGGCGCGCTGAGGCAGGCGTGACGCAGGCGACAGCTCGCGCAGGCGCGCGGAGGCCGCACGGGCAGACGACAGTTCACAGGTTGGGGCGCGCTGGCCATTGGTTGATTGCCTCCTTTCTGCTCTGAGCAGATGGGATAGATGTGACTTGTTCGGCTCTGGAAGAATATGCGAGGTTTTCAAGCTCGTCTGGTTCTTTATGACGCTTCCTTGCTTGCAAGCGACTAGATCGATTGCGTATCATATGGCTTGGCCTCTCCTGGACGAAGATACGTCTTGGGAAGGCAGAAAACAACGTCTCTCTGCTGACAGTGTCAGGAAAGGACTGAAGGGGTTCCAAGCGGCGCTTGCTGCGTGGGAAAAGCAGATGTTACAATGAGGCTGCCTGCAAGGCAGGGAAAGGATGGTTGTGGTATGCAGGACGGAGAGCCGTGGTGGTACCGCTACGGGCGGTATGCGCCCGGTCCCTACAACTCGCCACACATGGGTGAGGTACTGGCAGCGTATCGGAGACGACGCCAGTGGACCCAGCAGGCCTTCGCGGAGGCCATTGGTGTGAGCTGGCGCACAGTCCGCGAATGGGAGATGAGCGACGTGATCAGCGACATAGGGCGACGCATTTTTCTGGCGAAGGTGCTCAAGGTGCCACCGGTGCTGCTGGGGCTGACGTGGTATCAGGTCTATGGCGAGCAGGAGGCTCGGGGATATGAGGAGGGGCTGCTGAGCGCAGCAGAGAGGATGGAGGCGGATAGCTACTATCACTATGAGGATACGCTGGCGCTGGGGTGGGAGCTGTTCTATCAAGGGCGGTTGTTGGCGGTGGCGGATCGGATAGAGAGGAGGCTGAGGAAGTTGGAGGGGATTGTGGAGAGGCTGCCGGTGGGGCCAGAGCAGGAAGCATGGAGGGAGCTGCTGGGGCGGTACTATCTGCTGGCGGTGCAGATTGAGCGCCATCGGGGGCAGGAGGAGAGGCATCGGCAGGCGGCCCTGCGCTACAATGCTCAGGCTCTGCGCCTGGGGCAGGAAATCGATGATGTTCACTTGCAAGCTCATGCCCTGCTGGTAAGAGCGAGCACACGCTATGATCATGGTCAGCTTAGTCTGGCCAAGCGTCTGGCTCAGAGCGCTCTGGAGTCGGCTGCTCAGGTTCAGGTCCCCTTGCAAGGCAATCTCTATCTCATGGGGGCCTGGCTGGTAGCAGCGGCAGGGATTGCTGATGAGCAAGATGAGCGGCAGGTCCGTCGTTGGCAGGATCAGGCGCTGACGCTGGTCTACAAGCGGCGGATAGAGCCGGATGGCTCGTTTCTCAAGCTCAACCTGGCGGGGGTGCATCACGACCGGGCCAAGTTGTTGCTGCTGCTCTATCGGCAGCGTGGACGTCCAGAGCTGCTGAGGGATGCGAGGCAGGAGCTGATGGCGGCCTGGAAGCAGTTCACGCCGGATCTGCGGGTGTGGCAGGTGCACTTTGCCTTGACGGAGGCGGAGCTGGAGCTGGCAGCGGGGGAGGTGGAGGAGAGTGCCCAGGCGGGGCTGAACGCGCTGGAGGCGGCGCGGCAGATAGGGTCGCGCAAGTACGAGGGGGAGCTGAGGCAGGTCTATAGGCGGCTCAGGCAGGTGGCGGGTCCGGGGCAGCCGCAGATCGAGCGCCTGGGGATAGCGCTGGGTTGTTACGAGTAGGCAGGAGGCAGCATCCTGGTCAAGAGCGGGAGGGAGGGCCAGCGCAGGGACTATGGCTAGCTGAGCATAGGGCTGGTGCCGGCTCGGAGGCAGACCCTCCTGCTTTGGGTTGGAGATAGAGAGCTGGTCACTGGTGGCGCAGGCCTGCGGGGACGCCACGATTGGACGGCGATAGGCTGGTTGGGGTGTGCTGGCCATTGGTTGATTGCCTCCTTTCTGCTCTGAGCAGATGGGATAGATGTGACTTGTTCGGCTCTGGAAGAATATTCGAGGTCTTCAAGCTCATCTGGTTCTTTATGACGCTTCCTTGCTTGCAAGCGACTAGATCGATTGCGTATCATATGGCTTGGCCTCTCCTGGACGAAGATACGTCTTGGGAAGGCAGAAAACAACGTCTCTCTGCTGACAGTGTCAGGAAAGGACTGAAGGGGTTCCAAGCGGCGCTTGCTGCGTAGGAAAAGCAGATGTTACAATGAGGCTGCCTGCAAGGCAGGGAAAGGATGGTTGTGGTATGCAGGACGGAGAGCCGTGGTGGTACCGCTACGGGCGGTATGCGCCCGGTCCCTACAACTCGCCACACATGGGCGAGGTACTGGCAGCGTATCGGAGACGACGCCAGTGGACCCAGCAGGCCTTCGCGGAGGCCATTGGTGTGAGCTGGCGCACAGTCCGCGAATGGGAGATGAGCGACGTGATCAGCGACATAGGGCGACGCATTTTTCTGGCGAAGGTGCTCAAGGTGCCACCGGTGCTGCTGGGGCTGACGTGGTATCAGGTCTATGGCGAGCAGGAGGCTCAGGGATATGAGGAGGGGCTGCTGAGCGCAGCAGAGAGGATGGAGGCGGATAGCTACTATCACTATGAGGATACGCTGGCGCTGGGGTGGGAGCTGTTCTATCAAGGGCGGTTGTTGGCGGTGGCGGATCGGATAGAGAGGAGGCTGAGGAAGTTGGAGGGGATTGTGGAGAGGTTGCCGGTGGGGCCAGAGCAGGAAGCATGGAGGGAGCTGCTGGGGCGGTACTATCTGCTGGCGGTGCAGATTGAGCGCCATCGGGGGCAGGAGGAGAGGCATCGGCAGGCGGCCCTGCGCTACAATGCTCAGGCTCTGCGCCTGGGGAAGACGCTTGATCTCCCAGCCCTGCAAGCTCATGCGTTGTCGATGCGTGCCGATGTGCAGCATGAGCAAGGCCGTTGCGGGCTGGCCAAACAGTTGGCGCTGGCATCGTTGCAGCATCTCGACCATACTCAGCCTCCTTTGCAAGGCAACCTCTTGCTGATGGCGGCTGCAACAGTGGCAGCGGCAGGGATTGCTGATGAGCAAGATGAGCGGCAAGTCCGTCGTTGGCAGGATCAGGCGCTGACGCTGGTCTACAAGCGGCGGATAGAGCCGGATGGCTCGTTTCTCAAGCTCAACCTGGCGGGGGTGCATCACGACCGGGCCAAGTTGTTGCTGCTGCTCTATCGGCAGCGTGGACGTCCAGAGCTGCTGAGGGATGCGAGGCAGGAGCTGATGGCGGCCTGGAAGCAGTTCACGCCGGATCTGCGGGTGTGGCAGGTGCACTTTGCCTTGACGGAGGCGGAGCTGGAGCTGGCAGCGGGGGAGGTGGAGGAGAGTGCCCAGGCGGGGCTGAACGCGCTGGAGGCGGCGCGGCAGATAGGGTCGCGCAAGTACGAGGGGGAGCTGAGGCAGGTCTATAGGCGGCTCAGGCAGGTGGCGGGTCCGGGGCAGCCGCAGATCGAGCGCCTGGGGATAGCGCTGGGTTGTCACGAGTAGGCAGGAGGCAGCATCCTGGTCAAGAGCGGGAGGGAGGGCCAGCGCAGGGACTATGGCTAGCTGAGCATAGGGCTGGTGCCGGCTCGGAGGCAGACCCTCCTGCTTTGGGTTGGAGATAGAGAGCTGGTCACTGGTGGCGCAGGCCTGCGGGGACGCCACGATTGGACGGCGATAGGCTGGTTGGGGTGTGCTGGCCATTGGTTGATTGCCTCCTTTCACTGCTACAGTCTCTCCTCATTGAAGGCACTCGCTGGCAACGCTCTTATCAAGCCAGGTTCTCGCCGTGACGGCTTCTTCATCATTGGTCTCTTTCTATCCTAAGAGGCCGTTCTTATCCTGTGCTATGTAGTTGGGCCAAAGCTGAAGTTCCATTTCGGGATGCCGCTGCCCGCCAGACAAGCAGTTGCCTGATACGGTTGTGGCCGTGGCTTGACGCTGGCTGCAGGTGCTGGGCTCGGGCTGGTCTGGCCACGGGTGGTGTTAAAAGGCCTCCTTCCGTTAGCCTGGTCTATCCATGCTGTGGGCGCCCTCTGTAACATTGGTCACATGAAATGTTTCCTCTTATTTACCTGGCTCTTCTTTTTTAGATAAGGTTCTATGATAAAATGCAATGAAGTAGTAATTGTGATCTACAGACAACGATATTGTGTGAAGGGTCCTATTGTACACTAACCTCGATGGGGGTAACGCAAGCTGAAAGAGCCGTTCAGCGCACCCCCTTAGAGGGGGGTGCGCTGTGGTGAAAGAAGAGTGAGATGGATCAGATTGGACGCCTGATTCGCGAATACCGTGAGCGTGCTGGTATGACGCAGTCAGAGCTTGCTGCCCGCTGGCCACGCCATGCCCGCTTTGGCGGCGGGGAAGGAGTGAACTGGAAGTACATTCAGGATATTGAACATGGGCGCAAGCGCATTGAAGATCAGACGACCCTGCGCAAGGTTTGCGCTTTGCTCAATATTCCGCTGTGGCGCGTGGGACTGAGCGAGTATGATCCGCTTAGTGGCGTCCTGAGCTGCGCATCACCGTTCACTCGCTGTTTCGACCTGATGGAGCTGACGTTACGGCAGATCTGGCAACTGCGCAAAGCGGCCCTCTTAAGGGAGGCTCGTCAGGTGCTTGCTCGCCTGGGAAGCTGGCTCGATGTGCTCCAGCAAGAGCTGCCCCCATTGCAGCAGCGGGATCAAGCTCGTTTCGGGCACCTTCTGGCTGACTATCACTGTCTTCGGGGGGTACTGGCTGTTGATGCCGGCCAATATCAGCAGGCGCTGGCCCACTACCAGCAAATGGAGCAGCTTGCCCGGCAGCTCAATGATCCGGCGGTCTTGGCCCATGCTCTCATGAATCTTGGGGTAGAGTACGATCGCCGGGGCGAGCTACAGCGTGGCATCCAGTATCTGGAAGAGGCCTGTGATTTTGCTCTAGAGGCTTCGAAGGCCTGGAGCGTGCTGGTGCACTCCTACCTGAGTCGCGCCTATGCCCGCGCGGGAGAAGAGCGCCGTTTTCTGAGGGCGAATGACACGGCTCTGCGTTTAAGCCATGTCTTGGCGAAGAATTTTATCGAGGACCCTGACTAGGTCTACTACACGGTGGGTGGCATCCTGGCTGAGCGCAGCTCTGGCTATCTGTTGTTGGGACGCCCTCGACAGACGCTGGCCTTGCGTGAGGAGATTGCGCGGGTGCTTGAGCAAGAGCAAGACGCGCGCGTGGCTGCCTGGATGCCGCTGGATTGGGCTCGGGCCTATTTACTGCTGGGCGAGGTAGAGGCATGTGTGAAAGAGATGCGAGAGCTGTATCGCAGGTTCAAGTCGATGGGTAGTCCTCATGCTTTGGATCAGGCTAATAGACTGATAGATGATATAAAGCGGGAATATGGAGATGAAAAGATAGTAAATGATTTTTTGGAAGAGTTGCATAATATTATGGAGAATTGATTGCTGGATTTATGGAAGTAAGCAAGCAAAGCGTATGAAGTTATTACCTGCCTGGAGAGCCGGATGCCAGGGACAGAAGATGGCTGGCCCCAGGCAGGCAGATGATGGCACCGGTGCTATTGGGCGGCCTGGGGCCGTCGACCTGGTCCGCTAAAGTGATCACTGCGCTGCTGCTCTGAGGCTGTCGGCGACAGAGGCAGTTGATCCCCTCGCTCGATTGTAACACCAGGCCAGTCCCTCTTTCCCTGATCTAGTATCGATATCAAAAGATGATGAACTCCTGGTTCTGCTTTTCTCTCCGAAGCTCTTGCATTGCGCCTGCTCCCCCCGTATACTGGCTCTAGCGTTTACATAGCTTCCCTGTTTTGCGCAGATGGAAAGGAGCGCCTGATAGCAATGGCTGCTACGTCTGATTCGCTGGGGGGCTGTCATGATCGCGCTGGCGGTAGTCCCTGGTGGGTACAGCTTGGCTATCCGTCCTTTGAGGCGGGGCCGGACCATCTTCCGCGCCCGGGGCAGGTGGTCCGGCACTACCGGCGCCTGAAGCGGCGGCCTGATGGCAAGCGCTGGACCCAGGCCGATCTAGCGCGGGCACTTGGCGTAACTGAAAGGTATGTGAACCTCATGGAGCATCACGACGAAGGCTTTGACAGTTTCTCTCGACGGCGCTTTCTTGCAGAGATCCTGGCCATTCCTCCTGTTCTGTTAGGCCTGGCGGAGCTGCCGGGTTTGGGGAAGCAGACTACACCGCTGCAAGCTCCAGCAGTGATCAGCCGTCCGGCCATTGATGTAGAGCAGGTGGCAAGACGTTTGTCTGCCTTGAATCGGAAAGGGGACCTCAGTACCGCGGGGCCTGAGCTGCCGTTAGTTGAGGCCACGCTGAGAGAGCTGTATGAGGCGCTGCCCTTTGCCAGAGGGGATCAGCCCTATGTCAAGCGTTTACTGGTGGGCTATCACACGCTGGCGGGTTCGGTGCTGCGCGATGAGCAGCAGCCGCAGCGAGCGCTTGAGCATCTGAACAAGGCTGTTGGGTGGGCCAACTCGCTGCAGCAGGAGACGCTGCTAGCCTTTGCCCTCTACCGACGGATGACGGCGCTGATCGAGTTTGGTCAGGTTGAGCGGGCGTTACAGGATGAGCAGCGGGTCCGCCGACTGTTGCCGCGTCTGCCGGCTGATCTGCGGGTCGCGCTGTTGCTGCGCGGTGCCCTGGCTCAGGCGCGAACAGGGGAGGCACAGCGCCAGCCTGGTAGGGTGCTGGCGCTGTTGGATGAGGCGGCTGCCTGGCTGGGCGAGGCCCTGGCAGGCTCGGGAGATGATCGCTATCATCTTCCCTTGAGCCGGGAGCGCTTTCAGATTGATCGGGCTGCGGTGCTGTTGGCGCTCAACTGGCCGCGCGATGCTCTGGATAGTCTGCCAACGCGCCAGTTGAGCGGTATGACGCGCGCGAATGTCTATGCAGAGCTGCTGGCGGCGGAGGCCTATGCGCGCCTGGGCGAGTATGAGCAGGCGGCAGCCCTGGGATTGGAGGCTATTCCGGTGGCGCGCACGATCCGCAGTCAGGTGAACCTGGACCGGGCGCGCCGGCTGACGGAGCGGTTGGCAGCTTCGCCGTTTGGCAGTGCGCCAGAGGTGGCGCGCCTGCGCCTGTTATTGAACCAGCCGGGGCGCGGGCGAGGGCGAGCATTGTAGGCAAGCGGGCGCGCTGTAGGTAGACGCTGTCTGTCTGTCTGCCTGGTGTCCTGGCGGGCGCGCGTCACGCAGGGGGAGAGGAGAGAGAAGGGAGATGCTTGGGGGATGCTCCCATGTCCCCCAGGTCCCAGGCAGGCTGAGGTGATTGCTGTTCGCTCTCGCTGGGAGCGCTAAAGTAAAGCAAAAAGCCACGCTCGTTTGAGCGGGCTTTTTTTGTTTTGGTTCGGTTTCCAATCCCAGACGGGGGAGGAAAGGCCTTTCGACATTGCAGGGCGGCTGATGGTGACCTTGCGACCCCAAGCGTTTCAATCCCAGACGGGGGAGGAAAGGCCTTTCGACTTGGCGTGGCTGGCCGGCTGGCCGTCGCCTAGCGTGGGGTTTCAACCCCAGACGGGGGAGGAAAGGCCTTTCGACCGGGCTGCGTCCGTGTTGCTGTTGGCTCCCCTGCTCCTGTTTCAATCCCAGACGGGGGAGGAAAGGCCTTTCGACTTTGCTAGTTTTTGTGCGTCTTCGGCATCTGTCGTCTTAGTTTCAACCCCAGACGGGGGAGGAAAGGCCTTTCGACGGAGCGCAGGGGCTCGAGGCAGCAGGATGGAAATTACTGTTTCAATCCCAGACGGGGGAGGAAAGGCCTTTCGACTCCGGCTTGCTCGCACGCGCCATTCTCTTCGCGTTCGTTTCAATCCCAGACGGGGGAGGAAAGGCCTTTCGACCGGAGATTCATCATTCCAGATGAGTAGATCCTGCAGTTTCAATCCCAGACGGGGGAGGAAAGGCCTTTCGACATGAGCATTCGGCCCGCCTTGTGGACTGGAAGTCCAGTTTCAATCCCAGACGGGGGAGGAAAGGCCTTTCGACCCTGTGCCGGAAAGCCGCCGTTCGGATAACCGCCAACTAGTTTCAATCCCAGACGGGGGAGGAAAGGCCTTTCGACCTACGAGCACCGGGAAGCCCTGCACTCCCCGCGCGCGTTTCAATCCCAGACGGGGGAGGAAAGGCCTTTCGACCCTGTGCCGGAAAGCCGCCGTTCGGATAACCGCCAACTAGTTTCAATCCCAGACGGGGGAGGAAAGGCCTTTCGACCCAAGCCTGAGCCTGAGCCTGGTCAGCCTGACCAGTTTCAATCCCAGACGGGGGAGGAAAGGCCTTTCGACGCTCATGCCCCGAGGAAGACAGTGAGATACGTGGTACGTTTCAATCCCAGACGGGGGAGGAAAGGCCTTTCGACTTGGAATACATCTTCTACCCACACTGATACGAAATCGGTTTCAATCCCAGACGGGGGAGGAAAGGCCTTTCGACCCCATGCCTGGCCCATGCTCATGCCCATGCATGAGCGTTTCAATCCCAGACGGGGGAGGAAAGGCCTTTCGACGGTACCCCTGCTAGCGTAGCATCTGGAGCGGCCTCTGTCAAGCAGATTCGATGATCCCAAAAAAACGGTCATCAATGACCGCTTTTTTGCGGCAATGATGCCAGCCAAAATGGCCCTGGCAACGCTTCAAAAGCCTTTCGAGGATCGCTGCGTGAGAAGCCGGGTGCCGAGATCCTCGCAGTGACGAGCACTAGCGACAAGAAGAGCTTGAGGAATATCTCTATCTCAAAAAGAAGAAGCTAGTTCCTGGGCCAGCAATGGCGCGACACTGCGGTGCTGGCAGATCAGCGCCCTGAGCTGCAACGGGTGAAGCAAGTCAAGGAAAGGGGCTAATTCAGCGAGCGAGAGACCAGCATGGGAAGGAAGCCGCAACGATTGCCGCCGTAGGCCGTAGACGAGGGAAAGGAGGCTCTTGCCCTGCTCTTCAAGGCTCACACGGCCAGCGCAGAAGCAGCACCAGCGAGCGAGCCGCCGCGCAGTCCGGCGCCTGCTGCCGTGTGAGGGAGAAAAATCAGCCACGCTCCTAATCCGAGGGCAGCACGCGACGCAGCATGCTAATCACAAGCGCCATTTGCTCTTTGAGCACCGAGGTGTCGACTTTGAGACCAGAGACCTGCTCTGTGAGTTTTTCCGTGTCGGCTTTCAGCGCTGCAAATTGACGATTGGTCTGTTCCTCGAAGCGGATCAGGCGCTTTTCCTGGCGCTCGAAATCGAGCTTCAGGCTTTCCTGAGCGGTCTCGATGCGAGTCAATGCCTGACGCATATTGCGGTGATCAATGGCCAGGAGATCAACCTTGCCCAACTGAGCTTTGAGCATCGCGATCTCCTCTTGCAGAGGTGCCAACTTCTGATCGATCAGTTGCTCAACTTCCTCCCGACTTAGCATGCGACAATCTCCTCATCATCCTTACTGAAGGCACAGGCCTTTTCCTACCAGGTGGGCTGCTCAAAGCGAGACCGCCCACTGTGAGCATAACATCCCGGGCGTCTCCCGTCAAGCAACGCCAGGCAAACCCTGAGCTTCTATCGCCCATGAACCGGGTGAGCTGCCTGTCTGTCAGGCTGCCAAGCTGGCTGGCTTCCCCCTGTCCCCCTCTCGGGCGCCAGTCCCCCGCTTGACTTTCGTTTATCGATAATTTATTCTTGATAAAGAGCAGCGGCACAGAGACACGTGCCGTCCTGGCTAGCCTGGACCTGCTCTTGACCGACGCTACGCCACCTACTGGCTTACGTCCATAGCAGCCATGCGCCAGCCGTGTGCACGCGCCACACGGTCCCGGCCAGCGTTCAGCGCGAGGAACGCACCACCCGACCGCGACCGACGACCGGAGCGCTCGCCGGGCAGGCGAGCGAACGCCCAAGAAGTCGGAGCCGCAACGGGACCCGTTTTCAGAGAGGAAGGCTATTTATGAGCAGCAACGACGAAGTCCTGGGCACATTCTACGGTGACGAAAGCTTCCCCATCACCTGGGAAGAGGGCGAACAAGAACTATTCTGGATCTACGACGACCTGCACATCCCTAACCCCGTCTCGCCCATGTTCTTCGACATCGGCGGCTGGTGGCTCACCTGCGACCACATGTTCCGGCGCTTCGGCACCCCCTTCGCCTGCGACTGGATCGCCAAAAACATCAATGGCTACGTCTACACCGCCGCCGTACCTGCCGACTCCTCCCTGCGCGCCGAAGCCACCGAATACCAGGCGCGCTACGTCCCGCGCGTCCCGCGAGATCCCGACTATCCCCAGAAAATCGGCGCCTACATGAACGCCGTCCTACCCCACTACGCCCACAACTTCCTTGACTGGTGGCAGAAGCGCCTGCGCCCCGAAATGGAGCGCAACTTTGCCTATCTTGACAACTACGACACCGAGCACGCCAGCCTGATCGAACTGGCCGTCCTTCTGGAGGACGCCATCGACATCCACGACCGTCACTGGAAAATCCACTGGATGCTCAACTTTGCCCAGTTCTCTTCGACCCTCAACCTCAACGCGCTTATCCAAGAGATCAAAGGCCAGGTTGACCCCAACCTGATGGGCCGCCTGCAAAGCTCGCTGGCCGACCGTAACTGGGACTCCATCGAAGCCCTCTGGCGCATCAAAGAAGAAATCAAAGCCGATGACGACCTGCGCCAGCTCTTCAAGCGCGGCGAAACCGCTGCCGACATCTGGCGCGCCCTGCAACAATCCTCACGGGGTCAGCAACTCATTCGCGAGCGCATCGAACCCTACCAGCAAGAATTTGGCTACAAATCGATCTGGTCCCATGAATTCGCCTTCCCCACCTGGAAGGAACAGGCCACCCCCATCATCGAGATCCTGCGCGGCTACCTGGAGACCGACTACGACTATCCGCGCACCATCCAGAGCGTACGCGAGGACCTTGATCGCGCCATTCACGAACTGATGGACGACGTCCCGCCCGGCGAAGCGCGCGAGCGCCTGCAGCAGGCCCTTGACCTCTCCCTGCGCATGAACCCGCTCACGCCCGATCACCACTTCTACATCGACCAGGGCACCAATGCCCGCCTGCGCCTGGTCCTGATCGCCATCGGCAAGAAGCTGGTTCAGGCGAAACTGCTCGACGACCCCGAAGACGTCATGTACCTGCGCTACAATGAGCTGCGCCTGCTCATGACCAACCCCGGCGCCGTACCCGCCCGCGAGCTGGTCTCACAGCGGCGCGACGAGCGCGAGCGCGCCTACAACATTCGCCCGCGCGAATGGGTCGGCACGGCCACCAGGACCGCCCTGGCCTTCCCCTACAATGCCCTCTGGGGCTTCCCAGAGAAGTTCTACAAGCAACCGGCCCAAAAGAGCGACGAGATCCGCGGGCTGGCCGCCTCGCCCGGCGTCGTCGAAGGCCCGGCGCGTGTCGTCACCTCGCTAGAGCAATTCGACCAGGTGCGTGAAGGCGAAATCCTCGTCTGCCGCATGACAAACCCCGCCTGGGTTGTGCTCTTCACACGCATCGTCGGCCTTGTCACCGATGCTGGCGGCGTGACCTCACACCCGGCGGTCGTCTCGCGCGAATTCGGCATCCCGGCGGTGGTCGGCACCTCTGACGCCACCCAGCGCATCAAGACCGGCGATCGCCTGCGCGTCAACGGTGCCACCGGCGTAGTGGAGGTTCTTGCTTGACGCTGACACGTAAAAGCCTGCGTCAGCAGATCAAAGAGATCCTGCTGACGCGCATCCTACAAGGGGAATACCGGCCCGGCGACCGCCTGATCGAGCTACAGATCGCCCAGGAATTCGGCACCAGTCAAGCGCCCGTGCGCGAATCCCTGCGCGAGCTAGAAGCCCTCGGCTTCGTCGAGTCGGTCCCCTACCGAGGAGCGCGCGTCCGCGCCGTCTCACAGCAGGAGCTGGCCGAGGTCTACCCCGTGCGCGCCGCCATCGAAGAGGTGGCGGCGCGAGCAGCGGCGGCCCGCCTGGCCGGCAATGTCGCAGCCCTGGAGGCCGAGATCAGCGCCATGCACCGTGCCGCCGACGACGGCGACCTCTACGCCCAGGTCTGCCACGATGTGGCCTTCCACCGCCTCATCGTCGACGCCTGTGGCAACCGCGTCCTGCAAGAAGTCTGGCGCTCGCTGCGCATTGAGGCCCGCACCCTCATCAGCGTCGTCAAAACTGAAATCGAGCCGCATCACCTGGCCGAGATGCACCGCCCCATTCTGGAGGCGCTGCGCGCCGGCGATGGCCCCCTGGCAGGTCGTCTGCTGCGCCAACATGTCGAATTCTTCGGGGAACTGGTCCTGAAAGGAGAACATGCATGACTCGCCTTGTCGATCTCTCGATGCCAGTGCACAAAGGCATGATGACCTTTCCGCGGGTCGTCCCGCCAGCCCTGCTGATGTACGAAACCTGGCAGGAGTTCGCCGAAGGCATCGGCGCCGCCCAATACGGCGCTACCTGGTTGACCGCCTCCTACGTGGTCATTCAGGGCGACCACATCGGCACCCACTGCGATGCCCTCAAGCACGTGCGCGGCCCCGAGGCGCCCGGACCCGAGGGCATCCCACTGGAGTATTGCTACTCCGATGGCGTCGTTCTCGACTTCCGTGATAAGCCCTACGGCTACGGCATCACGCGCGCCGATATCGAAGAGGCTCTGGCCAAGATCAACTACACCCTGAAGCCGCGCGACATCGTCCTCATCCAGACCGGGGCCTCAGCCTACAACACCGAGCCGCGCTATCTGACCGACCACTGCGGCATGACCGCCGAGGCTACCCGCTACCTGATCTCGCAGGGTGTACGCATGATGGGCACCGATGCCCCCACCTTTGACCCGCCCGTGTGGGCCATGTTCGAACGAAAGCAGTTCTGGGAAGCCCACCTGGTCATGAAAGAAGAGGACTACTGGCATCTGGAGAACCTGGTGAATCTCGATCAGCTGCCGCCCTGCAACTTCAAAGTGGCTGTCTTCCCCATCAAATGGGTTGGCACCACTGGGGCGCCCGTGCGCGCCGTCGGTATCATCGAGGATGAGGGCTAGCGCCTGCTGCAAGCGAGCGACGAGAGAGAAGGAGTGCATGTATCATGCGACAGCAAGTGCAGGGGGCTATTCTCTGGTTCGACGAAGCGGCCTGCTGTGACGTGCGCCAGGCTGGCGGCAAAGGGGCCAGCCTGGCAGCCATGACCGCCCGTGGCCTGCCCGTGCCGCCCGGCTTTGTCATCCCGGCCTATATTCTGGAGCAATCAGTCGACCGTGAGCGCCTCCTTGCCCTGGCCCTGGACCAGCGCCACGCCGAGGCCCAGGCGCTGGTACGCCAGGCCGAACCGCCGCGCGAGGCCATCATTGCCGCCTACGAGCGCCTCGCGCCCGGCAATGGAGCGGTGGCCGTGCGCTCCTCGGCCTGCGCCGAGGATTCCGAGGCCGCCAGCTACGCTGGCCAGCAAGAGACCTATCTCAACGTGCGTGGGGCCGACGAGGTCTGTCGGCGCGTCGTCGACTGCTGGGCCTCCTTCTTTAGCGAGCGCGCCCTGTTTTACCGCGCTCGCAAAGGCTCGCTCCACGACCTGGGCATGGCCGTCGTCATCCAGAAGATGCTTGCGCCCGAAAAGTCCGGCGTCCTCTTCACGGTTGACCCCGTCAACCGCCGCCGCGACCGCCTGATCATCGAAGCCGTCTTCGGTCTTGGGGAGCAGGTCGTCTCGGGCGAAGTCACCCCCGACCACTATGTGGTCGATCGGGCCGGCAGCCTTAAGCGCGAACAAATTGTCGGCGCGCGGCGGGTCCTGGAGCCGGAGGAGATGCGTCGCCTGACGGAGCTGGGCCTGCACCTGATGGAGCTGTTTGGCGTCCCCCAAGATATCGAGTGGGCGATCGAAAATGGACAGCTCTACCTGCTCCAGTCGCGTCCCATCACGACCCTCTGACTCGCGACTGTGCGGCTCTTCTTCTTCTTCGTTCTTGCCAAGGCTCGCCCGCCGTGCGCGGCGCCTTGCCTGGGTCTGGCTGGCCCAGCGCGACAAGGCGGGCGAGCCGGGACAATCAAGCCCAAAGCGGCTAACAGCCAGGCGTCTGCGCCATCCCAGAGCGCAGCAGGCAGCGACTGAACCTGCAGACCAGTCGCCGCGTAAGGTAAGAGAGAAGAGAGAGCCAGTCAGCGAGCGAGCTAGAAAGAAGCAGAAAGCCCTATGGCCAGACACATTCCTGTGTGGCTCGCACCGACATCCCTGGAGGAGGCCCTGGAGCTGCGTGCCCGCTACGGCGAGGAGGCCACGGTTGTGGCCGGCGGGACCTTTGTCGGCATCCTGATGAATCAGGGACTGCTGCAGCCGGCAGCTCTGCTGAGCCTGCGCCAGATCCCGCAGTTGACCTATCTGCGCGTCGAAGACGCCCAGGCCAGTGGCCAGCCGCTGTTACGCATCGGCGCCATGACCACTCATCGCGCCCTGGAGCGCTCGCCGCTCGTCCAGCGGGGCTGGCCCGTAGTGGCCGCCACCTTTGCCCTGGTCGCCAGCCCGCGCGTGCGCAATCAGGCCACCGTTGGGGGCGTCCTGGCCGATGCCGACTACGCCTCTGATCCGCCGGCCCTCCTGCACGCCCTCGAAGCCAGCGTTGTCGCGCGCAGCCTGCAGGGTGAACGGCTGATCCCCGTTGAGGAGCTGATCATCGGCCACTACGAAACCAGCCTGCGCCCCGATGAACTACTGATCGAAATCCGCGTTCCCGGGGCCATTGAAGGCGCCGTCTATCGTAAATTCCGCTCGCGTTCCAGCGAAGACCGTCCCTGTGTGGCCGTCGCCGCCGTGCGTCGCGGGGGCCGTCTGCGCGTCACAGTGGGAGCTGTCGCTGAGCGCCCACAGTACTTTCCCGGGATCTGTGCCCTGGCTGAGGGGCAGGCCTTCCTTGAGCCAGCCCTGGCGCGCGAGATCGGCGAACGCTACGCCGCGGCCATCGAGCCGATCAGCGACGCCCGTGGCTCGGCCCACTACCGACGGCGCGTCATCGCCGTCGAGGTGCGCCGCGCCCTCGAAGATCTCAACCGGATGCTTGCGACGGAAGGAGGGAGCCAGCGCCATGCCTGAGCCTGAGATGCCAGCCGTTACCGCCGGCACGAACCACACCTATGGACCTGAGCCTGACCCGCGCGTGACCGGGGCCATCCGTTATGCCCAGGACGTCGAGCTACCCGATATGCTCTACGCCTGCGTTGTGCGCTCGCCCTACGCACACGCGCGTGTGCTGCGTGTCGATACCTCGGCCCTACCCGCCGACGTTGTGGCCCTGACCCCCGATGACGTGCGCGCGCTCGGCCTCTACGGCTGTCAGATCAAAGATCAGCAGGTACTGGCCGTTGAGCGCGCCCTCTATATCGGCGATCCGGTGGCCGCCGTGGCCGCTGCCACACCACGGGCCGCCCGCGAGGCCGCCGAGCTAATCGAGGTCGACTACGAAGAGCTGCCGGCGGTCTTTGATGCCGTAGAGGCCATGCAGCCCGGGGCGCCGCTTCTCCATCCAGAGTTGACCATCTCCGATAACGATGCGGCCTACTTTGGCATGCGCCCCGAGCCGCAGCGCAACGTCTGCCACCACTTCCGCATTCGCCACGGAGACATCGAGCAGGGCTTTGCCGAAGCCGACGTCATTGTCGAAGAAACCTATCATACGCCTGGCGCCCAACACGTACCGATGGAGCCACACGCCTGCCTGGCGCGCTGGACTGCCGACGGGCGCCTCGAGGTCTGGACGGGGACACAAACGCCCTTTAATCTGCGTATGGACCTGGCCGGCATCTTCGGTCTGCCGCAAGAACGCATTCGCATCATCGCCCCACCGATGGGCGGCGCCTTTGGCTCTAAAACCTTTGTGCGCTATGAGGCCATCGTTGCCTGCCTGGCGCGCAAAGCCGGGCGCCCCGTCAAGCTGGTGCTGCGGCGTGATGAGGAATGGCTGACCCTCAACCGGCACCCGGCGACCATCCACGTCAAGCTTGGCGCTAAGCGCGATGGGACCCTGGTCGCCAAGCAGGTCACCTGTTGGGCCAACACCGGCGCCTATGCCGACTGCGGCCCCGGCGTTGCCCAGAAGATGGGCTTCGCCTCGCCCGGCCCTTATCGCATTCCTCACGTGTGGGTCGACTCCTATTGCGTCTATACCAATCTGCCGTCTAACGGCGCCTTCCGCGGCTACGGGGCCACTCAAGCCGTCTGGGCCTCGGAGCGGACGATGGACCTGCTGGCCGCGCGCCTGGGCCTGGACCCGCTGGAGCTGCGCCTCAAGAATGTGCTCGTTGACGGCGATCGCTACTGCACCGGTGAGGTCATGCACGATGTCCATTTCGCCGACTGCCTCAAGGCGGTGGCCGAGCGCATTGGCTGGCAGCAGGGGCGGCGTGGGAAGGGCCTGGCCGTGCTGCTCAAGGGTATGCAGACGCCAAGCCGGGCCTCGATCGTGGTCGAAGCTAACGACGACGGCAGCTACACGCTCCATTGCGCCACCGCCGAAATGGGCCAGGGAGCCTGGCGCGCCATCCGCATGCTGGCCGCTGAACAGCTCGGCGTCCCTGTCGAGCGCGTCCACTTCCCTGTACCGGATACCGACATCGTACCCTACGATACCCGCACCACCTCCAGCCGCTCGACCTACATGATGGGGCGGGCCCTGGTGGAGGCCGTGCGCCAGCTCAAAGAGAATGGCGAGCTGGGTTACGGCGAGTGCGTCAACGAGGGCGGCCTTGATCCTGACACCGGCCAGGGCATCGCCTCGACCCACTGGCATCAGGGAGCCGCTGCCGCTGAGGTGCGCGTCGACGAAGAGACCGGCAAACTGGAGGTCGTCCATCTGCACACGGCCATCTACGCCGGGCGCGTCGTCAATCCGCCGGCGGCCCAGCTACAAAACGAAGGCTCTATGATCATGGGCCTCGGCAGCGCCCTCTTTGAAGAGATCACCTTTGCCGATGGTCAGGTCACCAATGCCAATCTCTCTGACTACAACATTCCGGCGGCGGATGACCTGCCGCGCATCAGCTACGATCTGATCGAGCGCCCCGGCGCTGAGATCCACGGCCTGGGCGAAACCGCTCTCCCGCCGGTGCCCGCCGCCATCGGTAATGCGCTCTTCTCGCTCGGCATTCACGTCTGCGACCTGCCGCTCACGCCCGAGCGCGTCCTGGAAGCCAGCGAGCGCCGCAGCATACCCAAAGCGATGCCGGTCTGAGCCACCAATCAGCCAGCCAGAAGCGAGAGGAAAAGCGAAGGGAAGGAGCGCCATCATGGCTGCAATGGAGATCCATTTCACGCTCAACGGCCAGCCAGTCGCGGTGCAGGCCGAGCCAGATGAAATGCTGCTCGAGGTCCTGCGGCGCGAGCTGGGTCTACGCAGCGTGCGCGAGACCTGCGGGCTGGGCATCTGTGGCGCCTGCACGGCGCTGCTCAATGGCCAGCCCATCTCGACCTGCATTCTGCTGGCGCCGCTAGCTGAGGGCTGTGACATCACCACGGTCGAAGGCCTGGGCGGTCGCCACCCTGTCCAGCGGGCCTTTGAAGAGGTGCAGGCTTTTCAGTGTGGCTACTGCACCCCCGGCATGATTCTGACCATCACGGCTCTGCTGGAAGAGCAGCCGGAGCCAGACGAGGGGACCATCAGGCGCGCCCTGGGCGGCAACCTATGCCGGTGCGGCTGCTATCTCAAAATCATCCAGGCCACACAGCGCGCTGCCGCCCTGCTGGCCGAAGAGCGGCAGCGCCAGACGGGGCCCAGTGCGACCTCGATCTCATAAGATCGCTGTGCTATCCTGAGCTTACGGATGGAGAGCATCAAAGGAGTCGCCGACCATGAAATTTGTGACCTATGATGCCGGCCAGGGGCCGCGCGTTGGCCTGCTGGAAGGGGAGCAGATCTTTGATGTGGGCTTCTCCGGCGATATGGTGGCCTTCATTGAAGCCGGGGCCCCCATTGCGCAGCGGCAGCCCGTCAAAGGGGCACGCCTGCTGGCGCCACTGCGTCCGCGCTCACTGCGCGATTTCCTGGCCTTTGAGGGCCACCTCAAAAACGCAATGACGCGCCTCGGGCGCCCCATCGCCCCCGAATGGTACACGGTGCCTGCGTACTACAAAGGGCTGCCTGATACGGTCATCGGACCCGACGAAGAGATCCCCTGGCCGGCCTACACTGAGCGTCTCGACCACGAACTAGAGCTGGCGGCCATCATCGGGCGGCGCGGCAAGGACATTCCCAAGGAAGAGGCCATGCACTACATCTTTGGCTATACCATCTGGAACGATGTTTCGGCCCGCGACGTGCAGACGCGTGAGCTGCCCGTTAATATGGGGCCGGGCAAGGCCAAGGATTGGGATGGCTCGAATGTGTTGGGGCCGTGCATCGTGACTGCCGATGAAATCGATCCCGGCAATCTGCGCATGGTCGTGCGCGTCAATGGCGAGGTCTGGGGTGAGGATAACTCTGGTCACATGCACCATACCTTTGCCGATATGATCGCCTATGCCTCGCAGGCGCAGACCCTCTACCCAGGCGAGGTCTTCGGCTCCGGCACGGCCGCCGGCGGCTCCGGTCTGGAGCTGGATCGCTGGCTGCGCGAGGGCGACCTGATCGAGCTGGAGATCGAGGGCATCGGCGTTCTGCGCAATCGCGTCGGCAAAAAGCAGCAACAGCAGAGAGGAGTGTAACGCAAGCAATGGCCTACATTGTGGCTGCCTATTGGCGTGCAAAACCCGGTCAAGAGGAGACCATCCGCCGCGTGCTGGAGATCATGACGCCCCTGTCGCGCCAGGAGCCTGGCTGTCTCTTCTACCAGCCGCATCGCTCACCGGATGACCCGCGTCTCTTCTTTATCTATGAACAGTATGTCGACGAGGCGGCTTACGAGGCCCATATGGCCACACCCCATTTCGAGCAGTATGTGAAGGGCGAGGCCATTCCCAACCTGGAGAGCCGCGAACGCCACTTTTTCTGGACGCTTTGAGCTGCCCCTGTCCATCCTCCCTCAGCCCGCTGTCACACACACAAAGGTAGGGAGGATGAAAGCCAGAGCGTCGCGTCAGCCTCACGTGTCTGAAGAGCAGCGGCACGGCACCAGCGCAGCGGGCGAAGAAGCAGCGCCCACCAGCAGGCTTGCCCGCCTGACCGGCGCGCGGGCCTGCTGCTCATCCCGGCTAATTACATAAAATAAGGAATCCATTGAGTGCAACGAAGGCGAGGCTATGACCAAGATCATCGATCTCACGCCCGCGGTCCCCGAAGGCTTCAAGGGGCCGCCGTCGACCAACATCGGCGTTCACTTTGAGGTACGTACCAGGTTTGGCGAGGGGGCCGTTGGTGAGCGCCCCTACTGGCAATCGGGCCAGGTGACGATGAGCCTGCATACAGGCTGTCACGTCGAATCGGCCCTGCACTGCTTCGAGCGCGGCGAAGCCATTGATCAGGTGGCCCTCGAGCGCGTCATCGGCAGCGCCGTCGTCCTCGACCTCACGCCCGTTGAGGAGCGCATGCTCATAGACGTGCCCATGCTAGAGCGGGCTGTCGAGCGGTTACGCGCCCAAGGGGAAACGATCCGTCCCGGCGATATCCTGCTCCTGCGTAGCGACTGGGCCCAGCGGGCCATCGGCACGCCCATCTACTTCCCGCGCTCACCGGCCCTCACCGAGGCGGCGGCTCGCTGGCTGGTAGCTCAGCAGCCCAAGAGCATCGGCTGTGACTTCTTCGAGGAGCCGGCGGCCCGAGAGCAAGGCTGGACTGCCGATCAATTCGTGGTCCATCGCACTATTCTGGGGGCGGGTATCCCCCTCATTGAGGGCCTGGTCAATCTGGCGCAGTTACCGCCGCGCTGCCAGTTCTTCGCGCCCTTCTACCACTTCGCCGGCATCGACAGCGCCCCAGCGCGCGCCTTTGCCGTCATCGCTGACGAAGAGCGGACGGAGGTCCGGCCATGAGCGAGCGGCCTGCGCCGCTAGCCATCCACCTGATCCGTCACGGGCGCGTGGCCTCTCACCGGGGCGATGTGCCGATCACCCCAGAAGGCCGGCAGGAGATCGCCCACCAGGCGGAGGCCCTGGCGCAGCATCTTCTGCCCGGCGAAGAGGTCTTTATCCTGCATGCCGCGCCCCGGCGCGCCAGCGAGACCGCCCAGGTTCTCTACGCGATTCTGGCCAGGGCAGCGCGCGCGCCCGACCTTGCCAGCAAGGGCCTCCGCGTCCACCAGCCGCAGCGCTGCGACGCTCTGCGCACCCCCGATCTCTACCTGGCTGGCACGCGCGTCGAAATGGTCAGCAGTGCCACCGCCCTGGTAGAGCAGCTACCACCTGAGAGCGGCCTCAGCGCCGAAGACGTCGCGCGTCATCCCTTCTGGCAGGGCTTCTGGAGCACGCCCGACCGCATCGGCTACTGGGTCAACCTACCCGATCCGCCGGGCGAAGACTCGCTGAGCGCGGCGCGGCGCCTGTGGTCCTTTGTGCGCAGCCTGGCCGATCTTCCCCGCCGCCAGCCGCGGCGCTATCTCTGCGTCTCCCATTCGCCGCTCCTGCGCGCCTTCCTGCGCCACTACCTTTGCGAAGGCGACGACCCCGGCGAACCCGGCTACGGCGAAGCCATCGAGATCGAAGCCTTGCCCGAAGGGACCTTCGCCGTGCGCTATCGCCAGCAGCAGCGTCACCTGAGCTGAAGACTCGCCCCGGCACGGCAAGCCATTCCCGCGGTCAGCGAGTCCACTTCAGCCCGGCCCGGCCTGCGCTCCCAAGCCATGCGTTCAGGCAGGATCAGCATGGCGGGCAACGGACAGGCCGGACCGGCCCCCCGGTGCTAGCACGTGGGCGCCTCGGGGGTAAACTCGACCACCCCATGCTGACCGCCGCTCTTGCGGGCGACATAGGCCTGCTCCAGCGTAATCGTATGATCGACCGCCTTGCACATATCGTAGATCGTCAGGGCCGCTACTGTCGCCGCCGTCAGCGCCTCCACCTCGACGCCCGTCTTGTAAGTTGTTCGGGCGCTGGTCTCGATCAGAATCAGCCCCTGCTCGCGCTGCAGCTCAAAGTCTACTCCCACATGCGTCAACGGCAGCGGATGGCAGAGCGGAATCAGTTGCGGCGTGGCCTTGGCCGCCATAATGGCGGCAATGCGCGCCACCTCCAGCACATTGCCCTTAGCGATCTGGTGCTGCTCGATCAGCGCCAGCGTTTGGGGCCGCAGGCGCACGCGAGCGCGGGCAATAGCCTCACGCAGCGTCTCCGCTTTCTCGCTCACATCGACCATGCGCACATGACCGGCGCTGTCTACATGGCTCAACTCAGGCGGCCTCTCCTCCGGCGAAGACATCGCAGCGCTTCCCCCTTTCTGGAAGAACTCTTCTCTTGTCTGACCTACCTTAGCTTGCCTGCCAGCCCGAGCAGCAACGAGCCTCGTCCCTCGGGCAGCCCGCTTCTGCCGGCAGTATATCATCACGGTCTACAGCAGAGCCAGCAGTGGAATCAGCCTGCGACCAGCGGCGCTGGCGGGCCGGGCCGCGATTCTAACATTTCTCTAACACAATTCCTACGGAACTCTAACGCTTCTCTTGTGTTGTTCTAACGGCGGATGTGGCATCTAGTATAGGCGGAGAGAACCCAGGACAGGACAGCAAGCCAAGAAAGAGACTTCCTAAACGGTCGAGGTCGAGTAACAAACGGACGGTGAGCGGCGGTCAAGACCCTGTGGCGTGCCGTCCTGAGTGGAGCCACGCCGAGGCGAGCCGGGTGGCAGTCTGGCAGGCCCGGCAACGCGGACGGTGCGGGCGCTGCCCGGAGCGGTGCGACAGGTGGCGAGGCTGCGCAGCCGTCCTTTTGTGAGCTTACTTCTTTCCCTGACCGGAGTTCGCGAACGAAGAGCGAAGGGAGTGTGTGCGCATGGCGAAGATTCGTCCCGTAGGCGACCGCGTCGTGGTCAAGCCGCTTCCGAAGGAGGAAGTGACCAAGAGCGGGATCGTCATCCCCGATACAGCCAAAGAGAAGCCGCAGGAAGGCACGGTGATCGCCGTCGGCAGCGGGCGCCTGCTCGATAATGGGGACCGGGTGCCCATCGAGGTGCGCGAGGGCGATCACGTCTTGTTTGCCAAGTACGGCGGCACCGAATTTAAGCTCGACAACGAAGAATATCTGGTTCTCAAAGAGAGCGATATTCTGGCTGTGCTGAGCTAACCAGGGCTGCCCCTCCAGTGGACAGCTCCGAGCGAAATCGCGCTCATCTCTCTTCTCATCCGTCTCATCTGCTCTGCTGAGCAATAGAAACCTGTTACTTCTTGCTGCTGTACTGAGAAAGGCTTGTCCGTCGGTCAGCGCCTGTTTGCCTCAGCGCAGCGCAGCACACGGCAAGCCCTTGACGAGTAGAGAAGGCTGTCGGGATAGGTAGGTAGGTAAGTAAGTAAGTAAGCAGGCAAGTAAGTAAATTCATCAGAAGAAGGACGCAGTAGTAGTAGTCGTCGTAGTTGTTTGAAAGCGAGGTGGAGTACAGCGATGGCGAAGCAGCTGGTTTTTGACGAACAGGCGCGTCATGCTTTGAAGAAGGGTATCGACGTATTGGCGGAGGCCGTCAAGGTCACCCTTGGCCCCAAGGGACGCAATGTCGCGCTGGATAAGAAGTTTGGCGCGCCCAGCGTCACCCACGATGGCGTTACCGTCGCTAAGGAGATCCAGCTAGAGGACCCCTTTGAGAACATGGGTGCTCAGCTCCTGAAGGAAGCGGCGACCAAGACCAACGACGTCGCTGGCGATGGTACGACGACCGCCACCGTGCTGGCGCAGGCCATCGTGACTGAGGGTCTGAAGAACCTGGCCGCCGGTGCTAACCCGATGCAGCTGAAGCTTGGCATCGACAAGGGTACCGAGGCCGTTGTTGAATATATCCGCTCCAAGGCTATCCCCGTCGAGGGCAAGAAGGAAATCGCCCAGGTCGCTACCATCTCCGCTGCGGATGAGACCATCGGTAACCTGATCGCCGAGGTCATGGAAAAGGTCGGTAAGGACGGCGTCATCACGGTCGAAGAGTCCCGCGGCATTAACTTCGAGACCGAGTATGTCGAGGGTATGCAGATCGACCGCGGCTATATCTCCCCCTACTTCGTGACGAACTCCGAGAAGATGGAGGCCGTTATCGACGAGCCTTACATCTTGATCACCGATAAGAAGATTAGCGCCGTCCAGGATATCCTGCCCATTCTGGAGCAACTGACGCAGCAGGGTAAGCGCGAGATTGTGATCGTGGCCGAGGATGTCGATGGCGAGGCCCTGGCGACCCTGGTAGTCAACAAGCTGCGTGGTGTGCTGAATGTGCTGGCTGTCAAGGCTCCGGGCTTCGGTGATCGCCGCAAGGAGATGCTGCGCGATATGGCCATCCTGACCGGCGGTCAGGTGATTAGCGAGGAGATGGGCCGCCGCCTCGATAGCACGACGCTGGCTGATCTGGGTCAGGCTCGCCGCGTGGTGGCCACAAAGGATAATATGACGATCGTTGAGGGCCGCGGTAATCCTGCCGATATCCAGGCTCGTATCCGCCAGATTAAGGCCCAGATCGAGGAGACCACCAGCGACTACGATCGCGAGAAGCTGCAGGAGCGCCTGGCGAAGCTGGCCGGCGGCGTGGCGCTGATTAAGGTCGGTGCCGGTACCGAGGTGGAGCTGAAGTATCGCAAGACGCGCGTCGAGGATGCTCTGTCGGCGACACGCGCCGCGGTCGAGGAGGGCATCGTCCCCGGTGGCGGCGTGGCTCTGCTGAACGCGATTAAGGCTCTCGATAATGTGAAGCTGGAGGGCGATGCGGCGACCGGTGTGTCGATCCTGCGCCGCGCTCTGGAGGAGCCTATGCGCCAGTTGGCGATCAACGCGGGCCGCGATGGCTCGGTGGTTGTCGAGGGCGTGCGCCGCGCTCAGCAGGAGCAGAAGAACGAGAACGTTGGTTACAACGTGCTGACCGATCGCTATGAGGATATGGTCGCCGCCGGTATCATCGACCCGGCCAAGGTGACCCGCTCGGCCCTGCAGAATGCGGCCAGCATCGCGGCCATGATCCTGACAACCGAGGCGCTGATCACCGATATCCCAGAGAAGGAGAAGGCGCAGTCGACGCCGGCTCCCGAGTACTGATCGCCCTCGGTCAGCCAGGCTTCAAAGCGTTAGCGCTTCCGCTTCTGGATACCTCAAGGAGACTCCCTAAAGCTCATTGCCGTGCCCCTTCCCCACGCCGCGGCGTGAGGAAGGGGCTTGCTTTTGGGTCACCTTCCTTCCTCCCCTCCCTATCGTCGGCCTGCTCCTTAACCGGCTTCTCTCCTTACTTAGCGCTGCTCAGCTCCCCGCCTTGCTTGCCTCCCCGTCTCGCCGCTTGACGCGCTTCAGCGTTGGCGGATAGACTAAGCGTGTCAGCAGGCTGCCACGTTATGCTAAGGCTGTCTGCACATCCTGTCAGTTCTATCCCAAAATGCGCTTACAGCTCCCAACTCAGAGGCTGTAATCCTTCCCCCCGATGGAGAGAGGGAGCAGCGCCCTGCCTGTCTTTCTGGCCGATTGATTGGCTGATTGGCTAACTGACTGGCCATAGCCTGTACAGGCAAAAGGGAAGAGGAAAGGACAAAGGTGTGTTATGGCTACGGTTGTTCTGGTTGGCACCCTCGATACGAAGGGCCACGAGTACGCCTATCTGCGTGAGCGCGTGCGAGCTGAGGGCTGCGATGTACTGCTGGTCGATGCCGGCGTCAAAGGTACGCCGCTGACGCAGCCGGACATCAGCCGCGAGGAGGTAGCGCGTGCTGCTGGGGCGGAGGTAGCAGAACTGGCGGCCCGGGGTGATCGCGGCGCGGCGGTCGAGACGATGGCGCGTGGTGCCACAGCCATCTTGACCGACCTCTTTGCTCAGGGGCGTTTGCACGGCGTTCTTGGCTTGGGCGGCTCTGGTGGCTCAGCCCTCGTGACTCAGGCCATGAGGGCCTTGCCCATCGGCGTCCCCAAGCTGATGGTCTCCACGCTGGCCTCGGGCGACACCCGCCCCTATGTCGGAGCGGTCGACATTGCCATGATGTACTCGGTCGTCGACATTGCCGGCCTCAATCGCCTCTCGGAGCGCATCTTGAGCAACGCCGCCGCCGCCATTGCCGGCATGGCGCGCGCCTATGCCTCCTTCCAGCCGACGCCGAGCACGCGGCCCCTCATCGGCGCCACCATGTTCGGAGTCACCACGCCCTGCGTAACGGAAGCGCGGCGCTACCTCGAAGAGCATGGCTACGAAGTACTGGTTTTCCATGCCACAGGTACTGGCGGCCAATCGCTCGAAGCGCTTGTCAAGGGCGGCTTCCTGGCTGGCGTCCTCGATATCACCACGACCGAGCTGGCCGATGAGCTGGTGGGCGGCGTCCTGAGCGCCGGCCCTGAGCGGCTGGAGGCTGCTGGCCAGGCGGGACTACCGCAGGTGGTCTCGCTCGGGGCCCTCGACATGGTCAACTTTGGCCCCATAGAGACAGTCCCCGAGAAATTCCGCCATCGCCGCCTCTACAAGCACAATCCGACCGTTACCTTGATGCGCACTACTCCCGAGGAATGCGCGGCCCTCGGCCACATCATTGCCCGCAAGCTCAACCAGGCACGTGGCCCTACGGCCCTCTTCATCCCACTGCGCGGCGTCTCGCTCATCGACACCGAAGGGCAGCCCTTCTACGATCCCGAGGCTGATCAAGCCCTCATCAGCGCTCTCAAGGCCGACCTGCAGCCCCATGTCGAGGTCCATGAGCTGGACATGGACATCAACGACCCACGCTTCGCCCAGGCGATGGCGCGCCGCCTTGATGAACTGATTCAGCGGCAGCAACAACAGCAACAACAGCAGACTGTCTCGCCAGCAAAGCAAGAATCTCAAGCGCCCAATGAAGAAGGAGGAGCGGCATCATGAATCGAGCAGAAGCACTGGCACGCTTGCGAGAGACCGTCAAGCAGGGGGGAGTGATCATCGGAGCCGGTGCGGGTACCGGCCTGTCGGCCAAGTGCGCCGAGGCCGGCGGCGCCGATCTCATCATCATCTACAACTCGGGTCGCTACCGCATGGCCGGACGCGGCTCACTGGCGGGCCTGCTCCCCTATGGCGACGCCAACGCGATTGTTGTCGAGATGGCCGGCGAGGTCTTGCCGATCGTCAAGCAGACGCCCGTCCTGGCCGGCGTTTGCGGCACTGATCCGTTCCGGGTCATGCCCTATTTCCTGCGCCAGCTCAAAGAGATGGGCTTTGTCGGCGTCCAAAACTTCCCCACCGTCGGTCTCATCGACGGCGTCTTCCGGCAAAACCTTGAAGAGACCGGCATGGGCTTTGCACTGGAAGTCGAGATGATCCGCCAGGCGCACGAACTGGACCTGTTGACCGCGCCCTACGTCTTCGATCCCGAGCAGGCGCGAGCGATGGCCGAAGCGGGGGCCGATGTGCTGGTCCCCCACATGGGACTGACAACGAAAGGCACAATCGGAGCCCAGACGGCCCTGACGCTAGACGAGTGCGTCGAGCGCATCCAGGCTATGCACGATGCGGCGAAGGCCGTCAATCCCGATATTCTGGTGCTCTGCCACGGTGGCCCGATCGCCGAGCCGGAGGATGCCGCCTACGTGTTGGCGCGCACGCGCGGCGTGGTCGGCTTCTTCGGCGCTTCCAGCATGGAGCGCCTGCCGACTGAAACAGCCATCACCGAGACCACCCGGCGCTTTAAAGCCTTGCGTCCCGGTCAGCCTGCCTGAACTAGCACAGCTTCAGGCTAGCCTCCCCGCCAGACAGCGCTGAGGGAGTCAGGACAGAAAAGCAGCGAGCCGACCCAACTTCAAATGATCAAGGGCCGGCTCGCTGCCGTTCTGCCTGCTGCTGGGCACCGGTCAGCACCTTTGCGCAGCAGCAGGCTGAGTTAGAGGCGGTAGACGCGGCGCGCGGTCTCGGACCACAGCAGGCGCTGCTCAGGCACCGGATAGGCGCTTAGCATCGCTTGCAGCGTCTCATACCAGCGCCGATAACTGGAGGCCAGCAGAACTACCGGCCAATCGCCACCGAAGAGCAAGCGCTCGGGACCGAAGGCCGCCATGACCGTTGCCAGGTAGGGGACCAGGTCGGCGACGCTCCAGCGCTCGTGGTCGGCCTCTGTGACCATACCGCTCACCTTGCAGACCACGTTTGGCAGCTCGCCCAAGGCCCAAATGTGCTGCTGCCACGGTTCGCGCTCGCCCGTGCGGATCGGGGGCTTGCCCAGATGATCGAGAATAAAGCGCGTATCGGGACAGCGCCGCACCAGCTCAACCACGCTCGCAAGCTGCTGATGACGCAGGCACAGATCGCAGGAGAAACCATAGTCGGCGAGCAGGCGCACGCCGTCGATGAAGGCCGGACGCAGACAGAAGTCGTCTTCTGCCTCGTTCTCGATGTTGCGGCGTACGCCCTTGATCAGAGGAGAAAGCGCGCGCAGCGCCTCCAGATGCTCGCGCACCATCAGGCCCTGTTCTAACGGCGCCGCCGCGACAATAGCCTTCAAGCGCGGCTCCGTGCGCGCTAGCTCGACAATCCAGGCCGCCTCACGTAGCGCCTCCTCGGGCGCGACCACCACCTCAACGTAGACCAGAGCCTCGATCGGCAAACCCTGCGTCTGCTCGCGGTAGTCCGCCGGCCCAAAGGCTCGCTTTAGCTGTGGGACAGCTTCCAGCCAGGGCATGCGAAAGCGCTGCGGGTCCCAGAAATGCACATGGGCATCAATGATGGAGAGCTGCTCATCTGCTCCCATCTGAGGGAGAACATCGCTCATCGAGGCTCTTGCTCCTTTCTGCAGGCCCCCTGTAGCCAGCGACCTGCTGACCTCTCTCTTTGTCTGCCTGTCCGACGATGACGGCACCTGGCCTTAAGCCAGCCAGATGAGGCGAGGTCGGGCCAGACCAGGGGTCAGGCGCTCTGGCCCTGATAGATGGCCTCCAGCTCCTGCCATAGCGCATCAGGGACGGGCAGCTGTGCCAGGGCCAGCGTCTCCGCGATGCGCTCGGGGCGCGTCACACCGACGATCGTCGAGACAATGCGTTCATCGCGCAGCGAGAACTGCAGAGCCGCCGCCGCTAACGGCACCCCATAGCGCGCACAGGCCGCCTGCATACGGCGAGCCTTCGCCAGCAGCTCCGCGCTGGCCGCGCCGTACATATAGCGCGGATAGGCCTCCGGCCCCTTTGCCAGCAAGCCGCTGCCGTAGGGAGCGGCGTTCAGCGTGGCCACCCCGCGACTGCGACACAGGTCCCAGAAGCGATCAGCTTCGCGGTTGAGCAGGGTATAGCGATTGTGCGAGATGGCCGCCTCGAAAAGACCAGTTTCCACAAAGCGCGTCATCATCTCGATCGGGCCGCCGGCGATCCCCAGGTGCTCGATCAGACCCTCCTCTTTCAACTGGAGCAGGACCTCAACCGGGCCGCCCGGCGCCATCATGACCTCAAACGGGTCCTGCGAAGGATCGGGAATGTATTCGGGATCGTGCAAATAGACCAGTTGCAGCCGCTCCAGGCCAAGCAGCCGTAGACTGCGCTCAACACTGCGGCGCATCTGCGGACCACTGAATTCACCCGTCTGCAAGTTGCGGTCGGCCTTGGTCGCCAGGACAAAACCGGCGGGCAGCCCGCCCAACTCGCGCAGAACGATACCGATGCGGCGCTCGCTCTCACCGTCACCATAGGCCGCCGCCGTATCCACAAAGTTGATCGGGCTGGCAAAGACCGCGCGGATCGTCGCCAAAGCCCGGTCCTCGGGTACCTCATAGGCGAAGGTCTCCGGCATATTGCCCAGAGGGGCGCAGCCAATACAAAGCGGAGTCACCTGCAACCCCGTCGTGCCCAACGCTCGCCGTGGTAGTGAAGCCGCAGCACCCGTTTCAGACGACATAGCCACAAACAGACCTCCTCTGAATGCGCTCAACACTCTCAAATTCAGACGCGGCATAGGCCCGGGCAGAGCCGGGCAGGCCTCAGTCCCACCTGCGCGGTCCGCCCCTGCTGCGGCGGAGCTGGCCAGGCGCACGCACGGCCTGCGCTCTCCTCGCAGGGGCAAGAGCAAGCGAGCAGAGTTCAGATGGCCGTCCAGCCGCCATCGATCACCAGCGCAGAGCCGGTCACAAAAGCCGCCTCATCCGAGGCCAGGTACAGGGCCGCCGCCGCGATCTCCTCGGGCCGCCCCATGCGTCCTAGCGGCTGGCGGGCGTGCAGTTGCTGGCGTACCTCAGCCTCACGGCCCGCGAAATCGCGCGCCAGATAGCCCTCCACAAACGGCGTATGTACCGTGCCCGGGCAGATCGCATTGCAGCGAATACCCTGCTTCACGTAGTCGGCGGCAATGGTGCGCGTTAACGCCAGAACCGCCCCCTTGCTTGCGCTATAGACCAGGCGACGCTCAACGCCGATCATCGCCGCCACCGAAGCCATATTAATGATCACCCCGCCGCGTGGCTGCTGGGCCAACATCTGACGCACTCCCTCACGAGCGCAGAGAAAGACGCCGCGAGCATTGACGCGCATCACCCGCTCCCAATCCTCTAGCGAGGTCTCCAGCACACTGCCCACATGGCTGGTGCCGGCGTTATTGACCAGAATATCCAGCCGGCCCTCGCGGGCGGCCATCTCCGCCATCGCCGCGCGGACCTGCCCCTCCTCGGCCACATCCAGCGTCGAAGCGCGGGCCTGGCCGCCAGAGGCGACAATGGCCGCCGCCACGCGCTGCGCCGCCTCTGGACGCACATCGGCCACCACCACGCGCGCCCCCTGGCGCGCGAACAGCAGCGCAATCTGCTCGCCGATCCCCGAGCCAGCGCCCGTGATCAAAGCCGCCTTCCCGTCCAGGCGAAAGACCACGCTCGTTCCTCCTTTCCGATCGTCTGAGGCAAGATCTTCCATCTCAGTCTGATAGAGCGCATCTCTGCATGGCGCCGCGACAGCCCTCGCTAGTCTGTATGGAAGACCTCGCGCATCGTAGCCCACCACTCGCCGGGCGCACGCGGTTCCACAGGCTCCTGGAGGGGATCGGTCAATTTCCACCACTCCTGAGTTTTCGGATCGGCAGCCATCTTCGCCATATCGGCCTCGTAATCAGAGCCGACATACTCAAAATAGGCGAAAAGTAGCGTGCCGTGGCGGAAAATCGTATAGTTGCGGATATTGCAGGCGTGAATAGTCGCCAGCACCTCGGGCCAGACAGCGGCATGCAGCCGCTCGTAGGCCTCGATGGCATCTGGCTTGAGGCCGATGATCTGTCCGACTCTGCGCATAACTGGTAATCCTCCTGATATTGTAGCGCGCGCGGCAGGCCCAAAGAAAGCCTGCCCTCGCCGCTGCAGACGCGCCGCGCACTCAGCCAGTCCGCTGGCCCCACATGTGCGCCCCCTCATTGTCCCTCAGCGCCCGCCCCATCGGGCCAGGAGCGACGGGCCGCCGCCCAGACCGGTCCGTCAGGAAAAGAGTAAGCGGCAAGCGAATCCGCGCGCATAGTCGCGCTGTAGCCCGGCGCCAGCGGCGGCAGATAACGAGCATGGCGCATCACCACCGGATGGACGAAATGCTCATGCAGGTGAGGCGTATATTCGATCATGCGCCCCTCCAGCGAGCCGCTGACGGCAATATAATCGAAGATCGCCAGGTGCTGCACATACTCGGAGAGGCCTACACCGCCGGCATGGGGGCAGACCGGCACCCCATACTTAGCGGCCAGCAAGAGAACGGCCAGCACCTCGTTAACACCGCCCAGGCGACAGGCGTCGATCTGGCAGAAACCGATGGCCTGGGCCTGGAAGAGCTGCTTAAAGATAATGCGGTTCTGCACATGCTCGCCCGTTGCCACACGCACCGGAGCGATGGCACGCGCGATGGCCGCATGCCCGAGAATATCATCAGGACTGGTCGGCTCTTCGATCCAAAGCGGCCGGAACTCGGCCAGCTCCTGCATCGCGGCGATCGCCTCGTCAACCTCCCAGACCTGATTAGCGTCCATCATCAACGTGCACTGAGGGCCAATCTCTTCGCGCATAATGCGAGCACGCTGACGATCGCGCTCGGGACCAAGGCCGACCTTGAGCTTGAAGTGGCGCCACCCTTCGGCCAGCGCCTGCCGACAGAGGACCCGGAGCTGCTCGTCGCTGTAGCCTGACCAGCCGGCGCCGGTAGTATAGGCAGGGTAGCCCACACGCAGCAATTCCGCCTCACGCTCAGCGCGCGTCGGCGCCAAACGCTCAAGCATCTCGACCGCTTCCGCAGGGGAGAGTACATCGCTGAGGTAGCGGAAATCAATACAGGCTACCAACTGCTCGGGCGACAGGTCAACCAGTAGCTTCCAGAGCGGCTTGCCCTCCACTTTGGCCCATAGATCCCAGACTGCGTTCACCAGAGCCGCCGTGGCCATGTGGATGACGCCTTTCTCTGGCCCAATCCAGCGTAGCTGGCTGTCGCCAGTCATATGCCGCCAGAAAGCTCGCATGTCGCTGGTGAACTCTTCCAGCGCGTGCCCACGAACCCGCGGCGCCAAGGCCCGAATGGCGGCCACACAGACCTCGTTGCCGCGCCCGATAGTGAAGGTGAAGCCGTGGCCCTCCAGTCCATTGGGATGATCGGTTCGCAGAATAACGTAGGCCGCCGAGTAGTCGGGATCGGCATTCATGGCGTCGGAGCCGGCCAGCGTGCGTGAGGTGGGGAAACGAATGTCGTAGGCCTGGACATCAACGATGGTTACTGTCAATACACCACTCCTTTTTACCTGGCTGGCAAAAGGCGCTGCCAACACCTCAGAGAGGGCTGTGTGAGCCGCCCTGCATTGGCCGAGCCACAATGACGCGCGATCGATTGAAGGCTCACCGTGCATGGCGGCAGGGCTGGCAATCCCAGGAAGGCAGCGCTTGCCTTGACGCTGCACCGCCTGAAGGTATACTATATTCTGTATTCAGAATACAGTACCGCGGGCAACAAAGTCAAGCAGACTAGAGCGGCGCAAGCCACAAAGTGAAAAACTCTCAAGAAATGCTGCGAATCGGAGGAAGCCCTCATCGCCGAGAACGAGGGCGCCAGATGAGCCAGGCGATGATCGCCACCGCTTACGACCTGCCCGGGCTGTGCCGTGCCTGATCATGATGAGGAGTGAAGTTCCCCAACTGATCGCGAACAGCGTCACCTAGTAGACCCGCTAGACTGAGGTGAAAACGGACCGGGACAGGTGACGTCCGCCTTGACCGCTGCCGCCGCTTCTGGGTATACTATATTCTGTATTCTGAATACAGCACACCCTTTACAAAGTTGGGCGGGCGCGCCAAAATAGAGGAGCGCACCGCGGACAGGCTCGGAGCGAGCCAGGCCAGAGCAAGGCGACGTAGGCAAAGGCGGGCCGCTGGAGCCGCGAGGTGCGTCGGGCCTGGTCCTCTCTCCAACCGGGAGAGCACGCGCGTCAAGCGGTGGAGAGGCGAGAGAGGGGAGGGCCTGGCGAGACCAGCAAGACCAGCAGAACAGGAGCGAGCGGGAATGATGCACTCGGAAGCCGAGACCAACCATCGGCAAGGCGCGGCGGTGGCCAATGTCGTCGATGAACAATTTGTCAGCGAACTCTTTGACCTGCTCTGGGGGCAAGAGCGCACCGCCACCCCGACTGTTGCCGACTATGCCTACGAGCAACTCTGGAAGCGAGTCATTCTGCTCGGGGGCAGCGAAGAGCAGCGCCTCTCGGACGTGGCTCTTGCCGAGCAACTGGGTGTTAGCCGCACGCCTGTGCGCCAGGCGCTAGAGCGGCTGGTCCAGGAGGGGCTAGTACGCTCCGATCCGCGGCGGGGCTACTGGACGCGCACCTTTACCGCCCAAGACATTCACGAGATCTACGACCTGCGCGAGGCGCTGGAGGTGCTGGCTCTGCGGCTGGCGGCGCCTCATCTGAAGCGCGAAGAGCTGCAGGCTCAACTTGACGAGCTGGAGGCCATTCGCTCAGAGCTAGCGAGCAATCCCTTTCTGCGCTTTCTCAAGGTCGACCTGCTCTTTCACCTGCTGATCACGCGCGCCTCGCGCAACGGGCGCCTGATCCACTGTCTCTCAGAGCTGCGCAGCCAGCTCTGCATGTTCCAAATGCGCGATAGCTTTTATCCGCGCCGCATCGAAATCGCGCTCAACGATCATGAGCAGATCTTGCGGGCCTTACTCGCCGGCAAGCTGGACGAGGCGACGGCCCTCTTAGCGGCCCATATTCGCCACTCCAAGGAGGGAGTGCTTGCCGATATCTTTGCCGAAGAGAGCCAGCTTTCCTCGTAGTCAGCGGCGAGCGGGCGAGGCGCTCGATCCGTGGCGTGGCGCGCTCGCCGTCCCTGCTGGTCGCGCCGGGACCGGCGAGCAGGCAGCCAAAGAACAGGTTTCGCTCGATTGCGCTCCCACGAGGAGATGAAAGCGCTGCTTCTCAGTCGATCAGTCAGCCAGGCAGGCAGAGAAGCAAGCGCAGTCTCCCGCGTCCCCGATCGGCGTGGGAGTAGCGAGGCGGGCCTGAAAGCCAGCTCAGCAAAAGGAGAGGGGTGGGAGGTGCGCGGTTCAGGAGGGCAGGCGGGGCCATGTATGCAGCCACTGCCATACTCGCAGGGAGGTCGTCATGCCTTCGACTTCGATGGAGACAGCGCAGTCACCGATCATTCGCCTGCGCAAAATTACCAGGCGCTTTCCGGGCGTCACTGCCGTCGCCGAGGTTGATCTTGACATTTATCCTGGCGAAGTGCACGTCGTGGCTGGTGAGAACGGAGCCGGCAAATCGACCCTGATGAAAATTCTCTATCAGGTAGAGCGCCCTGATGCTGGAGAAGTCTATCTCAACGGCGAGCCGCTCAGTTTTCGCGGGCCACATTTTGCCCGTGCCCTCGGCGTCGCTATGGTGCATCAAGAATTTGCCCTGGCGCCGCATCTCTCCGTCGCCGAAAACCTCTTTCTGGGACGCGAGCCGCTGCGCTTCGGCTTCATTCGCCGGCGCCGCGAGCTAGAAGAGGCGCGCCGACTGCTGGCGCAGATTGGCCTGGACCTGGACCCGCGTCGCCTGGTGGCCTCGCTCTCCGTTGCCGAGCAGCAGCTTGTCGAGATCGCCCGCGCTATTAGCTTCAATGCCCGTGTTCTGATCCTCGATGAACCGACCGCTACCCTCACCGAACAAGAAATCGCCCGTCTCTTTGCCGTCATTCGCCAACTCACCGCCCAGGGTGTAGCCGTTCTCTACATTTCGCACCGTCTCGACGAGATTTTCCAGCTTGCTGATCGCGTGACCGTCATGCGCGATGGGCGCGTTGTTGCCACCCTGCCGCGGACCGAACTGAGCGAGCAGAAGCTTGTCCAGCTCATGGTGGGGCGCGCCATCACGAACCTCTATCCGCGGCCCGAGACCCATCCTGGTTCTGTTCGGCTGCGCGTCGAAGGGGTGAGCCGTCGCGGTTTGCTCTACGACTGCTCATTCGAGGTGCGGGCTGGCGAAATTCTGGGCTTTGCCGGTCTGATCGGTGCGGGGCGCAGCGAACTGGCGCGCGCCGTTTGTGGAGCTGACCCCATTGACAGCGGGCGCATCGTGCTCGACGGTCAAGAGCTGCAGATCCGTCGGCCTGCCGATGCCATTCGGGCCGGCCTGGTCTATGTCACCGAAGACCGTAAGCGCGAGGGGTTGGCGCTCGACCTGGGGGTTGACCAAAACATCACGCTGGCCAGCCTGCCTGTCCGTCTGGGCCTGCTGCTCTTGCGGCGCGAGCGCACCGTAGCCGTGCAAGCCTGTCAGCGTCTCAACATCCGCACCCCTTCGGTGCGCCGAAAGGTGCGCCTCCTCTCGGGCGGCAACCAGCAGAAAGTTGTGGTAGCCCGCTGGCTAGAGACGCAAGCCAAAGTCATCTTTTTCGACGAGCCGGCGCGCGGCATCGACGTAGGGGCCAAGGCCGAGATGTTTGCCCTCATTGGTCGGCTAGCCAGCGAGGGGCGGGCCATTGTTCTCATTTCATCCTACCTCCCCGAGCTGCTCAACATGTGCGATCGCATCGCGGTGATGCGCGAGGGGCGTATCGTCGGCACGCTCTCGCGGGGACAGTTCAGTGAAGAGCGCATCATTGCCCTGGCAACTGGGGCCAGCGAGGTGACCATTCCATGAAGGAATTTCTGAGCAGGAACATCGCGGATGAGCCGGGGATGGAGGCCGGCCTGTCCTGGCGGCGCTTACTGCCGGTCCAGCTCTCTGATCTTATTTCTCAATTTGCGGCGGCGGGGGCACTGATCGTCATCTGTATCGCGCTCTCCATCGCCTCGCCGGTCTTTCTCACCCTCGACAACCTCTTCAATATTGTCTCGCAGACCGCTGTCACGGCTATCATTGCCCTGGGTATGACCTTTGTGATTATCACCGCCGGTATTGATCTCTCGGTCGGCTCAGTGGCCGCGCTGGCTGGGGTGCTTGGCGTCAAAATGATGGTCGATCTGGGCCTGAGCTGGCCGCTGGCGGTACTCGGCGGCACCCTGGTCGGCGGTCTGGCCGGCCTGGCCAACGGCCTGCTGATTACCCGCGCGCGGCTGGCGCCCTTCATTGCCACGCTGGGCATGATGAGCGTCTCGCGCGGCCTCGTGAATCTTGTCACCGGGGCTACGGCTGTCTTTGGCGTCCCGGACTCCTTCCGCCTGCTTGGGCAAGGTATGATCGATGGCGTGCCCATTCCGCTGATTACGCTGGTGGTGCTGGCCGTGGCGGCTCACCTGGTGCTGAGCCGCACGCGCTTGGGGCGCTATGCCTACGCTATCGGCTCAAATGAGGAGGCGGCACGCCTGGCGGGCATTCGCGTCGGCGCCTATCTGGTGGCGGTCTATGTTCTCCAGGGCCTGCTGGCCGGTTTCGGCGGCATGGTGGCGATGTCGCGCGTGGCCTCGGGGCAGCCGAATTTTGGCGATGGCCTGGAGCTGGATGTCATCGCCGCCGCAGTGATTGGAGGCTGCAGCCTCTTCGGCGGCCAGGGCACGATTCTGGGAACTCTCATCGGCGCCTTCTTGATGGCAGTGATCCGCAACGGGGCGGTGCTGCTCAATATCGATACCTTTACGCAGAGCGTCATTATCGGAGTCATTATCTGGCTGGCGGTGATCTGGGACCAGTTTCGCCGCCGCCGCTTTGCGACGAGCACGCGCTAGCCTGGCTCGGCTCGCATGCTGGCTTGCCCGCAGGCAAACCCAGCCCGGCGGCGGCTCAGGCACCGGGCTGGTGGGAGGTGCCCTGCGCTGCCAATGCCACGAAACGAAAGGGGGTGGCCGCTCTTTACGTCCACAGTCAGCCTGCTCTGGACATGGCTGGGCAGCGCTCATGACGGAGCTGCCTGTCTGTCTCTCTCTCTCTCTCTCGCTCTGCTTCTGAGCGGGGGAGCTGAGCAGCTAGTGCTCTTGATCTGGAAAAAAGGACCTGCGGTATGAGGCGCAGCGCTCTGAAGAGAGGGCATCAAGGATGATGAGCAATCGGCGTGGCCTGTATTTGAGACAGCAAGAGGTCCGCCGCTTCAGTGAGGAACCGGGCGACCGCGGCGCGCCGCGGTCAAAGGCAAAGGAGGCTGTTCTGATGCGACAATTTCTGCGCAGATTGGTGCGGGATTGCGTCTTTCCTCTCTGGCTGCTGCTGGTGATTTTGCTGGTCACGGCTTGCGGCAGCGTTACTGTACAGTCATCAGGCAGTAATAACAACACAACTGCCTCTGGACCGCTCAAGATCGCCGTCATTCCGAAAGCCATTGGCTTTGACTTCTGGGAGCAGGTGCACAAGGGGGCGGAGTGCGCTGCCTCGAAGCAGCAGCAGGTCTCAGTGATCTGGAACGGCGTCACTGCGGAGACCGACGTGACTGGGCAGATCGATCTGCTGACCAACTACATCACGCAGCATGTCAACGGTTTGATCTACGCTGCCACCGATGCGCGCGCGCTCTACCAGGTAACGCAGCAGGCTCTAAAGGCCAATATTCCCGTGGTCAATATCGACTCGGGCACCTATCCGCAGCCGGCCAATGTCCCCCTCTTCGCGACCGACAATGTTGCCTCAGCGCGCAAGGCTGCCGATCTGCTGGCCCAGCAGCTCAACGGGCATGGCAAGGTCGCCCTGATCGAGTTCCAGCCGGGCAGCGCCACCAACGATCAGCGCGTCCAGGGCTTCAAGCAGGAGCTGGCCAAGTATCCTGGCATCCAGCTTGTGGCCGACCAATCCAGCCGCAGCGACTATAACCAGGCGCTCAGTGTGGCTGAAGACATTCTGACGGCTCACCCCGATCTGAACGGAATCTTCGCCGCCAATGAGCCGAGCGTACTCGGGGCGGCGGAAGCCGTACGCCGTATTGGTAAAGCTGGCCAGATCACTATCATTGGCTGGGATGCGGCTCCCGATGAGGTGAAAGGCGTTCAGCAAGGGACCATCTCAGCGCTGATCGTTCAGAACCCCTTCAGGATGGGCTACGATAGCGTGAATGCAATGGTGCGCATCTTGCGCCAGCACGCCACCGTTCACAGCGAGGATACGGGCGTGACGATCCTGACGAAGGCCAACCTCAACGACCCCAAGGTGCAGGCCGTCCTCAATCCAAGCTGTCAGAATCCCCCGCTGTGAGAGAGGCTGAGCTGCGTTGTGCTGAGCTGAGCTGTCTGGACCTGGCGGTGGCTGAGGCAAGCAAGGGCGATCGGATCGCTGAATCAGCGGCTGTCTCGCGCCACAATCCGCCGGGTCTCAGGTGACCAGAGAAAAGGCCAGCGCCCAGGGGGTGGGCAATGAGCAGGGGCAAGGCTGGTAGATGTCCTGCGCGTGCTCCTGCTTGCCCATAGGCTCCCGCTGGGCCTGGCCCCTCTTGGCGCTTGTGCGGTCAGCTAGCCCGCTGTTGTATCCTTGCGTTTGTGCTCGCCTGGAAGCACAAAGAAGGCCGTTACCCGCGATAGGCTGGAGCGCAGCGGACGAATGGTAGATTGCGCCCACTGGCCGGCTGCCAGGGGCGAACGCGTGGGCTGCTCGACGTTGATGGCCCTCCTGCAGGCTGAGCAGACTGTCGGTCAAACAGTCGGACAGCCAGGCCAGATGATCAATCTTTGATCAGGCTGACCGGCTTCGCTCTCGCTGTGCTTGTGAAGCCCTGCGTGTGCCTGCACTGTCCGGCACAGGCATGACGTTCCTTGGTCGTTCGCCCACCAAGGGGTGAATACCTTGAATTGACGGTACGCGACACCAGGCTGTGTCAGACTTTTGCCAAAGCAGACGCCCATTCAAAGCAGATAGGCTGAGCGCTGTCTTGCCCGCTTCCTCTCAAAGAAAAGGCGAGCGGCAACATTCTTGGCGCTCAAGGGCCACGTGCCAACCAGCCAGCCAGCTACTACTCAGCCACTCCTGACCCGTCAGTGACTCTCCAGTCGCTCGCTGCACAGCGATCGTCGCTGCTGGACGCGGACCGGTCGCAGTCAGTCAGGTCCGATCACGATTCAGACGCGAGATTGCCGTTGCTTGCCGTACTGGCTTCGGTCTCTGCTGGGCTACTAAGCGGTCAGACCAGACAGGGCTATCCGAGTAAGGATGGCCTGCCCGCACACGCGCTCAGGGCTTAATCAGGGCCTCGTAGTAGTCTGCACAGTCGTCGCAGAGGATGGTCGTCATCTTGGTAATGTAGTCACGAGTAGACTGTTGATGCTCAGGGCACACGGGCATCTGGCAGCGCGCACATAGAGCTGTCGCCTTGGCCCCACACACGTAGCATTTCGTTGGATCGACCTTACCGCCCTCATTCTCGGGGGGGATCTCCGTGATCTGCTCTTCTAACATGGCTCCTCCTTCGTGTCCATGATGACGCGCTGTTTCGGCTCGTTGCACTGACCGACCCAACCGCCCTGCGTCCTGACTGGCAGGCGCAAAAAAAAGCCCTAACTCCTATCGTTGTACGCGAAAATCTGCTCTTCTGTCAAGCTGCTGCAAGCTGTGCCATGACGGTTCTACTGTGCCCGCGGGCCATGCCCCTCACCGGCTGCTGAGAGCGCCGCTCGGGCCCACCTCCTCCCGGCCACTCCCCCAGCCTCGCGCTGACGCAGCTCTGCCCCTATTGGTAGGCAGCGAGGCACTGGGGCGCCGTGGGCGCAGCAAGATGGTGCGGCGGAGAGCACTGTCGCCGGTGTTACCCTCTTATTTTATACCGTGCTTTCAAGCATCCGAGTTTCAGCCTCGCTAAGGCCATAGAGGTCGAACACCAGGGCATTGATACGGGCTTCTAACTGCAGGCGTCGCTCTTCCAGGAGCTGGCGCTCTTCGCCACAGCGCGCGGCGGCCAGTTGGGCCTGTAGGGCCATCATCGCGCGGGCGGCGGCAATCAGTGGCTCCTGGTGCGCGCTCAGACGTCGCGGCAGGGGGAGAGCGGCCAGCGTCGTCTGATTAAGCTGGGGAAATAATCGCTTATAGGCCGTGAACGTCTTATAGAGGTAATAATCGATCAAGCGACTATTGAGAATGGCCAGTAGCGCCTCATAGGAGAGACGCCTGTCGAGCAAGTGCAGATTGTAGAGCGACTGCATCGTAGCCAGACCGGCGGTTTCCAGAGCTGCCACGCAGCGCCGGCCCGTTTTGACCACCACGATTTTCGGCGCCTGGTAGAAGCTGGTGGGCTTTGTCAAAGCGGAGACGAAGCGCGTTGGCGGAGCGATATAGTAGCGAGCCACGTTATCGCCGGCCAGAATCGGCAGCGAACCTGTCGTTGTCACGTGCCGCTTACCGATCTCCTCGCCGCGCGAAATATGGACATATTGGCCGAGCGGCTCCCCCTCGCGCTCAAGGCGGGCCAGCAAGGCCGCCTCTTCATCGCTGACATGCACTAGCAAGCGGTGACGGCTATCATCCAGAAAGCGTCGGCGGCTGCAGAGAGCGCGTGTCTGCACCGGCAAAACTGGCAGGCCTGCAAGGCCGGCGGAGGCTGGCGCGGGCACATCGCAGGCAATCAGGGACGGCTGAGCGCCGCGCTCGACAACCAGCACAGCGGCGGAGACACAGGCCCGAAAGACCGGGCCACAATGGTAGACGCGCAGCAGGCCCTCACGCAACAAAGTGGCGCGGGCCTGACGTGCCTCATCGCGTGCCAGCAGGGCATCGGGCACCACGAAAGCAAAGCGCCCGCCGGGGCGAGTCAGCTTGAGGCCCTGCTCAATAAAGAGCCAGCACGCGTCGTACTGCCGGCGGGCCAGACTAAAAGCCGCCTCCAGATAGGGACGGGCCAGTTGTGGACGCTGCTCACCGAACAAATAGGGCGGATTGCCGATCACCGCATCGAAGCCAGCGGCCTCTGCTCCGGCTGTCCCCCGAAAGACCTCTGGAAAGGCCGCCTGCCAGTCGAAAGGGGCAAGCTCAGCCTGGCTTGCCCTGGCTGCCGCTACGCCTGAGCCGAAGGCACTACCTAAGGCGTTACCGCAGCGGATAGTCGCCTCCAGACGCGGCAGCACCCTGCAAACCTGCGCTCGCTCGCGCGCGCTTCCCTCGCACTCCTCCAGGAGCAGCAGAAAGAGCGCGAGCCGTGTCACCTCGACCGCGCAGCGATCGAGGTCTACGCCGTAGATCTGCTCTAGCAGAATACGGCGGCCCTCCGCCAGAGTCAGACGCCAGCGACCCTGAGCATCGCGACGCAGCGCCTGCGGGAAGCGCTCCGGTCCCGCCGCCACATACTGCTCACGAAACCAGAGCAAGAGCAGACGGTAGAGGCGCGTCAGAAAGGAGCCGGCGCCGCAGCAGGGATCAAGAACACGCAAGCGGGCCGCACGCGCAATCTCTCTCTCTCGCTCAAGCAGGGCCGCCACGCTATGGGCGAGAATATAATCGACGATCGGAGGGGGCGTATAATAGATGCCCTCAGCCTTCTTAGCTGTCCGCTCCTCGCTCAGAACCAGGTGACCAGCGGCATCCGTGGTCAGCGTCTTCTCCAAAAAGTGCTCATAGAGGCGACCAAGCACAGAAGGCGAGAGGCGAGCAAAATCGCAAGGAGCTGCGGGGGGATAGAGGGCCTGCAGGAGCTGGCGCAGCGTCTCATCGTCCAGTGTTAGCGCTGACAGTTGCTCCTCTGTCAGCGTGGAGAGAGAGCCAGACTGACCCATTGCCGCCATATTGGCCGTTGCCGCTGGCCTGACACAGAAGAGGCCGGCGGCATAGCGTCGCGCCGCGGCCTGAAAGCGCCGCTGCAAGCGCCTGTAAATCATCCGCTGCTTGCTCAGGCGATGGAAGCTCCCCGCTGGCTCCAGACCGCGCTCCTCGCAGAGGCGGAGGAACAACAGACGGGCTAACAGCAGCTGCACAGCGCGATTGAGATCATCCGGCGCCAGAGCGGCATTACACCTGGCCAAAGCCGTGCTCAGCCACAGGCGCCACTCCGTTGCCGCACGCAGCAGCGCCTCCTCCGCCGCTGTGCGCTCCGCATCCTCTGCCAGCAGAGGAGCCATCAGGGCCATAGCCGGAGTAGGGACTGACGACTCTCTCCCAGACCCCGAGAATGGCTGCGAGAGGCTTTGCAGCACGCCTTGCTCTTCCTCCTTCTCTCGCTCTCGATTCTGGGGCAGCACAGCACAGCGAGCGCAGCCCCGCTCTTTCAGGGCCGCTGCCTCGTCTCGGGGTCGGCGCGAGCGAGGCAGTACCTATGCGCGCCGCCAGGCCCGGCCCAGCCCGGCCAGACCAGAGCATCCAGCCAGTGGCAACAGGCGGGAGGCTGGCTAGCGTCCACGACGAGCCTGAGCGCGGCGAATCAGCGCGTCGGCGGCCACAGCGATCACCAGGACCACGCCCTCTACCATCTCTTTCACATCGGTGCCCTGGCTCTTCAGATCAAGGCCATTTTCCAGGCTGCCGATAATCAGCGCACCAAGAATCAAGGACCAGACCGAGCCTTTGCCACCGAAGAGGCTAACACCACCAATCACCGCCGCCGCGATCGCATCGAGAAGCAGCGTCGGATCAATCTGGCTGGCTACCGCCAGACCGCGCGAAGCGGCCAGCACTCCGCCGATCGCCGCCAGCGTTGAACACATCGTAAAGACCGCCACTCGGATGAGCGGTACATTGATGCCCGCGCGGCGCGCGGCCTCTGCGTTACCGCCGACGGCATAGACGTAGCGACCAAAGGGCGTCTTCGTCAGTAAGAGCCAGCAGAGCAAAATCAGCCCGATCAAGAAGACGACAGACTGAGGCACGCCCAGGTAAGACTCAAAGAGAGCCACCGCCCCCTCCACGATCACCGCGACGATCACAATCTGCAGCAGCAAACGTGGCAGCGGCTGCGTCCGTAGACCCGCGCGCTGGCGGCGCACATAGTTGAGCACTACGAACCCAATATAGAGGAGAAGCACCAGCGTTGGCAAGCCGATGCCCAGGACATCAGGAAGGTAGTTATTCGCCAGCGACACAATGAAAGCATCGTGGATAATCAGCGTGCTCTGTCCAGCGAGCAAGTACAACAGCAGACCGGAGTAGCCGATCGAGGCCGCCAGCGTCACGATAAATGAGGGGATGCGTACGAAGGCGACCAATAAGCCATTAATGAACCCGGTAATTGCGCCCGTAACCAGCGCTGCCAGGATAGCCCAGCCCGCCGGCACGCCATGACGCTCGACCAGCACGCCCATCACCACCGCACAGAGCGTGCTGACTGCCGCCACCGACAGATCGATCTCGCCCAACAGCAGCACCAGCGTACTGCCCAGGGCCAACACACCGATCTGCGTAATCTGCAAAACCAGATTCGAGAGATTGCGAGGCGTTAGAAAGAGACCGTTGGTCGTTAAAGCAAAGTAGGCGGCAATGACCAGCAATGTCAGCAAGACAGGCAGAAAGCCCAGATCGGTGCGCAGGAGCTGGCCCACTGTGGGACGCGGCAACCTGGAGGGCACCTCAACGCTGGTCGCCGGAGCTGGTTGCTTCTGCTTCACAGCTTCACTCATGACTGTGAACCTCCTCCATTCGAGCCATTCGCGTCCACCTCAGCGCCAAACTCCGCGCCGGTGATGGCCGCCACCACGCGCTCGGGCGTCGCCGACTTCACATCGAAGGTTGCCACGCGCCGCCCCAGGCGCAGCACAATCACGCGGTCCACGACCTCGAAAACATCAGCCAGATTATGCGAGATCACCACGACCGCCAGGCCCTGCTCACGCAAGCGCTTAATCAGATTGAGCACCTGGCGCGTCTGAGCCACCCCCAGGGCTGCCGTTGGCTCGTCCAGGAGCACCACGCGCGCCTGACGCAGGATCGTCTTGGCGACCGCGATCGACTGACGTTGACCGCCCGAGAGCAGCGAAACGGGCACGCGCACCGAAGGGATTTTGACATCGAGCACGCTCAGCACGCGCAGAGCCTCGCGCTCCATCTCTATCTCAGAGAGCACGGGCCACAGGTCAAGCTCCTCGTGTCCGAGGAAGAGATTAGCGACCACGTCGAGATTATCACAGAGTGCCAGATCCTGATAGACTGTCTCGATGCCGAGGCGCGTCGCCACGCTGGGGCCGGTGATCTTGACCGGCGTGCCCTCCAGGAAGATCTCGCCGCTATCGGCCTGCTCAACGCCCGAGATTATCTTGACCAATGTCGATTTACCGGCGCCATTGTCGCCCACGAGGCCGACGACCTCGCCGGCATAGACTTCGAAATCGACATTCGAGAGGGCCTGCACAGCCCCGAAGGCCTTGCTGATACCGGTCAGGCGCAGACGTGGCTCAGCAACGCCCGTCTGGCCGGGCCGAGAAGGTGCAGTTGGTGTGCTGGTAGAAGAACTGTCTGCCATGTGGCCTCCACAATGAGAGAACTAGTCATACACACGGCTCATCGGCGAGCAAGAGGAGAAGCGGAAGGAAGACAGGCCGACCAGGTGGTCAGCCAACCGGGCGCCCCTGCTCACCGATGAGCTGGTGATCCTGCCCGTTTCGCCTGCCGGTGATTCACGCCTGCGATTGCTGTCTGTACTGCTATTATATAGCAGCGCCAGGATCAAAGGCAGGCGGAATCACTGACTGGCCTGAGCGGCAGGCGGCCAGGGAGAGGAAGATTAGCAGATACCTCCGGTCCCAGGCGGGAGACCCTGACAGATCTGCTCTTTGGTCACAAAGCCATCGGCCAAGACCGTGGAAGCAATGTTTGACTTATCGACGGCCACGGGCGTCTCCAGGACCGACGGAATATTGCCACCGTCCTTGGTCTTGGTATGGCCGTTGATGAGCGAAGAGGTGTCCTGACCCTTGCTGATAGCCGCCACGAGCTGGGCGGTAGCGTTCGCCTCCTTAGTGATGGCCTTATAGACCGTCATGGCCTGCTCGCCCGTCAGGATGTTCTGGATACCGGCGACAGTGGCATCCTGGCCAGTCACCAAAACCTTCTTATCCAGATGCTGAGCCTTCAGAGCGGCGATGACCGAGTTCGCCATGCCATCATTGGCCACATAGGCGATCTGGATATTGTTCTGATTGGCGGTCAGCGCCTGATCCATCTCGGTGCGAGCTGTATCGTTGTCCCAGCCAGGCGTGTAGGTCTCATAGACCAGCTTGAGTTCACCGCTCTGGAAGAGCGGGTCAAGCGCCTGATGGGCACCCTGGCGGAAGAGAATGGCATTGTTATCGGTCTGCGAGCCGTTGATCATCACCACGCGGTCGCCCTTGTGATGATGCTGAACGATGTATTGGCCCTGCAGATAGCCCACGCGCACGTTATCGAAGGAGACATAATACGATAGGTCCTTGGACTGGATCAGGCGGTCGTAGGCAATGACCGGGACGCCCTGCTGCTTGGCCTTGAGGACGATAGCGGCAGCCGCGTCGCTATCGACGGCACCCACCACCAGGATGCAGTCGCCACGTGTCAGATCGGCCTCGGCCTGGTTGAGCTGCTCGTCCTTATTGCCCTCGGCATTGTTGTAGTCAACCGTGGCCCCAGGCAAAGCCGCCTTGATGCCATTGATCAGGGCCGGCTTGTCTTTGGCATCCCAGCGCTCGGAGGTGGCTGTCTCCGGCAGGAGAATGCCGATCTTCATGCACCCTTTGCCATTGGCGGCGCCAGAGGAGGTACCGCCAGTACTGCCGCTGCTGCCGCAGGCGGCCAGCAAAAGAGATAAGAGCAGAGTAATCGCTATAGCAGTAAATCTGCTCTGTCGACTAAATAACCTCATCGTTCGCACCCTATCCTTTCGTAGAGAACTCCATGCAATGAGTTATGCACCATTGCTTGCTGGTAAGGCAGGCTGCGGCGGGTGAGAGTACCAGGCTGCCTGCCCCATTGAAGATGACTCCTCGCTGCCCCTGAAGGGGTAAGCGAAGCGCGCCGACCCTGGCTATGACCGCGGCGCTCGCGCCAGACGCATGAGCGAGAGAACGGCGCTCATGCATTTGTCCGTTTGTTTGCTCGTATGCCTGTCCTCACTTGAATACAACCAGCCAGCCAGCCAGATCAGCGAGGAGGAACCCTGCGGTTCCCCCACCTGTCTGGGGGGCCTAACGCCGACCTCCTTTCATCTCAGCGCGCCGGCGGCTGCCTGGCCTGCCTGTCTGCCTGGACCGTAGCGGCGGCCAGCCTGGTCGCCACCTTAGTGAGAGCGACGACCAGCGGTCCGCGCTAGCGGCTCACTGGGCTACGGCGGGCCGAGCTGCCGACCGCGGGCGTAGTTGCCGCCACGGCAGGGCGCTCGCTTTCGCCGCGGGCCGCTGCCTCCTCGCGGGCGATCAAAATGCGTTCCCAGGCCTTAAAGAAGGGATAATAGAGCACAGCGGAAACAGCGAGATCGAAGAACTGCAGGAGGCTGCCACGAATATCGCCTCCGGTAGCCACGAAGCCGCTGATCCCGACGGGAACGGTGAAGGGCTGCATGACCATCGGCACATGGACCAGACCGAAAGAGAAGGCCAGGTAATTGATGGTCACGATGGTCACAGGAACCAGCACGAAGGGGATCATCATCAGCGGATTGAGCGCCATTGGAACCCCGAACGTCACTGGTTCATTGATATTGAAGATCGCCGGTCCCAGCGCGACCTTGCCGACGGTGCGTAGCTGGGCCGAGCGTGAGCGTAGCATATAGATCACCAGCGGCCAGGTTGCTCCCGAACCGCCCAGGTGGGCGAAAATATGAAAGAACGGCTCGGTCACGATGCCGTGGGCGTGAGCCGGACCGGCGGCGGCGTTCGCGGCCAGCGTGCTGAACCAGAAGGGGGCCGCGATAGCCGTCACGATATTCATCCCGTGGATGCCCACCGACCACAGCAGCATCATCAAGATGATCTCCAGCAGCGCCGCCGGATAGCTATCCTGCACCACAACCAGCGGCTCAAAGACCTTCATCAGCAGAATCGGCAGCGTCAACTGCAGCGTCACGCGGTGGCCGCTGCTATCGGTCGTCGTTACCGTATGCGAGCTGACGAACCACTCTAGCAGCCAGATTGCTGTGATGAGCAGCACGGCAGGCACCAGCGCCTCGAAGGCGCGCTTGACATTGGCGGGCACGCTCTTCGGCAGGCGAATGGTGAAGCGAGAGCTACGGAACCAGCGCATGACCTCGCTGGTGAGAATGCCGATCAGGATGGCGATGAGCAGCCCCTGACCGCCAAGGTAGGGCAGAATGGTCCCCAGCGTGAGGCTGTTGAGGTTGGTGACCGGCAGGCTGGCTATCAGGAAGAGGACCATCGCCAGGACGCCCGGCTGTACTGGCTCGGTGCGCCGGTACTGGGCGACGCTGTAGGCTACGCCGAAGGCCAGGAAGAGTGCCATTAGCCCAAAGGACAGGTTGAAAGGGACCAAAATGGCATTCTGAATGCCAGGATGGGTCTGCAGAAACTGGGCAAAGGCCGGAATAGGCGGATTGGCGATGATCAGAAAGATGCTGCCCGCTATGATCAGCGGCAGCGTGAAAATGATGAAGGCGTCGCGAATAGCCTGCAGATAGATATTGCTGGCGAGCGCGCTCAGCGGCGGCACCAGGTAGCGCTCAAACCAGGCGCTGCCTTTCTCAATCATCGCATTCATGGCTGGGCCTGACCTTCCTGCGTCCCTTGCAGGAGCAAGAGCACTTGCTCCAGCACGGCTTCTCCGTTCATCGTTGCATAGTGAAATGGCTCAATCAATGCCACGGGCTTGCCGGCTTCCTGCGCCAGCTTCTCGATGCTCTTGCGCAGATGGCGAATCTGCGGAGCTATGAGTACGACATCGCATTCGTCCAGCCGGTCCATGTATTCTCCGGCGCTCAAGGCCTCAACGCTGAGTGTGTAGTTGCGTGCCGCTGCCGCTTCGAGCATGCTTTCCACCAGCAGGCTGGTGGACATGCCCCAGCTGCAGACAATCAGGACTCGGATCATGCTCGCTCCTTCCCGCCGCACGCCGGCTCGCTTCTCCCCCTCCTTCCCTCTCTGGCCTGCTCCTGACCTGTTTGCTGGCTTGAGCGCCTGGCGATCTGCCGCCCCGCCGACATTGGCGCTCACGCCGATCATCAGGCGCCCTTCGCTGCATACGGTCGGAAACAGTGCTTGCTTGCTCGCGTGATAGAAGGAAGAGAGCCAGAGCGAACCACCGCGCTGCGGGGTCACTCTTCTCCTTAGCAAGAACTATGCCAGAAATGTGTGTAGCACAGATAGCACACTAGCGGGGCGCACTCGCCTCGATCGGGCCACGCGCAAGACATAGCGGGGGACCGGGTGAATATGAACACCTGGCGATCAGCACGCCCCTGGCTCCCTTGTAAACGTCGCTCGCTACAATCAGAAGATGCGGTACTCCCTTTTGCCCTTATTATACGTAGCCTGGCAGGGACCTGCCGCATGGTTCGGCGGTGAGCTGGATGGACGTCGACCGGAGGCCAGGGTAGCCAGGGCGGCGAGCGCTGCCAGACCCCGCCTGAACTCTGCTGCTGGTGCGCAGCCAGGCCAGGCCAGGGTCAATGCCTGATTGCGATAGAAAGAGAAAGCTGGAGGGCTAGGAGCGGGCGGCGAAAATATCGAGCTGGCGCAAGATACAGACAATATTGTAAGCCTCTTCATCGGGGAGAAAGCGCCCGACCTGCTCGCCGAGGAGCTGCAGGGCATGCCGGCAGATCGACAGATCGCGCGCGAACTGCTGTTCGACCTGGTGGCGCACTGCCTCACTGACCAACATGCCTTTGTAGGGGACGCCGCGCTCCAAAATACAGGCAAGGTGCAGCATCAGCCCGGCCAAGACCTCCATAGGAAAACTCTCGCCGACCTCGACTTCGATCAGCTCGATCATACGGTCAAGCAAGGGCATGATGCGCGCCGGGTTAAGGAAGATCATGCGCTGGCTAAGGGTCTCTGTAAGCTGGCGCACCAGATCGGCGCGGCGTGAGAAAAGCTGAACCGGCCGTGGCTGGGGCTGGCTGTGATGACCATCGTAGCCGGCCTGCTCTGGAGACCTGGCGTCTGAAGCGCTGACCATCGGCAACTTGAGCGGCGCCGGGTCCGGTCGTACCTGATCGCCTTCAACCTGCAACAGCGCTGGATCGATCAAGGTCTCGCCGAGCAGCGTACGCAGACGGGCCAGCCCGTCGCCGAAGAGCAGATCGGTCAGCGGGATAAAAGGATAATCGTCCAGATGCGGGTTAATCGTGCCTACGACAGCAATCACCTGGCGATTGCCAACGAGCTGCCGGATATCCTCGCGCGTTTTATAGGACAGGGTAATATCCATGCACAGGATATCGATGCCCTGTTCGCGCAAGCCGGGCAGAGCGTCACTGATCAGCTCGGCGATCTTCGCAGCGCTACCGAAGCCGGTCAGACAGACCGAGAGAATGACGCGCCCGGCCTCACGGCTGGAGCGTCCTAAACCGGAGCTGGCAGCGGGCAGCGGCTCAGTATGGCGCTCGCGACTACCGCTGCGGTTACTGAGTGCACGCGTCATCGTCAAGCTCTCGGCCAACTGATCGAGGCTCAAATCGCGCGAGCGCTGGGCCCGACGCACGGCTTCGATCACCAGCGGAGCACTCACATCGGAGACTGCACGCACACGGACCCCAGTCTGTTGCTCGACCAGCTCGCTCAGAGAAAGCAGGGAGACGAAATCGACGAGCAGCAGAACGCCGGCCCCCTGGTCGGCGACGCGTACCCAGCTTGCTACCTGAGCCACCAGCTCATCGGGCGACTGCTCAAGTGACAGCTCAACCCAGCGCACTGTTCTGACACCAACCAGCGTATTGGCCAGCTCTGCCAGGCCAGAGGCGATGCCACGACCGTGGGCGGCGACCACGATGCCGACGCCGGGCTGCTCGCTGCTGAGCAGGCTGTCGGCGTGAGCCAGCAAGACGGCCAGGACATCAACCTCGCTGTCGGGCAGGGGGGCCTGGAGGGCACCACGTAGCTGGGCCAGTGCGGCACGTGCCACCTCATATTCGCGTGGATAGGTATCGGCGACCGATTCGATCACAGAAGCCGGAACCTGGTGCCCACGGGCCAGATGTTCCAGCGTACTGGTCACGTGCATGGCCAGGACCAGCGCCAGCTTTTCGGGCAAATCGCGCTCCAGGCGCTGAGCGGCGTAGTCGACGACGGCGCGACAGGCGGCGGCCACCTGCTCGTCGACCAGGTGAGGAACCGCCTCCTGACGGGCACGCGCCACCTCGTCGGCGAAGCGTTGGAAATAGTGCTGAAGCTCCAATTGGAGCAGGCGATTGACCTCACTATCGGTGAGGCCGCTGCGGCGCAGAGCGCGGATCTCCTGGCTGATGGTCTCGTAGAGGTCGCGCGCTGAGTGGGGCAGGACATCCAGACTGAGGCCGGTGGGCGTGAAAATATGGGTAACCCTGAGCACGTCAAGCAGCGGCTCCAACGAACGCTGTAGCTCGGCGGTGCGCAGCAGGCCGCGGCGCACGTGGTCGGGCAGCATACTGACGTCAATATGCAGCTCGCTCAGGTTATGCGTGCGGTAGTCCAGGTAGGCGCGCGCGCATAGCAATTGGATGTCGGTGCGCAACTGGCCGATATTGCCCGGGCACTCGTAGAGCAGCAAGGCCTGGATGACCTGCGGCTCTACGTGAATGTTGGCGCCGATGCTGCTGCATTCGGTCGTGAAGAAGGCGCGGATGAGGGCGTAGCGCTCCTGCATGGAGCGCTCGGCCAGGCCGGGCAGCGTAATCAGCATCGGAATGCGCCGGCGGAAGGTGGGCAGCAGCGTCGTATTGGGGTCCTCGGTAGTGGCAGCGATAAGCAAAATGCTGGCCTGGCGCTCCTCGACGTCGCCGAGGCGGCGGAAGCGCTCGCGATCCATCAGGTAGAAGAGCATCTCTTGCCCCTCGGGTGGAAGGCGATGCACTTCGTCGAGAAAGAGAACGCCACCGTTGGCCTGCTCGACGAGGCCCGGGCGGTCACGCTCGGCTCCGGTGTAGGCGCCGCGGACGACCCCGAAGAGGTGGGCCATCAGCAGTTGAGGATTGCCGGCGTAGTCGGCACAGTTAAAGGAGACGAAGGGGGCATGAGGGGGCAAGGCCCCAAATTCGACGGCAAAGGCATGCATGAGGCGGGCAAAGGTCGTCTTCCCCACGCCGCTGGGACCGCAAATAAGGGTATGCAGCCCGTGGGGAGGATAGAGCATTGCCGCCTTGGCCTGCTGAATAGCGACCTTCAGTCCTTCGTCGCTTCCGACCAGCGTTTCGAAGCTGGTAACTACGGCTCCACTCTGCATGGAGGCCACCACCACCGGCAGCTTGTTAGGAGCCTCCGATCTGACCAGCTTCGGCAGGTCTGGCTGGCGGCTGGTCGCCGCCGCGCTTGTCTGGGCCTGCTGGACTTCCCGAGCCGGCTGTGGCTGTGCTCCGACCGACGACGGTGGCGGTTGGGGGGCGAGGCTCCTGACGGTAAACAGGACGGGGCGGCCTGGAATACGCTCGACCTTCCCCTCCTGGGCTAACTGGTTGAGGTCACGGCTGGCATTCGTGCGGTCAATGGCGGCGCGTTCCGCGACTTCTTCGGCGCTGAACCCTCGCTTGCGCCTGAGCGCCGTGCCTTCGGGGGCGGCAGCGGCCTCCGCACACATGGCGCGCAAGATTTCAAAGACGCGATCTTTGCGCAGCAAGCGATGTCTTCCTTCTGACTGACCAGCTCAGCGGTTGTCCTGTCTGTTCAGTGTTCAGTTTAACATCACTTGCCCGTAAATACAACCGGGCGGCATTGTTGTCCCGGAACAGGGACGATCGCGCTCTTGGCTGCCCTTGCCTGCTGCTAGCTGCCATTGCGCGAGAGAGACGAGAGAGCCGGCCGGGTCTGGTTCACCGTTGGCTGGATGTCGGGCTTGCTGGATCGCACGGAAGCGGTACCGTCCAGGCCGGCCAGTGCGGGCTCTCTGGGTGCTGACCGAACAGGTCCCGGCTGAGCGCACCGCTGGAGCCTGGTGTGCCAGCACTGGAGCGCCGTTCTGTCAGCTTATCATTCCTCGCAGAGATTGTAGAGCTGCCTGAGCGCCTGGCGGAAGGCGGGATCTGTCGGCGAGACATTGTGATCCGGCGTAATCACGACCATCAGTTCCCAGCCGGGCACCGTGGGAAAGCGTTTCAGCGTGTAGCGCCAATGTTTTTGCTGCAGTGCCTCTACAATAGCTGGTTGGCTATTATTCTGGCGTACAAAGAGCAAAAGCGCATAGTGAGCTGCGTGGAGCACTCTCTGACTATATTCCGGCAAGCGCGCACGTGGCTCAGTTACCAGGATCTGCTGATTAGTGATGAACGTGATAGGATTGCCGACCCAGGCGGTTGCCAGCGCGTAACTGATCTGCTGTTGGCGCAGATAGGTGATGATGGGTGTATAATCGCCCGGGGCCTTCACGCAACCGGAGGTCTCGAACGTATTATGAGTGTTCGCCACAGCGTAGGCCGAAAATTGCGTGCTAAAGTAGCAGGCCAGCAGTAGGAGCAAGAGGGCGGGGCGCAGCAGAGACTGCCAGATGGGCCGCTGCTCGCTGACTGGTCGGGGCGCCGGCGGCTCGGCTTGCGGCTCTGAGGGAGGCGGAGCCAGGCTAACAGACGAAGGCTTGTTCTCGATCGCGGCGGAGCCGTACCAACAGAGCGTAACAGCTGAGGCCAGGAAGAAAGGCAAGACGATGACCAGCGGCACCACATAGCGCCCGGTCAGGTCCCACGGGCCGCAACCTGAGTAGACGCTTGCCACCGCCAGCGGATCGAGGCAGTAGATCACCGTCAGACAGAGCGCGAAAAGAATGGGCAGCAGCGTCAGGCGGCGCAGGCAGAGCAGCGTTGGCCGGGGCCAGATCCGTGAGAGGAGCAAGGCAATGACAGCTAAAGCCATCGCCAGGCCGTTGATGACCAGCCCGGGTGTAAGAACGGCGGGATGATTTTGGGTAACATAAGGCTCAGTTGGCAAAGTGCCGCCGATGACGCGCGGAGCAACACAGCGGACGTAGAAAGTGACGACTTCGCGCAAGACGTGGAGACGGCTGCCGGGGGCGGAAATAGGATGCCCGCCTTGCAACATATAGAGAACGTTCGCCCAGTTATGCTGTGCACCATAAATAAGAGCTGGCCCCAATCCCAGCAGCAGAGAAGGAAGCGCTACCGGCGCTGCCAGGAGGCCTTCCTTGAGGCGTGTTTGGGGTTCGCTAGCGGGCTGGTGCTTCTCTCCTTTCCCGGGCTGCCGGGGCCGAGACTGCCAGAGGAAGGCGGCGAGCCAGAGCGTCATTGTTGCCAGGGCATAGACGATCAAAGGATCGATCCAGAGGCCCAGCCCGATGAGCAGGCCGATGCCCGCCCAGCGCCAGGCCAGCTCATGCCGACTGGCGCCCTGGCGCCAACGCTGGGTCAGACGCAGCGTGGCCCAAAGGAGCCAGAGCATCACGATCATGGCCTCAGTATAGCCGCCGTAGGAGCGCAGTTCCAGAACGGTGTCGTAGAGAGGAGGCAAGGCAGCGATGGCTGTCGCTACCGTTACAAAGAGTCGGCGCGGTCCTGCTCGCAAACCGGCCTCATCAGCGAGCGCTTCACCGCAGCCCCAGGTGAGCCAGACCAGTAGCAGCGACGTGCAGGTCATCGCAATGCGCAAGACCAGCACCGATGGCCCAGCGATGGCAAAAAAAAGGGCGATGATGTAGGCTTCCAGGCTGCCCATGTAGGGCTGACCGTAGTAGTAGATTGGCCACTCGCCGCGCAGGATGTTCTCCGCCTGAATGCCGGTGAGGGCCTCATCTCCTTCGATGACCGGATTGTGACGAATGGCTAAAAAAAGGCGCACAGCCAGCGCCAGCGCCAGACAAAGCCAGAGTGGCCAGCTTGCTGCCAGGCTCTGGCTCGTGGTACGAAACAAGATCAGAAGCCGCTGGCTTGACCCTCTGCTCTGGAGCTGCTGGGGCATCTGTGAGGCCTGAGTACCTCCCGACAACATCGGGGCTATTGCTCCTTACCACGTTTCTCTACTGTCAGTGCTGTTGACAAATATACTCAGTAGCAGCTAGATTTGGCAATATTGATCACTATTCTTGACTAAATATATGTGCGTAAACGCCTCTCTTCCTATCTCCGGGCCTCGGAAGGGAACATCTCAGAGATTGGTATGCCTGCCAGGGCTGACGCAGCATGGCCTGGCGGGCGAAATCTCTGCTCTGTGGCGGAAGTGGCGCTAGCTGCTCTGTTCGCATGGGCGAAAGGAGTCACAGATGACGGCCTATGTTGCCTTTTTTCGCGCGCTCAACGTCGGCGGACACGGCATGATTTCCATGCCGGCCCTGAAGGCCATGCATGAGGCTCTGGGGTTGCGGGAGGTCAGCACCTATATCCAGACTGGAAATGTGCTCTTCGGTAGCGACGAGGGGGATACCGTTCGCCTTGCGCATCAGATCGAGGGGCGCTTTCTAGAGGAGTTCGGCTTTGCCTGCCGGGTTGCCCTGCGCTGCGCTGCTGACCTGGGGGAGACCATTGCGGCGAATCCCTTTCCATCAGAGGCCGGGCAGGCACCTGAGCGCCTCGTTGTGCTCTTCCTGGTCGCGACCCCGGTGGCAGAGGCAGCCTCGGCCTTGCGGCGACTCGCTGCCGCAGGACCCGAGAAGCTGCAGCTCTCGGCGCGCGGTCAGGAACTGTATCTCTGGTATCCCAATGGAATCGGGCGCTCGAAACTGACGCCTGCCGCGCTTGAGCGGGCCCTTGGTTGTCCGGCTACGGGACGCAATTGGAAAACGGTACTGCAAGTCAGCCAGCTTCTCCAGCGAAAGCAGGAGGGAGAGCGGAGTAAGCGGCGTAACTCATTCTCTTAGGTGATCGCCGTCTGCAGAGCTGAAAAAGCAGCTCGCCCGCCCCGCTGTCGGCGGAGTGCTGGGAAGGGCGTTGCCGAAAAGCGGGTGCGGGCGAAACAGAGCTGGATGGGACAAGTCTCCAATGCTGGCTGGCGTTGGGGCTGTCTCAGGCTGTTCCCAGGCGTGTCAGCAGGTTGTTCAGCCGATTGACGAAGCTGATAGGGTTCTCCAACTGGTCGCCGCTGCTGAGCACGGCCTGATCGAAGAGGACCCAGGCCCAGTCAGCGAAGCGCTCCTCATCCTGCTCATGGCGCAGGCGCTGAATAATCGGGTGCTGCGGGTTAATCTCCATGATCGGCTTATCGGCGGGCACAGCCTGGCCAGCGGCCTGCAGCAGGCGTTTCAGGTTCGGATCGATGCCGCCCTCGTCGACCACCAGACAGGCGGGCGACGTTGTCAGGCGGCTTGTTGTGCGCACATCCTTGACTTTTTCGCTGAGCACCTTCTTGAAGCGCTCTAACAGGTCGCGGGCCTCATCGGCGCTCTTCTGGCGCTCCTCCTGCTCCTGTTTATCCTCCAGTTTGCTTAGATCAACCTCGCCGCGGGCGATTGACTGGAACGGCAGGCCACCGTATTCGTGCAGCTCATGTTGTACGAAGTGGTCGATAGGATCGGTCCAGATCAGGACCTCGACGCCCTTCTGCTTAAAGATCTCCAGCAAGGGGCTATCCTTGGCTGCCTCATAGCTTTCGGCCAGCAAGTAGTAGATCTTATCCTGACCTTCCTTCTTGCGCGAGACATAGGTTTCCAGCGAGACCGACTGCTCAGGGCCGCTGGTAGTCGACGCGAAGCGCAGCAGGCGGGCGATCAGATCACGATTGGCCTTATCCTCGACCAGGCCCTCCTTGAGCACGCGCCCGAACTCGCGCCAGAAGATGGCGTACTTGCCCGGCTCCTTCTCGGCCATATCGCTGAGCAGGCCCAGGATCTTCTTCGTTGCTGTGGCCCGCATCGTATCAATCAGGCGGTTCTGCTGCAGCATCTCGCGCGAGACGTTGAGCGGCAGATCGTCGGAGTCGATGATACCGCGCACGAAGCGCAGATAACGCGGCAGCAGTTTATTCTCTATATCGTCCATGATATAGACGCGGCGCACATAGAGTTTGACGCCGTGATGGCGCTCGCGCAGCCAGAGATCGAAGGGCGCCTGAGAAGGGATGAAGAGCAGCAGGGTATACTCGTGGGTGCCCTCCATATGGCTGTGGACCCAGGCCAGCGGATCGGCGAAATCGTGGGAGACGTACTTGTAGAAGTCCTTATACTCCTGTTCGCTGATCTCGCTCTTGGGGCGGGCCCACAGGGCCGAAGCTTTATTAACAACCTCCTCTTCGTCTTTCCCCTCGACCTTCATTACGATCGGTAGCTGGATATGGTCCGAGTATTTACGAATAATCGAGCGCAGGCGATAGCCATTGAGAAGCTCGTCCTCGCCTTCGCGCAGATGTAAGATGACCTCGGTCCCGCGTGTTGGCTTCTCGATGGTCTCGATTGTGTACTGGCCCTGGCCATCGGACTCCCAGCGTACGCCTTGCTCGGGGGGTAGGCCGGCGCGGCGTGTCAACAGGGTCACGCGGTCAGCCACGACGAAAGAGGAGTAGAAGCCGACGCCAAACTGACCGATGAGCATGGCGTCCTTGCGCTGGTCGCCGGTCAGCGACTGGAAGAATTCGCGTGTGCCTGACTTCGCAATGGTGCCGATATTCTGAATGACCTCCTCGCGCGACATGCCGATGCCGTTGTCGCTCACCGTGATGGTGCGGGCGTCGCGGTCGTAGGAGACGCGGATCTTGAAATCGGCGTCGCGCTCGTAGAGGTCGGGATTCGAGAGCGCGTCGAAGCGCAGACGGTCGATAGCATCTGATGCATTAGAGATAAGCTCGCGCAAGAATATCTCTTTATTGCTATAGAGAGAGTGAATCATGATGTCAAGCAGTTGCTTGACTTCTGCCTGAAAGCCCAGCGTTTCCTTATGCGTTTCAACTGGCATGGCACACCTCCATGTTAGCTACGCAGGTCCCCGGGAAGCTTGGTGAGTCGCGTCGGTCGTCCGAGTCAAGTGATGTGTGGCCTCTTCCGCTCTGCGGTGGTATGGTACATCTCCCCACGGTACATATGATGCCATAGGCTGTGTTAGAAGAGTGTGGGAGGAACGTTAGAATTTTGTTAGCACCTGGGGCAAGGGTCAGGGGTGCCGCCCAGGCACTAGTGAGCTGGGCACAGGCTCACTCTGGCCCGTGAGCGCCGTTCGTGCGCCTGTGATGTTGTCGTACGGGGCAGGCGGCCATTCATTCAGTGGCTGCACTCCTCTACCGGCGGTGCTCTGCTCTCAGGAGACATGTTGGCAGAGATGAGCTGAAGCCAGAGGAAGATGAAGGATGTACTACCAGCGCGAAGGTGGCGATCGATCTCTGGGTGCCCTGGTGGCAAGGTCCGCCGCGTGAAGAGCATAGCCATCGGCCGCTCGGGGATGGTTTTCATCCCGCTGCGGAGAGAAGCCTGATTTCTTCCAAGGAAGAAAACGCGCTGGGCGGGGGGGCTAATTCCGAAGATGGATGGGGTCATCTGTCTTCTGAGGCGTAGTGTCAGGTGGGGCCGGCTTTGAGCAATCCGATGAGCTGGTGCAGAGCGTTGCGGCTGAAGCCCTGGATTCCGCGGCTCTGGCAAGAATCTCCAGGCTCGAAGGTGGGGCATACAGGTCGGGCTCATAGGCGCGGGTGAAGCAGAAGTTGAAGTCACCGGAGCCATAGCGGTAGCTGGTGTTGCCTGAGCTGAGGAAGATGGGAGGAAGTCGCCAGGTCAGGAGGTCCTCGTGGATGGGAGGTTGGAATAGGGTGGCGCAGGGCAGTGGTTTGACGGGCTCCTGTAAAAGGTTTTCGAGGAATTGGGCGACGAGCGTGAGACGGTGGGGAGAAATAGTGAGATAGCCGGCCCTGGCTTTGGGAGAGGTTCAGCCTGAAGAAGGCGATATCGTTGGGGAGAGGGGGTCAAGTCGTTCCTGGTCCATACTGTGCTCCTTACTCGAGAAGTGGGCCGTAACTAAGTTAGCGCTTTGCCCGAGTTACGAAGTCTATTCTTCCTGGCTGTGGCTGCTTTCTAGATAGCGCACTGATGCTGGTAGTTCCTAGGGGTGGGGGTAGGCTATAGAGTGCTACCGGCTAAGGCAGTTTCTCTGCCCATGTTGACTGGCCTGGGTGCCTCTTCCATTTGCGGGCGGGCCTGCGTCTGACCAGGCCCGCCCGCCGGTTTTTGGGGGTTGGGGGGCTGCCAGGCCTGATCGTAGTTAGGGGTGCGAAGGGGAGAGGAGGGAGCCGACGGGCCAGAGGTCGACGGAGAAGGGGGAGAGGGAGGCGAGGAAGGAGCCGTCGGGGGACCAGGCGCAGGGGGAGGAGGCAGGGAGGAAGAGGAGGGGGAGGCCGGAGCGAACGGAGCGGAGTTCGAGGCCGTGGGGGCCGTCGAAGGCGAGGAGGGAGCCGTCGGGGGACCAGACGGGGGGGAGGGAAGAGTGGCAGGGCCAGCGCTGGAGGAGGTGGCCCGAGGAGGGGTCCCAGAGGTGCAGAGAGTCGAGGGAGGAGGAAGCGAGGAGGGAGCCGTCGGGGGACCAGGAGACAGAGAGGATCTCCTGATCGAGGCCGTGGTAGTGCAAAAGGGGCTGAGAGGAGTCAGTAGGCCAGATAGAAACGGTGGGAGGGGTCAGATGGGAGCGGAAGGCGATGGCGAGGCGAGAGCCATCGGGGGACCAGGAGAGGGAGGGGGACCAGTCTTCGGGATTGGGAGGCTGGGTGAGGAGCCTTCTCCTGGTGGGGAGGTCCCACAGGTAGATCGGACCATCCCGGAAGGCGATAGCGAGGCGGAAGCCGGTGGGGGACCAGGCGAGAGCGGAGATGGGGCGAGGAGTATGCTGCGGGGCGAAGGCGATGCGCTGACCAGAGGTGGTCTCCCACCACCGGTCTTGAATGAAGACGACGGGGTGGGTTTGCCAGATGGCGATGGAGCCGTCCTCGGAGGCGGAGACGGCCTCCGAGCCGTCGGGGGAGCAGGCGAGAGCGGTGATGGGCTGGGAGTGGAGGCTGAGGAGCAGGGGGGGCTGAGTATCGTGAGGGTGCCAGAGGTGGAGGGAGCCGTGCCGGTCGGCGGAGAGGAGGCGGGAGCCATTAGGGAGCCACAGGGTAGTGGTGAAGTGGTGGGAAGAGGGAGGGAAGGAGAGTATTGGCTGCTGAGAGGGGAGGGACCAGACGGAGAGGGAGGGGTCCTTGTGGGAGGAGGCAGCGAGGAGGGAGCCATTGGGAGACCAGGCGACGGACGAGATAGGGGCAGGGGTAGGGAAGGAGAGGAAGTGGAGGAGGGAGCCATCGAGGGACCAGATGGCGATGGAACCGGTCTGGGAAGCAGCGGTGAGGAGGGAGCCATTGGGGGACCAGGCGAGCGTAGAGATGGGGGAGAAAGTAGGAAGAGAGAGGCGTAGCAGGAGCTGGCCGGAGGAGGGGGACCAGAGGGAGACGGAGCCGTCGGAGGAGGCAACGGCGAGGAGGGAGCCATTGGGGGACCAGGCGAGCGTAGAGATGGGGGAGAAAGTAGGAAGAGAGAGGCGTAGCAGGAGCTGGCCGGAGGAGGGGGACCAGAGGGAGACGGAGCCGTCGGAGGAGGCAACGGCGAGGAGGGAGCCGTCAGGGGACCAGGCGAGGGCAGAGATGGAGGAGGAGGAAGGAGAGGAGAGACGGGGCAGGAGCTGGCCGGAGGAGGGGGACCAGAGGGAGACGGAGCCGTCGGAGGAGGCAACGGCGAGGAGAGAGCCATTGGGGGACCAGGCGAGAGCGGTGCAGGAGTGAGGGAGGGAGAGCCGCTGGAGGAGGAGGCCGTGGCGGGTGTCCCAGAGGAGGAGGGAGATGGCAGAGGCGGCGGCGAGGAAGGAGCCGTCAGGAGAGAGGGCAGAACAGGCGGGTTGAGCAGGGAGGCGGAAGAGGAGCTGGCCGGAGAGGGGGTCCCAGAGGTGTCCGGAGCTGGAGAAGAGGAGGGAGCCATCAGCGGACCAGGTAAGCTGTGAGGCAGCGGGGGAGGGCCAGGAGCGCAGGAGGGAGCGGGAGGAGAGGTCCCAGAGCTGGAGCTGGTCGTGAATGGTGGAGAGAGCGAGCAGAGAGCCGGAGGGAGCCCAGGAGCAGGCGGTGACGCCGGAGGAGTGAGGGCCGAAGTAGCGGAACTGAGGCTGAAGCATAGGCAGAGGCTCCTTTCTTGCTTGGTTGGTTACTAGAGGAAAAAAGAGCGACATGCCAGAAAGGCCGCGGGGGCCAATGAGTCCCTCGTGACCAGGAAGAGCGCGAGCAGGGAAGGGAGCTGGCCAGAGAGAGGATACGGCGTGTGGGGGAGAAAATCAAGGGGAGGGGAAGGAAGAGGAGAGGAGGGAGCCGACGGGCCAGAGGTCGACGGAGAAGGGGGAGAGGGAGGCGAGGAAGGAGCCGTCGGGGGACCAGGCGCAGGGGGAGGAGGCAGGGAGGAAGAGGAGGGGGAGGCCGGAGCGGACGGAGCGGAGTTCGAGGCCGTGGGGGCCGTCGAAGGCGAGGAGGGAGCCGTCGGGGGACCAGACGGGGGGGAGGGAAGAGTGGCAGGGCCAGCGCTGGAGGAGGCGGCCCAAGGAGGGGTCCCAGAGGTGCAGAGAGGCGGTGTTAGGATCGTAGAAATCGCTGTCTGAGACAGAGGCAATCAGGGAGCCGTCGGGAGACCAGGAGACAGAGAGAATATCGTAGTTATGGCCAGAGTAGTGTAGGAGGGGCTGGAAAGAGTCAGCCGACCAGATAGAGATCGTGGGGGGGAATAGATCGGAGGAGGCAGTAACAGCGAGGCGAGAGCCGTCAGGGGACCAGGAGAGCGAGGGGGACCAGCACTCGTGCTCGAAGGGCTTGGTGAGGAGTGTCTGTCCAGTGGAAGGGTTCCAGAGATGGATAAGGCCATCGTCGTCGGCAGAGGCGATGCGGGAACCGTCGGGGGACCAGGCAAGGGAGACGACGTCGGCAGTATGGGCGGTATAGCGGCGGAGGAGCTGGCCCGATGAGGTGTGCCAGATGGCGACAGTATTGTCCTTGGAGGCGGAAGCGAGGAGAGAGCCATCGGGAGAGCAGGCGAGAGCAGTAATCGGCTCTGTGTGGGCACGTAGGCGGAGGAACAGCTCACCAGAGGAGGGGAGCCAGAGATGGAGGAAGCCAGCTTCATCTGCAGACGCGATGAGGGAGCTGTCGGGCAGCCAGAGGGCAGTAGTAGGATAGCCGCCGTGACTAGGGAAGTGGAGTATGGGCAGACCAGTGGGAAGGTGCCAGACGATAGCTGAGCGATCGCCGTAGATGACGGCGATGTGCGAACTGTCGGGAGACCAGATAAGGGTATGGACGGGGGAACGCTGCTCAGGCAGGCGGAGCAGGGTTTGGTCGGTCTGGGGCTGCCAAAGGAGGACGGTGCCGGTTTGATCGCCGGCAGCGAGGAGGGAGCCATCAGGGGACCAGGCGAGGGCAGAGATGGGAGAGGGAGTGAAGGTACGGGGAGGAAAGTGATGGAGGAGCTGGCCGGAGGAGGGGAGCCAGAGGAGGAGGTGGCCGTGGCTATCGGCGGAAGCGAGGAGAGAGCCATCGGGAGACCAGGCGAGAGCGGAGGGAGAGCCGACGTGGTCGGTGAGGCGGCGGAGGAGCTGACCGGAGGGGATCAGCCAGAGGAGAATGGCTCCGTAAGGGTAATTGAGAGAGATATAGGAGGCCAGAAACGAGCTGTCGGGGGACCAGGCGAGGCTATGCACGGGGCTCGGGTGTGGAAGACGCTGGAGGAAGAGACCACGGTGACTATCCTGCAATAGAATAGCAGTCCTGGAAGGAGCGGCGATGAAGGTACCATTGGGAGAGAGAGTTGCTCGGTGGCCAGGACAGCGGGAAAGAAGCTGGCCGGAGAGGGGGTTCCACATCTCTCCTGAGCCGGAAAGCAGGAGGGAGCCGTCGGGGGACCAGGTGAGCTGTGAGGCAGCGGGGGAGGGCCAGGAGCGCAGGAGGGAGCGCGAGGAGAGGTCCCAGAGCTGGAGCTGGTCGTGGATGGTGGAGAGGGCGAGCAGGGAGCCGTCGGGGGACCAGGAGCAGGCGGTGACGCCGGAGGAGTGAGGGCCAAAGTAGCGGAACTGAGGCTCAAGCATGGACAGAGACCTCCTTAAAGATCCTTAGACTTTGGGTTCTAGATCTCTACACTTTTTCTGCGTCCACATAGGCTTGATTTCCAAATATTCTCTGGATATCCGCTAAGTATTTTCATACTATTAAAAATTAATATCGCTCAAATTCATCATATAGTTCTTTTTTGCTCGACTCTCTGGCATCTTCCTCTCTAGCCCCTTGGCAGAAGAGGCCAAGAACTTCTCCTGACCTGGTTCTATCTCCTCCAATAGAGGATCACTAAGAGATAGTCCAAAGATCTCCTGCTGTAGGACATTAGGGGAATAAAAGATGACCACAGCCTTATAAAGGAATCTCCGAAGTCAGAGGCGCGATCCTTCATCCACGTCTTTAAGCAATGCGGCTCCTTGAAGGCTACGACAGATTAGGATCTATGCTGCCCCCATGACTCATTGGGGTAGACAGCGCCGCTCGGCCAAAGCAATGCTCTCCTCTAGCTGGGCCATCACAAAATCACTAAGATGACGATGCCACCAGTCGAAACGAGGCTGGCGCGGATCATCCAGATGGCCGTACACAGGAGGGTCTTCCCCCTCACTCAGACGGAAAAAGCCGAAAGCCGACTCATAGCGCTGATAAAAGACAAAAGCATCATCGGGCAAACGAATCGGCACACGATCTGCTTGCAGCCAGGCCCGCGCCTGCTTTTGCAACGGCAAGAGCGTGTCGGTCGAGATCGCCAGCTCGCCCAACAGACCACTGTGATGATGACCAAGCCAAAGGAGCAGCTCGCGATAAGCCGCCGGTAAACGGCGCCGCAGTATGCGCTCCAGCTCGGCTATTTCCTGCTCAGAACATCCCTCAATAGGACCCGGAAGTAGCCCTGCCATCGCCTCATAGCGCGCACGCACACGCCCCAGATAACCGCCCGGCGGTAGGGTACGACGGGTCAGCGCTTCCTCCAGCGCAGCCCGACGCCTCAGCGCCTGCTCAAGCTCTTGCTCTATAAAGGTCACAAAGCTCTTCCCCGTAGGCTCCCAGGCACTTGGCTTGTCGGCCAGACGCTGCCAGCTATAGACAGGCGGATCATCTCCCTCACCGCTGCGGAAGAAAGCAAAGCGGTCATAGCCCTCGCGCCAGAAGATCAGCGCGTCTGGTGGCAGCGCATTCACTAGCGTCGGCAACCGCAGCGGCTCTTGCTCCACAAGATCGCCCCGTGCCCAGCGCTGATTAAACTCAAGATGCATCCAACAGCAAGAGATACCATCGAGCAGCCCACCGCTCCAGTGCCCAAGCCAGAGCAGAAACTCACGATAGGCTGGCGGAAAGCGCAAACCTAGCTGCTGCTCTAGCCAGTTTGCCCACGAAGGATAGCAAGGCTGCCAGCGCCCGTAAAGCTGCGGATACTGCCTCACACGCGCCTGCACTCGGTCCAGATACATTCAGCAACGACTCCTTTCCTGACCAGCACTCAGCAGACGCCACTTGCTCATCGCAGGTCGACTCATCCACCTGCCACGACCCCGCTCCATCAATTCAGGCAAAAAAGAGGAGACGGCCACGATAACTGGTGCTGGAGGATGTCTGGCGACTCCTCTGATCGACTCGCTTGGTTCACGGGCTGGCTGCCCAGCTAGAAAACTGGCTCGAAATCGTAGTTTACGGTCAGCTCAACGTGAGGAAACATGCGCCGGAACTGCCTGATCAGATCCTCGCACGCTGAGCAGGGCTGACGCTCACTGTAGAGGTGTACCCTGGCTTTGACAGAACAGACCGGCTCGCGGCGCGGATTAAAGCGACGAGCCAGCTCATTCAGCAGCTTATCCTCAGCATCGGCCTCGTGAAGAGCTGTCCCAACCGTGTGAGCCAGACGGATGGGAAAAAAGTAGCGCGCCTCGGGAGCTGGCGTCGGTACCGTGCCCGGCAGATCACGCAGGCTGCTCTCTGCCACCAGCGTCCCGCGCTGACCTGGCCCTAGCTCGTACTCGGCAAAAGCCCAGTTACGGCGCGGCCACGAATCAGGCCGGTCCCCGGCTGACTGCGATGAGCCTGCCATCACCTTTCCTCCTTAGCCTGAAAGGCACTGATCAATCGTTCCTCTCTATTCTAGCTCGCTCTCGCTTTGCACAAAAATAGATCCCTTCCTGCCTGACCAGGCAGGTCATCCTATGACAATCGTCATTGCTACCTTTTCCCTGCTTCGCTGCTCTTCTTCCCATTATAGGGTAGCAAAACGGGAGAGAAATGACAAGCAGACAGTGGAGGGACAGAGCAGCGCCTGGGAGTCCAGGCCCAGGCGCTGAGAACTATCAGACGACTGCTGATGCAGCTCAGCGCTGCGCCAGAGGCACTTCAATCAGCAGCGGGCGTGCCTCCCCCGGCGGCAAAGTCAACCGCATGCGCAGCAGCCCAGCCAGCTCCTCGGGGGTCGAGACGCGCTGACCCTCAATGTGGAAGGCCCGGGCCAGGGTCACGAAATCGGGCGGCTCCAGCGTCGTCGCAATGCTGCGTCCGGGAAAACGCTGCAACTGATCATTCTTCACCGCCGTGTAGCTTGCATCGTTAAAGACAAGGGTAATCACCGGAATACGCTCCTGGGCCGCCGTCGCCAGCTCACCCACATTCAGCAAGAAGCCCCCGTCACCGCAAAGTGCCACCACCGGACGCTGTGGCGCCGCCAACTGAGCCCCCAGCGCCAGCGGCAGGCCCGTCCCAATGGAACAAAGCTCAGAGGCATGAATGAAGCTTCGAGGCTCATAGACCGGAAAGGCCTGGGCGGCAGCATAGCCAGCCAGCGTCATATCGGCTACCACGATCCCCTCACGCGGCAGAGCTGTCCGCAGCGCCTCCAGCCAGGGCATGACCTCGCCATAGATCTGCTGCGTTCGCTTGCTCAGAGCGGCGCGCACAGCAGCCACCTCCTCCCGGCGATCTTCGTAGGTCCCCGCCCTTTCCTGTAGTCCTGTCAAGAGGGCGATCAGGGCCTGACGCGCGTCGGCGACCAGGGCCACGCTGACCGGGTAACGGCGGCCAATCTCGCCCGCATCAATATCGATATGGATCAGCTTCTCTGGCAAAGGCAGACGGCCTGTTTCCGCCTGCCCGCTGCGGCTACGCTCCAGGGCCGGCAGCGTCGTGCGCTGCATACCCAGCTTGCTGCCCACAACCAGCGCCAGATCGGAGCGGCTCAGCAGTGGACCAAGCGTACGCGACGGGGCGCCGCGCGTTGTGATGACCAGTGGGTGATCATTAGGGAGCACATCGTGGCTTTTGCCGCCGAGCAAAACCGGCGCCTGCAACAATTCGGCCAGGCGCAGCAGCTCATGATTGGCGCCGGCGGCGCTCACACCGGCCCCAGCCAGAATCACCGGTCGCTGCGCCGTTCGCAGCAGCTCCAGCGCCGCCCGCAGCGCTTCATCAGCGGGGGAAACGGCGGGCGGCTCCTCTCTCTCCTCCAGGGCAGGCAACGGAATAGTCTCCTGAGATTCAAGGACGTCTAGCGGAATCTGCAGAAAAGCCCCGCGGGCCCGCCCGGTGCGCATCTGACCCAGAGCCTCAGCGATGGCCTCGGGGATCTCTGCCACACGCTGCACTTCATGACACCAGCCGACCAGTGCGCGCGCCAGCCCAAGCTGATCCTTGAGTTCATGCAGGCGTCCCCACGAGCGCCCGCCGGTCTCGCCCGGCAAACTGGTCGCGATCACCAGCAGCGGCAGCGAATCAGCATACGCATCGGCCAGCGGCGTAGCAATGTTAGTCACACCTGGTCCCGTGATCACCAGGGCCACCCCAGGACGCCCGCTAATCCGCGCATAGCCATCAGCCATGTAACCGGCACCCTGCTCATGGCGCGCCAGAACGTGACGTATCCCCGGCTCGTCGTAGAGCGCATCGTAGATCGGCAGATTGTGTACGCCAGGAATGCCAAAAACAACCTCAATATGGTGGGCGCGCAGGCTGGCGACAACGGCCTGCCCGCCAGTGAATGATACCATTGGCCGCATTGCTCTCTTGCTGCTCCTCAGTGATCTTCCTTCGCGCCCCGTTGGTTGGATCTGGCCGCTAGAGTCTTCTATCCAGCAATACGCGTGCGCCAAGCAGGCCCCGAAACGGCCTCATAGTAGAGCTTCCTTGCTCGCCCAGGCGGTGAGAGCAGACTGCAGCCTCATAGCGGCAACAAGCCAGCTCTTCCCTGGTCTCGCCTGCCAGAGACGGAGCGCTACGCTCTTTATCATAGTACAGGCCGCTCCCCGCTGCCACCCTGGCCGATGCTCTTCCCTCGGGTAGAAAGGCAACATAGGCAGACGCTGCCCCATGCTGTATAATGAGCAACAAGCTAGCAGCTCTAGCAACATTGACCTGCCTTCGTGCATTCGGGAAAAGATCGAGCAGTCCTTAACCTCAGTAGGCCTTCCGCAAGCGAGAGGAAGGGGGGACCGGCATGAGCAGGCGCCTGGCCCAGGTAATCGTATTGCTTGCCCTGATCGTCATTCTTTGCTTGTTCTGCTACAAAGCGAGCGGCTCCGCTCAACTTACGACCTTTATCGGGCTAGCCAGCGGCATCATCGGCATTGTGCTCCAGTTTCACGAAGCGCGCGGCGGTCTCATTCGGCTCCTGAAGGCACTCAGAGAAGACCTGGCCACGCTGCTCGCCCAGACGCGCTTTTGGGTGATTGTGACGGCGATGCTCCTGCTGGTCTTTATCGGCTGGAACATTCTCCCACGTGTCTGGCCACACACACCCGCGACCCCAGGCTGCTCCCTGCCACGCAATAATCTGGCAGGCTCGGCCTATATCGGCGTAACCAGCGCCCCCGATGGACAGCTCATCGGCATCAGCGATGGCTCCGCCATCTTAGACAGGAACTTGCCCGATCTGGCCCGCAAGCAGGAGGCGGCTCAGTTGTATCAGGCCGGCAACCTCTCCGAGGCCCAGTCTCTCTGGCAGAACGCCACCGAGCAGGTGACCAACGATGCCGAAGCACACATCTACGCCGAAAATGTGACCGTTGAGCAGAGTGGCCTGCCGGCTGTTACTCTGGTGGTGGCCACCCGTTTCACTCCCCAATACCTCGGCGGGGCGCGCGATATTCTCCAGGGGGCCTATATCGCTCAGCGCATCTTTAATGAGACGCATACGCTGCGCGTGCGTCTCCTGCTGGCGAACGCCGGCAGCAGCGACGCTGCGCAGGTGACTTGTCAGATCATCCGGGCAGCCGGAGCCACCGCCCCCTCTTCCGGCGCTGGGCCCCTGGTGGGCATCATCGGCTGGGAACTGAGCCGGGATGTCAGCGAGAGCGTCACGCTGGTTGATGAGGCCCATCTGCCGATGCTCTCGCCGACCGCCTCGGGCAATGACCTGCGCAACTTGCCCTACTTTGCGCGCATCGCGCCACCTGATGCTCTCCAAGGAGAGGATGCCGCCCTCTATGCCCGCCAGACGCTGGGAGCGCACCGCGTGGCCCTCTTTGAGGACCCGCGCGACAAATATAGTCAGAGCCTGGCCTCCTCCTTTCGTCTGGCCTTCGAAGATGCTGAGCATAAGGTGACGGCCACCGAAGAATACCGCGTTGGTCAGCCCGATAACCTGCCCTATCTGCTCCTTCAAGCGCTACATACCCAGCCCGACCTGATCTACTTCGCGGGCTATTCTGCTGATGTCAGCGTGCTGCTGGAGGCGCTGCCGCCCTGCCAGCCCCCCGCAGAGAGAGCGACAGTGGCCTGTCCTCTTGTCCTGGGAGGCGACGCCCTCTACATCTATGGCAACTATGCCCAGGAGGCGCGTCCCGTCTTTCGCAGCGGGCGGCTCTACTTTACAGCTTTCGCCTTTCCCGATGAGTGGCAGGGGCAAGCCTTGCCGCAAATGCAGACCTTCTTGCAGACCTACGCGGCCAGCTTCGGACCGCAGCCGCCCGGTCGCAGTCCCTATGGCTATACCCGGCCCGATGCCGATAGCATGCTGGCCTATGATGCCGTCTCTGTCCTGGCAGAAGCCTGCTATCGCCTCTTCCAAGAAAACCAGCCCTTAACAGGGGCGCGCGTGCAGCGAGCACTGCTCCAGATCAGCGGCGGGCAAGCCTGGCAAGGCATTACCGGGATGATTGCCTTTGGCAGCGATGGCAATGTTCTCAATAAGCCAGTGCTCTTGCTCCATCTGGACCAGGCCGGTCATACGCAGGTCAAGCGAGTCTGGGGCTGCCTGCTCCGCGAGCGCTGCTCAGCCTGAGCGGGCCGAGGGAGGAGGCTCGCGGCGAGCGCCGTCAGGTGAAGCGCTCGCCCTCGGCACTCCGGCTGAAGCCCGCGCTCAGCGGGGAGCGGCTGACAACAGCTATGGCGGCGGTGCCCGGTCCAGTGTTGAGAGCCAGGGCGGCTCCCAACGGATACAGCGGTAGCTCGCCGGAATAGATGGCCTGCAGCTCGCTGCGCAGCTCGTCGGCGGCCCCCGGACTGGACTCGCCCAGGATGACGCGCTCGATGGGGCGCATTGTTCTGACCAACTGGGCGATTTGGTGGCAGGCGCGCCGCCGACTCCGGGCCAGGCCCGCGGCGACGATGTCCCCGCGCTCCAGAACCAGGATCGGTTTCAGGTCAAGCAAATCCCCCAGGGTTGCCAGCACCCCATTGAGGCGTCCGTTACGGCGGGCGAACTCCAGCGTGTCGAGGACCCCCAGGAAGTGAGTGCGCGCCAGCACTTCTTGAGCATGGGCGCGGATCTCGGCCAGCGTGTGCCCCTGTCGCGCCTCCTCGGCGGCTTGCAGTACGGCGGGCAGCATGCCAATGGCGGCGCTCTGCGAATCGATGATCTCGATCGGCACCTGACGCAGCTCATCGGGCAGCAGCTCGCGGGCTAGCTGCGCCGTCTGATAGGTGCCGCTCAGGCGCGCGGACAGCACAATGACCAGAATGCCCTCGGCTCCCGCGGCGATCAGGCGACTATAGGCCTGGACAAAGGCGGCGGGCGAGGGCTGAGAAGTATGGGGGAAGACCGGCGCCGCCTCCAGGCGGCGGAAGAGGGCCGCACTGTCAAGGTCGACGCCGTCAAGGACTGCCTCCTGATCGAAGAGAATGACCAGCGGCACGATGGTGATGCCGAGCGACGCAGCCACAGCCGGCGGCAGCCCCACCGTGCTATCGGTGACGATCCCTATCATTGTTCGGCTCGCCTCTTCTCAGCTCCTTCTTGCGGCAGGTGGCGGGCTGATCGATCCTCTCTCCCTCTCTGACCTGGCTGACCGACGCGAGACCGGCTAGCCTGCTTGCTGAGAGAGCCTTAGTCGGGCGTATTGCGATCGTAGAGCAGGCGGTAGAGCAGGGCCGAGGGCCGGCGCGCAGGACCGTGCTCGGCGTCGTCGGGCAGCGGGGCGGTCAGGCGGCGGAGCAGGAGTAAGGCGGCCAGCAGGGGCGGAATGAGCTGCTGGCGCTGGGTGCGCTCGTGCTCGCGCAGGCAGACAAGGGTAAAGAGCAGGATAGCGGCCAGACCGCTCAAGGGTACAACCTTGCTCCGGGTGGTCGTGGTGCTGAGGCCGCGGCCAGTCCAGGACCAGTGAGCGGTGTGCAGCGGCGCACGATGGTGGGAGAACAGCGACCAGAGTCGCCAGAGGACGCCGCTGGCCAGGGTCGAGAGGGCCAGCAGGCCGGCGCGGCGGTTGATCTGCAGGGAGGCCCCCAGAAAGGCGCTCAAGCCGCGTCCGCCGTTGAAACGCAGGAAGAGCGGCCAGCACTGACCCATAACGCCGCAGACGCCAGCCAGTTCGGCCACCTCGCGCGGGTAGCCCAGGCGGCGGCAGATGCTGATCGGCAGATAGCCCTTGGAGGCGTCGAAGAGCGCCGCCGGCACCGCCCAGCGGCGACCTCGCTTGCTGCTGCTGAGCAGATTGGAGACGCCGACATTGCCCGAACCGCTCTGGCGCAGATTGACGCCGCTGCGTCGTCCGAGCCAGTAGACGAGCGGTAGTGAGCCGTAGAGGTAGGCTGTCAGCCAGGCGAGTACGTAGCGTGGGAGAGCGGAACGCCGCCAGGCGGGAGCCCGTTGGCGCGTGACCTGGACTGCCCGCCGACTGGCGCGGCCCAGGGTGCCAAGGTAGCGAACGTAGCGCACATAGCGGGTCGACCGGCCCTGTCTGAAACGGCTGGTCCGAGGGCGACTGCGGCGGGCGGGGCTGCGGACTTCTCTGATGAGAGGGCTGCTCACAGGTTCGCGGACCTCCTCTCCTGCTGCATGCATGCATGAGCCATGATGCATGACTGACTGACTGGCTGGCTGGCTGGTCCTTCAACGGCCAGCCAGGCGCCTGTGGCCGGGCTGCTCCGCTGCGCTGACGGCGCTGTCATGAGTGAGCTGGGAACAGGATGGGATCAGATCGGTCATGAGTCCAGATGTGTGCTTTCTTGCTCGCTCGCTTGTTTGTCTGTTCTGCCGTTCATGGAGGCCGCCGGCGCTGTGCAGCCTCACAGGCCGCATTTTCTATCATTGTACCGGTAGAGGCCGCTTCCCTGCAAGCGTCGCTGTGCTGCAGTGAGGAAACGCTTATTCTCAGTTCGTCGTGAATCTGCAGACGTTTCTTGCTAGCGGGAAAGGGCAAAAAAAGACGACCAGGTTGAAAGCAGCCGCGGCTGCCGCCCCTGACAGGTCATAGTCCTGCCAGCCCACGACGGACACGCCCGGTACCAACCTGGCCGTCTCCCCTCGCACAGAAAAGGGACGAGCTGCGAGTATACACTAGCTGAGGAGACTGAGGTCGCGATGATGCGCCCTCACCTGGGAAGAACTCTGCTCTTCTGTTCTACTTCCTGTCCTTGACAGGCACACGACGGAAGAGCCTCCCCATTGGTTGCCCCTCTTTGCGCGCCTTCTTCTTTCTATGATGAAGGACGAATAACAAGACCGACAGTAACAGTCTCTAATGTGCCCTTCCTGTTACACAAGCAAAAGAGAAAAGACAAAGAAGCGGCCTGACTAAGCCGTCCCAAAAGTCACCCCCAGACGGCGCAGCCAGCGGCGATACGCAATCGCCGTGCGATCCGAGCGCAGATGCAGCTCCGCCTGCAGATCCAGCGGCAGCAACTCAGGACGCTGCGACTCGATCACCCGAATATCCTGCTGCATCACCATATCCTCAAAGCGCCGGATCTCCTCGTCAGTCTGCTCCCCATAATTCAAGGCCACATACTGCCAGGCAATGCAGCGGCGCTCGCTCACCGGCGTCACCGTAAAGAACATGGCAAAACGGGGCCCCTGCGACGTCTTCACAAAATAAGCCGTCAACGGGCGCAGCACCCGATAGGTATAGGTCACCTCAGCGCCCTGACCACTGCCATCAGGGTTCGGCTGCCAGACCGTAATATCACGCGCCGTAATGCCATCCTCACCCGTCTCCACCGTATAATCATTGATCGCCGCATGGCCCGGGTCGCCCAAGAGGCCCGCATGCACATAAGGGAAATGCGCCACATCAAGAAAATTCTCGATAGCGCGCGGCCCACTGGTCTCAATAGAGTACGGGCCAGTATGCACCTTGCGGAAACTGGCATCATCCCACTCGGGAAAAGCCGGCACATCATGCTGAGGCTCACCCAACGTCACCCACACCCAATCATAACGCACACAGCTCCGATAGACACGCGCATGCGCCGTCGCCGGCGGCTTCTGCTCAGGATGCGCCGGGAAGCGCACACAATGCCCCTCCTCATCGTAGGTCCAGCCGTGGTACGGGCAGATCAAACACTCCCCCTCAACGCGCCCCAGCGAAAGCCGCGCCCCACGATGCACACAGAGATCGCGCCAGACATGCACGCGACCATCAACCTTCCACAGGACCAGATCCTCATCGAGCAAGCGCGCCGCCACCGGCTGGCGCTCGGGTAAGGCAGGCGCATAGGCCACCACATGCCAGTCGTTGAGCAACACAGGATCGTTCAACATAAAGCCTGCTCGTCGCTCCTCCTTCCCTTGCAAACTCGCTGCTGACCAACGCCAGCCAGTCAATACCTGGCCTGGCCAACTGACATGCTTCAGTATACCGGGTGACCACCGTCAGCGACAACTGGCGGCTGTCCCCCTGTCAGACAAGCGAACGGGCGACAAAACCAGTGCCATAAGTACTATTTTCTCCCGTTCAATGGGACTTTTGTCCCGAAAAAAAGGGAGCGTACGCTATAATAAGCCCGAGGAGGGCGGGAAGGCGGCTGCGCTGGCAAAGCGCAGCACAGCGAGACAACGCGAAGCAGCACAAAGCAGAGCGAAGCACACAAAGAAAGCAGGCAATGCAACCATAGGATAGGGTTCGAGACGGGCCGATGATAGACTATGCAGGGCAACGACTCGGTAACTACCGTCTACTCAAGGTACTCGGCAGCGGCGGCTTTGCCCGCGTCTACCTGGGCGAACATATCTATCTGAAGACGCCGGCAGCGATCAAGGTACTGCAGACGCGCCTGACGCAGGATGCGCTGAACCATTTCCTGGCCGAGGCGCGCACTATCGCACGCCTCTCGCATCCGAACATTATCCGCGTGCTAGAGTTTGGCATCCAGGACGAGACTCCCTATCTCGTCATGAACTATGCCCCCTACGGCTCACTACGCCAGCGCCATCCGACCGGCAGCGTACTGTCGCCGGGGCGCGTGCTCTCCTATGTGCGCCAGATGGCGGCAGCTCTGCAGTATGCCCACGAGCGCCAGATTATCCATCGCGATGTCAAGCCGGAAAATATGCTGCTCGGCGATAATTTTGTGCTCCTGCTAAGCGACTTCGGCATCGCTATGCGGGCGCCGGGGGCCGGGGTGACCCGCACACCCTACGCGCCACCCAATGCCGCCGGCACGACAACCTATATGGCGCCAGAGCAGATCGATGGGGCCCCAACGCCGGCCAGCGATCAGTATGCCCTGGGTGTGGTGGTCTACGAGTGGCTCTGCGGCAGCCCGCCCTTTGTCGGCGGGGAGATGTTGGTCGCCCTGCAGCATCTGCAGTCGCCACCGCCACCGCTGCGCGAGAAGCAGCCCTCCCTCTCACCGGCGATTGAGGCGGTGGTCCTCAAGGCCCTGGCCAAGGACCCGCGCGAACGCTTTGCCAGCGTTGCCGATTTCGCCCGCGCTCTGGAAGCCGCCCTGGCTCAGGCCGCTGACGAGCCAACGGTTGAGGTTCCGGCAGCCCGCCTGTCCGTCTCCGCTACTCCCTCGGCTGCCAGCACGGCAAGCGCTGGACCCGAAGCAGAAGCCTGGCGACCAGGCCGGCCCCTGCTCTTGCCCGCCCGCCTGACGGCAGCCAGCGATACCGGACGCCAGCCAGCTCAGCCCCCAGCTCCGGCAGTCGTGGAACGCGCAGAGCGCATAGAACGAGCAGAATACTCAGAACGGTCAGGGCCGGAGGGCAGCGAGCCGCCGGCGGAAGGCGGGCCGTCCGCCGCGGCCCAGGCGGCGATAGCATCACCCGTCAGCGCCGAGGTCAAGGCGGCCAGTAACGGCGCCAACGCCAGCCAGCCAGGCACAGCCCTGCTGCCAGCCGCCCCTGTGACGCCCGCGCCTGTCTCGCCGACGCTGCCGTACCTGCCTCGCTGGCTACAGGCCTCGCTGGAGGCGCTGCCCCTCGGTAAGCCGCTGCCTCCGGGTCAGCCGCTCTCGCGCCGGCAAGCCCTGCTCAGGCTCGGCGCTTTGGCCCTGCTCGGCGCTGCCACCTGCGATCTCGCTGCGACTTCGCTGGCCGAGTCATTCGCCTCGCTGCGTAATCTGGGCCAGCATCCCAACAAGCCGGCAACGCCGCCGCGCCCTAGGGCTACTGCGCAGGCCAAACCATCGCCTTCGCCAACCAGACGCCCCGCTAGCCCCACGCCGGAGGCCCAGGCTACCGCCCAGGCCCTCATTATGGGCATTAATAGCCGACCGGCATTGGCCTCCTGGGGCGTGCGTCAGCTCGACCTCTTTATTCGGGCCGCGGATAATACGCTCTGGCATCGCCATTTCGATGGGCGCTGGCATGCCTGGGAGCGTCTCATCGGCTCGCTGGCCTTCGATCCCGTGGCCGTGGCCTGGGGACCCGAGCGCTTCGATCTCTTTGTGCGCGGCGTCGATAATAGTTTGCTGCATTGCTGGTTTGATGGCTCCTGGCACGATTGGGAAAGCCTCGGCGGCTCGCTCACTTCTAATCCGGCTGTGGCTTCCTGGGGCGCCGGGCGCCTGGATGTCTTCGCCCGCGGGAGCGATAACGCCCTCTGGCATAAGTGGTACGATGGCCTCTGGCATGAGTGGGAGTCGCTCGGCGGCGTGATTACCTCCGCCCCGGCTGCCGTCTCCTGGGGGCCAGGCCGCCTGGATGTCTTCGCCCGCGGGAGCGATAACGCCCTCTGGCATCGCGCCTTCGAAGCTCGCTGGGGACCGTGGGAGTCCCTCGGCGGGAGCTTCATCTACGATCCTACCGCCGCTTCCTGGGGCAGCCGACGCCTCGATGTCTTCGCTTGCTCGCCTACCGGCTCGCTCTGGCATCTGGCCTACGATGGGCGCTGGCAGTCCTGGGAATCCTTCGGCGGGCGCCTGGCCTCGTCGCCTACCGCCCTCTCTTGGGGTCCTGCCTATATTGATGTATTTGCTCGCAGCGATACTAATGCACTGCAGCACCTGTGGTTTGACGGAAGCTGGCACCCCTGGACCGTGCTCAACTAGCCCGGCGTGCCAGATCTGCCTATTCTGCCTTCCCTGACGCCTCTGCCCGCTTGACTTGCTCTGCCTGATGGTCTATCCTGAGTCCTGTCTTCCGTGGCTGGGTGGCTTGGGGTAGGGTGAGGTGGGTTGGCCACTGACTGGGCTGTCTGGGTCGTCTGAGATGCCGCGCCCCTCTGGCCTGGCTGCTGGCCCGCCGGCCTGGACTGGGAGCGTGAGCGCGATCACGAGCGCCGGGTCTCGCCCGCCTATCTGCTGGCTTGCCTGCCTTCGATGTGCTGCGCCGCGCCATACCGCGCTGCGCCCACTCTCAGCGTTCGCTGCACTGCACCGGAGTTCTAGAGAAAGGACGGAACGGAAACAGAATGGCTGCCTCTGATCCTGCTGTCTCCTCCTCCAGGCCCTCAACGCCGAGCCTGTATACGATCGATGCCGAAAATGCTGCCGAGACCTCGCGCCTGATTATGCAGGACCAGTTGCTGACGCAGGCGATGGGGGGCCTGCTGCCCGAACTGACAGCAGAGGAACTCAGGAGCGTGCGCCGTGTCCTTGATATCGGCTGTGGCCCCGGTGGCTGGGTGCTGGCGCTGGCGGCTGCCTACCCCTCTCTGGAGGTCGTCGGCTTCGATATCAGCGAGACGATGATTCGCTACGCCATCGCTCAGGCCCGCGTGCACGGCCTGACCAATGTCTCTTTCGAGGTGATGGATGCCCGGCAGCCCCTGGCCTTTCAAGACGCCTCCTTCGACTTGATCAATGCGCGCTGGATCTTCGCCTTTATGGATCAGGCAAGCTGGCGCTCGCTGATCGCTGAGTGCTGGCGCCTCTTGCCCCCCGGCGGGCTGCTGCGCCTCTCGGAGCCCGAGCTTACGGTGACCAATAGCCCCGCTTTTCAGACGCTGATGGGCTATTTCTACGAGGCCCTGGCTCGCCTGAAACGCACGTTTTCGGTCGATGGCCACAGCAGCGGCGTGCCCTCGCTGCTCGGCAAGCTGCTGCAAGAGGCCGGCTTTGTGGCCATCCGTAAGATCCCCTATGTGGTCGATGGCTCCTATGGCACCGAGATGTATGCGATCAGCGTCAAGGATGCTGAGGTGGCTTTGGCCCTGACAAAGCCGTTTTTGCTGCGCCACACTTCGCTGAGCGAGACCGAGTTTGAGGCTCTCTATGAGCGCATGCTTGTGGAGATGCTCAGTGAGGAGCATGTCGGCCTCTGCTATGCGCTGACCGTCTGTGGCCGCAAGCCTGGTCAACTGCATGAACCAGCCAGGCGCGGCGCAGAGGGGCAAGGTGAGGCTGACGGCGCAGGAAGGAATGGGAGGTCCGACTATGGCTGAAATGAAGGCCCTGGCGATTGAAACCCGTAGTAAGGATCAGATTATCGATATCACCGATACGGTGGAGAAGTATCTGCATGATGTGCAGCAGGAAAGCGGCCTCTGTACGATTTTTGTGCCGCATACAACCTGTGCGGTGGCGGCGATGGATCTCGATCCGGGCACCGATCTCGATTTTCTAGAGGCCCTGCGCCGGCTCTTGCCGCCGATGCGCTATCGCCATCCGCATGATCCGTCCCATACGCCCGATCATATTCTGGCGACGCTGATCGGGCCGTCGCTGGTGGTGCCCTATGCGCACCGGCGCCTGTTGCTGGGTACCTGGCAGCGCGTTGTTCTGGTCGAATTGGACGGGCCGCGCCGCCGCACACTCCATTTAACCTGCGCCGGCTGAGGCCTCGGCTGGCCGCACCGCCTCGCACCAGCGCACCGAGAGGAAAGGCGGCGCACTCTCTGGGGCCGCCTCTCCTCTCGGTGCGCCTTTCCTCACTCTGGCGTTTTTTAGTAAAAATCATGTAGTGTGAGCTGCGCTAGCTTCACTGCAAGAGTAAGCGTGCGCTTGAAGAGCAAGCGCTGCTATGCTATGCTACTAAAGTAAGCTGCCGGCAGTACAATAGAGACATGTTTGCGTTGCAATACAGATGAGCGTGCAGGGTCACTCTAGTGGACTGGCTTCCATTGGGCGGCCACATCTCCCGACCCTGTCCGTGGGAGGTGTGGCTAGCCGGCGGTGCGTCCTGGCGAGTGCTCTGCTCTGAAGGCGAGAGAGGTCCAGTCATGGAAATCGATGGCGAGGCGCTACTTGGCCAGCAGGTCGGTCCGTATCGACTGGTCGAGGTCCTGGGCAGCGGCGGCTTTGCCTGCGTCTATCGTGGCCGATGGGGGACGGGTCAAGAGGTAGCGATCAAAATCAGCCGACGCTCGCTGGATTCGTTGGAGAGCCGGGAGGACTTTGAGCGCGAGGTGCGCATTATCTCGCGCCTCAGCCATCCCAACATTATCCGGCTCCTTGACTATGGCATCTATGAGGTGGAGCTGCACGGGCAGTGGCTCGCGTTGCCCTATCTGGTCATGCCCCTGGCTCCTGGGGGGAGCCTGCGTCAGCTTGTCCCCCGGGGCCGGCGCCTGCCGCTAGAAGAGGTCGTACGCTATGTACAGCAGGTGGCGGCGGCGCTGCAGTATGCCCACGACTTCCGCGAGCCTGACGGGCGCGAGAATGCGATTCTGCATCTCGACGTCAAGCCAGCCAACATGCTCATTGGCGAGCGGGGGCAGATCTGGCTCAGCGACTTCGGCATTGCCATTATCGGTCACAAGACGCTCCGGGTCAGTGATCCGCTGGCTGCGGCGCAGTCGGTGGGGAACACAGCGGTCTGGGGCTCGCCCGAGTACATGGCGCCCGAGCGTTTTGAGGGCCTGCGCCGTCGCGCCAGCGATCAGTATGCGCTCGCTGTGACCTGCTACGAGTGGCTGGCCGGCGCTCCCCCGTTCAGCAGTGCCGCCCCAGACCTGCAGGCGCGCCAGCAGGAGCTGAGGCGGCTCCATCAGACCCAGCCGCCGCCCCCGCTGACGGCGCGCTTTGGCGATATTCCCCCAGCGGTGGAGCGAGTCATTTTCAAAGCGCTGGCGAAAGATCCCGATCAGCGCTATCCGACAGTCAAGGCCTTCGCCGAAGCGCTTGAGCAGGCGGTCAGCGAGCAGCGTCGTCCGCCGCAGCCGGAACCGGGTCACGAGCCAGCAGCCGCGTCGAGGTCCGCGCCGGGCTTCACGCCGGCATTTACCCCCGGTCCGGTGCCAGCGAAGCTCTTCCTGGGGGGGCGATCGTTCTCCCCAGGCGGGAGCCTGGCCTCAACCACGCTTCCCAATCTTCCCACGCACTCCTCGGCTGCCCTCCTGGGTCCGGCCTTCTCGCTCAAGTCGCCGCCAGCCAAACCGCCCCATCTCTTCAGCGGTCACCGCTCCTTTCTCTACTTACCTGAATTTCGTCTGTTCCGCTTTACACATTTCGTGCTAATTATTCTGGCCGGGATTCTCCTCCTCACTGCTCTTCGTGGGCTGTGGTGGCTGATCTTGCTCTCCATCCCTCTGATGATGGCCCTCTTCCTACTGGCCATCAGCCGTCGGCAGCCACTCGTCGCCCAGGCGTTGGGCCTGCTGGTGGCTTGCTATTACGGGCTGAGCGGTTGGGTGTGGGCTTACAGATTCATCGCCCACGTTGGGGGCGATCGCCTCCTTGGAGGCGTGATCGCCAGTCTGCTGGCTCTGGCTGCCTGCGCTGCCTGCCTGTATGCCAACTATCGCTATGTCAAGCTGCGCCTCCGCTGGTGATTGAGGAGCGAGATGAGGTAAGGGCGGCTGCCGGCCCGGTAATGTAAAAATAGGCAAAATCGTCGAGTATCTGGCGTTCTCCCAGTAGAGTGGCTCCAGTGTAACAGCAAGCGGTGAGAGAGGAGCAGGATTGTTATGCCATATATGCAGCCCTGGAGCAGCCGCCAGCCTGGCTGCCTTATTCTGCTACTTGATCAATCGGGATCGATGAATGAGCCATTCGGGTTGCAGCAGGCTGGAGGTGGGCGACGCAAATGCGAGATGGTAGCGACAGTAGTCAATGGCTTCCTGAACGAGCTTATCACGGCCAACACAGTCATTGACAAGGAAGGCATTCCCGAAGTACGCCCGCGGGCGGAAATTGCCGTTCTGGGATACAGTGGCACGACGGTGACGTCGGCCCTCAAGGGGGGACTTGGGCGGAAAGAGTTTGTGACCCTGGGGGAGCTGCAAGATCAGCCCCTGGCTGTGGAGCGGCGCAAGAAGCGCGAGCTTGACGAGACGGGCGCGGTCTATGAGCTAGAGGTCTCTTTTCCGATCTGGGTCAAGCCGGTCTCCAGAGAAGGCACGCCGATGTGTGCCGCATTGCGGTATGCTGCCGAGCTGGCCCAGCGCTGGGCTGCGGCCCATCCCAACAGCTACCCGCCGGTTGTCATCAATGTGACCGACGGGATGGCCACCGATGGCGATCCGACGCCGATCGCGCAGGACCTCTGCCGGGTGGCCACCGCCGATGGCAACGCCCTCCTGTTCTCCGTGCACATCACCAGCCTCAATTACGCGCCGGTGGAGTACCCGGCAACGGAGAGCGAGCTGCCCAACGATCCCTACGCCCAGCTCCTGTTTCGAATCAGCAGCCTTGTCCCCGAGACCAGTCGGGCGCAGCTAGCGGCCATGCTGCAGCGCGACATCAGCCCACAGGCCCGCGGCCTGATCTTTAACGGTGACGCTGTTTCCGTGCGCCTGATGTTTAACTTCGCCAGCCTGCCAGCCACTCAACTGCTGGACCCGAATCGCTGAGAGGTGAGGCGGAGCGCCAGCGAGAGGGTCAATTGGCTGCCTGTCTGGTCGACTGCCGCAACCGTCCGCTGTGAGGTCCTTGTCGGTAGCCGTGAGCTGGAGACAGGGGAGAGACCTGCCGATGTTTGCCGAGATCAGCATTCTGGAGTACTGGAAATCGGAGCATGAACGCGAAACCAACGAGGATGCCTGTGCGCTGGATGCCGGGCGTGGGCTGTTTGCCGTAGCCGATGGGGCCGGTACGACCTTGTTCGCCCGTGAGTGGGCCCTGACGCTGGCGGAGCTGTTCGTGACCTATCCGCTCTTGAGTGCTCACCCCTTCGAGGTAGAGTGGTGGCTAGACCTGGCGCGGGCCCGCTACGCCAGCTATTTCTCGCCAGCGGAGCAACTGCCGCCGGAGCTGCGCTACAAGTGGCTGCGTGAAGGCAGTCAGGCGACGCTGGCGACACTGCGCGTGGTCGAGTCGGGACCAGAGCGTGTGGTGGCCAAGGCGCTCGCTATCGGCGATAGCTGTTTGCTCTGGCGCCGGGCGGGCAGCGAGCTGGTCGAGTCCTTTCCTCTGCGCTCGCCCGCCGAGTTCGCAAAGCCGCCGCTCTGTCTGCCTTCGCGGGCGGCCCTTTTCCGCCGCTCCTTTCACCGCGTCCAGGAGCAAGAGCTGACGCTTGGACCGGACGACTGCCTGATGCTGGCGACCGATGCGCTGGCGCACTGGGTCTTGGCCGGCGGCGATGGGAGCCTGACTCCAGGCCAGTGCTTTAGCCTGGTGGCCCAGCAAACGCCATCTTCCTGGGAGTCCTTTGTCGCGAGCTGCCGGGCCGATCAGGGGCTGGCCGATGACGACTGCACCGCGCTGGTTCTGACCTGTCGCCGTGCGGCGAGCGCGCGGGTCTTCCTGCTGGGCGCAACGCAGTCCTATCAGGGCGAACTTGTGCAGCAACGCCAGCGCGAGTTCGAGGCGGCCCGCCGCGCTGGCGACCGTCGACGGATGGCCGTGCTCTACGGCGATGGAGGCGCTTTTCAGCAGCCTCCGGGCCTGACCACAGATGAGGAAATCGCCCAGGCGCGGCGAGTGGCCGAGGCCCTCGATGAGCTGCTCTGGCAGCTCCGCCCGCTCCTGAATCGCGCCGATGCTGCCTGGCAGGCGGCTCGCCTCTGGGAGAGCTATGCGCCGCTGCTGGCTGCCGAGCCATGTGCCGCATCGCTGCGCCGGACGCTGAGCGCCTTGGGCGTGCGCGGGGTCGAAGCTGGCGATGAGCCGGAGCAAGCGCTTCCGATCCAGGGAGAAAGGACGGAGTAGCCTCTATGCCCGGGCGTCTGGCTTTCGATGAGGCCATGCAGTTTGCACGTAGCCGTCTCCTGGTGCCTGATCCTGATCTGCGCGAAGGCCAGGTCGAGATGGTCGAGATTGCTACGCGCCGGGGTCCCATCAGGCGCCCCTGGGGACTGGAGGGCGGCTTTGCCGTTGTCTACAAGTTCCGCACACGCAGCGGAGAGATGCGCGCGCTGCGCTGTTTCCATGTAGACATGAAGCCCGATACCGAGGAGCGCTATCGCCTGATCGCCGACTACTTCGCGTCGCAGCCGGCGCTGAGGGCCATTACGGTCTCTTTCACCTATCATCGTGAGGGCATCCTGGTGAAGGAGCAGGACCGCAGCGAGGTCTGCCCTCTAATCGCAATGGAGTGGGTCGAGGGGCGCACGCTCTGCGAAGCGGTCCACGACTATGCTCTCCAAGGCGATCGCGTGGCCCTCAGCCGGCTCAGCCAGCGCTGGCAGGAGATCGTTTGGGCCATGCGCAGAGCACACATGGCACACGGTGACCTCGCTGGCAGCAATGTGCTGGTCCGCGAGGATGGGCGGCTGGTGCTGGTCGACTACGACGGCGTGTATATTCCGCCTCTGGCCGGCTATCGACCGGTGCTGGCTGGCCAGCAGGACTACCAGCATCCGCAGATGTATCTGCGCCCGTTTAGCGAGGAGACCGACGCCTTCTCGGCCCTCGTGATCACAACTGCTCTCGCCGCTCTGGCTGGTGATCCCTCGCTCTGGCGACGCTACGCCCGCATCGATGAACGCGGCAGGCCGCCTGAGTCGCTGCTCTTTACCGCTGAGGACTTTGCCGACCCCTCACACTCGCGCCTCTTCCAGGAGCTGGGGAGCTGCCGTGATCCGGTGGTTCGCCAACTGGCGCGGGAGCTGCAAGCGGCCTGTCTCCAGCCTATCCAGGACGTACGCTTTCCGTTCCGCCTGCTCGACTCCAAGCACGAAAAGCGGCAGGCCCTGAGCGAATTGAGGGAGGCCATTGCTCGCGACGATGATGAGGCCATTGTCCGCGCCTGGCTGCCGCTGCTGGAGCAGTATGGGCCGGCCCAGTCCTATCGAGAGCGCGCGGAGCTGGCGCGTCGGCGTCTGGAGGCGCTGGCCCGTCTGCGCCAGGCCATTGCTCAGCGCTCCTCGCTGGGGGCCATTCTGGCCAGCTACGAAGCTGTGCTTGATGGCTGCAGTGCTCTGACCGAGCGCGAGCGGCTCCTGATCACTGAGGGGCGGCGCTTCTGCCAGGCGCTGCAGGACCGCCGTGACAAGGAGCTACTCGCCGCGGCGACAACCTTGATCTCGCTCTATGGCCCCACGATTCTCAACGCGCAGGAACAGGCTCAGATGCAGGCTGCCCGCGAGCGCTACAAGGCGGCCCGGGCCTGGGCTCAGGCGCGCCGGAGCGGTGAGGTTAAGGCTCTGGCAGCGGCCTATGAGCAGTTGCAGCGCTGTGAACTCTCCCTGCCGCCGGAGGAGGAGATGATCGGCTGCCAGGCGGCCCGCTTCTGTGCCCTGGTGGCCGATCCCGAGGCCGACGACGAGGCCCTGCTTGCGGCCTATGAGGCTCTGGCCCTTGGTCCGGCGGGGGCCCAGCTCTCCTTTAGCGCCGAGCAGCGCGCGCGCGCTGAGCTGGCCGAGCGCCGTCTGGCGGCCCTGGCGCGTCTGCGTATGGCCCTGCGCAGTCGCCGTCTGCGAGCCGTGGCCGAGGCTGATGACCCGTTGCTAGAGGGGAGCACGGCCCTGACGCCCGAGGAGCGCGAGCGGCTGGACCTGGCGCGCCGCTTCTACAAGGCCCTCGCGGAGGGCGACGATGCCTCTCTTGTCATGCTGAGCGAGCAACTGGACCAGGAGGCCGCCGCGGAGGACGGCCTGCTCCTGACCAGCGAGGAGCGCGCTCTCCTGACGCGGGCCTCTCAGCGCTGGCGCTGCTATAGCTGTTTCTTGAGCACCCTGCACTCACACCAGCCGCGCCTGATCGCCGCCGCGGCTGATCCCCTCTTGCAAGAAGTCCGCCTCAGCAAGGATGAGCGCGAGCTGCTGGAGCTGGCTCAGGAGTTCGTCGCTGCCTATGACGATGATCAGCGCCTGCTCGCCTTCTATGAGCGCTTGCTCTCCAGCCCGCACAGCGCCTTTTTCCAGTTTTCGCCGGAGGAGCAGGAGCGTCTGCATTTCCTCTGGAAGCAAGAGCAGCAGTGGCGGGCCTTTGAGCAGGCGCTCATGACGGCCTCGCACGAGGCTGGCGAAGCGGGGCCGCGCCGAATACTGGCGGCCTATAACGAGCTGCCACAAGCTTTGCTTGGGCGTCTCACGGCTGACCACAGGCGCGCGCTCGCCGAGGCGCGCCAGGCCCTGGAGCTGCTCCACCTGCTGAGGCAGGAGCACGCGGATGAGCAGCTAGCCTCGGCCTACAAGCCGGAGCTGCTGAGGGTCTTTCCTTTGCTGCTGACAGCGGCCCAGCTCCAGCGCCTGGAGGTGATCCGGCTCATCAAGGAACTGGAGGAGGCCTGGCGTGCCTGCGATTACCGACGCATGCTGCTGATTGCCAGGAGCATCCCGCAGCCGCAGTCCCTGGAGCGCTATGCGCTGCAACTGCGGGTCGCCAGCCGGCGCCTGGCGGAGCAGCTCCAGCCGGCGGACGTGCGCCTGAGCCTGCGCTCAGCCGGCGGGGGCCAGCGCCTGATCATCGCCTGGCGCTGGACTGCCGACCCCTTGCTACGCTATCTCCTGATTTGCTGGAGCGTGCAGGAGTTGTCGCCTCTGCCGCAGCCGCTTCGCTGGTGGCAACTGGAGCGGCTGGCTCACTACCGCGTGGTGAGCCACCCCGAGGCGGTTGGCCAGGGCCCGGCCTCATTGGACCTGCCGGTAGGCTCCTGCTCGCGCCTCCATGTGTTGCTCTGTGCCCTACTGCCCGAGGACTGGTATGGCCAGGGAGAAGGCCGGTGGGCGCAGCGCGATGGATATCGGACAGAGGAGCAGGCGTCAGACGCGCTCTGGTGGCCAGGGCGTGCCCTGAGCGCCGTCCTGCTGCCTGAGACGGAGGTGGTTCTCACCTGATGACGGGGCGGAGTGCAGGCCCTCCGTCCCGGCTACGCCTGGGCAGGCCTGACCTGGCCTGGCTGGAGCCGGCCCATTCTATGCGAGGGAGCACCCATCATATGAGCTTGAGGCAGATTCTGATCGCTGCAATCAGCTTTCTCTGGAAGATGCTGACCTCCCTGCTCTACCGCGGGCGTGTCGCCATCTGTCCCTCGTGCTGCGAGCGCATCTATCCTGGAGCCTGCGCCATTGTCAGCCTTCCTGATCTGCAGTCACTCGCTACGCTCGTCCCGCTGCAGCAGGAACCGTCTGGCCTCCGGCGCGTCTTCTCTATTCTCTTCCCCAGGTCGCTGCAGAGTGAATGGTTTGTCAGGCGGCAGGCGGTGCGCATCTGCTCGCACTGTCAATATCCCTTGCCGTACAATATTGAGCGCACACGCCAGGTAACGATCGCCATTATTGGTGATGTCAGCTCCGGCAAGAGCGTTTACATTGCCGTGCTTCTGCACCTTCTGGAGGAGGCGGCCTTTATTCCCAGTCATCTGCGATTCCGGTGCCATTGCCTGACGCCCGAGGCGCGCGAGCGCTACGAGCGCGACTACGGGAAGCCGCTCTTTGTCGATAGGGTGGTGCCGCGGGGGACGCCGCGCGCAATTGAGATGACTCACCAGCCGATCATTTACGAGATTGCCATTCGTCTGGAGCCGGACCTGCCCCCGGTGCGCTTTAATCTTGTCATCTATGATACCTCTGGAGAAGATTATGTCATCCAGGCCAGGCAGGTCCGCTATGCTCCCTATGTGCTCAATGCGGACGCCGTAATCTTCATGCTTGATCCGGTAGCTGTTCCCGCGATGCGCGCCAGTCTCCCGAGCGATCCCCATTTTCGCTATGGCCATAGTCTGGCTCTGGGGCACCCGCTCGATAGTTTCGGCAAAATAGTCCTGCCGCTGGCTCAGTCCGGCGTGCGGCGTCCGCGGCCCCTGGCGATCGCGCTTTCTAAAGCAGACCTGCTCAAAAAGCTGCGGCCTCTCGGCCAGCAATTGAGCTTTCTCAGGCGTCAGCCGGATTACCGCGGCGGCCTCGACCTGACCGATCTGGCCAGCGTTGATCAGGAAGTGCGGCAACTGCTCTATGAATATGACCTTGGGCGCTTCCTGGAGGCCGTCGAGTTTTATCGGGGGCAGCTCTTTGACCCTGTGTGCTACACGGCGGTCTCGGCTATTGGCTATACCCCAGACGAGCAGGGGGGCATTCCGGCGATCAATCCCTGGCGTTGTCTCGATCCTTTTCTTTGGGTGCTACACGAGCTCCGCCTGCTCCCGGCTCGTCCCACTTTCGCAGCCGCGGCGCCAGCGCACGGGGGCCAGGGTCTCCGGGCCGGAGCTCCGTCAGCTCAAGCCTGGCAACTCTCTCAGTGGCGGGCGCAGCCCTGAACTGCCTGCCTGCAGGCGGTAAGGGAAGCTGAGGGGAAAGAGAAGATGGGTGGGCTTCTGAGGAGGTGGTGAGAGGGAGCGCAGTGGGTGGGTGGGCCGACAGGGACGGCAGCGCCGTTCTATCAAGCACGGAGGAGCGGACGATGAACGATCAAGCAGCCAGTTCGCAACAGATTGAGCAGCTCTGGTATACCTGGTCTGAGCGTGGCCTTGAAAGCTCACTTGCCGCTGGCTATCGTGTGCGGGCCTGCTCGCCGGCGTTGCATAGTGAGAGGCGTCTTGAGCAGGTGCGGCCCTATCTTCGCTATCAGCTACCTGCCGATGCCAATGTGACCAGCCTGACGGTCGAGGAGGCGCCGCGGACGCTGGCGCTGGTCAAGAGCGGCAACGAGTGCCTGTTACTGCACAAGGTTTACGCGGGGCGCGATGGCGCCGGGCGCCCCGGGAACTATTTTGTGCATCTGCTGGCCGGCTTAGAACCCACCTTCGGCCCCGACCGTGCGATTTGCTTCTGGCGTTATCAGGATGCCTTGCTCTGGCGTACCAGCGACGACCCCGGGCATGGGGTCATGCTCCCTCCCATTCCGCGCGAGGAGCTGGAGCGGCGCCTGCGGAAGCGCTGGGAACGGGCCTGGAGGCCCGAGGCTGTGCCGCGCGGCCCGGACTTTTTCCAGCTCAGCGAGAGCGAGCGCAGCGCAGCGCTGGAGTTCTTGCCCCTGCTGCTGCTGGCCTTCTTCGATCAGCAGCAGCACAGCGATAGCCTGCAGGCTCAGCGTGAGGCGGAGAAAACCTCCTCGCAGATCAGGAGGGGCGGCAGGGAGGTCCTGGCCGGCGAGAGCCAGAGCGAGGCGGACATTCCACTCATCTGCCTGGTTGCCACTCCCGATCAGGCTGCCTGGCTGGTCTGGGCCCTGGCGCGGCTCCTGCCGCCTGTGTTGCGCCCCCGGCTGACCTTCAGCACCTACGAGGAGAGCGGCGATTTGAGCAGCTCGCGCCTCATCCGGCGCACATTCGCGCTGGTAGCCACCTGCCCGGCCCAGCCGCAGCATGCCGCGACCTTCGTCAGTGAACGCTTCTATCGCGGCGCCTTGGCCTTCAATCTCTTTACCGGTCTGCATTCGTCGCCTCGCGAATGGCCCGAGGTCCGGGATTTTGTGGAGCTGGCCTGTGCGGCCTTCCGCGGGGGGGACCTCAGCTTCATCGAGCAGCTTCATCGCGATCTGGAGGGAGGGGCCAGCACGATCGACGGCTTCCTCCGCGAGTACCAGCGCTGGCGGAGCAATCAGGGCAGGCTGGGGCTTGAGCAAGTCGTCGAGATTATCAGTCGCTACCCCGAGGACTTCTCTCAGCTCATGGTGCGCCGTCACATTCTGGAACGGCTCTGCGATGACCAGCAGGGCGAAGCGCTGCTCGACCGCGTGCTGCCGGACCTGAGCCAGCTTGCGCGGCTACGGCTGGAGCAGCGACGGCTCGATCACTCCCTGGTGCTCTTTGAAAACGAGGTGCGCAGGCAGTGGCAAGAGGCCAGACTCTCTGCCGCGGCTCGCGTGCGTCTCCTGCTGACGCTCGCCTCCCTGGGGGCCGGGCGCGAGCTGCTAAAGGAGGCCATCAGGGCCTTGCTCGATGATCCCGCGGTCTATCCTGTCCTGCTGGCGAGGCCAGACCGCTGTAGCAAGCTCCTCAGCTTTGCCGCTTCCGCCCTGACCAGCCGCGAGGCGGAGCACTACCGCGAGGAGGTGGGCAGGCTCCTGCAGGGATATCGAAGCTGGGAGTCCTGCCGCTCGCTCCTATCGCTGGACCTGCCGCCCGCCTGGCGTGAGATGCGCTTACGCCTCCTGCTGAGCGTGCTGGAGAAACTGCTGCGGCCCACCGACGGGGCGCCGCTGCCGCTCGAAGAGCGAGACTGGCAACGGCTGCTCCAGCTCCTGGACCAGGCGCAGGACGCGGGGAGCCGCGCTGTTGCTCTGCGCCTGGCGGCTCTCTTGCTGAGGGATCAAGCAGCTCCGGCCTTCGATCTGCTGATCCGCTGCTGCCAGCTCAGTCCGCCACCCACCGAGAACGAGATGGAGGAGCTGCTTGCCGGCTCAGCCCTACTGCGAGAGCTGAGCGATCTGGAGCGGGGGCGCGTCGCCGCGAGCTATCGCCGCGAGCTTCTGCACAGGTATAGCCGGCAACTACGCTACTACGCGCCAGTCTATCTGCAGATGCGCCTGCCGGCCCTGGAAGAGCTGTGTTTGCGCCTCTTTACTCTGCTCTGCCTCACGTCGACTGCTGCTGAGATGGAGGAGCTTCTGTCGCTCTTCTTTGCCCAGGCCTCGAACTCTCTGCGTGAACGGCTGCTTCTTGTGTGGCCAGCAACGGAGACCAGGGCCGTGGCTTCCCTCATCAGGGCGGGCGCCCAGCAGGGCGATCTCTTCTTCCTGCGCACTCGCCCCGGCGTCTTCTTCTATCGCAAGGCGGTCGCTTCGCTCCCCTTCGATGAGAAGCTGCAGCTACTGGAAGCGTGGTTGCGCCAGCAGCCTGACCCCCTTGATCTGCACGTGCTGCTGACCTGCAGTGCGCTGACCCCTGAAGAAGGCGCCTGGCTGCTGGAGCAGTATGGTCCCATCTATCTCGCTCGCCCCGACTACGCTCGCTGCTGGGAGTTGACCCACCTGACCCATCGCTACCTGCTGAGCCTGACGCCAGAACGGCTGAGACAGCCCGAGACGAGAAGCCTTCTCAAGACGCTGGTCGCTCCCAAAGCTGCGCTGCCGGATTCCTTGATCCTGCTGGCCTGGAGCTGGCTGCGGGTCGCGGAGGCCCTCGAACAGCGCCAGACCAGACCAGAGCTGGAAAAGGCCCTTGACTACCTGCGACAGGCGCTTGATGATCAGCACTATGCAGCGCTGTCTAAGGAAATAGCCAATAAATTGAAGCTCAAGCACCTGAAGCCAGGGCAAAAGAAGCCGCAGGGGAAGCAGTATGCCCTGGAGGAGCTGAAACCCGAGGGTTTCCCCGGGCAAGACGCTCGCCCGCGCGGCCTGCCCTGGCTCGGCTGGCGTCTGCCCTGGCTCGGACGGCGCGGTCTGCGCCCGCGTCGCTGAAGGCCGCCGATAACCGACATCTTCCAGCATACAGATCAGATATACGATAATGATCACCTTTTCCATCTCTCTTTTTCTGATGTGTTCTTTGCTTCTATTAGAGGATACGCATGTTGAGTATACAGAAGATCCAGGACGAGCTAGAGCACCTGGAACAAGAGGTCAGGACCTTTGATGAGGCGGGGGCCGAGCGTCTGGCGCAAGTGCAGGCGGCGCTCTCCGGCTCCGGTCAGAGGACGGGGATGGCCTGGACCGGTCTGGACCTGCGCGCCTATCTGGCGCCCGACCTGATTGTCGCCGCCTATCGTGAGCAGCGGCAGCCAAAACGACTCCTCTTCCGTCTGGTCGAAGGCGCGCGCAATGTGCTGATCTTTCTGCCGATCATGGTCACCTGGTTGGGCATTGCCCAGGCCAGCGCAGCCTACCAGGCCTTCCTGAAGCCTTGTCTGCAGCAGCGCAGTCTCTGCCCCCCAGATGCGGCGCAGTCCTTCCTCTATCTCTGGCAACAAGGGTTTGATGATCGTCTGGCCCCCATCTGGCGCCTGAGCAGTGTCGGCCTGATTGACGCCTCGCTGCTGCTGATCGTCTTACTGCTGACTCTGTGGGCGCTGCTGCTGGAGCGCCGCGGGGAGGAGCAGCGCGAACAGGAGGTGAGGCTCTTTGAGCGCCGACTCGTCCACGCCGTCAGCGAGGCGACGTTAGCTCTGCGCAACCAGCGCATGGCCCTGGCGCCGGGCGAGAATCTGGCCGACGTGGCCCTGCGCATCGAACAGATGGCCGATACCGTGCTCGCTACCTTTGAGCGGCTGGCGGAGCGCATCGGACAGAACTTCTCCGAGGCCAGCGACCGCTTTAAAGCGGTGGCCGAGGAGCTGGCGCGCTCCGTCGAGGGGATCAACCAGCGTTTCGCCCAGCAGTTTGATCTTGGCCAGAAGCTGCTTGAGCACCTGGCTGACCTGCTCGACGGGAGCGGGCGGCTGGCCAGCGAGCTGCAAGGAGCCGCCAGGACTCTGCAGGAGGCCACTCTGACCATCGCCCAGGGTCTCCAGGGGATCGCCGGGCCAGTGCAGAGCCTGGAGAAGCGTCATGTGCGCCTGCTTGAGGAGTTCGTCGACGCCAACGACCGGCTCCAGAAGGTCTCGACCTCACTGGAGCCGCTGGCTCAAGGCTGGCAGCGGCTGATGAACAGCATCGATGCCCTTGATCTGGCGGTAGGTCAATTGGCCAGTCTGGCCACCAGCCTGGAGAGCACCGCCCAGGCCTGGCAGGGCTTCCTGAGCGCGCTCTCCCAGGAACGCCAGGCACAGGAGATGCTGGCCCTGCGGCTGGGCGAGGCCCTGACGAATCTCCACGACGCCATTGGTGCTCTGGGCCAGGGGGCCATCTACCTGCGCAGCATTGCTGTCGATATGCAGGATACGCTGCGCCTGCAGGCGGCAGCCGTTCAGGACGGGCGCCTGCCCGCGCCCGGCTCTCCCGGCAGCCTGAGCGAGGCGGTCCAGACGCTGCGGGAGGGTGGCAACGAGCTGCGGCAGGCGGCGACGCTCATCGCCGATCTGGCGCGCATGCTCGGGAATCTGGCTGCTCCTCACTCTCGCCCGAACGCCAACGCCGCTGACCCGCGCTAAAGGGCCAGCCGCTGCCGTCCCCTTCTATCTAGCTAGAAGAAGGAAGACCCAACAGCAGAGAAGAGGAGTGCTGGACAATGTTCGGAGTCAATCGCCCTCCCCGCATGCGCGAAAGCACCTTGCTGGCCGGCTGGCTCTTCGCCGATCTGCTGCTCGGCCTGGCGGTGATCTTTCTGGCCGCCACAACCTATGCGCGCCTCCCGCCCCCGGCGACGCCAACGCCAACCCCCACGCCGCCTTTGGGGACGCCGACGCCGACGGTGCTGCCGCGCCTGGAACTGCACCATCATCGCTTTACTGTGAACGTCGATGCGAACGGCTTGCTGACCAACGATGCCGGGGCCATCGCCTCGCTCAAGAGGCAGGTGCGCGCTCAGAGCTTCCTGCGCGGACGCACCGCCGGCCTGGTGATTGTCTATGATGGCGCTCCCACCGTGGACGCCATCGGAACGGCGCTGGATGTCTCGCGCAAGGTGATGGGCCTGCTCGCCGAGATGGGCCGCCAGGAGCGCTTTGCCTTTACCTGTACCTCCTTCTACGATCCGCTCTATACGCTGGGCCAGGATCAGGCCACGGTGACTATCGATGTCTATCTGTTTACGGAGCACCTCCAGACTTGCCCGCCAGCTCTGTTCTAGCCACACGCTGGCGCGCTGCGCGGCTCCGCGTCGGGCCTGGCTGCTCTCAGCGGGGCGAGCAAGCGGGAGCCTCACGCCGCTCGGACGGCCTTGCCCCTTAGCGCTCGCGCTCGCTGCGCACAAAGAGGATGGTGCCCACCACCAGGCAGAGCAGCGTCAGCGCGCAGACGACCACCAGGTTGATGGCCGGCCCTTCCAAGACCACTTTCCCATATTCAGGCTGGCCGCTGTAGACGACGTTGCGCAGCAGGTCGACGGCGTAGCGCATCGGGATGATCTTTGAAAGCAGATCCAGGTACCAGGGCAGGTCTCGCATGGGGATGAAGATGCCCGACAGGAAGAACTGCGGGAAGAGCAGCAGGGGAATGGCCTGATTGGCGCTGCGTTGGCTGTTGAAGAGCGAGAGCAGCAGCACCCCAAGCGCCCCACCTGAGAAGCAGATCAGTAAGGCTACCGGTATGAGCAGGAGCAAACTCCAGAACGAGACCGGGAAGCCGAAGAAAAAGATCCCCAGGAGCAGCACCAGCAAGCCCTGTAAGAGGGCAACCGCAGAGGCCCCCAGGATCTTCCCGAAGATCAGGGCGTAGCGCGAGACGGGGGCGATCAGCAGCTCCTGCGTAAAGTCGCTCTCGCGGTCCTCCAGCAGTGAGAGGATGCTCTGCAGGGTGTACTGATAGAGGGTCATGGCCAGCATGCCGGTGACGGCGAAGCTCATCAGGCTGTAGCCGGCGGCCTGGCCAAAGTTGCTCTGGAGCGGCCCCTCCAGGCCCAGAATGAGCAGGATGGGCATGATGATAGAGAAGAGGAGAAAGGTCCTGTCTCGCAGATAGCGCATGATGTCGCGCGCCGCGATGGTCACGATGGCGTTCCAGGTGTGATTGAGAGGGCGCTGCGCTGGCTTTGGTTCCAGGATGTGGCGCAGCAGCTCGTCGCGCCGGCTGGCTTCCGTGGCCGTGGCCGCGCTGGGCGTAGGAGTCGACTGATGGGAGAGCGTTGCCATGCTGGTTATTCCTCCTCACTGTCCAGGGTCTGCCGACCGATGATCTGTAAGTAGGCCTCTTCCAGGCTGGGGGCACGGGTCTGGACCAGGCTGAGCGGCGTCTCCAGGCGCTTGAGCAGGCGCTGCACGTCGGGGCCGGCGATGGGCAGCTCGAAGCGGCCCCCGGTCTCGCTGAACGGCACGCCGAGCTGTTGTAGCTCCTGGCGCAGGCGAGCCCGCTCGGGCGTGTCGAGGAACAGGCTGGCCTGGGTGAGGCTGGCCTTGAGCTGGCTCGGGGTGCCGGCGGCCACGATCTTGCCGTGGCTCATGATGCAGACCGCATCGGCCTCTTCAACTTCTTCAAGATAGTGGGTGGTCAAAAAGATGGTCGTGCGCCCGGTGGCGCGCACGCGCCGCAGGTAGTCCCAGAGACTATGACGGCTCTCGGGATCAAGCCCGGTCGTTGGCTCGTCGAGAAAGAGGACGGCGGGGCGGTGCAAGAGGCCGCGCAGGATCTCTAGTTTGCGCTTCATACCGCCCGAGAAGGTCTTGACGGGCTTGAAGAGGCTCTCGCTGATGTCAAGCAGCTCGGCCAGGGCCTCGACCTGCTGTCGGTAGGCGGAGGGCATGAGGCGAAAGGTCGGGCGGTAGGGGTAGAGGCCGTAAAGGGCAACATGCAGGCGAATATTCTCTTCGGCGGTCAGGTGCTGGTCCAGGCTCGGTTTCTGGAAGACGATGCCGATCTCGCGCCGGATGCGGGACGCCTCTTTCTCCAGGTCGTAGCCGGCGATGCGCACCCGGCCCGCGGTCGGGCTGAGGGTGGTGGTCAGGATCGAGATGACCGTAGTTTTGCCGGCTCCGTTCGGTCCGAGCAGGGCGAAGAGGCTGCCGGCGGGAACGCTAAAGCTGACGCCGTCGACGGCGTTACGCTCGGCTTTCTTGTAGCGCTTGACCAGATCCTCAACCTGAATGACGGCCTCCCCCGCGGCACGCTCTTCCTGGCCGGTCTGGCTCTCTGCCCTGATGATGGTTTGCATTGGTGTGTTCCCTTCTTTCTTCATGCTGCTTTCTTTATATTTATGACATAACTTTATATCGGTCTGTATCATACTTTCTTCCTTTCTTCATACATGAAGAAGAGAAGAAGTGTTGTCAGGCCTGTGACGGCTGGCGGCTGGCTGGCTGACTGACTGACCGACTGCGGATGCTGCGATGGTGGTCGCCTGGACGAGGCCCGACGCCCGCGCCAGGCCCGGCCCGCTGCCGTCGCGCTCGCTCTGGCCTGGGCCGGGCCGGCTGCTGTCGTTGTTAGTGTAGCGCACGCGAAAAGGTGAGGGCGTCATCCTTCTGGATGATTGCCGGGGTGATTCGGCGGCTGTGCGCTGCCCCGGATGGCGCTCCTTAGATGAGGCTGTAGCGGCGGGCGGCGGCGATGGCGCGGTGACGGCTGTGGACGTTGAGCTTTTGGTAGATGTGCCGGACGTGGGTGCGCACGGTGTTGACCGAGACGACGAGTTCGCGGGCGATCTCGGCGTTGCTGTAGCCGAGGGCCAGCAGGCGCAGGACGCGTAGCTCCTGGACCGAGAACGGCTCGGGCAGGGCCGCCTCAACGATGGTGATGACGGGCGGCTGCTGGCTTTGGCCGGCGGCGAAGTCCTTCAGAAGGCTCTCGGCATAGGCGCGCAGAACTTGCCCGCGCACGCGCGGGAGCAGCTCGCGTAGAAGGGCGGCCAGGGGCTGGCCTTCGTCGAGGAAGAGGCGGCGATGGCTCTCGACTTGCCCCTGTTCAAGGGCGCGGCAAAGATAGAGGCCGGCAAGCACAGGGTCACGCTGCTGGGCATGGGCGCGGGCAAGTAAGAGACGCGCTTGCAGCAGGCTGCGCCCACGCCCGTATTGCTGGGCGCGCCGCTCGATGGCTTCCAGAAGCTGGAGGGCCCGGCGGGCCTCGCCGTTGGCGAGCAGGAGCCGCGCGCTGAGAAGCTGGTATTGTTCAAAGAGCAGGCCATACGGTCCCTGGGCGATGGGCGCAAGCTGATCGCCCTGGCGCTGGCTCTCGTTGGGGGCGGCGCTGGCCTCGGCGGCCAGGAGGCGCGGCTGCTCCTCCTGGTGGGCGAGCGCTTCGGCGAACCGTTCGGGTTCTTCGGTGAGGTCGCTCGCCGGCAGCCCGCAGAGCCGCCCGATTTCATAGAGGCTGTCGCGGACGGCCTCAACGTTGCCGCGCTCCAGTTCCAGACGCGCCAGCCAGACCAGCGGGTCGCCGAGCAGGTAGCGCTTGAAGTCCGTGGCGGGGAAGGCCTCGTTGACCGCCAGGAGGAGAGCGCGCAGGCGGGCACAGGCCTCGTCAAGCTGACCGCGCGCCTGGCTGATGAGGGCCTGCACCTGGGCGGCGAAGAGGTTAAAGAGAGAGACTATCAGGGTTTTGCGCGCGTCGTCGTGGTCTTCGGCCTGGGCCTGTAAGGCGCGCAGCTCTTCCTCTAGCAGGCTGAGCTGCTCGGCGGCCCCGGCCAGATCGTTCCAGTCGTAGAGGATCTGGGCAAGGCCCAGGTGGGCGAAGAGGCTGAGCGGCGGCTGCGAGCCGTTCAGCCTGATGAGCTGGCGGTAGTGATGGGCGGCCTCGTGAAGCTGGCCACGCAGGTTGAGGACGAGGGCGCGCAGGCCGCCAAGGCCTCCCGACCATGCGTCGGCTTCGGCGCTGCTCCCGCTCTGCGGCATGAGGCTCACAATCTGCTGGCTGAGCCGATCAGCTTCGTTGAGATCGCCACTCTGCAGCGCCTGGCCGAAGAGATGGCCAAGGCAGAAGAGGCGCCAGTCGCTCTCGTCGGGGGCCAGGTGTTCCAGGGCGGCGCGCGCGTAGACGGCGCTCTTGTAGAAGTGTCGGGCGGCCTCCTCGGGCCGGGCGGGTAGGCGCTCCTGGACGAGGAGGCGGCAGGCGTAGAGGCGCGCCAGTCCCTCCCGGTAGTTGCTCTGGCGCCATAGCTCTTCGGCGCGGTTGAGCAGGGCATTGAGGCGCGCCTCTTCGGCGGGCGTCAGGTGGCGCTCTTGCTGGCGGCTGCGCCGCTCGTCAAAGAGATCCGCCAGGATGCCCAGGACGCTGAGCAGGCAGAGCTGAGGCCGGCTCCAGATGAGCGCCTCGGGCAGGGCCGCCAGCCAGCGCCGCAGCCGCTGCAGGCTTTGATCGTCGCTCTGCAGGCGTAGACGCAGGGGAATGGTGCGGCGCTCGATCAGGTCGGCGGTCCATTGGGCGACGCCGGCTTGCAGCGCCAGCTCCGTGGCCTCGTCAAGCTGACCGCAGGCGGCGTACCAGCGGCTGGCCTGGTAGGCGATGAGGCGCCGCTCTTCGGACGACAGGCGCTGCTGCGCGGCGTGCTGCAGGGCTTCGGCGAAGAGGGGATAGTAGCGATAGCTCTCCTGCTGCGGGTCAAGCGGCTCGATGAAGAGGTTGCGACGCGCTAGCTCGGCCAGGATGGCCGCGCTCTCCTGCTGCCCGCTGACGAGGCGACAGAGGTCGGGCTGCAGGCTCGGCAGCCAACAGGTGCGCAGTAGGAAGTCTTGCAGGTGCGCGGGCAGTCCCTGCAGGACTTCGCTGCTGAAGTAGTCGAAGAGGGGGAGCTGACTGCCGCGGAAGGTGCTCAGGAGCTGCTCTAGCCCGACAGGCGAGCGTTCCCCGTCGGCGCCATCCGCTCCCTGGCGCTCGCCGGCGAAACGCGCGCTCTCTAAGAGGAGGCTGAGCAGGCGCAGACCAGCCGGCCAGCCGGCAAGGAGCTGGTCGATCTGCTCGCAGTGCTCGGGGGCCAGGGACAGGCCGCGGGCGGCGAGAAAGGCGGCGGTCTCGGCCTGCGAGAAACGCAGCTCGGGGGCGCGTAGCTCTAGCAAGCTGCCTGCAGCGCGCAGGCTGGCGAGGGGGAGCGGCGGCTCTTCGCGTGTGAGCAGGACCAGGCTGAGGCCGGCGGGCAGGTGGCTGATCAGGAAGCTGAGGGCCTGGTGAATGGCTTCGCTCTGGATGAGGTGGTAATTGTCAAGGATGAGCAGGCCGCGGGCCGCGCGCTCGTTGAGCAGGTTGAGCAGGAGGATGAGCTGCTGCCTCTGCTCGTCGCTGGCGACGGTCATGCCGGCGAGGCCGCTGAGGCCAGGGCCGGCGGTCAGAGGATGGGCCGGCGCCGCGCTGAGCCGCTGGCACTCGTCCCGCGAGAGCCAGGGCGCACAGGCGGCCACCAGGTAGCGCCAGAAGCGCTGCGGCTCGTTGTCGCCGGCATCGAGGGTCAGCCAGGCGACGGGCAGGGCCTCCGCCCCCGGCTCAGGCGCGCCGTTGAGGTGGGCCAGCCACTGGCCTACCAGGCTGGTTTTGCCGCTGCCCGCCGGCGCACAGAGCAGGAGCAGGCGCCGCTCCCGCCCCCGGTCAAGCAGGCTCAGCAGGCGCTCGCGCCGGATGAGGTCGCTGGCCAGCAGCGGCGGCCTGAGCTTGGTGAGCAGCAGCGGCTCACTCGCCGCGCGCTCCACCTGTTCGTGTCGCGCCCGCATGCGCTCGCGCAGCTTGCGACAGCTCAGCTCTAGCTCGGCGGCAACCGCTTCGAGCCGCTCCAGGGTCAGGGTGCCGGTCCTGCCGGCGTACTGCTTAAAGGTGCGATGCAGACAGTGCCGGAAGGCGTACCAGTAGATGGGACGGCCCTTGCGGGTCTCGCGTCGGAGGGTCATCTGCCCGAGACGCCCTTTGAAGTGAAAGGCGCTCTGGCTCTCTAGCCAGAGCCGCCAGGCTTCGCCGTGACGCGGTAGGGGCTGCACGGTGCAGCTCAAGCGGTTGCGTAGAATGTAGTCCTGTTCCTCGGGTAGCCAAATGATCTCGGTCTCGGTGTGGACTCCTGGTGATGTCGATCGTGCTGATTCGCCGCTGTGCAAGGTTTCCTCTCCTCCCCCAGGCCGACGCTGGTCGCGCGCAGCAGGGCGCTCGCCGGTCGCCGACCCAGGCGCTCCCTAGAACCACGGTAACGATGCTCTTGCTCCCCTCGGCGAGGTCGCTCCGCTCTTCCTGTGAGGCTTGTTTGTTCGTTTGCTCGCTCGCTGCTGTGAATGGGGCGGGCGGACGCTTCCCGGCGCCTCCCATCTTCCTCGGTCTCTCCCAGTATATCAAAGATCAGGGGCGCTCTGCTACTGCCAGCTCAGCTTGAGGCCCCCGGGCCGACGGGCAGAAGCGGCGCCCGCGACAGGTGATCTCTCTGCTATGATGGGGGGCATTTGGCTGGTTGGTATAATGAAACAAAGGCGGAGCGAGCCGCTGCTGATAGAGTCAATCACCTCGCTCGCTCAGCTCCTGAGAAGCTGAGTGGAGCAAGAAAGGAGGAGAGAACTTGTCTGGTCAAGGCCGGCTGTGGCCAGTGGCGCTCGGCCTGGGGCTGGCCCTGCTGGTGCTGACCATCTTCGTCTATGGGGGCAGCGGCCTGCTGGTCTTCTCGCCACCACAGGTGCGACAGATGCCGTTTGAGTCACTGTCGACTCTGAGCTGCCTGCTGACGGCTCTGGCGCTGGCGCTGCTCGCCATGCTCTGGCGGCGCACCCGCTCTCTGCCCTGATCCAGTGAGCAGTGCGCCCGGCTCGCTACCGGCTCTATCGGCGCCTCTGGCCCGCTCAGCCTTGAATGGGTGCCTGTTTCCCTCACTCTCTTCTAGCTGAGCGCTGCCTCAAGCAAGTATTGCCAGTAGTTCTGACGATCTTGACAGAGGCTACGCTTTGCTCTATGCTACTCCTACCTCCGAGTTTCAATGTGGCGCGCCTGGTCCGCGGTTTGCCAGTTCCGCGGATCAGGCGCGCTTTTGTCTCGCTCTACCGCTATCCCTTGGAGGGGCTAGCGATCAGGAATTTCCTCAAGGAGATCCCCCATAGAGACATGTAAAGCGCGGGCAATTTTGGCTAGCGTTGATGCGGGAGGCATGTAACCCGGATCTTTGAGCATGCGCTTGATCGTTGTCTCAGGCACCGAGGCAAGTTGTGCCAACCGCTCGGCGCTCACTGCTTTCTCTCGCAAGACTCTATGCAACCGGAGGCGGTACACCTTTTATCTCTCCTTGCCTTGTGACCCGTGACAAAGACAAAACAAGTCCGTTGCTCATCCAGACAACCTGACTGCTCTAGCTCCGTATGTCAATCAGTAGCGGGTATAGCTGCTGAGCTGCGGACTCGCCTTGTCTGAGTGGGTCGCTCTGGCAGAGAGTTCGAAGGCTCTAGAGATCTGGGAGCGAAAGGCGGCGGATCAGGGATCTCCTCGATCAGATCATCAATGTGGACCTGCAATGCTTTCGCGACCTTGGCCATCGTGGCGATTGAGGGGAGATATGAGGGGTCTCGTACTAGTCGCCGTACCATTGCTTCAGTTAACGTCGTGTGCCGTGCGAGCCATGTCTGTGTGACGCCCTTCTCACGAAGGACTTCCTTGACTCGTAGACGGTACATCCTCTACTCCTTCCTGTTTGTTGCCCTTCCTTGTGTAATTTGAAAACCCCAAGAAATGGCCCCTCTGAAGGCAAACAACTGCCTCTGATCCAGACTGCAGAAGGCTGATTCAAGGGGATGCGCTTGAGCGGTATAAACTACCTGCTCTGCTTGCGCCGCTAAAGCAATTATAGGTGTATAAATCCCTGCAAAAAAGTCACGTAATGACATCTATGCGAGAAGATATATCAAATAGGCGGGGTATAAAAAGACCTATCTGATCAAATAGGTCTATTTGCTTCGAGGAAGGGAAGCGAGGCCAATCCTAGACTAGTCTGAGGTGGTCTGGCTTCCCTTCGTCTGAGAGGGGACTGAGATGGGGAAAGAAACAGAGCATGGGAAGCGCCAGGACTTTATATCTCCTCGTCCTCATCTGGGCTGTACTCTATCAGATCCTCCACGCTGCATTTTAGCACTTTGGCAACCTTCATGAGGGTCGACGCCTGCGGGTCATAGTTGGGATCTTTGACCATTCTTCTCACGACTGAATGAGACAGGCCGGCCTTTCTTGCAACCCATCCTACTGTCTTGCCCTGGCCTTTAATAACATCTTTTACTTTTAGTCTAAACATATCCTCACTCGCAAATAAGCCTCATTGATAATGTTTGCTTAGGAGTATAGCGGGATCTGCGGTCTTATGGGGAGTCTCTAGATCAAGTCACTTAATTAAGTGACTTGATCTCGTTACCTATTCAAGTGATTTATCTGGATGATTTTTTAAAATCACTTAATTACATACTGGAAATATTTTAAGATCAATGCTAACCTTGTAGAAGAAAAAAGCTCCTGTGCTGTAAACGAACTCGGAGGTGAGAGATGGGCCTGCCGCCGGGAGGGAGGAAGAGGGCGCCGTACCTGGTCATCTGCTATTGCGAAGAGGTGGGGGATCTCTTCCTGCTACCAGCGACCTGTGAGCGCTGTGTCCTGCAGATTCTCAAGAAGCTGAGCGCCGAGCCGGCCTTTGACCCCTTCACCATCGTAGTAGAGCGCGAGGGGAAAGAAGTGCTGCGCCTGGGGGCGAGGCGTATTGTGAGGCCGTTGGGGGAGAGCGCGGCAGAGACGGAACCTGGAGAGGATGGCCAGCCCTGTAGTGAGCCGCTATAGTGATTAAAGACTGACAAAACATGCATAAAGAACACCGATTCATTGCTATTGGCCTGCGAGTACAATGAACTTAAGAGCACCGTGAACAATGGCATACGAACTAGAGATTGTCTATCCGAGACGGACGGGCCTCAGCCAGCCAGCGGCGCTAGCAGGAGCATATCGCTGGCCCTATCAACTGATCGCGCACTGTCGGCGGCTGAAGCGCTTCGTCATCGTACCAGTGGAGGTGCAGATTTGGTACCGGGAGCCTGGCGGCAGCCAGCGCGAACTACTCTATCGGTTTCGCCTGCTGCCACCTGTACCTATAGCGCGCGCGGTGGGAGAGGAGCGCCAGCCAGTGACGAGCAGACGGGACGTTGCGCCCACCCACCCGTCAGCGCGGGGGGAACGATCCCGGTTCATTGCCTTTCCTTGAGATTCTTCCTTGCTCAACTGGATGCACCTGTGGCCAACTCGCCCGGGTGGAGGCCTGGGGGAGGATCTCGTCGGGAGGCGCCCGGCCTGGCTTTATTGAACCGAGCCCGGCCAGGCCGGGGCCGAGCGGCGGGGTCAGCCTCCGGGCCGGCCACCGCGGGGCGAGCGGCATGAGGCGCAACCTTGGCAAGGCCCGGAGGGACCCCGGGCGGATCGTGGTCGCGTACCGACGCTCCTTTCCTGCGAGCCATCACCCCCGGCCCGCTCGCTGCTCGCTCGCGCGGCGTGCGGGCGGGCCGTTGGGGCGCAGTCTGGCCTACCCGATTGGCCGGCTTGATGAGCTGGCGGCCCGCGCCGGCCCTATCTCTGCCCTGGCACCGGCGTCACGGCGGCCCGCTCGCCGACTGGCCACGGCTCAGGCTGCGCCAGCTCCCCGACTGCGCAGGTGGGACCCGTCGTCGACCCGGCCACGCCCAGTGCGGTAGGGGCCGCGCAGAGGCGCGGCATCAGGGATGGTGGAAGGGAGGAGCAGGAGAAGAAGCAGGGAGAGCATGCGGGCGGACGGGTCGAGACCGGTCGCTACGGCTAACAGGCCTTCGCCTGGCCCGGCTGCTGGGCGCCAGCCTCTGCGGCCAGGGCGCCTGCCTGATCAGAGCGGCCAGCGAGCGCGGCAGGTCACCGGGCATCGGGGCACCAGGTACCGCGGGGCTTGCCGTCCGAGGCTGCCTGGCCGGCACGGTCGCCACTACCGACCCGGCCCGTTCGCCCTTCCGTCACCTCATCAGAGTAAGGCTGTCTGCAGTGTGAGAGATCTGAAGGAGCAAGTACGTCATGCAAGAGCAGACAAAGCGCGCCGCGCTCATCGGCGAGGCCGGCCAGCCGCCCCAGGAACAGGCGCCGCTGGCCGCCGCGGTCCCGCCCGCTGCCGAGGGGCCTGCCCAGGGCGCCGCGGCCCCCTGTATTTGTGGCCGCCTGACCAGCCATCGCTATGGCCTGCGCATGCCCGCCCGGCTGGCTCAGGAGCTGCGCGACTACGTCTTCCACGAATACCAATATTTACCTGAAAAATGGCAGTTGCGCATCATCAGCGATCTCTGCCTGCATAAAGTGCTTGAATACGCGGCGATCGCTTTCACCGCCTGCTCCCTCGACTGCGCGGAGCGCATCCATCAGCGCGACTACCCGCAGCTTGACGGTGAGCCGTGGTGCATTCTGTAGCAACCAGCGACGAAGCGAGAAGAAGCCCGACGAAACGAAATGAGAAGAGAGAGGAGAAGCAATGGCGAGCGCTCAGCAGACGTCTGGTGCAGTTGAGAGTGACCGCGTGAGTGCGGGCGCGTGGCGCGGCCCCGCTCGCTTCTGCCAGGCGAGGTCTGGTCGTACCTCGCTGCACAGTGTTCACGTTGTGAGCAGTTTCTTTCACAGCCAGCAGATACCTCTCTCCTGTTTCACTTTGTCTGTTGCCCTTCTTTGTAGCGCCCTCTTCTGATCCGGGCGCGGCGACGGGTACCGGGCAAGCGCCGTAACCCCCTTCACGGCGCCCGGGCCCGTCGCTGTGTCCTTTCTGGCCAGATGCGCGCGCTCTCCTCGCCTGGCTGTCCCCCCTGCTAAGTCCCGCGCCTCTCCCAGCAGAGCACCACTGCTGGCTGTTCCGCGTAGCTTGTGATAGCGCAAGCAGCCTGCCTATGCTATGAGCATAGTATTGCAGATCAGACAGGGGAGGAATGCGCCTATGCGCGTGCTTAAGAACGGGCCAGCGTGGCACTATAGCATACGCACAGAACCAGGGATAGACTTCTGCCTCTGGATGCTGAGGATCGATGGACTACGGGTGACCCCCTTCGATACTCATCCAGACGGGGCCCATCGCCTGCAAGCGGCGGGCCTGACCCCGGAAGCGTGGCGAAGCTGGTTTCTGCGGGTCCTGGCCAAACGGAGAGATTTACAGGCTAGAGAAGATCCAGATGTATGGGTAGCGGAGGCGACAGCGAGCTATAGCCCGATCAGCCTCTGGCCTGGCTCGGAGCGCCTCAAGGAGCGGCTGCAGGAACTCTGGCAGCTCTATGAGCTGCTGGCCACCCAGCTCAGCGAGCCTGCCGCGCCGCAGGCAGATTTCATAGGAGCGCATGCTACCGCCCAGGGAAAAGCGCAGACTGTGGAAAGACTTGACCCCCTTTCAGCGGCGCCTGCCCCCTCTCGATATCTACCTGGAGGATTACCCAGACGCCCCGCTCTTCGTCTATCCACCAACAATGCTGGTCATCGGGAACCGTGAAAGGAAGCTCAGAGGCGAAGCCTTGAGGCAGCGCATCTTGCAAGGAGCGCGGGAGCTTGCCGCCGCGGGCGAGAACAGGCCTGAGCAGCTCCCCGGCTCGTAAGCGAGCCTCCTGCCCCGAGCCTGAGCTGAGCAACGGCAGCGCTGGGAGCGTTCCCGCTTGACAGGGCCAGCGCCCTCTGTTACCCTTTCCTCTAGAGCACGCCCGGGGCCGACCTTTGAGGCGTGCGAGAGAGCAAGCCAGACCCGGCCAGGCGCAGCGCCGCGAACAGAGCGGCTGAGAGCATCTCGCTCGCCCTGCCTGGTCGCCGCTGCACCAGCCAGAGAGGAGCGCAGTGCAAACCAGACCCAGGCTCATCATCGTCGGAGGCTTTCTCGGAGCGGGCAAAACCACCCTGCTGCTCCAGGCTGCCGCCATCCTGCGACAGCGCGGCCTGCGCGTCGCCCTCATCACCAACGACCAGGGGCAGCACCTTGTCGATACCGCCCTGGCCGCCGCCGGCCTCGAGCCCGAAGGGAGCGGGGCCACAAGTGCGGAATGGGACCCCGCCGTAGCCGAAGTCACCGCGGGCTGCTTCTGCTGTCGCTTCAGCGACCTGCTAGAAGCCATCGACACCCTGGAGCGGCGGATAGCGCCGCAAATCATCCTGGCCGAACCCGTCGGGAGCTGTACCGACCTGCAAGCCACCGTCATCCTTCCCCTGCTACATCTCTACCGCGAGCGCTACAGTCCGACCTGCCTGAGCATCGTCGTCGACGGGCCGCGCCTCTCCCACCTGATCCGTCACGGCGACCTCAGCCTGCTCAGCGACGACATCGCCTATCTGTTCGCGCGCCAGATCGAAGAGGGAGATCTCCTCCTGATCAACAAAAGCGACCTGCTCAGCGCCGACGAACAGCTCTTTCTGCGCAACTGGCTGCGGGCCTACTGTCCCAGCGTTCCCGTGCTCTCCACGACGGCACGGCGGCGCGAGAGCGTAGCTCTCTGGCTCGATACACTGCTCCAGGCCTTCAACGAAGCCCAGATCAGCGCCGCCGCCGCCCATCGCCTGAACGACCTCGACTATGGGCGCTACGCACGGGCCGAAGCGCGGCTTGGCTGGCTCAACGCCAGCGGTCGCCTGCAGCGCGCCCAGCCGCCCAGCGCCGCCAACGGCGCCGCCAGCCAGGTCCTGAGCTGGGCCACAGCCCTGCTCAACCAACTGCAAGAGCGCCTCACGCGCGAGCGGCTGACCATCGCCCACATCAAGCTACTCGTCGCCCCGCAGGCCCTGCAGCGCCTCGTCAGAGAGCCGCCGGCGGCGAGCGAGCAGGCCGAGCTAGCGAAGCGCCTCATCAAAGCCAGCCTCTGTGGTCCCGGGCCGGCGACCATCAGTTGGGACGCGCGCAGCGCCCACGTCGTCCCTGAAGACGCCGTCTGGCTGCTCAATGCGCGCGTCGACTGCCCGCCCGCCGTACTCGAAGAGCACGTTCGCGCCGTACTGGCGACGGCCCCCAGCGGCCTGCAGGCCACCATCGACGAACTGAGCGCCTTCCAGCCGGCGCCGCCCCGACCGCAATACCGCTTTGGCGCAGGCAACGGCGGCCCCGCCGCCTCCTGAGCGGCGCATCGCAGGCGGAGCGACCGGAAAGCGCCCGTACCTGCCCAACCCAACCGACCGACCCAACCAGTACCCAACGGCCAGACCAACCCGACCGAGGCGCAAGCCTGAACAGCCTGGCTGACAGGAAGCAAGAGGAGCAAGGAAAGCGACCATGAAAACCACAGCGCGCACGCGAAGCAAGCGAGGAGTAGCCCCCCTCTCTGGCATTCCCCTGGGAGGACTGGGCACCGGCAGCATCGAAATCCGCGCCGACGGCGCCCTACACGAATGGCAGATCTTCAACAATCCCCCGTGGAGCGGGCAAGGCGCCCCGTGGAATCCGCCGGTCGCCTCGCCCATCCGTCCAGGCGACACCCTCTTCGCCATCCGCGCCCGACCCAGCCGGGCCACCGGCGCCAGCGGAGAGAGCGCGCCGGCGGTCGTGCGCATCCTGCGCGAACGCAGCGAGAGCGAAGCGCGCTTCACCTACATCCTGTCGTACGTAGAAAGCGTCCAAGAGATCCACTTTAACGGCGAATTCCCCTTTGCCTGGCTGGACTACCGCGACCCGGCCCTCCCGCTGGCCGTCAGCCTCGAAGCCTGGTCCAGCTTCATCCCGGGAGATGTCAAACATTCGGCCCTCCCGGCGGCCTTCTTCACCTTCCACCTCAGCAACCCCGGTCCAGAAGCCGTAGAGGTCTCCCTCCTGGGCATCATCCCGCACATCTTCACCCTGGAGGCCCTCAGCCAGGGGGCCGGCCAGCCCCAGACGCGCAGCGAGCGGGCGCCCGGCCTGAGCGCCCTCCTCTTCAGCGCCGACGGCCTGCCCGCCGAACATCCCCTGGCGCGCGGCTCGCTCGTCTTTGCCCTCCTGGAGGACGACGCCGAACTCGTGCCGGAGCTGCGCGAAATCGGCGACCTCAACGCCTGGCAGAGCTGGGCCCACAGCGGCCACTTTCTCCCTGATCCCGTCGGAGGCGACCCCCTGCGCGCCCTCCTGGAGCGCATCATCCGCGAAGGGCTGGACCCGGCCAGCGCCTACGGCCAACTGCCCAGCCTGCTGCGCGGCATGGTTGACAGCGCCCTCGTCCCCGACCGCAGCGAGCTACAGGCGCGCATCGCCGCCGACCCCATCCACTACCAGGACCCGCGCTGGCGCTGGGCCTTACTGCTCGAACTCAACCTGACGCCCGCCGAGCGCGCCCAGTACGAGCGCGAGCGCCAGGAGCGGCCCGAACTACAGAGCGATCCGGCCCAGGCCGCAGCTCGCCTGAGCGAGCTGGGAGCCTTGACGCGCCTCCTCAGCGAGCAGGCCCCGAAGCTCTTCAACACCCGCGCCAGCCGCCCGACGCGCGCCGTCATCAGCAGCCCGCCGCTCACCCTGGACCCCTGGAGCGAGCGCGACCTGACCTTTCTCCTCACCTGGTACTTCCCCAACCATCGCGGCGAGCAGGTCGGCGACGACCTCGGCCACCGCTACGAAACCTGGTTCAGCGACGCCCTCGACGTCGCCCGCTACGTCGCCGAGGCGCGGCCCGCCCTCTACACCCGTACCCGCGCCTTCCACGACCTGCAGTACGCGGCCTCCGTCCCCTACTGGCTGGCCGACGCCATCAATGCCCAACTCACCACCCTCGTCAAATCCTCCTGGCTCGTGCGCGACGGGCGCTTTGGCATCTGGGAAGGCCTGGGCTGCTGCGGCCTCCAGACCCTCGACGTCTCGTACTACGGCTCCCACGCCGTCGCCCTCCTCTTCCCCGAACTGGAAGAGCGCCAGCTCCAGATGACCGCCGACTTTCAGCTCACGCCCGCCTCACCGCGCTACGACGAATACTTCTTAGCCTTCGCCCCCAACCGAGAGCGCGTCTGGCGCCAAATCGAGCGCGAGCCGGAGCTAGCCCGCGATCCCCAGCGCCGCCAGGCCCTCTACCGCGCCGTCGCCGCCGAGACCGGCCTTGACGCCAGCGGACGCATCCCGCACCTCTTCCCCGGCAGCTTTGCCGTCGTCGACGCCTACCACATGGTCGACCTGATGCCCAAATTCGCCCTGCAGGTCTGGCGTGACTACCGCTGGACGGCGAACCGCGCCGCCCTCGAACGGCTCTGGCCGGCAGTCAAGGCCGCCATAGAGCACGCCCGCCGCATCGACGAACTGCAAGTCGGCCTCCCCTACCACTACGACCACGCCCCCTCGGAGACAGCCATCTCTTCCCAGACATACGATACCTGGGACTTCATCGGCTACTCGGCCTATGTCTCAGCGATCTGGCTGGCGGCCCTCAAGGCCACAGCCCAGATGGCCCGCCTGCTCGGCGATGAGGACTACGCGCGCGACCTGGAACGCCAGTTTAGCGAGAGCCAGGCCAGCCTGGAGCGCCTGCTCTGGAACGGCGAGTATTACGATCTGTGGTTCGACCCGCGCAGCGGACGGCGCAATCAGGCCTGTATGGCTGACCAGCTCAGCGGCCAGCTCTACGCTACCCTGCTCGGCCTGGGGGACATCCTGCCGCGCGCGCATGTCCTGTCAGCCCTGCGCGCCATCTATCGCTACAACTTTGTCCCCGGGCGCGGCCTCGTCAATGGCGTGCTGCCGCCCGGCAAGCGCGCCGACCAGCCCGATCACTGGACCCTCGGCGACCCACGCCACCAGGCCGACAGCGTCTGGTCGGGAACCGAATACGCCGTCGCCGTCCAGATGCTACTAGAGGGCCTCGTCAGCGAAGGATTGACAATCATACACGAAGTCTACCGGCGCTACGAGCGCGCCGGCCAGACCTGGGACCATCAGGAGTGCGGCGGCCACTACTATCGGGCCCTGAGCATCTGGCTGGCCTGGCCAGCTCTCGGCGGCCTCAGCTACGACGCCCCACGCCAGGCCCTGCGCCTGCAGCCGCGCCGGCTGCCCGCCGACGGCCACTGGCAGCAACCGCTGACCCTGCCCGGCTGCTGGGGCAAGATCGAATATCGCGCCGGCGAAGGGCGCCTCCTGCTCCACCTGCACGAGGGGCAGCTAAGCCTGCGCGAGCTTACCCTACCCGCCGGGGCCGGCGCAGGACGCACCCCCCCAGGCGAACAAACCGTCTGGCTGGCCGCCGTGCCCATTGCAGGCCGCCGCGAAGGCGAACGCTGGCACTTCGATCCACCCGTGCTCATCGAAGCCGGCCAGACCCTGGAAGTGCGCCTCTAGCCCCGCTGCCCTGCCTGCCCGGCCCCCGCGCCGCGCGCGGACTGGCGGGCGGGCCGCCGGCAGCGCCACCACTCAGTTGACCAGCCAACGAACGCCCGAAGCAAGCCAACGAGAGAGAGCGAAAAGGAGGAACCTCTCCGTGCAGCCCCAGCAGCGCTACGAGCAGCAGGAAGCGCTCAACGAGATCGATCGCCTGGCCAGGATCGGGCCCTTTGCCCCCGACTGGCAGGCCCTGCGCGCCTACCGCGTACCGGCCTGGTACGCCGGCGCGCGCTTCGGCATCTTCATCCACTGGGGCCTCTACGCCGTCCCCGCCTACGACAACGAATGGTACCCGCGCAACATGTACCTGCCCGACACGCCGGCCTACCGCCATCACCTGGCCACCTACGGCCCGCCCGACCGCTTCGGCTACAAAGACTTCGTACCGCACTTCCGCGCCGAGCGCTTCGACCCCAGCGCCTGGGCCGCCCTCTGCCAGGAAGCCGGCGCCCGCTTTGTCGTACCCGTCGCCGAGCATCACGACGGCTTTGCCATGTACCGCTGCAGCTTCTCGCGCTGGAACGCCGTCGACATGGGACCGCAGCGCGACGTCATCGGCGAGCTGGCCGAGGCCGTGCGCGCCCGCGGCCTCACCTTCGGCCTCTCCTCGCACCGCGCCGAACACTGGTGGTTTTTCAACGGCGGCCGAGCCATCCCCAGCGACGTCCAGGACCCGCAATACGCCGACCTCTACGGCCCAGCCCGACCCGAAGACGAGCCGCCCGACGCCGCCTTCCTCGCCGACTGGCTGGCCCGACTCTACGAACTGGTCGAACGCTACCGGCCCGCCCTCATCTACTTCGACTGGTGGATCTCACGGCCCGCCTTCCGTCCCTACCTGGCCCGCTTCGCCGCCTACTACTACAACCGCGCCGCCCAATGGGGCCAAGAAGTCGTCATCACCTACAAAGAAGGCGCCTTTGACGAAGGCTGCGCCGTCGAAGACATCGAACGCGGACGCCGACCCACCATCAGCCCACGGATCTGGCAGGCCGATACCAGCGTCGCCCGCAACTCCTGGGGCTACACCACCGCCCAGGACTACAAGCCCTTCGGCACCCTGCTCGACGACCTCATCGACACCGTCAGCAAAAACGGCGTCTTCCTGCTCAACATCGGCCCGCGCGCCGACGGCAGCATCCCCGAGCCGGAGGCCGACCTCCTGCGACGACTGGGGCGCTGGCTGGCCATCAACGGCGAAGCCATCTACGACAGCCAGCCCTGGCACCTCCACGGCGAAGGCCCCACCGCCAGCGCCGCCGGCGCCTTCAGCGAGAGCCAGCAGGCCGCCTTTACCGACCGAGACCTGCGCTTCACCCGCCGCGGCCAGACCCTCTACGTCCTCCTGCCCGTCTGGCCCCAGCAAGGCCGGATCACCATCCAGGCCCTGGCCGCCGGCAGCCCCCACTACCCGCAGAGCATCGGCGCCGTACACCTGCTCGGCGCCGGCGACGCCTCCCTCCCCTGGACGCGCGACGACCGGGGCCTGCACGTCACCCTCCCCAGCGCCCCGCCGGGCGAGCGCGGCGGCGCCCTCAAAATCCTGCCCGCCAGCTAGAGAGAGGAAGCGAGCGGCTCCGCCAGAATAGCCACCTCCAGCCCGGCCAGCGTCAGCGCCTCCCTCAGCCGACGGCCCGTCAGCAGCTCCTCAAACGTGCGGCCCGCCGGCAGCCGCACCGTCGCCGGCTCCCGCCCATGATTGAGCACAAACAGCAAGCGCTCGCGGTCCGTCTGGCGCAGCGTCGCCTCCACCCCCGGCGGCGTCTCCAGCACCGGCGCGATCCCCAACGTCGCCAGCAGCTCCCCATAGAACATCTCCAGAAAAGCCGCCTCCGGCTCACAAGCCAGATAGAAAGCCTGACCACGCCCCACGCGATGGCGCGTCAGAGCCGGGCGCCCCGCATAGAAATCCTCGCCATAGCGCCCCAGCACCTCGGCCCCCTCACTATGGATCAGCGCGCACAAATGGCCACAGACGAAAGAGCGCCCATCGTGCAACACCAGGCGATTGGTCTGCCCCGGCGGCAGCGCATCGATCTCCTCATTCCAGATCCCCAGCACATGGCGCAGCGGCCCCGGATAACCATCCTCGAAAGCCAGATCGCATTCATCCACCATCCCAGACAGATAGGTCGTCACCAGCGTTCCCCCATCCTGCACAAAAGCCGCCAGACGCTCGGCCAGCCCCTCCTTGAGCAAATAGAGCAGGGGCGCCACCAACAAACGATAGCGCCCCAACTCCGAATCCCAAAAGACCAGATCGACCGGCACATTGCGCCGCCAGAACGGCGCATAATGAGCGCGCAGCGTCTCTAAATAGCGCTTCTCGCGCGTCGGCCCGCTGCAATCCTCCAGCGCCCACCAGTTTTCCCAATCGAAAAGCAGCCCCACCTGAGCCGGCGTCACCCCGCCCAGCGTACGCGCGCCCAGGCGCTCCAACTCCTGGCCCAGGGCGCGCACCTCCTCAAAGACGCGCGTATCGCTGCGCCCGCTATGCTCGATCACCGCCCCATGCAGCTTCTCAATACCACCGCGACTGCGCCGCCACTGAAAGAACATCACCGACTCCGCCCCGTGAGCCAGCGCCTGATAGCTCTGCAAACGCAGCTCCCCGGGCCGCTTCAACCTATTGTACGGCTGCCAATTCTGGCTACTGGGCGACTGCTCCATCAGCAAGAACGGCTGCCCATCGCGCAAACTACGCATCAGATCGTGAGCCAGCGCGATATCAAGCGGCTCATCCTCAACAGAAGGATAGCAGTCCCAGGCCACCACATCCATCTCACGCGCCCACCGGCGATAATCGAGATCGCGATAGAAGCGCATCAGGTTCGTCGTAATCGGCACATCGCGCGAAAACTGACGAATGGCCTCGCGCTCCAGCTTAAAGCACTCAAGCAACATCTCATTCTGAAAGCGGCGGTAATCCAGCGTCAGCGCATGGATCGACCCCTCACCATTGGCATAGGGAGGCTCAATCTGCGACCAATCCGTATACGTATGGCTCCAAAAGCGCGTCCACCAGCGGCGATTAAGCTCATCAAGGCTGCCATAGCGCGACCGCAACCAGTCGCGGAAAGCCGCCGCACACTGCTCACAATAACAGGCCGGCGCATACTCATTCGAAACATGCCAGGCCACCAGCGCCGGATGAGCATGGTAGCGCTCGGCCAGCTTCGCCGCCATCTGCGCGGCCAGGCGCCGATAAACGGGCGACGTCGGGCAATAATTGACGCGCCAGCCATGATGGCGCCGGCGGCCCGTCGGATCGGCGCGCAGCACCTCGGGATAGCGCTGCGACAGCCAGGCCGGCTGCGCCGCGCTGGGCGTGGCCAGACAGACCTTGCAACCCGCCGCCGCTAACTTATCCAGCACCTGATCAAGCCAGCCGAAAGTAAAGCGCTCCTCCGCCGGCTGCAGCGCCGTCCAACTAAAGACGCCCACCGTCGCCACCCGAAAACGGCACTCCTGCATCAGACGGAGATCCTCATCCCAGATCGTCCGTGGCCACTGCTCAGGATTATAATCGCCACCGTACCAGATAAAAGGAGCACGCGGATTCAACGGTGCAAAGGCCTCCATACTTCTCCTCCTGGGCATGATGCCAGACAGGACGAATCTCAGAGAACCATCGTCACCTGCATGCCACCATCGGGCAGGGGGAACCAACACGAAGCCGAGGCCTCGGCCAGCGCCGGAGCCGCCGCCGCCGCTCCCGGCCAGCGCGGACACACCCGGCCATTAAGCAGCACACGCTCTACAGGCGGCTGCCCGGCCAGCTTCACCAGACGCAGCCCCAAACGGCGCTTCACCCCCAGCACCTCAAGCGCCAACGTCGTCCCCTGCAAACGCGCCGTCACCGTCGTCTCCCCATCCAGATCGCAGAGCGTAAACGAGCCGGCCCCCTCCGACAGCAGATAGGCCTCAAACGTCACCGCGCTAAACGGCTCCTCACGCACAAACGGCACAGGCTCCGTCATCGGGATCAGCGCATTGGCCCGCACATAGAGCGGCAACTGCTCCAGAGGGGCGTGAACCTGGAGCGTCGTCGGCCCCCGCAGCACCGCATGGCTCCAAAAATCGACCCAGGCCCCGGCGGGCAAATAGACCGGACGCTCCCCCCCGGCGCGATAGAGCGGCGCCACCAGCAGCTCAGAGCCAAACATATACTGCAGATCCAGCGTATAGGTTGCAGGATCATCGGGGAACTCCAGCACCATCGCCCGCAGCAGCGGCAGGCTGGTCCGTGCAGCGATACAAGCATAAGTATAGATATACGGCAGCAAGCGATAGCGCAGGCGGGCATAGAAGCGAAAGATCTCCAGCGCCTGCGGGCCGAACTCCCAGGGGAGGCGCGAACTATTGCCGTGGGCGCGCGTCAGAGGAGAAAAGAAACCGAACTGGGCCCAGCGGATATACAGCTCAGGAGAAGGATGGCCGGTAAAGCCGCCGATATCGTGGCTCCAGAACGCATGCCCGCACATCCCGATACTCAGACCACCGCGCAAAGTCGAAGCCAGGGCCGTAAAAGTCGCATTCGGGTCCCCGCTCCACTGCGCCGCATGGCGCTGGCCGCCGGCGTAGCTAGAGCGGCCCCAGACCAGGCCCGCGCGGCCCGTCTCGCGCGCCGTCACCTCAGCCACCGCATCGTTATAGAGCAGCGCATACAAATTATGCAAGCGCTCGCCCGCAATCCCACTATAGGCCACCACATCCGTCGGAATGCCCTCCCCGAAATCCGTCTTAAAGACATCCACCCCCAGGCGCAACTGTTCGCGCAACAGCCCCTGAAACCAGGCCACCGCCTCCGGGTGCGTCACATCCAGCATCGCCACCGGCGGATGAAAGCCGCCCCACAGATCGGCCACATACGGCTCACCGGCAGCATTCTTCAGAAAATAGCCGCGCGCCGCCCCCTCCGCAAAGCGCTCGCTGGCCGTCCCCAGATACGGATGAATCCACAGACAGACCTTAAAGCCCTGAGCCTTCAACTGAGCGATCAAGCCCGCCGGATCAGGAAAGCGCTCCTCATCCCACTGCACCTCTGACCAGCGCCCGAAGCGCTGCCAGTAGCAATCGAGATGCAGCACATCGCAAGGAATATCGTACTCGCGGATCAAGCGCGCCCGCTCCAGCACCTGAGCGGCGCTATCGCGCTGGAAGCCCGACGAAATCCAGGTACCCAGCGCCCACTTGGGAGGCAGAATCGGAAAGCCCACCAACGAAGCATAGCGCGTAATAATCGTCTTCAGATCCGGCCCGGCGATCACATAATAATCCAGCGCACTATCGCGGCTGATCAGCGTAAACGTCGCCGTATTGCTAGCGACCATATCGAAATCGACCGCACAGGGACTATCGACAAAGATCCCATACTTGCGCGAACTGACCACGAAAGGCACATTCTTATAAGCGCGCTCGCTGAAGGCCCCCCCACAATCACAATTCCAGGTCGTGATTCGCTGCCCGCGCTTATCGAAATCCGTGAACTTCTCGCCCAGCCCAAAGAAATGCTCATCGGGCTCGGCCGTAAACGTATCGTGGAAGGCCACGCGCCGGCCCTGCACGCGGCTCAGCCCGAAGGGCAAAATCGTCAACTTCATGCGCACATTGGTCAACTCGCTATAATTCTGGGCCAGCAGCGTCCGGCCAGAAGCATCCAGGAAACGCAGGCCGAAGGGGCGCAGAGAGGCCTCCAGGCGCAGCGAAGGGGAGAGCAGAGCCAGGCCCGAGGCCTGCTCCTGGATCAGCAGAGGAACCTCAGCCGGGGGCGGAGGCAGATCGCGCGCCAGGCGGATGCGCGTCGGATCAGGCTCCTCCTCCAGCACGACGCGCACAATACCATCGGCCACCAGACTGAGCGTCACCAGGACCGTTCCACCGCTGAGCGTGCGCCCCTGCAGCCGCACGCTGCGCTCAGCGCGCTCCAGCAGCGAGGCCTCCACCACATAATCGGGGCCGCCCTCGTCGTCCGGCCCGCGCACCGGCAAGCGTGGCGGCTCAGTCATATACAGATTGTACGGAAGCAAAGGAACCGGCTCTGCCATGAAGACTACTCCTTCTTCCATGCATGCATAGTCGCTTTGTCCGATAGTGCCGACATCCTGTCCTCAGCCAGCCCGTCCATCCGTCCATCCGGCCCGCCCGCCGGCTGCTGCCTGACCGGAGCCAGAGGGCAGAGCGAGCGCACGAGCAAGAGCATCACCCCTTGACAGGAAGGAGGAGGATCGGGTAAGCTTGCACATAGCAACGTCATGGGAGCGATCCCACGAGGTATTGTACACGATACTTCAACCAAAAGTAAACGTGTAACTGCCCTGAACACGCGCAGGTTGGCTCATGTCGCAATTAACGATTGAAGATATCGCGCGCATTGCCGGGGTATCTCGCTCAACAGTTTCGCGAGTCCTGAACGGGCAGCCCAACGTCAGACCGAGCGTCAGAGACCGCGTGCAAGAGGTCATCAACAGCTATGGCTACGCGCCACAAGCGGCGGCGCGCCAGCTTGTCATGCGCAAGACGCGCCTGATCGGCCTGATTCTGCCCGACAATGCTCATCATCTTTTTGGCAACCCCATCTTTGCCGAGATCGCGCGCGGCGTGAGCCAGGTATGCGCCCAGCGGGGCTACACCCCGATGCTCTTCATCGGGCGGCAGGACATGGACGAGGCCACCTTTTTCAGCCTGCTGCGCGGGCGGCACTTCGATGGCGTCGTCCTCATCAGCAGCGATCGCCAGGACCGCAGCGCCGCCATGCTGCGCGAGGCAGGTATGCCCTACGTCCGCGTCGGTCATGACCCCGAGGACGACCAGGACCTGCAGTACGTCGACGTCGATAACGTAGCGGCGGCGCGCGTGGCCGTCGAGCATCTGATCGCCCTGGGGCACCGGCGCATCGCCATGCTCAAGGGGCTGGCCAAAGATGTGTGCACCCATGCGCGCCTAGAAGGCTATCGGCAGGCCCTGGCCGCCGCCGGCCTCCCCTTCGATGAGGCCCTCGTCGGTGACGGGGACTGGACCCCTGCCAGCGGCTACGCCTGGACGCGGCGCTTTCTCGACCTGCCGCAGCCGCCGACCGCCCTGTTTTCATCCAACGACATGATGGTCGCCGGCGTCGTGCGCGCCGTCCAGGAGCGCGGCCTCAAGGTGCCCGATGATCTGGCCATCGTCGGCTTCGACGACCTGCTCCAGACCACGATGATCTTTCCCGAGCTGACAACCATTCGTCAGCCCTGCGTGGAGATGGGCACACGCGCCGCCGAGCTGCTCCTTGACCAGTTGGAGCATAACCGTCGCGAGCGCGCGCAGATTATTCTGCCCACCACCCTCATCATTCGCGAATCCTGCGGCTATCGCCGCCGGGCCGCCGCCAGCGCCGAGGCTGGCGCCCCCTCGCCGCCAGCGGGCGAGGCGCAGCAGTCTGGCTAGCCAGCCAGGGCGCCAACCCGAGCCGCCCGCGAGAGAAGCGCAGTCCAGACAGAGTCAGCAGCTCGCTCGCAGCCCCGTCAGAGCCGGCTTCTCTCAACGGCGCACAGAGAATACAGAATACAGAATCTCAGCCATGCAGCCAGCGCCGCGCCGCAGTTGGCGCCTGACCTGACTGACTGGGGGCCACAGAGAGGGTCTGGAGCCAGCAGAGAAGAACAGCGCGAGACGAAACCACGGAACAGAGACAAACAGAAAGGAATCGCCGGGAGTCGGCCTCTGGGAAGGGCGACAAGGGCAAGGAAGGAGAGAGCGGCCCGCGCCGGGCCGGCCCACCGGGTAGCTCAGGGAGGAAGGAAGACAGGCATGACCAGCCTGCGACTGGAACACATCGTCAAGGACTACGACGGCCCCGGGGGGCGCCAGCCGGCCCTACGCGATATCTCTCTGGAAGTAGCGGACGGCGAGACCCTGGCCATTGTCGGCCCCTCCGGCTGTGGCAAAAGCACCCTGCTCAAAATTGTCGCTGGCCTCGAATTCCCCACCCACGGGCGCATCTACTATGGCGACATGGACATGACCGACATCAAGCCCCAGGATCGCGGCGTCGGCATGGTCTTTCAGGACTACGCCCTCTACCCGGCCATGAAAAGCAAGGGGAACCTGGCCTACTATTTCGAGCACCACGACTACACCCGTGACCAGATGGAAGAGCGCGTTCGGCGCACCGCCGAGCTTATGGGCGTCGACTTCCAGCACCTGCTAGGACGCTTCCCCGAGACCCTCAGCGGCGGCGAACAGCAGCGCGTGGCCATTGCCCGCTGCATTGTCCGCGACCCCACCATCTTCCTTATGGACGAACCCATCGTCAACCTTGACGCCAAGCGGCGCGAAAAGACGCGCATTGAAATCAAGAAGCTCCTGCGCACCTTCGGGGTCACCACGCTCTACGTCACCCACGACCAGCAAGAAGCCATCTTCATGGGCGATCGCCTGGCCGTCATGCGTGCGGGGCGCATCGAGCAAGTGGGCAGCTTTGACGACCTTTACTACAGTCCCGCCAATCTCTTTGTCGCCACCTTCATCGGCAGCCCGCCGCTCAACGTCCTGCCCGCCGCCGTCAGCGAGGGCCGCCTGCACATAGCCGGCCAGAGCTGGCCGCTACCCCCCGAGCTGGCCGGGCGGCTGCCGCCGGGTCCCCTGCGGCTGGGAGTGCGCGCCGAGCACTGGCTACGCGACCAGCCGGATGGCTTGCCGCTGGAAGTCAGCCACAGCGAGCGCATCCCCACCGAGCGCATCGCCATCGTCCACGGTCAGTGGCTCGGCCAGCGCGTCACTGTCTCCCTGCCGCTGGAGCAGGCCGAGACCAGCAGCGGCCTGGCGCGTCTGCGCCCCGACTGGGAGCAGCTTCTCTACTTCGCCGCCGACGATGAGCGTGTCCTGGCCAGCCCAGGCCCACCCGAGCTATTCTGACGGCATGCCCTGAGCGAGCAGTCAGCGCCAGCCACGGACGAGCAGACGAGTCAGCAGCAAAGGCGCAGCGACCGACACTAACCGCGCACACCCAGCATAATCAGCCACCCAACTCAGCCAACAGAAGCAAGCGAGAGAAGGAAAAAAGGAGAAGCCTATGGGACTGGCCAGCGGAGGCATCGTCATCGAGCACCTGGTGAAACGCTTTGGCGAGCGGGCCGTTGTCGACGACCTCACTCTCCACATCCAGCCAGGCGAACTCTTCGTACTTGTCGGCCCCTCCGGCTGCGGCAAGACCACCACCCTGCGCCTGCTGGCCGGACTGGAGCCGGTCAGCGAAGGGCGCATCTACTTCGGCGAGCGCCTGGTGAACGACATTCGTCCGCGCGACCGCAATGTCGCGATGGTCTTTCAGGACTACGCCATCTTCCCGCATCTGACCGTCTTCGAGAACATCGCCTACGGCCTGCGTGCCCGTCATGCGCCGCGCAGCCTCATCCGCGAACGCGTCACCAGCGCCGCCCGCCTCTTCCGCATCGAACATCTGCTAGAGCGCAAGCCGCGTCAACTCAGCGGAGGCGAGCGCCAACGCGTTGCCCTGGCGCGGGCGATGGTGCGCGACGCCGCCCTCTATCTCTACGATGAGCCGCTGGCCAACCTTGACGCCCAGCTCCGGCACCAGGCGCGCGAAGACATCCTGACCCTGCACCGCCAGAAAGGGCAGCCGGCGGTCTACGTCACCCACGACCAGGCCGAAGCGATGGCCCTGGGCGACCGCATTGCCGTCATGCGCGACGGCAAACTACAACAGGTCGGCAGCGGCCTCGACCTGTACGAGCGGCCCTGTAACCAATTCGTGGCCTTCTTTATCGGCACCCCAGGCATCAACCTCTTTGAGGTCGAGGTCCGTCCCGACGAGCATCCCGAGCGCGCCGGACGCCTGCGCCTGGTACATACGGCCTTCAGCCTGCCCGTGCCCGAAGAATTTCAGGAGCGCGTCGCCCCCTATAGAGGGCAGCGCCTCACCCTGGGCATCCGCCCCGAGCATCTACAGCCGCCGCGCCGCGCCGACTTTGCCGTCAGCGAAGACAGCACCATCCGCGGCCTCGTCAACGTCATCGAACCGACCGTCAGCGGCTGCACCGTCTACCTGAGCACCCTGGAGCCAACGCCGCGCGACTTCGTCGCCACCCTCAAAGCGCGCCTGCCCGGCAGCTACCTCGGGCGCGAGATCCCACTAGCGGTCAACCTGCGCAAGATCCACCTCTTTGATCCGGCGGACGGACGGGCTTTGCTGCACGGCGCCACCGCCTCCACGGCGAGTCCCAGCGCCGTCGGCGGCGAGCCGGGCGAAGAGGCAGCCGACGGCCATCTCAAGGTCCAGACGGAGCAGCCAACCGGACAAGCCAGCGAGCAAAGAACGAGCAAAGCCAGCACACAGAGGGAAGAGCAAGCGTGAGCACACTCGAAGTACAGGATCTCGTCAAGCGCTACGATGGGCGCAGCGTCGTCGACCACGTCAGCTTTCGCATCGAAGACGGCGAATTCTTCGTCCTGCTCGGCCCCTCGGGCAGCGGCAAGACCACCGTCCTGCGCATCATCTGCGGTCTGGAGCGACCCGATGAGGGGCGGGTCCTGCTAGGAGGAGAAGACATCACCCACCTCAGCCCGCGGCAGCGCAACGTCGGCATGGTCTTCCAGGACTACGGCCTCTACCCGAGCATGGACGTCTACGGCAACATTGCCTATGGACTGGAGAACCGCCGCCTGCCGAAAGAGGAAATCCAGCGCCGCGTACTGGAAGCCGCCGAGAAGCTGCAGATCACCCCGCTGCTAAGGCGCAGCATCGACACCCTCAGCGGAGGCGAGCAGCAGCGCGTCGCCCTGGCGCGCATCCTGGCCCGCGACGCCAACGTCTTTCTCTACGACGAACCGCTAGCCAACCTCGACGCGCGCCTGCGCCATCAAGCGCGGCGCGATGTCCTGGCGGTCCATCGCCTGCGCGGCGTGCCCAGCCTCTACGTCACTCACGACCAGAGCGAGGCCCTGGCCCTGGCCGACCGCCTGGCCATCATGGCTGAGGGCCGGCTGCAACAAGTCGGTAGCCCCAACGAGCTGCTGGAGCGACCCGCCAATCTCTTCGTGGCTCGCTTCCTGGGCAACCCACCCATGAACCTGCTGGAGGGCCAGATCGTCAACGAAGAGGGAAACTACTACTGCGCGCTCGGCGGGCTGCGCCTCCCGCTCGCAGCCGCCTGGCAGGGCGAGCTGAGCGCGCGCCAGGAGCCGGCCATCATCGTCGGCCTGCGCCCGCGCGAGATCGTGCCGCCCTGGGAGCTGGAGCAGGCCAGCACCTCCGATCAGCTCCTCTGCCGCTGCACAGCGCGCGCTCTGCTGGTCGAGGCCCTGATCGGTGAGATCGAAGTCACACTAGAACTGGAAACAGCGCAGGAGCCACCACCACGCCTGGTGGCCGTCTGGCCTGAGCCGGAGGAGCTGACTGACCTGCCGCAAGAAGGGACCAGACTGGAAATCGGACTTGATACGCGGCGTCTAACGCTGTTCGATCCGCACTCTGAGCGAGCGCTACAAGCTGAGTAGAGTGATGCCATAGAGAGCTTGACAGTTATCCTTTTGTCAGGTACACTACTACTAGAGTTATGGGAGCGATCCCAACACTGGGACTTGAGTTTCCGCCCCAAAAAAGAGGGGTCAGCACACTTGACCGCTCACACGGTTGATCTCATGTACGACAGCCGTGAAGGAGCGGCGCTGGCGAAGCCGGCGAGGAAGAGGCCGCTTCGCCGCGAAGGCAGGCGAGCAGCAACGATAGCTGGAAGGGCGGGCGGAGCGGAGGCAGGCAGACAGCGCGCGCACAATGGAGGCTTGAACGCACGAGGAGGCAACGTACAGGCTTCAGATGCAGAATGACCGGATCGGATGGACCCATATTACTACACCAGCTTCCGAAGAAGGAGAAGACATCATGGCTGACGAAACGCGCATCCTTCTTGAGCCGCTGCTCTCGCCTGAGAGGACCCTGACGCGCCGGCAGCTTCTGCGCAGCGCTGCTGCGGGGACCGTAGCCCTGGCGGGTGGGGCCTTGCTGGCCTCCTGTGGAGGGAGCAGCTCCAACACGGTAGTCAACGTGACCTTCCTCACCAATGGCTGGCCGGGCGATGCCATGCCCACTGCTGAGCAGCAGAAAGGCAACATCACCCTCAAAGCCTACGCTGACGCTCTGGCCGACTGGCTCAAAAAGAATCCCGGGGTAAAGATCAAGCACACTGACACCAACATCTGGAGCCAGTCCGCGGTGACACAAGCCATTGCCGCCGGCACCGCTCCCACCTGGTTTGAGGGCAACATTCTTGGCTCCTTCATTAACAACGTTGTACGCAGCGCCTTCGCGCGTGGCCTGGCGGCGGACGTGACCGACCTGGTGATCAGCACCAAACTAGAGAGCCAGCTCACCGATATTTACCTGCCTGTTTATCGCAGTTGGAAAGTCAACGGGCGCTACTACGGCACGCCGGGCGGCTACGGCGCCGGTGACGGCATGTATTTCCGCCGCGACCTCATCGAGCAAGCTGGCCTTGTGGAGCCGACAGCGGGATGGACCTGGAGCGACTTTCGCAAGCTAGCCAAAGCGCTGACCACCTCCAAGATGAAGGGAGCGGCCTTACAGTTCTATGTCTTTGACCAGAGTCTACAAGCCAACGGCCTCAACTCTGGCCCCACCGGCTACGGCATGCTCGGCCTGGAGCCAACGCCCTCCAATTCCTGGCCCTGGCGCTACAACCTGACGCCCTGGCTGAGCCAGTACGAGCAGGTCATCGAGAACTGGCGCGGCATGTACTTCACCGACAAGTCGATCACCTCCTCGCTGTCGACGGGTGACAGCGACGTGGCCCAGGCCTTTGCCCGTGGGGATGTAGCCATGATGGCCAACAACACCGGCTTCTTCACGCGCCCGGTCACTGATCCGACGAGCGCTGTCAACATCGCCGTCAAAGTCGGCAAGCCGTTTGAAGAAGTGGTCGGCTGGATCTCGCATCCCATCGGCTATCTTGGCTCCTTTGGGGCCACGCAGGCTGGTTCTGCCATTGGCTCTATCGATCCTCATCTCCAGCGCAACAAGCCGGCCCTGGCCAAAGCCTTCGATTTCCTGGTGCAGTTTATCATCGGCGAAGAGCTGGTCAAGCAGCGCCAGGAGATCTACAAGGTCACCCATGACCTCAAAGATGTCTTCCTGGAGATCCCGCCAATGTCGAAGCTGCAGATCAACTACGGCATCAAGGGCACGGCTGAAGAGGCCTGGGGTAAGCGGACAATGCAAGCGGTCAACGCGGCGGCGGCGATTCCGCAGTTGCCTGATCCAGGCATCTACTTCCCGGCGGAGCAGAACCCCGGTCCGACTGGCGACGCCTGGAACGACGCTAACTCGGGTCTGGCCTATACGCAGGACAGCATTCCAGCGGTTCTCATGAAGCTGCAGAACGTCCAGAACGCGCAGTTCGCCTCGCTCACGTCGAGCGTACCCAAGGATACCTTCATTGCCAGCGCCAAAAAGTTCTTTGCCGATCTAGACGCCTTCTGGGCCAAGTATGCGCCGCTCTACTCGGCGGAGCTATTCCACCCCTGGTATGTGCAGAAGGTCCTGCCGGCCCTGGGCGGCTGAGCCAAGGTGAGCGAGCCGCAAGCGAGCAGATGACCCTCCCCCGGCCTCCTGCGCAGGGCCAGTGTCGCTGTGCTGGCTGGCAGGGCTGGCGAGCCGCGCCCCGACGGACGCCTCAGCCCTGCCAGCGCCCGCCGCCTTCAGCGTCGCGTCTGCCGTTCCCTGGCTGACCACAGGAGAGAGGGCGGGCCGGCCCGGATCAGGCTGCTGGCCTCTCATGCCTTTTTGTGCCTTCTGCCGTGACGCTGAGCGGCGAAGGCGGGAGCCGCCCGGCCTCTGGGCTGGGAGAAGGTCGGCCCGCGCTCAGGCGAAAGGCGAGCGCTTGAGCGCAACAGGCCTCTCAACCATAAAGAAAGCTACTGGTGTATGGAAGGAAGGAAGCGCACGAGCGATGTCTGAACCGATAACCGAGGTAGCGGCGCCTGTCGGTGGAAGCGAGGCGGCCCAGCCGGCTCAGGCCCCGCGCCTGCGCCGGCGCAGTCGGCTAGAGACCTGGCTCTTTCTACTGCCGGCGGCTCTCTTTCAACTTGTTTGGGGCTGGTATCCGCTGCTGATGGCCTTTCTGATCAGCCTGACCGATGCTCAGCCGATGCTACCCAGCCGTTTTACCGGGCTGGAGAGCTACATTCGTGTCTGGAATGATCCGCTGGTGGGACAGGCCTTTCGCGTCACGTTTATCTATGGCGCCATGCTGGTGGCTCTGACCTTCATCTTCCCCCTACTGATCGCCATTTTCCTGATGGAGCTGCCGCCGCGCCTGATGCGCTGGATGATGATTCTCTGGTTCCTGCCCATCAGCGTGATTGCCAACAGCATCCTGTGGCGCTACCTCTACAATGAGCAGTATGGGCTGCTCGAATACATCGCCACCGACATTCTTCATCTGCCGCATCAGCCATTTCTCAATGATCCGCATCAGGTGCTTTTCTGGCTGGTCTTTCCTTCGGTCGTGGTAGCGGGGCCGGGCGTCGCTGGTCTGGCCTACATGGCGGCCCTACAGGGGATTCCGCGCTCCTACTTCGAAGCGGCGGAGATCGAAGGGGCCGGCTTCTGGCGCAAGATCTGGACGGTCTCCTTGCCGCGGCTGCGCCCGGTGATCGCCGTCATGCTGGTCTATGGCATCATCCAGGGGTTGCAAGACTATACCTGGCCCCAGATCCTGACGGGGGGCCAGCCCGAGGGGGCCAGTCGCACGGTCATGCTCTACCTCTTCTCCTACATTCAGAACCAGCGCTACGCTGACGCCACTGCCCTTTCAGTCTATCTCTTCCTGGCGATCTTTGCGATCGTGGTGCTCTTTCGCACCTTCTTTAAGGAGGACCCGGATACCTAGGCTGGCCTGGCTGCTGGCTGGTGTCTGTCATAGGTAAGCAGGTAGCAGAAGGAGTGTGTTTGTTGTGTCTATGCTCTTTCCGAAGGTGGGCCGAAAGCAGCCCTTGCTGAGACTGGGCTGGTGGTTGATGGTGATATTGCTCTCGCTGGGCGTGCTGACTCATCTCTTGCCTTTCTACATCATGATCGTCACCTCGATCACGCCGGCGCAAGACACGCTGTCGACGACGCCGGTGCTCTGGCCGCTACATCCGACGTTGGCGGCCTGGAAGCTCGTCTTTCAGTGGGCTGAGAACAGTGGGGCCGGGGCCTTGCTGGCCGGATCGGCAGGAGAGCCGTTCTGGGTCTATTTCTGGAACTCCTTCTTTATGACATCCGTGACCCTGCTGATCTCGATCCCGGTGACCTCGATGGCCGCCTATGCTACCAGTAAGCTGCTGCGTGGGCGGCGTGCTCGCTGGGCGTTCCTGTTCTTTATTGGCACGCTCATGATCCCGCTGGCGGTGCTCTTGATCCCGATGCTCTTTCTCACGCTCAATTTCCCGTTTGCCCTGCCTGGCGGCTCCATTCCCACTATCCCGGGCACGGACGAGCCTTTTCCGACGCTCTCGCTCTATGATACACCGTGGGCCATTATTGTGCCGGGCATCTTCAACGCCTACAACTACCTGATCTTCAAAGGCTACTTTGATACGATCCCTGACTCGGTGCTGCAAGCGGCTCGCGTCGATGGCGGCTCAGAATTCAATATCTTCCGGCGCATTGTCTTCCCGATGAGCATCCCGGTCTACTCGGTGGTGGCCTGGATTCAGTTCTATGCCGTCTGGGATAGCTTTCTGTGGCCGCAATTGGTGATCCAGAGCAACGACAAGGCTCCGACAGCGCTGGCGGTCTATACAGTCATGAACAATTTCATTAATTCGGGGGTAATGGACCGCGCCACGGCGCTGAGCCAATCGGCGGCCATGCGTTCGGCTCTGGCGGCGGGCCTGTCGTGGAATGGTCTGATGGTGCTGGCGCTCCTGCAGACGTTCCCGATCTTTGTGATGTTCATTCTCTGTCGCGAGTATTTGCTGCGCGGCGTTCGCATCCAGGGATTGAAATAATCGGGCTGAGCGAGCTGTCCTGATCGATCCGGCCTGCTTGGCCATGTGGTCAGCCGGTGCGGGGGAAGACGTCGGCGAGTCACCGGCTGGCCGGCGTGAATGGGTACCGCGGGGCACGACGGGTATGGGAAGGCAGGGGGAAACCTGGGGCCGACTGGCTCGCAAGTCGGTCCGTGGCGCAGGCATCCACCTGGTTACCTGCCCGCCGTGCCGGTGTCATGCTGTTGCCTTGGATTGTGCTTTTGTGTCTGTCTGTCTGCCAGAGGGAGAACAGGGACGATGGCATTGTTTGAAGAGTTTGAGGCTGATGTCCTGTCGGAGGAGACCCTGCGCCGTCCGATCTGGGGAGCTTTCGCCCTGCTGCGCGACCAATTAGAGCGGCTGGTAGCGCTCAATGTTGGCTGGGCGCTGCAGTTGATGCCGGCGCTCATAGCTCTGGCCTGGCCGGCGCTGCCACTGGGGCTGCGGCTGCTGCTGGTGGCCTACAGCGCGCTGGCACTGATGCCGGCGACGGCTCTGCTCTTTAGTGGGGTCGTGCGTCTGAATCGTCAAGAGCCGCTCGATCTGGCGACGCTGCGCGATGAGCTGCGGCGCCTGGCCCTGCCGAGCCTCTGGACGCTGGCGCCGTTGCCTGGCCTCTGTGGTCTGCTGTGTCTCCTCATCGTTGTTGTGGGGCCGCTGCAGCTCTTGCTGTTAGACGTGCTGTTGCGTCTGGCCCTGCTGGTGCTGCTCTTTAGTGGGGTCTATTGGGGGCCGCTCTTTGTGGCGGAGCCACGGCAGGGGGCCTGGTCTCTGCTACGGTGGGCGTCGCGGCTGGCCTGGCGCTATCCATTGCCGACGGCCTGCTCACTCTTGTTGGCGCTGGCGGTGATGCTCATTGGCTATCTCTCGGTGGCTGGCTTCTTCCTGATTGCCCCGGTACTGGCGGCGTTGTTGCTTTGGCGGCGCACGCTCGTGCTGCTGGCGCGTCGGGGTGAGTTGAAGGTGGGCGTACCATGACGATGATGAGGCCGCGTGATCCGCGAGACGTCACGACTGGCTATCGACTGGCGGAGGCGCGGCGGCTGGTGGCCGAGCTGAGGCGGGTGGCGCAGCAGCCCTCGCTGATCCTCTTGCCGCGGGCCCTGCGGCTGCTCGTGCGGGGGGTTGATCTGCTGGCCCGGCCCCTGGCGCTGACTTTAGGGCCGGCGCGCACGCTGGTCCTCAACGAGCGCAACCGCAGTGAATGTGAGGTCCTGGCCGATGCCAGCACGATTGCGCGGCGTGTCATTGCCCTGCGCCGGCGCAGCGACAATCTGGGGGCCATGCTCTTGCGCAAAATGGCGCTGGAGCTGCACGAGCGCTATGGAGATGGGGCTGCCCTGGCGGCGGTCATGGTGCGGGCCTTAGTGCACGAGGCCTGCCGCCTGCTGGCGGCGGGGGCCAGTCCGGCGGCTCTGGCGCGTGGTCTGCAGCGGGCTGCTGCAACGGTTGAAGTGGCGCTAGAGCGGCAGGCGCGTCCGCTGACGCGTTGCGAGGAGGTGCAGGCTCTGGTCCTGGGGGTGACGGGCGATGAGGGGCTGAGTGAGGTGCTGGCGCGCATGTTCGAGGTGCTAGGGCCGTGCTCGACCATTGTTACGGAGGAGCTACCGAGGCCAGGTCTCGACCACGAGTATATTCGCGGTGGCAAGTGGGACGGCTATATTCCGGCGCGCGCGCTCTTGCCGGAAGGCGAGGCCGCCCTCATCCTGCGCCAGCCTGCGATTGTGCTGGCCGATGAGGAGCTGCGCGAGGTTGAGCAGGTCCTGCCTATGCTTGAGCTGGCCCTGGCCGAACCATGTCGCCCGCCGTTGCTGCTGATTGCGCGGGCCATCGACGGGCCGGCTCTGACGCTGTTGACGGCCAACCATGTCCGTGGCGTGCTGACGCTCGGGCTGCTGGTGCTCTCCAGTGGGGCGACACTGGTACACGATGATCTGGCCGACATTGCGGCCCTGACGGGGGGCGCGGTGCTCTCGGAGCTAACGGGGACGCTCTGCCGCCATATTCGGCGCGAGCACCTTGGTCGCGCGCAGCAGGCTATTTTGACGCCGACGGGGGTGACCATTGTCGGTGGCCAGGGGCGCACGCGTGAGGTTCAGCAGCGTATCGCGGCGGTGCGCGCTCAGCTTCGCGAGGCACCGCGCGGCAAAAATAGCGAATGGGAGTTTTTACGTCTGCGCCTGGCGCGTCTGACGGGCGGGATCGGCATTCTCAAGATCGGGGCGGTCAGCGAGCACGAGCTAGAGCTGAGGAAGGAGCAGGCTGAGAAGGCGCTGCGCGTGCTGGAGGCGGCCTATGAGGCGGGGCTAGTCCCCGGTGGCGGTGTGGCTCTCCTGAACTGCCTGCCCGCTCTGGAGGAGGCACGCGCCGCCTGCTGCCATGACGACGAGCGCTGTGGGGTTGAGCTACTGAGGGTTGCGCTGCAGGAGCCGTTTCTGCAGATTGTGCGCAATTATGGGGGGGTCCATCCGCCGCTGGTGTTGGAAGAGGTACGGCGGCGGGGGGCTGACTATGGCTTCGATGCCCTGCGCGGTGAGGTGGTCTCGATGTGGGAGCGGGGCATTCTTGACTGCTGTAGCATTGTGCGCGGAGCTGTGCGCGCGGCGGTTAGCCTGGCCACCATGCTGCTGACGACCGATGCGGTGGTCTTTAACGCTTGAGGGACTTCTGTGGCTCCTGGCCTGCTTGCCTGTGGGGGGATGAGAGGGCTTGCAGGCTTGCGGCCCTCTGCGATAATGACAAGAGGCCCGGGCATCTGTGGCGGCGTGTCCTGAGATGCCTGGCGATGGCTGCAAGCCAACAAGCAAAAAGGAAGGAAGCGAGGAAGAAGGAGGTGTCTGCCTTTGAGCTGGACGACAGAAGAGATGGGACAACACTCAGGCGAAGGCTCAGGAGGGGGAGCAGGCGGACAGGTATGGCGCGAGCTGGTGGCGCCAGCTCTACCGACGCCGGTCTATGCGCTGGCGCCGGCGCCGGGACGACTGTGGGCCGGCGGTCTGGGGGGCATCGCCTGTTATCGGCTCGCTGCTGAGGCGCAAAGCGAGGAGGCCGGGAGTTGGGAGGCGGGGCCGGTGCTCTTGCCGCCGGCCCCGGTGACGGTCCTGTGGGCCTATGGCAATCTACTGCTGGCGGGTGGCAACGGCGGACTGGCCTATTCGCTGACCGGCGGGGCAGGCTGGCAGCGCGCTGAAATCGAAGATGGAAGTGTTGGCGTGACCGTGCTGGCACCTTCGCCCGGCTTTGCCAGCGACAATACTCTGCTGGCCGGAACGCTTGCCAACGGCGTGCTGCGCAGTAGCGATGGCGGGCGCACCTGGCGCAACGTCTCTTTTGGTTTGCAGAGTCAGGAGATTACCGATCTGCTCTGGCTGGACAGGCTGACGGTCTTGGCAGCAACTGATGAGGGCGTCTATCGCTCGCGCGACGGTGGCCGCGGCTGGCGGCGCGTGCTGGAGAGCAGTGAGGGGGTTGTAGAGGCGCTGACGCGTCTGCCCGCTGGGGGCGTCCTGGCGGTGCTGGAGAGCGGCGCCCTGTTGCAGGCCAATGCCGAAGGTGAAGGCTGGCAGCCGCTGCCGGCAGCGGACGGCCTGGAAGGGGCGCAGCCGCTCTCGCTCTTCACCACCGAGGCGGGAACGCTCCTGCTGGGGACGCAGCGCGGCCTGCTGCGCTCGACCGATGGGGGGAGCCATTGGGAGGCGGTCGATGGGCGCCCGGTGCATATTTGTCGTCAAGGGCCGGGCCGGCTCTACGCGGGCAGCGATGGGGGGGTACTGGTGAGTACTGACGATGGGCAGCGCTGGCAAGAGCTGCCGCTCCCGCCGCTGCATGATCTCTTGCGTCTGCAGCCCCAGGGTGAGCGCTTATGGCTGCTGGGGGCCCATACGGCGCCGCTGCAGGTCAGGCTGCCGGCAGATGGGGCTACTGAGGCGGCAGAGTGGCGCCGCCTGGAGGGATTAACCTTGCCGCTGACAGGCTGGGCTGCCCTCGATGAGGAGGCGCTGCTTGTGGCAGGTCCCGAAGGGCTGCTGCGCCTCTGGCCGGCCAGCGGGGAGCATCAGCTCTTACTGGCGGAGCCGTTGGAGGGCAACACGCTGATCACCTGGGCGGGCGCGGGGCGGTCCCGGCACATCTGGGTAGCCAGCGGCGATGGCCGGCGTCTCTGGCACAGTGCGAACGATGGGGCAAGTTGGCGCCAGTTGACGCCGCCATTCGGGGTAGCGCTGCTGGCGGCTCTGCAGGCTACTCCTGAGCACCTGGTGGCGGCGACCTACGATCCGCGGCAGTACCATGTCTGTCTCTGGTATTCAACCGATGATGGAAGCAACTGGATACGCGGGCTGGAAGCCGATACGAATTGGCCGCTGGTAGCCAGTTGCGGCGAGCCGCTGGCGCTGGGGGTCGGCAATATCTTGCTGCTGGCAACGCCCGACGGGAACTGGCGCCGCAGTGCGGTGGGGCATGGTGGTGGAGGCATTCGCCGCGTGGTCTCGTGCCAGCAGGCAGAGCGGCGCCTGCTCTTTGTGCTGGCGGGTGGGGGGATCTTCCGCTCGGATGATCTGGGACAGAGCTGGCAGGCTCAGCATGAGGGGCTGCCGCTGGTGCGTATTGCCGATATAGCCTGTACCTCAACGACGCTTTTGGCCTTGCTGAGCGGAGGGGTGATCTGTCAGCGAAGCCTCTAGGGAAAGGAGGCCCGAGCGAGCGATGACAAGCCACTACGATGTAGTGATTGTGGGCGGCGGGCCGGCGGGCAGCACGGTGGCGGCCCTGACCCGCCGCTATGCGCCTCAGTTGCGCCTGCTGCTGCTGGAAAGGGCGCTTTTTCCCCGCCATCATGTGGGAGAATCCCTGCTAGCGGGAGCCTCGCCCGTCTTGGAGGAGATGGGCGCCTATGAGAAGGTGGCCAATGCTGGCTTTCTGGAGAAGCTGGGGGCAACCTTTATTTGGGGCCGCAGCCGTGAGCCGTGGGGCTTTGAGTTTGATGAGTTGATCTCGCAGCTCGTGGCTCAGGGCAAGCGTCTGCCGCGGCTCTATACGCGGGCCTGGCAGGTGCGGCGCGCTGAGTACGATGAGCTGCTGCTGCGCCATGCGGCCAGCCTGGGGGTTGAGGTGCGCCAGGGGGCCCGGGTCACGCGCGTCCTCTGGGAGCGCGAACCGTTGGGGGCTTCGTCCTCAGATGCCGATGGTTGGGGGCCGCGTGCCATCGGCGTCGAGTTTGTCGATGGGCGTGGTTTGCAGACAGTCTATTGCGATTGGTTGCTCGACTGCAGCGGACAGCAGGCCCTGATCGGGCATGCGCTGAAGCTGCGCGAGTATGATCCTCAGATGAATAACTACGCCCTCTTTGGCTACTGGCAGGGGGCGAAGTGGCTCTATGAGTATACGGGCTACCCGGAGCTGACGCGCATCTGCATCATTACCACGCCGCGCGGCTGGATCTGGTATATTCCTCTGAAGCGCGATGTGATGAGCGTGGGCTTTGTAACCCATCGCCAGACGCTCAAGGAGCTGCCCGCCGGACCGGAACAGCTCTATCTGGAGGAGCTGCAGGCCTGTGACGAGGTGCGCGATCTGCTCAAGGAGGCCCACTTGACGCGCATTGCTGCCGATCAGCGGCGCGATGTCTGTGCTATTCAGGACTGGTCGTATCGCAGTCGCCGGCTCAGTGGGCCCGGCTGGGCGATGGTCGGCGATGCGGCGGGCTTTGTCGATCCGATCCTCTCCTCGGGCGTGATGTTGGCCCATGAGCTGGGACAGAAGGCGGCCTATACCCTGGTATCGAGCTTTGGGGCCAGCAGCGATGAGGAGGTTCGCCGCTACTGGGAGTTTTATGCTCAGACCTATCGCACCTATTTGCAGGCCTATCGCGACATGGCCGCCTTCTGGTACAGCAATAATTTTTCGCTAGAAAGCTGGTTCTGGCAGGCGCGGCGCATCCTGGCGCGCAGTGGCAGTGAGCTGAATCTCTCAGATCGCCAGGCTTTCACGCGTCTGGCCTCGGGCTATGCGACGCGTGCGGAGTCGCTGAGTCTCTTTGGCAGTTATCCCCTGCATGAAGCGCAGCAACTTGTCAACGGTCTCTTTGGGGCGCCCTATTGCCGCGAGGAGCTAGCAGCCCAGTACGCGGGGCGTCCGCTACGCCTCAAGGATGCCGAGCTGTGCGATGGCCTCTACTACTATCAGGGGGCAGTGCGTCAGACGCGGCGGGTGATCAACCGCCAGACGCGGCGCTATCTCGATCTGCATCCCGGCGAGGAGGTGCTACTCTCGCTCTTCGACGGTGCGCATACGCTGGCCCATCTGGAGGAGACGGTGAAGGCTCTGCAGGCTCTGCCGCAGACAGAGCGCCTGCCGCTGCGCTCGGGCCTTGATCTGCTGGTGCAGCTAGAGATGATTGGCGTTCTGGCCTGACGTGACGTGCTCGCCGCCAGCTCCTGCCCCATAGTCGCAGGCCCTGGCGGCGGCTGGCTCATAAATAAAAGTGGGCGGAGCGCCACGGTCGGCGGAATGGACCGGCAGCGCTGCTAGCGGGACACTATGGAGACCGCGCTGCGGAGCACCTCCGCCTGTGGCCGTGTCGCCCTGCATCGGCGGCGAACATGTGTAGTGGGCCTCAGTCCCTGCTGGCAGCCGAGTGATACTCGCTCGTGATGCCCAGGGCCTGCAGGGCCTGCGTCACGAGCGGCAGATCAGCGCGGGCGATGGCGCACCAGCGGTAGCGCAAGGTGGCCCTTTGGCTGGTTGGCTGCCGTTCACCGACGGCCTGCAGCAGGCGATACTCACGCCTGGGCAGGCGGCTCTCCAGGCCAAGCGCTAGCGTCTCGCTGCCGGTCGGGGCAAAGTGGGCTACGGTCTTTCTACCGGCGGCCTGGTCGAGGGCATAGCAGAGACGGGGCGTCTCAATGTCCATCTCCTCCCAGGGATGGGACTCCTGCAGAATCCGCCCCTGGTCCAGCAACACGATCCTGTAGTGGAAGCGTCCGCGCGACCAGCGGTCTGGCCTGCGCAGCAGGTAGCGCCCCGCTGGTAGCCTGGCGGCGCGGGTCACAGGCAGCCAGCGCTCTTCCTGGGGACCAGCGTGGTGGGGCCAGTAGACCTCACTGGGTTCGTCCTCCAGCGGGGCGCTGTCAACGGAGATAAGTGGAGCCTGCTGAAAGAAACTCTGCAACTCGGGCAGACTGGACGGCTGGGGACCGAGCCAGTTTGTCAGGCTCTGATAGGCGTAGGGCCAGCTCGCGCCCGCGGAGAGCGGTAGCAGGCGCAGGGTGTTGCGCAAAGTGATTTGCTCCTGGAGCACGGCGGGCAGCGCGTGCAGGGGGAGACCGCCGGCGAGCAGATAGTGGCTGCCGAGCGGAACAAGGCGCGGCGGGGCCGGTAACCAGTGCGCTCCCCTGTCGATGAGCTGGAGCAGATCGCCTTGCTCGGCGAGCCGCTCCAGGAGCCGGCGATCGATTTGCTCTGGAGCCGGCAGAGCACCGAAGCCGGCTCCGGCCTCGCGGAGCCGGTCTTGGTCAAAGGAGGCGGAGGCTAGCCGCTGCGGCGCGAAAGGTAGCAGCAGACGGCGCGCCTGGTGCAGCAGCGTACGGGTCGAAACGGCGGTGTCGCGGCTCATGCTCAGAGCGCCGGCGCGTCCCCGGCACAAGGCCCAGAGGACCACGCGTACGGCCTCGGCTTGCCGCGCCTCCGGCGTGGGCTGCCCGGTTCCCAGCAGCGAGGAGCTGACGAAATAGCCAGCCTCCTGGCTCTGTAGCAGCTCGATCTCAGCGCTCAAGGCGTTAGCTCACCTCCTCTGCGGAAGCTGTGGCGAGATCATAGGCCGCCTTATTGAGAAAACCCTCCTCGAAGGAACAGCCGAAGAATTGGGCTGTCTGCTTGAGAAGATCCAGGACGGCGAGAGCAGCGTTGGCGCTGGTGTCGTTGCTGGCTGTGCCCGCGAGCGTTTGATTGACGCTGAGGCGCCAGCGCTGCCAGTCTGCGGCTGCGACCTCGCCTCGCTCCTGGGGAGCGTTGAGCTGGTGCTGATTGAGGCTTAAGGGCAGCCGACTGGGCTCGAGGTGGACCAGCCAGCCCCGGGTGATGGTAGGTAGCGGCAGGCTGTGCAGATCGCTGTCGCAGGTTGCCGTCAGCAGCAGGTTGCGTGGCCAGTGAAAGGCCGCTAGAGAGCGGTAGGGGTCATCAGGGGGCAGCACCTGGGGATGGAAGAGCGGCACCGCTGTCGGCGTCGCTGTGGGACGGTGCTGCATGGCCATGTATTGCTGTAGAAGCGGGACGTAAACGGCGGCGCCGGGGATGCGGTCCAGTCCTTCGAGGACAACGATGGCGAGTTGCTCGGGATGGTTGGCGGCCCAGAGCACGGTATCGGCCAGGGGAGAGGCAGCAGGTAGGAAAAGCCGCTCTTTGGTGCTAAGCTGGCCGAGGAGGTCGAGCGGTTGCAGGGCATTGAGCGGAATGGGAACGCGGCAGAGGCGCCCACCGCTGAGCACCTGGCTGAGCGCTTCCAGCGTGGCGAGGGCGTGGGGTCCGCTGAGCGTGGGGATGAGGCCTGTCAGTAGAACAATGATGCAGAAGCGCACAGCCGCCGGCTTGACGCCGTTGTACTGAGCGGCCTGGCGGACGGTGTCCAGTTGGAGCAAGATAGAGGGATCAGCAATGGACTTATGCGGCCCGGCGTTGGCCAGCTCTGGCCAGAGGGCCTCTGTGGTGTGCTGGAGGGCGGTGCCTGTGCCCATGCCTCTACTGGTGTCTCTTCTGCTGCCTCTCCTATTGTCTGTACTGGCGCTGGCCACCAAGAGCCAGTGGTCTGCAAGCACCTGGCTCAGCACCTCTAGCGGCTGTTGGCGTAGCTCTTCCAGACGCTGCCAAAAGCGTGCCTCGAAGGCCTGAAGCTGCGCTTCTTGTTTCTGAAGTAGGCGCTTTTGTGCTTCTGTTTCTTCTTTATATAGCTCAAGCTCATCAGAGGCTTCTTTGATAGCTCGCGTGAGCTGATCAAGCTGCCGCTCACCGTCTGCAAGCTGCTGGCGTTGCTCAGCAAGACGGGCCTCAAGTTCGCGGGCAATGGCCTCCTCCTGCTCTCGATAGAACTGGGCCAGGTGCTGGCGGGCCTCTGCCTGAGCCTCCTGGTAGGCTCTCTGGTGGGCTGCTTCGCGGGCCGCAGCGAGCTGCTGCTGGACGGCGGGGAGCTGCTGCAGGAAGTCGCTGAACTGTTCCAGGGCGCTGATGGCCTGTTCTCCTTCGTGGAGCAGAGCTTTGGCCCGGGCGAGGGTGTCCGGCAAGAGGGACAAGGCCGTCGGCGGCAGAGAACTGAGGGCATGTTTCAGCGCTTTCAGGACGCGCCGCACTTCGTCGGGCTTGAAATCTTCTATGAGCAGTTGCTTGGAGGCGGTGAGCACCTGTTTGATGATCACACTGGGCGGTGACCAGTCCTGCTGCTCGCAGGCTTGTGGCTCGATGGTCAGGAGGCGTAGCTCCTCACCGTTGTCGAGTAGGAACGTAAGGATCTCTTGCTCATCTTGGGGAAGATCACAGACGGTCACGTATAGCTCCGAACTGCCGTCTGTGTAGGCGCGAGGACCCAGCCGCTCGCTGTCTAGCTCAATTGGCCCATAGAGCTGTTGCCCGTGTTGGATATAGATGGTTTTCGTATAGCATGGCCTGGCGAAGGGTTCGCTCAGCCTGGCGATGAGCCGCTCTCGTGGGGTAGTGCTCCAGTCGAGTATCTGAGCCAGTCCCTCAGGTGAGGGCAGGAGAGAGCCAGCGATACGGTAATGGGCATAGGTTGGTGAGTCTTTGCTGTCTTCACGAGCCGGAGTCGGCTCAACTCGAAAGCTGTAAAGCAGCCCTGGCGCCCACTCGGGCCAGCAGAGAACCTTACCGGCTTTGGGAAAACAGCTTTTATGCGCCTGCCAGATGAGCGGCTCCCACATCCGAGATTCACCATCGAAAAATGCGAGAGGAGTAACAAAAGCGAGTCTTTCCTTTAGATCATCTTTTTGAATAATTCCGATCCACCGATAGCTTTCAACATCGATCATGGCTAAGGCCTTTCCGATCCCAGTGGAAGCAGTGAAGCGAGCGGGCAAGTGAAGAGAGTCGCGAGTGTGAAGCTGCTACTGTCCCTGCAGAAGAGCCAGGAGGCGGAGCGCCACCCAGAGCGGTAAGCGAGCACGCAAGAGACGTCGCAGCGCCAGCGCGAGCGGCGGGTCATCCCGGTGGGCGGCCTGCTCTAGAGAGCGCAGCCGCTGCTCCAGAGCAACCGGGAGCGCCGGCGCAGGCTCGGCTGCGGGCAGGGCTGTGATGCAATAACTCAGCCAGAGCAGCTGTGCGCGTTGAGCGGCGCTGATCAGCGGAGCCGCGGCGACCGGCCTGGCGGCTGGCTGTAACGAGATCTCCAGGCAGCCCAGGGCGCTCCCATCGAGGATCAAGCGGGCCTGGCTGGCTCTGGAGAGCGCCGGCCAGATCTGCTGCTGCCAGAGAGCTGTGAGCTGCTCCCCCGTTGTCACCAAATCCGGGTGCCGCTGCCAGCCGGAGACAGGGCCAGCCCCACTGGCAGGCAGACCGGCATGAGAGCACTGCCAGGCGACAGTGATCGGAAAACCGTCCGGAGCCAGCTCCCAGCTCAGGGCTGCCCCTTCTTCTGCCGTCGTCAACTGGAGGCGGTGCGGCTCCGCCGTTATGGCAGCCCTTGCTGTCGACGCCGAGCTGAAAGCCGCGAATTCCTGCCGGGAGCCGTCTGGAGTCACCGCAGTGCAACGCAGGCCGGCCAGCACTTCAGATGGCCAGAGAGCGGCCCCGACCTCCTCAGTGCGGGAAGCAATAACAAAGGCCAGCCGACCCGGCTGGTTTTCCTGCCAGAGCTGATACGCGCCTGGGGCCAGGCCATCCAGTGCCACATAGACCATAGTGATCTCTCTGGTCAGCGCAAACCGTCGCCCCACAGACTCGCCATTGCCTTCTTGTTTAAGACGCAGATCCAGGGTGATGGTGCCGGCGTGCCCAGACTGGAAGGAGGCAAGGTCGGCGGGTGGCCTGCAGCCTACGACCACTTTCGGGCATGGCCCGAGCACGGGCGGCCCCTCCTCCGGGAGCAGCAGGGGCGGACTGAGCAACATCAGCGACCAGGCCGACCGCTGTGGTTTCAGGTCGCTATAGGTCAGCCAGCGCTTGAGGCGGGTCTCACAGTCCGGGGTGACCAGGGCCGCCGGCGTCAGCTCCAGTTCCCACAACTGCCAGCCGGAGCAGGGCGGACCGATCTGACGCTTCGAACCGGGCCAGTCCTCAAGTAGTCCCTGCTCAGCATCAAGGTTGCTGCGCACCAGCCAGTAGAGCCGCCTTCCAGGATAGAGCTTCACGCTCTCACCGCGGCGCAGGCGCCGGAGGAGCTTCTCCTCTTCTGTCTCAAGCTCCTCCTCCTCAACAAAGAGTGTTCCCTGCCAGTCGGTACCAAGCCCGGGCGTCTGGGGCACTGTCTGGAGGCGATGGCATCCGTTGGGAAGCCGACACCACAGCTCATATGCTGTGCCCTGGGGAGGCACCGGTAGCCGAGGTAAAAACGCCAGCTCCCTGAGCGATCGCCCCCCGGTTAGCGCTGGCGGGCCGGTCAGCAGACGAGCCTCTGCCGGCGAGCCGGCGAGCCGCAGCAACTCCCGCCATGTCTCCTCACCCAACGCCGAGAGATCAAGAGAGAGCTGCCAGCGTTCCCCCTGATCGTCTGGGTTCACCGTTAGCAACAAAGGTAGCCCTGAGAGGGCCTCGTCTCTATCCCCCAATTCATCGTCGTCATCGTCGGGCTTGGAACTACTGGGCCGACTGGCCGCGAGCGAGAGGCCTTTTGTAAAGAGATAGCCGTTATCTCGCAGCTTATGAAATGTCCCCCGGGAGAGGGAAACGCCCTCATCCTGTCTGCCGGGGCGAGGGAGCCGAATACCCCACTGAGCCAGCCGAAAAAGGCCCTCGCGCGTGATCTGAAAGGTCCCCTGGCTCTTACCTACAACAATATAGAAGTGGCTCCCGTCCTTGGCCTGAAAAAGCGTCGCCATCGAATCTCACTCTACAAGTACCTCATGCGGTGAGCAGCCGCCGGCAAACCAAATTAGGAAACAGGAGAAGCCGGGTCCCGGATCTGGTCAGGCCGGAGTGTTCCCAGAGGAGGTCTCACAGATGAAGCACAGCAGGCAGAAGATCAGACCAAAGGCCCCGGTGCTCTCATTGATGAGAGTTACTATACTCCATTAAGACAATCAAAAGCAAGAGAGATACTTCACTCTTCGCTGCAAAACTCGCCCCGGCACCACATCTGAGGTGGCTGGCTGACTCACTGGTTAGCTGACTGGCAATTGACGGCCCAGCGCGAAGCTAATGGTATGGGATGATGGGCCTCAACATTGCGGGGGGCGGCTAACAGAGGGAGATAGGGCGGAGCTGCCAGGTTTCCGACTTCTCCATCGAGAGACGTTTTGCAGCTAGCCAAAGGCGGACAGGAGGAGCGTTGACCCAACTCCTGTCCGCCTCCCTGGCATTGCTGGCCTGCGTAGAGCACTGAGGGTCGGCTCAGGCCTGGTCACTGCTCGCGGGACGGGTCTCAGCCGCTAGCCAGCGCAGGTAGCCAGCGCTGCCGGCCACCAGTGGCAAGGCGATAATCTCCGGCTCCTCGTAGGAGTGAGCCGCGCGAATGGCCTGCTCGACTGCGCTATAGAGATCGGCGCGCGTCTTGGCGCTACAGAGCCATTCCTGAGCCTGCTCAATAGCTCCCTGCCACCAATAGACGCTCTGAATAGGGCCGGAGATCTGCACACAGGCGGCCAGGCGCTGCTCGATGAGCTGCTGGGCGATCCGGCGTGCGCCCTCCTCCGAATCGATCGTTGTGCGCACCTCAAGGAACTCTGCCATTGTCTACCTGTTCCTTCCTTCAACCTGGGCTAGGCAACGGATTGAAGAAATCACGGGCCAGCCGCTGGATCTGTGGCTCATGCCGCCAGGAGCGCGGCGCCCGCTGAAAGACTTCGAGTACCTCATTATAGCGTTTCTGGCTGTGCAGCGTCAGGGCCAACTCGGCCTCCTGGCGTACATAGCGGGCGAAAAGATCCAGTCAATGGCCTGCCAACCGCGCTGCTGATAGCCAAAGTCGGAGAAGTGAGCGCTCAGCTCCAGGCACATCTTGCCCTCCCACTGGTAGAGCAACGTTCAAGCCACATTCGGCATAGGCGAAGCTGGGGTCGAGTTCTGGGGAGTGGGGAAAGCGTCCTGAGCGAGCGTCATATAGTGGAGCGCCCGACGCTCGTCGCCAGACTGAGCATAAGCCTCAGCCAGCCCCAGCGCCACATCGCTGCCCGGCATCCACCAGTCCCTCGGCGGCAGCGGTCAGGCTCGCGCTGCCGTCGCCAGCGAAGGGTTCCAGCAGCAGGGTCAGGCCTGCTGGCCAGAGACCGCGAGCTGATCTGCTGCCTGGGGAGAACCAGCGGCGCACGTAGGGAATAAGCCGGGTCTTGCCGCCTGGGTAGCGAAAGGGGCTACGCTAAGTAAGGTACACTGGCTGTATGAACAGGCCCAGGCTCTGTCTCCGCCTGGAAGGAGGCAGGACCACTGGCATTGTTTGCTACCGCACCATCATCAAAGAGCGGACTTATCAGAGAAAAGACATGTTCTTTTGAATGAACCCATTCAATCCTCCTCCCAATCATGAAGCTCCGAGGCCGTCGGAAAGCTGCTGAACGTCTTCCCAATTTCTCGCCTGGCAGCGAGCCTGCGCTTTGGTCGCCTGGGGCGACTCTTTCCCTGAAGCTCTATTCTTCCCAGAGGGAGGAACCTGGGAAACCGCTGCGGGCGCAGCTAGCGCGCTCTGCAGAGGCCCAAAAAGCGACTGCCTGGACCGGGCGATCCAGGCAGTCCGGTGTCACAACAAGCAGGAAACCCAGGGCGTGAGGGTGTGAGTGAGGTGGTAACGAATCTCCTGCTGCTCTTGCTCCTGCCGCTCTTCCCACCGCCCTCATGTGCGGCGCGCGAGCAGGAAGAGCTTGCCCCGACTGATCGATGACTGACCCCTTTCCTGAGCTTGTCTACTGAATGATCTCCCTGGCGCTAGGCGCGAACCTGGGGACCACGCGCGGGCCGCTGCGATTTGGCGCGCATCTGGGCGGCATGCTGGGCAATCACCGTAGCCGTGCTGCTCGGATAAGTCACCCGGAAGCCGTCATAGTTGGGGTAAAGCGTGCCGTCGTCCTGCAGGCCCGTCAAAATCCAGAACTGATCACCGTTGCCATTCAAACGATAGACCTGGTCGGTCCACTGGCGATAGATATTGTCACGGGTGGCCATGTCCAGCCAGCCATATTCCTCCAGCACCACCGGCTTGCCCAGCGCGTGACCATCGCGGATATGATCGGCGATCCATTGTAGCGACCAGGCGTTGTCTTTGCCCCAGTAGTCGGGATAAAGGTGGAAGGTGCCGTAGTCGACCGTTGGCAGCGCAACCAGGCGCTTCCAGTCCACGCCCTGGCTGCCGTTGCGCGTCCAGTCGGTGTTCCCCGGCTCGTTGTACCAGCCCTCGTCACCAACCGCCACCAGGTGCAGACCGTCCATGCTCTTGATAAAGGCACTCATCTCGCGGACCCAGGCCGTCAGAGTCTGGCCGCTCGGGTCCGACTGACAGCGCGGCTCATTGGCCAGCTCCCAGGTCATGATCGTGGGGTCGTGGTAGAGCGGTTTGCCTGTGTAACGGTTCACGCGGTGAAGGAAGTGACGCACATAGGCCTTGTAGGCAGCCTTGATCTGGGGGTTGGTATAGAAGTCGTCATGACCACTGGCCCCGAACCAGGCCACATATTGATTCATGCCGCCGAAGTCATCCCAGTTGTTGACCAACGGCACTACCAGCTTGATCCCAAGCTGCCCGGCGCGCCAGACAGTGTAGTCAAAGCGCTCGTAGCCGTCTTCAGGATAGACCCCGGGCGAGGGCTGCATGACAAAGCCGTTATGCGGCTGCCCGTCAAGGAAACCCCAGATGCGGAGGACCGGCAGCCCCATCGCGACAACATCCTTGAGAACATCGTCGATCATGAAATGGGACTGATAATGCATATAATAGTTGTTAGTGCCGGCGAAATAGAAAGGCTCGCCACCCAGCATAAAAATGGGTCCGCGCCGGGTCACAAAGCTGTCACGCTTCTGTCGCAGGCTGGCTGCCGAGAAACGAGGGGGTGATGCAGTGTCTCCACTGGGGCGCGCAAAAGCCGTTCCCGCACCAAAGCCTGTACCCGCCGCCCACAAGCCTAATCCGGCGGCGGCTGCAGCTCCAAGAAACGCTCTCCGGCTCACAGACAGTCGCGGGCTGTCATCAGCATGTGCATCCTGCATATGCTCTGCTCCTTCCTGGATGAGTGGCTGCGCTCCAGTCGTTTCAATGAACTATGCAAATTTTTCAATGAACCGTTACACGGAAGAATGGTACCATCTTGCCGGCCATTCTGTCAATAGGTGCCCTTTCTCATAGTTGAGTCTCGTCTTACCACCTGCTGGCCGGCCTAAAGATTGACATAAATCAATGTGGATGTTATCTTTTTCGTAAACGTTTCACAGCCTCGGAGGAATCGGCGTTGGCAAACACAGTCACCTTGAGAGACATCGCCAGGGAAGCGGGGGTCTCAGTTGGCACCGTTTCACGCGTACTCAACAACCACGGCAACGTCACCGAAGAGACGCGCCAGCGTGTCTTACGCGCGGCCTCGCGCCTGGGCTACTTCGGGGGTGGGAGGCAGGGCCTGGGCCAGGCGAGTGAGGAGCGACCTTTCGAAGGGCGGGCGGTTCGCGAGATTGGCTTTCTCTTCTGCTCGTTTCTGCCCAAGACCAGCGTTCCCACCAATCCATTTTGGTCGCACATTCTGCATGGAGTTGAGAGCGAGGCGCGGCGGGCCAACGTCAAAGTGACCTACCGCGCGATTAGCGAAGTCCAGACCGACCCTGACCGCCTGCTGACGATGATCTACGATATGCGCCTTGGCGGCATTCTGCTGGTGGGGCCGGCGGAGGCCGTGACGGTGCGCACCATTCAACAGACGGGCACGCCACTAGTGCTCGTCGACAATTATGTCCCTGGAACAGATGCTGTGCTGGGCAACAACCTGGACGGCGCTCGCCTGGCTGTTGAGTACCTGATCAGCCTGGGCCATCGCCGCATTGCCTTCATGGGGGGCCCTTTTGTCACAGGGACGGCTGAGCGACAGGGGAAAGAGCCGCCCCGAAATCGGGTCTACACCATCGAGCGTCGTGCTCAGGGGTATCGCCTGGCTCTCCTGGAAGCTGGCCTGCCGATCCTGCCGGAGCTGTACGAGGACGGCGGCCTGTCGATGGATGGCGGCTATCTGGCCTGCAGACGGCTGCTGGAGCGCAAGGTGCCATTTAGTGCCCTCTTCTGCGCCAACGACGAGATGGCCGTTGGGGCAATGAAGGCTCTGCGTGAGGCCGGGCGGCGTCTGCCCGAAGATGTCTCGCTGGTCGGCTTCGACGACATCGATATGGTGGAGCACCTGACGCCAGCTCTGACGACAGTTCGCGTCAATAAGGAGGCGCTCGGCATCGTGGCCCTGCGGCGGCTGCTGGCTCTGATCAGCCATCCCGACCCCGTGCACGTGGTCTCTATGCTAGACGTAGAGCTAGTGAAACGCGAGTCGGCCTGCGCCCCTGCTCCTTCTGCCCGGCTCTGAGGCGCTTATACCCACTCCTTCGCGCATCTGGGCCCTGACGCGCTCCTGTCAGGCTACATAAGGAGGAAGGAAGCGCCTTGTTGGTCCCCACGCAGGGATGCTGCCAACCACGTGTCAGAAGAGCGCTGCTCTCTCCCGCTGTTCAAGATTGCTGCCGGCTGAGCCGACGCCGGCTGGTTCCCTCGCACGTCTCGCGGGCCGGACCCCGGAGACGGGCTGCTGCAGCCGGCGTATGCTCCTTGTCTGGATGCTTTTGTGTGAGGAACAATGACAGCCTTGATTCGCTCAGATCGCGTGCTTGTCTTTGCTGATCCGGCCTATCCGCGGGCCTGCAGTCAGGCCCTGCCAGGCAGACTGCTGCCCGTCCCCTTTGAGGTCTGTGACGCCGCCCATCTGGCTGAGGCCCTGGGGACCTCGCCGCGCCTTCTGGTCTCTTTTCATGGTCCCTATTTCCCAAAGGCTGCCTGGAATGCCTTATTGCATTTCTTGGAGCGTGGGGGCAATCTGGCGATCTTCGGCGGGATGCCCTTCGCGCGACCAGTGACCGCTACAGGCGAGGTCGAGCCGGAACAGGATGTCTATACCCGTCAGCTCTGCCTGGGGCCTTTCTTCCCCGTGGATCTGGCGGCGGGCGGGGCGCAACCAGGCTCGTTGCGCCTGGTCGCTGCGCCGGAGGCACACTTTTTGCGTAATTGCGCGCTATCTCTGCCTTCAGAGCGACCAGGACGCTTCTGGGCCTGTTATCCGCGTTTGACACAGACATCCGACTACCCCGAAGAGATTGGCTCAGCGGGGCCGTTTGATACCTTGTTACGGCCTCTGCTGTTCGCCGTTGCCACCACGCCCTATGGTGAAGAGCGGCTGGCGACGCCTGCCTTAGTGCTCGACCAGCTAGGGGGGCGCTTCCAGGGAGGGCGCTGGCTGCTCTCGCTCTGGGAGCCTGCCGCTGAAGAGGATTGGCTGACCCTGGCTGAGCCTATTCGGCGCTTGATCGCCTTTGCACTAGAAGACCCGCTCTGCTTTGCTGTTCGCCCGGTGCTGGCCTGCTATCAGCCGCAGGAGACACCTGCTCTGGTGGTGACACTGCCCGAGCGGCTGGCGCTGGAGCTACGCATCACCGTGACCCATGTCGATGAGGGCGAGGTACTGCAAAGCTGGACCTTTGAGGCGCCCGCCTCACCGCTGCGCTACGAACGCTATCTGCAGTTGCCGTCACCTCCCAGGCCCGGCCTCTATCGAGTGCGCAGCGAGTATCGTCCTGGGGGAGGTCAGTGGCTGGCCCAGGAGACAGGCTTTTGGGTCTGGGATGAGACGCTGATCGCTGCGACGCGCGGAAAGCGCCTGGTGGCGGGACGCGACTATTTTTATCAGGGCGAGCGCCTCTTTCTGGTCTGCGGCACGACCTATATGGATAGCCGCGTCCAGCGTAAGTACTGGCGCCTGCCCAATCCGGCCCGCTGGGAGCGTGAGATGGCTGAGATGAAGGCCGCTGGCATCAATATGCTGCGAACTGGTCTCTGGACAGCCTGGCGCGAGGTGATGCCGGTCGCCGGGGTTCCGACAGAGTCTTTCCTGCGTGCGCTCGATGCCTTTGTCCTGACGGCCTGCCGCCACGATCTGCAGGTGATCTTTACCTTCTTTGCCTTCTTCCCGCCGCTCTTTGATGGTCTGAACCCCTGGCTTGATCCGCGCGCGCTGGAGGCCCAGGAGCGCTTTCTAGCCCTGCTGGCCCGCCGCTATGCCCGCGTGGAGCTGCTGTCGTGGGATCTAATCAATGAGCCAAGCTTTGGGGCGCCGGCCCGCGCCTTCGCTCAGCGGCCCCTGCCAAACTATGATCGCTACGAGCAAGAGGCCTTTGTCCAGTGGCTCAAAGAGCGCTACTCGCTGGAACAGTTGCAGCTGCGCTGGCGTGAGACACCGGCGGAGCTGCCTTCTTGGGAGCAGGTGCGCCTGCCGCGCGAGGCCGACTATTCAACAGCGGTGCGCGATACAACGGCCCGCGCCATGCTCAAGGTGGCCGACTATACGCGCTTTTCGCAAGAGATGTTTGTGGCCTGGGCGCGGCGCATGTATCGCGTTATCCGCGCCGCCGGCAGCCAGACGCTGATCGGCGTGGGCCAGGATGAGGCGGGCGCGCGCATTGCACCGCAGTTTTACGCCAGCGCCGTTGATTATACGACAACGCATCCCTGGTGGAACGTCGATGACCTGCTCTGGGATATGCTCCTTGATAAGACGCCGGAGCGGCCTAATCTGATCCAGGAGACGGGAGTGATGCTGGTGCGCGATGTTGATGGCCGCCCCTGGCGCACAGAGCAGGCTAATGCCTGGCTGCTGGAGCGCAAGCTGATCTTGGGCCTGATAGCCAATGGGGCCGGGCTGATCCAGTGGCTTTGGCATACCAATGCCTACATGACCAGCGAGAATGAGAATAGCATCGGTCTGGTGCGCGCCGATGGCAGCGCCAAGCCGGAGCTGCTGGTGATGCGCGAGTTCTGTCGCCTGGTCCAGGCCCTGGAGGGGCAGCTCCAGGAGACGCCGGAGCCGCCGCCGGTCTGGCTGGTGATCCCGTACAGTCAGTGGTTTATCCGCCCGGACCTGGGGGCGCTACCGACCCGCCAGGCGGTGCGCGCTCTGGCTTATGAGCTGGGCGTGATCCCGCAGCTCATCGGTGAGCACCGCTTACCGGAGCTGCTTGCCAGGCACTATCGGCCCCAGACGCTCATTGTGCCTTCTCTCCAGTTCTGTGAGCCGGCGGCCTGGTTCGCCGTGCTCGATTATGTATATCGCGGTGGCACGGCCCTGGTGAGCGGTGTCATCGGGCGCGACCTGCATAATCTGCCCTTCGAGGCGCGCCTGAACAACGGCGCTGCGCTGCCCGAGCCAGAACCTGAGCCGGTGGCTCCCTATGAGGAGCTCCTGCTTGAGCCTGGGAGCCGCTATCAGCTGAGTTTTGCCCAAGAGAAGACGGGCTACGTGCGCAAAGCTCATAATGAGTTGCGTGAGCTGCGCTTTGGAGCAGGACGCCTGCTATGGGCGGGGGTGCCACTGGAGCTGGCCAGCGAGCTGGAGCCGCTGGCGCGCCTCTATCAGCGGGTGCTGGGGAGAACGCCCCTGGAGCCACAGCCCGAGGGGCGGCGCCGTCCCTGGCTGCTGGTGCGCCGTCCGCTCAAGGAGGGCACGCTCCTGCTGGTGGTTTCCGAAGCTGGCAGTGAGCAGCGGATCACGCTCCCGGAGGAGGGCCTGACGCTGGCGGTGGCTCCGCAGCGTGCGGGGGCTGTGCTGTGGCGTCGTGGGGAGCCGCCGCGCACCTTTGGGGGTCTGCGCTGCCGTGAGGCAGATTAAGCAATGGGAGGAGCCGACGGGGAAGCGATGTCTAGTGCGACATTTGCTTCCCCGCTGGCGGCAGGGTGTAGCTCTGGACAGAGGCCATTTGTCCAGTTATACTATGATGCCTGTTCGAGAACTCTTCTTTTCAGAATGGGGCTGCCGATGAGCAGATTCCATCCTCTTTCCTTGTAATGTAAGAGGAGAAAGAACAGGGCGTGAACCATAGGCTGGCTTGCCCAGGACAGATGCCGGAGCTTTTAGGGGCAAGGTGGCACAAAGGGATGTGGGTTGTTTGATAGCCATAGCCTCACGTGAGCAGGGCCTGCATTGTGGGAGGAGGCTTGAAAGTTACCGCCAGGGGTGTGAACTGTGCAAAAGCAAAAGCGGTGATCCTTCCTGTGAATGGAGGAAACGTTGTGGGCACATGATTGGTACATACGACACAGCCTCCTAGCACATGCGCGGTAATCGCTGCCGTTTGACTATCCCTGATCGTCACACTAAAGGGATTGCTCCTACGCTGCAACACGAACGAGCAATTCACCGATCTCAGCTCGCTGACTGCTGCTCTTGACAGCAACAGGCCCAAAATGAGATAATCTAATTAACTATGGATCTCGTTGCAAAAGTATACTGTGGCTGGCAGGCTTCCCCGAGATGCCAAACTAGTCATAGTATAGGCAATCAGCGAGTCCTGGGGAAAGGCAAACCTCTCAGACAGCGGGTGCTGTGGCGGTCCATCGACGCAGCTCGCCCATAGCGCAGCAAAGAGGCGAGACCGGACAAAGGTCCCTTCTCACGACCGACTCACTCCTCTCTGACTGAGAAAGCTGCACGGCAGATACGGCGCGGCCATCGCCTTATCTGCGTCTATGCATGCAAGAGAAGCATTGCGTGCAACAAACGAATATGAAGCATGCCGTTGCCTCGTCGGGCCAGCAACGCTGCCGCCTGCCCTGTCGTTTGGTGCCGCGAAGGTGAGGCCACTGCGCTGGAGGAAGAGCGCAAGGGGGTATCTTATGACAAGCGCCCTCTGGTGTTAAAAGGCGCTCTGCTGCTTCAGTCTTCCTCGATGCGATAACGTCGCTGTTGATCCCTGACTGCGCTTCAAGGAGGAATGCATGGCAACGGTCTCAGAGACGAGTCCCGTCACTGTACGCCGCATGGTCCCCATTCTAGCGGCCAGCACCGTCGGAACGGCCATCGAGTGGTACGATTTCTTCCTCTACGGTTTCCTCTCGGCGACGGTCTTCCCCAAGCTCTTTTTCCCGGAGCTGGACCCGGTAGCGGGGACAATCGCCTCCTTTACGACCAACTTTGTCGGCTTCTTTGCTCGTCCGCTCGGTGGGGCCTTCTTTGGCTGGTTTGGGGATCGCGTGGGGCGCAAATCGACACTGATTGCGACGCTCCTGCTGATGGGGATCGCCACGGCCCTGATGGGTCTCTTGCCGGGCTATGGTCAGATCGGCCTGGCGGCTCCACTGGTGCTCTCCGTGTTGCGCTTCCTACAGGGGGCTGGCGTGGGGGGCGAATGGGGTGGCTCGGTGCTGCTCTCGATGGAGTATGGCGACGATCGCCGCCGCGGCTTCTGGATGAGCTGGCCTCAGACAGGCGTGCCGCTGGGGTTGGCCCTGGCGGCCATCGCGGTACTAGGCTTTCAGGCCCTGTTCCCTGGTGAGGCTTTCCTGTCGATCGGCTGGCGCATTCCTTTCCTGCTGAGTGTGCTGCTGATCTTCGTCGGCCTCTATATCCGCCTGCGCATTCTGGAAACGCCGGCCTTCCGTCGCGTCAAAGAGACGGGGCGCATCGCTCATGTGCCGCTGGTAGAGGTCTTCCGCCACTACTGGCGCGAGATCATCCTGTCGGCGCTGGTGCGCTCGGCTGAACAGGCGCCCTTCTATCTGTTCACGACGTTCATCCTCTCCTATGGTTCCAAGACGCTCAAGGTCGATTCCAGTGTCCTGTATGCTGGCCTGATTATCTCGGCGCTTTGCAGCCTGGTCCTGATGCCGACCTGGAGCCACCTGTCCGATCGCTTTGGGCGCAAGCGCTGGTATATGATTGGCTGCGTCCTGATGGCCCTCTATGCTTTCCCCTACTTCCTCTTGCTGGAGACGCGCCTGCCCGTGGTCGTGGTGCTGGCGATGATCCTCTCGATCAGTTTCTTCCACGACTGGCTCTACGGTCCGCAGGCAGCCTTGATCTCGGAGCGCTTCGGAACGCGCCTGCGCTATAGCGGCGCCTCGCTCGGCTATCAGCTCGCTTCGATTACGGCGGGCGGCCCGGCGCCGATCCTGGCGACCTGGCTGGTGGCTAATACGCGCACATACATAGGGGCGGGTACTCCTCCCTATACCCTGATCGCCGTCTTCATCATCTTCATGGCGGTGGTCTCCTTCATCTCAACGGCCCTGATCGGACGCGAGCTAGCTGGTCAGGCCGCCGTGGAGGAGGTCGGCGGCGAAAGCACGGAAGGCCCAACGCTGGCGGCCCAGGCGCAGTAGCCCGGCGCTGACCGGAGCTGGAGCGCAGCCAGAAACTAGACGACCCCTCATCTTGCTGGCTACAGTGAAGCTGCTGAGAGGCGGGCCTCCTTCCCTCGCTCCAGCGAGCAGGGCCCGCCTCTTCTTTGCTATGTCGGCAGTCAGGGGCCTGGCTCTGCTGGGGAGCCAGAGGGAACGGCGGAAGATGGGAGCAGGAGGATAAAGCCCTGAGCGATCATGGCTGCCGTCAGAAAGTAGAATAGGGCTTCCTCCAGGGGGACATTGCCGAGGGTCAGACCCAGGATGAGCGTGGGCTGAAAGAACCAGAGATGTTGAGCAATGGCCAGGCTATCGGCCAGGGTCAGGTAGCTGCCAACAAGAAGCACCGCCCAGGGCCAGCGGTGGCGCCAGGCCCAGAGCTTGCGCCAGCCAAGGAGCCATTGCAGGCCCAGAATGGGCAAGGCCCAGGCCACTAAGAAGAGCAGATAGGTCATGTGCGCCATGCTCGCTCAGGCTCCTTTCTTGTTGGCAAGCTGTCCCTCTGAGATGCGGCGCCTGGGGGCAGAGCGGGAACGAGAAAGCAAGAGGGCGAAAAGCAAGAGGGTGGTCAGCAGGGTCTCCAGCAGCGCGAAGAGATATTCTTCGAGAGGGATAAGCCAGAGGCGTAGGCCCCAGGTCTGGGCGGAAGACCAGTTCCAGATACCACGCGCGACGGCAGCGTGATCCCAGGGGGCCATAGCCAACAGCACAATGCAGGCGAGCAGGGCCGTAGTCAGCCAGTAGCGCCGGCAGAGCAGTTGCCGGCGCAGCAGCAGGGCCAGTAAAGCGCTGGGTGCAAGCAGGAACAGAGCCAGAAAGCCAGCGTAAGTCATACAAGATCGCTCCTGTGATTGTGGATTGGGCAAGAGTGGATGAGATGGATCGCATGAGTGAGAGAGGATAAGAGGGCGAAGAGACGAAAAGGACCTCTCGCACGATGCCCCTCTTCTGAGAAGGACGCTGACCACGTCCGTTTCTGGTCCTGGCCCGCCCCATCGCTGAGGCTTCTGTCTGCTACGCAGGAAGAAGAGGCAGGCGCCCAGGGCGGAATAAGGCTCTGACAGCGCGCTGATCACCGTCTGGGCGGTCTGCAGGCGAGCACGCGAGCGCGGCAGGCGCCACGCGCCTCCAGACGCCTGCCGTCGTCGGAGGGCGCGGCGCCTCCCTCCTCACGCAGCGGGGGGTAGGGGCGAGCGAAATGCACGTCCCCGCGCTGAAGCCGTGTGCCCCTCAGCGCAGGCCGCGCACGACCCCGCTGCGTCAAGAGGCGCCCGTGTGCCAGGCAGCCCCTGGTCGAAAGGAAGCAGCGAGAAGCGCGCCGGCAGGCGGCTCACTCACGGTCCCAACATGACCAGGCGCTCAATGGTCATCTCACGGATAGCATAGGCCGGCCCTTCCTTGCCGAACCCGCTATCTTTCATGCCGCCGTAGGGCATGCCGTCGGCGCGCGTACTGGAGGTGCCATTGATAATCACACCGCCCACTTCCAGACGCCGGGCCAGCTCCAGGGCCGTCGCCAGCGACGACGTATAGACCCCGGCTTGCAGACCGTAGCGGCTGGCGTTCGCCGCCTCAATTGCCTCCTCCAGACGTTCGAAGCGCACGAGGCTAACCACTGGCGCGAAGATCTCCTCGCGTGTGATGCGCATGGGAGGCCGAACCTCGCACAGCAGCGTTGGCCGGAAGAGCGTGCCCTCGCAGGAGCCGCCGACCAGCACGCGCGCCCCCGATTGCAGCGCCTCCTCAACCAGCGCGCAAGCCCGCGCTGCCGCGCTCTGACTAATCAGCGGCCCGACGTCCGTCGCCGGGTCCGCGGGGTCACCGCTCTTCAGCGCTGCCACATGCTCGCTCAAGAGCGCCATAAACTCGCGCTCGACTGAAGCGTGGACAAAGAGCGACTGAACCGAAGTACAGACCTGGCCGGCTTTGCGATAGCCGGCGTGAGCTACATCGCGAGCGGCGCGCTCCAAATCGGCGTCAGCGCAGATAATGGTGGCCGAGACGCTGCCCAGCTCCAGCGAGACCGGGCGAAGGCCCGTTTCACGCTTCACCAGCGCCCCCACCTCGGTCGAGCCGGTGAAGGTCGTAAAGCCGATGCGCGGATCGCGCAAGAGCCGCAGGCCGACCTCGGAGCCGGAGCCATAGAGCACCTGCAGACGGCCCTCCGGTAGCCCGGCCTCGTAGAGGATCTGAGCCAGCAGCGAGGCCGTCAGCGGGGTCAGCTCCGCCGGCTTGAGAATAACGGCATTGCCAGCGGCCAGGGCTGGCCCGATTTTGTGACAGACGGTATTGAGCGGCGCATTGAAGGGCGTAATCGCCAGGACGATGCCCAGCGGCACGCGAATCGTGAAGGCTAGACGCTGCTCAAAGCCAGGGCTGGCGTCCAGCGGCACCACTTCGCCACCCAGACGCAGAGCCTCCTGCGCACAAAGGGTCAGAGTCACCACGGCCCGGGCAAATTCCTGCTCAACATCTTTGCGCGAAAAACCCGTTTCGCGGCGCATGGTCTCCAGGACAGTGGTCCGGCGCTCTTCGAGCAGCCCCACTGCTCGCTGAAGCACTGCCGCCCGCTCGCGTGCCGGCCACGGGCGCCGGCTAGCCTGCTCTGCCGCCTGCAGCGCCTGCTCAATCTCACGCTCCCCGGCCCGCGGTAGTTCACCAATGATCTCGCCGCTCCACTTGTCGCGCACAACGACCGCCCTGGCGGCAGCCGATGACTGACTCATCGTGCTCATCCTTTCCTCATTGCTCCTGAATAATGCAGGCAGAGATCTTCTCTTCCCATGTGGACCAGGCTTGCTCAACCAGCCTGGCCCTGACAGGCTGTGACCAGCGGGGTGAGACGCCAGGCGTTAGCTGGCCTTATCAAGGGCCCGTCTCTCGCGCGACCACTGCCCGGCGGCCCGCCCGGCGCGTCGACCGAAGACCGAACCGGCCATTAAACCAGCCCCGCCCGGATAGTTGTGGTAGAAGAGGCCTCCGACCAGCTCACCAGCGGCATACAGGCCGGGAATCGGCAGATTGAGCCGATCCAGCACACGCCCATCGGGATCGATGCGCAGCCCCCCGAAAGTGAAGGTGATGCCGCAGGTGACCGCAAAGGCATAGTAGGGAGGCGTATCCAGAGGTTGGGCCCAGTTCGATTTTTTGGGCGTGATGCCGACCGTGCACTTACCGTCTTTGATGGCCGGGTTGAACTTCACATCGCGCACCACGGCGGCGTTAAAGGCGGCAACCGTCTCCTCCAGGCCGTCGGGATCGATGCCGGCCTTCTGCGCCAACTCGCGGATCGTCATAGCCTCGAAGCGCGAAACGCCGGGCGCAGTATACTCATCCTTGCGCAGCAGCGGCTCAGTTTTGGCATCGAAGAGCTGGAAAGCAATGCCATCGGGCTGCTTCATAATCTCGGCACCGTAGCGGGCATAGGTATAGTTGCGGAAATCAGCCCCTTCATCGATGAAGCGCTTCCCCTGGCTGTTGACCACAATTCCCAACGGGTAGGACTGCTTGGTCAACAGGTTGGTCAGGAAGCGGTCGCCGTAGGGAGGAGAAGCGACGTCCCAGGCTACAGAGTGGCAGCCACTCCAGTGGCCATATGGCTGGGCCCCCAGGGCCAGCGCAGCAAAGAGCACCTCGCCCGTGTTGTAGGGGGTCCCGCGCACGCGAGCCAGATCCCAGCCTGGCCCCAGGTAGCACGTGCGTAGCTGGGGATTGGCCTCGAAGCCGCCCGCAGCCAGAACCACGGCGCCAGCCCGAATACGCTGTCGCTCTCTCCCAGGCGGAGCGCATAGCACACCGCACACTGTCCCCGCCGCGTCGCGCTCCAGGTCAATGACCGGACTGTTAAAGCGCACTTCGATGCCGCTGGCCGTTGCCGCCTGCAGATGCTGCTCAATTAATCCCTTGCCGCCATTGACTGTACCCAGAGCCAGCCCGCCCCAGAAGCGGAACTCACCGTCGACCTGGAATGACTGGCGATCGTACATCAGGCGGAAGCGCAGCCCTTTCTGATGAAGCCAACGGATCGTTTCAGCAGCCTCTTGCACCAGAATGGCCGTCAGCTCTGGGTCACAGCGGCCCTTGGTCGTGCGCTGCATATCCTGCAGGAACTGCTCAGGCGTATAGGGAGGGAGCGCGGTTCGCTGGAGAAAAGCCTCATCGCGCTCGTCCAGCAGCGGCAGCAGCTCCTCCAGGCTAGAAAAGGTGGTGCGGAAGGCGCCCGCTGTGAAATAGCTGTTGCCGCCAGCCCAGTCGCTGCCGGCCTTTTCCAGCACCAGTACCTTATCCACCTGCTCGCGCGCCGCATGTGCAGCGCTCAGGCCGGCGTTACCACCGCCGACCACGATGACATCGTAGTACTCGGTCATTGGCCCTCCATTACCAGTTGTACCATTGCGCGCCCGTCGCTGCGAATCAGTTTAGACGTCAGACGCTGGCTAATCTCCACATGTGCTGGATGCTGCATATAGCGCTCCCAGGCCTCCATGTCATCAAGATCGGCCACCAGCGCTACTGTGTACTGCTGATCACGCGGGCTGATGTTGCGCCCAGCCACCAGGCTGCGCAAACCCGGTACTTGCCCGACCAGTGAGCGCCAGGCGGCACACAGCTCCTCTAGCTGTTCTGGCGTCGCCTCGGCGCGGGCCTTCCCAAGAAAGATATGGCGTATCACCTTGCTGTCTCCCTCCTTTCTCCTCGCTCGCTCGCTCGCTCGCCCGCCCGTCCACCCGCTCGCTTACTCCCTTCCTCCTGAGCCTCTAGCCTGGGTGAGCTACATGGTCAGCCAGCCGCCATCGACGTAGAGTGTGATCCCCGTGATATAGGCTGACTCATCAGAGGCCAGGAAGATCGCCGCTCCGGCCAGATCGCTCGGCTGCCCAACGCGTCCCATCGGGATATGCGCCAGCGTGGCCGCCAACGACTGCGGATCATCCAGGCGATCCTTGCTCAGCTCGGTGTAGATCGGACCGGGGCCAATGGCATTGACGCGGATATTGGCCTTGACCAGCGCCAGCGCCATCGCTTTGGTCAGGGTACGCACGCCGCCCTTGCTGGCACAGTAGTGAACGGTCGTCGGGTTGACGCTCTCGGCATTAACCGAGGCGATATTGATGATGACACCGCCACCTTGCTCCTTCATCCGGCGCGCAAATGCCTGACCGCAGAGAAAGGTCCCCTTCAAATTGACGTTGAGCACCCGATCCCATTCAGCTTCAGTGATCTCCAGAAAATCGTAACGTCCGATAACACCGGCATTGTTGACCAGAATATCGACACGTCCGAATTCACGCACCGTCCAGGCGGCCAGCTCATTGACCTCCGCCGCGTTGGTGACATCGAGATGCCGCCCGACAACCCGTTGACCTGTCGCCTGAGCAAGCTCGCTAGCTGTCCGACGGGCAGCCTCCTCCATGATGTCAGCGATCACCACGTGGGCCCCTTCGCGAGCATAGGCTTCAGCGATGGCGCGTCCGTTGCCACGTGCCGCACCAGTAACCACAGCAATACGATCCTTCAAGCGCTCTCCCATGATAGTAGCCAGCTCCTTTCCGTGTTTTTTGCTTGCTTCAAGGCCGCCAAGGCTGGACGAGCGGCGACCAGCTCTCTGTGAGAGATATGGCAGGCAGAGGCCGGCGGGCCGGCCGGCTTGTTCAGGCCCGGCCCCTGCCGGTCACTGCGCTGGTGGGCGTCAGGCACACACGCACAAAACGAGCACCTGCCCGCCGCTAGGCGCCCGCACTGCCGGGCGAGGCCGCTCCGCTGTCGGTACTGTTGACCTCGCTCTCACGCCGATCGCGACGCTCCAGCTCGCCGGCGGGCACTGTCACTACGATGAAAAGCAGATCCTCCAGGCCCGTATTGGCCAGCGAATGGACTACCCCGGGAGGGATGAAAATCGCCGTATGCGGCTCAACCACGTATTGACGCTCGCCCAGACGCATGAGGCCACGTCCCTTGAGAATGTAGTAGACATGTTCGGCGTGCTCATGGACGTGATTCTCTGCGTAGCCGCGCGGCTGATAGAGCGAGAGCCGGAAATCAAAGTAGCGCGTCGTGCTATTATCCGGGTTGACCAGCAGCTTGGAATAGGCCTCGTGATGCTGCGGTGGCTCGACCCAGACCAATTCTTCGGCCCGTACCGGACGCACCTCGCTGGCCTCCTTGGGAATCGAAGAAGGTCGCGGATCAAACGACGGCGATGCACTCATAGCTGATCCTCCCTCCAACTGGGGTCGGGCAGCGGATGAGGCAACGGCGGTAGCTCCCAGCTTGCCGTTGCCGGCGGCCTGATCTCGCGATCGACGCGCACATCAAGGACCGTCGGGCGCTCGCTTGCCAGGGCCTGGCGCAGGAGATCGCCCAGATCGCCGGGGCGCTCGACCGTATAACCCTCAGCCCCCATTGCGCGCGCCATAGCCGCGAAATCTGCCGAGAGCAGGCGCCCACTCTTCACCTCGACAAAGCTGGTCACCAGCTCGCGCCCGCTGCCAAAGTAGCCGAGCTGCTGATCGCGGATCGAACAATAGCCATAGTTGTTCCAGACCAGCCAGACGACGGGAATGGCATATTCGACCGCCGTGGCGACCGTAGCCGGCCACATCAAGAAGCCGCCATCGCCGCAGACACTGACCACGCTACGCTCAGGAGCGGCCAGCTTGGCCCCCAGAGCACCAGCGACCCCGAAACCCATTGACGCGAAACCGAAGCTCTGCAGCAACGTACGTGAGCGATAGGCCGGGAAGGCCGAAACCAGCCAGTTATGGTGAACGCCGACATCGGAGACCACAATAGCGTCCTCGGGCAAAGCTGCGCGCAGCTCACTGATGACACGCTCGGGCCGAATGGGCACCGCCTCCGAGCGGCGCGGCTCATTGACATGGGCCTCCCATTTGCGTTGCCACTCGCCAATCTTTTCCAGCCAGGCTCGGCGTGCTTCCGCTTGCGCCTCTAACGCTGTCGTCGCACACGACGACAGGGCCTCCAGCAACTGACGCAGCACCGTTCTCACATCGCCGACAATGCCGACCGCTGGCTGAAAATTCCTGCCGATCTCACTGGGATCGATATCGACATGAATCAGCCTGGTGGGTGGAATACGATAAGTAAAGCCAGGCAACCAGGAGCTAGTCGAGCGATCATCAAAGCGCGTTCCTAATGCCAGAATGACATCGGCGTTACGCGTCGCGGCGTTGGCCGGATAGCTGCCGTTGCGGCCCGTTGCTCCCAGACTCAAGCGATGGCGCGCGTCGATGACACCCTTGCCGAGCGGTGTGGTCGCCACCGGGATCGATAGGCGCTCGGCAAGGTGCAACAGCTCCGTTTCGGCCTGGCTCAACTCGACACCATGCCCGGCTACGATCACCGGACGCTGGGCTGCCAGCAAAAGGCGCAGCGCCTCCTGCAAATCAGCGGGATCGGCGCCGGCGCGCGACGAGATCGGGCACTCCCATAGCTCACGCTCGGCCTCCTCACGCTCCACGGTCTCAACAAAGACATTGAGCGGCACATCGAGATGAACCGGTCCCGGGCGCCCGCTCAGCATCAACGTGTAGGCCTGGCGCAGAGCCAACGGGAGCATGTCGGCCCGCGTCGGCTGAAAGCTGCGCTTGACATAGGGGCGCAAGACATTCACAAACTCCCCCTGGAAGTAGCGCCCGCTCTCCTGAAAGGGGCCGCGGTTCCACTGCGAGGTAGGCACATTGCCAGTGATGGCCAGGAAGGCCGACGAATCCATGAAGGCCGAGGCGATGGCCGGCACCAGATTGGTGGAACCAGGACCACAGGAGGTAAAGGTCGCAACCGGCCTCTGAGCGACGCGGAAATAGGCGTCGGCCATGAAGGCGGCGCAGGCCTCATGGTGCACAGAAATCGCCTGTAACTCGTCCCGACGATCGTAGACGGCATCCAGAAAGCCAAGGATACCGTGACCGCAGAGACCGAAGACGTAGGGGACGCCACGCCTGATCAGAAAATCTACGATCAGTTCCGCCCCCTTGATAGCTGCCATCGACGATCAATCCTCCTCCTGCTGACTGACAACGGAATGATGATAGTGGTGCAAGCACAGGGCGCGCTGGCCAGACTCAGGCTATGGCCTGCCACACCCAGCGGCTAGCCGGCTCGGACCCAATCCATCACGTGGGTCCCTGGCCGCTCGCCATTGGGCTGGCGCGCCCGACGTAAGACTCCACCAGGTGTGGATCATGCAGCAGCTCGGCGGCAGGTGCCACACGCGTGATGTGCCCATCCTCGAAGACGTAACCGCGTTGGGCGAAGCGCAGGGCTGCATAGGCATTCTGCTCGACGACAAAGACCGTCAGACCGCCACTGTGCAAGACGCGCAGGGCCTGATACAGCTCGCCGACTACCCGCGGGGCTAGACCGGTCGACGGCTCATCAAGGATCAGCAGCCGCGGGCGAGTCATCAAGGCACGCCCAACCGTGACCATCTGCTGCTCACCGCCGGACAGGAGACGGCAGCGCGTCTGGCGCAGGCGCTGGAGCTTGGGAAAAACCTGGTAGATATAGTCCAGGCGCTGGCGCAGCTCTGCCTTGCTGGCGCGGTAGGCCCCGATTTCCAGGTTTTCCTCAACGCTCATCTCAGGAAAGAGAGCGCGCCCCTCGGGCACATAGCCGATGCCCAGGCGCACGCGCTCAAAGGTCGGGAGACGTCCCAGATCGCGGCCCTCAAAGAGCACCCGCCCGCCGCTCAGCGGGAGCTGGCCCATGATCAGGCGCAAAAGGGTCGTCTTGCCGGCTCCATTGGCCCCAACCGCGGCCACCGCCTCACCCTCAGCGACGCTCAAACTCACCTCGTGGACCACCATGCGACCGTGGTAGCCACCCGAAACCTGCTGTAGCTGGAGCAACTCAGGCATTGACCGGCTCCTCCTCTCCCGTGCCCAGATAGGCTTCGATCACAGCGGGATTGCGCAATACTTCGTCGGGCCGGCCCTGGGCGATAGTGGTACCGAAATCAAGCACATAGACATGGTCGGCGATGGGCATAATGGCGGGGACGACATGTTCGATCGCTACGACAGCGCAGCCCGCCGCTACCGCCTCGCGCAGTAGCGCATGGATCAAACGGATCTCTTCGGGCGACATGCCGGCCATGACCTCATCCAGGAGCAGCACACGCGGACGCAGCATCAAAGCCCGCCCAATCTCCAAGAAACGCAGCTGACCCGGCGGCAGGCTCTCGGGCGAAGCATCCCACTGATCGCGCAAGGCCAACCGCTCCAGCATCTGAGCCGCCGCTCTGATCGCCTCCTTCTTGGAGGCACCTGTCACCAGTGCCGGCAAGAGCAAGGTCTCCCAGGCCGTCAGCGACGGGAAAGGCCGACAGGTCTGGAAGGTACGAGCGATACCGGCCCGGGCGATGCGGTAGGGCGCCAGACGGTTCAGCAGCAGCTCGCCGAAACGGATGGCCCCACCGTTGCAGCGATCGAAACCCGTAATCAGATTAAAGAGGGTCGTCTTGCCGGCCCCATTGGGACCGATCACCGCTACAATGCGTCCGCTGCGAGCCTCCAGACTGACCCGATTGAGCGCAGTCAGGCCGCCAAAGCGGCGAGTCACTGCCTCGCAGCACAGCACAGGCTCGCCACTATTCCCAACCGCTTCAGGAAAGAGCGGCAGGCGCTCCTCCCTCCCCACCGCAGGCGGAGGACCCCACACCGGACGGCGCCGGAGCCAGCCGAAGCGTTGGAAGAGCGAGACCAGGCCGCCAGGCATCCAGATCACCGCAATCAGGATCAAAGCCCCGAGAATGATCTGCTGCTGCTGCGGGAACTGAGCCCAGAGAGCATTGCTAATCAGAGAGATGACTACCGCTCCCAACAGCGGCCCCCAGAGCGTCCCAATGCCGCCGAAGAGCACCATCAGGATCGTCTGCAGCTCATAAGTATTGTTGAAGGCGCTGCCGGGATCGATAAAGCCCACGTTCCAGACGTAGAGCGAGCCAGCCAGCGCCGCCAGGCCGGCACTCAGGCAAAATGCGGCCACCTTGCTCGCGTTGGTATTGATCCCGGAAGCCTCAGCGGCCTTCTCGTCGTCGCGCAAAGCCAGCAGACGCAGCCCCAACGGCGAGCGCAGCAGCCAGGCCGTCAGCACAACAGCCCCCACAGCGCAGCCTAGCATCACCAGGGCTGTCTCCTGCGTCGTGCCTACGATGGGAACCGGCTCGCCCATGCTCCCACCAACCAGTGACGTGGAGGTCGCGATCAGCGCACCAATGCGGCTCAGCCCGAACATACCCAGAGCGAAAAAGATGCCCTGCAGCCGGAGCATGACTGTGCCCAGCGGCAACGCCAGCACAATGGCCGCCAGGACCGCAGCCAGCGCCGCGACATACCAGTCCCACTGCCAGACAATCTGGCAGGTGGCCGCCACATAGGCCCCGATGCCGAAGAAACCCACCTGGCCAAAGGAGACATAGCCACTCAGCCCACTGATAATGTTCCAGGCATAGGCCAGAACCACGAACAGGCAAGTAGAAAAGAGTAACTGAGCCTGATCGCCATTGCCGAAGATCGCCACCAACACCGCTGCAAGAACAACGAGGCCGAAAAGCAGCCAGGCGCCCTCCTGTCTGATACGAGTGAGCACGGCGCCCACCCCTGGCACCCTGGCCCACGCCACAGGTGGTCTCATCTGTCTCTCTCTCATATGCGCCCCCTCTGGCCAAGCAGGCCCTGCGGTCGCACGATCAGCACCAGAATAAAGATCAGATAGATCAACGCCGACGCGGCGCTGGCCCCCAAGAAGTAGCTGCTACTGACCTCGATCACACCGAGCAAGATGGCAGCCAGCAGGGCACCCAGATAGTTGCCGAGGCCACCGAGAGCGATCAGCGTAAAAGCCTGCACGGTCACAAAGCCACCAGAAGCGGCCTGAACAGGGATCAGCACCACGGTGAGGGCGCCGGCAGCCCCCGCCATCGCGGCCCCCAGCGCGAAGGTCAGCAGGCGGATGCGACCCGTGTTCAGACCACAGCTCGCCGCCCCCAGCTCTGACTGAGCCGTGGCGCGCACCAGCCGTCCCGAGCGTGTGCGCGTGAGCCAGAGCTGAACGGCAAAAGCCAGAACGAAAGCCACCAGTGACGAGACAATCAGCGACTCCGGCAGGAAGAGCGGCCCCAGACGCACAGAGGATTGAAAGAAAGGCACCGACTGATACTGGCCGCCCCAGATGAGCAGAGCGATATTCGAGATGATCGACGAGAGACCGAAAGTAATGAGCAGTGTGCGCAGCTCGCCTTGCGGCCCCGCCGTATCCACGTGGGCGAGCAGGCCGCGATAGACCACAAGGCCAACGACGAGAAAGAGCAAGGCGGCCAGAGGGATGGCCAGAGCTGGCCCGGCCTGGAAGGCCCCGTAGAGAGTCACGGCCAGCAGGCCTGCCACGACGATGAAATCGCCGTGGGCCAGATTGACCACCTTCATAACGCCGTAGATCAGGTTGAGGCCGAAGGCCATCAGCAAGTAGACCCCACCCCACATGATGCCGGTCAGTAGAAGTAACAGATAGGTCTGGAGCTGAAGCATCGTTCGCGTTCCCCCTCTTCCAGGTCAGACGGGCGCGCCCGCCCCGCGCAGACCAACGCCACGCCGGCCATGCTGGCTGGCGTGCTCACCAGTTCGGATGCGGCAACTGCACCGGGCTGGTAGCCACTTCCGGCGGCCAGACCAGCTCTTGCTTACCGTTTTGCCACTGCAGCACGTAGGACTGATAGCCCAGTTGCTGACCAAGGCTGTTCAGCTTGAACTCACCAGCCACCGTTTGCAGATCGAGCTTGAGATAGGCGTCGCGGATCTTGGTCTGATCCAGGCTGCCGGCCATCTTGACGGCTGCCGCCAGGGCCTGCATCGTGGCGTAAGCCATCGCCGCGTGATAGTCAGGGTCGCGGCCAAAACGCGCGCGGAAATTCTTAACGAATTCAGCGTTGCCGGCAGTCTTGAGCGTGGGGAACCAGAGCGTTGTACCCAGGATACCGTTAGCGGCGCTGCCCAGAGCGCTGCCAAATTCTGGCTCGACTGGCCCGATGCTGAAGGCGAAGAGCTTGGCATTGACGTTAGAGGCCCGCGCGGCGCGAATGATGCCTTCGGCGTCGGCTAGATAGGTGGCGCCAATGATCATGTCAGGCTTGGCGGCGCCGGCCTTGAGCACAAGGGCCGTGAAATCGTTGGTGTCAGCGGGGTAGGTGGCTTCAAAGACCACGCGGATGCCGCGCGCAGCAGCCTCTTGCTTGATACCCTGGGCCAGCTCGCGCGGGAAAGCGGTATCTTGGATCAAGAGCGCCAGCGTCTTGTAGCCCTTGGTAGCCGCCAGGTCGATGACGGGGATCATGTAACGTGGTGTCTGGGTAATCGACTGCACAAGGTAGGGATAGCGCCCACTGAATGGCTCCAGGTTGGCGGCCATTGCCGGCATAGCCATCTTGTAGCGCGTCACCAGAGGGGCGATGGCCGAGGTCAGGTCGGTCTGATACGGCCCGACCAGGAGGTCAACTTTGTCGGTGGTGATGAGACGCTGATAGAGCTGGACGGCAGTTGAGGCGCTGCCCTGGTCATCGTAATAGACCAGTTGCACTTTGCGCCCAAGTAATCCCCCCTGGGCGTTGATGGCCTCGGCGCCAAGCTGGTAACCTTGGAGATCAAATTTGGCAGGAGCCGATTGCGGCCCCGTCTCGGTGATAGAGAAGCCGATGCGGATCGGCCCCGAGGACGAAGCGCCGCCGGCATTCGAGGAGGCGCAGGCTGAAAGCGCCAGGGCGATCAGCAGCAGGCAAGCAATGAAGAGGTGGCCGATTGGAAGCGGACGACGGGGCGCGTGCGGTCGCTGAAATAGTGCCATGTCAAGACACCTCCTTGTGATGGTTGAATAGGCCGCCATTGTTCGTGCGTTCGTCCATTCGATAGGGCTGGAGGCTCTTTCCTCCTGCGCCTCCGGCATGACGGTGCCGTGCCATGCCGGATCAGACTGACCAGCGTGGCGCGCTGCCGCGGGGCAGGCAATCTGACAAACAAGTAGACACAGGTTGCTCGGCAACGCCCGAGAAGAGCGGGAGAGAACAGGGCAGGGAGCCGAGGGCCGACCAGCCATCAGCAGGCTCGCCGACCAGAGGCGGACAGCCCTGGCCAGCCTGCTGCTCCTTGCCATGATGGGCGCTTCTCCGCTCGTCCTATCGTACGCCTGATTGGGCATACTGCTGTATGTACAAGAATGCGTAGAGATCAGCCAGTGCTTCTGTTGGTTCTCCATCTGCTCCCTGGCTGGCCAGGCAGCCGGGCGGCAGTGCCTCGCTTCAGCGGCGAGATACTGGCGGCCTGGCGAACCGTCGGGAACTAAACGCTGCCGTCGCGGCTCTCGCCAGATCCAGGGGGGAGGTCCACAGGCTGGCGATTGTCTCGCCGCAGGCAGCGCCGAGGCTCTGGCCTGCTCCCATCACAAAACTCTCACTGTATACAGTCGTATACAGTTGTACAACAGTTATATACACTGGGGAAGGGGGCTTGTCAAGAGGGTGATCCTGGCAGAATAGCGCTCTCTGGCTCTCTGGTGAGAGGGGTAGAAACGGTATCTGCTCCCTGTCAGGAATTTCCGGCTCGCTTGACAGCGTCTTGCATACGGATGTATACAATTAAGGAGAGCAAGGAAGGCTCTCCATTACACTTCTCTCTCAGGAAAGTGGGTGAAGTACATGCCTCTCTCACGAATCCAGCTTCCGGGCGAACGCTCCCGCGCTCAGGAACTGTATGAATTTCTGCGCAATGCCATTCTTGATGGAACCTTAGAGCCGAATGAGCGGCTTGTCGAGGAGAACATCGCCGCTCTAGCCTCAGTCAGTCGCACACCGGTACGGGAGGCGCTGCGCAAACTGGAGGCGGATCATTTGGTGAGGGATACCGGTCAGGGCATTGTCGTCGGGACGACCTCGCCGGAGGAGTTAGAGGAGCTGTGTGCTGTGCGCGAGACGCTAGAGGGGATGGCTTCGCGGCTGGCGGCGCGTTTGCGTTCGGAGCTGGAAGTAGCCAGTTTGCGGCGCATTCTCGAGGAATATCGCGAGGCGACGCAACAGCGCGATGTTGAGCGGCTGGTAGTGCTCAATCATGCCTTTCACGAGACGATCTGGCAGGCGGCACGCAATCGCTATCTGTTCCGCGAGCTGACGAATCTGCGCGACTTGATTGAACGCTTGCAGAAGACGACGCTCGATAAGCCAGAGCGCCAGCAGGCGGCTCTGCCCGAGCATGAGGCGCTCTTTGAGGCTATTGTGCGCCAGGATGAGGATGAGGCTGAGCGTCTGGCGCGGCAGCATTTTCGCGAGGCGATGGCCATCCGCTTGATGATGGCGCGCCTGGCACAGAAGCGCATGTAGGCTTGGTGGCTTCGCTTGCCCGCCTATCCGCCTGACTGATCGCTCTTTTCTTCCCCAAATGTTGATATGGCTCTTCTCTGCTCTGACTGGGGTTGTTGTTTGATCCTGTTCGCTCGACTGATTCATCTGCTCGTCTCTTTCCCCCTTTTATACTGCCATGTCAGGTTGCGCGGCTGGCGGCAGAAGACTGGCCGATAAGGCCTGCGCTGGTGCTCTGTGGGGGGGCAGGCGCGCCTGCGGGTGGGTGCAGCGAGCGCTGGCGCGCCGCTCGCAGGCCTGGCCTGCCTATCTTTGCCCGAGCTTCTAGCGCACCGGGCTGGTGCCGCCTGGTGATAGGCTGGCCGTGGACGATGTCAGGCCTGGCGCTGCTGTTACCTGGTAGAGGTGCACGCTGATGAAGCCGGCGCAGGTGATGCTATCCAGCAGCCTGTAATGCTGATCCAGCCAGTTTATCATCTGGTTTACCTGCCGAGCGGCCTGGCTGTTGGGGACGCGTCCGACGATATAGAAGAGGCGAGGATGTTGACGGGCGTAGGTGGTAACAGCATTGATGTCGAGGGCGGCGTTGGGGGTACGGCGGGGGGCGGCGTAGCCGCTGTCGGTCTGCCAGGAGAGCAGGTTACCGGGGGAGTCGTTGGTAAAGTGGGCCTGGCTGATGGGGTAGGCATAGAAGTAGTATTCGAAGGCGACCTGGCAGCCCTGGATGGTGTTGTAGCAGACGAGACCGTCGTTGGCCTGGTAATGGCGTTGGAGCCACATGGCAGCGCTGCGCCAATCTTCGATCTGGGCCTGGGGATAATAGTGCAGGGCGTTGGCGAAGGAAAGGGCGATGAGGAGAAGGGTCAGCGCCCTCTGCAGCAGGTAAGGACGGATGAGTGAGAGGCTCAGGGCGCTGAGCAGGGCGAAAGCGGGCATGGTGACCACAAGATAGCGGGCAGAAAAGAGGCGCGCTGGCCCCAGTGACAGGCCGAAGCTGAGGAGGATGGTCAGGATGAACCAGCAGCCAGTGAGCCAGAGCAGTGGGAGGTGATCTAGAAGGTGGGGCCAGCGCTGGCCGCCGGGAGCCGGGGGCGGACTGCTCTCGCTATGGGAAGTGCTGGCGACTGTCTCGGCGGTGGGGGCCGCCTGAGATTGGTGGGGCTGGTGGCGTTGCCGGCTGAAGGCCAGCGGGATGAGTATCAGCGCGGGCAGGCAGCTCAGAACCAGCAGGGTCACGAGCAGATGATCACCGCCGAGCATGACGGCAAGCAGGTTGAGGAGATCATGGAGGTGCGGCTTGGCCAGCCAGTCTGTTTTACCGGTCTGCTTGGCCACCGGTACTAGCGGAAGGGCGAGTAGCACGATAGCGGCGGGGGCGCTGGCGAGGAGTTTCCAGCGCTGGCGAGCGCGTTCGCGCCAGGCGGTAGGTAGCAGCCAGAGGCCGGCGATAGCCACAGTTTGAATGAAGAAGATGATCAGGCTGAAAAGCTGGGCGTAGAGGGCCAGCGTGGTGGTGATCACGTAGAGAGTCCACCAGCCGCCCAGGCGCCGGCGCGCGGTGTAGCAAGCGACCAGGGCGTACCAGGAGAGGGTGAGTAGCAGAAGTTGCAGAGCGTAGGCGCGAGTTTGCTGGGCATAGATCAGAGTCGAGTAGTTGAGAAGGTAGAGCAGGGCGGCGCAGAGGCCGGCGCTGATGCTGAGGTAGCGTTTGCCGAACAGATAGGTGACAACGACGCTGAGGGCGGCACAGATGGCCGAAGGTAACCGTACGATGAATTCGGTAGGGGCCAGCCCGAGGGCTCCGGTGAGTTGCAGCCAGAAATGCAGCAGCAGATAGTACAGCTCCATGTTCGGCTCGGGTCCCCAAATGGCTTGCCAGAGCCGTGGGAGCGGTTGGCGGGCCAACTCGACAGAAAAGGCTTCGTCAAACCAGAGGCTGGGCTGCCCCAGGGCATGGAGGTAGAGGATGAGGGCGACCACCAGGAGCAGCATCGCTGGAAGCCAGGTGGTAAGCCGGTCACGTGAGGCCTTCAAACGGAGAGCGAGGCTGGTCATGATGTGCAGGTGCACTCTCTGGGTGTTCATAGCTATTCCATCCTGCTTATTTTTTTTAGGTTGAGGAATAGAGCCAAGGACGCTTTATGGATGAGCATAGCATATGCAAGCGAGAGGCAAAAATTTTTCAGGTAAAGGTCATAGCGAGGTGAGCGAAGTCATTGTAAGCTGGGCTGGGGTAGGTGGTACTGGTCGCCGCTGTCGCTGAGAGGCAGGCAGATGCTTCTGCGCTCGTGGGAAAGGACAGCTCCTTTTTCTCTCGCTGTAGCCAGACGAGAGCCTCTATCGTTGTGGTAGAACGGCGGCGAAAGAGAGCGAGAGAAGGAGGCGGGGCCGCTGCCGTTCTGCCTTGTCCGGCTCTCGGGCAGAGGTGATTTTTGGGCTGATCAGCCCTCTCTGCTCTTGATTGCGCTCGTTACTGAGCTGAATTCCTGCACGGAGGGACAAAAGGACAATATGGATGCTAAGGATGCTCGTCTGACGGTGGTACTGGCCTGCCCCTTGCAAGTGGCGAGGCTGACTGCTTCTGCGGGTCTGGCCGGGGGCGATGTGAGCGCTCGCTGGCTGGAGTATGTGAGGTATCTGATGGGACCCGGGTGGGGACTACCTGGGAAGGGGGAGAGCCATGTCTGAGATCCGCCCGGCGCCGGTGGTCTCCCCGTCGTCGTCTCACCTGCCATCCTCGCGCTCGCCCCAGCAATGGCAGCCCTTGCTTGTCAAAGTGCCGGAGATCACGCTCTACTTCTGGGTGATCAAGCTATTGACGACGGCGTTAGGCGAGTCGACCTCGGATTTTCTGGTCTACCAGATCAATCCGTATCTTGCGGTGGGTCTGGGATGCTTCGGGCTTGTAGCGGCGCTCATCCTGCAGCTCTGGCTGCGGCGCTATGTGGCCTGGGTTTACTGGTTGGCGGCCTTGATGGTGGCGGTCTTCGGAACAATGGCCGCCGATGTGCTGCATGTGGTTCTTGGTATCTCGTATGTTGTCTCGACAATCTTTTTCGCGACGGCGCTGGCGCTGATCTTTGTGGTCTGGTATCTGTGTGAGCGCACGCTCTCGATCCACAGTGTCTATCGCGGGCGCCGTGAGTGGTTTTACTGGGCGGCGGTGATTGCGACCTTTGCTCTGGGGACGGCAGTGGGCGATCTGACGGCGGCCACGCTCAATTTGGGTTACTTCCCTTCGATTGTGCTCTTTGGCGTGCTCTTCGCGCTGCCGGCGCTGGGGTACTGGCTACTGGGCTTCAATGCCATTGCGGCTTTCTGGTGGGCCTATATTGTAACCAGGCCCTTGGGGGCCTCGATTGCGGACTGGCTGGGCAAGCCGTATCTGGGCGGTTTGGGGTTGGGCGACGGCAAAGTCTCACTAGTCTTGCTGATCTTGTTGATCGGGTTCGTGGCCTATCTGAGTATCACGCAGCGCGATGTCCAGCGCCGTCCGGCTGAGCCGCGCTGACCGATTGAGCGCCGGTGTGATAGATGGGGCGCCGCAGGGCGACCGGCCTGCTTCTGCAGCGGCAGCAGGTGGTCGCCTCTTTTGGTTTGAGGGCCTGGGCCGTGTCTCTGGCCCCGCTTGACTCGCTCCACTGGTCCGAACGAAGGCATCTGCTCTGCTGGGCTGGTGGCGCGGCGCAGAGCATCAGTGAGAGGACCAGACCTGCCAAGCCAAAAGCGCCCTTGCCAGTCAGGGCCAGCTTCGCTACAATAGGACCAACCGCGTCGCCTCAGCGCCTCGCCAGCGCAGCGCCACCGGGGCCACGAGGCATAGCGAACCTGGAACAATCATAGCTCACCCGAGGGGGATGTGTAGATGATGCAGGAGGGCAGGCCCCTGGATTTCATGCGCGAGAGGCTGGAAGCCCTGCGCACAGCTCAGCTCTATCGGCGGCTGCGTCCAGAGCTAGGGAGTAGCGAACCCTGGCTAGAGCGCGATGGGCGCCGCTTGCTCAATCTCAGTTCCAACAACTACCTTGGTCTGGCCACTCATCCCGCCCTCAACGCTGCCGCCAGCCAGGCCAGCGAGCGCTACGGCTGCGGTGCCGGCTCCTCGCGCCTGATCGCCGGCAGCAGCGATCTGCACGCCGAACTTGAGCGACGTCTTGCCTGCTTCAAAGGCTGCGAAAGCGCCCTCCTCTTCAACAGCGGCTACGTTGCCAACATCGGCGTCATCAGCGCCCTGGTTGGTCCCGGCGACCTTATTCTCAGCGATGCCCTCAACCATGCCAGCATCATCGACGGCTGTCGACTCAGCCGGGCCACCTGCCAGGTCTACCCTCACAGCGACAGCCGCGCTGTCGCGCGATTGCTCGCCGAAGCGCAGCGCAGCGGGCACTATCGCCGCAAGCTTGTCGTCACCGACTCCGTCTTTAGCATGGATGGCGACGTCGCTCCCCTGGAGGAACTCATCGCCCTCTGTCGCCAGTATGGTGCCCTCTTGCTGGTTGACGAAGCTCACGCCACTGGCTGCCTGGGGCCAGGAGGTCGCGGGCTACTCGCTTCCATAGCGAGCGATTACGAGGGCGTCATCGCCGTCGGCACGCTCAGCAAAGCTCTCGGCAGCTTTGGCGCCTTTGTCGCCGGCCCTGCCCTACTCACTGACTACCTGGTCAACGTTGCGCGTCCCTTCATCTTCACCACCGCCCTGCCGCCGCCAGTCATTGCCGCTTCCCTGGCCGCGCTCACCCTTCTCGAAGAGTCTCCCGCCCTGGTCGAGCGGCTTCAAGCCAACGCTGCCTACCTGCGTCGAGGACTGCAGGCCCTCGGCTTTGACACCCTGACCTCGAGCACGCACATCGTCCCTGTGCTGGTCGGCGATGCCGGGCTGGCCCTCAAGATGGCGGCGCGCCTGCAAGAGCGAGGGGTCCTCGCCGTGGCCATTCGCCCGCCAACAGTGCCAGCGGGCATGGCCCGCATCCGGGCCAGCGTCATGGCCGTGCACGAGCGCAGCGATCTCGATTTTGCCCTGGAAGCCTTCGCGGACGTCGGGCGCGAACTGGGCCTGCGCTGAACGGGAACGGCAGGCGCTCGGACGAGCGAGCGGGGCAGGCGTCAGACCACCATGACGGGGGAGCGAAGACAGGGTACGGCGGGCGAGTCGCTTGCTCCTGAGCGTCTGCCTGGCCTGCCCCTGGAGAACGGTGGAAAGGAGTCACTGAGGAAGAAAAAGGAGGAGCTATGGCCTCTCACGGCGAGAGCATTCGCTGGCAGAATCTCGATAAAAGCGTCCTCTGGCACCCGTTCACCCAGCAAAGCGACTGGGAAGCGGAGGCCCAGCTTGTCATTGAGCGCGCCGATGGCTGCTATCTCATCGACAGCGACAACAATCCCTACCTTGACGGCGTCTCATCGCTGTGGGTTAACATCCACGGGCACCGCCATCCGACCATCGACCGCGCCATTCGCGAGCAGCTAGAGCGTGTCGCCCATACGACCTTTCTGGGGCTGACGCATCCGCCCGGCATCGAGCTGGCGCAACGGCTGGTCGATCTGGCGCCGGGGCGCCTGCAGCGCGTCTTCTACTCTGACACGGGAGCAGCAGCAGTCGAAATTGCCCTCAAGATGGCTATCCAGTACTGGCAACAGTGCCCTTCGCCCCAGCCGCAGCGCACCAAATTCTTTGCCTTGCACAGCGCCTATCACGGCGACACCGTCGGCGCCATGAGTGTCGGCGGCATCGACATGTATCGTCGCTCCTATCTATCGCTGCTCTTCCCCCATGTCGAAGCCCGCAGCGCCTACTGCTATCGTTGTCATCTGCAGAAAACTTATCCGGCCTGTCAGATGGCCTGTCTCGAAGAAGTTGAGCGGGTCATCAGCACCCATGCTCACGAGCTAGCGGCGGTCATTATGGAGCCGCTGGTCCAGGCAGCGGCTGGTATCTATGTCTATCCCAAGGGTTACACGCGAGCTGTCTGGGAGATTGCCAAACGTCACGGCATCCTCTTCATTGCCGACGAAGTGGCCACAGGCTTCGGGCGCACGGGCAAGATGTTCGCCTGCGAGCACGAGGGGATTGAACCCGACCTGATGGCCATCGGCAAGGGGCTGACCGGTGGCTATCTGCCGCTGGCGGCCACCCTGACCACCGAAGAGATCTATCGGGCCTTCCTTGGTCCAGGACGCACCTTCTATCATGGCCACACCTACACCGGCAACCCGCTGGCCTGTGCAGCAGCTCTGGCCAATCTGCAGGTCTTTGAGCAAGAAGAGACGCTTCAGCGTCTGGAGCTGCGCATCGCCCTTATGGAGGAGTGGCTACGTTCCTTCCAGGCCCTGCCGATTGTCGGGGACATTCGACAATGCGGTTTCATGGTGGGCATTGAGCTGGTGCAGGACAAGCAGACCAGGACGCCCTTCCCTCCTGAGCAGCGGGTAGCGGTGCGGGTCATCAAGGAGGCGAGGCGACGGGGGCTGATCTTGCGTCCGCTTGGCGATGTCCTGGTTATCATGCCGCCGCTGGCGATCTCGCATCCCGAGCTGGTGCGCTTATTGGATATTACCTATGCTGCCATCGAGAAAGTTGCGGAGGAAGTACTCTCGTGAAATGGGCATGCTTTGTCACTGGTACCGATACGGGTGTTGGCAAGACCATTGTCACGGCGGCCCTGGCCGCAGCTCTTGCGCAGCGCGGGCTGCGTGTCGGGGTCATGAAGCCGGCAGAGACCGACTGTCCCCCGGAGCAGGGGCGTGAGGGGGCCCACGATGCCCAGCTCTTGCGGCGGATGGCGCGCTGTACGGCGCCGCTGGAACTGATTGTTCCCTACGCCTTGCCGCTGCCGCTGGCGCCGGCTCTCTCGGCGGAAGAGGCCGGGGTAACGATCGAGCTGGCTGAAATTGTGCGCTGCTATCGGCAGCTCCTGGCGACACATGACGTCGTCCTTGTGGAGGGAGCGGGCGGCTTGCTGGTGCCGCTAACGGCTCAGCAGACCATGCTGGATCTGGCCGCTACGCTAGGGCTACCGCTGCTAGTCGTAGCACGCAATGTGCTTGGCGTGATCAATCACACCTGCCTCACGGTGGCTGTCGCCAGCCGGAGAGCGCGGGTCTTAGGGGTGGTGCTCAACCATCCAGCGGCGCCTGACGAGAGCGATCCGGCGGTGCGCAGCAATGCCGAGGCTCTACAGCGCTGGTGTCCGGTGCCATTATATGGGCCTCTGCCTCATCTGGCGGAGGTGACCGAGGCAGCGTTGACGACGGCTGGCAACCAGCTCCTGAGCGCCGGGCTGCTGGAGAGCATGGCGCTGGATATTGCCGAGGGCGAGAGCGTGGGCGCCGCTGCGTCCGGTGCAGCGACAGCGGCAGCCGACGAGGGGATTCCAACCGAACCGCTCAATGAGGCTGGTGCCTGATGAGTAGCAAGCTGCCTGGGGAGGAATAAGAGCGATGTCTGTTGATTTTCAGCAATTGGCTGACAAGGCCATCAAGGGGGAGGTGCTCACGCGTCAGGAGTGTCTGGCGGTGCTGACCTGCCCGGATGAGCGCATCTTAGAGCTATTGGCCGCGACCTATCGCGTGCGCCTGACCTTCTGCGGTCGGCGTGTGCATCTGCACATGCTGATCAATGCCAAGAGTGGGATCTGTCCCGAGGATTGTCATTATTGTTCGCAGTCGAGTATTTCGCGGGCGGCCATCGAGCGCTATCCGCTGGTCAGCCTGGAGCGCCTGCTGGAGGGAGCGCGTCGGGCAAAGGAGGCGCGTTGTCGGCGCTATTGCATTGTCATTAGCGGGCGCGGGGCCAACAACCGCGAGATCGATTTTCTGGTGCGGGCCGTGCGGCGCATTAAGGAGGAGGTCGACATTGCCATCTGCTGCAGTGTGGGGCTGATCTCGGAGGAGAAAGCGCGCCGCTTGTATGAGGCAGGGGTGGAGCAGCTCAATCATAACTTGAATACCAGCGCGCGCTACTATCCAGCTATCTGTACGACACATACCTACGAGGATCGCTGGCAGACGCTGCAGGCGGCGCGTCGGGCCGGCTTACACCTCTGCAGTGGGGCCATCTTTGGTCAGGGCGAGTCGCTGGAGGATATTATTGATGTGGCGCTGGCCTTGCGTGAGCTGGAACCGCAGTCGATCCCGGTGAATTTCTTGCTGCCCATTCCGGGGACGCCGCTGGAGCACACGCGCTATTTGCGCCCCTATGACTGTTTACGCATTCTGTGTTTGATGCGTCTGACGAATCCGAAGCAGGAGATTCGGGTATCGGCTGGGCGTGAGGTGCATTTGCGTTCACTCCAGCCATTGGCGCTCTATGCGGCCAATTCGGTCTTTGTGTCAGGCTATTTGACGACGCCAGGGCAGCATTATAAGGAGACGTGGCAGATGATTAGCGATTTGGGCTTTGAGATCGAGGAGCATGCGCCCGCAGCGTCAGGGGAGCCAGAGCCGGCCTTGACCTGTGGCGAGACCGTTGAGGCTGGGGAAGCCTGACGAGGAAAGGGCCTGGCTGGGCTGGGCTGCCAGGCCCTCGGATCAGGACGCAGAGGGCAGCCATCCTGTCGGAAGCGAACAGGGTGGTTGCTCTCTTTCTCTGCTAGCAGCGAGGGGACTGGGGGTGAGCTTTACGGTTCGACAGGCGAAAGCTCGTCTCCGCTGTCCTGTGTGGGAGGGTAGGAGCACAAGAGCCCGCGCAGATGCTCGGCGTCAGGGGCCCGGCCGATGGCGAGCAAGAGCTGATGAATGGTGCGCAGCGAGTGGATATGAGAAGCCACGCTGGCGGCTAGCGGTTCCAACTGAGGGAAGCGACTACGCACGCCGGCGATGAGATCCTCGCGGCCCTCTCTCAGGCTTTGCTGAATGCCTTGTTGGAGGCCTTGCTGAATACCTTGTTGCAGCCCTTCCTCAATGAGGGCGCGGGCGGCGTCGGTCTGTTTCAGTTCGGCGATGAGGTCATCGAGCGACATGGCAGGCTGTGGTCCTTTCCTGGTCCGTGTCAGGGCAAGTGGTCAGCTCCGCTCGTGATGAGCGAGAGCTGACCACAGCAAGGGAGAAGCTAACTTCGACGGCGGTGGAAGTGAGTGATGAGAGAATGAGTCTGATCCAGAGCTAAGGCTGAGAGCCGTTGTCGGTGGGCGACTGGGCCGAGCTGCCAGGCAGATGGGCAAGCAGCAACGACTGGAGCTCCTCAGCGTTACGCGCGAGGCCGATAGCCAGCAAGAGCTGATGAATGGTGCGCAGCGAGTGGATGTGAGAAGCCACGCTAGCGGCGAGCGGCTCCAACTGAGGGAAGCGACTGCGCACGCCAGCGATGAGATCCTCGCGGCCCTCTCTCAGGCCTTGCTGAATGCCTTGCTGAATACCTTGTTGCAGCCCTTCCTCAATGAGAGCGCGGGCGGCGTCGGTCTGTTTTAGTTCCTCAAGGAAATGTGACAGCATCTGGATCTGCTCCTGAAGCCACTGGCGCTCGCTGGCAGGGGCGTCGGCCCAGGCCAGCGAAGCTAACAACAAGCCAACTTCGAGTAACTCAAACTGGCGTGCCTGCTGCAGGCGCTCGATCATCGCGCGGATGACCTGACGACTGCGCCCCTCGCGAGTGAGCGGCAGCAAGGGTAAGACCCCCAGAAGCTGCCGATCTAAGAGTTCCTGAGAAGGGCACTCCCAGAGTGGAATGACGCCGAAGTGAAACTCGTGGACAGGCGAGGTGTCGGGTAAGAGCCGCCGATACGGAGTCGAAGGGACCCGACAGCGTCGCAGATAAATGACACACGAGTAGACCGGGCAGCGGTGACGCTGGTCTGCAAGGATATTATACATCAGCAGGCGGTGTACCATCTGCTCATCGGCCTGGCTCTGAAACTCGATGTGGACCAGCAGGGGCTGATCAGCCAGGAGGCAACGGCTCAAAACATCAGCATAGAGAGCACCCAGCTCGGTGAGCGGAGGATCGGTTTTGACGACGAACTCCCCAGAAGTGTGTTGCAGAAAATGAGCCTGGGGCAGGACGAAGGTGATCAAGTCCTGGGCGGCGAGAGAGAAAAGCTGCTTCATGCTCCGGTCCCAGCGAGAAGCCATAGAGTTGCGGTGAAGCCTCCTGTTCTGCGGTGGTGGAGTGTAGAAGAGTATAGTGTATTTAGAGTCATAAATCAAGAGCTTTTTGGTGGTCTTCATTATATACACAAGAAATTATTAATAAACAAGCGAGCAATATTTAGAGAAGCAAGATGTGAAAAGAGAACACTGCCCCGCCGAGACGGTGGCAGTGGAATGCAGATCCTCCGGTCCAGAGCGGGAGGGCGCAGCGGCTCTTGCTCGCTCTCCAGGCCGGTGGGGCGAAGGAGAAACTGCCGCTGTGCCTCTGTTATTGAGAGCCGTCAACGGATGGACGAGATGACGGCTGGACCGAGCTGGCGGACAGGGAAGAGAGCAGCCAGGCGCGCAGGTGCTCGGCATCGGGCAGGCTGACAACTTGCTCCAGCAGAAGCAGGAGGGCGTCGAAATCGTCCAGACGGGCGACGACCTGAGCCGCCAGCCCGTAGAGGTGGGGGAAGCGAGCGCTGACAGTCGTTAAGAGGCGCTGGCGAGCCTTGTGGAGGCCCTCTTGACGACCCTGTTGGAGGCCCTCTTGACGACCCTCTTGACGGCCCTGCTCAATGCCTTGTCGCAGCCCTTCCTCAATGAGGGCGCGAGCGGCGTCGGTCTGTTTCAGTTCGGCGATGAGGTCATCGAGCGACATGGTGGGCTGTGGTCCTTTCCTGGTCCGTGTCAGGGCAAGTGGTCAGCTCCGCTCGTGACAAGCGGAGCCGACCATAGGAGGGGCAAAGCCGACTCCGACAGCCATAGGAGGGGCAAAGCCGACTCCGACAGCGGTGAAAGTGAGTACAGTGATAATATCAGTCTTAATAAAGAGAAGAGAAAGGGTCTGACCCGGTGCTAAGGCTGAGAGCCGTTATCGGTCGGCGGTGGGCCTGCGCTGTCGGGCAGCTGAGCGAGCAGCAAAGCGCGCAGGTGCTCAGTGGTGGGCGCGCTATACACTTGCTCCAGCAGGAGCAAGAGGGAATCAAGGTCATTGAGATGGGCAGTAACCTGGGCCGCCAGCCCGTAGAGGTGAGGGAAACGGGCGCTGACAGTCGTTAAGAGGCGCTGGCGAGCCTTGTGGAGGCCCTCTTGACGACCCTGTTGGAGGCCCTCTTGACGACCCTGCTGGAGGCCCTCTTGACGACCCTGCTGGAGGCCCTCTTGACGACCCTGCTGAAGGCCCTCTTGACGACCCTCTTGACGGCCCTGCTCAATGCCTTGTCGCAGCCCTTCCTCAATGAGGGCGCGAGCGGCGTCGGTCTGCTTCAGTTCTTGTAAAAATTCGGTCAGCATCTGGATCTGCTCCTGAAGCCACTGGCGCTCGCTGGCGGGAGCGTCGGCCCAGGCCAGCGAAGCTAACAATAAGCCCACTTCAAGTAACTCAAACTGGCGCGCCTGTTGCAGGCGCTCAATCATCGTGCGGATGACTTGACGACTGCGCCCCTCGCGCGAGAGCGGCAACAGGGGCAATAACCCCGGCAATTGTCTCGCAAGCAACTCCTGCGCGGGCAGCTCCCAGAGCTTGATCACCTGAAAGTAGAAGTCGTAGACGGGCGTGGCATTGGGCAACTGACGCCGGTAAGGCGTAGCCACTACCCCGCAACGACGCAGATAGATCACACAGGAGAGCACAGGAGAACCATAGCGCTCGTCTGCAAGGATATTATACATCAGCAGACGATGAGCCATCTTGTTATCGGCTCGACTCTGAAACTCAAGATGGATGAGCAGCGTCTCCCCCTCCAGAGAGCAGGCGCTCAGGGTGTCGGCGGCAAGCAAACCTAGCCCTGGAAGAGATGGATCGCTCTTGAGCACAAACTCCCCCGAAGCATGCTGCAGAAAACGCGCCTGCGGCAGGACAAAGGTGATCAGGTCCTGAGCCGCCAGGGCGAAAAGCCGCTTCATGCTCCGGTCCCAGCGGGAAACCATCGCCCCGTCTACTCCTTCCTTGATGGCAGAGCTTCTGAGAGGAGTATACCAGATTGAGCAGTATAGATCAAGTGCCGGGATAATATCTTTGCCCAAAGCTGAAACATCATTCCTAAACAAGCATGCGATATTTAGACGAATGCCCCGCGACGGCGATCGCTCGCCGCGAGGCAAAGGCTCGGAGCAGATAACTGACTGATAACCCCAGCGCTCAGCAAGCTTGTCAGACGGCAGCGCTCCGGCTGAGATCGCCTCTGGCTAGAGGGAGGGAGGCTTGCGACGAATCAGCCCAGGACGCCAGCGACGACGGCGCTGGCCCTTCCCCGGCTCACAGGTGCGCTGAACCTCAAGCGGCTTACTCCTCGGCGTGGTGCCCGTTCTCCGTTTCCCCTTCCGGCCCCTCAACTTCTTCTAGCAGCTCCTCCATCGGCACTTTGAGATAGCGCGCTACTTTCCAGAGCGTCAATGAACTTGGCATGTAGTGCTTGTCGTTCACCAGACGCCGAACGAGGTTAATAGGTATATTGGCTTCGCGAGAAAGGCGACCCTGACTGATTCCTCTCTCTCGCAGGATTTCTCTGACACGCAAACGTAACATGAGTCGATCACTCAGAATGTTCCCTGGCTTTCTTGTTCTGAGTATACAGATCACTCACTAGTGCTAGAACTCCCCTTATCAGAGCGCTCTAATAAGGGGAGTTTAATGAAGTACACTCCATTATGGTCCTCAAACTTTAGAGCTTTCTTATATAGTGGTCTTTATAAGAGTGCTCTGATATGATATACTTGATCAGATACTACCGCTGAAGGTTCCGAAGATGTCTATCAAGGAGAAAGGAGCGTGCATGATGACGCGCCAGGAAGCTGAAGCGCTGGCCGAACGTATTCGCAACGATCGAGAGGCGCGGGTCACGGTTCTGCGCATCCAGGAGCAGCCAGAGCCGCGAGGCAGCTATCATCTGCTCTGTGTTCATGCCAACGGCCTGTGTTTCCTGGTCACCAAAGAGCAGGACTGGCAGCGCCAGCGCCAGCACGCGCTACAGGGGCATCCCCTGACCAGACTGGCTCTGGAGAAAGAGAGGTGGGAACCGTTGTCGCACTTCGATAGTGCTGCCTTGTGAGGCGGCGGCCTCGGGGGCGTCGGGCGTCGCTCGTCGCGACGCGCTTGAGCGCCTGGCTCCTGTAGAGAGAGTTGGTGTGGTTCTGTGATCTTGTTTGCTTGTTTGTTGAAGACGTGGAGAGTGGACCTGATGTTACGACGCACCCTGTTGCTCGGCTCACCCGCGCTGGCTCTGGCTCTGAGCGGAGCCGCTGCGCAGGACGCCGACGCCTGCGATGATCCAACCGTCGTGCTGGCCCTGGACAAAGACGAGTGTCAGGCGCGCCTCCTCATGAGGGCGGCGACCCTGGCCGAGCGTAGCGGCAGGCTGGTCGAGGCTCTGCGCCTGACGCAAGCGGCCTATGAGCTGGCCCGGCGCTCTGCCTCCCCTTATGCGGAGGCCCCTGTCGCCTATCTGGCGGTCCTCTGCAGCGAATATGCCCGCCAGCGGCATGATGTCCCCATGCTGGAGAGTGCCCACGCGCTGGCGAGCAAGCCGCATGGCAGGCTCTTGCGCGATGGCGACCTGGCGCAGCTCCGCCTGCAGATCGCTCTCTTGACCACGCCCAGCGCCGCCGCTGAGCTGGCCCGCCTTACGCTCGATGTCTGGTGGCGTCCCGAGCTGATGCTGAACGATGGAACCTGGCACTGGGCTCGCGGCGGCTTCGTGGTGAAGTCGCTGGAGGCCCTGATCTTAGGCGGCTACCTGGCCCAGGCTCGCGAGCTGGCTGACTATTTCTCTCACCATCCAGAGACGTTCACAGCGTACGAGGCTCTGCGCTGGGAATGGGCCGCCATTCGAACCCGCCTCTACGGGAGCCTGGCTGAGCGCCGCGCCTTCCGCCGTCAGGCGTGCCGTCGCGGCTACGTCCGTCAGGCGGTGGTGGCGCTCTAATTATATTAAGGAATGCGTGAAGGAGGCTCGCTCAAATGACCGCTGCTCAGGGGAGAGAAGAGGAAGGCCGACCCGCCATGCTGGCCATCTATCTATAAGTCCATCGCCTGCCGGCGAGAGAAGGACTATCGTCGGCTGCTGGTGGCCTCGGGACGTGCCTGCCGTCCCTATGGCTCCCTCGGCGATGATCCGCTCGCCGTGAGGGTACTGACGCCGCGTTTCGAGCGCGCCGAGCGCGAATTTCTGCCGGCCCGCATCCGGCGCCGCCTGGTCCGTTTCCTGCGGAGCCAGGCCACCGACACTCACCCGGCTGCGGCACCAGGCCCACCGGATAGCCAACAAGCAGACTCCCTCTCCGATCTCTACGGTGGGTTCCGATTGTTCTCTTGACCCTCTGTCTTGCTCAGGACGGGAAGGGCGGCCAAGGCCGCTCTTCCCCATCTTCTGATCCTGCCATCGGGCCGATCCGGGCGACCCGACGCTCTTCCTCGTCGGGTCCGCCCGGACCGCTCCGCCTGGACAGCAGCGCCTCAACGGATGCGGCTGCCGCCAGGGGCCGGCTCAGCCGGAAACAGCAGGCCGAGCCGACAGGCGGCAAAAGGCTCACGACATGGGATGATTCAGAAAGAAACTGTACATAGCATTGGTGGCGCTTGGACCGGAGGGATCGGTATAGCTGCCGCTGCTGCTGCCGCCCGACCAGGCGTGGCCCATGCCATAGACCTTCCAGTACTCCTGGATCTCTCTCCCACTGCTATCGTTCCACGTCTGAACCGTGTAGGTATGCCCGCCGGGCACCTGACCGCTGCGGCTGCTCGCTGGACTGCCAAAGCTGGCGTTGTAGCTACCGCCGGAAGCCAGCCGATCGGTCGTCATCCACTGCTGCACCACCTGATCGCCATTGATCGGATAGACCACGTAGTCGCTCTGACCGTGAAAGACGATAGTCGGCACCACGCGCGCTCGGCTGCCCATTGCCTGATAGGCAAGCTGGCCCTGCTGCTGGGGATCGGGGCCGCCGTAAAGCTGGGCCAATGGTGCGCTATAGGCCGAGGTGGCAGCTCTGTATTCGAGGCCCGAGGCCACACCGATGGCCGCGAAAAGATCGGGATAGGTCGCGCCCATGATCACGCTCATGGCCGCCCCGGCGGAGAGGCCAGCCACATAGACACGCCGGCGGTCGATGGTCCAGCGGGTTGTGTTCTGCTCTACCGTCTGGACAATGCCAGCAATAATGGCCGGCTCTCCCGAGCCACGCACCTGGTTGCCCGGCAGGAACCAGTTCCAACACGCAGAAGTGTTATAGAGGCTGGTCTGCTGAGGATAGACGACAATGAACTGCTGCTGATCAGCGAGCGCATTCATCTGGGTGCCGGCGGCGAAGTCGATGGGGGTCTGGGTGCAGCCGTGCAGCATGACGACCAGAGGGACAGCGGTGCCGACATGGTAGCCGGCAGGAGTGTAGACATAGTAGGGCCGGCTCCCCGCCGGTCCGCTATAGGTGTACTGGACAAAGGTGCCGCCGCTGGCCCGAGCCGCCGGGGCTGGCAGAGCGCCGAGGCTCAGTAGCAGCAGGACAGTCAGACCGCTGAGCCTGAGCAACAAGCGGAGCTGAGGAAAAAAAGCGCGGGGCAGAATGGCTGGCATACGGCAATCTCCCTTGCTTGCCTGGCGGATGCCCTCATGACATCCTCGGGACTGTGCTCGCAACTCTGGCAGGCAACTCATACGCTCAAGAGGTTGTCTGGACAGAAGAAGGCTGCGTCGCCCTCCTCTGCTCTACGCGGCGCTCGCCACCTCCGGCCAGCCCCGACCCGTTAGGGCGCTGAGCAGCTCGCCAGTGACGCTGGCAGCCCCTCGCGGGCCGGGCCTGCCTCGGCTAACCGGAGGCGCGAACATGACACATGATTCATGTATCATATCCGTTGCGATCCTGTCAAGGGAGGCTGACGGAGAATTCCCCCCTTGACAACGGCGCTTTTCTGACTATCATGATACATGAATCATGTGTCATATGACAAGTGACTCATGATTCACCAGCCGATCACAGCGATCGCCCGCGTGCAGCAGCGCAGCCCAGCGCTCAGTGTGGCTACCAGGCGACGAGGCTGTCACCAGCGGAAGGAGGAAAGCGAGACCATGAGGCTTCTGAAATCGCCGGCCCCAATGGAGCGACGTGGACAGAGCGGCCCCCCTCTGGGCCTGCTCCTCTCGATCTTACTGCTACTGCTCTTAAGTGCCTGCGGCAGTACCAGCGGCGGCAGCAGCGGAGGAAGCGGCTCCAGCGCGCCCGGGGTTAGCGCCGACACCATCACCATCGGAGGAGTACTTGACACCACCGGCCCCATCAAGGTGATCTGCGCTCCCATAGTGCAGGGGGATCAACTTTATTTTAGCCAGGTCAACGCCTCGGGAGGGGTCAACGGGCGCAAAATCAAATTCATCCAGGTCAGCGACAATGGCGACTCCACGCGCACACGCGACGCGGTGCGCCAGCTTGTCGAACAAGACCATGTCTTCGCCATCTTCCAGGTCTGCGGCTCCGGCAATGCCAACGTGGCCGAGAGCTACACGGTCCCGCGTGGCATTCCTTTTATTGACCCCATTGGCGGCGGCTCCAAATACACCGACCAGAACGGCAAAGCCCTGCCCTGGGTCTGGATGACGCAGCCCAACTACGGCGACGAAGGGCACGTCATCGGCTACTATGTCGCCACCACTCTCAAAGCGCGCACCGTAGCCCTCCTCTATGAAGACGACGTCTTGGGCCTGCAACAGAAGAGCACCCTGAGCGAAGCGCTCCAGAAATACGGCAGCAAACTTGTGGCTGCCGTGGGCTACAACGCCACCCAGACCGACTTTGCGGCGGCCTTCCAGACCCTCAAAGCTGCCGCGCCCGACCTGATCGTCCTCAACGGTCTGCCCAGCCCCACGGCGCGTTTCGTTGCCACCGCAGCCGCCCAGGGCTACCGTCCGCGCCTGGGCTACCTGGCCAACTACCCGATGGCTGACAACTCCTGGGCCAAGGTTCTCGGCGCCGCCGGAGAGGGCATCTACGTCAGTGGCTACACCAGCATGGATACGCCCGTTGCGCAGCAATATTTACAAGCCACCCGCAACGATCCTGTTTTCAGCGCCTACAAATTTTACGGCTACATCAACGCCAAGATCATGGTAGATGCCCTGCGCAAGGCCGGCGAGAATCCCACGCGCGCCAGCCTGCGCGCTGCCCTCGACCACGATTTTGTCAACTACGACACCGGCTTCGGGCCAACACTCACCTGGACGCCGGAACGCCACGGCGGCGTGAGCGACTTCATGTTCTTCCAGATCAAGCAGGGGCAGCTCACGCCCGTCAGCCCGTTTATCAAGGCAAGCGCTGTCTGGCCCTAAGCCTCAAGCGCTGCCGACGCGACGAAGCTGCGGACCTGACCGCCCTTCGTCCGTCTCTGCCTTGAGAGACCGAGCGACTAACTGACTGACAGCCCATATCGCGCCTGCTTGCCGCTGGCGCCCGCGCGGTCCTGCTCAGCGTGGGAGGGCCAGCGGCCCGGCGCGGCGGCTGTCAGTGCGCTGGCTGAAGCCTTTGCAAGAGAGGAGGCGCCCTTGTGCTTGCACTGCTCCAGGTGCTGCTATCGGGACTGGTCACCGGCAGCCTCTATGGCCTGTTAGCGCTGGGCATTGTGCTGATCTATCGCACCACCGGCGTGCTCAACTTCGCCTATGGCGCCCTGGCCGCCACAACGACCTGTTTCCTCTACATACTGCTGACGGGGCCGCGCCTGCCCTTCTGGCCGGCCCTGCTGCTGAGCCTGCTCTTTGCCCTGCTGCTCGGGGCCGTCGTTGAGCGAGTCTTTGCGCGCCCGCTGCTGACGGCCCCCATCCTTACCAAGGCGATCGCCACCCTGGCCCTGGCCCTGGTCCTTCAGACCATCGTTGAGGCCCTCTGGCCGCAGCTCACCTCGCCCGTGCACTTCCCGACGCCCTTCGAGGGGCACGCGCTGCGCCTCGGTGGTCTCTACCTCTCGCTGACCGACGGCCTGGCTCTCCTGACGACCGCCCTGCTGCTCGGTGCCTTGCAGCTCTTTCTCCAGCGCACCCGCCTGGGCATCGCCATGCGAGCGACCGCCGATAGTCTCGATGCGGCGCGGCTGATGGGCATCCCGGTCGGGCTGATCTTCTTGCTTGTCTGGATGCTGGCGAGTCTGCTGGCGGCCGTTGCGGGGAGCCTGATCGCCGCCCGGCAGACAGTGATCGATGTCCAGTTCATGGACCCGATAGTGTTGCTGGCCTTTATTGGCGCCGTCCTGGGTGGTCTCGACCGTCTGGCCGGGGCCGTCCTGGGCGGCCTGCTGGTCGGCCTGGCCGATAACGTGCTGGCGCTGCTGCTGGCCGGTCACAACCTGGGAACCCTGGACCTGGGCAATCCGGGTCTGCGTCAGGCCCTGATCTTTGCCGGCTTCGTCCTTTTGCTGCTGCTGCGTCCCCGTGGTCTCTTCGGCGGGGCAGCGCTGCGGCGCGTCTAAGGCCGATGGAGAGGTCTGCCATGAAAAGAAACGCCTTAGCGCTCGGCAACAGCCGACCCGCGTCTCCCACTTCCTCCGGCCCGGCGTCGGGAGGGGAAAGGCGCCCGGCAGGCGACCGTCCGGCCCGCGGCGGCTGGCGCTGGCTGGCGGTGCTGGTCTTGCTTCTGGCGCTGATTGGCCTGCCATTCCTCTTCGATGCTCTCTTTGGCGATGGGGCCGCTTTCCAGCTCCACCGCGTCACCCTGATTCTGATCCTGGCCATTGCTGCCCTGGCACAGAACCTGCTCACAGGCTACGCGGCCCAGCCTTCACTAGGCAACGCGGCTTTTTTCGGCGTCAGCGCCTATCTTCTGGCCTGGCTGAGCGGCGACCTGCAGCAGCCCTACTGGCTGGCGGTGCTGGTCGCTCTCGTGGCCTGTGCCCTGCTGGGCCTGCTCGTCGGCGGGCCGGCTCTGAGCGTTTCCGGGGCCCATCTGGCCATTGCCACCCTGGGCCTGGTCATCCTGACCGGCTCCCTGCTCACCCTCTGGGATACCAGCGCCGGGCGCCAAAGCTACGAACTGACGGCGTTGCCCGCTGTGCTGAGCGACGATCGCAGCCTCTACTATGTAGTGCTGGCGCTGACGGCCCTGATCTTTGTCTGTGCCTTCCACTTGCTGCGCTCGCGAGTAGGGCGCGCCTGGATCGCCCTGCGCGACAGCGAGGTTGCGGCGGCGGCCTGCGGCATCGCCCTGACGCGCTACAAATTGCTGGCGTTCGTGGTCAGTGCCGTGCTGACTGGCCTGGCGGGCGTGCTCTATGCGAGCTGGGGCACAACGGCCACGGCCAGCATGTCCAGCGTCGACCAAACCATTGCCTTCCTGACGATGATAGTTGTCGGCGGCCCCGGCTCGCTGCTCGGTTCGCTCCTGGGAGCTCTCTTCGTGGGCCTGCTCCCCTTGTTGCTGGGCGAGCTGCCCGACCCGCTGACCCTGGGGCCGCTGCAGCTCCCGATTGCCACGCTGACCACCGGTATCTATGGCCTGCTATTGCTGCTGGCCTTGATTAGCTTCCCAGGGGGCCTGAGCGCCTTCCTTAGCGGGCGCTCGCGCTGGCGCTCGCTCGCCTCTGGCCTGGTACGCGAGAAAGGAGGAGAGCCATGAGCGATGAGGCCCAGGCTACGCCGCCACAGACACGGCAAGAGCGCCAGGTACTGCTAAAGGTGCGAGGGCTGAGCGTGCACTTTGGGGGCCTGCTGGCAGTGGCCGGGCTGGACCTGGACATCGTCGAGGGGGAAATTTGGGCGCTGGTCGGTCCCAACGGGGCCGGCAAGACAACGGTCCTCAACTGCATTAGCGGCTTTGTCCGCCCGGCGGCTGGCAGTATCCACTTTGCAGGGCAGGATCTCCTGGCTCTCGGACCGGAGCGGCGCGCGGCCCTGGGGATCGGGCGCACCTTTCAAAATGGGCAGCTCTTCACCAGCATGACTGTTCTGGAGAACCTGCTCATCGGGCGCCATGCCCATCTGCGGGCCGGTTTCTTTCAGGGACTGCTGCCCTTTGGCCCAGCCAGGCGCGAAGATGTCCAGGCCCGCCAGCGCGCGCGTGAAATCCTGGCCTGGCTTGGACTGGAGGCCTATGCCGATCGGATCGTAGCGACGCTGCCGGCGGGCCTGCAAAAGCTGGTCGGCGTTGCGCGCGCTTTGGCGGGTGAGCCGCGCCTGCTCCTCCTGGACGAGCCAGCGGCGGGCGTGCCTGTGCGCGAGGTGGCGACGCTGGTCGAGCATCTGCGACGTTGGTGCACGGACCTCGGTTTGACCCTGCTTTTGATAGAGCATAACATGCACGTGGTTCAGGCGGTGGCGCAGCGCGTCTGCGTGCTCAACTACGGGCGTAAGCTGGCCGAGGGCGAGCCGGCGACTGTGCTGCGTGACCCCGCCGTCCTGGAGGCCTACCTTGGGCGCGAGGAGGAGGCGACCCCTCTGCTGGAGCGGGAGGTGAGCGATCATGCTACGAGTTGAGAACCTGCGCGCCGGCTATGGACCGCTGGAAATCCTGCACGGCGTCTCGCTGGAGGTGCCGGCTGGCGGCCTGGTAGCGCTGCTGGGGGCTAACGGCGCGGGCAAGACGACCCTGATGCGCACCCTCATGGGCCTGCTGCCGACGCGCAGCGGGCGCATCCTCTTCGCTGATCAGGAGGTGCAGCGCGCCAGCATTGAGCGCCGGGTGGGCCTGGGGCTGGCTCTCGTGCCCGAGGGACGCGAGTTGTTCTTATCGCTGAGTGTGCGCGAGAATCTCTTGATGGGGGCCTTCAGACGACGCGAGCGCCGCGCCATCGAGGCCGATATCGAGCGCGTGCTTGCCTACTTCCCGCGCCTCAAGGAGCGGCTGACGCTGCCAGCAGCCAGCCTGAGCGGCGGCGAGGGCCAGATGCTGGCCATCGGGCGCGCCCTCATGGGGCGGCCTCGCCTGCTGCTCATCGACGAACTGTCCCAGGGCCTGGCGCCGGCCATCGTCGAAAGCGTGCTGGCGGTCCTGCTGCGCCTCAATCGCGAGGAGGGCCTGACCATGCTGCTTGTCGAACAGAACGCGCGTAAAGCCCTCAAAGTAGCCAGTCTGGCCTACGTGCTACAGAGCGGCAGGGTGGTCTTGCGGGGCCGACCGGCGGAGCTGGCGACCAGCCCCATCATTCAGCAGCTCTATCTTGGCGGAGAAGCCGGCGCAGAAGCGCTCGACGCTGAGGGAGGCGGGCAGGTGTCCCTGGTGCATGGGAGCACGACTTGGCACAACGAAGCAAGAGAGGAAGGAGAAAAGCACTGATGCAAGGTTTGACAGGCAAAGTGGCGCTGGTGACCGGCGCCGCTTCGGGCATCGGATTGGCTATTGCACGAGACCTGGCCGGGCACGGCGTACGCGTCACGCTGTGTGATGTCAACACGACGCGCGGCGAGGAAGCGGCGGCGACCCTGCCAGACGCGCGCTTTGTGGCGGCCGACTTGACGCGCCAGGCCGACATTGAGCGCCTGGTGGCCGAGACGCTGAGCGCCGAGGGGCGCATCGATATTCTGGTCAACAACGCCGGTTTTCAGCATGTGGCGCCGCTGGAGCAGTTCCCTATCGAAAAATGGCGCCAAATGATCGACCTCATGCTCACTGCTCCCTTTCTGCTGACGCGGGCGGTGCTGCCCGGCATGTATGCACACGGCTGGGGGCGCATCGTCAATATCGCCTCCGTGCACGCGCTGCGGGCCTCAGCCCTCAAGGCGGCCTATGTCAGCGCCAAACACGGTCTGCTTGGACTGACACGCGTGACGGCCCTCGAAGGGGCGCCCCACGGCGTCACCTGCAATGCTGTCTGCCCGTCCTATGTGCGCACGCCGCTCGTTGAGGGCCAGATTCCCGACCTGGCGCGTCAGCACGGCATCCCGGAAGAGCGCGTCGTAGCGGAAGTCATGACGGCGCGCAGCGCTATTCGCCGCCTGCTAGAGCCGGAGGAGGTGGCCCAGTTGGTGAGCTATCTCTGCAGCGATGCGGCGGCGGGGATCACTGGCAGCGCTCAAGTGATCGACTGCGGCTGGACGGCGCAGTAGTCGCGAGAGTGAGAGGCCGCAAGGCGCGACGCGCCGTACGAGCCGGACCGCAGTCGATCAGGGCTGTGGCTCTGCCTGGCCGGCGTCCGGCGCTGACTCTGGCGCCGGCTCGGCCGGAGAAGGGGAGCCTGTCTGGCTGCCGGGGCCAGGCCCCGAGGTAGGAGCCAGGCCGTGGGTAATGAAGTCCATGAGCGTCGCAAAGACCTGCGGAGGGAGCACCTGCTCTGTGGGGCTCTGGTTGCCCTCACTCTGGCCGGCAGTTTCGGCTGCGGGTGCGGCTGACGTTGGGGGTTGGGGCCAGACAATCCAGCGCAGGGCCAGAAAATGGCCGATGCCCATGAGCGCGTAGGCCAGGGTCTCCGGGTCCATCTGACGGATCTCGCCCGCCTCCATTGCGGCGCGCAGGCCGCGCATGTAGCCGCGGCTGATGCTCTGGTAGTATTCCTGGGCGGCCTCGGGGGCCACGCGTTCGGCTTCTTCTACGATGCGGTAGACGCTGCGATGAGCGGCGGCGAAGCGGAAAAAGGCGGCGAAGCCTTGCCGTTCGATCTCCAGGCGATTGCTAAGGCCGGCAGTGGCCGCCGCTGAGGCCTCGCGCAGGCGCCGACCCAGGTCCTTGACCAGCTCCACAAAGATCTCGCGTTTGGTGCGGAAATAGATGTAGAAGGTACCTTGGGCGACGCCAGCGCGCCGCGTGATCTCGGAGATACTGGCCTCATAGTAGCCCTGCTCGCCGAAGACCGCTTCGGCGGCCTCTAAGATCCGTTGGCGCGTGATCTCGCCACGTGAGGGGCCTGAGCTTGAGCTGTCTTTCTCCCTGGTTGGGTGTGCTGCCCCTTCTTTGGTTGAGGGGGAATGGTCGTTTTCCGAGGCAGTAGGCTGAGCTGTTTCGTCCGTCATGCGCTGTTGACTGCTCCTCCTCACTCGTGGTCGTTCTGATGGCTCAACATGATCACAGACTGGACACTGCCTGTCCAGTTCTTTTATCGCTCTTTGCCGTCGCTCTGACGCTTCCTTGCTTGCGAGATGGAGGCGGACAGAGATGGCGGGGACCCGAGCATGAGGGGCCTTGCACGTCCTGGCGGCTTGATTTTCGGCCCGGCCTCGGGTACAGTTAGCGATATGATAGATGATTCACGTATCATATTTTAGCATATCGGTAAAGAGCCTGGGTAGCCGCATCGCAGCTTGCGCCGGGGCGAGCTGCGGGATATCCCCTATGAGGAGGTTCCTGGATGGAGAAGACCTTTCTTGGTCTAGGCGAATGGCTGGAGCGCCGGGCCCAACTGACGCCTGAGAAGATCGGCCTGGTCGATATCGAGAGCGGGGCGCGGCTGAGCTATCGTGTGCTCAACGGGCGCGCGCGAGCGCTGGCGACGCTGCTCAGCGAAGACTACGGCGTTACACCGGGCGCGCGTGTGGCGGTGCTGGCCTACAACGCGCCCGAGTATCTGGATGCGCTCTTTGCTGTGGCGCTGCTCGGGGCCATTCTGGTGCCGCTCAACTGGCGCCTGACGCTGCACGAGCTGCTGACCATCACGCGTGACTGCGAGCCGTGTCTCCTGCTGCACGATGAGGCGCACAGCCAGCGGGCCAGCGAGCTCGTGGCGGCGCTGGCGACGGGGGCCACGGCTGCGGATCTGGCGCCGCGCTTGCTTTCTTTTGCGGCCTTTCCTGGGGATGATCAGCGGCTGGCGCAGCGGGCGCGTTCCTTTCGCAGCGCCGATGGTGAGGAGCCGGTGCTGATCCTCTATACCTCTGGCACCACGGGCATCCCCAAGGGAGCCTTGCTTTCACACCGCATGCTGACCTGGAACGCCATTAATACGCAAATCAGTTGGGGGCTGCGCGACGACGATATCACGCCGACCTTTGCGCCCTTCTTCCACGCCGGCGGTCTCAATGTGCTGACGACTCCCCTCTACCATTGTGGGGGCACGGTCGTTCTGCTGCGCTCCTCCGATCCGGCCCTCATCCTGCGCACAATTGAGAGTGAGCGCTGCACGGTGGTTTTTGCGGTGCCGACGGTCTTTCAAATGCTGCTGGAGCATCCGGCTTTCGCTGCCACTGACCTTTCTTCGCTGCGCTTCTGCGTGACGGGTGGCTCTTCCTGTCCTTTGCCGGTCATTCGGGGCTATGCTGAGCGAGGGGTCCTGCTGCGCCAGGGATATGGCTTGACCGAGGTTGGGGTAAACTGTTTTAGTCTGGCGCCCGAGGATGCGCTACGCAAGGCTGGCTCAGTTGGGCGCCCGGTTTTCCACTCGCGGGCGCGCATTGTTGACGAACAGGATCAAGATGTAGCCCCGGGCGAGGTTGGTGAACTGGTGCTGGCTGGTCCGCATGTGTGCTCCGGCTACTGGCGACGTCCGCAGGAGACGGCGGAGGCCGCGCGCGGAGGCTGGTGGCATACAGGCGATTTGGCGCGCTGCGATGAGGAAGGCTACTACTATATTGTGGGGCGCAAGAAGGATCTGTTTATTTCCGGCGGCGAGAATGTTTATCCTGCCGAAGTAGAGGCGGTGCTGCTCTCCCATCCGGGGGTCGCTGAGGCGGCGGTAATCGGCAGGCCCGACCCGCGCTGGGGCGAGGTCGGGCTTGCGGTCGTGGTGCCGCGTGTGCCCGGCAGCCTACGCGCTGAGGAACTGCTTGCCTTCTGCGGCGAGCGTCTGGCCCGCTACAAGATCCCCAAGCAGATCATCTTTGCGGAGGCATTGCCGCGCAACGCGATGGGCAAAGTCTTGAAAGCGGAGCTGCGAGCGCGCTATGTCCAGGAGGGAGAGCCGTAGGGCCAGCGCGCGCCGCGTCGCTGCGGGCCGGCACCGCTAAGCTGACTGGCGCGTGCTTCATTCAGGACCCGTCTGACTGCGCTGGGGCCGGCTCCTCCGGCTTGCGGCCCCAGGCGGTCAGCATGGTCCAGAGGCCGCAGAAATCTTCCTGTTGCATGTCGGCGATGGCCTGCTCATAGAGCCGCGCAAGTTCGGCCTCGCTGGCCAGGCCCAATTTAAAGTAGAAGGAGCGACCCAGCTCCAGGGTCATGATGGCATCCTTGAAGACGCTCTCATGGGCTGGGGTACCGTATGACCACTCGATGGCGTTGGCCCGCAGACGCACATCCTGGAAGCCGGCCCGACGGAGCAAACGCGCCAGCACTGGGGTCATGCCGCCGTGCCGACCGTCTGGCGAGAAGCTCTGACCGGCCTTCTTGAGGCCTTGTGTAGCCAGGGCCATGAGCTGCTCGAAGGCCAGACTATTGGTCAGCGGTCCCTCGGTCTCGGTCAAGCGGATCGTGCCGCCCGGCTTGAGCAGACGGCGACACTCGGCAAGCAGGCGCGGCCAGGCTGCTGGGAGCATAAAGCTGGCCATGAAGCGCCCATTGATGAGGTCGAACGTGGCGTCAGGGAAGGTCAGGGCCTCCATAATGTTCATGGTCTGGAAGCGCACATTCTTCAGGCCGCGTTCCCTGGCGCGGGCTGTGGCCCGCTCGACGGCGCGCGCGCTGAGGTCGACGCCGACCACCTCGACTGTAGGGAAGGCGGCGGCAACTTCGATGGCCCAGCCGCCGGGGCCGCAGGCCAGATCGAGAACACTGCCCCCATCCGGCAGCGCCAGCCCTTCGGGCAGGAGGCCGCCCATGCCGGCAGTAATCAATTGATCCTGATGGGCCAGGCGCGTCAGCTCGGCCTCGTCCTCAGCGTTGAAAGGGTAGGTGGTGCCGGGCGCGGCTCCCAAAGCGCTGGCTGGCTCTGGCTGACTGGGTACTGCTCTGTCCGTGGCAGGCTGCCCCTGGGTTTCGTGCTCACTCATTGGGGTGGCTCCTCCTTCTGGTGAGAACACTCGAAGAGGTGAGAGGCGCAGCTCACCCGTAGCGGTATGGGAGGGGCGGCTGCGTCGGCACCTGGTTCAGACTCGGGCGGAGAGCGCTGTCCTCTCTTGCTCTCTGCTGTGGTCTGTTGTCGGTCTCGTCAGCGCGCTAGCGCGCTGGGCGCCATGCGCTAACAGCATCAGGATAGCATCGGCCCTGGTGCAGTGCAAGAGAAAAACGGGCTGGTTCTGGCGTTCAGGGCCTGCCTGCGCGCGAACGGAAGAGAGCAGCCAGCAAAGGCAGCCCAGGCGAGAAAGGCAGTGCTATAATAACAAGGGGCTATCCTGTGTGATAGGCGAGGAAAGGAGGCGCCGGATATGGGCGAGCCAACGGAGCTCGGTGGGCGGAGGCGCCGCGTTCAGGTGCCGGTGCGCGAACGTGCCTTACGCGTCGAAGGCCTGGTCGTCATCGATGGCCATCGCGCCTGGCGGCAGGCCCTGGCCGAGCGCTTGCAAGCGGGCGGATACCGGCTACAGCAGACGGCTCACTTTCTTCTGGCGGAGCGTGAACACGAGCCGCGGCGCCTGCTCGTCCATTTTTTCGCTCCCCAGGAACTGGATGCTGATCTTGGGGCCTGGTTCCTGACCGAGCTGCGGCCTGCTGGCTGGCTGGCGGACCCTGAAGATCTGGCCCGTCTATTTGCCGGTGTCATTGGCTCTTGTGACCCGCGGGACCCTACCAGAGCCTGGCGACGCTATGCTGAGAACACGCTCCAGCGCTATCGGGCACTCCTGCGGGCTGGTTCCGCGGCGGGACCCGTCGCCTCCCCTGACGCGAACTCGCCTGTAACCGTCTTTGCCAGCCTCTACCGTCGTGTCTGGACCCTTCTCCAGCAAGAGCCTGCTGGAGCGGCTGGCCGTCTGCTTGATGCTGGCTGCTCCTTTGGCTTTCTCCCTTTGCTCCTGGCCGAGGCCTGCCCTGGTTTGAGGGAGATTGTAGGGCTGGACCTGCGCCCTGACGCCTTTCTCATCGCGCAGCAGCTTGCCGAAGAGCGTGGTTGGCAGCAGATTCGCTTTGTGCAGGCCGATCTGTGTCGAGCCGACCAGGTTGCGGCCCTTGGCCAGTTTGACACAGTAGTAGCCTTGCACGTCCTGGAGCACTTCAGTCCGGCAGAGAGCGAGCAGGTTCTGAGCCATCTGCTGGAGGTAACGCGGCGGCGCCTGATCATCGCCGTCCCTTATGAAGAGCAGCCCGAGCCGGCCTACGGTCATCGCCAGACCTTCTCACCAGCCGCGCTGGAGGAGCTAGGGCGGCGCTGTCTGCAGCGTTGGGGTGAGCGCCAGGGACGCTATTGGTGCGAGGAATGCGCCGGTGGCCTGCTGGTGGTCGAGCGTGGCCACACCAGCGCCGCTTAGAGGAAGCCGCGGCAGCGACGCCAGGCCCAACAGCGGCAGAGGCTGACGCTGTTGACAAGGGGAGTGCCTGGCTTTTACAATACCTCTCAAGGTTGCACGTTGGTGCAAAGATCGGCGTTTGTGCCGAAACGGGCGTGCGAACGATCATTGTTGCTCAGGGAAAGGGCACAACAGTATGACTCAGGAAAGCGATGACATTTATCTCCTGACCGAGGTGGCCAGCCTTTACTATGAAGAGAACTACACGCAGGAGCAGATTGCCAGAATGATCGGCATCTCGCGCTCCGGTGTATCTCGCCTGCTGAGCCGCTCCCGGGAGCTGGGTCTGGTCGACATTCACGTCCATCAGGTGCTGCGTACCTCTGCCGCTCTGCAGGACGAACTGATAGCGCGTTTTGGCCTGCAGGACGCGCAGGTACTGGAGACCGCGGAGGCTGAAGGGGTAGCGCTGGATCGCGTTGGCGCCCTGGCGGCGCGCTATGTTGACCGGCGCATTCAAGAATCGCACGCAGAAGGCAAGCGGCCTATTCGTACGGTTGGCATCTCATGGGGGACCTCGATGCTGGAGATGCTCAAGGCGCTGCGCCCACGGCGGCGCCTGCCGCTCAATGTGGTGCAGCTCATGGGCAGCGTCGACACCTCCAGCCGGCCTGACATCGATGGGCCGGAGATCGCGCGCCGCCTGGCGGATGCCTATGGCGGGCGCTGCTACTACCTGCATGCGCCCTTGCTGGTAGCCGATGCCAGCGTACGCGAAGGCCTGCTCAAGGAGCGCAGCCTGCGTCGCTCGTTCCAAATGATGGAACAGATGGATATGGCGTTAGTAGGTATTGGCGGCGCACGCCCGGAGGCTTCTGGTCTCTTCCGCGCCGGCTATCTGGATGAGGAAGAACTGCAGGTCATCCGCAGTCAGGGGGCTGTGGGCGATATCTGCGGCTGCTACTTTGATATTGAGGGCCGCCTCTGCGCCCACGAGCTGCTCTGTCGCACTGTGACGGTCTCGTTTGAGACGTTGCGCAAGGTGCCGCTGGTGATCGCCGTAGCGGCGGGCGTGGCCAAGAAAGAAGCGATGCTTGGCGCGCTGCGCACTGGGGTAGTGAAGGTCCTGATCACTGACGAACCTGGCGCCCGGGCCCTGCTGCAACTGGCCTCCAGCCAGGAACTGGCTCAGCTCCCCGGCTAGCTTCGTAGCTAGCAAGCAGCATACCATCCGAACAACGACGACAAGACAGCAACAGCTACCGTAGCAAATGGTGCGGGGGACAAGGCTCCCACCGTGCTCACTGACTGGCCCGGCTCGCCGTCCCCCGCGCAGCTTACCTCTCCTCTGGGTTCCTCGGTCCAGACACGACCCGGTCCTTTCTCGCCCGCTTAGGAGGAGGCGGAGGGCGGAAGCGCTTCCTCTGCAAAGTCGCGCTCGATCAGATCGACCAATGCCGCGACGGCCTGCTGCTCATCTTCGCCTTCTGCCGTGATTTCAACCTCGGTGTTCTTCCCCACGGCCAGCGTCAGAATCAAGACGAGGCTTTTGGCGTTAACACTTTTCCCTTTGCTGCTGATGGTGATTTTGCTCTTGAACTGATTGGCCAGCCTGACGAATTGCGCCGCCGGGCGGGCGTGCAGGCCAACCTCGTTGCGCACAATCGTTTTTGCTTGCTGCATGCACCTGTCTCCTTCAATCGGTGTGGAGCACGATGCTCCAGAGGACAGTGTACCACCTCTGGGGCGATCTGTCGCCTCTCTTCTGCCAGGGCCGGAGCAGGGCCCGCGCGGCGCGCAGGTGGCCGCTGCAGGCCGCCCACCGTGCTTGTCGGCAGGGAGTGATCCGGCAGCGGCCTGCGGCACCCGCTCCTGTTGCTGGACGGGGAAAACAGCAGCCCTGGCCACCGCTGTTGCTGACGCGACCGCTCCCTAGAGCAGTAAGTAGGGATTTTCCAGCAGCCGCTTACAGCGCTGCAGAAAACGGCTAGCGGTCGCGCCATCCAGTACGCGGTGATCAGCAGACAGCGAGACCTTCATAATGGGGCGGATCTCCAGGCGGGGTGCCTGCTCTGCCTGGCCGTCCTCGCCGGCTTCGACAACTACGCCACGGCGCGTTACCTTGCCGACGGCGAGAATGGCGCTCTGGCCCGGGGGAATGATGGCATGGAAGGTATCGATACCATACATGCCCAGATTGGAGACCGTGAAGGTGGCCCCGGTGAGGTCGTCGGGGGAGAGCTTGCCGGCGCGAGCGCCGTCGACAAGCCGGCGCAGGTTACGCGCCAGCTCGGGCAGGGTCTGCCGATCGGCGTGGCGAAGGACCGGCGTCAGGAGGGACTGGCCGGTGTCAACGGCCACGCCGATGTGAACGGCGCGCCAGCGCCGAATGACCTCGTGGCCTGGCCCACGGCTGTCATCGAGTGTTGCATTCACCTCGGGGCAGGAGCGCAGTGCAGCGGCCACAGCGCGGATGATGATGGCTGTCAGAGAGGGGGCCTCCTCTCCCTGGGCAACCAGGTCGGTGGCCAGATGGCGACGGCAGCGCTCGGCTTCGCGCATGTCGATCTCCAGGTCGAGGTAGATATGGGGGATAGTAGTGACGCTGGTCAGCATGCGCTGCCCGATCAGGCGCCGCGCCGGCGAGAGCGGGATCACCTCGGCGTCGGTCTCCAGGCTCTCTGCGGGGGTGACCACAGGCGTGGGCGCTGCGGCAGCCTGTGATCGGGAAGCGGCAGCCCCATTGGTCAGGGTCTCTGCCCGGCTCTCCTGACTTTGGCGCGCGGCCAGCGCCGTTTCTACGTCGGCACGCGTCACCTTCTCGCCGCCCTTCTGCTCGGCCAGCGCAGCCAGATCTAGCTGATGCTCATGGGCTATCTTACGAGCGAGCGGCGTGGCTCGCACTGCTGGACCTGACGGCTGCTCTCGTTGGGCCGCCACAAAGGCCAGCACATCGGCGCGCGTCAGGGGCAAGGCGAAGCCGGACTCGGCCACGGCCCGCAAGTCCACACCCTGTAAGGCCGCCTCACGTTTGGCGGCGGGCGTACTGGCGATGCGTCTCTCCTCATGCTCCCTGGGCGCTGGGGGGACTGGAAGCGGCATTGCCGGAGCGGAGGCTGTGGGACCGGAACCGCTGGCTGCTGGCGCTGACGTTGGCGAAGCTGTAGCGATCGCTGCTGTGGTGGCGGCAGCGGCAGCGCTGGCAGCCGGGTCGCGCCCCTCAGCCAGCAGAATGGCCAGAGGGGCACCGACCTCCAGGGTCTCCCCCTCAGCGGCCAGAATCTGCAGGAGCTGACCCGTGCAGGGGGCCTCGACCTCCAGATTGACCTTATCGGTCATCACCTCTACCAGGGGTTCCCCCTTCTCGAAGCGTGCACCCTCGCTGAGAAGCCAGCGCACTACGGTGCCTTCGGTCATCGTCATGCCCAGCTTGGGCATGGTCAGCGTACGTTGCTCGTGCTGCGTCTGCATCGCGCCGTCACCTCTGCCGTAGCCGTGTCTTGTGTGAAGCGATCAAAGGGCCTGCCCGTCTGGCTGCGGGAGCGGGACCAGCTCACAGCGGCCTCCGCTGCAGCAGGCGCCTGGCGGCCTGATAGATATCTTCTTCCTGGGGGGTGGCGCGCCGTTCCAGGGTGCGGTTATAGGGAATAGGCGTCTCGGCCCCGCCCAGGCGCAGAATGGGGGCATCCAGATAATAGAAAGCCTCGCTGGAAGCGATACGCGCCGCGATCTCGCCGCCGAAACCGCCGGTGAGCACGGCCTCATGAACGATCAACACGCGCCCGGTCTTGCGAGCGGAAGCGATCAGTGTCGCCTCATCGAGGGGGCGCAGGGTACGCGGATCGACCACCTCGGCCTCGATACCCTCCTCGGCCAGGCGAGCTGCCGCCGCCAGGGCGCGCGGCACCATAATCGAGAGAGCGATAATCGTCAGATCCTTGCCAGGGCGCTTGACCTCGGCCTGTCCGAGCGGGACCGTCCACTCACCGCGGGGGACCGGTCCTTTGTGGCGGTAGAGCAGCTTATGCTCAAGGAAAATCACCGGGTTGGGGTCGCGGATAGCCGAGAGGAGCAGCCCCTTGGCGTCGGCGGGCGTTGAGGGGAGAACGACCTTGAGGCCGGGCACGTGGGCGAACCAGGCTTCCAGGCTCTGCGAGTGCTGGGCCGCGGCGCCGGTGCCGGAGCCGAGGGGGGCGCGGAAGACCACCGGCACCTGAGCCTTGCCGCCGAACATAAAGCGCAACTTAGCCCCCTGGTTCACGATCTGGTCCATGCCAAGGGCCATGAAGTCGCTGAATTGGAATTCGGCCACCGGGCGCATGCCGGTGAGAGCGGCGCCGATGGCGCAGCCGGCTAGAGCTGCCTCTGAGATAGGCGTATCGCGTACGCGCTCCTCGCCGAATTCCTCGACGAGGCCATAGGTCACGCCGAAGGCTCCGCCGTAGATGCCGATATCCTCGCCCATCAAGAAGACGCGCGGGTCGCGGCGCATCTCTTCGCGCAGGGCCTCGCGAATGGCCTCGGCATAGGTCATCTCCTGGACCTGGTCGTGGGCCGCCGCTGGTGGCTGGGCTGGGCCAGTGGCGACGGTTGTCGGGAGAGACGAAGGACCGCTCATGCGTACACTCCTTCCAGCAACGAGTCGGGATCGGGTTCGGGGCTGGCCAGGGCGAATTGATAGGCTTCCTCGATGGCCTGGTAGGCGGCGGCCTCCTCCCGCTCGATTTCCTCTTGAGTCATCAGACCGTGGTCGCGCAGATAGGCAACCAGTCGCTTGATGGGATCGCGCTCCTGCCAGGCGCGGATCTCATCGCGGGTGCGGTAGCGGTTCTGGTCGCTCTTAGAATGACCCTTGTAGCGGTAGGTCACAGCCTCAATCAGGGTGGGACCCTGGCCGGCGCGAGCACGGGCGGCGGCGCGAAAGACGGCCTCATAGACGGCAAAGACGTCGTTGCCATCGACGCGCTCGCCGGGGATGCCATAGGCCACGGCACGCTGAGCGATGGTCTCGCAGCGCATGGCTCGCCGCACGGACATCGACATGCCGTACTGGTTATTCTCACAGAGGAAAATCACGGGCAGGTCCCAGATGGCGGCCAGGTTGAGCGACTCGTGAAAGGTCCCTTCATTGGCGGCGCCGTCGCCGAAAAAGCAGAGACAGACGCGGTCTAGGCCCTGCATCTTGATACTGAGGCCGACGCCGGTAGCAATGGGGATGCCGCCACCAACGACACCGTTGGCGCCGAGATTGCCGGAAGCCACATCGGCGATGTGCATCGAGCCGCCGCGTCCGCGGCAGTAGCCGGTCTCTTTGCCGAGCAATTCGGCCATCATCAGCTTGAGATCGGCTCCTTTGCTGATGCAGTGGCCGTGACCACGGTGGGTGCTGGTGATATAGTCATCGGGCCGCAGGGCCTGTAAAGCCCCGGCGGCGGTCGCCTCTTCTCCGATCGAGAGATGGGTTGTACCGTGCACTTCGCCGCGCATGAAGAGTTCGTCGACCTTCTCTTCAAAGGCGCGAATGCGGTACATGGTCTGCAGCAGGCTGCGCATCTGCTCAGGGGAAAGGGCGGGAACCGCTTCAGGCATGGCTGGCGTCTCCTGCTGTGTTGCACAAATATTCAATGCTGCACACATACTCAATGTACCATGCGAAGCGACGGCTGTCAATAGGCGGGCGCTGAGCGGCGGGGCGCGAAAGCAGCGCAGCGAGAGGGAGCGATTGCAAAAGAGCGCGCCTTTTGGGGCAGGCGAAGAGGAATTAGCCGCCCCGGCCAGGCCCGAAGCTCCCGAGCCGAGAGAGGGCCGGAGAAGCCGCGGCCCGCTGAGGCAGATCAGCCAAAACCTCTGCCGCCAGCGGGTGCGGCCCGGGGCCGGCTATGTGGCTCACTGGGACCCGGTCAAGGAGAGCTGCAGCATACTTTGCAGACAAGCGCTGATCTCCTGGGGAGTCTGCAGAGCGATGAAGCGCTCATAGAAACCGGGCTGCTGCAGCGCGCAGGTCACGGCCTGCAAGAAAGCAAGCTGGGCCTCGCCTGAAGTCAGGACAGGAAAAATGGCCAGCCGGCAGAGGTGCTGTCGTGCCGGATCGTCCATCGCCTGGAAGGGCAGAGCCTCGCGCAGCAGAGCCACGACCAGCGCCGGACGCAGCACATGCTCAAAGTCGACGTGGGGCAAAGCCACAGCGAAAGCGCCGAAATCCAGGCCAGTTGGATAGCGCTGCTCGCGTTCCTTGACTCCCTCCAGATAACTCGGGCGCACCTGGCCGCGTCGCAGCAGCTCCTCATGCACGCGGGCAAACAACTCGTCTTTACTGGTCACCGCCAGGTCCCACAGCACCAGCACGGGCATGGTGGCGCCATGCAGCGTCAGCTCTAGCTCGATCGGTTCCATAGCTGCAAAGATGCTCTCGTCTCGCGTAGTCGATCGCTTCTCTGCCAGGGACAAGATAGGACGTGGACAGCCTCAGCGCTGGGAGCGACTGGCCGCGCTGGTGGGCCGAAGCCGGCGCGACCGTGGTCGCGACTGGGGTGCCGCTGCCGACGACTGAGGAGCAAGCCGGGCCAGCAGCCGCGCCAGGCCCTCAGCGGTAAAACCCACCTCAGCACGCAGAGCCTCGGGCGTAGCCCGCCGTATCCAGAGACCGTGGCGCGTCGGCATAAAGCGCACACGAGCCGCCACCTCTTGCCAGCGTGGCTCTAGCGCCTGTAGCAGTTGCTGAGGCGTCTCCGGCTGAGCGAGATCGTAGGCTGGCAGTAACTCCAGCACCCAGCGACGTAGCTGCTGACGCAGGCCAATGACCCCGTGCAGGCCCCAACAGACCACACCCATCCAGACCAGCAAGAGCAGACCAATCGGCAAAGAGTGCGCCAAATAGGCGCTTTCAAGGGCGCGCCCGAGGGGACCCATCAAATAATCGACCAGAACGCCGATCATCGTTTGATCTCCTTTCTTGGCTGGCAACCGGTAGCAGGATGGTGCGAGCAGACAGCCAACCGACCTGGCCTGTCCAACGTCGTAGATCGGCGTGGTCCACGCCCGAGCCGGCGGCTGCCAGCTCTCTCCTCTCCCTGTTAGCCGCGCTACCCCAGACCTGGGTGACAACTAGCCTTGACCGGCAATGGCCTGGCCGCCAGGGCCCTCAGCCTCGAGGCTGGCCTCGGCTTCGCTCACCGGCGTCTCCTCTTCTCGCACATAGAGCGCCTTATCATCGATGCCGGGCACGTGGGAGCGGCAGTAGAGGAAGTAGATGACATAGCAGGCCAGCGTGAAGGCCACCCAGAGCGCCGACCAGATCAAGAAGACCGGCCCGTAAGACCCTACCTCCTTCAGCGAGAAGAAGAAGACCAGGGCAAAGGAAATCAAGTGAGCGCCGGAATCGAGACTAGAGATCGAGATGGCCCCCTTGGGAATAGCGAAGTGGGCGCCCTTAGCCAGTACCACGGTCATCGGGGCCAGGAACGTGCCCACCGAGAGAATACCGGCCATAAAAATCGTCGCGATAATCACCCCGCGGATCACATTGCCGCGTGACCAGGTCGTGGCCCAAATGACCAGGAAGGGCAGCACAGCCAGATCGGTAAAGGGCAGCACATGGTTCAGCCCCAGGAAGCTAAGGGCAATGGCCAGAATGAGCGTAATCGGCACCATGAGCAGGGCCACCGTCATATTATTGGCGAAGCCGATAACGATGGCGGCATCCAGACCGATATAGAGCTCGCGGCCTGGGAAGCGTTGACTGATGAAAGACTGAGCGCCCTCCGAGAGCGGGACCAGGCCCTCCATCAGAATCGCCACCATGCGTGGCAGCACCAGCATCACGGCGCCCAGCGTGATACCGGTCGTCAAAATCTTAGCGAAGGACCCACCGAAGTCGCTGGCCAGGCCGGGGAAATAGGCCAGCAAGCCGATCAGGAGGCCGAGGACGAGGCCAACAATCATCGGCTCGCCGATGATGCCGAAGCGCTCCTGGATCGTGCCGGTGTCGGCGTGCAGCTTATTCAGGCCCGGGATGCGGTCCAGCAACTTATTGAGCACCCAGCCGATTGGCGACCAGTCGACAGTGCTGCTGTGTGGCAGAGAGATGCCGGGCAGCCCATAATAATCCTGGACGATGGGAGCCGAGAGATCGGCGAGCTTGAGAATGAACAGCTCGGTGAGCAGAGCCAGGGCAAGGGCGATAAAGAAGTTCTGGGTGATGACGTAGACGAAAGCGGCGGTGAAAATAAAGTGCCAGTAGTTCCACATATCGATGTCGAGCGTCTTGACGAAGCGCACGACGATCAAGAGGAGGTTGAGCAGGATGCCGAGGATGAAGACCCAGGGGACGACGGAGACGGTGCCGAAGGAGATGGCGGCGGCGACGGGCCAGCCGACGTCGATGACGTCGAGGTGGATACCGATGTTGTTGACCATAGCCTGAGCTGCCGGCCCGAGGGTATTGACGAGCAATCCAATCACCAGATTGATGGCGATGAAACCGACGCCAATGGTGATAGCGGCCCGGAGGGAGCGCCCAAGAGGCATGCGGAAGACCATGCACAGAATAAAGATAATGATGGGCATCATGACGCTGGGGCCAAGATTCAAGATATAGTTGATAACGGCCATAACAGCGGACATGGCTGGTTCCTCCTACCCGTAGTGAGGATGAAAAGCCGACTCGTTGCGTACATCTTCGCTCTTGCTCGCGATGTACGCCCGTGCGCAAACCTTGCGGTGATTGTCTGCCGTTTTGCCTGCCTATCTTCTACGCACTTGCCAGGGGCCTTCCTTGTTGGAGTACCTCAGCTTAGCTGGCGCTGAGGGTCTTGAGATAGGCGGCAATCTCGTCGGCAAGCTGCTCGGCGCCCACGCCGCTGATGAGCGGCAGGCCATTAAAGACCTTGATAGGGACCTTCACAGCGACCTGGGTGGTCGAGACGATAGCGTGTGGTCGGAAGGTGGAGACTTTGCCGGCGACTTCGGCGGCTTTACATGAGGCGGTGGTGACACTAAGGCCGCGGCTCTTGAGTAGGCGCTTGAGCTTATCGGCGGCCAAGGTCGAAGTGGCGATTCCGGTGCCACAGCTGATGAGGATGCGCAGGTCGGACATGGCTGAAAAACCTCCTGGCAACTGGTCACAGCTCTGTGTAGTGCCCTCTAGCTTGCTTGCCTGCTGCCGCGTAGGAAAAGCGAGGGGGCGACGACTCTGCCTTGAATGGATCAGGCAAGAAGGCTGATGCCTCAGCTGGCCTTGCCCGCGCAACTGCAGGAGACCAGCTACTCCTCTCCTCTCCTCTTGTTCTCTCCTCCTTTCAGGGTGCGCGTCTATCGTTGATAAAATAGTCCATCGATCGATTTGCAAAATTGCTTCTCTGCTATAAACTGCTCCATTCCGGTTGTTTCTATGGTACCTGATGGTGACGACCGTTGTCAACCCTTGTGCATAAGTGGACAATTGTTCGCTTTACGCTTTCCTGATAGAGGAGGGGGACAGCTCGGGTATAGTCAACAAGCTGGCTACGAGTAAGGGAACACGCCGGGGGATTGTCCTGGCTGTCCTGAAGACGCCCGCTTGACGGGAGCTCAGGGGCAGGGCCTATTGCGCACCGGCGATCGGATCTGTGCCAGGGTGAAGCCCTGAGCAAGGGGGTAGATCGGACTCGGGGGCTGCTAGCGTGCAGACTGTGGGCCAGGGCCGGTGTAAGGGATTCCCCCCCGATCGTGAACGGTTGCTATGCCTGGGCATGGCAGATCAGCGAACATTTCACCCTGGCAAGCTTGGAGGGCGACCGGCGATCAAGGGAGAGATGCCAGCGTGGAATGAGGCGAACGGGGGAGGGCAACCGGGCCCCTGGGGACCGCGGGCGTGCCGCCTGGGAGCGGTGCGCCTGAGAAGGCCCAGGCTGCTGATGTCGGGTCATGGCTGTAGGGGGTGTTGGTGGACGAGTCAAGGGGAGGCTGGGCCTCTCAGGCCGCGCTGCCATGACTTGGGGAGGGAGAAGGCGGGCGTCTCTGGCAGGTGGAGGTGGCACGGCTCTGCGCGCCTGCAGAGGGGCCTGCGTTCTCCTGGAGGCCGGCGGCGAGGCGTCAGGGGTGTGGCTGAGCCTGGTCGGAGGGGGGAGGCGGTTGCTGCTCTGAGCTAGTGGGAGAAGTATCCGAGGCGTAGGTATGGACGAAGTCCCAGTCGAGGTAGCGGGTCCAGTCGAAGTCTGGCAGGCGGAGCTGGCCGAGGAGGCGTTCCAGCTCGACCAGCTCGTAGGGATCGAAGTGGACGAGGGAGCGCATGATCTGGTAGGCGCGGATGCGGATCGTGGGGTCTTCGTGAGGGTTAGCGGCCACGCGGGCGCAGAGGGAGAGGAAGCGGCGATCATGGGAGTTGCGCTCGAGGAGGCTGAGCAAGAGGGTGGCGGCGGCTGCGCGGCAGTCGCGGTCGGGGTCGTGCAAGAGGGCCTGGAGGGCGGGTTCGATGAGGGCCTCGGGAGGCTCGAAGTGGATAGACAGACGTGCGAGGGCGTCGTAGCGATCCTGGGGGTCGGGACTGGCGAGCTTCTCGAAGAGGTGCTCCTGCGCTTCTTGGTGGGCGAGCTGCATGCGTTCCTGGAAGGTGGGTCCCAGGAGCTCATCGAGTTGGCGACGGAGGTCGTAGGCGGCCCTGATCAGTTCGGTCTCGGCTGGAGGAGGGTCGGGGAAGATGGGGGCTTCTTCCGTGGGAGGAAGGGGGTAGGGTAGCTGGCGCTCATCGCAGTAGAGGCGTTCGAGGATCTGAATGGCGCGTTGGCCGTAGCGGAGGGCGAGGTCGCGCTGGCCGCCTTCCTGGAAGCGTTCGCGGGAGGCAGCCTGGAAGTGGTAGAGGGCGATGCTGATGGGGTACTGGTAGGGGAAAAGGCGGGGGAGTTTGAGAAGGCCGCCGTTGGGGAGGCGTTCGAGGAGGAGGCCGGGGGTTTGGAGCCAGGAGAGGAGCAGGGAGTCGTCGAGGAGGGAGGGGGGGAGATACTCGCAGCCGCCGGAGCGGAGCAGGGGGGAGAGCTGAGGGCGAGCGCCGTGTTGGAGGGCCTGGCTGACCCCGAAGTCAGCGGCGGTCCTGAAGTCGTAGATACCACTTGTCAGGGAGAATTGGATACCGAAGGCAGTGTCCTCGAGAAGGACGTCTTGGTCGTAGAGATGATTAGTGCCATAGCCGTAGAGGGGTTGGAGCCAGGAGCAGAGGAGGCGGACCCATTCCAGGAAGGCCAGCCAGACTTGCTGGTAGTGGAGCCAGATCTGAGGAGAAGGCTGTGCGGGGTCAAGCGAGGGGCGTTCGAAGGGCCAGTAGACCTGGTAGCTGGTGCCGAGGGTGATGGTGCCGTAGGGATAGGCAGGGAGAGGGAAATCGATGCCATCGGGGCCGGGGAGGGAGGGCAGGCCCTCGGGAGAGAGGTGAATAGATTGCTGGGGAAGGGGATAGACATCGATGGATAGACTCATATGCAAGGTCTTGTCAAAGAGGGAGAAGGAGACCTCTTCGCGAGAGCAGAGGGCAAGAGCCTCCTTCAGGGGGCAGATGATATGGCCGTTGGAGTCGCTGAGGTCGGGGGGAGCGACATGATACCAGGGGCGAACCCCTACCTTGAGAGGCTGATCGAGCAGGGCATCCCAGGACGAGGCGGGAGGGGAGGGCCAGGGGGAGGGATGCTCGAAGTCGGCAGGCAGCTCCAGGCCGTGCTCCCAGAGGAAGCGCAGCAGGTCGGGGATGCGAGCCACGGTCTGGGGGCCGCGCTCCACGAAGCAGGTGAAGAGGATGCCGTTGTAGTAGGTATTGCCCATAGAGAGAATCTCCTTTCTCATGCAAGCCAATCGTACTGCTTGAATAGTAAGGGTTCCCTGCCGCTGGTGTCTAGCGCAGGGGGGTCGGCTCTGGTGCCAGTGGCGCGCTCGCTAAGGAGAGCTGGGCGGTTGAGCCGGAGGCGGAGGCTTGCAGCTGACGGCGTTTGAATAAGGAACGATGAAAACATTCTGGGGTCCCAGCTCCTGCTGGGCGATGAGCAAAGCGGTTTGGAAGTCTTTCTGTTCTTGAATGGCAGGGCCGTCCTGGCCCGGCTTGGGTGCGACCAGGAAGCAGATGGCCTTGGCGCCATCGCGGGCGGCCCATTGCTTGAGCTTCTGAAGCTCTGCTCGGAAAACCTGCGCGTGGGATGGCCCATTCGGGTTCCCTGGATTTGCGGGCAAACTTGACCCCTTGTCTGGACCGCCGACCTCCGCGTAGAGAACCTGGCTTTTCACCTTGATCTTCAGGTCGATGTCCCCCGCGATCTGGTTATTGGCATCTCTCTGCTGGAGATTCACCCCTTGGATATTAAGGGGGGTAACCAGGCCGTATTGGGCCGTGAATTCAGGGATAGCCGGCAGGCTGAGAATCGTCTGTATCAGCCGGATGGCCCCGATCTGTCTGCTTAGGCCTATCGGCCTACTGTTATCTGCTCCTGCGAAGCCAGTAGCCTGGGCGAGCTGGTCAGCCAGATTCTCGCAGGTGGTCGCCGCGGCTTTCAGAAGCTCCCAAATCTTTTGGATACCACAAGCTCCAAAGGCGATCAGGAGCCAGGTGATCACCATCATCCGAATGTAAGGATTAGGGAAGGCTCTACTAATTGTACCATCTCGGAAGATCCTCTCAGCCTGTTTCTGCTCTTCGGGGGAGAGAGAGCGCCCATCAGGAAGGGTCCAATTGGTGTACTGATGGACCGAAGCCGGTAAGGTTCCCAGGGCCTCGTGGGCAGCCTGCCACTGCCTGATAGCGGTGATTAGCTGCTCGAGAGAGGCCGCCAGGGCGATAATCCCCAAGATGGCGATGAGGAGGTCGACAATGCCTTGGAGGATATCTGCAATTGGATTAGCCTCCAGCTCTACGGCTGCCGCGGCGTTAACAACCACAGCAGCATCAATAAGCACTTCCTCGGCGGCGGCGAAGGCGACCATATCCTCGATGAAGCTCGCTATGGCAGCAACGAGAGCCAGATCGGCGGCCAAGGAAGCGCTCAGTAGGCTCAGAAAGCTATCCATGTTCGTCTGATAGATTGGCCAGGTAGCGCTCAGGGCCTCTGCGGCAGCTCCTTGGAAAGGGTGGGGACCATTGAGCAAAGGAGAGAGAACCTGACTCCAGGTACGCTGATGGAGATCCTGAATAGTAGCTGCGAGAGGCTGTTTCTGTTGGCTATTGGTATGGAGGGGACCAGCCAAAGGATCTAAAATCCTATGCAGTCCTTGTCTGATGGCTCCCGAGGGATCGGAAAACACCTCCTCAATGATATGAAGCAGATCTCCTATGCTCAGACCACGCGCTTCTGCTATCGCCGTTAGGCGTGTCCACTGTTCCGCTGAGAGACCGGAGACGGCCTGTGCAATATGCTCTGGATTCATAAGAGCTTCCTCTCATTAGTGGCATAGACGGTTAGGAGCCTCTGCGTCAGTCTGAGAGGCCATGCTTTGTCAAGTCGCCAGCCCTGCAAGAAGAAGGGGCTAGGAGAATGAGGCTGCCGTTTGCTGATCGTAGTCCTCGAAAGCACTTGCCAGGATATCGAAAAAGTCAGCCAGGTCTGAATAAGCTCTGAAGATGTATTCCTGAGTAGCTCCTTGTGCGTACAAGCGCGCAATTGATCGTTACATAGCAGCGTCGGACCTCACTGGAGCGGTGCTTGAGCATCGGCACGAGCAGCCTCGGGGCTTCAAGCGGAAAGATCCTCTTGCCGGGCTCATGAGGGGCGGGTAGGGGTAATGGGAACGCCGGGCCGGTGCTTGGAAGAATCTGAACAGTGTCCGCTTGACATTCGCCAGAGGGCAAGGTATACTATGCACAAAATATCGAATGTGCACAAAGGTGAAAGGTGTCTGAGCAACGGAGTGCAGCGCGGCACGTTGTTGCCGTCGTCCTGGCGGCGGGCCAGGGCAGGCGCATGGGGCTACCGATCAACAAAATTTTCCTGCCTATTCATGGCAAACCCGTCATCATCTACACACTAGAGGCCTTTGAGCGCTGTCCGGCGATCGACGAAGTCATGCTGGTAGCGGCTGCCGGCGAAGAGGAGCAGCTAGCCAAGCTGACGCAGGCGGCGCACTGTCAAAAAGTGCGGCGCATCGTCCAGGGTGGTCCGACGCGGCACGCCTCCGAGCAGTGCGCGCTAGAGGCCCTGCGCCCGCGCATTGAGAGCGGCGAGATCGAGCTGATTTTAATCCACGACGGCGCCCGTCCCTTTGTGCTGCCCGAGCGTATCCAGCAACTGGTTGAGGCGGCGCGCTCCTGTGGGGGAGCCATTCTGGCTATGCCGCTGCAGGAGGAAGAACTCATCGTCGAAGTAGACGAGCAGCAGGCTATCTGCCGTCGCTTTGCCGGTCAGCGTGCCTGGAGAGCGCAGACGCCCCAGGCCTTCCGCGCCTCCTGGTTACTGGCGGCCTATGACCGAGCGCGCCAGGATCACTTTGAGGGGACCGATACGGCGGCCTCGCTGGAGCGCCTGGGTTACCCGGTGGCTGTCGTCGAAAGCGATCAAAGCAATCTGAAAATCACCACCGCTTATGACCTGCTGCAGGCCGAGCGGCTCTGTCGCCATCGCGGCCTCTAGCCGCCGATCAGCGGAGCAAGTCAGGTCTGGTTGCAGCGGCTCGGGCGGCGCTGCCAGCGTTGGGAGCGTCTGGCCCCGGGCGAGGTGGTCAGCCAGGTGGTTGGTCGGCGTCGGCCTATTTCTTGCACGGTAAGTCAGTCTCTCTATCTACCTACAGCGTTGACACTTCGCCTTGCTGGCAATCGGCGATGGAAGGCTGGGTCCTGCCCCTGCCCTGGCTGGGCGGACTGGACTGGGCAGGCAGCGCCGGGCTGGCGGGGGCGTCTTAGCTGCTTTGCGCAGACGGACGCTACTGCCAGCGGAGCTATCTACCCTGGGCCGCTCCATTGCTGATCAATCGATCGTCGAGGAGAGAGGGGGCGTCGCTCGCTATGATAGCCTGCCAGACTGAACTGGAGTGCCTCTACTGCGGTCGTCCAACGGTGCACACGGTCTTTTATGCCTCGCTCTATATTAAAAGGATCGTCTGCCATCGTTGCGCCCACGTCGTTGAAAAGCCAGCGGCTGTCTTGCTCCGTCAGTATTGTCGAGATCTCCCCTGGCGTGCCACTGCCCTCGCGCGTCGCCTCAAACATGAGGCGCAGGCCGATCCCCTGCTCTTCGTCTCCAGCCTGCCCCGGCGCGTGGTCAACAAACCGATCGAGCTTTCCCGCGAGCTGGCCGAGGTCTGTCTATAGCCATCGCTGCTGTGCGCTTCGGACAGGCTCCGTGACCACAGCATTTGAGTATGACATCAGGAGGTTCGTATGATCGAGCAAGTTGCCCTCGCGGCCCTGGTGGCCTGGTGCCTGCAGCTGGCCCTGGCCTACTGGCAGGCGCGCCGTTTCTACCGCGATGTAAGCCGCCTTCGCCGGCTGGGGCGCTGCGCCACGGCGATGGCCGGGGGGCGCTACCGTGGGCGCACCTACGTAGTGCTCGTTGCCCATCCTGAGCGGCGCACCATTCTGGCGGCCAGGCACCTCAGCGGCTTCACTGTCTTTGCGCGGCTTCGTCCTCTGCCCCAGATCGAGGGGCGTCCCCTCGACGAGCTGCTCTCGGCGGAAAGGCTGAGCGCGACTGGCCTGGCGCCACGCCTCGTTGAGGCGATCAGCACCGCTGCCAGCGCGCTTCAGGAAATGTTCCAGCGCCAGTCGGTGGCATCAACAGAAGAGGCGACGGGTGCGGGGAGTGTCCTCCCGCCGAGGACGTCGCTGCAGTCGCTGGCCTGAAAGGAGGTTGTGTCGCCTACTCGTTTACTAGCACGCGTACTCGCTCACTCGCTCACTTACATGCTGACTCCCACGCGCTGAGCTTGCTCGTGGCGCTGGGTGGTTCTCCTGGCTGGTAGTCCTCTGGGGCTGCCGGAGAGGACAGGCGATTGTCTCAACGTCCGTTTGTCTGGAGGTGATCTTGTGGAGATCGCAGCCCGTATTGCCGAAGGATTCATCGGCATGTTCCAGAAGGGGGGCACCACTTTCGTTGGCCTGGTCACGGGCATTATTCCCCTGCTGATCGTGCTGATGACCGCCGTCAATGCCCTGGTGCGCCTCATCGGTCCTGAGCGCATCGACAAAGTGGCCATGATCAGTAGTCGCAATGTCTTCCTGCGCTATTTGATCCTGCCCTTCCTGGCCGTCTTCTTCCTGACTAACCCGATGGCCTACACGATGGGGCGCTTCTTGCCGGAGAAGCAAAAGCCGGCCTTCTATGATGCGGCGGTTTCCTTTGTCCATCCTATTCTTGGTCTTTTTCCCCATGCCAACCCGGGTGAGATCTTTGTCTGGGCCGGTATTGCGGCGGGCATTACGAAGCTTGGGCTAGGGCTAGGGGATCTGGCGATCCGTTATTTCCTGGTCGGCCTGCTGGTGATCTTTATCCGCGGGCTAGTGACGGAGCGCATCACAGCTATCATGTGGGCGCGCCGCTCGGTGTCCGAGGGCCAGGGCCAGAGTGAGGAGTCAACATCGGCTGCCGGGGCGGCCTCTCCTGTTGAAACGGGTGGGGCGGCTCTCGCCGGCGGAGAGGAGGCGTAGTCATGCAAGTTGTTGCGCGTGGTCTGGAGGCCATTGGGCGGGCCGTTGGCAATGTGGTCGGCATTCTGTACCAGGCTGGTCGCGATACCATCGACCAGGTGATCCGCAACATTCTACCGTTCATGGCCTTCATCAGCATGATCATCGGCATCATCCTCTACACGGGGATCGGCAACATTATTGCTCATACGCTATCGCCGCTGGCCTCGAATATCTTCGGGCTGTTGCTGATGTCGGTGATCTGCGCGATTCCGATTCTGTCGCCCTTGCTGGGTCCTGGGGCGGTGATTGCCCAGGTGGTTGGGACGCTGCTGGGCGTGGAGATTGGCCTTGGCCATATTCCGCCGCAGTATGCGCTACCGGCTCTCTTTGCTATCAATCCCCAGGTCGGTTGCGACTTTATCCCGGTTGGGCTGGCGCTCGGCGAGGCCGAGCCGGAGACGACCGAGATCGGGGTACCAGCGGTCTTGATGTCGCGCCTGATCACGGGACCGCTGGCGGTGGTGATCGCCTATCTGGCGAGCTTCGGTATGTATGCCGGCCATTGATCGATCTCTCCCATCCATTGGCTGAGCATTAGTGAGCGCTGGCCGCTCGGTCGGACTCAGCGGGCTGCTGTCCCATTTCGTCAGCCTGCTCTCCTGGCTCACTGGCTGGCAGGTTGGCTGCGGCTGGCGTGGGAGGGTGAGAGACGGATGAGGTTGCGGTCATGGGTGTGACCGACGGCGCTGGAATGGCTCAGGTCGGGGGCAATGCCTGAGAGGAGAGAGCTGCTCTGGCAGTTCGGCTGCTCAGCGGCCTGCTGCCTGGCCTGAGCCTGGTCGGTTGAGGAAAGAAGAAAGGAGTGTGCGACGATGCCTTATCGTGCTGTCAAGATTACGCGAGGACGCGGCGGCTGGGGCGGGCCGCTGATTGTCAAGCCCGAGCCTGGCAAGGATCTGATTTATTGTGTGACCGGGGGCGGTATTCATCCTGTAGCGCAGCGCATTGCGGAGCTGAGCGGTGGGCGGGCCTTCGATGGCTTTCGCTCTTCGGCTCCTGAGAAGCAGATCGCCTGCGTGGTCATCGACTGCGGCGGGACGGCGCGCATTGGGGTTTATCCGATGAAGAAGATCCTGACCATCGATGTGAAGCCTAGTTCGCCTTCGGGGCCGCTGATGAAGTTCATTACGGAGCAGCTCTTTGTCTCGGGAGTGCGACCCGAGGATGTGACGCTGCTTGAGGAATCCTGATGGCGGGCTGGTCTGAGGAGAGGGATGGGGTTGGCCTCGCTCTGCGCTGGTCGGTTGAGCACGCCTGGTTGACGGCCTGGTGAGGTGTGCCGGGGGCGGGAAGATGACCAGCGCGGACGGGGTGCGGCTGATGCGTTGTTGCGTAAGGCAAGGCGAGCGGCTGCTGTGGCCGCTGGCTCGCTGGTTGCAGGAGGGAGGAAGGAGGACAGACGGCGATGTCGATGCTGCCTTTCTTCAATCACTTGGCCGGGGCAGGAATGGCGGGCGCTGAGGGGGTAGGGGCCACGGGAGGAGGCCTGGAGCCGGGCGCGGGTACCGGTACAGGTGCGGGGACGCAGGTCCAGCTCAAGTATCGGGCGGTCATTCAGGAGATTGGGCCGCAGGTGCCGGAGTTCCTGCCGCATGGCATCTTGATATTCTTTGGTCCGCAGGCTCCGGCGGAGCTGCGTGAGGTCTCGCTTGTCCATACGGGGGCGACGTTGCAGGGCGTGATCGAGGTGGGCGACTGGCTCTGTTTCCGGGAGCCGCCTGGCGAGGGCGACAGTGCGGAGGCGGGGGTGGGCCGCGTGCTCAGGTACCGTGTGACTGCGGTCGGCGAGGTGGCCAGTGCCAATCTGGCCGAGCTGGGTCATCTGGTGGTGCACTTCGATGGTGCGGCGGAGGCGGCGCTGCCGGGGACCATCTCGGTGGCGCCGGCTCTGCTCCATCTGCCCCCCGTGGGTACCATCCTGGAATTGCTCAGACTGGAGGATTGCCACACCTATGAATCTGGTTGCGGAACTTGAGGCGCGTCAGCGCGAGGGGCGTCCGATCCGTGTAGGGCTGGTGGGAGTTGGCCAGATGGGGGCCGGTTTGATTGCTCAGGTCAGTCAGATGCAGGGCATGGAGGTGGTAGCGGCTGCTGATATTGAGACAGAGCGCGCTATTGCTGCCTTTCGGGCCTGTGGCTATGGAGAGGAGGAGGTGCTGCTCTTGCCGCCGGGGGCTAGCAGCCGCGAGGCCGATGAGGCGGTGCGTGCTGGCAAGCGGGTGGTGACGGCGCGGGCGACCTTGATCCCCGATATTGCCTCCTTGGATGCGGTCGTTGAGGCCACGGGTGTGCCATCGGTCGGGGCCCTGGTGGCCTATCGGACGATTCTGGCGCGTCGCCATATCATTATGCTGAATGTAGAGACCGATGCCACGATCGGCTATTTGCTTAAGCGCATGGCCGATGCGGCGGGCGTGGTCTATACGACCTCGGCGGGCGATGAGCCGGGGGCGATTCTGGAGTTGTATGATTTTGCGCGCTCGCTTGGCTTTGAGATTGTGGCGGCTGGCAAGGGGAAGAATAATCCGCTGGACCGCAGTGCGACGCCGCAGCAGTTGGCTGAGCAGGCGCGGAGCCGACATATGAGTCCGCATATGCTGACGTCGTTTGTGGATGGGACCAAGACGATGGTGGAGATGACGGCGGTGGCCAATGCAACGGGGTTGGTGCCGGATGTCAGTGGGATGCATGGGCCGCAGGCGACGCCGGAGACGCTGGCGCGGATTTTCTGTCCGCGCGAGGATGGGGGGATTCTGGAGCGGCGGGGGGTAGTCGATTATGCGCTGGGGAGTGTGGCGCCGGGGGTCTTTCTGGTGATTACGACGCGGCAGCCGAAGGTGATTGAGGATTTGCGCTATTTGCGCCTGGGTGAGGGGCCATACTGGGCGCTCTATCGTCCGTATCATTTGGCCAATCTGGAGACGCCGCGCTCGATTGCGCAGGCGGTCTTGTATCAGCAGGCGACGCTGGCGCCGGCGGGGCCGCCGGTGGCGGAGACGACGGCGGTGGCCAAGCGCGATCTGCAGGAGGGTGAGGTGTTGGAGGGGTTGGGTGGAACGTCTCTCTATGGCAATATTGAGCGGGCCGAGGTGGCGCGGGCGCAGCGGATGCTACCGTTGGGGCTGACGGCGCGCGCGCGGGTGCGTCGTCCGGTGGCGCGCGGTCAGACGCTGACGTACGATGATGTGGAGCTGGATGCCCATTCCTTTATAGTGCAGGCGCGGCGGATGCAGGATGCGCTGGTTTATGATGGGGAGCCGCCGCTGTAGCTGTATTGTTGGGAGGAAGCTGGTGCGCTGGTCAGGGGTGGGGGCGATCATGGTCAGGCCTGAGCGGACAGGGGAGGGAGACCTCTATGGTGCTACTTGCTGGCGATGTCGATGGTTGGGGAGGGACTGGTGTGGTGAAGGCGGGTCAAGGCGGGCTGAGCTGAGGGTGGCAAGCTGTCTGCCTTCCCCGCCTTCTTGGGGTTGTGAGAAGCTGGGAAGGGGAGGGAGGCCGAGGGTGGTCATAAAAAGCCCTGTTTGAGAGGCTGATTCGAAACTCTCCGGAGCTACCAGCCAGAGATGGTCAGAATCCGACCACTTTTGGCCGGAATCGCGCATCTTTTGCCGCTTATTTATCAAAAAGTGAATTGGTGCTCTCTCGAAACTCGCCCCTTGCGGCTTGCAGAAAACGAGTTTCGAGAAATGTCGTAGGACGATATATTTGGAGAGGGGGAGAGAGGAAAAAACGAGCCTCTCAGAAGCCAAAAATGGGGTCTCGATCGTTATAGAATATGGAAGAAGTATCCCGGACCCCTCTCCGCCGGCTGCGGTTGCAGGGGAGTCGATCCGCACGAGGATACTGAAAGGCTTTCGGGCTATGGCATCGTTGGCAGTTTCACGTGGTTGCAGGGGAGTCGATCCGCACGAGGATACTGAAAGGCAAGATCTTCCTCATGTAGCCGCTGTTGCACGACTGTTGCAGGGGAGTCGATCCGCACGAGGATACTGAAAGGTAGATGATCAAATCATACGTCTCTGGAAACTGTGTGTTGCAGGGGAGTCGATCCGCACGAGGATACTGAAAGGGGATAGCAGCGCGCGGCAAGTGCGACACTGTCATCGTTGCAGGGGAGTCGATCCGCACGAGGATACTGAAAGATTCGCATCAACGTTTGCCGTATCGCGCACAATGAGTTGCAGGGGAGTCGATCCGCACGAGGATACTGAAAGAAGTTTAGTGCAAACACGCCGTCTTTTCGCAGCACAGTTGCAGGGGAGTCGATCCGCACGAGGATACTGAAAGGCTCAGCCGTATCGCCGCATATGGCTGAGCTGACCTGGTTGCAGGGGAGTCGATCCGCACGAGGATACTGAAAGGTGATAGAACCGGGAACGACATTTATTGACGGCTGGTTGCAGGGGAGTCGATCCGCACGAGGATACTGAAAGTGCGCAACCGCAAAGCACAAGCACACGGCTTCCGCGTTGCAGGGGAGTCGATCCGCACGAGGATACTGAAAGACGAAATTCGTGACGTTGTTGACGACATTTTGTACAGTTGCAGGGGAGTCGATCCGCACGAGGATACTGAAAGATACGATCTTGCGCGACTACAAGTAGCAGATGCGTGGTTGCAGGGGAGTCGATCCGCACGAGGATACTGAAAGAAGTTTAGTGCAAACACGCCGTCTTTCCGCAAAAGTTGCAGGGGAGTCGATCCGCACGAGGATACTGAAAGGCTTATCCGCACATTTTGCACTCTTGACAAGCTGTCGGTTGCAGGGGAGTCGATCCGCACGAGGATACTGAAAGTTGACCGCTGCGTCGCCTAATGCCTTTACCCCCCACAGTTGCAGGGGAGTCGATCCGCACGAGGATACTGAAAGGCTTTTCATTGACGAAGCAAACTGGCGCGGCTTTGCGGTTGCAGGGGAGTCGATCCGCACGAGGATACTGAAAGTTCATATCGTAGCTCTGCAATGCTGCGCTGAGCACTGTTGCAGGGGAGTCGATCCGCACGAGGATACTGAAAGTCCACAATCGTCAACATGCGCACCGGTCGAGAGATGTTGCAGGGGAGTCGATCCGCACGAGGATACTGAAAGCGCAAAAACGCGGACCGCTTCGCGCTGCTTGTTGAGTTGCAGGGGAGTCGATCCGCACGAGGATACTGAAAGGCGAAAGGAGGAAGGAGAGCCGTTGTGGCCAGCACGCGTTGCAGGGGAGTCGATCCGCACGAGGATACTGAAAGAGAAGCAGAGGAGCATACTGCTTAAAGACCACCGAGTTGCAGGGGAGTCGATCCGCACGAGGATACTGAAAGCCTTTCCAATTTGTGCAGTTGCTACTACTGTACTGGTTGCAGGGGAGTCGATCCGCACGAGGATACTGAAAGATTTTGGCACAGCTCAAGAAACAGCTAGAAGATGCACGTTGCAGGGGAGTCGATCCGCACGAGGATACTGAAAGCTTCGCGGATGCCCACGAGATCATTTGGCCCCTGCTGTTGCAGGGGAGTCGATCCGCACGAGGATACTGAAAGGGACGCGGCTCTGCCGGCGGATCGCTTGTTGCATTTGTTGCAGGGGAGTCGATCCGCACGAGGATACTGAAAGCGCCGGCATTGTTGTGCTTGCTGGTCGTCATATCGCGTTGCAGGGGAGTCGATCCGCACGAGGATACTGAAAGTGAATAATCGATGCGTCTGGAACTACACGCACATCATGGTTGCAGGGGAGTCGATCCGCACGAGGATACTGAAAGCGTATCACACGCCGATCTCCGCTGCGAGTGGAGGGATTGGTTGCAGGGGAGTCGATCCGCACGAGGATACTGAAAGTTCCCAAAACGAGCCAGCATCAGGCTACCCTCCTCTCGTTGCAGGGGAGTCGATCCGCACGAGGATACTGAAAGAAAGTCTTTCCTCTATCCGTACGCTGATCATTCTTTTGTTGCAGGGGAGTCGATCCGCACGAGGATACTGAAAGGGCAATCTCCTGTGTAATAGGGCAGGGCATAGGCTTGTTGCAGGGCGGGCAATCCACATAAAAAAGCGGCGCCCATAGGTCAATCCCCCAGGCGCCGTTAGCCACTAAGCCGTCACAGCCTACCTGGAGCCGGACAGGACTCGACGAACCTCTTTTGCCACCGCCGGCAGATTATGGCGCAGCTCATAATCGCTCTCCAGGCGATGCCTGGGACCAAGCTTCTCCAGTGGGTGGCCAGTTTGCTTATAGTCTTGCTCAACAGGATAGGTACCGACGGCGAGCACGTGACCATACTCGTCCTCAACCAGCAGCGGCACAATCTGACCAGCCAGCCGACCCGGCTGCTGGCAACGATAGCCCTGCAACGTCAAAAACTGTGCCAGACCCACAAGCTGCCGCTCCTGCTCCGTCAGAGAGAAGGCCGCCGGCGCTCGCTGCTCGACAATCGCCTGCAGCAGGCGCGTACCAAGATGACGGTCAAGGCGATGGTGCAGAACGCGATTGCCATAGTTGCGCAAGCAGCGATAACAGGACTGCTCACAGTCCTCCGGGCACTCCTTGAGAATCTGCTGCATGATCACAAGCAACTGCTCGATCTCCTGACCTACCTGGGTGGCATAGCCTGCCCCACCAGCCAGCGCATCGAACAGAAAAAAGTCGATACTGCGCCCTACTGCCACCCCATCGCCCGTTGGTGTGTAGTTCCAACCGATGCGCAGCTCGCCCGGCTGGATGTCCAGTAGCCGAGTAGCCGCCAGTTGCAGGGCCTGAGCAAGCGTATGGGCGGCATCCGCCAGCCAACTCCTTCCCACCTCATAGCGCGTCCCTCCAGGCAGCGTCAGACGCAACAGCAGCAGGTCGCTCCGAAAGATATGGCCAAGGTAGCCATACCAGTATGAGCGACTTTTACAGTAGTTGCTGTACTGCAAGCTCAAGAAAGGCCGCGGATGAGCGTGGGACGAAGAACCTTCCAAAGATAAGCCATTCGAACCAGGCACGGCGGCGCCACAGCTCCGACAGATGGTGAAGCCGGTACCGTCAGGACCTGCATTAACAATGAGCAGCTCCTGATTCTCCTTGTACTCCCAGGCGATGCCACCGTTGTCTATCCTGTGAGCAAGAGAGTCGCGACTAGTCAAAGGCATCACTTGATGGGCCACCGTATGGACAGGACCCTGCTCTTGCCAGGAAGTGTGGCCGTAAGAGGTCTTCTCAAGAGATGTAGCCCCCCACGGCGCAAAGGCCAGCGGATCAAGTATCTCTTCCTCTTGTAAAGGCCTGCTACACTGCGGACAGAGCTTTTCCACTGATCCCGAGCCAGTACGACTGTAGTCACCCTGGCCGGTGACCTCCCTGAGATAGCTACAGTACAGACAGAAGAGAAAACGCCGCCGCGGCTGTTCAAAGAAACGCTCCACGGGCGACGGGCCATTGCCCACGGTCCGACCAGGGAAAAGAGCCACATAGATGCCACCACTCCGGTAGGTCTCCTTATTCACCACCAACTCGCGCCCGGGCGCGTACTCCGTCAGCGCGATATCAACGCTTTGCTGTGGACGCTCCAGAATGCCAAAGCGCTGCCGATTGCTCTTTTCGATGACAAAGCTGCGAAGCTCACGTGGAAAGGCATATTGCGGCAGCAAGCCCTCCTCAAAGAGCAGGTCAAGCAACATGACCTCTTTCAAGTCGTCAGCGCTACTGGTGCTTTCCCAGCCCGCTGGCGGGAGCAGGCGCCGCCCCGCGAAATCCTGCTTCAGCTCCTCCAGACGCCGACAAAGCCTGGCTCCAATCTCGCCAACGATGGCAAACTTGCGCTCGAGATCGCAGCATTGGCCATCGATCTCATCAGGCAGCCAGGCGATAACATGGCGTGTGAAGTCAGGCGGGCGCAGGCTGAGCATCGCCTGCTGCCATTCGGCGAAGCGACGCAGAGTCGCCGCTCCTTTCTCGCTAAAGAAATCGCTGGCGCTCCCCAGGGCCTCGGGAAGGGAACTGCGCTGTAAGGCTGTCTCCGCCTTGCTCTCCACATATTCGCGGAAAAAGGTCTGGAGGAGAGCGGCCTGAATATGGCGCGCGAGCAGGCGCTGATTGACAGGCGGGAGACGTGGACAAGGCACCGGACTGCTGATCATCTCCTCGGGATGGGCGAAGTAATGGGCATCATGGCTGCCGTTCTCACTGTAGGACAGCACAATTGAGAGGGCGGCCCCGCGCCGTCCGGCGCGCCCGGCTCGTTGCTGGTAGCTGGCACGTGTCGGCGGGATGGTGCGCAGGCCCACCCCCAGCAACTGGCCGATGTCTACGCCGACCTCCATCGTGGTGGTGCAGCTCAGAACGTCGATGGCCGGCTTCTCTGCTGAGATGCCGATCTCCTGAAAGCGCAGCTCGTACTCTTCAGTAGTTGATGAGACTGCCTGGCTATCGCGATAGGAGAGCTGGGCGGTATGCTCCTCGGCAGTGAGGTGGATGATAGGGCGCTGCCCGGCCAGCACCTGGCGCAATGGCTCGCGGTAGAAGGCCGTGCGCGCCTGTAAGCTAATGTCTCCTGCAGGGAGGCGCTGCAGATTCTCGCTCCGACAGCTCCGGGCTGGGCAGCGCCCGCGCAGCGGACGCCAGACGAGCTGTGTGCAGTCGCGACATTGGTGCCAGTCATCGTCAAGAGTGAGACGCAGAGCAAGCTGATCAGGACGGAGAAAACACTTGCCATTGGGGGACTCGCAGAGCACCTGGACCAGCTCCTGTCGGATCTTGAGATACAACTGCTGGTCTTCGGCCCCGAGCAACTCACTGGCCATCTTCTCTGCCTCAAGCGGCGACCTGTCGTCTATGCGGAAGCCGTCGCCGGGAACGGTCTGCTGCCGATCCGAGAAGGAGATGGCACTGTCAAAGGCGCTTAACTCTAGTAGCTCGGCGATCCACTGGATAGCCAGGGCCCTCAGCTCGTCGTCGCTCAGCCCGCTGAAGAGCGCTTTACGACGCAAGGCTTTGAAGGCGACTGGCGCCGGTTCAACAACGGCGATACACAGGCGCGTCAGCGAATAGAAGCGATCAGCGACCTGACGCAGCAGGGCCCGGCGGTAGGCAGGGATCAGCGCCGGTTTCCACTCTTCCTGGCTAGCCTGTATTGCATCGCCTGCGTAATCCTGACGAAATTCACGCATGTACCTGAGTAGCTGCTGTTGGGAGTCGCCATCGAAGAAGTAGAGGTTATATTGAGAACAGACAATGAGAAACTCGCGATAGAGTTTCTCATCAAGTGGTATCAGCTCCTGATCTTGTTGGCGCTGGCGCAGGCGATCCGCCGCCAGGATCAGGGCCTCGCGGAAGGTGTCTAGCTCGACCTCGCGCGGCAGATCGCGGGCCAGACGGGCGGCGCGCTGGCGGCCATCCGAAAAGAGCAGGACTTTGCGCCCCATATTAGGGGCCGCCTCGCGGGCCGGTGTGCGTGGTGGCTGTAGCTCAAACTGGCGGCGCACCAGGTTGACAAAGGGTTGCTCGCCGCGGGTCGCCAGGCTGGCCAGGGCGCCGGGCGGGACCAGCTTTTTGAGGCAGACTGGACAGCTCTTCCAGCTCTCAGAGACGGGGCGGTAGAGCGTGATCACTTGATCCTGGTCCCAGATCTCTGACAGTCGCTGTCCTTTCTCGACTACGCAGGCATTGCCGGTCTGGATATGTAGTCGCAGCTCTTGCAGATGCGACGGCATGGAATGCCGTCCGGGATGGGGAGAGCCGATCAGAAGTAGCTCTTCGTGTGCCTGGCTACGGTCCTCTCCCGGCTCGTGCCAGAGAAAGCAGATCGGGTGGTCGGCGCTGCCCGAGGTAGTGAAGACGCGTAGGAAAAGGGCACCGCAGTAGCGGTGTGCATACAGCTCGTAGACGCGTGCGCCGCAATCGCAGTGCAGGCGGGGACGCAGCCAGAGTCGGCCCAGCGTCGACGGGGCGTCTGCCTGGTGCAGGCGCGCGCTGCAGCGTGGATTGACGCAGGCGTAGAGGGTCGGCAGGCCGCGAAAGAGGAGATGGGCGCGCACCGGTAGCAACGGCTGATCATCCTCACGCTGAGCTGCGGCGGCCAGGCTGAGCAGGACGCTGGTGGCGTGGACCCGCTGCTCTTCGGAGAGCGACGGGAAAAGTTGGGTGGCCAGCTCGCTGAGGGCGCGGGCCTTGCCGGCGGTCTGGCTCCACAGCGTGCGGAAGCTCTGAAGGCTGCTGAGGTAGCGACCAAGGTAGTGGGGCAGTGCTGGGAAGGAGCTGGGGACCGGCCAGCCGAGCCGCTGGCTGAGGTCCGCTACGGCTCGCAGGGCGTCGCTCTCGCACAGAGCACGATTGGCAAAGGCTGTCAGGTCAAAGGCGGCGAGGGCCAGGCCTTCCGCCTCCGATGAAAGCCTGGGGAGTGGTCTCCCGTCGATGGTGCTGGGAGCCGATGGCGGCTGGCTCGGCTCGCCACGGACGATGGCAAAGCTGGCTGAGCCGCGTGACCCGACCAGCCCTTCGGCAAAGGTCAGAATGCCTTGCTCGCCAGCGCTGGGGTCTAGACTGGCGCTGGTCAGGATGTAGCGCACGCGCTCGCGCCCGATGCCGAGGCGCGCCAGCAGACGGCGCAGGAGCAGGGAGATCTCTGCGCCGGTGACGCCGCTATAGAGGTGGGCCTCATCCAGCACGATCAGCAGGCTGCTGGCAGGCGTGCTGGCCAGATGCCGGGCTGTCTGCGCGAAGATGCTGCGCTCAATAGGGCGCATCAGCATGTATTCCAACATGGAGTAGTTGGTGATCAAGATGTCGGGGCAGCAGCCCTGGATTTGGTGACGGCTGTAGAGTTCTCGGTCGTCGGGATGGATCTCGACGCTTCCCCGGCTGGCGGCGTCGCGCAGATGCTCCAGATTGCAGGCTGGCCAGCGCCCTCCGGCTTCCAGCTCCTGGCGTTGCTCTGGCGTCACGTCGGCGTAAAATTTGAGTAAGGGAAGAAGGTCGGACTCGTTGCGTTCCCGGCTCATCTGGCCCGGATAGGGGGTACGTGAGGTATACATGCCGAAGCGGATCGGACGGTCAACGCCGTAGCGTCCTTTGAACCACTGGGCAAAGACAGGGTTGCCGAAGAGGCGGCGCAGGCGCATCAGTTGGTCGTTGACGAGGGCGTTGGTGGGATAGAGGATGAGGGTGCGCATACCGGGCAGGGCGAAGCTCTCGCGGCGCTGCTGGGCCTCGTCAAGGCTGCGGGCCAGGATCGATAGCAGGAAGACCTCTGTTTTGCCCGAACCGGTGCCTGTGGTCAGGATCAGGTCGCGGTCTTGTGTGAGCAGGGCCTCCAGGGCGCTTCCCTGGTGGCTATAGAGCTGGGGAGGAATCAGCGCCTGCTGACCATCGCTCTTGAGGCTGGATAGCTCGGCCAGGGCCTGGCCTATGGCTGGCGGCAGATCCAGCTCCGTGTAGGGGCGCCCGCCGGGGTAGCCAGGGGTGCTTTCGATATAGGGTTCGCGGGTGATGACGTCGCTGGCTTCCAGAAGCTGGCGGCGCTCCTGAACGACGTCGCTGTGACGAATGGGATATTGGGCCTCGATATAACGAATAAGTTGCTGGTGTAGTTCGCGAGCGATGGTTGAAAGATCATAGCTCTGTTGGCTGCTGGCCTGATTCATAGCTGCTCCTTCTCTTGGAAGGATTGGCGATGAACTGCTGGTTTCAAGTGCTCACCGCAGAGTCTGCCACCGAAGGAGGTCGGCGAGGCAGGAAAAACTCAGGAACAGGTTGTTTCTAGCGCTGTAGTGTCGGGCCGTGATGGGCGAGGCGACTATGGCGGGGCGGGCACTCACTCAGCGCGGACAGTCCTTTCTGAGTGGGAGAGGGCCGGGCTGGGGAGCCTGCGCCGCTTCTCTCGCGTTGGGCATCGAAGTGCTGCCAATTATAGCATGGCTCTGCCGCCTCAGTAAAGTGAGTCTTCTGGCCACTCTGCTGGGGGGCTGCGAAGGAGGGGGTAGCGAGCGCGCGCGAGAAATCTCGCTGGCAGGAGGCTCTCACTGAGGCACGGGGGCCGTCTGGCGGGCGCCCCACGGGAGTGAGCCAGGCTGCTGGGGTCAGAGACCGACCTGCCAGAGTTTCACGATCTGGGTCCCGGCCATGACGATGCGCTGACTATCGGGCGACCAGGCCAGCGCCCGAACACCTTCGCTTTCGTGTGGGTAGCTGCGCAGCCGGCGCCCGGTCTGGGCATCCCAGATCTGGAGGTTGTCCGCGCCGCCCGAGGCGATCCAGCGGCCATTCGGGGCCCAGGCCACACAGTAAACAGGCCCGTTATGTCCCTTGTAGCTTCTCAGCAGAGTAGCCGTGGCGCTATCCCAGAGCAGAACCTGCCCGTTATCGCCCCCGATGGCCAGCCGGCTCCCATCGGGCGACCAGGAGAGAACCGGATTGACAAGCGTGATGGGGCAGCTCCAAAGGGTCTGACCGGTGGCGGCCTTCCAGACCAGCACCGCGCCTTCCAGCGATCCCGAGGCGATGCGGCTGCCGTCGGAGGACCAGGCGAGCGAGTAGACTCGACCTTGAGGCATGCTGTATGTGAGCTGGCTCTGCCCGCTCAAAGCTTCCCAGATCTGAACAGTGCGATCGAAGCTTCCCGAGGCGATGAGATGGCCATCGGGAGACCAGGCGACCGCTGGCACGCTATCGCGATGGCCTTGGTAGGCGGTGAAAAGGCTGCCGCTGCTGGCGTCCCAGATGTGGACGCTGTGATCGCTGCTGCCGGAGGCGATCCAATTCCCATTGGGAGACCAGGCCACGGACAGGACGCCGCCGTGCTGACCATTGTAGGTGAGCAGCGTCTCATTGAGGCTGGCGCTCCAGATAAAGGCAACTCCCGCGTCTTCTCTGGGCCACTGGCCGGCGGCAATGCGACTGCCGTCGGGAGACCAGGCCAGGGCCTGAATGGCATCGAGCAGCAGGACTGCCAGGGGGGCGCTGTCTCCCTGGCCGGGGGGGAGCCACGACCAGAACAGCCTTCCGAGCGGGACGCTGCCGACGGCGGCAACTACGGCCGCCCCAAGACCGAGGCGCAGAAGCCGGCGGCGCTTCAAGGTGGGAGGTGGAACCACAGGGGCAATGGCTCCCGCTACGGGCGCCGTTGACTCGGGCTGACTCGGGCCGGGCCGCTGCAGCAGAGCCATAAGCTGGCGACGGACTTCCCCGACGGAGGCTGGGCGCTCCTGGGGATCAAGGGCGACCAGTGTGGCGATAAGCCGCTCCAGGGCTTCTGGCACCTTCGGATTGAGCTGGCGCAGTGGGGCGAAGCGCAGGGGCTGCTCACTGGGGTCGAGGCCGCTCAGCAGGCTGTGTAAGAGGGCGCCCAGGCTATAGAGGTCGCTACGCGGCGTGGTTTGCGCTTTGCCGTACTGCTCCGGAGCGGCAAAGCCCAGCGAGCCGAGGGCTGTGGTATCGCGCGCTTGGCCCGGTCGGAAGCGGCGGGCGATGCCAAAGTCGATGAGGAAAAGCCGTCCGTCCTGCTGGCGCAGCATGATATTGGATGGCTTGAGATCACGGTAGATGATGGGCGGCTCTTGCCGATGCAGATAGGCGAGCACGTCGCAGAGCTGCAGGCCCCAGGTAAGCACCTGGCGCAGGGGCAGAGGCTTGCCGCTCCGGCGCTGGAGATACTGCTCGAGCGTCTCTCCAGCGATGTATTCCAGCACGAGATAGCTGTAGTCGGGTTCACTCCAGTAGGCGTGGAGCCGGGGAATATTGGGATGGTGCAGCTCTCGTAGCAGGTCGGCCTCGCGTTGCAAGGAAAGCTCAAGGTCGGCGCGCTGTTGGGCGCTGAGGCCGCCTTTGTGGATCTGCTTGAGGGCAACGGGAAGCCCATTCTGATCCTGGTCAAGGGCAAGGTAGACGGTGCCCATGCCGCCCTGGCCTAGGGGGCGGTGCAGCCGGTAGCGCCCGGCCAACAAGAGAGCGTCGGGCGGCGAAAGAGGCGAGGCGTTGGGAGAGGATAAGGGCTTGTGGCAATGCCAGCAGGTGCCGGCCTGTGAGGGATTGCCTGCTCCACAGGCCTCGCAGAAGCGCTCGGACGACTGCATTTGCATGGAATACCTCTCTTTGGATCAGATAGGCGCAGCCCAACAGTCAAGCCGCTCTGCTCTCTACTATCCTTCAGGCATGGTGAGAGTGCACATGACTGATGATTAGTATAGCGGAGAGCGATGGAGCAGGCAAGCGGCTCGGGCCCATCCGGCGCGCCCGGTCTGGGGCTGACCGACCAGGTAGGGAACCGGCTCGGCTTGGAGGGTGGGAACAAGAAAGGACGAGGCATTAATCTGTCACAGAGGCAAGCTGTCCGCAGATCCTCTAAGGAAAAGAAAAGGCCTCCAATGTGAGCGCCGGAAATCACGCCCGGCGCTCACTCTTCTTCTGTTCTTTCGAGCTGACTCGGTGGAGCGGGTGGCGAAGGAGAGAACAAGGGCCGTTCCGCGCTCAAGCGAAAGCAGACCGCAGCTTCAGACCGGATGCCACCTCTTCCAGTACCGCATTCAACCGCTGTAACGCCTCGCCCGTGACACGGCTGGCCGGCTCAACCTCGATCCCAACCTGGATACGCAAGGTAAGATTATAGTCCCCACAGATCTTGAAAAGCTCGCCCACCACCTCAGCCAGGCTCTGAAGCTCACCACTCTCAAGCATCGCCTCAGCTCGCAGCGGCTGCACGTAAGCTGTGGGCGGCTCACGCACGGCGCCTACACCTGCCGCTCCCATGAGCGTGCTCTGCGGGCCAGCCACCAGCACCGGCTCCTGCCGGATCACCAGGAGCTTAACAGCTCGCGCCCCCGCGTAGTCGCACGGCCAGGGACCTGAGTCATTGCTGCGCTCTAACAGACGCTGCTGAAAAGCATCCTCAATGACGGCCCGCACCGTCAGCCAGGGCAAGGGCACCCCCACGCGCTGGGCCAGCGCATCGGCAATGTCCCGCGCCGTCGTCTGCTCCTCGCCATGCCAGGCCTCCGGCAGCCGCTCAGGCAGAATCTCGCTGGCCGCCAATGGCGCCGGCGGACGCCGCAAGCGCGCCTGCTCGCTCAACACATCCTCCGCTACCTCTTCTCCCCAAAAGCTGCTGCGCCCACTCAGCAACCAGAGCTGTCGCCCCCGCACCGCCTCGCGCACCGCTTGCCTGATCACCGCCGGCGCGGCCTGCGGAATGGTCAGCGGCTCACTGTAACCATCGCGCTGCTCATGCACAACGTAGCCGCCTGCAAAGTAGGTATAGAGTCGGCTGAGAGATAGCTCCTCAGCATCCCACAGCTCCGGTAAGGCCCCAGGCTCCAACAGCTCGGGCGCCAGCTCCGTCAGACTGGCCGCCTCCGCCAAGACGACCTCTAACGCCGGATCTTGCAGCGCCGCGTCATCGGGACGCTGCCGCCAGAAGGTGCGGTAGCTCCGGTCAGGCCGCGGCAGGCGAAAAACAAATTGTCCCTTGAGGCAGCCGTCGATCAGCGTCTGACTGATCGCCTGACGATCAAGAATGCGCGGCAGGTGCACGAACTGAGCAAAGGCCTCCACCACATCCTTGTAGCGACGCACGCTCTCGCCCCGACGCCATAGCTCGTACGGACCCTCCGGCAGCAGCGCCTCCGCCGCGATCGGCTGGTCGGAGAGGCGCACCCGCCCATCAGCTTTGAGCGAGGCCACCAGATGACGCCCCGGCAATAGCTTGATCTGGAAGGCCTCCACCTGGTTGTCTGTCCCAAAGGCGATCACCACATTGTAGCTCTCGCGCACCAGCTCCTTAAGGAGCTGCTCGCTCTCGTGCTTTTCGCGCTCCAACATCAATTGGCGAGTGCTATCTAGCTCCTGCTCCTCACGCCTGAGCCGCTCCTCAACGTCCAGCCAGCCCAGATAGCTGCGGATGGCATCCCGCGCGCCATTCAGTCCGCGCGAGTCGGGGGCCACAACGATGATGGCGTTGCGGTAGACGCGCGGCGCCTCGGGGCCGCTTTTCTCGCTGAGAAAGCGGATCGCCAGCTCTGAAGGACGCTCGGGACGGCAGGCGCCTTCTGGCCCCAGAATGACGATCCGCAGCTCTCCATTGTCTTCGACATCGCGCGGCTCGCGCGGTAGCTTGTGCACGCGCGGCGGATGGCTTTCACCGCTGGTCGAGTAGAGATAACGACACTCCTCGATCTCGCGACGCAGGTAGCTCTCTATGGCCTCGGGGCTGATGTTCTGACAGGCGTCATGGTGCATCTGGCGCAGGTTGGGCCTGGCCCCCAGGCGCCAGACCTTCGGTAGCTCCTGACCATCCTCGCCTAAGCGCTGGCTCTCACTCCAGGTGCGCTCATCCAGAAACCACGATAGCTCAGTCCAGCGCTTCAAAGCCTCTGCCAGGGCGATGCGATCGGGCCCCATCTGGCCGATGAGGCGCAGCAGCTCATGCAGGTTGGCGTCTCTGCCTACGGGCTGCGAGTGCAGGAAGGTGGCAAAAACCGCCTGCTCGACCTCGCGGAAGCGCAAAGATGGAAAGTCGCGCTGGATCTGACGCGCCTTCTCCAGTTCGCTCTGCAAAATGGCGCTCCAGGCCTGGCGCCGACCCTCGTACGACTCGTTTTCGGCGGTGGTGGCTAGCTCGCGTGCGACCTCGGAAAGGTCCCTGCTGTTGGGCGGGCCGATGAAGGCGTTGACCGAAACCAGCGGGCAGGCATCCCAGCCCGCGGCGTCGCGTAGGGCCAGGGCGAAGTTGCGCAGGGTGCCGCGCGTCCCCTGGAAGCTCTGCAGGTCAGTCCATTTGCCATAAAAGAGGTCGATGAGGTCGGGATGGAAAGGATAGCTGTTAACGATGCGCTCCTCTAGCTCGTGGCGTTGGCGCGCAACTTCCTCAACGAGCGAGGCGATGCCGTTGACGGCAAAGATGGCCTGGGAGCGAAAGAGGTCGCCCGCCCGGATCGATTCCGGGGTGAAGAAGCGCCGGCGCAGAACTTCGGCGACATCCTCTTTTTCGACGGGCTGGATGACCGGTTCACGCTGGCGCCCAAGAATCTCTTGTAGCTCGTTGCTCAGCTCTCGCCCCAGCGCGTCGCTCTTGCGCGGATCACTGGCGAGGAGGGAGACGACGACGGCACAGGTGGCCACCTTGTTGGCTGCCTGCGTCAGGTACTGGAAGAAATCGTTGATGCGCCAGCGCCAGACAGAATCAAGGCCGACTTTCTCGCGGACGTAGATAAGGACTTCATCCATGAGGACAAGGGTGGCGTTGTTCTGGCGCGCTGGCAGGGAGAGCAGGGTAGTGAGCAGGTTCTCCGCCGGAGGGGTTTCGCGCTCAGCGTCCTGGCCCTCGGAATGGATGAGGCGCAGCCCTTCGCTGCCGGCGAGCTGGTAGGCGAGGATACTCCAGGGATGGCGCAGCCAACGGCGCTCTCCGCCGGGCCCAGGGATCTCCAGGCCTTTTTCTGGGTCAATCTTGTCGAAGGCCAGGACGGCGATGCGCGCCCGCGGCAGGGAGTTCAGGCCGATGCTGGCGCGGAATTCCTCGACGGCGGGTAGGTTGGGCAGCCGTTCGGGCCGGCGGGCCAGATGGTAGAGGGTGATGAGGGTGTGGGTCTTGCCACCGCCGTAGTATAGCTCTAGCTGGTAGACGGCGCGGTCGCTCAGCCCGGCCAGTCGCCGTACGACTTCTCGCGCCAGGCGGCGCATGTTGGCCGTCGGATAGGTCAGGGCGAAGAATTCGTCCGGTTCGCGGTAGAGGGCCTGGCCCTGTTGCATGACGACGTCGTAGAGGTCAGCGGCAAAGCTGGCCAGGCTGAGATCGCCGCTCTTCAGTTCGTCGCGCAGGCGTACGATGGCGTGCCAGGGACGCCATTGAGGGGTGCCGCTGCTCATTGGCTCCTCGCTCCCTTCTCTTCCTGTCTGGTCTCCTCTTGCTATGCTGTTAGCGGTCGCTCAGCTATTGCTGGATTCCGTTCTCTCTTGTTTGAACGAGGGGACCTGCTCCTTGTGTGACCTCGATGTCGGCCAGACCGTTTAGCTCGCGTCTTGGCTGAAAGGGAGGCGGTAGGTCGGCAGGCCTCGGCGCATGGTGAGATGGTTGCTGATGCTCTCCAACAGGGAACGCTCGTCGCTGCCCTCGGGAGCCAGCTCGATGAGGGCCTGCAGGAGGGCGCGGAAGAGCGGCTTGTGGTCGAGCATCTGGCGATCGAGGTAGTCGTTGACAGGACGGACGTCGCCGGCCTTCCACAGGTGCATGAGGTGATGGACCTGGTCGATGAGGGGGGGCGGCTCGTCGTCCCTGCCGCTGACGCTCTGTCCCAGGTGCGGCTGACGGCGCTGCTGCCAGCTTTTGAGGCGTAGATCGCTGCGACTGGACTCGCGTGGCTCTTCGCCGGCCTCTTCGTCGCCCTCGTCCTCATCGTCGCTGGGCGCGCTGCCGTTGCCATTGCTGGCGCTGGCCGGGGCGCCGCGGCTGAGCAGGTCGTAGCGCTGCACGAGGTCGCGATCGCTCAGGCCGCAGGAGATGGCGTAGAGGATACAGGTGCCGCTGGGCACCGGCTCGAAGCCGAAGCTGTGGCGGTGCAGCAGGTAGTAGGCGGTGACGTCGTCCAGCTCTCTGATGCTGTCGCCGCTCTCGCTGAGGACACGCCCGACCATGAAGTCGACGACGATGCGCCGGACGTGGCGCAGGAATTCGCTGATGCTCATGAGTTGGCCCGGCTGGTCGGCCTTTTTGACGACGGGGTAGCGGCTGTAGATCTCCAGGGCCGGCCCGGTGGCGGACCAGATGAAGTCGGGGCCGCGGATGCCAACGTCCCAGAAGTGGCGCAGGCGCTCGGTGATGCGCTGGCGCATCTCGCTGAGAACTTGCCTGTCCCAGCCGGGGCGCGCGCTCTCGGGCCGCCGCTGGCAGACCAGCCAGATGGAAGAAGAGAGAGAAGCCCGCTCAAAGTTGCGGACTCCCCCTCTCATCTCAGTTGCTATTGGCCATGAAGCAACAACAACAAAACCAGCGCGGATGAGGGCCGAAACCAGGGTTTCCCAGGCGTCGGGCTGCTTGTGGGCGAAGACGATGACCAGGCGCCCATCGGGCCGCAGGGCGCGATAGCAGGCCTGAAAGGCGCGGTACATGCCATCTTCGTAGGCGGCTCGCGAGCGCTGGCGGTCGCCGCCGAAGCGGCTGGCGTCGTCGATCAGCTCGCCGTCGTTGCGCTCGTGATCCCATTTGGGGGCCAGCGGCGCGGCAAAGGCGGCGTCGATCTCGGAGCTGAGGCCGTGCAGGCTGCGCCGCAGCCAGATGTAGAAGAAGTCCATCAGGTCAGCGTAGGGGATGGCGTCGTAGTAGGGCGGATCAGTAATAATCAGATCAAAATCTAATGATACTGTCTGAGTTGCACTTTGTCTCAAGATAATGGGTCTAGATGCCTGGGGGGTAGCAATCAGCAGATTACCCAAAACTTGAGCAATACTAGCAATGGCTCCATTGTAGAATCTCTCATTAGGAGACAATGGATTAGCTTCAGCAAAGTCCCAGCTGATGGGTAAGGCGAAGCGCAAGAAGGTTTGTTTGATCTCTCCCGCTGCTGGTTCCCACACGCAAAGTGTACTCATATAGTTTGCAGTGCGATCGATCGCCAGTGCCAGATAGGCGCTGATGGCCTCCACCCAGTGAGGCGGATAGCCGTGGCGCTGCAGCTCCTCGCGCACCGCGCGTGTCTCGCGCACGAACGTCCCCAGGGCCAGCAACTGACGCGGCGTAAAGAGCTGGTGCCAGCGCTCAAAGCCGTAGAGAGGAACGCGGATGCCCAGCGTCTCCTTGCTGGGCAAAGGCTCCTCCGGCAGGCCAAACGGAATCTCGGCGAACAGAGCCGGCAGAGCAGAAGCCGCCTCCTCGGCCAAGCGCTGCTCTTCCTCTGTCGGCAAGCGATACTCCTTTCCCTGCTCGCCCTCGACAATCACCGCCGTCAACACCGTCCCCAGACGGCCCGCCTTGCCCTCGAAGCGGATATCCTCCATCTTAATCACCGTCCCGCAGCAAGGGCAAGTCACCCCCGTACTCGACATCGTCCCGCCACCCGCCTGGCGCTCAAAGGCGCGCCGTTCCTGGGCCGTCCCCCTGGGCGGCGGCACATCCTGCCAGATCTCGAAGACCACCCCCGTCCGCTCGGCATTCGGCTTCATCCGCAGCGCCACCCGCTTGCGCTCCGTGCGCGCCAGCCAGCGCGTCTTGAGCAGCGGCACCGTCGCCCGGCAATTCTTACAGCGCATTGTTCGCGCCCACAGATAAGCCACCGTCGCCTTGCCGTCCAGCGTCGGATAGAAGCGCTCCAGCGCGGCCCGTGCCCGCCGCAGCACCCACTCACTCCAGGCGCGCACATGCCAGGCCGCATCGGCCTCCAGGCTCACATCGATCTGCAGACCCGTCAGCTCATGCTGGCGCAACTCCGCCGATCCTGATCCCTCGCCCTGGCCATCCAGCCCCAAACGCATCAGCGCCGCCTCCAGCGTCTTCCCCTTAAAGCCGTGGGCCTTCAGATAAGCCTCCATAAAGGAGCGCCAGCCCAGCACGAAATCGGGCAGCCGGCGCCGCTCGCCGGCCAGGCGCCACGGATATTCCAGCGTACATTTCAACAAAAACCAGGCCACCGGATTCAGATCGATGGCCGTCACCTCGCAGCCCAGGCGCATAGCTTCCAGCGGAATAGCTCCCCCGCCAGCAAACGGGTCAAGCACACGCGGCGCACGTCCGCCGAAAGCCGCCTTTATCTCCTGACGCAAATCCGCCAGCGCCTCCCCCGTCTCGCGTCCCCAGTGCAAAACCCCGCCCTCAGTCTCCTCCCTATGCTCCAGAGAGGCCCGCTCAGAACCAGGAGCGCGCCGGCGGCGCACCGGATCTATCACGCGCCCCCCGATCCGCTGCAGCAACTGGCGCCGCTGCCCTTCCGTCTCGGGAGCCGGCAGCAAAGCCGTCAGCAGCGCCGCCCGGCAGGCCGCCAGCGGACGGCGCGCCGGCCAGATATGCAGCGTCGACAGATGCCCGTGGCGCACATTCTTTTCATGCACCGCATCCAGCGACGCCTGTTTCAGTGGAAAATCAACCTCAATCAGGCGGCGAGGCAGCTCATCACCAGGCATAGCAAAAATCCTCACATGAGATAGAAAAAGAAAGAAATAAAAACGGACAGGGAGAGAAAAAAGAGATCAATCCTCAGAAGCGCGTTGAATATCCGCGGGCGAGAAGAACACGCCCCCCTTCGGATAGGCTATCAGCTTCGCATGTGGATTCTGCACGCGTCGCAGGACCGGCGCCTGTTTCTCGCATTCAAAGACGCAGTAGAGCCAGTACTGCTCACGCAAATTCTGCGCGCGCTGATACTCGTTTTCCGTCATCTCGATGGGGCCGATCCCAACGCGCCCCTTCACCTCGATCGCACGCTCTTCCCCCGAAGGATAGCGCGAGAGCAAATCAAAGCCCGGCCAGGCATCCAGGCCGGCAGCGCGCGCCTTTTCCGGCGTCGACACATCCCACACCTTTGCCCCGTGCGCCTCCTCATAAGCCCGAGCCACCCGCATCGCGATCTCTTCCGCCATCGTGGCATAGCGCCGCTCATCCTCGGGATCTACCGACGGCAGAACCAGAGCCTGCGCCAGCAGCGTCACCTCTCCCAAGCCTAACAGCTCCGGCTCACGGCTCAGCGTCGCCAGGGCCTCCGTCCGCCGCTTTTGCAGCGACTGCTGCAAGGCTTTCACCCGCGTCAACTCGCCCTTCGCCCGGAGATCGCCGGCCTGAGCCTTCTCATAGAGGCGCCGCCGCCGCTCGGCTAACTCGCCCTCCTGATACGTAAACGCGCGCTTCAGAAACACCTCTCGCTCCTCCAACGTCTGCGAGAGAGCCGCGCGGTGCTCCTCGACCAGGCGCCTCCCGACCGTCTCCCGCACAAAGGCCGCCAGGTCTTCCATCCGCTGCGACCAGCGTGGCGCCCAGGCCCGCAGCACCTGGCGCGCCCGCTCCTTCTGCTCCTCGTCCCCGCTCCCCTCGCGCAAGAGCAGCAACTGCTCCGCCGGGCACTCGCTCAGCGTCCCATCCTCCTCCTGGCGCAGCCCAACCAGCACTACCCGCACCAACTCGGGCCGCTGCAAGGCCCGCAAGTTTGCATCGGCCTCGCGCTGCACCACCAGGCGTAGCAAAGAGAAGACATACGGACGCCGCGCCGTTGGATCGATAAAGATCGCCCCGCGCTCGGCCTCCTCCCCGTAGCGGGCCCAAATCAGATGATGCAGCCGATCAAAGACCGGCTCCCCCGGATAGAGAAAGATCGCCTGCTCACCCGCGCGCGTCGGATCGACCGTCAGGCGCCTGCGACAGGAAGGCGGATAATGCTCCAGCGCCGGCGCCAGTTGTTCCAGGGCCCCCGCCGTCCGCTCGCGCAGCCCAAACAACCCATCGCCGTAGTCCTCAACCTGCAGCCCGAGCAACGGCGCCGCCCGCTCCACAAAAGCCCGCACATAGCCCGGCAACAACCGGCGATAGCGCTCCCGCTCCAACTCCGCGCGCAGGCGCGGCAGTTCCCGCCTGATCGTATCCGCACCCGCCCCCTCGGTCCCCTCGCCCAACCCATAGCGCCGGCGCTCCTCCGCCTGCTCAGCCCGCACCCGCTCCGCCGTCAGCGACTCATCCAGGTGCCGCCTGATCTCCTCCGTCGTCTCTGCTGGCCCCAAGATCACCCGCTCCATATACTCGCGCAACGAGACCCCTTCCAGCAGGCGCCCGATCACATCAAAAACCTTATCACTTCCCAGCTCCTGGCGGATCGCCTCCAGCTTCTCTAGCAGGCGCTCCATCACGCGGCCCTCGCGCGTATTGCCCGCCACCAGATTGACAATATAGACCGAGTCATGCCGCTGGCCATAGCGGTGAATGCGCCCCATGCGCTGCTCCAGGCGGGCAGGATTCCAGGGCAGATCGTAGTTCACCAGCAGCCAGGCCACCTGCAAATTGACACCCTCGCCTGCCGCATCCGTCGCCAACAAATAGCGCGCCCCGCCCTCAGCCAGCGGCCTGCGGAAAAACGCCACCGCCTCCTCACGCTCCTCGTAGCTCATCCCGCCGTGAATCACCGCCAACTGGCCCGTAAAACCCAGCGCCTCCAGACGACGCTGTAAAAACTCCAGCGTATCACGGTGCTCCGTAAAAATAATCAGCTTCTCGCCAGCAAAGCGCGGATCACGCAGCACCTCGCGCAGCTTCTCAAACTTCGCCTCTACCCCCTGCTCATAGACCCGGCGGGCCTGATCCAGCAGCTCGACCACCTGCGCGCGTTCCGCCTCCAGCTCCTGCAGCGACGAGGCCAGCACCGTCCGTAGAATCTCCTCCTCGACCCGCTCATGCTCCTCCTGGCCCCCTACACTCTCCTCTTCATCGGCGCTCTTCGTCTCCAGAGGATCGCTCAGCTCAGACAAGGCTGCCTGCGCCAACTGGCGCAAGCGCCCGGGCGGCAGCTCTCGCCGGCGCACCCGCTCGATCACCTCATCGAGCCGCCTCCGCCGCCGCTCTAGCGAGCGCAGCAGTGCATACGTCGAGCTGACCAGCCGGCGCTGAAAAACGCTCATCGCCAGCCGCGCCGCCTGGCGGTTCAGCAGGCTCGCCCGGTTATATGTCGTGCGAATATACTCCGTCGTCGCCTCATACAGCGCCTGCTCCTGCGGACTCAACTCGTAGCGCAGCGTCGTTGCAATGCGCGGCGGATAGAGCGCGTGCCCATCGAGCGTTACCAGCTCCTCTTTCACGCGCCGCAAAAAATGGCGCCGACGCTCCTCCGCCGGGAACTGCTCGAAGGCTTGCATTGTTGAGAGCAGCTCCGGCTCCAGCAGGCGCCAGAGACAATAGTAGGGATCGGGCTTTCCCATATGCGGCGTCGCCGTGAGCAAGAGCAGATGATGGCAGCTCCACGACAACGACCAGCGCGCGTCATCCGTCGGAATGCCGGCCAGCGCCTCCGCCAGGCGATAGCGATCCGTCGCCCGCAGGCGCCCATCGCTATCGAAACTCGCGCTTAGCTTATGGGCCTCATCAAAGACCACCAGATCGTACGGCTCAACCGCCTCCTCCTGCAGGCGCCGAAAAAGACGCTCGCCCGCCAGCGTATCCATGCTGACAATCAGCAGGTTGCTCGCCGGCCCCACAAACGGATTGCTCCCCTGCGCCTCGCTGCCCGCCACAATGCGGAACGGCAAATTGAAAAGCCGCTGCAGCTCGTGTTTCCAGTTGCCGACCAGACCCGCCGGCGGCACAATCAGCACACGCGTAATCAGTCGGCGGCTGAGCATCTCGCGGATATAGAGGCCGGTCATGATCGTCTTCCCAGCGCCCGCATCGTCAGCCAGCAGAAAGCGCAGTCGCGGCTGCGGCAACAGATGCTCATAAACAGCAATTCGCTGGTGGGGCAGAGGCTCGATCAGCGCCACCTCGGACGCAAAAGTAGGATTAAATAAATAGGCATAAGAGAGACGCTCACCCTCCGCCACTGTGCGCACTACCAGCGGATCAGCATCGAAATGAGGTAAGCCCTTCAACTCGGGGGAGGAACCAACAGGGGCTAGGACCTTTGGGGAGGGGACAGGTCCCACTAACTCAATCAAATGCTCGCGCAGTTCAGGCGGTAACCTGAAGAGCGAACCTTCCTGCAATCGTTGCACAAGATCAGGACGGGAAGCCAGCAGGCGTGGCCACTCCTCTTCCACCCAGCGCCGCAGCCGCCGCCATTCAGAGGGGGGAAAAACTGGCTGCTCCCAAGAACCGCGGCCCGAACCGCTCACAAAGCTGCTCCTTCCCGGACGTCAAGCTCATTTTACCCGTATCCAATTGTACTGGATTGCCCTCCATAGATCAAGGGCGGCAAGCCTGTCTTTCTCTAGACAGCCGGCAGAGCGGGCCTGGCTCGGAGCTGGCGCTTTTCTCCCCTTTCATGAGAAAACTCTCATCTTTCTCCAATCTTTTTTCAAAAAAAGGCCCCTATGCTAAAGGCGACGGGCAGGCCCTGGGGACGGGCGCCAGGCTCATCCATTCCGGCGCCGGAGCGTACCGGGCCAGTACAGAGAGACCCGGGCGGGTGGCCAGCCTGTCAGCAGCCAGCCAGCCATTGGCGGGCGGGTCTCCCACGCGTGGGGACCGCGACCGGGCGATGGCTGGCCGAAGCTCAGCAACGAAGCAACACGCGAAGACAGCACCAACGCAATAGACCATAGATCACAAGAAGAAGCTCGGATAGACACACAACGAAGAGAAGAACCAGCAAAAAGAGGAGAGAGACTTTGATCTTGCTAGAACGGCCAGCCAACGAGCCGGCCACCGAAGCAGCGTCAACCCCGATCGACAAATACAGGTCAGCACAACCCGGAACACGCACAGACCTGGCACCCGTCGTAGAGCGCGTCAGCAGCCAGAGCGGGCGCAGCGCTCCATACCAGTCAGGCCAATCTCTGCGCTCACCGCGCCCCCTACGACCCACGCGACTCTACCGGCTGATCCAAACGCAGCCGGGAGCCGCCATCTCGCTGGCCCTCGGGCCGCTCGACCCAGAAGAAGCACCCATCGCCAGCCCGGCCCAGGCGGATCAGCCCGAGCCAGCCACCAGCCATAGAGGTCAACGGCGCCGCCGAAGCTGGAACATCGGCCAGCTCCTGCGCTTTGCCATCACCGGTGGCCTCAACACCCTCATCGACATCCTGGTACTCAATGCGCTGGTCTGGCTACTAGACGTCAAAAGCACACCGCTGCTCCTGGCCTGCAACATTGCCGCCTACTGTGCCGGGGCCATCAACAGCTTCATTCTTAACAAATACTGGACCTTTGGCACCCGCGAACCGATCAACGGCGGTGAACTCGTGCGCTTCGCCCTCATCACCCTGAGTGGCAGCCTGTGGAGCAGCGCCATCCTCTGGCTGGCGGGCCTGGCTCTGGAACACGTCCTGATCAACCCGACCCTGTGGACCAACGCCGCCAAAATCATCGCCATTGGCGGCACAGCCCTCATCTCCTACCTTGGCTTGCGGCTCTGGGTCTTCGTCCAGCGTCGCCCTGACCAAAGCGTCGCGAGGGCGCATCTTTGCCACCAGCAAGCGCGTTGCTCTCAATGGGAACCGTTGCCAGGCAAGGGCCACCACTACCAGCCCCCTGCCAACGACGGTTCCACTGCCAGGACAACGCCAACACCAACACCGCACGCAGACCATATCCTGTGGACGTGGAAAGGACCCGAAACGCTATGATGGGAACACCGACCCCGACTCCGGCTCTGCCGGAGATCGAACAACCTGTGGCCCCCGATACGGCCCCAATGCCAACCACAGCGCGGGACTGGCCGCCGCTCTGGCGCCGCCTCGCCCTGGCGGCCATTGCCCTGCTCTCTGTCTTTCTCAACTTCTATCAGCTCGGCGTCAACGGCTTTGGCAATCTCTACTACGCCGCTGGCGTGCGCAGCATGCTTGATAACTGGCATAACTTCTTTTTCGTCTCCTTCGATCCCGGCGGCTTCGTCACCATTGACAAGCCGCCCCTTGGCTTCTGGCTGCAGGTTGCCAGCGCCAAAATCTTCGGCTTCACACCCTTCAGCGTTCTGTTTCCCCAGGCCCTGGCGGGCGTCCTCTCCGTCCTGCTGCTCTACTACCTTGTGCGGCGGCACTTCGGTACCACCGCCGGCCTGCTAGCGGCCCTGGCCCTGGCCATCAGCCCGATCAGTGTCGTCACCAACCGCAACAACACCATTGATAGCACGCTCGTATTCGTCATGCTGCTCGGCGCCTGGGCCGTCATGCGAACCGCTGAGACGGGAAAGCTGCGCTGGCTGCTGCTGTGCGCCCTCTTCCTTGGTCTGGGCTTCAACATCAAGATGCTCGAAGCCTACCTGGTCGTACCGGCCTACGGCCTGCTCTATCTGCTGGCCGCTCCGCGGCGCCTCCTGGTGCGCATCGGCCATCTGGCCCTCGCCACCGTGCTCATGCTAGCCGTCTCTTTCTCCTGGGCCCTGGCCGTCGACCTGACCCCGGCCTCTGCCCGTCCGTACGTCGGCTCCAGCCAGGACAACTCGGAGATCAGCCTGGCCCTGGGCTACAACGGCATCGAACGCCTCCTGGGTCGCTTCGGCTTCGGCCCTGGCGCTCGCGGCAATAGCAATTTCCCCAGCTTTGAGCGCATTAACAGCGGTAGCTCCAGCACTAGTAACGCATCCAATCGCAGCGGCACCAACAACGCGGGCAGCCCTAACGGTACGGCCACGCCGCCCCCAAGCAGCTACTTCCAGCCGGGCGAGCAACCGTCCACAAGCACAGGAGCGGCACCCATGCCGGGCAGCGGTAGCGGCACGCCGCCTGAAGGGGCGGCGCCCGGTAGCGGCGCGAACAACGGTGCTGCTAACGGCAGCGGCACCGGTACGACCAACAGCACCGGCAGCGCCAGTAACAGCAGTGTGACTGGCAATCCTGGGCAGCCGCCTGAAGGCATGCAAGGTACTCCCAACGGAGGAGGCAACGCCGGCGGCGGCATGTTCGGTACCGGCACACCCGGCCCCTTCCGCCTCTTCAACGAGCCACTGGGCGGACAGATCGTCTGGCTCCTGCCCCTCGCTCTGCTGGGAATCCTCGCCGTCGCCTGGCAGCGGCGCCCACGCTTCCGGGGTGACCCCGAACAGCAAGGGCTAGTCCTCTGGGGCGTCTGGCTGCTGACCACAGCCGTTTTCTTCTCGGTGGCGGGCTTCTTCCATCAGTACTACCTGACCACGATGGCCCCGGCGGTCGCCGCCCTCTTCGGTATCGGCGTCGTGGTCATGTGGCGCGACTATCGTCGTCGTGGCTGGCGCGGCTGGCTCCTACCGCTGGCCCTGCTCTTGACAGCGCTAGAGCAACTGCATATTATCACCAGCAATCCGGCCTGGGGCACCTGGCTCATTCCCTTGATCGCTGTCCCCTGCGCCCTGGCGGCCCTCATCCTCTTCATGGCGCGTCTCGTGCCCTTCCTGCGCGAGCGGGCACAAGTGCTGGTGCCTGCCCTGGTCGTGGCACTCATCGCGCTGCAGCTCACGCCGGCGGTCTGGTCCTTCATTCCCGTCCTGCGTGGCGAAGCGGCCAGTCTCCCAACAGCCGGCCCGGGCAACCAGTTTGGCGGCATGGGAACCGGTGGCGTCGTCACCTTCCGCGGTCCTGGTACTGGCGACGCCGCTGAGCGTTTCCGCTCCTACATTGAAAACTTCGCGAGGGCTACCGATGGGCAGAACGGCCAGCGTCCTAACGGCGCCGGGGGCGAAGGGATTACCGTCAATACAGCCCTCATCAACTACCTGGAGGCTCATCGCAACGGTGCCAAGTACCTGGTAGCCGTCATGAGTTCGAACGAGGCTGAATCGATCATTCTAGCTACCAATCAGCCGGTCATGGCGATGGGCGGCTTCTCCGGCAGCGATCCCATTCTGACGCCGGCCAAGCTGGCCCAGCTCGTTAAGAGCGGCCAGGTGCGCTTCTTCCTGATCAATGGTAACGGGCGCGGCTTCGGCGGTGGTAGCCAAAGCGAGCTGATTAACTGGATTGTCCAGCACTGCAAGCAAGTGCCAAGCAGCGCCTGGCAGTCCTCCAGCACTAGCAGCGGCGTCGGCGGCTTCGGTGGCGTCGGCGGCGCTCAGCTCTACGAGTACACCGGGAGCTAAAGAGAGCAGATAGCCAGCGAGGCGGCGCCCGGCCCTCCCGCACCTCACGAGGAGCGGCCGGCGCTCGTCTCGTCTCCCCTTGCACCTGTCCTGTCCTACCTTGTTCCAGCGGGCGGGCCAGCTCCTCTGCTCATCTACGGAGGGCTGGCCCGCTCTGCTTCGCTGGCTGGCCCCGCTCGCCATGATGACCAATGGTACTTTCTGGTATATGCTGGCAATAGATGAGCTTTGGTCAATGAAACAAGCTGGGAACTGGTTTCACATGATAAACGTCTGTGTCAAGATCCCCCGTTTGAGCAGGAGAAGTGGCCAGAATCTTGACGCTAACCCCATGATCTGGTATTGTGAAACTGCACATTTGATATGATCTATGCTGTAGCACAAGGGCGAGAGCCTCATTGCTTGAAGTAACCGCGGTGCTCATTCTCAAGAACGAACGACCCTGATAGCGTCCTGTGCTGCAGCCACGAGAGGAGGACCCTCGATCGAAGCATCAAGGAGGAATGAGCGCATGAAGCGAATCGGAAGCAGGAAGCTATTGTGGGTAATTGTCCTGACGCTGCTCGTCTTCGTGGGAGGCGGGCTAGCCCTCGTACCCGTGCTCTTGGGGACACACACGGCGGCGGCGGCTCCCGTTGATCAGCTTGTTGGCTATGGAGCCGGCACCACTGGCGGCGCCGGCGGTAGCGTGACCACCGTCAGCACGCTGTCTGCTCTGCAGAACGCCGTCAAGGGTTCCTCGCCCAAGATCGTCTACGTCAGCGGCACGATCACGGGCGACACCGATGTCGATGTTGGTTCCAACACCAGCATCATTGGCGTGGGTTCCACGGCCTCGCTGGTTGGCATTAGCCTCTCGCTCAAGGATGTCAGCAACGTGATCATTCGCAACTTGAGCATCTCTTTTGTGCGCGCCGACGGCAACACCAGCGGGGATGCTATCCATATCGAGCACTCGCAACATGTCTGGGTAGATCACAATAACCTCTTCTCAGACATGAACCACGGTAAAGACTACTACGATGGCCTGATCGATATCACCCACGCTGCTGATTACATCACGGTCTCCTGGAACCGCCTGCACGACCACTACAAGGTCTCGCTGGTGGGCCACTCCGACTCGAATGCCTCGGAGGACACAGGCCATCTCCATGTGACCTATCATCACAACTGGTTCTATAGCGTCAATTCGCGCCTGCCCAGCCTGCGCTTTGGCACCGGCCACATCTACAACAACTACTACCAGAACGTAGATGATAGCGCCATCCATTCGCGCATGGGTGCCCAGGTGCTGGTTGAAAACAACGTCTTCCGCAATGTCAATGTCGCCCTGACGACGACCGGCGATAGTCCCGAAGATGGCTTCGCCAACGCGCGCGGCAACGACTATGGCGGCGCGACGGTTGATATCACCCAGGTCGGTACCTTTACCTCGGCCCCTTACAATTACACGCTTGATGCGACCAGCGACGTCATCAACGAGGTGACGACCTATTCTGGGGTGGGCATCGTGAGCGGCAACGGCTCCAGCGGCGGGGCGACGCCAACCCCGACGCCAACAGCGAACGCGACGCGCACTCCCACGCCAACGCCAACGGCGGCTGCCACAAGCACCCCGACACCAACCCCTACGGCTTCCGCTGGTACGGGCTGCCGGGTGAGCTATGCGGTGACGGCCCAGTGGCCGGGCGGCTTCACGGCCAGCCTGACGATCACGAATACAGGTTCGTCGGCCTGGAACGGGTGGCGTCTAACTTTCACCTTCCCGTCCGGGCAGACGGTGACCCAGGGGTGGAACGGAACTTTCAGCCAGTCGGGCAGCACGGTGACGGTGACCAACGCTTCCTATAATGGCAGCGTGGCACCCGGTGCGAGCGTCAACCCGGCGCCCGGCTTCAATGGTACCTGGACAACAGCCAATATGAACCCGACGTCCTTTAGCGTCAACGGCGTTAGCTGCAGCCTGGCCTAGCCAGAGAGGCCAGAGCGCTTAGCTGCCTCTGCCGGCCTGACTCCCGGATCAGGTCGCTGAGGCACGTGGCCTACCTGGTACCTGGTCTGCCTTCCTGCGGCATTGCTGCTGAACCGTCAGGCATCGTCAGCAGCAGTCAGCACAGGCCAGGATGGTCAGCCTTTCGCAGCTCGCAATCTGTCGCGGGATTGGTCACGCCGGCGGAGCTGGCCCCCGGGCCGGCGTGGACCGTGGGTCCGGTCTTTGTTTGTTTGATCATCGCTTGCTCCTACCTGGCGGCAGAAGACTCCTGCTCCTGACTCCCCGTCGCTTCCCCTCACTCCCCTTCTCTTGTCTTGGAAAGACATGAGAAATTTCTCATCAAGATCCAATGCAACTCTCATCGGGGCGTGGCATAGCTAAAGGTGAGCTAGCGAGAGAGTGCAGGAAGGTAAGGCACTGACAGGCGAGGGCGGTCGATACTTGACGGGCCAGCTCTGAGCGCCTTGGTGAGAGCCTTCTCATCTCTGTCCAATAGAAGCTCAAGAAAGACCTGATAAGCTAGGGATTGTCTAGTCAGTCTGATGCTCAGCTTTCGCGAGGCGCTCTACACACGAGAGGTGAAACCATGCACGATGAGACAAGAGAGCGAAATACTGCCGCGGGCCCTGGCAACGCCGGCGGCCCCTCTGGCAACTATGGGGCTTCTGGCTCCTACCGATCCTATGGAAGCTACAACGCTGCCTATCCCTTCCCTGCCTATGCGCGTGGGGAGCAGCCACCTTATACACCCTATGCCCCCTATGCCTATCCGCCCTACAGCTCTGGAGGCAACCAGCGAACAGGCTGGGAAACGGTTCCCATGCCGGCGGCAGACGGCCCCTGGCAGCGACCGTTCGCGGCCCAGAGTGGACCAGGGGCCGAAAAGCTTAAGCCGCGTTCGACCGGGTCTGCAGGCTCGACCGCCACACCAGCCGGCGCGGCAGGGCGCCCGAATCAGAAGAAGAAGCAGCCTGGCATGCCCAAGGAGCAGGCGCAGCGCCTGGCGCGTCGTCTGAAGCGCTGGGCGGTAGCGCTCGCTGTTGCAGGCTTTGGCACCTTCAGCGGCCTGGTCGCTTTCCAGCAGGCCAGTGCCAGCGCCACGACTGGCCAGAGCACCACTTCGACCTCGTCGTCGTCCTCTGGCTCGCACGTCAGCGCGCCTGCCAGCGGGAATAGCTCTTCTTCGTCGTCGTCCAGCTCCAATGGCAGCGGCGCTGGTGCCAGCTCGTCATCGTCGGGCGCGTCTTCATCATCTTCTAGCTCGACGGGCAGTAGCTCATCTCAAGAGAATAATGGCTTCTTCAACCAGCAAGGAGGAGATAACTTTGGTAACCAGCCAACTTTCGGAGGACAGGGGCACAGCAGCAGCGGCGTCTCCTGAGTACCTGACTCCGCCGGGAATGGTGCGCGGCAGCTTCCAGGCGATGGGGACAACCGTCAGCTACTTACTGCCCGCTGAGCACGGTGAGCGTGGTGGGGAGCTGATCACTGACCTCTTTAGCCGCTGGGAGGCGATCCTGAGCCGCTTCCGCCCCCAGAGCGAGCTGGCCCGTCTCAATCGCAGTGCCGGCCAGTGGGTGGAGGTGAGCGAGCTGCTCTATGTTGTGCTAACGCGCGCCTTAGAAGCTGCTGCCGCCAGTGCCGGCCTCTACGACCCGACGCTCTTACCCCAGCTCCAGCAGCTCGGCTACGATCGCAGCTTTGAACTCCTGGAGCAAGCGGGTAAAGCGGCCTGTTCTGGAAAAGACAGCCGTGCGCAGCAGCCGCCTGAGAGCGGGCATCTGCCCGGCGGAGCCTGGCGGCGCATCGAGGTTGATCCGGTGATGCGCCGCGTGCGCCTGCCAGTCGGGGTGCAACTCGACTTTGGTGGCATTGCCAAAGGCATGGCCGTCGATACCGCCCTGGGCGCCTTACGCCGAAGGGGCATAACGCCAGCTCTGGTCAATGCCGGTGGCGATCTGGCTGTGGCTGGCTTGCCGCCCGATGGCGAGCACTGGGCTATTGCTGTGCCTGGACGCCAGGGCGGCTGGACCATTCCCCTGCGTCGCGGCGCGATGGCAACCTCGGGCATCGCGCGCCGGCACTGGTGGCAGGCTGGCACTTTGCGCCATCACTTGCTTGACCCGCGTACCGGTCTGCCTGTGGCAAACGGCCTGTGGTCGGTGACCGTCGTTGCCGATCGCTGTGAGCAGGCCGAAGTCGCCGCCAAAGTAGCCTTTATTCTAGGTCCCGATGAGGGACCGGCCTTCTTACGTCGCTACGGCCTCGCTGGCCTCCTGGTCTACGAAGATGGCCGCTGGCAGAGCGTTGCCCCCTGGCCAACGCATCTGATGACCGCCTGGTGGGAGGAGAGAGCGAGCCAATCAATGCCAGAAGAAGGGCGGCCATCAAAAAGCTAAGTGGTGTCTGTATAAGATTGCTGTCGCTCAACCACTGAGTAACTGGTAAGTAAGTAAGAGAAAGAGCCTTTCCTCAAAGGAAGAGAGCGTCTATGGAAACGATCTGGCAAAGTGTGACCTGGAATGTAGCGCGGGCGGGGGGCTTGACGGCCTACCTCTTGCTGACTCTGGCGGTCTGCGCCGGGCTGGCGCTCTCGGCGCAACTGCAATCGCCGGCGCGCTGGCCGCGACTGATCAACAATGAACTCCACAACTTTCTGACATTGCTGGCAACCATCTTTGTCGGCCTCCACGTCCTGGCCGTGTGGATAGATCCCTTTACGCATTTCGGCTGGAACGAGGTCCTGATCCCTCTGGCCAGCCACTATCGACCCATCTGGATGGCGCTGGGCATCTGTGCGCTCTACCTGGGCATTGCCATTGGCATCAGCACCTTGCTGCGGCCCCATATCGGCTATCGCTGGTGGCGCCGACTGCACCTGCTCACGCTGGTGCTCTTCGGGCTGGCTACTCTGCACGGACTGGGCAGCGGAAGCGATACGCAAAGTTGGTGGGCGCTGGCCCTCTACGGTGGCAGCCTGTGGGCTGTGGGCTGGCTGCTCTGGCGACGGATCGCCTTCGCGCGTCGGGCCAGTCAAGAGCGCAAGCAAGTTCAGGCGCGTCTACAGGTCCAGGCACCTCCAGCCGAGACGGAGCACCCGGCGGCGAGAGCCATGCCTGTGCAATTCCCCGGGCCGGGAGCACTGGGGCCCCGCAGCGGCCTGTCGCTCCCCGCACAGAGCAGCGGACGATCCGGGCTGGCGCCTGCCTCGCGCTCATGGTCCAGCTCGCAGCCGTCCCCGTCCCCATCGCAGCCATTGCGCCGCTGAAAATCAGCCAACGCTGTGGAGCGAGCGGGCGAGCCTCTCCTATAACACTGACCAGGCTCAGGGGCCAGATCCTGCTATCGGCCCCTTCTCTGGCCCGGGCAAAGGCGGATGCAGGCCTGCGCCGCCCTTGTCTGGCCGGGTTCCTGCTCTCCCTATTCCTTATAAATAAGCTAAGAAAGAACAATGTTGACAGCGTCGCCACCCGCTGCTACACTCCCTGGTAAGGAGATCAGGCGCGAATCCTGTTGAGCCATGAGCCGAGCATCTTCCTCGGCGGGGGACGGAAGACGAGCCAGGCGATGCAGTCCGATCCGGCGAGAACCACCAGAGAGAGAGATGAACAGCGAGGCTTACGCCTGCTAGCCAGTCTCATGCTGCTGGTCATTCCTGTCAGCAGCGGCCTGATTCTCTTGTCAGCCTACCTCAGCCCACGTGTTCCCAGACTCGCCCTCGACAGCGCCCTGCAAGTCACTTGCTTTCTCGTCCTCGCGCTGTGCATTCAGCTTGTCGGGACCAGCGCCCCGCTTGGCTCCTATATTGTTGCCCTGCTCATCACGGTAGCCTTCTATCTGGCGGCTCTGCAGACTGCCCTTGTTGCCCAGGTCTGGCCTCTTTTTGGCTGTCCGCTGGCCTTTCTGCTGCTCAGCCGCTGGGCCTCGGCCACCAGGCCCCAGGCTGGTGGCGCGGGCAGCTTCAGGGCCTTATCCCTGGTGACCGTTCTCGTCATGGTTATGCTGGCTGACCTGCTAGCGCGCTGGTGGCAGCCCCCACTTGTGAGCCTCCTTCTCGGCATCCCGGCTATCCTGCTCATCTGGCGTCTCCCAAGCCTCGAAGATAACGGGCGCCTGGTCATCACGCGGGTCATCCTGCAGACCACGGCGCTGCTGGTGGCCCTCTCTCTCCTTGTGGGCCTTGGGCAGCTCATCGGCCTGCCACGTGGCCTGGTGGCCCTCTTCTGCGGCTATCTAAGTACCGTCGGTGGCCCCCCCACCCTCGACGTCCGTGACCGCCTTGGTCTCTGGCTCACCCTGGTCCTGCTGCTCCTTTTCTGCTCCTACTATCTTGCCAACACCAGCGTCCCCGACTCCCTTACCTGGACCCTGACCCTTGGCGGCCTGGCCTGCCTGCTTGGTGCCATCCTCACTATCTGGTTCCTGCCACAACGGCGCGGGCCAGCCGGACCATAATCCTCTCTAGCCAGTCGCGCTCCCTGTTCGCCATTGGACGGACCTTCATGGGAACTTTGGCCATCCGACCAGCGTCCTTCTTCTGGAAGGGTTCACTCAAGGCCAGCAATTACAGGCGGCTAAGGAAGGAGCAAGGCATGCCTGTCAACAGAGGAAGTGCTGCCAGGGCGCGCGGCCTCACCTGTATTCTGCTGGTGACCGGTCTGCTGCTCCTCAACGCTTGCGCTGGGAGCGGTGTTCCAGCAGGCAGTGAGCAAGGCTCAGGACACCTGGCGGTCTCATGGGCGAATTCCACCAGGATCTGGGCAGCCTGAAACGGGCCTCTGCCCTGGCGGTCGAGGGAACGGTGATCGCCATTGACGCGCGGAGCGTCGAAGATGACATCCCCTTCACCGACTTCCGTTTCCGAATCAGCCGCCTTCTCTACAATCCACAATACCTGCTGCAAGGAGATGGACAGGGGAGCGAACTGATCGATCATCCACCAGACCGGCGGCCTTCTCAATGGAGAACAAATGTCCGTCCAGGATGATCCGCTCTTCCAGATCGGCGACGAGGCCGTCCTCTTCCTGCGCCCATTTCGTCCCGGCCACTACCTGGTTGTCGGCGGCCCCAGCGGTCGCTTTCGTCTCCACAATGGCCTGATCACTCCCTTCACTGAACAGGGCGTCAAGCTGAGCTGGCCCCTGACCGAAGAAGAGTTCAGAGCCGCCCTTGACCGAGCCTGAGTGAGCAGCTATTGGTCTTGGATAGGATAGATGGAGAGAGCAGTCGCTGCCAGAGAACCAGCGAGAGCCAGCTAGTCCGGCGCTGAGGGCGAGGCCTCGGGAGAGCCGGAGGCTGGGACCAGAGCCGGTCTGGCCACACCCAGCCAGCGCGCCACCAGCGGGACCGTTGTCCCCTGCAGCAGCACTGAGGCCAACACGACAAAGAAGACCAGATCGAAAAGCAACTCCGCCCGCGGCAGCCCGGCTAGCAGAGGGAAGGTGGCCAGCACAATCGGCACCGCGCCGCGCAGGCCAACCCAGGCTACAAAGAGCTTCTCCCGCAGCGGCATACGCCGCAAAGGCAACAGTGCTAGCAAGACTGCTATCGGGCGCGCCACGAAAACGCTCACCAGCGTAATCAGTGCACCCGCAAGGGCCACTGCCGGTAAACGCGACGGGAAGACCAGCAGACCCAGGATGAGAAACATGGCGATCTGCATCAGCCAGGCCAGACTATCGTGAAAGCGCCCGATGCGCTCAATGCCCTCCACCTGGCTATTGCCCAGCAGCAGCCCCACCAAATAAACCGCCAGGAAGCCGCTGCCGCCTAGGAGAGCCGTAACCGCGTAGGTAAAGAGCGCCAGAGCAATCGTCAGCACCCGATAGAGACCCTCCACGTCCAGGTGCAGCCGCCCAATCAGCCAGATCGCCAGCCAGCCAAGCCCCAGTCCCAACACCAGGCCGATGCCCATTTGCTGGACAAAGAGCAGAAGGATGCTCAAGGGCGAAGTCGCTGGCTCGCTCAGCAGACGGATCAGGCCCAGTGTCAAAAAGACCGCCATAGGATCATTCGTGCCCGACTCCAGCTCTAACAGAGGGAGCAACTGGCCGCTCAGACGCAAATTGCGCGCGGCCAGCACACTGAAAACCGCAGCCGCGTCGGTGGCCGAGATCAAGGCACCTAGCAAGAGGCCTTCCAGAAGCGAGGCGTGGAGCAGCCAGACCGCAAAGAAGGCCACTACGACTGCGCTTAGCAGAACTCCGAGCGTCGAGAGCAGTAAAGCGCCGCCGAGAGCGGGACGCACCACCGACCAGCGCGTCTCCAATCCCCCGGCGAACAGAATGAGGATGAGGGCCACGATCCCCACCGACTGGGCGAGCTGGGCATCGTCAAAATAGATCCCACCGGGGCCATCCGAGCCGGCCAGCATCCCCAGGCCCAGAAAGAGTAGCAAGGCCGGAATTCCCAGCCTGCCAGCAATTTTCCAGGCCGCGATGCTCAGCAGCAGCAGTAATGAGGCAATGAGCAGCTCATTCTCAAAATGCATCGACTTCTCCCATAGCCATGCTGGCCATCCTGCCGCCTGGAGACAAGACGACCATGCTACCTGCCTATCTCTTTTTACTTTACGATAACAGCAGGCTCAACCCTGGCGCAAGGAGCGGGCGGAAAGCAAAGGCCTTACTACTGCGGGCGCTGGCCATAGACGACGTAGAAATTGCAATAGGTGCGATACTGTTCGCACTCGTGCAGCCAGGCAGTCGCGAGCTGCAGATACTCCTCGGTGCTCACGCCCGTGGCAGCCGACACCAGAGGAGCGATCGTCTGATTACCGGCGGCGAAATCCGTGCGGGCCATATTGCCCAAACGACCGCCCCAATCGCCGATAGGGATAGAGATCACCTGCGCCGTCACATGCAACAGACCGGCCTCGCGCAGCATAGGCTCCAGGCGAACTGCCATCTTCAGATCGATGCCGCGGCTCTGGCAGGCAGCAGCAATGAGCTGCAGCATGCGAGTTGTCGCCGGGCCACTGCGCTGAAAGAGCGGATCAACCTCGACCAACTCCAGCCAGCCGCCCGGGCGCGTCACGCGCACCAGGTCCTGAATCACCAGCGGCCAGCGATCCGCTGGCAGAGCGAAGACAAGCAAGCGCTGATGAACGAAATCGAAGCTCCCGGCGGCGAAGGGAAGGCCATCGAGCAGGTTACCCTGGCGAAAGGTGCAGTTGGGAGGAAACGAAGGTGAGGCAGGTGGCAGATTCAGATCGAAACCGATCAAGTGAGCTTCAGGAAAGAGCTGGGCCATCTCTGCCAGCCAGCGCCCGGTACCGCAGCCCACATCAAGGATGCGTTTCGGTTCTACAATGGGGGCCAGATAATTGCTGCGCAGGGCGTAGCGCAGCATATAATGCTGAAAATCCAGGCGGTTGATCTCGCGGTCATCCTTGGGCAGCATATAAGGAACGGGCACATCGTCCCCGGCAAGACTGACCGACCGGTTAGCATAGTCGTAGACCTTGGGAGTGGAAAGGCGAGCTTGAGTAGATTTGCGGCGGAACCACCTCAGCATGTCCTATCTCAACATCCTCTTCTGAATGATTAGAGTTTTTCTCAAACGAGCAGGTGATAGGGATGGCTGACTCACACGAGCCATTCGCGCATCACTCTCCTACGGGGAGCATTATATGGACATATAGGCCAGCTGTCAAAACGAGCTAGCCAGGGAAGGGGCGCAAGATAGCAGAGGTCAGGCAGGCTTGGGAAAAGACCTGAGCAGAAAATACGGGAAAAGCCTCATGACAGGTGGCACATCCCAGGCTATAGTCAAAGAAGCGGCAGTTGAGGCAGCGGATAGCAGGGCAGCTCGCCGCGGCGGGCGCTCCCTGCATTGCCTGCTAGTCGTTGCCTTGCTGCTGTAGGCCCATAGAGGAGGCCAAAACATGCGAATCCGCTGAGATGGTGGAGGAAAGAAGGAGGAAATGGTCGAGATTCTAGAGCCAGAGATGATCACCGTAGTGTTATACGTGCCAAGCCTGCGTTGTGGGGGCTGCCTGAAGCGAGTTGTAGGGGCGCTCCAAACCTTGCCTGGCCTGGAAATAGTCTCCACTGCTCTGCCGTCGAAGACTGTGACCCTGCGTTACGCGCGGGGCTGCTGCCGGCCCGAGCAAATTGCCGCTGTTGTGCGCGCTTGCGGCCATCTGCCGGCTGAGCTAAAGGAAAGCGCTGACCATCTAGAAGAGGAGCAGAGGCAGGGTGCTGCCGAGGGGAGCGCCAGCGCCTGGCTGAGTGACTGAGGCAACTGTGGGATAGGAAGACAGAGGCATGGAGACCAGGGAGCGGGCGAGTGCGGCAGCCGGTACTGACTGGACGGACCGAGCCGAAGCGGGAGCCGTTTGGCTGGCTGCCGCACTCACCTCAACACAAGACCGGTGGCGGGAGCTGTCCGCGCCAGTTCTGGCTTAGCGCAGCGGGGACTGCCAGACGAAGGAGCCGCGCGGAGCTAAGGGACCATTGTAGGACCAGGATGCTGGTGGCTGCATGGGCCTCGGCTCGGCGGCGCGCAGGAGTCTAGCCTCAGCGGGAACAAAGTCCACGCGCAGCTGTGGGCTGCTCTCATGCTGCTGGTAAGCCAGAGGCACGGCGTAGACGGCCCGCCGGCCTGGCCTGTGGGCCTGCTCGCAGACCTCAGCCGGGAGGGCTTCTATGTGCTCTTCAATCTCCTCTAGCAGCTGCAGAACGGTGGCCGGATTGGCGGATACATCGGTCAGGATCACTTCCTGCCAGGCCCTGGGGTCAGTTGCCTGCCCCTCGGGAGCCAGGGCCAGGCAGAGCAGCAACATCTCACGTCCGAGCAGAGAGATCTTGGCGAAATGGCCCTCGGCCAGTCGGTAGAGGCTCAGGCGCCAGCGCGGCGCCCGGCTGGCCCCTGGACACTCGCAGGGGTTGCAGTCGCAGGGGTTACAAGGGCAGCTACAGTCACGGGCGCCGGCCTGGTTTCCCCTCAGCAGATAAGACACTGATAGGCGGGTTTGCACGGTCTGCATATAGCTCTCGCACTCCTCTCCGGGGAAAGGCGACAGACAAGACAAGTACGACAGCAGCAGTTGATTGCCTGGTTGTTCAGGAGGAGTAAGTGTCGGCGCAGGGCGGAAGCTCACCTCGTCGCCGTCAGCAGTAGCTGGCTGCCGAGGCGGGGTGCGTATTCTCTTACCAGCCGGCTGCCGCTCGCTCTGCGTGTGGCGGGCTACTTGCCCCTCTCGCCTCCTTAAGCACCACCAAAGCAACCAAGCGATAATAAGTTCCTCTATAAAGAGTATACGCTATAGATGCGCAGAAAATCCACCCGTATCTTTCCTGAGCTACTGCCGGAGAGCACCCTAGGGAGAAGAGAGGGGGAGGGTCTGAGCGTCAGGCCGTCCCGGCTTACATTGCCTGCTTTCCTATCCTATCTCTCTCAATTAAAAGGAAAGTCGATCAAACTTGACAAGCAAAGCTATTCCTGTTATACTCTCAGTCAGCAGGAGCTTTTTAAGGGAGAGTGAGCATAACCGGAGGCATGGACACGGCTCTGCGCCTGTAGTAGCTTTCGCCATGCGAACTGCGTTGAGGCTGCCGGCGCCAGGCTGGACGACGTTGTTAGCAAAGGTTCTTTATTTTTTTTCGGTGAATGCTCGTTCTTTCTGAAACCTGGCTGGCCCCTTGCCCCAATCAGTCCCCCTCTCAGTACTCTTTCTCTCTTCGTCTCCTGCTCGCGAGCGAAGTCAACAGGAAGGAGCAACTACTGACGGTTTGCCTGCCTCTTGAAAAGAGAGGACCCCTGGTGACCAGCCTGGCCCAGGTGCAGGCAGAGAGCTTGCAACGCGCTGCTTTTCCCCCTTACTTCCCGCTGCGTTAGCCTGTTTTGGTCCGCACCTCTGTTGAAGTCTGGACCAGGGGATCAGGGGGAGGCCACCAAGCCGGAGGAGTTGCCTGCCCGCGTAGAAGGTGCAACAAAGGAGAAGGCGATGTTCTCTCAGAAGCGTTGCGACCCGCCAGGGAGAACACCGCCTGCGGAGGAGCCTCCGCATGGCTTCATTATACCACTGTGGAGGCTTCTCCTGTCTTCGGTAAGAACTACAGGGTAGTTCTTTTTGCGCTGCTGAGGGATCGATAGCAGTGCCTGTCTGTCTGGTCTCTGCCCCTTTCGTTCGGAGGCCGGCGCAGAGGACCCAAAGAAGGAGAGAGCCTGTGAAGCAATCACGGTCTGCAGGGGGCCTAACTGCACGGAGACAGCTTCGCCTTCGCCAGCTTGTCTATACGCTCATGCTTCTGATTATTCTGCTCAGCCAGATACTTGTTGACTGGAGTGCTGTCCCGCTGGTCCATGCCGCTCTCAGTCTGCCGCATGGGGCGCCCTCTCGTCCTAATCGGGTGAATCCGGGCAGTGGGGCCGCCTCCCATCCGCGCGTCGTCACGCCGGCCCCACCCGGCAACGCGCCGGTCGGGACGCCGCAGCAGCAATACCCTCGACGGCGCCTGGGTTACCTACGCCTACGACAGCACCGCCAAACATGGGAGTAGGCCGCGTGACCGGCAAACTGTTCAGCGGTCCGGCCAACCTCAGTAGCTCCTACAGCTACACCTATGATGCTCTTGGGCGGCAGATTGCTGAGACGGTCACTGTCAACGGCACCAGCTACACGGTGCAGGCCAGCATCGTCGTAGCTGGCCTGCTCACCAGCCAGGCCTATCCCGATGGGGAAGTGGTCACACCGGGCTATGACGCTAACGGCTGGCTGATCGGCCTGAGCACCATCCAAAACAATACCACCACGGTGCTGGCTTCGGCCATCCAGTACCAGGGGAACGCTGGCGCAGCGGGGAAAGCCACGTCCATGCTCCTGGGGAACAGCCGCTACAGCTTTGCGCGCAGTTTTGACGCGGGGCTGCGGGTGACCAATCTGGTCTACAAGAACCAGAGCAGTGGGGCGGTCCTCTACCAGGAGCAGCCGCAGTACGACGCGGCCAACAACGTGGTGGCGACCACTACGACCCTGCCGACGGGAGATACGGACGTACAGGTTTTCTGCTGCGATGCCCTTAGCCGGTTGACATGGGCGGGGGCGAGAGGAGCGCTGCCTTGTGGTAGTACGCTGAACCCGGGGACGCTGACGGCGGCGCAGTACCAGCAGGGCTACAGCTACGATGCGGAGGGGCGCCTGACAACGGGGCCGGCGGGCAGCTTCACCTATGGAGATAGCGCGCACCCGCATGCGGTCACGAGCGCAAGCAGTGGCTTCAGTGCCAGTTATGATGCGGCGGGGAACATGATCTGTCGGGCCCCTAACAGCTCGGTGACCTGCAGCGGCAGCTCTCCCACTGGGCAGCAGATGAGCTATGACGCAGAGGGAAGGCTGGTGCACTGGTTGTATGCTTACTTGCTAGGCACATACCCGGTCCTGGGGTGTCCAGTTGACAGAGAGCCCGGTGCCAAGCAAGGTTGGGAAGCGGCTCCGGCTCAGGAGGGCTGGAGGATAGGAAAGGAGAAGACTGGCTGCGATGAACGGCGAGACGGAACCTGCTCAGAAAGAGGAACTGTCTCTATCCTATGGGCGCTGGCTCTACATGGACAGCGCCTTGCTCATAGGGGCTCAGCTCGTGGCTGCTATCTACCGGGTGTTCTGGGTAGTGTTTGGAGCATTGGTGCTGCAATTGCTACTTTTGCAGCACTGCGAGCGCCTCGGTCAGAGAGCAGAGTCGCAGGGACAGGCAAGGCTGGCAATGTGGCGGGAGCAGCTGGGTCCGATGATCGGGGTCATGGTGGTGGAGATGGCCATAGGGGGGCTGGTTGCGTTGTCCCCAGGGACATGGTCCATAGGGGCGTCCTTCTGGGTGCTCCTGTGGCTGTGGCCGTTACCGCTCTCCTTCTTCCTGGTGGAGGGGGTCGAGGCCCTGGCCCTGGGGGGGGTGGTCAGTCTAGGGTGGACAAGCCTGGCGCTCATGGGGGTGGCCTCCTGGCAACCCCTGTTGCCGCTCTGCTTTCTGGCGGAGGGAGTGGTGGCCTTGGTAGCCTGGGGACTGGCGAGAGTGCTGATGGCCTGGCTGTATGAGGTGGCGCCAGACGAGGGAGGGGGGCCGGTGCAGAGGGGCGATGGGGGAGATGGGGAGGCAGAGGCAGAGCGGCTGGTGCTGGTTGGAGGTCCGTGTCTTGTGTGGTTGCTGGGAGCGTTGCTGTGGGGAGACTGGCCACCTGCCGGGCCACATCTGCCCCGCTGGCTATGGGTGGGAGAGCTGGCGCCAGTGGGAGCCTTTGTGATAGGGCTGCTGGTGCTGGAGCTGCGCGTGGGCTGGCGGCTGGTGCCGGAGCTGGTCCGCCTGAGCAGGTGGGTATTGCCGCGCTGGTGGCGTTGGTGGCGAGCCACAAGAGGGGGAGCCAGGGGTGTTGGCTCGCTGTTGCTCTGGTTGCTGGCGGTCGTCGTGGGGGTGGGTGGCTCGCTGTGGCTGGAGCAGGAGCTGCTCTGGCGACTGAGTCTGGGCGTGCTGCTGGTGGGGCTGGGAGCGCTGGGGGCCCGTTTGCTGGTCTGGTTCTCGTGTGATGAGCGCCGCGCGCGTTTGTGGGGATCTCTGTCGCGAGTGTGGATCTGGGTGATGGTGCTGGGAAGTGGAGGGTTCTTCGCGCTGGCGATGATACAGATCTGGTTCGATCTCTGGCCTGCCGGCGTGGGGCTGGCGCTGCCTGGGGGTGGCTGGCAGGTCGTAATGAGCGTGCTGCTGCTGCGGCTGGCCTTCTGGTGTCTTCTAGGCGCAAGTGGCAGATCTGGGGGCTGGTCTGGTGCAGGCGTCAGGAAGGAGAGCCTAGCTTGATGGTGAGAGAGGGCAGTACTGGGGTGAGGCGTCCAGTCCGTCTTGGGGAGGTCCCTCTGCTCTGGGCTACGTATTCGCTCGCGAGGAGCGCTTGCCTTTCTGGTGCGTCCAGCCTGTTTCTGGTGAGGCTGTGAGGCAGGGGCTTGGGGCACGATGGTGCTGGCCTGCTGACTGCCAGGGAAACGGGCATTGGCTCTGATCTGCTGGCAGAGGTGAGAGGCCGGTCTGCGGAGCGGGGGGATATGAGAAGCGCAAGGAGTGGCAAGAGATGCCTGAAAATATAGATATCGTTCTGAAGGATCAGCAGTTGCTAGAGCGTCTGGAGCTAGCGCCAGTGATCGATGTGGATCGAGCAGAAACCTGGTAGCTGTCTCTCTTTCTTTTGGCTAGCTGTCGGAGCAGAGAATGAAGAATCATCAATTTGTGATAGACCAGGATTACTTTCAACTGGGAGTGACAGCGCTGTTAGAGCTGATTGTATCGGTCTGCAGGGAAGATTGCGCAAGCAAGGGGTGCGTATCGAGTGGCGGAAAAAGAGAGATAATCAGCAGGCGAGGGGAAGCCAGGCGTCGACTCGGTAGGCATAGGCAGCCGCTAGCGTCTGTGCCTGAGATGCCGCTGATTTTGAGGCTAGGATCAAGCTGAGCGGAGGTTTGACCGGGGCAGAATCTGCTTCACTATAAGCTGTGTCGTTGAGCAGTGTGAGGAAGACCGATAGAGAAGATAAGGGGTGCAACCGCTCTCACGTTGGATTAGAGGAAAGTGACCCGAGGCGAGGAGTGCCTTGTGAGCGATATCTAGGTCAAAATACTTCAATGGATTAGTGAGAGGCATCTTCTTATGCTGAGGACGTTGGGTTCTAGATGGCTGGAATGTCAGAGAGGGCTGAACATTTATCGTAAAACAATCCGGCAAGAGAACAATGTTATCAAGACCAGAAAGCTGATGGGAGGATAGGCGTAGATACTGGCTTCATGCTATAATTACAGCGACGTAAGTTTTAAAAATGTAGATTTATTGCCTCCAGTTGAAGTTAAGGCTAGAGGAGGTAAAGGAATGCCCCATCAGCCGCGCGACAGAAGCAAGCAGATGAGCCTCATAGTCCTCAGCCTGATCTTACTCATGGGAGCAATCTCCGCCTGTCAGCCATCTTTTCACCTGCCGGACAAAGCACCCCTGAGTACAGTACCCTGTAACGCTGCAGCGGAGCAACTGCTATTCAAAGAGCAGGCGCAGGCCAATGACCAGGGGCCGGCACTGCTCTACGTCGCACAGCATGATCAGCTCTATGCGATTGACGGGCGGCGGAGAGTAGTGCTGTGGTGCCGGCGGCTAGTGCATACCGATAACCCCGAGAGACGCCTTGCTCCTGAATTCGCGGCACTAAGGCGTAGTGGTCACAGCCTCTATAGCGGAACAAGCTCGGGGCTGCTGGTAGCTCTTGATGCAGACAGCGGACAGGTGCGGTGGGTGGCGAATAACTATTCACTCTTTGAAGATCAGGATTGGGTGGCACCGACCGTAGATGAGCAGAGACAGCTCATCTATGGAGTAGATAGTAGAGTTGGCTTCTATGCGGTCGGAAGTGTAGATGGAAAAGTACGCTGGCAGCAGGATCTCAGCCAGGGGCTGCCAGCACAGGCGCAGGTGGTGCCAGAACTAGTACCGAAGGTCAGTGGGAATGTGGCAGTGGCAGCTGTGCCGGTCTTCCTGGGGCCAGGTCCGTATACCGGGAACGTCCTCTTGCTGGGGGTAGAGGCGCAGACGGGGAGGCGCTTATGGGAGCATCTCTGGCCGTTGGGGAAGAATTTGAATCTGGAAAAGCCACTAGAAGTGGAGCGAGGAGTGATCGGCCTCGTGCTCAGGGGCGAGGGACTCCTAGGGATACGTGCAATCGATGGCAAGCTGCTCTGGGAGATAAAGCTGCAGGGGGTGTCTTCCCCCAGACTGGCAGGTGCAGCGGATGGCGTCTTCTACCTGCAGACCGAGAAGGGCGAGAAGGAAGTGCTTTGGGCAGTGGATGCGACGAGTGGGCAAGTGCGCTGGAAGGCCACTATTGAGGAGAGAGGGGATCTGTTGGCAACCGTAGGGGACCAGGCTCTCTATCTGTCAAGTTTGGAAGGGGTTATAGATGCGTTGGAAGTAAAAAGTGGCAAGTTGCTGTGGAAACAGCAACTGGTTGCGAATGAAGATAGCTGGGTGCCAATGAGCTGGCCAATAGTAGAGGGGAATACAGTGTATGTTCTTACAAGCGGAGTAGAGGCCAGAGGACCCTATGTGCTGCACGCGGTGAGCCATGCGAGTGGACAAGAGGAGTGGGCAATGATCTTTGGGGACGAAGGCGACTGGATAGTGCCGGTGCTGGGAGCCTGAGCGGGGAGGTCAAGGGGCGCTCCCCTAGTGATCCCTTCAGCAACGGGGACCTCTCGACTAGAGATCCAGTGGAGGCAGTAGTCGCGAGTGAAAGCCAGGGGCTGCCTCCTTCGCTTCTTTCAGGGGATTATTCTCTACCTGTGCGCTGGTCGTGTATCTTCAGCGGTCATGGTTCTGACGATGCTACTGAGAAGGGACAGGCTCCTGCTCCACGATGCTGCTTAGGCGGGAATGTATTTATGCTGCCCGGCTCTCTTCCTCTGCTCCACGCTAGTTCTAGCTGCTTTGCGCCTGGTAGCTGGTATCCCAACAAACTTGCGCTTGCTACCTGACTGGGCGAAAGCTCTCTGCTGAGAAGAGGCGCTCAAGCATGCAGCATCGGAGGCGCAGGAGCCGCATGCTACTCTGGCTGCATAAGGCTGTCTGCCTGCCAGACGGATAGGCTTTTATCGTGGGAAGGGTCAGAAGAAGCTTGATGCTATCTTTGGAGGGCTTTCAAGAAACAAAAGAGGAAGGAGATTTTTGGATGAACAGCGAGGCTGAACGCCCCCTGCTGAGGGGCGATTTCTGCTCTATAGGCGCTGGCTGAGCCTATGCAGCGGCGTACTGGTGATGGCTGAGGCGGTGGCTGGTCTCTACCACATCTTGTGGGGAGTGTTGGGGGGGTGTGCTGCAAATGCTGCTGCTGCGGCATTGCGAGCGACTCAGCCAGGTGGAAGCGCACGAGAAGGCGGTGCAGGCGGTGTGGCGGGAGCAGCTGGATCGGCTGTTCTGGAACATGTGCATAGGGATCAGTGTAGCGCTCATGCTCGCTATGAAGTAGCGGTTGCTGGCCTGGGCCAGTATGAAGGAAGTCCTTGAGAGGGGGAATATCTATCATGCGGGGCTTGTCAAGGCGCGGCGCTGTGCTGCTGTGGGCAGCAAGCATAGCGCTCATGGGGGTGGTCGTCTGGCAGCAGCTGTTGGCGCTCTGCTTTCTGGCGGAGGGGGTGGTAGCCCTGGTGGCATGGGGGCTGGCGAGCGTACTCTTGTGGTGGCTCCAGGAGGAGGCGCTGAGTGGGGAAGGGCTGGTGGGGCAGAGTGAGGGGGGACAGAGGCAGAGACAGATCGGCTCTCGGTGGTGGTCGGTCCGTGCTTTGTGTGGTTACTGGGAGCGTTGCTGTGGGGCGGCTGGCTGAGGCTGATTCCTGCAGGGCCACAGCAGCCCCGTTGGCTATGGGTGGGAGAGCAGGCGCTGGCAGGAGCGTTTGTGACAGGGGTGCTGGTGCTGGAGCTGCGCATGGGCTGGCTGGTGGGGCCGGAGCTGGCCCGCCTGAGCAGGTGGGTGCTGCCGCGCTGGTGGCGCGGGTGGCGAGCTTCAAGAAGGGGAGCCAGGGGTGTTGGCTCGCTGGTGCTCTGGCTGCTGGCGGTCGTCGTGGGGGTGGGCGGCTCGCTGTGGCTGGGGCAGGGGCTGCTTTGGCGGCTGAGTCTGGGCGTGCTGCTGGTGGGGCTGGGAGCGCTGGGGGCCCGTTTGCTGGTCTGGTTCTCGTGTGATGAGCGCCGCGCGCGTTTGTGGGGATCTCTGTCGCGAGTGTGGATCTGGGTGATGGTGCGGGGAAGTGGAGGGTTCTTCGCGCTGGCGATGATACAGATCTGGTTCGATCTCTGGCCTGCGCGAATGGAAGTGTCTCCACCTGGGGGAGGCTGGCAGGTCGTAATGAGCGTGCTGCTGCTGCGGCTGGCCTTCTGGGTGGGAGGATGGCCGTAGCGCAGCAGAGGCATCGAGAGAAGTGTGGGCGCAACGAGCCTGGCAAGCAGGCTGACTCTGGAAAGGGGGGTACTGGGAGGCTGATGACCTGGGGAAAGCGCTCCTCTGAAGGAAACTGGCAGTGTTGGAAGCTCCTCAAATAGCTAGAGATTGGACATAGGCCGGAGAGGGGGCCACAAGCACAGACAAGCACCAAAGAACAACGAGAGGGATCTTGAGAATAATGAAGGAGAAGAGTAAATGAATAATGTAAGAATTGGAGAGAAAGAAGACCAGAGAGAGGAGCCGCCGAGCTGGCAGAGCTATCTGGAGCGGCTGAACCCGAGCTATGCCCGTGTCTGGGTGCACAAGGGCTATGTCCTGCTCCAACTGAAGCGCTATAGGGAAGCGCTGGCCGCCTATGAGGAGGCCCTGCGCCTTGATCCAGGCCATCGTGGGGCAGCCTCCAACAAGGCCGGTGTTCTGGCCAGACTCCTGCGCTATCGCGAGGCTTTGGCCGCCTGTGAATACGCCTGTCAGCTCCAGCCAGAGAATGCCAGGATAGTCCTGCAGAAGAGCTGTGTGCTGGTAGATCTGGGGCGCTATCGCGAGGCCCTGGGAACCCTGCTGCAGGCGCTACGCCTCCACTGGCGGACTGCCTCCTCCCCCTCATCGCTGCTCCCACGGCAGACAGAGCAGCAGCCGATCCTCCGCCAGCGGGCCGAAAAGGAGCTGGCTGCTTGCGAGCAGCGGCTGCGGCGCCGCCCTGACGATCGTCAGGCCCGCTATCAGCAGGCGCTTCTCTTGAGCGGTCTGGGCCGAGGAGAGGAAGCTCTCGCCGTCTATGAGCGCCTTGCTCTGGCGAGGCCCGGCGATCCTGTACCTCGCTGTTGTCAGGTGCTCCTGCTGGCCCTTCTAGGCCGCCTTGACGAAGCGAGCGAGCGCTATGAAGAGCTGCAAACCTTGCAGCAGCAACCAGCCGCTTCGGACAAGCACCTGCGTGCGCTCTTCGGGCCTATGTTCTCGCGTCTGTTAGCACTGATTCGCTAGCACTCTCCCGCATGAAGAGCGTCAACTCCTCTCTACAGGAGAGCAAGCGAGCCAACACCATCCAACTGTCAACGACCCCAGGCTCAAGCCAGGGGCTTGCCCGCAGCCGCATCGACCCGGGCTTCAGGGCTGGTTGACGGCAGCCCACTGCCCCGCAGGACAGCACAACACGGTGGCCGGGTTGACCCGCCCTCCCCTGCACGGTGAGGCGGAGCCGTTACTGACCGTCCGGCCAGTGCCTTTGGTCTCACGAGGAACAGGATGCATCAGGAGAGCCGAAGGTGTCAAGTCAACTCCATAGTGAGAGAAAGGAGAAAGCCGCCTTCCTCAGCGACCTCTGGCTCTTCGAGCGAGAGCATACGGCGCAGGTGCAGCCGCCCCGGCGCCGTGTTCGGGGACCTGGCCGTCGGCGTCGCTCTGCTGATCCCGAGCAGTCACCGGAGCCATCTCAACCTCATCCCTAAGCAGCACCTGGCTGTCTGAGGAATGAAGCTGAGACAGCAGTCAAAGTAGCAGGAGGCGCTAGCGCAGCCAAGAGAAGAGTGCTGTCTGAGCTGATCTAGCCACCTCTGCCTAACTAACCCTGGCTGGCCCAACCGCGGCAAGGCTGGTACCAGAGACGCAAATCGCACGGGTCCTGCTCGCAGAGCGGCGCCTCCTGCGTTGTAGTCTGCCAGGCCAGAGCCAGCTCATGCAGCACGGGCGGTTTATCCTGATCCATTTCGGCGTGGCTGACCCCGATAATAATCACGCGCAAGCAGGCGTATTCCTCCCCCAAGAACCTGGAAGCCCATTCTGTAGCCTGAGCCTGGCGGTAGATTGTGGTCGAAAGCAGCAGGGCCTCCTGACAGGGATACTGCTGGCACTCCTCGGCCAGGAGCTGACCCAGCCGGCGTAGCACATGATCATCTGAACACTGAGTAGCCTCCAGCGGCGCAATCGAAGCGTTCAGACGCAGATCCCGAGGCAAGGCCTCAAGGACCTCCTGCAGTCGTCGCTCTGTGGCCTGATAGTGGCACCAGAGCACCAAGACCGGCCCCTGCTCCGTCAAGAGCTGGCGAGGTTTCTGCAGAAAGCCACGGCGATCCTCCAGAAAATCGCGCAAGGCCAGCAGGGCCTGACGCAGCGGAGGCAGTTGCTGGCGCCACGGCATCTCGGTACGCGCCAGCTCCTCATCAAGCTCTACCAGCGCTTCACGAATCGTTTCCTGCAGGAAAGGTAGCTTGACCTTCTCCAGCGCCTCCAGTAAGTAAGAGCGAGCCAGGCGCTTGCCCGACATAGCCAAAGCCCGCGCCGCTGCAGCAGACACCTCCTGATCGCTATCGCTCAGCAAGGTCTGGCGCAAGGCACTCAAAGGAGCGGCCTGTCCCAGACGTCCCAAGGCCCAGGCTGCAGCCTCACGGACCAGCCAACAGCTGTCAGCGTGCAGCAGAGCGATCAAGGTCGCCCGCAGGCGTGTCAGCCAGGCATCTCGTAGCTGCTCATTGGCCAGAAACGCAGGCATCAGGCGGCCCAGTGACCAGGCAATGGCCTCGCGTACCGTATCGTGAGCCTCGCGCTCCAGCAAATTAAGCAGCAGCTCTGTCAGTGGCTCACTGCCCAGACCAACCAGCCGCACCGCCTCCGCGCGCACACGCCAGGAGGGATGAGTTAAAGCCAGCCAGAGCGGCCCACGAGGCAGTGACTGCCCTTGTTCCAGGGCTGTCGTCAGCTCCCGTATCAGGACCTCGCCCTCGGCAGGCGCAGGGCCGGCCAGCGGCAGCGGCTTGCCTTCCGGGCCGGCCTGCGCTCTGGGGGCGCTGCTAGCCGCAGCGTCATTACTGTGCGCCAGAGCGCCTCCTCTGAGAGAGGACGTCAGAGAGGCCGCGCATGTAGCTGGCTGGCGCGCTCGTGGACCCGCGACCGACCACCGAGAATCGTGACCAGGATGCAGCTCACTAATGTGCAGCGGCTCTGTACAAGGTTCAGCGCTGTCTTGGTGATACATGAAGCGATCCTCCCCTGCTGTATCTCACAGTCGCGCTCGTTTCTCTCTGGGCTCGCGATTACCTCGGGGTACAGCCTTGTCCCTTGGTGTGGGCCGTCGCGAGCACTCTTCTTCGCTCAGCGCTTGGGCGCTGAGCAAACAGAGACGGAAGTCTCTCATGACAACCCTCAGTCGGTGTTGTGCACCAGCCGGCGTAAACGACTAATGCCCTTACGGATGTCATCGTTGACTGTGCGCCGGGGACGGCCCGTCCGGGCAGCGATCTGGCGCGCCGACTGGCCAGAGAAATGCAACATCACTGCTGTCTGCTGATAGGGGGGCAGCGCCTGCAGGCTGCGGGCCAACAGGCGAGCCTGATCACGCCGCTCGACCAGAGCCTCCGGCTGCTCGTCTGCGTCGTCGGCTAGATCATCGACCTCCGAGCGCACTTCACCATCAGCGGTGGCATAATACTGAATCTGGCTCATCCGCCGATGCTTCTGTTCGGCGGCGCGGTATTGCCACAAAACGCGTTGCGCAATCTTAAGCAGCCAGGCGCGCGGATGGTGGATCGGCAGGGCGCGCTGACGCAGGCTCTGATACGCCCGGGCGTAAGTTTCATCAACACAGTCATCGATGTCTGAGGAGTCCTCTAGCAGCCGCTCAAAGTAGCTCTGCAATACAGGGCGCAGACTGACTAGCTCCGTTTCAATCCCTTGAGAAAGATCGTCCTGCTCCATTGGGTAACGAACTCCTCATCTACTTGGCTGACCACGATGAATGGAGAAAGACAAGAAAACAGAAGAACGCCCCCTGCAAACACCCCAGGAAGAGTCATCCCGCCGCTCTCTTCACCACGCATCCCTGTCATGGCTGCCTCGCCCGCTCTCCACGCCCCAGCGCGGCTAAGCCGGCGAGCAGAGCTAGTCAGCGGCATCCGCAGGCCAGTCCTCTGCCGATCCAGGACCCGCTGAGTGGTTTGTCCAGGAGCGTTATAAGCCATATCATGCATCGTTCGCTCCTTGTTTGGAAAGTAACGATCCCTATACAAAGCCCTTTCCACCCATGAACGGCGTGATTCAGACATCGATCAAGATGCCTGCCCCGCCTCTACTATCACTTGTGACCCGAGCGTCATAATCTGGCAGAGGGAGCTGCGCGCCTAGCCCATCCGGGTGATGAGCGTGCCGTCCAGAGCAGAGCAGGGAGGAGGGAGAGCGTGAGGGCACGGATGCAGAGAAGGAGCAGAGGTACACCGTAGAAGGCACTGGCCGCGAGAGCCAGCCGCAGATCAGGGCAACCAGACTGCCAGTGAAGCCGACGGCTAAAGCGCGTCCCCCGGCGATGAACCAGAGCACGAGCGGGAGAGCAATGGCAACAACGATCAGACAAAGACCAGCGGCGAGGCGCCCGGTAGACTCTTGTCTCACTGCGAGCCTCCCTTCGAGGCGTGCGCGGGACACCCTGCCGCCTGTGGATGGGCGGTAGAGTGCACAAGCGAGCGGCGCCGTTCCGTCGCCCTGCAGACCGCTCTGAGCGAATCGGGGGCCAGAGCTGGCGCAGCAGTCAGTACACGGAACAGCGCCACCGGGCGAGCCAGATGAGGAGCCTCAGCCGAGCCTGGCGAGCGGCCTGATCTACCGAACGGTGACAGGTAGATGACGCTCTGCCGACTGGCAGCCTGCCAGTGCAGCACAGACTAGGTCGTCGTACAATTGACGCCGTTCAGCCTGAACGTTGTCGGTGGATTATTACTGCCGTTCCAGGTCCCGTTAAAGCCGGGCGAGGCGCCCAGCGTCGTGCCTGCCGGGATACTAGCGTTATATGAGAGATTGGTCACCGTGACCGTGCTGCCGCTCTGGCTAAAGGAGCCGTTCCACCCCTGGGTCACCGTCTGCCCGTTCGGGAAGACAAACTGAAGTTGCCAGCCGTTGATGGGGGTGGTCCCTGTATTAGTGATCTGCAACAAGGCGCTAAAACCGCCGGGCCACTGCGAATTGACCACATAGTGAACCGAACAACCGGCGCCGGGGACCGCTGTGGGTAAAGGCGTCGGTGAAGGTGGAGGCGTAGATGTAGGCGAAGGTAGAGGTGAGGCCGTAGGTGCCGCCGTAGGCGAAGGTAGAGGAGTAGGCGAAGCCGTCGCGCCGCCGGCGATCACATAGGTCACCAATTGGCGGGCGGCGATGGTCGTACTGAAACTATTGTTCTGCAGGCTCAGCGGCGTCTGGGCCTCCGTGTTATGGCTTGCATCGGTCACATAGGGCACGGCGCTCGCATTGGCGGGCAGCGAGAGGCCCTGCAGCGAAAGCGTCACCGGCACGGCGCTGTAGGAAGTATTGAGCACCACGATGACCAGCGTTCCATTGACGTTCAGGAAGGCGGTCACCTCCAGCGTACTATCGCTGCTCGTGGCCCCGATGCGCGTTGCGCCTGGGCGCACAAAGCGGCTATAATTGGCGAAGCTCCACAGGCGCTTAGCGGGCATCACCGTCCCATTGACCACATTGATCAGATAGCCGTTGTCGCTGGCGTTGAAATTGACGCCCCACCAGTAGAAGAAGGCATTCAAATTAGCGGCGGTCAAACCCGTATAGATCTGCTGGGCCCAATAGAAGCCGGAGCCATCGCCGCCGTCGTCCCAGCTATAATCTGCCGCATCGAACTTCGCCCATTCTGTTTGCCAGACATGGCGGCTGCCCAAACCGGTGATAGGCGTTGTTGGCGGGGCGGTATAACCGTGGCTGGAGAAGAGGTCGAGGTAGCTATTGGCCGTTGGATTGGCGAGGATGCCGTTGGCGTAGCTCTGGGCGCTATCCCAGCCCTCGCCATCGCAGCAGACCACCTGCGCAGTCACCCCTGCTGCGCGCAGGGTCGGCCCCAGAATCGCCACAAAGTCGGCGGTCTGGGTTGGATTCATCACCATACTCGAATAGTACGTCGACAGGTTCGGCTCATTGAAAGCGCCGATCTGCGTGAGCCGGATGCCATCGCTGAGGTAGTCGCGGTAGTACTGCAGCAAGTAATTGGCATAGGCCTGGCGCCAGTCGCCGCTACTGCAGCTTGTACCTGGCGAGCCGCAGAGCGAACCACCATTCGCCTCATCGCCGTTGGTCTTCATGAAGCCGGGGGCGCTCCAGGCATCGCCATAGAACTGGGTAACGCCGTAGCTCTGGGCCTGCTTAGAGAGCCAGACCTGACCCCAACTATCATGATCCCAGACATAGGTTGGAGTTGCATTCGGGCTGCCGGGGCTGGTAGGCTCGATAGTGTGGGCCTGGTCCGATGGGAACAGATTGCGCAGGATCGAGAAACCCGCGCCGCTGGTGGTACTGAAGAGAAGATCGAGAATCTGCCGCTGCATGCTCGTGGGGGACTGCTCCAGCTCCTGGGCGGGGCCGAAGGCGCCGGAGAAGCCGAAGCCATCGATGGTCTGGTAGCGAGCCGCGCCGTTCACGCTGATCGTCGAGGCAGCGTAAGCCGTGCGCGTTGAGTGGGGGAGAGCTACAGTGGTCGCGAGGGCCGTGAGCAGAACTGCGCTCACCACAATCGTCGTGGCTCTCCTTGCCGACTGAAAAGACATGGCATTTCCTCCCTGAGTGACCGAGAAGTGCCGAAGCGGCCAGGTGGGGAGCCGACCGCATCGGATGGCGCTGCGTTTTCCTTTCTGAGAAAACGGGTGCCATCTCTGTTATCCTGTGTTCCCTGCTTGAGCAATCTCACCTTCGTTTTTACTATGAAAATTTTCAAGCTGTTAAGCATGCTTGAAAATTTTCAGAAGGCTATGACTGATATTCACAGCGAATTTCTATTTAAGCTGAATGACGCTCAAGAGAGATATAGCCTCCAGGCCTCCAGCCTGTCAAGGGAGCAACTAGGCAGAAAGAGAGCACTTCGCTGACAGGATGTAGACAGTGGAGTTAGAGGAGGGAAAGGCCTGATAAGGCGAGCCAGATGACAACGCCTCTCGGGCCAGGCGGGGGATGACTCTCGGGAAACTGCGCTGAAGTTGACTTTTCGCGTAGATCAAGTACACTTAGAATAGCTGAGCAGGGAAGCCCGCCGCGTGGCAGGGAAAGCCAGTTCACTGGAGGCGCCCCTGTATCTCCCCTTGCCGCGGCCTCTGCCTTCTCCCTTCTCTGGGCCATCTCGGGACGATCGCGGTGCAAACTCCAAATGGAATTGTGAAAGGAGCACTGGCTATGAAAAGGATTTCAGCTCTCCTGCCCCCTTTTTCAGGAGCCTGTTTTCTCCTGATCTCTCTCATGCTCAGCATGCTCGCAGGCGCGGGACCCGCCCTTGCCGCCTCGGGAACCCGTGAAGCGACCGCTCAGGCTGGAAGCCAATGTCTGGCTGCGGCACCGGCAAAGCAGCAAGTTGCGCTCGGGCAGCCTGCTTACATTGTCATCACGGTCGCCTGCTATGCGTCGATCCCATCGCCCGCCCTGGTAGTGAACTGGGGAGATGGGAATCTTTCCAAATACCCGCTATGCGAGCACGCCTGTCCTGTGCCGCCGGTAACACTGGTTGCCTCTCATGCCTATATGCTGGTTGGCACCTACTGGCCACTCATCTGCCTGGTGGGGACAGGGCCGATTACGCCCCAGCCCGAATGTGTGAGCGTTGAAGTGGTCGTTGTAGCTCCCACGCCGCAGCCGCTGACCTAAGCCTGACTCGCGGCGCTGGAAATGAGCGGGTTGGGAGAGGGTGAGGAGGGAGCGAGAACCGTAGGAGGACAGGGCGAGCCGCTCGCTGGCTGGTGGCCTGACCTGGAGGCTTCCCTGCTCGTCGCCGGGCGCCTGCAGCGAGAAGCACGGCCCCCACTCTGGTCGCCTGGCCTTTCACCAGAGCGGCGGCGCGGACTGGTGCCGTCCAAGGGATTAGACCAGGCGGCGGCGTCCCCAGATCAGCACATGCAGCTGTGGCAGCACGCGTACATTATACTGGTCCCAGAAGGGATCACGCAGACACTCAGCCAGCCAGGCCAGGGCTGAGGGATAGTCTGGCAGAGCAGCGTCGCCCTCGGGCTGCAAGATAATGGGCAGGCGGCGCTCCTTGAAAAGCGGATGGGCTTCCAGCAGAGCGCGCAGGGCCTGTTCATCGTCGGCGTCGCGCACGACGAATTTCCACTGCTGTTGCGTAGGGGCCAGGCTGTGCAGGAACTGCTCAATGACGGGGTGGCGCAAGTAGTTCGCGCCGCTGCCGGCGCTAGGCAGCTTAGGAGAAAGGCTCCACAGATCGATCAAGGGCACGGCCAGAGCCGGGAAAATCGTGGCATTTGTCTCGATGGTCAAGTGGTGGCCCTGAGCTTTCAGCAGAGTAGCGAGCTGAGGTAGCTCCTTCTGTAGCGTTGGCTCGCCGCCGGTAAGCACCACATGGCGGGCGCCGAGAGCGGCCACGCGCTCCGCCACCGTCTCGGGAGAGAGCGTTTCCCAGCTTCCGCCTTCGCGCACACTCCACGAATATTTTGTATCGCACCACGAACAGCGCAGGTTGCAAGCGAAGAAGCGTACAAAGGTTGTGGGCACCCCCATCAAGCTGCCTTCGCCCTGGATCGAGCGGTAGATCTCCATGACCAACATCGTCAGAAACCCGTCTCTTCTTTGATTGGCCTCGTCTCTCTTGCTAACTCTCTGGTTATGTTGCTGGCAGGCTCCCTGAATGCTTCTCATTCCCTTCCCGTCGCTCGACGTTCTCGGGAGAGGGAGGAAAGAGGAGCCGCCAGCGACGGCTGAGGACCCTTCTGGCTAGATTTTCTCTGGTCTGTCAACTGGTCTCCGGTCCCTCTGGACCCCAGCCGAGGGGGATGACATCTATAAAAAGATTTTTGTTATACAAGACATAAATAGAAACAGAGGAGACTTTACTCTGTGAACAGCATATGCTATCCTGATAGAGCATTCTAAGATAATCAATATTTTGTAGTAAAAAATACTAGATCCCTGGCAGAACTGGTCTTGAAGCTGAATGGACCAGTAAAAGAGCACGCAGTTGGAGTGGTGTGCCTGGCGGCACCTGATCTGAGAGGACTTTCTAGCAGCCGCTTCCCCTTTTGAGATGGGGGAGAAAATGGAGAAGGGTAGTTAGAGAACAACTCAGCAACCGTAGTGACGGGACCCGTAGAAGGGAGAAGAAGGAAGGTAGCACATATCAACGACCCCCGGCTCAAGCCAGGGGCTTGCCCGCAGCCTCGTCGGCCCGGGCTTCGGGACTGGTTGACGACAGCCCACTGCCCCGCAGGACAGTACAGCGATCCCGAATGTTGCGTGCGGCATTGATGTCGGCGTGCTCCTGGAAGCCACAGTGTGGGCAGGTGAAGGCATGGCGACAGCGGGCGCCCCGTTGCCCCCAGCGGGAACAGATCTGGCTCGTGTAGGCCGGGTTCACGTCCACGACGCGCAGGCCCTGCTCCTGTGCTCGCTGCTCAACCCAGCGCCGGATCAGCCCCCGCTGCCACAACGCGAGCCGCCGCCGTAGGGCCTTCCCTCGGATCTGCCCGTGCTCTGGTGGGGGCACCTGCAGTCGCTCGAAGACCAGCACCGCCCCCGCAGGAACCCACTCCGCCAGGCGCTTCGCCACCGTTTGGGCAAAAGTCTGGGTGCGGTGTCGTTGCTGGCGACCAAGCCGTTTCAGCACCCGCCGGACACTGCGCGTGTCCCGGTGCTGTGCCTTCCGGGCCGCCAGCTTCCGCTGCAGCCGTGCCCGCGTCTTCGCGGTCCGCCGATTGCGGACCTTCACCGCCTTCCCACTCACAAAGAGGACGCGTTCCTGTCCATCTACCGTCACCAGCGCATTCGTCTCGTTTAGATCAATCCCCACGATCTGGCTGCTGCTTACTGCCTCATCTGCCGCCTGTAATGGCTGCGGGTCTGGTCCTTCCAGAGTGATGGTGAGCTGGCCCAGCAGCCGCCCATCGCGTTCCAGCACGGTGAGGCTATCGATGGTCTTGGCCTGGGCCAGCCGTTGCTGAAACGCTTCCGGGACCCGGTAGGGGAGCTGCTTACGTCCGGCCACCGTCCAGATCGAGAGCGTGCCGTCAGGGCGTAAGCTGGCATCCCGCCCTCGCGGCCCGATCAGGAACAGGGCCCGTCTGCGCCGGAACTGGAACGGGCGCTGTGGCGGACGGCGGTGGCTGCAGGCACTCTGGTAGGCGGCAGCCACCAAGCGGATGGCCGTACAGGTCATCTGCGCGTTGAGCTGGCCCTTGACCTGCTGGTAGCAGGCCCGATGCAGCCTTACGGCAGAGAGGGGTTGGCCCTCGTTGAAGCAGGGGGCCGAGAGCTGCTGCTGCACCGCCTGGAACACCGCCAGCGTGCGACGCAGGTCCTCATCGGCTGGCAGCAACACCGGGATCGTCCGCTGAAACTGTCCCATTGTTCGTTCAGGGTCCTCCTTGTGAGTGACTGGCCCGGGAGTGGCGCCGCTCAGGGGCCAGGCTGGTGACCCTACCGGGCACCCTGAGTGGCAGCCAGAGCGACACACAGGCTAGTGGGCGACCGAGGTTCCAGGCAGAGACGGACAGGTGCAGGTGTCGCACCGGCGACAGCCGCCACAGGCATCGACAGGCTGGTGGCAACGGGGACAGTTGCCGTAGAGGGGCAGCGCCGAGGGAATGCGGGCCGAGATGAGGCCGGCCAAAAACCCGGCCGCTTGGGCCGCCCAGGCGCGCCAGCTTTTGCCATCGAGCGGCTGGTCCCAGTGGCCTTCCTCGTACAGATCCATCACCACTTCGGTGAGGTCGCGATCGATCAGTTCCCGAGCCTTATGCTCCTCGTCATCGAATAGCTCCTCAAAGTAAGATGTCGCCCCATAATGATACCCAGCGGCGAAGTCGGGGTCGCTGACCTCGATGTAGGGAACATGGACCAGCTCTGGAGGCGCTCCTTCAGTGAGGGCGACGCGCATGGCACAGCGAGGCGAAGGCACGGGAGAGCTTGTCTCCGGCGCAGGATCATGGGCAGGCCCAGCTACGGGAGGCAGGTCAGCGGGTGTCTCCTGTGAAGACCCCGCACGGTCGGCAAACAGGACGTCATCCAGGGGCTGCTGGTCAGGAGCACCAGCGGAACAAGACAGCTCGGCCATGATGGGTCATGCTCCTTTCACGACAAGAGAGACGGGATACGAACCCTTCAGGCCTGCTGGGACGCGCGGGGTCTCGCCAAGACAGTCTGACCCCGGCTGTCAAGCGCGATCAGCGGTCTTTCTGACCTGTGTGCCGTCATCTCTCGTTGGTCGCTTGCTGGCCGCCGGGGTCAGACGTGGCATACTACATCCAGACCTCGCTGTCTTGACAGGCTGTGACTGGTAAGGCCACCACGCAACTCACCAGCTTCAGCCCTCACAACCAGCGAGTCACCAGGAGCATTCAAGCCCCTTGCTTGGGTGCTCCACTTCTCCTCACTAAGTATGGATAACTCTCCTGTACTCTTCAAGATCCTCCATATCTACCCGCTCTTTTCCTGCCACCCGCTTCATCTGGCCGCTCCCATTGAAAGCATCCACAACTTTCCAAGAGTAACATCGTAAACAGAATCGCCCCTTTCAAGGCGTCTGATGGTATCAATAGACAAACCAGCATTTCTCGCCAGATCGGATAAGCTCCACCGCAGAGCGATCCTCATATGGCGTACCATGCCTGATAGGGGCGCTTTCAAAAGACCTCGATCAGTCTGAGCTGGAGAAGCACTACAAAGTCTTCTGGCCGCCGCTGGGCCACTTTCTCGATGATCCGCTGGGGGAGCATGGCGAGCACGAGCTGGCGGCGCTGGCGCGGCTGGCCATCAGCCTGGCCCACGATGGGCAGGTGCGCGAGCAACTACAGCGCTGGCTTCGGCGGCAGCCCTATATCTGCCTGGATGAGCAGGGTCTGGAAACCTGGGCCGTACGCCTGCAGTTTGCTCTCTTGCTGGAAGTCCTGGCGAATAGCCTGGATGAGTTGATCTACGATTGGCGCGAGATGGAGGCCCTTTTTGGTCTCGAAGGCAGCAGCGCGACGCTCTTCTATAGTCCGCCGCCCGATTATGCTCCCTGGTTGCCGGATGCCCCGATGGGCAACATCCTTGGATTTCAATATGTGCGCTCATCCGAGAAAGCCTCGGAGCCGGGAAAGCTACGCTTTTTCCGCTGCATGGGAGTGGGGCGCTGGCTTCTGCTCCACCTGCATGACTTTCTAGCTGCCGATGGGCTGGCTGGTCCCCATGCCCTGCTGCTCTCGGGGACAAGCTGGGCGGGCACCTCGCCTATCTACCATCTTCAGGTGCCGGTGCAGGCGATCCTGCTGCCACCGCTCGAAGAACGCCAGGCCATTGAAAAGAGCGGCTTTGTCTATCGCTTCGCGCGCCTGGAGGAATCTATGGAGGCGGCTGCGGTCTCGGGCTTCCAGGGAGAGGAGCGTCTCAGGCATCTAGAGATCGTGCTCCGAGATCTGGCGCGACACGAGCATCTTGCTAAGGAGAGGCTGCCCAGCTCGCTGGATCGGCTGCGGGCTGAGCTGCCCGAAGGACGGCAGCGCATTCTCCTGGTTGTGGGCAGCTACGCCGAGGCCCGGCATGCCTATCACTACCTGCTCAACCAGGGATTGATTGCTCCGGGTGAAGCTGTCTACCTTGTCCCCGACGATGCCATCTTCGAAAGTCAATGGTCGTGGCAGAGCGATGACCGGCTGCCCCGTGGCCTGGTGAGCGAGTTGAGCAAACGCAACGCCTGGTTGCTCATTGCCCCGCTGCAGGCCATTGAGCGCGGTCACAACATTCTCAACGCAGAGGGGAAAGCGGCGCTTGGGGCAGTCTGCTTCCTGGTGCGTCCGCATCCACGGCCTGATGACATTCATTATCTGCTGCATAGCGTCAATCGCTGGGCCATCGAGCACTCTGCCGATACGGAGTGGTTGCGCCTGCTCTGCGACTCAGAGGCGATGGACCTGGAGACGGTGGGCAAGCGCTTCCGTCAGAAAGCGTTCACCTACTGGCTGGATCTGCTCCACTTGCGCTTGCGCTACAGTTCTCTGCCGAAGTGGGAGCGACGTGCCCTGACCTGGACGCTGCTCGTCGCTGTCTGGCAAGTCATTGGGCGCCTGGTACGTGGCGGTTGCCCGGCCCTTGTCCTGTTCTGCGATGCACGCTTTGCCCCGCGCCAGGCGGCCACGGGCGAAAGCGACTACGAGCATACCAGCCTCATCAAGGGCATGCAAGAGGTACTCCGTCCGTACTTCGAGCCAGATGACACACAAGCTATTCCTCCTCGCGAGAGGCACCTGGTGCAGATTCTTTATGGACCCCTTTATTATGGCTTGAAGGGTATTGAAGAGAGGGAGCAATATTGATGGCTAATGACACAGTATTGCAGCCGATAGCCTTTTGCCTGGCGAATGACAACGCCGCCGTCAGAGAGCGGCTGGCTGCTCATCCCTTCTGGGTGTTGGAGTTCCCCGAGGAGCTCAAGCGCCGTCTGCGTGAGGTCCAGAGTCAGATCTCCAGGCGTACGCCGGAGGAAAGCACTCCTCCCCATGTGGTCCTGAATCAGGCGGCGCGCCTGCTGATCCCCGACTTGATCTCGATTACCAGCCGTATCACCGATGGTGGAGTGCAGCCCTGGCTCTATGGTTTTGTCGATCAGGGACGGCCCACGGAGCCGCCGACCGATAGTGTCATCCTGCGGGCGTTGCTTAGTGCCTGGCTGCGCACCGTCTTTCGTCTTCTCTTCCCATCGCCCGCTCTCCTGGATCTGCTCCAGGAGGTGCAAGCCTTGCCTCTCGTCTGGAAGCGGGAAGAGATCGACCTTTGCTACTGGTCGCAGGCCCCGAATGGGACGGCCCGACCGTACCGCGAGGTCGGCCAGCGCTGCATTCAGAATGGCTTTGTGCTCATGCCCGATCTCGTGGCTGCCAGACTCTCTGCCCTGGAGCTGGGAGGCGACCACACGCGACGCTTTCGCTTCAAACGGGCGCCCCTAGCGCCGGGCCGACATGGCTGCGAGCTGATTTCCTGGCCGCCGCAGCGGGAGGGCGTGGGACCCCAGCCCTGGTATTGGTCCATCGTGATCACGGTGACGCTCCAGACAATACCTTTTCAAGGCTATCCGCAGTTACACATTAACCTGGGTGTTCGGCGTTGGGTATCGCAGCCGCTGCAATACACGCCGGCTGAGACCATCAGCGCCTATCTGTTGGATAGCCTGCCCTGGCTCGCCGCCGACCAGCAGCGGCAGTGCTTTCAGGTAGCGCCGATTGTCAAGCGCAGCCGCAAGGCTGGAGAGACGCCCGATGGCAAAGATTGGATTGTCGAATACAGGTGGGCCGATTCGCTGGTTGCCCTGCTCAACGAGCTACACTGGGCCGAGCGGCTGCCTGATCCGCAGCAGCTCACCCAGCAGCCGAGCGAATGGTTAGAGCGGGCTTTGACGGGCAGCAGCCCGCAGGCTGCGCTTGTCTTTCGGACCGGTATGAGGCCGGATCATGGGGAGGGAGCGGGCTTCTCTCTCAGCGATCGTCGTTTCATGGCGGAGCAGATCGCTGAGCTGCTGGCCCCGGATTTCATACTGCGCTCGCCTCTAGAACGCTATGGGGCGCGGCGCTTCATTGCGCACCCGCCCAATTCTTTCTTCCCTCAAGGGAAGCAAGATCGGAAGCAGCCAGCCCAGACGAGGGCTTGCGCTGAGCGTCGGCAGGCTGTGGCAGAAGCGCTTGGGGACGGGCAGGTCATGACTATCATTGTGCGCTACCAGACCAAGGCGGCGCTGCAGGCTGTACGGCAGGCTCTCTATGAGGTGTTGGGCTATCCTCTGGACGTCTCTGAGGGCACTATCTGGGTGACGCCGGAGCTGAGGCTGGCGGTGCGCAGCGAGCCGCTGGGCGAGATCGGGAGGGCGCTGGGGATCAAGGAGTATGCGCGGGGGCAGGCTGCCGAGCACTGGCGTCTGAAGATTCAAGAGCGAGCTGAGGCCATAGCGCAGGCGTTGCCGGAGGTGGCTGATCCCTATGGACTCATCATCGAGCTGCCTGATGCCGACTTCTTCCGTCACGATGGAGATCCCAAGGCTGCCCTACGTTTGGGCTTCGCCCGCAAGGGCTACCTGACGCAGTTTTTGACGCCGCCGACCTCTAACAGGGAAGAAGGAGCCTCTAAGGAGACGCTGCAGGAGCGGGCCAGATCTGCCGTCCGCGATCTTCTGCGGCAGTGTGGCGTTCTAGCTGTGCCGCCGCGGCTGCTCCCCAAGGTCAGGGGCCAAAAGCCGCCTTTCCAGATTCCCGAGCCGCTGCACTACCTGGCCGCCTGGGTCATTCACCGCAATCGACGCGGCAGCGAAACCCATCTGCCCCAGTATCTGCCTGTCGTGGTCTACCTGCGCTCCGATAGCCGGCTTGTGCTGGTACGCGCGCCTGGCTTTGAGGACTGGCTGCCCTATCGCGAGGCAGCCCTGCAGCTCGCGCGCATGGAACAGGCCAGCCAGCGCGATCGCGAGGCCGTGCGCCAGTTTCTCCTCAAGACGCTGCATAGGCTCCTGCCGACACGCGGGGAGACCATCCTCTTCTGCGATGCCTGTAACCTGCGTCAGTCCTGGCCCTGGTTGGGGAACGAGCGCATCACGTCCAGTCTGCCGCCAGAGCTAGAGTGCTTCCCGCAGTTGCGCATTGTCCGCGTACGCAGTGCCTCGCCCGAAGTGCCCGAGTGGTATGCCTTTAACGCAAAGCGGCAAGCTCTGGGCAAAGATCCGTACCTGCTCTCGCAGGGGCTTTTCCGCGACGCGACGAATCCCGCTGTCTTCTATAGTGTGCAGGAAAAGCCGCCCACGGCGCAGCAGAGCAAATATAGCTCGAAACTCTCACTGCGCCCGTTTGAGAAGTTGGCTAAGGGACAGAGTGCGGGTCAGCCTTTTGATGCTCCTTGGGGAATGGCCTGGAATCCGCGCATCGTGGAATTAACCATAGCTCGCCAGGGCCATGAGCAGCGCCCTGATGACGTGCTGATGTGTGCAGTGGTCGCGCACGAGCTACGTGCTCAGATGGCCGTTCAGTTTGGATCGCCAATGATCTTGCCCCTGCCACTCCACCTGGCGCGCCAGCTCGAAGAGTATACGTTGCCGCTTCGCCCGGCTGAGTTGCGCACGTGGCTGACTGCCGAGGGGGAGGCAGCCGAGGAAAGCAGCGAGGCAGGCGATGATGAGAACGAGAACTAAGTGACCCCGCTGAGTGAGGCGGCGGTCCGGCTCGGTCCGCTCCGGTCTGGTCGGCGTGACACGACTGGGCCACCGCCTCTGGCTGGTTGTGAGCTTACTTAGCTGGCTGCTGCCGTCTCCGATCTCCTCGCAGCCTGCTGCTGGCGCAGGCGGGGCAGGTTCAGCAGGAGATAGAGCAGGCCGCTGACAACGGCCCCAATGATGCCGCTGAGGTCCATGCCGCCCAACAGATGCGCCAATGGCCCCTGCCACGGCTGACTCAGCCAGGGCAGGGTAGCCGAGCCAATGAAAGGGATGGTGACGGCAAAACCAACCAGCCAGGAAAGAAGGGCTCGCCAGGCCACGCCGCCACTGTACCAGTAGCGTCCAGCCCGCCCGCGCGTCAGCTCTGCAGCAGCGTAGTCGCCGCGGCGCAAGACAAAGAAGTCGATGAGCAGCACGGCGGCCCAGGCTGGCACCCATAGATAGGTCAGCAGCAGAAAGTCGATGTAGACGTTGAGGAAGCGATTAACCAACTCGCTGTAGGTCTGGGCCTCGCTGAAACTGAAGTGAGAGAAAAAGCCAATCCAGCCAACGCCTACCGCGCCGACAAGGCCGCAGAGCAGGGCCGACCACCAGCGCCGGAGCGGAATGTCCATCGCCAGGGCCACCAGGCCGGCGGTGTAGACGTCGAAGTAGTTGGCCCAGATTTCGCCCAGGACCACGAAGAGCAGGAAGGGCACCAGTAGCCAGGGCGGCGCTGCTCCCGTGATGACGCTCAACAGATCGGGATTGGCCGGGTTGATGGTGGCCAGGGCGACGCCGAGGATGCCCAACAGGGCCGTCGGCAGGCCGATGCCCAAACCGGCCCACCAGGCAATGCTACCGGCGCGTGTGCGGGTGGGCAGATAGCGCGAGTAGTCGGAGGCGAAGGGAATCCAGGAGGCAATCAAGGCGTAGATGAAGCCTCCGCCTGTGACAATGGCGGCCAGACGCGCCGGCCCGTGAACCGTGGTCGGAAGGCTCCAGTTAATGCGCGGAAAGAGCACAATGAAGAGCAAGAGGCAGAAGGCCATGAAGACGATGGCCCCGTATTTTTCAAAGACGTGGACGGTCTGATGTCCGTAGACGGCGACAATGACCGAGGCGATGAGCACGAGCGCAATGGCGATCAGAGCTGTCTGTGGCGTTCGGGGGATGCCGACCAGACTGGCAAGCTGCACCAGAGCCCAGCCGCCAATGACGCAGTCGACGGCGAACCAGCCGACGGCCATCAGCCAGGTAAGGAAGGCGCCGATGTAGGCGCCGCGGTGTCCGAAGACGGCGCGTGCAAAGACCATCTGGGGGGTGCCGGTGCGCGCACCGGTGGCGCTGGTCAGACCATGCAGGGCGGCAGCCAGGGCGCAGCCGATGACGATGGCGATGGCGCTGTCGAGCAGGCCAAGCTGCCCCTGGCTCAGTCCCAAAACAAGCGGGGCCCCGATGGCCAGGGCGCCGGTGAGGAGCGATAGATAATTGGCCATCGCCCCTGCCCAGACCAGGGCCAGTTCGCGTGCGCTGCCGTGTCGATCAGCTTCGGGAATCGGCTCCATGCCGTGGCGCTCAACTTTGAGAAAGTCATCTGCTTCTACTCCCCGTACTTGTAGGATGCCGCTACCTGATTCCTGTGGCTCCATAGTTGGCTTGCTCCTTTCTTGGGCGGCTTCCGATCTGATCTGGTGCGTGCTGTGCAGCAAGCCGCTGGCTGGCTGGCTGGTATCACCACAGCCTCGCTGCTTGCCTTGCGAAGGCAGGCACTGGAGCGCAGAGGTAGCGGTCTGGCTGGTGACTGACAGGGGCGCTACGGTTGCTCTGCTCTGGGTGAGGAGGTGTGGCCTGGTTGCTCCCGCTTCCGTTGAAGCCGGAGGAAAAGGGTGCTGGCTGAAGTTGGCCTCGTCTTGTTGCCAGCACCTCGGGATCGTTACGCTACTTGGTTGGCGGCTGCCCCGGCTGGGGCGATAGTGGCAAGCAAGCAAGCAGGTACGCTCCCTGCGCTGGCATTACCCAGATCAGGTTCCGGCGGTCGGTGACGGTGCGGCCTGCCTGTGGCCCGGCCCGGCGGCAGGTCTGGTCACCCTCTCAGCCCGGCTCTCCCGAGCTCCCGTGACTGCCTGTTTCTCCTCTATCTGCAACGCTATGATCTGCTACCTGATATAGCAGATCGTTGCAGCAGTGTCAAGGATGAGTGGTGTCTGACAGGCTCTCCCCCGCCTGCCCGGCATAGCCTGCCTGCGAGGCTTCACCGGAAAAATATAATCGAAGATTGAAATTCAGTTGAAAATGTGATATAATTCTCCAAATAGGATTATTTTGCTTCGGAATGTTAGGATGTGATTGCCTGTTTGTCATCTGCACCGTCGCGAGGGCGGTTCCATGCAAAAACAGCCAAAGCCGGCTGCTGAAGAGCAACAGAGCAGCCGCCTCACAAACTGTTTGGGGTTCGCATTCTTGATAGTCTTCTTGGCCGGCTTTCTGGGATGCTGTACGATTAGTGTCCTCGGCAGGGTGGGTTTTTGGCTTAACTACGCCACTCCTCACTGGCATAACAATCTGCTGGTTGTAGGCATGGTAGACACCACCATCGATGCGGGCTTGGGGACACTGCCGATAGATGTGGTCTATCTCCAGTTCAGCGATGGGTCATCGATCTATGTCTCCCCGCGGCGGGTCGACGAGCACCGTATCATTCCGGGGAAAACCCATGTCTCCTATGCGCAGCTCCAGCTTGATAACCCGGTCCTCAACACTTTCTTCGCCTGGAGCGACCCCTATTACGACGTTGCTACCGAGGTCATCATTCTTGATCCGCCGCCTGCTGGTCAGTAATGCGCACCTCCTGCTGACCAGGCTGCCTGGCCGGCCTCTCGGGGATTCCTTCACCGGGACTGGAGTAGCAAGGTTGGGCGCAGGCTCTCGCGGCTCAAGGCTAGCGGGATGTGGTTTTGTGGGTCGAGATTCTCCGAAGAGAGGCTGGCTTGAGACTTCGGCTTGAGGTCCTCGCTGAGGAATCTGCGTCAGGCGCACTCTGTGCCATGATGTGATATGATCGTCTTGTGCAACGCCTTGCAGACCAGGCTGCCGGGCCTACGAGTGCGAAGGAGGCATGAGGTCGTGACCCACGTGAAGATTACCATGATGGGCGCCGGGAGCGCCGTCTTTGCGCGTCAACTGATGACCGATGTTCTGCTCTGCGAGGGATTGGACGAGGGAACCTTTGCCCTGGTTGATGTGGATGGGCGCCGGCTGGAGCTGGCCCAGCGCATCGCCGAGAAGCTGATCGAGCGGAGCGGCAAGCGCTGGCGCGTCGAGGCTTCGACTGAGCGCCGCAAGGTGATGGCGGGCAGCGACTTTCTGATCAATACGATCGAGGTGGCCGGGCTGGACTATGTGCGCCAGGACTATGAGATTCCTTTGAAATATGGGATCGATCAGTGTATCGGCGATACGATTGGCCCCGGGGGGATCTTCAAAGCGCTGCGCACGGGACCGGCCTGGCTGGCGATCCTGCGCGATGCCGAGGAGCTGTGTCCGCGGGCCTGGGTGCTCAACTATACGAATCCGATGTCGGCTCTGACGCTGGCGGCTCTGCGGGGGACGCGTATGCGCACGGTGGGGCTGTGCCATAGTGTGCAGTGGACCTCGCGCCAGTTGGCGCATTATCTGGAGGTGCCCTACGAAGAGCTGGAATGGCGCTGCGCCGGGATCAATCATCTGGCCTGGTTTACGGAGCTGCGCTATCGGGGCGAGGATATGTATCCGCGTCTGCGGGAGCGGGCGCGGCGGCCCGAGATCTACGAGCTTGATCCGGTGCGCTTTGAGACGATGCTCCATCTGGGCGCCTTTGTGACGGAGAGCAGCGGGCATTTTTCGGAGTATGTGCCCTACTTCCGTAAGCGCCCGGAGCTGATCGCGCGTTATTGTCGGGCTGGCTATTTGGGGGAGTCAGGCTTTTATGCCCATAACTGGCCGACCTGGCGGCGGGAGAGCGAGCGCGCCATTGAGGAGATGCTGACGGGGGCGCGTGATATTCCCTGGGAGCGCAGCCTTGAGTATGGTTCCCAGATTATTGAGGCCATCGTGACTGGCAAGCCAGCGGTGATCTATGGCAATGTGCGCAATGTAGGGCTGATTGAGAATCTGCCAGATGGCTGTGTTGAGGTGGCCTGTCTGGTGGATCGCAACGGGGTGCAGCCCATTCATTGCGGACGGCTGCCGGAGCAGTTGGCGGCGCTGGATCGGGCGCATATGGCTGTTCATGAGCTGGTGTGCGAGGCGCTGCTGACGGGACGGCGCGAGCCGGCGCGCTATGCTTTGTTCCTTGATCCTTTGAGTGCGGCGGTTTGTTCGCTGGAGGAGCTGAGCCAGCTCTTTGATGAGTTATGGGAGGCCGAGCGAGCTGCTCTGACGGCCTTTGTCTGAGCTGGGTCGGCGAAGGTGGGGCTTTGCCGTCTGGGAGGTGGGCAGGCGGGATAGTTTGCTATGATAGAGAGGGCAGTCCGCGAAGTGGTGAGTGTCAGGAGTGTGGGCTGCACTGCTCTGGATAGAACTGAGGAGGTTTTGTTTGGATATGAGCCAGACTGAGGCTGAGAGGCCGGGTGGTAGGTCCCGGGGAGCCAGGCGACGGGGACAGGGTGCTGAGGGCTTGTCGGAGGCCGAGCGTGCGGCACTGAGGGAGCGGGTGCGCGAGTTGAAGGCTGGCAGGGAGCGCGATCAGGGAGAACAGGAGGTACTGGCGAAGATCGCCGCGCTGGCCGAGCCGGATCGCGCTATGGCTATGCGGTTGCATGAGCTGGTGAGGGAGTGTGTGCCGGAGCTGGTGCCGCGTACGTGGTATGGGATGCCGGCTTATGCGCGGGATGGCAAAATTATCTGCTTTTTTCAGCCGGCGCAGAAGTTTAAGACGCGCTATGCGACGCTGGGTTTCAGCGATGCGGCTCGCCTGGATGAGGGGCAGATGTGGCCGACGACCTATGCGTTAACGGCGCTGGGTCCTTCGGAGGAGGAACGGATCAAGGAGCTGCTCAGGCGGGCCCTGGGCTGAGGTGGCTGGTGGTTGGCCTGGGGAGGTGTCGCAACTGCCTGGCCTGCTCTGATCTGAGGTCTGAGCCGGGGCGGCGCGCTGGTTATCGTGGTTGATTGGCGATAGGCGCGGAGGAGGCTTTTCCTCCTCCGCGCTTTTATTGTGTGCTCTTTCAGTATCCACGAGCGGATCGACGCCTCTGCAACTCCATGTGCAAATCCTGACACCATCAACACACACGGCTTTCAGTATCCACGAGCGGATCGACACCTCTGCAACACCATACACCCCATATGCAGGTCGGGAATGCTGGCACTTTCAGTATCCACGAGCGGATCGACGCCTCTGCAACACAAACGGCATGTCGATACATCTCAACCACAAACGGAACTTTCAGTATCCTCGTGCGGATCGACGCCTCTGCAACCGAATCATGAATACTTTCCCGATTGACGCCTACCTGCAGCCTTTCAGTATCCTCGTGCGGATCGACGCCTCTGCAACGGCATGTTAGCAGGTGAGCTGCTTGTCAAAGTTGCAGCTTTCAGTATCCTCGTGCGGATCGACGCCTCTGCAACCTGGCATTGTCTCTATGTCTCACGGTGGCCCATACGTCTTTCAGTATCCTCGTGCGGATCGACGCCTCTGCAACGTTCTGTAATCTTCATTATGCTTCCCCCGCTCGCATCTTTCAGTATCCTCGTGCGGATCGACGCCTCTGCAACTTTACGGCGAAACCAGCAAATGCGGCGAGCAAAACTTTCAGTATCCTCGTGCGGATCGACGCCTCTGCAACTTTACGGCGAAACCAGCAAATGCGGCGAGCAAAACTTTCAGTATCCTCGTGCGGATCGACGCCTCTGCAACTCCCAGAGGCGCCTTTTTGCCATGTCAGCTCCCCTTTCTTTCAGTATCCTCGTGCGGATCGACGCCTCTGCAACTGCGTTCTGCATACAATGCCGGAATGCCGGCTTGCAGCTTTCAGTATCCTCGTGCGGATCGACGCCTCTGCAACACCGTTTTTGTTCAATTCATCCAAAAAGCCGCTCACCTTTCAGTATCCTCGTGCGGATCGACGCCTCTGCAACGTGGATGATTTCGGTCACTACGCGCAATTCTTCGCCGCTTTCAGTATCCTCGTGCGGATCGACGCCTCTGCAACCAATCGTGTAGCCGCGCTTGACGTCGCCGAAGATGATCTTTCAGTATCCTCGTGCGGATCGACGCCTCTGCAACGAAGCGCCAGCTCAGCCATACCGCCACATACGGCTGAGCCTTTCAGTATCCTCGTGCGGATCGACGCCTCTGCAACGCATGCGTCTTGTGCAACGCGGATTTCTCAAAAAACCTTTCAGTATCCTCGTGCGGATCGACGCCTCTGCAACGCATGCGTCTTGTGCAACGCGGATTTCTCAAAAAACCTTTCAGTATCCTCGTGCGGATCGACGCCTCTGCAACGCATGCGTCTTGTGCAACGCGGATTTCTCAAAAAACCTTTCAGTATCCTCGTGCGGATCGACGCCTCTGCAACGCATTGTTCTCGTGCTCGTCGGCATCTTTATCATTCTTTCAGTATCCTCGTGCGGATCGACGCCTCTGCAACGCAGTGCTTTGATCAGCTTGCGCGCTTCTTTGCGTACTGCTTTCAGTATCCTCGTGCGGATCGACGCCTCTGCAACGGAAGCCGAGGAATTTGGCCGCTTGATTAGCAATATTGCCTTTCAGTATCCTCGTGCGGATCGACGCCTCTGCAACGCGACAGCTCGCATCATACACACGATGCTTGCCACACTTTCAGTATCCTCGTGCGGATCGACGCCTCTGCAACTTGCGGCGCGATTTGAAATTGTTTCTTCGCATGAGCCTTTCAGTATCCTCGTGCGGATCGACGCCTCTGCAACATGGAACGCGGGCTATTGTGTTGCGTGACCTGTGGAGCTTTCAGTATCCTCGTGCGGATCGACGCCTCTGCAACGTCTGATCAGCCAGCAGGGGCAGCGGAATATCATAGGCTTTCAGTATCCTCGTGCGGATCGACGCCTCTGCAACGTCTGATCAGCCAGCAGGGGCAGCGGAATATCATAGGCTTTCAGTATCCTCGTGCGGATCGACGCCTCTGCAACCGACAATAGCGACAATGAGCGTAACAAGCAAAATGATCTTTCAGTATCCTCGTGCGGATCGACGCCTCTGCAACATAGGCTTCCAATCCAGCCCGCCTTCCAACAAGATCTTTCAGTATCCTCGTGCGGATCGACGCCTCTGCAACACTTCTTTACCGTTGGTGACGACATTATGCGCTATCCCTTTCAGTATCCTCGTGCGGATCGACGCCTCTGCAACCATGCGCGGAGATGTCAAACGAGCAGCGGAGATAGTTTCTTTCAGTATCCTCGTGCGGATCGACGCCTCTGCAACGAAATGCGAGCACTTCCGGCTTTGACCAGCGCCAAACTTTCAGTATCCTCGTGCGGATCGACGCCTCTGCAACGTCAAGCGGTCATACGCGGCATGCTCATCGGCTTGACCTTTCAGTATCCTCGTGCGGATCGACGCCTCTGCAACCTCGCTTGTTGACGGATATGCAACACCAGCGGAGCCTTTCAGTATCCTCGTGCGGATCGACGCCTCTGCAACTGCACGCAGTGCCGGTCTTGTGCCAATCCCTGGTGTTCTTTCAGTATCCTCGTGCGGATCGACGCCTCTGCAACCGCCGCCGCCGGCGTCGAGGGGGAGGGGGAGGAAAAACTTTCAGTATCCTCGTGCGGATCGACGCCTCTGCAACCAACTCCGTCTCGCGCGCTCAGACGCGCGTTGAACGCTTTCAGTATCCTCGTGCGGATCGACGCCTCTGCAACTTCTTCCAAATTCCCCATCGTGATGTTTTCGCCTTCACTTTCAGTATCCTCGTGCGGATCGACGCCTCTGCAACGTCCGTTGAGCAGCTTCACTCGCGCTGGCTGCTCAACTTTCAGTATCCTCGTGCGGATCGACGCCTCTGCAACCCGACCCCCGCGAAACCGGACCAGGATACTTCTCACATATCCTATAACGATTGAGGCCCCGTTTTTGGCATCTGAGAGCCACGTTTTTTCTCTCCCCTGGCCACCAAAATCTATCGTATCACGACCTTTCTCGAAACTCGTTTTCTGCAAGCCGCAAGGGGCGAGTTTCGAGAAAGCACCAACGTATTTCTCATTATAAAAGCAGCAGAAGATGTGCGATTCCGGCCTAATGCAGTCAGATTCTGACCGCATTGGGGTGATACTCGGGGAGAGTTTCGAATCGGCCTCCCAAATGGGCCATTTTTTGACCAGGCTCCCTTTCCTCTCTCTGTCGCCCTCTCCCACCAAAAACAAAAAGCACGCGGGCCAGGCCCTGCCCGCGCGCTCACACCCACACCGTGAGTGAGGCGCCGCAAGATGAGGAGGCAAGGAAAGCCATACTCCCAGTCTGTCGCGCTCTGCTGCTTGCCTGGTATTCGTTTGATATAAGCTAGAAAGTAAGATAAGCGTTGGCTAAACATAGTGAAGCCACGATGACGATTGACGAACAGCGGATGCCAGAAGGAGGAGACAGCGGCACCAGCATGGCCACCCGATCAACACTCGCACCAACAATGGGGCCAGGGTGACGACCGTGGGAGCACCCCAGGTCTACCAGCCTCGCCAGACTCTTCCCTGGTCCCCGGTCGGCTAGCGTTCCTGTTCTCGGAAAGGTTCGGGAACGTCTTCAGGGTAGAGAGGAAACGAATAATGCAGGCGATAAAGGTCTGCCCGGTCGGTCAGAAAATCAACGCTCAGCGGCTCGCCGGAACGATCAAAGACGCGCCGCGTTAGCTTGAGCAAAGGACAGGGGTCGTTTGGCGAGAGACCAAAGATGACCCGTTCCAGACTGCTGGCATGCACGACATCCACCGCTTCTGTGCACCAGTAGGGCTGCTTGCCCAGGCGCCGCATCCTACACTTATCACAGGATCTGATTATCAGAATCAAATTGGAAAAAGACGATCAAAGGTGGTGTGAGTTTACCGTTAGAGAGCCGAGCGACCGGGCTGACCTCTCCCTGCGGTCAGCCGGCGCATCAAGAAGGGGCGGGGTTACTGGCGGTCGACGCAGGAATGGCCGGCGAAGCGCCGGCGAGGTTCTGGCTGTGTCTGTCAACAATAGCGATATCAAGCAGAATGAGTGATTAATTGCTGAAGATCACGGAGAGCATACGTCGGGACTCGTCCCTGACACTGCTGATACAACCGCCTGATACGCTCCACCTTAGTAGGAAGTTTAAGCGCTTGGGCGATGCGCAGAGCATCTGTGAGGACGTAGCAGCAGCTTTCCAGGTCTCCCTGTGCATAGTAGGTCTCGGCCTCTGCCAGCAGTAAATTCAACTGCCAGCGTGTCATACCTGGTTGCAGATGTTTGCGCGCCACGCCAAGAGCTGCCAGCGCCTCATCGTGCCGCCCAAACAGCGTGAGAGCCTGAGCCTTCTCAATTGCGATGCTGGTCAGGTCCGTTCTGACGAAACTGCCATCTGGGGCTAAGTTTCCTTTGCGTGCGATGCGCGCAGCCTCCTCGAAGTAGCGCAGGCTCTGCTGCTGCCGTCCTCGATCCGCCCCGGCGACATAACTGAGCGCTTCTCCAGCCATCTGAAAGCACTTACCTTTGAGAGGATCACGCGCGAGTTCAGCATAAGGTAAGGCGGCGGAAGCATCCTGCCAGGCCGATTCGTAACGTTGCAGGCCTAGATAGACCCGAGCGCGCCGCAGGTAGGCCGCGGCCAGCAATTCAGCATTGTTGAGCCGACTCGCAATCTCAACGGCCTGGGTGGCATACTCCAGGGCCTGGGCCCGGTCCTGGCGGTCACGCGCCACGACCGAGGCAAGCTGATAGAAACGGCAGCGAAGTGCATCGTACTGGTCCCTCTTGAGACCACTCGCATGAGCAAAGTCGCTGTTGAGCTCTTCGAGCGCCTGCTGAATGCTCTGTGCTGCCTTCTGAACGCTGCTGGTGTAGTAGAGTTCCCAGGAGAGAGCCAGCAGACTTTCGTATGACTGCATCATCTGGCCGCTGGCCAAAGGCTCAATCCCTGCTGAGGAGGAGGCCAGTTGTAGCGTTCCATCCCCACTAGCGAGCGTGACGGAAGACAGACCGAGCAGAACAGGAGGAATCTGGAGTACTTTGGCCAGTAGGATGCGACGGGAAAGCAGCTCTGGCATCTTCTTATTCTTCACACTTTTGAGCATGGTGATGTATCTCTCTGTACACTGTAGCCGGCGTGCTAGTTCTTCTGTCGAGAGGCCGCTGAGCGCGAAATAATACGCGATGACTTCCCCTGTACAAGGCAGATTATTCTCCCCTGGGCTAAATTGCCCATACACGTACCACCAGTAGTATGGTTGTTCCATACAACTTGCCTATCTTCCAGCAAATAGACGCCTCTCTGAGCACAGTATAGCTGCTCCGAGCGATTATTTCAATCATGCTATGGGGTAAGAAGGAAAAGAATTTTCCTTCTTGAACAAGTGCTGATTTACTCCTCACTTACATTGCGCTATGTTAGCTGTAGCGCTGTAATGGATATATATAAATACAGTACGCTTGCTTAGAGACAGGTGGAAAGGAGGCAAAGTACATCATGCGCCCAGGACCCGCCATTCTCGTGGTTGACGATTCGCCGGTCTGTCGGACAGTGCTGCGCGTGGCGCTCAGCCGCGCCGGCTACCAGGTCCAGACTTGCAGCGACGGCCTCAGCGCCCTCTCTCTGCTGGCCAGTCCCGGGGACCCGCCGCCCGATCTGCTCCTGCTCGACTGGCTCCTGCCTCATCTCTCTGGTCTGCAACTGACCTGGCTCCTGCGCCATCAGACTCGCTATCCCCAGTTGACGCGCCTGCCCATCCTCATGGTGAGCGGCCGTCACAGCACCCTCGACCGCCTCAAGGCCCGCCTGGCCGGCGCCTCCGCCTTCCTGGCCAAGCCCTTTACTATGACCGACCTGCTCGCCACCGTCCAGCACCTCCTGACCCTCGCCCCGTCTCACCTCCCTCCCTCGCCGAACCTCGCTTTCGCTGTCCCTTCTCTCCCGACTTTCTGGCCATTGCCCCCACCCTCGCTCTTCCCTTCGTCATAGACAACTTGCTTGCTCATCCCGACAAGATGATGTTCGTTTCTATCTATATTCACTCGCTGAAGGAGGAAGACACCTTATGACGCTCACCTGCCAGCCCAGGGCCGACTACCGGCGGCGACGGCCTCTGACCATGCGCCAGTGGCAGATTGTTCTCTTGCTGCGCCGCGGCCTCTCCCGCCAGGCCGTTGCCGCCCAACTGGGCCTTGCCCCTCACACCGTCGCGGTTCACCTCTCCCTGCTGCGCCAGCGTCTCTGCCTCTCTCGCCACAGCGATCCACTCGCGCATGTTCCCTGGGAGCAGTGTCCGCCCGTGCTGCTGCCACCGGAGGGACTGCCCCCACTCCCTGGCAAACCAGCAACACAGCCCGAGGCGCGCGCCCTCCCCGAACGGCGCTCATCACCGGCGCTCAAGCTGCGCGGGCTGCGCCGCTGGCAGGTGCTGCTCTTGCTCCGGGCCGGTCTGACGACCACCCAGGTGGCCAACCAGTTGGGGCTGAGCCGCAACACGGTTTATGCGCATCTGGAGCAGATCCACGCCCGGCTAGGGCTGGGGCCAGCGCTATCGCGGCTGGCGGTGCTGGACTACGTTCCCTGGGAGCAATGTCCGCCCGAGCTACTCGCCTGGTGTCAGGGCGAACTGCGCCGCCTGGGGCTGCAGGCTCAGATAAAGCTTCCAATCGCAGAGGACGTGTCAAGCTCAAAGGAGGAAGATGCCCATGAAGATCCGCCAGCAGCAAGCCCCCGGCCTTGAGCTGGTGCGGCGCGTAGAGGAGCAGAAGCCGGCGCTGAGGTCTGCCGCCGGCGGGCCGGGGGAGTCACTGGCGAACTGGCGCCGCCTGGAGGAGTCAGTCGCGGCCCTGGGTCAGGCAGAGGAGCAGGCCGAGGCAATGGACTATGTATGCGAGGTCTGGCAGGCCATCGCGGCGGCACGGGCCCGCCTGACAACGCTCCCGCCGGCGCGGGCCTGGCAGATCCTGCTCTGGCCTTTCCGCCGCGAGCTGGCTGCTCTGGCTGCCGATGAGCCGAACGCCGAGGAGCTGGCGCCCGCTATGCCGCCGGGAGCGGCTGAGCCCCAGTCGCTCTCTCCAGACGAGCAGGCGGACAGCAGAGCGGGCGAGGAGACCGCCGCCTCCTGGACGCAGGGCCCGCCTCGCCCGCGCCTCCGCCGGTGATGGCGATGGGGCTGCCCTTGCCCGGACTGGCCGCTACTCGCTTTCAAAGCCGTAGTCCCGGAACTTCAGCGTGCGACAGTTCTCTTCGATGACCTGGCGCTTGTGAGCAGGGCAGCCACCCTGGAAGGTGGCCTGGATCTCTAGCGTTACTTCGACTTTCGCTCCCGGCAGACCGACGAGATGTTGGATGACCTCCGCTGCCACAGTGCTGGCTTCGCTGGCGATGTGCAGCGCGTTGAGCTGGACGGCCCCGTGAAAGCGTCGCATCTGCGGCTCTGCACTCAGCGAGGCCGGAGCTCCGACGGCGGGTGTGGTGTCAGTGGCGCTGGCGGAAAGGCTTTGCTCATAGACAGCGGGCGAGGCAGTGGGGCCGCCGCTGGTCGAAGCGAAGGGCCCAGAGCTGGTAGCAGCCAGGCGGGCGCGCTCGGCCTCGGCTCTGGCCCGGGCCTCAGCCTCTAGTTGAGCGGCGGCCACCTCCGCCTTGACCACCAGGCCGGAGGGCTGCACCTCCTCCTTGCTCATAGGCTGACCGGCGCGCAGCCCCTCGTAGCGCCCGCGAGCCTCATCCCAGGTATCGGCATAGGCGAAGCTCTCCTCACGCCACTGTGGCAGAGCGACACCCTTGGCAATGGCCTGCTGCAGCACCTCGGGGCTCTTGAGGCGCTTCAGATAGAGATAGCGCCCGTAGAAGTCCTGTAGCTCCTTGACGCGGACATGGTTGCCGCGCCAGAGCGGGACGCTGTCCAGCTCTCGACGCAACCAGGTCGGGGCGTACTGCTCGACAAGCTGCTCACTGTCGCGCAGGATAGCAGTGATGAAGTGCGCGATGTATTTCGGCTCCTGCCCGGTCATCTTCAGCTGACGCTCATCCAGGCGGATGCTGTTGCTATTGCGGGCGTCGCTCTGTTCAGGCGTCAGGAGCCAGCAGTAGCTTTCCGGGATGCGCAGATCGACCGTCTGATTGGCTTCCTTCTGCTTGCTCTCTGCCTGCTTTAGCTGCGATTGGTCCAGGTTGAGGCTCTCGCGATCGTCATAGATGCCCTTCCAGGCCAGAAACTCGCGGACGCTGTCATTCAGGCTCTCGATGCGGTGGCGATCGACGGCCAGGAAGATCAGGGTGTTGCAATACTGACGGTGTCCGTTGCCGTGTTCCTGGAGCAGGCGCAGGGCTGTGGTGTAGGCCGGGCTGCGGGTATCTTTGCTGGCGTGGCCGAATTGTGGCCCCAGGACGACCAGGGCAACGCCGTTGTTCTCGTCGGGCACGTCGCCGCTGCTGGCGGGGAAGATATGGACGCGGGCGAAGGCGCCGCGCTGCTTGGGGCGATTGAGTACCTCTAGACGCCGCTCAAGCTCCTGGCTGATCTCGTGATCCTGCACCTGGCGGGCGCGGTCCTGGGCCAGGCGTGTAATGCTGACGCGCGTGTCGTACCAGTAGCGCTGCCCATCGTACCAGAGATGGGTTGAGCGGTTGGAGAGATGGCTCAGGGCATCGCTGAAGGCCGGGATGTTTTCGCCAGGCATGACGCAGCCAAGCTTGATCTCGCTGATCGTCAGGCCGCGGTTAGGGTTGTGGGCGATGGGCGCGGTTCCCAGGTAGAGAGTGCGCGCCACGCGCCGGCTGGCGCCAAGCTTGCCCAGGTTAGGATAATCGTAGTCGAGGCGCAGCGGTAGGGAATCAGGACCGTCCACGTCCCGGGTGATGACGGGGCGCCAGTTGTTTTCCAGGTAGTGCATCAGCTCGTCCTGGACAAGGGGGGCATCGATGGGAACGCTGCCGGGCATGATGAGCGGATTGGGGTCGTTGCGCTCCCAGAGCGTGCGTACAACGGTAGCCATCAGGCGCAGGACGCCGCGCGTGCGCTGGAAGCGTTCCAGGGTTGACCAGGCTCCGTAGAGGCGGTCGAAGAGTTCGGGATGGATGGGGTAGGCGCGTTTGATGCGGTCTTCGTAGCTGGCTTCGCGGCTGAAGTTGGGAAACTCTTGCTGGTGCTGCTGGTAGAAGTTGACGAAGGTGCGCGCTACGGTGTCGCGGACCTTGAATTGCTCAGGCGTGGTCAGGTCCTGGAAGAGGCGCCGGCGCACGATTTCAAAGCTCTCTTCGGGGGCGGCGGGGCTCCAGGGAGCCTCGATGCGGCCAAAGATCTGGCTCAGGCGGGCCAGGGCCTCTTTGCCGCCCTCGCCGCCGGCTTCGCTGTCGGAGGCGGGCAGCGAGGCGACAAGCTGGACGCGCGGCGTGCTGGTGACGGCCTCGCAGAGAGACTGGGCGAAGCTGAGGTTGGCTTCGAAGGAGCCGGCGGGCAGGTTGGGGTTGTGATAGAGCTGGCGCAGGTGGACGATCCATTCGTCAATGAGGATCAGGCAGGGTGCGGCGGTGCTGAAGATCTCGCGCAAGACATCGGAGCCGGGGCTGACGCCGCGCCGATCGGCTTCGGCAACGCGCTGGTAGCCATTCTTGCCAAGCAACTGCCAGGCCAGTTCTCCCCAGAGGGTGTGAATAGTGCAGCCATCCGGCTTGTGCTGGACTTCGCTGGCTGAGATGGCGTGGCCAACGATGACGACGCGCTGGACGGTGGGCAGGCTGCTCAGGTTGACCTCTTGCAGGAGGTTTTCGACGCCGACCAGCTCGGAGGCCGGGTAGCCCGAGAAGAGATGGTAGAGCGCTAGCAGAGAGTGGGTCTTGCCGCCGCCAAAGTTGGTCTGCAGGTTGATGACGGGGTCGCCGCCCTGGCCGCTGAGACGGCGCAGGACGTTGGTCAGCAGGCGGCGCAGGCCTTCAGTCAGATAGGTGCGCTGGAAGAATTCGCGTGGGTCCTGGTACTCGGCGGGGGCCTGGCCCTGTACTACCTGGGCCAGGTTGGCGGCGTATGAGGCCAGGGTGTATTCTGCGCCGATGACGTCGGGGCGCGGGGTGATGATGCTGCCCCAGGCGGGCAAGCCTGCGACGCCTTTTTCGGCGATCAGGGCCGAGGTGCGCCGCACCTGGCGCTGGGTTTGCTCTTCGAAGCGCCGGCGCAACAGCTCAGACATGAGATCTCCACACTGGTTGGCTTCTTTCTCGGCGGAGATGGCTTCGAGCAGGCGCTGGGCGCTGTCGCAGGCGCGATAGGCGTCGTCGGTGTCGAACGCCTGCTGATGGGCCCAGCGGTTGCGGGTGTCGCGCAGCTCGCTGACCAGGCTGCGATGGAATGGTCCCAGCGTCTGAGCAAAGACTGAGTTCCAGTGGTCCCACATGATGACAAGCAGGGCCTGTACATCGTGCAAGAGGTCATCATTCTCGTCGAAGTGCTCTTTGTGCAGGGACTGGGCGGCCTGTTTGCGCCAGTTGGGGCCATAGGCGTTCTTCATCTCGCGCTCGACGAAGGGCTTGAGGCCGTCGCGGAGATGGGCCAAGGCCTGACCGACGTATTCGTGGTTGGTGCGTGCCATATGAGGCGTGGCTCCTCTCCAGTTGCTCGCTAGCTAGATACTGAAGCAAGCGATGGGGTCATCGGTCTTATCTCGCTCTCTTATTGGGAGAGACGCCAGCCGGGGGCACTTTTGGCATCCGGTTCTGCGTCTCTCCCTTCCGGCTCTCGCTGTAGTTATTCTGGCAGCAGGCGCTCCTGTTCGGCAAGCTCGCCTTTGCTGTAACGGAGGGCTTTTTGGCTGATGTCGGACCAGGCGCTGATCAGGCTGTTGTAGGGCAGGGCCTCCTGGGCCCAGCCGCGCCGCTCGCAGATGGTGTAGAGGCGATAGGCCAGCTCACGGGCCGCCGCGCCCAGCTCGCTGCGCTGGCTGAGGAGCTTGCCGGCGTGTTCTTCGCCGCCGCCCTGGAGGAGGGCATGGGCCAGGCGCAGGGTGAACTCCCAGGTGGTGAGCGGCTGGCCGTCGTTGAGGCGCTCGCGGGCGGGTAGCTCTTCGCCGCGCAGCAGGCGCACTTTGCCGCCCTGGGCGCGCACGATGCCGCTCTCGCTCAGGCGCTGAACGGAGATGTTCTTGGCTTTGGAGAGGGTTTCGGCGCTGCCGAAGTCGCCGCTGACGAAACCAAATTCTTCGAACCAGGCCAGGGCCCAGCGAGTTTCGTTGTCGAAGTCGCCTTCCTGGGCGGCCAGGACCTCATCAAGGGTGCGGTTGATGAGTTGCAGAGCGGTGCGCACGCTGACGTGGGTGCCGTCGACGTCTTCGACGCGGCGGTAGCGGGAGTAGATGGCCATGCCGGGGCCGATGCTGGCCTGGGCCAGGTCGACGGGAGCGATGCCTCCCTCCTGCAGATGGCGAAGAGCCTCACCCAGCTCCTGGCGCAGCTCGCGAATGAATTGCTGGCGCGAGGCGACGGGGGCGTTCTCCGGGCGCGGACGACAGACAAGGACGATCGAGGAGGCCAGGGCGTTGGTGCCCATTGCGACGCTGCGATTGGCCATTTCAGTGCGGATCGGCCAGGTGCCAGTGATGATGAAGCCGGATTGAATGAGGCCCTCTAGCATGGTCTCCCAGCCGGTGGAGGCCACCAGAGAAGTCCCAGGCTGCCCGTTCCTGGCTCCTGGAAGCGCTGGCTCGGCGCTATCGCTGCCGCTCAGGGCCTCCAGCTCCTCTGCTTCTTGCTCGCTGGCTTCGTCGAAATCGGCCTCGTCGGCGTCGGGGTGCTCGACCTCGGACTGTTTGAAGGCGTAGTAGAGGGTCAGCGGATAGTCGGGATGTTGGGCGGCGCGCAGGTTGGCGAAGACGCGGCGCAGGCCCTCCTCAAAGAAGCGGCGAGCTTTGTCCTTGTCGCCCCCGTGGCGGTAGGGCGAGGCGATCAGCTCGCTGCTCTTGGGGGTGAGCATGGTGGCGAAGAGGTCGGGGTAAATGGGGGCCAGGCTGCGGCGCAGCCAGACGTAGAAGAAGTCGGAAAGGTCGGCGTAGCCAACGTTGTCGTAGTAGGGCGGGTCGGTGGAAATAAGGGGCAGGGTGACGCCGTTGACGGCGCTGCTGGCCTCGCACTGTCTGGCTACGCCGCTGGCGGCGCACGGGACGGCTTCGATGGCTTCGGCCACCCAGGCGATGGCGCCCATGAAGTTCCCGGTAGCTTCGCTGAAGGGGTTGGCTTCGGCGAAGTCCCAGACCATAGGGAGTGCCTGGCGGGCGAAGGTGTTACGAACATTGTCTCGGGTTATATCCCAAGAACAAAGATTCGAATTCCTATCTGCCAGCCGGTCAACGGCCAAAGCCAGGTAGGTAGCCAGGGCGTCGGCGTAGGCGAGCGGGCCGCTGCCGCCCTCGCACAGGGGGCGCTCATCGCCGGCGCTGGCGGGGTCCAGCTCACGCCAGGCGCGGCGAGCATCGGCCAGCACGCGCTCGCGCGCCTCGGCGATCAGGTCGCTGAAGGTGGTCAGGGCCACGAGCTGGCGCGGGGTGAAAAGGTCAGCAAAGGTGGTCATGCCGTAGAGTTGCACGCGAAAGCTTAGAGCCTTGTCCGGTAAAGAGGCCTGGGGTTGGTAAGATGGCGAGGCCTGAGCGGCACTGGCCTCTTGCTCTTCATCTGGAGCCAGATAGAGGCGTCCGCCAGGCCCATCGGCCACGATGGCCATGAGCTGGGCGCTCATGCGACCAGCGCGCCCCTCGGCGCGGATATGGCTGAATTCCACAGGAGTATCGCACACCACACAGCGCGCCCCACGGCGGTTCACCGTTCCGGCGGGCGGCTCGCCCCGGCCCGTGCGCACCACGAAGCGCACCCGCGGCGGGCTGCTCTCGCGCTCCACCAGCGGCTCAACCCAGGCCTCATGCCCCCGCTTCTTCGACAGCCACCATTTGCTGACCAGCGGCATCTGAGCGCCGCAGGCCGGGTTCGGACAGGTCACCGTGCGCGCCCACAGCCAGGCGATCACCGTCGCCTCGCCGTTGCCCTGGCTGGACTGATTGGGGTGATTCCCCTTCCGCTTCCGATCAGTAGCTGGTTGCTCCTCCGGCCCTGGTTGGGGCAAAGGCACGCGCGGATAGAGCTGGCCGATGCGCCGCTCGGCCTCATCGCGCAACCAGCGCCCATAGGCGCGAATATCGGCGGCCAGCCCGTGCGCTCCCTGCCACTGGCCCTTGAGCAGCTCCTGCCGCGCCTGCGGGTGCACCGGCGGGCGCCCGGCGAAGCGCGGCGGAATCTCGATCAGCGCCTTATTGATGAGCACAGCCACCGGATTGAGATCGCCGGCGTGGGCCTCCAGTCCCAGCCGCAGCGCCTCCAGAGGAATCGAACCGCCACCGGCGAAAGGATCGAGCACGGGAGGCGGCGCCCCGTTCGTCGCCCGGCGGATCTCCTCACGCGCCCGCGCCAGCACACTTTCCCGGGTCGTATTCTCCCACCGCACCAGCTCGCGGATAATATCAAACAGCCGCTGGCGCTCCTGCTCCTGGCTGGCCTCATCGGGGAAGCGCTCCGGGTGGGCCGACGGATCATCCACCAGCGAGGCAAAGAGCACCGCGCGCGCCGTCGCCAAAGGCTTGCGCGACCACCACAGATGCAGCGTCGAAGGATGGCCGTGGCGCAGCGACTTCTCCTTCGAGGACGCCTGGTTAACCTCCTTCAGAGGCAAAGCCACCTCAATCAACTTCTTACGATAGCTCATCGTACACGCTCTCCTTTCGCCAGAAGTTCAGCCATCTTATAAGAAACACCGCAGGCCAGCCGATCAGGAGGCTGCTCAAAAGGCCGGCGCACATACCAGACCTCGCACTGCTCCCCCTCCACCAGCACCACAGCCAGCACAAAGCGCTCAGGCTGATTCAGCGCCGTCATAATCTCATTGCGCGTCACAAACACCGTCGCAGCCCCCCGCGTCCGCCCCTTCACCTCCACAAAGCGCAGCGCCCCCGTCGCCGCCACGCGCGACTCAATATCATAGCCTCGCTTCTCCTGACTCACATCGCGCGGCTCAAAACCCAGCGCGCGCTCCACCTCCATCACCGCCGCCATCGCCAGCCGCTCCACCGCGGGATTGCGCTCCAAATCAACAGCTTGCAGCTCGACCTCCTCCCCCTCTGCAGAGAGCACCGTCGGCGCGCTGACCTGCATCTCCGCCTGCAAGCGCTCAAGCAACAAGCCCTGTGGCACCACCAGCGCCGCCCCCAACACCCGCGGCGGCAGAGCCACCAGCGTCCGCTCCAGCTCCAGCTCTCGCTCACGCTGGCGCAGCCGCTCCTCATAATCCTGGCTCCGCTGACGCGCCTGCTCTGCATTCAAACGCGCATTCACCTTCCCCTGACGCTCCTCCTCCTGCAACGCAGCCGCCCGCTGATCCCAATAGATAATCTCCTGCGTCAGCCGTTCACGAACGGCGCGGCGCACCCGCTCCACCTGCTCCTCACGCTGGCGCTGCACCTCCTCCAGATAGCGCGGCACCACCTCACGGATCGCATACGAGAGCGCCTGCTCCTCCAGATCAGCCTGCAGCCAGGGAGCCGCCAGCACATCCGCCAGCACCCGTTTCTGATCCTCCTGCAGAACATCGTAATTCAGAAAAGGCGCATAGCCCGCCGGACGCATCTCACCCCGCGCATCGCACTCCACAAACAGCAACTGGCGCGCCACCACGTGACGCTCACCCGAGGCATCGATGCGACCATCCTGAATAGTCAACTCCAGATAAAAGAGCAGCCGTGGCTCCCTGCCCGCATCCTGCCGATCAAGCAACATCGCCCCCTGCTGCAAGAGCTCCTGATCCTCCGCCAGCACCAGATCAATCACGGCCTCCAGCAGCGGATGCCCCGGACAAAGCAACTCCGCCGGCGGCTTCCCCGGCACAGCTATCAGCGCCTTCTCGAACGTCACCCGCTCATAGCGCGACGACAGAGCCTGTCGCCGCCCCGCCGGACGCCGCTCACGGATGCGCTGCGGCACATACGTCAACTCATAGCGACCCGGCTCGCGTGGATAAAAGCGCCCCCCAAAGCGCTTAAAGGCCTCCAGGAAAAAGGTCGCCACAAAATGCGGCTGCAGCCGCCGCGCCTGTGCCCGCTCCATCTCCTCGCGCACCTGCCGCACCCGCACCACATCCCAGACCTCATGCGTCAAAGCCCGCTCCTCAAGCAAGCGCTGCAAATGCGAGCGATCCAGCGCCCGCTCCACCGTCCGCTCCAGGCGCGCCCGCACCTCCGGCTGATCCCCATAACGGATGGCCTGCACAATCAAATCGCGCAGCGAAAGATTGTCGAACTGCAGCCGTCCCAGCACATCGAAGACCTGGCCACCCAGCGCCTTACGCTCCCTATCCAGCTTTTCAAGCAAATGATAGTATACATCACCTTCGCGTGTATTCAGCGCCACCAGGTTCCATAAATAACAAGGATACTGCTGACCGATACGATGGATGCGCCCGAAACGCTGCTCCAATCGATTGGGATTCCACGGCAGATCATAATTCACCATCAGATGGGCCCGCTGCAGATTGATACCCTCGCCAGCCGCATCCGTCGCCACCAGAATCTGAACCAGGGGGTCGTGTGTAAACCTCTCCTGGGCCTCCTTGCGTTGCAGGCGATCCATGTCGCCATGAATCGTCACCACCGCCTCACTGCGGCCCAGCAAAGCCCGAATGCGCTGCTCCAGATAAAGCAACGTATCGCGATGCTCCGTAAAGATCACCAGCTTCTGCCGCTGGCCCCGCTCATCGAACATCGCCCGCTCATCCTGAAGCAGCTTCGACAACTGCTCCCACTTGCGATCAGTACCGCTGCGGCGCACCCGTTCGGCCAGTTGCTCCAACTCCTCCAGGCGCCTGATCTCTTGCTCCAACTCTGCCATCGTCTGGGCCGCCGTAGCCAGATCCACCACGTGCTCCTCAACCCGCTCCCGCTCCGCCTCGGGCGCATCCTCCTCCAACTCCTCCAACTCCTCATCGTTCAGCTCAAGCATAGGGACCGTCTCTACCGTCACCTGCTGCTTCTGGCGCAACTCTGCCAAACGCTCCTGTAAATGCCGCCGGCGCCGCTGCAGCGACCGATAAATGGCCTCTGGCGAAGAGGCCAGCCGACGCTGGAGAATCGTCAACGCGAAGCCCACCGTACCCCGGCGACCGCCCTGCAACTTATCAGCGCGATTAAACTCCAGACGCACATACTCCGTCACCTGCTGATACAGCTCCTGTTCCAAAGGAGAGAGCTGGTACGCCAGCGTCGACGCATAGCGCTCAGGAAAGAGCGGCTTCCCCTCGAACGTATAGAGCTGCTCCTTAAGCAAATGGCGCATCAAATCGCCGACCGCCGCCGGCTTCACCCCGCCACGCAGCCGGCCTGCAAAGCGATCAGGATCGAGCAGGCGCAGAAAAAGCTGAAAATCCTCATCTTTGCCATTATGAGGTGTCGCTGTCAGCAGCAGCAAATGCGAAGTGCGCGCCCCCAGCAGCTCGCCCAGGCGGTAGCGCTTCGTATACTTCGCCTCATCGCCGACGAACGTCGCCGACAACTTATGGGCCTCATCAAAGACCACCAGGTCCCACGACGTTCCTTCCAGCAGACGCTTTAGCTCCTCATCGCGCGCCAACTTATCGAGGCGCGCAATCAGCAGCGGCATCTCCAAGAACGGGTTGCCCGAGGGCGAAGCCGCAACCCGATCGTTGGTCAGAATCTCAAACGGCAACTGAAACTTGCTCCTCAGCTCATCCTGCCACTGCTCCACCAGATTGCCCGGCGCCACCACCAGGCAGCGATGTAAAGCCCCACGGAGCTGCAGCTCCTTAATCAGCAGGCCCGTCATAATCGTCTTGCCGGCCCCAGGATCGTCAGCCAACACATAGCGCAGCGGCTGACGCGGCAGCAGCGTCTCATAGACCGCCGTAATCTGGTGCGGCAGCGGCTCAATCAGCGACGTGTGGATCGCCAGCAACGGATCGAAAAGATAAGCCTGCCGAATGCGATAAGCCTCCGAAACCAGGCGAAAGCGTTCACCATCGGCCTGAAACGACCACAGCTCCGCAGGGGGCACAATCGTCAACTGCACCAGGCGGTCGCCAAAAACCAGCTCACTACCCAGGCGCCCGGCACCATCGCGATAGACCACCTCCACACTATCCGAACCATGCTGTTGCGCCGAAACCAGCGTCACCACCTCGTTGGGACGCAGACCACGCACGCGTACATTGGGTCGCAGCTCTTCAACAGAAGCCATCGAAGGTGCACCCCTTTCCAACCTTACAGCTAACAAGGGGGGCAATAACCGCGCACAAACGCAAATGCCATACTCCCTACAGATACGCCAGAATAGATAGGCCTGACCGCATAAGTAAACAAGGGCAAACCCACACTAGAGCCAGACAGATCCAGCGCACTCGCGCACCAGCGTCGTCCCGCCGGTCCAGGCTTCGACCCGCCAGGCAAGCAAACAGCAAAAAGAAGAGAGACAGAGACCCGGCCACCTCTTCTCTGGAGAACAAGCAAGCACCATGCAGGGGCGACCTTCTGTCAGCGCGCTCTCTCCCGCGGTGGATAGAATAGGCTGACCTGGTCTGGCCATTGGCATCCAAAAGAACGATGGCACATGCGCAAAAATGCGGTTGAACTTGCTCGCCAGCGAGCATCTCACATAATACGGCAGGCGGAACGCGGCGGCAAGCGGGAATTTCAGCTAAAGATGGTGACATTTCCTCAACCACATGGCCGGCCTCAATCGCTCAAAAATGGCAGCCAGACCAGCAAAACCTGTGGCGCAGCACCTGCCACCCAGCAAAGAAGAGGGCCAGGACAGGACCACCGAGGCACCAGCGGCGATCCATTCCTGGCCCGTTCCAATAGACCAACTGGGCTGACAGAGGGTAAAGCACTCAAGAAGGGATATGTGTCTGCAAGGACCCGCGCGCCCGCGCCATCTGCTCCTCCAGCCAGCTCACCACGACATCCAATCCCTCACCACTGCGCAAGTTTGTAAAAACAAAAGGCCGCTCCCCACGCTGACGCCGCGTATCACGCTCCATCACCTCCAGCGAGGCCCCCACATACGGCGCCAGATCGATCTTGTTGATCAGCAGCAGATCCGAGCGCAGAATCCCTGGTCCCCCCTTGCGCGGCATCTTCTCCCCCTCAGCCACATCAATCACATAGATCCAGACATCCACCAGATCAGGGCTAAACGAAGCCGCCAGATTATCACCACCGCTCTCAATCAGCACCAGCTCCAAACCCGGCAAACTCGCCTCCAGATCGGCAATCGCCTCCTCATTCATGGAAACATCATCGCGGATCGCCGTGTGCGGACAACAACCCGTCTCGACACCACGCACCCGCTCAGCCGGCAACGTTCCCTGCCGCAGCAGAAACTCCGCATCCTCACGCGTGTAAATATCGTTCGTCACGACCGCTAGATTATAGCGATCACGCAGACGCCGGCTCAGACAATCCACCAGCGCCGTCTTGCCACTGCCCACCGGCCCCGCAATGCCTACCCGAAAAGCTCGCCGCGCTTGCTCTTGCTGCTCAGACATCACCTGTCCCTCCTTCGTACCAGAAGAGCCGACCCGACTCTTCCCGCTCGCGCTTGTACTGAACAAAGATCCAAAACAGAGCAAAGGTAGCAGTAATGAGACACCATCAGAACAAAAAGTAGCGCTGAGCCAACGGCAGCACCCGCGCCGGCTCACAGGTCAACAGCACCCCATCGGCGCGCACCTCATATGTCTCAGGGTCCACCTCGATGAGCGGCGTCGCCGTATTATGCACCATATCCCGCTTGCCAAGCGTACGGCAGCCTTCCACAGCCACCGCACGCTTGCGCAGACCGAGCCGCTGCGGTACCTCAGCCTCCAGCGCCGCCCGCGAGACAAAGGTCAGACTCGTCGCCGCTACCGCCGCCCCGAACGAACCGAACATCGGACGATACAGCACCGGCTGCGGCGTCGGAATCGAAGCGTTGGGATCGCCCATCGCACTCCAGACGATAAAGCCGCCCTTGATCACCATCTCAGGCCGCACCCCGAAAAAGGCCGGCTTCCACAAGACCAGATCAGCCAACTTCCCCGGCTCGATCGACCCGATCTCACGCGCCACCCCGTGCGTCAGCGCCGGATTGATGGTATACTTCGCCAAATAGCGTTTCACCCGAAAATTATCGTTGCGCTCCGAATCTTCAGGCAACGGCCCACGCTGCACCTTCATCTTATGGGCCGTCTGCCAGGTCCGCAGGACCACCTCGCCGATACGCCCCATCGCCTGCGAATCGCTAGACATCATGCTGATCACGCCCAGATCGTGCAGAATATCCTCCGCAGCGATGGTCTCCGGACGGATACGGCTCTCGGCAAAGGCCACGTCTTCCGGCACCTGGGGATTGAGATGATGGCAGACCATCAACATATCCAAATGCTCAGCCAGCGTATTGACCGTATAGGGCCGCGTCGGATTTGTCGATGAGGGCAGCACATTAGGCAGCCCGGCCACCCGAATAATATCGGGCGCATGGCCGCCGCCGGCCCCTTCCGTATGATAAGTGTGAATGGTCCGCCCAGCGATGGCCGCGATCGTCTCCTCGACAAAGCCACTCTCGTTCATGGTATCGGTATGGATCGCCACCTGCACATCGCAAACCTCGGCCACCCGCAGGCAGGCATCGATAGCCGCCGGCGTACTGCCCCAATCCTCATGCAGCTTCATCCCGCAGGCTCCCGCCTGAATCTGCTCTAGCAGCGGCTCCTCCGCGGCGGCGTTCCCCTTCCCCAGAAAGCCAAAGTTCAGCGGCCAGTGCTCTGCCGCCTGCAACATGCGCGCCAGATACCAGGCCCCGGGAGTACAGGTCGTCGCATTCGTCCCCGTGGCCGGTCCCGTGCCGCCACCGATCATCGTCGTGATCCCGTTGGCCAGGGCCTCATAGACCTGCTGCGGCGAAATGAAATGAATATGGCTATCGATGCCGCCCGGCGTCACAATCAAATGCTCGCCAGCAATGACCTCGGTACTGGCCCCAATGACCAGCTCGGGATCAACCCCCTCCATCGTATCGGGATTGCCCGCCTTGCCCACCTTCACAATGCGTCCGTCTCTGATGCCAATATCGCCCTTGACAATCCCCCAGTGATCAAGCACGATCGCATTCGTAATCACCAGATCCAAGGCCCGCCCCTCGCCAGGCCTGCCCTCGCGCAGCGCCTGACTATTCTGCCCCATCCCATCGCGGATCACCTTGCCGCCGCCGAACGTCACTTCATCGCCATAGACCGTGTAATCATGCTCGATCTCGATCATCAGGGCGGTATCGGCCAGGCGCACACGGTCCCCGACCGTGGGACCATAGAGGTCGACATAGGTACGACGTGGCAGAGAGAGACTCATGCTTTCTCCTCCTCAGCGGAAACAGCGCCCACCCCAGCGCTGGAGCTGGTCTCTGCCTCGCTCACCGCTGCCGGCGCTCGCGGGGGCCGCACCTGCAACGGCCCATTGACCTGGCCGCGATGCCCATAGAGCGCCTGGCGACCTCCGAAAGCCACAAGGGTCACTTCTTTCTCTTCGCCCGGCTCAAAGCGCACCGCCGTCCCCGCGGCAATATTGAGGCGCATGCCATAGGCCGCCGCACGCTCGAACTGCAGCGCCGGATTGACTTCGAAAAAATGATAATGGCTGCCGACCTGCACCGGGCGATCACCACTATTGCGCACCCGCAGGCGCACCGTTGGGCGGCCCGCATTGAGGGTGATCTCCCCCTCGGCCAGCAGATAGGCCCCAGGGGCCAGGCCCTCCAGGTAGGCCGGCGTCTCTGGCTCCTCTGCTCTTCCCATCAAGGCCCTCCTTTCTTCTCTGATGGGCGACAAGGCCAGAAAGGTTAGCGAATCGGATCGTGCACCGTCACCAGCTTGGTGCCGTCGGGAAAGGTAGCCTCGATTTGCACCTCCTGGATCATCTCAGGCACGCCCTCCATGACATCCTCACGCGTCAGCAGCGTCGTTCCGAGGGTCATGATCTCGGCCACGCTGCGCCCATCGCGCGCCGCCTCCATCATCTCTGCGGCTAACAAAGCCACCGCCTCGGGATAGTTGAGCTTCAAGCCGCGCGCCCGCCGCTTGCGCGCCAGCTCTGCCGCCACGACAATCAAGAGCTTCTCCTGCTCACGCAGCGTCAAATACATTGCGCGACAAAACCTCCTTTCTTCCGCCTGGCTCGGCTCAGTCAAGTCACTCCTCACCCTGGCTGCACGGCTTGATTCACCCACCGCCCTGCAGGGTAGCCGCTGCCCCTCTCAATTGATCTTGCGTGGCAACGGCAGCGCTCTCCCATAGAGGCGCAGACGCGCCAGACGCCAGAATTCCGCCAGCCCACGGCTGAGGGGCAGCCCCTCCTGTGCAAGACCACGCACAATCAGCCCGTCTGCCACCAGTCGACTGACCCCCCAGACGCAGCAACGGGACTGGCTCAGCTCCTGCGCCAGCGCGGCTAGCTCCTCCTCTAGCTGCGACCAGCGCTGCGCCGGCAGACCCGCCCGACAGACATACAGGCTGGCGCAATAGCGAAACGGCCCCAGGCGCGCTAATGCGAGAGGCGAGCGCTGACACGGCTCCAGGCGGAAGCGCTCGATAGCCAGCGGGCGGGTCTCGCTGCTGATAGTCAATAGCAGCTCCAACCACTCGTAGGCGAAGCACTCACCGCGCGCCAGGCGGCCCGGCGCCACGATCTCCCACCACAAGAGACCAGCGTCCCTCTCCAGGCTGATCACAACTTCCTGGCGGTAGCGCGCCCCAGCAAAGGGAATCAAGGCGTCGGGCAAATGCTCCAATAAGGCCCCGGCGCCGACGCGTACCCGCCAGCGCTGCTGCGCCGGGGGATCAGCGGCGCGCGGGCGATAGAGGCGCGTCGCCCCCGTTGAGGTCAGCATAGCCCGCGCCCCAGGCCCAACCTCGATCACCAGCTCGCAGCGATCGCCGCCCAGAATACCGCCCGACAGATTGTGCACGTGCACCAGGGCCCCACCATCGTCTGTCGAGAAAGCGCGCACTACCTGCAGCGGTGGCCGTTGCTCCTGGACCAGGAGCCGTGTCCGACCCACGGTCATATCGTGGCCGAAACCCAGCCGAAGCCAGCCAGTCACATCCGGGCGATAGCCCTGAACACGGCTCAGCTCCTGACGCACTCCTCGCGCCCGCTCAGGCTCCCTGGCCTCCGCCTTCTCCTCCTCAGCGGCCCTCACTCCTGACTCACTGTCCAGCGCCCGCATCCAAATACTCGCTCCTTCCGTCTTTGCTTGCCTTGCCTTGCTGGCAAACTTCTCTCTCTTTGTCCTCTCACAGATCCGTCCGCCGGTGAACAGAGCGGTGCCTCACTGCCGGCTAGCTGATAAAGAGGCGCGTCTCCAAAGACGGATGGCGCAGACTGGCCAGCTCTACCAGCGGCGTCCACTGCCACGGCTCCTCACCGCTCTCCAGGCAGCGCAGAGCTTGCTCTGTCACCGCGAGAAGCACCGGCTTCAACCGCCAGAGCAGTTGCATTGCCCGCCGCTGCCCCAATGGAAGCAAGCGCTGACAGGCCGCCAGCAAAGCCGCTAATTGCTGCTGCAAAAAGGCCGCCAGGGCCGCGCGCTCCTCGATCGCCAGCAAGCCGCAGAGCAGACCAAGCGCTAGTGTGTAGTGACTGGCCCCATCCTCGTGCAGCGCTACCTGCTGCACTCGCGCCAGGCGCTCATCGCTGAACCAGCTCTGTACCAGATGCAGCAGGCGCCGCCCCATCATGATGCTTGCCTGCCGACTCTCGCGGGCCGGCCTCAGCGCGCTCAGCTCGGCGTTCAGGCGGCGCCAATCCTGCAATAGCTTCTCCACTGAGGTCACCGCCGCCAGCCGCCAGCCGCGCCCAAAAAAGACCCCTTCCAGCAAGCCAGCCTCCGCCACATAGGCCCCCAAAAACTCCTCCAGCCTCTCCACCGTCAGCAGCTCCTCAGCTACCAGCGTCTCCAGACCAAACGAGTGCGCGCTACTTCCCACAGGCAGCGCGCTGTCGCACAATTGCAGCAAATGCAACACCTGCAGCGTTTCCAGGCGCATCGCGCCCGGGGGTAGTCCTGAGATGGGCGACGACTCGCCCGGCAAAGCGGCCATCGAACACCTCCTTTCCTTCATCAGCGCACCCAGGCAGACAGACAGGAGAAGACGCCAGCGCAATGCAAGCAAAAAGAAGAGGTGGGGTGCGGTCGGAGCATGCCATAAGGGGAGGAGTGGGCAGGTCAGTTCAGCGCGGTTCACCACGCGGCCTCACAGCAAACACACCCCACCTCTCTTCTATGCTACGCCGGCCCCAAAAACCGACCCGCCGGCAGGCAGCCAGCCAGCCAGTTAGTCGGATCGCAACGGGCAGGCCGCCGCTTAACCCGCTCACGCGACCAACTGACAGACTGGCCACCAGACCAGCCTTGGGCTTTCCCTCCCGCGGAACAGCCAGCTAGGCCGTCGCCTTACACAGGTCGTGACAATCCTTTTCCAGGGTGCAGCACAGCGAACAGATCGTCCCCTCGTGATAGGGGCAGAAAGTCGTATCGGGTGCCTCATAAGCATCCGAGCAGACCGAGCACTGCAACAGCGGCAGCTCTCCCTCACCCGCGGCATACGCCGCCTGGTTCTCGCGCGCGATATAATACTTGCCGCGCGTCAGCACCGCCAGCAGCGGAGACAGCACAAAGGCGATCACCAGAGCCAGAAAGGGCGAGAAAGCCTGCGCCACCGGCCCAAACAGTCCGAAGAAGGCCAACACCGACAGCACCGAAGCCACCAGCGTCGAGCCGAAACCCACCGGATTGATCGTATACAAATGCGCGCGCTTAAACTCGATATAGGGGGGACTGAGCTTCAGCAGCGGCTTATTGATCACCAGATCCGCGACCACCGCACCGATCCAGGCGATGGCGACATTCGAATAGAAGCCCAGGATTGTATTCAGGAACGCGAACATATTCAGCTCCATCAACAGGAGGGCGATCCCCACATTGAGAAAGAGCCAGACCACGCGTCCCGGATGGCGGTGCAAGATCCGCGAAAAGAAATTCGACCACGACAGCGAGCCGGAATACGCGTTTGTCACATTGATCTTCACCTGAGAGAGCAAGACAAAGAAAGTGGCCACCGTCAGCGCCAGCCAGGGATGAGGAATCAGCACACTGAAGCCCTTCAACAACTGCTGAATCGGCTGATCGGCCAACTGGGCCCCCACGTCGGCGAAGATATAGAAGGCCAGAAACGCCCCAGCGAGCTGCTTCAGCGCCCCCAGGATCACCCAGCCCGGGCCAGCGCTCAGCACCGCCAGCCACCAGCGCGCCCTATTCTCACGCGTCTTATCGGGCATGAAGCGCAGATAATCGGCCTGCTCACCGATCTGCGCAATCAGCGACAGGGCCACACCGGCGCCAGCCCCCACCTCCAGCGGCACCAGGCTGGCTCCCGTCGGAGAAAGCCCGCCGAAGTGGGTCCAGGCCGCAAAGGCCCCGGGGTCCTTCCACAGGATCGCCAGAAAGGGCAGCACATAGAGCACCAGCCACAGCGGCTGCGTCCATGTCTGCAGCTTCGCCAACAGAGTCATGCCGAAGACCACCAACGGGATAATCACCAGCGCACAGACCAGATAAGCCCACGGCAGCGGCAGGCCCGTGTACAGGTGCAGAGCCTGGGCCATAATCGAGCCTTCCAGGGCGAAGAAGATAAAGGTAAAGCTCGCATAGATCAGCGACGTCAGCGTCGAGCCGAGATAGCCGAAGCCGGCTCCGCGCGTCAACAAATCCATATCGATGTTATAGCGGGCCGAATAATAAGCGATCGGAATGCCCGTCAGGAAAATCACGATAGCAGCCAGCAAAATAGCGGCCACCGCGTTACTGAAGCCGTGGGCGATAATAATATCGGCTCCGATCGCGAAGTCGGCCAGATAAGCAATCCCACCCAGGGCGGCGCTTGCCACCGCCAGTGTCCCCCACTTACGGAACGAGCCTGGCGCATAGCGCAAAGAATAATCCTCGAGCACCGGATTATTCACCAGCAAATTAAAGCGGCGTTTAGGCTGTTCGGAAGTGGAGGTAGCCGTAGCAGTAACAGGAGTCACTTCCTTTTCAAGCATGCGCAGAGCCTCCTCATCTGCAGGCAGGTGATAGAACACAACGGGTCAACAGCGGGCGAGCCAGCGGCAGCAAACCACAACCGCACATTGAGCGGATGGCCTGCGCTGGCGTACAGTGCAGCGTATGGCCCGCAGCCTTGCAGGTGCCGATCAAACGGCAGCAGCAGGAAGAACGATCTCACCTCACCGCTGAGAGGAGCCGCAGCGCGACGCACCAGCGCGCACCATCCCTGGTGACAGCGAGCCACTGGAAGAGAAGCGCTTCGCCTGGTTTCATACAAAGTGCACAGCGAGCGCACCTTTGCGGCCTCTGCAGATCAGTATAAGGCCAAATTGAGGGGGAGACTATGGCCAATTTAACGCATAAGATAGCGGGGGATTTTGTGCAGCATGCATGAAAATCTGACGAGAGGGGAAAAAGAGCCGCGGCGGGCGGCCTGGCCAAGGCGTTCCATCCTCCTTGTTGGCGCTGTGCCCAGCTCCTTCCCCCGCTTAAAGCAAAGAGAGCGGCAGCCTGCGTACCTACCTACCTACCTACCTACCTACCTACCTGCCCGCCTGTGGGGCGCCTGGCTTGCGCCCGACGGTCACATGGAACTGGAAAGCGGTCTGATAGGCGGCCCACTCAGCCGGGAGAGCCTCAAGCATCCGTTGCCATTCCTCGCGCGCAATGAGGGAGGCCATGCGCTCACTCAGAGCATGGAGCAGAGCCAGCAGATCTTTCTGCAGGAGGCGCCCGCCCTGGCCACCTCCTTCACCCAGCACAACACTATACACATACTTCTCCACGTCGACCGCCCCGGCCTGTTGCAAGTACATCGGCAAATGCTCCGCAATATAGGGGTCAAAGCCCCAGCGCTCAAAAGCGCGGTCCAATAAACCGCTGACCCGCAGCGAGAGCGGGCCTGGACGATGATAATAGCCACCCGTCTCGGTCAGTTGCAACCAGCCGCCTGGCCTGGTCACCCGTACCAGTTCGCGCACCACCGCGGGCCAAGAGCGCGCGGGGATCGCCGAGATCAGCAGACGCTGATGCACCAGATCAAAAGCGTTGTCGTCAAAAGGCAGCCCCTTGAGCACGTCGCTATAGATAAACTGCACATTGACCGGCGTCGTAGGTAAGCGCTCCGGCGGCTCTACGTCGACTCCCACGACGCGACAGGCGGGAAAGCGATGCCCGACTTCGCGCGCCCAGAGGCCGGTACCGCAGCCAACATCAAGAATCGCCTGGGGGTAGCGCTCCAGGGGAGCAACGATGTGGACCTTCTGGACGCTCATCAGGGCATAGTGCTGAAAGTTGAGACGATCGATCTCTGCCTCATCCTTAGGCAGCAGGTAGGGGACGTCTTCCAGATAGCGGCGCTCGAACCGGGGAGCGCGCTCCTGCTCCGCTGACCGCGGCTGAGCCTGCGGCTGGGGAGCGCGGGCCGGTGTCGTCGGTGTTGCGGGCCGCTTGCGACGCAGTAGACCCCAAAATGGCATCATGGCCTCCTTTGTTCGATCGATTGAATGTCTAATGACTGGTTGCGTTCAGTCGCTGTGCCGGCTCACCAGGGGTCGCTGGATGAAGCGACTCCCGCTTTGTGCCTTGACCTCGACTCCACAAGGTCGATCGAGTAAGGCTACGGCTGCTCACCTTGCAGAGAGTATAGCGCATGGCGCTATCGAATGGAAGAGATCGCGCAAAGGTGGCATATGATACTTGTTGCACATATGATTTTTTACTCTAGGAAAGATTGCTTTTGTGGTGATAAAACAAGGGGCCAAGCCGGGTCAGAGGCGGCCCACAGCGCTGGAGGCAGGAGGGAGGGGAGAAGCCAGCGATCGCGCTGAGGAGAGAGCCAACCAAAAAGAATAAGGGGAAGACGGGGTGCCAGCTCGTCTCCCCCTTATTACCCAGAAGCTTCTGCTACCGGGAGATCCCTGAAAGGGCGGGTGCAGCCTCATGGGGAGAAGGCTGCACAGGAAACGGGTAGCGCTACAAGCTGCTCGTCGAGGTGGATCTGCTTGCTCGCGGCCACCCCCGCTTCCTTTCGGGTCTATATATAGTAACGAACGAAGGCCCCGTTTGATATCAGTCGGCGGCTAGAATTTTCCCGCCTGGTCCCAGAGAGCCGCCGACATCCCCGCCGGGTCAACAGACGGGCCGCCCAGGCCGCAAAGAGCCGCCGCTCAGCCAGCCACAGGCTGGCTTTTGCCCTCTTCTTGTTGCGCACTACCTACCTGGCTGACCAGCGAGGGGCCAGCTACGCTACGCTGTCTGCGCTCCCCGGCTCGGGCAGGAAAAAGCACCTTTCTTCTGTATCTGGTGCCCGAGTCGTTCTTCTCCTGAACTCATCGCCCGGTATATATCTCATACCCATCACCAGGCTCCCGCTCATCTCATGTGAATTTATGGCACACATTTCACCAATCTTCAAAATAGCGCTTGCCTCATGAAGTGGCTCTACAACGGCTCTGAGACAAAAAAGAGCACTCGTGACGTTATGCTACAATAGAGTCCAGGAGAAGGACCGATCCATGACCGGCCCGGGCGATCAGCCTGAAGGAGGGGTAAGAAACGCGGGTAGCAGACTCCGGCTGAACCTGGGTCAGCCAGGAGGTCAGGCAGGCCTTGCGCAGCGCAGCGCTGCGCAAGAGCACAGGGTCCATCTTCAGCGTCATTCAGTTCCGTTCAGGGCTGTGCTGCTCTATCAGTACTGTACAAGGCAACGAAAGGCAGGCTGATCAGCGTATGTTCAAGCGACCGCTTGAGGCTTCCAGGCAGCTCCCGCTCCCTGAAGAAGCGTTGGCTCTTCCCGCAAATGGCCCTTTTGCGCTCCTGTTTGCCCAGGAGCATCACCTGCTGAGCGCTGGCGACGGTGGTGAGGAGGGAAACGAAGGCAAAGGGGGGAAACCAGAGCCTTCGATTACGTTCTTCCATACGACCGGCCATGACTCCTCGTCGCCCAATCCTTTACACAACGAGGAATTCGACATGGAGTACGACGACTAGAGATGGAACCCTATGTCCTTATCCTCAGCTACCCAGGAGACAGCAGCGCCCGGCGCGTGCTCCATGCGCTGCGGTGCTGCGGCTGCCAGGCTCTGTTACTTGACACAGCTGCCTTTCCCCAGGCCCTGACCCTGGCGGCCCTCCTACGTGATGCCTGCTGGACGGGCTACTTTTGCTACCAGGGCAGGCGCTACGACCTGGAGGCCATCCGCAGCATTTACGTGCGTCGACCCCATCATTACCAGGTACGCGAGGATTTTCCCGAGCTGATTCAGCTCTTCCTGGAGAATGAAGCCTATCGCGGCTTTGGGGGCGTACTGCGCAGCCTTGACTGTCTCTGGGTTAACTCGCTGGATGCCCAGCGGCGCGCCAGCTTCAAGCCGCTCCAGCTCAAAGTAGCCCAGGAGGTTGGCCTGCGCACACCTCCTACGCTCATCACCAATGACCCCACTGCTGTGCGCAGCTTCTTCTTTGAGGTTTGCCAGGAGCAGATGATTTACAAGACGCTGCACGGCAACTTTCTACCCGGCGGTGGTGATCGCTATCATCTGATCTTTACTAGCCGTGTCGGACGTGAGCGGTTAGCCGAACTAGAGCAGGTCCGTCTGACCGCTCATCTCTTCCAGCCACTTATCGAGAAGGCGTATGAGGTGCGCGCCACTGTCATCGGCTCTAGCGTGCTGCCAGTGCGCATTGACTCGCAGGAGGTCGAAGCGGCGCGCCTCGACTGGCGAGCGGCTTGCTATCAGGTGCGCTATCGGCCCTACGCGCTGCCCGAAGGCATTGCCAGGCGCTGTGTAGAGCTGGTGCGCCGCCTCGGTCTGGTCTTTGGAGCCCTTGATCTGATTGTCACTCCCGATGAAGACTACATCTTTCTCGAATGCAACCCGGGCGGGCAGTGGGAATGGCTAGAGGTGGAGACGGGCCTGCCTTTCGCCGCGACCATCGCCCAGGTGCTCAGCGCCGGTAAGGCAGGTCTCGCCTGGCCGGTAGCGTTTGAACCTACTACGAGCGGATGATGGAAGGAGTTTGCTGGTGGATGATCCTATCGAACTAGCTGCAGCGGAAGAGGCAGAGCGTCTGGCGCTGGTGAACAGCATTGAGGAGACGCGCGGCTATCCCTTAGTGGCCAACGTACGCCGTGCTCTCCTTGCGGTCTCGCGCGCTCACTTTGTGCCCCATTATTGCCGCCAGGAGCAGCCTGGCATCTGGGTAAGGGACGAGGCGCGACCTCTGGTTTATCGCGATCAGGCGCTGGTGACCAGGGTTGACGAGAAAGGGCGTCCGCTCTCTTCCTCTAGCATGCCGTCGATTATGGCGGCCATGCTAGAGGCTCTGGCTGTGCAGCCAGGCATGCATGTGCTGGAGATTGGAACGGGCACCGGCTACAATGCGGCCTTGCTGGCCGAGTTGGTTGCTCCCGGGGGCCAGGTGGTTACGCTTGATATCGATGCGGAGCTGACGACTTTGGCCACCGAGCGCCTGCGGCTGGCTGGCTATGGCCGGCGGGTCCAGGTGGTGACCGCCGATGGGCTGCAGGGCTATCCCCCGGCAGCTCCCTATGAGCGCATCATTGCGACGGGCAGTTATCCGCGTATTCCGTCCGCCTGGTGCGAGCAACTGGCTCCCCAGGGGGTACTGGTGGGCGATTTGGTGCGCCCTCTGACGACCCCGCTCTTTCGCCTGGTGAAAGTGGGTCCCAGATGCCTGGAGGGCCGTTTATTGCCAACGCCGGCCTTCTTTATGGAGCTACGCGAGACGGAGCCATTGACTGGCTCTCCCCGCCAGCGTGCTCCGGTGCGCGATCCCTGGCAGACGCTGCCGCGTGTAGAAGAGGCCGAAACGGATCTGGAGGGCTACGAGCTGCTCTATGAGCCGGCCTTTGCCCTCTGGTTGGAGCTCCACCTGCCGGGCGTGGAGCGTAGGCTCTACCCTCTGCCGGGGTCTGGCAAGAGCCGGCTCCTGGGGACAGGCTTGCTCTGGCAGGAGAGCTTGCTGCTCTTATGGCCCGACGCCGAAGGCCCTCGCCCGGCCCGCTGGCGTGTCGAGGTCTACGGCACGGTGCCACTCTGGTCGCGGGTGCAGCGCTTGCACGAGCAGTGGTTGGCTGTCGGCGCACCCTCTCTGGAGGCCTATGCTTTAGAGGTCGCTGCCGACGGCTCGTACTTGCTGCACCTGAGCACGTGAGTGCTTGCTGAGGCGTGAGAGAGGAGGTCGGCGCATCGTCGTCCGCTGCCGGCCCTTCACTGGGCTGACAGGCGACCAAAACTGAGGTGTGCAGAGTCTGTCTGCTCTCCTGGCCCCACGGCAGAGAAGGAGCGCGGTGGCTCAGCGCCCGGGCCAGGCTGCTGGGGCGCAGTCCGAGCCGCCGCGCTCTGCTGTGTCTACTCAGCTCCCCTGTGGGGGAGGCCTGCGCTCTGGGGATGCAGGGCCTCGCGCAAGGCTCGATCGCGGTTGGCGGCCAATTGCTGGGCCAGGCGCGACAGGGGAGCAATGCCGTCCCAGGCGTGGTAAGCTCGCGGGTAGACCTGCAGCTCAACGGGTACGCCGGCATGGGCCAGGCGCAGGGCGTAGTCGACATCCTCATCGAGGAAAATTTCAGCGGCACCAACGGCCATAAACGCTGGCGGCAGGCCGCGCAGGTCCTGGGCGCGAGCCGCTGCCGCGTAAGGCGAGACATGCGGGCCGCCAGCCGCCTCGCCCAGATAGGCCCGCCAGCCGCGGCGGTTGTCTTCGCGGTTCCAGATAGGGGCCTCGGCGAACAACTCGCTTGAGCGGGTCGCGTCGCGATCATCCAGCATGGGATAGATCAGCAACTGAAAGATCAGCGGAATCTCGCCGCGGTCGCGGGTGAGCAGGGCCAGAGCTGCAGTCAGGCCTCCGCCGGCACTGGCGCCGCCGATCGCCAGGCGCGTGCGATCCAGCCCCAGCTCATCGGCGCGGCTTGCCATCCATTTGAGGGCCGCATAGCAGTCCTCAATCGCCGCCGGAAAAGGATGCTCAGGCGCCAAACGATAGTCGACCGAGACCACCAGGCAGCCGACGCGCTCGGCCAGATGCTGGGCCAACAGATCGTCTTGTTCGACGCTGCCGATGACATAGCCGCCACCATGAATCCAGAGCAGGCCGGGCATGGGGGCCGGCTCCGCTTGCGGACGGTAGAGGCGTACTGGAACGGCGGGTGCGCCCTCGGGTCCCGGCACCTGGTGGTCCTCCTTGAGGATATGAGGTGAATCCGGGAAACTGGCTTTCATCTGGCGCATGGCCTCTTGCAAGAGTGCACGCGTACCCGGCAGGTCCTCCCAATTCAGTTGTGGCTGGGAGAGAAAGACCTCCAGAGCGGGCAGCAGTTCGGGATCATAGACGCGGGTCAGATCCATCTTTGGGTCTCCACTTTCTTGCGATCCTCGTAGAGGTCCTCACTGGCCCCGCGCTGGTTCAGCGCAGGGCACCAACTGACGACATGGAGCGAACGCCATCCTTGCTGCGTGCTCCGAGCGGCCACCGCTAACCGGACGGACGGCCTCCATTGAGAGAAGTAAAGAAGAGGACAAACGTCCAGGCGAGCACGACACTGCGCTCGCCGCTCTGAATGCCCTCCTCAATTGTACACCAGCGCGCGGGCTGGCTTGTGGGTCCGCCCCGCTTAGCCCGGCTGCGTTCCCAGGATCGTCGTCGAGTGGTACTGGAGAATACCACCGTTGCCGCTCACCAGGATCAGATCATGCTTAGGTACCTGGCGCTCGCCAGCCTGGCCACGGGCCTGAATGATGGCCTCCGAGAGCGGAGTGAAGCCCCACATATAGTAGCCGGAGAGCTGGCCGCCACCTGTATTCGTTGGCAGCGAGCCGCCGGGCCCCAGCTTGCCATCGGCTACGAAGGCCCCGCCCTCGCCTTTGGCGCAGAAGCCGTAATCCTCTAGCGTCACCAGCACCGTGTAGGTGTAGCAATCGTAGATCTCGCAGATATCGATATCCTTCAGCTCAATGCCGGCCATGCGCAGGGCTGTCTGACCGGATTGCTTTGCTCCGGTATAGATCCCCGGTTCGCGATCCGTGCGCTCATCGCCGCCAGGCGCGGCCTGGCCCAGACCGAGAATGTAGACCGGGGGCTGACGCAGGTGCCGGGCGCGCTCGGCTGAGGTGATCACCACAGCGATGCCGCCGTTAGAGACCAGGCAGCAATCGTAGAGGCGCAGCGGCTCCACGATGTAGCGCGAGGCCAAGTACTCCTCCATCGTCAAAGGGGTCCGCATCTGGGCGGCCGGATTCATCTGTGCCCAGCGCCGTTCTGCAATGGCAATGGCGCCGAGCTGCTCGCTGGTGGTGCCGAAGAGGTGCATATGGCGTCGGGCCGCCAGGGCATAGCCGGGGATTGGGCCAAAGACGCCGTAGGCGGCAAGCAGGCCGTCCATGCCCTGAAGCGATAACAGATTAGCCCCATAGGCGGCCCCAGCTCCCTTTGAGGGCTTGAGCGGCGCATCGGCGAAGACCAGGACCACGACGTTGGCCAGGCCGTGGATGATGGCCATGACTGCGTATTGAATCATCGTGCCCGCTGTGGCTCCATAGGCGTTCATCACATTGAGCAGGCGCAGATTCTCCAGCCCGAGGGCGCTCTGCAGGCCAGGCTGCATCTCGCGCGAGAGGTTGGCGTTGATCAGCAAGCCATCGACATCGGCCTTTGTCAGGCCAGCGTCCTGCAGGGCCAGCTCAACAGCCTCGATGGCGAAGTCGCTGGCGCTACGCCCGTAGATCTTGCCCATCGCCGTCATACCCAGCCCGACGATGGCGCACTTCCCTTTGATGCTCATAGGCTTGTCCCTGCTTCCTCCTGTCTGCTGCACTGCACGCAGGTGAACTCGCTCGACCCGGTCAGCCGCGGCTGACCGGGCGGACGTTGTGGCGTCAGCGCCCTTTCCATTGGGGCTTACGCTTCTCAACGAAGGCGCGTGGTCCTTCGCGAAAGTCCTCGGAGGCCAGCAAGACACGTAACCGCTCCTGGTCAGCGCTCATGGCCTCCTCGACAGGGCGGCCCAGGCCGGCCAGGACCGATTCTTTAGTCAGGCGCACGCTCAGAGGCGAGCACTCTAGAATCTCGTTGGCCCAGCGCTCGGCGGCCTCGCGCAGTCGCTCCAGGGGTACCACCTCGTTGACCAGGCCATAATGAGCGGCTTCCTGAGCGGAGAGCCACTTGCCCGTCAGGAGCAGTCCCATTGCGATCTTAAGGGGGAGCTGCTGGGGCAGACGGTGCATGCCGCCAGCGGCGGCGATCAGGCCGACGCGCGGCTCCGGCAAGGCAAAGCGAGCGTGCTCAGCGGCGACGATCAGGTCGCAGCACAAAGCCAGCTCGAAGCCGCCCCCAGCGGCTACCCCATTGACAGCGGCAATGATGGGCTTCGGACAGGCCAGTCCAATCAGACCGCCGAAGTAGATGGGGTGACCGTCCTCTGTCTGCCTTGGGGCGAAAGGTGCCTCGCCGCGGGCGGTCGCCTCGGCGGTAGCCTTCAGGTCGTTGCCGGCGCAGAAGGCACGTTCGCCCGCGCCCGTCAGGATGGCAACCCAGGCCGTTTCATCGGCGACAAAGTCGCGAAAGGCCGCGGTCAGCTCCCGATTAGCTGCGGCGTGGAGGGCATTCATGACCTCTGGCCGGTTGATGGTCACATAAGCGATGTGGCCCTTTTTCTCGTAAAGGATATACTGGAACTCTGGCATTCGGCGGGTACCTCCTCATCTTTGGGGCAGCCTGTTCTGACTGACGACGAGGGCAGCTCTGGAGCGGCAGAGGGCTCAGCCTCATTCAGCGCGCCTGGCTGCCGGTTTGAACTTGGGTAGCGTGATCTCCTCGGTGAGCTGTTCAAAGGTGACTTCGAGCGGCATGCCGATGCGCAGCTCCTCGGGCGAACAGCCGACAATGGGGCTGATGATGCGGACGCCCTCGTCAAGGTCGATGGCGGCGATCACGTAGGGCAGCTCGTTCGCAAAAGCGGGATGATAGAGCTGGTGCATCAGGGCAAAGCTGTAGAGTGTGCCTTTGCCGCTGGCCGGCATCCAGGTCAGGGCGGCACTCCAGCATTCGGGGCAGCGCGCCTTGACCGGCCAAAGCCAGCGTCCGCAGGCTGTGCAGCGCTGCAGCATAAGCTGCTGCGCTCTGGCTCCGGCAAAGAAGGGACGCGAAGCGTCGTCCACGAGAGGGACGGGCTTCTGTGAAGCGGGCAGACGCTCGGCGGGGGTGCGATTGCTCTCGACCATAGCGGAGCGGTGGGGCCTCCTTCCCAGCTTTCTCAGTATAACCATACCATAAGCTCACGTGAAAGAAAGGGCCGGGTCGTGCCGAGGCCCTCTATATTTGCTTGTCTTGCTGCCTGCTGACAGACCGCTTATGGTCCGTGATCAGCCGCTTGTCAGTACTATTCCCTCCGGTGAAGAACTGAGAGCGGGCCGCCGGACCCTCAGCATGATCGCTTGCTCTCTGGGGAGAAATCCGTAGGGGCAAGCCCTCTTGAGAATAGAGCAAGCTCCCAATACACAAGCCCTTATTGATGACGTATGCTCTTCTCGGCAGCCGAAAGAAAGACGTGGCAGCCAGCCAACCCCCTGCCGCTGCGCGGCTTCTGCCAGAGCGGCAGAGGTTGGCTGCGTTATGGCTGGCTGGCTGGTGAGCCAGACCCTGCCACCTGTCGCGTCTTTCGCGGCCATGATCACAGGTTGCTTGCTCTGCGGCAGTGGCGCTGTGCTGGGCTGCGTCGGTAGTGGGGCGCAATGACCCCATCAGACAAACGGCTGAGGCAGCGCACGTCACATCTGCAGGGAGCCTGGCAGGGAAGGAAGGAAGATCGCGCCATGACTCTTAGCAGCCGACTGCTTCGAAGCGGAGGACTGGCCTGTGGGCTGGTGCTCATCTGTTTCCTCTTGACCACCAGCGTCGCCTTAGCCCACGAGCGGCGCCATGTTGGTCCCTATACCTTTATCGTCGGCTTTCTCAACGAGCCGGCCTATGCTCAGCAGCAGAACAGCCTGGACCTGACCATCTGCAAGGGCAGCGAGTGTACCTATACTACCGGCCAGCAAAGCGGCATGAGTGGCATGAGCACCAGCGCCGGCCCAACACTGGCCAATCCAGTGGTTGGGGCCGAAAAGACCCTTACATTTGAGGTACGCTTTGGCTCAGCCCGCCCGCTCAGCGTGCCCCTGCAAGCGCGCTGGGGCCAGCCGGGCAAATATGTGGCCTATTTCATGCCCAGCCGTCCCGGCACCTATACTTTCCATATCTTTGGCACATTGGAAGGCCTCAAGATAGACGAAACCTTCACCAGTGGCCCCAACACCTTCAGCGACGTCAAAGTCATCCCTACCTACCCAGAGCAGGCTAGCAGCGGCACAAACGCATCCACAGAACGTGGCGCCGACCAGCTTAATGCGCTGGAGAGCCGTGCCATGCTGGCGACCGGACTAAGCGTAGCCGGGACACTGCTCGGGCTGAGCGGCCTCCTGTGCGCACTGATGGCCTGGCGCCGCCCAGGAGCCTCGGCGAACGCAAGCCAGGTCGGTGCCACGACACCCGCACTGGAGGAGCGTCTGCGCGGCTAGCACAACCGCACCAGGCTCCGCCCTGCGGTCGCGGCGGGCGGACACATAGCAGCAGCCAACAAACAGTCTTTCTCTCTCTGGCGTGACCAGGCCATCTGGTCCGGCTCCGGCGCCGGCCCTGGCAAAGACCGCGCCGGCACCAGATCAGATGGCCTCAGCCTCACACTCGCTCAACTCGTAATCTATGCGCAACCGCTCTCGTGATCCAGGTAGCCTGATCTTTCCGGGGTCTCCAATCTTGCGCCGCCTGGCTCTCTGCTGGGGAGCGCTCTGCCTGCTCGTGCTGGGGGTGGCCCTCGCCACGCGCGCCGCCCAGGCGGCGGCGCTGCGGCCTCTGCATGCCCAATATGACCACAGCATCCCTGCAGCGAACGCCCGGCTGCCAGCGGATCAAGCGCCGCAGCAGGTCAAGGTCTGGTTTACCGAGCGCATCGAAGCGGCCTTCAGCGAACTGCAGGTCTGGAACCAGAAAAGACAGCGCGTCGACCTCCACAATAGTCGGACTGTGCCGGGTGATCCCTATGCCCTGGTAGTGGACCTTTCGCCGCATCTGCCCGCTGGAGCCTACACTGTCGTCTTCCACAATGTCTCTGCCGAAGACGGTCATGAGGTCACGGGTAGTTTCAGCTTCGTTGTCGGGGCTGGTCCCTTGCCTGCCAACACCGACGCCCTGCTCAACCAGTTTGCTCCCACCAGCGCCAACCTCACTATCTGGAGTGTGGGCGTGCGCTGGCTCAATATTCTTGCTCTCTCTGCCCTGCCTGGGCTGCCGCTCTTTCTGCTCCTTGTCTGGCGCCCGAGCGTTCGGCAGGTGCGGAAGCAAGTGGGGCCGGAGCTGGCTTCAGCAGAGCGGCTTGTCCAAGGCCTCAGTCGGACCTACCTGCTGACAGTCCTGCTGGCGCTGAGCCTGGGCTGGCTGGCCTTTTGGGGCTATCAGGGCTGGGTCTTCAGCAATCTGGCCCCCTGGCAGCTCCTCAGCAATGCGCACAGCCTGGCCGACATCGCACGCAGCCGCTTCGGAACTATCTGGCTCTGCCGTCTGGGGCTGCTCCTGATTGCCTGGGCTGGCTGGAGGCTGCTCTGGCATCGCCCGCCACGCGGCTGGCGGCGGAGCTGGTCAGATAGCCTGCTCTTGGGCCTGGCCGTCCTGCTCATGGTCACCGAGGTGCTGAACTCGCACGCTGCCGCCAGCCGCCAGGCTCTCCTGCTCCTACCGCTTGATCTGCTGCATCTGGCGGCCAGCGCTGCCTGGATCGGCACGCTACTGGCCCTCATTGTCATGCTGCCGCCAGCTCTGGGCCGGCTTGTTCCAGGCACAGGCGACCGCACTCGCCTTCTGGCCGCCGTGGTCGAACACTTCACCCGTCTGGCGCTGCCAGCGATCCTGCTTCTGGCCCTGGCCGGAGGATTGGAGGCCCTCCGCCTGTTGCCCTCCCTCGCGGCTCTCCTCACCAGCGACTACGGACGGGCCTTACTGGGCAAGAGCCTGGTTTTTGCCCTGTTGCTTCTGCTGGGGGCTGTTAACGGCTTCGTGCTCGGGCCGCGTCTGCGCCGTTTGGCGCGGCAGCCCGAGCGCGACCGTGGAGCCGCCTCCTTCGCTGCAGGGCGCCTGCAACGCCTCTTTGTGCGCGCGGTCCGCTGGGAGGGGGCGCTAGCCCTGCTCCTCCTGATCATCGTTGGCGTCCTCACAAGCCTTAGCCCACCACCGCCGGCCAACCTGATCACGACCGGCTCGGGAAGAGGCCCTGTGCTTTATCAGGGGCGCATGGGCGACCTCAGCTACAGCTTGATCATCAATCCCGGTCAAGTAGGAATCAACACCTTCGCTGTCGACCTGCGCGACAGCCAGGGACGTCCGCTAAGGCTCGGGCCTGGCGCCAGCGTTTTCCTGCGCTGCACCATGACAGATATGGTCATGGGTCTGCAAGAGGTCCCTCTGACCCCCGTAGCCAGCGTGCCGGGTCGCTATAGCACGGTCAGCAGCGCCATCAGCATGGGGGGCCACTGGCGGCTCACACTCATCGTCAGGCGCCTCGGCTTCGAGGATGTCGAAGCCACCTTTGATCTGAGCATTGCAGCTCCGGCGCCTCCCGCTAGCGCTCGCCTTCTGCTTGCTCCCTCGGACGACTGGCCTGAGCCTGGCTCGTCCCGAGCGGCGAAGTCGATGGCCCGCTGACCGGCTCCGCTCTGGCAGGCCCGTCGGCCTCCCGATCAGCTAAGGCGAGCTGTCCTATAGACCGCGCCGCCCAACGCCCTCGCTGCCGACGCACCTGCCACCAGCCGCGCAGGGCCAGGCACCGCCCGCCCAGCCACTGGCCAAGCAGCACTGCGGCTATCCCCCCGACCAGGCTCACCAGCAGATAGAGGGCAGCAGCCAGCCAGCGCCCGGCTGCCAACAGCAGCACATCCCCCAGGGCCAGACTGCTAAAGGTCGTATAAGCGCCCAGAAAGCCGACCGTGATCAGCAAACGGCGCGTCGGCCCGATCAGAAAGGTCGCCTCAGCCAGAACAGTCACCAGTGCCAGCGCCAGCGCACCGCTCAGGTTAATCAGCAAAATATCGTAAGGCCAACTCTTCCCGAAACAGGCTTGCAAAAAGGGGCTGAGCACGGCCCGCGCCAGCGTTCCACAGAAGCCACCGATCGCGACCGCCCCCAGGCGTCGAGGCGCGGAAAGGACCTGAGCCACTAGAGCCACCTCCCCACTGCCAGACCACCGGCTGCCGCTGTCAGGCCCAAGAGCAGGCTACCAGCGAGATAGAGCAGCCCCAACCAGCCACTACCGCCGCGCAGCAGCTCCACCCCTTCCCAACTCATCGTACTGAAGGTCGTATAGCCTCCCAGAAAGCCCGTCGTCAGCACACTCTGCAGCGCCGTCCCCATCATCTGCTTCTCCGCCAGGGCGAACAGCACGCCTATCGCAAAGGCCCCCGTCACGTTGATCACCAGCGTGCCCAGAGGCCAGGCGGTCGCCACGCGCTGAGCAATGTAGCGCCCGAGCGCGTAACGGCTCAGCGCTCCTACAGCCCCAGCCAGCCCTGTTGCCAGCAACTGCCCGAACGCTGCCAGTGTCATAGGGGCCTCTCCTGCAAAGCCGGCGGGAAGACAATCGTAACCGGCGCCGACGTGATCAAGCCGCGGCCAAGCATGCGCTGGACCACGGGCAGGAAGCGCTCTATTCGCTCCTCGCTGTCGACCAGCTCTATCAACAACGGCAGGTTGTCGGCAATATCGGGTAGACGCTCGCTGACCAGATGATGGGCCGGACCAAAGCCCTCGATCCCACGCAGCACCGTGGCCCCGGCCAGCCCCTGACGCTGAGCCGCCTCCAGAAGCGCTCGATAGAGGGGCTGGCCCTGCCACTCCTGAGCCTCACCCACAAAGATGCGCAGTCGTTTGCCTCTTCCTGTCAGAGGCCTCTGATCAGATCTGGTTAAACCAGAATTGGAACCATTATGAAGCATCGTCACCATCTTCCAGCAGGACACGCAGCAAATCAGAGCGTCCCACGATCCCAACCAGGCGCCCATCGTCATCCACTACCGGCAGCACCTTGCGACCGCTTCGCATCATCAGGGCAACCGTCTCAGAGACCGTCGCCGCAGCGCGCACCGTGACCACGTTGCGATTCATCACATCGCGCGCCCGCCGCGCCCGGCCTGCTTGCGGCTGGAACGCTCCCCCAGGACCGCGCTGCGAGCGATCGCGGGCCAGCCCGGCCAACCAGGAGAGAAAGCGCGGGCGCAGCTCTTCCTGCAAACCTGCCAGCACATCGACATCGCTAATGATCCCCTGTACATGCTGCTCATCGTCGACCACAACCACCCGCTTGAGGGGGGACTGCAGCAGCGCATCAAGCACCTCAGCAAGCGCGGTCTCTTCGTGAACGGCCACCACCTCACGGCGCATATAGTCCAAAACGCTCGCCTCCGCAGGGACCACGCGCCCACTGCTATACGAGGACAAGCGAGCCTGAGCGCCCTCCTCATCACTGTCCCCTAAAGGGCCGCGCGCCATCGCGCGCAGCAGATCCGTGCGCGACAGCATCCCAACCAGGCGTCTTTCACGGTCGACCACCGGCAGGCGGCGGAGGCCCGTCTCCACCATGAGACGAGCCGCCTCGCGCAGCGACTGCTCTGGATGAACCGTGCACACGTGTCGGTTCATAATCTCCGCCACCGACCGCGTCCCCTGCTGAGCCTCAGTCAGAGGCGCGCGTATCTGCTCAGCCGTCGCCTCATCTAAAGCCAGAGCCAGGCGTACCAAACCACGGCGCAGCGGCAATACACCCGATCGTATCAGGTCACCCGTCGTCACAATGCCGAGCAGGCGCCTTTGCTCATCAACCACCGGCAAGGCGCGAAACGGCGCCTGCAGCAGCAACTCCACCACCTGAGCCACCGCTGTCTCCGGCCCAACGGTGGTCAACAGCGTTGCCATCACCTGGCGCACCGTCCGATGAGACGGCAGCTCCGGAGGCGTTGGAGTATAGAAGAGCACCTCGGTCTCCTGGAGGGTTATCAGGCCGCCCTGCAGCATCTGGCTCAGCCGGGGAAGAAGCCGCCCGAGACGAGCGGGCTGATCGATCACCTGGATCACAATAGTGGCATCGGAGGACCAGCGTAGCCCCTGCTCCCCATGCAGACGCGCGCTCGCCCCATAGCCAGCCACAGCCCGTAGTGCCGTAGCGCCGGCGCATCCCTCCTGGCGTAGCAGTTGAAGAATCGCAACATACAGCGGCTGACCCTGCCACTGATCCGACTCACCAAGGTAGATCGTAAGCACCTGTGCTTTGCCTGGGCGCACCGTTTTCCTCTCTGCTCTTTCCTACTCACTGACGTATTAATTGACCGAAGGCATCCCGCTCCGGCTGCGTATCCCTCTAACGCGATTGTTGCCAACCAGCGATCTCGTGTCCCTGCCCGCGAGCAGTTGCGGCAGCAAGCAAGACCACCGTCGCGGACAGCGCAACAAGCAACGTTACGCGAGTCGCCACGCTGTACCCTTTCAGCATAGCACAGCGTCAGGCCAAAGACCAGCACTTGTCTGCCATTGTGCGGGGGCTTTCCCCCTAACGGCTGTTGAAAGAGAAGATGTCTCCAAAGAGAGCAAAACAGGAGGGCATTCACCCGATGGAGCAACCCCTTAGCCAGCGCCAGCTTAATCGCGCCACATTAGCACGTCAGTGGCTTTTAGAGCGGGCAGCAAGCGCTCCGCTGGAGGCCATCGAGCACCTGGTTGGGCTGCAGGCCCAGCTAGCAGCGCCGCCTTTCATAGGACTCTGGACGCGCCTCGCTCATTTTGATGCCCAAGCCTTGTGCGACCTCTTTCGCCGGCGGCAGGTCGTACGTGCCACAATGATGCGAGCTACCCTACATCTTGTCAGTGCCGCCGACTATCTACGCTTCCGCCAGGCCCTGCAACCGGCGCTCAGCCGCTCACTCCAGTCCTTCTTTCGCAGACGCGCAGAAGCCTCTGTACCAGAAGCTGTGCTAGCAGCGGCTCAGCAGATGCTGCAAGAAAAACCCTGCACCTTTGCAGAACTGCGTCAACGTCTGGCCGAGCGCTTTCCCGAGCTGGAACCACCCTTTCTTGCCTATCTCGTACGCATGTCTCTTCCACTTGTGCAGGTGCCTGATCGAGAGCCGTGGGGCTTCAGCAGCAACCCGCGCTACGCGATTGCCTTCGACTGGCTCCAAGCCCTGGGCGAGCCGTGGTCACCCGAAGAGGGGCTTCGTCTGCTCGTGCGGCGCTACCTGGCAGCCTTCGGGCCAGCCAGCCTCAACGATCTCCAAAGCTGGTCGGGCCTGAGAGGCCTCGGGCCTGTCATCCGCTCGTTACGCCCTGAGCTGCGTCTCTATCGTGATGAGCAAGGCCAAGAGCTATTTGACCTTCCCGATCAGCCATTGCCACCAGCGGACCTGCCAGCCGCCGTGCGCTTCCTCCCCGACTTCGACAACCTGCTCCTCGCCCATGCTAACCGCGAGCGTATCCTACCTGCCGCCTATCGGCGAACTGTCCTGCTGCCGCCCGGGCGCGTCTTGCCCACCATCCTGATCGACGGCTTTGTCGCCGGTACCTGGACCCTGCAGCGCCAGCGCGAGAGCCTCACACTGCTCATCAGCCCCTTCAGACCTCTCGGGGCGACCCAACGGCAGGAACTCATGGCTGAAGGGGAGCAGTTGCTGAGGTTCCTGGCCTCACTAGAGGAGAGGCGGCGCACTGAGATCGTGATCGAAACTACACCCTGACAGCGCGATAGACCCGCAACAAAGGGCCCCCCCGATCCTGGCCGCTGGCCCATCCCCACTACACGAGGAACCGCGCCCGCTGCAGTAACCGCGCCAGGCGGTAGGCTCCGCTTCCCAGCACCAAAGCCCCGCCGATCAAGGTCAAGTAGGCTCCGGGCCCGACCTTAATACTGAGATCCAGAGCAGCCAATATACGATCGCTGAGAGATCCAAGAGCAAGCAGTCCCTCGACGCGCAGGCAGGCGCCAACAGTATAGACAGCGATCGCCAGGACGAAGGCGCCGATGATCAAGGGGAGTGCCGGCAGCCAGACCACCAGCCGGGGATTGTTCTTCAGAAACCAGGACTCGGCAGCAGCCAGAGCGGCCTGTAGCAAGAGCGCCAGCAACAGTAGCCAGGTCGTCAGCCCGAAATCAGGACCGCTGATAGAGAACGGAGCTCTGAAAAGAGGATAAAGACCAGCCACCTGAATCCAGGGGAGAAAGAAGCCCACCAGGCCGGCAGCGCAGCCGATCAGCATCGCCAGACTCGCCTTGTCACGACGCAAAGGCATAATCCCGTTGGCTATCAGCGTTCCAAGAGGCCACTCGTGTGACACAGGCGAAGGACCGGCTGATCGGGCTACCTCCGCCGATCCCCTCGCTCTTTGAGAAGCTCGGTCCGGGCTGCCTGCGGTGGCAAAGGTGGCTGCTGGACCGCTAGCTACCCTAATGGACGCCTCCAGGGAGGCCTTGGCGGGCCCTTCTCCTGACTCAGATACCTCCTTATTACCGGCTAAAGACGCCATTCCCCCCGTGCTCTCATGGGGGGCGCAAGAAGATCCCTCCGACGCCGCTGCCACTAAGGGCTTCCCACATCGCTGGCACAGCTGTGCTCCCTCTGCATTTTCCACCCCGCAGGAAGTACACTGCATGACATCGCTCCTTCAGCAAACAGAATCTGCTTTCTCCGAACAATAGAACCTCAGTGAAAAACAGGAAAAAGCGCAGGCAACCCTGCCCGGACTGCACTGGAAGAGCAAGGCGCCTGGCGCAGGCATAAGAACGAGATTGCTTACTGAAAGTAGAACAGTCAAGCAAGCTACTACAACAATAGCAGAACACTACTCGTCTCTGTGATGAGCATCTGCTGACGTATCGTCATTGCTTCACAGAGGGCTTCAGCTTTGGCAACAGATTCGAGCAGAAAAGGCTGCTCTCGAAGATTGAAGCCGCAAGAGCCGTCAGCGTTCTTCCAGACTGAGCGCCTCGCATCAGCCGTTCTCCACTGAGACCGCCCTCCAGGCTTGGGCCAGCCGCCAGCCCGCGCTAATCATGAGCAGCAAACCCCCGAGCAGCATCAAAAAATCCCCAGCTCCTGGCATAATGAGCGATGGCAAATTTTGCATACTTGAAGATGCAGAAGAGAAGCCCAACAGAAAACTCTGAATTAAATTGGATAGACCGAGGGCAAGCGTGATCAGATCGCAAGCACGCATGACAAACAAGGCCCCGAAGACGAGCGGCAGTATGTGGAGCCAGGAGCGCAGTACAGGCTGCCATTGAACAAGTCGCTGTTCGAAGAGCACCAGACCCGCCTGAGCCAGCGCCAGGAATAACAGGGGCCAGCTAAACAGACCGCCGTTAATCCCAGAGAGAGACGGCAGAGAAAGCAGAGGAATGTTCAACTCAATCCAGGGTAAGAAAAACCCAATGCAGATGAGCAACACACCAGCGAGGATTGCCTGATCAAAGTACCTCTGTCGCCAGGGGAGAGCGGCGAACCGGTTGCTGGCTGAATAGGGGCTAGCGATCCTTTCCTGGCGAGAGGAAGAAACTGACGCGAAGGGAGGAGAAGAACCAAGAGAGGCAGGCTCTGGATAAAGGGGCAACTGGCCTGTCTGGTAAGGTCCGCTCTCCGGGGAGAGCTGCCCAGAGGCCGCAGATTTCACAGCCAGAGGGGGAAGAGTGTGATGACACTGCTGGCAATAGAGGGCATTATCATCATTTTGTGCGCCACAGTAGATACAATACATAAAAGTCACTCCCTATGAAGAGACCTGCTGAGGAACACATCTTCCCTGCCTGGCAAACCGCGGCAATTGGCCTTGAGAGAGAGGACAAACATACTCCCAAGCTTCCCTCCGGGCAATTCTCTGCTTGTAGAAACACGTGCCGGAACCGTCTACCTCTCTGCAAAACGCCGTCGCCCAAAACCGGCCAGAGCAGCTTTATGGAGAGAGCACGCGTCTCACCCGGCAAGGATCTGTTTACTTGTTGTTCGCTTTATACATCTATATAAATATATCACTAAGCATAACCATTGTCAATATAAGTGCAAAGAGATCACTTGATTCCTGCTGCCAGACAGATCTATCACCGAATCAGGATGAGAAACAAGTACGAGCAAAGAGCCGAAGCGCATCAAGATTAGTGGCGGCATCCACAAAACGAATAATCAGCTCCTGAATACCCAGGGCCTCATACTCAGCGATGCGGGAGCGAATCATCTCCGGCGTACCGATCAACTGAGTACGACGCAAATGCTCCAAATTAGCGCGCTGCTCGGGGCGCAACTTGGCCAGCGCCTCCGTCTCACTTTCCGCAATCGCACACTCGTCGATAATCACCGTGCGCCAGATACTCTCATAATCGCGCCCCACGGACTCACAATGCTGGCGCAGCACTGCCAGCTTATGGCGCACTGTTTCAACATCACCACCGAAATTGCAGGCATCCCCATAAAGAGCCACCAGGCGCAGCGTCACCTTTTCACCACTACCACCGATCAAGATCGGAATATGCGGACGCTGCACACCCTTGGGCTGATTAATCGCCCCACGCACCTGATAATAGCGGCCCTCAAAATGCGCCTCCTCCTGCGTCCACAGAGCCAGCAACACCTGGAGCGCCTCATCCAGGCGGGCCAGGCGTTCGCCAGTCGAAGGAAACTCGTACCCATAAGCGCGATACTCATGCTCGTACCAGCCGGCGCCGATGCCCAGGATCAAGCGACCGTGACTAAGCACATCGACCGTACTCGCCATCTTTGCCAGCAGAGCCGGATGGCGATAGCTATTGCAGGTCACGATCTGGCCGATACGCACGCGCTGCGTATCGCGTGCCAGGGCAGCGGTACACATCCAGGCCTCGAAAGTCAGCTCCTGACTTGGAACAGGCACCGTATGAAAGTGGTCATAGAGCCAGACCGAACGAAAACCGAGAGCCTCAGCCTCGCGGGCCACCGCTGTCATAGCTTCATAGGCTGCCACGGGATCAGCAAAGCCCGTCAGATCCAGGCGCCAGCCCTGCGGAACGATGACACCAAACTGCATGCTGACCTAAGCCTCCCTTCTTCTTTCTTTCTTTCTTTCTTTCTTTCTTTCTTTCTTGTCGAAGCTACTAACCTCTTTGAGGAAGCGGAGCCCAGCCTTTCAGCAGGCTGGGCCTGCCTGTCAAAGCCTTCCAAGAAATCAGAGCGAGCCATAGCGACCTTCTGGCCGTGGCCCGCTCCTTCCCATCCCTGATCGATGCTGATCTGATCAGTCAGCATTGTCCCCATGCTCCGGCCTCTCCTCGGGAGGAGAAGGCGGCTCGCCCCCAGTCGTGGCCTGGCCTCTACCAGCGTCAGCCGGTGGGGTAGGCTCGGCCCTGGCCGGAGCAGGTTCCTCGCTAATCGCCACGCCCTGCAAGAGCAACCCATTGGGCAAGGCGATCAGACGACGGCTCCCATCCTCGGCTGCCACCTCCAGGGTTGTATAGGCTCCACTTGTAGCCTGCACGGTACCACTATATTCCCCCAGCGTGACCCGCTGACCGCGGCGGAACTGCTGCCGTACATAGTAGCCAGCGATCACATGGCGAGCCACCTCGCGCGTTCCCAGCGCGAAAGTCAGGGCGACTGCCAGGCCTGCCGCTGCCACAACGATGGTCAGGCTTGTCGTCAAAAGCGTTGTCTCGACCCCAAGGGTAGCCAGTGCGAGGACACACAAGAAGGCGACCACCGTATACTCAATCAGCCTGCCCAGCGCGCCCGCATAGGTAATATTGACATTACGCGCTACTGCCGTTACAGTAGTGCCCAACAAGCGCGCCAGCAACGACCCGAGTAGGAGCAGCAGAGCAGCGCTGATAGCGCGTGGCAGGAAAAGCAGAACAGCTTGCAGCAAAGCAGCCACGGGCGTCAGCCCCATCAGCTCCACCGCCTGGATCGAGAAACTCAGTAGCAGAAAGAAAAAGACCAGTTGCGCGAGCAGCTCACTCAGGGGGATGCGGATTCCGAAGGTTGCCAGCGAGCGTCTCAGCCCGATGCGCTCAAAGAGCAACTCAAGGCGCGTCTGGCGAAAAAGAAAGCGCAACAGCCAGCGGACCAGCCAACTGATCAGATAGCCGACCAGAAAAACAATGAGACCGTTCACCAGGCGAGGAATAAAGGCCAGCAGACTACTGCCAACACTCACTAATGACTGCAATAACGGTTGCAAGCTCATAACAAGCGACCACCTCCACAAAGCGCCGTCCCATGCCATCAGGAGGAGGCGGACGGCTGCGTCTGCAGGCGCAGCGTGCCCGTGGCCGGATCGAGCAGCGCGCCGATCAGATTGATCAGATCAATCAGCCACTGCAACAGCGTCTGTGAGGAGAGATCGAGCAGCTCCAGGCTGCTCTGTTCCGCGTGGATGCGGGAGAGCAAGCGCCGCTCAAAATCGGCAGGCAGACGCAGGCCGGCATATTCGGCTTGCAGACTGCTCAGCAAAGTCCGCACCTGGCGCGCTAGCTCTAGCTCGCGCTGGCACTCTGGACACAAGGGCAAAGCTGCTTCGGCCTCGGCCTGCAAGGCTGGCGGCAGCGTTCCCTCCACGAGATCCGGCAGTAGTTGCGATAATTCCTCACAGTTCATCTAAACTGAGATCTCCTTTCCATTACTTCCCTGTTTCTTCCTTTTCTCCTTCTGCTCAGCAATTGATAAGACCTGATAGATTTTCCCGCAGAACTCGCCGAAAAGCTCCTTGAAGGCCAGGCGCGCGCGATGGACACGCATCTTGACAGCGCTCAGCCTGGCCTGGAGCACCTGAGCCAGCTCCTCATAGCTCAGATCCTCCAGATCGCGTAATAACAGCACCCTGGCCTGTTCGCGGTCCAGGCGGCGCAAGACACGATTAATACACTCGCGCAACTCACGCCGCAACGCCTGCTCTTCCGGCAGTGGCTCGCGCGCTGGTAGCTCGCTGAGGGGCGGCTCGCTCGGCTCCCGGGCGCTCTGGGAATGTTTGACAGCGCGACTCAAGTGAATCACCTGTTGACGTGTGCGCCTTGCCCGGTCCATTGCATCCAGAGCCGTATTAGTAGCAATGCGGTAGAGCCAGGTTGTAAAAGCGCACTGCATATCGAAGCGGGGCAGAGCGCGATAGACCTTCAGAAAGACCTCCTGGGTCAGGTCCTCGGCCTCCTCATGGTCATTGACAATCTTATAAACCAGGGTATAGACACGCTGCATATGGCGAGCCACCAGAAGCTCAAAGCTACTCGTGACATGAGGCAGCTCCTCCTTGCAGCGCCGCACCAACGCCTCATCGGAAAGAATTGTCTCATGCTCTACAGTATTGATCGACATCAGGCATCACTCACATAAGGAGCAGAGCAAATGCAGATCCATTTCGCAGGCGAGGCCGTCCCGTGCGCCTTGGGTTGGGGGGGGCGGCCTTTAACACTTCTGACGCGCGAGGAGACCGCTCCTGGTTTCAAGACCCGTACTAGCCTTTCCTGGTGCTTCCTCTTCTGAAGAGTCAGGAGGCTGATGAGTGTGACCATCCTGGCAGCCTCCTTCTTGCGCGCTTGGGCCGCCCGTCCTCAGCCGGGCGTGCTTCATTATAGAGAGCCAGCGCAGCCCTGTCCAGTTATGATCTCAGAACCAGGTTAGCGCGCCTTGCTGCCCCTGCTGGCTGGCGCATGACTCGACGTGAAGACCACTGCTTCTCTACCGCCATCAGCATCTCATCATCACCCCGGGCGGATATACCTTAAAAAGGATCGCGCAGAAAAGTGCTGCCGCACAGTCAGGGAGCCTCTGCGTGTCAGCTCGGGAAGGAAGGCAAGTCCTGTGCAGGTGTTTGGGTATGCAGCGATTGCGCCGTGTAGTCTATAATACGCTCATCTCTCTGGGCGGTCAGGTCATTACCTGGACCTCGACCTTGCTGCTGACGATCGCCTACGGGCGCTTTTTAGGCGATGTCAAGTTTGGCGAGCTTTATTTTGCGATCACGCTGGCCCTGTTGGTTGGTTTCCCGATGGAGCAGGGCTTTAACCAGCAGTTGACGCGCGATGTGGCCCAGGAGCCGGAGCGGGCCGTACGCTATCTGGCCAATACACTGCTGATCAAGGCTGTGGCCTGGGGCCTGCTCTATGCCCTGCTGCTGGCCATTCCCTGGTTGTTGGGTTACGATCGCGAAGTGCGCACGCTGGTGATGATCAGTGGGCTGACGTTGCTCTTTACAGGCATGGGGACGGCTTTTGCGGCGGCGCACTATGCCTTTGAGCGCAATGTAGCGCCGGTCGTGGGAACTATTTTGGAGAAGGCTTCGTCGGCGTTGTTTGGCTATCTGCTCCTCAAAAATGGCGCCGGGGTTGTGGCAATGGCCTGGGTTCTCTGTGGCGGGGCTTTGTTAAATATGCTCTGGCAGGCTCTCTGTTTCTTTCGCTGGGTTGGCTTCAGCCTGCTGCTGGATGGAAGGACAATCCGCTTGCTACTGCGCTCCAGCCTGCCTTTTCTCGTCTACGGCGTGCTGGGGGTGCTCTACTATCGCCTCGATGTGATTTTGCTTTCCCTCTTAGGCAATGAGGCGATGGTAGGCTGGTATGGCGCTGGCTATCGCCTCTTCGATACCTTGAATTTCCTGCCGAGCCTGGTGATCGCTGCCATCATGTACCCTGTTTTTTCTAAGCTGGCCATCCAGTCGCAGGATGCTCTCCGGCTAGCCATCGAGAAGTCGCTAAATTTCTTGCTGTTCTGTAGCATCCCGATGGCGACTCTGATGGTCGTGGCAGCGCCTAACATCATCGGCTTCCTCTATCACCGCCCCGAGTTCGTGCACACCTTCGGGGTGCTGCAGTTGCTGGCCCCCGGTCTGGTCTTCCTCTATGTGAATATGGTCCTCAGCACGGTTCTGGTCAGTATCCATCAAGAGCGAAAGATGACGCTCATGGCGGGTGTGGCCCTGGTCTTTAATCTGGGCCTCAATCTGGTCCTGATCCCGCTCTATCATCAGGACGGCGCCGCCCTGGTAACCTCCCTGACGGAGCTGCTCTTTATTGGCCCCTTCCTCTTCTTTATTCCTCGCACTCTCTGGCCGCGCGCCAGCCTTCCGGTAGCCTTGAAGGCGCTGGTGGCGAGCCTGGTGATGGCCTCCGTGGTCTGGCTGCTGCGCCAATGGAGCATTCTGGCTCTGCTGCCTGTGGCCTTGGTTGTCTACCTGACGACGGCGACACTGCTACGCACGATTCCGCGAACCGATCTGCTGGCGCTCTTTGATGCCGTGCTGCGTCGGCGTAAAGGAGCACCACCAGCGGCTGAGAGGGCCGCAGAGGCGGCAATAGACCAGGCTGGACCGGTGACCAGCGCGAGTCTGACCGGCAAGCTGGGTCCCGGCGCCGATGGGTCTGTGCTCGATACGGAGATCAGCCACCTCAGCGGCTAAATCCTGACTGGCAGAACCCAACCAAGGCTGATGCTTGCTGGCGATGCCAGCGCCGCTAGTCGCTCAACCAGGCGCCTGTAGAGGAGACGACTTGTCTGCTTGCCATTGTTCGGAGAGGCCGCGGAGCCGCCTGCTCGTCAGAACGGGAGGCGGCTTACTCCTGTGCCGATGCGATGACCAGGCAGCCCTTGCCGGCTCTAGGAGCCTGGCTCTGTCTCAACTCTATTCCCCGACTCTATCTCCGATCTGATTCCAGAATCGCTATTCCTCTGCCGTGGAGGACCGCAGGCCACGGCAAAGCGCAGAAGAGCAGGGGGCGAGCGAACGCAGGAAGGAAGGAAGGAAGGAAGGAAGGAAGGAAGGAAGGAAGGAAGGAAGGAAGGAAGGAAGGAAGGAAGGAAGGAAGGAAGGAAGGAAGGAAGGAAGGAAGGAAGGGAAGAGGAGGCCAGGAAGGTCGCTCAGTAGAGACCTACCTGGCTAGCTAGCTCCAAATGCCGTACGCTTGCAGGGCCTCGAACCAGGCTCGATTGATGGCTACTGCGCCAGCATCGCTCGGATGAATGCCGTCGGCGCTGAGGTAGGCTGGATGGTCTCGAAAGAGGGTGTACAAATCAGGTCCCCTCATGAGGCCGGCGCTCTGGGTGATCTCGACGACAACACGGTTGAGCTGTTCGATCTCTGCATTCAGGACGGTGCTGTCGCCCGGGCGGTTGCTATAAGGGGCCAGGGCGAGCACTGGTACATGACCGGCCTGTTTGATGCGCGTCACCAGGTTCTGCAGCGTCTGACGGTACGTTGCCGGATCGACCTGGCCGAAGGCATCATTGGTACCTACTTCGATCAGCCAGTAGTGCATATCGGGATTAAGGGACAGGAAAGTATCTAGTTGACTGAGCATGCCCGCACTCGTCTGGCCGCCGATGCCGCCATTGACGAGGGCGGGGAAGTCTGCAGGATAAGCGGCCTGGACCAGCTCAGGAAGGGCGGGCTGATGCTCGGCGAAGCGGTTGAAAGAGAGAGCTGTGATCGAAGTTCCCAGGCAAAAAAAGCTGTCGTTGAGGGCGGCCTGAGTAGAAACATTGAAGAGATCAATTTCATCGATCATAAACTCATGCTCGCTATTGCCGGGTTGGACACCAGTGACTGTCATCTTAACCCAGGACATCCCTGCGAACGACAGCAGATGCTCGCGATTGCGAGCTCGATTAGCGGAGACTGTCACCAGCGTTTTCCAGGAACCATCGGAGCCATTCGTACTATTCGCCGAGACCGCGATAGTATAGGAGCGAGGGGTAGGGCCACTATCGCTCAGATAGTCGAAGACATAATCGCTGGTCCAGGTCAGCAGCAAGCGTGAGGGACCGCTGCCCACATGAATTGCGCACCAGGAGGGCAGCGAGCGCTCAGTACCATGCCAAAAAGCCCAGTTTCCATAGTGGCCGTCGACAAGAGCTGCTGGTCCGCCTGGGCCGTCGTCATTAGCCGAGCAGAAAACCGGTTTACCGCGCGAGACCAGGGGACTGGCGCGCGGCTGCGACGGCGTAGCCGATGCACCGGCGGAGCCGGGGTAGTATTGAGCGATAAAGTTCCGCATAGCATAGTACTGAGGGCGGGGAGCATTTGTCTCCACATCGAAGAGGTCAAGGTGTCCGTAGCCAGCGTAGCTAGCCGCATCGAACTGGCAGGCAAAAGTCAAGCCGCCGCGGATCATGGCCTGCAACGCCTGTATCGTAAAGGCCGTGATAAAATCGCTCTTCTCGCCATAGGCGGGTGGAGGGTTGCCCGGATCAAAATTCCACTCTGTAATGCCTACAGGCAACTCGTGTCCAAGAATCTGGCGCGTCAGCGAACGGACGTCCTGGATCGCCTCCGTTGCGCTATTGGCCAGCTTCAAGCAATCGCTTTCACTATTCTGCCAGCAAGGGTACCAATGGAAACTGATCGCATCGGGAAGCACGCCGGAAGCCCGCACGCCCTGCAGAAAAGCGCGCAAGAACTCCGTTGCGCTCGGTTGGCTAATCACTGGGCCGATGAAACGGGCCTGGGGATTCAATTGTCGCAATTGAGGGATGACACTATTCCACTGCTTCAAATAACTTGCGCTGGAGATCCCATTATAATCAGGTTCATTGCCAAACTCATAGAGCAGGCAGCGTGAGCCGGCGTAACTGACCACGTGCTTGAGAAAGGCCACATCGAAGATATTGAAGAGCACTCCCAGACACGTCATGCCACTCTGCTCGACCGTGTGCAGGCGCTGCTCAAGCTCAGCATCAGTTGTAGCATGGCCGTCAGCCAGGCTACGATCGAAGAAAAACGTTCGCAAAAGAGTAAAATGAGCTTCCCTCAGAGAGGCCTGGAAGGCCGGATTCGTCTCAATATTATTCTGGCTCCACTCCTGCGTATCGTTGGTGCCAAAGAGCAGAGACGAAACGCCGTCTTTCCAGCGCTGCTCACCGGGTAACGGAGTTGATGGCGACCTGGCCGAGGTCTGAGCAGTGGCAGTAGCGCTTGAGGAGGCGCTTGGGCCTCCCCCCAAAGCGCAGGCGGTCAGCATGATCAGCAACAAGAGAAGAGGGGCCAGCTTCCCGAGCCAGTAACGTAATCGGCTCGCCTGGCCTGGAGCGGTAGTAGTAGTACACTCTGTCATCCACGTGCCTCTTGGCGGCATGCTCCTGATCAGCCTTGCAATGATGCATGCTCCTCATGAAATCAATGCAACTATAGCACGCCTTTGTGATCATTGCGTATATCCAGAGGTTGTAAAATGGTAGCTGTCGTTCTGAGAGAGAAACCTACGCGGGGAAAGGGCGAGAGAAGCAGCGAGAGGAATAGATGAATAACAGCCTGCCAGTTCGCTGGGAGGCCTCGCTGCTCCCTGGGCTTCAAGCGAGAGCAGCGGGGGCCTCCCAGGCTGGAACATGAGTTAGGTTAGCCTGGTTGGAAGGGTGAGAGAGAGCAGAGCTGCACCTGAGAAAGCAGCGTCTGGCCTAGTTAGTTGCCGGCTTCGGGCTGAGGCTGAGAAGCGGAAGCCGTTGGCTGAGCCGGCTGGTCGCCCGTGGTAGTAGGCAGCGGCTGAGCGCTCTCATCCGAAGGGGCTGTCAACAGGCCGCCGCGGCTGAGCAAGCGGCGCGCTGCGTCCTGACCACCGAGACCGAAGGCCAGGCCGAAAGCCAGTGCGGTGCCGCCGACCACGGCAGTAAAGAGAATGTTGAGCAACGAAGGAGCGATCTGTAGCTGCTCAAGGGCGATCAGGCCAGCGAAGCCGATGAGGGCGTAGCGAGCCACAGCAGCGAACAAAGCGGGATTGCCCACGCGCGTCGTAGCCGTCACACCGCGCACGATATCGCCCACCACACTCGCGGCCAGCAGCCCCAGGAAGAGCACCAACACGGCGACGAACACATTGGGAATATAGGCGATCAGCTCATTAAGGATATTGCTTACGGTGCTCAGTCCCAGCGCATCGACAGCGGGCACCAGGAAGATCAAGAAGATGAACCAATACACGATGGTGCCCAGAATGGCCACGATATCGAAGCGCATCCCCGTATTCTGCTCCAGGCGAGCCAGACCGACGCGGGCTCCCAGGCGCTCGAAGCCGATGCGACGCAAAATGAAGGTCACGGTACGGCTGAGCACGCTGGCAACGATCCAACCGATTAGTAGAATGACCAGAAAGCCGAGGAACTTAGGAATGAAAGTCAGTACCAGATTCAGGGCGTTCGCAAGGGAGGTCAGAAAAGCCTGACCAATGTTATTGACGACCGGCATATTGTTCTCCCCTCCTTAAAGGAGTCTCCTTATATTAGGCTCTGGTGAGCGGCTACACCAGACCGGCGCCGGAGCCTCATGATAACGGGATGGGCCGCCGGCCTGGCGGTAACTATCGCTATACACGTCCCCTTTAGACGGCAAGGAGACAAAAAAGTCACAGCTCTGGAAAAGGCAGTGACGCTGCCTGGCGGAATATGGGTTCTGAGTCTCCCGCTCGTCGGGGGGCGAGGAGGGAGAAGGCTGCTCTCAAGGCGCGCGCCTCATGGCCTTACCACGCATGGCGCTGTTCCCCTGCATGCGTTACAATCAAAGAGCGCGTGCCGGCTATCGGCATACCAGCTAGCTAGCTAGAAGATCTCACAGGAAGGAGTGCAAGACAGGTCTATGGAGTATCGACCGCTGGGACGTACTGGCTGGCAAGTATCGGCCATCGGCTTTGGCGCCTGGGCTATTGGGGGAGATGCCTGGGGACCAACCGACGATCGTGAAGCCTTAGCCGCCTTGCATCGAGCGATTGATCTCGGCGTGAACTTTATCGACACAGCTGATGTCTACGGCGATGGGCATTCCGAGCAGCTCATTGCTCGTGTACGCAAAGAACGCAAAGAGCCGCTCTATATTGCCACCAAGGCCGGACGACGTCTCACTCCCCACACTGCTGATGGCTACAATCGCCAGAATCTCACAGCCTTCGTTGAGCGTAGCCTGCGCAATCTAGAAACCGAGACTATCGATCTACTCCAGCTCCACTGTCCGCCCTCCGAAGTCTACGACCGGCCCGAGGTTTTTGGCATTCTGGATGATCTGGTCCAGCAAGGAAAGATCCGCTACTATGGGGTCAGCGTTGAGAAGGTTGAGGAGGCCCTGAAGGCTATTCGTTACCCCAACGTGCAGAGTGTCCAGATCATCTTTAACATTTTTCGGCACAAGCCTGCGGAGCAGTTCTTTGCGGCGGCCCAGGAGCGGCAGGTAGGCATCATTGTACGCGTGCCGCTGGCCAGCGGTCTGCTCACAGGGAAGCTGCGCCCAGACAGTCAGTTTGCCCCCACGGATCATCGGAACTACAATCGCCACGGCGAAGCTTTCGATCAAGGAGAGACCTTCTCGGGTGTCGACTACGAAACTGGTCTGCAGGCCGTTGAAGAGCTGCGGCCATTGGTGCCGGCGGGCATGACAATGGCTCAGTTTGCCCTGCGCTGGATATTGATGTTCTCTCAGGTGTCGACGGTGATCCCTGGCGCTAAAAATCCGCAGCAGGCTGAGGAGAATAGCCGTGCCGCCGAGCTGCCTCCCCTCAGCAATGAGACCATGCAAAGAGTGCGGGATTTGTATGAACGGCTGATCAAGCCTGCAGTTCATCATCGCTGGTAAGGCGGATCAAAACATTTGAGATTGAACAAGATATGGGAGGTAGGGTAAAAAGCGGGGCTCTCTGGCGCTGGATAGCTCTTGTCTCTGTGGCGCGCTAGACAGAGCAGGCCTCGCGGCGGTTCGCCCTACCTCCTCTTCTTGTGATAGGTGTCTCTCGGGCGAGCCGGACTTGCTTGCTCCTTGCAGCCGAGCAGCGGCCTATGTTATACTATCGAAAAGCGCATGGCTGCTTTATTGAGGATAAATATGATTTTGAAGTATAAGAAGATTGTGCAAGAAGAGAAGTAAGAGCGAGAGAGCGATGGACATCATCACCACAGTGCGAGAACTGCGGAGCTGGCGCACTGCCTTGCCCGGGCAAAGCAGCGTTGGGCTGGTGCCGACGATGGGGTATCTGCATGAAGGGCATCTCTCGCTGGTGCGTCGGGCGCGGGCTGAGAACGACAGAGTTGTTGTTAGCATCTTTGTCAACCCGATTCAATTTGGCGCTCGTGAAGATCTGGAGCGCTACCCGCGTGATCTAGCGCGTGACTGTCAGCTTCTGGAGGAGCAAGGAGTAGATGCCGTCTTCGCTCCCACGGCTGCCGAGATGTATCCGCCGCACTTCATCACCTATGTCGAGCCGCAGGGGCCGCTAGCCAGAGAAGGTGAGGGAGCCAGTCGGCCTGGCCATTTTCGGGGAGTAGCCACTGTAGTGCTCAAGCTTTTTAATTTGACCCAGCCGCAGCGGGCTTATTTTGGGCAGAAGGATGCTCAACAAGTAGCTGTTATCAAAGCCCTGGTAGCTGATCTACATCTCCCGATAGAGCTAGTGATCATGCCGACGGTGCGTGAGCCTGATGGACTGGCCATGAGCAGCCGTAACAGCTATCTCTCGCCGGAGGGACGGCGGGCTGCCACTGTCCTCTACCGGGCCTTGCTGGCTGGCAAGGAAGTCTACGAGCGGCGAGCGGATGCCGGCACGGCTGAAGTAGTGCGGGCCATGCGCGAGACCATAGCGCGCGAGCCTTTGGCGCGACTGGACTATGCTGACGTACGCCATCCAGAGACCTTCCAGCCGCTAGAGCGTTTACAGGCGCCTGCGCTGCTCGCCGTTGCGGCCTTTGTTGAGACAGCGCGGCTCATTGACAATTTCCTCTTGCGAGCTGACGGTAGTTGGGAGACAGGGGTGATAGTCTCCTGAGCGAGAGGAAAAGCCGCTGGAGCCAGTGGCGATCAACTGAATGGGCAGAGCCATCCTTCAGTGAAAGCAGAGAGGACCATGCAAGAAAAAATGACCGTTGCCACCGTGCGAGCCTGTAAAGGCCAGACCCGCCTGACGATGGTCACCGCTTATGATACTGTCATGGCCACCATAGCTGACCGGGCTGGGGCTGACATGATCCTTGTGGGGGACTCAGTCGCTGACAACGTCCTTGGTTTCCCGGATACGCTTGCTGCCACACTTGAGATCATGATCCATCACACTGCTGCTGTAGCGCGTGCGCAGCCGCGGGCCCTCGTGATTGCCGATATGCCCTGGTTAAGCTACCATATCTCGCTTGAAGAGAGTGTACGCAATGCGGGTCGGCTTATCCGCGAGGGAGGGGCCGAAGCTGTCAAGCTAGAGGGAGGTCGCAAGCGTCTGCCAGTCATAGAGGGACTTCTTGCGGCAGAGATCCCAGTGATGGGGCATCTAGGGCTGACTCCGCAGTCGGTGCGGGTCATGGGAGGCTATCGGGTCCAGGGGCGGCATCTTGAAGCGGCGCGGGCCTTAGTTGAGGAGGCGCGTGCTCTGGCAGCGGCGGGTGTCTTTGCCATAGTGCTGGAGGGTGTGCCTGCGGTTGTGGCCAGAGCCATTACGGAGCTGGTGCCTGTGCCCACTATTGGTATCGGGGCGGGGGTGCACTGTGATGGGCAAGTGCTGGTCTTTCATGATGTTCTGGGGTGGCATCTCAACAAGCGCAAAGCCAGATTCGTGCGACAGTATGCTCATCTTGGGGAAGCCGCAGTCAGTGCGCTCCAGTCCTTCTTTGCTGACGTGCGCTCTGGGGCTTTTCCGAGCGAGAGTGAAAGCTATCGGATGGCCGAAGAGGAGGAGCGTGCCTTCGAAACGTTGCTTAACGAATTGGAAGGCGGCTGAGGACGGGCAGCCTTTCACCCTCACTCAAGATCAAGGCTGCCCGTCCTCTCCCCGGGGCCACTCATGTTCCTTCCCGGCAGTGGAGTCCGTCTTCGCCTTCCCTTGATCAGGGGAGAGATGGACCCTCAAGGGGGCCTTTCCTCAGAACTGGTGAGAGCGGCTCCCAGGCCTATACGCGCACCGACGTCGGTGCCGTCTATGCGATTAAAGGTTGCCCGATGCATGAGGAGCCTTTGCAGCTCATCCCCAATGATCTGCGCGCTGCTGTGGAGAAGGAGGTCGGCCTCTACAGCGAGGGCACAGGTCGCCCTCGCTGCCGCTACATGCGCGATAACGAGTATGGTGGCCGCATCGAGGATGTTCCTGTCCAGCGTGTTGCCTTCAGCGAGAAGGATCGCGTCGGTCTTGGGACGTTCACGCCCGCGGACCCCAAGTGTGTGACCGGCGATACGCTCGTTCTCACGGGCGAGGGTCTGCGCGCCATCGAGGAGATCTAGCTCTCGCTGGAGCGCAAGCCACGCGAGGATGAGTTTGTTCCCTTTGAAACAACGGTTCTGGGTGGACAGGGCCCGGAGCGGGCTGCGAAGTTCTACTGCGGCGGGACCTCCAGCCCGGCGATGTTGTGGCGCTGGCACAGTCACAAGCTAACGAGCGACCCTACTCGTCGCAGCCCTTGACAGCCCCAGATCGGCGAGTTCACAGCCGAACAGCGTGTACAATTGACGTCGGTAGTACGGTCGAGGGAAGGCTCGCCCGCTCTCCCAACGGTAGATCGTAAAGCCGTTAGTCCCCAATCGGGCGGCAAGCTCCTCACGGGTCCATCCTCTCTCCTCACGCGCACGCCGCAACGCACTATTCGCCTTTGGTTCTTTGATAAATCCTTTCATCGCGAAACCCTTGCCTGTTTTTCTGGGGGGCATGCCATCTACCACAAAGGACAACCAGCCCCTAATAATAGACACTTCTTCAGGTGATTCTCTGACAGGCCTCAGCAGTTCCCGGTGAATAAAGATTCTCTGAGAGCAGAACTAGAGAACCTGTGCTCTTCCCGAAAAGACTAACAACAAGACTACCTCATGTGCTGGTAACGTATAACGCCGGCCAGTTATCTTCTAGCTGTGCCGTCAATGGCTCACATTACTATCACGTGCATAAGAAAGGAGGTGAAACAGGCATGAACGCTGGTGAGAACAACACAGGAGCGTACGTCTCTCCCAGTGTCTGCCTTGCGAAGCGGGACCAGTGCAGCTCAACGATCATCTGGTGGATCGTCGACCTCTGGGATCGGGCTGCTGCTCGCGGCGACAATCGCGCTGGCGGTCGTGATCTGGTGCGCTACTCACGGTGGTGGCGTTGTCGTAAGCTGGCACTATAACTCGTGGAACAGCTCGGTAAGCATCGCATGTAGTAAATAGGAGATTGAGATGCACACGGACCTTACACCAGCCTATCTCCCCCGGCCATCGAACTGAACGAGCGCGAAGATCTGCTCTCCCCCATCGTCTGCTGGGTGGTCCTGATCATCGTCCTGCTGACCATCGCGGCCATGCTGGCTCTGGCCGTCATTATCTGGTGTGCTATCCACGGTGGCGGCGTCGTTGGTGAGATGGAACATCAACCGGGATGGCACTCTCACCATCGGCTGTAGCAAATAGCCAGCAAGGAGGTCAGCGCGTATGCACCAGCCTGTCTCCCCCTGTACTTCTTCCAGGCCGCTGATAGCGTTGCCCACTCGTCAGATCCAGGAAACCCCCATCGTCTGGTGGATTGTTGCCCTCATCGTCCTGCTGATCCTGGCGGGCACACTGATTGGAGCGATGGCCATCTGGTGCTCGCTCCACGGCGGTGGCGAGGTGATCTCCTGGCAGGTACACTGGCCCTTTGTTACGATTGGCAGCAGCAAGTAACGCTGCCGGTAGCCGCCAGCGGGCGTCATCTGGGCACCGAGTAGAAGACGGAGCAGCCGAAGCCTGACTCGCTCCCTCTTCTGCCCGCTGTTCCCCAGATGCTATAGACATAAGACGGGCTATGGGGTATGATTGAATAGATCCGAATATCCTATGCTCTTTAGTAGAAAAAGCGAGGGAATATGGGTGAGTATCTACTGGAAGTTAAGAGGCTCACCAAGCGCTTCGGAACCTTCACTGCGGTTAATCAGGTCTCTTTTGCCATTCGGCCGGGAAGCATCGTCGGCCTGCTGGGTCCCAACGGCGCCGGCAAGACGACGTTGCTCTCCATGCTGGTGGGGCTTTTTCCCCCCACGGCTGGCAGCATGGTCCTGGACGGCGAGGAGACGCAGCGCGTAACCCCGCAGATGAAGCACGTCTTTGGCTTCGTCCCCGACTCGCAGGAGGTCATTGCCCATCTGACGGGCTGGGAGTACCTGCAGTTCATCCGGCGCATCTACGGGCTTTCGGCCGAGCAGTGGCGTCTGGCGAACGACTACCTGGCCCTCCTGCATATGGAAACCAAAGCGCAGGATCTGCTCGAAACCTACTCCCACGGCCAGCGCAAGAAAGTGCAACTCATCGCCGCGCTCCTGCACCAGCCGCGTCTGCTGCTGCTCGACGAGCCATTTTCGGGTCTTGATCCAGAGATGATCGCGCTGGTGAAGCGCCTCCTGCGCAAGCTGCGCGAGCGTGGCGTGGGGATTCTGATCTCGACACACGACCTGCTGATGGTCGGGGAGCTGTGCGATCATGTGGTCTTCCTCAACCAGGGCAGCGTCGTGGCAACGGGCGAGCCAGAGAAGCTGCTGAGCTCCTATGGCGCGGCCAATCTGGAAGAGGCATTTCTCAAGGCGCTCGGCCTTGAAGAGCAGGAGGAGGCACTGGAGCGTGTTCTGGCAGATTTCTAGGCTTGTGATCCTGATCTGGCGTAACCGCCTGCGCCAGCTCTTCCGTCGTATGCCGGCGCTCTGGCTGGTCGTGTTGCTCGCGGTGATCAGCTACTGCGGAGGAGCCTATCTCGGCTATGGCTTCTTCTACAAGATCACTCAGCTCACTGCATCCAGCGGCAGCACCTTTCCGCAGCTACGCACAATCATCGTGACGGCCTTTTTCAGCACCTTCGGCCTGACAGCCTTCATTCTCGTCTCCTTTGCGCTGCTCTTTACGCCAGAGGAGACCACGCTCAAACGTATCCTGGCCCCCCTCCCGATCTCGCCCATGCAGCAGCGTCCTGGCCTGTTATTGCCCGGCATCATCCTGCTCTTCCTGGCGCAGAACCTGCTCTGGCTGCCTGCACTGCTGGCCTTTATACAGGCGGGCCTGGCCACGCCCCTGCAGCTACTGCTGGCGGTCTTTTTCGGGCTGCTCGCCTACAACGCAATCACCCTGGCATTCCATCAGGCGGCGCTCTACGGGATCACGCGCCTCTTTGGGGCCGAGCGCGTTGACCTGCGCAGCGCGGCACTGGGACTGAGCATTGCCCTGGGCATGGTCCTCTTCACACTGCCGCTGATTCTGGGGGCGCAGGCGCTGCTGGCCAGGCAGCCCGGCTGGCTGATTCTGACGCCGGCCTACTGGATGGCACTGATACTACAGCCAGACCTCCTCAGAGCCGTAGCGGGTCTGGGTTTGTTGAGCGCGATCGGCCTGCTGGGGGGGGGCATCTATGCCTTCTGCGTTGAGCGCTGCGAGCGCCTGGCAGTGGGAACCAGAGGTCAATGGGTGCCGCTGCGACAGCTTTCCTTTCCATCCTCGCTCTTCATGAGTAGCTGCCTCTACGAACTCAAAGGCATCGCTCGCGATCAACAACTGGTCGTCGGCCTGATGATGGTCGTCGCCGGCTGGCTTGTGGCCACCGTCGCTGTCTTCTGGACACGCGCCAGCAATCCACTTCTGAGCTACGCGCTGCTCGAACTGGCGCTCGATCTCACAACGGTCCTGCTCTGCGCCATCGCCCAGATGTCCTGGGGACGGGACAGCCACGCCTATCGCGTGCTGGCCAGTACGCCTCTCGAGGTCCACCGCCTGCTCGATGGGAAGCTGTTCGCCAACCTGGTGGTGATCGCTGGCGGCTGGGTGCTGCTGGTAGGCGTCCTCACCTGGGCCGGCAACAACCCGCTGCTCCTGCCGCAGCGCCTGCCGCTGCTCTGCATCGGATGCTTCCTCTGTTTTGCCCTGGGAATCGCCGTGCCGTACTCGACCGAAGACCCGCTCTCGATGCTCACAGCGACGGGAGTAATGGTCATTCTGGGTCTGCCGCTCTATATGCTCTTCCAGCTCGCTCAGGAGGCACTGGCGCGGCTGCCTGGAGGCATGGCGGCGCAGATGCTCGTGCAGACAGCGGCGGCACTGCTGATCATGGGCATGCTCTATCTGGGAATCCATCAGCTTGCTGACGTGAAGATGGAGAAAGATCGTGATTGAGATGATTCCCGTGCTCCCCACCGGCGTGGTGGTGCACACAGATTCTCTGGAGGACCGCGCGTTGCTGCAGCACTATCCTCTGAACAGTACGGCCCGTGAGTTCCTCACACTGATCGATGGCTGTCGCAGCCTCTCCAGCATCGCCGAGCAAATCGCGGAACGCTACAGGCAGCCACGGGAGGTGGTGCTCAAGGACCTGGGCCAACTCAGCCTGGAGCTGTACCATCATGGCCTGCTCAACTGGCGTGAGACCTGGCACCAGCGGAGTACGCGCTGGCTGCTGGCCCTGCGAACGCGCATGCTGCCGGCAGTGTACACCTGGCGTTCCGATCCCCCGCTCACCACCAATACGCTGCTGCTCCTCAGCTGGCTCTATCTGGAGGTCTGGCGGGCCTGGCTCCCAGTGCTGAGCGCAGGACTGCTCGTGGCAGCGGTGGCCGGCGCGCTGCTGGCAGTCCTGCCGCTGCTGCCACTGGCCTATCTGGCGCTCGCTCTCTGCCTGACGCTAAGTATCTGCCTGCATGAGGGTGGTCACCTGATCGTCCTGCGCCACTACTGCGGTGCCGGAAGCGGCTTTTTTCTGCGCACCGGCCCGCTGCTACGCCTGATACGTCCCCCCCTGGAGCGCCCCGCGGCGGAGATCGCGGTCAATGCGGCCGGCCCGCTGCTTCCCGGCAGCATCGGGCTGCTTGCCCTGATCTGGCACCTGCTCCACCCCTGGCCGCTGGACTGGCTACTGATTGCGCTCTTCGGTGTACATCTTTTACAGCTTTTACTACCCAATCCTGATCTTAACAATATTGTTCAGGCGCTGCGCTCCGGTCACCGCGGGAACTAAGTACATGACCAGATGGAGCAGGCGCTGCTCTCTCCTGCTGAATACGAAAGGAGGCCACAACCATGAGCAGGAATGCGCCAACCGGGACAGCGAGACGGCAGACGTTCGCCGGCGCACTCATCAGCAACATCGTCACCGGCATCTTTATCGGGGCTGTGCTGGCGCTGCTGATTGCCATGCTGGGCTTTCTGGGAATCTTCATCTACGGGGTGACCAACCCTCCGCAGGAAGTGCATCTGAAGCTCTTCTCGCTGGAGATCTTCGACTTTACCAGTCAGGGCGCCTCCTTTCTCTTCCAGATGCACGCGCCGGGGGCGCTGACGGTGCTCGGGCTGCTCACATTGCTGGGCGCCTGTGTGTTCTGGGTGATTCGCGCCGCGTGGCGCCCACAGCCGCGGCCGTCCTGACGGCCCAGGCACCTGCCGAGCGCTGGCGAGGGCGACTGCGCGCGAGGGAGGGGAGACTGGCCACTGACGCCGTACCCATCTCCACAGGCCGTGCGGCTGCCTCGCCCTCTCATCGCGTTCGGCAGGCGCCGGCGAGGGACTAGACCACCTGGGGCAGCACTGGCTGCCTTAACCGGATACTCGGAGTCCTGCAACTGACCCGCAAAATAGGTATCGTAGGCCTGCATATCAAAGATGCCTGCGTCGTGGAGCAGGGAGACCGTCGGGGCCATGCCATGATAGCGCAGGCCGCCGGCGTGAATACCGAGCGGCATGAAATCATGGCTCAGGGTGTGCATCTTCATCAGCGGGGTCATCCCCACGGTATCGCCGCAATCGTAGGCGTAGAGTCCGCGCGTCAGACTGGGGCAGGCCATTGGCTCCGCCTCCAGGAAGCGCGTCGGCAGGCCGCGTGTGCGCGCCTCACGAATGAAAGGAAAACCAGCCCGGCCATGTTGCTGCCGCCTCCGACGCAGCCAGTGACGACATCGGGATAGTCGTTGACCAGCTCCATCTGGCGCAGCGCCTCCTCTCCCACCACGGTCTGGTGCAGCAGCACATGATTGAGCACGCTGCCCAGGGAATACTTGATGCTGCCCCCACTCTTCGCAGCGACCTCGACAGCCTCGCTGATGGCAATGCCCAGACTGCCCATGTTCTGGGGGTCCTGCGCTGCGCCAGGATGCTGCGGCCGGCCTCCGTCAGATCGGTGGGACTGGCCTGGACTCTGGCCCCGAAGGATTGCATCATGCTGCGCCGATACGGCTTCTGCTGATAGCTAATCTTGACCATGAAGATCTCGATATCGACGCCGAAGAAGGCGCCCGCCATGGCCAGGGCCGATCCCCACTGGCCGGCCCCTATCTCCGTGGCAATCCGTTGGACGCCCTCGGCCTTGTTGTAGTAGACCTGGGCCACAGAGGTATTGGCCTTGTGGCTGCCCACCGGGCTGACTCCCTCGTACTTGTCGTAGATGCGCGCGGGCGTCTCCAGGGCCTGTTCCAGCCTCCGGGCGCGATAGAGGGAAGTGGGACGCCAGAGGCGGTAGACCTGGCGGATGGCTTCGGGAATCTCGATAGAGCGCTCTGAACTCATCTCCTGCATAATGAGTGCCAGCGGGAAGAGGGGCGCGAGGTCGCCAGGGGTGACCGGCTGCTTGGTGGCTGGATGGAGAACCGGATCGGGCGCTCTGGGTAGATCTGGCAGGATGTTATACCAGGCCTGAGGAATCTAGTCCTCGTTCAAAAGGTACTTGGTATGCTGGCTATCCGGCAGTGGTCTGGCCTTCGGGGAAGAGGCCGCCCATGCACTCGGTGACGATGCTGTCCGGGAGTATGAGGCGTGTCAGTGCGGTGGCGTGTTCGGGATCAACGGGATAGGCCTGGTCTGGGTGTGGCGCTGGGGTTGGCTGGATCTCGTCGGGTGTACTCATGGGTTTCATGTCTCCTCTCTGGGGGACCGCGGTCAGCTTGTGGACGGCTGTCGGGCGGATCGCGGTGCCTCTGGTGAGCGGTTTGGTCTGGTCTTGTTGCCGAGACGGATGGATCGGGCGTTACGAGTGGTATTTTACTCTTCAGAATAGCAGGAGAGCGGCGTGTTGGCAAGGGGCTGCTGGGGTGAGATCGCTGGCGGTGGAGGGGTGGGTGTGAGTGGGTGGGCGTGGTTGGGCATCTTGTGTTGTGGGGAAAGTCATTGTCAGGGGGCTTGACAGGGGCCTCTCGCTTCTAGTATGATATTTCCTGCGATGAGGAAGTGCCAGCTTCTCAGAGCGATGAGTGTATGGAGCCGTAGTGTAGTGGCCTAACACGCCTGCCTGTCACGCAGGAGATCGCGGGTTCGAATCCCGTCGGTTCCGCTCTAGGTAAAATCTCAGGGGCTTCCTCCGTGACTGTCTCCGCTCCTGTCATGGAGGACCCCGCGGCTGCCTTCGCTCGTTCTCCCTCCCGGCTCCGGCTCATCGTCATCGCCCTCGTTCTCCACAACCCTCGAAAATCCCGCCAGAACGGTGGCCCGAGATCCGTCAACGCGTTGCGCAGGGTCTCTCGCTACGCCAGGTCGCTGCAGAGTATCACTTCTCCTATCAAACCATCTGGCGCAGTGTGCACCAGCCGCCAGGTCGGGAAGCCTGAACGCCTCTGACCCGCCAGCTTGCTGCATCCTGGCCTCTCGCTCACGAACGAGGCGAGACCTCTCCCCTGGAGCGGGCACCTTGCTCCTTTCCGCGCCCGAGTCTCGCTCCTCCCTCGCTGGGTTCCCCTGGCGTGTCTGCCGGTTCCCGTTCCCTTCCCGTCTGCTTCCCCGGCTAGTCCCCTCTCGTTCCCGGATGGTTCCCCACGGAGCAAGCTATGCTGCCAGTAGTGCGAAGATGCTGCGGCCCCGGTAAGGCGAAGCGTCGGCGACAGCGCTTCCCTCTGGAGCGGCGTGAGATCGGAAGCGACCATATGAGCACCCATCGCCCGAGCCTGATCTGCGCGACCATCGAGCGGCTCGACCGCCTGATGGCCATCGGCGAGCGTCGTCATCTGGCCAAGCAGACGGCCCTCCGGGAAGGCGCGCCTTCCTGGACGCTCTCGACGGGGCGGATTCGTTCCTACCTACAAGACCCGCACGGTCTATCAAGAGCAGAGTGTGCGCTTCCTGACAGGGGCCAGGGCCTCCTACGGCCTGCGCCACCTCTGCGAGGTGGATGCCCGCGCAGAGGAGCTGGCCTGCGCGTATCTGCAGCAGGGGATGCGAGCCGGCTGGTCGGCCTGGACGCTGGCGACGGTGCGCTTCGGCGTGGCGGCTCTTCTTCAGCGAGCGGGCGCTGGCGGCCGCTGTGGCACTGCCGCCGCGTCGCCGGGAGGCGATCAGGCGCTCGCGGGGTTCGGTGGCGCAGGATCGCGGGCTGAACCCCGCGCACTGGCAGGAGCTGATCCAGTTCTTGCAGGCGACGGGCCTCCGACGCCGCGAGGTGCAGCAGGTGCGCGTGGAGGGCCTCCTGCCAACGACGGGGGTCGTGCACGTGCGACGCGGCAAGGGCGGACGGGAACGGCTGGTGCCGGTGCTGCCCGAGGGGGGCGAGCTGCTGGCCCGGCTGCAGCGAGGGCGGGCGCCCGAGGAGCGCGTCTTTGCGCGCGTGCCCTCGCATCTGGATATCCCTGCCCTGCGGCGCGCGTATGCGCAAGAGCGCTGCCGCCGGCGACGGGCCGGCTGCGCCGAGTGACGACGATCGGCGCGCTGCGGAAGCGGGGGCCGCCGCACTGGGGCACAGCCGGGTCGATGTCGTGCTGCGGCACTCTCTGCGCTGACCGTGTTCCGACGATCCCGCGTCCGGCCCGACGCGCCGATCACCCCGGGGGCGCAGGCGGTTCATGGGCTGCGGGAAGAGGATCTGAAGGGGGCGCCGACGTTCCCAGAGAGCAGGGGAGCGCTTGCCAGGCTGTGGGAGGCCTGTGACGCCATCTGGGCCTTCTATGCGGAATGCGACCGACTGGCACTGGCGGCCAGTGCGCGACGCTGGCGGTGGGAGCGGCCAGGCTGGCTGACGGGGAGGAAGAAGTGGCACCGTCTGCTGAAGCTGTATGCGGACTGGATGGGGCTGGAGGATGGGGTGCGCTGGAGCGGGCCTGTCGCCAGGAGGGGATCGCGACGGGCTGGTACACGCACACGGCGGAGCTGGATGCACGGGCGGCGCTCGCGCTGCTGCGCTGCGGGTGCTGGCGGGACTGGAAGAAGCATGAGCCCCCCACCCGTTCGGTGGGCTGGCGGCGCCCCTCGGACGACGATCGGCGGGCTGCCGAGGCGGTGGCTACCGCGGGAGGGCACAGCCGTGGAGCGGTCGCCCTCACGTGCTAGGGGCGCTCGTTGCCGTGCTGCTGCTGGAGCAGCGTGAGGAGCTGCCCTACCTGCTGCTCTACTCGGTCCAGGCGCTGATCCACCCGCTCAAGGCGGATCTGGACCTGCCTACCTCGCCGCTGAGCGCTTCCACGCGCTGCTCGATCCGTTCTGTGCGCGCCTTGAGCGTGTCCAGGTCCGTGCGCAAGATCCCATAGAGCATGGTCGTGTCTTTCGCCAGGTTCCGATAGACGAACTCGAGTTCGCTCACCCGCCGCTCCAAATCGGCGATCCCTTGTTCCATCGAGACGGTCCTTTCTCCTGCATCCCCTGCCAGGCGCACCGCAGACTACTCGTATTCGATCCCCATCTTCTGCATCATCTTGCGCTGGAACGTATTCAGGAGAGACATACTCTGTTGCTGCTCATTGAGCCGTGCCTCCACCGTCATCATCCGGGCCTCGAGCGCTCCGAGTCGATGGCCCTGATCCCGCACCTCCGCCACCAACTGCTGCAGCAGCCCAATGATATCGGTGAGCTGCCCGCTCACCTTCGCCTCAAATGCTCCAAAGCGCTGCTCCAATGATCCGTGCTCCATCAAGCGCTCCTCAGATGACAAGCCACACCATGCCCCTTCGGCCTGAGCATACCATCGGGATCGACCGCTGTCAGCCCTTCCTGGAGGGCTGCGCCCTGCCGCTGCTGCCGCTTCTGCCGTTCCCTTCGAGGATCTCGGCTCCCGCTCTCCCGTGCAGCGATCCTCGAAGGGCTTCCCAGGCCGTCTGAGGGCCACAATGGCTGGCATCATTGCCGCATAAGAGCGGTCACTACTGACCGCTTTTTTGGGATCATCGAAAACCCTTGACTGGCGCCGCTCCAGATGCTACCATAGAGAGGGTGCCGTCAGAACACTGCTCAAGCCCGTTGAGGGATTAGAACCCAGCTCAGCAGAACCACCCTCGTCATCTGCCACGTCAGAACACTGCTCAAGCCCGTTGAGGGATTAGAACGAAAGAGAACCAAGGGTTGGATCAATCAACCCTGGTCAGAACACTGCTCAAGCCCGTTGAGGGATTAGAACCGTCTTCCCTCATCCTTCTCCTCCTCTGGCTCTGCGGTCAGAACACTGCTCAAGCCCGTTGAGGGATTAGAACAAATTCAACTGGAAGCGAATATTGAGCAACAATGCGGTAGTCAGAACACTGCTCAAGCCCGTTGAGGGATTAGAACAGCCGCTGCGCCGCGAGCGAGGCGCGATACGGATCTTTGGTCAGAACACTGCTCAAGCCCGTTGAGGGATTAGAACCCAATTCCAGAGTCTATCTCCAGTAGGCGATTGGGCGTCAGAACACTGCTCAAGCCCGTTGAGGGATTAGAACGTTTCGGCTACTTCTGGTTGGCTGTGGGGTCCGCTGGTCAGAACACTGCTCAAGCCCGTTGAGGGATTAGAACGCGAAAGACGAGCCTCTACGAGGCTCACCAGCACATTGTCAGAACACTGCTCAAGCCCGTTGAGGGATTAGAACGCGAAAGACGAGCCTCTACGAGGCTCACCAGCACATTGTCAGAACACTGCTCAAGCCCGTTGAGGGATTAGAACCCTCGGCTGAGCCGGAGGATCGCAAGGAGGCCCTGGGTCAGAACACTGCTCAAGCCCGTTGAGGGATTAGAACATAGGCCGTGATTCGGACCGTTGGGGCAGGCTTTTCAGGTCAGAACACTGCTCAAGCCCGTTGAGGGATTAGAACAACGGCCTGGCAAGCGGGGCAGAGGGTAACGGACTGGTCAGAACACTGCTCAAGCCCGTTGAGGGATTAGAACATGCAGCCCGGTGCAGCATTGGATGATTTTCCCCTCCGTCAGAACACTGCTCAAGCCCGTTGAGGGATTAGAACCATTGAGGAGTTCCCCCAATGCGGAATCGTAGACATAGTCAGAACACTGCTCAAGCCCGTTGAGGGATTAGAACGATAAAGAAGACTCGTTGGGTCTTTGGCAGCCACTCTTGTCAGAACACTGCTCAAGCCCGTTGAGGGATTAGAACGATGATGTTTGCCATGTTTCCCCCCCCAAGATGTATGCTTAGTCAGAACACTGCTCAAGCCCGTTGAGGGATTAGAACTCTTTTCGGACACACGCTTCTTTCTTTGGGAAGACTACAGTCAGAACACTGCTCAAGCCCGTTGAGGGATTAGAACGCTCAGGCATGGCCCAGGCAAGGGCATGGCCCAGGCAGTCAGAACACTGCTCAAGCCCGTTGAGGGATTAGAACATATCCTTTCATCAGAACACAGCGGTTGCCCTAGGGCGTCAGAACACTGCTCAAGCCCGTTGAGGGATTAGAACAAGCAATGAGGGGTATCCGAGAGAGAGCGAGGAGGTGTCAGAACACTGCTCAAGCCCGTTGAGGGATTAGAACCAGCGTGCTGCGATCGTGCGGGCTGGCACGCTGCTGTCAGAACACTGCTCAAGCCCGTTGAGGGATTAGAACTGGTCAGGCTGAGGCTGATCAAGCTCAGGCTGATCAGGTCAGAACACTGCTCAAGCCCGTTGAGGGATTAGAACGGCTTCCAGGCGCCTGCTCTCCCAGCCTCATCATCCTGTCAGAACACTGCTCAAGCCCGTTGAGGGATTAGAACATCTTCCCGGCTATGTCTATGAATCAGAACTGGGGGGTCAGAACACTGCTCAAGCCCGTTGAGGGATTAGAACGGCTTCCAGGCGCCGGCTCTCCCCTCCCCCTCACCATGTCAGAACACTGCTCAAGCCCGTTGAGGGATTAGAACAAATGGGTCGCTGACGTAGCGGTGCCAGTCTGCAAAGTCAGAACACTGCTCAAGCCCGTTGAGGGATTAGAACTCTTGCGATATGAGCAGGGGGATCATGAGCAAGGCTAGTCAGAACACTGCTCAAGCCCGTTGAGGGATTAGAACGCGAGCTGCACGACCTCGCTCGGATGGTAATGTCCGTCAGAACACTGCTCAAGCCCGTTGAGGGATTAGAACATGAATGGGGACGATGTTGGACGGGCGATCCATCTCAGGTCAGAACACTGCTCAAGCCCGTTGAGGGATTAGAACCAGCGTGCTGCGATCGTGCGGGCTGGCACGCTGCTGTCAGAACACTGCTCAAGCCCGTTGAGGGATTAGAACCTTCGCAATGACTGCAGTATATGGCGAGTTGCTTGTTGAGTCAGAACACTACTCAAGCCCGTTGAGGGATTAGAACCTTCGCAATGACTGCAGTATATGGCGAGTTGCTTGTTGAGTCAGAACACTGCTCAAGCCCGTTGAGGGATTAGAACCAAAGATTCTAAATACCTCTGGATATGGATTGTATCTGGGTCAGAACACTGCTCAAGCCCGTTGAGGGATTAGAACCAAAGATTCTAAATACCTCTGGATATGGATTGTATCTGGGTCAGAACACTGCTCAAGCCCGTTGAGGGATTAGAACGCGCGCTACCCGGGCGCGCTACCTGGCGAAGCTGCGTCAGAACGCTGCTCAAGCCCGTTGAGGGATTAGAAAAGAAAGAAAAAAAGCCCGTCCCCCGGGCCAGGGGACGGGTCGGAGTTAAAACGCCGCTTTAGCCCGATCAGGGATTAGAACAGAAACCATCCCCTAGGAGAAGTAGAGGCGCTCCTCCCGCGGCGGCTCGCCTCCGACAGTGAGCACATGCTTTACGCACGCCTGGCAGAGTGGGTAGATGCGAACACTGTCCTCGCGCTCATTCAGATGAGCCGCCAGACGCGCACGGAGAAGCACAAGCTCCTTTTTGGTCAAAAAGCACTCGAATACCGAATATTGGGTCCACTTGCCAAACCCACAGAGAAGCTTGTGTACACGGGCGCGGCGCCGATCATCAGGAATGTCATAGGCAATGACATAGCAGCAGGTATCGTGAAGTCCCATGTGGTTACCTCACCAGGAACGGTTGATAGTGCGCGATCTCCCCGGTCAGATACTTCGCCAACAGACGAGCCTGCAGCTCGATGCAACGCATGTAATTCACGCGATACCCAAACAAGGGATGCGTGATTTCCTCATGGAAGCGCTCTTCGAGGGCAGTCAGAAAGCGCTTTTTCGGTTCTTTCCTGAGACGGTAGGTGCCAAGCAGCTCCTCGAAATCGTCCCGACTCACCATGTGCTTGTTCAGCAATTTCACTACGACGGAGTCGACGATGAGCGGGCGAAACTCCTCCATGAGATCGAGCGCTAACGCCGGACGGCCATAGCCACTACTGTGGAGATAGCCGATATAGGGATCGAAGCCAACAAGCTGGACCGCCCCCGTGACGCGGTTCGCCAGGATGGTATATCCATAACTCAGCAGGGCATTCACTGGATCGGTTGGAGGGCGCTTGGTGCGACCTGGGAAGCACCAGGTGTCAGGCTCCAGCAGCATCTGGGAGAAAGCCGCGTAGTAGAAGGCACTGCCACGTCCCTCTAGACCTAACACGGTTTCCAGAGGGGTGTCCCTGATCCCGTGATCGCCGGTGCTAAGACGGGGCAGTGAAGCAGGGGCCACGGCAGGCAGCTCACGAAGCGACTCGATAATCGTTGCAAGATCATCTAGGACGGCATGGGACTGATTGGGAGAGCGCCGTTGCAAGAGTCGCTGCAGGAGACGCCGCTGATTCGAGAGTTTTCCGATGACAAAGCGTGAAGCCAACAAGAGCCGTCGCTGCGGATCGTGATGAGCCTGGTGTTGAGCGATCCGTAAGAGCGCATTTTTTGTGGTCTCCGGGATCAGTGATCCCTGAAAACTCCCGTGCTCACGGAGGAAGTGCACAGGAATCTTGCGCTCAAGCAAGAGATCCAGAGCAGCCGCTGTCAGCGTGACGTCTCCCATCACAACAACCTCTTCCACCTTGATGAGGGGAATACGCTTTTTGATCAAAGCCGTTTTCTTCTCTCCATTCACCAGACGTTGCTCGGGAATATGGATCAATAGACAATCTTCTGTGTCCCGTTTTACCAGGCTATGCGCTTCCATAAGATAGAGCGTAGACACTTTCCACTCCTTGATAGATCTCATTGATCAAAGCGTCGGGCCTGTTCAGAAGCCTTCAAGTACTGACTCCGTCCAATTGCTCCGCTCGTGCTGCTCCTGGAGAGCACGGACCTCCGCGGGTAAGCAAAGCGGCAACAGGCTGCAGTCGCGGCAACGCCTTGCGGTTTTGCCCTGAAGCGGAGCCGGTGGGAGCGGCGCTCTGGCAAGTGTCAGAGCGAGCTGGATGCTTTCCAGGGTTTTCTGGCGGAGCTCGGGACCAAACAGGACTTGCTGACGTCGTCGAGAACCGAAGTAAAAGATGTAGCCATGCGAGAGCGGTGCCAGGTGTGGAAGATAGTCCTCCAGGCAAAGGGCTTGCGCGCAGAGCTGGATATGATCATTGAGCCAACGCCCTTCCCTTCCCCGCTTGTATTCAACGGGTACAAGTTTCCCCGCCTCCTCTTCAAGCAGGTCTAGATACCCGGCCACACGCAGACGCTCGCTATAGAGATAGAGGCGGTGAATGCGCTCCACCCCTTTCTCCGTGAGAACCGCGGACTGATCAACCCGCTGATGGAGGAGCTGGCCCTCCAGCACAACGGCATTGATCAGCATTTCCGCCTGAACATGCTCGTAATAGAAGCGTCTTGGGCAATACTCCAAGGCATTCAGTGCAGAAAAGGGGATGATCAACTGCTCTGCCTGCTCAAAAGATGCTGGGTTAGGAGTTGATTGCATCTTCCTCTCTTGTATGTCTCTTGATGGCCCCAGCATCGCTGGCCGATGCTGGGCTGGCTGCTGACCGCTGTTATGGGATCATCGGAAATGCTTGGTTGACGCCGCTCCCGATGCTCCCTGAGAGGGGATGCCGTCAGACTGCCGCTCAACCGGGATTAGAAGGAGGGAAACCGACAGCGCGTCTGCCCCATGCCCATCGCTGTTTTGTAGCCCACGCCGCTGAAGAGCGCGAAACGGGCCAGGGGAGTCAGCCAACGCGCCTGCGGGGCAGTCAACGGTCCTTTGACCTCGTAGGTAACGTGCCCCAGAAAGCCAGTCTGTCCAAAGCGACTGGATGGCAAGTATTGGGTACGAAGCTCGTAGTGAGAGACGATCAGGTGGTCAGCGCACCACTCGGCGATCTCCAGCGGGGTCAGGCCGGCGGCAGCGAGGCGCAGGGGCGCAGGGGCGAAGAGATCCCAAGAACGCGCCAGGCTTTCGAAGACGGCTGCAGGCTCTGGAAAGAGGATCAGCAGCTTTCCCCAGGAGCGTTGCCCTTTGCTAAAGGCAGTAGGACTCGCGAATTCAAAGGCATAGTGCTCCTGAGCCTCCTGTACTCGCGCCAGTTCCTCAAAGGAGGTGACGGCTATCCATGATGGCCCCTCATGCGCTGGATCAGGAGCAGCCAGCAGCCGCGTTACCAGGAGATGCGCCTGCTCGATGATCAGGCTGAGCTGGCGGGCCTGCTGAAGACAGGCTCGCAGGATGGCCTGCACCAGCCGCTCATCCAAGAGCGTCAGGCGCAGCCAGTAGCGTTCCCCCGGCTGCACAGGGACTGGCTGAAGCTGGCTAGTAGCCTGCTGCAGCTCCTTCGCCCGAAGCTGGCGGAAGCCGTGCAGCAGACTGAGGGTATAGGGACGGCGCCGATTGGGCTGGTGCAGCCAGGCCGACAGGTCAGGATCGACCTGGCGCACGAGCTGGAGAAAAGCCGCCTGAAGCTGCGGGCCACAACTGGGGGTTAGCCAGCCTGGCTCTGCTGGCTCTAAGCGCAGCACCATCGAAATCAGCGTGCCATGCTCATCTACTGTTCCCTCAGACATGATCGTCCTCCTCTCTCCGATGTTCCTTCCCTGGCACGCAGCCGCGGCCTGCTCATGCTGGCTGGCCTGGCCGCGGCTAACTGCGTGAGGGTCACAGTTCTTTCCTCGTGCGCAGACGGCTGCATCTTGCGGCTGCGCTAGAAGAAGAGCGGCTCGCTGCGTCCCTGCTGCCCTTGCCGTTGATCATGCTCGATAACCCCGCGAGGGATCTCCGCCGCAAGTTGTAAGGCCAGCGGACCCAGCACCGCCCGGTAACGGCTCGTCCGATCAGCGAACGAGATATCTAGCGTCATCGGGAAGAAACGCGCTTTCTGACGCAGCGACATGAGCCAGGCAACTGTCCTACTCTGCTCGGCGGCCACAAAGATGGGGACGAATCGCTCCTGGAGACAGGAGCGTACGTGGTCTGGAAGGCCACTATCATCATTAGGCAGGTGCAGGCGGAGACCCCAGAGGGCAGTAGGCCGATAGGCCCATGCTTCTTCCCACTCCGCGCGTGCTTGCTCCGGCACCTCCAGATACAACCCCACCTGCCGCGACTGCTCACGTAAGGCATGCAGGCGACAGAAGAGGAGCACCTCCTCCTCTGGGAGCGTGGCCCTCCGCCGCTCCCCTTTGGGAAAGCAGGCCTGCCGCCACTCCTGCACGGTAGCATAGAAATCCGCATCATAGGAACGCAGCAGATGGAAGAGATCATAAGGGGTCACATCCTCGTCCGAGAGCAAGTGCTGTGGGTCGAAAACCAGCACCTGGGGTGTCTCGAACCCCTCGCGAAAGGTCCAGCGAGCGTGCTCGATAGCGTACCGGCTCAGGTCTTGCTTAAGCCAAAGAACCCCTTCCTGACTATCTCTGGGCCGCCTCTGTCGCGCTTGAAGAATGGCAGGCAAGCGCGCATCAAACGCCTTGAGATAAGGGATCTGCGGGTCATCTGCCTTCGGCTGCTGCCCATCGAGGAGGGCAGCAAACCGCTCAAAGGCCGCCGCGGGAATATGGGAGAAGCCTCCATAGAGCCGGGCCCGTTCTTCATACTCCCTCAGCCAGGCACGCAGCTGACGATAGGTCAGCGGGCGCTGGCGCTGCTCCTCTTCTCCTGCAAACACCTGCTGCAGGCTTTGCAAAAAGCTCTCAAGCTCAGGCACATCTTCATCAGCCATCCCCTGGCCCAGGAGTCCGAGCGTACGGAAGAATTCCCCGATCACACCGCTGCGTACATAGGCCGTCAGATCCTGCCGGGCAGGCATCCGGGCTGCCAGCTTCGCCAGCGTCTCTCGATCGATCGTGGTCCCGTGGTGGCTATGGTACTCCTTGAACAGCTCATAGGTTCCCTGATCCACCACGGCCCAGGCCTGGCAAGGGGCGCAACGCTCGCCGTCGGGCAGGGCCAGGACTCTTCCAACGCGGCCCAGACGTTGGAGCAGTTCGTCGCCCGACCAGGCTTCGAAGAGCAGGAAGTCGAGCGAAGGCCGCGGCTTGCGCACAGAAGCGACTGGCTCGCTCTCTGCGGGCTGCCCTGGCCGCATGCGCTCAAAGTTGTAGCCTATGTCGACCGTTGGCGTGGCCAGGATCAATTGGCGCTCGCGTGCCTGTTCGCGCGCCTCGCTGCGTTGCGGGCCTGTAATGCGACCCACCCGTTCGCCTGCAGCGGGCCAGCGCGCCTGCAGCTCGCGGTAGATCAGATTAATAGTCCGTAGTGAGCTGGAGAGCACTGCCCCCTCGATGGGAAACCCATCTGCAGGTTGGGCCTCCAGCAGCCGGCGCAGCGTTGGCCACAGGAGCTGGACCAGGCTCAGCAACGCTTCGCTGGTCTGGCGCTGGGTGCTCTGGCCCTTGACCAGTTCTTCAGCGCTGTAGATCGCCAGCTGAACGGGCGTCAGGGCCCGCACCAGCTCCACCTTGTCCGCCCACGCCTCGGGAACCGGGTCCTCTGGCTCGATCCATTCGGTCTCAATCCCGAGCCGCTCCAGGTAGCCCCGCATGGGAACCGAAGGCGTGGCCGTCAACAGGCAGATCTGCCGGGCGCTGTTGGGGCCACTGAGATAGCCACCGGCTGCCGACAGCTTCAAGAAGAAGAGGAAGGCAGCAAGCTGCCGGGGGCTGTAGTAGTGCACCTCGTCGATGATCACCAGGCTAAAATCTCGCAGCAGCTCCATCAGCAACGGCCCACGGTCAAAGCGATTGTAGCTCGCGGTCAGGATATAGTAAAAAATGTCGGGGTTGGTCACAAAGATGGAGGCCTGCGCCCTCGAGATGGTCTCCTGCTGGACCGTCGCCGGGTCACTGAGCAGGTGACGTAGGAGCTGCCCGTGACGAGACCGCTCTGTTGCGGGCAGCTCCTGCCAGCGCCGCTGCAGGTGGTCGCGCGTCACGGGCAGCACCCGGTAGGGCAGTCCGTAGCGCTGACAGAACGCGCTGGCGGTGCGTACATGCTGCTCGATCAGCTCATTCGTGGGGGCGATGAACAGCGTGTCCCCCAGGCGTGGCGTCACCTGATCAAGGCCGATCTGACGCACGCGCGCCAGTAAGCGCAGCAGAGCCCCCAGCGTCTTGCCCGTGCCGGTAGCATGCGTATTGATCACAAGCGGTGCGGTGGCATGGTACATGCGCCACTGATGATAGAGGAGCCGGCTCTCCTCTTCAGGCAAGACAGTGCCAGTAGCGCCCGCTTCCTGCTCCCTGCCTGGGCTGGTGGGGGCGAGCGGCTGCTCGCCCAGCCAGCGGCGCTCGTAGTACGGCTGCACCGTGATGGTCAACATGGGATCTGGTCTCCTTCGTACTTACTCCTGCCTGCCTTCAAGGCAAGGTCTCGACGCCATAGCGCATCCCAGCGGGCACGTGGACCACCTCGCCATCAGGCAAACGCCCTGCCCAAAAAGGGCCGCGCAGGCGCGCCTGCCGCACCAGCGGCGCCGGCGGGATACTGTAGAGGGTGAAGCTGCGCATGGTAGAGAGCATGGCCTCCGGCAGATCGGCGGCATTCAGAAAGAAGTCCACGACATGCTCTTGCTCCTGTGGCTCCCGGGTCAGCAACTGGAGCGGCTGCCAGTCAAGACGGGCCTTGCTGCTAAATTTCCCCAGGCGGATATAGCGCGGCAGCCCAGGGGCCATCTCCTCGGGAAGGAACACATAGAAGCGCGCCTGGCTCTCGGCGGCCAGCAGACGGATCTTGCCCGCCTGGGGAAAGTTCATGGCTCGTGCCTTACGAGTCCGCTCCAGGGCGATGGCGTTTTGGTCAAAGCGGAAGTAGTAGCTGTCCGACTGGGCATTGAACTGACTGAACGCGAAACGCAAGCGACCGGGGAGGAAAGTCGCCGGCGTCACGTAACGACCCTGATGGTTGAGCGGCAACAGATCCATTTTATAGCGCGGCGGGCCATCCCAGTTGTAGGGGGACGCACACCAGCCCAGCGCATAGGTCAGGGCATAGTTGCCGATCACCGGCTCGGTCTCGTAGAGCAGGCCCACCTCGCGACTGGCAAAAAAGGTATGCTCTAGCAGAGTCAGATCAACCTGATAGATGGTAAGCGTCATAGGGGTCCTCCTCCTGGCGGACGGGGGCAGCAGCAGCGGTCAGCTCCAGGGGGGGACAGGCTGGCTCTGTCCCATCCCGCGAGGGCTGACCTCCCTCTGCCCCTCTTCTCCGGCGCTCTCTCGCTCACACCTCTTACGGGAGATCCTTGTAGCTCGCCGTGACCTCCGCTAACAGCGCCTTCAGCCGCTCTGGCTCACGGTAGAGCGTCAGGGTTTCCTCCAGCAGGTGGCCCAGCGCTTCGCCGCGCACCACCAGCGGCGGGCGCCCGACCAGGTCGCGCAGCAGCGTATCGGTCGCTTGCTGGACACAGCGCTCCACCAGGGCATCGTTGAGAGGAAGATCCAGCTCGCTGCCTCCCTGGGCCTCCAACAACAGATCATAGACCTCCTGGGTCAGTTCGAGATTCGAAAAGATCTCGGTATCACTGAAGATCACAGCCACAATCATATTGCGCACGCGCCCCTGACGGCTGCTGATGGCCCCGTAGCGGGTGCTGCGCAGGATATTGCCCAGCACGTATTGAAACTCCCCTGGCGTGACATCCTTGAGCGTCTCGATATCGAGAAAGTGGGTCTCGGGCAAAACGTACTCATCCTCATTGATGGAGGTTGAGGGCTTTCCATCGAACGGGTTGCGCATCGTCCCGTTATCGAAGGTGGCGTTGAAGGTGCGCTTTCCCGTGACCTGGCTGGCAGGGGCCAGGGAGTAGGCGTCGTCCGTCATCACGCGGCTCTTCTGCGCCCCACCACCGCCAGCGGCGTAGCCATAGACCATGCAGTCAATGCACTGGCCACATGGGGCATTCGTATTGAGCGCGCAGGGACGCTGCTCCCGATTCACGGTCACCTGTCCCAGCAGCTCATGTTCGCGCAACAGCTCGCGCCCAACGCGGCGCTCCACGGCGGTCTGTTTTCGCTTGCTGATGACCACACGCTGGATCGGCTCACGCGTGCCCTCTCGGCGGCCCGCCGTCACCAGCTCCTTGACGAGCCCCTCTCCACTGCCTTCGGTACGGAAGATCGTTTCGGACTCGGTCTTGCGGATCAGGATCACGCTCACATAGCGGCCATGCGGAAAGTTATCGTAGCGCTCGAGCAAATACTCGCGATACTGATTGAGGACGGGGAAAGTCGTTGTGACACTCATGCGCAACACACATCCTTTCTTGCTGGGAATGGCATGCTCATCCCTGATCGCGCTGCTTTAGCGCATTGCTTCCTCCTCTGATTCTTCGGCCTCAAGCTGAGCCAGGGCCTCTTCCGCCGAGGCGGCCTGCTTCTTCTCCAACAAGGCGCGGGCCAACTCCTGGCGCAGATAGACCAGGTAAGCGCTGCGCAGCGAGCGCTCGCGCTGGAGCAGTTTCCCAACGTGGCCACCAAGCGCCTGCTTGAGGACTTGCTCAAAGAACAGGTCAACGTACTCATAGATCGCTGCCTCTCGAACCCAGCCACGAATGCGCTGGAGATGATCGAAGATCAGGCCCTTGCTGCTTTCTCGGGCAAACTCCAGCTCCTTGGGATAGCGCCCCAGCTCGGCCAGAATGATATCTAAGGGCTTGAGCAGGGAATTTCGCTTGAATGAGCGACCTCGAATGGCCTGCCTGGCCGCATAAACGGCCACGTCTTTGAGCGCCTGGGCCAGGAGATCCCCCCCGGCCTGGGGGGGGCCTGGCTGGGAAGGTGTGTCTGTCACGGGATATCCTCCTCTGACTGATTTGGTGGGTGAACAGGGCATGGACAGGCAAACCGACTAGCTGATCCTCTGCGCTGCCGCTTGCCCTGTGCTAAGCAGCTGCTCCAGCAGCGGGGCAACCTGGTAGCTGAGCGTCAAAGGGTTCTGGTGCTGCTTACTGGCTTGCTCCTCGATCAGGCGATCGACCTCGTGGTAGAGCGCCAGCGGATCATGGGCCGCCGCCGCAACCAGGTCGTAGAGGACGGCAACGGTCGAGGAGGCAGCCACCTGCAGATAGCGGGCCAGTTTGTGCAGCAGGGCCAGGCGACGGCAGACAGCCCTGACCCGTTCTCGGGTCAGTACTTGTTCTGGCAGCAGCCAGGTGAGCACCTGGGGCACCCCTTCCGCCATGAAGGCCACTGGCTCCGACTCGATCGCTTCCTGCTCCAGATTGAGCAGCGGCGTCGGCAAACGCGAGAGAAGCACCCGGCAGTCGAACCAGGCTGCCAGCAGGAGGGCTTTCTCCAAGGCTACCAGGTATTGACAACCGTACCCCCGCTGGTTGATGATCAACGGCAGGACAGGCGTCGGGCCGAGCGCCTCCGCATAGCGCGGAAGGACCAGTCCTTGGTGCAGGTCCTGCCGACAACGCAACCTGTGGAGAACCTGGCCAGCGGCCAGCCGTTGCCACTGCTTCTCGTCACTCGTGTCCGGGTCGATCGCCACCGTGTCTTCCCCGATGAAACTCTCGACTGTCTGCCACCAGGCACGCAGCAGCGGCTCAGGAAAGGAACTGTACGGGAAAAGGTGCAGATAGAAGGTTTGCTGCTCGTTTCCTTGCTTGTCGCGATGGGATGGCCAGGCCAGCTTTTCCAGCAGGAACTGCCAGCGGCAGATGGGGCAGATATTCCGCTTCGGTTCGCGTGAGCTGCCGCCCTCCAGGCGATTCGAGAATTGCTGCACGCCAATACTCGGTGGCACCTGCAGCGCCATCCACTCCTCGGCGGGCAAGGGGCTGCTACAGTAGCTGCACTGCCGGTCGGCGTAGCGCGGATCGGCGTAGTGGCGCAGGGGGGCCTGGAAGTCGACTGGCTGTTGCAGCTCTCCAGTGCTCAGATCCCAGAAACGCAGATGGCGAGCCAGATAATCGAGGATGGCAGCCTCGGCTGCGCTGCCGCCTGCTGATCCCTGCTGGGGGCTGCTCTGGGCCGGCTGGGACGTAGCAGCCGCTCTGCCCCCTCGTCTGCCCCGGCCCGGACGTGACGAATCGGCCTGCTGCGCCTGCGCGTCCAAACGAGCGAGATCGGCAAGGGCAGCGGCTTCCATCTCACGCAGCGGCGTGGCTGCGACGTCACGGGCCATGACATAGCCTCGCCGGTAGGAATTGATCAGCGCGTAGAGCGGTTGACGCTCCTCGGGCACCCCAAAGAGACGCGCTACCCGCTGCCAGGCATCCTCGTGCAGGCGCTTCAGCTCCTCGCTCCGGTGGGCGTCGAGAAAATTCCGGTAGGCCATGAGCAGCTCGCCCCGCTTGAGAGCCTCGGGGTCGGTTGGCAACAGGCTCTGTTCCGTCAGCAGCGCCTGACACTGCGCCCGAAGCGCCGGATCAGCCGCCGCCTGCGGCGAGGCAAGGAAGGTCTCCAGGTCCTGACGCGCTCCTGCTTCACGCTCCTGACGCCACTCCTCCCGATATTGCTTGCGCATCACCACGTTGGTTATACAGCCAAAGATGTGCTCGATGGGGGCCCCACTCTGCAGCGCTGCCACGTCGACGCTGATCCCGGAGGGCCGTGCCTTGATGAACTCCGCCAGCCCGTCCTGCTGCATCTCGGCCAGCCTGCGGACCACCCGCCGGGCCAGCTCGCGCTGCAGCTCCGGCGTCCATTCAAAGGGAATGGCCCGGTCGAGCAGATAGTCGATGCCTTTGGCATGGGAGAGCAGGGGAATACAGTGCTCTTCCCCGTAACGGTCCTTCAGCAACTCGACGACCTGGTTATGGATGGTGTTCGAGAGCAGGCCACGCAGTTCGGCCAGGCGGTGGCCGATGAAGCGGTACCGCTGCCGTGCCCCACTGAGGTGGAGCCCTTCATTCAGGCGCTCAAGCGCCTTCTGGTGAATATGGCGTTCATGATGGCTGGCCTGGTCCGAGCTGCGAGACAGGTCCAACACGTCCGCAGTGCGTAACAGCGCTCTGAGCGGCCCTTCGAGGCGCTCCCGGGGCAGGCGGCACTGCTGGACAAAGCGCAGGGAAATCTGCGAGATCTGGAGGGCCTGGTCCTGCTGGCTGTCGACCAGAAATTTGATGTCCCACAGATACTCCCGCCACTCGGGAAAGAACTGGTCCGCCTGCAGCGCCTCAAGCTCTCTCGCCAGATGCTCGGGCGTGGCTGCGTTGGCATAGCGGACCGTCTGGCCGCTGCGGTCCTTTTCTCTTCTCTCTGCGGCGGACTGCTGCGGCGCTCCGGCTTGGCTCGCGCCTGCCCCGCCATAGGCAGGCAGCTTGTTGAGATCATGGACCGTTATGGCCAGCAGAAGACAGCGCGACTCGCGGGCATTCAGTCCAAAGAGAGGCCGCAGCCGCTCGATGATCGCTGCTCCATTGAGCACATGCTGCCAGAGGCTTTCCCCCTGCTTGCCACCTGTCTGGATGATCTCCTGGTAGCGCCGCAGTCCTCCGTCGACAATCTGTTCCAGATACTGCTGAAAGACGTGCTCCGGGTCCTCGCTTCGGTAGGTCAGGCCCAGGGCAAACCAGCCCGAGGCCTCCTCAGATGCCGGGGCCATGCAAAATCATCTCCTTCCGTTCGTACAGAGAGATCCTTATCTAAGGAAGTGCGTGATCGCTCGTCGGGATGGCGACCGCTCCCCCTCCCTCTAGGAGAAGAGCGTGACAAGTAATATTACGGCTGATTGATACGACAGAATTTGTCGTATCAATCAGCCGGCCCAAAGTAAAGGAAGTATTAGGGCCACAGATGTTGTTGGAGCCATGCTCGTAGGAAGTGGCCCAGGGAGAGCAAGAGCCGCTCCGTCACCGCGCAGAAGAGTGGATAGAAGAGCTTCAGCCACGGTAAAAGGCGGCTCCCCTTCGTATCCACTGTCTTGTTTGTGCGCCGCTGATTACAGCGATGCCGCTTTCGAGGCATAATAGTACCTCTTTACTAGGCTCCAGGAAGGAGGCTCGCCCTGCGAAGGTAGACAATGAGACAAGGTCAGTGGTATAATGAAACTAGCTCTGTCTAACCTCGGCAGAGCAAATTGCTCCTCCCTTAAGGAGCGTGATAGATTTGCAAGGGCAATTGTGGCTCTTGAAGGAGAAGCTGGTTGGCTACCTGGTCTCCTTCAAAAGCCTGGGTTGCTCTTGCTTCTTTTTTTATAACACTGCCTTAATCTTTCTGTCAAGGGAAGATCATGATCCAACAGGCAAAGACTACTTTCGAAAGTCGGCCATAACACCAAACACTGCAACCTCTATCCCTCACGGGCTTAGATTAGATGGCTCTCGAATTCCTGTTAGTATGTTTTAATCCCTTAACGGGCTTTGTCATGACAGAACAAGGATAACCTCCTCATCGCCTCTTTCCTCATCGCCTCTTGTCAACAGAGAAGCTTTGTTCCGCAGGAGGTTTTCCTCTGCAGCAAAGGCATGTCACTGCTCCTCCTCTGGCTCCCGCCAGGGAAGACCATAGCGCTGCCCCATCTTGCTGATCACGCTGCGCATCTCCTCTCGCAAGGAGGCCGGCTCGACCAGCTCCGCCCGCTCCCCGTAGCGGAGCAACTGCTGGATCACCCGCCAGCCGCTGTACGCCGTGGCCCGGATGAGGAGCCATCGCTCCGCTTGCCCTCGCTCGTTGACCCGCATCTCCTCTCGCTCAACCACCTGCGACAACCACCGCTGGCTGAGACCAGGCTCGGCTAGCCTCGCGTCCAGCCAGAAGCGAAAGGTCACCACCTGGCGTGGCCTCCGCCCTCCCATGAGCTGCGGCTCACTCGCAAACGATGCCTCCTGAATGCGGTCGATCCGAAACTCCAGAAACTGGCCGCGCTCGGGATGATACGCGATCAGGTAAAAATGCCCTTCCATCTGAATCACATAGGCAGGCTCAAGATGCCGATGGGTGACCTCCTGCCCCGACAGCGGTCGGTAGGTAAAGCCAATCCGCTGCCGCCGCTCGATCGCTCGCCCTATCTTCTCCAATAATGCCCGAAACGGCAGATAGTCCATCACTGGCGCCATGTTAAAGTAGACATAGGGAGTCCGCGCCCACCGCTCAAAGCGCTGCTGCTGCTGCGCGGGCAGTTGCCGGGCCAGCCGCTCGATGAGCGCCCGTACCTCATCAGCAAAGGGATGGCGTGGCTGTGGCTGCGGCAGCCCCTCCCTCGCGTCGGGCGGCGCCTGCCGAGATGGGTCCGTGAACATGGCGGCCAGCAGGGCCAGGCATTCGACTTCCCGCTCTGACAGCGTCCACGAAGGGGCCAGGCCCTGATCATCCTTCAGAAGATAGCGTGCTGGCTCCCTCCCTCGTCGTTCTCGCTTCAACTCCACTCCCACCGCTTCCAGAAGCTCCAGATCCCGCTCAAGCATCCGGTGGGCCCGACGCAGGTGCGCCTCGTCTGCTGCTTCCTCCCGATCAAGGCCGTAGTGCAAACTCAGACTGCTGAAAATCTCCTCGCGGGTACATGGCCCTCGACGCAGCAGCGCTAGCAGCCGGAGCAGCCGCTCAAACCGCAGGGTGGCAAGCCTTTCCTCTGATGAAGAAGGACCATGCTCGTGTTGGGAATGGACCATGCACTCCTTTCCCTCCATCAAGGCGACAAAGATCCCTTTCACCATAGGTGCCTGAGCGCTGGCTGTCAAGGTCCTCCCTCGGCGGCTCTGACTCAGGCACCATGCCGCTTCTGCCGCTTCTGCCGTTCCCTTCGAGGATCTCGGCTCCCGCTCTCCCGTGCAGCGATCCTCGAAGGGCTTCCCAGGCCGTCTGAGGGCCACAATGGCTGGCATCATTGCTGCATAAGAGCGGTCACTACTGACCGCTTTTTTGGGATCATCGAAAACCCTTGACGGACGCCGCTCCAGATGCTACCATAGAGAGGGTACCGTCAAAACGCCGCTTAAGCCCGCTCAGGGATTAGAACATCCTTAGTGGATAATCCCGCCTGCCCGGGTTGCGTCAAAACGCCGCTTAAGCCCGCTCAGGGATTAGAACAATCCAAGTTTGGGAGGGTACAATGCAACAGGAGCGTCAAAACGCCGCTTAAGCCCGCTCAGGGATTAGAACAAATGGCTATCGCCATACTCCCCAAGAGCAGGCTAGTCAAAACGCCGCTTAAGCCCGCTCAGGGATTAGAACAAATGGCTATCGCCATACTCCCCAAGAGCAGGCTAGTCAAAACGCCGCTTAAGCCCGCTCAGGGATTAGAACCTGGCTGGACGCATTCCCTGCAAATGAACCCCGCTGGAGTCAAAACGCCGCTTAAGCCCGCTCAGGGATTAGAACCAGTATCTCTGGGCACCTCCACCACCGAGCAATGCTACGGTCAAAACGCCGCTTAAGCCCGCTCAGGGATTAGAACACGACTCGTCCACGATGGCCCACACCGCACTAGCCGCGTCAAAACGCCGCTTAAGCCCGCTCAGGGATTAGAACTCTTCCCAAAAATGGGCAGCGGGAGATCATTCTCAAGTCAAAACGCCGCTTAAGCCCGCTCAGGGATTAGAACGCGATCAGCTAGCCAGCGCGCGAAGATCGACTTGCCGGGTCAAAACGCCGCTTAAGCCCGCTCAGGGATTAGAACGAAAGAGGTTGACAGATATAGGATTCCGTGGTATAGTCAAAACGCCGCTTAAGCCCGCTCAGGGATTAGAACGGATCATGATCATCCCTCCTTTATTCAATTGTCAAGGTCAAAACGCCGCTTAAGCCCGCTCAGGGATTAGAAGCCAGATAGAGGGGGGCCGTCAGAAGTAGGAAAGAAGCCCGTCCTGGATGGAAACGAATCGAACAGAACGGAGAGAACAACAAAAGAGGCTTGCCCGCCGCCGGGCAAGCCTCAACGTGAGAACACGATAGAGACTCCAATGCGCGTTTTGGATCGCGCCAGGCTACTCTCCTCCAGCTCGCCTGTGGCCAGGATATGGGGAACTTCTCCCCGCCCTCCCCTATTGTTCCGCAAACAAGCTTTCAGGCGCCTTCCCGTCGAGGCCATCGCTCCAAGCTCAAACGCCGGATGGGGGAGTACCTGGTGTCTCCGAAAATGTAGGCTGCCCCGGCTCGGGAGGAGGCGGCCCTGCCGGGCGATTAAACCAGGCATCGGCCTGCTTATTCTCGATGCGCACCTGATTGCCGCAGAGAGTACAGACCAGAAAAGTTTTGGTGCCAATAGGAAAGAGAGGAATCCAGAAGAGCGTAAACTTACGCTGCGAACGTACCACTTGCTGCTGGGTCATGCGCTGGCAGCGCTGACACAGCGCAGGGATTCGTCCCATTAGCCACTGCTTGGTACGATAGCCATAGACGATCACATACATACTTGAAACCTCCCAGCAAGCGATAAGACTCCTCGACGAGGGCTGAAATGCGCAATCACCTCTACTGCAAGTCAACCCGAGCAGCGCCAACCTCAAAATGCAGTTATAATAATGAAACGCAGCCCTCGCGGGAAATTACCATATCAAGTAGATAGAAACTGGCTTTCCAGAGCTTTGCCCGGCGAAAGACAGCCCTGCTATATTGGTTGTCCTCTGACTAATTCCCTCGCGAACAGTCAGAAGGTTGTGCAGTGTTTCAGCACAAAAACGCCTCTTTCTCTGTTAAATCCATGTGATATCTCCTGATCCTCTGGATGGTACTGGGCGTACCAGCATCGCTCGTAGCTGGCATACCTGCCGGCTCCTGCCCCGGGAGAACTGGCTCTGCGTCAGCGCTGAAGATCGCCCTGCTCTCATGTAAAGGCGGCCACAGAGGAAGCAGTCCCTACAAGCCAAATTTTCTTTACCAGAGAGAGAAATCTGGAAATGATCGGTGGACAAGCTGAGGAGCAGGTTGGGAGTGACTCCAGAGAAAGGATCAAATCGCGCTAAAGTAGCAAAGGGCAGGCCTTCTGCGGGCTACATGCTAGCCGCTCGTTGCGCACAGAAGGCCTGCTTTCCTGTGGTGGACTGATGGGGCCTGTCGATCCTGCTGCTCAGTAATCCTCGATGATCTCCTGGGCTGCGCGCACTCCCTCACGGGCAGCCCCTTCCATGTCTCCCTGGAAAGCGACTGAGCAGTGTTCGCCTGCAAAATGGATCGGCCCTTCACGTGCTCCCTCATACCCTCCAAAAAGTGTGTATTGTCCAGTACGCCAACAAGAATAGCTGCCAAGCAGATGCGGATCTCCTGTCGAGTAACTGAGCGCTGCCTGACCTGTATAATGGGCGCTGATCCCTGGAAAAATCCCTTCTAGCTGCTGGAGACAAGAAGCTGCCGCCCGCCTCACAACCTCTGACTCAGCTGCTGTGCCATAGGAGGTCGGCGCGCCAAAAGCTGCTCCCCTGCTTCCACTGGTATAGGAGAGCAGCAGACCGCCAGAGACACCCTGACCGTAGGCGACATCCCAGAGCGTCTGAATATCCAGATCAGTCACAATAAAGCCATTGTGCGGCAGGGGCCAGGGACCAGCCGAATACCAGTACGGCTGGTCAAACTCCAGGAAGAGTTTGGAAACTGTGCCATAGCCCAGCTCCTCAATGGCCCGCTGCTTCAGCGGGCTGAAATCAGCGCGCCGATAATCAACCTGCCGCAGTATCGTGAAAGGCAGCGTGAGAATGACATGCTCGCAGCGCACTTCCAGCGGACCACCAGGGGTAACGAACCTGAGCGCGACCTCGTGTCTGCCACAACGTTCAATGGCAACCAGACGGTGGCGCAGATGAATACTCCCCTCCGGCAGACTGCGCGCAATGGCCCGCGGTAGCTGCTCGTTCCCTCCGCGAATCCGGCAACTCTCGCGCTGCGGCGCGCCAGAGGTAGAACCCCGAGCCAGATCACGTGGCGCAAACATGTAAATCAAATTGAGGGAACTCTGCTCGCTGGTATCTAAGCCATAGTAGCCGCTGCACATGATATCCAGCAAACGGCCCACCGGCGAGCGATGGCCGCCCTCCACAAAGCGCTCGATCCACTCATAGGCGCTCAAATGGTCGAAGCGCCAACCAGCATCTGTGTGCTGCTGGTAGGTAGTCACCGGGCCAATCTCCTGTAGCTGCTCTTGCAGCACAGCAGCAACAGCCTGCAGTGGCTCTATTAGCTCATCCTCACGATAGTAACGATTGAAAAAGTAAAAGATCCGCGGTGCCCGCCCCCGCTCCAGACTAAGGGTACTAAGACCAAAGCGCCGGATCAGGCTATGCATCATCTCGTGATCAGCATCAATGAATTCACCGCAACCCTCACTGACCGCCCCAGATCGCCAGGTGGACGTATCAGAGCGAATGCGTCCACCAATACGGTCGGAAGCCTCGTAGAGCGAGCAGGTCAGGCCTGCATCTTGCAAGGTCAGGGCTGCAACTAAACCGGCAATGCCGGCACCAACAATGGCAATACGTGGCATGATGTTGCTCCAAGAGCAGACTTCTAGTGGTAATGCGCAGAGGCGTGTATACCGTTGTTCTATTACTGTATCACATGCGGCTCACGGGGAGGCGCGAGAACTGCAGGCCAGGCCTGCCACAACCCGCCACCGCCCCGGACTACAGGCGCTCTCTCCCGTGATCAGTATACTCATATAGTTATATACACCAAAAGCTATAACTTTTTTGCTATGATAGTCTTATATCAGAAAGACCTCTTTATCATCTTTGCTACACTGTATCATGAAGAAGACGGCTTAGTAGAGAGGAACTTGCCGCCTGCTCTACTGACCGCCTCTTCGAGCGAGGATGGAGATCGAAGCTGAAGGCTGTCCCCCTGACCACCTGAGCCGCGGGTCGCGGCGCGTCGCAGCAAGCGTGACCTCGCGAGCAAGGCCCGGGAGGAGGAGCGAAGAGCTGGCGACCGAGGACGCCAGGCGACGACCCAGGTGGGAAGACAGGGAAAGCAGCCTTGCCAGTAGTAGGAAGCTGCTGGTTTTGGCTGTCAGGGAAGACGTGGAAAGGGATGGTGTAGAGTAGTATGTTGGGTGGAATGCTCAAACGTTCTGGAGCGATCTTGCTGGCCGGCACGCTGATCGCCCTGATCACGCTCCTGATCTCGCGGGCGAGCAACGGCACCGCCCGCCTGACCTCAACGGTAGCGGCGGCCTCACATGTGCCCGCCCTTACCTGCGGTGCCTGGCGGCGCGTGCCTGAAGCCGCCGATGGGGCCTTACTAGGGGTCACCGCCTTCGGTCCCGACAACGCCTGGATCGTCGGCAGTCAGGGGTCAGTTCCTCTGATCGAGCACTGGAACGGCAAGAGCTGGAGCGTTGTCCCCAGCCCGGCCCCAAGCGAACCGGCGCTGCTCAAGAGCATCTCAGGCAGCGCACCCGACGATATTTGGGCCGTGGGCAGCACCACGAATACGCCGAATCATACCCTGGTCGAGCATTGGGATGGGAAGAGCTGGAGCATTGTCAGTGACGCTGTCGGCAGTGGCCAGCTCAATGGCGTTGTGGCGCTGGCCCATAACGATGTCTGGGCTGTTGGCACCTCGAACAGCCAGGCCCTGATCGAGCACTGGGACGGCAAAAGCTGGAGCATTGCCCTACAGGCCAATCTAGTCGGCCAGGGCGATGCCTTGCTCGCCATTGCTGCCAGCAGTGCACATGATATCTGGGCGGTCGGGACCAGTCTCAAGGTCAGCTACAACTTCCAGGGCTACGGGGTCAACCTGAACATGAGCTCGATGGGCTCTGGCGTCGTTGTCCACTGGGATGGCAAGAGCTGGAAGGCTGTCAGTGGCCAGGGTCCCTCTACTCAGATGGCCATGTTCAGCGGCGTTGCCGCCCTCGCGCCCGACAACGTCTGGGTTGTCGGCTCTGCATTCCAGGGAACGCTTCTGAATGGCCTGCATGTGAAGACGCTGGTCGAGCACTGGAACGGCTCGCAGTGGAGCATCGTTCCTAGCTCCGACGCCCCCAATGCCTTCGCCAGCTATCTGACCGGAGTGGCGGCGGTCTCGCCAAGCAATGTCTGGGCTGTCGGTGGCGCCTTTAGCGGCAGCCACTTCAGTTCCCTGCTCGAAAACTGGGATGGCGCTCATTGGAACCTGATCCAGGCCCCCAATGCCGCCGATGGCCGTCAGCATATGCTCCTTGGCGCCGCCAGCGTCCCCAATACAAAGCAGGTCTGGGCCGTTGGTCTCCACGGCACAGTGCTGACAAACTGTGGCTAGCAACCCGCGGCGCCTCCAGCCGCAGTTTGCTCGCACGCAGGGGCGCAAGCTACCCCGGCAGCTTCTCCCCTATCTACTCCCTGGGGTCAGGGATTGATCTCCCTGACCCTCACTTCTTTTCCTGCTCTATCTTTTGTTCGATCCGTTCATGCTATTTTCCCTCTCATTGCTTTTTGAGAGAGATCGCGCTAGACTATTGGCAGTTCTGCCGTTGCCAGAGCAAGGCACCGCTGGCCATAGAGCGCCGGGCTGGCAATGGACGGGTTGCTACCGGTCTTAGGCTTCATCCGTTTTGGTAGTGAAGTGAAATCGAGCCTGCCTGACCTCTTCTTGGGGGAAGATGGCTGGCGTTGTAGCTTGATCCGATCCAGGCATGGGGTTCCCCTCGCTGGTTGGCCGGTTGAGCAACTGGCGGGCTGGCTGTGCTGGCTGAGAGGATGGCAGCCGCCGGGGAAACCTGACGACTTCTGGTCGGGATCGAGGGGGTTTGCATGAAGAAATTAGGCGAGGGCCTGGCCGTCCTCCGCGTACTGCGCCATCCCGCTCTGTTACGCTTGTGGCTGGCCCAGGTGATCTATCTGAGCGTTCAATTTACAGCAAGCTATGCGATGATCGTGCTCATCACCAATGAGACACATTCGGCGGTCATGGTCGGACTGGTGATTATCGCGCTCAGTCTGCCACTCGTTCTCTTCGGCGCCCCTGCCGGCGCCCTCGTCGATCGCCTCGATCGTCGCACCGTGCTCTGGGTCAGCAATGTCGTGCGCGCCTTAGCTACGCTCCTCTTCGTGCTTGCTCTCCTGCTCAGTCCTCATCAATACATTTTTATCTATATCCTGGCCTTCTTCTTTTCGCTGGTGGGCCTCTTCTTCTCGCCCGCCGAGGGGGCAATTATTCCCAGTCTGGTAGGAGAAGAGGAGTTGCTCCCCGCTCTCTCACTCTACAATCTGACGCTCAATATGAGCCAGGCCGTTGGCCTGCTGATCCTCGGTCCACTGATGCTCAATCTGCTGCCTCCTCTCTCCCTTTCTCTCTTTGGCAGTCGGCCCATTCAATTGATGCCTGTTGAAACGCTCTTCTTGCTCATCTCTGCTCTCTATCTACTGGCCACCGCTTTAACGGCCACTTTACCGCGCCAAAACCGCCCTGGATCTCAAGACAAAAGCAAGGCTATCTCTTCTTCTCCTTCGCCCGCCGTGCTGCCCGCTGCTGCGGCGGGCGAGAGCACACGGCCTTATGAGAGGCTCTCGGAGGAAGCCGGGGCTTTGCTCTCGGGCTGGCAGCGGCTGCGCCAGGATCTGCAGGACGGCTGGCGGCTGGTGCGCAACGATGGCGTTTTGTTAGATGCGCTCTTTCAGTCGTGCTTTGGGGGACTCGTGATGCTCACCATCGCGGAGCTGGCGACCACCTTTGTGCAGCGCCTGCTGGGGCTGCCCGCCAGCAATACGACGGTGATTTTTGCGCCGGCAGGCCTCGGCCTTGTCGCCGGCTCCCTGCTGGTGCCGGCGGTGGTGACTCGCCTTGGCTCGCTACGGACCATGCTTGCTGGCATGGTGGGGACAGGCCTGGGCATCGCCCTGATCCCTCCTTTGCAGTGGCTGGCGCGCATGCTCCTCGCCCCTCATTGGGCCACCCATCCCCTCTTTCTCCTGGTTCTGGCCGTGCTGACGGCTTTGGTTGGCTTTGGCCTTGATCTGGTGGTGGTGCCGGCTCAGACACTGATGCAGCAACGCTCTCCCGATGAGATGCGTGGGCGCGTTCTGGCCCTCTTTCAGGTGCTCTTTAACGGCGGCGCCATCCCGGTCATGCTCTTTATGGGAGCCTTAACTGACTGGCTGGGCATCGTCCCTGTGACCTACTTGCTGGCCGGGTCATGCTTGCTCGCCGCCCTGTTGACCCTGGTCCGCGCTCTGACCCGCGGTGAACGCGATCGCTTCGCTGGCAGGCGCGGACGGCGACAGACCGAGACCCGCGAGCGCTTGCCGGTCTCCTGATGGCCCTGCTTGCTGACCAGCGCCGGCTAGCGCTCGGTCTCCAGTGGCCCAATCAGCCGTTTGAGGTCGCGTGTGAGGGATGAACAGGCGGCAACTCTCAGGCCGGCGGACGTTCTGAGGTGAAACCGGCTTCCAGGCCGGGTCGGCTACCTGCCTCTGTTGCTGCGCCTGGTGGGCCGCCAAGGTGGCGTTGTAGCCAGCTTTGTATGGCCTCCAGGAGCGCGGGGGTGGCTGGATCATGCAGGAGAGAGTGATAGGCGCCAGCGAAGGTGACCACTTCCACATCACGACTGCCCAGCCGGCGCAGAAAAGTGCGCGTGCCACGCTCACGGGCGATGTAGTCACAACTGCCGCGCAGCAGCAGCAAAGGAAGACGAATGGCAGGCGCCTGCCGCCGTGCACTGGCTAGCCAGAGGCTAAGCAGGTTGAGGAAGCGCACGCTGACCAGGCGCACAAAGAGCGGATCGTGGCGCAGGCGTTCGTTAAAGGCCGCGTCGCGACAGCCCAGCTCCTCCCGGCCCGTGATCGGCATGGCGGGACGCGTCGGCGCTGAGATCAGCAGCCAGAGATAGCGTAACACTTCGCCAGGCCGCGGCGTGATAGAGGCGCTCAGCACGGGGGAAACGAGAATCAGCCCGCTAACCTCTTGCACGTGAGGCAGCCGGCTGCTGAGATAGTGAATGGCGATAGAGGCTCCCATGCTCTCGCCCAGCAGGATCAGCGGTAGAGTGGGCCAGCGGCCACGGACCCAGGCGACCGTACTGTCGACATCCTCCAGGTAAAGACGGAAGCTGGCGATGTCTCCCCGCCGACCCTGCGAGCGTCCATGTCCCCGCAGGTCAGGCGCGATCACCTGGACGGAGGCTAGCTCGGGCGCTTCGGCCAGGACATCATAATAGCCGCCATGTCCTCCCAGACCCTGAATGCAGAGAAGAAGACAGCTGGGTTGCTCCGTCTTCCAGCTATGGACCGCGAGGGTCATGCCATCTCGCGTCGTTAATAGGGCTTCTTGCTCTTCTTTTTTGGCCATGCTCCTTCCGGCGCGTGAAAGGAAAAGGTTAAGGCTGCCCTGGCTTGGGCAGCTCTGGGACCAGGTTGCAGACGCAGGCACCGCCAGGCTGATGCGGCGCAGCAGAGAATAGGGTGACATGAAACTACCCTGGCTCTCGGTAGACCGCCAGCCAGCCTCTCGCTCAACGCGCCAGCCCGTACGCCTGGACCGCCGCCTCTAATTGATCAAGGAGAGAGAGCAGAGAGAATGGTGACGCCCACCTCAGACACGGCGGCGCCACCCTGTGTATTATAGCCGACGCCCGTAGCGACTGACCAGTGTTGTCAGTTGAATGAGGCGTCCGTGGACACGCTCGCTCGCCGGCACGAGAGCCTGTCTGGCCTCCTTGCCGGCTCCGCGACTCCTGGGCCTGAACTTGAGAATGTTCTGATGCGCGAGGAAGCGCGTTAATGGCAGCGGTAGCCGCAGGTGGGGAGGCGGCAAAGGGCGATAATCTTCATAGATCTCGTGCAGTGTGGCGATGAAGAGGGGGCGCATAAACATGATGAGCATCCAGGTGAAGCCTGTAGCTACAACTGAATTGGTTACATGCAGAATGAGCAGGTAGAGCGGGCAGGCCACCGGCGCCTCAACCAGCACTGAGCCTACGAAGGCGGTGGCTACCATCAGCCAGCGCCGCCGCGCCACATTGATGCTGATGATCACCGAGCGCAGGCCAGGATGATTATCAACGATGGCGGCATAGGTTGCAAAGACAAGATGAACATGCCAAATAAGCATGGGTATAATCAAGAGTAATAAGGGAACATAGGGAGGCCAATTGAGGCGGGTGGTCTCCTGGCTGATCAGCCACTGCAGGGGCGTAAAGATGCCCCAGAACAGGAGGGTAGTGATGCCATTGGTCACGATATAGCGTGGAAACCAACGGATGGCGGCGGGGAGAATCTGGGCGGGAATAATCGGCTGGCCGGCGTCCAGGGCCTCGATCGCCAAGACCATCGAAATATTACCCAGAGTGATAGTGATCCAAGGCAAAGCCGTGCCGACCCAGTAGGCGAGCGTACCGGGATAACTGCCGACCACGACTGCCGCCAGCGATGGCAGCGAGAAAAATCCGACCAGCGTAATGATCCCGGCAATGTCGCGCCGGCAAATGCGCAGCCCAGCCAGGACATAGAGCACGGCTTGTTTCCACCAGGGTGCAACTGGCCGCGGGGCTGAAGTCTCAGCCTCGGCTAGATCTGCTACGGATAAGGGTGGTTTCACCATAAGGGTTGGTTTCCTCCCGATTCGCTTCAGGCTTGCGAGTTTGGCTTATTCAGATCAGGGCAAGGACCTGGTCTTTCATCCCAAACCTGCTTGCTCAGCCCATAACTTTCGCTCTCCTTATAATCTTCAAGCCTGCTGCCTGCGCAGTTTCTGGCTTCTTTCTGACTTTGCTGGTCCGATCCAGGGCTGGCAGCGCGGACGCTCCTCACTCCCGTGGCATGCCAAGAGCAGAAAAGAAGAGAAGAGAAGAAGGAAGGAGGCGCTAAAGCCTCCCGTCCTTCTTCGCCCCAAGCTTCTTTTCATGCTCCTGCCTGTCTGCTTGTTGAAAGGTGCGCGGCCCACCCTCTGCCAGCCTAGCGGCGGACTGGGAGCAGCACACCGCGATTCAAGATCGCCTGTGGGTCCCAGCGCTGCTTGAGGCCAAGCATCAGCTCCAGCGCTGGCGATGGAGGGCCGAACACAGCGAGAGAGTCATAAGGGCGAGGCATATCCATGACCACGGCATAGCCCTCGTCCGCCTGTGCAGCCGTGCGCAGGTCCTCCAGCAGCCTGGCCGTCTGGGCCGCCGCCTGTGGAGTCACGACATAGAGCAGACCAGCCGCCAGATCAGCCACCCAGTCACAGCCCTCCAGCAGCCCGCGCTGATCGAGCAGCCAGCCTGGCAAATCGCGGGCAGCCAGACCGACACGCACCACCAACGGCGCCGCCGTCCGATCTCCATAGCTCTCCCCTGCTCTAAGACCGTTCTCCCCCTCGCCGCGTAACAGCTCGCACCAGAGGTCATCACCGCTCAGCTCCTCGCAGATCACCGGCTCAGGGGCCTGGAGGCGTTGCAGCACGGCGACAACTGCCGTCAGCTCACTCTCAACGTCGGCGGCCAGCCCTTCGGCGCTGTAGACGAGCACATAGGGAGCGGCCTGCAAGCGCGGGCTGTAGCGTCCGGCGAGCCGGCTACCGTGGCAGAGCAGGAGAGCCGAAGCTACCAGATTCAGCGGCACTAACTGCCGGGCCCAGAGCAGACCGTGACGCACATCCTCGACGGGGATCAGCAGACTGCGACGCAGACGCGGCTGGGGCCAACACTTCAGAGTAACGCTCGTCAGCAGGCCCAGCGTTCCATAGGAGCCGATGAAGGCCTTGGTCAGGTCGTAGCCGGCCACATTCTTGGTCAGGGGGCGCCCTGTACGGATCAGGCGCCCGTCAGCCAGAGCCACCGTCAAACAGAGCACCTGTTCGCGTAAGGCGCCATAGCGCAGGCGGCTGGGGCCGTTGACGTTGGCAGCCACCAGTCCGCCAACGGTCGCCTCTGGCCAGGGCGAGATCAAAGCCACCTGTTGTCGGCGTCTCGCCAGCCAGGCCTGAACTTCCGCCAGCGGCGTACCGGCCCCAACTGTGATAAACAAGTCGTCAGGAGCATCGTGGCGAATGCCGCGCAGGCGCGCCGTGGTAAGCAAGAGGCCAGCCCCGTCCATCAAGCGGAAAGGCGCCTGGATCGGCTCTTTCCCACCCATAAGCAGCACGGGCTGACTCTGCGCCGTACATTGGGCCAGAACCTGGGCCGCTTCCTCGTCGCTCTCGGGAGCAACTAGCTCGCCAGACGGGAGCGCCACGGGCTGCTCCATCGCCGGGAGGGCCATTGATGCTCCCAGCCCCATCCAGGCTTGGGCCCCGCTCTGGGGAAAGATCTTGCCAGGATTCAGCAGGTTACGGGGATCGAAGACCTGCTTCACGTCCCACATGGCGCTCAACTCAGCAGGCGTATGCATCAGCGGCATGAACTCACGCTTCTCGATTCCAACGCCATGCTCGCCGGTCAGGCTCCCATTGAAGGCCACGCAGGCCTGTACGATCTCACGCCCCGCCTCGCGCACGCGTTCCAGCAAGGCAGGATCATCGGGGTCAGGAATCAACAGCATCGGGTGGAGGTTGCCATCGCCTGCGTGGAAAACGTGGCCGGTGCGCAAGGCGTAGCGCTGACAGATGGCGTTCACACGCTGCAGCATCTCGGCCAGGCGACTGCGTGGCACCGTGACATCGACGGTATAGTAGGCGGGGGCCAGGCGGGTCGCCGCTCCAGCGGCGCTCTTGCGCGCCAGCCAGATGCGAGCCCGTTCCTCCTCATCGCGCGCCAACCGCAAATCATGTCCGCCGTAAGCCAGCAGAATGCGGCTGATCTCTGCCATTTGCTCCGCCAGGCTGGCGGGGTAGCCGTCTACTTCGACGATCAGTGCGGCACCCGCTTCCAGCGGCAGACCGGCATGGGCAAATGGCTCAATCATCTGGATGATCTGCTGATCCATCATCTCCATTGTCGCCGGAATCAGGCCAGCAGCGATGATGGCCGAGACCGCCTGGCCCGCCTGCTCTACCGAATCGAAGGTCGCCAGCAGAGTTTGCACGCCGGGCGGGCGGCGCACCAGGCGCACGCCAATAGCCGTGATCAGGGCAAGCGTGCCCTCGCTTCCGCAGAGCAGACCACAAAGATCGCTGAGCGGGTAGTCGCAGGCGGGGCCACCAAGGCGCAGTCGACGCCCGTCAGCCAGCACGACCTCTAGACTCATCAGATAGTTGGTCATCACTCCGTACTTGAAGCAATGCGGTCCGCCCGAGTTTTCCGCCACATTGCCGCCCAGGGTTGAGACGCGCTGGCTGGAGGGATCGGGTGGAAAATAGAGATCATAGGCTTTGACCTGCTCATCAAGGGCCAAATTGATCACTGCTGGCTGCACCACGGCTCGGCGCCCGACGGGATCGACCTCAATGATGGCCTGCATCTGCGAGAAGGCGACCAGCACACCGCCACGATCAGCGACAGCCCCGCCAGAAAGACCGGTGCCGGCTCCGCGCGCGATCAGCGGTATCCCATACTCGTTCGCCCAGCGTACCAGGCGCTCGACCTCGGCGGCGCTGCGCGGAAAAACCACCGCATCGGGTCGCCCGCGGTCAAGGCCGCCATCTGCTTCGTAGGCGGTCAGGGCCGTGGCATCGGTGAAGACTTGATCTGGCGAGAGAAGGGTTGTGAGGGCCGCAAGCGCTCGCTCCTCTAGCATGGCTCTGGCATCCCCTTCCTGTTTCCTGGGCCAGGTCGATAGATCGCTCTCTCCTCGGACCTCTCTATCTGTTCCGTCTCCAGTGGAGCATGTTGAGAATCCTGGCAGATAGGCATCTGCTGCAATAGTTCACATTGTAGCAGCTTGCGAAACCCTTCGCAAGCGCACCCGGCGGCATAGCAGCCAGACTGACGGCTTCGGCTCAGGTGCCCGCAGGCCTGAAGCCGTCTCCACCTTGACCTTGCATCATCGCGCCTGCGATGGCTTCATTAATTACAGCCTGGTAGCCGATCGTCTGGAGACTGGATAAAAGCCGCCGGAAGTGGTACACTACATGCTAGTAGACGCTGAGGAGGAAGCTTTTTGTTAGCCGAGAAGATCCGCGCTGCATTTAACGAGGCACGTCAACGGAGGACGGCGCCTCTTCGTCTCGTAGAAGAGCGCTTGATCGAGCTTGCAACCGCGGGCGCCGACTTTACAGTCGATGATCTCTGGCAGTCGCTGCGCAAGAAAGAGCCACGCCTCGGGCGGGCCACCGTCTATCGTTCCGTGGAGATTCTGGTCAATGCGGGCCTGCTCGATCGCATCGAGTTTGCCGATGGCACGCACCATTACCGGATCTGTGGGGAGCGTCATCACCATCACCTGACCTGCACCCAGTGCCATCGCGTTGTCGAGGTCGATATCTGTCTGCCTGCAGAGCAATTCAAGGCTATTGGTCAGCAGACCGGCTTTGCTATCGAAGGCCACTCGATTACGCTCTTTGGACGCTGTGCACATTGCACGGCGCACCGCTAGCACCGCTAGCACCGCTAGCCGACCGCTCTCTTCCCTCCAGGCCTGGTCGAAGCAAGCTCCAGACCGCTGCCTCCCTTCTGTTCCCCTGTCCGAAGTGGGCAGCGCGCTCTGCCTGCGCCGTTCCGTTCTCCTTCCAAGGCTCATGTCTCCGCCATGCAGGGCCTCTCTCTTTTTTCTTGACTGTTTTTACCTCTTCTGGCTAAGTCAAAAGGGCTATCCGTCGCGCAGTCGTTGCCTTTATCGAACTGTGCCGTAAAACCAGAGAAGGAGCGTTCCTTGTTTGGGGCTTGCGTGGATGGATGGTTTGACATTAAGTTGCACGTTGCTGTGTAATGTCCGTATGAGCACAAAACAAGCCTACAGATCAAACTGGAAGGCCTGCCGCTCTTGCAAGTATCAGCTGTCTGGTGTCCCAAGCAGCGGCGCAAGGTACATCGGTTGATGCGGCTGCTGAAAGGCCGTGCAGAAATCAAGCCAGGGCTAGAGGGGGAAACATATCGGGCTATTTATTCATACCAAGATGGGCTGCGCCGTGTGTTGACAAGCGTTTCAGGCCTGCTTTCGACGGGTGAAGAGTGGCGGGCAGCCTGGCTATCCGCGCTACCGGCGGCGTCACCGCTACGACAGCTTCGCCTTCCCAAGGCTGACTTTGCGTTTAGAAGTCCCCAGCGTTAGCCCTGGCTGAAGAGTTGTCACCCTGCTACAATCAACCAGAGTAGCGTAGCACAATCGCATAGAGCGTACGAAAAGTTTCTCCTATTTCGGGCAGGTGATGAGCCATGAGTCATCGGGCGCGCATTGGCACAGGAGTGGTGAGCTGCCTGGGTCTGATCATGCTGGCACTGGTATTGCTGCCGTTGCCTCTCTTGCCTTTCCCTCTAACGACCGCCGCAGTGGCGCTGTCGGTACTCCTGCTTGCCGGCGCGCTAAGCCTTGGTGCGGCGCTGGCTTCCGATCGGTCCGCAGCGGAAAAAGCTTTATTGCCCTGGGACAGGCGTGAACGAGTGGCCTGGCTTTGTATAGCTATCGGACTGCTTCTAGAGGCCGTTGGGGTCGGCTGGCAGCTCCTGAGTGCCGCCCCGCCCGCAGGCCTTGGCTGGCAGGCCAGTGCGCTGCCGGCCTCATCCCTGCAGCTTCTCCACCAGCTCAGCCCTCTGGCCTTTGCCCTGCTGCTCTGGCTCTCGCTCTTTCTCTGGCCCGCTGCCAGTGCCGGACGTGAGCGTCTTCTCCTCATCTTAGATGTCGTCGTTGCGCTCCTGGCTCTCCTGGGACTGAGCTGGAACCTGGGGATCGTCGCAGCCCTGGACTGGCCTCGCAGCCTCGGCCCCCTTCTCTGGGAGGAGCTGATCAGACCATTGGTTGACCTGTTGGTCATCGGGGCCGCTCTCTTGCTCTTGCTCCGCCTGGGAACAATCGGCGCCTTCCCCTATCGCTTGCCCCCACGCCGTGCCAGCCTGCTTTGCCTGGTCGCCGGTCTCCTGCTCTATGCTCTCGCTGATCTCCTGATGGGACGCGCTTCGGCCTGGTCCTGGCCCTGGCCTGGAGCACCTGCCTGGCGCGAAAGAGAGCTGGCGGCAATGATGGACACAGGGCTGTTGCTCTGCGGGCTGGCCGCCTATCTCAGGCGTGTCGTCAGATGCCACCCCGAAGGGACCGCTACGCCTGCGCTCGCCCCCAGTCACGGGCCTCTGCGCCAGCAGCTCAGCCGACGCTCCCTCCAGGAGGATATCAGCCGCATTGCGACTCTCCCCTTTGTGCTCTGTTTACCTTCACTGCTGCTCTTTGCCTCTTGCGCTGTTCTGACCTGGAATGCCTGGCAAAGCGGGCAGCGACACCTCTTCACGGGCTGGCTTCTACTTGGCCTGGCCATCTGTGGAGTCTGCTTGCGCCTCCTGTTGACCCTGGTTGAGCAGCGCTCTTTGGCTCGTCTGCTCTTCGGGAGCTACCAGCAAGAGATCCAGCAGCTTGAGGCCCAATTATACAGCGCCAGTCGACGCAGCAATGCGCTTGAGGCTCAGCTAGCCCGCCTCCGCGAGGTTCTGGCGCAACTCGCCGCCGGTAATCTGGCAGCGCGTCTTGAACCGACGGAGGACGATCTCAAACCCCTGGCGATCAGTTTGAACCAGATTGCTGATCGTGAGATGCGTTTAGAGCTGTGGAATGAGCATAACCAGCTCTTACGTACAGCGCTGGAAGACCTCTGCGCCGCGCTGGAGCGTTGTCCTTCCGGTGAACCGCTGATTATCCCCGCCTCGTGCGAAGGGATACCGCAAATTGAACGACTCTTGGCCGTGACAGGCCTGCGCCAATTCGCTGAGCCGCCTCAGTCGCCTCAGCCATCGATGCCCGTAAGCAGCTCTACAGCGCTGCCTCCGCTCTTCCCTCCCGCTCTGCCGGTCACGGGGGAGTCAGCGGGGAGCTTCCCCCCCGAGCATTTGCCATTTGAGCGGCCCTCATGGCCGGCTGATCCCGCCAGCTCAGAACAAGAAAAGTATTGGCTGTAGCGTGCAATCATACAATATATATGGGGATTGTGCGCTATTTAGCTGCAGGGAGGAGCTGGAAGCATGGAAGACTGCCAGGCCAAACCGAGGCTGGCGAGGGAGTGGCCCGCCGCTACGCTCTGGCCGGCTGGTGCAGCTCACCGGGCGAGCAATAGCTTAGAAGGCGCAGAACAAGAGAGCGGCCTGCCTGGCCTTCTTGCGGCTGTAAGGGCTCGCCTGGAGCAGGGTCTTCAGCGGACCGAAGCGCTGGAACTTCTGCTGGTGGGCCTGCATCACCTTTTTCGGCAACTCGCCACCCTCTATCTGCAGCGCTTACCGACCCTGGCCGAGACGACTCGCCCGCTCATCGAGGGGCTCATACCCCCGGACTATCTGCCGGCGCGTCACGCGATCTGGCTCGCCCTGGGCGAAGTTAGTCGTGATCTTTTTCACTGCGATCTCTCCTGCCGGCTGCTGGCAAGCGCCAGCGACACCCTGCTGGACCTCCTGGATAGCAGGCATGCTACAACAGCTTCTGCCCTCACTGGCCCCGCCCACGCTCTGCCGACCATTGCCTCAGCGCCGTCGCCTGGCTGCTGTCCACTGTGGCTCAGACAGCAGCTCACGAGCTGGCAAGAAAGCTATCAGCGCCTGCCTCCGTTGGCCCTCCAACTTGGAAGTCCTGGCTCACTGTCTGCAGACAGCGCGGCTTCCCTTGACCAGACTTTCGCTCTCCTGCTCCAAGAAGCAGGAGCCATTTTCGGCGAGCTGCTACCAGGACTGGCGCAACAGGAAGCGGGCACAGAGCGAGAGCAGCTTGTGTTTCTGATAGACATCGCTCAGCATGGCGAGTTGATCCAGCACTCGCTGGCAGGCCTCTGGGAGCCACTCAGCACCATCCGTGAAGCCTTTGGCGTCGATGCGCTTCTCGGGGCGACACCTGTGCCTCCCGACAAAAGATCCTGCGAATGAGTGGCCGGCATCCCGAAGAGCCGACCTGGTCGGTAGCCAGCGGCAGAGCGGCTCCTCCCTGTCCCTGCACAAGACGAGAAAAAAGAGGGAGGCCAGCAAAAGCCCGCGTTCATTGCCGCTGGCCAAGCGTATTACTTGTTCAGGAAGCCGGGCAAGGAGTGCTCGTGCAGAGCAAGCTGTTGAGATCAAAAGATCAGGCCAGCGTAAAGAAGGGAGGTGACAAAGCGTGGTACTTGTGCCTGCAAAGGAGGCCCTCAAGGCTGCGCACTTTCCCAATCGACAGGAGCGCTATCGGGCCGAATATCGCTTACGCAAGCCGGGGTGGCAGGATAGCCTCAGCCTCTATATTCAGCTGATCGAGCGCGTTGTAGGGCCTGAAACCTGGGTGCTTGATATTGGCTGTGGCCACGCTGATTTTCTGGGCGCTGTCTATGCGCGCACGCCCCATATCTATGGCCTGGACCCTGACGCCGAGGCCCTGGCCAGGAATACCATCATACGCCATAAAGTAGTAGGTCGGGCGGAGGCTCTGCCCTTTGCCGATCGGACCTTCGACCTGGTAACCTGTGCCTGGGTTCTGGAGCATCTGGAGCGACCCGAACCGGTCTTTCGTGAGATCTCGCGCGTGCTCAAGCCCGGGGGCCGCTTTATTTTCCTGACACCCAACGTCTGGAACTACAACGTGTGGCTCATTCGGAGTGTTCCCCATCGCTTTCATGCTCAGCTCACGCAGAAGCTCTATGGACGCCAGCGCCAGGATACCTACCGCGTCTACTACCGCATCAACTCACCAGGCCGCCTTGAGCGTTTGGCCCGAGCCGTCGGCCTGGAGCGAGAGCAGCTCCTGCTAAACGGGGACCCGAGCTATATCAGCTTCAACCGCCTGCTCTTTGCCTTCGCCTGTATACTGGAGAAAGTGCTGGACTGGAAACCGCTGCGCGGGGCGCGCGTCCACATCATCGGCAGCTATCGTAAGCTCTAATAACGAAGGACACCCGCGCAGTCACCGCCCGCAGACGCGCAAGAGCAAGAGGCCAGAATACTGATCTTAACCACGTGGGCGCAGTTTTAACGAGAACGCAACCGGATCGATGTCTCCTTTCTTCTGAATACAGAGTACAGTAATAGCCAGAGCATCCATCGCGCTCGATGAGAAGCGCAAGCGAGACCCAGGCCAGGCTCCAGGCGGGCCGGCTTTGCGAGCTGAGAGGGGCGGCGGGAGAGAGCAACGGTGGCATAGGGGGAAGCTGTTTCGCCGGCTGTGGTACCTGGGTGGTGCCTGGCCGACAGAGGAGCTGAGAGAGATGAGCACCCGCGTGGTTTTACCGGTCTGGCAGGGCGCGGCCAGCAGCGGGGCGACTTATGTGCAGGTTGGCAACCTGCGCATCCTTGCTGCAGAGCTGAAACAACTCTTGACCGCCGGGGTCGACCGGCTGGGGCTGGTGGTGATTACGCTCACGTTCGCTGGCCAGCGCTTGCCGGGCGAGAGACGCGCTGAAGCGACCCGTCGCCTCTTAGCAGCTCTGCGCTCACTGGTGCGCAAAACAGACCGGGTCTTTGTCCTGGGGCATCGCGGCTATGTTGTCCTGCCCAACTGCGACGAGCGGGGCCGTATGGCGGTCGAAGAGCGCCTCTGGTGGGCGCTCTGCTCGCGAGTCGGTTCACTGCATGCCTATGAACTGGCGGACCTCACCGCCCTGGCAGTGGGGGGCCGGACGATTGAACGGGCGGAGAGCCAGAACCTGCTCGATGTGCTCCGCGAAGTGACCGGCGCGCGTCGGGTGCTGACTGCTCCCTTTAGCTCAGCTCAGCTTCCCTCTGAGGCTGGAGAAGCTGGAGAAGCTGCCGGACCAGCGGCCCCCCCGGCTGAGCATGACTATCCGCGCAGGCAGCCTCAGAAGCAAGAGCAGCACTGGAGGCCGCTCACCTCGGAATTCAGCGAAGAGCTGCTGGCGGAGGCGCGTCGGCTCGGTATCCCCTACCTGGCACCACTTCCGCGGCGTGTGCCTGCCAGCGTTCGCCAGGCGATCAGTCCTCACCTTGCTCATGAGCTGCACTGCTGTCCGATCGGGCGCGCGCGCAAAACGCTGACCGTGGCTCTGGCTGATGGGAGCAACCACCAGGCGATTTTAGAGCGCTTGCGGCGCGAAACAGGACTGCAGATCTTTCCTGTCCTGACGCCTCCCCACGAGCTACAACAGGCCCTGGAGCGCCTGAGCGCTGCCTCCTCTAAAAGACGCTAGCGGCAGCCGCTGAGATCCATTTCCTGCCGCTCTGCAGTCTCCAGCGGGGCCGGGCCCGCCCTTTTGTCTCCGACCTGACCAGGTGCAGCTACCCTGCAGCAAATGGCCTCAGCCGCAGGCTAAATTTGACGGCCTGTCCTGCGCTTGCTAAGATAGAGAGGACCGCATCACCGGCTGATGGCTTGGCTCACTTGCCCGGCCAAGGGCCAGTGAAACGGCAGCTTCAAGAAACAAGCAAGGAAAGCAAGCAAGCAAGTCAGTCGGAAAGCTCGCAGCTACAAGCGTTATCATAGAAGGAGGAGAGGCGCCGGCCCGTGGCTCACCGCTGCGCCATTGGCACGGCTGGAGCCGGGCAGGGCGTCTATGTCTGGCTCAGCATGAAGATTCTGGTTACAGGAGGCGCGGGCTTCATCGGCTCCCATCTGGTCGATGTCTACCTGGAGGCTGGCCATGAGGTCTTTATCGTCGATAACCTCTGGAGCGAAGGAGGCGGTAAGCTAGCCAATATCCCCGCCCAGGCCCACTTCTTCCGCGCCGATATTACCGATGCCGAGGCCATGCGCGACCTCTTCGCGCATGTGCGGCCCGACGTCGTCAGTCATCACGCCGCCCAACACAGTGTCGCCGTCTCCGCGCGCGATCCGCTCCTCGATGCCCGGGTCAACGTCCTTGGTCTGCTCACTATTCTGCAGAACTGCACGCAGGTCGGCGTACGCAAGATCATTTTTGCCTCCTCGGCGGCTACCTACGGCACGCCGCCCCAGCTTCCCGTCAACGAGGAGACGCCGCAGCGGCCCGAGTCGCCCTACGGCATCACTAAGATGGTCGGTGAGCATTACCTGCGCTACTGGCACGAGGCCCACGGCCTGACCTACACGATCCTGCGCTACGGCAACGTCTACGGTCCACGCCAGGACCCCAACGGCGAAGCGGGCGTCATCGCCATCTTTGCCCGTCGCTTTCTCAATGGGGAGAGTGTGCGTATCGACTGGGACGGCGAGCAGGCCAAAGATTATGTCTTTGTCAGCGATGTCGCTCGCGCCAACCTGCTGGCCCTGGAGCGCGGCGACAACGACGTCTTCTGTATCGCTACGGGACGGCCTACCTCGGTCAATGAGATTTACCGCCAGCTCGTTAAGCTGATCGGCTTTGAGGCCCCCATCCAGCGCGCCCCCAAGCGACCGGGCGACATCCGGCTCGCCTACTTCGATTGCAGCAAAGCCGCTCGATTGCTAGGCTGGGAGCCGCAGGTCTCGCTAGAAGAGGGCATCAGGCAAACGGTCGACTTTTTCCGCCAGAGCCAGGCCCGGGCCTAGTCCAGGCCGGGCTACGCGGCGGCAAAGGGAGCGAGGCGATTGCCGGCGGAGGCAAGCAGGCAAGAAAGCAAGGGTAGCCCACTGGCCCACGCCGGTGATCGCCGTCTCAGGCCTGGCAGCGTCCACTGTGGACCTCGCTCGCCTCGCCTCGCCTCGCCGCCAGCGTTGCAGCCACAGCCTGGCAGGCCAAGAGAGCGGTAGAAGCCCCACCTTACCCAGCGCCTCGCCATGCCGCGCCAGAGCCGCCACAATCCATTACCGCCTGCCAAAAGCAGCACGATGGCAGTCAAGCCAGCCATCCAATGCATTAGCCGGTCCCCTGATAAACGTCAGCCGAGCGTCTCGCTCATCCCCGAGTGATCGGGGGCGGATCTTCCCTTTCCTCCTGCCTGTTCGCGCAGGCTTCAGGATTCCGGCTGGATACGCTCGGATAGCTCATAGAGGGCATCGGCCAGCGCCTCGATCAGCTCGCGCTTCGCCAGCCTGGCGCGCCACTCGGCGGGGATGGCCTCCTCACCATAGAAAGCTCCCGCCAACTGGCCATAGACCGCCCCAGTCGAATCGGCATCGTCGCCCAGGTTCACGACCAGCAAACACCCCTCACGGAATGAAGTGCTCTGGTAGAAAGCCCACAGCGCTGCCTCGAGCGTCTTCACCACATAACCGAGGCCGCGAATCTCCGGCGGCTGGCGCACCTTAAACGAACCAGCCGCCACCTCGGCGATCTCGGGAGTCAGAGGCTGCTCCTCCCAGTAGCCGGGCACCGGTGTGTAGAAAGGCGCAAGCAGCTCCTCCTTGCTGGCCCCCGCCAGCGCTCCTACGATCAGCCCGGCCATATAACGGCAGGCGTCCACCGCTGTCGCCGTCCCATGCGTCGTCCGCGAACTCAGAGCAGCCTTCTCCAACGCGGCCCGCGGATGGCGCGCGTAGCAGAGCGGCACAGGGGCCAGACGCATCAGCGAACCATTGCCGGCGTACCGTGGATCAGAAGAACCGGCCAGCGGCTCCCCTGTCTCATCAAAGCGCCGCAAAGCCCGGGCCACCGTCCCCCCGATATCGAAACAGTAGCCTGTACTTGACAGATAGCCCTCATCGCGCCAGCGTACATAGCGTTCCATCTGATCACGCGCATCAAAGCCCTGGCGCTCCACCAGGCTGGTAGCCAGACACAGAGCCATTGACGTATCATCGGTCCACTGGCCGGCCTGCAAACCGAAAGGTCCTCCACCGACCATATCCGTCAAGGGAGCAAATGAGCCGGGAGAGCGAAACTCTACTGTGGTGCCCACGGCATCGCCGCAGGCCAAACCGAGCAAACTGCCGCGATAACGAGCACGTCGATCCATTCTCCATCTCCTCTCTCGCACTAGTAGAAGGCATGCGACAGCGCTATTGCTCTCTGAGCATGGCGGCGCGTCGTCCATACATTTATCGCCCGTATTGATCGTCAGCAAGCTCCAGAGAGCAGATTGACGCAGACAGAACGTTTGGCAGCGAGGAATTTGGTGCATGGAATCTACGGGAATAGACAGCCTGCCTGCACTGTTTAAAAACATGGGAAAACCCGTTCACACCAGAAACATCAGAGAGGGGCCCCTCAGCCTGGCCCCGGCCCGTGATCAAGGCAGGCGGGGCAGACGGGCGAGGGGAAGCGTCTGCCGCGGGCGGCGCTGTGCTGGGCCAAGTGAAAGAAGCGAAGCGAGAAGAAGGAAGCACCAAAGGCATAGAGCGACGTGGCGAGCGTAGCAAGGGAGGGCCTTGGCGGAGGAGAGAGCGCGAGAAGAAGGAGGCTGCGCGCCGCTGCGATCGTCAGCCAGCGACAGTCAAAGCGATCCGCAAGGCAGAGCTAGCTGCTTGCTCTCCTGGCCAGAGATAATAGTATAATATTGACAGCCTGCTAATTTGTGAGGAGGTGCATGCATCTGGCAGAGAGGGAATCGGAAGCAGTCCTACCTCCAGAGAAAGGAATCCTCGCACTCTTCTCCGCACCATCTTTTTTTCTGGCGGCAACAGTGTCGTCGGCAGCCAGAGACAGAGAGGCATTCACGAGGCAGACGATTTGGATTGACTCCTGCGTAGCATGGGTAGTGTGAAGGGTGGAAGGTGGATATCTTTGCGTGTCTTGCTCAGCACAGTAGTCAAGCGGCGCAAGACGTTCTATCCATCAGCTAGCTAGTTTAGTAGGAGGAAGGGAACGATCATGCCAGGATCGAAGAAAGTTCGTGTAGCCATTGTCGGTGTAGGCAACTGTGCCAGCTCACTCGTGCAAGGTGTCTACTACTATCGCAACGCCAAGCCGGACGACTTTGTGCCAGGGCTGATGCATGTCACCCTTGGGGGATACCATATCAGCGACATTGAATTTTCGGCAGCTTTCGATATAGACCAGAACAAAGTAGGCAAGGACCTGGCTGAGGCCATCTACGCCGCCCCCAATAACACCTACCGCTTTGCCGACGTCCCGCCACTGGGAGTCAAAGTCTATCGTGGCATGACCCACGACGGACTAGGCAAATATCTCTCACAAGTCATCACTAAAGCGCCGGGCAAGACCGACGACGTCGTCCGCATTCTCAAGGACACGGGGACCGACGTACTCGTCAACTATCTGCCGGTTGGCTCTGAGACGGCCACCAAGTGGTACGTTGAGCAAGTCCTCCAAGCTGGCGTAGCCTTTGTCAACTGTATCCCGGTCTTCATTGCGCGTGAACAGTACTGGCAAGAGCGCTTTAAAGAGGCCGGGCTGCCGATGATCGGAGACGACATCAAGAGCCAGGTAGGCGCCACGATCGTCCACCGTGTCCTGACCAAGCTCTTCCGCGATCGCGGCGTGCGCCTAGAGCGCACCATGCAGCTCAATGTCGGTGGTAACACCGACTTCTACAACATGCTGGAGCGTGAGCGACTGGAGTCCAAAAAGATCAGCAAGACCAACGCCGTCACCAGCCAGCTTGACTACGAGCTGCCACCGGAGAACGTCCACATTGGTCCCTCGGACTACGTCGCCTGGCTGCAAGATCGCAAGTGGGCCTACATCCGTCTAGAGGGGCGCACCTTTGGTGACGTGCCGCTCAACCTGGAACTGAAGCTAGAGGTATGGGACTCGCCCAACTCAGCCGGCGTGGTCATCGATGCCGTGCGCATGGCTAAGCTGGCGCTGGATCGCGGCCTGAGTGGCACGCTGATCGGCCCGAGCGCCTATCTCATGAAGTCGCCGCCGGTGCAGTATCCTGACGACATCGCGCGCGCCATGACCGAGGCCTTTATCCGCGGCGAGGAGCCCGAGGCCGCCGCCGCGCGCGCCGAGGCTCTAGAGCCGAGCAACGGCTACAAGGTCGAGGCTCCCAGCGAGTAAGGCAGCGAGCACGGGCCGGCGGCGGGTGCTACTCCCTGTCAGCCTCAAGCCCGGCAGAGGCGATCAGCCGCAACAGCGGTGCTCCGTCCGCCGGGCCGCTCCGCCCGCCGGCCAGCTCGATCCCTCGCACAGAAGGCCGATCCCCGGGCCAGCGCTGGCACTGCCGGCCCGGGGACCTTGCTTTGAAGCAATGGATGAAAGATGAACCGCTACGAGCGCTGTACGCTTGGAGCATTCGTCACGGTCGAAGCATTAGCCGCTGGCTGCTGGTGCTGATCCTGCCCCGAGCGTAACAGCTCCTCGCGTACAATGGTCACCTCTGGCGGAGCGCTGATCCCGATTTTCACACGCTCCCCCTCGACCGCGAGGACCGAGATGCTAATGACCCCACCGAGAATGATACTTTCACCAACTTTACGTCTCAAAACAAGCATGTAAGGCTCCCTTCCCCAGAAGCATTTCCGAGACGTCCCTGCGCTGCAGATGACACCTTACAGGCGTCTCTTCAAGCCGAACACAGACGAGATGCCGAGCAGCGAGTGGGCTTCCTGCTCACACTGGACGTTGCTGGTGACAGAAACGGGTAGGCACGTTTACTGTCACAGGCACGGAGCACAACTGATCGCCGATCTGTGAGTCGCCTTGTGCAGACTCAATGTACGCTCATTGTCAAAAAGACGATTCAGCGCCAGGATTTTCCGCACAAGTAAGCGGGGCTCGATCTCGCAGATCTGCGCGCACACTCGTGCTGGCAATAAAACTACCCTCTCTGTAGATTGTACACCGTGCTTCAGCAACCACTGTTTCCCCGGGCGTTGCGCGCAGTTGGGGCCTATCCCTGTTGATGGGCCGCAGCGCCTTTGCCATCGTCTCAGCGCTGAGCGGCCCTGCTGCTGTGGCCAAAGCCGCCGTGGTCGTTGAGAGTCGTGCGGAGCCCTGATCTGCACCTGGGTACCCTCCCTGAAAGGTGTGACACCGGGGCGGGCTTTCCCGCTCAGGAAGCCTGCTCCCTTATCGTACTCAACAGGTCGCTCACGATCAACAGGGAAACCAGGGATCGTAATAATACTCTGTTTATGATACTATACGATCCAGGCTATGGTACAGTGGGGACTTGCTGATGGGCGAGCGAATCGATTTGCCGGGCGTGTTCGCGTGCTGATGTAGAACGAGTACTTGTGCGGCTCCCACGTTTGTGCTGCTGTTCATGTAACCCCAGACTAATGCGCAGGTGCAGCAGGGTCTGTGCGTGGAGCTGGCTCACGCGTGATTGCGAGATGCCGAGCGCTCTGCCAATCTCGCTCATACTGAGGCCCTCGACGTAGTAGAGGGCAAGCAAGAGGCGCTCACGACAAGGGAGGCGCTCGATGGCAAGGCTGAGAGCTTGCAGTAGCTCGCGCTGTTCGACAGCGCTGGCGGGCTCGGGGGTACTGTGGTCCTCCAAGGCGTCACCCAGGGAATAGTGTTCGCCGTCGCTCTCGGGGGCGTAGAGCGGGCTATCCAGCGACAGGATGACTGTCCCCACCTCCTGCAGCATGCGGCGATAGCGTCGCAGCGAGACGCCCAGGGCGGCGGCCATCTCTTCGTCGCGGGCTGGCCGTCCAAGCCGTCGCTCCAGCTCAGCCATTGTCTGCTCAACGTGCTTGATGCGCTGCAGGGCCGAGCGCGAAAACCAGTTAAGGGCTCGCAGTTGGTCAATCACTGCGCCCCGGATGCGGGCGCTGGCAAAGGCTTCAAAGCTGATCCCGCGCGTAGGATCGTAGCGATCGATGGCGTTGATGAGACCAAGCATGCCGTAGCCGATGAGGTCCTCAGCCTCCAACAGGCTGCGCGCCGGGATGCCCAGACGATCAACTGTGACTTTCACCAGTGGTACATAGGCTTCGATCAAGAGGCGACGCAGTGCCTGGCTGTGGGTACGCATGAACTCGGCCCAGAGCTTTTCCAGATGCGCGGAGCTGGTCATCAATAGGTATCTCCTTGCCTGACTGAGGTCACGCCCTGCTAACTTGCTCTCCTCTCCTTGATTGGGCTGGTTACCCTGATCGTGTTGCTCATCTGGTCGAACTGCCCGCCTGCCTATCGGCTGCTCTCCCTTCCCTTGTCGGCTCGCCGCTCTTGCTCGGAGTGGCTAGACGACATGAGCGCCTGCCTTTGTCGCTTCCGCTGATGACTTGGCCGGCTGGCGGTCGACGGGAGGAGGCTGATCGCTGTGCTGGCAGTTGCCTGGGGCGCCTCGGGGCGCTGGTCCCTCGACCCGGGGCTGGCTGGCGTTGCCAGGTGGGCCTGCTGAGCTTGCCTGCTACCTTGTCTAGCTAGAGTGTACGAGAGCGCTTGCTGTTGAGCTACTGACAGAGGTCGCTTCCTTGCTATGCCAAAGGTCCTGAGATTCACTCGCTCCTCTCAGCGGGCCGGGAATGGTCTAATCACTGTCTACTTCCTGCCGATATGGATGTCATATAGAAGAAGCTAAACGACAACGGTGAATCAGGACCTGGCTATCGTTTCTTCAAACTGAGGCGCCTGGCCTGGCTGGGGGCCGCGGGCTTGCCTTTTTTGGTTGGTTGGCCTGTCGGGCCGGGCAGCAGGTGCCAGGGTGAAGAGAGGCAGAGTCGATCAGTACACTGAGCCGTTTACGGCTTTTCGCTTGCAGATAGATAGAGAATGATAGAGAGGAGAGAGCGCATCATGGAGAGACGCGATGATCAGCCTCAATGGCAGCATGAATGGGAAGCAGGCCTGAATGAGTCGCCTGCTGCGCGAGAGCAGTGCCAACACCCTCTAGAAGAGGGGGAACCTCCGCAGCCGGAGGCGGAGGCTCTCAATACGCTGCGTGATGCGGGCTTCCTTCAGGAGGAGATTCAGCGCTTGCTGCTCTTGCGCCGCCGCGTGCAGAGCAGCGGCGAGATCCCGCCCTATCTCAGTGGCGATCCGCATCTGCAGTTCGCTCGCTGGCTCTACGAGCATGGGGCCATCAGCGAATTTTCGGAAGTGGAGGAAGAAGCCTCTTAACCCCCTTGTCAGCCGCCCGGGGGGTGTGATATACTATGCGCCGGAGAGATGTCAGAGTGGTTGATTGAGCCGCTCTCGAAAAGCGGTAGGGTCCGAAAGACCCTCGTGGGTTCGAATCCCACTCTCTCCGCCGCAAGCAGTGACTCGCTGACGCGCCTTTCTGCGAAGCGGGTCACTCCCATGTTGGTCTCTCTAATGCCCCTGCCTTCTCCGGGTGGCGGAGCTGCAGGGGCAGATGGCTGGCTGACATGGTTCTTGGTCGAATACGGAGGAGTCTCATAGTGGCCTAGTGAGCACGACTGGAAATCGTGTGGGGTTAACAGCCCCCGTGGGTTCGAATCCCACCTCCTCCGCCTCGGTCCTGTAAGCAGATGATCAGGTCTCCGTAGGATGAATGGCATGCCATTCATCCTACGTTTTTTTTGGTCACTTGATCCGCGCGGTGCGCAGGTGGTGGCCTCCTGAGCGCCGCGCGGAGGGACTTCTACCTCTTTCGCGGCTATCTCTGGCGGCGTCTTATGGCCTGTGGGGGCCATGTCTGGGAGTCTCCACGAGCAGCAGGCTGGTGCTCTGATCTGTGCTGCTGCGCCTGACGGCTGGCGGGCTGCCGAGAAAGGAGGATACCTCCGGTGTCGCTGGTGCTGGGGTGAGTGTGGGGGAGGGCGTCGGCGTGGGCGTTGCTGTCCCTGGCGCTGGGGAGGGGGCTGGCGTTGCCGACGGTGTCGGCGTCGGTGTAGGGGAAGGCGTCGATGTGGGCGTGGGAATCGGGGTGACCGTGGGCGTCGGGGCAGGGGAAGGGGTCGGGGTGGGGGTGGACACTGCGGTCGGGGTAGGGGAAGGCTGTGGCTCAGGGGAGGGCGTTGGCTGTGGCGATGGCCTGGGGCGTGGCCTCGGCGTTGGCTGTGGCTGGGGGGATGCGGTAGCTGTGACCACCGGTAGGGACGTTGGTCCTGGCTGGGGCATGGTCAAGGGACTCGTGCAGCCCGGGAAAGGCGGGAAGCCTATGCCCCCCGCCGGTTGAGGAGTGACGGCGCGACCCGAGGGCGCGCTGCTGGGCGGTAGGGGCACCGCTACGGTGCTTTCCGCAAAGTGCCCCTGCGTCTCCGCTGCGAGCGCGCCCTCGGAGCGCGAAAGCAGGGGCCGCTCTGGCTGACTCCCCAGCCAGAGCGGCAAACTGAAGCTTAGCAGTATCAGTGAAACCAGTAGAGCGAGCAACAGAAGGCGCGCAGCACAACCACGGTTCCAGAGAGCCATCACTGTATCTAGCATGCTGGTGCTCGCTCCCCTCCTCTCCTCTTCCTCACGCTCCGCGCTATTCCTCCAGATGCGTCAGCGGCTCGCCGTCGGCACGATGCTCCGACCGCTCGCCTGCCTGGCCAGGTGGGGTAGCTCCTTCCTCGTCTCGCTCCTCTAGCTCGACGTGCATCAGTGTAGAGAGCTGGCGCTCTTGCTGAAAGCGCCAGAGCAGTTTTTCCAGGCACAACACGCACTCCAGCGGGCGGCGCATCGTAAATAGCTCACGGCGCCGCCAGTGGTCTGCCAGGAAAGCAACCCCATTGCGCTGGCGACTGACCTGGAGCAGATGATCATAGCCAAGCAGAATCTGACAGCGACGCCCCAGGTAGATGAGGCGGCGGTCGGTCAGGATGAGCAGGCCGTGATCGCGTATGGCCTCCTCTAGAGGAGCGAAGGGGCGGAGGTGTTCATTGCAGAGCGTAGCCTGACTGCAATAATAAGCGCGCTCGCCGCAGGCCAAGCGGACCGGCACCTGAACCGGCGGCAGCGGGTCCTTGAGAACCGAGCGGCGTCCGGGCCGCTGGGTGAGAGTGACCTCCTGCCGCCGCTCGCGCTCCTCTCGAAGGCGAGCACGACGACGCTGCAGCAGCTCGCGACGCACCATATGCCAGCTTGCCGGGGCCAGCGCGCGCATGAGGGCCGTTGGCGTCTCCGTTGTGGCCAGAGAGGCCGTCGTCTCGTCTAACCCTCCCCTCGCCGTCTCATTCTCAGCAGCTTCTGTCTCACTGCCTGGGGCCGACACCAGCCGGGCCTGGGGGCAGGCGCGCTGCAAATAATCCACCATCCTGCGCACATCCTCTACTGCCGCAATACCGCGAAGAATCACACGCTGCTGGCCAAAGGTCAGCTCCAGGCGGGCTGAGGGAATGCCCAAGAGAGAGCGATAGACCGGACGGATCTGCGTCAGATGGCGCAGCGCATAAACGGTCCCATGAACCCGCAGATGATCAGGGTAGAGTTGAAAGGGGCGACCCCAACCGCACGTCCCTTCAGCTATCGGCAGAGGCGCAACACGCTCCAGACGCCCGCCAGCCTCAAGCTGGCCTCTGCCGCTCTCAGATCTTCTCTCCTCTTCCACGTCGTCCTCAACCACCATTCTTGTTGCTGCGCTGCTGCTCTCAGAGTGCTTTCTATCTAGGAGAACGTTCTACCTTTTCTTTGGTAACATGTCTAAAAAGTTCTATATATATCAATGAAAGAAGAAGAGAGCGCGCGGCCTCAGATGAAGCGGCGCAGCCAGAGCCGCAGGAGGCCTCGACGCAGAGGGGGCCACAGGCGCTCTAGCTCAGCCTTTTCGGAGGAGCCGGGTAGCTCATAGGGCGGTGCCCAACGTTCGCGTACGAACAACTCGGTCAGTCGGCGCAGCGGTGATGCGACCTCCGGCATCGCCTGGCTCAGACGAGCGCTATACTCATAGGGAGTCTGCCAGGAGCGTGGTCGCAGGCCGGCCAGGCTCGCCAAGCGGCACAGGCGCCAGAAGAGGCGCGCCACCGGACTGGTCTGGCGATCGAGCCGGCGCCACCAGAGAGCGGCCACCGTAGCCAGGACCAGGACCAGCAGGCCCAACCCTGTCAAAATCACCAGCGCCAGCAATGGCCAGGGCGAAGAGAAGACCGTCTGAAGAGGACTGCGAGGAGCAGGGGTAGTATGGTGAGCGGCTGGCGTTGCCGCCGTGCCTGGCTGATCGGACTGGCCACCTGCTGGAGTGGCACCGTTGTTGGAAGGGGAAGAGGAGGGGGAAGGCAGCGGCGTACCTGAGAATGCCGGGCCTAGAGCAAAGCCAGGTGTTGGATCGAAATCGATCCAGCCGTGACCTGGGAAATACACCTGAACCCAACTATGCGCATCACTGCCATTGACCACCCATACCTGGCGGCCAGCATCGTAATGGCCCTGGCTGAAGCCGACCACCATACGCGCGGGCATACCTAACAAGCGGGCCATCACCACCATCGCGCTGGCGTAGTAGGTGCAGTAGCCGCTATGCGTCTGCAACAGCCAGCTCACCACATCAACATGCGAGGGAATCGGAGGATTAGAGATCGAATAGCTAAACTGGCGCGGATCGCTCAGGTGGCTCACCAGCAACTGCATGGCCTCAAAAGCGTTGTGCGCTCCCTGCGTCCACGCCAGAGCTGTCTGCATCAGGCTATGCGGCAAACTGGCGGGCAGTTGCAGATAGTCACGCTCCAGAATTGGCAGGGCCGGATCACTCTGCCAAAAGTGGGGGTCTACCGAGAGCAAGGGAACCCGCGCCAGGGAGGAAGCGTCTACTACCGGCACACGCGCGACAGCCGTATAGCGCTCACCAGGGCGCAGTGACCCCTGCTGAGCCCAGGCGCTGGGCAAGCGCTCGCCGTAAATCGTCACCGGTACACTAAAACGGACCGGCTGAGGAGGAGCGAACAGGTAGCTGCGAGCGCTCTGAGGTACCTGCAGCAGACGGATGTAAGCGACAACCTGCCGATAGTGACCGTCTGCCGTATCAGCGGGCAGCGGCTGCTCCGCCGCATAATGCCTGGCCTGGCTCTGCGTAGTTGACGTCCAGCTATGACCATCGAACTGGTTATAGGTCACGGCTTCCAGATAGGCCGGAGCGGCGCTCCCGCTGTACTCCAGCACGCTTCCCGCTGGCAGCAAGACCGAGCCACTGACCGTCAGGCGCTCGCCGAAGAAAACCGTTGCCTCTTGTGAGGAGAGCTGGCCGGAGGGAACCGGGCCGAACAGGCGCTGATGCAAGAGCGTCCCGGCCAGAGCGTCCAGATTCTGCCAGAGCTGGCTGCCCCAGTTCGGTTGTATCAAAGGAGGCAGCAACAAGGAGGGCAGGAGCGAGAGCAACACCAGGAGCGAGGTCAGCGCCAGATTGCGCCCCAACAGAGAGCGCAGCCAGGAATGGTCAGCGAAGAGGCCAAGACTGTGCCAGTCGTCAAGCAGCGTCGCCAGATGCAGGCGGCCAATGAGCAGCAAGAGGGCGCCGAGCATAAGTGGCAAGAGCAAGGGAGAGGCCTGGCGGCTATACTGCAGATTGACCAGCATGATAGAACAGTAGGTCAGTGCCACCAGCCAGGGAAGGCGCGCGCGATACGTCAACCAGCTTCCCAGATAGCCTAAAAAGAAGCTGAGGAAGCAGAGGTAGAGCAGAAAAATATGTTCGCTAGAGACGACAGCCAGACCAGGGCCAGTGCCGCTACTTAGCAAGGCCCGTAGATCCGCCAGCAGCAATGTCCAGGGAGTATGCAGGGCCGCGCCGGCGGTCAGCGCGAAAGCCAGCCAATAGCCACTAAAGAAGGCGGCGAGATGCAGCAGAGGCTGAGGCAAAGAGCGGCTCTTGGCGACCAAGAAACCGGCCAGCAGGCCCAAGGGAGCGCTCCAGAGCAGAATCCAGGTTCCGGCTACCCAGTCGGCGGAGATCATAGCCAGCACCAGGGCGTAGAGCGCAATCGCCACCAGACACAAAGGCAGCCAGCCCTCTGCTGGTGCCAGGGCCAAGCCCAGGCGGGGGGAACGCGCTGGGAGAGGAGTGGCAGGAGCAACAGGTGCCCTCGGCAGAGGCTCAGTCGCCAGGCCTGGGGCTGGGTGGAAACCATTGGCCCGTGATCCCATTCTCACCTCTGTTCCTGTTGCCCAACGAGCGCCTGGTCGAGCAACCTCCGCAGGAGGAGAAGAAGAGGCCTGACCTGGTTTCATCACGAGCGGCTCCTGTCCCTAACAGATGCTATCTGGCTGAATCCGATGACGGCCTTGAGTGCTGCACGCATGGCGCGAGGCTACGCGCCTGACTACGCTCTTTTCTCCTCTGTGTTCCCCCGTCCATGCCAGAAGGAAAAGAGCCTCTCCCTTATGCGAGCAGCAAAGGAGAGAAAGGCACCTGCGTGTTGCAGGCTCCCTTCCTTCGCTTCATCTCTCCTAATGATACCGCAAAGAAGGTTTCCCTGTCACCATTGACCGGAGCGCAACAGGAAGAAACTCTCTCTGATCGCACCTGGCCTCAGCGTCCTGGCGCCAGGCGCGACCAAGAGAGACCAGGGGCACCCCTCTGCGTGAGGCGCTCAGGCATGGGTCGGGCGGCGTCCAAAGGCCACCAGTAGCAGGCTAGCAGCGATTACCAGACAAATAGCCGCAAAGAGAAAGGCGGCGGAGAGGTCCACATAGGTCTGTAGCCAGCCGGCCACCGTTGGCCCCAGACTGTACCCGATGCTCCAGGTCACTGAGTAGAAGCCGCTCAAGGTGGCGCGATAGCGCTCAGATACTTGCTCCATTGCGAAGGCCGTATAGACCGGCTCAATGAGCAAGCGCAGGAACGAGCGAGCGTACTCGCCGAGCACGGCCACCACTAGAATCGGCGAATAGCCGATCAAGATCATCAGGGGCGCGCTGACATACATTACAGTAGTAATGATGCCTATCTTGCTCCAGCGGTGCACAAAAAGCGGAGCTGTCAACGAGAACAGGCCGCCGGCCAGGCCGGAGATCGTGAAGATCACCCCGAGCGGACCTGGCAGCAAAGCGAAGCGCAGCACGAAGAAAAGCTGAATCAACGCGATGACTGCCCCTTCGCCCATATTGAAGATCAGATCGGGCACGAGCAACTGAGCAAAGACCGTCAGCGGAAAGCGCTCGCCGGCCTCAGAGCGAGAGGAAGCCGTAGCGGGCCTCTGAGCGGTCGCCGAGCCGCGGCGGGAAGACGTGGGTGGCGAGGCCTGGAGGAACCAGAGCGGTAGCCCGAAAAGTCCGCTCACCAGCGAGGCGCTCAGCACGCCCCAGCGCAAAGCCAGCACGCTATTGGCGCTCACCTGTAGCACGCTGGCCACCAGCTCGGGGATAGCGCCGCCGAGCAAATTACCCAAAGCCCCCACGCCCAACAACAAAAAGCTATTGAGAGCCAGCACCCCTACACGCTGCTCCTCGCTGGTCTTCTCGATCAGCAGAGGAACATTCGTCACCCAATAGGCGGTCGAGGCCACTCCCTGGAAAAAGGCGGCCAGCAGCAGCAGGGGAGCCGCTGAGGTCAGGCCGATCAGCGCCAGAAACAGAGGCGTCAGCAAGGCCGAGGCCAGCAGCACTGGCTTATAGCCCAGGCGATCGGCCAGCAGCCCGCTGGGCACCGCACTGACCAGCGAGCCGAGGGCTGGCATTGCGCTCAGCAGCCCGATAAAGTCCGGCTGATAACCCAGGCTATGGGCATAGTAATTGATATCAAGCGTGCCGATCGTGAGCTGGAAGCCCTTACCGAGGGTATAGAACAGCAGCAGATAGACATCGCGAGGAAGCTGCAACCAGGTCGCCAGCCTCATTCCCATCCCGCTGCCACGCTCCCCCTGCTGAACCCTCTGTAGCCCGTCTCCCGCACCGTTGGCAGAATCCTGAGAGAGATCGGGCCTAGAAGACATCGTCTGCGACTCCTGTCGTCCTCATACGTAGAGCAAAATGGAGAAAAGAGATGCAAAGAGCTATGCCCTCGTAGGGTATCATATCCGCGAGAGACGTGGCAACAGTGAGCCGGGGCCGGCGTAGCCCATCAGCAGGCGGCGGCAGCAGGCTCCGGCCTTGAACAAGCAACCTGAGCAGAAGGAGAGCAAGAGTCTTTCGCAATGGATGGAATCAGCTTTCACCCTGGCACGGGCCACATCTACCTCTATCCCGGCGAGCTGTTCGCCTGGCTGCTGGCTGGGCTGATCGCTGGCTTTCTGGCGGCGAAGCTAGTGCGTGGGCGAAGATTGGGGTGCCTTCTCGAAATCTCTGTCGGACTGGCAGGGGCCATCATTGGCGGTTTTCTAATGAGCCTGCTGGGCATCAACGAGACCTTTCGCTTTCTGGGTACGACCCTGGTCGCCTTTCTAGGCGCCTGCCTGCTATTGCTGCTCGTCGAGCTTGTCGCCGGGGGAAGGCGCTCGCCCTAGACAGTCAACCAGGCGCCCCGGCTCAGCTCAGGTCACGCCGGACCGAACGCGATTGCGAACGGGGGGAGGCTCCGGCCCCCTGTCCATCGCGCCGCACCGCACCGTACCGCACGGCGCTTGCACAACGTAAGACGCGTGGGAAGGGCCACCGCTACACGCCTGGAAGTGGGTGGAGACCGCTGCGCTGGCCAGCGTTCAGGCTTCCCACGCGCCTGGAGTGAGAGCCGGGAAGAAAGACGGAAGGGAGAGAAACAGCGGCGTCACACCACGCTCTGCCTCTCTGGCTGACCGCCAGCCTGCTGCGCCTTCCTCTCACCTCCACTTCGTCCGGCTGCCTGGCTAGCTGGCTGACCATTTCCTTCTTTCTTTCTGGCTAGCTATTAGTACTTAATCAACGCGAAGACGTCGTAGCCTTTGAGGCGCTCTCGGCCCTTCAGATAGGTCAGCTCCACAAGGAAAGCGATCCCTGCGATATGGCCCCCCAGCTTCTCGACTAACTCCATTGCCGCCGAGACGGTGCCACCGGTTGCCAGCAGATCATCGACGATCAGCACCCGCTCGCCTGGTTTAATGGCGTCGGTGTGCATCTCCACAATATTGGTGCCGTACTCTAGCGCGTACTCCACGCTGACCGTCTTCGCCGGCAGCTTCCCAAACTTGCGTACCGGAACGAAGCCGCAGCCGAGCAAATAGGCCAGGGGGGCACCGAAAATAAAGCCACGGGATTCGACGCCAACGACGGTCTGGATGCCCGCACCGGAATAGTGGGCTGCCAGGCGATCGATGGCGGCGCGGAAAGCCTCGGGATTCTGCAGAAGGGGAGTGATATCGCGAAAGAGCACACCCTTCTGGGGGAAATCGGGAATATCTCTGATCCAGTCTTCCAGCCGTAGTGGCCCCGACGCAGATGACGATGACATCCTAAGCGCTCCGTTTCCTTCCTTCTTCCTCAACAAAGAACTAAGTCAGGCCGCCTCTCCAGGGGCTTCTATGCGCATAGCGAATCCACGACCGGCCTAGCACAGAAGTGATCAGGCAACGCAGGTCTCCGTATGTTGTGCAGCAAGAGATTAGCCTCATGCGCTCTTGGCTGGACCACGCTCGGCCCAAGCCTGCGGCTCTGCCCTTACCCTGACCTGACGTTGGCCTGATCACATACGTCGGCATTGCCTTCGGATTCCGTAGATTAGTATAGCACGAATCTCCCGCCTGGCGAGGGAGAAGACAATCCCCCTCCCCCTTTCATGCATGGCAGTCAGTGACAAAGGAGAAACAGCTCATGCGAGACGCCAGCCAGGAGCGCTTCGTCAGAAAACCTGGCTGGAAACAGACAGCTTCACGCGCCAGCCGCTGAAGCCGGAGAAGACTAACCCTGTCCCAGCTCCGAGGTGCAATACGCGCAGCGGCGCGCTCCCACGGGAACACTGCTCAAGCAATAGGGGCACTGGCGCGTAGCTGCCTCCTCGGGCACACCCTTCTTGTGCATGGCCATCAGCTTACTGACCGGCAACACAATCAAGAAATAGAGGACCGCCGCCACAATCAGAAAGCTGACGGCACTGTTAATGACTGTCCCGAAAGCAAAGCGGCCTGCGTTCAAGTGTGAGAAGTCGAAGCCACCAAAGAGGCCAATCAAAGGGGTAATGAGTCCGCTCACAATGGCATTGACCAGGTTAGTGAAGGCGGAGCCGATAACGATGCCGACGGCCAGATCCACTACATTGCCACGCAAGATAAAAGCTTTAAAGCCGCCCAAGGTTTCTCTGGCACCTTTTCCCACTCTGCTAAGTGTCTCGTTCTGAAGCATGGACATCGTGTCTTTCCCTCCAATCTGAGCGTGAGCGCACTACCGCGTCGGTAATGCTACCAGCCGTCGCTGCCGGAGAGGCAGGAGCTGGGTGGGCTGCCTGGTCTGGGCCATTCCGCCCCACGAACAGCTTACCATATTTTCTGGCGAAGCTGAACGGGGTAGCGCGCCAGACTCCGAAGACCATCAGCCGCGCTCGCTCGCTTGCTTGATCGCTCGTCTGCCCCCAAAGAAAGCAAAGCAGAGTTTAGGGAGCTGCCGCCTCTCAGGAAGCCCGCGCCGATGCTATTGACTGCAGCAATGGGCTGAAAATAGCCAGCCTGTAGCGTATAATCTAAACTGGGAGAGGTTAGTTTGAGCAGAAGGCTACTATGGAGCACGATCAGTCAGGGACGTTGAATCCGTCGATGCTTGGGAGCCAGGCGTCCCAGCGGCCTCAGCGGGAAGCGGGTGGGGAGCCGGTTGGGCGCGGGATGGCCCCCGAACAGGCGCGCCTGCGCCAGGGAATCATGCATGTGCGCATTCGTCACTTTTACTGTACGTTGGAGGAGATGGCCAATCCCGACCTGCGCGGTCTGCCCTTCGTCGTAGGAACCGGCACGGGTCGCCCCAACGAGCCGGGGCGCGTCATTGACGCCTCCCCTGCCGCGGTGCGCCTGGGCATCGTTCCCGGCATGCCGCTGCGTCGGGCCTATCGCCTTGCGCCGCGCACGCTTTTCCTGCCAGCCTCCTACGAGCGCTATCAGCCAGTTCTGCAGCGCTTGCGTGAACGCTATCGCGCCTGCTCGCATATTGTCGAATCGGTTCCTCTGGCTGACGCCTTCATCGACCTGAGCGGCAGCCCTCAACCCATCGCCTCACCGGTGTTGCTGGCCCAGCAACTTGGCAGCGAGATCGCCGCCCTTGGCCTGACCGCCCTGATCGGCATCGCCAGCGGCAAGATCATCGCCGAGCTGGCCGCTCTCATGAGCCGCAAAGACGGGCGTCAGGGTATCCTCTATATCCCGCCAGGTCGCGAAGCCTCCTTTGTGCAGTCGCTCCCTCTCTCTGTGCTGCTCCAGCTCCACGGCAGCGAGCCTGGCCCGACCGGCGCGCGCGAGAGCGATAACGAAGGGACAGGACCGCGCCCCGCCGGAGCCGAGCTAGAAGGCCGCGCCGACCGCTTTGATGTCGAAGAATTGGCCGAGCTGGTTGCTCACCTGCGCGACTTCGGCATCACGACCTTCGCCCAGGTGGCAGCCCTCTCCCCTGATGGACTGGAACGGCGCCTGGGGCGTCTTGGTCGCTGGCTCCATCAGCTAGCTCAAGGCCAGGATCATAGCCTGGTGATCCCCGATGCCCCACCGCTGAGTCAGAATGCGCGCATTCGTTTCCAGCACGCCGCCGATGCTGACGAAACCTGTGCCGCCATTCATAAGCTGGGCAGCTACCTGGCCGGGCGCCTGCGTGAGCAACGTCTCAAGGGGCGCGTGGTCGCCTTGCTGCTCTGGCCAGCGCAGGCACGCCGCGATACGCGCCGCCTCCTCTTGGACGAGCAAGGTGAAGAGCCGGCTTTGCGCGAGGGTGAGGAGGCCATCGGCGGACAGATTACGCTGGAACGCCATACTGACGAGGCTGATATTCTGATCCACCATTTGCTGATGCTCTTCGCCCATTACCATCGCTCCGGTATGCGCTATCTCCAGGTGCTCGCGCGCATTGGCGACATCATCACCGCGGTCACCCCCTACTATCCGCCCCCGGCACGCGCTCGCGGCAGACCAACGCGCCGCCTGGATCTGAGCACTCGTAAGCTGATGAACGGCGAACGCTAGGTACGGTGCCCTGCCCTGCTCTGGCTCTCCCGGCTCAGCAGGCTCCCTCTGATCCCTGTCCCCTGGTAGGCCAGATTGTCCCGGGCAGAACAGGACCCCTGATTGAAAAAGCAACATCGGCTGTGCACCATACGTTATACTCAGGGAGAGAGGAACCGCTCTATCCTGCTAACCAGACTGTGTAAAAACTCTATTACCTGTGTCTGTCATACATTGACATATAAAGAGATCAAGCTGCCAGGGGTTATTTCTGAGGTAATCCATGTCTGATATGCCTATAGATAGCAATCGCTCACTGCGGGACACAGAGGCGCAGCTCAGCAACCCACAGGAGAAGCCGGCCCGGCCCAGCGCCCTCCCTGGCGCGAGTGCGGCAGAGGAGAACAGCGAGCGGCCAGAGGCGACGGCGAGCAGCCTGGCGGATGAAGATACGCTCAAGCTCCAGAGCATGGCGGCGGCCAGGGCCGTAGAGCAGCGTACCAGCGATGAAACGCGAGCCGCCATTGAACGAGCGGCGGCGACCTGGTCCTCGCTGCTGCAAGCCGGCCCGGCGCCAGTAACCTTCCCTGCGGCTCCCGCCGCTCAGGCGGCTCAGTCAGAGCCGCAAGCGGCGGAGCCAGAGAACACGCGCCAGGAGCAGGCCGAGGAGACGCGCAAAGCTGTCCTCAGTGAGGCTGAGACCCTGCGTCTGGCGACCGTGGCTCCCGAGACGTCGGCAGCCCTCTCCTCGCTGGCCGATGCCGAGACGCTGCCCCTTGCCAGTCCAGGGGTCATCACGGCCCAGGGAGAGCGAGAGGCCGCCCGGCTACAGACCATCCAGACCCGCGATCACAACGCTCAAAAGGGGCAGGAACTTAGCCCTACAGCAGAGAGAGCGCGAAAGCGAGCTGCTCAACCTCGCGCTGCCCTGCGTCCTCCCCACTGGGCGCAACGTCTCTGGAAGGAGGCGCGTTACGGTACTGGGCAGCAGCGTCTCAAGGCCCTTGTGCTGCTCATCATCCTCGTACTCGGCATTGGCGGGCCGGTGATCGGCGGCCTGCTCGTAAGCCTGCAAGCCTATCTCACCTATAGCACGCTGCGTGGCCAGGCCTCCGCCGGCGTCGAGCATCTCCTTGCCCTCAAGACCATCTTTAACGGCGTCAAGTCTCATCCCTCTAGCCTGTTCGAGACGAGCCGCTTGAATCAAGCCGCGCAGGAGTTGCAGCAAGCTCAACAGTCCTTCAGTGAGGCGCGAGACACCATTGACCACTCGGCCCTTATTCATACCCTTGTTGCCATCCTTCCACAGTATCAAGTGCAAGTCAGATCGGCGCGAGCTGCGGCCCAGATCGGCGTAGACGTCAGCGTCATTGGCCTCAAGCTCATTCCCGCGGCCAAGACGCTGGCGCCGCACTTCCAGGGTCCCCTACTCAGCGACTCCAGCAAACCGCTGGTCACGCAAGACATGCTGAACCTGCTGAGCCGGACTATTGATGACATCATGCCCTCGCTGCGCGACGTAGAGGCCCAGAGTCAGCGCCTCTCGCTAGAGGCCTTGCCCCTCAGCGGCAGCCAGCGCCAGCAGGTGCAGCAGCTTCTGCAAGTGCTCCCCATGCTTCAGCAGAGCCTCGCTCAGGCCCGTGAGCTGCTCAACGCTGCCGGCTGGTTGCTGGGAGTAGACAAGCCGCGCACCTACCTGGTGCAGACGATGGACCGCTCCGAGCTTCGTCCTGCGGGCGGCTTCACCGGCCAGTATGGCGAACTGACCATCAACGCGGGCCGGATCGCGCCCTTTTCGCTCAAAGACATCTCCTTCGTCGAATACACGGCCACCAGCCCAACCCTGGGGCAACTGGCGCCCGAGCCGTATCGTTCCTGGTGGCCCTTTGCCAACTGGGGGCTACGCGACTCCAATCTCTCGGCGGACTTCCCCACTACGGGGCAGCTAGCCATCCAGGCCTACCAGCACGAAACGGGACGACATGTCGACGGCATCATTGCCTTAACGCCCTTCTTCATCGAACACGTCCTGCAGGTCATTGGTCCTATCACCGTACCGGGCTACAACGAGACCATTACCGCTCAGAATCTGGAAGACCGCCTGCACTATTACCAGCTTGACAGCGCCGGGGTGCGCAAGCAGCAGATCGTCCAACATGTCGACGATGCGGGCCAGGCGCGCAAGCTCTTCACGTCGCGCCTGGCTCAGACTCTGCTGGATCGCGTGCGTCATGCCCCCCCTGACGAAATCGTGGCCATCGCCCATGAGGCCCTCTACGACCTCAAGACCAAAGACATCGAAATCTACGTCACCGATCCGCACGTCGAGCAGCTCCTGATCCAGTATGGCTATGGGGCCCAGGTAGACCGCTCGACCAGTCACGACGGCCTCTATATAGTCCAGGCCAACCTGAACGCTACCAAAGCCTCGCAATATGTGCGCACTCTCATTCATGACGTCGTGACCCTGGATGCCAGCGGGGGAGCCACCCACTATCTCCAGCTCCGTCTAGCCTATACCGATACCGGACCGGTCTATGGCTACGACACCTATCGTGACTACGTGCGCATCTATGTGCCGCCTAACAGCAAGCTCCTGAGCGGCAACGGCTTTGATAGTGGGACGCCTCTCTGCGGTGGACCTCTGCCGGCCTGCAACGCGACCGTCGTCTACCCACACGACGAGCTGATGTGTCCGCCAGGCCAGTACCAGCCGGGAGCGGCCTCGCCGACGCTCAGCGACCCGAACCCAGGCGACTGGCACCCGCTGGACAGCGTCGGACCACCGGCCAACACCGTCAGCGATGTACCGGGACGCGCCATGTTCGGCGGCTGGGTAGTGGTTCCCAAGAACTGTACCATCACCGTCACCCTCTCCTGGTATGTTCCCCCGCTCAACAAGGGACACTATGCCCTGTTGGTCCAGCGGCAAGCGGGCACCTACCCGGAGCTGGATGTCACCATCCTGCCGCCTGACCCCTGCAGTCAGCTCGGCATCGCAGGCGTCCACGTCGATACCCTCATGAGCAGCGACCTGCTCATCACGCCGCGCAGCTTGCCAACAGGCAGCGGTCAGGGCCAGAGCCAGAACCAGAGCACGGGGAGCCAGAGCAGCTGTTACCCGCGCCTCGGTGTCTAGCCTGACCCTGCCCTTGTCGGCCTGGGAAGAGCGCCTGGCCCCCCGTCCGGCGCGCGTCGCCTGGTCGCCGTCCCAGCCTAACCCGGCCCGCGGCATCCCCCGAGCCAGCCAGGCAATCCGGCAGCGAGCAGGGCGCCGCTCTGCCTGGCTGGGCCTGTATGCACATTACCGTCACGTCTCTAAAATGATCAAAAACTTGACCAATCATGACATATGTAGTATGCTCGTTCTACAGATAGGGCAGAGTGCTTGTATCTCTGGTGGCGAGGAGGCTAAGAATGCTACTGTTGCCAGCGGCTCACGCTTGGGATATACTGCTCTTGCAGTAGGTTGTATTCTCAGGGCTAGCTAATCTGGGAAGATAGTAGAAGAGAAGAACTCATGGAACTGCCGGCGCTCTTGAGTATCATACGCACTGAAAGCGTCTATCGTTTCCGGCTTGACCTGCCTGAATATCCTGCCAGGGAAGGTAGCAGGGAAGGGCGCGAGTACGTCACGGAGATCACCTCTGAGCTGAAAGAGCGGCTCAGGCGTAGTCTACAGGCCGTGACCCAATACATGCAGACGCAGGCTCTGGCCGATAGCAAGCGCCAGACAATGAAGTTAGGCGCGATCAACGATTCGGTACAGGCTCTGGGGCGCTTTCTCTTTGAGCAGCTGCTGCCGCTGCCGCTACAGGAGGCGCTGCGGCATCTTGATCTCCCCCTCTTGCTGGACACGAACACCCCCGAAATCCCCTGGGAGCTGTGCTTTGACAGCGGCATACGCCCAAGCCCCTTTCTCTGCCAGCGGCTGAGCGTGAGCCGACTGGCGGGCGAGCCGCGGCAAGAGCGAACGGCGCCGCTGACGGAGCGCATGCAGCGCAAGATGGGAAGGCGCGAGCCACTGGGCCTTTCAGTGCTCTTTCTTGTCAATCCCACGGGCGAGCGCAGCACTGCAGAGGAAGAGGTAGCCGCCTTATGCACGGCCCTGCCCGAGTCGATTGGGCGCACGATCCTCTACCGTCAGCAGGCCAATCAGCTCGACATGCGCATGCGCGTCAGCAGCGAGCCACCGCAGATCATTCACTATGCGGGCGCGGGGCCAGTGCTCATGGCCGGTGAGCCGGCGCTAGCTCTCGCAGGAAGCTCGCGGCTCGACAGCGAAGCGGCGACCCAGCTTTTCCAGCTTTTACCGCGGCGTCCTCTCATCTTTTTGAGCCACTATGAAGGCGACCGGTCGGCAGGCCGGGGGCTGGCCGGCCCTGGTGGGGGCATGGCGCCCCCCAGCCAGCCGGAGCGCGAGGAGCTGCTCCAGCGCCTGGCGAAACGGCTCATCGAGGCGGGCGCCGGGGCAGTCATCGTCTTGCGCTGGCCGCTGCCAGTAGCGCGCATCCGCGAATTCGCCGTCTTGCTCTACCAGGAACTAAGCGACGGGGTCACCGTTGGCGAAGCTGTCAGGCGCAGTCGCGCGGTCCTGGCCCAGCGTCGGCCCGAGCACGCCGCCTGGATTGCCTTCCAGCTCTATGGCGATCCCTTGCTGCGCTTGAGCTTCGGCATACCTGAGCGCAATCCCGCCGACTATGTTGACATCTTTGAAGAGGAGGAAGAGCCACTGATCCCCTCGCTGCCATCTTCGTCGCACACGCTTGACCGGCGCTTTCTGGAGGAGGTACTCAGCATTGCCCTGGCGGAAGCGCGGCGCATGCGCAAGGATTACCTGGGGACGCCTCACCTTTTCATTGCCCTCACCAAGCTTGATGGCGGCTGTACCCAGGATGCCCTGCGCAGTCTCAATTTCTCGCCCAAGCAGGTGCGCGATGTCATTCGCAGCGCCCTGGGCAGCGGCAAGGCCACCAGCGACACCCCCATTCTGCCCACGCGGCGCTGTAAGGAGATCCTGCTGACCGCCGAGCGCAATGCCATCAATGCCGGCGCCACCATGATCGATGAGCGCGCCATCGCACGCGCCGTGCTGAGTGAGGGCGATGGCGTGACCCACAACCTGCTGACGCAGATCGGCATCAATCCCGAGCAGCTGATCGAGCTGATTATGGCCAGCGAGGCCCATGCCTTGCTAGAGCTGGCCCCTTCTTCAGAGCCGCATCAGCCCCCGACGGTAGAGATGCCTGCGGGCTTCAGCGTGGTTGAGCCGGCGCCGCGCCCCAGCAACTCGCTGCTTGAACGATTGGGCCGCGACCTCACCCGCCAGGCCAGTCTAAAACAGTTGCCCCCGCTCATTGGCCGCGAAAAAGAGCTGCGCCTGCTGATGCAGACCATGATGCTCAAGGATCGCAACAATCCGATCTTGATCGGCGACTCGGGCGTGGGCAAAACAACCATCGTCGGTGGCCTGGCGCAACGCATTGTCGAAGGCCGTGTCCCCCCGGAGCTGCGTGGCAAGCGCCTCATCGAGCTGTCGGCCAGCTCGCTGGTGGCTGGCACTAAGTACCGCGGCGAGTTCGAGGAGCGCCTGCTCAAGGTGCTGGAGGAGGCCGAGAACAGCGGCAATATCATTCTCTTTATCGATGAAATGCATCTGCTGATCGGCACCGGGCGCGCTGCTGACGGCAGCATCGATGCCGCTGGCATTCTCAAGCCGGCGCTGGCCGGAGGCCGGCTGCGCTGCATCGGGGCAACCACGCCACAGGAATATCGCATGATCGAGAAAGATGCGGCCATGGAGCGCCGCCTGCGCCCGATCATTATCGAAGAGCCGTCGCCGGAGGAAGCCCTGCAGGTCCTGCGCGGTATGCGTGAGCTGTACGAACAGCATCACCATGTCAGCATTACAGATGAGGCTCTACACGCTGCAGTCCATCTCTCGGTGCAATATCTGCCCAATCTGCGCTTACCCGACAAGGCCTGCAGCGTGCTAGATGAGGCCTGCTCGCAGGCGCGGGTCTTCTGGGTAGAAGACGAATCGGTCGAGCAGGATAATCGCGACGAGCTGGGCGAGGAACCAGTGATCACGGCGGCCACGGTGGCCGAGGTCATCTCGGCGCGCACGGGTATTCCAGTGAATGCGCCGGGCCGCGAAGAGCGCGATCGCCTCCTGAACCTGGAGAGCCGGCTGAAAGCGCGCGTCATCGGCCAGGACGAGGCTATTCGGCGCGTGACGCAGGCGATTCAGGTGGCGCGAGCCGGCCTGAAGCCGCGCAATCGCCCTGCGGGGGTCTTTCTCTTCCTGGGGCCAACCGGTGTCGGCAAGACCGAGCTGGCGCGGGCTTTGGCTGCTGAGGTCTTTGGCTCCGATGAATATCTGATCCGTGTGGATATGTCGGAGTACATGGAAAAACATGCCGTCTCGCGCATGGTGGGGGCGCCACCGGGCTACATCGGCTACGACCAGGAGGGCCAGCTCACGGGCAAGCTGCGCCGCCGTCCCCACTGCGTGGTCTTGCTCGATGAGGTCGAGAAGGCCCATCCCGAGGTTTTTGATCTCTTCTTGCAGGTGTTTGATGCCGGACGCCTGACCGATGCCCAGGGCCATACAGTCGATGCCCAACACGCCATTTGGATTATGACCTCAAATGTGGGCACCGACATGCTTGGGCGCTCGCTACCGAGTGGTTTCCGCGCTGCCAGCAAGACATCGCTGGAGGAGATGCAGCGGGAGCAGCTCATGGAGCGCCTGCGTCAGACCTTCCGTCCCGAGTTCCTCAGCCGCATCGATGAGATAGTCATCTTTCATCCGTTGACGCAGGAACATGCCCGGGCCATTACCCGCCTTCAGATGAACGAGCTGGCTTCACGTTTGCTAGAGCAAGGCCTGACCTTGCAGGCGGATGAGAGCGCCATCGATCTGCTCTGTAAGGAGGGTTTCAGCCGCACGCAGGGAGCGCGCCCTCTGCGCCGAGCTATTGAGCGCTTGCTAACGGTGCCGCTCAGCCTGCGTATCCTGATGGGCAACATTCCTAAGCCGGGCGTGGTACATGTCACCGCGGTCGATGGCCACCTGGAAATCAGTGTGCACGAGCCAGGGGCGGCCCCGACACCAACGCCGGCGCCGACCGCGGAGATCGCTGCCTCGACCGCGGAAGAGGTTGGCATAGAGGCCGATGCGGCCTCCTAGTTCTTTGAGTCTTGATTGCGGACCGCTAATTGGCAGAGAAAGGAAGCGCGCATGTGCGCCTACGTCGCTCGCCGCGCCCGCCAGGCGGCTGAGGAAGAGAAGGAGCTGAGGCGGGGCGCTGTGCGAGGATGAGCGGGCGACAGGGCCGGTTGAGAAGCAGGCGGGCTTGGGCCTCTGTCACCACAAGCTGGCCTGAGTGGGATGATCGTGGCGTGGTCGACCATCAGCCAGGGGAGAGTGAGAGAGGTGGAAAATGGTGTGGTGATCGTCTAACGGCTCGGAGCCAGTCGGCATGGCCTGCAGGGCTGTGCCCGGCTCAACGAGCCAGGGCCGGAACTCTGCGCTGCAGCCGCGCACAGGGTCAGGCTCAACGGACCCTCTGCTGTGGCACGCAACAGAGCGCTGCCGGAGCCTGTCCTCAGTTCCCCGGGCGCCGTGGCGCGGCGCGGCTCAACAGCCTCCGGTTCGGAGCACGCGGGCACACTGGCCTGAAGGCGCCCGGCTCAACGAGCACGCTGGCACCCAGACGATCACCACAGGTGACCCGACACCACTATCTTTAGTTTACTCCTGCCTCCTTCATGCTCGCTTTCCTATCGCTGTCAGCCTGGCTTGCTCGTAAGGTCGCTCGCAAGCGGCGCTCTCTCGCTTTTTACTGCTCGCTGGCGCCTAAACTACTCGCTTTGTGCGGCTCTGCCTCTCGCCGGGAGGCCGCGTGCTGGCTGGCCTGGCTAGAGAAGATCGGCGCGCTCTTACATAAGACAAGACAGCGGCTGTGCTGCCGGGTAGAGAAGCGAAGGGAGCGACGATGTGGTATCATATAGAGTGGCGAATCCTCTCTGAAGATCGGTGCACGTTAGCCCTCCTCGCTCATGCTGCGCTTGAGCGGCGAGTGGCGTCGGTACCTGCCTATAGACCGCGGTAAGGAGGTTCTCTTTTTTTGTCATGAAAGCAGTCAAAACACATGTGGGCCGCTGCGATACCTGCGGCGAGCCGGCAGCCTATGCTCAGCTGCTCTCCGGCGGGCGAACTTTCCGCTTCTGTGAGCAGCACGTACCACCTCTGGTGAAAAAGCAGGCAGAAGCGACTGCCGCTAAGGAAGAGCAGAAGAAGTAAGGAGTATGTGCTGAGTGCGGGCTGGCGCGGGTGGACAGGGCAAGCGGCCAGATCAGGAGAAGAGCAGAAGGGCATAAGACAAGGCGAGGCTGAGCCTATCGCGCTCCGCTGTCCTGTCTGCTCTTTGCGGCCTGCCCCTGCCCCCATGCCTCCCCTGACCTACTCTTCCCTCCCTGTCCTGGGCCGTGGCTGGTGCTGCTCAGGCAGGGGCCTCCACTTCAGCGGGTCGCTCGCTCGCTGCTCGTTGCCTACCTGACTAAAGGCGTGGGCCATGCCCGAGGCGAGGCGACGGCGGAGAAGACAAGACGGCCCCAGGCTTTGGCCGTCTCCTGGCTCGTTTAGTTGAGGCTACCGCCCATCAGAGGCAGCTCAATAGTAAAGGTGGCTCCCTCGCCCGGCACCCCTGTGCTTTCCACCCAGATTCTGCCCCTCATTGCCTCTACCAGGCGGCGCGAGATATAGAGGCCCAGGCCAGAGCCTCGCACCGGACTATTGACATCGCTCTCCAGGCGTACAAAGCGCTGAAACAGCTTGGGCTGGTCTTCTGGACGAATCCCTTTCCCGCGATCGCTGACGCTAATCAAGGCGCAGGGCCGGAGGGCACTATGATCCAACGAGGCGCGGGCGCGGAAGGTGATCGGCGTCCCGGGCGGCGAATACTTCAAAGCGTTCATGGCCAGATTGCGCAGGATCTGACGCAGGCGCACCGGATCGGCCTGTACGGCCAGATCGGGAGGGATATCCAGATAGACGATGCGTTCTTCCTGGGTCAATTGCGGCTCCATCATATCGACCACGCTTTGTACGATGTCCTCAACCGCCACCGTCTCGATGTGGGCCGGACGAATGCCGGCATCGACCTCCAGGCGACTGGCGTCCATGATGTTATTGAGCAGGATCACCAGCTCATCGCAGGCCAGGCGCGTCTTATGCAAGAACTCGCGGCGCTGATCAGGGGAGAGCGCTTCGTCGTACTGGGCCAGCAGCTCTAAATAGCCCTGGACGGCGGTCAGCGGCGTACGCAGCTCGTGAGAAGCGGTAATCATGAACTGGTCCTTGAGCTGGTCGAGTTCTTGTAATTGCTGGTGAGCGGTGCGCAGCTGCTGATAGAGCGTGGCATTGGTATAAGCGACGGCGGCCTGCTCGGCAAAGCCCTGGGCACGCGGCAAATCAGGCAGACCCAGAGGTTGGCGCTCCTGGGTACCTGGGCGCAGCGAGCGAGCCAGAACCAGAAGGCCGACGGCGACGTTGCGCGAGAAAAGAGGCGCCAGAATAGCGGTTGGCACATAGCGCCGGGCGAGCATCTCGCGCAAAGACAAGGCTCGATACATGCGTTGCCGCCGTGGGGGATGCTGCGACCAAGCGAGAGCGCCTGCGCCAACGCCGGCCTGGAGCAGGACCGGGGCGGGCGCTAGCGGTGGATCAAGCTGGTAAAAGTGAGTCAGCGGGATGAGCAGCGGCTGAGGCGAGGCCAGAGCCTGGGCCTCATACTCGTGCTCATAGATCACTGGCCACTCGCTCAGCTCACTGGCAGGCTCGCCGGAGCTGACGGCGATGGCCTGCGGGAACAGGCTGCCGTGCTGATCGGGGGTATAGAGCAGGACATAGTCGGCGTCGAGGGCGTTAGCGCCTTCGCGACAGATAATCTGGTGAATCTCCGTCGGCTCAACGATGGCCGAATTGAGGCGCGTCGCAATATTGGCCAGAGCCTGGGCAAAGGCCTCCTGCTCGCGGGCCTCCTGGTAGAGAAAGGCGTGTTCAAGCGCCGTAGCGGCCTGCTCTGCGAAAGCGCGCGCGGTCGTCTTCTGCGTTGACGAGAAGGGGCGATCTGAGCGACTGCAGAAGACCAGGTTGGCAAGGTGTTTCTCTTGATACATCAGAGGGATCACCAGGCTGGCCTGAATGCGCTCGTGCGTATACCAGGCCACGATCTCAGCGGGCAAGTGCTCGGGCGTCACCTCTGATTGGTGGACCTCCACCTCATAGGGCTGCAGAGCTGCGCAGACATCGAAGTGTTGTCCCTCAAAGCGCCAGAGCATTACCTGCTCGGCGGGTGGGGTGGCGACATAGACTTTCAGGCTGGCGGGCATATCGGGAAAAGGGGCTTTCTCCTGAATGAATAGCATGGCGGCCTCACAGCCCAGTGCCGTCGGAGCCAGACTGACGATCCGCTCCAGCAGCGGATTCAGCTCCAAAATCTCGCTGAGCTGAGCCGTGAGGAGACGCAGGCGCTCCGCCTCCTGTCGGCGCTCTTCGCGCTCATGCAGCAGCTCGCTATTCTGCCGATCAGTCAATAGATAGCGTAGAAAGAGACAGATAGCCACGGCGGCCGTCAACGTATCAAGAAAGGCGGCCCGGATGCCATCATGGATCAGACTGGAATAGAGCGTCAAAACGATCTCGATGATGAACGGCAAATAGATCAAGAGGCTTTGAAAGAGCAGGACATGGTCGGGGGGATAGTCACCTAACGACGAATCCTCGCTGCCTGCCCCCAGGCTCACTTCCTCCAGGGCCTGGCTGCCGCTGCGGGCCTGAGTCTGCTGGTGCTGGCGATAGGCGTCCCTGACGAGCGTAGTATATTGCCAAGAGGCGGTCAGGCCCAGCGCAGCGAAGAAGAGGAGCCAGCCGGTATCGACGTAGGGGGTTCCTGACACATAGCTCTGATGCAGAACCAGATAACAGTACCAGCTATCAGCCCAGAGTAAGGAGCAGGCGCCAACCGTGAGGAGCAGCAGCGAGGGGCGCAGAGGCCGCTCGACACGGGTCAAGGTCAGCAGCATAGCGCTGGCGAGCACGAGCAGCAGATCGAAGAAAGGATAGCTCAGGCTGATCCCCAGAGTGGCCAGATCGATGCCGTTATGGCGCAGCGTCGTGTAGGAAGGGCCGACCAGAAAGAACCAGATGGCGCCCAGCAGACAGAGGGTCGTAATGAGCGAATCCAGCAGAATCAAGAGAATAGCGCGCCTCAGCTTGAAGCCGCTCAGGATGAAAAGCTGACTGCTGGCCACCAGCAGATAATTGAGCAGGAAAGCAACATCGGCCAGCGAAGGAACCGTGTTGGCCTCTCCTACCCAATCGCGATAGAAGTAGAGAAGGCCGCCGAGAACGTCGAGCAGCAGAGCGAAGCTGACGAGCGACCAGGCGATCTGATAGCGAACCGTCAGGCGCAGAGGGCCATAGCGGCTGCGCCAGGCGGTGAGCGCGGCCTGGGCGGCAGCACCCAGGGCGCAGAGGCTGTACATGGCATCGGCAAAAAGGGCGGTCACCTGGCTGCCTCCCAATCGCAGGGCCATCCACAGGAGGCTTAGCAGCACAGTGAGGGCGGCAGCTCCGCTTTCCAAACTGCTTTCACGGTAGAGCTGCTGAAGATAGCTGGGCGTTAAGCGCTTCGTGACAACCGTTCTCATCGCTTCTCCCCGCCGTCCTGGCTTGTTGCTAGATCGCTGCCGGCTCTGCCTGCGGGCATGCTCACTGACTGACCACCTGGATGGGCTGGCTGATCAGCCAGCCTGCTGAATACGCTAGGCTTGAGCTTATGGCTGGCAGGCCGGAGTAGGTAGAGAGTAAGGATGAACATAGTATATCATAGATAGATTTAAGTGGAGCATTTTCCCCAAAGGGATAAGAGACCATTGCGCCAGTAGATGAACAACTGATCAGGTTATTTGCAGCTTTACCAGTTGCCGGTGAACAACAATAATTTTTATCAGGTTGGAGAAATGACAGGCGAGGGAGAAGGAGAGCGGCCTGACTTGCCCGACGGAGCCATCATACGGGCAGGAACATTGCTGAGGAGCGAGAACAATCCAGACTCGGCCTGCCCAGCCCCAAGCGCATGGGTAGCCGGGCAGGGAGGCGCCGCTAGACGCTGTCTACTCTAAGCGGTGGCTCAAAGCAGCATCAGATGCGAGCCTACTGAGAGAGCTGAGCATGCAAGTCTGCCGCCAGGCGCTCCAACTCGCTGCGCTCAGCCGGGCAGCCCTCCCAGCGGAGAAAGACCCGCCCCAGAGCAGTATCGTGCGGGAAACGCGGCAGCAGGTGGAGATGAAAATGGCGCACACGCTGCTGAGCAGCATGGCCGTTAGCCTGAACCAGGCTTAGCCCTGGGCAGTTGCTGGCGCGCCGGATAGCGCGGGCCACGTGCACGGTAGCCTGAAAGACCCGGGCAGCAAGCTCATCATCGAGATCGTAGATGGTCTCGACATGCTTGCGCGGAGCGACCACAACCTTGTAGGGGTTCGGCTGTTCCTCGCTCAGAAAGGCCACTACCTCATCGCTCTGATAGACTATGTTGGCCTCCACTTTTCCGCTGATCATCTCACAGAAGATACAGCTCACGGCTGACCGCCTTTCTTAACAACGCCGATTTCGTCTGGCGTTGCGCTCCAATTTCACTGAAAAATAGTCTGGGCGCCAGGAAGGAAAGAGCCTATCTGTGAGCAGAGAAGCCCACTCTTGGCCTGGTCCATTAACAGTATACGCTGCGAGTCGTTGTAATGCAATTGCAAGCGCAACATCAGGCCATGCTCGCCGCCAGGCCCGGCAGAGCACGGGCCCAGTTAGCGGCGGGCGCGGCCTGAGTGCTGTCCGTTCCTCAAAGCGCTAAGGGAGATACTCGGCCACCAATTGAGCCAGATGAAGGACCCGGAGGGGCTTACCGGCGGCATCGACGCCGCCGCGCAGATGCATCAGACAACCAGGGTTATCAGAGACCAGCAACGTCGCCCCGGTCTCTTCGGCATGTCTCAGCTTTTGCGCAAGCAGGCGCTCGGCAACCTCTGGATGCTCAAGGGAGGTTGAGCCACCAAAGCCACAGCAGACATCGGAATCCGTCATCTCACGCAGCTCCAGCCCGAGCACCTCACGGATAATCTGGCGCGCCTCCGCGCGCAGGCCCAGGCAGTTACACGATTGACACGAATCGTGATAGGTCACGACAGGGGCTGTTCCTGGAGCAGGACGGCGCAGAGCCGGCAGGCGCTGCTCTGCCACCAGCACCCGTAGCAGGAAGTTGGTGAAATCCATAATGCGCTCGGCCAGCGCCCTGGTGCGGTTGAGCCAGCTCTGTAGCTGCAGGTCCTCGAAGAGGCGCAGATAGTCCTGCACGAGAGTCACGACGCAACTCGTTGAAGCGCAGACAATATAGTCAGCGCCGCTCTCGTCAAGCGCGCGCTCCAGCATGCGCACCGTTTGCTTGGCCATAACCAGGCCGTGGGCGCGATCGCCCGAATTGAGGGCCGGCAGGCCGCAGCAGTGCTGAGCGCGCGGGAAGACCACGCGCAGACCGCTGCGCTCCAGAATCTGGATGACGGCTTCACCCATCTCGGGATAGAGGCGGTCGGTCATGCAGCCGGCGAAGTAGCAGACCGTTATCTCACCAGCCCGGCGCGGATGCTGGCGCGCCGCCGTCAGATTGGCGCGGACGCCGACGCGATCGCGCAGAGGACGGAACGCAAAGGCAGGGAGGCTGCGCCAGCGTGTCAGCCGGGCCAGCGAGCGCAAGCCGGGCAGACGCTCAAGGAAGCGCAGATAGCGATAGCGCACGTAGGGCGTGCCCAGGGTGGCCGGCCACTGGCCAAGAGCGGCCAGACGGGCCAACAGATCGAAGAGGCGTGGCCGGGCCAAGGCCTCAAAGATCAGGCGCTTCAGCCAGGGCAGGCCCTCACTGGCGGCGACTCGACTGCGCACATCCAGAATGAGGGAGGGCAGAGGGATCTCCACGGGACAGACGGTCTCGCAGGCGTTGCAGCTCACGCAGAGGCTCTGCGGACCGGCGGCGGCCTCCAGGCCGTGGTGGAAGGGGGTCACCACCAGCCCAATGGCGCCGCTGTAGATATAGCCAAAGGCGTGACCACCCACCTGCTGATAGGGCGGGCAGATGTTGGCGCAAGCGGCGCAGCGGATGCAGCGCAGAGCCTCCCTAAAGCGTGGGTCAGCGCGCATAGCGCTGCGTCCATTGTCCAGCAGAACAATATGGACCTCCTTGCCGGGCCGGTCCGGTCCCGTGATAAAGGTCGTATAGCTGGTCATGGGCTGGCCGGTGGCGCTGCGTGCCAGCAGGCGGATCTGCGTGATAGCGTCGGCGAAGGTAGGCAGCAGCTTATCGTAGCCCGCCAGCACCACATGCACCGGCGGCAGCGAGGTCACCATGCGTCCATTCCCCTCGTTGGTATTGAGCATCACCGTGCCGCTCTCGGCGATCAGGGCATTGGCCCCACTGATGCCCATACCGGCCGTCAAAAAGGCCTGGCGATGCTCGCGGCGAATGACCGCCACCTGCTCAGCCACATCCTCACGCGAGATCTCACGTCCAGTAGCGCGGCTGAGCACCTCACCCACTTGCTGGCGGGTCTTATGGATGATGGGCATCACCATATGCGAGGGGCGTTCATGGGCGAGCTGGGCCACCCATTCGCCCAGATCGGTTTCGACGGCCTTGATGCCTCGCTCCTCTAAATAGTGGTTTAGCTCGATCTCCTCGCTGACCATCGTTTTGGACTTAACGACCAGTGTGATGCCCTTACGCCGGCAGAGTTCATAAATATAGCGGTTGGCATCCTCAGCAGTACGGGCCTCATAGACCACGGCCCCGGCGGCCTCGGCTCGCTCCTTGAAACGAGCTACCAGCTCCTCTTGATGAGCAATGGCCTCGTCCTTGGCGGCGCGCAGGCGCTGGCGCAGATGGGCAAAGCTATAGTCAGGACCATACTCGGCCTCCGCTGCGGCGAACAGCGCCTGACGCGACTGACGCCAACTGGGAGCGAAACGCTCCAGGGCGCGATGCATATGCTCGTCGCTCAGGCCCCGTTGCAGGCGCTCCGCGAACGGAGGCATATCGTGGATCTGCGGAGCAGGTTCCGCGGCCCTCGTCTGGGTAGCGAGAAGCTGCGCAGGTGCGTGGTGTGCATGCTCCTTATGGCTCATCATGCTTGTCCTTTGCTTGCTGGGTAGCGGGAGAGAGATTGCCCGCGGAGGGCGTAGCAACAACAATCACGCAGAGCGCGCGTGGTCCCTGGACGCCGATCGTCAGGGTGCGTTCGATATCGGCGGTACGGCTGGGGCCAGTCACCAAAGAAATATAATGCTGCTGCTGGGGTCCCGGGCGAGTTAACGTCTGCAGCAGCGTGGCCGCCTCGTCAAGGAGCGGAACAAGCTGCTTGGCGGAAACAAGGACAAAGTGGGTCAAAGTGAGCATGCCCACAATGCGAGCCGCCAGAGCATTATCGGCCAAAAAGACCGAGCCGGTCTCGGCGATTGCCAGCGCAGCGCTAGAGAGGCCGGCGGGCGCGTCGGCGACCTGCTCGGGGGTGGCCGCCTCCTCCAGGTGGATACCACGCGCACGCAAGAGCGGCAGGATGTCCCCCCAGGGCTGGCAAGACGCAAAAGCTGGCGGAATGATCAGCCGCCGCTCGATCAGCGCGGGATGGGTCGCGATGATCTCCGCGGCCTGGGCCAGATCCTCGGCCCACTGGGCCACACCGCCAGCGGCGCTCAGACGGCGTTGAAACTGAGCAAACAAAGCAGAAGGATTCATCACTTGCAACCAGAGAAACAAACACTCAGGCGGGTAGTAGCGGTCAGCCGTTAAGGCGAGCACAGGAAAGACCAGGCCAGCCGTGGGACGGACAGGGTTGCCAACAACCTGGCAGACTGCTACGCGCACGAGTAGCGACCTGTCCTCTCATCTCAGGCTCAGCGTGCGGCTGGCGTGGCGGGCGATTCCGACGGTGCGGAGGCAACCAGACCGACCGAGGGCCGCACCAGATCCAGGTACCAGAACGGCTGGCGTTTGCGCAGCAGCGGTTTGGCGCGGACCACGTTGCCCGGAATCGTCTCGCGAATATCGTAGGCCAGTTCGCCAGTCAGGGAGCCGGCCACATCGCCAGGCACATAGGTTGGCGAAAGCGTCGTCGAACGTCGACCGGTGCGCTGCTCGCGCGTATCGATCGTCATCAGCATGAGGGTCGACTCACCCTCCTCGGCGATCACCTCGCGCCAGGGATAGCTAGAGCAGGAAGGGGAGAAGATGCCGCTGAAGCCATTAGCGCGGACCCCGTTGGCCTCGCCGCTCCAGTTGGCGATCGTCAAGTAGACGTGATGCTCTGCAGCGCGGATGCGCCAGGGCAGGTAGTGCAAAGGATCGTAGCCCTCGGGCGCAACATGCGGGCCGAAGGGGATCGCCGTCGGACCCAGCCCGATGGGATTGGGGAAATTGAGCAGGGTCGGCGCGCAGACCAGATCGCAGCCCTTGCTGGCCAGCACCCGCAGCGTCTCCGGGAAGAGCACGTCGTAGCCCGTCGCCAGGCCAATGCGCCCCACGGGGCTATCGAAGGTCGGCAGGCCCAGGTTGCCCGGCGTGGCCCAGCGCCGATCAGCACGCGTCAGATGCAGCTTGCGATAGATGCCGTGAACGCCCTCGGGATCGAGCAGCAGCACCGTATTATAGTACACTGGTTCGGCGCTTCCATTGATATATGCACATTCAGCAACCCCAAGTACAATACTGAGCTGAAACTCGGTAGCCAGAGCGATCAGCGCCTCGGTCTCGGGTCCAGGCACCCGGATAGCGCCGGCGCGCATCCGCTCGGCGAAATCGGGCCGGGAGGGATCGGCTGGTCCTGGGAGAGTTAGCTCAGGCAAGACCAGGACATCGGGATAGGCCGGCTCATGAACGCGCAGCAACGAGCGTACCAAAGATTGCAGGCGCGCAAGCTGTCCCTCTTGAGCTGTCGCAAGGCCGGCCTCGGTTGGCCCCTGTTCGGGAGAAGCGAGCACCTCGCGTAGCTCAAGCTGGACGAAAGCCGCGCATGAAAGCTGGCCGGGTGGCAACTCATGCGAGTGATACAGACCGTGAAAGCGCAGAGGCTCCCACAGATAGGTATTCTGTACCAACGAGACATACTCACGCGGCAGGCGGTCCGCCAGCCGGTCGCCCACAGGCTCCTCACCAACAGGTCCCCAACTCTTCGCGCGGCAGCGCTCAAGATCGACCTCGCCGTAAACAATCCCCTCACCAGCGTCGCGGTAAGCCTGGATTGAGCCATCGGGATTCAGGATACAGCTCCCGCCACTGAACTGTACCCCGCGCTCGCGTCCGTAGCGATTGGCAGCGATGAGATAGAGGCCGTTTTCGAAGGCGCGCAGCATCCACCAGCTACTTGGACATTTCTCATCCAGCCAGCCGCAGGGGAAGAGCAGCACATCGGCCCCGCGCACGGCGGCCAGGCGCGCCGCCTCGAAATACATCGCGTCCATGCAGACCAGGATCGCCAGGCGTCCAAGTGGCGTATCCCAGACCGGCAAGCCCAGATCGCCATCGCGGGCCCAGCGTGGTTCAGCAATATACGAATGCAGCTTCCGGTACTTGCCCAGGAGCCCCTGGGGGCCGAGCAGCGCTGTCGTATTATAGTAGACAGCGCTCTCAGGATCGACCTCAGCCAGGCTCAGTGCAATATAACAGTCGTAGGTGGCGGCAAGCTCAGCGAAGCGCGCACATGTGGGACCAGGAACAGGCTCCACATAGGGGGCGATTTCCTCGCGCGACTCCCAGCAGTAGCCGGTCGTAGCCAGCTCAGGCAGCACGATCAGTCGCGCATCGTGGCGGGCGGCCTCCTCGACGAGACGCAGCAGGTCGCCGATGTTCTGCTCCTTGTGGCCCGGCGTAGGTTCGTACTGGATAGCGGCGACCCGGTACCTGGTAAAGGAGGACGCAGATGTACTCATGCTTGCAAGCTCCAGGCGTGATTGAGCAGGCGGCGCGCTGGTGGCGCCGCGCCCACAACCCCTATTATATACCATCCTGGCGAGCCTGCCAGTGCTCATGAACATACTCGCTCTGGCGACCTGGCTCGCGATCTTCAGCTCTCGCCAGGCCCGCGCCGGTAGATCACGAACTCGAAGGCATCAGAGACATGGTATTCCTGCGAGAAGAGCACGGGCCTCTGTTCGAGGTTATAGTCAACTTGCTCGATGTAGAGCAAAGGGGCACCGGGGGAAAGGCCAAGTTTCTGCGCCAGCCAGGCTTCGGCCAGCAGAGGCCGGAGGTGAGCGATACCGTGGTGAATCGTTAGACCGAGGCGCTGAGCCAGAAATTCGTAGAGCGACTCAATAATATAGAGGTCGGTCAATTCATAGCTGGCCGCCTGCAGCAAGGTCGCCGGCAGGAACTCGATCGTGAAGATCACTGGGCGCTGGTCGGCCAGGCGCACGCGTTCAATCACAAATACCTCATCTTGAGGATTGAGGGAGAGCCGCGCGGCCACATAGGGCTGAGCTGGCTGGGTCTGAATAACTACATCGCGCATGCCCGGTGTGCGCCCTGTGGCCCGGATCAGCTCGCCGATGCCGAAATTGCGGTCAAGGCTGCTCTTGACTTGCGGAGGGCGCTGGTTCACAAAGGTTCCATGCCCATGACGGCGCAGAATCAACCCTTCCTCGGCCAGCCCCTGGAGGGCCTCGCGCAGTGTCGTGCGGCTAACTCCCAGGGTCGCGGAAAGCTCCTCTTCGTTCGGTAGACGAGAGCCAGGGGGATAGATGCCCGTACTGATAAGGATGCGCAGCCGCTGACGCACCTGACTGGCCAGCGCTCTTCTGGCTTTGAGCGCCATGCAACCCCCTCCCCGCTTCTGCTTGATTGTTGAGAGCAGAGCAGGTAGACTAGAGATATAGCACAGAGGCTGTCACGAATGTTTAAGGTTGAGTCTACACAATTGATGCAGAGATGTCAAGTGGTTCGTATGATTGGCGGTTCCTGCTGTATAAAGGGTGATTGCTCTTAGAATCAGTGCAACTGTCACAAGCAAGCAGAAGATATCTGGCTGAGGAGATCTTGCCCATGCCCTGCACTGTCATGGCCGCGCCCAACGCCTGCCCGCTCTCCCTGTCTGGCGAGAGCGAGCGCAAGAGCAAGCGATCCACCTGCCTGCCATCTTCGCTGGCTTTCCCTGGCAGTAACCATCTGAACGTTAGTTAGTTCGTTTGTTATGCATTTAAGAGAGGGACTGCGTGAAGACAGCGCTTGCCAATTCGCGAACCGCTGGCCCACGGACGCCTGAATGGATAGGAGTCGGGCCGAGGAGGGAAGCGACTGCAGAGCAGGGCAGGCAGGAGAGGGAGGAGCAAAGTGGTGCTGCTGGCCGGCTGTGTTCCGCAACTTGTATCCCTCTACTATAGTGAAGTGAGAAAGAGCGAGAGGGCTGGCGGCCTGGCCTTCTCCCTGTGAGACCTGCGCCATCCGCAACATTGGTGATCCATGCAGAGCAGCGAATCGTTTAGCAGTGCTAACGCGGACTCATGTGAGTTGCCACCTCCCTATCTGGCTGCCGCTGAGGCTGAGCCGGCGCAGTGTGAGCTATTGCGGCAACAGGAGCAGCTGATCGATAGTACCAGCCTGCTGCCCGTGACCTTTCGCGCCCGCCTCTCTGCCCTGCTGAGCTATTGGCGGCAGGTGCCGCAATGTCTGCACTATTGGCTTGTCCGCCTGCTCAGCCAGGGACAAGGGGTCTCGGCCATTGTGACCCTGTTCCAACTGCCGGCCAGTGACGAAGATGGTCCGGCCTGGCTGAAGCTGCTCGCCATGCAGGCCGGACCCCTGCAGCGCTGGCCCGAGCCGGCCTCGGCCTTAGAGCAGGCGCTGCTTTGGGCGGCTGCGGCTCTCCTCTTACCGGGCGAGCCGGCAGAGCAGGCGCGGTCAGAGCTACGACGTCTGCTTTCGCCGGCTGCCTATGCCTCGCTGCAGGCCCTACTTGCCTTCATCCAGGCCTGTCATCTCTGGATTAGCGCCTATCCCGAGCGGGCGCGCCCGATTGACGAGCAAGCGCGGCAGCTCCTGCTGAGACAGCTCCAGCATCGTGAGGCAAGAGAGCAAGAGGAACTGCGTTCGCTGCTGGAGCGGCTCGATTCCTGCACAGACGAAGCAATCAGCAGGCGTGAGCTTGAGCTATATCGGCGCCAGTTGCGGAGCGTGCTAGAGGCCATCGGTGACAGCGTCCTGCTTTATGATCAACGCGGACGCCTTGTCTACCTGAATGCTGTGGCGCGTCGGCTGCTTCCTCTCTTACAGCCTGATCACGCTCGTCTGGCCTCCCTGGCGGCCAGGGGCGGAGCAGAAAGCGGGGAGGGAGAGGCAGACGAGGTGTCCCCGCTCCTGGTGGCCGAGGCTCCCGCCTATGCGCCGCTCAGGCGCATTCTGCAGGAGGGGCAGGCTATTGCGGGTGAGCAAGCGCTTGATATCAGCCTGCAGCTTGCCAATGGTGGGGAGGCCATCTTTAGCTTTAGCGGGGCGCCGGTGCGTGGCAGCCGCGGTCAGATAATAGGCGCTCTCGTGATCGGGCGGGAAGTCACGGCGCGGCGCCGGCTGGAGCAGCGCGCTCACACCGCGCTCAGCGCCCTGCTCGCTATGGCCGAAGCCCTGGTTCAGGCTGACAACGAGCCGGCTCCTATCCAGGAAGGACAGAGGGAGAGCCAGACCCGTTTGATCATGCTGCGCTTAGGCGAACTGACGCGCCAGGTATTGGGCTGTCGGCGCGTTGCCTTGCTCGGTCTAGAGCGAGAGACCGAGCGCGTCCAGCATGTGGTCGTCACTGGAGTCACGCCGCAGCAAGAGCGCCTCTGGCAAGAAAGCGTACTCGGAGCCCCGTTGAGCGCCTTTCTCACTGCGGCCCTGTTAGAGCGGCTGCGCGCCGGCGAGAGTCTGCACATTGATCTTGAGGCGCCCGAATTCAGCCATTTGAGACGTCAAATCCGCAGCTACTCTGTACGAGCGTTGCTCATCATTCCCATGTGTCTGCGGGAGCGCCTGATCGGCATCCTTTCGGTAGACTATGGGGCCGAGGAGCATCGCTACAGTCCCGAGGAATTAGCCCTGGCAGCGGCGGTAGCGCGGATGGCGACCCTCGTGCTGGAGCGCGAGCACCTGCTAGAGGAGCGAGCTGAGGCGAGGGCCAGCGTACTGGCGCTGCGCGAGGCGAATCGCCGCATGGACGAATTCATCAGCTTTGCCAGTCATGAGCTGCGCGCCCCCCTGACCGTCCTCAAGGCCAATGCTCAGCTCATCAAGCGGCTTCTCCAGAAAGCCAGCGCTCTTGGTCGCGATCTCAGTAACAAGAACGATTCCGGGGAGCAGGACCCGACTGGTCACTCTCCCTTGCTGTCGCATCCTGTGCTCCAGCGTCTGGCCGGCATTCCCGAGCTGCTCGACCGTTCAATTGCTCAGGTCGACTTATTGGATCGCCTGGTAGGTGACCTGCTTGACTTCTCGCGTATTCAATCGGAGACCTTGCAGCTAGTGCGCCGGCGCCTTGATCTTGCCGCTATTGTGCGTGAAATCGTTCAGGCTCAGCAACAGGTACATCCAGGGCGAGACATCCGCCTTATCGTCGAGAGCGCTGATGAAGTCCTTGTCGAGGTCGATGCCGCCCGCATCGGCCAGGTCCTGACCAACTATCTGCTCAATGCTCTTCGCTATGCGCCTCCTGACCGGCCGATAGAGGTCCGTCTGCGCGTCGAAGGGCAGCGGGCGCGCGTCTTGGTGCGCGACGAGGGGCCGGGAGTTCCGCCTGAGCTACAACAACGTATCTGGGAGCGCTTCTATCGCGCGCCGGGCATTCCTGTGCAGGAGGGTTCGCCGGTCGGTCTGGGGTTGGGCCTGCATATCTGTCGCACCATCATCCAGCTTCATGGCGGCGAGGTGGGCCTGGAGAGTCAGCCTGGCCAGGGCGCCACCTTCTGGTTTGCCTTGCCCCTGGCCCAGGCCGCAGACCTTAGCTCAGCCATCCAGTCGCCTGACCAGTCGCCGGCCTGAGAGAACTGGCCAGGCTGGCTCTCCAGCCTGGCTCTGGACGGAACAAGGGAGCTACGCTACTGCCACGCCGCCTGAGCGCCGCGGCCAGAGAAACCCCCAGGAAGACCGGGACGGAATGTAAGGCCAGGAAGGGGAAAACTCTGCCGGCCTGGACTCATCTCCTTCTGCCTCCCTTCCTGGCCTCGCTCCTCTTTTGGCTTGACTGCTGACTTTCTGGCTCGACAGCGCCTCCTCAGCTCCCCAGCACTGCCAGTAGCATCGCCAGCAGTCCGATGATCCGCAGGCCGTCGCCGATATTATCGATCAGCAAGGAGTTCACGAAGAAATATTTCTGAAAGATCATTAGATAGCCCAAGCCCAGGAAGAGGAAGGCCGTGCCCATCAGGAAAGCGAAGCGCGTCGGCTTCTTCAGCAGAGCCGTCGTATACATATAGAAGATGCCCAGGCAGAGAAGCGAGCGAGAGCCGCTCAGAGTGGCGCGGAGCCATACATTCGGCAGATCAGGTAAAATCGGAGAAAGCAGGCCGATACACAGAGCGGCCAGCGAACACATGATCTGCAGGCGAAGCAGAGCATTCAAATACTGGTCTGAATTGCTGAGAAGGCTGAGCAAAATAAACAGATAGGCGCAGGCCTGGCCCAAATAAAGGAACCAGTCGGTATTTAAAGTAACGCTTGTCACCAGCATCGACAGCAAATCGGCCAGGCCGGTGAGGGCGATCATCCCCATAGAGATTCCCAGCATCAGCAGGCGCGTACTGCGCACCTGGGGATAGGCAATTACCACACGCACAGTCACAAAGAGCGTAATCGTGATCAAAATAATCGCCAGCACGATGGGCATCCAACTGAGACCCACGTCTGCCTCCTTCCTAGCGAAGCAAAGCTAGAAGCAACCAGTCAACCAACCAATAGATGAGCGATAGAGAAAGAGAAAAAGCCAGAGCGCGGCAGGGCATAGTCGTCGGACGCGAGCCAGGCCAGAGCGCCTCGGCGGGGAGCAGGTGCGGGCTGGCTCAAGACTCAAAGAGTCGTTCAGCACTGACGGGACGCCCGTCGGGATCGACCAATTCCACTCGTCGCATCTTCACGAGGATATGTAAAGCGGCCAGAACATCGGCCAGCTCCATACCCGTGCTATGGACTAACTCCGCGATGCTCTGGACGCCGTCGATCGCGGCGTGCAGACGGCGAGCGCGCTTATCGCTGATGGCTGCAGAGCGCGCGAAAGGATTTTCTGACGTGAGCAGCTCAGCATCCTCTTTACGCCGCGGAATCAAGGCGGTCAGAGGAACTGGCTGCGATTGATGGCCTGGGCCGGGCGTTCGCATTGAAGCCAGCACTGTGCCGGGAACCGTCATGTTCGGCCCCGGCGTGGCAGAGGGAGAGGTCGGCAAAGGGAGCAGCAAGCCGCGCTGCGTAGCCAGGCCGACCGCCTGCCGTAGCAGCGTCGTAATCGCGTGCTGCAGATCCGCTTGAGGCGGATAGCTCGTAAAGAAAAGATAGGTCAGTGCAAAAGGTAGCGGCTCCTGGGGTCCCGGCGTGGCAGGCGGAGCGGGGAGTAAAACAGGGCTGCTCATGAATCCGCCAAGACAGTAGTGGCAGGCATACTGGTGCAGCAGGCTCACCTGCTGCGGAGGAAAGAGCATCTCAATGGAAAAGGTCTGTATGGGGCGCTGCTCAAAGGCCAGACGCTGGGCGATCAGCAGCATCTGCTCATTGTACGTAATCTGCTCCGGCAGGTTGGGATCGCGGGGAAGCATGGTGCGCAGATGAAGCACGGAGGTGCGGGCCGGCGTCAGCAGCGGTGTCCAAAACTCAATCAGCTCGATCTGGAAGTGTTCAATGAAAGCGTAGCAGAGCCACTGGAAAAGTTCATCGACCGTATATATAGCGGAGACAGCGCGCAGCAAAAGATTCATCATAACAAACTGTTGTCTACGTGCATCTGGTGAACCGGCTCTGCCTTGAGGGTACTGGCTGCTCATGAGCAAAAAACCTCTGTGTTCAGGTAACGGTCTAATCCAGTCGCCAACCAGCTCCGGCGGTTGTAGCTAGCTTTTTCCGCCTCTTCTTCAAGAACGCCAGGAAAGGGGAGATTTTTCTCTTTGGACCAACTCTATGCAGCGAAGAAAGCGGTTGCTGGCTTTTGGGCGGTGGATGCGGCGGGACCCCTTGCTCGCACAAAGCCCAAAGTCGCTATGCTAGCATAGCAGGTAGCTACATATAGTGTCAATAAAAATCGCATTAAAGTCAAGTTGAGATATCGACACATTCTGGTCAACAATTGGTTATCAGCTTACGCTTAGTAAGAGAGCAAGAAAAGGGCACCTTCTCTTTAATGTATAGTTAGGCTCAGAGTGGGACCGGGGAGGGAAAAACAAACTCCCAGCTAGCAGGCAGGGGCCTGGCTCGCCTCGGGGGCGAAGGTGGGGGGAGCGCGGCGCGAGTGGATGGAGAGAAGAGCACAAGCGGGCCGCGCTCCTTTCGGCCTGAGACGTCTAAGCTACGTTCTCTTCATCAGGGAGCGAAACCGCCAGAGGGGCGCGCCTTAGTGTGGAATGATACCGGGAACCAGGTACTGCTGAGCCATGACAATCGCTCCCAAGAGGCAGGCCAGGATAATGCTATGCCAGAACGTTCGGCGCACGACCAGGCCCTCCTTGCCCGTCAAACCAATAGTTGAGGCGCCCGTTGTCAGGTTCTGCGGCGAAATCATCTTTGACATCACAGCTCCGCTTGAATTGGTAGCGGCCATCAAGATCGGGCTGAGTTTGAGCTGCTGAGCTGCCACCACCTGCAAGTTGCCGAAGAGCGCATTCGACGAGGTGTCGCTCCCGCTCAAGAAACAGGCGATCCAGCCCAAGAAGACGGAGAAGAAGGGGAAGACCACGCCCAGCGAAGAAATGGCCAGACCGATGGTGTAGGACATCCCTGAGTAGTTAAAGAGGTAGGCCAGGCCCACGATAAACATCACCGTCAGAATGGCGTAGCGCAACTGGCGCCAGGTATCGATGAGCGCCTGCCAGAGAATAATGGGACGCGCGCCGGCGGCGATCATCACTGCTGCCGTCAGCAGCATGGCCAGCAGAATAGCCGTGCCCGTGCCCAGAGGCTGGAAGCTATAGATCGCGGCGTAAGGCTTTTTATAGAGGGTCAGATAAATAGCATTGTGCAGATTAGGCCAAGCCACATTGACCTGACCGATCTTAGCCACGCCGGCGAAAGTCCAGATAATCACCACGACACTCACCAGCAACCAGGGCAACCAGGCCAGCAATGTCTGACCCAGTGTCGGGCGCTCGCCCGCTGGCTGGCTGGTTGCTGCCGCTCCCTCCTCGCTGTTGCCGCCCCTGGGGCCGGAACTGGCATTGGCAAAGGCCGCCATATACTCTGCCGTATCGCGCGGCTTCCAAACCTGTACAAAGAGGATGACGCACAGCAGCGACACCAGCGAAGCCAACACATCAGGCAGTTCCGGGCCGATAAAGTTCGAGACTGCGAACTGTGTCAGAGCGAAAGAGAGGCCTGCCACCAGCGCTGCGGGCCAGCAGGTGCGCAGACTACGCACGCCAGCATAGACCACCAGGGCATAGAAGGGCAATAAGAGACTAAAGATAGGAAGCTGGCGTCCCACCATCGCTGACAGGGCCAGCGTTGGCAAATTGGTCACGCCATGCAGCGTCGTAATTGGCACCCCGAGCGCCCCGAAGGCTACCGGTGTGGTATTGAAAATCAAGGTCATGACAATGGCATCGAGCGGCTCAAAGCCGAGGCCGATCAGGAGGGCGCTGCAGATCGCCACCGGCGTACCGAAACCGGAAATGCCTTCCATCAAAGCCCCAAAGCTGAAGCCGATAATCAGCAGCAGAATGCGGCGGTCCGCCGGCACATTATGGACCATCCAGCGGCGAAATAGCTCGAATTTCCCCGAGCGCACCGCCACATTGTAGAGCCACATAGCGTTCCAGACGATCCACATCACTGGCCAGAGGGCGAAGGTCATGCCGTTGATGGTGGAGCTGGCCGCTAGCTGAAAGGGCATCTGCCAGACAAAGACAGCGATCAGCAGTCCGACGATCAAGCCGACCAGGGCCGAGAGCCAGGCTGAGAGGCGGACTACTCCCAGCAGGATCAGGACAACGGCGATGGGAATGATCCCAACGAGGAAGGAGAGAAAGAGGTTATTGGCGACGGGAGTCAGTAACTGGTGAAACATCGCTGTTTGCTCCTTGCGTCCAGACTACGGTGATCCTGGTTTTGCTCTCCATGCCATACACTTGCTCGGTCCGGTCTTCGCCCCAGTGCGAAAGCCAGGCTCAAGAGATGACCGACGGTGGTCGACACCAGGGCACCAGGCACCACACCAGACCAGAATCGTCATGGCTAAGCCAGGCCGCGCTGCCGTGCCAGGAGGTCGGAGTGGACGCCACGATGCGCCCGTGGGCTAGCCTGATCTGGTAGGTGAGAGAAGCTGGCTGGCCCGCGCCAGAGACAAAGAGAGCGTGTCTCGCCTTACTCAGAGTAGGTAAGTTCAGCAGCCAACAGGGAACAGGGCAGGGTGGTCCCTGGCTCTTCGCGAGGGCGGTGCAGTGGTTGCCTTATACTGGGCCATCGCCTCCTTTCATGGTGGTCATTGCCTTGCCGCCTTACTTGATTGGTGGCTGCTCATGCCACAGAGGGCAGGCGGCAGCGGCACGCCAGGCGCTGGAGACGGTGTCATGAATTGGGGTAGGCAGGCATAGCAGACAACGGAGGAAGGGGAACTGCAGGGGCAGGCGCTGGAAGCCAGCCAGCAACATCCTGGCTAGCCAGTCAATCAGCCGGCAATCGGCGCGGCTACCAGTGGCCCATCTGGTAGCCTGACCTGGCCAATTACTCGCCCTGTTCTCCTCTAGAGCTGCTTACGCCGCTGGAACCTGAAACAGTCCGCGAAGCGGCTGAGCTTTGCAAGAGAGCAGAGAGCGGCTTACTCTGGCCGTTCCTTCCCTCCCTGTCGTAGAGCCTTATTACTATAGAGTGTGGCATTACCCGCAGGCACCTGTCAAGATGGCCACTGCCACCAGCGGGGCGCCTCGCAGAGACAGGGTGTGATATAATGAATAAGAACACGGGCCGGTCAAGTGGTAGCATCGCCGTCAGAGGGCACCCCGCCAACACCAGCCAGGGATACGGACGACCATGCCAGCCGGGCTGCAGGAGAAGAGAGCGACATGCAACTGTTAACGAAGATTCTGGGAGATCCCAACCAGCGCGAACTCAAGCGTATCCAACCGATTGTTGATCGGATCAACGCGCTCGAACCCGAGATTCAGAAGCTCAGCGACGAAGAGCTAGCAGCCAAAACAACCGAATTCCGCGCACAGCTTGCCCTCCATCTCAAAGGAGGGCGTGTTTTAGAGGACGAACTACTGAAGCTCTTCCGCGAGGCGGTGACCAGCGTTGATCGACTGGCCGGACGCTGCAGCGACGAGCAGCTCCGTGAAGCCATCACCGACTACCGCCAGAAGCTTGACCGGCGACGCGATGAGGAGGAGGTCCTGCGTGACCGGCTGGCTGACGTTCTTGATGAGCTGTTTGAGGCTGGCTACGAGCGGCTTAACCCGACGCTGAACGCCTTGCGGGTTGAGGCGGTCATGGATCTGGTGGAAGAGCGGCAGATCTGGCCGGAGGAAGCGCCCAACCCTCAAGAGGCCATCATGGCCTTGCTCCAGGAAGTAGAGCCGGATCTAGCGCAACTGCCGGAGGAGGAGCGTCAGCAGGCTTTTGCCAAAGCCTGGGCCATTTTTGAAGACGAGCGCCGACGGGCTCGCAATCCCGATGATGAGGCAGATGAACGTCTGGAGCGGCTGCTCAGCCGCATTCTTACCTATCTGCACCCGGAGCTGGTTGCCTGCAAGGCTGAGGCCATGCAGGCCCTAAGCGAGGACCTGGCGCGGCGCTATCGCAACAAGGGCAAGACCCTTGACGATCTCTTACCCGAAGCTTTTGCCGTGGTGCGCGAAGTGGCGCGGCGTGTCCTCAACATGCGCCATTTCGACGTCCAGCTCATCGGCGGCGTCGTGCTCCATCAGGGTAAGATCGCCGAAATGAAGACCGGCGAAGGCAAAACCCTGGTCGCCACCTTGCCCGTCTATCTCAATGCCCTCACCGGCAAGGGCGTCCATGTCGTCACCGTCAATGACTACCTGGCGCGCCGTGATGCCGAGTGGATGGGGAAGATCTACCGTTTCCTGGGCATGAGCGTGGGCGTCATCGTCAACGCTGTCGAGCCGCAAAGTCCCGAGCGACGTGCCGCCTATGCCGCCGACATCACCTACGGGACCAACAACGAATTCGGCTTTGACTATCTGCGCGACAACATGGTCACCGACCTCAGCCAGTTGGTGCAGCGCGAGTTAAACTATGCCATCGTCGATGAGGTCGATAATATCCTGATCGATGAGGCGCGCACGCCGCTCATCATTTCTGGCCCTGGCCCTGAATCGACCGATCTCTACGTCAAGTTCGCTCGCCTGGTGCCGCGGCTCAAGCCCGAGGTCGACTATACCGTCGACGAGAAAACGCGCTCGGTCATGTTGACCGATGAGGGCATCGAGAAGATGGAGCGCATGCTTGGCACGCAGAACCTCTATGCGGAGGAGCATCTTGATCTGACGCGCTACCTCGAGAATGCCCTCAAAGCGCACGTGCTCTTTAAGCGCGATCGAGATTACATTGTCAAAGACGGCCAGGTGATCATTGTTGACGAATTCACCGGGCGGCTGCTGCCGGGCCGACGCTACAGCGAAGGGTTGCACCAGGCGATCGAGGCCAAAGAGGGGGTACAGGTCCAGCGCGAGAACCACACCTATGCGACGATCACCTTTCAGAACTACTTCCGCCTCTATCGCAAACTGGCGGGCATGACCGGTACAGCCATCACCGAGGCGGAGGAATTCCACAAGATCTACAAACTGGACGTGGTCGTCATCCCGCCCAACAAGCCGATGATCCGCCAGGACCTGCCCGACCTCATCTATCGGACCGAAGAGGCCAAGTGGCGCGCTGTGGTCAGAGAGATCAAAGAGCGCCACGCGCGTGGTCAGCCAGTTCTAGTCGGAACGACCTCGGTCGAGAAATCTGAGCATCTCTCGCACCTGCTCTCGCTGGAAGGCATCCCCCACAATGTCTTGAATGCCAAGCACCACGAGCGCGAGGCTCAGATCATCGCCCAGGCCGGGCGCAGCGGGGCCGTGACCATTGCCACCAATATGGCCGGGCGCGGGACTGATATCCTCCTCGGCGGCAACCCCAGCAGCTACTTTGATGCTGTTCTGCGTAAGCATGCCGAGAATGTCTCCTACATTCGGGAGATGCCGGAAAACACGCCAGAGGAGCGTGAAGAGAAAGAGGAGGCTATCCGGCAGTATATTGAGGGGATGACCGAGGAAGAGAAAAACGAGATCCTCCAGAAACTGATTCGAGAGTGCGAAGAGGATCACCGGCGAGTTGTTGAGTTGGGCGGCCTGCACGTCATAGGCACCGAGCGTCACGAGTCGCGGCGCATCGATAACCAGCTTCGTGGCCGTGCAGGGCGCCAGGGAGATCCTGGCTCCTCGCGCTTCTACCTCTCGCTGGAGGACGATCTCCTGCGCCGCTTCGGGGCCGATCGTGCTTCATGGCTCATGGAGCGCGCCGGCATGGACGAAGATACGCCGCTGGAGAGCGCCCTGGTGACCCGCTTCATCGAGCAGACGCAGGCGCGCGTCGAGGGCTACAACTTCGACATCCGCAAGCATGTTGTCGAATATGACGACGTTATTGCCAAGCAGCGCGAGGTCATCTATGCGGACCGGCGGGCCGTCCTTGAGCAGGCCGACATGCACGGGCGCATTCTAGAAATGATCCGCAACGAGATTGCGGCCCTCGTTGATCGCTGCATTCCCGGCCAGGCCATCAACGATGAGAGTGAACTAGAGCTGCTCTTTACTCAGGTAGAGCGCTGGGTCCATGTTCCCGAAGACTTCCTGCCGGAGAACCTGCACGCTCTGCGCAAGGACGAGCTGAAGGAGCGCCTGAGCGAGCTGGTCATTGAGCACTATGAGGCCCAGGGGCGTCGCCTCGATGAACTGGCAGAGGAGCATGGGAGGCAAGGCGTACCCAGTCTGCGCGATCTGGAGCGGACTATCACGCTGCAGGTCGTTGATCGCCTCTGGATGGATCACATCGATGCCCTCGACGTGATGCGCTCCGGCATCCAATTCCGCGCTGTGGGCCAGCGGGACCCCTTGACCGAGTTCAAGAACGAAGCCTATCGCATGTTTGAGGAGCTGAAGCGCGCCATCCAGCACTATATCGTCGACGGACTGCTCAGAATGCTGCGCGGCGAGATCACAGTCACTGTGCAACGCCCGCAGCCAAAGCCGCGTCAGTTGCCGCGCAATCTGCGTACCAACGTCGACGAGATCGCGCGCCTCAGTGGCCAGGCCAAGAGCGATGGCAACGGTGCCCGCCCGCGTGCCAGCAGTGGCCGGCGCCAGGCTCGCGGCGGCACGGCGGTCGCCAGCGCTCCCGCCTCGCAGCCGATGGCACCGCCGCGCAAGATCGGGCGCAACGATCTCTGCTACTGTGGCAGTGGCAAGAAGTACAAGAAGTGTCACGGCGCCTAGCCCGGCCTGATCCGGCCTGAGCTGAGCGCCTTTCTCCTGTGAGGGAGTCGGCTCGTCGCCTCGCTTCAGCCTGAAGGACGGGCCGGCTCCCTATCTTTCTCTGTGCAACCTATAAGTCTTTGGTTATCGAAAACCTTACCAGCTTTTAACTTATTTCATGGCAACTTCGCCTGTTCGTGTGTTATCCTTGTTATAGAGCGAGCGGGCCCCATAGATCTATAGGTCAAAACTTATCGAAGCGCTTCTGGAGAGAGGAGCAGAGATCCTGATGAGCAGTCAATATACTATGAATGGCAATGGTGCACATGGAAAGCGGCAGACGCCCTACAGTGGTCCCAGCGCCGAAGAGCTGGAACGTTCCTGGCGCGAAGACCCGCGCTGGCAAGGCATCAAGCGGCCCTATAGTGGTCAGGATGTTGTGCGTCTGCGCGGCTCCATTCAGATAGAATACACCTTAGCGCGTATGGGAGCCGAGCGGCTCTGGGAGCTACTGCACAGCGAGCCGTACGTGGCGGCGCTGGGCGCTCTCACAGGCAACCAGGCGGTTCAGCAAGTCAAAGCCGGGCTCAAAGCCATCTATCTCAGCGGCTGGCAGGTTGCTGCCGATGCCAACCTGGCGGGGCAGATGTATCCCGACCAGAGCCTCTACCCCTCCAACAGCGTGCCGCATGTAGTCAAGCGCATTAACCAGGCGCTGCAGCGAGCCGACCAGATTCAGCAAGCCGAAGGGAAAGGGGACATCTACTGGTTTGCCCCGATCGTTGCTGATGGCGAGGCGGGCTTTGGCGGACCGCTCAACGTCTTTGAGCTGACCAAAGCCATGATCGAAGCTGGAGCGGCGGGTGTTCACTTTGAGGACCAGCTTGCCTCAGAGAAGAAGTGTGGTCACCTGGGCGGCAAGGTCCTGATCCCCACGCGCCTGGCCATTCGCAATCTCATTGCGGCCCGTCTCGCGGCGGACGTCATGGGGGTGCCGACGATTCTCATTGCGCGCACCGACGCTAACGCGGCCACCCTCATCACCAGCGACGTTGACCCGGCTGATCATCCCTTCCTCACGGGCGAGCGCACCCCGGAGGGCTACTTCCGCACGCGTCCTGGCCTGGAGGCGGCGATCGCCCGCGGGCTGGCCTATGCTCCCTACGCTGATCTCATCTGGTGCGAGACCTCCGAACCGAATCTGGACGAGGCGCGGCGCTTCGCCGAAGCCATCCACGAAAAGTATCCTGGCAAGCTGCTGGCCTACAACTGTTCACCTTCGTTCAACTGGAAAAAGAAGCTCGATGCCCACACGATTGCCACCTTCCAGGAAGAGCTGGGCAAGATGGGCTACAAATTCCAGTTTGTGACCCTGGCTGGCTTCCATGCCCTCAATCACAGCATGTTCAAACTGGCGCTGGGCTATCGCCAGCGCGGCATGGCCGCCTATGCCGACCTCCAGGAAGAAGAATTCGCCCTGGAGCGCGAGGGCTATACCGCCACGCGCCATCAGCGCGAGGTCGGCACCGGCTACTTTGACGAGGTAGCGATGGTCATCTCCGGCGGCCAGGCTTCGACCGTGGCCCTGGCCGGTTCGACTGAAGCAGAACAATTCCACTGATCTCTCTTCATCCAACCATCCATCTTCTGGTCACTCCTGACGGGTAGCGGCGAACGCCGACGCGCTTGAGCGTGCCTGCACCGATGTCGTACAATGGGGGGGAAAACGACGGAGGCTGGTGGGCGCGTTCAGGCGCGTCAGGCGTGTCAGGCGTGCCCCCATTGTTGACAGGCAGAAAGGCGAAGCGAAGCAGATGACGAAGCAGAGCTATCCAGACGGGCTTGAGATCAAAGCACCGGTTCCGCCCGAATACGCAGAGATTCTGACACCAGAGGCATTGCACTTTGTGGTGACGCTGGTGCGCGAATTCGGGGGGCGTCGTGAGGAGCTACTGCGCAAGCGTGTCGAGCGGCAGGCGGAAATCGACGCCGGCAAGCTCCCCGACTTCCTGCCAGAGACGGCCCATATACGTGAAGGAGACTGGACGATCAATCCCGTTCCTGCTGACCTGCAAGACCGGCGCGTGGAGATCACCGGCCCTGCTGAGCGCAAGATGATTATCAACGCACTCAACTCAGGGGCCAAGGTCTACATGGCTGACTTTGAGGATGCCCTCAGTCCCACCTGGGCCAACCTCGTGCAGGGGCAGATCAACCTGCGCGACGCCGTCCGGCGCACCATCAGCTATGTCAGTCCCGAGGGCAAGCAGTACCGCCTCAACGAGCAGATCGCCACTCTGGTGGTACGGCCTCGCGGCTGGCATTTGCCGGAGAAACATGTCTTGCTCGATGGCAAGCCCATTTCCGGCAGCCTCTTTGATTTCGGCCTCTATTTCTTCCACAACGCGCGCGCCTTGCTGGAGCGCGGCACCGGCCCCTACTTCTATCTGCCGAAGCTGGAAAGCCACCTGGAGGCGCGGCTGTGGAACGATGTCTTTTTGCTGGCGCAGGAGCAGCTTGGGATTCCGCGCGGGACGATCAAGGCCACGGTGCTGATCGAAACGATCCTGGCGGCTTTCGAGATGGATGAGATCCTCTACGAGCTGCGCGAGCACTCGGCGGGTCTCAACTGCGGGCGCTGGGATTACATTTTCAGCGCTATTAAGAAGTTCCGCAATCATGAGCAGTTCCTCTATCCCGATCGGGCCCAGGTGACGATGACGACGCCCTTTATGCGGGCCTATACGCTCCTAACTATCAAGACCTGTCATCGGCGCAATGCTCATGCCATCGGTGGCATGGCGGCCCAGATCCCCATCAAGAACAATCCGGCGGCCAATGAGGAGGCGATGGAGCGCGTGCGTGCCGATAAGCGGCGCGAGGCGACCGATGGCCATGATGGCACCTGGGTGGCTCATCCTGGGCTGGTGCAGGTGGCTCAGGAGGAGTTCGATCGCGTGATGCCGCAGCCGAACCAGATCGAGCGCAAGCGTGAGGATGTGCATGTGACCGCTGCCGATCTGCTGCGTGTCCCCGAGGGGACCATTACGGAGGGCGGTCTACGGACTAACATTAGCGTGGGCACGCAGTACCTGGAGGCCTGGCTTGGCGGCCTGGGCTGTGTCCCCATCTACAATTTGATGGAGGATGCGGCCACCGTCGAGATCTCGCGTTCACAGATCTGGCAGTGGGTCCATCATCCGCGCGGCATCCTGGACGATGGGCGCAAGGTGACACTAGAGCTAGTGCGCCAACTGGCCCGCGAAGAGCTGGAAAAGATCAAGGCGGCTGTCGGCGAGCAGACCTATCAGGCGCGTCGCTACGAGCAGGCCTATGGTCTCCTTGATCGCATTATCGCCAATCGCGAGTTTACAGAGTTTCTGACTCTGCCGGCGTACGAGCTCATCGATTGATGAGCCTGCCGATAGATGCGGGAGGAGGGAGAAGATCCCTCCTCTCGCTTGGTTTTGGAATCTCCTGGGCTGCCAGGTTGCTCAATCAATAGGGCCGGCGGCCTATTCCATAGCATATGATGGTTATTCTGGCAGGCGCCCGCTAGCCGACCAGCGGGCAGCCTCGCTTTCGACTCGCCTGATGAAGGCCGTTTTCGCCTCGGTATAAGCGGCGACATCGTTGGCGAAGCGCGCGGCCAGCTCCTGTTTCAGAAGGGCATACTCCTGAGCCGTGGCCGGGTGCGCGCGCAAATAATCGCGAAAGAGCAGGTGACGCCGCCAGAAAGAACTGTCGTATACGACCATGTGCAGATGATGCGTATCTTTCTCGCCGTGGACCTTGCGGAAATAGCGCCGTTCGGGAATAAAGCGCTCAGCCTCTGGCACATACTCGTAGCCGAGAGCGCGCAGCGGCTCACGACAGTGAACGGCGTGCGAGAGATGGCGCACGGCCACCATGATATCAATAGTGGGCTTGGCTGCCAGTCCTGGGACAGCAGTGCTGCCGATATGCTCGACTGCCAGCAGCCAGAGACCAATGGCCTCAAGCAGGCGTTGGCGCTCAGCGGCATAGGCTGCGGGCCACTGAGGATCATAGTCGACCAGAATAACGCGACGGCTCATGCAGAGCGGAACCTTTCCAGCAGCGCCCAAATCTGGGCCTGGATCTCCTCCGGTGAGCGCAACCTCTCCTGCTCATCGACACAGGAGATGCGCTCCCAGGGGCCATCGAGACAAGCGCTCGCGAGCTGCTCGTAGACCTCGGCGCAACGTGCCAGGTAAGCGCTGTTCTCCTCATGGATATCGCGAGCGCTGCCTGTGCTCTCCTGCTGCGCGCGTCTCATCAGCAGTCTGATAGCGACCATCACCGGCAGCCGCAAATAGAACGTCAGCGTTGGACGAGGCAGCCCGAACACCTCATACTCCAGATGCATCAGCCAACTGAGAAAAGCTGAACGCTCGGCGCCATCGAGGCGGGCCCCCTGATGAGCCAGATTCGAGGCCACATAGCGATCGAGGAGCAGCAGATCGCACTCTGCAGCCAGGCGGCGCAGCAGGTCCAGGCTTTCCAGCCGGTCCCCAGCGAAGAGCAAAGCCGCCGCGCTCGGCGGCACCATCTCCAGGGGTCCGAAATCGCCGCGCAAATAAGCGGCCGCGCAGCGCCCAAAAACCGTCTCAGTATAGCGAGGAAACGACAGACTGGCCACGCGCAGACCCTGACGGCGGGCCTGCTCCTCCAGCAGACGTAGCTGCGTTGTCTTGCCAGCCCCATCGATCCCCTCGAAGACCACTAACATCAGAAGGCAAGCTCCTTTCTCCGGCGCTCCGCCGTTGCCCAGCCGCTGCTAACAATCAGCCACTCAGGCTGATCTCAAGAGGGCAGGGACAGGGCACGCGCTGCGGCACCACCTGCCAGCCAAGCCGAGCCTGAACAGATGGAAGCCGCAGCGTCAACCTGCTCCTTTCCTATCCTAACCAGCTTCAGAGATCACGGCTGCGTGTTCGGATGATCTCCGTAATATGCGCCACAAACTCAGCCAGCGGCTGGGCGCCGCGGTTCTCGTTCGTTCGCAGACGCACGGCCACGCTCTCGCTGGCAGCCTCCTTATCGCCCACCACCAACATATAAGGGATCTTTTGCAGCTGCGCATCGCGGATCTTGGCATTCATCCGCTCGTTGCGGGCATCGAGCTCGGCGCGCACACCGGCGCCCTTCAGTACCGCCAATACCTTCTGAGCGTACTCCAAGTGGCGGTCGGCGATCGGAATAATGACCGCCTGCACCGGCGAGAGCCAGACCGGGAAAGCGCCGGCGAAATGCTCGATCAGCATCGCCATAAAGCGCTCCGTTGATCCCGTTACCGCGCGATGGATCATCACCGGACGATGGGGGTGACCATCCTCGCCGATATACTCCAGCTCGAAATTCTCCGGTTGCACAAAGTCGAGCTGGATCGTCGCGCACTGCCACTCGCGGCCCAGGGCGTCGCGCACCATAAAATCCATCTTTGGACCATAGAAAGCCGCCTCGCCAATACCCTCACGGTACTCGATACCGCGGTGCTCCAGGGCAGCGCGCAGCGAACTCTCAGCCAACTCCCAGACCTCATCGCTGCCCACGTAGTCCTCTTTCTTATTTGGATCGCGCAGCGAAAGGCGAATCCAGTAGTCATTGAGGCCGTAGGTATTGAAGACCTCCAGCGTCAGATTGACAGCGCGGTCGAACTCTTCCTGAATCTGGTCGGGGCGCAGAAAGACATGGGCATCATCCTGCGTCAGGCTGCGCACGCGCGCCAGACCCGTCAATACGCCCGGCTTCTCGTAGCGGTAGAGCGTCGCAAATTCAGCGTAGCGAATCGGCAGCTCACGGTAGCTATGTAACTGCGACTTATAGAGCAGAATGTGATGAGGACAGTTCATCGGCTTCAGCACATACGCATCGTCCTCCGATAGCTCCTCCTCACCCTGCATGACTGGGAACATATTTTCGCGATACGTATACCAGTGCTTCGATGTCTTATAGAGGCGCACCTTGCCCAAGTGGCCCGTCCAGACATGCTGGTAACCGTAGCGCTCCTGCGTTTCGCGCACATAGGACTCCATCAGATGGCGCAGCATCTCACCATGAGGCAAGAAGAGCGGTACTCCGGCAGGAACATCCTCGCTCATCAGGAAGAGCCTCAGCTCGCGACCCAGTTTGCGGTGATCGCGCTTCTGCGCCTCTTCGAGGCGCCAAAGATACTGATCAAGTTCCTCCTGCGTAAACCAGGCCGTCCCATAGAGGCGCTGCAGCATAGGGCGATGCTCATCGCCTCGCCAATAAGCGCCAGCGACCCGCATCAGCTTGAAAGGCCCGATCTGGCCCGTGTGCTCTACGTGAGGGCCGCGACAGAGATCAAGAAAGTTCCCCTGCTTATAGATGCCGACCTCCTCGTCGGGCAGGTTCTCAATAATCTCGACCTTGTAGACCTGGCCCTTATTGCGGAAGTACTCCAGGGCTTTGTCGCGTGGCCAGCGCTCGTGGATAAAGGGATGCTTGGCCTCGATAATCCGGCGCATGCGGCGCTCAATCTCAGGGAAGTCATCGGGTGTCAGCGGGCGCGGCAGCTCGAAGTCATAATAGAAGCCATCCTCAATAGCCGGCCCAATGGCGAAACGAGCCTCGGGGAATAGCTCCTGAATAGCCTCCGCCATCACATGGGCCGCCGAATGGCGCATACGCTGGAGAGGCGTATAATTGACCGTCTCCTGAATTTCTGCTTCCACCGATTCAGCCGACATACAGTTACAAAGCCTCCTTTCCTGCCTCTAGATCAGAATAGTTCGCATGATATAGAGTGCTGCTTACGCTGACCCCGCGCGCAAGTAGGCTCAACAACAAAAAAGCCTTTCATCCCAACAGGGACGAAAGGCCTGAAGCGCTTCCGTGGTTCCACCCATCTTTCGCAAGTCAGGCGCGCCGCGCTCGGCTGGCGAAGCGGGGCAGAGTCAAGCAAGACTCTCGCCCGGCACAGCCTCTGTTGCAGACGAGCCGGGAGCCAGGAGACAGACGCGCTGACTGGCGCTTGTGCGACCGCTAACGGGGTCGAGGCGTGTACCTTACTGGCTCGGTACAGGCTAGCGAGGGGTATCCCTGCCCCGTATGCTGATGCTCCGACCCGGTTCGCGACTGACTGCTCTGCGTTGCAGGGCTACGACGGCGGATACTAAGTCGCCAGGAAACGCCAGGCCGGAGACGGGGCGAGTCTCCTTCGGGCAGGCACGCTTGCAGCCGTTGGCGTCGCCTCTCTGGATGCCCTGCGGAGGGGACATATCTCGCGTGAACGCCACTTGATCGGTCTTCTCTTGTCCTTTGTTGATTGAACGCCTGTCGCGCCTCTTGCGAGAGAGCAAACGCAGAAGCGTACCGAATGTGGGATACCACTAGCGGTACTTCTAGAAGGATAGCATATCTGCTCCCGGCTGTAAAGGGTGGCTCAGAGGCCACAGGGCATCTCCGCCTGACGGCGGCTGTGACAGTTACTCTAAATATCGTATGATTGCTTATTAATAAATTCTCACAAGATAGAGATATGGATTGACAGATGAGTCTGTATCTGCTATGATCAATTCATCAATCTTGTGGAGGAGGAGGAGGAAGAAGCGCACGAGGCGATGGGGACGACGTGGGACCTGGCGCTGAAGCGGCTCTTTGAGCTGGCGGCCCAGGATTTCGTTGAGCTTGTTTTGCCTGAAGCGCGCTATGAGCGTGATGCCTCCAGTGAATTTGTACTGGCAGATATTCCGCTCTTGAGAGAGCTGGGGGCTTTGCGGGCCGATGTGGTGAGTGCCTGCAGGCTCGCCGGCAAGCCTGTCATCGTGCATTTAGAGTTTCAAAGTAGCTCTGATGCGCGTATGGCCGAGCGCCTGCTGTTGTATAATGTTCTTGCGGACCAGCGCTATCGCTGTCCGGTCTGGTCGTGTGTGGTCTATCTTCGCCGTTGTGCCGCGCCACTCACGCCCTATCAGCGTGAGCTGCCTAACAAGAAAAAAGTTCATGAATTTCACTTCCTGGTGCTAAAGCTCTGGGATATGCCAGCGGCAGAGCTGTTACAGGCGCAGCGCTGGGGCATGCTGCCGCTGCTGCCTTTGACGCGCGAGGGGCAACGTCGTGAGCTGATTGTGGAGATGAGGCAGCGTCTGGAGCGGGCTGGGCGCTATGATCTGCTGGCCATCGGCTTCTTAATCGCCTCCCTGGCCTGGGCTGGGGCACCTGCTAGTGAGCGTCAGTGGCTAAAGGAGCAGTTTTCTATGCTGGCCGATTTCATTCAAGAACTGAAGCAGACAGACATCTATCAGATGATCCTGGAAGAGGGGTTAAAGGAGGGGCGTGAGAAAGGCCTGCAGGAGGGACGTGAGAAAGGCCTGCAGGAGGGGCGTGAGAAAGGCCTCAAGGAAGGACGTAAAGAAGGGCGTCAGCAGGAACGAGCCGAACGCCTGAACGAGTTGCGACGAATGTTGATGACCCTGGTTGCCGCTCGCTTCCCTGAGCTTAGCGAGCTGGCCAGGGAAGTAGCTGCGGGCATCAACGAACCTGCGACCTTGACCGACCTGGTGGTGAGTGTTGGTCTGGCACAAGATGGCGAACAACTGCGCCTGCAACTCCTGGAGCGGGCAAACGGCCATTCTCGCCAGCTCAATGGAGGGACCAGCCACCAGGAGCACTAAGAAGCCATCGCCTTCTCTTCTACTCTTTGCTTTATGCTTTCGCTATGCTGCTGGGGCTGGCTCCCTCCTGACTGGCGGAGCTTGGCCACTAGTCTGAGCGGCGCCAGCTCTTCAGCAGCGCTTTCAGACGCACCTCACTCATGATCATGCCCAAACAGATGCAGGCGCCTCCTATCCAGGCCAGGCCACTCAATGTCTGGCCCGCCAGCGTCCCAAAGATCCCCGCCCAGACTGGTTCACAGGCGTAAATCAAAGCGGCGTGGCTACTACTAATGTACTGTTGAGCCCAATTCATTGCCCCCATACAGAAGCCAATATCCACTACACCCATAAAGAGCACCGCCCCCCAGATCGGGGCGCTCGCTGGCAACAGCAGCCCCTCGTGAGTCAGCAGGGCTGTCATCAGGCTCAGCGCCGAAGTCGTGGCCAATTGTACAATGGCCAGATTGAGAGCATCGGCCCCCGTCACAAACTTGCTGATGCAGACGATATGCAAGGCAAACGCCACCGCGCAGCCCAGAATTAAGGCTTCGCCGAGACCAAAGCTCAAATTGAAATCCTTGTTAATCGACAGTAGCGTCAAACCCAGCAGCGAGAGCGCAAAGCCCAGGCCCGCCTCCAGCGAGAGGCGCTGACGCAGCAGCACAATCGAAAAAAGGGGTACCAGCGGAATGTACAGACCAGTAATAAAGCCTGCTTTGCTTGTAATTGTAAATTGCAGACCCAGCGTCTGCAGGGCATAGCCACTAAAGAGCAGCAAGCCAAGAATAATGCCGCTGCGCAGCTCGGAGCCGCTTAAATGACGCAGGCGGCGGCGAAAGAGCAAAGCTAGTGTTAGCGCACCAATACCAAAGTTATAGCCCAAATATGTAAAGAGGCCTACGAAGTGGATGGCGTACTTGGTTACCAGAAACGTACTGCCCCAAATCATCGTCACTACCAGGAGCAGACCATCAATACGTAGGCGCCACCATAACCCTTTTGATGGGAAAGAAGATAAAGATTGTCCAGCAGCAACCTCAGATGGGTCCTGCTGGAATGAGAGCTTTTCTTGCGGGGTCATAGTTATGAGATAGGTACCTTTCCTTCCAGGGGTCAGCCTGAGACCTATGGTTCCCGGTGTCAGCTAAGCAAGCATAGCTGCTGCCGGCCTGCCCTCCAGACTAACAGGGCGGCGCTGGACAGAGCCACGGCGGCAGCGGTGACCTGTCTAGCGAGAAGGCAGGCCATCAAGCATCAGTCTAACACAAAAGCCTCTGCTCCGTCAGCCCGATGGGGTGAGAAGGAGCAGAGGCGCATAGCTGGGCGTGTAGAAGCCTGCTGGTCATCTGTGGGAGCGGAGAAACGTCGAGGCGCGCCACCTCCGCTAGGCATGGCCCGCCTGGAGGGCTGCTGTCTCGGCGGCAGGGGCATCGGTGTCGGCGCGCAGAGCTTCAACCAGCTCGCGCAGAAACAGCTCGGCATCAGTGACCAGGCCGGCGGCCTGAAAGCTGCCGCGATCAGCCAGCTTCGTCACCACCGCCGGATTGATATCCACCACAACTGTACGCACCGTTGCGGGCAGCAGATTACCGGTAGCGATTGCATGCAACATTGAAGCCACCATGATTGCCATCTCCACGCCCTGCAAGGCTCGGCGCATCTGGCGTTGAGCTTCCTGCATATCGGTAATGACACCTGGCATCGGGCCGTCGTCGCGGATCGAACCGGCCAGCACCAGCGGCACCTTATGCCTGATGGCCTCATAGGTCAGCCCCTCACGCAGCAGACCAACCTCAACCGCCTTCTCCAGCGAACCGACTGCGCGAATAGCGTTGATCGCCCGTAAATGATTGCGGTGACCGCCCTCGACCTGCTCCCCGGTGCGTAGATCGACCCCGAGCGAGGTGCCAAAGAGCGCCGACTCTACGTCATGGGTCACGATGGCGTTCCCCCCAAAGATCACCTGCACATAGCCGCGCCGAATCAGCTCCGCCACATAGCGGCCCGCTCCCGTATGGATCACTGCCGGACCGAGCACAAAAAGGATCTTCCCTCCACGGGCCCGCGTCTCCTTCATCTGGCGCGCGATATGCTGGATCATCAAGATCTTGGCCTTCTCGGAAGAGACATCGCTCTGCATAAAGGCGAAGATCTCGCGCTCACGTGCGCGCTCAAAAGACTGGACCCGAATACCCTCATGTCCAACTACCACCTCGTCCCCGACTTCAACCTCATGCATGGGCTTGCAATAGGCACGGCGATGCTCACGGTCAATGACGATGGCCACATCCATCTCAATTTGCTCGACGTCGACCCATTGACCGCCAAGGCGTACCTGGGTTGGCAAGTTGGTCGTGGAGTAGAAGCCCTCGGGCAGTACTCCCGGCTGCTCCACGCGCGCTGTGCGCACATCATGGCCATTGACCAGCATGGCCCCGAGCTGCTGCAGCTCCGAGATGATCAGATCAAGCGTCTGCTCGTCGTCGGCCTTGACCTCCATTCGCACATAGCTCGGCTCGCTCTTATGCTTGCCGACCTGAATCTCCTGAATCAGGAAGTCGCCGCCGCGATCCATAATAATGTCCCAGGCGCGCGGCAACGTCCAGGAGTCAATGATATGTCCGCTAAGCTCGATGATTTCGCTCGCCATGAGAATGACGCTTCCCCCAAACCAAACAGAATGGAATACACGGCACCTTATTTGGTGCGCAGTCAAAAACAGGGCAAGGACGGAACAGAGAGGAAAAGAGACGACTCCGTTGCCCACCTGTGGCCCCGCGCGCTGTGCTTGGGACCAGTTTAGTGCTCCTGGGCGCACCTGTCAACTCCTGGCCCCGCCTCCTCGGCCAGAATGCTGGCTACCAGCGGCGCCCTATAGGACAAATGGTTTGAAAGGGACAGGCACGACATTTGGCCGCTTTCTGACGAGCGAGCGCAGGCGGCTGCTCGGCGCTGCAGCGCTGCATCTCTTCCAAGAGACGGATCACTTTGCGTCGCAGAGCCGGGGTGTATTCAATCGTAAATTCGTTGTCAGCGTAGCGCAGAATGCCATGCGTCGGGGGCACTGCAAAGTAGTCCTCTAGAATCAGGCAGTAGGCGCCGATCTGGACCACGTGATTGCTATATGGGGCGGTGGCATTATGCACCTGCGGCTTGATCTCGATCGGCACAGGTCGCCCATCCGGTAGCTCGACCACGTAGTCCGGTTTGCCGACCAGCGGGTAGCTGCTCGACACCAACGGCTCGCCCTGGCCATCGGCATCCTCGTAGACAAGCGTTCCTTCGGGCAGACCCAGGGCCCGCTGACGCTCTGCCAGTAAGCGGGCACGCTGGGCCGCACGCTCGTTACGCAGCAGAAGCAGGAGCGCGATGGCGCTGAGCAGGGCAGCAAGGCCAAGCGATAGCAGGATGCTATTGAGCATGATTCGTTTACCCGCCCTCTGTTGCTCAGGGCAAGCGCAGCTATTCACCCACTCACCCACTCACTCACCCGCTTAGGCTCAGAAGTGGGCCGAGGATGAGCGAGCAAGCAAGCTATCAAGCAAGCATATGCCCTCAGCCGCCCTGGCTGACGATCTCGCATCTGATCAGTCAGTGCAGAAAGACCGCTGCAGCGATCAGGGCGATGGCGCTGATGAAGAGCACGATGGCAACCAGCATGAGCCGGCGGCTACAACCGGAGAAAGGCAGGGCGCGCGCCTCAGCGTAGGCATCGTCTAGCGCCTCTGCATGCTCCCGATGCTGCTCCTGCCCATTGTCAAAGGCGCCTCGCCTCAACAGGAGCCGCTCGTGTAGCTGATACTCCGGGAGAGCTGTGGCCTGGGGGCCATGCTCGTGCTCCAGCTCTACCATGCGCGCGAATAGCTCTTCGGTATCGGCCTGGGCGGCTGGTTCGTATTGCTCATGCCACCAGGCCAGCGGGCAGTACTCGAAGGCCGCCACCTCGCTGGCGGTAAAATAGCGCTTGGATGGCTGCTTGCCTCGCGACTGGCGTTGCTCGGATCGCATAGAAACCCCTCTTGCCAGGGCGGGACGGCGCCCCTTTCCGCCTTCGCTGGCGCTGACCTTGTTCGTTCGTTTTCTTGTGCTTGCCGTCTCTCTCTACTGAACTTATTCTGAGCGAGCGGGTGGGCTGACCTGGCTGGCTTGAGCGCTGGCGGTGCTTCCATTGCTGGGACCAGTCCCGGCTAGCCCTAGCTCTTCGGCGATGCTCGACATGGCTGCAATCACGTTGCCAATGTGCTCGTCAAGCTCAACACCTAGCTCTGCCGCACCACGTATAATATCGTCACGATTGACCCCCGCAGCGAAGCCCTTCGTTTTCATCTTCTTTTTCACCGAGGAGACTTCCAGTCCAAGTATGCTCTTGTTGGGCCTTACGAGAGCGGTCGCCGTGATGAGGCCAGTGATCTCATCGCAGGCATATAGTGCTTTGGAAAGCAGATCGGTGCGCGGGTTGGTCTCGGCGTTGAGATCGTTATGGGCCAGAATGGCATAAATAATGCGCTCGTCGTAGCCGGCTTCGCGCAGCCAGCCGGCCAGGACACGAGTATGCTGCCGCAGATCAGGATATTCTTCATAGTCACAGTCGTGCAGCAGGCCTGTGATCCCCCATAGCTCTTCGTCTTGACCGTATTTGCGCGCGTAGAAGCGCATGGCGGCCTCAACGGCTAGCATATGACGCTGTAGATTGAGATTTTTAACGTGTTCGGTCATCAGGCGATAAGCATCATCGCGAGTTGGCATATGGGCAATTTCTCCAATGAAAGGATCGTGTTTCTCGCAGGTGAGTGCCCTGGGAGTTTACATTATAGCATAGGTCTCCTGTCGCGGCCTATGTGGGGCTTGCCGACGGATACGGAGGTGGGGGCCTCTGGGAAAAGCAGAGAAAAGATAGCGTCTCGCCTATCAAGTATGCTATACTGGGAGCAATCGCGGTGAGCACGCTGCTCTTAGCTCTGTTGCTGTGCAGTGCTGGCCTCGTGCTCCTCGTGAGGCTGGTTCCATTCATTGCAGCTTCTCTCATCCTTCTATTCTATGGCTGTTACCGACGGCGGGCTGCGTGCGGGCCGCTGCGGGTAGCGGCAGATCTAGATAGGGGCTGGTTTTCTCGATGAGCGAGATCAAGGTGAATCCGGGCGAACCGTTTGATGTCGCCCTCAAGAAGTTTAACCGCCGCGTGCAGCAGGATGGCATTCTCTCAGAGGCCCGCCGTCGTGCACGCTATGAGAGTCCGCAGGACCGCCGCAAACGTAAGGCGGCTAACCTGCGCCGCAAGCTCCGTCGTTCACGCCGCGGTTAGGACTGCAGACAGCCGACAAGCTTGATGCTGCCTGTTTGGCGCTTGCTTGTTGCTTACGTGCTGATGAGAGCCTTGCAGTTGCTTCTACTTCTATTATGAGGAAGGGGGAGCGGCGGGCTGTCAGGCAGAGAGAAGCGCGATCGTCTGGCATGCCACCAACTGGGCTGGTGCCCGGTCTCTCCTTCTCTGGATCTCTGTCTGTCGCTCTCCCCTTTTCCTGCCGTCACGCTCTCCCCTTCTATTTATGGATGTTTATGCGCCCGCTCTCGTCCCCCTCTGGTGAGATTGATCGGCTGCTCCTGGTCTGGAGTCGCCCCCAGCGGGCTGGCGCGCAGTCTGCCTGCTTAGCTGGATGAGTGGGGGACCACCCCCAGGCCAGGCCCCTCGGGCAAAATCAGCTTGCCTTGAATGACGCGTACGCCGCTAAAGGGATCGTTCTCGATGAGCAGGTTACCATCGAGGTCGGCGTAGTCGACGAGCGGTGTCAGGTGGGCGGCTGCTGTGATCGCCAGCGAGCTTTCGATCATGCAGCCTAGCATAACCTGCAGATGATGGGCGCGGGCTGTGTGGATCATCTTGAGGGCGTGGTTGATCCCTCCGCATTTCATCAGTTTGATATTGATGCCATCAACACAGCCGGCCAGACGCGGGATGTCTTCTAGAGAGACACAGCTCTCATCGACAATGATAGGAACAGGGATCTGCTGACGCAAGAGGCGCAGGCCCTCCCAATCGCCCGGCGCAATGGGTTGCTCGACGAACTCGATACCGTACTCGGCCAGGGCGTTGATGGTGCGAATGGCTTCTTTGACGCTCCAGCCGGCATTGGCATCGACCCGTAGCGTGGCCTGCGAGACGGCGCGAATAGCTCGTACGTTTTCGACGTCTTGCCGTGTGCCTACCTTGATCTTGAGAATGGGGTAGTCACGGGCGCGAGCCGCTTTTTCGGCCATGCGTTCGGGAGTGTCCAGGCCAATGGTGAAGGAGGTGAGGGCGCTGCGCTCGGGGTTGAGGCCGAGCAGCCGGTAAAGCGGCAGATTGAGGCGCTTGCCCATGAGATCGTAGAGCGCCATGTCGATCGCCGCTTTAGCGGCAGGGTTGTGCCCGATGAGGTGGTCAAGACGCTCAAGGATGTCTTCGATCAGAAAGGGGTCATCTCCGAGTGCTTGGGCAAAGCGCTCCAGGCAGGCGCTGACGGTGGCGGCAGTCTCGCCATAGTAGGCTGAAGGTGCGGCTTCGCCATAGCCGCTGAGGTCGTCGTAGCTAAGCGTAACAAGCAGATTTTCGGCAATTTCTTCGACACCGCGTGCGATGCGGAAAGGTGTGCTCAGCTTGAGCTGTAAAGGCTGGGTCTTGAGCTGCATGATCAGAGGCTCCTTGTGTGCTGCTGCTCTGGCTCGTGGCTGTCGAGTATTGGCCCCTCTCCTCCTGGCCTGGGCCCGGGTGCCCGCCCCTTGTTATTGGTCCTTCTCCCCGCTGATCTCTCCTGCTCGCCTGGTCTGCTTGCTGGTAGCGGCGACGCTCTTCTCCGGGCGGCCTCCGCCGGGAACCCAACACCAGCTTTGGAGGAGCGTATCTTTTTCTGAGCATAGCATATGAGACCAGAGACTGTCTGCGCTTGAACTCAGGTGGGAGATGGCTCGGTGACGAGCCTGCGACAATTTTGCGATCAGGTGCTCTGCGAATTGCGACAGAGAAAGGCTATGTTTTTCCTGTAGCGAACGAGGGCCGCTCTCCCTCTGAGCGCGCCTGACTGGTGGCCAGGACAGGCTGTCCGGGGCCTGTTCTATCTCGAAGCGAAAAGAAGAGGCAGTAAAGATAGTGTTTATGAATACAGTAAAAACAATGCTCTATGGATGGCTCAAGTATTGGGTGAGCTTCTGCTTTAACCTGGTGAATCTCTTGCTTGGTAATAAGCTGCCACCTTTCGGCAGCGCAGCGGTGGTCGTGGAGGAGCAGGGGCGCTACCTGGTGATGCTTCTCCCCAGCGGACGGGTGGTCTTTCCGGGTGGCTTTATGACCTGGCGCGAGCATCCACGTGAAGCGGCGGAACGTGAGGGGCGCGAAGAGACGGGCTTACTGCTGGAAGCCGATGATCTGATCAATTTTTATTCGCTGGTAACAACTGATTGGCGCGCTCTCAGCACAGTCAGCTTTGTCTATCACGCGCGCGTGCGCGGCGGACAGCTACGAGCTGGAATGGAAGGCCGCCCTTGCTGGCTCACAGAGGACGAACTGCGGCAACGCATGGATCGCCATTCGCTGCGCGTGCTTGATGATTACCTCAGCTATCGCCAGCGACGACGCGAGGAGTTGAGCCGTATCAAGACGCTGGTGCCTCTGGTTCGCTGAGGTCCCCTGGAGAGGGTGAGCTTCTCCCTCTCTGGGACGCCCGCCTGCCCGCGTCTGCTTGTGTTTCTTGCTCCTCTCTATAGTAGTAGTAGCAGCATAACATACGGATATATGCTTATTGAAAAGCATATATCCAATTTTTATGGTAGATAATCATGAAAATAGAGAGGAGAGAGATGAACATCACACGTGTGAGAAGGATACTTGTGAGAGCCATTGCCATCGGGCTGATCTTACCGGCGTCGCTGGTAGTGGCTCCGCCGCGGGCGCGCGCTCAGTCCCTGGCTGAGCCGCTGGGTCGGATCAGCGTCTTTGCAACCGGGTTGAACAATCCGCGAGGCCTGCACTTTGGCCCTGATGGGCAGCTCTACGTCGCTGAGGGAGGCCTTGGAGGGCAGCAGTCGACTGTTGGTCGTTGCCAGCAGGTGCCGCCGCCGATTGGCCCGTACACCGGCGGCTTCACTGCCCGCATTTCGCGCATTGACCGGCATGGGAAGCGAGTCACCCTGATCGATCATCTGCCTTCCAGTCAGACAAGTCAGGCCAGTGGGAGCACGATCAGCGGCGTCTCAGATCTGAGTTTTATCGGCCATACGCTCTATGGGCTGCTTTCGGGAGCCGGTTGCTCCCACGGTGTCCCCCAGGTGCCCAATGCTATTTTCCGCTTTGATCCGGAGCACCATCGCGTGATCTACATTGCCGATCTCAGCCATTTTCTGCAGACGCATCCGGTCAAGCATCCCGATCGGGAGGATTTCGAGCCTGACGGGACCTGGTATAGCATGGTGGCGCTCAATGGAAGCCTGTATGCGCTGGAGCCCAATCACGGCGAGCTGGATCGGATTACGCCACGTTGGCAGCATGATCGGCATGCAGGCAGCGAGATTCAACGGGTGGCGGATATCTCGGCCAGCCAGGGCCATATTGTACCGACGGCAGTGGCTTTCCATCGCGGTCTCTTCTATGTGGCTAATCTGGGTACCTTCCCTGTGCATGTAGGAACCGCAAAGCTGCTGGTTATCACTCCGCGTGGCCATGTGCGTGTCTTGATGAGCGGATTGACGGCGGTGGTTGGGCTGGCTTTCGATCGGCGAGGGCGGCTCTATGTCCTGGAGACCACGACGGCCAATAATGCTGGTCCGGTGCCGGGCACAGGGGTGATCGTGCGCGTCAGCGAGCGCGGGCGCCAGGTGCTGATCGCCTCGGGGCTGAGCTTCCCAACAGCCATGACCTTCGGACCCGATGGCGACCTCTACGTGTCGAACAAAGGGTACGGCTACGGTCCTGGCCAGGGCGAGATTCTGCGTATCCATCTCGCCGACCGTTAGCTTCCTCCTCGCCTCGCCTCTCTCCCCGACTCCCTGCCGCCAGCTCTACGAAGGAGCGAGCTGATGGCAGAGCAGGATGAGCTTGTTGCTCTCTGGGCAAAGCGGGCAAGAGTGCTGGTCGCCTGGCGTGAGGCATCCCAGGGCGCCAGGCCGGTTGCTGACCAGGCTCTTGCCTGCTTTTGGCTGTGAGACGCGGCTTTTTCCCTCTCGTCGCCCTCGCTTCAGGAAAGAATTCTTATAGTCTTACAGTCTTGAAAGGCTAGCGTTGAGGGGGAAGTGGGGAGGGCAAGCTGTGCCGGCTGGATCTCAAGAGACGGGCCTCTCAGCTTGGGAGGAGAGAAGATCGCGCGGAAACGCAAAGGGGGTAACCAGCGATGATGGTCACTTGGAATGCAGGAGTAGTTCACAGGAGCGCCGCCACTGCTCTGATGCTGCGTCTTTGACCACAGAAGGCGGGCGGCCAAAATCGGAGGAGAGCAGTGGTGAGCGGGAAGGAATAAGCAGGCGCAGATGGTTGAGAGATTACTCCTAGAATAGACGTAATATCTATACAGCTCAGCCTGTTGCAAGGCGTGAGTCAGGCACACGTTTCCCAGTTCGGAAGGAGGCAATGAAGCACAGGGAGAAACGTCGTAGCCAGCAAAAGCAGGCCTAGCGGGAAGCATTCTTCCTAAAGCTACCAGTCGGTGCCGGCTGGTAGAAGCCACTCAGTATCATCTTCTCCGTCCCGACAGGACAGAAGCCAGAAGAGAGGTTACCCGTGCGTAAGAGCAGACCATTTCCCTTAGCCTTGATTCCGGCCTTGCTCTGCCTGATTGCGCTGCTTGTCGCCTGCGGTGGGGGACAGAGCAGCAGCAGCAGCAGCACGCAGATTGCGCCGCCTGATAAGCAGGTCCTGCGCATTCCTATTGGAGCGACCGATTTCGGTACGCTGGACCCGGCCCTGGTACAGCTTGCCGTCGACGCTAATACCGTTCAGGCCATCTGGACTGGCCTGGTCGAGTGGGATCACAACATTCAGCTCCGCGACCAGCTAGCCCAGTCTCATGAGATCTCCGCTGATGGTCTTACCTACACCTTCCATCTGCGGCCCAATCTCAAGTTCAGCGATGGTACGCCGCTCACCTCGCAGGACGTTATTTATAGCATTGATCGCACCCTGCAGCCGGCCACCAAGTCGCAGGTCGCCTACTATCTCAACCTGATCAAGGACTACGACAAGATCACCAGTGGCAAGATCCCGACCCTGATCGGCGATAGCCTGCTGGCGCCCGATCCTAACACTGTTGTTATCAAGATCAGCAAGCCCGCGGCCTATTTCCTGCAGGCGCTCACGTATCCCTGCTCGTACGTCGTCGAGAAGAAGCTGATCGACAAGTACGGCAGCAAATGGACTGACCATCTGACCGAAGGTGGCGGCGCCGGGCCGTTCAAGGTCCAGAGCTATGACCACACCAAAGGCATCGTTCTGGTGCCCAATCCCAACTATTACGGCCCCAAGCCGAAGATCCAGAAGCTGGAGTACCTGATCTCTGGCGACCAGGATACCACCTTCCGCGCCTACCAGTCGCATCAGTTTGACTACACCGGCGTCATCGGCGTTCCTCCAGCTCAGATCGATTCTGTACGCAACTCTCCGGAGTTTCACGAGTACGTGAACTTCCGCATCAGGTACATCACTATGAATTACCTGGTGAAGCCCTTTGACAACATCCACATCCGCCAGGCCTTTGCGCTGGCTATCGACAAAGAGCTGCTACAGAAGACCGTTTTCAGGAACGCCGTCGAAGCCACCAACCACATCGTCCCCAAAGGCATGCCGGGCTACAACCCCAACCTTGTCGGTCCAGCGGGCGTGAGCAGCCTATCGGGTGATAAGGCCAAAGCCAAGCAGCTCCTGCAACAGGGCCTGAAGGAAGAAGGGATGACCTCACTGCCGACCATCACCTTCAACTACTACACCGACGTACAGGCCATCGTGCAGGCCTCGCAGGCGATTGCCCAGATGTGGGAGAATGTCCTTGGGGCTAACGTCAAGCTCGTCGGCACCACCTACGAAAAGCTCATCACCCTGGAGAATGCTACCGTCAATAACCCCAACGGCCTGCAGGTCTGGATCTCCGGCTGGCTGGCCGACTATCCTGATCCACAGGACTTCCTGTCGGTCTTCTTCGACAAAGGCTCTGGCTACAACCAGATGAACTACGGTCAGAACCACTCGACCGATGCTGCAAAGCAGCAGCAGGTCCAGAAGCTCCTTGAGGAGGCCGACGTCAACCTGAATCAGACGGAGCGCATGCAGCAGTACAACCAGGCGGAGCAGCAGATCGTCGATGACGTGGGCTGGATTCCCATCTACCAGAACAAGATCCAGCTCATGCAAAGCACGAAGCTGCATGGAATCGTCTACAACGGTCTGTCGATCATTCCGCCCGACGACTGGGCTAACATCTACTTCACTGTTTGATGAGACCTGGCGCTGCTAGCCGACCAGTCAGCAGCGCATCTCTCATATACGCAGCCTGGCATTCTGCCCGCCCGTGAGGAGGGCGCCCAGCCTTCAGCCTCCCCGCGGCTTAGAATGCCAGGCTTGCCTATGCCAGGCCGGGTCAGGCATAATCAAGCAGACGGATAAGAGCCTGCCATCGGGCAGATGGCTGACGCCTGACCTGGCTTGGGCCTTCGCCGGCAGGCTCTCCTCTTGTGGGAAGAGCCGGGCCGAGGGAGGAGGGCAGAGAAGCAACAGAGAGAGGGAGTACAGCACATGCTCCAATTCCTGGTGAAGCGCCTGATCGGGCTGATCTTTGTGATTGTGGGCATCACCTTCATCACCTTTATCATGGGCTATCTGGCCCCCGGTGATCCCATTCGAGCCCAGATGGGCGACCATTTTGATTACCACACCTGGCAGATGCTGCGTCACGCCTACGGGCTAGATCTGCCCTGGTATCAGCAGTACTACAACTACCTGGTGCACCTGGCCCATCTGGACTTTGGTATCTCCTTCAAGTACCAGAACCGACCGGTGTGGGATATTCTTAAGGACGGCGTGCCAGTCTCGTTAGAGCTAGCCTTCTGGGGCCTGGTGGTTGAACTGCTGCTTGGTATCCCTGTGGGGATTCTCTCGGCCATTAAGGCCAACAGTTGGATTGACACGCTCAATATGGGCGTAGCTCTGATCATCTATGCCCTGCCGCCTTTCGTCATTGCTATCCTGGCCCAGGTCATCATTGTCTGGATCGATAGCAAGACCGGGGCGAGCTGGCCATCGTCATCCTGGGGAACGCCCTGGCAATACGATTGGGCTGATCTGCAGCCGAAGATTGTGCCGATCCTCGTCTACGGAGCGGCTGGCTACGCTTACTTTGCCCGCCTGGCTCGCACCACCATGCTGGAGGTGCTGCGTCAGGACTACGTGCGTACCGCTCGCGCTAAGGGCCTCCATGAGCGCGTCGTGATCTATTGGCATGCCTTGCGCAATGCGCTCATTCCACTGGTGACCGTTCTCGGCGTTGCCATTGGCCTGCTGGTCGCTGGTACCTTCTTTATCGAGCAGATCTTTAATATCCCGGGGATCGGGCGTATCTCCTTACAGTCGGTGATTGACCTCGATTACCCAGTGATCCAGGCCACGGTGGTCCTGCTGGCGGTCGGCGTCGTAATCGGCAACCTCATTTCCGATATTCTCTACACGATTGTTGATCCGCGCATCAGGCTCGAATAGGGGGAGGAACAGAGGAGAACCCTATGTCTATGGATGCACACCACAAGCCATCTGAGGCCGCCGGCGAGAGTTTCGTGAAACCTGATGCCGGGCTACAGCCCCCGCCGGCTGAGCTGCTGGAATTAGCCAGCGGCGTGCGGGAAGCGCCTCCGCTCGGGACTATGCCCGGTGAAGAAGAAGCCGCAGCAACAGAGGAGCGTCGCGGCGCGTCGCCCTGGCAGGAGTCGCTGCGCCGGCTGCGCCGTGACAAGCGAGCGATGGCCAGCCTTGGCCTGATCATCTTCTTTGTGCTGGTCGCCTTCTTTGGTCCCCCCATTTACCAGCACATCGGCGGCGTCTACGACAGTCCTCAGAACGGGCCGGTACCCGCCAGCGTCTATCATACCTACTATCATGAGGAGCTGATCCGTCAGGATGAAGGCCCCTCGGCTCAGTACTGGCTGGGAACCGATGACCTGGGGCGCGACATTCTGGCGCGGCTGATGCAGGGCATGCTTGTCTCTATCATCGTCGCTGCCCTCGTGGAAATGGTTGATATCGGGCTGGGTCTGACCGTGGGCGTGCTGGCTGGCTACTTCGGGGGCTGGATCGATCAGGTCCTGGCTCGCTTCACCGACCTGATGTTCGCCTTCCCCGGCTTGCTCTTTGCTATCATGCTCACCGGCATCATCGGCCCCGGCGCTTCCGATGCCCTGGCCAAGCTGCCGATCATTGGCCCTAACGGCAACGGGCGCCTCTTGCTGGTCTCTCTAGCCCTGGCAATCACTGTCTGGCCCCTCATGGCCCGCTACGTGCGTGGACAGACGCTGCAACTCAAGGAGCAGCAATTTATCGAAGCGGCGCGCACCGCCGGCAGCAGCGATCTACGCATCATTTTCCGGCACATCATCCCCAATCTGATGAGCATCGTAGTGGTGGCCTCGACGCTCAACATTTCCAATACCATCATCGGTGAGGCCGGTATCAGCCTGCTTGGCCTGGGCGTCCAGGCGCCTGGCTCCAGCCTGGGCCTGATGATCTCCGATGCCACACCCTACATCAACACGCATCCCTGGGAGATTCTCGTCCCCACCACTGTCCTGGCCTTGATCGTTTTGGCCTTTTCTTTCCTGGGCGATGGCCTGCGCGACGCCTTCGATCCACGCTCCAAAGATTGAGGGCCACGTTTCCCGTGGTCCTTCAATCTTTGGCGGTGCTGCGCGCGTGGTCCCTGGCCTGGCCCACCCAGGCCGATGCCGCCGAGACTACAGCGAGCGCCTTTCCTCTTTCTGCGGGCGCAAGCGCTGTAGCTAGAGGCGGGCACTCTCCCAGTTGGCTTCACTGTTGGCAAACATACTGCCGATGGCTGCAATCACCAGATAGGCGAAGGTCAGGACGCTGATAATGATGAACCACTGCGTATTGCTGATCAGGTTGGTCCATGAGTAGAAGAGTGTGCCGATGATGGCCAGGAAGCAGGCCACCGATCCACAGAGGACGCTACCCCACAGGAGGGGCGCCGGGACAATGCGCCGCTCGCGCAGCAGGGGATGGCGCATGCCGTGGAGCCGGATCAGGTTGAAGAAGAGAAAGCCCGCCGAGAAGGCCCATACCAGCGTCGAGGAAGCTAGCATGACGTTATAAACCTCGGTCGAGAGGTTGGCCGGCGTCGTCACCTGGACCGTATAGGGGGCCAGCAAGAAGACGAAGGCCGTCACAACAGTGGCTACCGCGGCCTGAAAGATAATGGCATTGGCCGGGACGCGCTGACGGTTGAGCCGCGCCACCTTCACCGGCAGACGTTGATCGATGCCGGCGACCATCAGCAGGCGGGCGTAGGCATAATTATAGACAACCATCGCCATGATGAAGAAGCTCATCAGGCAGAAGGCGACCACGTTGCCCATGAACTTGCCCAGAGCCAGATCGACCACATGCACCAGCGCGAAGGGAGCCGCACCGTTCTGAGGGCCGGCGATAACGAGCAGGGCAAAAGTCGCAATGCCGTAGCCGACGATGACCAGCAAAGCGCCCCAGAAGAGATGACGGGTAATCGCGCGTAAGCGGGCGACCTCGCCACCCATGTTGAGCGGGACTTCGGTCCCCAGATAAGCCAGCGTGATCAGGCCGAAGAGGTAGAGATTGCCGCTATTCTTGTCAAAGCGAATGCTCCAGTCGGAGAGGTGACTGAAGCTGGTGGCCGAGGGATGGCCACGCAGGAGCCAGACCAGCCCGGCCAGCCCAAGTAGCATGACTGCCACTAACGTCAGGCCTGCTACCAGATTGACCAGCTTCTGCACAGCGCTGTAGCGCTGGATGGCCAGGGCACTGGTCACAGCGATGAGGCCAATGATAAAAAGGCCCTGTTGCCAGGGCTCGGTGAGCCAGCCGGGGTTAAGTCCCTGCAGGTAGGAGACGATGACGTCGCCAGCGCTGATGATGACAAGGACGCCGGGGAACCAGGCACAAAAGGCCGCGAAGAAGCTCCAGTAGCCGCCAAAAGCTTTGTGGGTCCAGTTGTAGAGCGAGCCTTCATGCGGAAAGATCACCCCAAGCTGAGCGGTGGCGATGACACCCGGAATGAAGAAGGCCAGAGCACCAATGGCCCAGTAGGTAAAGGCCGCTGCCCCACCAGCTACAGCGGTGGTGGCGTTCGTGATGAAGAAGACGATCATCAGAAAGGTGGCGACCATATCTCCCGTGCTGAGCAGGCGGGGCATGACCCGCGGCACGTAGCTTTCTGATGGCAAGGTCCCTTTCCACGCTTCTCGCTCCTCACTCTCCAGCTCCTCTGCCGGCTCCTTGGTGGCCAGAGAGTGAGCACTTGGGGAGAGCGGCGCGCTATGGAAGCTTCCCCCGGCTTTGCCAGCTTCAAACCTGCCTTGCTCCTGTGGCATATGCATTGCCTTCTCCTCCTTCTCTGCTGCGACGCCAGTGGTGCTGCTGTTTGCTCACTCATCCGTGTGGCAGCGCAAATAGCTCATAGCTGGTCATCTTGCGCCGCGGCGCCGAGGGCTGCGCCGCGAGGCGGCCTGCGGTGAGCAGCGATGGCATCGGCACTGGCTCCACTGGCTCTTTCTGCCCATGATATTACTCAGTGCGCCCGCGAAGTTGGCGAGGGGGGCGCTGGCTGAACAGGCTTGAGGAGTGTCATGCGCGGGGGAAGAGGGCGGCATGCGTAGCGAAAAAGTACTAGAGGTGTGACTCGTGAACTCAGGCTACGTGGAGCTGGCCTCCCTCGGAGCGAGACGCTGAGGTAGCTAGCGCCAGCTCCTGGAAAGTGCTGATGGTGATCACGGTGGTTGGAGCCAAAACCAGCCGCAGACCTCCAAAGCCACTCTGAAAGGTATCATCGCGCGCGCTGACCTGCCACTGCGCCGGCTCGGGCCTTCCCGCCGGCCAGGCCCGAGCCTCCAGGTGATCGCCCTGGACGCGGAAGCGCAGGCTGTAGAGTTGATTGGCCTGGGCCGCAAAAGGAACAGCGGCCAGGCGCGTCTGCATACCGCCGCTGCTCTTGAGCAGGACGAGCTGCGTGCCGTCGAGATAGGCTTTGTACCAGTTATTGGTATCCATCCAGCGCAGGACCGCACCGAGGTTGGCCTGCTGGAAGCTGCTGATTGCCCCAGTAAAGAAGACCTCGCCGTCGCTGAAAGTCGGGCCTAAGATGGCGTTGTAGGCTCCCTGACCACCAGCCAGCCGGCCCTGCTGATTGCTGATGGCAAAGGCTTTGCTCAAGCGCGCGTCGCCCTGCCAGGCATGACCGTCGCTGGCCGTGCCCCAGCCGCGTTGATCGGGACGATGAAAGGTGTCTTGGGCCAACAGGCTCATACCGACGGGCAGGGCCGTGGGCGTTGCCGGCGCTCCTGGAGAGACCGAGGGCGTGGTCCCTTGGCCTTTGTCCGGGGCACCGGACGGCTTGACTGGCTGGCTCAACTGCGTGCTTTCTGCCGGAAGCTGCAACGCCGCTTCGATGGGAGGAAGCAGCGTTAGAGAAAAGAGCACCGTGACAATGAGCAGTCCCGCCAGGAGCAGACTACCGCTTCTGAGCGGTCCAGTCGACAACCTGACTGTGGCCGCTGGTTCTGTTGCGACGGCTTCGTCAGCTACCTGGCGGCTGCTCACCGCAGGGATGGCGCGAGACGCGCCTTGCCGTCCCTGAGTCGCTGCTGCGGCGGCTCTTCCTTCGTAGGAGCGGCTCGCCTTGGCGGACAGCCGTTGACGGCTTAAACGCAGCGGCTGTGGCCCCGGTATCGTATCACGAGGGCTGGCGGCGGCCACTTCCCGGTGAGCGTCACCGCCGGCCTGTGTTGTCGGCAATCGCGGCCGGTACTCAGCGCTATCCATGTTGCCTCTTTCGCAAAAATTGTTCGATCTCCTCTACAAGAGAAGCCTGCTCATGGGCGGAGGTAGGTCCCAAGGGAGGAGCCTGGCCTGTCTGGTGCCCCAGCCGCTCCCACGGCGCAGGTCGGAAGGCTGCAGACCCGCTCTCTTCTGCTCTATACCCAATCAATTGCCGGAATCCAACCAGGCCAACTGAGAGTACCAGCAGGAGCAGCAGCCCACGCCCAGCGAAGATCAGCAGCCCGTCGACCGTCCAGCGCCCGGTGAGCCAGCCGGCCAGGGGCGTTAACAGCAGGGTTAACAGCCCCTCGGACACAAAGAGGAAGCGATTAACGTGCTCCTCCTGAGAGCGCTCGTAGGCTAGTTGGCCCTGATCCAGGGCCAGGCCCGGCGGCAGCAGATGGCGCTGCGAGAAGATCACGGTACTCAGACTGGGCCGCAGGCGTGGGAGCAAGATGCCCCAAATGGCGGCGGCCAGCGTATAGAGACCCAGATTGAGGACCAGCCAGACTGGAGCTTGCAGGTTGGGCAGGCCCAGAGCTAGCAGGCTGATCGCCATCAGAAAGGGCTGGCAAAGTGCCACCGCCTGGCACCAGGGCCGCCAGCGCTCGGGAATCAAGCGATCGGGCGGTCCGAGCATACCGCGCAGGGGGACCTGCAGCGCAAAAACCAGGCTCAGGGCCAGCACCTGGGCCAGCAGCAGCCAGAGCAGGATCGGCAGCGTCCCTTGCGCCTGCAGGATCGAGGCGAAGGGCGTCGGTACAGCGTTCCAGATACTGCCGAGCACGATCGCCAGCCCGCTGGCGAGTAGGACCAGCCCGAGCTGTCCGCGACGTGCCAGATAGCGCCACCAGCCTCCCTGTATCAGCCAGTCAAAGGTGAGTTGCAAACGCCAGCGGCGGGCCCCTTCCGTTAGATCGAACCAGTTATCGACCATGCGCCCAGGCGTTGGCAAAGGGGCACGGGCCTCGGGCCAGTAGTCGAGAAAGAGGAGTGGCAGCAGGCAAAGGATGGTGAGCAGGCCCGACCACGCGGGCAGCAGCCAGACCAGGCTGAGCCCGAACATCGTCCCCAGCGCGGCGCGCATTAAGGCGATCCGTTCCTCTACCCCTGGCCAGGGACGACGCTGGAGCAGCCAGGCATTGCCGATCAGCGAGGAAAAGAAAGAGAGCAGGCCCAGGGCGGCAGTTGCCGGCCAGAGCGTTCCCGGCAGCGGTCGCATGACAGGCAGCGCCAATTGGGTCAGGGTACAGAGCAGCAGGCCTGTGCCCCAGTAGCGGGCTGGGTTACTGCGGCTCGTGGTGAGCAACGTGGCGGCCAGCAACGAGCCTGCTAACCAGGCCGTGGCAATCAGCGCTGTTGCCAGGGCCTCCCTGCCCTGCGACCAGCTCTGCGCCAGGAGGCGCATCTGCAGCACACTCAAGCCCAGACTGCCGCTAAGCCAGCAAGCATTTAAGAGACGCCCGCCGATGACAGCATCAAGCCGCCGCTCGGCCAGCAAGAGAGCATTTTTCCCTTTTCTATGGCCTGAGAACATAATTAACTGAACACGGAATATTTCACTGTGATAGTATGCCTATGTAGTTCATCAAAATCTCACCCTGCCAGTACCGACGCCTGGGCCATATGGGGCTTGGGCGGTCAGGTCAGGGTGGCAGAAGAACAAGCCTGCTCCTCTGGCACCGGTTGCAAGCGTGTCCGCAGACGCTTGCCGGTGCTCTCTGCAGCCAACGTCTCAGGCTCGCTGCTAATCGTGGTTGCCAGGAGCGGAGGCTCTTGACGATAGAGCAGGGCCTGATCGCAGTCACGCAGCCAGTTGCGGATCTCGGGCAGGAACTGGTCCAGCTCCTCCAGCGGCAAGGAAGCGTAGTGGTAACAGGCGTCTACATGGGCTGCAAACAGGCTGTGGGCCCAGCCCAGGTAAACCACCCACTCAGGATGGAACTGCACAGCTAGCCAGAAGCGCCGCGGATCACTATCCTCGATGGCCTCGATGACGCCGTCGGGAGCTGTCGCCGCCACGATCTGGCCCGGGGCCAGATAGCCAATCAGCTCGCCCTCGGGAGTCACGTAGCCCACGATCTGGTGATGCATTGACAGCACCGCGTCGATATAGTTGCGCTGCGGGCCGCGGGCCTCTGGCCCGCGCAGGATGCGAGCCAGGCGGCTGCGGGGATTGACCGCGATAGGGTGCTCGATCCAGTTATCGGCGGTAATGCGTCCGCGAGCGCGATGGGGGATCAGGGGCGGCATATTCCGCGGCCACTGCGAGCGGATATCTTGATAGAGGCCGCCACCGCGTACCACATTCATCACCTGCATGCCGCGACAGATGCCCAGCGTCGGAATGCAGAGCAGCCAGGCCAGGAGCGCACAGTAGCGCTCCCAGATGTCGCGCCACAGCTCGGGCGTCTGGGTCTGGGGATGCATCACATCGCCGTAGAGGCAGGAATAGAAGTCGCCCCCGCCAGCAAAGACCAGGCCATCGACGTTGCGCACGATTGGCCAGATAATGTGAAAAACCTCCTCGAAAAGATCCTCGTTACTCAGGATATCGAAGGGGTCGCAGCCCTGCAGCATAGGGAGCGTTGGCAAGACCAGCGGCTCCCCGCCGCTCTCAAAGATGGCGTTGACGGTGGCGGCGTCGCCGGCGTAGACGGGCCAGCCGCCGTCACGCAGGCAGCCACTGGAGGAAAGCACGCCAATGCGTGGCCGGTAGTAGGACGGGAGCGCCATCCGCTGCCGGCTGCTAACAAAACGAGCAATGCGCTCAGCCAATGAGGCGCTGGGACGGACCGGCTCGCTCAGCTCGTCGGTCCGGCGCTGACTGAGGGCGCTGCTCCGACGCTGTTCCTGACCCTGGCTTGGCCCTTGAGCGAGCGTGCGCGCTTCCCGCACTCCTCGCGTAATCGTCTGCACATAGTAGTCAGGATCACGTGGCATAGATACCTGTACTCCTCTCTTTTACACGATTTTCTCCAATTACCTTATTCTTAGAGCAGGGACTCACTGGGCTGCCGATGATGCATTGAGAGGGGTGACATCCAGGGTAGCCAGCCGTTCGATAGCATAGTGGATCTGGGTGACACCGTCCTGCAGCTCGCCCGTCTGGGGATCGAACTGGCCGACAAAAGCGTCCTGAGCCTGCTTGACCAGGGTATCCAGGAGGGCCAAAGCCTGCGGCTGGCGGAGCTGGCTATTGCTCATGTGGACCAGCTGAATGGCCTCCTGGCGGATCTGCTGATAGAGAGTCTGCACCTTATTGAGGGCCTGATTAATCTGCTGGGCCAGCGCTTCCTGTTCACGAGTTGAACCAGGCGATTGGACAACCCCCTCCAGGTGAATGCCGATGTGATGCAAATAGCCAGGTGGCTGCTGGTTAGCATCGAACTGCAGCAGGCCCACGCGGCCAATATGGGGGTCTACCAGCACTGGCGAACCGGGGGGCACATCGGTGCCCAGGAACTCGATTCCGTCAAGATAGTCGAGAATGCGGATGAACTGGCGATGCATTAGATCGGGGCTGCCATGATTCCAGTCATCGCGGGCTGCCCCTGCCCACTCAAGGATCTTCTGCCCATTGCGGAACAGCCAGATATCGAGGCCGCCGGGAAGGCCCAGTTTCTGCAGAGTGGGATCAAGCGCCAGCAAATGGCGCAGGTGATCCAGCAGGCTATAGTGATGCTCGCTATCGCGAGGGTCGGGCGTGTTCGGAATAACAGCCAGGTAACGCCAGGTACTGCGGTCGAGCGACGGCACGGTCGGCGTAGTTGAGGCATCCTCTTCGGTCACCAAAAACCGGCTGGCAATGGCCAGCAGATTTGTATGCTGCGGATCGCCCTTGTAAAAGAGGTGGGCCGTGCCCTGGCTCAGACTGAGCTTGCCTAAAAGAATCGACTGGCTTTCGACCGTGTTATCGCTCTGGAGCCAGGCATAATACGCTTTGCCAGGCGCTGGGGGCGGAACCTTACTGAGGTCCACCTGCACTTGATCGGCGATGCCTTGACTGGTACTGACGTTGACTTGACCGCTACTCAGGAAGAAGACATGTCCAATGATATTGCTGGTTGGGCCGGCTCCTGCCGGCTGGGACGAGGAGCCGCTACTGTGAGCGAAGGGCAGCAGGTTGAGGCCGCCGCTGATCAGCAGGACCACCAGCGAAATCACCAGGGCCATAGCGACAATGATCGTGGGGAGCCAGGGCCGGCGCCGTGGTGCGCTGTTGCCGAACTGCCCGAGGGGACGGGTCGTTGACAGCGGCGTCAATGGTTGCAGGCCTCCGCTGCTCTTGCTGCCACTGCTGTAGCTAGTGTTGCTGTTGCCAGTCGCTGGACCCGAGCGCGCTGGCTGTTCAAAGTGAAAAGGCTTCAAGGCAAAACCCTCCTGTCTCTCTGGCCGCATAAGAATTAAGAACAGGAAGAACAGCCCAGCGAGCGCCGGCCTTTGCCCGCCTACTGATTGGGCTGCTGCTCTGCGACTTGCCTGAATTACTTGGTTTGCTTGGCTCGCTTGGCTCGCTCGGCTCGCTGGCCTCTGCTGCAAGTGTATGCGCCTCATGTGCAGCCAGGCGCTTTTTTTGAGAAGGCTTTAATGGGCAGGCTCCTCGAAAATTTTGGACAAGGCGCCCTACTGGCAGGCTTCAGCAATCGCGGTCTACCTCAATTGCTGTTACACCCATCAGGGGCCTGACCCCGGGCGCAGCAGAGCAGGGGGAGTAGAGCGGCAGGGAGCGCCACGGGAGGGATAGCAGTGGAGGCGACAGCAGGCAAAAGAATAGCCTGCCGAGATGGGATCGGCAGGCCAGTCTCTTGGAAGCGGCTGCGGGGAGAGAGCCGGGGGAAGCCGGCTCAGCGACTGCGAGCGGCGGCCTTGGGCGCCTTGGGAGGAATATGCAGCGGACGCCCTTCGGCGACCAGAATAGCCTCGCGCAAGCCCTCGCTCAGCGTTGGATGCGGGTGAATAGTCTCGATGATTTCATCGCCGGTCAGCTCGCCGCGCATGGCCACCGAGTACTCACTGATCAGGTTGGTCGCATCGGGACCAATGATGTGGGCGCCGAGAATCTCGTTATACTTGCCCAGAATGACCTTGATAAAGCCGTCGGTCTCCCCGATGGCCACCGCTTTCCCGATGGCGCTCCAGGGAAAGCGCTCGACGCGCACCTCCTGCCCATACTGTTCGCGGGCCTGGGCCTCAGTCAGGCCAACAAAGGCCACCTCGGGGAAGGTATAGATCGGATTGGGCACGACGCTATAGTCCATCTTGGCGGCGTGGCCGAGAGCATTTTCTGCCGCTACCTCGCCCTCCATCGAGGCCACATGTGCCAGCCCGGCCCCATGTACCAGATCACCGATAGCATAGATGCCGGGCAGATTCGTCTCCATCTGCTCGTTGACGCGCACCCTGCCGCGGTCGTGGTCCAGGCCCTGCTCAAACAACTGCTCCAGGCCGCTAGTATTGGGGCGGCGGCTGACTGCTACCAACACATAGGCGCCGTGGAAGACCTGCTCACCCTGCTCACCGCGGGCAATAACCTTCTTCTGCTCGCCATCGTCCTCAATGGCCTCAACCCGGGCCCCGGTGGCGATTGTGATGCCGCGGCGGCTCAAAATGCGCACCAACAGGCGGCGCACCTCTTCATCGACAGGAGCCAAAATATCGGGCAGCATTTCGACGATGGTCACGCGCGAGCCGAGGGCCTGGAACATACAGGCCAGCTCGACCCCGATCACACCGCCACCCACACACACCACGCTCTCAGGCACCTCTGTCAGATTCCAGCACGTATCACTATTGATGACATTGCGTCCATCGATGCCGGGGAACGGCGGCATCAGTGGTAGCGAGCCGTTGGCCAGAATCACTTTCTCGGCACTGAACTGCTCGCGGCTACCATCGCTCTTCGTCACCGTCACTGTGCGATTGGCCTCGACGCTGCCCAGCCCCTCGTAGATGGTCACGTTGTTGCCTTTCAGCAGCGTGCCCACGCCGTTGGTCATGCGTTTCACCACTTTGTCCCTAAAGGCCACAGCGCGGCGCATATCGAAGGTCGGTGGCTGCGGCAGCATGATCCCCAGCTCCGCCAGCGATTCGAGGCGGTGTAGACTCTCAGCGACATGCAGCATAGCCTTGGAGGGAATGCAGCCAACATTAAGGCAGGTCCCGCCAAGATACTGCTTCTCGACAATGGCAACGCGGGCGCCGAGCTGGGCCGCCCGAATGGCCGCCACATACCCGCCCGGGCCGGCGCCAATCACAGCTACATCGTAGTGGCTACTGGTCATGGACTTCTCTCCTGCAACCCATTTGCTTTGTGGGTACCTCAGTCAGTATAGCACGTTCCAGAGAGCGCGACCAGCAGCCCGCTTTCTTCTAACCTCTCCGCTCTGACTCAGCCGTCCGGGCCATGCTCGTGCTGCGCTGCGCTCTATCTCAACTCAACTCAACTCAACTCAACTCAACTCAACTCAACTCAACTCAACTCAACTCAACTCAACTCAACTCAACTCAACTCAACTCAACTCGGCTCGGCTCGGCTCGGCTCGGCGAGCAGAGGCGATTCCGGCCTGCGGCCTGGACCTCCCTGGTGCGCTCAAGGACGCAAGAGCACCAGCAGCACGCCCAGCAGCAAGAGGACACCAATGGCGGCGAAGACGCCCGCGTTAAGCAGCATATTGCTGCGCGTCTGCTCGCGGAACTGCTCCGAAGGGAGGCGCAGCGGGTCAGGGGGCGCACTCAGCGCCAGCTCGTTTTCTTGTTGCTCAAGGTAATGCTCTAGCAGCGCTTCAAGATCCCGTTGCATTGCCGTGGGATGGGGATAGCGCTGGGCACGCGACAGACTGAGCTGGCGAACAAGAATCATCTCCATCTGTGGACTGACGGCGGGATTGAGACGCCGCGCCGGAGGATGGAAGAAAACCAGGCGTTCATTGGGGTCGTAGCCGGTGACAGCATGGTGTAGGGTGGCCGCCAGACTGTAGAGGTCAGCGGAAGGATCAAGCTCGCCACGTACTTCCTCCGGCGCGTAGTAGCCTGCCGCAACCTTGTCCCCTTTCTCAAGAGGAGGGTCGGGCGGAAAGAGGGGGATGTGGATCAGCCAGGCGGTCTGCTGGGTTGTGTTGATGATGATGGTCTCAGGGTTAATGGAGCCGTGCACGATCGGCGGCTGCTGCTCGGCCAAAATGGCCAATAGACCGCAGAGCTGATAGCCATAGTGCACTACCTGAGCCTCGGGGAGGGCACCCCCCTGGCGCTTGAGCAGCGTCGCCAGGGTCTCCCCCTCTGGCTGGCTGAGCACCAGAAAATAGCTGCCGCGCTCGCTGAAGCCGTCGATGACTTGGGGAAAGCCCTGATGCTGACCAAGGCGCTGCTGGCGCTCCATTACCTGGGCGATCACCTGGTTAGCGCTCGTCCGCTGGAGCAGCTCGGGCGGCATGAGCACCTCGCGAATCAGCACCTGGCGGCGCCCCAGCTCCTGATCAACGGCCGACCAGGCCCGCCCCTGACGACGCTGCGTCTCCGGTAGCGGCACCGGTCCCAGAATGCGGTATCGACCCTTCGCCAGGCTGTCGCCACGCATGAGCAAGTACTGCTGAGGCTGAGGTAAGCCGAGGAGCGTGCCTGTGGTGGGCGGCGTCATTGCTGGCTGGTAGCCACAGCGCGGACAACGACCGTCAAAAAACATTCCCTCGTATGCGCAACGTGGACACCGCATACGCTACCTCTCCTTTTCTGGCCTCCGAGCCAGATGAACTGCTAACAACTTCGTTTTTCTCTTCTTATCTTCCCATATACACCTGATACGCCGAGTGAGGAAGCATGGTGCGCGGTCTCAGTCTCGATCTCATCAGTTGGATAGAGAGCAAACTGCTCATCGTTGAGCGCTTGAACAAAGCGCAACGGACAGGATAGAGCGGCGTCGAGCAGAGCGGGAGCCGGCGGTAGCAAACAGTCGGCTCTGCAGACTCATCCAGCAAGATCCCCTAGGGCGAAACCTCATCCAGGCGCTTCTGCCGGGTGGAGGGGCCGAACTGTGCCAGCAGGGCGGCCAGCAAAAGAAAGCTGCCAATGAGCACAAAGGTGCCACCTGGCCCCAGGCGGGTTACCAGCGACGTAACGTAGCTGACGCCGATCCCACCGCCGACATGGCCGATGCCATCGACCAGGGCGAAACCGCTGGCGCGGGCTCGCGTCGGGTAATTCTCCGTTGACCAGGAATAGACCATCGGCAGCCAGATATAGCAGCCCATGCCCAGCACAATGGTGCCGAGAGCTGCCAGCCCGAAACTATTGCCACTGAAAGCAACAGTCACCTCTCCCAGCATGGTCAGCAAAGCGGCGATGAGCAGCCAGATCTTGCGCTCCACATATTCGCCAAGCAGATAAGCCGAGAGGGCGCAGATCGTGCTGCCAATGATACCGCAGGAGGTGATCAGGCCGGCCTCGGCAACTGGATAGTGCAGGGCCACCAACAAAGTCGTCATGCCTGAAATATTCGAATAGACCGTGATATAGGCCAGCAGCCAGATGACCAGGAGCAGAATGGTGCGCTTGAAATAGAGCGTATTGCTGAAGATCTCCTTGTAGCCGGTGCGCCGATCGTAGATGGGGACCTGCAACTCCGGCTCCGGCGGTGGTAGCTCTCCCCCCAGGTGCTGGCGGGCGTAGTCTTCCATGCGCTCGACGACGCGCTCAGCCTCGTAGATGCGGCCCTTGGTAATGAGCCAGCGCGGCGATTCAGGGAGCTGGAAGCGCAGCAGCAGACCGATAAAGGCCAGCGAGGCGCCGATGGCGTAGACGACGCGCCAGCCGAAGGTAAAATGAGGGCCGGCCAGAGCGATGGGCAGTCCGTAGGGAAACGGCTCCGGCGGCGTTGTCAAGTAGAAGCCGAGCCAGACGCCCAGGGAGCCGCCGAGCGAAGAGAGGATGAAGGTGAGAGCAGTGTAGCGGGCGCGGGCCCCACGCGGGGCCAGCTCGTTCACATAGGTATTGACCAGGGCTAGATCGGCTCCGATCCCGACGCCGGTCAGGGTCCGCGCCAGCACAAAATGCGTGTAGTCTCCCACAAAGGCCGTATAGAGGGAGCCAAGGCCAGTAATGGCCATAGTCACCACCATCATGTCACGGCGTCCGTAGCGGTCCGCCAGCGGGCTAAAGATCAAGGCTCCTACGACATAGCCGAGCAGATTCATGAGGACAGGGAAGCCCAGATACTGGCTGGCCGTGAGCGGGAGGCAGCCGACGACAATTTGAGTGCAGGTCTGAATAAAGGAGACGTTGATGTCGCCGATGTCGTAGAACGTGAAGAGCAACCCCAGACCGATCACCAACAGCACTGTTCGAGGTAAGGCCCAGATCGGAATACGGTCTTGCCGGGCAATGATCGCCGCCGCAACGCGCGATTTCTTCTGGCCAGGAAAGACAACTCTGCTCGCGTGAGCTGACATGCTGTACTCCTATTGCTTCTACGTCTGGGAAATCAGCTACTTTCCAGTATGGGGAGCATATCCTTTCTCTGATCCCTTAACAGCCTCCCTTGCAAGCAGAAAACAAGAAACACAAGAATACTCGTCTCCATACGCTTGTTATTCACTCAAGCAGCATATGAGAAGGCGACGTATGCAGAGCCATTGTAGAGAAAAAGTGGCAGGCAGACAATGTTTGGCAGGACAAATTGCAGAGGAGAAATTGTACTCAGCGACAAGGACAAGGCCAGTTAGCCCCGCCGCCACGGCTCCTCTGTGGTGAGGAAGGCCGAGGCAGGCGGGGCCAACTGCTGGCTCGTGCGGGCTGAGCATGTGGATAGAGAGGGACAGGCTTCTTATCGCTATTGAAGGCCATCGAGATGGCGAGCGATCAAAGTCATGGCCTGCTCGCCGACCAAGGCCCGCAACTGCGCGTGAATCTCTCCCATGCGCTCCATGCGCCGCGTGATAAAGCGATGGCGGCTCACCCCCAGGGCCAGGCCCTGCAGGCCGCGTTCTGCCGCCTCATACTCAGCCTGAATCTGGGCGAGCAGGCGGGCCACCTCAGACCCCTCTGCTCCGGGCTGCTCTTCGGATGTGGACATAGCCAGCTCCTTCTTTCTTCCTGGGTGCAACCAACCAATCAGCCAACCAACTGAAACCGCCCCCAACCCATCCCTAGGCGAAGTCTGGCTGTCCTTGCCAGCGAAGACCCTCCTTCCCTCCTTGCCTGCCCGCTGCTGCTCGCGGCAGGGAATGAAACAGGCTGTCCGCCCGCGCAGGTGCACGCTGACCTGTCATGCAGGTTGAGCCGGCTTAGAGGGTCTCACCGACCTTGACGTGGCCGCGCAACAGATTGCGGGCAATGATAAAGCGCTGGATCTCGTCGGTCCCCTCGAAGATGCGCCAGACGCGCATTTCGCGATACCAGCGCTCGATAGGCAGCTCTTTGGTATAGCCCATGCCGCCGTGAATCTGCAGTACGCGATCAACCACGCGATTGGCCATATTGGCGCCATAGAGCTTGGCTACCGAGGCGGCATGGCGATTATCTAGCTGCTGCTCCGCCTGCCAGGCGGCGAACAGGGTCAGCCAGCGAGCGGCCTCGATCTCCACGTAGGAATCGGCGATCATCCACTGGATGGCCTGGCGCTCGGCGATAGGCTTGCCGAAAGTGACGCGCGTCCGGGCATATTCGATGGCCATCTCTAGCAGCCGTTCGGCGGCCCCAACGGCACGAGCGGCAATATGCCAGCGACCGGCGCCGATCCACTTCATGGCGAGCTGGTAGCCCTGGTTCAAGCCGCCAAGAATATTCTCCTCGGGAACGCGCACGTTCTCGAAATAGAGGGCTGCTGGTCCCCAGGAGCCCATTGTCGGAATATAACTAGAGCGCCAGCCCATCTCTCGATCGACCAGGAAGCAGGTCAGGCCCTCGCGTACCCCCTTCTCGGGGTCGGTCAGGGCGAAGACCATAGCAAAGTCGGCCTCGTTGCCGTTGGTGATAAAGATTTTTTCGCCGTTGAGGACCCACTCATGGCCATCCTTGACGGCCCGCATCTTGAGATTGGAGACGTCGGAGCCGGCCCCCGGCTCGGTCAGGGCGAAGCAGGAGCGGCGTTCGCCGTTAATAGTGGGGATCAGATAGCGCTGTTTCTGCTCCTCGTTACAGCTATAGAGAATATTATCGGCAGAGCCACCGAAGGTGAAGGGTACGAAGGTGCGGTAGAGTTCGATGGTGATGACCGCGGTCATGATCGGGCCAAGGTTGGCCCCGCCATACTCCTCGGGCGTATTGATGCCCCAGAAGCCCAGTTCTCGGGCCTTCTGCTGCAGCTCGCGGAGCTTGGCGCGGTCTAAGCCGGGGCGTCCCTCTCGTTCGTTGCGCAAGACCTCGCCTTCCAGCGGCATCAGCTCCCTCTTGACGAAGGCGCGCACCGTCTCCTGAATCATCTTCTGTTCTTCTGTCAGGCGGAAATCCAAAGTTCTCCTCCTCGTTGGTTGCTCGCAGCTCGTGTTCTCCTACCAGACTGGACCTGGGCCGCGCCGCTTTGGCTTGCCTGGCCTGGCTCTCCTGTCTGCTCTGGGCTGACCAGCTCCGGGCGCAGGCCAGGTAATAGGCGCAAGATGTCATATGGTCAGCCGCTCAGCCGGTCGACAAGCCATCCAGCAGGTAGAACTGATCAGGACGCCTGGTCCGGGTACAGAGCTATTGTATGGGGAGAACAACAGGGGAAGGCAATGTTTTGACTGACAAATTCCAGGCTATCCCTTTGTTGCAGGGAACAGGGAGCGGTCCCACCGGAGCAGGTCAACACCCTGTCGGCTGCACTCCCTGTCGCCCGTCGCAGAGGCCCGCGGCTTTGGATGTTGCTGAGGGCTGCACCGCCAGCCCGGCCGGCCAGCCAGGACAGCGCTCACTGGCGAGCGGCGGAGCTGGCTTCGTGCTCGGCATGGGTGCGCTGCCAGATGAAGGCTGCCAGCGCCATCGCCGTTTGCTCCTTGGGAGTATGCTCGTCGCTGCCCAGCAAGTCCTGGGCGCGGTGCAGACGATAGCGGATCGTATTGACGTGGACGCCGAGGCGCTCGGCTACCGCCTGGGCTGAACCGAGCGTTTGGGCCAGCACAAAGGTTTCGGTCAGATGCGAGCCAGTGGCCCGATCGTAGTCGAGCAGGGGTTTGAGCAGCTTGGAGGCGAAGGCCTCCAGATCCTTGGTCAGGCGAGGATTCTCCAACAGGCTATCCAGGCCGAAGGTATACACATCAAGCAAATACTCGCCGTAGCCCTCGCGGCGGGCCTTGTGAGCCAGAGCGATGGTGTGGGTCAGCCCCATCTTCAGGTCTTCCAGCGAATGGTAACGTCCACCGTAGACGATCCACAGGGGCTGTACGCCACAGTGTTGCAACAAGGCATCGCGTACCTTCGAGGGTGGCTGTGGCGCCTGGCCTTCCAGCAAGACAATAGCGGTATCGTCGTCGACAAAGATCAGAGGACTCTTCAGGCAGTCCAGCACCACGCTCTCCGCGATCATGCGCTTGCGGGCCGACTTCATGGCCTGCAGGCCCTCCACTGGCCAGGCCAGCACCCAGAACTGTCCACGCTCGACCGGCAGGCCGAGCCGATAGCCATCCTGCTCTACGTACTGCAGCGACTGCCCCTTAAGCAGCGAGCGTAGCCACTGCTCACGGCGACGATCAAGCTGATCCTGCGCCTGCTCCAGGCGGGTAATGACCAGATTGCAGGCCACGACCAGGTCGTAGAGGAAGTCCGGCCATTGCGGCGGCGGCAGCGGCACCGCAGGGCAGAGATAGACTGAACCGGGACGTTCGAGACCGGCCAGCGCCAGCGGCACCACCTGCACCTTTTCCGGCTGACGGGCACGCTCGGCGCGAAGCTGCTCCAGCTCCTCGCTGTGGGCCAGCACATAGGGCTTGCCGCTGCCATCGGTCACAATCACCGGACCCTTGATCAGTTGGCTGGCCCAGTTCTCAACGGCCTCCACCCGATTGGCATGCAGCAGCAGCTCATACCAGGCCGTCTTAGCATCGGGAGTACGGGTCAGGCCGGGCCAGTGGATCACAGTGGGGCGCTCAGCGGGCGGCAACGGCTCTAACAGGCGGGTAAGGCGCTGCCCAAGCAGAAACTCGGCCAAGGAGAAAGGGGCAACGGTGCGCCGCGTCGTATAGAGCACCGCGGCCACATGAGCGCTGCCATCGGAGACGGTCTGCGAACGCACTGGCAGAGCCATGCCCGAACGCACCTGCTCGCGATCGACGATGTCGCACACGCTGGGGTCACGATAAGGCGAGTTGCGGTAGTCGCCGCGCCCCATAGGCGTCCCGTAGGCGGCGACGCGGCCACCGATGCCGCGTCCCAGGCCGAGGGCGAAGCCGAAATTATTATGGAGGGCGCCCAGATGGCCAGCGATCTCCACAACATCGTTATAGGCCCGGCCCCAGAAAGTGAAATCGGCGCGGGTCACGATGCGCGCCAGACTCAAAATAGCGGCCAGCGCCTGCGTATCGCCGTGAGCCAGCGCCTCGATCAGGGCGCGGTCGTGCACAGGCGAGCTAGGCGAGAAATACTGTTCCTCCTTTTCCTCCACCTCAAGCAGAGCCTCCAGGGTCTGGCGAACGCGCAGCAGACCTTCGCTCGGGGGCAGAGTGAAAGCTCCACCCTCGCCCGGGGTTGGCCAGAGAATCCAGAACGCGCGCCGGCCACTGGCGGGGGAAGCGAGTTTCAGGAGGAGCGCCGGGGGCATATCGCTCAGGCCGGAGCGCAGATCGCGTTCGAGCGTCCCGGCCACGACCTCGGGGGAAGGGTCGAGGCGGGCTGACAGCCAGCGGTGCATAGCGTTGCGTCGGATGCCGGCATAGTAGACCTTCCACGGCCCCTTACGCTGTGGAGAGGGCCAGATCAAAGCTGTGGCCACAGCAGGCATGCGGCTCAGCAGCTCCTGGAGAGCGCGCGCGATGGCGTCATCGCGCTGCTCCGGGCAGAGGGCCGCGCTCTTCAGGGCATGGGTCACGGGGGTCCAGGGATCTGGACAATGCTCTTGCATAGTGGCGCCCTCGCCATTGTGGAAGCCAACAAATAGCCATCCGCCAATTTGTAGATAGAGACATTGTATACCATCGCGCCGCCTGTTTACAATAGGCTTGCATGAAACGCCAGAGGCCGCCGGGGTTGCTGCCAGGGCCACGGAGCCGAGCCTGCGGCGGCGCAGGTGGGCGCGGAGAGGGCCAGCCAGCAACGGTCCGCTACTAGCCAGAATGGGTCAGTCTGCCTGAGAGACAGGGGCTGTCTTGCACGGACAAGCGACAGCCTGAGATGAGCCGAGGGGCCGGAGCCACCTGTACTGCGCCTGTGCGAGGAGCCGAGCAGGGAAGCGGGCAGAAGAGAGTCAGCATCGCTGCCGACGGAGGAAGCGCCTATGCTAGTGCTGCAGGACGTTGCCGTCACCTATCAGAATGTCATCCCCGCGCTGCGGGGCGTCTCGCTTGAGGTCCCTGACAAGGTGGTCGTCGCCCTGCTGGGAACAAATGGAGCTGGCAAGACGACCCTCCTGCGCGCCATCTCTGGCCTGCTCTCCCTGCACCGCGGCGCGCTGGTGAGCGGTCAGATCCTCTTTGATGGCGAGCGCATCGACCACCTTTCTCCCACCCGTATTGTCCAGTTAGGGATTGCCCAGGTACTGGAGGGGCGTCGCCTCTTTGAGGATCTCACCGTAGACGAGAACCTCTACGCCGGAGCCATCACGGTACGCAATCCCGCCGCCGTCCGGCGCGCCTATGACCGCGTCATGAACCTCTTCCCGATCCTCGCCGAACGGAGGTCCAGCCGGGCCGGCTATCTCTCGGGTGGCGAACAGCAGATGCTAGCTATTGGGCGCGCACTCATGGCCTCGCCGCGCCTGCTCCTCCTCGACGAGCCTTCCCTGGGGCTGGCTCCCTTTATGGTACAGCGCATTCGCGGCATTATCGCCGAGATCAATGCCGAAGGCACGGCGGTCTTGCTTGTCGAGCAGAATGCTCAAATGGCTCTCGCCGTTGCCCACTACGGCTACGTGCTCGAAACCGGGCGGGTGGCCCTGGCCGCGCCTGCTGCTCGCCTCTTACAAGAGGAGAACATTCGTCAGTTCTATCTGGGACTGCGTGAAGGAGAGCGACAGCTTGCGCTCGGACGCCTCCGCCAGCGGCGGGCCCAGACAGCAGAGAGGAGGTGGCAGGGATGAGCGAAGTTCCTCATCGCGTCAACCTGGCCAGCGACAACCATCAGGCCGAGAGGAGTGAGCCGCTCTTGCGCGTTGAGCAGCTCTCGGTCCGCTTTGCCGGGGTGCGAGCGCTGAGCGACGTCTCCTTTGAGGTCTGGCCGGGCGAACTCTTTGCCGTCATTGGCCCAAACGGCGCCGGCAAAACCTCCCTCTTCAATGTGCTCTCGCGCGTCTACCAGCCTGAAAGAGGGCGTGTCACCTTTGCGGGTCACGATCTGCTACGGCTCAAGCCCCATCAAGTAGCCAGGGCCGGTATCGCGCGTACCTTCCAGAATATGGGCCAGTTCCCCACAATGACCGTCCTGGAGTACCTGCTCCTGGGCCGCCATACACGCATGCGCAGCGGTATCCTGCGCGCCGGCCTGTTTATTGGCCCGACACGTCGCGAAGAGTGGGAGAACCGGGCCTACTGTCTCCATATTCTCGATCTGCTGAACCTGAAAGATGTGCGTGATCGACCTCTGGGCAGCCTGCCCTATGGTTTGCAGAAGCGGGCCGACCTGGCCCGCGCCCTGGCAATGGAGCCACGCCTGCTGCTCCTGGATGAGCCGGTGGCGGGCATGAGCCTGGAGGAGGTCGAAGAGATTGCCGAGATCATTCTAGAGATCAAGGAGCAGCTCGGCATTACACAGATCCTCGTTGAGCACGATATGGCCCTGGTCATGGGCCTGGCCGACCGCATTCTTGTCCTGGACTTTGGCCGGGTGATCGCTGAGGGCAGGCCGGCAGAGATCCAGGCTAATCCGGCAGTGATCAAGGCCTATCTGGGTGAAGAATCCGAGCAATTGCCGGCGCCCGCCGACGACCTGCCCGCCGTCTCCGAGAACTAAGGACGGCCTGCACTGGCAGCGCGCACCTCGTCCGTGAGTGGCTGTTATCCTGGCCTATCGGCTACCGGTGTGTAAGTGGGCAGGCAGGCAGACAGGTAGGTGCGCCTGACAGCGTTCGCTATTGCGGCTGGCGATCTTAGTTGTGCAGGAGGAGCAGTGAGCGATGGCCTATTTCCTTCAGCTGGTCTTTGCGGGCATAGCCCAGGGCTGCATCTACGCTCTCATCGGATTGGGCTTTAGCATTATCTTTAAAGCGAGCCAGGTGATCAATTTCGCCCAGGGCGAGCTATTACTTGTCGGCACCTATATCGTAGCGAGCGCCGTCCTGAACTGGCATCTACCCTTTTTACTGGCCTTGCCGTTGGGTCTGCTGGTCACCGTTGTCATCGGCCTGCTCTTTGAGCGTCTCGTCCTGCGCAGGATGATTGGTCGTCCGCCCTTCACTATCCTCATGATTACCATTGGTCTGGACATCATTCTGCGGACACTGGTCATCGTAGGCTGGGGCTCGCGCACTATTCCGGCGGCTACGCCCTTTAGCGTCACCAGTGGCTTCAACGTAGCCGGCGTGCACCTGGGCAGTAGTGACCTCTGGACGATTGCGGTGACGATCGTACTCTGTGCCGCCCTCTACTATTTCTTCCGTCACACGCGCTACGGTCTGGCCATGCGGGCCACAGCGCTGGATCAGGAGGCGGCGCTTGCTATTGGCATCGATGTGCGCACCGTCTATGCGCTGGCCTGGGGACTGGCGGCGGCTATCACGACGCTTGGCGGCGTGCTGCTGGCCATTGATAGCCTGGCCATTGATCCCAATTTCGGCAATGCGGCCCTGGCAGCCTTCCCGGCCATCATTCTGGGAGGCCTCGACTCGATCAGCGGCGCGGTCGTCGGGGGGGTCATCATCGGGCTAAGCAGCGTCCTGACCGCCGGCTACGAGAGTCGCTTACCGGCGGTTGTGGGCACCGGCCTGCATGAGGTCACGCCCTATCTGATTATGATCCTTATCCTGCTGGTCCGTCCCTATGGTCTCTTCGGCTCAAGAAAGGTAGAGCGCGTATGATCGCTACACAGGAGCACAGCCATAGCCGTCGTCAGCGCCAGGAGCTGCCGCGCGAGGCCGAGCCGCCGCGTCTGCTGGGGAATCCCAGGCGCTGGCTCTGGTTGGGGGTGGGAGTGCTGGCGCTGCTGCTCTTCTTCTCGCTGGCTGGCGATGACTGGTTCACCATTGTCAACTACTGTCTGATTGCGGCGATCGCGACCCTGGCTCTCAATCTGCTCTCGGGCTACACCGGGCAGATCTCGCTGGGCCTGGCCTTCTTCATGGGGCTGGGGGGCTACACGGCGGCGCTCCTGGGTGGCAATCCTCCGGCGGGGCCGCTTGATCCCTGGGGGCTGGGCCTGCCGGTCTTCATCTGGCTGCCGGCGGCGGGCCTGGTCGCAGCTCTGGTCGGGGCGCTGATCGGCCCGAGCGCCCTGCGCCTGCGCGGTTTCTACCTGGGCATTGTGACCCTGGCGCTGGTCTTTATCGGCAATTATCTGTTCCGCAATCTGCGCTTCATCACCGGGGGACCGCAGGGACGCAATTTCCCAGTGCCAGCCTTTGGCAGCTTCTCGCTCGATCAGCAGAACAGCGTTTTTGGCATAGCCCTGACCTCGGGGCAGCAGTATTTCTTGCTCATTCTGCTGGTTCTCCTGCTCTCGGCACTCTTTGTCTATAATCTCAGCCGATCGCGCGTCGGACGGGCCATGCGGGCCGTGCGAGACCACGAGGTGGGCGCTGCCATCATGGGGGTGAACCTCTTTGAGGTCAAGATGGGGGCCTTCGTGCTCTCCTCGTTCCTGGCGGGCGTGGCCGGCGCGCTCTACGTCTCCTATGCGCGCTATGTGATCCCCGACTATTGGAGCTTGAGCCTCTCGATCCAGTTTGTAGCGGCCATCATCATCGGGGGAATCGCCGATGTCTGGGGGTCCATCTTGGGGGCGGCTTTCGTCTTCGCCCTGCCCCAAATCATCGACTACTTCTCACTGCTGCCGCCGAGCACCGGTGGCGGGGGCCTCAGCAGCGGCGATCTGAATGCCTTGCTCTATGGGCTTTTGATCATTGTCTTCCTGCTCTTTGAGCCAGGCGGGGTCATTGGCCTGGTTCGCCGCTTGCGCCCCGCCGCCCGTCGACTCCAGACCTCGGAAGCAGGGACGAGCAAGGCCGCAGTCACTGAAGGAGGTGAGAACATCGAGGTGGTCGATCTCCGGCAACACGCACCTGGCAGCGGCGAGGAAGGAGGAGCGCGCAGGGGCGACGCATCGTAAGCCGATACTGGCGGGCCCGACCGGCCTGACGAATGCCGTCGTTCCTTTCTTCCACTCTCTGCCTTCCTCCTTCCGGCGAGGCTCGCCTGAGCTTCACAGGAGTCAACAAGAAAGACCGTAGGAAAGAAACCAGCCGGTTCTATGTAGTATTTTGTGCCTTTGGCTCGATAAGGGGGTAATCATTCATGTTGGCCAAACGCTTCTGGTTTACCTGTATACTCATCCTCCTGGCCGGTCTACCGATTCTGGCGGGCTGCGCGGGCAGCAGCACGGGCAGTAGCACAGGTGGGCTTAAGGCGGGGCCTGGCGTTGATCTTAACAAGAAGACGATTACGCTGGGCATCCTCTCGCCCTACTCGGGGCCGGTGGCCGGGCCAGTTGGCATCCCGATTGCTAACGGCGTCAAAGCCTTCTTCTACCACGTCAATGACCACGGGGGTATTAATGGCTTCAAAGTGCAATTCATTGAACAGGATACGCAGTATAGCCCGCAGCTAGAGGTCCAGAAATATAACCAGATTCGCAACCAGGTGCTGATGATCGCCGACAGCCTGGGAACCCAGCCGACCTTTGCCATCAAGGACCTGGCGGCAGCCGATCACATGCTGGTCTCGGCGGCCACGCTCTCATCGGCGCTGGCGCGCGAGAAGTATCTGATTCTGGTCGGCACACCCTACCGCCTGCAAGTCGAGAACGCCTTTGACTACATTGTCAACAAGCTCGGCGTCAAGAATCCGTCTACAGCCATCATCTACCAGAACGATGACTATGGCCAGGATGGCCTGACGGGCTACCGCGAGGCGGTCAGCGTCTACCATCTGCACGATGTGGCCCAAGTCTCCTTTGCGGTCAATGACACCGACTTCACGGCTCAGGTGGCGCAACTAAAGGCTTCCGGGGCGAAGTATGTCTTTATGACGACGCTGCCGACAGCAACGGCGACCATTATCGCAACGGCCTACAAGCTGGGCTACAATCCGCAATGGATTCTGCAAAGCCCGGCCTTCTCGATTCAGTTGTTGGCGGTGCCGGCGTTGAAGCCGCTGATCAGCCGGGCCTGGGTGGTCTCGCAGGGAGCGGCCTGGGGCGATACCAGTGTGCCGGGCATGAAGCAGATGTTAGAGGACCAGGCCAAGTACTTCCCGAAGCAGCAGCCCGATGGCTACTTTGAGTTTGGCTACGCCGAGTCCTATGTGACCTACGCCATTCTGAAGAAGGCTATGGAGAATGGCGACCTGACGCGCGATGGCCTCTTCCGCGCCTTCGAGTCGCTGCAGTCGGTGGATATGGGCGGCCTGCTGCCACCGGCACACTATGGCTCGACCCCCGATCAGCGCGTGCCGACGCGCGATTCGGTGATCTACCAGGTCGATGCGACCCAGCCCGCCGGCGTCAGGCCGATCTCGCCCGATTTCACCGGCGTGGCCGCCAGTCAGTCTCATTTCTAAGCCAGGCTCACTAGCTCGCTCCTTTTCTTCCCTGTCTGCCCTGGTGCGTGGTTGCTCATGACAACCGGCTGCCCTTGTCCTGCTGCCCTGCAGGCTGAAGGGCAGCCGGTGAGCCTGGGGTAAGCCTCGGGTCAGCATACGCTCTCTTTCTCTCCCTTTGCTTCTCTTCGCGACGCTTCGCCCCTCTGGCCTGCTCTCTTGCTGTGCTTCTTGCTCGCTTGCCTGACCCAACTGGCCTATTCGCCTGCGAGCCTGGCGATGAATGTCCACCAGGACACGTATATATAAATGGAAGCTATCTGGCTGGCTTCCAGCTCGCGACCAGCGCCGACTCTCTGGCCGGGCGGAGAGAAGAAGGCCCTGACTGGCTTGCCCCTGGCTGGCTGTGGCCTCGCTGCTCCCAGTGAGTGGGGTAAGGGTCAATCAGAGCCTGTCTTTATTGCTTAATTATTGGAATTTATTGAATTGGAGTGCTTTATCCTGCATTTCCCGGATGCAACATGTGTCTTCTCTCTGTTGCTGCGGGAGTGTGCCACTCGTGCGGGCTCTCTGCGTCCCGGGGCTGAGTGTCCTGCGAGAGAAGAGGGATCATTGAGCATGGCGACTACGAGTGAACTGAAAGAAATTATGCGTGAGCTTGAGCTGGTCGATATCGGCGATGCTGCCAGTTACCTCGGAGAGGAAGCGATGCCGCTGCAGGAGCTGCCCCGTACCGAGCAACCGCAGTCGCTGCTTGAGCATGCTCCTGGTCATCCATCAACCTGTACTTGTATCTTCTGTCAATTATTACATGTCTTATAGTTAGTAGAGCACGATAGCTGCTCCGCTTCAGCGCTTCACTTGGACAACGGGGCGCGGGTCAGGCGACTCCCCAGCATGGCCTGCGCCCCGTTGTTCCGCTTTTGGCGGTATGGCTGTCCTCTACGCAGGCAAGGGCGCGCTGAGGCGGGACCTCAGTAGTGGGCCTCTAGCAGAATCTTGATACGCTGCTCGGGATGGGGCATTCCACTGGTGCGGATCTGCGCGATGACGGCCTCCAGATCGTAAGGGACGCGACGAATCTCGCCCTCCCAGTCGTCGCCCTGCCAGCTCAGAATACCGTAGGCGGCGCGCTGGTCCCCATCGCGCGGCAGGCCGCAGCTTGCCACATCTAGCAGCAACAGCCGTCGCCAGCGCCGCCGATAAGCGATATGCAGGTGGCCGAAAGCCAAAGCTCCAACCCGCTCATCTAAGCCAGCAAGCAAGCGCTCCAGCTCTTGATCGGAGGCATGAGGGGCGATAGCATCCTCCAAATTATGGGGGTTGGCGTGCACGATCAGGGCATCGCTGCCAGCGGGATTAGCCACGCGGTACGAGAAAGGCAGGTCGCGCAGGTAGGCGATGCCTTCCGGGCCGATCTGCTCGCGCGTCCAGGCCACGGTGCTCTGTTTCTTGCGCCCTTTCTCGGGGGCGGCGGTCACCACCTCCTCATCGACGTTCCCTTTGATGACTGGACAGCCGAGCTGCTGAACAATGCTGAGCACCTCGCGCGGGCGAGGACCATTCAAGCAAAGGTCGCCAGCAATGACGATCTGATCGATCGCTGGCTGGCGCCCCAGGTCTTCTAGCACGGCCTCCAGGGCCACCTGATTTCCATGAATATCGGAGATAATGGCGATGCGCATGGTCAATCTGTTATCCTCTCCTTAGTGAGAGCGAGCGGCAGAGAAGGGCCAGCGATGTCGTATCAGGTTCAATCAAGAGCAGGCAAACAGCGCGACGGCCCTCCCCGGGAAGGTAGCTGGCCCTCTCATGTTACACGTTCGCCAGCCGGCACGCATCTGACTGCAGCAACGGAGGTGAGAGCCGATGGAACACGTCATCGGCGTCCTATCGGATACCCATATTCCACGCTTCAAAGCCCTGCCCGAGGCGCTCTGGCGTCATTTTGCCGATGTCGAGCTGATCATTCACGCTGGCGATCTCTCGGTGCTGGCTGTGATCAACGAACTCGAAACCATTGCCCCCGTGGTGGCCGTGCAAGGCAACGTCGAAAGCGACGAGGTGCGGCGCACCTTGCCCATCAAGCGCGAGCTGGTGATTGGCGGCTGCCGGATCGGAATCGTGCACATTCTCAGCCCCGACAGCGTGCCCCGGCGGCGCAGTGAAGATGAGGCGCGCCTGCAGGCGGCCCGCCGTGAGTTCCCGCAGGCGCGCTGCGTGATCTTCGGTCACACGCATGTTCCCTATCTGCGCCAGCAAGACGGACTGCTGCTATTCAATCCCGGCAGCGCCACCGATCGCCGCAGCCAGCCAGCTTGTACGCTTGGTCGCCTCTATATCGAAGACGCCAGCGGCGAGCCGCGTGGGGAAATCATTCCCCTGACCTAGTCGGCCGCGGCTCCAGGCCCACGCCGGTCAGATACGAGCCACGGACCTGCCTGTCCGCCTGCCTTGCTCAGGAGCGGGGCAGCTATGAGCGGCGCGGACGCAGGACCTCCTGCCCACCCAGGTAGGGACGCAGCGCCTCTGGAATGCGGACCGAGCCGTCGGGCTGCTGATGGTTCTCTAGCAGCGGGATCAAGATCCGTGGAGAAGCGATGGCCGTGTTGTTGAGCGTGTGGACAAACTTCACCTTACCATCGCGATCGCGATAGCGGATATTCACGCGCCGCGCCTGCCAGTCATGAAAGTATGAACAGGAATGCGTTTCGCGATAGCGGCCCTCGCTGGGTACCCAGCATTCCAGATCATACATGCCGACCTTGCCATCGCCCATATCACCCGTGCAGACGTTGACCACGCGATAGGGGATCTCCAGGGCCTGGACCAGCTCCTCTGCGTTGCGAATCAGCTGTTCATGCCAGCGTACCGACTCTTCGTGTGAAGCTTCGCAGATCACATACTGCTCGACCTTGTTAAACTGATGCACGCGGAAGACGCCGCGCGTATCCTTGCCATAGGTGCCGGCCTCCTTGCGGAAGCATGGGCAGAAGCCAACGAAGGTCAGGGGCAGCTCTTCGTAGCTGAGGATCTCATCCTTGAACATGCCTGTAATCGAGACCTCGGCGGTGCCTACAAGGAAGGTGTCCTCACCCTCCAGGGCATAGACCTGGTCGCGTCCGCGTGGAAACTGGCCGTTGCCGATAAAGCAGAACTCTCGCGCCATCGCTGGCACGATCAGAGGCGTGAAGCCCTTGGCAGCGATGCGATCGAAAGCAAAGTGCAGCAGGGCCATTTCAAGGCGGGCGGCATCGCCCTTGAGCACATAGCTGCGCGAGCCAGCGATTTTGGCCGCCCGCTCCATGTCAACCAGGTCCAGTTTCTGCATGAGGGTGTAGTGATCCAGCAGCGGGAAGTCAAACCGTGGCTTCTCTCCCCAGTAACGCACCGGGACATTGTCTTCCTCACCGGCGCCGACCGGAGCCGAGGGATCAGGAATCTGTGGCACCAGGTACAAGAGCTGTTGACGCTGCTCGATCAGCGCCTCTAGCTGGGGCTCCAGCTCCTTAAGGCGCGCTGCCAGTTGCTTGCCCTGGGCGATGAGTGACTCGCGCAGCTCCTTGTCTTTGCCAGCCTGCCCGATCCGCTTGGAAAGCTGGTTCTGCTCGGCGCGCAAGGTCTCAACCTGGTGCTGGAGCTCCAGCACCTGGCGGTCCAGGGCGAGAAACTGGTCGACATCAAAGTCGCTCTGCTTGAGACGCACAGCCTCCTTGACAAGCTCAGGATGAGTGCGGATAAAACCGAGATCCAACATCAAAAACCCTCCATCTTCTTCTCTGCTGATACTGCTGCTGCTATTGGAGCAGGATTTATCGCTGCCAGCCCAGCCGTGGAGCAGAGCCTCTCAGGCAGAGAGGCTGGTGGGCTGATCGGCCAGCCGGCTGGCGGACAAAGCCGAATGGCCGGCCCGGACCTGGGGGCCAGGCGCCGCTAGCCTTTTTCTGGGCTGCCAACGCAATAAAAAAGCGTTATCGTCCACTCTGTGTAAGGACGACAACGCTGGTCAGCAGCGTAAGCCGTGGTGCCACCTTCATTCAGGCGCTCTGCTCCCTGGCGGCGCAGTGAGCATCTCAGGCTCCTTCCTGGCCGCGAAGCGGCCCATCGGGGCAGAGCAGCCCCTCATTAGCCCGTTAACGGGGGCAACCGCAGACGCTCATCGCGTGAGCTCCCAGGTGGATTCCCTCATGGCCGGCACTGCGTTGCACCGGCCCGCAGCTCTCTGGCGTCCGGCGCATGAGGTACTCATCCTGTTCATCGCCTTTGCTGAATAGTGGCGCTGTTGTGCGTTCCTGCTTCCTTCGCTTCTGGTAGGGATAGGATAGCAGACGTGGCGCCCTCTGTCAATTGCACTGGGCCCGGCTTCAGCGTCCGCTTCCGAGGCGCTGGGAGCGACCCAGACAGAGCCTCCCTCGCTTGCTCATCTACCAACCCACTCGTTCACTCTGGCACTGGCCAGACGTGGGCATTGCTGAATTGAGCCACGCAGGGCAACTGGTCATCGATAGCGGCCACGCCGATCGCGCCCGACGCCAGCGAGTGATCGTGAACGCTACCCACGGCCTGCTCATTGACGTAGAGCACAATTGTATCCTGAGTGGCCAGCACGCTCAGAATATTGGTCTGAGTCAGACCGCTGCTGATCGCCGGACTGAAGCCCGTCAGCAGGGTTTGGGCGCCAGTGCCCTGATACAGATCAAGGGCGAAGGAGCCGTTGACACTAATGCGGAAGAGATAGTAGCTCTGGCCGTCGCTGCTAGCGCGGAAGAGTAGGCCGGCCTCCTGGCCCTGGATGATCGTCAGCTGCACCTCGTAGACAAACTGACTGAAGTGAGTACTATGAGCCAGGCAGGGCTGAATCAGCCCGGGATGGCCCGCGCGCGCCTCATAGGCCCCATTGTTAAAGAAGCAACCGGTACCAGCATCGCTGAAGCCCTGGTCCCAGCCGTGGGTTTCCTCGGGGGCGCTGAGATCATCGCTGAAACCTGGTTGGCCCTGCGTAATCTGGCTCAGGCGCTCATCGTAGGCGGTAGCGGTGGCGGTAAGCTGGCTATTCTGGGCCGTAGCCAGGCTTTGAGCAGTAGCGGTAGCATAGATAGCGGCCTGCTGGGTAGCCAGTGCCTGGGCCGTGCCCGCGGCCTGAGCGCTGGCGCTGGCGAGGACATCGCGCGTGGCCCGAGCGCGGGCCGTGGCCTGGGCCTGGAGCACCGCCGTAGCCTGGCCAGTAGTCAGGGTCACCAAGAGGATCATGCTCGCCAACAGCAGCAGGGCGGCGAGTACCCCAGCCAGCCACCACTGCCCGCGAGAGAGTCCAGCGCGCCTGCGCCGGAAAGGGACAGGCGTAGCTGCAGACGCCTGAACGAGCGCGCTGGTCTTCGCCTGCTCCTCGGTCTCAGTCGGCTGAGCGCTCGATCCCTCATGCTCCCCCGGATTCATTGGCTCCCTCCCATAGGCTGGCGGTCGCTCCGGTTCTGGACCGGTGACATTCAACTGCGGGCGGCCTGATTGCTGCTTCCCTGGCATGGGTGGCGTTCCCTCGCTTGACAGTAGCCTTTTTCCCGTATGCTCGCTTCTCTCTGCTACTATAGCATGAGCGCTGCTGGCAAGGCTAGCCCTGGTCACGCTGGCGAGGCGCCGACGAGCCAGAGCTGAGGCCCCGGGCCAACCTTCTGAGTGAGTGAATACATGCAAGAAGAGGGAGGAGAGGGGGGCTGGCAGTCTCGGAGAGGACCAGGCGCCTGACGCTCTGTTACCCGCGATAGTAGCCAGCGTCCCTGCCATTGCGTTGGATCATGCGAGACGATGGTTATCGTCTGGCTCGCATGGCTCAATTCCTCCTCCTATCCAACCAGGGCAATCTCAGCTCTTTCGTTTAGAGCCGCCAGATTTTCAAGTTCTGGAAAGCGACATCGGTAGGAGTTTTGCTTGTGCTCAGGGCGAGCAGACCAACCTGACCGCTCGACAGGTTGCTTTCATGGACCGTTGTAATGTAGTGCTGGTTCACAAAGACCATCACTATGTTTTCCTGTGCGATGACGGTCAATGTGTTGCTCTGGCCAAGATCCGAGTTAATGGCGTCGCTGACTCCCTCGGAGAGAGGAGTAAAGTTTTCGTCGGTGAACTTGCTCAGCAGATAGGCCCCGCTGGGACTGATTAAGAGGCTATAGAAACTACGGGTGCCCTCATTGAAGCGGAAGGCCAGGCCCGCCAGCGTTTGGAGGCCATTCTTATCGCCCTTGATGATCTTCATGTCCACCTGAAAGGCCAGATTTTGATACGTGAGAGCATTGGCGATGCAGGCCCAGAACGGTGTATCCGCCGTCGTCAGGACATGCAGCGCGCCATTGTTGAACTGGCAGCCGCTGCCGTCGCTATTGAGCGTATCGTCCCAGTTGCTGGAGCTCTGGCTGCTCAGCGAATCATTCACCTGAGGAGACTGAGCAACAATATAGCTGTAGAGCGCTGAAGGATTGTTCTGCAGGGCCGTCATCGTTGCCGTAGCGTTAGCCTGGGCGACAGCCGTCGCTGTCTGATGGCTGCGAGCCAGAGCTGTCGCGCTCTGGGCTGTGGCTGTAGCCGCGGCATGTTCCTGGCCAGGGCGAATGATGCCGAGGTAAACGACGACTCCAAGCAGAACCATGACACAGATGAGCAAAACCGCCAGGATCAGGGCTATCATCGACCGGCCTCCTCTGGCTGCTCCTGGCGGGACAGGCGTAGGAGGAGCAGGAAAAGCGAGACCAGGGCCGGCTACCCCTGCTGGGGGCTGCTGTGGCAGCGACGACCAACCGGGCTGCCCCTGCTGGGGAAAAGCGGCGCCGGCCTCCCTACTCGTCCCCACGGCTGGAAGCTGACCAGAGGTGAAGGCAGACGGCGCGGGAGGATAGCCAGGGTAGTACGAGCCAGTGAAGCTAGTCGGCCCTGGAGGCTGAGCCGCTGGAGGCTGCTGATAGCCCGGCGGTGTTGACCAGCTTCCGCTTTGGCTGACAGGACTGGCAGGCTGCGGCGGCCAGCCCACGCCTGGCGTCTGGGCCGGTGCAGCCGGATAGGCGCCGGATGGGCCAAGATGGGAAGGCGTAGCGGGACCGGAGGAAGGGGCCGGTGTCCAGCCATAGCTAGTGGCGGCGTCTGGCCGCCAAGGCTGTGACGTCTCTCTGCCGTGGTCAGGAGCAGGCGTAGGAACAGGTGTGCTGGTGGAAGCGGGCTGAGCCGCGGCCCCTGCCTCGGCGCTGGCCTGCTGAGGCGCGCTCTCGGGGGGCGTGGCCTGGCCTTCCCTCGACTGAGCGGCAGCCCTCTCCTCTGCACCGGGAGGCTGGGGCTGCTGCCAGCGTGAAGGTGCACGTACCGTCGGCTCGCTGTATGGCGCGCGCAAGGTGCGCTCACTATCCTCAGCGCTGACCGACTGTGGCTGCTCGCTGGCCTCGGTGCGCCGCTTAATCAGCGTCTCATCTGGGCTTTCGGGTGGGGAAGAGGGAGCCTGCGCCTTCTCAGGCTCCAGCACATTGTAAGGGGTGGGAGCGCCGCAGGAGGGGCAGATGCGTGCCCCGGCGGGCAGCTCGCCCTGGCAGATCTGGCATTGCATAGGTAAGAAAACCCTCCTCAAAGCAAGGCTGGGCGTCATGACCTCTTAAAGCAAAGCATCATCAGCATAACATGCTTTTCAATCTATGCCAAGTGATCTCAACATAAGCAATTTCCTTAGTTGGGTAGGGGCAGCCGTGAACGAACGGTAGCCTTCCCACGTCAGCGGCCTCCTTGCTGGCTGCCGGCGTTCCCCGGGTTCTGACCAGCACAAAAGACGACCGTGGAACAGGCGGGGCAGGCAGACGGACAAAGAGGCGGCCTGGCTAGCGTAACCAGACCTGGAGTTCGGAAAAGGAGGCCTCCGTCACATGGCCGAGATCGATAGCGAAGATACCGATCTGTCCTGTGCTAAAGTTGGCATCCTGCGTGCTTCCTACATAGTGCTTATTCACATAGAGCAGAATCGATGAGCCGCGCGCGATCACGGTTAGCAAATTATCCTGGCCTTGGGCCGTATGAATGGCGCTTGTCGGACCGCCCACCAGGGCGTTTGCTTGCGTACCATCAGAGAGCATGAGGCTATAGTTTCCGTCGCTAGCTACGAAAAAGAGATAGCCTGTGCCACTATTCGCATTGGCACGGAAGATCAGGCCACCGCCATCGCCTTGAACCAATCGCATATGAACCTGCAGCGTAAAGTTAGCAAAGTTGGTTGCCTGCGCCAGACAAGGAAGAAAAACATGATCGCTGGCGACCAGCGAATGCAGGCTTTGCCCGGAAAAGAAACAACCTTCGCGCTGATTGTTATCCAAGGTCCACTGGTTTCCATCCTGTCCGGTCAAGGGGTCGAACAGCGTTGGATTGCCCTTTGTTGCCTCCTCGTAGGTGGCCTGCTGAGCTGTAGCTGTGGCGGCAGCGATTGCCGTCGCCTGTGCGGCAGCCGTTGCTGTAGCGTGGGCCTGTGCGGTAGCCGTTGCGGCAGCCCGGGCATGCGCCTGCGCAGTGCTCTGAGTGAGGGCTGTCAGTGCGGCGCTGACCGTTGCCGTCGCACCCGCTCGCAACTGTGCCGGGTGATAGATACCGCCGTAAATCGCTAAACCAATGCCGATCAAAAACAGCAAGAGCATCAACACAAAACCCATTTGCAGCGAGCGTGAGAGCGATGGGCGAGGCTTGGCTGCAAACTCGCTGCGCTGAAAATGGGCTATGCGCCGCGCTCTTGGCCCTGCCTCAGTTGGGGGCGTAGGGTAGGTCTCGCTTGGAAGCGAAGAACCAGCCTCTGTGCTGGTAGTATCCTCTGTTCCTGCATTGCTCTCGGCCCCGGCTGGGCCTCCGCTGGCGCCGGTGACAACGGGCGTCTCCTGAGAGGAGAACGCTGCATAAGGGCCACCTGCTGGCTGGCCTCCCAGGGTCTGAGCCGGGCCCTGGTCTCCGCTCAAGACTGCCCCACAGACGGGACACCTGGTGTAGCTTTCGGGCACCGCTGCGTAGCAAAACTCACAGTGCCTGACCATGAGATCTCTTAAAACCTCCTGCTCTCAGTGGAGCTGCATCGGCGTCATCGTGGCCATCAGCATCGGTGGCTGCTGCTCCAAGACAAAGCCTCCTTTGTCTTCGGCTGATGATGTCCTGTCCCCTGGGCTGGCGCTGCGCCGGTGCTCTCCACTTCCTTGATACCCTTGGATTCTTTCGCTTTCTACAGACTGCTTGTGGAAAAGACCACAACCGCAGTCCTCTTCTTGGTTAGCTCGTCGCCGCTCTCTGACTCAGTCAGTGGCTATCATTTCAGAGCATCACGCCTGAACTGCGGCTGCTCCCACTGCCCTGCCTAACAAACCGGGCTGGTGTTGCTGTCCAGCCAGATAGTAGGAGAAAAAGGCTTGAGGCGCCACTCCCTACGTGGAGGATGGTTCCCCTCATCCATTCATATCATGAAGATAAATGTATTGATTGATGGCACTTAGTATAACATACTGCTTTGTCGAGGGGAAGAGTAAAAAGAGAAAAAAATAACACGTGACAAACCGCAGCCGGCGGGCGGCGGACCACCGTCGCGACGGAAAGCGAGCGGATGATCTAGAGCGCCACCGGTGGGCAGTCACGTGCCAATGCAGCCCTGCGGCAAGAGTGACGCAAGGGGATCAAAGAAGGGCCTGAAAGAGGCGAACTGAGCGCGCTGGGCCTGGCGCCGTGCATGCTAGATCAGGCCCAGCTCCCACTTAGCGTCTTCAGACATGCGATCGGGAGTCCAGGGCGGATCGAAAGTCATCTCCACGTCGCACGACTTCACATTCTCGACCTGGCTGACGCGCATTTCGACCTCAGACATCACATCGCCAACCAGGGGACAACCCATTGAGGTCAGCGTCATCTTAATGTGCACATGGCCCGTTTCCTGATTAATATCGATCCCATAGACCAGGCCGAGATCGTAGATGTTGACGGGAATCTCTGGGTCATAGCATTCCCGCAGGGCCTCGATTACATCGGCCTCATTGATCTGGGGCATAGTCTCCAGCTCCTTCCTTCCCTGCTGATATCCCGAATGTTCCGTTCCCCATCCTCCAGATGTTCGACCCTATCCCAAGTAACACAGTAGGGATTACTTCACATAAATATAGCGCAAGGCGTGAGCCTTGTCAAAAAGGCGGTGGAAGCGAACTGAGAGGAGGGCCGGGCTGAGCCGGGCGCTTAATCCTGCGCCGAAGCGCGAGCGGACAGAAAGGCCGCAACCTCCGCGCGGCTTGGAAGGCCCGACTGAGCGCCGAAGCGCGTCACCTTGAGAGCACTGGCGTAGACGGCGAAACGCAGGGCTTGAGCTGGAGGCTGGCCTTCCAGCAGGGCGACAGTTAAGGCGCCCACAAAGCAATCGCCCGCCGCCGTCGTATCGGTCACCTGGACACGAGGAGCCGGCTCATAGAGGCAAAGCGGATCAGCCTTCACCGTGCCTGAAGCGGCCTGCGTAGCTCGCGTCACCAGGAGCGCCCCCGCCGCACCGAGCGTCACCGCTACCGTTGCCACCCCGTGGGCATGCAAACGCAGCGCCAGCCGCCGCGCCTGGGCCAAAACATCTGCAGAGTCCTCCTCGCTGGCTAGCGCGCCGAAGCTACCGCTATCGGCGGTTGAGGCGCTCTCCAGAGCAGCGACCAGGGCCTGAGCCTCATGCTCATTGACAATCAGCAACTCGACCTGACGGAGCAGCTCGGAGCTGAGAGGCTGAGCCGGCGCGGCGTTCAGCACCACTGGGACCCCAGCGGCCCGCGCCGCCTGAATCAGATGCGCGACCGTCGTCAGAGGGATTTCAAGCTGAAGCACCAGGGCGGAGGCCCGTCTGAGAGCCTCCTCAATCTGGGCCAAATGGCTGGCATCGCTCCCGACACGCCCGTTAGCGCCTGCGGCCACAATGATGGCATTGTCCTGCGCAACCAAGAAAATAAAGGCTGTACCGCTGGCCTCCTCCTCATCGACGGCCACCAGCTCAGTAGAGACACCTGTCGACTGCAAAGCGGCCAGCAACTGCTGTCCGAAAGGATCGCGGCCCACGCGCCCGGCCATAGTCACCTGTGCCCCCAGCCGCGCCATAGCCACCGCCTGATTAGCGCCCTTCCCGCCCGGGACCAGCTTCAGCGAGCCAGCACCTAGCAAGGTCTCGCCAAGCGCTGGCAGGCGTGGCACCTCGACCACCTGATCCATGTTCAGGCTACCAACCACTAGAATGCGCTTCTGCTCCTCCATCGTTTTGCTCACTCCTCTTCCGTAGAGATAAAGGCCGCCCGTTCGCGGCAATATAGCAGCAGATCGCCCAGGATCGGCAGCCCCTCCAGCGCGGCGGCGTGACCAACCAGGATCAGCTTGCGCTGGGCACGTGTCAGGGCCACATTGAGGCGATGCGCATCGGTCAAAAACTCGTAGAGCAGGCTGTCCCGAGGCGGCGCCTGCGCCGTTGCGAACGAGATGATGATCACCATGCGCTCGCCGCCCTGAAAGCGGTCGACCGTATCGATGGTCAAAGCGGGATGGGGGGCGCCATACTGTTTCCAGACCAGGTGGCGGCGCAGGTTCGCCACCTGGGCACGGTAAGGGGCAATAATCCCGATCTGAGAGGGGCCGACCCCCCGAGCAAGCAGAGCCGTTACCAGCTCGCGTACCAGGCGAGCTTCAGCCTGGCTCACTCGTGCCTCGCTCTCCGGCGTAGTCACGTTGAGAAAGACCAGGGGCTGCGCCGGATGCAGCGCCCGTAAGATCGCCGGGCGCTCGCCGAGCGGGGGCGCCGGTGGCATACGCAAGACCAATTGGCGCCGGGCTACCGAGGGATGAGCGCGCAGCTCTCCCCTATAGAAACAATGCGAAGGGAAGGCGGCGATCTGCTCATGCATGCGGTACTGAGTTGTCAAGGCCACGCAGGCGCTCTCAGCTCCGGGATGCGTTGCCACATACTCCTCATCGCGCCGTTTCAGCAGACTAAACAACGACTCGCGCAGCCCCTCTGCTGCCGCCTCGCGACTGAGCACCAGCGGCGGAAGCTGCTTTTCATCGCCCACCAGAATGAAGCGCCGGGCAAAGCGCAAAGCTCCGAGCAAGGCTGGAACCGTCAACTGACCGGCCTCGTCGATCAGGGCCACATCGAAGCGCAGCAGCGGACTCCCCCCAGCCTCCTGTCCCTCGTCGGGGGCATAGCGCTCGGAGGACCAGGTGGCAGTTGTCGAGGCCACCACAGGCAGCGTACGCAGAGCGGCCCGCAGCTCGGCGGTCTCTAAAGCTGGGACCGTTGCCGTCTCTGACTCCGGCGGCGGCTCCGACGCCAGTGGCGCCAGATGCTTCAAGAGATGATCTTGTACGCCCTCGGCTACACTGCGCTCATGTCCCAGGCGCAGATAGTCGTGAAAGCCCTCGGCCTCCAGGCGCAGCAGCATGTTATCCACTGCCTGATTCGTGAAGGCGGCCAACAAGACCCGTTCGCCACGCTGACAGAGCCGCTTCACGATCTCCGCAATCACCGCGGTCTTGCCTGTACCTGGCGGACCGTGGATCAGCAGATAGTCCTGCATTTGGAGCGCGCGCTCTACTGCCAAATTCTGCTCGCGATTAAAATCCGCTCGCGGCGTCACTGGCTCGCGACTGAAGCGCGGGCGCCGCTGGCCATAGACCAGCTCGCGCAGGCGCGGCTCCACCTGCAGCCAGCGCCACAGGTTCTGCAGCGTGCGCACGTGAACCACATCTGTGGCATGGCGTTCGATCAAAGTCGGATTGGCAATCAGCTCAGGGGTCCAGACCGTCACCTCACGGGCCCCGACCTCCAGAATCGTACCCGTGACTACCTCGCCATCCAGGGGATGACCGTCACAGAGCAGGATCTCATCGCCGCTGCGCAGCTCCGAGCGATTCTCACAGCGGAAGCGTTGCACCCACTCGCCTTGTTCGGTCGGCTGAGGCGGCTCCAGAGGAGTCAGGCCAGTGATCGCCATGCCGCGCGCCACATGCTCTGCGACCGGCGCCCGCCAGAGCAGGGCTTGCTCTTGCTCGCTGGCCCGCCCCTCGATATGTAGCAAGCGGTAGTAGTGAGCAAAGAAAGCGCGATCGGCCTCCGTGAGCGGAGAAGCCAGGAACGGCGGTGCAGGCTCGGCAGATGGCGCCGGGGTCCCCCCCGCAGCCGTGGACGCCGGCGGCTCCCAGCCCAGCAGCCAGGAGACAAGCCGGCACTCCTCCAGTAGCGCGCACTTCGCGCAGCGCGCCGGACCTGGTGGGGCACATGGCTCGCCAGTTACATGGCTGATCGCCAGCAGATTGCGCTGCTCATTGACCTGCTGCAGCTCACGAACAGAGAACGGAATTCCAAAGGCCTGAGCCTCGCCGGGCGTGCCGCTATAGAGGAGAGTCGCCAGCGCCTTCTGTGTCCGAGCCTGGCGGCGAACCGTCAACAGGGCATGATAGCCATGCACCTGCCAGCGATGGTTACGGCGCGGCAGCGGTCCCGAGGCGCCGCCTGTCTTCAGCTCAAGCAAGCGGCGGCGTCCCCCTTGCTGCCAGAGCACATCTAAGCGTCCCTTCAGACCGAGCTCCGGCGCCAGCAAAAACGTCTCAGCCCGTACCAGATGCTCGCTGCGCTCCGTTGCTACTGAGCTACCCAGAGTGGCTTCGTCTGGAGCCGGAACATCCCACAGCGTCGTACGCTGCTGCTCAAACCAGCGTGCCAGGCTCTCCAGATGGGGCATAACCTCGGCCTCTAACTGCTCGGGGGCAATCTTCAGTAGCGCCAACTCAACGCGGCTCCGCTCCAAAGCCCTCCGCAGTTGCCGGCGCAGCAATACCAGCGCCTGGCCGCTCTCTGCCGCCAGCAGGCCACGATCGTGGGCCTTCAGCAGCTCCTTAAAACAGGCATGCACCAGCGTGCCGCGCAGCGTCTCCAACGTTGCCCCGCCAGGAAGCAGGCGCTGAAGCAGATACTGACGCGGACAATACTCTGCGTAGAGCAGGTCCGTGATGTTGAGCAGCGTATCCGGCTCAACCACGACCAGCGTCCACGGACCAGCGCGGTAAGAGAGAACAAGGCGCCCCTGCTGCTCCGCAGGCTGCGCCGGCTCGGGCAGATGATAGACACGCAGCAGCAGGCCCCGGACGCTGCGACCGCGCGCCCGCAGCTCCTGCACTAAACGGCGGTAGTCGCGCGTCAACTGCAGAGAAACCAGCCCCTCAGCCGTTTTCAGCAGGAGGCAGGGCGACCGCTCGCCCACCCTGCTCCCAGCAGCGGCGCCTGCCGCTTGTTCCCAGGCGGAGAGGAGCCGCCCCTCCAGGCGGGGAACGGCGCAGGGACGAGCTGAGATATCAAGTGGACACAAAAAGCAGGTGCCAGCCTGCTGCGCGGTCTCTTGCGTCGTAGACATAGCGCCTGGCTGTCACCTCTCTCTGGCTGAAAGCTTCCGGCTGAGGCCGCCCTACGACCCGGTCTGGCGGCCCTCGCCGGGCCTTGAGTCAAGTATACTGGCGGCTCACCTTGAAATCGCCTATTCTGGAGATATTGTATACGGATAACAACGAAGGAGGAAAGGAGTCAGCACCAATGGTCACCATTCGCACCATTACCCTGGGCGTAGCCGAGCCACATCCCCTGACAGCCGCCATCGTAAAGCGCCTGGCCCAGACCCTGCGTACCATAGCCACGCGCCTGAGCGAGGCGGGCTACGAAGTACAAACGCTCCGCCTCGCCACGCGACCGCTGCTGAGCGACCTGGCCGACTGGCCAGCCAAAGACATTGAGCGCTACGGGCGCGAACTACAGGCCATGCTAAACGAGGTCGACATCGCCTTCTGCTCGCTTGGCCCGGCGTTGGCCGTTGAGCCGGCCTTTCCCCTTGACCGCCTGAGCCTGCTGGCCGACCTGCTCGTCGCCGGTCCTGCCCTTAATGCCAGCGTCCTCCTGGCCAGCAACGAAGACGGACTCCGCCAGGAAGCTGCGCCGCACGTTGCTCGCCTCATGCTCCGCCTGGCGCAAGAGACCCCCGAAGGAGATGGCAACTTCCGCTTTGCCATGCTTGCCTGCGTTGAAGCAGGTTGCCCCTTCTTCCCCGCCGCCTATCATCGCGGCCCGGCCAGCCTTGGCCTTGGCCTCCAGAGCGCGCCGCTGCTGAGCCAGGCCTTGAGGGTCGCAGCGGCAACCAGCCAGCCACTACCCCTAACGACCATCAGCGCCGTTGTGCGCCGCACCCTCGAAGACCAACTGAGGCCGCTCTCTGTCCTGGCCAGTGCCCTCAGTGATGAACTGCACCTTCACTACAACGGCCTGGACCTCTCTCCGGCCCCCCTTGGGGAAGCGAGCATCGTTCCCGCCCTCGAAGCCTGTGGCTATGGCCTCATCGGTGATCCTGGCACTCTCGCAGTAGCTGCCGCCATCACGCGTGGCCTCCAAAGCACTACCCTGCCCACCTGTGGCTACTGCGGCCTCATGCTACCTGTGCTGGAGGATGCCATCTTAGGACGGCGCTGGGAAGAGGGGCGCCTGCACGTCCATCAGTTGCTGCTCTACTCCGCCGTCTGTGGCACGGGGCTGGACACCATTCCCCTACCCGGTGACAGCCCGGAGCAGCTCATCGCCGCCCTGTTGCTCGACGTCGCTACCCTGGCCACGCGCCTGCGCAAGCCACTAGCAGCACGGCTCTTCCCGGTACCTGGCAAACGGATGGGTGAGCGCACAGCCTTCACTTCGCCATATCTCACCAATACTCTCGTGCGCTAAAGCGAGGCCAGGCCTGGCCAGAGCGACAAAAAATCAGCATAAGGAAGAGGCGCTACACTAAGGGACAAGAGGCGGGCGGACACGACATCATCGAGGGCCGGAGCAGAGCAGGATGGCCAGTCAGCCGGCACACCGCCTTACCAGCTTACTGGCTTACGCCTGGCGGCTGAGACTGCTGCCCCACAGGGCATCCATCACGCCATCGTAGGAACTCTTCAGGTTCTCGTACAGTCTGGCGTTCTCAATGGCGAGCGCGGCCAGGCTGGCGAGAACGGTCAGAAACTGGACATCGTCCTCATGGAAGGTCGCCGGCTCAGCGGTATAGACGCGCAGCACACCAATGGCCTCGCCACGCACCTCCAGCGGAACGCAGAGCAACGAGACCAGGCCCTCCCGCCGCGCGGCCTCCTGATACTGAAAACGAGGGTCGACACGTACATCGGGGATAAAGACCGGCTTGCCGCTCTGAAGCACTTCGTGGTCGATGGGGCTGTGAGAGATATCCACCGGACCTTTGCCGAGATAGTCGCTGCTCAGCCCATAGAAAGCACTGATCTCAAGCTGGCCGGTGCGCTTATTCAGCAGGCGCAGCACACAGGCTTTGACCTGCATGGCCTCCGCAATGCTCTTGGCCACGCTGTGCAGCACCTCGTCCAACTCCAGGCTTGACGAGAAAGTCAAGGCGGCCTGATGAAGGGCCGTATAGTAATCCTTATGGGAGCGTGGTGGTCCTGCGTTCTGTGGGCTGGTCGTCATGGCGAGACTCCTCCCAGGATTGAGCTAGTGATAGCCGGTTGAGTCAACAAAAAGGAGAATTCCACCCACTTCCATTATAGCATATTAGCATGCTGACCGCGATAAAGCAAAGGCTGCCCCAAGAAAGCAGACGAGCAACCGAGGAAAGAGAGAAAAAAAGACCTCCCGGAACCGCAAGCGGTCACCAGGCGTGAAGAACAGGAGGCACCCTTGGAGCCGAGCGGCGCGGCACAGCTACGGCTGCGAGAGCCATTGAAAAAGCGCGGCGCCATTTCCCCGGTAGCAAAGCACCCTTTCCGCACTGCCCAATTCGGCCCTGCCTTGCGCCCGAGACGTAAAGGCTCTACCTGCGACGGAGCCGGGCTTAGCCTGTGGCCTGCGCCTCACCCGTATTCAGCAGTATACGCTACTAATGAAGCGAACATAAACGATGATCTTCTTGCCTGCTCAGCCTGGCAAAGAAAGCAGCACGTTACTGGCCTGAGCATCATACCTTGGCATTGACATCGCTGCTGCTCGCTGCAACCGTTGTAGATGCACAACTGGCCGCCGTCCCGTTAGGGTCCTGGATGACCCAGACACGGCAGGGCGCATTGAGCAGCACATACGGGATTGTCTTCCCCAGATTATTCTGAGAGCGGTGGCTACGCACCAATCCTAACATAATCAGAGCGCAACCGTGATCGCGAGCCTCATCCACAATAGCCGGGCCGGCATCGCGGGCCTGCACGATCTCAGCGACTGCATCGCAGCCAGCCTCTTCGGCGATGGCAATAGCCTCGGAGAGCAACTTATTGGCGGCGTTTGACTTCTCGGTGAGGACAGCCTTGAGAGGGAGGGTACGGGGAACTTCGATGATATGGACCAGGTGGACCTTGCGTTTCGCCCGCTTGGCCATCAGACAAGCCAACCTGACCAGTTCCGTATCCAGTTTCTTCCCCTCAACAATGACTGCGATATCGCCGGTGGCTCCGACCCCGGGCGCCTTGGTGGTCTCGGCCTCCTCTTTTGTTTTTGAGCGCCATAGGTGAACCATAGAGTCTCCCCTCTTCTCGATCTCGGATCTGACAAAACAGCATCATCTTCGTTCGGATCTTCTGCAGGCCCTGCGCGTTGCTCCTCTGTCAACGCTTAAAAGAGCCTGATGGCTGCCTCCCTGCAGACCCTTTTACAGATTCTAAGTGGAAGAGACTGGCAGCGTCAATGCTACCGGGCACTGCCTTGCCTGGAGCCTGCGAGCAGATACTGCCAGTCCCTGCCTGCCCTCCTGACCGCCTCGCCTGGGGGGCCTGGTCGACGCTGGCCAACAAACCGCTAGCCAGACGACCCGTGCGCACCTCAACCAGCGAGTTGACCGGCAGGGAGCTAATCCGGCTCGATCGTCGCCGTCAGGCCGTAGCTCTGCAGGCGCTCCTGATAGTACTCGGCCAGCTCTTTGGGACAGACCACAACCACAGCGCTTCCTGTCACGTGGGCCGTCAGCATAATCCGTTCGGCCTCCGGCAGCGTCAGACTATGGACCGCCTCCAACAGGGCAGCGACCACATAATCCATCGTATTCTCATCATCATTGAAAAGAATGACCTTATACGGTGGAAAGAGCGCGTCGCGCATGCGCGCGAGCTTTTCCAAATCAACCTGTAGTCTGGCCGGTGGCACGGTATCCCCCTTCACCTTCATACGCTCTTTCTCCTGCGCGGGCAACTCGGCGCTTTCGCCAGGGCCGCCAGCGCTTGCCGATGCGTTGCTGCAAATCTATTCTAATTCTAATTGAGAAACCCAAAGATTACCAGTGTTTGCCCAGCAGAGTGGTAAGACCCTCACCTGCCTCATTATCGCTATGACAATTTTCAATGAGCAGGCCGTGGCGAGCGCTGCGTCACTGCCTGCAAAAGAAAAAAAGCGGGAGCAGAGCGCGCCGTTGCGCTCGCCGACTGGACAGAGAGGCCTGGAGGAAAGGGACAAGGAGGGCAAAGCCGACCTCACCCCGGCTCACATGCGCTGGACGCTGGCCCGTCAGCGCTTACTCCCGACGGCCCACGCTGCGATCAAGCCGGCCCCCGTTATTGAGTAAGATCGCACGCGCCCGAGACTTACGGCTAATGTTCTCAGGATCGAGCAAGCGCAAAGCAATCACGGTCCGCGCCTCCCGTGTCGGGGCTGACGGCTGAGAGAGGCGCGACAAGTCCTGTCCGATCGCGCCACGTACGCGACTACCGCGGAGAAAAGCGAGCAACGCGCCGCAGGCCAGGCCTACCACTGCCCCGATCAAGGTAATCAAGCCGTGCTCGGAAGCAGGAAAAGCAAAGCCCAGGGCGAAAGCCAGCAGGCCCACGATTAAACCCGCTACCACTGCCAGAATCAGCACCAGTGCCACCGGAGGGCCACTACGCGTAGTTCGCAGAAAGAAAGCGCTGCGATCCTGACGCGGACCGTGATCGCGGAACTCACCCCCTTTCACCGCCCCAGCGCTCAGACGATAGATCTCCTCCTCCTTGAAGCCCTCGCGGCGTAGCTTGCCCTCTGCCGCGCTGGCCTTCTCCTCGTCGCTGAACACGGCCAAGAGATCGTAATCGGCAAACTGTTGCTGTTGTTGCTGTTGTTGTGGCATGGCTAAAGCTCCTGCTAGGGATGGGAATCTGCGCTTTTTAGCACCAGACATTATAGCCAATCCCCATGCCGGGAGGTAGCGAGCAAGGCAGGCAAACAACGGCCAGGCTGAGCCTGGCTGCTTTGGAGAAAAGCCTGTGCCGCCTGGTCACCCGGACCGAGCCGAGCAACCAGCCAGCAAAGCACAAGCACCCTGTCCAGACAAAAAAGAAGGCCCGCGCTCGCGGGCCAGGTCTCTTCTCTTATTCCCTCTTTGCCTGCTGAGCAGCCTCGCTCGTGCAAGAGTCCGGCCAGGGCTCCGAGAGGGAGCAGTTACGAGGACCAACTGGCACGCACCTCGCGTAGCTGCTCTGGCGTCAGGATGCGGAAGAGAATCAGCAGATTCTCCAGATCATATTCCAGCCCCATCGAGTGCAGTTCCTGGCGAATACGACCGAGCGAGCGAATTTGCGCTGTATTGAGCAAGCCATAGCTCACCAGGCTGGCCGCCAGCAACTGATCGGGGGTCAGCAGCTTAAACATGAGTAAGATCTCCCCCAACTGATAATTCAGATCGACCCCGCGGAGCATGCGCTGAACGTTCTGCGCCACTTCCAGGCGCTCAGGGGGCACCAGGTGGCCTTCCAGCAAGACACTGCCGAGCGAACGTGTCGCCCGCCCATTGAGGACCGGCGGCGATTGTTGCTGTTGCCGCTGTTGTGGCGGTTCCATCGGAGGCAGGCTCTGGACAATATCGAGCAAAGTGGTGTCGGAAGTCACCGACTCGCGCTCCAGCGAGGAGCGGCGCGCAGGCTCCACCGGGGCCGGCTCAGGATACATCATCTCCTTCTTCGTCTCCTCGTCTGCGGCGGCAGCCAGGTCGCTGCCGGGGCCGGCCTGAGTGGACTGGCCGGAGGCCTGAGCCGCCTGGGAGACTGGAGAGACTGGCTCTGCTGACCCTGCTGACGCCTCGCGTTCGAAGCGCTCGACCTGCCCTGGGCTACTTACCTGGCTGGAAGACGGACGCTCAGAGAGCGTCTCGTTAGGATTAGTGTAGACCGGGCGCCGTTCGACCGCCGGCTGCTCGGCGGTATAGGCGCGCGCCTGGGGATTGCCAGCCGCCATCTGGCCTTGAGCGGAGGCCGGTGTAGAAGACGAGGATGGGTTAACCATGCGCAGCGACGACAGCTCTCCGATAGCCGGACTGGAGCCTGCCAGGGCCTGCAAGTGGCTACGAGCCGCGGCATACGATTCCGAGCGCGAAGGACGATAATCAGGCTCCTGATCTGATTGCAGCCCTTGGATCGGTGCCGCGCGCAGCGACGCCGTGCTCAGCGGCGACGGCGAAGCGACGGAAGCTGAGGGCGCCGGGCTGGCGGCAGCCCCTCCAGACGAGCCTGGCGCCTCGGGTGGCTCCGGCGCCCGCTCGCCAGACGCAGCGGAGGCCGCCGAGCGCTCACGCAGCAGGCGCGTCAGCTGAGCAAGACTTGACTCGCCCTTCTCCTCGGGCGGGGCATACTGCGTATACGCCTGATGAGAGTGAGGCTGATAGGGACTCTCCTGGAAGACGGGCTGATAAGCCGGCGCTGGCTGTGATGAAGGCGAGGCGGGTACAAAGGGCGCAGGACTCGCCTGGGACATAGGCGATATTGGCGGCATCTGCTGCGGCAAAGGCTCGTGAGAGGGAAGCCCAGCCGATGGCTGGGGCAGAGGCCCCGAGCGCGGCGCCTGATAGAAAGTCTCTGCCGGCTCCTGTGGGAAAGCCTCCAGCGGCTGAGAACGCTGCTGGGCATAAAACTCCATAGACGCAGACTGCGGCGAAGATGAGTAGTACGCCTGAGCGGGTGAAGGAGAAGCATGAGAAGCAGGCGAGAACTGCGCAGCCTGGCTCATGGGCGGCTGGCGCGAAGACAGAGCGGCAGGGCTGGCCGCTGGCGGCACAGCGGGCATGCGGGCCGAAGAAGACGAAGCGAAAGCCCCCAACCCCTCAGAACCCTGGAAACCGCCCGCCCCGGCCGGCGTTCCCCAACTCGTCGGCTCCGGCGCAGGCGCAGGAGCGGGAGCCGGCGAAAAACTGCGGCTCCCCGGATAGATCACCGCCCGGATCTTATCAGTAAACGTCGGCGGTGGAGGAGCGGAAGGAGCGGCTTGAACGCTGGCTGTATAGGCCGACGGAGCCGGTGATGACTGCCGCTGAAGCTCGCTGAGCTGGCTCTGAGCCGGGGAGAAAACCGCCGGATGAGGAACCGTCGGCTGCAGACTGGTCAGGGTAGGAGAGGGCGACGCCTGCATTGGCACCTCAGCCAGGCGCACCTGGGGATGCGAGGCCGTAGCCGGCAAAGGCACCTGAGCCCGGACAGCCTCGACCAGGCGCATGATGCCGAGCATGCCATCAACCTCTACATCGACCGTCTGCCGATGCTCCTCGGGATCATACGGGCCGTAGCCGGCCAGGTTGGTGCAGCGATAGGTCAGCACCAGCACGCCACGCCCCCGCCGCTGCGCGTCTAGTGCTACCCAGAACTCACGGCGCCCCGCCGCTGCCTGGGCCAGGTTGACCAGAACAAGCCGCACCTGATGGCGTGCAATCGCGTCAAAGACTTCTACTGCCGTGCGAGCTATATGGCATTCGTAGCCGGCAAGTTGTAGCTCGCTACTGAGCAAGGCAGCAAGTTGCTGATCGCGTTCAAAAATAAGAATATGCGAGCCACCGGTACTGACATTCATCGGCTCATGCAGAGCGCATCCCCCTGACTGCAGACGTGGGGAAGAAGCGCCGCCTCCTTTTCCATCGAGTTTCGACTATCTGTAATGGTGATGATGTACAAATGAAGCAATAGGGAACGCTCCACTACAAAACCACGTTTTGGGCTGGGAAGACCCAGGCCACCCGCTCGTAGCATGAAGAGAACAGGCTCAAGAAAAGCTAAAATTGCCTGAACTATTCTTCTATTCTACCTGTATTCTTGTCAGGACTGCTCTATATCGTGGCTAGTATAGCATACAATGGCTAAGGAGAGGTAGTCGCCAGTACCATTGAGCGATTCCGTGGCCCTGGTCTATTGACAGCTCTTCTGAGAACGACTACACAGAAAGGAGAACGCGCCTGGCCTTCACCACCACCTGGGGCCAGTGCAGCGCATTGCAGAGAGAGAAGGACATTACCATGACGCACAGCAACGGAGAGAAGCACTTTCCAGCGGCCAGCACGAGCGAGCGGACCGCTGTTCGTCAGCCTGTAATTGCCCTGATGACCGATTTTGGCTTGCGCGATGGCTTTGTTGGCATCATGAAAGGGGTCATTGCTGGCATTGTGCCGCAGGCGCAGCTGATCGACATCAGCCATGACATCGCGCCCCAAAACGTTGCCGCTGGGGCCTGGCTCCTGTCAACGGCCTACCGCTATTTCCCAGCGGGCAGCATTTTTCTCTGCGTGGTCGACCCCGGCGTAGGGAGCCAGCGGCGAGCCATTGCGCTTGCAGCCGGCGACTGGTTCTTTGTCGGACCGGACAACGGTCTCTTCAGTTATGTTCTTGCCGAGCAGCCCTTACGCCAGGTAGTGGCCCTGGAGAATCCGGCCTATCGCCTGCCAGTGGTCAGCACGACCTTTCACGGACGAGACATCTTCGCGCCAGCGGCTGCGCATCTGGCGCGTGGGGTGCCGCTGGCGGAGTTCGGGACCGCCCTTGATCCTCATTCACTGCAGCGGCTCGCTCTCAGTCAGCCGCGGCGTGAGAAGGGGCGTATCGAGGCCAGTGTCATCTACATCGACCACTTTGGCAACCTGGTGACGAGCATTCCTCTAACGCTCGTCCCAGACCTCTTCACGGCCCCGCATGTGCGCCTGCTGGTGCCGCGGCGCAATTTGACCATTGAGCGGCGGCAGCCCTTCTTTGCTGGCGAGGCGGGCGAAGGCGAACCCTTTGTCTACAGCGACAGCGCTGGCTATGTTGGGGTGGCCATTCGCAATGGCAACGCCGCGGCCACTCTGGGCATCACCGTAGGCGAGGCCGTGACTTTAGTCATAGAGGAAAGCTAGGGCTTTCGGCACTGGTGCCGTTCCCTGTCAGGAGGATATACTGATCGCTGTAGACAGGGACTGAAACATGAACAGAGAACGCGGGTCGATCCCGCCGCTTGCTGGGTAGCCCTGGCCTGGGGGTGCCCAGCAAGCCAAACTAACATCGCCCCGCCCGCCAGCCCCTGGCTCCGCGGAGCGATCAGTAGAGTCTGGCCGTGTGATCCTCAGCGGCCTCCCGCGATGAGAGCAGTCGACCGTCGATGACCATGACTAGCACCAAGAGCGCGGAGCATAAAGCTGCAGCCAGCGAAAGCGAGCAGCGACTAAAGCACCGTTTGCGCCTGTTTGGCTTGCAATGGTGTCTCTTTTATATCTTTGCTCTATCAATTGCAGACTATCTAACGCTTAGTGCCTCTCCAGAATATTTTCACGATTGGCGTGCAATAACGATCATCGCCTTATCGCTGGCCCTGCTGCTTTTGCAAGCTTTCTATTACGGTCACTATTGGCTGCAGAGAGAGCACCGCTGGCCCCCGCCCCGTCCCTATGCCCTGCTTCTCTGGGCCATCTGCTACCTCATCTGCCTGGGGCTGACCTTCATCGATCGCGGCCTGGTCTGGGACTACTGGCTTGTCTTTGGCTTCTGCTTCGGCGCCTTTGACCTGCCTTTTCTCATCTGGCCGCTCTTCTGCTCGCTCCTGACTTTCCTGTTACTGAGCGGGACAGTGCATTGGCCGCTAAACTTGCCGGACCTCGGATCGCTGGGGGGACTGATCCTTACCTTTGGCTCCGCCACCATCTCGGCTGTTACGATAGCCCATCTCTTCAGAGAACAGCGGCGTAACGCCCGCCTCTTACGGGAACTGGCTCAGGCCCATAGTGACCTGGAGGAAGCGCATCAACGCCTAGCGCTGTCGGCGGCCCGTGAACAAGAGCTAGCGATCCTGCGCGAGCGCACGCGCCTGGCCCGCGAAATGCATGATACCTTGGGACATGCCCTGACTCTGGTCAGCGTCAAGCTAGAGGTCATACGGAGACTTGTCCGACGCGACCCAGAGCGCTGCGAGCAAGAGATTGCCGAGACGCTGCAGGTCACGCGCGAGGCCATGAGCGAGCTGCGGGCCTCCATCGCAAATCTGCGCTCGCCTGTGCTGGGACAATGCTCGCTGCGGCAAGCGATCGCCACCTTTGCCGAGCGTCTCGCGGCGCGTTGCGGCTGGGAGCTAGAGCTAGACCTTGCGCCTGAATTGGAGCATCTGCCTGGTCCTGGTGAGCGGCAGGAGGCCCTGCTCAGAATCGTGCAAGAGGCTCTCACGAACATCGAGAAGCATGCTCAGGCCACGCATGTCTCTCTACAACTACGCACCGAGGCTGGTCGGCTCTTCCTCTCCATTGCCGACAACGGCGTCGGTTTGCCACCAGAGCTGCTGGCCAGGCTGGAGGCGGCAACCAACAATGACGGCGCGGCATCGCTGGCAAGCTCTGCTCAGGCCAGCGAAGGCCAAGGCCCGAGGCGCGGTCACTATGGCCTGATAGGCATGCGTGAGCGTATCCAGGAGCTAGGAGGAGAGCTATCTCTCCACCGGCCTGCCGCTGGTGGCTGCCACCTCATCGCCACTATTCCGCTCATTGAAGCCCCACATCAGTCTCAGCGCGAAACCTCCTAGTCGCTGATCTGCCGGCTCAGACGACCCGCTCCTCTTCATATTCATTGCCTGCCCCCGGCCTAACCACAGCCGATCTCTCTGCTCGGGCCGCTGAGGCGACGACGGACGACGCAACGCTCCCAGGCCAGCCGTCTTCCACCTCGTCCCCCCACCATCAGCGGCACCGCTCTGCTCCGCTTGAACCCATCTGGAGTGCGGGGCCGGACCAGCCGACCAGCGAGCAAAGCAGCCTGGCTTTACCGCTTTCCTCTCCGAGAGAAAGAAAGAACCAAGGCCCAGCCCAGGCGCATCAGAGAAAGGCCCACTCTGAGAAAAGGCAAAGAGCAGATGACCCAGATGGGGGATGTGGAAAAGCGGCGGTCGCCACTTGACAGGGACCGGTCTGTACTGTATGCTACGATTACCGTTACTGTTTACTCTGAAACGCGTCGGAATCAAGCAGCATATGGCATTCGACCAGGCAAGCCATCCCCGGGGAGGGGAGACTCTCGGGAGGCGTCCAAGAACAAGGAGCAGGCGAGAGCAGAAGGAGCGGCAGAGGCAGCGCTTGCTCCACGCGGCCCGAGGGCCAAGTGTTCTGCGGCCCATCTTCTCTGCAGCTTGGCAAGCCGCGAGAGGGTATTGAAGGCAGGCGAGAGGAGATGCGGAAGGAGAGCGAGCAGAAGATGCAGGCAGCAACAAAACTAGTCATATTGCATGTTGCAACGTAGAAAGGGCTGGTTCTCTAGCTTGGCATGCAGATCGAGCAGAAAACCAGCCCTTTGATATCATAGTTTACCTGTTTTTCGCGCCGGAAGGAGCAGCAGTCATTGTAGTCATAGCAGGCATAGAAGGAAAGGAACCTCGGCAAAGGCGTACACCCGGAGTAACAGTCAATAAGCGTTCTTCCCGTCCCGCCGGCGATGGTCTGCGGCGAAGCGTCCCGCCTAAAGAACCAGCCGGCAGCCTAGCAGACAGAAGAAGAAAGGGTAACCTATGGACCTGGTGAAGCGGTTAGAGGAATATCGGGACCGAGAGCGAGCACTTGCGTGGGAGGGGACGTTCGCCCAGTACTTTGAGATCGCGTGTAAGAGGCCGAAGGTCGCCCGCCTCTCACATGAGCGCATTTACGACATGATCATGGAGGCGGGGGTCGAGACTACGCGCAACGGCGAACTGCGGTACAACTTCTTCAGCCAGGAGATTTTCGGCATCGAGAAGGCGCTGCAGCAGATCGTCGACTACTTCCATTCGGCAGCCCAGCGCCTGGAGGTGCGTAAGCGCATCCTGCTGCTGATGGGGCCGGTCGGAGGCGGCAAGTCGACCATTGTGCAGTTGCTCAAGCGGGGCCTGGAAGCCTACACGCGCACCGAGGCCGGCGCCGTCTACGCGATCAAAGGTTGCCCGATGCATGAGGAGCCTTTGCATCTCATCCCCCAGGAGCTGCGCCCCGACATCGAGAAGGAGTTCGGCCTCTACATCGAGGGCGATCTGTGCCCGCGCTGCCGTTACATGCTCGACAATGAGTATCACGGGCGCATCGAAGATGTCCCCGTCCAGCGCATCGCCTTCAGCGAGAAGTATCGCATCGGCATCGGCACCTTTACACCATCGGACCCCAAGAGCCAGGACATCAGCGAGCTAGTCGGTGGGATTGACCTCTCAACGATTGGTGAGGTCGGGGTCGAGAGCGATCCGCGCGCCTATCGTTTCGACGGCGAATTGAATGTCGCCAACCGCGGCCTGATGGAATTCATCGAGATGCTCAAGGTCGATGAGAAGTTCCTGTATGTGCTGCTCACGCTCAGCCAGGAGCAGAACATCAAGACAGGCCGCTTTAGCATGATCTATGCCGACGAGGTAGTGATCAGCCATACCAATGAGCACGAGTATCAGGCCTTCGTCGGCAATAAGAAGTCCGAGGCGTTGCAGGACCGCATCATTCTGGTGAAAGTACCCTACAACCTGCGCGTCTCCGATGAGATCAAGATCTATGAGAAGCTCCTCAAGCAAAGCGCCCTGCGCAACGTGCACATTGCCCCCTATACGCTGCGCATCGCCAGCATCTTTGCCGTCCTGACGCGCCTGGAACCCTCGAAGAAGGCCGGCATGAGCCTGATGAAGAAACTGCGCCTCTATGATGGTGAGGACATCGAGGACTTCAAGCAGAAGGATGTCCGTGAGCTGCAAGAGGAGGCGCAGCGCGAGGGCATGGACGGCATCTCACCGCGCTACGTCATTAATCGCCTCTCGAATGCTCTGGTGCGCCAAAATGTGACCTGCATCAATCCCATCGATGCCCTGCGCGCCCTGCGCGATGGCCTCGATCAGCATACGAGCATTACGCGCGAGGAGCGCGAACGCTACCTGAACTTCATCAGTGAGGCGCGTAAGGAGTACGACGAGCTGGCTAAAAAGGAGGTACAGCGCGCCTTCGTCTATTCCTATGAGGAGGCGGCGCGCACGCTGCTCAATAACTACCTCGACAATGTCGAAGCCTACTGCAATAAGACGAAGCTGCGCGATCCTATCACCGACGAGGAGATCGATCCCGATGAGCAGCTGATGCGCTCGATCGAGGAGCAGATCGGCATTACGGAGAACGCCAAGCGCGCCTTCCGCGAGGAGATTCTGATCCGCATCTCGTCGCTGGCGCGCAAAGGGCTGACCTTTGACTATACCAGCCACGAGCGCTTGAAGGAGGCGATTGAGAAGAAACTCTTTGCCGATCTGCGCGATGTCGTGAAGATCACGACCTCGACGCGCACGCCTGATAAGGAGCAGTTGCGCAAGATCAACGAGGTAGTCGATCGCCTGATGACGGAGCATGGCTACTGCCATGTGTGCGCCAATGAGATCTTGCGCTACGTTGGGAGCCTGTTGAACCGTTAAGGATCGACTATTCAGGGGGTGAACCAGCCGCAGCCGCCGTGCTCGCTGCCCAGGCTGCCCGGCCAGCCGCATCAAGCAGATCAGGCGCTTACCAGTCCAGGCCCGGGCGTGGCTCTCGCCAGCCGCGGTGACAGTGGTCGTTGCTCCACCGGACCGGACCGGTCCGCAGCGAGCACGTCGCCGCGACCCGCTGGTTGGCGCTTGCCTCTCACGAACAGAGGCGGGTGAACCAGGGAGGGGCCAAAGCGTGGGCTGGGGTGGTGGGGTGGCATAAGTGGCGGGGCGAGGCGGGAGCTGGCGGCCGGCATGGCTGACGGTTCATCCCCTGTTCTCTTTTCGCTTCCGCTTCCAGCCAGGAAGGAGTGTGCGCTATGTCCGTCTCACAGCACGATTGGTCGCTGCATCGCAAGGGGCAGATTGACCAGGAGCGCCACAAGGAGAAGATTCGCGAGGCCATTAAAAAGAATCTGCAGGAGATCGTTAGTGAGGAGAGCATTATTCTCTCCGATGGCAAGAAGACAGTGCGCGTGCCGATCCGCTCGCTGGAGGAGTATCGCTTTCGCTATGATCCAGGGCGCCAGACCCATGCTGGCCAGGGCGATGGCAAAAGCCGCGTCGGCGATGTGATCGCGCAGGAGCCCCGCGCAGGCCGCGGCAAGAAGGGCGAGGCGGGCAAAGATCCCGGCTACGACTACTATGAGGCGGAGATCAGCATGGAGGAGCTGTCGGAGCTGATCTTTGAGGATCTGGAGCTGCCTAACCTGGAGCAGAAGCGTCAGCAGGAGCTGCAGACCGACGCGGTCCGCTTTACCGATATTCGTAAGCATGGCCCGCTGACTAACCTCGATAAGAAGCGCACGATTCTGGAGAATATGAAGCGCAACGCCGCGAAGGGCGATCCGCGCTTTAAGGACCTGAAGAATGAGGATCTGCGCTTCAAGGTCTGGGAGCCAACCATTCGCTACGAGTCGAACGCCGTCGTGATTGCCATGATGGATGTCTCCGGCTCGATGGGCGAGTTCGAGAAGTATATCGCCAGAAGCTTCTACTTCTGGATGGTGCGCTTTCTGCGAACAAAATATAATAATGTGCATATCGTCTTTATCAGCCACCATACCGAGGCCAAGGAAGTCACAGAAGAGGAGTTTTTCCACAAGGGCGAGAGTGGGGGAACTCAGGTTTCATCGGCCTATGAGCTGGCGCTGCAAATCATCAAGGAGCGCTTCAATCCGAACGACTGGAACATCTACCCCTTCCACTTCTCGGATGGCGACAATCTCCCCTGGGATAACGATCGCTGTGTGCAGTTGGTGCAGCAGCTCATCGAGCTGTGCAATATCTTCGGCTACGGCGAGATCCGCGAGGGTCATTATCGCTCCCCCAGTACGTTGATGTCGGCCTATAGCCGCATCACGGACAAGAAGTTTGTCGCGGTAACGATCTCCGATAAGAAGGAAGTCTATCCGGCGCTGCGCAAGTTCTTCGCGCGCCGCGGCGATGCTGTGCCTGCTGGCAGATAAGTGCAACTGCAAGGGAGAGATGCCTATGGCGGATAGCGATCTGGAGCGCCTGCGTGATCGCATCGGCTATGCCTGGGAGATTGCCCATGAGTTCGGGCTGGACCCCTTCCCGACTCATTTTGAGCTGGTCCCGGCAACCATCATGTACGAATTCGCTTCCTACAGCCTGCCGGGCCGCTTCAGCCACTGGACCCACGGAAAGGCCTACTACCGTCAGAAGATGCTCTACGATCTGGGGCTGAGTAAGATCTATGAGATGGTAGTCAATACAAACCCCAGCTACGCCTTTCTGATGGAGATGAATGATCTGCTCCAAAATACCTTTGTGGCGGCGCATGTCTTCGGGCATACCGATTTCTTTAAGAATAATGTCTACTTCCAGCACACGTCACGCCGCATGATCGAGCGCGCCAGTCTGAATGCGGAGCGCATCGCGAAGTATGAGTTCGATCATGGCAAGCTGGAGGTGGAGCGCTTCCTTGATGCTGTTCTCTCGATTCAGGAGCATGTCGACTACCATCTCTTCTTGAAGGGGGAGGCTGATGAGGAGGAGGAGCAGCGTCGGCGACATGAAGAGGCGCGTACGCGGCCTTCGACGGAATATGATGATCTTTGGGAGCTGGATCGCGAGGAGAAGGAGCGCCGTGCCGAAGAGGAGCGCGAGCGCCGCCGCGGTCGTCCTCCGAAGTTCCCCGAGAAGCCGCAGAAGGATCTCCTACTCTTCTTGATCCGCCATTCGCCCATTCTGGAACCCTGGCAGCGCGATATTATCGAGATTGTGCGTCAAGAGTTCCTGTACTTTGTGCCTCAGATGCAAACCAAGGTTATGAATGAGGGATGGGCCTCGATATGGCACTCGCGCATCATGCGTGAGATGGCCGACCGCGGCATTATCTCCGATGCCGAAACGGTGGAGTTTGCCCGTATGCATGCGAGCGTCCTCTCTCCTTCGCGCACATCGCTCAATCCCTACTACCTGGGCTACAAGATTTTCGAGGACATTGAACGCCGTTGGGATAATCCGACGAAAGAGGAACAGGAACGCCTTGGACGCAAGCCTGGGATGGGACGTCAAAAGATCTTCGAGGTGCGCGAGCTGGATAACGATGTCTCGTTTTTGCGCAACTATCTGACAAAGGAGCTGGTCGAGGAGCTGGATCTCTACCTATATAAAAAGGAAGGCGATGAGTGGGTGATTGTAGAAAAGAACTGGGAGAAGGTGCGCGATGGCATCGTGGCCAGCATGACGAACTTCGGCTTCCCCTACATTGTGGTTGACGATGGCGACTATCGCGGCAATCGCGAACTCTACCTGCGCCATCTGCATGAGGGCCAGGATCTCGACCTGGTCTATGCCGAAAAGACGCTGCAATATGTCTATCAGCTCTGGGGACGCCCGGTGCACCTGGAGACGGTCTACGATGGCAAGCGTATTCTGCTCTCTTACGACGGCGAGCGCAATAGTAAGACCACGCTTGAGCGCTAAACTCTGGTAGCTCGCCTTCTCCGGGTCTGCTCCACCGGGCTGGCGCGGCAGCCGCAGGTGTTGAGGATCAGCTCAGCTCGCTGCCGCGCTCTTGTCTTTTTGGGAAACTTCGTCTATAATACTTGTTACGCGCAAGAGTATCTTGTCTTACATCTCCTCCAGGCACTTGAGGGGTCTCGCATATCGTTGATAGATTCTCCTCTCCTCTCCTGGCATGGATCGGTGAATTCGTCTAAAGGAGGATTCCATGCCATTTGGCCCTCATTTGCTGATTTCTTCTGAGGCAGAGCAGTGGGTGCTGAACCGCGTTTACTATGAACCACTGCAGGACGATCGAGAGACTTTTGCCAATGCGCTGAGTCAGGTGATCGACGAGGCCCGGTGGTATGTAGTTACGGCTGCGCTGCCCTATCAGCGTGGTTTGCCCAAGGGAATCATGGTGCGCGTCGCTCTCCAGGGGGAAGAGGCCTTAACGGCGGCTCATGAGGAGGTACTGCAGGCAGAGGGATTCAGCCCAGAGGCCCTGGGCTGGGTGCTGCGCTTCCCTCTCAGCTGGGAGCTGGACCCGGACTATCGCATGCTCCAGGAGGAGCTAGAGCGGCGGGCCGATCTGCGTGATCCGCGCCTTCCTCACGATGAGCATAGCAGCGTCGCGGTGCACAACATGAATGTCCTCAGAGAGGCGGCGCGTGAGGCGCTCGGTCTCAACCTGGATGGCTCCTTTGAGAGCGTCAAAAAGCTGGATGAGCTCCTCCTCTTGGAGGGGGTGGAGGAGGAATGGCGCTTTCGGGTCCTCTCGCCGGCGACGCTGATCGCCTGTGGAGACTATACGGCTGAGGTGGCGGTGCGCACCTTTCCTGAGCTGCACTGGAGCGACGATATAGCGGATGAGGCTCATCCACTGGCATTTGAGGGAAGGCTCACGCCAGAAAGTGGTAGTGGAGGAAAGATGAACCCCCGCGGTAAGGCCAGAAAGCGCTGTCTTTACGGAGCTGGCGACTCGCTCTATAGTTTGATCGCGGTCGTGATTGACTTGCTGCGCCGGAACCGCTTCTAGCTCTCTATCTGAGCTGCCGCGCCGCGCCGGTGCTCCGGCCAGCCTTGCTGAGGTCAAGCTCTGGCAATGGCGGGACGGGGCGACCGGCGCGCGGTCTCTGCTCTGTTCCCTGCTGGTGAGAAAGCTGCTACCAGTAGCGCTCTTCCTTCCACGGATCGCCGCGATTATGGTAGCCGCGCATCTCCCAGAAGCCGGGGCGGTCCTCAGCCATGAACTCCAGGCCGTCGAGCCACTTAGCGCTCTTGTAAAAGTAGAGCTTAGGCACGACCAGGCGCACGGGGCCACCGTGGTCCGGCTCCAGGTCCTTGCCATCATGCTTGATGGCGATCAGCACATCATCATCGTCGAGGCTGGAGAGGGGCATATTGGTGGTGTAGCCGGTCCAGGAGTGGGCCATGACATATCTGGCGCTCGGCAGCGGGCGGGCGCGCTTGAGGATCTCGCGGATATGGACGCCCTCCCAGGTGTTATCGAAACGGCTCCAGGTGGTGACGCAGTGGATATCGGTCGTGATAGTCACCCGTGGCAGCGCGAGAAACTCTTCCCACGTCAGTTCAAAAGGATGTTCGACCTCGCCAGTGATCTTGAGCCGCCAATCAGGTGGAAAGCTTGGCGTGCGCTCGTAGCTCAGCACCGGCCATTTTTTGGTCAGGTACTGACCGGGTGGTAGCCGATCCTTTTCCTCTTTGACATTGGAATTGGTCGCTGTTTCAGAGGCCTGTCGTCTGAACAGACTCATGCTGTGTGACTCCTTATGCCTGGTAATTCCAGGTAAGCAATGGCGGGCAAAGGTCAGACGGACAGCGCACGAAAGAGCCGAGCGGCGCGCTGCGTCCCGGCTCTCTAGCTTGTCCGATCGATCGCTTGCACTTTCTTGTCGTTCTCTGGTTATGTTACAACACTAACAACAGTCTCGCCCAGGGAAAAATTCCCTGGCTGCCAGCGATCGGCCAGCAAGGGTATCGGGAAGACTGCGGATGGGCCAGGTGTTGTGCTTTGCCTGACCAGGCACTACAATAAAGGGGCGGCGGTGCCAGCGACGGCGCTGGCTGGCCTCAAGATAGAGGCTCAGCGTGTGGAGCGGAGCAGTACGAGGGCCGAGGGCAGAAGGGTCCTCGCTTCATGGATGAGCAGCATCCCAAGGGAATCATTAGAGAATCTCTCGGAGGCAGAGGCAGGAGAAAGCGCGCGATGATTACAGTACTTCTGGCAGTCGGTGGGGCGCTGATTGTCATGGCAATATTGACAGTGGGGCGTCTGGGATTTGGGCGGCGGGAGCCTTTTGTGGCCAGTCGCTTTCTGCGCTGGCTGGCTGGCTATTTTCTCTTCAATGTCGTCTTTTGCTTTCTACTAGTCTATTTCGAGTTGCCGGCCCTGACTGGGCCGCTGGGAGGCTGGCAGTGGGTGCTCTGGCCGCTGGCCATCAGCAGCCTGGCGAATCTCTTGCCGCTGCTGCGTCCGATTCTCAACGCGCGGGAGGAGAAGGTGGTGGTGGGCCAAGGGAGAGGCAGGCAGGCGCAGGGGCGTGGGGAAGCCAAGCCAGAAGACAGAGGGCAAGAGGGCCGGACAATCTCTCGTGGGGCGGTAGCGGCTGGACTCTTTGGATTGGTGGTTGTAGGCGTTGTAGGGCTGGTAGTGTCTGGACTCATCGTCGTCTTCACCACGTGGTTTGACAGCAATGCCAAGGCCCTGGCTTCCATTCCGCAGATCAAGGCGGCCAACTCGCCGACGCTGCCGCCGACTGATCCTAATCATATTGTGCTCGTCAGCCAGGGCGTCGCTGCCTACGAGGGGCAGCAGGTCCTGGGGGCCACAGGGCAGAATCTCGGTTCAACTTACAATCTGAACCCTAGCAGCTATACTCTGCAGTCTATCAATCACCATCTGTACTATGTCGCGCCGCTCAGCTACAACAACATCTTTGTGAACCTCTCTAACCCGCGTACTCCCGGCTTCGTAGTGGTCGATGCCGAAGATCCCCAGGCAACACCGCGGCTCATGACTGGCGGCGATAAGACCCTGGCCTATCTGCCTGGGGCCCTGCTCAATCAGGATTTGCTGCGGCACGTCTACCTGAGCGGCTACACCTATGGGCGCCTGGTCGATCCAACGCTGGAGTTGGATGATCACTATCATCCCTACTGGACCATCTCCGTAATGCAGCCTTCGCGCGGCTATACAGGCGATGTGCTGACGGAGGTCCTGCTAGTGGATGCCCACACTGGCCAGATCACGCGTTATCGCCCTCAAGATGTGCCGGGCTGGGTGGATCGCGTGATGCCGGCGGCGACTGTCACGCAATACTTGCAGTGGTGGGGCCTCTATCATGCCGCTCCCTGGTTTAATCCTTCGGGCGCCAATCAGCAGGTGCCGGCCAGTGAGCCTCAGCTCCTCTATAACAGCGTTGATCAGCCGGTGTGGCTGGTGCCGATGACCTCCTCATCGCTGAATGATAATTCCAGCACGGGCATTGTTCTCTTTGATACCCACACCAATCGCGGTACCTTCTATCCGCTGACGGGGATTGGGATCGGTAGCAATGTCGAGAATACTATTCAGTCAGCGCGCGCCAACGTGCGCAGCTACGATGTCGATAGTGTGCAGCTCTATCAGCTCTATGGAGAACCGACCTGGGTTGCGATCTTTGTCCAGCACGTCAGCAGCGGCAGCATCTTTCAAGCGGTGGGTATCGTAGACGCGCGCAACCTCAACGGCAGTAATGTCCAGTACGATACAACACTGAGCGGCGCCTTGCAAGCTTATCAGCAGTGGCTGACGCAACAGGCGACGGCGACCAGTCGTCCAACCAGTGGCGCAACCAAGACCGTGGTGGCCAGGGTACTGCGCATTGCTTCGGTACAGGAAGGGTCGAACACGGTCTTTTACCTGCAGCTTGCTGGCCAGCCGTACATTTTTACTGCCAATCTCTCGCTTTCGCCAAAGCTGCCGCTAGTGCAGCCGGGAGACGTGGTCAAAGGCGACTATTATGATAGCGGTGGTCAGGTGATGGTCTTCAAGACCTTTGATGATCTGAGCATTCAGCTCGCTGGGCCAGCGACCACCCCTCAGCCGACGGCTTCTCCGCTGGTGACGCCAACGCCGACGCCTGCGGGCAAGAAGGGCACCCCCTCTGCTGGTCGCTAGTCATGGGAGCGGCTGCGTAAGGGCTGCAGACAGCGCGAGTGAAAGCAGAAGCAAAGGAAGGAAGGAAAGAAGGAGGGTTGGGATGCCTCATTATTTTTCCCGAGAGGAGGCCGAGGCCCTGCTACCGGTGATCTCGCCGATCTTGCGCCGTATTCAGGAGCAGCGGCGCAGGCTCAGGGAAGGGGAGGAGCGCGCTCATGCTATCCGCCTGCGTATCATGAGGAACGGCCATAATGTCAACGAAACGATGATGGAGATTCAGCGGTCGCAGGCGCTCTATCTGCGACGGCTGCAGGAGGCGCTGGCGGAACTCAGCGAGTTCGGCTGTGAGTTAAAGGACCCGGACATGGGCCTTGTGGATTTCTTGAGTCTGCGCGACGGGCGTGAGGTCTATCTCTGCTGGCATCTGGGCGAAGAGCGCATTAAGTATTGGCATCCGCTTGATGCAGGCTTCCAGGGGCGGCGCCCGCTCGATGAGGAATAAGGGGAGCATGGGGCCAGGCCGAGTCGCTAGTTGGCTATTCTGCCGGGGTGAGCAAGAGCAAGGAAGCGCTGGGGAGGAATAACGATGACCGTGAAGGAGGCTCTGAAATGGGGAAGGCAGATGCTCCAGATGGCGGGTCAAAGCGCCCAGGAGGCTGGGCGAGATGTACAGGTGCTGCTCGGCCATGTCTTAGGGGTGGAACGCTCGGCCCTGTATGCCCATCCTGAGCGAGAGCTGACGGACCGCGAGCTGCAGCATTTGACGACCCTGCTCGCGCGGCGTCAGCGTGGCGAACCGGTGGCCTATCTGCTGGGGCACAAGGAATTTTTCGGCGTCGATCTGTTTGTCGATCGGCGCGTGCTGATCCCCCGGCCTGAAACCGAGCTGCTGGTAGAGGCGGTGCTCACCGAAGCCCGAAGCCGTCTGGAGCGGCGAGAGGTGCCAGTCATAGCCGATATCGGCACCGGCTCAGGGGCTATTGCCGTGGCCCTGGCAGTGAGTGAGCCACGTTTACCCTATCTCTATGCCTGTGATAGCTCGGCGGCGGCGCTGGAAGTGGCACGGCTGAACTGCGAGCGCTATGGAGTCAGCGGGCGTGTGCGTCTGCTACAGGGCGATCTGGTGCAACCGCTGCCTGAGCCGGTTGATCTGTTAGCGGCCAATCTTCCCTATGTCGGACTGGAGGAGCGGGAGCAGCTTGCCCCCGATGTGCGCGACTTTGAGCCGCCCGAGGCTCTCTTTGCCGGTCCTCGCGGGCTGGCCTTGCTAGAGCGCTTATTGCTGCAACTCCGTGAGCGTCCTGTCCTCAAAGAGCGGGCTGTGGTCTTTCTGGAGATCGGTGATCAGCAGCGTGAGGCGCTGGAGTCCTTTGCGCGCCAGCTCTGGCCCTCTCTGGGTCTGGCCTGCCGCCGGGATTATGCGGGGCATGAGCGTCTCCTCATACTGACTTTTTGAGTGAGATGGCTTCTGTCTGTAGGCCGGCTAAGGGGCTATACTATAGCGAAAGCGCAGCGAGCGTCCTAGAAAATGGGAGAGAGGCCTGCTCTTCCCCCCTTCTGGACTAGTATAAATCGGCGAAGTCATTGCGTTCCTTTTGAGGGAGTCCGTATAATCGGACTACCGTAACGCTCCTGGCTGAACTCATCCGCAAGAGGAGTGCGGGAACTGCCAGCCAGAGAGCGACGGAGAGGCTAATGAAGAACACAGTGAGGAGCAGCGCTTAGCTCCTCACAGGAGACGGTAGATGGTCCAGGCCGGTGACTTACAGTTGATTGTAGCGGCGCTCTTGCCTGTGGCTTCCTGGCTTCCTCCGCTGGCGTTGCCGTTGCTCGGAGGGATTGCGGCGTTTGTGCTGACCTATCTGCTGACCTTTGCTGTGCGGGCGCTCTGTCTGCGCATGGGCTGGCTCGATTACCCCTCTGAACGCCGGGTCCATACGGTTCCTGTCCCTCGTTTGGGTGGCGTGGCGATTTTTCTTTCTTTTGTCGTGGCTTCGTTGCTTTTCTATACACCAGCACATAATATTCCTACTTCTCTCTATGTTGAAAGTACTGTCTATTGGTTGTTTTTACTGGCTTCATTGCTACTAGTCGTGGTGCATTTAATCGATGATTTGATTGGTTTGCAGCCTCTGATCAAGCTGCTGGCGCAGACGGTGGCGGCGGCGATTCTGCTGGCCCCCTGGGATGGACGTTTTCACGGCATCTTTCTCTTTTCGTTCAATAACCCGTTTGCTCCTGGCCTGGTTTATCTGGGAGTGCACGATAACGCAATTACGCTGGCGGCGATTCCGGCCCTCTGCTTTACGTGGTTCTGGATGGTCGGGATGATGAATACGGTCAATCTGATCGATGGGGTCGACGGGCTGGCGGCGGGCGTTGTGGGGATCACTGGTTTCTTTACTGCTCTGATTAGCTGGGTCTTTCATCAAGAGAGCATCGCGGTGTTGGCGGCGATCTTCACGGGGGCTGTGCTGGGCTTTCTGCCCCATAACTGGAATCCAGCGCGCATCTTTATGGGTGATACAGGAGCAATGTTTCTGGGGCTGGGGCTGGCGGTGATGTCGACGATTGGCGGCGCGAAGCTGGCGCTGGCCCTGATGCTGCTCGGTGTGCCGATTCTCGATGTGGCGGTGGTGGCGATTAATCGTATTCGACATGGGCAGCGCCCCTGGCACTACGATAAGACCCATTTGCATCATCGTTTGATGGCTGCTGGTCTGACGGTGAAGCAGATCTGTTATCTCTTCTATGGGGTGACCTTCTCCTTCGGGGTGCTGGCCGCTGGCTTGTCGATTCTGTCTCTTGATATTGCCAACAGGCAGAATGCGCATCTCTTTAAGTTCATCAGCATCTTGTTAGTGGTGTTGATTATGGTGGTGTTGATTGTGTGGATCGATTATCGCCAGCGCCAGCGTGGTGGACGTCTGCAGCTGAATGGCCCCTCTCCTTCTCCTTCTGGTACCTCAGATAGTGCTGCTGGCACGACAGCGCTCCGTGAGACGGCGCTGCCAGCGGAGCAGATAGCTTCGGCTTCTCCCCCGACAGAGACGCAGGCCAGCGGTAATAGCCGGGCACAGCAGGCCTCGGGTGACGCGGGACCCGTCCAGCTCGACAGTCTGCCACCGCGCGCCGGTATGGATCAGGCACGTGAGTCGCCTTTAGCCTAGCTAGACTAGTTCAGGCCTACTACCAGTTCGAATCGACTGCCTCTACGTCTTTTGAGGCATGGTTGTCCTTACCTGCATCCTTGCTGCGCGCTCCCTTGGCATGGCCGTTCAGAAATAAATCCTCTGATGAAGAAGGTGGTTTTGATTATCTCGAAGGATCTTGCTGTGATACACGAGCTAGTCAAGGTAGCCCAAGGAAGTGCCTTCACTGATCTCCTCTGCCGAAATCGTTAAGCAAAAGACCAGGAAAAAGACTAAGACCTGTGCTGGTCCGAGCCGACTTGTGCTGCTATTCTCGAAAAGAAGAGGTTTTTGAAGCAAAGAGGTCTGACGCTTTCTGACCCCTTGCTAGGGGGCTATTATCTTGACCGACAGACAGGGCAGCTCTGGAAACGAGAGACGCTCCTGTTGCTCAGCTATATACAGCCGGTGGAATCGGCGCAGGATGTAGCGGTCTCATATAGTCGTAGTGGTCAAGAATATAGTCTGGACATTGTCCTTGCTAGTCGACAGCAGCAGACAGGAGAGGGTTACGTTTGTCAGCCATGATGGACATATTGAGCTGGCGGCGCGTTTATTTCTCCTGGGGAACAAACAGATTTTACAGGTAGCTCCATGATATGAACAGGGCCTTATGACACCTGCTGTTCCGTAGCGCTCGGATCAGTGTCACGGCGACACAAGGTCCTTGCATGTGGCTGTTCTGGCCTTCGAGAGCGGCCTGTATCTTATAGGGAGGCATTGCTGCGTAACAGTTTGCTGGCTATCCTGATTCTTCTGAGCGGTGTCTACAGTGCTCCGCAGCCTGTTTCCCTGGTTCTCCAGTCTCCAACGACACAGGACGCGCTGGCTTTCCTCTTAGCAGTTAGTGCCATTGAACTTTACTCTATCGCCGTGGGGCTCTGGAGAATCATGGAGGGGATTAAAGAGGGAAAGTTTTATGAGTAAGGCTGAGCGGTTTCTCGCTGTGCTGCTCTTCGGGATTGCGCTCCTCGATAGCATCGCTGTTTTAGCGCTGGCGTTTCTAGCGAGCTTTTGGTTAGCTTTTGCTCTCCTTGTCCTGGCGTGTTTATTCGGTGTCACTGGGGGAGTGGCGCTGGGCTATGGATATGTTCGCCGCCACAATCTGGAGCAAGCAGGGCAGCTAGCAAGTGAGGCACAGCGATCTGACAAGAGTAGGGGCCGGAGCAGCCCTCCCAGTCATTTCCTCTTGTTGGGCTGGGGAATGCTCGTCGCAGCCCTTGTGCTCCTTGGACTTAGCATATTTTGGTGGCATTAGACGCAAGGAGAGCCACAGGATGGAACAGAGCGAACGTGGCCTGCCGCTCTTAGAGGTTGAAAGACTCAGCAAAGCCTATGGATGTTTACAGGCTGTGGATCATATCAGCTTCCAGCTCTGGCCTGGCGAGCTGGTGGCCCTGCTTGGCGAAAATGGGGCGGGAAAGACAACGACCTTACAGATGCTGGCCGGCCTGCTCACTCCGAGTGAAGGGAGCATTTATCTGCGTGGGCAGCGCCTGACTGCAGATGAACTGAAGTCGCTGGTTGGGTATATGCCTGAAATGCCCACGCTCTATCCGGGGCTGACTGGTCAGGAGTTTCTAGAATTTGTAGGAGGTCTGCGTGGCTTTTCTCGCGCCTCCTGTCGCGAGCGCGCCAGCGAATTGCTGGTGCGCTTTGGCCTGGAGGAGGTAGCACAGCGGCGCATTCGCGCCTACTCGCAGGGAATGAAGCGCCGCCTGGTGCTCTGTGCGACGCTCTTGCACCAGCCGCCACTATTACTGCTTGATGAGCCGCTGAATGGAATCGATCCCTCTGGGGTGATGCTGGTGAAGCGCGAGCTGGCCACTTTAAGCGCCCAGGGACATGCGCTGCTTATCGCAACGCATCTGCTGGATGTCGCGGAGCGTCTCTGCGGGCGGGCAATCATTCTGGGGCGAGGCCGTATTGTTGCTGATGGGAGCCTTGACGAGCTACGGGCGCGGGCCGGAGAGAGCACACTGGAACAGATCTTTGCCAGGCTTGCATTGGCCTCCTCGGCTGAGACGATGAGGGAAGAGGGACGGTAATGAGGGAAGAACGTCGGGGGAAAGCGAGGCCATTGGTGAGTCCGAGGCCAGGCCGCTGGCGCCATCAACTGGTGGCGCTGCTGTGTCTGGAGTGGTGGCTACTGCGCGCAGGCTGGCAGGAAGTGCCCTGGTGGCGGCGCGGTGTTCTCTTGCTGGGCCTGCTGCCGCTGCTGGGTCCCAGTCTCTCTTTGCTGGCGGCTACGCTGCTTGTTCCCGCACTCGTGGCTAAATGGTTGCCGGCGGGGATAACAGTGGCCTTTGGGCTGCTGTTGGTCTTCCAGACCCTGCGAGCACCGGGGCTGCTCTGGGAGGGCGACGAGCTGATCTGGTATCTGCTGGTCCCTTTGCCCCGCTCATTGCTGCTGTTACGTCCGCTCTACCGCCTGCTCCGGGAGCTATTTCTAGCGACTATCATGCTCCTCTTGTTACCATCGGTAGTAGTCTGGCTGGCGCATGGCACTGGCGGCCTCATCGGGCAGCTCTGGCTGACTGCTGCCTATCTGCTCCTGCTCTGCTCGCTCTTGGCGCCCACGGGCTTACTGTGCTTGACCTGGTGTCTGGGGATCAGGCGGGCGAGAAGTACTGTGGCCGCGGCTGCCGTGCTGCTCTGCCTTCCGGCCCTGTTGATCGTTGGGCTGCCGCTGGGGGCCGTCCTGTGGGGGGGAGAAAGCTGGCTGGCGAGGCTGGGCGCTGGGATACTGATGCCGGCGACCCTGCTACTGAGGGCGGAGGAGGGCCTCCTGAGCGGGCGGCTGACGGGAGCTGATGAATTGGTCTTGCTGGGAGCGCTCTTGCTGCTGATAGTGCTGGGTGCTGGCTATGGCTGGTTGGGAGGCCATCTCTATCAAGGCATCTGGGAGGGTTTGCAGGAGCAGCGCGAGAAGCGGAACCGGCGGGCTGCAGCGCTGGTAAAGAGGCATCCTCTTTGGGAACTGGCCTGGCACATGCCTGGTCTGCCCCCTCCCTGGGCGGCCTTGCTTGGCTACTGCTGGCGGGAAGGCTTGTGGAGCTGGGCCGATCTGCCTACCATCGTGGTCGATCTGGCCATCTCTGTTGGAATCATGGCCGGCATCCTCCTATCGCCGGGGGGGCTTCAGCTCTACCGTGATCTCTGGCCTCTCGTGGGGGTGCCCAGCCTGCTGATGGGAAGCCAGCCAATGCTACTCGTGCTGTCCAGAGGATTGGCTAAGCGACTGCTGCAACCGCGCTGGCTCCTGCGCAGTGTGCCTGTCCGCGCCGGTGGCCTTTTTGGAGCCTTATGGTTGGCTGCCCTGCTGCCGTCATTGCTCATCTGGCTTGGCCTCGCCCTGATCGTCGGGTGGCTGTTGCGTGCTAATCTTCTGGCGATCGGCCTCTGCCTGCTAATGCTAGGGCTGGGACTGGCGGCTAACGTTGCCCTCTCGCTGATGGTAGCTGTATTTGGCCTGGCTGATGGAGAACGACTGTTTTTCCCTATCCTTCTGCCGATGGCCATTCCAGTCATGCTCTTGTCGCTCTGCGTAATCCTGATAACTGCACTGCTCTTCATTCCAACATTACCGAAGCCCCTGCAGCAGGAAGTGGGTCTCTACATGCTCTCTCCAGGTACAAGCGTGCTAGTGGGGGCGCTTGCCCTTTGTCTGCTCGCCAGTATGGCTGCATTTGCTTCTTGGTTCGGGAGCAGGAGACTGAAGCGTCTCCTGAGTCACGAGTCCATATAAGCGAATAGGTGTTCTGAGAAAGGTGTCCGAAGCCGAAAGCAAGGCAGTGTCTATGTCGGTAGCACTCATTGGACTCTGGGTATTAGTGATCAGTCTTGCTCTGTACACGATTGCTCTTGGGGGCGCGCTTCTCTCCCTCCGGCGGGCGCTCCGCCTCGTCAAGAAAGTCTGGCTCTGTGGACGGAAGCAGTTATCTTGGAATTTTAACTGTGAACTTGACGATCTGCTAACGCTCTATTATACTAGGAGAGGATAAGTGGTAAGGGAGAAAGTATATAGTTTAAGAGCTTTGCTCTTCTGTTAGTCTGCAAGTGGGGCAGCCCAGAGAGGAAAGGGCTTCATGCCACATCCGCCGATTTGGATTCAGTCGCTCCTGTTGCGCTCAGCGCGATCCTCGCCAGGAATCTCCCAACTTGTCGGGCAAAGGATGAGAGAGGCTGGTATACAGGAAGTCGAGCAAGTAGCGGGAGCCATCAGGGAAGAAGATGCTGTCACTGGCCTGGGGGTGATCTCCATCTATCAGCAGAGCACGGTCATGGCCCCTCCCAATAGTTCACGTCCTCTTGCCTACTGGCCTTTGACCATCCAGCCTATCGTACTCCTGGCCGCCTCAAGATGAGTATTGTCAGAGAGCCGGTGGAGTTTGTTGCTTTTGAGTCAGGTCGGTCTCTATCTGATCAGAGCCTACCTGAACGGAGAGGAGGCGTCTTATCTGCCCCTGATGATCTTGCACGAGAGAGCGGTGGCCTGGCCTTCCCTGAGAGGGCTGGAAGCGCAGGATAGCTACGTCGGGCGGCTTGAACTGTTTGAAACAGGTCTGGAGGTGTATTGCCGTGTCCTGCCTTTGTAGGGAACCGTTGCTGTGGGCGCTGCGCTACCAGTCGCTGGCTGACGATGTGGGCGAGCGATCTCTGGTTCTGCTGACCGTGAGGTGCCTGGTGGTGCTGATGCTGGCGGGAAGCTCCTGACAGCTTCTCTTGGGGAGGGGAAGGAGAGCGCTGGAGGAAGAGCAGAGAGGGCCTCGCTCAGGGCGGCCCGCTGGTGGTTCTTGTTGGGGAGGCGGCAGGGGCGAGGTGACCTGACTGACTCGCCTGGTGGGCCATTGGCAACGGTGCGGGGTCTGGGCTTGGGCCGAGCAAGAATGAGCCTGGCCCGAGGGGCTAAGCTGGGCAGGGGGAGGCAAGAAGAGCGGTCCTCTGGATGCGGGCAAGAGGGTGGGAGGGCAGATCTTGCGACTTACTGACGGAGCTTCCTGTAAATTGTGCTCTTCTGGACTAGTGCGGTGATGGAATGACTGGGGAAGAAGACTAGTAAAAGGACGAGCGAAGGTGATGGCGTGCTCGGTGAGCATCTGGCATTCTTGGCGTAGGCACACCTTAGCGGGTGTGCACGATAGACAATCGTCGCGTGAGAAGATAATAAGTGTAATGGCAACGGAGCCTGGCTCGACGAACTGATCTCGTAGGATCTATTGTATGGTGTTGCTTTTTTTGAGATGTACTATTGATTTGGTGATTTAAGTTTAAATATGCAAAAGTTTGGCTAACTATTCTGATCGCTGGAGAGCTGTATAGACCCTTTACGGAGGAAATTGAGTCGTGCTGCTCACAGTTCTTGCTCTTTTATGCCTCTTTGTGTTATTGATCAGCGATGCGCTCCTCTGGCTGCGAGTGTGGCGTCTGCCTCCTGGCCCGGAGCGCGTGGGTCAACTGATTGGAGCGCTAGGCGGCTTCGTCGCTGTACTGGCGGCTGGCTTCTTTGTTTTCTTGACGCTCAAAGGAGGTTCTTGAAATGCCTTGTCCTGAGCAAATAGTGATACTGGAAGCGGCGATCCCGGTGCTTAGTGTAGCACTGCTGGTAGCTCTCATTATGCTCGTCAAGGAGATCCAGCTCTGTGGACGGAAGCAGTTATCTGGGATTTCAACTGTGAACTTGACGATCTGCTAACGCTCTATTATACTAGGAGAGGATAAGTGGTAAGGGAGAAAGTATATAGTTTAAGAGCTTTGCTCTTCTGTTAGTCTGCAAGTGGGGCAGCCCAGAGAGGAAAGGGCTTCATGCCACATCCGCCGATTTGGATTCAGTCGCTCCTGTTGCGCTCAGCGCGATCCTCGCCAGGAATCTCCCAACTTGTCGGGCAAAGGATGAGAGAGGTTGGTATACAAGGAAGTCGAGCAAGTAGCGGGAGCCATCAGGGAAGAAGATGCTGTCACTGGCCTGGGGGTGATCTCCATCTATCAGCAGAGCATGGTCATGGCCCCTCCCAATAGTTCACGTCCTCTTGCCTACTGGCCTTTGACCATCCAGCCTATCGTACTCCTGGCCGCCTCAAGATGAGTATTGTCAGAGAGCCGGTGGAGTTTGTTGCTTCTGAGTCAGGTCGGTCTCTATCTGATCAGAGCCTACCTGAACGGAGAGGAGGCGTCTTATCTGCCCCTGATGATCTTGCACGAGAGAGCGGTGGCCTGGCCTTCCCGGAGAGGGCTGGAAGCGCAGGATAGCTACGTCGGGCGGCTTGAACTGTTTGAAACAGGTCTGGAGGTGTATTGCCGTGTCCTGCCTTTGTAGAGGACCGTTGCTGTGGGCGCTGCGCTACCAGTCGCTGGCTGACGATGTGGGCGAGCGATCTCTGGTTCTGCTGACCGTGAGGTGCCTGGTGGTGCTGATGCTGGCGGGAAGCTCCTGACAGCTTCTCTTGGGGAGGGGAAGGAGAGCGCTGGAGGAAGAGCAGAGAGGGCCTCGCTCAGGGGCGAGGTGACCTGACTGACTCGCCTGGTGGGCCATTGGCAACGGTGCCGGGGTCTGGGCTTGGGCCGAGCAAGAATGAGCCTGGCCCGAGGGGCTAAGCTGGGCAGGGGGAGGCAAGAAGAGCGGTCCTCTGGATGCGGGCAAGAGGGTGGGAGGGCAGATCTTGCGACTTACTGACGGAGCTTCCTGTAAATTGTGCTCTTCTGGACTAGTGCGGTGATGGAATGACTGGGGAAGAAGACTAGTAAAAGGACGAGCGAAGGTGATGGCGTGCTCGGTGAGCATCTGGCATTCTTGGCGTAGGCACACCTTAGCGGGTGTGCACGATAGACAATCGTCGTATGAAAGGAGTCAGACGAGATGTTGACCAGATGCCGACTGTACCTGCTAGGCGCGTTGGCCATCGTCTTTGCTCTGGGGCTGGCGCTGGCGCCGGCTGGATCTGCTCATGCCCAGGCTTTCCAAGGAATGACAGGCTCGGCTGCCCAACAGATGCCAGTTGCTAGCTATGGTTCCACATCTGGCCAAGGCTATCAGCTTGCAGTTCAAAAGGTCTTGGCAAGGACGGGGTCAACCGATCCTGGAGCTGTGCATCCGAGCGTCCAGATAACCTGCCGGACTATTGTCTTTCGGTCTCGTTCAGGTGGGATCTGTGTGACCGTGTATTTGGCATGTGTTGGTCCAGTGTGTGCCCCGTACCAGGTAGACGTTGATTTCACTCAGCAACTGTTGAATATGATAGAGACGTATGGCAAGGCCCTTGTGCCCGTGATTGTCCCGATTATTGGTCAGATGTTCCCGGCCCTGCAACCTGTCCTGTCCATTATAAACTCCGTTTTGAACAGTGTTGTCACTCTCCTGCCTGACTATTCTCGCAATGTTTGCGGAGGTCATGGAGCAGGAGTCTCTTTCGGTCTGACGTCTCCTGTGCCTTCGTTGCATTGTTACTGATCTGGAAGCAGGTCCGTAAGGACTTTTCCCCTGCTGCCTACCCAGGCAGCAGGGGAAAAGTGTGCTTCCTCTTGCGTCACACCGGCCTGCCTTACGCTTCTGAACCCAGCTCGCCGAAGAGGAAAAGGAGAACTAGATGCTGCTTAAACTCCCAAAGATTACGAAGAAGGAGAAACGTTTTTATTTCTCTTTCGAAATCTCTGAAGATGCTGAAAAAGGTTGCTGGATAGGAAGTTGGCTGTTCGTTAGTCTTTTTTGGATTGCCTATGGCCTGTATTGGGATATATTTGTTAGAGAGGTACCGCTTATTGGAAGTATATGTATAAATATATCTATTTGCTTTTTCGCTTTAATTTTTATATTTATGTTTAGACTTATGTTGAGGGAATATAAGAGAAAAAGAGAGAAATAAATATATTTTAGAAAAAGATTTTTAAGAGATTTAGAGGCTAGAAGTGGACCGCTGGTAGCCTTTCTGACGCTGGTTCAGGGATTGGTGAGCGCGTGGTAGCTTAGCGGAAGGAGCATCGGCGACGTCTGGGCGCTAGCTAGCGGGAAGCACTAGAGGTGCTGAGAGCGGAGGCAATCGGGCTGGGCCAGGTGAGGCCGAAAGCTATCGCAGTGGTACCGCCACCGCTGGGCTCGCCGCGACGGAGGGCAAGCCCTGACAGCCTGAGAAGGACACTACGCTGACCGATCAGCGCAGCAGAGGGGGCAGTCTTGCCAGGCTGTCCCCTTGCTGTTCTTGAGGAGTTCAACGGACCTGGCCCCTCAGAGAGAAACGCCGTTGGCTAGAGCCTCTAGAGCCGCCTGCAGGACATATTGCTCTTCGGACAAGGCATGCTGCACCGCCAGCTGGAGGGCTGTCTGAAAGTTCTCGCGCTCGATGGGCAGTGACAGCCTGCCAGCAGCGAGCTGCTTCCGGGCCAGGGAGGCATAATAGTTAACAAGATGGCGCTCGGCGGCAGCAAGGTCGGCTTGTTGATCAAGTCGGAGGTAGGCCCTGATCACGGGATGCAGGCTATAGCGAGCTGCCTGGCACTCGACCAGACCGCAATCACAGAGATAGTCCAGATCTCCGACAAAGGCCTCAGAAACACACTGTCCAACGGCCTCAGCCGCCTCCTCACTGAAACTGCTGGGCTGAGGCGGAAAAAGAGCAAGGGAGCGCAGCAGCCTCAACGTGCTTGCAGGTAGGCGAGTCAGGCTGCGCTGCAGGCTCTCCTGAAGCAGGCCGGCGCTGCTGCCACTTAGCGGGGAGAGCATGAACCAGTTGGATGGCCGATCAAGGAGATGATGAAAAGCGCTCATAATGCGGCGTGGTTGGCCGTGAAGCGACTCCTCGTAGAGGTAGCTCCCCACGAGCAGCAGCGCTAATGGTAGCGCGCCAACAGCCTCAATCAGGCGCATGGCCAATGCTGGCTCCTGGTCCACAGCGTGAGGTGCGACCAGGCGCAGCAATTCCAGGGCCGAGGCCGGCTCCAGCGGAAGCACAGGCACAATGCGATGAGGGGCCAGGCGGGCGGCCACGCGCGGCGAACGGGTCGTAAAAAGATAGACACTGCCTGGAGGGCCGAGACGAAAGCGCAGAGCTGGCTCTACATCCCAGACGTCATCGATGATGAGCAGCAAGCGGCGACCCGATACAGGCGAATCTTGCTCATTGTGTGATGAGCGGATCGACGATGCCGGGTGATCAGGAGCTGGCTCTTGGGAGACATGAGGGGCTTGCAGATGGCTCCTCCAACAAGCAAGCAGATGCCCGGTATCGGGCATCTCGCCCAGCGAGGCCCACAGGACACCGGCGCTAAAGTGCTGCCGAATCTGCTGATTCCGGCTGAGTGCGCAGGCGAGGGCAGTTTTACCAACTCCCGGCAGGCCGTAGAGGGCAATGTCTGTCGGTGGCTGCTCCTGACAAAGCAGGTTGCAGAGCTGCTCTAGAATGGTTGCGCGTCCTTGAAGCGGGAGATGTGGGAAAGGCAGGACAACAGGACCAGAGGACCCCGTAGATGGTGCGGGAAAGCTTGATTCCACTCCTCTAGCGGGCTCCCTTCGCCTTGGACCAGTAAGGCCAAGAGCCGCAGGCTCGCGGTCAAAAACTGTGCAAAGCTTCTGACGGAAATAGGGACTGGGATAGGCCCTGCCGCTTTCCCAACGGTAGATTGTAAAAGCATTCGTACCAAGTAGACCGGCAAGATGCTCACGAGTCCAGCCGCGCTCTTCTCGGGCGCGCCTCAAAGCACTGTTCATCTCCCGCAGGTGGTGATTGTCCCAATCCATGACGATCTCCGTCGATCTCTTAATCTCTCTACCTGGTAGAGCAGATGAAGTGTCGCGATGAGCCGGCACTCTGTAAGAGATTATAAAGCATAATCTTCTATCTATCAATGTGGATGCTAACAGGGTATCTCACAAGGCTATCTCACACTAGGAAGCCGAATGGAAAATTACAGAGAATCAAAGAATACTATATTCCTTCACGCCTTTGAGATTATTTTCTAATAAAGAATTAGAAAAGACTTTTGTGCCATGTGGCGGGAAGAGCCCCAGCAGCCAGCAAGATGAACGGCCTTTTCGTCGATACACTGCACTAGAGCGGCTGACCGGCTCTCTCTCCTGGTCGGGTTCTGAGCCAAAGAGGGAAGAGAAGCGCTGGCGAACCTTCTACCGCTGCCAGCCAGCCAGACCATTGCAATGGCCTGGCGCCGTGAGATACAATCTGTCAGGTTGATACACCTGTTCCTGTTCAGCCACTTCTGCCTCTGGGGCCAGCAGCGCTGCTGAGGCGGTGCCGGTCATCTGTGGCGATGCGTGAGAAGTCAACGAAGTAAGACACTCTTCAAAGAAGAAAGGGAAAAAGCACGATGAGTGAAAGCCATCCGCCAATCAAGGAATTCCGTCTTGAGCTGAGCGCTCTCACCTACACCGGTCATGATCTAGTCCGTCCCGAGTCCATCATCGCCCAGCCGGACGGCACCCTCTGGACCTCGGACGGGCGCGGCGGCGTCACCCGCATCGCCCCCGATGGCAGCCAGCAATTCTTTGGCGGACTGGGGGGTGAGCCAAATGGCCTGGCGATGGCGCGCGATGGCTCGCTCTACATCGCCAACATCGGCAACGGTCGCATCCAGCGCCTCTATCCCGACGGTCACAGCGAAGACGTACTGACCGAGATCGATGGCGTACCCACCACCTGCGCCAATTACGTCTTTATCGATAGCAAAGATCGCCTCTGGCTGGCCTTCTCGACACGAGAGCAGCAGTGGTGGCCCGCTGCGGCTCAACCGCGTCCTGATGGCTACATTGCGCTGCTCGACGAGAAGGGACCGCGCATCGTCTACGATGGCATCTATTTCACCAACGAAATCCGCCTCGATGCCAGAGAAGAATACCTCTACGTTGCCGAGACCATGAAGAACCGCATCCTGCGCTTTCGAGTCAAGCCTGACGGCAGTCTAACCGACAAAGAGGTCTTTGGTCCCGATGGTCTCGGCGTGGGAGCCGTCGTCGATGGCTTCGCCTTCGATGCCGAAGGCAACGTCTGGGTGACAACGCCCCTACGCAACGGTCTGGGTATCATCACTACCGACGGCGACTATCATGTCGTCTTTGAGGAAGCCAATGAGGAGGTGCTGGCGACTTTCGAAGAGAAAATCGCCAACGGCACAGCCACCCCTGCTGATATGGCGGCCTGCGCCGGGCAAACACTCCAGACGCTGACCAGCATTACCTTTGGAGGGCCTGACCTCCGGACCGTCTACATCGGCTCACTGACCATGTCGCGCCTGCCCACCTTCCGCTCACCAGTACCTGGGCTGCCGATGCGTCACTGGGTCAGCTAGCTAAACAGCCCCTGCGCGCGCCGTCTACCGCACGCAGACGCGGCTGAATGAGAGCGAGGGCCAGGTGGGAAAATGCCAGCATCAAACGCTCACCGCCCGGCCCTCGCGAGCGAAGAGTTGTCTAAGGAACTGGCCGGTATAAGAGCGCTCCTGCATGGCTACCTCCTCGGGCGTGCCCTCCGCGATCACCTCACCTCCTGCATCGCCACCCTCTGGCCCCAGATCGATAATCCAGTCCGCGCACTTAATCACATCCAGATTATGCTCAATCACCAGCACCGTATTCCCGGCGTCGACCAGGCGCTGCAGCACGTTCAGCAAGCGCTCGATGTCGGCGAAGTGCAGACCTGTCGTTGGCTCATCCAGCAAATAGAGCGTGCGGCCCGTAGCGCGGCGCGACAGCTCCGTGGCCAGCTTCACCCGCTGCGCCTCACCGCCCGACAGGGTGGTCGCTGGCTGTCCCAGACGGATATAGCCCAGACCCACATCGTAGAGGGTCTTCAGCTTGCTGTAGACCGCTGGCACATGCTCAAAGAAGTGCATGGCATCCTCAACGGTCATATCCAGGACCTCAGCGATATTCTTGCCCTTGTAGCGGATCTCCAGCGCCTCTCGATTATAACGCTTTCCCTTACACACCTCGCAGGGCACATAGACATCGGGCAAGAAATTCATCTCGATGCGGACAATACCCTCACCTTTGCAGGCCTCGCAACGCCCTCCCTTGACGTTGAACGAGAAGCGGCCTGGCTGATAGCCGCGCAAGCGCGCCTCTGGCACCTGCGCAAATAGCTCACGGATGCCTGTAAAGGCGTTAGTATACGTCGCCGGATTAGAGCGCGGCGTCCGCCCGATCGGCGACTGATCAATATCGATCACCTTGTCCAGGTACTCGATGCCCTCGATCCGCTCATGGGCCCCCGGCTTCTCGTGGGCGCGATGAAGCACCTGCGCCAGCTTGCGATAGAGAATATCGATCATCAGCGAACTCTTGCCCGAGCCAGAGACGCCGGTAATGGCCACCAGCTTGCCAAGTGGGATACGCACCGTAATATTCTTCAGATTATTCTCGCGTGCGCCAACAATAGTCAAGAAATGGCCATTGCCGGAACGGCGCTGCGAGGGCGTCGCGATTCGGCGCCGACCTGAGAGATAGGCTCCCGTCAACGACTGCGGGTGCGCGGCCACCTCGTCAAAGGTGCCCGCCGCCACCACCTGGCCGCCATGCTCGCCTGCGCCAGGGCCAATATCGATAATATAGTCGGCGGCGCGCATCGTATCCTCATCATGCTCGATGACCAGCACCGTATTGCCCAAGTCGCGCAGGCGCAGCAGCGTATTGATCAGGCGATGATTGTCACGCTGATGAAGGCCGATGCTCGGCTCATCGAGAATATAAAGCACACCCATCAGACCGGAACCGATCTGCGTCGCCAGGCGAATACGCTGCGCCTCACCGCCTGAAAGGCTCATCGCCGTGCGATCCAGCGTCAAGTAATCCAGACCGACATCGACCAAGAACTGCAGACGAGCGCGGATCTCCTTGAGGATCTGACGGGCGATCAGCCGCTCGCGCTCGCTCAAACGGACCTTGACCAGTGGCTCATCGGGGGGAATCGGCGCCAGCGGATCAGGAGCATGCGGCTCGCCATCCTCGCTATGCCCTCCAGTCAGCGGCTGCACCCCCAGCGACGGCGCCGGCCCGGCGTCCAGCTCCTGAAAGAAGCGCTGAGCCTGCTTCACTGAGAGGCGCGTCACCTGCACAATATTGCGTCCTCCCACCGTTACCGCCAGCGCCTCCGGCTTCAAGCGAGCACCGCGGCACTCCGGACAGAGTCGGGTCGACATGTACGACTCGATCTCCTCGCGAATCAGCTCGCTCTCTGTCTGACGATAGCGCCGCTCCAGCGCCGGAATCACGCCCTCGAAGGTTACCGTATACGAACGTGTCTGGCCATGCTGCGGCGTATAGCGAATGGTCAGCTGCTCCTGGGAACCATAGAGGATGAGCTGCTGCTGCTCAGGAGACAGATCGCGCCAGGGCCGGTCAAGATCGATCTGGAAGCGCTTCGCCAGCGCCTCCAGCTTGGCCGACTCCCACTGGCTGCCATTGACCATCTTGCTCCAGAGAGCAATCGCCCCCTCGCGGATCGTCAGGTCGGGATTGGTCACCAACAACTCTGCGTCCAGCTCTCGCTGGGTCCCGAGGCCCGTGCAGGCCGGACAGGCTCCGTGAGGGCTGTTGAAGCTGAAAGTCCGCGGCTCGATCTCGGGCAGGCTGATACCGCAGTAGACGCAAGCGAAGCGCTCCGAGAAAAGAACCTCCTCGCCGCCAACAATGGAAACCAGGGCCACCCCATTGCCCAGCTTCAAGGTCGTCTCCAGGGAGTCGGTCAGACGCTGACGAAAAGCCGCGTCGACATCATCGGGCGCGGCCTCCTCGGCGGCAGAAGGCGCTGCCCCCTCACTTGAGCCTCCTGCGCTCTGCCTGCCTGTGCCTGGCCCGCTGCCATCTTGATCCGCAGGCTCCGGCCTGCGCGAGGAGAGGGCATAAGGCGCTACCTCCTCGGCTACCCGACGCAAAGCAGGCCGTTCGCCTGCTGAAGAAGAAGCAGAGGACGCCTCGGACTTGTTATCGGACTGACTGGCGGCCAGCGCGCTCAGTGTGGCCTGCCGTCCCCCCTTGCGGATCACCAGGCGATCGACAACCACTTCGATCGTATGCTTCTTCTGCTTATCCAGCTCGATATTCTCGCTCAGATCATAGATGGTGCCGTCGACGCGCACGCGTACGTAGCCCGAGCGGCGCATCTCCTCGAAGATATGCTTATACTCACCCTTGCGTCCCTGCACCAGTGGGGCCAACAGCATGATGCGCGCCCCCTCGGGCAGTTGCAAAATCGCATCGACGATCTGCTGCACTGTCTGGCGGCTCACCTCGCGCCCGCAGCGAGGGCAATGGGGATGACCAACCCGGGCGTAGAGGAGGCGCAGATAATCGTAGATCTCGGTCACCGTGCCGACCGTCGAGCGAGGGTTATGCGTGACGCCTTTCTGATCAATCGAGATTGCAGGTGACAGCCCATCAATGTGATCGACATCGGGCTTGTCCATCTTGTCGAGGAACTGGCGCGCATAGGCCGAGAGCGACTCGACATAGCGGCGCTGGCCCTCAGCGAAGATCGTATCAAAGGCCAGACTACTCTTGCCGGAACCTGAAAGCCCGGTGATCACCACCAACTTATCGCGAGGGATAGTCAAGTCGATATTCTTGAGATTATGTTCTCGTGCACCACGGATAACGATCTTATCCACAGTTGCGATCCCCAAGTTATAGCTTTTTCTTTCTCTGTCTGACTGGCGTAAAGTTTGTCTTGCTGTAGCTTCAACAGAGCAAGCGTTTGGCGGCTAGCTCAATGAAGTCCTGTCCTGGGGAGGGGATTCTGGGCAGGCAGACGGGGACTGCGTGCCATCTGACTAAGACAAACGTTCCAGATTGTTATCAGGGTACAACACAGGACTGGCAGCGTCAAGTCAGTCCGGGAAAGAGGGAGCGATCTTCCCCGGCTTGCGGCAACAGGGAGCCGAGCGGACTGGACCGGACCAGGCCAGGCTGATCGCCTGGCTTCACCCTGCCTTTGATAGCTTGACGTTAGCGAGGGCGCAGGCCCGTGAACACTAGCCAGAAATTCCCTGCTGCGGGCTGGCCAGGGTATGCTATAATAACGCCCGCTGCACAACCTGGCGTACAAGCCGACTTCTTCGAGAAGCGTCGCTTCAGTGCTCTGAAGACGCAGAGAAGCGGCATGATTTCTGTGAGGAACGGGAAAGTGCTATGTCTCGATCTGCCTGCTCCGTCTGTCGACGACGACTCCTCCGCTGTCCTGTCAATCCTTCATCGCTACTACTCCTTATACTCCTCATAACGCTGGCGAGCGTTTTGGGCGCCTGCGGCGATGACAACCGCGGCTCCCAGGCTACCACGCCGTCCCCAGGAGGGACCAGCGCCAGCCCGACGCCGAGTCTAATCACCGTAGGAGGCGTACAGCTTGCCCTCTACCGGGGCGATGGCTTCAGCATCGGCTATCCTCGGGATTGGCAAGTCAGTCCCGCTGGCAGCAGCGTCGAATTTAGCCACGAAGCCGATAATGCCTCCTTTTCCGTGCAAGTCGTGCCTAATCCCAACGCGCGCACGGCGCCTGGTGATGCCGTCAAGGTCAGCCTGGACGCCATTGGCCAAAGCGGAATCTACAAGAACTTCAAGCGGGTCAGCCTGGCCTCCACGGCTCGGGTTGGGGGTGAGATCTGGCAGCAGCAGGGAGCCACCGGTGAGGTGCAGATGCTGAGCCAGCGGGTGAGCATGGAAATCATCATGCTGGCCACGAACCACCCGGCTCGCTCATCTCAGACCAGGCTTTTCAGCATCTATATGATTGTGCCTGCGGCGCGCTATCAGCAGCTCTATACAAGTGCCCTTGGGCCAATGCTGCAGTCGTTTCACTTCCTGAGCTGATCGCAGGAAGCACCGTAGATAGCAGAAGAGGCTGCCCTGTCTCTGTCAGACAGGTTGGCGGCGGAGTAGGCCGCCCTGTCCGGGGGGCATAGCCCAAAAGGAGGATAGCGCTGACCGATCAGCGCGATCAGGCTGGCTCTGGTCTCTTGCCCTGGCGGCGACGCCCCTCAACCGTAGAGTTAGCCGCCACAGTGCCTTATAATAGTACTGGCTGAAATACCCTGAGCACACTGGCGTGTCTCGCGCTGGGAGTTCGCATGAATCCTGAGCTTGATTTTGAGAAGCGCTGGCGTCTGGTTCGTGAAGTGATTGAAACCCTCGTTCTCACGGCGCTCATGTTCTTCATCATCCGCTTTGCCATCCAGAATTTCTACGTTGAAGGCATGAGCATGGAGCCGAATCTACACGACAAAGAGCTGATTCTCGTCGACAAGTGGTCGTATCTCTTTCATGAACCAGCACGCGGCGATGTGATTGTCTTCGTCGCTCCCCCCAACCCCAGTCAGGATTACGTGAAGCGCATCATCGGCATTCCGGGCGACGTGATTACCATTCAGGGGACGACGGTCATCGTCGATGGTGTGACCCTCCACGAAACCTACGTTGATCCACGGCGGCAGGGCAATCCCTATCCTTCCTTTTCGAACCGTGTGGTACCGCCCGATAGCTATTTCGTGTTGGGCGATAATCGGGCTGGCAGCTCGGACTCACGGGACTGGGGCTTTGTCCCACGTAAGAACATTATTGGGCGCGCAGCGCTCGTCTACTGGCCATTGGGCGAGGATAACAATGGCTTCCTCCCCGATGTCTCTTCGGTCTTTGCCGAGGTGCACCAGCGCCAAAGCGCGACCCAGCAGCCAACGGCCCTTCTAACGCGGGCCTCTCGCGCCTCCCGTCCTGTGCCGTTGCAGCCAGATCAGTCATTGCTGGCGCTCTTGCTCTTCCCTGCGCTTATCCTCCGGCGCGAACGTCGGGCTGTCTGGAAACCGACGGGCCCTTGGCGCTGGAAGGCGGACCAAGGAGGAGATCGACGGCATGGTTTTCCAAAACGACGGCCAGGACCGGATGCTGTAGCCGTTGCTGGGCTGTGGCCAGGTGCTGGTTGACAAGAGTGGTGAGATCTTCGTCGGAGAGAATCCAGCTGATAGGACCCTGGGCGTGAAGATCGCTGACGCTCAACTGACCGGCGCTGGCCTGGGGCACGGCGCTGATGCTATTGGCCAGGCCGTAGAGTGTGAAATTGAGGGTGATAGCGTCGGGCGTAACCTCAAAGTGAGCATTCTGTACAGGGCTGGCAGGCGCGTGGGCCAGCGTGAGCAGGTTGTTGAGCACCGTCTCATTGATGCGCACAGGGCCGCCGGGGAGCTGAGCGGCACGCGTGGGGTCGATCTGCTGAACGGCACTATCCAGGGCGGCGTTTAGCTGCTCCTTGGCCAGGCGGTTGAGCGTGGGACGAATAAGCAGGAGCCAGGCGCCGAGGAGTAGAAGCAGCAGGATGATAAGGGCGCCGAGGCAGCCAAACAGCCAACGTCGGCCCCGCCATCCCCGGCGGGTGGGAGCTGCAGCGGAAGCGCGACTAGCGAGAGATTGAGGAGACTGGGCTGAAGGTGACCCTGGTCCAGCACCGGCGTAGGCTGAGCCTGGGGTGACCGGTGCAACAAGAGTAGCGCCGCAGTGGGGGCAGAAGCGGGCTGCCGGGACAACGGGTGCGGAACAGTGTGGGCATTGCACGGTGTTCACCTCATCTCGGTTCTCGGCGTGACGGCGCAGCGAGTCGCTCTACGCGCTGTCACTCTCTCGCATAGAGCATATCATATTTGATTTAAGCTTCTCTCCTTTGGCGAGAGGAGGCGATGGAAGGGATTGCGAGAGTGTAGACGCTTGTAAAGCACCTTTTTCCCTCCTAATCGTTCTTCCCTGTTCTCACCTGGTCGCTTTAATCAGCAATCAGAAGCAGGAGGCGTGCGTCGGCTCCCCAGAAAGTCCAGGCGCAGAATCTCATCCATCGTCGCCAGAGTCCGTGCGCGTAGGGCTGGATCAGCCTCCAGCATAGCCTGCACCTCGGCGATGAGCGCCTGCTCTTGTTCTGCAGGCAGCCGATGATAGCCGTAGAGCTGGTGGACGGCAGCGGCAGCCGCGCGCCTGAGCTTCTCGCCATCGTCCATTGGCGGCAATGGCTGTCGCTCGCTCACAGGATGGTCTGTCAGGCCTGGTGGCAGCTCGCCCAGGGCCGTCAGCGGCTCCAAGCCATCGGCAAAAAACTCGGTCTCCTGTCCGATCAAATGGGCCGCATTAGGCGTCGCCCGCTCAATACGCACCGTCACTGTCTGACGTTCCTCGTCCAGCGCAGTAATCGTTCCAGCCAGAAAAATGACCTCGACGCTGCCCCAATAGACTTGTTCACCTAAATGCAGGAACATAACGGATACTCCTCTCTATTGTGTGCCAATCCACCAGGGCCTCTTACAGCCAGTGGCGGTGCAGCTATCTCCCCTTCCCTCTTTGCACGTTGCCGGACAGACAAGGGGAGACCGAACAAAAAGCCCTCAGAGAGTTATAAACGTTGAGCAAGCTCCGCTTTCCAGCCGGAAAAGGAGTACAGGAGGAGGCTGAGTAGAGGAGAGAGAACGCCGGGGATGGCGGGGGCGCATCCTTGCACCCACTCTAAACCACATCATCCAGACCCCTGGCACCGGGCTCCCATGTCGCTGGGGAACCCAATGCCGTCAGATCCATACCATAGGCCGCGACTCAATCGTGGTCGCCGGTGCTCTCCTGCACAGTCACCGTGAAATGCTGACTGGGGAACTGCTATATTAAGGTAGGTAGCTAATACCAATTTTATTCTCGGCTACGGAGAAGCAGCATCCTTGCTGGCGCCAGTGCGACAGTAGTGGCAAAGTTACAGCCTGGTTAAGGAAGCAACAGCAGAGGCCGGAGCCGGATGATCCTGTCCGTAGCGGTGCTGGCGGGGGAAGTCGGAAGGCTTGCTGCTCCGCACCTGGCCAGCAGCGTTCAAGTCAGAGGACGAGAGGAGTTGACGGCTAGCGCGGTGTTGGGGCCAGCAGGCCGGGGCGAAGCAGAGGACACCACCGGGCATAGTTTCGCCGTTCCCTCGTGTTTCTTTTCTATGGTATGCTAGAGCCAACTGCTTTTTGAGGTTGTGGTCCAGTGCCGCTGAAGCCAGGCTGACCCTGCCTGCAGCGCGCTGAGGCAATAGAGGGCCTCTAGCCAGCCAGCCCAGCCCTGTCCGCATTCATGGCAAGCGCCTATTGCTCGATTAATGAATTGATTGACTGACTGATCAAGTATCCCTGAACATCCATGCACGAAAAAAGCATACAGACACTTGAATATCCCAAAATCCTGGAGCGAGTAGCTCGTGAAGCCAGCTTCTCTGCCAGCAAAGAGCTAGTACTGGCCCTGCAGCCAGCTACCAGCCTGGACGAAGTACGCGAGCGGCAAGCTTACACCAGCGAAGCGGCGCGCCTGCTCGACCTGCAGGCCAATGCCGGTGTGGGGCCGGCGCGCGACATTCGTCCCCTGCTGGCCCGTGCTGCCCGCGAGGGAGTACTCACGCCCAGCGAGCTTGTAGAAGTACTCAGCACCCTGCGCAGTGCCGCTCAGGTTGCGCGCCTGCTCGAAAAACTTGATCCTGAGGAGTTTCCGCTCCTGCACAGCCTGGGGAAAGCCATACCCGAGCGGCCCCACCTCATCCGGCGCATCGAAGAAACCGTCAACGAAGATGGCGAGATTCTCGATAGCGCCAGTCCCTTGCTAAGGCGGCTGCGCTTTGACATCCGCAGCGCCATCCAGCGTCTGCAAGAGCGGCTACGCACCATTGTCAACGAGCTGGCGCCCGCCCTCCAGGAGCCAATCATCACCATTCGCAACGAGCGCTACGTAGTCCCCGTCAAGGTCGAAAACCGCAACCTTGTGCGAGGCATCGTACACGACCAATCAGGCAGCGGCGCCACCCTCTTCATTGAGCCGCTGGTCATTGTCGAAATGAATAACCATCTACGCCAGTTGCAGATCGAAGAGCGGCAAGAGATCGAGCGCATCCTGCGCACCCTTTCCCACGAAATTGGGCGCGAGGCCGAGGCGCTGAAAGAGATGGTCGAGCGCCTGGCGGAGTTCGATCTGCACCTGGCCAAGGCCCGTTACAGTCGACTGCTGCGCTGTAGCGAGCCGCGTCTGAACAAAGAAGGGCGCATCGATCTGCGCGGGGCCCGTCACCCGCTGCTGAGCGGGCGCGTCGTGCCGATCGACTTCCACATTGGGCGAGACTTCTTCATGGTCGTCATCACTGGGCCGAACACCGGTGGCAAGACCGTGGCCCTCAAGACCGTGGGCCTGCTGACCCTAATGGCTCAGGCCGGGCTGCATATTCCTGCCGAAGACGGCTCAGAGATCGCCGTCTTTGAGGAAGTCTTTGCGGACATTGGCGACGAGCAGAGCATCGAGCAAAACCTGAGTACCTTCTCTTCGCACCTGAGCCGGATCATCGAGATTGTGCGCCAGATTGAGGCCTGGGAAGAACGCAGCCGACCCGTCATCGGCGGAGAGCGCGCTCACGAGCTAGCTGGCAAGCGTACAGAGACTGGCGAGCAAGTCCCGCCTATTCTGGTGCTGCTTGACGAGGTAGGGGCTGGCACCGATCCCAGCGAAGGTTCCGCCCTGGCGCGGGCCATCCTGAGTTTCCTGCTGGAGCGACGCATTACGACCGTCGCCACCACCCACTACACCGAGCTGAAGGCCTTTGCCCATGAGCAGCCTGGGGCCGTCAATGCCTCGGTCGAATTCGACATAGAGACGCTCTCGCCGACCTATCACCTGAGCATTGGTCTGCCGGGCCGGAGCAATGCCCTGGCTATTGCCAGTCGCCTGGGCCTTGATGAACGCATCATTGAGCGAGCGCGCGAATTTCTGGGCAGCGCCGGCGTCCGCATGGAGACCTTGCTTGAAGGACTGCAAAGCGAGCGCAAGGCCGTCGCCGATGAGCGCTTCCGCCTGAGCATGGAGCGAGCTGAGGCCGAACACCAGCGCCGCCAGCTTGAAGAAGAGCGCCAACGTCTGGAGCGCGAACGCGTCCGCATTCTCAATGAGGCGCGAGCGCGCGCCCGGCGCGAAGTAGAGGAGGTACAGGCGCAGCTTGCGCGTATCAAGCTAGATGTGCACCGTGTCAATCTGACGCGCGAGCGTCTTGAGCAGGCGCGGCGCCAGGTGCGGCAGCTTGACGAGAAACTAGAGCTACTGCCCGAGCCGGCCCAGGTGCGCCAAAAAGAGGAAGAGGTTGAGCTGAGCGAAGGGCCATTGCAGGTCGGCGACCTGGTGCGGGTGCTTACCTTCGGGCAGAATGCTGAGCTGGTAAGCCTGGCGCCCGAGCGAGGCGAAGCCGAGGTACAAATGGGGTCCCTGCGCTTCCGCGTCCCTCTGGAGCACCTGCGGCGTGTCGGCGGACGACAAGCGGCGGGAACCCAGAGCGGCAGCCGGTCCCCGGCAGTTGTGCTGCCGCGTGCCGAGGACCGACCCGCGGTTTCCATGCAGCTTGACATTCGCGGCTGGCGTGTCGAAGAGGCCCTGGAGCAGCTAGAGAGTTACCTCAACGATGCCGCCCTGGCAGGCCTGGCAGCAGTGCGCATTGTCCACGGTAAAGGCACGGGCGCCTTGCGCTCCGCCGTGCGCGAGCACCTGGCCAAGCATCCGCTGGTCAAATCCTATCAGCCGGCACCGGCGCGCGAGGGCGGTGACGGCGTGACGATTGTGAGCCTGAGCGCCTGAGCTGGCTAGGCGCCGCCGGGCCTAGCCGGCGGCAACGCCGAAATGCCGCAGCAGGGCAGTGAGCAACTTCTCCGGGCCGAAACGCACCACATCAGTGGTGGGCAGTCCGGTTTCATCTTCTGTGCGGCGAATGGCCTCCTCTGCCTGTTGCAGCGAGAGGCCACGCGTAATCAGTGAGATGCCCACGACCTTGCTGTTATGCTGGCGATGTAGCCAGTTGACCACCTCCTCATTCATCTGGATCAGACGCGGCAGGGGCGGCAGCGGACAATGCGGATAACCTTCGATCGTGGTGGCGCCGGCGTGGTGACAGAAGATCATCGCATCAGGCAGCGAGCCATGCAGCAAGCCCAACGTCACCGGCGAGTAGCCGGGGTGGTTAATTGATCCCTGGCCCTCGACAAAAACCCAATCGTGTTGATCAGTCAGCTCCAGGGTCATTTCTTCAACCATGCCGGCAATGAAGTCGCTGATGATCCGATCTACGGGGAGGCCGCGCCCTGCGATCATGATGCCTGTCTGCCCGGTGGCAAAGAAGGCGCTGTTTAGCCCGCGGGCACGCGCGGCGCGGTCGAGTTCGATCGCCACTGTCATTTTGCCTGTGGCGCAGTCGGAGCCAACAGTAAGCACCGTGTGGCTGCCGGGGCGATGCGGCTTGTAGGCCGCGACCACCTTCTTATCGGGCGGTCGCCGCACATCCCAAATGGTAACCCCGCGCCGCTCAGCGGCGGCTCGCAGTTCGGGATCGTCGGCGATGAAATAGTGCAAACCGCTGATAATCTCCAGGCCGGCTTCAATGGCTGTCAGCAGTTGGGTCCGCCAGGCCCGCGGCAAATCGCCCCCAATGGGGGCCACGCCGATGATGAGGGTCGTGGGCTGGTAGTGCAGGGCTTCCTCAATGTTCCGCACTACGGGGATACCGTGCCCGAGATCGCCTCCCAGAGCCTGAGCGGCATCCTGACCGGCACGTGTGCTGTCAATCACTGCTACTACGGGGTCCTGACTGTAGCGAATAATCCCTGTGGCCGTCTTACCGTAGTGCCATTCGAAGTGGCCTTCGGCCATGATCACTATGCGTCGCGTCGGAGACATATGGGGACTCCTTGACGTCAGGTTAGAATAGGGTGATAGATAGGGTAGAAGCGCGGAGAGGCCGCTTGCTCTTCATTATATCAGAGGGAGGCGATCAAGGTCGCTCGTACCGGAACTGACTGTCAGCCAGGCTGAGAAAGCGCAGATGGGAAGGGGCACAAGCGAGAGAGAGCGGCCTGCCAACCTCTAGACGCCTCAGCCTGGGCATGGTATCATGTCCTCTGATATCCGCTGAGATCTGTCATCTCTGTGCGGCGCAGCGAACTCATTCGCTCGGAGCGAAAGGGAGCACGATGAATTTCAACCTGATTAGTTGGCTCTTCACCGATCCCTGGACAGCAGGGCAAAATGCTGGCCTGGGTGGCCCCGAGGCTTTTCATTTCTATGTACCCTGGCTCATTTTCTGTACTGCCGGGCTGCTGATCTGCTTCTACTACGGAGTCGAGGGGCGTAAGCGCTTCTTTAAGAACCAGCCAGTGATTAAGTATATGTTGGACCGCTATTTGAGCTGGTTCACTGCGATTTGTCTGGTTGGCTACCCGTTGATTTTTGCCCGAGCTTACCTTGATCAGTACTTTTTTGCCTGGCGTATCTGGCGCTATTTGTGGCTGCTCTGGCTGGTGGGCTGGGCGATCTGGTGGGTAGTCTATCTGGTGCGCAAGTTCCCCCAGGAGCAGGCGAGCTTTGTAGCCTATCGGCAGCGCCAGCAGTACATTCCCAAGAGCAGCCGCCGCAAGGCCAAGGCGCGGGCAGCTTCTCGCTGAGTTTGGCCTTGCTGGAGAGAGCCGACTCGGCCAGCCCCAGTGGCCCCAGGCAGATAAGAGGGCAAGAGCAGGCCTCTTCTCTTTTCCGGCCCTCTCCTGCAGAGCCTTGATCGTTGACTCGCTCGCATCGTAAAGGTCATCGGGCCCGCCCTCGTGCTCTCGCCACAGACGGCGTGGGCCAGAGGGGGCTTTTTTGTTCGTAATGTGGTAGACGAGAAACTCACTTCCCTGCCTGGCTGACTGGCTAGCTTATGGTTGCTAGATTCCGCCCCAGTAAACGTCGACCTGCCTACGCGCCCACTTGCCCAGCCGCAGCCTGCCTGATCCTGGCGGGAGGGCGCAGTCAGCGCATGGGCTACGACAAAGCCCTGCTCCCGCTCCCGATGGCGGAAGCCAAAGGCCAGACGATACTTGGACACCTGGCCCATCTGGCTTTAAGGGAAACGCCGGAAGTGCTCGTTGTAGCTCGCGACCAGTGCACCGCGGCGCTCTATGCCGATCATCTTCCGCCGGCGGCGCGCCTGGTGGTTGATCTTGTGCCCGATCAAGGCCCCCTGATGGGTCTCTATAGTGGCCTGCTCGCTGTACGTGCGCCCCAAGCGGTGGTGCTGGCTGTCGATCTACCGCTGCTTCGTCCCCAGCTTTTGGCCTGGCTCCTGCGCCTGCCTGCTCAGGACGAGCGCCTCTATGTGCCCCTGGTTGAGGGGCGACCACAGGTGCTGCTCGCACGCTATCCGCGCTCCCTGCTACCGGCCATTGCCCGGCTCCTGGCAGAGGGCAAACGTAATCCTCGCAGCCTGCTCGAAGTAGCGCCTGTAGGCTGGCTCTCAGAGGAAGAGCTGCGCTCTCTCGATCCCGAGCTAGGCTCGTTTCTCAACGTAAATACTCCCCAAGACTGGCAGACTCTGGAGAAACTGCTGCGCAAGCGCTCCCAGGGCCTTGCTCGCTAGCCTGAGAACAGGGCTGGCAGCCTGGCCTCCGCCCGCGCCAGAGACGGGCCAGGCGAGAGCGATTAGATTAGCTACGGCCATCGAGCGGAGCAGATTGCTCGCCCTCTCTGATCCACGGCCCGCTCACTGGGGCCCTGGAAGTACCAGCCCGGGCACGGCGATTGGCCAGATGCCGCAGCTCCTCGTCGAAGCCGCGCGCACTGAGCCAGGCGCGCGTTTCCCCAGAGACCACCACGTCCGCCTCTTGCAGAGCTGCCAGGTTACCAGCTCCGCTGAGCTGCATAGCGATTTTCAGCTCTGTCAGCGTCTGTTCAAGCAGCTCGCAGACGCGCTCATAGCTCTCGCTCGCTGCCTTCAGAAAAGGGAAGCCCATGCCGACCAGGGTCGCGCCCAGGGCTACGGCTCGGGCCACGTCCAGCCCGCTGCGCACACCACCGGTGGCAATCAGTGGCAGGCCCGCAGCGCTGGCCTCCACCAGAGCGATCGGGGTCGGAATACCCCAGTCGCGGTAGAGCTGGCCGATCTGTTGCGCTTGGGTCTCGCCGTGAGCGCGGGCGCGGGCCGCCTCCAGGGCTGACATGCTGCTGCCGCCTGCACCACCCACATCGATGGCTGCCACCCCGCACGAGCGCAAGAGCAGCGCCTGCTCACGGCAGACGCCCGCCCCTGTCTCCTTGGCGATCACTGGTACTGGCACCTCTGCCGTTAGGCGGTGCAAAGCAGCAGCCACTCCGCGCATGCGTCGATCGCCCTCGACCTGGGTCGCCTCCTGGAGGGCGTTCATGTGCACCGCCAGGGCGTCGGCCTGGATCATGGCGATAGCCTCCTCGATCTGGCTGCGTGTAAAGGCTGGGTGCCGCCCCTGATCGATCAACTGAGGGGCCCCAATGTTGGCAATAAGAAAGGCGTGGGGCGCCTCCTCGCGCACCACAGCGTAGGTTGGAATCAAGCCGGGGTTAACCAGAGCTGCCCGCTGACTGCCTACCCCAAGCGCCAGCCCATAACGTTCCGCTGCCCGCGCCAGGTTGCGGTTAATGGTCACAGCCTCGGGATGGCCGCCGGTGAGGGCGGAGATCATCACCGGGCAGGCCAGGCGTCGCCCTAGAAAGGTGACCGTCGTGTCGATCTCCTCCAGATCAACTTCGGGCAGAGCCTGATGTACAAGGCGAATATCCCCCCAGCCGGCTCGCTGGCTGACCCCAATGCCTTCCTCTAAGGCCACGGTAATATGTTCGAGCTTTCGCTGTTTGATCTCGTCTGTCATGCGCCGGTTTGCGCCTCCTTGAAAATGGCTCGTCTTCCTCGCCAGCTCCAAAAAAATGCTCCTGTCAGATAGACGAGAGGAGGGGCAAAGATGAGTAATCCCACCAGAGCCAACCCGAGGGCGCTGCTGATCCCCAGCAGCGCGTAGCTCAGCAGCGCAGAGAGCGAGAAAACGAGCGCGCTCTGACTCACTGCATCCAGCCGGCGCGCTGTCGCCAACCCCACAGCCGGCAGGGCATACCACGGCCAGAAGTTGAACGTGAGCAGCGAGAGCCAAAGCCCGAGCGCTAGCAGCCAGCTACTGATAAGCGATGGCAGCAGCGCTGCAACGGACGGCGCCCCCGGGGCGGACGCGCTCCGCGAACGCAGCCGGGCACGTAGACTGGCCAGCAGCCAGATGAAAAGCAAAGCAGAGCAGAAAAGGGCCGCCCCTTTGACCGTTAGTTCAGCGGGTTGGGCAGGCTGACGATGGCGCGGCGAATCCAGCAACACAGCCAGAGGAGTGTAGAGCCGGCGCAGAGGAGGAACCAGCCAAGCCAGCGGCGAGCGGGCGAAGGAGGTCCAGCCCGAGGCGGCCATGAGGGCCCGATAGCTATCGGCCCCGCGCCACAGAGGCAGAGTCAGGACAAACACCACGCTCGCTGGCAGCAGCAGGCGCCAGATCCAGGCCCACACTCTACTCCATCTGGCATTTGCCTGGCCTTCCTTCCGCCAGAGAGAGAAGCCGACCAGCAGCGGCCACAGCGGTAGAGCCAGCGGACTAAGGGCGGCGGCCAGGCCGAGCATCACCAGGGCGGCAGCTTCACAGAGCAAGGCAGTCCCCTGAGCCGCTCTCGGCTGGTCCCCGAGCAGTAACCACCAGAGGGCAGCCAGAAGCAAGGTCAATAGCAGACCCTCGCTGTGACCATCGCCGGCCAGCGCCAGCAGCGCCAGCGGATTCCAGGCGTAGAGCAGGCTGCTGGCGAAGCGGGTGCCAGGTGCGGCCCCCAGCCGGCCTAAGATAGACCAGATCAAGAGCGTATTGAGCAAGTGAGCCAGCAGCAGCAGCCCCTTGAGGAGCAGCAGCCCCAGCGTCGGTGAGGACATCCCGGGGAGCAGGGTCAACAAGGCGCAGAGCCACTCCCAAAGCGGACCATAGACCAGAGGACTGTGTTGAGCGAGCGGTGTGAGCCAGGACCAGTATGGGTCGGCGGGCAAAGCCGGCGGGACGCTCCACCAGGGAGCCAGGCCATAAAGAGCGATCAGGCGCCCGCTCAGCAAAGACGCAAAGACCGTATCAGTGAAGAGCGCTGGCAGACACAACAGGGTCAGGCCGAAGAGCGCCGTAGAACCCAGAAGCGGGCCCAACGTCAGACCGGCGCCGTTAGAACGGTCACCCTTCAGAACCAGCCAAGCCGCCAGCATGTAACAAATAGCCAGCAGGAGCAAAAAGACCAGCAGCAGGCTCAGCGCGCCGACACGTGACGGAGGCAAGGCCAGACCACTCCGGGGCAGCAGTGCCAGCAGCGGCGTGGGCACCAGTCCCAGCCCCGTGATCGGCTTCAACGTCAACACGAGCAGGGCATATAGCCCCTCGCTCACAAGCGCGAGGCCGAGCAGCGCAGGCCATCGGCGCCGAGAGACGGCCTGCGGCTGCTCGACCGTTGAGGTAAGCAATGTTCTAGTCACACGTCAGATCTTTCACCGGGCGGAAATCGACAGCGACGCGCGACGCAGCAAAGCGCCCGGTGCCTCCCTGCTTAAGATAATCCCAGACGCTGGAAGGCAGTGTCAATATAGGTAAGATAGTAATCGGTCTGCATCAGTTGCTGCAACTCATCGGGCGAAAGATAGCGCGTCACCTCGGGGTCGCTGCTTAGCGCCTCGAAGAGAGCCGGCCCGCGAATGGGGCCATCGCTGGCCAGGCGCCAAACCCGCTGCGCATTGCGCTGAACCATCTTGTAGGCCTCCTGGCGTCCCACGCCCTTATCGATCAGTGCCAGCAGGACCCGCTGCGAAAAAATCAGGCCGCCCGTCATCTGCAGGTTGGCCTGCATACGCCGTGTATCCACCTCCAGGCCGGCCATAACCTGCGTGAAAATATGCAGCATATAATGCAGGAGCGTAAAAGCATCCGGTAGAATGATGCGCTCCGTCGACGAGTGACTGATATCGCGTTCGTGCCAGAGCGCCACATTTTCCAGAGCCGTCAGCGCGAAGCCGCGCAGGACACGCGCCAGACCGCAGATGCGCTCACATAGCTCGGGATTGCGCTTATGGGGCATAGCTGATGATCCCTGCTGACCGGAAGCGAAAGGCTCAAAGGCCTCACCGACCTCGGTCCGCTGCAAATGACGGATCTCCTGCGCCATCTGCTCCAGACAGGCACCGACCAGAGCCAGCGCCGTCATCAACTGAGCATGGCGATCGCGCGTCACAATCTGGCTGGAGACCGGCGCCACGCCGATGCCCAGCTCCGCACAGACGAACTCCTCGATCTGTGGAGGAACCGTCGCATGCGTGCCCACGGCGCCCGAAATCTTGCCGACGGCCGCCTCCGTCAAAGCCGCCTCCAGGCGCTGGCGCGCACGTCGCAGCTCATCGACCCACAGCGCCAGCTTCAAACCGAAGGTGAGCGGTTCGGCATGGATTCCATGTGTCCGCCCGACCATTAAAGTATGCTTGTGAGCACGGGCCTGCTGCTCCACTGTAGCCAGCAGCCGATCAAGGCTGGCCAGCAGCAAAGCGCCGGCCTCCTTGATCTGCACCGCCAGGGCTGTATCAAGGACATCCGAAGACGTCAGGCCCAGATGAATAAAGCGCCCCTCCGGCCCCAACTGCTCCTGAATTGAGCGCAGAAACGAGATCACATCGTGGTGCGTTTCGCGCTCAATCTCGCGCATGCGCTCGGCATTATAGCTGGCCTGGCGAATCTTCTCCAGAGCCTCAGCGGGAATCACGCCTTCACGTGCCCAGCCCTCGCAGACCAGCAACTCCACACGCAGCCACGTATCTGTTTTATGCCGGTCCGACCAGATGGCGGCCATCTCCGGCAGGGTGTAGCGTTCAATCATTGGGCAAGAGCCTCCTCTTCTGAACCGCGCCGCTTCCACGGGCGGGGATAGATTATCTTGTCCAAGTGCAGTGTACCACATGTCCAGGCAGAGCCAGAGCGCTCTATCCACAACCAGGACCAGCGGGAGACGGGAGAATCGGGCATAAATCCCGCCAGATTTGTGTTTCTATGGTAGAATAGTCCCGTACGTAACGTACACATGTCCCCGCAAGCACGTTGCAGGATAACCATCCTGCCGGGGGAAGAAAGAAGAGAGCAAGGGGGGACCCCTTGTGCTCCAGGCGCGGCGCGGAGGCAAGCTAGCAAGGGCTGGTCGCGGTCTCACAGAGGCAAGGCGGGGGCCGCCGCGCCTTGACGTACTCCATTCCTCTCGCTACAATCGTGTCGCTACCAGCTACAAGCCAGCGTACGCGAAACCATCGTGCTCGCCACTCATCCTACTGTGTCAATATGACTAGGGAGTCTGTGTCATGAAGAAGGGCATTCACCCGACCTATGTTGAGGCCACAGTCGTCTGTTCCTGTGGCAATACCTTCCAGACTATGAGCATCAAACCGGTGCTCAAGGTCGACATCTGCTCAAAGTGCCATCCATTCTTCACGGGTCAGCAGCGCATCCTTGATACGGCTGGCCGTGTGGAGCGCTTCCGCAAGCGCTTTAACCTGCAGGAAGAAGAAGCCGCTATCAAGTAAAGGTAAGCGGCAGAAGGGACAGGGGGCCGATCGCCTGCCACCGCTGCGCCGTCTCATCGCTGGTCTAGCCTGGCCAGGCGCAGCCCAAGGCAAGAGCATCGGCCCCGCTGTCTAGCCAGCTATGCACAGCACATAGAGCCTGCTCTATCATGCAAGAGTGGCATGAGTGAGCACAGCTTGCTTGTCTACTCTGGGCTATGCTATACTCGTCCTACCGGCTTCCACCTCGGAGCCGGGCAGTGAACGGAAGGGGGAGCGTGCCCCGGTGAATCAACGCTGTATTGTCTTTCTGATCTCCGACACAGGAGGAGGCCATCGTAGCGCGGCTCTGGCCATGAGCAGCGCCATCCAACTGCTTCAGCAGGCCGAGCCAGGCAATGGAGGCGCTGGACGTCACCAGCACAGTAAACTAGAAGAAACGGCGCGGACTCCAACAGACCAGCAACCAGATGCGAGCAACGGAGCCGCGGCCAGCGCTGGATCTGACGGAGGCGAGACTGATACCAGACTCCGCCTCGAAATCGTGGAAGCCTTTGAAGAGTGCGGCGCCTTTCCCCTGCGCCAATTTGCCAGGCTGTATGGCCCGGCCAGCCGCTACACCCCTGGACTGTACGGGCTTGTCTTTCATCTTTCCAACCATCCCAGGCGCATCGAGGAAATGCAGCAGCTTCTCAGTCCACTGATGCTCAAAGGCCTGGAGCGGCGCCTCAGCGAGCTGCGACCTGACGTCATTGTCTCGGCTCATCCCCTGCTCAACTACGTCACCGTGGCTGCGCTGCGCCGTCTGGCGCGCCCAGTGCCTTTCCTCGTCGTCGTGACCGACCTCATCTCCGCACATCATTCCTGGTTTACCGAAGGGGCCACCGCCTATGTGGTCCCCACCGAAGAGACCAGACAGCTCTACCTGGCACGTGGCCTGGACCCGGAGCGTGTACATCTGCTCGGCATGCCGATTCACCCGCGCTTTACCCTGCCGGTGGCGAGTCGTGAGGAGCTGCGGGCACAGCTTGGACTGGAGCCAGAGCGTCCAGTGGTGCTGCTGGTGGGAGGAGGCGAAGGCAGCGGCGGCCTGCGCACAGCGGTTGAAGCCATCTCGCAGGCGCGACTACCGGTACAGCTTCTGGTTGTCACGGGCCGCAACCGCCACCTCTATGCCCAGCTACAGAAGGAGCAAAAAAAGTGGCAGGTGCCCGCCAAAATCATGGGCTTTGTCACCAACATGCCCGAGCTCATGCATGCCGCCGACGTCATCGTCACCAAAGCTGGCCCGGGCACGATCTGCGAGGCCCTGGCCTGCAACCTCCCCATCATCCTCAGCGGTTACGTGCCTGGTCAAGAGGAAGGCAACGTCACCTTTGTTGAGCGCAATGGGGTAGGCGTCCTCGCGCGCAAGCCTCAGCAACTGGTGAAGGCACTGCAGGAACTACTTGAGCCAGGGTCGACCCTCTTGCAGCAGCGAATTGAGAATGCAAAACGCCTGAGCCGACCCCAGGCGGCCTTCGATATCGCTCGACTCATTCTCAGCTACCTGCCGCCACCGGGCCAGCCGGGCCCCTGGGAAGAGCGGCAGGCCGTAGCCCAGGTTGCCACTGCCAAAGTGAAAGGGAAATGATGGCCAAGCGCTTCACTGCGGGATTTTCCAAATTTTACTACGGCGGACAGGCCGTCATGGAAGGCGTCATGATGCGCGGACGCACCTCGGTGGCGATGGCCGTGCGCCGACCCGATGGCAGCATCTACCTGTATGAGGAGCCGTTGCAGCCGCGGCTCTATCGCAACCCTCTCTTTCGTCTGCCGTTTCTGCGCGGCCTCTTGCTGCTGTGGGAGATGCTGGTCTTGGGAACGCGTATGATGGCACTCTCGGCTAATGTGGCCCTTGGACTGGAGGAGCCGGCAAGATCAGGGGCAGGGGCAGGCGCGGCCTCCGATGAACAGGTTCCGGCGCGGCCCGGCGGGCTGGCCCTGGCTGCTCCCCTTGTAATCTCACTCGGCTTCGCCGTGGCCCTCTTTTTCCTGCTACCGGTCTTTCTGGCGAGCCTGGTGCCGCACCAGATAGGGGGTAGCTGGCTGAACCTCTTCCTTGAGGGACTTATTCGGCTGGCGCTCCTCATCGGCTATCTCCTCCTGATCGGACGGCTGGCCGAGGTCCAGCGCGTCTTTGGCTATCACGGCGCCGAGCATAAGGCGATTAATGCTATGGAACAAGGCGACCCGCTCGATGTGCCTCACGTGCGCGCCGCCTCGCGCGTGCATACGCGCTGCGGCACCGGTTTCCTGCTGCTGGTCGTCGTCGTCTCGATCGTGGTCTTTGCCCTGGTGGGCTTCCCTTCGCTCTGGCTGCGACTCCTCTCGCGCGTGCTGCTCGTGCCCGTTATCGCTGCTCTGGCCTACGAGCTGTTGCGCCTGGGGGCGGCCTGGTACCATCTACCGCCGGTGCGCTTCCTGCTGGCTCCCAGCCTGGCGCTTCAGGGTTTGACGACGCGCGAGCCTGATGATAGCATGATAGAGTGTGCAATTGTGGCCCTGGAGCGCGTTATGCAGCGCGATGCCGCCGAAGAGCGGGCCCAGGCCACTGACTTGCCCCCGCTGGTGACCTCGCGCTAGCCCCTGCCCTCTATCTGGCCCGGTCGATGCCAGGGGGCGTTGGCTGTCGCCGGCGGCTGGGTAACTTGCCGTGTCAGAATGGCTCGCTGGAGTGGAGGGGGGAGGGTTGTTAAATGCAATAAAATGCTAAAAATCAATCAAGGTAAGGGAGCTTCTTTGATTCATAGAGCATGGAGCAAAAGCATACGAGTGAGCAACTGAAACCAAGCAACGCACCGAAGCCGCAATATCTGGGCGATCCTCCCGATGCAGACCCGCCGACGGGCGCGGTCGCGGCACCTGGCGACGCTCCGCGCCTTGAGTTCTCGCGCTTACGTTGGGCCTTGACGGGGATCATTCGAGTGCTTTACCGCCGTTGGACGCGCATTGCTGCCCACCTCTTCCCGGAGAATTCGCCGGGCGAGCGCCTGGCGCGCGCCTTACATATTCCCCTGCCTGATCAGTTGAACCTGAGCTGGATTACGGATCAACTGGCGGTCGGGGGACGTATTCATCCGCAGGACATCAAGGCCCTGGCGCGCCTGGGCGTCACCCATGTGGTCGACACGCGGGCCGAATATGTCGATGATCGCCAGGCTCTGGCTAAAGCGGGCATTGAGCTGCTCCATCTGCCCACTCCTGATACGCAGCCACTCTCGCTGGAGCAACTACTAGAGGGGGCGCGTTGGGTCAATGAGCGCATCCAGCGTGGTGGGCGCGTGCTTGTGCACTGTGAACATGGGGTAGGCCGCAGCGCCCTGCTGGCCTGCGCTGTACTCGTCTATGGGGGTATGCACGCGCGCGATGCCCTGGCGTTGGTGCAGCAGCGACGCTGGCAGGCAGCTCCGAATCACAAGCAGGTGGAGCGCCTGCGCGAGTTCGAATCGCTGGTACGGGCCGCCCGCAGTAAATAGCGCTCGATAGCGTAGGCTACCCCGTCCTCGCTGTTGCTGGTAGTCGTAGCCCGGGCTGCCTGCTTGACTGCGGCGCTGGCCTGGCCCATAGCGACCCCGAAGCCGACCAGGGAGAGCATCGCGATGTCGTTCTCATTGTCACCGATAGCCATCACCTCGGACAGCGGAATGCCTAGCTGTGCTGCCAGGGCGGCCACCGCTGTGGCTTTCGAGCAGCCGGCGCGCAAGAGGGACAGCTCTCCACACTGGTAGTTGCCACGCTCCAGGAGGAGCCAGGAGCAGTCGAGCGCGGCCACGGCGGGCAGCAGCAGGCGCAGCCGCTCCGGGGCCTCCAGGCCTACCAGGCGCAACACAGGCTTGTCCGGCGTCAGCAAGCGCGCGCGTGGCAGTCGACGCAGCTCGGCGGCGTGAACCGTAAAGTAGATCTGTTGCCAGGGTGAATCCAGCTCGGCGGGGCCGGTCCATACCTCCTCATGCAGAGGGTCGCCGAGCGGCTGAATCACCGGCTGCAGACCCTCGGCGAGAAAGAGCGCGATGCCCTGTTGGGCCACCTGGTCTGGCAGCGGATTACTATAGAGGATGCGCCCGCTGGGGTGCTCGACGATCAAGGCTCCGTCGTAGAGGATCAGCGGCGCGCTCAAAGCCAGCTCACGCGCGATGCTGGCCGTGTTCCCATAGCGGCGGGCGGTTGCGAGAGTTACAATGACGCCGGCAGCCCGCGCCGCAGCGATAGCAGCGCGCGTACCCTCTGTAATCTCGCCCCCGGGCGTCAGCAGCGTGCCGTCGATATCGATCACCAGCAGCTTACAGGCCGCTTGAGCTGGTGGCGTGGTCATCAGTGCTTGTTCTCCCTCTTTCCACATAGTCCAGAGACAAACAGAAAAAAGCAGTGAGTAGGCAGGAAAGCGAGGAAAGCGCGACACAAATGAGAAAGCGACGGGAGATAAGTGCCCGTCGCTAGCACAAGCACGCTGTCTGGCTTCCCTGAAAGACATGCCTAATTATAGGCGCCGCTCCAGGTGATTGCAAGCGCAAGAGACATGGCTAGGGCAAGAGTACTGGCTGACTGGTCTGCCGTCCATGATCGCGGCGCCAGGACCGACCGTGTCCGGTCCTGACCTATGGGAAGGCAGACTCTGGCTCTCTGCTCCCAGAAGCTGGTAGAATCGAAGCATGAGCACGAAGGAACAACCAAGGGACGCGCTCGCTACGGGGCCTCGAGGGATGCTGACGGGCAACATCCCGGCTCTGACAGAAGCGGAGGAGGAGGAAACGCCCCAGAGGCCGCAGGTAGTGCAACCGGGGATGTGGCAGCCCTGGCGCGATGGTCGTGGCTTGCCGCTGCTGCCCGATGAAGAACCCGTTAGCACCGTGCGTGACAGCCTCTATGATCTCATCCCTCTAGGTCCGCGCGAAATCAAACTGATCAGCAGCGCTCCCTTTTTACGTTTACAGAAAGTTAAACAGCTAGGATTTGTCTATCGCATCTGGCCGGGAGCCACACATACACGCTATGAGCACAGCTTAGGCTGTTACCATCTAGCTGTGCGCGCTGTGCGGGCACTGCTCCAGCGCGGCAGTAACGGAGGCCTCTACGGCATCTCGGTCAAAAGTGTACAGACGCTGATTGTAGCGGCTCTGCTCCATGATATTGGGCACTATCCATTCTCGCATGTGATTGAGGAGCTGGGCCATCCGATCATAGCCCATGAGCGCGTTGGGCGCGCGATCATTGAGAATAGCGAAATAGCCACCATTCTGGAAGAGGAGTACCAGCTCTCGCCAGAGCGTGTGGCGGACTTTATCGATCCGCCGCCGGGCAAGCGCCTCCCCGAGGACGACGAGCTGCTGCGCAGTCTACTCAGCGGGGCCCTGGACGTTGATAAGCTGGATTATCTGCCGCGAGATGCACGGGCCTGCAACGTGCCCTACGGTGGCGTCGATGTAGCGCGCCTGCAAGGGGCGCTACGCATTCATCCCAATGTCCAGGGCCAGCGGCGCATCGTCGTGACGCACAAGGGGATTAGTCCGCTACATTCGCTACTGCATGCGCGCCAGGAGATGTTTGACAATATTTACTGGCACCATACGAACCGGGCCTTTCAGGTGATGTTGATGCGCGCCGTACAAGAGGCGTTGCTGGCGGGAGCACTGAGCGCCGAGCGGCTGACCGGCCTGGATGATGCTTCGCTGCTCACGCTGCTGGCTGAGCCGCAGATGCCCCCAGCCGCGCGGGCGCTGACAGAGGCGCTGGAGTTGCGTCGCCCCTATAAGGATGCTCTGGAGATCAGCCGTCCAGCAGGCCAACTCTTTCAGCGGCTCGATGCGCTCTACTGGGATGCCCAGCGTCGGCGACGTGTTGAGCAGGCCTTAGCCGCAGAGCTAGGGCGAGCGCTGGAGACCGAGATCGCCGACTACGAGGTCTTGATCGACATTCCGCGCCCGGTCAATTGGGAGATGGACGTCTGGGTCTGGTTTGCCAACCCGCCGGTGGGCATGGACGACCTGGTGACCTGGGTCCAGGCGACCGGTCTGCAGCCGGACGATTTGGCGCGCTACGAACTACATCAGCGGCGTATTCGCGTGCTCGTACCCGAGCGCCTGCGCGCGCCGCTGCGTGCCCATCGTCAGGATCTGCTGCTCCCCCTCCTGCAGCGGCTATTGGAGATGCAGTCGGGAGGATAGCGTAGCGCGCGGGTGCCTCCCGTCCTGCCTGGGCCAGAGTGGCCATACAGAACATAAGGGATGGAAAGAGACAGCGTCTCTATCTCTTTCCGGGTGCTTCCATGAGCCTGACCAGGAAGGACCCTGGCCTGCCTCAGCGCAAGCGACGCTCCTTGTGCTGATACATGAGACGGACGGCTTTTTCATGGATACGCTGGGCTGGGCGATAGTCAGGGGCCAGTTGTAAGGCGTGGCTGGCGACACGGGCAGCCTCACGGTAGCGGCCCAGGCGATAGAGGTTATCGGCCTTGATCGTCCAGAAGCGCACATTGTGAGGGTCCAGCTCCAGCACGCGCTCAATAGCTTCAACGGCCTCCTCGAAGCGTCCCAGGCTGCGCAGAGCACGCATATGCATCTCCCAGGCTACCAGACTGCCAGGGGTCAGGCGCGTCAGCTGACTGGTCACCTCAAATAGCTCCTCCATTTCGCCCAGCGCGCGCAGAGCCTGAGCCAGCAGCAGGAGCGAGAGCGGGTCATTCGGAGCTAGCTGCAGGGCGCGATGCATGAGTTCGCGCACTTCCTGGGGACGGGCCAGGCGGCGCAGCAGCTCACCTTTCATCTGAAGGGCAAAGAGATAGTCGGGATCGCGCGCCAGGCTCTGGTTAAACGCTTCCAGGGCTTCGGAGAGGCGATTGAGATTCAGCAGGGCTGTGCCTTTGTTGGCCCAGGCGCGGGCGTCGCTGGGATCAAGCTCTAGAGCACGCTCAGCACTGCGCAGGGCCTCGGGAAAGCGCTGCTGGAGAATCTGCAGACCGCTACGGTTGAGCCAGGCAAGAGCCAGATGGTGATCAAGCAGCAGCGCTTGATCGTTGGCGATCGTAGCCTCAGAGAGTCGTTCTAGCTTTTGCAAGGCGCGTGCCTTGCAGGCGAAAGCCAGGGCGGAATGTGGCTGGACCTCCAGCGCCTGTTCGCTGACAGCAAGCATCTGCTCGTAGGCGCCGCTGCCATCCAGGGCAAGGGCAAGCCCGGTAAGGGCCTCTTCATTCTCGGGATCAAGCGCCAGCCCTTGCCGAAAGCTGTTGGCGGCAGCCTGCCAGTCCCGGCGCTGGAGCTGCTCTCTGCCCTGGCGACAGAGGTCCTCTACGGTTAACTGCGTTTGTTGCTCTCGGGGTGTTTGCTTCTCTGCCATTCCTTTTCTGCCTCAAAGGCTGCTTGGTCTCTGTCCTGCAAGCAGAGTGCACAGCCTCGCTATCTGTAGATGCCCATTATCTCATGAGAGGGCAGACCCGGGCAAGGGGTCTTAGCCGCGCTGGCTCGTATCCAGGGTCCTGTAGAGGCCTCTGGTGGTTCCCTCCTCTCCTCGCGAATGCTCTTCCCAGCTAACAATTGTACCATCTGAAGAAAACACATGAAGCGTGTGGGTATGACGGGCGGAACGCGTGGAGCAAGCAGGTCTATCCCTCAATGCAACGCTAGCCGCGAGCGGCCTTCTAGCGCTAAGCGTGACAGACCTCATAAATGACGACTTGTTCGAGGGCATGCCTGTCAGACGCCTCTGCTCGCGTCTTGCGAGGAAGCCCGGCGTGAGCAGAGGCGCCATTATGCTCTCATAGAGGTAAAACAGTATAAAAAGAGGTAGGAAGAACGCCCTTGCACCGCCTTCTTTTACCCTTTCTTTACAGATCTCTAAGGAATCTCTGACGATCTCCCGCTATAGTACAGGCAGGAAAACAAATGCACGAACCCGGTAGTGATCGGCCTTATCCCGATTGTGTACGCAGAGGCAGCATCGTCCGGGACCGCCGTGCTGACGGTCTCGCGTGGAGCGCGGAGGAGAGGCTCCGCGTCTGCCTTGCCTCCCCACTGTCTCACCCGGGGTCCTTCTCTTAGTAGTAGTATTATAGAAAGCAGTGTCGGGAGAGAGTATCGACGGAGGTTGCAGGCTCATGTATAATCCGCACGCAGAAGACGAAACGGGGATGACAGATCCTCACGATCAGCAAACAGTGGCCTATCAGTATCATCCGAGTGAAACCGCAGCGGGGACAGGAGGGCCAGGAGGACCAGGCGACCCAGCACTGCCCATGAGTGGCCCATATTATGGAGCAGGTGGCCCGGTCATGCCGCCTGCTCCTCCAAGGCGAGGCTCGACCCTGCGCGCAGTAGTCATTACCCTGATCCTGGCCGTGCTCTTTGGAGGGCTAATGTTCGCCGCAGGCTGGCAGTTCGGCAATGCAAACGGCGTCTCGTCGGCGACCCTGCAGACTGGCAGCAGCAGCAGCAACACGACCACTAAGGTCGTAACGACCGATGAACAGGCGCGCGAGGCTGCGATTGCCAAAGTACAGCCCGCTGTGGTCCAGATCAACGTCTCGACGGCCTCTGGTGCCTCGGGCATCGGCTCTGGAGTTATTATCGACAAGCGCGGCTACATTGTGACCAACTACCACGTTGTCGAGAACGCCCAGCAGATTGAGGTCGTGATGGCCGATGGCACCCATCTGACCGCTCAAGTAGCTGGCACTGACCCCGCCGACGATCTGGCGGTGGTCAAGATCAATCCGCCCAGCAATATCACGGTGGCCACACTGGGCGACTCCTCGAAGCTGCAGGTTGGGCAAGAGGTGCTGGCCATTGGGAACCCCCTGGGCGAGACGCAGACAGTGACCCACGGCATCATCAGCGCCCTGGGCCGCACGGTCTCGGAAGAAGGGCAGGGAACAGCCGTGATTGCCAATGCCATTCAGACCGACGCGCCGATCAACCCTGGCAATAGCGGCGGCGCGCTTGTCGATCTCTCGGGCAACGTAATTGGTATCCCGACGGTGGCCGCTATTGACCCAGAGTTCAATACGCCGGCCAACGGCGTTGGCTTTGCCATCCCTTCGAACCGCGTGCGTTTCATCGCCCAGCAGATTATCGCTACTGGCCAGGTCACGCATACAGGCCGGGCTGCCCTGGGCGTGCGCGTGGCCTCGGTGACGCCGCAACTGGCAGCTCAGGATAATCTGCCGGTCGACTATGGCTCCCTGATCGTCTCGGTGACGGCCAATGGTCCGGCGGCCCGCGCGGGCCTGCGGGCCGGTGATATCATCGTGGCCATCGATGGTCAGAAGGTGACCGATAACCAGACCCTCAGCGATATTCTGGTCAACAAGAGTCCTGGCCAAACCGCCAGGGTGACAGTCTATCGGGGCAATCAGCAGCTAACAGTGACGGTGACGCTTGGTGAGCTACAGGCGGGGAGCTAAACTCAGCTCAGCGCAGTGGAGCAGGCAGGCGCCAGCATAAAAAGCAAGCAGGCCTGTTGTGCGGCAGAACCTTCCCGCGCCATCTGCAACAAGGAGCGAGTGGGAGGAGGTGACTGAGTCCCTGACCATTCTCCCCATCCCACTCGCTCCTGTCTGCGTCTTCGCGGAAGAAGAGCTGACGGCTCGCGCCAGCTAGGATGAAGCCGGCTGCTGGCTGGAGGAAGCAGCGCCGGTTGCCGCTGGCATCGCTGGCGCTGGCTGCGGCGCGCGCCGTCCGGTGAGGAGAACACCGCAGAAAAAGACGATCCAACCCAGAGCCATGAAAAGCCAGAACGTGCTTTCCAGCCCCATGAAGCGCGCAAAGGTACCAGCGGCGGCATTGAGCAGCTCACCGAGCAGGATCAGAATGTTGCCCCAAAAGATATTGCTGGTCTGCAGACCGCGGATCGACGGCTGACGACGCAACAGCTTCCAGAGTGAGTAAAGCAGGACGCCGACCACGGCCACTACGCCGACGGTGTTAAGTACAATGATGGTGATGACGCCAGCCCCGAGCTGGAGAACGCCACGGCCTGAGCTGCCAACAACGTGGCTGAGGGCTTGCTGATCCACTCCCGCTGTGGCAATCGAGACAATGGCCAGCAAACTCACCAGGGAGAGCGCAATCAGGCAGACCAGAGTTACACGTCGGCTGCTGACCAGGGCAATGCTGCCCAGCCCGAGCCAGGCCGAAGTGAGAGCGGCGCCAAGAATATAGTAGATGCGGAAAAGCACAGTGCCCAGTGCGCTCGTCGGCTGCGCAGGAATCATGAGCACGTAGGCCAGTGTGGCGACAAAGGCCATGCCCAGCGCCAGCGACCAGTAGAGCTGATGGGGACGGTGCCGCTGCAGATATTGCATCAGCACAACGCCAGCAAAGGCGGCGGTAACAATGACATTGACAATGGCAAAGCTGACCAGTAGAACTGTCTCCATAAAGAGCCTCCCGCAGGCAGTGCCCCACTCAAAGCGGTGAATCCTGCAAAAGCTTGATCGGATCGTGTAGATTATACAAAAACCTATGCAAACTTGCACTGCCTGCCGCCCTGCCCAGGCCTGCGTTTGTCGCTTGCCGACCTCTCGTGAGCGGACTGTGATCCTCGTCAGGTCTTGGCGAGCCCTTTCCCTCCTATGACTGGCTGGTTGGCGAGCTTGCTCGCCTCTGGCATAGCTGATCTTCCCCGACTCTTCCATAGAGGGAGGGGCAATCGTTTCTGTAGCAGTCAGTGAAAGGGAGAGAGCGGCGCGCGAGGCTTGCATGTGTGCTGCGGCCCGGCCTATAGTATGGGGTAGACGAAATGGTAGATTCTCCCGAGCGGAGCGCACCCTATCCCTCCAAGGTTGCATACATGGCACAGAAACGCGGAGTTATCAGCAAAGAGAGAACAGAGAGACAACTTGCGCGAGAACAGCGGCGTGAATTCGAAGAAGAGCTGGCCGCTCACTACGAGCAAGAGGTAGGCAAGCCGCGCGATCGACGGCGGCTCATCTTCATTGGCGTCCTGGTGCTGGTAGCCTTACTGGCCGGAGGTTACATTGTCCTGACACTGCTGCCTGCGCCAGCGACGGCCCCGACCCCAGGCATTGCCGTTGGGCAGCCGGCCCCGGACTTCACCCTGCCCGTTTACGGCGGGCGCGGTGGCCCAACCGTCAATCTCAAAGCCCTGCGTGGCCACCCGGTCGTCATCAACTTCTGGTCGGAATCCTGTGATCCCTGCCGACGTGAAGTACCCCTCTTGCAGCGCACCTATGAGCAATATGGCGCACAAGGCGCCTTTGTCCTGCTCGGTATCAACCAGGCTGATCCCAAAGAAGACATCGCCAGCTTTGGCCGCGCCTTCAAGGTCACCTATCCCCTGCTCTTCGACGCCGGCGGCAGCGTCAACGCTGCTTATCATGTCACAGCCATACCAACCACCTACTTTATCGATCGTCAGGGCATCGTACGCGCCGTCGCCATTACCGAGCTTAATGAGCAGACCCTCCGTCAGGGCCTGGCCGACATCGGGGTCAAGCTGCCCTAAGTGGGCACCGGCTGCCCGCTAAGGCGAAGAGCGGGCGCGTCGCGTCATCAGCAAGCTAGCAAGGCTCACAGCAAACAAGAGACCACCCAGCAACAGACGCATCTCAGGGGTGGCCAGATCGAAAGAGAAAGCGGAACCAGGGGAGGTCGGTCTGAGCTGGTGAGCTTGCTGAGCCGGCGGAGTGCCAGCCGAACCAGCGGGACTCGTCAGGCTCGGCTGGGGACCCGTGTGGCCCGCTGCTACCTGGGGAGAGCGATCAGCACCTTGCGGCTGCTCTGTAGCAGCGATAATTGTGGGCGTAGCGGCATGGGGGGCCATCTCCATCGGCCTCTGCGCTGCTGGGCTGATGCTCGTTGAGGAATTGCCGCGCAGCGCTGGTAACAGCCCTGATAGGAGTAGCGCTAGAGCGATGACCGCCGCCAGAGCGCTTATCACCTGCACAGCGCGGCGCACATGCTGGCGCCTCGCGCGTGCGCCCGCTGTAGGCTGTGGCGGGCGTCTCCGAGCCGGGGGAGCCGAGGAGACCAGGGGGGTGGTCGGCGCTTCCGCTGCTGACGCTTTCTCAGACTCAACCGGCCTTGATCTTTCTGGCGGGTAGGAGGCGCTGAGCAGCTCTGGTGTCAGCGTAAAAGTGCGCGGCGGCGTGGCGCGCGGCAGCGCACGCAGCAAATCGCGCGTCAGGCCCAAGCTTGCCAGCTCTGAGCGGCATGACGGGCAATGTGGTACATGGGAGGCGCAGAAAGCATGCTCTTCAGAAGAGAGCGCCCCATCCAGATAAGCGGAAAGCTGCTCCAGCGTTGGATGCTCCTGATGATCCTGTACCACGACTCACTCACTCCAGTACCAGAAAGAGATTGCCCCTTGGCGAGCCGTCTAGGCCGCATGAGCGCTGACTCCCTCGCCTCCTTGGCCGCCCAGTCAAAGCCAGCGGCGGGGGAGGGCGACACCTCTTAGGGAGAACGAAACTGGCGTGGCAAAAGTTCCTGATAGCGAGCCAGATAAGCGCGCAAGCGAGCGCGGCCTCGGGCAATCCGTGAGCGGACCGTCCCGAGCGACGTACTCATAACGGTGGCGATCTCCTCGTATGAGAGGCCCTCAATATCGCACAGTATCACTGCTAGACGCTGCTCAGGGGGCAACGCCGCCAGGCCGCGCTGCAGCAGCTCCTGTAGCTCTTGATAAAGCAAGTGCTGCTCTGGGTTGGCCTCTGGATCTGACGTAATCAGCTGTGCCAGCGTCGCGGAAGACTGAGGGTCATCCTCATCGCTGGCCGCCTCTAACGACTCGCTGAAATAACGGCGCTGGCGCCGCCAGTGATCATAGACCAGGTTCGAGGCGATACGTAGCAGCCAGGGGCGGAAAGCTGTACTGCCGCGGAACGTAGACAGATGACGAAAAGCCGAGAGAAAGGTGTCCTGCGTAATGTCAGCAGCCAGCTCAGGATCGCCCAGCATACGCAAAACCAGATTATAAACACTGGCCTGGTAGCGCAGAACCAGCTCATTAAAGGCGTCCAGGTCACCGCTCTGGCTACGAGCGAGCAGTTTCGCCTCATCATCGTCAGGCCGTGTGTGCATCAAACCGCCTCTCCTCCTGGTCTGATCGTCCTCAGTGTAGCACAAAACCAGCTCTGCGACTATGCCCCGGCAGCACCCTGGCCGGAGAGGCCCTCTATTGCCAGCCGCTGCCTTGCCTGCTGGCCCCCTGCCGCGCGACCGCTGAGCCGGCCCGGCCGACACCTCGCCTCTCAAGCCCTTCCCGACGCAGCGAGACAGACAGGCTGTTCCCACTCTTCAGGGCAAGACGCGCCAGCGATGAAAGACGAAGCGGGCACAAATTCCCAGCCCTGACCTCTTGACAGAGTGCCCCTGTCCCGGTACACTTATCACTGTGATGAATATTTTTTCAGTGTTGAATAATTATTCAGAGGCGAGGAGAGAGACGACATGAGCAACGGCCTCCGATTTGGTGCGGGTATCTGGCTCTTTGGCCAGTTTATCGACCGCTATGCCACCAATGCCTACGGGCCGCCGGTCAGCACCCTAGAAGCTATCGAGAGAGCCGGGCGTGTTGGCGAGCTAGTCGGGCTTGACATCAACTATCCCTTCCCCGAAGAAGACCTCAGCCCGGAGCAAGTCAAAGAAGCGCTGGAGCGCAACGGCCTCCGAGCCATTGCCGTCACCCCAGTCATCTACGACCAGCGTTTCGCGCGCGGCAGCTTTACCCATCCTGATCCAGCGGTGCGGCAGCAGGCCATCGACCTTGGCAAGCGAGCCACCGATGTCGCCCGTGTGCTTGGAGCGGACTACGTCAAATTCTGGCCAGGGCAAGACGGCTACGACTACCCCTTCCAGGCCGACCACCTGCAGCTCTGGGACTTCACCGTTAACGGCATTCGGGCAGTGGCCGAAGCCAACCCTGACATGCAATACGCCATCGAATATAAAGCCAAAGAGCCGCGCGTCCATCTCGTGCTCAGCTCCTCGGCGCGCACCCTGCTCGCCATTCAAGAGATGGGGGTCAACAACGTCGGCATCGTCATGGACCTGGGCCACTCGCTTTTCGCGAAAGAGACGCCAGCCGAAGCACTCCAGTTGATCGCACGTCATGGCAAACTGACAAGCATAGAAGTCAACGATAACTGGCGTGAATGGGACGACGACCTTGCCGTGGCCTCCATTCACGTCATTGAAACACTCGAATTCCTGCAAGCCGTCGAGCGCATTGGCTGGCAGCGTCCCATCCTACTAGACCAATTCCCATTCCGCGAAGACCCAGTAGAAGCGGCGCGCGTCAGCATCAAGCGCATCCGGGCGCTTGACCGGGTGCGCCAGCGGCTCAACCTGGAGGCCCTCAAGCAAGCCCAGGAGCGGCAAGATGCCCTACAGGCGCAGCAGCTTGTCTTTGCGGCCCTGTTGGGACTGGACGGAGGCGAAGAGCAAGCATGACCCAGGAGCGTGAGGACCAGCTTACGGCCCTGCGCAAGAAAGCCAACCTCTTGCGTCAGCGAGACCTTGTGATGATCCAGAGGGCTGGCATGGGGCATATTGGCGGCGACTTCTCCGCGCTTGACATCCTGGTCACGCTCTACTTTGCGGTCCTGCGCGTTGACCCGCGGCGTCCCGATGCCCCTGATCGCGATCGCTTTATTCTCAGCAAAGGGCATTGTGCCGGGGCTCTCTACAACACCATTGCCGAAGCTGGCTTCTTCCCGACGAGCGAGCTAGAGACCTTCATGAAGCCGCTCTCGCGCCTTAACGGTCATCCTGACCGCACCAAAGTTCCAGGGGTCGAGGCCAGCACCGGCCCTCTGGGCCACGGTCTCTCGATCGGTGTCGGGGCGGCGCTGGCGGCCAGGCTCGACGGTGCCCCCTGGCGCACCTACGTGCTCACAGGCGATGGCGAGCTGCAGGAGGGCAGCAACTGGGAGGCAGCTATGGCCGCAGCTCACTACGGGCTAGACAACCTGACCGTCATCGTCGACCGCAACCGGCTCCAGCAAGGAGCGCCGACCGAAGAGACTATTCGCCTGGAGCCGCTGGCCGACAAATGGCGTGCCTTCGGCTGGGCAGTGCGCGAAGTCGATGGACATGACTACGCGGCTCTCCTGGAAGCGCTGCAGGGAGAGAATTGGGAGCCTGGGCGTCCGCGCTGCCTGATTGCCTATACACATAAAGGTCAGGGGGTTTCCTTCATGTGCGACAATGTTGACTGGCACCATCGAGTACCGACGCCCGAAGAAGCTGAGCGGGCCTTGCGGGAGCTACAGGAGGCGGTGCGAGGATGAGCCAGCTCTACGATTGTCGCGATGCCTTTGCCCAGGCCCTGGAAGAGGCGGCGCGCAACGATCCGCGCATCGTCGTCGTGATCAACGACTCCCTTGGCTCCAGCAAGCTCAAAGGCTTCAAGGCGGCCTTTCCACAGCGGCTGGTCAACGTCGGCATTGCTGAGCAGAACATGGTTGGGGTCGCTGCCGGCCTGGCGAACGGCGGCAAGATACCCTTTGTTAGCGGGGCTTCACCCTTCCTGACCGCGCGCGCCCTCGAACAGATCAAAGTGGATCTGGCCTATTCCCAGGCCAACGTGAAGCTGTGCGGCATGAGCAGCGGCCTGGCTTACGGCGAGCTGGGACCAACCCATCACTCGATCGAGGATCTGGCCTGGACGCGCGCCATTGCCAATCTCACGGTGATCGTGCCGGCGGACCCACTGGAGACCGCTCAGGCCATCCATGAAGCTGCGCGGGTCCCGGGTCCGTTCTTCCTGCGCATCAGTCGCATGCCGGTGCCGCAAGTGCATGCCGCCGACTATCGCTTTCGCATCGGTAAGGCGAGCTGGCTGCGCCAAGGCAGCGATGTCGCTCTCATTGCTACTGGCGTAATGGTGGCCCGCGCCCTGGAGGCTGCAACACTGCTGGCGAACGACGGCATCGAGGCGGCGGTGATCAACATGGCCACCATTCGCCCGCTCGATCGCGAGACAGTGATCGAGGCAGCGCGCAGCACTGGCGCCATTGTCACCGTCGAAGAGCATACCATCTACGGAGGGCTTGGGGGAGCGGTCGCCGAGGTGGTCGTAACCACCTATCCTGTACCGATGCGCATTCTGGGCGTGCCCGGCGTCTTCGCGCCCACCGGCTCGCCCGAGTATCTCTTAGAGCATTTCGGTCTAACGCCGGCTGGCATTCGGGCCGCGGCGTTAGAGCTTCTCAAAGCGAGAGCACAGCCATGAAGCAGACGGCAATCCTGGCCATTGATCAGGGAACGACCAACACCAAGGCCCTGCTGGTCGACAGCGCAGGGCAGGTGCTCGCGCGGGCCAGCCGTCCGGTGCAGCGTCGCTATCCGCGCCCAGCCTGGGTCGAACAGGACCCGCTAGAGCTATGGCAGAGCGTTGTAGAGGCCAGCGCTGCCTGTCTGGAGCAGGGCGGTTCGGACATAGAGCCGGTGGCCGTAGCCATCAGCAATCAGCGCGAATCGGTGCTGCTCTGGGAGCGTAGCAGCGGGAAGCCGCTTGGTCCCTGCGTGAGCTGGCAATGCCAGCGCTCGCGCCAGCTCTGCCAGGCCCTACAAGAGCGCGGCCTTGAGCCGCTGATCCGTGAGCGCAGCGGCCTGACCATTGACCCCATGTTCTCGGGGACAAAAATCCGCTGGTTGCTGGAAGAACAGCATCTACTGGAGCGAGCTGAGGCCGGTGAGCTTTGTGCTGGGACAATTGACAGCTGGCTCTGCTGGCAGCTCAGCGGCGGGGCAGCCCACGTCTGCGACATGACCAACGCCTCCCGCACGCAGCTATTCAACCTGCAGCGGCGCTGCTGGGACGACGAATTACTGCGCCTGCTGGGAGTGCCGGCGGCTCTCTTGCCGCAAGTCCAGCCGTCGGCAGCCATTCACGCCCGCACAGTTGCCTGTGGCGCCCTACCAGCGGGCCTGCCCATCGCGGCCCTCATCGGCGACTCACACGCTGCCCTCTTTGGCCAGGCCGGCTTTCTGCCGGGGTCCGTCAAAGCTACCTACGGTACCGGCTCATCGCTCATGACCCCGGTGCCGGAGCCACGTCTCTCGCAGAGTGGCCTATCAACAACCATTGCCTGGGCCATTGGCGAGCGCGTCACCTACGCGCTCGAAGGCAATATTTACGTCACCGGAGCCGCTGTCGAATGGCTGGGGCGCTTCCTTGGCCTTGACGATCCTGTGACCGGACTGGCGGCCCTGGCGGCCAGTGTACCTGATAGTGGAGGCCTCTACTTCGTGCCGGCCCTCAGTGGTTTAGGGGCGCCCTACTGGGATAAAGAGGCGCGCGGTCTCATCTGCGGCCTGACACAGGCCAGCACCCTGCCGCAGCTAGCCCGTGCCACCATCGAGGCCATTGCCTATCAAGTGCGTGCCGTCTTTGACGCCATGCAAGCGGAAGCGGGCGTCGAACTCCAGGTTCTCTTAGCCGATGGTGGTGCCACGCGCAACGATTTGCTGATGCAATTTCAGGCCGACATCATTGGCAAGCCGGTGCTGCGTTGTGAATCGGCAGATGTGTCGGCGCTGGGAGCCGCCTACCTGGCTGGTCTGGCGGTGGGCCTATGGGCGAGCGAGGAAGAGATCGCCGCCCTACCGCGTCCCCGTCAGCGCTTCATGCCGGCCTTAGCGGCAGAGGAACGCGAGGCCTATTATGCCGGCTGGCAGGAGGCGGTCGCGCGCGCCAGGCTACACCGATCCGCGGGGCGCCGGTAAGAAGGATCGAGGTCCGGCGTAAGGAGTAACGCGCATATGGCACGCATTGACGATCTGCGCCTGATGGCCAAGGTTGCCAGCCTTTATTATGAGCGTGGCCTCTCGCAGGTAGAGATTGCTGAGCGCTTGCAGCTCTCGCAATCCAACGTCTCGCGCCTGCTCAAACGGGCCCAGCAAGAGCAGATTGTACGCATTACGGTGAGCATGCCGCGCGGTGTCTATACCGATCTGGAGAATCAGCTAGAGGCCCTCTACGGACTCAAAGAGGCTGTTGTCGCAGATTGTCCAGAAGACGCTAATAACGACCAGATCTTGCAAGCCATTGGAGGAGCGGCGGCTTTCTGGCTAGAGTCCAAGATCACCCCGGGAGAGATCGTCGGAATCTCCTCCTGGAGCGCCTCGCTGCTGGCGATGGTCGACGCCATGCACCCACTGGCGCAGCCCTCGCGGGCCAAAGTGGTCCAGATCCTGGGAGGCATTGGCAACCCGGCGGCGGAAGTTCACGCGACCCAGCTCACGCGCCGTCTGGCCGAGCTCCTGCACGGAGAAGCGGTCTTCCTGCCGGCGCCAGGCGTCGTCAGCTCACCGGAGGCCCGCCAGATCTTCTTTGAAGATCCGTTTGTGCGCGAGGCCTACCAGCTTTTCGACAGCGTCACCGTGGCACTGGTTGGCATCGGCGCGGTTGAACCCTCGGCATTGCTGGCCAGCAGCGGCAATATCTTCTCTCTCGAAGAACTACACATGCTGCGCGAGCATGGAGCCGTCGGCGACATAGTGCTACGCTTCTTCGATGCCCAGGGGCGTCCGGTAGTGACGCCGCTCGACGAACGCGTCATCGGTATGCGCCTGGAGCAACTGCAGCGCGTCAAATACGCGGTTGGCGTGGCTGGGGGCGAGCGCAAACATGCGGCTATTCGAGGGGCCCTTGAGGGGCGCTGGATTAACGTCCTGATCACCGATCACCTCACGGCGCGCTGGCTGGTGGAGCAAAAACAAACTCAGGTAACGGCCCCCGAGGGTGGCGGAGACGCTACCACTGCCGCGCGCTAAGCCAGAGGACAAACGACCTGCCGTGCGTGCAGGCAAGCAAAGCCAACAATGACCGACCAATGCCTGGTTGGGAGGACTCTATGTATGACCATGCTCAGAGGATGAGCCGCACGAAGCAGCACAACCGGCCACGGATGGCCTCCGCGCGGCGCAGCCGTGGCCGGCTGCTGTTACTAGGGAGTGGACTGGCCATGCTCATCTGTCTGCTCCTGTCGGCCTGCAGCCTGTACACGGTGCGCCCACTGAATGCCACCAGCGGCAACGCGCCTGGCGGAGGCAGCAGCGCCCAGAACTTTGACCCTGAGCGCTATGTCCAACAGATCTGGGACAGCCGTGTCGTCCCGACCGTGGTGCAGCAGGCCCACGACGCCAGTGAGGTTCTGGCCGCGCTCAAAGCCAACCCGCAGGCGGCCCAGCAGCGCTATGGCCATCAAGAAGGGGATGGCCCCTATACCTTCATGGTCAAAGGCATTGGGCGCGTCGTCAGCATCAATACCGCCTCGCGCAATGGCACGCTGGGCCTCGATCTGCCGCCCTACGATGGCAAGGCCGACCTCTTGCTCCAGATCGGGCCGGTCATCCTGGGAACGGCCATCCGTGACGGCGTCGGCTTTCTCCACTTCAGCCAGTTTGTCAACCAGATCCAATATGCCCAGGTGGCCGACGCCCTCAACGCGCGCGCGGTGCAGGTCGCCCAGAGCATCCATCCCACGCAGCTCAAAGGGAAGCTCATCCAGTTCTACGGCGTCTTTGCCCTGACCGATCCTCAGTTCATTCTGGTGGCACCGGTCAAACTCCAGGTGGAGGGTTCCAGCGCATGAAGGGAGCTGACCAGGAACAGGAACAGACCCCCGACATCGTGCTGCGGGCCGAGGGCATGACCAAGATCTACGGCGGCACTGTCGCCCTGGACAACGTGGACTTCAACGTCTATCGCGGCAAAGTCAACGTGCTCATTGGCGAGAACGGGGCGGGCAAATCCACCCTGATGAAAATCATCGCGGGGGCAGAGACCGCCACGCGTGGCCGCCTGCTCTTAGAGGGGCAGCCGGTGCACTTCAAGTCGCCACGTGAGGCGGCGCGGGCCGGCATCGGCATCATCTATCAGGAGCTGAACCTCTTTCCCAATCTGAGCGTGGCCGAAAACATCCTGCTCGACCATGAGGCCACCACCTGGCACGGGCTCCTGGTCGATCGCCGTCGGCAGCAGGAACGCGCTCGCCAGCTCCTGCAGCGGCTGGAGCAGCCCATTGATCCCCAGGCGATCGTAGGGACGCTGCGCCTGGGCCAACAGCAGGTCGTGGAGATTGCCAAGGCGTTGGCGCGCGACGTGCGCATCCTGATCATGGACGAACCGACCTCAGCCCTCACGACCGCGGAAGTCGAGGTCCTCTTTCGCGTCATCCGTGAACTGAAGGCGCAGGGGGTCTCGATCATCTACATCTCGCACAAGCTGGAGGAGCTGCTGCGCATTGGCGACTACGTGACGGTGCTGCGCGACAGCCATCGCATTGCCGAAGCCCCCGTCAGCGCGATCGATGTCAACTGGATTGTCGAGCAGATGATCGGGCGCAGCGTGGGCGAGACCTATCTGCATCAGGAGCACCAGCTTGGGCCGGAGCTGCTGCGCGTGGAAGGGCTGAGCCTGCCCCGTCCAGGTGGGGGACTGGTCCTGGACAACGTCTCATTCCAGGTGCGAGCAGGCGAGATTGTGGCCCTCTATGGACTGCTCGGCGCGGGCCGCACCGAGCTGCTGGAGTGCCTGATGGGCCTGCATCCAGAGGCCACCGGCTCCCTCTGGATCGCGGGGCGACCAGTGCGCGGGCGCACCGTCGGCGAGCGGATCGCAGAGGGGTTGGTCCTGGTGCCCGAGGATCGCCAGCGGGAGGGGCTGGTCCCCACGCTCTCCGTGGCCCAGAACATGGTGTTGGCGAGTCTGCGCCGCTACCTGCGCGGGCCAGCCCTCTCACGCCAGAAGGAGCTGAGGGCGGTGCGCCGCCTGATGCACGACCTGGGGATCAAAGCTCCCTCGCCACAGACGCTGATCGAAGCCCTGAGCGGCGGCAATCAGCAGAAAGTGGTCGTGGCCCGTGGGCTGCTGACGGAGCCGCGCGTCTTGTTGCTGGACGAGCCGACCCGCGGCATCGATATCGGCGCCAAGGCCGATCTGTTCCGCCTGATGAATCAGCTCGCCCGAGAAGGACTGGGCATCCTCTTCGTCTCCTCGGAGCTGCGTGAGGTCATGCGTGTGGCCGATCGCATCCTGGTGCTCGCCCGCGGACGCCTGACCGGGGAATTTCGCCGGGGAGAAGTCAGCGAAGAGGCTCTGGTCGCAGCGGCCTCGGTGGGTCAGGGGCCTGGAACGACCTCCGAGGAGGAAGCGGGCGAAGCGTGGGCCGCCGGTGGCGCGCTGGCCTTGGGGGCAACGGATACCAGCCGGGCCACCCCGGCCTCGGAAGAACGGCGCGAGCAGCCGCGCCCACGAATCTAGCGAGCAGGAAGAGGGAGAAGCATGCGCAATCCTTCATCGGTAGCCAGCCGCGAGCCAGCGGCTCGCCGCAGCTTCGCGCTGCAGCGCCGGCAGATCCAAACCATCTTGTTCCAGTTGCGCGCCTTCGTGGCGCTCATCATCCTGGTGATCATTTTCTCGATCCTCTCGCCCGACTTTCTGACGCTCAACGACCTGACCATCGTGGCCGAGCATGTCTCGATCAATGCCCTGCTGGCCATCGGGCAATCGTTTGTGATCCTGACGGCGGGGATTGACCTCTCGGTCGGCTCGATTGTGGGACTGACCGCGATGGTGGCCGGCTATTTGATCAGTCAGGGGTTGCCGCTGCCCATGTTTGGGGTCGTGGTCTACTTCAATGTCTGGATCGTGATCCTGGTGGGCTTGCTGGTCGGGATCGTCCTGGGCCTCATCAACGGGCTGGTGATTACGCGCCTGAGTGTGGCCCCCTTTATCGCCACCCTGGGCATGCTCTACGCGGCCCGCGGGCTGGCGCTCCTGACCTCCAACGGGGCAACCTTCCCCGACCTGGGGGGTGATCCGGCCTTGGGCAACACGGGCTTCCCGTTCTTGGGAACAGGCAGCCTGCTGGGGATACCGATGCCGATCTGGCTGATGGTGATCTTTGGGGCCGTGGCCTCCTTTGTAGCAAGCCGCACGCCTTTCGGACGCCAGGTCTATGCCATCGGGGGCAACGAGCGCGCGGCGCAGCTGTCGGGCATTCGCGTCAACCGCGTCAAGCTGCTGGTCTATGTCATCTCGGGGTTCTGCGCAGCTATGACGGGGCTGGTGATTGCCTCGCAGCTGCAGGCGGCCCAGCCGGCCACGGGCGAGAGCTATGAGTTGAATGCCATCGCGGCTGTGGTGCTGGGAGGTACCTCGCTCTTCGGCGGGCGGGGGACCATCCTGGGCAGCATCATCGGCGCGTTTGTGATCGGTGTCCTGAGCGATGGCCTGGTGCTGATCGGAGTCTCCGAGTTCTGGCAGATGGTCATCAAAGGTGCCGTGATTGTGCTGGCGGTCGTCATCGACCAGCTCCAGCAGCGCTGGCAGAAGCGTGCCATTGCGGCCTGAGTCTATCCAGCCCAGCCAGCCAGAGGTGAAGGGGGGAGGGCCGCAGGAGCGCCGGAGCAAAGCAGCGCAGAAAGGAGGAGGAACCCGCAGAAGTGTGAACGTGCGCAGTGCAGCGCGAGAACCGACCCTGGCAGGCGAGGGGTGAGATTCCCTGACCGTGGCCCTGCCAGCCAGGGAGGTCCCAGGGCTCGGATCATAGCGCCCAACCTCGCACGGAGCGCAGCCCAGCGCTCCCCGGGAGACCCAGGAGTGGACTGGCCCCCGGGCGATGCTCTGCAGGCAGGAAGGGGGCCAGCAGTACCCGCGGAACCCGCGGACCAAGGAAAGCAATGAGTGGGCGCTCCGCTCGCTCAGCCAGAGGGCGAGAGCGCCTGCAGACACCTCGCTCAAGCAAAGAAGCGTGCTGAAAGGAAGGGAAAGAACCATGCTGCGACGGATGCTGTCTGTGCTGACCGTGCTGCTGCTGGTCAGCCTGGGACTGGCTGCCTGTGGCAGCGCAGGCCAGTCATCGTCGACCTCATCGAGCGGCTCGGGTGGGAAGAAGTTGATCTTCATTATCACCCCGGCCTACGACAATATTTTCTTCAAGGCGGAGGCAGATGCCGCCAAGGCACGGGCCCAGGCGCTGGGGTACGAGACCGTGGCGGTGACGCACGACGATGATGTCAACAAGCAGAATCAGCTGATCGACACAGCCATCGCCCGCCACGCCGCGGCGATCATCCTCGACAATGCGGGCGCAGATGCCACGGTGGCGGCAGTGCGCAAGGCCAAGAATGCCGGCGTACCGGTCTTCCTGATTGACCGCGAGATCAATGCTACGGGCATAGCCGTAGCGCAGATTGTGTCGAACAACTATCAGGGGGCAACCCTGGGGGCGCAGGAATTCGTCAAGCTGATGGGAGAGGAGGGCAACTATGTGGAGCTGCTCGGGAAACAGTCGGATACGAATGCGGCCATCCGCTCGCGGGGCTATCACGACGTGATCGATCAGTATCCGCGCATGAAGATGGTGGCGCAGCAAAGCGCCAACTGGGATCAGACCGAGGCCTTCCAGAAGATGCAGACCATCTTGCAGGCCCATCCTGACATCAAGGGGGTGATCGCCGGGAACGATACGATGGCGCTAGGAGCCTGGGCGGCGCTGCAGGCAGCCCACAAGACCAATGTGATCGTGGTGGGCTTCGATGGCAGTCCTGACGTGATTGCCTCCATTAAGCAGGGAGGGATCAAAGCGACGGTCTTGCAGCCGGCGGTGCGGATCGCCCAGCTCGCCGTGGACGAGGCCGATAAGTACATCAAGACCGGTTCTACAGGACAACCGGAGAAGCAGTCGATCGACTGCATCCTGGTGACGGCGCAGAACGCCGATCAGTTCGGGGTTTTCGGACCGAAGTGAGTGAGTGAGTGAGTGAGTTGAGCGCCTAGAGCAGGGGGCTGGCAGTCGCCCTACGATCGCGCAGTGATCGTAGCGGTCTGCCAGCCCCTATGCCTGTAGAAGGCCTCGCTTCAGGGTCTGGCGGCGCCAGCGGCGAGCAGCCGCCACGAAGCGCCAGGCAGCCTCGGGGAAGCCGCTGAACGAGAGATGCACGTAGCTGGCCAGCAGGTTCCCACGGGCGAAGCCTTCAAACTGCTGATGCTGACCATCGGGCGAGCTAAGCAAATAGGCAGCCTCTGCCGGCGCTGGCCCTCTATCCAGCCTGGAATAGTGAAACTCGTGTCCGCGCACTTGGACCCCGCGTGGAAGTAGCACGTTCTCGCGCTGAGCCTGGGCCAGACGGTAGCCGATCTGTAAAGCGGCGCTGCCGCTCTCCATGATGCATTCGCGTTCGATCAGACCTAGCATGGGATAGACCTCGCCGCTGGCCGTACGCAGGTGACGGCAAAGGTACATCAGGCCGCCGCATTCTGCGTAGCAGGGCAGGCCCGCCGCCACAAGACTGGCTAGCGCCTGGCGCAGCTCCTCATTGGCCGCCAGTTGGGCGGCGTGTTCCTCGGGAAAACCGCCACCGAGATACAGGCCAGAGCAATCCGCAGGCAACTGTCGATCACGCAGCGGACTAAAGGGAACCAACTCGGCCCCTGCCTGGCGCAGCAGGTCGAGAGTATCAGGGTAATAGAAGTTGAACGCCTCATCATAAGCCAGAGCCAGGCGGACCCGTTCGTGGTCTGCCTCCGCGGTCAGCTCGTCCTGGGCCTCTCGCTCGACCAGCGGAGGAGCTTGCCGGGCCAGTGTCAGTACCTGATCCAGGGGGCAGGACTGGCGGAAGAGCGTCAGCAAGCTATCAAGACGCTCGGGACTAAGCGCCTGCTCTGTGGCTGGCAGCAGTCCCAGGTGACGTTCGGGCCAGGGGGCCTCACTCAGCGCGGGGAAGGCCGCCAGGAGAGGCAAGCCGCAGGCCGAGGTCAAAGCCTCGCGCAGCAGACGAGCATGGCCGGCCCCTGCCACGCGATTGGCCATCACGCCTATGAGCGCGAGCTGAGGAGCGAAATGCTGAAAACCGAGTACTACCGCCGCAGCGCTGCGAGCCTGGGCCCAGGCGTCCAGCACCAGAATCACTGGAGCCTTCAGCAGTTGGGCGATCTCGGCGGCGCTGCCAGCATCGCTCTGCGCCTCGCGTCCGTCATAGAGGCCCATCATGCCTTCGATAATGGCCAGGTCGGCATCGTGGCAGGCCGCCGCAAAAATAGCCTGGAGACGCTCCGGAGGCATGAGCCAGGTATCGAGGTTGTAGCAGGGACGTCCCGCTGCTCGTGCCAGATGCGAGGCATCCAAGTAATCGGGACCGACCTTAAACGGCTGCACGCGCCAGCCTCGCGCTCGCAGCTCGGCAATCAGCAGACAACTCATCAGCGTTTTGCCGACGCCGCTGGCTGTGCCGGCAATCAGCAGTCGTGGCAAATCTAGCGGCATGGGCCGGGTCCTCCGTTTCTAGCCTGTGGCATGCTGCATGCTGCTCTTCAGCATATCACAGCGCACTGCAATCAGGCATAGGCTCCTCTGACTGGTCGTGTGCGCGCCGGCTGTTGAGATAGGTGTATGTATGCTTATTGCTCAACTTATCCTACAATGTAGGAAAATGTACCGATGCCTGTCACCTTTATGGAGCCAGGCGCGTTGTCCAACTATGTGAGAACGATGTCTACGCTGTCTCTGTTGTTGGAAGTGATGCGCCAGGTTTCCCCTTGGCGGTGGTTACGGGCCGGCGGTAGCTGGCTGGGGCGTCTCCTGCGAGGTCTGTCAACGCTCCTCGAGAGCGATCTGCGCGGCAATACGATCCCGGTGCTTGATGGTGTACGCGCGCTGGCCTGCTTAGCTGTGCTAATATTCCACGTCAACTGGACGACCTATCATCAGCATCTCTGGCAGCCGCTGCACCATCCGCTGATGAGTTCCTTACTGCTCGTGGGCAGCACAGGAGTAACCCTCTTCTTCATTCTGTCGGGCTTTCTCCTCTTCCTGCCCTATGTTGGGGCGCTGTTGAGCGAACAGCGACCCTGGCCCTCGGTGCGCCGCTTCTACCTGCGGCGTGCCTTGCGAATCTGGCCGGCCTACTATGTGTCGCTGCTCATCTTGATTACGCTTTGGCAGCCGCAGTATTGGCAGCCGGCCCATTGGCGAGAGCTGTTACTCTTTGTGACCTTCTTTATGGACTCAACGCCGGAAACTTTTCGCAAGATCAACGGTCCGTACTGGACGCTGGCGGTTGAGTGGCAGTTTTATTTGCTATTGCCCTTGTTGGCATTGGGAACCTTTCTTCTGTTGAGGCGCCTGCCACAGCGCCGACGTTTTCCGCTGATCTGTGCAACACTGGCCCTGATCATCGCCTATGCACTGCTGGTCCGCCATTGGGGAGACTATTATGTCGATCATCCCGAGGCCAGCCTCCCGCTGGTCCCGCGGGCAGTTCTTAACGTGGTGCTCTTCTTTGTCTATGGCATGACGGGCAAGTTTCTAGAGGACTTTGCCATCGGCATGCTGATCGCGACCTGCTACACTTATGGGTGCCTGGTCCAGCCCGGCAGCGGGTTGGTCAGAGGGCTGCGGCGCTGGAGCCTGGTCTTGTGGGGCCTGGGGCTGGCCCTGCTTGGCGCGATGGCGCTCTGGCACCTGAATCATGATGTCGGGGCGTTGCCGTGGCTGGATGGCCTCCTGCCGCTCTACGATACACTCGGCGAGTTCGGCTTTGCCCTGGCTTATGGCGCCTGCCTGACGGGCCTGCTCTTCGGCCCGTCTTTGCTGCGAGCCGTCTTCTCCTGGCGCTATCTGCGCTGGATCGGTCTGTTTTCGTATAGTCTTTACATTTGGCATCTACCTCTCATTGCCTACTTCAGCGCTCATATTCAGCCGTGGCTCAGCGGCTTGAATCACTGGCTGATCTACGGCTGTTACTGGCTCTGGGTGGGAGTGACGGCCTTGCCGCTGGCCTTCCTATCCTACTTACTGATAGAGCGTCCTTTCCTGAAACTTGGCCAGCGCCGCTTCAAGGGCGGCGGCCGAGGTGGGGGCGCTCCGCTTGGAGAGCGGCAGCGGGAGCTGATCGCCCCGCGGGCGCCTTAGTCAGGAAAGGGATGGGCCTGTCTGATCGGCAGCGGGTGTCTCCAGGAGCGGCAGCGCTTCGGTTGCCCCGCTGCCGCTGGTCGTCGCCATTCCCGAGAGCGTGAGTAGCCGTATTGCCTGGCAGGCAGCAGGATAGGCAGGCGCCTGCCGGCTCGATTTACGTTGACACCACTGGAAAGGCAAGTTTATAATACTTTACACAACCCATATGATTTGTTGTGGCGAAGTAGTCTGCTTCGCTGTGGAAGCAGCGGCTGCCCGACACGTCGGACGTTGAGCTCCGCCTACTGCTCAAGCGAAGCATACGTCCTCAAAAGGAGCTTCTATGCCTACCACCGAAGGTCTTGAAGATGTCGTTGCCGCTCATACCCGTATCTGTGATCTTGATGGTCAGCGCGGCAAACTGACATATTATGGTGTTGACGTTCACGATCTGGCTGCACATTCCTCGTTCGAAGAAACCGCTTACCTGCTCTGGCATGGGACACTGCCGACCCGCGCACAGCTAGAGGAGCTCAGCGCGGAGCTACGGGCAAACCGTGCGCTGCCAGGACGGCTGGTTGATCTGATGCGCTTGCTCCCTCCCTCGACGCCTCCGATGGATGTCCTCCGCACTGCCGTTTCCGCGCTCTCTACCACTGATCCCGATCTCAGCGATCGCTCCCAGCAAGCCAATCTACGGCGGGCTGTGCGCTTAACGGCCCTTTTGCCTTCGATTGTGGCCGGCTGGGATCACATTCGCAATGGGAGAGAGCCAGTGGACCCGCTGGCTGATGGCGGCCACGCGGAGAATTTCCTCTACATGCTCAAGGGGGAGCGGCCCGATCCTTATGAGGCCCATGTTCTTGATGTCGCTCTCATCCTGCATGCCGACCACGAGCTGAATGCCTCAACCTTCTCGGCCCGAGTGGCGGCCAGCACGCTCGCCGATATGTATGCGGCCGTCACGGCGGCCATCGGAACGCTCTCGGGTCCGCTGCATGGCGGCGCCAATGAGCAGGTCATGCGCATGTTCCAGCGCATTGGTGACGTCAGCCGCGCTCAAGAATACATCCGCGGCATGCTGGAGCGCAAGGAGCGTATCATGGGCTTCGGCCACCGCGTCTATCGCACCGAGGACCCGCGCGGCAAGCATATGGATGCTTTTGCGGTGGAGCTGAGCCAGCGTAAGGGTGATATGCGCTGGGTCGAGATGTCGCGCGCTATTGAATCCTATGTCAAGGAACAGAAGGGCCTCCACGCCAACGTTGATTTCTATTCGGCTACGGTCTACTACCTGCTGGGCATCCCGGTCGATCTGGATACGCCAGTCTTCGCCTGCAGCCGCGTGGTGGGCTGGACCGCCCATGTGATGGAGCAGTATGCCAACAATCGTTTGATCCGCCCGCGCGGCGAGTACGTCGGCCCCAAGGATGTCCCTTATGTGCCGATCGAGCAGCGCGAGCAGGCCCAGGTCAGCCAGTAGCTTCAGGTCTACGCCTGCTCACTCGCTGACCGGCCTGCCAGGCGCCGCAAGGGCAGTGATGCTATTCGGCGGCGGAAGGAAGCATGGGAGCAATCTCGTAGCGATTGCTCCCTTTTCTTTTCGGGGGGCCGCTATCTAACCTCGGATTGAGACGTGCTATCTGATCCCCCATCGGTCAGGCTTACTCGCCCCTTGACAGTTGCCTCAAACTGAAACTATACTAGTTGCAGATAGGCCAGCGGGGAGGGATGACCACACGAAAGATACGCGGCTAGCCGTTGCCATCCATATCCTGACGTTGCTTGCTCAGCAGCAAGAGGATGACGACCCTTTAACGTCTGAGCGTATTGCTGGCAGCGTCAATACTCATCCGGTCTTTATTCGTCGCATCCTGGGCTTGCTCAGCCGGGCCGGACTGGTGACCTCGCAACCGGGAGTAGGAGGCGGCTGGCGCTTACGGCGCGATGCGGCCTGCATTAGTCTACTGGATGTCTACGAGGCCGTGGGGGCCGGTCCTCTGCTGGCTCTCCATCACAGTGTGCCGAATCCCGATTGCCTGATCGGGCGCAACATTCAGCGGGCCCTGCTGACCTACTTTGGCGAGGCCGAGGCCGCTTTTAAAGAAGTCCTGGCGCGCCAGAGCATTGCCCAGGTATTGGCCACCGCTCAGGAGGAGGGGCAGTCAGGGCTATCCTAGCCCTGCCGCTTTTTTTCTCCCCGCATTCGGAACTATAACGATTACGAATTGTCTTCCTGAGTGCCGCAAGCCTCCCCGCGCGCTGCAGTGGTCTATCATCCCTCGTCCGGGGCTGGGGCAACGAGAAAGGCCGCAGGCGGCATCGCGGAAAATACTAAAGAAAAGAGCAGCACAGAAAGGAGCGATAGAGAGTGAAACTGGTCGTCTTCGGTGCGACTGGCAATATCGGCCAGCGCATTATCCAGGAGGCGCTGAACCGTGGTCACGAGGTCAAGGGCGTAGCACGGCATCCCGAGCGCCTGAACCTGAGCCATCCGCGCCTGAGCCTTGAGGCTGGCAACGTTCTCGACTCTGCCGATGTTGCGCGTCTGGTCAAGGGGTATGAGGCAGTCATCAGTGCTGTCGGGCCGTCGCGTCAGGAAGCCGAGGACCCGCGCATGGTCGTGCAGGCTGCGCAGGCTCTCATCGAGGGCCTAAAGCGAGCGGGTGTCAAGCGCCTGGTAGTTGTCGGTGGCGCGGGCAGCCTGGAAGTAGCGCCCGGTCTGCGCCTGATGGATACGCCCGATTTCCCGCCGGGCTGGCGTCCCATTGCCTCGGCTGCGGCTGAGGCTCTCGAGGTCTATCGTCAGCAAGGTGCCGATCTTGACTGGACCTACTTCAGTCCAGCGGCCTTCATCGAGCCGGGCCAGCGCACGGGACGCTATCGTCTGGGAACCGAGCAACTGGTGACTGACGAGAAGGGCGAGAGCCGCATTTCGATGGAAGATTACGCGGTGGCCCTCCTGGATGAAATAGAACAGCCGCGCTTTGTGCGCCAGCGCTTTACCGCGGCCTACTAACTGGCGACTAAGGAAAATCGGAAGTTCGCTGTAGGATGAAGACCTCAGCCGGAGCGATCTCTCGCGCTGGCTGAGGTCAGTTCAGGGCAGCGTAGGCTGAGCGCCGGCCCCACTCCGGGGTAGAAGCGGCTTCAGCGCGCGCTGCATCTCCTGATAGGTCTGATAGCGAGCGGCTGGCTCCTCCTGGAGGGCGCGCGCTAGAAGCGCTTCCAGGGTCGGCGAGACATCAGGATTGAGCTGACGCACCGGCGGATAGGCTGGATAATGGGGTGGCGCCTGATTGGTAAGGACATGATGCATACTCGCCGCCAGCATATAGATACAGGTGCGCCGATCATAGCGCGTATCCTTGATGGGCAGGTAGGGAGAAAGCGCCAGCTTGCGCGTCGTGCGGTGCTGGGTGCGAGGGCCGGGCGAACTCTCTAAGGGCGGTGGAGGAAGCTGAAAACCGGTGAGCATGGCGCGTCCCCGGGAGCGCTCGATGATGATGTTAGCGGGCGAGATGTCGAAATGGTAGAGGGGAGGCTGCTGCTGCTCCAGCGCGACCAGGATGTTGAGCACGGTATAGAGCCAGACCACTACCTCCCGCTCAGGGAGGGGGCGCAGCAGCTTCTGCAAGCGCTCCTCCAGGCTCTCGCCATCGATATAGGTCAGAACGAGATAATAGTGGCGGCCCTCGGCGAAGCGCTCGCGCACTTGTGGCACGAGCGGATGACACAGGCGAGCCAGTGCCTCGCTGGCGCGATCATAGTGGGCCAGCTCCTGAGCGCGCCGTGACAAAGGAAAGTCGGTACATTCCCAGCGCTTGAGCACCACTTCGGCGCCATTGGCCTGGTGATCAACTGCGACCATCGTTGTGACGCGCGTCTCTTCGCGACTCTTGAGCACGCGCTTGATGTCATAGCGTCCTTGACGAAGGCTGATCCCGAGCAAGGGACTATGGCGGACGAGGGTGGGCGGGATGGTCAGGCGCCCACAGGCGGAGCAGCAGCGCTGTCCAAAGCGCACCGGGGCATGGCAGTAAGGACAGGTGCGATCGTCATAGTCGGCGCCGCAGTTGCTACAGCGCTGGGCGCCACTGCGGTTCTGGAAGCCGCACCGCTCGCAGACATAGCGTTGGAGCGCGACCGCCACGGCCTCAGCGTAGGCGCTGGCGAATTGCTGCGTATCGCGATAACGCTGGTGGTAGTCCTTGGCCAGAGCGCGCAGGAGAACGGCGGCCACCTCAGCGGGAAGGCGTGGGTTCCACTGCTGGGGTGGCGGAGGCGGCTCATGCAGATGGGCGCGCCACATCTCTTCCAGGCGGCCGAATGAGAAAGGCAGGCGTCCGGTAAGCAGCTCGTAGCAGCAAATAGCCAGAGCATACTGATCGCTCTCGCGGCGCGGGTTCCCCTGCCACTGCTCGGGGGCCATATAGGCGGCGGTGCCCGTCACCTCCCCAAGTGAAGCGTGGGTCTGCATACCCAGGTAGAAGGTAGTGCCGAAGTCCGAGAGCAGGAGCTGCCCATTGCGTCCAATCAGCAGATTACCTGGCTTGACATCCTGGTGAATCACCCCGTTCTGGTGGACATAGTAAAGGGCCTGGGCGGCCTGCTGAACGTAGGGTAGCAGCTCTTCAGCAAAGGCCGGGCGCCGGCTGCCGTCGGCCCTACGGAAGAGATCGTAGATGGTCTGCGGCGCATACTCCATCACCAGATAGGGGCGCTCATCTTCGAGCTGGCCGAAGCTGTAGACGGGGAGGATGTTGGGATGTTGCAAGGTCGCGATGCGTCGCGCTTCGTCAAAGAAGCTACCAAGCGCCTTCTCGTTGAGCTGGTCGAAGCGCAAGACTTTGAGCGCCAGGGTTCGGCTGAGCGGCTCCGCCTCGCGTACCTGGTAGACGTGACCGTAGCTGCCCGAACCGATGAAGGCCGTAACCTGGTAATTGCCGACGTGCGCCCCCTCGATGAGGAACTCGCAGCGGCGACAGGAAACAGCGCTCTCAGGGTTGTCATGTCCTCCGCGCGGGTTGAGACAGCGAGCCACCATGCTTCCTTTTGCCCGGGCCGAGCTGAGTGTGATGGTAGTTCAATCCAAAGGGAATTGCGTGAACAGCCCTGGCTCCTTGCCTCGCGACAGCAGGGCCGGGCGCCGAAGGGCAGCCGGTAAGGAAGCTGCGTATCTCTGCCCTGGGGCTCTGCTACCTGGATGGCACTCCGCCGGGCTGTCTGTTCGTCCCTTCACTATATATCTACGCCCTTGCCCTCTGCAAGTTGTCCCTCCTGGCGAAGGCAGAAAGGCGTAACGACGGCCTCTCTACAGGTCTGACCCGGCCTCAGCTCCCCGGGAGGCGAGGCGGAGACGCCCTCAGACTGACCTGAGAGAGGCGGCATGGTGACACAGAAGGCGCCAGAGGCCGACAATCAATGCTGTCAGGCTGGGGCGGCGGTTCGGCTGCCTGCTTCCCCGATCGCCCGATGAACCAGAAGTATCCTCCTTCCCTATGTGCCAGTGGCCAAACGCCAGAGCCATGCCGGCTGGTTGCTCGTGCTCGCGAGCGCATCCTGAGAATGGCAGATCACAGGTCTTGCTTGAGCAACGCATCGATATAGCGTGTGGCCTCTGCCAGCCCAAGACCTGTCTCCTCCCGATAGGCTTTGACGGCCTCAAGGCGATCGCCCCGGGCGACGTGCTCAGCTACCTGGGGCGAAAGGCCGGAGGCAATCAGTTGCTCGCGCAGGCGAGCACACTCCTCGGGGGAGCGCATGGGAATGGATCGCCGCCCGATGCTGACCAGAATCAAGCCGATCAGCAGCCCGATGGCAATCAGCACGATACCGACCCAAAGAATCATAGCTATTGCCTCCTTTGTCTCTTACTTAGGAACTGACCACACAGCGGGCGGTTCTTGACTGAATTGCCAGCAAGACGCTACGTTCATCGCTGCTATTTTCGACGGCGGTAGCCTTCTCAAGAGGATAAAGTGAACATTTGGAAGCTCTTCCTCGGATATCAAGCTTGCGATAGATATGGGCGATATGCGTTTTAACAGTTGTCTGGGAGATGCCGGGCTGCGCCGCTCTTGATCCTGAGAAATATACTGCATTTGTTTTTTCTCCTCTATTTTAGGAGTGATACTAGTGATCTGTCAATCCTCCGAAGGTGGAAAGGACGTATAGAGTAGACAGGGAATATTGTGTCTATCCTTAAGGATAGGAGTTCACCGAAAGAATATATAATACTTTGAATTTGTCTTATTTTGTTATCTAATAATAGTGGGACCTTGCTTTGGAGATATGAGATCATTGGAAGATGATTGTGATAAAATCATTTCAGCGCCCTACCGGGCTATATCCGGGGGCTGCCCTGGATCATTCAAGGGGTCCGCTGGATTATTACCTGGGTTGCTTATGATGGGATTAGTGCTATAGGCACTATTCTGGCAACTATGAGCGCCACTGGCTGGGGAGGCATCATCATAGCGATTGCGGGTGTCGCTTTTCTCGGCTAAGCGGCACGCTGGCGATTGATCTCTTTCCCACAGCGGCGAGGAGAGCGATGTGACCGGCTCCTGCATCGTTCTCCTTCAGCAGGAAAATCCCAGCAAAGGAAATTTGGTAACTATTTCAAATACGGCGGGCATCGCAAGCCATTGCCGTTGCAAGTAAGAGCATCGAGGTCATTCTCTCTGAGGAGGAAGCGGCCTTCAGCGAGATTCAATGAATGGCTATTCCAGCATGAGATCGCATCACGAAGGAAAACCGGAAGGCCCTTGCCTTCCGTATCTTAATCACTGGCGGAGGAGCCCACTCGTGACAAACCTGAGAAAACTGCAGGGCATTGATCTCCTGGCGGCTTTCCATGCGGCGTCGGCAGTAATCTACCCGCTGATATGGGTGCCCGTATACCTGCGCCCTCTTCCGGTCCTGGCCCTCTGTCTCATTGTCCTTTGGGAGAGAGGCGGCCGGCTACCTGCTGGAAAGGAGATGCCCTGGCCAGGGAGGGAGCCGGAGCCGCGTTGGTCGCATCCGTTGCCATGCTGGGTGGCCTGGCTCCTGCGATTGGATATGCCGGCCCTGACGGGAGAGGCCATGACTATCCGTTGGCGCCTCTCGTTAGTAGCCGAAGCCAGGGGCTACGCCCTGCGTTCTTCCCCGGAGCAGCCACTAGCATGGAGAGAATCCGCCCAGGCCATCGGCGTGGTCCTGCTGGCGCTGCTGCCCGCCTGTGGTCTCGTTCTCACAGATTTCAAACTTCTGATAGCGGTGTGCACAGCTCCCGCCCTCATATGGATACTGCTCCGCAGGATAGCCTTTCAGCGCTATCTACGTGAGGAATTAAAGGAGCTGCCCGAAGGCGTGGCCTTACTGCCGGAGCCGGCGGTCAAGCTCTTCACCTCTTATCTGCCCCAAAAAGATGCCCCTGCTTTCTCACGTCGAACTTGGTCGGGGCAGCAAGAGATCTACCTTGACGCCTGGCTGCAAGTCCCGATCCAGGTGCTGCAAGTGCTGCTGCTCCATGAGCAGGGCCATATTGCTCGTGGTCACACGACCCTGTTGCGTAGTCTATGGGACTGCCAGCTAGGGGCGGTGCTTGTGGGCCTTCTGGCTGCCGTGTGCCTACCGCAGTTCCTCGACGAACTGAGCGGTCCTGTTGCCGCTCTATGTCTGCTCCTCTGGAGCATGCTGGTAATGGCGCCGTTGCTGGGCAAGCTGCTCTGTCTCCGGCGCTGGGAAAGAGAGGCCGACCAATGGGCCGTCGCTCATCTGGGGCCGGGAGCCCTGGAGGCTGCCCGTCTCTATCTCCGGCGCTGTTATTCGCTGGAGGGCGCGGCAGCATGGTGACGAGAGCAGCCTTCCCCAGGCGCTATCTGTTAGAGTATGCCTTGCTAGCGGCGATCGCTCTCAGCGCGCTGATCCTCGGAGTCCAGTGGCCTATCGAAGACTGGCCGGCCGCCAGCGCCCCTGAAGGGCAGTTCTCCCTCTGGTTTATCTTGGGCAGCAATCTGCTCCTGATCCTCTGCATCGCTCTGGGTAGCGCCCTGACAGGGGGCTTTATGGGCGGCTGCGTCATCTTCGAGAATCTCTTTGTCTATGGCAGAGTACTGCATCTCTACTGGCACGACTCACCTCTAGCTGCTGCTTTCCCCTGGTTTGAATTTAGCGCGCTGATCATTGCAACTCAGGTAGGGCTTGATCTTTTCTGGTCGCTTCTGCGTGGCTGGCCCATTCATCTAAAAACTGTTTATCTCCTATTATCTGTTTGTCTCTTCTTGCTAATGGCGGCAGCCATCATCGAAGGAGGAATGTTACATGTCTGAAGAGAGAGGAAGAGCACAGCTGCAGCCGCTGGTGAAGGCAATAGGACAGATTGGACCCGATACTCTCTTAGGTCTTGGAGCCCTGGGTGGGGCTGGGGTCTTGCTCCAGGCCGAGACCTCTCTCTCCTGGCCAATAGGAGTCATGCTGGTAGCTGGCCTGCTCGTGGTCAACTTGCTGGGGCAATTGCTGCTCTTTCTAGTGGCCTACAAGCTCCTGGAAACAATCTGGTACAGGCGGCGCCAAAGGCCCTGGCTCCTTCGGTTCCCGACCGTGAGCGATACGATACTGCGGGGATATATCCGGGCTATGGTAGGCGAGCTTGGCATGATCAGCCTGGCGATTGGCAGCGGTCGGCACGGCTTGGCTTTACTCTCCATCTTCAACGTCACCTTTCCAATTGTGCTCATGATGGCGACGGTTGTGACAGCGCTCTGCCGTCGGTAAGAGGCACGCACAACGCTCTTGCAGGTCCTATGCCTGGGCTTCGGCTTCCAACTCCTGCTTGGTCTCCTGGTCAGGCTCCTCTAACCACTGACTGGCAACCGTCCCGCAAGGTTGCCAGTGGCCCCCAGAGCGGAGGCCGAGGCAGCCCCGCCGCAGTCTAGTGTCGGTTGCCTCGCTCTCCTCTCCCGCTGCCATCCCAGCGACTTCGTTGGAGCCATCGGCTCCACCTGCGTTTGTAGGGAGTAGAAGTCGGGCGGGAGCATCTGCGGTGCCAGCGAAGGCACAGCAGATGCAGGCTCTCCCGCTGATCCACACTGAAAAAGAGAGAAGGGTAGAGAAAGCTATGCACGAGCCGGTCAATGATCGTCAGCTCGTGGTCTTGCGCTACTGGTTGCGGGAGAACGCTCCAGCGCTGGCCTGGGCGCTTCATCGGTATATGGTTCTGCTGATGTTGGCCCAGCTCGTAGTAGGCATGATCCTCCTGCTGCTCTGCTTCGTCTGGCATCTGTATGCACTGGCGTCTATCTTGTTTCTCTTGCACTCATTTGGGACCGTCGTCCTCTCGAATCGCTGGCAGCGGTACAATGGTATCTACGAGGTAGATGCTGCTGGCAGGCCGCGCGCCTTTGTCTCACGCACAGTGCTGCCTGGCCTGACGCTCAGAAATAGTCTGGGCCGCAAACGCTTTCTCCAGCGCGTCTCTCTGCAAGCGGCAGGGGGGCACGCTCTGGAACTGGAGCAACAGCCCCCAACTCTCCGCTAGCCGCCGACGTGCTCCCATCTCTTCGGCCTCGACCTGGCTCCCCCGCGCTGCGCTCTACACCAGGTGACCGCGGCGGGGGGAAGCTGTCCCGTGGCCGCGGCATCTGACCTCCTCAGCGCTGCGGGCTTGACGCCTGTGATGGCACCTACTACAATGGAAGCGAGGGAGGGGCAGTCAACGCATGATCATACCCGAATCTGAGCCGGATGCGGCACAACGCCGGCCTGGACGCCCGCGGAGCGTTCAAGCTCACATGGCCATCCTCAACGCTGCCCTGGAAGAACTGGCCGACGCTGGCTATCAGGGCATGACCATCGAGGGCGTAGCGGCCCGCGCTGGTGTCAGCAAAGCCACCATCTACCGCCGCTGGTCCTCGAAAGAGGAATTAATCATCGAGGCCGCGCATCGCATCTACACGGACATCCCGGTCATCAACACCGGTCATGTACGGCGCGACTTCGTTGCCATCTACACGCTGGCCTACCGTGCCCTCCAACAGAACCCGTTTCTGCAGCGGCTGCTCTTTCGGGCAATTGGCGAAGCCCACACCAATCCAGAGATCTACCGGGCCTTTATTGAGCGCCTCTTTGCTCCCCGCCTGCAGCAGTTTACTGAGCTGATCAGGCAGGCGCAAGAGCGGGGCGAACTGCGCCGCGATCTTGATCCCTGGCTGGTCATCGACCTGATTGCTGGTCCGCTCTTCTATCATCTCATGCTAGGCCCTCTGGCGCCGTCGCAGCCGCAGCCCTTTGATGAGAGCCTCATCGAACGCCTGATTGAAGCGGTCTTTCAGGGCATTGCCCCCAGACAGGGACTCTCGTCGTCTTAACCAGCTTGCGCACCCCTGGCTGATCCCAGTCCATCGCCGTCGGCTCGTTTGGATGGCCTTACCTGTGACTTGTCTGTGTCTGAGCCTGGGGTAAGTCGAGCCTCCCTCGGGCACCGTCAGGCTCGCTGTTAGCTCATTGGCCCCTGCAAGGCCTGCGCGCGCCGTTGCCAGTAGTCCTTGATACGCCGCAAAGAGATCCTGGTCAGCCCCTCGATCTGCTCAATCTCGGCAAAAGTAGAGAACGTGGCCCTGGCTCGTGCTCTGGCAACCTTGCCAGCCTGGCGCTGGCTCAAGTGTAGCTCTCTTTCCAAAAGCTCGCGAGAGAGGGCCAGGCTATTGAATTCCTCCAAGATAGCGGCCTCCGGCGAGCGAGGCTGTGACGGACTGTAGTACTCCTTATCGCCCGGCTCGATGAAAATCCAGACCTCGATCGGAAGCTGGCTCAAGTAGCGAGCCATCAGCGGCCCCACCTGATCCCAAGACAGCTTGCCGTTCTGGGTACCGAGCTTGGGAAAGGCAATGCTCTGGATGCCCCAGCGTTGATAGTGCTCTACCAAGTAGTGCAGGCCCGCCTCGATATATTCCAGTTTTGAAGGGCGGCGCCAGTCATTTTTCGTGGGGAAATTAAGAATCCAGGGCTGACTGTCGCAATAAAGGCAGGGTTTGCCAATTCGCAGTATGCCGGTCCGGCATTGACGTTGATATACGACAAACATCGCTGGATAGCGCTGCTTGAAAGCAAGCGCCAGACCCTTACCCATGACGCCCTTGCAGTTGACCGGATTAACAAGCACCTGGACCCTGGCCTGCAAGAGGTCCCCTCGCTCATAGCGAATGGCGGCCATCTGGTTCTCCTTTCTCGAACTCTCTTCAAAGAAGCGTCTGAGGTCTTGCCAGCGTCACATGCCAGTACCATGCGGTCCCTGCCCAGGCGAACGCCGCTCCGTTGTGCATTGAAATAAAGCCCGGTTTTACCCGGCTAACATTCCTTCGTTTTTAAATTGATAGATTGGCATATAATGCATATGATTGACACGAGTTGCCATCTTTTCAGAGTAAGAAGGCAGATAGTCATGAACTACCTCGAAGGCCATATTTATCATATGACAATGCGGCAGAACCTTGCCAGCATTATTACACTCGGGGGACTATATTCAAAGCAGTGGCTAGATTCAAATGGCTATAAAAGTTTATCTATAGCTAATCATGAGGTACAAAGTCTAAGGAGACGCATTTTTATTTACGCATATGAGAGACGCTGGCGACCGCTCCACAGCTACGTACCCTTCTATTTCGCCCGGCAGCCGCCGATGCTCTACCTGCAGTACAAGCAACGGCGGCAGAATGACATCGTCTTGTTTGAGGCAGAGAGGCGCGTCATTTGTGAAAGGGGAGTGCTCTTTAGCGATGGGAACGCCGCCAATCAGCAACTGTCGGCAGCCGGTTGCGAATGTGTCTACATCTATCCGGCGCTCAAGGTGGGGCAGCGATGCATACGTTACTACGACTCGGGGAAGGCGCTTGGCAGCAACCCGCATTGTTCAGAGATCTATGCCTCGCCTGAATGTCTGAAGCTCTTGCCCTGGGAGATCATCACCCGACCTGGCCAGAGGGAAGATGAAGAAAGCAAACGGCGGCGTCATGCTGAAGTGCTTATCCCCGACTATTTCCCCTTAGAGAGAGTTGTCCGCATCGCCGTCAGCACTCCGGCCACCCTTCTGATCATCCTCAAAGAGATCAGAGGCTTGCTCGGGGTAACTGGCCAACAGCTTCCCCCAATCGAATATGTCCCCGAACTCTTCTATCCCGTCTGTGACAGGCCATAAAAAGGGGCCATTGCCACACGTGGCAATGGCCCTGACTGAACTGGAAGCTTCTTGCTGTCGACCGGGAGCGAGCAGCCGGAGGCATCAACCGACGCTGCCCGACATCTCCAACTGGATCAAGCGGTTCAGCTCTACCGCGTACTCCATCGGCAGCTCCTTCGTGATCGGCTCAATGAAGCCATTCACGATCAGCGAATACGCCTCCGACTCATCGAGACCGCGGCTCATCAGATAGAAGAGCTGATCCTCACCGACCTTCGAGACGGTGGCCTCATGGCCGATCTCCGTCTCATTGTTCTCGATACGCATCGTCGGATACGTATCGGTGCGGGCCCGCTCATCCAGCAGCAGAGCGTCGCAGCGTACGCTGCACTTTGTATGGTGAGCCTCCGGATTCACACGCACCAGCCCGCGATACGAAGCGCGGCCAGTACCCTTCGAGACCGACTTCGACAGAATCTGCGAGGTCGTGTAGGGGGCCAGATGAGTCACCTTCGCGCCAGCATCCTGGTGCTGCCCGTCGCCAGCGAAGGCCACCGAGAGAATATCGCCACGCGCGCCCGGCTCCATCAGCAGGACGGCGGGGTACTTCATCGTCACCTTCGACCCCAGATTACCATCGACCCACTCCATCGTCGCATCGGCGTAGGCGGCGGCGCGCTTCGTCACCAGATTATAGACGTTCTTTGACCAGTTCTGAATCGTCGTATAACGCACACGAGCGCCGCGCTTCACAATAATCTCCACAACGGCGCTGTGGAGACTATCGGTCGAATAGATCGGAGCCGTGCAGCCCTCCACATAGTGGACATACGAGCCGGGTTCTGCAATAATCAGCGTGCGCTCGAACTGGCCCATATTCTGAGCATTAATGCGGAAGTAGGCCTGCAGAGGAATTTCGACGCGCACATTCTCCGGCACGTAAACAAAGCTACCGCCGCTCCAGACCGCGCTATTCAGCGAGGCGAACTTATTATCGGAAGGCGGGACAATGGTCCCAAAGTACTCCTTCACCAGGTCCGGGTAGAGGCGCAGGGCGCTATCCATATCCATAAAGATCACGCCCATCTTCTCCAAATCCTCACGGACCTTATGATAGACCGCCTCGCTCTCGTACTGGGCCGTCACGCCAGCCAGATACTTGCGCTCCGCCTCTGGGATGCCCAAGCGATCGAACGTCTCCTTAATCTCGGGCGGCACCTCGTCCCACGAGCGGCCCTGCTCCTTGACCGGCTTAATGTAGTAGTAGATATCGTCGAAGTTAATCCCCGAGAGGTCCGCGCCCCAGGTAGGCAGAGGCCGCTTCAGAAAGAGGTCGAGGCTCTTAAGACGGAACTGGCGCATCCACTCAGGCTCGCCCTTCATCTCCGAGATCTGCTCAACGACCTCGCGGCTCAGCCCCTTCTTCGACTTGAAGGCATAGTTTTCAGGTACATGGAAGCCTGCTGTATATCTCGGCTCGGCTGTACCGAAGATCTCTTGCGTGCTCATATCACATCACCTCAGTGTGGCGTCGAGACCTCTGCCTCACACATGAGGAAACAGCGCCACCTCGATCAATCCTTACTCAAACACTCGGATTTGCTCCTTTAATTATACGGCCCGTTGTCAGGGCCTGTCAAGGCCAGGGTGGAGAGCAGCGGCCGGCTAGCAAAGCCGATGACAGCGATCGTCTCCTAACCCACGGTCTGATAGAGATAGACATGGGCCGTACTGGTGGCAAAGGAGGCCAGGAAGCGGTAGTGAGAAGAGAGCCAGGCCACACTGGCCTGGGCGCGCTGCACGGCCGCCGCGTCAGGCAGTCGTGCGGTGACATAGAAGAGGCGTGCATGCTTGCTGGCGTAGGCAGCCAGAGCGGACGGCTCCGTCGCCTGGAGAGCCTTTTCTGTACCCAGCGTGGCGCGGGCAACATTGTAGGGCAAGAGATCATACTCCACCCAATGGAAAGCCCCGGGCGAATCGCTATCGAAGTGGGCCAGCGTTGGCGTCAGCGAGAAATAATACTCGAAAGCCAGCGTACAGCCCTGACCACTGTCGTAGCAAACCAACCCATCGCCCTCCTGATAGTGAGCAGCGACCCAGAGAGCGGCAGCGCGCCAGCTCTCCTGCTCAGCGTGAGCATAATAGGACGGCAGATGATAGAGCGCGAGCGCCACCAGCACCAGGGCCAGGGCTGTGCGCGGCAGCCGCCAGGGCAGCATACTCAGGCCGAGCACCGCTAGCAGGAACCAGGCTGCCAGAACCGAGACCAGATAACGATCAAGGAAGAGATGGATCGATACTTGAGTAATGGCGTAGCTCAGCAAGGTTGGAATGAGTAACCAGCACAACAAGACAAAGCCAAAGGCGGCTAACTGCTGATTATGCTGCAACTGGGGCTGTGTCTGGCCGGCCTCCGGCTCGGAGCTGGGGAGCAAGGCCAACCGTCGTAACAGCTCCTGCCCAGGCCTGGAGAGGCTGGCCATGCCGATCGTCAGGCCCACCACGATCAGGACTGTCAGCAGAACCAGATAGATGCGGCCAGAATCGGCAAAGGTCATGAAGAGGTGCAGCAGATCGCGTGGTCCCGGAATGGGAATCCACTCGGTCTGAGCGCCGACGCGGCTCAAGATCAGCATTGGGGTCACCAGCAGCGTAATCATGACCAGACTCAGGGCCAGCGGACCCAGCAGGCGCCGCGTCGGCCCACGCCAGGGCGTTGGCAAGACCAGCAGGCCCAGCAGCGCACTTCCCTGAGCCCCCAGGATCAGCAGGCTGAAGAAGTGAGTATAGACCGCCAGCGTCATGGCCAGAACATAGCAGAGCAGCCAGGGCCGGGCGCGTTCTGGCCGCATGAGCGCCGTAAGGAGCGCGTACCAGCCCAGGCTTAACAGAAGCAGTTGGAGACCATAGGCGCGGGCATCTTGAGCATAGAAAAGATTCATATTACTGATAAAATAAATAAAAGTAGCAAAAAATGATAAAGATCTATTAAAGAAGCGACGAGCCAATAGGAAGACAAACACTGCGGCTGCGGCAAGACAGCAGGCGGAGGGCAGGCGTACAATGGCCTCTACGGGAGGCAAGCCGATCAAGGCCGTCAACCGTAACCAGCCGTGGAGCAGCAGATAGTAGAGCGTCATATTGGGCTGGCTTGTGGTGATGATCTGCCACAGCGTCGGCAACGACTGCGAGGCCCGTGAAACCGAGAGTAATTCGTCGAACCAGAGACTAGGTGCGCCCAGCCGGTAGAGACCCAGCGCCAGAGCCACCAGTACAAGCAGGATCACCGTGGCTCCTTCACTCCCCAGGAGACGCCGGCAGGCCGCGAGCCGGTCGAGCAGCGAGCTCGGCCCTGGCTCCGATGAGGGGGTCGACCCAGAAAGGCTTTTCACTCTGGATGAAGCTGGCAATAATTTTAAATAGAGTAAATACATCTCTTTCGATGCTCCTGAGCAGAGAGTTGGCCGCCAGCGAGAGCAATAAAGTAGCTGTCGCTCGGGATTGCGGGGCGGTTTCGCTGAGTTTTGACGGGCCGAATAGGCACCAGTAACGCCAATTACCTAGGTATAAATACTTAACTTCAAACAAAGGACAGGCGTTTCGCCGGGAAGATCTGGCAGAACTGCATCGGCACTGGTATATATCTCCAGTCTCAGACGTATTTTTGCTAGTGTCTTTGACGAAATTGAATGAGTATGTTACAATGAAAGCTAAGGGCAAGCAATCATTCCCGTGCCAGATCGCTGGTGCGCGCGGCCCAGCCTGGCCCGCGGGACGGAGCTAGAGCTTGTCCCGCCCTGTCCGCAAGGAAGAAGGAAGATTGGAGCAGGAGGTCTGGGGAGATGATTGCCCCGGTGAAGAAGAGAGAAGCATGCACCGGCTGATAACCAGAGACCCTGTCAGTGGTGGAGAACTGATTGTGACGCGCCTGGAGTGCCCTGAGAGTGGCGTCGTAATCGAAGGACGCTTTAGCCTGGGCTGGATTGGGCGCCTCACTCCCGAGCAGCTCGATTTTGTAGAGCGTCTGGTCAAGAACCGCGGCAATATTCAGAAACTAGCCAACGAGCTGGATATTGCCTACAATACAGCGCGCAGTCGGCTGGACGAGATTGTCGCAGCGCTTGGGGGGCCACCCGAGAGCGAGCCGCGCCCCAGCGTTGACCGGCGCGCGATTCTGGATCGCCTGGCTGCGCGCGAGATCACGGTTGAAGAGGCAATGCGCTTGTTGCGAGGTCAGTCAGATGGCGGTTCCCGCTGAGGAGCGCGATCGCATTCTGCGCTTGGTCGAGGCTGGTCAGGTCAGCGCCGCCGAGGCCGCTCGTCTACTTGATGCCCTGGCTCCGTCGCCCGCGGCGGAGCCGTCCGTCCGTGCCAGGCCGCGCCAGCGCCTGGTACATATTCGCGTCACTGATCTGCTGTTCAATCGTCCCCGGACGAGCGTGACGCTCCCTGTGGAGTTGATTGAGGTGGGTCTGCGCCTGGCAACACGTCTGGCTCCTCAGATTAGCGGCAGCGCTCTAGAGCAGCTGCTGCGCGCTATCGCTCAAGCCTCCACCGGGCGTCTGCTCGACTTCCAGGATTTAGAAGAGAACGAGCGTGTAGAGATCTTTCTGGAAGAGCGTTAGCGGAGAGGCGTGCCAGCCCTGCAACAGGCGTACAAACGATGGAAGGGAAGGCGGCAGATCGCCTGACGGGTGCGGTTTGGCTCCTATGAACCAGCGTGATAGGCCAGGCTACGTTGATGTGTTCTCTGGTCAGACGCGAGTGGAGGCCGCTCATTGGTGCCCTGGCTCGCTGGCTGCTCCGCTCGCGCAAGTGGGTTTTCTTCACCTTTGAGGAGGCGGCGTCATGCAGCAAGTGCTCAATGTCGGCCCACAGCCGCGTATCCGAGTGGGCCGCGTCAGTGGCGATCTGGTTGTGCGTCCTGGCGGATCTCAACAGGTGGTCATCGAGACCGATGATGTCTTGAGTGGGGGACCAGGCTGGGAGGGTGAAGGTGCTGTAGTTGTGGGAGATTGTCATGGCGATCTGCAGCTACTGCTGCCAGCGGACGCAATGCTACAGGTGGACTGGCTGGCTGGCGATGGGAGAATCCAGGGCATTCATCGCTGTGAGCTAGGGGGAGTGGGCGCTGATCTGGTGGCGGAGCGCCTGGCTGAGGCGCTGCTGCTTGGGCGCCTGGGTGGCGATCTGCAGGTACGTGGGGTTCCCCTGGTGTGCGTGCGTGATAGGGTTGGCGGCGAGGGCCTGGTGAGGGATATTGAGCGGCTGGAAATCGCCTCGCTGGCCGGTGACCTGGTCGTCGAAGGTGCCGGCACGGTCCTGGTTGGCTCGGTCGGTGGCGATCTACGCTTGCCTGCCATTGCCTCCTCGTTGCGCTGCGGTCACGTTAAGGGCGATGTATTGGTGCAGGGAGGCACAGATACTGGTGTAGTGCTGGGAGTGGTCGAGGGCGATCTAGAGCTGGTCGGGGTGGCACAGGTCCATGTGGGGGGCGTCGAGGGTGATGCGATCTTGCGCGATATCAATGGCGAGGTGGAGATCGGACGAATCGGCGGTGATCTCGATGGGCGTGAGCTGGCTGGTCACCTGAAGATCAGTCAGGTGCTGGCGGATGCCGTCTTGAAACGTGTGCATGCTTCTCTGGAGATTGGGGCCATAGAGGGCAGCCTCTCACTCCAGGCGGATTTTCCAGAAGGCTCTTTAACACGCTTAAATGTGGCTGAGGATACGGTGCTCTCGCTACCTGCACAGGCGAATCTCACGCTGCGGGCGGTGGTCGGCGGCGATATCAGCGGCGTTGGTCTCGACCACGAGGTGGCAGCCTCCCGCCTGCTTTCCCTGGTCTATGGCTCGGGTGCAGCACAGGTAGAGCTGCGGGTCGGGGGGGATCTGCGCCTGCAGGGGGAGAGCTATCCTCGTGTGGATGAAGGAACCTTTCGCCTCTTTTTCTGGGATTGGCAGAACTTCGAGCGAGAGATGAAGGAGTTTGGGCAAGCAATGGCAAGCCTGGGTCAGGACCTGGCTCACGATATGCGGCGCCTGGCTCAGGACCTGGCGCGTGAGCTGGCCGGAGCTGGAGGAGAGTATAGCACGCGCTGGTCCGAGGAGGTGCTGCGTATTCTGGAGGAGCAGGCGCGGCGTGCCCGCGAGCGAGCGGCGAGCTGGGAGCGCCGTTTTGCTCGTTTCAGGCCCCAGGCCGGTGGCTCGCGGGTGCGTTTGCGCTTCCAGGAACATGAGTGGCAGATGGACCCGGAGCGCCTCTACCGTATGCTCGATCAGGCCCAGCGCGCGGCGGCGGAGGGGGTGGCAGGCGCAATGGAGGCGGTGGAGCGTGCTCTCCGCAATCTCGGGCTATCCTCATCGGCTGAAGGACGCAGGCAGACCTCGCACATGGCTACCAGTCAGTCCAGCGCAGCAGCATCCGCGGCTGGCGCGGCTTCCACGTCTGCCGTGGAGGCATCGGCGCCTGTCGACCAGCGAGCTGATCAGGGACGGGAACAGTCGGGGCAGGAGCAGCCTCATACAGCCGCAGAGTCGCCTGCTACTGAGCGCGAGCGTGAGGCCATTTTGCGCATGGTGGCTGAAGGGCGCCTCTCCCCGGAAGAAGGAGATATGTTGCTAGAAGCCCTGGGTGATTAAGGGGGACCAGCGTCTTACCTCGCTGCTGCTTTGCTGCAGCGGGGAAACCAGCTCCTCTGGACGTCAGTGCGCAGAGCCAGGTCGCCGGGGAAGAAAGCAGGCGTCTCGCCAGCGTGATGTCTCTGGCCAGAGAAACAGAGGTCCCTGGTTTCTGGGACCCGGACGACCGCTCACTTGCTTGCTCTCTTGCTTCTCTGCTGCTGCACAGCGCTTGCGCCTGCCTTCTCTCTCTCCATGTGCATAGCCTAAATACCGCTTTTCAGACCTTGAGTCTGCACAACTAACGTTCTCCACGGGGCGAATTGTGGTATAATTACAACCGCTATCAATATTTCTGACCACGCGGAGCCGCCACGAGAGGGGTTTGTTTTGCCACCGGCACTTTCTCTTAAATGATCTCAGTTTTTGCTAGTATAGGGAACGTAACCTGTATCCACCCACTATTTCAAAGGATCAAGGTAGTTAGATGCAACAGAGCCGAAACTGGCGTGAACTGCTGGCAAGCCTCATTAGTGACCCGCGGCAGAAACAAATGCTGGCCAACAAGCTGGGGGTCACACCGCTGACCTTGACGCGCTGGGCGGAAGGGGAGTCACAGCCCCGCCCTCAAAATTTGAAGTTATTAGCTGAGGCTCTCCCGCAGTATCGCACCGAGCTACAGCAAGCGTTCAGCGAAGAATTCGGCCTTTCCAATTTTGGAGAGCCGACACTAGAGCTGGAAGAGGAAGAGATCCCCTCGGCCTTCTACGCTCGTGTCCTCAATACCTATGCCACGGCGCTAGCTATGCTGCGCTTCTGGTCCATCGCCAGTCTGATCCTCCAGCAGGCGGTTGGGCAGCTTGATCCGCACCAGGTTGGCATTGCAATTACAGTGGTGCAGTGTATGCCCCCCTCTGGCCCCGATGGCAAAGTGCGCAGCCTGCGCAAGCGGGTTGGCATCGGTACCGGCCCCTGGCAGAGCAGCGTCGAGCAGAAAGCTGGTTTTTTGGGAGCGGAGTCGCTCGCGGGCTATACCGTGGCCCAGGGGAGGCTGATTGTGATCCAGGATCTGACGCGCGATCAGGGCTACTATCCGGCGCGCCCGATCGAGGGTGAGATGGGCTGTGCCATTGCACCGATCCTGCGCTCCAGCTGTGTTGCTGGGGGATTGCTGGTCTCGAGCACGCGGGCCGACTTTTTTACTCCTGGGCGCAGTCGTCTTGTACAAGAGTATGCCGATCTCCTGGCACTAGCCTTTGAGCCGCATGAGTTCTATGATCTCCAGCGCATAGATCTACAGACCATGCCCCCGCTGGAGGTCCAGGAGGAATATTTCAAACATTTCCAGCGGCGTGTAGCTGCTCTGATGCGTGAAGCAGCGCTGAACGATCGCCCGCTGAAGGTGACGGAGGCGGAGCAGTTAGTCTGGCAGCAGTTGGAGGCCGAGCTGCTACAGCTCCCTCTGCCAGAGTTTCAGGAGTGAGTTTCTCAGGCCAGGGAGGGCGCAGCCGGGGGCGTGTTCCGGCTCCATTCGCTTCCTCGCGCTGCCCTTGCCCTCTCATTGCTCCTCCTTTGCTGGCTTTCTGCTCCTCGTACGTGCTTGCCGACTCCTCTCCTCCACTCTGTCAGTACTCTGTTTGCCAGCACTGGTGGTCTAAAAACTGCCGGGGTCATGCGTTCTCTTTGGTAAGAAGGAGGATGCGAGAGAAGGTCCTCCCTCACCGCCTTCCTTTCCTCTCTGCGGCTTCCTCCGGCGCCCGGCGCCTGGCAACCCTGGCACCTGGCTGTGGAGGCTGCCAGGGCAGGGCGGAGCTATCCCTCTCTCGCGCCCTTGATCCTCACCGAGTTGGCTTTGTTTGAGCGTCTAAACTGGATTAAACCAAGGAGACAAAGCCGATGTGGTGGCAGCAGGTCTTTCCTGAGTTACCGTCAGGGTGGGTCGTTGAACGCCTGCTTCCTCCTGCTCAGGGGCTGGCCTTTCTGAATACACAACGGCCAGAGTATATCAAGCTCTCGTTTGCCAGGTTGCGGGGAGCCAATGCCATTGCTCAGCTCAATACGCTCCTGACCGAGCTGCGGGGCCAGCTTCAGCGCCTGGAAGCCAGCGATCTGCGAACTGATCCAGCGCGCAATGTGGCCAGTTGCCAGGTGCGCTTCTGGCAGCAGGGCCAGCCGCTACGTGGGGTGCTGGTGGTCATTGCTGGCCAGCATGGTGATGCCCTCGCCCTGTCGCGGGCTGCGCGGGCTGACCTCTATCCCCAGCGAGAACACGAACTGGAGCGCCTGGCCTGGTCGCTCTTGCGCCGCCTGACCGAATTAACGGAGTCAGCCTCGGGAGTGCAAGAGATACAGGCTGCCTCTGAAAGAGCAGAGCAGGCTCAAGCAGAGCTGGCGCGCACGGGCCGCCCGGTTCATGTGGGCCTCTACTGGATCACCATTCCTCAGCACTGGCAGCTTTCTCTGGCCAGCGGTGGCAATCTGCTGGCCGTCAGCCCTGAAGGTGAGAGCGTGACCATCTATGTGGTGCAGATACCGGCTGATGTCGGGACCCTGCAATTGATGCTGCGGGGCTTGGCGCTCCTGGGGCTGTCGTCGCAACAGGCTGCTCTGCTGAAGCGGCTCGTTTCGCCCTATCTGCCGCCGGTGGAGGTGATCCGCCAGCTCTACCCGCGGCTCGCCGCTGGCGCCGTGCAGCAACTGCAGATTCTTGGTCAATGGCCACTGCCTGTGGCAATGGGCCAGGCGGCGCGCATACGCTATCGCTATCTACGGCCCTCTCCTGCGGGAATGCAAGCCATCGAAGGAGGGGCCGATGTACACTCGATCCCGCCTCCTTTGCAGGTTCCGGGGGCGGCCTTCTGGAACCTGACGGTTCAGGGGGCTGAGGCCCCAGCGGCCATCTTTGGGCAACGTCTTCCCTTGTATATGGCCATCCTGGCCTCGGCGCGCCCCGATCCCGCTGGTCTTCAGGCTGCGCTGGCCTCGCAGCGACAACAGCACCAGATCATTCAGCAGATGGCGGCTTCGCAGGCGGCCCATTTCCGCCACCAGAGCCAGATAATTGCTCAAGCCTTTGGGCAAGTGAATGCCCTGCAGATGAATCTTTTTGAGCATAATCTTCAAAGTAGGCTCAATACGACGCTTGATTGGATCGACACATTCATGGGAGAGACCTACGTCAAGGACGTGCGCACGGGGGCGCGCTTTACGGTGCCTCGCTCCTATGTTGAGTTTTTCCGCCAGCGTGGCGAAGAGGTGCGGGCCTACGGCAAGTATGCTGATCCGTTGCTGTATGGCAGCTATGAGCGTGACATTCTCAAGCCCATTCACCACGGTGAGTAGCCACTCCTTCCTGCCTGACCGCGCTGAGGCGGCGGAGGCGATAGCGGCTAAGATGAAGACGTTAGTGGCCTGGCGCTTGTCTGTCTGGCTGTCGATAACCAGGCTGACAGGCCTAAGAGACAGTCTGCGGCGGGTGGACATGCTCATCGGCTCCGTCGGGTGGTTTTTCACGGTCTCCCTGTAGTACAGGCTTTCTGCCTGAGTTTGCGTCGCAGGCCCTTTGTGGAATAAGATGAGAAGGCCAGGGGCGCTGAGGGCCTCCTGTGCATCTACTACAAGGTAGCTGAGATGGCGAATAGGTTGCGGAAGGAGTGTCTATGCAGAAGCGACGCTTAGGCAATACCGACATGGAGATCACGCCGCTGGGATTGGGAACCTGGGCTATTGGGGGAGGCAACTGGAGCTTTGGCTGGGGACCGCAGGACGATGCCGACTCGCTGGCGGCGATTCATAAGGCCCTGGACCTGGGGATCAACTGGATCGATACGGCGGCGGCCTATGGTCTGGGGCATTCGGAAGAGATCGTCGGGCGCGCTGTACGCGAGCGTGGCTCCAACGAGCGTCCGTACATTTTTACGAAGTGCTCGCTTGTCTGGGATGAGACCAGCAATGGCCAGGTGCGCAATGTGCTCAAGGCCGACTCGATCCGGCGCGAGGCGGAGGCGAGCTTGCGCCGGCTGGGCGTCGAGGTGATCGATCTCTATCAGATTCACTGGCCGGTGCCCGATGAGGATATTGAGGAGGGCTGGAGCACGCTGGCCGAGCTGCAGCGTGCTGGCAAGGTGCGCTATATCGGTGTCTCGAATTTCGATGTGCGACAGATGGAGCGGGCGCGGGCCATTGCTCCGATCAGTTCGCTGCAGCCCCCCTATTCGCTGATCCATCGTGAGATCGAGGCCGAGATTCTGCCGTATTGCCAACAGCATAATATCGGGGTGATCGTCTATTCTCCGATGGCGTCTGGCCTGCTATCGGGGCGTATGACAAAGGAGCGTGTGGCGGCCCTCCCCGATAACGACTGGCGTAAGCGCCATCCTGATTTCCAGGAGCCGCGCCTGTCGCGCAATCTGGCGCTGGCGAAGCTGCTGGAAGACATTGGCTACCGTTATGGACGCACGGCGGGCGAGGTAGCGATTGCCTGGACGCTGCGCCATCCGGCGGTAACTGGGGCAATTGTGGGGGCGCGTCGGCCTGAGCAGATCAGCGAAGTAATCGGGGCGGCGGAGTTTCGCCTCTCGCCAAGCGATCTGGAGGAGATTGAAAATTTTCTCCGCGCCAATCCCTGATGGGTCTTGGTTGAGGAGAGGCCGACCCTGGCGGCGAGGCCTGTCCGGCCTCGCTCGCCTCTGCGCCGTCCAGCCCGATCCGGCGCGGCTGCCCGCGCTCCCCTCTGACTCCGCTTCGTTGTCCTCACACTATCTCTCCCTCGTTAGCTGCGCACTGGTTATCTTGCGCCTCTCACTTCGATCCTCGGCCTGGCTGATCGGCTGAGCCTCGCTCTGGCCAGGGACGGTGGCTTTGCTAGGGCTGTTGGGAGTCGAGCGTGGCTGCAACGAGATGAGGGCCACGCTGCTCAGAATGATGAGCATGGCCAGCAGTTCAAGGAGCGAAACCTGTTCATGGGCGAAGAGGACTCCCAGGAAGACGGCGACCAGAGGATTGACATAGGCGTAGCTGGTGGCCAGGGCAGGCCGTACGCGGCGCAGCAGATAGCCATAGGCGCAGTAGCCAAGCAAGGAGCCAGCGCCAACAAGGTAGATAAGGGCCAGCAGTGCGCCCGGCGCAGGTGGCAGGCTGGGGCGCTCGCCCAGCAGCAAGCCAATGGTGAGTTGGGCCAGACCGCCGGCCAGCATCTGGGTGGCACTGGCCATCAGGCCAGAGGCCAGGGGCAGGCGCGCGCTCAGGACGGAACCAAGCGACCAACAAACGGGGGCGATGAGGAGGGCGATGGCCCCCTGGGGATTGGCCCGCAGGCCGCTTTGCAGGTTGAGTAGGATGACACCGGCGAAGCCAAGGAGCAGGCCGAGCCATTCGAGGCGCCGTGGCCAACGTCCTCCCAGTCCGGCAAAGAGGGCTGTCCAGAGCGGCACGGCGGCCAGGGCGATAGCAGCCAGGCCGCTGGCGACCCATTGTTCGGCAAATGCCACCATGCCATTGCTGCCGACGAGCATCAGGATGCCGATGCCGGCGCCGGCCAGCCACTGCCGCCGGCCAGGTCGCGGCTCGCCGCGCAGACGCAGGAAGAGATAGAGAAGGCTCCCGGCGCAGACGAAGCGCAACCCGCCCATCAGAAAGGGCGGAAAGCTAGCCAGGGCCTGGCGCATGCCCAGATAGGTTGACCCCCAGATGATATAGAGGGCCAGCAGGGCCAGGATAATGCCAAGGCGGTCCACTGGACTCAGGGCTTGAGATCGCTGCTGCCCGTCTGCCGTACCTGACGGTGCCTGATCTCTAAAGCTGTCGAAACGTGTTTCTCCAGGTAGAGAGGTCACTTGTTTTCTTTGCATAGCTATTACTCAATAGATAAATATCTTGTTCAGAAAAATCAGAGAAGCAGCACGAAAGCAAATAGGTTAGCTGGCGTCACAGGGCGGGACAGGTCGCTCCGTGGCGTAGCTGCTGCTGGCCGGTCTGTCTGGCTGGATCGGAGGTGAAGGGTGGGTGTCCGGGTCCGATCGAGATCGCTCACTGGAGTAAAGTACCTACGCTAATTTTAGGCGCCTGGGAGTACATTGGCTACAGCCAATGGAGGGTAGGAGGGAGCGAATTGGCTCTTGCTCTGGTCAGAGGACTGATCCAGAGCCATCTTATTTACATAGGCAGCGCATTGACTGTGATGCCGGTTGTGAGCAATGTTATGTTGCCTTGCCTGGCCTGCTATGTTATTCTGTCAGGCTGGCAGGGAGACGATACAGACGCGTGCCGCAGGCTAGCAGATAGACGGGATACATACGGGAGCGCCTGAGTGTTTGTGGCACAAGCGGCCAGGGCTGCGCGGGCAGGCTCTACAGGGAGCAGCTCACCCTCCTGTCTGAGCGCCTTTTTCTGCTCTCTCCGGCTGTTCCCTGTCCGCTCTGGTAGAGCGCTCCCTGAGTCTGTCGCCCAGAGTAGCATGATGGCCTGGACCGTTCTCGCCTTACCCCTCTTCCTGTTGGCTCTTTGCCGCCAGCAAGCGGGCGATAAAGAAACGCTCTGTAATTCGAATGGCAAGCATGCAATAATAAAAAGGCTGATGGCTGAGATCGCAGATCATCATGAGCAATCCTTCTGTCTGCCGCCGCTGCTGAAGCAGAAGGCGCAAGGGACGGACGGGACGAGCCAGCGACGCGAGATCAATTGTTTGCGAAAGGCAAGGAGTGAGTGCCGTGCTAACGCCAGAGCAACAGGCGCGCCAACAGATCGACGAGCTGCTCCGTCAAGCGGGCTGGGCGGTGCAGGAGAGAGCCACCCTCAATCTGGGCGCAGCGCGTGGTGTGGCCCTCTGCGAGGCGCCGCTCAAGGGTGGGGAGGCCGACTATCTGCTCTTTGTGGATCGCGAGGCTGTGGGAGTCATCGAGGCCAAGCGGGTGGGGACCCCGCTCACCGGGATCGAGGTGCAAAGCGCGAGGTATCGCCATAGCGTTCCGCCCGGCCTCCCGACGGCCCGCCTGCCCCTGCCCTTCGTCTACGAGTCTACCGGCGTCGAGACGCGCTTTACCAACTATCTGGAGCCGGCTGCCAGTAGCCGCCGCGTCTTTGCCTTTCATCGGCCTGAGACCCTGGCGGCCTGGTTGAAGCAGGTTCCGGAAGGGGCAGCCGAGCATGAGAGCCAGATCCTGCGCGCGCGACTACGCCATTTGCCGCCGCTCTCCCGTGAGGGACTGCGTGACTGCCAGTACGAGGCCATTACGAACCTGGAGCGCTCCTTTGCGGACAATCGCCCGCGGGCGCTGATCCAGATGGCCACTGGCAGTGGCAAGACCTACACTGCTGTCGCCAGCATCTACCGCCTGCTCAAGTTCGGCGGCGCGCGCCGCGTGCTCTTTCTGGTCGATCGCGCCAATCTGGGGCGCCAGGCGCTCAATGAGTTTCTGCAGTATGTGACGCCCGATACTAAGCGCAAGTTCGGCGAGCTGTACAATGTGCAGTTGCTCACACACAACACGATCGATCCGGCGGCCAGTGTCTGTATCACTACTATCCAGCGCCTCTACTCGATCCTCAGCGGTGAGCCGGAGCTAGAGAGCGAGCAGGAGGAGCGTTCACTCTTTGACCGAGAGGAGGAGCTGCTGAGGGAGAAGCCGAAGCAGGTGCGCTACAATCCGGCGGTGCCCATTGAGACTTTTGATGTGCTCTTTGTGGATGAGTGTCATCGCAGCATCTATCATGTCTGGCGCGCTGTGCTCGAATACTTCGATGCCTTCATTGTAGGGCTGACGGCGACGCCCAATAAGCAGACCTTCGGCTTTTTTCATCGCAATCTGGTGATGGAGTACGGCCATGAGCGGGCGGTGGCCGATGGGGTCAATGTCGACTACGGTATCTACCGTCTGCGCACCGATATCAGCGAGCGTGGGAGCCGCATCGAGCCGCTCTCGGTCGTGGGCCTGCGCGATCGGCGGACGCGGGCCGTGCGTTGGGAGCAGCTTGAAGATGAGCTGGTCTACTATCCGGAGCAGCTCGATCGAGAGGTGGTCTCGCTTGACCAGATCCGCACTATTATCCGCGCTTATCGCGATAGCTATCGCCAGCTCTTCCCGGAGCGCACGAAGGTGCCCAAGACGCTGATCTTCGCCAAGGATGATAGCCATGCCGATACGATTGTGGAGATTGCGCGTGAGGAGTTCAGGCCGGAGATTCTGCGTGAGGGCTGCAGTGCCAACGACTATGTTCAGAAAATCACGTATCGGACAACGGGGGCCCGCCCCGAGGATCTGATTACGGCCTTCCGCAATCGGCTGACGCCGCGCATTGCGGTGACGGTCGATATGATTGCGACCGGTACGGATATTAAGCCGCTGGAGGTACTGATCTTTATGCGCCCGGTGCGCAGCCGCGGTTTTTATGAGCAGATGCTTGGGCGTGGCAGCCGCACGATCGATGATACGGAGTTTCAGCGGGTGATGGGTGAGGAGGAGGGGAAGACGCGCTTTGTGGTGATCGATGCGGTGGGGGTGAGCGAGCGGGTTATGATCGATAGCGGGCCGTTGGAGCGCAAGCCGGGGCTGGGTTTGGAGAAGCTGCTAGAGGGGGTTGCGCTGGGGAAGTGGCAGAGCGATCCAGAGCTGTTGCGTTCGCTGGCGGGACGCCTGGACCGGCTGGCGCGCCGGGCAGGACCGGAAGCGGAGGCCAGGGTGAAGGCGGCCAGCGGTGGGCTGGGCCTGCGCGCGCTGGCGCAGCGGATTGTCGAGGCGCTCGATCCCGATGTGCAACTGGAGCGGGCAATGGCTCAGACTGGCAACAGGTCCTTGACACCAGAGTCGCCCGAGGTGCAGGCGGTGCGGTTGCAGTTGTTGCAGGTGGCGGCGGCTCCCTTTGATCAGCCGGCGCTGCGTCAGGCGCTGCTCGACCTGCAGGGAGTGCGCGAGCAGGTGCTTGATGAGGTCAGTCAGGATCGCGTGATCGAGGCTGGCTGGCAGAGCACGACGCTGGCGAGCGATCAGGAGCTGCTGGGGCGCTTGCGCCGCTTTATTGAGGAGCATGCCGGGGAGCAGCCGATTCTGCGGCGGCTGGTGCTGGGTGAGGCCGGCGAGCCGTGGCGCGAGGAGGATCTGAAGCGCTTGAGGGCGGCGCTGGAGTCACCGCCCTGGGGGTTGTCCTGGCGGCGCCTGGTGCAGGCCTATGCCCGCCTGGAGCCGGGGCGGGTGCCTGACCAATTTGGGAGTATGGAGACGGACTTGATTGCCCTGATGCGCTATACTATAGAGCGTGAGCGCACCGGCGAGGCCGTCCTGGAGCCGTATCGCGCGCTGGTTGAGCGTCGCTTTGCCGCCTGGCTGGCCGAGGAAGAGGAGCGTCGTGCGGTACCTTTTACAACGGAGCAGCGCCAATGGCTGGAGGCGATGCGCGATGCGATCGCTACCTCGCTGAGTATCGCGCTGACAGACTTCGAGATGGTGCCTTTTAACCAGCTCGGTGGTTTGGGACGGGCCATACGCCTTTTCGGGGCCGAGTTGCCCGCAATCGTGCACTCCTTGAACGAGAGGTTAGCCTCATGAGCGCTGCTGCACCTGCCGCCGCTAACGCCCACGATCAGACCCTGCCCCCAGGGTGGGTAAGAACTACTCTGGGGGAGGTATCTCTAATCAATCCAGGGGTGGATGTCTCTCACTTACCTGCGACTGCCCTCGTCTCATTTATCCCAATGGCCGCCGTGGGAGCCGGGACAGGAAGAATTGATACCGCTAATATCCGTCCCCTCTCTGAGATGAAGAAAGGGTTCACGGCCTTTCGTGAGGGGGATGTGCTCTTTGCCAAAATTACTCCATGTATGGAAAATGGCAAATTCGCTGTAGCGCATTCACTAGAGTCTGGAATTGGCTTCGGCTCAACCGAATTTCACGTTTTGAGACCAGAGCAGGGTGTCAACCCCTACTTTATACTCTACTATCTTCTGCAGCGCTCTTTTAGACAAGCAGCTCGATCGGCTATGGGAGGAAGCGCGGGACAATTAAGAGTGCCAGCGAGTTTCCTTGCATCGGCGGAATTCCCTCTTCCTCCTGCGGAAGAGCAGCGGCGTATTGTGGCGGCCATTGAGGGGTATCTGACGCGACTCGATGCGGTGGTTGAGACGCTGCGGCAGGATCGCATCAAGCTCAGGAACGCGCGGGCGGCCCTGCTGCGCGATGCGGTCGAGGGCAGGCTCACCGAGCGCTGGCGGGCGACGCATCCAGTCAGTGAGGACGGTGAGGCCCTGCTCAAACGCATTCTGGCCGAGCGGCGCGCCCGCTGGGAGGCCGAGCAGTTGGAGAAGATGCGCGCCCGTGGCCAGGTGCCGCAAGATGAGCGCTGGAAGCAGGCCTACCGCGAGCCGGCAGGCCCCGATACCAGCACCCTGCCGGCGCTGCCCCCCGGCTGGTGCTGGGCTACCGTGGAGCAGCTTATTGCAAGGAGCGAGTATGGCACTTCCATCAAGTGTGATTATGGGGCTGGGGGAGAACCCATTGTAAGGATTCCTAATATTATTAGGGGTATTCTTGATCTTAAAGATCTGAAGTATTCCTTAGAACCAATCAATCTTAGCACTGAAGAAGCTCTTCAGCCAGGAGATGTGCTTTTATGTAGGACGAATGGCAGTATCAATCTGCTTGGTAAATCTGCTGTAGTCCGCACCGACTTGAAACAAAAGTATGGCTTTGCATCTTACCTTTTACGGTTTCGCTTTTTAGAAAAAAATATTTTCCCTTCCTGGTTTCACCTGTTTGTCAGTAGTGAACATGGAAGGAGTTTTATTAAGGATAAGGCTATTTCTTCTGCTGGGCAACATAATATTAGTCTATCTATAATCCATTCAATGCCCCTTCCCCTCCCACCGCTAGAAGAGCAGCGGCAGATTGTTGCCGAAGTAGAGCGGCGGCTCAGCATCATCCAGCAAGCTGAAGAGGCCATTGAGCGCAGCCTCAAGCGGGCCGAGCACCTGCGTCAGAGCATCCTCAAGCGCGCCTTCAGCGGCCAGCTCGTCCCCCAGGACCCGAGCGACGAGCCAGCCAGCCAGCTTCTGGAGCGCATCCGGGCCGAACGCGCCCGGCGCGAGCAACAGACGCAAACCACGCGCAACCAGCGGGGGGCCCGCTCGCCCAGCCGGTCCCAGGCCCAGCCGATCCAATCGGGGCAACCCACGGTCAGCAGTGAGCGGCCAGCCCCCATCGACCCCCAGCAACTCGCGCGGCCCAGTCTCTGGACAGCCGAGAGCAACGCTGACAGCAACGCTCACCAGAGCGAAGCCTAGCCAGGCCGGCACCATCGCTATCCTGCCAGCCGCACGCCTGCTCAGACCCAAACCTGACAGCCCTATCTGCTCAGCACAAAAAAAGAAAAAAGAGAGCAAGCAAGCACAATGAGCGAGACATACAGCACCCAATACATCGTCCAGCGGCTCTGGAACTACTGCAACATCCTGCGAGATGAAGGACTCTCCTACGGTGACTATCTCGAACAGCTCACCTATCTTCTCTTCCTCAAAATGGCCCACGAGCGTACCCAGCCGCCCTACAACCAACCGGCGCGCATCCCGGAAGAACTGAGCTGGGCCAGCCTGCTCAAACTGAACGGCGAAGCCCTAGAGGCCCACTATCGCCGCATCCTCAGCGAGCTAGGCCAGCGCAACGGCATGCTGGGCATCATCTTCCGCAAGGCCCAGAACAAGATTCAGGACCCGGCCAAACTCCGGCGCCTCATCGTCGACCTCATCGACCGTGAACAATGGACCGCTCTCAGTGCCGACGTCAAAGGCGACGCCTATGAAGGCCTGCTTCAGAAGAACGCCGAAGACATCAAAGGAGGGGCTGGCCAATATTTCACCCCGCGCCCCCTCATCAGCGCCATCGTCGACGTCATGCAGCCCAAACCTGGCCAGCGCATCTGTGACCCTGCCTGTGGAACTGGCGGCTTTCTCCTGGCTGCCCATGACTACATCGTCAAGCACTATAGCCGCCAGATGGACCGTGACCAGAAGCGCTTTCTCAAACACGAAGCCCTCCACGGCTGGGAGATCGTCGACGCCGCCGCGCGCCTCTGCGTCATGAACCTCTTCCTGCACGGCATCGGCGACGACGAAAGCGATCACTGTCCCATTCGTGTCGCCGACAGCCTGCGCAGCCATCCGGGCGAATATTTCGACATGGTCCTCACCAATCCCCCCTTTGGGCGCAAGAGCAGCATCACCTACATCACCGAAAAAGGGCGAGAAGAGCGCGAAGCCAGCGTCATCGTGCGCGATGACTTCATCGCCAGCACCAGCAACAAGCAACTCAACTTTCTCCAGCATGTCAAATCGCTACTCAAGATCCACGGTCAAGCGGCCATTGTTGTCCCCGACAACGTCCTCTTCGAAGGCGGGGCCGGCGAGATCATCCGCCGCGACCTGCTCGACACCTGCGATGTCCATACCCTGCTGCGCCTTCCCACGGGCATTTTCTACGCCCAGGGAGTCAAGGCCAACGTCCTCTTTTTTGACCGCAAGCCGGCCAGTGCCCGGCCCTGGACCGAGCGCCTCTGGATTTACGATCTGCGCACCAACCAGCATTTCACTCTACGTTCCAAGCCGCTCACGCGGGCCCATCTTGATGACTTCGTGGCCTGCTATAAGCCTGGGAAGCGTCATGAGCGGCAAGAAAGCGAGCGTTTCCGCTCCTTCAGCTATGAAGAGCTGATCAAGCGCGACAAAGTCAACCTTGACATCTTCTGGCTGCGCGATCGCAGCCTGGAGAACGCCAGCGCGCTACCACCACCTGACGAAATCATTGGCGATATTGTAGAGGATTTGCAGGCGGCCTTAGAGCAGTTAAATGCCATCATCGAGGATCTCAACGGTAATGGTAACGATAACGGTAACGGCAAGAAGAAGGCAGAGGCGGCTCTGAAAGCTGAAGAAGGCGAACCCCCGGCCCCGGCGGAGGAGTAGGAAAGGAGAGCAAGCGGCTAGGGAGCAGATGAGGGAGCGCCCGCCTCGTATCTGGCGTTGCGACCTCTTTGCTCCCCGCTTGCTCTCAGACCGGCTGACTGACCCGTAAGCGAGCGCTTGCCGTCGTGCCTGAGTCAGAGATCGGCAGCGAGGAAGAGCGCGCGCGCAGCGTCAGGATCGAAGATATCGCAAAGAGCGAGCAGGAGGGCGCGCAGGCGGTCGGGGTCCTGCAGGGAGCGAATGCGCGGCTCCAGCTCGGGGACAAGAGCGGGAAAGCGGCGGGCCAACAAAGAGAGCAATAGCTCCTGTTCTGTGACAAGGCGGCCCTCGGCGAGGCCCTCAGCTCGACCCTCGGCGAGCCACTCCTGAACGGCGGGCGATTCCCGCAGGATCTCTCTGAGCATCGCAGGCCTCCCAATTACTGGCTGTCGGTGAAGAGCGCGCGCGCAGCGTCAGGATCGAAGATATCGCAGAGAGCGAGCAGGAGGGCGCGCAGGCGGTCGGGGTCCTGCAGGGAGCGAATGCGCGGCTCCAGCTCGGGGACAAGAGCGGGAAAGCGGCGGGCCAACAAAGAGAGCAGCAGCTCCTGTTCTGTGACAAGGCGGCCCTCGGCGAGGCCCTCAGCTCGACCCTCGGCGAGGCCCTCAGCTCGACCCTCGGCGAGGCCCTCAGCTCGGCCCTCGGCGAGCCACTCCTGAACGGCGGGCGATTCCCGCAGGATCTCTCTGAGCATCGCAGGCCTCCCAATTACTGGCTGTCGGTGAAGAGCGCGCGCGCAGCGTCAGGATCGAAGATATCGCAGAGAGCGAGCAGGAGGGCGCGCAGGCGGTCGGGGTCCTGCAGGGAGCGAATGCGCGGCTCCAGCTCGGGGACAAGAGCGGGAAAGCGGCGGGCCAACAAAGAGAGCAGCAGCTCCTGTTCTGTGACAAGGCGGCCCTCGGCGAGGCCCTCAGCTCGGCCCTCGGCGAGCCACTCCTGAACGGCGGGCGATTCCCGATAGATTTCGCGAAGCATCTCGAATCTCCTTTGAACACGACTAGAATCCACGTGGCCTTGAAACGTCAAACTGGCGAGCGTCTTAGCATGAGCAAGAAGATCGCGTAGCTGCTGCGCTGAGATGCGCTGACGCTTCTGTGCCTGCTCCAAACCCGCAATCACGCGCTCCACAACCTCATAGCGCCGACCACCGCGACAGAGCAGCGCCAGCGGCCAGATGCCTGGCAGATCGAGACACAGCAGATCCTCCGCTGCCACCTCCCACAGCTTCACCACGCGATAAGAGAACGAGAGCGTATCGGCCTCGCCCTTACGCAAGCCGGGCCAGCGCAACGGCGGCAAGGGCATCTTACCCCCCTCATGCAAGTAGATCACCCAGGAGAAAACCTCTTGCTGATACAAGCGCCGTGCAACTATATTATACTCCAGCAGGCGGCTAGCCATCTGCGCATCGCCTCGCGCTTGAAACTCGATATGGAACAAGCACGGGCGCCCATCGACCCGCACGCGACAGAGTTCATCGGCGCGCAGATGCAAACTCTGCATCTCGCCCGATAGGCGAGACACCTCCTCACACTCACCGATCAACTCCACTCCATCGCAAAGCCAGGTCAGCATATCCTTCAAAGCAGCCTGAAGCAAACCCCGCGAACTGTGGTCCCACGGCTGCTGTCCCGAAAAGCTCATCACACCTCCCATCAGCGAAGTATCGAGGCAAGATTGATAGCACCATTATATGACTTATATTGCAATCCACCAAGATATAATTTCTATACTATTCACAAAAATATTGCCTGCTTGTATCTGAGGCAAGATAGTATCCCGGCCCATGACGCTCCACAACCGACCAACTGAAGGCAGACAGGCAGGGAAAGCGGATCATAAGGTCGGCGCTAGCGAGAGAGGGAAAGGGGCGAGCGATAGCAGGATCGCCCAATTACCTGCTAAGCAGCCAGTGGGTAGCTCGCCATGAGGAGCGCGGGCCCTGGCTTGCCGCCCTGCCTGGTGCAGGCCCGACTGCAGTCAGGCCACACCTGGCGGATAGCTCACAAGCGAGAGCACTTCATGATTCCTTAAGCAAGCCTTTACATTCTCATAACAAATGAGTAAAGCTGAGATAACGCATAGACTGCACACTCAAGGCAAAGAGGCCAGACAGGACCATACCGAATAAGATCAACACGAGTGCGGGCAGAGCGGGGGCTAAAAGTCAGACACTGACGCTCTCCATCCGTAAGGAAGTGAAAAACCTTGCAGCCTCACCCTGGAGGACACCTTACCTGTGGCCACTGCGGCACGCCAAACGCGCCCGGCGAGCAATTTTGCAGCAACTGTGGTTACACGCTGACCGGACCACCGACCGGCGGATATACCGCGCTGGTCCATCCTGGGCCGCCAGCAGCTAACAACCGGCGCATCACTGGCGCTCTCAGTCCTGGCGAGCTTCTCAGCGGTCGCTATCGCATCGTAGCCCTTGTCGGCAAAGGCGGCTTTGGGGCCGTCTACCAGGCGCTAGATCTGCGCTTTTCCGCCCGTCGTCAGGTGGCCATCAAAGAAATGGGCGACGCCCTGCTCAGTCCCAGCGAAAAAGCGCGCGCCCTTGCGGACTTCCGCCAAGAGGCTGAACTCCTGGTCCAGCTTCAGCATCCCAACCTGCCCAATGTCAGCGACTTCTTTGAAGAGGCAGGTAAAGCCTATCTTGTCATGGAATTCATCGAAGGCAAAACGCTGGCCAAAGTTCTGGAAGAACACGGAGGGCCGCTTGACGAAGCAACTGTCATGGGCTGGGGGCTGGAGCTATGCGCCGTCCTGCACTACCTGCACACCCGTCCCCAGGCGATCATCTTCCGCGACATGAAGCCGGCCAACGTCATGTTGACGCCCGCCGGCCAGCTCAAGCTGATCGACTTCGGCATCGCGCGCATCTTCAAAAGCCAGGTTACCCGCGATACAACCCTGCTTGGCTCCCAAGGCTATGCCCCGCTAGAGCAATACGGGCGCGGTCAAAGCGATGCGCGCTCAGATCTCTACGCCCTGGGGGCCACGCTCTACGAACTCCTCACCGGCGAGCTTCCCCTTGACGCACCGAGCAGGCGCATCAATCCCAGCCTCTTTCAGCCTCCGCGCGCCCTCAACCCGCAGCTTTCGCCTACCAGCGAGAGTATCATTCTGACTGCGATGGCCGAGGAGCCATCCCAGCGCTATCAGACCGCCGCTGCCATGTACATGGCGATTCTAGCAGCCGGCTTCACCGCACCCGATGCCGCCGGAACCACCCTCGCTGGCCTGGCGCCAGCCGCCGCCGCCAACGGAACGGCGCCGGCGACTGCCCTGCCGGTCACCCCGCTTCCAGCCAGCAAAGTGCCAGCGCCAGTCACCCCACTGCCGCCAACGCCAGGCCAGGGAGTCCAGGCTCAACGACAGATCACCGCTCAGAGAGGGAAACGCCTCTCGCGCCGTCTGCTGCTCACAGCGGGCGCCCTAGGCCTGGTCGCAGGGGCTGGCCTGCTCAGTATTCCCTTCTTCTTCATCCGCCAGCGTGGGGACACAACTGGCGTAGCCGGGCAAATCGCTCTCAGCTTCGTTTACAGCACCGAAAAAGCAAGCTGGATCAGCGCCGCCATCGCAGCCTTTAACCAACGCGGTGAGACCCTTGGCGGCAAACGCATCACCCTGGCGCAAGCCGAAGGACGCGGCTCCCTTGATGCCCGCAATCGCATCCTCAGCGGCCAGCTTCGCCCCATTGCCTGGAGTCCAGCCAGTACCCTTGAGCTGAATCAGCTCAGCGACGCCTGGAAAGCCGCCCATGCTGGCAAAGACCTTCTGGCCTCCTCTGCCGAGCTGCTACCGCGCTCGCTCGTCTTCAGTCCCCTGGTCTTCGCAGTCTGGGAAGAGCGCGCTCATCTCCTGCTCCAGCACTACCGGGCCATTGACTGGGAGGCCATTCATAGTGCTGTGCTTCTCAAAAACGGCTGGCAGGATCTGGGAGGACCGACCGCCTGGGGGCAGGTCAAGCTGGCCCAGACGCGGCCCGATCAGTCGAATAGTGGCCTGCTCAGCATCACCCTGCTCGCCTATGCCTACTTTCACCGGCAGCGTGGCTTGACCGCAGACCAGGTACGCGATCCGGGCTTTCGGCGCTATCTTGGCGATATTGAGGGAGCCGTCACCCAATTCGGGCGCAGCAGCGGCACCTATCTAGAAAATGAAGTCATTCTCAAAGGGCCTGCCTCCTACGACATCGCTTTCACCTACGAAAACCTCGTCCTGACCTATCAGGCGGAAGCCCGTCAGCGCCAGAGTATGGCCCTGCTCCCCTACTATCCGAGTCTCAATCTGCTCAGCGATCACCCCTTTGCCATCCTTGACGCCGAGTGGGTTAGCAGTGAGCAACAAGAAGCAGCTCGCGTCTTTCGCGACTTCCTGCTTGGGGAGGAACAGCAGCGCGCAGCCCTCAAAAGCGGCTTCCGCCCCACCAGCGCCGAAGTCACCATTGACGAGCGCATTGCTGGGAATCCTTTTCCAAGCCTGGCGAGCAGCCTCAAAATTGCCTCCCAGCTCGGCCCCCAGGCGCAGCCGCCAGCCGGCAATGTCACGGACACCTTGCTGCAGGAATGGCTCAGCGCCTACGGCAACAGTGCCACAGCGACCAGCTAACTGACTAGCTGGGCTGGCAGGAGGGAGACAGGCAGAGCAGAAACGCCTGCCCCAGGGCTGTGTGAGCAGCGGCCCCAGGTATTGGCACCTCACCTGGCTTTAGGCTTGTGACACGAAAGGATCATCAAAGGACTATGGACCTGGACAGAGACCGCGCGACGCTCAGCAGGCGGAGACGGCGAACGCTGTGGATCAGTCTCTTTTGCTCTGCCTGTGCCCTGTTGCTACTCTTCACGCTGCTGCTGAGCTGTGAAGGACCCGGGGGAAGCAGCGCTTCGCCCACGCCCACACCGGCCCCCTATCCGGTGAACTGTCAACACCATTCAAGCGATCCGGTGACTCTTACCATCTACTACGGCTCCGAGAAAAAGGACTGGATGAGCGACGTCATCGCGGACTTCAACAACCACCATTACGCTGCTTGCGATGGCGTCATCACCGTTAGAGCCATACCCGTCGGCTCCGGTGCCTCCCTGCAGGAGATCCTTAGCGGCAGCATCAGGCCTGACGTCTGGAGTCCCGCCGGCAGCGTCTGGCTTAGCTTGCTCAATACCCGCTGGCACCAAAAGACCGGGCACGACCTCATTGACATGGGGGCCAACGCCACACCTTCGCTGGTCAGCAGTCCCGTCGTCATTGCCATGTGGAAACCGCTGGCCGAGGCACTGGGCTGGCCGCAGCGCGCCATCGGCTGGAGCGACATCGCGCGCCTCAGTGCAGAGCCACAGGGATGGGCCGCCTATGGCCATCCTGAAGCGGGCAGCTTCAAATTCGGCCACACCCATCCGGCCTATTCCAACTCCGGCCTTGATGCCATCATCGCCATGAGCTATGCCGCCCTGGGCAAGCAGCGCGGGCTGACCCTGGCAGAGGTTGATGATCTTCGCGTGCGCCGTTTCATTGCCAATATTGAGCAGTCAGTGATCCACTATGGAGATAGCACCGGCTTCTTTGCCGACGAAATGTTTAACAAAGGACCTGGCTTCCTCAGCGCGGCAGTCATGTACGAAAACCTGGTTGTCGAAGCCAACGATGGCCACAGCTATCCCCATCTACCCTTTCCCGTCGTAGCCATCTATCCCAAAGAAGGCACCTTCTACAGTGATCACCCCTACGCCATCCTCCACGGCGACTGGCTGACACCGGCCAAAGAGAGCGCTGCTGAGGTCCTGCGTGCCTTCCTTCTGGCGCCCCAGCAACAAGCCAAGGCCCTGCGCTACGGCTTCCGTCCCACTGTGCCCTCGGTGGCAATGGGGGCTCCCATCGATAGCACCCACGGTGTTGACCCGGAGCAGCCGCGCACCATCCTGCAGGTGCCCACAGTGGACGTCGTCAATGCTATTGAGAGCACCTGGCAAGCGCAGAAACGCCGTGTCGCTGTCATGCTCGTCCTCGACACCTCGGGAAGCATGAACGACGACTTCAACGGGATGAGCAAGATCGACGCCGCACGGCAAGGCCTCAGCGACTTTGTACGGCTGATGAGCGACGATGACCTGCTCGGGCTGACCATCTTCAGCGATCAAGCCAGGGTCATCAGTCCGCTCTCTCTGCTTGGCTCCAAGCGTCAACAGGTCTTCCAGCAAATCGCTACCATTGCAGCGGACGGCAGCACCCGTCTTTTCGATACGATTGCCGAGCAGGTCCAGGCGCTCGACAGCTTTGTCACCAACGACATCAAGGCGATGGTCGTCCTGACCGATGGGCAAGATAACGTCAGCAAGCTTTCACTTGATGAGCTGCTCCAGCGGATGACGCCGCGAGGGGAGGACGCCGGCAGAGGAATCAAGGTCTTCACGATCGCCTATGGCAACGATGCCGATGGAGAGGCCCTCAAGTCGATCGCCGCGGCCACCGGCGCCCAAGAATATGCTGGTACACCGCAGAACATCCGCACAGTCTACGATCAAATCAGCCTCTTTTTCTAATGGATAAGCCAGATCGACCCGAGGAAGACCAGTTAGCATGCTAGCGCGCCTGCTCGGGGCGAGCGACTCAGGCAAGCTACGCGCTGACAGGCCTCCTCTTTATGGGCTTGCTGCCTCCAACCCGTACTGTGGCCCAGTCCGAGGACCGGCTAGCCTCTTGCTGGTCTCGCTAACGGCCAAACAAGAGAGGAAAGGAACGCCTCCCGTGCTACTCTCGGTCTCCGCTGCCGAAGTCCACGGGAAGCACTCCCCATCACGAAAGACGTTGTTCTTGCTGCGAACTGGTAACGAAACCCAGCTCATCGCTATCAGCAGAAGAAAGTCGGACGGAGACAGGGCTGAGGCGCGCTCTCGGTTCAGTCTGTAACTCGCTCTGCCACACTTCCTCCCATTCCCTACAGAGAAAGGCCCCCTTTCTCTCTAGCCATCAGCAAGGGGAGCAGCGATCGACCAGCGCCGCACGCCCTCTCGCTCTCGCTCTGCCGTCTCTCGTTGCTTCTATGCCTTTCTCCTGGCTCTCCCTTGGGGTCGGCAGCGGCCTGGCCCCTGATCCCCAACTTACCAAAGCATTTGTGCTGGCTGTTCTCCTGCGCTACAATACAGAGAACGAGGAAGCCACCGTTAGAGAGCAGCAGAAGCAGAGGAGAAAGTGGCGTGCGAACCAATCGAGAGAGCTTTGAGCAAAGCGGCCCTATGCCTGCGGGCATGGAGCTGCCTATTCTCATCAATCGCTGGATCGTTGCTTTCAATGCTCACGACGTCGACGAGCTAGTGGCCCTCTATCACGCTGAGGCCGAACTCTTCGATACAGGCATGCGCCACGCGCGTCGAGGCCACCAGGAGATCACGCGCTGGTTCAGCCAGCGCTTCGCCAGCATGCCAACTATCCAATATACGCCTACACGCCGCTTCTTCGGAGACGGGCAAGCGGCAGTCTGCTGGATTGCTTCCGGTACTACCCCGCGCCTGCTGGGACAGTCCTGGCTCTCGCGGCCCTTTCAAGTTGATGGTGTCAGCATCTTCACCGTCAGGAATGGCCTGATTCTACGCCAGAGCGACTACTACGATCATTTTTCAATTGTTGAGCAGATCTTTCCACCGCTGCGCTGGCTCCCCTTCAGGCTCTAGGCCTCAAGGCAGAGCAGCCCAAAGCGCACCAGGGCCGATGCCGTCAGAGTGCGCCAGATCTGGCCGGCTACAATGCCCCATTCAATCAGGGCTACCCAGCCCGGCCCTGCCAGGCTAGCTAGAGAGAACGACAGCCCTCATGCATCGTGACGACCTGACTGCCCAACGCTCATACGATCTGGCCAGCTTGGTGGGCCGGCTCGCCAGCGGTTTCTTCTCCTCTCTGCTCGGCAGAGCTGGCCTCTGCCCGGCTTTCCCTTGCCAATCGCTCATCCGCCGTGGTCCTGGTCTCCTTGAAAGCCAGGGAACGGCCCTTCTTTCCTCATCTCTCTCACTCTGACCTAAGAGCCAGCCCTTAGCTCTCTAGCCGCTCCTCTGGCTGGCCAGGCCCCTTCTCACCCTGCGCCTACCAGGCAGCGTACAGACGACCAGGCCAGGCTGACAAGGCACAGAGGCTACTCCCTCCCAGCCTGTCTATCTGCCAGCCTGCTGCCTGGTTCTGTTGCCCCCCTCGCCCGGACCTTCTCCCTGTCACTTGCATTAACAAAACTATTTTACATCCTTTTAACACTTTGCCATTGAGATAATTGATATCTATTCAATGAAATGCTATACTCTAATTGCACCTCCTTGGAGAGTCGAAAGGAAGGCGACTCAAGGAGACCTCCCTGTCGGGCGTGCCACCTGACAGGCCAGCACAGTGGAGTAGAAGGACAGGGAAAAACGCAGCGAGCCGCTCATCAGCGGTTTCCATATTCCAGCGGAGCAGGAAGGGAGCCTCACCGTGTGCTGGAGGCTTAGAGAGAGCGCTACTAGCTGGGGCTGCGCCCCTGCGCGGTGAAGGCGCAGACCTATCTGACGAACTGTCGTATCGTCGCCCTGTCCCTCATTCAGCAGTTGACTGACCAGCGGACCTGCAGCGATAAAGGAGGAACCTATGCAGCATCGCACCTGGTCCAGACCCAACCCAGTGGGAACGGAAAGGCCCCTGTGCCTTATCGAAACGAGCTGTCTCTTTCTTCTTCTCCTCCTCCTCATCCTTGGCTTGGGGCTGCCGGCGGCGCGGCCTGGCAAAGCTGCCGCGGCTGCAGAGAGCGAGGGCAGCGCCACCTGCCACCTCAAAAATGGCATCAAGCACGTCATCTACATCCAATTTGACAATGTACACCTCATGAGGGACAACCCCAATGTTCCCTCTGATCTAGAGCAGATGCCACATCTCCTCAACTTCATCGAGAACAATGGCATCATGCTCTCCAACAATCACACCCCGCTCATAGCCCACACTGGGACCAACATCCTCACCTCTCTCACTGGCGTTTACCCGGACCGTCACGGAGTAGCGATCAGCAACAGCTATCGCTATTTCAATCCCGATGGGACCAGCAATCCGGCCTCAGCCTTTGCCTACTGGACCGATCCGGTTTACGATCCCAGCGATCCGACGCCGACCGACACCACCTACAACATGCTCAACGAACTGGGGGCCAATGCTCCAGCGCCGTGGGTGCCCTACACGCGAGCTGGCTGCAACGTTGGAGGCATAGGGGCGTCTAACATAGTCCTGGAGAACATTGGGACCGACATACCCACCGTCTTCGGAGCTGACTCGCCGGAAGCACGCGAAGTCAAAGCCAATCCAGCCCAGGCCTACGCCGATTTCGTCGGCATCAGCATTCACTGCGCGCGCAACAATCCCCTCTGCTCCTCCGAGCACGGCGGCAAACCTGACCTGCTGCCCGATGAGCCCGGCGGCTACCAAGGCTACCAGGCCCTCTTCGGTCACAAGTACATCGCCCCCCAAATCAGCCCTGACGGGCCACTCACCGATCTCGACGGACACATCATCCAGGATACCCAGGGGCACATCGGCTTTCCCGGCTTTGACGGTATGGAAGCCAGCGTCAGCCTGGCCTATATAGCCGCCATGCAAGAGCACGACGTTCCCGTCACCTACGCCTACATCTCCGATGCCCATGACAACCATCCTGGAGGACCAGCCTTTGGGCCTGGCCAGGCCGGCTACGTAGCCGCCCTGCGCGCCTACGATGAAGCCTTTGACCGCTTCTTCCAACGGTTAGAGCGAGACGGCATCACCCCAGCCAATACCCTCTTTGTCATCACCGCCGACGAGGGCGACCATTTCGTTGGTGGGCCTCCGACGCCGACCGACTGCGACGGCGTCAATGTGCCCTGTAACTATAGCCTCATCGGTGAAATTAACGTCAACATGACCGGCCTGCTCGCCACCCAGCAGGGCATTACCACCCCCTTCCAACTCCACGCCGATTCCGCTCCGGCCATCTACATTACCGGTAACCCGGGGCGCACTGATCCGGTGACGCGTGCCTTTGAGCGGGCCACCGGCAAGCTCACCGCCGTTAACCCCATCACGGGCAAGAGCGAACCGCTCACCCAGTACATGGCCGATCCCGTCGAAATGAAGCTGCTTCACATGGTCACCGCTGACCCGGCTCGTACGCCTACCTTCGTCTGGTTTGCCAATCCCGACTACTACATCTATGCCGGGCCAGCGAACTGCAACGCGCCCTGTGTTCAGGTTGGGCCTACCTATGCCTGGAACCACGGCGATATTGCCCCCGACATCAATCGCACCTGGCTCGGGCTGGTCGGGCCTGGCGTACGCCATCTAGGCCGCAATGATAGCATCTGGGCCGACCACACCGACATTCGTCCCACCATGATGGAGCTGCTTGGCCTCAAAGACGACTATCGTCACGATGGGCGCGTCCTGATCGAGGCTCTGGATGACAGTGCTCTCCCTCCGACGGTGCGGCGCAGTCGAGGGCTGCTCATCCAGCTCGGTCAACTCCTCAAGCGCATCAATGCCCCCGTAGGAGACCTGGGACTGAGCACGCTGCGCATCTCTACCCTGGCGCTCGAAAGCGGCAGTCCCGACAATGACAGCACCTATACCCGCATGGCGTCGCAGCTTCAGCTGCTCACTGCTCAGCGTAACGCCCTGGCCGACGAGCTGCTCACTCTGCTAGAGGGAGCTGAGTTCGGCGGAGGCGGGCAGCAGGCTGCGGCGAAACTCACCCCGGCCCGCACTGCGACCCTCCTCGCCCGGGGAAACAACCTGCTCCAACGTGCTCACGGTCTGACAACACGACGCTCACGCTAGCTGTGCCAGCTCTTGGCCAGCCATCTAGCCAGCTAGATGGCTGGCCATGCTCGCTAGTGTAGCAGCCTGGGGCCGAGGGTGCTGAGGATGATCAAGGGGCTGGACCTGGCTCAGCAAAAAGGGAGCGCCCGAGCACAGGGTGTGCGGTTGGTCTGTTCGCGCTGCGGTCTGGGCTGCCAGCGCCTCGCGCTGCTATTGCCCACACCACACCTCGGCAACGAGACTGGGCCGCGCTAGCCTGCTCCGACCCGGCTGGCTGTCCCGTCAACTGCCGGCATAGGCACAACCAGGCCGGAGCTGCCACTTTCATGATGAAGGCGGTCTAGAGCTGTCACGTAGTAGGTATAGACTGGGCCAGGAGACACAAGACGATCGACAAAGACCTGCCAGTCCGTGCATGCTCTCCCTGCGCGGCGCTGAGTTGCCAGCAGAGCGTGAGGATCAGTCAGAGCGCATGGCGCAGAGAGAGCAGAGCCAGCCAGACGATAGATCGCATAGTAGGTCGCCGCGGCCTGCCCGTCAGAACCATCCCGCCAGCGCAGCCGAACCGTCCATACGCCTGTCCCCTGGGGCTGCAACTGGGCTTGTAAAGCCCTGGGAGCCGGTGGAGGGCTACCGCCTAACCAGGCCATCACAGGAATCAGCGCCGGATAGCGGTAGAGCACCGTGCGCAACCGGCGAGCAAAGCCGAGAGGGTCAGCCAGCAGCGACCCCAGGCGAAAGAACAGCTCGCCCTTTATAGACGGAAAGCGCCAGTCGAAACGCAGATGGCGCGGCAGCTCCTCTGCGTTGTTCCATGCGCCGCCGCTCCCCAGCTTATAAGCCGCCTGCCCAATATAGAGATGAACGCGCCAGCCCTGCACCTCCTGGACCCACCAACGCACCAGCGTTGCATAATCAGCGCGCCGGAAGCCGATCGGCCAATACAACTGCGGCGCGATATAATCCACCCACCGATGCCTGATCCACGTCCGCGTATCTGCATAAAGCGAATCGTAGCTAGTCACAGCTGCCTCGGTCGCTGATCCCGATGGATCGCTACCACGGTTGCGCCAGACCCCAAAGGGACTCACGCCAAACTTCACCGACGGGCGCAGGCGATGAATTGTCTGCGCCAGCGTAGCAATCAGCTCATTTACATTGGCGCGCCGCCAATCAGCGATCGAGCGATAATGAGCGGCGCCATAGCGGCGATACGTCTGCATATCCGGCAAAGGAAGTTTTCCTACCGGATAGGGATAAAAATAATCATCCAGGTGAATCCCATCGACATCGTAGTGGCGGAGAAGCTCCTCAACCGTTGCCGCCAGCAACTTGCGCACCGCGGGCAGGCCCGGATTCAGATAGAGCCCCCCGGCGTAATGCATCACCCACTCTGGATGCTGACGGGCGGGATTTGTCGGAGCCAGAGCCGAGAGATTATCATGAAAGCTCACCCGAAAGGGATTCAACCAGGCATGAAACTCCAGATTGCGCTGGTGGGCCTCGCGCACCAGAAAGGCTAGCGGATCGTAGCCGGGACTTCGTCCCTGGACCCCACTCAAGTAAGCCGACCAGGGGGCGTAGCGCGACGGATAGAAAGCATCTCCCGATGGGCGCACCTGGACAAAGACCGCATTCAGGCCCAGGTTGCGCACCTGGTCGAGCAGGCGTCGGCCTTCTTCCTGCTGAACGGCGACAGGCAAGCCCGGGCGTGAAGGCCAGTCCAGATTGGCTACCGTTGCGATCCAAACCCCGCGGAGCTGCCGCTGCGGTGCTCCCGTGGCCGATGAGGGAGAGCACGACCAGGCCCTGATCGCACTCCCTCTCCAGCTCTGGGCACGCGCGTACGCCAGCGCCGCTGGCCCACTGCCCGGTCTAAAGGCTAGCGTTACCAGCAGACCAGTCAGCAGCCAGGCAAGAGCCAAGGCCGTGCGGGGCAGATCCCTGGAAGTTCCAACGCCACTACCACGTGTACCCATCTGCTTTTCTCCTCTTCCACCCAGAGATTGATGTAGCCAATAGTGATGATATGCAGGGGTATTGTAGCCCACTCTCTCACTGATTGTAAAATCAACTTCTTCAATATAAGGGCCAATGGGGTCTATATTGGTGGCATTGAATAAGTTGGCAGAGAGAGCAACGAGAGAGGAGCGCCGGGCGAGAGTTGGGAGGAGAAAGAAAAAGCAGGTGGCCACGAAAGCGAGGGCCAGAGGGGCAACGACCGGCGCTCAAGAGAGCTGGCCTACGGCATAGGAAGCGGGCGGGCAGAAGTCCACAGTTAGAGCAGAGACTCTACCTCGGCGCGTGTGGGCAAAGAAGGCAAGGCCCCCTTGCGCGTCACTGTAATCGCGCCAGCGGCGTTAGCCCAACGGAGAGCCTCCTCCAGAGGGGCCCCCATTGAGAGGCGGGCGGCCAATGCCCCGCAGAAGGCATCGCCGGCACCGGTTGGATCAACCTGCTGCACATTGAAAGCGCGCTGCCAGCGATGGAAAGGGGGAGCACCGTTCTCGCCATGAGTGCACCAGGTTGAGCCTAGCGCCCCCAGCGTAATGATCACATGCTGAGGGCCACGCTCCAGCAAGCGCTCAGCGGCGGTCTTAGCCGTCATAGCGGTATCGACCGTCAGGCCAGCCAGAAAGCTCGCCTCGACCTCGTTCACCACCAGAATATCCACCAGCCTGAAAAGCTCAGCCGGAAGTGCTTCCTGGGGAATCGGCGCTGCGTTCAAGATCGTCACAAAGCCGGCCTCTCGTGCCTGGTGCAAGCCGGTAGCGATAGTATCGATACGTGTCTCGCACTGGGTCAGGAACACGCCGGGCGGAGCCACTTCCGAAGACTGCGCAGAGCCAAGCAACTCCTCCATTGCCCGCCGCACTGTCTCCGCCGACAAGGTCAAATTTGCGCGTGGCAGAGCGATAATCGCATTCTGGCCGATCTCGGTCGCTACCGTCACGCAGCCCACGCCTGTACCTGTCGTCGCATCGCGGCTGACGTAGCTGCAATCGACGCCCTCGGCGGCTAGCGCAGGGAAGAACGCATCGCCAAAGGAGTCCTGACCCACGTTGCCAATCAGGCTCGTCTGGGCGCCGAGGCGGGCAGCGGTTACTGCCTGATTGAAGCCTTTGCCACCGATGAAGATAGCAAATTCCTCACCGATCAAGGATTCCCCAGGGAAAGGGAAGCGAGGCGCGCGGGCTACCAGGTCGGTCATCAGGCTGCCAAGAACAATGACTCTACCCATAAGGGGACCCCCTCAATCCCTTTGGCCGCTTGCCGGCCTGCCTGTACGTTGAAAGATATCTCTATTATAGGGTACAGGCGCGAGAGATGTAAATGCTGTCACTATCGGGTTGGGCGCAACGCTAGGCTTCGTCGGCCTGGGCCGCGACGAGAGAACGATCGTCCTCAATGCGTCCATCGCGCATGGTGATGAGCCGCTGCGCGCGGCGCGCAACCTCCAGGGCGTGCGAAACCCAAACGAAAGTCAATCCCTGCTCGCGGTTCAGCGACAGCATCAGGTCGAGGATTTCCTGACTGGCCTCACTATCCAGGGCGCCCGTTGGCTCATCGGCCCAGACGATGGCCGGACGAGTGGCCAGGGCGCGCGCAATAGCCACCCGCTGGCACTGTCCACCGCTCATTTCCGCCGGGCGGTGATGGGCCCAGCGACTCAGACCAACCTGCTCAAGGCTGACGAAGGCCCGCTGGCGGGCTTCGCGAGGGGGTACACCGCTCACCAGCAGCGGCAACTCAATATTCTCCAGCGCTGTCAGCACGGGCAACAAATTATAATTTTGGAAGATAAAACCCATTGCACGGGCGCGGAAGGTTGTTAGCTCATTATCGGTCAGCTCCCGAATATCCTGGCCTGCAATGCGGATAGTGCCAGAGGTGGCCCGATCCAGACCGCTGAGGCAATTAAGCAGCGTGGTCTTGCCGCAGCCGCTTGGCCCCATAATAGCGACTACCTCGCCGCGACGGATTTGAAGGCTGACCCCGCGCAACGCCTGCACTTTGAGCGCCCCTTCGCCGTAGTCCTTGCGCACATCACAGGCCTCGACGATCAGCTCCTCTTGTCCTGGTAAGCTAGGGATCGCTCTGCTGAACATGCTTCTTTCCCTTCTCTGCTTAAGGGCGGCTCACAGTCTCGCTTGCTGATATGAGGAGGACAATAGCCTCTCTCAGTCAGTGTAGCCTGAGCTGGCCACAAGTGCAAGAGAGGATCAGCATAAGCGACAAGCGCGGCTCTGGCTCCTGACCGGCGCCAGCAAAAGGCCCATACTCCTAGACGAGAGCTGCTCACTCAAGCTACGCCTGCTGAGGCTGGTCAGGCTCTTCTGGCGCCGGGCCGCCTCTCATGCCCTCCTCTTGCCCTGTATTGGTGGTCTGCCAGGGCTGAACCGGCGAGGCAGAGCCCAGAGCACTTTCAGGTAAGGCTCCCCACGGCGGGACAGCTGTGGCTGGGGCTGGCACGCCGCCGGCTGCAGAGTTGGAGGGAGCGGCATGGCCGGCGCTGACAGGGGCCGTCGCTGTCACGGGATCTGAAGCAGGAACCGGCGGCGGTGCGCTCTCGGGGGCTGACGGCGGTGTGACAAGCGTGGTCCCATCGGAGACAGGCGCGGCGGACATGGCTGCCGCTGGCGAGCCATAGGCCGAGACGGCATAACCGGCATTGGCATTGGGAACAGGCCCCAGTGGCGCGCCAAAGGCCGGAGGATAGACAATCGCTCCGCTGTTGGGATAGACTGCTCCTGCTGTTGGCCCTGGGACGGGATTGGATGGGTAAGCCGCGGGAGGAGGTGCCACATTGCTGGCAACTGCCGGACTGCCGGGCACGGGACCAGATACCACGGGCGGAGAAGGCGCTGCGCTCGGTGAGGCACTGGCCTCCTCTTCCTGCCCCTCACCATGCAGGCGATCTAGTTCTTGCTGGATTTCCTTGATGTGTTGCTCGAGCGTGGCCAGATTTTGACACAACGGCAGCAGCTCGCTCTGAGCCAGTTGCCCGTTGAAATACAGCTCCATGACTTTGTTCGACAGCGTCCGGTGCTCGACGCTCGCCTTATAGCTCAAATCATTCAGAACAAGCTGCAGATGCTGGATGCGAGCCAGACGGGCAGCCTGCTGAGCCGCCTTTTCCAGACCATGCTGAATGCTTTCGAGAATACTCATCGATGCGTTCCTTCTGCTGCTTGCAGTCGATATCACCGCTCAGGTCTGTCTCTCCGGTCCTCATTATAGCAAAGGGCCGCCGTTTCCGTCGAGTTGTCCTAGCCGTGGCCCATTTGACAGGAGATCTCTTCAGGTGATATACTGGGGCGTCCATTATGTGGATAGTATTCCACTATGTGGAAAGGAGGCGCTGAAGCAATGCCGTCGGAGGAGGCGCGCGCAACGCGGGTCGGAGTCTTGGACAAGGCGATGGCCATTCTGGGGGCCTTCCCGCGTGGGGAGAGCGCCCTTTTACCCCAAGAGATCGCCGAACGGACCGGGCTCCCGCTCCCGACAGTCTATCGGCTAGCTCAGGCCCTGGCTGAGCATGGGCTGCTGATGAAAGAGGGCTCGCGCTTCCGTTTAGGGCTAACCCTCCTGCGTCTCGGACTGCTCGTCGCCGAAAGCATTGACGTACGCAGGCAGGCCCTGCCTCATCTCACCTGGCTCAATGGCCAAACGGAAGAGAATGCCGAGCTGCACATTCGGCAGCAAGAGACGCGGGTCGTGATCGAGGTAGTGCGCAGCCCCCACAACCTGCGCCCCTTTGCCGACATCGGGGCCCCGCTGCCGCTGCATCGGGGCGCCGCCGGCAAAGTCCTGCTGGCCTGGCTTCCCGAAGAAGAGCGCCGCGCTCTGGCGCGGGCCAGTCGCGAGCGCTTTGACAGCGAGCAGGTGAGGAGAGAAAAAGGCTGGGATGAGGGGGCCTTTCTGGCCGAGCTGGAGCAGGTACGGCGCCAGGGATGGGCCTACAGCGAAGGGGAGCGCATCGCAGGAGTAGCGGGTCTCGCTGCCCCCATCTTCGATAGAAGAGGTCAGGTGGCGGCGGCGCTCACCCTCGTCGCGCCTGCCGCGCGTCTGGGTTCTGAGCAGCGGGTCCGCGCCATCCCGCTGGTCTGCGAAGCCGCGCGCCGTGCCTCCTACGACATGGGCCATACTGCCAGTGTGGCGGACACTGGCAGCCTGCAGCGGCAAGAACAGCGCCACCAGCGCCACGACGGTGTCGGCGCTGAGTCGCTCACGCCGTAAGTGGAGGCGCAAGTGAAACCAGCCGCTCCTTTCGGGAGTGCTGGCAAATGGGAAGGAGGTCACCAACCATGACGCTCGTTGAAGAGCTTGCGAACTTTGTCGTCCGCAGCAGCTATGAGGATCTCTCGGCGGAAGCGCGCCGTGAGTTAAAGATTCGTGTGCTCGACTCGTTGGGGTGCGCCATTGGGGCCCTGGAAGGGCAGCCGCTGGCTATTTTGCGCGAGCAGATCAAGGACTTCGGAGGCAATCCGCTGTCGACCTTGATTGGCGGAGGCCGCACGGCGCCGGACCGTGCTGCGTTCTATAATTCCGCCCTGGTGCGCTATCTCGACTTCAACGATACCTTCATTGCGAAAGGAGAAAGCTGTCATCCTAGCGACAATCTGGGGGCTGTCCTGGCTGCCAGCGAGTATGCTGATCGCAGCGGCAAAGATTTCTTGACGGCGCTGGCGGTGGCCTATCAGGTGCAATGCCGGCTGTCAGAGGTGGCTCCGGTTCGGGCCAAGGGCTTTGACCACACGGTCGAGGGTACCTATGCTGTCGCGGCAGGCGTGTCGCGCGCATTAGGCCTGGATGCGCAGCGTACGGCCAACGCCATTGCCATCACTGGCACGGCCTACAACGCTCTGCGCGTTACCCGGACAGGCAGCATCTCCCACTGGAAAGGAATGGCTTATCCCGCTGTAGCCCATGCTGGCACCCATGCCACCTTTCTGGCCATGCGCGGCATGACCGGCCCGGCTGAGGTCTTTGAGGGGAATAAGGGCTTCATGGAGAGCATTGCTGGCCACTTTACGATCGACTGGTCGCGCGAGAATCTGGAGATTGTCCGCCGCACAAGCATTAAGAAGTACAATGCGGAGTTCCATTCTCAGCCAACTCTGGAGGGTATTCTGCACCTGCGCGAACAGCATCAGTTGCGAGCCGATCAGATTGAGCGCATTGAGATCGACACCTTTGATGTGGCCTACCATATCATCGGCGGTGGCGAGGAGGGCGACAAGCGTATTGTGCGCACCAAGGAGGAGGCCGATCACAGCCTCCACTATATGGTGGCTGTAGCCCTGCTCGATGGCAAAGTCACCCCGGAGCAGTATCGACCGGAGCGCATCGTGGCCAGCGACGTGCAGACGCTGCTGCGCAAGATCGAGGTACGGCCTGCTGCTGATCTTAGCGCGCGCTTCCCTGCTGAGATGCCCTGTCGCATCAGGGTCCTACTGACCGATGGGCGGCGCTATGAGCTGGAGATCGCCGACTATCCGGGTTTCTATAGCCGTCCCCTGAGTTGGGAGCAGGCCCTAGAGAAGTTTGAGAGCCTGGCGGCGCCCTATACCGATAGCGAGCTGCGGCGCTCCATTGCGGAGACCGTGCAGCATCTGGATGAGGTGCCGGTGCGCCAGCTCACGGCCTTGCTGGCTCAGGTCCGCCTGCCTGCTGCTGGAGGGCCGGCCCTCTGAGGCTCAAACAACGGAGCGACAGGCGGTCGAGCACCTGGCCTGTCGCTCCTCTGCTGGCGATCGATCCTGTTGCGTTGAAGTGAATGGCTTGCCGCAAGGGCAAGCGCTGATGGAATGCCTGGAGTGCAAGAGGTAAGGAGGGAATACAATGGCAGAGCGTGGCTTTACCTTCCTGCGTATGAATGAGCGGCAGAGCAAGCCGCGCACGCGCGGTATCACTGAGATTCGGGGACCGTACTACACGGCGATGGGCAAGCGCTACCTGGAGGACGTGCTGGAGACGATGGGCGAGTATGTCGACTCGCTCAAGTACGCCGGTGGCTCCTTCACGCTAATGCCGCCTAAAGCGGTGCGTGAGCTGAACGAGACCGCTCATCGTTACAATGTGCTGGTCTCGACCGGCGGTTTCATTGAGTATGTCCTCACTCAGGGGGCTCAGGCAGTTGATCGCTATATTAAAGAATGCCGCGATCTGGGCTTCGACATCATCGAGATCTCCAGCGGCTTCATCACGATCCCGATCGACGACTGGCTGCGCCTAGTCGAGAAGGTGCAGAAGGAAGGTCTGAAGGCCAAGCCGGAAGTGGGCATTCAGTTCGGCGCTGGCGGGGCGACCAGCGTTGAGGAGCTGGAAGCCGAGGGAACGCGTGATGTGGGCTGGGCCATTGCCCAGGCCAAGCGCTTTCTGGAGGCCGGGGCCTACATGATTATGATCGAGTCCGAGGGGATCACTGAGAACGTGAAGACCTGGCGTACCGATGCGGTGGCCAGGATTATCGCCGAGTTGGGCCTTGAGAAGGTGATGTTCGAGGCTGCCGATCCCGAGGTCTTCACCTGGTACATCAAGAACTACGGCCCAGAGGTCAATCTCTTCGTCGATCATAGCCAGATTGTTCAGCTAGAATGCCTGCGTTCGGGCATCTGGGGCACGAAGAGCGTGTGGGGCCGAATCCTCACCTATAAGGGCGAGCAGTCCTGAGCCAGCGCCTGGCGGCCACCAGCGCGCAGGCCTCGGCATGCACCTGATCTCTCCAGAGGCCGCCGTCCAGGCCGAGCGATAAGCCGCTTGTTCTGCGCTATCTGGCCGCCTGCTTGGGGCCAGGACGGCGCCGCAGTGAGCAAGCAGATCACTACCATGCTGGGCCAGGGTTGCCCGATCAAAGCGGGCATGGCCCTTCGGCGCAGGCTGTGAAACCTGTTTCCTGGAGCGCACACGCGGCGGTAGCTTCTACTGGCTAGCTCCAGAGAAAGCCAGGCGGAGAAACAAGCGACCGATGCCCGGACAGACCGCTCATGGGAAGAGCGCCAACAGCTCCGCTGGCTGCTCAGCCCAGTACTCGGGCTGCTCGGCCAGCACCCTTTCTGGCGGGAAGATGCCGCCCCAGAGGGCCGCAATGGCGACCATCCCGGCGGCATGAGCGGCGGCCATGTCCCCAGGATGGTCGCCCACATAGGCCAGGGCCGACGTAGGAGTCTCCGCTGCGATCAGCCCAGCGGCAATCAGCTTCTCACGCGCTTTCCAGAGCGGTGCTGGATGAGGCTTACGCTCCGCGGTATCCTGAGAGGTCACCGTGACCGTCAGCAGCGTGCTCAGCTCCAGATGGTGCAAGTCCGTTGAAAGGCGCTCTGGGCCGGTGTTGGTCACCACGGCTAACGGATAGCCCCGGCGCTGTAGCTCCTCCAATAGGGCGCGTACCCCTGGATAGAGGCAGGTCAAGCGATAGCCCTCGTGGGTGTAGTACCAGAGGTAGGAGGCCGCCACCTCCGCGGCCTGTGGGCCAGCGTAGAGCGCTGTGCTCTCGGCCAGGCGCAGCGGGGAAATCTGTCGAAACTCCTCCAGCGTGCGAGGAAAGACCCGGCCCGTATGTTGCTTATAGGCGAACTGCATCGCCGCCATCATACCGCGAGTCGAATCGGCGATCGTCCCATCCCAGTCGAACAATACAGCCTGGAAAGAACGCACATCCCTGAGATCGGCAGTCACGCGCCTTGCATCTCCTTGTCTTTCGCTGCGGGGCCTCACCCCCAGCGCCATCTTTTCGACATCGCTGCTTATTATAGCGCATAGAGGCAGGAGCCTGGCTGTCAGCAGCTATGGCTGAGCCGGCTCTTGCTGGGGCCACAGTCGAAGAAAGATCCTGGACTGGACTCACCAGTTACCGTTTGCCAAGGAGAGCAAAAGAAAGAGGCAATGAGTCGAGCGGGCGACCTGGCAGGAGAGGAGCGCCGGTCAGGCCTCCTCGTCGCCCGCTCCCTCCACCTTCAGCGACTGGCTCTCTGCCAGCTCTCCGCCGAACTCCGGCTGAGAATGAAGTGCAGGCCCACACCGAGAGAGAACCCAGGGAGGGAGCACCAGCGTCACCAGGGCGGCGCAGCCGAGCGCCAAGGCGCTGGCCGCCATCTTCCCCAGCAGCCAGACCGCTGGCCAGGCGGGAAGGAGTGCCCCCGCCAGGGCCAGCGCCAGCAGCCAGAGCCAGGTTCGCCAGCCGGCTCCATAAAGACGGGCGTAAGCCGCACCACTGAGCAAACCGCAGAGCAGTCCCAGTAGCAGCCAGAGGCCAGTTAAAGTCAGGGCCAACGAAAGGGTCATGGCGAGCCTCCCCTTGCGTGCAGGCATCCCATCAAGAACCGACAAGCGTAATCTTCCAAATGATCAGAGCCAGACGGCTGCTATCACCCACGAGCTGCAGCGGACTCAGACCGCTGCGGACCTCGACATGCTGAAAAATTCCGAACTCAGCCATATCGTAGGGATGGTGCAACCGCTGCAGAGCGGCTGCGAACTCCCGAGTTTCGGTAAATGGAACATAAGCATCGCTGCGATCGTGCAGCAAGAAGATCGGCGCCTGAATCTCAGAGATCACACTTGCGGGGGAAAGCTGCGCCAGCAACGCCCGCATCTGAGGAGAAAGCGCGGCCAGATTCGTGGCCACCTGCTGCGGCTGGTCACCAGCAAGGAGATGGTAAGCGGCGCGCGTACTGGGAGAAAGCTGCTTCAGCTCTGCGCTTGTCAACGGCCTGGCGTTCTGGGCGAAGGCAGAGCGCAACAGAGCCGCCTCGCGGGCGGGGAGAATAGTGCCCAGCGTATGAGCCAGTGCCTGCAGCGGCACATAGTAAGGAATCCAGGTTTGGGAATGGCCGTCGACCTGCAGCTGATGCGTAGCAATGGCCTGTAAGAGCGTCTTGGCCTCAAAAAAGCCCCCGAAAGAGAGTACAAAGGCCACCTGATGGCGGATACGCGGATCAGCAGCCGCGAAGCAAGCCAGAGCGTTACCGGCGCTGAAGCCAACCAGGCCAATGCCTGCCGGATCAACATCGCGGCGACGGGCCAACAGCTCAAAAACCTGCACCACCGCCGTACTATCCTCGCGGCGCAGCACAAAATCGAACAGCGCCGGCGTCCCGACGATGGCCACCACCATCCCATCGCTCGCCAGCGAGCGCGCGAAATTCACCAACTGGACATCAGCGCGATTATCGCCCAGGCCAGCGATCACCACCAGGGCCTGGCGGCGTCCCGGGATCAAAGGAGCGGAGTCATCAGGGGCGTACAGATCCAGGTATACAGTGCCGGCGGCAGCCGACGCCAGCGTTGTGCGGCTAAAGCGAACCGGCTCGCCGAACAGCCTCATGGCCGGCCCCTGAGAAACACTCAACAGAGCGGGCAAGAGCAGCCCTGTGCGCAGACTGGCCCGACCCCAAGGCGTCAGCGAAAGCAAGAGGCCGAGCAGCGTCAACAGCGTCAGCAGCCCCTGAGATGCCCAGCGCCCCAGAGGCGGCCTCTGGCGTCTCTGGCTGGTCACAGGAGCAGGTGGCGAGCCGCTGCGAGTCGAAGGCAGAGGAGCCGAAGCAGCGGCCTGCCCTGGCAAGCCGCCTGACGGCAGAGGAGCGGAAGCAGAAGACGCCTCAGACTGAAAGCAGACCGCCTGATCTGCTGGCATTGCTAGCCTCGCCCTGGCTCGGACTAAGAGGAGCCGGCAGGCTGGCCAGAGACAAACCAGCAAACGGCAGTTCAGCGGCTGTGAGCAGAGCGGAGGCCTCGCATACATGGCCGCCTCCCTTGGGAGCAAGAGCACGAACGACAGCGTACCTTACAATCCCAAACGAAAGAGGCAGCCCACAAGCAACAGCCGACACTGTTCTGCGCCAACCAGCAAGAAAGGCAGAAGCCTGATGATAAGCCGCGCAAGAAAAACCGCTCAAACCACAAAAACAAACAAAGAGGGCAGCCACAGAAACGAAGCGAGGGATGACCTGACCCGGCGCTAGCCGAGCGGAGCGATGGGCTGCCCGTTTCAGCCGCTAGCGGAGCCTCCTACCCTCTACGAGGCTCCTGCCTGGCCCTCGTCAATCAGTCAGCAGCGGCCTCGACCACCACCGGGCCGCTAATCACCTCTTGCGAAACGAGGATCACCGAGCTTCCCAGCGTTCCCATCCAATTAGTTGCCACCTCATCGGCCTCCCGAAGTTGGCGCGGGTCAGCGGAGAGATTGATCGTCACTAACTGATCTTCACGATTCAAGACATAGAAACCCATGAAACCAGGTAAGCGACGAACCAAAGGAATCAAGTCCTCCTGAATGCGCCGGATCACAGTAATCACCTTACCGCTATCGACGCGGTACTTGCGAATCGTACCTTGCATCGCAACAATCTTCCTTTCACCAGGTCTGGCAGAAATAAAAGCGAAACAGGAGCAAGCAGCAGGCAGCGCCGTCCCGAGCCTCGCCGGCCAGGCCGGACGAAGAGGGCAAGCGCCCACCCACTAGTTAGTATAAAGTATAAAGGCAATGCGGGGAGCAGAGCAGCCGGCCATGCCGGCCCCATCCCTGGAGGAAAAGCAGCCAGAGGCCCGAGAGGAGAGAAGGGAAGAGGGTCCACGAGCAAGAAACTGGCCGAGGGAGCAGGGCAAAGGGCGCTCCGCTGCTGCAACTGGTCGCAGAGGCGCGTACAATATTTCAGGAGAAAGGCCAAGGGCCTCGGGCGGGAGTAGCAAGCAAGCAGAGAAGAAAAGGACAGGAAGGGTTGGGGAGAGCTTTCCTACTCTTGGCTGAATAGTGGACGCTTCTATATGTGCTAATCCCGCTCCGGTGTGATATGCTTAATGATGGCAAGCTGGTTAAGAATCGGCATTGTGTGGAGATAGGCATGGACCTGAGTGTTGATGGCAAGTCAGAGCGAATTCCATACAGCTCGCACATCTGTCAGCTCTACAGCAAAGTGACAGAGATCGCCGGAGTCACGGCCCGGCTGTTGCGTGCGGGGATCGTCGCATCGGAGAAGTGCCTGTTTGCGGCGGCGCCTGCGCAGGTGCAGGAGTTGCGTGAAGAACTAGTGAAGCTGCAACTTGACGTAGACGCCTTAATTGCCAAAGGGCAGCTCATCCTCTCCTCAGAGCGCGAGCCGTTTCTCTCCAATGGGAAGCGGTTTGATCCTTATTTTTTATTATCCACGCACCAAACCTTTATTACCCAGGCGCTGCGCGATGGCTGGAAAGCGGTAAGGATCTCCATTGACATGACCTGGTTAGCCGGGGAGCTGGCCACGCCCGAGCAGCTCTTGAAATACGAGGCCCTATGTGACGCCGTTTTTACCTTTCAAAACCGGCCCATTATCGCCCTGATGCATTACGATTATGGGAAATTGCTGCCCAGCCTCGTAGTGGAGATGCTCAAGCTTCATCCTATCTCCGTCGTAGGCAAATTCATCCGGCGCAATCCCTACTATTTGAACTCCGAACAGTACATGATCAAGATCCTACGAATGCATCGGGAGAAAGAGAAAAAAGAGCCTGGCTCACAAGAACGCGGAAGCGGACGCGACTAGCGGCCCCTGGTCCACTCACCGGCCTGCCAGCCTACTGGCCTACTGGCCTAGCCACGCCTGGTCATGCCTAGCCATGCCGAGGAGCGACGGAGCAAGCGAGCGAGCGAGCAGAGCGGAGAGAGAAGCCTGACGCCAGAGGCAACCTGGCAAACAAGCCAGCCAGTCAATTAACCGACCAATCTCCGAGCAGGCGAGAAGAGCTGACTGGCGCTCGCCTGCTTACTCGCCTGGCTGCTCGCCTTTATGTGCTCAAGCCGGCAGCCCGTCGGTGCTGCGTACCAGGTGGACGCCCAGGCCTTCCCAGCGAGACAGCTCCTCCTCAGCCAGGGCATCGAAATCGATGGAGGGATGCCGGACAGAGCTCGTGCAATCGCGCAGCACGTAGAGGCGTTGCAGCACATCGGGCCGTTCGCTGAAGTATTGCACAAGCTGGCGACCGCTCTCCAGGACGCAGTGAGACTTAGCCTCGCCAGCGAGAAAAACGCGATCGTGCTGCATGATTGTTTCTAGCAGGGAAGTATTGAGCTGGCTAGCGGGATCGGAGGGATCGGGCACTTCAGCGCCGAAGATGCCATAGAACTCCGTACGTGGAGTCAGGCCCTTCACAATATAGTGGGGCTGCGTCTGACGAGCGGCACTGTGCCAGGCCAGAGCCTCGCTGAGCGGGGCCACCAACATATGACCCAGGGTCCCCTGCATCGTATGATACGGCCAAATCATCAGCTCCTTGCGGGCCTGCTGACGCAGCGCCTGCACATACTGGCGCGACCATTCTGGTTCACGCAGGGGGGTCCAGCGGCCTTCCTGAACATCCTCGACGCTGATCGTTGTAAATGGGGCAGGATGCTCGCCCGTCTGAGGGTTCTGCCACCAGGTTGAATAGAAGATCTGGAACGGCAAATGAGTATCGAGCGAGGCGTAAATCGTAGTAATTCGGTCGGCGTGGGCATAAAACCAGGTCAGCAGGCGAGCGACGTCCTCCTGAGCGCCTGGGACAGAGAGCGTGCCGCCGGGATCGACAAAATCATGCTGATAGTCGACCAGCACCAGCGCAATACGCTCGCGGTCCGTACTAGCGGGAGCAAGGCCTGCCAGGCGCCCGGCCTCACTAAACTCGGCGATGCGGGCGGCGTAAGGACCCCTAAAGGCGTCCTGCGGATCAAAACTAGCTGGGGCCAGAGATCGTTCACTCATCAGTACACTCCCTCATCCAGACAGACCATTATCGCAGAGCAAAGTCACAGGGCAAAACCCGGAGAGCAAGCAAGAAGGGCAGAGCGCCACACCACCGGCATAGGTGAGCGGCTCATTCCGTCCGCCTGCCTGCCCGCGAAGGAGAGCGCAGCGAGCGCGAGGCAGGCCCGACCCAGATCGTGGGGAGCAAAGCCGATCGCCCCTCGCCTTGGCCTGCCGGCCTCTCGCCAGACCATAGAAAGTGTCAAATATACACTAAATAGTCATTTAGAGTATAGTCTGTCTTGCGACAAAAATCAAGGGGCGGGGGAACGAATCGCAAGCTCTTCTCCTTGCCTTGCGTTGAAAAAGATGACATGATATAATACTAAAAGATAGGCGCTGGCAGACTTCAGGCAGGGAGCAGGGAGTGCTTCTCACTGCTTGCCGTCTGTATGGGGTTGACGTCTTGGCCCCTCGCATGTTCTCGTCATACCTGTGAGGCCAAAGGCACTGATCGCAGGGTCAGCAACGGCTTCGCCTCACCTCGGTGAGGGGAACGGGTCAACCCAGCGACATGCTCTATCTTGCTTGTTATACTGTCCTGTGGGACAGTGGGCTGTTGTCAGTCAGCCCCGGGGTCCGGGCTGAGAAAGCTGCGGGCCAGCCCCCCAGTTTCTGCCGTGGGGTAATTGACAGAACATAGAGGAACCTAGAGAAAAGTGGGAACTCCCCACTTTTCTGCTTGCCAGGGACTTTTTCTTTGCACTCGAACAACTTGCAGTAAGTGTCTACTGGGCGACCAGCGAGCGGGAGGGAGAAGGCATCATGAGGAGCGAATTTCAGGCTGCTATTGCGCAGTTGATTGCCGAAAAAGGATTGCCCCGCGAGGTGGTGATGGAGACCGTGGCCAATGCCCTCTTATCAGCCTACCGCAAGAGCTTCGGGGGCGGGGACAACGTGCGCATTGAGGTGGACAAGAACGGCGAGGTCCACGTCTGGACCACCAAGCGAGTGGTTGCCCAGGTCAAAGATCCCAACGAGGAAATCTCGCTGGCGGAGGCTCAGCGCCTCATGCCAAAGGCCGCCCTGGGACAGACGATTGAGGTGGACTCATCGCATATCTTCGAGCGTATCCCGACCCAGACGGCCAAACAGGTGATCCTGCAGCGCATTCGCGAAGCCGAGCACGAGCATCTTTACGAGCAGCTGAAGGAGTGGGTCGGTGAGATTCGGTTAGGGACGATCACACGCCGCGATCCGGCGCGGGGCTGGCTGCTTGATTTTGATCTCGACCGCGTTGATAAGGTCGAGGGGTTGATGCCTTTCAGCGAGGAAGTGCCCAGCGAGCACTATCGAGTCGGCCAGCGATTGCGCGTCTATATTGTTGATGTGCGTCGCGTTCAGGGGCGGCTCTTACAGATCGTGGCCTCGCGTTCCCATCGCGATCTGGTGCGACGGCTCTTTGAGGCTGAGGTGCCTGAGATCTATGAAGGCACCGTCGAGATTAAGGCCATTGCCCGCGAGCCGGGCAGCCGGACCAAAGTAGCGGTGGTTGCCCATCAAGAGGGCCTGGACCCTATCGGCTCCTGCGTCGGGATTCGGGGGTCGCGCATCAATAATATTGTGCGCGAGCTGAACGATGAGAAGATTGATATCATCCTGTGGAGCCCCGACCCGGCGACATTCGTCGCCAATGCTCTCAGCCCCGTTAAGCCTCTGCGGGTCGAGCTGCGCGAGGCCGAACGTACCGCCCAGGTGGTGGTAGCTGAGAAGCAGCTATCGCTAGCCATCGGCAAGGATGGGCAGAATGCCCGTCTGGCGGCCAAGCTCACCGGCTGGCGCGTCGATGTAGTCAAGCCTGCTGAGGGCGAGGTCTATGAGGAGCCAGCGGAAGAAGCCTTCTCGTCGGCCAGCGCCCGCCGCGAGCGTGGGCGTCACGACAGTGGCAGGCGCTCCGCTTCTTCACGGGGTGGCAAATATCGCTAGCAGCTCGCTTGCTCGCCTGCAGTGCCTGCGCCTGTCTGCCTGCTTGCCTGTCTATCAGTTTGTCCCTCGGGACCCGTTCGCAAGCCTGCTGGTCGGGGTAGTACGCCGGTCCATCCGTCTTTCTTCCCTGGTCTGGCTGGAGCGGCTCAACCCGGCGAACCGGCGGCGCACGAGGTGACCTTTCATCTCTTGGCCTTCTCTCCTCCGCTTCCAGGCAAGCGCAGACTGGTGTCATACAGCCGGTGGCATAGGCAGGCATAGAGCATCTGGGCTGGGAAGGGAAGCGGTGAGGCCATCGCCATCACAGCAGGCTCCGAGAGCCGTGCCAGTGGCTGCTGCTGGTTGACCCGGGAGGGGGTAGAGAGCGTATGGCAGCGCGGAGAGTAGGGAGCGGCGAGAAGGCTGTCTATTCGGTGATCCTGGGTCTGGCTGATTGCCCTGGCTGACCCGCTCCTTGCTCTGCCTGCCAGGAGACAGCCTCGTAAGCGACCAGGCCGTATCTATCCCCATGAAGGGTAGCGAGTGGTTACTACCAGCTAGGATCTCCCTGCGGGGCTTTTATCCTCACTGAAGAGGAGGGCGCCGGTGCTTCGCCGGCGAGCAGAAGATCAATCCCATCAGAACTGAAAGGAGGGAGCCGCCTTCCTCCCCTGGAGGCTGCCAGGGGTCCTGGCGGCATGTTGCTATGGCCAAAGCCGCTAAGGGAGGGCGCCAGAAACACGTTCCGCTACGTACCTGTATTGCCTGCCGCGAGACCAAGCCGAAACGCGAGCTATTGCGCATTGTGCGCACGCCCGAGGGGCGGATTCTGCTCGACCCGACCAGTAAGAAATCTGGGCGTGGAGCCTATCTCTGTGCCCGCTATTCCTGTTGGCAAAAGGCGCTCAAGGTCAAAAAGGCGGGAGAGCGCTGCCTGATCGAGCACGAGTTTGAGCGCCAGCTCTCTGCCGAAGACCGCGCGGCGCTGGAGGAATACCTGGCCACATTGCCGCGGGAGGAGCAGCCTCCGAGTGGCCTCGCCAGGCCAGTGACAACCTAGGAACAGAGAAGCGGGCCGCTCGCTTCCACCGAGGTGACGCCTGTTGCTCCCCGGGCTTCTCCTGGGGGGTCTCCCTCGCACCTCTTGGTCCTGCCCTCTCTGCGCCGTCATCAGGCAGGGCAGGCGCGCCGGGGAGAAAATTGGCTACAGCCTCAACCGTAGCGGGTTGCAAGGGTCCAGCGAGTAGGCTATACTGGAGAAAAGTTCGCGGCTCCCTGAATCCTTTGTTACCTTGTTCGGAATGGGGAAGCAGGGAGCGAGTGAGCGCTTTTCTTGTTGTCATTGTTGTATGTGTCACGCAATCTTGACTCTTCTTTACAGAGACACAGCCCCTCGTCTACAGGGCAGACGTGGTGCGCCAATGTTTGCGGAGCAAGGGCTATGTTAGGATAATCATAGCAGCGACTACGCCAGAGTGCGCAGACTGAGACAAACATGCCTGGCCTGCATTAGCGAGGGCTGTCTCCTCCCTTCACATCAACGGCTCCTGCCTTTGGAAGGGATGGTGACAGTCCTTTGTTGTGGCTGTGAAGAGAGGTCTCCACCGCCAATTGTGGCGCATCATTCGCGATAGAAGGGAGTCTTCTTCATGAGAAATACATCCGAATCAACCACGAACACCAACGAGCAGGCGAAGGCAGCGACGACGCGCAGCCGTACCGGCACTCGCCCAAAGACTGAGAACGCCACACAGGGCGGTCAGGAACGTTCAACCAAGCCAGGCGCTCAAGGTGCTCAGCGCCGCAGTGCGCCGCCGGCGGGTGCGCCTCCGGCACGCAGCCAGCCGCAGCACCAGCACCAGCAACAACACCAGCATAGTGGCAGCGCTGGCCAGCCGCAGCAGCAAAGCGGAGCAAGCGCGGCGCCTGCCCAGACCCAGCGTCCAGGCTGGAGCAACGGCCAGCGCAATCAGCGGCCCGCCGGGGGACCTCAGCCCCAGCGGCCCGCGCCATCCCCAGGGGGAGCGCCGGCCAAATCACCGGCGGGCGGAACGACCTTTGCAGGGGGAGCCTCTCCGAGTGGGACCGCCACGCGTAGTGGTGGGCACGCTGGAGCGGCGCCCAGTGGCCATACAGGAGGCAGTGTAAGCTCCCAGGCCTCCGCGCCGGCCCCCAGGCCCGCCGCTCGTCCTCGCCCCGCTGGGGGACGGCCTGCCTCTGCGTCGCAGCGCAGCCATGAGCGGCATGCCAGCCCTGTCAAGGAGAAGCCGCCGACGGGGCCGGTCGCCATTCCGCCGCAGATTGTCGTGCGGGACCTGGCCGAGCTGCTGCACACAACACCGACCGAGACGATTCGTCATCTGATCAAGCATCACATCTTTGCCAGCATTAATCAAGTCGTTGATTACGAGCAAGCCGCGCTGGTAGCGCGTGACCTGGGCTTTGAGCCGACCCCGCAGGTCATCTCGCCGACGAGCACCAGCCTGCAGCGGGGAGCGCTACCGACCAGTGCGGTGCTGGAAGCGGCGCGTGAGGACAAGAATACCGTGCCGATCCCGCCGGTGGTCACTATTATGGGCCATGTCGACCACGGCAAGACCACCTTGCTGGACACCATTCGCAAGACACGCGTGGCCGCCGAGGAGGCCGGTGGGATCACTCAGCATATTGGCGCCTACCAGGTTGAGGTAAAGGGGAAGAAGATCACCTTTCTCGATACCCCTGGCCACGAGGCTTTCACTGCCATGCGCGCGCGCGGCGCCCAGGTCACGCACATCGCGGTGATCGTCGTGGCCGCCGATGATGGCGTCATGCCGCAGACGCGCGAAGCCATCGATCACGCACGCGCGGCCAACGTACCGATCATCATCGCAATTAACAAAATCGATAAGCCGACCGCCAATCCTGAGCTGGTCAAGCAGCAACTGGCTGAGATTGGCGTGATCGTCGAGGACTACGGCGGCGACACGGTTTGTGTTCCCATCTCGGCACGCACGGGGGCTGGCATTGATGATCTACTCGAAATGATCCTGCTCGTCGCCGAGATGCAGGACCTGCGTGCCAATCCGAACCGCCCGGCGATTGGCGTGGTCATCGAAGCCAAGCTAGAGAAGAGCACCGGGCCGATGGCCACCATTCTGGTTCAGGAAGGCACCCTCAAAATGGGCGACCACATCGTCGTAGGGCCGCTGGCGGGTAAGGTGCGCGCCATGTTCAACGACCGCGGCAAGCGCATCCAGAAGGCGCCGCCCAGTACGCCGGTCAGTATTCTCGGCTTGCCCGAGGTGCCTCAGCCTGGCGATCGTCTCGAAGTCGTGCCTGATGAGCGCACTGCCAAGCAGCGCGCAGCGGAAATCGCCGAGCAGCGCCGCGCCGAAAGTAGCCTGCCAGGACATGTCAGCCTCGATACCCTCTACATGCAGATGCAGGAGGGCAAAGCCAAAGAGCTGAATATCGTTCTCAAGTGCGATGTCCAGGGCACTGTCGAGGCAATTAAGAATGCCTTGCTCAAACTGGGCGAGGAAAAGATCAAGCTGCGCCTGATCCACGAGGGCGTCGGCAACGTCACAGAAACCGATGTCCATCTGGCTGCCGCCTCCGGCGCTATCATTATCGGCTTCAATGTCAAAGCCGATAATGCGGCCTTGCGCCAGGCCCAGAAGGAAGGCGTTGAGATCCGCTATTATGACGTGATCTATCAGCTGATCGAGGATATCGAAGCGGCTCTCAAGGGACTGCTGGAGCCGACCTATCACGAGGTGATCGAAGGCCACGCCGAGGTGCTGCAGCTCTTCCGCAGTGGCAAGAATACCGTGATCGCCGGCTGTCGGGTTACCGATGGTAAGGTCACCCGCACTTCTCAGGTGCGCGTGTTGCGTAATGGAAGTAAGGTGCATGAGAGCCGTGTAGCCTCGCTGCGACGCGGCAAAGATGATGTGCGTGAAGTGGCTGCCGGCTATGAGTGTGGTATGATCATTGAAGGCTTCAATGGCGTGCAGGTTGGCGATATCATTGAAGCCTTCAGGCAAGAAAAAGATTGAGGCCCAGGAAGGGGATAGATCATGCCAAACCTATATCGCCAGGAAAAGCTGGGTGAGCTGATTGCCGAAGAACTCAGCGATTTGCTGCGCACGCGCATGAAAGATCCGCGGATCGGCTTTGTCAGCATCACGCGGGTGGAAGTCAGTGGCGATCTGGCCCACGCCAAGGTCTATGTCAGCGTGCTGGGCAGCGACGAGGAGCGTAACAATACAATGGCTGCGCTCAAGCGCGCCACTGGCTTCCTCCGTCATGAGCTGGCAGGCCGTTTGGTTCTGCGCCACGTGCCTGAGCTGGTCTTCAAGCTCGATCTCTCCCTGGAGAAAGGGGCCGAAGTCATGGAGCTTATCAAGCAGATCGAGCAAGAACATGCCCAGAAGCAGCAGCAAGAAACATCTCAGACAGGCGCCCCTGCTCAGTCGGAAACCGATGAAGAGCAGGATGAGAATACTGATGCAGCGGAGGCAGAATGAGCGCATCTGCGACTGCTCTGGCGGCTCAGCTACCGGCGGACCAGGTCGAACAGGCGCTGGCTTTGCTCCGTTCGGCGCGGCGCGTGGCTCTATTAGCCCATGAGCATCCTGACGGGGACTGCCTTGGTTCGGCCCTGGGTCTGGCGCACATGCTCTGGACTTGGGGCAAGGTGGCGGTGCCCTGTTGTGCCGATCCGCTGCCGCGTGCCTATACCTTCCTTCCTGCCCAGGAGCGCTTTCAGCAAGACCTGGGGGGTGAAGATTTCGATCTCGTGGTAGCGCTCGACGCTGGTGAGCTGCCGCGCTTTGGCAGCCTGTACGAGCGTCATCGCTCCTTTCTGGAGCGGGTGCCGTTACTCAACATTGATCACCATATCAGCAGCGCCGGGTGTGGCCAGGTAAGAATCATTGACCCGACGGCGGCAGCCACCGCGGAGCTGCTGGTGCTTTTCCAGCAGCAGGCTCAACTGCCGCTGTCGCCAGAGGCGGCCCTCTGTCTTCTGACGGGCTTGATGACCGATACTGGCTCGTTTCAATTTCCGAGCACAACGGCCAGAACGCTGGCGGCGGCGGCCCTATTAGTGGAGGTCGGCGCCTCACCTGAACCGATCGCCCAAGCCGTTTTCCGCACGCACCCGCTGGCTCAAGAGCGCCTGCGGGCCAGGGTCATGCTGCAAGCGCAGACAGCCTGCAATGGGCAGCTCATCTGGTCGTGGGCCAGCGATGCCACGCTAGCCGAGACTGGCGCCTTGCCGGAGATGGACGATAATCTAGCCGGTCTGCTCCGCGATATTGAAGGGGTAAAGATCGCGGCCTTTTTCAAGAACTATGGCACGCCGGGCACAACGCGCCTGAGTTTGCGCTGTGCGGCGCCCTATAACGCGGCGGAGATCTGCCAGCGTCTGGGGCGTGGCGGTGGTCATGCGCGAGCGGCGGGGGCCACGCTGGATCTGCCCCTGGAGCAGGCGATCCCCTTTGTTGTGGCCAGGCTGGAAGAAGAGCTACGGCGGGGAGAGGAGCAATGGATGGCATCCTCAACATCAACAAACCCGTAGGTCTCACCTCGCATGATGTCGTAGCGCGCGTGCGTCGTCTGCTCCATCAGCAACGTGTGGGCCATGCGGGCACACTGGACCCGCTGGCCAGTGGAGTACTGCCGATCTGTCTCGGTCTCGCAACGCGCGTCGCCGACTATCTGAGCGAGAGCGGAAAGGCTTACCGCGCTGAAATCGTGCTGGGTGTAGAGACCGACACCTATGATCGCGAGGGCCAGATAGTCAGCACGCTGCCGGTCCCCGATCTCACTCGCGAGCAAATCGAGCAGGTGCTCAGGAGCTTCCTAGGGCCGCAGCTCCAGGTCCCCCCGCCCTATTCGGCGGTCAAGCTCCAGGGAGAGCCGGCCTATCGTCGCGCGCGGGCTGGCGAGAGCCTCAAGCTGGCGGCGCGCCCAGTCGTGATCGAACGCCTCACGCTCCTCGCCTGGGAGAAACCGCGACTGCAGCTAGAGGTCGAGTGTAGCAAAGGAACCTACATTCGTTCGCTGGCCCATGACCTGGGCCAGCGCCTCGGCTGTGGGGCCCATCTCGGCGCCTTGCTGCGCACACGCAGCGGACCCTTGACCCTGGAGGAGAGCATCACGCTGGAACAACTGGCCGAGGCGCTGGCGCACGGCGGCCTTGAGCGCTATCTTTTGCCGCTGGATATCGCGCTCCAGCAGTATCCGGCGATCATCATCGATGCCAGAACGCTGCAGCGGGTTCTGCATGGCAATAGCTTTCGGGCCCCTGGGCCGGACCCGGTGTCAGCGGCAACTGCACTGGCTACCGGCAACACAGAGAGCAGTTCGCAGCAGAGGGAACAGCTGCCCCTGGCGCGCATCTGCGACGAGCAGGGACGAACCTGGGCCTTAGCGGTCTGGAAGCCGGCGCAGCGTCTCTGGCAGCCAACGCGGGTCTTTAGGCCCGAAGGACGCTCCTGAGCGGGACGGCGCTGGCAGGCAATTCCCCCAGGCTGGTTAAGAAAGTGCGCGATTGTTGCCTGACCACTAGAGCTGTGATACTATTAGAACGCCCGCTGCGGGTGCGACATTGAGCAGAACGTAAAGGGCCACCACTTTCATTATGGACTATCAAACCACCGTAACCGCGCAGGAACCAATTGCCATTACCATCGGGAATTTCGATGGCATCCATAGAGGACATCAGCGCCTGCTCCATGAGCTGCGGGCCTTAGCGGCAACACTGGGGTGTAAACCGGTCTTGCTGACGTTTGAGCCGCATACATTGGCCGTCGTACGGCCACAGGTACCGCTGCGGTGCCTGACCTCGCTAGAAGAGAAACTGGCGCTGGCGCGACGCTATGGCGGGGTGGAGGATTACATTGTCGTGCACTTTACGCCGCAGGTGGCCGCTATGTCGGCCCGCCAGTTTCTGGATGAGCTGCGCACCACCTTTGGCTTAAGAGGCCTGGTGGTGGGCGAGAACTTCAGTCTGGGACACAATCGCGAGGGAGACATCGCCTTCCTGCAGCGCTATGGCGCAGAACACGGGCTGGTGGTCCGCGCGCTCCCGCTGGAGGAAATACGAGGGGTGCGCGTAAGCAGTACGGAAATTCGCACGCTTGTCAGCGGGGGGCGAATCGCCGAGGCCGCCGAGCTGCTCGGGCATCCACTGCTCTTGAGCGGTGTTGTAGTACACGGCGACCATCGCGGCAGGCTGTTGGGTTTCCCAACGGCCAATATTATACCTGAGCCATATCGCCTGTTGCCGGCCAATGGGATCTATGCGGCGCGGGTGGCGGTGGAGGAGGCGGGAATGAGTGACGTGTTTTCTTCTCCTCACGTCTATAAGAGTGCGGTGAATGTCGGCATTCGTCCGAATTTCCCCAGCAAGCGCCCACTGGTAGAGGCGTATCTGCTGGATGTCGAGCTTGATCTCTACGGCAAGCGTATTCTCGTGGAGTTCATCGCCCGATTACGCGATGAGCAGCGTTTTGATAGTATAGAGGCCTTGAAAGCGCAGATGGCCGCCGATGTGGAGCAGGTTCGGCAGATTCTGTAAAGGGAGCGTGAGCCAGGGTGAAAACGCGCCAGAATCCACTCTCACGGTTTGAAGCCTTTATGCAGCGGCTGATCGAGGGGCCGTTTGCTTTTCTTTTCCCTTCGCGACTGGAGCCGGTCGAGGTGGCCCGCAAGCTGGAGCGGGCGATGGAGGATAATGTCTTTCAGGGAGTAGATCGCTTGCTGGCACCCAATGTCTACGACGTCTATCTGAGCATCAAGGACCATCAGCGCTTTGCCCCCAGCCAGGCCATTCTAGTCCGCGAGTGGCAGGAGGATCTGGTGAATCTGGCCCGCCAACGACACTACACCCTGCGCTCCAATCCGGTTCTGCGCCTGCATGCCGATAGTAGCTTGCGTCCCGGCCAGGTGCACATCGAGGCCGAGCTAGTCGATCGGCAGCATCGTACTGGCGATCCCAGCCTGGATGGCGAGGTCATGGAAACACAGGCGCTCAGCGCCGAGCAGCTCGCTCAGCTACGCGCCCAGTTGCAGTCGGGGCAGTTGCTGCCCGGCATCGATGTGCCCGCCGGCTCCTCTATGAGTGGCCTGGCAACGGCGCGCCCTGCTCCCCCGATGCCACAGGCCTGGCTGACTATTCGCCTCCCCCAGGGTCAGCAGATCTATCGTATCGAGAAGCCAGTCATCAATATCGGAAGACAGCTTAATAACGATATCATTGTGGAGGATAAGCGCGTCTCGCGCTACCATGCTCAAATCAAATATCAGCCCAATGGACAGTTTATGCTCTTCGATCTCGGTAGTACAAATGGCATTACAGTGAATGGGATGCCAGGGGTACGCCAGCATACCCTGCGCAGCGGCGATCGTTTCACCATTGGGAGCTACGATTTTTACTTTGAGCGAAGGTAGGGACACTGACTCATGCCTTTGGATGTCTTTTTATTGATCTTAAGAATCTTGCTGCTTATCCTACTCTACCTCTTTTTGATGCAAGTCGTGCTAACGATCTCCCGCGATCTGCGCAGGACGGCGGCGCTGGGAAGCGAGATGAATGCCCGAACGCCGCCGGTGGTTGGGCACCTGGTAGTCGTCGATAGTGGTCCCAGCAATTTGCTGCCGGGCACGCGCTTTGACCTGTTGCCGCAGACGACGATTGGGCGCGGTCCTACCAATACGATTCAGTTGTCCTACCCGTTCATTTCTGCCGAGCATACGCGGCTCTGGTACCGTAATGGCGTCTGGTATGTCCAGGATGCCGGTAGTGTCAATGGCACCTTTTTGAATAACAAACCTGCTCGTGAGCCGTTGCCTGCCCGGCCCGGTGACCTGATCCAGATCGGGCCGGTCTCTTTTAAGCTCACGCCCTAGTTCGCTCGCCTGCTCGCTCAGGCGCTCGCCAGGCTTGTCCTTCTCTCGCTGATCCCTGCTTGCTCGCTCAGCTATTGCGATCAATTGAGAGGCTCTGGCTCGCCGCAGCCCCGCTCAGGGCGCGGTGGTCAGCGTGGTCAGATAGGCCTGGCTGGCCCTTGCCGAGACTTGCTGACAGTGAAAGGTCAGACTGCGATGACGTTCCGCTACCGCTGGAAAGAACTGGGATTGTTCATTATCCCATTTCTGATTCTGTTGCTGGGCATGTCCCAGCTCTTGCTTGCTAATCGCGATCAGACCTCATCGCTGAGCACGCGCAATCTGCCGCCGATTCAGGGCCTCATTCCTATTCTAGGGTTGATCGCCCTGTTTCTAACGGTCAACATCGTGCTCAGTTTCTTCTTCTCGCGAGCTGATCAGATGCTCCTGCCGCTGGTAGGCTTGCTGAGCGGCCTGGGGGTCTTGATGGCGATGCGCGTCGGTCCTGATATCAATCGTCCTACTTTGGGGACGCAGCAGCTGATCTGGGTGATTCTGGGCATTATTATGTGTATGGTCACCCTCTTTGGCCTGCGGCGCATGCAATGGCTGGAGCGCTACAAGTACACCTGGGCGGTGCTTGGCCTCTTCCTGGTCTGCGTCACGCTGGTCAATACCTTCCATGTGAAGAACCTTGACAGTCCGACCCATGACCAGCTCAAGCTAGGTCCTTTTGCCTTTCAGCCCTCGGAGCTGCTCAAGATCTGCATTGTCATTTTCTTTGCGGCCTACCTGAGCGAAAATCGCGATATTCTGGCTGGCAAAGGCCCCCGTTTCGGCCCGTTCCGTCTGCCGCCCTTACGCCAGCTTGGCCCGGTATTCATGATGCTCTTTATCGCGCTGCTGCTCTTCCTGGTAGTGCGCGAGCTGGGCCTGGCCCTCTTGATCTACGGCCTCTTTCTCTGCATGATCTATCTCAGCTCGCAGAAGAAATCGTATGTCTTCTTTGGGCTGCTGCTGTTCGCGCTGCTCGCCTTCATCGGCTACTCGCTCTTTAGCTATGTGCGTAATCGCTTCGCGGTGGTTGGTTTCGATGTGGTGAACTGGCAGCGCTGGACCCCGGCCCAGACGACTTTTGCCGAGAATCAGGGCTTCCAGATCGTCCAGGGGCTGATTACGCTCTCTAGCGGTGGTATTCTAGGGGCTGGCCTTGGGCTGGGCCATCCGACGATCGTGCCCGTGGTGGAGTCGGATATGGTTCTGACCGCCTTCGGCGAAGAACTGGGCCTGGCGGGCTTGCTGGCGCTCATCGGCCTCTATTTGCTCTTGATCTACCGCGGCTATCGCATTGCAATGGAGGCGCGTGATCCCTTTAACCAGCTTCTGGCGGCTGGCTTGACCTCCATCTTTGCCTTACAGACCCTCATTATTGCCGCAGGCAACATTAAGCTATTGCCCCTGACTGGTATTCCTCTGCCGTTCCTGAGCTATGGTGGCAGCTCAGTGATCGCGAACTATATCATTATTGGTATCCTTCTACGCATCTCCTCCAATACGGCACTGGAGCGCGAAGGCCTGGCCTAGCCGACAGACAAGCAAGCTCGCCGGCTGACTGACAGATGGCAGCTAGCGATAGACAGCAGCGCTCGGCGGGGTCGGTCCCGTCTCTGAGCTGGTTGGATGACGGACTATCCCCCGCCGGAGCCTGGACTTTCGTCGCTCCCTGTGGCCAGGCTGGCTAACTGTGGTGCAGGCTTGAGCGGAGGCGGCTTGATCAAGGATGGCCCTGCTCAAGCCTGCTCGTTCCCTTCGGCACTCAATGGACAGGCAGATGTCCCTGGCGGCGTTGAGAAGGCTCTCTCTGCTGGTCGCGGCTCGCTAACGAGAGTGACTGGATAGCCAGCGGCGAGCTGGTCCGTTGGCGGCGGAGGTGGGTCAGCAGTAGGGGAACCGCCAGGAGCAGGAAGGACCAGCCCCAAAGTCCACGCAGCCAGCTTATTTGTAGGCCTGGCAGGAAGGGCAGCCCTGTACGCTCCATGCCCCAGACATAACCGGCATAGATTGAAAGCATACAGAAGGCAGTCAGCGCCAGCGTAACGGCAAAGGCTCGCGAGTGGAGCAGGGTCTGCCAGCTCTTGTCACTGGCCAGGGCGAGCAGGCTCAGGCCAAGCCAGCTCACAAGGTACCAGGGCCAGAACCAGGTGGAACCAACGAAGCAGAAAAGAAGCCAGGCCAGGGCCATCCAGCCGAAGAGCGCAGACAGCGTGCGCATGGAAGCGGGGCGCCGCAGGGTGTAGAGGCAGAGACCACCATAGACAAGGACAAAGAGGAGACTGGCAGTGGTGTGAGCGACAATCTCCGGGTAGGAGCCGGTATTAAGATCAAGCTGGATCAGACGAATCTGAGCAATGGTCGCATAGAGATGGACGAGAAATTCATAGGGCGTGTTGCGGGCCATCGAGGCGCTCGGGTTGACCTTGAGAAGGCGTAAGACTGCCCCGTGGTGCCAAAATGGCCAATAGAGCAGCACAATGCAGCCAACGTAAGCGAGCAGCATAGCTGCTGGTAGCTGAAGCCGCTGCCAGAGAGGGCGCTGCTCAGCGCGAGCCAGAAGGAAGAGAAGTAGCCCTGGGAAGATAACGATGAAGGTGATTTTGAGGCAGGCGGCCAGGGCCAGAAAGAGGGTGGCGGCGAACAGCCAGGGGAGCTGTTGGCTGCGCTCCCAGTGGAGGAGAGACCAACAGGCAAGTAAGATCAGGAACAGAATAGTAGCATCATTATGCGCATTGACACAGGCTTCTAGTAGAAGCAGCGGATTCCAGGCGAGGGCCAGCGTCACGGTGAGGCGGCTGAGATGGAAGCGCGCTGAGGAGCTTGCTAGCGGCGTCAGGGCCAGGCCGCTGCAGCTCCAGAGGAGGGCAGTCGCGCCAAGATGCATGGTCAACCCGAAGAGGCGTAAGAGGAGCACCATCCCCCAGACGCTGTTATGGTGAAGCTGGAGGGCGAGCCACTGCAATAGGCTGGTGCAGGCGATCCAGGTCGGGCCATAGGCTGAGGGCTGAGTGGTCCAGAAGATATATTGATAGATGGGATCGTGGGCAATGGCAATGGGCAGGGTCGTCAAAGGATTAAGATGGTAAATTACGCCTATGCGGGCGTAGGTAATGTACGAGAAAACGTCTTGCGATGTCAGAGCAGGATATAATACTAAGATGAAACCGAGAAAGGTCGTTGATAACAGGATAAACCGGTAGGAGATCAAGGGGGGCAAAGCGCGCAGAGCTAGCAGGTAAAGTAGACAGATCGCGGCCAGGCCACCGCAGAACAGGAGCAGATCGCGCCAGTTCAGCGGGGCGTTAGCGTTGTGCAGGGCCTGGGCATCGAGGGGATGCCGCGGCGCAATGAGGGGCTGGTGGGGGAAAAGCAGGTGTGTTGGCAGTAGGAGCCAGTGTTCCACCCACGAGCCGGGGAAGGCCTGATAAAAGTAGAGCGCGCGCAGGGGAAGGATGAGGCCGACGGCCAGCAGAGCCATTCCTAGCAGAAGCGCAAAGAGAACAGGCAACGGGCCTGTGGGATGTTCTGTCAGAGCTGATTCTGTTTTTGAGCCTTGAGTAAGAGGAGTCAGTGAGTATGCCATCTGAAAAGGTACCCCCACCGAGATCTACTAACAAGTACTATCCATGCCCTGGTCCTGGCGAGCCGGGACCAGTACCAGTATTTCTACTTACGGCTAGGTATAAATACCTAAACATAGTATACGGTCTCGTGTAAAGTGCCGCTTGTTCGCAGGGGCCAGGCATGGTATACTTTGGCAGAAGGGAGCCGCGTGCCATTCAAGCGACTGCTGTGAGCAGAGCAAGTACAATGGGCCAGTACCAGCAGTGGTTGCTCTGTCAGGAAACTGACCAGAGCCTGAGACGGAAACTGGAGGCGCTGGAAGCTGAGCGGGCCTCCTTGCTAGAGCGCCTGAGCGAGCTGGAGCGGGCGCAGCCGCGGCCAGAGAATCAGCTAGTGCGTCTTTTGCTGAGCGCTTTAGGGGGAGAGGAGGGGCAGCAGCAGGGTCAGCAAGCGCGAGCGAATCTCTCGCCATCGTCCTCTGTCAACTCTGGGGCCATGCCAGGGCGCAGCACTGGCGAGGCTGTTGGCAGTGTTGGACCTGCCGGTCCGGCGCGGACGCCATTGCCGGCGATGAGCGCTGAGCCGCCTGGTGGTGCGCTTCCTGCTTCTCAGTGGGGGAGCAAGGGCCAGGGCCAACGAGGATCATCCGTGAAGCTGCAAGAGCTTGAGCTACCTGAGTGGCTCCACCGTTTGACCATCTCCTCAGGTAAAGATCGGCGCCCCGGTCCCATCGATGAAGAGCGCATCCGTACCAATCGCCTGGTGCAGCGTTGGTTAGAGCGCTGGGGGCGTCTGCCCCCCTCGCCACCGGCGTCCCAATCGCCAACCACCCCACCTCACGAAGGCTCGACCCAGAGCTGAAAGAAGGCGCCTGCCGAGTCGACCGACTGGCCCTGTGCTCTGCTTGAGGATAGCGAAATGAACAACAGCGAGCAGTTGCAGCGTCTCTACAGCCGCCTGAGCCGGCGTGATATTGAAGAGTTCTATGCCGGCTACCAGCTCTGGTTAGCAGAACAGCGCCTGGCTGTCTTACAGGCGGAGATCCAGGCTCTACGTCAGCAGATTGAGCAGAATGCAGAGCGTCTACGTCAACTCCAGCCGCCCGAGGGAGTTCTGAAGCTGCTGACGGCCCTACGCGAGTGGGGAGTAAACGACATCGCTTTACTCGATCGCCTCTGCGAGCGTGGTGAATCCTGGTTACAGGCCATGTTCCGCCGGCTTGATACTTGTCGTCGTTTAGGCCTCTTCGATGGTGACTATACGCGCTGGTGTGAACATGCCCTTGAAGGGGCTTATGACTGGCTCGATTCGATCGAGGAGGGAGCGGCCCTCGTCACAGAGTCCTCTGCTCCGACTGACGTGGCTATCCCGGCTACAGAGGGCGAAGAGAGTCCCGACGGCGGAGTCACAGAAGATGAATTCTTGCGCCGCCTGCTGCAAGAGGAAGCGACAGCCGGCCATCTCCCGGCCCTGGCGCCAGCCGAGGTAGTAGCAGCGAACGGTCACGAGTCCCTGCCGTCTCCCGAGCAGACTGCGCCGGCGGAAGTGGTGCCCCTACCTGACGAGGTGGCTCGTCAGATGACAGAGGCTGGACTGACGAGTGGAAACGACCTGGCCGTGGCAGAGGCTCCCGAAAGCGAAGGGCAGCCAGAGGCGCTAGCTGAGGCGACAGAGGCGCAGACCCCGGAGGGCGGTGAAGCCCTGGCCATCGAGGCTGAACTTAAGCAGCAGACCTCTGTGCCCCCGCTTGAGCCTGCCCTTCGCGAATATGCAGGCGGCGAGCTAGCTGCTATAGCTGTGGCGGCTGAGGCCGGGCGGGGAGAGGCCCCAGACGAGAACGAAGCGCAGGCCGTGGTCGCCTCAGCGGCACAAGCGGCAGAATCTCCCCCCGTTAACGCCTATTATGAGTTTAGTCTTAGTACCGCCAGCCCCCAGGAGACTGCCTCCATCGCAGAAGAGCTAATTTTGCCCGAGGGAGAGACCCCAACGGAAAGCGAGAGCGCCCGAGAGGAGGCGCGCCTCTCCGGCTCAGCAGACGCGTCTGTCGCTGGGGCAAACCGTGAGAGTGAGCAGCCTGTAGACGCGCGCGCCCCGGAGCAGATTGGCGCTGAAATGCTGAACGATTCCCCCGCGCTGGCGGAGCAGCCGGAGACGGCGACGCTTGCCAATCAGCCGGAGGCAAACGAGCAGCAAGCGCAACCAGCCGAGAGCAACGGGGCGGCTGATTCCAGAGGAACAGCGACGGTAGCTGATCAAGCGGTCCCATCACAACAGGCCGAAGAAGAGGATACGGCGACGGAGCTGCATTTCTGGCAGCGCATCTTTGGCCGACACGGCCTCGAATTCGATTGAGCACGAGAACCCACCCGGCTTCTTTCTTCCTTGCTGCGACCGGTGCCCGACCACCACCAAAGCGAGGTGCCAGAGAGGCCAGACAGAGCAAACAACAACAGGCAAGCGCGCCTCGTCAATCTGAGGACGGGAAGTCTCCCCGTCCTTTTTGTCCGCCGTGGCGTTGATCGCCCTCGCTGCTCCGCTCCTCTGATCCCTGCTCGGCTACGGCTGCTGTATGCATCCTGCACTGCGGGAGATGAGCAAGCTCTCCGCCAACCTGACAAACAGTGCCCTGTTTCCCGGCGGTAGCGAAAGACTGATCGACCTCCGCCCAGGCAGGAAGGAGGAGAAGACGTTAGTAGCTTCCAGGAGGTGGGTAACCAGTAGAAGGACCAGGGTGGTGACCAGGCGGCACACCGGGACCAGCCATCCCGGGAAGGCCAGGCATTGGAACAACTGGAGGCATTTGCGGGAGCGGGCCTGAAGGAATGCGCGCCGCCTGCGCGGCCTGCAAGGCTGCGGCCTTTTCCCTCTCAAGCTCTTCCACACGCTTGCGCAGTCGCTCCAGCTCTCGCCGATCCCTGAGCGAAGCCAGAACGGCGATCACATAGAAGACCAATGCGCCCAGGAGGAACGAAAGCAAAAGCAGCGCCCCCACGGGAAGAGGAATATGGAGGTGCCAGGAGAAGATTGACAGCTCAACGTCGCCCAAGAGAGACCCGTTTGCAGTCATCATGGTGCACCGTTCAACAAGCGATCTATCGATGCGTGCTCATCTCTATATATATAGCCAGCGTCTCCAACAGACTGCGCTCACCCGCGAACTTGCCTTGAAGCGAGGTAGGAGGAAGAGACCGCGCCAGAAAGAGCCGGGCCTCGCGACGTGGTTCCTCCAGCCCACACGGGGACGTTCAAAGTATATGCAAAAGCTGATCATACTGGCAACCGAGTAGGACTGAACAGCTAGGGGTTGGAAGACGGCAGGATGGCTAGAACGCTTTTACAAAGCGGCTGATTCGGGGTAAACTAAGCATCACGCGAAGAGTCTCTGGGAGAGGTGAACCGTGCTATTTGAGGAGTACGAGAGAGGTCAGCAGAGCAATCATAGCCCAATCCGGTCGCAGTATCTTGCTATCAAGGAGCGCTATCCCGACACCATTCTCTTTTTCCGTATGGGCGACTTCTACGAGACATTCGACGAAGACGCCGAGATCGTGGCGCGGGAGCTGGAGATTGCCCTGACGCGGCGCGACTTTGGCCGTGGAGAGAAAGCTCCGATGGCCGGTGTTCCCCATCAGGCTGCCGAAAGCTACATCGCGCGCCTGGTGAGCAAAGGCTACCGCGTGGCTGTCTGCGAGCAAGTCAGCGATCCGGCCCTGTCGCGGGGACTGGTCGAGCGCGAAGTAACGCGCATTGTAACCCCGGGGACGGTGGTTGAACCGGCTATGCTGGCGGCCAAGCGCAATAACTTTCTGGCGGCGGTCGTGATGGGGCGCAACGCCGTTGGCGTAGCCTATGTAGACATCACAACGGGTGAATTTGCAACAACGCAGATTGCAACCAGCGAGCCAGAGCTGACGCTGCAGCAGGAAATTGCGCGCATTGCGCCGGCTGAGGTGCTGGTCGAGGCCCACTATGGGCAGCAGAGCAATCGCAAACGGCGCTGGCTCGCGGCGGTGATCAGCGAAAAGCCAGTGCCCCGCCTTGGGAGCAATGGCGATCCGGAGGGAGCAGCGGCCCTCCTGGGCGAGCATGACGGGCTGGATGAAGACGAGGACGAAGACTTCGCCCCGTTGGCCCGCCTCTTTAAAGGGCTGGCTGGCCATGTAACGCCCTATGATGCGCGCTTCTTCAGCGAGGCGGATGCGCGCCATCGTCTGCAAACCCACTTTGGCGTGGCCTCGCTTGAGGGCTTCGGCTGTGAGAAGCTGCCGCTAGCGATCCGCGCGGCGGGGGCGGTGCTGGCCTATGTACAAGAGACGCAGAAGGAGATCGTGTCTCAGCTGACCGCTCTGGAAACCTACTCGACGGCCAACTTTATGATCCTCGATCCCCATACGCGGCGCAACCTGGAACTCTTCGAGAGTGGACGCAGTGGCTCGCTCAAAGGGTCTCTCCTCTGGGTATTGGATCGCACACGCACCCCGATGGGCGGGCGCTTGCTGCGTCGCTGGCTCAGCCAGCCGCTTCTAGATATTGAAGCGCTACGTCAGCGCCAGGAAGTAATTGCTGAGCTGCTGGCCGCACCTCTGCTGCGGGCGCGCCTGGGCGAGATCCTCAAGAAAATCGGCGATGTTGAGCGCCTGATCAACCGCGTGCGCCAGCGCATCGCCAGCCCGCGCGATCTGGTTGCCCTGGCAAGCAGCCTGCGTGGGGCTGCAGAGATCCGTTCCGACCTGGCCGCCGATGCCGAGGGAGAGGCGACCTTGCGCACATTGCCAGCCCTGAGCGCCTTGCTGCAGCGGCTAACGGATAACGAAGATGTCATCGCCTTGATCGAGCGGGCCATTGTGCCAGAGCCGCCGGCGAGTACCTCCGAGGGCGGCATCATTCAGCCTGGCTTCAGCGAAGAACTCGATCAGTTACGGGCGATCTCGCAAGACGGGCAACGCTGGCTGGAGCGTTTAGAGCAGCGCGAGCGCGCCAGAACCGGCATCACCTCCCTCAAGGTTGGCTACAATAAAAACACGGGGTACTTCATTGAAGTTTCCAACGCCCACAAGCAGCGCGTGCCCGCTGACTACCAGCGGCGTCAGACCCTGACCAACAGCGAGCGCTTCGTGACGCCGGAACTGAAGGAATACGAGGCCACCATTCTGAACGCGCGCGAGCGCATCAACAGATTAGAGAGCGAGCTATTTGCCCAGATCCGGGCGGAGATCGCGGCCCAGGCTTCCGAGCGCGTACTGACCACAGCCCACGCCCTGGCCGAAATCGACGTCTACCTGAGCCTGGCCGAAGTCGCGGCGCGCAACAACTATTGTCGGCCCGAGCTGAACGACGGGGACACCATTCGTATCATTGCCGGGCGTCATCCAGTTGTTGAGCAAGCTCAGCCCGATGTGCCCTTTGTCCCCAACGATACCGAGCTCTCGAATCACGAGGCCCAAATCCTCATCATCACTGGGCCGAACATGGCGGGCAAGTCCACCTACCTGCGTCAGGTAGCCCTGATCACCCTGATGGCTCAAATTGGCAGCTATGTCCCGGCGCAGGCGGCCACGATCGGCATTGTAGACCGTATCTTTACGCGCATCGGGGCTCAGGATGATCTGGCGACGGGCCAGAGTACCTTTATGGTCGAGATGGTAGAGACGGCCAATATTCTCCACCATGCAACGCCGCGCAGCCTGGTGATTCTCGATGAGATCGGGCGTGGCACCAGCACCTACGATGGACTGGCCATCGCGCGCGCGGTCGTTGAGTATCTGCATAACAATAAGCGCTGTGGGGCCCGGACCCTCTTCGCTACCCACTATCACGAACTGGTGGAGGTGGCGCGCGTGCTGCCGCGCATTCGCTGCTTTAATGTGGCAGTGAGTGAGGAGGAGGGACGTATTGTCTTTCTGCGCAAGATCGTGCCAGGTGGGGCTGACCGCAGCTACGGGGTACATGTCGCGGAACTGGCTGGCATTCCGCGCCCCGTTATCCATCGCGCTCAGGAGATCCTGGCAGAGCTAGAGCGCAAAGGCGAGGCTCAGGCGCGGCGCAAAGCCATGAAGGATATGACCATGCCGCTAGGCTGGCAAATGACGCTCTTTGCCGCCGAGCCGCATCCGATTCTGGAAGAGCTGAAAAATCTGGACATCGAGAGCCTGACGCCAATAGAGGCCATCAGCAAGCTCTACGAGTTGCAGCAAAGGGCGCGCCGCGAGGGTTGACAGGGACACGCGCTTCACCTCGGAGCCTCGAAAGCTCACTCGCGGCCGCTGCTTCTTCCTCTTCGAGAGACGCCTTTGCTCCTTCGCTGCGCGCCTGTATCGCCTCTCGCCTGGGCCATCCTGGGCCTGGGCACCTGGCACAAAGGCGACCTCTCTGTGGTATATTCCAAAACACAATGGTTGTGTCCTGTGCTTTGTCTCTCATCGATATCCAGCAAAGGAGCGTCGTATATGGCGGTTTCGCATCTCTCTCCCGAAGAAGAGGAGCTGATTGCGGCTATTCGCGAAATTGCGACCGAGCGTGTAGCGCCGCGCGCGGCGGAGATAGATCGCACCGGGGAGTTCCCCTGGGATATGAAGGAACTGCTGGCGCAGCAGGATATCTATGCCATGCCCTTCCCGGTGGAGTACGGAGGCCTCGGCTCGACGAAGCTGGCGGTAGTGCGTGCCATTGAGGAGCTATCGCGCTGCTGTGCCACAACTGGCCTGTTGCTGGCGGTGCAGCAGCTTGGAGCCATGCCAATCCTGCTGGCCGGCAGCGAAGAGCAGAAGCGCAAATATTTGCCCCCGCTGGCCCGTGGCGAGTGGTTGGCGGCCTTTGGCCTGACGGAAGCAGGCTCAGGCTCCGATGCGGCAGCGATGCGCACCGTGGCGGTGCGTAAAGGCGATCGCTACATTCTCAACGGCTCTAAGCGCTTCATTACCAATGGCGGCCTGGCCCAGGTCAATACGGTCTTTGCCCTGACTGATCCCCAGGCGGGGACGCACGGTATCAGCGCTTTCATTGTAGAGCGCGATTTCCCCGGCTTCGCTGTGGGGCGCATTGAGGATAAAATGGGCATCAAAGGCTCACAAACGGCTGAGCTGATCTTTAATGATTGCGAGGTGCCGGCGGAGAACCTCATCGGACGTGAGGGCGAGGGGTTCCGCATTGCTATGCGCACTCTCGATCGTACGCGGCCCGGCATCGGGGCCCAGGCGGTCGGCATCGCTCAGGGGGCGCTGGATTTGGCCGTTTCCTACGCTAAGCAGCGGGTGCAATTCGGGCGCCCAATTGCCGAGAACCAGGGCATTCAGTTCATGCTGGCCGATATGGCGACCAAGGTAGAGGCCGCCCGCCTGCTCGTCTACAATGTCGCCGAGATGATCGATCGCGGCGAGGAGCGCTTTACAATGTATTCGTCGATGGCCAAGATGTTCGCCTCCGATATTGCGATGGAGGTCACCAGCGACGCTATTCAGATCCTGGGCGGCTATGGGTACATGAAAGAGTATCCGGCGGAGCGCATGCTGCGCGATGCCAAGATTACGCAGATCTACGAGGGAACAAACCAGATTCAGCGCCTGGTCATCGCGCGCGAGCTACTGGCGCGGACTTCAGCTTAGGTCGCGGCCACTCGGTCCTCGGGTGAAGCTTCCCATGAGGGAGGGGCGCAACGATGAAAGCTCTCAGCCAGCTTGATCCAGCGTTGCGCCTCTCACGTGGCAGCATGGACAGGGGCACAGGACAGGCGCAGCGCGCTTCGCTTCAACCATTCGTCGAGGTTAGCACTCTTAAATTTTTAGATAAAAAATCATAAGCATATTGACGTGTATTTGTTTTGTGTAGATGCAGAAGAGATAGAAAAGAGCGCCATCCAGCAGGCGACTTGTGCTATGATGAGACGGGAAGAGGGCTGGTCGCCAGGCAGTGCAAGGCTCTGCCTGCCCGCCCACTGCCTGACTAGCACACCTGATTGTCGATGGGCACCGCACCATGAAGAAACTAGCATACAAATGGATCGCACTCTCAGTCGTCACTCTTGGCTCCTTAATGGTCGCCATTGACTCGACGATCGTCATCCTCGCCCTGCCGGCCATGCTCCAGGACCTGCATTCTGACCTGGTGCGCATGACCTGGGTCATCACCAGCTATCTGCTCATCAGCACGGTTCTGCTGCTCTCCTTTGGCAGAATGGCCGACATGTTTGGGCGCGTCCGTCTCTACAACCTGGGCTTTCTCATCTTTACCATTGGCTCTGTGCTTTGTGGATTGGCTCCGAACGACCTCTTTCTCATTGCGGCCCGCGTTCTGCAGGGGGCTGGCGGCGCCATGCTCAACGCCAATGCTATGGCCATCATAACCGAGGTGTTCCCTCCGGGTGAGCGTGGTACAGCGATGGGCTTTAACTCCATCACCTGGGGAGCAGGCAGCGTCCTCGGTCCTGTTCTTGGGGGCCTCATTCTCTCGCTGGCAAGCTGGCGCTGGATTTTCCTGGTCAACCTGCCAGTTGGCCTGATAGGGATGCTGGCCGCCTATTTTCTCCTGCATGAAATTACCCCGCGTCAGCAACGCGAGCGCTTTGACATTCTTGGCGCCCTGCTCTTCTGCATCGGCCTGGTGGGTCTGCTTTTTGGCCTTCTAGAAGGCATCAGCGCTGGCTGGCGCTCCCCGCTCATCGTGGCTCTGCTCGCCATCGGCCTGCTTGCCCTGCTCGCCTTCCTCTGGCGCGAGCGTCACTACGCCTATCCCATGCTCAATCTGCGTCTCTTCAGCAACCGAGTCTATGCCTTCTCTGTCCTGGCGGCCATGCTCCAATCGTTAGCCGTCTTCGCTGTTAACTTCCTCGTCATCTTCTATCTGCAAGGAGTCCGTGGCTATCCGCCGCTGGTGGCGGCCCTGCTGATCCTGCCCTTGCCCCTCTTCATCTCGCTGGTGGGACCGCTCGGGGGGCGCTGGGCTGATCGCGTCGGAGGAGCTCTTCCCGCAACGATCGGCCTTGCGATTCAGGCTCTGGCCCTGGTCCTGCTTGGCCTGCTGACGCCGACCACTCCCTACTGGCAGCTTGCTCTCATTCTGGCTCTAATGGGTATAGGCGGCTCCTTCTTCTGGTCACCTAACACCAGCACTACGATGAGTGCCGCCCCGCGTAGTCACCTGAGTGTGGCCTCAGCGACCCTCAATACCTTGCGCAATGTGGGCATGATCTTCAGCTTCGCCGTCGCCCTGGATGTCGCTGCCGTCTCCATGCCACCTGCGCTCGTCGCCAGCGTTTTCCTGGGCACGGTTGGACATCTGGCGCCGACGATTGCGCGAGCTTTCACCTCTGCAATGGACCACGCCTTTATGGCTTCTGCCCTGATCTGTCTCTTTGCTATTGCCTGCTCGCTGGTACGAGCGGGCAAAGGGCAAACTGCAACGGGCCTCGCCAGTGCGCCGCTGCAGCCCACGGCCTCGGATCGCAAGGAGTAAGCCGACCGGCCAGCGGGCTAACTAGAAGACAAAAGGGCCACCGGCCTGACCAGCGCTCCCTGTTACTTACTCGCTGGCCTGACATGCCAACAGGGACCAAAAGAGCCAGCGACCCGAGCAGGCAGACATCACCAGCTATGCGCTGCCTGCTCGGGTCGCTATCTCTGCTCGGTTGCTGCTGCTGCTTCTAGCAATCAATCAGGACTGGGCTGCGCCCTGTGCTGGCTCCTGCGTACGCCGGGCCAGCAGATTGCCCAATGGGATCAGGATGACTAGCAACAGGACCAGAACCACCAGCCCGATCAAGAAGGTCAGCGGCTGAGGAGGAGCGAAGTTGATCACCTGGTCCAGCGAGAAGCTACCGGCGCCTGTCAGCCCAAGTACGGCGCCCATCATCAGCAGGGCAAGATTGAACTCAAAACCGCCCTGGCTGTTCCAGAAGCCCTTAGCCCAATGCACCCTGGCGATGGCCACCAGCATGGAGCCCATTGGAAGCAGCACCGCCAGTGGCGTCAACAGGCCCAAGGCCACCAACAAACCACCGCCGAACTCACCCAGTGCTACCACCCATGCCCAGAACGGAGCCGGCTGCAGACCCAGCCTGTTCATCATCTCCTGTGTGCCACGCAGTCCATGACCGCCAAACAGACCGAACAGCTTCTGAGCACCATGAGCCATAATGATGAGACCAAGCGTCAGGCGCAACAGCAAGAGACCGGTGGCAAGAAGCGCGTTCATAGTCCTCTCCTCCTTTCCTCAATACGATTGACAACAGATCAGACCCGGGCAGGCATCCTGACCTGCTAGGAGCAAGACCCTCTCTTCTGCCGATCTACTCTCACGCCCGGATCAGCTCCGCTCCTAATTGATTACAGAAGGAAGCGGCCTGCTCCCGTGGTCGGCCTGCCCGCCAACGCCAACAAGCAGAGACGATGGACAAGGCACGGGAACAAGTAGCAGAACAGCCAGCCCGGCGAGGGCTGTGACCAAAGAACCAACACCACACATGGAGGGCGGAGCGGGCCGGATTCAGGCCCCAGGTTAGAGCAGGGGCAGTAGCCCTGAGTTTAGTCGGGACGGCCCCCGCTCTACCTCAACCAATGAGCGAACGAGCGATCAGCGGACAAGGCTCGATTCCACCGTCAGCGGCTGACCCGAGCCGCTGCGTACGCTGATATGCTTCGGACGACTCTCCTCCGTAATCGGTAGCCAGAGCGTCAGCACACCATGCTCATAGGTGCACTCGACGTGATCAGCATCGATGGGCTTGGGGAAAGTGATGCTCCGCTCAAAATGACCAGGAGTGATCTCCTGAGCCAGCCAGCGCACCTGCTCATCGGAACCGACGAAAGCCGGCAACTGGCCCTTGAGCGTCAGCGTATTCTGCTGAATGCTCACATCGAGATCCTCCGGCTTCACACCGGGCACCAGGAAGCGTACCCGATAACCCTGCTCAGTCTCGTAAGCATCCAGCAGCGCGGTCGGACCCTGACGACCCGCCAGCGACCAACCGGGGCGGACAAAACTCTGCTCGAAAAGCTGATCGATCGCCTTACGCAGGCTCAGCGCCTCCCGGAACGGATCAAACTGCAGCAGCGTCGTCATTGCTCACACCTCCTTACTCACCCACAGACATCGCCGGTAGCTACCATGCCAGAGATCATAGAGAGCTACCGCCGGCTCTCAATCAGAACCGGCACACCAGCCCTCGTCTCAGCTACGCTCTCCCTCCAGAGCGACACACCCCTGACCACTATTCCCCATCCACACCATCATCCGCCGGGCGACGCCGGAGTGGCGCCAGCTCAAACACCAGCCTGGCCGCCGCTTCCAGCGTCCGCCGGCACCCGCTCTTTCGTTCGTCCGACCCTAGTATAGCTCATCTCACAAAAAATGTCAAGTCATATAACGGTTTTCTGACGATCTTCTAACACAACTCTAACAGTGGGGGAGAAAAAAACCAGCGCCCCGGTCGATAGAACCGGGGCGCTGCCAGGGAGAGACGGGGAGGAGAGAAAGAAAGCGAAAAGAGGACTACTGACCAGCGCTCGCCGCGCTTGTGGTGGCGGCCTCCTCTAGAGCGCGGGCCACGATTTCAGCGATATCCTCGACCTGGAGACGCTCCTCTGCCTCCACGCCCTTCACACCATCCTCAAACATCATGATGCAGAAGGGACAGGCCGCTGCCAGCACCTCGGCGCCTGTCTCCAGCGCCTCATTAACGCGCGTCTGATTGACGCGCTTGCCGATACGCTCCTCCATCCAGGCGCGACCGCCGCCGCCGCCGCAGCAGAAACTCTTATTGCGGTTGCGGCGCATCTCTGTCACCCCATTACTATTGAGCACCGTCAGCACGCGGCGAGGCTCATCATAGACCCCATTATAGCGACCAACATAGCAAGGATCGTGGTAGGTCAGCTTGCGGTGATCGAAGCCTTCGGGGAGCCGCAGGCGACCCTCCTTGATCAAGCGGTCAATGAAGACGCTATGGTGGACCACCTCATAATGACCGCCGAGCTGCGGATACTCATTCTTAATCGTATTGAAGCAGTGTGGGCAAGCCGTAATAATCGTCCGCGTGCGCGGGGACTGGCCGTTGTGGCCGTGACCATTAGAAGCAGTTGCCGCCTGAGCTGTATTGAACCCGTAGCTATTGAGCACCTCGATATTCTGCTGAGCCATCATCTGCCAGAGGTACTCATTGCCGATACGGCGGGCCGGATCACCCGTACAGGACTCCTCTGGGCCGAGGATTGCGAAATTCACCCCAGCGGCCTTCAGAATCTTCACCAGAGCCGTGGCCACCTTACGATTGCGCTGATCGAACGAACCCATACAGCCGACCCAATAGAGGACCTCAGCATCGGGATTCTCCGCCATCAGCGGCACATCCAGGCCCGCGGCCCACTCCGCCCGGCGATCGTTACTGATCTCCCACGGATTCCCGTTGCGCTCAATATTGTTGAACAGCGACGTTACCTCTGGTGGGAAATCGCTTTCCTCCATCACCAGCGAGCGCCGCATATCCACAATCTTGGGCACATGCTCAATAGAGACCGGACAGATCTCCATACAGGCGCCGCAGGTCGTACAGGCCCACAGAGCATCTTTACTAATCACCCCGCCCACCAGCGGCTGAATCTCCTCATGGCCATCGCCGCCGCGCACATCGGCCAGCGGCAATTTCTGGAACAGATTCGGCTCGCCTATAATCTCATGGCGGCGATCTAGCAGCGACTCCTTGACGCCCAAGATAATCTCCTTGGGCAACAGCGGCTTACCCGTATTCGTAGCCGGGCAGACCGTATTACAGCGCCCGCACTCCGTACAGGCGTAGCCATCAAGCAACTGCTTCCAGGTAAACTGCTCCGCCTTCGAAACGCCGTAGTCCTCGCGCTCCTCCAGATTCTCCAGCAGCGGCAGTGCGCCGCGGGGGCCATAGTTGCGGAAGAAAACATTGAAAGGAGTTGCCATCAGGTGCAGGTGCTTTGAGCCGGGAAGATAGACCAGGAAGCCCAGCACCGTCAGAATATGGGCCCACCAGAAGACGCGATAGAGAACCACATTAGTCGCCGTCCCCAAGCCGTAGAAAGACGGGCCGAACCAGGAACCGATCAGAGACCACTCCTCGCCGTGACTGGCGGCGAAACCGAAGGTCTCGACCAGGGCCAGCGTCAGCAGGACCAGGAAAATGAGGCCCAGAATAATGAAGCCATCCCACGGACCATGTAGGCGGCTTGAGAGCTGGCGGGGACGGACAATGCCGCGCCGGACCGCGAAGACGATCAGCGAGACCAGAACGAACAGGACAAAAAGGTCAAGCAGGGCTGCGAACGTATGATCATGGCCAATCAGCGGCAGCGAGCCGTTGAAAGCCCCGAGAATAAGATTGAGCAGCCCGAACTGAATAATGATGAAGCCCCAGAACGTAAAGAAATGTGCCAGGCCGGGGATCGGATCACGCAGAACACCACTCTGACCGAGCACCACCAGCAGAAAATCGCCGATGCGCTCCTCCAGATGATCGGTGCGGTCCTCGCGGCGCGCTTTAGCCAGCAGCGTCACCAATTGCCCGACGCGCAGGCCGAAGACTGTCAGCGCCGCCAAGAAAATCACCACAAAGATGGTCGTCCCGATCCACCCACCGGTCGGAGAAATGGCAGGGGGTGCCATGACAACCTCCCTCAAAGGCGGCGGGGCCCCGTTGCCCTGCCTATCTGCCTGCTTGCTACTTTGCAGCGGCAGCCGTGCCCCACCGCAGTAGTATGCTGCTTCTTGCCTGCGTATGCGTCAGCGAGAGCGAGCGAACGAGCACGTCTGGAAAAGGGAAGAACGGAGACCCGACCAGAGCTAGAGCTGAGCCTTGCGCCGCTTCACTTCCTCGATCAACTGAGGCAAGATCGTCAGCACATCGCCGACGATGCCCAGATCAGCCACCGAGAAGATCGGCGCATGCTCATCCTTGTTGATGGCCACGATATACTTTGAGCCTTTCATGCCGGCCAGGTGCTGAATCGCGCCGCTGATGCCGCAGGCGATATAGAGCGTAGGCTTAACCGTCTTGCCGGTCTGCCCGATCTGGTAGCTATAGGGCAGCCAGCCGGCATCGACAATAGCGCGCGTTGCGCCGGGCGCTCCGCCGAGCACTGCCGCCAGCTCTTCGACCAGACGATAATTTTCAGGCTTCCCCAGGCCGCGACCACCGCTGACGATGATGCTGGCGTCCTCCAGAGCCGGGCCTTCGCTCTGCACCTCGACACGGTCGAGAATCTTCATCTGCTGCGACTCGGGCCGCAGCGTCACCGAAAGCTGCTCGATCTCAGCCTGGCGACCCTCGAAGCGCTCGACCGAGAAGGCTTTCGGGCGGGCCAAGACGATGCCTGTTCCCTGATAGGGATGGGTGGCCGTTACCACATTCTCGCCACCCCAAGGGACCGTCACTTCCAGCCGGTCGCCCTCGTAGCGCAGGTCTGTGGCATCGGTGATCAGGCCCAGATTATGGCGTGCACTCAAGCGAGCGGCGATATCGCGGACATCGTAGGTCGTGGGGAAGAGCAGAAGATCGGGCTGCTGCCGCTGCAGCAGATCACTAATCGTATCGACGGCGGGGAGCGTCAGGTAGGTATCGTAGGTAGGATCGGCGTGGACATAGACCTTTTCGGCGCCGAACTCACCCAGGGAGGGAGCCACCGTAGCAGCGGCGGAGCCGAGGACGATCGCCTCAGCGCGACCCAGCCGGGCCGCCTTGCTCAGCACCTCCAGCGACGAGCGAGCTGGTCGGCCATCCTCAATTTCGACCAGGACCCAGATCGTTTTTGCCATAACCTGCACTCCTCCTAGAGCAACTGGTGACGCTGCAAGAAGTCGGCGATGATCTCGGCAGCGTTGCCCTCATCCTTAATAATCTGCCCGGCGGCGCGGGCCTCAGCCTTGCCGATCGAAAGCACCTGCTCGCGTGCGCCAGCCTCCCCGACCTGCGACGGGTCCACTCCTAGATCGCTCAGGCTCAGCTGCGTAAAGGGCTTCTTGCGTGCGCTCATGATGCCCTTCATCGTGGGATAGATAGCCTCGAAAGAGCCGCTGGCGATGGTGACGACCGCTGGCAAGGGGCTTTCGACAACCTCGTAGCCGGTCTGGGTGACGCGCTTGATGACGGCCTTGCTGCCCTCGACCTTGATTTCGCGTGCAAAGGTGAGCTGGGGCAGGCCCAGAAACTCGGCGATGGCCCCCGGCACCATACCGGTATAGCCATCCGTGCTCTCTGTCGAGCAGAAGATCAGATCGGGATTCTCGCGCTTGAGAGCGGCGGCCAGAGTCCGCGCCGTCCCCAGGACATCCGAGCCAGCCAGCGCCGGATCGCTGATCAGAATGGCCCGGTCAACGCCCATGGCCAGGGCGCGCCGCAGGGCCTCCTGAGCGCTGGTCGGACCCATGCTGATCGCCGTCAGCTCGCTATTGCCGAGACTATCGCGCAGCTTGATCGCTGCCGCGATCGTTGTCTCATCTCCCGGGTCCAGCACCAGCGAGACCCCGCTACGCACCAGTCGTTTTGTCGCCGGGTCAAGCTTGCTTTCGACGGTGTTGGGGTCTGGAATCTGCTTTACACAGACGAAGATCTTCATTGCGTTGTTGCCTCATCTTACCTATGTGCGAGCAAAGGCGCAAGACACAAGACAGCCTACACCTGCGTAAAGTGGCTCCTTCTCAGCAAAGAAGGGAGGCTGCTCCTTCTGCTGCCTCCTGCGCCTTCTTTGCCTTTCTCTGTCGGAAAAGGGCCGTGTGCTGTCTGCGTTCGTCAGAAGAGAGGACTGCCCCGGGCGCCTTACGTCTGCACAGATTCTCTCGCTATGGATAGAACGAGCAGGCCAATCGCTGTATTTACCAGGCCCTTTGTATTGTACCTGTCGCAAAAAGAAGGTGTCAACGTTGCTAGCTAACGGCCAAAGCCCTGCCAGCTAACAAGAGCGGTAGAGGGAGAAAGCATGTTCACGTGAGCGGGTCTAGCGCTGGCGGTAGACGAGAACGGCAGTCACGACCGCCAGCAGGCCGGCGCCGAAGGGGGGCAGGCTGGTGGCGAGGCTGCCGGTGGTCTGCCAGAGAAAGACAGCTATGATTTCCAGGATGAGGCCGCAGGCGAAAATCACAGCGATGCCGGCCGGCGAGTGCTCTGCGGAACTGGCGAGCGGCTGTCGCGCAAAGCGCGGCGGCAGTGCTCTGTCGGGCTCCTCTCCGTCGGTCTGGGCGCTCTCTGTCGTCTGACTGGCGCGCTCGCTCTCGCTGAGGCGCTGCAAGGCGTCATAGAGGTTTTCGATGACACGGCGCGGGGCGCGAAGCAAGACTCGCCTTTGCCCGGAGATGATCAGCAGCTCATGCAGCAGTGGTTTGCTCTGAGGGCTGCGCAGTGTGATCGAGGTGATCGCTTCGAGGGGAATGGCTTCCAGAAACAGGCGCGGGCGCGGAAAGCGGATCTGATAGTAGCCGAGCAGGCGCCTGTTCGTGAGGATGGCGTCGCAGGCTACGCGACCGTGCTGCTGACTATTCCAGATAACGGGGTGGCTAGCTAGCGGCTCTTCGTCTGGCAGCAGGTGGGCCTGAAGACCGCGAAAGCGGCGGAGAAGCCGGCGCACCGTCTGCGCGTTGCTGGCTGAATGGGCGGTCATGCTTTGCTCTCTTGGGTAGCGTGGATAGGTAGTGCACTTGTTGCTCTCCTCCCATTATATCACAAGGAAGCGGACTGGCTGAGCAAGTCTGACCTGTGAGGGCGGTCGGCAGATTTGACAAGTCTTGCTCTCTGCGCTATCCTTTTTATAGACCCCTACCGGGGGGGTATGGGTTAGTACCGAGTGATGGCTACGAGGAGATACAGAAGATGGCAACCTATCTGCCTGGTCGTGAAGGACCGCAGAGGAGCATAGATCAAAGCGGCGGCGAGCACTGCCAGGGCGAGCAAGTGGCCTCTGTGACGTTGGCCTTGGAGGGCATGAGCTGCGCCTCTTGTGCCAGGCGCATTGAGCGAGGCCTGCAGCGCTTACCGGGCGTCAAGGAGGCCAGCGTGAACTTTGCCACCGAGAAGGCCACGGTTCTCTATGACCCCGGGCAAGTTAGTCCAGCGGTGATGATCGAGAAAGTTGAGCAACTGGGCTATGAGGCGCTGCCGCTCATGTCTGCCGTAGAAGGTGAGCGAGGCAAGCCCGCTGAGGAAGAGCTAGCGAGCGGTGGAAGCCAGGACAAAGCTGCGGCTGGAGCTGGGGAAGTCACTGAGGCCCAGCAGCGAACGGCCCGGCGTCGTCTCTGGCTGCTGCTCATGGCGGTTGCTCTTTCGCTGCCAGTCGTCGTGCTCAGCATGTTCTTTATGGACCGCTTCCCGGGTGAGAACTATCTCTTGTTTCTGCTCACAACGCCTATCTGGGCGGTGGTTGGATGGGAGTTTCACCGGAACGCTCTCAAGAACCTGCGGCATGGGGCGGCCACGATGGACACCCTCATCTCGGCTGGCTCGACGGCGGCCTACCTGCTCAGTTTCTTCGCCACTGTGGTTCCGCAACTGGCCGATGAGCCGACCTTTTACGACACGGCGGCCCTCATCATTACGCTGATCTACCTTGGGCGCTATCTGGAGGAGCGAGCCAGGAGCGAGGCTGGACAGGCTATTCGTCGTCTGATGGGGCTGCAGCCGCGTAGCGCCCATGTGTTGCGTGACGGTCAGGAGCGTGGCATTGCCATTACCGAGGTCAGGCCGGGCGATCTGCTCATCGTGCGTCCTGGTGAACAGATTCCGGTTGATGGGCTAGTAGTAGCCGGAAATTCGACAGTTGATGAGTCGATGGTCACTGGGGAAAGCTTGCCGGTGGAAAAGGGCGAGGGCGATACCCTGATTGGGGCGACCATCAATCAAAGTGGGCTGCTGACGATGCGGGCTACGCGCGTCGGCTCCGATACGCTGCTGGCCAACATCATTCGTCTGGTTGAGCAGGCTCAGGGCAGCAAGGCCCCTGTTCAGCGTCTGGCCGATCAGGTAGCCGGGATCTTCGTGCCGGTGGTGCTCGCAATTGCCTTGCTCACCTTCGTCGGTTGGGGGCTGGCTGGGGCTATGAACGGGCTGGGAGCAGCGGGCTGGATCAGGGCCTTGATTGCCGCGGTGGCCGTGCTAGTGGTGGCCTGCCCCTGTGCCCTCGGGCTGGCGACACCCACAGCGATCATTGTGGGCACTGGGGTGGGAGCTGAGCAAGGCATTTTGATCAAGGGCGGCGAGAGTCTGGAGCGCATTCAGGCGGTGCAGGCCATTCTCTTTGATAAGACGGGAACCCTGACGCGTGGCAAGCCCCAGGTCACTGCGCTGATAGCACTGGAGCCGTGGGATGAGGCCGGGCTATTGCGCCTGGCTGCCGAGGTCGAGCAAGGCTCAGAGCATCCACTAGCGCGCGCGCTAGTGAATGCGGCGCACCAACGTGGCCTCTCTCTGGAGCGCAGGCCTGAGCGGCTGACGGCTCTGCCTGGTCGCGGCCTGGAGGCCTTGCTAGAGGGACAGCAGGTGCTAATTGGGGGACCACGGCTCTTGGAGGAGCGGGGGCTAGAGCTAGAGGCTGTACGTTGCGATCTTGAGCGCCTGGAGCAAGAAGGCAATACCGTCATGCTGGTGGCTGTCGCAGGCCGGTTGGCTGGGGTCGTGGCGTTGGCAGATACACTAAAACCCGGCTCGGCTGAGGCGGTACGCCAGTTGCAGGCTCAGGGACTACAGCTCTGGCTGGTGAGTGGTGATCATCCCCGTACGGCTCAGGCCATCGCGGCCCAGGTGGGCATTCCTGGCGAACATGTCCTGGCCGGTCTCTTGCCGGCGGAGAAGGCTGAGCAAGTGCGCCATCTTCAGCAGCAGGGGCTGAAGGTGGCTTTCGCGGGCGATGGCATCAATGATGCCCCAGCGCTGGCCCAGGCTGATGTTGGTATTGCTATGGGGAACGGCAGCGATATTGCGCTGGAGACGGCTGATGTGGTCCTGGTCAAAGGGAATCTGCGCAGCCTGGCCACGGCCCTCGCTTTGTCACGGGCAACGCTGCGTACTATCAAACAAAACCTCTTTTGGGCCTTTGCCTATAACGTTGTGCTCATCCCGACGGCGATGCTCTCACCGCTGATTCCGTTCCTCAAGGAGCAGGCCCCGATCTTTGCTGCGGCGGCGATGGCCCTCTCTTCGGTGTCGGTAGTGGGCAATGCCTTGCGTCTCCGGCGCTTTGGACGGCGGGCCGCGCTTTAGCTGGCCTACGCTACCCGACAGGCCTGTTGTGAGCCGTAGCGTGCAGGTTGAGAAGGAAGGAAGGAAGGAAAGAAAGAAAGAGGAGACGGAAGAAGGAGAGAGGACAGGCCCAATCAGGGAACCGCTATCAGCCAGGTAGCAGAAAACTCTCCTTCTTCCGTCCGCTTCCCAGGGCGTTGGAGCGCCGGGGTAGAGACTTGACGGTGCTTAGTTAGAGCTGGCTGCGCGAAGGGCGCAGCAGCTTGTGGAAGATGCCAAAGAGCAGGAAGGCCGGCGGCCACTGGCCAACGAACAGCCCCCAGTCTCGCTTGCCACTGACGAACAGCACTGCAGAGGTGATAATCGAGACCAGAGCAGCCCAGTACCACATCTCGCCCGGCAGGCGATCGGTGGTCCGAAAATACTGCTCCTGCATATCGCGAGCAGCTCTTGTCGTCTCGTGAATATCGACTTTTGCCATGTCTCCTCCTCATCTCAGCTCAACAGTTGAACAAGTGGTACCCACTTCGCCGCATGCTGTTCAACAGTCGACGACGGGTACTCTGCTCTAAAGACGCCGCGGGACACAGCTCTAGGTAAGCGTAGCGCTCTGGCTGCTTTTTCTTTTAGGGCCGGTTGTACTCCTATAGAGAGGCCAGTGAAGAGAGGACGACCACCCGTTGAGGGGAGGGCTGAGAGGCCGTGCTCTCTCGCGGGGGGAAAGCATGATACAATGCTCGGTAGGGCTTGAGAGGAAGGTCGGGCGCGGGTGAGGGGGAGGACGAGCAAAAGGGCAGCGGAAGGCAGGGCGATCCTTCCTTGCTGGCCTGCTAGCTGCTCGGGCAGGGTGATGGAGAGTAAATTGAGGGAGCATGTGCTGAATGAAGAAGGAAACAAAGATTATTGCCCAGGAGCGTCGACGAAAGATCTTTGAGATTATCGAATCCAGTGGCATCGCCTCGGTGCGTGATCTGGCGCAGCGCTTTGCTGTCTCTAGCATTACTGTCGTCAGGGACTTACAGGAGCTGGAGGAGCAGGGATTGATCAGGCGGGTACATGGGGGGGCAATCAGCCTGCGCGGTGCCAGCTATGAACCGCCGTTTAGTGCGCGCGAGACCGAGCATGCCGAGGAGAAGCGTCGCATTGCTGCGCGAGCTGTGGAGCTGGTCAACGATGGGGAGAGCCTCATTCTCGATGTGGGAACGACAACGCTGGAGATCGCGCGAGCGCTCAAGGGGAAGCGTAATCTGACAGTGCTGGTCACCAATCTACGTGCGGCCTTGGAGTTGGCCAATCAGTCGGCGATTCAGGTGATCGTAGTAGGAGGGAAGCTGCGCCCAAGCGAATTGTCCTTAGTTGGCCATCTGGCAGAGCGCACGCTGCGCAGCTTTCAGGTCGATAAAGCCTTTATCGCGGTCGGAGGGATTACGATCGAGCATGGGCTGACTGAGTTCAATTTTGAAGAGGCCGGTACAAAGCAGGCCATGCTTGAGCGGGCGCGACGGCGCATTGTCGTGGCCGATCATAGCAAGTTCGGCAAGGTGATGTTGACGACAGTGGCTCCGCTGAGCGCTGTCGATACTATTATTACCGATAGTGGACTGGATCGCGAGACGCTGGCTCGCCTGCGTGAGCTAGGCATAGAGGTGATTCTTGCCTAGGCCGTGCGAGCTGCTGGGCAAAAGGCCCCGTCGCGTTCAGGCATCCCTGGGTAGGCAAAGCTGGCGTTGCTTGCTTGCTCGAATTAAAGCAAGCAAGCGTATTTTTGTTGATGTGTGTCTTTCTTGTGTATCAGAAAAATAGCGATCTTATCCTTTTAAATAACTTGCTTTTGGTGTCTGCTTATGTTATCCTCTCAACACGACCCGGGTCTGTCGCGGTGGTGCTTGCCTAAAAGCGCCTGTCTGCTTGCTTAAAGAGCTGCTACCTTGCAGCAGAAGGGATCTGTTTGAGAGGAAGGGAGAGTTAGGCAAGAGAATGTCTCTAGAACAGTCCTGGCTGGTCACCCGTGTCAGCGCCCAAGAGCATGCCATTGCTCTCCTCAGCGCAGAAGTCAAGGGGCTGGCCTCCAATGTGCAGGTGAGTTTCCGTCAGCTGGCCGAGTATCAGCTACGCAGCGAGCGTCAGATCGAAACGCGTTTTGAACGTCTAGAATCGCTCCTGGTAGCAACTCGCGAGGATGTGCGCATTGTGCAGGAGCGAACGGCGCTGCTAGAAATGCGCACTGGCAGCCTGGAAAACCGCCTGACCAGCCTCGAAGGTCGAATGGTGGGGCTGGAGAGGCGCGTGGAGAAGGTGGAGGGGCGGTTAGAGGCCTTGGAGACGCGTATGGAGAAGGTAGAGGGGCGGCTAGAGGCCTTGGAGACGCGTATGGAGAAGGTAGAGGGGCGGCTAGAGGCCTTGGAGACGCGTATGGAGAAGGTAGAGGGGCGGCTAGAGGCCTTGGAGGGGCGCATGGAGAAGGTAGAGGGGCGGCTAGAGGCCTTGGAAGGGCGTGTAGCTGCCATCGAGGAGAAGATGGCTACCAAAGAAGATATGGCGGCCTTAGAGACACGCATCGAAGAGAAGATGACGAGCTTAGAGACACGCATCGAAGAGAAGATGACGAGCTTGGAGACACGTATCAAAGGGGAGATGACGAGCTTAGAGACACGTATCAAAGGGGAGATGACGAGCTTAGAGACACGTATCAAAGGAGAGATGGCAAGCTTAGAGACACGTATCAAGGAGGAGATGACGAGCTTAGAGACACGTATCAAAGGAGAGATGATGGCCTTAGAGACACGTATCAAGGAGGAAATGATGGCCTTAGAGAGCCGCATTGTCGAGGCACTGACTCAACTTACTACTTTGGTCGCAGGGCGTCTGACAAGCCAGGCTGATTAGAGCTGTTGCTCCTATTTCCACATATGACAATATGTTGCTATACTAGCCCGTCTGTGGAAAGCGAGCACGAGGACTAGAGGGAAACGTCCGCCGCAATCGCAAGCGGGCATTTCCCTCGTTTACCAGGGATTGTCAATCAGAGTGAAGCCAGCACGATACCGAGCGCCAACACCAGACCACCCAACCAGAAGCCTGCTCCCAGTTCCTCCTGCAATAAGAGAGCGCTCAGCAGGCCACCGACCAGCGGCTGCGCGAAGAAAAAGACCGCGGCGACACCGGCGGGCAGCCGTTCCACGCCACGGTACCAGAGGAACCAGGCGAGAGCCGTTGCGCCCAGCCCCAGGTAGAGCACACTTGCGAGCGAACCGAGCGAGAAAGAGAGTTGAGGGAGCTGACTCAGCTCCCAGACTGCCAGCGGCACAAAAAAGACCAGGCTCCACAGCGTTCCGTAGGTTGTGATGACCAGAGCCGAGTACTTGCGGACCAACGGCGTCCCAAGCACAGTAAACAAGGCCCAGAAAAAGGCCGAAATAATGAGCAGCCCGTCGCCGAGGAGCACCGAGCGCGCCTGCGTACTTGCTCCGTTGCCCTGCTCACTCCCGACGATGATCACCACGCCGACCAGGGCCAGCAGCGTGCCAGCGACAACGCGCCAGCGCGGGCGCTCGCCAAGCAGCAACCAGGCCAGGGGCACAATGAAGAGGGGCGTAATCGTCGTCAGCAGCGCGCCGTCGTGGGCGCTGGCCAAATCAGTGCCAATGAACTGCGTCGTAATAGTTGCTGCGATGCACAGGCCGAGTAGCGGCAGGCGCCAGCGTTCCCGGCGCTGCAAACGCTCCCTTGAGCCCCGCAGGCGCAGCACCAGCCATAGAGCGGCGCCTCCCAACAGAAGGCGCAGCAGTCCCAACGTGACCGGAGGAATGGCGCCAAAGCTGGCGCGGCTTACGACATACATGCCTCCCCAGAGGCAGGAGGCCCCTAGAGGCGCCAGGCCCGCCAAACTGCGCATGCCACGGCGCCGGCTCATCAAAGGTGGAGGGGAAATACGCACGGTAACCTTTCCTCAATCCTCATTACTAACAGGGCATGCAGAAGGGCATCAGCAGAAGACTATAACAGCGCCAGGAGCGAAAGCCTGCTTGCTGAGCCAGCCGGTCGCAACGACCTGTTTGTAGCGAGGCACAGTGACGAGAGACCAAAAACAGCCTCCGCCCAGTGTGGGATCTCCTCCTCACGTGATGGGATACAATGAGGAAGAAGCCTGAAAACCCCCTGGGAAAGATGCCTGTGCCTCTGCTCGGGAGCGCTCTGCTCCGCCAAAACCGGCTGACTACATACTATCAGCCAGACTGGCGCTCAGAGAGAGCAGATGAGGAGAGGGCAGGGGGGACGAATCTGTGGATGAAAGCCGGCTACGGCAACCATACGCTGGACTATGCTCCACTCGATCAGAAACTGCTTACAACCATTAACAATGATGCCATAGAAATCAGTCGCAAATCAAGGGCACGGCCTGAGCGAGGCTTCAACGCTGTCCCAGGCCGTCCCCTGCCCTGGTTGCCTGACCTCGGCTGGTGCCCAGGGTGTCCAGCGCCAGGGCTAGAAGCCCCCAATTCCCAGACCATGTAGAATCATCTCTACGGCGGTTGCTACAATGACCGGTAGAAAGACCAGTCGGATAACCCGATTGCTCAGGTGCGAGAGCAAGCGGGAACCGATCAAGGCTCCGAGGAGAATGCCCAGCGCCACCGGTGCCGCCACCAGAGGCGGAATATCGCCGCGGGCAAAGTAAATGCCGGCGCTCGCGGCTGCCGTCACACCGATCATAAAGTTACTCGTCGTCGTCGAAACCTTTAGAGGCAGGCGCATCACAACGTCCATTGCCAGCACCTTAAAAGCGCCGCTGCCGATGCCCAGCAGGCCCGAGATCACGCCGGCCAAGTACATCAGGAGCAACCCCAGAGGTGTGCGCGTCACCTGATAGCTTACCTCGCGTCCCAGGTGCTCATCGGGATAGCTGCTTGCCAGATTCAGGCGCGTTGCCAACCAGTCATTCTTCACGCCCGCAGGCAGCTCCTCGCCCATTTTGAAGAGCGTGGGCAAAGCCGACAGCAGCAGAATAACACCAAAGATGACCCCTAGGACACCCGGCGCTAACAAGCTAGCCAGAAAGGCGCCACTAATGGCCCCTGTAGTGGTGGCCAGCTCCAGGAACATACCGACGCGCATATTCGTCATGCGGTCACGCACGTAGGCCGCTGCTGCGCCGCTAGAGGTGGCGATCACGGAGATAATGCTAGCGCCGATGGCGAAGCTGATCGGCAGACCAAAAGCCAGCGTCAGCAAAGGCACGATCAGCACGCCGCCGCCCAGACCAATCAAGGCACCAAGCAGGCCAGCAGCTACTGAGCCGCAGAAGATAAGGATGAAGACAAGGGCGGAGAACTGGAAATGCACCAGACTACTGAGATGGGCGCTGCTCGTACCGCGATCGCCGAAGAAAAGGCTATAGAGCAAAATCAGGAGCACGACCAGGGTAATCAGCACGTAGCGGAAGTCGCGCTCAAGAGCGAAGGCAATGATCGAAGTTGCGACGCGCAGCACGGGCGTGGCGATTAGCACAACCAGGCCGAGGACGATCAGCGCCACAGCCTGCCCTTGAAGTAGGCCTAGCGCCAGATCCGCTAGCGAGTGAGGAAACCGGGCCACACTCGTAGCTGCCGGACCACCAGGCTGCAGAAAGAGCCAGATGACGCCGGCCACAATAATGGCGGCGCTCACCAGAACGCCGCCCTGAAGAATCCAGCCAATAACGTTGGCGGCCTGGGCGTCAACAGCGCGGGAGGTCGTGGCTGTAACTCCAGTTGCGGGCTGCCGCTGCTTCACCTGCGTAGCTGGCAGCGGTCCTGTGTTGTTGCGGGTCATGCTCTCCTGTCTCTCCTGCCGTTGGAATGCTGCTAGAGGGCTAGCTTAGGGCAATAGGGGGAAATTGCGCTGGAAGCAGTGCAGCAGCGAGCTGCCACACCGGATGAACCGTGATGCTTTGCGGGCTAGTTTCCTCCCCCCTTTATGAACTATAGATCATCCTTCGCAAAAATGCCACGTCATCGCTCTTCCCTCCAAGGGCAAAGGCCCGCACTCCATGAGCGGGCCTTTGCTCCTCCTGTCTGGACCAGGAAACCAACCTGACTGACCAGCGCCGGCAGCAGGCGCAGTCGCGCACGGTAGAGACAGGATCACAGGCGCTCTGCCTGCTTCCGGCTGAGCGGGAACTGGCTCTGAAGCCTGGCGCCAGGAATGCGGGCGGGAGGCGCTGAAGATGCTAGAGACTACTGGGGAGTATCGCCTTGATCCCACCACAGCCCCATACGGGCGGTGGTGCCGCCATCGACATAGAGCACCTGACCGGTGATAAATTCGGCGGCATCCGAAACGAGAAAGGCGACCGCTGGCCCAATGTCTTCAGGGTGGCCAACGCGTCCCCAGGGAACCAGGGTATTGCCCAGCTCGCGCGTATAGCCAGGAATAGCGAAATAGCGCGGCACCTCGATGATGCCGGGGCCAACAGCGTTGACCCGGATACGCCGCGGCGCCAGCTCGATGGCCAGCTCGCGAGTGAATGCGATAATCGCTCCTTTGGTAGCAGCGTAGGCCGAGTGGCGTGGAAAGCCGGCGTAGCCATGAATCGAGGTGATGTTAACGATGGAGCCGCCGCCGCGCTTGAGCATATAAGGCACGGCCTGCTGAGCGCAGAAGAAGTAGCCGCGCATATTGAGGTCAAACACCTCGTTATAGGTCTCCTCGCTGATCTTGAGGAAATCGTCGGCGCGCGTTACCCCAGCGTTATTGACCAGGATATCCAGGCCACCCAGGGCCTCGGCGACCTCATCGACAACACGGCGGCATTCGGCGACGTGGGCCAGATTACCTTTGACAGCGACGGCCTTGCCGCCCAAAGCTTCAATCCGCGCCACTGTCTCGCGGGCACCCTCTTCGCTGTGGGCATAGTGAATACCGACACTGGCACCCTGGCGCGCCAGCTCAATCGCAATGCCCTGACCGATGCCCATGCCGGCACCGGTGACCAACGCCAGGCGACCGGAAAGTGTTCCCATAGTTTCGCTCCTCTTACTGTGCCTTCCTTTCTCTCGGCTGAGGAAGTGAACCGTGACAGCCTTGTCGTCTTTCCAGCTCGTTAGCTCGCTCGCAAGCGAGCCACAGAGCAGATCAGGGACAGCTCGACCGCAGGTAGTGGCCGTACACTCTGGTCTGGTCTCTTCTGTCATGCGGCTGGCTGAGCTGTACTGGACCAGACTCCAGAGAGCTGGCGACAGCCTCAGTCAAGAGAGGCTGGTCAGTTTCTGACAGCTTCCCAGGCCACCACCCCCTCGCGTTGGAGCCGGCGCACACGTCCGTAGCGCTCCAGCCAGCGCATGTGCGCCTCTAAAGCGTACTCCAGGTCGGGAGGGAAGCCAAAGGGACCGAGCAGAGGATCAGCTAACTCAATCAAGCGCGCCAGCGTCAGTGGCTCCTGAGCCTCGGCCAGCAGGCGCGCCAGCACGGCATCGGTGCGCAAGACAAAATCGCGGCTCGCCTGCAGGAACGCCGTCACCTCCTGATCGCGCATGATGGGGAAATGACCGGTGAGCAGAAGAGCGGGCTGTAACGAAGCGATGGTCTGGATAGAAGCGAGATAGATATCACGATCGGTATAGGGGGGAGGAGCCGTCGGAGCACCGTCACGATCGATCTGCGTGGCGCCATTGAGGGCATCGCCGATGATGGCAACACGCCGGCGTGGCTCCCAGAGCATCAGATGGCCAGGTGTATGGCCGGGCACATGCAGCACCTGTAGCAGCAACTCTGGCCCGCAGCGGATATCTTCGCCACCGGTCAGGCCCAGGGTAGTGGGAATAGGATTCCCCTGCCAGGAGCGCAGCATCTGCGTCATTTCCGGGGCATAAGTCAAGCCATGATCAGCGTGGTAGGCATCGTAGCGCTCGCGGAAGATCGCCTCTGCGTCCTCGATCCAGCGCCGATCGAGGGCCGGCACCAGCGTAAGCGCGCGTGGGCAGGCGGCACGCAGTGTCTCCAGGCCGCCGAAATGGTCGACGTCGCCATGGGTCACCAGAATCATATCGAGGCGGGCGGGGTCGCCCAACATTTCCGCAAGCCAGGGAATCAGCACCTCGCGCGCCAGCTCCGGCGTACCCGCGTCGACCAGCAGCGAGCGCTCACCGATGATCAGATGATGGGCCATCAGCTTCTTGCCGATGTAGGCTTCCTGGCGGTAAATGCCAGGTACAATCTCCATGACCTTCCTCCATTTCTTGATGCGGCTTGACGTTCAATGGCCACGTAACGTATAGTTCCTGTGGCAGGGCTATCGCACCGCATGACAGTCGCCAGAAGATGAGAGGTCGGCATACTCTAATGGTACATCAAACAAGTGCCGCTGCTCAATGCACCCGTTTCCGCTACTGCTTGCCCAGTTGGCCCCTCTCAAAGAAGCGTGCTGCGTCGACGTGGCTCTTTTGTCTTCCCCTGGTTCGATCCTCTCGGAAGACAATAGGAGCCTGATTACAGGGCTTGCCTTTGCCAGCAGAGCGAGAAGAGCAGAGCCAGCGATCTTACTGTGGCCCGTGCCTACCAGACCAGGGAGCAAAGACAGGGAGAAAAAGAGCTGCTGAGTGAGGCGCACGACAAAACAGCCAAACCAACGAAAGGGAGCAACGGAGCGATGGCTGATCTCATCGTTGAAACCTCGGCAGGCAAAGTCAGAGGAACAACCATCCACGACATCGCAACCTTCAAAGGCATCCCCTATGGTGGGCCAACGGGAGGACGCAACCGCTTTCGACCGCCAACCAGGCCAGAGCCCTGGACTGGGGTCCGCGATGCCCTGCAGTACGGGCCGGCCTGTCCGCAGCCGCCCGAGGGAATGAAACGCCTGCGGGCCATCATCGGTGAGGGCAGGCGCGAAGAAGAAAGCGAAGACTGCCTCTATCTTAATGTCTGGACTCCGGCGGTGGCCGATGGCCGCAAGCGTCCCGTGCTCTTCTGGTGTCACGGTGGTGGCTTCAGCATGGGTTCTGGCTCGGCGGCCTTCTATCGCGGCACCAATCTCGCGCGGCGCGGCGATGTAGTGGTCGTCACCGTCAACCACAGACTGGGGCCGTTTGGCTACCTGCACCTGGCCGATCTGCTCGGTGACGACTATGCCGAGTCCGGCAATGTGGGCATGCTTGACCTGGTGGCCGCTTTAGAGTGGGTGCGCGATAATATCGAGGCCTTTGGCGGTGATCCCCAGAACGTCACTATCTTCGGCGAGTCGGGAGGAGGCGCCAAAGTCAGCGTCCTGATGGCTATGCCGGCGGCGGCGGGCCTCTTCCAGCGGGCCATCGTCCAAAGCGGTCCTGCTCTGCGCATGGCCACGCGCGAAAAGGCGACCGAGCGCGCCGAACGCCTGCTTCAGGCCCTGGGCATCACGCGCGCCAACGCGGAGCAGCTATATGAGATACCGACGCAGCGCATCATCGAAGTCAACGACGCTGTCAACCCCAACGCCCTCGGTCCCTGGGGGCCGGTCGTAGACGGTCACACTCTGCCCCAGCATCCCTTTGATCCCGAAGCGCCGGCAATCTCGGCTCAGGTTCCCCTGATCATAGGCACCAACAAGGACGAAGCAACCCTCTTCCTGCTCGGTGATGGGCAGCTCAACACCCTTGATGAGGAAGGCCTGCGCAAGCGGGCTCTGGCTCTGCTCAGGGACAGCGATGCCACTGAGCGTTTGCTGGCAGCCTACGCGCGTGCCTATCCCGAGCGAACGCCGGCGGAGCGCTACACTGCCCTCCTGAGCGATGCCATGATGCGTATCAACTCCATTCGCCAGGCCGAGCGCAAAGCCAGGCAAGGAGGGGCGCCCGTCTACATGTATCTCTTCACCTGGGAGACGCCGATTCTCGACGGCAGGCTCAAATCATGCCATGCGCTTGAGATCCCCTTTGTCTTTGACAACCTGGAGCCGGCGCGGCGCTTCCTGGGAGCCAGTGAGGGCCTGAAACCGGAGCTAGAGGAGTTGGCTGCCAAAATGAGCGGTGCATGGCTCGCCTTCGCACGCGACGGCGTGCCGGCAGCCCCAGGCCTGCCGGTCTGGCCGGCTTACACCCTGGAGCAGCGGGCCACTATGATCTTTGACCTCGCCTGTCGCCTTGAGAACGATCCTGGCGGCGAGCTGCGCCGGGCCTGGGAAGGCCTCCCCGTACGGGGCATGTCCGAATAGGGCGGAGAGGAGAGGAGCGGCGGCGATCAGCGGTGCAGAGCGCAGAGCCAGGCGACAAGAGTACTGGCGCCTGGCGAGTACGCACTAGATAGAAGACAGGAGCGCAAAGCAATGGCTGAGCTGATGCGGGAAACGCGCGAGTTCTTGCGACGGCTGGGCCTGCCGACAGGAGACGCGCACGAACTGCCCACCTCCTCCAAGCGTTTCCCCGATGGTGCCCAATATCGGGTTGAGATTCCCAGCGTTGAGGGGCCGGCGGCCCTGGAAGCCGTGCGCGAAGCGGCGCGCGCCTATGGGGTACGCGTGCATCGCGTCTCGCAGGGCAGCGGCATCATGCTCCTGCGTAGCGATGAGATAGCGGCGATGGCCCGGCTGGGGCACGAGATGGGGGCCGAAGTGAGCCTCTTTGTTGGGCCGCGTGCCGGCTGGGACACAGGGGCCCAGTTCTGGAGCCGTTCCGGGCGCAATCTGGGGGCCAGGCAGCGCGGTATGGACCAGCTCATCTACGCTCTGGAAGACATCCGCCGAGCTGCGCACCTGGGCATCCGCTCGGTACTGGTCGCCGACGAGGGCCTGCTGTGGGTGGCCAGCGAAATGAAGAAAGCTGGCGAGCTGCCCGCGAACTTCGTTTTCAAGCTCTCGGTTCAGATCGGCACCGCCAACCCGGCGGCGGCACGCGTCATGGAGCAGCTTGGGGGCAGCACACTCAATACGCCAACCGATCTCTCGCTGGCCCAACTGGCGGCCATCCGACAGGCGACCGATATGCCGCTCGATGTCTATGTTGAGGCGCCCGACGACTTCGGTGGCTTTGTGCGTCACTACGAAATTGCCGAGCTAGTGCGGGTGGCAGCGCCGGTCTACCTCAAGTTCGGCTTGCGCAACGCCCCCGACGTCTATCCCAGCGGCGGTCATCTGGAGGCCACCGTCGTCGCCCTCTCGCGCGAGCGCGTCCGGCGGGCCAGCATCGGGCTGGAACTGTTGCAGCGCTACTATCCCGAGGCCACGACCTCCGAGCTACGCGCGCCAGGACTAGGTGTCCCCGAGCCGCCTACCGCAGATTAGAGGAGTAGCGCGACCGCCGGCAAAAAGAGCGACCGAGTGTAAGCATAGTGACACTCGGTCGCTTTCCTCTCCTGGCGAGTAGGAGGCGCTGCTGTCTACTTAGACTCGGACTAGCTCACATGCGAGCCGTTGGCGCTCAGACCAGGCGGCTAGCCCTCCAGCGTCGTCACATCGCCCAGTGGCTGACCCAGCTCGCGGGCGCGCAAGACGCGGCGCATGATCTTGCCGGAGCGCGTCTTCGGCAGCGCGGTCACAAACTCGATCTCATCGGGGACGGCGATCGGACCGACGTTCGTGCGCACGTGCTGCTTCAGCTCCTGGACCATCGCCTCCGACGGCTCGTTGCCGGCCTTCAGGATCACAAAGACCTTAATGTGCTCACCTTTGACCGGATCGGGCTTACCGATGGCGGCAGCCTCGGCCACTGCCGGATGGCTCACCAGGCTCGATTCAATCTCCATCGAGCCAAGGCGATGGCCCGACACCTTAATCACATCGTCAACGCGGCCCTGGATGCGGAAGTAGCCGATCTCATCGATCGTCGCGGCGTCGCCAGCGAAGTAGACGCCCGGGATCGTCTCCCAGTAGGTGCGGTAGCGGGCCGGGTCGCCATAGATTGTACGCATCATCGACGGCCAGGGGTGACGGATAATCAGGAAACCGCCCTTGCCCGTCTCGACCGGGTTGCCATCCTTATCGACCACCGCCGCATCGATGGTCGGGAGCGGACGGGTCGCGCTGCCCGGCTTCAGCGGCAGGATCACTGTCGGGCTAATCAGGATAGCGCCTGTTTCGGTCTGCCACCAGGTATCCATCACTGGCAGCGCATCGCGCCCAATGTTGTGGCGATACCACATCCAGGCTTCGGGATTGATCGGCTCGCCGACCGTGCCCAGAATGCGCAGGCTCGACAGATCGTGCTTGGCCGGCCACTCCTCGCCGAAGCGCATCAGACCGCGGATAGCCGTGGGCGAGGTATAGATGATGGTCACCTTGTACTTCTCCACCACGCTCCAGTAACGGTCGGGGGCGGGATACTGCGGTGTGCTTTCGAAGAGCACGCCGGTGGCGCCGTTCAGCAAGGGACCGTAGACGATGTAGCTATGGCCGGTCACCCAGCCGTTATCAGCGGTGCACCAATAGATATCATCGGGCTTGATATCGAAGACGAACTTCGTCGTCGCGTAGACGCCAACGGCGTAGCCGCCGTGGACATGCACCACGCCCTTCGGCTTACCGGTGCTGCCGCTCGTGTAGAGGATATAGAGGAGATCCTCGCTATCCATCTCCTCGCAGGGCACTACCGTATCGTTGGGGATGTCCTGGAGCAGCTCATCGGCATAGACATCGCGCCCGGCCTGCATCGGGACCTCGGTGCCCTCGCGCTTGAAGACGATCACTTTCTCGATCGTGGGGGTATTGGCCAGGGCCTCATCGCAGATCTTCTTATACTCAATCAGCTTTCCCCCGCGATGGCCTGTATCGACCGTGATGAGGACCTTCGCGCGCGCATCGTTGATGCGCTCCTCCAGAGCGCTCGCAGCGAAGCCGCCGAAGACCACCGTGTGAATCGCCCCCAGGCGGGCCGTGGCCAGCATCGCGGCGACCTGCTCGGGAGTGACAGGCATGTAAATAGCAACGCGGTCGCCCTTCTTCACGCCCAGGTTCTGGAGAGCCTTGGCCAGGCGATTGGTCAGCACATAGAGATCCTCGTACGTCAGCGTGCGGCTGGAGCCATCATCGGCCTCCCAGTAGTAGGCTACCTTCTGGCGCGTCGAGGTTTGCATATGGCGGTCAAGACAGTTATAAACGATGTTGAACTTGCCGCCGACGAACCACTGAAAGAAGGGCTTCTCGGTCCACTGGAAGGTCGTATGCCAGGGCTGGAACCAGTGCAGCTCTCGCGCCATGTCCTCCCAGAACTCCTCACGGTGCTCCAGCGACCAGCGATAGAAATCCTCGTACTTGTCAAAGCCCTTCGACTTCATGTAGGCCATGATGTTGGCCCGCTCGACGACTTCGGGGGATGGGGGAAAGAGCCGCTCCTCCATCAGGATGGTGTCGGTGTTCTCAAAGCCGAGGTTGCTCATGACTGCTTCGTCCTTTCTGTCTGACGCTTGCTCTCATCGCCGCCGACGGCGATGGAGTGGGGTTGAAGAAGAAACGACATACCGCAAGCTGATTGAGAAGGGCCAGTGTCGCGACGCGCCACGCGCGAGCGGTCAAAAAATAACCCTCTACCGAGCTATTACCTGGCGGGCCAGGCTGCGCACCCTGACCCGGGGCCGTGCCAGGCACCGTTAAAGGGCCAACTCCCGCGCGTGATACAGATGGAGAGGAACGACGAGGTCCTGCCACTCCAGGTATTCCGCCGTGTGATACTGTATCGCATAACCTATCGCACTGCGATACGTCATGCATGATAGCATATTTACTAGCGTGCGTCAAGGGTAGCATCTACCTACCTGCACGAAAGTACCATCTCTGCCTCCTGGTCAGATGGAATACTCTGCTATCATGCTATTCGTAAAAGATAGGTTATTGTTGGAATGCATATGTTTGATGTATTTTCAAAAGATTTGCGCAAGAAATGAGCGATAGCAGAACTCTCTTGCCGAGGAGAAAGGCATATGTCCAGAACAGCACACGCAGATCGTGAAAGAAACTTGTTTGAATCGGGAGAGAAAGGAGCCTGGGGCACAGGAAGCAGGGCTGACAGGCTCTGGCTATGGAGAAGTCGAAGAAGAAGACAGTGGCCAAGATGGGGACTATTAACGCTGCTCCTTGGGCTACTAATCGCCTGTGGGGGGAATGCCACGACTGGTCTCGCCACGCCGACAGCCTCAGCGCCGGTTCTCGCCACGCCGACCAGCGCGATTACAGCTACGGCCACCGCACCCGCAACCAGCGGAGGAGGTTCAGACTGGACCACCTACCATCGAGACAACACCCGGAGCGGCTACGTTGCGGCTGCGCCTGATCCGGCCCGCCTTGTCTCCCTCTGGACCAGTCACCTGGACGGAGCTGTCTACGCCGAGCCTCTCGTTGTACATGGGCGTGTCATCGTCGCGACCGAAGGCGACTCCCTCTATGCCCTCAACCTGAGCGATGGTAGCGTAGTCTGGCGTACCAAAGTCGGAACGCCCGTGCCTCTTTCAAGCCTGCCATGTGGCAACATCGACCCTTTGGGCATTACCGGCACCCCTGTCTATGATCCAGCCACCAACCTGGTCTTTGCTGTAGCTGAAATCAGCGGCCCGCAGCACATCCTTGTCGGGGTCGATGCCGATAGCGGGGCCCTCAAATTCCGGCGTAGCATTGACCCGCCGGGCGCTGATCCGCGTGTCCACCAACAGCGGGCTGCTCTGGCGCTCGCCAACGGGCGCATCTATGTCGCCTATGGAGGACTCTACGGCGACTGCGGTAACTATCGGGGGCGGGTGGTAGCTGTCCCCACCACTGACCCCCAGGCGGCTATGCTGACCTTTAGCGTGCCCACACCCCGCGAAGGCGGTATCTGGGCCCCTGCGGGACCAGCAGTCGATCAGGCGGGCGATATCTATGTCTCAGTTGGCAATGGGGCTGTCACCGAAGGCGCCTGGGACCACAGCGACTCGGTGCTGCGCCTCTCTCCGACTCTCCAGCTTGAGGATGGCTTTGCGCCAGCGCAGTGGGCCAGCGATAATGCCGCCGATCTCGATCTCAGCTCCTTGGGGCCGGTCCTCCTGCCCAACGGTCTGCTCTTTATCGCCGGAAAATCGGGAATGGCCTATCTACTGCGGGCCAACGCTCTAGGTGGTGTTGGGGGACAGCTCCAGGAGCAACGGCTCTGCGATGCCTACGGTGGGGCGGCGCGTGTCGATAATGTCATCTATGTTCCCTGCTCGCTCGGGGTGCTTCAGGTAACCATCGCCAGCGGTCCGCGCATTGTCCGTGGCTGGCAAGCGCCGGCGAACATTAACGGCTCGCCTATCGTAGGCGGCAACACCCTCTACGTCGTAGATCGCACAGGAGCGCTCTACGCTCTCAATCGCCAGACGGGAGCGGTGCGCGCTCGCATTGCAATTGAGCCGACGTCGCGTTTCGCCACGCCGACACTGGTCGGGCGCACCCTGCTGGTCGGCACTATGAGCGGGGTTGTCGCGGTGGGCATCGCGTAGCCAGCGACCAGCGAAAGGAGGGAAAGGGGAAAGAGAGGGAGGGCAACCAGGCGGAGAGAAAAAGGCAAACAACATCATGGCCAGGCCGGCCTGGTGGGGCGGAGGAAGCTCCGGCACAACGCTGGCCCCAGTTTCCTCCGCTGGCGTGGCCTGGTGCGGCTCTCGTTGCCGGCACCGTCCTGCAACGCTCTCCCTTAGCTCTGGTGAAGCGCGGCTCCTAGCGCACGCAGCGTATCCTCAGTTCTCTGCTGGGGTGGGGCTTTGACTCTCAAGCTTGTGATAAAGGCTCCTTCAAAAGTGCACTCCAGCCCGGCCTCTAGGGGATCATTCTCGCTAGCACGGTGTGCGCTGGGCTGAGAGCCCGGGCCTTCTTCGCTGCTGAAAGACTGGACGGGCAGACTGGCGAATTGCAGATGCGCAGTCACGCGATTCCCCATTTCGCACAAATGCTGAAGGTGGAAGCGCAAGGAAGGAAGAGCACTCTGAAGTGTCTGCAACAGCTCCAGGAATTGAGGCTTGCTGAGGTGTTGCGTGCCAGTTCCGTAATACACGAAGTGGTCGGCGAGATAGGCGGCGGCTTGCTGGTAGTCCTTCTGCTCCAGAGCCGAGGCGAGCGCCATAAGCGTTGCAGCCTTACTCATGTAAATACCTCCTCTTCATGAAATTATTGTGATTGGCACATCTCAGACAGAACATCTCTCTTCCCTGAGAGCCTGCTTAGTTGGCCAGGACGAAACGGTCGTCCTCTTTCTGGTACGTCGCGACTACGCAAAAGGTGACATCGCTGGCCAAAAGACAGGCACTATCCTCCTTCCGAATATTGAAATGCATGAACTGACTGACGGCAAAAAACGACTTGTGGATAAGAACGGCGTCGCTGCCGCTAGCGACAGCTCACAGCGGGCGTGCTCGCTGAGCCAGGCCGGAGCTAGCCGAGCGCAGCGAGCGCGGTGAGCGAGGAGTCGTCGCTGCCTGTTGGATCGATCAGCCGACGGTGGCCGCCAACAGGATGGCCGGGAGCTTCGTCGGTGAAGGCGCGGCCAGGAACTCGACCAATTTCGGGAAGATCTTCAAGGCTTTACGTCCCTCAGTCACAAACCAGGGCGGGGTCGGTGTGGTACGGAAAGGACCGCGAAGGACGGACTTTTGAGCGCGAGAAAACATCAGCGTATTGTGGACCACGCCCGTGCCTGACTGGATATCGTAGCTCTCGTGACCGGGAAAAGCTCCCCAGGTAGTCACAGCCAGGGCGAAGCCGATGCCGGCCCAATAATTGACGCCAATGGTTCCGTAGCGCAGATTGGCGACAGCGCGCTCAACGGCGTGGGCGATGGCCGGAATTTTGAGCGATTCGGGGTGAACGATCAGGGTAGCATTGAGCGTTCCCCAGAGCCGTTCATTGGCGAAAGCCACGGCGCGATCGATATAATCGGCGACACTGTCGGCGGGGAGGGCGGTCTCAGCGAAGAGGCCGCAAAAGGCTTCGGTTGTATAGCAGATATCGCCCTCGCGCTCGGGATCAAGCCCAGTGATAAAGGTCCAGGGGAGGCGCCCGTCGCTGGCCTGGCCGTACAATTCGGCCTCGGGGTGCTCGGCAACGAAGGCGCGTTGACGCTCGTTGGCGCCGGGATAGTAGGCCAGGCGCGGGGGAACGCTTTGTAAGACGCGCCGGATGGCATTGAGCAGCTCAGGCCGCTGCTCCCAACCGGCATGCTGGATGAGCACGCGCGTCGCATTGCAGTTGAAGCCTGCATTATTGGTGAGAGAGCTGACGATGTGGGCGGCCTGATAAGCGAGATCGCGTGTGGTCCAGGGACCAGGCACCACGATGACCGGGCTGACGTTGCCCAGCTCGCCGGTCACCCGCTTGGTGATCAGCGGTTGGCGGGCGGCTTTGCGCTGAGCGCCCTCTGGTCCGGGACCGAAGACGATGGCTTCGTAGGTTTTATCGGAGCCAGTAATGTGGATCTCTTCTATACCAGGGTGCTGGCAGAGGTAGGCCCCTTCTTCCGCTCCGCCATAGACGAGACGCAGGAAGCCGCCTGTGATCAGCGGCTCAAAGGCCTCGGCTAGCAGTGGCCCGAGGTAGGCATTTACCGGATTGGCTTTGAACAGGACAACCTGATCTTCGACAAAGAGCTTGTAGAGGATGTCCATCGGGCCGATGCTGGCGACATTGCCGGCCCCCAGCACCAGCGCCACCTTGCCACTGTGTTGACGGTCCTGGTAGATGAGAGCCTGAGTGCGCGCAAGCTCACTGATGCTGACCCCCGGTTCCATCCAGATTTCCGCCGTGAGGCCCATAAAAAAGAGGCGGTCGTAGAAGGTCTGGGGAAAGACTCGGGCTGCAACTTGCCCGTTGGGCATGGTCAGTACCGGGCCAGGGATGCGCGGATGCCCGTAGCGCTCAATATCAAGCAGCGACTGCCGTAGCTGGCGCAGGTTGTTGACCACTGGTAAGACGCCCGCTCCCCATTCTTCACTGGCCGCTGGTTCGTCGGGGGCCAGGCCTTTGGCTTTGAGGCTGGCCTCAACCCAACGTGGAGCAATGGCCACGAAGTTGCTGAGGAGCTGCTCTAAAATGGCGATGCGCTCGCGTACTGGCACTGCGACCCAGCGATCTTTATGGGCCTGCAGCGCCTGCACGGCGGCGTCCATTTCCTGTTGCGTGGATGGGGCAATGCTGCCGCTCACGGTGGGGAAGTGAGGAGAGCCGTGTCGGGTGCTGCTGGTGCTCATAAACTATACCTCCATTTGAAAGCATGGCTCACTCTACCCACTAACAAGAGCCATTCTACAGTATGTGACAGGCTGGGACAAGGGGAGGTGGGGGGGTAATGAGAGAGTGAGTAAACAAGAAAGCTAATCTGTTTGCAAGATGTGTATACGGCTTTCTTGCTTTCTTTTCACGGTTGCTTGCAGCTTTTTCCGTCTAAGTGTATTTCCTCTTCTTGTAAAGTTGAGAAAGGCGCAATAGCTCGCGCTGGCCCGCAGACGGCACCACGCCCCTGGTCAAGGCTCTGCAGAGCGACCAGAGGCGTAGGGTGTTTGGGGTGTGATAGTCGCTGAAAGAGGTCAGCGAGCTAATGCGGCCTCAGATGCTCAAGCCAGGGAGGGCAGCAGACGGTAGTGACCATTGCCCTTGACGCAGCCACGGCCAACGTGGCACAGTTCTCCCCAGGTCCGCAGCTCGGGGTGAGGGCTGCTAGCTCTCTGGCTTTGGCCCGAGCCTCCTCCAGGTCTAGGGCTTCCTCGGCCCCGGGGAGATCGTTGTGGGTGGTGGAGAATCGGCTAGCGGCTGAAAGTAGCCGTAGCCCGCGCTGGTCTTGCCACCGACCCCGTAGTCGACCAGGGCCTGCTTGAGAAGGGCCAGAGCCAGGGCGGCATCGGCCTGATCTTCAAGCTGAGGCGTACGGGGGGCGATAGCGAAAACAAAGGTGGTCTTGGTCACCGTGAGGAAGGTGATCGGTATGGGCTGTTGATCGTTGCTGGGAGGCGTATTATCCTTCTGGTAGTAGTCGGGGTAGTGAGGGGTCATGACATCCAGCGTCAGCGTCGCCTGCCCGTTGCGCGGAATGGCGTCGAAAAAGATGACGCTGCCGGCCTGACCACTGGAGCCAAAGATGCGCGGCAGGTCAGCTTCTGCTTTCTTTCTCTGCCGGGGCTGACCCTGCTCGTCGAGGACGGTAACCTCCCAGTCCTCTTGGTCGGCATAGCTGTGCGTCAGGCCTTTGAGGGCGCTGCCAGGAATGATCGGCAGACTGTAATTGCGATGCAGCGTCAGGTCGGTCTCCAGAACAGAGTTGCCGCCCAGACCAACAACCATGCGCCAGTCGGTCTCGGCCTCGAAGCGACGAGCCTGCAGAGCTTTGGTCAGCGCCTCCCAGCGCTGATAGACGCTCTTGGTGAAAGTCTCGTCGGGCTTATAGCTTTGGACCAGTGCCTGCAGCCACCTCTGCCGCTCTCCGGGGGGGGCCTGACGCGTGGGGTCCAGCGAGAGCTGAAGAACCGCGCAGGGAATGTAGCGGTGCAGCTGCAAACCCAGATGCGCGCAGGCTTTAGGTCCGGCCAGTTCCTGGGCAACCAGGCTAGCTGCTTCCGGGGGCAGAAGATAGAGCGGTGTTTGGCGCGTGTCGCTCGCCTCCTTATTTGCGCGTGAGCTGTCTGGGGGCTGTGGCGACCTTCCAGAGGCCCTTTGCTCTCTACGGCCATGTCTCTTCTCAGGCATAGTCTTTACTGCCCTCCCTTTTATGACCCTGATCTACTATCCGGCTGGCTGCCGCCCTCCTTAGACAGCTCAGCTTCGGCGAAGCGACGCAGCCAGTCGCCGAAGGCCAGGCATTCGGCGGTCGCACGGCGGTAGGCTTCCCTGTCCGCCTCCTCCAGCACCCAGAGCAACAGGGCATCAAACTCCTGGCCCAGGCCTTCGAGAAAGCAACACTGGTGCATCCAGGCGGTCAGATGCTGCAGCAGATAGCCGTAGGCGTTGAGCGTCTTCTGCTCCTTTGTCGCTTTAGCCTTCAGAAAGCCGAGAGTGGCTCCCAGGCCGTTGATGTGCACCATCTGGTTAAAGGTCAAAGCCCGTGTGCGATATTCGGCCTGCTCTGATGGAGGCAGCTTCTTGATCTCCTGAATGCAATTCCAGGCAAATTGGCCGCGCTCCTGTTCGAGAAAACGTCTTATGTTACTTTTCTCTTCTGGCATAGAATTCACCTTTTTATCGCTCCTTGAAGGAAGATGGCCTGTCTTACGACTTACTGGTAGTAGAGCCAATGAGCGAGACTGCGGGACTCCAGCGCACTTTGACGAAGCCTCGTCCAACCGTCTCATCGCCGCCGAGCTGCAGGTAAGGGCCGGCCTGCAGGCTGCGATTTTGGGCCTCTCGGAGAAGCTCCACTCCCGAGCGCGGCGCATTATTACCGGCGTGCGGCTGGTTATTGGGGCGTCGCTCGTTCGTGGCGTAGATGGGAGCGTAGAGCAATGTGTCTGCCGGCAGGTGCTCCTCCGTCCAGAGCGCGCCCTCTCTTACCGTCTTCGTGCCTTGATCAAGGGCAATGCGTGTAATCAGCTCGGTTGAGTAGAGCACGAAGTCGCGGAAATCGTCGTCGGGGAGAACGACCAGCGCAGAGCGCAGCTTGTCGGCCCAGTAGCCGTCAAGCGGGAGCGCGTGCTCCGCCAGCCAGTGCGCCACATTGGTCACCTGCTGGCTCTTGCTTACCTCGAAACTGAACTCTTCCAGCAACAGGCCTGGCTTCCCCTCGGAAGTGATCACCTCTGAATGCTCAGTAACCAGCGCCTGGCCGTTCATCGGTCGCTCCGGCGGCAACTGCGGAAAAGTCTGCTCCTGGTGAATGTAGGTGAGATCCTTTCGAAAGCGCTCCAGGACGTCAAAAGAGGTAGTATAAGCGAAGACCCCCTTGAGAGAGCGCACGGGAAAAAGCAGGATGCGGGCATCGCCAACAATCAAGGCCCCGGCGTGAAACTGGTCCGTCTCCAAAGTTTCGCGCTCGTGACCGAAGAGAGCCTTGACCAGGCCGTCGGAGTTGCTGCCAGCCTGCATGGCGATCAGCGCTCGCAGTTTCCCTTTGATGCTGCTGCCCTGGATCATCGGGTACTGGGTATGGCGCTCGCGCTGAATGGGGAGCTCGACACTGCTCAGGCCGCTACCCACGCCGGCATGCAAGGGTGTTTCAGTATAGATGTACATCATGCTCGTAGCTGTAATCATCTCACCAAGCTCCTTTAAGGATCATACCGTAGCCTATTTCCCGACCAACATCTGTTAGCTGATAGAGATCCCTAGCGGGTTCCCTCTGAAAGAAGTAGACGCTTCCTGCGGGAACGCAGCGCCGTGCCACTTTGCTCTGACCACCGTGATGATGGGGATTCATCTGCCACCCGCCAATCCACTGATAGCGGCTGATGGCCGCGGCAATCGGCTCTCCGAGATCGGCAGGCCAGCGCTCGGGTCGCCAGCCTGCTCTGAAGATCGCCGGCGTGGCCAGATAAAGCAGGAGCCCCTGCCCGCTTGCGCGCTCTGGCGGTTGAGGTGCGGCGGCCCGCACTGGTGTATCCTGGGGATCGATCAGCCAGACAGTCACAGGACGACGCTCACCACCCAGAGTATGGGCGAAGTGCGCCGGAGGGGGAGGCAGACGCAGCAGCGAGGCGGTCTGCTCGTCCGGCACCAGTTGATCGCTGGAGGGATCAGAGAGCTGGGCCAGGCGCAGCTCAACGATAAAGCCATAACCGGGCCGCAGGCGCACGGCATAGATGGTATAGAGCATGCCCTCCTCTGTTGCGCGCGTACTCTCCCGGCGAGCGATGCCTGTACGCGGCTCCTCCTCATAGATAGCGCTCGCGGAGACGATCATAGAGGCGCTGATCTCGGCGTTGGGACGCAGGGCCGCCTCCAGTCCTTCCGCTGTCAGCCAGCCTTGTAGCCTGCTCTCCTTACCAAGCGGCTGTGCCTGCTCCTGGCCTTCGGGATAAAGTAGCTGCAGCCCCAAAGGAAGATTGGTCAAGACACCGGTGGGCGAGGCCGGTTTCAGGCGGAGGATGCGACTGGAGGAAGCATCGGCTGAGGCCGGTGCACGCAGCAAATGGACCGGCATAGGATAGAGCAGCTCAAAACGCTGGCCGCCGTTCTCCGCCTTCTGACGGCGTGCGAGCGCAATAAGTCTGATGCGCAGGCGACCGTAGCCTCTCTGGTTGCCAATCAGGGCAGTCAGCTCCGGATCGCTGAGCAGCTCTGGCAGGCTCTTGCGCTGGTCCCAATGGCGAGCGATCAACTCCCGCAGTGACCCCTGCAGAGTTTCAGGCGTTGGGGGAAAGAGCGACTCAGCGAAGTTCACCTCTCCAGCATCGAAGGGGCGCCCGCTGCGAAAGAGAAGCGTCTCATGTGGCTCAATGAAAAGATACACTGTCTCCTGCCTCCCTTGCGAGAAAAGCCAGAATCTGCAGCCAGTTCAAGACCGTGGCCAGGGCAGCGCTATTGGCCTGAGCGAAGGCTTGCGCATGAGTCTTCTTCATTGCTGCGACCAGAGTAACCAGTTGGTGGGCCAAGAGCAGCGAGGCCTCCTCCGGATCGCTAGGCAGTTCCCTGATCGCCTCCCTGGTGGCTACTTGTTGCCCTGAAGCAGGAGATAGTCCTGTCGCCGCCTCCTCACGCCTCGACTCCCGTTCTGGCGTCTGCTCTGCCTGGCTGGCAGCGTACTTGTACTGGTTCCAGTGCCGTCTGAAGACACGCGCCAGCTCGCTGCGGAGTGCCGCGTCTGGCAGGCCCTGTAGCCCCGGCAACTCTCTGTTCAAGCTTTCCAGGCAGCGTGGCGAGAGTGTGCCGCTCGCAAACAGTTGCGCCATCTGCTCAAAGATCTGGAGCGGTGACAAGAGCGAGTCGTTGGAGTCCGCCGTATATTGATATTTCCACTGGCAACCGGCGGAGAGCGTGATACCGGAGCGCCACAGCAGCGTCACCACCAGGGCATTGCGCCCGTAGCGATGCTTGGCCTGCTCCTCGGCCTCGCGAGCCATCCGGCGTACCAGCGTCAGCGGCATCAGGTGATGGGCGATGGCGATCCCCATGCTGGCTGTGGCCTTTCTCGTGGTGACCTTCTGCACCTGCGACCCTACTATCTCGTGATAGGCCCGCTGTAGGCCTGATGCGATGGCGAACACCTGCGCCAGCGGCGCGAGGGCCAGCACGTCATCGCCGCCGGCGTAGATCAGTTTGCCAGGACGCTGATCCTCGACGATTGCGGGAACATGCTTGCGCGCGAAGGTCGAGAGCGCTTTACTGATGGCGCGGTGGTCTTGCTGGCTCTGAACCTCGCCAATGAGGGTGCCCATCTGGTCACCGTCCATCTGCAGCAGGGCGTAGTAAGGACTTGGCGCACCAATGAGCCGGTAAAGCTGTCTCAGTACCTCGTGTGCCCTGAGAAGATAGTCGGGCTGGTCAGCAGCCGGCCCGCGAGGCGTGGGCGATGACTCCGGTTTGAGCACGGCGCGGTAATTCGTGCGCAGCCGCTGGGCGGTAAAAGTCTCGATAAATGCGCACTCGCCGTCAACACCCTTGAGCCAGGAGGCATTACTCTGCTGAGCTTTCTTCTCCAGATAAGGGAGAGCCAGGTGAGGCTTGGCCGACGCTAACTGCGCAGTGATCGCTTGCCAGCCCTTGACTGCCTCCTGAATTTCGCTGCTTGGAGATTCTGGCGAAGACACCAGGGCTAACAGGCGCTTAAGGAAGGTTGCGGCGGCCATGGTGCTGGTTGAAGGGAAATCTAGACCCTGTTCCGAGCCTGGCTTGCTCTCCCCTTGACCGTTCTTGCTTTCCTCTTGACCGTTCTTGCTCTCCCCTTGACCTTTGAGGAAGCTCTCCGAGAGGAGAGCGAAGCGCTTCACCGTATCGATGGCATCCAGACGCTCTGAGCCATCTGGGGCGAGATCTTTGGCCGAAACAACCGGTTTTGCGGCGACCTGTATCCAAAACGCTCTGACCTCCTGCCGACTCTCGCCCTGGCTATGCAGCGCCTCGCGCTTGCCAGAGAGCGTGCTTTTCTCGCCGGGTTCATCTTGAGCAGCGAAATCGCGCAGGCTCTTGCGGGCATCGAGCGCCTGGGAGGTGCGTTTAAACCAGTCCCCATAGGCCAGCGGCAGGCCCTGAGCGTCGGTGTTGGGAGCAATGGCCCAGTAGATCTCGAAGAGGTGCCGGGGATCAGTCTGGCGTTCCCAGATGGCCTGCAGTACCAGGTCATGCCCATCGGGACCATTGCCACCGAAGAGCTGCTTATAGACCCCCTTGCAGACGTCTTGCCAGGCCGCGTAAATCGCTTGCTCGCTTTGCTCCGCGGTCTGGCGAGCCAGGGTCAACGGATCAGGATGGGGTCTCTCTGGCGAGGGGAAGACAGCAACGTAGCGGTTAGGCAGGTCGGGTATCCAGCGCGAGCGGTCGATCTTGGGCGTGGTCGGGAAAACCAGCGCCTCCTGTGGCACTTGAGCAAGGGCCGCCTCCATCAGGTGGGAGAGCAGGAAGCTGCCCAGCCAGAGATCGCGGGACTTGCGCGCCTGGGCGATGAATGACTGCACCGGCCCCAGAGTAAAGATGAGCATATATGACTCGGTCATGAGTAAACCTGCTCCTTCATCTGTTGAGAAAGCAAGAGGGATCAGAGCGGGATCTTCTTTGAAATCCATTGACAGCTTTTCTCTCCTTGAGGAGGTTCTTTTTTCGGACAAGCATCAAAGCAAGTAGCAACACAGACGTATTCTTGCTCTAATGCTGTGATATGCAGATGAAGGGGCGAGGCCAAACGGCCCTTGTGCTTTCCGAAAGGCAAGCCCAGGGCCATGCGCTCCCGGTCCGAAAGTTTTCGACGGTAGTCCTGGTAACTTCGGCCGACAGCATCTAACGCATCTTCTACACTTTTCAAAGGTTTTTCCTTGGTATTAACACATATAGAACAAGTTAAAGGAGATATGACATCGAAAGATCTAATTTCAGGTTCAGCTAGCTTTTCAAGCTTGTAGAAGCGCTTAATCTCCTGAAACCCCATTGTGAGGGTATCGACCAGCTCTTGGAAGTTTCTGGCGCGACCTGACAACCATTCTGGCAGACTGATCTCTGAGGCAAAGGAGAGAGTAGACGAGCGAAGCGCCAGGCTGCCGGCGCAGCGGCGAGAACGCGCGCCTACTCCTCCGCAGTGGATTAGCAACCAGAGGGCAATAATCGCCTCTTGGAGAAGCTGCTGATCTTTCTCGGAGGCTGTGAGCAGCAGTGTGAAGCGCGTCCCAGGCGGATAACATTGACGGGGAGATCGATTTGAGGAGCCGAGCATCGACCAGAAAAGGTAGCGGATACCTGCCCTATTCTGGTCTTGCCAGAAAGCAGGTGATGGGGACGACGGTGCTTGGACCGCCGTGATGCGGACACGGATCGGTGACCCGTGTTCGCTCTTACCGAACACCCGCGCCTCGCGCTGGCGCACCTTCTCTAGAGTGCCTCCGGTGACACCACCGATCAATGCGCGATACCAGTAGCGCATTGCTCCACGGAACGAAGGAGGACGCAGCTCTGCTGTTACCTGATCCGCTCCTCCCAGAAAGAGAGGAGTAGTAACTTCGATCTCAAATTGTGCTTTTAGCATCCTATCATCACCTTCATGTTTTTTTATCTAGATTGATGGAATAGTTCATGCTTTTTACTGATATCGGACGTTATATTGCTGATTTGTTCTCTCAGTGGCTATGAGCTAGCTCACAACCCACTAATAGGTACGGAGTTGACCACATCTTCCACGCTCGGAAGTCTACTCATCTCATAGACGAATTGCTAACAACTAGCTGAAAATGGCCAATCACTCGTCTGATCGGGCTTTCTTGTGTAAAACTGGCTGAGCCGGTTTTATACTACAAAATGAAGGGAGAGCAAGCAAGGAGGCAAGTAGATAAGCAAGCGTACCCCTGAAGGAGGTGCAGCGAGGGAGCGACAAGGCAACGGAGCGGCAAGGGCCGCCTTAATTGAGCACTGGACTGATCCTTGCCGCTCCGCCAGAGAGAAGGGAGAAGGAGCAAACGCCTTCAGAGATCACCGCGCACTGCGTGAGCAATGTTCGAGGCGTGGGACAGGACGCGGCTCAGCGCATTGAGCAGGTCGAGATGAATCGCGCTTGACTCCCAACTGGGAGAGAGGCCGCTCTGCAAGCGGCGGACGTGGCGCAGATGAAGCTGACGCTTCATCTTACTCAGCTCCGCCTTACGGACAAAAAAGTCGTTAGCCAACGAGGTATCCTGCGAGGCCAAAGCAGCCAAAGCCTGCTCCAGGGCCTCCGTCACCTCATCATGGTAATTGAGCAGATCCTGCCAGCCCTCTTCCGAAAAGGCCACCTGGCGGCGCTGCTTACGGCGAGCCAGGCGCATCATCTGCCTATCAATGATATCGCCGATGGCTTCAAGATCAGTAATAATGTAGAGGAGTGCCAGCTCCCGCTGCACCTGCTCACGCGTCAAACGACTCTCATCGAGCTGGGTCAAGTAGCGCTTAATAGCCGCATTAAGCTGATCAAGTTGGTCATCCAGCTCATGGATACGCTCAGGCACGCGAGCATCCGGCTTCTCGAAGGCCAACATTGACAGGCGCAGCATCTCCGTCACAATATCAGCCATGCGCAGCACCTCGCGCGTCGCCTGACCCAGGGCGACCGCCGGTGAAGCCAGGGCCTCGGGATCAAGGTAACGTGGCCCTAGCTGCTGCTCATAATGATTTTCCTGCTCAGGCAGCAGCAGCGTCACCAGGCGTGTGACAGGAGCGGCCAGAGGAACAAAGACGGTTGCCAGGGCCAAATTAAAGATCAAATGAGTCAGGGCCACCTGCCAGGAGGGTTCCAGTCCGAGCTGTGCCAGCAGACCGCTCAGCGGCTGCAACAGGGCCAGAGCGATGACGGCGCCCAGCGACTTGGTGCCGGTATGGAGCAGGGCTAAGCGGCGCCCTGTCACCGACTGGCGGCTAAGGGCTGTCAGCAGGGCGGTCAAGGTTGAGCCGATATTGGCCCCGAAGAGCAGCGCCAGAGCGGCAAAGACAGAGAGCGCCCCGCTAGCGGTCAAAACCAGCACCAGGCCGATGGCCGCTGCGCTAGAGGCAAAGGCCAGGGCCAACAACAGGCCCAGCAGGGCCAGCACAAGCGGCGCCCCCGTCAAAGCGCGCAATACCTCGGCGGTAATCGGACTGGCGGCAATCGGACCGCTGCCGGCCTGCAAGGCTGCCAGGCCAAGCAAGATTACCCCAAAGCCGAAGGCTGCTTGTCCCAGATCGCGCTGTGGCTTATGCTGTGTCAGCAGTCCCAAAGCAGCACCCGCGCCGGCGATCGGGATGGCATAGTCCGCTATGTGGAAAGCAAGCAACTGCACGACCAGCGTAGAGCCGACATTGGTGCCCAGGATCATGACGAAGGCTGTCGTGAGCGGAATCAGCTCAGCATTCACCAGTTCCACCAGGAGCGAGGAGGTCGCACTTGAACTCTGGGTCAGTGCTGTAACCAGCAGACCAACGCCAAACGCCATGAAAGGGCGCTGGGCTAGCGCCATCGTGGCCTTTTGCAGACGCGGGCCGGCGGCACGCTGCATGGCCTCCGATAGGAGGCGCAGGCCATAGAGCAATAAGAGGGCCCCGCCTAGTAACAGGCCCACGACCATTGTCGGATTGCTTGTCGCTGCCATTGCTTGCTATCTCTCCCCTCCCGTCTCTGTAGTATTCCTGCATAATAAATAGGTACTGTCTGCGATGGCCCTGGCTTGTGAAGACCGCCAGCTTGACTGACTTGGGCGGCGTTGGGCTGACGCGCCTGATAGGCTTGAGCGCAGGCTCGCAGTGGCGTGCGCTCACGGTTGCCTGTCTCTCTGGCTGACTACCTGGTTTGCTCGCGGCGCTGCTCTGGAGGCTGGCTTTGCCTGCTAGCTTGGAGGTCTGTCTAACAGCCCGGCCCGGTCTGGCTGGCTCTGCCCGCTCGGACTGCGCTGCCCGGCGGTGCTGACCGGCGGCGCTGCCCGCTGACTCTGTACGCCGGCTGGGGAAGCATTAACTGGATATTAACGCTATGTTAAGAGAATGTTAAATACACTATAGCATGTGGCGGCAGCGATGGCAAGGGGAAAGATCAACGTTGGCGCCGAAGGGCAAGTTCTTGAGCGCCCTGCCGGCGCTGGTCGTTGCCACATTGGAGCCGGCAGGGCGAGCCTGCTTGAGCCAGCTCGCCAGACCACTGCGCTACCAGCCAGCTAGCTAGTTGGCAGAGAGGGCGGCCACGACGGCGAGGAGCGCCACTGGATGCGTTTGTCGAGCAAAGTGAGAAGGAGAAGGTCAGCATAAGAATCAAAAGGCTGATTATCATATGCCTGACTCTCAGCGCTCATCCTGGCCAGAAGCCAGCGGATCACTGGGAGAAGAAAGGCTTTTTTGACCACCCCCCTGGGTTGCTCGTTATAACAGTGAATGTCAGCAAGGAAGCAAAGAAAGATAGCGGGAGAAGGTCGCTCCTGCAATCCCATCCTATCCTTGGTATGGAAGGAGCAAAGAGCATTATTCTATGAAACGTGCGCCAACCGCCGATATTCTTTGGCTGTTTATTCTGAGCCGCATTGCACTGATTCTCGTAACCTACTTTGCCTATACTCTGCTCAATGGTCCACGACCTCCCCAGTATATAGCGCCGCCAGTCAGCCTGCTGGCGGCAGCCATGTCCTGGAAGCGCTGGGATGCGATTCACTATGTGGAGATTGCCCAGTTCGGCTATCGCAGTCCCTTTGACAGCGCATTCTTTCCACTTTTTCCACTACTGATCCGTATCTGTGCCCATATTGTTGGAAATCACGGTTATTTCATCTTTGGGGTGATTATCAGCAATCTAGCCCTACTCGGCTCTCTCTTCACACTCTATCAACTGGCCAGCGAAGCCCTGGGCGAGCAAGTGAGCCGTCGCACGCTGCTCTACCTCTGCATTTTCCCGACCGCCTTTTTCTTCTTCACCGCCTATAACGAATCGCTCTTCCTGCTGCTGGTCACAAGCTGCTTCCTGGCCTTGCGTCGCAGGCGCTGGTGGCTGGCCGGGCTGCTCGGCATGCTGGCAGCCCTGACCCGCTCGCCAGGCATCCTGCTGGTGCTCCCTTACCTCTGGGAAGCCTGGGCAACCCGCACCAGCCTGGGGCTGTTTCCCGAGCGGGGCGAGTGGCGCGCTTTCATCCTGCGAGTCCTGCCAGTAGTCCTGATCCCGCTAGGAACAGGACTCTATTGTCTCTATTGCTGGCACCTTTTTCACTCGCCTTTCAGCTTTGCGGCAGTGCAATATCGCTGGGCCCATCGCACTGTCTGGCCGTGGGAAGGCATCTGGAAGGCGCTGGTAGAGCTATTCTGGCTACAGCCTGCGGGCTCGCTCTTCTCGGTTCATCTGGTGCTTGATCTCAGTGCCACCCTGGGCTTTATCGTGCTGGCGGTGCTGGGCTGGCGTCGCCTGCGCTTCAGCTATACGCTCTGGATCGCTGCCCTGCTGCTGCTTTACCTGATCGAACCAAGTATCAATCAACCGGATTCGCTCATCTCTAATCAGCGCTTTGTCCTGGAGATGTTTCCGGGCTTTATGACGCTGGCGGCCCTCGCCTGCGAACATCCACGTCTCCATCAGGCGATCACTCTGATCTTTCCGCCTCTCCAGGCAACGCTGAGCATTATTTTCATCATGGGCTTCTGGATGGTGTGAGTATGAGGTGAGGATGGTATGAGAATAAGGCGAGGATGGTCGGAGCATGGAGCAAGCCGGAGCATCGGCAACTTGAATCTGGGCGCTATTCCTGGCTCGCGCTGCCAAGAGGGTGGCTCGGCAGGATGCGCCTGATAGCGCGATAGATGGTACATGATACACAGATTCATGGCTGAAAGCAAACAGATCGAGATAAAGGGACGTGAGGAGCGCATGACACCGACACGTCTGCGCGCTCGCTTCCTATTTGCCACCCTGTTGCTGGCTCTCTACCTGACCTGTATTGTGATGGCCATCGCCCCCTTAGAGCAGCTAGCCGAGCATCCTGTCGCTGGCCAGCTTCCGGGAACCGTCTTGAGGCCCCTTGGCCTCTGGCTGCCCTTGCGTCTGGTGCTTTTGTTCTCAAGCGTCCTGCCGTTTCTAGACAAGGCGGACCTGACCTTTCATTTCTTAGTGTTCATGCTCTTCCTGCTCTATGGGGCCATGCTATGGTTGGCCTGGGGCTGGGCTACCACGGCGCGTCAGCGTCGCCAACTGCTGGGGCTAGTGGGTCTGACTCTGCTCGTGTGCGGAGGAATACTTGTCGTCGCGCCTGGCATGCTCTCGCACGATATCTTTGTCTACGCTGGTTATGGCCGCGTCATGGTAGCGCATGGGGCTAACCCCTACTTTGTCCCGCTCTCGGCCTTTCCGAATGATCCCCTGGCGTCGTTAGACGACTGGAAAACAGCGGTAGCGGCCTATGGTCCGCTCTGGCTGCTCATCTGTGCGGCTCTGAGTTGGCTCTTGGGAGCCAATGCCGTGGCCTACGTGCTGGCTTTTCGTCTCCTTGCTTTGGCGGCCCACCTGCTCAACATGGGCCTGATTGTGCTCATTCTGCGGGCGCTGGGGCGTTCAGAGCGTGTGATAACTGTGGGGGGTATCCTCTACGGGCTTAATCCGCTCATGCTCATCGAAAGCGCTCTGGGGGCTCACAACGACGTCGTAATGATGACCTGCCTGCTGCTGGGCTGCTGGTGCTGTGCTGATGCCGAGGGCGCACGCCTTGAGCGTGCGCGCTACTGGCTACCGGCGCTGGCATTCATGCTGTCGGCGGCCTTGATCAAGTTTACGGCGCTGCTAGGCTGGGTACTCTTCGTCTGTTTGCTCCTCATGCGGACGCTCCAGCGTGAGGGGGGACAAGGCTTCTTCCCGGCTTGGCGTCGATGCTGGCGCCCGGTCTTAGCCCGGCTCCTGCTGGCGCTTGGCTGTGGGCTTGGCCTGGGAGGGCTGGCCTATTTCCCTTTCTGGTTCGGTCACAGCCCTCATGAAATTGTCTTCAGCCTGATAGCGCCGCCCTCGACGAGTCGTGAGCTAGGGCAATTTTCGATTCTGCGTGCTATCCAGGAATGGAGACACTATCATCCGCAGCCGCTGCCCGGTGTGAGGGGGGCATTGCTCGCCGTCTTAGGGCAGCGGAGCACCTGGAACATTGTCCAGGGGCTGGCTCTACTGGTGACTCTGGGGGGAGCCCTGGGATTACTCTGGAGGCGGCCTCAACTGCAGCGCTGGGCCGTCGGTTCACTCTTGACGATGGGGGCCATCTTTCTGGTGACTCCCTGGTTTTTCCCCTGGTACCTGGCCTGGCTGGTAGCTCTGGCCCCGCTTGCCTTTCCTCTATACGAGCGCTCTCCAGCTCTAGAATATGCCTTACAGGTCTTTGTGCTCGTCTTCTCGCTCTCAGCTTTTGCCATCTATCTTTCTCGCGGCTACTTGCCAGCTAATGGCGGCTGGATCGGCTGGATGGGCCTCAGTGCCGTGGCCCCGCCCAGTCTGGCCTTCGGATTGGCCTGGCTGGGCTGCTGGTGGCAAGCCAGGCGACATGGCGATGGTGGGGGCAAAGGAGGTCTCTTGCTTCGCTCGTCTGGCTCTTGAGGTTGTGTTTTACCGGGCCAGGGCGTATACTGGCCCGGTAAAAGATTGCTTGCTTGATTTGTGATATGGAACCCGCTTGAGGGGGAAGGAGGCGGCATGTTCTGGTGGTTGCGCCTGGCGCTGATGAGCATTGTCAGCCGGCCAATGGTATCGCTGGGAACGCTGGCAGCGCTTATCTCGCTGCAGACGCTCCAAGAGGCGCTGCATGTTTGGGGCTATCTCGCAGTAGCTCTCTTTATTATGATTGAAAGCTCGGGAATTCCGTTCCCTGGGGAGACGATGCTCTTGCTGGCCTCGTTCCTGGCCGGGGTCGATCGCCAGTTGCAAATTCCTCTGGTCATCGCTTGCGCAGCGCTTGGGGCCATTGTGGGCGATAACCTGGGCTATCTGCTCGGGCGTCACGGCGGCAGGCCGCTGGTCGAGCGTTTTGGACGCTACATCTTTCTGAAGACCGAGCATCTGGACCGGGCCGAGCGGTTCTTTGCACGTCACGGTGACAAGACCGTCTTCTTTGGACGCTTCATTGCTGTGCTGCGGGCCTGGGCGGCCTTTCTGGCGGGGGTCAACCGCATGCGTTGGCGGACGTTTCTGGTCTATAATGCGGCAGGCGGCGTTGTCTGGGCGACAGTCTTCGGGCTGCTCGGCTACTTTGCCGGGCGCGTTTTCCACGATAATTTTGCGGCTGTCGAGCACCTGGCGCGTGCCATTAGCTGGACTGGGGCCCTGGTGCTGCTTGTCGTTGGGCTGGCGGCGCTCTTCCTCTACCGTCTGCGTCGCGCTCGCTTGAGCAGGCAAAAGTCGGCCACTCTCGCTCACCGGGAGCAGGATCACGATGGGCGAGCGGGTGAGGCAGCTCCTGCAGAGCAAAGGCCGCGAGCGTTGGCAACTGTCTCGCGCGCGGAAGAGACGTCGCCGACGACCATAGCCGCTGCCGCTGAGCCTGGGGCCCACTCCCCTGATGGAAAAGATAAGGAGCAGGCCCCTGATAGCGAGGGGGAATGCTGAGCCAAGTTCGGGCCAGGGCCGCGCTTCGCTGCTATCTCCTCATCTTGGAGAAGGTTGTTCATAGCCTTACGGCTTTTCTACTACGAAACAAGGTTTCCCGATTTAGTACTACTGCTTTGCTGTCTGCCAGCAGAAACATGCTACAATAGCGACAGATGCTATCTGGGGAAAAGCGAGGTCGCCTATGCCGGCATTGCGAGAAGGCCAGAGGTTCGAACGTTATCGTGTCATCAAGCTTCTTGGCAGCGGGGTAGCCGGTGAAAGCTATGAGGCGGAGGATACGCTGCTGCTACGCAAAGTGGTGCTGAAGCTGCTGCATCCCTGGGCGCCGCTCTCGGATGCGGCGCGGCGGCAGTTTTTCCGCGAGATGCAGGGAATCAGTCAGCTAACTCATCGCTACCTGGCGCCGGTGCTCGATTATGGAGAGCTGCATGGAAGTCTCTATGTGGCGCGGCGCTTGTTCAGCAGTGGCTCGCTCTTGAACAGCGATGGGCGCTTGTGGTTTAGCCCACCGTTGGAGCTGTCCGCGGCGGTCAGTTATGCCCATCAGTTGGCGCAGGCGCTCCAGCATATTCACGATGCCGGCTATCTACATGGAGGACTGACTCTAGCCAATATTATGGTGTTGCGTGGGCCGAATGTGGAGGGTGCGTCAGATTATGCCCCTTTTATGCTGGCCGATACGGGGCTGGCTCACTTTGTGCGCCGCTTTGGGCGGCTGCAGCGTCCGGTGATGCCGGTGACGGCAGCGCCAGAGCAGCTCGGTGGGCGAGCCACTCAGGCTAGCGATCAGTTTGCTCTGGCGGTGATTGTCTACACCTGGATTGTCGGACGCCCCCCTTATCTGGGCCTGCCCGAGGAGATTGCCCAAGCTAAGCTCAGTGAGTCGTTCCCCTCTCTCCTGTCGCTGAATCCCCAGGTTCCTCTGGAAATGGAAGGGATCATTCGCCGTGCGCTCTCGGTCTACCCCGAGGATCGCTATCCCTCGGTGCTGGCTTTTGCTGAGGCCCTACGGCAGTCTGTGCAGCGCCTGGCTGCTTCGAGTGTTCAGGTCGCTCCCGAGGCGCGTGCTGAGGAGCAACCTCAAGGAGAGATAGTCGCTACCGCGACCAGCGAGGAGGAGGCTCTGAGGCCGGAAAGTGCGCTGCCAGCGAGCGCGACCAATGAAACAGAGCCTTCGACGATCGCTGGCGAGGCGAAGCCTCCGGTACCAGTCCCCTCGACTGATGCTGAGGTCCTGACTGAGCCAGAAACCTTGTCGCCAGCCTCTCATACTCAGGAGCAGACAGAGGCCCAAGCTGTAGAGAATACAGAAAAAGCTGCAGCAAGCGTGCCTGAAGAGCAGGCCGGGGCAAGGCTGATAGTGGCCGAAGCTGAAGCGAGCAATGGGAACGGCCTCCGCGATGAACCTGATGGGGAGCGGGCGTCAGGTGACAATGATGGTGCTCAGCCGTCCTCTTCTCCGATAGCGCAGCCGGAGCCGGTCGCTGATGAAAAGTGCTCTGCCGGTGAAGGTGGAGAGCCGGAAGCGGTGCCTGCCATGAGCGGCGCATTGGAAAACCAGCCCGTTCCAGAGGCGGCCACCAGGCGGCCCGAGGAGGAGCGAGCGGCGGAAGCAGTGGCTGTAGAGACGACTGGTGACGGTGACCACAGTGGGAGCAGCTCTGAGCCTGGCTCCGCTCTGACCTATTTGGAGGCCCTGTTACAGGCGACCCAGTCCTCTGCTGACGCATCACAAGCCACGGCTCCTGAACAGCCTCTTCTTCCGGTGGCGGCGCCTGGTGTACCTGCGCCTGCCTCCTCGGAGGCGGCGGCTCCCGTCGCTGGCGAACAGGAGGATGACAAGGGTGAAGCGGCAAAAACTGAGTCTGTTGCTGGAACAGCGGATGGGCGTGACGTGCAGCCCGGACCTCCGGCTGAGCTATCTTTGCTCGAAGTGCTATCCGGTCTCCAGGCCCGGCCCCCGACTGAGAAGGCTGACACTGGTCTGACGCAGACGGCCTTGACTGCTGATGGTTCCCGCTCGGAGACGCTGCCCGAGACGGCGGGTGTTGCTGAAATGGTGGTAGCGGCCCGCGAAGATGAGGGGAGTGGGGACATGGCGAGTACTGCGCGACGAGAAGGAGAGCAGTCAGCAGAGCAGCCACAGCCGCCGTCTGAGCCTGAGCCATTAGCGGCTGCTGCTGAAGAACCTCAGCCAAATGATCCTCCGGCGTGTGTGCTCGTGCTGCCACCGGCGACAGCGGCGCGCCCCGCGACCCTTGTGGAGCTGGCTGCTGTGGAAATCACTATCGGGCGCGCCGGCGATAGCGGCATCCTGCTTGAAGGAGATCGGCGCGTCTCACGGCGTCACGCCTTCCTGAAACGTGAGGGGACGAAGCTCCTCATTCTCGATGGCGATAATGCCGAAGGAGTCTTTGTCAATGGCCGACGCCTGGAGCAGAAGGGCAGTCAGGTGCTGCAGATAGGCGACCACATTCGTATTGGCGACCACGAACTGATTATTTGCCGGAGCAGAGAGGAAGCGCAGCAGGTGCAGCGGGAACGAATAGGGGCTGGTCAGCAAGCCGACGCTCGCCATACTGCTGATGCAGCAGATTCCTCATCTGTGACGCCTTCGCTCTAGGGTAATGGTGGACGCCAGGCTGCCTCATTGCCTGCTGCCGACTGGAGCTGGCTGGTTGCTAGCAGATTATGCCTTGACGAAAGGCCCGGTCCATGTCTCCCTCGTGCCTGGGAGCGGGATTTTTTTTGCTGTCAGACGGATCGATCGATCCGTCGCAGCCTTCTCTGCGCTGTTTCAGACCACGGTTATTGAGAGGGCCAGGCAAGCAGGTTGCGCTCTTCTCACATGGAGTACAATGGGAAGCATAGCATATAGTAGGCTAATGTAGGGAGACGCAATCTGTGGTCTATAGCCTGCTCAAGGCCGTTGTCAGTATCTGCTTCAATCTGCTCAACCTGCTGCTCGGGGGCAATCTCCCGCCGCTGGGAGCGGTCAATGTTGTGGTTGAGGATCGAGGGCGCTTCCTGGTGGTGCGCACGGCTCGGGGCACGTGGAGCTTTCCCGGGGGCTTCATCCGCTGGCGCGAAACGCCGCTAGAGGCGGCGGTACGTGAATGTGAGGAAGAGACCGGCCTGCATATTCGGGCCCGGAGCATTATCGGCTGCTATTGGTTGGTGAGTGCTTCTGTGACGCAGATGAGTTCCTTAACGGCGGTCGTCTGTGGCGAGGTGATCGGTGGACAGTTACGCTCAAGCCTGGAGGGTGAGCCGCTCTGGTTAGAGCGCGACGAGGCTTTGCGCCGTCTGGGAGAGGAGACACGTGCCATCTTCGCCGACTATGAGCGCTTTCTTGCTGGCCAGGGCACTATGGGACAGGGGCCGGAGCCAAAACATGGGCGCGAGCGTTAGGTCGCCAGGCTAGCAAGCCTGCTTGGGGAGAGAGATGGCTGCCCCTAAGCGCTGTAAGACTAAGAATGGGACCGCGACTTGGGAGGTTGAGATCGCCTTTCCGTGCTACTGTACCTGGTGATGGATGGGGCAGAGCGCTGGCCGGCTCCCATTCAGAAAGTCAGAGAGAAAGTCTGTAAGCACGTCAAGAAGGTGGTTGCTCACAGTACTTATGGTCGACAACAGCAAGGCAATGCAAACGGAAGTGATCGCTGTTGATCCGCAGCAGCCGCAGGCGGAGATCATTGAGCGGGCGGCGTCGCTGCTGCGGGCGGGCGAGCTGGTGGTTTTTCCAACGGAGACCGTCTATGGCCTGGGGGGCGATGCGCTGCGGGAAGAGGCGGCGCGCCGGATCTTTGCCGCCAAGGGACGCCCTTTGACTGATCCGCTCATTGTTCATATAGCACAGATGGAAGAGCTGGAGACGGTAGCTGCTGCTGTGCCGGAACGCGCGCAGCGGCTGGCCGCCGCTTTCTGGCCTGGCCCATTAACGTTGATCTTGCCGCGTGGGAAGCAAGTGCCGACCCTGGTGACAGCGGGCCTGGAGACGGTGGCCGTGCGCATGCCAAGCCATCCCGTGGCGCGCGCCCTCATTCGGGCTGCCGGCAGGCCCATCGCCGCGCCCAGCGCCAACCGCTTCAAACATGTCAGCCCGACAACGGCGCAGCATGCGCTGGCGGATCTTAGTGGGCGTGTACCGCTCATTCTTGATGGTGGGCCAACGCCGGTCGGTGTTGAGTCGACGGTGGTCGATCTCTGCTCACCGGTGCCGCGTATCCTGCGCCCCGGTGGGACCAGCCTGGAGGCTTTGCGCGAGGTGCTGCCGGAGATAGAGCCGCCTCTGCCGCCGCGGACCACGGCCTCTGACAAGGCCGAGCGCGAGGAGGGACAGGCCCAGCGCTCGCCCGGTCAGATGCTCGTGCACTATTCGCCGACGGTGCCTCTGCTGCTCTTCGAGGGAGAGGATGAGGCCCAGCGTGCGGCTATCGTTGCGGAAGCGCTGCGTCGCCTGGAGCGTGGCGAGCGGGTTGGTATCCTGGCGGCGACTGAGGATAGAGAGGCGCTGCGCCCTTGTGAGGAAGGTGGGGCGCTGGTGCGTGCGCCAGCCTCGCTGGAGGAGCCGGAGAAGGTGGCGGCGGCCCTCTTTGCGAGCCTGCGCGCGCTGGAGGAGGCGGCTGTCGACGTCATTCTCTGTCGCAGCTTTCGGCCTGTGGGCCTGGGGCTGGCGGTACAGGATCGCTTGCAGCGCGCGGCGGGCGGAAGGGTGACGCGGGTGGCTTCCAGGGCCGGGCCTTCAGGAACGGCGGAAGATGCTTAATATGAATCTTATGGATTTTTCGATCCAGTAGGCCAGTCTGGCACCAACTTTCAAGGAGATAAGGATGCCGCAGCCGCCGGTCAGGAGAGTACTGAGTAATACGCTGGCAGCTCCATGCTGAAAGCCTCCCATGACCCATGCAGAGAGCAAGCCATCTCCGACGAGCCAGAGCTCCATAAAGAGCATACCACAGCCATGAGCGGTGGGGCCTCGCATGGAAGGGTCTGTATCATCTTCCATGGAAGGGTCTGTATCATCTTCGTAGAAGATACCGGTGATGACTGAGGTCAGGGGTAGGCCAGCAAAGTAGAGGCTCCACCAGAGGGAGAAAGGCGAAGGTGGAAAGACTGCGTTGACTATGAGGATCAAGGCGATGACTGCGCTGACCAAGGCCCCTTTGCCAGCCTTGAAGAGGGCGCCTGCCAGAGTGCCTGCCATTGGTAGAAAGAGTACCAATAGCAGCAGCTCAATAAGAGTTCTCCAAGTTTCCGAGGAGGCTCTGAAGGAGTACTGGTAAAGGCAGACCAGGCCGATCCCCATTCCCAGCGTGTAGAGTAGCATAGCCAGAGTCTGCGCGCCTCTCAGGCCTGGCCTGGACTTGGCGTTGGCGGGCTGGAGGTCTAAGGGCGGTGCAGCTTCCGTTACAGCTGTTTGAAACGCAGTCTGCGATGAGTGTAAAGAACGAGAGAGCGAGCTGCCTGCATACCCGAGGTATGGCGACGAGCCAGATGAGGGCGAAGTCAGGGGTGGCTGTTGGACCCCCAGAGGGCTGCGCACCGTCTCTGCGGTTGCTTCCTGCAGAGCGGAAGCGAATTCCTCCACGCTGGCGAAGCGAGCCCGCCAATCCTTGGCCAGGGCGCGCTGAATGACCGCTTCGATATCCGGCGAGATCTCCGGCACATACTGGCGGAGTGGGGGCACCGCCGCTGTGCAATGTTGAACCGCGATCTCGTTAAAGCTGCCAGCAAAGGGGGGAGCACCGACCAGCCACTCATAGAGGACCACGGCCAGCGCGTACTGATCGCTCTCTGGACGAGGATAGCCCTGAATCTGCTCCGGGGCCATGTAGGTCACTGTCCCCGCCAGATCCTGAGTGCTTTGCAGGCGAGTGCTGGAGACGATGGTCGCAATGCCAAAGTCTGCGAGCAGCACACTGCCATCGTGCCCAATCAGCATGTTCTCGGGCTTGACATCACGGTGGATGATCCCCGACTCATGGGCATACTGCAGCGCCTCAGCGATCTGACACGTGTAGTCAAGCGCTACGGCGAGCGGCAAGCGGCTACCGGCTGGATAGCGCTGGCGCAGAGAGCCGCCGGGAAGGTAGTCCATGACCAGATAGGGGAAGCGTCCCTCGTGCAGCCCAAAGTCGAGGACGCGTACAATGTGTGGATGCACCAAAGGGGCGATCGTGCGCGCCTCTCGCTGGAATTGCTCGATCGCCTCGTGATTCGTGGCCTGGTGCAGGACCTTGATTGCTGCCGGTGTTCCTAAATGCAGGTGGGTAGCAAGATAGACCTGGGCAAAGCTGCCCTGGCCTAGCAAACGCTCCAGGCGATAATGACCAAGCAGGTGGCCGCTATAGTCGGCCATTCGTCGTTTCCTTCCTTCTGAAGGCTCATCCAGCCAGTAATATATCCATTTCTCATCTTCACTGTCAAGCTGCCTATTTGGCAGTAGGATATCGTTTCATAATGATAGCGAGTCACCATGCTACCTTAGTCACCTTTATTCCATTGGCACGAGAGCATGTCTGTCATTTGTATGAATAGCTCCAGGGTGGATTTATCTTCTCCCTCCAGTTGGAGGACATGCCCGAGCAGTTGAAGCCATTCCTTGCTTGGGTAGCGCTTCCCATGTTCCAGCCTCCAGATGTAGTTAGCGCTGCACCTCATACGGTGCGCTAATTGCTCCTGGGAGAGGCCATGCCTGCCGCGCAGGGCCTTCAGCCACTGCTGGAAGTGATTTCTGTTGACTGGCTGCATTCTATTGCTCCTTCGGTCCCTTGTCTCAGGCAATCTTGCCTGAGACACATTGTTTTGCTCACGATTTACTTGGTATAGTTAAATTCGGTGAGAAGCAGAGGATTACGGCAAATGTACCAAAAAGTACCAGAGTCATATGACCACTATGGCAAGAGCATGCGAAGGGTGGCCAGGTGATTCCATTGCTGGTGGTCTTAATTAGGAGCGGTCCGGTGTGATGGGAGTGGAAGTCACTAGATAGCATATACAAGCATGAGAGAGGCTGTGAGGAAGAACTGACGGCCTGCATCAGTCGAAAGGAGAAGTGGCCATGCCTGAAAAGATCAGCTACCCTGTCGCTGAGATGCTACGCACTGCCAGGGAGATACGGCAGGTGCTTGATCAGCAGTGGGATCTCCACTGCCAGCATTTCTCTGGGGCTCCTGACTCATATCTGGAGCTGACGAGATCCTGGAGCTGCCTTGTGCCGGGAGGCGATAGCCTGGTGGTGAAGCTCCAGCAATGGCATCAGCAAGTCCGCGCTTGCTATGAGGCCCTCTACGCTCTGGCGAGTCTGCTCGAAGAAGGGGTCAGCCGCATGAATAGTCTGGATGACGAGTTAGCTCGCGATTTTGAACCGCGCTAGGGATTGGATCATTATGATAACTGATACAGGGAGGAAGCCATGCCCTGGTGGCAGGACTTGAGCGGTGACATTGTTGGCACGTGTCTGTCTTTTGAAGACTATTGCGCTCACGTGGTCTCTGCGCTGGGTTTCCACTTTAGTGGAATGGAGGAGTTTATTCGTCTGCTGGGCGAGCACGGGCTGAATCCTCTGGAGGTCCTGCCTGCGTTGGCCAATCGGGCGAGCAGTAAAGGAGCTGATCCCGTTCAGGTGCTGAGCACGGTCGCTGAGGGGATGATTCGTGAAGGACCATTGCCTTTCATTCGTCGTTTGCTGGAGACCTATTTCGTTACCCCACTGAAACATCTGTTGGACCAGCATAGCCGGCAGGCCCATACTCTGGGAGCGATTCATCAGACTATGCTGGATCAGGTACAGCAGAAGCTAACGGCCCTGCGTCAGGGAGATGGCAACCCTTCCCTGGCCTTCAGTGGAGACCTGGCTGATGAAGTGGAGCGGCGCTACGGCCAGATCGCAACTTCGCTGAGACGATTGCTGGCAAGCGACAGCGATCCCGGACAGCAGTTCTGGGAGAGACAGTCAGTGATCAATGAGCAGGTGAAAGCTCTCTATGACTGGGAACTGCAGAATCTAAAGTGGATTCTATACTTTGATATACTTGTACTGGCTGTCGAGGTGATCTGCCTTGCAGGCGTGGCAATTGCGACCGATGGCGTGGGGGATGTGCCATTGGCTATTGCCTTTGTCGAGGTGGACGTGGGTCTCTTTGCGCTGGAACTCTTGGGGCCTCTCGCATTCGGGGTCATCGCCTCGCTGGAGAATGTGGTGTTGCTTGCTATCCAACTAATTGAGAAGCCAGCCGAGAAACAGGTGCAGGCTCCAGTTCAACCGCAGCAGCAGCAGCCGGAGCAGACTCCTGAGCCGCAGGCCACGCCAGAAGTGCTCGTCGATCCCTTCCCAATTGATCCCACAATGAAGGAGCGAGATAAGGATCACTGTGAGGTGGGTACCTTTGAGAAGGCTTCGGCTCTCTATGGAGAAGGCTTCGCTGAAGATATTCGCGAACACCACCCTGTCTACTGGTGCTATATTCTGATGGAGTTACTGGATATCGATGAGGCAACGCTGCGACGCTTTGGTGGTCTGGCTGAGCTGGAGGCCAATTTGCGTCTCGGGGAGAATGCCGCAGGGTTCAAGGGCGCCTTCTTTGAGCTGCAGTGGGTTCATGATCATCTCTCTCTGATTGCAACCTTGCAACCGGTCGCTCCCGATGGTGATCTCGGGCCTGATGCGATAGATATTTATGGGGATTTAATTGAATTAAAGTCTTACGATTCTAAAAATATAAGTTCTGATATAGATCGGTTTGAAAAACAAATAGACAGATATATAGATCTTTATGGCGATAGAAAAATATATTTAATATTTAATGAGAATAAATTACGTTCTGGAAAAATTCCGAATTCTATTATGAATTTATTGTCAAAATATAAAGGAAAAGTAGTAGCTGTTGTGAGTACTGTGAAATATAGTGTATGAATGATGAGGAGGGATAGATATGAAGACAGCCCAATTCTGGTATATGGGCTTAAGGAGGCCGGAAGACTTTCGCGATCCGGGAGTAGTGCGTCCCTTTCTGGAAGCGCTGGTCAAGCGGGGCTTTATCCTGCTGGACCTCTGGGGAGAGGAAAAGAAGAGGTTTTTTCACCTGTGGGTTGGTCTGCTCTTTTTGCCAGAGAGGCCGGCGGTGAGGGAGCTGACGGAGCAGGAGCGGGAGGCGCTGCTAGAGCCGAGGATCTGGCCTGAATTGGAGGAGCGGCTCCGGCGCTTCTTCAGCGAGCCGCTGGATCCGCAGCAGCGTGTCGCGATTGATATCTATGCGGCGGCACGGGAAGGGGAGCTGAAGGGGTTGGATTGGGGCTTTACGCTCTACTGTCCGGCGGATGAAGAGGAGGAAGTGCCGGCGGAGATGGCGTATGCATGGGTAACGGAGCAGTTTCTGAACACGAACGGCAAGCGCGGGTTTTGGGAGGTGGAGCTGCCGCTATTGCTCTATCGGTACTGGAGGCCGCTGGTGGTGTATCTGAGGGAGGAGACGGAGCGGCCCTTGCCGCGAGGGGAGGATGAGCGAGTGGAGATCAGATATCTCTACAGGGAGAACCTGTACAGTGCGGAGGTAGTGGAGCGTTTGGGGAGGGAGCGGCTGAAGGAGACGCCGGGGGCGCGGGTGGAGGAGCTGGAAGGGGGAGGGCTGTGGCTGCACGTCTACAGGAGGGAGGAAGCGATGGCCTATCTGGGGTTAGAGCAGCCAGTGTGGTGAGGGGAGAGAGAGTGGAGGGATAGATATGAAGACAACGCAATTCTGGTATATGGGCTTAAGGAGGCCGGAAGACTTTCGCGATCCGGGAGTAGTGCGTCCCTTTCTGGAAGCGCTGGTCAAGCGGGGCTTTATCCTGCTGGACCTCTGGGGAGAGGAAAAGAAGAGGTTTTTTCACCTGTGGTTTGGTCTGCTCTTTTTGCCAGAGGAGCCGGAGGTGAGGGAGCTGACGGAGCAGGAGCGGGAGGCGCTGCTGGAGCCGAGGATCTGGCCTGAATTGGAGGAGCGGCTCCGGCGCTTCTTCAGCGAGCCGCTGGATCCGCAGCAGCGTGTCGCGATTGATATCTATGCGGCGGCACGGGAAGGGGAGCTGAAGGGGTTGGATTGGGGCTTTACGCTCTACTGTCCGGCGGATGAAGAGGAGGAAGTGCCGGCGGAGATGGCGTATGCGTGGGCGACGGAGCAGTTTCTGAACACGGACGGCAAGCGCGGGTTTTGGGAGGTGGAGCTGCCGCTATTGCTCTATCGGTACTGGAGGCCGCTGGTGGTGTATCTGAGGGAGCAGACGGAGCGGCCCTTGCCGCGAGGGGAGGATGAGCGAGTGGAGATCAGATATCTCTACAGGGAGAACCTGTACAGTGCGGAGGTAGTGGAGCGTTTGGGGAGGGAGCGGCTGAAGGAGACGCCGGGGGCGGGGGTGGAAGAGCTGGAAGGGGGAGGGCTGTGGCTGCACGTCTACAGGAGGGAGGAAGCGATGGCCTATCTGGGGTTAGAGCAGCCAGTATGGTGAGGGGAGAGAGAGACAGGCGTAGGCTGGAAGCAGGAGCAAAACATTGGTCTCTCTCCCCTATGCCCTCAACCCTGTTGGCGCTCGAGCCATTGCTGCAGGGCCATCTCAACCATCGCGCTGACCAGAAGCATCACCAGCAAGGACGCCAGCACACTCCACAACAGCCCGTTCGTCAGGCCAGGGATCAACGTTGCCAGCGTCACCAGCAAAGCCAGCGTGACCTCGGCCATGCCTGTCTTTCCCAACAGATTGCCCAGTAGCGGCCCCAGCACCAGCAGCAAAGCACCCGGCAGCAAGGCGAAGAGCGCGCGCCCCAAGCCGCGCAGCGTTCGATGCTCATAGATCCAGCCAGTCAGCAAGGCGGCCACAGGAGGCGTGAGCAGAAATGGAGAAAAAGCCAGCCAATGCCCTGTCAGGCTAATCGCCGCCAGAAAGGACGCATAGATCCCATTCACCAGTGCTCCGCGCCAGCTCCCCCATAGCGCCCCCGCCAATAGCGTACCGCTGCCCACCAGCGAACCACCGACCGCAGTATAGAGCCAGAGGGGCAGGCCCAGGGTCTGCAAAGGTGGACGCAGTAATAACAACGGCAAGAAAGGCACAATCAATATAACAGCATGGATCGACAGATAGAGAAGCTGCCTGAGCCTGACTGGACCACGCAGGAGCGGCAAATAATTGAGCGCCATTGGAGGAGGAGGCAGGCGCGGCGGAGGCGCACCCGTCTCAGCATAGTAAGAAAAAGCAGCGGGGGCCTGCTCCGTTGGCAGGGCAGCGGAGACCCCAGCCGAGAGAAGGCCACCCCCCGGAGCTGACAAAGGGAGCGAAGAGCCGGCGCCGGCCTTGATCACCGCCACCCCACTGACCTGCTCCAGCGCCTCCGCAAAAGCGCGCACCGAAGGGAAGCGGGCACGCCAATCCTTGGCCAAAGCCCGTAGAATAACCTCCTCCAGCGCCGGCGGCAGCTCAGGCACCTGGGCACGCAGAGGAGGCGGCATCACCGTGCAATGGCGTACCGCCACCTCGGCAAAGTTGCCCGTAAAAGGCGGTGTGCCGCAGAGCCACTCATAGAGCACCACCGCCAGCGCATACTGATCGCTCTCCGGGCGTGGGTGGGCCTGAATCTGCTCCGGGGCCATATAGAGCACCGTCCCCGCCAGATTCTGACTACCAGCCGTGCCGTCCACAGCCTGGCCCAGCGACCCCGTTGTCTCCAGGATAGTCGCAATGCCGAAATCCGCCAGCCGCAGCAGGCCATCCTCTCCCACCAGCATATTCTCCGGCTTCACATCCCGATGCACGATGCGCCGCTCGTGGGCATACTGCAGCGCCTCCGCCGCCTGGCGCACATAGCTCAGAGCCAGCGCCAGCGGCAAACGACTCCCACGCGGATAGCGCTGGCGCAGCGAGCCGCCCGGCAGATAGTCCATCACCAGATAGGGCAGATGCCCCTCATGTAGACCAAAATCCAGCACGCGCACGATATGCGGGTGCACCAGCGCGGCGATCGTGCGTGCCTCGCGACGGAACTGCTCGACCGCCTCGGGACCAAGCGCCGCGTGCAGCACCTTGACCGCGACTCGCGTCTGCAGGTGCACATGGGTCGCCAGATAGACCTGCGCGAAACTTCCCGCCCCTAGCAAGCGCTCTAAGCGATAATGGCCGAACTGCTGACCACAATAATCGGTCATAGCTCCTATCCCCGCTATCGAGTAATCAATGAGCAACAGCCTTGCGGGCCTGGCTGCCCGGCCCGACCCGACCAGATCCCCGCTGTGCTGCAGCAAGAGGCAGCCTGTGCTCACCCCTCGCTCCCTGGCCTGTGGCTTGCCCCAGCTAGCGAACAAACAGGCAACACGCAAGCCGGCGAAGAGCATCGGACGAGGCTAAAGCTGAGACGCTCGACGAACCGCCATCAACCCTTGCGGGCCACATACTCCCCGCGCATGTAGCCCAGCAAATAATCGCTTGCCGGATGACGCACGCGCCGGATCGCCTCCATCACCGCCTCTCGATCATAAGGAACGCGCCGTAGCTGAAGCTGGTAACCGCTATTATTCGCCTTCACAATAGCATAGCTTGCCACCAGCTCTGGAGTCACCGGGTTACTCACGCTGCCCAGATTCACCACCCGCACACCGGCCACCGTTCGATCGAGCGGAATATGTGTATGGCCGACGCAGATCAGATCGGCATTGCAGTCCTTCACCAGCGCCTCCAGCTCAGCCTCACTCAGGCGGGGATGAATACCAGGGCCGTCATCGGTCCCTGGAGCAGCATGCACGCCGAGCAAGCGCGTGCCATCGGGCAGCGTCAGCCGCTGCTCAAGAGGAAGACGGCTCAGCCAATCCAGCCAGCCGGTGGCCGTCACATATCCTTTCGTCCAGGCGAAGCTCTTGACCGTGCTCAGCAGCTTCGGCAGCATCTCAAGGCGGCCCTGGGCCCGGATCTGCTCAATCGAAATGGGAAGCTCATCGCTCACCACATAGCGGTCCGTATTGCCTCGCGTAAAGCGCACCCTCGGCAACTTCGTCACTCGCTCCAACACAGTCACAGGATCATAACCAATGGCGACCAGATCGCCCAGAATCCAATACTCGTCAATTGGCCCCTGGGTCTGAATATCGGCTAGAACGGCCTCCAAAGCAATGGGATTACCATGAATGTCCGACAAAACCGCAATGCGCATGCCAGCAGTCCTCTCTTCGCTGTAGCTCAGTTGCACTCACTCAAGACCCTCAGCTGATTACCGCTTCTCAGCGATTCACATCCGTATTACCAGACAGGACGAGCAGGACCCACATCGTCGTCGCAGCATCAGAAGCCAGCTCTACTAATACATAGCCATCGCTACGGGAGAAACATACCCTGGGTTGCTTCTTGCCTCTTTGCAAGGAGAAGGCGCAGGCGGAGCGCCGGAAAAAGTTGGAAACAATGGCCCTGCTCTTGACTATTGGGTCATCGTGGTACACCCTTGTAAAGGATAGCACAATGATGGCTGTCTGATAGCTATTACTGACCATCGGGCTATGGCTGAGATTTCGGCCCCAGCGAAGGCAGGCCCCTGGTAGGGATAAAGCTTGAAGAGAGGACTGGCAGGTCGCCAAATGAGGTGGAGAAAGGGCGTATTTTTAACGTTCCTGCAGCATATAGCGAATCTTGAGGGCGATCTGTAAAGAGAGTCGCAACTCTGAATCTTCCAGCGATTGCCCAAGCAGCTCCTCAATGCGCTCAAGGCGATAGAGCAGCGAATTGCGGTGCATATGCATAGCCCGGGCCGCCTCACTGAGGTTCCCATTACAGCGGAAAAAACACTCCAGCGTCTCGATCAACTCCCCCCCACGGCTATCATGCTCCAGGAGCGGACCGAGTGTCTCGCGGTAGAAGGCCCTCAGCTCCTCATGGCCGTAGAGATGGAAGAGCAGGCGATAGATCCCCAGGCGAGCAAATGAATGCAAGCGGCCCTCGCCGAAGAGGCGGCGCCCGATCTCCAGGGCCTGCTGAGCCTCGCGCATCGACTGCCCGATTCCCTGGATCTGCTGAGCGATGCGCCCAATCCCGACAGAATAGAGAGGATCACTCTCGCCGCGCCCTGCTGCCCGGCTGCTCCCAGAAGCGGCAGTCTCCCCTTTGAGAAAATTGGTGCTCTGCAGAATACGGCCGTGAACCCGTTCCAGACGCGAAAAAAGCGCCTGCTCTAACTCATGATCAGAGCGCGCATCGTTGCTACCCGTACGCAGATCGCCGAGAGGCAACAAAGCCGTCACCCGCTGCTGCTCAGTGACCACCCAGGCCGAGGGCCAGGAGCGCAGCAGCTCCTCACGCACGCGCCGGCTCCAGCCGGCGATGATAGTCCCGGTGGGAGGTGTTGCATGCTGCGGCGACAGCTCAAAAACTACCACCACCTGAGGCGGTGTCAGATCGTGACCCAGCAAGCGGGCGCGCGCCTGCATCTCCTCCGGCTGCTGGTAGTTGCCCTGAACCACATCAAGGAAAGCTTCTAACTGATAGCGGCTCTCTACCTCGCTGCGCTCCCGCTCGCGTACAAACTCCAGGGCAAGAATCGGGGAGACCTGGCCGAGCAAAAGGCGCTCCTGATAATCGAAGGTCTGCTCTCTGCCGATCAAAGAGAGGTAGCCGACGATCTCGTGGCGGATCACAATCGGAACCACGACGCGAGCCAGGCCCTCCTGACGCAGCCGGTCCTCATCCTGCAAAGAAGGCAGATGAGCGGGCAGCATGCCCTCCGGCAAAGCGCCAGGGGGAGCCACCTGCCAGCGCGGCGAATAGTCAGCATCCTGCACCACCACCCACTTCCCGGTCACACGAGCCAGATGCTCGCAGAGGCCCTGAATCCCGACGCCCTGGACGCTGAGCTGCATCAACTGGTGAGCCACCTCGGTCGCGCGGCGCTCGATCTCGCTGCGGAAGCTGGCCACAAAAGTAATCACCTCGCGGACGATCTCCTCCAGCGGGGCCGAGGCCGGCAGATAGATCAGCGGCAGATGCAGACGATTGGCTACAGCCTCCGCCTCTGAGCCAAGGGCCTCGATCGACGGAGCGGCCACGGCTACCGCCGCAATCCCCTCCCGGTGCAGGGTTTGCAACAAATGGGGCAGCGTCTCATCGAGGCGGCGCAGCTGCGTCAAACTCAGCAGAGCCAACTCACCGCCACGGATACTCTCAAAAGCCGGCAGGCGGGCGCGCATCCGCAAGGCCCAGGTCACACGGCGCTCCAACCCCTCGGCGCCAGCCACAAGCTGGGCATCGCGGGATGCGAGCAAGGTAAGCACATTGCGCACCGTCGCCGCTGAAGCGGGGGACGGGCTAGTCATCGCAGCGCCTCCATACAACAGGGAAGCGCGGCGTTACCGCCGCGCCGTATTCGAAGCCGCACTTGCGCTAGCTCGCTGAGCCTTGCGCTTCTCCCTGCGTTTTTTCTCCTTAATGCGATGCTTGCGAAGAGCGACTCGTTTCCGCTTATTCATAGAGCATACAACCTCTTTCCAGGATCAGAGTAGTCTGCTTGTCTTCAGAGTACGGAAGTGAAGAGGGATAGCACGGGTAGCATCCGGCGCAGCGACCGACCGACTGACGGACAAGCCAACAAACACCTCAAAGAGGAGGGATCGCGAAGCAGAGCGGACACCGGCCCAAGACCGCGAGAGCCAGCCTACTCCTCGACATCGGTACCGGTCTCGAAGTCGAGGTCGCCGAACTCATCGCTATCCTCGGTGCCCTCATAGTACTCATCCTCGCTGAGCAGCTCATCCTCCTCATCGCGGTCATAGCGCAGCATGCTATCCTTCGTGTACGGCCTGACGAGTTCACCACCAGCCTGGGCCGGGAAGCTCACCGTACCCACCATGCTCGGATGCTGATATGACTCACTGATCACCACGCGGACATGGCTATTATCCAGCGTGGAGATGGCGGCCTCATAGCGATTGCCATGCTCCATCAAAGTGATCAAGCGGTTGGCCAGCCGCGGCTCAATCTGGCCGATCCGCTCGCCCGTAGCGGAGCGCACATAGATGGCATGGCCGTCGCGCTCAAGCTGGACCTTCTCGCCGGTACTGACCCGGGCCAAGACCTGGGGTTCAGCCAGGTTGATCAGGTCGGTAGTTGTCCGTTTGCCAGGCTCTTCATTGAAGATGACTGGATCGATAGCGACAGTTGCGGCATTGACGCGCGCCTGATCCTCCTGGATCAAAGCGAGCTGTTCCAGGTTCTTGCGAGCGATCGTATTATTCGGATTAAGCTTCAGTGTCTGTGAGTAGGCCTCGCGGGCCTCGGCATACATACCCAGCTCGCGGTAGGCCTTGCCCAGACGATTGTAGGCCTCGGCCTCATTTGGAAAGAGACTTAAGATATTGCGGTTGGTGACTACCGCCTCTTGCCACTGACTGGCCAGGGCCTGCTGAATGGCCAACTCCGTCCACTGCTTCTTCAGCCGGGCCTTCTCCTCCGCCGATAGCGCTTGCGTCATCAGATGCCACCTCCATCTACGAACGAACTGCAAAATACCACGGGCCAGATTCTGGCCCGCCTATTATACCGCAACTGCGCAACCCTGCAAGGACCAGGCTGTAGCGCGTTCGATGCGTACCTGCACCAGGTCGCCGGGGCGCAGCGCGTCAAGGTCGATGCCCGCCTCGCGTCCATCATGGAAGGACTGATGTCCTTCGTCATCAGCAGGAGGGAAGTAGACCAGCTTATTGCCGCGGTTGCGGCCCTTCCACTGACGGCGGCCATGCAGCGTGTTGCTTTCCTCGATCAATACCTCCTCCACCCGTCCGACATACTGCTGATTCAGCTCTAGCGCAATGCGGGCTTGCAGTTCCTCGACGGCATGCAGCCGGCGCTTTTTCTCGGCCAGCGGCACATCGTCGGGCCAGCGGGCCGCCACCGTGCCCGGGCGCGGCGAGTAGGCGGCCACATGGACCACGTCGAAGCGGATCTCCGCCAGCAGGTCGAGCGTATGCTGAAACTCTTCCTCGGTCTCGCCGCAGAAGCCCACGATGACATCGGTCGAGAGCGTAACGCCAGGCCACCAGGCCCGCAGCTTGGCGATCAGCTCGCGATACTCGGCGATCGTATAGCCACGCTTCATGCGGCGCAAGACGGCGTCGTCGCCCGACTGCACGGGAATATTGACATGCTCGCAGACCTTGGGCAAAGCCGCCATGCGCTGAATCATCCGATCCGTCATATGGCGCGGGTAGGAGGTCATGAAGCGAATGCGCTTGAGGCCCTCGATCTCGCTAAGCTTCTCCATCAGGTCGGCCAGGTCCGGCTGACCCGGCAGATCGAGACCATAGGCCTCGACCGTCTGGCCCAGCAGTGTCAGCTCACGCGCGCCCTTGGCGACCAGTGACTGCGCCTCAGCATAGACCTCGTCCAGCGGGCGGCTGCGCTCGCGGCCCCGGCGATAAGGCACGATGCAGTAGGTGCAGACCTTATTGCAACCCAGAATGACCGGTAGCCAGGCTGTAGGTGCCACGTAGCGCGCCTCGATCTTGGTTGGGTAGTGCGCCACGCGCTCCCCAGGACGCGGCGTGATTGCCATCGGCAACACGGTGCGCTGGCCACTGCGATTGAGCGAGGTGGCAATCGTCGGCGCCGGCTGGCTCTGCTGAGGACGCTCCGCTCGTTCCGCTGGCAGCGGCTGCAACTGATGCAGTTGGCCGCTGTCATCCTGGTACTCGATGTCCAGGCAGCCCGCTCCGGAGATAGGCGTCCAGCGCTCTTCGAGGAAGCGCGGCAAGATATCCGCCTGCTCGACCTTGAAGAGCAAATCGATATGGGGATAGCGGCGGGTCAGCTCGTCGATGGTCTTCTGGTTGCCGATCATGCAGCCCATCAGAGCAATCAACAGGTCGCCGCGCCGCTCCTTCATCTGCTTGAGACGCACAAGCAGATTATGAGCCTTCTCCTCGGGCGCCTGGCGCACGCTGCAGGTGTTGAGCACCACTAGATTGGCCTGCTCCAGGCTTGTTTCCTCCCAGCCCAGTTCATCAAGCATGCTCTGAATGCGCTGCGAGTCGGCCTGATTCATCTGACAGCCGACCGTCCAGATGTGATACTTCCCCTTGGGAATGGTGGCAGTTGTGGTCATAATGGATCGTCCCTCTCCGAGCCTCTAGGCTTAGCGTTGCATGCAAGCTGCTTTCTCGTCGTATACTTTGCTTCCTTCGCGCTCCTCTGTACCTACCTGTGCTGTGTACCTGCCTACCCTGCGCTGACTAGTTGCCTGGCTGGCAGCTAGCCAGGCTGTGTGGATCTGTCGCTTTTCCCTGGCTGGGTATTATACACCATCTCCTCGGGATTTAGAAAGCCCAGACTTTGAGATGGCGATAGCTGACCTCTGTTTCCTGGCCCTCATCGGCAAATGGCACTGCCAGCAGGGCCACCTGACCCAGCCGGTAGCGTCCGTCTGTTACCTTGATCACCGGCTCATGGTTGAGATAGAGCGTCAGGCTCGACCCTCGGGCGACCAGGGCCAGCAGGTTAGTGCTGCCTTGACCGCGCTCGAAGCTCAGGGCGATACTGCGCGCCAGCTCCTGAGCCTCGTTCCCGTTGCCGGTATAGGCGAAAAGTGAGCAGAAGCCGCTGGTGTCGATCTGAAACAGATAATAGGTGTCCTTGTCAATATCGCCGCGGAAAAGCAGCCCACCCTGATCTCCCTTAACGATGCTCATGGTGACCTCGAGGGCGAAGTCGCGATAGCTGAGGCCGTTGCTGCATTTCTCGAAGAAGCGCGGGTCCTGCGCCATCACATGGTAGGCCCCGGCCTGAAAGGCGCAGTGCGTGCCGGTTTCCCAGCCGATGCTATTGTGTGCATCGCTCAACGGCGCGTAGAGCACCAGTCTGCCACCACCTGGCGGGTAGGGGTTAGGGTAAGCTGCAATCGTCGAGGCGGTGGCCTGGGCCGCCGCCGTCGCCTGGGTGACAGTGCTGGTGCGCCGGGCCGCTTGCCTGGTGGCAGTAGCGGCGGTGAGCGCTGCGCTGGTCGCGGTGGTGTTTGCCTCCTCCCGGACGTGCCGCTGCTGCAGCTCCAGGAAAAAGCCCAGGCTGCTGGCAAGCAGCAGCCCAATGATCAGGGTCGCGATCAGGAGCGTGCGCTGCCGTGACCAGCGCCTCGGGCCTGGGGGGGGCCCCTGTGAGGCTGAGCCAGGGGGCGAACCTGGCGGCCCGGCGCTGATGAGCGCGGGATGGGCTGCCCACTGCCCTGGCTGGCCGCTCAGCAATGTGGGGGCCTCAGCCTCGGGTGAGCCTGACGCAGGCGCCGCCGCCGGCGGTCCGGGCAAGACTACAATCGTCAGATGCAGCGTGCTATAGGTGCCGTCCTCTCGACGCCGTCCCTGGCCAGCCAGGCTGAGCCGCTGGCCTGACTGCATGCCCGCCGGCAGCGTCATCGGCAACCGGCGCCCGTCAGGCAAGGTCAGCACGCGGCTGGTGCCGGTTTGGGCCTCCTCGGCGCTGATAGCTAGCGTGGCATGCAGATCGTCAGCGCGCTCTGGCTCGGACTGTGCAGACATCGGAGCCTGTGACCTCCTGTACTTGGAATAAGCGCCCATTGGGTGGGCGCAGGTGGGCGCGGGGCAGAGACTTGCGGGCCTGGCGCCAGGCGTCGCTACTCCAGCCTGGCCCGCGCTGCTAGCTGCTTTCTTTCCTCCTAAGAAAGGGAACGCATGGGCGCCTTGGAAGTGGGGCCTGGTCCGCCAGTCCCGTTCAGGAACGGGGGAGAACGCGCTGAGCCTGGAGTATGCGTAGTCCGCCAAGGAGCAGGCAGAGGTCGGCCACCTGAAGAAAGAACAGATTGTTAAAGCTGTTCGTGATACCGGGGATCGAGAGGATCAGGATGATGATCGGGAAAAGCCCGAAGAGAAAGGTGGGACCCGGGTGGAGGCGCCAGCAGATCGGGCGCAGCCACCAGACCAGCAGCCCCAGCCAGAGCGCCACGGCGGCAATGGCATCGGCTACCGTCACGAGAGAGCGCTGATCTGGGGCTGTTACGAGATAATCGATCAGGACCGCGCCGCTGCCTCCCACCAGGGCCAGAGCGAAGAACCAGCTATCCCAGCGAGGAGAGCGGGCCTGCTCCGTAGCGAAACAGAGATACATGCCCAGCAAGGAGAGATTGCCCGAGACGTTCAAATAAGCGACTGTCGCCGGCTCCGCGCTGGCGCGCAGGTTGAAGAGCAGGTTGATGCCCACGAAACAGGCCCACAAGCAGCCGAAGATAGCTCCCAGCCGGACCCAGGCCGTTCGTCCCCGAACGAGGAGCGCCAACCAGAGCAAGAGCAGCGCCGCCAGATGACCAAGCTGGGGCCAGTTGCCGCCGTAGAGATGGGCCTGCCAGCCATTGGTAAGAAGGCACTCAGCGCTGAGGCCCAGGCCGAGGGTCAGGGCAAAGACCACAATAAAGCCTGGCGTCCACAGTACTGTCTCTGCAGCAGATTCGCCTGTGGAGATCACTGCTTCCTCCGTTGCTTGCCCCTCCGCCAGGGTAGATGTCGGGCTGCTCGTGACCGACGCTGGGGCCGTGCAGGCCGCCTGCTCTGGCTGTGGCTGGGCGGGGTGCTCGCGCTGAGCCGTGACCAGCTCGGGCGGCTCAGTGGCCCTCTCAGCCATGCTCTCTCCCCCTTTCCTAATAATAAGAAAGCGCTGCTTTCAGTCATCGCTGCGACCGCTGCATTGCATCCTCGCATGGATCGCTTCCTCAGCATTATACTCCACGCGGGAGAGAGAACAGCAGCGCTCACCGTCAGGTCCCAGTCAGGCTACGATCCGAGCGCGCGGGCGCGGGCGAACAGGGCGGAGCGCGCTTTCATCCAGGGCGACGCCGCGCGCCTGGCCCGCCCGCGCTACGCTACTCGGGCAGCTCGACCCCAACGATGCGCGCCGCCTGGCGACGCAGCACCTGCAGGCCCTCGCTAAAACGCACCGGATACGGCTCCTGCACCGTCAAAGCTCGATACTTCTCGGGCAGCGCAGCCAGATTCTGCTGAGCCAGCTCGCGGATCTCTGACAGCGGCGGCAGACTGCCGGGAACCATCTCGCCATTGCGCATCACCGGCTTGAGCAAGCGATGGTAGCCCGCCGGTGCTGGCTCATGGGCCAGTTGGACTACATCCTCCTCCCACTGCGGATGACGATAGATCTCCTTCTTGCCCGGCCACGTCGCTTTCTCACTGGCCAACTTCACTTTCGGGTACTCGGTGCCGTTCTCATCAACGTACCAAACCTCCTTGTAGACCGCCCCAAGTGAGCCGCCGGCAATACCACGCTCCACCGAGCCGGCGCCGCTGCCCAGGGCTGTCCCGACACCGAAGGCATCGATAGCCGCGCCGGCCTGCAGTAGCTCCAGAATCTTCCACTCGTCCAGGTCGCCGCTCGCCAAAATGCGCACATGCTGCAGACCAGCCTTGTCAAGCTGCTCGCGAATATACAGGCTGTCGGCCACCAGGTCCCCGCTGTCAATGCGGACCGCGGCTAGCGTATGGCCCAGGGTCTCCTGAGCGCGCAGCGCCACCTCAATCGCGGTATGGATGGCGCGGCGCGGATCGTAGGTGTCCAGCAGCAAGGTATAGCGGTTATAGGCCTGAGCGATGGCCTCAAAGGCTTCTTCTTCGCTGTCGAAGAGTTCGATCAAGGCGTGGGGAACAGTGCCGGTCGCTGGCAGGCGGAACTCATAGGCGGCATTGAGCAGCGACGTACTGGCGCAGCCACCGATATAGGCGGCGCGCGCCACCGTCATTGGCTCCTGAGCACGGCGGAAAGCGAACTCCGCCACGCGGCGTGGCTGACCTTGCTGGGCCGCGTAGACGATGCGCGAGGCCTTTGTGGCGATCAGCGTCGCCAGGTTCATAGCCTGCATAATGCCGGCTTCCAGGAGCAGGGCCTCGCGAAAGGGGGCCGTCACGCGCAGAATCGGTTCGTTGGGAAAGGCGATGGAGCCTTCTGGCATGGCGAGAATCTCGCCCGTGAAGCGCAAATTCGCCAGCTCATCCAAAAAGGCCGCGTCATAGTCGCGGATGCGGGCCAGAAAGGTCAGTTCTTCTTCGGTGTAGCGAAACGACTGTACGAATTCAAGCGCCGCCTCCAGACCGGCAACGAGCAGGTAAGCACCACCAAAGGGGGCGGTGCGCGTATACAGGTCGAAGGTCGCCAGTCCGTTGCGACCGGTGCGCCAGCTTACATAGGCAGCATCTGGATGATACATGTCGGTCATCAATCCCGGGTGCACACTGGGGGCGCGGCGATGCATCGGATGCCCTCCTCAGTTAGTGTACTTTGTACGCTATTAGAAAATCAGGGATATTGTACCACAAGCGAGCGGGGGAGGAGCAAGGAATCGGCCTGACGGGCCTGGCGCCGATTGACACTCAGCCCATTCGTATGCTACTCTCTATCTGTTAGCTGAAACGAGTTCCTGCCGGTCTGGCGCGCTTGTAAAGAGCGCGCTGCCCGCGGTCCGGTGCCGGCGCGAGCCTCAGCGGGCCCGGACGCGGAGAAGAGCGAGGGAGTGCGTGAGTAGGTGAACGAAGCCGGCAAGCGGCTCGGGCGTGCAAGGTGCTCAAAAGGTCGTTCTCTCTGGGCGTGTGTAAGGAGCGAGAAAGGAAGGAGAAGCCGCGGCATACAAAAGGCAGGGAGGTAGCGATCTGGCGAGCCTCCCCCTGATGATCCTTTCCCCATGCTTGTTTGCGCGCGTGTGCAGCAGCCAGAGTCAGCAGCGCCAAAGAAGGGGGCATCTGAGCGCCTGCGGCTCGTGATGGGCCGGTGACGACGGCCGGCGCGCCCAGGTCCGTCATTCCGTTCCACGACGACTGCTGCAGCCCAATAAGAAGCTGAGCTGTTCCCAATGGGCCTATGCTGTTCCAGGCCTTTGTATACTGAACAGAGGGCAGAAACTTCACGGGCCTGATCAAACCGACCACATGGAGGTATCACCAATGACGACGAAGCGCGAAATCACGGTGACTGTGAATGGTCAGCAATACCGTTCAGAGGTCGAACCGCGCATGTTGCTGGTGCACTATTTACGCGATGTGCTGGACCTGACGGGCACGCACATCGGCTGCGACACCTCGCAGTGTGGGGCCTGCACCGTGCTGCTCAACGGCGAAGCGGTCAAGTCCTGCACCGTACTGGCCGTGCAAGCGGACGGCTGTGAGGTCACGACCATTGAGGGCCTGGCTCCAGAGGGACAGCTCCATCCGCTGCAGGAAGGCTTTTGGGAAAAGCATGGGCTGCAGTGCGGTTTCTGTACGCCAGGCATGATCATGGCGGCCTACCAGTTGCTCAAGACCAACCCCAACCCGACCGAGGCTGAGATCCGCAAGGGGCTAGAGGGCAATATCTGCCGCTGCACGGGCTACCAGAATATTGTGCGGGCCGTCCAGTATGCAGCGGAAAAAATGCAAGCCGGCGCCTCGCAGCCTGTGGGCGCCAGCGAGTAAGGCCGGCTGCTTTCCGACGGCAGCCTGTTAGCTAGCTCGCTTGCTTGTCAGTCTCTCAGACTTCAAGCGACGACCCCATTGAGCGAGCGTGTGTCCTTAGCCGAGGTGCCTCTGTGCTGGCGCGTGAGCGCGCCGGATGTGTTGGGCTCGCACTGAGGTGGACGCGACGGCTCTGCTCGCTCGCGATTACTGGCGATTGTTCACGTAGTCATCCAGCGGAAAGCTTGCTCACCTGGCTCAGACAGTGCTGTCTGCAGGCCGTCCGCCCTTCCGTTCGGGGCCGGGCGGGCTGTGTTGGCTGTGTTGAACTGACCAGGTCTCCTCTATCCATTTGTCTCTGTTGCCTGTTACGAGGAGAAAGGAACGGTTGCTTATGGGTATTGCTGCACTGGTTGGTACGCCGATTAAGCGGCGCGAAGATCCCCGCCTGATCACCGGTCAAGCGACCTACGTTGACGATATCAAGCTCCCCGGTATGCTCTACATGGCGGTCCTGCGCAGTCCCTACGGCCATGCGCGCATTCGCAGCATCAATACGGAGGCGGCCAAGCAGGCCCCAGGCGTCGTAGCGGTTTACACGGCCCAGGATCTCAAGGGGGTTGTTGGGAATATCCCGGTCGCGGCGCCGCTGCCGCCGCACATCACCAATGGTATGGGCCGGCGCGGACCGCTGGCGGAAGGCAAGGTTCGTTTCTATGGCGATCCGGTGGCGGTGGTGATCGCTGAGAGCCGCTACGGGGCGCGCGATGCGCTCGACCTGATCGAGGTCGACTACGAGCCGCTGCCGGCGGTGGTTGATCCTGAGAAGGCGGCTCAGCCCGATGCGCCCTTGCTCTATGAGGAGTTTGGGACCAATGTGGCCGCTTCGGTGCGCCCCCCAACTGATGAGATCGATCGGGTTTTTGCTGAGACCCAGGCCAATGGCGGCATTGTGGTCAAGCAGCGCATGGTCAATCAGCGCCTGGCGCCTTCGCCAATGGAGACGCGTGGCGTGGTAGCCGAGTTCCGCAAGGCGGATCGCACGCTGACTATCTGGAGTTCCTCGCAGATCCCTCATCTGTTGCGCAACTACCTGGCCGAGCAGCTTGGTTTGCCACAGCATCAGGTGCGTGTGATTGTCCCCGAGGTCGGCGGTGGCTTCGGCTGTAAGCTCAATATTTATCCTGAAGAGGCCCTGGTAGCCTTCGCCGCCATGAAGACGGGCCGCCCTGTCAAATGGATCGAGGATCGCAGCGAGAATCTGGCGGTGACCATCCACGGGCGTGACCAGATCGATTATGTGGAGGTGGCGGCCACGCGCGAAGGGAAGATCACCGGTCTGAAGGTCCATGTGGTCTCGGATCTGGGTGCCTACCTGCAGTTCTTTACGGACGTGATCGCGATTGCCTTCACGCTGCCGATGATCTGTGGCTGCTACGACATCCCGGTGGCCTATGGCAGTTGCGATATCGTCTTCACCAATAAGGCGCCGACCGATGCCTATCGCGGCGCGGGCCGGCCCGAGGCGGCCTATCTGGTGGAGCGCGCTGTTGATCTGGTGGCTCATGCCCTGGGTAAGGACCCTGCCGAGGTGCGCATGATCAATTTCGTGAAGCCCGAGCAGTTCCCGCATAAGATGGCCACGGGTACGGTCTATGATAGCGGCAACTATCAGGCCGCCCTGGAGAAGGCCATGCAGTTGATCGGTTATCAGCAGTTGCGCGCCGAGCAGGCTCAGAAGCGGGCCCAGGGGAAGCTGATGGGCATCGGTATCTCTTCCTACGTGGAGATCTGTGGTATTGGTCCCAAGGGCCTGACGCCCTTCGGTCTCTATGAGAGCGCGCGGGTGCGCGTCGATCAGAGTGGCGATGTGCTCATCTATACGGGCGCTTCACCGCATGGGCAGGGCGAGGAGACGACTTTTGCGCAGATTGCTGCCGATGAGTTCGGTATCCCTATTGAGCGCGTGCTGGTGATCCACGGTGATACCGATTCGACGCCCGAGGGGCGCGGTACGTATGGCAGCCGCACGACGGCGGTGGGCGGCACGGCGGTCTATAATGCCGTGCAGAAGTTGAAGGAGAAGATGAAGCAGATCGCTGCTCATATGCTGGAGGCCAGCCCGGCAGATGTGACGCTGGAGGATGGGAAGTTCTCGGTGGCTGGGGCGCCGCAGAAGGCGGTGACCTTCGCTGAGGTGGCGGCGGCGGCCAATTTCTCGAATACGTTGCCGCCGGGGATTGAGCCGGGCCTGGAGACAACGGTCTTCTTTGAGCCGGAGGCCTGTACTTTCCCGTTCGGGACACATATCTGCGTCGTGGAGATCGATAAGGATACGGGTGAGGTGCATTTGACGCGCTATGTGGCCGTCGATGACTGTGGGCGCCAGTTGAATCCGTTGTTGGTGGCGGGCCAGATCCACGGTGGCATTGTCCAGGGGGTCGGGCAGGCGCTCTTTGAGGGCGTGGTCTACGATGAGAATGGCCAGTTGCTGACGTCGACGTTTATGGATTATGCGATGCCGCTGGCTTCGGAGCTGCCGTCTTTTGAGTTGGATCATACGGTGACGCCCACGCCTTATAATCCGTTGGGGGTCAAGGGTGTGGGCGAGGCTGGGACGATCGCGGCGACGCCGGCGGTCGCTGGGGCTGTGGCGGACGCGCTCGGTCTGCCGCATGTCGATATGCCCTTTACTCCTGAGCGCATCTGGCGCATTATCCAGCAGCAGCAACAGGCGCAGCCGCAGGCCTGAGTGAGTCAGCCTGCTCTCGCTGTCAGTGAGGATTCGTCTGTTGCTCTGGTGAACGTCGATGACGACGGCGAAGGCTGAGGTGGGGCGCGGGCCGGCGGGCCGCTCTGCTGGCTGGTTGGCTGGTGGTTGGTGGTGATGCGTGGGCCTGCTGGTCTGCCTGCCCTTGACGTACGACGCGAGGAGGAGATGTCTGATGATTCCTGCCGCTTTTGAGTATCATCCTGCGACCTCGGTGGATGAGGCCATTGCCCTGCTCTCGCAGTACGGCGATGATGCGAAGTTGCTGGCTGGCGGCCATAGTCTGATCCCTACGATGAAGCTGCGTCTGGCCCAGCCGGCCCATTTGATCGATATCGGGCGCATTCCCGGTCTTTCTTATATTCGAGAAGAGCCAGGTGTGGTGGCGGTCGGGGCGTTGACGACCTATGCGCTGATTGAGCGTTCGGAGGTCTTGCGACGGCATTTTGCGGTCTTGCCTGAGTGTGCCTCGGTGATTGGTGATCCGCAGGTGCGCAATCGGGGGACGATTGGCGGCAGTATTTCGCATGCTGATCCGTCGGCGGACATGCCGGGGGCCGTGAGGGCGCTGAAGGCGGAGATTCGTGTCCGGGGACCCAAGGGGGAGCGCAGTATTGCGGCAGATGATTTCTTCCTGGGGACCTTCACGACGGCGTTGGAGCCGGGCGAGATGGTGACGGAGATTCGCTTTCCGCTGCCGCCGGAGCGCACGGGGAGCGCCTATACTAAGCTGGCTAATAAGGCGTCACACTATGCGGTCGCCGGTTGTGCGGCGGTGGTGACGCTGGGGGCCGATGGCGCCTGTACGGCGGCGAGCGTGGTGATTACGGGGGCGGGCACGATGCCGACGCGCGCTGCGGCGGTGGAGGCGGCCCTGGTGGGCAAGCAGCTAGATGAGGCGACGGTGGCCGAGGCGGCCAGCCATGCCGCAGAGGGCCTGGAGCTGATGGAGGATATCCACGGTTCAAAGCAGTACCGGGCTCAGATGGCGTGTGTGATGGCGCGCCGGGCTATTCTGAAGGCTGCCGAGCGTGCGCGCGGCTGAGGTCCTGCGGGGCGAACGTCAGTCAGCCAGTCAGTCACTCAGTTGGAGAGAACAGCGATTCCTGGCACCTGGGCATGACGCGGCCCGGGTTCGGGGCTGAGTGAGACCGGGCAGAGAAGTTGAAGAGGACAAAGGGAGGACCCTGGGCGGGCCAGATGGGAAAGGCTCTGCTCAGGGTCCTCCTTGTTAGTGAGGAGGTGAGGGTGATGGGCGATGGCGGTGGCTCTGACTTCAGTCACAGACCCTCATCTGCCTCGCTTTCCAGAGAGGGAGAGCCAGTGACCCGCTGCTGCCGCGATTGCCCTCGTTCTTTTTCAAGCCCCTCCAATACAGGCAACAGCCCTTGAATCATTCTCTGCTTGGCCTGGAGATAGGTGTGAAGCTCCGTGGGAGCCGCCAAAGAGCACCCTTCACGATAGTGAGCAAGAGCCTGAGCGACCTGGCCCCGGACGACGAACAGGTCGCCCAGGAGTATTTCACTGTGGGCTAGCAACAACCGATAGCCCTCTTCCCTGGCAAGTGTTTGGGCCTGAAGACAATAGCGCTTGGCCTCTGCATAGTGACCAGCTTGCTGCAGCACTCTTGCCAGCTCCAGGGAACTTTTCGCCTGGAGATAGCGATGTTGCAAACGTTGAGCGCCTTCGCAGACGCGGCTTAGACGGCTTATTGCTTCTGGCCAGCTTTTTCTACAGGCGGCAAGACAGCCTAGTCCGTGCTCGCTCAGCAAGGCAATCTCCTCTTTGCCCTTGCAATCTCTTGCCAGTATGTTCACCTGTTGGAATAGTCCTGCTGCTTGTTCAAGCTGAGTCTTGGCCAGAGCGATCAGTCCCTGATAATAGCAGAGGGTAGCGATTCCTGGTTGATAGGAATCTTGCTGATAGCAAATGAGCGCGGCAGAAAAATGCTTTTCGGCCTCAGCAAGCTCCCGAAAGGAGAGCCAGACCAGGCCAAGCGCAGCGTGGCTCATTCCTGTCGCAAGGGTATTGCCCTGGCCCTGATCTGCAAGCTGGAGATGAAGGCGTAAGCCAGCCAGGCAATAAAGAAGTGCCTCTGAAAGGCGCCCTTGCTGGAGCAGCACTTGGCCGATCTCGCTTGTCAGAAAAGCAGACCGGCCAGGATCGGGGATGCTTCTGTAGAATGCTAAGGCGCGCTGATAGGCTTGCAATGCTGACTGCGAGCGACCGAAGCGGCGGTAGATCAAGCCGCACCATCCCTGTAGCCTTGCCGCCTCGGCCGGCAGCTGAGCAGATGCTGCCAGCTTCCAGGCTGCTTCGAAGGAGTGTAGGGCCTCTGCTAACCGGCCCTGTTGGAACTCCTGCTGGCCCAGCTTGATCAGTGAATTGAGGCGGCGAATCCGTGATGTCCAGTCGCCTTCTTCTGTCAATGAAGCTGCCTGGATCTGGGGACTGCTGATGGTCATCTGATCTTCCAGGCCGACCAGCCAGCCCGGTTGACGATCTGATGACTGGTGGTATAGATCCGCTGTAAGCAAGGGTCCGCTCTCCTTCCTGTGCTCCTACCTTGTGGGATTGCTCTGCTTTCCACATCAGTCCAGGGTCTCTGACCTCTGCAGCGAATGTCGCTCTTCCCTGTCCTATTGGGAGATTTGCTATCCTCTATGGCCCTTTTTGTGGTTAAGGATAGCATGTGCTCTGTCTAGCAGGACACTATGCGAGTGAATTTTACTATTATGAGTATCATGGTTTACTTGCATTCAGAGTGATCTAGAAGGGGAAACTTATAGATTGTCTCGTGCTCTTGTAGTCGGGACGCAGACCAATCAGCTCAGGATAGCGGATCAGGGACCGCCAAAAGAGGAGTATCTTGCGCCTGAAGCCTGGGCGTGACTGCCTCTTGCGAATAGCTGTCTATCCCTTTACCCATCTCTAGCTTTTCTGGCAAGATCTGGCGGCAGACCGTGACTTTCTCTAGGCTGTCTCGTACGCCTGTGTAGCCTCTGGCGCCTTAAGCAAATGGATGGTATACTTTCTTGAGAAAAAGCATATATGTACTCTTGGATAGAAGGTTTCTCAGAAGAGGTAAATCACCCCTTGTCAGATTCGCTTCCTCTAGCAGGCGCCCATAGGAGGTCTTTAGTATGGAAGGGAAGAATGTCGCCGAAATTTGGCTCGGAGAGGACACCATAGGACAGAAGCCGAGAGATCTGCGGCTTGTGTTACGCGCCTTCGGCTGGCTGACAGTGGAAAGGCCGGGGCAAGCCCCTAAGCAGGTATACGCTTGTCGCGTCCTCTCTCAGGAAGAACGGCGAGAGAGGCTCAAGAAGTATCTGAGCAGTTATCAGCACGTCTTTGCATTGCTGGCGGCCTTGCTGTGCCAGCCGGGGCGGCTAGCCACACGTGAAGACCTGCAGGAATGGCTCTTTGGGGATTATTCTCCCCGCAAGGCTGCAGCTCGACTCGATGATACAGCTTCTCGCCTACGCTCTCTATTAAGGTCTGTGGTGCCAGAGGTTGAACCTGATACATTATTCTGGTTAGAGCAGGCGGGTATCAGCAGGGCCTATCGCCTTGCTCCTTATCCAACTGTCTGGTTAGATGTTGATGCCTTTTTATGGTATATGGAGCAGGCCAGCCGTTTTGAGCGTTTTGGAGAGCAGGGTTTAGCCTTAGTCTGTTGGGAACGGGCTTTTCAGCTCGGACGGCGTGGCATCTTTCTGGCAGGTTGCTATGCCCCCTGGCTGGATGCCAGACGTGAGCTGCTCGAAGGCCTCCTGAGTCAGTGCGCTCAGGCTCTTGCGCGCTGCTATCGGCTTCAAGGGGGAATAGCCCAAGCGGAGTTCTCTCTGCGGCTCCTGCTGGAAAGGCAGCCAGACAATGAAGATGGCTTTAGATTACTTGTGGAATTATTAGGAGAGCGAGGAGCCTATCAAGAAATTGAAATATATTATGATCGCCTGCAGAAAGTACTAGGGCAAGCGGGCCGCCGTCCCAAGCCTCAGACCGAAGAACTGGTGGCATACCTGCGTGCGCGCCCTCTGGTGCGGTGGCTAGCAGGACCTCACCTTCGACTGCCGACCGGCCAGCCGGCACAAGGATCAGGCGAGAGGTCTGCTGGTTGCACTGGGCAGAGAGTGATCCCTGATGACCTCTCCATGTGGCGATCTGCCTGTTTAGAGGGCTTCGGAAGCGTTGAATCTCAGCACCTCCAAGAGGGGAGCCAGGATATGCCTTCGTTTGACCAGGCCCGACGAGAATTACTTCGTGCTCTGCAGCGTATGGCGGTTGCTTTGGGAGCCGGTGCCATCGGCGCTAACGAACTGCTCCAGGAGAGTAAGGCGCTTAGACAGCCAGTTGCTCTCTCCAAAGCTGCCCTTGATCTGGATCTCTTATACATACTCCTGAACTCTCTGGAGAAGCTCTTGCAGCAGGGGGAGTATCAGTATGTATTGGCCGTGACACAAAGTCTTTATGAGCGTTGGCTTGCTACCCCCGACCTGCGCGATGATCCAAGAATGACATCGTGGGAATTGCGCTTAGGCTTACTCAGGGCCCGCGCTCAGGAGTATGTAATCTCGTGGTACCGGCGTGCCCCGCAGCTCATTGCTTTCTACAATGAGCTGGAGGACCGTTTTCTATGTGCCAGCAATCTCAAGAAGGGCGAAGAGCGTCTTCTGGCTGCGCAGTTACTTGCTCGCCGCGGGAGGCATCAGCGTGTGCTCTGGCATTTTGAAGAAGCTGAGCAGGCCTGTCAAGAGGGTCTCAAGTTGCTTCAGGGACAGGAGCTGGCTCCTCTCTGGACTCACTTCCTGTGCGAGTATGCTCATCTGGCTGCTACCCGTGGAGATGAAAACCTCTGGTTGCAACGGCTCGACGCCGCACGCGGCAGTGTGCTGGCACTTCCTAGCAGCGAACGGGCTAAAGCCTTCAATCAAATTACCTATATGCAAGGAGAGGGTTACAAACGGTTTGCTTTTCATCTGCGCAAAACACTGCCGCTGGCTCGTCGCGAGCAGGCTGCAGGCCTGGCATACCAGCTTTTCCAAGGGTGGGAAGGACTGAGTATCGAACTCCCAGGTTTTGAGTCCCTGGTCATGCAAGTGTCTCGGGCTCAGTGTCTTATTCTGCTTGACCCGGCGGCTGCTATTGAGGAGGCTCAGCGTCTAATTCTTGTGGTTCAGGATCACTACCCGACCCTCTTGGGGAAGCTATCGCGTCTCATCTGGCTAGCTGAGCAACGCCTTCAGATGGGCAATGCTGGCTTTCTTGCTCTCTTGCAAGAAGGCAAAACGACCGCCTACTCAACAGGCTATCAGTTACTCTGATGGTATCTTGAGAGTAAAGCAGCGCCATCAATCAGAGGAGAGAGATTATGGCTGATCATGACTATTTCGCGCCCGCTCAGAAGCTCCAGCGCCCGCTTATACGGGCGAGGGAGACTGTCCCTCGGGAACCAACGCGTCACGGGGCTCTCAAGCGAGTCCTCTTGCGTCGCGAAGAGGCGCTCTCAGCTCTGTGCTTTGTCAATGAGGTGGAGGTGGCCCCCGGCGAGACGATCCACAGTCATGCCCATGAGAGCATGCAGGAGGTGTTTTATCTGCTGGAAGGGGAAGGCCTGATGAAGCTTGGTGAGCAGTCTCTGACGGTGCGAGAAGGAGACTGTCTACTTGTCCCTCCTCTGCTGCCTCACGAGATAACAAATGCTGGCCCGCTTCCTCTACGCTTTCTCTGCTTTGGGGTCGAGATCGCTCCTCCCACAGGATAACCGTGCTCGCCCGCTCATTCACCATAGCTGGCTGGCATGGTTTGACAAAGCAGTTTTCGCTAGACTAGACTAGACTAGGAAAGGAATCAATGCAAGAGGAAGGCAATGGCTCCTGAAGAGAAGCAGCGTGAAGAGCGAGAAAGCAGTCACAACACCTACGTGATTGATGCGGAGAACGCAGGAGAACTGGCCCGACTGATGCATCAGGACCAGATGCTGACCCGAGGAATGGGGGGTCTCTTCCCTGAGTTTGCCGGGGGACCGCCACTGCCCGACGGAGGGCGAGTACTTGACCTGGCCTGTGGCCCTGGAGGGTGGGCCCTGGAAGTCGCCTTTACCTATCCCAAGGTGGAAGTGATCGGCGTCGATATCAGCCAGGGCGTTATCGATTACGCGCAGGCGCAGGCCTGGTCGCGCGGCCTGGAGAACGCCCACTTCCAGGTAATGGACGTCATGCAACCGCTGGCCTTTCCCGCTGCCTCCTTTAACCTGATCAATGGGCGGCTCCTGGTGGGCTTCATGCTCCCAGCCGCCTGGCCCAAGCTCCTGGCGGAATGCCGCCGTCTGCTCAAACCCGGGGGAGTGCTCAGGCTCACCGAGGCCGAGCTACCCCTGACAACCAGCCCCGCTCTAGAACGCCTTCACGCCCTCATCTCTGCGGCCTTCAAGAAGGCGGGCCAGAGCTTTTCAGCGGACGGGCGTCACTTCGGCATCACCCCAGTGCTGCCACGGCTAGTGCGCCAGGCGGGCTTTGAACAGGTGCAACTGCGAGCCAGTGCCGTAGAGTGGTCGAGCGGCACCGAAGCTCACTATAGTGTCTTTAAAGACTACCTTATGATGCTAGAGCTAATTGAGCCTTTCCTGATAAAGATGCAAATGATCTCTCAGGAAGAGCTACAACTAGCCAGGCAGCAGGCCATAGCAGAGATGCAACAAGAGGACTTCTGCGGTCTCTACACCCTTATCACCGTCTGGGGATACAAGCCGCAGTAGGCCCGGCAGCGACCGAACCCACCCCGCTGCTCCTGAGCGACTCGCCCCTCTCAACAGCGGGCGTGAGCGCACCCAAAAGAACAGCCTGCTGAGCGCAGGGGAAGCCCGCCGTACCGTGGGCTTCCCCCTTGCCGAAAGATACGACTGCCAGGCCAAGCGCCGTCGGGGCCCGGCAGTGGTAGCTGTTCTGCTGTCTGTCTGTCTGTCTGCCTGGCTAGACGCCTGGCTCTCTCAAGCGCCGGGCCGGCTGGAACAGCCGGCCTCACTCCCGTCACTGCTCTGACAAAATAGCGGCTACCCCTTCCGCCTGAACGCATCTCACCAGGCGCATCCCCCTCTAACGCTTACTACCTGCCATGACAACAGGACTCCACCGCCCCTCAGAAGAGGGGTCACAAGCGCCGACCCAGCGCCTGGCCTGGCCCCGCATAACCGCGCTCCCTGGCGGGCAGTCCAGCCAGAGTAGTCAGCACCGGATCTCTGTGCTATCATCAGTCAACGACCCCTGGCTCAAGCCAGGGGCTTGCCCGCAGCCTCGTCAGCCCGGGCTTCAGGGCTGGTTGACTGCAGCCCACTGCCCCGTAGGATGGTATAACACTGGAGCTGAGTTGACCTGCGCCGCTCCCCTCTCTGCACGATGAGGCATAGCCGTTACTGGCCACACACAGACCAGTGCCTTCAGCCTCACGAGCAGGATACCCGAGGAGTGCCGAAGGTGTCAGCTCCAGGTGAGAGAAGGGAAGGAGCCGCCTTCCTCCCCTGGCTGCATCCAGGGGTCCCCGGCGGCACGTTTCTATGGACTAGAGAAAAAGGAAACAGAGCCAAGCTCGAACGAAAGAGGAGCAGCCATCATGTACGATCAGCGACTGGCACGCTGGGCGCGCACCCTGGTCGACTACTGCCTCCAGGCTCAGCCTGGCCAACTCATCGCCATCCAATCCACGCCGCTAGCCGCGCCCCTCATCGAAAACGTCTATCGCGAACTCCTGCGAGTCGGGGCCTATCCCCTGCCACTGCTCAACCTGGATAGCCTCGAAGAACTCCTCTTAAGGGAAGGCAGCGATGACCAACTGCAACATACCCCCTTGCTACTCGAAGGCTTTGCCGAGCGCATAGCCGCGCGCCTGGGGATCGAAGCCGAAAGCAACACCAGCGCCCTTACCACCCTTGACCCAGCCCGTCTTGCCAGCCGGCGCAAAGCGCAAGGCCTTCTCAGAAGCCGCCTCCAGCAACGCGAGCAAGAAGGCAGCTATCGCTGGTGCCTGACCCTCTATCCGACGGCGGCCTACGCACAAGACGCAGGCCTCTCTCTGAGCGAATTCGAAGAATTCGTCTTCGAAGCCTGCTTTCTCAATGACCCCGACCCTGCCGCCCGCTGGCGCGCCCTCTCCCAGCAGCAGCAGCGTCTTGTCACCTGGCTCGAAGGCAAACAGCGCATCCGCGTCGTGAGCGAAGGCACCGACCTCGTCCTCTCCATCGCCGGCAGACGCTTCATCAACAGCGACGGACGGCGCAACTTCCCCAGCGGAGAAATCTTCACCAGCCCCGTTGAAGACAGCCTTGAAGGCACCATCACCTTTGACCTGCCCAGCTCCGTCGATGGGCGCCTCGTCGAAGGCATCCGCCTCGTCTTCGCCGGCGGCAAAGTAGTCGAAGCCAGCGCCCGCCAGGGACAAGACTACCTGCTGCGCATGCTTGACCTCGACAGCGGCGCCCGCATCGCTGGCGAATTCGCCTTTGGCAACAACTGGAACATCCAACGCAGCACGCGCAACATCCTGTTCGACGAAAAAATCGGCGGCACGATTCACCTGGCCCTGGGAGCCAGCTATCCCGAGGCCGGCGGCCAAAACCGCTCGGCCCTCCACTGGGACATGATTTGCGACCTGCGCAAAGGGGGCGAAGTCTGGGTCGACGACACCCTCTTCCTCAAAGACGGGCGCATTCTCGTCTAAGACCGGCCGCCCTTTGCTACACGAGCCAGCGGCCCGGCACCCGCCCAGAACTGGCCTGAGAGAGAGCAAAAAGCGCGCGGCCTGGCTGGCCTCTGCCCTGTGCCCTCCCACAGGGAACAGCCAGCGGCCCGACCAGCCGCGCGCCTCGCCCACTCCACTCACTGCCCACAAACGAGAGCATCCCTGACCTGGCTGAGCGCCCTCTGAGCGGCCTGCTCAGGCCGAGCGAGCCTGAGCCTGCTGCCAATAGGGAGAAAGCTTCAGCATCTGCCGGCGCACCACTGGGCGCAGCAGCGGCATCAAAGCCCGCACTGGCGCCGGCGGAGCCGCATACTTCGCCACATCCCGAATAATCTCATCAAATGAATGCCGCTGGTAGCGCAGCACTCGCTGACTCTCGCTCGTATCCAGCCAATCTGTACAATATGGCTCGTGCCCGAAGGCCTCCTCCGGCAGCGGCCCGATCCCCATCACCTCCAGCATCCGATTCAAATAATCACGGTAGCGCACCTGGCACGACGGGCCGCCACCGATCAGCCAGACCTTGCCCCAGACCTCTTCACTGCTCACCGCATTAGCCACCGCCAGCCCGGCATCGAAGGTATGCAACATCTCCAAACGCGTATCCAACGGAATACGGAACATAATCGGATGGACCGGCCTCGGCCCCAGAGGCGGAACATCGGCGAAGCGAAAGATCGCCCACGTCAGCCCCGACTGCCTCAGCATGGCCTCCCCTTCCAGCTTATGGCGCGTATAGTCATCAGTAGCCTGCACCGGATCAGTCACCTTGCGCGGCGGTGGCTGATCCTGCGTATGGCCGAACACATCCAGACTCGAACTAAAGAGAAAGCGCGGAGGCCGAGGCTGCTGGCGCGCCACCTCAATCGCATTGCGCGTCCCCTCTACATTCACCTCGTAGGCTAACTGGGGCTGCTCATCGCTGTCCGGAGGCAGAATCGCAGCCAGATGGACCACCACCTCCTGATCACGCACCGCTTCAGCCACCGCCTCGCGCTGACGAATATCGCCCCACTGCACCGTCACGCGCTCGCCCGCCTCACGGCTGATCTGCAGCGCTTTCTGCTCATTGCGCTTCGTACGTAGATCAAAACAACGGACCGTATGGCCCTGGCGCAGCAGCTCCTGCACCGAACTAAAGCCAATGTTACCAAAAGCACCTGTCACGAGGACTCGCATACAAAAGCCAAGCTCCTTCTAGCTAGCTAGCCAGTAGCCAGGAAATAGCTCCAGGAATCGCAGCGCGCCACGAACGCCGGCCCAGACCGAGCGTACGGGCGCGCACAGCAAGAGAACAAGCAAGGAGAACCTCCCTCTGCCCGCCGCTCACGGCAGAGGCGACGTGCGGTTCGCCCTGGTTGCCTTTTCACTCAAATACTGAATTTCTGGTAAAATAGGATCAAGAGGCGTACCCGTTGGTTGCGTAAAGACCGCTGGTACCTGCTGCAGGCGGCAGCGCTGCAGATAGCGCACCAGCTGATGAGCAAGTGAATAGGTGTGCTCCAGCAGATCAGAATTGCGCTTCCACTGCTGGGCATGATTCAGCAGGTTATTGAGAGGAACAGCGATCTGCCAGAGGACCCCCTCCTGACCGGTAGGCACGCGGGCATCGAGATTGCCATTGGCGACAGCGGCGTGGACCTGAGCGATCTGAGCGATGCCCTCCTCAAGCTGGCGCTGTTCCTGAGCGCGCTGACGCTGGTACTCAGCGATCTCCTTCTGCAGCGCGATGATCTCCTCCGCCCGATCGGCGCGGCGGATCGTTGCGATCAGATAGCGCATAATCACATAAGTGATGATTCCGACGATCAACTGCAGCGCGATAGGCAAAGCGATCATAATAGAGCCATAGCCAAGACGGAGCCAGCGATCATACTCGGGAGTATGCTGCTGGAAGAGCGTCAGGCCGACGATGACGGCGCTATTCAAGAAGCTGGTGATCAGAGCCGCCACCGGGGGGAGCAAAGCGCCGGCCAACACCACCGGGATCACCAGCGCGCTGAAGATCCCCACATAGACCGGATCAAGAGGGTTCGTCACCAGGTTCCCCACCGAATTAATGACCGAATTCAGCACCAGCAAGGAGGCGGCCACAGTCGTAAAGCCCCAGCGGTTCAGCAGAGGGGAAGCCAGGGCGCAGAAGCAAGCCACGCCCTCGATCCAGGGAGCGATCGGATTCAAGGAAGTCAACGCCCCATAGATAAAAGCCAGCAGGCCGAGCGGCGCGATCACCAGCCCGAAAGTGCTCGTCAAGCGGGCATAGCGGGCGCGTTCACGCTCAACCGGCGTTGTTTCTGGGAGATGCCTGGGGAGCGTCAGGCGGAACCACCAGGCCAACAAGGATTTCATGAGACCATCCTCCATCGTAGCGAAGCTGCAGCGTTGAGCTAGCTGATCACACCCAGGGTGCGCAGCGTCGTCAGCGCTTCCTCAACCACCGCCGGCGAGAGATTCAGCTGAGCCTTAATCTGCTCAACCGAACGCTCGCCATTCACCATCGTAAAGACCAGGCGCAAGACGAAGCGCTGGCGCATACTGAAGCCCGCCAGCAGCTGAGCGTCGAGCGGGCGCAGCGGTCGGGGGACTGGCGAGAGCGAGAACGAAGACGTGCCAGCAGGAGGAAGCGCGGTCTGAGCTGAGCGTGATCCCGGACCTGGTTTTGGCTCTGGCTCGGGCAGGGCAGGGCGGATCATGGTGCGCAGAATCTGCTCTACATCCGGCTGAATGCGCACCTGCCACTGATCTCGACTGCTCAGCAGCGCATAGGCGCGGGACCCACTCGCGAGCAGCGCGCCGTTCGGCCCCTGAATAAGGCTTTCGAGCACTATCCCCTCCTTCACAAAAACCAGGCCCTGGCAGGTGCCGCGCACAGTGGGTACGCTCACCGTCGTCGAGAGAATCGCCGATTGCCCCTGCAGGTTATCCAGGAGGGTCTGTAAATCAAGATAATAGACCTTGTCCATCGTCGTCGCCATCGGAGGAAGAGAAAAGGTGCACGTTCACCCATCCCATAGTCGGACTCGGCTCATGCCATGACCAGCGTTGGTGGCGCGACAGCAGCACAGTGAGTATCAGCCGACGAGAGAGACGCTGGCTTCAGAGCCTGCCCGTCGAGGGTGAGGCACTCACCTGGCTGCAGTGGGCGCGATCTCACGATTCTGCGCTCGCCATTCTATCACGGACTGGGGCGTCCTGCATAGAAAAAAACCGTTAAGATAGCACATAGGTAATACTCGGGATGGAAGAGCTAGAGCATCGCTGCACTTTTGCCCGTCCAGAGACTTTTCTTTTCTGCTGAAATCAGGGTATAGTTATTCTAGAGAGCGTCCATCTAAGGGCGCAACTGCTCCCCTGAGCAGTCTATTCTCCTTTCCTCGCAAGCGCGTCATGAAGCGCGCCAAACCCTCGTATCCTGGAGGTCCTCCTCAACATGTCCAGCACGTCTGACAACTCTCTCCCCGCTCTTTCACAACCAGATCAGCCCGCATCCATCCCGCACCCCTCCGCTCGCGTCGCCGACGCCGTCTTCGAAGGTGGCGGCATGCGGGCCTTAGCCCACATTGGCGCGCTGGCCGTTGCCGAAGAGCACGGCTATCGCTGGTATCGCCTGGCCGGCACCTCCGCCGGCGCCATGATCGCCGCCCTGATTGCTGCTGGCTACAGCGCCGCCGAGTTACATGCCATCATGGGCGCCATCGACTACCGACGCTTTGCCGCTGGCGCCGCCGATGATCGCCTGCATCAGGTGAGCCGTCTCCTCTTTAAGCTCGGCCTGCATTCTGGCAACGAGCTGGAGCAGTTCATACGCGAACTACTGCGGGCGCGCGGCTTACGCTGCTTTGGGGATCTGCGGCTGCCAGCGGTCGGCGCCCAGGAAGCAGCGCACGGCCCGCGCTATCGGCTGACAGTGGTGGCCGCTGACATCAGTCGCCGACGTCTGCTGCTCCTCCCCCAGGACCTGCACAGAGCGCGCGCCAGCTACGGTCTTGATCCTGACCAGCTAGACATCGCGCGCGCTGTGCGCATGAGCGCCAGTATTCCCTTTTTCTATGTGCCTGTCACCTTGCAGCGTCCCGACGGCGGTCTCAGCTACATCGTCGATGGGGGCCTTGTGAGTGGTTTTCCGCTCCTGGCGCTACTGCCCTCTGACGCTGAAGCGGCGCGGCCTCTCCTTGGTTTTCACCTCTGCGAAGGCACAGATGACAGCGAAAGCGACGGCGGAGAGGTTTGCGGCGATGGGGCAGGCACGGAAGCTGACCAGGCGGGCCTGGCCAGTCTGCCCCTACCGGCCAATCTGATCGCCTTTAGTCAGGCCCTGCTCGCTACCATGCTCTCGGCTCATGATCGCTTCATGCTCGAGCAGCGTTCTCGCTGGCGTGGGAGCGTACGCACCATCAGCATTCCCGTCGGCAGGATCGGAGCCACGCGCTTCGATCTCAGTCACAGCGAGATCGAAGCCCTCTATCAGCAGGGTCGTGCCGCCGCAGAGCGCTTTTTCGCCGGGCTGGCAGCCGAAGGCTGTGAGCCATCGGCGTTACCCTAAGCCGCGCTCCGGCCCGGCGCCTCAGCCCGCCAGGTGTCCCCGCAGATCCAGATGGCAGTAGGCCATCTGGGTCGGGGCCTCCGAAACACCCACGGTCAGCGTCTGCACATTCAAGGTATTATAGGGTGTCAGGGCCTCGAGCAGTTCCTGCGCGATGTACTCGGCCAGGCGCTCTGCCGTTGAGTTATCGATCGGCAGCTCCACGACATCGGCTCGTGGGAAGACGTAGCGTTTCTCCCGAAAGCGGATCTCCCACTCATCGGCGGAGGCAATAAGCTCGATATGGGGGTTCTTCATCGGCAGCAAGAAGCGATGGTTGAGGCGTTGGCAGATCTCGCGCGTCAGACGCTTGAGGATCGTGAAGTCAAAGACCAGTTGATCTTCATTGAGGGTGCCCTCCGCCTCCACACTCACTCCATAGTTATGGCCGTGAAGGCGCTCGCACTTCCCGCCGTAGGTGATGAAATGAGCGGCACTGAACTGGAGATAGCCGCCCTCCACTTTAACCTTAAAGCTGCTTGCACTAGCCATAGCGGACTCTCCTTGTCGTCCCTCCCTCCCTGCTGGCTCTGCTCGGTGATAAGCGGTTGGCAGACTGCCACAGCCAGGCTTGCCGGCGAGTAAGCGCGCTCTCCCCGCCCGCGCCGGCGTGCCACTATGCACTCAGGATGGTGGCCTGCCAGGGACACGATACCATTAAGCTCCTGGCCTGACAAGAGGCAGCTCTCCCCAGCCTGCTCCGCTGACGCTTGCTTCTCGCCAGCAATGGCTCGCCTGACCGGCTGATCCGGCTGCTCTGGCCCGAGCCGCTGGCCGTTCCTTCAAGGAGAACGCTAGCTGCGAGGGGGAGAGCAATTCTGACCCCGCGCCAGATTCGGCGGAATGGCGGTCAGTTAGCTGGAAGCCGTAGCAAGCGGGCATTTTTGTTAGCTAGTTGCCTGGAATTCTTTGTAGGCCATTGCTATACTGTAACCAGTGCCAGTTAGGGTAACTCCCTGCGAAAGAGCAAAGAAGGAGTGCACCGATGACAACTGCTGAGATCTTCGAAGCAATGGTTCAGAATGTCAATCCGTCAGCCGCGAGTGGGCTGAACAAGACTTTTCAGTGGAACATCACTGGCGATGATCCTGGCGTGTATGCCATCAAGGTAAACAATGGTCAGGCCGAGCTGATCAAGGGTGGCGTCGAGAAGCCCGATATCACGCTCACGGTGAGTGATAAGGACTGGGCCGCCATTGTCGAAGGCAAGCTTGATCCCACCACGGCTTTCATGACCGGTAAGATCAAGATCAGCGGCGATATGATGCTGGCGATGCGCCTGCAGAATCTCTTTAATCGGCCTCGCTAGGCCTCATTCCCTATTTCGGCTGAGCCAGGCTGGCGGCAGCCGAGGCCAGTGACCAAAAAACAGGATAGACGAGCAGAGGCGCTCATTCACACGGCGTCTCCCGGCTGAGACACCTTGGTCCCATGAGAGACCTCTCATGGACCCGAGGTGTTCTTCGCTTTCTGGCACTGACCTACTCCTCTCTTGATGGCGCTTCTGGGCTTGCCCGAGGCGGCTACTCCTCTTATGCCTTGCTAACCCTCCCCAGGTATGGTATACTCACCATGAACAATTGGATCTTGCCCGTTGTCTGCTCGCGCTGACTACCAGCGCACTAAGGCGAGACGAAGACAGATAATCTCACACATCCCAGGTGGAGAAAGGCGTCCAAGATGGCCCTACGGAGTGATGAACTGCATTATAATCTGCAGCACCTGAACGGTATGTTGACTACCCACGAGGCCGCCAAACAACTCGATCTGAGCTATTGGCACTTTATGCATCTCGTAGAGGCCGGACGCATCCCCGGCGTACGAGTCGTTGATCGCTGGTTGTTCTCTCCGGCGGACCTCGATGAGTATAAGCGCAGGCGCTACGGTGAACTGGTCGATCTGGCACGGACTGCCCTCTCTCATCCCGATGTTGATTTGACGGAGAAACAAGCCACCATCTGTCGTTATCTGGCCAATAGTGAACGCCCCTCCGCTATCGCCCGCAAGCTCCAACAGTCCCGTCAGGCCGTCTACTCCCAGATTACGCTGATCCGCGAAAAAGTTGCCCGCATTCTCGATCAACGCTCCGACGCCAATGGCGATCAGTCATTAGCTCGCCGCAGGGGACGCCGTCGACAGCGCAACAAGGGGCCGATTCCCCTGCCGACTTCCGTCTCTGATCCGCAGGCCGAGGCTCCCGCTTGTTCCAGCTCCACTGCTGCTGAGGCTACAGACCCCTCTGTTACCCCGTGAGCAGGCTGCTCCCGTCCCCCTTCTCTTCTCCCTCTTCTTCCCTCCTTCTCTCCGTGCAGTTGATCTGGCCCCTCGCTCCTTTGCTGCTCTGCCCTGCGCCGGGCTGCTCGCCGCTGCGCTGGCCTCTGCCCTGCCTGCCCGGCCCGGGCGAGTCAAGCCGCCTCATTCAGGAGCGCGGGCCGGATCGCCTGGCCCAGCTCAGGCACGCGCTCGGCCAGCGCCCGCAGCAGGCCAAAGCAGCCCGCAAGCATCATGTCGCCATGCGGAACGGCCTCGTAGTGAGGCAGAGCCGAGCCGCGCAGCAGCTCGCGACGGGGACCGGTGACCGCCAGGAACGGAAACCCCGCGGAGGAGGAAGAAGCAGACGGCAAGGCTGGGTCCGCTGGCTCCAGGACGAGCGCGCCGTGACCGCTATCGTAAAAGACCTCATCGTTGGTCAGCGTGCCGGCTGCCAGCTTCTGTAGTAGCTCCTCCAGGCGTGTCCGACTGATCTCGCCGGTGTGGTGCTCGAAGAGACCCACGATGCGCCCCTCGACCACGTGAAAAGCCAGCGTATGGAAGTTGCCGATGTTGCAAAGCAGACTACGGGCCTGGCGGCGTACGAGGGGGTCCTCCAAGGCGCCCAGAGCCGCCGCGGCCCCGGTATCCATCAGCAACACGGGGAGGTCCGGCGCGGAGCCGCTGCAGGCTACGTAGCGCGCAACGCTGGCTTTAATCGCCTGCAAACGGGTGAGCGCCGGCGGGATCTCCTCCGCCAGGTAAGCGAACGTAGCCGGAGTTGGCGAGCGGCGAATCATCCGCTCCAAAAACTCGAAACGGAAGCGCCGATCGCTATAGCCCGGCGGGGCCGCGCCGTGATCAAAGGCGGCGATGGCCAGCGCATCGACCCGCGGGTCAAGATCGAAGGAGCGCAAAGCCCTCACGATGGCCTGCGCGTCCAGGTCCTGCAGCTCAATATGGACCACCTCCGGGAGCTGAGCCCGGTGCGCGGCCTCCTCCTCGCTGATGATCTCAAAACCCATCTGGGCCACTGCACTCAAATCATCGTCAAAGGTCCGCGCCGCCTCGGGAGTCACCGCCACCGGATAGCCAGCCAGGGCATGATCGCGCGCCGCCCAGTGCGAAGGCCCGCCGCCCATCGTCACCCCCGTGAGCAGCAGCGGTCGGCCCGCCGCCGTCGCCCGACGGATTCGCTCGGCCACAATCACCGTTGGTGAAGGCATCACCAGCTTGACATTGTTTTCCATTGTCCTGCCGCTTTCAAAGAGCAGGATATCCTGTGTTCCCGTACCGATATCGATTGCCAGCACGCGCACTGAGGCTGCAGATGCCATACGAACCAGCCCCCTTTCTGCTCGCTTTGCAAAGTCGAAAAACCTGGTGCCGTTCGCGGCCTTCTCTGGCGCTGCCTGCGTGAGAACCAGCGGTGGGCCAGACGGAACCCAGACACTTTCAGCGCTTCGTCGGTTCAGTATAGCATGTCAGCGGCGGCCTTGCTTGTGAGCGTGATCTCTGAGACCAGGAGGATGGACCGAAAATACAGCCAGACAGACACCCTGGCAGGCAACGCCAGCTTGATGGGCTGCCGAACTGGCCGGGTGGGCTGGCTAAAAGCTGAGTAGTGTGAAACCGGAGCGCGTCGTAATCGGGCGAGCCTTCTTCAACGAGCGCCAGGCCGACTTACTCATGCGGGCTCGTTTGCGCAAAGCCGTCAACTGCCCATCAGAAAAGTGCTCGGAGGCCACCAGCACAAACGTCCGCAGTTCCGCACGTAGCTGATTGAGACGGCGCTCCAGCGCGGCCAGGCGGTCCCGGTCATGCGGCAGCCCCTGGACTGCCAGGCGCGCCAGATCGGCCCACTGACTCATCAAGGGGCGCATGCGCTCAAAGCGCTCAACGATACAGGTAGCAACCATCTCAAAATCAGGTACGGACGCCAGGTCTGCCATGCTCCTCTTCTCCTTCCTTCCGTGCTATTTGCCCTACCTTTGGCCTGGCCCTGGCCATAGCTGCCAGGCTCTCTGCAAGAGGCGCCTGCTCGCTCGTATCTGTCGCCTATTCCTCCAACCAACCAACCAACTCAACCGAGAGAAAAAAACAGCCGACCAGGCTCGACCGTTGGCATGGGTCTGGCTGTTGCCGCACCAGACTGGGCTTTGGACTGCGCGACGCGGCGCGCTCTCTCGGGCAGGCCCTCTGCCATATGGAAACGGGCACGCCTCCCGCAATCGGGATATGGCTTTCTTCCCTTTCTCTGCCCTTCTGAAGACCTCCGCGGCCCGTGGGGGCTATAGCCAGACGCGACTACTAACTGAGCCGGGCTGCTCCACCGTTTCGGCTGTGATACAATGCATACCAGCAGCCAGCAACAGGGAAGCGCGACGGGTTCGACGGCGAGGCGAGGCGAGGCGACTCCCTGCCGTGCAGCAGGAGCGCCGGCCTTCTGCCTGACTCAGTCGGACGCGACAGGTCATGCTACGACTACTGCTACAACATAGCTTTCTCTGTATACCATACCCTGTGGCGTGAAAGCAATGATGGCGCGAAAGGACTCTGGCATGGAACAGGCAAAGCCGCACGGCGAAGGAGAGACAACGCCGCCCGCTCAGCTACAAGGTCGCCTGGAGCAGGTGAGAGCGGCGGACGAGCGCCCCGCGACCTATCTGCCGATCGAGGACTATGCAGTCATTGGTGATCTCCATACGGTGGCTCTCGTCGGTAAAAACGGTTCAATCGACTGGTGCTGTATTCCCCGCTTCGATTCCCCGAGCGTCTTCGGGGCCTTACTTGATGCTCGTAAAGGTGGTTTCTTCCGCATAGCGCCGCCCCCTCACGATCATATCCCAATGGGGCAGAAGCAGCTCTATATTCCTGAGACCAACATACTTCTGACGCGTTTCCTCACCGTCGATGGCGTTGGCGAAATCACGGACTTCATGCCGGTGAAGCTGCCTGGCAGCGCCGAGCATCAGCATCATCTCTATCGGGCTGTGACCGTTGTGCGTGGCTCGCTCAAGTTCGAGTTGGTCTGTCGTCCTGCCTTCAACTATGCCCGCGACGGGCACGTCGTTCATCTTGCCCCGGAAGGGGCCCTCTTTCACAGCGATGGCTTGTCGCTGGGCCTAGCCAGCACGGTCCCGCTCAGCGAAGACGGCCAGGGCGGTGTACGCGCTGAATTCACTCTGGAGGCGGGCCAATCAGCCTACTTCCTGCTCGAAAGTGCCAGGCGCGGCGACCTTGGCCCGCAGCATGTCTCATGGCGCCGCTACCACGAAGCCTTTCAGCGAACACTGAGCTTTTGGAGACGCTGGCTTGCCCAGTGCCAATATCAGGGGCGCTGGCGGGAGATGGTTCAGCGTTCGGCCCTGGTGCTCAAGCTGCTGACCTACGCCCCGACGGGGGCCATTGTGGCTGCTCCGACGACCAGCCTCCCTGAGACGATCGGTGGCGCTCGCAACTGGGACTATCGCTATACCTGGCTCCGCGATGCCGCCTTTACGCTCTATAGCCTGCTCACGCTCGGCTTCACGCAGGAAGCCGAGGCCTTCATGCAGTGGCTTGACGCGCGCTGTCATGAGCTGAAGGAAAATGGCTCGCTCCAGCCGATGTATGGCGTCGATGGAGAGCATGAGCTTGTCGAGTACACGCTTGATCACCTGGAAGGCTATCGCCAGAGCCGCCCCGTGCGCATCGGCAACGCTGCCTACAAACAGCAGCAGCTCGATATCTATGGCGAGCTGATGGATGCCATCTACATTTTCAATCGCTATAGCACGATCTCATACGATCTCTGGGAGAACCTGCGGCGGCTGCTGGAATGGCTGCAACATCACTGGGACGACCCCGATGAAGGCATCTGGGAGGTGCGGGGCGGTCCCAAGCACTTTGTCCACTCGCGTGTCATGAGCTGGGTCGCCTTTGATCGCGCTCTACGCCTGGCACGCCACCGCGGCTGGCCGGCGCCGATGGTAGAGTGGATGGAGACCAGCGCCCGCATTTATGAGCAGATTATGCATAAGGGCTGGAGCGAGCGTAAACAGAGCTTTATCCAGTATTATGGCAGCGATGCCATCGACGCCAGCGCTCTCCTGATGGCCATTGTCAAGTTTACCGGGCCGAACGAGCCGCGCATGCTCAAGACCATTGAGCGCATTCAGCGCGAGCTGGCGAGCGATTCGCTGGTTCACCGCTATGATCCCCGGCGAGCCGCTGATGATGGCCTGGGCAGCCAGGAAGGAACCTTTAGCCCTTGCAGCTTCTGGCTGGCCGAGGTCTTGGCCCGCTGCGGACGGCTCGATGAGGCGCGCCTCTTGCTGGAGAAGATGCTGACCTACAGCAACCATGTCGGTCTCTATGCCGAGGAGGTCGGGCTGTGTGGCGAAGCCCTGGGCAACTTCCCCCAGGCCTTCACTCATCTCTCGCTCATCACCGCCTGCACCAACATCGATGCGGCCCTCAACCGTGCCCAGGGGAAGGCCAACGCTGAACGGCTGGCCCCTCCGCCTGAGCGTCCCTGGAGCCTTGCCTGAACTGAAGGAAGCAGGCCGAGAACGCTGGTAGTCTGGCGGAGGGACTAGCGTCAGTCAGGCTCTGCCGAGAGAGCGGGGGCATAAAAGGCCCCCCTTCCCGTGTTTTCACAATTGAACTTGTAGCGTCCCTACTGCCTATGTCCGGTCAGGTCAGGGGAATAAGTTTGCAAGAAGCGGAGTGCATACCGTCTATGGCGAAGCTCTACGACGCGATCATCATCGGCTCAGGGCCGGCGGGCTATACAGCGGCCATCTACGCAGCGCGTGCCAACCTCTCAGTACTGGTCTTTCAGGGCTATCAGGTTGGCGGACAATTGATGCTAACCAGCGAAGTCGAGAACTATCCCGGCTTCGAAGAGGGCATCCTGGGGCCAGACCTGATGGAGAAGCTAGAGCGACAGGCGCGGCGCTTTGGAGCCGAAATGCTTCCCGAGGACGTGACCGCCGTCGATTTCAGTCGGCGCCCCTTTGTGATTACCAGTGAATCGGGCAGCTACCTGGCCCGCGCCGTGATCATTGCCACCGGCGCCAGCGCCAAATGGTTAGGCCTGCCAAGCGAGCAGCGCCTACAGGGGCGTGGCGTCAGCGCCTGTGCCACCTGCGATGGCTTCTTCTTTAAAGGCAAAGAGGTGGCCGTGGTCGGTGGAGGCGACACAGCAATGGAGGAGGCCCTCTTTCTTACCCGCTACGCCAGCCATGTGACCGTCATCCACCGTCGCGACACCCTGCGCGCCAGCAAGATCATGCAAGAGCGCGCCTTCAAGAACCCCAAGATCAGCTTTATCTGGAATAGCGAGGTCATCGAAGTTCTCGGCGAGGAGTCGGTGACCGGTCTGCGCCTGCGCAACGTCAAGACGGGCGAAGAGCAGACGCTAGCCGTCGAAGGGCTGTTTCTGGCCATTGGTCACCAGCCAAATACAGGCCTCTTCCGCGGCCTGCTGCAGATGGACGAGGCGGGTTACATTATCCCCGTTGAGCATACGATGACCAACATTCCGGGCGTCTTTGCCGCCGGCGATGTCACCGATCGCCGCTATCGTCAGGCGGTCACCGCCGCTGGCGATGGCTGTCGGGCGGCGATCGACCTGGAACGCTGGCTAGAGAGCCAGGCCCATGAAGAGGCGAGCCGCCAAGAAGCGCTGACTTCGCGTGAGCCTGCGGGTCAGTGAGCGAATGACCTGGCGAGCAGGCTCCCTATGCTTATGGCCGCGCGCTCTGCTGCGACGGCGGTCCCTTCCCGCCAGGGAGCGAGCGGCTAAGATGCGAAAGGAAGAAGATCTGTGAGGCAAAAGCGGCAGCGGCCCCGGCAGCCAGCGCTCTACGCCCAGACCCTCTTTGAGGGCGCAGAACCAGAGGCAGAGGGCGAGAGTCCAGCCAGGAAGGCCGAGCAGGAGGATATCACGGCCCAGCGCCTGCGAGTTCAGGAGATTACACGGCGGCTGGTTGAGCACTATGGTGAGCCGGAGTGGTCGCGCAAAGACCCCCTCAGCCAGCTCGTTGACGTGCTGCTCTCGCATCGTACCCGTGACGAGCAAACTGCCGCGGCCTACGCGAGCCTGCGCCAGCACTTTGGCAGTTGGGAGGCCGTACGGGATGCCCCAACGGCAGCCGTAGAAAAGGCTATCGCGGTCGTCAACTGGCCAGAAATTAAGGCGCCGCGCCTGCAAGCCATCCTCCGCCAGATCACGGCGGAGCGCGGCGCCCTCAACCTTGATTTTCTCTGCCGCTTGCCTGTTGAGGAAGGCCTCACCTGGCTCAGTCGCTTCGAGGGCGTCGGTCCTAAGACCGCCGCCTGCGTCTTGCTCTTTAGCTGCCGTCAGCCCGTGCTTCCCGTCGACACCCACGTCCACCGTATCTCTATACGCCTGGGCCTCATTCCGGCCCGACTCACCCCCGAGCAAGCCCAACCTCTACTACAGGCCCTGCTTCCAAGCGACGCCCGCGCGATCTACAACTTTCATAAGGGCCTTGTCTGGCATGGTCAGCGCTGCTGCTTCTTTCAGCGACCATGCTGTGAGCAGTGCTTTCTGCGCGACCTCTGTGCCTATTATGCTGCTCACCAGCGCTCGGAGACAAAGCCAGATAGCGCAAAGGGAGCCGAGCCGCCTGCTCCTGGCCAGAGCCAGAAGCTCCCCGGAAGGCAGGAAGAGAGACGGAGCGGAAAACGGAGAGATGAGACAAACAACCCGGGCGACCGCTCTGGCCGCCCAGGTTGAGTTACTTCTGCGTGGATAAGCGAAACCGGCGCGCAACTGGCAGGCGGTAGCGGTAGCGCTACCGACGGCGGACTACCTGCTCACCTACCGCTGCGCACCTGCCGGGGCGTGGTTCAGCACGGGATAGCCCTCAGAAACGTACTCGCTGGGATCGGGCTGGATCTCGTCCAGATGGTACGAGTTCTTAGCATCCGTATTGATACCGGGCCAGCGAGCACCGTAGAGATAGTGTCCGGTCTGGGCTGGCGAGAGGGGCAGCTTGCCAAACTGGGGAATACCGCGTACACGCGGTACATCCGGCTCAGGTGGCTCGCTATAAAGATCATCGGGCACCCGAGAGTAGCCCAGGCGCTGCAGATCCGCTTCGCTCAGATCCAACTGGACCACGCCTTCGTCGGACAGCGTTTTCACCGCCCGACGCGGCACATAATAGACCTTGGGGAAGAGGCGCCCGCGCTCAACCAGCAGATAGGTCGGAAAACGGGCCTGAATCGTTCCGAGCCAGCTCCCACGCGCATCAACCACATCCATACCCAGCTTGAAAGGCGAACGATCGCGCGCCTCGGCGGGCGCGGGAACGTACAGCGGCGGCAGAGACTTGAAGGGGTCTTCCAATCCCCAGCCGACCATGAAAGCAATCACAAAGATGCCCGCCACCAGCGCCAGCCCGAGCGAGAGCAGAGGGGCGCTGTTCAGCAAGAGCAACACGGCAAAGACCGCGGCCACGGCCACAGCTAACAACAGCGGCCAGTAGCTCGGCCCGGGTGTATGGATGTGCTCTTCCCCATCCTCGCCCTCAACGTCGAGGAGGGTCGCGTGAATCTCGTCGGCGATTGAGCCGACCGTCTGAGGAGACCTGTCCATACAGCTCCTGTTCCTCGCTTCAAATCGCACTCACCAACGAGTAGGGGCTAGCCGACTCCTCCAACCCGTCGGTGAGCGAAGCTAGCTTCCTGAATACCTGGATAGATAGAAGAAACTCCCCCTACCAAATACCATAGCACATAAGCGCAAGCGCGAAGCCCATCGCTCGCCCTTAAGTATAGCACATCTCTCCATAGATGGACACCACAGCCGCCAGGAAGGCGGACCGGCGGCCTGTTCTCGCTGCCGGACTGATGAGTAGCCGAACCTGAGCGTAGCGAACGAGCGAACCAGCGCACAAGGGAGCGTTCGCCAGTACGCCCGATCGGTGCTTTCTCTCTCGGGCTTGCTTGATTTTGGGAGCGGGCTGGGGTAAGCTTACTGATAGGTGATTCACCTTTCATATTTGGCAGCGAAGGAGGCCACCACACCGATGCCCACCTCAGTCCTTTTGCCCGGCATCAGCCAGAGGCGCTGCCGCACGGCCCGCCTCGAGATAGCCTATCTCGAAGCGGGGAGTGGAGAGCCGACGCTCATCCTCATCCACGGTAACTGCTCCTCAGCGCTCTTCTTCCAGGACCTGATGCTTGCCCTGGCGGCCCTGGGCTATCACGTCTACGCGCCCGACATGCGAGGCTACGGCGACAGCCAGACCCTGCCCATCGATGCCACCCGTGGCGTACGCGATCTCTCGGATGACCTGGCCAGCTTCGCGGAAGCCCTGGGACTGAGCAGCTTCTACCTGCTTGGCTGGTCGCTCGGTGGCAATGTCGCCATGCAATATGCTATTGACTATCCTGGCCGGCTGCACGGCCTCATTCTCGAAGCCACCGGCTCTCCCTTTGGCTTTGGGGGGACGCGCGGCGTCGAGGGTCGCCCGGTCTGGCCAGACTTTGCCGGCAGCGGAGGCGGGACCGCCAACGCCGATTTCGTGCAGCGTCTAGCGGCGGGCGATCGTAGTGCCGAGCAAGGCTCACCGCGTGCCGTCATGAACAACTTTTACTTCAAGCCGCCCTTCCGGGTTGACCCCGAGCGCGAAGAGATCTATGTCAGCGCCATCCTCTCCACACGCACTGGCTCTGGTAACTACCCGGGCGACTCTCTGCCCTCCCCAAACTGGCCCTACGTAGCGCCTGGTCGCCAGGGAGTCAATAACGCCCTTTCTCCTGCCTATCTCAGGCAAACGGCCTTGATCGAACTCAGCCCCAAACCGCCGATTCTCTGGATTCACGGCGCCGACGACCGCATCGTCTCCGATGCCTCCTCCTTTGATATCGGCTATCTCGGGCAACTGGGCATCGTACCCGGTTGGCCAGGTCCCGACCGTTACCCGCCACAGCCAATGAAGGCCCAGATTCGGCACTTCCTTGAGCGCTATCGTCGGCAAGGAGGCCTCTATCATGAACTCCTGCTAAGCGACTGTGGGCATGCCCCGCACATCGAGAAGCCGCAGCAGGTGCTAGAAGCTATACGCGATTTCCTTAGCGCCCACAGCCGGCGATGACCGGAGGAGAGAGCGCGAGTGGCCATCGCTTCACGCCGCCGGGGGGCTCCGCGCGCTGTGGCCTGGGACTGCCCAGGCCCAGCGCAGCAGCGCGCACCGAGGACCTTCCCCCGGCGCTCCAGGCGCGGTCTCCTGGCCATTGCTGGGAGGCTTGCGCGAGCCTCCCAGCTCAGTAGCCTGGCTAACCCTGGCTGATCAGCTCCTCCATCTGCCTCAAGTGTGCCTCGAACAGACGCAGGGCCTGGCGCACCGGCTCCGGCGTCGTCATATCGACCCCTGCCCGTCGCAACAGCTCAATGCTGTAGTCCGAGGAGCCAGCTCGCAGGAACTGCAGGTAGCGCTCAACCGCTGGCGCACCCTGCTCCAAAATCTGTCTGGCCAGCGCGCAGGCCGCCGAAATGCCCGTTGCATACTGGTAGACATAGAAATTGTAGTAGAAATGGGGGATGCGCGCCCACTCAATATCGATCAAATCATCGATAACCACCTCGGCCCCATAGTACTTCTCATTGAGACGATGGTAGAGGCGGCTCAGCGTATCCGCCGTCAGCGGCTCACCCTGCTCAGCCAACTGATGGATCTGATACTCAAACTCGGCAAACATCGTCTGGCGGAAAAGCGTCCCGCGGAAATCCTCCAGCGAATGATTCAGGATCGCCAGGCGCTCTTCACGGCTCTCCGTGGTCTTCAGCAAGTACTCTGTCAGCAGCGTTTCATTTAAAGTCGAGGCCACCTCGGCCACGAAGATTGTGTAGTCACCGTAGACAAACGGCTGATGGCGACGGGTATAGTACGAATGCAGCGAATGCCCCAGCTCATGGGCCAGAGTATACATGCTGTCGCGGTTCCCCTGGAAGTTGAGCAGGATGAAGGGACGTGTTCGGTAGGCCCCGCCGCTGTAGGCTCCGCCGCGCTTACCCGGCGTCTCAAAGACATCGATCCAGCGCTCGCTGAACGCCCGCTTAAGCACACTGACGTACTCGTCTCCCAAAGGCGCGAGGGCGGCGATGATCGTATCGCGCGCCTGCTCGTAAGAGATCTCCTGGAGCGTCTCCTTGACGATCGGTACGTAGAGATCGTACATATGTAGCTCATCGAGCTGGAGCATACGCTTACGCAGGCGCAGATAGCGATGGAGCAGCGGCAGCTCCTCGTTGACCGTCTCGATGAGCATATCGTAGACACTCTCGGGGATATTGTAGCGCGCTAAAGCGCGCTCACGACCTGAGCGGTAGCCCCGCTGCCGGGTATAAAACATATCCGTTTTGATATGCCCGGCCAGAGTCGCCGCGATCGTATTGCGCTGCTTGAGAAATGTCCCATGTAGAGCCTCAAAGGCTTCCTTGCGCACACGTCGATCGGCGCTGCGGATAAAAACCAGGTAGTTCCCCTTTGTCAGCTCCACCTCCTCGCCCTGCTCATTACGAATGGTAGGCAGATGGAGATCGGCATTATCGATCATCGTAAAGATGGCATCGGGCGTCTCGGCCATCTCGCCGGCGGCGGCTAAGACCGCCTCCACCTCGGCGGAACGGATATGCGGACGTTGGCGGTTGAGGTCGTGCAGCTGATGCTCATAGAGCGCCAGCCCGGGGGTCTCGCGCAAATAGCGCTCTAACTCCTCCTGGGGCACGGCCAGAATCTCCGGCTCGATGAAGGAGGTCACCGTCGACGCGCGTACATAGAGCTGCAGGGCGCGATCGTACATCCCCTGGTAATGGCTATTGCTGGTATCCTCATCCTTACGCATCGAGGCGTAGACCAGCAACGTTTCCAGCCGCTCGAAGAACTCATCTCGTCGGCGCAACACGTTCAGCAGAGCCTCGCCACTCTGGGCTAGCGTGCCCTTGAGTGCCTCCAGACCTGGCAGCAGCTCTTGCAGCTCCTGATACTCGCGCTCCCAATCCTTATCAGTTGGAAAGATGCTTTCCAGATCCCACGTATATTCTTTAGGAATATCGCTCCGTTTCTTCCAGGTTTGCAGCATCTCGCCTCCTCAAAAAGCAACCATAGACTGAAGAAAGTGTCCTTTATTGTAGCAGAAAATTGATAGACACGCGCAGCGGCGAGCGCACAGGCAAGCAGCGTCGGGCTGAGGCGGACCGGAGCAGCAGAGGAAAAGAGTGACTGCCCTGCGACGCATCAGCAGAAACGGGCCCGTACCATCCGCTCAAGATGAGGGGTACTGACCGAGCACCGGCACGCAGGAACAGTGGCACCAGGCAGCCGGACCGAGAGCAGGACACACTCCGTTAGCTGTGCCCAGCCAGCTCCTGGCCGGGCCAACCCTGTCCTGTTGGACTCAGCAACAGAAGAGCGTGCCGCTGGCAGGCAGACAGGCGGCACGCGCCGATGGGGCGAGAGGTCCACGAGGCCTGGCGAGGCGAGCCGGGCCGGGCTGGAGCGCTGAGGCAGCCAGATCAACTGGCCGATGAGCTGACTAGAGGCTACCAACCGAGGGCTAAGCCATCGCAGCGTGGATCTGCAGCGCCCTGAAGCACGCGGCTACCAGGCGTAATCAAAATTGCCTGAGCATGGCCCATATCATCCTCCCACGGCCCCCAAACTGTCACACGGTGGCCCAGCATCTCCAGGCCGAGCGCCACCGCATTCGGAAAGCGCTGCTCCAGCGCCACCACCTCGCTCGCCGTACGTTCTAACCCTGGATGGGCGCCCTGCTGTCCCTGGAGCAGCTGTCGACGCCCGCCCTGCTGCTGCAAGAGGCCGCTGCGCCAGCGCGGCGCGTTGAGCGCCTGTTGGATATTCAAGCCGAAATCGATCACCGCCGTCAGCAACTGCACATGAAGCTGTGGCTGCGCATCTGCCCCCATCGTTCCCAGCACCAGGAAAGGCTCGCCGGAGCGCAAGACCAGCGCGGGTGTCAGCGTGTGCATAGTGCGCTTCCCGGGCTGGAGATAGTTTGCATGGCGCGGGTTCAACGAGAAGTAGGAACCGCGATTATGCAGCAGCACCCCAGTGTCTCCGGCCACGATCCCGCTACCCCAGCTAAAGAAAAGGCTCTGGATCAGCGAGACCGCATTTCCCTCGCCATCCACCACACACAGATACATCGTATCGCCGTCGCGCTCTGCTGCGGCCTCAACGTGGAAGGCTGCGCGCTGTGGATTGATACGCGCGCGTAGCTGCTCAGCATACTCCTTGCTCAGCAGGCGCTCCACAGGAATCTCTACAAAGGCCGGATCAGAGAGGTAGCGATCGCGATCGGCAAAGGCTAACTTTTTGGCCTCAATCATCAAATGCAGCGTCTCGGGGCTTTGGTAACCGAGCGCTTTCAGATCATAGCCCTCCAGAATGTTCAGCATCTCCAGGACCGTCAGGCCCTGTGAATTGGGAGGAAACTCAAAGACCTCGTAGCCGCGATAAGTGGTCGATAAGGGCGCGACCCAATCGGAATGATGCTCCTGGAGATCTTCCAGACTCAGCACGCCGCCGCAGCGCTGCACATAGTCCACAATGGTGCGCGCCAGAGGCCCGCGATAGAAGGCCTCGCGCCCTTCGCGAGCCAGCAAGCGGTAGGTGCGTGCCAGATCGGGCTGACGCAGGATTTCGCCGCAGCCTGGAGGCCGGCCCCCGGGCAGAAAGACCCGCGCCGTCGCTTCCCAGCGCTGCAGCACCGTCTCCGCGGCGCGTTCCAGCCAGCCAGCTAACTTCGGCGAGACCGGGATGCCCTCCTCAGCGTAAGCGATCGCTGGAGCAAAGACCTCCTCGACCGGCAGTCGGCCAAAGCGCTCCAGGGCCTCGAACCAGCCATCGACTGCGCCCGGAACGGTAATCGAGAGCGGGCCAATTGTCGGAATCTCGCGCAGTGCATGCGCGGCGAAGTACTCGGGAGTCAGAGCGCGCGGCGCGCGTCCGCTGCCGTTGAGAGCGTGCAGTCGCCGATGCCGCGCCTCCCAGATCAGCATAAAGACGTCGCCGCCTGCTGAGCAGGTTGGCGGGTAGACGACCGTCATCGCCGCGTTAGCAGCGACCGCGGCATCAATGGCATTCCCTCCGCGCTCTAAGACCTGCAGGCCAGCCCGAGTGGCCAGGTAATGAGCGCAAGAGACCATTGCATGTGAGCCAAAGACGGGTTGGTCGGAGAGCATGGCAGGAGATCGCCTTTCGCACCGAGAGCCTTCGTCAGCCACGCTGAAGCCTGGTTTCAATCACTCAAGCAAGCAAGTGTCTCAGGCGGCCTGGCTGACGAAGCGAGCCTACCTCTGCAACGGAACGCAGACCAAACCAAAACCAAACCAACTAAAGTGGCAGCCTGCCACTCTCAATCCAGAGAGCCTGGCTGGTGCCTCGTCTGCTACCCATTATAGCATAGGTGGCGGGGAGGAAGGAGAGACGGGGACTTGCTGACCTGCCAGCGGGAGCGTCGTGGGCGACTTGACGCCCTGGCCAGCTCTGGTTATCATGAGCCTGCTGACGAGCGTCAATTTAGTCCAGGAGGCTAGCATGTTATCCATAGCAGTCCTTGCCGCCCAGCCACTCTTCACCGTTACTCTCGCCCATTTAATCTATTTCATCATAGCCATTCTGCTCGGGATCATTGCCGAAACAATTATCGGCTGGCGTTTGCCCTATGGTATCCTTGGGGCGGTCCTCTGTGCCTTCATTGGCATCCTCATTGCTATCATCCTGCCCTTCCGCGTTGGTGGCGAAGTGATCATTTTCGGGGAGCCAATTGCTTTGACCCAGGCGATCATCGGAGGAGCCATTTTGCTCACCATCTGGCACCTTGTCACTTACCGCCACTGGCGCCATCGTCATCGTTACTACCGCGGCTATCGCTACCACGGCGAGTATGGTGAGCGCCACGACTGAGAGGGCGGGGTAGCTCAAACGCACCTGGCCCCCGCCCTGTATCCGCTCGAAGCGAAGGAATTGAACGGGAGCAAGAGGCCGAACGAGAGGCAGCAGGCTCAAGCGGTTGGCTGACTCTCTTCGGCGGAGCTACCCGGCTCGCTACTGGTACTGGGGTCTGACACCAATCCCTCGGCGCTGATCGCAGGAGCATCATGAGCGGTCAGGCCGAGGCCAGACAGGGAACTGCTCTGGCCGCTTGAGGCTGGCCCAGGCAAAGTATTGGCGGCTGGCGCTGGCCCCACCTGATGGCCATTGCGGGCCACTGCCGCGCTCGCACGTTGGAGAAGCTGAGCTTCTGCCAACTCGCGCACGCGCTGCACATGGTTCTTGTGGCAGATCAGAGTCTTGTCCTCCAGCGCCACCACAATCACATCCTTCAGGCCGACTGTATAGATCTCCCGCTGCGTCGTGTTATAGACAAAGACATTCTGGCTCCCCAGAGCAAAATGGTGGCCGATGCCGCGTAGGCCATTGCCATCAGCGGCATAGAGTGCCCCATACTGCTCCCAGTTCCCCACATCGCTCCAGCCGATATCGACGGGGATCACCACCAACCGATCGGTTTTCTCCAGCACGCCGTAATCGATCGAAATCGAGGTCAAGGAAGGCCAGACTTCCTCTAACACTGCCCGCTCCGTGGCAGTACCCATTGCCTCCACAATGCGTGTCACCTGTTCCGCCAGCGCCGGGAGATGTTTGCGCACCTCTGCGAGGATGGTTTCAGCCTGCCAGATAAACATGCCACTGTTCCAGACATAATGCCCATCCTGGAGATAGCGCTGTGCGGTAGCCAGATCGGGCTTTTCGACGAACTGCTCCACGCTGAAGGCCTGGTGGCCGTAGCCATCGGCCACGGGGCTAGCAAAACGGATGTAGCCGTAACCGGTGGCTGGCTCCGTGGGACGAATACCCCAGGTCACCAGGTAACCGCGTTGAGCAAGCTGGTAGCCGAAGCGAATCGCGCGCTGGAACGGCTCCAGCTTCGTGATGACATGGTCGGCGGGAAAGACCGCCATCGTGGCCTGGGGAGAGCGGCGTGCCAGCAACGAGGCCGCCCAGGTAATAGCGGGGGCCGTATTGCGCCCGACCGGCTCCTCCAGAATCTGCGCCGGCTGCACCTCCGGCAGATGCTGGCGCACTAACTCACTGAAAGCTCGCCCAGTGACCACCCAAACCCGTTCCCGCGCTACCAGCGTTCTCACACGCGCCAGCGTCTCTTGAATCATGCTGCGGCCTCCCGGAAGAGGCAAGAACTGCTTGGGGAACTCAGGGGTGCTCAGCGGCCAGAGCCGTGTTCCGCTGCCGCCTGCCAGGATGACAGCGTGTAAGTCTTCCATCTATCTACCTCGATCGCTCAGAATGGTGCACACCTACAATGGTGTTAGCCGATCCACGAAAGGAAAGCAAGAGGCGAGAGCTTGCTAGCGAGATAGCCTCTTCCATCCCAGCCCTCCAACCGCCAGCAGGTGCTTGCTCGCTCAAGGTGATGTCCTATCATAGCAACAGAACGAGTACGCTCTCAAGAAAGGCACGACCCACCGGGGACAATTCTACCACGAGAGCGTCTGAGGGCGCAGAGGGGGAACACGGAAGAAGAGAAGGGGAAGTTTGACCCAAATGGGGGAAGCTGACGCTACGGCTCAGTTCAAGGGCTTGACTTGTCTGCCTAACCTGTTATTCTCTAAAAGAAGCCGCAAGAGAACGACGGCAGGACTCTCAGGAAGAAACCGTATGTGATCCACGAAAAAGAGGAATAGCACCTGGATGGCAGAAGAAAGCAACAAGTCAACTCCTTACTATGGCTGGCAGTATGATCAGGAGCAACTGGGGGCAGGAGCGACAGGGACGACGGGCGCCCATCTGCCTCCCGCCTCGCTCTCGCCACAGCAGCAGCAGCCAGTCTATCCTCCCCAGGTGCCTTCTGGTGGCAGGGTAGGGGCCCAGCCGAATCGCGCATATCAGCAGGAGCAGCACCTGCCAGATATGGGGGGATCGCTGGGCTATGGGCAGGGGATGGAGTATCTCTACGCCAATGTGCCGCAGCCATCGCAGCCGTTGCCGGCTCTACGTCAGGCGCGTTTGCAGCAGTTGCGTGAGGAGCGCCTGCGTCGGCAACAGCGGCGTGTGCAGCAGCCGGATCTGAGCGAGTTGATCCAACGGAAGGTCTTCAAGCGGCGCATGGGGGATCTGGCGCCTCTTCCGCCGTCCAGCCTGGGAAACCAGGTTGGGGGAGCTGGGGGAGCGGCTGGCGGTCAGGGGCAAGCTCAGGCTCAAGTCCAGTTGCCGGCTCCGGGGACCCAGGCGGCCAGGGCGACGACCTCGGCCTCTGTTGCGCCCACGGCTGCATCGACGCCCTCCGCGCCCGCTATGCAGCCGGCTTCCGAGCCGGCTCAGGATACCGCCATGATCCGGCGGGTGCAGGTACGCAATGCGGCCTTTATTCTCACGGGGGCCTTTGTGGCCAGCCGTGTTCTGGGGTTGTTGCGCTCCTCCATGTTCGCGGCGGTCTTTGGAACCGACCCGACCTCCGGCGCTTTCTACCAGGCCTTCCTTTTGCCTGATACGATCTTTAACATCGTGGCCGGTGGCGCTCTCAGCTCAGCTTTTATACCTGTTTTTACGCGCTACATGGTCAGCGATCGCGATGAGAAAACGGCCTGGCATGTTGCCAATACGGCCCTGACGCTGGCCACGACCATTATGTTAATCTTTGCGCTGATCGGCTTCATCTTTGCCAATCAGATTGTCCCTCTCTATAATCCCAATGTCAGCCCGGGCGAGCTGAGCCTGATCATCTCCTTGACGCGCATTATGCTCTTTCAGGCGGTAATTCTCGGGAGCGGGGTGATTGTCAGCGCCGTGCTCAATGCCCAGCAGCATTTTACGCTTTACGCCTTGGGCACGGTGCTCTATAACGTCGGGCTGATTATCGGCCTTTTGCCAGGGCTGGTGCTGGCGCTCATCGGTCATCGCAATTCACTGGTCGCGGTCTACTGTGCCAGCGCTGGTGTGGTGCTGGGGGCCTTGCTCCAGGTCGGTATTCAGATCCCCGGCCTGCCTCGCGTAGGCATGCGTTTCCGCCCCTCCTTTGACTGGCGTCATCCGGGCGTCCTCCAAATCGGACGTCAGATGATCCCGCGCATCATCAATGCCGCCATGCTCTCAACCACGACATTTGTCGATCGCGCTCTGATCCTGTTGCTGGGCACCCTGGTAGCTGCGGGGGCCCTTGGTCAGCAGACGCTCCTTGGCTTTATTACGGCCTACTACTACGGGTTCTCCCTGATGCTGCTTCCGCTGGGCATCTTCGGTATGGCCATTTCAACAGCGGCTTTCCCCACGATCGCCGAGTATGTGGCGCGCGGGCGCCTGGAGCGAGCGCGTAGCATTGTGATGGAGACATTGCGCGGCATTCTCTTCCTCTCGATCCCTTCCAGCCTGGGCTTGATCGTGCTGGCGCTGCCTATTATTCAGACGTTGTATCAACACGGTGCTTTTGGTCTGGAGAGCGCTGAGATTACGGCCATTCCTTTGTCGATGTTCGCCATTGGCCTGGCGGGTCAGGCTGCTGTGGAGATTCTAACCCGCTCTTTCTATGCCCTGCGCGATAGTAAGACGCCGGTCATTGTCAGTGTCGGCCAGTTTATCTTTAAGATCGCTTTGGGGCTGTTGTTGATTAATGCCTTTGCGCGCCTGTGGGGGGCTGCCTGGGGCATGGGGGCCCTGGCGCTCTCGACCTCGATTGCGGGCCTGCTAGAGGCCACCGTCTTGCTCTGCCTGATCCATCAGCGCATCGGGGGACTGATTACCCGCGAGCTGGGCGTCTTCCTGAGTCGGGTGCTGGTGGCGACCGGTGTGATGGGGCTGGCCGTCTTGTTGGTGCGCATGCTGCTGGATTTCTTGTTGAACACCACCGACCCGACGCGCCCGATGATTACGCATGGCGGTTTGATTCAGGTGCTGGTAGCTCTGATCAAACTGCTGATTGAAATGGCTGTCGGCGTGGTAGTCTATCTGCGTGCCGCGCGCCTGCTCAAAATCGAGGGGCAGATCGAGCTGCTTGGTCCTGTGCGGCGCCTGCTGGCGCGCTTCAAGTTGTCCTGGATCTAGTGCCTCGTCTGGCTCTGCTGGCCGCTGGCCTCGGCTTACCTCGGCCTTCCTGGCTGGTCGTGCTAAGGCGATGGGGCAGCCAGCCAGCGTCAGGCGGCTGACTGGGCAGAATATGGGTGACAGACAGAGAGGGGTTGCTACCGAGGATGGTCAAAGAACTGCGCCTTGCCTTGATTGGATTTGGGACGGTCGGCCAGGGGTTGGCCGAGTTGCTCGTAGAGAAACGGGAGTGGTTGCGGGCCGCCTATGGTCTTGATGCGCGCCTGGTGGCAGTAGCGACCGCTCGCTCTGGCTTCCTGGCCCGTGCCGAGGGACTGGATGAGGCGGAGCTGCTCAGGCTAGCCGCTGGCCGTCAGCCGTTGACGGCCTATAGAGCGCCGGGAGTCAGGCATTGGCCAACGGTCCGCGAGGGGTTAGCGGCGACGGGGGCCGATGTCCTGATCGAGGTCACGGGCACGAACCTGCGCGATGGGGAGCCGGGCCTGAGCCATATTCGCCAGGCTCTAGAGCAGGGTATGCATGTGATCACGGCCAATAAGGGACCGGTGGCGCTGGCGGCTCACGAGTTGCTGGCTTTGGCGGCGCGCAAGGGTGTGCAGTTGCGCATGGAGGCAACGGTAATGGCCGGCACGCCGGTGCTGAGCACGCTGCGCGAGGGGCTGGCCGGTGCTCGCATTCTCGCGCTCTCGGGTATTCTGAATGGAACGACCAACTATATCCTGACGGCGATGAGCCAGGGGCGCGACTATGCTGAGGCCTTGGCTGAGGCGCAGCGCCTGGGCTATGCGGAAGCTGATCCTACCGCCGATGTCGAGGGCTACGATGCTCTGGCCAAGACCTTAATTCTGGCGGCCCTGGTGTTCGGCGTACCGTTGCGGGCTGAGCAGGTAGAGCGCCGCGGTATCTCGGGCATTACGCAGGAGGAGATCCGCGCAGCCCAGGAGCAGGGGCGCCGCATCAAATTGGTGGCCTCGCTCCGACTGCCTCAGTCTGGCCAGAGGCCGGAGCTACCACTCGAGGCTCGCGTAGAGCCGTTAGCCTTGCCGCTAGAGCATCCCCTGGCTCGCGTCGATGGCGTGATGAATGCCCTGACCGTGGAGAGCGACACCCTGGCCTCCGTGACCGTGATCGGCCCTGGCGCTGGTCGCCGTCAGACGGCCCAGGGGCTACTTGCTGATCTGCTGGCTATCGCTCGCCACTAACGGCCCTCGGTGAGGGCAAGGCCTTCGTTGCCTGGCTAGCCTATCGTCGTAGAGTGAGAGAGGCTAAGGCTGCTTGGCCTCAGTATTGGGCGACTGCGTTCGGGCCGGATCTGCCGAGTTGGACTTAGGCTGCGGTGGATCGGGCTGGCCTGGTATCCGAAAGATGCATTCGAGCGACCCGAAGCGCAGCCGATCGCCATGCTGCAATAACTCGGCCTTCAGCGGCTTGAGCCGCAGACCGCCCAGCCAGGTCCCATTGTGGCTCTTCAGATCCTCAATGTAAAAAAAGGTTTCCTCGAAGTGGATACGGGCGTGCTGGCGAGAGACCACCATCCGCGGATCAAGGGGCGTCAGATCGATATCGGGATAGAGATGGCGGCGCGGGTCGGCGCGCCCAACCACGATATTGCGCCCCTTGATGGGGAAGCGCAGGGGACGCTCACCCCCCTCAAAGCAGAGGTAGGCTAGCACGCCTGCGTCGGCCTGCTCGCTCTGAAGGCCAGCGCTCGCCGGAGGCTGCACCGGAGAGACCTGGCCGGCGGCTGGCTGGCGCACGGTCTTTTCCTGAGTGAGGTCCTGGTCTAGCACGGTCATTTCGCGCGTAGCGGAAGAGGGTGGCGGCTGAGCGGCAGAGGCCAACAGGGTGATCTCACCGAAGGCCGGCACGCGCTCCGGTGGCGGTGGAATCTCAATCCCATTGAGAGCATTCAGAAAGGCTTGCGCCGAGGCGAAGCGCTGCTGTGGCTGCTTGGCCAAGGCATGCTCGAGCAGCGCCTGTACGACGTTTGGCGTATTGTGATGATACAGCTCTAAATGGGGCAGGGGAGCGCTCGCTTGTAGAAAGGCGGTTTCAGCGATAGTGCGCCCAACGAAAGGGAGGCGTCCAGTTACCAGTTCGAAGAGCAAGAGACCGGCATGATAGACATCGCTCCACGGACCGGGGGGCTGTCCCGCGATCTCCTCGGGCGCTAAATAGCGCGGATCAAAAAAACCGATGTCATCGGGCTGCTGACTCTGAGGAGCCACTCCCAGAGCATTGACGAGCAGGCGCAGGCCCAAGTCGTCGATCTGGACATAGTCGCGGAACTCAATGACATGCACGGTGATCAGGGGAGGGCGCAGGTCCAGACCGACCAGGCCCTGGGCCTGCAGAGCCACAACACCCTTGAGAAGCTGACGCACAATCTCTAGTGCGCGCTGCAAATCGATCTGCTCGTGATCCATCAGGTAGCGGAGGCTTACGCCGCGTGGAGGGTCAGTCACTACATAGAGGAGTTGGCCATCGAGGCCCCATGTATAGAGCGGTAGCACCGCTGGAGAATGGACCTGGCGGCGCCGCTCCAGTAGCGCAAAGAGACTCTGCAGGCTCTGTGGATCGGGGGGAACGGTGGGCGGCAAAGGAATCAGGTGCAGACCCACCACGTCATTCGTATTGCGGTTATAGGCCGTGCAACTCGTAACTGTCGAACCAGCCCGCGTCAGTACTTGCCCAATAAGATAAATGCCAGCCACCAGGCGGGGAAACTGCTGTAGCATCGCCTTGCGCCCCTTCTGCTCTGCTCTGGCTCCAACCAGCGCATTGACATACCATCTCAGTCCTGATATCAGCTGCGCCCGCTTGCTGAATACCTAAAAGGCAGCCAAAGGCCTTTATTCAGAGATGCCTCGACCTGGCCAGGCGGTTCCACTGAGGATAAGCTAAAGAAGAGAAGAGGGGCAGCTCGCGTTTCCCGTGCCTGCAAGGGCTTCCCCGCTGCCCCTCACACCTCAGTAGACGCTACTCTCTCTAGTTATAGAGATTTTTGCGGATGTAGTCAATAATGAGCTGCCAGTTATTGTCTGCTGGCAGCAAAATGTACTGCCCATCCGCTGATTGCGAGTCGACCAGCACATTTTGATTGCTCAGGCCGATGCGGTGAGCCTGATTAAGATCCATCTTGAGCGAGAACAGGCCGAGGTCGGTCAGGGACATATTTGTATAGATGGTATGCTTCAGGGCATCCATCGCGTCAAAGAGGTGGGGCCAGGTTGACCACTGCTTCACCTTACTGACCACCGCCTTAATGATGATCATCTGGCGAGCCGAGCGAGCGAAATCGGTGCCCTCAGCGGGATTATCCAACGACTCGCGAGCGCGGGCGTAGCGGATCGCCGTCTCACCATCCATGTGCTGCATCCCCTTAGAGAAATGCACCTTGATCCAGCTCGCGTCGATATTCGGATCATCGTTCTTGGGGTAGAGGGCGGTAAACGAATCGGGAACATAGACATCGATACCGCCGATGGCATTGATCAAATCGCGGAAGCCCTCGAAATCGATCGTCATCCAGTACTTCACGTCGAGACCGGTGATCAGCGAAACCTTCTGCGCGGCAGCGTTGCCACCTGCCACGGGGTCCTTACCATCGTTAGAAGCCACCTCGTAGACGCTATTGATCTTGCCATAGTGACCAGAGCCAGAAGGGACCTGGACCCAGAGATCGCGCGGGATCGAGATCAGCGTTGTATGTTGAGAAGACGGAATGAGGCTCATGAGCACCATCGAGTCGGTCAGGTAAGCGCCGGGATGATCACCGCCGCCAAAGCCCAACACCAAGAGATTGACCCGCTCCGAGGTTGTCATGAAGCCCGTCTGTGTGCTCAGCGGAGCCTGCGTCGAGATAGCTGAGCCGAAAGCAAGCACACGCTGAAGCACATAGATAGAGAAACCTGCGAGCACGACCACCACCAGCAACAGCGAAAGGCAGCCAATGGCGCAGCCGCGTCGGCGTAACAGCGAGCGGCGCGGACGTAGAGCGGGCGTGGCCAGCGCGGCGTAGCTGCCTGGATAAGGCTCGGTCCCAGGACGACGCGGCTGCGTATAGACTCCCCCACGATAGGCCTGGTAGCCTTGATAACCGGGTGGTGGCTGACGCCTGCCTGCTGGCTGGCCCCCGGCTGAGTCGTGAAAACCACCTATAATCAACTTCCCCTGCCCTCCACTACCAGGCGATGAGGCAGAAGGAGGGACTGGCTCCGTCGGATCGTCATGCGGATAAGCGGGATATTCCGGCATGTTCTTCCCTTCTTAATAGTAACGCTTCTGTAGTCACATCGCTCCCACCGTCCTCCTCCCAGCACTGCCTACCTACAGAGAAGCAGGCGCACCCCCTTTCTCTGATAGATAGAAACGTAGCGACCACCAGGAAGTTACAGATACTATTTGCGGGACCAGTCCAGAATGGCTGCACGATCTTTCCCATAGCGAGCCGCGACGATCTCGGCCATAATCGCTAGCGCCATCTCTTCAGGGGTCTTCGCCCCGATATTCAGGCCGATAGGCGCGTGAATGCGGCTCAGTTGCTCATCGGTCAGCCCCTGTTGCTTGAGCCGCTCATTGCGCTCCTGACTTGTCTTGCGGCTGCCGATCGCGCCGACATAGCCGACCTGGCGTGAGAGCACCACCTTTAAGGAAGGCTCATCGAACTTAGGATCGTGGGTGAGAATCGCGACCGCCGTCGAAGGATTCAGATCCATCTGAGCCAAAACTTCATCGGGCCAGGCCACAATCAACTCATCAGCGTGGGGGAAACGCTCACGCGTCGCAAAAGCTGAGCGGGCGTCGATGACCACCACACGGTAGCCCAGCGTACGAGCGAAGGTCGTCAGAGGAATGGCGATGTGCCCGGCCCCAACGATAATCAGGCGCGGCGGAGGAGGAAAGCCCTCGATAAAGACCTCGAAAGTCTGCTCGCCCAACGTATAGAGGCGCGTGCCCGGCTCACCGATCCAAATAGCCTGAGCAGCATCGGCGGCCACCTGTGCCTCTAACTCTGGAAAGCCAAAAGAGCCATGAAAGCTCTGATCGGGGAAAACCAGGAGCTTTGCGCCAATCCCCTGGCCAGACGAGGAGCGCACCAGCGTCGCCAGAGCGACGCCACGCTCCTGGGCGAGTTGCTGCTTTAGTTCCTCATAGAGACTGCTCATAGGCCACCAACTCCTGAGCGGGCGCAGCGGGAGAGCGAGAGCTACTTTTTCTTGGCTCGCGCAGGCCCGCTGCGCGCTACCGACACTACCAATCGAGACGTTCGACAAAGACATGGATGGTTCCGCCGCAGGCCAGGCCAATCTGCTCGAAATTCTCCTCCTCGCTGATGCCGAACTCCAGCATCTGGGGCTTGCCATCCTTAATGACCTGCAGGGCTGTCTCAATCACTGCCGGCTCCACGCAACCACCGCTGACGGAGCCGCTGATCTCTCCCTTCTCGCTAACGGCCAATTTGGCCCCTGGACGGCGGGGGGCCGAACCAGCCACTGAGACAACCGTCGCCACGGCCACGCGCTCACCGCGCGCGCGCCAGCGCTCCACATCCGGCAAAATATCGCGCATAGGGAACACCTCCGTAAGCAAACAAGAAAGCCCCTGGCGCCCAGCGCAATCCTCGCCAGCATCGCCAATCGCTCCAAGCGAGCAGCTACCCTCTCAGGTGCGGCGGCTCAGGAATGGAGGCGGCTCCAGGCCTTAACCGCTTCGCGGCGGGCCGCGGGCGTGCGCACCGGGCGCCGATCGTCAATGCGCTCCAGTAGCTTGCCAAGCTTGATCAAGCTATCGAGATTATGGGCGGGCAGGAAATCATCAATGTAGGGTAGGGCCGTCTTCATGCCGATGGTCAGCGGGCGGTAGTCGGGCGAGCCGAGCAACGGGTTGAGCCAGATCAGGCGATGGCAGCTATGCTGCAGACGATCCATCTCGGCGCGTAGCAAATTGGCGTCGCCGCGATCCCAGCCGTCGCTAATGATCAGTACGACAGCGCCACGCCCCAAAACGCGCCGGGCCCACTGCTGATTGAAGGTATGCAAGGCCTCGCCGATGCGCGTGCCGCCCGACCAATCCTGAACCGTACGCGAAACCTCACGCACTGCATCATCGACATCGCGTCGCTTCAGTTGGCGTGTAATGCGCGTCAGGCGCGTGCCGAAGACGAAAGCTTCGACATTCAGCAGGCCGTTCGTAATCGTATGGATAAAGTGGAGTAGAAGGCGAGAGTAAAGACTCATCGAGCCGCTGATGTCGCAGATAATGACCAGCGGGCGCGGCTTCAGCTTATTCTCGCGCCAGGTTAGCTCAAGCAGCTCGGCGCCGTACTTCAAATTGCGTCGCACGATGCGGCGCATATCGGGATAGTCGCCTTTGCGAACCGGGCGCTTGCGGCGTGTCGGACGCAGGCCCAGGTTCCAGCGCATCTCAGCCATCAAGCGCTTGGCCTCCTGAACCTCCTCCCAAGTGAATGACTCAAAATCCTTCTTACGCAGCAGCTCAAGGGCGCTATAGGCCGTACCCTGGGGAGTAGCCTGCTCATCCTCCTGCTCGCCGGCCTGCTCGTCCAGCAAGCGCCGCCGCTCGCTCTCCTGCTCGCCCACGCGCAGCTCACGCTGCTGGTTGTCCGCATTGAGGTGCTCAGCGAGGCGCTTGCGCTCCGCCGGTGGCAGGCGAATCTGGCGATCGTCGCGGCGTGCTGCGCCGGGATCAGGCGGGCGGCTCTGGCGATCGCGTGTCAGCCAATAATAATTGAAGAGCTGATCAAAAAGCGTCTCCTGCTCATGCCGATTCAGGAGCGAGCACTTAAGAGCGTAATAGAAATCAGTCGGATTAGTAATATCGATCTCGTTGAGTGTCTCGGCCAAGTCAAGCAGCTGCTGCGGACCGACCTCGATCCCCGATTCCCAGAGCAGATGACCGAACTCGGTCAAACGATAGAGCAAGCGCTCCCCGCGCTCCAGCTCCAGGGGAGAGAGCGGTGGAGTCGGAGCTGCGGAAGCAGATGAGGCAGGAGTAGGCCGGAGGCCATCCTGTCCGGCGGCCAGCGCTGAGGAAGACGAGCTGGCTCCTTCCCTTAATAATAAGAAGAACGAGGGATCATCAAGGCGCTCAAAATTGTGGGCATCCATAAGCAACTGCGGTTACAGGCTTGCGCTGCGGGCCTTCTCAATCAGCTTGCCGAGGTTGCTCCCACCAACCTTCAGCACATCATCCTGATACTTGAGCAAGGCGCCGAGGGTATCGCGCACCGTTCCCTCGACCAGCTCTAGCTGATTGAGTGCCAGCAGCGAGGCGATCCAATCCAGTGTTTCAGCGACGCCGGGGGCCTTGAACAGATCGAGCGCGCGCAGCTCGCGCACGAAGGCGCAGACCTGCTTGGCCAGGCGCTCGGGCGCCTCCGGCATGCGGGTCAACACAATCGAATATTCCTTTTCCAACGTCGGGTAGTCGATCCAGTAGTAGAGGCAGCGTCGCCGCAGCGCATCGTGAATCTCGCGCGTGCGGTTCGATGTAATCACCACAATTGGCGGTTCCTTAGCTGCGATCGTGCCGATCTCGGGTATCGTGATCTGGAAATCCGAGAGCAGTTCCAACAAGTAGGCCTCGAACTCCTCATCGCTGCGATCCAACTCATCGATCAGTAGGACCGGCGCCTTGGCGTTGGCAGGGTCGATGGCCTGGAGCAGGGGGCGCTTAATCAAGAAATCAGGCCCAAAGATCTCCTTCAGCTCCTCCTGACGTGTTGCGCCGCTGGCCTCCATCAGGCGGATATAGAGCATCTGGCGGGTATAATTCCACTCGTAGACTGCCGTGCTGATGTCGATGCCTTCATAGCACTGCAGGCGGATCAGGCGCGTCTCCAGCAGGTCGGCCAGGACCTTGGCCACCTCGGTTTTGCCGACGCCCGGCTCGCCTTCAAGCAGCAGCGGCTTACGTCGCTTGAGTGCCAGGAACACCGCTGTCGCCAGACTGCGATCAGCGACATAGCGTCGGGCGAACATCGCCCGCTGTACATCCTCGATGGACGAAAAAGGAAGAGCCAGTGACTGCTGTTCCTGGTTCAACGAAAGCCTCCCATAAGCAAACGATCAACCTCTGATGCCGCCTCTAGAGCCGTGCAGGGCTGGCAGATAGGCAGACGCGCGCCATGAGCGACGGGCAAGCACTCATCAGAGGGCACCGCTCTTCTCTGGCCAGCATGCGGGTGGTGGCTAGCCAGTGAGCAGGCAGACGCCGGGTCGCTGTTGCGGTACACCATATTGTATGTTGCAAAGACAGAGAGCGTCAAGGAAGAGGCTGGGCAGGCAGCCGCCTGCCCTCAATCGCAGCGCTGCCCTGCTGGGCCAGGGCGGCTAGCCCCGCCCTGGCGACGCTCTTCGAGGATGCCGCGGACTAAAGGAACCAGCAGGGGTAGGTTTACCTGGAAGGCTTTCCAGCGGCGAGGATAGCGCTGCCAGTCTCCGTTTCGGAGCAGCCAGAGCCGTCCGCGCTGCAGGCGCAGATCTGTCAGCTCCTGCCAGTCAATCAGCTCTGCCCCCTCATAGCTCATGCCTCGCTGGTCAACCAATAAGACTTTCTCGCCTACGAGAAAGGCGACTGACTTGCCTCTTGCCAATCGCTCCTTCATTAGGGGTAAGAGGTATTCTTCCACTTTTTGGATTATGTGGTTGCTCAGTTCATTAGTACAGAAGCTTAGAGGCCAGGAAAGGAGTGTCTCTCCATTTTCAATGAGGGGCCAGGGGAGGCTAGCATCTTCATCGCTAGCGTCGTCTTTATCCTCATCATCTTCCTGATTCTCAGAGGATTGTTCATGCTGATGCTGATGGCCTTGTCCTTCTTCAGGCTCCAATCCGCCGACGCCGGTGACTTGTCCACGTGTGGTGTAAAGCACGCGTGCATTCTGCCAATGGAGGATCTGCTGCTCTTTGGCTCTCTGTTTGAGCAAACCGTGAGTGCAGACGAGTACCTCCAGGCGGAGGAGATTGGCCAGGGAGACTGTGCCTCCTATTAGCTCCAGTAGCAAGAGTCCGCCGCAGATAAGGGCAATGAAGGGCTGTCTCCAGAGATCCAAAGAGATCTCTACAAGAAGCGGAGAAGAGAGCAAAAATCTCCAAAATCCAAGATCTTCCCATAGGAAATTATGAAAAACGACATTGATCACAAATGTCAATATCAATAGCATTGTCAGCGTGGCAGTTACCAGTCCAAATAAAAAGAAAATGATATAAGTGTGGATGGTGGCCCGCGCGCGCAGCAAAGGCTGCCCCAATCCACTTTCCTCAAGTAACTGTTCTTGCTCCGGCCTCAATTGGATGGGAAGCCTGTATTGCATGCTATTAATCTCCTTATAACAGAGATGATTAGATGATCAAGGAGCAGGGAGGGCTTACCAGGGTCAGCGCCTCTAGAGCAGGTCAGGGAGAAGGAGGAGTTGAATCAGTGGCTGCCCCCCGGAAAGCGATCACTTTGAAACTGAGTCTAGCTTAATGAAATGAGGGGGAAGAAGGTAGAGGAATATTACTGAAGCCTGAAAACACAGCACTGACCTTCTGAGTTGAACCAGGCGTCCCATTGTAGACTAACAGAGCCAGCGAGTCAGTGCGCCGATACAGGCTATCGAAGATAGTTGTGATGAGAGTGCTATCGACAAAAAGCAGCTGCTCGTCGGGCCAGACCTCTACTTCAGCGGTCAAGAAGGGGGCAGGAGAGGGCAGGGCTCCCCGGGCCAGCAAGGTGAAATGCTCACAAGAGCTATCGCAATGCCCTGCCAGTCAGGCGCCGTCGGCGCAGATATCGAAGGCCCGGTATCCTCCATCCTTCTGGACATGCCCCCACAGCGAGGCGCAGGCATCAGCAGGATCTTCCATAAAGGTCATGCTGACCTGCATCTGATAGTGAGCGGAAAAGACATCGCCGGTCAGACCACGATGGTCCTCGGGATCGAAAGAGAAGAAAGTCCCGGCCTCGTAGGAGGTAGTGGTCTGGGCAATCTCTAAGCCCTCGTCCAGGCAGCGGAAGATCGAAGGAGGAGGATCGTCAAGCCAGCGGCCCGGGCCGCTGGCACACTTTTGGCCGGGAACGCGGGTATAGTAGAGGAGGTGGGCCAGAGTGCTGATCTGGTCGCGCAGGACGGCCTCTTGATGCTGCTGGAAGAGGATCAGGCCGCTGACCAGCACGCCTGTCAATACGATGGGCGAGGCTAAGAATGCCACCGGCAGGATGAGATAGCGACGGTTTCGCTGCTGCAGGCGCGCGCGGCTGCTGCCCGCTGTGGCTGACGAGGCGCTGTTTGCTCCCCAGACACCAGCGGCATCGCCAGCACGCCGGCTATGTCGGGCGCCGGCTCCGCTGCTGGCTCGCCAGGCGCGGTCAGCAGTTGTCCCTCCTCTTTCTTGTTCAGCATCTTCTGAATCAATCGCATCAACAAGGGCAGATTAGAACGGCTGGAGGGGGATTCGGGCTGTTCCCCCTCGCGGCGGCATCTGCTATAATGACTTTGATTGAAGGCGAGAAATCCGCCAATGCCGGCCTGGAGCCGGTGAAGCCAATAGAGGAGACGATAGCATGTTCTGCTCTCGCTGCGGCGCAGCGCTGGCGGCTGGAAATCATTTCTGCACGTGGTGCGGTGCTCCTTTGGACGAAGCAGGAGCTGTAATGCAAGAGGAGGAGAGTCTCCTACAACCAGCTCCAGCCCCTGCAATGCCTGAGCGATTAAGGGCAGGTCGCCGTTTGCCGCCGTACCGCAGAGGACGGTTACAAGACCCCTACCGCGAGCGCATTCAGCAGCTCCGGCTCCAACTCCGGGCCCTCAAGCTGGATCTCCGCCAGCTCAATGCCTATCTGGCGAATGTACGCACGCACTACTACATGACCGCTGCCTTTGTCCCCCGGGGGCTCCTGCGCTGGGGATATAAAGCCATCGAAGATTTGCGGTTAATGTCTCCTTTGCAGCAAAAACAGCTACTTCAGCAGCGGATTTTTGAACTGGAGCGAGAGCTGCTCCAGTTGCAGCAAGAGCAAGCAGCCTGGCGCGCTCGCCAGCATACCACTCCTGAGCAAAGCGGCGAGCGCTGGTAAGGCTTACCAGCAGGGATGCCATCAAGCAAGGAGTCACAGCAGAGGAGCAAGGAGCGTTTCCTCCAGACATCTGCGTCTGCATGACTGAGCCTGGTGAGAGCAGCGCCGGGCCGTGCTAGAAAGGTTTGCCGATGGCAGAGCACACATCGCCATTTGACAAAGAAGCCACCGGAGCGCCGGGAGGGTTGCCGAACGTGCCAGAAGCTCCCTACTATGAATATGCTCCGCCCGGCCTCCGCTACCAGGAGCGTAACGATATCATTTATCCTCTCTCTCGATCGGAGGAAGCAAGCGGTTCCAGATCGTTTCCACCTCCTGCAGGCTCGCATGCGAACAGCCGGGCAAAGCTGCCTGTAGAAGGACCGGCGTCTCCGCCCGGCTGGCCATCCTCTCCAGCGGGACCAGGCGTAGAAAGCGCGCCCGTTCCTCCCCCGAGACCTGGGCCGTCGGGGCCACCCAGTCCCTGGCGCTTCATCCTGGCTATCCTGCTCATCGCTCTAGTGCTCTTTGCCGGCGGAATAGCGACCTATCTCGTGCTGGCCGCTCGGGGAGAAAACAAGACAATCAGCGCCCAGCCGACCAGCGGGCCCAGGAGGGCCGCCACCGCAGGAGCAGGGACGCAGCCAGCCACAGCAGACAGTTTCCGCCAAGGCCCCTGCCCCTTTCAGCCAGGCAGTGGGATCATCCAGGGGCGCGACCTCATCTGTGGCACGCTCACAGTACCTGAAGACCGCAGCCAGCCACAGGGCAACACCATCCGCCTGGCTGTGGCCGTCTTCAAAGCCGCTACAGCTCAGGCGGCTGAGACCACACCTTTTCTCTATCTGTCCGGCGGCCCTGGGGGTGCCACGCTCAGTGAGCTAGGCCCCTACATTAATCAGGCTAACCGCCAGGCGGTGACACTGGGCCGCACCTTTATCCTTTTTGACCAGCGCGGTACGGGCTACTCCTCACCCTCGCTCTATTGCCCTGAAGTTGACCGTTTCAACCAGTCTACCAAGGACCAGAATCTCAGTCGCCAGGCCAATGATGCCGGTTACCTGCGAGCCTTGCGCTCCTGCCATGATCGGCTCACCGCCGAAGGCATCCACCTGAGTGCCTACACCACCATTGCGGACGCCCAGGACGTGCATGACCTCATTCACGCCCTCGGCTATCGTCAGGTTGATCTCTACGGCGTCTCTTACGGCACGCGACTGGCCCTCACCGTCATGCGGCTCTTCCCGCAAGACCTGCGCAGCGTCATTCTCGATTCAACCGTTCCCACGCAGAGCAATCTCTTCACTTCCCTCTCAGCCTCCATGCAGCACGCCTTTGACACGCTCTTCAAAGGTTGCCAGGCCGATGCTTTCTGCAGCGAGACCTATCCTAACCTGCAGACCACTTTTTATCGTCTCGTCAATCGTCTCAATGCTCACCCGGTGACCTTCAATGATCTCCAGTATGGTCCGATTCTGCTGACGGGCGATGGCTTCGCCCAGTGGGTCTTTACCTCGCTCTACGTCACCAGCTTTATTCCCGATCTACCGCGCGCCATCAGCGAGATCGATCGTGGGCAGTACACCTTGATCTCCGAGACCTACGGTGAACTGATGCTGGCCCAAGACATCAGCTATGGCATGTACTACTCAGTTGAGTGCGGCGAAGATATGCGCTACACCTCACTCCAGGAGCTGAATAAATCCGTCTCAGTGCTGCGGCCTGAGCTGCGGCCCGGCATGCAGGACGGCCTGGAAGTCGACTATCAGGTCTGCCAGCTCTGGAACGTTCCAGCGGTGCCCCCAGAGCAGAAACAGCCGGTCACCAGCAGCCTGCCGACCCTGATCCTCTCCGGCGAGTACGATCCGATCACGCCGACCAGTAACGCTCGCCAGGCCCAGAAAACCCTGAGCCATAGCTACCTGTTCGTCTTCCCAGGTACTGGCCACGGTGTTTTTCTCACCAGCCCCTGCGCTAACCTGATCATGGCCGAGTTCCTGGACAATCCCCAGGTGCAACCAGGCAGCTCCTGCCTCTCCAGCATGGGCGAGCCAGCCTTTGTCTGAGCATCGGCGCCCTTTGTTGCCTGCTCCCTGTCCTTGATACCTGAAGAAAACGCGAGGCATGCGCCGACAACCCCAGAAAGCCGGCACATGCCTCGTAATCCCTGTTCCCATTGGCCGCATGGACTGGATGGACAACGGCGGGCCTGCCCTCACATGCCAACACGCACCAACCTTGGTGAACAGCCTGAGATGCAGAGCGACAAAACGGTCGGAGGCGCTCAGGCCATCACAAAGGAGCGCCCGATTGCCTGGGCCACCGCCTGGGCGCGTGGCATCAGCTCGGCAAACTGCTCAGTGGTGAGCGACTGAGCGCCATCCTTGAGCGCAACCTCGGGATTGGGATGAACCTCGATAAGGAGGCCATCACTGCCAGCGGCCACGGCGGCCAACGTCATCGGCGTTACCAGGTCGCGCCGGCCTGTTCCCTGGCTGGGATCAATGACAATCGGCAAATGCGAAAGTTGCTTCACAAGTGGAACAGCGCTCAGATCCAGTGTATTGCGCGTGCTTTTCTCGAACGTGCGAATACCCCGCTCGCAGAGAATAACTTCGCGATTGCCCTGGGAAAGAATATATTCCGCCGCCAGGAGCCATTCCTCAATGGTCGCCGCCATGCCGCGCTTGAGAAGGACCGGCTTCTTGGCGCGCCCCACCTCATCGAGCAGCATATAGTTTTGCATATTGCGCGTGCCGATCTGCAGAATATCAGCGTACTCGCAAACCAAAGGCACATCGGTCGGCGTCATGACCTCGGTCACCACGGCCATGCCGAACTCGCGCGAGGCCTTGGCCAGCAGCTTAAGGCCCTCCTCACCCAGGCCACGGAAGCCGTAAGGGGAGGTCGAAGGCTTGAAGGCCCCGCCGCGTAAGATGACCGCACCCGCCTTGCGCACCGCCTCAGCGGTGGTCATGAGCTGCTTCTCGTTCTCTACAGTGCAGGGGCCAGCCATCATCACGACCTCGGGGCCGCCGATGCGCACCTTGCCCGCAGCCACACAGGCCACCGGTACCTCAACGATGGTATCATCGGGATGAAATTCGCGGCTCGCCAACTTATAAGGCTTTGAGACTCGAAAGACGCCCTCCACTTCAGGAAAAGCCTCCAGCGCCTCGCCTAGAGCTGGAGTAATCACGCCCTTGCCAGGGGGGTTCTGAGTATTGACCGAACCGATCACACCGATCACCGTGCGCTCAACGCCGCGCGAAAGATGGCCGCTCAAACCCTCCTGCTCCAGAAAACGTAAAATACGCTCAATAGAGGCTTCGCTACAGTTAGGCTTCATCACAACGATCATGGCTCGTGGCTCCTTTATCATTTGGCAGACTGAAGAATCCAGGCTTTGTGCCGCTATCAGGCAGAGTGATCGTACAGATCACCTGGCAACAGCCAGCGAAGCGCTGCTAAATCCCTGGCCGTGCTCCGCCCGGCCCAGTCAGCTCAGCCTGTCCTCCGAGCTACTTTGTCGGCTGGCGGCTGCTTGATTGAGAATGAGAGCTGAGAAGACAGCTCACCAGAGGGACTGCCCTGGCCACACGGTGCACAACGAATCTCCTTCCTCCATTGCGACGCCATCGTCGTTATGATCGAAGCCAGTGAGGAAAGCGAGCAAGGCAGAGATGAGGAGGACAAACCAGCACGCGCCTGAGACACCTGGACTGCTTTACCGGTAGGCTGCCTGTCTGTCTGCCTTCTGGCTCCCATGCCAGAGGCCTGGCGACCGCCAACAGGAAGAAGGCAACCAGGTTCTGGGACCGCCTGCTCTCTTATCTTGTGCCTGCTCACGAGGACGTGAAACCGAACTCTGGGCGTAGCTGCACCGCGCCGCGCAGATAGACATGGCGCAGCTCAGCAGGACTGCGTTCGGTATTGACATGCAGCAGGATACGAATGCACTTACGCAAGCTGCCCGGCACAGGGATCTCTCGCACGCACAACAGTGCTACCTCGGTCCAGCCAAGTTCTCGTGCAGCCTGGGCCGGATAGGCGGCATCCAGATCATCGGTCACGCTGAAAATGGCGCTGGCGATATCCTCACTCCGAATCTGATTCAGCTCTACCATCAACTGGAGCAGCTCGGCGGTAGCGGCCAGAATCTCCTGACGATCATTGCGTTCAACCGTCGTCGCGCCCCGGATGCCTCGACAGTACACGCCCATCACCCTTTCGTGCAAGAATGGCGGCGACCTGCTGCGGCTCTCGCGCTCGGCGCTGAGGGGCGAGCAGGCACGCCTTCTATTGTAAAGGGTGCCGCAAGCACTGTGAAGCGCTCCGCCGCGCCCGGCGGTCACAGACGGTCGTCAATCAGGACTGGCGAACAGTCCGTTCGCGCAGACTGCGAATATAGTCCCGGACTGCCACCCTCTGGGCCTGCTCATCGCTGGCATGCTGCTCCAGAAGCTTGACCAGGGCACTCCCGACGACGGCCCCGTCGGCATAACGAGCGATCTCCGCCACATGCTCAGGGCGTGAAATCCCAAAGCCGACCGCCAACGGTAGATGATAAGGGGTCGTCTGGCGCCGTACACGGGCAATAAAGCTCTCCAGATGTGGCGGTAGGTGATCGCGCGCCCCGGTCACGCCGCTGAGCGAGACACAGTAGAGGAAGCCGCGCGGCTCCTCCGCCGCAACGCCCGCAATAAAGGCAAGGCGATCGTCAGGGGTTGTTGGCGGCACGAGGAAAATCAAGGCCAACCCCTGCCCGTGAGCGGCCTCCAACAGAGGCCCGGCCTCCTCGGGCGGCAAATCAGGGATGATCAGCCCGCAGACACCTGCCGCGGCGGCCTCCCGACAGAAGCGCTCTACCCCGTAGGCCAGGACTGGATTGTAATAGCCCATGAGAATCAGAGGAACAGCGCTGCGGGCGGCTACCTGGCTGGCGAGGTTCAGGCAAGTTGCCACAGTCGTACCGCGCTCCAGGGCCTGATGGCTGGCGTGCTGGATGGTCGCCCCATCGGCCAGCGGATCGCTGAAAGGTAGGCCCAGCTCGATCAAATCGGCCCCGCCCTCGATCGCCGCCTCCACCGCCGCCAGGCTCTGCGCCGCCGAAGGGAAGCCGCACATCAGATAAGGGATCAGTACGCAGCGCCCCTCGCGGCTGGCCTGGGCAAAAGCGTGTCCAATGCGTTGGGCCGGCACCGCCTGACGACGCTCACTGGTCTCAGATTGCTGATATCGCTGCATGGTCTTACTCTGCCTGACTGATTTTATGAAATCTTGACCTGCAACTCTCGGGCCACCGTCAACATATCTTTATCGCCACGCCCCGAGAGATTGACAATGATCAAGCTGCCCGGGGCCAGTTCGCCCCGGGCCCCCATCTCCAAGAGGTAGCCGAGAGCGTGGGCCGGCTCCAGGGCGGGAATGATCCCCTCGCTCTGGCTCAGGGCCTGCAGACCGCGCAAGGCCAGGGTGTCATCGGCTGCCACGTAGCTGGCTCGCCCGGTATCTTTCATATAGCTATGCTCAGGGCCAACACCGGGATAGTCGAGGCCGGCGGAAATGCTATGCGTTCCCAACACCTGACCATCCTCGTTCTGCAGCAGATAGCTAAAGGCGCCGTGGAGCACGCCCGGGCGACCCGCTACCAGTGTAGCGGCATGCTGGCCCGAGGCGATCCCCTTCCCACCTGCCTCGACCCCAAGCAGACGCACCTCTGAGGCATCGGCAAAAGGATAGAAGATGCCCATCGCATTGCTCCCGCCGCCCACGCAGGCAAGCACCAGGTCGGGCAGACGTCCCTCCAACTGCAGAATCTGCTCCCGCGCCTCCCGTCCAATAATCGACTGGAAATCACGCACGATCAGCGGATACGGGTGAGGTCCAACGACCGAACCGATCAGATAAAAGGTCGTCTCGACGTTGGTCACCCAATCGCGGATGGCTTCATTAATGGCGTCCTTGAGGGTACGGCTACCGCTATCGACCGAGCGCACCTCGGCGCCCAACAGGCGCATACGGAAGACGTTGAGTGACTGGCGCTCGATGTCCTCGGCGCCCATGTAGATGATGCATTCCAGCCCCAGCATGGCGCAGACCGTGGCCGTGGCTACCCCATGCTGGCCCGCGCCCGTCTCCGCAATGATGCGCCGCTTACCCATACGCTTGGCTAACAGGCCCTGACCCAAAGCGTTATTGATCTTGTGCGCTCCCGTGTGGGCCAAATCCTCGCGCTTCAGATAGACGCGTACCCCCGGCGCCACCAATTGCGAGAAGCGCGGTACATAGTAGAGCGGCGTTGGACGCCCCACGTACGAGCGCAGCAGCTCCTGTAGCTCCGCCTCGAAGGCCGGGTCGCGGCGCGCCTCGCGATAGGCCGCCTCTAGCTCCGCCAAAGGAGGCATCAGGCTCTCCGGCACAAATTTGCCTCCATAGGGTCCAAAGCGACCGCGAACGTCGGGATAGGTGCCATGCTGATAGATTTCAGTCGGCACCGGCTGCCGCTCTTGTTGTTCTAGGTGTTGCTGCATCGCAATCTTGCCTCATCTGATAAATCAAGGAGATAATTGTGGTCGGCAGACAGGCAGGCCTGGGTGAGAACAGGGCAGCGCCCTCATGAGCCGACAGCCTGTACGGCGGGAAGCTGTTCGCTGCTCTGGCGCACGGCCTCAACAAAGGCGCGCATCTTATGCGCATCTTTTTGCCCGTTGCTCTCAACGCCGCTGCTCACATCAACTCCCCAGGGTCGCACCGTGGCGATGGCCTCTGCGACATTGGCCGGCGTCAAACCACCGGCCAGCACGATCGGTAGCTCAGCGGCAATCGTACGCGCCACACTCCAATCGTGAGAGCGACCGCTGCCGCCGTAGCCTGCCGTCGGCGTATCGAGCAGCACCCGCCAGGCGACCGCCGCATAGCGGCGCGCCTCCTCCTGGGCCTCGGGACCGTGCACCGGCACCGCCTTCAGCACTGGACGTCGCAGGCTTGCGCACAACTCTGGCGGCTCTTCTCCATGCAACTGTACAAAATGCAGGTCTAGCTCGTCTGCTAATTCATTGATACGGCCACTCTCCTCATTCACAAAGACCCCTACCAGATCAGGCACGGCCTGGCCCTGCTCGGCCAAAGCCAGATAGCCGGCCTCGGTCAGCACGCGCCTGACCTGCGACGGTTCCAGGTAGCGCTTACTCTGCGGGTAGAACATCAGGCCCAGCAGATCGGCCCCGCTCTCTAGCGCCGTGCGCAGCGCCTCTGCGCTTCGCAGGCCGCAGATCTTCACCTGGATACCGTGATTGGCTCCCCGCAACAAACGACTGATCTGTCCTTGAACATCCCCGGCCCTCACCAGCGACTCGCCCACCAGCATCGCCTGCACATCATAGCGCCGCAGCCGGCGAGCGTCGGCCTCGCTATGAATCCCGCTTTCGGCCACCAGAATGCGATCGGCAGGAATCAGCCGGCGCAGCTCGCGGATCAAGAACGGATTCATGCTAAAAGTCACCAGATCGCGGCTGTTGACCCCAATCACGCGCGCCCCTGCAGTCACAGCCATCTGCGCCTCTGCCGCACTATGGACCTCTACCAAGGCCTCCATCCCCAAGTCGTGCGTAAGCGCTAGCAGCCGCTGGAGCTGCTGAGCGGTCAACGCGGCGCAGATCAGCAGCAGGGCGTCGGCTCCCCAGGCGCGAGCCTCATAGACCTGATACTCATCAAAGATAAAATCCTTACGCAGCACAGGCAGGCCTACCGCCTCCTTGACTGCCGTCAGGTGCTCAGGAGCACCCAGAAAGAAATGTGGCTCCGTCAAGACCGAGATAGCTGCTGCCCCGGCAGCCTCATAGGTGCGAGCCAGCGCCACCGGGTCAAGATCAGGCGCGAGAGGTCCCTTCGAAGGGGACGCGCGCTTAATTTCTGCGATCAAGCGCAGCCCCCGCTCACCCGCTGTAGACTGCAGAGCGGCGGCGAAATCACGAGCCGGCGGCTGAGCAGCCGCGCGCTCGCGGAGCCTTTCCAGCGGGAGCAAGCGCTGGCGCTCCTCAAGATCGCGGCGGGTACGCGCCAAAATCTGTTCAAGAAACATGGCTCACCTCAGCTCTGGGTCTCTATGCTCCCTGGCTCTTGCTTGTTAACGCGCCCGGCCTGGCCTTACGCGCCACTGCTGGCGGCCAGTGACTGCGAGAAGGCCACAACCTCCTCCAGCTTGCGTCGGGCCCGGCCCTCGCGCACCGTGCTGCGGGCCAGCCTGACCCCCTCTGGCAGCGAAGAGACGCACTCATTGGCCAACAGGGCCGCCGCCGTATTCAAATAGAGCATGTCAGCCAGGGGACCATCAATCTCGCCACTGAGCAGGCGGCGCAGCGTCTCAGCATTCTGCTGCGGGTCGCCGCCCTGGAAGAGACGGCGATCACTACAGCGCGTCAGCCCGGCATCCTCCGGGGTAATCACATACTCGCGCAATCCCTCCCCTTCGCGCACTTCGCAGACGCGCGTCGGCGCGCTCAGCGAGCACTCGTCAACCCCATCCTCACCGTGGATAATCAGCGCATGCCGGCAGCCGAGCAAAAGCAAGACCTCACCCATCTTGCGCAGTAGCGAGCCATCGGCCACGCCCAGCACCTGGTAGCGCGTCCCGGCAGGATTTGTCAGCGGACCCAGAATGTTGAAAACCGTGCGAATACCGATCTCGCGGCGAGTCGGACCAACATGCTTCATCGCCGGATGATAAGTTTGGGCGAACATAAAGCCGAAACCTGTTTCCTGGACGCTGCGCGCCACGGCCTCCGGTCCCAGATCGATGCGCACGCCCAGCGCCTCCAGAACATCAGCGCTACCGCAGCGGCTCGTTGCCGAGCGATTCCCATGCTTGGCCACATGAGCACCGGCGGCAGCCGCTAAAATCCCCGCTGCCGTCGAAAAATTGAAGGTACCCGCCCCATCGCCACCTGTGCCGCAGGTATCCAGCGCGCGCGCTGCTACCTCCTCGCGCAGGTGAACACGCAGCGCCTTCTCACGCATCACGCGCGCCAGGCCGGCAATCTCCTGGGGAGCCTCGCCGCCGGGACGCATGCGCAGCGCCGTCAGGAAAGCCCCCATCTGAGAGGGAGTCGCCACGCCCGACATAATCTCCTCCATCACTGCCGCCGCCTCCTCTTCGCTGAGCGTAGCGCCAGCAACAACGTGCGCAATAGCTTCGCGAATCATCGGGAGCACCTCGCTCTTTCTATGCTAATCTGCCTGCCAGCCAGCCGACCAGCCGACCAGCCGGTCATTCATACGCTGGTCGCCCATGTGTCTGAGCACAGACTTAGCGGCCGTCTGCCGCTCTGCCCCATGCCGTCCTAGTCGCTGGACAGCCTCGCTGGCTTACCTAAGCTCAGCAATTCAGAAAATTGCGCAGCAAATCCTTGCCGACGGGCGTCATGATAGACTCGGGATGAAACTGTACCCCTTCGACAGGATAGCGACGGTGGCGCAGGCCCATAATCAGGCCATCCGCCGTCTCGGCGGTAATCTCCAGCTCAGCCGGGAGAGAGGCGCGCTCAACAATGAGGCTATGGTAGCGGTTAGCTTCAAAGGGGTTAGGAAGATTGCGCAGACAGCCCAAACCACGATGATAAATCAGACTTGTCTTGCCATGCACCGGCTCTGGCGCACGGATCACGCGCCCTCCATATACCTGGCCAATGGCTTGATGGCCCAGACAAACACCCAGAATCGGCAGGCGTGGCCCAAACGTCGCGATGATCTCGCACGATAGGCCGGCCTCATTGGGAGTACAAGGACCGGGTGAAATCACAATACGCTCCGGCTGCAAAGCTGCGATCTCATCGAGCGTAATCTGATCGTTGCGCCGTACCAGTACCTCAGCTCCCAATTCCGAAAGGTACTGATAAAGATTGTAGGTAAAACTATCGTAGTTATCGATGAGCAAAATCATCGCTTGCGCCTCCCTTTCTGCTAGCCGGTGGCGACCTCCTTAGCCGCTGAACAAGTGGACAGCGCAGGCACGGTAGCGGCGCCCCCTCACTTAACTTACGTGCGGGCATAGCGCGGGCGCTGGGCCCGTGCCATCTCCTCAGCTACCTCCACGGCGCGCAGCAGCGCGCGGGCCTTATTCATGCTCTCCTGATACTCGGCGGCGGGATCAGAATCCGCTACCACGCCACCGCCTGCCTGGATATACGCATGTCCGTTCTTCATGACCATAGTTCGCAAAGCGATCGCCGTATCCAGGTTGCCCGAATGGCTAAAGTAGCCAACGGCGCCAGCATAGACGCCGCGGCGCATGCCCTCCAGCTCGCTGATAATCTCCATAGCCCGAATCTTGGGCGCCCCGGTCACCGTCCCTGCTGGAAAACCGGCGCGCAAGGCATCGAAAGGCGTCAGCTCTGGGCGCAGCCGTCCGACCACATTCGAGACCAGGTGCATCACATGCGAATAGCGCTCGATCTCCATGAACTGGCTAACAGAGACGCTACCGGGCACACTCACGCGGCCCACATCGTTGCGGCCCAGATCCACCAACATCACATGCTCAGCGCGCTCCTTGGGATCGCGGCGCAGCTCCTCCTCCAGCAAGCGATCGTGTTCAGGATCGCTGCCGCGGGGGCGCGTCCCGGCGATCGGATGGATCGTTACTTCGCCTTCCTCGACGCGTACCAGCAGCTCCGGCGAGGCGCCGAGGACCACGAAGTCCGCCAGATCCAGATAGAACATATATGGAGACGGATTGATCGTCCGCAGGGCCCGATAGACCGTAAAGGGGGCCGCATTGACCGGGCGACGCAGGCGCTGGGAAGGCACCACCTGAAAAATATCGCCCGCCGCAATATACTCCTTAGCGCGGCGCACCATGCCCTCATACTGCTCGCGCGTAAAGCTAGAGGTCACCGTTGGGAGGCCCTCATAGACCGGCTCAGGCTCGGGGGGGAGGCGCAGCTCCTCCTGCAAGCGAGCGGCAACCCGCTCGATCGTCTGCTGGCAGCGCGCATATTCCGCCTCCAGATCGGCTGCATCTAAATGGAGATGGGTGATGACGCGTAAGCGATGCTTCAGATGATCGAAGGCAAGCACCGTTTCCGTAAAGCTAAAGATGGCCAGAGGCAGGCCCAGCTCATCGGCCTCGGGAACCGGCAGCCGTTCGAAGCGGGAGGCCACCTCATAGGCCAGATAGCCCACGGCGCCGCCATAGAAGCGTGGTAAGGCGTCATCGCCGCCTTGACGTGGCCGCACTAAGCGATAGCGCCCTAGCTCCTGCTCGATCAAGCGGAGTGGATCATAGGAGGGCAGGCGGACCACTGAGCGGCAGCTCTGCCTCCCATCCGCCTCATAGGACAAATAGCGCAGCGTCGCCTCCTGCTCGCCCTGAATCAGTACCAGATATGGATCGATGCCGATAAACGAGTAGCGGGCCATACGCTCGCCGCCCTCCACGCTCTCCAGCAGGAAGGTGTAGGGGCCACGGGCCGCCTTGCAGTAAGCGGAGACCGGCGTCTCTGTATCGGCCAGCACATCGCGGTAGAGTGGAACCAGCGGAATCCGGCCGTTGGCCGCCTGCCCCTCGGCCTCTAGCTCCTGACGCAAGGAACGCACTTCATCCAGAGATGGCGAAAACATAGTCAGCCTCTTCTTCTCCTTCTTCCTCGGCGCGCCTGAGCAGCGCGTCTGGTCTGAGCTGAGCCTGAGCGCCCAGGCTAGCGCTTAGCCGAGACCGATCACATCCTTCATGCGCTGCAAAGTGGCCTCCGCGATCGGACGCACTGCGTCGGCCCCCGCTCGCAAGATCGCCTCTAGCTCTGCCGGATCGCGCATGTACTCTGCGTAGCGGTGCTGGATCGGCTCCAAGGTGGCTACTACCACCTCCGTCAAGCGCGCCTTCAGCTCGCCATAGCCCTTACCCTCAAACTCCGCCTCGATCTCCTCGCGCGACTGCTCCGTCAGGGCCTGGTAAATCGTCAGCAGGTTATTGATACCGGGCCGCTCAGGATCGAAACGGATCAGGCGCAGCGAATCCGTGGTTGCCCGCGCGATCTTCTGCTTGATCGTCTTTGGGTCATCTAGCAAATTGATGCGCGAGTTAGGATTAGGATGCGTCTTGCTCATCTTCTGGGTCGGATCAGTGAGGGACATAATGCGGGCCCCCACCTCGCGAATCAGCGGCTCCGGGATCGTAAATACCTCTTGCTGGTAGATGTGATTGAAACGCTGGGCCAGGTCGCGTGTCAGCTCTAGATGCTGACGCTGGTCCTCGCCGACGGGAACCAGGTGCGTCTGATAGAGCAGGATATCGCAGGCCATCAGCACCGGATACATATAGATGCCCGCCCCCACCGTCTCCTGGTTCTCGCCAGCCTTGACCTTGAACTGCGTCATGCGATTGAGCCACCCCATCGGGGTGAAGCAGCCCAGAATCCAGCTCGCCTCGGCATGCTGGCGTACATGCGACTGCACGAACAGCTTGCAATAGCGCGTATCGAGGCCACAGGCCAGATAAATGGCGGCCAGCTTACGAATATTCTGGTGCAGCTCCTGGGGATCAATGGGCAATGTGATCGCGTGGAGATCTACAATGCAGTAGATGTTATCATACTCTGTCTGTGTGCGCACCCAATTGCGAATCGCCCCCAGATAGTTACCCAGATGGATATCGCCGCTGGGCTGAATGCCGGAGAACGTGCGCTTCTTGAGCGGCGGCGCACTGCTGCTACTCGTTTGTACCTGTTGATCGTGACCGATCGTCGTCATAAGAAAGACCTCCAGCGGGACCTGCTGCCCGCACCGAACGACTGACACTGACACAAGCTGCCTACCTCTCTCCCCGGCAGAGAGCAGAGGCAAGAGAGGCCTGTGGCGCGGCTCAGAGCGTGTGCAGTAAGGCAGAGGCAGGAGCGAAATCAATAAAAAAACGCTCCTCGCCACAGGGACGAGAAGCGTGAAGCTTTCGTGGTGCCACCCTTCTTCGGATCTTAGGCCCGCTAGCTAGTGGGCGGCTCTCCAAGAGCCTGGAGAGCATACGAGCAAACATGTCGCCCTGCCGCGGCCAGGTAGCCTGCAGCGCAGGGAAGGTCATACATAACCCACAGCGGACAAGATCCCTCATTGCCGGGTACGCTCTGATACCCTGTCCTCGATAACGGGGGACGCTCCGGGAGCCAGCTACTGCCCTTGCCGTCTATCCTGCAGCGAAGGGGTTCGCGCTCCAGCTCACAGGCCCATTCTACGACCGCTGCAGCATCGGTTTCCACCGGTCCCGACTCTCTGGCGCGCAGCGCAGTCGTATACTTCTCCTGCTCGTCGCTGATTGTCTGTCGTTGTTGTCTTCTTCTTACCTGGGTAAGAGTATAGATGACCGGGGGAGGCTCTGTCAAGTAGCGGCGGAAAGTCCTTCAGCGACGGGTGGCGCCGTGGGCTTATCGGCGTACTGGAGCTGGCCGGGGACCAGCTCGGCGGCTTGGCCTGAGAGATGGGCGGTACTGGCCCACAGGCGCAGATTACCGACAAGCACCTCTTCAAAGGCATGCAGCTCGATTTCCGTGATCGCGCAGTTGTCCATCGCGCCGTGATAGATGGGAGTGGGGGCGCGATCCGCATTATAGCAGAGGGACTTGACCAGGACCGTGAAGATGCCGCCGTGACCAGCGATAATGATCCGGCGTCCGCTCTGACCGGCGATGACCTTGCGCAGACCCTGACGGATGCGCTGCAGCAGCTCCAGGAAGTTTTCCCCATCGGGGAAGCGTGTCAGATAGCGGCCACTATACCAATCGGCAATGATCTGGTCGTGAAGCTTCCAATTCTCGACCGTTGGAGGGCGGCGCTCAAGGTCGCCAACGTTGATTTCGCGAAATTCTTCTAGCAGAGTGACAGGCAGGCCCAGCGCCTCAGCAATGATCTCGGCTGTCTGGCGCGCTCGCCTCAGCGGTGAGGCGTAGATGGCATCAATGGACTGGCCGCGAAAAAAATCAGCGGTCTGCCTGGCTTGCAGCAGACCCTTGGCATTCAGGGGGTAGTCGACAAGACGATAGGAAAATTCCTTGGTCAGATTAGCCGGGTTCTCTCCGTGACGTACCAGATAGATCGTATTGGTTAATACTGTGCTACTGCTCATTCGCTCCTTTTTAGGAAAAGTCTCCTCAAAGAATAGCAAAAACATGCTAAGCCGCCCGGCTGCACCTGATGACCGTGCCGGCGCAGCGAGCGGGGACTAATCACATTATCATCGTATCACAGGAAGCAGGCTGCTGTCCAAAACGCCAACGCCTGGGATAGCAACAGGACTTTCAGGCCATCTGTTGCCGTCAATCAGGGGCTGTGACTTGCATCTGCTCCTATCCTGGTAGAAGATAGGTATAAGATGATCAAGCCTCCTGGACGTAGCGAAGTGTTCCATCGTGTCCTTTGGAAAGGCTTGTTGGCCCTCTTGCTCCCCCCTGATGGCTACTGGCCTCGTCTTGCTTGGCCGAGGAGAGGAGGATCAGGCTGCCGGACTAGCAAAGGCTTGATCAGGCCGTGGCTCAATAAGCGCACAATTCCCATCAATGATAAGCACGTGAAAAGAAAGATCAGCCTGTGTAGAGGACAAGACCAGGAGGAGCCTCCGGCCCAACCCGGTCGGCCTGCTCTCTTGAGGGCCCTTGACGACCCGGAACCTGGAAACGATCCGGGTCCCACCTACAGCCGGCGTGGCCTGCTCTCTCCTTAAGGAAGCTGGCGTTGATTTGGCATTGCCTGCTTGATATGCTATACTGCTCGTGGGGTAGTATCGCCATTTGCACGAGTTCTGGCCAGCAGCAAAGGGAACGGAAGGATCATGAAGACCGCAGAGTCAGTGAGTCAGACTGTTGAGGAGTATCTTGAAACAATTTATAACATGAGCATGGAGGGGGAAACGGTTATTGGGGCCAGATTGGCCCAGAAATTTGGCGTAGCCCCTCCCACAGTTACGGAGACGCTGAAGCGTCTGGTACGCGATGGTTATGTGGAAATGGATAGCAAGCGGCAGGTCCGTTTAACGGAAGCTGGTTATCGGATTGCCGAATCGGTCTTACGGCGTCATCGGCTTGCTGAGCGCTTCCTTGTCGATCTACTAGGCATGGAGTGGCACCAGGTTCATGAAGAAGCCTGCCGCCTGGAGCACGTCATCTCGGGCAAGTTTGAAGAGCATGTCATTCTCAATCTCAAGGAGCCAACCACCTGCCCGCATGGCAATCCTATCCCCGGTCTGGTGCCCAACGCCCGGACCTATCTCAGCGACTGCGGCGCTGTGCGGCTCTCCACTCTGGCGCCGGGAGAGACGGCGACGATCCTCCTCATTTCAGAGGTAGTCGAAGATGAGTCGGCCCTGATCCTCTATCTGCATCAGCGTGGGCTGACACCAGGCACGCGCCTGACAGTTGTTTCCCAGGGGCGCAAGCTCAATCCCGACGACAGCGAAGAGAGCGTAGTGCTCCTGGTCGATGGGCGGGAGGTGGCCATCATGAAGTCCATTGCCCCCAAAATCTGGGTCACGCGCTAGCCAGGTCCTATCTGTTGGCAGACAGATAGTCCCCAGCCCTGCCCAGGGCTGGGGCGTGGGGTGAGGCAAGACAAAGCAAAAAAAGAATGGCGAGGTGCCGGAGCTAGCCCTGCTGTAATCTGGGCGCGGGCAGAGAGCCGAGAGCAGGCCGGTCCCTTGACGGTCGCTTGCAGTGGCTGCTATCATCAACATAGACTTATATCTGAGTAGTGCGCTCGGATTTCGGCAGGTAAAGCCTGAGAAGGAAGGAAGGGAATCCGCAGCCCGCGGCGCTATTCAGTGGAAAGTGGAGCCAGGAAAGACTGTTCTATGCTCGCGACGACCATTCTCTATCTCCGTGAAGGGCTGGAAGCCAGCCTGATTGTTAGTATTCTGCTGGCGGCTCTACGTCAGTTACACCTGTTGCGCCAGGTGCGCGCGGTTTGGATCGGCGTTGCGCTGGCTGTCCTCTGCTCCTTTCTCGCGGCACTGGCCTTATATGTCACAGTTCGTATCTACGATGGGACCTGGTTCGAGGCCGCTTTTGAGAGCGTGACCTATCTGGTGGCGGTGGTGCTGCTGACTTCGATGACCTTTTGGATGCAGCACCATAGCCGCACCTTGAAGCGCGAGATGATGACCAAGGCCAGTATGGCCAGCTCGGGTCTGGCCTTGGGACTGTTGGCCTTCACCTCGGTCGCGCGTGAGGGGTTGGAGACGGCTTTCTTTACACTGGCATTTGCTTTACAAACTCACGAAGCCCCGCTTCTGATGCTGGGGGCCTTGCTTGGTCTGGCCCTCGCCCTGGCCCTCTGCTTCCTGATCTATCGTCTGGGCTACCGGCTTGACTATCGCCTCTTTTTCCGTGTCATGGGGCTTCTCTTGCTCTTTTTTGCCGCCGGCCTGCTTGGTAACGCCGTGCAAACCATGCAGGAAGAGCTGCACTGGCTGCCGTTCGGCACGGCTGTCCTATGGGATAGCAGTGGCTGGCTGAGCGAAGAGAGCACGGTCGGCAGCCTCCTCCACAGCCTGCTTGGCTATAGCGATGCACCGACTCAGCTGCAGGCTTGTGTCTATGTTGTCTTCCTCCTGGTCTTTGGCGCCCTCTTCTGGCGTTTAACGCGCAAGCCTGTTCCGCTGCGACCTACGGAGTCGTCGCCGGTTCTGCCCTCAGAGGCCGTGACTGAGGGGACCTCGCATTGAGGCTCCCCAGCCCGGCACCCTCTGCGCCTATCAGACGGCGAGGAGTAACGCCGCTGGTCCTGGCACGCGCTGGCCGCCGAAGCAGCCTTCTCGTGCTGGTCAGTGGAGCGGCTGCCATTCTTGGCCTGGCCTTGGTTCGGCTGGCAACTCTTCGCCGTCTTTCTGGCAAAAGGCGAGCAGGAGAGTTGCCAACCTCAGCCGCGCTTACCCAAGTCGGCTATTCTGGGCCTGGGCGGCTGCTTTCCAGCAAGCATATGCTACAATTGAGAGCGTCGGAAAGGGCCGCTCCTGCTCTTCCCTCTCGGGTTCGGGCCGGGCCGGGCCGACGAGCGGGAGCAGGACCTCTTTGCTCTCTTGCCTCTTGTGTCCCTGATCAGTTGCTCAAGGTGCGACGAATTTGCCCTTTCTTTCGATCTATAGCTATGGGGAGCAAGCTACACCCGCACTATCGAGAAGGTTTATCTAAACATGAGCGAAAAAGTCGTTCCTTCCAACGCGCCGGAGATCGAGCCGCAGCGGGCCTACCTCGCTGAACCTGGGACCCCTGGTTCAAGCTCTGCCACTTTTGACTCCCCCAGCCGCCGCGCGCCTTCGCCTTTCTGGCTTGATCGCTTGCTGGAAGCCGGCCTGATCCTCTCGCTGGCCCTCTACTACTCCGCTGGCAATACCCATCTGGGATCGGGGCCGTTCTTTCATCTTCCGCCTCTCTGGACCTTGCCTTTTCTATTGATCTTTATGATCCTTTGCTGGTACCGCCCAGCCACGGCGATTGCGCTGCTTCCGCTCAGCTTGCCTTTTTATTTGCTACAGAAGACAGTTGTGAGCCATTATAGCTTTAGTGCTGCTGAGATCAGTCTCTGGAGCTGTGTCGCTGTTGTTCTCCTGCAGGCGGTGCTGCAACGACGGCGCTGGCCATATTGGCTGTCATGGTCCGAGCTGCGGGCGCGCCTGGGACCTTTGCTGTGGCCGATCATCGTTTTCCTGGGGGCTTCGGCCTTTTCTATTGTTGTTGCCTATAACCGCACGCTGGCTCTTCGGGCTTTCCGTGAAGAGGTCTTCGATCCTCTGGTCTATGTGCTGCTGGCGCTCTACTGCCTGCGCACGCGCCAGGACCTTGTGAGGCTGCTGCTCGCGCTTTTCGCCACGGGCCTGCTGATTGCTCTTCTTGGGATCGGCCAATCTCTAGAGCTGCTCTCGCACGGCGTCGCTCTCAGCGCCCTGCCACGCATCAGTACCGTCTATGGCAGCGCTAATAGCGTGGGACTCCTCTTTGACTACACGCTGCCGGTAGGGCTAGCCCTGATCCTCATGCCGCGCACAGCCTCTAGCGGCTTCCTGGCCTCCTGGCGCTGTCGCCTGCTGGCGCTGGCGCTCTGCCTGCCGCTCGCCTTTGTGCTCTATCTGACGCGCTCCGGCGGCGCCTGGGCGGCCTGCTTTGGTGCTCTAGCCTTTCTGGTCGCCTGCGCGATCGCCGATCGCCAGCTCTTGCTGATCTGCGGCCTGGGGCTTGTCCTGCTGATAGGGCTTGGCTTCTTGTGCTTCCATAACAATATTAGTAGCTATTTACTGGAGCGCCATGCGAACGCTCAGGGGGTGGGTACGCTTACCAAGCGTATCTATCTGTGGGAGAGCGCTCTCCATATGATCCAAGATAGCCCGATTACCGGTTATGGCCTCGATAACTGGCTATGTCACTATAGTCTTAATAACGTCTGTCACACTACCAATCTCTACCACTACTGGATCACCACAGATCCACAGACTCACCAGCCGACTGGCTTACGTTATGAGCCGGATCTCTCCCATCCGCATAATATTTTTCTGCAAATCTGGGTGAGCATAGGAATTGTCGGTCTGGTGGCCTTTCTGGCTCTGCTGACGCTCTTCTTCTGGCTCCTCTTTCGCATTCTGGCCGGCCTCTACCGCCAGAGCGAGGCTGATCCCTGGTTAGTCTGGGGGACGCTCAGCGTTGGCGGCGCTATGGTGGCAGCCCTTGTTCAGGGCATGGTTGATAGCTCAGTGCTCGAACAAGACCTGGCCTTCTGCTTCTGGATATTGGTCCTTGCTCTATTACTGCTGCGTGTACTCTCGAAAACACCCTGGCGCAGCGCAGCGAAGGTGGCGAGTGGAGTGTAAGCTAGCTCACTGTCACAGTGCGAGCTAGCTCATAGTGTAGCCCCCCCTCTGTTGCTAGGCTAGCCGCAAGAGCCGATTGACAGCTCTGGCTCCGCTCAGAGGGGGTGGCCTATGTTCAGCAATAGCATCTGGTCAACGCTTCTCACCTGGCTGGCCTGCCATTTTGTTGGAGACTTTGCCTTTCAAAGCAGCTGGATGGCCCTAGAGAAAGGGAAAAGCTGGGAAGTGACCTTTTATCACTGCGCGACCTATACAGCCACCTTCGTTCTCTTTGCCCACCCCTCGACTCTGGCGACCCTGATCCTCCTGGTCACGCACCTGATCATCGACCCCCTCAAAGCGCGCTACCATCTAATCACTGCCCTCTGGGTTGACCAGCTCCTGCACATTGTGACCATCGTCTTGATTATCCTGTTGCATCTTTAGCACCTGGGGTGGCTGTGTCTGAAGAAGAAGCGGCGAGCGAGGAGGATTGCGACCTGGCGGCGCTTTCCTCGCGGCTGCTATTGGCCACCAGAGTCACCAGATCGGCTGGCGCAGAGCGAATCTTTTCACCGAAGAAGGCATTGACCTCGGCGCCCAGCAGAAGGATCACAGCGAAGTAGTAAAAGAAGGTTACCAGAATGATAGCGAAGCCGATCTGGCCTCCCAGACCACTCAAGAAATGGGCCGCATAGAGCGAGAAGAGGGCCAGGTAGATCTGCGTCAAGACCGCGGCCAAAAGGGCTCCGCGCCAGGTTGAGCGCCAGCGGATACGGCGATTCGGTACAAAGGTATAGATTGTCAAGAAGAAGACCCAGGCAATCGCAAGGCCACCGAGCAGGCCACCCAGGCTAAAAACGAAGCCGCTGCCCGGCACCTGACCAAGCGCTGTCTTTTCCAGCAACGAGATCACCAGGGCTGGCAGGCTGGCCGCCAGCACCATCAGCGGCGTCAGGACGGCGAAGAGCAGCAGCATCCCCAAAGCCATCAAATTCTGCTGGAGCAAAGGACGCGGGCGCCGCCGGTAAATAATGCCGAAGCAGCCCTCTAGTAAAACGAAGAGGCGTGAGCCGGTGAAGAGAGCGATCAAGACAGAGACAATACCCAGAGGGCCAGAGACGCGATTGAGCTGACGCAGCAGCGCATCAATCAGCTCAGGTGAAGCTGTCATCCGAGGGAAGATCGAGAGAATCACCTGACTGAGGTACATACGTACCTCGGCTTTGCCCAGGAGCAGGCCCGGAATAGCCAACAGAGCTACAGCCAGCGGGGCCATAGCGGTCAGCAGATTGAAGGCCAGAGCTGCTGCCAGGTTCATCACCCAGTCATTATTGAACTTGACGAAAAAGGCCTGAGCGCGTTGCAAGATTTTTCCTGCCTTAGCACGACTAGACGTCAATCGCCTTGCCCGGTGAAACTGCTTCCTTTCAGGTAGTTCTTCCGTGGTCATAGCCATGCAAAAAAACTCCAGAAAAAAGCTCCTAGTCTATTCACGCCAGGGGCGCCCTGGATGTTTCAAGAGAGCAGTTCACCACTAGCGTAGCCAACCGCTAGCCCTGCCGGCGGGCAGGCCAGGAGAGCGAGAGAGAGAACCAGAGAAAGCAGGCTCACGGAAGCAGCGCGCCGCACTGTCCGCAATAGCGCTTGCCTGGACGCACGCGAGCCCCACACTGATCGCAGAAAAAGGTTTCATTCCCTGGCGCGACCTGAGCCTGACCCTGAGCTCCAGCGGCAGGAACGGCGGGATCAGGCGATAGATGGGCGGCCTGCGGGGCCGGTGCGGAGCTGGTGGGGGAGTGAAAGGCCGGTGCAGAAGGAGTGGCAGAAGAGCCAACCGTGGTTGAAGCTGCTGGCGAAGGCGAGGCAGGGCCTGGCGCCGTCGTCTGCGTCGGTTGGCTACTTTGGATAGCCCTGGCAGCCTTCACAGCCAGGCTACCAAGCGTGGCAGCGATCTTGAGGCCCTTAGCCAGCTCCTCCACCTCCTGCTTGAGGCGCTGGGGAGGAGGGAAAAGCGTACTATCGGAGATCTTCTGAAAGAAATCCGGGCCGAGCTGCACCCCCTCGCCGTTCCAGGCAAACTGGCCCTCCAGGCGACTGCCATCGTCAAAGAGTAGCAGCAGCCGGCGGTCCTGGCAAACATACTGGCCCTCGCGCCGTGTCTCCGCTGGAGGCGGATTGACAGCCGGCCCTGCGCCGGAGCCTGTACCAGCCAGCAGACTCTGAGCGGCCTGGGCCAGACGCGACCGCTCTTGCGTCAACAAGACAAAGCGTCCATCAGGCAGCAAGGTCAAGCGATCGACTCGGGCGGTCAGCGAGGCCAGCCCTGGCACCGGCAGCGAACGACGCTGACACTCGTACTGTCCAGTCACAGGCTTCAACATCTGATCCTCCCTTGGTATGCAAGCCAGAGCCAGGAGGGGCAGCCAGCCGTTCCTGACTCGCGCAGCCTTCTCTGCTCCGGCCTTCTATCGAACAGAGCTCGTAGCGCACACTGCGAGCCTCGCACAAGAATCTACGGGGAGCGGAGGAGGAAGTTGCGCCGACCTGGTCAGCGCAGCCTTGCTCAGACCAGAGAGGCTGCTAGCAGGCCTTGACTGACCAGGCCGCCTTACATCTCATCGGTCATCGCCAACGGGTCCTCCCAGTGACGACGTGTCTGAGCCAGAGCGCGTGCCACGTCAAGCTCGTGCTCACCCTCCTTGATCCTACCCCTCTTCAACAAATGGCGCCCCAGCAAGTCGTGAGCGTGGATCAGAGCCGCCACCCGATGCGTGGGCTTCAACTCTGCAATAGCGGCGCGGAAAGCTCGCTCAGCTCCAGACTCGCCGATCGGAGCCGCTTCCTGCTCTTGCTCCATCGCGTCGAGAATCTGGCCCTCGATCAGATAGGCCTCGGCGCGGCGCAGGATGTAACTCTTACGCGCGGCCTCGTGAGCCTGACGGACATACTGCAGCGCCAGCTCATAGCGCCGACATTGCAGCTCAAGGCTGGCCAGATAGGCAGCCGCCGCCGCAACTACATTCGCTTCCTGCTTCTGGCGGCGCTCCTCCAGGGTATTCTTGCCCGCAGGGGGGGTGGCTGCCACGCGCGGCTGCCACTTCTCTAGCACCTCACGCAAACAGGCGCGGGCCTCTTCCACACGGCCCAGGCCCTGATAGATCAGAGCGATTTCGCAGCTCAGCAGGCTCTCATTGATCTCATCGCCGATCGAGCGATAGAGCGTGCGCGCATTCTCAGCGTGGTGCAACGCACGATACTTTAGCCGCTCGGACTCGGCGGCCCACTGCTCATCGTCGCGGTGACTATCGGCGCGCTCAAATGAGACCAGCGCGATCCCCCAGTGGGCTTCTGCCACATAGTGAATGGGAGTTTCTGGCTGCATCAGCCTCAGCACAGTCTCATAGTGATCATTCGCCAGATCGAGGTGACCCAACTCACGGCACGTCGCGGCCAGATGCAGATGCAACAGGGTGGCCTCGTGCACCTGCTCTGTGGGAATCCGCTCGGGGCGCAGGGCCGCAGCCTGGAAAAACTGCCGCTGGGCCTCTACAAACTGGCGCAGGCTAAAGAAGCACTGCCCCTTAAGAGCGTAGAGCCTCCAGCGCAGCGAGGGAGGAGCATGCTCAATATTGATGGTTTTGATCAGATCCAGCGCCGCTTTAATGTGCTTGCTCTCTAGCAAGCGCAGAGCGTGATTCAGCTTCTCCTCATTTTCCTTATAACGATTGGCTTCGGCCTCCGACTCGCGCTGCTGCTGGACCAGGACCATCAGATCGTCCAGTGGCAGATTCAGCCGCTCAGCCAGAAAGCGCAGGCTCTCGGGCGAAGGCTCAACGCGATTGCGCTCGATCTGGGAGATCAGACTAGTGCTGTAACGACCGTCAGCGACATCCGCCAGCGAGAGGCGTAAGCTCTGCCGTGCTGCGCGGATACGCCCTCCTAGCGTGTCAGGAGATACTCGCTTGGCTGGACGTGCCATACGTTCCTTCCGTCCTTCCCGTCTTCAGTCTCGCTATGCTCTGCGGCCCTCAACCGGGACCGCTGCCATCGGCGTGGGTCACCAGGCATGATGCGACACCCTTTTAAATGTAAAACGATTATAATCAATGATGGTCAAAATTTCAATCGATGTTCTGGCAGCTCCCTCCCCCTGCTGCCCGACGAGGTGAGCGCTTCGCTTCTTCTGGCCTGCTGCCGGGACAGAGCCAGGGTCAAAGACCGCGCGTGGCCGGCAGGCCACAGAGAGCAAGGCCAAAAGGAGCCTGCGAGTTTAGAACTTTTGGTCCAAAACCCCCTTGACTTTCCCCGAACAAGGCTGTATCCTGTCTCGGCAAGAACAGCAAAGGCAAGAGAGGAACTTTCTCAGATGACTCGTTCCCCCCGGGCAAGCGCTGTTCCTGCAGGGGAACCTGTAGGAATAGACGGACAACTGACACTTTTTTCAGTAAGTACAGTGACCAGAGAGCCAAAAGAGGGGGCGGCGTCGCACGCGCGGGAGGAGCAGGTCGAAGAGCCGGAGAGGGGAGCGCCGGACGGGGAGAGGAGGGGACGGGGCAGAAATAGGGCTGAAGAGGGCGCGGCTGGCGCTGGTCCTGCTGGCTACTCGGCTGCCGATATTCAGGTGCTGGAAGGGCTGACAGCGATTCGCCATCGGCCTGGCATGTACATCGGCTCGACCTCGACCTCGGGGCTGCTGCATCTGCTCTGGGAGGCCCTGGATAACGCTGTCGATGAGGCCGTCGCTGGCTATGGCCGCCATATCTGGGTACGCATTGAACGCGATGGCCGTGTGACAGTGCGCGACGAGGGGCGCGGCATGCCTTTTGATCCAATGACGTATCAGGGGCGAACCCTGCCGGCGGCGACTGTCATTATGACTGTCCCTCATTCGGGCGGCAAATTTGCCGAAGGCGCCTACAAGACTGCCGGTGGCCTGCATGGGGTCGGAGCAACGGTGATTAATGCCCTCTCCGAAGAACTGGAATTGACAATCTGGCGCCATGGGCAGCAGTTCCGCCAGCGCTTTCAGCGCGGCGTCGCCTTACCACATGAGATCACCTCTTGTGACCCGCGTTTGCATGGAACTCAACTGAGCTGGCTCTACGACCGCAGCATCTTCGATGCCGATGCCTACTACGCTCCTGAAGCCGTACAGAGCCGGCTGAAGGCCGCCGCCTACCTTAATCGCGGCGTGGCCTTCCATCTCGATCTGTGGGATGAGGCCAGCGGTCAGCAGGTGCAGTACCTCTTTTATTCGCGCGAGGGCCTGCCTGATTATGTGCGCGACCTGACCGCTGGGGGCGCTGCGGGTGGTCAGCCGCTCTTTAAGCAGGTGATCGCTATTGCCGGAGAGCGCGACGGCGTTCAGGTGGAGGTGGCTCTGCAGCCAACTACTGGCTTCAAAACCACGCTCTTCAGCTATGCCAACGCGGTGCGCACGCGCGATGGCGGCGTCCATGAAACCGGCTTCAAGGCCGCGTTGACGCGCGTTGTGCACGATTACGCCCTGAAATGGGGCATCATCAGGAGTCGCGAGAAAGAGGGCTTTCGCCCCGAGGTGATTCAGCAGGGCCTCAATGCTGTCATCTCGGTCAAGCTGAGCAATCCGCAGTTTCAGGGCCAGACCAAGGATCGCCTCAACAATGCCCCGGTTGAGGGTATTGTACGCTCGATTGTCGACGAGGGACTCAAGGATTGGTTTGAGCGCAATCCGGCTGCGGGTAAAGAGTGGCTCAAGAAGATTCAGCAGATGCAGAAGGCCCGCAATGAGGCCCAATTAGTCGAGGAGCTGGCCCGCAGCGGCGACAAGAAGAATGGCGAACTGATCGATACCGCGCTCTCGCGCAAGTTTCTGAAGTGTAATACCAACGATCCAGCGCGGGCTGAGCTTTTCATTGTCGAAGGAGATTCGGCAGGGGGCAGCGCTGGCCAGGGACGCTTCTCCGAATACCAGGCGGTCCTCAAGCTGAAGGGGAAGCCCCTGAATGTAGCCAAGGCCGATCTGGAGCGCATTTTGCGCAATGAGGAGATCCGCACGATCATTAATGTCCTTGGCACGGGAACGCGCGACGCCTTCGATATTACGAAGCTCCGTTTCCAACGCATCATCATTGCGACCGATGCCGATGTCGATGGCCTGCATATTCAGTGCCTGTTGCTTACCCTGTTCCATCAAGAGTTTAGCGAGCTGATCGAGCGCGGTCATGTCTACATCGCCTGTCCGCCGCTCTACTCGGTGCGCTATAAGGGGCGGGTGATCTGGCTGCTGGACGACGAGGCGCGTCAGCAATTTCTGGCCAGTCACCCTGATGCCCAGGGCCTGGAGTTCAAGCGCTACAAGGGGCTGGGCGAGATGAACCCCCAGGAGTTGCGCGATACGACCTTTGATCCAGCTCAGCGCACGCTGAAGAGAGTGACGCTGGAGGATGCCGTCCTGGCTGCGAAATTGGTGGCCGAGCTTATGGAGGACCGCAATGCGGAGGCGCGGCGTAGCTTTCTGGCCGAGCATGCCCGTAAGATCAGGGAGATCGATGTTTAGCCAGCGCGGCGCTGGAGGCCACGGGGCCGGGGAGAGACAAGGCAGAGAAGGATAGGTTGACTTATGGCACGCATGTCTGATCGTTCGGTTGAGCAGGGAACCATTCGCGAAGAGGATTTCGCCGTCCTGCTGGCGCGCGCTTTCGCCACCTATGGGCTGTCTGTCGTAACGGATCGGGCTTTACCGGATGCGCGCGATGGCCTGAAACCGGTCCAGCGCCGTATCCTGACAGGGATGCGCGAAGCTGGCTATCGCTCGGACCGCCCTACGGTCAAAAGCGCTGAGGTCGTGGGCCTGATCTTGGGCAACTATCATCCGCACGGCGATGCCTCGGTCTATGAGGCCGCTGTGCGCATGGCCCAACCCTTTACGATGCGCTATCCCCTGATTGAAGGGCAGGGCAACATGGGCAGCGAAGATGGCGATGCGCCCGCCGCCTATCGCTATACAGAGATGCGCCTCTCGCCACTGGCGGAGGCCTTGATGGCTGACCTGGAGTGCGAGACGGTGCCGCTACATCCGACCTATAAGCAGGACCCCAAGGTTTTGGAGCCAGACTATCTGCCTGGGCGCCTGCCGCCCGTCATTAATCCCTCCAGCGGCATCGCCGTCGGCCTGGCGACAAACATTCCGCCGCATAACCTGGCGGAGGTCCTGCGGGCCTGCATTGCCTTGCTCGATCAGCCTGACATGAGCGTCGAGCAGCTGATGACGATCATCCAGGGACCGGATTTTCCCCAGGGGGGGCGGGTGATCGGGCTGGACGGCATTCGCGACTACTTTACGACGGGCAAGGGGCGCATTGTAGTTCGTGCTGAGGTACGGCTTGAGGAGACGCCGCGTAGTCGCTCGCTGGTAGTGGTACAGATCCCACCAGTGGGGCGCGATCGGGTAAAGGTTTCCCTTGCTGAGGCCATCAATGCGGGTCGTGTGGAGGGGCTGCTACCGGATGTCCGCGATGAGAGCGATGCGGAGAAAGGCACGCGCATTGTGCTTGACCTGCGAAGGGATGCCGATCCCGCGCGTGTGCTGACACAGCTCTATCAGGAGACGGACCTGCAGGTGACCCTTTCTTTTCAGATGGTTTTCCTTTTCGGAGAGCCGATGCAGCCGGCGCGTCAGCCGCGCCAGGTGGGCATGGTGGAGCTGCTCAACTATTGGAATGCGCATCAGGTGGATGTCCTGACGCGTCGAGCGCAGTTTCAATTGCGCAAGGCGCGCGAGCGCTTGCATGTCCTGGAGGGCCTGATCGTTGGCGCGGCCAATGCTCAGGAGATTGTCCGCCTCTTTCAGCAGGCTGAGGATCGCGCGGCGGCCCGGCGTGCAATTGAGGAGCGTTACGGCCTGACGGCTGCCCAGTCAGAGGTGATCGCCAGTATGACCCTCTCTCAGGTGACGCGCCTGGATGCGGCCAGGTATCAGCGCGAGCGCGAAGAGCTGCTGGCGCGCGTGACCGAGCTTGAGCACCTGCTGAGTGATCGGCGAGCCTTGATCGCGCTCCTCAAGAGGGAGATGCAGCAGCTCATCCGTCAGTTTGGCGATGCGCGGCGTACGCTGATCGATGCCCAGGCCCGCAGCGATGAGCCGGTGCGCGAGGTGCTCCCGCTCTATGAGCGGACGCCGCTGACGCTGGTGCTGACGCGCTCAGGAACGGTGAAGGCTCTGCCCCCCGGGGCCTATCTGCCGCGCGGCGAGGCGGGACGCAGAGCGGGCGAGGACGGGCAGCGAGATGAGAGCGGTGGCAGGCGAGAGCGCTATACGCCGGTGCGCGGCGATGAGCAGCTCCGTCAGGTGTTAGTTGGCTGCTCTCAGGATAGTGTGCTCTGCGTCGCTTCCAGCGGACGTGTTTTTCAATTACCGGCCTTTCGCCTGCCCCAGGCAACGCGCTCGGCTCGTGGTGAGCCGCTGGCTCGCTTGTTGGCGCTGATGCCAGGTGAGGAGCCTGTGGCGCTCTTTGCTCTGGCTGCCCATGAGGAGAATCGCTATCTCGTGACCTTCAGTCGTCAGGGCAAGATGAAAAAGTCGCCGCTGAGCGAGTATCGGACGGTGGATGAGGAGGGTTTTCAGGATATGAAGCTCGCGGAAGATGATGCGGTGGTGGCGGCGTTGGTGGTGCAGATGGGCGGCGAGTATCTGGTGAGCAGCGATAGAGGGCAGACGGTGCGCTTTGCTGATGAGCAGGTACGGACGCAGGGACGGGCCGGCCAGGGCGTAACAGCTCTGGCTCTGGCTCCTGGGGCCTCTGTCGTGAGTGCCTGCTATCTCCGCCGAGCGCAATCGGAGGCAGGGGAGGCCTTGCTCCTGCTCAGTGAGCAGGGTTACGCAAAGCGGCTCGCTTTAGAGCAATTGCCGCTGCGCGGACGAGCGACGGCAGGAGTGGCCAGCATGGCGCTCGCGGCTGGCGATCATCTCCTGACGACCCTGCTGGTCGCGCCTGATGATCAGCTCCTGTTGGTCTGGCGTCCGGCTGGCACTGTTCGGGGCGAACAGACGCTGGTCCTCTATGCTCAGGAGGTTCCATTGCTGGGCCGCGCTGAGCGGGGCCAGCCTCTGATTGAGGGCCGACTCCTGGCTGCTCTGCCTTTGCCGCGTGGGCAGGGCAACTAAAACAAGGGCGACGGGGAACGGCAAGGCCGGTGGCCAGAGTCGCTTACGTGGCGACTGCTGAAGCAACAATGAGACGTGCTGACAGCCTGTTCCAGGCCGGCGCTGGCAGAAAGGCTATGCTCTCTCTGCCCCCCCTGGCCAGGCTGGCCAGCGGGCACAGCGGCAAGAGACCGGCGACCATTACGTTGCACTTCTGTCTAGCCTTGGCTATAATTGGCGATGAGCAAAGTGTGTCTCCGCGACGAGGGGCGACGGTCTGTCTGCTGGCACTCCCTGCCTCGTCCTGCTTTCCCGTTCTAGCAGCGCCTGCTGACCAGCCAGCAAACAGCGGAGAGCAGCGATGGAGGGGAGCAAGATGCCAGTCGGTCGCTCAAGACTGCGCCGTCGGCCTTGCTGACAGGCGTGGCAGCGTGAGACACAGGGAACTGTACTCGCTAGGGGAGCTTGGTACAGCCAGGCTGAGAACACCACCGGAGTGTGTGGGGGACCCTGAACCGACCTGATCTGGGTAATGCCAGCGAAGGGAACGCGGGTGATCTGGAAAACTGTGGCCTCATCAGCAGAGTCGTCATAGTTTTCTCCTCCTCCATTCTCCTTCATTCTGCTAGTAGCGATTCCTGGCCTGAACGCTCTCCCAGCCTCGTGATCCGCTTTGTGGAGGTCAGGTCATCATGTCTACCACTGAAACCACCGCTACGCCTGCGGGGAGCGGCCTCTCCGCCCGTCTGCGCGAGAGTGTCTTGCCCCTCTGGCAACGGCAATTGCAGCATCCTTTTGTAGTAGCCCTCGGTGACGGCTCTCTGCCGCGCGCCAATTTCGAATTCTACATTCGGCAAGATGCCCTCTTTCTGGACGTGCTGGCCAAGTGTTTCGCCTATGCTGCGACACGTAGCGCAGAGCATGCTGAGATCGAGCAATTTGGCCGTTTGCTGCTCAATACCCTTGTCGTCGAACAGGATTTGCACCGCCGTTACGGCGAGCGCTTCGGGCTGACACCTGAACAGATGGCTGCTACTCCAATGGCTCCCACCAACTACGCCTATACCCGCCACCTGTTGACGATTGCCACCACAGGGACACTGCCAGAAATCATTACCTCCATGCTGCCCTGTGCCTGGATCTATGCCGACGTAGGTACCCATCTGACGGCCAACAAGCCACCAGCGCCTGACCACCCGTATGCAGACTGGCTGCGTACCTATGCCGACCCTGAATTCGACGCTGTTGGGCGCTGGCTCCGCGAGCGCCTGGATGCTCATGCTGAGCGCCTCTCGGCAGAGGCCATTGCTCGCCTCTACGAGATCTTCCGTATCAGCACCTGCTATGAATGGCTCTTCTGGGAAATGGCCTGGCGGCAAGAGCAATGGCCGGCCTGAAAACGGCGTAGCATAGCAGTCGTCCCAGCCACCTCAGCGGACCACTCAGCCTTTGCCAGAAGCCAGAACGGAGCAAAAGAGCGAAGAGGAAAAGAGCAGAGAGAGGAACAATATGAGCGAAGAGCAGAGACTCCCGCGGGCTTTGACCATTGCCGGCTCCGACTCATCCGCTGGCGCCGGCATTCAGGCCGATCTGAAGACCTTCGCCGCCCTGGAGGTCTATGGTCTCTCGGCCATTACGGCCATCACGGCCCAAAACACGCTGGGAGTGCGGGCCGCCTTTGAACTGCCGCCCGAGCTAGTCGAGGCCCAGATCGATGCAGTGCTCGAAGATCTCGGGGCTGATGCCGCCAAGACCGGTATGCTCGCCACGGCGCCCATTATCGAGGCCGTGGCCCGCAGCGTCGTCCGCTGGAAGCTTCGCCTGGTGGTTGATCCCGTAATGGCGGCCAAAAGCGGTGACCCGTTGCTGCAGCCCGAGGCGATCGCGGCCCTGCGCAACAGGCTGCTCCCCCTGGCGGAGGTGGTGACGCCCAACCTGCCAGAGGCCGAGATGCTGGTCGGGCGGCGCATCGCGACCCTGGAAGAGATGCGCACAGCGGCGCGGGCTATTCACGATCTTGGCGCGCGCCATGTAGTTGTCAAGGGAGGGCATCGCCTCGACGCGCCGATCGATGTCTATTTTGATGGGTCCAGCTTCACCGAACTGCACGCCGAACGCATTGAGACCCGCCATACCCACGGCACAGGCTGCACCTTCTCGGCGGCCATTGCCGCTTTCCTGGCCCGCGGCTTACCTGTTGCCGAAGCTGTGGCCGAAGCCAAACACTATGTGACCGAGGCGATCCGCCATGCGCCGGGGCTCGGTCATGGTCACGGACCCACCGAGCATTTCTGGCGCTGGAAACAGGGTCAGAAGGGAGAAGTAGCGTGAGTCAACAGCAAGCAGACGAGCAATCTGGAACGCAAAGGCTGGAAGGGCTAGCGTCCCTGGTAGGAGCGATTCGCGCTCGCAGGCCCCTGGTGCACCACATTACCAACATGGTGGTGATGAACGACACCGCTAACATCACACTGGCCATCGGGGCCTTGCCGGTGATGGCCCATGCGCGTGAAGAAGTAGAAGAGATGGTTAACCTGGCCAGTGCCCTGGTGCTCAATATCGGCACGCTCGCGCCGGAGCAAATTGAGGCCATGCTCCTGGCGGGCCGGCGAGCTAACGCGCGCCAGATCCCCATTGTCCTTGATCCCGTCGGAGCTGGCGCCACCCGTCTGCGCACCGAAAGCGCCCTGCGTCTGCTGCAAGAGCTGCGCATTACTGCTCTGCGCGGCAATGCCTCCGAGGTGGGGGCGCTACTCGGGGTCGCAGGCGAGACGCGCGGCGTTGAAGCCATCTCCCTGGCCGAGGAACGGGAAAGCGTTGCGCAACGGGCGGCGCGCCAGTTCAACTGCTGCGTAGCCATTACGGGGGCCCGCGACGTGATCAGCGATGGCCAGCGTCTGGCCTATGTGGAAAACGGGCATCCATTGCTGGCCAGCATCACTGGTAGCGGCTGCATGGCGACCACACTGGTGGCGGCCTTCCTCACTGTTGAGCAAGATGCCTGGAAGGCCAGTATCGCTGCTCTGGTGGCGCTTGGCCTGGCCGGCGAGCTGGCGGCCCAGAAGGCGGCAGGCCCGGGTACGTTCCGTTCTCACCTGATCGACGCTGTAGCTGCTCTTGATGAGGAGACGATCCATCGGGGTCAGAAAGTGAAGGTGATGGCCTGATGGCTATTCTGCTCCCTTCGGGATGGAAACGTGAGGAATTGATCCCGCGCCTGACTTTGCACGTCCTGACCGACCGCGAATGGTCGCGGGGACGCGACATGCAGACGGTAGCGGCGGCGGCGCTGGCTGGTGGCGCCACGATCATTCAGTTGCGCGACAAGCAGGCGACGACCCGCACCCTGGTCGAAGAGGGCCTGGCCTTGCGCGCGCTGACCCGTCGTCATGGAGCCCTCTTCATTGTCAATGATCGCGTTGATGTGGCACTGGCGGTTGAGGCCGACGGTGCTCACGTTGGGCAGGACGACATGCCTGTCGCCCTGGCGCGCAAGCTACTCGGACCCGGGCGCATCCTCGGGGTCTCGGCGGGCAACCTGGAAGAGGCCGAGCAGGCGGTAGCGGAAGGAGCGGACTACCTGGGCGTTGGCCCGATCTATCCAACGCGTGGTAAGGCCGACGCCGGCCCGGCCACCGGTCCTGAGCTCCTGCGAGCTATCAGCGCCCGCTATCGGGTGCCGCTGGTAGCGATTGGCGGCATCACGGCGGAGAACACACCGGAAGTCATAGCGGCGGGCGCCTGCGGCGTCGCCGTGATCACCGCCGTGGTTCACGCCGAGGACATCGCTGCTGCTGCGCGCGCCATTGTCAGGCAAGTCGAGGCTGCGCGGGCAGCGAGTAGCCTGCCCGAGGGGACCCCCTGACTAGCGGGGTGAAGTGAAATGGTCCCAGCTCTGCACTGAGAGCGGTTCTTCGCGCCCATCGGGCCAGCGCAGGCGCAGCCCGCTGGCGGCGTCCGTCATGCGCCCGATGGGAGTGGGAGGAGCCAGGCCTGCCGCGGCGAAACGCTCCAGGACTGTCTGCTCCTGGCCCGGAGCGACTGTAAAGAGCAGCTCATAGTCTTCGCCGCCGTGCAGGACCCAGGCGAGCGGGTCGCGCGCCAGGATGGCGGCCAGGCTACGCAACTCGGGCGAGAGGGGGAGACGAGCCACCTCGATGCAAGCCCCCACGCCGCTGCGCTCGCAAATGTGGCCCAGGTCACCGCTGAGGCCATCGCTGATATCGATGAGGGCTGTCACAATCTCAGGGCCTAGCTCACTCAGCAGGCGCCCCTCAGCCAGACGTGGTTTCGGCACACGATGGACCGCTCGTAGCCGCTCACAGGCCGCCGGAGGATAGGGGTGGTCTGGATGCAGCAGCGAATACAGGCCCGCCGCCGAGTCGCCCGGGCAACCGGTGACGAAGAGCGTGTCGCCCGCGCGAGCGCCGGAGCGTGTCAGGACGCGCCCGCGCTCGACCTCGCCAAGCAAGGTGATATCGATAGCCAGCGTCTCCGCCGCTCCAGTGCCGCTAACATTACCCCCAATGATCAGCGTCTGGGCGGCAGCCGCTTCCTGGCGCAGGCCGGTGTAGAGGCCGTCCAGCACCTCCAGCGGGCAGCGGCGCGGAATATGCAGCGAGATCAACGCATAGCGTGGCTCGCCTCCCATCGCCGCAATATCGCTGAGATTGATCGCCAGCGCCTTGCGCCCGATCTCCTCCGGCGCGGAGGTCTGTAGCGTAAAATGCACACCCTCAACCTGACTATCGCAGGTCAGCAGCAGCAACCGTGAGCCGCCGTTATCGAGAACAGCGCAATCGTCGCCGATACCAACCACGACCTCCTCGCGTGTCGGTAAACCCGCGGTCAAGCGGGCAATCAGCTCAAATTCGCTCCAGGCCGAACTAGACATCCTTCCCTCAGCCTCCCTCCTGGCTCAAGGCCAAAACCGTAGAGCAGCGCAGGATCGGACAGACAGCAACCTCTCTGGCCAGGGTGCGCTATAGTCTCTGGTAGAGAAGACAATCCTATCTTACTTGTTTCGCGCACGGAGAGACAACCCATGCAACCGCTTATGAGCTTAGACGAGCAGATCAACATTCCTGCTCTCATCGGCGCCTTGCTGCTCTGCCTGGGCTATCTACCCTCCCTCTGGCAGGAGCAGCAGCATCCCCAACCCGAAGCGCCTGCCAGCCAGACCACCTGGCGTCTCGCGGCCTTTCTCACGGCGCTGGTCGCCATGCTCGCGGTCCTGGTCACCCCTATCGACCGTCTAGCCCGTAGCCAACTCTTCCTTATGCACATGTTGCAAGTAATTGTCCTGAGCACCCTGTGTGCGCCCCTCCTCCTCATTGCCATGCCAACCAGGCTGCGCCGTCGCTTGCTGCCAGGCGAGGACCAACACCGGGCTGGCGGAGCCGCCGTACTCCGCTTTCTGACCCAGCCTTTAGCGGCCTCCATCCTCTATAACGGCTTCTTTCTCCTCTGGCACTTGCCGCCACTCTACCTGGTGACCTGCCAGCAAGCGCTGCTCTATGATCTGGCGCTAGTCATCCTCCTGCTCATGGCCCTGCTCAACTGGTGGCCGTTGCTCGGTCCCACAGCAGTCAGCCGCCGCCTCAGCTACCCGGCCCAGATGCTCTATGCCTTTCTTGATGGGCAGCCGATTGACATCTTTGCTTTTCTCCTCGTTTTTTCGGGCACCATCTTTTATCCCATCTATGCCCGCCAGGCGCACCCGCTCATTGCCCCGCTCAGCGATCAAGAAGCCGCTGGGGCCATGCTACTGGTGCCAGGCCTTGTTGACCTGCTCGTCATGACGCCCCTTTTCTTTCGCTGGTTGGCTGAGCTTGAAGCGCGTGCCAGGCTGCGAGATCAGCAGCTCCAGCAAATAGTAGAGGCCGAAGAGCAGCGGCGAGCCTCAGAGCCATTATCTGAGCCATCCGAAGACCAACCAGCCACGCCATCCCCCGGCGCGCCGCGCTCCGAGTAAGCGACCAACGGCCTGGCCGGCAACGGCTGCAGAGGTCTGGGACTGGTTGAGGGCTGAGCCGCATAAGCAGACACCAACTCTCAACCAGCCCAACTTCTACCCCGATCATCCAGAGCCGTCCTCGTGTGACAGCGACTGGACCGCTGAATCAGCCTGCCATTGGAGAAAATGGGATCACCTGGCTGGCGGCCCGGCGGAAGCCCTGGCGATCAAGCGCTACCGCGCCTCAGCGCCGGCACCCCTTGCGGGCGCAGGCGTGGGCGCAGCGAGCGCAAGAGCGCCAGAAGCAGCGAACCATCGTGCTGATGAACGCGATAGAGAGCCAGCCCAATTTTCGGCAGACTCAGCGTCTCCGCATAGACCAGATAGCGGCTCTCCCAGCGCGGCTGAAACTTCTTCTTAAAAGCCAGCAGCGAAGGGCCGCCGGTCAGACCAGCAAGCCGCCCGGTCAAAAAACTGATGCTCGCTCCCAAGAGCGTCGCATCTTCCTGATTGCAATTGCTGAGAGGAGCCAGCCCTAAACTCACCATCTCAGCCCCCTGCTCTTTCAAAAAAAAGAGCGAGCGCGTCAGCAGCAGCTCCATCGTGCCGGGGACCGCCTGCGGTGAGCGACGCATCAGATCCAGGGCCCAGCCGTGGCGCCCATAGATTGGCACAAAAGAAACAAAAGCGTGGACAGTCTGCTGACCATCGACGGCCAGCGCATAGAGCTGAGGAGAGGCCTCAAAGGGATGAAAGCGGCTCATACTGAAACCCATTTCCGTGCCACCTTTCCGCTGGAGCCACTCGCGCGAGATGCGGGCCATCTGCGCCAGATGCTCGGAAGAAGTCACACGCCCCTCATAAAAGACCACCGTCAACCCGGCCTTTTCTGCGCGGCGGGCACTCGTGCGCAGATTGGCCATTGCACCGCCCTGAAGCGAAAAAGAAGGCAACTCGACAATCGCATCTTCACCGATCTTTAACAAGTGCAAGCCAGCAGCGCGATAAGCCGGGGCTAGCTCAGCCCGCACCTGCCAGAAAACTGGCGTCCAATCCTGGCGCTCGCAGAAGGCCACAAACTGGCGGATCAGTGCCGGCAGCTCGGCCTCGGGACCGACAGGATCGCCAGCCACCACCGCTGTTGTTCCCTGGAGCACAAAGCCGATCACGGCCCGGCCCGAATCCGCAAAGAAAAAGGACTTTTCGCCGACCAGCAGATGGTACGAAATCGAATTCTGCCCATAGAGACGCACCAACTCCGCCACCCGCTGGCGCTCACTGGCCTGGGAGAGCAGAGCCGCCGCCACAGGCCGAAAAAGCTGCAGCATCCCATAGCCCACAGCGCTCATGCAGAGCAACGGAAGCGCCCGCGCAAAGAGGAAAGCTGGCGTTCCACGCGGCAAATGGAGATGCGCGCGGCTTAGCAGCTCCAAAAGAACCGTTTCCAGGCCCCAGCGGTCGATCAATGGCTCAAAGTCACTGTGGAGCGTTAAGAAGCCTCCGAGGGTATAGAAAAAGACAATGCCCAAACCCAGCGCCAGCGCCACATAGCCACGAAAGATCGACGGCGGATCACTACGAGCTGCAAAGAGCGGAGCACAACAGGCCAGCAAGGCCGCCAAGGCTAAAACACAGAGAGAAGGGAGCGAGAGACCTCCTCGCGGATGGTGAAGCAGCAAGGCTGAAAACACGAGCAGAATCAGCGTCACCAGCCAGGCCTGACGCTTCCCACGCGCCAGACCATAGGAAAGCATCAGCAGAAAGAAGCCGACCACTACCGTCAAAGGGTGAGCATGTGGGTGAGGCCCTGCCACCGCATCCAGCCAGGCGTTGGGAAGGATATCCCAGGCAGCCAGAGCAGGTACAAAGAGGGAGAGCATGTCAACCAACCCCACCAGACCGATCACCGTGGCAATCCCCAGGCGACTCAGGCGGCGAAGCTGTCGATGAGCAGCGATGCTGCGAGGAAAAGCAACCCCTAGCATAGAATTCCTTCTTTAACTTCTCTTCTGTACTGAGCGATCGAATTGTCTGTCCTGGCCAAAGAAAAACGCAGGCTGCTTCCATGCAGGCCAGCGATCAACCACCTGAAAGGTGCCTGGAGATGCTAGCATCCAGGAGAGTCGGCTCTATCCTTTCAGGTTCCTCTTTTACCTCCGCTAGAGATAGACGCGAGAGCGAGTGAGAAAGTTGCAGAGGCTAGGATTTCTGGAACAGAGATCCCGCCTCATAGCCTGGTAAGGCCAGCCACCAGCGATTACGCCGCCTCTTTGCTTGCATCAGATGCTAATTAAGAATATACTGCATGAAAGAAAAATCTTGTAACAAGAACATGTGGCCAAGCCGATAGAAAGGAGGGGACATGAACTTTGCACTTCTTCACAAGCTTGTCCAGGCGGCAAAACGCGATGGCCTGACCCTGCAATGGAGCCTGATCCATCTGCTTGACCGACTTGAACGCTACGAGCAGCGCCTTGGCTACCTGCGTTACAGAGACATAGACAGCGACGCTGGCGAGGCGCATCAGTTGCGGCTGGATAGCGAGGCCCTGGCTCTCGTGCTGGTAGCTGTCTTAAAAGCCTATCCGGCGGGAGCTGATATCGTCCTCGAAGATCACAACCTGCCCGAGCTGGCCTCTCTCCTCAACGACCTGGCCCCGGAACGTCGCAGCGGAGCGACCCGTGACAGGCACAGCGGAGAGAAGCGAGAACGTCCCTAGCCGGGGGCCCTACCCTACACCTGGGGCGACCAGCAAGGCAGAGCAGAAGCCAGGCGATCCATCCATGCGGAAGCTCAAGCGACAAAGGTTAGTATCTGCTTAGAAAAGCCCACAGCGGAGCTTATCCGCCGCTGCTGCACTTGTCATCCGCGCTAGAAGAGGCTACCCTGTGTAGCAGGAAGAACGAAAGCGAGGCAACGGCGTATGCAAATCGATCAGAGACCAGACAGTCCCCGGCAAGGAAAGCGCGGAAGCGATGGGCATCTGGCCCAGCGTGCCCTGCAGGGAGACACCAGCGCCTTTGAAGCGCTTGTTCAGCGCTACAGTGGCCCGCTTTTCAGCTTCATTTGCCACTTTCTGGGTGACTACGATCAAGCCTGTGATATTTTGCAACAAGTCTTTCTTCAGCTCTACCTCTCGCTGCCAGGCCTTCATCTAGGCGTGCCACTCAAGCCCTGGCTCTTCCAGGTCGCGCGCAATCGCTGTCTTGACGAGCTAAGGAGAAAGCGGGCCGTGACCTTCTCCGAGCTAGAGAGCGGCGGCGAAGAAGAAGAGCTACCAGTGGCCGTGGCGAGCATTGCAGACGGGCGCCCGCTCCCCGAAGATCTGGCCGAGCGTCATGATCTGCAGCAAATACTCTTAGAAGCTATTCAGGATCTACCTCCACGCTTTCGAGCAGTTGTGCTGCTGCGCTATACGGCCCAATTGAGCTTTGCCGAGATTGGGCAAGCGCTCAGCATGCCCGAGGCCACGGCCAAAACCTATTTTCAGCGCTCCAAGCCCCTCTTGCGCGCTGCGCTCAGCGAACAGCTACGAGCCGGGACCCCCTCCTGACAGGCCGAGAGAGGAAGCGGCCTGCCAGGCAGACGGGCCGAGCCGCAGAACGACCTGCAGCCGCTGTGCTGCAGGACCTAGAAATTCGAAGCATCCTTCACCTCCTCGCGATAGAGCGCAGCAATGCGCTCTGCCGTGGTCAGCACCGCCGCCCGCAGGCGAGACGGGCTAAGCACCACAGCCTCACTTCCCAGCGAAAGCACATAGGCCACCGCATCCTGTAGCGACTCCTGCTGCACCCGCACCAGGGCACTACCGTCAGCCTCTTCCTGCAACACCGTATAATTGCCGCGCAAGCGATAGCGCGCTGCCGCCTTCACGCGCAAAGTCACCGCCAGCGGCTGCTCCTTTTCGGCCAGATGGCGCCGCGCCGCCTGCCAGTAAGCCTGCAAATCAAAATTCGAAGATGGTTGAATCCGCTCCTGGCGAACACGCAGATCCTGAATATAGCCAACGCGGAAAGTCTCGACCTGTTGACTGGCGTGACAGAAGGCCACCAGGTACCAGACTCCAGTACGCATCTGGCGCGACGTCTGGCCCTTATAGACCAGGCCGTAGGGGTCCACCCGCAGCCAGCGCAGAGCTGGCATGGCCTGGCGTGTCGTCCACGGATAGAGCAGATCCAGACGGCGCCCCGCCAGCACGGCTTGACGAATACTTTCCAAAAATGCGCCCGTCGCGTCTCCGTCCCAGGCCGTCGTATCAAACAAAATATGCTCGCGCGCAGCCTTGATATCGGCGCGATACTCCTCCGGCAGCGCGGCCTCTAGCTTAAACAAAGCCCGGTGCAGACCGTCGTCGCCGGCGAAAAGACTATAGTTGCCGGCCATATCCACACCGAGCACCAGCGAAACCGCTTCCTCGCGCGTGAAGGCTGTCGCGTCGAACTGGTAGTGATCTGCAAGATAGTAGCCGCCGCCCGGGCCGTAATCCATCGCGATGGGGACATGAGCAAGCGAAAGGGCATCAATATCACGATAAATGGTACGTGCTGAGACTCCCAGAATACTCGCCAGGCGTTGCGCCGTCATCTTCCCGCGTGCTTGCAGGAGCAGGGTAATCGCCAGCAAGCGCTCTATCTTCTGCATACTTCTAGTATGGAACGATCCTTCTGAAAAGACAAGGGATAATGCGGAATACCCTGCTCGATTATGCCGCTTCAGGCATGAATTACCCCTTTACTCCCTCGCGTGACCCTGACCTGACGTGAGGTTGAGAGAGCCGGGCTGTTTCCCCGGTCTGTGAATTTCGCTCTCCGCTCTCCAATTGAGCAAAAGACTGACACCCTTCTGTCAGCTATAGGCGCCTAGACTGTTCCAGGAGGAACACCCAAATCTCCCGATCAGACGGTGCAGCCCCTCGCCGGGCCTGTCCGATAGAAGTCCTCGCCATTGTATCGCTCGCTATCCGTCGAGGCCTGCCAGACCGGAAAGGAACACTTCTCATGTCAGCAATCGTCGCCGAAACGATGCGCAAAACATTCTTTTCCGTCGATATTGCATGGTGGAGAAGCAACTGGCGCATCTGCAAACGCATCATTGGCCTGTTGCGGCCCTACTGGCTGTCTTCGCTCGGTGCGGTCATCTCAATGATCCTGGCCACCGTAGCCGCTCTTGTCGTACCCTGGCTGCTCGCCTGGGTCATCGACGTTGGCATCCGTGGGGGACAGTTTCACAGGCTCCTGCTGGCCGCGGGCGCCATTCTGCTCATCAGCGCGCTACGCGGTCTCTTTTCCTACGGTCAGAGCTATCTCTCTCAGGCCGTTTCCTGCCATGTCGCCTATGATCTGCGCAATCAGGTCTACGACCATCTGCAGCGACTTGACTTCTCTTTTCACGACGATGCCGAAACCGGCCAGCTCATGTCTCGCCTGACCGTTGACATTGAAGGGGTACGCAACTTTATTCCCCTGGGCTTGCTGCGCGCCCTCGTCGCGATTGTGACCTTCGGCGCCGTCGCCATTATTCTCTTGCAGCTTGACATCTTTCTTGCGCTCATCACTCTTATCAGCGTTCCACTCCTGATGTTGCTCGCCGTGCAGGTTGGCAAGCGCCTGCGCCCACTCTGGGAGAAGGTGCAAGAAGAGAACGGGGTCCTTGGCACCATCATGCAAGAGAGCCTGAGCGGCATGCGCATTGTGAAATCCTTTGCCCGCGAGCCGTTCGAAGTCGAGAAATACGACCGGCAGAATCGCAAGCTGCGCGAACTGAATCTGGAGGCCATGCGCCTCTCAGCCTGGAATCAACCCCTGATGGTCCTGGTTCTCAACCTGATCACGGTGCTACTTGTCTGGGTAGGAGGAGTAGCCGTCATTGGGCATCAGCTCAGCCTGGGCACGCTAGTAGCGGTAACACAGTATGTGCTCGTCCTGGGGACACCGACGCGCACCCTGGGCTTTATGGTGACCTGGTTTATGCGCGGCATCTCGTCCGCGGCCCGCATCTTCGAGATTCTGGACACGCCACCCGCCATTACGGACGCGCCGGGTGCGCGCGAGCTGCGAGACGTGCGCGGTCATGTCCGTTACGAGCATGTCTCCTTTGCCTATGCGGGCGGACAAGAGGTACTGCACGATATTTCGATCGAGGCCCGGCCTGGCGAAATTGTGGCCATTCTCGGCGCCACCGGAGCCGGCAAGAGCACCCTCCTCCATCTGCTCCCGCGCTTCTACGACGTGACCGCGGGGCGCATCACCATCGATGGTCATGATATACGCGACCTTACCCTTGCCTCGCTCCGTCGCTCTGTCGGGCTCGTCCTGCAAGACGTCTTTCTCTTCAATGCCACCCTGCGTGAAAACATCGCCTATGGCGTCGAAGAGGTGAGCGATGAGCAGATCATCGCCGCGGCCAAAATCGCCCGCATTCACGATTTCATCTGCAGCCTGCCGAACGGCTACGATACCTGGGTGGGCGAGCGCGGCGTCACCCTTTCGGGAGGGCAAAAGCAGCGCATTGCCATTGCCCGAACCCTACTGCTCAATCCGCGCATTCTCATCCTGGATGACTCGACCTCCAGCGTCGATATGGAGACAGAGTATCTGATTCAGCAGGCCCTGGAGGCGGTCATGCGCGGACGCACAACCTTCGTGGTGGCCTCGCGCCTGCGCACTATCAAGCATGCCCATCAGATTCTCATTCTCGACCGCGGGCGCATTGTCGAACGGGGTACACATGAAAGTCTTCTGGCGCGCAACGGCCTCTATCGTCGTCTCTACGATCTGCAGCTGCGCGAACAAGAAGAATTTGAAGAACGCTATCGTCAACAGCGTGCCATGCGCTATGAGCGTGAGAAGCGAGCACAAGACGAAGAGAGAGAAGTAAAGGCCCAGGCCGGGGCGGAAGAAAGTTGTTGTCAGCAGAGAGGAGGGAAGAGATGAAAGGGCACGGAGACAAGGCTGAGCGACACCAGCGCAGCCGGGCCTATCTGGAGCGGCGGCGCCGGCTCATGTGGGAAGAGAATACCCTGGCCAGCGCCGACGAGAGTGAGACGCGCCGTTTTGACTGGCGCTCCATTCGTCTCTTTGGAGTCTACCTGGCGCGCTACAAAGGCCTCACCATGCTCAGCGTCCTCTTGATGCTGCTCTACACCGCCACCAACCTGGCCAATCCCTACCTGATCGAGGTAGCCATTGACCAGTTTATCACGCGCGCCGACCTGGGGGGCCTGGCCCTGATCTGTCTGATACTCTTACTCGTGAACATTGTGATGTGGCAAGCGCAGTACTGGCAAATCTGGACCATGTCGTGGGCCGGTCAGCAAGTGCTCTATCTGCTCAGCTCCGACATGTTTCGCCATCTGCAGCAGCTCTCGCTGAGCTTTTACGATCGCACCCAGATCGGGCGTGTCATGTCGCGCCTGCAAAGCGATATCGACGTACTAGAGAGCATGCTCAGCTCGGGCCTGCTCTCCATTCTTGGCTCACTGGTGGCCCTGGTGGGCATCATAGGCGCTATGGTAGCAATGAATGCCTGGCTGGCCCTGCTCTCCTTCGCCGTCCTGCCAGTCATGTTTGTCATTGCCGCCTTCTGGTCGCGCCATGCCGAGCGCTCCTTCCGGCGCACGCGGGCGGCCATCTCGCTGGTGAATGCCACGCTACAGGAGAATATTTCAGGCATGCGCGTCATCCAAAGTCTGGCGCGCGAAGGGCGCAACCGTCAGGAATTCGATGAGCTAAACGCCTACAACCGCGATACCAATCTGGAGGCGAACCGCATTTCCTCGCTCGTGCTGCCACTGGTGGAGGTTGTAGCGGCGATCGCCATCGCCCTGGTGGTGGTCTACGGCGGTATGGAAGTTGCCCGCGGCAGCCTGCAGATCGGCGTACTCGTCGCCTTTACCCTTTACATTAACCGCTTCTTTGATCCCATCCGGGAGCTAAGCATGCAATATACCCAGCTCCAGCGTGCGGCTGTTGCTGCCGAGCGCATCTATCAGATTCTCTCGATTCCGGTGGAGATTACAGACAAGCCAGGCGCCCGTGAGCTGCCACCGATCCGCGGCGAGATCGAATTTCGCGCTGTCACCTTTGGCTATACGCCCCGCTATACAGTGCTGCGTGGACTGAACCTACACATCAGACCTGGGCAGACAGTGGCCATTGTCGGGCCGACAGGGGCCGGCAAAACGACCATTGCCGGTCTGGTCACGCGTTTCTACGACGTCCAGGAGGGAGCTGTCCTGATCGACGGCCACGATGTGCGCGACGTCACGCAGCGCTCGCTGCGCCGGCAGATCGGCGTCGTGCCGCAGGACCCCTTTCTCTTTACAGGAACAATCAAGGAGAACATCCGCTACGGTCGGCTCGAAGCCAGCGATGAGGAAGTGGTGGCGGCGGCGCGCGCTGTGGGCTTACACGAGCTGGTTGAGCGTCTTCCCCAGGGGTATGAAACACCCATTCGCGAGCGGGGGCGTAACCTGAGCATGGGCCAGAGACAACTGATTGCCTTTGCGCGGGCTCTGTTGGCTGATCCGCGCATCCTCATTCTGGATGAGGCCACCGCCAACATTGACACCGTCACGGAGCTGATCGTCCAGCAAGGCCTGCAGCGCCTGCTGCAAGGGCGTACCGCTATTGTCATCGCTCACCGCCTCTCGACGATCAAGAGCGCCGATCTGATCGTCGTGCTCCAGCAAGGCCAGGTCGTCGAGCAGGGCAAACATGAAGAGCTGCTGGCGCGTAACGGCGTCTACGCCAAGCTCTACGCGATGGGCTTCCGCGAGGCGACAAGCTCCGAAACGGGCGAAGCTGCGCAGCACAAGGAGGCGCAGTCACTGCAGGAGTGGGCTATCTCCTAGACTGGGGCAGTCAAGCCGAACGGGCAGGCCGCGCATAACATGCTGAAGAAAACTGATCAGCGGGGCTGCTCCGCTGTGCCGGCTTGACAGAGCGGGGGAGAGCTTCTTATCATCAATCATAGATAGGATGGTTGTCAGGTGGTAGCGTGGCCTGCCCGGGATGTGCAGGACCGCCATCGCCCAGGTGCCGCGCGGCTTTTCTCCTCCGCTAGCCGGCTACCTCGCGGGATGAGCCTGGTTGCTCCTGACGCATTGCTCCCCAAAGGGCATGCTGTAGTGTGCCACCGTCGTTATCGCGCCGGGGTTATTTCCCCCTTGGCGGGACGGTGATGCGCATCTCGTCCTGTACTGCCGCGCTACTGCCCTTGTGAAAAGGAGCTTTATGCGAGTTGAAACGCAGACTGAAGCCGATCCTGATCGACGTACGACTGTAGTCCCACCAACCACTCCTGTTCCTCAGTCCCTGATCCCCTGGTGGGATGACCTTGATCCCGTTGTCCGAGCCGAATTGCACCTTCCGGACATCGCCGATGAAGGCCCTCCCGCCCAACCGCTGGATGTCATCGTGATTGGGGCTGGCGTTGCTGGCTTAAGCGCGGCCCTGAGCGCCCGACGTACTGGCGCACGTGTGCTGGTGCTGGAGCGTCATGCGCTGATTGGCTACGGTACAAGTGGGCGCAATGCTGGCATTTTAAGCGTTGGTATCAATGCCGACCTGACGACTCTGCCTTCAGGACATCCAGCGCTTGCCCTCTGGCCTGCCACGACTGAAGTGCTGTTCTCGCTGGTCAGGGAGGCAGCTCTCCCCGATTCGCTGCTCTCCCTGCGCCTGACAGGCTCGCTGAGTCTGGCCGAGACGATCAGCGGAGCCCGCAATCTGGCGCGCGAGGCGCATCTGCGGCTGCGCATGGGCCTGCGAGCGGAGCTGTGGACGCCGGCGCAAGTAGCGGAGGCTACCAGGGGCCGGCTGAATGTGCGCACAGTCTATGCGGCCCTGTGGCTGCCGGATGAGGCGCGAGTACACCCGCTGACCCTGCTGGCTCACCTGGCGCGACGCGCGCGCCGTGCTGGCGTTGAGCTGCGTGGCAACGCCCAGGTGATTACCTACGAAGAGGTGCCTTTGCCCGGTGGAGTCAGTGGCTGGCGCTTGCATCTGGCTAACGGGTGCACGCTGCTGACACGCGGCCTGGTCCTGGCCGTCGGTCCGGGTGCTCGCCCCAATGCGCGCCTGTATGCTCTGGCCTTCCGCGCCGAGCTGCCGCCCGATTTCCCCATCTTCGGGGATGCTTTGCCTTATACCTATGCGGACTTCAGACCGGGTGAGGGGCGGCTCACAGTCACCGGCGGTCGCTATGGCCGCGCCGGTGTAACGCGCAATGATGCCCATTATCATTGCCGGCTGAAGGAGCTAACCTATCGCTGGCTGCCTGAGCTGGCGGAACAGGAGCCGGCCTACACCTGGGCTGTAGACCTGGAAGTCACCCCGCAGATGGTCCCCGAGTTGCATTCTCTGGGGGCCGTAGCGCCTGCCCTGGCTGTCGAAGGGCTGGGCGCTCTGGGAATGCTCCCGGGGATGGTGCTGGGCGAGCGCGCCGGCGAGCAAGTCGCCACCGCGGTAAGCCACTAATGCGGCGTGGCATGCCTCTCCTCACCTTTGCAGAGGAGCGCCTTCCTCGCTGAAGTGAGTGAGTAAGGGCGTCGGGCGGGCGGGCATATGCTGGCTCTGCAACAGCAGCGAGCGGTGAGCGGTGCCTGCCCGACGCCCGCGTCCGGCTCCCCCTGCGTGCAGGACGAGCCAGACAGACAGCTCCTTGCAGAAAGCCTTCCTTTCCTCCTTCCTCCCTATTCCTGCCTTTCTTGCCCGCCTCCAAAGCCGTGCTGAGGCTGGCCTGGCGTCGCCAATCGGCGGCCCTTTCGCAGGCCAGAGCAGATCAATGGGCTTGCCAAGTTGCTCATCTCCTGGTACTCTTGTGCCAGGAGGTACAAATGAATAGTTGTATAGATCACATAGCCACTTGCCCCCTGCATGCTCTCGGCGGAGGGAGCGGGAGGGGGCAGGAGCGGACAAGCGCGTATACATGCCTTTCATTGCAGGCATGGTCGCGTTTTATATAATACTGTGGTCACAGGTAGAAAAGAGTTCTCTTCTCCTGGGAATACTCCACAGTGTGAGATACCAGCCGTCAAATCAATGACCAGTGAAGGAGTACGTATTTGGGCAGATTCACCTTTCAAGGAGCGCATCTCGTCGATGCACTGGCTGAGCTGTCTAGCAGCAGCATGACTGTTGCTGATGGGCGTATTGAGCAGCTAGGTGAGGAGGGGGAGCAGCCGGGCTTAGTCATCGAGGCTGAGGACGCCATCATTCTGCCGGGCTTCATCGATGTTCACACGCATGGCGGGGGTGGTTTTAATCTCAGCACTGCGGACGCCAGCGAGATCTGTGCCTATGCCCGCTGGGCGCCTGGCAGCGGGACCACGGCCTTTCTCGTCGGAGTGATAGGGGTGCCATATGCCCTGCCGGAGCAGCAGCTGAGAGCGGCAGTCGAGGCCATTGAGCGCTGTCAGGCGAGTCAAGAGCCGCTGGCGGAGCCGCTAGGCATTCATCTAGAGGGCCCCTATCTCAACATTGCGCGGCGGGGGGCGCACCTGCCCGAGTGGCTGCGCCAGCCCAGCGAGGCGGAGGCCGAGCGCATCCTGGAGCTGACACGCGGGCATCTCCGGCTTGTGACCCTGGCGCCCGAATTACCGGGGGCTGAGGCCATGATTCGCCGCTTTCTCGACGCAGGGGTGACTGTGAGCCTGGGGCATTCCGACGCCTCCTATGAGCAGGCGCGGCGGGCCTTTGCCCTGGGAGTGAGCCATGTGACGCACTGCTTTAACGCCATGCGTCCTCTCCATCATCGGGAGCCTGGGCCGCTTGGGGCCCTGGTCGAGGCGGGGCATGTGCGTGGTGAGTTGATTGTCGATGGGGTCCATGTCCATCCAGCGGCCATGAAGGCGCTGGTGAAGGCGCTCGGACCTGAGCGCACGGTGGTCATTACCGATGCGCTCTGTGGCGCGGGCAGCCCGGAACGCTCCTTTGAGTTTGGGGGGCAGCGGGCGACCGTGATCGATGGGGCGGCGCGTCTACCCGATGGCACCATCACAGGAAGCGTGCTGACGATGGAGCAAGCCCTGCGCAACGTCGTCCAGATGCTTGGCTTCTCCTTGCGCGAGGCTGCGCGCATGCTGGCCTACAATCCTGCCCTGGCTGCCGGCGTCGGCGAACGCAAAGGCCGCCTGCAACGCGGCTATGACGCCGACCTACTCATTTTCGATCAGGCGCTTCTCCTCCAAGCGGTGCTGTGCCGTGGCCGACTGGCCTTCGTCAGCGAGTCCTGGCGCCCGCGGCTGGCCCCCCTGATGGAATAGATGACAAGACAAAGGATGCCCCGGACGTTGGCCGGGGCATTGCTTTGTCTTCTGAGCTGAGTCTGTCGAATTTCGCACGCCGAGGGGGATAACTGGCCAGCAGACTTAGAGCGTCAGCGTCACCTTCTGGAGGCCGCGCGGCACATCGGGATTGTAGCCACGGGTCAGCGCCAGGTGCAGGGCCAGCACCTGGCCGGGCACAATCGCTGTTATCGGACTCAGCCAGTCTGGCACCCCCCTGACCAGGGGTAAGGGCGTGCGCGCCAGGGCCAGGGCCTCTGCTTCCTCAGAGATCACCAGCAGCTCAGCGCCGCGGCGTCCCAGTTCCTCGGCCAGCTCATGCATATCGGCATAGGTGGCATCGCGCGGCATAATCAAAATAGCTGGCAGGCCGCTATCGACGGTAGCGATCGGGCCGTGGCGGAAGTCCGCCGACGAATAGGCGTTCGCCATCACATAAGTCAGCTCCTTGAGCTTGAGAGTCAGCTCAAAAGCTGTAGCGTAGTTAAAGCCCCGTCCGATCACCACGCAGCGATCCATATAGCGATAGCGCTCAGCCAGGCGGGCAATCTCATCGGCCTGGGCCAGCACCTGGGAGACGGCGGAAGGCAGGGCCTCCAGGGCGGCAAAGTGACTGGACCGCTGCGGGCTCCAGGCGGCAGCGAACAGCGCCAGGGCCGTAAGCTGGGCGGTATAGGTCTTGGTTGCTGCGACGCTGCGCTCAGGTCCAGCGTGCAGCGCGACCACATGGTCGGCGGCCTGGGCCAGGGGTGAGCTGGCATCGTTAGTAATGGCCAGCGTTGGACGGCCCTGGCGGCGCCCCTCTTCGAGTACCGCAACGATATCGGGCGACTGACCCGATTGCGAGATGCCGACTACAAGGGCCCCGTCCAGGCGCGGGGGCCGAGCATAGAGCGTATAGAGCGAGGGCGTGGCCAGCGCGATGGGATGGCCGGCCAGGGCCGCCCAGACATATTTCGCGTAGAGTGCGGCGTGATCCGATGATCCCCGGGCTGCAATCAGAACATAATTGAACGGGGGCAGCGCGGCAACAATCTGCTCTACATGGGGGCGTTCCCGTTCGAGCAGGCGGGCAAGAACCTCGGGCTGACTGCGTATCTCTTGCTCTAGCAATGATGAGGACATGCAGAGTATTCTCCGTTCGCTCGTGGTCGAGTCGCTTGCCTTCGCAAGCGGTCTGCCTGCCAGCGGCAGGCGTGGCGAGGCGGCTCCGCCTCCTGTGCTGGCGCGCACAGGGCGCAAGGAGAAGCGGCTTAGCCCAGCCAGCGGCCACCACGTCACTATCCTACCACGTTGTTGGCCGCTTGCCCACCATCTGACTCAGCCCTGACCTGGCAGCCCCTGACGCGCGGTTGCCAGTCAGCCCAGGCTGCAGCGGCCACCAGAGCCGGGGGCTATCACTGCCTGTCAGTCCGTCTCAGTCCCAGAGGTAGCCTCCAGGCGCGCCTTACGCAGGCGAGCCTGCAGATAGTGGGGATCAAGGCGCAGAGCTTCCTCAACGGCGGCCAGGGCCTCAGAGCGGCGTCCGAGGACGCCCAAGGCCCAGGCTTTACCATCCCAGGCGGGCACATAGCGCTTGTCCCGCCGTAGAGCCTCCTCGAAGGAAGCAAGCGCCTCCTCATGGCGGGCCAGCAGACAAAGGCAGGCCCCCCGCAGGTACCAGGCAGAAGGATCATCGGGCACCAGAGCTAAGGCGCGTTCGACCGCGGCCAGGGCTTCGGGATAGCGAATCGCCCCCCACAGCTCGCGCGCATAGCTCAACCAGAAGGACGCCTGTTCGCGCCCCGAATCCTCAGACTGCCCATGCTCGTCAATCTTCTGCTGAGACATCTTCTCCCCTCTCCTCAGCGCACTCACTCGCTCCACAGCAACTGGCCGCCGCAGGGCCAGGCCAAGAAGGCTGGTCTTGCCTTCCAGGGCGATCCCGCTTCCGACGGGAGCTTCAGGCCCTTATGGCCGGGGATGATCCTCACCTGGCTGAGCGCGCAGCGCCTCCTGATAGGCTTCCCAGGTATCGACATCAAAAGAGGCAAGCGTCTCCTCAGCCTGCGCCTCGACAAGCATAAGCTCGGCGCGGTGGCGCTCAATGACGCGACGCCCACCCTCGTCGCCCTCGACCTCCAACAGCTCTGGAAAGAGCGTAGAGGCGAAGAGCACCGGATTGCCGCGTCGCCCTCCATAGCTGGGCGCGACGATCGGGCGACCGGAGCTGTGCCAGGCGGCGATCAGGCGGTCAATCAGCCGGGCGGAGATAAAAGGCTGATCGCCAAGGAAAATCAGCGCGCTCGCGGGCTGCGGCTCATGCAGACGGGCCGCGCGAGCAAGCAGGGCCTGGAGACCGCAGCGCAGCGAGGTACTCATCCCTTGAGCATAGGCGGAATTGACAACCAGCTCAACTGCTGAATGAGAAGCGTACTCGCCCAGGGCCGCACGCACCTCCTCAGCGCGGTGGCCCAGAACAATCACCAGAGGGCGAGCCCGCGAGGCAAGGATCGCCTCCACGCTGTGCTGTACCAGCGGGCGCCCCGCAAGCGGCAAGAGCAGCTTATGCCGATCCGCACCCATGCGGCTAGAAGTCCCTGCGGCCAGCAAAATAGCGGCGCTCACTGGCTCTGCGCTCACGATTGCCCCTCCGCGTACCTGGCATTCAACTCTCGCTGGCTTGTCGCTCATGCTATAATAGCACTTGACCGCGCGCAGCCGCGATCTGCAAGACAAGACTGCTCTCATAGTATATCATCATCAGCTCGGCGAGGAACGCGGCTGACCCCATTATCAGTAGCAAGCAGGCAAAAGGACGGCCAGATCCGGCGTTCCCCTCTGGGAGAGAGGAAAGGCGATAGACTAGTTCTATGCTCACGACTTCCTCGGCGAAGAATGAACGTGTCACTGCGCTTGATGCCGTGACAATGGAGAAGTATCGACGCCTCCAAGGGCTTTTACAGGAGATGCAATCGGTCCTGGTGGCCTACTCTGGCGGCGTCGACAGCACCCTCCTCTTAAAAGTAGCCCATGATCAGCTTGGTGAGCAGGCCGTAGGTGCCCTGGCGCTCTCGCCGGCCTACGCTCCCGAAGAGAGCGAGGCCGCTTTGAAGTTGGCTCACGAGCTGGGCATTCGTGTGCTGACTATAGAGACCCACGAACTTGAGGATGAGCGCTATCTAGCCAACCAGCCTAATCGCTGCTATTTTTGTAAAGCGGAGCTGTTCACCCACCTGAAGGCCCTGGCCCATCAGCATGGTCTGCGCTACGTGGCCTATGGGGTCAATAAAGACGATGAGGGCGATTTTCGCCCGGGGCAGCGCGCCGCCCGCGAGTTTGGCGTCCGCGGTCCACTGCTGGAAGCAGGACTGCGCAAAAGCGAGATTCGCGCTCTGGCTCGTTGGTTGGGCCTGCCTGTCTGGGATAAACCTGCGCTCGCTTGCTTTTCCTCCCGCATTCCCTATGGAACGCGCATCGATATAGAAACACTGCAAAAGATCTATCAGGCCGAAAAACTGCTGCATGAGCTGGGACTCCGTCAGGTGCGCGTGCGTCATCATGGCAACGTAGCCCGCATCGAAGTCGAGCGGCAAGATATGCCGCGCCTGATCGAGGAGGAGACGAGCCGCAAGGTCACGGAAGGCCTGCGCCGTCTGGGCTACCTGTACGTCACCCTCGATCTGCTCGGCTTTCGCAGCGGCAGCATGAACGAAGGCTTCTTCAAGAAGAAGAAGTTGAATGAAGGCGGGTTATCAGGAGAAGAACGGTGAGCAAAAGAAAGGCTCAGCAGACAAGCGGCATTATCAGACGGACAACCGAGGCCAACCTGAATGGAGGGATGCGGGTGGAAGAGCGGAAGTCGAGCATCAAGCAAGCGCGAGAAGAGCGACGCCGACAAGCACAATGGCGGCGGGAGCGCGAGCAGCGCCGGGCCAGACTGCGTGCGCAGCTCTTGTCGATCGGCGTCGTCCTTCTCTTCTGTCTCTTGCTGGCCGGTGGTGGCTACTTTTTAATGCGTGCCGGAGCGCAAGATCAGGCTCAGAATCAGAGCCAGGCCCAAAACCATCCGCTAGTTGATGCGGCCTATCCACCAGTGGATCAGGTCTACTGCGACGCCAGCGAACAGGTCGCTGTTCACTATCATGCCCATCTCTCGCTCTACATCAACGGCCAACCGGTACAGATCCCGGCCAATACGGGCATTGCCAGCGACTGCATCTACTGGCTCCATACCCATGACACGACTGGCGTCATCCATATAGAGGCACCGCAGAACCAGCGCTTCACCCTTGGACAATTCTTCGATATCTGGAAGAACGAGTTTCCTCAACTGGGGAACGGCTTCCCCAGCCAGCTTGATCAAAGCACGGGCTGGACGGTCTATGTCAATGGCCAGCTCTATCACGGCGATTTCCACACTCTTCAGCTCCAGGCTCATCAACTGATTACCCTGGCCTACAACAGCCCGGGCATACAGCCTGACACCGTCTACAACTGGGGCAGCCTCTAGCTGCAAGAGCAGGCAGACAGGCAGGCAGCATACTGTCTGGCTAGCAGGAGCAAGGCCGGCAGGGCAAGACGGCAGAGCAGAGCGAGAAGACTGTAAAAGCTCTCTCCCGTCAGCCTGGCCGGCCTCTCTCTCGGTGGGTTACTGCCTGCTCTGCTGGTAGTCCGTTGAAGTCAGCGCAAAGACCAGCGTATTGCGCAACTGGCCGTCGGGCGCCAGCGACTCACTACGCAGGCACCCCTCAAAGACGAAGCCCAGGCGGCGCGGAATAGCGGCGCTGCGCTCGTTTCGCTCATCGCAGCGGATAAAGACGCGGTTGGCTGCGAGCTGCTCAAAGGCGAAGGCCGTCAATAACTGGACCGCCTCGGTCATGTATCCCCGACCGGTGGCTGTAACGCGCAGCCAGTAGCCGATCTCGAAGACGCGCGCCCGCCAGTCGTGCGGTTTCAAACTGATGCCACCCGCAAGCTGCCCATCGGCCTGGCTGATCACTGCACAGTTATAGATTTCGCGCAGCAACCAGGCTGCGCGCTGGCGGTTGATCCAATCGCGCGTCTCCTCGATGCGCTGATGCTGGTCGGCCCAGGGCAGCCACGGACGCAGGTGAGCGCGCGATTCTTGGATAGCGGCAAAAAGGAACGGGGCATCCTCCTCGCGATAAGGGCGTACAATCACGTTTTGGCCTGTAAGAGCGTCAAATCCAGGCAATAAACTAAGAAAAAGCTCGTCTTCCACTAACTTTTACCTTTCTTCTGTATCATTAAAAATGGTGTCAACAAAAAATAAAAACCTATTCCTCATTGAGGCATTCTACGACAGGAAGCGGAGCTAATTCTATGATACAATGAAGGCAGCCAGTGGACAAGCCTGCTTCGGTCAGAGGTGAGCTGCGAGGAGAAGGCAGCGGCTCCATGTCTGCCTTTCTTCCTTTCTGGCCATCTCAGAGGCGGGCGTGGCAGTGACCGCCGGGCACCAACGCGTAGAGGCTTTATAGTATCCAGGTTGTATCAAGAGCAAAATACTCAAAGAAAGTCGAGATATCTCAGTACGTCTGAAGATAAGAGCACGACCATGCCAGAGCGACTCATTTATCTTGACCATGCGGCAACGACGGCCCTGGACCCGCGGGTATTGGAAGCCATGCTGCCCTATCTCACCAGCGAATATGGCAACGCCAGCAGCATCTACACCCTGGGGCGGCGGGCCATGCAGGCCATTGATCATGCACGTGAAGAGATTGCCGCCATACTCAACTGCCGGCCCACCGAGATCATCTTCACCGGCTGTGGCTCGGAGAGCGACAACCTGGCCATCAAAGGCGTCGCCCTGGCCGCGCGGAACAAAGGCAAGCATATCATCACCTCGGCCATCGAACATCACGCCGTCCTGCACACCTGCCACTATCTAGAGCGCTTCGGCTTCAGCGTCACCTACCTGCCAGTCGACGCCTATGGCCTGGTCGACCCTGATGCAGTTGGGCGAGCCATCACCGATGACACCGTGCTCGTCTCCATCATGTATGCCAACAACGAGATTGGCACCATTGAACCGGTAGAAGAGATAGGGCGCATCTGTCGACAGCGCAAAGTGCCTTTTCACATCGATGCCGTGCAAGCAGGGGGGGCCTTGCCGCTCGATGTCAAAGCACTGAACGCGGACCTGCTCTCGCTCTCGGCTCACAAATTCTATGGACCGAAAGGGGTAGGCATCCTCTATGTGCGTCAGGGTGTACGGCTTCTACCGCAGCAGCAAGGTGGCTCACAGGAGCGCGGGCGGCGCGCTGGTACCGAGAACGTCGCGGGCATCGTAGGAGCGGCCACCGCCCTGCGCCTCGCCTATGCAGAACTAGAGCAAGTGCAGCCGCGGCTACGGACTTTGCGCGACCGGCTCATTGAAGGTATCCTGAGCCGTATCCCGCGCAGCCGTCTGACTGGCCATCCGACGCGGCGCCTGGCCAACAATGCCAGCTTCTGCTTTGAGGGAGTCGAGGGTGAGTCCATCCTGCTAAACCTTGATCTTCTCAACATAGCCGCCTCGACCGGCTCGGCCTGTACCTCCGGTTCAGTGGAACCCTCACACGTACTTGTTGCGCTGGGCCTGCCGCCCGAGTGGGCACGTGGCAGCCTGCGCCTGACGCTCGGCAAAGACAACAGCGAAGAAGACATCGAGACCGTCCTCGCTGTGCTGCCGGGCATTGTCGAGAAACTGCGTAGCCTGGCCACCTGAGCCCTGGTCGGCGGCCCGCCAGCAACCAAAGAAAAGCGGCGAACAAGGTGCCACGCTGGCTCTGCCAGCGCGCAATCATCCCAAGAGAGCGGGCCGGGGGACCCAGCCAGCAGGGGGAGAAAAGTAAGTCTGCCCCTGACCATCTGGGGCAGGCTCTGCGGCGGGGCGTTGTCTCCTCAGCCCGTTTATGTTACAGTGGAAACAGCAGAGGCAACAGGACACTAACAGCGAGGGCACCTGCGGGATCATCCGCCTGGCAGATGATCCTGGCAGAGAGTGAGCAAGCAACCGCGGGCGTTGCTTGCCGGTTCTGGCCTCCACGTGTGCACAAGAAGGGATAGGCAGCTTGTTATGGACACACTCAAACGCGAAGCGCTCTCACAGCGAGTACGGGCCGTCAAGCCCTCCGGCATTCGCAAATTCTTCGACATCCTCAACAACATGCCGGATGTCATCTCGCTCGGGGTAGGCGAGCCTGATTTTGTCACGCCGGAACATATTCGCCAGGCGGGCATCGAAGCCCTGAGACGTGGAGAGACGCACTACACGTCGAACTATGGAACCCTTGAATTGCGCGAAGAGATCGCTGCGATGTTGCAGCGCCGCTACGGCCTGCAGTATGATCCACACAAAGAGATTCTGGTCACCGTAGGCGTGAGCGAAGGGGTCGATCTGGCGATGCGGGCCCTGATTGATCCGGGCGATGAAGTGATCTCACTCGACCCTGGCTACGTTGCCTACGAGGCGGATATTCTCTTTGCCGGGGGCGTAGTCGTACCGGTCCCGACCTATGCGCGCTATGACTTTGCCGTCCGGGCCGTCGAGATCGCGCCACTGATCACGCCTCGCACCAAAGTGATTCTCCTTGGCAACCCCAACAACCCGACGGGGGCTGTTATTCCGCGGGCCGAGCTGGAAGGGATCGCACGTCTGGCGCTGGAGCACGACCTGTACGTAGTGGTCGACGAAGTCTACAGCCGCCTGGTCTATGACACTGAGCATGTCTGCATGGCGGCGCTGCCGGGCATGCGCGAGCGCACCATCTTGCTCGATGGCTTCTCCAAGGCCTACGCTATGACGGGTTGGCGCATTGGGTACGTGGCGGCGCCGGCAGCCCTACTAGAGGCCATGCTCAAAGTACACCAATACGCCATCATGTGCGCCAGCACCATCGCCCAGGTAGCGGCCCTGGAGGCGCTGCGCCACGGCGAAGAAGATGTTCAGGCTATGCACGCCGAGTACGCGCGGCGGCGCCGCATGTTTGTCGATGGCCTCAACCGCATTGGCCTGCCGACCTGCGAGCCGCGCGGGGCCTTCTACGCCTTCCCCTGTGTGGCCCAGACCGGCATGAGTGACGAAGAATTTGCCGAAAAGCTCCTGCTAGAGGAACATGTCGCCGTCGTCCCTGGCAGCTCCTTTGGCGCCTGTGGAGCTGGCTATGTTCGCTGCGCCTATTGCACCGCTTATGATCAGCTAGAAGAGGCGCTACGGCGCATGGAGCGCTTTCTCAAACGCCACCGGTAGGGGTGCGGTCGTACAGACCACACCCCTCCTTAATTTTGTTTTGGCCATTGGCGCACCCGGCGGCAGCGAGAGAGCAAACTCCTCTCCTGCTCTGGGCCTGCGCGTTCTCACTCAGCATCGGCCTCACCCCAGACGAACCCCGGCCACAGCGCAGGCCTTACATACCACGCCGGTCCGCAGCCGCTGCAAGGTCGCGAGCCGCGTTGAGCCACGCTGCGCAGATGGCTCTCAAGAAAACCGGGCGGGAAAGCAGACCTGTCGTTGAGTTGAAGAGGAGCAGCCAGAGAGAGCCGCAGAGTCACTCACACGGAGCGGGAGCAAGCGCGGTCAGGCAGCCAGCAGCAACCCAAAGCGAAGCGAACCGGGAAGCCAAAGCAGAAAGCCAAAAAAGAAAATGGGCCCACCTGGATTCGAACCAGGGACCAACCGGGTGAAGCCGACAACCAGTGCCTACGCGCTGCCTGTGAGCGATCAGCCGTATAACAAGCGATCGCTGGACGGCAAAGCGTAGAGCGCGGTCATCCCTTCCCGAACCGTGCGTGCGCCTTTCGACGCACACGGCTCTCCAGACGCTTCCTTGCCGCAGACCGGAGCGAAGGAGCCACCGTCTTAGCCAAGAGAAGCGTCCTGTGCCCCTTCCCCGTGTATCGGGCATTACCCCGATCGTTTGAGTACTATGGGCACTCCGTCACCAGAGGACACAGATCCGCTTACTAGCGATCTCACTCAGCTCAGCCAGTCACCTGGCAGCGAGCGCGACCTTCAGTTGCGTCAGGAGCGGCGTCGCTGAAGAAGGCAGCGCTACAGCGCGGCCAGGGTTCTGTGTCCTGGAAGGTGATCCCGCAGTTCCCTACCTGCCTCGGTCCGTACGTAGGTGCCCTTACGATGTGCCGGGCTACCAGCCAGCGGCCCGATGGGACCCTTGACGACCCTCATAACCACGATCGTCAAATCGGGCGGCGTGCGCGATCCTGCCATCGCACGGGTGGTTGAGCGGGCACATCTCGGGTTCGGAATACCCTCCTCACCATATACGGCCTAGCTGCACGGAGCGGGGTGAGCAGTTTCCCCCGAGCCGTACTTTTCTGGCCATGCTGCTGTCCCCTAACCCTTTCGGGATCGGGTCAGGCCAGGCTTTAACCACAGCGGTCCCAGTGGTACTGCACAACGCAGCGGAGACAGGTAGAGCACAGCGGCGCACTTATGAGCCGGCTGCTCTAACCGCTGAGCTATGGGCCCTTGCGAGGACTATTGTATCATACTTGGGAGGTGCTGGGAAGAGGGAAAGGGAAGAAAAGTCAAGACGGCCCCGCGACATTTGGACCAGCATTGCTACGGATCGATACATCGTACGGTCCACATTGTGCTATAATATCGAAAGTGTAGAGACAGCCAAGGCTGGCTGCCCGTTCCAAGATGTCATCAGGAGAGCAAAGAGGGGGCAAGCCAGGCCAGTAAGCAACGAGCGCAGTGGCGGATTCCGCAGCAAGCAGCAGCATCGTGAACACAGGAGCCGTGCCATCGGCAAAGCACCCTGTTTTCAGTGCAAGGCAGTCGAGCAGACGCAGACCGGAACGAGAGCAGAGGGCGACCGCAGCCGTCGTTAATCGAGTTGGCGGGCACTCTGTGGAATCCCGGGAGCGCTTTTTAAGGGCCGCGCCATTTCTGTGCACAGGGCGCGGTTGAATTTTTAGAGGGGGCATTCAATGGAGAATGAAGTGACGATTCGGATTGGTGGCGAGTCGGGCGAAGGGACCATCTCGGGTGGAGACATCCTGGCGCTCGCCTCCGCGCGCTGGGGCTATCACGTCTTTACCTTCCGTACCTTCCCGGCGGAGATCCTGGGCGGTCCCTGTATGTTCCAGGTGCGCATCAGCGATCGCCCCGTGAAATCGATGGGAGACTATGCAGACGTACTGGTCTGCCTCAACAAAGAGGCCTACGACCGCAATATTCGCGACCTGCGCCGGGGGGGTGTCTTGGTCTATGATCCTGGCGACTTCACGCCCGAGAGCGACGACTTCATCACCTATGCCGTGCCCTTCAACGAGCTAGCGCGCAAGGAAGTGCAGCTTTTCCAGACCAAGAACATGGTCATGCTGGGGGCCATAGCTGGCCTCTTCGGGCCACCGCTGGAGGCCCTCCTCCAGGTAGTTGAGTCCCGTCTCTCCAAATCGCGTAAGGCCAATCCCATCTTGATGGAGAAAAACCGCCTGGCGCTGGACATCGCCTATCGCTACGTGCGTGAGAAAATTGAGAAGCGGGACCCCTATCGACTTGGCCCGGTGGAGAAAGCCGATCGAGTGGTGCTCAATGGGAATCAGGCCGTGGTAGCTGGGGCCTTGGCGGCGGGCTGTGGCTTCTTCGCCGGCTATCCGATTACGCCAGCCAGCGATATCATGGAAGCTATGGCTAAGGAACTGCCCCAGGTAGGCGGCACCTTCCTGCAAGCGGAGGACGAGATGGCCGCGCTGGCGGCGGTCTTGGGGGCCTCTTTCGGCGGTGTGCGCGCTATGACGGCGACCTCTGGCCCTGGCTTCTCTCTGATGACCGAGCTGATCGGCCTGGCCTCAATGGCCGAGCTACCGGCGGTCATCGTCGATGCTCAGCGCGCCGGCCCTAGTACGGGCATGCCCACGAAGATGGAGCAGGCTGACCTCAGCTTCGCTCTCTACGGCGGTCACGGCGATACCCCGCGCATGATTGTGGCTCCGGCCAATGTCGCTGACTGCTATACTCTGATGGGCCTGGCCTTCAATATGGCTGATCGCTATCAGATGCCGGTCATTTTCCTCACCGATCAATCGCTGACGGCCCGCGTCGAGAGCGTTGACCGCAGCGTCTTTCGGCCCTTCACCATCGAAGGCCGCCTTGAGTATGGCAAGGCCGAGAGCAATGGCGCCAATGGGGCGAGCAGCAACGGCAAGCACGAGGCGGCAGCGGCTTTGGCGGCCAGCTTTGCCCGCTACGCCTATACTGTCAGCGGCATTTCTCCCATGACCATCCCCGGGCCTGGGGCCATTCCCTACTCCGCCACGGGCCTGGAGCATAACGAGCATGGTCATCCTGACTATGAGCCGGAAGACCACACGGCCATGATGCAGAAGCGCTTTCGCAAGCTGGAGACAGCGGCTCAGGAGCTACCGCAGCCGGAGCCGTATGGCGATAGAGAGGCCGAAGTTGGTCTTATCGGCTGGGGATCGACTGAAGGGGCCATTCAGGAGGCAGTGGATCGCGCGCGTGCCAAGGGCTACAAAGTGGCCTCGCTGCATCTGCGCATTCTCTCGCCGCTGCCCGACCGGGCGATTCGCGACTTCATCAGCTCGGTCAAGACGGTCATCGTGCCCGAGTGCAATTACTCCGGCCAATTGGCCAATCTGCTCGGGGCCCGGTATGGTCTACAGCCGATTCGTGTCAATAAATTCGGGGGCATTCCCTTCACCGCGGGTGAGATCCTGCGGGCCATTGAGGAGGTTTGTTAGCCGTGGTTCAGTCAACCACTCCAACGCTCACGCTCAAAGATTACAAGAGCGAGGTCAAGCCGACCTGGTGTCCGGGTTGCGGCGATTTCGGTGTGCTTAACGCGACGCTGCGCAGCATGGCCGCCCTCAAGCTGCCGGTCGATCAGACGGTGGTTGTCTCGGGCATTGGCTGCTCCAGCCGCTTTCCCCACTTTATCCGTACCTTCGGCTTCCATAGTGTGCATGGGCGAGCCTTACCGGTCGCTCAGGGCCTGAAGATGGCGCGTCCCGACCTGACGGTGATCGCCGTGGGGGGCGATGGTGACTTCTTCAGCATCGGGGTGGGGCATCTGGTGCATGCGGCCCTGCGCAACATCGATATCACGGCCATCGTCATGGATAACGAGACCTATGGCCTGACGAAGGGACAGACCTCGCCTACCTCGCCGCATGGCCATAAGACGAAGTCGTCACCCTACGGCCTGCTGGCCTCGCAGTTTAATCCTATCGCCACCGCCCTCTCGCTGAACGTGAGCTTTGTGGCCCGCGGTTACTCCGCTCGCCCCAAGGAGCTGGCGGCCTTGATCGAACAGGCAACCCTGCATCGGGGATTCTCCTTTGTGCATGTGCTGAGTCCCTGCCCGACCTTCTATAATACCTTCGATGCCTGGGATGCCGCAGTGACGCCGCTGCCTGAAGATCATGACCCGAGCGACCGCCTCAAGGCGCTGGAGTACGCTCTTGACAACGAGAAGCAGTACATCGGCGTCTTTTACCGCGAGGAGCGGCCGACGATGGAGCGCGTGGCGCGTGAGGTCGTCGAGCCTCGCGAGTTCCGCATCGAAGAATACATTCAGCGCTACGCCTAGGTAGGTGCGGCGCAGACCGTTGGGCCCGCTGCCTCAAAGCCAGGGCCCCGCTGAAGAGCCAGGCAGCGTAGAGGGAATAGGGTCAAGGTGGGTAGAAGGCTCGCGGAAGGCTCGTGGAGAGCTGACCGTAGGTGGGCGCGTAGGGCAGATGGCTGAGTCTCTACCGGTCACCGCTGCACTAGGCGAAATGCTGTGCTGAGTGAGCACACCGGGGACGCACAAGGACGCGCCGGCTTTAGTGGCTGCCAGGCGCGTCCTCTTTGCGTCTGTTGGAGGTCAGTCAACGAAGAAGAAGACGGGTAAGGAATTCCGCTGAGTGTGGTTTGCCCTACCTGCTGCAAGCTACTCTGCTAGGCGCGTATGACCAGTGGACAGACTGGATGCAGGCAGATCAGGGCAGGGACAGAGTGGTTGGTGGGATGCATGCAAGGCCGGCCTGACCTGCTCGCTAACCCGCTAGCGAGCGCTCAGGCCTAGCTGACCGGGGAGCTGCAGCGAGTTAAGCACCGCCTGGATAAACTTCTCACCACAGGGACGACAGAAGAGGCCGCCATCGTTGTGATAGAGACCGCCGATGGCTGTGAGCTGCCGCTCCGCCGGCTCACCGCACCATTCGCAGCGGCTGCCCCTGGGGGCAGAATCCACAGAAACGGGCTGATGAAACTCATTCTTCGGCATCGCTTGTCCTCCTGGACCGTGTCGGGCAGACACGTCACTGCTACGCATCGTTTCTTGCTTCAGGGGAAAAGTTGCTCAAAAGCAGCAGTAGAAACGGCTCTGGTGAACAGAAAGGAACGGACCCGTATCGGTGGTCAGCAGCGCGTGGTGAAGAGGCCGGGGAAGCCGCCACGGTAGCCATCAGAGGAGCCGCCACGGTGGCCACCACGATACCAGCCACCAGGAACCACAGCGAGAGGTACCACGGTGATACGGAGCCGGTCAACGACGATACGCACTGTGCGTCATTGCCCGAGCGCTGGAGCGGCTTTGCTCAGCATACTGCGCTGACAAGGAAGACGGTCCACTGCCTGACCCCTTGTCAAAGGCGGCGAAGTGGAACCGAGAAATCCTTGTAGTTAGAAACAACTATACCACAAAACGCCGGCCAGTGCCAGTCTCTCTGCCAGCCTGGCAAAAGGCTGGCAGCTTGGATGGCTCGCCTGGCTGCCTGCATGCCTGTCTGATTGCCTCTCTCTGTAGACCAGCCCCTCTCTCTGCCGTCCTGGCCTGGTCAGCACCGCCGTCAGCGAGATTATCGATGAAATGATCCAGGGCTGGCGCTGTTGCGGCCTGCCCTCGCCCTCCTCAGAAGGCCCGGTATGGGAAGCGACGAGTGAGAGGGACCAGCTAGCCATCTCAGGTCTGCGGCGGCTGCTCTTCTTCCAGAGCTGGGAAGCGCGAGGAAAGACGATCTCCGATAATCCAGCCTATTCCCCCGAGTACTACGGTCAGGCCGAACCAGATGGCCAGGTCTACATTAATATTGACGTTGAAGCTGGCTGCTAAGATCGCTGCCAGGATCAGGCCAATAGTAAGTCCGAGCGTTGTCCCCACGAGGCAGCCGGGATGAGCCAGATTGCGACCCCGTAGCTTGTTCAACATATGCTATCTCTATGCCTGCCGATCTTTTGCAATCTTTTGATGGTCTGTTGATTTTTTCCTCATACCTGTCTGATAACCTCTCCGATGATAGCGCGAGGCCAACGCGGCGTCAAGGGGCCTCACCACGTCCGCCGTCTCGCGCTGCCAGACGGCTCCGACTTCCCCAGGGTTGACAAGGCCCGATCCTCTACAGTAGTATAGTAACAACAGAAGTACTCGACATTGTTGATAGACAAAATCAACAAAGCGAACAGCGTAAAAGGCGGGGAGGAAGAAGAAAGCGTGCGTGCGGCGATGGCGCCAGGGGACCGGACCGGGCCGGGCCAAGCCGAGCCGGGCAAGGGTTCGGTCCCCTTTGCGCCTCTGTGGGGAGGCTGACCTGATCGCTGGCTGAGGGTGGGGGCCAGGTCCCTTGTATGATCGGTCGTCATGACATCATGTTCACATCGACCTTGAGAGCGAGGCAGAGCTCAGCAAGGTCAGACTGGAAAAGGTGGAAAAGCACGGTTATGAATCTGCTCGTCAGTTGCATCTCGACCAAGCACTCGACGCTGAAAAAGCATTGGGCTGACACGGGCCAGCAGCTAGCCTGTCCACTGACGGTACGTGGCAGCCTGCAGAAGCCTAACGAAGACCTGGGCGGCCTGCTCTGTCTGGTGGTTGATGGAGCGATTGAGCGCACGCTGCCGCTCAGCATGGCGGCGGGCATGGTGCCCTCCGACCGGGGGATTCTCGTGACCACCGCCACCAGCATTCACGAAGTTGATCCTTTGCTGCGCGAGCTGCGCCGAGACGTCATCTCGCTGCCTCTCTTCAATGCGCTCCATTCCATCTCACGCAGCGCGCGTGGCTATGTAGTAGCCAGCACGGGCCTTGACCTTGTACTAGAAGTCAGCCGTGCGGGTGAAGTCCTCTGGCAATGGTGGGCAACCGATCACGGCTTCACCCATACCCCTACGGGGGTCCTCCGGCAGCTTGACAAGACGCGCGACCATCGTCAGGAGAAGTACGGCACCCTCAGCCAGACGACCCATGTCAACGCGGTAGCTGAGCATCCCTCCGGGGCCATGCTGGCCTCGCTCTTCCATCAAGGAATGGTGATTGCCATCGACCGTGAGAGCGGCGAATGGTGGCCAGTCCTGGAAGGACTGGATCATCCTCACTCCGTGCGCATTCTCGACAACGAGCATTTTACCGTCGCGGATACCGTTGGTGGGCGGGCGCTGCTGGCACGGCTATCTGATCCGAAGAGCAAGGCCACCATCGAAGCGGTGGTTGAAGCCGGCACCGACTGGCTGCAGGACTGCAGCTATGACCCGCGCTCTCAGACATGGGTGCTGGTCGATGGCAAAGCCTCGCGCGTCGTGCTGCGCTCGGGCAGCACTGGTAGCGCTGAGCTCACCGCTATCCAATTCGACCCAGAGTGGCGCCTCTACGAGGCTCTGGTACTGCAAGAGGTCGCTCACGAGCAAGAGCCGTCGCTAAGCGTGGCGAGCCTCCAATCGTAATGGTCTCGCCTGAGCCTGGTCGAGGGGATCGGCTTGCTGGCGGGGCGGGGCTGTGGCTGACATGCGTCTCCACCCTGCCGCTCTCCTTACCGTGACCATTCCCGCTCTGACCCGGCTGTCAAGCTGTCAACAATAAGCATAAAAAGAAAAAGCAAAAGCAGAAGGAGAAAGCAGAGGTTCATGGCAACGCACGGTAATAGCGGCTTTACGCTCTGGTTTACCGGGTTATCGGGCGCCGGCAAAAGCACCCTGGCCCGCGCTGTCGAGCAACGCTTACGCGCGCGCGGGCGCAACGTCGAGGTCCTGGATGGTGACGAGGTACGCACCCATCTGAGCAAGGGATTGGGCTTTAGTCGCGAAGACCGCGACACCAATATTAAGCGCATTGCCTTTGTATGCAAGCTGCTCACGCGCAACGGTGTGATCTGCATTTCGGCGGCCATTTCCCCCTATCGCGAGGCGCGCGAATGGGCCCGGCGCGAGATCGGACGCTTTGTCGAAGTCTACGTCAAATGTCCGTTAGAGGTCTGTCGGGCCCGCGATGTTAAAGGTCTCTATCGCCTCGTCGATGAAGGCAAGATCAAGAACTTCACCGGGGTAGATGATCCCTACGAAGAACCCGAACGGCCCGAGCTGGTCATCGAAACGGATCGCGAGACGCCCGAGCAGAGCGTGGCGCGTATCTTTGCCAAGCTGGTCGAGCTAGGCTATCTCGAACCAGACTTTGTAGAAGAAGCAGTTCCAGCGGGGCGCCCTGGCGAGAGCCTGGCCTCCTGATCCCGAGCGGCGCTCTCGGGCCTCGAGCCAGTTCCTGGCCCAGCCTGCTCGCGGTGAGCGAGAAAGCGAAAGGCGGGGCCAGGCCAGGCCGGCTAGAAGAACAATTAGCGTTGGGAGAGCACAAGGAGAGAGAAAGCAGATGTCAGAGGATGGATTGATTGCCCCACATGGCGGGGAGCTGGTCATCAATCTCGTTGATGAGGGCCAGCGGCAGGAGCTGAGCGAGCACGCGCGTCATTTGCCGCAGGTGCCCGTTGGAATACGCGAGCTGGCAGACCTGGAGATGCTCGCGGTGGGCGCCTATAGTCCTCTGCGCGGCTTCATGACGCGCGCCGACTATGAGAGTGTGGTCGAAGAGATGCACCTCAGCAATGGCCTTCCCTGGACCATCCCCATCACATTGGCCACCGATGCCGATCGGGCGGCCACGCTCAGAGAGGGCAGCGACGTGGCGCTTGTCGATGGGCGTGGAGTGCTGCAGGCTGTACTGACCGTAGAGGAGAAGTATCACTATGACAAGCAGCGGGAAGCGCGGCGCGTCTACCGCACCGAAGACGCAGCCCATCCCGGGGTCAAGGCCCTCTATCAGCAAGGCGATGTCTTGCTGGGCGGCCGCGTACGGGTCCTGACCTTGCCGGAGCAGACCTTCGCCGCTTATCGCTACACGCCGCAGCAGGCGCGGCGCCTCTTCCAGGAACGTGGCTGGCGGCGCGTCGTTGGCTTCCAGACGCGCAATCCTGTTCATCGCGCCCATGAATACATTCAGAAATGCGCCCTGGAAATTGTCGATGGTCTCTATTTGCATCCCCTGGTCGGCGCCACCAAGGACGATGACATTCCTGCCGCGGTGCGCATGCGCTGCTACGAAGTGCTGCTGGAGCACTATTATCCTGCCGATCGCGTGATCCTGGGGGTGTTGCCGGCGGCCATGCGCTATGCGGGTCCGCGCGAAGCGGTCTTTCACGCCATTCTGCGCAAGAACTATGGCTGTTCCCACTTCATTGTCGGGCGTGATCATGCCGGGGTCGGCAACTACTATGGGACCTACGACGCCCACTACATCTTTGCCGAATTTGATGCGAAGCAGCTCGAAATCACGCCGCTCTTCTTCGACCATACCTTCTACTGTCGTGCCTGCGAAGGCATGGCCTCGACAAAGACCTGTCCCCACGATAGCAGCCAGCATGTCATTCTCAGCGGCACAAAGGTGCGTCAAATGCTGCGCGCCGGTGAGATGCCGCCGCGCGAATTCACACGGCCAGAGGTGGCGCGCATTCTGATCGAAGCCATGCGCGAGAGGAGCAACGAAAGGGCCTCTCTCTGAGGCAGAGCTGCCGCAAGCCCCAGGGCAGGCGCGCTTCGGAGGGGGGCGCAGCTAAGCAGTCTGAAAAGAGGAGGAGGTATGTCAGCAGCGAGATTCAGCGCGGGCAAAAGTGGCAAACTGCCATCGCTGCGGCGCTTTCTGACCATAGAGATGGCCGTCCACGGTGCCCCGCTCATCCTCAGTGAGCTGGGATTGGCTGCGGGAGGCTACGCCGGGGCCGGCCTCTGGCTTCTGGGCTGGAGAGCAGGATGGCATTGGGGCAGACATGGCGGCCTGGCACCAGGCTGCGGGAGCTTCTTTCTTGGGGTGGCCCTCAATGAAGGCGCCCTGCTGATCTATGCTCTGCTGATCCTGGCCCAGCGCCGAAGATGGGGCAAGGCTCCACTGGAGCAGTCGGAGAGTCGCCAGGTGCTGCTACCGCTAGCGCTCTTCTCGCTGCTTCCCCTGGCTATGCCGCTGCTCATCTGCTATGAGGAAGCACGGCGTATCGCGCCATATGCAGCCAGGTTGATCGGTCGAGAAGACAAAGGGACAACACTACAGAATATCGCTGGTATGCAGACGCCGGGCCTGGCTGACGGACAGGGCTAAGCACCGACGGGAGCAGACTACCAGTCAGGGTATCTGTGGTATCGAGCGTTGGTCGAGTTACCAGTGTGGGAGGTATATTGATGGATTTTCGTATATCGCTTGCAGGGCTGATGGTAGGCTTCCTTATCGGCCTCACCGGCATGGGGGGAGGGTCGCTCCTGGCCCCTATTATGATCCTGCTCTTCCGGGTTCCCCCATTATGGGCTGTTACCTCGGACGTGACCTACTCAGCCATCACCAAAGGTTTTGGCACCATCATCCATGCGCGTCAGCGTCAAATTGACTTTCGCGCTGCCTTCTGGCTGGCCTGCGGCAGCGTGCCGGCCATCCTGGTCAGCGTCTTTCTCGTGCAGTATATTCGCGCCCACTACGGTCATCTAATTAACACCATTCTGCTCCATGCCATTGGCTACACGCTGGTCCTGGTTGCTGTCCTGTTACTAGCGCGTCCCTACCTGCTGCGCTACGCGGAGCGGCGAGCACGCGAGCGCAAAAAGGCGGCTCTTGCGGCAGCAGCGGGAGCTGGAGGAGAAGGGCAAGCTGGAGAGGCTGGCGAAGGAGGAAGCCCGTCCTGGTACCGCAGAGTGCTTCTGATCATCGCTGGGGCCTTTGTCGGCTTCCTGGTAGGCCTCACCTCTGTTGGCAGCGGCACCCTGATCATCGTCACCCTGGCCTTTCTTTATCCCGAACTAGGGCCTAAGAAGCTCGTTGGCACCGACATCTTTCAGGCCTTTCTCCTACTGCTGGCCGGCATGGTGGGCTATCTCAGCTCCGGCTCAATCAACTGGAGCATCGTCGGTCTGCTCCTGCTCGGCTCGCTGCCAGGCGTCTACATTGGCAGCAAACTCAGCAAATTCATCCCAGATCAAGTACTCAACCCTGTCCTTGCCGTAGTCCTTGCAGTCTCGGGCTTAAAGCTCATCTAAAACCCGGCACTGCTCCTTGTCTCTGCCCTGTATCGGCCATATCAGCCATTGCGGGCCAAGGGCCTGAAGCACTCAAGGGAGGTGGCGCTGCGCTGACTGTCCTGCTGCTGCCGGGGCAAAGCGACCAGCCGAGGCAGCAGCAGGACAGCCGAGCGGTCAACCAGGCGTCAGCGCCTCCTCTTTCTCTATCTGGCTGGCCTGTCTGAGCGCTGGCGGGGCCTGGAAGGGCTGCGCGGCGACAGCCCTGTAGAGTAGAGCGCCGTCGTTGAGACTGGCCGAGCGAGCATTACCAGATGCGTACAATCTGGGCGAAAGCAAGAGAATGAGGTACAATACATCATAGCTTGCATACGCAGAAGATACCCATCTCTTGCCAATGGGAGGCAGCATGAAAGCCGCAGTCTTTCACCAAACCGGTGGCCTGGAAGTTCTGCAGATCGAAGAAGTCCCCTATCCGGTGCCCGGTCCCCAGGATGTGATCGTCAAAGTCCGCGCCTGCGGTATGAACCATCTTGACCTGCACTCGCGCCGTGGGAGAACCAAAGTGGCCCCCATGCCGCATATTTGTGGATCAGAGATCGCCGGCGAGATTGACGCCCTGGGAGATGCGGTCAGTGGGCTGAGCGTAGGTCAGCGGGTGGCAGTGGCGCCGTACCTCTTCTGTGGCCGCTGTGAATATTGTCGCTCGGGTGAGGAGGTCCTCTGTCTCAACGGCGACATCATAGGACTGGCCAGCCAGGGAGGCTTTGCCGAGTATGTGCGCGTTCCCGCCTCCAGCATTGTGCCTTTGCCGGAGGGCCTGGACTTTGTCTCGGCCGCAGCGGTGACCCTCTCGACGATTACCGCCTGGCATATGCTCACCACACGGGCGCCATTGCAGCCGGGCCAGGATGTACTTGTTCAGGCTGCTGGCAGTGGTGTTGGCAGCGCGGCCATCCAGATTGCCAAACTCTGCGGAGCGCGGGTCATAGCCACCGCGGGCACAGACGAGAAATTGGAGCGGGCGCGCGCCCTAGGCGCTGACGAAGTCATTAACTATCGCACTACTGATCTGGTGCAAGAGGTCCGCCGCCTGACCAATAAGCGAGGCGTCGATGTCGTGGTGGATCATATTGGCAAGGATACTTGGGAACAAGACATCGCCTGCCTGGCCCGTAAGGGGCGCCTGGTAACCTGCGGCTCAACGAGCGGCGATGTAGCTCCAACAAATGTATGGCTGCTTTTCGTCAAGGAGATTGCGCTCATCGGCTCCTACGGAGGCACGCGGCACGACCTGGCCGAGGTGCTCAAGCTGGTGGCACGCGGTCAGCTCAAGCCAGTAGTGCATGGTACCTATCCGTTGAGTGCCATCGCCGAGGCTCAGCGCCTTATGGAAGAGCGCCAGCAATTTGGCAAGCTCATTATTCTCCCCAATGACTAGGGCGGGAGACATGCGCTGCAAGCAACAGTGAGAGAGTTCCTCTGTCCAGTGGCGGCCAGACTATGGATGGCCTAACCGGGCCAGAGGCCAGAAAGCAGTGCAGAAGGGAGCAGTGTTATGACGCAGACAACCGGTGAGGCGAGCAGCAGCCCCATCGAGATCGTTGATCAGCCAGAGGAGGAGCAGCAGGACCAGCGGCTGACCATCATCCTGGTCCTGGCAGTCACAGTCATTAGTGCCGTGATTACCTTTCTCATCGTGCGTCGCCTGCTGGGTGAGCAGGAGAGCTAAGGGCCGCCGGCCCGGCCTGCTCACTCAGCCAGGCGCAGCCAGCCGGCACACGAGCGCGTCGGCTGAGGAAGCCTGGCCGGCAGCACAACAGGCGGGCGGCCCAGTCGGAGAAAGGTGGGCTGCCCGCGCCTGGAGGCTCACAGCGGTAGTGAGCATAGTACCAGCACTATTACTGCTCAAAATTCCTCATAGCCATGCTCCAGCAAAGGGCGCAGATCGCTCCCCGTTGAGAGGCCAACGATGCGCGGGGCCCGCACCAGACGCAGATGACCGCGGGCCTGGATCAGATAGACGATGGCTTCAGGCCGGTAATAGCGGCGCGCGATCAGCGTATAGACATCCTCCCAGGGCTGATAATGACCGCCGGGCAGCTCAATCAACTGGATGACGCCCTCCCAAGGGCGGGGGCCAGCGTACTCGAAATACACGCGCGTACCAACCGTGTAGCTCGGGTGGGGGAGGCGCTGCGGCTCCACCTCGGGAGGCCAATCGCAGGGCTGAAGACCACGGAACGGCTGCCAGCAAGCTGCTTCGGGTAGCCAGCGGAGGGTAGGCAGAATCAGCTCCTCACTCACTGAGCGCTGCGTCCTCCGTCAACGGCCAGTACCTGGCCAGTGATATAACTGGCAGCCTCGGAAGCCAGGAAGAGCACCGTTGGCGCCAGCTCACCCGGGCGGCCAATACGGCCCATTGGGGTGGTACTCGCGATATAGCTCTCAGCCCGTTCCAGCACCGCCTCCGTCATCCGTGTGCGAAACATGCCTGGGGCCACAGCGTTCACGCGCACGCCGCGACCGCTCCACTCCACAGCCAGGGAGCGCGTCAGATTAATCACGGCTGCTTTGCTGGCGTTATAGCCCACCGTTCGCAACTGTTCGCCGCTCAGCCCGGCGATCGAGGCCACATTAATGATCGAGCCTTTTTGGCGCTCCAGCATATGGCGGCCCACCGCCTGAGACATCAGAAAGGTTCCGGTCACATTAGTCTCCAGCACCTGGCGCCAGCGTTCTAGGGGCATTTCCTCGGCAGGTGCGCCCCACGTTTGGCCGGCGTTATTGACCAGCACATCGATCTTGCCGTAGAGCGCCAGGCTTTGGCGTACCAAAGCCTCAACTGCCTCTGCCTCGGCCACATTGCAGAGCTGAGCATAGACAGTGATCCCCTGTTCCTTCAAGTGACGCTCCGCCTCCGCAAGCCACTGCTCGCGCCGGGCAGTAATGATCACCGTGGCGCCGGCCTGTCCGAAAGCCTCAGCGATCTCCAGACCAAGGCCACGAGAGCCGCCGGTAATCAGCGCCACCTCACCACTAAAGTCGAAGCGAACCTGTCCCATACAGCCTCCTTGTCGTAGGAACATTCGGACGGATGGACGGACTGATTTGCTCACCTCACTCGCCCTTGCAGTGAGCGGGCAAGCAAAGACATAAGAACAGGACCAGCCAGACAAGCGGAAGAGACCCGATGGCAGAAAGCAAGCAGCCAGCAAAGACAAAGGAACGAAGCCGCCTGCGGCTGGCGAAAAGCAACAAAAAGCGGGCGGCCCGACCCCCTTCGCCGCCCGCACCAGATGAAGCGAAGAACCAGCGAGCTAACTGGTTAGAGCAGAGTTGGCAAACAGCACCGGCGCTCTAGCCGGGCAGTCTAAGCGAGCTGGGTGCCAGCAGTTGCCTCCTGTTCCGTTCGGTGGCGGCCCCTGCGATTGCGGCTCTCTAGCGGGCTGAACCGCCGGCAAGCGTGACTGACCAGCCAGCGAGCGGCTCGCTCGACCTCTCGCTCGCTCGACCTCTCTGCCGGCCTGCCTGGTTGAGCTTAGAGCAGAGAGAGGAGAGGCTCAAATCTCCTCCAGGGCCTCTGGAGGTGGCTCATCGACATGGCCATCCTCCAATGGCTCGGCCTCGCCGCCGCGGAACGAAAGCATATTGCTGCGAATCTGCTCCTCCAGAGCCTGGGCCACATCCGTATTCTGGCGAAGGAACTCCTTGGCATTCTCGCGTCCCTGGCCGAGGCGGATATCGCCCACCGTGAACCAAGCGCCGCTCTTCTTCACCAGGCCCATTTCCAGGCCAAGGTCGAGCAAGCCGCCCTCGCGAGAAATACCCTCGCTATACATAATATCGAACTCAGCCACCTTAAAGGGAGGAGCCACCTTATTCTTCACCACGCGCACGCGCGTCCGGCGACCGACCACCTCCTGGCCCACCTTAATCGTATCGGTTGAACGAATATCCAGGCGGACGGAAGCATAGAACTTCAGCGCGCGGCCACCGGAAGTGGTCTCAGGATTACCGAACATCACCCCGACCTTCTCGCGCAACTGGTTCGTAAAGATAATCGCCGCATTGGAATTAGTGATAGCCGACGTCAACTTGCGCATAGCCTGGCTCATCAGACGGGCCTGGAGGCCGACATGAGAATCTCCCATTTCGCCCTCAATTTCGGCGCGAGGGGTCAAAGCGGCCACCGAATCCACCACGACCACATCGACGGCCCCACTGCGTACCAGCGCATCAAGAATCTCCAGCGCCTGTTCGCCCGAATCCGGCTGGGAGATCAACAGATTAGCGATATCCACTCCACAGCGCGCAGCGTAAGCCGGGTCAAGCGAGTGCTCAGCGTCGATAAAAGCCGCGTAGCCGCCGGCGCGCTGAGCATTTGCAATAATATGCAAGCAAAGCGTAGTTTTCCCAGAGGACTCCGGGCCATAGATTTCCGTGATACGACCGCGAGGCACGCCGCCCACGCCGATCGCCAGATCCAGGGCGATCGACCCTGTCGGGATCGCCTCCACCTGAGCGTGAGCTGCCTCGCCCAGACGCATAATCGCCCCCTTACCAAAGCGGCGCTCGATTTGCTGAACAGCCTGTTCAAGCGCGCGCTCCCGCTCACTGGCCGGGGCGCTGCTATTGGTGCCCGAAGCGATGCTCATCTTCTCTTTCCTGGTCATCATAGTGCCACCTTTCGTGCTGTATCCAACCACAAGCGAACCGATGCCCCTGCCACGTGAGAGGTAATCGCGGGCAGCATCGGATGACCTCCTGCTGTACTCGCTCTCACAGAATCTCTTCCCTCGTGAGGATCAGAAAGCGGAAGACACGACTTCCCTCTCTCTTCAGTCCGGGCGCTCTCCCGCAGCTCTGCTGTTGTGCTGATTTGCTCATCTGTGCCGTCATCCGCTAGTGTTCGGCCCTGACAAGCTAAAAGGAGCAAGGTCAGCATGAGTGTAGAACATCTGTCAAAGAAAGTCAACAGGCGAGCGTGGCGGAAAGTCTGGCCCGCTCCGCTGCCGGCTTCAGGCGCCGAGATCAAGGCGTCCCTCGATCGAGCGGCGCAAGGTGCCCTCATCGGCATATTCCAAGTCGCCGCCGATGGGCAAACCGCGGGCCAGGCTGGTGATCTTCAACTGGCGCGGGGCCAGCTCTGGCTTCAGCTCCTTGAGACGAGAGACGAGGTAATTGGCCGTGTACTCGCCTTCAAAGTTTGGGTTGGTTGCTAGCACGATCTCGTGAATCTCCTCGTGTCTGACGCGTTCAAGCAGCTCTTTGATGCGCAAATTGTCAGGCCCGATCCCTTCTAAGGGGGAAAGTGCCCCATGAAGCACATGGTAGAGGCCCTTGTAGGCGCCGGTGCGTTCCAGCGCCAGGACATCCAGCGGCTCTTCAACCACACAGACGACGTGGCGATCGCGCTGAGGGTCTTCGCAGATGCTGCACGGATCGTGCTCTGTGATATTGAAGCAGCGTGAGCAGTAGATGATGCTCTCCTTCACACGGAGAATAGCCTCAGCCAGGCGGCGGGCCTGCTCGGCTGGGCTGCGCAGCACATGGAAGGTCAAGCGCTGGGCGGTCTTGACGCCGATGCCAGGCAATTTTGAAAACTCCTCGATCAAGGCCGCAACGGGGGGAGCCAGCTCGCTCATGTCCTAGAACAATCCTGGAATCTTCAGGCCACCGGTAATAGAGTTGACCATTTTCTGTTGGGCCTCGACCACCTTGCTAAAGGCGTCCTTAGCCGCCGCCAGCAGCATTGCCTCCAACTCGCCAATGTCCTCGGGGTTCACCGCCTCGGGATCAATTTTGATGGCAGTAATCTCATAGTTCCCCTTCATGGTGATGGTGACAGCGCCACCTCCCGCGCTCCCACTAAACTGACTCTGCTCCAGTTCCTCCTGTAATTTCTGAAGGCGCTGCTGGGCCTTCATGATTTCTCGCATGTTCATGAGAGAAGCTCCTCACTCGCTTTTTTCGATGTCGATGTCGACGATCTCCGCATTAAAGGTTTTGATGACCTCTTGCACTCTCGGATCACTGCTTGCCTTCTCGCGCAGCTCTGCCGGAGGAGGCAAAGGGCCGCTCCTCCGGTCCTGCGACTCGCTGGCCGCTGAAGCGGCGGGTTCGCCCTGGTGTTCGGCGGCAGCTAAGGACCGCTGGGAAACTGGAGGCTCAGCGGGTGGCTGGGTCGCTGGCTCCTGCTGCTCGGCAGGTGGCGCCGCTACCCCAGACCTGTCGTCTCTATCATTTTCTGTCACGCTGCCATTTCTGGCAAGGGGGGAGGTGGCCTCATCAGTCTCGGTCTGCGCGCTGCCCGAGACGCTCGCAGCATCAGGGGCTTTTCCGGCAAGAGGTTCCCCACCTGGCGCGCTGGCCGGGCCAGGGCTACTGGTCGCAGGGGCCGAGGGATCGCGCCGGAGGATGGCGCGACCAAAAAGCGGGGCGCCAGGCGGCTGGCCAGGCGGTAACAGGCGTACCAGGCACTTCATACTAAATTGCAGCTCCAGGGCCTGTTCGACTGGCTTGTGGCGGTTTCCCTGGCTCAGAAAATCGTAGTGGGGTTGATGCCCGGCCTGTATAACAACGACCGGCAGGCCGTTATGTTGTTCCACAGCGACAACGCGGAAATCCTGAAGGCAGGAGGCAGCTTTCGGATTTTTCTGGCTTACGCGGCGCCGAATAATCTCCCACGACTGTTGCACCTGCTGGAGCGTCAACGTACCGCCGGCGGAAGGAGAGGCGGCTGAGGCAGCGCGGGAAGCGGGACGATTGCCAGCACTGCCAGCGTGGGAACGAGAAACGGCGGAGGAAGGCATAGCCGTGGAGCTGGAAGTCGTGGCCCCTGCGGCGCCGGCTGTTCCTATAGTACCAGCATGGGCAGGAGCAGTAGCGGAGCCAGGCTCAGCAACATGGCCGCGAGCGGGCGAGGCAGCCGCTGACCGCGACGGTGGCAAGAACGGGCGCAGAGCGCTGGCCACGTCGGGGGTCTCCTCGCCGCGTCCTGCAGCAGGAGAGGGAGGCGCTGGCTGAGCAGCCGAAGGAGCGACGGGAGCGCTAGCACCCTGCCAAATTGGGCTGCCGGCGGGCAGCGGTGTCCCGCCGGCCTGGACACGACGACGTAGCTCCAGGCACTCCAAAAAGGCCAGCTCCAGGGCCAATTGAGGCGTGCCCAGGCCCTTCTGAAGCAGCTCGTTCTGAGCACAAATACGGGCAAAGCCTGTCAACTCCTCTAGAGAGAAAAGGCGTGCCAGCTCCTGGATCTGCCGGATCTCCTCGTCGCTGCGATCGAGAATCTCGGCCAACGAGGCCCCCGCGCGGGCCAGCATCAGAGCGCGCCAGAACTCCACCAACTGGGCATTAACCTGGCGTAAATCGGCCCCCTCCTCAGCCAACTGATGGATCAAATGCAAGCCGGCCGCGCTCTCGCCCGCGGCCACCGCCTGGACCAGCTTCTCAATAGCGCGCGGGTCAGCCACTCCTAGCATGGCCTGAACCTGGGCCAACGTGACCCGCTCGCCTGAGTAAGCGATCGCCTGGTCCAGCAAACTGAGCGCGTCGCGCATGCCCCCAGCGGCGGCACGGGCGATCAACTCGGCCGCCCCTGGCTCCAGCGTCACCCCTTCCTGGCTGGCGATATAGTGCAAGTGATCCACGATCTGCCGCGTTGTAAAGCGCTTGAAATAAAAGCACTGGCAGCGCGAGATCACGGTAGCTGGCATCTTATGCATATCGGTCGTAGCCAGCACAAAGATCGCGTGCTCAGGCGGCTCCTCCAGCGTCTTCAACAGAGCATTAAAGGCCTCTGTCGTCAGCATGTGGGCCTCATCGAGGACATAGACCTTATACTTGCCGGAGGTAGGGCGCACCATGACCTTCTCGCGCAGCTCGCGGATATTATCGATGCCGCGATTTGAGGCCGCGTCGATCTCGATCACATCGAAAGAAGTGCCGGCAGTAATCTCGCGGCACTGTTGGCACTCATTACAAGGCTCGCCATTGCGAGGCTGCTGGCAATTAATGGTTTTCGCAAGCAGGCGGGCGGTAGTCGTTTTGCCAGTGCCACGCGGACCGGTGAACAGATAGGCATGCGCCAGCTTGCCGCTGCTGAGCGCATTTTTCAGCGTCTCAACGACGGCCTCTTGGCCGACCATCTGCTCAAAGGTTTGTGAACGCCACTTGCGATAAAGAGCCTGTGAACTCATAGGGATGCACTCTCGCTCGCCTTTTGGCTGACTGCAAGGCTAGCGGACGGGCAGGAGGCGAGATAAGGCGACTCTCTCACGCTAACCGCCCTGGCCAGCACGGCAGGGACCAGGTAGCTGGCGCGCCTGAAGGAATCGCATAGGCCTGCGCGTCGCGCCGGCAAGAGCAGCGTGCCGCAGAGCGGTGCCTACTGTGCCGCCGAGCGTGGGACAGGACAGAGCGCGTCAAAACGCTTACAAGCGAGCGGTGCGCTTCTGAGGCAGACAGGGACGCGAGCGAGCTAGATAGACAGAGACAGAAAACCGGCTTTCGCCCGGCCCTGCCGCTCAGCGCAATCAGGCAACCCTGCGACGCCCAGAGAGGTCCATTTACCGTTGCTTCCTCACGGACCTGGCGGGGTTCACAGACATCTGCCGCGCAGGACCCAATTGCGCCGAGCGGCAGGGCGGGGAGAAAACCGGTCTGCTCCTTACCGCTCGTTCTCTCTTGCAGGATCTGCCTTCGCGGACCAGGGCTTATTGTACACCTGTCCCAGGTGTCTTGTCAAGATTGATTGGAAGCGGCGGCGGCTGACGGGCGGTCTTGGCTCTCCGCCCTGCTCCGCTCATCTCTTCCCCAAAAGACCCCAGCCGGGGCGAAGGTCCTAGTCTGGAGAGGGGCGAAGCGGAGCGCGGCCTGTGCCGTCAGAAGAGCAAGCTGGCGCAAGACAGGCGAGCAGGCAAGCGCTCCGGCAGAATCGCTTATAGGCTGGCTACAAGTACTTCTCGATCAACAGGCGGTATTTCTCGCGCACCGTCTCAGGGATCACCGTGCGATCAGTGATGATAGCGGAGGCCAGCGCCTGGGAACAACCACAATTCACCGTGCTGCGATCGGCAGGAATCTTGCTAACCAGGCGCCGCAGGATGCGCTGAGCATTAGTCACGTTAGCATTCAGATTCTGGACTACCAGCTCAACCGAAACCGACTCCTCGCTCTCATGCCAGCAGTCATAGTCGGTCACACAGGCCAGAGTAGCATAGCACAGCTCCGCCTCACGGGCAAGCTTGGCCTCTGGCAGGGCTGTCATGCCGATAATATCCATGCCCCAACTGCGGTAAGCCAGCGACTCGGCCTTCGTTGAAAAGAGCGGACCTTCGATACAGACATAGGTTCCGCCCTCGTGAACGCGCACATCGCCCAGCTCGCGGGCCGTTTCCAGCAGCAGCCGGCTCAACGTAGGACAGAACGGCTCAGCAAAGGTGCAGTGAACCACCAGGCCGCCTTCGAAAAAGGAATTCACGCGGCTCTTCGTGCGATCGAACAACTGGTTAGGAATGACCAAATCGCGCGGGGCGATATCCTCGCGCAGGCTGCCGACTGCACTGACCGAGACTACCCATTGCACGCCCAGGCTCTTCAAGGCCCAGATATTGGCGCGTACCGGAATCTCTGTGGGACTCAGGCGATGGCCTCGTCCGTGGCGCGGCAAAAAAGCCACGGGAACCCCTTCCAGCTTCCCAATCGTAATCACATCGCTGGGAGCGCCAAAGGGCGTCTCCACAGCCACCTCTTCCAGGTCAGTCATCCCCTCCATACGATAGAGGCCGCTTCCGCCAATCACCCCAATAGTTGCCTGAGGCATAGCGATCACATCCTCCTTGCTGGCAGAAATTGTCACAGCTCTCCTGGCCGTAAGCTAGCAGGAGAAGGGCTTGAGAGCTGCGCCGAGGGCCAGGCTCTCTGCTCTCCCTCATGCGCAAGCAAAGTCACGCTGACCTGATGCGCAGATAGCGTAGCTTGCCCACCTTTAGCACAGCGCCCTCGCTGGCGGGCACCATGAAATCGGGCGTCTGAATTGGCTGAGCATGGCTGGCAGAGCCTTCGGGGAAGAAGCTCACACCCCCCTGCTGAATCAGGCGCCGGGCCTCATTGCGGCTGGCAGCCAGTTTGGCATCGACCATGAGCGACACAATGTTGACCGGCTCCGTCAAGCGATACTCTGGCATCTCCGCTGGCAGTTGGCGCTGCGAGAACTGGCGGATAAAGGCCTCTTCCGCCTCCTGAGCCGCGGCGGGACCGTGGAACTGGCTCACGATCTCGCGAGCCATCCGGCGCTTGACCAGCATCGGATTCAGCGTTCCCTCGGCCATCTTGCGGCTCATCTCCTCTAGCTCCTCCTCCGGCACATCGGTCAAGGTCTCAAAGTAGCTCATCATGGCATGGTCGGGCAGCGACATCAACTTGCCATACATATCGTTGGGCGGAGCCGTTAGAGCGATATAGTTATTCAAAGATTTCCCCATCTTCAATTGGCCGTCCAGCCCGACGATCAGTTGCACTGTCAGAATCTGCTGAGGAGCCTGACCAAAGATCGGCTGCAACTCGCGCCCCACCAGGAGATTAAAGGTCTGGTCGGTCCCACCGATCTCCACATCGGCGCGCAGGGCCACCGAATCGTAGCCCTGCAGGAGCGGATACATCAGCTCGGAAAGATAGATCTCGATGCCATTGTGGAAGCGCTTGGCAAAATCGTCGCGGGCCAACATCTGAGCTACCGTCTTGTAGCTCAACAGGCGCATGACATCGGCCAGCGTAAACTGATCGAACCATTCGCTTTGCCAGCGCACCTCGGTCTGTTCGCGATCAACGATGCGATAAAACTGATCAAGATAGGTGGCAGCGTTGGCTTTAACCTGCTCGGCGCTCAACGGCTTGCGCGCGTTCTCGCGTCCACTGGGATCGCCCAGGCGAGCTGTCCAGTCGCCGATCACGACCACGGCCTTATGACCCAGACGCTGGAACTGGCGCAGCTTGCGAAAGACCACTGCATGGCCGATGGTCAGTTCATAGTGGCTGGGATCAACGCCAAGCTTGACCCGCAACGGCTCCCCGCGATTGCCTTCCAGCAGCAGGCGCCGTAGCTCTTCCTCCTTCTCCACCAGCACCACGCCGCGCTTGAGCACGCGCTCGATCTCAGCTTGCTCTGGTGACTGCTTCACCGTCACGTCTTCTGCACCCTTCCTCTTCTAGGAGATGGTTTGGTGAGATAGAATTGCCTGCGTATTGTCAGCATTGTAGCAGAAAGCTAACAGGGCGTCGAGAGGCTGAGTTTGATAGGACCATTATCAACTTTTCTAACAGAATTCTTATAGATTGCAAACGTTGCTCTAATACAAAGCGCGCTATACTCTAAGGCGAGAGACAGGCTCAGCTCAGAGCATCGCCTCCTGGCGACCGCTCTCTCTGGAGACAGAGGCGGAGGGATGGCCCGAGCGACCGGGGAGCTGGCCTGTCAGCGTGAACGGACGAGACGCAGAGGGTATGAGCGAGAGAGGCAGCAAGTTATAGGATGGCATTTGATTATTAGTTGGTAAGACAAGGGATAGTGAGGCTAGAAACAATTAAAAGGAGGTGTTGCTCTACTATGCCGGATCTGACACGTTATAATCCCTTCCAGGAGATGATTTCCCTGCGCGAGGCGATGGATCGCCTCTTTGAGGAGAGCTTCATTTCGCCGCGCAGCCTGCTGAGCCGTGGAGTTGCCTCAAACCTGTACGAGACAAAAGATGACTTCATCCTGCAGATCCCCATGCCGGGAGTGAAGCCGGAGGAAGTTGAGATCACGGCGCAGCAGGACACCGTCTCTGTCAAGTGGGAGACGAAGCCGGTAGCGCCCGAGAACGCGACGGTCCACTGGCGCAACTTCGGTAACGGGCAGTATCAGCAATCGTTCACGCTGCCCGCGCCGATCAATCCCGATCGAGCCGAGGCCAACTATCAGAACGGCATCCTGACCTTGCGCCTGCCCAAAGCCGAGCAAGCCCGTACGCGCACCGTCAAAGTCAATACCCGCTGATCGGGGCCGGGTGCGCAACGGAGCAACAACGCTGGCCTGTCTGTTCTCTTCCCACGTGCTCGCTGGCGGCGAAGCGTGAGGGAAGAGAAGGCACGGGCCAGCGCTGCCCTCGTTGATCGGCTGAGCCGCAACCTGCCTGTCGTCCTGCTATCTGCACGTTCCCCATGTTCACCTCCACGTCCACGGTGAGAGAGCGACTGGCGCGTGCCCGGCCTATAGCCAGCCAGGTCTGAGCCTGGCCTCTACTCGCGATCGCCGTAGCCCTCCACTGGCTCCCTTGATACAGAGGACTCGCCTCCCTGGGCTTCCTGGTGCTCTGTGGCCTGCCGCAGACGGTTGCGCGCGCTAATGATGTGGTAGAGAATAATCAGTTGCGTGAGCGCCAGCGGGTCACTTTGGCGCAAAACGTTGCCGACGTAGAAGCGCCCGAGCATGCTCAAGCGCTCTGGGCGCAGGTGATTGATCTCCTGCATATGGGCCCAGATACAATTTTCCAGCTCACAGGCCTTTTGATGGCTAATGTCACCGTCGATCTCCAGGACATCGCGCAGCACCCCATCGTAGACCTCCTCCACCAGGCGCAGGGCCGGTTTGCGCCCGTTGTGAGAGGCCTCCAGGACATCTGAGAGGTCAATTTTTGGGGCGTGCTTCGCTTCAATCAGGCGTACATCGAGATGGGCCAGGTCGCGGGTGCGGTAATAGAGGCTGCCGCGATAAAAGCGGACGATGATATCGGCAAAGCGCTTCTGCGGCTGGATATAGAGCAGGCTATCGCGGCGGCGCAGGGCGATCTGTTCGCGCACCTGCTCGACAGTGTAGCCGCGCGAAGTGCTGTCGCGCATAATCTTCCACTGCTGTTGGAGGGCGGCCTCCGGGTCGAGATAAATGCGCACATGGGCCAGGCGGCGCAGCTCTGGCGTAAAGAGCGCGTGGAGGCCGTGAACGAAAATAATCTCCGCCGGCTTCACCTCCTCGGGCGGGCCAAAGGTACCAGTGCGGTGATCATAGACCGGCTTGACGATGGTCTCGCCGCGCGCCAGGCGCTGCAAGTGCTCGGTCATCAGCGGGAAATTATTGGCGCATGGATGAAGGGCCGTGATGCCGGCGCGCATGCGAGCCGCGCGATCCAAGGTGTGGTAGTCGTCGAGGCAAATATGTGTCACGGAATCCTGGCCGAAGAGCTGCACCATTCCATCGGTCAGAGTGCTCTTCCCTGAGCCGCTATCCCCACAGACCGCGACGATGAGAGGCTTGTGAGCTGTCTTCTGTCTCTCCATGAGTTAGCCACTGATTAGCAAACCAGCAGACAGCACTCATCAAGGTGCTGTTGTCTGGCGTCTGCGTGCTCTGAACACCATCCGTTCCACCTCGCCGGAAGCGGACCTTTCCCAAGGGTTCGCTGGTTAAAAGTATAGCATATCTCGCCTATGTCGCGGCCAGCCCGCCCTTGAGAGGCGTGCCCACTCTAGAAGAAGAGGCCAGAGAGGGAGTACAATAAAAGGACAACGAAGTGAACTCAATTGCCAGTATCGCCGGTGGAGTGGTCTGTTATCATGGAACATGTATTGTTGGAGCGATTGCGACAGGGTCCGTTGCTGTGTGACGGAGCAATGGGGACCCTGCTCTACGCGCGGGGCGTGCCCTACGAGCAATGTTTCGACCTGCTGAATGTGACGCGCCCGGAGTTGATTCAGGGCATCCATCGCGAATATATCAGCGCCGGAGCCCAGGTCATCGAGACCAATACCTTTGGTGCCAATCGCCTGCGTCTGGCTGCCTACAACCTGGAGGATCGCGTCCGCGAAATCAACTTTCAGGGAGTACGCCGGGCGATCGAAGCCCGTGAGATTGCCGGGCTGCCCGTCTTTATCGCCGGCGCCGTTGGACCGAGCGGCCAGCCGCTCCAGGCGCCCGAGACCGGGCGGCTGAGCGAAGTGCGGGCGGCCTTTCGTGAGCAGATCGAGGCCCTTCAGGAGGGAGGGGCCGAGCTGCTGATCTTGGAGACCTTTACCAGTCTGGCCGAGCTGCGGCAAGCCATTCTTGCGGCTCAGGATGTCGGTGGATTGCCGATCGTGGCCCAGGTCAGCTTCTACGAGGATGGGCGCACGCTCTCCGGCCAGTCGGCGGCCAGTGTAGCGCGAGAACTCTATGAGCTAGGGGTGGACGTCATGGGGGCCAACTGCTGCGTTGGGCCGGCGATGACGCTGGAGGCCTTGCAGGAGATGATCGCCGCCCTGGACGAGGAGATTCAGAGCGCCACGCAGCAGGGGAAACGCCCCCCGCTCTTTTCGGCCCAGCCTAATGCCGGTCTGCCTACGCGCATCGGTAATCGCTTCTTTTATGTCTCGACACCTGACTACTTTGCTGACTACGCGCTCCGCTTCGCTCAGGCTGGTGTGCGGCTCATTGGCGGCTGCTGTGGCACCACGCCGCGCCATATCGAGGCCATGCGCAAAGCGCTTGATACCCACTATGGCCGCGGTCGTGAGGCGGCGGGCCAGTCCGGCGAGGCCGGGCAGCAAAATGGCATAGCTGGCCCCGCTCAGGGGCAGCAAGGCAGTCGTGCGGCTCCGGCCCCGCTTCAGGTGCGCAGCGGGCCTCGTCCTCCAATCGGCACCCTGCCCGAAGAAGAGGTCATTTTGCCCCAGGAGGGGAGTAAGACCCGGCTGCAACAGAAGCTAGAGGCTGGCGAATTCGTCATCAGTGTCGAGCTGGACCCGCCGATGGGCCTCAATCCTTCCAAGATCTTGGCGGGAGCCGCCCAGCTCCAGCGCGATGGCGTGGACTGCATCAATATCGCCGATAGCCCGCTGGCCCGGGTGCGCATGAGCTGCATCGCCCTGGCGCGCCTGATCCAGGATCATCTAGGGATAGAGACCATCATCCACTTTACAACGCGCGATCGCAATTTGATGGCGCTACAGGCCGAGCTGCTTGGTGCTCACGCTCTGGGGCTGCGCAACATTCTGGCGTTGACAGGTGATCCGCTGCGCGTGGGCGACTATCCCAATACGACGGGCGTTTGGGATGTCGATTCGGTTGGGCTGATCCGTATCCTGCGCGGGATGAACGAGGGACACGATGCCGCCGGTGGCTCTATCGGAGCAAAGGCCTCCTTCCATATAGGGGCGGCCCTGAACCTCAATGTGAGCGAAGAAGAGGCCGAGCGCGAGATCGAGAAGTACTATCGCAAGTTGGAGGCGGGGGCTCACTTTATCATGACCCAGCCGATCTATGAATTGGCTCCCCTGGAGCGCTTCCTTCAGCGCGTCGGCAAACCGCCGGTTCCCATCATTCTCGGCTGTATTCCTCTCCATAGCTGGCGTCATGCTGAATTCCTTCACAATGAGGTGGCCGGCGTTACCATTCCTGAGCGGGTCCGGGAGCGCATGCGCGCCGCGGGCGATCAGGGGACGGAGGAGGGCTTGCGGCTCGCTCAGGAGCTGCTGATGGAGGCGCGCGATCTCGTTCAGGGCGTCTACCTGCTGCCTTCCTACCGGCGCTACGATATCGTCGGTCGTCTCACGCGCATGCTGCGTGAAACGCCTGCCAGCGCCTGACCTGAGTACGCCCTCTATTGCTGGCGCCGTTCCTTGCGCAGGCAAGACCAGGGCCCTGGCTAAAAAGAAGGCGGGAGCTGCTTAGCGCATCAGGCCAGGACAGCCCCAGCGCTAAGTAGCTCCCGCCTGGTGCTCGTCCTCTTTACGGGGTATTGGCGGCCTCGCTCTCGTAGACAAGACCTTCGGGAAGGGCGTCGGGGTGCGGCTGGCTAGCGTAGCGCTGAGCGTATTGGCGGCTTGTTCCGGGAAGGAATGGCCCGCCGGGCAAGCTCCAGCCGTGAGGACGTGAGACCACGCTGATGCGTGGGAGCACGAGCGAGGCCGCCAGTCGGTAGCGGTCCCTGATATAGCGTTGCAGGATATCGGCCAGTTGCTCTTCTGCCTCGTAGAGCGTTTCCGCGTAGGTAAATGAATGGACGGTGCGTCTCCCAATCGTGACGTGGCCAGTGTAGAGCGTTCGCATGGGCTTGCCTCTTCTGCCGGGCTGTGCCATCACAGGCACAGAAAAGCCTCAGAGCCAGCACTCCTGTCGGCGCTCGCTCTCTTGCGAGCGCCGCGCACCGGATGTGCTCACGGACCTGAACGAGCAAGCGGGAACTGGGACGGTCGCTAGAACGAGCGGCCAGGGGTGGATAACATGGATCGGCCAACTGCCCTGTAAGATCAGCAGGCAGGCCTGCTGTGCCACCCGGCTTCTCCTACACGCTGGTGAGAGAGGGGCCAGCGTGGGGGGCAAGGAAAATGGAGACAGTAGCCAGGCAACCGCTCATAGTGGTCCTCCTTCGAGTTTCCGCCGCCGCAGACTAGCGCGAAGCGCGGCGCGGAAGCAGCATCTGAAGCACGGACAATGCGCATAGAAGGACGCAGTCGGCGATCTTCCGCGTCAGGTGAAGGCATAGAGGATAGAGCCAACAAACGCATTACTTCAATAAGTATAACATAAGATAGAGGCACTCTGTCGCGGCAAACTGGCCTGTGAACAGCACAGGAGACCCAAAGCGGCAGGGCGGCCCAGGGCAGGGTAGAGCAGAACGGTCATAGAGGTAAAATCTTACTTTGATAATTTTAGAAGTAAAAAATCTGTAATAAATGATATTAGTATAAAAGAGTGGGAGGGGAACGCGGGGCTAGCAGCTCTCCAGATAGAGAGTGCAAAATCAATTGACTTCCCGCACCCCTTATGCTACACTTTATCCGTCTATCTACGGGATAGACACTGGTTCCAAAGTAAACAGGTAAGCAGGTCATCACAAGTCAGGAAAGGAAAAGGGAGGTTTGGCCTATTAACAGAGATCCTCGGGGGAATGACCGGACGCGCGAAACACGGGTCAATGAGCGCATTCGGGCGCGAGAAGTACGCCTCATCGATGAGAATGGCGAGATGATCGGTGTGATGCCGACGCCCCGCGCTCTTGAAATTGCCCGTGAGAGGGATCTGGATTTAGTCGAAGTGCAGCCCAACGCTGTACCACCGGTCTGCAAGTTGATGGACTATGGACGGTACAAGTACGAGCAGGCCAAGAAGGAGAGTGAGGCGCGCAAGCACCAGAAGACGATTACGCTGAAGGAGATTCGCCTGCGCCCTCGTACCGATGAGCACGATGTCGGCGTGAAGACACGCAAGATCCAAGAGTTCTTAGCTGATGGCGATAAGGTGCGGGTCAGTGTCCAATTCCGCGGACCGGACTTGCGCCACCCAGAGATTGGCCGTAGGCTGCTGGATAGCATCGCCGAGACCCTCAAGGGGACGGCGGTCATCGAGCGCCCGCCCGTCATGGAGGGCCGGGTGATGTCGATGATTATCTCGCGCGCGCCGGGGTGGGAACCGCCAAAGAAACAGGCACCTGCCCCCACCGGTAAACGCCAGGTGGCAACGGCTGCCGCCGTGGCTGGCAGTCAGGCACCAACCTCCCCATCCGCTCCTGCCGCTGGGAGCCAAGAGGTGGGGGACGCCACTGATACTCAGCAGAAGTAGCAAGAAGATGCTCTGTCTCTGTCGAATCCCCTCCTGAGCTTCCTCTGCGCCAAACACGCAGAGAGAACAAGCGAGGGCTGGTACTAGCGGGGCTTCCCCGAGCGGTCTGTCGCGAGGGAAGCCCCGGCTGTCGGCAGTCGGCTTCTGACAGTAAAGCTACTCTGGCTGGCACCAGCAAGCATCAGCCGCCGTTTGGGTTTCTCTCACATGGTCGCTGGTGGAAAGCAAAAGCCCTGTCTCAACCGTCGCTTATTCTCGCCCTCCTGTCTCCGCGGGAGCGGGTGCTCTTCTCCTGTAGAAAGTCAGACGACTTGATACAACTTGCGAAAGGACGTAGTTCCCAGTAACTACGTCCTTTTTCTTCTCTACCCGCATGAGCGATTGACTTTTTGCGACAAGATGACTACCATACGGAAAGGACTGTTCTGGTAGCCCTACCGCAGATGCTCTGCCCGCCTGTCTGTCTGCCGGTGCTCTGCCCACTGCTCTGCTGGCTGGCGGGCAGCCTGGTTTCGCGAGGGCATACGACGGCTGCAGTTGTCGGCCTCTACCTGACCTGTCCTGACCTGCGACCAGGCGGGGTGGACGACCGTCTTGCTGCTCCCGGCTCTCGCAGGCCCTGATCGCATCCTGTCTTACTGTTTGGGCTGTGCCTGGAGCGGGCTGGCAAGTCTCGGTCGGCAGGCCGCGCGACTGCTGCATGGCCGGCCTGGCTGCGCTGACCTACCTGTGTTTGTGATTGCCTCTGCCTGCTGTTTCTTACCTGTGGTTGGTCGCTAGCTAGCTAGAGACGCATTCTTTGGGAGGAATCTGGTGAGCAACTATTATGACCCGCGCTGGTATGAAGACAATGAGCAGCGCAGTTGGAGGTCGTTTTCTACCGAGAGTGTTCCCGACGCCGACTCTGGTCCGCGCTCGCAAGCTGCCGCTTCGCCTTCTGCCGGCTCTCCTGCTGTTCCGTCTGATCAGCCTGCGCCCCCTGGTTGCCATGCTGCTGTCCGGCGCGCTGTCACTGTGACTGCGCTGCTCATTCTGGCTTTCATCGCCGGCTGGTTTAGCCACCAGTTTTTCTCTTCCGGCTCCTTCCCCGCCAGTAGCCAGTCGCAGAAATATGCGCAATTGGTGCAGCAGGCCTGGACCTTAGTCGATCAGAAATACGTCGATCGTAAGGCTATTAACTATCAGAAGATGGCCTACAGTGCTATCCAGGCGATGCTTGATACACTTGGCGATAAAGGTCATACACGCTTCCTCACGCCTGATCAGGTCCAGGCCTTTAATCAGTCGCTCAGTCCGACTCTGGTTGGCATTGGCATTTACATTCAGCAAGATCCCACCACCAAGCAGGTGGTGATCAGCGACACAGTACCGGGTGCCCCAGCGGACAAAGCTGGTCTCAAGCCGGGTGATATCCTGCTTTCGGTGAATGGTCAGAGCATCCAAGGGAAGGACTTGGAGACGATCAGCTCACTGCTACGAGGGCAAGAGGGGACCTCTGTCTCGGTGACGATTCGGCGTCCGAGTACTAATCAGACCTTGACCTTTCACATGAAGCGGGCCAAGATCACTGTGCCAAATGTGATCATGCATTACATTCCTGAGATCCACGTGGCTCACATCCAGATCGTACAATTCGCCGATGGAGTGAGTGATCAGTTACGTAACAGCATTGAGCAGGCCAAGAAGCAGGGGGCCAGAGCAATTGTGCTTGATCTGCGAGGTAATCCGGGCGGCCTGGTAGAAGAGGCCATCAACACGGTGAGCGAGTTCCAGTCTAGCGGCACGGTCTTCCTGGAACAGGATAGCTCAGGGAGTCGCACTCCCTATGAGGTCACGGGGCATGTCGTCGATGCCAAGATCCCGCTGGTTGTGCTGGTTGACAGCGGGACGGCCAGCGCTGCAGAAATCGTCTCGGGCGCTTTCCAGGATAACCATCGGGCGACGATCATCGGCACCCGTACCTATGGCACAGGAACGGTGCTGCAGCAGTTTCCTCTCTCGGATGGCTCTGAGCTGCTGCTAGGAACAGCGGAGTGGCTGACGCCCGATGGCCACTTTATTCGCCAGAATGGCATTCAGCCTAATATCGTGGTCTCGCTCAAGAGCGGACAAAGCCCGCTGACACCTACTGTTGAGAATCGCGATCATATGAACTATCAGCAGATTTTGCAAAGCGGCGATAGCCAGCTGATCCGCGCCTTGCAATATCTCCAGGGCCAGCACTAGCCTGGTCGGCCAGCCTGCTTGCCCAGGTTGGGAGCGCCCTCCCCCTCTCTTCCTGCCTGTCTATCTTGCCTGCCGGAGAGCAAGCTGCCAGCTCGCTGGCGGACAGGCAGGTTGGTCGGCGAGCAATGAATGAAGGAGAGAGTTCCTCGGCAGGGAGGAGTATCCACTCCGCTGAAGCTGGCGGAACAGATTGGCGGAGGAAGCGCAGCCCTCTCCAGGTCAGGGGCGGAAAGAAGAAAGAACCGAAACAGCAGGCAAGGGCAGAGCGGGAAGCCTGGCAAAGACTGCCCTGTCTCGGCTTTCAGCTTCCTCTCGGGGGGCTGCTCCGTAGGGTGGCCGCCATAGGCGATGGCTAGCGCTTCCTGCGCCATTGCCAGCGCCTGAGCGAACGGTTTTTGTTCCAGGCGACCTGGCAGCCTGACGTCCCTTGCGCGCTGTAGGCGCTCTCTTTCACTCAACTGGTGAGAGGAGAGAACCAGCGTGAATCGAAGCAACACGCGAATAGACAGTAGACCGACGACCCAACACAGTGCTGAGGCGCTGATCAGCGCGTGAAGCTACCAGCTCTAGCCTCTTGTTGAGGAATTGCTCCTTTCCCCCTTATGAGGGGCTTGCCATGACGGCTGCCCTGATTGTGGCGGGTATGACGGCTGACCGGAGAAAGGCGGATAAGACTGGGGGGCCTGCTGTGATCCCGGCTGATACTGCGTGCCCATATAGCCGCCTCCTGCTGGACCTGTTGGCCACGGTGTCCCGCCCCACCACGACAACTGAGAAGGAGGGGGAGCGGAGAAGGGTGAAGAGGCCACAGGGGCTGAAGTGGCGCCAGGATAAAGGCCCTGTCCAGGAGGAAAGGCCGAGCCTACCGGCGACTGACCGGCCAAACTCGGGCTCAGCCCTGGTCCGGCAACCTGCGTCTGGCCCTGCCCAGACCTGGCCGTAGCGAGATCTGCCTTGCTCCGCCGGCTCAGTAGGATAATGAGGCCCTTGAGCACCAGTGCAATGCCGAAAAAGGCCAGGCCGCCGCCCAGAATCACCCAATAGGGATAGATATATTCGCCGCTACAAGCCGCATAGGCTACCACAGCTCCAAGAGGAATCAATAAGATCCCTACCACTAGCTGCAGTAGCGGCTTATCCTTAGCAGAAACAAAGCGGTAGAGCCAGTAAAACAATCGAATCACAAACTTGCTCCTTCCTCAGAACAGAACAAGACAGCAACCGGTCGATGGGATTAGCCATCGATACAGGTTTCTATTTTAAAAAGAGAGGAAGAAGCAGTCAACTAGCTCTAGCTACAATGGGTCTGAGCAGTAGCAGCAAGGTAATATTTGCTTGTCGGTGGATGATCGAGTACCGTGGCGATAAAGCGTGTCGCCTTAACGACCTGCTCTAGCGAGATCCCGGTTTGGATACCCATCCCGTGGAGCATATAAAGCAGGTCCTCGGTGGCCAGATTGCCGCTGGCGCCGGGAGCGTAGGGACAGCCACCCAAGCCGCCGGCAGAGGCATCGATGCAGCTCACACCCATCTGCAGGGCGGCCAGCACATTGGCCAGCGCGGTGCCGCGTGTATCGTGGAAGTGGACCGCCAGTCGATCGAGGGGAATAGCGCCGTCTGTCATCAGCAACTCCAGCACCTCAACCACCTGGTTAGGGGTTGCCACGCCAATTGTATCGCCCAAAGATAGCTCAGCCACACCCATCTCCAGCAGCTCTTGAGCAACTGCTAATACGCGCCGCGGATCGACCTGTCCCTCATAGGGGCAGCCAAAGACCGTCGAGATATAGCCACGAACACGCACCCCTTCGCGCTGAGCCAGAGCCAGCACGGGGCGGAATTGGGCCAGGCTTTCTGCCACTGTAGCATTGATGTTATGCCGCGTGAAGCTATCGCTGGCTGCCGTAAAGACTGCTACCGAACGTAGTCCCGCGGCTAAAGCGCGCTCCATACCCTTGAGATTAGGCACCAGGGCGGTCAGGCGCAACGTCGCTGGCAGGTCGCGCAAACCGGCCATGACCTCGCTGGCATCGCTCAACTGCGGCACCGCTCGCGGACTGACAAAAGAAGTGACCTCGATCTCTGCGTAGCCTGCCTCGGCCAAGAGACGGATAAACTGGATCTTCTGTTCTGTCGGAACGTGAACCTTTTCATTCTGCAGACCATCACGCGGTCCCACTTCGACCACACGCACCTGACGCGGTAAGCGAGACAAATCAAGCTTCATTGCTAGACGCGGCCCCGGTCGCTAACCAGCAACCGGCGTGCTCCTGCTGCCCACGGCACGAAACCGCTCGGCTCGACAAACCGAACTGGCAAGAGCACGGCTGAGGCCACTCTCTCCTTTCTCCAACATGGAGTCTGGCTGACCTGTTCTGATAGACGTGACAAAGACTGGCGCAAAGACCGGCGACCTCCGCCAGGCCTTTCACCATGAGAAGAAGAGCCTCTGTCTGGGAAACTGACCGGCGAGCGGACGGGTGAACAAGCAAGCGAGCCAGCTCATAAAGAGCAGAGTGAAGCCAACGATTCGCCAGCCGGTCAGCCTGCCCAGCATCGATCTTCTACCTAGGAGAGGTTAGTCGCCTCTCGCATCACCGAGGACTGAGCCATTGCCTGCTTAGGTGAGGCAATAGCGCGTTTCTTCTCAACGCTGCTTGCGGCAGATGTCGGATTCGAAGGCTGCGGCGCCGGCAGCCTGGGCGGTTCCGCCGCTCTCGCCAGCGACTCAGGCGCGCCTGGGCTGCTCAAACGCAGTACGCGCACCTTCGTAATGCGCCGTCCACGCGTTGCCAGTACCGTCAAATTCAGGTCCCCATAGGTAATGGTATCACCGGCCACGGGGATCTTGTCGAGCTGAGCATACAGAAAGCCGCCGAGCGTCTCATAATCCTCGTTATCGAGCTTCGTGCCCATCAGCTCGTTGAAATCGTCGATATTCATCTTAGCATCGACGATATACTCCGTATCGCTAACGCGCTCGTAGAGGTTCTCCTCGCGATCGTACTCATCCTTAATATCGCCGACAATCTCCTCCATCAGATCTTCGATTGTCACCAGGCCAGCGACCGAGCCATACTCATCAACGACGATGGCCATATGCGTGCGACGCTGACGGATCTCGCGCAGGAGATCGTCAAGCTTCTTGGTTTCTGGCACGAAGTAGGCCGGGCGCACCAGTTCCCGCACCAGGCGCGTATGATGGCCCTGCCGCAGCTCTTTCAAGAGATCCTTCGTATAGAGGATGCCCAGGATATTATCGAGCGAGCCTTCATAGACCGGGATACGGGAGAGACCACCCTGTAGGGCCACATCGACGGCCTGATCAACGGTTGTCTCGGCCTCCAGCGTAATCATGTCAATGCGAGGCACCATGACCTCGCGCACTGGCGTATCGGCGAACTCGAAGATGCTATGAATCATCTCCTTCTCTTCTTCTTCGAGGACGCCCTCTTGCTCTCCGACCGAGACAAGCAGGCGCAGCTCCTCCTCTGTCACGAAGGGGCCAGCATGCTTCAGCTCGCCGCCGAGCAAACTGGCCAGAGAGGTGGTAATCACCCCGAGCAGCCAGACCAGCGGTCTCAGTAGCCAGGCAGCCAGGCGCACAAAGCCGCTCAGAGCGCGTGCCCAGCGCAGAGGATTCTGCACAGCGGCGGTTTTGGGCGTAATTTCGCAGAAGATCAAGACGATCAGCGAGATGAGCACAGTGGCGATCAGCTCGCCCCAGGTGGCCGAGAAGCGCAGCGCCAGCACTGTGGCCATGCTTGAGGCCACGATCACTGCGATGCTATTGACCACCAAGATCGTCGAGAGGAACGTATTCGGATGGGCCAGCAGCCGCTCTAACTCGGCAGCCTGCGGGTCGCCCTCCTCGACGAGGTTTTTCAGTTTGATGCGACTGACCGAAGTCAGCGCGGTTTCGGCGGCGGAGGCCGTAGCGCACAGGATCAGGGCTACGACAAGAATGACCAACTGCAGCCAGGCCACACCGTCGAGCTGGGGGAGAGAGAGACTAAGAGCGGCGGCAATCCTGACAAGGGGTATGCCATCGGCGTCCATAGTCGTAATTACTCCTTTTTGCCTCCTTCTACTTCTGAGGAGGCCTGCTCTGCTGCGCTGGAATCGAGCATGCGCAGCAGACGGGCGGGCACACCGACCACCAGCGCATGAGGAGGCACGTCGCGGTTGACCACTGCATTGGCGCCCGTCATGGCTCCCTCACCGATGGTCACGGGCGGCACAATGATCGTATCGCAGCCGATAAAGGCGCCGTCCTCAATAATCGTGCGATACTTCTGGCGCGTGATCCCGTTATAGTTGGAAGTCACTGTACCCGCACCGATATTGACATGTGCCCCGACAGTGGCATCACCAATATAGCTGAAGTGATGCATGTCTGTTTCCGCACCGATATACGCATTCTTCACCTCGCCGAAGTTGCCCATACGCACGCCGCGGGCCAGGTGGGCGCCAGGGCGACAATGGCTAAAGGGACCGATGCGTACATCGTCTTCGAGAATAGCCTCTTCAAGAACGGAGTTGCGAATGATACAGCGGTTCCCGATGATCGAAGACTCGATAGTCGTGCCAGGGCCGATGCGACAGCCAGAGCCAATTTGTGTGCGACCCGTGATCAGAGTGCCTGGCAGGATGACCGTATCGGGACCGATAGAGACCTCGGCCTCGATGTAGGTGGCCGCGGGATCAACGATCGTGACGCCCGCATACATGTGGCGCTCCAGAATGCGACGACGCAGGATCTGCTCAGCCGCCGCGAGCTGCACGCGATCGTTCACGCCGACAGTCTCCTCCAGAGCGCCGGCCACTGTCGCGATGGTGCGCCCTTGTGAGCGCGCCATCGCCACCAGGTCCGTGAGATAATACTCCCCACTGAAGGGATTGCGCGCGAGACGGGGCAAGGCTTCCCAGAGCCAGCAGCGCTCGAAGCAGTAGACTCCCGAGTTCACCTCTTTGATGCGCTTCTGTTCCTCTGTGGCGCGCTTGACCTCGACGATCTCTACGACAGCTCCCGAGGCATCGCGAACCACGCGCCCGAAGTCCGAAGGCTGCTCCGTCATGGCCGTCAGGAAAGTGACAGTGGCCTGACTTTCCACGTGCTGGACCAGAACGCGAGCCAGCATCTCAGCGCTGATGAGAGGCGTATCGCCGTAGCAGACAAGCACGATTTCAGGAGGAGGAGCCAGGGCGTCAACAGCCTCACGCGCGGCCAGGACGGCGTGACCGGTGCCCAATTGCTCGGCCTGCAGGGCATAAGAGCAGCGCTCACCAAAGGTAGCCTGGACCTGAGCGGCTTCGCAACCAACAACAACAATGGGGCGATGGGCGGTAATGGTGGCTGCCAGCGGAGCAAAGGCAGAGGTAAGAGGGATGGTTTCCACGGCATTGAGCACGTGGCCTAACATCGGCAGCCCGGCCAGCGGATGGAGCACCTTAGGAATGGCGGAACGCATCCGCGTGCCCTTGCCCGCCGCAAGGACCACGGTCGCATAGGTCTTCATTGTCGAATTCACAGAACCTCTGGTTTCATAGCTGTCTCCTCGGCGGTTCGTGCCCCTGCGCCACGCCCCGCCGGGCTAAGCTCTCCTGAGCCGAAAGAGGGAAAAAATTGAATGAGCCTCCTTTTCGACTCAGATATGGGAAAGAAATAAACTCCCCCTTCTCCTTGCCTGCTCGCCGTACAGGCAAGGTAAAGTACAAGGCTCAATCAAAGCATACTGCCAATCACAAGACTGACCCCACTCCCTGCAGTGGGGAGCGGAGCAACGCTGGCTCGGGTGCCAGGATTCGAACCTGGGATCGCGGATCCAAAGTCCGCTGCCTTACCGCTTGGCCACACCCGAATGTGGTTCTCTGCCAGACCTGCCTTACCTACCAGATCAGCTCTCAGCGGTCTTGCGCTAGTGAGTCTGCTGTTCTGCTTGCCTTGTCGTTGTTGCACGCTCTGATGGCAAGGCAAATGGAGACGCGACACCTTGTCTGTAGCTGTCCGTAAACAGGATACCCTTTCTTGCCAGCTCTGTCAAGAGGGGAGGAAGAGCTAACCTTGGCTGAGGCCTGCTGTGAGGTGATGGGGTGGCCGGGCCTGGCCTGACCCGGCCTGACTTCGCCGTGTGCCGGGAATACGGCAAGCCGCGCTGTGGTTGTTTACTTACTAGATACACTATGTTATCATTCTCTCTGAGGTAAAGGCTCCGTTTCAGTGAGAAGGCGCCCGGCTGCTCGGAGAGAGATGGGCGCCGCTTGGGCCTGAACTGAACTGGAGGAGGAACGATCGTGGAAGCCGCTTCTGCAAGTGACCTGCGCGTCGATACGCGTCTGGCGAAGTTCTCCCAGGGCAGCGTTGTTGTGCTGACGGCTGTGGCCTTTCTGCTGAGTTGGCCGCCCCTGGTCTTGATCACCGGGCTGCTGCTGGCCTGGAGTGCCCTCTGGCCGGCGGCTGGTCCTTTCGCCCTGCTCTATCGGCATGTCCTCGTACCGCTCGGCCTGTTGAAACCGCGTCTGGTTGAAGACGATCCGGCTCCGCACCGGTTCGCCCAGGGGGTGGGGGCCACGCTGCTGCTGGTGGCTGGGTTGGTGCTCCTCTTGACCTCGGCGACCGTGGTCGGCTGGGCCCTGGACCTGCTGGTGTTTGTCCTCTCGTTTGTCAACCTCACGGTTGGCTTTTGCGCCGGCTGTTTGGTCTACTACTATCTGGGGAAAGCTGGCCTTGTCCCCCGCGTGCGCTACGAAGGGGGCTTTCACTGGCGCGGTGTGCGATAAGGCAGGGCAGGCAGGTGCACTATGGAGGTGATGCTCTGGCGGGCAGCCTTGCTACTAGGGCTGGCGGCCCTTCTCTGGGGCTTGATTGCACTTGGACGGCGCTTTGTGGAGCGACAGCGCCGGGCGGCGCTGGCAGCGCCGGCCCTGGCCGCTGGGGGGCCGCCTGCGCTGGCGGTCTCTGAGGCGCCGGTACGTGTCCTGCTCTTCAGTAGCGCCGAGTGCCAACAGTGCCAGCGCCTGCAGAAGCCGGCGCTACGTCAGGTGCAGGCGGCCCGCGGCGCGCTGGTTCAGGTTATTGAGATCGATGCGCCGACCCAGCCGCAGTTAACGGCGCGCTATCGAGTGCTGACTTTACCAACAACTGTCGTGCTCGATGGTGAAGGCAAGGCCCAGGCGGTCAACTATGGCTTTGCTCCTGCCGGACGGCTGCTGACTCAGATCGATCGCGTGCTCGCCCAGGTGCGAAGGTAACTAAAGCCTGGCCTCGCTTTCGGGCCGCGTCTCGGGCGCTCCTTTTTCTTCTCTTGCTCTCTAAGCTGGTCGGGCGGTGGCCTGGGGCCTGGGCAGCCTCGCCTCTCCGGTGGCGCGAGGCTGCTCCCACTCACGGGAGATCTTGACGAGGCAGAGGGCCGCATGTCACAATGACAGTGATTTCTTCAGAGAGGAAGAGAGCAAACGCCCATGCGCGTCCTTGACACGCACGTTGATCGCAATAGTCCTGAATTCCAGGAAAATGCGCGCTATTTCCGTCAGCTTGTGGCTGAGCTGAAGGAGCGTCTACAGCAGGTGCAGCAGGGCGGAGGCGCCGAGGCCATTGCTCGTCATCGTAAGCGCAATAAGCTGCTGGCGCGCGAGCGCATTCGTTTACTCTGTGATCCCGATACTCCATTTTTGGAGCTGAGTCCGCTGGCTGCCTGGGATATGTACGATAACGAGGCTCCCTCGGCGGGCATTGTGACCGGCATAGGGGTGGTTGAGGGCCAGGAGTGCATGATTATCGCTAACGATGCCACCGTCAAAGGCGGAACCTACTACCCGATGACGGTTAAGAAGCATCTGCGGGCTCAGGAGATTGCCGAGCAGAATCGTCTCCCTTGTATTTATCTTGTCGACTCGGGCGGGGCCTTTTTGCCGCTGCAGGCTGAGGTCTTTCCCGACCGCGACCATTTCGGGCGCATCTTTTACAATCAGGCCCGCATGTCGAGCCAGCGCATTCCGCAGATTGCTGTGGTGATGGGGTCGTGCACAGCGGGCGGGGCCTATGTGCCGGCGATGAGTGATGAGACCATTATTGTACGTGGCACGGGGACGATCTTTCTTGGGGGCCCGCCGCTGGTGAAGGCGGCCACCGGCGAGGAGGTAAGCGCCGAGGAGTTGGGCGGGGCTGACGTCCATTGTCGCGTCTCGGGGGTGGCTGATCACTATGCCCTGAACGATGAGCATGCCCTCGCTATCTGCCGCAGCATTGTGGCCAATCTGCAGCGGCGCAAGTACATTCCCTGGGAGATCACCGAGCCGGAGCCGCCGCGCTATGATCCCGAGGAGATCTATGGCATTGTGCCCCGCGATTATCGCAAGAGCTACGATGTGCGCGAGGTGATTGCTCGCCTGGTGGATGGCAGCCGCTTCCACGAGTTTAAGGAGCTGTATGGGACGACGATCGTCTGCGGCTTTGCGCGCCTGATGGGTTATCCTGTGGGCATTATTGCGAATAACGGGGTCCTCTTCTCGGAGAGCGCTCTCAAGGCAACTCACTTTATTGAGCTGTGTGCCCAGCGCCAGATCCCTCTGATCTTTTTGCAGAATATCACTGGCTTTATGGTGGGGCGCCAGTATGAAAGCGGCGGCATTGCCAAGGATGGGGCGAAAATGGTGATGGCGGTGGCCAATGCGCCGGTGCCTCGCTTTACAGTCATTATCGGCGGCTCGTTCGGGGCGGGCAACTACGCGATGTGTGGACGCGCCTACTCGCCGCGCCAGCTTTGGATGTGGCCCAATGCCCGTATTTCGGTCATGGGGGGCGAGCAGGCGGCAAGCGTGCTGGCGACGATCCGCAAAGAGAATCTGGCGGCGCGTGGAGAGACGATGACGGAGGAAGAGGAGGCTGCCTTTAAGCGGCCGATTCTGGAGAAGTATGAGCGCGAAGGCAATCCGTACTATAGTACGGCTCGCTTGTGGGATGATGGTATTATCGATCCCTGTGAGACGCGCACAGTATTGGCGTTAGGCATCGCCGCCTCGCTCAATGCGCCGCTGCCTGAAACGCCGTTCGGGGTCTTCCGTATGTAATGTAAAGCGGCTGCTCTCCCTGTCCGCCTCTCTGTCTGCCTGCTGCCTCCTTGTCGTTGGAGGCGGGCTGAGAGAGCGGTCCCCGCTGCGGAACTGCGCTGTTGGAGAGCTAGGTGTCCGCCTGAGCTGAAAGGGCAACGGGGTTGGCTGGTGGATTGATGTGATGTGCCTGACCCCATTTAAGGAAGGAGTAGCCACGCTTGTGCTGACGGCTCTACGTTGTAATGCCCAGGAGCGTTGCTTTCAGCGCGTCACCTCGCTAGAGGAGGCGCGTGAGGCCCTCGCCCAGACAGGGACTGTGCTTTGGCTCGATCTCTTTCAGCCAAGCCAGGAGGAGCTGCGGCGGGTGGGCGCGGCCTTCCATCTGCATCCGCTGGCGGTCGAGGATGCCGGCCATAAACACCAGCGTCCAAAGATCGAGGAGTACGAGCACTTTTTTTTCCTGGTCTTTTATACGCTGCGTACGACGGAGCTGCCGGATGAGGCGGGACTGCAGGTCTGTGAGCTGGACCTCTTTCTTGGGGAGCGCTTCTTGATCACGGTGCATGATGAGCAGATTCCCGAGTTGGAGGAGGTTGAGCAGCGCTGGACGCGCAATGTGCATCAGTTGGAAGGCGGGGTTGTGGTCCTGCTCTATTCCTTGCTCGATACGATTGTCGATCAGTATTTCCCGGTCCTCGATGCCATGGTCGAGCAGGCCGAGGGGCTGGAAGATCAGCTTTTCAGCGGTACCCTCCGTCAGCGCCCTTTTACTCAGGAGCTGCTCACTCTCAAGAAGCGCTTCCTGAAGTTGCGCCGCATTGTCGGCCCCGAACGTGATGTTCTTAATGTGCTAACAAATCGCGATAATCCCCTCTTCAGTGAGCATGCTCTGCTTTATTTTCGCGATATCTATGACCACATTATGCGCGTCGCTGATACCGTCGATCTCTACCGTGATCAGCTCAGCTCGACTATGGACGCCAATCTGTCAATTGTCTCCAACGATCTCAATAAGACGATGCGCACGCTGACGGCAGCCTCCATCATTCTGATGGTTGATGCCTTGCTGGCGGGGATCTGGGGGATGAATTTTGAGCATATGCCTGAGCTGCACTGGGTCTATGGCTATCCAGCGGCGCTGACTGCCATGGGAGGAATCTCGTTGCTCCTGCTGGTGATCTTTCGGCGCCTGCGCTGGCTCTAGGGAGGGGCTGAATAGCTGGCTGGTGACGGGTGCTCCGCGCGCGAGGCGGCGAGAGAGCAAGCGGAAGAGAGATCAGCCAGCAGGCTGGCAGACGGGTGGTATAATCAAAAACAACAAGCGAATGAGGAGCTGCGGCAGCCGTTGGCTCTCTGCCGGTGAGGGCCAGAGGCTGGCATTGGTGAGCGAACCGCCGGGCCGGCTGGTTCCGCTAGACCTGCAGCAGCTGAGTTCTTGTCGGGGATTGGCACAATGGAGTACACCCTACTCAGTGTTGAACGCAGCTTTCAGGACCGGGTCGCGACGGTGACGATGCGCCGTCCCGAGGTCCATAATGCTTTTAATGAGCAGTTGATTGAGGAGCTGCGGGCTGCCTTTACGGCTTTGCGCGACGATGAGCGGCTGCATGCTGTCGTCCTGACCGGCGCGGGTGCCTCTTTTAGCGCTGGGGCCGATATCAAGATGATGCAGCAGGCGGCAGGCTTGAGCCGTGAGGAGAATGTGACCGAGGCTTTGCGCTTAGCTGACCTCTTTGAGACGATCTATACCTTCCCCTGTCCGGTGGTAGCCCGCGTCAATGGCACGGCGATGGGTGGAGGGCTAGGTCTGATTGCGGCCTGCGATCTGGTGATTGCGGTGGAGACAGCTCGCTTTGCTTTCAGCGAAGTGCGTCTGGGCATCGCGCCGGCGGTGATTGCTCCCTACGTCGTGCGCAAAATCGGTGAGGGGCAGGCGCGGGCTCTCTTTGTAACGGGCGAGCAGTTCTCTGCGGCACGGGCCCGTGAACTTGGGCTTGTGCATGGGGTGGTGACGGCTCAAGAGCTGGATGCGGCGGTGGAGCAGGTGCTGCATCATCTGCTCCGAGGTGGGCCACGTGCCCTGCGCGCCTGCAAGGCCTTGGCCCTACAGGTTGGCTCGTTGAGTCGCGAGGCGGCGCGTGACTATACCGCCAATCTGATCGCCGAATTGCGGACGAGTGCCGAAGGACAGGAGGGTCTGCGCGCCTTCCTGGAGAAGCGCCAAGCGAACTGGGTGAGCAACTAAGATGTTCAAGAAGATTCTCATCGCCAATCGGGGGGAGATTGCCCGCCGCATCATGGCCACCTGTCGCGCGATGGGCATTCGCACCGTTGCCGTTTACTCGGAGGCCGACCGTTATGCGCCGCACGTCTACGAAGCCGACGAGGCCTATCCCATCGGCCCGGCGCCTGCCAGCGAAAGTTATCTGCGCATCGAGGCAATCATTGCAGCGGCCCGTCAAGCTGGGGCGGAGGCCATTCACCCCGGCTATGGCTTCCTATCGGAAAACCCGGCTTTCGCTGAAGCCTGCCAGGAAGCCGGCCTTGTCTTCATTGGTCCCCCGGCCTCGGCCATGCGTCTCATGGGCTCGAAAATTGCGGCGCGTCGGGTGGCGCAGCAGGTCGGTGTACCAACGGTACCGGGCTACGATGGGCCCGAGCAGACCCCGCAGCATCTGCTCCAGGAGGCCGAGCGCATCGGCGTACCGCTCTTGATCAAGGCGGCAGCCGGCGGTGGTGGCAAAGGAATGCGGGTGGTGCGCTCGCTGGAAGATTTTCCCGCTCAGCTAGAGGGAGCGCAGCGCGAGGCGCGTGCTGCCTTTGGCGATGGCACAGTCTTTCTGGAGCGCTTGCTAGAGCAGCCGCGTCACATTGAGTTCCAGGTCTTGGCCGATGCCTACGGGCAGGTTGTGCATCTGGGCGAGCGCGAATGCTCGATTCAGCGTCGCCACCAGAAGATCGTTGAGGAGACCCCATCTCCTGCCTTGACGCCGGCCTTGCGCGCTCAGATGGGGGAGGCCGCCGTACGCATTGCTCGCGCTGCTGGCTATGTCAACGCTGGCACGCTAGAGTTTTTGCTTGATCGTGATCACCACTTCTATTTTCTGGAGATGAACACGCGCCTGCAGGTTGAGCACCCTGTGACCGAGCTTGTGATGGGGGTTGACCTGGTGCGCCTGCAGATCCTGATCGCCGCTGGCGAGCCTTTGCGTCTCCGTCAAGACGAGCTGGTGGCCCGCGGTCATGCTCTCGAAATGCGCCTTTATGCTGAAGATCCCGAGCAGCAGTTTCTCCCATCTACTGGCAAAATCCTCCGCTTTGTCATGCCGCAGCGGCCCGGTATGCGCATTGATAGCGGCGTGGAAAGCGGCTCTGAGGTCAGCCAGTTCTATGATCCCATGCTGGCCAAGCTGATTACCTACGGCGAAGAGCGGGCTGTCAGCATTGCGCGCATGCGGACCTTACTGGAGGAGTTGGCGGTCTTCGGCGTCAAGACCAATAGCGCTTTGCTCCACGCGATCACCGAGAATGCGGCTTTCCGTGAGGGCCTCACCTTCACCAGTTTTCTAGAGGAGCAGCAGCTCCTGAAACCGGGGGCCTTGCAGGAGCCAGCGGCGCTGCCCTTGGCTTTAAGCGCGGCGGCTCTGGCTGAGGTGTTGGCCGAAGAGCCGAGTGAGCGCAATCCCTGGCGGCGCCTGGGGGCCTGGCGCTTGAGCGGTGAGGGGCGACTCCTGCGTTATCGCTATGAAGGAGAAGAACATCAGGTTCGCCTTGAGCGTCTGCCGGGCACTGGCGGAGGCTGGCGCGTCCAGGTTGACCAGGGAGAGCCGGAGGAAGTGCTGCCGCAGCAAACGCCGGATGGGGCGCTTTGCCTCCAGCGTGGGGCACGACGTGAGCGTGTCCAGCTCTTGCGTCTGGCTGGTGAGACGCAGGTCATACTGCGGGGACGGCTCTATCGTCTGCTGCGACCGCAGCCGCCAGCTATCGAAAGCAGTCTGCGCGGGAGTGGCCAGCGCGGCGGTCAGAGCTTGACGGCCCCTATGGCGGGTACCATTGTCAAAGTGCAGGTCAGCGAAGGTGAGCATGTCAAACAGCGTCAGGTGCTGGTCATTCTGAGCGCTATGAAGATGGAGCATGTTATCACTGCTCCCTATGAGGGGATCGTCCGGCGCATCTATTATCGCGAAGGCGATGTAGTCCAGGGCGGGGCGGTCGTTGTCGAGGTAGAGGCGGGAACAGAGCAAAGCGCGGCGGCCCTCACGGGCGTGCAAGAAGAATGACCCAGGTTTGCAGACCTGATCAGACCTGGCCCGGCGCGCTGTCGGCCATCTGGAGCCTCTAGGTGACCAGCCAGCCAAGCGAAAGCTGGATCGATTGGTGGAGAAAGGACGTGATATCTAAGATGAAGGTCGGCTTCATAGGGATTGGGACAATGGGCCGTCCGATGACGCTCAATCTGCTCAAAGCCGGGCATGCAGTCGCGATTTATGCGCGTCATCCTGAGAAACCTGGTGTTCAGGAGGTACTTCAGGCGGGAGCCAGGCTTGTTCCCTCGCCGCGCGAACTGGCTGCGAGCGTAGAGGTAGTGATCACAATGGTTCCCACCTCGCAGGATGTCGAGGAGCTGGTGGCCGGTCCCAATGGCATTCTGGAAGGGGCCCAAGAGGGGTTGATCATCATCGATATGAGTACCATTGCACCGGCAACGAGTCGCCGACTGGCTCAACTCGCCGGCGAGCGCGGGGTGTCTTTCCTGGACGCGCCAGTGAGTGGAGGCTCCCAGGGGGCGATAGCCGGCACCCTGGCCATCATGGTTGGCGGGGAGCGCGCCGTCTTTGAGCGCGTCCGTCCGCTTCTGGAGGCAATGGGCAAGCCTGAGCGCATTTTCTATGTGGGACCTTCGGGGGCCGGTGAGGTTGTCAAGCTGGTCAATAACATGCTGGCCGGGGTGATTGCTGCCGCTACCGCAGAAGCCCTCGTATTGGGGGTCAAGGCTGGCGCCGATGTCGAGCTGATGGCAAACATTATCAATGTCAGCACGGGAGCCAACTGGCAGCTTGCCAATCAATTTCCCATGCGCGCCTTTACTGGAAGCTTCCAGCCCGGTTTCATGACCGACCTCTTGCAGAAGGACCTGAATCTAGCTCTGGAGCTGGGAGCACAGTATCAGACGCCGCTGCCGTTGACAGGGCTGACGCGCCAGCTCTATGAAATGGCCCGCGCCCAGGGCTATGGTCGCGAGGATTATACCGCCTTACTCAAGGTCTTAGAACAGCTAGCAGGAGTTGAAGTGCGCAGCCGCGCCGCCTCCACTCAGGAGCAAACGAGATAGTGAGTGAGTGCCAACGCGTCATAGCGCGCCGGGGCCGGCCTGGCGTCAGGCGTGACGCGCACAGCCAGCAGCGCTTATAGCCTGCCGTCCGCATAAAAGAGAGGCTCGTCGTGCTTTCGCCATTCTGAGTCATTGTCGCCGCCTGCTGCCAGTTGCGCTGGCATCATGCGCAGATCCGCTGGCCGGCCAGGCGCGCAGAAGAAAGGAGCATTCCCAATGGAGCAACTCTCTCACGAAGAGGCCAGCGAAAAGATCGTAGCCCTAGAGCGCCGGCTCAAAAAGGAGCAGCCATCTAAAGCGCGTCGCGCCAAAGATGGCTATTTACGCCCATCTTTTTCCTGTGTTACCAGTCTGCGTGCGGCTGATATCTCTGTTCCCAACGGATCAAAGCAGACGTGGCCGGTCCCGCCGCGCGACACGCGGTGAAAAGAACAGTCAGGCAGGTCTAAAGGGAGCGCAGGAAATTCTTGCCTGCTGAGCTGAGGATTACACGTAGTAAGGGATGATGAGGCTCTGCGCGAACGACATCCCAAGGATGAGCAAGGCTATTAGCCCAAAATAGGCCACTGTCATAGCGACGCGAAAGCGCGGGGAAACCTCATAATACTGGTGCGGGTAGATAGCATTGTCGCTGTGCTGTGTCCACAGCCGGGTAGCGCCCACGATCAGGAAGAGGAGCAGCCAGAGAGAAACCTGGCCGTCAAGCCAGAGCCAGACCTGATAAGCCAGCAAGAGCAGCAGGCCCACCACATAGAGGCGGCGGTCGATCGCTCCCACAACGCGCCCGCCGTCCAGCATGGGAGCAGGAATCAAGTTCAACAGATTGATAAAGAAGCCAAAGTAAGCCAGCGGCGCCCAGACACCCATAGGATGGAACCAGGCTATCAGCAAACAGAGAGCGGCGCCTAGCGCTCCCGCTAACGGCCCGGCAATACCGATCTCGGCATCATCGCGTGCATTCTGCGGATGACGCTGCATAAAGACTGCGGCTCCCACGAGAGGAATGAAGAGCATGCCCCAAAGGGGGATGCCTTTCGCCTTGATAACAATGGCGTGTCCCAGCTCGTGGACAAAGAGCAGAGCCACGATTCCCAGGCCAAAAGCCCAGCCGAAGAGCATGGCGTAGAAAGCCAGCGAAATGAGCGCGGAGATCCCGGCCCAACCGAATTTCAGCAACCAGCCGAGCCACTGAAATTTCAGGAGCAAAGCCACCAGCGCCGCCAGACTTCCGCCCAGGCCAGCCCAGCCCTTCTTCCCCTTGATGCCACTGGCCGCTGGGGCTTTCCCCTTCTCTTCTGCCGGGGCACCCACAGCGTAACCGTTCTCGCCCGCGCCCGCCACGGCAGTATAGCGCGCCAGATCCTGCGGGCCGCGATAGGGCTGGAGCGCTGCCTGCGCTGTAGCCGGGTCAAGATGCGGTGTGCCTGTCGGGAGGCGGTAAAAGTCGGGATGAGTATAGTCAAGAGGCCCTTCAAGCGAAACACTCAGCTCGCCGCGACTGCCTTGGGGGGCATAGCTGTGGGCCTGGTCTGCATCGTGCTCCATACTTTCTGGCCTTTCTCCTTCGCTGCGTGCTCCACTCATGGTAATACTATTCTAGCACACCTCGGCCAGAAAAACCTGTTGCCTGCCAGGCGGCGCAGAGCAGAGACAGACCGATGAAGAGACCGAATCAAGCGCTGTCGCTGGATAGAACGCTTGCTGCTCGCTTTGCGCGGAGCGGCCTCCCCCGTCCCGCTGCCGACCTCAGAGGTGGAAGACATTGACGGCCAGCAAAATCAAGGTCAGGATCGAGACAAAGACGACGGTTGCCCAGCCGAAGATATTGAACAGAAGCGAGTTCCGATGTCTGCCCATCAAGCGGCGATTGTTAACCAGCAGGATAATGAAGACCAGGATAATCGGCAACATAGCCGTATTGATATCCTGGAGCACGATCAGCACCTGGAAGATGGGCAGTCCAGGGATCAAGGTCACCAGCACGCCGAGCGCGATCAGCGCCGTAAAAAGGCCCTGGAAGACCGGCGCCTCGCGGAAACTGCGCGAAAGGCTACGCTCAAAGCCGAAGGCCTCGCAGATGGCGTAAGCGGTCGAAAGCGGCAGAACCGCCGCCGCTAGCAGCGAGGCGCCGAAGAGACCGATACTGAAGAGCAGCGAAGCATAGGGACCGGCCAGATTGCGCAGCGCAAAAGCGGCATCCAGCGCCGTGCTCACCGGATGGTGAGAGACAAAGAGCGTTGCCCCGGTGGCAATAATGATAAAGAAAGAGATGATCGTCGCGAAGAGGGTCCCGCTATAGACGTCGATCTGCTCATAGATATACTCACCGGCATGGATGCCCTTGTCAGCGACAGCCGACTGCACATAGAAGAGCATATAGGGACTGATCGTCGTGCCGACCAGAGCCGCCGCCGTCAGCAGATAATCGCTATCCCAGCTCCAGTCGGGAAACACGCTCTGATGAGCGATCGCCCCCCAGTCGGGATGAGCGACGAAGGCGGCAGGAATATAGGAGAGAAAGCCCAGCGACATCGCGATAAAGACCTTCTCGACGCGCTGATAGGAGCCTTTAATGACCAGCCACCACAGCACCAGCCCGCAGACAGGCACAGTGACATAGAGCCAGGGCGTATGCACATCCTGAGCCAAGACCTGCACACTGGCGCCAATGCCGAGAAACTCCGAAATGGTAATCCCCGTATTGGCGATCAGCAGAGCCAGCATGGCCAGCGCCGTCCAGCGTACGCCAAACTCCTCGCGAATCAGATCGGCCAGGCCCTTGCCGGTCACCGCTCCCATGCGGGCACACATCTCCTGGATCACAGCCACAAAGAAACTGCTAATGAAAAGCGCCCACAACAGGTTATAGCCATAGTTGGCCCCAGCCGCCGAGTAGGTAGCGATACCCCCAGCGTCGTTGCCGGCGTTGGCCGCGATCAGGCCCGGGCCAAGCACCGCCAGCAGCCGGATCAGCGGTGACGAGCGGCTCAGGCGAAAAGGAAAACGCGACCGCGCCGGTTTCCTGCGAGCGGCGCGGTCCTTTCTCTGCAGCTCCGTTGTTTTCTGGCCAGATCTCTCCATAGTGCACCAGCGTCAGTTTCGCTAGCAAGGTGCCGTCCGTCTTGGCCCCGAGCCGGAGGGGTCGTGCATCGGTGGGACCCCTGCAGTCTTCTTACAGCCTGCCCAGGCTGAGCCTGGCCCACGGCTGCGAGTGCGGGCAGGGCGTGGTAATGATAGCACTCAGGCTGGTCTTCTGGCAAGGGGCAGACAACAGACCAAAGCGGGTGGGCCAGGCACCTGGCCACCAGTTGCACAACAGCCTGACCCGGCCCTGCCTGCCAGCTTACCGACCCTACTCAAAAGAGACGGCCTGTGTCGTGCCTCACTGCTGCGCCTTTTTATGGCCCAGTAGATGGAGACGCAGCAGATTCAAGGCGGAGAGAGCTGAGCGATATTTCTGATCCTCGCGACTGCCCCGCCAGCCGCTGCCGCTAGAGGTGACAAAGCCTGCAGGGCCAGCGATAGCCAGGACCAGCGTTCCCGCAGGTTTCTGCTCGAACGGCTCAGGACCGGCCACGCCAGTGATACCGATACCATAGTCAGCTCCCAGGCGCTGCCGTGCGAGCTGAGCCATAGCGCGGGCCGTTGCCTCGCTGACCAAACCTGCTTGCTCGACCAGCTCTGGCGCAAGACCCAGCTCCAGAGCTGCAGCGCGACCGTAGGCGACCAGGCCGCCGCGGAAGTAACGCGAGCTGCCAGGTACATCGGTAATCACACTGGAGAGAAGTCCTCCTGTAAAGCTCTCCATGACTGCCAGGGTCTGACCGCGCTCGACGAGCATGGCGCCAACCACGCCCGGAAGTGTCTCCTTATCAACCCCAAAGATGTAGTCGCCAAGCACTGCGCGAATACCCGCCTCAGTCTCGCTGACCAGGCGCTCAGCCTCTTCGCGGCTGGCCGCCTTGGCAGTCACGCGCACATCAACGGCATCGCTCTTGGCATAGGTGGCTACCGTCGGGTTGCTCGCGTGAATGAAGGCCTCCAGTCGCTGCTCAACTGTGGATTCTCCCAAACCGGTCACCCGTAGAATGCGCGTGAAGATCAGGCCGCCAGTATAAGGACTCAGGCGAGGGATGACCTCGGCCTCCCACATACGATACATTTCGCGCGGCACCCCCGGCATAGCGACAATGATGCGACCCGCTTTCTCAACCCACCAGCCGGGAGCTGTGCCCAGAGGATTAGGCAAAGGACGCGCCGAAGGGATTAGCGTGGCCTGCTTGACATTGCGCTCGGGCATCTGGACGCCCCGGGCAGCAAACCAGGCGCGCAGCTCAGCCTCCAGCTTTGGATCAACCTGCATGCTCTCCCCTAACAGCGTGCTGATGGCCTCGCGCGTCAGATCATCCTCGGTCGGCCCAAGGCCGCCAGTCATAATGATCAAATCTGAACGTTCCCAGGCCCGTCGTAGCGTCTCAACGATGCGCTCAAGGTTATCGCCAACCTGAGAGACAAAGTAGAGGTCGATCCCCAGGCCGCTCAGGCTCTGCGCCAGATAGGTGGCGTTGGTATCGGTGATCTGGCCAAGCAACAGCTCAGTACCACAGGAAATAATCTCTGCCCGCATGGTGCCTCAAATCCTCCAAAGCGATGCGTGGTCTGGCCCGCTCGTCAGCCGGAGGAAGCCTGCGGCACCGTCGGTCAGAAGCCTCTTCTGCGATCTGACCTGACCTGACCAGGCTGGCCCTGGCTCCCCGCTCAGAGCTTGCTTGCTGGCTGACTGACTGACCACGACCCCCCTTATCATACCACGTCTCAATATCTCTCAATATGTTGTGCCTGGGAATAAGAAAATCTCAATATCTTGTGCTCAAAGGCTTGTAATCGGGGAAGTTTCCTAGTATACTGTCCCGAGGAAGGTCGACCGGGGAAATCATAGCCGATAACTTGCCTGCAGGACAAGTTCACTAGAAGTGAGTCCTATTTCCTGACCATGCCCTGTCTTTGTCGTACGTCCGGCACCGGGAGGCGCGGCACAACGAGCGCGCAGTGTGTGGTAGCGTGCGACGACTGATGAGCTGCAATTTGAGAGAGGAGTAACATAGCATGTTAGAGCAGCAGGAGTCGAAGACTCCCAAAGCGCCTGGCGATACACCGAAGCGAACGCAGCTAGAAGGCATTCGCCTGAAAGTCTTTTTGGATCGCTATTCGCTGAAGGATGCCAATGGTCAGCCGCTGGAGCACTATCCTGAAGAGCTGTGGGCACGTGTGGCGCGGGGGATTGCGGCGGTTGAGAAGACAGAAGAGCTGCGCGCCTACTGGGAGAAGCGCTTCTACGATGCGATGACCGATTTTAAATTTGTGCCTGGGGGGCGCATTCTGGCCGGAGCTGGCTCCGGCCATCAGGTGACCTTTTATAACTGCATGCCACCTGATCAAGAAGTCCTCACAGCAGAAGGCTATCGCCCTATTGCCGAAATCAAGGTGGGCGATCTTGTAGTGACCCATCGCAAGCGCCTGCGCCCCGTCCTCCACAAATTTGAGCGCGAAACTGAAGAGCCGCTTTACATCATTCGTTCCACCGCAGTCGGCTACGCTGATTTGCGCCTGACAGGCGATCATAAGGTCTATCTCATCCGCTCAGAATGGGTAGACAAGCAGGAGGCGACCGCTAACCGGCGCCTGCATCATGAGCCGGACTGGATTCCCGCCCGGGAGATTAAACCCGGCGATTACGTTGCCCTCGGACAGCATGACGAGGAAAGCGCTTCCGCTACCATCTTTCTCCGCGATTACCTCCCTGAATATGCATTGCAGGGCGGTCAGCTCTTGAAGGTGACGCCAGGCAGCGACCATGAGGCGGCAACGGCCAGGGAAAAGTCCGTCAGGCTTCCTGATCGCCTGGTGCTCGACGAAGATCTCTGCTATCTGCTCGGTCGCTGGTTGGGCAAAGGTGGCCTGACTCATCGTCCAGGCACCGATATTCCGTCCGGTATCAAGATCGCCTTTGCCCTGGATGAGCAACAAGCAGCTCAAGAGAGCGTCCGTATTATCGATGCCAAGTTTGGTATTGAACCATCCGTCAGGCTGAGTAGTACCGCGCGCTGCTACGATCTAGAGGTGCCTTCTGAAGCCATTGGGCAGTTCTTCAAGGCTTTCCTGGGCGGCTATAGCTATGCGCGGCGGCTTCCCGACCCCCTGATGCACTTGCCGGCTAAACTCTCCCTGGCGTTGTTGCGAGGGCTGTTCAGCGCCGCTGGCTACGTCTCTGGCAGCGAGATCGGTCTTGTACTGGCGAATCGGACACTGGCCATCCAGGTTCATCAGCTTCTCCTGCGCCTCGGCTACCTCTTCGTGCTGCGTGAGGAGGCGCATCGTCTGGGGAGTGGACCGGTCTATCGTCTTCAGGTCAGAGCCGATGAGGGCGCGCCGCTCTTTGAGCAATTCTTTGGTATGCAAGCGCCCGATCATACCAGCGCTTTGCAATCCTTCTTTGAGCACGAAGGCCTGAAATGGGTGCGTGTTGACGAAATCGCCATCGCTGATTACACTGGCCCTGTACTGGATATAGAGGTTGAAGAAGACCACTCGTTCGTAGCGGCGGGCCTCGTCGTCTCGAACTGTTACGTTATTCCCAGCCCCGAAGACAGCCGCCAGGGCATTCTTGACAACCTCAAGATCATGACTGAGATCATGGCCCGCGGCGGTGGTGTTGGTATCAACCTGTCGACTCTACGGCCCCGTGGCTCCTATATCAAGACCGTCAATGGCACCGCCTCTGGCCCCTGCTCCTGGGCTCAGCTCTATTCGGTGGCCACAGGCGATGTCATCCAACAGGGCGGCTCGCGACGCGGCGCGCTCATGCTCATGCTCGATGACACCCATCCCGACGTCGAAGAATTCATCACAGTCAAACGCACTGAAGGGAAGATCGAGCATGCTAATCTCTCAGTCTGCATCTCCGATCGCTTCATGCAGGCCGTCAAAAACGACGAGCCGTGGGACCTGATCTGGCAGGGTGAGGTCAAGAAGACGGTGCGGGCCCGCGATCTCTGGGACCTGATCTGTAAGTCGGCCTGGGAATCGGCTGAGCCGGGCGTCGTCTTCATGGACCGCTGCAACAAAGAATCGAATACCTGGTATTACGAAAAGATCAATTGTGTCAATCCCTGCGTCACCGGTGACACCCTCATCTATACCAGTAAGGGCCTGATCCCCGCGAGCGAGCTGGCTCAGAACGGGCAGCCCGTAGAAATTGTCTCAGAGAACCTCAGCCTGTCGCTGGCGGCCCTCGTCGGCAGCGCACCCCAGACCGCCGGCCACCAGAGCGAGCACAGACCAACCTTGCTCGGCCGTCGCCTGCGGCTGGCCAGCCCGGTTTTCCCCACAGGCATCAAGCCCGTCTATCGACTGCGCACACGCGAAGGCTACAGCCTGCGCCTGACGGCTGATCACCGCATCCTCACAACCACGGGATGGAAAGCTGCCGCTGATCTGCGCCCGGGCGAGCGACTCCATCTGCTGCGACACGGCGGCGCCTTTGGCACTGAGGGCAGCGCCGAACTGGGTCAGGCGCTTGCCTGGCTGTGCCTCAAAGCCAACGGCCTCCCAGCACCCCAAGCCGCCCTCAGCAGCACCGTCCTTGCTCACGCTCAGGCCCTGACTGCTGCCGAAGAGCAGGCACTACGCGACCATCTGCCCGCCGCCGTACTGCGTGGCAATCGCCCTATGCAACAGGGGTTCCTGGCGCTCCTCTTCTCGCTGGCGGCTACGCTCACATGCGATCGCCAGCATGGCTACAGCCTCCTGCTCAGCGGCTGCTCGCGCACACTCCTCGAAGACATTCAGAGACTCCTTCTGAATTTTGCCATTCTCTCCCAGATCCGACCTCGGCATCTGGATCAGGCGCAGGCGACCCACGGGACAGAAGCGGAGGAACTATGCATCAGCGGCGCGCAACTGCGACGCTTCAGCGAGCAAATCGGCCTCCTGCCGGCGAGTCGCCAGAGCATCCTAAGCGCTGCGCTCTCCCAGGTCTCCCAGGACACGGCCCACGAGGAGCCAGCCGAAGAGTATCTGGCCACCTTCGAGAGCCTGGAGCCAGATGGTCAAGAGCTGGTCTATGATCTAGTTGAGCCGCAGATGCATCTCTTCATCGCCAATGGCCTGGTCGTGCACAACTGCGGAGAGCAGCCTCTCCCGCCCTGGGGCGTCTGTAACCTGGGTGCCCTCAACCTGGCCGCCTTCGTCAAAGACGGCGAGATGGACTATCAACAGCTCGCCGAGATTGCACGTGTGGCCATGCGCTTCCTTGACAACGTCATCGATGCCAACGAGTACTTTATTGAAGAGAACCGGCAGGCGCAGATGGCCACGCGGCGCACCGGACTGGGCACCATGGGCCTGGCCGATGCCCTGATCAAAATGAAGATCCCATATGGCAGCGATCGCTCCATCCCCGTCATTGAGCGCATCTATCGTACCATTCGCGACGCAGCGTACGATGCCTCTGCCGACATTGCCGCCGAAAAGGGGCCCTTCCCGCGCTTTGACCGCGAGAAATACATGCAGGGGCGCTTTATCCAGCGCCTGCCCAAGCATATCCAGGACAAGATTCGCAAGCAAGGCATCCGTAACGCCGTGCTGCTGACCCAGGCGCCAACGGGTACCACCAGCCTCTTTGCCGGCGTCAGCTCCGGCATCGAGCCCGTCTACGACTTCGCGATGGTGCGCCGCGACCGCACAGGGGAGCATATCCTCTACCATCCGCTTTTCAAGGCCTGGCGAGACGAGCACCCGGGCGAACCGATTCCCGACTACTTCGTGGCGGCCAACGATCTCACCCCGGAACAACACGTACGTGTCCAGGCCACTATTCAGAAGTACACCGATGCCAGCATCAGCAAGACCGTCAACGCGCCCAACAGCCACACGGTCGACGACGTTAAAAAGCTCTACACGCTAGCCTACGAACTTGGCTGCAAAGGCATTACCTATATGCGCGACGGATCACGAGTCGGAGTGCTTTCCCATATCGAAGAGAAGAAACCGGAGCAACAGCAGCACACGGCGGCGGCCCAGCCGCCCACATCAACGGCCCAGACTGGCCAGGAGCAGCCGCCGCTGCGCAACGAAAGCAAGCCTGAGCAGAGTGCCGGCCACGGGCCAATGATCAAGCCACCGCCCGAGGTCCTGCACGGCTACACGCGCAAGATCCGCGCCCCCGAAGGCAAAGTCAACGTTACCATCAACAGTGACGAGCACGGCCCACTAGAAGTCTTCGTCAATGTCGGCAAGGCCGGCAGCGACATCCTGGCGCTGGCCGAAGCTCTAGGGCGCCTGATCTCACTCATCCTGCGCATTCCCAGCCCACTCTCGCAGGTTGATCGCATGCGCGAAGTCGCCGAGCAACTACGGGGCATCGCTGGCAGCCGCTCTGTCGGCTTCGGTATCCAGCAGATTCGCTCCCTGCCCGACGCCGTAGCAAGAGCACTGGAGCTGCATCTAGAGATGCTCGAAAGCGGCTCGAACACGCCGGCCTCTTTCCATCACCAGCCGCAGAGCGAGAGTCAGAGCAACAGCGCGGGCGAACCATTGCGCCTCGGCTACCTCAACGTCACTGGCAACCTGTGCCCGCAATGCGGCTGCAACACGATGGTCTATGAAGAGGGCTGTCGTAAATGCTATAGCTGCGGCTATAGCGAATGCTAGCCTAAGCCAGCCGCCGAACAGGGCCGCTCGCCTTCCTGCCTGAACTGGCCGCGCCAGGAAACAGCTAGAGCCAAAAAAGGCAAGCCAGCAAAAAAAGAGAGAGGGGCGGAAGACCTCGCCTGTGGAGGGAGGATCTCCGCCCCTCTCCTTTGTCTTTTCTCTCTGCAGACCGTTTCACGCCATGCCTGCAATACAGCCCGGAGCCAGCGAGACAATCCAGAGCAAGTCAGGCTCCCCAGGCCATGTCTGCCTTCCGAAGATGCTTCCCACACGCATGGCAAGAACAGAGGAAACACCCAGGCAAAGCAGCGCCCAGATGTCAGACCAGACCTGGTCCAGGCCTGACCATAGGCCATGACCTTGACAAGATCAGGCCTGGCCTGTACCTCCTCTCCTCCCCCGCATTCGGCTGGGTGAGCCTGGCTGAGCTTTCCCTCCCTTCTCGTCTCCCGCGAGCCGAGCCGTCAGATAAGAGCTAGACATGCAGGAAGTAGAAGAGAGGAGCGAGCACCAGCGTGATTGTACTCAGCAACTTAATGAGCACGTGCAGCGAGGGACCAGCAGTATCCTTGAAAGGATCACCAACAGTATCGCCGATCACGCTCGCCTTGTGCGGCTCGCTCTTCTTGCCCAGAACAATCCCTTCGGGATCATCGGGCGGAACAATCTCGCCTTTCACATTCACGCGCAGATAGCCCGCCTCGATATATTTCTTGGCATTGTCCCAGGCGCCACCGCCATTATTCAAGAAGAGCGCGACCACAATACCGCCCATCGTAGCCACCATCAACAGGCCGGCAGCCGCCTGCGGGCCGAGGATGGCGCCTACGGCAATCGGAGTCAAGACCGCGACTGCGCCAGGCCAGACCATCGCGCGCAGAGCGCCTGACGTGCTGATGTCCACGCAGCGAGCGTAATCGGGATCGACCCGCTCATCAGGGTTCTCGGCCATAATGCGCGGATTCTCGCGGAACTGACGGCGCACCTCCTCGATCATGCGTCCGGCGGCCTTGCCCACGGCGCGGATCGCCAGCGAGCTGAAGAAGAAGATCAAAGCGAGACCGAGCAGGCCCGCAATGAACGTGCTCAAATTGGCCAGATCGACGCGATAGACCGACGGATCGTGACGGAAGCCATAGAGAACATCCAGATAGGCACTGAAGAGCAAGAAGGCGGCCAGAGCGGCGGAACCAAGGCCGTAGCCCTTCGTCAAAGCCTTCGTCGTATTGCCGACGCTGTCGAGCGCATCCGTAATGGCCCGCACCGACTCGGACTGGCCACTCATCTCGCTGATGCCGCCGGCATTATCCGTAATCGGACCGAACGTATCCATCGTCAGGATATAAGCGCAGCTCATCAGCATACCGACGGTGGCGACAGCCGTACCGAAGATCCCACTGACATTAATAGCCCCGAGCGTAGCCAGCGGGATATGCACCTGGCTACCGAAGAAGTAAGCCAGGCCCAGAGCGGCACTGATGGCTAACACAGGCGGGACGATGCACTCAAAACCCACCGTAATGCCGCTGATAATCGTCGTAGCAGGGCCGGTCAGCGTCGCCGCAGCGATCTCACGCACCGGGCGCCAGGTCCCGGAGGTATAGTACTGCGTGATAAAGACGAAGGCGATGCTCAAAGCAATGCCGACCGTACCGGCCAGCGCGAACCAGAGCCAGGCGGGCAGGCCATAGTTCGCCGCGACATTACTCTGTCCGAGCAGCAGATAGCAGCCCAAGAACATGCCGACGAGCGAGAGAGCACAGGTAATATAGTAACCGATATTCAGGCGCTGCATAGCAATCTGGCCGGGATCGCGGCCAGCCGCCTTCTCAGGTTCAATCACAGCCGAAGCTCGAACCGAGAGCACACCGATAGCCGAAGCGATCAACCCGAAAGCGCCCAGCACAAGCGGGAAGAGCATCCAGCCGACGTTGCCTGTGGCCTGATAGAGAGTAGCCCCCAGGATCATCGTACCAATATTCTCGGCAGCCGTCGACTCGAAGAGATCAGCACCGCGCCCGGCGCAGTCACCCACATTATCGCCGACCAGATCGGCCACCACCGCCGGATTGCGCGGGTCGTCCTCGGGAATATTCGCCTCAACCTTGCCGACCAGATCCGCCCCCATATCGGCAGCCTTAGTATAGATACCGCCGCCGAGCTGGGCGAAGAGGGCCACAAAGCTAGCGCCGAAGCCAAAGCCAACGATCAGCGACGGCGTTGTGGCCGGACTGGACAGGCCGCCAAAGGCGGTGAAGAGCAAAGAGACACCCAGTATCGAAAGCGCTACCACCAGGAAGCCAGAGACGGCCCCCCCGCGCAGGGCCACGACCAGGGCTTCGCCCAGGCTGCGGCGCGCTGCACTGGCGGTGCGGCTATTGGACTTCACGGCAACATACATGCCTGTATAGCCCGAGATACCAGAGCAGAGCGCTCCCACCAGGAAAGCGAGAGCGGTGTGCCAGGCCAGATTGAACCGATCAGCCGCTGTCCCCTGGCCAAGGAGCGCCAGGGCAGCTGCTACTAAGACAGCCGCCACAATCGCTAGCAATGCGATAGTGCGATACTGCCTGTTGAGAAAGGCGGTTGCGCCGGAGAAGATGGCATTCGCGATCTTCTGCATTGAAGGCGTACCTGTATCTCTCCGCAGCACGTCGTTGATCAAGAAGGCCGCAAACAGCACGGCAAGAAGTCCCACAACGATGGGGACCAAGATGTAAGAGACCATTCAACCTCCTTGGAAGGCAGATAGTGTCAATACCAACACCCAGCTCAAACAAAGTGAGGCCAGAACAATCTGGCGATGGCCGTGACAGCAGGAAGTAGCAAGGCCCTGGTGCGGGCGGACTGACGATGCTAGCAGTAGAACATTATTCTTATTTATCATATTATCCTGTCTTTCGTCAAGTTTGAAAAATAGCTAAAGCTGCCTCTAAGCTGGCTCTGAAAGACCCTCACCAGGCCCACACAGCGCCCTTCGCTTCACCTTCACCGGGCCCGCCCGTAACAGCTATAATCGATAGTTAACCCTGTAATGAAATAGCAAAAAAATGCAGCCATGATCAACCTCCTCTGACCGGGCTGAGTGGACAGGCTAGAGGCTTTGCTCATGCTCAAGACGTCCTGCCCTTACACGGAGGGTAACCATACCTGGTCTGTTCCTGCTCCAGCCGCAGACGGCCTCGCGCCTGGGGTCGCTCCACGTAGAGAGAAGAAGAGAAAGGAAGGAACGTGCCCAGCGGATAGACCAAAGGAGCGCTTGCATAGCGAGGCCAGCAGCAAGCTGACGGGGAGTATCTGACCTGCCTCTCCCAGAGAGAAGGAGGCGAAGAGGAGAGAACGAGTAGGGATCGGCGAAGCCGCCTCCTCGCTATGATAAGCGGCAACGCCGACGCTGGACGCCTGCCTGCACCTCACCGATCCCCTGCTTCATTCCTCATGCGGAGAGGGCCTTGCCGTCTCCAGGGCGCGGGACTTGAAGGCCCCTGCCTGACGCTTACCACGGCAGGCAGAGCCAGGAGGAAAGAGAGGCAACCGCCCTCAGAGCGGCATGTACGGCCCGCTGATGCGCTCGAAGCGCGGGCGGTAGCGAGTTGGGTGGTAGTCATCGGGATCAACGCGCCGCGGCGGCTTATCCTTGCCAGGCAAATCGGTGTAGATCACCTTCCCCTCGCGATAGCCGACCATCGCGCCCTGAATACCCTGCTCCACCAGGCTCATCGCCATATTGGCGAAATAGATAGCCATGTGGCGATCATAGACATCCGGCTCACCGCTGCGCAGAATGTAGGTCAGATCGATCGGCAAGAAGCGCACACCGGGGAGCCGCTCGCTCAGCTGACCGGCGAGAAACTCAGCTACGTTAGCCTTCTTGCGATGGCCATAGGCATCCGCCGGGCCGACCTCCGGCACTGGCATGCCCAGATTCGCCCCTTCCGAGAGGACCACGATCGAATAGTGATTCGGGTTATTGCGCCGATCGCTGGCTATCAACTCAGCCAGATGATCGATATTGGCCGGCACCTCGGGGATCAGCAGGCGATCGGCCCAGGTCACAATAGCCGTTTCCAGGGCAGTGAAACCGGCATCGCGTCCAAAGAGGCGGAAAAGCGCTGTCTCGCTGTGGGAGCCGAGAGTCGAGCGCAGGCGCCCGATAAACTCACTTGCACGGTTGATGGCCGTCTGGAAGCCGATGCAGTAATCAGTGCCAGGAACATCGTTGTCCATCGTCTTCGGAATTCCCCAGACCGGAACTCCCTTCGCCGCAAGCACAGCCCCGTAGCTCAGCGTGTCATCGCCGCCGATGACGACCAGGCCATCCAGGCCCAGAAACTCGATATTCGCCAGAACCTCATCAGTCAGATCCAGGTATTCCTGGGCGTCGCGTCCTTCGCCGCGGTGCTTCAAATGCTCGGGCAGCTCGCTGACGCGGACGCGTGCAGGGTTCGTGCGCGTTGAGAGCAAGATCGTCCCACCCTGGCGATCGATCGTGCGCGTATTCAGCCGACTGAGCGGCATCAAATAGTGATCGTCCCAGGTTTGCGGGTCGTCGGCGCGGAAGATCTGCTCATCGCGCGCGCGGTTGCGGTTGAGGAAAGTGATGCCTCTCCATCCGTAGCGGAGACCGATGATCTTGATCCCCAGTGTCTCCGCCCGATAGACCAGTGCTTTGATGGCGGCGTTCAGCCCCGGTACATCGCCGCCGCCGGTTAGGACGCCGAGCGTACGCACGGGGCTTTTGATCTGTCCTGGCATGATTTCCTGTCCCTCCTGAGTTCCTAGGGATGCTAGGGATGTTTGCCTTTTGCAGTATCTCATAAACTACGGTTCTGGTAAATAGGTGACTGACCATTGGCAAAGAGGGCCGACGGTTCGAGACACGTCAGGGCAGGGGCATACATAGGCGCTGGCCCGCCCGGCTGACCAATGAGAATGAAAATGAATAGGTGGAAGCGCGAGCGACCAGCAGCGCGTTGGCTTGCCTTGACAGTCCCGCGCTCCAGATTGTATGGTGATAACAGCCATTTCAGTCACTGGTGCCTTCTCGCAACACCACCGTTTTACCCATCGATTAGAGGAGCATTTGTCATCCTATGACTCAACAAGCATCCGCCACGCCCATTAAGGTGAACTTCCATTTTGATCCGCTTTGTCCCCTGGCCTGGCGTACAGCGCTCTGGATGCGTGAAGTGCGCAAAGTGCGTGCGGTCGCTGTAACCTGGCGCTTCTTCAGTCTGGAGATCGTCAATCGCAAGGAAGGGGCGCAGCCGAACTATGAAGATCACGGCTGGGCTGGCCTGCGCACGCTGGCACTGGTGCGGCGTCGCGAGGGCAATGAGGGAGTGGAGCGCTATTATCTGGCTCTTGGTGCTGCCCAGCATGGCCGCCGTGAGAGTATCTCGGATGCGGCGGGGGTGCGAGCTGCCCTGCAAAAGGCAGGCTTACATGCGGGTTTGGTTGATGAAGCGTTGGCTGACGAGTCAACCATTCGTGAAGTTCAAGCTGATCATCAGGAAGCGGTTGAGCGCTACCACGCCTTCGGCGTCCCGACTATCGCTCTCGAAGGCTCGCACGTGGGCTTTTATGGTCCCGTGATTATCGAGGTCCCGCGCGGCGCTGAGGCCGGAGAGTATTGGGATCATTTCTACTGGGCCCTGCGGCAGCCGAATCTCTATGAGTTAAAGCGCGATCGGGCCGGCGTCAAACTGGAGCCAATCGCTGAGTAGCAGCGCATCGGTCTGGCTTCGTGGCGCAGCGATCCGCGCCGCGCCGACGCACTGCAGGTCTGCTGATGCGGGTTCGAGAGACAGGCTCTGCTCGCTTGAGGTGGCTAGCTGGCTGGCTGGCCGGGCCTGTGCTTCTCGGACCTCTTTTCTTTTGCTTTCCTTTCCCTCCTTCTCTAGCGCCCCCGAGAGAGGTTCCTTCCGGTCTCTCTTGTTGCTCGCGTGTGGCGCCTTGGGCCTTGGTCCTGGGAGCTATCATCACTAGAAAAGGCTATAATATGGTACTATTCTGCTAATCAGCTCGTCTTACTAGGAAAAGCAGGCGCCAGAGACTACAATGGAACACGAACGATGCTGATAACTGCACGGAGAGCTTGGTCGTGATTTCTCCGCAACTGACTTTGTTTGGAAGAGGATGGCCTCTAGCACGTTTTCGCCTGACCTGGCGTCTGGTGGGGGCCCTGGTGTTGGCCCTGCTGGGCCTCTTCCTGGTGGGGGCTCGCTTCGCCATCTTTCTCTCTTCCTTGCCTCTCTCTGTCAATGCAGCGCCTCTGGTGATTCCAACGCTGCGCGAGTGGCACGGAGGCCTGGGGACCTTTACCCTCTCTGCTGGCGCGCGCATTGTCCTCGATCCCCCTGCAGCAGCTCGCTTGCGAGCGACGGCCCTCGTCTTTCAGCAGGATCTGCAGGCCGTCTCTGGTCTTCGTTTGCCTATTGTTACACAGGAAACCCCCAGCACTGGCGACCTCTGGCTTACATTGAAGAATGACGATCCAGTGATTGGAAGCGAGGGCTATGTGCTGGTGATTGCGGATACCCTGACGATCAGTGCGCACACTGAGGCGGGTATCTTCTATGGCACGCGCACAGTGCTCCAGATGCTCATGCAAGATCCGTTCAGAAGTCAACTTGCGCGAGGCATGGCGCGCGATTATCCCCGCTATCCTGTCCGTGGTTTCATGTTGGATGTGGGCCGGCGCTACTTTACGCCGGGGCTGCTAGCCGACTATATCCGGCTCCTTTCCTGGTTTAAGATGAACGAATTCCAGCTTCACCTCAACGACAACGCTCCGGGAGCCGGTGAGCGGCCTGATTGGCGGCGGCAGTATGCAGCTTTCCGCCTCCAAAGCGCACGTTTTCGCGGCCTGGCGGCGCGTGATGGGGCTTACAGTCGAGCTGACATCGCCTCTCTGCAAGCACTAGCCCAAACGCATGCTGTCACGCTCATCCCTGAGATCGACACCCCGGCCCATGATCTGGCTCTGACCCAATATCGTCCCGATCTAGCCAGTCCCCATGCCTCTAAAGAGTTCCTCAACCTGGCCAATCCCGGCTCTCTGCGCTTCGTTGAGGACCTCTGGAATGAGTTTCTACCCTGGTTTGCCAGCAGTCAGGTTCATATTGGGGCTGATGAGTACGCGCTCAACGATGCTGATCGCTATCGGGCCTTTGTCAATCGCCTGGCGGCCTTCCTCAGCAGCAAGGGCAAGACGGTCCGTATGTGGGGAAGTCTCTCGCTCATGAAGAGCCGCGTACCGGTAGCTCGTTCAATTGTATTAGACATTTGGAACAATCGTTGGGCCAATCCTGTGCAAATGGCGCGCGAGGGCTTTCAGCTCATTAATATGAACGACAATCTACTCTACATCGTACCGCGCGCAGGCTACTATCACGACTATCTTGATACGAAGACGCTCTACACGCGCTGGCAGCCCTTTATCTTCGATCTGACCGATCCTCATCTGAACCTGGCGCCCAACGACCCACATCTGCTGGGAGCCATGTTTGCCCTCTGGAATGATAAGCTCAACGTGGTCAGTGATGCCCAAATTGACGACCGTATTGAACCGGCGGTGCACGTGTTGAGCCAGAAGCTCTGGAGTGGAGAGACGCCCCTCCCCTATGGCCAATTCGTGCAGCTAGCCTTGCAGCTCAGCGCCGTACCGGGCACCCATCTACCGGAACCGCCGCTCCCCTTTGAATTCACGCCGCACCAGCAGGGGTACGGCCACGAAGGCCGCTCCCTGAGCAGATCGGAGCCTCTGGTAATGGGCACGCTTTGGAGGCGCCGTCTCTGAGCGCGGCCTGACGCGCCGCGCCGCGCCATCCCTCCGGCTGAATCAAAAAGCGCGGGCGAGTGGTCACCGTCCGGCGCGAGGGAGCATTTCTAGGGCCTGGGATGGCCGCTGTCTGGAATGTGAGCGGGGGACTGGCGTGTTTTCTTCTTTAGAAAGAGGCGACGTAGCCCTCTGCTGATGGTGCTCACCTACTGAACAGCATAGCAAGACAAGTCAGGCCTGCCTTCCGCGGGCAGGAGCGAGACCATGACCTATCCGAAGACGACGAAGGAGCGTCAGAACTCCTATCGTCGTTTTTTCTCCCGAGGGAGTAAAGGAAGAGAAGAAGAGCTATGCCGAAAACAAAGAATCGCCCTATCTCGCTGGGACTGTCTTCCTCCTGCACAGGCGACAACCAGCGTGTTCAGCATACAGAGACAGAGCATGACGCGCTCCCGCATGTTGTCATTGTTGGCGGGGGGTTTGGCGGCTTACAGGCGGCGCGTGCCTTGGGCAAAGCCCCGGTTAGAGTAACGGTCATTGACCGTACCAATCACCATCTCTTTCAGCCCTTGCTTTATCAAGTGGCCACGGCGGCCCTCTCGCCCGCCGATATCAGTGCTCCCATTCGCCATGTGCTCAGGCGGCAGCGCAATACGCGTGTACTCCTGGCCGAAGTCACGGGCGTTGACACAGAGGGCAAGCGCGTGCTCCTCGATGAGCGTGGTGAGCGGAGCATTGCCTACGATTACCTGATCATTGCCACCGGGGCCGGCCAAAACTACTTTGGTCATCCTGAGTGGGCCCGCTATGCTCCAGGCCTAAAAACCCTGGAGGATGCGACGCGCCTGCGACGACAGATTCTGTTAGCCTTTGAAGCCGCCGAAATGGAGAGCGATCCTGACCGGCAGCGCGCCCTGTTGACCTTTGTGCTCGTTGGAGCTGGCCCTACAGGTGTCGAGATGGCCGGCGCCATTGCCGAGCTAGCTCACAAGGCACTGGCCGCCGACTTTCGGAATATCAATCCCCACTCGGCGCGCATCATCCTGGTCGAGGCTGCCCCGCGCATCCTGCTCTCCTTCCCCGCTGAGTTAGCCGAGAAAGCGCGGCGCGCCCTCAACCGCCTGGGCGTCGAGGTACGTACCTCTGCGCCTGTGGAAGCCGTTGATGAGAATGGAGTGGTAATCGCTGGCGAGTATCTGCCAGCGAAAACCGTCATCTGGACCGCCGGGGTTCAGGCTTCACCTGCAGGTCGCTGGCTTCAGGCCGAAGTTGATCGCGCCGGACGCGTCAAGGTCAATCCCGACCTCAGTCTACCTGGCCACCCGGAAATCTTTGTGATCGGTGATACGGCTCACGTCGAGGAAAACGGTCAGCCCTTGCCTGGCCTGGCGCCAGTGGCCATGCAAGAAGGCCGCTACGTTGCGCGCGCCATTCTCCAGCGCTTGGCCGGTCGCGAACCTCCACCCTTCCACTATATCAATAAAGGGAACCTGGCGACCGTGGGGCGGGCCTGGGGCTTGTTGCAGATTGGCAGATTGCGCTTGACAGGCTTCCTGGCCTGGATCTTGTGGCTGACGGTCCACATTTTCTACTTGATCGGTTTCCGCAACCGCGTCCTGGTTCTCTTTCAATGGGCGTGGGCCTATCTCACCTTCCAGCGTGGTGCTCGCCTGATCCTCTACCCGGAGCGCGCCAGCAGTCGGGAAGCGGTGCCGCTGGCAGCTCTGGACTGACAACAATCGCTTTGCTTCAGCCGGGGCCGCGGTTCGCAGGCGACGCCCATCGTTGAAAGAGATCGACAGACACGGCGGTCGATCTGGGGGCGTCGTCTGCCGGTGCCGCTTTACCTGTTTCCATCAACGGCGGGCGTCTAGTGTGTAGGGCAGCGTGCCAGCTTGCAGTGAATGCCTGAAACCTGCTGGATCGCTGGTGCGTGTCCTCTCTGGAGAGTAGTCCAAAGCTTTACGCACGAACGCCTGAGTTTGAGGATCAGGAAAGGAAAGGTTGGGCATATGACGACGCGCACGCATAGCAGCGGTAAGACAACCTTTGAGGGCCAGCCGCGCCTGAAACAGCGCATGTACGAGATTCAGACGCCCCAGCAGGTGCGTCAACTTCCCATTGAGCTGCCCGAGGAGGCGCGTAAGCAGAGCATCGAGATGCTTAATCAGGTGCTGGCCGACTCGATCACGCTCTACCATCTCTACAAGAAGCACCACTGGCAGGTGGCCGGCCCGACTTTCTATCAGCTCCACCTCCTCTTTGATAAGCATGCTGAGGAGATCCTGCAGACCATTGATCTCATCGGCGAGCGTATCCAGACGTTGGGAGGAGTAGCCCTCGGCATGCCCTTTGATGTAGTCGAGCGCACCAACATTGAGCGTCCACCCAGTGGGGCCGAAAGCGTCCCCTCGATGCTGGCCCGCCTGCTGGAAGCTCATCGCACAGTCATCAAGGAGCTGCGTCAGGGGATTGAGCTGACAGAGCAATGCAAAGACTACGGCACTAATGATATGCTGATGTCTGACATACTTCGCATGCATGAAATGCATGTCTGGTTTATCTCACAGCATCTCGTCGATACCCCGCTCATAGGCGAAGACGGCACAGCCTGATCGCAGGCAGAAACTGCGGCTACTGCCTTAAGGCTGCTAACTGCTTGTGTCATACCAATAGCGCCAGCCTCCAAGCCGCCCTTAGAGGCTGGCGCTTGTATTATTGCCACTGGAGATGAGCGGGGGCAACGCCACCGGCTCCAAACACGCAGAGGCCCTGCTTGCTCTCGCGCGCTCCCGTGCCAACGCCTTGTTTCTTCTTCCTCGCCTGACTGGCCTGGCTTGCCGCTCTCTGCCTTCTGCCTTACGGTCCCGGCTGGGCGCTCCCTCTTTCCCATCAACGCGCTTTGTGCTATAGTATAACATCGCGTTATAATCCAATGCTGAGGCAAGCGAGCAAGACTTTGCCTATATTGTTGCAGGATTGCATCTATGTTCTACGATCAGGTCAAGATCTTTGTCAAAGCGGGAGATGGAGGCAGCGGAGCAATCCATTTTCGTCGTGAAAAGTATGTGCCGCGTGGCGGGCCAGATGGCGGAGATGGAGGGCGAGGAGGGAGCGTTTACCTGCGAGCCAGCGCGGCGGTCAATACCCTTATTGAATATCGCTATCATCAGCATTTCAAGGCTGGCAACGGGCAGCCTGGCAGGCGACAGCGCATGCACGGGGCCAGCGGTGAAGACATAGAGCTGATCGTACCCTGTGGCACCCTGGTCAAGGATGCCGAGACCGGAGAGCTGCTCGCTGATCTGGTAGAGGATGGCCAGCGCGTCATGGTAGCGCGTGGCGGGCGCGGCGGTTTGGGCAACGTCCATTTTGCCACGCCGACCAATCAGGCCCCGCGCGAGGCCCAAAATGGCGAGCCAGGTGAAGAACGCTGGCTCCTGCTGGAGCTGCGGCTGATCGCCGATGTAGGGCTGGTCGGCTACCCGAACGCGGGAAAATCGACCCTGCTCTCGGTCGTGACAGCCGCTCGTCCCAAGATCGCTGACTATCCCTTTACAACCCTGACGCCGAATCTAGGAGTAGTCCAGTTAGGCCAGGCCGGCAGCCCCGACCTGCTCAGCTTTGTACTGGCTGACATCCCTGGGCTAATAGAAGGGGCGGCGCAGGGGGCAGGCCTGGGCCTCGAATTCTTGCGCCATATTCAACGGACACGCCTGCTCATCCATCTCCTTGATGGAGCCTCCGAAAACGATCTCTGGGACAATTTTCAGGCCATTAACCGCGAACTGGAGAGCTATGATCGCCAGCTCGCGCGCCGCCCGCAGATCGTGGTCCTTAACAAAATGGACCTGCCCCAGGCGCGTGAGCGCTGGCCGGCCCTCAAGGAGCGGCTTGAGCAGGCTGGCTATCCCGCCTTTGCCATCTCGGCAGCCGCCCATCAAGGGACGACCGAGCTCATGCAGGCTGTAGCCCGGCGTTTGGAGGAGATCAAGCGCCAGGAGCAGCAGGATGCATTAGCGACCGAGCAGCCGTCACAAGGCCCCATTCTGCGACCAGTTCCCGAAGATGCCTTTACGATTAGTAAAGAGAATGGCGTCTTTGTCGTGCGAGGGAAGCGTGTAGAGCGCATTGTTAGCATGACGCGACTCGACAGCAGAGAAAGCATGGACCGTTTACAGATTACCCTGGAGAGGATGGGGGTGACGCGTGCTCTGGAAGAGGCAGGCGTCCAGGTGGGCGATGTGGTGCGCTTTGGCAAGGTTGAACTGCTCTGGGGTGAATAGGGAGCGTTGGGAGACAACCAGGGAAGCGGCGGCAGGGTGGGCCCTGCCGCGCGCTGCTGTCCCCTTGTCTTCAGCAGCGCAGCGCACCTCATCTTTTCGCTAGACCGGACCACAGCGCAAGGCACTGGGGCCAGACGACGCCCAGTCTATCCCTAGTCGGGGGCTGGGAGAACAGCGGCGCAAAGAAGGTGAGGGATAGCAGCCCAGCGACCTGAGCCTTGTCCCGCCAGGCTGGCATCTTCTGTAGGGGATCTCTGGTCTGACCGATTTCGCTCCTAATGCCTAGCTTTCTGTGCTATACTGTAAGACTGAAACAAAGAACATTCACAATCGCTCAAGTTCTTCTACTAGAAAGCCCGCGTAGCAAAGCGCGCTGTCATTATGGAAGAGAAGAGTGACCGCACAGATGGGTGAGACACTGAACATACTCTTTCGCACCCGCGCTGAGGGCGGCTTTGCCGTGGAGGTCCGGGATAGCTGGTCTGGGAAGAGTGTCAGCGGCGACTTCATTCCCCCGTTTACTCCGCGCTCCCTTACTACGCTACTCAAGCGCCTGGATCATCAAGAGATTGATGGTCAGGGGCAGCGTGAAATCGGAGAGCGACTCTTTGCGGCCCTTTGTGGAAAGCAGCCCGGAGCTTCTGGGAGGGCTGGCGCTCGCCTCAACGGGATGCATGAGCAGGGTGAATCCGTAGGTGGCCTGCTGCATAGCGTGATTCAGCGGACCCTACGTCGTCGCGGCACAGTGGCGCTTACGCTCAGTTTTACGCCTGGCTGCGATGAGTTCATCCTCTATCCCTGGGAACTGCTGCACAACAGTGAATATTTCCTGGTAGCCACGGGCGTCTTTACGCTGACCCGCATACTGCTGCGTCCTGATGAGCCGGGAGGCTGTGAGCTGCCTGTCCATCCCCCGTTGCGCGTTCTCTACATCGGAGCGGCCCCCGCAGACTGTGAGCCGCTAGAGACCGAGCGTAGCTATGATGCTCTGCGCCGCGGTCTTGCACCTCTTATCGAGAGTGGTCAGTTGATTCTCGATCGACTAGAGCCATGCACCTTTAGCGAGCTGGTGCGCTATCTGAACGCCTATGGAGGTGCTGGCATCCTTGACGATAGCGAAGTACAGATTCCCTGCTACGTCGTCCATTTTGACGGCCACGGTGACTACGGGCGTGTCTGCCCGCGTGAGGAGTGCGGGGCTTTCAATGAACCTGATCAGCGGCGCTGTCGGGCCTGTGGTACCTCGTTGGCCCGCGTGAGTGCGCAGACCTATCTCTGCTTCTGCGATGAGCAGGGGAAGCGCTGCTACATTGATACGCACTCGCTGCGGGAGCTGCTCGTCACCAGCGATGTGCGTCTGATCGTATTGGCGGCCTGCGAAACGGCGCGCCTGGAGCGCGAGCGCTCCCGTCAGCGGCAGGTCGCTCTTGACAACTCGCTAGCCACCGCGCTCGTCACGGCCCAGATCCCGGCGGTTGTGGCCATGCCCTTCTCATTGCAAGACAACCTCAGCCCAGTCTTTATCTACCATTTCTACGAAGCCCTGGCCACCGGGCGCACCCTGGAGGAAGCCCTCTCGCGGGCGCGTCATGCCTTGCTCTCCCCTCATCACAGCGGCTGGTTTATCCCGGTCCTCTATCGGCATGCCAGCCCTGGCTGTGAGGAGCCGGTCCCGCTGCTGGTTCAAGAAGAAGAGACTGAGGAGCGCGACCTTTTCCTGACGAACTTTCCTGTGCCCACCTGCTTTGTAGGCCGTGAGCGTGAGATTCAAGAGCTAACCCAGCTCATCACGACAGCCGCACAAACCGAAGAAGAACTCCCCAGCCTGCGCGGGCAGCAGCCACGTTCGCGTCTGCGCCAGATCGTACTGACTGGCCCGGTCGGCATTGGCAAAAGCGCCCTGGCTTTCGAGGTGGCGCGGCGTAATCGCGATAAGTTTCCCGGTAACGGGGGCGTGATTGGGATCTCGCTGCAGGGAGGCAAGACCTTCGCGGAAGCCGTGGTCGAGATGGCTCAGGCTTTTCCTGGCCTGGCCAGCCGCCTGCTATCAATACCGGATCTGCGTCAGCGAGCGCGCTATCTGCTCAATGCCCTGCATGCCCGTACTGATCGCGAGCTTCCCTGTTTGTTGCTCATCGATGGCTTTGAGGAGGTGACCGATCAGACTGAGTCAAAACTCTGGCTCCGGTTCCTTGGAGAGCTTCCCGAGCGCGTGGTCGTCCTGCTCACCTCGCGCTCGCATCCTGCCACACTGGGTCTACAGGAGGGGGCGGCCTGGCGCTGGTATGAGTATCCGGTTGGCAAGATGACCGATGAGGATCTCCTGCGGCTCTTTAGCGAGCTGGCGGCTCAGAGCGGTCTGGACAAGCGCATTCATCTCGATGACCCGGTTCAGCAGGAGATTCTGCGGGAGATCTGTACGCTACTGGATGGCTATCCGCTAGGGGCAGAATTGATCTTTGGGGCTGCCCGCTCTATTGGAGGTAAGGTCTTTACGCCCGAGGCTGCCACGCGCTCGCTGGAAGAGATTCGCGATGAGCTGCGCGAAACGCCGCTGGCCGGCATTTGGGCCGCCCTGGAAGTAGCCTATCTGCGTCTCTCGCCCGCGGCGCGCCTACTGCTCTCCTATCTCTCAGCTTTTCGCCTCCCCTTCGGCACCAACCAGATCGTGATGCTGATTGCTCCCCACAGCTCTGAAAGGCCGCCCCTCCATCTCTCGTTAACTCGTCTGGCCTCGCCTGGTGAGGCATCGGGAGACAGCGAGCGGACTGCTGGCAAGCCGCGTAGCGCTGGGACGGTCATACCCGATGAGCTTGCCAACAACTGGCGTGCGGCTCGCGATGAGCTGGTCCAGGCTTCATTTATGGGTTTCGATGGACGGGTCTACAGCATTCACCCGCAGGTCCGCAACTTTGCTCTCTCCTATCTGCCGGCAGAAGAACGGCGGCGGGTGCATCGGGTTGTGGCAGCCTATTACCTGGGGCTGCCTCATCTCAGCCCCGAGGAATGGTTTGCGGCCTTTGAGCACCTTGTCGGGGCTGAGGAGCTAGAAGAAGCGGTACGCACGGCGGTACGGGCCTCCTGGGCCTTGTGTGGGCGTGGCTATGCCTCCCAACTGCTGGCCATCCTGCGCCGTGCTGGCTCCTATGCGGTGCGCATCGAAGATAAGACAGGCGAAGGTCAGATTCAGTGCTGCCTGGGAGCCATTCTGCGTCAACTCGGTAACTATACCGAGGCTGTAGCCTGCCTGAAGCGCAGTTTACAACTTCATCAGGAGCAAAACCAGCAAGAAGAGGCCGCCTGGACCTTCTACGAACTGGCTATGCTGGCCTGTGACGAAGGTAACCTCAGTCAAGCTGCCGACTATGCTGCCCAGGCCCTGGCGGGCTTCGAGCGAGGAGGCAGCCACAAAGGCTCTGCCTGGGCCTTGCTAGTTCAAGGCGAGATCTTACGACGCTCTGGTCGCTATCGGGAAGCCCTCGCCTCCTGCCGCTCGGCTCTGGCCGAGCTGCGAGCCAGTGGCGACCAGGAGGGATGTGGCTGGGCCCTCCTCCAGAGCTGCCGGATCTGGCAGGCCCTTGCCAACTATGGAGAGGCTCAGGCTGCCTGCCAGGAAGCGCAGCGTCTCTTTGCCTCGCTTGGACTGCGGACCGGCAGCGCCTGGGCTCTCGCGCAGCGGGCGCTGCTCTCTCTGGAGGAGGCGCACCCCGATGATGCTGATCAGGCCACTTCCCTGGCGCTCGAAATCTTCCAAGAACAAGGAATGCGGCCAGGGGAAGGGCTGGCGCTCTGCATCAGAGGAGAGGTGCGCCGTGCCCTTGGCGATTGGGGAACCGCTCGCAGCTTCTACGAAAAAGCCCTGGCTATTTTCACGGGCCTGGGCAACCGTGTCGATCAGGCCCAGGTGCTCATCGCCTTAGGCTCTCTGGCACTCGCCGAAGGTGCTCTCCACGAAGCCAGTGAATATTTTGAGCAAGCACTTTCCCTGGCGCAAGAGCAAGAAGCGCGCCCCCTGACAGTCCAGGCCTTACGCGGCCTGGGTGATGCCGCGCGCCTGCTAAGGGCTTTCAACGAGGCCCAGACCTACTACGAGCAGGCTCTAGCGCTGGCGAGCGAGCTAGGAGCACCGTTAGAAATCAGCGCGATCCACCAGGGGCTAGGAGAGCTGGCCTGGGCCCTCGGGCAGCGCGCCGCCGCCCAACAACATTGGACCAGGGCTTTGCTGGCTGATCAGCGCCTTGAGCATCCTGCACGGCGCGCCCTCCAGCAGCGCCTTGAGGGCCTTCTTTCTGAAGAAGCGGATCAGACAGGGCCAGATGATCAGCGCGTTCAGACCGAGTCGCTGCCACCCACACCTCTCATTCTGGCCAATGAAAGGACTGACCCGGCCTCAGAGGCTTCTTGACCCCAAGAAGGCCGGGTCGGCCAAGCTACTGTTCACCTGCCTGCCTTTACCTGCTGCCCTTCGCTGGCCCAGCCGGCTAGCCCCTTATCTCGGCCGGCAGTCAGGCGCGGACCTCTGGCCAGTACGCGCAACCCACGAGCCTGGCTCTCAACGCGCGAGGGCCAGGCTGTCAGAGGCTGGCTAGAGGTGTTGCTGCGAAGGACGGCTAGAGCGCGTGCCGCGGTGGAGCAAGCGTTGCAGCCAGCTCAGCGGAGAGTGTGAGCGAGCCTGCTCGCCAGTTGCGCCGTGGCCCATCGAGACAGGCTCTCGCCCTTCCACACCTGTCGTCGCAGCCAGGCGGCGGGCGCCCAGCGCGCTGTGTCCGTTATGCGAGGCTTCCAAACGATTTTCACGCGAGAGCGACTCCGGAGGAAGGCGCTCACTTCCCGGAGCAGGCTGCCGCTCCACCGCCTCTTCGACGGACCGGCTCGACGGACGCGGCCAGGACTCCTGGACAGCCTCGGTCGCCGTGCCACTCACCGGCTCATGGGGATTCGGCACATCCGCCGGGCCGAGATTCCCTGTAATCAGCGGTGGCTGCTGCTGCCTCAGCAGATCCTCGCGCTTAATCGGTTGCGTCTCCTGCTTCTCCAGTGCCAGGCGGCTATCCAGCTCCTCAAGCAAGCGTGCGATAGCGGGGCGCAAAGCGCGATTGCCGGCAGGAATTCTGGTCCATTGCGCCAGCGCTGCTGGATAGTAACCGGCACGGTAGCAATAGAGACCGAGCATAGCTCGGGCGTCAAAGATAGTCATCCGCTGCCAGAGCGCCAACTCTTCAGCCGGGGTCTCAATCACATCCTCGCTGGCCTCAATCACCTCTACCAGATGGTAAAGAGGGATTCCCATAATGCGATAAGGAAAACCATAGTAGAGAGCCAGGCGTCGACGCCGCGAACGCTCTGGGGGATGCTTCCCTACAAAATAGCGCCGTGTCCAGGAGCCGCTAGACCAGACGATCCAGGCCAGAAGCAACACCAGGATACGACCTAAATAGCGCTGCCAGGTCTCAGGAGCCAGACCCACCATGACCCCGAGCACCGCAAAGCAGGCGCCCAAGGCCCAGGCCCCGTAGACCAGGCGGCGCCGATCCCAGCCCAGCAAATCGAAATGGTGATGCAGCGGTGTTGCCAGGAAGGGCCGGGGAAACTCGGTGTGAGGAATAAACTCACGTGTACTGGCGAAGCGCAACATTTGGAGCTGCCGGCGATAAAAGCGCGTAATCACCCGCGCAGAAAGGGCCGAGAGGCCTTCCAGCACAAAGGCAGCGCCCACCAGGAAAAGCAGCGTCTCCTGGCGATCAAAAATAGCGATCATCGCCAGCAAGCCGCCCAAAGCCAGGGCCCCGCTATCACCCATATAGATTTGCGCCAGCCGTTTAGCGCTGCTGCGCCGTCCGCGCGCGGCCCAGGCCGAAGGCCAGTTCCAGGGGAGATAGCCGAGCGTGCTACCAGCGCAGAGCAGAGAGAGCACCTCGACCACCTGGCCCTCTGGGCGGTCGATAATGCCGGTGGTCACGATGCCGAAAGCCAAGGCCGCGCTAAAGACCAGGCCGCCCGCCAGCCCATCCAACCCATCGCTAAAGTCCACAGCCAGCGACGTCACGCTGCCAGTCACGCCTGTCATCAGCACCAGGAACACCAGCCAGGCATAGTAAGCCAGCTCGCCCGGATGCAGAGGGCAAGCGCTCATCTCGGGACTGGCGTTTGGACAGATCAGGTGGCCAATAATAGGCAGCCCGATATAGGGGCTGTAGGACTCAGGCCCTTTCGGCGTCAAGAAGAAATAGCAGGCTCCGGCGGCCACCGACAGGATAAATAAGCTACTGAACTTTGCGCGCTCCGACAGCCCCTCATTGCTATAGACCTTGTGCCAGTCATCGACCAGGCCGATCAGCATAAAGCCGAAGGTAGCTCCCAGGCCGATCAGCAGCAGCGTCCACTGCTCGCGGGTATGGAACAGCAGATAGCCGGCGACCAGACCGGTGATCATCATCGCCAGCGTAAACGATGGGCCACCTACTAAAGGCAGCTCAATCGTCTTAATCTCACGCCCGCTGGCGGGCAGGTCCGAGCGCAGATCGGCGCGATGATGGCCAGGTTTATGCTCGCCACTGCGGAATTTCGGAAAGAGCAAGCGGGCAATACCGCAGAAAATCAAGCTGAGCAGTGCCGAGACCACGAATGTCAGAATCAAGATGACCGGCACCAGATAGGCATCAGGAATGGCAGGTAATGGCATACGTTTTACTCCCCCGGGGCGAAAAGAGGCCCGGAACCGTGCTGGCTAGCCCTGGCTCAAGCGAGCGCCTGCTGATCTCTCTCCACCCGCATGATTTTTCTGCAGTAATAGGAGCTGTCCATCTTGGCAAGAGAAACAGAAAGCAAAAAACACACGTTATCAGAAAAGCTATCGCATTGATAACCAGCACAAACGTACTCCGTAGCTCAAAGGTGCGAGCAGCAGCTAGGAACTTGAGGGATTGCCGGCATAACCGAGCCGTCGCAGCTCTTCGAGTGCCACCTGTCGCTCATTCCAGGGGAGCTTCTCGCGACCGACGATAATACTCTGCTCGTGGCCCTTGCCGGCCAGCAAGACTGTATCGCCGGGGCGCGCGGCGGCCAGGGCCGTGGCAATCGCGGTACGACGATCCGCAATGCACAGGAAATCGCGACCCTCAAGCTTTCCTGCAGCTTTCGCACCCGCAGCAATCTCCTGCAGGATTTTCAGGCGATCTTCTTCCCGTGGATCTTCATCAGTAATAACGAAGAAATCCGCCATCTGGGCAGCCACCGCGCCCATTGCCGGGCGTTTTTGCACATCACGTTCGCCGGCGGACCCGAAGACCACCAGCAAGCGGCCTGGGGTTAGAGGGCGCAGAGTTGCCAGCACCTTCTGTAGACTATCAGGAGTATGGGCGTAATCCACAATCACCGAGAACGGCTGACCGGCGACTACATGCTCCATGCGCCCGCTAACGCTGCGCGCCTGAGCCAGTCCCTGAGCGATCTCTGAAGGACTCAAGCCCAGATGGTAGGTAGTGGCGATAGCGGCCAGGCAGTTACTCACATTAAAGCGACCCACGAGGCGGGTCGTCATCGGCACAGGCTGAGCCTCGTGCGGAAAGCGAACCGAGAAGCGCGTACCATCGGCCCCCAAAACCAGCTCCGTAGCCTGGAAAGCCGCAGGGCAATCAATCCCGTAATCCAACACTGGCGCGCGGCAGAACGGCAGCAAAAAAGCAAAGCTGCTATCGTCGCGGTTCAAGACCGCCGCCGCGCGGGTGGCCAGCGCCTTCCGGCGCTCGGGGTCCAGCATCTCAAAGAGACGGGCCTTGGCGCGGCGATAGTTTTCAACGGTCCCGTGAAAATCGAGATGCTCCGACGTAATATTCGTGACCACACCCACGTCGAACTCACAGCCGCGCACGCGCGCCAGCTCCAGGCCATGAGAGGTTGCCTCAATCACCGCATGAGTCACGCCGGCGTCGAGCATGCGGCGGAGGAACGCCTGGATTTCCAGAGCCTCTAGTGTACTCTGGCGCGTCGTATTCTCCCACTCTTCCCCCTTCACTTTAAAATTGGCCGTCGTCATCAGGCCGGTGGCGACGCCAGCGGCTTCCAGGATTGTACAGATGAGATTACAGGTTGTCGTCTTACCATCTGTGCCAGTGACCCCGATTGTCCAGAGCTGGCGAGCCGGATAGCCATAGAAAGCGGCGGCCAGGTCAGCAAGAGCGCTGCGCACATCAGCGACCTCGATATAGGGCAAAGGAAGAGGAGAGACAGCGAATCCCTCCAGCGACTCACCGAGGGCGGCCACGGCGCCGCGAGCGGCGGCCTCGGCCAAAAAGCGACGGCCATCGGTATGCGTCCCGGGCACGGCGATAAAGAGCGTACCCGGTTCGACACGGCGCGAATCGTAGGCTAGCTGAGTGACAGTGAGCTGCTCCACGGCGGCCATCTCACTGAGAGCGCCAGCGGGGTAGATCGCCCGTGGCGGGGATGGCAAAGCAGCCAATAGCGTTTTCAGAATCATCTTACTCCAGGGATAAACAGGCTCCATATGGGCCTGGGTTCCACATGCTCTCTTTTGATTGAAGGCTCTTCTAGTAATAGATGGTACGAGTGCGGTGATACGGTCGCATATCGGGTAAGCGCTGACTGAGCAGCCAGAGCTGCTGGTCGATCTCAATGGCTTTCAGGAAGAGACCGCGGGTGGCCAGTGCCTGGCGCAGCAGCTCGCAGGCCCAGACCGTCGTTGCACGGATCTCGATCTCTTCCTCGCTGCCGGCGGGAAGCGGCTCCTGCCGGTCGATCCGTTCCGCCAGAGAGGGATCATATTCCAGCACCCCGAAATGACGAAGCACCTGGGGCAGCTTGTAATCTGCAAAGATTGTTAACTGCTCAAGATCGGAAAAGGCGCCCCACCGCTGACCGCGGAAGAGGGCATGCAGATCGGCGACGCAGATCTGCGCCCGCTTCAGAAAGCGTACCTCGCGTTGGCGATAATGGGCCACGTCGCGAAAAGAAGGGAAGGCCTCAACCAGCAACTGTACCAGGCGCACCGCGCTACCCGCCGCCTGGGCAACGGCCTGCGAGAACTGCCCATTGAAGCGCTCCACAAGCACGCGCCCGACTTCATGAACGTGCGACAGGCGCTCCTCGAAAAGGGGGATCTCGACCCCATCTTCGCTCCGGAAGATCAGAGCCAGCTCTTCCCGACTCATATCGCGCAGATAGGCAGCATCCCAAACGGGTCGGCCCTCTTCCACCGCCCGCGTCAGAGCAGCAGCCTCCGCCCAGTAGCCGCTTAGCTGCTCCCCCCGGTAGGTGATGCTCCAGCGCGGCTGTCCTTTCTCCGGCCAGAAACAGAAATTGAGGGCATCGAGCAAGAGAATCCAGTTAACGCTGCGCTCGCTGCCATCAAAGAAATGATAGCGTTCATAGCCGGCTGGCAGCACAGAGGCGGTTGATAGGGCCGAGGTCGGAGCGGCCCCGGGGCCAGCCACCTGCCCCAGCAGCTCAGGCCAACGCTCGCTGAAGGCCTGAAGCTGCTCGCGATTAATCCAGACATACTCACCCTCCTCAACCACACGACGGGTGCTGCTAAGAACCCCTAGCGGGTCCTCTCCAACGGAAGGGAGCTGTTCCTCCTGGTCCAGGTTTTGATTCCAACGGTCCATATGCTTCATCAGTCTGCCTGTGGTCCTGCGCTTTCCAACACTGGCCCATTGAGGATACGCCTCAATGACGTGATAATTGCGTACGAATTGGTTCCTGCTTTCTCCTGGGCGATTTCACTGGCAGGCGCTTGCTCAGAGCGGGCTGGCCAGCGCCTGGTGTAGGAAGGCGATCGCAAGCAGGTAGGCTCGGCCTGCGCCTGGCCTGGCTGCCTCGCCGGCGGACGGCGAGCGAATGGAAGAGACAACCGCTCTGCCCAGGGTCGCATCGGGATGCAGCACCCCGCCGCCCCGCTCAAGCCTGAGTGTGTGATGTGCGGTCTCTTCCCGATTCTAGCGGCAAGGCCCCCGTTCGTCAATTGCGCTGGGACCTTATGCTGCCGCTTTGCGTCCGCCTTCTTCCCTCTTCCAATTATTCATAGATACATCTAAATATACATATTATATGCTCTTGCATTTCATTTAGATATGTGGTATGCTCTCACGCAGAGCATGCAAAGGCATGCTCTCATGGGAAGTCTCTCTAAACTGAAGAGAGGGAAGGAGAGTACTGTGGAAGAACAGCAGTTGTGTTACCTCGTCCATCGTCTCTATAACGACGAAGACTTTCGGCAAGCATGTTTGAATGACCTAAAGAGTGTAGCCTCTTCTGAGCACATTGAGCCTCTAGTGTTGAATGTGCTTGAGAAGCTGATCCCGCATCTTGCGCTAGGGACTTCACTAGGGCCGCCTATGTGGTGGTGGCATCCCTGATCAACGAGCGGGAGACGAGGCAACGATATAGAGGAAGATAGAGTCGCGAGGGAGCGAGGTGAGTCAGGAAATATGAGTGAAGACAGGCGGACTACGGCCAGGGAAGAGGTCTTACGTGAGGCGTTGGCCTTTCTCAGCGGGCGTTTGGAGCGCTTGCTGCTGGAGGTTCCTGCTCCGCTACAAGAGGATGTGGCTTTAGCCCTCCGTCAGGAGAGCAAGCTACTCACCTGGCGGACAGCGGAGCTGAGTGGCGGTGATCCGGTTCAGGGTCCGGGCGAACCGCGGGCCGGGAGGTGGCCCTTGCTCACCTTTCTGATTGCCGGCGCGCTCTGCCCCGAAGGGGAGCCGGACTACGCCGCCGGGGCGGCCTTAGCGATCGAATGCCTGGTCTGTGCCATCGATATCTTTGACGATCTGGTCGACGATGATCAGACGCCATTGCTACAGACCATCGGTGAGGCTCGCGCCATCAACGTGGCTGCAGCCCTGCTGACACTGGCTCAGCAGGCGATTCTAGCAGTCGCTGCCAGCGCCAGACCACCCGCGGCGGAGCCGCCTGTCCTCCTGGCTGAGCTTCAGACGGCCACTCTCGCCTGTCTGGCTGGTCAGCAGCAGGACCTACTTGCTGAGGCGCTACCACTCACGGCCTGGTGCCGTGAAGAGTGCCTAGCCCTGGCAGCGGCTAAGGCTGGCTCTCTCATGCGACTGGCTTGCCGTCTCGGCGCTCTCGCTGCTGGTGTTCCTCCCTCCCTCTGCGAACAGTTCTCCCGCCTGGGGGAGCTGTTGGGGATTGCGGGCCAGCTTGATAACGACTGTCATGATCTCCATGCCGTACTGACCCGCCCTCCAACGCTCTCCAGGCCAAAGTCAGATCTGCGCCGTGGGAAAAAAACGCTTCCGCTGGTGCTCGCTGCCGCCAGCGGCTGTGCTCCAGATGCACTCCTCGCCCTGCAACAGGGTACCGCCATGCAGGCCGCGCTCTCCACCAACCTGGCTGAGGCTATCACCGCCGCCTGGAGTATCTCCCTGCTCTATCGCGAGCGGGCTCGCCTCTGTCTCCAGGCTATTGAGGCCTGCCAGCCTCTTCCGCCTGAGCTGCATCAAATATTGGGGTTATGATTGAGAGGATCTCAGGTATTCAAGCAAGAGGGAGTATATGTCGAGGACAACACGCTCGTTTCCGAGAGTCGGGCGTCTGGCGGCGATCCTGGTGCTGGCCCTGGCCTATGTTGTGCTCCTGGGAGGCGACGCCTGGGTCTTTTTCCCGCGCAGTGCCTCTCATCTGACCTATCTGCCTTACGCTTTTCTCCAGTTTGGCGTGTCGGCTCTGGCGGCCCTGCTCTTTCTGGCCGTTGGTGCTTTGGTCTGGCTCTATGCTTACCGCCGCGGCGTAGCTCTGCTCTTGCTCTGCTTCTGTGCCTGTATGATGATGACCTTTCTGGTCCAGACCGGTGCCGCGGTTGGCGATATGCTCCTCTCGGTCATCGGTGGCGTCAGCAGCGCGCTTTCGCTCCTCCTCTTCACCACGCTGCTCCTGCTCTTCCCTCAGAATATGCTGGCTCCTCCGCCCCTGGTTGCTGCTTCCACCCGCGCCTGTTGCTCGTTCGGCCATCTGCTACGTTTGCTTGTGCTGTCATTACTGGCGCCGGCCTATCTTGGGCTAGTTGTACTGTTAAGTTTACTGGTCACCTGTCATTTAGCCTTCTATGATTGGGGAACCAGTCCCCGCCTGGCCTGGCTCAACTTCGTTGACTACACCTACTATCTCCTGACCCTGACCGGCATTCTGACCTCGATTGCTCATCTCTATCGGCGCACAGCCACGCTGCGCGAGCAGCAGCAGCGCCGTCTCTTTATGGGCGCGGTCATTCTGGCCTTTGCTCCCTTCTTGCTCTTGAATGTCCTCCCCTGGTGGTTGCATATCCCGCTGCGCGTTGATCCGCGCTTCAGCACCCTCCCGCTGGCTCTTTTACCGCCGCTGCTGGGGTATTCGATCTTGCGCTATCAGATCCTGGTCTTGGATCGCTATATTCGTCGCGTGGTGGCCTGGATCGTAGGCCTGGTCTGCCTGGTCATGCTGGCCTACATCGTGGCGGCTCTCTGCCTGATCCTTCCCCTGCCGGATCTGCCGGCACGGACGCTGTTGACGGTTGCTCTGATGGCCGTCCTGGCGCCGCTCACATGGTGGCTGGCCGGTATCCTGACAGAGCGCCTCTTCTTTAGCGAGATGTACCATTATCGGCGTGTCCTGGAGGCCCCTCACCCCTTAGAGAGCGAAGGGGCCACGCTCGATGAGGTGGCACAGTTGTTGAGCGCGGCGGCTATGAATGTATTCGAGACGCGCGAGGTCTGTCTGTTTGTCCTCGACGATGAGAGTGGCTACTATCGCCTTTGCCCTCCACTTTCCTACGCCGAGCCTGCCGATGAGGTTCGTCTGCGCCTGCTCCGCTGGCTGCTGCCGATGGAGCCGGAGGAGGCTCTCAGTGAGGAGGGCTGGCTGACTCTGACGCCGTCGCTCATTGAGCGCTTAATGCCGGCTCGTTCTCCGCTGCACCTTAGCGAGCTGCAGCACTCCTTGGGGAGCAGTCCCGCTGGCCTGGCTCGCTACCTGCAGGTCGCTGTCACTCGTCAAGAGCTGGACCCGTTGTTGGTCCCAGTGCGGGCCCAGGGACGCCTGATCGCCGTGCTGGTATTGGGAGAGCGCGGTGATCATCAGCCCTATGCCGGCCCCGATTTCGAAGCCATTGAGCTGATGCTGGCGCGCTTTACGCCGCTGCTGGAGACAGCTCGCCTCTCGGCTCGCGCCAGTCGCCATGCTGCTATGCTTCATGCGCTCTACAGTGTCAATGCTCTGCCCATGAGCGCCATCGAGACGATCGAGGATGTGGCGGTCAATTATGCGGAGGTGGCCGCGCGCGCCGGCTCTGCCGGGGCTGAGGTCTGGCTGTATGACGAGCAGGAGGCCTGTCTGCGCCGCGTGGCCTACCTGCCTGGCGGCCCGCCGCTCTCTGCCGCTCAGCAGCTTAGCTCGCTCCAAGAGGCGGACTGGCGGCCCTGGTTCTATGAAGGGTATGAGCTGGCTCCAGGACCGGCCCGCGACCATGCCCTCTCCTCTCATATTCCTCCCTGCTTGCCTCAAACACCTCCTTTCCCTTTCGCCTGGCTCCCTCTGAAACGCGCTCATCGCTATCTCGGTGTCCTGGTGCTAACCTACGCACGCGCTCATGTCTTCTCCTGCGAGGAGAAACATATGCTGGAAATGTTCTCTTCTCAGTGCGCCACGATGTTGGAGAACGCCAAAATTACCTTGGAGTTGCGGGCCGCTTATGAGCAGCAGAAGGAACTCGATCGCCTGAAGGATCAGTTCATCATGACCGCCTCTCATGAATTGCGCACCCCTTTGACTGCTGTCCTCGGTTATATTGAGTTGCTAAAAGAATATCATATGCATCTTTCTCCAGAGGTGCGAGATGATTTTATCGCGCGAGCGCACCGGGGCTGCGATGAGCTGGTCCTGTTAGTGAGCAACATTATGGATGCGAGCCGTGTCCATATGGATGCTGAGCGTCTGAAACTGGAGACCGTCGAGCTGCGCAAGTCTGTTGAGCATGTGGTGGATATTTTGGATGCCCTGAGCAAGCGCGAGCGGCATACCTTGCGCATTCATGTGCCCGCGGGCATCTATGTGCTGGCTGATGAGCTGCGCCTGCGTCAGATCTTACTAAATCTTCTCAGCAATGCCCTCAAGTACTCTCCGCCAGGTACAGATGTTGATATCTTTTGTCGAGTCGAAGAGCGCTGGGTGACTATCTCGGTACGCGACTACGGCCTTGGCGTCCCACGCGAGGCCCAAAAGCATCTCTTCGAGCGCTTTGTTCGTCTTGATCGCGATATGAATAGTCCGGTGCGGGGGGCGGGACTGGGGCTGTACATCAGCGAGCAGCTTGTGAAGGCGATGGGTGGAAAGATTTGGGTGGAGAGCAGCGGCGTGCCGGGTGAAGGGAGCACCTTTTCTTTCACCTTGCAGCACGTCCCGACCTCGCTGCCCCGGTGTGAGACGCCGCACAGTGTGCGCCGTGAGCTGGCCCGCTGAGCCGGCTCCATCGATGGCCTACGGAGGCAACGGGAGCAAGCAAAGCAAGAAACAGGGCACCAGGTGACAATGGTCGGGTGCTCAGGAGAGAAGAAGGGGCAACCTGCTCACGGGAGGCAGTACCTGAATAGCTCCGCCGCAGCGTCTCTTATGAGAAAAGAGCCTGTGGGAAGCTTCCCAATCGTCAGGGACTCTCGTGTAGAATCTTACTTCTTTCTAGCTAGCTAGCTGGCTAGGAGCGAGAAGGAGCGCTATCCTCATGAACCCATTACGCCGAGCAGCTTCTGACACGATCACACCGCGTCAGCTAGAGGTCCTGACCTATCTGGCTCAGCGCGATCACTGGTCAGTGAGCGAGGTAGCCGCTCTGCTGGGAGTCAGTTCAGCGGCAGCCACCAAAGTCTTGACTCGGTTAGAACGCAAGGGGTTGATCACACGGACTCATAATGTCCTCGATCGGCGCTGTGCAGATATCACGGTCACGCGTGCGGCGCGGGCCTTATTGCAAGCGGAGGCTACGGACTCTCATCCGTAGCCTGATCTGCTGGGGCTGATGCTGGAGCCGACTCCGGCACGGCAGCCTCCGCCGGTTCGCCTGGGGTGGGTAGAGCCGGGCTCGGCGGATGCTCCGGATTCTCTGCGGCCTCAGAGGCCCTGGTCGGGCTTGCCGCCCTGAGATAGCCGCGCTCCTGAGCATAGCGCCAGAGAGATTTCTGCAACTGGCGCCGGGCTCGTGAGATGCGGCTCATTACCGTGCCAATAGGGATCTGCAGCGCTTCGGCGATCTCCTTGTAGGAAAGGCCCTCGATATCGGCCAGAATCACTGGCATGCGAAAGTTCGGTGGCAGTTCCATGAGGGCATTGTAAACATCTTCATCAAGGTAGCGCTGAAGTACCTCTTCCTCGGCGCCGGCGGTGACTTCATTGCCACCCAGATCTTTGATGCGATTGTACAGATAAAACTCTTCTCCCTCGGGCAGCGAGGCGGTCGCCGGGTGGGTTGACTGGCGGCGGTAATGATTGATTGCCGTCGTGTTCAGAATGCGAAACAGCCAGGCTCGGAGGTTGGTGCCAGGATGGTAGGTATGGGCGAAGCGAAAGGCTTTGAGCATGGTCTCCTGTACCAGATCTTCGGCCTCTTGGGGATTATTGGTCATCCGTAGTGCCGTGCGATAGAGGCTGTCAAGCTGGGCCAGGACACCTGCCGTGAAGTCCTCTCGGGGGAGCGCTGGCCTCTGCCCGGCTGCATCGCTTCCGGTATTCGCTGGAGTATTGACAGAAGTGATAGGCTGTTCGGACATGCAAATCTCCCTCTATCCTCTCTCAACCGGACGACCACAGTTGCGTTGTCTCGCGGCTGCGATGGAGTGTGCACCAGGGACAGGAGCGACAAGATCAGCCCGCTGCGGCAAGGCCGACCACCGTTGGCGCTGTCCCCCTGGGGGCTGCTCCGTGCAGAGGTGTAGTGTATAACCAGTAGCTGCGTTGAATGCGGCGTCGGCTCTGCGAGGCCTCGTATTCCAAATAAAACCTGCCTGTCGGGTATATTCCCCTGCACGGAACCGCAGCATACGGTACCTCACTAGACAATAGGCTGCTTTTAGTATAGCTGATAGATCACTGCTCAAACCAGTCCTTTCTGGTAGAGCGAGACGCCAGGATGGTCTGCCTGTGGCGTTCCTCTCCTGGCTGGCCTTTGCTCTCCCTTGCCCTGCTCTATCCTCGCTCGGACTTGATCCCTCTCCTTTCTTTCCTGTTCCATCATCTGGCGGAGCATTGCTAGAGAAGCCAGATTGTAGCTTCAAACGACATTTTCTCAGTCCCCTGTGGACAACATACCAGAAAAGGGCAGCCTGGTCAACCGTTTTGGCGTTGCCGCTCTCCTGGCTGGAGCGTCAGACGCTAGCGTATGGGGTGAAGTGGCCGGAAAGCGGAGGTTGGATGAGCCAGCGAGAACAAGGAAGCAGTTCCCTGGGGAATGAAAATCCCCTTGCCCTCTGTTAAAATGAACAGATAAGAAAACCAGCCTCGATACTTCAGGAGAGAGAGCGAGTGAACAACCATGAATTGCGTTGAAGCGATAGCTCGTCTCCATCTGTATATTGACCGGGAACTCAGCGCCGAGGAGATTATCACGGTCCAGCAGCATCTGGCTTGCTGCTCGCAATGTGAGAGCCGCTTTCGCTTTGATGAGCGTCTTAGAAGGCTGATTCATGAACGCTGTACCATTGAGCGGGCTCCTGCTCATCTGCGCGAAGCCGTGATGCGCATTGCCCAGACGCCCCCGGGTGAGCCGCTGGAACTTGATCCCGAGCTTGAGATGGAGCTGAGAGCAGATATCGCTCTGGAAGAGTTTGTCGAGTGAGCAGGCTGGCTAGTTGGCTCGTTGACTAATCAGCGAGTCAGACAGACTGAGCCCCACAGACAGCCGCAGTGTACCGTTCCCCTGTCTCTTGCGCCTGAGGTGGCTGGCCTGGCCTGTCTGTCGGCGTTGGTCCTGTCTGGTATATGGTATGTTCTCCCTTTTGCTTATGGGTGCACGCGCCGTAGCGAACCTGGCCTGTGGCGTGAAAGCGGAATAAGTGAGCCGGCGCGGAGACATCCGCGACCCCTGCCCGCTAAAGAACAGGAGGAAGGAGTAGTCTCCTCACCGGCTTCGTCTCTTTCCCAGAGTAGGCAAGAATCTACCCGACCCACTTAGGGCGCCCACGCCCTGCGCGCGCGGCCTGGCCTGGCCTGGAAAAGCAAGAGACCCAGCCACGCTAACTGACTGACCAGTCGCTGACCGCGATCCGGCCCGTGTAGAGGTGGCAGCGGACTGGTACGGCAGCGTTGTCAGCCCTCAAAGACTCAGGCCCCAGTTAAAATAATGGTTGAGCGCGGGCAGCAAATTGAAGAAGATGGCCAAACCGGCCAGAGCCATGATGACCCCGGTAGCCACCTCGATCTTCCCCAGATGCGGCTTGAGGAGCTTGAGAGCTGCGCTGACCTGATTAAGGCCCAACCCGAGCAACAAGAACGGGAGGCCCAGACCCAATGAGTAACTAAGCAGCAAGAGAACGCCCTCGCGCAAGGTCGCGGCATTGGCGGCCAAACCGAGAATGCTGCCCAAAATCAGCCCGACGCAGGGAGTCCAGCCGATAGCAAAGACCAGCCCGATGATAAACGAGGCCAGCGGACCGGGACGCGATGGGCGAAACTCAAAGCGTTTCTGCCGTGAGAGCAGCGGAAGCTGGAACAAACCCGTAAGATGAAGACCAATAATGACAAGGAGAACGCCGCCGATCTCACGCAGCAGGAGCTGATTCGCCCGCAGAAAGGACCCAAGCGCGCTGGCAGTTGCTCCGAGGGCCACGAAGGCGCAGGTGAAACCTAACACAAAGAGCGCGGCATGGAAAAAGGTCGTCAGGCGTGCCGCCGGGTTGCCTCCCTCGCGACTTGCTTGATAGACACTCTCGCCCACCAACTGCGCCAAATAGATTGGAACCAGAGGCAAGACACAGGGCGAGAGAAAGGAAGCAAGTCCCGCCAGAAAGGCGACACCAATACTCACTTGCGATCCCATAAAACGTCTTCTCCTCAAGCGACGAAGCACTCAGCTCGGATAAGATCCGGTCTGATCGTCGAACGATCGCTCGTAGTATAGCGAAGAAAGCGCCTGCCTGCAAGGCAACGATGGCACTGCTGGCAGAGGAATGAGTCGCAGAGCGGGTCAGGCAGCACTAACCACTGTGAGCATAGCCATCGCCGGACGGCATAGGGGAACCAGGCTCTGGCCCTCCTCCTCTTCCCGTGCCTGAGCGCCCGAGTAAGCGCTGAAGCTGGTGCCAGAGGCCACCCTTTTCGGACTGATCGTCTGCTACCGGCAGATCTGGGTCACTCGCTCCTCTCCCGAATGGGGGGCTGGGGCTGGCGGCAGCGCCAGCCGCCATAAACGAGCCTGGCGCCGATAGAGGCCGCTCCGGCAGCGAGGCGTAACCGGGACTGGGAGCCTGGTGCCACTCTCTGACAGCGCCTGGCTCTGGTGAACCAGGCCGATCTGGAAGCAGCTCAGACGAGTGCTGAGCCACTGAGCGCTGGGCCCGCCACTCGCTGAATGAGGGCCGCGGCTCGGCCAGGCGCGGTCGGCGTGGCGGCTGCACAGCGAACGCCCGCGGGTTCGTTGGAGGCAGAGGCGAGAGAGGCCCCCCGCTTGGAGGCGGCGGTAGTTCCTCAGCCTTCAGATTCAAGGCGCGCAACTCTTGGGCCATCTGACGCGCCTGTTCATAGCGTTGAGTCCGATCACGGGCCAGCGCTTTCAAAATAATCTGCTCCAGGCCCGGCGCGAGCTGGGGGTTAAGCCAGGACGGCGGGCGAAGCTGACCGCTTGTGATAGCCTGAGTCACCTCGGGCAGCGTGCGCCCGTTGAAAGGGCGTTGGCCGGTCACCATCTCGTAGAGAACCACACCGAGAGCATAGATATCGCTGCGATTATCTAATGGCTGTCCCCAGATCTGTTCTGGTGAAGCATAGTAGATACTGCCTACCAATGTCCGCGCCACTGTAATGCGCTGCAGCCCCGGGGCACGTGCCAGCCCAAAATCCATCACCTTGATCTTCCCCCAACGGTCCAACATCAGATTTTCTGGCTTGATGTCGCGGTGAATAACATTGCGCTCGCTGTAGGCGCAATCGAGCGCATCGGCGATCTGGGCCGCGTACTCGGCAGCCAGATGCTGGGGGATCTGGCCATCCAGGCGTAGCAAACTTCCCAGGGTTGGCCCTTGCACGTACTCCATCACAAAATAGAGCACGCCCTTTTGCTCGCCAGCATCGTAGATCTGTACGATGTTGGGATGGTTCAGCCCGGCAATGATACGGGCCTCGCGGATAAAGCGCGCGACGTAAGACGTGTCTTTGGCCAGGGCATGAGGCAGAATCTTAATGGCGACATCGCGACCAAGCGCGAACTGCTTGCCGCGGTACACCATCCCCATCGAACCACGCCCTATTTCTTCTTCCAACAGGTAGCCACCCAGACTCTGTCCTGCCAGTTCATTCATGTGCGTGAACGCACCGACGCTCTGCCAACCAGGGCCTTCAGGCGACTTCGGCGCGAAGCCGGGCGACGCCAGCCAGAGTTGAGCGGGAGGTCGGTGCCCCCTCCATTTCTGCGTTCCTGCAATGACCGGTCTCTCTCTGAATGAGCCTCCAGCCGCCTGGTCCTGGAGGCTCGCCCACGGCGGACAAGGCGCAACCTGTGACCAGGCAGCAGGTCAGAGAGAAGAAAAAGACCCGGCCCGCCAGCCTGAAGAGAAGCGCTCGTCAGCTCAACTCAGAACTCAGCCGGCGCTGGGCGCCGTTCTCTGTCAGAGCATGGCGGTGATGCTGACATAATTATTTACGTTCTTCGACGGGAGTGCATCTACAGGGAGGCGAAGAGTTGCCCCAAAAGTCATGTCCTCTCTGTTTGGTTGTGTAACAACAGTATTGTTTCTATTCACCCATCTTCCTTCTTGTCTCAAGAGAGAGGCTCGGCAGTGGGGCGGCATGGGCGCGGCGCGCACTGAAGTAGAGAAGAGGCGGAGGCAGGACAGGCTAGTGGTTACTATGGGCATGCATGTCATGCCGATTGCGGCGCAGGGGCCTGCTCCTTCCTGTCCTGTCCCGCCCTGCCGTGCTCTGCTCTGCTCGCGGTTAACTACGCGGTAAGAAGAGAGGCGAGCCAGTGGGTGCCGGCATAGGGCCGATCGGTCTCCCTGAAGGCCGGCCTCGATGCGAGCCTCATCCTGACCTGGGTGGGGCCTGCTGCGATCCAGCCGGCTTGCGCCATCCTGCTCAGTCGAGATAATCTTTCAGGTAGCGACTGGCCTGGGGATGGCGCAGCTTGCGGATTGCGCGCTCCTCGATTTGGCGCACTCGCTCGCGGGTGACTTTCAGCTTGCGGCCCACCTCTTCGAGCGTATGGTCATGGTCATCGATGAGGCCGAAACGGAGCTCGATCACCTGGCGCTCGCGGGTCGTGAGCTGGTTCAGCACCTTCCTGATCTCCTCACGCAGCAGCTGCTGATTGGTGACCTCCATTGGCCCCCGCTCGCGAGCATCCTCGATGATATCGCCCAACGTGTTCTCCTCCTCATCGGAAAGAGGCGCATCCAGCGAGAAGACCTTTTCTGCCCAGATCAGGAGCTCGTTGACGCGCTCAGGACTCATGCCGAGCCGCTCACCGATACTCTCGGGCGATGGCTCCTTTCCCATCTCCTGGTAAAGCTGGCGCATGATCCGCTTGACGCGCATGACCTCCTCCATAATGTAGACAGGAAGGCGCACCACGCGCGTCCCTTCAAGAATCGCTCGCGTTATCGCCTGCTTAATCCACCAGGTGGCGTACGTTGAGAAGCGGAAGCCCTTCTTGTAGTCGAACTTGGTGACAGCGCGAATAAGGCCGATATTGCCCTCGCCAATCAGGTCCTCCAGGGAGAGCCCCTGGCCTACGTATTTCTTAGCGATGCTGACCACCAGGCGGAGGTTCGCCATGATGAGCTGGTTGCGCGCATCGCTATCGCCCTGTTCAGCCCGCTCAGCCAATTCGGCCTCGCGCGCTGGGGTAAGCAGGGGGATGCGAGAGATCTCACGGAGGTAGAGGCGCAGGCTATCGCTCTGCGCTAGCGAGGTCAGGTCCGCATCCTCATCCTGCTCTGGCTCCGGTTCCGGTTCCGGCTCCGGCTCTGGTATGAGTTCGCGTTCTGGCTCGGTCGGCTTATCGGCGTCGAACATCACTTTTCGTTCCAAGTACCTGCTCTTGTCTCCCTACCCGGGGCAGGGAGCGGTATAATCCTCTCTTGTGGTCGGCCTGCTGGATCGCCGCAAGAGTGACAGACAGTCCCTTCCTCCAGGAAAGGAAGTAAACGTGCTGCAACTCTATCTACTCTGTTCTTATTGTACGAACGCTCACCGCATCTGGTGAATCGTCTGCCTGTTCCGGCTCTGATCAGCTCGCTGGCGTTGCCGCTATCTGCGGCCTCCCTGCCTGGGCTCACCTGTCCCCGCCTGCCTTTGTTCATCAATCCTCTGGTTCTCCCAGCCGGCCCCGGAACAGGCTCCCTTTCCTGCCAGATCGGTTGAGCATGGCCTCATTGTACCATACTGGTACACGATTGCAAGCCGGACCCTTGCTTGCAATCTCTGTCTATTTATAACATCGCTCTACGGTGCGTTATTCTCTCCAGTATAGCACGAGGGCCGCGCAGAGGAAATGCCATCCTGGCGGAAGCCAGAGAAATGCGGCCCTGGCTGCCAGCGTGTTGTGAGAGCGCGCCGTTGGCGGCTGCTCTGGTGGACGATGGGGCCGGTGCGCGGACGAGAAGGCAGGATCTCAGCCGTGCCCCGAAGCTCCTGCTGATCGCCGGCTGTGGCTCTTGCTCTGCAACTGCTGGTGTACAATAGAATGGGGAATCTGAAGTTAGCGGCAAGCCGGTGCGGTTCGCTCCAGGCCGCTGCCGGTGCTGGCTGGGGCAGCACAAGACGCCAGGCGATGGCAGGCAGTGATATGCGCATTGGAGCACAGGCCTGGGGCCTGAGCCGAAGCTGCCGGCAATCTGCTGCTGGGTGTTGCCCGGGAGAAGGACCACGAGATGACTTTTCCCCTGCCTTTGAAATCTGGGACGGTCGTCGGAGGCCACTATATTATCGACGGCCTGATTAACCGTGGTGGCTTTGGCTCGGTCTACCGCGGCATCGATACCAGCGAGGGCGACCGTCCTTGCGCTATTAAAGAAACCTATGATGTGACCCCGGCGGCGCGACGTCAGGCGCTGATGGAGGCGGGCATCCTTTTTACCATTAGGAGCAAGCACCTTCCCCAGGTCTATGACGCCTTTGAGGAGGGAGGGCGCTTCTATCTGGTCATGCAGCTCATCGAGGGGCAGAACCTGCTTCAGTTGATGCAGGCGCGAGGCGCTCCCTGTCGCGAACAGGAGGTACTGGCCTGGTTCCTGCCCATTATGCAGGTGCTGCAGGAGCTGCACAGCCGTACGCCGGCGGTGGTCCATCGCGATATCAAACCGGCCAACATCATCCTGACGGTCGAAGGTTACGCTGTACTGGTCGATTTTGGCGTGACCAAGCTGTACGATCCTGCCACCGCCAGCCAGACGATGATCAAAGCCGTGACTGAGGGCTTTAGTCCTCTGGAGCAGTACACAGGGACGACGACGCCCCAGTCGGATATCTATGCCCTGGCGGCCACGATGTATTACCTGTTGACAGCGACTAAGCCCCCTTCGGCCATCAGTCGCAGCTTGCGTGAGACGCTGCAGCCGCCGCGTCTACTCAACCCACAGATCTCACCTCAGGTTGAGCAGGCCCTGCTCAAGGGTTTGGCACTCAATCCCGAGGGACGGTTTCGCTCGATGCAGGAGTTTGCCGAAGCCCTGCAGGGGCGAGCTTTCTTCACAGGTTATGCTGATCCAACGGTGCGTGTCATTGGAGAGCCACAAGCTGGATCAGGGCCAGCCGCCGGCGGACGGCCCAGCGCAGGCCCGGCGGTGATCGTCAAAGGGCCGCCACTGGCGAGGCCGCTCTACCCCTCTCCCTCGCCGTCGGCCCCCTCCAGTCCGCAAAGAGCGGCGGTGTCTCCTCACCACACTCGCCCTGGTCAGGGGGCCCAGGCGGTCATGGTCGCACCTCCCCAGCCGCTGCCCAGTCCAATGGGGCAAGGCTGTCTCTGGGGGCTTGTGCAAGGGATCAGCTCGGCGCTCCTGGTGCTGCTGCTGCGCACGCAGGAAGCGCTGCTACTGTCGCTGCTGCTTGGCTGGCTGTGTTATCTGCTGGCTGGCTTTATGACGACCCGTCGCGGAGGCAGCTCGCTGCGTGGGGCGCGAGCTGGCTTCTGGGCTGGGATTAGCAGCACACTCATATTCTGGCTCGTCTTTGGCTTGGGCCTATTGATCCTTGTCGTGCAGCGCCTTCAAAGCGATCTGCTACATGCCAGTCAACAAGGAATTCCCCTTCAGATCGGGCGTGAACTAACGCGCATTGTGCACCAGGTAGCACCCTGGCTCTTCTCGTTGCCTTCACCGGGGGCTGGCTCGCGCCTTCCCGGTCCTCTGCTCTACCTTGGTGGAGGTCTCTTGCTGGCGATGGTGCTCGGCTGGCTTGGGGGCCTGCTCGGGAGGAGGGCTTTTCTCAACCGTTGGGCGCCACGGAGTGGCTAGCTGACTGGTGGGCGAGATGGAGGTGGAGGAGCAGAGCCGGGATGGAGCTTGCGAGAGATGAGAGAGCGGACAAAGGGCCTGAAGAGGCTGGCCTGAGACCGCGGCTATGGTATCATAGGCGCGGGTTGCTGCCGCTAGAACCGGCTCACCCTAACCTGATCAGACCAACACGAGCACAGACAGAAGGTGGCACGTATTCCGGTGAATGTGACTGATCCAAGCACAAGCATGATGCAGAGCGCAGATGAGGAGATTCTCCCCCTGTCCGAATTAGCGCGCCTGTTGAGCGCCGAGCTGCAACTCTCCAGCGAGCAGATCGCGCGCACCCTCACCCTGCTCGATGAAGGCAATACGATCCCGTTCATTGCCCGCTACCGCAAGGAGGTCACGGGCAGCCTCGATGAGGTCCAGATCCAGGCCATTGCCGACCGGGCCGCGGCCTTGCGCGCGCTCTTTGAGCGCAAAGCCGATGTACGTCGTTTAATCGCCGCTCAGGGAAAGCTCACGCCAGAACTGGAAGCGGCGATCATGGCAGCCCGCACGCTGCAGGAAGTCGAGGACCTCTATCTCCCCTACCGGCCCAAGCGCAAGACCCGTGCCAGTGTGGCGCGTGAGAAAGGGCTGCTGCCGCTGGCGGAGCTGATTCTGCAGCAGCCCGAGCTGCCTGGCGATCCGGCCAGCGTCCTGGAGGAGCAGGCTCGGCCCCTGCTCGATCCCGCGAAGGGGATTGAGACAGCGCTAGAAGCCTATGCGGGCGCGCGCGACATCGTGGCCGAGATCGTCGCCGAAGATGCCAACGTCCGTGGTGCCGTACGCGCCCTCTTTTTCAAGCAGGCTGTAGTCAGCGCTCGCCCAGTTGATCCCGACACCCTGGCCCAGAAGGACCCTAAAGGGACCTACCGTATCTACTACGACTTCCATGAAAGCGTCGATCGTATGGTCCCGCATCGTGTCCTCGCCCTGAACCGTGCCGAGCGTGAGGAAGTGCTGCGCGTCAGCGTGACGCTGGACTACGAGCAGGCGCGTCCCGCTATTACTGCGTACTATCCTCTCAAGGAGACTTCGCCCTTTGCCAGTCAACTTGCTCAGGCCATCGAAGATGGCTATAAACGTCTGCTGGCCCCGGCCATGGAGCGCGAGGTACGTGTTGAGCTAACGCGCAAGGCCGAAGAACATGCGATCGGGGTCTTCGCGGCCAACCTGCGCCATCTCCTGCTACAGCCGCCACTGCGCGGCTACAAGGTGCTGGGTATTGATCCTGGCTATCGCACTGGCTGCAAGCTGGCAGTCGTCGACGAGACCGGCAAGTATCTGACCTCAGATACCATCTATCTGCATCAGGAGGAGAAGGCGAAACAGACCCTGCGCCGTCTGATTGCCGAGTACGACTTGAAGGTCATAGCGATCGGCAATGGTACGGCCTCGCGCGAGACCGAGCAGTTGGTAGCAAGCTTGATCCGCGAGCTAGAGGCTGAGACAGGCCGCCGCGGCGAGATTGGCTATGTGATTGTCAACGAGGCTGGCGCCTCAGTCTATTCGGCCTCCGAGATCGCTCGCCAGGAGTTTCCAACGCTGGACGCTACCCAGCGCGGAACTATTTCGATCGCGCGCCGCCTGCAAGATCCACTGGCTGAGCTGGTCAAGATCGATCCGCGAGCGCTGGGAGTTGGCCTCTATCAGCATGACGTTGATCAGAAAGCCCTGGCCGAGATGTTAGAGCGGGTGGTAGTCTCTTGCGTCAACTTTGCAGGCGTTGATCTGAATTCAGCTTCGGCGGCTCTCCTCAAGCATGTCGCTGGCATTAATAGCCGTGTCGCCGCTGCGATTGTCAAATACCGTGAGGAACACGGGCCATTCCGCTCGCGCGAGGAACTGCTGAAGGTGCCCGGGCTGGGGCCAGCTACCTTTACGCAGGCTGCAGGCTTCCTGAAGATCTCTAATGGCACTGAGATGCTGGATAATACCTTCATCCATCCCGAGAGCTATCCGGCGGCGCGCGCCCTGCTACAGATGCTGCCTGATGGCGCAGACGGAGCGCTCAAGCCGGCGGAGCGCGTCGCCCAATTCCGGCGCCTGGTCAAGCTTCAGAGCACCTTGGGACGCAGCCGGCGGCGGCATAGCGGCGATGGAGAACTTGACGCTGAACAAGCGGCCTGGGCCGAGATTGCACGCAAGATCGGCGTAGGTCTGCCGACGCTCCTCGATATTTTAGACAATCTAGAAAAACCAGGGCTTGACCCGCGCGATGAGCTGCCTCCTCCCATCCTGCGTCATGACGTTCTGAAACTGGAGGACCTCAAGCCGGGCATGGTACTTCAGGGCACAGTGCGCAACGTGGTCGACTTCGGCGCCTTTGTCGACATCGGCGTCAAGCGCGATGGCCTGGTCCATATCTCGGAGCTGGCGGACCATTATGTCCGTGATCCTCTGGCGGTGGTCGCTGTTGGGCAAGTAGTTCAAGTGCGCGTCCTGGCCGTCGACTTGCAGCGCGAACAAATCCAGCTCAGCATGCGGGGCCTGGCCACTCGCTCTCACTAAGCCGCCCACTCTCTTACTTACTTAATCACCTGCGCCTTGTCAGGCGAAGAGCGAAGCGCTTCCGCGCTCTGACGCTGGTCGCTGGACCGGCCAGAGAAGCGGGCGCAGGTGATCTCGAAAAGACCAGAGTTACGCGCCCTTTCCGCGCTCACTGGCCGTCTTTCTGCAGCAGCCCGCGCTGGCATGCCCTATAGTAAAGCTCGGAGTCGGCTGCTGAGGAGCGCAACCCTTCGCAGGCACCAGCGAGGGCCAGGCTCCTTAGCAGCCGTCTTCGTTGGAGTCTCTTTCTGGAGCGGAGCGCGTAGCCTCAGTCACCTAGCTGCAGGGGACGCGTCGGTTTGGCTGCCAATCGCGGCTCATGTTCGCTGAGGCGTTGCAGCAGAGCCAGGCCCTTTTGATGGAGAAAGCTGGCCCCAAGCCGGTCGGCCTCGCGGATAGCGCGCAGCGCGTAGAGATGCGCCTCCTCCCAGGCTCCGCGGCGCCAGGCGAAGTCGGCCTCATCAAGGACCAGCGCGGGCACAAAGTAGGGGTCGAGATAGTCGCTGGCCAGAGCGATCAAGCTCTCGACTAAGGCTCGCGCCTCGGCCTGATTCCCACGGATATGGCAGAGCAAGAGCTGAATCTCTAAACGCAGGGCGCGGTCATAAGGCAGCGTCAGCACCTGCTCCTGTGAGCGCAGAAGATGCTCAGCGTGGCGCAGCGCCTGGCTTGCCTCCGACTGACGGCCCTGGCGATAGGCATAGCGTCCCTGGAGCTTGAGCGCTTCGATCGTGCCGCGCAGATCTCCACATTCCTGACAGATACGGAGAAAAATGTTAATGTAGCGCTGAGCGAGAGCCAGGTCGCCTTCGCTGCTGGCCAGAGCTGCCAGATAGAACCAGGCGCGGGCAAGGTAACTGCGCGGATGGCTGCCCCACTGAAGAGCCGGGCGCGGCTCTCCAGGCTGAAGGGCTTGCTGAGCCGCCTGGAGGCTTTCCTCAAAGCGCTGGTGAGCTTGCTGAAATTGACCGTGGTAGAAGTGGAGAGCGCCGAGGCGCTGCAAAAAGCAGGCAAGGTGGAACGAAGCGGCGCAGCCCTGACTGACCTCGATGCCGCGTAGCAGCAACGGCTCACTCTCGCTCATGGGCAAGTGCGCCAGCAGGCCCAGTAAAGACTGCAATAGCTGCAAAAAGATCTCATGCTGACCACTCTGGTACGCCTGGGAGAGGACCGTCAGGAGCTCGACCTGGCGACCCTTGAGGGCTGGAATATTATGCTGCTGCTCACTGGCGAAGGCCAGCAAAGCGGCTTGCCGCCGCTGCTGCTCTTCCTGAACATAGGCGCGCAGCAGCGGATGAACGCGATAGCGCTGCTCATGGGTACTGTCGCCAGGCATGCTCTCTGTCTCCGGCAGGAGATCGAGCAACGAACTGCGTACCAGGCGGGCCAGGTGCGCGGCGGTACTGGCCAATGTGCGTTGGGGGGCACTGAACGGTTCGTCTGTCAATGTCAAATTGCACTGAGGCTCACCCAGGCAACGCTGCTGCCAGTCTGCCGCCTCGGCCAGGCTAAAGGGGCGGGCCATCAGCGGAGCTAGCTGCAGCAACAGCTCCCGCGTTTCCTGGGGAAGCGTCCCCAGGGCCTCGGCGAGCAAACGGCGTAGCTCGCCCTCGCTATCCAGCAACCCATCGAGGGGGTGCAAGGCAAGGCGCTCCGCCAGCAGCTCGCAGGAGACGCCAGCGCCGACCGCAGTTGCAGCCAACTCGATAGCACGGGGAAGGCCGCCGACGGCACGGCAAATACGCTCAGCGGCTTGCAGCTCGCTGGTGCTCAAAGCCGTCGAACCCCGTCCCAGGAGCGTCAGAAAAAGAGTCAGGGCGTCCGCAGGGGCCAGCGGCTCTAGATGATAGTGGTGGGTGGGTAGAGCGGTCGCCGGTGGCACGATGCGACTGATCACCAGCATGCTGCTGCCCGTCAGATAGGCGCCGCTCTCGGCCAGACACTCCCCCTGGTGACAGCTACAGGAGAGCAAGACCTCCGCAGCCTGGCGCAAAGGGAAAGGCGATTCCAGATCATCCAATAGCAGCAACGCTCGTTTGCCTGCGAGTTGCCGGCGCACCTGATCAAGCAGGCCACTCATCTCGGCCTCAGAGCAGGGCGCCTGCCCTGACGACGACCCCGCAGGCTGCGCCACCACCTCCACAGGCTGCTCGGCCAGGCCCTGGCGAACATTGAGGATAGCAAGCAGACGCTGTAGCAGAGTGCAGAGGCCGGGCAAGCCCTGGCAACCTCTGGCGCTGAGGGCTACAATACCGTCGGGGAAAGATCGTCGATAGCGGTTGCTATCGGTGGCCAGCAGATGGACCAGCTCGGCGGCCAAAGCGCTCTTACCGACGCCAGGCATGCCGCTGATAATATAGATGCCTGGTCCCTCCTCGCGCAAGGCATGCAAGAGATGCTGAAGTTCATGATTACGGCCAATCAAATGAATAGGGCGAGGAGGAAGCAGCACAGGGCCAGGTGCAGAAGAGCCTCCCAATTGCTCGGTGAGCGTTGCGAGCAGCTCTGTCTCCTGGGGACTCAGGTCGTACAGGCCAGCGGCGCGCTGATAGACTTGCACTTCGCGCGGCGTTCGGCAGAGCAAGGTAGCCAGGGCGAGCACACGCTGTCTGGTTTTTCCGCGGAAAGGATAGTGGAGATGGCCAGCCTCCAGCCGCGCCAGAAAATCCTCGGAGATGCCCAGGGAGCGCAGCGCTGGGTCCTTGCGGATTGCCTCGATCAAGGCACGCTGGCTATGCCAACCGCAGAGGCGCCGTCGTTTGCTGAACCATTGACCGAACTGGAAGGCGTCCATCCTCTAGACCTCTATGTTTCCTGTTCCGAGTGTTGGGGATGAAAGGCAAACCTGACCCAGGCGCGTCGCCTGCAACCGCGCCCCAATTGTGGGCCTGTCTGCTCCCTTGCCCGGTGCTTCCCGCCTGATCCGCAATAGCTGCCTGATTGGCCGATTGCTGAACTGGCCTAGGCTGGACTGGGCTGAAACACGGCATCAAGGCAGCTATTCAGACCACCATTAGTAGAAACGCCTGATAGATCCCAGTGTTGCAGCGACTGGCCCAAGCGGCCCTGGCCTTGACGGGAAGGAAGCGCGCCTCGTCCCTCGCCGCAAGCCAGGACCGCCAGGCATACGACCAAAAACTCCCCCCTAAAGAGATTCGTCAAGAGGTTACAGCGGCTCCACCGTCAGCACAACTTTCCCTGTCGTACGACGCTCTGCAATAGCTCGATGGGCATGAGCGGCCTCTTCGAGTGGGAAAGTTTGCCCAACGAAAATCGTTAATTGACCGGCGGCCAGGTAGCGACTCAGCTCCTGCATAGCGAAAGCCACCTGTTGAGGGCGACTAAGCCAGGCGCTGAGCCAGTAGCCGATGATAGCCTGGTTCTTATACATCAATTGAACACCACTGAACTGCGTAATCTGCCCGCTGGCGGCCCCATAGACAACCATCCGACCAAAGGGAGCCAGGCAGGACAGGCTTTGTTCTGCGATTGAGCCACCGACCATCTCAAGCAGCACATCGACGCCGCGACCATTGGTAGCCTGCTTGACCTGCTCTGCCCAATTCGTCTGACTATAATTGATCGCCTGATCAGCCCCCAGCCGTCGAATATGCTCTAACTTGGCCTCGCTGCTCGCCGTGCCGATGACCTGGCCAGCCCCCAACAGGCGAGCAAGTTGCACGGCAAAGGTCCCCACACCCCCAGCCGCGGCGTGTACCAGTACGCTTTCGCCAGCCTGCAGGCGGGCGGAATCGTGCAGAAGCTGGTAGGCGGTGACCCCCTGGACCGGTAGAGCGGCGGCCCGTACGAAGTCGAGAGACTCCGGAATCGGAAAGACCGTCTCGGCCCTGGCTGTGGCATATTCAGCATAGCCACCATTGGCAAAGGCCGCCACGCGCGTGCCCGGCGCAGGTGCGCTGACGCCCTCGCCCAGGGCCGCAACCGTTCCGGCTACCTCAAAACCGAGCGTTGTCGGCGTGCGCGTACGCGTGAGATAAGTGCCCTGGCGCTGCGCCAGGTCGGCGTAATTAACTCCGGCTGCCGCGACCTTGATCAGTACTTCGCCTCGCCGCGGCTGCGGGACCTCGATCTCTTCCAGGCGCATAACCTCTGGTCCGCCGGTTTCGTGGATGCGGATCGCTTTCATGGTCAGGATATCTCCCTCACGTTTACTGCGTGCTCAGATCGCTGCAAGCTAGGCAGCTTGCCCGCCCTCTGGAAGCCCGTCGCTCTCAGCCTCTCAAGCCGGCTCGCCCGGCTGAGGCGACGGGCAAGCCTGACGAGGGCTGGCGCATTCTCATTCTATCCCATAGCGGGAGCTACCGCGCCAGAACGGATGGACAGGATAGGCGTGGTGGTGATCAGGTGTAGCAGGCCGCGCTCCGCCTTTGCCGGGCTAGCGATGTGTCGTCCAGGTACCAGAGAAACCTTGTCGGGTCGTTTATAACTAAGAAAAGAAGGTGCTGTGGCGGCAAAACCGCTGTTCACTGCCTGAACTGCCGCTGTTGCTGCGCCGCAGAGCGGTTCTGCGGGCCAAAGGTGAACGGCTGGCGATTGCTTTGGCCCCTCTCCCGCCAGCTCTCGTGCGCAGCCGGCGCTTAAGGAGAGATAATTTGGTACGTAATAGCAAGGAGAGAAACAATTTGTTATAATATTCCCTAAGAAGAAAGTACTAAAGTCCCACCTCAGCTCTGAGGAAGGCAGGGGGAAGCAGTACAATCTTCACGTGTCCGACATAGGGCGAGAGCACTCATACGATCTTCATCTCCTGGACGTTTTGGCCTCTTCCCTGCTTGCGCTTATGGCAGGAAGAAAAGGGCATAACATTGCAATTGAAACATTGGCAGACATGCGATGAACTATGAAGGACACGGAAGGCTGCGAGCATCTTTTTCAGACACTCCTCGGATGACTGCTTGCCGGCCTTTCTCAGGTGAGGTGAAGGAATGGAAGAAAAGGGTGGTCGCCGTGCGCGCTGGTGGCAACGAGCATGGCGACGCAACGGTGTGAGGAGTAGGAGAAGCAAACGGCTCAAATGGCTGTCATGGATACAGGCGCGGCGCAGCGGGCTGTTGACGGGCGCCCTTTTGCTGACGTTAATCCTGCTGCTCTTTGGTTTGGCCAGTCAGCTCCAGCCGCCGCCGCTGAACACGACCCCGAGCGGCGTGACGGCGCTCAGCTATAGCGCTTTTGTGAACCAGGTGAAGGCGGGCAGGGTACTGGCTGTAGTCCTGCAGGATCGCTCGCTGTATGGCTTGCTGGTCTCTTCGTCGACCCCCGCCGGGCAGCCGCCTTCTTCGCAGACGCAGGCCACTCAGATTCAAAGCTGGATTCGCTCAATTAGTACCAATGCCAACTACTCGAGCTGGTCCAGCACGCAGACACAGGCGCAAACTGTCGATGCGAGTCGGCAGATCTATACCCGCTTGCCTGACGAGGGCGATCCGCAGCTTATGCCTCTTCTAAATGAAAAACATGTTTTTGTGACAACTCTGCCCTCGGCTTCTAACCCTGTCTGGCTGCAGTGGCTCTGGCACCTGCTCCCTGTCGTAGTGGTGGGCTTGATTCTAACGCTCGTGCTCTTTTCCTTGCGCAATCCACGTCCATTGCGGGCCCTCGATGAGCGCATTACCCGTATGGGGCGGAGCCGGGCGCGGCGTTTCGAGCGGCATTCAAGCCCAGGAGAGCGCAAAACTGAGAGCAACGGCAAAGGAGGTAGCTCGCAGGCCGAGGTGAGCAGCGGGGGAGGAAGCAATGCTCTCGGGGGACGGATGGGGCAGGCCCGCGTGAAAACGGCCCCGCCTGTGACCTTTGCCGATGTGGCTGGCATCGATGAGGTGCGCTCTGAGCTGGAGGAGATCGTCGAGTTCCTGCGCTCTCCCGAGCGCTTCCGGCGTCTGGGGGCTCGCATTCCGCGCGGGGCCTTGTTGGTCGGCCCGCCGGGCACTGGTAAGACGCTCTTGGCCAAGGCTGTCGCTGGGGAGGCCGGGGTCCCTTTCTTCAGCATCAGCGCCTCCGAATTCGTGGAAATGTTTGTGGGTGTCGGCGCCAGCCGCGTGCGCGATCTCTTTGCTGAGGCGCGCAAGTCAGCTCCCTGTGTCATCTTTATCGATGAGATCGATGCGGTGGGGCGCAAGCGCGGTGTCCGTGTCTTCAGCAACGAAGAGCGCGATCAGACCCTCAATCAGCTACTGGTCGAGTTGGACGGCTTCAACGAGCGCGAAGCCGTGATTGTCCTGGCGGCGACCAACCGCGTCGATATTCTGGATCGGGCCTTGCTGCGCCCGGGACGTTTCGACCGTACGATAACGGTCTCCTTGCCGGATCGAGCGGGCCGACAAGCCATTCTGGCAGTGCATACTCGCCGGACGCCGCTGCATGAAGATGTCGATCTGGAGCGCCTGGCGCGTCTGACGACGGGCATGAGTGGGGCCGATCTGGCCAATCTGGTGAACGAGGCGGCTTTAATCGCGGCCCGCCGCGACCTGGAGGCGGTGACGCAGGCTTGCTTTGAGGAGGCCTTGGCGCGCGTGCAGCTGGGAATCCTGCGTCCGTTGGTGATGAGTGAGCAAGAGCGGCGCGTTATCGCTTATCATGAGGGCGGCCATGCCCTTGTCGCCTACCATTTGCCGGAGGCGGACCGTGTGAACTGCGTCACCATCCTGCCGCGTGGCCAAAGCCTCGGCGTGACCCAGTTTGTGGCAGAGGAGGACCGTTATAACTATAGCCGCGAGTACTTGATGGCGCGCATCGCCGTCGGTCTCGGTGGCCGTGTTGCTGAAGAGTTGGTCTTTGGTCCTGAGCGCGTGACCACGGGCGCGGAGAACGATCTGCAGGTGGTAACGGATCTGGCCCGCCGCATGGTAACCCGCTGGGGGATGAGCGAGCAGGTGGGGGTCATCTTTGCCGATCACGGGGCCGAGGAGGTCGGCGCTGCCCTGTCGGCGGTGTCTGCACGCGCGAGCGGAGCAACGCTAGCCCTGGAATCTTCGGCTAGCGCTCGCTTGTTGCCGGCTGCAATCTCCACGAGCAGCGTGGCGCGCCTGCAGGTGCAGGCCAGAGGGGCTGGTCTGGCGGCGGGACGCGGCTTTGGCACTATCAGTACTTCGCTGGCGGCTCTCATCGATGCCGAGGTGCAACGGATTCTGAGCGAGGGCCGGGCACTGGCTCACTCGATCTTGAGCAGGCATTGTGATCAGCTACATCGGCTGGCCGCTGCCTTACTGGAGCGGGAGCATCTGGATCGCTCTGAGTTCGAGGCCCTGCTACGGGAGTCGGAAGAGTAGCCTGTCCGGCTCTGGCCGCCATCTGTTGCGTTGCCTTCTCTCTCCTGAGCGAGACCTAAGAAGCTAAGCGAGGCCCAGAAGAAGGCGATCAGGAAGGCGTAAGCTGGATGAGGCGAGCCTCTCCCCAGCGACCTACCCACTCCCAGTCGGCTGGCGGCTGATCAGGCTCGCTGGCCCTCAAATGAAAGCGATAGTGGTCAGCATCCTGGACAGTGCAGGTGGCCTGCAGGGTTATGCCTCCCCACTGGATTGGTCCCGCCTGGTAGCGGCTACCGGGTCGACGCAAGGACTGGGGCAGCATGGGCCGTACAGTGAGTTGGCCCGCCTCCTCTTCACGCAGACCGAGCAGGTAGCGCAGCAAGAAATGTACGCCCAGCGCTCCCCAGCCGTAGCCCTCAATGCCGGCCGGAACATATTCAAGCGTGGCACCGCTCCAGCGTGCCTGGCGATACTCGCGGGTCACGCCCGGTAAGCCCGCTTCGGGCCTAAAGGAGCGCTGATCAAGATGGCGATAGCCGTCAGCAATAAACTGGCTAGCCAGTTCGGCTGCGACCTCTGGCAGGCCGGCAGCGTCGGTGGCTCCGATAACGGTCAGAGCGACGGGAGGCCAGCAGAGGGGAGCCCAGCCGCCGCTGTGGCTCGGCGGTTGGCGCAGCGCTTCCTGAAGCTGTTCAATCTGTCCCCAGCCAGCCGCGCCGCAGAAGATTGGCGCCAGATGCATGGCGTCCCGCTCGCTCGACCACTGTTGGTTTCTGGCATCATAATCCCGAAACCAGCCATATTGCCACATGCGCCGCGTCTTGACGGTAAATTCGTCGGCGATACGCTGCCACCAGGCAGCCTCAGCCTGCCATTCCGCGCGGCTGAGGGACGGGGCGACGGAGCCAGGCTGCGCCTCATCCTCTTCCTGGGCGAGGAGCGTGGCCCAGCGCGCCATAATCGCCGCGCCTTGGGCCATGCTGGCCTGCAGGTCCACCGGGCGCACGTGTTGAATCAGTGTGCCCCCCGTTTGCTGCGGCCCGAAGCGGCTCGATACATCCTGGCCACTCTCCCACGAGCAGGCATAGACCAGCCAGCCTTCGGCGTCTCGGCGATGTTCCAGCCACCAACGCAGGTAAGCCGCAGCGGCGGGGTAGAGACGGCGGAGCCAGGTGCGGTTACCGCTGCGCCGGAAGAGTAGATCGCAGCAGTAGAGTGGATAGCCCCACTCCGGGGCGGTGCCACAGATCTGCCCGTCATCGGCCACCATGTTGTAGCTGCCGTCCTCACGCATACACGGAAGATTGGCGTGAGGCGCCTGCGTAAAATGGGTCAGGAGCACCTCCTCCGCCAACGCGGGGGCGGCATAGCTCAACGCCAGGGCGTCCAGGGCCGCCTCGGCCAGCACCAGGCGCGGAGCCTGAATCTGCATACCGTCCCACGGCCCTTTCAGCAGGCCACAAGGAGGACGAACGACCATGCGCAGCGTCTCCTGATCATAAATGAAGCCGCGACGCCAGGTCGCTGGCCAATCCCCTGAAAGCTGAGGGGCCCGCGTCCAGAACGCCTCATCTTCGCGCTCGCGCTCCCTCAAAGCCGTCTGAAAGCCTTCCTGTGCCTCGCGCCAACGGCGATAGCTCTCATCGAGAGAGACGCCCCGGGCCAGCAAGAGTAATAAACGGCGCTCCTCACCAGGACCTGCCAGCTCCAACGTACACGGCAGTGTGAGCGTGCGCACCTGCCAGCCGGTCTCTGGGTCAGCCTGCGTGACCGTGGGGGGAACCACAGCGGCCCCGCGCAGGCTGGCGGCCAGCTCAGCCTGAGAGACCGTGTAGATCGCCTCGCCGGGCTGCGGCGCAGGACCCTCGTCGAGAGCCGCCCAGCCGTGAATAAAGACGTCCCCTTCGCTGGCGATTCCCAGCATGGCCAGGTTGCCCCCAGGCAGGGCACGCCCATAAAGACCATGCTCCCACAGACGGCTCGTAAAGGGATTGTGGATATGCTCGTGCTGGATATAGCAGGTCACGCGCAGCTTCGACTCGCGCGTGGTCACCAGCGAGAGCAGGCAGCCAAGCACATGCTCCTCAACCAGAAAATAGACAGCGTGCAACAGCAGATTGTGCGAGGGAACAATACAATTATAGGCGAAGCGGTTCTTTGTATGGAGAGGACTATTCAGGGCACAGCTCTGGCGCTGGAAATCCTGCGGCGTAATAAGCAGGAGATCATCGTCAATGCCCAGCCCGATATTTAAATGAGCACTATATTGGAACTGGTTGCGCACGTAGCTGCCCAGGTTGGGCACATGCCAGCCCATGCCAAGCGGCGGGCGACTGCGGAGCACACCGCTTGGATTCAGCTTCCAGCTATGGAAAGGGTTGTCTAGATACCCATACGGCGTAAAATCATCGCGAGGAACCATCGGTGCCCTGTCCTTTTCTGCTCATCCTCACTGACTGAACGCATCAGCTAGCGGCATCTGCCCCAATGATAGATCGCCGACCGACTCCCCGACAAGCCCCAATAGCAGCCTGCTGCCACCTGCGCATGTCTTCTGTTTGCCTCAGTGCCGCGCCTTGACAGAGTACGATCTCTAACCTATACTTTTCATTGTTACTATATTAATATTAGTAACTGCTGCTCAGTTATTGACTGTCCTGATTTCAGGAAGGGAGGCGAAGCCATGCCCTGGCGCTTCGACCCGGCGCACACCAGCATCGAATTCAGCGCCAAGCACATGATGATCACCACCGTGCGAGGACGCTTCAAGCAATGGACAGGGAGCATCGACCTCGATGAAGCGCACCCCGAAGCCACGCGAGTCAGCATCGAAATCGATGCTAACAGCCTCGACAGCAACCAACCCCAACGTGACGCCCACCTCAAATCTGCCGACTTCCTCGATGTAGAGCACTACCCTACCATCACCTTTACCAGCACGCGCGTAGAGCCGCTCAGCGACACCACAGGCAAACTTTACGGAGACCTCACTATTCGTGGCGTCACCAGGCCTGTGGTACTCGATGTCAGCCTGGAAGGCCGCTCGCGCGACTGGCAGGGCAAGAGGCGCCTGGGCTTCACAGCCACCACCTCGCTCAATCGCAAAGACTGGGGACTCAACTGGAATGTTGCCCTGGAAGCCGGTGGCTGGCTCGTCAGCGATCGCGTTGACGTTTCTATCGAGGCGCAGCTTATCGAAGAGAGTGCAGCCGACCAGGAAAGCCAGGCCCAAACCGTCAGTAGACAGGGATAACAAAAGGCAGGCGAGCCCAGGATGAGGGCCGTGCTCCTGCAACTGGGGCCACGGTCCTTTCCTCTGGCCGGCTCGCCGGCCGTCTGCAGCGATGGGCAGACCCTCGCTAACTAATGAAGTCCTCTGTAAACCAGACCCAACCGCTGGGATCGACATAGACCCCGATGCCCACGCGGTGCAACGTCGTACTAAACAAATGGATGTGGTGCCAGCCTGTAGCTGGCTCATTTGCCATACTCTCCTGAACCTGGTAGACGTTGGTCCACGGGGGATTTGAGGGGCCAGCCAAACCGATATTCTCGCCGCAGTCGGTGAAAGTGAGGCCCTCATTCGCGATGCGTGTGCACTGCGGCAGGCCATCGGGGCAGGTGTGGCTAAAGCCGCAGTGGTACATATTCCAGCTATGCAAGCGCGCGCCAGCGGCCAAAGTAGCGTTCCAGACATACGGATAAAGGCCCTGAGCTGCGCGATCGCTGTTGATTTGCTCAAAGAGCTTTTGGGTGAGATATTGCTCCAGAGTCGTCTGAGGGGGAGGAGGACCATAGGGAGCAGAGGCGCTGACCAACGGCGTGGCCTGCGCGCTGGCGGTTGCCGTAGCATGAGGGGGCGGTGTAGGAGTAGTATGCTGACTGGGGATCAGTACCGTGGGGGTGGGCGTTGCCAGCCGTTCTAGCTGCGTCAGGGTCCCACCGCCGGACGGAGCATGTCCTGCATCGCGCCCAGGCTGAGAGTGATCACCGCCACTCCCTGTGCTGGAACAGGCAGATAGCAGTGATAAGAGCATCAAGAAGCAAATAGCCTTGACAGCGAGCCAATCTCTTCTCATGCTGAACAGCAGCGCTCTATCTCATAGGAATGCCGTTGAGTAGGGAATAGTGTAGCATACCGTCGCGATCGATAGGCACATAGACAAACGCATCTGGTACTTTTGGGGGAAAGGATGAAGTGCAGCATAAGACGAGATGGCCGCTCTGGGGAAAGAAAGCCTAAAAGCGGCACGTTACAACAACCGCAGTGATATCATCGGGCTTAGCCCGGATCGTCAAATGGCGCTCCTCGCGTGAGCGTTGCAAAGAGCGTTCGGCGAGGAGGCGCGCCACAGAAGAGCGCGGACCGGCCTTCAGCAGAGCCCCGATCTCCTCATCGGTCAAATTATCGTGGATGCCATCGGTGCAGAAGAGCACGCGATCGCCAGGGGCGATCAGCGTCTGGTCCACATGAATAGTCGGAGGCAAAGGGCCACCAAGGGCCTGAGTGATGCCGCCGCGCCAGCGGAAGTAGTTCAGCTCCAAATCTGAGAGGTCCTCGAAGCGCATCGCCTGATCGATACGCAGGGCATCGCTATCCTTGAGCACCTTATTTTCCACCAATTTCCCCAAGAGACCGTCATCGGTTGTCAGGCGGCGGAGAGGCTCACCGGGCCTGAGCAAGTAGATACGGCTGTCGCCGACGTGGGCATAAAACAGCAAGGCTCCGGGCGCATTCGAGAGAGGGCAAAAGATGCCGAGGGCCACGGTTGTGGCCAGATCATCGGTACCAGCCAACTGGGCGCCTTCCGTACGGATCTGCTCGTCAGCCTCTTCCAGCACCTCGCGCAAGTAGCGGCCAAGCTCCTGATGGTGATTTCCCTCCTGGTCGAGCAAGAGGCCACCGGGGTAACGTTGCTGGAGGCGGCGCATTACCGTTTTCCAGCCCTGATGCGTGCAACGAGCTGCAATACGGGCTGCAATTTCGCCGGCGGCACTGCCCCCAACGCCGTCAAAGACAGCAGCCAGACCGGTTGAGGCATCAGCAATAAAACTATCCTCGTTGTGCTCGGGGTGCCTCTCACAGGGGATGCTACAAGCCGAGAAAACAAAGCGGGTTGGCTCAGAGGCGGCACCGGTCTGACGCCGGCGGCCTCTTGCATGTGGCATTGTAATCAATGACTCCTTCAGCTCCACTCCACGGCTTGATCTCGACATAGTGATACAGGCCAGTACTGGACGGATCTGGTGCCGGCCTGGTGGCTTAACCGCGGGCCTGAGTCGCTGCCGGTCGGCGCTCAGCGGCGCCGACTGCGCGACCGCGCTTCTCCGCCCTGGAGAGCCACGCGGCGGACCGGAGCTTCTCGGTATCCAGTTGTCCAGATCAACAGGGACCAATCCCCCGCAGTGGGCGCGAGCGACGTCGCACCCTACCAGACGAGGGATGGCGAGGGAAATTGTCCCTTGATCGCGCTTACGCTAATTATAGTATGCTATCCCTGTCTGGTCAACTGCTTACGCAAATACGAGACAGAAGCGCTGTGAAAACAAGGCCAACAATGTAGGCAGAGGCTCCTCTCCTCGCTCTGGCCCTGCCCTTGAGCTGCGCCGGCAAGGGAGCGGCAAAAGCGTGCGACCCGACCTGATCAGCCGCCTCCGGGCCCTCTCTCTGGCCAACGGCGCAAACGATTAATTACGCTGGCAGCAGTCCGGCCAGGCGCAGGAAGTTTTCAAAGACCAGACGTGTGTGCTGGAGATAAAGCGGATAGAAGCGGGCGCGCTCCTGCTCCAGGCGCTCAATGGCATCCGGTCCCAGCAGCTCGATGATTTCTTCCCGGTAGCCGGGAGTATAGAGCCACATATCCAGCATGGCGGGCGTCAGCTCGATATGATATTGCAGCCCATAAGCGCGGCGTCCATAGCGGAAGGCTTGATGAGGCGTACCCGGGCTGGTGGCCAGCAAGACGGCGCCTGCAGGCAGCGTAAAGACATCCTCATGCCAGTGGATTACCTGCTGATAGCCTGGCAAGCCTGCAAACAGCGGATCGCGCCGCCCGGCTTCGGTCAACTGCACCTGATAGAAGCCCAGTTCGACGAAATCGTGTCGCTTGACTTCCGCTCCCAATACATTCGCAAGCAGTTGTCCACCGAGGCAGATCCCGAGCAGCGGAATGTCCTGCTCGACGGCCTGGCGAATGAGCGTCTGCTCCTGGCGAAGGTAAGGATAGCGATCCTCCTCGCCCACGTGCTGCGGCCCGCCCATCACGAGCAGAGCGCCGTAGCCCTCTAGCGTATCTGGCAAAGGCCCCTGCTCGGCCTGCACCGTGTCGCAGGCGATACCATGCTCAGCCAGAAGCTCCGCCAGATAGCCGGGAGGATCATCCCAGATCTGCTGAATGGCCAAGACGCGCCTGGGTGGGCGCTGCTGTTCGATCTGCTCCATTGTCCGCGTTCTCTGCCTCTCCTCTCTGCCTCAAGCGCTCGCAAGCGGCTCTCCCCAGGAAGGGCGCCCGGGCTGAGCGCTTGTGGCTGCCTGATCCGGCTTCGTGCAAGATCGCCCGTTGCTTCTTTGAAGACTATAGCTGAGAAAGGGGCCTGGGGTCAAGTTTTGGCCGAGAGCCTCTCGACCGGAGCGGCTAGGGCTAAGTCCGCCTCTGCCACCTGCTCGGCTCTTGCCCTCGCTGCCTGCCTCGGAGCTAACGGTTGTTATGCTATGTAATGTCTTGTATTATTTTGTTTCAGAATGTATACTATGTAACAGGGGTGTGTGCTTTTCCTCACCGCTTGCTGCAACGTTAGCCCTGACACCAAAGGGGGTCATGTATGGGTAAACGCATACCTTCCTGCTGTCGCCTGGTGCTACCCTTCATCCTGACTCTGCTACTCCTCTTTGTTGTTGCCCCTGATGTGCATGCTGCTCATGCCCAGGGCCTGAAACTGGTAGGGCCAAAGAAGTACTACCTTGTCCTGGGGAACTCCCTCGCCTTTGGCTTCCAGCCTGACCTTGACTTCACGCATGGCTACAGTAACTACTTTTTCCAGGATCTGAAGGCGCATGGTACCACTAACATGGTCAACCTGGCCTGTCCAGGCGAGACCAGCGTGACCTTCCTCAATGGTAAGTGTCCCTTCCCCTTCCTGCGCAAGTATCCCTATCTCGGTTCGCAACTGAATGCCGCTCTCAACTTCTTGCGGGCTCATCCGGGCCAGGTTAGCCCGGTGACTCTTGACATCGGGGCGAATGATGTCTTGCCCTATCTCAACCCTCTGACGTGCGCTATTGATACCACCGGCAGCAACAGCGCTCTGCAGACCCTGGACTACAATCTGCGTCAGGTGATCCTCCCACAATTGCGGGCGGCTCTCACTGTGAACGGGCAGGTGACGGGCGATCTGATTGTGATGAACTATTATGATCCCTATCAGAATAGCTGCCCCAACACGGTGCCCTATACCCAGCAGCTTAACCAGCATCTGGCCAGCGATGTCCAGGGATTTGGCGTGCTCGTCGATGTCTTCTCAGCCTTCGGCGGTGCCGCTGTTCCCAATAACAACATCTGCAGCTATACCTGGATGTGTAGCGTTTTCCACGATATCCATGCAACCGACAAGGGCTATCAGGTGATTGCTCAGGCCTTTGAGCAGACCGTCGGCTACTAAACTGCGCGGCTGTGCGCTCGCTCGCCTGCTAGCGGACCAGCCACTCTCTAGATGGCCTGCTCTTGCTGCCTCCTCTTAGCTCAGCCCTGCCCTACTCTCCTGGTCCTGCTCGTTTCTCCACTGCTGAGAAGCTGAGGAGGAACCTGGCGGAGTAATGGAAAGGAGGAGCTTGCTCTCTCCGCAATTCGACTGGCGGACAGGTCTGCAGCGTGTTGCGCAACGACCTGCGAGGAGAGACACCCCCTGCTGTTGACCTGTCCGTCTCCCCTTCCCGCGCCGTTCCGCTGGCTGTCTCGCTCTCTTCCTTCGCCGGCTGCCCGCTGCCAGGGCCTGGCTCGCTTCAATCCAGGTTCGTCCTCTCGCCCCTACAAGGGTGTATAATAAAGGCGCGCTCTTCCCTGGTGTTCCCTGATGTCGGATAGAAACGTTCTAGCCTGCAGAAAGGAAGGCCGTGGAGGCGCTGTCGATGCCTGCTCTGGCTGGCCTGACAATGGCGCCTGGGCGCTAGAGCGCCGACGCGCTCGCTGGCGCTGGTAGCGCTCTGGAGTCGTTCGGGGTGCTGTAGCGGTGGCGCTCCCGACTGGATGGACCAGAAGGAGGGAGTTTCTGTTCTGGCTATGGAGGCTCCGATTAAGTTGTTGCTGGTTGATGATCACGGTCCCCTGCGCCAGGCCCTGCGCGAGGGCCTGGAGGCTACGGGCGCTGTTCAGGTGGTAGGCGAAGCTGCCACGGGGCGTGAGGCGGTGGCGCGCGCCCTTGAGCTGGATATGGATGTTATTCTTATGGATGTGCAGCTCCGTGATCCTGCCGTGGGTCGCAAGGCAATGAGCGGTGTGGCGGCGGCGGTCGCTATTCGCCGTGAACGCCCGCGCATGCCTGTGGTCTTTTATTCGATTCAGGATGACGATGAATACTATCGTGAATTCCGGGCTTCGGGTATTCTAACACACTACGCTTACGTGCGTAAAAGCAATTACCTCTTACCCAGTATGCTGGTGCCGTTGCTGCGCGATGCTATCAGCGGACGCAGCTTTGTCGATCCCGAGATTGAGGATCGGGTCCAGGAGGTGCGTAGCCTGGATGAGCAGTCGCCGCGCGCCTTGCTGGAGCCGAACGAGCTGCGCGTTGCCGAGCTGTTGGCGCAAGGCATGACCAATGAGCAGATTGCGGCCCGTCTGAATCTGCACGACAAGCGGGCGGTAAGCCGCACCAATGGCCGCATTTACGCTGCCTGGGGGCTGAGCGAGTCGGCGGTTGATGAGAAAGTGGCGCGGGCACGGGCAACGCTGATCTATACGCTCAATCGCATGATTATCTGGGATGAGCAGGGGGTGGCCTACGTGCAGAATCGCAAGGGTGAATGGGTGCCATTCTATAATGAAGAGCATGAAGGAGAGAAAACCTCTTCTTAGCCGAGCCTGCTGGACTGTCTGTCTGGACTGAGGGAAACAATGACCCTTGAGACACTCCTTGCCCCGGTCACCTTATTGCGCACGCTGACGCTGGCGGTCTCGATCTTTAATCTGGTGACTTTCCTGTGGCTGGCAAGTACGGTCTGGTTAAACGGTGATCATTGTGCGCGCATCACCTTATGGGGGGTAGTCGGGCTGGCGCTGAGCGCGCTCTTTTTCTTTCTGCATGCGCTACTGATTACGCTGCCGCTTGATCAGCCGGCGCTGCGTCCTCTGCTCAACCTGCTCTGGCAGGCGGTCTGGTTCCCGGCGCTGTGGGTTCCCTATATCTGGTTTGCCATTGGGTTGCACTACGCCTCGCTGATCAATGCCGGCTGGCGGCGGCGGATTCCCTGGCTGCTCGCGCTAGGGGCCGTTCTCGGGATGGCCCTGCTCTTCCTGTTGCTGGTCAACCGTCAGACCTTCACCTTTGTTGAGACGCTGCAACTCCTGGCCTATGGTACGCCGCCGCCCAGCGCTGGCCGCGCCTGGATTTCACCGCTCTTTCTGTTGCCGCTGCTCTTTCTGGTCTATGTGGGTTTCTGTGCCATTGGCCCCTGGTTTACTTCCAGCCGCATTCAACAGGTGGTCGTGGCTGGCTGGCGCGCCCTGGGGGCGAGCCTGCGCGCGCGAAGCGCGGGAAAGAGCCGGCCTTTGCTGCGGCGGGCCCTGCTCGAAGCGTTCTGGGACGATCCTGCCGAGATAGAGCTATTGGAGGAGCCGCAGCTCTCGTGGCACCTGGCGCGCCCGGCCTTGCTGCTGGCGGCCTTGCTGATGGTGGCCCTGACCATCGGCCTGGGGCTGGCTGGCCTGTGGTCGATGGGGCGCTGGCTTGGGCGGGGGGCGCCGCTGGTGGCTATGCCGTCTTTGCGGGCGATCCCGCCCGGCCTGCTCTTGCTCGATCTGGTGGCCAATCTGGTGGTCGCCTTGATCATTCTGGTCATCGGCTACTCGATTGTGCGGCATGGCATTCTGATCGAGCGCCCGCTACCCCGACGCGGCTTCTTCGAGCAGTGGCGCGGGATCGTCATTGTCGCCACGGCGGTGGCGCTCTTCATCGCGCTGCTTGTCTCGCTGACACACAGCAATCTGAGCGAACTGCTGTGCATTACCTGCCTGGCGACGGTCGCCTATGCGCTCTTTACCTGGAGTAGCTATCGTGCGCATGACCGTTATATTGCCTTGCTGGGCCGCTTTTTGCGTAGTACCAGCCTGCGTCACTGGCTCAATACGAGCGCCGAGAAGAGCGAGCGTGAGCTAGAGAGCCTCTTTTTCTCGCTCTGTCAGAGTGTGCTGGCCGTGCGCTGCGCCCAACTGGTGATTCTGGCTGGCCCGATGCGTCGCACCTTTCGCTATCGCTGGCCGGCTGATGCCTACTTCAGTGGGAGCGAGCCGCCACGCCGCGCTGAGGGAATGGCGAGCGGGGAAACCGAGGCCCTGGTGACCCTGGTACCGCGGCGCCCACCAGGAGGACGCGGCGCCGGTACGCCTCTGGCCTATCGCTTGCGTCTGCGCCTGGCCAGCGGCGAGCCGCTGATCTGTTGGGTCATGCCTCTCTACGATGAGCGTGGGCTGGTGGCGACTCTCTTTTTGGGACCGCGCGAGGACGGTGGCACTTTTACTAAGGAAGATATGAATCTGGCTCAGGCCTGTGGACAGCGTATTCTCGATACGATTGGTGATCATGAGGCGATGCAGGCTGTTGCGGCTTTGTTGCGGCGCCGCATTGTCGATGTGAAGTTGCTGGGCGCCCAGCAGCGCCGGATTCTGCATGATGAGATTCTTCCACAGATGCATCTGGCCTTGCTGCATCTGGAGACGCTGCGGGCGCTGACAGGCCAGGCGGGTCAGGAAGCGGCTCGCAAGGCGCTGGAGGAGGCGGTGAGGCTGGTGAGCGAGTCCCATCGCCAGTTGGCAGCCCTGATGCGCGCAACGACGCCCGGCGCTCCCTACCGCCTGGAGCGTGAGGGCCTGGTCCAGGCTATTCGAACTATGCTGGAGCAGGATTTTCATGATGCCTTCGATGAGGTCCGTTGGCTGGTGGATGAGGAGACCGCGGCGCGCATCGATGAGGTGACTCCGCCTGCTATTGCCGAGCTGATCTTCGCCGCCGTCCAGGAGGCTCTGCGCAACGCCGCCCGCCACGCGCGTGGGAGCGATGTGCATCGCCGCCTGAGCGTAACGCTTCAGGCTCGCTGTGGCCCCGATCTGGAGGTGGTGGTGGCCGATGATGGGGTGGGGATCGCTGCCGCCGATGCTGCTACCAGCGGCACCGGTGGCGGTCTGCTGACTCATAGCGCGCTCCTGGCTATTGCCGGCGGCAGCTTGACGATTAAGAGCGCCCCGGGCGAGGGCGTGACGGTGCGTATCTATCTACCCGCTCAGGCTTTGCTCTGACTGATAGCGGGTTGGCTGGCTCGGGCTCTCCTCACTTCACGCTCCTCGCCCGCTGCAGGGTCGCTTGGGCCGCTGTGCCACTCCTGCTGGCCTTTCTTGCGCGCTGACCCGCTGCTGTTTACCCGGTTATGGCTCTGCTTATGTTCTGCCACGTTGTTCTGATCCGCGTCGGCTTTCCTCTTCTGCTTTCCCCTAAATCTTCAGGCCAGGCGGTTCTATATAATGTGAAGACAAGCTTTCCTTTTGCTGCCAAAAGACATCCATAATGAAACCTCTCTCTGCTTCTCTTTATTGACTTTCTCCAGAAAATATGTTATCCGTGTTATATACTATAATTACAATATTGCTCTATAAAGAGAGCGAAGGAGAGAGTGAGATGCCAACACTGGACGACCTGATCGCTGAAGCTGCCCTCAGAAAGACTGAGCTTGCCCGCGAGACGGGCATTGCTCCGGCAACCATCACCCGCATCAGCCACGGTGGCCCGACAACGCGCGTCACCGTTAATAAGATCCTCAAGGTGCTAGAGCGTCATCTAGGCCGGCGCATTGAGATCGAGCACGTAGAGGGGCTCAATATCACCAAATAGCGGCCAGGCCTGTCCACAGAGCAGAGAGGTGTGATCATGGTTTCCCTGATTTACCGCTTACCTCGGAGAGCAGTTACTGTAGTCGCCTTCTTGGCGCTCGGAGCCGACTGGCGCGAACCGGGCTAGACGCGAGGCAAAGCAGGGGTAAGGCTACGTCGCTAGCCTGCCCCGTGATAGGGAAAGCCGCGCCCTGGTCGGCGGCCTGACAGGCGCTGCGACCAGTGAGACGAGCGCTCTATTTCGCCTCGCCTGCCCCTGGCTCTGGCAGCGGCTGGCAGGCGAGGCCTCTACTCCTGCTCACCTCTATCCAGGCCACGTCTCCTCGATATTCCTCTCAATCAAATTATTTATAATTTTGCGCTTTCGGAGTCATAGCACGGTATTCTAAAATAAGTTGAAGCATAGGGCTTCAATTCGTGGGATTCGGACTTGTGACGTCTGCCGGCCTGAGCAAAGCGACAGGTCTCTGAAGGTGGCCCCTGCGACGTCTTTTTCTCAGAAGGATCTCGCCATCGCTGGCGAAGAAAGAAAGTATGCCTGCCAGAGCGCATGTCCTGACTGCTGGCGTCTGCCAATCAGGACAGCGCTGAGGCAGCAAAAATGAGGAGAGAAGCCATGATCCTGATCACAGGTGCAACTGGCTTTATTGGAAGGCACCTGGTGCAGCGGCTCGTAGAGCGCGGCGAGCGACCGCGCTGTCTGGTACGCAACATCAGCCGTGCGGCCAAGCTCCTACCGGCGGAGAAAGTCGAGCTGGTCGAAGGGGCAACCACCCTTGCATTCACATTGGAGCCGGCCCTGCGTGGCGTTGACACGGTCATTCATGCTGCCTTCATGACTGCCGACCGCAAGCAATCAGCCGGCAATACCTATGAGGGGACGAATGTGATCGGCACCACCAACCTGGTCAATGCGGCCCTGGCTGCTGGGGTTCGGCGCATGATAGAACTCAGCGGCCTGGGGACGAAGCCCGATCGACCCGGCAGTTATATGCAAGGGCGCTATCTGGCTGAGGAGGTTCTCAAAAAGAGCGCCCTCGCCTGGACCATTGTGCAGCCCTCTGTGCTCTTCGGGAAAGGCGCCCCTTTCTTCAAAGGCCTGGCTGATTTGATCCGCAGTGCGCCTGTAGTTCCCCTGATCGGCGGTGGCTCGCTGCGCTTTCAGCCGATCTACGTCGAAGATGTGGTCACTGTCATTCTGCGCCTGCTTGACGATCCCGAAGGCAGCCGCAACCGCACCTTTGTCATTGGCGGACCCGAGTATTATACCTTTGCCCAGATTATTGATCTCCTCATGCAGACCCTGCAGGTGCGGCGTGCCACGCTGCCGATGCCGCTCTTTCTGGCTCACATTGGGGCCACGGCGATGGAGCTGGTGCTACCCAAGCCACCGATTACCCGTGCGGCTCTGACCCTCTTTACCTTCGACAACGTCACGGCCCTCGATGCGGTCGAGCGTCAATTTGGGTTCCAGCCTCTCTCGTGGCGGAGCTATCTGGCCCAAACTGGCAAGGACGGCCTCTAATCTCCGCGGAGCCAGAGCCGCCTGAACAAGGCCAGGCTGCCAGAGCCTCAGTGATCTCGGCGGGCCTCGGTCCGGCTCTGGCCTGCCTGGGCTAGCTGGACAAGGGTGCTGACGCTTCTGCTTATCTAGCTGCTCGCCTGAAAGTGGCTCCCTTCTCTCTCCCCTCACCACCTTGGGGGACAAGGGAATCTCTCTCTGTTTGCTCTACCCCTGTGCTATAATAAGGCTGCGTTGCGAAGAGAGGCATCTTCATCTGTATCATTTTCTGGCTGCTTCGGAGGGAGGGACGCACAGTGTTGAAGGACCTGGGGGAGGAGCTGCACTCGCTGAGCGAGGCCCTGAAGCGTATTTCTAGCCAGTTACATGAGCACACGCGTGAGCTGGAGCGAGCTGTGGAGGGGACCTATGCTCATGATCTGAGCGATCCGCGGGTTCAACTCCTCAGTAAGACACTGATGGTCAGTCGCCGCGCTGATCTTGACTTATCGCGCCTGAGTCAGCGTCTGCTGAGCTTACGGGAGAGGCTGGCCAACCATGAGGCAGCAGCTCTGGAGCGTGAGCATGAGGAGCTGCGCAGCAGCATTACCGTCCTCAAGCGCGAGCGCCACGAGCTGGAGACACTCTATGAGATTGCGCGTACCCTCAATTCAACGCTGGAGTTCGACGAGGTCTTGCGCCTGGTCATGGACCAGGTGATCAGCTTTGTCGGTGCCGAGCGGGGCTTTCTGGTCTTGCTCAACGAACAGGGCGAGCTGGAGTTTAAGATTGCGCGCACCAAGGACGCCCGCAGTCTGGAACGTGACGCCTTTAATCTGGGCATCAGCCAAAGCACGGTCAATCGCGTCGTTCAGACGCGCCAGCCGATCTTGACCAGCGACGCTCAGGAAGACCAGGATCTTAAAGATCAGCGCAGCATCATCGAAAATCGCATCCGCTCAATCATGTGCGCCCCGCTCGTGGTGCGCGATCGCTGTATTGGTGCTGTCTACGTTGACAGCCGCATCAGTGCTAATCTCTTTGGCCACCAGCAGCGTGATTTGCTCTTTGCCTTCTGTCATCAGGCGGCCATTGCCATTGACAATGCTCGCCTCTTCGCCGATCTGCAGCGCACTCTGCGCCAGGTCAACGAAGACAAGCAATACATGGATAACATCTTTGCCTCGATTGCCAACGGAGTGATCACCACTGATCCCGAGGGGGTGATCACGACCTTCAATCGAGCGGCAGGCGCGATTCTGAAGCTTGACGAGCGCTCGGCCCTGGGCAGGCACTACCGCGAGGTGCTGGCGGCTCGCCCGGAGCTGGGCCTGATCGATCTCCTGCAAGATGCGCTGGTGCACCACGAGCATGGCACGCGCGTGCCGGCGGCCTTCGAGGGGGAGGTTGCGGGACTGGGCTGGGTCAATATGAATTTCTATGTGAGTGCGCTGCGCGATGAGCATGGCCACCATATCGGTACCGCCCTGGTCATCGACGATCGGACCGATCTGAAGCGCGCTCAGGCCGAGGCCCGTGAGATCAAATCGCTCTTTGGGCGCTACGTGCATCCCAGCGTGGTCAAGCGCCTGATCGAAGATCCGCGCTCGCTCAAGCTGGGCGGTGAGACGCGCGAGATCACGGTGATCTCTGCCGACCTGCGTGGCTATACAACGCTGGCCGAGCGCCTCCCGCCGGAGCAAACGATGAACTTGCTCAATAATTATCTCGACTTGATGGTAGAAGCGGTCTGGGATGAAGGGGGCACGCTAACGGCTTTCTGGGGCGACGAGCTGATGGCCATTTTCAATGCTCCCTTGGAGCAGGAGGATCACCCACTGCGGGCGGTGCGGGCGGCCTGGAAGATGCGTCAGGCGATTCTGGACTATTGTCAGCGCCACCCTAACGAGGTGCCGGTGAAGTTCGGCATTGGCGTCAATACTGGCCTGGCCATTGTAGGCAATATCGGTTCGCGTGGGCGTCTCCAGAACTATACGGCCATCGGCGATACCGTCAACGTGGCCGCTCGTCTGCAGTCCCACGCTGACGACAACAATATTTTTCTGAACGCTTCGACCTTCTATCGTGTGCGCCAGCATGTGCGGATCGATCATGTTGGCACTCTAACGGTCAAGAATCGCTCCGAGCCGCTGGAGGTCATGCGCCTGACGGGCGTTTACAGCCTGTCTGGCTCCGGCTCACGCCAGACCTCACCCTGAGCGTGCCGCTGGCCTCCCTCGGTCCCCAGTGGCGATCTACCCTAGGAGGCGCAGGCCGGGGGCAGCTCTTTGCACAAGATGAAGCCTCGCTGGGGCATGCGCACGAAGCCAAACCATTCGTAGAGGCGATGAGCGCGCCGGTTATCCTCCTGGGTGTTCAGCATGATGCGGCGCACGCGCTCACGGGCAAAGAAGTTGATCGCCTCGGCCATCAGGCGGGCGCCGATGCCCTGTCCATTAAAGGCTGGATGGACAGCGATGCGGATCAGGTAGCCGTAGCCCTCATCGACGGTATTAAACTGATAGCCGACAATACGTCCTGCCAGCTCTGCCACGACAAAGTAAGGATGAGTAGCGGCGATGTCGGCGAAGGCCAGGGCATCGTAGCGCCAGAGCGGCGCGAAGCAGAGCCGCTCGATCTCGCAGAGAGCTTCAAAGTCGCTGCTCTGCACGCTGCGTACATGGACTGCCTGATTCCCGTGCGTGGGGATCTGATAATCGAACTTGTCATAGGCATAGAGCAAGCTGTGGGGGGCGAAGCCTCGCCTGAGCAGGGGGGTGCGCAGCCAATCCTGTTCCTGGTCGTTGCCTGAGTAGTAGAGCTGCCTCACACCGCGGGCTTGCAGACGAGGCTGCAGATAGTCAAGCAGCCTGTCGAGATGGTCGAAAGCGTGCCGGTGTTCTCCCCAGCTCACGCCAAAGCCGCCGATCCAGGCGACGGGCGGGTTCAGAGCCTGCGAGAGCAAAAAGCTTTCCAGATGCTCGGCATGGAAAAGACCGCAGGCAGGATAATGCTCCAGCAGGAGCGGCAGCTCCTGGGGGGTGAAACGCTGGTAGACGTAGTCTGAGAAGAACAGCAGCTTCTGGACGTGGGCGAGATCACAGGAGGTCAGAGGGCGCACGTGCTGCGAAGCTGGCTGCATGGGGCCTCCTTGGTAGTGATGGCGTCATTGCCCTGTCTCGCTCCTTCCTGTTCTTCTGGTCTCGTATCGCCTGAACTGAGCCGGGGCTGTCCGATCCAACTATTGACAGCAACCCTCCCACGTGAGCGCCAGACGCTCACTGATGTGCATGCCTCTTTTGTTACCCGTTGCTGACTCTGCACACTCTATACTCTCTACATGTCTGGAGGCGAGGAACGGAGGCAGCCCGCCTGAGCCTCTAGCTATCTGTCTGTCTATTCTATCTATCTGGCTGGCTGGCTCAGTGGCTACCATCCGTTCGTCTACCGTTGCTGCTGGCTGGATCGCTGGCGGAAGACTCCGCCTCTGGCCCTTTCACCTCACGGCGCAGCCTGGCGATATCTGGCCGTGGGGCATTGCGCATACGGTAGCCGGTCAGCTTATGGATGCGTCGCAGCTCGGCAATGAGCACGTCGGTATTGATGCGGAAAGCTTTCTCCGGCGGCGGTCCGAGACTATCGACGGCGGCGTCATCGCCCAGCAGCAGATTAATGCTGGTGGCAACGCAGGCCGCATTCGCCTGCAGATCGTAGCCACCCTCCTGGATCATGATCAGCCGGCCATTGCAGAGATATTTCGCCAGCTCGATAATGATCATGATCAACTGAGCGAAGCCGGCGGTTGACAGATACATGTTGGCCAGCGGATCTTTCCAGTGAGCATCAAAGCCCGCTGACACCAAGATGAGCTGCGGCTGAAAGCGGTCCGCGGCGGGGGCCATGACCTGTCGAAAGACCGGCTCATAGGTCTCGAAGCCGGTAGTGGCGGGTAACGGCACGTTGATGGTTGTACCCAGGCCCTCCCCTTCGCCAAGCTCATCGGAACGCCCCGTACCGGGATAGAACGGAGCCTGATGGGTAGAAAAGTAGAGAACACGCGGATCTCGATAGAAAATGTTCTGAGTTCCGTTTCCGTGATGAACATCGAAATCGATGATCATCACTCGTTCGAGACCGTAGCGCTCGATGGCATAGCGAGCGGCGATCGCGACATTGTTAAACAGGCAGAAGCCGAGGGCCTCATCGTACTCAGCGTGATGGCCGGGCGGACGGACCAGGCAATAGGCGTTATCGATCTCACCCTTGAACAGGGCATCGATCGCCGTCAAGCCGGCGCCAGCAGCCTTAGCCGCCGCCTCATAGGAGCGACCAGAGACAAAGGTTTCGGGAGCAAAGAAGTGCGAGACCCGCCCACCGGCGGCAGCCTCGCGGGCGGCGCGCTCTGCGGCGGCGCGCACCGAACGGATATAGAGGCGGTCATGGGCCAGGGCCAGCTCATCTTCGCTGGCCTCACGAGGCGAGAGCAATACCAGCCCTTCGCGCTGGAGCCAGCCCAGGGCCTCCAATAGGGCCATTGCCCGCTGCAAGCGCTCGGGACGTTCTGGATGCCGGCGCGGGGTAATATGCTCCAAAAAGATCGGATCGTAGACGAGTGCGGTTGTCATCTCTCCTCTTCGCCAGGCGGGAATAAGCCCCGGCTCCCCCTGCCTGAGCTGCTAGGGGGCAGGCCGGAGCCACTCCTCGCATTCGTACGCTTCTCACTGGTTTAGGCAGTCAGGCCAGGACTGGGGCCGCGCCCCCTGTTCCACTCCACCCCGCTCCACTGGGCTGTGGGCGGGAGAGGAAGGGAAAGGGAGGCAGCGCTGCGACCTGCCTTGCTTGCTTGATCTTAGAGGCGGCCCAGTCCTCTCGGGGCCAGGGAACGGCCAGGCTGCCCCGTGAAGCAGGCTAGGCCTTTTTTGCCAGAGCGGCCTTGACCAGCTCGGGGATGTCAAAGATGGTCTCCGCGACGGGCACCCCGGCGGCCTGCAGGGCGGCCACCTTGCCCTGAGCCGTGCCCGTATTACCCGAAATGATCGCGCCCGCATGACCCATACGTTTACCCGGTGGGGCGGTGCGACCCGAGATAAAGGCCACCACAGGTTTCCTCATGGTCTTAATAAACTCGGCGGCATCCTCCTCATCACTGCCCCCGATCTCGCCACAGAGCACCACCGCCTCCGTCTGCGGGTCCTGCTCGAACAGCTTCAAGTGATCGACAAAGGTGGAGCCGATGACCGGGTCGCCACCGATGCCGATGCAGGTAGACTGGCCGATGCCTGCTTCCGTAAGCAAAGCCACGATCTCGTAGGTCAGAGTGCCGGAGCGCGAAATGAAGCCGACGGGGCCGGGGGTAAAGATCTGGTAGGGCATGATGCCGATTTTTCCCTGGCCGGGGGTGCACAAACCAGGACAATTCGGACCGATGAGCGTCGCCCCGTGCTCGCGCACCACCAGCATAGCCCGGGCCGTATCGAGCACCGGGATAAACTCCGTAATGCAGACGATCAGCTTGATACCGGCGCTGGCGGCCTCCATGATGGCGTCGGCGGCTCCGGCGGGCGGGACAAAGATACAGCTCGCGTTGGCATCGGTGGCTGCCTTCGCCTCAGCCACCGTATCGAAGACCGGCAAGCCGCAGGCGCTCTGGCCACCTTTGCCGGGCGTCACACCGGCCACCACCTTGGTCCCAGCCTCCAGCATACGGCTCGTGTGATAGCTTCCCTCGCGCCCGGTGATACCCTGGACAATCACCCGGGTATGTTCATCGAGTAGAATGCTCATGCCTGCTGTTCCTTCTCCTTTGCCTGGATGGCGGCGACGATCTTCTGCGCCGCGTCGCGCATATCCTTGCCCCAATCAAGGCCGGCATCCTTCAGCATAGCGCGGCCCTCTTCTGCGCCCGTGCCCGACAGACGTACCACAATCGGCAGCCCGGCGGGTAGCTGTTGTTGAGCCATAATGACGCCCCTGGCCACCTCTTCGCCGCGGGTGATCCCGCCGAAGATATTGACCAGGATGCCCTTGACATCGGGATCGCGTGCGACGAAAGTGAGGGCCTTGGCCATCACCTCGGCGCGGGCCCCGCCGCCGATGTCGAGGAAATTGGCCGGCTTGCCGCCACAGGCGGCCACCATGTCCAGCGTGGTCATGACCAGACCCGCCCCGTTGCCAATGATGCCGACGTTCCCATTGAGCTTGACGTAGGTCAGACCCTCCTTGTGGGCCTCGAATTCCAGGGGATTGGCCTCCTCCGGCTCCTCCCAGGCGGCGTAGTCGCGATGGCGGTAGAGGGCATTGTCGTCGAGCACAATCTTGGCATCGGCTGCCTGCACCTGACCATCGCGTGTCAACACCAGCGGGTTGATTTCTGCCAGATTGGCATCGCTCTCGATAAAGGCTTGCGCCAGCGCGGTCAAGATCGCGCCTCCGCGGGCGATGACTGCCGAGGGGAAGCCGGCCTGTGCCAGAATATTGCGCGCCTCAAAGGGGCGCAGTCCCCAGCGCAGGTCGATCGGCTGCTTGATGATCTTCTCGGGGGTAGTGGCGGCAACCTCTTCGATATCGACGCCGCCGGCAGTCGACACCATCACGACGGGGGCCTGTGTCTTGCGGTCCAGGACGATGCCAAGATAATACTCCTCCTGGATCTCCAGTTTGGAGACTACCAGCACCTTCTGGACGGTCAGACCTTTGATATTCATGCCCAGCACCCGGGCGGCAGCGGCGCGCGCCTCTGCGGGCGTATTGCCAAACTGGATGCCTCCTGCCTTGCCGCGTCCGCCGACATAGACCTGAGCCTTGATGACCACCGGTCCGCCAAGCTCGCGGGCAATTGCTTCCGCTTCTTCTGGCGTATAGGCTACGCGCCCCGGCTGGATGGGGATACCGTAGCGTGCCAGGATCTCTTTGGCTTGATACTCGTGGATCTTCAAATACGTACTCCTTTGTCTGTCTGTCCTTTGCGTCGTGCGCGCGGTGCCTCTCTGCCCTCTCTCCCTTCTGGCGGCTGCCCGAGGAGAAGCCCTATGCCTGCGCTGCTGCCGCAGCGGCTGGCTACCGCTACCGACCTGGGGGCGCAAGCGCGGAGATCATATCGTGCGGCCTGAAGCGCGCCGCCAGAGCAAAGCAGAGCGGAGCAAATGGCCTGGCACCGCGCTGAAAGTAGCGTGACGTGACAGAAGGCCAGCCTCTCTTGTGCGCGGTGCGCTCAGCTCACACTCCTCACTGCAGGCTAGCTGGTTGGCTGGCAGAGCAGGAAGGAGGAGAGCAACTCCAATGCTATCACCGCCCGAAAAAGCTGTCAACGCCGAGGAAAGCTGCTACAATGCCAGTGTTTCAGCACTTCCCTATAGTTAGGAGTAATCTGAAAGAGGCTCCTGGGCTAAAAACAGGCAGCGGGAACGTTCTCTGAATGGAGCACAAGAGGGGGCAAAATCGTTGTATGTCTGATCTACATTCTCTGGCTTCTCCATCACCGACTGATCGCCCTGGTCCGCGGCTGGCGCCGGCGGTCCCGGCGCGCGGCGCAGGCCGCAGCAGCCGCTGGCGACCGGACGAAGAAAAACCATCGTGGCAGCGGCTCTGGCTGGCACTGATCTTGATTGTAGCTCTGCTTGCCTTGGGGGGAGCCGGCCTCTTTGTCTGGGGCTGGCTACGCAGCCTTGAACCTTCCCCGAATGCTTCGCTGCCAACCCCGGCCGTCGCCACCCTGCGCGTCGCGCGGGCGGCGCCCTACGCCGGCCTGACCTTCCAGGTAACTGACGCCCAATATGCCACAGCCTTCAGCGACGATCCGATCCGTCCTGGGCCGGCTCAGGTGCGCCTTCACCTGCATGTGATCAATACCAGCAATACCCAGGTCTCGGTGATCTATTACGAGGCGGCGCGCCTGCTGGTTCCTGGACAGAAGCCGATCGCGCCGAGCAATGTCAATCTGGCCGTCGCTCTGGGACCCGGCAAGAGCGCCGATGGCTGGCTGGACTTCCCGGTTCCCCAAGGAACCAGGCTGGAGACGCTCAAGCTTCAGCTCGGTTCAACCACGCTCAATGAGTCGTTGGTGGTTATTCCTTTCAGCGGCCCCTTTAATCCGGCTAGCTATAGTGGCAAAATCTATCCCCAGAACCTTACGATCTTCTACACCTATAACGCGCAGCCGGGCCTCTATCTGACCTATCACCTGGTCAGCGTGGAGCGTCAGTTTGCCTATAGCGGCTGGGGGCAGGTCAAAGCGGGCCAGCAGTACTACATTTTCAATTTCCGGGTTGATAATCCCAACGGCGTAGCCGTCAATCCCGGGCCTGGCTTTGACTATCTGCGCCTGGTACTCGATGGGAACGTGCGTGCTCCCCTCGATAGTACCCTGCCGACTGGCTTCAAGCCAGGCGCCCATCAGGTGGGGGGGCGGGTGATGTTCAGCGCCCCGGCGGGCCTTCATAGCCTCACGCTGCGCTTTCTCTACCAGTACGGCCAGGGGGGCAATGACTACAGCGTCCAGCTCTGACGAACGCTCGTCAGCTCGCGGGCAACGCGGCCCGCTCCCGCTACAGTCTGCTACCCGGGGAGCAAGCCGTCTCTCTCCAAATGAGGACGGCTTGCCCGCCTTCTCACTCAAGCTCACGCAATCTGACGGGGAAACGACTGTCCAGGCTAGCCGACCAGCCGAACCAGCCCGCCAGCGGGACTGGCCTGAATCCGCCGGTGCCAGGCCAGTCCTGTTCTGGGGCCAGTGGTCTTATGTGAGCGTGAGTGAGCGTCGCCCGTCAGGAGCGGATAAAGGCTAGCAGCTCATCGCGCTTGGCCTCCATCAGCTCGCGCGTGTTGGCCTCCACATTCAAGCGCAGGAGCGGCTCCGTATTCGAAGGGCGCACGTTGAACCACCAGTCGCCAAAATCGAGCGTGATGCCATCGAGGCGGTCAACTGAGCGCGCCTGCGGCCCATAGCGCTCGACCAGGGCCTCTAGCTTCCCCTGCACATCGCTGACGCGGCTATTAATCTCGCCGCTGCGCACGCGCGTATTGAGCGGCCTGATCAGCTCCGAGAGCGGCTTATTCTCGATCGAGACCAGTTCGAGGAGGAGCAGGAAGGCGATCAGGCCCGAATCGGCATACCAGTTGTCGCGGAAGTAGAAATGGCCCGAGTGCTCGCCGCCGAAAATAGCGTTCAGCTCGCGCATCTGGGCCTTGATGTAAGAGTGGCCCACGCGGGTGCGCACGGCCTTGCCGCCCAGGCGCTCGATCAGCTCAGGCACACTGCGCGAAACAATCAGGTTATAAAGGATCGTGGCCCCGGGGTGCTTACGCAGCAGGCTCTGCGCCACGAGCGCGGTGACCATTGAGCCATCGATCACATTGCCCTGCTCATCGACTGGAAACATGCGGTCGGCATCGCCATCGAAGGCGGCACCCAGATCGGCCCCTACCTCGCGGACCTTGCGCTGCACGTCGACCATGTTCTCCGGCTCGATGGGGCTGGCCGGATGGTTGGGAAAATGCCCATCCAGTTCAAAGTAGAGCGGGACCAGCTCGCAAGGCAAGTGCTGGAAGACGCGCGGCATGATCAGGCCAGCCATCCCGTTGCCGGCGTCAATGACCACCTTGAGCGGCCTGACCTTGCTCACGTCGATAAAGGACAAGGCATGTGCCACATAGTCATCGGTCACATCGCGCTGGATAACCTGGCCCTTGCGCTCCGGCTCAGGGAACTGGCCACGTAAGGCTAGATCGCGGATCTCGGCCAGGCCACTATCCAGGCTGATTGGCGCCGCCTGGGCCCGGCAGAACTTCATGCCATTGTACTCGCCCGGATTGTGTGAGGCAGTGATCATGACGCCTGCCGGGTAATGAAACTTGCCCACGGCGAAGTAGAGTTCATCGGTAGTGGTCAGGCCCAGATCGACAGCATTGACGCCCTGATCGGTAATGCCGCGAATAAGAGCCGCAGCCAGCGCCGGCGAGGAGAGCCGCATATCGCGCCCGACAGCGATTTCCGGCACGCCCAGATAGAGGGCGGCGGCCCGCCCGATCGTATAGGCCGCCTCGTCGGTCAGATCGCGGCCATAGATCCCGCGCACATCATAAGCCTTAAAGATGCTCGGATCTATTGGTTTCTGAGAAGTTGGTGTTGTACTCATGAGGCAGCGCTTTCCTCTGTTTTAACGATTTCCAGCAGCACCCAGGGGGCCCCGGTGCTGCGAGGATCGAAGATCTGGCCAACCTCCGTAAAGCCAGCTTTAGCGAAAGCTCGCCTGGCCGGGTGGTTAGCCTGGGCTGTCTCAGCGTAGACGCGCACCAGACCGAGCCTCTCGAAAAGGAAGCGCACCAGCGTGCGGATGGCCTCCGGCCCATAACCCTGGCCCCAGCGGCTCTTTTCGCCAAGGCCAAGGCCGATCTCGGCCTGGCGCAGGCGATAATCCAAGTTAAAGTAAGTGATCGTGCCGATAGGCACGTGGTGTTCGTCCTCTATGATAAACCAGAACTGGCGTCCATTGCCGATGACATAATTGCGCTCGAAAAGAGGCAAGAACTCCTCCAGGGTCTCCGAATAGGGGCGATGAGGATCGTAGCGCCAGACCTCATCATCGCGTTCCCAGGCAAAGACCAGGGGGGCATCGCTCTGCCGAGGGCGGCGCAGAAAGACGCGCTCCCCATGCAGCAGCGGATAAGAGTCGTTAGGCTGTTGTCGGTCGGTCATAGCAGTCCCAGTTCCTGTGCAAAGCTGGTCCCGGCGGCCAGCGGCTCAACGCCGAACGCCTGCGCGATCGTCTGGCCAAGATCGGCAAAGGTGGCGCGCACGCCCAGATCAACGCCAGGCCGCACGGCTGGGCCGTAGGCCAGCAACGGCACCTGTTCGCGCGTATGGTCGGTCCCGCGATAGGTTGGATCGACGCCATGATCGCCGGTGAAGAAAAGGGCGTCGCCCGGCTGCAGACGCTGACGTACGACGCCGAACCAGGCATCGACCTCGCGCAGGGCCTGAGCGTAGCCCTGGCTATCGCGTCGATGGCCCCAGAGCTGGTCAAATTCGACCAGATTGACAAAGAGCAGGCCGGTAAAGTCGCGTTCCAGCCAGCGCAGCGCGGCCTCCATGCCGGCCCGATTGGTTTCCGTGTGCTCGCTGGCGGTCAAGCCGCGCCCGGCAAAGAGATCCTCGATCTTACCGAGGCCGATGACGGAGTAGCCGCGGGCCTGCAAGTGGTCGAGGAGCGTCGGCCCGGTAGGCGGCAATGAGAAGTCGCGCCGGTGCTCCGTCCGCACGAAATGGCCGGGGGGGCCCGTGAAGGGGCGAGCGATCACGCGCCCTACGGCATGCTCGCCCACTAGCAGCGAGCGCGCGACCTGACAGATGCGGTACAGCTCGTCCAGGGGAATAACGTCCTGGTGAGCGGCGACCTGAAAAACGCTATCGGCTGAGGTGTAGACGATCGGGTAACCGGTGCGCAGATGCTCCTCACCCAGCTCCTTGATGATCTCGGTGCCCGAGGCCGGCTTGTTGCCGAGCACCTTCCGCCCGATCGCCGCCTCGAAACGGGTGATCAGCTCTGGTGGGAAGCCGTGTGGATAGGTAGGGAAAGGCTGACGCAGAATCAGCCCCGTGATCTCCCAATGGCCGGTCGTGCTATCCTTGCCGGCCCCTTGCTCGCTCATGCGACCCCAGGAACCATCGGCGTCGGCTCGCGGCGGTGTACCCATGATCGGCGTAATGTTGCCGAAGCCGGCGCGGCCCAGATTGGGCAGCTCCAGACCGCCGACGGCCTGGGCGCAATGCTCCAGCGAGCTGGCGCCCTCGTCGCCGTAGGCCGCCGCATCAGGATTGGCGCCAGCCCCAACGCCGTCCAACACGACCAGAATTGCGCGTTTCAGTGACCCCATTGTCTTTCTTCTTTCACCTGACTTTTATGGGCGCCAGTCGCGCATAGCGCGCTGGAAGCTCGCCCAACAGTGGCAGCGCATAGCGCCGAAAAGCCTCTGTGATCATCGTTCCGCTTGCATCCAGATACTCGGCCGGCAGACAACGCCTCTCGTTAGCGATCGCGGCAAGCGGCGCCAGACCGGTTGTACAGCGGTAGGCTGGCCCCTCTTCCCGCTGCAACGTTACCATCTGGTCGCTGTGGCCCGCAAGAGCGGCCAGAACGCCCTGACGCCCAACCAGCACCGCCTCAGCGCGGTCGACCGGCGAGACGTAGGCGCTGGCCATGCGCTGCAAATCGCCGGGTTTATCGAAGCGTGCCCGCAGACCAAGCTGACTTCTGACTGATTCTACCAGATATTGGGCCGCGCCGCTGAGTAGGGGATGGCCGAAGGCATCCACGCCCAGAGCACCCAGACTACCCAATGGGCGCCCGCTCTCATCCCGCACCGTCTCGGCCACAATGACGACGACGTAGCCCAGGCGGCGATAGATCTCCTCAACGCGTGCCAGAAACTCTGCCTGACGAAAGGGACGCTCAGGAACCAGGATCACATGCGGCGGGTCGCTCTCTTCGTCTTTGAGCAAGGCGGAGGCGGCTGCCAGCCAGCCGGCATCACGCCCCATAGTCTCGATGATCTTCACAGGATAATGCCAGGGAATGGAGCGCGTATTGAGGCTCGAATCCTGCGTCGCCAGCGCGATGAAGCGGGCAGCGCTGCCGTAGCCGGGACAGTGATCGGTCAGCGGCAGATCGTTATCGATAGTTTTGGGTATGCTGATCGCCTGTAGCTCGTAGCCCCGCTCCTGAGCGGCGAGGGCCAGGCGATGCAGGGTATCCGCCGAATCGTTGCCGCCGATATAGAGTAAATAGCGGATCTCGTAGCGTCGCAGCAGCTCTAGTGCGCGCTCTAGGTCCTCCTCGCGCAGACGATAGCGACAGGTGCCCAGAGCTGCCGAGGGCGTCTCACACAGGCGTGGCCACACCTCCGCCGGCTGCCGGCCCAGGTCAATCAGCTCCTCCTTCAGAAAGCCCTCAATGCCGTGAAGCATGCCATAGACATTGGCCACCCGCTCGCTTGCCAGCGCGGCCTCCACGGCTCCAACCAGGCTGGCATTGATGACAGCGGTGGCCCCGCCCGACTGGCCAATGAGCAGGTTAGCGCGGGCCATCTTCTTCAAGCAAACCCCCCGAACGAGTTATTCTGCGGCCATTATAGCAAGAGGAGGACGCAAAAGATACCGCCTTCTCCTCCCCACGCCGCAAAGGCTGGCCCCGCTATCCTGGGCAATCATGCTGAGAGGGCAAGCCATCGACCCACCCCGTTCAACTCCGCTCCTTTGTTGAATGAGATGGTACAATCGTTCTGTCCGCTAGAGCCGACAGAGCGGGAGGGCCTCCCCTTAGCGCGCCTGGCCGTCTGGTTGCCAGCGGCGCGCTGGGCCGGGCTGCGCCACTCTGTTGCTGCCGATCAGAGAGCGCGCTCTCTTGTCATAGATAGAGGCATAGCAATGGAGAAGAAGCAGAAGATTATTCTTGATTGTGACCCGGGACATGATGACGCGATTGCCCTGCTGCTGGCTGCGCGTCACCCGCAACTAGAACTATTGGCCATTACCACAGTGGCTGGTAATCAGACGGTAGAGAAGACCACGCGCAATGCGCTGAGTGTCTGTACGCTGGCGCACATTCGCGATGTGCCGGTAGCCAGGGGCATGGCACGGCCGCTGGTGCGAGAAGCGCGACACGCCGCCGATATTCACGGCGAATCGGGCCTGGATGGGCCGGCGCTGCCGCCGCCCGAGCGGGAAGCGGTCCCTGAGCATGCCGTCGATGTCATCATCGATCTGGTGCGCAGCACGGATGATATCGTCCTGGTTGCTACGGGGCCACTCACCAATGTCGCCAGCGCCATCACGCGTGAGCCGACGATCCTCTCGCGTCTCAAAGGCATCTATTTGATGGGGGGCGCTATTGGGCTGGGGAACGTGACTCCTGCCGCGGAATTCAACATCTACTTCGATCCCGAAGCGGCAGCCATTGTCTTTAACAGCGGCTGCCCGATCACCATGATTCCGCTGGAGGTCACACATCAGGCGCTGGCGACACCGGCAGTCATTGAGCGCCTGCGCTCTCTGGGGCGCCCTGTCCCTGCCTTCGTTTGCCAGTTGCTTGATTTCTTCGGAACCACCTATCGGCGCATCTTTGGTTTCGCGGCTCCGCCGTTGCATGATCCCTGTGCGGTGGCGGCCCTCATTGATCCGACCCTGGTCAACATGCATGCGATGCACGTGGCCATCGAGACGCGCGGCGAGTATACCCTAGGGCGGACGGTCTGCGATGTCTATGGAGTCTTAGGACGGCGAGCCAATGCCCGCGTCGGCTACGGCCTCAATACCGCCCGTTTCTGGGAGCTGCTCATCGAGACACTGGCGAGCTATGACGAGGTGACGTCAGGCGTCGGAGGCCAATAAAAAGCCAACAAGAAGCGGTGGCCATACCTGCCTGCCTGCCTGCCTTTGCCAGCCAGGTAGCTGGCCAGGCACGCGCGCAGAGGCGACAAGGGGAGAGTAAAGCGAGGATGAACACAAAAAAACGCGGGCGGACGGTGGGTGCCAGACCAGGCCCGCCCGCGCTACCAGGGAGAGAGATCACCTGAACGCGATCGAAGCTATATCCGGCGAGAGAGGAAAGCCGCCAGGCCAGGCCTAGCCCGCCGCTGTGGTCAGGCGATCTGGCTGGCCGCTGCCCTCCTCTCTAGCGAGCCTTAAATCTGATAGTCCATCTCCCAACCCTGCGTCAGTTCCTCGTGCTTCGCCAGGGGCTCGCCGCTCTTCACCAGCAGCTCAGCGGGCTTGGCCGCAACCACCGAATTAGGCGGCACTGACTCCAGCACGAGGGCCATCGCCCCGATCTTGCTGCCGCGCCCGATGGTAATCGGCCCGAGAATAGCGGCCCCTACGCCGATGGTCACATCGTCCTCGATGGTAGGATGGCGCTTCTGCTTGCGCCCAGGGCCTGGCCGCCACCAGCCGGTGGCGCCAAGCGTCACCTGGTGGTAGAGCATAACGTTATTGCCGATCTCGGCAGTCTCGCCGATCACCACACCGGCCCCGTGGTCGATAAAGAAGCGCTTGCCGATCTTCGCGCCCGGGTGGATCTCGATGCCGCCGGTGACGAGGCGCGCGAACTGCGAGATCAGGCGAGGAATAACAGGGATATGTAGATTATAGAGGAAATGCGCGATGCGATGGAAGAAGATAGCCCAGAGCCCCTGGTAGAGCAAAGCCTCAAAAATATTGTTACAGGCAGGATCTTTCTCAAAGATCACATCGATGGCATCCGGCCAGCGCGTGCGCTTGCGCGGCGGGCTGGTGGGTGCCGGAATCAGCATACCGGGGGGAACCTCCGGCAACTGAGAGAGATCGCTGTCTCTCTCCCTGGCCTGGTCGCTCTTGATCTCCTCTGACGTATGGTGAACCATGTAGCCACGTGCCCTTTCTGCAACAAAGAACCGGCCTGTTTGCTCTACTAGTGCCTTTGTTTGGAGTGTATGGCACGACCGGGCCGATGTCAAGTCTTCGCCTGCTGCCAGTGGCATCCTCGTCCAGAACGACCAGCGGCAGCCAGTCCTCTTCTCTGGTGGCCCGGCTCCTCTTGACAAGCAAGCCGAGCAATAGGTACAATTCTACAAAACAGGCTGCTTGCTCGCGAACCATCGGGCCGGCTTCAAGCATCGTATCGGGCCAGAATGGACGGATGATAGCAACGTTGCTCAAGTATTCTGGCCGGCTGGCTGGCATCGACAGCCTCGCCTGCGCCAAAGAGGGAGGCAGCGATTATGGCTTCCGAGGCAGGCAATCCATCGCAGCCCGTGGCCGGCGCGGGCAGCACGAGCAGCACGGCGGCAGCCGTGATTGCGCGTCTGGACCGTATCCCCATCTGGGCCTTGCCCTATCTCTACATCGGCATCATTGGAGCCGGTTTCCTCTTCACCTTTTTTGACATCTTTGACATCAACGTTTCCTTCATCCAGACCTGTGTACAGATCGTAGCGGGCTGTACCCCCGAATCGGCAGCCAACTATCTGGGGCTGCCAGTGCTCCTCAACCTGGTGGGCTACGTGATCGGGACACTCATCCTCAGTCCTCTGGCGGATCGCCTTGGGCGGCGCGATATGCTGCTGGTCACGATGGTCATCACCGGCCTCGGCTCGCTCTACAATGCCCTTGTCGGCGATTATGTCAACTTTATCATTGCCCGCACCATCACCGGCATTGGTGTAGGGGCGGACCTGGCCCTTGTAAACACCTATATCAACGAGGTGGCGCCGAGTGGGGGACGGGCGCGCTATACCTCCCTTATCTTTATCATGTCCTCGCTCGGCGCCTTTTTGGGGGTCTGGCTGGGCCTGCTGCTCACCACGCAGCCAGAGGCCTTCCCCTTGGGGCTGCCCTTTGCGCTGGCTGGCCCCGGCTTCACCTTCGGTTGGCGCTTGATGTATGGGATCGGCGCCCTGCTGGCGCTGATCGGCATTCTGATGCGCTTTCAATTGCATGAGTCGCCGCGCTGGCTGATCTCCCAAGGGCGTGTCGGAGCAGCGGAAGAGGTAGTCGCCCAGATGGAGGCACAGGCGCGGGCCCGCGTTGGTGAGCTGCCTGCGCCGTCCGAGATCCCTGTTGAGGCGCAGCCGGGGCGTATCCCGTACATCGAGATCTTTGGCAATCGTCTCTATCTGTTGCGCACCATCTTCCTCTTTGTGGTCTGGTTCATCGGGTATATCACAGTCTACGCCATCGCGGCGGGGCTAACTTCGCTGCTGACAGCCCTGAAATTCCCGCCGCCGGAGGCTGGCCTGATCGTGGCGATTGGCTCGGTGGGCTTCGTGCTGGTGGCTGTCTTCGATTATGCCTTTGGCGAGCTGTTGGAGCGCAAGTACTGGCTGCCGGTGGCGGCCCTGCTCACGCTGATTGGCTGCCTGCTGATCGCCCTGGGCGGGGCCGGCAATTTCGCTGTGGCCGTGCTCGGCTCGATTGTGCTCTTTTTCGGCTTCAATCTCTGGGTGCCGATGACCTACACCTGGTCGACAGAGCACTATCCGACGCGGGCGCGCGCTACGGGGTTCGCCCTGGTCGATGGTGTTGGCCACCTGGGGGGCAGCGTTGGCCTCCTGGTCATTCCTCCCCTGATCCCAACCCTGGGGCCACTCAGCACCTTTCTGATTATCGCTGGCTGCCTGATTGTGGCAGCGGTCATTGCCCAGTTTGGGACGGCCACGCGCCTGCGTCGTCTCGACGAGGTCTCTCCTTAGTTGGCTTTAGTCTTAGCGCTCTCCTGGTCCCCGGTAGGCTCTGGCCTGCAAGCCTCGTGTGGCTGGTGCTGGCTGGTGGTTGCGGCCAGGGCCTGATTGGGGCCATTGCCCTATTGACAGCCGACAAACTCTCCGCTATACTGGCTGTGCAACAGGTAGTGAGAAAACAACACGGTGGCCGTAGCTCAATCGGTAGAGCTCTGGATTGTGGCTCCAGCGGTTGTGGGTTCGAGCCCCATCGGTCACCCCTTTTTTTATGTGTGAGTGGCTCTAGCCTGGCGCCGCCTGAGTCTTCCGGCGCCGGCTGAGCAGCCTTGTAGTGCGGCGAACGATGCTCTACGGTCTGCACCTCCCCAATTTTGGCCCCCTCGCCGATGTACGCTTGCTCTGTGAGCTGGCTCAGGAGGCGGAGGCCGCCGGTTGGGATGGCTTCTTTCTCTGGGACCAGATTGCGCGGACAACTCTGTCGCCGACTAATGATCCGCTGGCTGAGGTCTGGGTGGCCTTGACCGCCATCGCTCTGCAGACTCAGCGCCTGCGTTTTGGTCCTCTGGTGACGCCCCTGCCTCGCCGTCGTCCCTGGGAGCTGGCTCGCCAGACGGTGACCCTTGATCATCTCTCACATGGGCGCCTGGTCTTGGGTGTGGGCCTGGGTGGTGGCTATTTCGATTTTGCGGCTCTGGGCGAGCCAGCCGATCTCAAGGTGCTGGGGGCAATGCTCGATGAGGGCCTGGCTGTCCTCAGTGGGCTGTGGAGTGGTCAGCCCTTCCACTTTGAGGGGCGCTACTATCATATTCAGGAGGCGCACTTTTTGCCCCCGCCTCTCCAACAGCCGCGTATTCCCATCTGGGTGGCTGGCATGTGGCCCAATCGCGCCCCGCTGCGCCGGGCGGTCCGTTGGGATGGTTTTATCCCCATCGGGCGCGATCTGGGACTGACAGAGATGCTCTCGCCCGAGACGATGGCGGAAATCGTGGCTGCTCTGCAGCGGCTCCGTTCGCAGCCGGGACCCTTCGAGGTGGTGCATTTCGGAATCAGCTCCGGCGAAGACCCGGAGGCCGATCGGGCGCTGGTGGCGGCCTATGCCCGCGTGGGGGTGACGTGGTGGGTTGAGAATATTGTGCCGGAGCGCTGGGGGTCCTGGCAACAGTGGCCTCTGGAGGCGATGCGCCGCCGGATTCGCCAGGGGCCGCCGCGCTAGGCTCTCTCTGGCTGTCTTCCTGCCTGGTGCGCTCTCCTCGTTGAGCTTCTTTCTCCCCGCTCACTGGCTGGTGAACTCTGGGAGACCCCGCTCCTGGTCCGACGCGCCGTGCTGTGGCGCTCGGCATGATCTGCTTGACCGCCACCCGGTTGACAGGACACAGGCACATGGCTGATGCCTGGCTTTGATCCCTCCAGGTTAACTGGCTGTGACAGATTTGCGACAAAGATCCGATATGGCCTTGACAACTGGGGAGTAGATTCATCTCCCAAGAGTGTCACTAAGCGGCGTGTTCTTAGTGACTGGATTGAGAGTGTCACGCCAGGCCGACAAAGGCCATGTGTGATCTGAGCGCAAGGTGAAGAAAGGAGCGTTGTTCCCATGTGGGACAATAGGGATGGGGCAACCGGTTGGGCGGCCTGGCCTCCCTCCGGGGCTACTGATGAGATACCAGGGGAGAGCTTATCTCAGCAGGTACTGCTGATGAGAGGCATGTCAACTGCCGATGGAGTTCCGGCGGCAGGCTTGTGGCCAGAGAGTGCTCAGGCTGCAAGCGAACTATCGCCTGCTCTGCATGCTGAGGCTGTCTTAGGCCTGCTCTCGTACCTGGGCGGCTGGCTCTCCGGCCTGCTGGTCCTCCTCTTCGGTGGCAAGAGTCGCCTGGTGCGTTTCCATGCCCTACAGTCCTTGTTCTTTTTTGGGCTGCTAATGATCATCGATATCTTCATGCTGATGATACCTGTCTATGCAAGCCGTTTCTCCTCCTGGTGGGGCTTACACGACTACGACCTGGAGGTCTTGGCGGCCTTGTCCTGGCTGCTACTGCTTGGCACGCTGCAAGTGGTGACCATCACGGGCTGGCTCATCGGCATGATTCAGGCGGCCCGCCGGCGTGTCTATCTCATGCCCCTGGTAGGGCGCCTGGCACTGCTCTTGGCCGGTGGACAGACATATAGCGCACGCTTAAAGTAATCGCTGTAATCCTATGCCAGAACGAGGAAACAAAACGCTCTTGCTCGTCGAAGACGCCCAGGACCTGGCGCAGCTCATCATTCGCGAACTGAAGGCTGATGGCTATGAGGTCCTCTATGCTCCTGATGGAGTGGAGGCCTTGCGCCTGCATGAGGAGCATCGTCCGGCGCTGGTCATTCTGGACTGGATGCTGCCGCGTATGGATGGGCTGGAGGTCTTGCGTCGTCTGCGCCAGCGGGCGCCTACCCCGGTGCTTATGTTAACGGCGCGCGGCGAAGAGACTGACCGCGTGGTGGGCCTGGAGGTAGGAGCCGACGATTACCTGACCAAACCCTTTAGTATGCGCGAGTTGTTGGCGCGGGTACATGCTCTGCTGCGGCGCGCCGAGCTGATTCAGCAGATGCTGCAACGCGATCTGATGCGGGCTGAGCAGCCGCTGACCTATGGACCGCTCTGCCTGGATGCTCAGGCTCACCTGGTGACCCTGGACGGTCAGCCGCTTGATCTTAGCCCAACAGAGTTTGAGCTGCTTCATCTCTTCCTGCGCAGTCCCGGGCGTGCCTTTAGTCGGACCTACCTGCTTGATACGGTCTGGGGCGAGAGCTACGTTGGCGGTGATCGCTCCGTTGATAATACGGTGCTGCGCCTGCGCAAGAAGCTGGGGGCCTTGGGAGAAGCGATCGAAACCGTCTGGGGGGTGGGCTATCGCTGGCGCGCGCGTGGCTCTGCCCGGGAAGGAGGAGAGCGATGAGGGAAGGATGGGCAAACTTCTGGCTGGGGGCCAAACGACAACGCGCTGTAGGCGAAGCGGTGCTGACGGCTCTATTGCTAAGCGGCTTCATCGGTCTGGCGTCTGCCACGGAGACGGGACGTGAGTTCAGTCTGGCGCTATTGGCGCCTTTCGGTTTAGGCTACTTCGCTATGCGGGCCGAGGTGGGACCACCCCCCTGGTGGCGGCGCTGGGGGCGTGACCTGGCCTGGGGGCTGCTCCTCCTGTTTCTGCTCAATGGGCTGCCTTTTCTCCTTCTAAGCCTGCAGGCTCTCTTTGGGGTCAATTTCTGGCCTGCCTATACGGCCGGTTTCCCGGTGGTGCTGCTGGCTACAGCTTTGGTCGATTTGATTGGCTTTATTATCTGGCGTGGATTTCTGCGTCTGCTCTCTCTATGGAGTCACCTGAGGCGCAGACAACTATTGTGGGCCTTGACCCACGCTCACGCTATGCTGGTCCTGCTCGCCGCGGGGCTAGTCATTCTGCTCTTTGATCTGATGGCCCTGGCCAGCCTGAACGATGTGGCGGTGGTGGTCTCGCTGACGATGGTGTTGGGGGTGATTTCGCTGATCGCTCTGCTGGCTGTTATTCCGCCCACTGCTTTCTTCTCCTACCTGGTGGTGCGTCGCACTACGGCCCGCTTGCGCGATCTGGCGGCGGCGGCCCATGCCTTGCGCCAGGGGAATTATACTGTGCGCGTGCCTGTCGAGGGCGAGGATGAAGTAGCTCAGTTGCAGGCCGACTTTAATGCGATGGCCGCTGAGCTAGAGCGCGCCCTCCAGGAGCTGAAGCAGGAGCGCGATACAGTCGCCGGACTGCTCAAGACACAGCGCGAGCTGGTGGCCGCCGTGTCCCATGAGCTGCGTACACCAGTGGCTACTGTGCGCGGCTATCTGGAGGCGGCGCTGCATCGCCTGGACCGCGGAGAGCTGCCGGAATCGTTGCCGCGCGATCTGGAGGTGATGGAGGCTGAGGTGTTACGGCTGCAGAAGCTGGTCGAGGATCTCTTTGCTCTGGCCTGCGCCGAGATTGGACGCCTGACGTTGCGCTGCGTGCCGACCGATGTGGGCGAGCTGGCCCGCCGCCTGGTGGCTGCCCGCGCTCCGTTGGCCTGGCAGAGCGGACGTGTGCAGGTGGTGGCAGAGACCCCGCCTCTGGGACCGCTGGCTCTGGTTGATCCCGAGCGCCTCGCTCAGGCGCTGCAGAATCTGCTGCACAATGGTATTCGCCATACCCCCCCTGGCGGCATCGTATCGGTGGCGGTCTCTCAGGAGGGCGATGAGGTGGTGATCCAGGTGCGCGATACTGGGGAGGGTATCCCTCCCGAGGAGCTGCCTCGCATCTGGGAGCGCTTTTATCAGGCTTCGAGCAAGCTGCGTCGCGATGGCAGTGGGAGCGGCCTCGGGCTGGCACTGGTCAAGGAGTGGGTGGAGGCTATGCAGGGCAGGGTAGCGGCGACCAGTGTGCTGGCCGAGGGCAGTTGCTTTACTCTCTACCTGCCCGCCGTCCGCGCTGAGGCCAGCCCGTCAGCGCAGCGCCAGTCAACGACCCCCCTGGAGCCGGTCTCAGCTCATACTTATGAGTAAAAGGATGTCAGATAGTCAACTCTCTACTAGAGATGTTTCTGTCCATAAAAATGGCGAGAGAGATACAAGCGGCTTCCTTTTCTTGTAGTCTGATTTGTGGAGCGGCCTCTCACTCGGAAATAAAGTACGCGTTTGCAGTGTTTTTTCTAGTAGATGGAGTGAATGCACTGAAACCCGTGCCGATGGTGGTGCGTGTGGCTAGATGAGAGCAGGTCGTACCCGGCTCGCTGGCCTATGGAGAGCGTAGGAGGAGAAAGGGAAAGCAAGCAAGCAGGTTATGGGGAAGAGTGCAAAGCGAGCGAGCGGACGGGTGGGACTGGCCGGCTGCGAGTGCACAGCCCTCATGGAGGTACCTCATGTCTGAGCGTGTCCTGACCATTGCCGACCTCTGTACAGCCATTGCCGAAGGCCGAATCCCTGCCACCGTGAAAGGGTCCGCATATCATGTCAACGCCCTGGAGGTGCGTCGCTATCTGAATCGCTTGCGCCCGCTCCCTTTTATTTCGGTCCGGCGTTCACTTCACTCCTCTCCCGAGTCCGGGCGTCATCGGGCCTCGTAGAGTGACCTGTCTCTCTGCGCCTCTGATTAGCTGGACTGGAGCGCGTCGAGAGGAAGGGCTGAACTGGGCTGCTCTCAGCAGAGTTGCTTTCGTCTCCCGGAAGCACTATAATAAGGGCCGGTGAACGGAACGAGGCAGCGGCGTGAGGCTGCTCATAGTGGCGCCGCTGGTTCACCAAGCACTGAGCTGAATGCTGAAATCATCCGCTGCGGGTGCGAGCCACTGGAGTTCAGAGCCGGATCATCTGGGCTGCTAATCTGTGACTTGCACTCGCTGCCGTAGAAAGGCGTTTCATGGAGCCACTGGAGTCTGATTATACACCGTTACCGAGCCGGCGCCGACGGGCTGCCGATCCAACACGGCGCTACAACTGGCTCTATCTCTTCCCAGCCGTTGGGATTCTCGTCGTACTGCTCTTTGCCTTCGCCGGCCTCTTTCAATTCAGCCTGGCCCCCATTATCGATGGCCTGATGGGGTTCCTGATCCTGCTGTTCGCCCTCTTTGTGGTGACGATCTTTTGGGCCTCCGCGCCCAGGCGCGGCGAGCAGTCTTGACGAGCGTCGCTGGCTGGCGCTCACCCTCTTATCTTGCCCCTGCTGCCGCTACCACTGCTTGTGGCAAACAGCAGGCAAAAAGGGTCACCCTTCTCTGGCTACGCTCGCCTGTCTTGGGCCAGCGCTGGTACATGCGGCTCTGTCTTATCTCAGGCACACTAAGGGCGCTGCCAGTGCCAGCCAGGACCGATGAGCGAGCCAATTCCGAAGGGTGACCCTCTTTCTTCCCTCACAGGAATCTCTCTTGTGGCCTGCTAGCTTTAGCTTGCTGGCTCGTAACGCAAGCTCGGGTCCCTCCCTTCAGCTCCCTTCAGCCTAAAGGCTGCCAGCCTTCAGCCGGCAAGGGCACCCCTGCCCGCTCACCCCAGAGCGCCAACGCGATCAGCTCCGCCGACTCGACCAGCCGAGGCCCTGAGCGGTTCAGGTAGTGGTTTCCATCGATAAGGTAGACGCGTCCCTCACGCACGGCGCGCAGGGCGGGCCAGTAGGGATGCTGCTGGAGGAGGGCCGCATCCTGCCGTGTACGCTCCACGTCGAAGCCGCAGGGCGAGAGAATCAGCACCTCTGGATCAGCCTGGCGCAGCTCGTCCCAGCTCACCCACGGCGCATGCTGCCCACTGGCGCTCAGGACAGGCTCGCCACCAGCGCAGGCGATCAGCTCGGGCGTCCAGTTGCCCGACCCCATCAGCGGGTCAAGCCATTCCAAAACGGCCACGCGCGGTGGCTTCCCGCGCTCAGCGCTGAGGCTGGCACAGCGCTGACGCAGCGCCTCCAGACGTTGCTGATAGCCGGCGATTAGCGCCTCTGCCTCGGCCTCACGTCCCAGCGCGGCCCCCACCCGTCGCAGGTCTTCCCAAACATCGCTGAGACGATAAGGGGCCAGCGAGACGATCCGCGGCTGCAAACCGGTGAGCTGCCGCACCGCCTCACTTACATCGCGCTCGCTGACAGCGCAGACCTCGCATTGGGTCTGCGTCAAAATGACATCCGGTTGCAGCTCCTGAAGACGAGAAACATCGATCTGATAGATGCTCAGAGCTTGAAGCGCGGCTTCGTTGCCACTCCGGCGTGTTCCGGCAAGCTGCCGCACCTGGGCATCGATCCCTGCACTGCTGGTATTGATGTCGATGACGGGACGGCTCAAGGCTGGCAAACGCTGGACTTCAGGCGGATAGTCGCATTCATGAGAGCGCCCCACCAATTGCTCTGTGCAGCCAAGGGCCGCCACCATCTCTGTTGCGCTGGCAAGCAAGGAAACAATGCGCATCGTTGCTCTCTCCCTTCTTCTCTGCCCGTGACAATGTTGCGTCGCTACTCCTGATCGGGCCTATACACTGCTCTCATCATCACATCGGCAGGCAGGGACTGGCGACGCCGCCAGATACAACCAGCAAGCCACTGCCACGAGCGGCAGCAGGGCTATGGGCGTTGTCTCCCTGCGCTCCTCTATGGTATCACAGCAGCGCCAGCGCTCTGCATCACAGACCCTATGCGCCTGCTCTCTCGGCATCCTGAGCCTGCCAGGTCGACGGCACCAGTACACGCAGGCGCTCGGGGGCGATGCGCACAGCGATGGGCGTCTTCCCCTTGACCTCGCCATCTAGCGTCACCTCACAAGGCCCTGTCGGTGTCTCGATTGTCACCCCAACGGCCTGCCAGTGTCGCAAGCCCGGCAGGACCGACAGCTCTGCGGGATGGCGCGCGGGTCCCTCGCCCGCCTCACCCTGCCCACTCTCGCCGCCAGCGAAAAACTGGCCGATGGCTCCCGCGATCTCCTTCCAGTCAGGTCCCTGGACGACCACGATATCGAGCAGGTGATCGGTAATGCTAGAGCCTGGAATGCTCAACTGCAGTGGGCCGCCAAAGATGGGGGCATTGATCACAGCAACCTGCATGACCTGACAGCGTAGCTCTGCCGGTAGAGACGCGCTCTCGCAGGACTGCCCGGCGGTAGGGGGAATAAATAGCCCTTCAAAGCGCAGCACGACCTCAAGCGGCTCATGAGAGCGCAGGGCTTCGAAGGCTGCCACAGGGTAGGTCATGGCCCCGAAGCGCTCCCGCATCTCGCTGCTTGTGGCCAGACGAGCGAATTCAACGTTCAGACCAATGGTCAGGGTATGACAGAAGTAGTCACCCTCGCTCCCTAGAGCCTCAGCCGCAGAATCTGCGGTGGCAGGTGCTGCCGGGAGGGCCATGCCGACGTCGACCGCCGCCTCATGACCGGCCACGATCACCTCAACGGCACCGCTTAGATCCTGGGGAATAGCCAGCGAGCGCGCTGTGTCATTGGCCGTGCCTAGCGGCAGAATGGCCAGCGGCGGCCCCTCTTTGAGAACATGCCTGATCATCCCCCCAACCAGACCATCGCCGCCCGCGGCGATGGCTAGGTCGAGACCCTGGGCGCGCCAACTGGCTCCCTGTGGCGGTAATTCGTTTAAGCTCGTGATCGGCTCAACCTGTACCAGCTCAATATCGGCCTCTTGTAGCAGCTTAAGAGCCTCTTCAAGCTGCGGCGCCCGCCCAGAGTGGGGACTATGGATGACGATTGCTTTGCGTTTGCCCGGCATTGGTTCCTCCCGACTGGTGTGAAGTCGCTTCCTGATGGCTTCGCTGAGGAGTATATACCGCTGATGAGTGGCCTGTAAACATGCGTAGATCTGCCGAGTGTCCCTATCCCACTGGTAGTCTGTCTACTCGCTTGAAAGCTCCCTTGATCGCCCTGGCCCTTGCCACCAGATAAGAAAGTGTCGCTCTTGCAGCCCCGCCCTTTTTGCCGGATAATAAGAACATCATTTCATTTTGGCACCGATGCCCACGCGCGGCGCCCAGCCCAGCGCCCGGCGCGCCTAGATCGCCTACCCGCCGCAGGGTTGGCATCATCCGCGGCTGCGATTCTCAGGAGGTTGAGTCACCGTGTCTGAGTATCAACAGAGATCCCAGGCGCCCACTTCTGCCCCATCTTCGTCTCCGCTTCCGCTTCGCCTGGTTCCGCTCTCGCCTGGCCTGGCTATGGGGCCGGTCTGGCTCTATCGCTCGCCAGCGCTCCAAGAGCAAAGCCAGTCCCAGTCAGCGACCAAGACCGCTGGAAGCAAGCTAACACCAGATCAAATAGCCGAGGAGCAGCAGCGCCTGCGCGCGGCGGTTGAGCAAGCTGTGACCGAGCTGCAGGCCCTGACTGCCCAGGTGGCGCGCACGGTGGGCAAGGAAGAGGCCGCTATTTTTGAGGCTCATCAGCTGATTCTGCAAGACCCCGAGATTCTCGATGCGGCCCTGGAGCGCATCAGTCAGCAGGGCCTCTCGGCTGAGCAGGCCCTGCGAGAGGTTGCCGAGGAAAATGCTCAAGTGTTGGCCGCCCTCGATGATGAGCTGCTCGCGGCGCGCGCTAGCGACGTGCGCGATGCTACCGGGCGCGTGCTGCGCCTGCTCTCCGGCCCTAGAGCAACCTCCGGGGCTTCCCTGCTCCCCCAGGCCGACAGCGTGCGCGAACCAGTGATTCTCGTGGCCGATGATCTCACCCCCTCCGATACCGCGACACTCGATCCGAAGCTGGTCGCCGGTATTTGTACAGTCTTCGGCGGCCCCACGACCCACGCCGCCATTATCGCCCGCTCTCTGGAGATCCCCGCTGTCAGCGGTCTGGCCCCCGAACTCTTTGAACAGCTCACACCTGGCCAGCGCATCGCTCTCGATGGCGGGCGCGGCCTGCTCTATCTCAAGCTGACACCCGAACAAGAGCGAGAATTAAAGCAAAATATTCAAAGGCAGCAGCATGAACGAGCACAGCGAAACCAGCAACGCGAGCACTGGCGCGGGCGTCCGGGGGCCACAGCTGATGGCATCCCTGTCGCTATCTTTGCCAACGTCGGCGATGAGGAGGGAGCCGGGCAGGCTGCTGCGCTGGGAGCCGAAGGCATCGGCCTGCTGCGTACCGAATTTCTCTTTAGCGGGCGGCCTCAGTTCCCCGATGAAAGAGAACAAGAGGCGGCCTACGTACGTCTCTTCCAGGCCTTTGCGGCTGGCCAGCCAGCGGGCAAAACCATCATTGCACGCACACTCGACGCGGGGGCCGACAAGCCCTTCCCTGCTCTGGAGGCCCTCATTGGCGCCTGGCGCGAAGCCAATCCGGCCCTGGGTTTGCGCGGGGCGCGCATCCATCTGCTCCATGAGGAGCTGCTCCGTCAGCAGCTCCGCGCCTTACTACGTGCCGCCCAGGCCACGGGCGTGACACTACACATCATGTTCCCCATGATTGCCACAGTAGAGGAAGTGCGCCGCCTGCGCGCAGTGACGGAGGCGACGCTGACCGAGCTGGAAAGGCAAGGGCTGCGGCTGGAACCAAAGCCGGCAGTAGGCATCATGATCGAAACGCCCGCCGCTGCCTTGATGGCCGATGTTCTGGCGCGCGAAGTTGATTTCTTCAGTATTGGCACCAATGATCTCTACCAATACGTGATGGCGGTCGATCGCACCAACGGGCGAGTGGCCTCCCTCTTTGGGCGTCTAGAGCCGGCGGTCTGGCGAGCCATTGCCCAGATCGCCAGGGCCGGTCAGCAATATGGGCGCCTGGTGGCTGTCTGTGGTGAGCTGGCCGGTGACCCTGTCCTTGGCCCGCTGCTCGTTGGCCTGGGGGTGCGCGAGCTAAGCATGAACCCGCCAGCCCTCCTGGCCGTCAAGGAGCGGCTGGCACGTCAGCCCCTGGCCTACTGGCAGGCCCAGGCTCAGCGCCTCTTGCAAGCTGAGACCGCCAGCGAGCTGCAGCATATGCTAGAATCTATAGCGTAGGCCGGGCAGGCGGCAACGACACGACAGAGGCAGGCAGGCAGGGCCTCACGCTCACCAGCGAGGAGGCGACGGCAGCGAGGCCAGGCTAGATCAGGCCAGTCAACTCTATCCGCCTGGCCTTTTGCTTCTCTGCCCGGCTTCTGGCTTGTTGAGGGCCGGCCTTCTAGAGAGGCGAGCCTTGACATGACAGTCGCGAGCTGCTTGCGATCTACTGAGCTATTAGCTGTGCAAAAGGAGTAGATAGGCATGGGTGTCATCCATCGTCTCCAGTCCCAGGAGCGTGGAGAACTGCGCTGGGAAGGCGTGCCAGTGCGCGCCTATGGGCCGGACAATAGCCGGGCCAAGGACGCGACGCGCCAGATCCTGATTGGCAACGACGAGGGAGCGCAGAACTTTCATCTGCGCTATTTTGCTGTGCAGCCTGGAGGACATACCTCGCTGGACCAGCATGCCCATGATCATGGTGTTTATGTGCTGCATGGGCGGGCGCGTCTGCGCCTGGGCGATGAGGAGCACGAGGTCCGCGCGGGCGATGCCATCTATATTCCCGGCAACGAGATCCATCAATTCTTTGCCTTGGGCGACGAGGCTTTCGGCTTCCTGTGTGTCGTCCCGGCCAAAAGATGAGTGGGCGGGGGCGAGCAAGCGCTATGCGTGCTGTTGAATATCACAGCAACCAAGATGTGCGGGTCGTGGAGCTGCCGCAGCCGACCATTGGCCCTGGTGAGCTGTTGGTCCGGCTTGTGGCCTGTGGCATCTGCGCCAGCGACGTCATGGAGTGGTATATGCGTCCGCGGGCGCCGCTCTATCCTGGTCACGAGCCGGTGGGCATAGTCGAGGCTGTCGGCGAGGGGGTGGAACCGTTCAAAGTTGGCGACCGCGTCTTTGTACACCATCACGTGCCATGCATGGTCTGTCACTATTGCCAGCGCGGCGCCTTCTCGCAGTGCCCGACCTTCCGCGCTACCCGTCTTGATCCCGGCGGCCTGGCCGAGTATATTCGCGTGCCGGCCCCCAATGTCGAGCGCGACGTACTGCCGCTGCCCGCCTCGCTCTCGTTCGAAGCAGCTACCCTGATTGAACCGCTGGCCTGTTGTATTCGCGGCATTGAACGCGCCATGATGCGCCCCGGCGATCGCGTCCTGATTCTGGGGGCAGGCAGTAATGGCATCCTGCTGGCACAGTTGGCACGGCTACGCGGAGCGGTGCGTGTCATGATCGTGGACCCGATTGCCTATCGGCGCGAGCGAGCGCTGGCGGCGGGGGCTGATCTGGCTTTTGATCCAGAGGAGGGGGCGCTCCTGCCGCGTGTGCTCGCCGCCAATGAAGGACGCAAGCCCGACGTGGTCATTGTCACGCCTTCGAAAGTCCAGGCCATGCGGCAGGGCTTAGAGCTGGTGGGACCAGGCGGCACGGTGCTGCTCTTTGCCCCGCCTCCGCCGGAGGAGCAGCTCCCCGTGACACCAAATGAGCTGTTCTTCCGTGAAATCACCTTGCGCACCAGTTACTCCGCTGGCCCTTATGAGACGCGCCAGGCGCTTGATCTGCTGGCTCAAGGTCGGATACGCGCCGAGAGCGTGATCACCCATCGCTTCCCTCTGCACGAGGCCTCACAGGCCTTCCGGCTGGTGGCCCAGCCGGGCGAAGCGCTCAAAGTGGTGATCATGGCTGCGACCCCTCCTGTAGCGGAGGTCAACAGCGAGGTCGGAGCTGAACGGACGGACGGCGGCCGAGCCGGGGCCGGCTCAGGAAACCGGCGGCTGAGCTAGCTGCAAGGTCCTTCGCCGCGGTCGCAGTCCGATCCCCGTTGCATGGCGTTGGCGTCAGCCGGTGCAAGGAAGCACTATAATTCTTCACAGGAGAGGTTGCCGCCACGACGGCCAGGCTTCCCTGGCCTGGCCTGGTCCGTGTGCAGGCCACAGAGCGAACGAAGGCGCGAGCATCAGCTTGCCCTGGGGGGGCAGTTGTCCTACAATAGAACGGTATTCGTCGAATAGCAAGCGAACGATTAACACACATTAGGAAGGCAAGAGGATTGGCTGATGACGACAACTCAGGCACAGACTCAGGTCGAGCAATGGACCAACCTTGCTCAGCAGCTGCGTGTAGATAGTATTCGCTGTACCACTGCGGCGGGTTCGGGACATCCGACCTCATCGCTTTCCGCCGCCGATTTAATGGCAGTGCTGCTGGTCAGCTACCTGCGCTATGATTTCGATAATCCGCGCCACCCGAATAACGACCATCTGATTTTCTCCAAGGGCCATGCCGCGCCGCTGCTCTACGCTATGTACAAGGCGGCGGGCGCCATTTCCGACGAGGAGCTGCTCACGCTGCGCAAGCGTGGCAGCCGGCTAGAGGGCCATCCGACGCCGGTTTTGCCCTGGGTAGAGGTGGCGACTGGCTCGCTGGGGCAGGGCCTGCCGATCGGCGTCGGGATCGCGCTGGCGGGCAAGTATCTGGATAAGCTCCCATATCGCGTCTGGGTTCTGCTGGGCGATAGTGAGATGGCCGAAGGCTCGATCTGGGAGGCCATCGAGCATGCGGCTCACTATAAGCTGGATAACCTGATCGGCATTCTCGACTGCAATCGCCTGGGCCAGCGTGGCGAAACGATGCTTGGCTGGAACACGGCGGCCTACGCTGAGCGAGCCGAGGCCTTCGGCTGGCGAACGTTGGTTATCGATGGGCATAACTATGAGGAGATCGATCGCGCCTATGCCCAGGCCGTGAAGACCGAGGGAGCGCCGACGCTCATCATTGCCCGCACGCTCAAGGGGAAAGGGGTCTCCTTCCTGGAAAACGCCGAGGGCTGGCACGGCAAGGCCCTCAGCAAGGAACAAGAGGAGAAGGCGCTAGCCGAGCTGCCTCATGTGCGCAGCCAGGTCTTTACGGTGCAGAAGCCCGAGGATCGGCAGCCGGCGCGCGCGGGTGAGCGTAAGCCCCTGGAGCTGCCCCGCTATGCCAACGGTCAGGAGGTGCCGACACGCAAGGCTTATGGCGATGCCCTCAAAGCTCTGGGCGCTGCCTATCCCGAGGTGGTGGCGCTCGATGGCGAGGTCAGCAACTCGACCTACGCCGAAGAGTTCGCTAAGGCCTATCCCGAGCGCTACTTTGAGCAATACATCGCCGAGCAGCAGATGATTGCGACGGCCATCGCCATGAGCGTCTGCCGCCGCGTTCCTTTCGCTTCAACTTTCGCGGCCTTCCTGACGCGAGCTTACGACTTTATCCGCATGGGGGCCATCTCCCGGGCTAATATCCGCCTGTGTGGCTCGCATGCCGGTGTGTCGATCGGTGAGGATGGGCCGTCTCAGATGGGCCTGGAAGACCTGGCCATGATGCGGGCCGTCTTCGGCAGCACCGTTCTCTATCCCTGCGATGCCAACCAGACGGCGAAGCTGGTGGCTCAGATGGCTGAGCATGGCGGCATTGTCTACCTGCGCACAACGCGCGAGAAGACGCCCGTGATCTATAGCCCTGAAGAAGAGTTCCCCATCGGTGGCAGCAAGGTGCTGCGCCGCTCTGATAACGATCAGGCGACGATCGTGGCGGCTGGCATCACGGTCCACGAGGCCCTGAAGGCCTATGAGTATCTCAAGTCCGAAGGCATCCTCGTGCGTGTGATCGATGCCTATTCGGTTAAACCGATCGATGAGGAGACCCTTTTCCAGGCTGCTGATGAAACGAGGCAGCGTATCGTGACAGTTGAGGATCATTGGCCAGAGGGCGGCCTGGGTGAAGCCGTACTGGAGGCCTTTACGCAGCGCGCTGGTCCATTGCCGCGCGTAGTCAAGCTGGCCGTTCAGGAGATGCCCGGCTCGGCCAAGCCAGCGGAACAGCTAGAGGAAGCCGGCATCGATGCCCACCACATCGCTCAGGCGGTCAAGGCCCTGATTCATAGCTAGCCTGCCTGCTGTTGCCGCAGCTTCCCCTCATCTGGCTGGCAAGCCAGATTGCTCGTCCGGCTCTTGCTTCCTCTGGCTAACTGGGGGCCGGACGAGCAGCTCTGGCCTGCCCTGGGCCAGAGGGTTAAAGCGGCGAGCGAAGCCGCAGAAGGAGGCGCCAGTGAAGGAACGGCTCACTGGCCCGGAGGGAGAGAGCCATGTCCGCAGAGGGAAGGGAGTTATTGCGACCTCCACGAGCGGTGGTGCTGGCGGTGCTCTTCGACTGGAGCCTGCTGGTGCAACTGCTGACCATGCCGTTTCTGGCGCGCTGGCTCAGGCTTCCTCCCTCGCTCAGCCTTCCCTGGCTTTCACCCGCGCTCAATACCTTGCTCTCCTTGCTCTCAGCCCTCCCGTTCGTCCTATTGCTGGCGCTGTGCGGTGAAGGAGTGCGCCGGGGCCTGGCCTGGGCGCGTAACGTGCAGGTGGCCCTCAATTCCCTGCTCGCCCTGGCGGGACTGGCCGGGATCTATACGCTCTGGCTTGATGCCCAGCGCGGTAACTATTGGCCGCTGGTGACAATAGTGACGCTGGTGGGACTCTCGCCGCTCATCATCTGGGGGCTGTACCAGCCAGCAGCGCGCCGCTGGTTCAGTCCACCTCCTGAGCTGGCCTCAAGGATCAGGCAGCGTCGGGCCAGTGTGCCGCCATCTTGGTCGTTGCTGCTCGCCACGCTGGGGCTGGGTCTGCTGGAAGCGCTGGCGGCTCTCCTGCGCTGAGCAAGAGGAAAAAGCAAGGTCCGCCTGGCTTGACGACAGGCCAAGCGAGGCCATATCATGAGGCCATGTGCTGGGCTGGCATAAGGCGATAGCAGGGCTAGCGCGATCCCTTTCGTTGCCTTACTGGGCCTGTCGCTCGGAGCCAGATCCAGCCCGCGCTATGGCGGCTGCGAACGCGAGAGAAGGCGAGAAGGAGTGAGGCCGTCAGGAAAGCGCGAGAAGAAGGCCCAGTCAAAATTATCAGCTTGAATGGGGCAGTGAGTGAGTCAGGAGACAGAATCGCTGGAGTGGCGTTCAGTCAAAGAGGCGCTGGCCGGCTTTTCGGCTGAGGCGGTGCGCTCGGCCCTCAGACGAAAAGCGGCGGTTGTGGCCTACACTGATGGGGCTTGTATCAAGAACCCGGGCGGCCCCGCCGGCTGGAGCGCGATCCTGGTGCCGGTCGAGCGGCTCGACATGCCGCTGACCGACATACCTGTCGAGCGCATTGAGGCGCACGGCCATATTCCTCCTTCGGCGACAACGACCAACAACCGGGCGGAAATCGCTGCCTTGCTGGCCGCCTTAAGCCTGGCTCCCCCGGATCGCCCGCTCAAGATCTGGAGCGACAGCCAATACACGATCAAGGTGGCGACGGGGGACTACAAGGCGCGCATGAACCCCGATCTGTGGCAATTGTTCCGCTGGCTGGTCAACCATCGCACGGCGCCTTTGTCCTTTGGCTGGGTGCGAGGCCATGCCGGGCAAGTACTCAACGAGCGTGCCGATGAGCTAGCTGGCCTAGGGGCCTGGCAGGACGATCGCGCCGCTTATGAGCAATGGCTGCGCTCACAGCAGCCCGAGGCGCGCTCTGGAGTCAGAGCCGGGACCGACCGCGGCGGGGGAGAGCTGGCATCGGCAGATGAATGGCGGCCGTCGGCGGCAGAGTTGGCGCATATGCGTGATCAGGTCCAGGAGCTGCTGACGCTCCTGGAGAGCGGGCGCATCGCCCTCAAAGATAACGAGCGCCAGTTTCTGTACAATATGGCTCAGCGTCTGCGCTACCCGGACTTCGTCCCGACAGCAGGCCAGCGCAATTGGCTCAAAGGTCTCTCCGCCCGTGCTCGTCGGGCGCTCTGAATGAAGCCTGTAGAAGAGCGGAGCTGAAGCCACGCGCTGGGCAGCTATGTCAGGGCGTTTCGACTGCTGACTTTTATTGGTTCCCTTGTGGGAAGGATGGTGTTGTGTGATCAATCGGCATGTAGTAGAGCGCTTTACTTTCTTGCTAAAACTGGTGAGGCCGCCGGTGGGGCTGGCCTTTGTCGACGAGGTGCCCCCAGGCATTGAACATACGACGGTTGGAGTTCCTTCGGCCTGCACCTTCTGGCGCCTGGCCGAGCAAGGCGTCTTTTATGCCACCGCTGCTGATCATCAGCAGTGCCCCATTGGCATGATCACAATGGGCTTTCTCGCGCCCACGGCCCTGGACGAACGTGCGCGGGCGCTGGTGCAGACAATGGCGAACGTTGGCTACTTCTCTCCCGAGGAGCTGCGCAGTCTGCCAGTGGTCGAGAAGAAGCACACAGCTATTATCTATGGGCGCCTTGACCGCTTTCCAGTAGAGCCAGATGTCGTGCTCGTGCTGTTAGATGCCCATCAGGCTATGCTGGTAGCCGAAGCTCAGGGCGCGGTCAACTGGCTGGAAGGAGGCCAGCTTGCCTTTGGGCGCCCAACCTGTGGCATCATTCCGCGCACGCTGCGCACCGGTCAGCTCTCCCTCAGCTTTGGCTGCGTAGGGGCGCGCACCTACGTGGGTATGGAGCCGTCGCAGATGGTGCTGACCCTCACAGGAGGCCGCTTCGCTGAGCTGGTCGCGCGCCTGGAAGAAAGCGTAGCCGCCAATGAGGCTCTGGCTCCCTTCCATGCCCAGCAGAAGGCGAACTGTCCCGCTTAGCGTTGCAACGCAGGCAAGAGCCTGTCTTCTCTTCTCTGGCTGGCGCTCGTCCTGCAGACCTGACGGAAGCCTGTCCGCTGCCGGGCGCCAGCGAGCCTCATACCTCAACTGGCGAGAAAGGACAGACGGCGATGTCTCCCTCGATACCCAATCACGTGCGCATCCTCTTCAATCGCCGCGTACCAATGCGTGATGGGGTCACACTGTCCGCCGATATCTATTTGCCGGCCCAGGGACAGGGACCGTGGCCAACCATTCTCCTGCGCACGCCCTATTTGAAGGCCCAGACGCGGGTAGCTCAGCAAGCCTTGGCCTTCGTGCCGCACGGCTATGCGTTTGTGGCGATGGATGTGCGAGGGCGCGGCGACTCTGATGGCGAGTTTCTACCGTATCGCCAAGAGGGGCCAGATGGCTACGATGCAATCGAGTGGTGTGCCGCGCAGGAGTGGTGCGACGGCAATGTTGGTACGCTGGGGGCCTCCTACGCGGGCCGCCTTCAGTGGCTCGCAGCCCTGGAGCAGCCACCTCACCTCAAGGCGATGGTCGTCCTGGTTACGCCCTCCGACCCCTTTGTAGAGACGCCAACCGGCCTCCCCAGCCCGATGCATCTCTGCTGGGAGCACTATGTCAGCGGGCGCGTCAATCAGCCGATGGAACTGGTCGATTGGGAGCAGGTCTACTGGCATCTCCCCCTGTTGACAATGGATGAGCGGGCTGGGCGCTTCAATGCTCACTGGCGCGCGCAGATCGCTCATGCCTCACTCGATGACTACTGGCTGCCCCTCTGCTATCAGCGTCGCTTCGAAGAGCTGGCTGTACCGGTCCTCCATATTTCTGGCTGGTACGACGACGAGCAGATCGGCACGCCCCTTAACTACATCGGCATGACCACCCGGGCCGCTACGCCCGAGGCCCGCGCGAATCAGCGCCTGATCATGGGTCCCTGGGGCCACCAGGTGAACGCGAGCCGCAGACTGGGAGACATCGACTTCGGCCCCCAGGCCCTGATCGATCTCGAGGCCGAAGAGCGTTCCTGGTTTGATCGCTTCCTCAAGCGACGAAGCCAGGAACCGCCGCCCTCGCCCGTGCGCCTCTTCATTATGGGGGCCAACTACTGGCGCGATGAGCACGAGTGGCCGCTGGCGCGCACGCGCTGGACGCGCTTCTATCTGCACAGCGGCGGCAGAGCGAATAGTCGCTTTGGCGATGGACGCCTCTCCCCTGAGCCGCCGTCGGGCGAGGAGCCGTATGATTGCTACTACTATGATCCGGCGCGGCCCGTTCCCTTCATCACTGAGCCAACTTCGGCTCAGATTGGCGGACCCGACGACTACGCTGCCGTCCAGCGCCGCGATGATGTCCTCGTCTATGTCACTGAGCCGCTGGCGGAGGATGTGGAGGTGAGCGGTCCCGTGCGTCTGGAGCTGTATGCCTCCTCATCGGCGCCCGATACGGACTTTATGGCGATGCTCCTCGACGTCTGGCCCAGCGGCTACCGCCAGCGCCTCTGCGATGGCATGGTGCGCGCCCGCTTCCGCGAGGGCATGGAACGCCCATCCCTCATTGAGCCGGGCCGCATCTACCGCTACGAGATCGACTGCTGGAACACCGCTCAGCTCTTCAAGGCGGGCCATCGTATCTGCCTGCAGCTTAGCTCTAGCGCCTTTCCCAAATACGACCGCAATCTCAATACGGGAGCGCCTTTGGGTCTCACCAGTGAGATGGTCGTGGCTGAGCAGCGTATCCATCACGATCGGGCCCATCCCTCGGCGCTGATTCTGCCAATCATCCCTTCTTCAGCGGAGGCGCCGCAGTGAGCGAGCAAGTGAGCGGCACCTTGACAAAGCCCAGCTCGTGCAAGATCATAGAGGGCAAAGATGCCAGGAGAGCTGGAGCCAAAGGGGCCGTCGACCAAGGCCGGACGCCAGTACTGGCGCTGACCAGCGTCGGAAGGCGGAGGGTGGAAAGAGAGGAAAAGGGCCAGCCCACAGGTAATGCTCGCCTTGTTATGGGGGAAGAACAGTGACTACGATTAAAAGAGAGCCAAAGGCGCAGGAACAGAGCACAACTGCCCACCCGGAGTACCTGCCGGAGAGCGCTCAGGGAGAGCGAGAGCAGGAGCGCGAAGAGCGCAACCCAGGCATACCGCTCGACTTAGGCTGGCTGCGTGAAGTGCGCGTCAATCGCAGCGCCGTTGAGCGGCGAGCTGCGACTTTGCCGACCCGGCGCACTGTCAAACGCGAATGGCAGGCCGCCTGGTTGTTACGCGCCATTACCTGTCTGGACCTGACCACCTTAGCCGGCGACGACACGCCTGGCACCGTGCGCCGGCTCTGCGCCAAGGCGCGCCGCCCCGTGCGTAGCGAACTGCTGGAGGCTCTGGGCGTGCCCGAAGAGCGCATCCAGGTCGCGGCGGTCTGTGTCTATCACAATCTGGTACCAGTCGCCGTGGCGGCTCTGCGCGGCACCTCGATCCCCGTTGCGGCGGTCTCCACGGGCTTTCCCGCCGGGCAGATAGCCCTTGAGCAGAAGCTAGCCGAAATTGCAGCTTCCGTGCGAGCTGGGGCCCGTGAAATCGACGTCGTCATCTCGCGGGCCCATGTCCTCACCGGCAACTGGCAGGCTCTCTACGAAGAAGTGCGCGCTTTCCGGGCCGCCTGCGGCGAGGCCCATATGAAAACCATCCTGGCGACGCACGAGCTGGCCACCCTGCGCAATGTCGGCATGGCCAGCCTGGTCTGTATGATGGCGGGCGCTGACTTCATCAAAACCTCCACTGGCAAAGAGGCAGTGAATGCTACCCTGCCAGTCGGCCTGGTCATGGTGCGCGCCATTCGCGACTACTACGAGCGAACCGGCTATCGCGTCGGCTTGAAGCCCGCTGGCGGCATCCGCAGCGCGAAAACGGCTCTCGACTGGCTCATACTCATGAAAGAAGAACTAGGCGACGAGTGGCTCAATAACCGCCTCTTCCGCATCGGCGCCAGCGGCCTGCTCTCCGACATTGAGCGTCAGCTCTCCTACTTTGTTACCGGCCACTACGCTGCTGCTCACTATAATCCCCTGGTCTGAGCGTGGGCGGCGGCGGCTTGGGCCGTGCGCCCGCCACAACAGCGAAAGCGCCACCGGTGGCCGGGGTCGCCTAGCTGATCAGCGTCGTATAGACAACAAGGCGCAGGCGCGTCTGATGCTCGCTGGCGATCCAGTCACCGGCACAGGTAATCAAATTGAGGTAGCGCCCGCTTGTATCGGCAAAGATCTGCTGGAGCGGCGCGCCAGCGGGTGGATAGAAGGCCAGGGAGCGTACACGGAAAGACCGCCAGCGTCCCTGAGCATCGAGCACCTGGACGCTGGCGCCCGGCTGCAGCTCGCGCAGGCGCCAGAAGACAGCCGGGGCTCCTCCTGGGCGGTCGAGATGGCCATCGATGACAGCGCTGCCGCGCTCGCCCGGACGCGGACCGAGCTGGTACCAGCCCACATCGTCCCAGGGCTGGCGCGCCGGTACCGCCAGCTCTCCGCTGGCCGTCACCCCTACCGGCTCAATAGCCGCATCGACCCCAATGGCCGGGATGCGCAAATGCACGGGCTGCCCTGGCGCCTGCCCGTTGCCTGTGCGCGGCGAGATATCGGGCAGCCTGGCCTCTCTGTACGCTAGTGGTCTGCCATCGCGCACCTGGCTGACCACCGTAGCGGTCTGCCCGCAGCCGCTGATCAGCCAGAAACACACCAGCACAAGGCCAACCCAGGTCAGCCTCTTCAGTCTGCTCATCGCCTGCTGTAGCTGAAAGCATTCCCCACTGCGCATAGTGAAGAACTGTATGTCTGGCCCCGCAGCCGCTCGCGATGACCGCCGAAATCGGCGCTTAGCCTCGGCTGCGCAGCACCAGGGCCGACGAGCCACCGATCACCAGTAGCAGGAGAGCCAGGACCAGCGGCAGCCCCAGCGGTACACCCCCCGCAACAGAGGGAGAGGCGGACGGATCGCTCCCCGTGTCCGGTAAGCCAGGGGTGCCCGCCACCTGGCGCGCCACCAGCTCCAGTTTCGGCAGACCTGCCGGTAGGCCAATACTGAAGATACTGGTAATCTGATTCGCCGGAACCTCTAGATTCAATTGCTGAGAAATGTTCCTCTGGGTCAAATCTACATCAAACGTATAGCGTCCCGGAGTCAGCAGCGTATAATCGCTGGCCTGCAGATAGCCCAGATCTTTAATCAGAGGGGTACCATTGGCCAGCAAGGTTGCCGGACCGCTCTCGGGAGACAGATGATAGAAGCGCAGCTTTGCCTTACCGGTCACCAGGCTATTATCCTCCTTGAAGACCACCAGTGACAGGCCGGTCGCCTGCACCCCGATAGCTGCCACCGTATAGGCGAAGCCCGGCTCTACCGAGAGCGTCTGCGTAATCACCGCCGCGTCGGGTCCCTTACCGATCACGGCCACCTGGACCTTATGCGGTCCCGGGGGAATAGCCAGGTAATCGGTCACGGTCCCGAACTGGAAATTGCTCAAGGCGCGCTGCCCATCGAGAAAGATATCGGCCACGCCGATATCGGGCGAAGCGTGCATAATCCGCACGAAAGCTGAAGGCGAAGCCGCAGCCCTCTGGCTGGAGCCGAGGCCTGGCGCCCAGCCGAGTGAAATAAGGCAGCATGCCATGAGCATGAGCAGCCGAACACTGCCCGGCTTGAGGTGACGATGCGCGCTGTTGCTCATAGACTCTCCTCCTGAGATCAACCTGTCCCACCTTTTTCTTGGGTAAGAGACGGATGCGCTTTCCGGTAGTAAAACGAACAAAGATGGTTAAGAGTAAAGCGAACTTGTGGCATCAGTCACGCTACTTCACTTCTCAGCGCGCGCTCGCACAGCAGGCCAAGACCCTGCCTGGGAGGCTGTGCCTGGCCCGTAGCTGACTCAGGTGACTCTACTCATAGCCTCTCTGCCAGGAAGGGCGCCACGCTGAGGACAAGCAACGTGAGCGCTTCAAAGAGCTGGGCAAAACGCCCGGAAGGTGGCCCGGTGAGCCAGGCCAGGCCGGATACCAGGAGCAGGCAAAACGGGGGAAGGCCCGCGCTAGCCCGCTGACCGAAGAAACGCCCCTGCGCATCCCGCAGCGTGAAGATGCTCGCCAGATAGAACGCCGTCCCGGCGAGAGAGAGAAAGATGGCTGGTACTGTTCCCACTCTCTGAAGAAGCAGCAGAGCTGAATTCAGCCCAAAGAGCACCATGCTGGCGGCCAATCCTGTGACCGCCAGGCTCTGAGCCAGGACCAGGCCCCTGGGAATACCAGGCTTTGTCTCCGCTAGCCGCAGAAACAAGCATCCGCCAAAGATAGCGTGTCCCAGCAACAGAAGGAGCAGGCCAGGCCCAGGCCACCGTTGCAACAGAGCCAGAGCCAGCCCCCAGCTCGCCAGTGCAGGCCCTAGCAGCAGGCTGCCCCACCTGACTCGCGCCCGGGCAGCCTCAAGAGCTGTACTCGCACGGTGCCGCCGTCGCTTCCTTTGCCGCTGAAGGGCCTGGTATGCTGGATTTCGCTTGAGCAAGCGGGCTCGTGCCTGGAAACGGGCGGCCTCCGCTGGCAGTCCCTGCTCTTGCAGCGCCCGCCCCAGGGACTCGTACGCGCGAATCGCGCTCTCATACATCCACATAAGCTCTTCATGCTCTAATTGATCATTAATGGGGGCCGATTCAGCCCTGCGGAGGCGAGGAAGAGAGAGCAGCTCTTCATCGCCGAGCGTACTGACCTGCTCCCAGTCGATGGCAGCCAGACGGACTAGAGACCAGGGAAGGCCCGAGACCAGCGCACTCCCATGCTCAGCGTCCTGCAGAAGGACGCCCTCCAACCTGGTATGTTCATCGATCCGAGAGCCACGCAAATCGGCACCTGCCAGACGTGCCTGGCGGAGATCTGTACCGCGCAGGTCAGCGGCCAGGCGCGCCCAACAGAGATTAGCCCCCTGAAGGAAGGCTCCCCGCAGATCGGCCAGCGTGAGATCGGCTTCTTGCAAAACGGCCTGACTAAGATCTGTGCCCTGCAAATTGGCGGCGCTCAGATCGATGCCCGTAAGCGCAGCGTGGCGAAGATCGGCACCGCTCAGATCCGGCCCCTGGCCATAGATGGAAGAAGGGAGCCGGAAGAGGAGAGGCTTTTCCTGCAGGCGCCAAAGGTTCCAGAAAGAGACGCCCTGTCTGAGTATCTCCAAATGTTCTGAATTACTCATTTGTCAGCCTCCGTGCGCAAAATAGGAGCAGTCAGATCGTCTTCCGAAAGGCCCCTGTGATAGCCAGGCAGATAGCATGAGTATACCCGCCAGCATCAGCATATAAACGTTAGTGGGCGGAGCAATTGCATAACTCTTGTTGATCTATCGATCAGCCCGTATAATGGAGCAAGTATTGTCGACAAGCGTATCGCTAAGCTGGAGTCTGCGATGCAGAGAACACAGGCCAGGCTGAGGACGGGGTCAATCATTAAAGATCCCGCTCAGACCCGCTATCGTGTCGAAGCCTGCCTGGGCACGGGGGGATTTGGATCGGTCTACCTGGTAACAGAACTGCGAGGCTCTGGCAGGCTCTTTGCTCTCAAGGAGGTTGTCACGACCACTGAGCGCGAGCGGCGCAGCCTGGCGCTGGAGGCGAGCCTGCTCATGCGCCTGCAGCACCCCGCTTTACCGCGGGTCTATCGCCTTTTTGACGATGTGCGCAGCCAGCGCAGCTATTTAGTGATGGATTATATCCGCGGCGCCAATCTGGAGGAGCTGCGGCGCCTTACACCTGGCTGGCGTATTCCTCTGGTGCACTTGCTGACAACACTAGAGCCGGTGGTCGATGCGCTTGATTATTTACACAGTCAGCAGCCGCCCGTCATCCATCGTGATGTCAAGCCTTCGAACATCATTGTGCCCGCCGCCGGTCGCGGAGCCGTTCTCGTTGATTTCGGCCTGGCCAAGCTCTATGTCCCCGATGGTATGACGACAACCCTCCGCCAGGGAACGCCGGGCTTTGCTGCCCCTGAGCAGTACGGCGGGCACGGTCGCAGCGATATACGCACCGATGTCTATGGCCTGGGGGCCACGCTCTATACGCTGCTGACCGGTCACCTGCCCTGCGATGCCTTTGAGCGCGTGCTGTTGCTTCAGAACGGGGCCGAGCGCGATCCGCTCAGGCCCGCTCATGAACTGGCGCCCGAGCTACCGCAGGCCGTCAGCGAAGATCTGCAGCGGGCGATGGCCATCAATAGTCAGGAGCGCTTTACTGGGGTGCGCGAATTCTGGCGCTCGCTGGTGAGTCATGCCCAGGCCGAGCCTGTGGAGGTGACCACGGATCGTCAGACGGCTACGCCAGCCCTGGAGGTCATGGCCGCTTCGACCGAGTTATTCCCAGAACGTAAGGCCCTGGAAGGCCGCCAGCGGCAGCCTCTGCGGCGGCGCCTGGTCCTCAGCAGCCTCGTTCTGGCCCTGGTGCTGACCCTGGTTGCCGGTGCCTTCGTTATTGGATTGAGCGGCTCGCTGCGCTCGCTGTTCGCTCGCTCATCTTCTTCGCCGCTCTCTGCCGTTCAGGCTCAGGCCACGGCCAGCGCTCCGGCTCAGGTGCCGCTGGCGGGCGAGGCCTATCCCTACCCGGCCCTTTTCGCCGACTATGTGGGGACTGCTCAGGATCTCTTGACGAATACACGCACTCCTCTGGTGCTGTCGCGCGTGCAGCAGCATCAGGAGCGCTTCTCGGGCTTCTTCAGTGGGCTGGGCCAGAGCGGGCCTTTCACGGGCACCTTGGACCGGCAAGGATCGATTCATTTTACAGTGCCAATCTATGGGGGAAAGGCAACGCTGGTCTTTGAGGGCATGATTAAAGTGGGCAGCCAGATGGCTGGCAGCTTCGAGGTTCACGATGAGAATAACCACTTCACTGGCGAAAGCGGCCTCTGGTCCCTCTCTCCCGGCCTTCCTCATAATGACTAGGAATCCGGCTTGCTGGCTCGCTCGCCTGGCGACCGGCCAAGCGGCAAGGCTCACGACGCTCGATATTGTCTTATAGTCTAGACACTAGACGGGAGAAGCTGGCTGTATCAGCCTGTGCTCTTTCTCTTGGCTTTGTGGCTCCGTGCTGCTGACCGATGCTCGCTTGTTGATGCGCGGGAATGGGCCTGGCGAGCGCGGGCTGGGGGCTAGAGGCTTGCCGCCGGCGAGCTGTCTGGGATACAATAGCCCTTACCATCGGGCCTGGCTGCTGACCTGCTCGCTGGCAAGACGTTCAGGGGGCGTATCACTACGATGAGCGTGTTAGAGCTGTTCGAGTCGATGGAATATGGACCGGCTCCCGAAGCGGCGGAGCCGGCGCTGCAATGGCTGGCCCAGCGCCAGCCCTTCGACCTCTTCATCAATAATCGCCGTGTTAAGCCGGCCAGTGGTCAGTATCTGGAGACAATGAACCCGGCTACTGGCAAAGTGCTGGCGAAGGTAGCGGCGGGCAACGCCGCTGATGTCGATGCCGCCGTGGCGGCAGCGCGGCGCGCCTTCCCAGGCTGGAGTAAAACACCCGGCCACGTGCGCGCGCGCTACCTCTATGCCATCGCCCGCCATATCCAGAAGCATGCGCGTCTGCTTGCCGTGCTGGAGACCCTCGATAACGGCAAACCGATTCGCGAGACCCGCGACATCGATATTCCGCTGGTTGCGCGTCATTTCTATTATCATGCTGGCTGGGCCCAGCTCATGGAGAGCGAGCTTGCTGGCTACGAGCCGCTCGGCGTCGTAGGGCAGATCATTCCCTGGAATTTCCCCCTGCTTATGCTCGCCTGGAAAGTGGCCCCGGCCCTGGCGATGGGAAACACGGTCGTACTCAAGCCGGCGCGCTATACTCCCCTGACGGCTCTAAAGTTTGCCGAGATCGTCGAGGAGGTTGGCCTCCCGCCGGGGGTCGTCAACATTGTCACCGGCGAAGCCGGGCAGGTTGGCGAGGCCCTGGTACGTCATCCTGATGTCAACAAGATTGCCTTCACCGGGTCCACCGAAGTAGGCCGCGCTATCCGCCGCGCCACCGCCGGCTCTGGCAAGCGCCTCTCGCTGGAGCTAGGGGGGAAATCGCCCTTTGTGGTCTTTGACGATGCCGACCTGGACAGCGTTGTCGAAGGGGTGGTTGATGCCATCTGGTTCAATCAGGGGCAAGTCTGCTGCGCTGGCTCGCGCCTGCTTGTCCAGGAAAACATTGCCGAGCGTCTGATCGCCAAAGTGCAGGCGCGCATGGAGAAGCTGCGCGTTGGTGACCCACTCGACAAGGCGGTCGACATCGGAGCTATTGTCTCGGAGGCCCAGCTCCGTGAAATTCAGCGCCTGGTCGAGCGCGGCGTTGAGGAGGGAGCTCAGCTCTGGCAGCCAGCGTCAGCGGCGTGTCCGCGCGAAGGCTATTTCTTCCCGCCGACGCTCTTCACCAACGTCGCCCCGGCCATGACCATTGCCCAGGTGGAGATCTTTGGTCCGGTGCTGGTGACCATGACTTTCCGTACACCGGACGAGGCGGTCACTCTGGCCAACAATACGCGCTACGGCCTGGCGGCCAGCGTCTGGAGCGAGAATATCAATCTGGCTCTCGATGTGGCCGCGCGCCTGCAGGCTGGCACCGTCTGGATCAATGCGACCAACCTCTTTGACGCCGCCTGCGGCTTCGGGGGCTATCGGGAGAGCGGCTTTGGACGTGAGGGCGGCAAGGAGGGCCTCTACGAGTACGTGCGTCCGCGCTGGGAAGGCGCCGCAGCCCGCTCAGGCCGCCGGCGTGGACTGGCCGAGACCTCGGCGGGCGGCGAGAGCAAGGCCCACAGCGGCAACGGTCATGCCGAGCATGGCAGCAATGGCGTCGTACTGGCCGGCAGCGAGGTCTTTGCCGATCTGGCTGGGCGCATCCCGCCGATCGATCGTACTCCCAAGCTCTTCATCGGCGGCAAGCAGGTCCGTCCGGACAGTGGCTACAGCCTGCCGGTGCGAGATCCCCAGGGCATGATCATCGGCCAGGTCGGCGCCGGCAACCGCAAAGATATCCGCAACGCCGTCGAGGCGGCCCACGCCGCACGCGCCAGGCGCGAAGCTTCAGCCCACCAACGGGCTCAGGTCCTTTTCTACATTGCCGAGAACCTGGCCGCTCGCGAGCAAGAGTTTGCCCTGCGCCTGGTCCAGCAGACAGGCCGCACCTACGCCGACGCGGCGGCGGAGGTCCAGACGGCCATTGCCCGCCTCTTCAGCTACGCGGCCTGGTGCGATAAGTTTGAGGGCAGCATTCACCGCCCGCCCCTGCGTGGTATGGTGCTGGCAGTGCGCGAGCCAGTGGGCGTCATCGGCATCGCCTGCCCCGATGAGTTTCCGCTGCTGGGCTTTCTCTCGCTGGTGGCCCCGGCCCTGGCGATGGGCAATACGCTAGTGGTGATCCCTTCACCGCAAGCTCCCTTGAGTGCCACCGACTGCTATCAGGTCTTCGAGACCTCGGATGTGCCCGCCGGGGCGGTCAATATTGTCACGGGCGAGCGCGAACCGCTCATTCAGGTGCTGGCCGAGCACGAGGATGTCGAGGCGGTCTGGTACTTCGGCAGCGCCGAGGGCAGCAAGCGCGTCGAGCTGGCCGCCGCCAGCAATATGAAGCGTACCTGGGTCAACTATGGTCACCTCCGCGACTGGCTTGACCCCGTCCAGGGCGAGGGAGAGGAGTTTCTGCGCGAGGCGACCCAGGTCAAGAATATCTGGGTGCCCTACGGCGAGTAGCCCTGTCGCTCTCTGGCCTCTTCCTCACTCCCCCTTGACAAAGATACATACATGTGGTATGTATGTTTGTCAAGAGGAGGAAGGAGAAGGCGATGAGGCGAACACGGGAGGCGGCGGCCCAGACGCGTGAGCAATTACTGCAGGCGGCCCTGCGCTGCTTTCTAGAGCAGGGCTATGCCGCCACGACACTGGAGGAAATTGCGCGCCGGGCCGGAACCACGCGCGGCGCCATTCAATGGCATTTTGGCAGCAAGGCCGATCTCTTCAATGCCGTGGTGCGCGAGCAGTACGAGCGCGCCGCGCGCAAGCTGTTGCCGCTTTATCAGCGCGATGGCTCCCCACTGGCAACGCTGCGTGAGATTCTCCTGGCCTGGCTGAGCTACCCCGAAGAGGATGCCGACTTTCGGGCCATGCTGGAGCTAACCACGCTGCGCACCGGCATGCTGCCAGAGCTGCAGAGCGGTGTCGCTGAGAAGATCCAGGCTGTCGAGGCTGGCATTGCCCACTTTGCCGAGCTGCTCCGTCGCGCCCGCGTGGCCGGCGAGATCCGTCCCGACATCGTTCCCGAACAGGCTGCCATCACGGCTTACGGCCTGATCATGGGTCTCAGCAGCCTCTGGCTCCTCAATCCCAGAGCCTTTTCTCTGCGCGCCTGCGCCGCCGAGGCTGTTGAAATCTTCATTCGTGGCCTACGCACCTCCTAGGTTGCTTTTTTTTAGCTCACATACATACATTCGGTATGTATATAAAAAGAGAATGGAGGCAGACAGCTATGTCCCTTATCAGCGTCAGCGATCTCTGGAAAAGCTATCGTTGGCGGGATGGCAGCATTGAAGCCTTGCGTGGCCTCTCTCTAAACGTCGCCGAGGGCGAATGTTTTGGCCTCCTTGGGCCGAATGGGGCGGGCAAGACCACCCTGCTACGGATACTGGCCACCCTGCTCCCAGTGGACCGAGGGAGCGTGACCATCGCTGGCATCGATCTGCGGCGTTACCCGGAGCGCATACGTCGGACCCTTGGCTATGTCGGTCAGCAAGGAGGTACGGATATCCAGGCAACAGTGTTTCAGGATCTCATGCTGCAAGCCCATCTTTATGGTCTGAGAGGCAAGGCAGCGCGGCGACGCGTTGTCGAAGTGCTGGAGCAACTGGAGCTGAGCCAGCTAGCTGGCAGGCCCGTCGCCTCCCTTTCGGGGGGGCAACGTCGGCGTCTCGATCTGGCGCTGGGGCTGGTGCATCGTCCTCCTCTCCTCCTGCTAGATGAGCCGAGTTTGGGCCTTGACCCTGCCAGTCGGCGGCAACTCTGGGACTGCCTGCGCGCCCTACGCGACCAAGGGGTTACCATCCTGCTGACCACCCACTATCTTGACGAAGCCGATCAACTCTGCACTCATCTGGCGCTCATTGACCAGGGGCGCATCATTGTTGACGGTACCCCGGCCCAGCTCAAGCAAGAGAGCGCTGGGGCGACCCTCGTCCTCACCCTGGAACCATCCGGCTCGGCCAATCCTGGGAAGCAGGCGGCGGCCCTCCTGCGCACCTGTCCATTCGTCCGTTTCATTCAGGAAGAAGGCAGCGCAGAGGAGCTGCGCCTCTCTGTAGAGCAGGGGGAAATTGCCCTCCCTGCCGTACTCCGTCTGCTTGAGGGGGCTGGCCTGACCGTCACCAGCCTGGTTCTGGAACCTCCCTCGTTAGATGACGTCTTCCTCCGCCATACTGGTCGCTCCCTGAAAAAGGCAGCGTTGGCGGCCAACCCTGGCGCCCGTCCTGATTTCACCTGGAAAGGAAAGTGATGAGCCGCATGCAACTTCTCTCTAGTGTTGCTAATCTCTGGCTGCGCCATATCCGGCAGACCTGGCGTCAACCTATCTGGGTCATCTTTGGTCTCTTTCAGCCGCTCTGCTATCTGCTCCTCTTTGCGCCGTTGCTGCAGAATCTCAAGGGCATCCCGGCCATTCCGGCGGGGAAGACCATCACCATCTACGTTCCTGGTCTCCTGGTCATGATGGCCCTCTTTGGAGCGGGCTATGCCGGCTTTGGCCTTGTCGCCGAGCTGCAGAGCGGATTTGTTGAGCGCCTGCTTGTTGCGCCTATCCCGCGGGCGGCCTTGCCGCTCAGCCGCATCCTGCAAGACAGCTTGACCCTGCTCATCCAGGTGCTCTTGATCTGTCTCATTGCCCTGCCACTGGGGCTGCAAATCTCTCCCGGTGGTTTCTTGCTGGCGCTCCCGCTGCTTACCCTGTTGGGCCTGGGACTGGCGGCCTGCTCCTATGCCCTGGCCCTTCTCTTGCGCAGCGCCGAAGCCCTCTCGTCCCTGCTCAACATGGTCAGCCTTCCGCTCTTACTGCTCTCAGGGATCATGCTTCCCCTGACGCTGGCCCCGTCTCCGTTACAAGCGATAGCGCGCTTCAATCCCCTTACCTATATCGTTGATGGGGAGCGAGCCCTCTTCCTGGGCCGGCTGGGGGAGGCAGCCATCTGGCAGGGCTACCTCTGCGCCAGCCTCCTGGCCTTCCTGGCTCTTGGCTGGTGCCTGCGCTCCCTTAAGCGGGCGGTCCTCTAAGCAGTAGACCTGCTCACCCTGCGGCGGCCTTACCCGCGGTCTCCCCCTGGTCTGGGCTGCACAGAGCGAAAACCTGGTCGCCGCAGGCGATAGGGATCGCCTCCTCAGCGAGGCAGGTCGCATAGAAGCCGCGCTGTCCCCGGTCCAGAAACTGCAAAGCCGCTTTCAACTCGGGGGGAGAGGCAAACAGCGCCTCTGGACCCAGGGCAAAACGCGTAAACTCCAGACAGGGCGTCGCCACGCGCAACCGCGTCAACCGGACCCGCCGTCGCGTTTCGACGCCGACAATAACCAGCCCATTGAGTAGCTGCTCCAGGCGGACTGGCTCTTCTGTCGCAATCAGCACATTCTCCCCCGCGCAGCCATCGACCAGATGCTCACCGAAGCGCGCGCGCATAGCCCGATAATGGGCCGTAAAACCCAGCGAAACCCCATTCTTTCCACCGCGATTGCGCGAGCGCGGATGCTCACGATGGTGTACATCCAGCAAGCGCGAGCCGTCCGGCAGCAGAGCGAAGACCCCATCGGCGGAGAGCCAGAGCTGAGAGACAGACCGCAGCGGGGACGGATCGTAGCACAACCCATCATCGTCTCCTGGCACCTTGAGCGGGGACGTCTGAACCTGAAGGTGCACGATCGGTCCGAGCGGCAGCCATTCCTCCTCTTCTTTCCCTGCGCTCCCGGCAGGCAAAACAGTAGACATAGCTTTCTTCCTTCCCTCATCAGGCAAAAACAGAGTGCTGGATACAACAACAGCAGGACGATGCGCGGGGACGCAGCACCGTCCTGCTGGCTCTGCATCGCTGAGCTAGCTCAGGCGAGAAGACGCGCGGCGCTCGCCGCAACTAGCGGCCCACCACGCGACGGAGCTGGCGCACCACCTGCTCCAACTGCTCGGCGGCGCTGGTGGCCGAAGTAGCACCCGCTGCCAGTTGCTCGCTCACCTGAGTCGTGACCTTAATCGCCGTTGCTAGCTTCTGGTTGCTCGTCTCCTGATACTGGATAGCCTGCTCAATATAGCGCGCTGTATTGGCCATCTCCTGTAACGCCCGCTGCGCTGTGCGCGCATCTAGCTGCGGCCAGCGCTGCAGCAGCTCCGTCACCATCGACATCAACTGACGCACGGCCACATTGCTGGCATCTGTATAATATTGTACCGATTGCAGACCCACCTGAGCCGAATCGATCACCCATTGCTGTTCACTAGACGAACTTTGCTGCTTAGCGGCCAGCGTCTGCAGCGACTCGCTGCTGCGGCGCAGGTGGTCAACCGAGCGCAGGATGGGCTGTGTAATGCGCTGCCCCAGCCAGAGACCGACAAAGGCGGCCAGTAGGAGCATCGCCGCCGCGATCACGATCGTACTCACCATCTGATTATTGACCACCGCAGTCACGGTGCTGACCGGACTAAGCACATAGTACGTCCAGGGAACGACCGTCATCTTGTGACGCAAGATTTCGTATGGCTCATTCTCGCTGGCAGGGGTGGCCTCGAAGGAGGACGACATTTGACTGCTGCGCAGCGAATCAGCCAGCGCGCTATCGGCCAGCAGCGGCAGACTATCTTGATTGCTCTGCAGGCCGTAGAGGCCCTCGGTCTTCACTTCTTGCATCTCTTGGGCTGAGAGAGGGGCCACGGCCTTGAAGCGGCGCGTAGGATCAGGATCGGCGATCCGTACCCCGCGCTCGTCGAGCAAGAAAGCATAGCTACCAGGCCCGTTAGCGCCAGTCTCGCTGTTGACAGTGTTCCAGATGAAGTCGATATTGAGCGAAGCGCGCAAGAAGCCAATGACGTGCTTCTGATAGGTAATAGGCGCGTAAATATCGATCGAGGCCTTATTGTGGTCGCTATCGTAGTAGACGCCAGAGATAAAGAGCTGGTTGGCGTTGACGCGCCGCAGGTACGGGAGAGGAACGAGAGACTGACCCCGGTTCTGGGGGCGGACGTTGGTCGGCCAGTACTGGACCAGGTGCCCTTGGGCATCAAAGAGACACCAGAGAGTATAGCGGTTATCTCGGTTTATTCCAGCTTGAAGGGCGTAGAGCGAGTGAACGCTGAAATTGGGGTCCTGGCGCTCGGCTGGGGGAGCAAGCAGAAACTGGATCACCGAGGGCACCTGGACGAGGGTCTCAGCGTCAAGCAGTCGTTCATTCAGATAATTACTGATCAACTGAACGCGCTCGCTGGAATCGGTATCCAGAGAGGTGCGCGCCTGAGCAGTCAGCGCAGGGCGAGAGACGAACTGACTGACGACGATCGTGATAAGCAGCGGGACAATAGCGACAAAGACCAGGAGCAAAGAGACTCGCGCGGTCAGGGAGAGGCCCCGCCGGCGGTATGACGACATCGCTTGATCACGCATGGAAGAAAACCCGTCCTTTGGTATCCAGGGGGCGGCTAGCAACCTCCCGCCCCGATCTACAGGCACTGGCGTAGTGGTGCTGGCTGGCACCGAGCTACTGGAAGAGGTGAACTGGCCTGCCCTGGCCTCAAGCCTGGCTGGGGCCGCTTATTATACAAGATCCCCAACAAAGCTGCTGGCAAAGCGAGCAAGTAAGTCAATAAGCAAACGAGTGCTTCCAGGCGAAGCCGAAGGGAAAGCCAGGGCTGGCGCTGGTCGCGCGCCACAACCTCCTTAATGAGCGCTGGATGCCTTATTATTTCTATGGATTATGATTATTCATCCTTGAATATTAGGGTGAAGAGACCACGAAGCCGGCGCGCTCCAAATCTGCGAGCAAGCGTAAAACCTCCTCCTCGCTGCGGCCCATCAGGCGGGCCAGCTCGGCGGGTGTGCGATTACCATCGATCAGCAGGTAGAGCCGGCGGTGGATACGCGAGAAACCGAGCTGCTCCAAGCGATGGAGAGCATCGTCATAGAGCGACACGCGGCTTGGAGCGCGAGAGAACGACCCACTTCCGGGCAAGGGCACCCATCTAGCCGGATTGGGTTCAGTCTGGCGCGGAGGCGGCGACGGGGTTGCCCGCTGGCCTGTAGCTTGGCCTAAGCCCGGCGCAGTCGCTGGGCCTGTACCTGTACCTGAGAAGGGCAGAGGTCCCAGCGGGCCCGAAGATGGGGGCCCGGACATACGACGCAGGCGCGGGTCAGTCCCCTGGCGCTGTGGGAGAGCCGGCAGCGAGCCGGGAGTAGCGTGACCATCGAGCAAAGGTGGTGGCGAAGACGAGGGAGGGGTGAAAGGCACAAAAGCAAAACGGCAAGGACCCCAGAGCTTCAAGCGCCTGAGGGCTTCTGTGCCGCTATGTGGCCCGAGCCGTGCCTGCACTGGCTGTCCATTCACAAATGTGATGGCACCCTCTTCCAGATTTGCCCCTTCCCCACGCTCAACCGTCAGCAGGCCTGTCTTACGTCCTAGCTGAACGACCTCGATCACATCGGCGAGCCGATTCGTGACTGTCTGTCGTTGCTGTGGCATGGGTGCCTCGCTCTGCCCGATAATGTCCGCTCTCCGCTCCCCATTGAGTCGAATGTCGGCAGCAATCGCCAATTTATGATAGCATAGACAGGGTAAATGTACCATCCCTAGCGTATCTTCTAGGATATCTTTCTTAGCACGCCAGGGGCTGTTTCTGTTCCAGGTGCCTGCTGTGATAAAATCTGCATGGTTGGTATTTCGAGGAGAGCGCTTGTGATCTGAGAGAGCTGGGCGGGTGGGGGTGGGCATTTCGGGCTTGCCAGCCGCACCGGCTGATGCTATACTGCAAGAGCGTTTGCGCGCAGCCAGCCGACTCGCTAGCTGGCAGGCGAGCGCTTACTACGGCCTGTAGAGGAGCGTCTGCTTATGGAGTCTCGCGGCTCTTCTTCTCATAGCGGGACCGGGCCGCAGCCGGGCGCCGCGGCTCAGCCGGATAGGGATGATCGCCTGCGGCCCCTGGCACACTGGTCTGTTCCGGCTCTGGCGCGTGCTTGTGCTGAGGAGACGAGCCGCTTTCTCAGGCAGAATCGCGCGGACGAGCGCTACTGTCTGGAGCTGTTCCGGCGAGCCTTGGTGCTGCGCGATGAAGAAGCCTGGGCTTATGTCTATCAGCAATACGCCCCGCTCGTCTTGAGCTGGGTGCATCAGCATCCGGCGGCCTCCTCTTTGTTGGAGCGCGATGGCGGGCAGTCGGTAGTGAATCTGGTCTTTGCGAAGTTCTCCCAGGCTCTGACGCCAACCCGAGTCGAGCAGTTCGATTCGCTGGCCGCGCTCTTGAAGTATCTCAAGATGTGCGTGCACAGCGTGGTTACTGATGAAGGGCGCGCGCAGCAGTTCCAGCAACTTGAACAGGCGCTAGAGGCTCTTGAGCATGAGCCTGCTGTGGCCGATCCCGCTGAGGAGGTAGTGACTCAGCTTTCTGCTCAAGATCTCTGGCAGGCCATTATGGAGGAGTTGCATAGTGAGGAGGAGCGCATGCTGATCTATCTGGCTTATGTCCAGGGGCTGAAGCCCTCCGAGATCTGCCTGCGCTTTCAGCATCTTTTCCCGTCGGTGAACGATGTCTACCGTCTGAAGCGCAATATGTTAGATCGTCTCCGACGCAATCGTCGCCTGCAAGCTCTGATGAAGGGGCTGTGATTGCTGACGCTGGCGCCTTAGCGCTCGCCGCCCGCCAGGTGGGTCGGGCCTGGTATCGTTAGTCAAGCGTGGTCGGCCCGGTCTGGCTGCGGGAGGTTCCCTGGCTCTTGCAGACGGCTGTCAAAGGCGTTAAAATCGCAAGCGTGGCCGTTTATTGGTGATAAAAGCGGGGAAAGCAGACGGGCTGACAGGCGGGATGGTTGCTCGCCTGAGCGCGACCGCTGACCCTATCGCCCTCGGTCGGTTCCAGGTTGGAGGCTTCAGTCAGGTTTTACGCAAGCAAGCCAGTAGGTATGGAAAAGAGCAGGTAGCGGTGTCGTAGTGGTCGCGCTGGCTCCCCGGCGCTTTGGGATTGTAGCGGTGGGGAAATAGGGAGAGAGGCGCTGCGCTAGCCGGCCAGCCAGTTTTACTCAGTTCAGTGAGAGGTCAAGAGGAAACGCTCATGGAATGTCGTCAACGGGGTGCTATCAGCGACGAAGAGATGCTCGCCTATCTTGCCGGTGAGGAGGTGCGGCCCGCGGTGCTGGAGCACCTGGCTACTTGTCCCACCTGCGCTACGCGGGTGGAGAGCTATCGCCGTCTTGAGTTGACCTTGCTCCAGTCGCTCTATCGTTGGGATTGTCCCCCGGCTCAGGTGCTTGGCGAGTATTATCTTGGCCTGCTCAATAAGGAGGTCGCTGTGGCTGTGCGTTTCCATCTGGCTACCTGCCAGCACTGTACTGGCGAGCTGGCGGTACTCTCCCATTTTCTGGCGGCGGAGACTCAGCTAGCAGAGGCTTCCCCTCTCTCTGAGCTGGACCTTGCGGAGTTGGAACTGGCTGCCTCGCTGGCTCTCGAACAGGCAGAAGAGGCGTCGGCTGAAGCCGAGGCCGACACGGGTGAGGCGCTGCCCTGGCCCTCTTCTTGGCCGCTGGATGATGGCCCGTCTCAGGCGCGCTCTTTGGCGGCGGCTCGCCCGGGCCGTGCCTCCCTGGGTGAGCAGATGGCTTCCGGCGCGCGCCGCATTGTGGCGACGCTGCTGGCTCCTCAACCACGCCTGGCCTATCAGCGCGATCTGGCCCCAACGGAGCAGGCTGAAGCCCTTTGGCCGCGCCGCTATAGCGCTGAGGATTTTAGCATTTCTCTCCATGTGGAACATGGCTCTTCGCATCAGGACGGCCTGGAGCTGATCGGGTTCGTCACTCGCAAAGGTACGGCTCTGGAGGCCCTTCAGGGAACGCCAGTGCGTCTGACGGCTGCCTCTGGCGCGGTACGTTCTGGCAAAATTGATGAGTTGGGGAATTTCCTCTTCTCCGCTCTGGCCCCGGAGACTTATACCCTCGAATTGCAGTTTCCGGAAGGAACTGTGGTGATCGAGTCGTTGCAGCTCGCCCTCCCAGAGTAGCTTTGTCCCTCTTGCTGCCGGCTATCTGCCTGTGCGCTTGTCCTGGCTGTTCGTTGTTCAGCATGGTTCACGCCTGCCTCTTTGCTGGCCTGGGCTGGTAAGGCGTGATTTTTGGGCCTTCCAAACGTTTGGAATCTGGCTGGAAGAGAGGATAGCCAGGCGTACCAGCTTGTGGGTAGTCCCCTTCCTCTGCTTTTGCTATCGTCATTTTTATCTCTCTTTATGGCGTGTACTTATCCTGCCGACCGATGGATATTCTGTATGGCGAATTGGGAACTGCTCGCTGAGCTGCTCGTGAGGGCAGACGAGGAGGAGGGCCGGCGCTTGCTGATCGAGCAGCTTTCCTCGCTGCCTCCCCTGGCGCTGGCGCGTCTGGTGACAATGCTGAAGCGGGAGGCCGATCGGCGCTGGCATGACGAGCCGCAGCTTTCCTTGCGTCTGGCTGCCTATCTGTTGTTGATCGGCAAGCTCACAGGTCGGCGCGACTACTGTGGGTTGGGTTTGCTGACTCGGGCCGAGGCCCTGCGGCGTCTGGGGCGGGATGAGGAGGCTCTGCAGGACTTCGACGCGGCTGGTGAGGAATTCCTGGCCTGCGATGATCAGCTTGGCTGGGCTCGCACGCGTAGTGGACGCATTGCCGTCTGCCTCCAATTGGGTCGTTTTCAGGAGGCCCTGCGGGACGCGGCGGCGGCGCGAGCGATCTTTCTGCGTCACGGGAACTGGTTACGCGTCGGCCAGATGGATGCCAACGCGGCCATTGTCCACTATGAGCTTGGTCACTACAACCAGGCTCTGAGCCTTTTTGAGCGGGCCATCGAGGCCTATCATCGTCATGGCGAGGGGGTAGAGCTGCCGCTAGCCCGGGCCTGGGCCAATAAGGCGGTCACCCTGGCCGCCCTGGGTCGCTTTCGTGAGGCGCTGGCTCTGCACGAGCAGGCGCGGGCTACCTTTGCGGCGTACCGTGGTCAGGAGCTGGCGCTGGCGCGTCAAGAATTGAATATAGCCCAGATCTATGCGGCCCAGGGCTATTTCAGCAAGGCGCTCGCCCTCTTTGAGCGCAGCCGGGCGACTTTTCAGCGTCGCGGGCTGGCATTGGCTGCCGCCGAGGTGGCCTGTGAGGCCTGCTATTGCCTGCTGCGTTTGAATCGCGGGCGCGAGGCGGCTAAGCTGGCGGAGGAGGCGGTGACGTTTTTCCGGGCGGTGCCTGGTGGGCGCGGTCAGTATGGCCTGGCGCTGGCTCTGATGTGGCAGGCGCAGGCGGCGCTGGCCTTGAGAGAGCTGGCCCGTGCAGAGGGCTTGCTCACGGAAGCGCGCCAGCTCCTGGAAGCCGGTGGCTTGCAAATCCCGGCGGCCTCTCTGACACTGCTGCAGGCGGAACTCTTGCTGACCAGCGGACGGCTTGAGGAGAGTTTGGCCGCAGCCCGGCGCGCCGCCACGGCTTTCTCCCAGCAGGCTGCTCTCCCTCAGTTAGCGCGTGCTCTCCTGCTGCAGGCCCAAATTGCTGCCCGCTCTGGCGATGAGGCTCTGGCGGAGTCGCTCTGTGATCAGGCTCTCGCCCTGGCTCAAGGGCAGGGAATGGTCGAACTGGTCTATCAGGGCGAGGATTTACGGGGCCAGCTCGCAGAGCGGCGCGGTGCCCTGGCCGAAGCTGCTCACGCCTATGAACGGGCGATCCAGTCTATCGAGGAGATTCAGGCGCGCCTGGTCTTCGATGCTCGTGCCAATTTTCTGGAAGACAAGCGAGCGATCTATGAAAGGGCGGTGCTCCTGGCCCTGCGCCGCGGAGATGGAGCGCAGGCTTTGGGCTATGTAGAACAGGCCAAATCAAGGGTGCTCGGCGATTATGTGCGCAATACGCTGGAGATTCGCGTCCATGTCGAGAAGAGGGGCGGGCCGCCAGAGCAGGAGGCGCTGCTAGAGGAGCTGGCGCGCTTGCGCGAGGAACAAGCCTGGTTTAGTTCGCTCCTCTATGGAACTGAGCAGCGGGTGGATTTAAGTGAGACGGCGATTATGCGTTTGCGGTTGGTTGATCCTGCTCAGGCCCGCGAGGAGATGCGGCAGCGCGAGCGGCAGATTGAACGTTTATTGGAGCGGCTGCACCTGCCGGCTGAGGATGGTCCGCCTCTTTCACGGACGGAGACCAGGGGGAAAGAAGGCTGGCTAGAGCGTCTGGCGACTCTGGAGCATTCCCTTGAGCCACGGACGGTCGTGCTAGAATACTATCTGGCCGGCGAGGATCTCTACATCTTCTCGTTGGCGGAGGGTCACCTGCGCTGGCGACGTCTGCGCCAGGCCGTGCCTGAGCTGGAGCGCCTCTATGCGCGTTGGCGCCTGAATCTCGATCTGGCGGGACAAGCGGCGGCGATGGGGCCGCCTGAGCAGGCCGAGAGTGAGCTAACTGCGCTGCAGGAGAACTGTCTAGGCCTGCTTCAGAGGCTTTATCATTTGCTGCTGGAGCCAGTGCTGCCGGCTCTTTACTCCTGCGAGCGCTTGCTCATAGTCCCCTATGGTCTGCTGCACTATCTGCCGTTCCATTGCCTCTTCGATGGAGTGCAGTTTTTAGTAGAGCGTGTCGCGGTCTCGTACCTGCCGTCGCTAAGGCTGTTGGAGGTCTGCCGGCGTCGTGGTCAGCGTCTGCGCACGAACCGAGAGGGCCTGCATCAGGCGCTGGTGTTGGGTCTCTCTGATCAGGGGCGTCTGCCGTGGGCTGTGGCGGAGGCTCAGGCCGTTGCCCGTTTGTTGGGCGCTCCTTGCTATGTCAATGAGGAGGCCACAAGCCTGCGCCTCCTGGAGGCCGGTCCCCAGGCACCGTTATTGCATATTGCCGCTCATGGTCTCTTTCGTCTCGATGCGCCGAACTTCTCGTTTATCCAGCTTGCTGACCGGCAACTGAGCGGGATCGAGGTTTTTAATCTGGATCTGGCTGCCTGCTCGCTGGTAACTCTCAGCGCCTGTGAGACGGGGCGGGTGGCGCTAGGGGGCGTCGATGAAGTGATGGGGTTGGGACGCGGCTTTCTCTATGCGGGCGCGGCTTCGCTCTTGCCGACGCTCTGGAAGGTGGATGATGCCAGTAGTGCTGAGCTGATGACCCTCTTCTATGAGCGGCTGCTGGCAGGGCGCGCCAAGGTAATAGCCCTGGCGGAGGCTCAGCGCTCCTTTCTGGCCCGGACGCGTGCCTCTTCACGCTCAGGTTATGCCCATCCCTATTTCTGGGCGGCCTTTCAGCTGATCGGCGACCCCGGTCCGCTGCTCTAGCCGGCTGGCCGCCGGGGTCTGGCGGTTGCGGAAGAACAGGGGTGGGATATAATTGGGCTGGAGTACAAAAGAGGAGCGGGCAACCATGAGCGTAGTGGGCCGCTCGCCGCTCTAGCCGGCTGGCCTGGCCCTTCTCGCGAGGGTGTCCGCTCCAGGGAGCGGATCAATGCAAGAAGCACGCGATGTTTTTCCCACCTCTTTTCTGCTGGATGACCAGCAGCGGCGTCTTATCCTGAGCTGGAGCGATGGGCATGAGAGCGTTCACTCGTGGGAGAAGCTGCGCCGCGCCTGCCCCTGTGCTATTTGCGCTGGCGAGGGGGGAACGCCGGGTATGTTGCAGCGCCGTCAACAACTGACGACGGAAGAAACGACGCTGGTCAACCTGGAGCCGGTGGGGCGCTATGGCCTGACCCCTATTTGGGAGGATGGTCATCGCACGGGCATTTTTACCTTTGAAAAACTGCGCCAGCTTTGTGAATGCCCACAGTGTCGCGCCAGCGACAAGTAGCATAAGAACAATCCAGAAGTCCTGTTCCTCTTCACAAAGATGGCCCTCTGGGTCATAGTAATAAATGTAGTACATCTAGACAATGGCAGACATGTATCTCTCGCTGCAGAAGAGTGAGCGCCGTCTTTGTGAAAGGAGGTTCTCCATGAGTGGAGGAAGCTCACCTGTGCACGAGAGCGCCTCAGCGCGCCGCCAGCCAGGGCGCCTGCTCTCAGGTTGGACGATCCGCCTGTTGGTCGCTTTTGTGATAAGCTGGCTGCTGCTGCTGGCGTTCTTTGCAAGTGGGGCTGTCTCGCACTAGCTACTCGTAGAGTAGAGAGGTCTGCGGCTTGCTGCGCAGGCATCTTATAGCTGCCCGGTTGCTAGTGGCCGCCTGCGCTGCTGGCGTCCTTGGTAGCGTTGCGCCCGGCTGGCAGCCAGCGGGATCTGACCGTCCCAGGGGCCTTGCTGGTCCCGGCTCAGCCAGGTCTCCGCTTGCTGCTCGCGTTGCTGCCTGGTGCCTCGCCTACCCTGTCCTCGCCTCTTGCACTCTGTCTCTGCCGGAGGGCCCGGAGGCTCGCTCTCTCCTCAGACCCTTTCCAAAGCCGCTTGTGGGCGCGCGAGTCCTCTGCCTGCCCCCGCCCCTTATGCCGAGGCCCGGGCCTCGCGCACTGAACGGGCATAGGCCTGCAGATGGATCGAAGAGAGACGGCGCTCAATGATCTGCCGTGTTACCGGTAGTGTGCGCAGCCTGAGCGGGAGATGGGGCAGGGTGCTGCGTAGTCCCTGCATAATTAGCTCAAACGCTTGTTGGTGACCTGGCCCCCAGGGATAGCCATAGAGGGCCCGCACTGGCTCTGGCAGCAAACCACAGGTGATCAAGAAATGGAGATGGAGCGCCGGGCGAAAGACGCTTGGCAGCGGTGGAAAGAGCACAGTATGAGCCAGGCGACGCGCCTGGGGCGTGGCAGCCAGCCGATCGCTCTGGATCATGTCGGCGACATAGCTCTGCAGGTCAGCCAGCGTCGCCGGCATGTACCTGGGCTGCAGTCCCAGCAAGCGCGCCTGAGCCTTACTCTCCTGATAGTAGCGCTCCTGCTCATCGCGGGTCAATGGTCCGATGAGGCTGGTATAGAGGAGCAACGCCGTATCAACCAGGGTAGCGTGAACCCACAGCAGCAGCTCCTGATCGCGGGCCCGGTAAAAGGTGCCGCGGCGATAGGCGCCGGCATCGTGTGACAGATGGCCAAAGACGCCAGCATGGAGACGGTTGATGGTGCGCGCCGCCTCGTGGGCCTCGGGCCGACCTCCAAAGGTAAGGATTTGACCGAGCATGAATGTATGCAGAGTGCGCGCCAGCGGGTCGGTAAGGTAGCTGCTATGGGTATAGACGCCTTCTGCCACCAGCGGATGAGCGATCTGCAGCAGGACTGCGCGCGCTCCTCCCAGGAGAATCGCCGCCTCACGTGTAATTTTCCAGGTCACGCTCTCGGGACCGTAGTAGCCGTAATTGCCCTCCCCGTTGGTCTTCAACGTGGCTTGCCTGGCCTCTTTCATGCGTCCTCTTCTCCTCACTTTGCTCTCGGCCTACCTCTGCAGCAAGCTCCTGCCTCTTCAGCTAACATAGCCTTCTACTGCACACTTGAAAGTTCTCTGCCGTTATGCCTGCTCCTGGCCTGATCCCTGGAGCTGAGCCAGGCGCTGCTGAAAGGCGCGCCCCATCAGCTCCTCCGCCTTCTCAGGATCTTGCTGCATGACTTGCAGAATCAGGGCCGTATCGCGATCTGGTGCCAGCGTCAGATCGCGCCGGTCATGCAGGGCCGCCTGAAGCATTTCATGAGCAACCTGCTCAGGAGTGAGCAGGGCCTGAATATTGAGGAGCTGCGAGTCGGCTTCCGCCTGATGGACCATTGGGGTGTCCACCCACGAAGGGTAGACCGTGGTAATGCCGATGCCGCTCCCATAGAGTTCTGCTCGTAGCGCGGCGGCAAAGCCTCGCACGGCCCACTTGCTCGCGCAATAGCCGCTGAGGGCAGGCACCGGCAGCTTGCCAGCGACCGAGGAGAGAAAGATGAAGTGGCCCCGGCCCTGGCGCCGCATGATCGGCAGGGCCGCTTTGACACAGTGGAAGGTGCCCATGAAGTTAATAGCCAACAGAGCTTCCATGTCGTGGGCGGCGAAGCTATCGATCGGCCCGCCGCGTCCGATGCCGGCGCTGGTCACCACCAGGTCGAGATGACCGCCGTCGAGGGCCGCTGCTTGTCGCATCAGCTCCTCAACCTGAGCCGCAACGGTGACATCGGTGACGACGGTCAGCACCTTGCCGCGTGCTTGGCCGCGGCCCTCATGCTGTAAGCGTTGGGCAGCCTCCTGCAGGCCATCCTTGTTGATGTCGGCAAGCACGACGTGGGCGCCTCGCTCATGGAGGGCGCGGGCCGTTGCCAGGCCAATGCCGCTGGCCGCCCCCGTCACGACGGCCACAGCGTTCGCGATCGCTGTCAGTGTCATTGCTCGCAGCTCCTCTTGCTTTTCAATAAGCTGTACCGTGATCGCCTCTCTGCTGTTCTGCCCTCAAAAGAGGCGGACAGAACAAGGCTCCTGTGCGGATTCTACCGCGTCCTGGAGGGAGCTGCAAGGCTGCGAGGAGCAGGAGCAGGCAAGCGCCGGCTCTTAGCGCTGCTGCGGTGGCAGAACCTGGGAACTCTCTTCGGGATAGGAGATCAGCGGCTGCGTGTAGCGGTTCAGAGGGACTTCTTGCGCTTCTGAGGGTGGTGTGGAGAGACCCGACGAGGCGCTGGCCGCGCTCGTGGTCTGCGCGGGATAACCCTGGTGGTAAGGCGTATAGGCTGGCTCAGCAACGCTCTTCGTGCTCGCCTCCGGCTCCGACGTTGGGGAGGCCGGGGGGCCAGAGAGCGGTGAGGATGAAGCAGGGGGAGACGCGCCAAACAGGTGCGCTAGACCTCGTCCAAGGCTACTGATGATGAAAGAGCAGAGCAGCGCTAGCAGCAGCCAGTTCAAGGAGCCGCTGAGAAAGAACAGAGCAATGGCCAGCAGCCAGACAAGGCTGTTCAAGCCCGCACTCGCTCGTCGCCGGGCCAGGGCATGGAAAAGGCTGCTCACGGCTAATCCGGCGAAGAAGACAGACAGCAGCAAATGCCAGTTCGCGTGGACAATAGCATACGCTATCCCGGCAAGGGCGATCAGCGTCAGCAGCGTGTCCAGGGCGCTTAGCAGCCTCCCATAGATCTGCTGCCGCCGATAAGCATGGACCTGCCGCCGATAGGCGCGCGCCTGTTGGCGGTAGAGCCGGGCTTGCTGGCGAACCTGCCGCCGATAGGCTTTGACCTGCTGACGCCAGTTTGGAAAATTCGCTGTCATGGCTCTATTCCTCGCCTCGCTTGGCTAGCTCTCTTCTCTCCCATGAGTGAGAGGCCTGCAGGGAGTGAGAGCGTGCTCTCCTTCTTTTGTGTAGACGCAAGAGCAAGCCGCTGCTCCAATCCCCAAGCCTCTTTCACTGGCAAGAGCTGTATCTCTGGCCTGTTCCCCAAGCCATTCATGGCAGCATCGCGTCCAGCGTGCGCTTGATCGCCACCAGGGCCTTTTCAACATGTTGGCGCTCGATACCGTAATGAGTCACGGCGCGCAACAGGCCATTGCCCATGCTGCTTAGCAAAACCCCCTCATCCTTGAGACGAGCCAGAAACTCGCTACAGCGTTCCTCGCTCAGGAAGCGCTCGCCATCGCAGAGACGGAAGATCACAATATTGGTCTGCACGCGCTGCAAATCAAGCCTCACCTGGGGCAGCTCAGCCAGGCCCAGAGCCAGGAGGCGAGCATGCTCATGGTCCTCTGCCAGCCGGTCCACCATCTGCTCCAGAGCCACGAGGCCAGCCGCTGCCAGTATCCCGGCCTGGCGCAGGCCGCCGCCGAGCACCTTCCGTGTCCAGCGCGCGCGGCGGATAAAGTCCCGACTGCCCACCAACAGCGAACCAACGGGGGCGCTCAAGCCTTTCGAAAGGCAGAACATGACCGAGTCGGCCTCGGAGACAAGCTGACTGGCTGGCACCCCCAGGGCCACCGCGGCATTAAAGATCCGCGCCCCATCCACATGGACCTGTAGCCCACGAGCATGGGCCAGACGGCAAAGAGTCGTCATTTGCTCCAGCGAGAGCGCACAGCCCCCGCAGCGGTTATGCGTATTCTCCAGGCATAGCAGAGCCGTTGGCGGCGTATGCTCATCGCTGTCGTCGGTAATGGCCGCTGCTAACTGCTGCAGATCGAAAGAGCCATCGGGCTGGTTCGGCACCACCCAGAGCTGAATACCGCCCAGGCGGGCTGCCCCCCCGCCCTCATAGCGGTAAATGTGCGCCTGATCGCCCACAATCGCCGCTGCTCCGCGACCCACATGCGTCAGCAAAGCCGTCGTATTGCCCATCGTTCCACTGGCCACAAAGAGCGCTGCCTCTTTACCGAGGCGCTCCGCCGCCAGCTCCTGCAAGCGGTTCACCGTTGGATCTTCACCATAGACATCATCGCCAACCTCTGCGCGGTACATCGCCTCGCGCATCGCAGGGGTTGGCTGTGTCACCGTATCGCTGCGCAGATCGATCACCATCGTACGCTCCTTCTCTGGGGTCCTCTCCAGGGTGCCAGCAGGTCTGCCTGGCACAGCTCAGGCTGGAAGGAAAACAAAGAGACCTTCTTCAGTATACCGCATGCGCTTTCCACTGGGCGGCGGGGAGCGCAGCGAAGCGAGGCAATCGGCGCCGTGCGGCACCAAGTTAGGCCAAAGAGAGACTCCATGCTGATCGACTGGAGCAGAGCGGTCCAGACCGATCAGCATGGAGTCCCTGGAGCAGATACAGATCAATCAAACCTCAGACACCAGCGCTACTGGCGTACTGAGATCATAAAGCTGCGTCAGTGTAGTGCTCCAAAGAGGCGCACCATAGCAAACCTGGAAGCCCCGGTTGCTTGGTCCTGGCGAACCTGCAGCATCACCAGGGCCTTATCGCCCGGGTTCCCTAGCGAATCGAAGCTAATACGACCACTAGCGCCGTCGAAGGCCGGTAGTGGACCGTTACCGAGAGCATTAAGCATAGCGCGCACATTGGGGCCATTGAGCGCGCCCTTAACGTAGGAGGCCGCGCGGGCAATCACGCGCACCGCATCGTAGGTCATAATGGCATTCTGGTCGGGGGGTGGAGCATTATTAGCGCTCTCCTTCTGGTTCTGGAAAATGCCAGCCCAGTCGGTGAAGAGCGTAGGCTGCTCCAATTGCGGCACGCCGGTCCACTCGCTGGGATCAGCGTAGGCCAGCACATAAATACGCTGCATATCCTCGGGGAACGAGCGAGCCAAGAAAGCGTCTACGCTATCTCCCTCGCCTAACAGCAGGCTGGTAGCGACCGACGGACCGGTCAGCACCTTCAGATTGGCCAGCGCCGTATTATCCGGCTGGGCCCGCGAGAGAATCCCGATCTCATGAGCCAGCCGCACCGCATCGACATCAGTGCCGGCCAGAAAGATCACATCGGCCTGATGGGCCAGAGCATCGGCGATGGCTGTACTGTAGCCCTCCACGGGAGTGGTTCCCGACGTAAACGTATCGCGCGCGCTCTCGACCACACGGCCATCCAGCATCTGGACGCGAGCCACAAACGCATTGGCCAGCGCCACGCTGGACTCATCCGAAGGCGAGCGCATCACCAGAATCGCATCAGCGTGTAACTGCTGCAGGGCGAACTCAGCGAGCGCATCGCCCTGGACATTGTAGGGCGGGCTGATGCGGAAGAAATAGGGATTGCCCGCCAGATTGACATCAGGGGCCAACTGTGAAACCAGCGGCACATGAGCCGAAGCGATCAAATCACGCACCGCCTGAGTCTGGCTACTCGAAGGCCAGCCGACCACCCCGATGATATGGTCCAGGTTGTCCGCCTGGATCACCCGATTGACAATGTCGCGTGCCACCTCGGTCACACTGGCCTTATCGGGCGGAGAGCCAGCGATCAGAATGCGCAACTGATAATTATGAGGCAACCAGGCAAACTCATTGATCTCATACTGAGCCACATAGACGGCTTGCAGCATAGCCCGGGTGGCCGCCAGAGAGCGCGGGTCATTGGGGTTGAAGCTCAGACCCACCACGATCGTCACAAAAGGCTGACCGTTTTGCTCGATCAGCAGATTCTGGCTATAGATCAGGGCCTCGGCATCGGTAGGATCGAGCGTAATAGCGGCGTTCAAGGCGCTGGCGGCGGTATCCAGATCGCCCGCCTGCAAAGCCCGAGCGGCGGTCAGCTTCTGAGCAACGTCCTTACGCCCGGCATAGGAATCCAGCACGAAGCGACCGTCGCTGACAGCGATGCCGCGCGCCTGCCAGCTCTGCTGCTCATGCCGTAGCTCCTGCTGCCAGGCAGCGGCAGCCTGACGAGCCTGCTGAGCAGCAGCGGTCTGCTGAGCCAGAGCCGTGGCGGTTGCCGCAGGATTGGGAGCACCGGTAGAAAGCGGGGCCCGTTGGGCAGCTACGATGATGCCCGCTACCAGCAGCGCGCAGACGCCGAGCATAACGGCAACGAACGTCAACGTAGAGCGGCGCGTCCCCGAACGACGACGGGAGCGTGGCGGTAGCGCTCCTGTCGTGGGTGAGGGGAGGGTTTTCTCTCCGCCACGCCGTGGAGTAGCGGCGGCGATCGCCGCTAATTCCTGCAGCATCTGGGCTGGACGCAGATAGCGCTGAGCGGCAGCTACGCGCAGACCACGCGCCAGGATCGCTTCCATGCGGGCGGACACCTCGGGATTCAGCCGGCGGGCCGGCGGATAGAAAAAGGCCATATGCTGGCGCGGGTCATAGGTGGTCAGAGCATAGTAGAGGGTCGCCGCGATCCCATAGAGATCCGTGCGAGTGTCGGTGACGCCATGAAACTGCTCGGGCGCGAAAAAGCCAGCGATGGCCTTGCCCTGCATTTCCGGGGGCAGTCGGGGAGGGAAGAGCGGCATCAGGATCAAAGAGACCTGGTGACCATCCGGGCTGACAATGACGGTCTCCGGGCTGATGGCGCCATGAACCAGCGACGGCTGTTGCGAGGCTAAGACCTGTACCATCTCGCAGAGCTGTCGCCCGTACTCAGCCACCAGACGCTCTGGTAGTGGTCCCCCTTGTTGCTCAACCAATTGCGCCAGGCTCTGCCCCTCGGGTTGCTGGAGCACAATGTAGTAGCAGCCGCGCTCGCTGAAGACATCGATCAAGTGTGGAAAGCCAGGATGCTGGCCTAACTCGGCCAGACGCTGAGCGGTCATGCGTAGCTCTTGCTCCAGCCGGCTGGCCTGCTCGGCGGTAGGGATCACCTCGCGAATCAGCACCAGCCGGCTCACGGACTGCGCATCCCTGGCCAGCCATGCTTTCCCCTGATCGTACTGGCTGCGCGGTAGCGGCACCTCCTCGATGATCCGATAGCGTCCCTCGCGCAGGACATCGCCGCGCAGCACCGGGCGCGTGGCCATCAGACTAAGCGGCCTCGACACCGTGGTGACCAGCTCACGGCTCTCCTGGCTCAGCGAGAGCGGACGACTCCCTCTGTCTGGCAGGCGACCATAACCACAGCGCGGACACCCCCCGTTCAGTGGCTCTCCTTCAAAGTGGCATTGAGGACAGCGCATAGATCTTCCTTCCAGCTAATGTCTGTTGACAGGCGCACTGCTCTTCTTTCTCGTCTTGTGCGCACGGGAAAGTATCTGCGTTACATAAGACAGACAGGCTGAGCTGGCACCCTTCCTTTCGCTCGCTGATCGTGCTCTGGCTGGCATGTGTGTGAGTAGAAAGCCCCTTTCCTCATGCCGGAAGGCAGCGCCTCAGGCGGAAGCGAGGCCCGTCCGTCAGCCGAACGGACGCGCTCGCTGCCCGCTGCCTCAGTCGAAGGCCAGCAGGCAGAACAAGGCTGGAAACCGCCATGATTCTACCTGCCATTCGAGCGGAATTGGCCGGTTGTCTTATGTACGCCTCGCCTGGACTGGCTACTTTGCTACTCTTGTCTGACTCTGTCTCCAGAGCATATCGTGATCGCGGTACTCTGTCAAAATGGTAACCATAAGGCGCTACCTTCTTCATGGGATAGGAGAAAATGGCCATCAGATTGCTGGTTGAAACAAGGGAGCGGTTTATGGTACCATTCTCTGTGGCAGAGAAAGGACTCTCCTCTTATTGTGCCTGACCGGGAATTTCCTCAAGAGAGCGTTCCCGGCGGGGCCACGTCAGAGCAAGCGTGGAAGGATGCCGCCAGGCATACCGCTCGCTCGGCTCAGGCCATGATCGAGCACGACACGCGAGAGGACGAAGGGTGCCATTTCTGGCGTGGTTATAGTGGATATAGAGGTTGTTCCTCCAGGGGTTGTTGAGTTTAGTCTAAGGAGCTGTCATGAGTGAGTTGATTCTCTCTGCTATGCTCCCCCGGCGGCAGGGACCCGTCGTAGAGCTAAGCGCCGAAGAGCGCGCCACCCTAACCACCATTCTTGATCTCCTCATCCCAGCAGATGGCGACTTTCCCCCACCCTCCAGTCTCCATCTGGTTGACGAGTTCCTCCGCTACCTCCGAAGTGAAGCCTTCCGCTTTCCATCGCTCTCCCTGAGTTTACCCCGTTTACGCGCTGTGCTGCGCGACTTCAATCTCGCCGCCGACGGCAACTTCTGCAAAGCCAGCCCCGAGCTTCAGCAAACGATTCTCTGGCAGCTGGAGCAACGTGATCCGGCCTTCTTCCAGGCCCTGTGGACCCTGGCCAATCACAGCTACTATGCGCGTCTGGCCATGCGAGGCCGTATGAAGGCCTCTCCTCTGGCGGCCTCCTCTTCAGCCTCGGCTTCGGCTGCGGCGCCAGCGCCAGAGTACTGAAGACTGCCGGGGTCAGGTGGCTGCCTCTCCTTTGTGAGCGTAAGGGTCCTATCCTGCTCTTCACTCGCACCTCACCCACACGCTCAGGAGCCGCCGGCGGGGTGCCCGTAAGAGAACGAGCGTGGAGGGACAGAACCTTTGACCGCAGGAGAACGACCGTTAGACACGTCGGTGGCGGGCCCGGCAGAGGGCTTGTCTTAGTAGAGCCTGGTTCCCTTAGCACTGGCGCAGGAACCAGCAAGACGGCTTCGGCACGGGCCGCGCCGCGCGATCCGGTCCCAGGGCCTGACCCTTCTCCTCTCCATAGAGGCAAGCCAGGGCTATCGCTTGCGCAGCCCCTGCTGAGCGCTTCCCCGTATTGCCCCCTTCCCTGGGCGTTACCTCCCTGCCACCCTCTCTCCCTCCGCCCGAGCCGAGCGTGAAGGGAGCAAGATCCGCCCCGTCCAGGCAACTTCACCGCCTCAAGTGTCCTTCAGGAGAGCTAAGGCGCAAGCGCTCCAGCTCGCTGGCATCAGGGACGGCAGCGCTCCCCGTCAAAGCGGTTGTTGCCAGGCTACCGCAGATGGTGCCACAGCGCAGCGCCTCGGGCAACGAATAGCCGTGGAGCAGAGCATACATAAAACCAGCATCAAAGGCATCGCCGGCGCCGGTCGGATCAACTACCTCGCTCACTGGCCAGGCCGGGCAATGCCACAACTGCTCTCCTTGACAGGCAAGGGCGCCCTCAGCCCCCAATTTAACCACCACCAGAGGCACGCAGCGCGCCAACTGCCGGGCGGCCGTCACGGGATCGGAGGCTCCTGTCGCGGCCTCCGCCTCCAGACGATTAGGCAGGAAGACCGAGCAGCGGCGAAGCACCTCCGGCACCCGCGGATCAGAGAGTAGCCTTGGATGCCAGCCAGTATCGAGAAAGACCATGATCCCCTGCGAGGCCAGCAGCTCCAGCACTGGCCCCAGGGCTGGATGCAAATGCAGAAAAGCGGCGCGCCAGCGGTAGCGCTCAAGCAGAGCCTGCAGCTCGGCCAGCGATAATGGAGGCAGCAGCTCTGTGGCGAGCGTGCTCGCGTCCTCCACCTCTGGGCCGGCGGACCCAGCCGCGACCGGAGCGGGAGGTCTCTCGACATAAGAAACAAAGCCGCGCTCCCCATCGTGAACCAGGGCTACGCTCACGGCGGCCAGGCGCTGATCACGCTGGCGCACCAGATCGCAGCAAATGCCAGCCCGCCTCATCTCTTCAAGCAAATAGCGGCTCAAACAATCGTTCCCCAGCTCGCCGAGCAGAGCAACCCGCAGACCAAGGCGGCTCAGAGCTGCCGCCGTATTAAAGACCGCACCGGCGCCGATTGCAAAACGGGTCGCGTAGACCTCCTTACCAGGTGCCGGCCAGTGTGGAAGGCCGCTGAAGACGAGGTCGACGCAGGGGTTGCCGATGATCAGAACGTCAAATTCCTTGTGTTCCACAGAGATTCACCAGTCGCTGGCTCTCGCGATCAGATCAGACCAGGTCGACCCGGGAAACAGCCTGTGGGCGCCAGGCAGGCCACCGGGCCGAAGGTATGAGACGAGAGATCGAAGGCAGACAGACAAGGAGAAATTGCTCAGTCTTCTGAACTTATGCTAGGTCAGATGCCGAGCGCTGTCAAGAGGAGGGAGCAGCGGCAGCCTTGCCCTGAGCGGGCAGGCAAACCAAGACAGGAGAGCACACAGGAGCCTGTAAACGCAGGAGCCAGCCCTCTGAGCCTCCCCTCTCTCGGTGACAGAACAGACTTGGTAGACCAGGCAGGCGCATCAGGGGGAGGAGCAGCCGCGTAGCGTAGATCGTCGGGAGATCGTGAGCGCACCTGGTTCGCGCCAGAAAGCTGGCAGATTCCTCACCCCCAGAGCCAGCCCATCAGGGGGGAAGAGGAGGCGGCTCCTCCTCCGCCTGCTCTGCTTTCTCCTGACCAGAGGCGAGATTGCCGGGCATTCGCCCATGCTTGACCACGAAGCCATGAGGATAGGGACGGAGTTCGATCAGATTCGCCTTTTGTCCGTGGCGCGCCAGCAGATGGCGGCACTGCTCTTCAGCCTCAGCGCGCGAAGAGGCGTAAATGGGTTCCAGGTGATGATACTGGCTGTCACCAAGCGTGTATTCCACCATCCAGAGGATCTTTTGCGGCGTTGACCGATTAGTCATAGCAGCATGCCACCCTTTCGGCAGAAGTTGTGCAGGTTCGCCACCCCAAGGCCCCACACCTGGGCGGACAGCTGGTCTTGTTCTTCCAGGCTGCCTCTAATATGACGAATGCCGTTGAGAACTATCAAACGATAGCGTAGATTTTTTACTAAACTACTAAAAAACGGGGACGGATCTCCAAAGTTGCAGATGCTGCACAACTTCTGCGGCCAGGCTGCGAGGATGCTGGAGGCCGGCGGCGATCAAAGCCGCGCCGAAGGCGGCCTCAAAGCCGCGGGGTTCCTGGGGAGCGTAGGGGAAATAGTAGAGCTGATAGAAATCGCCGAGGCGGGTGGCCAAACTCTCACTGCGCCGGCCACTGATCACCACCTCATCCAGATGGTGAACGGCCAATAGACCAGCCAAATCGCGGAGCAGCCCCTCCCAATACGCTTGCTCAAAGGGGATCTCGCTCGGAGCCGGCGCGGCGGAAGGCAAAGGCAGCGCCGGCTCGCGCGGTGTCCCATGAACACCATCGGTGAGATATCCATCCTCAACCACCAGCACCTGCCAGTAAGCGCTACGCGCCTCTACGACAAAGAAATGCATCTCGGGCCAGCTCGTCTCACGCTGACGGAGGCGATAAAGAAGCGTGACTACGCGACAGACCGCCGCGGGGCTGGCGGGCAGGCGCTCCAACAGCAACCGATAAGCGGGCACCGTTGGCAGATGCAACAGACTGGGCAACACATAGCTATGGAGGTTGAGGCGCTGCAGCGTCTCCAGGAAGGTCGTCAAGGCCAGAGGGGAAGTGGCCGGAGCCTGCACAAGGCTGCTTGCCGGCTTTTCCGCCGGAATAGAGGAAGGCAGGGCAGGCGCCGGCTCATCGTAGCCCGCCGTTAAAGCGGCCACCTGCTCGGCGGCCAGGCGATCGAGCCGTTCAAGGGGCAGGCCATTGCCAGCGGCCAGGGTAATCACAGGCTCGGGAAAGAGAGCACAGAGGCGAGCCAGACTAGCCAGCAGCTCGGCGGGCGATGTGAAACAGTGGTATTCCGGCGGCTGGGCCTCATCCAATAAACAGAGCTTCCAGCTTCTGCGACCATAGTCAATACCAATACTCAGGCTCATCGTCACTGCTCCCACGCCCCTACTCCGCCGGGGAGCGGCACACAGGCGGGCATCCCGTAGGCGACCTCGCTCACTGCCTTGCTCCGCTACCCACAGCTCAGGTTTGGTCTTTGCCTGAAATTATAGCATGCCGTTACACCCTCGTGCATCCTTTTCACAGGGCCACGCGCTCGCCAGTGCAGCCGGCGGCATCCTACGTAAGCAGGGCTTTCCTGTTGCAGCATAGTTTTTTCTCTCGCGCTGCTGCCCCTTGACAGATATTCCTGGTGATGGGACAATAAGAGCATAAGATACCAGCAGACGAGCACCATGAACGTGAAGCCGGCAGGCTGCCGGCGCCAGGGGTCCTGTTGCAGCGACCCCAGAGTGGCCTTAGTCGCCTTGCCTCCGCGCTCCTGCTCACCAGCACAGGCAAGCGGGCAAAGTGCTAAGTGGGCCAGCGCTGCCGGATGGCTGGGCCGGGCCTCCTGGGTAGTCCAGGGAGGCTGGCGCTCGTGCTACCGGGACAGGACGATGAGGCTGCTCTCCCTCCTCTGCTCGCTTGCCTTCCCTACCTGCAACCCCTGTCTTGTCTATGAGTGAGGAAGAAGTAGAGCGGTCGCTCTCAGCATGACAACAGACGACAGGTTCAGTCAGTCTGGAAAGAGTACGAGGTCATGTGCATGCCGTCGCAGGAACAGCCTGCCTCTAGCCCGAACAGTGAACATCAGCGCTTGCTGGGCGCCTTACGCGAGAGCGAGATTCTCCGCGAGCTGGCTGGTCTGCTGGCCTCCTCTTTGGATCTGGACCGGGTGCTACAAGTCCTGGTGCAGCGCACGACCGAGGTCTGTCAGGTTGGGCGCTGCGCTGTCTGGCTGCATGACGAGGAGCGCCAGCTCCTGCGCCCCGTTGTCTACCATCTGGCGCGTGAGCTGGTTGATGCCAAGCGCCAGCGCATCGCTGATCAGCTCTGGTATCGAAGCACTATTCCCACAGCCAATCCTCTCATGAGTCGCCTGCTTGGCGGGCGCGAGATGCTGTACATATACGATTTGCGGGATGAGCGCTCGCTGCGGGCCTTAGCTGAGCTGTTCCTTGTACGTTCAATTCTGCTTGTTGCCCTCGTGCGTGAAGATCGTCCCGTCGGCGTGATGTCACTGGATAACCCTGGCGAGCATAGTCACTTCTCGGCGGAGCAGCAACAACTGGCGCGCGCCATTGGCCAACAAGCGGCGGTAGCCATCGATAACGCGCGCCTATACCAACGCGCTGAGAGCGAGCGCCAACGGGCCGAGCAACTGATTGAGCAATCTCAGGCTATCTATCAGGTTGCAATGGCCGTCAACTCGGACGAAGACCTGCCGACCATCCTGGAGATCGCTACCCAGCAACTGCGGCAGGTCCTGAAGGCCGAGAGTGGTAAGATTCTCCTCCTGGAGGAAGGGCGACTCTATCTCCCCTGCTCTGATGAGGAGGCCGCTCAGGCTGCGACCAATGTGCCAGAGCGTCAAGAGCGGCCAGGTCCGTCTTCTGGAAGGCAGCCAGCAGAAGGGCGAACGGAGAGCGCGGTAGCAGAGATGGGTGGGGGAGCCACTCAGGGGCTCCTACCGCAGCGACGGGGGCGCGTAGCCGCTTCTCTGGATGAGTTGCCTTTCTGCCGGCAGGTGGCCACGAGCGGCGTACCGCTCTTTGTCTCGCTTGATCGCCTGGGCATCAGTGAGCTACACTGGTTTCAGACGCAGAATTTCGAACATACCCTGATTGTCCCCTTGATGGTTGGCGTGCGTTCGCCCCTGCCCACGGACGAGCCAGGCCAGCCTGGTCAGCGCTGTGTTGGTCTGGCCTTCGTGAGCTTTAGCGATCCCCACTTTCGACCCTCGAAGGGCCATTATACCTTTGCCCAGGACATTGCCGCTCAGTGTGCTCTCGCGATCCAAAAGACCCAACTGCTCGAGCAAGCGCGTCGAGCTGCTCTACTGGCAACCGAGCGAGCCAATACGCTCAATGCGGTCTTCCATGCCATGACCGAGGGCATCTCGGTGCTTGACATGCAGGGGCGCTTACTGATGGCCAACGCCACCGCGCGTGAGTTTGTCGGGGAGCGCCTGGAGGGCACAGTCACCCTGGAGGAGCTGCTGCGCCGCCATCCGGTCTACACACTGCAGGGGCAGCCGCTGCGCAGCGAAGATTTTCCCCTGGCCCGTGCCTTGCGGGGCGAGCAAGTTCGGGGAGAGCGCTTCATCACGCGCCGCGCTGATGGGCGCGAGCGCATCCTTGAAATCAATGTGGCGCCGCTTCTGGCACCCACGGGCCAACAACTCGGGGTTGTCAGTGCCTTCCGGGACATCACGTCCCAGATGCGTATCGAGCAGCATATTCATCAGGCCCTGGAAACCATGCTACGCATGGCCGAAGCCCTCTCTGGCCTTACCGAGGTCACCGCCATTCTGCGCAGCGTGCTCAGTCTGGCTCTGCAAGCCCTGGATTGTCAGCGCGGACTGGTCGCGCTCTATGATCCCGAACAGGGTCAGCCTGGCGAGCGCCTCCATCTGGAGCGGGAGCAAGGAGATAGGGAGACAGAGACGCTGCTCAGCCTCTCTGAGAGTGAGGAAGGCGCGACCTCCCATCAGGCCGAGCGGCGGGCCGAGGTCCAGCTACTTGACTGGTTGCTCACAGCCCTGTTGAGCTATGAGGATTATGCCCTCCAATTACGAGCGGGCCACGCCTTCATTCTCACGCCCAGTCAGTTTCTGCATTTACGTCGCCTCAGTCGCGGTCAAGGCCAGGAAAGTCAGATGCCAGCTCTGCCCGCGGGCGCCAACCGCTGGCTGACCTTAGTGGCCCCGATCACGCATGGCGGGCGCCTGCTTGGTGTGATGCTGCTCGTTCGCCCTGCGGCCCTTGCCCTGGAGGAAAGCGAGAGTGGCGACGAAGGAAGTGAGCTGCAGTATGAGTTTACCATCTGGGAGATGGCGGTCATTGAAGGGGTGGCGCAACTGGCTGGCCTGGCGATCGAGCAGGCGCGCTGGCAGCGAGAAGCCATTGCGGCTCGGGCCAGCGAAGCGGCCATGCGCGAGGCGAATGCCCTCAAAGATGAATTCCTGGCCATTACTGCCCATGAGTTCCGCTCGCCCCTGACCATCATCCTCACCAATGCCCAATATGCCCGGCGCACCCTCAACCGTGGCAGTGGTCCACGCCAGCGCGAGCGCTTGCTTGAGCAACTGGGGATGATCGAGGAACAGACGCGCCTGCTGACCAACATCGTCAATACTTTCCTGGAGGCCACCCAGATCAATCGCGGGCAGCTTGTCATTGCGCGCGAACGGGTCGACCTGGAGGAGCTAGCGCAGCAGGTAGTGGCCCAGCATCGAACAGCGACGGCTCTTCATGAACTGGCCTGCCGGGTTGACGAAGGGGGACGCCCCTATCTGGTCAGCGGCGATCGTGAGCGCCTGCTCCAGGTCCTTGTCAACCTCATTCAGAATGCGATAAAATACAGCCCGCAGGGCGGGCCGGTCTTCCTCTCGCTTTGCCGCTGCCCGCAGGAGGGAGGTAATCTCATCCAGGTGGAAGTAGAGGATCGCGGCATCGGCATCCCGCCAGAGGCAAAGGAGCATCTCTTTGAACGCTTCTATCGTGCCCCCAACACCGGCGCCAGTCAGACCCGCGGTCTGGGCCTGGGTCTCTACTTTGTCGCTGAGATCCTACGCATGCACGGCGGTTCCATCCGCGTTGAGAGCAGTGGCATACCTGGCGAGGGGAGTCGTTTTATCCTGACACTGCCAGCCCTGGAAAACTAAGCGCAGCGGTGGAGCAGGAGCGAGCAGGTGCCAGAAGCGAAAGAGCTGCCGAGTCGATCTCTTGATCTGCGAAGCTGGTTGCTGGAGCTAGCGCGGGCGACAATGGCGCGCGAGGGTACCAGCGATGTGGCTCACGATATGGATCATATTGTGCGGGTGATGGCCCTGGCCGAGATCATTCAACGGCGCGAAGGCGGCGATCTGACGGTTATTTGGGCAGCGGCGGCCTTACACGATATCGGCCAGGAACGCGAGCGCCGGCAGGGAGGTGATCATGCGCTCATTGGGGCGCAGATGGCGGCCGAGCTGCTGAGCGGCACGCCTTTCCCTCAAGAAGCCATCCCAGCAGTCCAAGAGGCCATTGCGGATCATCGCCTGACCGCGGGACAGCGACCGCGCTCCCTGGAGGGCCAGGTACTCTACGATGCCGATAAGCTGGATGCGCTGGGCGCCATTGGCATTGGACGCCTGTATATGATCACCGGCAGACGCGGACAGCGCGTCTACGCTCCCCTGCCGGACGATCTGGTCCTGCCAGTTCCTCCACAGCAGGTACGCGAGCTGCGGAATCGCCCGGATTATTCTCCCTCAATCGAATTTCGTCTGCTCTTTACAGATTTGCCCGAGCAGCTCTGCACAGCCACAGGACGCGAATTAGCGCGCCAGCGCTACGCCTTCATGTGCGAATTCTTCCAACGTCTGGAGGCCGAGGCGCGCGGCGACGGCTAACGAACCCCAGGCCCAGGCCAGGCCCGAGCGAGCGGATGCGGTCAGGTGCGGCCTGGCCCGTCTCGATAAGCTGGCCCTCTGCGCTCAGGCCATGAACCACCTGCCGGTACCAGGACTAGCTGTAGCCAGCCGTTGGGCGTCCGGCGCCGCTGCCAAGCGGGGCATGTTCCAGCACGGCATAGTGAAACGGAGTCTCGCGCTGCGTCGGGGCGCTCAGATGAACCGTGAAGCCCCGTCCTGGCTGGAGCGACACATACTGCACGACGACAGGCCCCGGGTCGCCGGTCAGGGTCACCAGCACCACGCTGGCCTCGCTGATCGTCGGGCAGCTCACCGCGACCTCCCCTTGCCCTCGCGCGAAGCAGCCTTTACCGGTTTGCCAGCGGACCGGTAGCGCTGCCACCGGCCAGCCAGGAGCGGCCTGCTCCTGTGGCTGACGGCCCTGGGAAGCCAGAGGGCCTGAAGAGCTTGACGCAGACATTGAGCGCTCAAGCGGTAGGGCGGGAGCAGAGGCGCCTGCCTCAAGTTTCGGCGGGACACCAGCGGAGGAAGAGCCACTAGCAAGCGCCGGTAGCGGACGAGTAGTCTGGGGGGGCGTTGCCGGCCCCGAACTGCCCGGCGTGGAGGACGGGCCGCTCAACTTAGGAGCGGCTTCCAGGCGCACGCGGGTTGTCCGACCAGCCAGACGCTGGGAAGAGGGACGTGCCGATGTCTCGCGCGGCTGAGGCAAAGCCGCTGTTGATCTGACGACACTCATCGCTGGGCCGGCCTCGCTCCGCATCTCGCGACCTCCGGTGTTAACCAACGGGGCAGGTGTCTGGTTCTGAGAAGATGCTGTAAGCGGTCGCTCCTCTCGCGGCCTCGAGGCAGGTCCGGGGGGCGATGAAGGGCTGGCGCTCTCAGCGGTCCCCGCGGAAGGAGAAGATCCCATCTCGGGGTCTGACGACAAAGCGGGCAACACTGTCGTGATCGGGGCGGGCAGGCGTTGATGCGGCTGCCGCACCTTCCCTAAAGCAGCCAGAGAAGCCGTAACCCGCCGTGCAAAAGCTGCCAGGACATGATTCGCCGCGCGTTTCTCGTCGTCCCCTTGCTCATGGCTGTCGCTCGCAGCCTCTCCAGTGGCGGCCAGCGCCGCGGCGCCTGGACCTGATCCGGGCTGCTCTTGCTCTCTCAACTCGCCTTCTGGAGCAGGCGAGGCCGCCAGTTCGCGCGACTGCAGACTCAACCGCGGCGGAATAAGCCCGCTTAGCGGCGTGTCAGCCGGCTGAGCGCTGACCGGCTCTTCCGCCGACTCGTCTTCCTCCAGCGGCTCCGCACCCGCCCGCTCGGCAAGCACATCCTCAACCGAGGCGGACAGGCGCTTGCGACCTCGCTCGGCTCGCCGACGCCAATGAAGGTATGCTCTCTGCTGTTCTTGCTCGAAATTAATATCTTCTTCTCTCCGAACCATAATACTCCCCTTCCAGACGAACACGTAGACCATGCGGCGCTGGAGAGATCTGGCTCTCTACATACGCTGGAACTCGATGGCATGTTTTCACGCAGTATAACACAGAGCGAGACAGAGCGATGGGAATGATAGCACATTTGGGCCAGAGCATTGGGAGCGCTTGCATGCATAGGAATATACGGTACCCTCAATTTTCTGGGCTTGAAAGTGCTGCAGCGACTGGCTAGAATAAAGCCCGACGTTGCCCAGTAGTCAGGAGCTGCTTCTCAAGCAGCCTGGCTGACTGAGGAACGCGGCACACGCCAGTTATTTTGCTGATGTAAAAGGATGGATCTGGATGAAGTTCAACGGAACGTATAAGTTTCACGCACCGAGCCAGCGCGTCTTTGAAGCTATTTTGAACCCGGATGTACTGAAACAGTGTATTCCTGGTTGCGAGGCGGTCGAGTATGCCGATGCCAACCATTTGAAGGTTACCCTCTCGGTTCCCCTGCCGGGGTTGAAGGGTCCCTATACGGCCCTACTCAACATCGTTCAGCGTCAGGCGCCTAACCTGCTTGTGCTGCAGCTACAGCGTCAGGGGCGTGGCGGCTCCATTGACGCCACAGCGCAGATCACCCTGAACGATGAGCCGGATGGGGCCTTACTCTCCTACGAGGCCAATGCCGAGATGAGCGGGCCGATCGCGGTGGTAAACAATCCGGTGGGGCAGGGTGTGGCTAAGAATTCTCTCAGCACATTCTTCAAGAACCTGGAAAAGGTGCTGGCTGCCTAGGAGGCTGGCACCCCTTCGCGTCCATCCTGGGCGCCTTCTGCCCAGAGAGCGCCGACTGTCTCTCTCTTGATCCTCTACTCTTTGCCAGGCGGGCAAGCAAGCGCAGGAACCCTGAGATTTTTTGGTGCCGCTGCCAGCGCGCTGCTGATTTCTTGTGCCTGCCTGGCTTCCTTTTTGGGCAGGCGTGGCGGATCAAGGCGCACTGATTGTGATGAACCTGTGAGAAAGCACAAGATTGGCCTCCTGCGCTGCGTAAGCGCCTGCCTGTGCGCTGGGGCTGAGAATATGGCGCAGCCTCGCCTCCTGGATCGACTGGCAGATCGCCCCTTCCAGTGGTACTCTATATGACAGCAGCATGCAGTTGCCCGGTCTGGCAAGTGCAGCATAGCGGCTGGCGGGTCGATGCTCTCGATGGTGTGCAAAGCGGCCCACAACAGTCGCCGTCTTTTTTTAGCAGGTTCCACTCCACTCCACTCTACTCACCTGAGACAAAATACGGTGATTACCTGATGAGATATCCGGGGTTTCAGCCTTGACTCTCCCAAGAGAATCGCTAAAATCTCCATAGGCCGCCAGTGATTTGAGATTTTAGAGATTTCTTCTACACGCTGTTGAGGGGAGCATGCAGATTGTCCTGGTAGGCGTTGATCACACTTCGGCGCCGATTCAGTTGCGTGAGCAGCTTGCCTGTGTTCCGCGTCAAGTAGCGGGGCTGTTACGGGCCGTGCGCCAGGTCGCCCAAGAGGCGGTCTTATTGTCGACCTGCAACCGGTTTGAACTCTATGCGGTTTGCGCGGAAGAGGCCCGAGAGGGACGTGAGGCGCTGTTGCAGGTTGTTTGCGAGCAGCGCGGCGTGGAGCGGGCGCTGCTAGAGCAGCACAGCTACAGCTATAGCGATCTGGAGGCGGCGCGGCATCTCTTTGGCGTGGCCTGTGGACTCTATTCGCTGATCCCAGGGGAGCCCCAGATTCAGGGGCAGGTAGCCGATGCCCTGGAGTTAGCCCAGGGGGGAGGCTTTGCCGGACCGGTGCTCTCGGCCCTCTTTCGGGCGGCGCTGGTCGCGGGCAAACGTGCCCGGCGCGAAACTGGCATCAGCCGGCGGGCGGTCTCGATTAGCCATGCGGCGGTCCAGTTGGCGCGCCAGCTCTTCCCGCGTCTCAATGAGGCCTCAGTCCTGCTGGTTGGCTCGGGGCAGATGAGCGAGCTGGCGGCACGTAATCTATGCGATAACGGGGCGCGCCGCCTGATCATTGTCAACCGCACCGCTGAGCATGCGCAGCAGCTTGTCCAGCAGCTTGGGGAACGGGCCTGCTTCCGTCCCTTTAGCGAGCTGGCGGCGGCGCTGGTTGAGGCGGATGTGGTGATTACTTCCACAACAGCCCCCCATACGGTGATCACTGAAGAGATGATGCGGACGGTGCTGCCGCAGCGGCAGGGGCGTCCGTTACTCATGATTGATATTGCTTTGCCGCGCGATGTTGATCCGGTCGTGGGTGGGCTACCCGGGGTTCACCTCTATAACATTGATGATCTGCGCCTGGTGGTCGATGAGGGCATTCGCCTGCGTTTGCAAGAGGTGGCCCAAGTCGAACGCATTATCGCTGAGGAGGTTGAGGCCTTCGCGCGCTGGCTCAGCTCGCTGAGCGTAACCGATACGATCGTCGAGCTGCGCGAGCACGTGGAGGCGCTTCGTCAGCAGGAGCTGGCGCGCACCTTGCGTCAGCTCTCGTCCTCGCTCTCCGAGCGTGAGGTTGCGGCCATCCAGGAGCTGACCACGCGCCTGATGAATAAGGTGCTTCATAAACCGGTGACGCGCCTCAAGGAGGCTGCCGCTGCCGGACGGGGGCATGTCTACGCCGAGGCGCTGCGCTATCTCTTTGATCTGGAAGTGGCGACGGATGAACAAACTAGTGATCGGGACCCGCGCCAGCAAGCTGGCCCTGGCTCAGACCCAGACGGTGATCGCCAGGCTGCGGCAGCTGTATCGCGAGCTGGAGATCGTCATTGAGCCGATTCATACGCAGGGGGACCGTGTGACAGAAGCGCCGCTGGCGCGCATCGGCGGCGAAGGGGTCTTTGTGACCGAGATCGAACGCGCACTACGCGCGGGCGCGGTTGATCTGGCCGTCCATAGTCTAAAGGATCTACCGACGGCGCCGCCGGCTGATCTGCTGGTTGTGGTCCCAGGGCCGCGCGAAGACGTCCGAGATGTATTGGTGCGCCGCCGCGACTTTCTCGGCTCGCCTGCCGAGCCGGGAGTACGCATCGGAACCTGCAGCTTGCGGCGTGCGGCTCAGTTGCGCGCTCTCTATCCGCGGGCGCAGATTCTACCGCTGCGCGGCAACGTAGATACGCGCCTGCGCAAGCTGGAGGCGGGGGACTACGATTTGATTGTGCTGGCAGCGGCAGGTCTGCGCCGCCTGGGCCTCGCTGAGAGCCTGGCCGATCGTCTGGAGCTACTGCCGGTCGAGACCCTGCTACCGGCTCCAGGTCAGGGAGCTTTGGCCGTGGAGCTGCGAGCAGACTCGGATCTCGTACCTTTGCTCACGGCTTTGAACGATGTGGAGGTCCAGGCTGCCACAAGCGCTGAGCGTGCCTTTATGCGCCATCTGGGAGCCGGGTGCTATCTGCCCGTGGCGGCCTATGCCCACTGTGCTAACCAGCGCCTGCATCTGCAGGCCCTGGTGATCAGTCTCGATGGTCGCCGGGCGGTGCGGGTCCAGGGTAGCGTTGCCTGGCGGGCCGATCAGGCTCCAGGCCTGGCGGCTCAGCTCGGCGTCATGCTGGCCGAACAGGCACTGGCGCAGGGCGCGGAGGAGATCATTGCAGAGATCCGCGCCACCAGCAACGTCTGAGTGGTGTATGGGAAGGAGTTAAGCGCCACTCTTAGGAGGATAGGCGATCATGGTTGTTGCTGAGCAGCGGGAGCTACCGCTCCGTGGCCGGACGATTCTGGTGACGCGGGCCCAGGAGCAAGCGGAAGCCCTGAGCAGCCGCCTGCAAGCCCTCGGGGCTGAGACGGTGAACTTTCCGGTAATCCGTCTGGCTCCCCCAGAAGATTGGGCGCCGCTTGATCGGGCCTTGCTCCGCCTGGCGGCTGCCCGCGAAGATGGACGCGCTCCCTACGACTGGCTGGTCTTTACCAGTGTCAACGGAGTGCGTTTCTGCGTCGATCGCTTGCGAAGTCTAGGCCTGGAGACGGCGCTGCTGAGGGGGGCTCGCGTGGCGGCTATCGGGCCAGCGACCGCGGCAGCGCTGGCCGAGCATGGTGTGAGCGGGGTCCTGGTGCCGGAGGAGTACGTGGCCGAGCAGGTGGCCTCGGCCTTGCTGACCGAGTGCCAGCGGCAGGGTAGGGAGCCTGCGGGCCTGCGTGTGCTGCTGGCGCGCGCCGCGGAGGCTCGGCCAGTACTGGCCGAGACCCTGCGGCAGGCAGGCATGTTGGTCGAAGAGGTAGCGGCCTATCGCACCCTGCCAGCGACGGGCGATGATCCCCGCGGACAGCAGGTGCTGGCTCTGCTTGAAGAGGGACGCTTTGCGCTGATCACCTTTACCAGCTCATCGACAGTACGCTATTTTGTGCGCTGGCTAGAGCAGGCATACAGCAAGCAGACTGCTGAGACTACGCCTGCGGCCCTCCTGGCCCGTCAGGGAGTAGCCATCGCCTGTATCGGCCCGATTACTGCCGCCACAGCTCGCTCTCTCGGCCTGCAGGTTGCCATCGAGGCCCGGCCCTTTACCATCGATGGGCTGGTCACGGCCATTGTGGCCTACTATCGTCGCCTGGTTCAGCCCTCCCATGAGCAGACCAATTAGTGCTGAGCCTGGCGCACTGCGACCAGGCCGCCTCTCTCTCCTGTTTCTGGAGTCAGAGCGGAGAGCGTGCCAACAAGAAGCAGATAGCAACACCAGACAAGGTGTGTTAGAGTAGATAGAGAGAAGTCGAGAAGAGAGAAAAGCCATGTCAGGTCAGACGGAAACGGTTGAGCAGACGGTCACAACGCAGCCTGAGCAGGAACCGGCTCGGGCTAAACCGAAGCAGCCTCGTCAGCTAGTACGCTTCGTCTTCTACAAGCTTGATCCCCAGTGGCTACGCTTGCCCGCCGAGCAGCGGCGGACAGGCCGCGAAGAGCTGCTCGCTATCTACAATGAATATGCGCAGTGCTCGCTGCTGCGCAGCTATGCCCTCTACGGCTTGCGGGCCGACTGCGACTTTATGCTCTGGCAGGCAACCTACGATATTGGGCATCTCCAGGGGTTGAGCAGCAAGATTCGCCGCAGCACGATAGGCCCCTATTTGCCTGAAGTGCGCTCATTCCTCTCCATGACCAAGCGCTCCGTCTATGTGGGCAAAGGTCCGCGGGGAGCGACTCATGATCCGCGGCTGGTGATTACGCTCGAAGACAAGCCCTATCTCTTTGTCTATCCTTTTGTCAAAACTCGTCCCTGGTATGCCCTGCCGCTGCAGGAGCGCAAGCGCATGATGGACGAACATATCCGCATGGGGGTGGCCTATCCCAATATCAAGATCCACACCACCTACTCGTTTGGATTAGACGATCAGGAATTTGTTGTCGCCTTCGAATCTGACAACGTGGCTGACTTCCTCGACCTTGTGCAAGAGATGCGCGAGAGCGAGGCCAGTCAGTACACCTTGCGCGACACACCCATGTTTACCTGCGTCGCGCGTTCCCTGCCAGAGATTCTAGACGACATTGGGGTCTAGGCGCAGGGCCTCGCTGGCCACGGGCCGGGCGCGGCGCGCGCAGGGAACGAAGGCGGTGGCGGGGGCTGGCAGATGACCTCAGCAGAGCGATAGATGGGCGAGCATGGGTGACTATGGAGCTATAAAAGGAGCTGGCGATGCAAACGGAGCGGCAACAGTCAGGCAAAAAGACGGGGCGAGAGTGGTCGCGGGCCCTTTACCGGGAGGCCCAAAGCCTCATGCCCGGAGGAGTCAACAGTCCAGTACGCGCCTTTCGCGCCGTAGGGGGAGAACCGATCTTTATCGAGCGGGGCGAAGGGGCGCATCTCTATGATGTAGATGGCAATCACTATCTGGATTACGTTGGCTCCTGGGGGCCGCTGATTCTGGGTCATGCCCATCCGGCGGTCGTAGAAGCCGTGACCCGTGCGGCGCGGCGCGGCTTCAGCTTTGGGGCTCCGACCGAGGCTGAGAATGAGCTTGCCCGCCTGGTGGTAGACAGCGTACCGTCAGTTGAGCTGGTGCGCTTCGTCAACTCGGGCACGGAAGCCACCATGAGCGCGCTGCGCCTTGCCCGCGCCTATACGGGGCGCTCCAAGATCATCAAATTTGACGGCTGCTATCATGGTCATGCCGACCTGCTGCTTGTGCAGGCCGGCTCGGGCGTGGCCACGCTGGGCCTGCCTGGCAGTGCTGGCGTGCCAGCGGAGGCGACGGCTCACACCCTCAGTCTCCCCTACAACGACATTGCCGCAGTTGAAGAAGCCTTCCAGCGCTATCCCGAGGAGATCGCTGCGGTGATCGTGGAGCCGGTAGCGGCCAATATGGGACTGGTGCTGCCGCAGCCTGGTTTTCTAGAGGCCTTGCGGCGCCTGACCACGCAGTACGGAGCCTTGCTGATCTTTGACGAAGTCATTACGGGGTTCCGGGTAGCTTTAGGAGGCATGCAAGAGCGTACGGGAGTGCTGCCCGACCTGACCTGCTTTGGTAAGGTCATCGGGGGCGGGCTGCCGGTAGGAGCCTATGGCGGCAAACGCGCCATCATGGAGCTGGTCGCGCCGCTGGGGCCAGTCTACCAGGCGGGCACCCTCTCCGGCAACCCTCTGGCGATGGCCGCCGGTATTGCCACCCTCAAAGAGCTGCAAAAGCCTGGCTGCTACGAAGAGCTAGAGCGCAAAGGAGCGCTTCTTGAAGAAGGCTTGCGCGCAGTAGTGGCGGCCTCCGGTCTACCGGTGCAGGTAGTACGTTTTGCCTCGCTCTTCTGCCTCTTCTTCAGTGCGGAGCCGGTGCTTAACTACGCGACCGCCAGGCAAGCTGATACCGAACGCTATGCGCGCTTCTTCTGGGCCCTCTTAGAGCGTGGCATCTACTTCCCGCCCTCGCAGTTTGAGACTTGTTTCCTCTCGCTGGCCCATAGCGATGCCATGCTGGAAGAGACCGTGAACGCCATTGAGCAAGCGCTGCGCGTCGCGGCAGGCAGCGGTTCCAGTCCGGCCTGACTTGACTTCTGTGCCGTGCCGGCTGAGCGCCATCTGCGGCCTCTCCCTCTCAATGCTGGCGGGCGAGCGGGTGAGGCCGCAGAATCAAGGGTGAGAAGCTAAGGAAAGGAGCGCAAAGGCATGAGTCAGTTTCCTGTCACACGCCTGCGGCGCACGCGCCGGACGGAGCGCTTACGCGGGCTGGTGCGCGAGACTCATCTTGCGGTTGAGCAATTGATTTATCCGCTCTTTATCGCCGAAGGTATCAGTGAGCCGCGCCCGGTTGCGTCGATGCCGGGTGTAGTACAGTGGCCGCTAGAGCAGGTAGCGGGCGAGGCGGAGCGCGTAGCGGCTCTGGGCATTCCGGCTGTTTTACTCTTCGGCATTCCGGCCAGCAAGGATGAGCAAGGCTCGCAGGCCTATCATCCCGAGGGCATTATTCAGCGGGCTATTCGGCGTATCAAAGCCGCCGTACCCGACCTGCTGGTCGTGACCGACGTCTGTCTTTGCGAGTACACCAGCCACGGCCACTGCGGGGTCATCGCTGGCGGCGAGGTGCAAAACGATCCCTCGCTGGAGCTGCTGGCGCGAATGGCTCTCTCGCATGTCGAGGCCGGGGCCGATATCGTGGCTCCTTCGGACATGATGGATGGGCGCGTGGGGGCCATTCGGCGCTTGCTCGACGAGCGAGGCTTTGCCCAGACACCGATCATGGCCTACTCAGCAAAATATGCCTCTGGCTTCTATGGCCCTTTCCGGGAAGCGGCAGAGTCGGCCCCTCAGTTTGGCGACCGGCGTTCCTACCAAATGGACCCGGCCAATGCGCGTGAGGCCCTGCGTGAAGTTGACCTGGATATCGCTGAGGGCGCTGACATCGTGATGGTCAAGCCGGCTCTGGCCTATCTCGACGTCATCCGGCGCGTGCGCGAGCATTGCGATCTGCCCGTAGCGGCCTACAATGTCAGCGGCGAATATGCCATGATCAAGGCAGCGGCTCAACAGGGATGGCTCGAAGAGCGGCGCATCGTCATGGAGGTGCTGACAGGGATTCGCCGCGCCGGCGCCGATATCATCATTACTTACTTCGCACCTGAGGTAGCGCGCTGGCTGCGCGAGGGCTAGCCGCGCTTCGTCCGCAGCGCAGCCAGCTCTCCCAAAGCTGGCCACAGGGCCACTGACAGGCAGGCAGACCGGCGAAATGTAAAGCCAGCGCCCGGCGCCGCGGCGCCGGGCACTGGGGCGCTGAACTGCTCTCCCCCAGATGTCCCATCCCCATTGGGGGATACAATCGATGCGGTGCACCGACGGCGGCCTGCCTGACAAGGCCAGGACCAGGGAAGGTGAGCTAGACGCAGGCAGAAGTGCTGCCAGGCGGGAGCGGAGAGGGAGAGAAAAGCGGCCTAGGCAATTTGACAGTCAGCCTCAATGTGATTAGAATGAAGGCTGTACCGGTCAGCGATGGCGGGATGGATGAACCCATCCATCCCTCCTTTCTTTATTTTGGCCCAGTGGCGAGGCAAGGAGGTGGAAGGGAGGAGGTGATTCCATTGGTGGCGCCAAGTGCAAACGCGTGCATAGTGAAGAAATAAAATGGCCGGTTTTTTCTTTCTAAACAGTAGGTGGTCTGGGGGGAGAGGGAGAAAAGGGGGGAGCGGCGCAGAGGAGTCGACGCGGTCGTTACCTCAGCGCTCTTCTTCCGTTCTCAGCACATGTAGGGCTGGTCGCGGTGCCGCTCATGAGACTGTTGTAGCGCTGTACGGGGTCGGGGGTAAGGAAGGAACAAGAAGGAGAAACAGGATGGGCTGGACAGCATGCTTGCTGGTGAAGGGCCGCCGTGGGTGGATGGGCGAAGGAGCGGTAGGGGCCTACAGGCCTGCAGAGAGGCGCAGGGATTCAGATAGTGAGGGAGAGAGGGGATCGTCACCGAGAGGCAATGCTGTCAGGAATGGGCGGGGCCAGCGGTCTCTAGGAGTGGAGGGAAAAGGAATCTTTTTTTCTGCAGGCGACCTCCCCGCCTCCGGGGCAGGGGAGGGGAAACCGGCTCTTCCCCCATTTTTATGGTTATTCTGATATCTTGTTACCAGAGAGGGTTCTGCTCCGTCCTCTTCACAAAAGGGGCCGGAGGAGGAGCCGGCTTCAGTGGGGAAGATGCCCACGAGGAAGGAACCTGGCAGCCCCGCAAGAGGCTCGGCAAGCCCGGTTCTTTCGGAAGGAGCTGTTAAGCAAGAGTTTAGCTCACTAAAGGGAAGATTCGTGCTATGGTTGGGTTGAACACGAAGAATCGCTCTTATCAGCCCATCGGATCGTATGGAGTCATCGGAGACTGTCATTCAGCTGTGCTGATAGCGCCGGATGGTTCGGTAGACTGGGCCTGCCTGCCCGATTTTGACAGCCCGGCTATTTTCTGTCGGCTGCTGGATGCGAGGCGTGGCGGCTTTTTCCAGATTGCCCCGACCGATAACACGATTCCTGGAGTTCAGCGCTATCTGCGCGATAGCAATGTGCTGCAGACGCGCTTTACGAGCATCAGCGGCGAGATCGTGCTCACCGACTTTATGCCGGTAGAGTCGCTGGAGGCCTGGCCCTACCGCGGCTTGAACAACAATACGTGGTCGTATGAGGACGGCTCGTGTCATAGCCTGGTGCGCATTGTGGAATGCACGCATGGAGAGCTGCCGATTACGGTGACCCTGAAGGCGACGCCCAACTATGCGGCGACGGCGAGCCAGATTGAGCTGCTGCCCAATGCCACAGGGGCGGTGATCTCGGATGGCCAGCAGCATATTGGGCTGGCGATCATCGGGGCCTATCGGCTGCCGGGCCTCTCCCTGGAGATTGTGCCGGACGAGGGGGAGGAGCCGGAGCTGCTCCATCCCGCCCTGGTGGTGCAGGTCACGCTGCGTGAGGGCGAGCGGCTGATCTTCGCCATTGGCATGGGGCGGAGCCTGCGCGCAGCACGGAAGCTGGTGGAGCAGGAGCTGCTCCAGCGCGATTTCACGGCAGAGCTGGCTCATACGCTGCATTGCTGGCGGCGCTGGATCTCAGGAATCAACTACGATGGCCCATATGCGGAATGGGTTCGACGCAGCGCCCTGGTGCTGAAGATGATGACCTATGCGCCCACTGGCGCCCTGGTGGCTGCGCCCACCACGTCGCTGCCAGAGGAGATCGGGGGCGTGCGCAACTGGGATTATCGCTTTACCTGGCTGCGCGATGCGTCCTTTACGCTCTATGCCCTGCTGGTTCTCGGCTTTACCGATGAGGCCCGCGCCTTTACCTACTGGTTGCGCCGCCTGTCGTATTCGAACGGCGAGGATCTGCAGGTGATGTACGGTATCCGCGGCGAACGCGAGCTGCCAGAGCGGGAGCTGACCCACCTGGAGGGCTACTGCGGCTCACGCCCGGTGCGCATCGGCAACGCCGCCGCTGAGCAAAAGCAGATGGATGTCTTCGGCGAGATCCTGGATTGTATCCATCTCTACCGGCGCCGCGGGGGCTTCGAACGCTACGGCGAGAAGCTGGAAGGCCCTCTGTGGGAAATGTTGCGCTCGCTGGTCGACTATGTCTGCGCCCATTGGCATGAGCCGGATCGCGGCATCTGGGAAATGCGCGGCGAGCCTCGCCACTATGTCTATTCAAAGGTGATGTGTTGGGTGGCGCTGGATCGCGGCATTCGCGCCGCCGAACAGCTCCATCTGGAGGCCGATCTGCTGCGCTGGTACCGCGTGCGCGATCAGATTCGGGCGGATGTGCTGGCCCACGGCTATAATACCGAGATCGGTGCGTTCACCCAATCATATGAGAGCACGGCCCTCGATGCCTCCAATCTGCTCCTGCCGCTGATCGGCTTTATTCCTCCCGATGATCCACGCATGCGCTCAACGGTCGATCGCATCATGGAGCAGCTCACGGATGAGCATGGCTTCGTCTATCGCTACCTGGCGGAGGATGGCCTGCCCGGCCATGAGGGCACCTTTACGATCTGTACGTGCTGGCTGATCGATAATCTGGCCATGCAGGGCCGCCTCGATGAGGCTCGCTCGCTCTTCGAGCGCTTGCTGACCTACGGCGGGAATCTCGGTCTCTTCTCTGAGGAAATCGATTCGCGCAATCGAATGGCTCTGGGCAATTATCCCCAGGCTTTTACTCATATCGCTCTTATCAATAGTGCTTATAATCTTTATAAGGCAGAACTGCGCCTGGCCGAGCGCGATCGCTGCACGCAACCGGTGATCGCCGCTATCCAGTTGCAGAAGAAGTCCGATGAGTGAGGCGCGGGCGGCGGCGGGGACAGCGGGGAGACAACGGCAAGGCCAGAGAGAGGCGTAAGCCGAACGGGCCAGGGGCCAGGCTAAAGGCAGGTGAACATCCACAGCGATGGCCTCCTGCCTCCTCCCTGATCTCTCGCTTGTCGCCAGAACGCCGCTCGCCTGCTCTGCAATGGTCAGTCTCTAACCAGCCAGCCGGCAGGAGGAACAGCGTCGCCTCCCTGCCGCGGCGGCAGGACGCCGACCCTGCCAGTGATGGGCTGCAGAATGTGCGTGCTCTGCGGGTCGCTGAGGACCTCCCTCGGTGACCCGCTTTGCGTTGGGCCGCGTCAGCCCGTTCCTCCGCGCCGCTCCTCGCTGCCATTGGCGCCAGCTCTCCCCGGGCCACGCTCCCTGATGGCCTCCTGCGCTGCTGCTCTGATGCTCCTATTGACAAACAGTGCTCTGTATCGTATGTTAATTAATAGTTACTATAGTTGATCCATTATGTCAACTTTGAGGACTGAGGTATGGCGACCGAGCAAGAGCATCAGACCTCTGCTTCCGCAGGCAACAACCTTCTGAGTTTGGGCGTCGGCGGCGGTAGTAAAGTAGAGCGCATCAAGGCTGAGAGCCGCTATTTGCGTGGGGAGATCGCCGAGGAGCTGGCTCAGGAGACCACGCACTTCAGTGAGGCGCAGGTCCAGCTCATCAAATTCCACGGAATTTATCAGCAGGAGAACCGTGACCTGCGCCAGGCGCGTAAGGCCGCGGGAGAAGAAAAGGCTTATCAATTCATGGTCCGCTCGCGTATTCCGGGGGGCGCATTGACCGCCGAGCAATATCTGGTCGAAGATGATCTAGCGGGCCGCTATGCCAATGGGACCTTACGTTTCACGACGCGCCAGGGCATTCAGCTTCATGGCGTCTTGAAGCACAATCTACGCGCGACGATTCGCGCCATCAATGAGGCGCTGCTCTCGACGCTGGCAGCCTGCGGCGATGTGAACCGCAACGTGATGGCCTGTCCAGCGCCGGCGCGTAACCGGGCCCAGGCCCAGGTCCAGGAAGTTGCGCGGCAGATTGCGCGTCACCTGGCGCCGCGCAGTCGGGCTTATCACGAAATCTGGATCGATGGGCAGCATGTGCATACGGTGGGGGAGCCGGAGGGAGAGGAGGTAGAACCGATCTATGGGCCTACCTATTTGCCGCGCAAATTCAAGATCGGCGTGGCCTTCCCCGGCGATAACTGTATTGACGTCTATACCCAGGATATCGGGCTAGTGGCGGAGTTGGACGATGGCGGCGAGCTGGCGGGCTTTACCGTGCTGGTCGGCGGTGGTATGGGCATGACCCACGGCAAGGCCGACACCTATCCACGCCTGGGAACGCCGCTCTGCTTTGTGCCGGCGGCTGAGGCCCTGCCCGTCGTGGAGACGATCGTGACGATTCAGCGCGACTATGGCGATCGTCAGAACCGCAAGCATGCGCGCATGAAGTATGTGGTTGAGGAGCGCGGCATCGACTGGTTCCGCGCCGAATTGGAGCGTCGCCTGGGCCATGCCGTCGCTGATCCCCATCCCCTGCACTGGGAGGGAGTCGATGATCACTTGGGCTGGCACGAGCAGGGAGATGGGCGCTGGTTCCTGGGGGTTTATGTGGAGAATGGGCGGGTGCGCGATACTGAGTCCTGCCAGTTGCGCACGGGCCTGCGGCGGGCAATTGAGACCTTCCGCCCCGGTATCCGTTTAACCGGACAGCAGAATATCCTGCTGACCGATCTAACGGCGGAGCAGCGCGAGCCGCTGGAGGCCTTGCTGCGCGAGCACGGCATCGAGACAGACCCCACCAAGCTGGGCGTGAAGCGCTATGCTATTGCCTGTCCGGCTCTGCCGACCTGTGGGCTGGCGGTGGCCGAGGCGGAGCGGGCTTTGCCTGGCGTGGTACGTGAGATTGGGCGCCAGATGGAGGAACTGGGCCTGGCTGGGGAACGTCTCAGTCTGCGTATGAGCGGCTGCCCGAATGGCTGCGCCCGTCCGTACATGGGCGACATCGGCTTTGTGGGCCGCTCAAAGGATCTCTACAATATCTATGTCGGTGGCGATTGGGAAAACACGCGCCTGACGACGCTCTACGCCGCCTCGGTGCCTTTGCGAGAGATCCCGGCCACGATTCGCCCGTTGTTGCTGCTCTGGCGCGATGAGCGCGCTCCCGGCGAGACCTTTGGTGACTACTGCCATCGCGTCGGGGTGGAGTATCTGCGTCAGCGGGCTCAGGCCCTCAGTGAACGCGAGCTGAGTGGCTTGCATTGAGGAGTTAACGAGTGCTGCGCGCCTGCTGCTCTCCCACGGGAAGCAGGCGCGCTGTTTATAGAGGCCAGGCGGGACAAGGCTGAGGAGCGCGAGAGAGCCAGGGCCTGGCACGGTGACTGACTGAGCAGTTTTGCGTGAGCGAGAGAGCTGAGAGAGCAGAGAGGAACGGCGACCGAGATGCCGAACTATTATCCGATTATGCTCGATGTACGCGGGCGGCGTGTGGTCGTGATCGGGGGGGATCGCGTTGCGGCGGAGAGAGTTCAGGCCTTCGCCGCCTGTGGTGCACAGGTATGTGTGATTGCTCCTGAGTGGTGCGCCGAGCTAGAACAGGTAGTGCAAGAGTTAGGGCCACAGGTAGAGCTGCGGCGACGCTCCTATCAGCCGGGCGACCTGGAAGGTGCGTTTGTGGTCATTGCGACGACGCGCGCGCCGGATCTGGTAGAAGCTGTCTGGCGCGAGGCTCAGCAGCGTGGGCAACTGCTCAACATTGTTGATCTGCCCGAGCGCTGCAATTTCATCACGCCCTCGATTCTACGCCGCGATCAGCTGACGGTAGCCGTCTCAACAGAGGGGGCCAGTCCTGGCCTGGCAAAGCTGATCCGCCAGGAGCTGGAGCAACATTTCCCGCCGGCCTATGGTACCTTTCTGCGTTTGGCGGCTGAGGCGCGCGCCCTGCTGCGAGCCCAGGGGGTGACCTACGAGCAGCGCGATGCCTTTTTTCAGGAGTTCTATCGCTCGCCGGTATTGGCTCACCTGGAGGCCCGCGCTGAAAGAGAGGCCCGCGCTCTGACAGAGGAGCTCCTGCGCAAGTATGGCGTGGAGGTGCCCCAGTCCTTCAACGGGGATGGGGCCGAGGCCACCGCCGAGCGCTCGCAGGCCTCGTAGTCCGAGGGGGGAGGATGGATGAGTGAAGAGCTGGAGCTGCAGGGGACGGCGCTGGAGCGAGGCAAGGTCTATCTGGTGGGAGCTGGCCCCGGCGCCCCTGACCTGATTACGCTCAGAGGCTTGCGCTGCCTGCGCGCCGCCGATGTGGTGATCTACGATCGCCTGGTTGCGCCCGAGCTGCTGGCGGAGGTGCGGGCCGGAGCGGAGCTGATCTTTGCTGGCAAAAGCCCGGGCTGTCATCAGATGTCCCAGGCGGAGATCAATCGCCTGTTGATCGAGCATGCGCGCCGCGGGGCGCTGGTGGTACGCCTGAAGGGAGGCGACCCCTTTGTCTTTGGAAGAGGTGGGGAGGAAGCCGAGGCACTGGCTCAGGCTGGCATTCCTTTCGAAGTAGTGCCGGGCGTCAGTGCCGCGCTGGCTGTGCCGGCCTACGCCGGGGTGCCGGTGACACACCGCGGCCTGGCCTCGCTCGTGACCATCGTGACTGGTCATAAGGAGCGCGGCCATGACGCAAGCGCTGTGGACTGGCGAACGCTGGCGCGCGTCAGGGGAACGCTGGTGATTTTGATGGGGGTCAAGACACTGCCGCAGATTGCAACTGAGCTGCAGGCCGGGGGACTGGACCCGGCCACGCCGGCTCTGGTTGTGGAGTGGGGAACGTTGCCGCAGCAGCGCTGTGTTCAGGGAAGGCTGGCCGACATTGCAGAACGCGCGGCGCAGGCCGGTCTGAGGGCGCCAGCGGTGATTGTCATTGGCGAGGTGGTGCGCTTGCGCGAGGTGCTGGCCTGGTTCCGCGCTGAGGGAACGGCTCCCCTTGCTGCCGACGATCCGTATGCTATAATGGCCGACGAGTAGAGCCGGCAGCCTTGCCCGCCAGGACGAGGCTGCGCCGCCGCTATTTCGCACACTGGCCAGGGGCAATGTCTGTCCATTATCCACAGGTACGTTTGAAGCCGCAGCGAGAGGAGCCGCTGCTCAGCGGTCATCTCTGGGTCTTCTCGGGGGCCTTGCAGCAAGTGCCGTCTGAGGTCGAGCCAGGGGGGGTGGTTGAGGTACGCTCGGCCTCGGGGCAGTTCCTCGGGCGTGGCTACTATCATCCCCGTACCGATATTGCGATTCGCCTGCTGACGCGGCGCGAGGAGCCGATCGATACTGCACTGCTGCGTCGGCGCATCCGCCACGCCCAGGAGCTGCGCCGCGTCTTCGATCCCGCTGTGACCAATATCTATCGGCTGATCCACTCCGAAGGCGATGGCCTGCCTGGTCTGATTGTTGATCGCTACGCTGAGGTGCTGGTGGCCCAGGTGCATACGCTTGGGATGGAGCGCCTTTTGCCTTTACTGGTGGAGCCGTTGCTTGAGGAGACAGGGGCGCGCGGTCTGCTGCTGCGTAACGACAGCCAGGCGCGCCGCCGCGAGGGGCTGGCGCTGGAGGAGCCACGCTTGCTGGCTGGGGAGGTGCCGCCGGAGGTAGAAGGGCGCGAAAACGGTGTGCGCTATCTGATCGATCCCTGGCATGGCCAAAAGACCGGCTTTTTTCTCGATCAGCGCGACAAGCGGGCTGCGCTGGCCAAGTATGTGCGGACGGTAGTGGCCGACCTTGCGCCCGGAGCGGTGGCGCGTGTCCTCAATTGCTTCGCCTACACAGGTGGCTTCTCTCTGGTGGCGGCTTTGGCCGATGAGCGGGTGCGGGTGACCAGCGTCGACAGCTCACAGCCGGCCATAGCGGCGGCGCGGCGTCACTTTGCCCTCAACGGACTGGATGCCAGTCAGCATGCCTTTGTCGTCGCCGACGTCTTTACCTATCTAGAGGAAGCCCGTGCGCGCGGCGAGCGCTTCGACATCGTCGTGCTTGATCCGCCGGCCTTTGCGCGCAGCCACGCGGCGCGGGCGCAGGCTTTGCGCGCCTATCGCCGCCTGAATATGCTGGGCATGAGCGTCCTGCGTCCCGCGGGTATCCTGCTGAGCTGCTCCTGCTCGGGAGCGATTGGCCTGGATGACCTGTCGGGAACGCTCTCGTTGGCAGCGCGCGCGCTCGACCGTGAGGTACAGGTGTTAGAGGTGCTGACGCATAGCTGCGACCATCCGGTCAATCTGGCCATGCCCGAGACCCTCTATCTCAAGGCCATCTTCTGTCGTCTCTTCTAGCGAGCGGCCGGCTATGGCCAGGTATCAAGCCGCTGGCCCCTTGTCTACGGGCTAATGATGTTGAGCGAATCCCTCCAGCCCTGGCCCCTGGCGTAGCCAGCGTCGAGGTCCCCTGTAACCCCTACCTTCCGATACCTTCCGTGTGGAGAGATACGCAGCTAGTGGACTGGATTTCTCAGCCGATCGTGCTCTTTCCTGCAAAGAGTGGGAGAGGCAGTCTCTACCTCTCTGGCGGTCTCCTCCTGAGAGGACTACGGGAAAAAATAGGATGGGGACGCGGCTCAGCAAGCCAAGAAGAGGACAATCAAATAACGTCATCCGTTTCAGTGTTGCTGGAACCGGGTTTTCCTGCGCCTGAAACGGATGCTGCTGGTCTGGTATGACCAGGGCGAGAGAGGAGTCAGACAGGTCGGGGAACAATAAAGGTGAATGTGAGCGCGAACAGCACGTAGGGAGGGGCCTGGCTCTTCTGTTCTGCGCGCTCTTCATCCTGGCCGATCGGTGCTCTCTCTAGCTAGACGCTCTAGCTGAGCGCTAGCGAAATCTGGGTTTGCTGGCTATTAGGCAGGACCTCAACGGGCATCATAATCAGGGTGCAGGATGTAGTTCCCTCCGGTAGAGCGAAAACGACAACGCCGGTGTGATTGGTGGTTCCTGCATTCACAACACCGTTCAGCGTGTTCGCAATAGGGGCTGAACGGTCGCTGCCGACCTGAAGACGCATGAAGTCATTCACGTCGAAGAACACATCCCGGCTGGAAGGGTTATCGATGCGAAAGCTGAGGATTAGGAAGCGCTTGCCACTCTCGGCCTGTTTGCCGTTGTAACTCCAGCTCACCGTTGTCTCTGTCACCGTCCATTTCAGGCCGGCATAGGTCGTCTGGGCGTTGGTGGGTTTTGTCGTTACGGGCTGATATTTCGACAGATCGGGGTTGTTTTGGAGAGGAATATCCATCTTGGCCTCGCCGGGTGCTCCCAGGCGCAAAATCGTACGACTGACGTCCACGGTGGGAGGAACGGGGAAATCCAGCCAGTTGGTGCGTGTCGTGTTGGGATTTGGAGCCCCGTTATACTGGACATCACTTACGGAGATGCTACTCTGATCGGGTAGGATGAGATGGGCGCTATCGCTGTAGAAGTAGAGGGGGAAATTGGCCGTTGCGTTGTTCTCCTTGAGAGTAAGGCGCAGAACGGCGGTCTGATCGCTGGTTGCGGCATCGTCGGGAAAGCGACTGGCCAGTTGAGCGTTGACGACGGTGATCGTGATAGAGGAGTAAGTCAGAGTCCCGTTCACCGCGAAGGTACGGGTTGGAATGCTAGTAGGCGTCTTGGTCCGAGACGTGGCCCCCCCACTACTGCCACTGGTATGGGAAGAGGAAGAAGAGACAGCGGTAGTAGTAGCGCTGGCGAGATTGCGCAGAAAGAGGTAGCCGCCCAGGCCCAGAGCGCCGCAGACAAGCACGATGAGCAGGATGACCAACAGCATGCCACAGCCAAGGCCAGCGATGACGCCGCGACCGGCGTTCTGCTGCGGGCGAGCATAGGGAGGGGGAACACCGTCCGGCTGGGAGGGTAGAGGTGCTCCTTGCTGACCATAAGAGGGCGGAGGTGGGGGAGGTATATACTCTGACTGCTGGTGGCCAGAGCCTGACGGCTGCTGGCTGGAGAACTGGGCAGGAAACCAGTCGGAGTCGGGCTGATTAGAGGACAATGGCGGTGGTGGCGGCTGCGGCGGTACCGCGGTCGTAGGAGTCGACTCTGCAGACCCGGCTGATCCCTCTGCTCCAGCAGGCAGCGTAGCCTCACCAGCCCCCATAGTGAGGGCGGTGCCGCACATCGAGCAGAAGGCCTGTTTTTCAAAGAGGGGAGTGCCGCAGTTAGGGCAAAAGCGTGAACTGGACTCCATAATCAAAGCCTCCTTGGCTAGAGAGACTGGTGAAGTGCACTGTAGGGAAAACGTTCCGCGAGAGAAATTCTTGAGAATGAGTTTGATGCACGCCACCTCTTTCTTCCCCTCCCAACCGAGCCTGGCTGATGAGCGTCGGCCCGACCCGGCCAGGGCGGCGAGTCTCTATCAACTGCGAGCGCAGCCGTCGGCTGATGGGCTTTTTCTATCGTGCCCGGGCTGGCTAGCTGACTGTTATTGCCCTCCTCGACTTACGGAGAGCAAGAGCCGGCGACAACTGCTATAATAATTAGAAGTCAGTCAACGGAGACGAAGAGACGTCTTTGCTCGGGCCTGGCTAGTTGCGCGCAAGAGAGAAGAAGCCTGCCATGATCCAGACCAGCGATGACAGCCAGACGAACCTGATCGCCAGCCTACAGGAGCGTGCTGAAGAGCTGGCCCAGCTCAACCGCATCGCCATAGCCCTTACCTCCGAATTCGATCTGCAGCGCCTGCTCCAGATGATCACCGATGCTGCGCGCAAGGTGACGGCTGCCGAATACGCGGCCTTTTTCCTCATCCCCGAACTCACCGGCGAGGAGCCAGAGCGACGAAGCAAAAAGGGCCTCTTCCACCTGGCGGCCATCTCTGGAGAGCACGGTGTCGCAGAACACTTTCGCCATGTGGGACCAGTCGAAGGCGTCGGGGTACTGCATCCTGTTTTCTGGAAAGGCACCTCAGTGCTGGTTGATGACGTCCTGGCCGACCGGCGCTACGTCGGCATCCCCCGCGGCCATATCCCCGTCCGCAGCTTTCTCGGTGTCCAACTGCGGACCCGTGAAGGCTCGATCCTGGGGGCCTTCCTCATTGGGCACACCCAGCCCAACCGCTTCAAGCCACGCCACGTTGAACTAATCGAAGCGCTCAGCGCGCAGGCCGCCGTCGCCATCCACAATGCCCAGCTCATCGCCCGCGAACGGCGCGCAATGGAGGAACAAGCCGCGCGCCTCGAACGCGAGGTGCGCGAGCGCACCGCCGAACTGGAGCGCCGCAACCAGGAGCTGACGCGTGTAGCAACCGACCTCCAGACCCTGCACCATGAACTAACCGAGGCGCAAAAGCGTCAGATGCTAGCCGACGAGCGCAGCCGCATCGCCCAGGAGCTACACGACCGTGTCCAGCAGACCCTGTTTACCATTGGCCTCAAAGCCGACTGGGCCCTAGAGCAGCTTCCGCCGGGGTCGCCACTAGAGAGGCCTTTGCGCACCATCAAGCAGCTCGCCTCGCTTGGCACAGCCCAGGTGCGCGACGCCATCTTTGCCCTCTCCTCCAGTGAACCGCAGACGCAAGACGGTGGCCTCATCAGTCGTCTACACACCCTCATCCATGACCTGCGCGAATCCGCCGCCGGCCTGGATATGGACCTCGTCGTAGCCGAGTGGGCCAGCGCGCCGCCGCCGGAAGTTGAAAAGGCCCTCTTTAGCGTCGCGCGCGAGGCCCTCTCTAATGTTCTGCGCCATGCCCAGGCGACCACCGTCGTAGTCACCGTACAAGTCACGCGCACGCAGGCCATGCTAGTCGTGCAAGATAACGGGGTTGGCCTGGCGCCGGAGATCCTGGAAAACTACCGTCACAATCCGGCCCATTTGGGTTTACGCGGCATGCAGCAGCGCGTAAGCGACTGTGGCGGGCGGCTCCTGCTGGTCAACGGCGAGGAAGGCGGTCTGATTGTAAAGGCGGTGATCCCCCTTGATTCGCCTGCTGATCGTCGATGATCACGAAATGGTCCGCGAAGGCCTCAAGGCCATGCTGATCTCAGAGCCAGACTTTGAAATCGTAGGCGAGGCGGCCAATGCCGAACAGGCCCTGACGCTCGTCGAGCGCCTGCGTCCCGACATCATTCTGCTGGATGTGCGGCTACCAGGCGTCAGTGGAGTAACCCTTTGCCGCCAGGTCTGCGAGCGTTATCCCGAGATAGGCGTGATCATCGTGACCACCTATACCGATGAAAACCTGGTGGCCGAGTGCCTGCAAGCGGGGGCGCGTGGCTATATTGTCAAAGACATCGAGCGCTTCGACCTCAAGCGTTCAATCAGAGCGGTGGCCCGCGGCGAGGCGGCTATCGACCCCAAGGCGGCGGTGGCTGTTCTGGCGCATCTGCGCCGGGCACCCGTGCGCCAGGAGCCGGCTCCCGAGCCGCTGAGCGCCCAGCAGCTCGTGATTCTCCGCCTCATCGCTCAGGGTCTCTCCAGCCGCGAGATCGCAGCCAAGCTCTACCTCAGCGAAAATACCGTCAAGAGTTATGTGCAAGAGATCCTCCACCGCCTTGGGGTCAAGAACCGCACAGAGGCCGTCATGGTAGCCGTTAAGCAAGGCTGGCTCTGACCCAGCCTCCCACTGCGCCGGGCCCTCACCCGGCGCAGCTTTTACCGATCCCACCCTCCAAAAGCAGGGGAGCAAGACCCTCCATTCGGGGGTAACAGGCGCTTCCCCGCGCTGGCTATACTTAGAAAAGCGAAATGCTAATCACCCAGCCAGACGAACCACGCCACGCTCTGCTCAATCTTGCTTGAAACGCTCTGCAACCACATGCGAGGCCAACAGAAGACAGAACCAAACAGCCAGCCAGCCACTCCGAGAAAAAGGACCGTCCTTAAAGCGGCCACGGTCGCAAGGCAGGTCGGCACGTGGTGGGCGGCCATCTGTCTCTGTCCTGTCCTCTCAGCCAGTCAAGCAGTAGGCTGCCAGTGACGAAACGGAGGTGATCTCCCCTTGATCCCTGGTCCTTTTGACTACCAGGTGGCCGGCAGCGTCGCTGAGGCCATCGCTCTACTGGACCAGCACGGCGCCGATGCCAAGGTGCTCGCGGGTGGGCACAGCCTCATTCCCCTCCTGCGCTTTCGCCTCGCCTCCCCCGCCGTTCTGGTAGACATCAACCGCCTGCGTGACCTGGAGTACATCCAGGAAGCTGACGGCATTCTCCACATTGGCGCGCTGACGCGCGAGGTCGATCTAGAGACCTCGGACCTCATTCGTCGGCGCTATCCCATTCTGGCGGACACGGCGCGCGTCATCGCTGATCCCGTTGTGCGCAACTGGGCCACTGTCGGTGGCAACCTGGCCCATGCCGATCCCGCCAACGATCACCCGGCGACCATGCTCGCCCTGGGCGCCCAGCTCGTGGCAACCGGCCCCGCTGGTGAGCGCCTGATCGCCATCGAAGATTTTTTCACCGACAGCAGCTTTGAAACGAGCCTGCAACCCAACGAGCTGCTGACCGAGATCCGCATTCCGGCCCCAGGCGAGCGCAGCGGTGGCGCCTATTTAAAGCTCGAACGCAAAGTCGGAGACTATGCCATCGCCGGCGTCGCTGCCTATATCACCCTGGACGACAGCGGCCATGTCACCTACGCAGGCCTCGGCCTGACAAACGTTGGCCCGACCCCCATCAAGGCCCGCGCCGCCGAACAGCTCCTGCTTGGCAGTACCCTTGATGAGGCCGTCATCGCTCAGGCTGCCAGACAAGCCGCCGCTGAAGCTCAGCCCGTCAGCGACCTGCGCGGCCCCGCCGACTACAAGCGGGCGATGGTTGAGACCCTAACCATCCGGGCACTGCGTCAGGCACGCCATCGCGCAACAGGAGGCGCATCGCAATGAGCATCCATCACATTCGTGTCACTATTAACGGCAAGCTCTATGAAGGCGACGTTGAGGCGCGTACCCTGCTCGTCCACTGGCTGCGCGACAGCCTGCGCCTCACCGGAACCCACATCGGCTGTGACACCTCCTCCTGCGGCGCCTGTACCATTCTCGTCGATGGCAAGGCCGTCAAATCCTGCACCATGCTGGCCGTCCAGGCCGACGGGCGCGAACTACTGACCGTCGAAGGCCTGGAACAGAACGGCAGGCTGCACCCGCTGCAGGAAGGCTTTCACGTTGAGCACGCCCTCCAGTGCGGCTACTGCACGCCGGGCATGATGATGGCCGCCCTGGCTCTGCTTAAGCGCAACCCCAACCCCAGCGAGCAAGAGATTCGTGAAGGCATCTCGGGCAATCTCTGCCGCTGCACAGGCTACGTCAACATTGTCAAGGCCATCCAATACGCAGCGCAGAAGCTGCGCGAGCCGCAACCAGAGCAGGTACCCGCCGGCAGCGGCGGCGGAGGTGAATAGCCATGACCACTACCAGTACAGGACCCCAGGTACACGGGCTGGGAGAGCCCTACAAGCGCAAAGAAGATGCGCGCTTCATTCGCGGCAAAGGCAATTACGTTGACGACATCCAGCTCCCGGGCATGCTCTACGGCGACATCGTACGCAGCCCCTACGCCCACGCCCTGATCAAAAGCATCGACACCAGCAAAGCCCTGCAAGTGCCGGGCGTCGTGGCCGTCATCACCGGTAAAGACCTGGAGGCTGCTGGCCTGGCCTGGATGCCCACCCTCTCCGGTGACACCGAGGCCGTGCTGGCTGTCGATCGCGTGCTCTACCAAATGCAAGAGGTGGCCTTTGTCGTGGCCGAGAGCCGCTACGCGGCTGCCGATGGCGTCGCCGCTGTCGAGGTCGACTACGAGCCGCTCCCCGTCGTCGTTGACCCCCACAAAGCTCTCGCGCCCGACGCCCCCTTGCTGCGGCCTGACAAAAAGGATCGCCAGCCAACCAACCAGATCTACCACTGGGAAACCGGCGATCGCGCCGCCACCGATGCCGCCTTTGCCGAAGCCGAGCAGAACGGCATTGTTGTGCGCCAGGACATGTACATTCCGCGCATTCACCCGGCGCCCATCGAGACCTGCGGCTGCGTAGCCGACTACAACACGGCCACCGGCAAACTGACCGTCTGGATGACCTCGCAGGCGCCACATGCCCATCGCACCCTCTTCGCCATTGTCTCGGGCCTGCCAGAACACCGTATCCGCATCATCTCACCTGATGTCGGGGGCGGCTTCGGCAACAAGGTCCCTGTCTATCCCGGCTACGTCTGCGCCGTTGTCGCCGCCCTCAAGACCGGCAGGCCGGTCAAATGGATCGAAGACCGCACCGAGAACCTGACCAGCACCGGCTTTGCGCGCGACTACCACATCCACGCGGAGATCGCTGCCGACAAAGACGGCACGGTCAAAGCCCTGCGCGTCTACACCCTGGCCGATCACGGCGCCTTTGATGCGGCAGCCCAGCCGACCAAGTTCCCCGCCGGCCTCTTTCACATCTGCACCGGCTCCTACGACTTCAAGCATGCCCATGTCGCCGTCGACGCCGTGCACACCAACAAGGCCCCCGGCGGCATCGCTTACCGCTGCTCCTTCCGCGTCACGGAGGCCTCTTATCTCATTGAGCGCATGATGGATACTCTGGCGCGCGAAGTGGGCAAAGATCCTGCTGAGATTCGCCTGCAGAACTTCATCAAGCCTGAAGCCTTCCCCTATCGCTCAGCCCTGGGCTGGACCTACGACAGCGGCAACTACGAGCGCGCCCTACGCCTGGCGATGGAGAAGATCGGCTACGAAGAGCTGCGGCGTGAGCAGGCCGAAAAGCGAGCGCGCGGCGAGCTAATGGGCATCGGCATCTCCTCTTTCACTGAGATCGTTGGCGCCGGCCCCGGCAAACACTTTGACATTGCCGGCATCCAAATGTTCGATAGCTGTGAAATCCGGGTCCACCCCACGGGCAAGGTCCTGGCACGCATCGGCGTCCAGACGCAGGGACAGGGCCACGAAACCACCTTTGCCCAAATCATTGCCGCCGAGCTGGGCATTTCGCCCGACGACGTTGACGTCGAACACGGCGACACCGATACCGCCCCCTACGGGCTGGGCACCTACGCCAGCCGCAGCACACCGGTTGGCGGGGCCGCCACCGCTGTGGCCGCGCGCAAGATCCGTGACAAGGCGCGCAAGATAGCCGCCTATCTGCTGGAAGTGGGCGAAGAAGATCTCGAATGGGAGCCGGGGCGCTTCTATGTGCGCGGCAGCCCGAGCAAAGGCAAGACCATCCAGGAGATCGCCTTTGCCGCCTACACCAATTGCCCGCCCTATCTGGAGCCGGGGCTAGAGGCCGTCAACTATTACGATCCGCCCAATCTGACCTATCCTTTCGGCAGCTACATCTGCGTCGTCGACATCGATCGCGGCACGGGCGAAGTGCACATTCGCCGCTTCCTGGCCGTTGACGACTGCGGCACAGTGATCAACCCGATGATTGTCGAAGGACAGATTCACGGTGGCCTGACCCAGGGATTGGCGCCGGCCCTCTACGAGCAACTGGCCTACGATGAGAACGGCAATGTGCTAGGAAGCAACTTCCAGGACTACCTGATCCCGACAGCGATGGAAACCCCACGCTGGGAGACGGCGCGCACCGTGACGCCCTCGCCGCACCATCCCATCGGAGCCAAGGGCGTCGGCGAATCGCCGACCGTTGGCGCGCCCCAGGCCATTGCCAATGCCGTGGTCGATGCCCTGGCGCATGTCGGCGTCCGTCACATCGACATTCCCATCACTCCCTGGAAAGTCTGGGCCATTCTCAAAGAGAAAGGACTTGCCACGGCCTAGCGTGGCGCCGAGCAATCCCGACCAGGTGGATGAAGGCAGCCGTGAGCCGCTGAGCCGCTGACCGCTTGCCGGTTCCGGCTGCCTGGAGGGAACGGCTATGCCTGAGAATGTGCTCAAACTGGCTCAGCGTCTGGAGCAGGCGCGCAAACCCTTCGTCCTGGCTACCGTGGTCTGGTGCGAGCGGCCCACCTCAGCCAAACCCGGGGCGCGGGCCTTGATCCAGGCCGATGGGAGCGTCAGCGGCTGGATCGGCGGGAGCTGTGCCCAGCCAGTCGTGGTGCGTGAAGCCCTGCGCCTCCTTCACGAGGGAGGAGATCCCTATCTCCTGCGCCTGGGGGCGCCGGAGGCCGGTCTCAAGCGCGCTGGCCCCGGGGTACGTATCTTTCCCATGACCTGTAGCAGCGGCGGCGTCCTGGACATTTACATGGAGCCACATTTGCCACAGCCACGCCTCTTCTTGATCGGCGCCTCGCCAGTCGTAGCTGCTCTGGCCCGCCTGGCGCCAGTATTGGACTTTGCCATTGTCCGCGTGGATGAGAGCGGCCTGCTCACCATGCAACCCGACGAACGCAGCGCTATCGTAGTAGCCACGCACGGCGAATATGACGAAGAGGCTGTCGCCCGGGCCCTGCGTAGCCCTGCCTGGTATGTTGGCATGGTTGGCAGCCGTCGGCGAGCCGAAGCCTGTCGCCAGTACCTGCGCGAAGCTGGCCTGGAGGAAAGCGTCATTGGGCGCCTGCACGCCCCCGCGGGCCTGGACCTGGGAGCCATCACGCCCGAGGAGATCGCTGCCAGCATCCTCGCCGAACTGGTCCAGATGCGGCGGCGCCGGCCCGCTCATGAGGTGGCGCCTTCCGAGTCGACGGCCGCCTCAACAGCGCCGCCAGCGAGCGCCGTTGATCCGGTCTGTGGTATGATAGTAGAGGTAGCCGCCGCCAGGCAGCGCAGCACCTATCGGGGGCAAGACTTCTATTTCTGCTGCCCCGCCTGCAAGCGGCTCTTTGACAGCGATCCGCAGCGCTATCTTGCGCCCAAGGCAGACGCAACACACGAAAGGTGACAGGTCGCTATGGATTTCTCTGGTTCGCAAACCATCGCTGCCCCGATCGATAAGGTCTGGGCCTTCCTGCTGGATGTCAACAAAGTCGCCGAGTGCGCCCCTGGCTTCCAGAGTCTCGAAGTGCTCGGAGAGGAGCACTGGAAGGCTGTGGTGAGCGTGGGCATCGGCGCCGTGAAAGCCAAGTTTACCCTGGATGTAACGCGACCCGAGATGCACGAGCCGGATCACATGGTGGTGAAGGCCCGCGGCAAGGCACCGGGGAGCGCCGTCGAGCTGGCGGGCGATATGCACCTGACGGCGGTCGATAGCAATCAGACGCGCATGGATTGGGAAGCCAAGGTCGTGGTGAGTGGGACAATCGCCAGCGTGGGAGCGCGCCTCCTGCAAGGCACTGCCGAGAAACTCACAGGCCAGTTCTTCTCGTGCCTGAAAGCGAAGCTGGAGCCTGGCGGGGCAGCGCAGGGATAGCGAACCAGCTCCCTGGCCACGGCCTGTGTGGTGAGAAGCCAGGCAGAGGAGAAGAGGAGAGCTATGGAGAGCGCACTTGAACGCTGGTACGCCCTTCATGATGCGCGTGCGCAGCAGATGGAGGCCATCTATGCCCGCCTGGGGCGTTCCAGCGCCGAATTCTGGGACCGGCGCGCGCGCTTTTACCATCGCAGCACGCGCGAGCGGGGCGCGAGTGATCCTTTCTTTCTACGCGTCCGTCAGGAGCTGGAGCCGTCGCGCACCGTTCTCGACGTGGGGGCAGGAACGGGCCGCTTCGCACTGGCTGTAGCGCCGCTGGTGCAGACCGTCTACGCGGTCGAGCCAAACGCGACCATGTTGGGCTACCTGCGCCAGGAGGCGGCGGAGAGAGGGGTGAACAACATCGTGACGATCCAGTCGACCTGGGAAGCGGCTCCGACTGATCTGAGGGCCGATATCGTGCTCTGTAGCCATGTGCTCTATCCGATTCGCGAGGTTGTCCCCTTTGTCGAGAAGCTGCGCGCCGCCGCCCGAAGGACCTGCTATATTTATATGCGGGCCACCCACCTCGATGAGTTTACAGCCCCTGTCTGGCGCCACTTTCATGGCAGGGAGCTGGCCCGCCAGCCGGCCTATATTCACCTGCTGGATGTCCTCTTTGAGATGGGGATCTATGCCAATGTGGAGATTGTCAGGACGCCCCTTTCGCTGCGCTATCCCTCGCTCGATGTCGCCGTGGAAGAGTTGCTAGAGCAGCTACTCCTGCCCGACGATGAGGCGACGCGCCGCGAACTACGCGCCTTCCTGGAGGGCTGGCTGGTGCCTGACAAGGGCGAACTGGCAGTGCCCGGCAAAGAGGTAGTCAGCGCCATTATCTGGTTTCCGGGAGCCGGCAGCCCCGACGCCTGACACGCCCTCGCTCGTCGGGCTGCTTTCCCTTCCCCCAGGTTCCTGTGAGCCTCGATCGCTCACCTGCCTGCTCTATTGAGCAGGTCTCCTGCTTGCCTGTCATACTGTGGCTCCCCTCTCTTGCCGCGGCGACGACCAGGCCAGCCGCGGCAGCGACTGGCCTGCCTCTTGTCGCTCTGCCCCCAATGTGCTACTATCCTGGCAGATTGTCCATGAGGAGCTAAGCGTCTGCATGCAAGAATCCGAACGTTCTGAGCGCACTACCGCTGCTCCGCAGGCCCAGGGGAGCGCCGAGAGAAAAGCGGCCTTCTCATCGGCTGAAGAGGCCGAAGAGCAGGCGGAAGAGATGACCGCCGCGGCGACACCGGTCGCTGCTGCCACAGAAGAAAAGCAATGGACCGAGCAGAGGCGTGGACCGGCCTGGCTGGCAGTAGAGGTTGTGACCGTGGTGGGGCTGCTCTTCGCTATTATCGCCCGCTTGAATGTCCAGCCCTCGACGGCACTGGTACCTGTGGCGGTGTTGGCGGCCCCTGGCTGTGGGCTGCTGGTCACGGCCATCCGTAAACTGCACACGCTGCAGCGCCCCGGCTTGCTAGAAGCGGCCCTGGCCGGCGCTATTCTGGCCCTGTGTCACCTGGGTGCTGCCCTGACCTATCCCTCTGTGCTGCCGACACTCTTGACGCAGGCCGAACTGCGCCTGGCCTTTTTGAGCACCTGGGGACTGGTGACCATCTTTGCTCTGGTGCTAAGCCTGGTGGGGGCTGCGCTCGGCCATTTAGCCTTTGCGCCACTGCGGCCCGCGCCGACTCGTCTCCCCAGCCCGATCGCCAGTCAGATGGAGACCGAGGCCGATACCGATGAGCAAGTGATGGTCGTCTCGCTCAAGCGCGACGAGCAGGCAGTAGAGTCTGAAGATGCTCGCCAGGCGGAGGAGCAAACTCGGCATGCAGAAGAGGAGACCCCTGCTCTTCCAGACCAGGGCCCAGATGAGGAAAGAGAGGCTGAGGGAGAGGAGAAGGAGGAAGAGGATGAGGAGGAAGAAGAGATAAAGCACCAGGAGGGAGGGTCAACGGAAGCCGCAGCGGCAGGAGCCGCTCCAGGGAAAGCGCGCCGCTCGCTGCTGAGCTACGTGATCGCGGTACTGTTCCTGGCTTCGCTGCCAACGGTGGTTGGCTACCTCTTTGCGGCAGCCTACGATGCCATGTTTGTCCTCTACCAGTTCGCACCCAGTCCTTTTCCGACGCTGCGCCTGCTCTCGGCGCTTTTGCCCTGGCAGGTCCCGATTCACATCGACCTCAGCCAGCCCGATGCCGCCCTGATTATTTTCTCGCTGCTCTGGCGCATTCCTCTCTTTCTGGGCAATGGGAGCATGTTCGATGTACTGGCGCTGGAGCCACTGGTCCTGAACGGGGCGGCCCTGGCTTTGCTACTCCTGAGCACCTATGGTTATGAGACGCCGGAGGCGCTCACGGCTTCCGGGGAAGAGCCGCCGCTGCCGAGCTGGCCGCGCTACCTCCTGCTGACGGCCTTACTGGGCCTGGCGCTGGTGCTGGCGCCCGATCTCTGGGTCTTTCAGGGCCTGGCGGGCCTGCTGCAGATCCCTCATGCCGATATCGCGCTGCCGCTGCGCACACTGCGCATCCTTGATCCGCTCACGTTTAGCTTGAATCTCGTGACGGGGCCGCTGCTGTGCCTGCTCCTGGCGCTGCTCCTGCGCTGGCAATATGAACGAGGGCGGACTACCCGACCCGGGCGCGCCGCAGTGGCTCGCCCCACAGGGCGCTCGTAATCCTACCTACCTACCTACCTACCTACCGACCTAACGCCGGCTGGCTGATCCCGGCCAGCGGCAAGCACTCTTGTTCTTTGAGTACGTGCACTAATGAGCGATCCACGCATACTGATCATCTTTGGCCTCTTCTTTGTGGCCTTGGGGGGGTATAACCTGGTCGTGGGGCGCCGGCGCCTGCTCGCCCAGCCGGGCAGCTCTCCCCTCAAACAAGTCAATATCCTTACGGGCAGTGAGTACCTGCTCCTGGCCCTGGTCTTCTTTTGCAGCGCGCTTGCCAGGACGACCCTGCTACCAGCGTGGACGGGGCCCTATCTCCTTGGCTTCTCTTTTGCCTTGCTGATCATCTCCCTGGTGCTAGCGGTCATGGTCGTACGCATGAGCTTCCGGGGAAAAGCTACCGCCGGTCAGTCGGCGGCCACCCGTAATCAGGGGCAAGAAGAGGCTCAGGGGGCTACAGCCTCGGAGATCGATCCAGCGCTGGAGGAGGCCCGCCGTCGTGAGCGCCGGCGGCGCCGTCTGGAATACCGGCGCAAGAGGGCCGAGCAGCGGCGCCGACGGGCTGGCAAAGCCTCCTAAGCCAACCTGGGCTAGCGCTGGCTGGGAGCGAGGAGGCTGGCTTAGGGGCGAGGCCATCCGATAAAAAAGAGAGGCCTTCCGATAAAAAAAGAGGAGAAAAGACTTGTCATAGACGATGGCCGGAAGATCGGGGCGCAAGCGCCATGTGACTTGACGGCAGCGCCCAAAGCTGCCGTCAACCCTTTTCAAAGCTCTCGGTTCATTGAGAGCGAAACGCCTCCCGCGCGCTCACGTTCTTTCGCGGGGGCGCTCGCTCCACCAGACCCGCCAGCCTAGCTCAGCGCCTCGATCACCGCGCGCGCAATACTGGCGCTCGACTGCGGGTTTTGACCTGTGATCAGGCGCCCGTCGCGCTCAACATGGTCGGACCAATTGGGGCGCGTCACAAAGTTGGCTCCCAGCTCGCGCAGGCGCGTCTCCAGCAAGAAGGGCATGAACTTATCCAGCCCGGTAGCGCGCTCTTCCTCATCAGTGAAGGCGGTAATCGTCTTACCCGCTACCAGCGGCTGGCCGTCGTCACGCCGCGCACCGATCAAACCCGCCGGCCCGTGACAGACGGCGGCGATGATCTTACCCTGGCGCTCGAAGTCACCAAGCAAACGATGCAAGGTGGTGTCTTCCGCCAGATCGAACATCACGCCGTGCCCGCCAGGCAGAAAGATAGCGTCGTAATCGGAGGCGTTGATGCCGGCCAGCGGGCGCGTGTTATGAAGCTGGGCGCGCGCCTCAGCGTACTTCTGCGCCTCCTCATCTTTCGGCTCGCTGCGCGGGTCAACGGGAACACTGCCACCGCGCGGGCTGGCGACCGTGATCTGCCAGCCTTGCTCTTTAAAGGCCTGATAAGGAACTGCGAATTCTTCAAACCAAATGCCGGTCCGGTGCTCGTCATCGATGCGGTCGTGACCAGTGACCACCATCAGAATGTGACGCGCTTGAGCCACGGAGAAACCACTCCTTTCCTTGCTACTCTATAAAGGGGAAGTGAAAGCTGTCTCTATAGCTGTCCGTGTGAACAGGACTCGCTGCAGGCTGGGCCAAAATCAAGCGGCGTCGGCCCGACGGAAACGCTGCCTATGGTATGGTAGCTGCCTTGTCCTGACTCTTGCCGCGCCGCCACTGGCATTCTATGCTGTGGCTGTGCTATAAAGCAAATAGTCTTTCTGGGCATACCTATAAATAAATTTATGGTTGATCTGGAGTGGTACCGTAGCTTTATTGCCATCTATCGGGCCGGCACCGTCTCGGGAGCGGCGCGGGCCCTCTTGCTGACGCAGCCAGCAGTCACCCAGCATCTGGCGGCCCTGGAAGCCGCCGTAGGGGAGCCGCTCTTTCTCCGTGCGCCGCGGCGGATGATCCCGACGGCGCGTGGCAAAGAACTCTACAATCAGATTGTGCAGGCCATTGAAACCCTGGAGCAGGTTAGCCAGACGCTGGGAGCTGGTCAGCAGCGTCCACCTTTGCTGCGCTGTGGGGCGCCGCGCGAATATTTTCAAGAGCAACTGCTGACGCGCTTGCTTTCTCTCCCATACCGGCTCTGGCTGCAATTTGGAGAGACCGCCGACCTGATCAACGATCTTGAGCATGGGCGATTGGAGGCCGTCATCGCCACGCAGCAGCTCGCCTCGCGCGACCTGGAATTTCTCCATCTCGACGACGAACGCTTCGTACTGGTCGGGCCGGCCTCCCTGGCTGTACCGGCGCCCCTCGTCGAAGCGGCGGCCAGAGGCGAGCGGACGCCGCTAGAAGAGTGGTTAACAAGCCAGCGCTGGATCAGCTACGGGCCGGAGCTGCCGATCATTCGCCGCTTTTGGCTGCAGTGCTTTGAACGCCGCCCCAGCTTTCAGGCCGCGCTGGTACTGCCCGACCTGCACGCCATCAAGCGCGCTGTCGAGCAAGGCTATGGCATTAGCGTCTTGCCAGACTATCTCTGCCGCCGCTCGCTGGAGGCCGGGCAGTTGCGCCTCCTCTGGGAGCCGCCCCAGCCAGTTGCAAACGAATTGTGGCTGGCCTATCGCCGCATTGATCGCAACGACGCCCGCATTCGCGCCCTCAAGCGCGGGCTGCTCTCCTAGTCAGGTCGAGGCCTCTCCCGCTCTCCTGCTAGAGACCTTCCAGGTCAAGCACCATCTCGGCCTGCCCTTGCTGCGCCTCGTAGTGCACTGTCAAGCCGCTAATGCGACAGGTCAGGCTCTGGCCGCTGCCAGTAGGGGCAAGGCTGTCGGCCAGAGCAAGCACGTCAAAGAGCTGCAGAGCTGGATTCAGCGGTACGACGATACGATGGCGGCTGGCCTGCCGCTGCTCCTGAGCCAGCAGAAAGGTGGCCTTCTGAGCGCACTGGCTCGTCGTTGTCAGCTTCTGATCGATATGGAAAAGCAGGCGCTCGCAGCCCACCTGCTGTAGATGGGCGTCGTCGTAGGCCTCAGCCGTGGTCAAGGCCTGGGGAGGGCCACCCGCCGGCGGCTTGCCACTGACAATAATGTGATTAGCGCGCTCATCGCTGCTGCCAAAGCGAAGCAGTTCGATCTCCGGCTGGTAGGACCAGGCGGGCGCCTCGCTGCTGCTCAACTCGCGGAAGCGCAGTACCTCATCCTGATCGAGAAAGTAGACCAGACTGTACGTATTGCACAATTCATCGAGGGCGGCTCGATAAGGCCGGCCCGCGTGAAGCACAAAGGACGGAATGATCTGGCTCAACTGGGCACTTGTGGGCAGAGCGACGCTAAAAAGACCGGCGCGGGCGCAGACCTCACTGAGCAGAAAAGCCAGCGTCTGGCCGCTATAGCTATTCTGGTAGCGAGCCAGCAGGTCGAGCTGCCGTGTGCGATCGCTGGCGACCAGCAGCAAGCGGTTTTCCTGGGGTGAGCGCAGAAAATGAAGCTGGCTGAGCATGTAGCTGCCCGTCTTGATCAGCACAGGCAGCGAAGGCGTGCCAGCATAGTACCCCTCGCTCAAGGTCAGCGTTGCCCCTGGAGCCAGGAGACCGGGGTGACTGGGACTGCCCACCAGGGCGTTGTAGCGGCCGCTGCTGTTGTCAAGCAGCACCTCCAACCGGGCAGGACAGCCAGGGCGCTCCAGACGGCGATAGGCCAGAACAGCAGATGAAAGGTCAAGCTCCTGCGCGGCGGTCGTGCTCTGAGGCAGCGGAGCGCTGGCGATCGCTGGCATGGTCACAACATAGGCGCGCGGGCCAGCGCTGCCGCTGGGAGGCGTAACCGCTGGAAGCACGACCGCGCCATAGCTGCAGGGGAGCCAGTGGAGAATAGTCCCATTCGACCAGTGTTGCAGGTCAGCCGACTGGCGCAGGCGGGGGTAGCTATAGACCGAGCCAGTGAGATTCCCGCTATCGGCCTCAATGCAGCTGAGCGTATAGAGGCCGTTGGCATACGAGAGGTGCGGAGCCAAACGCATGATCGCGGTGGTCGTCGCTGGGGCGATGACAGTGCCATAGTTCCACTGACCGGTAGCAGCATTGAAAGTGCAGGAGGCCAGCGAATAATTGTCGGAGTAGATCAGCGTATAGAGAGAGCCGGAACAGGTGACGGCCAGTCCACCGCTGGCGCTGAGCGGGAGCAGGGTCCAGCTCTGGAGGGCTGACCAGCTACTGCCGCTGAAGAAGGAGCAGCCGATAGCTTCCCCGCCAAGCACATCGTAGGCGAAAAAGACATCGTTGGTGCCGGCGCAGGCAATGCCCTTAATGAAGGCATTGCTAGGAGGAGAAAGCACCGTGATCGGGCCACTCCAACTCTGGCCGTTGTCGCTGGAGGTCCAGAGCCAAAGCTGATTACCACCGCTGCCACGCTGGGCGAAGGCGCGTAAGAGGCCGCCGCAGTTAGCAATGGCACAGCCGCCTTCTTGGTTCATAATCCCGGCGGCCCCAGGGAGCGTTATCCAGGCGCCGGTTGCCCATTGGCTCGCCTGAGTAGGGTCGCTGATACGTTGAACCTGAAAGGTGCCGGCGAGAAAGGAGCTGGCGCGGGCCAGACGCACGCGGACAATGCTGCCGTCGCTGGCCAGACAGGCATCGTGCCAGCCGTCGGGAGTGGCCGGCGCCTGGTAGGGAGTATAGTGGAGAAGACGGTCGCTAAGGCTGAGCGCCAGCGCCGGACGCCGTGTCAAACTGTTGAGAGAGGCGCTCAGAGAGCTGGGGAGAGAGCGAACCATTGGGCTGCCTCCTGTTTCTGGGGGATGGTTCACTAGTGAGGAGAAAGAGGGGAAAGACGTCAACGACCCCAGGCTCAAGCCAGGGGCTTGCCCGCAGCCGCATCGACCCGGGCTTCAGGGCTGGTTGACGGCAGCCCACTGCCCCGCAGGACAGCACAACACGGTGGCCAGGTTGACCCGCCCTCCCTTGCACGGTGAGGCGATGCCGTTGCTGACCTTCCGGCCGGTGCCTTAGTGAGAGAAAGGAGGAAGCCGCCTTCCTCTCCTGGAAGAATCCAGGGGTCGCCGGCGGCAGGCCTGTATGGAACAGGGCAGAATGAGCACACTGGCTGTGCTGCTGCGCCGCACGCCAGGCGAGAGCCTTGGCGCGCCCTTCTTTTGCCCATTAGTATAGCGGAGTTATGCCGCAAAGGCAAGGCCTTGCCTGGCAGGCGGCTCGAAATTCATATAGACATTTGTCTATATAGTCTCTGGCAGATGGTCTCACGCGAGCGCGGGTGATTGTGCATAATGCATAAATATTTGAAGTTATAATCAGCTATTTTACTCATTTACAGAGGAAATAGAAAATAGTACTGTATAACCAGAGAAAGGAATTGGGCATAATTAACAAAGCCGCCTGACCGACCAGCTCAGCGATGCGGCGAGTGTGATCGACAAGGATGCCAGTGCAGCGGCCTGACTGCCATTGCGGCTCTCCAGCGGCGAGGAGCAAAGGACTCATGTGGTTCGTTTGGACTGTCACGGGCGCGGCGCGTGAGCGGCTCCTGCCCCTGCCACATCCGTGGGCTGGCTAGCTTTTGTGGCCTGCGCCTCGTGAAGGGACACGAGAGAACAGCATAGAGGAAAAGCACATGAATGCGCCACTGCTCAAAGAGAGCTTTGAGATGGTTGCCCCGCAGAAAGAGATGTTCGCGCGCCAGTTCTATGAACGTCTCTTCACAACTTTTCCCCAAACGCGCCTGCTCTTTGCCAGGACCGACATGCGGCGCCAGGAAAGCAGCCTCATGGCTACGCTGGCCGCTGTGGTGGCTGGAGTTGAGCGAGGCGAGAACCTGGAGCCGGTGCTGCGCAGGCTGGGCGAGCGTCACTACAGCTATGGTGTCCAGCCGGAACATTATCCCCTGGTTGGTCAAACCCTACTGGCCACCTTTGCCGACTTTCTGGGGCCGCGCTTTACGCCGGCCATGCAAGACGCCTGGTCCCAGGCATTTGAGGTCATCAGCGCCCAGATGATTGCTGCTGGTGAACCATAGTCACGTTGCGTGGGGGGGGCACCGCACTACTTATTTGCCCTCCTGGGTGCGGATGCCCCTCCCTCCCCCTTCTCTATGACCTGCAGCCTCACAGGCCTCTATCTGCCAGGGGGCCGGCGCGGGCCAGTCGATCGATCGCAGAGGCAGCCGCAGGTAGCGTCGAACAATGGAAGCAGCGCGTGGGGACAGGACAGAAACAAGGCTAGCTAGAATTGCGAAGCCGAAAGGCCCAGTAGCTCCTGTGAGAGTCCACTCGCCAGCCAGGCGGCGCGGACACACTGCTTGAGCAGCATCACATTGGTCAGAGGGCCGACGCCGCCCGGCGTAGGCGTAATCGCTGCAGCCACCTCGCGGACGGCCTCAAAATCGACGTCACCCACGATCCCCCCCTCCGGGAGGGTATTGATCCCCACGTCAATCACCACCGCCCCCGGGCGCACCATCTCGGCGGTGACCAGACGCGGACGCCCAACGGCAGCGATCAACACATCGGCCTGGCGCGTCAGGGCCGTCAGGTCACGCGTCCGCGAATGACAGACGCTCACCGTAGCGTGGCGTTGAAGAAGCATCAGCGCTAGCGGCTTGCCCACCACATTGCTGCGCCCCAGGATCACTACACGCTTGCCGGCCAGCGGTATGCGGCTGCGGTCGAGGATTTCCATCACGGCGGCGGCGGTCGATGGCAGGAAGCTGGGCAGGCCCAGGAAGAGATTGCCGGCACTGCCCGGGCTGATGCCATCGATGTCCTTGGCCGGCGCCACGGTATCGGCGACCATCTTCTGAGAGAGATGGGCCGGCAAGGGCATCTGAACGATGATGCCGTGCGTATGCTGATCCTCGTTGAGCTGCAGCAGCAAGGCCCGCAACTCATCGGCGCTCGTCAGGGCTGGCAGCTCCTCTACCCGAGCCTGGACGCCAATCTCTCCGGCGATGCGCAAGATAGCCCGGGTATAGACCCCCGAAGCGGCGTCACCGCCCACGCGCACAATGACCAGACCAGGCGCGTATCCCAGCCTCTCACGGAAGTGCTCCACCTCGGTGCGCAGTTCGCCGCGAATTGCGGCGCTGAGGGCGCGCCCGTCAAGAATTGTTGCGCTCACAGTGTCCCTCCTACCAGACGAACTACGTCGGCGTGCCCTGCCTCTACCGCCTTCAGAGCCTCTTCCAGGCGCTTTTGTAGCTGCTCAACTGTCTGCTGATTCTTAAGCGAACGCAGGTTCACGCGCACCATCCACGCTGCCCCCTGGGCGGCACTCGTCACCAGGGCGGCCCCGGCGGCAATATCGCTACGAACGTTCTTGTTGCCGATCTGGGCCAGGCGCATGCAGAAGCGCATAAGCTCCGCCGCTCGCTCTGCCACCTCTAGCGGCACCAGGGCCGCTTCTTGCAGCCGAATCTGAATGACACGACTGCGGGCCTCGTTCTCTTCGGCGCTCCCTTTGGGTAGCCGAAAGCTCATGGCCAGCCGTTCATAGGCGTCGATGTCTTCTTGCATCAACTGTTGAAAGCGCTCGCGTAATTCCTCGGTCTTCTGTAAGATGTCCTCGATCTCGTCCTGTACATCAGCGTAGCCACTCTTGCCAATGGTGAGCCGCGTGACCATGCTGGCAAGGGCCGCACCCATCGCTCCACTCAGCGCCGCAGCGGAGCCGCCCCCGGGTGTTGGTTGTGAGGAAGAGAGGTCATTGAGATACTCTCGTAAGGATTGATCCAGATACATATACATGTCCTTGCAAAGAGCGGTGTGTCTTTTCCTGGCTGTCTTTAGTATCCCAGAGGGACAGGCGTTTTGTAGGACATTATAGCACGGAACCGTCGGAGCTGCCCCTGTTCTGCTCAGGCAAACGGGGGGATCGCCATTCTGTGCCTGCAGTGTGACACAGCTCACACTACAGGTGTGAGCTGAACGCTGGCGGGGCATGCATGGCGGGTGCTACTGTCTCTTCCAGAGGAAGATGGCGGACGGGCCGGCCTGGCCCCGGGCCGCTGAAGTCCTCACAAGTCCCACTTTTGAACCCACGGAGAGGTCAAAGATGGCGTCATGGGTACACTGCTTGCTCCTCAGTTTGTTAGGCATTTGTCCCGGCGGAGCCTCTTGCGGCAGGCGCTGACACTGACGGGCCGGCCGTCGCCTTTGGAAGCCGGCGCCAGTCAGCAGTGGCTCTCGCTGTCGCAGCAGGTCGCTGGAGCTGGTTCCCGGCCTGCTCCTGGAACGCTGCTGGTGCGTCATCAAATGTCTTTCCTCAAGAAGCCAGCTATCCCATATGGGCTGGCCTGGGCCCCTGACAGCAGCCTGTTAGCGGCTCTGGCTATACCTGTGAGTGAGGGTGAGTCGCCGGGGCTACTCTACCTTTGGGAGGCCTCTGGTCGTATCCACTCGGTCTATCAGGCGCTGGGAACCCGGGGCGCGGCCCTGGCCTGGGTACCGCGTGGTCTGCACCTCAGCTTTCTGGAAGGGAGCAAACAGGTGGTGGCTTCCTTGCTGAGGCTATGGAACGTGACCACGGCGCATATCGATGATGAGCTGGTAGCCGGAAGTCCAGCGAAGCTGGCGACTGCTGCCCCGTTTCCGGTCTATGCTCTGGCCTGGGCGCCGGATGGGAGCCGGGTGGCCTTTGCCGACGATTATGCGGTCACCGTTTATGATGGGGCGAGTCATCGGGTGTTGGTCGGCTATCCGCAGGCGGCGCCGGCGGGAGGGCAGCCCTCCTACATTGTAGCCTGGTCACCCGATGGCAAAACCATTGCCTCGGCGGGGCACACGCACGCTGTGCAGTTCTGGGAGGCCGCCACCGGTCGGCCTCTGCACTACTTCCCCGAGCAAACCAAGGCTCTGGCTGCCGTCTGGTCACCGGATGGGCAGGCCCTGGCCTATCTGGCAGGCACGGTCTCGCTCCAATCCTGGAATCAGCCTCAGCCGTTGAGGCTCGTGGTCCGCCAGGCGGACAGCGGGCGGCTCCTGCTGTCGCAGCCGGCGCTCTATCCTGCTGTGGCCCCAGCCAGGCATGAAATCCCTCTGCTGCTACGAGGCCTGGCCTGGTCGCCGTCCAGTCGCTGGCTGACCACGGCTGGTCAGGGGGCGATGGTGCAGGTCTGGGAGATCGCGCGCCGCCGCCTGGCCCTGACCTATCGCGGTCATCGGGCACCTGTCCTGGCCGTTGCCTGGTCCCCTGATGGGGACTGGCTGGCCTCGGCCAGCAGCGATGGAGAAGTGCATGTCTGGAAAGCGCCGTGAAGGCACCTTGAGAGAGGCAAGGGAATCGGAGGCAACAACCAGCCAACCATCAGGGCTCTGGCTTGCGCCTCTAAGCTGATGAGAACGGGAAGGTGATTCCATGAGCGGAAGCAATGATGTGCGCCTTTCGCGACGCAGTGTTCTCGGCGGCCTCACTGTGCTGGGAGCGGGAGCGGGGATCAGCGCCACGCTCATTGGTTGTCAGGAGCTGCCCTCTGGCTTGAGCCAGGGACGAGCAACGGCGACCGTTGCGTCGAGGCCCGCGGCGGTGGCCCCTGGGGTGACGCTGGTGACCTTTCGCGCGCCAGCGGGGCACTCAGTACTCGATGTGGTCTGGTCGCCAGACAGCCAACGGCTGGCCTACTGCACTGATGGGGATATTCCTGATCTGAGGGTCTGCGATCTCGCCGCCCGAAAGACGGTGCTCCTTTACCAGGATGACACAGTCGACCTCATCCACGTATTGAGCTGGTTCTCTTCGGGCACCGGGCAACTGAGCTATCTGGGGGTGCGGGCTGGCCCGCTGCAGGTCCTAGATCCGGCCAGTGGCAACACGCAGGCCCTCTATGACGTTTTCTCTGACACAGGCCCGGGGGCCTTCGCCAATGTCTACGTCTTTGCCTGGTCGCCAGATGGCAAGCGCGTGGCAGTGGCCAGCGAGTACTGCGTGACCATCAGGGAGGGCGTCAGCGGTCGGGTGTTGGTGACCTACCCGACCAATCCCCCGCCCGGAGGGCAGCCCTCTTACATTGTAGCCTGGTCACCCGATGGCAAAACCATTGCCTCGGCGGGTCGCACGCACGCTGTGCAGTTCTGGGAAGCTGCCACGGGGCGCCCCCTGCACTACTTCCCCGAGCTGGCTCACGCCATCGCCGCCGCCTGGTCGCCGGATGGCCGCTATCTGGCCTACATGGTAGGGCAAAGCCTGCTCACCATCACCAATGCCGGCAAGCTGCAGCCGGTGCAGACGATCGTACGCGAGGTGAGCAGCGCCCGAGAAGCCCTCTCGCTCAGCGGGCACTTTCTGGCCGGCGGTGGCCAGGTTGGCCCCGTGATCTATCCGCACAGCCTGGCCTGGTCACCGGATAGTCGCTATCTGGCAACGGCGGGCCAGGGCGCGGAAGTGCAGGTCTGGGAAGTAGCACGCCGCCGCCTCATTCTCAGCTATAGTGGTCATCGCGATACAGTGCTGGCCGTAGCCTGGTCGCCGGATGGCCGCTACATTGCCTCAGCAGGGGTCGATGGCACAGTGCAGGTTTGGGAGGCGCCAGGCCGCTGAGAGAGATGTCAGAGCCAGAAAGACAAAGTTCCCTCTGCGCTCTTCGGACGAATGCCCACCAGGGCCAGCCAGCGTCGATGCATAAGGAGGCTGGCGTCTGCCGCGTGCCCCGGTCTAGAGGCGGCAGATCTCTGGCTGGCCGCTCTTTTTCGGCGCAACGAAGCTGGAAGCCGAAATGTCGTCCAGAGTAGACAGGCGGAGGGAGAGGGTTGCGTGTAGCCAAGACGAAGAAATTGAAGGCCTGAAGCAATCCAAGAGTGAGCGATGCCAGGCCAGGTACGTACCCCGTCAGGGCTGCTCCGCTGCCTTAGCAGAGCTGTTGCATGATCGCGATATACTGGTTCCAATCGGTGAGGGCGTTGATGTTCTCGGTCAGAAGAGCGCAGTTATCCACAATAGCATAGTGCGGCGCCACCCAGGCCTGGCTACTGATCAACTGATCGAGGACCGTTTTCGCATGCGCTCCTGTCTGGAAGACCGCCACGATCATCTCTGTGCCGAGGCCAGGAGCGCCCCCCGAGGTATCGTAAAACTGATAAGAGCCATGCGCTGGATAGAATTCGCAACAGGAGAGCCACCAGTTTGGCGGCAGCGGGCGAATGCAAGCGCCATCGGCTGAGCAGGCAATAGGTAGATAATTGGCAATGAAGGCGTGCAGAAGGGTGTCAGCCGTTGGGCCACTGTACGGCGCAGTAGCTGCCGCCGTGGGAGTAGGGCCGACGACGATAACGGTCGGCGGAGCCGGAGCGGTAGCAGTAGCGACGACGGTGACGGTAGCGGTGATGCTACTGGAGGACGCCGTGGACGATGAGGGCAGTGAGGACGATAAGGTAGGCGTTTGCTGATGGACGCGCCGTGTGAGCGCGGCGGTCGTGGCCGTGCTGGGGACGTTGAGATGCTTGATAAAGGGCGCGAAGCCGCCGGCGCTGGCATATAAGGCGATCAAGATGGCGGAGGTAGTCGAGAGCAGGAAGATGAGCCCGCCGATAATGATCGCGGTACTCAAGCGCACGGTCCTCGGCACATGCGCTGGCGGTGGGGGTGGCGGGAGCAGCGGTTCAGGATAAGGCCCTGCGCTCTCGCTCAGCGAGGGGCCTTCCGGCCCGCTGTAGGGATCAGTCGCGCGCACAGTCTTGGCGGTAGTCTGCACTTGCCTCTTTTGCAGATTTTTCTTCTCTTCTTCGAGAGAAGGAGCGCCTTCAGGCGAAAGCGTAGCAGATTCCTGGGCGGCTATTTCTGCGGCCGCTCGCTGCCTGGCCTCGTTCTCCAGGACTGGAGCTTGCTGGGGTTCGAGCGCTGGCGATGCCGCCTCAGAGGTGGCTGGAGTCGATGATGAGGCTGCCTGAGACTGCGATCCTGAAGTCAGCGAATCGCTCGCTGCCTCGGCTGGAGGCAGTGCCTCTGGCTTCTCATCAGGTTCATCCATAGGTGATCCTCCTCCTCAAAATCTGAAAATCAGACAGCCTGCGAGACATCATGATTTTTTTGAAGCTTGCGGTTGGCAGTGAGCATAGAGCGGATATAAACGGCCTGGCTGACCACCCAGACGTGGTACGGTGGCCGACCTGGATCGCCCACCAAAGAGAACGTTGTATTGCCCGCTTCTCTGCCGATCTTCATCGTGGCTGACCGACAAGGGGGAGAAGGAGGTCGCATCGCTAAAAAAACCCGCGCGAAGCCCTTACCATCCACTTGCCTCGGCAGAGCAGGCCAGCGCTCACCCGATCGCGCAGGTTTCATCTGTAAACAGAAAGGGAGCTACCGCTCAGGGTGCTCCCTTTCTGTTTATTATATTATCTTTTGTGAGATTCAGCCTATATTGCTTTCAGAGCGTGGAATAGATGCGGTGCACGCTCAGTAGCCGCTCAGAATGCGCTGCTTCTCGGCCTCAAACTCGGCCTCTGTCAGAGCGCCCGAGGCGCGCAGCCGCTCCAGCAATTGGAGCTGAGCCAGACGCGCATCCGCTGTGGCACCGGGATTCTGAGCTGGCGCCTGATAGGGCGGATAGCCATAGCCCTGCTGATAATAGGGCGGATAGCCCTGGTATGGCTGGTTGCGTCCCTGCCAGCGGCCCAGCATATAGCCGAGACCGCCCGCGAGCAAATCCCCAAGCAAACCGCCCCCCAGGCCAAAGCCGAAGGGGAAGAAGACGGGGCCGCCCCAGCCCCAACCATGATGGTGATGATGATGCATACGGGTCACACTCCTCGTTGTCTAAGCTTCTCCTGCCTTTTATTTGGCGATGCTTATTCTGCTTCTACTCCTGGCCCTCGACCGATCTCACGAGGCACCGGAGCCGCGTTGACCAGCTTAAAGACGCTGGCGCGCTCGCTCGCCAAGCGTGGCTAGAGGCCGGCAGGTGGAGCTAGAGGCAGACAGGCAATCAAGATTTGCGCCCTACCTCGGGCCTCTGCTCGCCCGTGCGCTTGGCGCTCCTCTCCTGCCCTCTCCGCTATCCGGCTCACGTACCTGATCCACCTGCCGACCTTTTTCTCTCCTCCGCTTAAGAGATACGCACGAGGAGCCTACAGGTTAAATCGAGGTCGGGGGAGCGGAAGCGTTCCGCGTAGCGCTCTCCGTCGCGCCCTGCTCGTCCTGATCAGCTCCTCAGCCTCCCTCTCTCTTGGCCTTCCACTCTGTGCAACACCGCCGCCGCGCGATCTATTTCCGCGGCGCAAGCACCGCCACCAGCGAGCAAGGGCGCCGGGCCTCTCCTATCTAGCTAGTGGGCAAGCCTGGACCTCTTGTCTCGCCCATCCAGTCTGCCGCTGCGCTGTCACGTCGATAGCCAGCCGTAGAAAAGGGTCCACTGCTAAGGGTGATGAGCAAGAGGGTGGCCACCTGGCAAGGCCGACACGGACAGGGTTGCAGAAGATGGGCTGAAGCACAGAAAAGAGCAGCGCGGCCCAGGCGAAGGAGGCAAGGAAGTGCGGTCAGCCTGGGAGACGTTCAATACTCCGACTCCTGCGTCTCGGAGGACTGAATAAGGCTCTCTGCTGCGGCGGCGGAGCCAGGGGCGGCCTCTGGAGAGAGGGGCTGAGCATGGCACAGGCCAGGCGACTGCGGATTGGCCAGATGCTTACGCGCGAATTCTTCGATGGCGGCAATGACCTGGCCGAACTCCCGTCCGCTGGCGGTCAGCTGATACTCAACGCGGGGCGGAATCTCCAGGAAAGCGTGACGTTCGACAAAGCCCAGCTCCTCTAGCCAGCGTAGGCGCTGAGTCAGCGTGCGCGAACTGATCGGGCCAAGCTGCTCTAGCAGCTCGCTGAAGCGCTGCGGGCCGCGCTGCAGGCTAATCATAATCAGCAATGTAGTGGCATCGCCGACCAGACGAACGGCGCGTCCCATCGGCGTCGTTGCGTTGCAGGCTTCCGGCTTCGCCGCCGGCTCTTCTCGCTCAGCTCTCTTCATAGCACCAGTATACCATACTATAAATATGGAAGCAACATCCTTGACGTTAGCAGCTTTCTATGATACCCTTACTTTTGTAAGGAAAGGAAAAGCCGAAGCAGAGGCGCTGGAGAGCGGGAGGCCGCTAAGGCCCTCCTTGTTTTTCTGGCGCATCACGATAGAGAAGAGAAGAAGAAAGGAGAGCAACGCAGGTGTCAGTGACCCTGAGCCTTGGACTGCTCATCCTGCGCCTGGGAGCCGGCTTAACGCTGGCCGGGCACGGGTTACAGAAGCTCTTTGGTTGGTTTGGCGGCGCGGGACTGGCGCGCACGCGGGAGAACTTTGCGCGTCAGGGACTGCAGCCGGCCTGGCTCTGGGTGACGCTCGCCATTCTAGGGGAGGTAGGTGGTGGCCTGGCAGTAGCCCTTGGTTTTCTGACCGCTGTCGGAGCGGCTGGCATGGCGGGCGCGATGGCAATGGCGACCTTCAAAAGCCACTGGCGCAATGGCTTCTGGATGCAGCGCGGTGGCTATGAATATAGCTTACTCCTGCTCCTGGTCAGCATCGTCATCGGTCTCACGGGGCCGGGCGACTATGCGCTTGATGCCCTGCTGGGCATTGGCCAGCGGGAGACAGCGCTCTTTATCGGGCTGGCGCTAGCAGCCTTCATTGTTGTGGCGATCGGTATTGTGATCAGCCGCAGGCCACAGGCCGTCTCGCAGGACGCCTGAAAGGCCTGTCTGGCCGAGACCTCCACTCAGCCCTCAGTGGTCGCCTGTCGGCTCAGCCGCTGAGGGCTGTCGGTCGGTCAGTCAGTCAGCCGTTGAGAAGCGAGGCAAAGGCCAAGATGGAGATTGAGATCTGGTCGGACGTTGTTTGTCCCTGGTGTTATATCGGCAAGCGGCGCCTGGAGAAAGCCCTGGCGGACTTTGCCGGGCGCGATCGCGTCAAGCTGATCTGGCGTAGTTTCCAGCTTGATCCGGCTGCTCCGCGCGAGGCGCGTGAAAGCGTCAGCGCTATGCTGGCGCGCAAATACGGTGTCTCGCTGGCCGAGGCTGAGGCCATGAATGCGCGCGTCAGTGCTCTGGCTGCTCAGGAGGGCCTGACCTTCCGTCTGGAACAGGCGCGCTATGGCAATACGTTTGATGCTCATCGCTTGCTTCATCTGGCTGCTGCGCATGGGCGTGCGCAGGAGCTGGCTGAGCGTCTCTTTAGGGCTTACTTTAGCGAGGGGGCGGCCTTAAGTGAGCTGGAGACACTCCAGCGTCTGGCTGGCGAGGTGGGTTTACCGGCGCACGAGGTGGAGCTTGTGCTGCACGGCTCGGCTTACGCTGAAGCGGTGCGGGCCGATGAGCGGCGCGCTCAGGAGCTGGGCATTCAGGGGGTGCCCTTCTTCCTCTTGGCAGGCCGCTATGCGGTCGCGGGCGCTCAGCCGGTGGCGCTCCTGCGCGAGGTACTAGAGCGAGTGTGGCGCGAGAGCACTCGCGAGGAGCCACAGCTGATGGCCGCCCCTGGAATGGGGGCCGCGGAGGGCCAGGATCAGGCTTGCAGCGATGGAAGCTGCGCACTGCCGGGCAGTGAGCACGCTGGCTGAGATCCGGGCCAGTGTGGCCCACCTCTGCCCGCCAGGGCCTAGCGCAGGATCAGGTAGCACAGATAGCAGCTCAGCGAGATCAGCACAAGTAAGAGCAGCATCACCACGATCAGTAGCGCGAGCATGAGGCGCTGCTGTTTGCCCCCCGTGGGGTCAGGCAAGGCGCCTGAAAGACGCCCGAGATGACGGCTGATCCCCCTGACGATCTCAGTCCCCGCTGCTGCTCTGTTGGCGGCGAAAGGATTCCTCAGGTGGCCACTCGATGATCTCCTTCCCCTTGTCAAAGACCTCCTCATACCAGTTAGCGTCTGCATGCAACTGTGTGAGCAGCTCGTCGCTGATCTTAGAGGTAGGGACCAGACCCCGCACTTCGAGCGCGGCCAAAACGGCCAGGTCGCGCCTCTCAGAGTCTGAGAGAGATCCATGATGCTGGCGATCCTCTCGCGCTTTGGCGGCCAGTCGTTGATCGGCCTCAGTTGCCAGTATGCGGTACTTGAGATCCTCCTCTTTGAGCGCCTCCTCCAGTGCTTTAGATGAGTAGTTTAGGCCGGACTCAACAGCCTCATCAATATCTTTATGACTAGAAATGGGTGTTCCGATCTCCTGGAGTTGTTTTTTAATAAATGGCCGCAATAGTTTTCTGAGCCTTTCTCTATGAATATTGATGAGGTTGCCTGAGCCGCCTATCTCTTTAAGCTCATCAATAAGATCGGAGAGTTTGAAGTCGAGCCGCCTTTTCAGCTCTGGGTGAATGTCTTGGCTCCCCTTGGCTAGAAGCGAATGCAGTCCCGGGGGCGGGGGAAGCGTAAGCTCATCAGAGTCATGGTAACGATCGCTGCCGAGCATGATGACGATGATCCTTTCTGTTAATGACCAGACGTGTACCTCCGTCAGGAGCTGCTGTTCCAGGATTGCAGCTAAGGAGGAAAGCTGCGTCTCCCTCCTGGCTGGTATTGGGGGGCGCCAGTAGCGACGTTGCCATCGGCGCAGCCAGGCCCGCGGGCCGTGCCGTCCGTAGCGATGCTCCATCATTATTTACCGAAAACTCGCCACTGCCTCTGCCTTGAAAATGTAGCAAATATTCTTCTGTCATAGAGTATATAATTTTGGATGTTTCTATGTCAAGTAATTACAGAAAGTATCAATATATTGCCACTTTAAAACAAAGCCTGGCGGCTATCCAGAGATAGCCGGAGTAGCTGGACAGATTGGGCACAGCCGTGCTATAACTCCCGGGGCAAGGAGCTTTTACTTACTTGAGAGGAAGACAATGGAACAAAGCAAAGAGCCGCAGCGGCTATCAGCGCTGCCTACCTATCCGCAGGAGTCTGCAGCCCCGGGAGTCGGAGGGCACCTGCGCATCTATGGCTGCGTGGCGCAGGCGCTGGAACTGGAAGCGGCAGATCTGGCGCATCTGCCCCGCCGGAGCTGGCAGGCGCCTTTCTCATGTGAAGAGGGCTGGACCGTACCGGCACTAGACTGGGAGGGCTGGCCCTTGAGCGCCCTGCTCGCTCTAGCGCAACCGCTGCCAGAGGCCCGCGCCGTGGCCGTCTGCTCTGGCAGCTACACGGTCTGGCTGACACTCGAAGAGAGCACGCAAGCCCTGCTCTGCGACCGTCTCAATGGCGCCCCCCTCACACGCGAGCACGGCGCGCCGTGGCGACTGCTCGTCCCCGGTGGCAAATGCTATACAAGCGTCAAGTGGGTCGATACCTTGCTCGTCGCTGAGGCGCCCGGCCTCTCTACCGCTGAAGAGATTGCCCGTCAGCGCCTGCGAGACCGCCCGACTGGCTAGACTGGCTGCCTGCCAGCCGCTCTTAGCACCTGGCTCCTGGTGGCTGCGGCTTTCCGCCCGGCTCTTCATGCTCCTGAGCTGCTGGGGGGAGCTCTGAGATCGTGGCCAAGAGTCGGCGGCGAAAGAAGCTCGCGGTCAAGATGATGGCGAAGATGGCGAGCGGCCCAAGGCCGAAACAACCAAAAAACAGCGCGGAGCTGTGAGCTATGCGCATCTTCTTTTTCTCGGACTGGCGCATCCAGCGGCTAGAACTTGTCGAAGAGCTACTATGCTCAGTGGCTCCTGTTGACGTCATCGTTTACGGCGGCGACGATGTTCGGCGCTTTCTGATCGCCGCCAACCGCAACTATTTTGCTCACCTTGCCGGCTATGCCCGCTATGGTCTGCTGGGCGTTATCGGCAACGACTGCTGGCCGGAGGACCGTCTCATTCTCCAGGCACCCGGTGTACATAACCTGCATGCGGAGCCGCGCCTGATTGAAGACGTGGGATTCATAGGAATTGAAGGAGCCATTTGCGACGGAGCGCGCAACAACATTGGCCGAATTCTACACCCAGAGAGCGAAGTCCGTGACCACCTGGACCAGGCTCGCCGACGCTTGGGCCGGGCGGCGCGGCGCCTGGTCGTCGTCTCCCACACGCCACCGGCGGGCTGTCGTCTCGACATCGGCATTCGCTTCGGCTTCAGCCGTCTCGGCTCGGAAGCCCTCAAAGACTTCATCCTTACCCAGCAACCGGCCCTTGTCCTCTGCGGTCACTGCCACTCGCGCGGCGGCAAGACGGCCCTACTGGGCAACACGCTGATTGTCAATGGAGCCTCGGACGACAGCAATCCTGAACTCGCGCGCGTTGCCCTAATCGAGCTAGATGAGGCTGAGGCCCTCCCAAAGGTGACCTGGCTGGAACCGCCCGCCCGCCTGCGCGGACCACAGATCGGGCCGAAGCGGGCCGAGAAGCTGGCCGCCTACGGCATCACGCGCCTGGACGAGCTACGCGCAGCTCCGCCCGAGGTGCTCAAGGCCATCCAGTTTGGCCCGCGGCGTCGCCTCCTCCTGGAGAGCTACCTACGCGCCTGTCAAGAGAATCGGCCTGTCTGGTTAGAGGAGCCGCGGCTTCCCTCATCCCTGCTCTTCTACGATGTCGAGACAGGGCTAGCCTCCGCTGATCCCCTCCAAGGAGGAGGCGCGCCCGAGCCGTGGCTCATCGGCGCCTTCGACGGGCAAGAGCTGCGTCAATGGGCTGTGCCCGAGGAAGACAAAAGCCGTCGCCGCGCCATGTACGAAGAGTTTCTCGCCTATATCGCCGCCCATCCAGGCGCGACGCTCTGCTCCTGGAGCGGCCACCGCTTCGACGAACGCTCCATTGAAGAGGGGATCGTCCGCTGGGCGCCTTCGCTTCTGGGACGCTGGTGGTCCCTGCCAAAGCTTGACCTGCTGCGACTGCTCAAAAAGGTCCTGGTACTGCCACTGATGAGCTGGTCGCTCAAAGAGGTCGCTAGCTGGTGCGGCTTCCAGTTTAGTGGCGACCTCGATGGCTTTGAGGTCGGTCTCCTCTATGAGGAATACCGCTACTATGGTGAGCCTTTGCCCGTTGAACTCATCATGCGCTACAATGCCGAAGACGTCCTGGCTCTGTCCCACGTGACGCACTTCCTGCGCAGCACGCTGCCGCCGGCCTCCGCCTCATAAGGGGTCCTGACCTTACCCACGCTGCGAGCCATGCTCAGGGGCGTCGCGCCATCCTTCCGGCGCGCTCCCCTGGCCTACAGCGAGCGTTGTCCCTGCCGCTCTGTTCTCTCGCCTGGCCAGCCCGGTCAGAGGCAGCAGCCAGCAGGCCATGATCGTCGTCGTCAGCGCCATCAACACCCCCATCGTAAAGAGCTGCGGCGAGAGCAGACCGGCCTCCAGGCCGACATTGAGAATAATCAATTCGACAAGGCCGCGCGCGTTGAGCAGGACGCCCAGGCCTAGCGCCTCGCGCCAGGAAGAAGCCAGCCGCGTCCAGCGGGCGGCGAGCGAGCCACCCAGCAGCTTGCCGGCGCAGGCAACCAGCAGCAACAACCCCGTCAGCAGCCAGAGCCTGCCCTCAGTGAGCAGATCAAGACGCGTGTGCAGGCCACTGACGACAAAATAGAGCGGGAGCAAGAGCCAACTATTGATCTCCTGCATCGCCAGCGGTGCGCTGAGAAAGACCGGCCTGCGTGGCAGGCAGAGGCCCATCATAAAGGCTCCAAACAGCGGATGGACCCCGATAGCACCGGTGAAGTAGGCCCCGAGCAAGAGCAGCAGCAAACTAAGAGGAGTCACGAACGGCGAGGCCCCGCAGCGCTGCTCCAGCCAGGCCAGCGCTGGACGTAGCCCGAAGAGCGCCCCGAGCGTAAAAAGCAGTGCCAGACCAACGGTCAGGGCGACTGTCAACAAGGAGCCGGCGGCGCGCGTGAGAGCCAGGGTGAGAGCCAACAGGCACCAGGCCAGCACGTCATCGACAGCGGCGCAGAGCAGGGCCGCCATGCCCAGAGGCGTGCGCTGCAGCCCGCGCTCACTCAACAGGCGCGCCAGCACCGGAAAAGCCGTAATGGCCAGGGCAGTGCCGAGCAGAAGGGCAAAGGTAAGGAGCTGGGCCTGTAGCCCTGCCAGCGTCGGCCAAAAAAGCAAGGCTAAAACAGCCCCGCTACCAAAGGGGAGCAGCATGCTCGCCAGCGACACCAGGAGCACGCGCCCGCTCTGGCGCCAGGCCAACTCGACATCAAGCTGCGCCCCGAGGGCAAACAAATAGAAGATCAGGCCCAGATCCCCCAGCGCCTGCAGCACAGGCAGACTGCTGGATGGAAACAGCCAGTGCTCTAACGCCGGTGCCAGGCGCCCCAACAGACTCGGCCCCAGCAGTAGCCCGGCCACGATCTCGCCAATCACACGCTGCAGGCCCAGCCGCTGCCCGGCCAGGCCGCATAGTTGGACAGCGGCCACCATCACCGCCAATTGCAGCAGAATCGTCTGCGTCACGTGCAAACCTCCTTGCTTCCTTGCTCAGCAGTGGCTACCAGCCAAGCCAGACCGCTCACGGCGCCTTACCCGAGTGTCCAGGCAGAACGCAGAGCCTTGAAAGGCGAACAGCCCGGCCAGGCCAGCCGCCGCTATCAGGGATCAGACTAGTCGTCGCTGGCAGGGTACTGCGAGCGCGACCGTGGCCGGCCAACAGGCAGCTCTGGCCTGGCCCGGCGGCCTCGACCAGGCGGCGCTAAACCTCCTTGCCCTGGCTGTCCTCGCTCCCCGTCTCGGCCCCGCTACTGGAGGCGGGCGCCGACGACCGATCCTGCTTCGCCTGGGGCGAGCCGGTCGCCCCGGCCATCTTGGCCAGCACATCGAAGATCACAGCGAAATCCTCCTGTCCCAGACCCAAGGCGCGCGCCGCCGTTAGCAGCTCGTTGACCAGGGCCACCGACGGCAGCGGCACATCGACCGTACGGCCTAACTCCTGCGCAAGGAGCAGATCCTTTTGCATCATATTGACAGAGAAAAGAGCCTCCGCCGGGCGCTCCAGCACAAAGGGACCACGGTACTGCATAGCAGGAGAGGCCACGACGCTATCCATCCAGACGCGAAAGGCCGTCTCGCGCGGAATGCCCCCCTTCTCGGCCAGCAAGAGGCCCTCGCTGAAGGCCAGAAACTGGACCGGAAGACTGAGATTGATGGCAATCTTCATCAGCACCGCCTGCCCGTTGGAACCCACATAGTTGACCTTGGGGCCGATGTCAAGCAGCACGGGTCGCACCTGCTCAAAAATGGCCTGCTCGCCGCCGACCATAATCGCCAGGCGCCCTTGCTCCACGGTCACCGTGCTCCCCGAAACCGGGGCATCAAGCATATGCGCACCGCGCTCCGCCACGCGGGCCGCCAGCGCCCGACTGACCGTCGGGCTGACGGTGCTCATGTCGATATAGATTTTGCCAGGACCCAGGCCGGCCAGCAGACCCTGTGGCCCCTCAGTGATAGCCTGCAACGCCGCCGTATCAGCTACCATGCTGAAAATAATGTCTGCCGCCTGCGCTACTGCGGCTGGACTCTCGCCCCAGCGCATGCCGGCCTCCTCTAGCCAACGCGCCTTCTCACGAGTGCGATTGTAGCCCGTGAGCGCATGCCCGGCCTGCAGCAGGCGATAAGCGATGCGTCCTCCCATTGCACCCAGACCGATAAAACCCAGATTGGCCATTGCTGCTTATACCCTCCTCTGCAAGAGAATTGCTGGAACGTACCCCGTACCCCTCTCTCTACTCTCCCCTCTACTAGATCTAGTTCTACTCTATCGAGCCTGTCCAGCGCTACGGCTGCCAGTCGCTGCCCCGCTTCACTCATCGGCGCTGGTCCCTGGCTCCCAAGGAACCCCGCTTTTAGTTGACGAGCAAGCGACGAAGAGGTGAGCCGAAGGGTTGTCAAAGACAGACGGTCTGATTATACTATAATCATTGGTATGATAAACATACCATCTGGTCTCTGACCGAAGAACGATCCTGGCTGCAGCGGAGAAAGGATTGTATACACCCATCCAATCAAGCAAGCTGTTCGAACAGATTGCGGAACAGATTGAAGAGCGAATTCTGCGAGGCGAGCTGCGCAGCGGCGATCGCCTACCGAGCGAGCGCGAACTCAGCGAGCAATTTGGGGCGAGTCGTACGGCGGTACGAGAAGCCATGAAGACCCTGGCTCAGCGAGGGCTTGTCGACATGCGACCTGGACGCGGTACCATCGTGATCAATGCCACCTCGCGCGCCATGCAGCAGACCCTTGAGCTAATGGTACGCGTGGGGCGCGAAGACGGCTACGCCAACCTGGTCGAGCTGCGGGAGCTACTTGAGCCGGGCATCGCCGCCCTGGCGGCGGTACGGGCCAACGAGGAGCACCTTGCACGCCTGCGGACAGTAGTCGAGCAGATGGACGCCAGCCTCCACGATGTCGACGCCTACATTGCCGCCGACAACGACTTTCATCGCACGCTCGCCACGGCATCGGGCAATCGACTGATCCTGACCTTTGTCGACTCGATCGTCGATCTGCTCAGCGAGCAGCGTAAGCATATCTCGCGCATCAGCGGAGCGATGGAGCGTGCCCAGTACCATCACAAGCGCATTCTGGAGGCCGTAAGCCGTCGCGACGCCGAAGCCGCCCGCGCTGCCATGCAGGAGCACCTGCGCCAGGTCCGTCAGGATCTGGAGACGGCCAATCGCGGATAAGCGAGCCGGACGAACTGCGGGCAGGCCCGGCTAGGCCGTAGCCCTCGGCTGGCCGGGTCCCTGCGCCTCGCGATATGATATATACTCATCCTATTGTCCTCTCATCAGACTAGAACAGCTAGCCAGGCCGCCCTGGTAAGGGCCTGGCCCCGAAGCGCGGCCGACCGATTGAAGGGGCGGTCGAGGTCGAGAAGGACGCCGGCAAGGGGACTGCATCGCGCTGGAGCAGGAGAAGGACAACGATGGTCTCAGAACATATGACTTCATCAGAAGGGCGTTCGCTGGCTGTCGATGAAGCCAGCCGGGCGCGCGAGCGGCAATTTTGGCTTGGCCTTTACGAACAGATGCTAACCATCCGCCTCTTTGAAGAGCAGGTCAACGAGCTGTACCTGAGCGCCAAAATGCCCGGCCTGGCCCATCTCTACAGCGGCGAAGAGGCGGTCGCCGTGGGGGTCTGTGCGGCCCTGCGGCGGGACGACTACATCACCAGCACCCACCGGGGCCACGGGCACTGTCTTGCCAAGGGGGCCACCGTCGACCGTATGTTCGCCGAGCTACTTGGCAAGCAGCCGGGCTACTGTCGAGGCAAAGGCGGCTCAATGCACATTGCTGACCCGGACAGCGGCAATCTCGGAGCCAATGCCATCGTCGGTGGCAGTGCGGGCATCGCCACCGGGGCGGCCCTCTCCTGCAAGAGGCGGGGCAGCGCTCAGGTTGTGGTCTGCTTCTTCGGCGACGGGGCCTTGGGGCAAGGACTCCTCTACGAGGCCATGAACATGGCGGCCCTCTGGAAGCTCCCGGTGATCTACGTCTGCGAAAATAACCTCTACAACGAATACACGCCCAATCGCGAGACCACGGCGGGCGACATGTTGGCGCGCCCGCGCGCTTTCGGCATCCATACTGAAGAAGTCGACGGACAGGACGTGCGCGCTGTCTATGCGGCTGCCGTACATCTTGTCGAGCGGGCGCGCCGTGGCGAGGGGCCAGCTTATCTGCACTGCAACACCTACCGCTTCTACGGCCATCATGTCGGCGACATCCAGCGCAGCTACTACCGCTCCCGTGAAGAAGAGGAATGGTGGAAGGCGCAGCGCGATCCTCTCAAGTTGCTCAGCTCCTGGTTGCGTGAACAAGGGCTGGCCGAAGACCATGACTTTGCCGAGATCGAGCGGCGGGTACGCGCTGTGATCGAGGCGGGGGTACATTTCGCGCTAGAGGCGCCCTATCCTGATCCCCAGGAGGTGGCCCAGCATGTCTATGCCTAGAGTCTCATCATCGACAAGTGAGCCGCCGGCTCAGGCAGGCCTGCGCGAAATCACGCTTGGGCAGGCCATTCGCGAAGCGCTGGCCGAGGAGATGCGCCGTGATCCGCGGGTCCTCCTCCTGGGCGAGGACGTCGCCGAAGCTGGAACGCCCTTCAAGGTGCTCAGCGGTCTCGTCGAAGAATTCGGCCCCGAGCGAGTCATTGACACACCTATCTCCGAAGCCGGTTTCACGGGCATCGGGGTGGGCCTGGCCATGACTGGTATGCGGCCCGTCGTCGATATCATGTTCGGCGACTTCTTGACGCTAGCTATGGACCAGATCGTCAACCAGGCCGCAAAGGTGCATTATATGTCCGGCGGCAAGCTCAAGGTGCCGCTGGTAGTGCGTACAACGCTCGGCGCTACCCGTCGCTCGGCGGCCCAGCATAGTCAGAGCTTGCACGCCTGGTTTAGTCACATTCCGGGACTCAAGGTCGTGTTGCCTTCCACCCCCTACGATGCCAAGGGCCTGCTGAAAACGGCCATCCGCGACGATAACCCGGTGCTCTTCTTCGAGGACAAGATGATGTACCAGCTCAAGGGGCCGGTTCCCGAGGGCGAGTACACCATTCCCTTCGGCGTGGCCGATATCAAGCGCGAAGGCAGCGATCTGACGATTGTCGCGACGAGCAGCATGGTGCAGGTGGCCTTGGCTGCCGCTGCGGAGCTAGAGCAGCTCGGCATCAGTGCCGAGGTGGTTGATCCGCGCACCACCTCACCGCTCGACAAGCAGACGCTGATTGAGTCGGCCAAGAAGACAAGTCGTGTGATCGTCGTCGATGAAGGCTATCAGAGTTACGGGGTGACTGCCGAGATCGCAGCCGTCATCGCCGAGGGCGCCTTCTATTATCTCGACGCGCCGGTCAAGCGTCTTGGGGCGCTCGATGTGCCCGTTCCGTTCTCACCAGTACTCGAAGATCTGACTGTGCCGACGCCAGCCGCTGTGATCGAACTGGCAAAGGCGCTGTGCGGACGAGTCTAGACCGGTGCTGGTGTTAGGCGGCCTGGTCCCGCGCCACCCGCGGCGCGTGAGGCTGCTCGCTGCGGCTTCGAGTTTGGGGAACATCCAGTGAAGTCAACGGCAAGGAAGCGCTCTCTGTCTAAGGCAGGCTGCCGACCAAGCAAAGCGGCGCTACTCCAATCGATCAAGGTGATCAAGGTTGATCCGTGGGCAGGTGGTGTCAGGCATCGCAGATCAAGCCAGCCTGACGCTGCATTGCCGCTCTGAGGGAGGAGAAAGCACTATGGCGATCAAGACGTACGGGCCAATGGCCGTTGACTGGGAGGTACGCGTTGACTACGAGCGGCTGCGCCGCGAGCGCCTGGCGCGGGTGCAGGCACTGCTCAAGGAGTCGGAGTTAGGGGCTTTGCTCTGCTTCGATATGAGCAACATCCGCTATATTACATCGACCCACATCGGCACCTGGGCGATGGATAAGCTATTTCGCTTCACCCTGCTGCCGCGGGATGATGAGCCGATTCTGTGGACCTTTGGTTCAGCGGCGCGCCACGATCAGCTCTACGCCCCCTGGATGGGCGAGCGTGCGCGCGCGGGTATCTCGACGATGCGCGGGGCGATGGCGCCCGGCTCTGGCCGCGCCGAAGATGTCGCGCGCAAGGTCCGCATCGAGCTGGAAGAGCGTGGCCTGCTACACGAACCGCTGGGGGTTGACGTCATTGAGCCGCAGGTACTCTTTGCTCTGCAGAAAGAAGGCATCACTATTGCAGATGGGCAAAACCTGATGCAGACGGCCCGCATGATCAAGACGCAGGATGAGATCACCCTGCTGACCACCGCCTGCATGATGGTCGATGCGGCCTACGAGGAGCTGTATCGCTGGATGCGCCCGGGTGTGCGCGAGAACGAATGCGTAGCCCTGGTCAGCAAAGTCCTCTACGATCTCGGATCAGAGCATGTCGAAGGCGTCAACGCCATTTCGGGCGAGCGCTGCAGTCCTCACCCGCATGTCTTCAGCGACCGCGTGCTGCGTCCTGGAGATCCCGCTTATTTTGACATTCTGCACAGCTTCAACGGCTACCGCACCTGCTATTACCGTACCTTTGCTGTCGGCAGCGCCTCGCCAGCAATGGTTGACGCCTACAAGCGTTGCCGCGAGATTCTCGACGTCGCTATCAACGCCATCAAGCCGGGCGTGACGACCGCTGATGTGGTCAAGCTCTGGCCGCGGGCCGAGGAGTTCGGTTTTCCTAACGAGGAGGCAGCTTTCGCCCTGCAGTTTGGCCACGGCGTAGGTCTAACGATCTGGGAGAAGCCGGTCTTCAGCCGCCTGGTCTCGTTTGATCATCCCGAAGTCATTGAGGAGGGCATGGTTTTCGCGCTAGAGACCTTCTGGCCCGCTAGCGATGGTTGGACGGCGGCCCGCATTGAAGAGCAGCTTGTCGTGACCAAGGATGGCTGCGAGGTCATTACGCGCTTTCCGGCTGAGGAGCTGCTTGTAGCCGGCACGCACTACTATACTGTGAACGGACCGCTTTCCCCCATTCGCGAGGTCCAGTCACATCTGAACACGGCTGGCGGCCAGCGCACGCCAGGCATGCCGGCCCCCGCCGCCACCTCAGCCGGGCATACACTCTAGCTCCCGCTGAGGGGATCTGATCCACGCGTCGCGACTTGACCTGATCATCTCGCCGGGCTGGCTACCGCGCCGCCCGGTGAGAGAGAACCGATCGCCGTGGCTTCACTCACTTGATCTGAGGGGCCCTATCCCTATCACCAGAACAGACGAAGGAAGAGCAGAGGAGAGCACTGATGGCGACCAGGGTCATTATGCCCGCGCTGGGCATGGCCCAGGAGACGGGGAAGATCCTGCGCTGGCTCAAGCACGAGGGTGAGCCGGTGCAGCAGGGCGAGCCGTTGGCCGAGATTGAGACCGACAAGGCAACGATCGAGCTGGAGGCTCCGGCCTCGGGCCTCCTGAGCGCGGTAACGGCCAGGGAAGGGGAAGACATTCCCGTAGGGCAGCAGATTGCCCTGATTGTGGCCTCCGATGAGCTGCCCACCCCGGTTCCAGACTCAGCCTCGGCAACAACTACAGCGAGCGAGCCGACGGAGCCAGGCGCACCGCTGGCGCAAGCGGCCCCGGCAGGAGCAGCGGCGCAACAAGCGAACGACCACGGGGCCGAAGCAGACGTTTCATCGCATGTGCCTGGTAGCTCGCTCTCACTCGTACCCCCTTCTTCCACGTCCAGGGACGAGCGTGCGCGCGGCTCGGGGAGGCTGGTTTCTCCTCTGGCTGCGCGCATCGCCGCCGAGCATCAGGTCGATCTGCGCCAACTCCAGCCCCAGGGGCGGCGTATCCAAAAAGCCGATATCCTGGCCTATCTGGCTGCTCAACGGCAGGCGCCGGCCGCTCAGCAGATGGCTGCCTCTGGCGTGGCGTCAACGACAGGCGCGTCGCCGACGGCCACCCCCCAGCGAGCGCGCCTGCTGGCGGCCTCACCCAAGGCCAGGCGCCTGGCGGCGGAGCTGGGACAGGATCTGGAGGCCCTTGCTCGTGCGGGTGCCGGCAGTGGTCCCCAGGGGGCCATTCTGGCGGCCGATGTGCTGGCAGCCGCCTCGCGCCAGGAGACAGCGAACCAGGAAGGGATGACCGCAACAACTCCCTCCCTGGGCCAGGTCTGGCGCCTCATGGCCGAGCGCACCGCTCAGAGCTGGCAGCAGGTACCACATTTCTTCCTGCTGCGTGAAGTGCGCGCAGCGCGCCTCATCGACTGGCGCCGCAGCGTGCAGCAGCGCAGCACACCCCAGGTCACCTATACCGACCTGCTCGTGTACGTCGTGGCCACGGCCCTGCGCTCGCATCCGCATCTCAATGCCTCCTGGCAAGATGGACGGCTGGTACGTCACGACGAGATCAACATCGGCATCGCTGTTGCCACCGATGAAGGGCTCGTCGTGCCAGTCATCCACAACGCTGATCAACAAAGCCTGCACGCCCTTGTTGAGGCGCGTCAGGACCTTGTCGAACGGGCACGGAACCGGCGCTTGCGTCCCCACGATCTCCAGGGAGGGACCTTCACTATCAGCAACCTGGGTATGTACGGCGTGGATGCCTTCAATGCCATCATCAACGCACCCCAGGCCGCCATTCTGGCCGTCGGACGCATCAGCGAGCGCGTGATCGCTGTCAATGGCCGGTCCGAGGTGGCACCGACCATACTACTAAGCCTCTCCTGTGATCATCGGGTCGTCGATGGCGCTCGTGGGGCACAGTTCCTGGCGACCGTCGCCGAGCTGCTCGAAGAGCCGCTGGGGCTGCTCGCTTGAGGCGGGCCGGACCGGGCCCGGCGCCGTCTCTCCCCCGAACCCGTAGAAAAGGCAAGAAGATAAAAAGAGATATAAAAAAAATTCAAAAAGGCATGAAAGTAAGCAGAGCCAGAGACCATAGCGCCCACTGACTGGCGCCTGACTCACATGCGCAGAGCACTGCAGCGCAGCAACACGAACAGCGTTGTTCCGTGGCAGGTCCACAAGCGAGCAGAGCAAGACACTGCGGTCCTGTGGCGCGAGGCGCAGGATTGCCCACCTGGGTAACAGGCTGGCAGGTTGAAAGGCGCTCTCAGCCTGGTGCGGGCCGTCTGCACGCGCAGCAAGCAAACAAGAGAGTTAGCACGAGCGCCCACCTGAGCGGGTGGACGGCCGCTTTCACGCACCAGGGCCAGGCCCGCGCTTGTTCTGCTGCGAGACGTCGCGTAAGGAGGACGACATGAGGTCTTTTCGTCTCTTCATCACGACAACCGTGCTGCTGATCCTGATATTGACCGGATGCAGCGCCGCCCAGAGCACTGGCAGCGGCTCCAGCTCCACGAATGGGCTGCCGCCGGCGGGGCAGCCGATCGTCATCGGCGGCACCCTTGGTCTGACCGGGGCCTATGCCGGACCTTCGGCGGACTACAAAGCCACCTATGATTACTGGCTTCAGCAGGTCAACAGTCACGGCGGTCTGCTTGGCCATCCCGTCAAAATGATTATTTACGACGACGAGAGCAACCCGGCCACAGCCCAGAGCCTCTACCAGCGGCTCATTCATCAAGACAAAGTCAACCTTCTGCTCTCGCCCTATACGACAGCCATTGGGGGGGCCGTGCTGCCCATTGCCGCTGCCAATCATATGATCCTCTGGAATGGCGGCTTTGTGGGCATCAAGCTCTTCAAGAGCACGCAGTGGATGATCGGCTCCTACACCTACCAGGAGCCTGACTACAGCCGCGGCGTCTTCGAGCTGATCGACTCCCTGCCCGCCAGCGAGCGGCCCACGCGCGTCGGCATCGTCACCGAACAGAACCCCTTCACCCTGGCCGTGCGCGACGGCTACGAGGGGCAAGGCGGCGTCATCAACTTCGCCAAGCAGCGCGGTATGCAGATCGTCCTCAACGAGGAGTATCCACCCACGGCCACCGATGTCAGCGGCCTCATTCAGCGCGCCAAGGCGGCCAAAGTCGATCTCTTCTTTGCGCTCTCGCTGCCCAACCCGGCGGCCCTCATCGCCCGTACCGCCTACTCGCTTGGCTTCAAGCCAAAGATCTACTGCGCCTGCGGCTCGCTGGTGACCTCGCTGCCCTACTGGGCTCAGCTAGGACCTGCCGGAGAAGGGATCTTCTCAACAGCGATGGCTGTGCCCAGCGACAACTATGATGGCATCCATGATCTCTTTGCGATGCTCCAGCGGGTGCGCCATGAAACCGTCTTCAGCCAGTATGCCGCAGTGGCCATGACGATCCTGCAGGTTATGCAGCAAGCGGTCGAGGGGGCGCGGACCCTTGACCAGCAGCAGCTACGGGCCTATGTCCTGAGTCATCGCTTTAACACGGTGAATGGACCCTTGACCTTCGATCAGTATGGCATGCCTCACTACAATGCCGTGCTCGTGCAGTATCTCAACGGCAAGAATGAGGTAGTCTGGCCACCCAGCCGGGCGACTGCCAAGGCACAGCTGCAGGCGTGAGATTCACCGGGGGAGAACTCCGCTGCTCTGCCTCCGCAACACTGCTCAGGCAGGGGCAAGCTCTCGCGAGACGAGCGGGTCCTCCCCCTGGTACGCTGCCGATATGGGAGAGCGACAATGGAACCTGTCTTGCAGGTTGACTCCCTCTCGAAGCGCTTCGGGAGCATTGTAGCGCTGGAGCGCGTCTCATTCACGCTGGAAGCCGGCTCCGTTCTTGGCCTCATCGGGCCAAACGGCTCCGGCAAGACCACCTTGCTCAATACGCTCAATGGCCTCTATCGGCCCGACAGCGGCGAGATCCGCTATCTGGGTCGCTCAACGCGCAATCTGCGACCCCACCAGCTTGCCCTGCTGGGCATCAGCCGCACCTTCCAGAATGCCCGCGTCTTTCACACGCTGACCGTCCTCCAGAATATGCTTATTCCGCTGGTGCATGCACCCGTGAACGGCTCACAGGCCCTGGAGCGCGCGCGCCAACTGCTGACCTTTGTCGGACTGGAGCGTTATCAGGCGTTAGCGGCCAGTGAGCTATCGGGTGGCCAGCAGAAGCTATTAGAGTTTGCGCGCGCCTTGATGACCGAGCCGCGCCTTGTGCTGATGGACGAACCATTTGGCGGTGTCCATCCCGAAATCAAGGCCCTACTGTTGGAGCGCATCCGCGAAGCGCAGCAGCAGCGCCGGGTCTCTTTTATCATTGTCAGCCACGAGATCCCCGACTTAATGAGTCTGGCCCGGACCATCATCTGTATGAGCTATGGACAGATCATTGCTCGTGGCAGTCCCCAGGAAGTCAGCGAGAATCCCGAGGTGATCACGGCCTATCTGGGGCATGGAGGAAGGCCGAGCCAGCAGCCATCGACGCCGCTTGAGCAGGCAGGAGGGCATCCATCATGATGAGGCATGCAGCCGATGTGCCAGCGGGCTCGCCGTCGCCAAACGGACTGGCGACCAGTACGAACGCCGGTCTAAGCATGCAGGCAGTAACCGCCGGCTACTATAGCCATGACCTGGTCTTGAACAACGTCAGCCTCACAGCGCGCCCGGGAAAAGTGACCGTGCTGCTGGGACCCAACGGCTCGGGCAAGTCAACGGCCTTGCGAGTCCTCTATGGCTTACTCAGACCACGCAGCGGGCAGGTCCGACTGAACGGCCAGGAGATTACGACAGTCCCGCCCCATCGGCGTCCGGCTCTGGGCATGGCCCTACTGCCGCAAGGGCGTTCGGTCTTTCCCGAGCTAACGGTACATGAGAACCTGGAGATCGGCGCCTGGCGGCTATTAGGAGAACGTCGGCGCCTGGCTGCGGCTCTGGAGGCGATCTATGAGCGCTATCCCCTGCTCAAGGGCTGGCGTCAGAAGCTGGCCGGCAGCCTGAGCGGTGGCCAACAGCGTCTGGTTGAGATCGCACGCATGATGGTAGCTGACCCGCGCGTCATTCTGATTGATGAGCCCTCGGTGGGCCTGGCGCCGCTGATCGTCGATCAGGTCTATGAGGAGATCGCCCGCCTCAAAGAAGAGCGGCGCACCATTCTCCTGGTCGATCAGAATGTGCGTGCCGCCGTGGCCCTGGCTGATTATGTCTACACCCTGGAGTATGGCCACAACAAGCTGGAAGGCGAGCGCGGCGCTTTTGAAGATCGCCTGGAAGCCCTTATCAAGAGCTGGCTGCGCTTCTAGTACGGGAAGGGAAGGGGAGGTCCTATGCTCACGACGATAAGCGTATCGCTGCTGGTACAGGCGCTGGTCAATGGTTTGCTGCTCGGCCTGGTCTATACCTTAATCTCGCTTGGCCTGAGCCTGACACTCGGTATCATGGGGGTGGTGAACGTGGCCCATAGTACCCTCATCATGCTCGGCTCCTACCTGGCTCTGGAGCTGCTCCAGCGCCTGGGCCTCGATCCTATCGTCAGCGCCGTTGTTGCTGTACCGGTCTTCTTTCTGATCGGCGTGGTGTTAGAACGCCTGCTGATCAGCCGTGTGGCCCGCACCTCGCAGACCACCGGCCTACTGGTGCTCTTTGGGGTGCTGGTGGTGATCGAGGGAGCAGCTATCCTGCGCTGGACGACCGACACGCAGGTGCTCTCGGTCGGCTATACTAATGCCTCGCTGACCCTGGATGGGATCGCTCTGGCGGTGCCGCGGCTGATCGCTGCGGCCATTGCTCTGGCGCTAGTGTTGTTGCTCGATGCCTTCCTGCGCTATACGCTCTATGGCAAGGCGATCCGCGCCATGGCCCAGAATCGCGATGCGGCCCGTATTTCAGGCATCGACACCGATCGGCTCTCGTTGCTGGTCTTTGGCCTGGCCACTGCGACCGCCGGGGTTGGGGGGGTAGTGCTGGCCATGATCTTTCCTTTCGATCCCCAGGATCACTATCGCTGGCTGGCCTGGGCCTTCCTGGTAGTGGTCATTGGGGGCCTGGGCAGTATTCGCAATACCCTGCTGGCCGGCCTCCTCATTGGTCTGATCGAGACCCTGAGCAGTGTGCTCTTTCCTTTCCAGTATGTCTACTTCATTGTCTACCTGCTGCTGGTGATCACCTTGCTGGTGCGTGGCCGGGGCCTGGCAGGTGTCCAGAGCCGTACGCTCTGAGGAAGTGGAGAGGACAAAGCGATGAGGGAGCAGAGAGCGATGCTGGCTAACTGGCCGGCTGGAGGCAGCAATGAGCAGGCAGGAGGTCGCTTGCTATGAGTAGTGCTCTGCTGGAGCGCGTAACGGTGGGGACGCGCCGGCGGCGCTGGCTCTATCAAGGCCTGGCCACAACGGCGGCGCTAGGCTTGCTGGCTTTGCTCGGCGTCTTGATCCCCCTGGACTGGGTAACGACCCTATCGTCGGTCTTTATGTATATCTTGCTGGCGGAGGGCTGGAACATTCTCGGTGGCTATGCCGGCTATCTCAATTTCGGTATGGTGACCTTCTTTGGCGTCGGCGCCTATACCTCCGGCGTGCTCTGTACGCAGTACAATGTCCATCCGTTGCTGACCATCCCCCTGGCGGGGGTCGCAGCGACCGTGGTGGCTCTGCTGGTAGGGGTGCCCGCTCTGCGCCTGCGCGGCGTCTACTTTGCCATTCTCACGCTCATCGTCAGCTTTCTGACCCAGGTGCTGGTGACAAACCTGGGGATTACGGGGGGCGCCAACGGGATCTATATGCCACAATTGCCGTTTGATTCCTTCACAAACGAGCAAATCTTCTATTACGCTTTTCTAGGATTGATGGCGTTAACGGTGCTGTTGGCCTTCATCATCGAGCATTCGCGCTTTGGCTATGCGCTGGTAGCTATTCGCGAGGATGAGGACCCGGCGGAGATCCTGGGGGTGCGCACAACCTGGCTGAAGACGCAGGCGCTCCTGCTGGGGGCCTGTATCGCCGGCATCGCCGGGGCCATCTACGCTTTTCATACGAGCTATATTGAGCCGCAGGGGACGTTCAGCCTGGATATTTCGATTGATGTGGTCTTGATGAGCCTGGTGGGAGGACTGGGCACCTGGCAGGGTCCGGTGATTGGGGTACCGCTGATGCTGGTGACGGCTCAGGTACTGCGCATAATGGCCGGCGAACTACCGTTCTTTGGGGCTACGCTCCCGCCGGAGTTCGACCGCGTGGTCTTTGGGATCATCTTGATCGTGGTAGCGCTCCTGGCGCCTTACGGTGTCATGGGGCTGGTGCGGCGTGTGCGTGGGCGCCGCTTCACAGTCTAGCTCTCGCGCGAGCGCTGGATGGCGCTGAGCATGAGCAGGCGATGGAAGTCAACGCCGTCAGAGAAGGGGGTGGCCTTATGAAAGCAGCACGCTATTATGGGCGGGGAGACGTGCGTATTGAGCAGGTACCTGAGCCGGGAGCACCGGGCGAGGGTGAGGTGTTGCTCCAGGTGCTGCGTGCTGGAATCTGCGGTACCGACGTAGCAGAATTTCTGCACGGACCGCATTTTGCACCGCTGCGGGAGCGACATCCCTTCAGCGGCCATCAGGGGCCGCTGATTCTGGGCCATGAGTTTATGGGGCGCATTGTGGCTCTGGGTCCCGGGGTTGAGAATCTGGCACTTGGCCAGAGGGTCGCAGTGGGAGCGGGAATGTGGTGCGGCGCCTGCCGCTGGTGCCAGGCGGGACGCACCAATCTCTGTGCGCGCTACTATACCCTGGGCCTTCAAGCCGATGGCGGGCTGGCCGAGCTGGCGCGCGTACCGGCGCGCATGTGCTATCCAGTGCCAGAGGACTGTAGCGATGAGGCGGCGGCCCTGGCGCAACCGTTGGCCATTGCTCTCCATGCTCTGCGGCGCAGTCAGGCCAGGCGCGGCCAGACAATAGCGCTGATCGGCATTGGGGGCATAGGGGCCTTTCTCCTGGCGGCGGCCCGCGCCCTAGAGCCGGCGCTCCTCATCGCTGTTGACATTGATGAGCGGAGGCTGAGGCGGGCGGCAGCGCTCGGCGCCAGCTATGTGGTCCAGGCGGGACGCGAAGATACGCTTCAGGCATTGAGACAGCTAACCGCTGGAGAAGGGCCGGAGCTGGTCATCGAGGCCTCAGGGGCGCCCTCGGCCCCGGCCCTAGCCCTGGCGGCAGCTCAGCGCGGTGGGCGCGTCTTGCTAGTGGGTTTGCAGGCTGAACCGCGCGCCCTCGACCTGCATGCGGCGGTCGTGCGCGAAATAGAGCTGCTGACAACAAACGCTCATGTCTGTTCCGTCGATCTGCCAGAGGCGCTGGCCCTCTTGCAACAGCGTCGAGGCGAGCTAGAAAGGCTGGTAATTGACCGCGTGATTCCGCTGGAGCGCCTTGTGCCCGATGGCTTACTCGCCCTGGCACAAGGGCGGGCCCACGGCAAAATTCTGCTTGATCCCCAGGCGTGACCCTCTGTGACCCTCTCTCTGCCCCTCGGGCCCGGTCCAGGCTGAGCTGAGTTGAGGCTTGCCAATCACTGTCTCACCTGCTCTCCTCAGCAAAGAGGTACTAAGAGCGCGGTCATAGGACATATCGGCATCAAGCCGCAGCTAGCGTCGCTCCTGCGCCAGGCTGGCTTTGAGAGGGTCCGGCTGTGTACCAGCGCCATGACCGGCTAAGTAAAAACCCCGACCCAGTACAGTAATGGTCTTGCTGGGAAGCTCGCGGCCGTTCCTGACCTGCTGCGGAAGGACCTGGTGACCAGAGGAACCGCGGCAACTGGCTCAGCGAGAGCTGGCGAGACATAAGCCGACGCCTTCCGCCCGCTGCATAGGCGAGCTGATGATGAGGGAACAGAGGCATGGAGAAAGCGCCTCACCACTTACTTTCAGCGTGCCTGCGCCTCGGCTCCCCGCTCTAACAGCTCCAGATAGCGCGCGTAGACTGCCGCGCAGTGCGCCTGTTGCTCGCCTGGAGTCGTCACCACGCTCCGAGCGGGGGCCAGACGCGCCAACTCCTGACTCTCGCTCCAGATGCCAGCGGCCAAACCACCCAGGAGAGCCGCCCCGCGAGCAGTGGTCTCTACCACCTCTAGCGAGAGCAAGGGACGTCCCAGCAAATCAGCGAGCAACTGACGCCAGGCGGGGTGCAGACTACCGCCGCCGGCCACCAGCAGACTGCTGACCTCCCTGGCGCCGGGCAGACACTCCAGGGCCAGCCGGATGCCGCAGGCTACCCCCTCCAGAGCCGCGCGCAGCAGATGGGCGCGACTATGCTCCAGACGCAGCCCCAGGAATGCCCCCGTCTGTGGCCCGCTATAGTGGGGGCGCTCGGGCGTCAGCGTAGGCACAAAGGAGAGGCCATCGGCCCCCGGCGGAACCTGTCCCAGGCTGGCATAGACCTCCGACCACTCGGCCTGGAGCTGGCGTCGCACCCAGTCGAGGACCAGCCCGGCATTCTGGACCGCCGCCATGCGGTACCAGTGGCGGCCATCCGCAGCGCGGTAGAGGTGAGTGCGCAAAGTCGGGTCGGGCTGCGGCTCATCACAGAGCAGCACAAGCTGCGCTCCCGTGCCCAGGCTGAGCAGGAGCGTGCCCGGCGCAAGGACGCCGGCGCCCAACAGCGCCGCAGCGACATCGGCGGCTCCAGTGGCGACCGGCAGGCCCGCGGGCAGCTCCAGGGCGGCGGCGGCCTCGGACGAGAGGAGACCGGCCCGCGCCGTCGAAGGCAGCAACGGCGGCAGCAAATCGGCGCGCAGACCGAGAGCGGTGATCACCTCTTCGGCCCAACAATCCCCCGGCAGATCATAGAGCAGCGTCGCCGAAGCATCGCTAGCCTCTGTGACCAGACTGCCCGTCTCCTGGGACACCGTTCGGCGCCGCGTCAGGCGCAGGCGAAGCCAGTCCTTGGGCGAGAGCGCTCGGACTGAGCGGGCATAGCAGGCCGGCTCATGCTCGGCAAGCCAGCAGAGCAATGGACCAGCCATACCCGGAACGAGCGGATTGGCCAGACGCTGCCGCAGGGCCGCCGGCAGGGCGCGAAAGCGGGCAAGCACCTTCTCGGCGCGCCGATCGGGCCAGAGCATGGCGGCGCGCGTCGGCTGCCCGTCGGCGTCAACCATCACGATGCCGTGCATCTGACCAGCCAGGCCCAGTCCAACAATCTGGCACTGCGGCGCTCGCTCGCGCGCCTCGCGCACCGCCAGCCGTGTCGCCCGCCACCAATCGGCTGGAATACTCTCAGCCCAACCGGGCCGCCGCGTCAACAGCGCATACTCGGCCCGCCCCACGCCCAGCAGGCGCCCCTCTAGATCGAGGATCACCGCCTTGACCGCGCTCGTACCCAGGTCGATCCCAAGAAGGGCTGTAAGCGTTCCCATAACCGGCCTCCTTTCCTGTCCCTCGTTCCCTCAAGCTCGCTCGTCTCGTTGCTTCCGCGCGCCTGCGGACCGGACAAGCACGACCTTCCTCGACCTTAGCGGCCCGAGGCCGGAGCATCAGGACGGAGCACGGTGCCGGTAATCGAGCCGGAGGGCGGCAGCAGGCGCCGAAAAGCCGCGTCGACCTGGTATTGCCAGGCGCGCCGCGGCCCGGCCATCACATTCAAATAGTACAGGTCGCAGCCCGGCACCGCCGCCACGGTGTGGTAGCCGCGTGGCACTAGAACCAGCTCACCATCATGCACCGTCAGCGTTTCGTCCAGCCCGTCGTAGGTGTAGACACGCTGGATGGCAAAGCCGTCCGCTGGCTGGATATGGTGATAGTAGGTCTCCTCAAGATAGGATTCGTGCGGCGGATTCTCGGTATCGTGCTTGTGAGGGGGAAACGACGACCAGTTGCCGCCCGGCGTGATAACCTCAACGGCGATCAGGCGCTCGGCTTCCTGGTCGGTGTCCAGAATATGCCGAATGCGCCGCTCTGTCTGACCAGCGCCGCGGATCTCCAGGCTGATATCGGTAGGCCGGATCAAGCGCGCTGGCAGATGCCGCTCCGTGGAGGGCGCGGCGGCAACGGCGACCTCCATGCTCTCGGAGCGACAGACAATCTCGTAGCGCCCATCAATCGAGAGATAAAGAGCGTAGGGAGCGCGATCCTCAAAGACACTCAGACGCTCTCCCACTTGCCCCAGCGCCTGGCCGTTCAAGCTGGCTTCGCCTACACCAGCCAGAATCATCACCAGGGTCTCCTGTCCCTCTGCTGCGCCGCTGAGACGCTGCCCTGCACGCAGATGATAAATCTTGAAGGAAACATACTGCCACCCGGCCGAAGCAGGGGTGACAACTAAGGACTCATGCGGCACCTCAGCCTGAGCTGGCAACGGTGTTGGACGAATGAGTAAACCCATACCATACTCCCTCGTAACTGGTTGCATTGGACAGATTCGTAGCTCAGAGAGCACTTCCCCGGCCAGCTAGCCGGCCATTGCGCTCTGTTCTGCTCTTCTCATCTCATCCTTCTAACAATGATAATCGAGTGCCGCGGCCCTTGGATAGGGGCAGAACGCACAGATGACAAGAGAGGTCCGCTGGCCAAAGGCGCTCTCCCCCCGCCTGGGCCAGGCTGGACTGACTGGCAAGAGAGTCATTTTGTGCCGTTCCCCTCTGCGAGAGATAGGGCCTGCCAGGCAGCAAAACCTTGCTCTTGCGCTTCTCGGAGCCGCTGCTGTCTGGGCTGCGCCGCAAGCACTGCGGTTGGTTGGTACACTTGACTATCTTACGGGGGCGGTGTATGATTACTCCTGTGAGAGTAAGATAGTCAAATGTACCAATTAACTCGGGAAGTGCTAGCCGGTCTTGAAACGACCGCAACGACCAGGCCGGCTGGCGGGGTGCCCTTCCCGTGGAGAAGCTGCCAGATCGTCAGGGCCGGCTGGGGGAGCAAGGCCCGAAGACACCCATTGCCCGTCTGGGCGTTGCCAGCGTCGTCGACTCGCCCTGGCAAGGCAGAGCGACGGGCGACTCAGCCCGTCCTGTCTGGCCTGCGCACGAGCCAGGCTGCAAGATCACCCTCAGCTCAGCAGGCGGGACGGCACGGCGGCGCACCAGTCGAGGGCGGCGTAGCCTGCCATTGTGTTCTTTCTACTGGCCGGCAGCCTGTCGAAGGAAGACACGGCTGTCGCTCGACGAACGAGATAAGGAGAACGCCACGATGAAGTACGTCACAAGCGTGAGATCCTGGCTCCTTCCCTTCGTCATCTTGACCGCACTACTAATCATCCTATTGACCAGTACTCCACTATCGGCCCTGGCAGCTCAGCGAGCACAGCGGGTGCCGACGCCCGCCCATACCACCAACCTCGCCGACCTGGTTGATCCCTTCACCGGTACTGGCATCCAACAGGGGGCACCCTTTGGAGGCGGCGACACCTTTCCCGGCGCTGATCTCCCCTTTGGCATGGTGCAATGGAGCCCCGACACTGTCAGCTACGTACCTGGCGGCTACTGGTACAATGACAATCGCCTGCGCGGCTTCAGCCTGACCCATCTCAGCGGCGCCGGCTGTAGTGCCTACGGCGATATTCCTTTCATGCCCTACCCTGGCGCCGTCAGCGACTCGCCGGCAGCTGACCCCATGCGTTACATAGCCACCTTCTCCCACAGCAACGAACAGGCCAGCGCTGGCTACTATGCCGTCACCCTTGACAGCGGCATCAAAGTCGAACTAAGCGTGACCCAGCGCAGCGGTATTGGACGCTTCACCTATCCACGTGGGCAGCCAGCCACCATGCTGGTCAACGTCTCCGGCTCGGCCAACGGGGCCTTTGACGCCGAAGTCACCATTGATGCAGCCAACCGGACGATCTCGGGCTGGGTCAGCAGCGGCCATTTCTGCGGAGCCAGCGACGTCTACCGTCTCTACTTCTGGGCCAGCTTCAGCCAGCCCTTCGCCAGCATCGGCACCTGGCATAACAATACCGTTAGCACTGGCAGCCGCAGCGCGCGCGGTGGCGGTCAAGTGGCCTCGCAAGTCAGCGCAGTCCAGGCCGCCCAGGCTCAGCTTGCCCGTGGGGCCCAGCCCTCGCCCGCCCTCATCCAGAAAGCCCGCCAGCACCCGGACGTAACTGTCTCTGGTCCCGGCTCGGGCGCCTTTGTCACCTTTGACACAGCGCGCGCCAACGTTGTCACCGTACGCGTCGGCATCTCCTTCGTGAGTGTTGATAACGCGCGCCTCAACGTCAATAGCGAAGATCCCGACGGAAACTTCGACCAGGTGCGTGAGCAGGCGCAGGCGACCTGGAACCGCTGGCTGAGCGAGATCCAGATCAGCGGCGGGACTCAGGCCCAGCTCACAACCTTCTACACGGCCCTCTACCATGTGCTCCTGCAGCCGAACGTCTTTTCAGACGTCAACGGGCAGTACATCGGCTTCGATGGCCAGGTACACACGCTGCCTCATGGCCACGCCTTCTATGCCAACTACTCAGGCTGGGACATCTACCGCTCGGAGATCCAGCTCTTAGCCCTGCTGGCGCCCCAAGAGACCAGTGACATCGTTCAATCGATGGTTCTGGCCTACCAGCAAAGTGGCCAGTTGCCCAAGTGGAGCCTGGCCAACAGCGAAACCTACGTCATGGTGGGTGATCCGGCTGATCCGATCATCGCCGGCGCCTACGCCTTCGGAGCGCACGACTTCGATACCCAGGCCGCACTGGCGGCCATGATCCATGAGGCGACGCAGCCGAACAACATTCGGCCTGGCCTGCGCTACCTGGACGAGCTGGGCTACTTGCCCCAGGACGGCGGCTACGGTTGCTGTAACTTCTACGGCCCAGCGGCGACGCAGCTCGAATATGACACTGCCGATTTCGCCATTGGGGCCTTGGCTCAGGCCTTGGGCGACCAGGCCACGGCCCAGAAGTTCATGGCCCGGGCCCAGGATTGGGAGAACCTGCTCAATCCTGCCGATGGCTATCTGGAGCCGCGCAATGCCGATGGCTCCTTCCCCACCTCCTACAATCCCGCCAGTCAAACAGGCTGGGTCGAGGGCAATGGCGCACAATATAACTGGATGGTGCCTTTCAACCTGCGTGGCCTCTTCGACGCCCTCGGCGGCAACGCCAAAGTACTGCCGCGCCTGGATACCTTCTTCACGCAGCTCAACGCCGGTCCAGATCAACCCTATGCCTTCCTCGGCAACGAGCCGACCCTTGAAACGCCCTGGGAGTACGACTATGCCGGCGCTCCCTATAAGACCCAGCAGGTAGTACGCCAGGTAGTCAACACCCTCTATGCGCCCGGGCCGGGCGGCCTGGCTGGCAATGACGATCTCGGCGAAATGTCCTCCTGGTATGTCTTTGCCGCACTAGGCTTCTTCCCTATCGTGCCCGGGACCGCCGATCTGGTCCTGGCCAGTCCGCTCTTTCCAAGCATCAAGCTGACGCGCCCCAGCGGTCAGGTGATCCAGATCAACGCTCCCCAGGCCGCTGAGAATGCCCCCTACGTGCAGAGCCTGCGGGTCAATGGCCAGGCCACAACGCGGCCCTGGTTGCCGCCCTCCTTCATTGCGCAGGGCGGAACCCTCGATTTTGTGCTGGCCACGGCGCCTGATCCCACCTGGGGCAGCGATCCCTCCGACGCTCCTCCTTCCTACACCAGCGGTCAGATGGCGGCGCGCCTCAGCTTCTCTCCGGCGCGCGCCAGTCTTGCCCCCGGCGCCAGCACCCAGGTCAGCCTGCTGGCGCGGGATTTGCTTGGGAACACGCGCGCCGTTAACTGGAGCGCCAGCCCCTCAGCCGGCCTGACGGTCTCGCCCACCGAAGGCAGCTTCAGCGTCCCGGCCTACGGCTCGGCTGGCCAGACTCTGACAGTCAGCGCCGCAGGGGATCAGCCCGAAGGGTATGCAACGGTGACCTTTAAGGTGCAGACCGCCGATGGCTCGACCTTGCCTGCGGTGACCCTGCCGGTGCTGGTGGCACCCGCGGGCAGTCTGCTGCCGCTGGTCAATAACATCGGCATCTCGGATGACAATACCCCAACGATCGCCAATTTCGATGGCTCGCACTTTAGCTACTCGGCCCAGCTTCTGGCCAGCCTTGGCTATAAGCCCGGCGCTACCGTCACGGTCAATGGCGTCAGCTATCGCTGGCCTAATGTGCCGGTTGAAACCCAGGATAATGTTCAGTGTGCTGGGCAGACGCTGCAGGTTCCACCCAAGGTCGGGGCCACTCGGCTCACCTTCCTGGGCAGCGCGACCAATGGTCCCTCGGTCGGCACGCTGACCATCACCTACACCGATGGCAGCACCCAGACAGCCCAGCTCGCTTTCAGCGACTGGACGCTCAACGCTGGCGCCAGCTCACCCGCCTATGGCAATGTGATTGCCGCCCAGATGCCGTATCGCAATAGCGGCTCTGGCACCCCCCAGGTCGTCGAAACCTACGTCTTCGCCAGCGCACCTATCGCGCTGGAAGCCGGCAAGACCGTGGCGAGCATCACCTTGCCAGCGAGCGTCGATCAAGGCCACTTGCACGTGTTCGCCTATGCCCTGAGCTAGAAGCGCCCGCCTCTGTCAGCTCGCGCTCGGGGAGAGCCTGACCGGTTCGGGTTCGGTTCCATTGGGTCTGATCCGGGCGGGCCGGCTTGCTCTCCCCCACGGCTCGCCCGCTTTTCTCGCTCTCCAACTTAGTTGCGACGCTTGACAAACTAAGATGGCAGATGCTACAATGCTCACCATCATAGCAAGGAAGTCCCCTTGTTTGCTTATCTCGGGCGATGGTGATGATGGAGGCGGGAAAGCGGGGAGGAGCTGAGGAAGCGCTGACTAGAGCCAGCTAGAAGGACGGAGCTGTGGAGCGAGCGATTCATTCTCTGTTAGCCGATATGCGTGCCAGGGGAGGGGGCCGGGAAGAGGCGACCAGCGCGTCGGCCCTGCGTGGGGCTGATTTACATCGCATTCGTCAGTTCAATCGCCTGCTCGTTCTGAACTATATTCGCGAGCACGGGCCGCTAGCGCGCGTCATGTTGGCCCAGCGTCTGGGGCTATCGCGTACCACCGTGAGCAGCATTGTCGATGCGCTGCTGCGCGAGGGGCTGGTACGTGAGGGGCATCTGCTGGATGCCACGCCGCGCGGGGGCCGGCGCGCCATTCTGGTGCATTTTAATACCGATGCGGGCCGCATTCTCGGTCTCGATGTGGGCCGCACCCATCTGAAGATGGTGCTGACCAACCTGGCGCCTGAAATTGTGGCTGAGCGCTCGCTCCCTCTCGATACCGAGCGTGGACCGGAGGAGTGTCTAGCGCTGCTGGTGAACGAGGTGCGGCGTTTCCTCGCGGAGCAGGGAGTGGACTGGGATTCGCTGCTTGGCATCGGACTGGGCATTCCGGGGCCGCTCTCGCCGGACCTGCGCCGTCTCAGTTCGCCGCCGCATATGCCCGGCTGGGATAACGTGGATCTCTGGCAGCGGCTGCAATCTGAGTTTCCCTGTCCCCTCTATATCGACAATGATGCCAACATGGGGGCGCTCGGAGAGAGCCGCTGTGGTGCTGGGCGTGGCGTGGGGCAGATGGCCTATATCAAGGTAGGTACCGGGATAGGTGGCGGCCTCATCATCGATGGGCGCATCTATCGTGGCCACCAGGGAAGCGCCGGTGAGCTGGGCCATCTGAGCATCGATGAGAACGGTCCGCCCTGCGTTTGTGGCAACCGTGGCTGTCTGGAGACGCTGGCGGGCGCCCGCGCAATTGTCGCCGATGCCTGTCGCGGCGAGTCGTTACGGCGCAAGCTGGAGGCAGAGGGCCATGAAGCTGAGCTACCGACTCCGGCCCTGGCGGCGCGGGCGCAGGCGGGAACGGTGGACATTGTCGATGTCATCGAGGCGGCGCGCCAGGGAGATGCGGCCAGCCTTGCGGCCATTGAGCGTGCCGGCGAGCGCATCGGTCTGGCTCTGGCCGGTTTGGTGAACCTGCTTAACCCCGCGGTCATCGTGCTAGATGGAGGGGTGGCGCGTGCCGGTGAGCTGCTGCTAGAGCCGCTGCGTCGTGTCGCCGCGGCGGCCAGCCTGCCCGCCGCCTGGAAGGGCACGCAGATCGTGCCGAGCGCTCTAGAGGGCAATGCCATTGCCCTCGGGGCCGTGCTCACTGTCCTGGATGCCGCTTTCTCTCTGGCGACCTCGGCCCTCTTTGCCTCTCCCAGCGCTGTGCCTGCCGCTGGACCGGCGCCAGAGGCGCCAGGGTCAACAGGAGGAGCCGAAGCGGCACCTTCTTCCCCGGCCCGGGCCCGGTCGCCCGGCCTTAGCCGAACATAAGAGCGGCGGCCACGTCGCCGTCGCCGCGGTGTGCCTTCCGCCTGCTGGTCGAGGTCGGAGGCTGAACCAACAGGCCGCCCTGGGTCGGTGGAGCGTCTACAGAGCGTGCTCGTTCGTTCGTTCGTCCGTTGGGCTGTCTTCTACTACCCTCAGAGTACTTGAGGGAGCAGAGCAACGGCTGCATGGCTGCATGCTGACAGCCCTGCCAGCAAAGGAGCGAAAGGTTATGCGCGACTTCACGGCACAACAGTATCGCCTGAGTCGGCGAGCTTTCTTGAGCGCCAGCCTGGCCGCGGCTGGTGGACTGGCGCTCGCGGCCTGTGGTGGCAGCAGCGCGACCAGCGCAGGCGGCAACAATTATACGCTGGCGCTCATCCTGGGCGTTAAAGGCGATCCCTTCTACATCACTATGCAGAAGGGAGCCGAAGCCAAAGCCAAAGAGCTAGGTGTGACCTTGCTCGTTGACGGCCCTGCACAGTGGAGCGCTACCCTGCAAACCCCTATCGTCAACGCCTACGTAGCGCGCAAAGTCGACGCCATCCTCATTGCGCCCTGCGACAAGCAAGCCATGATCGCCCCGCTGCAGCAGGCCAGCAACGCGGGCATCAAAGTCATCACTGTCGACACCTACATCGGCGATGGTGATTATGTGCATGGGCCAGTCACCTTCCCACTCTCGTACATCGGCTCGGATAACGTTCAGGGTGGCAAGATTGCCGGCGAGGCGCTGATCAAGGCGATCGGTGGGCATGGCAAGATCTATATTCAGAATACTGTGCCGGGCACCAGCACCACTGACCAGCGCGAGCAGGGCTGCAAAGAGGCTATAGAGGCCACGCATGGCGCTGTCACCCTGGTCGGGGTCGACTTTAACGGCGATAGCGCCGCCAAGGCCGCCGAGCAGACGACAGCTATGCTGCAGCGCGTGCCCGATCTGGCCGGCATCTTCGGCACCAATATTTATGGCTCAGAGGGGGCAGCTCAAGCGGTCAAGAATGCCCATAAGCAAGGCCAGGTCAAGATCGCCAATTTCGATGCTCCCGAGCAGGCCATCATCGACCTGAAAAACAACGTCGTCGACATCGTCATCGCCCAAAAGCCTGCCGACATGGGCAGTATCGGCGTGCAATATGCCGTCGACGCCCTCAAGGGCAACATGAGCGCTATTCAGAAGCGTGTCCCCACCGGCTATGTGATCATCACCCGCGATAACGTCGATACCCCCGAGGCCCAGGCCGCCATCTACAAGAGTAGCTGAGCGCAGAGCGTCGACCGGCCTGTGAGCCTGGTCGAGAACAAGCAGACGAACGAGCTGGCCAGGTGCAAGCAGGTGAGCCTGCCAATCCCGGCGGCTCCCCAACCTGACCAGCTCGTCCCCTCTGGGTGCTCAGGCGCCGCGCCTGCTCCCACTCGTTCGTCTTGTGCTGATGCGCACTGGCCAGACCGTCCCGCTCGGCCCGGCGGTCTGGTTTGCGACCTGGGAAAGCTATCCAGCAACCTGCTACAGAGGAAGGAGAGGAATCCTATGGCGAAGATGCTTCAGCAGTTGGCCCTGCCGGCGGCCAAAACCAAAGGCAGCCCGTTAGAGGTTGTCAGCCGCTTCTGGGCCTGGCTGTTTCTAGTGCTGCTCCTCCTCTTTTTCTCGTTGACCGGCCCCGGCTTCTTCAGCTTTCTCAATCTCCAGTCGATCGCCAACGATATGGCTTTAGCCCTGCTGATGTCGCTGGGGCAGACCTTTGTCATCATTGCGGCGGGGATCGATCTCTCTACCGGTTTTACGATGGGCTTTGCGGCGGTAATTGAGGCGGTAGTGCTCAATGCCCTGGTGGGCCGGCTGCCGCTCGGGTTAGGGCTGGCGCTGCCGCTGAGCATCCTGATCGCGCTTGGCGTTGGCACCCTGCCCGGACTGGTCAATGGCATCCTCATCGGGCGCCTGCGCGTGCCCCCCTTTATTGCTACCCTGGGAATGTATGGCATCGCGCGCGGCCTGGGCTTCATCTTCTCGGGCGGTGGGCAGCCTGTCAGTGTGCAGATCCCCGGCGTGGGCGACATCGGCAATGGCTACTTGCTCTACTATCATCCGGCGGTCGGCTTCTCCTTTTTCCATGCCCCGACGCTGCCGCCAGGGGCCAGGGCGCGTGATCTCTTGGCCATGCTGCCTTTTCCCCTGATCGTGGCCATTGTGGCCTTTGTGCTTTGCCACTGGCTGCTGAGCCGTACGCGCTTTGGCCGCCATACCTATGCGCTGGGAGGAGCCCCGGAGGCCGCTCGCCGCGCTGGTATCCCGGTAGCACGTCAGACGCTGAAAATCTATATGCTCTCGGCCTTTCTGGCCTCAGTGGCCGGGGTGCTCTATGTCTTGCGCTTCACTAACGGCGATGCCAACGCTGGTGATCCTCTGCTACTCGATTCGATTGCGGCGGTCGTCATTGGCGGGGCCTCGCTCTTCGGGGGCGAAGGGACGCTAGTGGGCACGCTGATCGGCACGTTGATCATCTATGTCATTCAGAACGGTCTGGTGATTATCGGTATCGATCCCTACTGGCAGTTCGTGGCCATTGGGGCCGTCATTATTCTGGCGGTCATGATGGATCAGGCTAAGGCACGTGTGCTAAACCGCTAGGGGCGGGACTCGGCTCGGTTCGCCGCAGGTCGGGGTCGCAGACTTGGGCCTGCCTGAATCGCCCGCAGGCGCTGCCTGATGGCTCTTGCCTTGAGAGGCCGGGGGTCAGCGCCGACCTGTTTCCGTGCGTTTGTTGTCCCCAGTGCGTGAGGAGTGAATGCGATGCGAGAAGAGAAAACTCAGCTTCCCGAGGCCGACGCTGCACAGGCGACGACGACCGCCAGGGGCACACGGCCCGTGCTGGAGGTGCGCGATCTGGTCAAGCGTTTCGGCGGTCTGGTAGCTGTCGATCATGTCAGTCTGGAGATCTGGCCCGGCGAGGTCGTGGGCCTGCTCGGCGACAATGGCGCGGGAAAGTCAACGCTGATCAAGGTCATTTCTGGCGTCTATCGCCCGGATGGTGGCCAGGTGCTCTTCGAGGGGCAAGAGGTCACCTTCGCCTCGCCAATGGAGGCACGCCGGCGAGGGATCGAGACCATCTATCAGGATCTGGCCCTCTGCGAGAACCTGGATGCCCCGGCCAATATCTTTCTGGGGCGCGAGCCAACCCGGCGCCGCTGGGGCCTGCTCAAAGAGCTGGATGAGCAGTATATGCTGCGAGAGACCCAGCGCGTGCTGGAGCAGCTCGACATTCGCATTCCCGACCTGCGTCAGCCGATCCGCCAGCTCTCGGGAGGCCAGCGCCAGTCGGTGGCGATTGCCCGGGCCATCTACTGGAATGCGCGTTTGATGATCATGGATGAGCCGACCGCCGCCCTGGGGGTAGCGGAACAGCAGAAGGTGCTGGAGCTGGTGCGCACGCTGCGGATGCGTGGGGTGCCAGTGATTCTGATCAGCCATAACATGCAGGATGTCTTTGCGGTGGCCGACCGCGTGGTGGTTATGCGCCGTGGTCAGAAAGTAGGCGAGCGGCGCATTGCTGAGACGAGCAGCAATGAGCTGGTGGGGCTGATGGTTGGGGCTGAGCGGGGTTAAGCGGGTCTGACGGCATCTGGGCTGCTTGCAAGCTCATTGTCTGATCAGGAGGGCATGCAAATCATGTACGATCGACACATATGCTAATCTCTTGAAGAAGATGAGAGATCTTAGAAAAGCACAAGCTGGCAAAGCCTTGCTCTGTGGGTGTGGCGCGCAAATCCTCTAGACAACTGGAGCCGGGTATGGTATCCTCATTCTCGTGAAGAGAAGTGAACAAGGGGAGAAGCGGGGCATCTTCTAGTTTTAGGGCTGTCTAGTCGTGGGGAAGGCAGAGCGTGCCCCCTGCTCCACGGTGTGTGACCGAGGAGAAGCGCCCTTCGCGGCTGGTCGCCGTGGCCTGTCTCGTCTGCATGGCGATTGAGCGGGACAAGGCCCTGCTTGAAGCGGCTTCCTACTCGTACGCTGGCTGGTAAACATTGCTGCGCCTCCCCTCATGTTCCTTTGCCTCTGGCTGGTCTCCAGCAGCAGGCTCGCCGTCCGACTCCGCCGGGAGCCGTAGCGGCTAGAGAGGCCGGAGGGCGGCGGCTGGCTGCTGATCAGGCTGCTCGCGGGAAGGCAAAAGCCGGCCTGGTGAAGGCGGCGGTATGCCTGAGTGGGGAAGCGCGAGCGCGCAGAGGCAGTCTGATCGATGCGTAACCTAAGCCCGTCTGTCTGGCTACGGGCCTGCTCAGCCATCTCTTGCAGGGGTGTTTCCTTGCAGGGGTGAGAGAGAGGCGCTGAGTATGTTGCTAGTGGGGGCGCTGTTGTGTGTGGGTCAGAGTGGTCGGGTCAGTAGATCTCTCGCTTATGAGGGGGCGAGCGCTGGCCAAGCGGCTCACTCTCGGGCAAGTCAGCGGTGCAGCCGCGGACCAGGGCGGGGCGGCCCTGGGGCAAGGCGGCCAGGCGTACGCGGAGCCAGCCAACCAGCTCGTGAGCAGCTACCTAACCTGAACTCATCTATCTGAGATCGATGCCGGCAGCGTAGCGGCGGAGCTTCTCTGTGGTCGCGCTACACTCCTGTAGCCTGAGGAGGTCGGTGAGTGATGAACATCTATGATCGGCGTGCACGGAAGGAGCTGGATCAGCTCGTCGAGGAGTACCTGACCACCAGTAACATTAATCGGCGCCAATTTCTGCAGCGGGCGACAGCAGCGGGGCTGAGCCTGAGCGCGGCGACGGCGCTTCTGGCTGCCTGCGGTGGCACAAGCACTGGCACTGTCAACACCAGCAGTGGCAATGTGCCTAAAGTTAGCTCGATCGATGTGCTCACTCAGCTCAGCGGGGCGGAGCTGGCGGCCTTCAATGCTATTAATACGGCTTTCACCAAGAAGACGGGCATTAAGGTTAACGTGGAGCCGACCAGCGACCTGCGGGCCGTCCTCAGCACGCGCGTGCGTGGGAACAATCCCCCCGATGTGGCCGGGATGTCGAGCGTGCCCGAGTTTCAGCAGTATGCCGCTCAGGGCAAGTTGCTCCAGCTTGACAAGTTCTTCAATATGAGCCAGATGGAGCAGCAGTATTCGCGCATCTGGCTGGATGTTTCTTCGTACAACGGGCATCTCTACGCGGTCATTCCGCGTGTCAACACCAAGAGCACGGTCTGGTACAGCCCCAAGCAGTTCAAGGCCAATGGCTACACGCCGCCCAAGACCTGGGATGAAATGATTGCCCTCTCAAATAGGATTGCCAGCAGCGGAAAGTATCCCTGGTCGCTGGGCGTGGAGGGCGGTTCGTCCACTGGCTGGCCAGCGGCGGACTGGGTAGACCAGATCTATCTGAGCCTCAATGGCCCTGAGCTGTCGCAGCAGTGGGTCAATCATAAGATCCCCTGGACTCATCCAAGTGTCAAGCAGGCGTTCCAGCTCTTCGGCGAGATCGTCAACGGCAAGCATTATATCAGTGGGGCGCCGCAGTCGATTCTGGCCACCAATTTCCAGGATGCCGCCTATCTGCCCTTTGAGAATCCGCCGAAGGCCTATATGTACTTCCTCGGCGACTTTACGGCGAGCTTTCTCAAGACGCAGTTTCCTGGCATCCAGCCCGGGGTCGACTTCGACTTTTTCCCGTTCCCGACCATTAATCCCCAGTACGCTAATTCGGTGACCGGTATTGTCAATATCCTGTCGGCTTTCCGCGACAACGATGGGACGCGCCAGTATATGGAGTTTCTGGCCTCGCCTGAAGGTCAGAGTATCTGGCCGAAGCAGGGTGGCGCTGTCTCGGTAAATAATCAGGTGCCGCTCAGCGTTTATCCTGATCCGGTCTCACGCCGCACCGCTGAGCTGCTGCTCAACGCGAAGTACTTCAGCGTGGGTCAGGACGACTTGCTGCCGTCTTCGATGGAGCAGGAGTACTGGAAAGGGCTGCTGGCCTATATTCAGAATCCCTCGCAGCTTGATAGTATCCTTCGCTCGCTGGAAGATGCGGCTTCGCGCCTCTACCCCTCGTGAGCGAGTCTGAGGAATGGGGGCGTGAGGACGGGATGGGCGTGGGCGGAAAGACCAGAGGCCAACCGGGTGCGACCAGGCGCCGGCGTCGTTTGCGCGCTGCTCACTCCGGTGCCGCCGGACCTGCGCTTGGCGCCGCGAGGCCTGGCGCACCTGCCTGAAGGAAGGTGCGTCGTAGCAGCTGTTGCAGCAGGATAGCCAGCGCGGAGAGGGACCGCTCCCTGCATTGCCACTGCAAGGGGTTGGTCCCTCTCTCCATTGCTGACCATCTGGCGCACCGGCTGGTCCGTCATGGCGCTCCTGTCTGGCGACTCGCTGCGCCCGGGTTTGGCGTCTCTCTCTGTGGGGAAGGGTGGGTAAGATAAGAAAGGGGAAGAGTCTGCGCTGTGGTGAAGGCTCCTTGATCCGCTCCGGCTCGGGGAGGGCCAGCCGACCGAGCGGATGGCGGGCCTGCCAGCGCCGGGGCCGGACCGCCAGGGCGTCGCTGGGCTGTCTGGCTCTTGCCTGCCGAGCGTGTTGTGTCGTTGTTGTTGCTGTTGTTGTGCTTTGTTAGCTGCATGGGACGAAGGGAGTGAGCGACTGCTATGGATCTCTCCATTGAAAAGGCTGTTCCCCTTGCGTTGCGTCCACGTCGGCGCCGGTTGCGCCTGCCGTTAGAGGCGTGGGCCTGGATTGCGCCGGCGATCTTGTTGTTGCTGCTCTTTTTCATTTACCCCTTCATTAACACCGTTCAGCTCAGCTTTGAGAACGCCGATTCAACGCGCTTTGTGGGCCTCAAAAACTACCAGGCCATCTTTACCGACCCCGAGATGCTCAGTGTGCTGAAAAATAATCTGCTCTGGTTGGTCTTTGGCACACTGTTGACGGTTGGCCTGGGGCTGGTCATTGCGGTTCTGGTCGATCGTGTCAAGGTTGAGGGCCTGGTCAAGTCGGCGCTCTTTATCCCGATGGCCATCTCGATGGTGAGCGCTAGTATCATCTGGCGCCTGGTCTATCTCTATCGTCCCCCCGATCAGGCGCAGATCGGCCTCCTGAATGCCATTCTCGTGCTCTTCAAGCTGCCTCCGCAGCCGTGGCTGGTCAATACCAGTGTCAATACTTTTGCCTTGATTGCCGTCTATGTGTGGATGTGGACCGGCTTCTGTGTGGTCGTCTTCTCGGCGGCGCTCAAGGGGATTCCTGATGAGATCATGGAGGCGGCTCGCATCGATGGGGCCAATCGCTGGGTGCTCTTCTGGCGGGTGATTGTGCCGATGATTAGTCCTACCATCGGCGTGGTGACCACCACGATGATCATTAACATTTTGAAGACCTTCGATATTGTGTACGTGATGACGGGCGGCAATTATAACACCGATGTCGTGGCGGTCGAGTTTTATCGTCAGCTCTTTACCTTCGGTGACTATGGCCTGGCCAGTGCTTTGGCGGTCTTGCTGACGCTGGCGATCATTCCGGTGATGTATCTCAACATCCGCCGTATTCGGCTGGAGGAAGGAGGCCAGGCATGATCGGTCAACAGGTGCAGCAACAGCAGGCGGCGCCGGCTCTGGCCGCGGTAACGCAGCGCCGTCTGCGGGCGAGGCGCAGCGCTTTCTGGCGCCGGCTGAGCGATCAGGTGATCACGGTGATCGCCTTGCTGATCGCTGTGGTGTGGTCGCTGCCTACTGTGGGGTTGCTGATCAGCTCGTTCCGTCCCCCTAGCTTGATTTCGACGACGGGGTGGTGGACGGCCTTCCTGCCTCCCTGGCATTTTACTCTGCAGAACTATGTCCAGGTGATCACGGCGCAGGGTCTGGGCCGCGCCTTTATCAATAGCGTGATTATTGCGGTGCCGAGCACGATCCTGCCGGCGCTGATCGGTTCGTTTGCCGCTTTTGCTTTCGCCTGGATGCGGTTCCCCGCGCGTAATACGATCTTCTTTGGGATCATTACGCTGCAGATTATTCCGCTGCAGATCGCCCTGGTGCCTCTGCTGCAGATCTTTACAAATATTGGGCTGACGGGGCAGTATGCCGCGGTCTGGTTGGCGCATACGGCCTTTGGGCTGCCTTTTGCCATTTTCTTGCTGCGCAATTTCTTCGCGGCCTTGCCGCGGGATCTGCTGGAGGCGGCCTACGTTGATGGGGCCTCGAATTTCCGCCTGTTTTGGACGATTGTGCTGCCTCTCTCGTTGCCGGCGCTGGCGTCGTTGGTGATTTTCCAGTTCCTGTGGGTCTGGAATGATCTGTTGGTGGCCTTGATCTTCTTGGGCGGCAATCCGCAGAGCGCGCCGATGACCCTGACGGTGGCCAGCCTGGTTGGCTCCTACGGCGAGAATGACCAGGTGCTGACGGCGGCGGCCTTCCTATCGATGGCTCTGCCGCTGGTGATCTTCTTTGCCTTGCAGCGCTACTTTATCCGCGGCATTCTGGCCGGCTCGGTCAAGGGCTAGAACAGCCCGTCGGCCGTGTCTGCCCGCGAGCGCTTCCCTACAGGAGCGGGCCGAGAGAGTTCACGGTGGCCTCTCGGTCCGCTCTTGGCTTGTTTTAGAGTCCTGCTGGCGCGGCGGCGGTGCTGGCTGGGCAGGCTGGGGGAAGGTCTGGCCGGAAAGGCTGGTTGCTCTGCCGGATTTGTCAGGAGCTGGGGCCGTTGGCGCGCTTTGCCAGGGAGATCGTTCCGGTGGCTGGCGCTCTGGGGGCCGGCTGGAGGACGGGCGGGCGTGCTCCTGCCGCTCACGAGGCGGCGGGTTTGCGTCCCCAGACGGTGAGCCAGGTCCAGATGGCGCAGAAGTCATCGGTCTGCATCTCCGCCACCGCCTGCTGATAGAGCTGGTCCAGCTCCTCGCGGCTGATGAGGCCGAGCTTGGTCAGGAACGGCTTGATCAAGGCAAAGGCGACGAACATATCTTTGAAGAAGGCGTAGTGCAGAGGGGCGTCGCTGGACCAGTCGGCGGCGCTGGCGCGCAGGCGCACGTCGCGGAAGCCGGCGCGGCGCAGCAGGCGGGCCAGGACGGGGGTGATGCCGGCGTGGCGTCCGTCGGGGGAGAAGCTCTGACCGGCTCGCTTGAAGGCGGCAGCCAGCAGCGAGAAATAGCGCTCAACGGCTGGGCTGGTTGTTAATCCCCCTTCGGTTTCGGTGAGGCGGAGGACGCCGCCGGGTTTGAGGAGGCGGAAGCACTCGGCCAGCAGGCGGGGCCAGGCCTCGGGGAGCATGAAGCTGGAGAGGAAGCGCCCGTTGATGAGGTCGAAGGAGGCGTCGGGGAAGGCCAGCGGTTGCATGACGTTCATGACCTGGAAATGAGCATTGGTGAGGTCACAGGAGCGAGCGTAGGTGTTGGCGTACTCGACGATGCTGGAGCTGATGTCGACGCCGATGACCTCGACGGAAGGGTACTGGAAGGCGACCCCGGTGGTCCAGCCGCCGGGACCACAGGCCAGGTCGAGCAGGCGCCCGCCCTCGGGGAGGGTCTGGCCTTCGGGGAAGAGGCCGCCCATCGCTTCGGTGACCAGGCGATCCTGTTGCAAGAGGCGGGCCAGCTCGTCGACCTGCTCGGGATCGATTGGGTAAGTGTTGGCCGGTTGAGACTGGGCTTGAGGGTCTGGCTCGGTATGGGTCATAGTGAGATGTTCCTTTCTTCCTCAAGAGGTGCTGCAGAGCTGCTCTCCGCTGCTCACGGGCTGGCGAAGATGCTGTTGTCTTCGCGCGGGAGTGAGCGGCGCGGCTGAACGGGCTGGGCTGGGCTGGTCAGCCAGGGGGCTGGGCGCTTAAGCGCTGGCGGGCTTGTGGCCCCAGACGGTGAGCCAGGTCCAGATGGCGCAAAAGTCGTCGGCCTGAGCCTCGGCCAGGGCTTGCTGATAGAGCTGGTCCAGCTCCTCGCGGCTGATGAGGCCGAGCCTGGTCAGGAACGGCTTGATCAGCTCGAAGCCGGTAAACATGTCCTTGAAGGAAGCGTAGTGCAAAGGGGCGTCGCTGGACCAATCAACAGCACCGGCGTGCAGGCGCACGTCGCGGAAGCCGGCGCGGCGCAGCAGGCGAGCCAGGACGGGGGTGAGACCGATGTGGCGCCCGTCGGGGGAGAAGCTTTGACCGGCTCGCTTGAAGGCGGCAGCCAGCAGCGAGAAATAGCGCTCAACGGCTGGGCTGGAGGTTAATCCCCCTTCGGTTTCGGTGAGGCGGAGGACGCCGCCGGGCTTGAGGAGGCGGAAGCACTCGGCCAGCAGGCGGGGCCAGGCCTCGGGGAGCATGAAGCTGAAGAGCAGCCGCCCATTGATGAGGTCGAAAGAGGCATCGGGGAAGGCCAGCGGTTGCATGATGTTCATGACCTGGAAGTGGACGTTGGTGAGGCCGCGCGAGCGGGCATGCGTATTGGCGTATTCAACCAGATTGGAGCTGATATCGATGCCGATGACCTCGACGGCAGGGTACTGAAAGGCGACCTCGGTGGCCCAGCCACCGGGACCGCAGGCCAGGTCGAGCAGGCGCCCGCCCTCGGGAAGGGTCTGGCCTTCGGGGAAGAGACTGCCCATTGCCTCGTTATAGAGGCGATCCTGTTGCAAGAGGCGGGCCAGCTCGTCGACCTGCTCGGGGTCGATCGGGTAGGTGTTAGTCGGTTGAGATTGAGCCTGTGGCTCTGGCTCGGCATAGCTCATAGGTAGCTCCTTTTCTGTCATAGCGATCTCGCTAGTGCGACTGATGCGGACGGCAGGCGCCTGGTACTGGTGTTAGGCGCGCTGACGAACCGAACGCACAGAGTGCTGTCTTACGAGGCGGCGGGTTTGCGTCCCCAGACGGTGAGATAGGTTGAGATGGCGCAGAAGTCGTCGAGCTGCATTTCGGCAACGGCCTGCTGATAGAGGAGCTCCAGCTCCTCGCGGCTGATGACACCGATCTTAACGAAGAACGGCTTGAGGAGTTCGAAGGCGACGAACATATCTTTGAAGAAAGCGTAGTGCAGAGGGGCGTCGCTGGACCAGTCGGCGGCGCCGGCGCGCAGGCGCACGTCGCGGAAGCCGGCGCGGCGCAGCAGGCGAGCCAGGACGGGGGTGATGCCGGCGTGGCGTCCGTCGGGGGAGAAGCTCTGACCGGCTCGCTTGAGAGCGGCAGCCAGCAGGGAAAAGTAGCGCTCGGTGGCCGGGCTGGTGGTAAGGGGAAACTCTCCCTCGGTAAGGCGGAGGACGCCGCCGGGTTTGAGGAGGCGGAAGCACTCGGCCAGCAGGCGGGGCCAGGCCTCGGGGAGCATGAAGCTGAAAAGGGCCCGCCCGTTGATAAGGTCGAAGGAGGCATCGGGGAAGGCCAGCGGTTGCATGACGTTCATGACCTGGAAGTGGACGTTGGTGAGGCCGCGCGAGCGGGCATGCGCATTGGCGTACTCGACGATGCTGGGACTGATATCGACGCCGATGACCTCGACGGAAGGATACTGAAAGGCGACCTCGGTGGCCCAGCCGCCGGGACCGCAGGCCAGGTCGAGCAGGCGCCCGCCCTCGGGAAGGGTCTGGCCTTCGGGGAAGAGGCCGCCCATCGCTTCGGTGGCCAGGCGATCCTGTTGCAAGAGGCGGGCCAGCTCATCGACCTGCTCGGAATCGATCGGGTAGGTGCTGACTGGCTGAGACTGGGCTTGAGGGTCTGGCTCGGTATGGGTCATAGTGAGATGCTCCTTTCTTCCTCAAGAGGTGCTGCAGAGCTGCTCTCCGCTGCTCACGGGCTGGCGAAGATGCCGTTGTCTTCGCGCGGGAGTGAGCGGCGCGGCTGAACGGGCTGGGCGCACTCGCCAGCCAGGGGGCTGGGCGCTTAAGCGCTGACGGGCTTGTGGCCCCAGACGGTGAGCCCGGTCCAGATGGCGCAGAAGTCGTCGGCCTGAGCCTCGGCCAGGGCTTGCTGATAGAGCTGGTCCAGCTCCTCACGGCTGATGAGGCCGAGCCTGGTCAGGAACGGCTTGATCAGCTCGAAGAGGACGACCATATCCTTGATAAAGGCGTAGTGCAGAGGGGCGTCGCTGGACCAGTCGGCGGCGCCGGCGCGCAGGCGCACGTCGCGGAAGCCGGCGCGGCGCAGCAGGCGAGCCAGGACGGGGGTGATGCCGATATGGCGTCCGTCGGGGGAGAAGCTCTGACCGGCTCGCTTGAGAGCAGCGCTCATGAGGGCGAAGTAGCGCTCAACGGCTGGGCTGGTTGTTAGTCCCCACTCGGTTTCAGTAAGGCGGAGGACGCCGCCGGGCTTGAGGAGGCGGAAGCACTCGGCCAGCAGGCGGGGCCAGGCCTCGGGGAGCATGAAGCTGAAAAGGGACCGCCCGTTGATGAGGTCGAAGGAGGCATCGGGGAAGGCCAGCGGTTGCATGACGTTCATGACCTGGAAGTGGACGTTGGTGAGGCCGCGCGAGCGGGCATGCGTATTGGCGTATTCAACCAGATTGGAGCTGATGTCGACGCCGATGACCTCGACGGCAGGGTACTGAAAGGCGACCTCGGTGGCCCAGCCGCCGGGACCGCAAGCCAGATCGAGCAGGCGCCCGCCCTCGGGAAGGGTCTGGCCTTCGGGGAAGAGGCCGCCCATCGCTTCGGTGGCCAGACGATCCTGTTGCAAGAGGCGGGCCAGCTCGTCGACCTGCTCGGGATCGATCGGGTAGGTGTTGGCCGGTTGAGATTGAGCCTGTGGCTCTGGCTCGGCATAACTCATAGATGCTGTTCCTTTCCTTCCTTCTCTTCTGCTCTTGCTCTCCCAAAGGAGGACAGGGCTGCTGATCGCTGCCTGGCGGCAGGTGCCCTGTCCTGGCGCGTCTCCGTCGCACCGGTGGGCCGGACTGAGGTCCACTCCAGCCAGTCACGGAGTAGCGGGCTTGTGGCCCCAGACAGTGAGCCAGGTTGAGATGGCACAGAAGTCCTCAGACTGCATCTCCGCCACCGCCTGCTGATAGAGCTGGTCCAGCTCCTCGCGGCTGATGAGACCGATCCTGACCAGGAACGGCTTGATCAAGGTAAAGGCGACGAACAGATCTTTGAAGAAAGCGTAGTGCAGAGGGGCGTCGCTAGAGCAGTCGGCGGCGCCGGCGTGCAGGCGCACGTCGTGGAAGCCGGCGCGCCGCAGCAGGCGAGCCAGGACGGGAGTGATGCCGATATGGCGCCCGTCGGGGGAGAAGCTCTGACCGGCTCGCTTGAGGGCCTGGGCCATCAAGAAGAAATAGCGTTCGGTGGCTGGACTGGAGGTTAATCCCCCTTCGGTTTCGGTGAGGCGGAGGACGCCGCCGGGCTTGAGGAGGCGGAAGCACTCGGCCAGCAGGCGCGGCCAGGCCTCGGGGAGCATGAAGCTGGCGAGAAAGCGCCCATTGATGAGGTCGAAGGAGGCGTCGGGGAAGGCCAGCGGTTGCATGACGTTCATGACCTGGAAGTGGACGTTGGTGAGGCCGCGCGAGCGGGCGTGCGTATTGGCGTATTCAACCAGATTGGGACTGATGTCGACGCCGATGACCTCGACGGAAGGATACTGAAAGGCGACCTCAGTGGTCCAGCCGCCGGGGCCACAAGCCAGATCGAGCAGGCGCCCACCCTCGGGGAGGGTCTGGCCTTCGGGAAAGAGACTGCCCATCGCCTCGTTAGCAAGACGATCTTGCTGGATCAAACGGGCTAACTCATCAACCTGCTCGGTATCGATCGGGTAGGTCGAGCCAGTCTGAGCCGCATCGGCTGGAGCAGTCACATCGTTCTCACGTGTATCAGTCATCGCTCCCTGTATTCCTTTCCGGTCTTGCTGCTGTCAGACAAAGAGAGAAAGAAGCCTGCTACTGGAAGCTGAAGGCCCTCGGCCAGACCCTTCAGGGCTGATGGCCCCAGGCCGTCAGCCAGAACCAGACTGCAAAGAAATCGTCGGCCTGCATCTCCGCCACCGCCTGCTGATAAAGCAGCGCCACCTCCTCGGCCTGCGCCACGCCTGTCTTTACCAGGAACGGTTTCAGAAGATCGAACATAACGAATATATTTTTAAAGGTGCTGTAGTGGTAGGGGGTGCCGCTGGACCACTCCAGCACGCCGCCGCGCAGGCGCACATCCGTAAAGCCGGCCTGGCGCAGCAGCGGAGCCAGCACCGGAGTAATCCCCAGATGCCGCCCATCGGGAGAGAAGCTCTGGCCAGCGCGCTTGAGCGCCTCCGAGCAGAGCGCGTAGTAGCGCTCGGTGGCCGGGCTGGTCGTCAAGCCCCACTCGCTTTCGGTGAGGCGAATAACCCCGCCGGGCTTAAGGAGGCGGCGGCACTCGGCCAGCAGGCGGGGCCAATCTTGGGGCCGCATGAAGCCGGCCAAGAAGCGCGCATTAATAAGGTCAAAGGAGGCATCGGAAAAGGCCAGCGGCTGCGTGACATCCATCACCGCGAAGTGGATGTTACTGAGGCCACGAGCGCGGGCCTGGGCATTCGCGTAAGCGACCGTACTGGGGCTCCGATCGACCCCGATGACCTCGGCGTCGGGATAGCGAAAGGCCAGCTCCAGGGCCCAGCCGCCGGGGCCGCAGGCCAGATCAAGCACCTGAGCCGTGGCCGGCAGCGTCTCTAGCTCGGGCAGCAGGCCACCCATCACCTCAGTGACTAGACGGTCCTGTTGCATCAAACGGGCCAGCTCAGCAGCCTCTTCGGCATCGATAAAGTAGGTCCCCTCGGCATCAGCGGAGGATTGGCGGTGAGCGCGTGGCTCTTCGGCTTCAGCAGCGGCCATAGCGTATGCGTACTCCTCTGTATTTCTCTCCTGAGCCTGTATCGAGGTCGGAGTCAAAAGGTGGGCGACCACCCTGCCCGCGGCGTCTGGTAGAGTCTATCTGAGCCTGCGGGCGCAGATGTCGCCCCTCTTGCCCTTTTCTTCAAAGAGCATACCAGTTTGTATCACAATTGGCAAGGCTGTTTCTTTCTACGTTTAGGGCTGTTCCTCCTGATCGCTCCTGGCCAGGAGCATATTGATGATATTGAGTTCATGGGACATGAACAGGTAGTGATCAAGGAAAATCTTACGGCGCGCCTCGGGCAGGTTGTAACTGCGAAAGATGACAAAAGGAAAATGTTCGTAGTGCTGGCCCAGCGGGAGGACGCTATCGATGGGATAAAGAGCGCGCAGGTAGCTTTCCAGCAGCCGGCGAAAATTCGCGGCACAGGCGTCCCCATTCTCGGCTCTGTTCTGAAACTGGCTGCGGAAGACTTCGCTGACCAGCAGCGTGTGTAATGGAATGGCGTAGTGCTGGTCGGCGTGCTGCGTTTCCTGGCTGAAGTGAGGAATGATGGTGTTCTCTCGGGCGATGCGGTGCAGCTCCTTGATCAGGGCGATGCCGTCCTTGAGCAGGAGGCGGATCTCATCGTTGCAGTGTGAATGACGCCGGAGCGCCTCCATGCGCCTGAGCAGCTCCTCCCCGCGTCGGTCGGTTTCCAACAGCTTGAGCAGGCTGATCCAGTATTCTTCCCGCAGGCGCCGCTCGCCTAACGGTACGATCAGTAAGCTGCCGGCGATATAGGCCCGCTCCAGGGGAGGCAGCGTCAGCAGGTGGTCAAAGCCCTGTATGACGGCCTGCTCAAACTCTTGCGCCAACTGATCCAGAACGGTCAGATAGAGGCGCGGCTGACCCTGGCCTTTAGCTGGCGAGGAGACCGCCCTCTGCTGCCGGTGGCGGCCCCGTCTCCCTCTGGGGGGCGTCAGCTCAATGTGGGCCTGGCTGAGGAGGTTGATCAGGTCGGAGGCCACTTTGCGAAAGGCCGGATTCTCTGGGTGCTGATAGCACAGATCGTCGAGTTGATCGACCAGGCGCCCCAGGCGTGAGGTCAGGCTCTCGCCGGCGGAGAGCACGGCCTTGCCGCCTATGGGAATCATCAGGAAGCGCTGATGACCGATCTGGCCCTCGCCCTTGATGCGCGTGAGGAGAGCCGTCTTGAGGATGAGCAGGATATTGAGCAGGGCCAGCAAGCTTTCGCGCAGGGCCGAGGCCCGCTCTTCGCGCCGCTCGTAGAAGAAGCGATCAGAGAGATAGAAAGTGATGCTTTTCTCGGCTCGATCGAAAGCGCCGCCGCGTCCGCGGTAGATGACCTGGAGAATCTCCATCAGGTTCTGCTCAATGGCGAAGCGCGGCACGTCAACCAGGATCTCGCGCGCGCCCTCGAAGGAGAGGCCGCGGCTGGCTGAGGCGGTCATGAAGATGGCGCGCACCCGGTTTTGATAATTTTTGACGTTCTGTTTCTCTTCCTCGGAAATGTTGGCGTGGATGGCCAGGTAGTCTTCGTAGAGCTGGAAGCGCCCCAGGCGGCGCTGGAGCTCGGCGATCAGCTCGGCCAGGCGCTGCTTGTCCTGGATGTAGATCAGGACCTGCGGGGCCTCGGGCTGCTGGAGGATGGTCAGCAGGTCCTCTAGCAGGTGCTCCTGAAGGCTGCTTTTCAGCTGCTGGCTGCTGGCTCGCAGGGCGCTCTTGTCTTCGTATGGCTGGATCTCCAGGCCAACGCGGTAGCGCAGGCGCAGGGCGCTGGCCGGGTAGCCGTTGGCGTTGATGCCGACGGCCCGCTGCCGCTTGAAGGAGAATTCGCTGCGGCTGAGGGGCTGCGGTGGCTGCGTGGCGCGCCGGAAATAGATTTTGTCTGGCTCGTAGGCGCTGTCTTCCAGGTGGCGCTGAATGAGCTGCGGGTCAACGATCGAGGCGTCGGCCACAATAACCTTGCAGTGAATGGCCGCCTGGTTGAAGAGCTGGTACTGACTCAGCAGGCTATGCACGCCCTCAACGAAGGCCGCTCCGCTTTCGTCGCCCGTGACTTCGTCAATCATGAAGAAGATATATTTGATCCGCTGACTGAGGTGCTCCAGGGCGGCCTGTTGCAGGCTCCCCTGATTGAGCAGGCTCTGAAACATGCGCTTGAGGTGCTTCAGGGTGGTCGCCTGCTCGTGGCTGGTGCGACGGAGCGACTGGACGGCCACGGTGGCGACGATGGTCGGGGAGAGCTGTTCTGTCAGGGCAACGTCGATGGCTGAGCAGAGGCTGTCAAGAACACCGCTGACGCTCTGGCCGCGGTCGATGAGCAGGCCCTCTTCGACTTCCTCTAGCCGACGCTCGCGCGGGCGCTGCTGCTGGGCTTCGGGGCCTTCCGCGGGGAGGAAGTCGACGCCGCCCACTGAGAAACGCTCGTGGCGGTGGAACGAGTAGTAGTGCACGGTATGTTTGCCGCCGTTGGCTTGAATGTAGGCGGAGTTGGTCGTCAGGGCCAGCAGCGTTTCGCAGCGCGGGTGCTCTGGGTGGTCCTGCTGGAACTTGTGGATGATGTCGATGTTGACCTGCTTGCGGGGGCTGACGTAGATGAAGAGGAAGCCTTCGCCTTGCCTGGCGCGCGCTTTGAGAAAGTTGACGATGGCGGTGGTTTTGCCGATGCCGGGCGTGCCGGTCAGGAAGAGGTAGGGGGTTGGTTGTTCCAGTTCGCGCAGGACAAGTTCGGCGTGGAGGTCGCGCAGGTTGCGCCCGACGCAGGGCGTGTCGGGGAAGAGGGCCTGTAATTCGGGGGTCACCTGTTCGGCACTGAGGGGGGCATGCATGGCGACGAAGTCCGTGAGCCATTCCTCATGACAGATCCAGTGCAGGCCATCGTTCCGGCTGGGCCGTTCCAGGAGCTGCCGAATGAAGTGCCCGCCGTTCTGGAAGGCGCGCCGGACGTAGTTGCTGATGACGGTCAGCAACTGCTCGCGGCTGGCCTCGATCTCCTGGCGCTTGTCGCGCTCCCGGTAGATCTCGGCGCAGGCGGCCAGGACGGGGAGCTGATCACGGCGCAGGGTCATGCTGTTGCTGCCGCGGTCGGTGTAGCCGATGATGTGAAAGGTAAGGCTCTCTTCGGGTGGGAGAATGTGGTAGAAGGACAGGAATTGATAGAAGCTGTGGGCGTAGCTGGCCGCCTGGATGAGCTTGTAGCTCTCTTTGTCCTGGCGGCTGAAGGCCTGGAAGTAGTGTTTGAGGCCGCTGGCTAGCAGTTCCTGGCCACTGAGCAGGGCGGCATCGGTGTCGATGCTCAGGTTAGAGAAGACGCTGCGGGTGCGCATGTAGCCCAGCTCGCGTAGCAGTAATTGGCAGATCTCGTCGGCCGAGGTGAGGCTGCGGGCGTCGCTGAGACGGCGGACGGTGAAGACCGACAGGTCGATGCTGAGGAGGCGCCAGTGTCGGCCCTGTCGCAGGAGGAGCAACAGGTCGGCCTGGGGAAAGTGGCCGCGCCCGAGGTAGCTTTCGTAGATTTGCTCGCTGGGGGGTAGCGCGTAGCCTCGCCGACGCAGTTGTTCTAGCAGTTCGGCGAAGGCCAGGCTCTCTTTTTTGTCGTAGGTGCCCAGGCTGTTGGGGCCGTGAAAGCGGCACTGCAGGTAGAGGATGTCTGGCGGCGCGCTGTGGAGGGCCGCCAGGGCTTCCAGAAATTCCTGGCAGAAGCTCAGTCCGCCCAGGTAGCCGCGCAGCAGGATGAAGAGCGCCCAGTAGCGGAGCTGCTCGCGGTCCCAGGTGCTGAGGACGCAGCTACGCTTGCTGAGCTGGCTATAGAGCGGCTCAAAGTGGAGCTGGGCCAGCTCCTGGCGGTAGTATTCGTAGATCGCTTGTGGGAGGCAGGCCTGCTGGCTGAGGCCGGTGAGCAGGCCGCTGGCGAAGCCGATTTCAAAGAGCCGGCCCATGTCTTCGGCGAAGTGCTGGTCGCTGCCCGCCGGCTCAAGGCCCTCCGCGCCCTGGGTGGCGGCTGGCTCTGAGACTGACATACTGCTTGTGCTCCTCCTTTCTGCTCTCTTTTGTTCTGCTCTGCTCTGCTCTGCGTCCTTGTCGTGCTGGCGGCTCAATGGGCGGGAGGCGGGTTCTGATCGGCTGGTGGCTGTTGGCGATTGGCGTGGCGGGCCTGTTCCAGCTCGTGCGAGCGCAGGACCGAGCGGACGTGCGTCAGGAAGGCCAGCATGTTAAAGCGGCACTGGCCTTTCATGTGGGGAATGATGGCCTGGGCGCCGGTGCTGCGGTCGCCGATGATGCGCTTGTAGGGGTCCAGCTTCATCATCATCGGGTTGAACGGCCTTTCGAAGCGCATGAAGTGCAGCAGGGTGATGGCCTCGATCAGGTCGTGCTTGGTGGTGCCTGGCTGGTCGGGGGCCAGCAGGTCGGACCAGATGTACTGCTCGTAGGTGGGGTCCTGGTCGTAGACGTGGGTGACCGTGGAGTAGGCCATGACGCCGTTGTAGACCCGCTCCTGTGCCTCGGGGGAGCCGGCGGGAATGGAGTAGCCGGTGTAGAGGTTGAGGAACATGACGGTGCGCTTGCTGGGATCGTTGACGACGTCGGCCAGCTCGCGCAGCTCGTCGATGTAGAGCGACTCTTGATCCTGCCTGGCTGAGCTGCGCTGAAGGTCGAGGACGTAGTAGAGGTCGCAGAAGATGGGGTAGACGCGAAAGTCGGCGTCGACCTCGCGCATGGCCTGAATGATGTCCTGGCTCATGAAGAACAGCTCGCGGGCGCCGCCTTTGGTGAGGCCCAGCGTGCGACTGTAGGGGGCGTGGGCCACGTAGAGCAGGTGATGGTAGCCCTGCCTGGCGCAGTAGCGGGCCTGTTCGATGATGATGTCGGGCCGCGTGTGCATGCTCTCGGAGGGGTGATTGTCGGCAAAGGTCCTGAGCCGGCGCAGTACAAGATCGTTTCCCTCTCGCTCCAGGCCCAGCACTTCGCCGTAGATGGTGGCCAGGTAGTCATCGCGCGCCTGCGTGTTGTAGTCACATTTGCGGCTGGAGACGACCAGGATCGCCACTTTGTCCAGGCGCCCCTGTTGGGCCGGGTCGGCGTTGGGGGCTGTGGGCGCCGCTTGCGGCTTGAAGCGGTGCGGCAGGGCCGCGTAGAGCGAACACAGAGCGCTTCTGAGCATGTAGTAGCTGGCCTGGTCCCCGGCCTCCAGGGTCCTCCTATGCAGGCCTTGCGAGCTGGTCAGGTAGTCGGCGCCTAGCAGGTGCTCCAGGACCTTGGTGATGCCGTGCAGGACGCTTTCGTCGTTATAGTGCTCCTGGCCGGCCTCTGCTTTCTCGACGTGGATGCAGATCAGGGGGATGAAGCACTTGTCTGGCTCAATGGCGGTGGCGTTGTCGACGACCAGTTTGATGAAGAGGTAGGCGAGCAAGAGGTAGGTGAAGCGGTAGACAAAGGCCGCCTCTGAGCGCACGGCTGGCCCTTTGTAGTGGTAGCCGTAGCCAAGCGCGATATGGCGCAAGCCGCCAAAGCGCTGCCGGAGGAGGCTCCTTATGGAGGGTTTTTGCTGCTCATCCGCCACGACGGGGGCCAGGATGACGGGCAGAACCTGCAGTTGCCCAAGGTCGTAGCTCATCTGGTAGCTGCCGATGGTCTCCTCGCTGGCTTCCTCCACTTTGAGGAAGTAGAGCGGTTCGATCTGGAGGCTGACATCGAGTTTGCAGAGGACATTGCTGCTGAGGCTGGCCCTTTCGATAGTGATGTACTTGAGCAGCTCGCGCCGCCGCTCCTCCTGGAAGGAGAGTTCCGCGCTGAAAAAGTGATGGCGGAGAAAGATCTCATTGGCATCTCTGGCCAGCACGCTGGTGCTCAGGGAGACTACCAGGTCGGTCCGGTAGGTGCGCGCCTGGTGGGAGGGCCTGGTGAGGGAGGCGATCAGGACGGTGCGCAGTTGCTGCAGAAGGGCTGAGGTGCTCTTGGACTTCTGGTCTCGGGCCTGGGCTGCCGGCGGCTCCAGTTCGGCGGCCAGCCGCTTCAGGGCGGCCTCTTTCTCTTCCTGGCTGCCGGCCCGCAGCACGGGTAATAGCTCTTGTTCAAAGTCGTGCTCGGGCTGGTAGTGCGGGTCTCCCCAGTGCTTGAAGGCGAAGAAGTAGAGGACGGCTACGCGGATGATGCGTGTGTAGAAGGCTTCAAGGGTGCCGTTGCTTTCGGCTTCCTGGCGGCGCTTTGCAAAGGCGGAGCTGCCTGGTTGCAGGAGGGCCAGGTGGAAGGTAAAGGATGGCTCTCCCTCGCCGCCGTGGACGTGTACTTTGCCGTTGAGCTTGAGGCGCAGGCCGTGGATGAAGCGTTTGAGGCCTTGCGGCTCGTTGATGATTTCGCCAAGCTGGCCGGCGACTTCGCCGAAGATGGGCAGGGGATCGAAGGCGTCGGCGCGTGAGAAGAGGTCGCGCAGGTTGATGCGCTGCTGGGTTGGTAATGCGCCGTAGGAGACGATGTAGTGGCTGTCAGGGTAGCGCTGGATGTAGGCTTCAAGCTGGCGCAGGCGCTCGATCAGGGTCTGGAGCAGGCGCGCGGCCTGGCGTTCTTCTTCGCCAGCCCTGGGATCGCTGATGAGGCTCTCTCTGATGTAGGCCAGGTAGTGAAGGCGCGCGGTGCGCTGGATGCGGGCCAGGACCTCATCGGTGATGGTCTCGCAGAGGGTGTTAATCTGGTCGGCGACCGGTCCCTCCGTCTGGCTAAGGATGGCCAGGGCCTCTTTCAGTTCCTCGGCATCGGCTTGCCCGCTCTCGCGGTAGGTTTCAAGGTGGGCCTGGATGCCCGCGATGATGTTGTCTCTGAGGGCGTCGATCCGCTGTACATCGATAGTTAGTTTGTGCCCTTTCAGCCTGGTCCGCTCCTTCGTGCCGGGCTGCTTTTGAAAGTGCAGGCGCCGCCGTCGTACCTGGGACGGCTTCCTCAAGGGATAGCGCAGGTTATTGATGGTCTCTGGCGGTTTCTGCGGATTGAAGTTCTCGAAGCGCTCGATGCTGAAGCTGCTGAGCGCTTGAAAGAGGCTGTTGGCGCACTGCTCTGGGGTCTGCCCCTGCAGGTGGCAGAGGTCGCTGAAGGCCTGGCGCAGCGGCTGCAGGATGTATTGCTCCAGATCGCTTCTGAACTTGCTGCGGGCCTTGTCTTCGGCAAAGTAGACGCTGGCGTAGCTCGTGCCGTAGCTGTTCTCGAAGGGATGGGCAAGCTCTTTAGCCTGGCTGGCTACTGCGTGGGCGATGTTGTCGATGTTGAAGCTGAGCCGTTGCTTTTTGAACTGGAGGATCGCGCCCTCAGTGCCCACCAGGCGCTTTTCTTGCTGTAGCCGCTGCAACTGCTTGCCGATGGCCGCGAAGAGCTGGCTGTAGTTGACAGAGGCCAGATGGTGCTGTCGTTCGCGTAGTGTACTCATGGCTGTGATCACCTTCCACAAGACTGCTCCTGCTCGCCTGGGCGGATTGGAGTGCTGAAGAGGGCGATGAGGTGCGCTCGCCGGGCAGGCCTGCGGCCTCACGGCTTCGCGTTGCCGCTCCGCCCTTTTTCTAGTGAAACGCTGGCACTGTCTCTTTTTTGTAAAGGGAGATGGTCGGCCGGGCCGCAACGGTCGGCAGCGCAGAAAGGCGCCCGCCGTGCCAACGCATTGGCGGCATCGGAAGCATTATTCTTTGCGGCGGTGAAAAAAGCGGTGGGTGCAGAGGCAGTTTGTGCGCATGGAGAGGCGCGCCCTGGATCGCGGGTAGATGGGGCTGTGAGGGTGAGAGGGGTGCGGTGGGGGACGGGCGGGCTGGCTTCCTGCGCAGGCTCCGCCCATGAACGCGCGGCTTGTCGTCACTGGTCTGTCGTCGGGGGTGGGCTGGCCAGGGCGGCGCGGGCCTGTAGCTCGGGCGGGCATTGCTCCCAGGGGATGCGCTGCAGGAGTTCCGCGCGGCTGGCGATGCCGAGCCGATCGCGCAGGCGGTAGATGTGACCGCGCACGGTGCTGGCGGTGATGCCCATGCGCCTGGCGATCTCGTCGTCTTCCAGTCCCTGGCGCAGGAGGAGCAGAACCTCCCATTCGCGGGGCCGTGGTGGTCCTGGCTCGCGTGGTCCCCATTTGCGATGAAAGCCTCGACGCTGGCTTGAGCCTTTCATGGGCTGGTGATGCTCTCCTCTCTTCGTTGGCTGCTCTGGCTAGGGCTGGCCCCAGCGGCTGGCGCGAGCGGGATCGGGCGAGCGCCAGGGTTGGCGGCCGGTTTCAGGCATGGGAACAGGGGTGAGCAGGGTCTGACTGCCGATGATAAAGGGGGTGGGCGGTAGGGGCGAGGGCGAGGGCAGGGCGGAGGGGGAGGCTGAAGGGGGCGCCGTGGGGCAGGTCGGCGGCGCGCTGGTCGCGGTGAGGCGCCGAACCAGGGCGACCAGGTGCCCGATGTTGAAGGGTTTGGCCAGAAAGGCGTTGGCTCCCGCTAATCGCGCTCGCAGTCGCTCGCGGAGGCCATGACGCGCGCTCATGAGGACGATGGGAATGGTGGAGAGTCGCGGCTGCTTGCGGATCAGAAGGGTCAGCTCATAGCCGTTCAGTTGCGGGAGCATGAGGTCGATGAGGAGGAGGGCCGGCGGCTCTTCGGCGCGGGCGATCGTCTGAAGGGCGGCCAGGCTGTCGCTGTGGCAGCGTACCTGAAAGCCGGCTCGCTGGAGGGCAAGGGCGACGATGAGACGGCAGACGGCTGAGTCGTCGATGATGTCGACTGTTCCTGGCATGGTGATGGCTCCTTTCTGCTCTTAGGGTCGCTGTTTCGGTTGTTACCAGGTCCTCGCGCTCTCTGGCCGGCAGCGCGCCTTTGCTTCCGTGGTCGGGCCGCTCGCTGGCCCGGCCCGCCTGCGGGGCAGGGGCTGCGCGCTGCCGGCTGTGGGGTGGGTCGGTCAGGCACGGCTGGGCGCCCGCCTGCTCGTTGATCACCCGGGGAGAGGCGAGGAGCCTGCGGGTCTCTTGCGGGCGAGCGCCACGCCGCTGCTTATTGCTATAGCAGGGAGGGCTTGCGACAAAAGTAGAGGTTGTGCTCCTGACGTCGATAGTAGAAGGGGCAGGCTCTTCTTTCTAGGCTAAAGCAGCTCGCTCGCTTCGCTCTTGCTCTTGTGTAATTTATGCGCTCTATAGCAAAAACTACTTTTCTATTTGCAGATGTATCTGCTATAATAATCAAAGCATACGGCGTCAGACGTTGCACGTCTTGAACTCTACGATGCGGACGCCGCACGCGGTGGTATGTGATGCTCGCCGCGGGCTTGGCCCGGGTGGGCGCTGGGCTGCCAGTCGCTGGCCGTAGCAGAGGCGCCGGCTGAGAAGCAGAAAGCAAGAAAGCGGTGAGACGATGATGGCAGGAAAAGAGCAGCTTGTTATCGAGGCGGGTGATCCGCTTCCTCTGGTGCGGGTGTGGATGCTGGGGCCGTTTGTGGTGGAGCTGAGGGAGGCTGATGGAGTGTGGCGGGCGCTGCCGGGGGGTGTGTGGCGGACGTATTTTTATGCGCGCCCGCTGTTGCAGCGCTTGCTGTGCGCGCACGGGCGGCGGGTGGAGCGGCAGCAGTTGCAGGCGGATCTGTGGCCGAGGGAGGAGCCGAGTGAGGCGATGGAGCGCTATCCGCTGACGGGGGCGGGACAGGTGAGGAAGTTGCTGGGGAGGAAGGAGCTGTTGAGGACCTGTGGCCAGGGGTATCAGTTGGCAGATCAGCGCTGGATCTGGACGGATGTCGATGAGGCGCTGGGGCTGGTAGGGGAGGCGCGCCGGGTGGGGTTGGAGCGAGAGGAGGCGCTGCCGCTGTTGGAGGGGGCGGAGCGGCTGTTTCGGCGTGGGCGCTTGTTGGAGGAGCAGGGGGCGCTGTGGGCGGTGACGTATCGGGAGTGGGTGGGCGGAGAGCGCTGGCGGGCGGGGCTGGCCTTGGGACGGCTGTATGAGGTGCTGGGCTTAGAGAGCGAGGCCGGGGAGCAGTATCGGCAGTTGTATGAGGAGCAGCCATACAAGGAGGAGGCGCTGTTAGAGGTGTATGGGTGGTGGATAAGACAGGGAGAGAGGGAGAGAGCGGAGAGGGTGCTAGAGGCGGGAAGGCGAAGACTGGAGCAGGAGGGGCTGAGTTTGACGGAGGAAGGAGAGGAATGGATCAGGCGGCTCAGGGAGCAGGGAGTGAGGCGAGCGATGGGCTGGGGAGAGAGGGCGGGTGTGGTATACTGGGGAGGAAGCAAGCGAACGGGAGAGGAAGAGCGGCGAGAGGTGAGTAGCAGGAAGGAGGCTCCGCAGGGGCTGCCGATGCCGGCGGGGGTGAGGATGTTGCCGTCGGGGGAGGGAGAGGAAAAAGCGGGTGAGGGAGGTGGTGAGGTGTGTGGGGTGAGGGTGCTGGTGTGGCCGTTGGTGTGGGGGAGAGAGAGGCGAGGAAGCCTGCGGGAGCTGGAGAGAGCCATCCAGGAGGAGCTGAAGATGAGCGAGCGCGAAGAGCACGAGACGGAGACGAGAACTGCGCAGGGGCAGAAACTGCCGAGGAGGGCGGCGCTGCTGGTGCTGGCGGGGTTGCCGCAGGTGCTGCTTGGGCTGGGAGGAGGTGTCGAAGAGGCGAGCAGATGGGAGGCGAGCAGGAAGCCGAGAGGAGTCCAGGAGGGGAGGCTGAGAGAGGAGGTCTTGCCGGCGTGTGCGGGGAGCATCACGGCGTGCTGGCACCTGCTCAACGAGGGGGAGTTTGAGGTGGTAGAGAGGACGGTGAGGGGCTACCTGCCGTGGCTGAGGGAGTGGGCGTATGAGCCGTCGGGGGTGCAGCAAGAGGCGGCCTATCTGGCAGCGCAGGCGTGCTTGCTAGAGGGCTTGATTGCCTATCATCGCATGCAATTTCGACAGCGGTTGTCTCTTTGCCAAGAAGCGAGAGCGTTGAGCTTTCTCGCCCGAGATGATGCCTTGCTGGTAAATGCGCTCGGCATGCTAGGCACGACGGCGGGCTACCTTGATCAGCCAGAACTAGCAATAGCCTCCTATGAGGAGGCAAGGCAAAGGCTAAGCAGGGTAGTATTTACCTCTTTAAAGAGTAGCATTTTCTGGGGGATAGCACGTGCTTACGCGCAGTGGGGGCGTGAGGATGAAGCTAATGCGGCATTGGGCATGGCGAGGGATCAATCGATGGCAGAGGAGACTGATCGAGGGCTGCCTGCTTATATCGTTGCTGATCAGGGGATTGAAAGATTAATTATTCTGGAAGGGCGCTGTTACCTCGATCTAGGGGATCGGACTCAGAAGTCACGATTGTTTAGCTTGGCGGAACAGGTATTAGCAAGAGCTGATGCCTTGGACTTGCTGCCAGAGCGTATCAGGCTAGAAATCATCAATCTGAGGGGAGAGGCGGCGATAGGGAGGGGGGAGCTAGAGGAGTATGTGAGCTACACGGTGGAGGGGGCGGAAGGAGCGAAGAGGCTGGGGAGCAGCAAGAGGAGGCAGGAACTGGTGAGCAACTGGAGGAAGGCGCTAGAGCGGTGGCCGTGGGAGAAGCGGGTGAGGGAGCTGGGGGAGCTGGTGCTAGAGCTGTGAGGAGAGCGGCCAGGAGAGGGCAGAGCGAGAGAGAGGAGGGAGCGAGCGATGAAGGAAGGCGAGGGAGAGGCAGGCGAGAGGCTGCCGAGGAGGGCGGCGCTGCTGGTGTTGGCGGGGCTGCCGCAGGTGCTGCTTGGGGTGGGAGGAGGTGTCGGAGAGGCGAGCAGATGGGGGGCGAGCAGGAAGCCGAGAGGGGTCCGGGAGGGGAGGCTGAGAGAGGAGGTCTTGCCGGCGTGTGCGGGGAGCATCAGGGCGTGCTGGCAGCTGCTCAACGAGGGGGAGTTTGAGGCGGTAGAGAGGACGGTGAGGGGCTACCTGCCGTGGCTGAGGGAGTGGGCGTATGAGCCGTCGGGGGTGCAGCAAGAGGCGGCCTATCTGGCAGCGCAAGCGTGCTTTTTCTTGCGCCAGTGTGCCTATCATCGCCTGCAATTTCAGCAAGAGCTGGCCTACGGTCTTGAAGGAGTGGAACTTAGCCGATTGGCGGGAGATTCGACTCTCTTGGTGAAAGCGCTCACTAAGGTCAGTTTAGACTATTTCCATCTATTATATCATTGGCAAGCATTAAAAGCTCTGGAAGAAGCGCACAGCTTGCTACCCCAGGTGCCCCAGGTGCTAGGTGGGACGGTGCATACAGGGCTAGCGCTGGCATATGCGCGGCAGGGGCGAGCGAGAGAGGCGCTGGAGCATCTGAGTCGGGCCAAAGCGGTGAGCGAGGAGCCAGGCTTGAGGTGGGAAGAACTGCCGGTGTACTTGCAGGCGGATGAGGGAGTGTGGCGACTGATTTTGCGCGAGGGCTGGGTCCATCTGGAGCTGAGCCGGCACGGGGAAGAGAGCGAGCACGCGCGGGCGGCGGAGCGAGCGCTAGCGCAGATCGAACGGTGGTCGGGGCGGCTAGCGGTGCCGGAGCGGATTCGCCTGGAGATAGTGAACAGGAGGGGAGAAGCGGCGATAGGGAGGGGGGAGCTAGAGGAGTATGTGAGCTACACGGTGGAGGGGGCGGAAGGGGCGAAGAGGCTGGGGAGCAGCAAGAGGAGGCAGGAGCTGGTGAGCAACTGGAGGAAGGCGCTAGAGCGGTGGCCGTGGGAGAAGCGGGTGAGGGAGCTGGGGGAGCTGGTGCTAGAGCTATGAGGAAAGCAGCCAGGAGAGGGCAGAGCGAGAGAGAGGAGGGAGCGAGCGATGAAGGAAGGCGAGGGAGAGGCAGGCGAGAGGCTGCCGAGGAGGGCGGCGCTGCTGGTGTTGGCGGGGTTGCCGCAGGTGCTGCTTGGGCTGGGAGGAGGTGTCGGAGAGGCGAGCAGGAAGCCGAGAGGGGTCCGGGAGGGGAGGCTGAGAGAGGAGGTCTTGCCGGCGTGTGCGGGGAGCATCAGGGCGTGCTGGCAGCTGCTCAACGAGGGGGAGTTTGAGGCGGTAGAGAGGACGGTGAGGGGCTACCTGCCGTGGCTGAGGGAGTGGGCGTATGAGCCGTCGGGGGTGCAGCAAGAGGCGGCCTATCTGGCAGCGCAAGGGCATTTCCTTCTTGGACTGGCTGCTTATCATCGTCTCCGGTTCCAACAGGAGCTAGAGCACGACCGAGAAGGAGCGGTACTGAGCAGGTTGGCCAACGAGCCTGTCTTACTCGTCAAAGCCCTGGCCTACCTTGGACAGGATTACTACCATCTTGGGGCGCCGTTGCAAATGCAGGGGGCGTTAGAGGAGGCCAGCAGCTTGCTGGGGTGCGTCCCCCTGGTGCTTCATCGGACGGTGCATACAGGGCTAGCGCTGGCATATGCGCGACAGGGGCGAGCGAGAGAGGCGCTAGAGCATCTGAGTCGGGCCAAAGCGGTGAGCGAGGAGCCAGGCTTGAGGTGGGAAGAGCTGCCGGTGTACTTGCAGGCGGATGAGGGAGTGTGGCGACTGATTTTGCGCGAGGGCTGGGTCCATCTGGAGCTGAGCCGGCACGGGGAAGAGAGCGAGCACGCGCGGGCGGCGGAGCGAGCACTAGCGCAGATCGAAGGGTGGTCGGGGAGGCCAGCGGTGCCGGAGCGGATTCGCCTGGAGATAGTGAACAGGAGGGGAGAGGCGGCGATAGGGAGGGGGGAGCTAGAGGAGTATGTGAGCTACACGGTAGAGGGGGCGGAAGGGGCGAAGAGGCTGGGGAGCAGCAAGAGGAGGCAGGAGCTGGTGAGCAACTGGAGGAAGGCGCTAGAGCGGTGGCCGTGGGAGAAGCGGGTGAGGGAGCTGGGGGAGCTGGTGCTAGAGCTGTGAGGAGAGCGGCCAGGAGAGGGCAGAGCGAGAGAGAGGAGGGAGCGAGCAAGAAAGCTCACCCCCCCTCAGCCATCCCCTGCCTCGCGACTGGCCACCGAACGCCCGCCAATGCCCCAATTCCGCTTGGGCACCTCATAGATAATCACGCGCACCTCATCCAATGGGTGCCCAAGCTCACGGCTCGCCGCCTCCGAGAGCAAACGAATCAAACGCTCCTTCTGCTCCTCACTGCGGCCCTCCATCATTGTCACCTTCAGCACAAGCATCGATCGCTCCTTTCTGCGCTACACTGCAAGCAACTGGACAAAAAACAATCCTGCCCGCTCCGTCCTCTGCGGCTCAGCCCAGCCCTGTCCTGGCTTCCCGCCCTCTACTCCTGCGCAGCTTGCCAGAGCCGGCCCAACAGCATACAATAAAGCCGTGACGTGAGCTACCGTCTAGTGCTCGTGCCGCTCCCCATGCTTGCCTGGCAACGCCGAGCGCCGGAGGCCGGAGCGGGCGAGCGAGCCGGCGCCTGACCCCAGATGCCCGGCCAGCAACCGCCATTGCGCCAGCCCGAGCAGACAAGGACAAGAAAGGAGAAACAGCACCATGCCCATGCTCGAAGTCCTGCGGGCCGCCGACCACCCACTCACCGCCGACCAGAAGCGAGCCTTCGCCCGCGCAGCCACCAACATCTTTCACCAGGTCCTTGGCACTCCGCCAGGGCGCCTGCGCCTCTTCTTCCTCGAAACCGCCCCCGAAGGCCTGGACGGACTGAACGAACCGCAGCCCGCCCCCGCCGCCGATCCCGATCAGCCGGGCGGCAACCAGACAGACTGAAGCCGCCGGGTGCCCTCACCCAGAGCCTGCCCGGCGCTACGTCCCGCCTCCCGGCCAGCCCGCTCGTTCGCTCACAGCCAGCCTCAACCTGGCAGGCCCTCTAACGTCAACTCGCGCCGAAACTCATCAAGATAGCGCTGCATAAACGCCAGACGCTCCTGAGCCAGCGCGCGCCCCGTAGCCGTACTCATCGACTCTCCCAGGCGCAACAACTTCGTATAAAAATGATCCAGCAGATAGCGCCGATCATCAGGCGCATGCGAGCGCGCGAACGGATCAACCGGATGATACGGACGCGTCTCCACCGTCGCCCGCAGCGCCCCCGTAATCGCCCAGCGCATAATACCAATCGCCCCCAACGCATCCAGGCGATCCGCATCGCGCACCACGCGCGCCTCCAGCGTCCGCGGCTCGACCCCGCGGCTAAAGCTGTGGGCCAGCACTGCATGGAGAATCGCCTCACGCTCCGCCTCCGGCACCCGATAGGCCGTCAGCAGCTCGGCGGCCAGCTCATGCGACAGATCAGCATGGTGTCGCCCTTGAACGGCGGACGCCTGGCCCTGGCCCTGCTCGGGCCCCTCGCCCGCCGGCGCCACCCGTCCCAGATCGTGCAGCAGCGCCGCCATGCCGACCACAAACCGATCGGCCCCCTCGCGCTGCCCGATCCCCAGCGCCAGCCGATACACACGCTCAATATGGTCCCAGCCGTGCGCCAGATCCGCCCGCCCCTGGCTCAAAAAGCGCTCCTCCACCTCATGATAGACCTGAGTCAGCACAGCCTCTCTCTCGAAAGCAAAGGTCATCGCCTCAATCTATCGTCCTTTCTATCTATCTGCTCGGCCAGGCCGGTGGCACCCACGCGGCACCTGGCACCTCTCAGAGCTGCAGACCGCGGCGAGCCGCTCTCTGGCCCTGGCCAGCTCTTCAGCCTCTCTTACTCACCCCAGCAGACAGGCTCAGAGAAGCCCATTCCCAGCCATCTCACCTCACCGCATTCCCCGCGGCGCAAGCAGATCCATTCTACACCATAAAGGCATGGCGCCGGGGACCCCTGGAGGAATCCAGGGGAGGAAAGCGGTTGCCTCCTTTCTCTCACTATGGGGTTGGTACCTTCGGCTCTCCTGACGTATCCTTCCTCTCGTGAGGCCAAAGGCACTGGCCGGACGGTCAGCAACGGCTTCGCCTCACCGTGCACTGCTGTCCTGGACAGTGGGCTGCCGTCAACCAGCCTGAAGCCTGGGTCGCTGCGGCTGCGGGTCAGTCCCTGGCTTGAGCCTGGGGTCGTTGCCTCTACATCATTCGCAGACACCTTGCTCTTCCCCCTGCCTGCCCTTCGCCCCTTCTTCCCTCCTCCCCCTGCTCAACCCGCTTCCCAGGCCCGCCGCGCCTCTCGCTCTGAAAACTTTCACCGGGGGGTCTTGACAAGCACCCCGGCCCCCGACTATATTCTATTTGAAACCGCTTACGTAATCGTTTGCGGTACCGATTTCGTCACAAGCAGGAATGCAAGGATGCTTCCGCTCCCTCCCCAGCCTGCAGAACCTGCTTGCCGGGTTCTGCAGGGCGAGGAGCGGCAGCCAGCGAAACTCGTGCAAGGAAAGGACGCACGAAGGGCATGACACCGCACACCTTTCGACGACAAAGCTTGTGGGGACGCAAGCACCTGCTAGCGCTGCTGGCCCTGCCCGTGCTCCTGCTCACGGGCCTCTTTGGCAGTCAAGCGCGGGTCCATGCCGCCAGCTACTGCCAGGTCACCTACACCGTCGTCAGCCAGTGGCCTGGCGGCTTCAGCGTCAATCTCGTGCTCCAGAACACCGGTAGCAGCACCTGGAACGGCTGGACCCTCACCTTTACCTTCCCCGCCAGCGGCCAGGCGGTCACCCAGGGCTGGAACGGCAACTTTAGCCAATCCGGCCAGAACGTCACCGTCACCAACGCCAGTTGGAACGGCACCGTCGCGGTCAATAGCTCGGTCACCCTGGGCTTCAACGGCACCTGGACGACCAGCAACCCGACCCCGACCACCTTCGCGGTCAACGGCAACACCTGCGGCGGCAGCAGCAGCGGCAGTGGCACCCCCACGCCCACGCCTTCGCCCTCGCCGACCCCGGGCAGCACCCCGACACCCACGCCGACCCCTTCGCCCACTCCCACCCCGGGCGCGACGGTAACGCCGACGCCGACCGCCACAGCGACCCCGGCGCCAACCGGCACCCCGTCCCCCGCGATCCATGTGGACAACCCGTACGCGGGTGCCCAGGGCTTCATCAACCCCTACTGGGCGGCGGAAGTGAAAGCGGGCGCTGCCAGCGTTGGTGGCACCCTGGGCCAGAAGGAAGCCCAGGTCGCCAACTACCCCACCGCGGTCTGGCTGGATAGCATCGCCGCCGTCACCGGTGGGACCGGCTACCCGACCAACCTGGCTGGCTATCTGGATGCCGCCGAGCAACAAGCCGCATCCAGCAGCCTGCCGATCGTGATCACCTTCGTGATCTACGATCTGCCCGACCGCGACTGCGCGGCGCTGGCCTCCAACGGCGAGCTGAGCGTCTCCAACAACGGCCTGGCCATCTACGAGTCCCAGTTTATCGACCCGATTGCGGCCACCTTCAGCCAGGCCAAGTACAGCAACCTGCGCATTGTGACCATCATCGAGCCGGACTCGCTGCCCAACCTGGTGACCAACCTCAGCGTTCCCAAGTGCGCTGAGGCCAACTCCAGCGGGGCCTATGTGCAGGGCATCCAGTACGCCATCAACAAGCTGCACGCCATCCCCAACGTCTACATCTACGTCGACATTGCGCACAGCGGCTGGCTGGGCTGGACCAACAATTTCCAGAACGCTGTGACGCTGATCAGCAACACGATCAAGGGGACCGCAGCGGGCGTCAACAGCATTGATGGCTTCATCAGCAACACGGCCAACTACACCCCGACCACCGAGCCGTACATGACGGCCAACGAGCTGATCGGTGGGCAGCCGGTGCGCTCGGCGAACTTCTACCAGTGGAACAACTACATTGACGAGATGCCCTATGACATTGACATGCGCAATGCCTTCATTGCGCAGGGCTTCCCGAGCACGATCGGCATGCTCATCGACACCTCGCGCAACGGCTGGGGTGGGCCGAACCGCCCGACGGGGCCGAGCAGCGCCACGGATGTCAACACGTTCGTGGACCAGACACGCATTGATCGGCGCTACAGCCGAGGGAACTGGTGCAACCAGCCGGGCGGCATTGGAGCGCGCCCGCAGGCTAATCCGGCACCGGGCTTTGACGCCTTTGTGTGGATCAAGCCGCCTGGGGAGTCGGATGGCTCCAGCACGCTGATCCCGCAGGGGCCGAATAACCCGACGGGCAAGGGCTTTGACCCGATGTGCGATCCCAACTATGGCGGCAACGCCATGAACAACTATCAGCCGACGGGGGCGATGCCGAATGCGCCGGTGGCAGGGGCCTGGTTCCAGGCAGGCTTTGACACCCTGGTCCAGAACGCCTATCCGCCCTTCTAAGGCGGCCTGATAGCGCAGGAGAACCGGGAGAAAGGGCCGGAGAGCGTTACCGGGAGGCTCCCAGACCAGGTCGCTCCCAGGCGATCGGCAGATAGACCTCTTTCTCCCGGGGACTCCTCGTTCGGTCAGAGGCGGGTGCCGTGGCTGGCTCCTCCAGTCCAGTCGCGGCACCATCCTTTTTGGCGAAATACCTCTCTCTGCTGTCCGCCTGTCTGTCTACCGGCCTTTTCCCCGACTCGCACGGCTCTCCCGCTGCCTGCTCTTGCGCGCCCGCTTCCCTTTGCCCTGCCCTCACGGCGCTCGTGCTGCGCGGCAAATGCCCGACCAGGGGCTCTGCTCTGCTTCGTGTCTTGGCTCACAACGGCCTGACCGACCCTGGTCGCTGACCTCTGGCGCTCGCTATAGTATGTTGTGAGCGGGCCAGTGAAGACAGACAGGCAGAGCGCACAAACCTGGCTGGCCTGCCTCCCCGGCCTGGGCCTGTCGCGCCATCCAGGCCGAAGACCATCAGAGCAAACCCGCACACACATCCAAGACAAGAAAGGAGTTGGAGAAGAAGAGTATGGGCCATATCTGGCAATGGCAACGCTGGCCCCTCTGGCTGTGTGCTCCGCTGATCCTACTGCTGGTAGCCTGCGGTGAGGCGGCCTCGTCTCCGGGGGCCGCCTCGGCCCCTGCGGGCGCGCAGACCGTGACCATTACCGAAGGAGACTTTAGCATCAAGGCCTCACTGACCACCTTCAAAGCCGGCCTCCCCTATCACTTCGTGATCACGAATCAGGGCATCGTGGCCCATGAGTTTCTCATTATGCCGCGCAGCATGGGAGCGACAACGCAGCACATGTCAATGGAGGAGATGCATCATCAGGCCCTGGCGGCGGTTGAAAACATTCCGCCCGGGGCAACAGTAACCCTCGACTATACCTTCCCCGCCAGCGCGGCTGGCTCCCATCCCGAATTTGCCTGCTATCTCCCGGGACACTATGAAGCCGGCATGAAACTGGCTGTCTCTGTTCAGCGCTGACGACGCCTGGCCTCCCTGCCTGCCCTGTCTTATCCTATCCTGCCACCGCCGTCCTGGGGCGGGCGGACAGAGAGTCAGGCGAGTATGGGCGGCTGGCTCTCTGCTTGTCGCTGGCAGAGAGCGATGCTATAATCCTTGTGCGACAAGCATGCGCAAAAGCATGCAGAAGAGCAGCACCGACAGGCGCCGATGGTCGCCACGCAGCAGAGTGGCAGGCTCAGGCTGCCAGGCTGGCTGTCGGCGGGGTGCGCTTCCTTCCACCTATGCTATTCTCGATCTGCTCGTTGATTGGCTGCCTGCAGAGCCTGCGCGGGACCGTGGAGAAGTCATGACAGCGCACCATCCCCAGGGCCAGGACCCCAAAGGCGGAGGGGCTGCCGTTCAGACCCGGCTCCTCAAATCGCCGCTTTTTCAGCAATTTCTTGATCTATTGCCAGATGCCCTGATTGTCGTTGACCAACAGGGGCGCCTGGTCCATGCCAATACCCAGGCCACGACAGTCTTTGGCTATAGCCGTGACGAGCTACTTGGCCAGACGCTCGACCTCCTCCTGCCGGAGCGCTTTCGTGAGATCCATCGCCAGCACGCGGCCCACTACTTCAAAGCGCCGCGTCTGCGCCCGATGGGGGTAGGCCTGCACCTCTTTGCCCGTCACAAAGATGGCAGCGAAATCCCTGTTGAAATCAGCCTCAGCCCGCTACGCGTTGGCGAGCAGCTCTACGTCATTGCAGCCGTACGAGACATGACGGCCCAGCGGCGGGCCGAACGAGAGCGCGCCCTCCTTCTCCAGAATCTGAGCGTTCAGGGTGAGCTGCTCAACCAGGCCTATGACGCCATCATTCTGCGCGACCCACTGGACCGCATCCTGCTCTGGAACCGCGGAGCCGAGCGTCTTTACGGCTGGTCGGCGCAGGAAGCGCTTGGGCGCATCAGCACGCGCCTGCTCAAGACCGACTTTCCCGAAGGACAGGCGGCGGTGCGCACCATCCTGGAGCGAGATGGCCAATGGGAGGGGGAACTGACCCAGGTCTGTCGCGATGGGCGCCTGGTCATCGTCGAGAGCCGCCAGGCCCTGGTACGCGACCAGCAAGGCCAGGTTCTGGCCACCCTGGAGATCAACCGAGACATCAGCGAGCGGCGCCAGCGTGAGCGCGAGGCGCGGGCCATGCTGGCGGGCCATCTCTCGCTCCTGGAGCACCTCTTTGAGGCCCTGCCCTTTGCCGTGGCCCTGGTAGCTGGAGAGGCGGCCCGTCTCCTGCTAGCCAATCAAGGCGTCCGCCGCGTCTGGGGGGCAGACTGGCCAACGGGCATCTCCTTCCTGGAATTCCTGCAGACGCATGGCATCATCATCAGCGACATCCGTGGCAAGGCGCTGGCGCCCGAAGAACTCATCACCCTGCGCGTCCTTCGCGAGCAGAGGGCTATTGCACTCTATCAAGAGCAGATTCGCCGGGCTGACGGCTCGACCCTGCCCGTCCTGGTGAGCGCCCTGCCCCTGCGAGTGCCGTCGGAGGCCCTGCGGGGTGAGCTTCTGCGCCAATTAGAGCCTGGGGAGCCGCTGGCCCTAGTCATTCACCAGGATGTGACGCCGCTCAAAGAAGCCGAAGAGCTAAAAGATGAATTCATCAGCATCGCGGCTCACGAACTGCGCACGCCCCTGGCCGCCCTCACCGGCTATGCTGAAATGCTCCTGCGCCAGACCGAGCGCGGGCATGGTCCCCCGCTGGCCCCCTGGCAGCGCGAAGCCCTGGAAGAGATCCAGCAGGGCACGGCGCGTCTGGCCAGCCTGACCGAAGAGCTGCTTGACCTCAGCCGTCTGCAGGCCGGGCGCCTGCAGCTCCAGCGTCTACCGGCGGATATCGTGCCTCTGGTGCGCCAGGTAGGGCGGCGTCTGCAGCAGACGACCGCGCGCCATCAGCTAGAGATCCAGGCGCCGGCGGAGCCATTAGTGGCCCTGATCGACCCCCATCGCCTGGAGCAGGTCCTGACCAATCTCATCGAGAATGCCATTAAATACAGTCCCCAGGGTGGCCCGATCCGCGTGACCGTAGCGCGCGACGCCGGGGAGCAGGCGCCGGCGGTCTTGATCAGCGTACAGGATCACGGCATTGGCATCCCGCGTCATCAGCAGGGACAAATCGGGGGCCGCTTCATGCGGGCCGAGAATGCGCGGGCCTGGGGCATTGAAGGGACGGGCCTGGGCCTCTATCTGGCCCGCGCGCTCGTAGAGCAGCATGGCGGTCGCCTCTGGTTTGAGTCGGAGGAGGGCCAGGGATCGACCTTCTTTGTGCGTCTCCCCCTGTTGGGGGAAGAGAGCGAAGAGCGCTGCGACCGGCTGCCGCGTGCTGAGGCAGAAATCGCGACGCCGGGGATCGCTGAAGCTGGCGGCGGCCAGGCGCTGGGGTAGGCTCTGGGGAGGCGATCACCCCGTGAGGAAGCAGGGCTGCGCTGGTCCGCGGCTGAGCGCGGGCCGAGCAGCCTTTTTGCTGCCTGGCGCGGGGCGTCTCAGCCGCAAGCAAAGCTGAGCGCCTGGGCCGCGAGGAGAGAAGAGAGAGAAGGCCCAGGCGCTCGCTCAGGGCGCAGCCGCTCGTCGGGGAGCGGTGTCGCGGCGCAGCCGACTTGCTGAGTCGGCCATTCATCAGCGATCGTAAATGACCAGCATCACCAGGCCGCCCATCTCGCTCTCATTCTGCCCCGGGTTCATCAGGTGCGAAAGAATGTGACAATGGAAGGGGTAGATGCTGCCTGGGGCGGCCCAGGCTGTAAAGATCAGGTCGTAGGTCTCGCCGGGCGCGACCTGCAGGGTATCGCGCTGATAGGGCTGCGTTAAGGGATGACCATCCTGAGCGATCACCGTGAAGATGTGGCCGTGCAGGTGCATCGGATGGGTAGTCAGCGTATCGGCTCCGATCAGGCGCAGCCGTACCGTCTGGCCGTGCTTGACATGTAGCGGCTGCACATCAGGGAAGCTCTTGCCGTTGATGACGTAGTAGCCGCCGGGCAAGGTGCCGATGAAAGCAGTGTAGTCGACGTCGGCGTGCACTGCCGCGCGGGCCTGGGGCGAACCAGGGCGCGGATCAACGATAAAGGCCCCGTAGCAACCGCCGGCCACCTCGTTCACATCGTTATAGTGGCTGTGGTACCAGTGCGTACCGACGTCCTGGTCGTGGACCGTGAAATCGTAGACGTAGCTCTGACCGGGCTGGATCGGCTGCTGTCCGAGGCCGGGCACGCCGTCCTGTTGGCTGGGCACCTCCAGGCCATGCCAGTGGATGCTTGTAGCTTCATGGAAGTGGTTGATGACGGTAATGCGCACATGGTCGCCGGCAGTGACGCGGATCATTGGCCCTGGCACGGTGCCATTGAGGGTATAGGCCGGGACCCAGGTGCCCTTGACGACCTCCCAGAGCACTTGTTCAGCCACCAGCGTGAAGTGTTTGGCGCCGTCAGGATCGCGCACATAGGTGGCCAGTTGGTTGCCCTGGCTCTGTGTGGCGCGCGGCAGGGCCGCGGCTGTGGCTGTGGCGTTGGCGTCCTGTCCGCTGGTGCTCATGCCGCTCATGTTGCTCATGGCGCTGCTCTGCTCCTGGCCGCTGCTGGCGGGGCCGCCGCCGCTGGCGAGGGTGCTGCCGATGCCGAAGCTGAGGACGGCTACCATAATCAGCAGGGCGGTGACGAGCACGGCCAGGGGCGCTATGATGCGGCGCCAGGGATAGGCGGGCCTCGCCTGACGGCGGCGCACAAAGACGATACTGCCGTCCCCCGCGGCAAGCTGGCGGTAGATCTCCGGGCGATAGCTGCCCGCTTCCAGGATAATGGGCCGCTGCGTTGTGGCTTGCTCCTTGCTGGCCGGCCTGTCGGTCTCGGCCTGGGCGTGCGGCGACTGCTGTTGCTCTTGCTCTTCAAGAGCAGCCTTTCTCTCTTCTGGCGATGCCATGTTGCTGCCTCCTTATCTATGGACAAGGGTGGTTTTGCTCTTCTTTAGTTGATGGGCCTCTCTAGGCTGAGCGACCGTCTGGTGTGTCCTGGAAGCCGATCCGGCTTGCGGAATCAGCTCACATCAGCAACAGTAGGGCTGCCAGGTTTCAGCCGGCTCACAAAGCCGGCTCCTCTTCTCTCAGAGGCGTCACAGCTACGCCTTGGCCCGTCCGCGCTGGCTCAAGGATGAGGTCAAGGGGGGGGTGTCTTATAGTCATAATTGGGAGGATGGGATGGGGCCAGGGCTGGCGAGGAAGAGAGGAAGGAGGCGAAGAGAAGGCGGGTCGCTGGGGGCTGTGACGGCCCTGTGATGGAGGTGAGGGGGGCCGAGAGCGGCTTGTGAGAAAGGTGGGCTATATTCCCTCTCGGAAGCGGTGGAAGGGACTGAGGTAAAGGAAGAAGCAGCGTGGCGGAAGGGAGGGGGGCTAGCTGAGGGCTGGTGCTCACCGCTGCTCGTCTCGACGGAGCCGGGGCGAGCAGCGGTGGCCACCCAGATCGCCCGCCCACCTGCCTGCCTGGAGTTATCGGGAACGCTTATTCGCTCGGATACAGGAGGGAGGACCACCTATGAAAATCATCGGCGTCTTAAAGCCGCGTTCGGTAACGCAGATCCCCGAGCCGCCGCTAGCGCGTTTCCTCTTCGCCGACACGCGCATGGCCTGGCTCTGGCTACTGGTGCGCCTCTACGTCGGCTACGAATGGCTGACCGCCGGTCTAGAGAAGCTCACCGGCTACAACTTCGCCTTCGGGGCCGGCTTTGGCCAGCGGAGTGGCAGCCCCTGGGTTTTCAGTGGCCACGATGGGGTAGCCATCCAGGGTTTCGTCAAAGGAGCACTGGCCCTCAGCAGTGGGCCACACCCGGCGGTTCAGGGCTGGTACGCAGCCTTCCTACAGCATATTGTCCTGCCGAATGCCGGCCTCTTCGCCTACCTGGTGACCTTTGGCGAGGTCCTGGTTGGCCTGGGCCTGATCTTCGGCGCCCTGACGGGGATCGCCGCCTTCTTCGGCGTCTTCATGAATCTCAACTTCCTACTGGCCGGTGCCGTGAGCATTAACCCGGTGCTGGGCACACTCGGCCTCTTCCTGATGCTGGCCTGGCGCATCGCCGGCTACTATGGACTCGATAGCCTGCTGCTCCCCCTGCTGGGGACGCCCTGGACCGGCTCGCTGCTGAGCAGGCTGCGGGCCCAGCGCACAGAGCCACTGGAGGCCGGGACCGGAAGCCGCTAGCAGACAGTAGCGCTCGCTTCCAAAGCCGAGGGAAACGCTGACCGCGCTCTCCGCACTGCTCCCGCCCCAGCCCGGTGCCGGACTGGGAAGCGGGGGCAGCAGCGGACCAACACAGAGAGCCAGGCATGGTCACAATCCATGTCTGGCTCTCTAGCTGGTGTTGAGGGGAGAACAGTTTGACAGACAGCGAGCCGCCCGCCGGCTACGCGCGAACGAGTGAGCACATGGCGCCGAGGCCTGACCGACAGGCGAGCCAGGCCGACTCAAGCCGGAGGCGAACCGGCCTGAGCTGCGAGGTCCTCGGGAGCAACCAGCATGTAGCCGACGCCGACCTTTGTGCGGATGTAGCGCGGATGAGCCGGATCATCTTCCAGCTTGCGCCGCAGGCGATTGATATTCACCTGCAACATATGGCTCTCGCCGACATACTCCGCCCCCCACACGCGTTCTAAGAGCAGGTCCTGTGTCACCACCCGTCCGGCGTGCTGAGCCAGGTAGACCAGCAGCCGATACTCCGTTGGCGTCAGAGCGATCTCGCGCCCGGCCCGCATCACAAGGTGGCGCGTATCATCGATCGTCAGATCGCCGACCGTAATAATCGAGCGCAGCCCGCTCACGCGCTCGCCGCTGCTGAACTGGGCCCGGCGCAGCACGGCGCGCACGCGAGCTAGCAGCTCCTCAATGCTGAAAGGCTTGGTCAAGTAGTCATCGGCGCCCAGATCCAGGCCGCGCACCTTATCCTGATCCTGGCCACGGGCCGTCAGCAAGATAATGGGCACCCCAGAATACTCGCGCACCCGCTGGCAGACACTGAAGCCATCCAGACGGGGCATCATCACATCGAGCAAGATCAGGTCCGGCTGCTGCTCCTTGAATACAGTCAGGGCCTGCTCGCCGTCGCCGGCGGTCAGAACAGCGTAGCCCTCCAGCTCCAGGTTACGCGAGACCAGGCGCAGCAGATGCGGATCATCGTCGACACACAGAATCGTTGTCTTTCGCACCATGCTCCTCTCTTCCTCCTCTTACGAACGCGTGAAGGGGTTCAAACTGCTCAGCAGAGCAGCCAAGTCCGGCTGGCTCTGCTAGCTGCGCGGGCTGGCAGAGCCTGACCTTGCCCTGCCATACTGGGAGGCGGGCCTCACGTGAGCAGGGTCAGCGCCGGCAGCAGCAGATGAAAGCGGCTGCCCTGTTCCGGCTCGCTCTCAGCCCAGATCTGACCGCCCTGCAGCTCGACCAGATACTTACAGAGCGTCAGACCCAGGCCCAGCCCACCGCCCTGGCGCGCCAGCCCCGTATCACCCCGATAGAAGCGCTGGAAAATCTGCGGGAGCTGCTCCGGCGAAATCCCGCGCCCCTGATCGCTGACGCAGATCTCCACCGCTGGCGCGGGCGGGGCCATCCCTGCCGTGGGGGCCGGCTGGGGCTGCGGACGCAGGATCACGCTAATCTCTCCTCCCTCGGGCGAGAAGCGAATAGCGTTCTCCAACAGATGGTCAAGGATCTCGCGCAGGCGCCGGCGATCGGCCAGCACCGGAGGGACCCGCTCCGCTGGCCTGCCATGCGCGTCCAGCAGCACTACCCTAAAGCTGAAGATCCCCATCTGTTCGGCGGGCAGCCGCTGCTCAGCAGCCAACAGAGCTTCATGTACCACGCTCAGCGGATCGACGCCGGTCGGCTCCAAGCGCAAGAGGCCGGCCTCCAGCTCGCTCAGCTCCAGAAAGCGATCGCAGAGCTGGATCAGCCGCTCACTGGCCTCCTCCATCGCGGCCAGCAGTGAGCGCCGCTCGCTCAGGGGAAGGCGCCGCCCATGCCGCTGGAGCGTTGAGACGGAGGCGCTGATGACCGCCAGCGGGCTGCGCAGCTCGTGACTGAGCGTGGCCAATAGCTCGCTCTGGGGGCCAACCGTTCCACCTCTGGCCGACTCGCGAGAAGATCGGCCATCCGTTTCAGGAGGCAGGCGCCCGCTCAGCAGTTCAGCGGCCAGCGCCTGACGTATCAGGGCGGCTACCAGGTGCTGATTGGCCCCGATGACGGCGGTGCTCGCTTCTAACCAGGCCTCGGCCTCGGCTGGCGCTGGCCGACCCGAGCGCCCCAGCAGCGCGAGCAGCACAGGCCAGGAGGCCGCCGCCGCAGCCTGAGCCGTCGCGCGCCGCCCCGTCAGGGGCAGATGCAGCAGCAGCCAGCAGGCGTCAGCGGTCTGCACGCTGCTGTGGCGCAGCTCGCCGGCGTCGGGCATGGCGGATGACCACACGGCGCCGGTGCCGGCCACGCTCGTGAGGGCCCTGGCCTGCTCCTCATCTATACGCAAGACAGCCAGGAGCTGCAGCCCCTCGGTGGACCTGGAACCCTGCTGAGCGGCCTGCCATTGCAGAAAGAGCGCGCCATGTTCGGCGGCTGTCCCCTCGCGCAGCGTCTGGAGCACGGCTGACGCCACCTCAACCAGCGGCGCCGTCGCCAGGGCCGGCAGGAGGGCCTGCAGCTCTCGCTGAAGAGCCGCGGCCCGCTCCTCCTGGGCGACTCCATCGGCGGACAAAGAGCGATCGCGATAGCTCATAAGGAGGCTCCTGACTGGGTTCTTGAGCAAAAAGCCTGCGCCTGCTGCTCGCCTCTCCCCGCCGCGGCTCCGCTCAGGCAGCGGGCGAAGGGTCTGCCTGGCGGGGCCTGAACAAAGGCCGTCGCTGCGACCGGCCACGGTCGAGGCGGGCTGCTCTCATTCTAGCAAAGGCCGAATCACGGTTACCTCACGTCCGGCTTGCCCTCCCTCACAAACGTATCACAACCCGGCCCGCGGCCAGGCGACTTCCGAGATCCCCTGTATGTCGAGTGGCCTTGAGCACGTAAAGTTTCCTGCGCCCGAAAACCAGGCTGCGCCGGGTAAACATAGGCTTGCGCCAATGAGAGAAGCATGGTACCATGCTGCAAGGCACAATCGTGCAACGCGCGCAGAACCGTCAGCTTGCCTGTCTTGGTCCGACTGCAGAGACAGAAGGAGGAATCTCATGGACGAGCGGAGTGAAGAGCAGCCAGGCAGAAATACCTATGTCATTGACTCGGAGGAGGCTGCCGAGCTGGCTCGCCTGATGCAACAGGACCGCATATTGACCGAGGCTCTGGGGGGACTCTTCCCAGAGGGGCGGCTCTTGCCTGAAGATGGGTGCCTGCTTGATCTGGCCTGTGGCCCCGGCGGCTGGGCTTTGGAGGTGGCTTTTGCCTACCCTCACGTTGAAGTCATTGGGGTCGACATCAGCCCTCCGATTGTGGAATACGCCAACGCGCAAGCGGCGTCGCGACGTCTTTCCAACGTACACTTTCGCGTCATGAACGTCATGGAGCCGCTGGCTTTCCCCGACTCCTCCTTCGACCTGATCAATGGACGTCTGATGTGCGGCTTCATGCGTGCCGAGGCCTGGCCCAAATTGCTGGCGGAGTGTCGACGCCTGCTCAAGCCCGGCGGAGTGATTCGCCTGACCGAGATGGAGCCTACGCTGACCACCAGCCCGGCCTTTGAGCGCTTCTCGGCCCTGGGTTCGCTGGCCATGCAGCGCGCCGGCCAGAGCTTCTCACCCGACGCCCGCCACTTCGGAATCACCGCAGTGCTGCCGCGTCTAGTGCGTCGCGCTGGCTTTGTGGACATCCATCTCCACCCCGTCACGATCGAATGGTCGGCGGATACCCCCTATCACTACCCTTTCTTTAAAGACTACCTGGTCTTTCTCGACCTCATCCAGCCGTTCATGGTGCGCATGGGAGTGGCCAGCCGTGAGGAGCTGAGGCGCCTCTACCAGCAGGCCATCGCTGAGATGCAAGAGGAAGATTTCTGCGCTATCTGGAATTTTCTGCTCGTTTGGGGGCAGAAGCCAGAGGAGGAGGCTCGCTAGCTCCCCGCGAGCGGCTCCCCTCTTCTTGGGATGGCCGCCTCACATCAGGAAGCAACTGCGGGTAAGTGCGGCTACAATACAATAGGGATGGGGAGAGCCACTAGCCGGACAGCCGGACAGACCGCCAGCAGAGGCAGCCGGTCGCCGGCCAGCAGCGCTCAACTCCCAGACGAACGACGTAGGGAGCGGCCAGCTAGTGAGCCTCCCTGGACGCGGCGGTCGCTCCAGGTAGCCTCGTCGGCTGTGACCAACTCGCGCAGCCTGCCGGGCTATCAGAGACTGCCAGCGCCGCTCATCGCAGCACAGCAGAGGAGCAAGAAGGAGACGACAGCGCGCAATGCTCTATCCGCTCATGACCGCCACACGGGAAGTCTTTGATCTAAACGGCATCTGGCAGTTTCGTCTAGACCCGGGTCAGGGCCTGGCCGAACGCTGGTATGAGCGCCCGCTGCGCGAGGCGCGGCCCATGCCCGTGCCGGCCTCATACAACGAGCTAGGTGAGGAAGCCGCCTATCGCGAACACGTCGGGCGCGTCTGGTACGAGCGCGAGCTAATCATTCCCCGGCGTCTGCTGACACAGCGCCTTGTCTTGCGCTTCGGAGCCGTAGCCCATGCTGCGCAGGTCTATCTCAACGGGCAGCCGCTGGTCACTCACCGAGGCGGCTTCACGCCCTTTGAGGCTGAGATGAATGCCCTGGCCCAGCCGGGCAAGAACCGTCTGACCGTTCTGGTCGATAACACCCTCGACTACAGCACACTGCCCGTGGCCCACTATCGTGAGGAGCGGCTGCCCGACGGCACACACCTGATCACCGATACCCCCAACTTCGATTTCTTCAACTACGCCGGCATCCATCGCCCGGTCCGCCTCTACACGACGCCCCCCACCTACATCCGCGATATTGTGCTGACCAGCGCCCTGGCTGATGGCGACGGCCTGGTCACCTACCGCGTCGCCGTCGAAGGAGCTGAGCGCGATGCCGTAACTGTGCGCGTGACGCTGCTTGACGCCGAGGGCAGGGCAGTCGCCAGGGGAGACGGCGCCCAGGGCCAGCTACGCATCAAGGATGTCCAACTGTGGGAGCCGGGCCATCCCTATCTCTACACCTGCCGGGTTGAACTCTGGCGGGCTGGCGCGGCCGGCGAGTGCCTGGACAGCTACGAGGAGCCGTATGGCGTGCGCACAGTTGCCGTAGCAGATGGGCAGTTCCTGCTCAACGGCAAGCCGTTCTATTTCAAAGGCTGCGGCAAGCACGAAGATTTTCCCGTGCATGGGCGCGGCCTTGACGAAGCCGTCTGTGTCAAGGACCTCAACCTCCTGCGCTGGCTGGGCGCCAACTCCTTCCGCACCTCGCACTATCCCTACGCTGAGGAAGTGATGCGCCTGGCTGATCGTCTGGGACTGGTAGTCATCGACGAAGTGCCGGCGGTAGGTCTGCACCTCAACCTGAGTCCCAGCGCTGGCCCCGAGCGGCGTCAGACCTGGAGCGAGCTGGCGACTGCCGCCCAGCATGAGCAGGCCTTGCGCGAGCTGATCGCGCGTGACAAGAACCATGCCTGTGTCGTCATGTGGTCGCTTGCCAACGAGCCGGCCACCGAAGAAGAGGGGGCCCGCGCCTACTTTGAGCCGCTGCTGCGCCTGGCGCGCCAGCTTGATCCCCAGCGGCGTCCCCTGACCATTGCCCTGCAAATGCTGGCGACGCCGGCCACCGACACTGTCGCCGACCTGCTCGACGTCATTGCCCTCAACCGCTACTATGGCTGGTACGTCCACGGCGGGCGTCTGGAGGCGGCGCAGGTCCTACTGCGGGCAGAGCTAGAGGAGTGGAGGCGGCGCCTGCCGGACAAGCCAATCCTCTTAAGCGAGTACGGAGCTGATGCCATTGCCGGCATGCATGACGAGCCACCGACCATGTTCTCAGAAGAATATCAGGCGGCGCTCTTACAGACCTATCATGAGGTCCTGGATGCCTGCCCGGCGGTCATCGGTGAGCACGTCTGGAACTTCGCCGACTTCCAGACCGGACAGAGCATCACGCGCGTGCAGGGCAATCGCAAAGGGATCTTTACCCGCGAGCGGCGGCCCAAGCTGGCGGCCCATCTCCTGCGGGCGCGCTGGCGAGCCATTCCCGATTTCGGCTACAAGGCCGGGCTGCGCTAGTCCGTGGGGCGAGACAAGAGGAGGAAGTCGCTATACCTACCTTGCTGGGACCACAACGGCAGCCCCGGCTGGAGGCTGCTGTTGATCCCAGGCCTGCCTCCAAAAAAGGAAAGGGGAGACGTTGTTCCCTTTGGAGGCATCATCATGTGAAAGGAGACGTATTAGATGGGTGACTCCTCCCAGACAGCAGATAAAGGGCGCGCCATAGAGGTGGCTGGAAAGCCGGAGAGCGGAGCGACGACGGCTGGGGCGCTGGTCATCAGCTTGCGAGATGTGTTGATCATTCTTGCGGCTTTCCTAGGCATCTTTCTAGCCTTGATCCTGGTGCTAAGCAATGGGCGGCTCACGACCACCAGTGACATAGTAGCAGTCCTGAGCGTCGTCATTTCCGGCATCAGCACAATTACAGCAGCGGCCTTCGGGGTTGCTGTGGGGGCGCAGGCTGGCTCGCAGGCTGGCCAGGCTGTAGCCGCTGAGACGAAGCGGCAAGTGGCTGGTATCAGAAATCAGGCGCTGCCCAACCTTGAGCGGCTTGAAGAGGGCTTTAAGCTGATGGAGTCCGAGATGCTGAAACTGCCATTAGAGAATCGCGCCTTTGACCTGAACCCCGACGCCACCTCTCGCGGCCCGTCGCAGCCGATCGCCATTCCACAGGAGCTGCTCGGCAAGATGCGTATGAGCCTGGGGGCAATCAGGGGGGCACTGGAGACACTGCCAGGCTAGAACAACCGGAGCCAGGCCCGGCCTGAGCACTTGCCATGCGGGTGCGCGTGCCCAGGGGGAAGCTGCAACCGCTCAATCGGCCCGGCTTGACGTCACCTGAGGCTCAGAGCTACACTGATAAAGTGGTCTGAAAGAGCAACGGCCTGACCAAGGACAAAAGAACAACTACATAGCGATGAGGCCCGCATACCGCCGACTGACCCTGCTCTGCCGTTTCGGCCAGAGTGGTGCGAGCAGTCAGGCTGATGGCTTCTACTCACGGCCTGGAGGCACCGGTACCTGCTGGTGCGCGACGTGGCTGGTGTGTAGGGGCCATTTTTGTTGAGGTCGACCTTCCCTCCTTCCCCTCACTGTATCCTCTTTGCTGACAGTGACCGAGATTAGCAGGCCGAGGCCACTTCCATGCCTCCCTGTTGCAGTGACCTCCAGCTCGACCGCATCATCGAGTCGATCACCGCTCCGAAGCAAGACTACCATCTCAAACCTTTCTTCTACGCACCAATACGCGACCTTGATCTCATTGCCTATCGTCACAAAGTCATATTCTTCCGCTGGACCCTCGTAGGGAGCCGGCGCGATCGTGCTGGGGAGAGAGCCGGGGGACGAGCTGGAGCGACAAGCCAGCCCGGGCACTGGTGTGGGGAGCGGCTGGGGCAGCGACCAGGGAGAGGAGATGATCCCTGTTTGTCCTCTCGCTGGGCTGGCGCTCTGGCCCGCGCTCGGGTACTGTCTTCTCTATCATAGCTGAGCTGAACGGAACGGAGGCAGCCGCATCTGCCGGCTGGCCGGCCTCGCGCCCTGGTCGTGGCGGTCAACGCTGCTTCTGCGCCGGACAGTGGCCTGAGCGGTCTTCGCTTTGCTTTGCTTTGCTTTGCTTCACCCGTGTTCCCTATTTGTTCGCTGACAGGAGGGAGGACCCACTGCCATGAACGTTGAGCAAGGCCACAGTGGCAGCAGCCTCGCTGCCCCCCAGCGTAGTCGCCTCCTTTCGCTGGACTGGTACCGCACTCTGCGCGGCTCCTCCAGACATGCCTTTTGGGCCGCCTTTCTCGGCTACGCGCTCGACGCCTTCGACTACCAGATCTTCTCTTTTGTGCTCACGGCCACCGCGGCGGCCTTTGGCCTGACGACCGGCCAGTCGGGCCTGATTGCCACGGTGACGCTGGTGGTCTCGGCCTTTGGGGGCATTCTGGCCGGCGTCTTTGCCGACCTGATTGGGCGCGTCCGCACCTTGATGCTGACGATTGCCGTCTACTCGCTCTTTACCTTCCTCTCGGGTCTGGCTCCCAACTACGGCTTTCTCCTGCTTTTCCGCTCGCTGCAGGGCCTGGGCTTCGGTGGCGAGTGGGCTGCCGGGGCCATTCTGATCGCCGAGATGGCTGATCCGGCCCAGCGCGGGCGCGTGCTCGGCATGGTTCAAAGCTCGTGGGCTGTAGGCTGGGGGCTGGCCCTGGTGGCCTATACGCTGGTCTTCTCCTTCTTCCCGGCCTCCATTGCCTGGCGTATCTCCTTCTGCCTGGGCATCTTGCCCGGCCTGCTGACGCTCTATGTGCGCGCGCGCGTGCCGGAGCCAGAGGTCTTTGTGCAGACGCGGGCCGCCGAGCAGCAGGCCGCGGGGGGCCAGGTGCGCAGTACGCGCAGCTCGCTGCTGCAGATTTTCCAGCCGGACCTGCTCGGGCGGACGCTGGCGGCCACGTTGCTCGCCATCGGGGCCCAGGGCGGCTATTATGCTATCTTTACCTGGCTGCCGACCTTCCTCAAGACGGTGCGCCATCTCTCGGTCGTCGGCAGCGCCCCCTATCTGGCGGTGGTGATTATCGGTTCCTTTATCGGCTACGTGACCAGCGGCTACATCAATGACTGGCTGGGGCGCCGTCCGACCTTCGCCATCTACGCGCTTTGTAGCGCCGCTTTGATTTTCCTCTATACTCAGATTCCTACGGGGGCCAATGGGTTGCTCCTGGTTCTGGGGGCGCCGCTGGGCTTCTTCGCTTCGGGCATCTTCAGCGGCTTCGGCTCGTTCCTGGCGGAGATCTTTCCCTCGCGGGCCCGCGGGGCTGGCCAGGGCTTCTGCTACAATTTCGGGCGCGGTGTGGGGGCCTTCTTCCCCACGATTATCGGCTTCCTCTCGGCGGCCATCGGTCTGGGCGGTGCCATCGGCTTTGGCGCCTGTGCCTACGCGCTTTGCCTGATCGCCCTCCTGCTACTACCGGAGACGCGCGGCAAGCGCCTGGTGGCAGTCGATTAAAGTCGCTGTTGGGCTGGACTGGGTTAGGTCAGGCTGGGCTGGTGGCGGTCTCTCGGCTGCTCGCCGCCAGCTCGTTTGTCTGCTCGCCGCTTCTCTGAGATGAAAGGAGGTTCTGACGGTTGCCATGCAGAGAGAGGAACTCGCTCGCCTGAGCGCAGCGGAGGCGCGCCAGTTGATCCGTACAGGTCGTTGGCGCCGTCCGACGACTGGCCTGGCGCTGGGCCATGTCCAGGCCAATCTGGTGATCCTGCCGGCTGACTGGGCCGAAGAGTTTGCCGAGTTCTGTCGGCTCAATCCCCAGGCGCTGCCGTTGCTGGAGATGACGGCCCCTGGCGATCCAGAGCCGCGGCGCCTGGCGCCCGGCGCCGATCTGCGTACCGATTTGCCGCGCTACCGCGTTTATCGCGCGGGCCGGCTGGTCGAAGAGCGGGAGGATCTCCTCCCGCTCTGGCGTCCCGACCTGGTGGCCTTCTTGTTGGGCTGCTCGTTCTCGGCGGAGCGGGCCTTGCTAGAGGCCGGCGTCCGTCTGCGCCATCTGGAGGAAGGGCGCAATGTGGCCATGTACCGCACCTCTGTCCCCTGTCGGCCCACGGCCCGCTTACATGGGCCGCTGGTGGTGAGTATGCGCCCCCTCAAGCGCGACGAGGTGGAGCGCGCGACCGAGGTGACGGCGCGCTATCCGCTGGCGCATGGGGCCCCGGTTCACAGCGGCGAGCCGGCGACTCTGGGCATCGCCGATCTGGCCCGGCCCGACTGGGGTGATCCCATCAGCTTGACCTCCGATGAGGTGCCAGTCTTTTGGGCCTGTGGCGTCACGCCGCAGGCCGTGATTATGGAGAGCCAGCCGCCGCTTGCTATCACTCATGCCCCGGGATATATGTTTATTACCGATTGGCGCGACCAGGATATCGACCAGCGCACAGGCGCCTGTGCGCTCTAATCTCATCTGATTGCGTCTCGCGAGCGCGCTGCTCTCGTGGGCGTGGCGCGCTGAGGAACGGAGGAAAGGGCGGCGCCGGCTCTGCCTGCGCTGCGCTGGCCAGCTTGCTGCTTGTCGCTCGTAGTAGAGGAGAGAGGTCTGTCGAGGAGCACAGGAATGACTGCTATTCTTGCTGGAGTTGATACGGGAGGTACGTTCACCGATCTGGTGCTCTTTCAGGAGGGAAGGCTGCGCGTGCATAAGGTCTTCTCGACACCGCATGATCCGTCGCAGGCCATCCTGGAGGGCCTCCAGGAGTTGGGCGCCTTGCCGCGTCTGCGCACGCTGGTGCATGGCTCGACGGTGGCTACCAATGCTGTGCTGGAGGGCAAGGGGGCGCGTACCGGCCTGATTACAACGGCGGGCTTTCGCGATGTCTTGGAGATCGGGCGGCAGACGCGGCCCAGTCTCTATAATCTGCGCGTGCAAAAGGTGCCGCCGCTGGTGCCGCGTGAGCGGCGGGTTGAGGTGGTTGAGCGCCTCAATGAGCGCGGTGAGGTGCTCATTCCTCTGGATGAGAGGTCGCTAGAGGAGGCGCTGACCACGCTGGCGCGCGAGGAGGTGGAGGCCGTGGCGGTGGTCCTGCTCTTCAGTTTTGCCAATCCGGCCCATGAGCGGCGCGTGGCCGAGGCGGCCCGTCAGCGGGGCTGGTACGTCTCAGCCTCGGCGGAGGTCCTGCCCGAATTCCGCGAATACGAGCGCACCAGTACCCTGGTGCTCAATGCCTATGTCGGGCCGCTGATCGATCGCTATCTCGGCCAACTGGAGCAGGCTCTGCCGGCGGGGACGGGGCTGCGCATCATGCAGTCAAATGGCGGCTCGATTTCGAGTGCGATGGCGCGGCGCGAGGCGGCGCGGACGCTGCTCTCAGGCCCTGCGGCGGGTGTGGTGGGGGCGCGCTTTGTGGCTCGCGCCTCGGGCATCGAGCGCCTGATTGCCCTCGATATCGGCGGGACCTCGACCGATGTGGCGCTGGTCGATGGGGCGATCACGGAGACGACCGACGGGCGCATTGGGGGGCATCCGACGAAGCTGCCGATGATCGATATTCACACGGTGGGAGCTGGCGGGGGAAGCCTGGCCTGGTTCGATCTGGGCGGCGCTTTGCGCGTAGGGCCGCGCTCGGCGGGGGCCGTGCCCGGGCCGGCGGCCTATGGGCGCGGCGGTACGGAGGCGACGGTGACCGATGCACATGTGGTGCTGGGGCGTCTGCTGCCCGAGGCCTTCCTTGGCGGCAGCCGGCGGCTCGATGTGGCCCTGGCCCGGCAGGCCGTGGGGCGCATCGCCGAGCGCCTGAGCACGTCGCTGGAGGAGGCGGCCCTTGGTATTGTGCGCATCGCCAATGCCAACATGGAGGCGGCCATTCGCCTGATCTCCGTCGAACGCGGGCTTGATCCGCGTCACTTTACGCTGGTCGCCTTTGGGGGGGCCGGTCCCCTGCACGCCTGCGAGCTGGCGGCGGCGCTCTCGATTCCACGCGTGCTGATCCCGGCGGCGCCGGGCGTCCTCTCGGCCCTCGGCATGCTGGTGGCCGATGTGCTCAAGGACTATGTGCGCACGTTGATGCTGCCCATCGATCAGGAGCAGGCCCAGGCGACAATCGCTGCGACCTTGCAGGCGCTGGAGGAGCAGGGGCGCAGCGATTTGCTGCGCGAGGGCTTTGCGCCCGAGCAGATTCAGATTGAGCGCTACCTGGATCTGCGCTATGTCGGGCAGTCGTACGAGCTGACCATTCCATTTGAGGGCCACTGTGCGCGCGCGGCCCAACAGTTCCATCTGGCCCATGAGCGGCGCTTTGGCTACAGCGATCCCAATGAGCCGGTGCAGGTGGTCAATGTCCGTCTCAAGGCGCGGGGACTGGTTGAGCCGCCGGTCCTGGAGCGCCAGCCGCTGCAGCCCGAGGCGGTGGCCCAGCCGTTGGAGCGGCGGCGGGTCATCTTTGCCGGCGAGGGGGGGCCGGTTGCTCATGAGGCGGCCATCTATGAGCGGGGTGGGCTGGTGCCGGGCGTGCAGTTCGCCGGTCCGGCCATTGTCACCCAGTACGACACGACGACCGTCGTGCCGCCGGGCTGGCGGGCGCGTGTCGATGCCGTTGGCAATCTCTTGATCGAGCTGGCCGGCGATGGTCCGGCGCGCGCCCAGCATGGTCAGCAGCAGCGTGAGGCAGCGGCGCCGGCGACGCGGACGGCTCAGGTCCGGCTGGCGGAGGAGGAGATGCACGCATGGTAGATGCTATCAGTCTGGAGATCTTTCGCAGCGCTTTGACGGCCATCGCTGAAGAGATGGGGGCGGTGCTGATGCGTAGCAGCTACTCGCCCAATATTAAGGAGCGGCGCGACTTTTCGTGTGCGCTCTTTGATGCGCGCGGGCGCCTGGTAGCTCAGGCGGCCCATATTCCGGTCCATCTCGGTTCGATGCCGGACTCGGTGGCTGAGGCCCTGGTCGCCTTCGATCGCTTTGCGCCCGGGGATATTATCGCTCTCAATGATCCGTTTCTGGGCGGGACCCATCTGCCCGATATTACCTTGATTGCGCCGATCTTTGTCGAGGTTGAGGAGGAGCAGCGCCTGATCGGCTTTGCGGCCAACCGCGCTCATCATGCCGATGTCGGGGGCATGGCGCCCGGTTCGATGCCGCTGGCGACCGAGATCTATCAGGAGGGTTTGATCATTCCTCCGCTTAAGTTGTGGGAGGCTGGGCAGCCGAATCGGGCTTTGCTGGCGTTGCTGCTGCGCAATGTGCGGACGCCGGATGAGCGCCGCGGCGATCTGGCGGCCCAGGTGGCGGCCAATCGTACGGCGGCTCGCCGCCTGCAGGAGCTGGTCGATCGTTGGGGGCTGGCGGCTCTGGAGGAGCATATCGATGCCCTGATCGAGTATGCGGCGCGCATGGCGCGGGCGACGATCGCCGCGATTCCCGATGGCTGCTATCGCTTTACCGATTATCTGGATGATGATGGGGTCTCGGGGGAGTGTATTCCAATTGCGGTGACGGTAACGGTGCGTGGTAGTGAGCTGACGGTGGACTTTACGGGGAGCGCTCCCCAGGTGCGTGGCAATGTCAATACGGTGGCCTCGGTGGCGCGCTCGGCGACCTATTATGTGGTGCGCTGCTTGATGCCGGAGGATGCGCCGATGAATCATGGGACGTTCGCGCCGGTGACGGTGATTGCGCCGCGCGGTTCGGTGGTCAATGCGCGTCCGCCGGCGGCGGTGGCGCAGGGCAATGTCGAGACGTCGCAGCGCCTGGTCGATGCGATCTTTGGGGCTTTGGCGCAGGCGCTGCCGGAGGTGGTGCCGGCGGCCAGCCAGGGGACGATGAATAATATTGCGGCCGGGGGGATCGATCCGCGGACTCAGCAGCCCTTTGCCTACTATGAGACAATGGGTGGGGGTATGGGGGCGCGCCCGGGTCTGGATGGGCTGTCGGGCGTGCATACGCATATGAGTAATACGCAGAATACGCCGGTAGAGGCCTTTGAGTATGCCTATCCAATGCGCATTACGCGCTATGCCTTGCGCGATGGGTCGGGGGGCGCAGGCCGGGCGCGTGGCGGCGATGGGCTGGTGCGCGAGATCACGTTTGAGGCGCCCGCTGAGGTGACGCTGCTGACGGAGCGGCGCCGCCTGCCGCCCTATGGGCTGCAGGGGGGTGAGCCGGGCCGCTGCGGTGAGAACTGGCTCTATCGCCGCAATGGTGAGGCGACCTTGCTGCCGGGCAAGGTGCATTTCCGCGCTGAGCCGGGCGACCGCCTGGTGATTGCTTCGCCCGGCGGTGGTGGCTGGGGCCGGGCGGCGGAGCCGCTGGAGGCGCCGGCTGCTGGTGCGGCTGAAGCGGCGCGGGCCTAGCCAGTGAGTGGTTCGCGCCGGGCCGCCGGGCCGCTGCCAGGACCAGGCCGGTCGTCATCTCCTGCTGGGAGTGCCCACGATGAAACCGAATCTGCGTCTGAGACATGAGCGCGAGATGCGAGGCTGGTCGCAGGCCAGGGTGGCCGAGGCCATCGGCTCGTCGGAGAAGAATGTCAGTCGCTGGGAGCGCGGCGTCTCGTCGCCGCAGCCCTATTATCGCGAGAAGCTGTGTCAGCTCTTCGGTAAGAGTGCGCGTGAGTTGGGGTTTGTGGAGGATGAGTTTGAGGTGGGGGCGCCGTCCGCGGCTGGTGCTGCCGCTGGGGAGCGGGGCCGCCAGGAGCGGGTGATTGATCCGACGATCCCGCCGCTGCCCAATGAGGGGCGGGGCCTGGTGGGACGCGGCGCTCTGCTCGCGGAGCTGGTGGGCCAGCTCTGTGCGGGGCGCTCGCTGGCGCTCTGTGGGCTGCCGGGCGTCGGCAAGACGGCCCTGGCTGTGACGCTGGTGCATGATGCGCGTGTGCTGGAGCGCTTCGAGGCCGGGGTGTTGTGGGCCGGTCTGGGGCCGCGCCCCACTGTGGTGGAGCATTTGCGCCGCTGGGAGCAGTTGCTGGGGGTGCCTGCTGCGGCGGCGTCCTCTGCTGAGCTGTCGTTAGAGGCGCGGGCCCGCGTGTTGCGGGCGGCCATTGGGCAGCGGCGCTTTGTGCTCGTCATTGATGATGTCTGGGAGTTGGAGGCGGCTTTGGCTTTCAAGGTCGGCGGGCCGCAGTCGGTTTTGATCGCGACGACGCGCTTTCCGCGGCTGGCGCTGGCGATCGCCGGCGAGGGGGCGCGGACTATCCATGAGCTGGAGAGCGCCGATGGGCTGGCTTTGTTGGCGCAGTGGGCGCCGGAGGCGGTGGCCCATGATCGGCGGGCCGCTCTGACGCTGGTCGAGGAGGTGGGTGGGTTGCCGCTGGCTTTGACTTTGCTGGGCAAGTATTTGCAGGCGCAGGCGCATAGTGGTCAGCCGCGCCGTCTGCAGGCGGCTCTGGCCCGGCTGCGCAGCTCGCATCAGCGCTTGCATGTCAGTGAGATGCGGGGCCCGCTGGAGCAGCCGCCGCATCTGGCCTGGGGGACGCCGCTGTCGCTGCAGTCGGCGATCGCTGTCAGTGATCAGCAGCTTGATGAGCAGGCGCGCGAGGTGCTGCGCGCCTTGTCGGTCTTTCCGCCTAAGCCGAATAGTTTTAGCGAGGAGGCGGCCCTGGCTGTGGCCCAGGCTCCGCCAGAGGCGCTCGATGCCCTGATCGATGCCGGCTTGTTGGAGAGCAGTGGGTCGGGGCGTTATCTGTTGCATCAGACGATCGCCGATTATGCCAGTGCTCATTTGCGCGATCCGCAGGCCGGTGAGCGTCTGGTGGCCTATGTGACGGATCTGCTTGAGCGGCATGGGGATGATGATGCGGCGCTGGAGTTGGAGAGCCGCAATATTGTGGCCGGTCTGCAGTATGCTTTTGAGAATGGGCGCCATGCGCGTTTTATCCGGGGTGTGCTGGCGTTTGCTCCCTTTTTGCGCCGGCGTGGCTTTTATGATCTGGCACGCCTCTATTTGCAGCGCGCCTATCAGATTGCGATCTGGTCGAGCGATATGCTGACGCAGGTGCGCTTGTTGTTGGGGCTGGGCGAGGTGGCGCTGCGCCAGGGCGATTTGAAGGCGGCGGGTGGCTATCTGCGCGAGGGGCTGACGCTGGCGCGCGAGGGCGGGCTGCGGCGCGAGCAGCGGCGGTTGTTGCGGCTGTTGCGCTATCTGGCCTGGCGCCAGGAGGATGCGGAGCGGGCTGCGGCCTATGGGCGCGAGCTGGCGGCTTTGACGGCTGAGGGGGCCGATGGCGACTGAGCGAGGCGGCGACGCGACGAGGGGGCGGGCAGGGTCTCGCGCCTGAGCAGGGCAAGGCTGGGCGGTGTGGTGTTGGCTTGCTTTGTTCGCTGTTGGCGACGGCGGCAGGACGCGGAGGCTGATGTGGGTGTCGCCGCGCTGATGCGCTCTTTTTCAGTGTCGAAGCTGGCCTTCTGCTCTCTGCCAGGTCGGCTCATAGGCGCCGGCTTATTTGTTTCAAGGCTTCAATCACCAGGCGGGGCAGGCCAGCATTCCGACGCTAGCCCCGCTGGCCTGGCGTCTGGAGCGGCCCCTGTCCAGCCTTTTCACCGATCCCCGCTCAGTAGTGACCGCATGTGAGCGGTAATGATGCCAGCCAGAATCGAGCGGGCGCCGCTCCCATGCCTCCGAGAGTCGCTGCGTGAAAAGCCGGGCACCGCGATCCTCGCTGCCAACAGCTTGCACAGCCTGGGATATAATTCGCGTTTACAACGGCAGCAGCAAAACCCAGATCGTCATAGCCTCCCACGGTCCCACGCCGCTCGACTGCCGCTGCAGCGGCTCGCCGGCGAATCGTTTGCCTCTGCAAGCGGACTGCAGTGCTTCTGCAATGGCCAGCCTCCCCCAAAATCACCCATTGTAGACAGAGAACGACCATGTTATACTGTGAAACTGCGTTCCTGGCTGCAGACCACTATGACCGCAAGCCCAGGGATCAGTGACCGGCTTCCTGTCTCGCCTGTCAAGCAGATGGCAAGCCAAAGCACAGCGCCAGCGAGCCAGCCTTGCCCTGCCAGCCGGCTGACCCGGCCCGGCCCAGGCCGCCCGGTCGCGGTCCCAGCGAGGAGGATCTGTATAGTATGACGGCTCTTACCCGGCAGCCGCCCGCCCCCGGCCAGCTTGTCGAAGTGCGCCAGCGGCGCTACGCTGTGGCCAATGTCCGCTTTGGCGCCAGGCGCCCGCTGGTCATCTATGAGCAAGGTCTCTTCTTTGTCCGTTCTCACGTCGTCAACGAGAATCAGTCCTATCATATTGTCACCCTGACCTCGGTCGAGGACGACGCCCTTGGCGAAGAGCTAGAAGTCATCTGGGAGCTAGAGCCAGGGGCCCTCATCGTCGAAGAGCACGCCCTGCCCGAAGTGGATCGCTTCGATCCGCCTAAACGCCTCGATACTTTTCTCAATGCCGTGCGCTGGGGCGCCATCGCCAGCGTCGATACCCAGGCCCTGCAGGCTCCTTTCCGCAGCGGCATCGAACTGGAAGAGTACCAGCTTGATCCTGTCGTGCGCGCCATCGAGATGCCGCGCGTCAATCTGCTGATCGCCGATGATGTCGGCCTCGGCAAAACGATCGAAGCCGGCCTTGTCACTCTGGAGCTGCTCCTGCGCCACCGCGCCCGCCAGGTGCTCATCGTCTGCCCGGCCTCCCTGCAGATGCAGTGGCGCGACCAGATGCGCGATAAGTTCGGCCTGGAGTTCCGCATTCTGGATAGCGAGCGCATGCGCCGCCTGCGCCGTGAGCGCGGCCTCTATGTCAACCCCTGGACCCATTTCCCGCGCCTGATTACTTCGATCGATTTCTTGAAACGCGAACGCCTGCTGAACCTCTTTCGCGAGGCCGTCGAGGCCCAGAGAGAGGAGCTGGCCGAGGAGGCCCGGCAGGCTCAGGCGCAGCAGAGAGAGGCTGAGAAAAGGTCGGGCCGCGACGGGCGGAAGCAAGAGCAGAAGCGCGCAACGCCGGTCTATCGGCGGCCTTTCGATTTGTTGATCGTTGATGAGGCCCATAATGTGGCCCCCGCCGGGCGCGGCCTCTATGCCACCGATTCGCAGCGCACGCGCGCTCTGCGCCTCATCGCCCCCTACTTTGAGCATAAGATTTTCTTGTCGGCCACGCCCCATAATGGCTACCCCGAGAGCTTTACGGCCTTGCTAGAGCTGCTCGATCCGCAGCGCTTCGCCCGCGGCGTCCCCCCGAATCCGAAGCTGCTGCATCAGGTGATGGTGCGCCGCTTAAAGTCGGATCTGCTGGCCTGGGATGGGGCGCCGCGCTTCCCTCGGCGCCGCCTGGAACCTCTGGTCGTCTCCTATACGCAGGAGGAGCGCCATCTGCATCGCTTGCTGCAGGAATATGGGCGCCGGCGCCTGGAACGTACCCAGGAGAGCGAGGAGCGCTTTGCTGCGGAGTTTGTTCTCAAGCTGCTCAAGAAGCGCCTCTTCTCTTCTCCCCAGGCCTTTGAGTTGACTTTGCGCCAGCATCGCGAGACGCTGGCAGGCCGCTCCGCCAGTGCCTCCCCTCGCCCGGCTGTGCGCGGGCGCCAGAAGACGAGTGTGCTGCGCCGCCAGCTTGAGGACCTGGAGGAGGAGAGCGATAACGATGAGGAGCTGGAGGAGGCCCGCCAGGAGGCCATCGAGGAGGCAAGCCGCGTCCTCTCTCTGCCCACGCCCGAGGAGTGGCACTTGCTCGATGAGCTGCTTACGCTGGCCGAGCGCGCCAGCTCCCATGCCGATAGTAAGGCTCAGGTCTTGATCAATTGGCTGCGGCAAACGCTCTGCCCCAACGGCCCCACTGCCTGGCGCGATGAGCGCGTCATTATCTTTACCGAGTATCGCGCGACGCAGAAGTGGCTCTACGATCTGTTGAACCGGGCCGGTCTCAACGGCGCTGGCCGCCTGCTCTTGCTCTACGGCGGCATGCCCCTGGCCGAGCGCGAGCAGGTGAAGGCGGCTTTCCAGGCCGATCCACGTCAGTCGCCGGTGCGTATTTTGCTGGCGACCGATGCGGCTTCTGAGGGCATCGATCTGCAGAATTATTGTCATCGCCTGGTCCATTATGAGATCCCCTGGAATCCAATGCGCCTGGAGCAGCGCAATGGGCGCGTCGATCGCCACGGCCAGCGGGCCCCGGAGGTCAATATCTACCATTTTGTGAGTAGTAAGTATCGCGATGTGCCGCCGGGGGCGCTGGAGAGCTTTGAGGTGGGCGAGTTGGAAGATGATCTGGAGTTCCTGGCCCATACGCTGCGCCGCGTGGAGGCGATCCGTACGGATCTGGGAAAGGTGGGGCCGGTGATCGCCGAGCAGGTGGAGGAGGCGATGCTTGGCCGGCGCCGCTCGCTGGATACGCGCCAGGCTGAGCGCGAGGCCGCGCCGCTGCGGGCACTGCTGAAGCAACAGGAGCGCCTGGAGGAGCGCGTCCGCTTGCTCCATGATCGTTTGCTGCAGAGTAAGCAGGAGCTGCAGATTACGCCCGAGAATGTGCGGGCGGCGGTAGAGGTGGCTCTGGAGCTGGCCAAGCAGCCGCCGCTGCAGCCGGTGGAGGTGCGCGATCCTGCGGGGAAGCGTCCGCCGCTGCAGGCCTTTGCGGTGCCGTCTCTCTCGGGCAGTTGGGCCGCCAGTAAGGAGGGCCTGGCCCATCCTTTTACGGGCCAGGAGCGCCCGCTTGTCTTCGATCATGGTCAGGCCCGCCAGCGCGATGATGTGGTGCTGGCCCATTTGAATCATCGCCTGGTGGCCATGTCGCTGCGCCTGCTGCGCGCCGAGGTCTGGTCGTCCGGCGAGCGGCGTAAGTTGGCGCGCGTGACGGCCCGCCTGGCTCGCGCCCCGCTCTCGGCTCCGCCGGTGGTGGTGGCTCATGCGCGCCTGGTGCTGCTCGGCGGCGATAGTCAGCGCTTGCATGAGGAGCTGCTGATCGCCGGCGGGGAGCTGCGCCAGGGCCGCCTGATCCCGCTGCCCGCCGCGCAGTTGGAGCACTGGTTGTCGCTGGGAACGGATGCTTTGGCCCCGGAGTCGGTGCGCCTGCGCTTGCAGCAGCTCTGGCCTGCCTGTCAGGAGCCGCTGCGCCAGGCGCTGGTGAGCCGCATGCAGGAGCGCCTGAACGAGCTGCGGCGCGTGCTCAGTGAGCGCGAGCGTAAAGAGATGAAGGATATGCGGATGATTCTGCACGAGCTGCGCCGTTCGATCGAGCAGGAGCTGGCTCAGCCTTCGGTGACGCAGCTTTCGCTCTTCTCGAAGTCCGAGTATGAGGAGTATGAGCGCAATTATGCGGCCCTCCGCCGCCGCCTGGAGCAGATCGATCAGGAGCTTGAGCAGGAGCTGACGCTGATCCGTTATCGCTTTGAGAATCCTCAGTCGCGCCTCTTCCCGGTGGCGCTGACGTTCTTGATCCCGGAGCATCTGGCGTCGTGACGTGAGGCGCTGCCGGCCCGCTGGCGCCGGGTACGGCGTACCGGGGGCCCGGAGGTCGGGCCTGGGACGCCCTCGCGTATATTGCTCTTCGACTGGTTGGGTGGTCGCTGGTCGGGTCGGCGCCGCTGCCGCTGCTGGCCCCGCCGGCTCCGTTTGCGCTCTCAACCAGCCGGTATTTTCAGGAAAGGTGGCTGCTGTATGTCGGTTGCTCGTCAGCATGCTGAGTGGCTGTCGTTATTGGAGATATCCGGCCCCTTTTTGAGTCTGGAGGTGGTGCAGCGGGTCTTTCCGCATGGCCTGGAGGCGACGCAGGATGAGGGGGAGGTCCGCCGCGCGCTGCGGGCGGCGTATGGGGAGTGGGCCTCGCCTGAGTCGGGCTGGCGCGTGGAGCCGCGCTTGCATGAGTTGTGGCTGCGCTTTGTGTTGACGGAGGTGCTCGGCTGGAGTGAGGAGCTGCTGGCTGAGGGGGAGCGGCTGCCGTCCGCGTTGGAGGCGCCGGTCCCCGATCCGACCTGTACGGAGCGACTGCGCCCCGATCTGGCGCTGTTGGACCCGCGCTCGGGCCGCCCGCGCGTGTTGGTGCAGTGCTGGCCGCCGACGCAGTCGTTGGAGAAGGCGCCGCCCAAGGCGCAGTGGCGGGCTTCGCCGGCGACGCGCATGATGGAGCTGTTGCGGGCCTGTAATGTGCGTCTGGGCCTGGTGACCAATGGGGAGCGCTGGACGCTGGTGCATGCTCCTCGCGGGGAGACGACCGGCTATGTGACCTGGTCGGCTCCGCTCTGGTTGGAGGAGCCGCTGACGCTGCGCTCGTTCCGCGCGCTGTTGTCGCTGCGGCGCTTGTTTGGGGTGCCTGATGAGGAGACGCTTGAGGGGCTGTTGGATCAGAGCGCGGCTTATCAGCAGGAGGTGACGACGCAGCTCGGCTATCAGGTGCGGCGCGCGCTGGAGGTGCTGGTCCATTCGCTGGATGAGGTCGATCGCGATATGGAGCGCGAGCTGCTGCGCTCGGTGTCGGAGGAGCGTTTGTTTGAGGCAACTCTGACGGTGATGATGCGCCTGGTGGTGCTGCTGTCGGCTGAGGAGCGCGGGCTGTTGGCGCTGGGGAATCCGATTTATGATCAGAATTATGCGGTGTCGACGTTGCAGGCCCAGTTGCGCGAGATGGCCGATCAGGTGAGTGAGGAGGTGCTTGAGCGCCGTTTTGATGCCTGGGCGCGCTTGCTGGCGACTTTTCGCCTGGTTTATGCCGGTTCGCCTCATCCTGAGTTGCCTCTGCCGGCCTACGGTAGTCCGCTCTTCGATCCCGATCGCTTTCCGTTCCTGGAGGGCCGCCCCGAAGGGTCGCCGTGGTATCGGACCTGGGCCCGCACGCCTCGGGTGCATAATCGGACGGTGCTGCATTTGTTGGAGGCGCTGCAGTTTTTGGAGGCCCGCGGGCTGGATGGGTCGCTGGAGCGGCGCCGGGTCTCGTTCCGGGCCCTGGATGTGGAGCAGCTCGGGCATGTGTATGAGGGCTTGCTTGATCATCAGGTGCGCCGGGCGTCGGAGCCGATTCTTGGGCTGGCCTGGCCGCGCCGCCGGGAGTGCGAGCTGCCGCTACGGGTCTTGGAGGAGAAGCTGGCGGAGGGCCGTGAGGTGCTGCTGCGGTATTTGCACGAGCAGACAAAGGCCGATGTGGCGACGCTGGCCCGCGCGCTGGATGCGCCGCCGGAAAGCTGGCCGTTCCGCCTGGATCGCTTGCGCTCGGCTTGCGATAATGATGAGGCGCTCTTTGTGCGGGTGCGCCGCTTCGGGGGGCTGCTGCGAACGGATACGTTCGGGAGGCCGCTGGTGATTCTGCCGGGGTCGTTCTATGTGACGGAGGGGCCGGAGCGCCGGGTGACGGGGACGCATTATACGCCGCGCTGGTTGACGGAGGAGCTGGTGCGCTTTACGTTGGAGCCGCTGGTTTATGAGGGGGTGGCCGAGGGCCGCCCGCAGGAGGAGTGGCGCCTGCGCTCGCCGGAGGAGATTCTGCGGCTGAGGGTCTGCGATTTTGCGATGGGGTCGGGGGCCATTTTGGTGCAGTGCTGCCGCTATTTGGCCGAGAAGTTGCAGGAGGCCTGGAAGGAGGCTGAGGCGCGCTATCCCGGCCTGCCGCTGTCGCTGCGGGGGAGGCCGCTGAGGGCTGAGGAGGCAGCGGCGGACCCGCCGCCCGGGGCGCTGGCTCCCGAGGAGGGTGAGGCGCTGCTGCCCTCGCTGGCCGATTTGACGCCCGAGGGGCTGCCGCGCCGCCAGGAGCTGGATGAGCCGCTGCCCGAGGAGGATGAGGAGCGCGAGAGGCTGGCGCTGCGCCTGGTGGCTGAGCATTGTCTTTATGGGGTGGATCGCAATCCGCTGGCCGTGCAGATGGCGCAGGTGTCGCTGTGGTTGGTGACGATGCAATTCGGGCGCCCACTGCTCTTTTTGGGCCACGCTCTGCGCTGCGGCGATTCGCTGTTGGGGGTGCGCCTGGAGCAGTTGCTGCTTTTTTCGCTGGATGCCGAGGCGAGCGAGGTCCCGTGGCTGGCCGAGCTGGTGCGCCAGGCGCTGGCGATGGCCCTGGAGCGGCGTCAGCGTATTCATGCCCTGGCAGAGAGGGATCTCTATGCGGTGTTGTTGAAGCAGCAGTGGCAGGCCGAGGCCGAGGCGGCCTTGGCGGTGGTGCGCCTGGGGGCCGATCTGCTGGTGGGGCTGGAGCTGCAGCCGGAGGGCGAGCGCCGGCGCCTGAGCGACGAGCTGGCGCCGCAGTACGCTGTTCTGGTGGCGGGCCTGCACGAGCGGTGGCAGGAGCCGCTGACGGCTCTGGCAGAGGCCCTGCAATGGGAGGAGTACCAGCGCCTGCGGACCCGCGTCGATGAGCTGCTGGGCGGGCGCCGCCCCTTCCATTGGTCGCTGGAGTTCCCCGAGGTCTTTGGAATCGAGCCAGGCGCCGAGGTCGAGGGGCCGTGGGCCGGCTTTGATGGCCTGGTCAGCAATCCGCCCTTTATGGGCGGAAAGCGGATTTCTGGGCCTCTGGGGGGAGATTATCGTAGGTATCTAGTGAACCGGTTGGCCGGGGGTAAGCGTGGTAATGCCGATCTGTGCGCCTACTTCTATCTGCGGGCCACCGGGCTGGTGCGCCCGGGCGGGCTGTGCGGGCTGCTGGCGACCAATACGATCGCTCAGGGCGATACGCGCGAGGTGGGCCTGGAGCAGATCGTGGCCCGCAACTGGTGCATCGCACGCGCCGTCAGTAGCCGGCGCTGGCCGGGCACGGCCAGTCTGGAGGTGGCGCAGGTCTGGCTCTATCGCGGGGCCTGGCGCGGGCCGACGCTGCTGGACGAGCGCCCGGTGAGCGCCATTTCGCCTTTCCTGACGGCGGGCGAGGAGGGCCACGGGAAGCCCTATCGCCTGGCGGCCAACGCCAATAAGTCCTTTATCGGCACCTATGTGAATGGCAGGGGCTTTATACTACAACCCGAAGAGGCCGCCGGGCTGCTGGCCAAAGATCCGCGCAACCGCGCCGTGCTCTTCCCCTACCTCAATGGCGACGACCTCAACTCGCGCCCGGACCAGTCGCCGAGCCGCTGGGTCATCAACTTCCACGATTGGCCGCTAGAGCAGGCCGAGCTCTACCCCGATTGCCTGCGCATCGTGCGCGAGCGCGTCAAGCCGCAGCGCGAGCGCCAGAATGATAAGTATGGTAAAGAATATTGGTGGAACTTCTTGCGTACCAGCCCCGGTTTGCGTGATGCCATCGCCGGCCTGGAGCGCGTGCTTGTCATATCAAGGGTTTCTAAATACATGATCTGTGCCTGGCAACCGACAGGTATCGTCTATTCTGAAGCAACCTGCGTTATCGCTACAGACTCTGATGCCGACTTTGCCCTGCTCCAATCGACCATTCATGCGGACTGGGCCAGGCTACATAGCTCCAGCCTGCGTATGGACCAACGCTACACCCCCTCCGACTGCTTCGAAACCTTTCCCTTCCCGGAGGACCTCAGCGGACTGGAAGCGATCGGCCAGCGCTACTACGAGCGGCGTCAGGCCCTCCTGCTGGCCTGGCAGCTCGGCCTGACCCAGCTCTACAACTGCTTCCACGACCCCGACGACGCGCGGCCCGAACTGGAGGAGCTGCGCGCCCTGCACCGCCAGATGGACGAAGCCGTCGCCCGCGCCTACGGCTGGCACGACCTCGACCTCGGCCACGACTTTCACCAGACGGCCCAGGGCCTGCGCTACACCATCAGCGAAAGCGCGCGGCGCGAGGTCCTGCGGCGCCTGCTGGCCCTCAACCACCAGCGCCACGCCGAAGAGGTCGCCCTTGGCCTCAGCCCCAGCCGCAAAAAAGGGAGCGGCCAGCGGAAGAGCCGCGCCAGAGCCAGCGACCAGCCAGAGCGCGAGGCCCAGGAGGGCCAGAGCCGGCGCCTGCGCGAGCAGCCCGCCGCCTACCAGGTCGGGCCACTCATGCCCCTGGCCGGCCCCGGCGAGCGCGCCGCCCAGGACGACGAAGAAGAGCAAGATGACGACGCCTGGCAGGCCGCCCACGGCTAGCCCGGGGGCGCCGCCCCGCCGGCCGGAGCGGCCTCCCCAGCAAGGAGCCGGCGTTTCTACATGAAAAGATCGTCATGTTACTCGATATATTTCCTTTCGTTAAATTGAATAGGAGGGAGTGCGGCCCACGACGCCACAGCCCGGGCCCTCCTTCACGAGCGATGGCCGGTGACCGCCTGCTGAACGGCGAGAGATGAAGCGCTCCCTCCTACACTTGCCCCATGTGCGCGGCCACGGGCCCGGTGGGCGCCGGGGCGGAGCGCGCCAGGGAGGAGGAAGACCAAGGCATGACAAGGAGCCAGCCACTGCCAGAAGAAGACGAAACGCAGCCACGACCAGAGCGGCCCGCGCCGCAGCCGGCGCGGGCCGACCTCAGCCAGCGACCGGACGAGAGCACCGCCCCGGCGCCTGCCGCCGAAGGCGCCGGCGCCCCCCAAACGGCGCGCCAGAGCGGGCCGCAGCCCGGGCCTGTCCCCACGCCCGACCAACTGCGCGACGAACTCCAGCAGCTCATCATCCGCGACCTGCTCGGACCAGCCGACGGGCCAGAAGAAGCAGTCGAAGACCAGCGCCTCAGCGAGCGCTACCTGCTCGGCGTCCTGGCCCCGCGTGGCGCCCGCACCCAGCCCGAACAACTCGACGACCGGCCCCCACTGGCCAACAGCGACGAAGAGGGCAGCGGCGAAGAAAGCACCCTCTACAGCCCCAGCCTCTGCCCCTCCTCCATCGGCCTCAGCTTCACCGTCGACGGCGGAGCCACCGCCCTGCAAATCGAAGCCGCCTGGGGCCACTACCAGCGCACCGACAGCGAGCGCCTGCCCGAGCCCCTCAACCGCGGCCGGGTCTGGAAGCGCCACCAGCGCCGGGGCAGCACCATCCTCCCCCTCCGCGTCGGCGAACTCGGCCCCTGGTCCCCCTGTGAAGAACAGCCCGACGTCCGCGTCCGCGGCCTGGCGCGGCGCATCGGCGAGCGCTGGTCTGTCTCCCTCTTCCTCGTCAACGAACAACAAGAGCCGAAGCGCCTGCCCGACCAGGCCTGGGTCTTTCAGCCCGAACTCAGCGTCAGCGCCCCCGACGGCAGCCCCATCTTTCGCCAGAGCCTCTTCGAGAGCCTGCGCTCCCCCGCGGGAAGCCAGAGCGACCCCGAAGAGCAACAAATGGCCATGCTCTACCGCAACCACCTCACCTTTGCCATCGGCCACAACGTCAGCGTCCATACCGACATCCTGCCCGGCGACCCCACGCGCGCCACGCGCCTCAGCACGTGCGTCGTCCCCGTCTACGAAGTCCGGCCCGTCGAGGCCCCCACACCCGACGAAATCCCCGAACTCAGCGGCCTCGTCCTCGACATGAAAGCCCTGGCCGAGCTGCCCGCCGAGCCCGAGGGCTACCGCGCGCGCCTGCAGCCCCTCGTCGACGCATACAGCGCCTGGATCGAGCGCCAACAAGCCAGCCTGGACGACCCCGCCAGCCGGCTCAAGCCGCACCGGCCAGCCGCCGAGCGCGCCCTGAGCGAATGCCGTCTGGCCTGCGCGCGCATCCAGGCCGGCATCGACCTGCTGACCCAGAGCGAAGAAGCCCGCCGCGCCTTCGCCTTCATGAACGAGGCCATGTGGCAGCAGCGCCTGCATAGCCAGTGGGCCGAAGCGCGGCGCCAGGGCCGGAGCGAGCCCCTGGAGAGCTACGACCGGCCCGAAGGGCGCAGTTGGCGGCCCTTCCAGCTCGCCTTCATCCTCCTCAACCTGCCGGCCCTCAGCGACCCGCGCCATCCCGAGCGCAGCACCAGCCCCGACCAGGCCGTCGCCGACCTCCTCTGGTTTCCCACCGGCGGCGGCAAAACCGAAGCCTACCTCGGCCTCACCGCCTACACCTTCGCCATTCGCCGCCTGCAAGGCACCATAGGCGGGCGCGACGGGCAGCACGGCGTTGCCGTCCTCATGCGCTACACCCTGCGCCTCCTCACCCTGCAACAATTCCAGCGCGCCGCCGCCCTCGTCTGCGCCTGCGAACTCATCCGCCGGCGCGACCCCGAGCGCTGGGGGCAGGTCCCTTTCCGCCTGGGCCTCTGGGTTGGCCAGCGCACCACCCCCAACACCACCGAACAGAGCCAGGAAGCCGTCAACCAGGCCCACAGCCGCCAGCACCTCGGCAGCCTGGGCGGCATCGGCAGCCCGCACCAGCTCCTTACCTGCCCCTGGTGCGGCAGCCCCATCGACCACAACCGCCACATCCGCGTCGAACCCGCAAGCAGCGCCCGCGGGCGCACCATCATCTACTGCGGCGACGACCTGGGGCGCTGCCCCTTCTCCCAGCGCCACAGCGCCCGCGAAGGGCTGCCCGTCCTGGTCGTCGACGAAGAGATCTATCGCCAGCCGCCGGCTCTGCTCATCGCCACCGTCGACAAATTCGCGCAGCTCCCCTGGCGCGGCGCCACCCAGACCCTCTTTGGCCAGGTCAAAAAGCACTGCCAGCGGCATGGCTTCTGGACGCCGGACCTGCCGGACCGCGACCAGCATCCCGCCGTCAACAAAGGCCCATACGCCCCCCTGCCGGCGGCGCGCAGCCAGGAGCATCCGCCCCTGCGCCCGCCCGACCTCATCATCCAGGACGAACTACACCTGATCTCTGGCCCGCTCGGCTCCCTGGTCGCCCTCTACGAGAGCCTCATCGACCGGCTCTGCACCTGGGAAATCGCCGGCCAGCGCATCCGGCCCAAAGTCGTCGCCGCCACCGCCACCGTCCGGCGGGCCAACGAACAGATCCATGCCCTCTTCCTGCGCCGGGCCTGCGTCTTCCCGCCCGCCGGCCTCAACGCCGAAGACAACTTCTTCGCCCGCCAGCGCCCGGACCGGCCCGGGCGGCGCTACCTGGGCATCTGCGCCAGCGGGCGCCGGCTCAAAGCCGTCCTCATCCGCGTCTATGTCGCCTGCCTGGCGGCGGCCCAATACCTCTACGAGCGCTACGGCCCCAGCGTCGACCCCTGGATGACCCTCGTCGGCTACTTCAACTCCATGAACGAGCTGGGCGGCATGCGGCGCCTCGTAGAGGATGACGTCCGCTCGCGCCTGGGGCACATGGACCGGCGCGGCCTGGCCCGGCGTCGCCCGCCTGTCCTCGAAGAACTCACCTCGCGCAAAAGCTCGGTCGACATCCCCAAGGTCCTGGAGCAGCTAGAGCGGCCCTTTGGCGCCGCGGACGGAAGAGCCGAGCGGCAGCCCATCGATGTCCTGCTGGCCACCAACATGCTCTCGGTCGGCGTAGACATCAAGCGCCTGGGCCTGATGGTCGTCAGCGGCCAGCCCAAAACCACCGCCGAATACATCCAGGCCACCAGCCGGGTCGGGCGCGCCGCCCCCGGCCTGGTCTGCGTCGTCTTCAACTGGTCGCGCCCGCGCGACCTCTCGCACTACGAAGCCTTCGAGCACTACCACGCCACCTTTTACCGCCAGGTCGAAGCCCTCTCCGTCACGCCCTTCGCTGCGCGCGCCCTGGACCGCGGCCTGACGGCCCTACTGGTGAGCTACGTGCGCCTGCTCGGCGACGAATTCAACGACAACGGCGGGGCCCAGCGCGTCAGCCAGGACAATTACCGCCTGGCCTTCCAGCGCTACATCAAAGCTGCCCTCAACGAGCTGCCGGCACGAGCGCGGGCCGTCACTGGCGACGAGCGCTGCGGCAAACTCGTTGAAGAAATGCTGCGCCAGCGTATCGAGGCCTGGCAGCGGGAGGCGCGCGAGCGAGAAGGTACCGGCTCGCGGCTCGGCTACAGCGACCAGACGAGCGAGCAGTGGATCGGCCTGCTCAAGCATGCCGGCCGCGGCCCCTGGACCATCTTTAGCTGCCTGGACTCCCTGCGCGACGTAGAGCCGACGGTCAAACTCATTCTCGACGAAAGCGAGCCGATCAGCGAGGCCGGAGCCGGAGCCGGAGCCGGCAACGAGAGCCAGGCCGCAGGGGAGCAGGCTGGCGGCGGCGACGACCCATCCTTGTCGACAGGAGGAGCAACTGAGGTATGAATGGCACGGAATCATGGCAAACCAGCCCAGGCTTGCAGCCGGCGCGCGGGGGGGCGGGAACGAGGGCAGGAACTGGGGCGGGCAAGAAGCGCAATCTACGCCAGAGCGTCGGCGAACTGCGTCCCAGCCAATTTCTCTTCACCTACGGAGTGGGGGCCATCGTCGACCTGCCCTATCTCTCCGTCCTGGTCATGGGGCTAGAGGACTGGGAGAGCCTGCTGCCCTATGACAAGCCGGGCGGCATCGAATTCATACATGAAAAGCGGCTGCTCGAATCCGTAAAAGCCGTACTGGGGCCGCAAGTAGAGCGCCTGCAGGCCCTGCCGCGCGCGCCCGAAGACGGCGGTTCCCCCAACCCCTTTGACCCCAGCCAACTGGTCGGCATTCCCGTCACGCCCTTCCCGCGCTGGCTGCTCTGCCCGACCTGTCGGACGCTGGCCTCAATCAAATCGGGCCTCTTCTCCCTGCGGGCCAACCTCTTCCACCCCGACCGTTCGCGCTACGTCCACACCCACTGTCCCAAGAGCAAGAAGTCGCCGACGGCAGTGCCAGCGCGCTTCCTGATCGCCTGTCGCAACGGGCACCTGGACGACTTTCCCTGGCACTATTACGTTCACCAGGGGAAGCCGTGCCCCCAGGCGCGTTTCAAACTCATCGAAATGGGGGTCAGCGGCGAAGTCACCGATGTGCAGATCCGCTGCGAGGAATGTGAGACCTGGAAGCCGATGTCTGACGCCTTTGGAACCGAAGCGAGCAAATACCTGCCGCCCTGTCCCGGACGGCATCCGCATCTGCGCCAGAGCGAAGACTGCGGCGAAGCGCCGCGCGCCATTCTGCTGGGGGCCTCCAATAGCTGGTTCCCGCTCCTGCTCTCCACCCTGGCCGTCCCTGAAGTTCAGGACCCGCTAGAGGAGCTGGTCATCCGCTACTGGGCGCTGCTCTCCAAGACGGCCAGCGAGCGAGAGATAGCCCTCTTGCGCAGCATTGGCCAGCTTGCAGGTCCTCTGGAGGCCTATGACGACGGACAGATCTGGGAAGTCGTGGCGCGGCGTCAGCGAGCGCAGGAGGAGGCGGAGGCGAGCGGCGAGAACCAGGCTGCCCGGCCCTCGTTGCTCAAAGTACCGGAGTGGCGGGTCCTGAGCCAGCCGCAGGAGGCGCCCGACGTCGACGACTTTCGGCTCAGGCCCGTCGAGGTACCGGAGGGCTATGGAGGAGTGCTGGCGCGGGTAGTCTTAGTTGAGCGCCTGCGCGAGGTGCAGGCCATGATCGGCTTTACGCGCATCGAGGCCCCTGATGAGCTACTGGATCTGCGAGCCAGCAGTGCCCAGAGCAAGCCGGAGCGGGTGCATCTGACGCGCCAGGCGCCGCGCTGGGTGCCGGCCATTGAGGTGCGGGGAGAGGGCATCTTTCTCCAGCTTTGGGAGGAGCCGCTGAGGCGCTGGGAGGAGCGGCTGATGGGCAGCGTCTATGCGCGCGACTTTATCAGGGCGCATAGCGAGTGGCGGCAGCGGCATGGGTTGCTAGCTGATCCGGTCACCTTCCCGGGCTTGCGCTATGTCTTGTTGCACTCGCTGGCCCATGCGCTCATTCGTCAGTTGACCCTGGAGTGTGGCTATGGGGCGGCCAGCATTCGCGAGCGGATCTATGCCCTGGAGCCAGAGGATGAGCATGGGCCGATGGCGGGCATTCTGCTCTATACGGCGGCCCCCGACAGCGAGGGGACGTTGGGGGGGCTGGTCAGTCTGGGGGAGCCGGCGCAGCTTGGGCGGCACTTGCGTGCGGCTTTGGAGCATATGCAGATCTGTACGTCGGACCCGCTTTGTGCCGAGCATGGGGCATTGGGCGATGGTTCGCTCCATCAGGCGGCCTGTCATGCCTGTTTGTTTCTGCCCGAGACCTCGTGTGAGCGGGGCAACAAGTATCTGGATCGCAGTGTGCTGGTGCCGACGATTGTGCCGGAGCGGGCGGGGCTGGCCTTCTTTGGGGAGCTTTTCCCTGAGCTATTGACGGGCCAGTGAGTAAGTGAGTTGGCGCGTGAGAGTGAGTGAGTAATAAGTAAGTAAGAGAACAGATCGGGCCAGGTAGTCCGTGCGGGCGCGCTTCAGGCTCGGGAGCCTGGCCTGATCTGTTTGTTCTCTGAAGGGGTTCTGCTGTCGTTCCCTCGTTCAAGTCCTTCTTTCTGGCTGGCTTGTTTTCTTTCCTCCCTTGCTTCCTCTTGCTTTCAGCCCTAGACGAGCAGAACAAGCCTTCCGACCTGTCGCTATGCGCTTCCAGAGGCTGCTTATGACCCTGGATTCAAACCCCAAGCGGGACAAGCCAGTGTTCCGACTGTCATAGCATCAGCCGACCATATCCTTCCTGGGGTGTTTCAAACCCCAAGCGGGACAAGCCAGTATTCCGACCGCCATGCAGCCTTTGCAAACGTCTATTGCTACGCTCGGTTTCAAACCCCAAGCGGGACAAGCCAGTATTCCGACCACGACAACAATAGCCGCAACTACCCACATGGTTATGTTTCAAACCCCAAGCGGGACAAGCCAGTATTCCGACTTTGACTTCTTTCGGTTGCTCTGGCAGGTCGATGGTTTCAAACCCCAAGCGGGACAAGCCAGTATTCCGACCTCGAATAGCCCGAAGCTGACCTGAAGAAACAAGCCTGTTGTTTCAAACCCCAAGCGGGACAAGCCAGTATTCCGACTGTCAGCAAATTCCCTGCGCATTGACGAACGCAACCCAGGTTTCAAACCCCAAGCGGGACAAGCCAGTATTCCGACTCTGCAGCATGGTTAGCAGCGCGATTGGCTGCTCGGTTTCAAACCCCAAGCGGGACAAGCCAGTATTCCGACCCTGCTCGTGCCCAACCCTCGTGCCCAGCCCTCATGCCGTTTCAATCCCCAAGCGGGACAAGCCAGTATTCCGACAGGGAAGATCCGGTTTAGGGTCTCCGAGACATGGGTGTTTCAATCCCAAAGCGGGACAAGCCAGTATTCCGACACGCTAGGAGCGTCCCTTCCGTTGCGTCCTCCATATGTTTCAATCCCAAAGCGGGACAAGCCAGTATTCCGACACCGTGACTGTGCAACTCTACGCCAAAGACTGGTCGTTTCAATCCCAAAGCGGGACAAGCCAGTATTCCGACTTGTAGTGGAGGATGAGGGCACGACACGAGAGATGCTGTTTCAATCCCAAAGCGGGACAAGCCAGTATTCCGACGCCCGGCAGCAATTTCATCGATTCTTTGACATCTGAGTTTCAATCCCAAAGCGGGACAAGCCAGTATTCCGACACGCTAGGAGCGTCCCTTCCGTTGCGTCCTCCATATGTTTCAATCCCAAAGCGGGACAAGCCAGTATTCCGACCATCTCCCCCCGGCGGACCAACCTCCTGCCAGAGTGCCCAGTTTCAATCCCCAAGCGGGACAAGCCAGTATTCCGACCTCGATTCTGCGGCGGTGGCCGTTGGGCAACTTGTCGGTTTCAATCCCCAAGCGGGACAAGCCAGTATTCCGACCCATTGCATCCGCAAGCCCTCCTCCTCTCTCTCTCGAAGTTTCAATCCCAAAGCGGGACAAGCCAGTATTCCGACCGAGGTAACAGCGTTCGGAAACCAGTGGAAGCTGCAACGTTTCAATCCCAAAGCGGGACAAGCCAGTATTCCGACTCGGCCGCCTCGCCGCTGCCGGTGGTACAGTCTGGGGTTTCAATCCCAAAGCGGGACAAGCCAGTATTCCGACCCGGACAAGAAGCAGGAGCCGGCGGCGAAGAAGGCCGCGTTTCAATCCCAAAGCGGGACAAGCCAGTATTCCGACTGGATTCTCTCTTCTTCTGCCAGGATCGGGATGAGCGGGTTTCAATCCCAAAGCGGGACAAGCCAGTATTCCGACGGTACCCTCTCTAGAGTAGCATCTGGAGCGGCCCCAGTCAAGCCTTTGCGATGATCCCAAAAAAACGGTCAGTAGTGACCGCATTTGAGCGGTAATGATGCCAGCCAGAATCGACCTGGCGCCGCTGCTCAAGCCATTCGATGATCGCTACGTGAAAAGCCGGGAACCGCGATCCTCGCAGCGAACGGCATCAGCGACAAAAGAGGCACGACCTCCGAACCTGGCTGGCCCCAAAAGACCAGCGCGCCGCCCTTGAAGAGCTAGCGCACAGCACAAAGTGAGACTGCTGTACAGCATGCAGTATTGCTTGCCAGACTACAGACAAAGAGAACAGCTCTTCTGGCGTCCACCGCCCGCGCTGCAAGAGAGCAGAGCGGACAGCGCGGGCGAGCCTTGGGCCGTCCATACCAACCCTCCGGCTGGTGACAGGAGGCGAGCATATGGTATCATCTCTGTGTAGCAGGTAGACAGAGAGATAACCAACGGCCTGCCCTGCCCCTCCTGACTGCAAGCCGTGCGTGGCGGAGAGAGAACACGGCCAGGGCCAGGAAGGAGCACAGGCCAGCAAGGAAGGAAGCGAGGGGAGTCCGGAGAGCCGGGCTGAGAGTGCGACCCTGCAATGTCGCAGACCCTGCAGCAGACACCTGATCTGGATCATACCAGCGGAGGGAACGCTTTCTTTCTCCCACCAGCTCCGCTGCCCGACGACTGTGCAGGTCGCGCAGCCGGAGCGCGTCGACAAGAAGCCGTTTCCCGGCCCGTCTGGGGAAGCGGCCTTTTTTTATGGGGCCGCCTGTTCAAGGAAGAGAAAGGCAAAGCCTATGCAACGGCGAACCTATGACGTTGTGGTAGTTGGAGCGGGCATCGTCGGCAGCGCCACAGCCTACCATCTGGCGCGGGCCGGGCAGCGTGTCGCCCTGCTGGACCGCAGCGGCGTCGCTGCCGAAGCCTCAGACGCCGGGGCCGGCATGCTCACGCCCCTGGCCGAGGCCGGCGCCAGCGACCTGAGCGATCCCCTCTTGCGTCTCGGCCTGGCCGGCCTGAGCCACTACGAGACCCTCGCAGCCCAGCTAGAGCGCGAAACCGGCATGTGGGCCGGCCTTGTCCATCTACCGACCCTCTATCCCGCCTTCGACGACCAACAGGCCGAGGCCCTGCGTCGCGACCTGGCCGCCCTGCAGACCCTGCGCCCCGAGCTGCGCTGGCTGGAAGCCGACGAAGTCCGCCAGCGCGAACCGCTCCTGGCTCGCCACGTACGCGGGGCCATTCTCTCGCCCGCCGAAGGCAACGTCGCCATCGGCCACCTCACACGCCTGCTCGTGCGCGCCGCACAACTGCACGGCGCTGAACTGCTGGCCCCCCGCAGCGCCCTGGCCCTGCTCTGGGACGGCGCCCGCGTCCAGGGCGTTCTAACCGAAGAGGACCCCATCGAAGCCCCCCATGTCGTCCTGGCGACTGGCGCCTGGAGCAGCGCCTGGTCTGATCGTGACCAGCAGGCGGGCATCGTCTTCCCGCTCAAAGGCCAGCTTCTGGCCCTGCGTCCCAGCGGCCAGCCCCTGCGCCACACCATCTACGCTGGTCCCCTGGGCTATCTGGTGCCCAAAGCCGACGGCAGCGTCTTTGTCGGGGCCACCTCCGAGCGGCGCGGCTTCGACAAAACGCCGACCGCTGGCGGCCTGATCCAGCTCCTGGAGGTCGTGCAACGGGTGGCCCCTGCCCTGAAAGAGGCCGCCGTTGAACGCACCTGGGCCGGCCTGCGGCCCGTCTCTGTTGATGGCCTGCCCTTCATCGGCGAGGCGCCCAGCAGCCCCGGCCTCTGGCTGGCCGTCGGACACGGGCGAGTCGGCGCCATCACTGGACCTGTCACCGGCTTCATCATCGCCGAACTGATCCAGGGGCGGCCCGTTCCCTACGATCTCGACCTGCACCCCTTTGCCCCCGAGCGCCTCGGCTCCTGGCGCCGCCGGCTTGCTCCCTTCAGCGAGGCCGAGGCCGCGAGCCGCCAGCTCGAACTGTTCAGCCAGCCTTCCAGCCAGGCCAGCCAAACTGTCGCCCAACAAGACCAAGCAGACAGGAGAGAACGACCATGACAGAGGACCTGCTCACCATTGGCTCACGGACCTTCCGCTCCCGGCTCCTGCTGGGCACGGGCAAGTACCGCAGCTTTGAAGAGATGCGGGAGAGCCTGGAGGCCAGCGGCACCGAAGTCGTCACTGTGGCCCTGCGCCGCCTGGACCTCTCGCGTCCCGGGCAGCCGACGCTGCTCGACTATCTCGACACCGAGCGCTACACCATTCTGCCGAATACCGCCGGCTGCAAGACCGCCGAGGAGGCCATTCAGATCGCCCACCTGGCGGCGGCGATGGGCCTGCCACGCTGGGTTAAGCTAGAGGTCATTCCCGATCCCGACTATCTCTTGCCTGACCCCGTCGCCACCCTGGAAGCCACGCGCCAGCTCGTCAGAGAGGGCTTCGAGGTCCTGCCCTACATCAACGCCGATCCCGTCCTGGCCCGGCGCCTACAGGATGCCGGGGCCGTCACCGTCATGCCCCTCGGCTCGCCCATCGGCTCCGGTCAGGGGCTGCTCAACCTGCCACAGATCCAGATCATCATCGAACAGGCGCGCGTTCCCGTGATCGTCGACGCCGGCATCGGCGCCCCCTCGGACGCCGCTTTTGCGATGGAACTGGGGGCCGCAGCCTGCCTGATCAATACCGCCGTCGCCCAGGCCGGCAACCCCGTCCTGATGGCGCGCGCCATGAAGCTGGCCATCGAAGCCGGACGAGCCGCCTTCCTGGCCGGGCGCATCCCACGTCGTCCCCAGGCCGTGCCCAGCAGCCCCCTGACCGGCCTGGTCGGCAGCCCATCCTGAGCGAGCAGAAGAGCGAGAGCGGTATATGTCAGAAGAGAGAGCATCAGAAGCAGGAGGAGAACGAACAGCGGGCCTGCCCCTGGGAGAGAGGCCGCTGCTCTGTCTGGTCACCGACGAGCGGCATCCGGCCCTGGTGGATATCGCGCGCCAGGCCCTGGAGGCGGGGATCGATCTCCTCCAGCTACGCGGTCCGGGGCTGTCGGCGGCCCAGCTCTACGAGCTGGCGACCATCCTGGGGCCGCTGGCGCGCCAACACGGTGCTCGCCTGATCATTAACGACCGCCTCGATGTGGCCCTGGCTGTTGGCGCCGACGGCGTCCAGCTCGGCAGGCGCTCGCTGCCGCTGGCCGTCGCCCGCGCCCTGCGGCAGCGCTGTGGTCAATCCTTGCTGCTCGGGGCCTCGGTCCACTCGCTGGCCGAAGCGGAAGAGGCGGTCGCCTCCGGCGCCGATTATCTGCTGGCCGGCACCATCTTCCCCTCACCTTCCCATCCTGGTGAGAGTGGGGCCGGCCCCGCGCTGATTCGCCAACTGCGCGCCCGCTGGCCCCGACTTCCGCTCCTGGCCATCGGCGGACTGAGCGCTGCCAACGCCGCCCAGGTCATCGCCGCCGGCGCCGACGGGATCGCCGTTATCTCGGCGATCTACAGCGCCGCCTCTGTGGCCCAGGCCGTGGATGCGCTGCGCCAGGCTCTGGCCGCCGGCAACCAGGCCCGCCGGCAGCCAGGCCCGCCGGTGGCTGCCTATAACAGCCAGGCGACCTGAAAGCCAGCCAAACAAAAGAGCAAGCAAACAAGCAAGCAAGAAAGAAAGAAAGAAAGAAAGGAGGAGACACCTGGACCAATGGCAGAAGATGCTGCGTCCCAGGCGGAACTGATGACCATCGTCGCGAACGGCCAGCCCTGGCATGTCCCGCGCGAGAGCACCATCGCCGACTTTCTGGGGCGGCTCGCCCTGACGCCGGGCCGCGTTGTCGCCATGCTCGACGGCGTCATTGTGCCGCGCGAGCGCTTCGCGGAAACCCGCCTGCGTGAAGGCTGTCGCCTGGAGCTGGTCACGATGGTCGGCGGCGGCTGAGCGGCTAAGCCCCGCCTCGCTCTGAGGTGGGGCCGCCTGTGATGGCTGGGAGCCTGACGGCGCCGGCTCCAGATACCTCACGTGCCTCATCGCGCGTCGCTGCCACCTTCCTCCCCAGAAATGCGACTATGCCAACGAAGGAGGAGCTAAGGAGGACCGCCGTAGACATGAGATGGGGAGCGCTGACGCGAAGCTCTCACCTGGGACTGGTCACCATCGCCAGCGGGCGGCTGAACCGGAGCCGTGGCCGCAGCGCAGAGAGCAAGCAAAGAAACTGGCGCGGCTCGCCCCCCGGGGGAGAAGGAGCAAGACCGCGCCAGCCTATCTCAGACGCGGGCCGCGGAGCCGTCGCGCGCCCGGCCCAGCGCTCCCGCGTGGAGTCGGCCCCCTCCTTAGCTGGCCGCTGCGGCGAAGAGATGCAGGTTACTATTGGTCGGCAAGATCAGATAGGCCACCGGCTTGCCGGCCTGCAGCGGCAGCGCCGTATAGTAGACGCTCACCGCATGAGGGCCAAGCGTATCGCCGGGCGGACGGTTCCAGTGATCCGCCGTCGCCAGCAACTCATCGCCCGGAGCTGGCTGGTTGGCATACCAATCAGCCAGCGTCAGCGTAGCCTGCTGCTGCGACCCATCGCTGTAAACGATCGTCAGCGTGCCGCTCTGGGTTCCGAAGGCCGCCGCCCCTAGAAAGGCCAGCTTTGTACCCTGGGCCGAGAAGGCGATCACCTGTCCCTGGGTACGCACATTATCGGGCTGCCCAGGCGGCACATTGGGCCAGGTGAACGTAACCCCAGCGTGGGTTACCGTCGCCCCCGGCGTCAACCCGACCGCCGCCAGCGCCTGAGCCGAATAGCTATAGCCGCCGCCGTCGAAATTGCCCGCCGAGGGATTGCTATCATCGCTGATGCCCACATTGTTGTAGGCTGCCGCCAGCGACGGATAGGGAACCGTCAGGCTGGCTGAAGCCTGCACGCGTCCCGGCCCGTCCGCGCTCACAAAGCTGGCACTCGCCTGCAGACTATAGCTGCCCGGCGCCGTGCCCGCCGGGGCCGTCACCTGCCAGCGCGTCCGCACCGTCTGGCCGGCTCCTACCCTGGCGAACGTACTCGGACTCAGCGCGCGCACCTGCCAGCCCTGGGGAACCTGCAGCCCCAGCCGCACCGCCTGAGCCGTCAGGTCCCCGCCGTTCGTAAAGCTCGTCTCAATCCACTCACTTTCACCGGCGGCCAGCCACTGCGGCGCCTGCACGCTGACGTAGCGCGGACCGTTCGTCACGCGCACCGTGAAGCTGCCCCGCAGGCGGATATCGCGCGACGACGACCCCACCTGCACCGAGTAGGTCCCATCCTGGACAACCCAGGTATGGGCGTGCACGTCCCAGTACGAGAGATCGCGCGGATTCAGCTCAAAATGCACGTGCTTCGTCTGACCGGGCTGCAGAAAGACTTTCTGGAAGCCCTTCAACTGGCGCGGCGGCTCCGGCACATTCGTCGCTGGGATGCCGACGTAGAGCTGCACCACCTCGGCCCCAGCGCGCCGCCCCGTATTCGTCACATCCAGATCGACGGCAATCCGGCTGCGATAGTCCGCCTGCGTCGGCGTCACCCGCAGGTGGCTGTACCGGAAAGTAGTATAGGAGAGGCCATAGCCGAAGGGAAAGAGCGGCACAATACCGCGCTCATCATAATAACGGTAGCCAACAAAGACCCCCTCCGAATAGTCGGCCTGATCGTTGATACCCGGATATTGCGCCGGCGTACTGGCCGGCAGATCGCTGGCCGAGCGCGGGAAAGTCATCGGCAGCTTCCCCGCCGGATTGACATCGCCGAAGAGCACCGCCGCAATCGCGTTGCCATCCTCCTGGCCGGGATACCAGGCCTCCAACAGCGCCGGCACCTGGTCGACCCACGGCATCAGCACCGGCCCACCCGTATTGAGCACCACAATCGTATGGGGGTTGGCCTGAGCCACGGCCTCGATCAACTGATCCTGGGCCCCCGGCAGCTCCAGGCTGCTGCGGTCGGAGCCTTCCGACTCCACATCGTTGACAAAGACAATGGCCACGTCCGAGCTTCGCGCCAGCTCCACCGCCTGCGAGAGGAGTGCATTCTCCTGGCCTGGAATGCTCCAGCCCAAGGCCACATTGCTCGCGCCGCCGTTCTGATAGTACTCGACGCGAATGGCATAAGGCTGGCCTGCCGTCAACTGGATAGTAGCCGTCTCGGTGGTCGTCGCCTGATCGCGCCAGTTATCGATCAAGAGCTGGTTATTAATGTAGAGCCGGCTACCATCGTCGCTCGTCAGCGAGAACGTGTACGTTCCGCTCACCGGCGGCGTCAGGGTGCCAGTCCAGCGGACCGACCATTGCGTGGCTGGCACGCCCGGACCCGGCGACTGGCCGTTCCAGTCAAAATTGATCTGGCTGTCAACGCGCGTCAGCACCGGACTGCCCGAGAGCGTCATATTGTTAAAGTATTCGCCCAGCAAGCCCTGACCGCTGCCCGAAGGCGGCGTCAGATACTGAGCCTCGACCGGCGGCAGCGTGCCGGTCGTCGTAATGCCCTGGGCGTAGCGCACCGTCACCCCGCTCCCGGCGCGCTGCGTAATGCCCTGCAACGGCGTCACCACATAGGGCGGGATCACATGCGCGCTGCCGCCACCGGTCACCTGGGGAGAGAGCGAGGCATCGGGACCGATCACCGCAATGGAGTGGATCTTGTTCGTATCGAGCGGCAGCAACTGGCCATCGTTCTTCAGCAGGACCGTGCCGGCCTCAGCGGCTTCGCGGGCCAACTGCGCATGCTGGGCGTTGGTCACCGTCGCATTCGGGCTGCCGGTCGTCGGATAATCGAAGAGGCCGATTGCGAACATCGTACGCAGAATACGATGCACCGCCTCATCGATCGTCGCCATGCTTACCTGCCCGTTGAGTACCGCCTGCTTCAGAGCGGCGCCAAAGTAGGTGCTGTCCGGCATCTCCATATCGAGGCCCGCCGTAATGGCGGCTACCGTGCTGTGGGTCGCCCCCCAGTCCGACATGACGAAGCCTGGAAAGCCAAAGGTCCCCTTGAGGGTCGTGGCGAGCAGATAGGGGTTCTCACAAGCGTAGACGTTGTTGACCTTATTATAGGAGCACATCACCGCGCCGACGCCGCCCTGCTTGACGGCATACTCGAAGGCCGTCAAATAGATCTCATGCAGGGTACGCTCATCGACATTGGCGCTCACCGTCGTGCGATGGTACTCCTGATTATTGGCCGCGTAGTGCTTGACGGTCGCGATAACATGCTGGCTCTGGATGCCCTGAATATCGGCGCTGGCCAGCATCGCCGTCAGATAGGGGTCCTCGCCCAGCGTCTCGAAACTGCGGCCCCACTGCGGATTACGCAAAATATTGACCGTTGGCGCCAGGGCCACATTGGCCCCTTTCCCCCATTCCTCGCTACCGAGGTCCTGGCCGTACCGGCGCATCAGGCTTGTATCCCAGCTTGCCGCCAGCGCCTCGGGCGCTGGGAAGGCGGTCACGCCCGTCATTCCGTCGGCGACCCCGGCGGGGCCATCCTCCAGGCCGAGGGCCGGAATACCCAGGCGCGTATTGGCCGGAATGTAGCCCACATAGCTACCACCGGACCAGCCATGCAGCATGGCGATCTTTTCATCAAGCGTCATCTGGGCCAGGAGCAGATCAGCGCGCCGGTCGGGCGAAAGCGTGCGGTTCATCCAGGGGCGAGCCGTGGCGGCGGTCCGCGCCTGGACTCCTGGCACAGCGGGGGAGAGGCTCCACAAACCGAGCAAGAGCAGCGTTAGTAGCAGAGTCAGCAGCGTTCTGCGCGCCATCCTGGCGCCATCTGGCAGTCCAAGGTATCGGTATCGCATCTAGCACGCTCCTTCGTCGGCAGACTGAGCCAGAGAAGAGAAGACACTCAGCGTTGCGTGCTCTGGCACCCTTGTTGATCAGCCAGCCCCACGCCTGCGAGCCGCGACAGCGCGGCGACAGCGCGGCGGCGACAGGCGACAGGCGAGAGGATGAGCGCCTTGCGTTCCGGGGCGAGAGAGAGACGCGCGGCCTCTCCACTCAGGTGCCTGTGCCTGCCGTGCCGGCGTGGTACCGAACCGTGTCTTGCCGGGCAATCCCCCATTGCCCGGGCAGTGGCAGGACCCATCGGAGGAAGCGAGACGCAGCGGAGGCAAGCGACTGGGTCCTGCACTCACTCTCCTCTCTTGCATAAAGCATGCCTATAACTGTGCTCTGCCATACGCATGCCCCTCTCAACGACCCCTACCCATTTTTGTCGTTCATAGTGTGTTACACAGGAAAACTCTGTGCTACACTGAAACCTCTGCTCACCCTGTTTCAATGTTCTACCGAAAAGCTCCACAAAAAGCGCCTGTGTCGATTGAACCTCGGCCTTCACGGAAGATAAATCCCAGACGAACCAGCCCCGCGCACGCTAACCATGCGCGCAGCGTCAACTCTCACACCTTCCGTCCATTCATGACCCAGTGGGCAGCCGCGAGCCAGCCACAGCGAGCCGCCTGCCCGGACCGGGCGCCGGCGGCCTCCCTCAGCGCATCTCCCCCTCAAAAGACACAGTGGCGGCGGAGAGGAAGGCTAACCAACGCCTTTCTCCCCGCCGCCGCGCAAAGCAGAAGCCGAAGCGCCTCAGAGAGCACCGTATGAATGAGCAGGCGGACAACAGCAAGACCAGCAAGAGCGGTCTAGTCGCTGCGCCGCAGCCGGCCCTTACTCCGCCTCGCTGGGCACGCGCACCGCCTCGCCCTTGGTCTCCGCCGTCCCTGACTTCGTCATACCGCGGGCCTCCAGCACCTTGCCGATCGTAAAGTCGTAGATGAAAGCACCGACCACACCGCCGAGCAGCGGCGCCACAATGGGAATCCAGAAGTAGTAATTATTGGCCGACAGGCTGGCCCCACCGCTCACGAGGGCGATCCACAAGCGGGGACCGAAGTCGCGGGCTGGATTAATCGCATAACCCGTATTCAAGCCGAAGGAAGCACCGATCGCCACCACCAGCAGGCCAATGATCAGCGGATTCAAATTAGCCTGCACCGGCTGATTGCGCCCGTCGGTGATTGCGAAGATCAGGCCTACCAGCAGGGCCGTACCCACGAACTCATCGCAGAAGGCCCCGAACGTCCCCACGAACGGCTTGGGAGACGTATAGAACACGCCGCCGTAGCCATTGGGATCGGCGATCTGCCCGATGGTCAAGTGATTGAGCGACAGGGCATGCACCAGCGCCCCTTGATAGACGAAGTAGAGAATAGCAGCAGCGACAAAACCACCGAGCACCTGCGCGACCCAATAAGGGACCACCTTGCTCCAATCGAACTTGCCGCGAACGGCCAGCGCCAGCGTCACCGCCGGATTGAGGTGAGCGCCACTGATTGCCCCAGCCACATAGATGCCCAGCATCACCGCCAGGCCCCACCCGAGGATAATGACGATCCATTCATTAGCGAAGGGCGTCGCCGCATTGTTCGCCCCGATATTCGTAAAGAGGGCGAAAGTGGCCACGCAGCCATCGCCGAAGAGCAAAAGGATCATCGTGCCGAAAAACTCGGCGAGGCATTCTCCCCACAGGCCCGCAAGCACTGAGGGCCTGCTTGTAAATTGACGGGCCATTGATCCAAACTCCTTTGTCACTCAGAGAGATAGGAAGAAGAAGGAAAAGAAAGACAAGCATGAGCGAGACAGGCCAGGCCATCCGCCGCGGAGCGGGGCGCAAGCGTGGGCGCGAGCGGCAAGCGTACCCGGCGGATGGCTGGCTGAGCAGCGGGCAAGCCGAGCCTGCACTGACCAACCAGGCGAGGCGAAACTTGCCCGCCCCACCACTCGACGAGAGAGGCCCGAGCCGAAGCGCGGCGGCTAGGCCGAAGCGGGCCGCTCCCACTGCAGCGAGCGCTCCACCGCCCGTTTCCAGCCGGCATAGAGCGCATCGCGCTGATCGGCGCTCATCTGCGGCTCAAAAGTACGGTCGACCGCCCATTGCTCGGCTACCTCCTGCTGGCTGCTCCAGAAACCGGTAGCCAGACCGGCCAGATACGCGGCCCCCAGGGCCGTCGTCTCGGCCACCTTCGGGCGCTGCACTGGCACTCCCAGAATATCGGCCTGGAACTGCATCAGCAGATTATTGACCACAGCGCCGCCATCGACACGCAGCGCCTTCACGCGCACGCCGCTATCCGCCGTCATCGCCTCCAGCACATCGCGCGTCTGGTAGCACATCGACTCCAGGGTCGCGCGCGCAATATGAGCGATGCTCGACCCGCGCGTCAGGCCCACGATCGTCCCACGCGCATAGGGGTCCCAATAGGGCGCGCCCAGACCGACGAAGGCCGGCACCAGATAGACGCCCCCATTATCGGGCACCGACATCGCCAGTTGCTCCACATCGCTGCTCGACGCGATAGCGCGCAGCCCATCGCGCAGCCACTGCACCGCAGCCCCTGTAATGAAGATGCTCCCCTCAAGGGCATAGGTCGTCTGACCATTGATGCGCCAGGCGATCGTTGTCAGCAGACCATTCTTTGAGGCCACCCCGCGGTCGCCGGTATTCATCAGCATAAAGCTACCGGTGCCGTAGGTATTCTTCGCCATACCGACCTCGAAACACGCCTGACCGAAGGTCGCCGCCTGCTGGTCGCCGGCCACACCAGCGATCTTGATCGGCCCGCCGAAGAACTCCGGGTCGGTCTCGCCGTAGACCGTGCTCGACGGCATCACCTGGGGCAGCATAGCCCGGGGGACGCCCAGCTCCTTGAGGATCACATCATCCCAGTCGCCCGTGTAGATGTTGTAGAGCATCGTGCGCGAGGCGTTGGTGGCATCGGTCACATGGACGCGACCCTTGGTGAGGCGCCAGATCAGGAAAGTGTCGACATTGCCAAAGAGCACCTCACCGCGCTCAGCCTTCTCGCGAACGCCGGGCACATTATCCAGAATCCATTTGACCTTTGTGCCCGAGAAATAGGCATCGGTCACCAGCCCGGTGCGCTGGCGGATCTCGCTATCAAAGCCCTTGGCCTTCAGCTCATCGCAGATAGGAGCGGTCAGGCGGCTCTGCCAAACGATGGCGTTAAACACTGGCTTGCCGGTGGCCTTCTCCCAGACGAGTGTGGTCTCGCGCTGGTTGGTAATGCCGATGGCGGCGATATCGGCGGCGCTGGCCCCGGCCTTGTGCAGGGCCTCCTGAGCAACGCTGAGCTGGCTGGACCAGATGGCCTCGGGATCATGCTCGACCAGCCCCGGGGCCGGATAAATCTGCGGGAATTCTTTCTGTGCGAGGCTGACGACCGCGCCGTCGTGATTGAAGACGATGGCGCGCGAACTGGTAGTGCCCTGGTCAAGGGCGAGGACGTACTTCGCCATAGGTAGACAAGCCCTTTCTTGTTGCTGTGACGTCTTCCGTTGTCCAAAGGCAATTGGCCAGACTGGACGCCGCGCCGCTCTCGCCGCGGAACGGACCGCCGCGTCCGTAGCTTCCAGAAGCCTCCAGAAGCTTCCAGAAGTCTCCGGGATGTCCCAGGCTATCCGAGGGCATCCGGGCACGCTACCCGCCTGCTGAACCTGCCGCCAGACTGACTGGCTCACGCCAGGCAACGGCGGCGGGCAGGCTGGCCACTGGGCCACACGACTGCTGGCAACACTGCCATTGACCCATGCTTCGCTGCGCCTGACCTGTGCTGCTGCTGCTACCTAGTCTCCTGCTCCTGTCTTGACGTGACAGATCCCCCTCGCCGGGTAGGCCTCTCTGCCGGCTGTCCGCTTGCTTGCAGACCGGCTCGCTCCGCGTGCCTCCCTGAGCGGACGGCGCCCTCCGGGCCAGACGCCCCCGCCATCGCTGGCGCCCTCCTCGGGAATCGATTGTTAATCGAAGGGGCAGCGCCAACAGTGACGGGCAAGCTCTGCCAGCCAGGAGCAAAAGAAAAAAGTCCCAAGCCGTGTTGTTCACACTGGCTCAGGACTTTTCAGATCACTGTCCTGTCAAATTCTATATTTAGTTGTCTCGTGGTTGCTACAATGGTAGCAGCACAGGCCGGCTAATGACCCGTGCCTTGCTTATAATATAGTTAACCCACCCTGCTTTGTCAAGTACCGAATTGCTGACCGCTCGTCTACGCAGGCCCTGGCCGGTGGCGGGGGACAGGGAGGCGTGGCTGACCAACAGCGGGGGAGGTTGAGAGAGACCGGAAAGGAAGAGCGCCACCATCGGGTGGGCGGGCGAGCGCTTCGCGCCGGGCCTCAAGCCGGTTCACGCTAGACAAAGCGGCTGTGCTCTGACTATAATAACAATAACAGTGGATTACTGCTAGAAGATATTGAGGGACGGTCCTCTTGTTGCACCGAGGCGTGTATACGCAAGCAGCCCTGGAAATCATGCGCCTGGCGCGCCGCTACCCTGTGGCGGCGGCCCTTAAATCTGAGGAGGACATGCGCCTTGCTCTAGAGGCGGATGCTCCTCTGCTCTTCCTGCTGAAAGGCGATGCCTTCCAGCTTGCTCCCTTTGTCGAGGAAGCGCGCCGCCGAGGCAAGCGCGTCGTGGTGCATGTCGACCTGGTCAGCGGCATCGGCAAGGACCGCGCCGGTATCCAATATCTACACCAGATCGGCATCGATGCCATCATCACCAGTAAGTCGCAACTGGTGACGGCGGCGCGTGCCGAGGGGCTGATCACCATTCAGCGCCTGCTCCTGCTCGACGACTCCGGCCTTGAAAAGGGTGTTCGCACCATTGCCCATGCTGGCCCCGACCTCGTTGAGGTGCTGCCCGGCATCATGTTCCCCGAAGTAGCCGCCACCCTGCGGCGCCTGCTGCCCGGCCCCTTCATCGCTGGCGGTTTCATCCGCACCGCCGAAGATGTTGCCCGCGTCCAGCAGGCCGGAGCCATCCTCAGTAGCAGCAGCACGTATAGCCTCTGGCGCAACCTCTCCCTGGCCTGAGCTGGGAGAGCATGGCCAGCGCTCTCCTCTTCCCGTCTGCAAAGCCAGCCGGGGGCGCCAGGCAGCACGGGCCTGCCGAAGAAAAGAAGGGACGCACACCCATCGGGCGACTAAAAGGCTGGCCTTGCTGAGATCGACAGCGTGGCTGAACTCACGGCGGCTCTTCGTCGCCGCTGCCAGTTACGATGGACCAGCCAGAAGAAGAAAAGGACAATGGGCAGAGGCAGGCCGGGGATGTCGATGAGCGCTTTGTTTCCCCAGCTATTCTTCTGACGAATACTACCCACAGTCTCGCCGTTCTGCTCTAGCAGGTAGGTCCCCCACTTCCAAAATGACTGCGGGCGCAATCTATAGTACTGACCCAAATAGTAAGCGTCAATGTGCTTCTTAAAGTAGTAGGTCTGCGCCTGTGCCAGGAGCGTGCCATCCGCCAGGCAGAGAATAAACGGCCCCATCCAGCCGAAGCGCCGAATACTATACGTCTGGTCTTCCGCTGTGGTGATAATGGCCTCTGGGCGAAAGAACCTTCTCTGGATCTCTGCAAGCTCCTGCCCATCCTGACGGATGACATAGGTCATGCTTGAATACCAATGGCGTGGTGCAGCTTCTAGCATGGCAGATGTTCCCTTGCCTGCTTGCTCGTGGCCGCGTGTCTGTTCTTGCTCTGCCTTTGAAGCCTTCTGCGAGGAGAGAGGAAAGAGCCACGGACTGCCTGCCTGTCTGTCTGCCTGCCGACCTCTGCCCGACCCGTGCCCTGCTCGCTCACATAGCTCCGCCGCCAGCGTCGCGCCCCTGAGTATGTATGATGACCAGCCAGAAAACAAAGAGGATCAATGGCAGGGGAAGATCAGGTACATCAAGCACAGCTTTCCGAAGCCACCAGAGGCGCCGCATCTGCGGGCGGATCGTCCCAACGATGGTGCCATTGCGCTCTAAAACAAAGGTCTGGGCCAGCGGTCGCCTGGGACGCAGGCGATAGCCATGCTCATCTCCGCCATAAGAGATGGACCATTGACGTCCAAACCCCGACCCTGAAGGCTGGGCCTGCGCCATCAAAGAGCCATTGACCTCCAGCAGATAGGTCTGAATCAGACCGTAGCGCCCGCGGCGCACGGCCTGCGAACGTCCTACGACCGTCAGGCCGTCCACCCGGCAGGATAGCGCAGGGCCAATTTCGGCCAACAGCGTACCATCCCGGAAAAGACGATAACTGTTTGACCAGCGCGCCCCTGGAAGCGCTTCAAGCATGACTGGCTCAAACTCCTCTCTGCCTGACGGCGCGAAAGACCAACCCACGCTTGAGACGAGCTAGCTAGCTGACCGGTCCCTCCCTGGCCGTCTTCTCCGTCTTTCTTGTCTATCTGCCAGAGACCGGCGGGCTTTGGTCCCTGGCGGGCGAGCAGCATCATGGCCGAGAACCAACCAGGAGCCAAAGCCGCAACAGCGGCGCAGCGCGTCGCCATTGCTCGACGCAGGTCGATCTGTGTTCATTGCGCATCCTTGAGTTTCTTTCCTATTTTGAGGATAGACTCTTCAACAGGCTCTTGTCAAGAGAATAGTGGATCAAATTCTTTACAGCGAACGCTTGACCACAAAGAGCATATCTTGCCCGGCCTGGACCGTGCCACTGGCGCGCCGGACCAGGGTTCCGCTGCCGCTAAAGACCACGGGACTGAGCAGGCTCTTCCCCCGGGCTGCAATGCGAGCGCGATCGAAGCGTACCACCGGCGTGCCGGCCTCGACGCGGTCGCCTTCCTGAGCCAGGAGCGTAAAGCCGTCGCCGGCCAGCTCTACCGTATCGAGGCCCAGGTGAACGATCACGGCGGCCTCCTCCTCACGGTCCTCGGGACCAGCGGCGATCACAAACGCATGGCCGCCCGGAAAGAGGCGCACCAGCCTGCCACTAATAGGGGCAAGCGCAACGCTGCCCCACGGCTCAATGGCCAGGCCATCGCCGACCAGCTTCTGAGCGAAGACCTCATCAGGTACCCGCTCTAACGGCACTACCTGGCCATCGAGTGGGGCCAGAATCACTAACTCACTCTTGTGCAGATGTAAGCTCCTCACAGCAGCTCTCCTCGCTTCACTTACGGATCGCTCCAGGGTATATGTTGATCTGACTAACTCAGAGCAAAGGCTGAGCGCAGAGCGGGCAGCCTTTGCTCAAGCGCTGCCCGCTCACGAGAGAGATCAACCAGGCTGCCGCTTCGCTTCAGCGCCTGCTCTTCGGCTATTTCTGGCTCATCCCTGTGGCTCGCCCGGCGCGACCGGAGGAACAGCGGCCTGCTCCTGCTCGCTGCCGCCCTCCTTCATGAGCTGTTTCATGCGGCTGGCCAGACGATCGGACTGTGTGCCCATCACTACTTGGACGATCTTGCCGTGCCGGATGACGCCGGCGGCGCCCAGGCTCTTGAGACGAGCCTCATCGATACGCCCTGGCTCGTTGATAAAGAGACGCAGGCGTGTAATGCAGCCCTCAACGCTCTCGACGTTTCCCTTGCCGCCCAGGGCTGCCAGCAGCTCCGCCGCCAGGCGCTCATCGGCATCGCCTGCCTTACCGCCTGACTCTGCCGTCGCTCCCGCTTCTGCTATCACTCGCCCCGGACGCGGACCGCGCTGGCTCTCGGGCAGAATCCAATCGCTGCGGCTGTCTGTCGCGGTGCTGCCTCGCCCGGGCGTCGCCAGGTTAAAGCGCTTAATACAGAAACTGAAGATAAAATAGTATATCACGGCGTAGAGCAGCCCGATCGGCAGGAGCAGCAGGGGATGGGTCGTATTCGCCTTGCTGAAATTGATCAAGTAGTCGATCAAGCCGGCGGAGAAGGTAAAGCCAATATGGATGCCGAGGGCGGTACAGATGGCCAGGGCCGTACCGGTGAGCAGGGCATGGATCAGGAACAGCCCAGGAGCTACAAAGAGAAAGGCGAATTCAATGGGTTCGGTGACGCCTGTGAGAAAGGAGGTCAGGGCGGCGGAAAGCAAGATGCCGGCGGCCAGGCGCGGATACTGGGCGCGGCGGATCATCGCCAGACAGGCCGCAGGCAGGCCAAACATCATGATCGGGAAGAAGCCAGCCATGAAATTGCCCGCCGTCGGATCGCCGGCAAAGTAGCGGTTCAGGTCGCCGGTCACAATACCGTGATCTGTGTGGTAGGTGCCAAGCTGGAGCCAGACGTAGGTATTCAGCACGTGGTGCAGACCGAAGGGGATCAGCAGCCGATTGAGGCAACCGTAGATGCCGGTCCCGATTGGTCCGAGGGCAACGATGCCCTGGCCGACGGCGTTGATGGCCCCCTGGATCGGTGGCCAGATCAGGCCGAAGATTGCCCCAAGCACCAGCGTCACCAGGGCCGTGATGATGGGGACGAAGCGCTTTCCTCCAAAGAAGGCCAGGTAGTCTGGCAGGCGAATATCGTGAAAGCGCCGATAGAGGCCGGCGGTGACCAGGCCGACGAGAATGCCAGAGAAAACCCCCATTGAGATCGAGGGGTCAGGGGCACCGTGCACTTGGGGAATGATGGCGTTGAAGACGCCGGTGAAGACCAGGTAGCCGACCAGTCCAGCCAGCGCGGCTGCTCCCTCGCCTCCGGTGAGGCCGATCGTAATGCCCACGGCAAAGATCAGCGAGAGGTTGGAGAAGACGGCATTACCCGCCGCCGCCATCCAGGGCAGGTTCAGCAGGTCCGCTTGCCCGAAACGCAGCAGCAAACCTGCCGCCGGGAGCACGGCGATGGGGAGCATGAGCGAGCGCCCAATGCTCTGCAGTGCGCCTAAGATGCGATCCAGGCCGCTGGGAGGGGTGGAGGGGATAACGCCAGAGGGTGAGGGATTTGCGACACGCATGACCTTTTCTCCTCTCTTGAAGAGACAGGTTCATCCTATGCGAGGACGTTTATGCGTATACTATACCCGCCAGACGTCCATTCGTCAAGTCATCTATACCACATCATGCGCCCTCTAGCGGGCAGGCAAGGTGTATGCGGGCTGCCACCGGCAGCCAGGATGATGCTGGCTGGACGGTCACGGTTGCCAGCTCCTTGAGCAGGCTGGGGCGAAGCGGACGGCCTGCCCCGGCGGGTCGCACGGCTCTCGCGAACGGTCGAGGAGCGACCCACTCCGTTCATTGCTGACCAGAGCGCTATCGTCGAGCGACGGTCTTGTCGGGACGGTGTTCTCAGCGAGCGTACCGGCATAGCCTGGACGCGAGGCGGAGGAGGTCCGGCCACTGGGCAGGCAAGCCTCACCCGGGCCGGGCCAGCGGCTTGCCTGTGGTGACAGCGCTGCTCGGCCTGGCCCAGCGCGAGCAGCGCCCGGGGCAGCTTATACCTCGTGCCCCGACTCTTTGGGCGGTACGTTGGCGCTGGCTGGGGCAGTCAGCGGGGCGCCGCAGTTGCCGCAGAAGCGGGCAGCGACCACACGCTCGTTGCAGCTTCCACAGGTCACCAGCTCGTGCCCGGCGACTGACGCGGCCTGGACGGGCTGAGGCTGCTGGAGAGCGGTGCCACAGAGATGGCACTGTTGAGCGGCTTCATCGTTCATGGCGCCGCAGCGTGTGCAGTAGAGACCATGCAGACTGCTGCTACTGGTGCGCGTCGCCTGGGCCTGGGCGCAGTAGGTTTCGATGGCCTGCCAGACATCCTGATAAAAGCTGAAAGCTCCAATCCCCCGAATAAGAGGAAATATCAGGAGCGGCGGGAAGAATAAGGCCCCCCAGAGGATGCCAGTCAGCGGGGCTTGAAGCCAGTGGCTTTGACCAACGCTCACACTAATCCCGTCGGGCAGGCGTGAAATGCTGACGCCAAGGGCGGCGCGCAGGCGTCCACTCCAGGAGCCGGCTTGCGCGATCTGGACCAGCACGTGATCGCCCTGGCCAACCTTCTGGGCGATGGTACTCAAGGGGCTGCCGCCCCAACCGAGATAGGTATAGTTCTGGCCAAAGGTCTGCACCAGGTAATCAGCAAGGCCGTCCGGGGAGAGGTTGCCGCGGTAGATGCGTTGTTCCATACAGGTTGCTCCTCCTTTGCGTAGGAACTGTTAGCGTTAGGGGTGGAAGCGTGAAGTGAACGTTGAGACAGCAAGGGAACGCGGGGTACACAAGGTAGTCTCAGCTGAGCAGCGCCGCCATCCTCTGCCTGGTTGAGCCTGAGACCGTAACGCGACCCGGTGGCTGTGAGGCTCCAGGCGAGCGGCAAAGGACATCTGCAAGGACAGGCAGGCCTGGATGTGGATAGAGGGAACTGCACAAGAGAGGGAAGTCGGGAGGAGCATGAAAGACAGCAGGCAGGTCGCTCTCTGCCTACCGAGGCGAGGCAAGGCAGGACCTTCAATACGCCTGCTTGTTGGTATTGCGGGGCCACTAGTGTCGACAAGGGCTATCCTCCCGGGCGAGGACCCAAGCGTGTCTGCACTCAGCTGGCTGCCGTGACAGCGCAGACAGCAAGCCTGCGCTGCTGCTCGTCTGCTAACAAAGCGATCGACCGTAGAAGACGAGAGCTATAACCTGGTCTCTGCTCCTTTATCTCTCCTGACCAGACCTGGCAGTCTATTATCTATGATACCAGAGAATGAGCGATAGATCAATTATCTCATCTGGTTTCGGTCTTCTCCTGCGCTGCTCCCCGTTCAGGAGAAGAACCGATCTGAGAAAGCCGACTGGCCTGCTCAGACTCCCCAAAATATAACCAGCCGTTAACCTGGACTACCTCAACCATTAACCTCCTCTTAGCATAGGCACTCTACCATGAAGAAGCGTGAAGAGAGCAAGCTTGCGAAGAGACAGGAGAAGAGGCCACATCGCCAGGCCAGGCCTGACCTGACCTTGGGCCAGGCGTATGGCGAGCTGACTGGCTCTTGCTGTCTCTCCGTGCGTCTATAGAGGCTTGTGACCGTGTCACGAGGGCAAAGGGATGACTGCCTGCCCACGCCGATGGTGGGCGGGCTTTCCTGCGCGGCCATTCTTCTCCGACTCTCCAGCTATCCAGGCAAGCAACGCTATCATCGGGAGGTAACCTTTTATGCGCCCTGAGCACAGCCGCGAACAGCAGCTGTTCACTGCCATCTTTGGCCAGCAAAGCCGACGCCACTTTCTCAGGCGTGCGGGCCTAGCCGGCCTATCGGCCAGCGCCCTGGCGACCATGCTTGAAGCCTGCGGAAGTGGCGGCGCCAGCACCAGCGCCACCACTGCTGGCGTGAACATGGCTGGCCCCATCGACATGCAGACGCTCATTGCCAACGCCAAAAAGGAGGGCCAACTGCAGGCCGTGGGCATCCCACCCGAGTGGGCCGACTACAGAGATATTCTGGCCGGCTACACGAGCCACTATGGTCTGCCCATCTCCTATAAGGCCGAGGCTGAATACTCCTCGGCCCAAGAACTGGAGGTCTTCAAGCAATCCAAAACGCGCCCTCACGGCGACATTGGCGATGTCGGCTTCAAATTTGGTCCGCTGGCTGTCCAACAGGGCCTGGTCGCCCCTTACAAGCATGCCCACTGGGACGACATCGACGCCAATCTCAAGGACCCCGACGGCTACTGGTGCACGGAATACTATGGCGCTCAGGCGTTTGTCATTAATACCGATCTCGTCAAGAAGCCACCGACCTCCTTCGCCGAGCTGCTGCGCGGCAACTATAAAAACATGGTGGGCATTGACGGCGACCCGCGCCAGGCGAACGATGCATTCCTGGCCGTCTTCGCCGCCGCCCTTGCCAACGGTGGCAGCCTGGACAACATTCAGCCGGGCATCGACTATTTCGCTCAACTGAAGAAGAGCGGCAATTTCACGGTGGCGCGCTCCAGCATTGCCAATATTTCGACGGGAGAGGTAGCGATCGCCGTGATGTGGGATTATCTCGGGCTAGGCTTCCGTGACCAGCTTGCCGGTAAGCCGCATCTGGAGGTCATCATTCCCTCCGATGGCTCGATCGCCGGCCCCTATGTCTCGGTGGTCAACAAGACGGCGCCCCATCCTTTCGCGGCCCGCCTCTGGATCGAATATATTTTCTCGGACGAAGGGCAGCTCTTCTATCTGAAAGGCTACGCACATCCGGCGCGCTATCAGAAGCTGGTCGCAGCCGGCAAAGTGCCCCAGGAGCTGGCGGCCAAGCTCCCGCCGGCTGAGCAGTATGCCAATGTCCGTTTCCCATCGCTGGCTCAGCTCAATGCGGCTTCGACACTGGTCAATAATAACTGGGGGCCGCAGGTACTCGGGGCATAAGGAGCTGAGCAAGCAGAGACAGCAGAAGATGGCGGCCGCTCACCGCCATGTCCGGCCCTGGCCTGGTCCTGCTTCCCGCCGTGATCGTCCAGGCCAGGGTAGCACCCTGGCGCGCAGCCCAGTGCGAGGAAGGTGCCCGGCCCGGCCTGCGTCCAGAGCAAGCAAACAAGGCCCAGAAGGAGCGGCTGTCTCAGAGAGCGCCTGAGCGGGGACAATAAGCGACAAGAGGGGAGGGATCAATGGTAACTCAAGTACCACGTGTGCAGGAAGAGCAGCTCACGACGCACGCCGCCGCAGCTTCTCAGGGCCAACGCAGGCGTCAAAGCGGGCTCCTGACTGCTCTGATCGCCTGGTCGACGCTTGTCCCCTTTTTGCTCTTCTGCCTGCTGTTTGAGCTTCTCCCGGTTGTGATCACCATTCAGGGCAGCCTCACCAATGGGGGGAGCGGCGGGCTGAGCCTGGCTAGCTATCAGCGGCTCTTTGCCCAAGCCAGCAATCTGCGCGCTTTTCAGAACAGCGTTGCGCTCTCGCTGGTGACGGCCCTCATCGGCGGCCTTGTGGGAGCGATTGCCGCCTATGGTCTGGCCAACCTGCGCCAGGGCTGGCTACGCAAGCTGCTGATCAGCTTCTGTAGTATTGCGGCCAACTTTGCCGGAGTCCCGCTGGCCTTTGCCTTCGTAGCGACGCTCGGCGTCACCGGCTTCGTGACGGTGGCTCTGCGCACCTGGCTGCATCTCGACCTCTACAGCATGGGTTTCAGCATCTACCAGTTCTGGGGTCTGGTGCTGGTCTATGTCTATTTCCAGCTCCCCCTGATGATCCTGGTCACGCTACCGGCCCTGGCGGGCTTGCGCCCGGAGTGGCGCGAGGCGGCTATCAATCTAGGGGCCTCCCCGGCGCAGTATTGGCGGCGCGTGGCGCTGCCCATTCTCTGGCCGTCCCTGGTGGCTGGTACCATGCTGCTCTTTGCAAATGCCTTTGGCGCTTTCGCCACAGCCTACGCTTTGGCCCAGGGTAACATCAATCTGGTGCCGATTCTGATCGATTTCCTGGTCAATGGTAACGTGACCGTCGACTTTGGCTTGGGCGACGCCCTTGCCGTTGGGATGATCGTGGTCCTGTTAGCCGCGGTCGTCATCTATACGACCATGCTCAGACGGGCCAGCCGCTGGCAGATCCGCTAGCCAGGCTGAACGCATCCAAGGAGGGAGGCATGCTGTCTATCTCGCGACGGCTAGGCAAGCAGAGACAGGGACCTGCAGGCCGGGGAATAGCGAGGCCTACGGAAAACGCGAAGCCAGAGCCGCGGGGCCGGCGAGGTGGAGCCTTGGGGGCCAGGCTGGTCCTGTTACTGGTGCTGCTCTATCTCCTGATTCCGCTCGGGGCAACGCTGGCCTTTGGCTTGAACAGCGGTCGCGGCTGGGGAGATCTCGCCCTCCTGGGCGCGGTCTTCGCCGACCCTGATTTCGGGCAGACGCTCCTGACATCGCTGGGCCTGGCGGTGACCAGCACGCTACTCGTGGTGCTCCTGCTGACGCCCACGGCCTATCAGGTACGGCTGCGCCTACCGCAGGCCCGGCCACTGCTTGAGGCCCTGGCCCTCTTGCCTTTTGCTGTGCCGCCCATTGTGCTTGGCACCGGACTGCTACAGGAATACAATGGGGCTGCTGCCAACAACCCCCTCGTAGCGCTGCTCTCCCTGGGCCTGGTTCCCTTACTCAGCAAGCTTGTGACGACGCTGGATGTTCCGCTTGTGCTCATCTGCGCCTATGTGGTGATTGCTCTGCCATTCGCCTATCGGGCGATCGACAACAGCCTGCAGGCCATTGAGGTCAAACTCCTGACCGAGGCGGCGGCCAGTCTGGGAGCCGGCTGGTGGCGAACGCTGCTGCTGGTCATCCTGCCCAATATCTGGCCAGGGATTCTGACAGCTTCCCTGCTGACCTTCTCGACAGTCATGGGCGAGTTGACGCTAGCCAGCCTCTTTAACAGCTATACCTTCCCGATCTATCTCGATATGACCGGGCAGAATGATCCTCATCGTGCGGCCCTGTTGGCCGTGCTCAGTTTTCTCCTGACCCTGCTGTGTGTCTTGGGCATGGCGCTGGCGACGCGCCCGCGCATGGGTCGGGCCACCCTTTCGGGCCAGATCGAGGGGGCCAGTCTGCGCTAGCTCGGCTGAGCGAGCCGGCTGATCTCAGTAAGCATGACATACGTAGTAAGGATGAAGCGCATGGCTTTTCTAGAACTGCAGGAGCTGACAAAATCCTTTGGGAGAACGCGGGCCGTCGATGGCGTTTCGTTGGCGGTGGAACAGGGCGAGTTCGTGACGCTGCTGGGACCAAGCGGCTGTGGCAAAACCACTATCTTGCGCCTGATCGCCGGTTTTGAGCAGCCCGATGCCGGGCGCATCCTGCTCGATGGCGATGAGATCACAGCGCGCCCGGCCAACCGGCGCCCGATGGGCATGGTCTTTCAGTCGTACGCCCTCTTTCCACATCTGACCGCGGAGCAGAACGTGGCCTTTGGCCTGCGCCTCAAACGCTTGCCGTCTGCCGAGGTGCGCCGGCGCAGCCGGGAGCTGCTCGCTCTTGTAGGACTGGCTGAGCGGGCGCGCCACTATCCGCATCAGCTCTCAGGTGGTCAACAGCAGCGCGTGGCTCTGGCGCGGGCGCTGGCCATCGAACCCAAAGTCCTGCTGCTCGACGAGCCACTGTCGGCCCTAGATGCGGCGGTGCGCGTGACCTTGCGCGAAGAGATCCGGCGCATTCAGCAGCAGCTTACGATGACCGTTATCTACGTGACCCACGATCAAGAAGAGGCCTTGGCCATCTCCGACCGCATCGCCGTTATGGTCCGTGGACGCCTGGAGCAGCTTGGCACGCCCGAGGAGATCTATCGCCGACCGCGCACGGCCTTTGTGGCTGGCTTTGTGGGGACCAGCAACCGGCTAAGGGCCCGCCTCGAGCGTGCTGCAGAAGGAAGCTGCCTGGCTCATGGCCTGCGCCTGCGGGTGACGCCGCAGCCCGAGCTAGCCGATGGCACCTCTGTTTTGCTGGTGGTGCGTCCAGAACAGGTGACCCTGCGTCCGGCTGATGATGGGCAGGCTGCCAGCGCGGCAGCTCAGGGAGAAGAGGAGAATACGCTCTTGGGCTGCGTCGAGCTGCGCACCTTTCTGGGGGCCATCACGCGCTTTCGGGTGCGCACTGACGGGGGACAGCTCTTCACTGTCGACCGGCCTGCAGTCGAGGCCGGTCCCCTGCTGCCTGGGCAGCGGGTGGCCCTTTCTTTCCCGCCCGATGCTTGCCTGGTGCTGCCGCTCAGCGAAAGCGAAGCGGAGCCTTTCTCTGGGAGCGAGTCGCGCCCGGCGGAGTCACTGACTGAGAGAGCGGGTCAGCACGGCGTACGCCAGCCGGAGCCTGCTGGTGAGCGGGGCTAAATTTCGCGGGCCACCAGGCCAGTGAGCCACTGGGGAGAACAGCGCCAGCACAGGGAGAACCGTGGAGAGAGGTACGCGCCTGAAGAGGCGGCCTCCCTCCACGATTGCGGCGGGCCAGGAGGAGCGAGCAGACAAGCGAGCGACAGTGACCCTGGCCCGCGGGCGCTCGCGGTCAGCGCGGCTTAGGCGTGCCGCAAGCGCAATCAAGCGGGGGTATAGATGCCGAATTCCCAGAGCGAGTAGCCGTAAGGGGTGCCGCGCACCGTCCCATAGAGACGCACGTAGCGTCCCGAGCCGCTCACATCAAAGTCGTCGACGCCGCCGGTCCCGTTCGTCGTCGCATAGATTGTCGTCCAGGTCGCGCCGTCGTTCGACACCTGGATCTGGTAGGCCGAGCCGTAGGCTGTCTCCCAGATGAGCTGAATATGGCTGATCTGCCTCACCTGGCCCAGATCGACCATAATCCACTGCGGATCACTCCAGTCGCTGGCCCAGCGCGTTGACAGGTTGCCGTCGGTAGCATTAGCAGGCGGATAGGGTGCGCCGTTGCCGGTGGTCTGATAAGACGAGGCCGTCGTGGGTTTACCAATCGCTACGTTGGTTCCATTGACGGGCGGTGGCACCACCTTGAATGAGCGCGTCTCGATACCAACGTTCCCCAGGCCATCGTAGGCGTACAGATAGACCTTCCAGGTGCCCAGCACCTTGGGAGCCGTCACCGTGAAAGTACTGTTCCCCGTCTGGCTGAAGGTGGCGTAACGCAGGCCAGTGCTGCCATCAACGTATTTGCTGCTGAACAGCACATTGTAGCGCAGCAGGTTGCCGCTAGGGTTGCTGACGCTCGCGCTCAAGGTAAACTGGCCGCCGGCGGGCACCGTGTTCGTGCTCAGCGTGAGATTCGAGATCACCGGCGGGGTGCTACTCGGCGGCGGGGTCTGCCCTGTATAGAGCTGTTGGACGGTGTAGTAAGCCAGGCGTTTCCATCCGCCAGTTTTCAGGTTAAACCAGACGCCGCCGAAATCGTTCTCGATGCCATAGTTGAAGAGCGTGGCCCCGAGCGCTACGCCGCTGTGGCTGGTGATGCAGTTCCAGGCGGTAGCGTAGCCCTGAGCTGACTGCACATCCGTGCTTTCCTGGGGCACGCCATTGGCATCGTTGGGTACCTCCCACTCGCCTGGCGGTCCCGACTCGGTCACGATGTAAGGGACGGTATAGCCGCCATTGAGCCAGTCCTGCTTGAGGTTGCAGACCGCTCCGTAGGAGTTAACGGCGTACAGATCCAGGTGCGGCGCGTTGGCCTTGTAGTACTGCCAGGCGCCGGCCCAGGCATCGGTTGAGGTCACCGGATGATTGGGATCGATGGCGTGAATGGCCTGGGCCACCTGATCGACGAACTGGGCATAGGCGTTGCGCTCCTGCTCTAGCTGCGTCCCCGAAAAGGTATTTTGTAGATTGAGCAGGACTTCATTGCCGACATCCCACATCAGCACTGCTGGACTGTTCTTGTAGGTGTTGACCAGGTTCTGAATAGCGCTGAGCTGGCTCGCCTTATAGGCGCTATCGTTGAGGTAGTCAGCGCTCTGGGAAAGCCAGAAGCCATTGATGACCTTGATGCCGTAGGCAGCGGCGGCGTTAAGCAGCGACTGCGTACTGCTATCGGTGCCCCAGGTGCGGATCGTGTTAACGCCCAGGGCCTGCAAATCGGGCATGTAGGCCAGCGCGGCGGCGTTCGGGGGACCAAAGGTTACGCCCTTGATCAGGTAGGGAGAGCCGTTAACCAGCAACTGCCAGTTTCCCTGAGTGCCTGTGACTTTGACGACGCTGGCCCCGCTTGGAGTCGACGGTGTTGTCAGCGCTGGGGGGGGCGTGCCTGTCTTCTGATAGACGGCGACTGAGGCGATGCTCAGTGTGCCGCCCGAAGAGGTTGCGCTTGTCGGTGTGGTGCAGCTACAGACCGTATTGGGGAAGGAGCCGCCGATGGCCAGGTCAAAGATCAGGAAAAAGCTGTGGTCGACGGCGGCCTGCCAGGCGCTCACGCCCACCTGGCTCTCGCGCACAATCCAGATCTGCTGATTGTCCAAATACCAGCGGATCTGTTCGTCTGAGAGGCTGCGGTCGATGACCACTGAGTATGTGTGATAGCCGCTCTGGCATCCTGGACAGGTGGCCAGGCCACTGGTGAGGCCATTGTACTCGTTGCAGGGGCCGCCCGGGGCGCTGCCACAATGCAGCGTAGCGATTTCGGCATTGCGCCCGTTGACGTCTTCCAGAATGTCGATCTGTCCAACGGCAGGCCAGTTTTGGTAGTTGCCGCGATATTGGGACCCCATCGCGCTAAAGGCTGGCCAGTAGCCGAGACCGTTGGCCGGGTTGGGTTGCTTGATGGAAGCGCTGATTTGCAGCATGCCGCCCGGCGGAGCGGCGAAGTCGCTGCGTCGCGTCTCGATGCGCCCAGAGGTCCAGCTCCCGTTATTGTTGATAGCGGTAATATTAAGATGGTTGTTGCCGTCGAGGTAGACATTGCTGGTCGAGTTACTCATGGTCTCGACCTCACCGGTGCCCCAGTTAGCTGCTCCGCCAGGGTAGCCTGTGCCTGTGTCGATGATCCAGTTGTCTGCCGAGGGCAAGCTACCAGCCGGACCGCTGAAATTGTCGCTCCAAACAAGTGTCCAGCCGCTGCTAGCGAGAGGTAAGATCTCCAGGCCATTGAGTTGGGCCTGATCAACGAGGGAGCTGAACTGGAGGGAGATGGTGCCGCTGGGGGAGGCGGTGGCGCTGAACTCTTTGATGATAGCCTTGTCGGGGCCACCAGCAGCGGCGAAGATATCGAAGTTGGAGAGGACCGTTTGCCCGTTGAGGCTAACGTTGAACAGACGCTTGCCGGGGGAGGTCCAGTAGGTTTCGGCGAAGTGGAGACGAACGGTGTAGCTGGCGCCGGGGGTCAGGTTGGGGATGGTATAGGAGAAGTTGCCGAGGCGGGCGGTCTGGTAGACGGCCTGGGGGGCGGGATTGGAGAGGCCGGAGGTGTCGACGGTGTGAGAGGTGGAGGAGGTGCCGCCCCCAGAGAAGTCGGTATCGGCCACAAAGGGGGAGACGGCGGGGCCGCCCGCGTTGATCTGGATGGCGGTGGCAGCTCTCGCCAGAGGGGCCCGGCTCATCAGCGATGCCATGACACTCCAGGAGCACACTAACATGAAGACGAGCAACCAGCGAAGCATAGGCAACAGCGCTGGTGCGAATGATGACGTAGGCGGCCTTGCTACATTGGGAGTAGGTGCGTCCATGACAAACTCCTTTGCTGGTGCTTGCTGCCTGGCAGCTAAAGCCGATCGTAGAGTCCTGTCTTTCAGGGAGAAGATCAAGCTGAGAACTCACAGGCTCCCAGGAGGCGGCCCTGACCTCCCTGGCGATTTCCTGACCTGTCTGTCTGCCCGCCTGCCTGCCGAAGTGCAGGGTAGAGCCTTGTCCGAGGGAGGGTGAGCGCCACGCTGGCTGACGCTTTCTCCTCCTTTCTTTTCGAAATTTTACGAAATCAATATCGATATCTTCGCTTTGAATATAGAGAATTTGGGGGGTGATGTCAAGGGGCATGAAAGATTGCCTGCTCTTTTTTCGAAAAGAGTGAATGACAGACAAGGGAACCGCGGGCTTGTCCTGGCGGCGGACAAGATGCTATCATATGCTCCGCCGACAAAGCCATCCTCTCCGCGCCAAAGGCGGCCCGGCGGAAGAGGCAGCTATTTCATATCGGCTCTGATAAACTGAAAGAGAAGAAGCAAGCCATAGTCCTTGTCCCGAAGCGAACACGCACCGTCGGAGCAGAAGAGGAACCCTGATCGGGAGGGCGAAGCCAACAATGTTCACCCTGCGTCGCTATACACCAGCTGATCAGGTAGCCGTCGAACAATTACACGTAACCGTCCTCAAAGAAACGGGAGCCTATCTTGGACGAGGCCCCTGGGATGACGACGTATATGCCATCGAAGAGCACTATCTCAACAACGGAGGGGAATTTCTCGTAGGCGAATGCGACGGGAAGATCATCGCGATGGGGGCATTGAAGCGCACGGATGCTGAGCGTGCCGAAATCAAACGCATGCGTGTGTTGCCCGAATATCAGGGCCGCGGCTACGGTCAGCGTCTCCTCGAAGCCCTTGAAGCGCGAGCGCGCGCCCTTGGTTACCGCCTGCTGCATCTCGACACGTCGGTTCTCCAGACAGCGGCCCAGCGCCTCTACACCAAAAATGGCTTTCGCGAAGTAGGTCGCGCCTTCTATCCACAGTCCCCGACTTCAGAGGAGGACCGCCCGCTAGAAATGATCCTCTACGAGAAGTCACTGAGCTAGTTCGCGAAAGCGCAGGGCCTGCCTCCCAAAACAAAAAAAGACGCGACCGGCCGACCCCTTGCCAGCCCGAACCGGCTGGGCCAGGCGCTGGCAGGTAGAGCAAGAAGGCGGGCCTCATTGCCCGCCCCTGCCGTCTCGATTCAGCCTGCGCGTGGCGGGCAGCATGACTGGCGCTCGACCAAATGAGTTGGCAACACCACACGCGGCATCTCCAACTGTTCGCCATTGATAAGGCGGAGCAGCATCGAAGCCGCCGTTCGCCCCAGCTCCAGGCGTGGAGCATGAATGGTCGTCAGCGGCGGATTCATGATCTCGGTATACGGCAGATTATCAAAGCCTACTACGCTCATCTGCTCGGGAATGGCCAGGCCGCGCTCATGCAAGGCCCGGTAGACGCCCGCCGCCTGACGGTCGTTGCCGGCAAAAATGGCTGTCGGGGGCTCCTCCTGCTCCAGTAAGCGCAGGGTTGCCTGATAACCACTGGTCTCGGTGAAGTCGCCGTCGCACTCCAGCTCTGGTAGCAGTGGCAGCCCGGCGGCATCAAGCGCGGCGCGGTAGCCGGCAATGCGCTCGATGGCATCCCTGGCTGGGGCTGTCTTGCCGATGTAGGCAATGCGTCGGTGTCCCAGGCGGATCAGGTAGGTCGTGGCTACAAAGCCTCCTTCCCAGCTTGTGATGCGCACTGAGGGCGCCATCGCCTGGAGGCCGCCCTGATTGTGAATCAGGACAAAGGGCAGGCCTGAGCGCTCAAGCTGCTCAATGGCTCGCTCAGAGGGCAGGACTACCAGGATGCCATCGGTCGAATGATCTGTGACCGTGTTGATCCAGCGTACTTCCTCCTCTGGTTTGTAGTCGGTGGCTGTCAGAACGAGCCGTAGGCCGGCCTCGCGCAGAACCTGGGCGACGCCCTCCAGGATCGGCAGATAGTATTCGTCGTCAAGCCGTGGCAGCAGTAGATCGATCAGGCCGGTCTTGCCTTTACGCAGCGCTCGGGCTGCCCGGTTGCGTACAAAGCCGTACTCTTGAATGATCCGCTCGACTTTCTCGCGCGTCGGCAGCGAGACGTCTGCTCTCCCATTGAGTACTTTGGAGACCGTTGGAACTGAAACCCCCGCTATTCTGGCGATTTGGGCGATGGTGGGACGCCCGTCGGTGTTGTGTCGTCTTGCCATTGACTTGTGCTGTGCTTGCTCCCCTCTGAAAGTTTCCGACCTATTATAGCACAGCCAATCTGGAATCATCTGCCTTCTCCTTTGCTCTTTGCTCCCTGTTACTGCTGGTGCTGTCATCCTGCAAGAAGGCTCCCTTGACAAGCCGGGGCCCAATCCGTATAGTTTCTCTTAGAAAACGATTTCGATTTATTTCGAAAATAGGACGGCGACCCTGGCTTCGCCGCTTGCTCATTCGCCAGTCCGCCGCTCCTGATGGCCATGACAATCGATCGAAAGGAGGCGAGATCGCTTCTGGCTGGGGGCCTTGGCACCTCTCGGCCTGCCTTCGTCGCTGGGACCCCATTGCCGTCTGTCAGCCGGCTTTGTGCTGAGGGCGGTCGCTGTGGCTTGCTCGTGGGGGGTTTTCCTCTTCTAAGCTTGTAGCTACCCTATTGAAAGGAGATGTCATGGACGCGTATGCTCCAAAGATAACACGCTGGCGCAGGATTGCGCGACAGGGTCTTGTCTGTGGGCTGATCTTGCTCTTTATTTGCTCTCTTGTTCTCGTTTTCCCTGTTCTCAGATTGACGCCGCGGGCCCATGCGGCGGCTCCCGTGCAGATTAATGCGGGAGGGCCGGCGGTGGCGCCTTTTGTGGCGGACACGGACTACAGTGGGGGGAGTACAGCCAGCACGAGTGCGGCGATTGACACGTCGGGGGTGACGAACCCGGCGCCGCAGGCGGTCTATCAGAGCAATCGGTATGGGAACTTCAGCTATACGATCCCGAACCTGACAGCGGGGGCGGCCTATACAGTGAGGCTGCACTTTGCGGAGACGTACTGGAGTGCGGCGGGCAAGCGGGTCTTTAATGTGAGCATCAATGGGCAGCAGGTGCTGACGAACTTTGACATTTATGCGGCGGCGGGCGGGGCGAACAAAGCGGTAGTGAGGGAGGTGAATGCGACGGCAGCGGCGAACGGGACCCTGACGATCCAGTTTAGCACGGTGGTGGACAATGCGCAGGTCAATGGGTTGGAGATCCTGCCCGCGGCCAGTGCTGTACGGATCAATGCGGGAGGACCGGCGGTGGCGCCTTTTGTGGCGGACACGGACTACAGTGGGGGGAGTACGGCCAGCACGAGTGCGGCGATTGACACGTCGGGGGTGACGAACCCGGCGCCGCAGGCGGTCTATCAGAGCAATCGGTATGGGAACTTCAGCTATACGATCCCGAACCTGACGGCGGGGGCGGCCTATACGGTGAGGCTGCACTTTGCGGAGACGTACTGGAGTGCGGCGGGCAAGCGGGTCTTTAATGTGAGCATCAATGGGCAGCAGGTGCTGACGAACTTTGACATTTATGCGGCGGCGGGCGGGGCGAACAAAGCGGTAGTGAGGGAGGTGAATGCGACGGCGGCGGCGAACGGGACCCTGACGATCCAGTTTAGCACGGTGGTAGACAATGCGCAGGTCAATGGGTTGGAGATCCTGCCCGCGACGGCGAGCACGCCAACCCCAACACCAACCCCAACGCCGCCAGCGGGCACGCCCAATTTTGGGCCGAATGTCTACATTTTCGATCCCTCGATGCCCAGCTCGACCATTCAAAGTACTCTAGACGCCATCTACAGCCAGCAGCAAACTAACCAGTTTGGCACCAATCGCTACGCCCTGCTGTTCAAGCCAGGCACCTACAATGTCACGGTCAACGTTGGCTTCTACACGCAGGTACTTGGTCTGGGGCGCTCGCCTGACGACGTAGTGATCAATGGGGCGGTCAACCTCGACGCAGCCTGGATGAATGGCAACGCTACGCAGAACTTCTGGCGTGGCGCCGAAAACCTCAAGATCATCCCTTCCGGCGGCTGGAACAAATGGGCCGCGGCTCAAGCCTCGCCGCTGCGGCGCGTCGACATCCAGGGGAATCTACTGCTTTGGGATGGTGGCTGGGCCAGTGGCGGTTTCCTGGCCGACAGCGTGGTCACTGGCCAAACGCAGTCTGGCTCGCAGCAGCAGTGGCTCTCGCGCAACGACCAGCTTGGAAGCTGGAATGGTGGCGTCTGGAACATGGTCTTTGTCGGCGTCAATGGCGCGCCGCCGCAGAGCTTCCCCAACCCACCGGAGACAGTCATCAATCAGACGCCGGTCATTCGCGAGAAGCCTTTCCTGTACATTGACCAGACTGGCAACTACTATGTTTTCGTGCCGGCGCTGCGCAGCAATAGCCAGGGCACGACCTGGGCCAACGGAGCGGCGGCGGGCACCTCGATCCCCATTAGCCAGTTCTACATCGCTCATCCTGGCGACTCGGTAGCCACCATCAACAACGCTCTGGCTCAGGGCCTGAATCTGCTCTTCACCCCCGGCGTCTACCAGCTCAATGGCACCATCAACATCACGCGTCCGAATACGGTCGTGCTGGGGCTGGGACTACCAACACTGGTGCCGCAAAATGGGGTCATTCCCATGACAGTAGCCGATGTCGATGGGGTTTCGATCGCGGGTCTGCTCTTTGACGCTGGCCCGGTCAATTCGCCGGTGCTGCTGCAGGTTGGCCCCAGCGGCTCAACGCAGAACCATGCCGCGAATCCGACGGTCCTCAGCGATGTTTTCTTCCGCATCGGCGGGGCTGGGCCTGGTCAGGCTACTCAGAGCCTGGTGATCAATAGCAACAACGTGATTGGTGATGACCTCTGGCTCTGGCGCGCCGACCACGGCAGCGGCGTTGGCTGGACCGTCAATCCTGCGGCCAACGGCCTGGTTGTCAATGGGAACAACGTGACCATGTATGGCCTCTTTGTCGAACACTATCAGCAGTACGAGGTCATCTGGAACGGCAACGGTGGTCGTACCTACTTCTTCCAAAACGAGATGCCCTATGACCCGCCCAACCAGGCGGCCTGGATGAATGGCAGCACGCGCGGCTATGCCGCCTACAAAGTGGCGAACTCGGTCACCAGTCATGAAGCCTGGGGGGTCGGGAGCTACTGCTACTTCAATGTTGACCCTTCAATCGTGGCGGATCGGGCCTTTGAGGTGCCCGATACGGCGGGAGTGACCTTCCACGACCTGGTGACGGTCTCGCTCGGCGGTGTGGGAACCATCCAGCACATTATCAATAACACCGGCGGCCCTTCGAATTCAAGCAACACCACAGCCTACCTGGTGAGTTACCCTTGACACTGACAGCGGCCTACGAGGCGGCAGCGTGATGGGGTAAACCAACCCAGCCCAGCTTAGGTCGAGAGGATGGTGGGAGAAGGCGAGGAACCAGACGGCAGAGGCCCGGCAGATCCGTGCACCTGGTGGTTTGACGACCAGTTCTGACCGACAGTCGGTTGCTCTGCACGGTTGGCCCCCGGGCCTCTGTTCGTTGCTGATCGCTGTCTGTCTTCTCGCTGGAAAGCAGGTCGATGCATCTTTGCTCGTCTCTTCTCTAGAGCGCGGCGGCGGCCAATTGTCTGCTCTGCTCGCCAGTCGCTGCTTTCTCATCTGCGCTGCAGGGCTGCTCTGCAGGTGTGAAGATGACCTGATCAGCGGTGCAGATGAAAGAGTGGCTCCAGGTGTCAAGCGCCTGTTCCCACTCGCGAAGATCCGCTTTCTGTTGCTCGGACCTCAGTAGACGTGCAAAGCCATAGATTGAGAGCACCAGCGGGATGCAGATGCCGATGACCGCCAGGGCATATTCCAGAAAGGTGAATTGGCCACTCGCGCAGAGCAGCATCACAGCAATCAAGGTCACGGTCTCCGTGATCCCACCTACTGTAATGGGCCAGAGAAGAAAGCTCCGCTCCCGTGGTGGAGGTGGGGGGGCCAGGCGCGCATCTCCATGCTGCCGGTTCTGCTTGTAAAGCGCAGGCACAGATGTCACATTCTTGCTTTGGTGGCAGATCGGGCACACAGGCGTGGCTCTTGAAAAAGAGCGTTGTGGTCTTCTTGCAAGATCGATCATATGGGATCAGCTCCTTTAACGTTGCTTGCTGGTATGTAACAGCTTCTCTTAGTTTGCTTACTCTCTCGTCAGCGCAAGCAGACAGACGGCTAAGAAAGAAGATGGTAGATAGATAGCTACCTGCCAGCAGAGAGGAGAGCATTCTGCTCGCCTTGTTTCTCCTATAGTCTAGAAGAGGTCAAAGTCAGGCACCAGAGCCAGTCATTAAGGGTTACTCTTGATTGAGCCAGGGGAAAGCGTGGCTCCTTAAAGGGAGGCTGCTCGGTCAGGCAAATTATAATTGGCTTGACGACGGCTGTGGCGATCTCCAGCTGCCGGAAGAAAGATGCTATACTCTAAGCAGAACTAAGAGTAACCCTTGGGAAAAGCCTGGGTTGGACTGGACTGGACTGGTTAGCAGGCCAGGCTACCTACCCGTTGACTCTCAAGAGTCGGGTCGGGAGGGCGAGGGGCGCCTCTCCTCTGCCGCGGACCACGCATTGCTTGCCTGAACAGATATCGCTTAGTGAATGTAGGCTTCTATGGTCAAGCACTGGCAGCACAATGTCACTCTCTATCAATTGCGCGTCTTCCTGGCAGTTCTGCGCCATCGCAACTATACCCATGCCGCTGAGGAGCTGCATCTGAGTCAACCGGCGGTCTCGGCGCAGGTCCATGAATTGGAGCGCTTGCTAGGCTTACCTCTCTTTGAGCAGGTCGGCAAGCGTCTGGTCCCCACGCAAGCGGCGCTTATGCTTGAGGAGCACGCCCGCAAGGTGATGGCGGAGATCGAGGCGGCGGCTGATGCTCTGGAGAGCCTGCATCGTATCGAGGCGGGGCGCCTGGCTCTTGTGGCCAGTACAACCATCGGCAACTATTTTCTCCCCGTCGCGCTAGCTCTTTTTCATCGTCGCTACCCACGCGTCGAAATCGAGCTGCTGATTGCTAACTCTCAGGTCGTCTATGAGGAGGTGCGCGCTGGCCGTCGCGAATTAGGGCTAATAGAGAGCCATGTGGAAAGCGTAGACGACGGCCTGCTGCTAACTCCCTATCGCCAGGATGAGCTAGTATTGATTGTGCCGCCGTGGCATCCCTGGGCCCATCTCGAAAGTCTTCCCTTAGCGGCCCTGCGCGACGTAACCTTGCTTTGGCGTGAGCCAGGCTCGGGAACGCGCAGCGTCATAGAGGCCGCTTTTGAACAGGCTGGGATTCGGCCAGCCATCACGCTGGAGCTGGGCAGCAATGAGGCAATCAAGCGCGCAGTAGCGGCCAATATGGGAGTGGCTATTGTTTCACAGGCTGCAGTGGCTGCTGAGGTCACTGCCGGCTGGCTGAGCACCGTGCGGATTGGCGATGCTGCTCTGCGACGGACCCTGCATCTGGTTCAGCGTCGCACAGGACATCTCTCGCCCGCTGCTCAGGCCTTTCTAACCTTGCTTCTGGAGCCGGAGGCCGGGCACGAAGCAAGGGAGAGACCGGACCCGGGCCACTAGGCTTATCGCGCTTGCTCTCCGCTACCTGGGTCGTGCAGCAAATTCTCCAGATGCGTCTGTCTAGTCGCCTGTGGTCAGGCTCCCTGAAGACGAGGTAGAAGAAGACGGGCTGTGGCCTTTCTGTCCCGTCTGCGGGGAACGTGACCCTGGCGTAGGAGGCGCTTGCTGTCCACCGGTAGCGCCGGCCAGGAGGCTGATGCCCAGACTCAGCAGGATGATGATCCCCAGAGCGAGGCGCAGACCCATAAGGCTGGCCAGGAAGCCAATAGTTGGCGGGCCAGCCATAAGACCGGTATAGCCGCAAGTGGCCACGGCTGCCAGGGCGGTGCTGGTGGCCTGACCCTGCCCAGCAAGGTGCCCGGCGGCGCTCAGCGTCAGAGGAAAGACGACCCCCAGGCCGCAGCCAATCAGGGCGAAGCCTGCCAGGGCAAGCAGCAACCAGGGAGAAAAAAGCACTAAAGCCAGGCCGCTGGCTGCAAGCAAGCCTCCAAGGCGTACCATCAGGGCTGCGCCCAGTCGTGCCGTCAGGGTATCCCCAACACTGCGACTGACCATCATCGTGACAGAGAAGGCGGCGTAGCCGATGGGGGCCAGGCCAGCCCCGCTGTGCAGGTTGCTGTTCAGATAGAGGGCGCTCCAGTCGGCCATTGCCCCCTCTCCGAAAAGGGAACAGAAGGCGATCAGGCCCAGTGCCAGGGTGGCCCGCGAGGGGCGAGCAAAGAGCACTCTGCGGCCTTCCGCGCTCTCGCTAGCGGGCTGGTCATGGGACGAGGGCAGGAGAGCCGGGATGGCGCAGAGCGTCAGGAGAGCGCCCACCAGCGCGACGCCGCCGAAATGGGGCAGCAGTGAAATGCCGTACCCGGCAATCAGGCCCCCAAGCACGGAGCCGCCCAGGCTGCCGAGGCTGAAACAGGCGTGGAAGGAGTTAAGAATGGGCCGCCCGTAGAGGCGCTCAACCGCTACCCCTTGTGTGTTCATGGAAACATCCATTGCCCCAGCACTGGCTCCGAACAGAGCCGCCGCAGCGATGAGCAGGGGCAAGCTGGGCACTACCGCGACCAGGGTCAGCATCAGACAGAGACTGAGCGTGGCAAGGATTACGGTGCGACGACTGCCGTAGCGCGCTGCCAGGTAGCCACCGCCGCTCATGCCGGCCAGGGCTCCGGCGGCGCCGCCAAAGAGGACGCTGCCAAGGGCCGCCGGCGCCAGCGCGAGACGAGCCTGAACGGCGGGAATACGGGCCGCCCAGGTCGCGAGTAGTACGCCGTTCAATAAGAATAAAAAAGCGACAGCTAGCCGGGCCCAGCGTCGCCGCGCGGCAGAAGAGGGACGCGTCCCTGCGATCTGTTTCATAAGTAGTCTATGTACCCTCCCTTGCTTGGTTTGATGGCCGTTGCTACGTGCCAGATGCGGGCAGGCTGCAAGCTGCCGACGCGCGGCTCTGCTGCAAGCTGACCACTTATGGCTTACTGCTGCCTCGCTCGCTGGTCGATGGGCGCCCCGCCCTGGCCTGCCCAAGCGCGCAGTCTCTCGACGCGCTTGCCTTCACCCCGCTCTCGCCTGGCTCGCTCGCCGCGCCGTTACCAGCCCGAGGACTCGGAAGCAAAAATATAGTAACCTGGCTCTTCCAACTCCTCGGGCAAGCGCCGCAGGCCAACCTTGAGCGCGACCTGCTGGGATGGCACGTTGGCGGCTCTGATGCGTGCGATAACCGGCAGAGGGGACAGATAGGTCCTGGCGAGCTGGAGGGCGGTGCGCGCCATCTCGGTGGCATAGCCCTGGCCCCAGGCGCTGGGGGTCAGGCGATAGTAAAGATTGAGTACCTCGCGTTCACGCCAGCGCTGCTGCTCCAAACCGCCGAAGCCGATGACCGTCTGCTCTCTGGCCAGCTCGATTGCCCAGTAGCCGAAGCCGTGCTCGGCCCAGTGCAGCCGGCAGAGCTGGAGCATGGCCTCGCTTCCCGCCAGGGAGCGGTGCACGCTCTCCGGGCTGTAGCGATAGGTGGCTGGGTCGCCGTGGACGCGAAACATAGCCGGCCCATCTTCGGACCGCAGCCGGCGCAGCAGAAGACGGGGAGTGCGCACGAGGCTCCAGATGGCCGCTAGCTCGGCGGGCGAGCGGCGGATGAGCTGCCACTGATCGTTCGGGTTGTTAGTCAGGGGGTGCCTGCCTCCTCTCTTTGAGTTGAGATTATGAAGCTATCTCCTCGGCCAGGCGCAAGGCGTTTCCCTGGCCTCTGTATATGCTCTCCATTCTACCACATGCGTCAGCCCCGGCGGGGCCTGACCAGGCAGATGGATAGAGAAGGGCACGCAAGGCGGCACCTGGCCACAGCCCGGCATGAGCCGAGAAGTGGGTCGGGATAGCTGGCCAGGCCTTTATACCTGTCCCTGATACTGCTCGTCGCTGACCGGCTCCATCCAATCGGCGGTTCGCCCATCGAGCTGCTCCTGAACGGCGATGTGCGTCATGGCAGTGGTGGGAGCCGCGCCGTGCCAGTGCTTCTCTCCAGGAGCAAACCAGACAACGTCTCCGGGGCGAATTTCTTCAATGGGGCCTCCCCAGCGCTGGGCGCGCCCGCAGCCGGCGGTCACAATGAGAATCTGCCCTAAAGGATGGCTGTGCCAGGCGGTGCGCGCTCCCGGCTCAAAGGTCACGCTGATGGTGCGCACTCGCCCGGGGGCCTGGGCTTCGAACAGGGGATCAATGCGCACTCTGCCAGTGAAGTGCTCTGCTGGTCCTTGTTGGGAGGGCTGGCTGCCGCTGCGCCGAATCTCCATTGTGTCTTTCTTTCTCCTCCTGCTGCTTGAACGTTTCGCTACTGACGAGGTAAACCGTTTTTTCTGACCGCTGCGCCGCTGCCGATGCTGCCTGGCTGGTCATCAGAAGATCACAGTGGCTCTGCTGACCGGCAGGCAGGCAGACAGACAGGCAGCAGCACGTGATCTGTGACGCCCACCATCCAGTATAGCAGAAATGCAGGGCGCGCGCTCGTGACCTTGGCTCTTCCGGCTCCAATTTCACGCTGGCTGAGGGGAAAATCTGGAGCGCGGCTATTTCAGCCTGGCGGCCTTAGAGAGGAGAGGCATGCTTATCTGTGCCGCGGGCTGCGCACGCGCGGGGATCTTGCTGGAGTCCATCTATTTTTGCCCCCATCATCCCGAGGGCACTGTACCAGCTCTGGCGTTCCGCTCCCACTGCCGCAAGCCACAGCCGGGCCTCCTGCTGCAGGCTGCCGCCAATCTTGATCTGGGCCTGGCTCAGCCCTGGTTGGTCGGCGACATTCTGGTTAACTGCCTGACAGCCTCCTGCACTCATCGCGAGTCCTTTGTGAGTTCGGTCTCAGGGGAGGAGGCTCTGCATGAGGCGCTGACGCTCTTCGTCGCTGGAGAAGGTCAGGAGCTGGCGCGTCAGCAGCAGGACGCCGCTCGCTAGATGCGAGCTGAGCGGGGTAAGGCCAGGACGGCACGCAGAGAGGAGGTGATTCGTGCCCAAGACAGGAGGGGAGCGCCTGACTCTGAGCGTCTAACAGGCCTTACAAAAAAGAGGAAGGGCCTCCCAGGGAGAGAGGGCCCGACTGGCTGCCGTCCAGATGCTCACAACCTGCCGTTGATTTGCCCAGAGGGCCTGCACTATGGTGAGGTCGCGAACACACGGCTATGCTGTCGGCGCCAGGAAGGCGCTGATAGACCTTTTCCCAAGGGAGGACCAAACAGGGTCATGTCCGCGATGCTTGCGCGCTTGCGCGTGCCTCGGCCTCACTGGTGGCAGGCGGCCTGTGCCAGCATCCTGCTGCTCTGCCTGCTCATTTCGGCGCTGGTGCTGCTTAATCCACTGGGCGCCCATCGCGTTTCTGCGGCCGGCAGCGTTCAAGTAACGGTCAATGCCAATCAATCGCTGGGCGCGTTGACCACGCTAAGTCGGGGTCTAAACACAGCCGTCTGGGATAGCAATCTGCTGGATAGCACGGCCAGCTCCGCCATCAAGAACGCCGGCATCGGTATGTTGCGCTTTCCGGGCGGCTCAACCTCCGATGTCTACCACTGGCAGACGCATTCTCTAGTCGCCGGTCAAGGTTGGCTTGATCCAAACAATACCTTTGACGCCTTCATGGGCCTGGTGCAGGCTGTGGGGGCCCAGCCCATTATTACCGTCGATTACGGGGCCGGCACGCCCTCTGAGGCCGCTGGCTGGGTCCAGTACGCCAACAAAGGAGGACCTGGCTACAGTGGTCCCGTTCCGACCTACCCGGGAGCCAGCAGTACAGGCCATACCTACGGCATCAAGTACTGGGAGATCGGTAACGAGGTCTATGGCGATGGCACCTACGGGGCAAGCTGGGAGTATAACAATAACCCCCATACCTCAGCGGCCTACGCGAGCAACGTCGTTGCTTACAGCCAGGCTATGAAGGCCGTCGATCCGACGATCAAGGTCGGAGCCGTGCTGACAACGCCCGGCAACTGGCCCGACGGCGTCACCAATTCCGCTTCACCTCAGCCCTGGAATCAGACCGTGCTCTCAACGGCCTGCTCGGCCATCGACTTTGTCATCATTCACTGGTACCCGCAAAATCCGGGGAGTGAGTCCGACTCGGGCCTGCTGGCCTCGACCAGCCAGATCCCCAATATGGTCTCAACGCTGCGCTCGGAGCTGTCGCAGTACTGCGGTTCCCATGCCAGCGCTGTCCAGATCTTGCTGACCGAGACCAATTCGGTTTCTTCCAATCCCGGTAAGCAGACGGTCAGCATTGTCAACGCCCTCTATGAGGCTGATGATTATATGACCTGGCTGGAAAACGGGGTGACCAGCGTCGACTGGTGGACGCTACATAATGGTCCGGTCGCTGGCAATACCAGCTCTTCGCTCTACGGCTCGGCCCAGTACGGCGACTATGGCGTCCTGGCGAACGGCGGCTGTATCAGCGGTGGACCATGCGAGCCGGCTGCCGATACGCCTTTCCCGACGTACTATGGCCTGCAGATGCTCTCATACCTGGGCAGTGCCGGCGATACAATGGTTGCCTCGTCTTCCAATCAGACACTGGTGGCTGTGCACGCCGTGCGCCAGGCCAACGGCAGCCTGGCCGTGCTGCTGATCAATAAGGACCCGAGCAATAGCTACAATGTGACCTTCGCGCTCAATGGCTATAGCGCCGCCAGCAGCGCGCGGGTCTACTCCTATGGCCCGACCAGTAGCTCTATTAGCTCGACGACCGTCTCGGGTTCGCCTCTACCCACTATATCGATCGCTCCCTATACGTTGACAACGGTCGTCTTCTCGCAGAGCAGCGGGGCGACGGCCACGCCAACGCCGAGGCCGACTGTGTCGCCAACGGTACCCCCAACTCCAACGGCAACAGCAACGGCGGCGCCCGCTACCCCGACCCCGTCGCCTACGCCTAGCCCGACAGCGGCGGCAGGCCTGAGTTGCGCGGTGCATTATGCGGTCACCAGTCAGTGGCCGGGTGGCTTTACCGCCAACCTCACAATTACTAATACGGGAACGACGGCGATCAACGGCTGGACACTGCAGTTCACCTTCCCGAGCGGCCAGACGATTACGCAGATCTGGAATGGGTCCTATACGCAGTCGGGCAGCACTGTGACGATCACGAATCTGTCATATAACGCTTCTATCCCGCCGGGGACCACGCTGGGGGCCTCGCCCGGCTTCAATGGAACCTGGAACGGCAGTAACGCCAGCCCAACGGCCTTCACCTTGAACGGGCGGGCCTGCAGCGTCGTCTAACAGCCAGACGCTCGCGTCCAGCTTCGCCAATTGGTTTTCCTATCTGCCTCTACCCGGATCGCTCTCCTGGGCTGTCTCTGAGAGCTGTGGCAGTCATGGCGCTGCCAGCCCAGAGACAGCCTTTGTTTGCGCTTTGAAGGCGGGAAGACTGGACCGCACGAGCATGATGAGCAAAGAACTGAGCTGAGGCCACTGGCTTTTTATATTGCAATATGCTATAATCTATATACCTGCTATGAAACGCAATAGGTGAACTGATCTCATGTGGCACTTCACTTTTCCCTGGCTTGAGTTCCTCCTCCTGAGCTGCGCGGCGCTTGGCAGTCTGGCCTGTGCTACTCCCTATCTGCTCGCACTGAACGGCGAAACTTTCAAACGGGCGCAGCAGCGGCTGCGACATCCATTATGGGTGCTGCTATTGCTGCAGGGGGGGCAAAGCGCGGCGCTGCTGGTGATGGCGATCGGGCTGGGCCTGCCCATTGCTCATCGGATTGGCCTGGGGGCCCCCTTACTGGAGGGCCTACTAGAGGGGCGATCGGTGACGGCCCAGGCTCAGACGCTCGTCGGACCAGCGCTATGGCTGGGCCTGGGGCCTGCCGCGCTGCTGCTCGCCCTGGAAATCCTGGTTTTCTGGCCGCGTCTGCCGGAGTCCATAAGGACGGCTATGCCGATCCCGGCGCTCTGGAAACGTTTGCTGGCCTGCTTTTACGGCGGCATCGCCGAAGAGCTACTATGTCGTCTGTTCCTGCTCTCGTTGTGCGCCTGGCTGCTGGGTTTCATCTGGCACCTGCCGGGAGGTGAGCCGGCGCCCGGGGCGTTCTGGCTGGCCGCCGCCGTGGCGGCTCTCCTCTTTGGCCTGAGCCATCTGCCTGCCACGGCGACGCTGACCAGGCTAACCCCCCTTCTGGTTGGGCGAGCTTTGCTGCTGAACGGCCTTGCCGGCCTGGCCTTCGGCTATCTCTTCTGGCGCTATGGGCTTGAGGCGGCCATGCTGGGCCACTTTAGTGCCGATCTCGTCTTCCATGTCCTTGGGGATTCCATTGCGCAAGCGCAGCGCGCTGCAAAGGCTGTCAAGACAACCGGCGAGCGCTCCTGACCATTGTTGTCCCAGTCTGCGTCTGCTCTTTAATAATGCAGTCTGTGCCCGGCTGTAAGCAAGTTAGTTCTCCAGCATGGAGAGGGCCGAAAAATCTGTCGATCATGCGTTTTCCTTAATAGAAAGGCATTCCCCGGAGTGCTCGCCAGAGTAGTGTGTAGCAGTCCAGCAGCAAACCAGTTGCCTTCAGGAGAGAGAAGGTCAGGTGATCCCCGATGTTGGCGTCTCCCCAGGAGCAGACGCGGCAACCCCTTCCGGTACCTCCCGATGTGGAGCAGGCGGCCCGAAGCGCCGATTTAGGCCTGCCCCAAAAGCACTACCGGCCCTCGATTCTCGTAGGACTCGAAGATTTCCTGATTATGCCAGAAATTGCGCTCTATTTATCTTTGGGCTATCTGATCGTTGCCATCATTTTACGTCATAATAATATACTTGAATTACTTTATGAGTACTTTATTATATTGCTGCTTATGGCAGGATTTCTGCTTATACTAGGCTTCCCGTTCTTCTTGCTGGCCTTGTTCCTGTATTTGTTTCGGGGCTCATGGGGGGTCTATGTATATGAGAGGGGATTCATCTATAAAAGAGGCCGGCGTGTGAAGGCCTGGCTCTGGGATCAGATCATGGCTGTATGGCAAGAAGTGAGTAAAGAGACAAGAATGATATCTGCAGGTGATTCATTAATCGAATATTCTAAGACCAATCGATTCTATATACTTCAGATAAAAGATAGTAAAAATTTTATATTTGATATTAAGTTAGCAAAAATGCAGGAGCTGATAGATTTTCTGGACGAGCGGATCAAAAACCGTCTCCTGCCCCAAGTTATTGCCGCCTTTGAGGCCGGCGAGACAGTGACCTTTGGTGCTTTGCGGCTCAACCGGGAAGGGGTGAGCTGGAAAGACAAGACGATCTTATGGGTCGAGATTCGTGCCATGACCCTCACAGATACCACTCTGATCATCGAAAAGACAGACAAGAAGAAGGCCTACTGGGATCTCTCCCCGATGCCCAATATCAGCCTGTTCCGGAGCCTGAAGGACCATATATTCCAGCGCTATCTGGGCATCACGGAGCCAGGGAGCTGATCGGCGAGAGGCGACCTTTCCGACCGACCTGGCCTTCAGCTCTCTGCTCCGGGAAAGGAGAAAGCTGCCGCGCACTGGCCTGGCGGCAGGTCAAGGCTCAGCGCTCGTTACTGATGGATAGAGAGCGAATCTGTCTTTCCGTCAGCCAGTGCAGTTTCTCGGGATTAACCACGCCGTAGATACGCCTGATGCGCTCCCCTTGCAGTTCCAAGAGAACCACACCTACCGCCTTCCCCTGCGCCAGGCCAATAATTGCCGGCTGACCGTTGACCTCGGAGAGCTGCGGCTGCAGATCCGGCGGGAACCATTTGCGCAGCGCGCCAAGCATACCGCGTGCGACGCGCTTCGCTCCCTGAATCGGCTTCAAGGCCGCCCTGACCTTGCCTCCGCCGTCAGCGATAAAGACAGCCTCATCGGCCAGCAGACCAAGCAGGCCCTCAACATCTCCTTCGGCGGTCGCGCGCAGGAACTGGGCCGTAAGCGCTTCCTGCTGAGCGCGCGAAACCTGAAAGCGTCGCTCGTCCTGTTCCAGGCGTTGATGGGCGCGATGTAACAACTGCCGGCAGCTTGCTGGACTGGTGCCGAGGGCCGCTGCAATCTCGGCATAGTCGCAATCAAAGACCTCGCGCAACAGCAGGACCGCCCGTTCGCGGGGACTGAGCTTCTCCAGCATCAGCAGGAAGGCAAAGGAGAGCGATTCCGCCAGCTCTGCAGTCGCTACCAACTCGGGGGCCTGAGCGGTTGCCAGTGGCTCTGGCAGCCAGGGACCGACGTAGATTTCGCGCTGCCTGCGGGCAGAGCGAAGCTGGTCGAGGCAGAGCCGCACCACCACAGTAGTCAGGTAGGCGCGGGGCGACTGCACAGCTCGCTCATCAGCTTGCAGCCAGCGGACGAAGGCCTCCTGTACCATATCCTCGGCGGCGCTTGCCTCCCCGAGCATGCGGTAGGCGATCGAAAAGAGCAACACCCGGTACGCTTCAAAAATGCGCGCGGTCTCCTCGCTTGTCTTTGTCATCGCATCGCTGCCGTCTTAATCTGAGAGATAGCGTATCGGCGCAGGCCATCTGGACGGAGGGCATCCGTCTCCCAGGCCTCTGAGCGTTCAGGAGGCGGACAGGACATCAGGGGCATGATACCCCATACTATGCCTGGGCCGCCAGCTCTGGCCTTGACCGACCAGCCAACGGCTGCTGCTCCCTGATCTAGCCAGATCAGAGAGCAGCAACTGAGCCGCCTGGCGCGCGCTGGCAAAGCAGGCGTCGGCCAAGTAGCCCTCCCGACCGACCCAATCGCCCGCCAGGTAGAGGCCGTCAATCTCGGCCACTCGTGGCTCTGGGCGCCCTGCCAGACCCTTGCCGTTAGCGGTCGGTACAGCTCCCATCACCTGCAGATGCGGCAGGAAGAAGCGCTTGACCACCAAAGCGCGCCAGCCCGGTTGCGCCACATCGAGCAACTCCTCCAGCTCGCGTTCGTGCTGCTGTGCGTCGCCGAGGGCCAGCGGGTCAAGGTAGCGGAGGGCATGGAGCACTGCTCCCCCAGCGGGCGCAACGCGGGCAAAGAGCGATTGAGCTGAGTAGAAGCGCGGCTGATCCAGGTCAAGCGCCACAGGACGGTCGGGACGTGGCAGACGTTGCAGCGCAACGTCAAGGCAGGCTACTGACAGTGGTCGGAGGGCGGCGAGACGCTGACTCAGCCGATGATCGGCTACCAGCCGTGTGACATCTGCTGGCTCAGTGGCCAGCACTACGGCTCGTGCCTCATAGAGGCGCCCGTCGCCCAGCTCAACGCCCCGAACCTGGCCAGCATCCTGCAGCACAGCGGTTACGGGTACTCCGCTGCTGAGGTGGGCCCCTGCCCGCTCAGCCGCGCGCTGTAGCCCGGCTACCAATGTTTGCCAGCCGCCATCGATATAGAGCACTGGCCGTCGTAGCGAAAGCCGCAACTGCGTAAGGAATGGCTCCATGCTGATCAGCTCCAGATTGGCGCTATAGGTCAGGGTGCGGGCGCTGGCCAGCAGCAGTCGATGGACTCGTTCGGATCTAGCATGCTGGTCAACCCAGGTCTGTACACTGACAGAGGCCAGCGCGCCTGGTCTGAGCAGCACCAGCCTGGCCAGGAGCGTCAGCAGCTCCCTTTTTTCGGCTCCTGTAAGCAGGGCCGTGCTCAGCAAGGTGGCAGGCTCGCCCGGATAGGCGAAGAACTGGCCCTGGAGCAGAGCCTGAACGTTGCGCGGCGAGCCGGCAGGCACACTGATGGCCAGCTCATGCAAAACCCGCGTCGCGGCACCGCCTGCGTAGAGGGCGTGGCCTCCGCGGTTCAGGGCGTAGCCTTGCTGCTGCCGGGTAGCGGCCCGCCCGCCCAGGTGGGCTGCCCTTTCAAACACGGCCACCTGGAGACCGGCCCGCGCCAGGTAGGTAGCGGCAGTCAGGCCCGTCAGGCCACCTCCAACAATGACGACATCCTTCTGAGGCATAGCTGATCTCTCCTCCGTCTGGAAGAAGTGATTTTTGTCATGGCAGAAAGCAGACGGAGCAGCTTCCCATTCTGTGACAGAGCCGACGGCCTCATCGCTCACAGTCTGCAGCGCCAGGCCTGCTCTCCTGACTGATCTATCAAGCTGCAGATCGCTCATAGGTTAGCTCAGCCTGCCCTGCCGATCCGGCCCGCGTCGGCAGCATTGTTACTGGGTCCCTTCCACTGCATGGGTGGCTCCTGGTACACTTGAAGAAGAAGCGTCAGACGTGATCTTGAGAGTGCAGCCCTGAACATCAGGAGGAAATGAGAATGGGCGACGAGCCTGATTGATGGCAGCCTGGATCATCCTTGAGGCCCTGATAAAAGTCTGTCGAAAGGATTTGTTTGTATACTTGTGATGCTCTGGCCGTTGGTCACCGTTTGGGCGCAAGCTGATGGAGGCTAACGACTGTGTCTACTCCATCCGGAGCGTGGCCAGACGCCTCGCAGTTATGCAAACACCAGTCATCTTGTCTGCCTCTCGCTGGTCCCAGCCGCAAGCTGAGGGCTGATCGCACCCAGACGAAAGGAAGGAGTAAGCGCAGGACATGGCAGAGCCGGAAAACACCTATGTGATTGACCCTGAAAATGCTGGCGAATTAGCGCGCTTGATGCAGCAGGATCGGCTGTTAACGGAAGGCATGGGGGGCCTCCTGCCGGAGCCGGGCATTACACTACCCGAGCAGGGCAGCGTGCTGGATTTGGCCTGCGGGCCAGGTGGCTGGGCCTTGGAGCTGGCCTTTGAGCATCCCAGGCTGGAAGTGATCGGCGTGGACATCAGCCGACAGGTGATTGACTATGCACGCATGCAAGCAAGATCGCGAGGGCTGGAGAACGTCCACTTTCATGTCATGAATGTGATGGAGCCGCTGGCTTTCCCCGATCGCTCTTTTGACCTCATCAATGGACGGCTGCTTTTTGCCTTCATGTTGCCGGAGGCCTGGCCGAAGCTGCTGGCCGAGTGCTACCGGCTGTTGAAGCCGGGTGGTATCGTACGTCTGACCGAGATGGAACCGATGCTGACGACAAGCCGAGCTTATCAGACATGGATGGCCTATATGTCCGAGGCCCTCAAGCGGGCGGGCCAAAGCTTCTCACCAGATGGACGCCAGTTTGGTATCACGCCCGTCTTGCCGCGCCTGGTGAGAGAGGCTGGCTTTGCCTCGGTGCAACTACGACCCAGCGTCATTGAGTGGTCGATGGGCACGGAAGCGCATTACGCCGTTTTGAAGGATAGCCTGATCGGTCTGGAGCTGCTGCAGCCATTCCTGATAAAAATGGGGATAGCGACAAAGGAGGAGCTGGAGCGCTTATATCAGCTCGCGACGGCTGAGATGCAACAAGAGGACTTTTGTGGACTCTGGAACCTGCTGACAGTCTGGGGGCGTAAGCCTGCTGATTTGGAAGCGCCGACAGCCGAAGAGACAACCAGCTCAGACAGCTAGCCAGCGGACCACTCCCCGCATCTCAAGCGTGTCTGGCTGGTGGTGATCCTGGCGGGCCAGGGAGAGGGAGGGCGGAGAGACGCCGATGGACTCTGACAGGCAGCTTTGCTTGCTCTGCCTTACTTAACCTGATAAACTGTCCTCCGCTCTCTCTTTGCTTTCAGGCTGGCCTTGATCCAGCTTCTTCCCTGGGACCACGGGCAGGCACGCTGCCAGCGGTCCTCCTGACCTGCTCTAGCAAGAGGGCCACCGGAACCGGTGCCATGCCGCCTTTTCTGCCCTTGTCTGGCTCTGCTTGTCTCCTCTCATCCGCGGGCTTCATCATCTCTTTTCAGATCCATGCTCATGAGCTACAATGCAAGCGAGCAAGGCGAAGCTCTCGGGCTACGTCTGCCACAGATGTTTTTCCTTCCTTCCTCGAAGAAGAGAAAGGCGGCCAGTCTATGAAGCTCATCACCCCTGTTGTCGAGCGCTGGCTAGAAGAAGCGCGTGAGAATCCAGAAGCCTTCTGGAGCAAGGCCGCGGAGCAACTGCCCTGGCTCCGGCGCTGGGATCGTACCTTCGAATGGACCCCGCCAACCTTCCGCTGGTTTATCGGTGGGGAAACCAACCTCTGCTACAGTGCCCTTGATCACCACGTCAAGCGTGGCTGGGGGGGCCACACAGCCCTCATCTATTTGAACGAGCGTGGTGAGCGGCGTCTCTACACCTATGCCCAGCTCCTGCACGAGGTCGAGCGCCTGGCGGCTGCCCTGCGAGGCCTGGGCATCCAGCGCGGGGACCGTATCACGATCTACATGCCGACCTTCCCCGAAGCCATCATGCTCATGCTTGCAGCCGTGCGTATCGGGGCCATTCACCTCGTGGTTTTCGCCGGCTTTGGCGCTCAGGCCCTGCGCGATCGCATCGAGGCCAGCGGCTCGCGCCTCGTCTTCACTACCGATATCACCTATCGCAAAGGCAAAGAGACGAACCTCAAGGAAATCGTGGACGCTGCCCTTGCCTCCGGTGGCGGCAGCGTCGAGCGCGTCGTTGTGCTCCAGCGTGGCGGTCGGCCTGTTGCCATGCAGGCGGGGCGTGATCTCACCTGGCAAGAGTTTCTGGCCCATGCCAGTGGTCAGAGCGGCAGCTATCTCCCTCTGGAGGCCAACGAGCCGGCCTACATTCTGGCCACCTCCGGCACTACGGCCAAGCCCAAGCTGGCCGTGCACGTACATGGTGGCTACCAGGTGCACATTCACAGCATGGGGCAATGGGTCTTTGGTCTCAAGCCGAACGATGTCTGGTGGTCAACCTCAGACATTGGCTGGGTTGTTGGCCACAGCTATATCGTCTATGCCCCGCTGATCGCCGGCGCCACCACCCTGGCTTTTGAAGGAGCGCTGGACTACCCCACGCCTGATGTCCTCTGGCAGACTGTTGAGGAGTTTGCCATCAGTGGCATCTTCACATCGCCAACTGCCGTGCGTCTGCTCATGAAGTATGGCGACGAGCCGCCGCGCCGCTACAATCTCTCCTCGCTAGAACGTGTCTTCTGTGCTGGTGAGGTGCTCAATGCTCCGGCCTGGGCCTGGCTGCAGGAGACCGTTCTGCGCAATCGTGTGCCGGTGATCGATCACATGTGGCAGACGGAGACCGGCGGGCCAATCTTTGGCAATCCTTATGGTCTGGGCATGCTCCCCATCAAGCCCGGCTCTGCTACCATCGCTCTGCCTGGCATCGAAGCCCGCGTTGTCTCACCGCTCGACGGCGCGCCGCTTGGTCCCGGCGAAAAGGGCGTGATGGTCATTACGCGCCCCTTCCCGGGCCTGATCCCAACGCTCTGGGGTGATCCCGAACGCTACGCGCGCGATTACTGGGGCGTCCTGCCCGGTGTCTACTACACCGGCGATTCCGCTCATGTCGACGAAGATGGCTATGTCTGGTTCGCCGGGCGGGCCGATGAGATCATCAAGATCTCTGGCCATCGCATTGGCACTATTGAGGTCGAGACAGCCTTTCTCAAGCATCCAGCGGTCGCCGAGGCTGGCGTTACTGGGCGCCCTGATGAGCTGCGGGGCGAAGTGATCGTCGCCTTCATCGTTCTCAAAGATGGCTATGAGCCGTCCGAGGCCTTGAAGCAAGAACTGCTCAAGACCGTGCGCACAGAGCTTGGTCCAGTTGCCGTCATCAGTGAGCTGAATTTCGTGAACATGCTGCCCAAGACGCGCAGCGGCAAGATCATGCGCCGTGTCTTGCGGGCCGTCACTTTGGGGCGTGATCCTGGCGACGTCTCCACCATCGAAGACGAAGCGTCGGTCTCTGAAGCGCGCCAGGCCTGGCAGCGGTTGCAAGCTGACATCTCCTCCCACTAAGGCCTCTGAGGAGCGTGGGAGTATATATATAGATAGATGGGAGAGTGGAGGTGTGAGTAATAAGTAGAAAGAGAGTGCGTAGCTGTGGAACCGGCTGCCGCTGTCGAGCAAGCGAGCGCAATGAGTTCCTCACCTCTGGGTGGTCAGTCGCCCGTCGCCTTGCTCTGCTCTCCTTGTGCAGGCGGGTGGCTGACCACGATCCTTCCCTGCGGCCTGGCTTGAGAGGTGGGCTTAATCGCTGCCCGTCCCCAGTCTCGCCAGTTCTTGCCGCAGCCGCTGAACATCGCGGACAGGCGGTAAGCCGAAGAGGGCGCGGTAGTCGCGATTAAAATGGGAGACATCCTGATAGCCGACGCGGAAAGCGACGCTGGTGGCGTCCAACCCTTCATTCAGCAGCAGGCGGCGGGCCTCTTGCAGGCGGAGCTGCTTTACATAGCGCAGCGGGCTGAGGCCGGTCACGGCCTTAAAGTGATGATGCAGGCTGGAGACGCTCATGCCCAGCTCGCGGGCCAGGTGCTCGATGCGCAGTGGCTCGGAGAAATGCCGTCGCAAGTAGGCGATGGCGCTAGCGATTTCGGAGGGCAGGCCGCCTTGAAGTACCAGGTGACACAGGCGTCTCCCCTGCTCACCGATGAGCAGCCGATAGATGATTTCTCGTGTGACCAGCGGCATCAGGACCGGCGCCTCTTCTGGCGTGTCGAGTAGCCTGACCAGACGTACCACGGCGTCAAGTAGCCGCTCGTCAAGCGGGCTGACATTGACAGCGTGCGCCGAGCTGCGTTTAGGCACATAGCCGGCGGAGAGCAGAACCTCTGTCACCTGGGAAGGGGTCAGGCGCAGGGTCAGGCTCAGATAGGGGCGCTCGGGGCTGGCTTCGATGACGCGGCTGAAACGTGGCAGCTCGACGGTCGCCAGCAAATAGTGAAACGGATCATATTCATAGCGGTTGCGTTCGACCAGGACCTCCTTGCGTCCCTGAGCAATCACGCATAAGGACGGCTCGGCAACGCTGGGTAAGGGAGTGGATGGCGAGGAGAGGCGCGCCAGAGTCAGGCCTTCTAGCAGCTCGACAGCTCCGTCTCTGGGAACGGCCCGGGCGATGCGCTCGGCCAGCTCCTCACGCTGAGCCTGGAGCTGCCGTAATGTGCGCTCATCTTGCTGTCGCTCACGCTCTGCAATAGCAGTGATTGTCATCTGGGTAGAAACCTCCTCCACAAAAGCGTTGCCTCGCGGCATCTGCAGAATCAGCCAATTCCTGACGAGGATTATTCTATCACCTTTGCCTGGGGGATCTCTATAATGCTTCCTGGAAAGTGCATCCTTCGCTCTCCGATTCTGGTCCTGGTCGAGGAGGCCCGCGTGAGCGAGTGAGGAGGAGTAAGATAAAGGTAGGAGGGTGTGGGGGTAGGATCATTGGTGAATTGAAAGCGGGCGCGATCTGCGAGGGGCTGGCTCTCGCCGCGTCGCTGATCCCTCCAGCGAGGGGCGAGAGTATTCAAGTGTGGACATAGTCACATCCATAACCAAAGGAGGAGAAGAAGCGCGATGGAAATCAGACGCGGTGGCTCGCAGCCCTCGCAGCAGGGGCCGGCAGCCACCTTCACTGGCAGGGTGCGGATTGATCCCCTGTTTGAGGCTCCCAGTCCGGCGCGTGTGCGCGCAGCCAGCGTCACCTTTGAGCCTGGGGCGCGCACCGCCTGGCACAGTCATCCGTTGGGGCAGATCCTGATCGTCACCGCCGGCTGTGGGCGTGCCCAGCGCTGGGGGGGCCCCGTTGAGGAGATTCGCCCTGGTGACGTCGTCTGGTTCGCTCCTGGTGAGAAGCACTGGCACGGGGCCGCGCCAACGACTGCCATGACCCACATTGCCATTCAGGAAGAGCTTGACGGTAAAGTAGCTGACTGGATGGAGCATGTCAGTGATGAGCAGTATGGGCAGCAGGCCTAGCTAGAGTAGCTCTGGACAGGCACGGCCAGGGCTATGAGCGAGAGAGTAGCTGTGATCAGGCTGCGCGACCGGCGCAGCTCGGCACAGCACAGCGTCAGAGGAGGGAATTCACCTATGAGTCAGAGGGATATGCGCGCTGCTCTGCAGCGGCGTAGTGAAATTGAGATTACAGTCAAAGGGCGCAGCAGTGGGCGTGCGTACACTTATCCGGTATGGTTTATTCTGGAGGGCGAGGCCCTCTATCTGCTACCTGTGCGTGGGACCGAGACCGGCTGGTACAAGAATCTGCGCCAGGCTCCCACTTTGCAGGTGCGTGCCGGTCAGCAGACTTTTGCTACCGACGTGCGACTCATTGAAGATCAAGACCGGGTCGCCGCCATTACCGAGCGCTTCCGAGAGAAATATGGGGCCAGGCAGATCCAGGCCTATTATCCTCTCATCAACGTGGCCGTAGAGGTCCCTCTGAGTGGGCAGCCCGGCTAACGATAGCGACTCTGCTGGCTACCTGGCTTTGATCTTCGCCTCGTTATCCAGGGCCGGCCAGTCCAGGCAAAGTCGGAGGCTGAGCAGCCGCTGTGCAGCGTGATGTCGCTGACCCCATTCATGACTGGCTGGCCTTCTGCGCGTCTCCCTGAAAGGCAAGCAAGTAGATGTTCCGCGCTGCCTGGCTGGGGACCATAGCCGGTCATAGGCCTCGCCGGCAGATGTGTGGTCAGCTTTGTCAGGACTTCGTTTCCTTGCTTGGTGGCTGGAATAAGTAGTTTCTCCGTTGTGGCTAAGACTATTGAATCGGCGTATGAGCGTTGAATTCTTACTAAGTCTCGCTGAAAGTGTTTGTTGTTTGATCAGCTAGTCCTGGCAGAGCGACGAGACTATTGACATTGAAATCTCTATATGCTATCACCTGAGTAGTGAAAGTGCCTGTTTGGGGCAAATAATTAAAGAAGGTAACAGATGGTCGAAGCTATCCTCTACCTCTCCGAGACTAGCAACTCCCACCGAGACGCAGCAGAAGTATCTGCATGTAACCTTACTACAGACTCACCTTGATCAACTCCAGCAACAGCTTCTTCATCCCGCTTCTCAGCCTGGCGATCAGATTGGCAGGCCATTTCGTCAGCATATGACTGCCTGTCTGCCATAGACCCGACTAAAAGGATTATGCTACTCTTTTCTGCCTTTGCTGATCTCCTACTCATGAGTAGCGTCAACTTGCCAGCCTTCGATAGAACATGCAGCCAGGCTTTTTGAGGCTTCTGACGGCGAGTGATGGAGAACGCTGGCTGCCTCCTGATGCTGATCTACCAGCCGACAGACATGAGCTTGTGAACAAAGAGAGGGTGTTCTGTCCTGTGAGTAACCCACTTGTCGAAGCGGCTATCAAGAGCCTGGCTGCAATTGGCGTCATTGGGCCCCCTTCAGCCGAGAGCATCGTTGAGATCCTGCTCTCGATGATTGAGTAGCTGGCAGCTGTGGCCCGGGGCGGGGCATGCTGGTGGGAGAGGGGTGAGGGCTGTCTCAGCTTCCCGGGGCCAATGAGTGAGGCCCAGGTTGGGAAAAGGCTTCCTGCCAGGAAGTGTGGAATTGGCTTCAGAAGAAGCAAGGTGAGAGCGATGCTTTGGGGGAAAGAATTTCCCCAGAGACTCATCTTTGGGGAGGAGGGCTTTTTTACGGAGCCGCGCTATTTGCCGCGGCAGTATCCCTACTATGTCGCGCGGGCCTTTCTGTCGGTGCAGTACGATGACGAGCCGAGGGAGGATGAGGAGGTCTATTACTGGTATCGGGTGGCGTGGGAGGCGACGGAGGCGTTTGTGGAGCGCTGGGGGGGAGTAGATGAGGAGACGCTGAGGCGGGTGCTGAGAGAGGGAGAGGGGAGGGACCGGCTGGCGGCGGTGTTTGCGCTGGGGCACAGTCCCTTTGAGGGGGTCAATGAGGAGCTGGCGGCGTTGCTGGAAGAGCCGGACTGGCTGCTGAGGTGTGCAGCGGCCTGCTGCCTGGTGCTGCGTCGAGACGAGCGGGCTACCCCACTCATTGAACGCTATCTGGCCCTCCCAACGCCCATCGGAGTGGACGGAGGAGGCCGGGTCAGCACCGCGCCCCAGGCCAGCGGCTGGTACAACCTCTACAAGCAACTGGTCCCGTGGATGCTGGCAGAGTGGGGACCGTCTTCCCTGCTGCCAGCCTTACGCGATGCCCTCCTTGAAAGCTGCCGGGAAGGAAACGACAAGCGCCTCTCGCCGGCAGCTGCAGGCTCCCTGAAGGCCTCCGCCTATGCCCTGGGTCGGCGGGGAGCATTGGGCGCGCTCCATGGTGTCAAACTCCCTGTCCTCCGGCGGTGGCTCAGCGTGCTCTACATGGCCCTGGGCTACCTCAAGGCAGCCGAGCGCTTCTCGCGAGAAGCGCTCTATGAGCAACTGCAAGGAGATACTCCCCTGAGCAAGGAGGTCCTGGCCCTCTTGACCGAAGCTTTTGCCCTCCCAGAACAACAAGCGCAGTCAGTACTCATGTCCTGGCAGATCGAGCGAATCGACGGCCTGGGCGTGCTCCTCTGAACCGGGGTAAGCTGACCACGGCGTGAGGGGGGAGCCGCCAGCCTCGGCGCTGCGGGCGCCGGTGGCGTTTCACAGCCAACCCGGTCCGGCCCAGCGGGGAAAAGCGGTAATCCCATAGGGGTCAAAGAGGCATCCGCCTGGACGCAGAACCCGGCTCCGCGGCCTCGGGGCTGCGCTTCGCCAGGCTTGTCGGCGGCGCGGCGGAAGATACTGGGGCCACGATGATCCGTTTGGCCTCACGGCCTAGCCGCGCCAGATGCTCTGGCGTGATCTGGTCGTCAACCACCAGTATATCGAAATCGGAGATGTGCGCAAAACGATTCAGCGAGTGATGGCCGATCTTCGAGCTATCGATCGCCAGAATCTTCTGAGAAGCGGCCTGCATCATATAGCGCTTAATCTCCGACTGATGAATATTCGCATCGGAGATCGAGCCATCCTCTCCCATTGCACTACTTGTAATAAAAGCTTTATCTGCGTGTAATGAGCGCAACTTCTCGATCACAGAGATCCCAGTGATCAGCTGAGGAGCCAGCTCCAGCGTTCCCCCGAGCACATAGACCTGAATACCCGTCTTATTCAGCAAGCTATTGACCACCATGATCCCATTGGTCACCACCAGGATACCACTTTCCTCGGGCAGAGCGGCGGCGCAGGCAGCCATAGTTGTCCCTGCGTCCATCAGCAAAATCTCGCCAGGCTGCACCAGGGCAGCGCAGGCCCGGGCGATAGCCTCCTTCTTCTCGCGATTCTGAACGGCGCGCTGAGAAATGGCCACATCCTCGCTACGTCCCGTAGCAATCGCGCCGCCGAAGGTTCGCTTCAGAATACCCAGCTCCTCTAACTTTTTCAGATCGCGGCGGATCGTCATCTCCGAGACCTGCAACCGGCGGCTGAGGTTGGCTGTTGAGACCGTACCCTCCTGCAAGACAATCTCAGCGATTGTCTTACGCCGTACCTCGGAGAGAACCCAACTCCTATCAGATACTGGCTCTTCTCCATCTGGCGTGCTCATCATAATCACTCTCTCCCAGAACTGTCCCAACAGAGATACCAGGCAGACCAAAGGGCAGGCCCAGACGGCAGAGCGCGCCTGCGCAAGTGCCGATTTCGGCTCGGGCCGCGCCGCGCTGAGCTGCGCCGCCGCGAGGGCCTCAGCAGCTAGCTAGAGAGCATAGTCGAAACTCGCCTCGCTGTCAACCGTTCTGTTTCCCAAAGCAGACCTCAGCCGCAGAGGAGCGAGCCTTTCCTTTTCCTTCTGCCCTGACCAGACTGAAGCACCCCTTCTGTTCACTCGCCCTGGATAGCACCCGCTGTCAAGCCGCGGATAAAGGCCCTGCCGGTAGCGAAACCGAAGGCGATGCTTGGCAGCAGCAAGACCACCGTAGCGGCGGCCAGACTTCCCCAGTCCACATTCGCATACTTGATAAAATCAAGGATGGCGACAGGAGCCGTAACCGTCTCATTGCCGGTCAACACCAGAGCAAAGAGAAACTCAGTCCAGGTCATCATAAAGACCAGGATTGTCGTCGCCACAATGCCCTGACGAGCGAGTGGCAAAGAGATATGCCAGAAAACTTGCAAGCGGCTAGCTCCATCGACAATCGCCGCCTCCTCGATCGCTCTTGGCACCTCGGCGAAGAAGCCAAAGAGCGACGTCATCGCGATTGGCAAGCCAATAACCTGGTAGGCCAGCATCATCCCCGGAAACGTATTGAGCAGCTCCAGGCGGCGGAAAATCACAAAGAGCGGCACCAGCAGGATCAGCCCTGGCAAGACGCGCACCGCCAGATTGTAAGTCAGCATCAAGCGGAAAAAAGGATGCTGCAGTTGCCGCACAATCGCATAAGCAGCGGGGAGAGCCACAACCATTGTCAGCAGCGTCGCGCCGCCATCGATCAGCACGCTGTGCCAGAGGCTCTCAAAGAAAGAAGACTCTACCACCGCCACATAATTGGCCAACGTCGGGCTAAAAGGGCCAGCACTGAAAATGCTCTCGCTCGGCTTCAGCGAGAGCAACAGGAGCCAGATGAGGGGGCCTACGATAAAGAGAAGAAGGGCCGCGGTCACCAGAAAGCGCAGCGTCCTCATGAGCACCTGACGCCATACGCGCTGACGGCGCCGCTGTCGCAGAGCCTGCTGTCGTCTAACATCGCCCAGTGAACTCGCGGAGAGCATCACTTGCCTGAAGCTCATACCTTCACCATCCCGCGACGCAGCCCGGCAATCAAGGCCAGGGCAGGAATCAGCATCACGCCCATCAGAATAACGAGCAGCGCCGCTGCATAGCTCAAATTGAAGTACTCGAAGCCTTGCACGAACGCATACAGATCCAAAGGCTCTGTGGCCGTACCTGGTCCACCACCGGTCATAGAATAGATCAACGGCAGCAGCGCCAGATAGTTGACAATTTCCAAGAGCGTCACCGTCAGCAGAGGCGTACGCAGCAGGGGCAAGGTGATATAACGCACCGTCTGCCACTGATTAGCGCCATCGATCAAGGCCGCCTCGTAGGGTTCAGCGGGCAAGGAGCGAACCGCTGCCAGCAGGAAAACAAAGGCGAAGGGCGTCCACTCCCAGACATCGGCCACCGTGACCGCAATGAGCGCCGTCTGACCGTTGTCCAGCCAGGCCACCACTGGCAGATGGAAAACCGCCAGCAGGCCATCGATACCGCCAAGATGGGGAGTGAAAAACATTAGCCACAAGAAACCGGTCACAATCGGCGAGGCGAACATCGGCACGAGCAGCAGCGCTTGCAACAAAGTCGGCAGGCGACTCCGCTGGAAAAGAAGAGCCAGAAGCAGACCCAAGGTCACCTCTAGAAGCACAGGGACCGTGATGAAATAGAGCGTCAGCTTCAGACTTGACCAGAACGTCGCGTCCTTCAGGGCCTGCAGATACTGACTCAGGCCAGCGAAGGCGAGCGGCGCCGGGGCCAGCAGATCGACATTAAGCAGACTCATCACAACGCCAAAGCCCAGCGCCAGCAATGTAAAAGCCAGCATAGCCAGGCTGTACGGGGTCAGAAAGACCCCATACAGCAGCTTCTCCGCAGAGAGTGGCCGCCGCCGCGAACCGCTGAGCCGCTGGAAGCTGGTCGGCTGCCGCTGAATGGCTGGCTCGGGCGAAGGACGGCCAGACTCCCGGTCCCCAGCCACGAGGAGCCGGCTACGCCTCTTAAGCGATTCCGCCATAGCGCTTGTTCCCTTCCTGATGCTTGTTTGCTTGGTCGATGAAGGTATGCCTGTCTCTACTCAGGCACGCGTACGATCGTCTTCAAAGGCTTCAAATACTCCTTTTGTTCCAGAAAGGCCGGCAAACTTCGCAGTCCGATAGTGGTGCCCAAGAAGATATGCAGTCGCTCACGATGGCGTTGCAGGATGGAGATAGCAGCGGGCATGACATTGGCATAGCGGAAGATACCGCGCACCGTAAGGCCACGCAAGCTCAAATCCAGACCGTCAAGCATCATCGAAGAGGCTTCCCCCAGACCGATCAGCGCTAACACTCCCCCACGCTTGACCCACTGCTGAGCCAGGCGTAGTCCTCCGGAGCTGCCGGAGCACTCCAAGACCACCTCGCAGTCGTCAAGCGCCGGAGGCACTTGGACATAAGCCTCCAGGCCAATCTGACGCGCGGCAGCAACGCGGTCCTCGCGGACATCCACTAAGGCGACCCGTCCGCCCGCGCTTTCTGCGGCCAGCGCGGCCAGAATCCCTACCGGTCCAGCGCCGACGATACCCACCCTGGTACCAATTCCAATGCGCGCCTCACGCACAGCGTAGACGCCTACCGACAGGGGTTCTGCCAGCGCTGCTTCATCGGTGGTCAAGCCCGGCGCCAAATAGGTAAACTCGGCTGGATGTAACACATACTCCTGCATTGCGCCGTCAACGGGAGGGGTGGCAAAGAAACGCACCTCGGGGCATAGATTATAGGCGCCGGTACGGCAATAGTGACACTTGCCGCAGGGAATGCCCGGCTCTAAAGCCACAACGGCCCCGAGAGGGAAGCCATCCGCACCGGGGCCAACCGCCTCCACTGTGCCCGCAACCTCATGACCAAGCACCATTGGTGCTCGAACCACAAAATGGCCAATAGCTCCCTCCTGATAGTAGTGGACATCTGAGCCACAGATGCCAACCGAGCGCACCGCTACGCGCACGTAACCGGGAGGTGGCGGAGGAGGCTCCGGGCGATCTTCGATTTCCAAGATACCTCGACCCTTGAGGACAGCGGCTAACATTCGATACATCCTCCTCTCTCTGTGGAAACTGATAGGCTGTCTGGCCTGCCTGGACACGATGCGCCCTTGCTCGCGCTGGCTGGCTGGCCGACCAGGGCCCTGGCCGCCAGCCAATAGGGCTACTTAAGCAAGGCAGCGACCTCCGTCGGACGTCCCACCCTCAAGGCCAGAGCGGGGAGCTGGCTAGAGATCACTTGCTGAGACTACGAACTAGGATGAGTGGCCAGGTAAGAGGCTGCTTGCTGTTGAGCTGCTGCCAGAGCGGCCTGGGGACTGAGCTGGCCCGTGATGGCTTGCGTCACTGCCACGGAGACATAGTCGCCGATCACATCAAAGGAAGGCGTGATCACGAAGTGATTGAGATCAAGATGCGGGGTATCCGCCTTGAAAGCCGCCAGCAGATCGGGCCTGACGAACTCCTTGAACCTCGGATCGTTAAAAGTAGATTGGCGTGTCACCCCGATATACTGCCCGTTCTTCGCGGCCTGAAGCTGGATCTCTGGGGAGGTACTCCAGACCATGAATTTGATCGCAGCCTCTTTGTTGCGCGAACCTTTGGCGAGAAACCACATCTGGGTGTCGAAGCCAGGATATTGCCCGGCGGGCCCGCGCGGCGCCGGAGCAAAGCCAACCTTGTCCCCCAGGGCGCTCACCATTTCCTGGCCAAAGGCAATGTCATCAACCAGCATAGCTGCTCGCCCTGCTTTAAAGGTGGCTGTAGTTTCGGGAAAATCAAAGGCTGCCGAGCCTGCAGGCGTATAGTGCTTGAGAAAGAACTCACTGTAGATCTCTAAGCCCTTGATCGCTGCCGGGCTTGTCAGGTCAGCCGCCAGCTTCCCTGCAGGCACTGGGCCGCCCGGCTGCTGACCCTGATAGTAGTGGCCGCCTTCCCCGTAGAAGAAAATGTTAAAGATCCAAATATTGGCATGGACGCCGCGCTTGCCACGCAGAACAATCGCCGGTATGGACGTACTGTTGACCTGAGCACAGACTGCTAAAAGCTCATCAATGGTCTCAGGGACACTGGCCTGATGCTCTGCAAGAATGTCCTTACGATACATCAGGATGTTAGTATCAAGCAGAGTTGGCAGGCCGTAGCGCTTGCCCTGCCAGAGGGTAGCCTGCCAGCAGGCAGGGATGAAATCAGAGGGATTGAATTGCTTCCCAACGAGAGAGGTATCGGCCAGATAGCTATCCAGCGGCTCAATCCAGCCCGCTGTTTCCCAGCGCGGAAGCTGGCTCACGCCGCCCCAGGTGACATCAAGGGAGCCGTCGCCGGCAGCCAGAGCGACGGAAGCTTTGTTGGTGATCTCGGTTTCAGAAATAACCTGATAGTTGACCTTGATGCCTGTCTCCTTCTCAAAAAGCGGCACCAGGGGCGCTAGCCCTTCTCCCTGCGGGTTGGCATCAGCAAAAACGGTGATCTGACTGCTCCCGCCAGAAGTAGAGCCACAGGCAGAAAGCATCATCCCTGTCCACAAGGGCGCAGTGGTGAGCGCTAACCCTCCTTGCGTAAGGCGCTTGAGAAGCCCACGCCGAGTCACTGTGTGCGTCATGACTTCCCCCTGAGTTGGTTGTCATCGTGCGTGCTACTGAATTCGAACACAAAATAACATAGTAGAACACAACCGCACTGAGGAAAGTGTACCTGAAGGGGAGGTGTTCTGTCAAGAGAGCCATCGACCTTGTGGCCTCTCCTGTGGTGAACAGAGCTTGAAAGAAGGACAAATAGCGGCTTCAGCAGGTGAAGTTCCAGAGAAGAAAAGGTCGATGAGTGTGTTCGAATTTGTTAGGGACGGGCTGGGCCGGGTGATCGATGTCAGAGGGGACCGCTCCTTCATCTCGCGCGCAGCCCAGCCCCTCTAGCGACAGGCGTTCCCTAGGCCGCATGGAGGTGAGTCCGCGGACCTGCTCATAGCAGCCACAGAAGCATCGCAATGCGATAGTGGCGCGCAGCGCGAAAATCACCGAAGGCAGAAGCAGCAGGAGCTGACCCGCTCCTCGCTAGAGCTGAGTACGGACCACGCACCCGTAGGCGGGGACACTCGCCAGCAGCGGCCGTATCCTTCTCCCTCCCTCCCTCCCTGTCTCTCACCCCCCTTGACAATCCATTGACCTGGTGGTAATATTTTGACTGACCAGTCATGACTGGTCAGTCAAAATTCTTCTTGGTAGTCATTTTCTAAAAAGCTGGTCAGATTATAGACAGCCGGTCAATGAATGAGGAGGTGCACTGATGCCACCTTCGACCGCGCCGCGCTCATGGAAGGAGAAGCAGCGGCAGGAGCGTGAGGCGCTCATCCTGCAAGCCGCCGAGGAGGTCTTCTGCGAGAAAGGCTATCACGAGGCCTCGATCGATGAGATCGCCGCGCGCGTGGGGATTGCTAAGGGAACCGTCTATCTCCACTTTCCCAGTAAGGAGGACCTGCTTGCGGCCCTCTTTCGCCGCGATACCGAGCAGGTGATTGCTGAGGTGGAGACCATCGCCTCCTCCCTGGGGCGCTCGGCGCGCGAGAAGCTCGAAGAGATCCTGCACCTTCTCTACGGCGAACTCTTTAAAAAGCGCACTCGCCTGTTCTATAGCATGTATAACAGCCCTGAGATGCGCGCCCTGCTGGCCAAGAAAGAGCAAATGCATGCCCATTGGGAGCAGCTCACGGGACGCATCGAGCAGCTACTGGCCGAGGGGCAGGCTGCCGGCGATTTTAATCCCGAGCTGCCGACCAGTGTGATGCTCAGCCTCTTTCTCAACCTGGTGTCCGTGCGGGGCTATGAGCGGCTAGTGGTGCAGGAAGGTCTGGCCCCCGCCGAGGTGGCGCGCTATCTGGCTCGCATTTACTTTAAAGGAATCGCTGCTGAGCACAAGCAATGCTGAGCGTGGCGATTGAGGAAGAGAGAGAGGAGAGGAGTTGTCTTTATGGATTCAATGACGCCTTCGGCTGGCTCTGGCCCCGTGACGGAGCGGCCCGCTCCGGCGGGGAGCGGCGCAGCCAGCACCACGGCAGCAGTCGAACAGCCGCGCTTTTCGGTGCGCGAGACGGCGCTGACGATGGCCGGTGTATTGATGGTGATGCTGCTGGCCTCGCTGGATCAGACGATCGTCTCAACGGCCATGCCCCACATCATTGCTGAGCTGCAGGGCTTCGACCGCTATACCTGGGTCTCGACAGCCTACCTGCTGGCCTCGACAGTGATGGTGCCGATCTATGGCAAGCTCTCGGACCTGGTGGGCCGCAAGCCGATTTTCTTGTTCGGGGTCGTGGTCTTTCTCCTTGGGTCGGCCCTCTCGGGGGCAGCCCAGTCGATGAACCAGTTGATCGCCTTCCGCGCCTTCCAGGGCCTGGGAGCCGGCGCGCTCTTGCCGATCGCGATGGCCATCGTCGGCGACCTTTTTACGCCGCGCGAACGCGGTAAGTGGCAGGGGCTGACGGGGGCCATCTGGGGACTGTCCTCGATTATCGGTCCTACCCTGGGCGGCTGGATCACCCAGAATACAAGCTGGCGTTGGGTCTTCTATGTCAATCTGCCCATCGGGCTTGTGGCCCTGCTGGTGTTGATCTTCTTGATGCCGGCCCTGCGCGGCAAAAACCGCCAGGTCTCGATCGACTACCTGGGCGCCGTGCTGCTGGTGCTGGGTGCCCTGCCGCTGCTGCTCGGTTTCTCGCTGGCTGGCAATCAGTATGACTGGCTTTCGCCGCAAATTATCGGACTATTGACGGCTGCGGTCGTCTTCCTGGCCGCTTTCCTCCTCTATGAGGCCCGCCTGGAGCGCCGTCAGGGCCAGCCCATTATTGAGCCTGGTTTGTTTAAAAATAGCATCTTTACGGTGAGCACGATTGTAACGGTCATCTTCGGCATGGGCCTCTTTGGAAGCGTGTACTTCATCCCGCTCTTTGTCCAGGGCGTCGTGGGAACGACGGCAACCAATAGCGGCTTGATTCTGACGCCGCTGATGCTTACCTCGGTGGCCGGCAGCGTCCTCTCCGGTCAGCTTGTTTCCCGCATTGGCAAATACAAATGGATTGCCATCACGGGGATGGCCATCAGCGTGGTCGGGTCTTACTTGCTGACGCGTCTGGATGTCCATTCGACCAATACGGATGTCTTGGTCGCTATGCTGGTCTTGGGCCTGGGGATGGGCTTCGGCATGTCGCTCTATACGCTAGTGGTGCAAAATGCCGTGCCGGTGCATAAGATCGGCCAGGCGACCTCGTCGCTGGTCTTTTTCCGCCAGATTGGGGCAACCGTCGGGCTGGCAGCGATGGGGTCGATCATGACCTCAGCCTATCAGCCGGCCTTTGATCAAGCGCTGCCAGCGCTGGTCAAGCAGGTAGTACCGGCGCGCTTCCTGTCGGTCTTCAATAATCCAGAGGTCCTGCTCTCGGATGATGCACGCCAGCAGATGCAGCACGCCGCGGCGGCCTTTGGTCCCCAGGGACAGCAGTTGCTGGCGACGATTCTGGAGGCGGTCAAGACGGGGCTGGCTCAGGGTATCCACAATGTCTTTGTGCTGAGCTTCGCGCTGATGGTGGTGGCGCTGGTCGCCGTATTCTTCCTGAAGGAGATCAAGCTGCGCGACCGGCGGCGCCCTCAGTCGCAGGACGCGGGCCAGGGCGAAGAGGCGCCGGCTCCCGAAGCCGGCGAGCTGGTCGGCTTGATCTGAGAGTCTCCTTCTCTTCTTGTCTTGCCTTACCGGTGTCTTCCCCTCATCGGTACAAGAGAGGGCGAAGCGGGAGCGGCCCGCTTGCGCCCTCTCTTGCTTGGCCTGACGCTCCTGTGCTCTACTCTACTGATGCCTTTGCGGTCCCCTCTCTTCTGATCTGAACGACGTAGCCTGGCGCAGAGCGCGCTCTGCACCAGGCCAGCCCAGTCCGAGCCGAGCCGAGCCGAGCCTGCTAAAGCACGTTGTTGCGCAACTTATAGACCTTGATGGCCACTTGCAGACTGAGCCAGTTGCTGCGGTCCTGCAGATCGACATCACACAGCGATTGCAGGCGTTCCAGGCGCTGTATCAAAGTATTTCTATGAATAAAAAGACGACTGGCTGTTTTCGTCAAGTTGCCGGCGCATTCCAGGTAGGTTTCCAGGGTAGAAAGCAGGTCGGTGCCCTTGCGGCGATCGTAGTGGGCGATGCGCGCGATCTGATCCTGATAGCTATCGCGCAGATCGTCCATCCGGGCGATTTTATACAAATAGCGGTAGATCCCCAAATCATTGAAGTGGGTCACGCCACCGTCGCCGTTGAGGCTGCGGCCCATCTGCAGAGCCTCGCGAGCCTCGGCGGCGCTGCGGCGGTAATCGGCGAGCTGCTGACAGGGATTGCCAATGCCGACGGAGGCGCGCAGCGGCTGTTCCTGATGGATCTGATGGACCAGCTCGCGCAGCCAGCTTTTCAAGCGAGCGTTCCAGGAGGGGTTAAGGCTGATAGAAGAAGAAGAGGCGCGCCTCTGGCTGCTCTCCTCCTGAGACAGGCGCACCAGGCAGGTCAGGGTCCGTTCCTGTTCATGGAGCAACGAGCCGGGATAAGCATCGTGCAAGCGGCGCCGGATGAGACTACAGGTTCGCTTATAGGCTGTCTGGCGCTCTTCCTCGCTCAGAGCCGGGCGTGGATTGCCGCTGGCGCCGCCCTCGGCGGGAAGCAACTCGAAGAGGACGACCGTATGGGGTCGCTCCAAGTCGCAGCCGAGCAACTTTGCGCGCTGCTTCAGGGCCTCCTCCGACTCGTAAGCGCCGGCGAGCAGCTCATCGAAGAAGGCCTTGACGAGATTTTTCTGAGTCAGCAGATCGACCAACTGGCTATTCTTGACGGCGATGGCGGCCTGATTAGCGATCGTACTGAGGAGGGCCTGATCCTCGGGGCTAGGGCGTCGGGCCTTGCGAAAATAGCAATTAATCAGGCCCAGATGCTCGGTGCCCGACACCAGAGGGGCTGAGAGCAGCGTCCGATGTTGACCATCCTTCAGAGGATTGAAGCCCTCGAAGCTCAGCGCCTGATAGTCTCCACTCTGGAGGCCGAGAGCGCTATCGAGATTGCCCGAGGCGGTCGCTGCAGGCGACACCAGCCCACTCAAAACGGCTGGACAGCCAACAGCAGGGAGGCTCCCGCCGCCCTCGCGCGACATCTCCTGAGTTGAGCGCTCCCCATCGCAGGCTTGCAGCAGCGGATGCTCACGCTCAGTCAGACCCGAAGCCACGGCGCGCACCGTCAGGCGTCCACGCGCCTGATCCACCAGCATAATCACGCACAGATCGGCCTCCATGATCTGGGCCGTCAGAGCAGCCAGCGAGCGCAGCATCTCATCGAGGTAGAGGCCGGAACTGATGGTCTGACTCAGCACTGAGAGGCTGGTCAAAATATTCAGCTTGCGCCGCGTATGCTCATAGAGCCGTGCATTCTCGATGGCACCGGCGACCAGCGCCGCCGTGTTGCAGACAAAGCGCTGCTGCTCCTCATTGAAGGTCGCTGGCGCGGCGGTATTCATCGAGAGCACCCCGATTAATTGGCGCTCGCGGCTCACAATGGGCACAGTCATCACCGACTGGAACTCTTCGCGATCCAGTTCCGGCACCACATAGAAGCGGGGATCGCTGCGGGCCTGTTCCTTGAGGATGACCGGCTCCAACGTCGTCGCCACCCAGCCGGCAATGCCCTGGCCCAGGGCCAGTTCGATCTTGCCGACAAAGCGGGCATACGGCTCACTGGCGCTGGCCAACACGAGGCGCTCGCGTTCAGGATCATAGAGGTAGAGAAACGCGGCGTGGCAGGAGACGGCGCGCACGATGGCATCGACAAGGCGCTGCAAGATCTCGTCAAGCTTGAGCGTTGAGCCAACGGCGGCGATAATCTCATTGAGAAGGGCATACTCTTGCGACTTGGTCGCCAGGGCCTCGCGCAGCCGGCTGTTTTCCCGCCGCAGCTCCTCCAGCTCACAGCTCTCCTGCTCCGCCTGACGTTTACTCCCGGCGCGAGCCGGGGCCGTTCGGGATACCATGCCGACCTCCTGAATGGCAAAGATAGCTGCTGCTGCTGCTGCTGCATACCCCCTGGCGAGCGCACCTAAGCCCCCCTCATGTCCCCTGATGCCTTCCCTGGCTGCCTATCCGCCCGCCCCGCCCCTAGCAGTCAACGCGCTCGCCAGCTTGCAGCTGCTAGCTGTATGATGTCTATATGTGTGCATTGTAACTACTCGATGGGAGGTGCGTCTAGGGTAGCGGACTCCTTTCCCTGGTCAGAACTGCCCATGAGCATTTATGGCTTTTTTACAGACCCTGACCCGAGGCAAGCGAGAGAGAGGCCGTCTGGAGCCTGGTGGCCTTGGCAGGCGAACAGCCAGGAGACCGTGACAGGGGGGCGGCAATGCTGGTATAATACAACTGGAATTAGCTCATCCTTCGTACGCTCCGGAGAGGTGGCCAGGTGGTTCAGCTAGCACTCTTCCAGACACCTCTTATCCATGCTGAATGCCGCCCAACGCAAGGTTCTCCCAGGGTGCCTCCTGCGGTGGAATGGCGCAACGCGAGCGAGGAAGGTCGAGGATGACGGCCCTTTTCGGCGCATGAAACTCGCACGTGAGCGAACGAGGAGCGTCCCACTAGTTTTTCTCCAGGAGATAGCAGTATGTCTGACATCGTCACTATTCCTGAAGAACGGGGCATAGAGATCCACGGCATTGAACGGGTGGCCCCCACTGCTCGCACTCATGTGCGTATCTTTGACAATTTCACCATGTGGCTCTCGGCCAACCTGGTGATCTCCACGGTAGCGGTCGGGGCTTTGGCCAACCTGGTCTTTGGCCTGGGCTTCTGGGATGGCCTGGCCGCGATCGTGATCTTTAATGCCCTGGGCGTGCTTCCCGTTGCCTTCTTCTCGACGCTCGGACCCAAGCTTGGCCTGCGCCAGATGACGATCTCGCGCTTCTCTTTTGGCTGGGTTGGTGGGATTGTGATGGCCCTTTTCAATGTCGCGGCCTGTATTGGCTGGTCGGCGGTCAATGTCATTGTCGGCGGCCAGTTGGTGGCGGCCCTGAGCAATGGCGCGGTCCCGCGCTGGGCAGGTATCCTGGTCATCGCGCTCCTGACCACGGTGGTCAGTATCTACGGCTACCGCTACGTCCATCGCTACGAGCGCTTTGCCTGGATTCCGATGGCGATCATCTTCGCCATCATCACGGTGGTAGCGGCGCCGCACATGAAAATCGTACCGATGCCGGCGGTGAGCGCGGCCTGGTTTGCCTCGCTGATCTCCTTCGGGGGTGCTGTCTACGGCTTCGCCACCGGCTGGAGTTCCTACGCCGCTGATTACAACGTTCGCCAACCGGAGGAGACGCCAGCCAGCCGTGTTTTCTGGCTGACCTTCCTGGGGGTCTTCCTGCCTTGTGTGGTCCTGGAGACCCTGGGCATGCTCTTGACGAGCTGGGTTCCCAAGAGTGGCGGCGAGCTGCTGGCGGGAGTGCTGCAGCCCCTGGGTGGTTTCGGCACCTTCCTGCTGGTCCTGCTGGCCCTCAGCGTCGTGGCGAACAATATCCCCAACGACTACAGCCTTGGTCTCTCGATCCAGGTGGTTGGTAAATCGCTGCAGCGCGTGCCGCGCGCTGTCTGGACCCTGATCGGCGCAGTCATCTACGTGGCTATCGCCCTGCCCGCCGCTCAGAACTTCAACCAGACACTGGAGAATTTCCTGCTGCTGATCGCCTACTGGCTTGGTCCCTGGTCGATCATTCTAATCCTCGAGCACTTTGTTTTCCGGCATGGCGTCTACAACGTCGACGACTGGAACACGCCCGAGAAGCTGCCGGTTGGCTGGGCAGCCCTGGTAGCGCTGGTCATTGGACTCGTTGGCGTGGCCCTGGGGGCGGCGCAGGTCTACTATGTTGGCCCGCTGGCAAAGCTGGTCAATCCGCCCTATGGGATGGATATCGGCTTCGAGCTGGGCATCGCCCTGGCGGCCATCGCCTATCTGCTCCTGCGCCCCATTGAGCTGCGTCGCAATGGGCGCTAAGCGGCCAGCGAGCAAGCCAGAGAAGGCCTTCCCACTGCCTTGAGTGAGTGAGCAGTATTCTTTGCCGCTCACGTCACGGCCTGCTAGCGGTGTTGGCCTCACCTGGCTTCGTCAGGCTCAGGGGCAGGTGGCAGAGGAATCACGGTCACCTGCCCCCTTGGGCCTCCCTCTCTAGCGGGCGACGCTGGTCGCAGAGCAGGCTCACTTGGCTCATGGGCTATCGCTCTGCTCTGGCTGCTGCCGTAGCGCTCCGCGCCCGCAGCGCTCACGCGGATTCGTGCCATCGCACACGTACCGAAGAAGGAAGAACCATGCCTTACGATTTACTGGTGCGCCATGCGCGCCTCCATCGCAGAGATACGCTTGTTGATATCGCAATACAAGATGGACGCTTTGTGCGCATTGCACCGGAGCTGTCCAAGGAAAGCGCTGCCCGCGAGATCGATGCCGCGGGCCGGCTGGTCTCGCCGCCTTTTATCGATGCCCATGTCCACCTTGACGCTGTCCTGACTGTCGGTCAGCCGCGCTACAACAGCAGCGGTACCCTGCTAGAAGGCATTCAGATCTGGAGCGAACGCAAGCCGAGCCTCAGCCATGAGGACGTCAAGCGCCGTGCTTTGGAAGCCATTCGCTGGGAGGTCGCACAGGGCACGCTCTACATTCGCAGCCATGTCGATGTCTGTGATCCTTCGTTGACGGCCCTGCGTGCGCTGCTCGAAGTGCGTGAAGAAGTACGAGACATCTGCGAGCTTCAACTTGTGGCCTTTCCCCAGGATGGTATTTTCTCCTTCCCCGACGGTCCAGAGCTGATGCGCCGTGCCCTGGAGTTAGGGTGTGATCTGGTCGGCGGCATCCCGCACTACGAGTGGACGCGCGACCTGGGAGTGGAAGATGTGCGTTACGCTTTCGCCCTGGCGCGCGAGTTCAATCGCGACATTGACTGTCACTGCGATGAAACCGATGACCCGCAGTCGCGCTTTACGGAGGTCATGGCGGCAGAGGCGCTCAGCGCTGGCTGGCAGGGACGAGTGACGGCCAGCCACTGCACGGCCATGCACTCATACGATAATGCCTATGCCTTCAAGCTTTTGCGCTTGCTGGCGCGCGCCCGTGTCAATGTAATCGCCAATCCCTTCGATAACGTCGTGCTACAGGGGCGCTTTGATACCTATCCGAAGCGCCGCGGCCTGGCTCGCATCAAGGAGCTGCTAGAAGCCGGCGTAACGGTCGCTCTGGGCCACGACTCGATTATGGACCCCTGGTTCCCGCTTGGACGTGGTGATATGCTGGCCGCCGCCCAGCTCGCCCTCTTGCTCTGCCATATGAGTGGCTATGAAGAGATGAATACCGTGCTGGACCTGATCACTACCAACGCGGCCCGCGTCTTACGCATCGAGGAGCGCTACGGCATTGAGGAGGGGAAGCCCGCCGATTTTGTGATTCTCGATGCCCCCTCAGCCTTTGAGGCCCTGCGCCTCTTGCCAGCGCGCCTGCACGTCTTCAAAGCGGGACGCGAGATAGCGACCACGACGCCGGCGCGCAGCCTCCTTCGCCGCAGCGGTGAGAGCGAGGGCCGCGAAGTGACTTTTCGCCCCCCGTCTAGCTGAGCTGATCGCTCTCTGGTAGAGAGGCCGGGCCAAGCTGAGCGTTAAAGGATATTAATAGCGCGCGCCGCCAGGATTGCCAGCACAAGCAGGGAAAGCAGGGCCTCCAGCATCATGAGGGTTTTGGCACGGCGCGTCAGCGGCATGGTGTCGGTCGGGCTAAAAGCGGTGGCAGTGGTGAAAGCGAGAAACAGATAGTCGAGAAAGTGTGGCACCCAGCCGCCGCTATTGCCGCCGGCCTGCTGAGGAAAAAGAAAGTCGACTGCGCGGTGGCCCCGCCGGTGGCGTCCCACAGGTCCCCCACCGTCGACCTCCCAATACCAGAGGGCAAAAACCAGAATGTTGGAGACCCAGAGCAGGGCAGCGGCCCGCAGCAGCACGTCGGCCCGGGTGTCGCGCGGCAAATTGAAAATAAGCAGGGCCACGGCGCTGCCAAGAGCCAGAGTGACGATCGCCAACAATCCCAGGGCGAGGCGGCGCAGCAGACGGTGAGGGAGCGGTTGCCCTCCCAACCGCGCCAGCAAACTGAAGGCGACGACCACAGCGGCAATGATCCCCTCCAGGGTCAGCGGGAGCCAATTGGGCCCGAGAGTCAGCCAGGGGGGCAAAATGGCGTAGAGGAAGCCGCAGAGCAAGGCGGCGATCAGCGCCAGCCAGCGCGGTGCAATCTTGCTTGGCCCCTCGGTCTGCCTTTGCTCCCCTTCGACTCGCTGAGGGCCCGGCACTCCGTGCGGTTTGTCGTGCTCTTCCTCCATTGTTTTCCCCCTTCATGCCTTGTTATCTTAACGCTGCTTCCATCGGCGCAGTGCGGTTAGCGCTTGCCTATCAGGGTAGCGAAGTTGCCACCTGCTGGCAAGCCCTATCCCTTCGTACGCTCTTCCTCTGACTATGGAGGCTATTTCGCGGCACAAGGATAGACCTCGATCGTATTTCCATTTTTACACAAGATTATGAATGATCAGTCATAATAGTAGTGTGAGAGGAAGGAAGCCAGGCAGAGATAATGGCAATATTTTCAGACATGACCAATGACAGGTGCAAAATAGGCTAGCATCTGCTATAGTAGAAAACAGGAGAGAGGATCAAGAGAGAAGGCTGCCGGGAAACGGAGCGAGCGGCCAGCGAGGGGATAGCCGGCGGGGGGAGCAGCCTGGAGAGGGCCTGGCGGTAGCGGGTGCGGAGGGCTGTCCGGAGAGCCTTGCACGCGACAACGCCAGGCAGGTTGCACAGAGAGTGGAAGAGGTGTCGAGTGGTCAGGAAAGAGAAGCCACAAATGAGCACTCAGCGGGGCAGAAGGCCGACAAGCGCAGCTCGACGGGGGCGCAGCGAACTGGAGCGGTCAGGAGAAGGGGGGAAGCATGCGTACTGCAGAGCATGATTCGGGGATCTTCGCATCACAGCAGTCCAGCGCGGCGGAGAAAGGAGAAAAAGCTAGCGTCGTGGAAGAGGGAGAGGCCCTCTCGGCCCTGGCGCCACTGAGCGCGCCCGCGCTCGTCACGACCATCCTTGACGAATTCAGCGCTATCGGCGACTACCGGGTACTGCAGGACAATCTGCCGCGCAGGCTAGCTTCGCTGCTGAGAAGCCGACACGTTCTTCTCTACAAGCGCATTGGCGAGACACTCCAATTTGTCTCTGGCACGTTTGACGATCGACCAGGCTGGTCGACCTCCCTGCTAGCGGTGGCCCAGATCAACCCGATCGATCTCAACAGCGAGCGGCCTGAAGCGCGAGCCTGGAGACTGCGGCAGGTTGCCACGGCTCCGGCGGGCGAAGGGAGGCCGCAGCTTGTAGCAGTGCCTCTCATCTACCGGCAGCGCGCCACCGGCGTTCTCGTCGCCATTCGCGGCGGCGAGGCCGAGACTAAGAGTGAGCAGGGGGCGCTCAGCGTTGAGGCGGCTGAGCGCGCTCTCGCAGGAGGCCACAGCCAGCGCCTTCCAGCCTATTGGAGCGAAGAAGAGATGCGCGTCCTTGAAGCTGTGGCCGGCGTCTGCGCCATGCTGCTCGAAAACACCCTGCTTCTAGAGAGGGACCGCGAGCGTATCCATGAACTCTCGTTACTCAACAGCATTGGCAGCCAGATTAACAGCGCCGTACACGATTTTGAACGCCTCTGCACCATCATCATGCAGCGCTGTCGAGAAATCGCGCCGCTGGATCTCTGTGACCTGCTCCTCCCGCCGCCGCTGAGCAGGCAGGCGCCCTGGATCAGCGCGGCGCTGAGCGAAGCCCTCTTTCGCTATGCTCGTGAGCAGGGGAGGCATCCCACGCCGCTGCTGATCGAACGCCCGGGCAGCCCACGAACCGCCGACTACCTCAGCCATCTGCCCAGCAGCATCAACACCTTTATCGCCCTCCCGCTCATCAGTGGCGGTGACCCTGGGCGACGTGGGCGGCTCTGCGGCGCTGAAGAAAGAGAGCCACGAGTACTCGGCCTGCTGGTAGGGGCCACCTATCGGCCCTGGAAAGTGCGCCATGTCGAACTCATGATGCTGCAAGTTCTGGCCAGCCAGGCCAGTGCTGCCCTTGAAAATATCCATCTCATGACCGAAGTCATCGAGGCGCGCAACGAAGCGCGCAAGCTGCTGCGCCAGGTCCTTGACGACCAGCGTCTCAAAGAGCTGATCCTGGAGAGCATTCCCAGCGGATTGATGACCATAGATCTCAGTGGCCAGATCACTACCTTTAATCGGGCCGCCTCGCTCATTCTGGGCTATCATCCTTATGAAGCGCTGGGGCAGCCGGTGCACAAGATCTTGCCGCTCAAGAACCCCCAGGCCCTGCGAGAAGCCCAGCCATCCGGGCCTGACGGTCCAGGTCCAGGCCAACGCGCCCCCTCTGCCTATCACGAGACACTGATCACCCGCGATCGGCAGGGGCAAGATCTTGTCCTTGACATGACCTGGCAGCCGCTCTGCAACGATCGAGGGCAGCCGATCGGGACCCTGCTCACCTTCAGCGATGTCACCTCCATGCACCGGCTCCAAGAAGAGAAGCGGCGGCTAGACGAGCTGGCCTCCCTGGGCAAGATGGCGGCCAGCGTTGCCCACGAGGTACGCAACCCCTTGGCCTCTATCAAAATCACCATGCAAATGCTCATGGACGACCTGGAGCGGCTCATCAGGCGTGAAGCGGCTGAAACTCCCGAGGTTGGAGGAGAGTGGAGCGGCCAGACAGCCCCGCTTGAAGAGCACCGCGGGGCCCAGGAATCGATCGCTGTTGTCCTCAAAGAAGTCGAGCGGCTAGACAACATCGTACGCGAACTACTCCTGTTTGCCAAGCCGCGCCAACTGCACCGTGTACCCTGTGACCTCATTGCCCTCAATGAGCACGTGCTGCAGACGCTGCAGCCCTGTCTCACTGAAGCCGGCATTGTTGTGCATCGCGTCTATCAGCGCGATCTCCTGCAGCCATCGCAGCAGCGCCGGCGAGCCATTGTCTTAGCCGATATGGAACAAATGGAACAAGTCCTTTTCAATCTCTACACCAATGCCATCCAAGCCATGCCCGAGGGAGGGATACTCACCGTCTCCGCCCAAGTCGTCCAGCGGTCGCAGCCGGGGACCAGTGCTGGCTATGTCTTACCGCGGGTGAGGGTTACAGACAGCGAAAGAAGTTATATAGCACAAGAGCAATATGAATGGCTAGAATTAGCAATCAGCGACACAGGAATAGGTATTCCACCTGAGCAGCTTGACCTTATTTTCCAGCCTTTCTTCACTACCAAAGCGCATGGAATTGGCCTGGGCCTTGCCATTACGCAGCGCCTCATCGAAAGCCATCATGGGCAAATCAGCGTTGAGAGTCGCCTAGGCTATGGGGCCACCTTCACCATCCGCCTGCCGCTGGCGTCCACGAGCGATGTCCGCGAGGGCGAGAGCGAGCCTGAGTCACAGACCACAGAACCAACAAGCGGGAGACCACAGACGACATGAGCATGCTGATCCTCATCATCGACGATGAGCCACATCTGCCGCACCAAATTGCGCGCTACCTTGGCAGGCATGGCTACGAGGTCGAGACAGTAGCCGAGGGCGAGGCCGGGCTGCGAATCATTCAACAGTGCTCGGTTGACCTTGTCCTCTTGGACCTGCGTTTGCCAGGCCTCAGCGGACTGGAGGTACTCAAGCGCATCAGGGCCAGCGAGCCTGAGCTACCGGTAATCATGTTGACTGCCTATGGAGACGTCCGCAGTGCTGTCGAGGCCATGAAGCTAGGGGCCTCCGATTACCTGCTCAAAGGCTTCGATCTTGAGGAGCTGCTGCTTGTTGTCCAGCGGGCCCTGGAGACCAGCGCCATGTATCGCGAGCTGCGCCAACTGCGGCGCGAGCGCAGCGACAACTACCACTTCAACTACATCGTGGGCCATAGCGAGCGCATGCGTCAGGTCTTTGAAATGGTAGCCCGCGTAGCCCGCAGCGACACCGCCTCAGTCCTCATCACTGGCGAGAGTGGCACGGGCAAAGAGGTAGTTGCTCACGCCATCCACGAGCAAAGTCCGCGAGCCGCTGGACCATTCCAGCCGCTTAACTGCGCAGCTATCGCTCATAACCTCCTAGAGAGCGAACTCTTTGGCTACGAGCCATATGCTTTTACTGATGCGCGCAAGCAGAAACGTGGCTTGCTAGAGCTGGCCGACGGAGGGACGCTCTTCCTTGACGAAATCGGAGAAATGCCGCTTGACATGCAGGCCAAGCTGCTGCGTGTCCTCGAAACGCGCTCCTTCTTCCGTCTGGGAGGGAGCAAAGAAGTCAAAATCAACGTACGAGTGATCGCGGCTACCAACCGCGACCTGCAGAAGGCGATGGCAGAGGGGACCTTTCGCCGCGACCTCTTCTATCGTTTGGCGGTCATGCAGATCAACCTGCCGCCGTTACGTGAACGTCCGGGGGACATCTTGCTCTTCGCCTCGCGCTTTGTTGAGGACTTCAACAAGTCGCTGGGGCGCAACGTCCGCCGCATCTCGCCCGAGGCGCAGCGTCTCTTGCTGGCCTACAGCTGGCCGGGCAACGTACGTGAACTCAAGAACGTCATTGAGCGCGCCATGATTCTCAGTAGCGGTGATGAGATCCAGCCGGCCCATCTGCCCCAGGAAATCGTTGGCTACAGCGAGAGCCGTCAGCGTGAGACCTCTGATCCCTGGGAGGAGTGGCTTGCCAGCCATCCGGCGCAGTCCTTGCCGCTGGAGCGCATCGTCGAGCGCGTAGAACGCTATTTCATTCGGCAGGCGTTGCAAGAGGCGGGGCATAACCGCACACGTGCGGCGGAGCTACTGGGGATGGGCAAGGTCGATCAGCTTCGCTACCTGATGCGCAAACATGGCATCGAGTAGGGGCGGAGAGAAAAGCAGGACACTCCCTGAAAGGGGCGCGGCGGGTTTACTCAGAGGGAATACCTGGCGCCGGGCTGCCCGCTGGGGGAAGAACGTCGAGCGAGACCGGTGGGGGGAGGAAGCCCGAGCGGGCTTAAGGAGAGAGGAGCGTTTCGTTCTCCTGCTCGCCCAGACGCAGTAATTCCTCCTCGATCTCGCGCCAGGCTTCTCGCTCGGCTTCGGCGTTCGAGAGCCGCCGCTGGTACTGTAGCCGGGCCACGCGCTGGCGAAAGGTGGCCAGAATCGGACGCTGCTTCTCCGGGGAGGGCATCGGGCGCAGCTCGATCTGCGAAGGGGCGTAGAACTCGCTGGGGTCGAAGGCCAGCGAAGCCAGATCGCTAAAGATCGCCAGTAAACTCATGCGTTGCTGAGAGAAATAGCCGACCTCGGTGCTCGAAGCCAGCAAACAGCCGGCGACGCGGCCTCCGAGCCAGATAGGATGAGCGGCGGCACTAATCTCGAACTCGCTCTGATAGGCGGGGACGAGGTGGTACTTACGCAGATCCTCGATGCTCTGGACGCGTCCCGACTCCACTACGTAGCCGGCCAGCGATTCCATCCCTAGAAAGAGGGCCATCTGTTCCAGATCGGCGGTCCAGGGGAGGGTACCTTTGCCCATGCGCTCGCGCAGGCTGCGGATCTTGCCATCGGGGTGAGGAGGCATGCACTGGATCAGGGTGATCGACATCCCGAGGTGGTTGGGATCGAGCTGGGCCAGGGCCTGGCGTAGCACCATCTCACCGATCTGCCAGAAGCGCAGCGACTCGATGGTAGTCGTACGGGCGCTGAGCACCTGGGCGAAGAACTCCGAGGGTACCTGTTCGACGGCGCTCTCGCGCAGGAGCGTATCGATATCGGGAAAGCTGCGGCGCAGGGCTTCCAGCAGCTCTTGTCGGTACTGGGGATGAACGGCCTGGACGAGGCGGATTAAGTGGGAGCGATGAGGTCTTGACTCGCCGTTCGCCCAGCGGGAAAGCGTCATAGAAGTCACGCCGAGCGCTGTTGCGAGGCGCTGGCGCTCGGGCGTCGTGCGGATAAGCCGCTGCAAGACGGACTGCCAGGACGGGGATTCGCTCACGCTCATACTCGCCCCCTCAGACTCCTACTCTCTGTTCCTGTATTGATGCTCTTCTGGCATATGATAACAGAGGAAACAGGCAGAGTCAACCAGAAGACGCCGGTTTCGATTCTGTCTTCTCGCGAGGATGGGCGCGCCCTTGTAATAATCAGCTGTCTGCTTGTGTCAGACGAAGCATGCTCAGTGGTCTTCTGGGTAGCTCTTCCATCAGAGACTATACTGTAAGGTGGGGACAGTTGTGAAGTCTACGACGCTTATCTATCTATCCGCAGGCATCGGCGTGCGTTGCATTAGCCCTACTGGTGTGCCAGGGGGAGGGTCTGGGAGAGGCAGGCAGAAAATGAAACGCATTATTGTGGTTGATGATGATAAGGAGACGCGCGAGATTATCACCTTTGTCCTGAGTCGCAATGGCTTTGAGGTTGTCACTGCGGCAGACGGCAGGCAGCTCGCGGCGCTCCTGGCAGTGGAGAAGCCGGATCTGATCATTCTCGATGTCATGATGCCGGGGTTAGACGGCTACCAGATCTTCAATCGCTTGCGTCGCGATCCGGCCATGCGTCAGATACCGGTAATTATTATGACGGCCCATGCAGAGCATATCTACGAGCGGATCAGTGTGGATCTAGGGGCGGCGGACCATATTACCAAGCCTTTCCATCCCTTGGAATTGGTGGAGAAAGTCAAGGGTCTCTTCCGCGTTCGCTCGTGTGAGGCGGAGTGGGGTGAGGTGCGGTAGATGAGATGATGGGGTGGCTGCCTGGATGGGGTGGGGTGAGGGAGGAAGAGGAGGCCGAGCTGAGCTTGAATACACGGGAGTGAGCAAGCCGGCTGTGACCTTGCGGGTTGGCGGAGAAGTTGGTATCATTATCAACAGGGGCGTTTTTGGCAAGTTCCTTCAAGGAAGCAGAGCAGCCATGCCGAACAGATATGAGCGCGAGATTGAGGAGATCCTCCGGAACTTAGAACAAAGCGAGGCGCAGGGCTCGCGGTTCCGCGGTCGCTCCCGGGCTGGTCGTAGGTGGCGTTTCTCGTTGCCGCGCCTGCGGTTTCCTGCCTTTGCCTGGACGTTGGATGCTTCTCAGTGGTTTTTGCTCCTCAGTATTATTGCCGCCTTGATCGCGGGTGGGTTCGCCTATGCTCAGGAAGGCCCTGGGGTCTTCACGGGGATCATGGCGATTGTGAGTTTGGTTTGTCTGGTAGCGGTCCTGGTTGTCCAGCTCTGGCGGCGTCCGCGTTACTCTGCCGCAGGGTTTTATGGTGGGGGGAAAGTGTCCTCTTTGCGTCCGCATCCGCTGTCGTGGTTTACCACTCGCTGGCATCTTTTCCTGTTGAAGCTGCGTTATCGCCGTAAGCGGGATCTATAGAGGGCTACACTGCAGAACAGAATGAGAGGAGTGGAAGAGAAGGGAGGGGCTGGTGAAGCCTGGCCAGCCGCTCTGGTCTGGGGGAGTGGCTTCGGAGGGGCAAGATCCCACTTGACAGCCAGGTGTTGCCGTGCTATAGTTCAAATGCACAGTCGTAGGTGAGCGCTTGCCCGTAGCGAGCGAGCTGGGCAAAGAGTGTGAGCAGCACGGGCGGGTTAGCCCATCAGCCGGCGGGGTGTGGCGCAGTGGGTAGCGCGCATGGTTTGGGACCATGAGGTCCGCGGTTCAAATCCGCGCACCCCGATTGTTGTAGTGCTGGCGCTGATCCCTCTTTGCCCTGCGCTAGTCTGGTCTTAGCCGCTCGTAGGGTATGTTAGCAGGCTGTTGCGTGATTGGCGGGAGTAACTCAGGTGGTAGAGTACCTGCCTTCCAAGCAGGCTGTCGCGGGTTCGAGTCCCGTCTCCCGCTCCCTTTTCCCAAGCCACAGGAATGGCCCTCCCTTTAGTAGAGGGCCGTCGCTAAGGCTCAAGACAGTTATTCTGACAGTAATCTGCTCTGCTGTCCTGCGCGTTCTCTCCCTTTAACACCCTCTCTAGTTTCCGCAGGGCTTCCTCTTGCATGCCCGGCAGCACATGGCCATAGATCCCGAGCGTGGTGTTCACGTGGCTATGGCCTAGCAGTTCCTGGACGACTTTGATAGGCACGCCCAGCGCGAGCAGGATCGTTGCTGTGCTATGCCGCAGATCGTGAAAGTGGATGCGCGGTAACCCAGCCTCGTCCAGGATCTGGTAATACTGGCGGCGCACAAAGCTATCGGTCAGAAAATTTCCGTTGTGGGTGCAGAAGACCAGATCCTTCTGCTGCCAACAAGGACCTGCCTTGCGGCGGGCCTCCAGTTGCCGTTCCTGGTGCGCTTTCAAGGTGTCAATGACGAGCGGGGGGAGGACGATGGTACGCTTGCCTTTGTGCGTCTTGGTCTCCGTCACCAGGAAGCCAGGTACTCTCCCTGCCAGCTCTGCCCTGGCCGCTCGTAGCCGGACGGCAAAGTCTGGCCAGCAGCGAAGATGGATGCACGGGAAGGTCCGTCAGTGGCATGGGTGCTTTCTCCTCTCTTGTTGGCAAGATGACGACCATACTGAGTCAGATGACGACCATATGAAGCAAGATCGGCTTCCAGCCGGTATCCGTGACGCTGATTGTCGTCGCTTTGCCTTCAGAGGAAGGCATGAGAGAGAGCTGTTGACGACATGGCATGGGACCCGGCGACGCAGCCTCCTCCCCACGTCGCTGGACAGCACCGTAGCATACGTAGAAGAATTATGCAAGAGAGGCAAGTGTTCATTTCTCAAGAGAGAACTCACGGCACAGCTACGGAAGCCCGCTGCTCTTGCTCGCTCTCGGATATTTTCCCCAATGCTTCCCTGTCTGTTCCCCAATCGTTCCCGTGGCAGGCGGTTCAGGGGACCCTGCTGTGCCCGTCTGATCCCGCTTCCGTCCCCAAAAGACGCGAGAGGCTTCCTACGAAGGCGATACACCATGCTCCAGTACCAGCCGCCTGGGAGATACACTGGAAGAAAAGTGGCTGTCCCACCAGGCGCGCTGGCTAAGCATCGCCTCTGCGCTCGCTGCGGCGAGCAAGCAAGGATTGGAAGCAAGAAAGGATAAAGGTGTGTGATGCTCCTGGGTCATCCAACGTGGCCCTTTGTCTCGGCTGCGATCAGCAGTCGGTCCAAGCAATTGCTGATGCGATTCGTCTTGCTGATCAGTGCCATTGGCAGCTTCCTCCTGTGGACGTTGCCGGTCTGGTCCTTCTTCTGGCAACGGGTAGGCTCCTTCCCTGTCCTGTGGCAGGAGCCGGCCAACCGCTGGCCGATGGTCCTCCTTTGCCTGCGCCTGGCTGCTCCGCTGCTCCTTCCCATGCTCCTTGCTGAGGCTCTTGAAGGCTTACTCCTCCTGTTGCGGAAACACCCTTCCTCTTCTACCAGTGACCACCAGCCAGTTACTCAGCGCAGCGTGAGCGCTGTGGAGCGCACCACCATGCCCGGGCGACAGTCGGGCCACTCAGCAGAGTCTTCTCCCAAGACGGCAGAGCCTGGCGCTGAAAGGTCGTTCTCTTCCACGACAGCAGCCTCGGCTCACGGGCTCTCGACGTCAGTTTCCAGAGCCACCCCTCAGCGTTTTCCCCCAGAGACATCTTTTTCGTGCTCTGCCCTGTCTGCCATCGTTCCAGCCAGCTCCCCGCAGCCGGAGGAGCAAGCGAACGGGCCGCTTCCCATCCCCCATGAGGGAAGTTCCCTTCCCGCTCTGGTTCGCACCTTCCAGCCCCCTGCTCGTCAGGGGGTGTCCAGTGACACCAGGCGGAAGGCCAGGCTCCAGCTACGTGTGTTTGGCGAGGTTGTCCTGGCCCTGCGCATAGGAGAGAGGGAAGAGATGCCTGTATCGCTGGGGACGTATCCGAAGCGCCAGGAACTGCTGGCCTATCTGGCCTGGAATCGGCAGGGGGTGCCACGGGATCAGCTGCTGGAGGAGGTCTTTGGGCATGGCCAGCCTGATGAGGAGGCCCATGCTCAGAAGCTGGGTGAACGCTTCGACTCGCACCGGAAGATCCTGCGCCGACGTGTGCGAGAAGCACTCATCCTGCAGGGGCTATTGACGGAGCGGGAGGCGTTGCCGGCAGCGCTCGATCCCTTTGCCAGCGAAGGGGGGATCTGGCGCCTGGCATCCGGCTGTCAGGTCATTGACCTGGAGGTGATCCAGGGAAGTTATGCAGTTCTGATGAAGATGCGGAAAGAAGGGCTTCTGGTTCAGGAGGTTCCCAGAGAGGTGGTGCGAGCCTGTGAAGAGCTGGTGGCAGCGTATCGCGGGGACTTTCTCGCCAGCTATATCCAGCGTTATCCCGAGCTGGTCCAGCCCTGGGAGGGACGCAGCTCCTGGATTCGCAAACCCTTTACACAAGGACGCGATTGGTACCTGGAAGCCCTCTGGTGGCTGGGAGAGGCAGCGTGGCGAGAGGGGTTAACCTTCGGAAGTCCGCCTCCGAGCGAGCTGGCACTGCGGCAGCAGCGCCAGGCATTCGCACGCGCGGCTCAGCGCTACGCGGACTATGCGCTGGGGGCCTGTACGACGCGGTTTGATAGCAAGGTGAGCTTCGGGCCAGGGAGTGAGCCAGGGGAGCGGGTGCTCATGAGCGAGCGGGCGCTGCGTCGTGCCGTCTTGCTCTGGGGTTCGCTGGGCCAGACGGGGCAAGTCGATCAACTCTGGCGCGCGTACTGGTCCCAGATGCGCAAGGTCTCAGACCGGCGATGGGAACCCAGACGGGAGACCCTCGCGGATCTGGAAACAGCGCGGGCGCAGACGAATGCCTATCGGCTGGCTCTCCAGCTCAGCCAGCAGGAGGCATTCAACCTGTTCTCCTGGTCTTCCCTGGCCGAAAAGTCTCAGGGAAGCGAGCAGAGTTGAAGCAGCCAGTCAGTCATGTGGTGCAGCGTAGCAGGCTGGTCTAGTGCCGCCTGGAGGAGGAGGAGCATGGGCTGAGGAGCCCTGCTTAACTGCCAGCATGTGTGGATACGCGCTACTGTCCGGGGCTGGGTCGTAATGATGAGTACCGGTGGAAAGTGTCCCCCTGTCTGCTGGCTGGCAATGGCATACGTCTCTGCCTTTGCCAGAAACTCTCGCTGCCGGGTGGCACGATCATATTCGATCAGCAGGCATACAGGAAGCGGCTGCCCACGCAGCCAGATGATCCAGGTGGCGTCAGGGCGCAACTGAATCCATTGCCGTCGCCTTGGGTCAAACCAGCGGCGGGCACTTTCGCGTGTGCTCCAGATCCAGCTGCCGTCAATGGCCGGCTCCTGCGTAGCGGCCCAAGAGAGAGCTGCCAGACAGGTATAGAGTCCATGCGTGTGCTGCATCTGTGCCAGAAGTCCACGGGCCTGAGGAGGCAGCCAGAGCGGCCCATGCTGGCTCGACACGAGCTGACCGCTCTCTCCCCAGTACGGTGGCAGCGCTCCTCGGGTGACGAGATAACCCGCAGCAGCCTGTGTGGGCAGCAGGCGCTCCTGCTCCCGCCCTGGCGCCGCTGACCAGCGGTAACAGGTGAGGAGGTCGGTGGCCAGCAGCGCGACCAACAGGCGCTGGAGACGGCGCTCTGCCTGTCCCTTCAGCCCCAGCAGCTGCGCCGCCTGCGCCCGGCTGAGCAGCGGAAAGCGTGCCACCAGGAGGAGCAGGCGTTTCTGCCAGGCGGTCAGAGTCAGGTTGAGGCGTGCTGCAGTCGCCAGCGTGCCGGCCGTCGAGACATCTGCTCCTGCCTGACGCGATGCCCCCCTGATGAGGCTCGCCGCCCACCTGGCGTCAGGAAGACGAACAGGATGGCCCAGGCGCCGCCAGGATGGCTGCTTACTCCTGGTCCACAGGTGGGACTGGCGGGCGAGGAGGAGCGCCGGGTCCTCCCCCGGCTGAGGCAGATCTGCCTGCTGCTGGCTGCGTATCCTCATCTGCTCCAGTAACAGCGTGCTGACCGTTGGACGCTGGGTGGCTGCTGCTTTCCAGGCAGACGTGCTCGATGCCCTCAGCGCTGCCAGCTCGGCAAAGCGCCAGCAGGGCGCCGTCAGGAACCCCTCTTGCCGTACCTGCTCCACCAGGAGCATCCCGCCCTGGGGAACACGGCACTGCGTCGAGGCGAGCTGCTGCAGCAGGTCACTCCAGGCGGGCAGATGGGCTGCCGTACTCACCACCAGGACCAGTGGTATCCCTGCCTGCGGCTCCTGCCCATTCGCCTGGTACAGACGAGCCAGCTGCCCGAGCAGGTTCGCTGCCTGGCGCCAGGGAAATGGCTGCTCCTGGTGGGGACCCGGCAGCAGGAGCAGCGGCACTGACTGCTGTTCGGGCTGGGAAGACTGCAGGAGGCACAGCGCGGCATTGAGCGGCCTCGTTCGAGCCGCTGACCACTCTGACCAGCCAGCCAGCCTCTGCAAGGAGCGCAGGGAGCAGGGAAACTGGAACACCCGAACCTGCCAGTCCTGTCGCGCACCCTCTATCAAGCTCGTGAAACAGGTGGCCAGGACCAGGGTGGAAACAGGGCATGCGAGCCGGCTGAGGAGATCCTCCTGCTCGATCGGATAGGCGCACGCGAGTGCCTCGGCCGAGAGCGGTGGCTGAAACTGGTGCGCGAACGCCGTCACGCCGGCAACCGTCAGCGCATAGCGCTCCTCAGCCACCGGCCAGCCCGGTTCCTTGAGGCGGAAAGCCAGGACCAGGCCCCGCTTGAGCCGGCGAAGGTCCCTGCGGACCTGCGAGATGCTTGCTGGCTCCAACACAGGCCGTGCAACTGCAGCGTCTGGAGCGTGCCTCTGACGGCTCTGCTCCAGACGTGCCAGCTCGTGTGCTGACAGGAGCGGATGCCAGAGCAGCCAGCGCAGGAGGGCCGTCTCAGTTGGGCTGATCCTCACTGCCTCGGGCCCGGTAAGCCATTTTCTCATCGTGAGGGGCTCCTTCCTCTGCTTGCTCTTCTCCAAGATGGCGCTGCTCCTGGGGCTCAGGGGGCGGTGTTCCAACAGGGACCTTTCGGCGACGCTGGCGCCGACTCCGTCGATGCTTCCGCGCGGAAACTGGAGGCTCGTCCCCCGGCTGCTCTCTGAGGGAGACCTCTACGGCTGCTCCCCCTAGACTGGTCGTCAGCAGCGGCTCATTCCCTGGCAGCTCCTGAGGGTGAGACCTTGTTCGGGTGTGTTGCTCCTCTTCGAGCTGTATAGCCGCTTCCTGTTGTTGGGCCTGCTGGTGCGCTCGCTCGGCCTCTCGTTGCACTCGCCTGCTGGTGAGCAGAGCGTCAGGATGCCGTCGGCGACCTTGTTCTGCCAGCCAGCGATCGACCTCCGCGGCTGGTCGCCGGCATCTGCGCTGCTGAGCGCGAATCGCAGCGCTGGTCTGGCCTTGAAGTCGTGCTCCTGGGGGCGGCTGGACCTGCAGCGAGATCACCTGCTGGGAAAACCCGGGCACACTCAGCCGCGCGTAGCAATGCAAGGGCGGGAGGCGGACCAGATGAGCTGCAGAGACCTGATGATGCAGCTCCCCTTCCAGAAGCATGGCGTCAGCGGCGGAGACGCTGAAGACAAAGAGCTGCTGACAGTTTGCCAGGACCAGTTCTAGCAGTCCTTCGCGTAGAAGTGAGAGTCGCTTGAGGCTCTGCGTCGAGAGCTGTAAGGCACAGCCGTACTTGGCGTCTTCAGAAAGGAGCCGCTCGAAATCCCCTCCTGAGAAGACGTGGAATTCATCTACCGCCACCAGTACCTTACGACGTTGCGTCAGCTCCAGGGGTTGCTGCAACCGGAAGGCGCGGTGTAGCAGATTGAGCAAGGTCGACCCCAGGATATTCACTGCTCCCTCGGGCAGCTCCCGACTGGCCAGCGCACACAGCACCAGTTTGCCCGCGGTAATGGCCTCATGGATTGGAGCCTGGGTGACGGGTTGCCCCACGATCCTGCGCAACTGCTCGTGCTCTCGGAACATGCCGATCTTGGACACGATCGGCATACAGATTTCATTCCGAAAGGAGGGATGCAGCGACCAGTAGCTGGTCTGCCAGAATTGGACCAGCTCTTGTTGCTGGGGCTGACTCAGGTTGAGCTGTGCCAGCAGCTGGATGGCGAAGGAGCGGTCCTGGAGCAGGGGATTGATATCCAGCAAGGTGTATTGCTCCTCTGCCTGGCCCTGCTGCACCAGGCTGGCATTGAGCGTCGCCAGGAGGCGCAGAGCGGCTGTGAGGAAGTAGGCCATGCGTGGCCCCCACTGCGGTGCCCAGATGCGCTCGAAACAAGACATCAGGTTGGCCACCAGTTCATCAGGACTCAGTCCCAGGGAGACGTCAAGCGGATTGATTGCCACCGGATAGGAGGTATCCATGAGGTCCAGAAGCAGCACATCCTGCTGACGTGCTGGCGGAATCTGGTCAAGCAACTGCTCTACCAGGTCTCGGTGCGGGTCCAGCAGCACCAGACTTGGGGAAGAAGGGGAGGGTGAGGAGTGCAGGATAGCCCGAGCAATCAGCTGCATCAGCACTGACTTGCCGGAGCGAGATTTCCCTACGACAAAGGTATGGCTCAGGACGCCTTCCGCCGGCAAGGCCACCGGGATACGGTAGCCACGCTGAGTGGAGTAGCCCAACAACGCTGGAGGGAAGGGACGGTGGTGTCTGAGCAGCTGCTGTGCCAGTGCTGGGGAGAGCAGTAAGGCTTTGTGGGTACTACGGCGGACCAGCGGCAGATCGGTCCCTGGTTGAGGCAGATGAAAGAGTCCAGCGACTTCTAAAGCGTTGAGAATCCAGGGTGAGCGAGCCCCGCCATGCAGCATGCGCCGGAAGAGGGATGCGTAGGGAAAGGCGGCTTCTACATCTGGCAATTGGCGTGCGTGACGATCCTGAGCCTGGATATGCTGGACCCGGTGTAGTGCGAAGCCGTTGCTAGAGGGCTGAGTAAATTGCCGATACGCCGCTTCCATCGCGTGTAGCACTCTCGTCAGAGCGGTGCGAGAGGCTGTGGCTGGCCCGATCACGATGACACGCACCTGAGCATAAAAGCCCACACGCGCCAGTTTCTCGGCTACGGCGTGCTGATCGTAGAGGGCGGGGGAAGCGCGCATCAACCGCCACCAGAGCCAGCCGATCCCTGCCATCAGGCCGAGTAGCCCCAAGCTCAGTAATGGCAGCCAGGCGTGAGTTTGCCACCAGTGACTGGCCAGGAGCATCAGCACGGCTGCTCCCACCAGAGCTAGCACTCTGGCGCCTTCGGCCTCATCCTGAAGCGCCTGTTGTGCATACCGCTCCCGCTCCGCCTGCAGCGCATGCTCCACGGTCTTGCGCAGATCTGCGCTGACCCACTCATCAGGGGCTCTGGCCAGGACCACCTGGGCAATGACGCGCTGGCTGGGACCGACTGTGGCCATTGCTGCCAGCAAGCCAGGCAGCGGATCTGCCCCTTCCGTCAGAAGCTTCCCAGAAAAGGTCTTGATCGGCAGATAGCTTGGAGCCAGTAAGGAGAAGCGCCCAATGAGCGCCTGCTCGCCTGGGCGCAGGCGGAGCGGGTCATGCATGGCGGAAAGCCAGCGTACTTCCACCTGCGGCACCAGGGCCTCCAGTTGGCGACAGAGCAGCTGCAGCTGCTCCCGCTCGCAGGAACGCAGCAGAAAGCCCTGAGCTTGACTGGTGCCCACCAGTTCCAGAGCAAAAGGAAGATCGGAGGCGCAGGCCTGCAGCCAGTTCTCTATGGCTTGTGCCTGGCGCTGTCCCCCCGGATCATCGGAGGGAACCAGCCAGGCCAGGGCCATGTCCTTCTGCTGCGAGGAGCTGTTCATGCTGGTTCCTCCCCTCTATTCAGCCAGTTCCTCCGGCTCCAGGGTGCGGGAACCGGCAGAGTGGAACACGTCGGCCGGGTGACGACACGTCTGGAGCAGCACCTCGTTCTCGCCGGTCCCCAGCAGATGGCTGAACTCAGACGCAGAGCAGTGGGAAGGCGCCTGACATGCACAGGTTGAAGGAAAGGTCGGTGGCTCCGGTGCTGGCTGGCTTGGCCGCAGCTTCGGGAGTACTGACGACTTATCAAGAGAACGCCTCCTTTCTCTCAGGGTACGCCAGGACCAGCGATCCTGGTCTGGCGTTGCAGAGAGCTACGGTGCTGCAGAGAGGCCAATCGCCGGCGATCACGAGGATCGGTGGTCAGCAAGGCCCTCAGCAGAGGGCTATGGCGGTACGTGACCACGTCGAGCGGGGCCAGTTCCCGGCCACAGCGGAAGACCACCCGGCCTGGGCGCGCCTCTTCCAGCAGTCGCTCTAATTCATCGGGCAGCTGCAGCCGCTGTGCTGCCTGCCGTTGCATGCCAAGCAGAAACCATGTGCCGCTATTGGCCAGCACGACCTGCCCGGCCTCCAGAAAGTCGGTAGGGTGCTGGCTGATCGTGATCTGAGCAATACCAAGCTTGCGGAAGCCGCGGGCTCCCGCCTCAAGATAGCGCCGGCCCGCCGGGTGCTTGAGCAGGTACGAAGCCTCCTCTACGACGTAGGCCAGATAGCGCTCTCCTCCTTGCACCGCGCGATAGCGCTGCACAAAGTTATAAATCACGTAATTCATGAAGGGATACCAGCGCTCATCAAGTTTGCCAATCGCGAAGATGGTCAGTGGGGTGAGGGTCAGAGTCGTGTGCTCGCTAAACAGGTAGGCGACCTGGTCGAAGCGCTCCATCAGCATCTCTCGCTGGACCTCAGACGCCGTAGGCGCAGTTCGCAGCACCTCCAGGAAAGCTGCAAACGTGGGCGGCTCTTGCAAGAGCACCTGTGGGTCCGTGCGAATGGCTTCCATATACAGGCCTCGGGTCCGGTAAGCCACACGTGCTGCGTGGGTCAGCACGGCTTCTTGGGTTTTGGAAAGCGACTCTCCATACAGCAGGGCCAGTCCAGGTAAGAGATGCTGCTCGATATGCTCTGCCACCAGGTCGACCGGGTCGGTCAGATCCACATCCCCTGGCCCATAGGGTAGCTCCAGTGGATTGATAGGACACTGCCCGGCCAGATTGATCCGCTGGCTTGCTTCCCCGAGCGCTGCATGGATGGCGTCATAGTCTCCGTCGCGATCCAGGACCACGACATCGGCGGTGTGCGTGCACAGCAGGCCCAGCATCAAGGTCTTCGCCAGCCACGACTTGCCCATCCCGGACTCGCCACAGATCACGACGTGGGGGTTGGGCAACCGCCTGGTGCCATCCCAGGGATTGAGATAGACCGGCAGAGCGACTGCAGCCCCCTGCGGACCCTGGCGAGAGATCCCTAGATAGGCTCCGCTGGGCGTGCCCACCCGACTGTTTGACCAGGTTAAGCAGGTGGCCACCACATCGGAGGGTAGCGTGATTGCCCCCGGTGTGACCAGCGCTGTGGAGGTCATAGGGGTCGGAAAACAGGCCTGCCATCCCAGGTCGTGGCGATACGCGAGGGCACGCACCCGCACTTGCTGGTCGCGCAGATGGGCCAGCAGATACCGCGTGCGCTCTTCGAGCCGCTCGAGCGTCGAGGCATGAACCATCAGCAGAAGCTGGATCGAGCACAGGGTCAGACTGTTGCTCGCCAGCGCCTCGATGAGCGTCAACAGTTGGGTCGCTTCTTGCTCCACATCGGCTTTGGTCAGCCGGAGTGATTTCCGGTCAGCAAGTCGCTGACTTTCGATTTTGGTCCGCTGCAGTTCCAGGCGACGGAGCATGACCCGGTTGGGAAGGGGCTGGCATTGCAGCATGATAATTAAAGGAATGCCCAGGTTAGTGATCCCTTCCAGCCAGCCGTAGGACACCTCCGCTGGGAGGCCCACCACCTCGTAGGTTCTCAGGCAGCGGGACTGCTGACCCTGCTTGCCCACCTGAACTCTCAGCCCCTGGGGAGCAAGGTCCACCGCGACAGGAGCCAAAAGCTCTTCCAGTGGCAGCCCGGGGTCCAGCATAGCTTGGGGCCGCGGGCTGATATAGCTGAGCAGCTCACCATGCAGGCCACGCAAGCGTTTTACCCAGCGCCCTGCAGGCCCCTGGGAGCCTGGCCGATGTGGGTGGGAGACGCTATCCACCTCGAAGGAGGGAACAGAGCTTCCCGGGGCCAGGCAGGAGGCAAAGGCTCTCAGTAATGCTGCCCCACTGAGCAGCGAGACCTGCAGATCCAGCGCCTCCAACCCGGCTTTGACAACCCCAAGCCGAATGCGCAGCGCTCGTTCTACTTCGGCTTCGGCTACTGGTTCCTGCCGGGGGAAGAGCAGAGCACTCATGCGGTGCAGCAGAGAACGGCCCTGTGCTGTTTGCTGATCGCTGGTGGCCTCGTGGCTAGAAGCAGAGACCACTACCAGGTGGCGAATGCTGCTGCAATGGGCCTGCTGGTGGAGCTGTTCCTGGAGATTCTCTCGCTGGAGGTGCTGGAGTGGTGAGTCCTTCAGCTGAACCAGGGCTTGCTGTTGGGCTTGCAAGGCGGGGTCTCGAGCGGGGTCAAGGGCCTCCACAATCCAAAGGAACTTCACGGGGAAACTCAGCCCGTCCAGAAAGCGCTGGCAGCGGTTCAAGAGCCGCTCCTGCTCATAGCGAGGAAGTAACCGTAATGTGGAATAGCTCTGCACTTCGAGAAGGGCCCAGCAGGTCAGAGCCTTCATCCGTCCATCCGCTCCCCGCATCCAGTGACGAACAAGATGTCCCTGAAGTTCTCCTGCAGGCACCCAGCGCTGACTGGCAACGGGATGACCGCGGGGTGGCTTGCGGCGCGCTTCAGCGCCTGCTGCAGATGGTGGGCGAAAACGGGTCCGTTTGGGGAGCCACCAGAAACGCCCGTACCAATACAGCCAGAAGGCGAGGGACGAGCCTCCAACTCGCCCATGCACGAGCAACAGCACGCTCAGCAGCGCTATCCCTGTCACCCAGAGCCGTGGCACAAACGGGATGCCCCCAGTCAAGGCCAGCACGAGTATCCCTGCTGCCAGGTCTGAGAGGAACTGGGTGAGTGTCACGCCTGCAACAAGGTGTTCCTCGAATTGAAGCAAGTGGCTCGGGACAGCTTTGCGTATCTCTGACATCTCTTGTGGGACCAGCGAGCAACCCGGCGAGCCAGCCCTGCTGTGCTGCTATCACTCGGGCAGCAGTGTGCAGATACAGGCGCCCCTCTGACCCACCGGGCGGCTCGTCCTCCTTTCCTTCGGTTTGCAGATTGACCGGCGAGAGCCTCCCTTTGTCTCGATCAGCAAGGGAGACTTAGAGCATCTGGCCGAGGCTAAGAGCAAGCTGTACGAATGCCCCGGTTGCCGCAATAATCGCAGCGCAGAGAAAGACCCGTTTGAGATGGCTCCAGCGCTCCGCTCGGGCTGCCGGCGAAGTATCCTGATCGAGCATGATCTTGACTGCATAGACAGCGACCAGCAGCCCGGCGATAGTAATGCCAATTCTAGCGGCATTCTGTTGTAGCTGTGTGATGACGGTATTCAAGTTATTCAGAGTATTCATATCCATACTCCTCCGTTCTTTTCTGTGAATGTACCACGTGCGTCCAATGCTTAATATGCATTGGTCTAGGCGAGTAAGACAACGGCTCGAACAGCCAGACTCGCGAGCGTGCTCAAGGCCCCATGACCACTGGTGGCGGCTCCGAAGCGTTCGAGCAGTCTTGGAACCGATGCGGTGAAATTCATGATGGCTGCTGCCAGCAGGAAGCCAGGCAGGCCAGTCTGCCGGGAGCTGAGCAGCAGTTGGAAGCCAAGGGTAAAAGCAAGCATCTGAAGGAACTGCTCAAAGAGCGTGACAATGTAGAAACGCAGCCAGATCGAGAAGATGAGGGAAGTGGCTGGGTGGATCAGACAGAGAAACGCTGGTCCACTCAACACAAAGAGGAAATCCAGTCGGACAATGCGAGCGATCGCCTGGAACAGCCAGCGGAAGAAGCCAATGCCGAAGATGATGCTCAAAACGGCCCAGAGAACCAAGGACGTGCCTGAATCGAGTCCGCGCCCCCCGGTGAGGAGCAGGAGAGAAGAGCCTGCGTTGGCCTGAAGCATCAGGCAAAGCAGGTTATTGATCTGGATCAGCTGCTCTCCCAAAAAGGCCGAGCTATGCATCAGGAGAGTGCTCAGCAAGATTCGGCCTATGAACTGGCCCAGGGGCATGCGTATGGACCCAGTGGCACCGCTCTGCATCATCTGGATCGTTCCAATGATGGTCACAAGCCCCAGCAGGCCATCGGAGATGGCCAGCAGTGTTCTCCAGACGAGCATGACCGTCGCGTTCTGCGTGGTCAACGCAGGCGAGGTCGTAAAGAGCATGCTGGTAGCCAGAGGCATGAGTGGATTGAAGTTATTCAGCGCGAGCAGGAGCCTGAGCAGTTCATCCATGAGACTCCTCCCTTCAGCTACTGGCTTTTCCTGTGCCACTGTTACGATGATCTTCCGCCATACCTGGGAAGTGGGCGAGGCAGAGGGCGGGAGCGCAACATGTGCAGCTCACGAAGACCATAGCAGGGGCAGGCAGAACCGCAGGGAAACACGAACAGTATCCGAGGGGGTGGCCAATGAGGAGGAAGGTGGAACGCCCCTGGAACGCGAGGGGAATGGAAGAAGACTCTCCGCTTTCCTGATGGGCGACGGTATTTCTCCTTTGCCGACGAACCATAAACAAAAGGGGGCCCAAAGTGACAATGGCCAGAGAGATCTCGGAGCCGTTTGCACAAGGCCGCACGACCTCACGTCAGAGTGTGGCACTCATCTCTTTTGCTCACGGAATGAGTGTCCCCTGTGGTTGCGTTGGACGCTTCCTTGTCAGGTTCAGGCCCATTGCCTTGCGGCTAAGAAAGTGCTAGCTGGCCCTCTCTCCCTCCTGGTCGGCCTTTCTTTGCTGGTTATCTGCTTCCAGTGGGCAGGTGAGACCGCTGATGAGAGGCAATAGCTGGGTGTCTGTTAGCGGAGCCAGAGCAGGTATGTTGCTGGTCTGGTGTTGCTCAAGCAGCGTCGCCTCTGCCCTCACGCAGGAGGCGGGCATCTGTATCCTCTCCTGACCGGTCGACAACGTGGCGGGCCAGCAGCACCTGTACCAGGGTCGGGGACGCTTGACAGGTCCTCCGCAGGGCTCGTGTACATTAGCTGGCGGTAAACCCCCAGCCAAAAATGCTGATCCTGCCAGTGCTGTCTTTCTGCTGGCGCATCTGGCGCACAAGTGCTCTTCTGACAAACCAGTCAGTGAGTCTGCTGGACCTCCAGTATCACGCCTCGTTTCCCCCAGGTACCAACCGCTTCCCCTGGTCGGCCTTGGCCTGTCCCTCTCTCGTTCCTCTTGAAGTCGGCTTGCAAATGATAGACTCGCCAGTGTGGACGCGAGAGCGGCCACAGACTGACAAGCCATCCAGATCCAGTATGCTGCACAGCGTGCAGCGTGATCAGGTGTCATGCCACCGGAGAAAGCCGTTGCGGAGCGATATGCCGGGGCATGGCAGGAGCGAGCACGCTGCCCTGGCCCGGGGTATCGCCCTGACTGGCTGAATCGCCAGGCGCGCATGGCGACAGTCAACGAAGGAGGTATCTCATGCAGATGGACTGGAAACGCTTTTCGCTCTTGCTGCTAGCCGGCTTCTCCCTGGAGGTACTGGCTACTGCAACAGGGGCAACCGTGCTGAGCGGGGTTCTAAGGGCAGGAGAAATCCTGGTGGTGCTGCTGATTCTTGGAATGGCGACGCCACGCTTCCTCAGCTGGCTCTACCAGGAAGGGCAGGAGCTGGCGGGGCGTCTGCGCCGCTGGAATATCAGACCAGGACAAAAGGCGCTGGTCCCAAGGGAGGAGCTTCTAGCCTTCCTGGAGGATATTGAAGGGTTTGCACAACGGGCACAGGGATCGAGCAGACTTCAGGGAGAAGCTCTGGCCAGGCTCTTGAGGCTCTGTGGGGTGTCTCGGGAGGACGAGCCCCACATCCAGCTGACGCCCTGGGCCCTGTACCAGCTCAAGCACTGCTTGCTACGCGATCTCAAAGAAGTGGAGCAGTATGAGCGACGCCGACGAGAGCAGCTCCGCTTGCAGGTGCGTGAACTGGACATGCAACTGGTGCAGCTTGCCCCAGCAATGGATCATCCAGGGTTGCTGCACCTCCTTGGCCAGATGCGTATCATCCAGCAGCTCTCCACCTCGTATCCTGCTGAGCCGCTTCTGATTCTGTTAGATCATATACGGGCAGAGCTGGAGCAGCTTTGCCAGCAGCGTAGCTGCTCGTAGCTCAACTGATAGCGTCTCTGTTGCCTCGCGGTTCCTGAGGCTCCCTTGCACAGCAACGCGCACGCCAGCCTGGGCTGTGCAGGGATTCGGGGGACCGTGGAGCCTCTGAGACCGGCTGCTTCAGGACGGCTTGGCTACTCTGCTGGCTGACAAGGGAGCCAGGAGCCAGGAAGGAGAAAGGAGGTTATCTCATGCAATCCATGCAATATCGGTACCCACTCCTGGACTCCCAGGCTCAGGACCAGGTCACCGAGCACTTCCTGCGAAGCTTGCAGCTTGCGCTGGTGGCTGCTCCCCAGGCGAAGGAGCTGCTCCAGGAGCGGCAGAAGCGACTGGCTCAGCAAGAGCACCTGCTAGAGCAAGCTGCCCAGGACGGCTTCCTCTGGTCCGAGGGAATCTCCCTCTTCCCTTCGCTGCTCAGCACGTGGGCCGAGAAGGAGGCTCTGAGGGTGGCCCTGGCGTATCCCTCGCTGGACTTCGCTGCTCAAAAAAAAGCAATCACCTCGACCTTCAAGTGGCAGCTTCAACAAGAAGCGCAGGTACGCTGGAGTGCCTTGCAGCTTCTCCAAGAGCAGGCAAGGCGGCAGCGGCAGCTCCATGACCAGGAGCAGGCCGGGTACTGGCAAACGGTTGCCCGGCAGATGCTTGAAGAGCAGCGTCAGCGGCAAGCAACCCAGGTCCAATGGTGGACCCAGGTCCAGCAGGCCCAGCAGCACTGGGCGGGACTGGCCTACCGGGGCATTGAGATGGCTCAGCATGGTCAAGAGCAGCAGTATCGGTTTGCGGAACAGATCCACGCGCAGGTCGTCCAGCAGCTCAATGCAACGGCTCGACGGCAGGAGCTCCTCGTCGAGCAGGCGGTCCGACAGGCCGCTGTCCGGCGATGGAGTACACGCTGTCTGCTGCTCCTGCTGCTTGTCATCTTTGGGGGAGCGCTCTTTGGGTGCGCGGCTCTGGCCGCCATCTATCTGCTCTGACCTCTGTCACACCCAGTGGATTCAGCAACAGCCTGATGAGTTGAGCGAGCGAGGCAGAGCAACAGCCTGGTGCTGTTCCGCTGTCCGCTCCTGGGCTCGACCCTCCTTTGGGAGCGAGGAGCTTGATCCAGATGCTCCCCCCGAGCGAGAGCAGTCGGGCGAAGCACCTGCTCTCGGCTATGAAGCGTGTGCAGTTGAGTGGAGCCATGTCCAGGAACAGGCCCTGTCTGATGGTTGAGTGAGGACGCTCCCCGCTCGGATAAGGGATCTGGAGAGACATCGCGCTTGCGCTCCTCGCATGACTCAGAGTCGGTCTTAGCGATGACGAGATCAAGTAGAGCACTGGTTGCAGCCCCCCTGGGCTCCCGTCTCTCTTGATCTTTTTCTTTGTGGTTGGTGGGCGTCTCCACCAGGATCTGCCTGAGCGCGAACCGCCTCAGCATCCTCACTTCCGTGACGCTGGTGAGGGGAGTGACAGCGTTGCAGGAGTAGCCTGCTCCTGGGGATAGGTGAGGAAGTGCTGCCTGTATCCTGGCGCTACGGCCTGGGCAAGAGAGGACTCCACAGGGAGCGCCGCGGGAGTGACTCCACCCGGATTCGGCCCCTGTTCCATTCAGATTCCAGCCTCGTTCCCGGAGCGGGCGATACGATAGAGTGCAGTGCGAACACGAAACCCTCAAGGGGAAGACAGGCAACGGCTGAGAGGCGGAGGTCAGTGCGCGTCTTGCTCATCGCGCTTAGCTCCCGTGCGATGTTCGATGCCATCGCCCTGAGATGCACGTATCAGCGCGACCCGATCGCAGGCCCAGCAGCACGCCCTTGCCCCGGTTGCTCTGTTGAATGGAAGTCCTGGTGCCCCGGCGATGGGTGCCAGTGATCAGTCAGCTCATAGGCTCCGCAGCAATCAATGCCTGCCGTTGAGCGTGCTGGCTGAAAAGCCAAAGATCTTGTGCGGACGGTTTGCGTAGAGCGTTGCTGGAGTGCGTTCTTGAACTGCGTCTGTTGGAGGCAGAGACACCATTGGCCTGGTGGTGGCTCGCTATCACCCCGGGTATGTGTGGAGCCCGGCTGACCACAGCCACAGGAGCAGCAGCCTATCCATGATGACCTTGTAGACAAGACATCAACAAGGAGAAGAATCCATGTATCTGCAGCTTCTGGTGGGTCTGCTCTTTCTGCCAGCCTTCCTCGTCGCCTTTGGCGTGCAGGTGCTGGCACTCTTTGACCAGCTGAAGCGCTTCAGCCATGATGTGAGCGTGAGCGGTAACCAGCGAGGAGGAGGGGAGTGAGACCGCCATGCCGTATTCGTCTTTCTCTCGCTCTGCTGATGCCTCGCCCGTCCTGCAAACGGCCCTGGCGGCATTGGAGGCTGGCATCAGCGTTGTGCCCATCCGGTCGGACGGGAGCAAGCGACCAGCACTCACGAGCTGGAAGCCATTCCAGCAGCGACTTCCCACACGCAGGGAAGTCTCGACCTGGTTTGCCCGTCGGGACGTCGGGATCGCGCTGGTCACTGGCCAGGTGAGCGGATGTCTCCTGGCCGTCGATTTTGACGAGGAGGGCTGCTTTCTCACCTGGATGGCACGTCTTCGACAAGATTCCCAGCTTGCTCGACTCTATGAGGAAGTGGCCAGTGGCTATGAGGAGCGCACTCCGAAGGGCGGGAGACACCTGCTCCTGCGCTGCCCGGCCATTGGACGAAGCCGGGTGCTGGCCCGCTCCCGGCAGGGAGGCATCCTCGTGGAGACGCGCGAGGAGGGTGCCATCATCATTGTCGCACCCTCGGCAGGTACCGTGCATCCCACGGGCAGGCCCTATGTCCTGCTGCGCGGAGGGGTGCAATCCGTTCGGACGATCAGTCCGGCTCAGCTGGAGGAGATCTGCTCTTCCCTGCGCTTGCTGGATGAGCAGGGCGCTCCGAAGCTCATCCAGTCGTCCTCCCAGCCGACTGCTGGCCCTCGAAGGCCTCTTCAGCTTTCAGCGACCCGCCCTGGCGATCTCTTGAATCGCGACCCGCAGGTCACCTGGGAGAGCATTCTGCTCCCCAAGGGCTGGGAGCTGGTACGCACGGACGGAGCAGGCTGCTGCTACTGGCGTCACCCGGGAAAGCGCGGACCGCACTATTCGGCAACCACCAATCATGCTGGAGACGACAAACTCCACGTCTTCTCCACCTCGGCCCCTCTTCCCCCAGGCAGCTATACCAAGTTTGCTGCCTATGCCCTGCTCTATCACGGCGATTTTCACGCGGCAGCGCAGGCGCTGAAGCAGCGCTACAGCTCAGGCCGACCAGGCGAAGGTGAGGCGTTCGCCAGGCCAGCGAGCCTCTAACGGGACTGTCCCCCGCCGCGGCACACGTTCCTTCACGCGCGCTCTCTGTGCCATCTTCCTCTTCTGCGTTGACTTCAACCATATACTGGCAAGCTGCTGACCCATGCTCTGCCAGACTATTCCAGTTGTGCTTCCTTCCATTCTCCTTCCCCACTCTCTCAGGCGGAAAGAAAGGAGCTCTGGTGATGACAACGGACACCACACTTGCATCCTTTGCGGGTACGCTCGCTGATATGCCAGCCGACGAGCTAGCTCAAGCTTGCGTGCGCTACGAGCGGTTCAGCCTGGCCAGAACGGTTCCCTTCCCTGGATATCGGCGCAGGCATGCGATCCTTCGCCGTCTCTGTGGCGTGTATCCCTGCAGACGCTCTATTCCTGACTGGTGGTATAGCATGCTGAATGAGCTGCCTTCTTCCTCGACTGACTCTTCACTGATCAGACTCCTGGAGGAGATTGAGGAGGAGGAATTCTATGGTGGTTGTTTGCTCGGGACCCGTGCGGTCCATTTCAAGGAGCTGGGCAACCGCTTCGCACCTCGCCCTGCCTGGGCCCAGAGTCCTCGCCTGGCAAGGATCTTGCAGGCTCTTGGGCAGGGAGAAATGACTGAAGAGGCAAGACAACGTTTCCTTGGCTGGTATCAACTGTACCTGAATCGCGGGAGCAAGGAGGAGCAACGGGTCTTCATTGTCAGTGCCCATGCGTGGGACGTTCTCAGCATGGGAAGTGGAAAAGGCTATCGCACGTGCCAGGCACTGGATGGAGACGCGCCGCAGTGCCGACGGCTGCCAACCAACTTGCTTGACAGCGGCATGCTCGTCGCCTACGTTCCGGCATCTCTCGAAGCCATCCAGGACCGCTGGACCCTGCGACGCATGGAAGCGCGCTGTATCCTGCGGCTGCTATTCTGTCCACGATTCCGGCGATGGATCATCTACATTGATCGCTGCTACGGGGACGTCTCTCTTGTCCAGGCGCTTAGAGAGGGGATCGTGCAGCAGCTGCAGCAGCGCGGGATCGCGTATTGGTGGCCGGATCTCTCGCCGTCTTCTCTCGAGGACGATGACTTCCTGGTAGAAGGGCCTCTGCAGTTCTTTCCCGCACCATTCTCCTGGCCCTACCTTGATTCATGGCGAATGGATTGGAATGACTGTCGCCGAGGAGAACGAATATACTGCCGTCTACGAGGCTATCTCCGGCTCTCAATGCACATGCAGGCACAACTCTCAGGGCAAAATCCCTGATCGAACCCCGTGTTTACCTGTTCTCCTCGTCTTTTACGACCAAATGCTTTTCTCATAGCGATTTATCCCCAGTCTCAATCATTGTCGTTCCTCGTCCAGGTCTGGCATGTGCCAGCTAAGAAAGGAGCTCCGCTATGTCTCAGCAGTCTCGTCGGTATCAGGTGCCTCCAGGGATTGTGGAGCACACTGCTCTCCCCAGGATCGGTGTAGCGTTTTCGGGGAAACGGCACTCTGCAGGGGGGGAGCTAGAGTATGCGGCCTTTGTGCATGGCTATATTGCCGGAGAACCCCTCTGGGATGAGCAGCAGGGTCGGGAGGTCCACCCCCTCTTCTTGCTGTCTCTGGTGGGGGCTCCTGGGGACAGCCCCGTGCTGCGAGGCTTGTTCGCGGCTTTAGTGAATACGCCTCCACGCCCGGTGACGATCGAGGGGGTGGGATCAGTGATGCTGGCCCATCAGGTCGCTCCGCTCAAGGACCAGGGGCCCTGGCACTGGACTTACAGTCAGGTCAGCCTGGGAGACCTGGGCCTGCATGCCCTCATCGAATGCCCGGCGCTCACGCTGCTAGACCCGAGGAGTGTTCAACAGCCTGCTTCCAGACCGGGCACTTCGAACGGAGCCACGCTGCCAGCGGTCTCCTGTCGCCCGTTTCTGTTGCTGGTTCCCCCGGATCAGCAAGAAGAGGTAGCGTATCTCCATCGGCTGGATCGGCGAGTGCCGTGGCCCCTGCATGAGCGCTGGGCTGCCTGGCTCTGGCAAGTCGCCCAGCGGCAGAAGTGGGTCACTCCCCTCACCGTTCGCTGGTTTTTCCCACAGGCAAGTGGTGAAGTCGAGGCCTCCTGCGCGGCTCAGCCAACTGAGCCGCAACCGCAACCGATTGTTGCTTCCGCCTGGCTCTGTCAGCCGGAAGCTGCTGGCGTCCTCGCAGCTATCCAGCAGGGGTTGCTCTCTGGGGAACTGGATCGCGTGGCCGACATCTAATCTGTTCAGAACGGAGGTGAGCACACCAGCCCGTTCATCCCCCCGCGGGCCTGCGTGTCCACCTCCACAAAAAGGAGTGTTATTATTATGGCACGTCTTGCAGCTCAAGTCAAGCTTGAATTTTTTCCCACTCCCCCGCACGTTGTGGAACGCATTGCGGCGCTGCTGACATTCCCTTCTGGTTTCTACGCCTCTGCCCGGCTGCTCGACCCCTGTGCTGGCGATGGCCGGGCGCTGGCACTCCTGGCCCAGCGGCTGAAGGCGCGCTTCCAGCAAGACTATGGGGAAGAAGCGTACTGCTCTCTTTCAACCTGGGGCATAGAGATCCAAACGTCGCTGGCCCGTCAGGCACGGAGTCGTCTGGATCGGGTTTTACACGGCAACTTTTTTCAGACCACCCTGTCATGGGCAGGATGGCAGCTAGTGTATCTCAATCCACCGTATGACTGGGATCAGACGAGTGGCAAGCGGCTAGAGAGCGCCTTTCTCCAACGTGCCACCAGGCTCCTGTGCACGGAAGGCGTTCTCATCTTCATCATTCCGCAATGGGTCCTGCAAGAGCGGGAGGTAGCTGGATACCTGGCGGCACAGTATGACCAGCTCACCTGCCTCCGCTTTCCCGATCCGGAATATGAACAATTCAAGCAGGTCGTGCTGCTCGCTCGCCGCCGCCGGGCTCCTCTCCCGGCAAGAGCGCTGGCTGGCGAGCTGAAGCAATTGAGCGACTGGGCCAGGGCGGGAAAGGATATGCCTGTGCTGCCCGACGCTTCTGACTCGGCCCAGGGGGGGCCACGCTGGCCTATCCCTCGCTGCCCGCCAGGCGAGCACCCCTGCTTTTACCTTGGACGTTTTGAGCCAGACCGGCTGGCCAAGCAGCTCTGTTGGGAAGGGCAGACCGCCCGGCCTCTGACGGGGGTCTGGGCGAACCGAGACTGGTGGCAGGCTCATATCCCCCAGCCTGCTGCACCTGGAGAAACGGAGACGACTACTGGCTGGTCCCCACTCCATGCTTTCAAGCCAGTCCACCTGGCGCTGCTCGCCGCTGCCGGTCTGGCAGATCGCGCGCTCATCCGAGCGGGCAGCCAACGGCTCCTCCTCAAAGGACAGACCTGGAAGGACCAGGTGACTTCGGTCGAAGAGACGCCAGAAGAGATCATCGAGAAGGTGAGCGACGTCTTCATGGGATCTCTCCAGGCGTTGGACCTGGACACAGGGGAGCTGCTGCTGATCCACCCGCCAGGGCGCGAAGCCCCAATGCCCCCAGGCGTGGACCTGAAGCAGGTTCGCCATCGGCATGTCTCACTGACGACCTTCCTGAACCAGTATGGCTCTGTGGTGCTCCAGACCATTCAGCAGCGCTACCCGCCACTGTTTATCTCAGAGGCCCAGGTGCCCTGGGCTGAAAGGGCCTTCTCGCAGCTGCAAAGACGCCCCTTGGGCAAGCAACGGGAGTCGATCCTGGCCCATGTGGCGGCCTTCACTCGCTCACCGTCTCCGCTGCGTCGGCAACTGCTGTCCGCGGAGATGGGCAGTGGCAAGACCTTCATGGCCATCGCCATCGCCTTTACGGCTGATCTCTCCGCCTGTCATGCCGGGGGGTCTGTCCCTCAGCATCAGACCCCCCACATGTTCCCCGCCCTGGTGTGCTGCCCGCCGATTCTGGCAGGGAAGTGGAAGCGCGAGCTTGAGGAGACCCTGCCTCCCAGGGCCAAGGTCCTCATCGTGCAACCGGTAGCCCCAGTTCCCGCCCGGCATCGAGAGACAGAGGTGGAAGCGGAAGCAGCCAGGACTGCCCTGGAGGACTACCGCCGGTTCGATCCCTCGTTCACGGGCACCAGGTTGGGACGCATCGAGTGCCTCGATCGGGCAGTGGCCTGTATCCGCCGCGATCTGGCGGTCTGGCGCCAGCAGGTGAACAGGGCCAGGCAGCAGGGGAACTCCCCTCCGCCGAAACCGATCCATGTGCTCATTCTGACGACCAGTGATGCCAAACTGGGCTCCGCCTGGCAGCCCGTGTGGCATCCCCTCCGTTTGCGGGCGCGGAATGCGCAGGGGGGACGAGTGACCCTGGTGCGTGATGCCGAAGGCCACTCCATGAGCGTGCCCGCCTGCCCTTCCTGCTTCCGGCCACTTCTCTTCCAATCCAGCCGTGCACGTGCCACGTCCACGTCCGCTAGGGACGCGACACCACTGACCTGGCGCCGGCTCTGGGTGGCATATGAGGAGGCTGGGCGAGCTGCTGGAGAGGCGCTGGAGGCGTCCTCGGGCCGCCTGCAGGAGTATTTGTGGGAGCAACCTGAATACAGGCGGCTTTGCGAAGAAGAACAACGGTATCGCCTTGGGGACCTTGCGCCTGGTGAGAGCGATCTAGCGCCAGAGCTGGTCAGGCTGCTGGAGAGCATTCTGGAGCACTTGCAAGTGCATACTACTGAAGGGGCCACTGCCCAGCCCTGGACATTGTCTCAGCCACTGCAGTGGCAAAGGCAGGGTCAAGGTCAAGGCAAGGGGAGACCCTGGCAGCACTGGCAGACAGTGTTGAACCAGTGTCTGCTGACGTGCCACATATGCCGGCGGCTGGCCTGTCAGCTCGATGCGCTGCTGCGCGAGCGAGAGCTAGACTGCCGGGCTCGGAAAAGAGCCTTCTGCGAACGCCTGGCCAGTCAGGACCCGATCTATCAACAGCTGCTCAAAGAGCATCAAACGCTCCTCACGGCCCGTCTCCATCAATCTGGCCGCCCCACGCTCGTAGAGGAGCTGGCGAGTCTGCCGTACGAGCGGCTGGCCAGTGAAGAGCAGCTCTGTGGGAAAGAACGTCGAATCAAGTACCGCTGTTGCTTCTGTGGCGAGAGGGCCTGGCAGACCGTAGCGGTTGGCCAGCAGCAACGCTATCCGCTGGCTGACTATCTGCGTCGGCACTACCGACGTCTCTTCGGGCTGCTGATCGCGGACGAAGCCCACGAAGGAAGGGATGGCACGGCTCTGGGACAAGCTCGCCAGAGCCTGATGGAGGCTTGCCGTGCCAGCCTTCTGCTGACAGGAACGCTGTCCAACGGCTTCGCCAGTAGCCTCTTCCGCCCCAGCTATCTGCTGCTGCCGGCGGTGCGACACCAGTTTGCCTGGGAGGATGAGCAGCGCTGGATTAGCCGCTACGGCTGTCTCCAGCGTATTCGCAAAAGCCGCCGAGAGGAGGCGGAGGCCGATGGCGCCCGCTCGCGGCGGGTGCAACGATTAGGCATGCCGGTCATCAAGGAAATCCCCGGCTTCAGCCCCGAGGGAATTGCTCTGCTCACGCGAGTCAGCAGCTTCACGGATCTCCGTGAAGTCGTACCTGACCTGGTTCCCTACCGGGAGCGCGTCGAGCTGGTTCCCTTGCAAGCCCCATTGGGGCCGGCCTATCACGCCTTTGAGCGGGAAATTACACTGGCCCTTCGACGTCTGCTGGCCAGCGGAGATCGCTCCGCGTTGGCGCCGTGGTTCCAGGCGCTGTTGCTGTATCCACTCTTCCCGTGGAGACCGTGGTGCTGCTCAACCAGGCATGGAACGGTATTGGGCAGTGCCCCGGCTCTGCCGGAAGAGCAGTGCTATCCCCTGGAGCAGCGGCTGCTTAGCCTGCTGTACCAGGCCAGGCAGGAGGCACCAGTCCTCATTTATTGTGGAGAGACGGGCCACTATGATCTCCTTCCCCGGCTGAAACGCCTGCTGGAGCAGGAGCTGCGTCGTCCGAACGGTCAACCGCTGCGTGTCGCAGTGCTCCGGGCTGACACGGTGGCTCCGATCGATCGTGAGGCCTGGCTCCGTCGCCTGATGGCGGAAGGGGTCGATGTCCTGCTTACCAACCCGCGGTTGGTAAAGGTCGGCCTCGACCTGCTTGCCTTCCGGCGGATCATCTACTTTAGCTTTCCTGCCTCTGTCTCCGACCTGCGCCAATCGGCACGCCGGTCCTGGCGGCCAGGACAGACAGGAGATGTTGAGGTGATCTTCCTGGCCTACGAGCAGACGATGGGTGAGCGTCTATTGCACCATCTGGCTCGTAAGGTCTCTCAGGCACTTCTCGTCGAAGGAATGGAGTTCAGCGCCACCGAGGGGGGGCTGGTGACTTTGAGCGGTGAGGGAGAAGAGGACGAGCAGGAAAGTCTATTGCTGACACTGGTTCGCGAAACGTTCGCGCTCCTGGAGGCCCAGGACGCGCAGCCATCTCAGCGGATCGGTGTTGATCCAGCTCAGGAGCAGCGCTGCCAGGAAGTCGCGCCTCTCGGAACCTCGGCGGGTACCATCACGCTCCCCGCGCTCCCCCCAGTTCAGGCCCCTCTGACTCCTCCCGAAGAGCGGACCCAGGCGCCCCTGCCGGTCGGGGACGTGTTGCTGCTTCCCCTGCCGTTTCAAGATCTGCCCCTGGCTCCCCTTTCCCTTCCCGCAAAGGCGTCCCGCCGGCCCCGTCGCCGGTAGTGCCTGGAGCATGTGAGACAAGCAGCAGGCTCTCGATCTGTCCCCTCTGTCCGTCTGCTGCCTCCCAGCAGCGCCAACGCAGTGGGCCTGCCTCAACAAGAGGCCTGCACAAGGGCCATCCCTGCCACCCCCGTCCGAGTGAGGAGAGTGGGCAGGCGCTGGTTGGGTGCCGCATATGCCACGGACTGGCGAGAGCTGCTGCTCTCAACGAAAGCAAGAAGGAGATCGACAATGGAAGAAGACGCAACGATGCCTCTCACGCTAGAAGAACGAGCGCGTCACGTACCCCTGAAAGCGGCTATTGATTATCTGGCTGCTGTCTGCGATGGGGCTCGTCGGAGAGACGGGGCTGGTTTCAGCGGCGTGGATGTTCGCCTGGGGCACTGGCTGGCGCGCCTTCCACTCGATGCCTGGCCGGATGCCGTCTTTGAGCGCGCCTGGAGGTTGGCGCAGAAGTACGCCCGGCAACTCCAGGAGGCCGGCATGGACCCGGCTGCCTTGCCACGCCCGTCAGCAGCAAGAGGAAGGCATCATCTGGCCTTTCATCCTTCCGGCGAGGGCTTCATGGTGCTTTTTCCCTACAACGCTGCGCTGATCGCGGCGCTGCGGCGAGCCTTTCCGCAGGCACGCTTCCGGCAAGATCCGGTCAAGCATTTCTTCCTGCCACGTGATCCGAACCCAGGGTCAGCGCTGTTACGGTGGGCGCGCATCTACGAGTTCACGCTCGGCCCCGGCGTCCAGGCTGCCCTGGAGCGGCCAGATAGCAAGGAGCGAACAGAATGAAACGAGGTCATGCCCTGGGGCGGCTCTTCCAAAGGGTCCAGGCGATCTGTGAGGCTGCGGGACTCCTCCTATCGCTGGAAGACGCTTCTCCCCCTCTCATTCGCCTGGACCTGGACAACGATCCATACGAGCCGCTGATCATCGCGGCGTGGACTCCACCAGCACCCCTGCCCGGCGAGCGATATCGGCTCCAGGTGGCCCATGTGGGCTGGACCAGCCGGGGGCTGCCTTTTCCTGACCCTGAGCTTGAACTGGCTGTCATGGCCACTGGGGAGGCGCCGCTGCCCGTCCGCATGAGGCAAACAGTGCTCGGCATCCGAGAGACGCCTTTCCTCCAGCCTGATCTCTCTCAGGATCAACGAGCAGTGCAAGACGCCTCCGAGCTGTGGAGCGTCTGGACACGTGCGCTCCGCTGGCAGCGCTGGGAGCAAGCCGCCGCGGAGGCCCGGCCCCGGTTGCAGACCGTGCTATTGTCGCCTGATGACGATGCGGATGCGCGCTGGCTCAAAACAGCGTTGTGCCAGGCGATACCGCTCCTACGGGAGGACCAGGCCCTCCAGCTGGTCCGGGCCGTGCAACAAGGAGAGACCGAAGTCCAGCTCCTCTGCTGCAACCGGGTGGCCAGGCTGGCAGAGGCCCTCCGTTCGTGGGAAGTCTCCTTCCGAGTCGAGGCACGGAAGGAAGAGGGCTGACCGATGCTCGCAGAGAGGCTTCACTCACAAGGAAGGATTCGAGAGCACGGGCAACAGGATGGGAAGAACTGGAGCGGAGAGAGAACCTTCCTCTGGTGGAAGAGCGGCTGCAGCTCAGTAGCGTGCTGATTCCTGGACACCGCTCTGCTGATGCTGCTACACGAAGCGAAAGGAGGTTGCGATGCGCATCACGATACACCTCGCTGCATCCTGGAAGGAGGTCGAGCGGGATACCAACGTCCAGTTTCTCTTCGATCTTTCCTGGCTCTGCACCTGCCCTGACTTTCAGTGGCTTTGCCTGACGCTCCCAGCCACCACCTGGCGCTTGCAGGTGCAGGCTGCCAGCCGCGGCCTCCAGCAGGCCCGTGACGAGCGGAACATGCTGCTCCAACGTCAGGACACCGGGCAGGTTCCCCAGCACTGGAACCTGCACCGAGAAGAGGTCCTGGCTCATCCCGTCTTTCTCCAACTAAAGAGGGAGCTGCACCGTCTCTTGAGAGGGAAGACACATGGGGTCTTCCGTGCCCGGATCAGCACAATGACGATCTGCCTTCAGCACCGGCCCGCGTGCCGCTCTGGGGCTTCCTGAGCTTGCCCTGCCCTGCTCTCCAGAGGCCGCCTCTCTCCTTGTCTGTTTCGTGTTTTTCCTCACCTGCCCTCACTGCCTCTCGTTCGCCTGCCCCTCTCTAGCAGGGCACCCGGCAAACCGCTGTGGATTCCAGAGACTCGGGCTGGGCCTCCTCTGATGGGATGGGGGACGACGCTGAAGGGAGCCAGACGAGCAGTGAGGGCAGGTATGCAAGACAACACTGGCTCCGGCGAGAGAGAGACGCCATCGCCCGCCTGTATGCCGGCCCTTGCCAGTTCCCGCGGGCTTCTCTTGCTCTGGCCTGCTGGCTGCATGTCAACCGTGCCTTGTTCCATCGAGCGTGTGGCTTGCTCGCTCACGCCATCCATGCCAGAAAGGATGCTGCTATGTCTTCCTCGTCATCCTCTCAACCCTGGAAGACTCTTCCCGACGAAGAGTTGCTGCTACGGCTTCTGCTAGGCTCCTCGGGTGGGCGCGCAGCGGCGGCCCATCGAGCTACGCTCCAGAGTCTGCTCGCTGAGTACCGGGAGGACGTACGTGGCCTGCTCCTGGGACAGGCCAGCGAGCTAGATCTGTTGCGCGAGCAGCTTGTCAGCCAGCTTCCCAGGCCATGCCGCCGACGGTTGGCGGTACTGCAAGAGCTGGCCAGGCGGCTGACTGGCTCTGGCTCGGGCTGCATGCCCGTGAAGATCACCTCCCCCGACGATGTCGAGACGCTCATGCGCCCAATCCTGGCCTTCCTGCACCATGAGGAAGTGCATCTCCTCTTACTGGACACCAAACAGCAACTGCTCCCCAGCCGCGATCGCCTGCTCTACAAGGGCACAATCAATGCTATGCTCTTTCGGATCGCCGAGCTGTTCCGTGAGGCGATCCGGCGCTCGGCAACGTTTCTGATTGTCTGCCACAATCATCCAAGTGGCGATCCAACGCCGTCGTCCGAGGATGAGGCCTTTACCCGCTCACTTATCCAGGCCGGGCAGCTGCTGGATCTGCCCGTGCTCGATCACCTGATTGTGGCTCGACGGGGCTGCTACAGTTTTCGCTGTCAGCGGGGGAGCCTGTGGCCAAAGGAGGCACGGGCGGGTGAGGCCGGCAGTTTTGGGAAGGTCTCAACCTGATCGCAGGCTTGTTCTGCTCTGCCTGCTGGTGGTGGGGCCGTTTGCTGAAAGGGGCCACGCCGATCATACGAGCACAACGACGGAGCTTCGCTTCCAGACCAGGGCAGTGGGTCTGCAAGGTGCCGATGGATGTCCTGCTGTTCTCTCTTCTCTACCGTGCTTCACGCGACCGCCCTGCTGGCTGCCTTGTCTCAGAGACCTTGTGGCCCTGGACCAGGTGCTTGTGGAACCGACCAGTTGTCTGGGTGCGCACCCTGGTGGAAACGGCAGCGGTGGAGGCGCTCCGCTCTGTCGGGCAGAAGCTACCCACAGATCCCCTCACCTCCCTCCCTCTGTGGTGGGAGAACCTGGCCCGCCTGTGGGCTGAGCGGCCGGAGCTCCGACTGCAGCCCAGCGCACTGGGAGGGCTGGCTCGGCATATCATCGACAGTTATCTCCAGGCGGTGGACTGGCACCGCCTGGCAAAGGCACTGCATGGGGAGTAGCAGCGCTGGTGGGTGGGGGCAGGAGCTGCGGGTCGAGCCAGATGCTCTTGCCTCCCGCCAGTACCAGCCGCGGCTAGACGCAGCTTTTTTTGTTTTTGGGACACCGACGGAGCAGAAGCCTGCTTTACCCATCAGGCATGTTCGCAGCTCCCGCCGACGTGTCGCCCTGGTTCCGACCGTGTCTTCTGCTACTCTACTGGTCAGCATCCAGAGCGGAGAACCCCTCTCTAGCGAGCGGCGGGCGGCATTGGTATCGGATGTCCGCAGTGCAGCATGCCGGGCTGGCTCCAGACTGGGTACGTCGAACCCTTCAGGCGAGCTGGCTGGGGTTGTCTGCCAGCAGCGAGAGCGAAGTGGAAGCGTGAGAGCAGAGACTTCTGGTAGCAACAGACCTTGCTCCGGATCATACGTTGCCTCCACGATTCGAAGCGATGATCCCGACTGTGCTCTCAGCGGCAGGTCCCGAATCTGACGACGCTGGTGCAGGACCCGATAGGTCTGATACCTGAGGGGCACACCCAGCTGAGTAGCTTCCAGGAACTCACCTGCTTCCAGCAAGTCCCGATATTCCTGCTCCACACTGCTGGGAAGGACCTCAATGCCGTCAAAGAGCCGGGCAAACGTTTCCTCTCCTTGCGTATCCGCCTGAAACGGTCGCAGTTGTCCCAGCAGCCAACTCGCCAGTCTGAACTGCTCCCCATAGCGGCGGAGCCAGGAATCTGCCAACTCGTGTTCCTCATAGATCGCATCCATCCAGCCAGTGCTGAAGAGCCACTTCATCGATCACCTGGGACTGGTGCTGTTCCAGTTTCCTCAGTGTCCGAGCGACCAGACCAGGAAGATAGATCCCCTGCCCATCCTGTGGGGAGCGGAAAACGTGTACAGGTACGATCCCCTTGCTCCCAGCACGGTTGACGCGCCCGAAACGCTGGACAAGTGCCTCCAGTGGGGCTGGATCGGTGTAGATCGTATCCAGATCCAGGTTCAAGCTCACCTCGACGACCTGGGTAGCGACGAGGGCTAACGCCTGTTGTCTCGCGCCGACCTCGGCTCGTTCCAGAATCTGCGCTTCCCGGACCTGGCGATCACGGGCGGTAAAGCGGCTGTGTAACAGCAGCACCTGTTCTGCCGCCAGCACCTGGCGCAGCCGCTGGTAGAGCCGCTGGGCGCGTTCCACCGTGTTACAACAGGCCAAGACCACGTTTCCTTGCTCCACCTGAGCAGCAACACGCTTCCAGCCATCTTCTAGCAGGTCCCCATCCGAGGAGCTGGAGCTGGTGACGCCTCCAGCGCTGCACCAGCTCCGCCTCCGCCACGATGGGCTCAGACACCTCTAGCGCTTCAATGAGCCTCTGATACACCAGTGAGGGAAGCATGGCTGACGTGATCAGAAAGCGAGCTCCGTAGCGCTGCTGCAGATACTGCAGCAATGCCACGATCAGGGCAAGTTGTTCTGCATCGGAGGCATGGATCTCATCGAAGATAAAGGCAGCCTGGGTATAATCCGCCAGCATGCCCTCAAAGCTCTTGATGCGATAGAGCACTTTGAGCAGCTGATAAGGACTGAGTAATTTGAGGGGATAGGTATGCAGGCGATTCAAGTTGAGCGACCAGCGGGCTGCTTCGCGCGCTGTGGCCGGACCCATCTCTGTGAGCAGCAACTGCTGATAGAGAGCCTGAGAAGGCATGCCCGTGCTGGAGACCGACCGTTCCTGCTCCAAAATAGGCCGGGAGACTGAGCCGCTGATACATCGCATTCATGCTGGCCTGATAGGGAAGCACGTAGAACAGACGGGGCACTGGCTGTGCCCCGTCCCCCAGGGCCCAGTAGAGCGCCGCCTCCGTTTTGCCACTCCCGGTCGGCACGATCAGCAGCGTCGATTGCCGTGCCCGCTCCGCGCAGGCTCGCAAGCCACGCAGCTGTACTAGCAACGGCGTCACATTGGCCTTGCGCGGACTCCGCCACTCACCCAGGCTATCGTGGTAGAGATCCAGCCAGGCCTGAATACGCTCTGGCCCCGCACTGCAGACCATCTGCAGCGCCTCCTCTCTCTCTGGGAGGACGATCGTTTCGACGCCGGCGCTCCCCAGACCCAGCAGGCTGATCCAGGGAGCGGAGCAGAAGCGCAACCAGCGCCACAGTCCTTCGACGACTGGCGGCTCCAGGTGACCAACCATCTCCGCAAGGATCTCGATCTCTCCACAGTATGCTTTGATAATCTCATCAGCCTCCTGAGAAACGATAGCAGCGACGAGCCATTACTGCTCTTCGTGAGAGCATGCATGCGCAATCCAATCCAGGAAGGCGAGAGAGAGGACCTCATGACGATAAGGCCAGTGTTGATCTGGGTGCCTGGTTGTCTTCCTTCTTCTTGCAAGAGTGTCTGTCTGCCGGAACTGTTCATAAAGCCGCCTGGCCCGATGCCGCATTCCTTCGTCTTCCCAGAAGCCTCAGCAGATGCTCCAGGACATCCTCATCGGTGGGGTCTTCTTCCAATACCCCAGTGAGCAGCTGCTCTCTTACTGAAGCAAGCTCTTTCGCCTCTCGGCTCGCAAGCTTTGTCTCCTTCAGACACATGCTCTCGGTCGAAAGAGATTCAACCTGTCTGCTGGTCCTGGATGAGGCGAGCTCATCAGCTTTTTGGGGTACTGGGTGAGGCAAGAGTGACCCGTGGACGATTGTTTTCCATCCAGCGCAGCTTCTATATGCTTACCAGGGAGAGCAAGCACACGCTGCCTCTCCCTGGCACACCTTTCAAGGAGCACTCTCTTCGCTACACTGAGCGCTATCGGCTGGATAGTGGCTGCCTTGCTGCTGCAGTATGGGCTCTGCCGCCGACTGCTCATGGCTGCAGCCCGGCGCCTGGCAGAGCAGCTGCCGCTGAGCCTCCATTATCCAACACGGGACCTGGCCCTCACCCTGGCAGTTGCAGGTGCTGGTCTGACCGCCCTCGGCATCGCCTGGGCAGTCTCCTGGGCGAACGGCCAGAACCTGCCTGGTCTCTTCACTGAGCATTTGCTGCTGCTGCAGCTGCCAATTGGTGTTCTCCTGGGCTTGGGAGAGGCCTCGGTCTCGATGCTGCTTAGCTCGCTGGCCCTGGCTCTTTTCCGTCTGTGGCGCCAAAGGCAGATAGGACCGGGCATAGTCAATGAGCTGCGCGCCATCGGGCGGGCTGGCTGGGTCCGAGCCTATCGCCAAACACTTCAGATTTGGCCAGCCCCTGTCGGATGGGCCATTATTACTCTGGCACTGCTGGGCGAAGAGCTGCTCTTTCGTGGCCTGGCAGCTCGTCTGCTGGCACCCGAGGGCTTCCCCTTGGCACTTGTGACCTCCACCCTGCTTTTCGTAGCTGTGCAGGAGCAAGGTATGCCTTCATGGTTCAGTGCGCTACCAGCCATGTGCGGCGCGCTCGTGATCGGTCCGATCAATGCCTGGTTGTTGATGACTGTGCCGAACATTCTTCCTCTGGTGCTTGCTCATCTGACCTTTTTTACCGTGATGATACTATGATCGCTCTGCTCTGCTGCCGAGAATCAGCCCCGGTAGCAGGAAGAAGAACAAGGAGTGGCATCATGGCTGAGACTCTCGAAAGGCGAGGCATGTCTATGAAGGTGCGCGCAGCAGCAGCCCTTACCCAGTCTCCGCAGCCAGTGATTTGCCTGGATCAGGTCACGAAATCCTACGGTACTGTCCAGGCGCTGCGCGGGGTGAGTCTGCGCATCGAGGCTGGGGAGTCGGTGGCGCTGCTTGGCCCCAATGGAGCCGGCAAGACGACCGCGATCTCCCTGATGCTTGGTCTGCTGCGACCATCAACGGGACGCGTGCTGCTCAACGGTGGCGACCCGACCATCTCTGCGGTCCGGCGCGCGGCGCGTCTGGGAGCCATGCTGCAGAACGCCCGCGTGATCGATCTGGTGCGCGTACGAGAGCTGCTCGATGTCTTCCGCAGCTACTATGCTCAGAGCCTGCCAACAGATGAGCTGCTTGAGATTGCGCAGCTCCGCGAGAAGCAGCGGAGCTACACGCAGCATCTTTCGGGTGGAGAACTGCAGCGTCTGCTTTTTGCTCTGGCCCTCGCAGGTAACCCGCGCCTGCTCTTTTTGGATGAGCCAACCGCGGGGATGGATGTCGCCTCACGGCGTCGTTTCTTGCAGCGCTTGCGCGAGCTGCACCGTGATGGACGCACGATCATCCTGACGACACACAACCTGGCCGACGTCGAAGGACTCTCCCAGCGGGTGATCGTGCTCAACGAGGGGCGCATCGTGGCAGATGGCTCCTGCGAGGCGATTCGCGCGATGGCAAGCGGGCAGGTCGTAAGCTTTCTGGCGGAGGAGCCCAACGACCAGTTGCTGGGGGCGATCCCGGGAGTCCTCCGACTCGAGCGGCAGGGGCCGCGAGTGGTGCTCTTCACCCGTGATAGCGATGCCCTGCTCACAGAGCTGCGGCGGCGTGGCATGGCTACCCCACACCTGGAGATCCGTGGAGCCAGCCTTGAGGAGGCCTTCTTAGCGCTGACGAGGAAGGAGGACAAGGCATGACCCTGTTCGCCTTGCGTGCCCAGAGCAAGCTGGAGTTCCTGCGCTTCCTGCGCAATGGGCGCGCGCTCTTTTTTACGCTGTTGGTCCCGATTGGCTACTATCTGATTTTTTCCTATGGCTTCGGCAATACGCATGCCTTGCAGCTCCACTTTGGTATTGCCATGGCCGGCTTTGGCACCATCGGCGTCTCGCTTGGAACCCTGGGATCGCGCCTTGCTCAGGAGCGCCAGCTTGGTTGGCTGCGCCTGCTGCAGACTACCCCGCTGTCGCCTCTGGCCTACTTTGCAGCTAAGGTGCTTGCCACCTTCAGCATGGCCGGTATGACGATTATCTGTGTGCTGACGGTCGCGCTCCTGGAAGGATTACGCGTCGACAACTACTGGGCGCTGGTGGCCTCGGCGCTCATTCTCTGGTGCGGCTCACTGCCTTTCATAGCGCTGGCGTTTGTCATCGGCTCCTGGACGGATGCCGAGACGGGCTATATAGTCAGTATTGGCGTCTATCTCGTGCTGGGATATCTGGGGGGCTTGTTGCAACCACTCCAGCTCATGCCAGGCGTGCTGCAGGACGTGGCTCGTTTTCTCCCTTCAGCACACTACTTGCTGCTGGCGCTGCGCCCCTTGCAGGCAGCCTCCTCTGGCTCAGCCCTGGAGGATGTGCTGATCCTGCTGGGGTATACCGTGCTTTTTACGGCCTTAGCCATCTGGAGCTATCGCCGCTCGGGAACGACAGGCAGGTAGGAGGAAGGAGCCTCCCCACCTCACTCCTCTGCCCGCTGCTGGCAGGCTGGATCACTGATCCAGCCACGGACCTGTGCCAGTCGCAGCAGCTCCTCTCTGCCGGAGACGCCGAGTTTCTGCTGAAGATGACGCATATGCGTCTTCACCGTACTCGGACTGAGGTAAAGGCGCTGCCCTATCTGACGGTAGGATAACCCTTCAGCCAGGAGGTGGAGCAGCTCCCACTCGCGCGCCGAGAGTGCGGCCCGTTGCTGCCAGTGATGCTCTGCTTCTTGTAAGAGACGCTGAAGACAGCAGACGAACTGAGACGGGTCGGCCATCTGGGGATACATGAGCGCTTCCAGTGCGCTCTCTAGCTGCTGGCGATGCTGATCCAGCTTGATCCCATAGGGAGCAAAGGCGACCTCCAGGGCCGTCAGCACCAAGGAAGCCTGGATACCTGGGAGCGCATCACGGTGGAGAGCGCGCTCGGCTAGCGAGGTGGCGTTCGAATCACAGTAGAGGGTCATAGGGGAGATGATTGGGGGAGCGGCCCGCTCTCTGCTGTTGCCAGCGGCGTCCGCTTTCTGGGATTCGCTCAGCGGGAACTCGGAAGAACCAGGCTGGAGCTGAGCATCGCTCTGGGTATTGAAGATGGGAACCAGAAGGGACTGACGGCGGCTCAGCAGGAGATGTAGGGCCGCTGTCAGGCTGATGAGCAAGAGCCAGAGCAGCGTTGCGAGCCAATTGGCGGGAGGCTGGTTGGTCGAGAGCCGGGCAAGCGCGATGATCAGCTCGCTCCAGCAGAAGGTGAGCAGCACGATCAGCACACCCCTCACGCCATACGCAATGGCCCATCCATAAGCTGGCAGGAGAAAAGCTGCGGCGGCGATGCTTGATGGCCAGGGGGCAAAGAGCAGATTGACAGCGACGCAGAGAGCGAGATCAATGGTGAGAGCCAGAGGCCTCAGGCGGCGGTCCTGCTGCTTCCAAACGAGGGCGATCAGGAGTGCGAGAAGGGCCCACGAGCAGAAGATGATCCCCAGCGTAGCAGCCCAGAGCACGAGGGGAGCAGAGATCACTCGCAATGAGAGCAGGGTACCTATGCCGGCAAGCACTCGCAGAAGCGTCAGGCTGTAGCAGTGTCTCAGCCGCAAACATGGCTCAAGCGTGGTCGTCTTGTCCTGGTAGGGCATCTTTTCCTCCTAAGACGAAGGAGTGAGAACGCTCGCGAGTAGAGGATGTAACCAAATGGTCGCGAAAGGCAGAGCTTCGTGATAAGCCCTGCCACCTCTGCCTCTTCCACTGCTCTGGTGGAGATAGGTTCAGGCTCGGATGGGAAAGATTGCGAGGCCGAGCCAGCCTCACAGCCCAGCTCACATCCAAGACGGTCAGACCAGTCTTGCTCTGCCTGGAGAAAGGAAGCCATTTCGGCTCTGGCCTTGTCCGAACGGATGAGATTACAGGTTTGAGGCTTGAATGAGGCCGCTTCTTGAACCCGGCATCTGTTCACGGGACCCTTGGCTGAGTGGCCTCCTCCTCCAAAGTGATATGCTGTTCCCCCTCCCTTGCCGATTCTGAGCAGGCGAGGAGCTACAGATAACGCTAGGAATAGTATAGCGAGTAGTCGGTGATTTTCCTAGGGAACCATGCCCTTTCTGCATCTCTCGTAGCCAGCGCTGAAACCAGTTGACAGAGAAAGCAAGACTGCTTACCAGAGAAGTCAGCAGTTTGATCTCTCGTGAGCGTGTGCAGGGGGTGAGAGCCAGCAACTCTGCCAATTCATCGACAAAGCCGACGAACGGTTCGTCGTCAAGCTCGACGCCCGTAATGGCGCCAAAGAGCCTGCGCAGAAACGGATTCGTCCGGGGAATCTCCCGGGCCGCATCGGTGCGACGGAAGGGCTGTGCTCCTCGGTGATGGAAGCGCGCGGCGAAGAGGCCATAGGTGAGCGTCTGCGCAAACATATCCGCAAAGGCCGCCTCGGTCAAATCAGGCAGCAGGACCTCGCGAAAGGAATGATACAAGTCGCGCAGCAAGGGAGATGCTTGCTGGCGCTGGAATGCTTCCACGACGATAGCGCGGATCAGATGGGCGAGCCGGGCCATCCGTTGGGCTAACTCGGCGGGGCGGCTGATCGGTGCAGCACGATGAGAGAGAAAGCCCTCCAGGAGCGCGCGAACCTCCTGCTGAGCCTGGGGCGTGGTCGTCAGACGTCGCTGCCGGTCAATGGTCGCCAGCTGTGCCTGCAGACGCAGCGTCCCTTCCACATACCAGCGAAAGTCGAGATAGTTCGCCAGGACCAGGTTCTCTCAGGAGCGGAGATAGCGCTGCAGCTGGCGCCCGTTCTCGGTGCGCGGACGGGCTTGCATAGCATCTCGCTGCAGGCTTTCCAGATCCAGCCCCAGATCTTTGGTCTCCACGTAGCCCACCGTCAGGCGTGTCACTCCCATGACCGCTGTCTCCGCCAGATCAGGTGCTCCGCAGGCAATGCGACGTGGTTCGTTGATGACCGTCGTTCCGGGAGCCAGGGTTTCCAGCAATCGCGCCAGCGCAGCACGATAGGAGTGCTCGGTCGCGGTGCCGGTGTGGGCGAGCTGTTCCACAGTGGTGCGGTAGGTCTGCAAGGGGTCCACAGGCACAGGCATCCTCTTCTCCCCCAGAGCTGCGAGATGAGCCTCCTGCCCCTGGGCAGAGAGGTGCTCTCTGGTGGGGAAGTAGACCGGAACCAGCGGCACAATGGCAAGCGTCAGGCACGCGTTCCGTGTTCGTGTTGCCATCCCAGACAGGCTGCGTTGCTGCTTCTGACGGTACCCCTCTAGGGGAGCAGCTGGCGCCGTCTCCGTCAAGCCGTTTCGCTGATCTCACACATGCGGTCACTGCTGACCGCTCTTGCACGACTCCAATGCCAGCTCCTGCGACCGTCTAACGGCCTGGGAAGCCCTTCGAGGATCGCTGCGTGGGCAGCCCAGGTGCCGCGCGCTCAGGCAGCGACGCGCCCAGGCGGGCCAAGATGAGTAGCGAGCGCCACCCCAGCCGTCGAGCGAGCCATCGTGCTTCCGCCGTCCTGCTCCCCCTGGCGTCTCACCAGCCCCGGCACGTGGGGCCAGGCGGCGCCGCCTGGCCTCTGCTAAGGCCGGGCGGCGTTCGCGCCCCTGGCAGCTCGCGCAGGTCAGGGGCTGGGCCTGGGGCCTGGCCAGCGGTCAGGCGTCGGCAGCAGGCGCAGGATCTCCTCACACGCCTGATCCAGCTCAGGGGCCGCCTCGGCCAGCCCCCGCTGGCGCCAGTCCTCCCGCACGGCCTGCACCAGCGCCGGGACGGTCTCCAGCGGGCAGGCCAGCAGCCGCTCCAGTACACGGCGCTGGGCTTGGTGGGAGGCCACGCGATGGTGGTGGGCCAGCCAGGCACAGCTGGCGACGTAGTGCCGCATGGCCTCCTCCCATCGCCCCGCCGCGTAGGCCAGGTCCCCCAAGATCTCCTCCCCATACCCCAGCAGCCAGCGATCGCCTTCCTCTTCCGCAAGCGCGCGGGCCTCTTGCCAGGCCGCTTCCGCCTCTGCCTGCCGGCCCAGGTGCGCCAGGGCCCGCATCAGCTCGCACAAGCTCAGAGCGAGTTGCGCGCGATCCTGCACGTGGCGGGCATGCTCACAGGCCCGCTGGAGGCGCGCCACCGCCTCCGGCCAGCGAGCGTGCGCCGCCGCCGCTCGCCCCCGAGAGCACTGACTGGCGATCCAGACCTCCTCATCCAAGATCTCCCCAGCGCGGCCGGTCACCAGGGCCTCGGCCTGGCTGAACCAGGCGTCGGCCTCTTCACACTGGCCCTTGAGGAGGGCGAGCTGCCCCTGTCGGAGAGCGGTGGCTGCCAGGCCCTTGCGATCGTCCACCTGCGCGTAGCACTCCCAGGCCAGGCGCAGGTGCTGCTCCGCCTGGAGCAGGTCCCCGCTCTCCAGCAGGATGGGCACCAGCGTGCCATGGGAGAGGCCGACGGCGCGCTCATCCAGCTGCCCTTGTCGCCACAGCTCCTCTCGCACCCGCAACCCCAGCCAGCAATAGCGCCAGGCTGCTTCGAGGTGCCCTTGCAGGCGGTAGACATGCCCGATGCTATTGAGCAGATTGGCAGACCAGGCCAGGCTGCCCCGCTGCTGATGGTAGGCCAAGGACGCAGCGTAGGAGTGGAGCGCCTGCTCCCAGTGGCCGAGCCGGCGGGAGAGATAGCCGAGCTGCCCCTGCAGGGTGCTGGCCCGTTCCTCATTGCCTCGACGCTGGGCCAGCGCCAGGCACTGCTCAGACACCTGGATGGCCTCGCGCACCCGACCCTGTTGCAAGGCACAGCGGGCCTGCTCATAGAGCAGCGCTTCCTGCTGCTCGTCCTGCCAGGCCGGGTCGGCCTCCTGCCGCAGGTGTTCCAGCAGAGCCTGGGCCTGGGCAGGCCGCTCCTCCAGGCGCAGGAGGCGCACCTCCCAGAGACGGAGCTGCCAGCGCTGGGGCGGGGTCAGCAGCGGCTCGACCTCCCGCACCGTCTCTAGCAGGGCACGGGCCAGGCCGCGGCGCCCGCTCAGGCAGGCCCGCGAGAAGGGACGCTCGAACCAGTGCAGGCCCGCCTCGCGATCCAGTTCCAGGCGCTGCGCGAGCTGCTCCAGCAGGCTCGCCTGCCAGGCCGCTTCGGTTTCGGAGCGCGGGGGCGCCGGCTGGTCCTCGGCAGAGGCGGCGGCGAGGATCACGCGGCTGAGCGCGCGGCGGAAACGGCGATCGGGGTCCTGCGGCTCCCAGCCCGCCTGCACGAGCAGCCGCCGCAGCTCTGCCTGCAGCGCGACGCAGGCGGCCTCGTCCTGCGCTGCCTGCGGCGGGACACGCAGGCCACTGAGCCGCACCCCGGGGACCTGCCGGAGCGCGGCGACGAGCGTCCGGAGCGCGATGGGGGGGGCCTGCCTTTCCCCAGCTGAGAGCCGCGCCAGAAGGGCCGCCAGCCGGGTGAGCGGGATGCCTGGCAGGGCAGGCCCCGGCTGCCAGTGGGCCAGGACGAGTAGCCACCAGGCCAGCGGCCCCTCCAGGGTGTCCAGAGGGCTAAGCAGCCGGCTGGCGACGGCCTGGGGGGGCAGCCGCTGCAGCTCCTCCAGGGGGAGGCAACCCTGGGCGAGCTGGGTGCAGGCCAGCTGCACCAGGGTGGGCTGGCCCCCGGTGAGCTGGTGCAGGAGCGCGCTGGCCTGCTGCACCAGCGTGCTCGGGGCGCGCAGCCCTGCGGGGTCCAGGGCGCGCCGCAGGGCCTGCTGCACGTCCTGGGGCGTCCAGGGGGGAACGGCCAGCGGCCAGATCTCGTGCTGCCGTCCACACCAAAGCGGCTGCTGCCAGTCGGGGGACTGGCGGCTGACCAGCACGGTCTTGACGCGAGGCAGGCCGAAGCGCTCGGGGAAGCGCTCTCCTGGGGCAAGCACCAGCGTCTGCGGGCTGGGCTGCAGCAGGTCCAGGTGATCCACGACCACGAGCAGGGTGGGCCCCTGAGCGGGCAGGTGAGGCCGCAGGGCCGCGAGATCGCTGGCCAGAGCCGTCCACAGTCGCGTCCGGCTGTCCAGATCCAGCACCTGTCGCTGGACCCCAGGGGCCACCGGCGGCAGGCGCCCCTCCGCCTGCAGCTGCGCCCAGACCGTGTGGAAGCGCTCTGCGCGCCAGGCAGAGGCCGCTTCCAGGTGGGCCACCACCTGGCGGACCCACCGGAAGCGCTCCTGGGCGGCGGCGTCCAGCCCATCCAGCGACACGATGGGCAGCCGGGGGAAGCGCTGGCGGACCGTGGCCAGCACCTGTCGCAGCAGGGTACTCTTGCCGAAGCCGCCCCAGGCAGGGGCGCCCCCAGCCGCTGGGGGAGGCGCTGCCGGGGCATCGTGGAGCCAGACGATCCAGGGGCTGTCCGCCTGGGTCTGGGCCAGCCAGGCCTGGAGACGGGCCTGGAGCGCCCTGGAGGCGGCGGGCTGCACACTCGGGACAACGGGGGAGTCGGTCATGGCGTGTCTGTCTCCTCCTCTCGCGGTGCTGGCTCGGGTGGGGGGGACGCCTCGCCTGGGGGTGGCGGCGGTGTCCTCGGGGCTGCCTCCAGGGAGGCCAGACCGGCCTGCCAGGTCGCCGCGGCCGCCCCGAGCGTGGTCAGCAGCTCCTGATCCTGCCCGAGGGCCGCCACCGCCTGCTGCCGTGCTGCCGAGTCGCGCCAGGGCCAGGCGGCCAGCTCAGCGAGCAGCGCCTGGCTTTCCTGGACCCGGGCGGCAGGGGCAGCGAGCTGCAGCCGCGCGAGGCTCCACTCCAGCAGGGCCCCCACCCGCTCCTGGGGCTGCCCCTGCCGGGCGCGTCGGGACCAGAACTCGACCAGCCAGCGCTGGATCTCCTGCCAGCGGTCCGGGGCCTCGTCCTGCCAGAGCGCCTGCAGCAGGTGACGCAGCGGGGGTTCCATCCGGTAGCCGACGCGCACGCCCTCCTGCACCCAGCGGAAGGCCTGCGTGGCGGCCTTGAGGCGCTGGAGCCACCACAACGAGTGGAGCGGCTGGGCTGGGGCGAGCTCGGGCGCGAACTGCTCAACCAGCTCGTGCAGCAGCAGGGCGGTGAAGCGGTGCGGCACCGCGAGCAGCCGCAGCAGGGTCTCGGCGGCAGGTCGCTCCGCCGGGGGCAGCGCGCCCAAGACGCCCTGGCGGAGGACACGTTCGGTCAGCTGCTCCAGCAGCCGAACCCGATCCGCTGGCTGCCGGGGGTCAAGCGTCCCGTCGCGCAGGGCCTCGGCGAGGACGACCAGGGCCAGCGGATAGCCGTCGGCCCAGGCCAGAGCAAGGGCACGCGCCTCGGGCGCGAGGCGTGGGGCGACGGCCTCCAGCAGGGCCGCGCTGCCGGCCGCCTCCAGCGGGGGGAGGGTGAGGACCTGGCGAGACTGGGAGAGGAGCACCCACTCCCAGCTCCAGGAGAGGGGGCGGCCCGCAGTCAGGACCACGAGCAGGGGCGCCGGGCGCCCTTGGGGCGGCAGCAGGGCCATCAGCTGCTCCAGCTGGAAGGCGTCCGCCGGGTCGACGTCATCGAGCAGGAGCACGGCCCGCCCCTGCTGGCGCAGACAGGCCTCCACCTCCGGCCGCAGCGCGGCCAGGATGGCTGCCCCCGCCCCCGGGTCCTCGCCGGCCGCGGCCGTCGCCGGCAATGGCAGGCTCCGCCAGACGACCGGCAGCCCCAACGCCCGGGCCCGGTGCTCGACCTGGCGGAGCAGCGTCGTCTTGCCGCTGCCCGCCAGTCCGCAGAGTTCGATCACCCCCGCCGACGGGGCCTCCCCCGCCAGGCGCTGGAGCACAGCCTCCAGCTGGCCCCAGGCAGCGGGGTGCAGGATCAGCTCAGCAGGCATGGGGACCCTCCTCTCTCGCCTCCCCAGCAGGCGGGCTGGACAGGCGGTCCGCCGGCGTCTGCGCCGCCGCCTGGGCCGGGCTGCGGGAGGGCGGCTCGGCGTCCGACGAGCCTGGGACCCGGCCCCAGACGGTGAGCAACGGCCAGAGGGCACAGAAGTCGTCGGCCTGCATCTCGGCCACGGCCTGCTGGTAGAGGGTCGTCAGTTCCGCCCGCGTGGCCAGCCCCAGGCGTTCCACGAAGGGCAGGACCAGCTCCAGCCCAACGAGAAAGTCCTTGAAGACCGGGTAGTGCCTGGGGCTGTCCGCCGACCACTCGATGACCGTGGGCCGCAGGCGCACGTCGACGAAGCCGGCCTGGCGCACCAGGCGCGGCAGCACCGGTGTGATGCCGATGTGGTGCCCATCGGGGGAGCAGCTCTGGCCGGCCTGCCAGAGGGCCTGGCAGCCCAACGCCATGAGCCGCTCGAAGGCGGGACTGGTCGTCAGCGGCTCCTCCATCTCGGTCAGGCGCACGATGCCGCCGGGCCGGAGCAGGCGGCGGCACTCCGCCAGCAGCCGTGGCCAGGCCGCCGGCAGCATGAAGCTCCACAGGAGCCGCCCGTTGATGAGATCAAAGGAGTTGTCCGGGAAGGCCAGCGGCTCCATGACATCCATCACCTGGAAAGAGACGTTGGAGAGGCCGCGGGAGCGGGCCTGGGTGGTGGCATACTCGACGACACTGGGGCTCAGGTCGACGCCGATCAGGGTGGCGTGCGGGAAGCAGAAGGCCAGTTCGAGCAGCCAGCCGCCCGGGCCACAGGCCAGATCCAGCACACGGGCGGTCTCGGGCAGGCTGATCCCCTCCTCGGGCAAGAGGCCCCCCAGGGCCTCAGTGAGCAGGCGGTCCTGCTGCATCAGGCGGGCCAGCTCCCCGGCGTGCTCGGCATCCAGGATATAGGTCGAACGTCGGTGCTGCGGTGGGCGGATGGGGTCGGAGGGACCCTCCACAGAACGCATGGCTGTCTCCTTTCTGGAGTTGGAGTACCCCCCGCCGAGGGGGAGTCTGGGTCCGGGCGCTGATTAGCCCGGCGCAGGGGCCAGGCCGCCCCGACGGGCTGTAGCGGCAGACGGCCCTCCCGCTCGGCGGTGAGCACCTGCCGAATCAGGGTCGAATGCGACATGATCAAGAACGAGCGCGTGCTGCTCCAGCGTGGCCACCGGGAGCCCCTCCAGGCCGAGGACGCTGCTGTCCGGGCCGCTGGCCGGAGCCGACGATGGCCCCGGCTTTGCATCCGTCGGATCGCTCATAGAACGGCACGGTCAGCATGGGCTGGTTCCTCCCGCCTCGTCCTCGAGGCTGGCTACCTGTTCGAGCTGCTCCTGGAACTGCTCCAGGGCCCGCCTGACTCGCTGGCGCAGCCGGTCGGGGTAGGCCACGCCCGCCTGGGCCGCTCCTGGAGCCGTCCCGGCTGCCCGCGTCCGCTGTACCAGCGTCCCCAGCAGCAGCCGGCACTCATCCAGTCGGCAACGCGCCGTGCGGAGCAGGTGGGTCCAATGCATGCGCGCAGCCTCCCCGGCGAGAAGCCTCCTGCCCTCGACTGGACTCACGGTGGCACGCCGCTGCTCCCACTGGAGCCGCTCCTCCAGCTGCGCCAGGCCGCTGGTCGCCTGACGCAGCTGCTCCCTTGTCAGAGGCAACTCGTAGGTCCCCAGCACCTGGACCAGATCGCTCACCCACTGGGACCACACACGCCAGGGGGCCCTCTCTGATGGGGGGGGATCCAGCGGCTTCATCGGGGCCTCCTGGCTCCAGTGCGAGGGGCCACCTGCACCCTGCCCAGCGCCGGGGGATCGGGCTGCAGGCCCTGCGGGGTGCTCCGGCAGACCAGGCCGCCCGTGACCAGCCCCAGCGGCGCCGGCGGAGGGCTGGAGCGGGTCGAGCCGGTCATGGGGCACCTCCTGCCGGCGCTGGCTCGGCAGGCGGCGGGGGCGCCACGACCTGCAGGCCGAAGGGGGCCAACAACACCTGCCAGGCCCGCTCGGCTGGCAGGTGATTCAGATGGAGCAAGGCTTGCTCGATAGCTTGCCAGGCTTCCTGAATCTGCTCGCAGCTGATGGCTGCCTCCTCCAGATCAGGAAGGTCAGCCAGCGCAGCGGGAGCACCCTGCACGAGCAGCGCGGGTCCACGCATTGGCCGCCTCCTCCTGTCGACGTGTCAGAACGCGGCGCCGCCGGGCCCTGTGGACCCGCAGGCGCCGGGGGAGTCGAGAGCGGGCCAGGACCCGCCCGCCAGGGCAAGCCCTGGAACAGGAAGCCTTGGGGAAAACACGGAACCGCCGCATGGCAGCAGTCCCTCCTCCTTTCTCAGTGCGGGTTGATGGGTCACAGGGTTCTGGGGTCCCAGCCGAAGGCTGGGGCCAGGCGCTGCAGCTGCTGGCGCCAGCGCTCCTGCAGCGCCGGCTGCGTGCGGACGGCCTGCAGCACCTGCAGCAGGCAGCTCCACTCCTCGGGCGAGAGACTGAGCCAGCCCTGGCCGCCTGGCGGCGGCTCCAGCGCGTACAGCCGTCCCAGCAGCGCCTGGATCTGCCGCAGCCGCTCGTTGCGCTCGGGGGTGGGCAGCAGGTGCTGGAACGCCTCCTGGCGGTAGCCTGCTAACACCGCCCGCAGGGCGGCAAGCTGGTCCCGAGAAAGGATCAGCAGGGTCCGCCCAGGGTCGGCCGGCCCGTCCGAGGCCGAGGTGGCCTTCCCGAAGTGGAGGCGGGGAGCAGCCGGGTCGCCATCCGGATCGGGGTGGCTCATGGCTGAGGCCTCCTCCCGTAGGCGGCATGGAAGACGTAGCGGGCCTGCAGCCGCTCCCACTCCTGGGCGGCCTCCCGCAGCATGGTCTCGACGACCTCCGGCGGCGTGCTGGTGCGGGCGCAGTAGGCGTCTTTGAGGGCGTCGAGGCCGTGGAGCACATCCGTGAGCAAGAGCTGGCCGGCGGCGCCGGCCCAGCGGCCCAGGGGGACGGGGATGTCCTGGCTGGTGACGTCCACGCAGCCGGCCTGCTGGAGCAGCTCCCCCAGGCGGCGCAGGACCTCCATCTCAAAGCCGAGCTGGCGGCTGATGCCGACGAACCAGTCCAGCAGGCGCCGGGTGGCTGGCCCGGCGGGCTGGATGACATCGCTGAGTTCCAAGAGTTCGATCCAGCCGCCTGGCCGCGTCACGCGCACCAGTTCCTGGACAACGCCAGGCCAGGAGCGGGCGGGAATGGCGGCCACCAGCAGGCGCTGATGGGTATAGGTGAACTGGCCATCGGGGAAGGGCAGCCCCTCCAGCACGTTGGCGCGCACGAAGAGGCAGGTGGGCGGCACCGGCTGCGGCAGAGACTGCAAGGAGACGTCGACGCCGACGATGAGAGCGTGGGGGAAGAGGGCGTGCATCTCGAAGGCCCAGATGCCGGTGCCGGTGCCGACGTCCAGGATGGTGCGGGTGCTCTCCGCGGTGAGCGGGGCCAGGTAATGGTTACTCAGGGTCCGGTACAAGGCGTGATGCTGGTAGTTGAGCCGCTGGTCTTCCAGCGGGTCTTTGGGTAACAGATAGGGCACGTCTTCCAGGTAGTGGCGCTGGCGCACCGAGGGCCGCCCCGGCTCGGGGGCCGTGCCCGCCGCGGCCTGGCTGGCGGCGCACGCCGCGGAAGCCGCCTGAACCCCGGGCCGGCGGCGAGCGAAGAGACGACGCAACAAGGCCATACTCGTCCTCCCATCAGGAAGATACAGACAACCGCGTATCAGGAGGAGCAGCATGCTCGGCGCTCTCGCTGTGGCTCATGGGCCGAGAGGCCTCCTGTGCTCGTTCGCCTGGGGCAGCCCTCTCGGCCTGCCCCTGCTGCGGGCGGCAACGCGGACAGGGCAGCAGGGGCAGGGGAGATCCCCTCAGCGGTTGGACAGCGGTTGCCATCCGTTCACGCTCCTTCCTCTCATCGGGCCTCCTACCCTCTGGATGAGCGCCGTGCGGGCTGAGTCATCGGCGCCTCCCACCGCCGCGGGGCGGCGCAGCGTGTGGCCCGACGTTCCTCCCGAGCGTACCAGCAGGAGCTGGCGAATCTCGGGAGAATCAGGGGTGATTGATGGGAGAGAGCAGGGAGATCGTGAGGAGAGAGGGTGAGGAAGAGCATCCTGTGCAGAGCACAGGCTCAGCCAGGTCCCCGGGAAAGCCGCTGAGCACGGGAGCTTCTCTGCTGAATCAACTGGCCACCTGGCTCACCCATGCCTGGCTGGCGAGCACCAGCGGCGAGGGAAAGGAGAATCCTGCGCTGCCGGACCCGTGCGCTGATGATCAGCCGCAACCGAGGAGCAGGCAGGCCTCTGCAGGGCACGCCGCCCGCTCCCAAAGCCCCCTGAAGAGAGCGCTTGTTCGCGTCTGTGGCCTCCAGGTCGGGCGAGCGCGCCCCGGCCCGGTTACTGCTGCGTCGAGGACGCTGAGGGTGATGAGGCATTCCTGGCAGCCAGCAGGTGATCCAGACGTTGCAGGATGACCGACGGAGGGACCTCATTCTTGGGGGGATAGGTCTCGGGTTCGTAGAGCACCGCGACCCCATAGGATCGCAGCCGCTCCAGGCTCTGCGGGAAAGCCGGATGCGTGTCGAGCCCGGAATGCGTGCGCACGCAGGGCACTGCGACAATCGGGATGTGCAGGCCGGTATACTCGCAGAGTATCCCCAGCGCCAGGGTATCGCTGATCCCCAGGGCCCACTTGTTGATCGTGTTGAAGGTCGCGGGGAACACCACAATGGCATCTGCGCGTGGCAGCACATCGGGTTCATCGGGGTGCTTGTATTCGCTGCGGACAGGATAGCCGGTGAGCTGCTCCAGGAGGGGACGATGGACAAACTTCACCGCCTGAGGGGTGACGATGACGCAGACCGTCCACCCTTCTGCCTGGGCGGCACGGACCAGATCAGCCACATGCTCCGCGGCTCCGCTGGCACAAGAGATAATGTAGAGGACTCCCCGTTGTTGCGCATCCATCTTCAGCCTCCTCTTTCAGCGACGAGCTGGATGGCTTCCTCTAGCTCCGTCACAAGGGGAGCCTTTTGCCAGAGTGCCCAATCTTGACGCAGTTGGAGCAATCGTTGCAGCTTAATCCTCGAAGGTTTTTGCTGCAGAGACTCGATGGCCTGGAGCACATAGGGGTGAGCTGCCTCAAGCTCATGAGCTTGCACGTAGGCTCTGGCGAGGTCGATCAGGAGAGTGACCCGTACTCTTGGATTCTCCTGCAAGGGCAAACCCAGGCCTGCTTCTAGCGCCTGTCGGGCCCGCTGAAGCATCGCCTGATCCGTGCCGCGAGCAAGTTCAAGGAAACAAGCTCCTCGGAAACCAGCAGCCAGCGAGGCATCTAGTCCAGTCCACAAGCTTTCCCGTTCAAAGGAGGGCTGATCAGCAAGCACAGCGTCTTCAGCCTCGCTGAGTGCCTGGAGAGAACGCTGGTCTTGCTGTAAACGCGCAGCAATTTCCGCCTCAATCAGCGCCAGCCAGGTGGTCAGGAGGCCCTTCTGCTGCCGAACCAGCTGACGTGCCCGCTCGATGCTCTGTGATGCAGCAAGCGGCTGCCCATCGTAGGTCCAGGCAAAACTATGTCGAGCCCAGGCAACTGCCTCCAGCACGGGGTCATGTGCTTCGTGAGCGGCAGAGACGGCAAGCAGACAATAGGAGCGAGCGTGGTCTTGAAGACCCTGGTCGTGATAGAGGTGACCAGCCAGCATGGCGGCACTTCCCGCCAAGGCACAGAGGCGCTGACGGTTTGTCGGCAACAATGGCCCGCTCAGCAGCTCTGTAATAATCTGAAGATCTGAAAGCGTGAGATGAAGGAGGTCCCTGGTGGGAAGACCGAAACAGCGCATTACAAGCCAGTAACTATCCAGCCGTTGCGTGAGATACTGGAGCGTACGCCCATCCAGGCATGAGGGCTTCTGAAGAACGAAGGCTAATCGTTCCAGCACCTCGCTGGCGAAGGCTGGACTAAACTCAGGGAGAGCCAGCAGGCCCAGGCCTTCTAGCGTTGTCTGAAGCAGTTGGCGACGTTGACGATCCGTAGCAGTACTCCAATGCAGGGTCTTCATGTCTAGTATACCCTGATTGGGGCCGGAAAGGAAGCCTGGCAGGGGACTTGCTGGTCTTGGACTGGGAGATGGTTGACTCTCCGTCAGCCCGGCGGCGTGCAACACCCGTTCAATCGCCTGCACGCTCTGCTCATCGAGGGAGTCCCCTGTCCGGGCCAGCAGGTGCCTCCAATCCCGATAGCAGCGCCGGGCCTCCTGTCTTCTTCCCTGGCGCAACAGCACCGTCACCAGCCGGGCTACCACCTCCCCATCGGTCGGGTCTTCTTCCCACAGCTCGGTGAGCACCGCTTCGGCCTCGGGCCAGCGGCCCTGCTGCTCATAGATCTCGCTGAGCCACCAGCGTGCCCGGTAGCAGGCGCGCTCATGCGTCGCGCGGCGGGCCAGGACCCAGTCTCCTTCTTCCCCCTCCAGGAACGTTCCTCGCTGCCAATAGCGGACTGCTTCCTCTAGCAAGCGCTCGACGGCGAGGGGATCGCCCGTACGCTGGCACGCTTCCGCCTGCTGGAGGAGCTGGAGCGCCTCCTCGGCGTCGACCCAGAGCAGGGCTTGGCCGGGCAGCCGATAGCCGTGTCCCTCGCTGAGGCTTTCCAGCAGGCTGGAGGCTCCAGGGGGCTGCAGCACTTTGCGCAGCTTGGTGGTCGCCGTATGGAGGGCGCTGGCGGCCTGGTCGGGAGCCGCGTCGGGCCAGAGCCAGGCCAGCAGGCGCTCGCGATGGGCCTGGCGTCTGGGACAGCACAGCAGGGCCTTGAGAAGCTGCCGAGGGTAGGCACTGCCGCCCCAGGCACTGAGGGGGAGCGGTTCATAGGTCGCTGCCTGACGTCGTTCGAGGCAGAGAGGGCCGCAGAGCCACACGCGAAAGAGGGGGCCTGTTTCCAAGGCACAGGATGTGCTCTCCATCACACACACCTCAGCTCGCCGCTTGCTTGTTTTGTCATAGTGTGTCAAGCGAGAGGAAGAGAGACGACAAGATCACACTCCTGCCTCAGGAGTATACAGTAACCGTGCATGAAAGGCAAGAAGGAAGAGAGGCCGAGCCAGGCGCTCCTCTGTCGAAGGCCCCGATGCCGGTGCCGGTGCCGACGTCCAGCATGGTGCGGGTGCTCTCAGGCGAGAGTGGGGCCAGATAATGGTTACTCAGGGTCCGGTAGAGGGCGTGATGCTGGTAGTTGAGCCGCTGGTCTTCCAGGGGGTCTTTGGGTAACAGATACGGCACGTCCTCTAGATAGTGGCGCTGGCGCACCGAGGGCCGCCCCGGCTCGGGGGCCGTGCCCGCCGCGGCCTGGCTGGCGGCGCACGCCGCGGAAGCCGCCTGAACCCCGGGCCGGCGGCGAGCGAAGAGACGACGCAACAAGGCCATACTCGTCCTCCCATCAGGAAGATACAGACAACCGCGTATCAGGAGGAGCAGCATGCTCGGCGCTCTCGCTGTGGCTCATGGGCCGAGAGGCCCCCTGTGCTCGTTCGCCTGGGGCAGCCCTCTCGGCCTGCCCCTGCTGCGGGCGGCAACGCGGACAGGGCAGCAGGGGCAGGGGAGATCCCCTCAGCGGTTGGACAGCGGTTGCCATCCGTTCACGCTCCTTCCTCTCATCGGGCCTCCTACCCTCTGGATGAGCGCCGTGCGGGCTGAGTCATCGGCGCCTCCCACCGCCGCGGGGCGGCGCAGCGTGTGGCCCGACGTTCCTCCCGAGCGTACCAGCAGGAGCTGGCGAATCTCGGGAGAATCAGGGGTGATTGATGGGAGAGAGCAGGGAGATCGTGAGGAGAGAGGGTGAGGAAGAGCATCCTGTGCAGAGCACAGGCTCAGCCAGGTCCCCGGGAAAGCCGCTGAGCACGGGAGCTTCTCTGCTGAATCAACTGGCCACCTGGCTCACCCATGCCTGGCTGGCGAGCACCAGCGGCGAGGGAAAGGAGAATCCTGCGCTGCCGGACCCGTGCGCTGATGATCAGCCGCAACCGAGGAGCAGGCAGGCCTCTGCAGGGCACGCCGCCCGCTCCCAAAGCCCCCTGAAGAGAGCGCTTGTTCGCGTCTGTGGCCTCCAGGTCGGGCGAGCGCGCCCCGGCCCGGTTACTGCTGCGTCGAGGACGCTGAGGGTGATGAGGCATTCCTGGCAGCCAGCAGGTGATCCAGACGTTGCAGGATGACCGACGGAGGGACCTCATTCTTGGGGGGATAGGTCTCGGGTTCGTAGAGCACCGCGACCCCATAGGATCGCAGCCGCTCCAGGCTCTGCGGGAAAGCCGGATGCGTGTCGAGCCCGGAATGCGTGCGCACGCAGGGCACTGCGACAATCGGGATGTGCAGGCCGGTATATTCGCAGAGTATCCCCAGCGCCAGGGTATCGCTGATCCCCAGGGCCCACTTGTTGATCGTGTTGAAGGTCGCGGGGAACACCACAATGGCATCTGCGCGTGGCAGCACATCGGGTTCATCGGGGTGCTTGTATTCGCTGCGGACAGGATAGCCGGTGAGCTGCTCCAGGAGGGGACGATGGACAAACTTCACCGCCTGAGGGGTGACGATGACGCAGACCGTCCACCCTTCTGCCTGGGCGGCACGGACCAGATCAGCCACATGCTCCGCGGCTCCGCTGGCACAAGAGATAATGTAGAGGACTCCCCGTTGTTGCGCATCCATCTTCAGCCTCCTCTCTAGCGCCACACTGGGCCGCGCTGGAACACCGAAGGCTGCTGCTGGCCTCCATCGACAGCAATCACCGCCCCATTGATCCAACTCGCTGCTGGAGATGCCACAAACACCACGACGCGAGCCACCTCCTCGGGCGTACCGAGTCGCCCAAACGGGAACTCCTCTTGCGCGAAGCGCGCGAACGCTTCGGGATGACGCGCTTGAAAGCGTTCCCAACCTCCTCCGGCGAACAGGATCGACCCAGGGCAAATGGTATTGACACGAATGCGCAAGGGCGCCAGTTCCAGCGCCAGTGCCTGACTAAGAAAGACCTCTGCCGCCTTGGCTGTGCCATACTGCACGGATGGAGACGGCTTCCTTCCTGAAATCGAGGAAATAATCACGATGGCACTCTCTGACTGCTGCTGCAGGGCAGGAATGGCTGCTCGAATCACCCGGACCGCATGCAAGAGATTCACATCAAGGGTGGCCAGCCATTCTTCATCGCGGGAATGGAGCAGCCCTTTGCCGCCTGATCCGCCGACGTTGCAAATGACGCAGTCCAGCCGTCCCAGTGCTGCAACGCTGGCCTGGACAAAGCGCTCCACCTCATCGAGACGAGTCACATCGGCCACCTGGCCGAAGGCGCGAATGGGGTAGGAACGCAATTCCTCAAGCGTGCGCCGCAAATCCGGCTCTCCCCGCGCACAGCAGGCGACGTGTGCTCCTTCCTGGGCAAAGGTCAAGGCACAGGCGCGCCCGATCCCTCGACTGCCTCCCGTGATGAGGACCCCTTTCCCTGTTAAGCCCAGATCCATCGATCTCCCCTCCTCTGCCGTGGTCTGGCTAGCCCACGTGACCGAGAAGAGCAGCTCCCTCTCGCCACGTGCTCCACCAACGCTGGACACACGCTTCTCCAGACCAATGGCTCAAGACAGGTAATAACCGCTGCAGTCGCGTGAGAACGCAAGAAGAACGGACTTCCAGAAGCAACAGCAGTGCTTCCTCTCCTGCCGCGCAAGCCATATCGATCTCTCCTTGGTACGCGCGAGCCAGCGCGAGATCTGCGGAGAAAATCGCCTGTTGTCGCCTTGAAGGGGCAGCGAGCTGTTTCGCGCGTTCTAGCGCCTCTGCTGCCAACGCAGGCTCGCCAAGCGTGAGCAAGCAGGCACCCTTAAAGCCCCAGAGTAATGCCGGGTTGACGGCAGTCCAGAAAGGGTCAGAAGCCTCGTGCAGATCCAGGTTTTCAGCCTGGTCCAGAGCTGTAAGGCAGCGTTGTTTCTGCTGCAGCCTGGCATATGCTTCTGCCTCGTGAAGAGCGATCCAGGCTTGCAGCTTCTGATCAAGCTGGGCAGACTTGGAGGAATAAAGGTGACGCGCTTCACTCAGGAGTGAGAGGGCCATTTGGGGATGCTGCTCGTGCAGATCGCCACCGATCCGGGCAATGACCAGACTTTCGAGTGGAGAAGATACTGCATCACGAGCGTAGGAAAGCGCCTCCTGATAAGCGTGTACAGCCAAGGAAGCACCTGTTTGATCCAGGGCGATCCTGCCGGTGAGCAGGCAAACGCCGCTCAGAAAGGCGCTGGCACGCTGCCGGAGTAGGTCGGAGTGGGCCTGATGCAGTAAGAGCTGCCCGGCTTGCAGGAGGCCTTGGACAATGGGCTGGAGATTGGTCGAGGCCATGTGGTAATAGAAGAGCGACCACACCTTTTGAAGCATGCTGTCCAAAACCTGGAACAGTTCTTCACTGAGGGAATGAACGTGTTCCTCGAAGAGAGAAGTTGAACCAATCCCTGGGAGAGCCAGCAGGCCCAGGCCTTCTAGCGTTGTCTGAAGCAGTTGGCGACGTTGACGATCCGTAGCAGTACTCCAATGCAGGGTCTTCATGTCTAGTATACCCTGATTGGGGCCGGAAAGGAAGCCTGGCAGGGGACTTGCTGGTCTTGGACTGGGAGATGGTTGACTCTCCGTCAGCCCGGCGGCGTGCAACACCCGTTCAATCGCCTGCGCGCTCTGCTCATCGAGGGAGTCCCCTGTCCGGGCCAGCAGGTGTCTCCAATCCCGATAGCAGCGCCGGGCCTCCTGTCTTCTTCCCTGGCGCAACAGCACCGTCACCAGCCGGGCTACCACCTCCCCATCGGTCGGGTCTTCTTCCCACAGCTCGGTGAGCACTGCTTCGGCCTCGGGCCAGCGGCCCTGCTGCTCATAGATCTCGCTGAGCCACCAGCGTGCCCGGTAGCAGGCGCGCTCATGCGTCGCGCGGCGGGCCAGGACCCAGTCTCCTTCTTCCCCCTCCAGGAACGTTCCTCGCTGCCAATAGCGGACTGCTTCCTCTAGCAAGCGCTCGACGGCGAGGGGATCGCCCGTACGCTGGCACGCTTCCGCCTGCTGGAGGAGCTGGAGCGCCTCCTCGGCGTCGACCCAGAGCAGGGCTTGGCCGGGCAGCCGATAGCCGTGTCCCTCGCTGAGGCTTTCCAGCAGGCTGGAGGCTCCAGGGGGCTGCAGCACTTTGCGCAGCTTGGTGGTCGCCGTATGGAGGGCGCTGGCGGCCTGGTCGGGAGCCGCGTCGGGCCAGAGCCAGGCCAGCAGGCGCTCGCGATGGGCCTGGCGTCTGGGACAGCACAGCAGGGCCTTGAGAAGCTGCCGAGGGTAGGCACTGCCGCCCCAGGCACTGAGGGGGAGCGGTTCATAGGTCGCTGCCTGACGTCGTTCGAGGCAGAGAGGGCCGCAGAGCCACACGCGAAAGAGGGGGCCTGTTTCCAAGGCACAGGATGTGCTCTCCATCACACACACCTCAGCTCGCCGCTTGCTTGTTTTGTCATAGTGTGTCAAGCGAGAGGAAGAGAGACGACAAGATCACACTCCTGCCTCAGGAGTATACAGTAACCGCGCATGAAAGGCAAGAAGGAAGGGAGGCCGAGCCAGGCGCTCCTCTGTCGAAGGCCCCGATGCCGGTACCGGTGCCGACGTCCAAAATCGTACGGGTGCTCTCAGGCGAGAGTGGGGCCAGGTAGTGGTTGCTCAAGGTGCGATAGAGGGATCTGGCCAGAACTAAGGAGTTGCTGCTCCCTGGCTCAGAAGACGCAAGGTGTAGTGCAGTGCTTTCCCGCTGAGCGGTCCATAGCGGCCCGCTGGGGGGGGGGAAGCCTCGGCATCAAGCGCCAGATCAACCAGCTCAGGTGCGTAGAGGTACTCTCCGAGCAGCAGCGCCAGGCCAGTAATGCCGGCATGGATATCCAGACGACTGGTGGTGATCTGCAAATCGCGAGTCGCCAGCGGCAAGGAACGTCGATAGACCACCTCGCGAATGCCGGCGAGCAAGGGCTCGTCGGCGTGAGCCAGGCGACCGCCTAAGACCACCAGCGAAGGGTTGAGGAGGCTCACTGCGTCGGAGATGGCCTGACCCAGCACACGGGCTGCCTGACGAGCCAGATGCACCGCGTCCTGCTGTCCGGCCCGGATCAGACGGACTACCTCATAGGTTGAATGGACCTGGTGGCCAAGTGCACGGAGATCGCGCAGTAATGCCCAGCCACCAGCATAGGCTTCCACGCAGCCGAGATTGCCGCAGCGACAGAGTGGCGGCGTCGTCCGATTGGCCAGATCGCCACTGTAGGGGATATGACCAAGATCCCCAGCTGCTCCCTGAGCACCACGCAGTATCTGCCCATTCGAAATGATGCCGCAGCCGACCCCTGTCCCTACCTTGACCATCAACATATGTGGGTGCTCTGGCCAGCAGGCCTTATATTCCCCAAAGGCCATCACGTTCACATCATTGTCCACTAGCGTCGGACAGGCAAAGCGCTCTAGAAAGTAGCCCGGAATGTCAAAGCCATCCCAGCCGGTCATAATCGGAGGGCTTACCACACGCCCAGTGGCAAACTCTACGGGGCCGGGGACGCTAATCCCAATGCCGTGCACCTTCTGAGGAGGCACCCGCAGCCGTTGCAGAAGGGCCAAGAACGTCCTCGTTACCTGCTCTAGCACAGGATGAGGTCCAACAGCTACATCGAGCTCGCTTGCTTCTTCTGCCAGAATAGTCCCTGCTAGATCCGTCAGCGCACAGCGGAGATGGCTGGCCCCCACATCGGCGGTGAGAAACACTCCACGTGCTGCATTGAATTTAAACTGCGTCGGAGGACGACCGCCGGTCGAAACGCTGGCCCCATCCGGTACCAGGAGGCCGGCAGCGAGCAGACGCTCCAGGCGCTGCGTGACCGTCGAGCGAGCCAAACCGGTCAGGCGGATCACATCCGCCCGAGTGCGCGCCTGGCCAGTGCGAAACAGGGCGAGAACCGCTCCTGACCCAGAGGCACCGTTGCCCTCAAGAGGTGACTTCATCAGCGTGGCACTCCTCACAGTTCCGAAAAATAGAGAGGGCTACCTGTGCAGTTCGTGCTGATCACAGGTCACAGATGTATTTGGCATATTCGCCTCTATTCTACCAAAGAGAAAGGGCCTTCTCAAGATTACCTCGCCGTAATTCTGTTCCATTTGGTCAGAAGATGGCAAACTTTTGCTTGACATAATACATAAGTATGATTATAATCTGCCAATAGTGAAGGGTTCCCTCTACTCAGCAGGACAGAAGTCTTCGCTGAGTCGAACGAAGCGCTTCAGAAACTATTTTGGCTGCCAGAGACAAAGAGAAGGAGGCGCTGCAGTGTGCAGGCAATCGCTGATGACAAAGATGAGCCTGATCCTGCTGGCGGTGCTAGGTGTGATCATCACTGCCTGTGGTGGAGCCAGCAGCGGGACTGGAAGCAGTGGAAGCGCGCAGGTTGCAGCCGTGATTAAAGGGCTAGATAACCCGTTCTTCCAGGCGATGCAGCGAGGCATTCAGGATGAAGCCAGGACTGTGGGCGTGTCCGTTACCGTCCAGGCCGCAGCAAGCATCACAGACACCACTGGCCAGGCGGACAAGCTGCAGGCCCTTGCAGGCCAGAACTATGGCTGCTACATCGTGAATCCTATTAGTGGCACCAACCTGGTTCAGGCACTTGCACCCGTCTCGCAAGCGGGCAAGCCCATTATTAACATCGACAACCCCATCAGCGCGCAGGCAGCTCAAGCCGCCGGTATCAAGATCAGCACGTACATAGGAACGGACAACATCAGTGCCGGTCGTCAGGCTGCCAGCGAGATGGCCAAACTGCTGCCAACGGGGGGCAAAGTGGCCTTGATTGGAGGCATCGCCGGAGACGTTACCAGCCAGCAACGTCTCCAGGGTTTCAGCCAGGGGATTCCTGCGACGATCCAGATTGTCCAGACAGTTGCAGCTGACTGGGATCGCCAGAAAGCGCTGACAGCCGCGGGTGATATCCTGCGCGCTCACCCGGACCTCAAAGGGTTCTTTGTCGCCAACGACGACATGGCTCTTGGAGTCGTACGGGCCATTGCTGATGCTGGGAAACAGGGTCAGGTCAAGGTAGTCAGCGTCGACGGTATCCAGGATGCTCTCAAATCCATTCAAGCGGGTCAGCTCTCGGCCACCGTCTCCCAGTACCCCTATACTATTGGAGCAATGGGGGTCGAAGCCTGCAAGGCGGCCCTAGCGGGCAAGACTCTGCCGGCGAAGGTCACCGCCCCTATTCTCGTGGTAACCAGCGATAATGTTGCTCAGGCTCTGGCCAGCTTCCCTAAGCCTTTTAGCAGCTATAGTGATCCCTTCCAGGACCTCCTCAAGTAGTGAAGAAAGGAAACAAGCAAGCCGGTGGGTGAGTGGTGCGCAAAGGGGCAAGCAGGTATCTGCCTGAGCCTATCGGTGCTGGGAGCGCAACCACTCACTCACAGGGGAGGAAGGAGAGAGCAGATGGAACAGAGCAACGCGCCAGCAACAGCCTTTTCGGCGCAGGCTGAGCGACTCAGCTGGCGAGAGCGGTTCAGCGATCCCGAGTTCTGGATTAACTGGACTGCGGTGATCGCTCTGGCAGGGCTGGTCATCATCTTTGGCATAGCCGCACCCGCTTTCTTAAGCCTCGGCAACATCCGGGCTGTGCTGATAGCAGCGGCGCTGCTGGTGATTCTGACCGTAGGGCAGACATTCGTGATCCTGACAGGGGGCATTGATCTCTCTCTGGCCTCTACGATGACCTGGGCTGGCGTAGTCCTGGGCCAGGTTGTCGTCCACGGAGGCCCTATCGGTCTGGCCTGTCTGCTTGCTATCACTGCTGGCTTGCTCGTGGGCCTCATCAATGGCCTGCTGATTGCCTGGGGGCGGATTCCAGATTTCATTGCGACGCTCGGGACACTCAGCGCCGCCTCTGGGGCGGCACTGATCCTCTCTAATGGTGAGCCTGTGACCATTGTCAGTACCTTTCTACTTCAGCTTGCAACAGGCTCCCTTGGTCCCTTGCCCTACTTTGTCTTAATCGCCCTGCTCGTGGTGTTGCTGGGCCATTTCTTGCTCTTTTACACCCGCTTTGGAACTCACCTGCTGGCCACGGGGGGCGATGCCGAAGCGGCGCGTGCTATGGGGATTCGCACTGCAGGGATAAAGCTGGCAGCGTACATACTGGCAGGTGGCCTGGCTGGTCTGGCAGCCATCCTTTTCACGGCACGCATTGGGGCTGCTGAACCGGCTGTTGATACCAGCTACTTACTCAACTCTGTTGCTGCGGTGGTCCTGGGAGGCGTCAGTCTCTTTGGAGGACGTGGCACGATTGCCGGACCGGCTGCAGGGGCCCTCTTGCTCACGGTGCTCGTCAATGGACTGACCCTGCTCGGACTCTCGCAATTTTACCAACCGGTGGTGGTTGGTCTAGCGGTCGTGTTGGCCGCCTTGCTGGTGAGGTACTGGCGATGAGCCCTACAGAATTTGAAGGCGTCTTTTCTGCTCCTCAGATTCCAGAACGCGACGCCGCTACGGCTACCCCATCCAGGCCTACAGTACCTGATCCTGCTGAGGTATTGCTCCTGGTTGAGCGTGTGAGCAAGCACTTTGGAGCCATTGTAGCGCTGCACGAAGTGACGCTATGGGCGCGGCGGGGAGAGATTACAGCCATCGTCGGAGACAATGGCGCAGGAAAATCAACGCTCATCAAGTGCATTTCGGGCCTACACCCACCCAGCAGTGGGCGCCTCTTCTTCGAGGGGAGAGAGGTCCATTTCGCCTCCCCTCAGGAAGCCCGTCAGGCAGGTATTGAGACAGTATATCAAAACCTGGCTGTGATTGAAGACCTCACAGTTTGGCAAAATATCTTTCTCAACCGCGAGCGAGTCAAGCGATGGGGGCCCTTGGCGGTCTTGGATCGCCGTGCTATGCGCCGAGAGGCGCTGCAGATGCTTCGGCAGTTTGAGGTCCATTTACCGTCCATCCATGCCCGGCTGCGACAGCTCTCTGGTGGGCAGCGGCAGGCTATTGCCATTGCGCGAGCCGCGAGCTGGGGGTCGCGGCTGCTGATCATGGATGAGCCAACGGCAGCGCTGGGAGTACGAGAGACCCGGCGTGTTGAGGAATTGATTCTCCGTCTACGTGAGCAGGGGCTAGCCATCTTACTGATTAGCCATAACTTTGAGCAGGTGCTGCGTCTCTCTCAACAGGTGTGGGTCATGCGCAGTGGCCAAGTAGTAGGAGGACGCCGGACGAGCGAGACGACGAGTGATGAACTCGTGGCCATGATCACCGGTGTCAAGGGTAACGAATGATCGCTGGAACAGGCTTGGAGCTTATGATGAGACAGAAAATAGGTATTCACGCATTCGTCTGGGTGGGAGGCTGGAGTCAGGAGGAATGTCGTCAGGCACTCGAAAGCAGTCGCGCGAGTGGCTATGATTTGATTGAGATCCCCCTGCTTGAGCCAGCTACAATCGACGTGGCTCTGACGAGAAGCCTGTTGGCAAAGACTGGTCTTGAAGCGACCTGTACGCTGGCTCTGACACCCGAGACAGACATTTCCAGCACGGATGAGGAAGTAGTAGCGCGCGGTGAGCGGCTCTTGTGCGATGCGCTAGCTGTTGCTCGGGATCTGGGGGCCACCTATCTTGGCGGGGTGATCTTCGGAGCCTTGACGCGCTACCGTGAGCCGCTTACTCCTGCCGGACGGCTGAACAGTATACGCGTCCTGGCTCGTCTGGCCGAGCAGGCGGCAGCCAGTGGCATACAGCTAGGTCTCGAAGTGGTGAACCGCTATGAGAGCAATTTCCTCAATACAGCGGAGCAGGCCCTGGCACTGATCGAAGAGATTGGAGCACCGAATATCGTGGTCCACCTGGATACCTACCATATGAATATCGAAGAAGACAATTTTGTGAAGCCGGTCATGGCCTGTGGAAAGCGGCTAGGCTATGTCCATGTGGGCGAAAGCCATCGGGGCTATCTCGGCACAGGTACGGTGGATTTCCCTGCATTTTTCCGGGCGCTCAAGCGGGCTGGGTATCAAGGACCAGTGACTTTTGAGAGCTTTTCTCGGGCTCAGCAGATTGCAAACCTCTCTGGCTCTCTGGCGATCTGGCGTCATACCTGGACAGACCGTTTTGATCTGGCCAGGCGGGCACGGGCCTTCATTGCTGCCGGTCTGGAAGCAGCGGACACCCACGGGGACTAGTCATCATCATGGGAGACGGAAGAAGGAAGCTCGAGGGCAAAGCGCTCCTCGGCATTGATTTGGGCACGAGTGCAGTAAAAGCGCTGGTCCTGGAGGCAACGAGCGGGCGGCGGCTGGGAGAGGGTCGCGCTGCGTATCCTCTGCTTACCCGCCAGCCGGGATGGGCCGAGGGAGAGCCTGAGGAGTGGTGGCGGCAAACAGTGGCAGCAGTGCGTATGGCCTTGCGCCGCCTGGAGCCAGATCAGGTGGCAGCTATCGGAGTCACTGGGCAAATGCACGGCATAGTCCCCGTCGATGCAGCAGGCAATCCTGTACGCGCTGCTCTGCTCTGGCCAGATCAACGAGCTGTCGGACAGTTAGCACGCTTTGAACAGCTGCCCGTTCAGCTACGGGAGCGCCTGGCGAATCCCTTCGCTCCTGGCATGGCCGGCCCGTTGCTCTGTTGGCTGGCTGACGAGGAGCCTGAGACATTCGCGCGCATGCGCTGGGCGCTTCAGCCCAAAGACTGGCTACGCTTGCGTTTGACTGGGACAGTGTTCACCGAGGCCAGTGATGCCTCGGCGACGCTGCTCTATGATGTGCCGGGGGATCGGTGGGCTACAGAGGTGATGGACTCGCTTGGTCTACGCAGGGAGCTATTTGCCCCTTTGCTGCCTGCTGGGGCAGCGGCGGGTTATCTGCAAGCGTCAGCAGCGAAGGAGCTGGGCCTCAAACCGGGCTTGCCTGTGGCAACAGGGGCCGCTGATGTAGCAGCTTCTCTGCTGGGAGCTGGCCTGCTTGCGCCGGGTCCGCTTTTGCTCTCGCTTGGCTCGGGAGCTCAATTTGTGCTCCTCTGCCAGGAGCCACGGCCTGACCCCCAGTGGAGAACCCATCTCTATCGAGCGGCAGATGGACGCCATTGGTATCGGATGGCCGCAGTGCAGAATGCCGGGCTGGCTTTGGACTGGGTACGTCGAACCCTTCAGGCGAGCTGGTTGGAGCTGTATGCGAGCAGCGAAAGCGAGGTGACAGCTGTAGAACCGCTGTTCTTTCTCCCCTGCCTGACGCCGGAGCGACCGTATCACCCCAGGCCGCGGGCCGCAGGCTGGCTCCATCTGCGTCTTGATCATGAGCGTGATCATCTGCTCCGCGCGGCGTTGGAAGGCGTGGCCTTTGGGATGCGTCTGGCCCTGGAGGCGCTCGCTGAGGGAGCGGAGGTCAAGGAGCAGCTTCTCGTGGTGGGAGGGGGCGGTTTGCATCCTGGCTGGCGCCAGATGCTGGCTGATATCCTGGGAAGTGAACTCTGGGCTGTTGCCGAGAAGGACACAGCAGTGCGTGGGGCTGCGCTCTTGGCCGGACTCGCCGCCGGCTGTTGGGAAGATGTGACTATTCTCGAAACGTGGCGCCCGCCGGTCCTGACAGTGACGGCTCCTGGAGCGCGTCGCGCTGCCTATCAAGAACGCTATCAGCGCTATCGGGAGCTGTTGCTCTCACCGGCGGCTGCCATACTGGAGGAGAGCAAAGCGTTTAGCGCAAGGCTTCATGAAGATGGGGGACGAGCTGATCAGTCATAGCAGACTGTGCAACACCGCCTGCGCTGATCCAGGCTGTGTTTCTGTCGTTGCCTGGGTGAGAGGAGCCATCCGGCCACTGGTGAGCCAGGCCCTGCGCCTGGCTCATCTCAGGGCCCCAACAAACGGATACTGATCTATGGGCTGTCAGATCAACCAGATCGTCGTGTGCTGCGCAACAAGAGCCGCGTGTATGCCCTCTCGCTCGCGCCAGGACTTGACGCTCTGGACTGCGGTGCCAGATGAGCAGATACCAGGAGCGATCGCGTGTGCTCTGTCTGCTTCCCCAAAGCGGGGGAGCAGGAAACGCGCTACTTGCACTCTACTTGAATATGCCGCGATCTGCACCAGGGCAAGGATCCCTTCCAGCCCGTGCAGGCGAATGATCCCGTTAGGCTGCAACAGCCGGTCGCACGCCGCAAGCAGCCGCGGCTAGGCTGCTGACCACTTGAAACCCCGGCGGTGCTTATTGATCAGGTCGAAGAATGGGGCAGCGCGTGCTGGAGGTCGGGACGGGAACTGAGTACAATGCTGCGTTGCTGGCCTGGCTGACGGGGGAACCACAGCGTATGGTCACAATGGAAGTGGTGCCGGACCTGGCCGCGCAGGCACGACAGGCGCTGTGACACACGGTCGGGGCGGTCCGAGTGATACGCTGACGATGGCGGGCTGGGATATGCGACCGGCGTCTCCCCAGGAGTGGCTGCTGGTTGCTCAGGCCAGGGCTTAACAACTCTGGCTCTCGTCGACCAACCCTCAGTGTGCATCTGCGACTCCAAGCGTCCCAATCGTCCTCGTGGCGCGTTACAGAAATTCAGCCAACGAGCAGGGGCGATGATGACGACGCTCGGCTTCGGCGATTTGCTTCTCACAGAATCGCCGGTTGAGATCGGCGACCTTTCGTTTTATGGATGGCCGATGTCGCTGCCAGCTTGCTTCTCGCTGGAGGCGCTTGTCACCGCAGGGCTTTTGTGCAGTGCTTTTCGTTGTTGCTGCCGTCGAGTCAACGACGAGAGCTTTGAATAGAGAAGGGGCTGGTAGCGCTTTGCGGCAAGCTGCTCTTTGCATAGCGTAGGCAGGAAGCAGCGTGAAGCTGCGTGCACTACTTACTTTCTTGTAAGTAAGCAGTGTCGCGCTAATAGCCCAGACTGATGAGTCAGGCCCTCTTCGATCTCGGTGAGTGAGGCCCCCAGCGGCCTCGCCGAGAATCGGCGAGGCCAGCACTTTCCATGCCGGACTGGGGAGAGAAGAGCATCACTAACGACGCAGTCTGTGCTGGCGACCGTAGGCGGAGAGCAGCAGCAGCAACAGTAAGCCAAAGACAATTTCCCGTACCGACTCAGGGAGCATAAGCGTCGTCAGCAGGCTACTGAGAATGGTCAGCAAGAGAGCACCGGCCATTGTTCCCAGGTAGCCCCCCTGGCCGCCAGAGAGCACTGTGCCGCCAACCACGACAGCGGCAACTGAAGGGAGGGTGTAGTCTGAACCCAGGTCTAGAAAGACGCGCTGAATATAGCCAAGCAAGACAACACCTGCCAGGGCTGCCAAGAGACCACTCAGCGCATAGGTCAGCACAAGTAGAACGGGCACTCGCACGCCAGAGAGACGCGCCGCTACGCGGTTGGCTCCCACTGCAAAGAGGTATTTCCCGTAAGGCGTGCGTGTCAGCAGCAGCCACATAGCGATCCCGACAACGGCCCAAATCAGCAACACGCCCGGAATACCGGCCCAGAAGGGAGCATTCACCAGTACTTCCACCACGGGAGGCGTTCCGCCGCTGAGACGCCCTTGCGTCACAGCCAGGATCATGCCCTGTACGACACCGGACATTCCCAAGGTCATCACGAGCGGAGGGATACGGGCCAGGGTGATCCCCACCCCATTGACAGCCCCGATCAGCGCACCCGCTCCAAGGGCGATCAGCAGCGCTGGCGCGGCCAGTTCGTCTTTGCCGGCAGAGAGATGATAAACAAGAATGGCACCAAGTGTCACCACCGATCCTACAGACAGATCGATGCCTTCGCCCCCAGCGATGATCACCAGCGTCTGCCCCGCGGCGACGATCCCCAGGAATGCCGCCAGTCGGAGGATGTTGATCGCCAGACCGTAGCTGGCAAAGCCAGGATGCGCCAGACCACCGGCAATGAAGAGGAGTACCGCCAGCGCAAAGGCAATCAGCTCCGACCGCTGGCGGAGGGTGCTCAGCCACGCTCTCATATAGCCCTCCTGCGTAGCAATGGAATCAGATTGCTGCCCGCAAGAGCCAGGACCATGATCGCCGCATTGACCAGCGTCTGCCACCACGCGGGCACATTGGCAAAGGCAATGATGTTGAGGAAGAGTCCCAAGATGACTACCCCGAATACCGCCCCGGTGAGGCCGCCTTGTCCACCTCCCAGACGGGTACCGCCAATGACGACAGCGACAATTGACTCCAGCATCATTGGACCGCCGATCAAGGGATCACCTGTTCCCGTGCTCAGCACCAGGGTGAAGGCCGAGAGTGCAGCCATGAGCCCGGCGATGACATAAGTGCTGAGTTGAACCACTGCCACTGGGACACCGCTAACATAGGCAGATAGCGCGTTGCCCCCAACTGCGTAGAGGTAGCGGCCATAGCGTGTGCTACAGAGGAGATTCCAGGCGATCAAGACCAGCACCACGATCCAGAGCGTGAGAGGCAGCCCCAGAGGACTTGCCAGGTAGAGGTTCATCACATCGGGCGGGACGCTCCCTCCAGCGCTCGGCATGATCCACAAGGCCAGGCCCGCAAAAATTGAACTGGTCGCAAAGGTGGTGACGACTGGTTGGAAGCGTAGAGAGGCCACGCAGAACCCGTTCAATGCTCCTGCCAGCAATCCAACAGCCAGCCCTAAAGCGAAGGCCAGCGCGATCTGCCCAGCACCCGGATTCGTCCCCAGGGCATGGACTGTCACCACGCTCACCAGCGAGACGATGGAGCCGATGGAGAGATCGACTCCCCCACCGATGATCACCACTGCCTGGCCAGAAGCGAGTAGTATCAGTGGTAAGAAGGACTGCAGGTTTCCATTGAGTACGGTGGGACGAAAGAAATTAGGCTGCAGCAGTGCATTGACCAAGACGGCCATCAACAGCAGGAGCAACGCGAACAGATAGCTTTGGCGCAAAATCACGCGCCGCCATTGACGGAGCAGCGACGTTTGCGAGCGTTGCTGAGCCTGCACGCTCATGAGCTTGCCTCCTCTCTCACCGTCGTGCCCATGCTGGCGGCAACCAGCTCGGCATGGGTAAGCGAGGCCTGGGCCAGTTCGGCCTGCACCTCGCCGCTGTGCAACACGAGCACACGGTCACAGAGTCCCAATAGCTCGTCATCCTCGCTACTATAGAGCAGGATGGCTGTGCCTGCCTCGCGCAGTTCTGCCAGGATCTGGTAGAACTCGGCACGGGCCCCCACATCAACGCCCTTGGTTGGATCATCCAGCAACAACACCCGCGGCTGGCGCAGCAACCATTTGCCAAGTACCACTTTCTGGGCATTGCCGCCGCTCAGGCTGCTCACGGCTGCATCGAGCGAGGGCATTAGCAGTTTCAAGCGGTCTGCCATGCGTGCCGCATCACGTCGTGCCTGCCCCAGGCGCAAAAGCATACCATAGCGTGCCCAGGAAGGAAGATGGAGATTCTCCAGCACCGAACGGATGAGGAGCAAGCCCTGGGTACTGCGCTCACCGGGCACAAAGGCCAGGCCCGCCTTGACCGCCTGGTGGGGGTGAGTAAAGTGTACAGGCTTTCCTGCCAGGAATATGCGACCCTCAAAGGGGATCGCACCGAAGAGGGCTAACAGGATCTCGCTCTGCCCCTGCCCACGCAGCCCCCCCAGCCCCAGGATCTCTCCTTCATGGAGCGTGAAGCTGATTCCGTGCAGTCCGTTCGTGCGCAGTCCCTCGACGACCAAGCAAGGTTTGGACAACGCTTGCTGTTCTCGGCGCTGGATATAGCGCTCGGCCACTGTCTGACCTACCATGGCCTGCACTAGCTCATCGGTGCTCAGCTCACCAGCGTAGGCCTCCAGCACACTCTCGCCATTACGCAGGACCGTGATGCGATCGGCCACCCGCAGAATTTCCTCCATCCGGTGTGAGATGAAGATCAGTGCCATCCCCTCTTGTTTCCAATGGGTCATCAGCTCGAAGAGTCTTCCAACCTGGCGAGCGTCCAGGCTGGCGCTGGCCTCATCCAGGAGCATTAGCGCTGGCTGCAGGCTCAGTGCCTTGAGAATCTCCACGATCTGCTTTTCATCAGGCGAAAGGGCTGCGACAGGCGTCTCGGGCTGCAACCTCTGGCTAACTGTGCCTTGAAAGAGGGAGAGCAGCTCCTGTGTACGCTTGCGAATCGCCCTGCGCTGCACGAGACCACCCGGCCAGAGCGGCTCATGGGCCAGCCAGATATTCTCCTCGACAGTCATATTGTCGACCAGGCTGAGCTCCTGATAGACGGCTACGATACCACGTCGGCGCGCCGCTTGAGGCGTAGGGAAGCGCACCATCTGTCCATTGAGTAGTAGTTGCCCCTCATCGGGGGCAACTACGCCAGTGATGATCTTGTTGAGGGTGCTCTTGCCGCTTCCATTAGCCCCAACCAGCGCCATGACCTCGCCGGAGCGGACTTCCAGGTTGCCATCACGCAGGGCAACCACCCCCCCATAGCGCTTGACCACATGCTTTGCTGAAAGCGTAATGGCCATAGGTTCCCCTGCCCTCTCTGTTCAGCTTAGCTGAAGTAGGAATCGGCCTGCTGCTGACTGATGTAGCCGTCCAGCGTATAGGCCTGGGGTAGGTCCTTGACTCGGGCATACTCGCTGGCAAAATTGGCATCCGTCACCTCACCGGGAATCGGCACGTAAATGGTATTGCCCGCTTGGCCCGCTAGCACGCCTGGCCTGATATGCTTGCCCAGCAAGAGATCAATGGCCACGCGCAGGCCGCTGGCCCCCACGCCTGGCGGATTGATCACGCCGATCGAGCTGAAAGTAGGATGGGTCCGCTTCACCTGCGCCCACAGCTGCAAATAGCCCGCACGTGCCTCGCCAACCATGATAGGCCACTTCGGCGGATTGGCAGCAATCACAGCCTGTAACGCGCCCTGCGCCATGCCATCTTGTGACCAGACACCATCGATATTCGGCTGCGAAGCCAGCAAAGCTGCCATCTTCTGCTGACCGGTGGCTTCATCCCAGTTGGCATTGACCACGTTCAGTACTTTGATACCGGGGTACTGGCTGAGCACATCCTTCACGCCGTTGTAGCGCGCTGTGTCGGCAGGTGTTCCGGCAATTCCATTGATCACCACGATGTTCCCCTTGCCGTTGAGCTTCTGCGCCAGCCAGCGCATGCTGATGCGTGCCCATTCGCGCTGATCGATAGTGACATTAACGGCCCCTTTGGCACTCACTTCCTGGTCCACTGAGACTACGACAATCCCTGCCTGAATTGCCTGCTCGATCACGGGATTCAGGGCGGTCGGAGAATTGGGATCGATAATAATGGCATCAACGCCACGATTGATCAGATTGCGGATCTGCTGGATCTGCCCCTGAACATCTACATCGGCACTCTCGATCACCAGGTCCTTCGTTAGCCCCTCACGTTTATACTCAGCATTGACTGTCTGCATATCTTGCAACATCTGCGTGCGCCATTCACTGTCAACAAAGCCATTTGAGACCCCGATGGTAAAGGGCTTGTGATGGGCACCGTTGCCGCCAGACGACTGGATATTCCCACTTCCACCACAGGCCGCTGTAAACATCAAGCACAAGGCAAGAGTAAGCAGCAGAAAGAAATAGAGCTTGACAAAGTGATAGGTACCCCTGGCAGGATCACGCCAATCTGACAGCAACATTGCAGGACCTCCTTCAAGCAAAAGAGCAAACTGTATGCTTCTGCGTATGCGGGAATGGGATTAGAGGCGCACGAAGGTGCGCTCTCGTGTCGTGTAAATGGGCATTAGAGTCGGCTAGGAAACCGGCTCTGGCTGGGGAAGCGCCACTGGTTCATGACGCTGCTTCACCTGCGTACGGTGTTCTCGTCCACGTTTTGCAAAAGGACGGATGGCCTTTAGGCCGCCCTCAAACCAAGTGTCGAGCTGGCGCCGCGCAATGTTAACATGCAGCACCTCGTCGGCCCAATCGAAATCCTGAAAAGTGGTCATTAAGGGATGCCGAGCCTCATCGCGAGCAAACTCCCACTCGTAGCGCTTGCCTGGTGGATACTTCATGTTGCCACCCTCAACTTCAAGGCCCAGGACCGCGTACTGCTCCAGCGGCGAGGCCTCCATCACAAAGATCCCCTCGTAATCCCGCATTGGGAGAGCGTCGCGTCGCCCATAGGTAGACTCGATAGCGGCCTCACCGAAGAGCGAGTGGCGCATCTCATCCCAGCAATGGCGCGAGATATCACGGTAGAAGCTCCAGGGCATGCCAGAGGTCTCAAAAAGCACGATGGCCAGCCCCTCGGCCACGTTGATCTCGCTGAGACGCAAACCCATCATATAGTTGAGGTATGCCTGCGTCTCCTGGGGAGAGGGAACAACGTAGTCCCAAACTCGGGGGAGGGTTTCATCGCGCATCAGCTCATGCGGAAGATGGTAGGTCTGGTTGGCCGAATGAAGGCGTGCAATGGGCTTACTGCGAGGAGCTGAGCCGTCCATACCACCGGCTGCCTCCAGATAGCGGCGCAGCGTCGTCTGCCAGGAGGCCGCAAGACGCTCTTCTTCTTCGCTTGGCTGCAGAGAATCCAGTGTCAGTGCCAGTAGGCGCAAATGCTCTTCTTCCTCGGCAAGCACATGCTGCAGAATACGCACGCTTGGGTAGTCAGCCAAACCGTTGGTCGTTGCCAGATAGGTGCGATAGGACTCAACGAGTGCAGACTTGAGCACCTGCTGCACGGCAAGCAGGAAGGGATAGCTTCCCGGCAGGTATTCAGCCTCGTCGAAAAGCACAGCCAGAGCTTCATCAGGTACCTGTTCCAGCTTATGCTTGTTGACGCGCAGCTCTGCGAGTCGCTCGCGCCAGGCATCGGCGTGCATGGCCTCCTCATACTGCAGGCGGGCCAACAGAACTTTGATATCCCGTTCGCGTATGGTAACGACGCGAGAGGCAAAAAGACGCATCATACGCTCTTCAATATAGGCGAAACGCCGAAGGCGTTGCGCGGCTTCGGCGACCGAGATGCCTGGGTTGAAAACGTGCTGCAGCCCCCCATAGCGATAGCTTTGTTCTTCTGTCATAGCTGTCTTTCCTCCTCTCTCTCGAAGCATTCCCGCTTCTCATCAATGATCGCTCTTATCAAGAACACCCTGCAAAGCTCCCCTGATCTGCTCGAAAGAAGGGATACGTGTATAAACGCCAGGGCCAGTTACTGCTAGCGAAGCCAGATAGCAGCCCAGGTGGGCACAGGCAACCGGTGACCATCCTAGGATCAGCCCGGCGATAAAGCCCGCTGTAAAGCTATCACCGGCGCCTGTACAATCAGTGGCTTGTACCGGACGCGCTGGTATGTGGTGCCAGCGCCCGGCTTGCCTCAAGCAGCAGCCTTGCTCCCCCAAGGTCACCACAACGCTGCCTGCGGTACAAGCCTCTAGCCGCTCGATAATGCGCTCTGGCTGCTTCTCACTGGTCAGCAATTGGCCCTCATCGTAGTTCAGGATGAAATAGTCGGTCTCGCGCAGAGCTGGCTCAAGGAAGGACAATCCTCGGCCTTCAGCGTCCCAACAAATGTTCAGCACGGTGGTGATCCCCCTGGCGCGGGCGCGAGCGCACAAAGCGCCGACCGCCTCTCCGCTAAATTGTGGAAGTACAAAGATACTGCCCACGTAAAGTACCCGGAGATCATCAAGCCAGTGATCAGGTACAGCGCTGAGGTCAAAACAAGCATTCGCCCCATTGACAAAGATCACGCTGCGCTCGCCCCGCGGGGTCAGCGTAATCACCGAGGTGCCGGTACCTATACAGGGATGACGCAGCAGTTTCCCCGTTCCCACGCCATTCTCAGCCAAGACGGCCCGTAGCTGCTCACCGACGACATCGGCTCCACTATAGCCAGCAAGCTCAACACTGAACCCGAGACGGCCAAGCACCATTGCCACATTGCCAGCGTTGCCGCTCAAAACCAGATCGATGCTCTCAATAGCTCGCAGCTGTCCTGGCGGTGGTAGCTCTGTCACTGTGCGACAGAGGACATCCAGCTGCAGATTTCCAAAGCACAGGATCTTGCCCGCGACCTCCTGCTCTCGCATAGGTGTGGATGCCCCTTTCTTCGCTGCGATGAAAAGATTATAACATATATGAGGCCTTCAGGCAATATCCTCCATATTTTCTCTCAATTGTTATAAACAATAGGCAAATAGGTAGGGTGATCCGAGATATGCTATACTAAAGAGGCGCTCCTCACCTTTGACTTCCTTCTTTCCAAGGAGCTTGGCATGCAAGAGGCTGCGGAAGAACCTCTTTACCGGCGCATTACGCGCATTCTGCGTGAAGAGATTGAAAGATCACGGAAACCCGGAGATCCAATTGAAACGGAGCAGGAGCTGGAGAAGCGCTTCAACGTCAGCCGTATTACGGTACGGAGAGCTGTTGAGGAGCTTGTACGCGAAGGCCTGCTCACGCGACGGCGTGGGAGTGGCACCTTTGTGGCTCAGAGGAGAGTGGTTGAGGAACTGGGCACGCTGAAGAGCTGGACAGAGCAAATGCGGGAACTGGGCCTGGAACCCCATACCGTGGACTGTCAGATTCTGAAGGTGGTGCCACCTTCCTGGGTAGCGCGCGCTCTTGGATTGAGCGAGGAGCAACCAGAGCTTGTCCTGCGGGTACAGCGGCTGCGCTACGCTAGCGGTGAACCACTAGCGCTGATGATCGATTATTTGCCTGTGCGCTACGTTCCTGACCTCGCAGAAAAGGGGCTGGAAGGAGAGTCGCTCTATGAGACGCTGGAAAAACGCTACGGTCTGCGGCTGGCCCATGTGGAGGATACGGTCACTGCGCGAGAGGCTACGCATCTGGAGGCTAACTTGCTCGGGATCGATCCAAAGGCTCCTGTCCTCTATGTGAAGCGGGTGACATATCTGGAGAACGGTGATCCTGTCGATGCTGCCAATGTGATCTCGCGGGCCGACCGCTACGAGTACCGTATGAGCGGGCGCCTTCCTGGCCGCCGTTTCTCGCCTTCCACTTACTGATCCGCTCCTGGTTGGTAGGCAGACCTTGTAATTTTATAACAAGATCGCCTATACTTGAGAAAAGTAATAACTTTTCGAGCGACCAGAGTGTTAAACCCCGCTCTGGGTAAGCGGGGAAGAGAAAAGGAGGCTCTTTTTATGGTGCGCATTGGTCTTCTCGGCAGTGGCTTTGTTGCAACCTTCTACATGCAGGGTTTGGTCGAGGTTCCAGGACAACAAGTTGTCAGCGTGTATGGGCGCACTGCGCAGCGAGTCCAGGAGTTTGCTGCGCGCTGGGGGATTCCTCATGCTACAACCAGTATGGAAGAGGTTGCTGCCAATCCAGAGGTGGATGTCCTCTTCATTGCCCTGCCGAATAAGCTTCACCTGGAGGCGGCCCAGTTGGCGGCTCGTCATAAAAAGCATGTTGTGTGTACAAAACCGTTGGCTCGCAATGCCCAAGAGGCCCGTCAGATGCTGGAGGCCGTCAGACAGGCAGGTGTCCTACATGGGTATGCAGAGACCGAGGTATTCTGTCCTGCCGTGATGCGCGCGCGTGCTCTGATCGAGGAAGGCGCCATTGGACGCGTGCTGACGGTCCGTTCGCGTGAGGCCCATGCCGGCCCTCATGCCCCCCATTTTTGGAACGCTGAGGAGGCGGGTGGCGGCGCCCTGCTTGATATGGGGTGCCATACAATCGAAGCAGCACGCTATTTCATTGGGAAAGAGGTGCGCCCTGTCGAGGTGCTTGCCTGGGGTGCGACACTCTATCATACCGATAAGACTACGGGTGAAGATAACGCCGTGCTCCTGCTACGTTTCGAAAATGGGGCGCTGGCTCAGAGCGAGATTAGCTGGACGGCTCGGGGTTCCCTTGATCTACGCAATGAGATCTATGGTACGGAAGGAAGTATCTTTACAGATGTAACGCGCTCCACTCCCATCAGCGCCTTTGTCCGCTCAACCAGCTCATACCTGCTCGAGAAGGCGGAGAGTAACAGCGGCTGGATCTTCCCGCTGCCCGATGAGGCACGTGTGTATGGCTATCACGAGGAGATGAAGCATTTCGTAGAGTGCATTGCTCGTGGAGAGATGCCTCGCGAGACTTTCGAGGACGGGGTAATCGTGAACACCATTATCGACGCAGCCTATCGCTCGATACGCGAACATCGTTGGATCAGCCTTGAGTGGTAGGAACGCATCGTCTCTGGGGCTCCCAGGGCCAGGTTGCAACGTGAAAATCTGGTGAGCGGAGCCCCACTTGCCCGGCAGCTCCGCATACCGCTCGCTGCTTCTCTACGCTTCTGCTGATAGGGCTGCATAGCCTATCACATCGGGGCAGGTACGATAAAGCATCAGGTAGGGGGCCATTCCTCAAAGGGCAGGCGTGAACTGGCAAGCAAGGTCACATGGCGGAGAGGAGGTCTCCACCTGGAGATGACCGCCGAAGGGCCTGCATCTGCCAGGCTCGTGGTCAAAAGGATTCATGCTGCCCTTCCTTCTCCTTGTAGTCGCTTCAGGCAGGCTGGTTCCCTTCGACAGCGGTGAGCTGCCAGAGGGCCCAGAGGTCTGCGCCCTGCAATCTCGGCTACCCAGCTGCATCAGGCGGACCAGCACCAGCGAGAAGCAATCTGTGAAGACAGAGTCATAGCCTTCGCTCCCCATCGGCCATGCAACCGCGCTGGCCAGGAGACGGACATGTTCAATGCCCGCCTGGTGGACCGGTCCAGCCAGGGCAGTTCGGGGGAATGCCGACAGGGCGCCTGTCGGGCGAGAAACGTGATAGCACGTCTGATCTCCTGGGTCCCGAATGTCCTGATCCGTTCGATGGCTCCTCTAGTGGTAAGTGGCCCTTCGCTCTTGGTGAGTCGGATCACTCTGCCCGGCTTGAACAAGCATCAATACTCGGGGGCCAGCTGTGGCAGACTGCAGGAGATATGGAGTCTCACAAGAGTTGCCCGGTGATCAGGCCAAAGGAGCTATTTGGGAAGGCGAATGGCTCCGAGACATCCATGATTTGGCAAGAGACGTTGGCGAGGCTCCGCGGGCCTGGCGGTGGCATACTCGATCATGTCCAGGCTGACATCGATGCTGGTGATCTCGGTCTTACTCGCTTATCAAGTGGCAGTGGGTTTGAGCAGGATATAGCTTCGGGAGGTATTATGAGTCGGTTAGGGACCGCTTTGCTCGCCAGCTCTAGAGCTGGCAACGGCTCAGCACGAGGCGCTGAGGAATAGACAGGGAAATAGCCATTCAGAGGACGGTTGCACTCTGTTGTGGTGCGTTCTCTTGCTGGGCTCTTAAAATGTAGAGCAGACCTGTGTAATTATCGCTGAATTTGCTTTTGCAGAGAAGGGAGTTATTTCCTGACAATAGAAGCATCAGTAAGGCGAGGTTGAGAAGATCCACGAATGCATAGATAAGGAGCAAGAATAATTTCTTGGCGTGTAAGAAATCCTGCAGGTGATATCTGTAGATGCTGAAAAAGCCGCAATGCTGCAGTGCTGCCGAGCTCATAGACAGGTTGGGCAACAGTGGTAAGCGAAACGGTTTTGAGGTGAGCCCAGGGAGTATCATCAAAACTTACAAGGGCAATATCATCGGGGATTCGCAGCCCACACTCTTGTAGCACATCAAGCGCTCCCATTGTGATCAAGTTGTTTCCTAAAAAGAGGGCCTCAGGAGGCTTATCTAGAGCGAGCAACTCGCGTGTTTGGACTTGACCCGTGCTTTCCTTGAAAGGACCGCTACGGACTAGGCGGGCTTCATACGGGAGCCCAGCCTCTTCGAGTGCGCGACGATAGCCTTCGAGACGCTCTCGACCTGTAGTTGTTGAGAGAGGCCCTGTGATAATCCCGATACGACGATATCCATTGCTAATTAAATGTAAGACTGCTTCCCGCGCCCCTCGGATATTATCCACTAAAACCGCATCGACCTCTTCATCCTTCACACGGCGATCAACGGCAACTACAGGAATGCGATGCCTGTGAAAGAGGCTTATAGCTGGTTGATGTTCGCGGGTGGGGACCAAGATAGCCCCTGCCACTCTTTCTGCGCAGAGGACTTCGATATATTGCCGTTCCTTATGAGGATCTTCGTCGGAGTTGCATAGTATGACACTGTAGCCGCGTTCATGTGCAACATCTTCTACACCGCGGACCAGGGCAGTAAAGAAGGGATTCTGAATATTTGTAATGAGTAACCCAAGGATTTTTGATCGGTTCCCCCTCAGCACTCTGGCAGCACGGCTAGGCTGGTAATTCAGTTCTTGAGCTGCTGCTCGTACCCGCTCTGCTATCGTGGGATTCACAAAGCGAGTGCCGTTAAACACCCGAGAAACGGTTGAGATGGATACACCAGCACGCTTTGCTACATCCTCAATAGTTGCCATTCTGTTGCCCCTACCTTTGCTTTCGTCGCCCATTTGGAGAAAACCTTTTCTAAGAAAAAGGCTTAATCATCTATGAAAGGAAAAGGTTTTCTGACTTCTGTCTCAGAACTAGTCGCCTCGCAGAGAAAATATATCTCTTCAAAAAGCTTATGTCAAGCCCTTATGAGACTGATCCCCCTTGACAAAGGCACCCGTGTCAGCCTATTCTTTAAGGGAGGATGTGAAAACCTTTTCATATCAATCTATCTATTTTTAGCTATATCTTGGGAAAACCTTTCCCCAAAGGCCTCTAGTAGCCTGGGTGCGTCACAGCTCTCTTACTCACGCTCAGTCTCTGAGGAAAAAGAGGTATAAATATCTAAAAAGGAAAAGACGAATATGTTGCACCCTGGAAAAGTTGGCCTTCTTTCCCTCTTCGCTACAGCGAAACAAAGAGGTCCTGCTTCCTTAGAAAGATGTCGTGTAGGAAGAAGGGCGCCCTATTGGGCGTTGAGTGGACTGGCCGTGATCATCTGTCTGCTCCTGTCGGCCTGCAGCCTGTACACGGTGCGCCCACTGAATGCCACCAGCGGCAACGCGCCTGGCGGAGGCAGCAGCGCCCAGAACTTTGACCCTGAGCGCTATGTCCAACAGATCTGGGACAGCCGTGTCGTCCCGACCGTGGTGCAGCAGGCCCACGACGCCAGTGAGGTTCTGGCCGCGCTCAAAGCCAACCCGCAGGCGGCCCAGCAGCGCTATGGCCATCAAGAAGGGGATGGCCCCTATACCTTCATGGTCAAAGGCATTGGGCGCGTCGTCAGCATCAATACCGCCTCGCGCAATGGCACGCTGGGCCTCGATCTGCCGCCCTACGATGGCAAGGCCGACCTCTTGCTCCAGATCGGGCCGGTCATCCTGGGAACGGCCATCCGTGACGGCGTCGGCTTTCTCCACTTCAGTCAGTTTGTCAACCAGATCCAATATGCCCAGGTGGCCGACGCCCTCAACGCGCGCGCGGTGCAGGTCGCCCAGAGCATCCATCCCACGCAGCTCAAAGGGAAGCTCATCCAGTTCTACGGCGTCTTTGCCCTGACCGATCCTCAGTTCATTCTGGTGGCACCGGTCAAACTCCAGGTGGAGGGTTCCAGCGCATGAAGGGAGCTGACCAGGAACAGGAACAGACCCCCGACATCGTGCTGCGGGCCGAGGGCATGACCAAGATCTACGGCGGCACTGTCGCCCTGGACAACGTGGACTTCAACGTCTATCGCGGCAAAGTCAACGTGCTCATTGGCGAGAACGGGGCGGGCAAATCCACCCTGATGAAAATCATCGCGGGGGCAGAGACCGCCACGCGTGGCCGCCTGCTCTTAGAGGGGCAGCCGGTGCACTTCAAGTCGCCACGTGAGGCGGCGCGGGCCGGCATCGGCATCATCTATCAGGAGCTGAACCTCTTTCCCAATCTGAGCGTGGCCGAAAACATCCTGCTCGACCATGAGGCCACCACCTGGCACGGGCTCCTGGTCGATCGCCGTCGGCAGCAGGAACGCGCTCGCCAGCTCCTGCAGCGGCTGGAGCAGCCCATTGATCCCCAGGCGATCGTAGGGACGCTGCGCCTGGGCCAACAGCAGGTCGTGGAGATTGCCAAGGCGTTGGCGCGCGACGTGCGCATCCTGATCATGGACGAACCGACCTCAGCCCTCACGACCGCGGAAGTCGAGGTCCTCTTTCGCGTCATCCGTGAACTGAAGGCGCAGGGGGTCTCGATCATCTACATCTCGCACAAGCTGGAGGAGCTGCTGCGCATTGGCGACTACGTGACGGTGCTGCGCGACAGCCATCGCATTGCCGAAGCCCCCGTCAGCGCGATCGATGTCAACTGGATTGTCGAGCAGATGATCGGGCGCAGCGTGGGCGAGACCTATCTGCATCAGGAGCACCAGCTTGGGCCGGAGCTGCTGCGCGTGGAAGGGCTGAGCCTGCCCCGTCCAGGTGGGGGACTGGTCCTGGACAACGTCTCATTCCAGGTGCGAGCAGGCGAGATTGTGGCCCTCTATGGACTGCTCGGCGCGGGCCGCACCGAGCTGCTGGAGTGCCTGATGGGCCTGCATCCAGAGGCCACCGGCTCCCTCTGGATCGCGGGGCGACCAGTGCGCGGGCGCACCGTCGGCGAGCGGATCGCAGAGGGGTTGGTCCTGGTGCCCGAGGATCGCCAGCGGGAGGGGCTGGTCCCCACGCTCTCCGTGGCCCAGAACATGGTGTTGGCGAGTCTGCGCCGCTACCTGCGCGGGCCAGCCCTCTCACGCCAGAAGGAGCTGAGGGCGGTGCGCCGCCTGATGCACGACCTGGGGATCAAAGCTCCCTCGCCACAGACGCTGATCGAAGCCCTGAGCGGCGGCAATCAGCAGAAAGTGGTCGTGGCCCGTGGGCTGCTGACGGAGCCGCGCGTCTTGTTGCTGGACGAGCCGACCCGCGGCATCGATATCGGCGCCAAGGCCGATCTGTTCCGCCTGATGAATCAGCTCGCCCGAGAAGGACTGGGCATCCTCTTCGTCTCCTCGGAGCTGCGTGAGGTCATGCGTGTGGCCGATCGCATCCTGGTGCTCGCCCGCGGGCGCCTGACCGGGGAATTTCGCCGGGGAGAAGTCAGCGAAGAGGCTCTGGTCGCAGCGGCCTCGGTGGGTCAGGGGCCTGGAACGACCTCCGAGGAGGAAGCGGGCGAAGCGTGGGCCGCCGGTGGCGCGCTGGCCTTGGGGGCAACGGATACCAGCCGGGCCACCCCGGCCTCGGAAGAACGGCGCGAGCAGCCGCGCCCACGAATCTAGCGAGCAGGAAGAGGGAGAAGCATGCGCAATCCTTCATCGGTAGCCAGCCGCGAGCCAGCGGCTCGCCGCAGCTTCGCGCTGCAGCGCCGGCAGATCCAAACCATCTTGTTCCAGTTGCGCGCCTTCGTGGCGCTCATCATCCTGGTGATCATTTTCTCGATCCTCTCGCCCGACTTTCTGACGCTCAACGACCTGACCATCGTGGCCGAGCATGTCTCGATCAATGCCCTGCTGGCCATCGGGCAATCGTTTGTGATCCTGACGGCGGGGATTGACCTCTCGGTCGGCTCGATTGTGGGACTGACCGCGATGGTGGCCGGCTATTTGATCAGTCAGGGGTTGCCGCTGCCCATGTTTGGGGTCGTGGTCTACTTCAACGTCTGGATCGTGATCCTGGTGGGCTTGCTGGTCGGGATCGTCCTGGGCCTCATCAACGGGCTGGTGATTACGCGCCTGAGTGTGGCCCCCTTTATCGCCACCCTGGGCATGCTCTACGCGGCCCGCGGGCTGGCGCTCCTGACCTCCAACGGGGCAACCTTCCCCGACCTGGGGGGTGATCCGGCCTTGGGCAACACGGGCTTCCCGTTCTTGGGAACAGGCAGCCTGCTGGGGATACCGATGCCGATCTGGCTGATGGTGATCTTTGGGGCCGTGGCCTCCTTTGTGGCAAGCCGCACGCCTTTCGGACGCCAGGTCTATGCCATCGGGGGCAACGAGCGCGCGGCGCAGCTGTCGGGCATTCGCGTCAACCGCGTCAAGCTGCTGGTCTATGTCATCTCGGGGTTCTGCGCAGCTATGACGGGGCTGGTGATTGCCTCGCAGCTGCAGGCGGCCCAGCCGGCCACGGGCGAGAGCTATGAGTTGAATGCCATCGCGGCTGTGGTGCTGGGAGGTACCTCGCTCTTCGGCGGGCGGGGGACCATCCTGGGCAGCATCATCGGCGCGTTTGTGATCGGTGTCCTGAGCGATGGCCTGGTGCTGATCGGAGTCTCCGAGTTCTGGCAGATGGTCATCAAAGGCGCCGTGATTGTGCTGGCGGTCGTCATCGACCAGCTCCAGCAGCGCTGGCAGAAGCGTGCCATTGCGGCCTGAGTCTATCCAGCCCAGCCAGCCAGAGGTGAAGGGGGGAGGGCCGCAGGAGCGCCGGAGCAAAGCAGCGCAGAAAGGAGGAGGAACCCGCAGAAGTGTGAACGTGCGCAGTGCAGCGCGAGAACCGACCCTGGCAGGCGAGGGGTGAGATTCCCTGACCGTGGCCCTGCCAGCCAGGGAGGTCCCAGGGCTCGGATCATAGCGCCCAACCTCGCACGGAGCGCAGCCCAGCGCTCCCCGGGAGACCCAGGGGTGGACTGGCCCCCGGGCGATGCTCTGCAGGCAGGAAGGGGGCCAGCAGTACCCGCGGAACCCGCGGACCAAGGAAAGCAATGAGTGGGCGCTCCGCTCGCTCAGCCAGAGGGCGAGAGCGCCTGCAGACACCTCGCTCAAGCAAAGAAGCGTGCTGAAAGGAAGGGAAAGAACCATGCTGCGACGGATGCTGTCTGTGCTGACCGTGCTGCTGCTGGTCAGCCTGGGACTGGCTGCCTGTGGCAGCGCAGGCCAGTCATCGTCGACCTCATCGAGCGGCTCGGGTGGGAAGAAGTTGATCTTCATTATCACCCCGGCCTACGACAATATTTTCTTCAAGGCGGAGGCAGATGCCGCCAAGGCACGGGCCCAGGCGCTGGGGTACGAGACCGTGGCGGTGACGCACGACGATGATGTCAACAAGCAGAATCAGCTGATCGACACAGCCATCGCCCGCCACGCCGCGGCGATCATCCTCGACAATGCGGGCGCAGATGCCACGGTGGCGGCAGTGCGCAAGGCCAAGAATGCCGGCGTACCGGTCTTCCTGATTGACCGCGAGATCAATGCTACGGGCATAGCCGTAGCGCAGATTGTGTCGAACAACTATCAGGGGGCAACCCTGGGGGCGCAGGAATTCGTCAAGCTGATGGGAGAGGAGGGCAACTATGTGGAGCTGCTCGGGAAACAGTCGGATACGAATGCGGCCATCCGCTCGCGGGGCTATCACGACGTGATCGATCAGTATCCGCGCATGAAGATGGTGGCGCAGCAAAGCGCCAACTGGGATCAGACCGAGGCCTTCCAGAAGATGCAGACCATCTTGCAGGCCCATCCTGACATCAAGGGGGTGATCGCCGGGAACGATACGATGGCGCTAGGAGCCTGGGCGGCGCTGCAGGCAGCCCACAAGACCAATGTGATCGTGGTGGGCTTCGATGGCAGTCCTGACGTGATTGCCTCCATTAAGCAGGGAGGGATCAAAGCGACGGTCTTGCAGCCGGCGGTGCGGATCGCCCAGCTCGCCGTGGACGAGGCCGATAAGTACATCAAGACCGGTTCTACAGGACAACCGGAGAAGCAGTCGATCGACTGCATCCTGGTGACGGCGCAGAACGCCGATCAGTTCGGGGTTTTCGGACCGAAGCAATAGCTCTGGCCGGGGAGTGATCGAGCCAGCCTTCAGAGCTGCGGTTCAAATCCGAGTGGCAGGCTTAGTCAACAGCCTGCCACTCACTTCTGGGAAAGAGAATTTATACTTATGATACATGTAACACAATCTGATAGTTGAAAGCTATATCCTACTCAAAGGAACCGTCTCTTCCAAATAAGAGAGAAAATCGCTTAATATTCTTCCTTGCCTCTTTTGATCCTGGATCAAATTACGCGGAAGCAAGGCTCCTCACCTTTCAGGATACGCAGTACCTTCTCTACTGTGACCTCTCCCATGCGACGAAGCCCCTTCACGGTTTGACCTGCGCTATAGGGTGTCACAATCACCGGTCACAATCACCGTCTGGATTGCCATTCAAAAAGGAGTCAATGAGAATGCGGTAGTATGGTCCTGCGATCTCGCAGCCTCCAATCCTCAGTCAGGAAGGTCAGTCGCGTTGTCATAGCTCCCAGCTCCTCTCTAAACCGCCGATGAGGACTACCAGACCAGAGCGCGATTCAGCGGGGCCTCAAGATCTAGCTGCTGCCTAGCCGCCTTGACCACGGTTTCGTTGATCACCTCGATCTCGGTCTTCCTGCAGCGCGCAAGAGTGCGACGCGCCGGCCCTAAGCAGATTAGCTCCGCAAAAGGCGGAGCTAATCTGCTTCTTCAGAGATGTGACACCTGGCTTGCCAGAAGTTTTTTCTTGAAATAGCTCCACGAGCTTTCATTAGGACCGCTCCATTCCAGCGGAGCGTGTTGATAATGCGGCTGATGGCGCTCGACATAGGAGCGTAATGCAGCTGGGAGGGCGGCGTAGCCCCCTTGTAGTTTGCAACCTCGGCATTGATAGAGCAGCCAGCCAGGGCGATCAGCCATAGCCATCCAGGGCAGCCAGGGCCCGATGCGTGTCCAGGCTATCTCGCATGGCACTGAGGATAGCGTTGCATTCTCAAGGTCATCCTGGCTGACGAAGAACTGAAAAAGCTCTGCTCCCTGGTAGAGATCACTTTGAGAATAGCGCGGGTAGAGAGCGCGTGGCAAAGGAGAAGGGTAGGCCAGTAGCACATCGAGAGCCAGACAGAGCCGTCCTCCTTCCAAAGGCGTGACCTGAAGCGTAAAGGGTCCTTGTGGACCCTCTAGCAGATAGCGTTGATTGACTGGGTCATTCCAGACGGGCACAACTTCAACCTCTTCTCCGGTGAAGGGATTGACCCAGCGTTCGAGGATAGAGCGCTGCTTGGGGTCCTGGTAGACCATCATTTCCCGCGAGAGCTGCTCATATCCCCCTGGGATGGAACGGCAACGACAGATGTTATAACCTTCGATGGCAAAGAGAAAGCGGCTTGGCTCTCCTGGTACCAGGCTATAGACACGGCCGCTCCACCAGCAGACCACCTCTTCCTCGATCAGTGAAGCCCGCGTTTTGACAAAAGCCCGCAGCAATTGTTCAGGCTGCGAGAGATCGATTGAGGATGGCATTCCTGAATCGACTCCTTTCCGTGAAAGGTGAGCTTGAGCAGCCATATGCAGGCAGCTCACTAGCGCACACTCTTGATGGGCAAGACCATGATGGCGCTCAACAGGGCCATGCCTGCTCCTGCGATAAAGAGACTGCTGTAGCCGAGACTGTTGATGAGTAGTCCTCCAAGCAATGGCGACAGAATCAAAGGAATTGACAAAGCCAGGTTAATCAATCCAAGGTCGCGCCCATAATCTGCGGCGCTCGGCAGCACCTGGGTAATCAGAGCCGTGTCGACAGCCAGGTAGGCCCCGTATCCCGCTCCAAGCAGGGCAGCAAAAAGCTGAACACCGTTCCAAGTGGGTAGCACAGCTGGCGTCAGGAGTGCTGACATGACCAAGAGCGCAGCTGCGATCACAATGGGCTTGCGCCGTCCCAGCCGGTCGGAGAGCCAGCCAGCTCCAAAGGAGCAGATCAGAATAAACAGCGTTTCGATGCTCTGCACGGCTAGCGTGCCATCTAATACCTTTTTCCCAGGAAATATCTGTTCATAGTGTATTCCATCTTTGATATAATACTGGATATAAGTTGCAACGGCAAAATATCCTAGGAATAGAAGAAGGCGTGTAATAAAGGCCCAGGAGAAATCAGGATGACGTCGGGGGTCAACCCAGAAACGAGCTAGAAAGGCTTTCAGATGGAATGGAGGGGGAGACTGATCGACGTTCGCCTCCTTACGATAAACAAGCAGGAAGAGCATGATGCTAATGGCCAGCCCGCCGATGAGAGGATAGTAAGCTGCCGGGTAGTCTTTGCGAAAGATGACAGCGATGACGAGGCCTCCCAGCACGGCAGCAAGAGGAATGGCGAGCCCAACGAGGGCAGAGATGAGGCCGCGCTGATTGAGAGGCACACGGTCGGGTATGATCGCCTGAAGCACCGTGAGCAAGGCCCCGCCGAAAAATTGAAGAAGCGACCAGCCTATCACGATAAGCAAGATCGTGGGAGCAAAGCGCAACAAGAGTAAGGCAGTGCATGCACAGAGCATGTGTACAAAGAGCCAGAGGCGGCGCTTGCCAAAGTGCGCCCGAGTGCGGTCGCTGATAGCGCCAGCTAACGGGGTTGACAGCAAGGCAAAGATGGCACCGATTGATTGAACCAGTGCCAGGCTTGTGACATGAGCGGTCGGGTCAAGCAGGTTGACCTGGTAAGGAATAAGAAAGATGATCACAGGAAGCAGAACGCTGTTGCCTGTAAGATTGGCTAGCAAGTAGGTGAGGCCGAAGAGCCAAGAGACTGGGCGCTGCTCTGTGACCTGCCTTCGCTGCATGCCCTGAGCACTTTCTGCCGCTTCGCTCGACACAGATGAGGTTTTGGTGCTATCTGACATGAAAGGGTTTCTCCTCTCTTCAAACAATGAGAAGCATAGGCGCCGGTGAATAGCTTATGCCTGTGTGGGCCCGGTCCCTGGCCGTTTCTGGCCGGACGGGGGAGTCTCTTTGTTATCGCGCAGCGCTTCAAAGGAGACACGCGATGGTCTGAGGTTCGGCCTGGGAATGGGTCCCGAGCTGTGGCGTTCAGGAGACAATGGCTGAGATGGCCGGGGCGGCGGCGTATGTGTGGTAAGGGCATAGACCAGGCGCTTCCCCAGAATCGAGTGGCAGATTGGCAGCGGCAGATGTTTTCCTTGACGGAGCTGCTCGATGTAGTAGGATACCTTCTCAACGTCTTCGCGTGCGCGCTTCAGCTCGTCATGGTCGCGCGCTAACTCCTGACAACGAGCCAATAAATTATTCAGTGAGTGAGCGATCTGCCAGATCATCCCCTGGCTATTGAGTGGGGCGCGCACGCTATAGTTACCCGCTGCTGCCTCACGATGCACTATCAAAATCTGCGATATTTCTGCCTTGAGCTGCTCCTGCTGCTGGAGGAGCATCCGGCTCTGAGCCGAAAGAAGCCGCTCGGCGGCAATCAGTTCTTCAGCATGATCAGCGCGTAAGATTGCCTGCTCGACGCTGCGGGAACCGAGCCAGCTTACGATGGCTGTGATGCAAAGCATAAGAGTGGGGCGAGCCAGCCAGAGCCACATAACTGGGGTTCCTCGGACCTGGATGATCTCCCGCGGGTGTGGTCCAAGCAGCAGATTGTACCAGATAAAAAGGATCTCAACCAATGTGAAAGGGATAATGAGCTTTCTCGGCATAAAGATGCTGCCGATCATGATGGGGTAGATGAAAAAATCATAGGTCGGTAGGAGATCAGAGGCTCCCTTGTCAGCCAGTGCAAAGATGATCACATATGCGATCGAGAGCATCATGGCTCCAATGACGAGCCCGGCAGCTAGCTCACTATGCCCATCGCGGTTGAGACGTCCAACAAGCGCCAGGAAGCCTAAGAAAACAAAGATCTCTACTATACTGAGCAGTCGACGGTTCAGTAAAGCTAACAGAAGATCAAAGAAGGAGAAAAAGGTCAGTATGAAGAGAAAATAGCCGGCTAGTTCGGCCTTGCGCAGCTTCTCTCTGAGGTGGGGGTTAGCGGTGGTTTCCGGTTTGCGAGGAGGGGCAACCAAGTCAAGCCACCAGCCCCAGAAGCCAAGGCGGGGCTCAGGAGTGAGCAGGCGTTCCCTTGCTGCGCTCGCATCGTTGCGAAACATTGCGTCTACTCCTTTGTATCGTATCGGAGATGCTTAGTATGATCGGACAAGATTGGGTAGGCGCCTCATAGGCAAGAATAATGGTCTATGTTCTGAAAGTCAAGAAGAGTTCCATAGTAGAAGAGGCTCATTGTCTCCTCCAGGAGCCTTTTTCAAGGAAGTATCATCGGAGTATCTAGGGAAAGATAACCATGACTCTTTTCCTAGGCTGAGCTTTGAGATTCGCAGTGAAGAGGTCAGCCGCCCCAACGTGAGTGATTCTTTGCATCAAGCGCTTATTCCACTGTTCTGTTCGCCACCCGCTATACAGGCGTTGAACGGATGGACAGGGACAGGTCACGATCTGGGTGCTTCGCTTCGCCAGAGTCGAATCCTTATCCGCAACTCTTTGGGTCATTTGGACCCTGGTACTGTCTAGGTACTACAGCGTTAATGGCGTGCCTGGGGAGCCTCCATTGTCAGGCATCTGACCCTCGATATCGACGGCAAGCAGCTTCATCAATGCGAAGTGACGCTCCTGCATCAAGCACAGGGCAAACCAAGGCTGTGCATGGCCGCCTCGCTCATGGAGGAAGGGGCCATTGCACCGGCCGTGAGGTCCGCGAACGTATTCGCACTCACTCTCCAGGAATTCATCGCCGATCTGTTCTCTCAAGCGCTAGTGAGTGGTCTGCTGGTCGAAGCCATCCAGTAGAAGCAAGCGAGGGATGCCACTGGGCGTAAAAAGAGGAGGCACAATGCCTATTGATTACTATGATGATCCTGCTGCTCTCAAAGCAAACACGATCCTTCCTGCCACATGGGCCATCATCGAAGATGAGGAGGGACAGATTTTCTTGCAGCAACGCCAAGAGGATGGCCTCGGGTCTTTATCCGGGGGAGTGAGGGAGCTGGAAGAAAGCATGACCCAGGCGCTGGTTCAAGCAGACAAAGGAGGGAACGGGTCCTGATGTGCCCCCTGCGTGTCTCGTAGGGGTCTATTCCGATCCCCAGCAGGCGATCAGTTGAGACCACGGGGAAGTTCGACAGCGGTTCTCCCTGGGCTTCGCTTGCCGAAGCATCGAAGGGAGCCTTCGAAGCAGTCCAGAAGCAGGGGACCTCCGCTTCTTCTCTGTGAGCGAAGTAGGCCGTCTCCCTATTATGCATCGTTCCAGTTTGCTCCGGATCAAAGACGACCAACACTCCTGTGGACGTCCTGTCAGTCGGTAAAGCGGTCTGGGTCCAAGCCGTGGCATCGCAACCAGCGCCGGGTTCTGGCGATGGCCAGCGCCTTGGTGGGAAGCGCTTGTCGGAGCGCCTGCGTGACGATGTGATCTGGACCGTAGCGCAGAGTGACCTCTCTGGCGCGCTCCTGGAGGGAGACCCGTGTGCCAAGAGGACTGGTCGTCAGATCGCAAAAGGTCAGTGCATCAGCCACCACCGATCGCTCACGCGGAAAGCGCAAGAGGAGATCCTCCAGGCCCCGCAGGCGCGCTTCAAAGCGTGCCTCTGAATGATGAGCCACCAGGCACGCCAGCCGTTCATATCCCTGCTGACGAAGAAACAGCGCCCCATCCACGGGATGGAACCCTGTGTGCCAGAGAGCGGGAGCATAGCCCACGTCATGCAGATACGCTGCCGCGATCAGATGCCAGGCATCATCTGGAGCGAGGAGAGAACTAATGCGCAGGGCAACACGGGCGACCCCCTGCACGTGAAGCCAACGCGCCCCGAGAGGCGAGAGCAACGCTTCTGCCAAACGAGCGAAAGAAGCCAGGAGGGCCTGATTGGGGAGAGCAAGCGCATCCTTTTCTGACAGAGAGAGCGATTCCGCCATGGAGAGATCCCGCCTTCCTCTCATCTTGCTGACACATCTCTAGCTTACCACAGTCTGGGGCAGAAAAGCGAGCAGCTCAAGGAAGCCGTCTCGATGCGTCCTGCTGAGGGGAAGGAGGTGCTGCGAGCACGGGGCTGGATGGTCTCTCTCTCCGGGAGCTTCTTCTGAATCGATGGCGGTTTCGTTTCATGAGGAGGAGCAGCGCTTCACAGAGTAGAAGGGAAGGAGAACCGGGTCTGGAGAATGGGACCGCATAGGAACAGGAAGATGCCTGGCGCGGAGGAGCCAGAGGCAGCGCTCTGGCTGGCTCGCCCTCGCTGGAATACAGCGGCTCCTGGTGCCTCGATACGTTGACAGGCGGTGGCCCAGGCACGTCCTGCCATCCTGTCTGATGGAGCTTCGCCGTCGACCAGGTGGGAGGCCGATGAGGAGGCGCTCGCAGAAGCGAGGAGCCTCGTTGTGACTGGGACAGCCTCGCGCAGGCGGCTGATGCCGGCGAACCAGTCGAGCAGGCGGCGAGTGGCTGGCCCAGCGGGCTGGAAGACGTCGCTGGCCTCCACCAGCTCGATCCAGCCGCCAGGCCGCGTCACGCGTACCAGTTCCTGGACAACGCCGGGCCAGGCGTGAGCGGGAATGGCGGCCACCAGCAGGCGCTGATGGGTGGAGGTGAACTGGCCATCAGGGAAGGGCAGCCCTTCCAACACGTTAGCGCGCACGAAGACACAGGTGGGCGGCACCGGCTGCGGCAGAGACGCGAGGGAAACGTCGCCCCCCACCACGAGGGCGTGGGGAAAGAGCGCGTGCATCTCGACGGCCCCGATGCCGCTGCCCACCTCCAGGAGAGGGCATGGAGGCGCTGACACCAACGCGGCTCGCTGCCCTTCCTCCCAGACCAGGCCCCCACATGGGGTGAGCAGGAAGAATCTTCCTCGCGCTTCCCGGATAGCTCAGGGCACGGCTCGCTGGGCTGATGCAGCCCGTTCGGCCCGTTGCCTCTCCCAGCGCTGGCGCAGAGCGCGTGTCCAGGCGCGCATCTCTTCCTGCCCTCGTTCCAGATAGCTGGCACGCAGCGCCTCCGGTGGCGGATCGACTGCATAGACCGGCCTGATCCGGTACAGTCCCGGATGATGCCGCTGCACCAGCAGCCGCGTGGCGGGACAGCGGCAGGGCTGCTGGTCATAGAACGCGTCCAGCAGCTCCATCAGCCGCGCGCGCAGCGTTTCCTCCAGGTTCCACTGCGCCTGGGCCAGCTGCAGCTCGGCCAGCGCACGGTAGTAGCCATCGAGCGCGGCAGGGTCGCCGCTCTGGTGTGCCTGCTCCTGGAGCTGGCAGACCTGCTGCCACTGCTGCAGGTAGCGCCGGTGCAGCGCGCGATCGACCACCGTGACCCAGGGATAGGGGGTGCCGTGGTCGAGGTGTCCTTCGCACGACTGCACGGTCGGAAAGCCGAGGAGGTTGAGCAGCACGACCGTCTCAAAGATGCCAGGGTCGATGGGGGTCCCGAGCGCATCTGTCTGCTGAGCGAAGGCGGCACAGGCTTCCTGCCAACTCGCACCGGCCCAGTCCAGCGTAAGAAGAACCGACATCTCAGCCCTCCACCTCGCCAGAGCTGCCACCCATCTTGCAGGTGTCGCCTTCCTTCACCAAACCGGTGCCCAGGCACCGGAAACACGTGACGGTACGGCGTTGCCCCCAGTCATCGAGGAGCTCGACGTGGCCCGTCCCCTGGCACCGGGGACACATGACATCCGCAGTGAAGCCGGTCCCCTGGCAGTTGGGACAGCTGATGCGCTTTCCCATACCGTCTCCTTTCGGGGGAGTAGGGCTGCGATGGCCCGTCCTCCCTTCACCTGCCAGTGTGCAAGGCGTTTCTCGTGAAGCAGTATACTCCAGATTCGACAGCGGGTGCAAGCTGGAGAGGGGGGAGACCTGCCTGGTGACCGGGGAGCCAGTCGGTTCCCGACGGCTCTGTGCGTCCAGACGAGGGGGTTCCTCTTGATCGTGAGGGAGCACAGAGGGCAGGTCGGCCAGGCGGCGGCGACCAGGTTGGTGCGTCGGAGATGCCTCCAGCAGGGCATCTGGGTCACCTCCCTGGGCTGACGGGCTTCCGCTCTGGCTGCCGGGGGAGTGGCGAGGGGCTTCACAGACTGGCGGCAAGGCCAGGCAGAAACGGGCCTGGCAGCGCGTGGCGTCTGGAGGCCCACAGCTGGCTCCATGCGACTGGGGTGAGCCGATCCCTGGTCCTGCTGAGGCCCTGCCCCTGCCAGCAGGAGCAAGGAGCTTCCACCAGTTCAATCCAGCCACCAGGGCGGGTCACGCGCACCCGTTCCCGGACGACGACAGGGAAGGGCAGGCCCTCCGGGATGCTAACGCGGACGAAGACGCAGGTGGGCGGGAGCGCGACGAGCCTGTCATCTCTGGCCAGACAGAGACGGGCAGCCAGCCCGCTGCCTCGGCCCAGCTTCCTCTGGCAGAGACATCCAGGCTGACCACCACCGCTTGACTGGGTTGAAACGCAATAGTACAGTACCTGATACAGCAGGGCTATAAGCGATCGGCTCCCAACGAGTAGGAGAGCCATCCACAGAGAGGAACTTTATGAGAGACCAGCTCGGCAAGCAGGTAGGGCGTTACCGGCTCATCAGGCTGGTAGGCGAGGGCGGTTTTGCTGTCGTTTATCTGGGAGAGCATGTGGTCCTGGGCACGCAGGCGGCAGTGAAGCTGCTTAAGAGCCGTCTGGAGCCCGATGATCTGGCCACCTTTCGCCGTGAGGCTCAGCTGATGGCGCGTCTGTCCTCAAACCACCCCCATATCCTGCCCGTCCTGGATTACGATGATGAGGGAGGGCAGCCATTTCTGGTAATGGAATACGCGTCCGGAGGGACGCTCCGGCAGCGGCATCCGTCAGGGATACGCGTCCCGCTAGAGACAGTGGTGGCCTATGTGCGGCAGGTCGCCTCGGCCTTGCAGTATGCCCATGAGCAGGTGCCGCCAGTGGTGCATCGGGATGTCAAGCCACAGAATATGTTGGTGGGGCGGCAGGGGGAGATCCTGCTCAGCGACTTTGGGATTGCCCTCATCGTGACGCAGTATGTGCATCCGCGTGCGGTGGTGGGGACGGCGGCCTATATGGCGCCGGAGCAGTTTCGAGGAGAAGTGCACCGTGCCAGCGATCAATATGCCCTGGGGGTGGTGGTCTACGAGTGGCTGACCGGGAAGCGTCCGTTCCCCGGGCCGGACTTTGTGGCGTATGGCTACCAGCACGTGCATCAGCCCCCGCCGCCGTTGCGAGAGCAGGTCCCCGAGCTACCGGTGGCAGTCGAGGAGGTAGTGATGCGGGCGCTGGCCAAGGACTGGAGGCAGCGCTATGGGAGTGTGAGAGAGTTCGCACAGGCTCTGGAACAGGCGGCTGAGCTGTCGCCAGCGCGAGCTACCTGGGCGCCTACGCTGACCAACACGCAGCCAGCGTTATCGCGCCGATCTGCAGAGCCGAAGACAGGGACACTGCTGCATGTGCTCCGGGGCCATGCCGGGGAGGTAAAGGCAGTTGTCTGGTCGCCAGACGGGAGGCGCCTGGCCACCGCCGACGAGCATGGGACAGTACGCCTGTGGGATGGTGCGAGCGGCCAGGAACTGGCTGTCCTGCCGGGCAGAAAGCCGCGATGGTCGCCAGATGGAAGACGCCTGGCGACTGCCGGCGACAAGGATGGGACGGCACACCTGTGGGATGGAGCCACTGGCCAGGAACTGGCCATCCTGGCGGATCAGATGGGCGCGGTGCAGGAAGTCGCCTGGTCGGCGGATGGAACCCGTCTGGTCACTAGCAGCGAAGGCTTGCTCGTGCGCCTGTGGAATGGGGCCAGTGGCCAGCAGCTGGCCCTCATTCACGGCAGTAGCCCGAGGTGGTCGCCCGCCGGAAGACGCCTGGCGATCCGTGGCTATCAGCCAGGTACAGTGCTCCTCGTGGACGGGACCTATGGCAGAGAACTGGCTGTTTTGCAGGGCCATCGTGGTATGGTGACAGCGATCGTCTGGTCGCCCGATGGGACACGCCTGGTTACCGTCGGCTTCGAGCGTACAGCGCGCCTGTGGGATGGGAGCAGTGGCCAGGAACTGGCTATCCTGCAGGGGCAGGGCCAGGATTTCAGTAGCCTGAGCCTGGAGGACATATGTTGGTCACCGGACGGGACACGCCTGGTTTCCTGGGGAGAGTTCGGACCCGTGCGTCTCTGGGACGGGAGCAGTGGCCAGGAGCTGGCTATCCTGCTGCGGCCTGATATACCGCTGCGGGAGGTTGTCTGGTCACCCAATGGAGAGCGGCTGATTACCAATGATGAGACGGGAAGAGTAGCTCTCTGGGACGGGAGCAGTGGCCGGGAACTGGCTATCCTGCTGCAGCCAGGTGCGCTGCAGCAAGTCGCCTGGTCGCCTGATGGGAAGCTCCTGGCTACTGGCGACGCAGGCGGAACGGTGCGTCTCTGGGACGGGAGCAGTGGCCAGGAACTGGCTATCCTACGAAACCATAGCGGAGCGGTGTGGGCGATCGCTTGGTCGCCCGATGGCAGATGCCTGGCCTCGGCTGGCGAGGATCGCCTGGTCTGCCTCTGGCGGGTAAAACCGGGCCAGCGTTCGTAGCGTGATCCTCAGCCGCCAAGATCCTGCTCGGTGAGGCGAACACGATCTCCTAACCCGTCTTGCCGACGCCAGCGAGAGAGCCAGGAGAGAAGAGGTAGTTTGTGCTCAGGAACGCAACGAAGCCCTAGCAGCAGGAGCCGCTCCTGCAGCACGTCGATAAAGGCTGACTCCCAGGGGTAGATCACCTTCAGAGCATCCAAGGCGTATCCTTCAGGGGTCACCACACCAGCTGTGAACATACATCCGGGAGTGAAGCATTCTATAAGCTCCTCTCTATAGCGCTGATCGTAAAGCAGGAGTTCGACCTGCTTCCGTTGAACATGAAGAGTGACACGTGCGATCAGTCGACTGGAGTCGACACCATGCGCCCCTGCTGCAGCGCTTTGTGGACCCACGATGGAGACAGTGAGCGTGCTCATCATGACATGGCTCCTTTCGACGCTCTGCTGATCGGAAGCCAGACCGGCGACGGACGCGGGAAGCGAGAACGTCCTCATGTACCAATCTGCAGCCAGCTTACTGTGTCCTTGCATTGCTGTCTATGACCGCGTTCACACGAGCGGAGCAAAATCGCCCACGGATCGCCCATAGAGTCTTTTTTTTACGAGCCTGAGCGATGGCGAACCGTGAGCGTGGGCATGTCAGGGACTGACGGTATACCTCACCGTGCCGAAGCAGGCCTTCCGCGGCCGAGGCAAGAGGGGATCAGCGGGCAGCGAGCCCCTCGACCGGAGGACGCTCCTCCACTCTCAGCGCACCGTCCCAGCGCTCGTTGAGCATGCTCGCTCTAGCGGCATTGCTCGGGCCGGCCAGCGGTGTGCCTGGTCGAGCGAGCGAGCACGCCCCTGGCCCTGTTTGAGCAGCAAGCCGGGGGGCACTGGCGGCTGCAGGTGGCATGGGCCACGCCTTCTCTGGCGGGAGCTGCAGGAGGCCTAGGGAGCCTGGGAGCGGGCAGGCCGACCGGGCCAGGAAGCCTACGAAGTGGAGCTGAACGAGCAGGAAGGGCAGGGCTGGCTGGCGGTCCCCCAAGCGGGGGCGAGCCGGTGCCTGATCTGCCCGGTACTCGAGGGTCCCCTGCTGGGGAGCGCGTCCCGATCAGGGTAAGGAAGCGGACGATGTGGCATCTGGCTGCCGCCGTGCGCGGCAGCCGCCTGGAGCTGGGGACGGGGCTGTCCGGTCCGGGCGGCCAGTGGCGCTCCGCTCAACGGCCTCTAGCCAGCTCTTGCCCACCAAGCGGCTGCACAGGTGACCGTCAGTGGAACCCGCCTCTGTGCCGGGTCCATGACCTCCCCTGAAGATGTCCCTGCCCGGTGAGAGCCAGTCTCGTGCGTCGGAGGCGCCTCTCCCACGGCATCGTGGTGCGCTGCTGGCTCTTCTGCGGCCCTGTGGCCTCTCGTTGAGCAAGAGGCGCGCAGCTGATCCGCTCGTGTCAGGGTGGACCGTTGGGGCCTCGTCGGACAGACCCGGCTCGCTGAGGTCGTGCTCGTCTGAGACGAGGAAGGTCGATCGCTCGTTGGGCTTGCTCAGGTGGCTAGAGCAGCTGAGGAGAAATGCCAACAGGAACAGACGATCGCGATGGGCGAAACCGCAGGCCGTGGCAGGAGATAAGCCGCGCAGCGCGCCTGTGATCTTCCTTGACTGGGTGGCAGTGCACTGGGAGCACACCTGAGAGAGGAGGCGATCAGTCCTGGGTTCGGCTCCCAGTGAGCAAGCTCGTCATCCCGGGGAGGACAGACCATGATGACAACCCACAGACAGGGAGAACGCTCTCGCCACATCCGGCTCCTCGGTGAGGACGGCTTTACCAGCGTCTCCTTGAGTGAGCATGTACCCCTGGGCCCGCGGGCAGCGGTGAAACGGCTCAAGCACCGTCTGAACCCCGATGATCTAGCGGCCTTTCGGCGTGAGGCCCAGCTGCTGACACGCCTGTCATCACCCCATCTCCATATCCTGCACGCCTTGGATAACGACGAGGCGGGACAGCCGTTGCTGGGAGGGGAGACCCGTGGCCGGAGCGGAGGGGTCTCCTGTCTCTGCCAGGCTCATCCTCGGTGAGCAGAGTGCGCTCCCCCTGGCCCTGTTGCTGACACCCCCAGAAGCATCTAGAGAGAAGAGGCAGTTTGTGCTCGGGCAGGCAACCAGCCCACCGGGCTGGAAGGCCAGGAGTCGATGCTGCGTTTCCACCCCCAACAGACTTCTTCTCTCCTGCTGGCTTTGGTGCGACCGACATCGGTCGGGCTGTTTCTCGTCTTCTGGTTTCCATCCCAGATGGGCGGCTTCGCCTCTTCTGACTCCCCGCTCTTTCGCCCTCTCCATCATCTTTCCTCTATTAGTTTCCATCCCAGATGGGCGGCTTCGCCTCTTCTGACGCCAGCCTGCTCTTCAATTGGTCGTACGGAATTCCCGTTTCCATCCCAGATGGGCGGCTTCGCCTCTTCTGACGAGGGAAGATCCGTTTTCGGGTCTCCGAGACATGGATGTTTCCATCCCAGATGGGCGGCTTCGCCTCTTCTGACTCAGCTCAACTTGGCCACAGCGCTGCCGGCAAATAGCGTTTCCATCCCAGATGGGCGGCTTCGCCTCTTCTGACGCTGTCCGCCGGCGCCCCACGTAGCCGTAGAATTGCTCGTTTCCATCCCAGATGGGCGGCTTCGCCTCTTCTGACAAGCTATCTGGACTTCCTAAAGAGTCACACGTGCTAGTTTCCATCCCAGATGGGCGGCTTCGCCTCTTCTGACGGTACCCCTTGTACGATAGCATCTGGAGCCGCGTCAGTCAAGCTGTTTCGATGATCCCAAAAAAGCGGTTAGTAGTGACCGCTGTTGCACGGTCATCATGCCAGCCACTGTGGTCCTCCAGCAGCCTGAAAAGCCTTTCGAGGATCGCTGTGTGCGATCCCGGGTGCCGTGATCCTCGAAGCGACGAGCAGATGATCAGCAAAACAGCATGAGATGCTTGCATCCCCTTCGTGCGCATTTCCGGGGGAATGGCCTCGTGCCTCCCCCTCCGCGCTGGAAGCGGTGCGTCGCTCCCGGCTCCCAGGCCCAACCACGGTACTAGTAGCGACGCGACTCTGAGTGGCGCTAGCTTGGGACTGTCTTGTGACTCGACTCTTGCTCAGCACGGCCCTTGCCGGGCAGACGGCCTTCGACTCTGGGCGCGGGTAGCGCAGCAGGGGAAAGCATCCAGGGAGGAGAGGGTGACAGGCATGGCAGAGTCTATCAGCCAGTGCCCTTGAATCAGTGCAGGCCCAGAGGTCGCACGCGGCCTTGTGGCTCCAGAGCCATCAGGGAAGCGAGGGAAGGGAAGCAGAGACGAGCCTGGACGGGATCACACTGAGCTGGTGGAGAGGGAGAGAGGCGCAGTGCTCTCTCTCCAACACCATCAGGTGAGCTGGTGGCCCAGCCAGGCTGTGGGCGGTGACCAGAGGGCACAGCAGTCGTCAGCTTGCATCTCGGCAACCGCCTGGAGCCTGGAGTGTCAGGCGGATCAGTCAGCGCATCCTCGCTCGCCAGCCTCATTCTGCCGATGAAGGGGCGGATCAGCTCCAGCAAGACAAAGTACTCCTTGAAGGCAGGGTCATGGCTTTCGGTCTCCATCGACCATGCACGCGCACTTGCCCGGAGACGGACAGACCTGCAGAAAGCCCGCCTGGGGACCAGCCGGGGTAGCACTGGGGAATGCCGACATGGCCTCCGTTGGGGGAGAAATGCTGACCAGCACGTCTGAGAGCCTGCGTCCCGAGTGCACTGATCCGTTCGAGGGTTCCACTGGTGGCGAGCGGCTTTTCTCCCTCGGTGAGGCGGATCACTCCGCCAGACTTGAGCAGATATCGACACTCCGAGAGCCGCAGCGGCCAAGCTGCCGGGAGCAGGAAGCTGCAGAGCAATCGACTACTGAGCAGCTCGAACGACCCATCGGCGGGGGCCAGTGGCAGCAGAACGTCCGTCACCTGGAAGTGAGCGTTCTCCATCTCCAGACCGCGGGAGCAGGTCTGCTCCCGCGTCTGTGCGATCATCTGCGGGCTGAGGTCCACGCCGGGGATCTGCACCTGGGATAGGCAAAGGCCAATTCCAGCACCCAGCCGCCAGGGCCACAGGCCAAGTCGAGGCACGCGCCGCCCTCCGGCGGCGCTCCTTCTTCCGGGAATTCGGTCACCAGGCTCCTATGCTTGCGGTGAGCAAACGGTCCTGTTGCATTGCGTCCAGCTCAGCCACTTGCTCGGGATCGATGGGATAGATACTTTCAGGTGCCTCTGGATGGAATGCATCGCTTGGCATCATGGTACACCCTCTCCCTGCTGCTGTTGTAAGTTGCGAGTGGTGAGTATCCAGGATCGTCTGTCCGCTTTGTCCAGGAAAGAGCGGCAGACGCTCTTGGTTCTCTCTGGAGCAGCGCAGCCTCGCTGCGATCCGGCAAGCAGGATTGCCGCTCTCTGCCGCTCCAGGCCAGCCACGCTCCATGGATCACTGCTGCTTGAGGCTGGCGACAGCGGCGGGCGCTGGCAGACCAGGGGACCGCTGCTGCCAGGCCAGGACCGCTGAGCGGGCCCTCACTCCTTGGGGGCACGCAGGCAATCGACCAGTATCCAGATGCTTCCGATCAGGGAGGTGATGAAGCCAACGAGACCCACCCAGCCACCGCCGAGGTCCTCCTCCGGCTGAACGGCTTGCAGTGCGATGGCCACAGGGCCGCAAAGGAGCAGCCCCGTAAGCGAAACCGCCAGCTGAGCAATGCCAGCCCCCGCGAGCATGCGTCTCGCACGCTGGATAAACACGGCCAGATTGAGTAACAACAAGGCCATTACCAGGAGGATGTAGAGCACAGCCCAACCTGTAAGCAGGCCCATTGCATCCAGGTTCAACGGACCCACGTCGGTCGTCGTGGTCACCGTGCCGTCAGGGGAAGTGGACGTGACGGCTATCCAAGGTAGCAAAAGGCTGATGAAGGCCAGGATACTTCCCAAGAGGGCAATGCCGCTGCCAATGCGTCCTCTCATCGGGTCAAGGGACGGCTGCTGGGTCGCAGGCTGGGTCAGCGCCACCCCCGGCGAAGCGGCCAGCTGCTGCGCTGGCCCCACATCAGCCATCGGTGTGCCACTTTCCCCAGCTCGCATGGTGGCGCTCATGGCCGGCAGCCTCTCGACCGTTGCGGCTCCGGCCTCGCCTTCTCTGGGCTCCGCCTCTGTGGGGGGGCCTTTGTCAGCAATGATCACGCCACAGATCGGACACATGGGCAGGGGGTCCGGGATCTCCCGCCCGCACTGGCAACACTGCATTAGGCTTTGACCTCCTCTGTTTGCTTTGGCCAGCGCAAGAGGTTGCTTGCGGATGGCGCCGGGCCAACGCGCTCATCCACCTGCGGGAGCTGCGCGGTGCCTGTTGGGTTTCCAGGCCGCGGCTCTCTCGTTCCTGCAGACCTCCTGGCGAGCGTAGCAGGTTCTTTCTCTCTAGAGAACGCGAGCCAGCCGCTCTTTTGACCAGCAGACTGGTTTGCATCTCTGGCCTGCTGTCTCCTTGGAGGAGATATTCTTTGCAGAAGTAGGCAAAGGCTACTTCCAGGGCCCAGCCTCCTGGATCACAGGCCTGGTCTAGCGCCCGTCCTCCTCTGGCAGCAGCAGCCCCCAGGACACTCCGGCAAGAGACCTCCCATGCCTCTGGTCAACAGCTGGTCCTGATGCATCAGGTGTGCCAGCCCGCCTGCGTGCTCCGGATCAATGATGGCGGTGTTCCGGTGGAGCGTGGGGCTCTCGTTGGGGGCCTCAGCAATCCGTGTGTAGGTATGCTCTCCTCTTTCCAGAGCAGCTCGCAAGGAGCACGATCTCCCTTGTCAGGAGGCAGGATACCAGCGGGCCGCACCTGCTTCAGGCGCTCTCATTGGGCCTGTCAGGTAACAAAAGACTCCTGCAGCGAAAGGAGCCTGCGCCTCTTCCTTCACCGCCTCTAGCACGAGCGGTATCGCTGCTCGGCTGAGCAAGGGGTTGCCTGTCTCGTCGCCCAGGTGGCACCTGGCGCAGAGAGCGGGCGCCGGCGCCGGTCCGATATGCCCTTCCGGCTGCCCAAGGAGCTCGACGAGCGCAACGGCCTGGGCGGCCTGCATGCCGTGCGGCATCTGACCCTGGGGCGGCTCTCCTTCGTCTCGATCAACGAGCAGCTTCGGCAGGGTGGACAGGTGAGATGCGCGTCGCTGGCTGCGCACCGGGCCTTGGCCCGGTGGAAGGAAAGGAAATCCAGCTGACCGTATCTGGGGGCCTGAACGCTGCTCAGGCCGCTCAGCAAGGCGAGCGAGTCGCAAGAAAGACGCCTGCACAGGCCGTGGGTGATCTGATCCACCTCGGCGCAGCGCGGCAGAGAAAGCCATGCAGCCGTGCTGGCAAGCGGCGCCAGCCAGGTTGATGCCGCACATCGCTCGCGACTGTCTGAGTGGGGCAACAGCGCCTGTTGCCGCCTACCAGCCGTCCTTGAAGAGCCAGCGGTATGACCAGCTCATGGCGCGTGGGCCTGTCACCCCGTTGGGCAGGAAGCCCCCCAGGCCAGGAGCCGGAGCAAGCCAACGTGGACCGTGCTACCGGCGGAGTCGTCGGAGTGGAGCATACGTCTGGATGCACAGAGTGTCGCTCGCGCTTTCCCCTCGTGTTCACCAGCCAGGGCAGCAGTGATGGCCCTTGTCTGCGCAGCAGGATCACCCCTGCGGGGTCTCCACGGGTGTTTCCATCTGGCAGGCCTGTGTCCTTCGAGGGGCCAAGGGAGCCAGAGAGTGGCTGTTTGCAGGGCCATGCTTGGATGGGGTTGCTGGTGGAGCCGTGCTCGTCTTTGTGCGAGCCGTGGGTGGGCCGAGAGCCAGCACCGCTCGCACGGGCAGGGATGGCCTGGGTGCCAGGAGAGAGAGTCCTCAGTGCGGAGCGCAGGCGCGGCAGCGGGTGGCACCCAGCAGCCAGACGCTGTCCGGTTCCCTGAGCATGCCGCGGGGAGGGGCCATCCCGTCCAGGCAGGAGAGAGGCCAGGTGGAACCTCCGTCAGGAGGGAGCCTTCGCGAAGAGGTCGGGCAGGATCGTCACCGCTGTGTCCGCGGTCTGCAGGCGCAGCGCTGTACCTGCGGCAGTGTCCTTGACGCGATACGCCTGCTGGCTGGGGCGGCCCATTCGCTCCCACTGCTCGTGGTCTGCTTCCAGGAGGTCCCACAGGGAGGGCTGTCCTGCTGGCTCACCGTCGACCGACTCCCATCCAGTCAGCCGGCGCTGAGACCGTGCTTTGGAACTGCAGGACGCACGGCAGGGGGTCGCTCACCAGCGTCAGCCATTCCTCTCCTGAAGGGGCACCAGACGGGAGCAGCCGGCGTTGTCGCGATCACTGGATGCCGGGGCAATGCCCCTGCAGGAACCAGGCACAGGCAGGCTCCTCCAGGAGGCGCGGAAGGGGATGAGAGCCTGGCAGGCGCCACACCCGCGTGCCGGTGCGCAACGACCCTGCCGGTAACCGGGAGGAGGGTTTGCTGGTGGGGAGGACTGCCAGGATTGGGGCCTGTAGGGGCATGAAGGAGAGTGGGGGCTGCCAGAACATCCCCACTGCTTCCATTCCACCGCGATCGGGCCTGACCAGCTTCTCCAGGACGAGCAAGCCGCTCTGGTGCAATTGCAATGGACCTTGCCAATTCATCGCCCGCCGTCCTCCAGAGGCGAGCTGGTCATCCCATCGACGGGGCAACCTGGAGGCACTGGCGGTAGCGATGAGGTGCTCATAGGGGCAGCGGGCGCATGGCCCTGCCAGCCATCCGTAGCGATCACCTGGACGCGCTCGCCGAAACCTGCCGCCTGCAGGAGGACCTGCCCCTGGTGGGCCAGCTCCTCCTCCAGCACGACTATCCAGACCTGTCCTGTTGGCCCTCCCAGGGGCTGCCAACAGTGCAGCATGAGAGCCGGTCCCTGTCCCAGTCTCCACGATTCGCTGACCCGGCTGCCCGGCCAGGGCTTCCAGCATCTGGGCTAGCGCAGAGGGCTGAGAACTGGGGCTGCTGGGCAGCTGGCACCTATCCAGACAAGTCACCAACGGCTCGTCCTGATAGAGCCGCTCCAGCCACTGCCCGGCAGGCAGTACGTCTGACGTGCACCAGCGCCAGACGCGTCCCTGTCGCTCAGAGAAGCCCGGTCGCTGCCGCCAGCCAATACCATTACCTCGTGGGCTTCAGTTCCAGAAAGACCTCTTCCCCTTCGGGGGTAAGGCTGGAGTCATCCTCATCCGTCTCGTCAGCGGGATCATCATCCAGGTTGCCAGCCGTACTCGTTTGCCCGGGCGTCTCCGCTCAGGTCGCGTCAGCCACGCCAGTGAAAGGCGCAGGGGCACGGCATTGCAGCAGGAAAGGAAGAGGAAGTGGGCAGGCCGCGCCCTCCCTACCAGGGCCAGCAGCAAACAAGGCCTCTGACATGGCCTCCTGGGAAGACACGGCAGCAGCTGACCACACGACAGCCTCGATGCAGCAGCGCCAAACGCTCAGGAGGCATCAGCCACCCTGCGGGGACAAGCGTCTCCCGTGCCTGCGATGCATGGAGCGGCACGATCTTGACGCTGGTCAAGTTCTTCATACAGGAGAGCATCTTCTGCCCCCCATGTCAAGAAAGCCCCAGGAGCAAGGAGCCAGGGATTGCCTGCGAGAGCAGACGCGGCTGCGCCCGAGGTCGGCGGCGCGCCTGTCGTGACCGGGAGAAGCCACCGCAGCCACGGAAGGCAAGGCCCGCCGCAGGGAAGCAGCCAGGGAGGAGGAAGCAGCCTGCCTCAGCGGGGGACAAGACTCCAGGAGAGAGAGCGCTGGCGCGCCGCTGGCACGTCCGCTTCCGTACGGCTGAGGGTGGGAAGCCGCGAAGTTGAGCGCGCGGGAGCGGCGCGGTTTCCATCTCAGACGGGCGGCTTCGCGTCTTTCTGACCTACAGAAATGACGATGTGATTGTGGCAGATGCCGGTTTCAATCCCAGACGGGCGGCTTCGCGTCTTCTGACTGTTCCGCAAGAGTACGGCAAGGTGGTTGAGGTGACGCGGTTTCAATCCCAGACGGGCGGCTTCGCGTCTTCTGACGGGGTGTGGATATCAAATGAGCTTGCGCAAGACACCCTGTTTCAATCCCAGACGGGCGGCTTCGCGTCTTCTGACTCTGCGGTAGTGTTGTTTTTATCAGAGCGCTATCGCGTTTCAATCCCAGACGGGCGGCTTCGCGTCTTCTGACTGCATAGCTATCATGTCATTGCCCTCCCTCTCCCAAGGTTTCAATCCCAGACGGGCGGCTTCGCGTCTTCTGACCCTGAATCAGGCTCCGGGGAAGTCGCTCCTGCCTTCTGTTTCAATCCCAGACGGGCGGCTTCGCGTCTTCTGACTCAGGTTCCCCGAGCCGAGGCTCCAGTTGGCCGGCGGTTTCAATCCCAGACGGGCGGCTTCGCGTCTTCTGACATCGTCTCCCGTGCCGCCGCAGCCGCTCTGCTGGAGTTTCAATCCCAGACGGGCGGCTTCGCGTCTTCTGACAAGCCGTGGTACGAGTACCCGATTACATGGCCATATGTTTCAATCCCAGACGGGCGGCTTCGCGTCTTCTGACCCGGCCAGCCAGGCCAGTCCGACCACTGTGATGCCGAGGTTTCAATCCCAGACGGGCGGCTTCGCGTCTTCTGACGGTACCCCTTGTACGATAGCATCTGGAGCCGCGTCAGTCAAGCTATTTCGATGATCCCACAAAAGCGGTCAGCAGTGACCGCTCTCATGCGGCAATGATGCCAGCCACTCTCGCCCTCAGACGGCCTGGGAAGCCCTTCGAGGATCGCTGCGTGAGGAAGCGGGAGCCGAGATCCTCGAAGCGACGAGCACATGATCAGCAAAACAGCATGAGATGCTTGCATCCCCTTCGGGCGCATGTCCGGGAGAGTGGCCTCGTGCCTCCCCCTCTCCACGCGAGAGACGGCGCTGGCTTGGGCGCCACCCTTCCCACAGCAGGCATCCTGCTCCCGAAGCGGCACTGGCCTTCTTTCCTCCCTCGGGTGCTCTGCCTTCGCTTCAGCGGCTCCCATCTGCCCGGGGGCAGGTGCCAGCGGCTGCAGGAAGCCTGGGAGCTGTGGCGACGGTGGCAGCCCAGGCTAGAGTGGGATCGGTTCGAGGCAGATGAGCAGGGGCAGCGCCTGTGGGCGGAGACGGCGGGTGGCTGGTTGATCGCCCAAGCCGCCTCGTGGGAGGAGACAGAATAAGTGTTCCTGGAGGCTGCGCCGGCCTGCCGCCTGGGGGTGTGACTGGGAGAGGGGCTGGATTCCCCCAGCTGTGGAGCGCTCGGGACCGCTCGCCGCGCAAGAGCAGGCTCCATCCTCTCTCCCGCTGGGCATCCATGTTTCCTGTCACTGCGTGCCCGAGGCTCATGAGGGACAGCTCGCGACTCCTTGTGAGCCAGAGCCTGTGCCAACGAGCAAGGGGTCGCTGCTCCGCAGGCCCTCTTCCTCTTCCTGTAGAGCAGCGCGTCAACGACTGCGCTGCTCCTCCGCCGGCAGCAACGCTGCTCACTTCAGGCAGAACGCAGACGGCTTGGTCACTTCTAGCAATCATTCGGTGCTCGTCAGCCCCCCAGTGCAAACCCCCCAGGGAGATCCGGCGACCAGTCTGCCAGGGGCTTGCAACACCAGGCCAGCAGATCCACTCCGCGCCTGCTGATGAGCGGTGATCTTTTCCAGCGACAACAAGGGCTGTATCAAGCGTTTGCTGGGCTGGCCTCGAAGCATACCGCCCCTGGCAGTGATTGGATGGAGCGATCGGCACCGCTCATCAACAGGAAAGATGAAACGCTCGCTTGTTCCAATGCGTGCCCATAGGACCCTTTCCGAGGGCACTGTTCCCATGATCGGCGCCCCGCTACTGGTCACGTCTCCCCGGTGGTATCTTCCGCATGAGGAAGTGATCTCTCTTACTGGCTTGATTCACCTGGCAGGAAAGCATGCAGACCGAAGCACGCTGCTGATTGACAGGACAGCAGGGATCTGCTATAGTCCCCACAGCAGACACCTGAAGGCGCCTGTCTGGCTGGGTGACAGGTTTGCAGCCTGCTCATCCTCTCTTCATCACCTTGATGCAGAAGACATCAACGCGCAGAATCATGATACGTAAGGCTCCACGCTATATCACTCGCTATGGGGCGGCCTATCTGGGAGATGCTCTGGCCTTGCTGGATGAACTCGAGACGGACTCGGTCGATCTGGTCGTCACTTCTCCGCCATTTGCCCTGCAACGAGAGAAAGCGTATGGGAATGTGGATCAGCATGCCTATGTAGACTGGCTACTTGCCTTTTGTCGCAAAGTATTTCGGGTGCTTGCTCCTCATGGGAGTTTTGTGCTGGATTTGGGAGGAGCGTACCAGCGACGCCGACCTGTTCGATCGCTCTATCCTTATGAGGTGCTGCTGCGCCTTTGTCGTGAGCTGGAGTTCCGTCTGGCGGAGGAGTTCTTCTGGTATAATCCGGCGAAGTTACCGTCCCCGATCGAATGGGTGAATAAGCAGAAGATTCGAGTGAAAGACGCGGTCAATCACATCTGGTGGCTGGCTAAGGATGACTTCCCCAAGGCTGACGTTCGGCGTGTGTTGGTGCCGTATTCATCGCGGATGCGCAAGCTGCAGGCAGATCCTGAGAAGTTCTATACCCCGGCGTTGCGTCCATCGGGGCATGAGATTGGCGAGCGCTTTGCGACGGATAATGGGGGGGCCATTCCGTCGAATCTGCTGCACATTCCAAATACGGAGAGTAGCTCGCTCTATCTGCAGCGCTGTAAGGCCCTGGGGATTTCGCCACACCCTGCCCGTTTTCCCGTCAAGCTTCCCCTGTTCTTTATTCAATTTCTGACCGAACCAGGCGATGTGGTTCTGGATATTTTTGCTGGTTCCAACACCACCGGATTTGCTGCCGAGTGCCTCCGCCGACGCTGGATCGCCTTTGAGCTAGAGCCGCAGTATCTGGCTGCTTCAGCCCTCCGGTTCCTTCCGCGCGACGTTCCCGAGGACGAGGTGGCTACCCTCTATCAGCGCCTCTTGCACACGGAGCAGGGGAGCACGATCGTCCTGCCCCACCCGGAAGTGGAACAGGCGCCGCTCTTTGACGTCTAAGTCCAGCCATCGGGAGGTTCCAGCCCAGAGAAGAGGGGCTGCCTGTCATCTGTCACTTGTCGATAGACGCATGTACCCTGAAAGACGTACCGCAGGGGAATCTTGGGATTGTTCAAGGGACGTCCGCCTTGCTGGCGGATTCGCTTGCGCCACTCCAGAAAGAGCGGCTCCAGCAGGTGGGGAGGCACTTTCCAGACGGATTGCAATTCGATATCTTTGTAGAGCCCAATGTACCAGGCATAAACAGATTGATACTTGTCAATGATCTCTTCAGTCAGGTGATGATGGGTAGTCACACCGCGATTGCGGTGAAGAGCGAGATTAACAGTTTTCAATTCATACTCATTGCCTTATGCATCAATGGCATCATTTCCTTCTCTTCCAGACAAAATTCGTAAACCAAGTATAATAAGCATTTGAAGGACTTTGCCCCCATTATCCTGGAAGACATCATTGATACCATACTCTCTTGCCAGCTCTTGAAGATCCTGGATCTGCTCGTAGGCGCGCAGAAAGCGGGTGAGGTCGCGCTGTCGGTGCGCTGGGGCCTTCGCTGGGGAGCCAGCTGCTGGCTCCGGGAGAGGGAGAGAGGTTTCCAAGGAAGCGGCTGGCGAGGGGAGGGACGACGAGAGCGGCTGCCCGGTAAAGGCGAGCAACGCTGGGAGGGGAAGCTCCAGCGCTTGAGCAAGAAGCAGCAGGGCATCAAACGAAGGCGCCCGCTCTCCGCGCTCCAACAAGCTGATGTATTCTGGCGTCTTCTCGATGCGCTCTGCCAGTTGTTCCTGCGTAAGAAGACGTTGCTGCCGGAGGGCACGGAGATGCTGTCCAAAGAGGAGGCGGGCCTGACGTTCATCCATGTCGATGGCCATCCGAGACAGAGTCTGAAATCCTGCTGCTGGAGATAGCATAAGCAGAGGCTGTCGACTTGTACACGAACTGTGAGTTAGCTTTCGTTGATAGGGCGCTCATGCCCATCAGGCGAGACATTGCCTGCTCTGTGAGCACGTCAGCATCAGGGGGAGTGAAGGGAGCAGCGAGCAGGTCCCTCTGCACCTGCACGCGCGTCTATGCTCATCGGTGCAGGAGCCTTGCCGACAGAGAGGGACACATGTGCTCTTGCCCCAAGTGAGGGAGTCGGCAGCAGGCAGGACGGCAGCGAGTCGACAGCGGAGCGCTCAGCATGCGAAGGCCAATTACACGGCGTCCGGTCCAGACTCGCTGGTCGCCTTTCTGGAAGAGGAGGACCAGAAGAATGCGAGGGCGAGAGGAAACAGGTAGGCGGCTGCCTGGGTAATCAGGCGGTTCCTGGACAAAGGCAGAGACTGCCTGCCTGTGACCAGCATCAGCATCTCTGCAAGTGTGGAAATCTTTCCGGCTCTTGACAGGCAGTTCCCAGGAGTCCCATCCCTGTCTTGGGGAATGAGGGAGCGTCTTTCTGTTGGCCCGCTATTCAGGCTCAGGATCTCTGGCTGTCGAGACATCGATCAGTCCTGTTCCCGGCAGACAAGTGGTGGGCCGTCACTGCAGACGCAGTGCCCCAGGCGAAAGGAGGCATGCACAAACAGGCCACAAGGGAAGCAACCCTGTACTACAATGAGGACCGATTCGCGTTCTTCTTTCTTGGAAGACACGCTGACCCTTGCACAAGGAAGCCCGGTTTGTCCACTTCTGCCACGACCACTGGGTCCGAACCAACTCCACTGCTCCCGATCCTGGTGGTCTTGACCGCCGAGACGGCGAAGGACCCTGATCCCGCCCTCGTCCAGACTGTGGGGCACGAGACCACGACCATTCTCTGCCTTTGCCAGGAGGACCTGACCCTTCGTCTTGGTGACGGAGGCCAAGAGAAGTGAAGAGCCAAGAAAGGAAGAAGCGTTATGCGTGTGATGCGCATCAAGCGTCCCTCCTATGACGCGATCATAGCTGGCCGGAAAACCCTTGAGGTTCGTGTTGGATATGACCATATCAAGCGCTATCAGGTAGGTGAGACCATCCGACTTGAGACGTCAGGAGATGCCGCAATCATACGGATTAAGGCGATAAGGAGGTACAAAAACTTTGAAGATATGCTGGCTGCAGAAGATTGGCAAAAGATTGATCCAGATTCAAGTGATGTAAATACAGCTTTACACTGCATTCGAGAGATTTATCCACCGGAGAAAGAAGCTCTCGGTGTGTATGTCTTTGAGGTTGAGCCAGTGACTGACTAACGGGAAAAGAGACCCTAAGCGGTGATATATCCGGGCCACTGTTAGGGGTCCCCCTCCCTTGGTTCACCTTGGCTTCCTTAGAGCCGTTATCCTTCCGCTTGTTCACCTTCGGCCACTGCGGTGTAATCGGAGGGAGCCTTCGCTTCGGGCCGAGTGGCTGGTGCTCCTCGCCGCGGCCAGCGGGAGCCAGCTTGGTCCGTCGGGGACGTCTCCACCAGGGCAGTGCCGTTGTCTCCTTGCTGCTGGGAGAGGCGTGGTGAACCGCTGGATTGGGGTGGAACAGCCAAGCATCTGATCATCCTGACAGCCGTGTGGCAGCTTGCGCTTGCTGACGCGAGCTGGCCACCCTCTCCAGAGCAAGGGTAGTCAAGAGCGGTCCACAAGGAGAATCGGCCTCAAAATTGCCTCCGCGGGTAGGGGGGTGATTTCCCCCGCTTCTGGGAGGAGCTGGCCCCTGCCCTGGGAGCGGGAGATTCTCAAGAGATGCGCTTCCTGATGCGACGCACTCCTACCAATGTAGCCCGTATCTTAAAAAAAAAGAGGTGACAGGCTCTGGAGCAGATCTGTGAGAGTCTTACAGCCGTAGCGCTGCGCCGTGAACTGCGAATCAAGCTGGTTAAGACAGTGGCCACAGCAGCGAACGGGAGCGGAGGAGTGTCGCTTTGATGCGCTCCTTCATCGCCGGTGCGGCGCACTTGGTTCTGCTCGGGGCCTTCTCTTTTCTTCAGCTCACCAGGCCGCCGTCGCCATTCTATCTGGGGCGCTCACGGCGTCCGGCGCAGGCCATCTGGCCCCTCTGAACTGGCCTGTCCCTGGTTTCCCTCCTGCTCGATTCCAGGCTCGTACCTGGCCCGTTCCCGCCTGTTTGCCCCGCCGTTCCTGGCAGGGAACCAGATCACCGCCCGTTGCCTCCCCAAAGCCTTCCTGCGCCAGCGGCTACGCTGAGGGAGAGCGTCACTCGCCAGCAGCCCGGCCCGCGCCCTGCCCTTCATCCTGTTAGACCAGACCTGAAAGGAAGCAAGCCATGTCTGAGCATCCTGATCCCGCTTCCCCCCAGGAGGCGTCTCCCTCGCCGGCACCAGCCGGGCCGTCGACCGCTCGCAGTGACGAAGCTGCTCTCCCTCTCCAGGACCAGCCCCAGTTGCAGCCATCGACATCGGCGGCTCCCGTGGCCCAGCCGGGGCCTGACATGGCGCCCGAGCCAGCACCGGCCCAGACGCCGGAGTCGGACTGGTTCAGCTGGGAAGATGACCCTGCTGACGATGGTTCCTTCTTTCTGCCGTTTCAGCGCTCCGGCCCTCTGGCTGCGCCGACGATTCTCGATGCGGCCCCAGATCCGACCCGCGACGGGCAGATGTCCCCGTCGCAGGCAGCGAACACTGCCAGGTGCCAGGCCGGCGCGGGGCTTGCCCTGGTCCTTGCCACGTCGCCTGGGCCTGCTGGCGCTGACCTCGTGGTGAGCCTGATCATCGGTGGCATGGTCCTTCCTTTGCTTCTTCAGTACACTGCTAGACGGCAGCCTGGCAATTTGATCGGACCAGTGCGAGCTGCTCGCATTGGGAACGTCAGGCGAATGCCTCCCCTGCTGTCCGTCTCCCTCCAGGAAGCCAGGGAGCGTCGCCATTGTTCCTGGCAGATGAGAGCGTGAGCTGATGCGTGCTCGTGCCTCGCCCCTGACGTGCGGCAACGAACGAGGGTCGAACAAGGGCTGCGGACGAGTGCTTATTGGGGGGAGCCGGAAAACCAGGCCTCGCAGCGGTCAACAAGAAACCTTTGCTCGTCAGCCTATCTTTTCCCTTCGGCAAGCAGCCGTGACTTGCCAATGCGCGCCTCGCCGCTGAGGAGAGGCATCTGGCCGTGTCCCTGCTTGACCCGCTCGATGCGCGCCCCCAAGAGGGCGCTTTCTTGCTCTCGGCCAATCAGGACGGAGGAACGGATCGGCTGGTTGGATTTGAGCGGCATCATCAATGGGCGCCTTTCCCCACACAGGTGAAAGCACTGGCAGCAGGCACGCGCGAAGGACGCCGCGGGCCGTTGGTATGTACTTGACTACCGTATCCATCTCCACAAGAGGTAGCGCGTTGCTGGGTGTCTGGATGAGCAACGCAGGCCCTTTCTCTGAAGAGAGGCAGCGAGTCGACTCTGCTTCCACCGGCCCAGGCCATCTGATCAGCTCGCACCGACCCGCCTGCTAGACTGATTTGACACCATAGCCAGACGATACCACAAGATGACCGGAGATAGCACCAGTTTCAGTGCTGAATCTCTCCCCAGGCGCGAGTCTAGCCAGGAGCATGTTCCGTCTATCAAGCAGGCGATCTCAGCCAGACTGCTGCTGACCTGATCCGTAAGCCGCTCTCTCCGCCGGCTACCCTCCCTCTGCAGAGCAGGGGAAGACAGCCGGCCACAGAGCTGGTCAATGTTCCCTTTCTCCTCAGGCATGGGCAGGCGGACTGGGCCCTGCCCTCTTATCGCCAGAGGCCTTGGCTCAGGCGAAAACAATGAGCGGCTTGATAATGCCATCCAGCTTCTGGTCCATCATCTCAAAAGCACGCTCCATCTCCTCGAACGGAAAGGTGTGGGTGGTCAGAGGCGTTGGATCAACGCGCTTCTGCTGGAGCAGGCGGAGCAGACGCTCCAGGCGCAGCCGCCCGCCAGGGCACAGTCCCGTAGTGATGGTCTTTTCCGCCATACCCACCCCCCAATCCAGGCGCGGGATATGGACAAACTCGCCGTGTCCGTGGTAGCCGATGTTCGAGATGGTGCCACCCGCTTTGGTCACCTTCACGGCGTTCTGGAAGGTGACATCGCTGCCCAGTGCTTCGATGGCCGTATCCACCCCCTGCCCAGCGGTCAGTTCCAGGATACGCTTGACCACATCCTCGCGGGAGAAGTCGACGATGACATCCGCCCCGTAGAGGCGAGCTAGCTCCTGCCGCCGGGGCACCGCCTCCACGGCGATGATCAGGCCCGCTCCCAGCAATCTGGCCCCAGCCGTGGCCATCAGCCCGACAGGTCCCTGCCCAAAGACGGCCACTGTCCCACCGAGTGGGATACGCCCCTGTTCCGCTCCCATGAACCCGGTCGAGAGCATATCTGCGCAGTAGACCGCCATCTCGTCAGAGACATCCGGGGGAATCAGCGCCATGTTGGCATCGGCCTCATTCACGTGAAAGTACTCCGCGAAGACGCCGTCCTTGGTATTGGAGAATTTCCATCCTCCCAATGGTCCACCTGACTGAGAAGGATGGCCAGCCTGGGAGGCGAGATCACCCCAATCTGGGGTAATAGCTCCGACGACCACCCGGTCACCTGGGCGAAACTGGCGCACCTGGCTGCCAACAGTGTGCACGATGCCCACCGCCTCATGGCCGAGCGTCAGATTGGTGCGCGGGCCGATGGCTCCCCGCACAGTATGCGAGTCCGAGGTACAGATGAGCGCCCGCGTCGTGCGCACAACGGCATCGTTCGGGCCTGGCTCAGGCACAGGCTTCTCCATGAAACCCACTTGACCAATGGTCTTCATCACAAAGGCTTTCATGATCGTCGCTCCTGTCTTTACTAGACTCGCCCGCTAGCGAGTACACTGGCAGAGCAACACTCATTCGCGTCGTAGAGAGCACTGCGGTTTAGCTCCTGCGCTGGCAGATCGCTGCGCTGCTGCTCTCCTTCGAGGAGGATAGGCTATTCCTGTCACAGGTCCTTCACGGCGGTCCCCTGCCTTCTCACGGTTCACTCCCGAGGAAAGGAGCCAGGCTCCGCTCTGCTCAGCGTTCCCCAGATGCGGCGCTGGCCCTGCAGGAAAAGGAAAGGCCGTACAGGCATGGACCCGGGCTTTTCCTTTGCTCTTGATTTCTCTCAGGAGAGCAACCAGTGACCAGAGCGGTGCCGCGAGAACATCCTGTGATGCACGAGCCTGTTCTTGTGCAAGCCCTGTGAGACGCCGGAGGTATATACTCCCCATGAGTAAGGAAAATGGGGGAATGACCGTGTGCTCCACCGCTGGTAAGCAGAGGCTGGGGCCTCCGAGCCAGTCGGGAAACGGAAAGAAGGAGAGCAGTCATGTGCAAACGAGAGACTGAAGACTCTCGCTCTCTGCGGGAGCTTCAGGACAAACTGGTACGCCTGGGCATTCTGACCGGCGAGCGACTGACGCGCGCGCTGAAGGCCGTAGAGCTGTTCGATCCAGCGCTGGCACAGACGGTCTTGCCGGCTGACCCGACGATTGCCAACCTGCAGGCCACGATCGAGGACGAAGTGCGCGTCTTCTTGCTCGAAGCGGAGGAGATGGGAGACAGCACGCTGCGTTTCCTGGTGTCATTGCCTGTGCTGGGCAGCGAGCTGCTCCTGCTCAGCGAGGAGGCGCAAGAGCTGGCCAGGCTGGTCGTCTGGCTCGGCTCCTCCGCCGCGCAGGCTGGTCAAGCAAATGGGGAGGCGAGACAATGGCCTCCTACCCTGGCCGGGCTGGGGGAGCAACTCATGTCCTTCGGCCGTCAGATCAGCGCCTCGGCGATGGCGGTGGCTCTGGCGCTGGCAGAACAGGATACCCAGGGAGCGCAGCGCCTGTGGCGTCAACAACGCCGTCTTCAGCATGAGCTGACCAGGCTGCAACGCAGCTTGCTCCTGACCATGCCAGCCGGCACGCTCCCTTCCGCGGGGACCAGGGCCCCGGCACAGCCCTGGGTCGCCTATCTGTCCGCCCTGGCCCTGCTCTTGAAACGCGTCAGTTTCCATGCAGCCACGCTCTGCGAACGGCTCATCTTTATGGTTGAAGGAGTCCGCAGCATGCGGATGCTGCAACATCTGGAGGCTCGCCTGCTAGTCGATCGCTGCCATGAACCAGCTCAGTGAGGGGGTGCAATGGGAGAGGAGGAGTCTCTGAGTCCGCCAGGCTGTGACTGTGCCTTTGCTCCCATTCCTCTCCTCACGCGCTCTCTATCTCAGCCTCAGCTGATTTCTCCGGGTGGGCGATACCATCCTCCTTTGCCTCTCATAGGGAAGGCGATGATCAGCTAAATCAGCCAGTCAGCCAACCAAGCACCAGCCCCGCCCCAGCTCAGTAGCGGAAGATGGCCGCCAGCGGGCCTGGTGTGGGCATATGCACCGGAGCCACCACGGAAACCAGGCCATCGTGGAGAATCGTCTGCGCCGCCAGTCGATCGACCAGGTCTTCATCGCCGGGCTGGGCTTCGGCGTGGACGTCGATGGTCTGAGCCACGGGGTCCAACCGACCCCACAGAGTGGCCTCCTCGGCGATGAAGAGGAGCTGGACGCGCCCACTGCAGGCCGCCCGGGCGATCTCGTCCAGGTCAGCAGAGGTTTGCCCGCTGCCTTCACGCTCGCGCAAGCGGGCCAGGGCCTCCTGTTGCGCCTGCTGCAAGGAAGAGAAGACCAGCGGCCAGGCTCGCTGTCGGAGCAGGGCGGCACTCATCTCATCAAAATTCCCCTCCAGGCCCTCCTTGAGAAGAAAAGGATAGGTGTTGACACGGCGATAAAGCGCCTGCAGCGAGGAGACGGCGGCCAGCACCAATGGTGCTTGCTGGCTGCGCAGAAGGGCATGCACCGCATGGTCGATCTGCCGGATATACCGTAACTCATCCGCTTGCTGCTCCTGTTCGCCCGCACCCTGCCCATGATAGAGCACGGCTCCGCGCCTTCCGTGGTGAGTCAGGGGGCTACCGCTATGGTATTGAAGCGCATGGGCTCGCGACCAACGCTCGCGCCAGGAGCCTGGGGGACTGGTGATGCTCTCAGGCAAGGGTACCTCTTGCTGGCCGAATGGGTGACAGACCAGCAGCCGCACGTGCTTTCGGCTCAGCACGAGGAGATAGAAGTGCTTGTTGTGGCTCAACAGGGGCAACAGCGGCTTGATGAAAAAGTGCGCTCCAACTACTACCTGGGGGCGAGGAGCATATGAGAGGTGGTAGATCCGATAGAGAGTAGCCGAACGGAAGACCGCCAGCCCGGGTGCAACGGTGTTCCACAGCGAGACCTCAGCGGGCAGGGCCTCGATGGGTGCGAGGAGACTCCGCTGCGTGGCCAGGCTGAGCCGGCTTTGGGCCAGGCGCTCACGTGCCTCGTGGAGCAAGCGTTTCAGTAGCCGTGGCCCCAGGTAGTAGCCCTGACCTTTGCTGGGCGTAGGCAGATAGAGCGAGAGGCACGGAGCTTCCTCGCTCGCCAGCACCGCCTTGATTTCCTGATAGTATCGGTTCTGCTGCATAGAACATCTCCCTGACAACCGACTATGATGGCTTTCTCTTCCTGATGAAAGCCTAGAACGGATCGCTCACAAGCCTCTCTCAGGAGGCTCGGTCGTCTTCACAGCCTGGTTACAGGATGCACGCGCGACAGCGCTCGCTGCCCTGGGCGGTAGCTGCTTCCTGTCCCGTTGTGCTCAAGACAGCGATTTGTGAGGGAAGCGTGCGCTCCTGTAACACTTTCGTGAGATCGATCAGGTATGCTCGGGAACAAAGAGGAGACAGGTAGTCAGTATGGCCCCAGTCAGACAAGACGGTGATGCCTCGTGGCATCCAGCCAGCCAGTGCGCCTGGTGCCCTACGAGGTAAGGCCAGAGCGGCGCCTTTGGGCTAAGCGAGCAGGAGATTTGCGAGCGCCGCTGACTTTACAGAGCAGAAAGGAGCAGCCTACTATGTTTCGCCGCATGCTTGTTCCCCTGGATGGCACCGCTGCCGCTGAGCGAGCCTTGCTGATCGCCGCGCATTTGGCTCGTGCGGCCCAGGGATCAGTGACGGTGTTACGCGTGATTGAGTGGCCACCTCCGGGTGTGCTCGCTGACAGCAGCACGCTGTTTGACCCTTCCAGCAGCCTGGCAGAGCACGAGATTACCAGAGCCACGCGCTACCTCAACGAGACGGTCCAAAACTACGCGCAGGCCCTTGAGCACCTGCCCGTTGAGCAGGAGGTCGCTTTTGGCCCGCCGGCCTCGACAGTGTTTTCGGCAGCGCGCCTGGAGCAGGCGGATCTCATTGTCCTGTGTACCCACGCCGCCAGTCGGCTCAAACGGTGGCTCGTTGGCAGCATGGCGCAGCAGGCCGTCAGACGCAGCCCGGTCCCCCTGCTGGTCTTCCATGAGCAGGGGCCGCTGCTGCCGTTTCCACGGCCAGGGCGCCCACTGCGGTTGCTGCTACCGCTGGACGGATCTCTGACCGCGGAAGCCGTTCTTAAACCGGCCTTGCAACTCCTGGCGCTGCTTGCTCCACCTGAGCTGAGTCTGGTGCAGTTGGTGAGTGTCATCGATGTTCCTGGCTACGGGACGCTGGGGGGGCTGCGTATTCCAGACCCGGGCCTGCGTGAGCAGCTCCAGGAGGAAGCCAAGAGCTACCTGGAGGGGGTGATGCAACGAGTGCGCCAGGAGCAGCTGGCCGATCCCGCGGTGACGATCACGTCCACGGTGATCACTGGGAGCAATGTCCCTGGGGTCATTCTCAAGCATGCCGCGGCTGAGGATGCGCAGGACCCGGCCCAGCACTTCGATCTGATCGCGCTGGCCACCCACGGACGCAGTGGCCTGGCCCGGCTTCTGCTCGGCAGCGTCACTGAGCAATTGTTGACCAGCAGTAAGCTCCCCCTGTTCATTGTTCGTCCTGGGATGCTGCGCGAGAGCGATGGCGCGCAAGAAGAGTCAGCCGGTCAGGCAGGGGAGCACAAACCGCCAGCGGCTGACGAGTCAGGGGTCGCCGGTTGGACGGGCCTCCTTTGATCTGACCTCGACTGACTGCAACTGGAGCGTCCAGCTTTAATGCAGAGAGGCATGCCAGCTTTCCTGGCACGCCTCTCTCGTTGATAATCGTCGGTCCACCGCGCCGGTTTCAGCCTAAATGAGGCCCTGGGGGATCAGGTGCCAGTAAGCATGGTTCAGCAGCTGCTTCTCCAGGTGGTAGAAGAGGCTAGGGCGCGGAGGCTCGGGCGGGTGCTCATAGTTAAACACCAGCTGCGTGGCCCGGCGGTTCCCTGTCTCCAGGAAACACATCACCTCTCCATCGTAGAGACCCTCATCCCCCTCAAGTGCCTCTCCACGGATCGCTGCCACCAGGCGCCTGGCCAGGACGCGGGCTTCAAAGTGAGCGGCAGAACCGCTTTTAGGCACAGGCAGATCGGTGGCATCCCCGAGGGCGTACACATGCTCCTGGCCTTTGACCTGCAGAGTGTGGCGATCGGTTGGAATCCATCCCTGGCTATCTCCCAGGCCGGACGCTTCGATGACCTGCGCTCCGCGATGGGGAGGGACCAGGATCAGCAGGTCGAAGGGCACCTCTTCGCCTTCTAGCGAGCGAATCACCCGGCGCTGCTGGTCAACGGCCTCCGGCGTAAAGAAGACCCGTGTGGCGATCTCGCGCTCTTCCAGCAGAGGAGCCACCATTTCCGCCACCCGCTCGATGGTAAAGACGCGCGGGAGCGGATAGAGGTACTCGATGACGGTGTGCTCCCGGAGGCAATGCTGGCGAAGCCAGTCGTCGAGCAGAAAGGTGAATTCCAGGGGGGCTGGAGGGCAGCGGTAGGGGATACCGGCTACTGCAATCACGATACGCCCTCCGGGAAAGGTACTCAGGGCCTGACGAAGGCGCAGCGCTCCCTCGGTGTCGTAGAAATGATGCCATACCCCCTGCCCCTCTTCCAGTCCTGGCAGATCGGCGAGGGCAAGCCGTGCCCCTGTGGCCAGCACCAGATCGTCGTAGACAAGGATGCTCTCCCTCTTTCCTCTGGCTGGTTCGAGGGCGCTGCTCTGGTAGACGTGCACCTGATGATTGGCCACATCGATCTGCTGCACCTGCCCGATCAGCAAGTGCACGCGCTGATGCAACAATGTCCGCTCATCGCGGACCAGCAAATGGCTCTGCGGGTCGCTGTCGCTGAAGGGCATATAGAGCCAGAAAGGCATGTAGACATGCCTTCCCGTGCTATCAATGAGGGTGATCTCAGCTTCATGTGGGCGTAACTGCCGCGCCAGCATATTGGCCGTGATCGTCCCTCCGACTCCTCCACCGATGATGATAATCTGTCGAGGCATAGGTAGGCCCTCCTCTCGGTCTGCCTGGCGTTAGCGTTTTCTGCGGACAACGAAACGGGTATATCCCTGCTCCGGGAAAGCCCCCAGCAATTCGTGCCCGGCCTTCTGTACCCAGGCCGGAACATCGCGAGCCGAGCCTGGATCGCTGGAGAGGAGCGCCAGTGTTCCTTCGACCGGGATGGCTCTGATCCCTCGTATCAGCTCCATGAGGGGGCCGGGGCAGAAGCTGCCCCGTGCATCGATTTCTTTATCAACCTGGATTCCTTCCGGTTTCTCTGGCATGGTATCCTCCTTTCTGGCTCTCATCTGCTGCTATTCTGCTCGCTGCCTCCGCTCAGGCAAGATAAAAGGAAGAGGGGCAGGCAGGTAGACAGACAGACAGACAAGCCTCAGATGAACAGGGTGATGCGGCTCTCGCTGGCGCGTTCGATGAAGCTCGCCACACCGACAACCTCTTCGACTATCGGCTCGAGGTCTTCCAGCTTCATGTCGAGCAGCTCCAGAGTCATAGCGCAGGCATAGACATGCACCTGACCCAGCTCGCGCGCCTGCTGTAGTGTCTCTAGCCAGCCAGGAACCTGCTTTTTGTGCATCTGCTCCAGCAGGACAGGCCCGAGATCGCCAGCGTCTTTGCTGACGCTCACATTAGCCTCGGCCGCTCCTTTACGGAAAGCCTGCAATCCCCACGTCGTGAGGAACAGCTCGACCTCCAGCCCCATCGCGACAGCCCCACTGGTCAATGTTGCGACGGCCATAAGCTTGTCCGCTGTTCCAGAGAAGACGATCAGCGACATGCGATTTGCCATGATGCGTGTAACTCCTTCCTCCTTGTCTCGACCAGGGACGGGCATTCAGGTCAGCCAGGTGGGCCGTGTGGGCTGCATACTCACTGTGCCGTGGTATTCTTGTCAGCGGCTGCCTCCGCGGCGACCTCTCGTCCCGTGTCCACGTCAAGCAGCCGAAAGGTATGGGTAATGCGCGCGACTTTGTTGAGCATGGCCTCGGCGCCGCAGTAGCGCTGTATTGAAAGATCGAGTGCTCGGGCCACTGCCTCGGCCTGGAGCTGCCTTCCCGTGAGGAGATGCTCCACTCTGATCTCTCTGAAGACTTTCGGATGGGTGGCTGAGCGAATTCCCTCGACGATGATCTCGTAGGAGATCACTTGCTGACGTTGCTTGCGCAAGATGGAAAGCACGTCCATCCCGCTGCAGCCGGCCAATCCGATGAGCAGTAGCTCCATCGGACGAAAGCCTGCATCGTGACCACCGTGCTCCGGCCCGGTATCTAGTCTGAGATGGTGGCCGGAGCCAGCTTCGGCTTCAAAGCTCAGGCCCTCGACGAGTCTGACCTGGGCCGTCATCCGTTCTGCCATTGGTCTTCTTCCTCCCTTGAGAGAGGTCCCTTAGCCTTCTCTCGCTAGAGCAGTATAGGCGCCGTGGCTCACCAGGCCATCACGAGGGTCTGGCCAGCCTTCTCAAGGCGGTCACAATGGCCAGAAGAGGAGCCACTGGTATCTTTGTCTGCGCCAATTCCCTCCCTTCCCGGCCAGGCAGGGGTATGGTCCTTCCTGGAGTGGTCTAACGGGGAGCGCTATCTGTGAGGAGGAGAGGAGGGAGTTGAGAGAGTGCTGAGAAGGGGAGCGATCATGCTATGAAGGAAAGGGAAGAAAGGTCGAAACTCCTGCGGCTTCCTCCACTCCGGGGGAAGATCACTGCCAGGATCGGAAGGAAGAGATCATGTTTCAGCGTATTTTCGTTCCTCTCGATAGCTCGCGGCGCGTTGAGCAAGCCATCGACATCGCAGCGTACCTGGCTGCGGCGGCCCGCGGATGCATTCTGTTGTTCCAGGCCGTCGATCTGTAGCCCGAGCGCTGGCCTGTGTTTTTCCGCAGTCACCAGGTGCTGGAGGCTGCCACGTTTACCGCCGTCGCGCAAGCGCAAGCGTACCTTGAGCAGCAGGCCCACGCCCCTGCCCTTGCAGACCTGCCTATGGAGACACGGGCCAGGGCCGGGAAAGCGGCTTCTACCAGCCTGCGTGAGATTGAGGCAACTCAGGCCGACTTGCTGGTGGGGGCCTGTCATGGCCCCCATTCCTGGACGGTGGGTAGTGTCACCGCCCAACTGCTGCGCCATGCTCCCGTTCCTCTTCTGATATGGCGCCAAGATAGCCCGAGCCTCAGTCAGGCTGATATGCAGACCAGACGTCGCTGGCGGCTTTTGGCTCCCCTCGATGGATTACTCTGGGCCGGGCTACTCTTGTGCCGACGATTGCTTCGATGCAAGCGCTGGCCACCCAGGCCGACATCTCGGTGCATCTGTTGTGCGGGGTCGGGCTTGTCCCTGCCCAGGGCCCAGGAAGGGGCGCGCTGGCTGCAGCAGCAGCGCCTCCGCCAGGCGGAAGAGTCTTTGGCGCAGGCGGGCAAGGAGCTGGAACGGCTCTGGAGGCGGAGCGCAGGCACAGTGCGCTCCCTGGCGCTCACCTGGTCCGTCACTGTTGATCCCGATACGGTGCATGCTATTGGGCAAGCGGCCCATCTTGATAAGCTGTTTCCTGAGCAGGATGGCACGGGCATCCCCGACTTGCTGCTCTTAAGTGCCTGGGGAAGCAATGAGGCGCATCAGCGGCAGCTGGGCAGCGTAGCCGAGCGCCTCATACAGCTCGCGCGTCTTCCCATCCTGTTCATTCCCATTCTAGCTTTAAGACAGATCCTGCACGGTGCAGCTCAGCCGCCGACGATCGGCCAGTGACCAACCAGTAAGCAGCGGGCCGGGCCGTCTCCAATCAGAGAGGTGGCCCCTGCCGCCTGACAGAATCGCAGCCGCTGGTCTCTTCTCTTGCCAACGGCTGCGATTCTACGAGCACGCGCCAGGTGCCTAGGGTTGCACGAGTCGACAGGCCAGGCGTGGCTGCCCCAGGATGTCGAGCAACTGGGCGAGCAGCACTGGCAGCGGGCGGTCTGTCCGCAATGGCACCCCCATGATCTTCTCCGTTGCCGGCAGGCATGGCTGCCACTGAGCACACTGGGCATCGTAGAGGTCTGGTCGCCCATCAGAGGCCTCGACTGTGCTCGATTGCAGCGATGCCTCGCTGCTGCTGCTTGAGCCTGGGGTGGCGACTCGCTGGCGCTGGCTCCAGCGATAGCGGAGCCGTGCTAAAGCTTCTTCCCTTGGACAAAAGCACTCGATGAAGAAAGTGGGGATGCCCTGAGTGGCAGCGGCCTGGGCCATGATCTGCCGATCTTCGCGGCGCAGAAAGGAGGCGTCCAGAATCACCGAGCGCCCTTCTTGCAAGGCCAGGCTGGCCAGGGCATGGAGGGCCTGATAGGTACGTGTTCCCCAGGCCGGGGCATAGATTCCCTCCCCAAAAGCCTCAGCCCGCGTTTCGCCGGGAGCGAGGCCCGCCAGACGCTTGCGGATGACATCGGAAGAGAAGAGCGCTGCCCCAGTCGTTTGCTGGAGGGCTCGCGCCAGTGTGCTTTTGCCCGTGCCCATCAAGCCGCCGATCATGACCAGCGTTGCCCCGGCAGGTCGGCTGGCATAATGAGCGGCCAGAGCAAATAAGGCGCTCGCCTGCTGCTGAGCCTGATTACGCTCCTCTAGAGGGACCTCGGGTTCATCCAGCAGCAACGAGGCCACTTTGCCACGCACGCAGGCGCGATAGCACAGATAGAAGGGCAGCACCTCGCGTAAGTTCTCATCTCCTGTGGCCCTGACATAGGCATCGACAAAAGCATCCGCCAGGTCCACTCGCGCGCTGTACTCCAGCTCCATTGCCAGGAAAGCTACCTCGGCGGCGACGTCAGCATAGCGAAAGCGAGTGTTGAACTCGATCCGATCCAGAAAAAGGAGCTGTGGCTCCTGCTGACTGTCCTTGAGGGGAGACTCCAGCCAGTAGATGTGCTGGAGGCGGAGGTCTCCGTGCCCATCGCGGATGCGCCCTTGGGCAATGCGCGCCAGCAACAGCGCCCGGCGCTGCGCAAGAAACTGCTCGACGTAGCGTTGAATCTGCTCGTAGGTTGACTGATCCAGGGTGCGACCAAGGTAGGGCTGAAGCTGGGTCAGAGTCTCCTGCCAGTTGAAAGCTAACAGCTCCGGCTGACCATAGTGACGTACTTCGCCATCTGCGTGGGCCTCGGCGTGGAAGGCGGCCAGACGCCGAGCGACTGCTTCAAGCATTGCCGCCGAGAGACGACCGCTCTGGAGCCAGCCGGCCAGGGTTGCTGTCTCTGGGAGATGGCGCATCACTACCGCATAGTCAACAACCGTGCCGTCTTCGAGGGAAGAGGCAGGCTCTGGTACGCTCTCCGGCGAGAAGATCGGGCCGATATGCATCTCCTCTCGCTGGGTGCACACGATGGGGGCTACGCCCAGATAGACGCCGGGCGCCAGCGGGGCATTCACAAGGACTTCCTCCCGACACCACTGGCGGCGCAGCATCGGCGTCGAGTAATCGAGAAAGCCCAGATTCACCGGCTTCTTTAATTTATAGACCAGATCAGGAAGGAGCACAACTACGGAAGCGTGAGTCTGTACTAGCTGAGGAGCTGAAGCGGCAGACGTCGACTGGGGCTGGGTGCCTGCCGCAGGCGCTGGCACCTTCCCGGCCAGAATAGTGGTGATCATAGCCTCTGCTGCCCGCATGACCGATGGCGCTGGCATGGTGCTTCTCCTCCAGATAGCTCAGCAACACGATGCCCTCAAGATGGCAACCTGACTGACAGGAGGCAGGAAGGTCGCTGCCAGACTGCCCTCCTACCTGGTCGCTACGGCTCCATTGCCGCACCGGCCCTGAGCCACTCCGCCGGTAGAAGCCAGCTGGCAGCGCCTTCCAACCCGAGACACGATGAGCAAGACCATTCGTTCTGCTCCTGAGCGAATCCCTGCTGCTCCTGCCAATAGAACCATAGCACCCGCGCCGCACGGCTGCCTCTCCAGGCCTTGGCAAATGCTTACAGATCGCTCACAGTACCCGCCTGCCCTGCCCGGTTTCTAGCGGGATGCGGCTCACGCGCAAGGCATTGAAAATGACCAGAACATCGATGCCCTCTTGCAGAATGGCGCCTACAGCCGGAGGTATCCAGCCAAAGGCCGCCAGCAGCATCGCTGTCGCACTCAATCCCATGCCCACCCAGATTCCCTGGCGGGCGATGCTCATCACACCGCGCCCAAGCTGTACAGCGGTGGCGATGCGCCGTACATCCTCGGAGAGGAGCACGGCATCCGCGACGCTGGCTGCTGCGGTCAGTCCCTGCTGTCCCATAGCAATCCCCACGGTGGCGGTGGCTAGCGCGGGCGCATCGTTGACCCCATCGCCGACCATCAATACTTTGCGCCCTTTGTTAAGGTAATCGCGGATGACCTGGACTTTCTCTTCCGGTAAGCAGCGCGCTACCGCGCGGTCCATGCCGGCAAGCGCTCTGATCCGCTGGGCCACCTCCTCGCCGTCGCCGGTCAGAAGCACTGTTTCCTCAATACCTGCTTGCTTGAGATCAGCCATGAGCTGGGCAAGATCAGCCCGGGGTCGATCTTCTAGAACGATCAGCGCCAGGCAGTAACCATTAACGACCAGAAAGCTGGCGATCTGGCCGGCTGCTGTCCACTCCTCGCGGGCCTGCAGGAGGACCGGCGGGAGCGGGATTCCGCGCTGACGCAGAAAGGTACGATTGCCCACTATGACCTCATAGGCTGGCTCCTCCGGCGCCACAGTCAGGCGAACGCGCCCCGCGACTCCTTTGCCAAAGACCTCCTGAAACTGCTCAGTTAGTCCAGGAACCAGCCCTTGCGCACGGGCGGATTCGACAACGGCCCGCGCCAGAATATGCGAGGAAAGCTGTTCCACCGAGGCCGCCAGGCGCAGCAAGGTCGCATCATCGAGGAGAGGGGCCTCAGCAGGCACTTCCGACGCTGGTGCTCGCCAGAGCCTGGAGACGGAAGGCACCCCCAGGGTCAAGGTTCCGGTCTTATCAAACACGGCTACCTGTACCTCACCGAGAGCTTCCACAGTCGCGCCGCTCTTGACAATGAGGCCTGCTCGGGCCGCCCGGTCGATGCCGGACATGATGGCGATCGGCGTGGCCAGAATCAGAGGGCAAGGCGTGGCTACTACAAGCACAGCCAGGGCCGTGATACCGCTCCCAGTCAGCAGCCAGGTCAGTGCAGCGAGCGACAGGCTCACAGCGGTAAAGAGGACGCTGTAGCGATCGGCCAGGCGGTGAAGAGGAGCTTTCTGCTCTTGCGCCGCGGCGACCAGGCGCACAATCTGAGCGTATTTGCTCTCAAGGCTGCGTCGGGTGGCACGCACTTCGAGCGGGCTATCGAGATTGAGGCTGCCGGAGAGCACGGCCGCTCCCACGGCCTTCGGTTGCGGCAGTGGTTCGCCCGTGAGATCGGCCTCACTCACGTACGAAGAACCGGCTACCACCTCGCCATCTACAGGAACCAGCTCGCCGGGCTTGACCACCACCACCATGCCCACTTCAATGTCCTCGGCGGGTAGATCGACCAGCTCCTGCCCGCGCCAGATATGGCTGATGCGCGGCGCGCGCTCGGCCAGGGCCGATAGAGAGCGGCGAGCCTGCCGGAGCGCATACGCCTCCAGGGCTTCGCCTCCTGAGAGCATCAGCACGACAAAAGCTCCTGCCAGATATTCCCCCGCAAGGAGCGCCCCGATGATGGCGAGAATCGCGATGAGGTCGACGCTCAGTTCCCGACGGCTCAGCTGCCGCAGCGTCTGCCAGCTCAGGGGAATGCCTCCCATCACTGTGATCACCAGGAGCACCCAGCGCGCAAGATCGGCGCGTTTGCTCAGCCAGCAGAGGAGTGCGACGAGGAGCAGCAACAGCGCTGCGGAAGGCAGAGGGTAATGACGCGACAACTCCCCCAGAGCTTGGAAGCTGAAGCGCGGCGGCGGTGGCACCGCCGCCGACCGGGCTGGGATAGGCGGCACGGAAGTCATCGCTCTCTTCTTCTGCTCTGAGTCTGGGACAGGCTGAGGCTGCTGAAGGGCAGACTGACGCCGATGGACTACTGGCATAATTGGATATCCTTTTTCTCCGGTAGTGGAGGGGCAATGTTCCACTCAGAGGAACGTTGCTTCTCACCACCAGGATACATGCCAGTGGTCACACGTCCATCACTGCTTGCCAGTCCCATCTCACGGAGCGCTCTCCAGCCTGTCTGGCCCGGATTCGCTGATCTGCCTCAGAGGGGCATTGTGATAGCGCTGTAACCATCCTTGAGATGGCCGTGAGCCAACTGTGATGACGGCCTGCTAGATTCGAGGTGATTCTGTTACTACCAGACTATCAAGGGAAGAAGAAGGAGCAACGTTTATGCCCGGCCTACCGCCTCCCTCCCCGGGGGAGCTGACCACGACCACGACAGCCGCTGTTAGCCCACGCTACAGCCAATCGCTCAGCCAGCTGCTGACCGAAGTGCGCTCCTCAGAGCAAGGACTGACTGAGGAAGAAGCGCGCCGCCGCTTGCGCCAATTCGGCCCCAACGAGGTCGCGGCAGAACGGACCAGCTCGGGGGTGGTCCAGCTCGTACGGCTCTTCCTCAACCCGTTAGTCGCCGTCTTGCTGCTGGCCAGCCTGGTCTCCGCGTTGCTCGGCGAGCTGACCAACGCTCTCATCATTGCGATTATCGTTCTCCTGAGCCTGGTGTTGAACTTCTTGCAGAGCTATCGCTCCCAGCGGGCCGTCGAGCGTTTGCGCTCGTCCGTCGCCCCCGTGGCTCACGTCTTGCGCGATGGCCGCTGGCAAGATCTCCCCCGCCGGCTGCTGGTTCCCGGCGATGTCATTCGCCTGGCCGCCGGTGACCTGGTGCCAGCAGATGCCCGTCTGATTGAGGCCCTGGATCTCCATGTTCAGCAGGCCGCGCTCACAGGTGAATCGCTGCCGGTCGCTAAACGGGCCGAGGAGACAGCAACCACGCTGGCCCATCCCGCCGAAGCCTCCAACTGGGTTTTCCTTGGCACCTCCGTAGTGAGTGGCAGCGCCCTTGCCCTTGTGATAGCCACAGGCCCACGGACAGCCTTCGGGGATGTGGCCATTCGTCTGGCGCAGCATCCACCTGAAACCGAGTTTGAGCGCGGACTCCGCCACTTCAGCTTCCTCATCCTGGAAACGGTCTTCTTTTTAACGCTCTTTGTGTTCTTAACTGGTGTCCTTCTGCATCATCCACTTTTCGAGTCGGTGCTCTTCGCCCTCGCCCTGGCAGTTGGGCTAACTCCCGAGTTTTTGCCGATGATCGTCACCATTACTCTGGGGCAGGGAGCTGTGCGCATGGCCAGACACAAGGTTATCGTCAAGCACCTGGAGGCGATCCAGAACTTTGGTAGCATTGATATCCTGTGCACGGATAAAACCGGCACCCTGACCCGAGGAGAGATGACGCTGCAAGAGGCCTGTGATCTACGGGGACAGGCCTCCGAGCGTACTCATTTCTTCGCTTACCTCAACAGCGCCCTACAGACGGGCTTCAACAGCCCACTTGATCAAGCGATCCAACGCAGCGGCGCTTTCTCGCTGGCCACCTATCGTAAATGCGGTGAGATCCCCTTTGATTTTGAACGGCGCCGCCTCTCCGTCATCGTTGAGCAAACCACTACCGGCAAGCGACTCCTCATTGTCAAAGGGGCCCCCGAGCATATCCTTCCGCTCTGCACCAGCTGCGAGCTTGATGGTGTAGCTCAGCCGCTGACAGCCGCCCTGCAGGGCGAGGCTGAAGCTCTCCATCAGCGCTTCAGCCAGGAAGGTCTGCGCGTGCTCGCCGTGGCCTATCGCGAGCTGCCTCAGCAGGAGCGCTATAGCCAGACAGATGAGCAGGGCCTGACCTTGTTGGGATTGCTGACCTTTGTCGATCCACCCCAGGCCGGCGTCGCTGAGGCCATTGCCGCCCTGGCGCGGGATGGCGTTCAGGTCAAGATCGTCACAGGCGATAACGAACTGGTAGCGCGTCATATCTGTCGCCAGGTAGGACTGGAGCCAGCGCGCGTGCTGGTAGGCAGTCAGCTAGAACGCATGAGCGATGCCGCTTTGCTCGGCGCGGTGGAACACGTCACACTCTTTGCTCGTGTCTCGCCTGCCCAGAAAAGCCGCATTTTGCTGGCCCTCAAACGCCGTGGTCATGTCGTGGGCTTCCTGGGCGATGGCATCAATGACGCACCCTCGCTGCACGCGGCAGATGTAGGGATCTCGGTAGCCGGAGCCGTCGACATTGCTAGAGAGGCCGCCAGCATTCTCCTCCTGGAGCAGAGCCTGCAGGTACTCCATGCGGGCATTCTGGAGGGACGTAAGGCCTTCGGCAACGTGATGAAATACCTCCTCATGGGCACCAGCTCCAACTTTGGCAACGTCTTCAGCATGGCGGGGGCCTTTCTCCTGCTGCCTTTTCTTCCGATGCTGCCGGCCCAGATTCTGCTCAATAATTTCCTCTACGATCTGGCTCAGGTCACGATTCCCACCGACCGCGTCGATGCCAGCCTGATGCTCAAGCCACAGCGCTGGAACATTGGCCTGATCCGCAGCTTCATGCTGCTGGTCGGCCCCATCAGTTCGCTCTACGATTTCTTGACCTTTTTTGTTATGCTCGCGGTCTTTCATGCCTCCGAGGCCCTCTTTCATACAGGCTGGTTCATCGAGTCCCTGGCGACACAGACCCTGGTGATCTTTGTGATCCGTACCGCCGGCCATCCGCTGCGCAGTCGTCCCAGCCTGCCATTGACGCTCACCACCCTGGCAGTGGTTGGCTGCGGGCTGCTGCTGCCCTGGACGCCGCTGGCCGCTCCACTGGGCTTTGTGCCGTTGCCTGCCGGCTACTTCCTCTTCCTGGCAGTGGCCACCCTGACCTACCTGGCACTGGTCGAGCTGGTAAAGGGACGCCTGTTGCCAACCGGCCAGCCAACCGGCCAACCGGGTCAGGCGCAACCGTGAGCAGCGCCAGCGGCTCTCAGGGGGCAGCGCTGGAACCTCCTGAAAAGCTGACGGCGGCGCACGGGCGGACCAGCCACATGCAGTGCGCCGGGCAAGACGCCTGTCCGCTAGCTGTCTGCGCCTTGCCGGGGCTGATCCCTCTTTTCCTGGATCATTGCCGGCTCTCCTCAGAGGCCCGCAGGCGGGCCAGCATGTCATCAAAGGTCACAGCGTCGATTTCTCCGCGCGCGTAGCGCTCCTGCAGAATCTGCAAAGGAGTGCGATTCGGCCCTGACGGGTGCGAGTAGGACTGCCCCTCTGAGAGCCTGCCTTTCCCTCTGGCCAGATGAAACAGGGCCCAGGCCAGAGCCGCCAGCACGATCAGCCAGAGGATGGCCCCGAGCCACATCCAGAGCATGCCCCCGCAGCCAAAGCCCCACATCATCAGGATCACCTCATTTCTTGAGCGTTGCCTCTCCTTGAACAAGCCAGGCACACTCGTTGCCTCGCTTCAAACACCTATGATCCTCCCCCGTCCTCTCTACCTGTTCACAGCGTTGCCCAATTGACTCACAATGCGCTCACAGAATGCCGGAGGGATGAGCAGAGGCGGGCGGCGGAGGGACCTTTTGCCTCTGAGCACGCTGCCGTGATGGGACTGAGAGGCGAGTGGCAGAGGAAGAGAGCAGATCGTGAGCTGGACACGCTAGGCTGGTGATCGAGACACACAGCATACAGGCACGCTTTCACATGCTAAGGAAAGGAGCCATCACGATGCCCCAGCCTCAACCCGCGCCGGGCGGCTCAGCAGCGCAGAAGGGACAGCCGACCACGCTCTTCGACCTGCCCTTCTCGCATCCCCTGCGCGTCTTCTTCGCCCCTCGCAGTATCGCCGTCATTGGGGCCACCGAGCGCCCGGGCAGCGTCGGGCGAGCTGTGCTCACGAATCTGACCACCGCAGCCTTCGGCGGCTCCGTCTTTCCGGTCAATCTCCACCGCTCCAGTGTGCTTGGCATACGCGCCTATCCGCGCGTCACGGATCTTCCAGAGCCAGTGGAGCTAGCTGTGATTGCCACGCCGGCGGAGACCGTACCCGCCGTGATCGCCGACTGCGTGGCCGCCGGAGTCAAAGGGGCCATCATTCTCTCTGCCGGTTTTCGCGAGCGAGGGCCAGCCGGGCAGGCCCTGGAGCGCCAGGTCCTGGAAGAGGCACGACGTGGCGGGCTGCGTCTCCTTGGACCCAACTGCCTGGGACTGATGAACCCGCGCATCGGGCTGAATGCGACCTTCGCCAGCGGGATGGCCCTGCCGGGCCGCATGGCCTTCCTGAGCCAAAGCGGAGCCTTATGCAGCGCCATCCTCGATTGGAGCCTGCAGGAGCGCATCGGCTTCAGCGCCTTTGTCTCGGTCGGGTCGATGCTCGATCTCGGCTGGGGAGAGTTGCTGGACTACCTGGGAGATGATCCGCATACCGGCTGCATTCTCCTTTATCTGGAGACGGTGGGCGACGCCCGGACCTTTCTCTCCGCAGCGCGGGCCGTGGCACGGCGCAAACCGGTGATTCTCTTGAAAGGAGGCCAGACCCCCGAGGCCTTGCAAGCCGCCGTTTCCCACACAGAGGCCCTTGCCGTGCGCCAGGAGGTCTTTGAGGCTGCCTGCAGCCGCTGCGGCCTGCTGCTGGTCGAGAGCATCGACGAGCTGTTCGCGATGGCAGAGGTGCTGGCGCGACAACCACGTCCCCAGGGACCACACTTCACCATCGTGACCAATGCGGGCGGTGCCGGTGTGCTGGCCGCCGATGCCCTGGCGAAGGCCGGGGGGACACTGACCCCCCTCTCTCCAGAGACCCGCGCTGCCCTCGACGCGCTGCTCCCCCCCTACTGGAGTCGCCAGAACCCCGTAGACATCCTGGGAGATGCCGGTCCCGAACGTTATGCCCAGGCCATTGCCATCCTCTCTCGTGAGCCGGCCAGCGATGGCTTGCTGGTCATCTTGACTCCCCAGGCCATGAGCGACCCCACCCGTACCGCCGAGCAGGTAGTTGAGGCCGTGGCCGGTAGCACACGTCCAGTGCTGGCAAGCTGGATGGGTGGCAGCAGCGTGGCGGCGGGCCACGAGATTCTAACACGCGCTGGCATTCCAACATTTGCTTCCCCGGATACGGCGGCCCGTGCTTTCTGCGCCATGTGGCGCGTCAGCAAGCATTTGCAGAGCCTCTACGAGACGCCCAGTGTGGTGGACGATCCCGAGGAGAGCGCCAATCGGCGTGCGCAGGTCGCTGGCTGGCTAACCGCGGCCCGGCGGGCCGGGCACACGCTGCTCAGCGAGCCGGAAGCAAAGGCGGTGCTTCAGGCGTACGGCATTCCGACCGTTGAGGCCCGCATCGCGCTCACCGAAGACGAGGCGGTCCAGCAAGCAGAGCAGCTCGGCTACCCGGTCGTTTTGAAGCTGCTCTCCCCCACAATCACCCATAAAAGCCGTATTGGGGGCGTGCGTCTCGCCTTACGCACGGCTGAGGAGGTGCGGCAGGCCTACCGGGCCATCGCTGAGGCTGCAGAGCGCCAGGCGGGAGCCGGACAGATGCAGGGGGTCACGGTGCAGCCAATGATCGCATGGGAGGGCTACGAGCTGATCGTAGGCAGCTTCTGCGATCCACAGTTTGGGCCGGTGCTGCTCTTTGGCAGCGGCGGGCGCCTGGTCGAGGTGCAACGCGATACTGCCCTGGCACTGCCTCCACTGACCACAACGCTGGCACGGCGCCTGCTAGAGCGAACACGTATCTTTCCCGCCCTCCAGCGGGGGGCCGCCGGGCTGCCCGCCACCGACCTGGCAGCGCTCGAGCGTCTGCTGGTGCGCTTCAGTCTGCTCATTGTCGAGCAACCGCTGATCAGGGAGTGCGATATCAATCCTGTACTGGCAGCGGGCGATCATCTGCTGGCGCTCGATGCCCGGATCGTGCTGCATGAGGTCGATGTGCCCGAAACAGCACTGCCGCGCCCGGCCATCCGTCCCTACCCAAGCCACTACATCGGGAGCTGGCAGCTCCCTGATGGCACGCCGGTGATGATCCGCCCGATTCGTCCGGAAGACGAGCCGCTGATGGTGCGCTTCCACGAGCGGCTCTCAGAGCGCAGTGTCTACCTGCGTTGGCTGCATGTCCTTGGCCTGAGCCAGCGCATCGCCCATGAGCGGCTGGTGGACCGCTGCTTCATCGACTACGATCGAGAGCTGGCTCTGGTGGCCGTCGCTCGGGAGGAGCCATCGGGAGCTAGGGCAGAGACCCTCCTGGGGATTGGACGCCTGATCAAGCTGCCTGGGAGAGAGGAGGCCGAGTTTGCTCTGCTGATTGCCGATCAGGTGCAAGGGCAAGGATTGGGAACAGAGCTGCTGCGGCGCTTAATCGAGATCGCCCGGCAGGAGGGCTTGCAGCGCTTGCAAGGCCGCATTCTGCCGGAGAATCAGGCCATGCTGCGCATCTGCCGCAAGCTTGGCTTTCAGCTAACCTACAGTCCCGAGGAGCAGCTGATGCAGGCAACCTACCTGTTGTGAGAAGGAAGCTCGCTGATCAGGATAGGGAACGCTTCTCACGAGGAGAGGGAGAAAGCGAGCGCCAGGTAGCCGAGCGGGTTGGCCTCGCCACGTCTGTACTGGCTCGCCGAGGCCAATGGCGGCAGTTACCTGGCGTCAGTTGTTGCCCCGGACTGGCGACCGCTCAGTCCAGGTCGTCTTGCAGGGTACCCCAGGGCGTGCGTGGCGTCTCTTCGATTCCTTGAGGGCGAACGACCAGTAGCGGCAGGCGAGTTCGTTCCAACACCCGCTCGGTCACGCTCCCCAGGAGCCAGCGATTCAGACCCTCCCTGCCGTGAGTCGACATGGCCAACAGATCGCAGCCGCCGGGGAGGTGTTCGCCTGCCCGATCCTGGCCGTGCTCTACGACGTCGAGAATCGTCTGCGCCACATCAGAGCCAACATGCACTGACCAGGTCAGCTCAAGCTGCAGGCCGGCGACCTTTGGGGCCACCAGCCCGGCGCGGAGCTGCTCCACAGTGTGAGCCAGATAGCGGCGGGCCCGCGCCTGTCGTCGTTCGCGGTCTCGTCTGGCAGCCTCATCCTCCGCCTCTTCGTCGACCTCCACGACGGCAAGCAGGTGCAGAGCGGCTGGCGTCGATGTGGCCAGGGCGTGCACCAGCACCGCGGCGGGTTCCAGGGCAGCCTTAGCGTGGACAGACCCATCGAGCGGTACCACGGCCCGAAAGGGGCGTTCATAGCCCGGTTGCGGACCGGCCAGCATCTCACCGTGAGAACGGAGCACCAGGACAGGGATAGATGCGTGACGAATCAGCTTGAGCGCCACACTGCCCAGGGCCCAGCGCTGCAGGCCGCGGTAGCCGTGACTGCAAAGCACCAGGAGGTCGGCGCTGACCTCTGGCACGAGACGCAGCAGCTGATCCGCGGGGAGTCCCGAACGCACAATTTTTTCTGTGGGCACATCGCGGAGAACCGGAAGAGCGGCGACACGCTGCAAATAGGCCTCTGCCGCTTCTGTGGCGCTCTCCAGCCATGCGCGCATCGTCGCTGGATCAAGCGCGCTCGGGGCCCAGAGCAGCGCAGTACCAGGCTGCACGATGCGCGCCAGAATCAGGCTGCCTCTGCTGGCGCGTGCCAGCCGGGCCGCCAACGGGAGAGCCCGCTCTGCGCGCTGCGAGCCATCCAGCGGGACAAGAATACGTTGAAACATCCATGACCTCCTGTTTCTCACTTGGAGCCGCTGAGCAGAGGCCAGCTTGCCCAGCACGTGCTCTCTCACTGGCAGTATCGCAGGACGAGCACACAAGGCGGTCTCGACGAGGGGGGCGAGACTCACAGAAAGGTCACAGCTCTCTTCTCTCCCCCTCTGCCTTTGCCGATCTGGATCTCTCTGGAGGCCAGAGCCAGAGGGCGAGGAGCATTGCACCCATCCACCTACCCGCAGGCAGGGTGCAAATGTGATGGAAGCGTGATGGTATCTCGCGGTCTCAGAACCGAGCAGCGTGTTATAATCCTCGTACAAAGAGACCTGGCTCGCTTGCGGCTGAGCCATACCACAGGAATCAGCTCTTTCTTCCGTTGTCGCCCTCGCGCAGGCCCGAGTGTCTCTGGAGCAGGCAGCTAAATAAGAAAGGAGAAGATCGTGAGTCAGGCCGCTACTCAGCAACAGCATCTTCCGGAGCCTGCCCATCCTCAGACCACTGTGACCCGCCCTCGTTTTCGACTGGGATTGCGCACGCGCTGCATCCTGTATGGCGTGCTGGCCGCTGCTGTCTTGACCGGCCTGATCGCCCTTGGATCACGCGGTTTTCACTGGTTTGACGCGGCACTGATCGGTTACGTGGTGGCCACGATCTTCGCGGTGGCTGCCGTGACCTACAAATACAGCTTCTGGCTGGCTCGTCCTCCGACTGGACGTTATTGGAGGCGCAGCTGGCGGCTCTTTTTCTCCTACGAGAATTTTAGACGCTACACGTCGCTCATCCCTCTGGCGATTCTCGATCTATTTTCTCAGCAATTTATTCGCCGCCGTGGCCTCTACCGCTGGATCATGCATCAGTGCATCTTCTGGGGAGTGCTGTTGTCTTGTTGCATCACCTTCCCACTCACCTTTGGCTGGATTCGCATGACCCTGACCCCGGCGGGCGAGCATCTGCTCTGGTTCTTCGGCTTTCCCCTCTTCGCTTTCCGTCCTGAGTCGATCCTCGGATTCCTGATCTATCATGCGCTCGATATCACCGCCCTGCTGCTGCTCGTCGGGTTAGTGCTGGCCTTCCATCGCCGCTTTCACGATCTGGCCCTGATCAGCATCCAGCGTTTCGGCTTCGACATCGTGCCCCTGGCGCTGCTGCTGGCCATCGTGGTCAGCGGGCTGGCCCTGACAGCCGATAGCACCTGGTTGGGAGGCGCCTACTACTGGTACCTCTCCCTGGCTCATGAGGTATTCGTTGTCCTGTGGTTAATCTCGCTGCCGTTTGGCAAATTCTTCCATCTGATCGAGCGCCCGGCCACGGTCGGGATCGAACTCTACTGGAAAACTGGCGAAGGGACAGCGATGCAGCGCTGCGCACGCTGCGGAGAGGAGTTTGCCCCAGCGCGCTTCATTGCCGATCTTAAGAAAACGCTGCTGGAGGTGGGCGAAGATTATACGCTGCGCCAGGACAGCTCTACCACGAGGCCGGAGCAAGCGATGTGGTGGCAAGATCTGTGTCCCGCCTGTAAGCGTGTCGCCCGCGGCCAGGCGACACTGACCGCGCTTGATCCCGAGGGCAATCGCTTTCTCTGAGGGGAGTGCAGACACGATGAGTCTGGCATAGCTTGCGCCTGCATGGAAGAGAGGAGGAACAGATCATGTCCGTCGATAAGAGTGTCTTTCGGCGACAGCAGCGCCAGCAAGAGACCTTTGACTTCCACTCGGCGACGCAGGTGCCAACAGCCTGGGAGACCAGCGTTGAGGTGGAGCGCTATGTCCCCACCCACTGCTGTTTCTGCGGCGTCCAGTGTGGCATGTATCTGAAGGTTGCCAATGGCCAGGTGGTCGGTGTAGAGCCGCGCGAAGATTTCCCCCTCAATCATGGCATGCTCTGTCCCAAGGGGACCAATGCCTATCAGCTCGTGCATCATCCTGATCGGCTCACACAGCCGCTGATGCGTAAAAGAGGGAAGGACAGCCCGTTAGAGCCTGTGAGCTGGGACGAGGCGTTTGATACCATTGTCCAGCGTTTCCGAGAGGTGCAGCGCGCTTATGGCAAAGATGCGGTAGCTGTCTTCAGTGGCTCGACGATGACGAACGAGAAATGCTATCTGATGGGGAAATTCGCCCGGGTCGCCCTGGGGACTCGTCATATCGACTACAATGGGCGCCTATGTATGTCGTCCGCCACCGGGGCCAACGAGCGCGCGCTGGGGATCGATCGGGCCGCCAATCCGATCAGCGACATGCTGCATGCCGATTGCATCTTCGTCATCGGTGCCAACGTCGGCGAGTGCTTCCCGATTATCACGAGCTATCTGTGGCAGGCGCGCGATCGCGGCTGTAAGCTCATCGTGGCCGACCCCCGCCAGACACCGATTGCCCGCACCGCTGATCTCTTCCTACCACTGCGCCCCGGGACCGACTTAGCGCTGCTCAACGGCATGTTGCACGTTCTCATCAAGGAAGGCTTGATCAATGAAGCCTTCATTCGCGAGCGCACCGTGAGCTGGGAGGAGGTCCGCGCGCTGGCGGAGCAGTATCCCCCGGAACGGGTCGCGCGCGTTTGTGGACTGCGTCCGGAGGCGATTGTCGAGGCGGCCCGCCTCTACGGGCAGGCGCGTGCGGCCCTGATCTATACGGCGCGCGGCTTGGAGCATCAGAGCAAAGGCGTTGCCAATGGGCTGGCGGCGATCAATCTAGCCCTGGCCACCGGCAATTTTGGCCGACCAGGCGCAGGCTATAGCACCCTGACCGGTCAGGGCAATGGCCAGGGAGGAAGGGAAGTCGGTCAGAAGGCTACACAACTGCCGGGTTGCCGTGAGATCGAAGATCCCGAGGATCGGGCCTACATCTGCTCGGTCTGGGGTATTCGTGAGGAGGAGCTGCCCCACGCCGGCTATCCGGCCACCTTGATGATTCCAGCGATGCTGCGGGGAGAGATTCGGGCCTGCCTACTGATTTGCTCGAATCCCCTGGTCTCCCTGCCCGACCTGCACACCGCCGAGCGAGCCTGGCGCAGCCTGGACTTCTTTGTCGTCATCGATCCCTTCCTCTCAGAGACCGCTGAGCTGGCCGATGTGGTGCTGCCGGGCAACCTGTGGGCAGAAGAAGAAGGCACGACGACCTCGCTGGAGGGGCGCGTCATTAAGTACAATCAGGCCGTTGAGCCGCCGGCGGGGCGCCAGGATTGGCAAATGATTTGCGAGCTGGCACGGCGCCTGGGTAAGGGGCAATACTTTGCCTATCGCTCGCCTCGCGATATCTTTGATGAGCTGCGCCTCTGTACGCGCGGTGCCAAGTCGGATTACTGGGGGATCACCTATGAGAAGATCGAAGAGCAGGGAGGCGTCTTCTGGCCCTGCCCCAGCGAGGAGCACCCGGGGACACCGCGTCTGTACGAGGAGCGCTTTGGCTTCCCCGACGGGCGTGCCCGCTTTCACGCTGTGCCCTACATTCCGCCGGCGGAGGAGCCAGACGAGACCTATCCCTTTGTGCTGACCACGGGGCGGGTGATCTACCATTACCTCTCGGGCAACCAGACGCGGCGGATTCCCTTCCTGCGTGAGATGGCGCCCTATCCCTGGGTCGAGCTACACGAGCAGGTAGCTCAGCGCCTGGGCATTGCCGATGGAGACTGGGTCACGGTGCGGACACGCCGTGGCGAGCTGACGGCGCCGGCCCTGGTCGTGCGTACGATTCGCCCGGACACGCTCTTTATTCCTTACCATTACGGTCGCAGCCAGGCGGCCAATCAGCTCACCAATCCGGTGCTGGAGCCCATGATGAAGATCCCCGAATACAAGGTTTGCGCCGCGGCCCTGGAACGCGCCCCCGAGCCGCCGGAGTGGGCACGCTCCATTGATCAGGAGCAGCTGGTCCAGGCGCGACAGCGACGGCGCGAGCTGCCTGCTGCTGGCCGCAGGCCGGTGCCGCAGCCACGCTCGCTGATAGCCAGCGAGCAAGCATGAGGAAAGGAGGAGAAGGAGCGTGCCCGAAACGGTGACCATCAAGCAACTGTTCCTTGATCCTTCGCGCTGTATCGGCTGCCGCTCCTGTGTAGCAGCCTGCCGCGAGTGCGACACCCACCGGGGCGAGAGTATGATCTACATTGATTACATCGAGCGCGCCAACACGGTCGCTTCCTCACCGACCGTCTGTATGCACTGCGAAGACCCGCTGGCGCCCTGCGCCCAGGTTTGTCCGGCCCAGGCCATTCTTGTCAGTCCCGATGGGGTGGTGCATCAGGCCGATGAGACGCGCTGTATCTATTGTCGCAACTGCGGTTACGCCTGTCCCTTTGGAGTGCCCAAGTTTGATATTCGCGGGCACTTCATGCGCAAATGCAATCTCTGCTATGATCGAACCAGTCAGGGCAAGGGGCCAATGTGCGCGACGGTCTGCCCGACCCAGGCCATCTTCTATGGCACCTACGAGGAGTGGCTGGCGGCAGGCCGGGGAGCGCAGGGGGCCAAGCCCGTCAATCGCTTCTATTTTGGGCGTCAGCGCGTACGAACCCGCAACTACGTGGTGCTCACCGAGGAGGATGAGGCTCTCGACCTGCTTGCCCTCCTGGACGAGGCCTCTCTGGGCCTTGGACAGGAGGTCCCCGCAGCAACAGCGAGCCGCAACGCTACTGACTGGGTGGACGCTCGGATGGCAGGCATCCCCGAGTGGGAGGCACCGGCCCAGCCGTGGACGCCACGCGAGCCGGTCCCTGCTCCGGTATCAGTCAGTCAAGCAAGCCATTGACGCAGAGGGGAGGAGATTCTGCCTATGGAATCAGCAGCACATCGTTTTCAGGTTCGGCGCCAGGACCAGCCCGGGTCGGCACCCCGTCCCCCTGAGCCTGCCGCCGAATGGCGCCAAGAGTTCCCGTATGTCTGGAGCGAAGACGAGGTCGTGACGCGACGAGACACGCTCTTCTTCTTGCTCGCCGGTTCGGGGGCGCTCTGCCTGGCGACGGGCACGCTGGCGCTCATTGGCAAGCTATCAGAAGGCAGTTCGACGAAGATCGTACCCGTCGCGCGAGTAGGCGAGCTGGCAGAGAATCACTGGAAGGTCTTCGCCTACCCGGACGAGTACGCGCAGGGCATTCTTATTCATGTGCCGGGCAAAGGGCTGGTGGCCTATAGCGATGTCTGTACCCATCTGTCTTGCGCGGTGACCTACCAGCCGGAGAGCCAATGGCTCTACTGCCCCTGCCATGAAGGTCTCTTTGATGCCGCTACCGGTAACGTACTGGCAGGACCGCCCACTCGCCCGCTGCCGGTGATTGAGTTGGAGGAGCATCAGGGGATAATCTACGCTGTGAGGATGGTGTTGCGATGAATCGCACAGCGAACGATGGGCCAGGTCCGGCCCGGCCTCCAGGTCGGGCGAGAGGGCCAGCGCGGGCCAATCCTGATGACCCACCAGTTCAGCCGCCTCCGCGCGGTCGCTCTGGTCCGCTCCCCGGTCCGCGCTATCTGGGCATACCCGGGCGGGCAGCGATCGTTCAGGCGCAGGTCTTGCTCGTTGCACTCATTGTCATCGTGCAGCTGTGGCTGGTGACCGATGCTCTCTATGAGCTGCTCTCAGGGCGGACCAGTCTGCTGCCCTGGTTGGCGCTCGTCAGTCTGCTGGGCTTCGGGCTGGCCCTGGTGATTACATTCTGGCCTCGTCGCCAGCTCGCCGAAGAATAGGCGCAAGGCAAGCCAGGTGGAGTAACGAGGAGAGGGGAACCTCGGAAGCTGCCTGGCTGATCTCTGGCTGGCCTGCTCTGCTGCGCTCAGGTCAGCCAGACACCGTGAGAGGCGAGCGCGCAAGGGGCGCGCTCGGGCAGAGCGTGGAGTCAGCGAGGGACTGGCTGAGCATCCGTCAGGAAAGCACGTGCACACGCGCACAGGAGGATGCCGTGAAGCAAGGGTCTATGAGCGTCTACCAGGCAAGTTGGTGGAACTGGGTCAGGCAGCTCTATCCTGGCTATTTTGCCTGTGTCATGGCGACAGGGATTGTTTCCATCGCCCTGCTTCTGAATCAAGCCATCCTCGTGTCGGTGATCCTGGGTTGGCTCGGTGGAGGCCTCTTCCTCTTGCTGCTCGCTCTCTATCTCCTGCGGCTCATCCGCTACCCCAGGGCTGTTCTCCAGGACGCCACCGATCCGAGCAAGCTCTTTGGCTACTTTACAGCGGTAGCGGCCCCCGGAGTGTTGGCCACCCGGGCCGCCTTGAGTCACTGGGTGGGCTTGCCCGTCCTGCTGACTGCCCTTGCGGCAGGCATCTGGTGCTTCTTGACTTACTGGGCTTTTGCCGTGCTCCTCTTCCACAATGCGCGGCCTCTGCAACAAACTGTCAATGGAAGCTGGCTCATCAGCATTGTGGGGACTGAATCGCTGGCCATTAACGGGACATTGCTGGCCAGCATCTGGCCAGAACAGGCAGCAGTGCTACAACTGGTGGCTTACGCCTTCTGGACGCTAGGCGTGCTGCTCTATCTGATTTTCATCACCTTCATTGTCTATCGGTTCTTCTTTGGGAAGATCCTGCCGGCCGATCTGACGCCTCCTTACTGGATCAACATGGGGGCAATGGCGATCACCACCGTGGCCGGCATCCGCTTGTTGCAGGCGCCCCATCCAGCCCCCCTGCTTGTCGGGGTCCGTTCCTACCTCACCGGGTTCACCCTCATGATGTGGGCCTGGGGAACCTGGTGGCTGCCCCTGCTGGTTCTTATCGGGATATGGAAGTATGGAATCATGCGCCAACCTCTGCGCTACGAGCCGGCTCTGTGGAGCATCGTCTTTCCGCTGGGCATGTATGCGACGGCCTTGCATCTGCTCGGGCAGCTTCCAGGTATCGCCTTTTTTGAGGCAGTAGCGGTCCCTTTCACCTGGGTGGCTTTTGTCGCCTGGCTGCTGGTGATGGGGGGCTGGTTCTTGGAGATTGGGCGGACGCTGCGTCGGCTGCGGGCGTGCGCTCAAACCAGGGAGACGCACCCGCTAGCAGTTTCCGAGCGTGAGGGACCCGCGAGTCGGCTGCCAGCGGAGGGCTAGCGCCGTTCCCACGACCAGAAAGGCACACAGGAGCCGGTGCCAGGCCGCTCAGACGACTGGCGTTCAGCGAGAGAGGAAGGCTCGCAGGTGCGCATTGAGCGGGGCAATGGCGGGCTTTTCACCTCGTGGTGTCTCGGGCCACTCGGTGACGTGCACGTCCTAGTACTGTACTGAGACGGCACCCCGAGATGCCGGGCCACCAGGTGGAGATGCAGGTGGGGGACGTGAGCCCCGAGAACAACAGCGTGGTTTCCATCCCAGACGAGCTACTTCGCTGCTTCTGACCGACAAGGAGCCTGCTTCAGCAGGCTCCTTTCCTGTGTTTCCATCCCAGACGGGCTACTTCGCTTCTTCTGACTTTGCTCGCTTTAGTCTGGCCGTGGATAGTGAGAGCAAGACAGCGTTTCCATCCCAGACGGGCGGCTTCGCTTCTTCTGACTTTGGCAAATTAATGACTATTATCATAAGGAAGTCTCCGGTTTCCATCCCAGACGGGCGGCTTCGCTTCTTCTGACGCCTCAGCCTCAGCAGGGTAGAGACGACTAGGCTCTAGTTTCCATCCCAGACGGGCTACTTCGCGTCTTCCGACGTTGGTGAGGTGAGTGCATCAGAGCGCTGGCTCTTTGGTTTCCATCCCAGACGGGCTACTTCGCGTCTTCCGACTCGACGCCGACGCAGACGCATTCAAGATGGAGGTAGCCCCCGAGTTTCAATCCCAGACGGGCTACTTCGCGTCTTCCGACTCGACGCCGACGCAGACGCATTCAAGATGGAGGTAGCCCCCGAGTTTCAATCCCAGACGGGCTACTTCGCGTCTTCCGACGGTACAAAGACCAGGCTGCCCTTGCGCGCATATCGATAGTTTCAATCCCAGACGGGCTACTTCGCGTCTTCCGACTAGTTTCCGGTTCATCTTGTAGAGTGTCGATGTGGAGTTTCAATCCCAGACGGGCTACTTCGCGTCTTCCGACCCAGGATCGCTGGCGGGAGGATGATGATGGCGGCGAGTTTCCATCCCAGACGGGCTACTTCGCGTCTTCCGACCAACCGCCTACGATCTCGCTCAGCCGCCAGAGAGCAACCGTTTCAATCCCAGACGGGCTACTTCGCGTCTTCCGACAGGAGGCCGTGGCCCCGGCGCCCGGACTAGCATTGGGTTTCCATCCCAGACGGGCTACTTCGCGTCTTCCGACATCCCTCCCAGTCGCTGATCACGCAAAATATCGCGAAGTTTCCATCCCAGACGGGCTACTTCGCGTCTTCCGACCATGGGGTTTCCCGCTCCTGCCACCTGCTGAGGGGTCGTTTCCATCCCAGACGGGCTACTTCGCGTCTTCCGACTTTGCTCCAATGAGAGATGCGGCCTGTGATCCAGCTGTTTCCATCCCAGACGGGCTACTTCGCGTCTTCCGACAGTAGGAGAAAATCGCGCCCGATGGGTAGTACTAGTAGGTTTCCATCCCAGACGGGCTACTTCGCGTCTTCCGACTCCGTTGGCTCTTTCTGGTTCTTTGGATCTACCGCTAGTTTCCATCCCAGACGGGCTACTTCGCGTCTTCCGACTTGGTGTGCGGCCCTTGAGGACGGGCGTTTCCTCTGGAGGTTTCAATCCCAGACGGGCTACTTCGCGTCTTCCGACTTGGTGTGCGGCCCTTGAGGACGGGCGTTTCCTCTGGAGGTTTCAATCCCAGACGGGCTACTTCGCGTCTTCCGACCAAAGGAGGTACTATGTCGATTCAGTTGATTAACAAAAGTTTCAATCCCAGACGGGCTACTTCGCGTCTTCCGACCGATCGCATTGCCGGGAGCAGCGATATCCTCTATGTTTCAATCCCAGACGGGCTACTTCGCGTCTTCCGACGGCATATCCCATCCTGGTACCGGTTTCTCCAAAAGGTTTCAATCCCAGACGGGCTACTTCGCGTCTTCCGACGCGAGATGGGCGGCCTGCGGTGATGCGGCATATTCGTTTCAATCCCAGACGGGCTACTTCGCGTCTTCCGACGGTACCCCTTGTACGATAGCATCTGGAGCCGCGTCAGTCAAGCTGTTTCGATGATCCCAAAAAAGCGGTCAGCAGTGACCGCTCTCATGCGGCAATGATGCCAGCCACTCTCGCCCTCAGACGGCCTGGGCAGCCCTTCGAGGATCGCTGCATGCGATCCCGGGTACTGAGATCCTCGAAGTGACGAGCATGTAACATCAAATCATGGAATAACTACACGTGCAGATGCCATGCGATCAGATCTCGAAGCTGATCTCAGCAGGCAGCTAACGATGCGCTCCCATCCAGCAAGGGCTATCTCGACAGAGGCAGGGCACAGCCATCTCCTCAGTCAGGCATGCTGTCTGACCACTGTCAAACGACGATGGTGCTCATCGAAAGGACGGTCACGGAGAGTCCAGCGATCCCCATGCGGCCAGGACGCGAGCATGGAACCTCCAGACTCCAGACCACGGGAGTGCCCATTCCACAAAGTGCACCTTAATAATAAGGAGGAACCACTCATGCACCATCCAATCCCCCAGAATGGAGCGGTGGAGCGAACAGGGCCCTCCCAGAGATCTCGCCACGCGCCCAGAGCGACCGAGCCAAGAATCCATCACGACTTGAAAGGCTGCTCACCTGCTATGGACTGGAGCTCACCACGCCCTTAGCAGACTGCTGCCCCTCACCAGGCTTCTCCGGCTCAGGTCCAGTCCGGTCTTCCCCAGTGGCCAGCGCCCAGGTCACTCCGATGATCGCCGTCTCCAGGCTCAAGCGCAGGCTTACCCTCTCCAGCAAGCGATCATTTCTCTCGGCCAGGCAGAGTTTCACCTGTAGCCTGAGCAGACCAGGCTCAGGGCCAGGTTGACAGCGGAAATCCTGCAGTAGCACAGGCTCAGATTGAAGAGCTTGCCAGAGCAGGGCACGCGCATGGGAGGCAGCATCTTCAGCGGCGAGCACCTGGAGCAGATAGCAGGTCCCAGGCTGCTCAAGAGCATGCCGCGTCCAGCGATCAATCATCAGCGCTACCGGTCGCAGAGTCACGTGAGTAGCCACAATCATCAGCGCACTGAGCATAGCCAGGCTCAACTGGCCCGTCGCTGCAAGGACCCCTGTAGCCGCTACACACCACAGTGTTCCTGCCGTGTTCAGGCCACGAACTGCCAGGCCGTCTCGCAAGATAACACCTGCACAGAGAAAGCCAACTCCCGACACCACCTGGGCCGCGAGCCGATTGCCCCCAGGCAACTGGGTGGAAGCCAACACAAATAACGCTGAACCTGTCGCAACCAGCGCACTGGTACGCAGTCCCGCCGCTCGTCGCCGATATTGGCGCTCCAGACCAATCACCAGGCCACAGAGCAGCGCACTGAGCAACCGAGCCAGAAACAATCCCATCCCCATACTATCCTCGTCTCGACAAAAGTGAGGAGACTATCGACACCATAGCCATCTGCCCGTCTGCATTCCCCAACGAGCAGCACCCTGACCAGGTCCCTGGAGGACTGTCAGCAGGCCTGGGCCTTGGGAAAGATTAGCACCGCTCGACCCTAAACACACAGGCGTCGTCAGACCAGCCGCAGCCAGAAACAGCCAGAGCTGCGTTCTCCAGCCAAGTCCGGCCTCCAGCCTGGCCACCGCTCTTTTTTCTGGTCTCAGCGATAAGATAGAGGCATTCCGCTAAACTGGAAGCAAGAAAGGAAAGAAATCATCGTACAGCTATTGATGAAGTATAGTCCAAAGATAGACAGAGGTCAAGCAGATTGATCCATGCTCACCATAAGCTGCGACCTTTGTCAGTGTTTCCCAGCCCAGGGCACAGGACTCCTGCACTGACACCGTGACCGGCTGAGCAGGAGTGATCACACCATCTTGGGAAGCGGTTGCCTGCAGGAGTCAGAGCTGCCGCTTGACCCAGCGGGTGAGAGCCAGTATACTGTAGCGTGAGTCGATCTTGAAGAGTAGCAGCCAAGTGCCAGCTTGTCTGGCAAAGGACGAGGCTTCCCTGTGAAAACGCAGCAGCTCCCCACGCGTGAGGACATCGCCCATCGGCTGGCGCGCCTTGCTGGTCATGCTCAGAGTCTCAAGCGCCTCTGGGAAGAAGAACGAGATTACCAGCAGATGTTGATTCAGATCGCTGCCGTTCGTTCTGGCCTCGATCAAGTGGCTCGGGCCATCCTGGAGCAATACCTGCATGAACGCATCCAGGAGGCGGTTGCCCGAGGCGACGCCACTCTGGCCACACAAGACCTGCATGAGGCCCTTGATCGTCTCCTGCTGTAGCAGCCGGACTCAAGAACGCCTTTCACGGTTTCTCGTTGTCCTGCCGACGCCCACGCTGGGGCCTGGTTAGCGGAACACAGCGCGACGCGGAAAGACATTTCCTCCTATCTCTGTGCTCACTTGCTTTCTGCTGACACAGGACACAGCGGTCTGAGCGGTCCCGCTCGACGAGACGAGATTCAGCCGGTGCCAGGCTAAAGCCAGGGGCCCCAGCGATGGAAATACCAGCGTTTGGCCAGCTCTGTCAGCAAGCAATAGCCTCCCAGCACCAGTAGCAGCCAGCAGAAATAGACCGGCGGAAGCGGCACCAGACCAAGCAGCGCTCCCAGACGTGTCAGTGGCAGCAAGAGGCCCACCCCGAACGCGCCCCCGCTCGCCAGGAGAAGAGGAAGAGCTGCCCGACTGCGCAGGAACGGAACGCGATGGGTGCGCAGCAAGTGCACGGCCAGAATCTGCGAGAACAATCCCTCCAAAAACCAGCCTGACTGGAACAGGGGAGCCGTCGCCGTCGTACGGGCGTCGAAGAACCACCAGAGGATGAGGAAGGTCAGGACATCAAAGAGCGAGCTGATGGGTCCCATGATCAGCATCAGACGCAGAACCGGAGCCACGTGCCAGCGATGAGGCTGTTGGAGCAGCTCGTCATCAAGCTGATCCCAGGCCAGCGCGAGCTGGGTCAGATCATACAACGTATTTTGTACGAGCAATTGCACGGGAAGCATCGGCAAAAACGGGAGGAAGAGGCTGGCCAGCAAGATGCTGAGGGCATTGCCGAAGTTCGAACTAATTGTAATCGCCAGATACTTGCCAATAGTTCGAGATACCTTGCGCCCCACACGGATCCCGGCAGCCAGCTGCTTCAGCGTACTCGTTTGCATCAGCACTGTGGCAGCAGCCTGCGCACTCTCCGTCGCTCCGTTGACCGCTAGCCCGATATCGGCACGTCGCAGGGCCGGCAAATCATTGAGCCCATCGCCCAGATAGCCCACCACCGCCCCTCGCTGCTGGAACACGCGCACAATCAAGGCTTTTTGCAGCGGCGTCATACTGGCAAAGATCTCGGTCTGCCCCACCAGTGTCGGCAGATCGTTCTCGTCCAGGCCCTCCAGCTCCCAGCCCAGGAGGACACGCCGGCTATCACACCCTACCTCCTCGCCCAGACCTGCAGCAAGGCGCTCGTCATCACCCGTCACCAACTTGAGGCTGATCCCGCCCGCCCGCAGCGCCTCTATGCCCTCGCGGACCCCATCACGCAGGGTCTGACCCAGGCCGAGCAATCCCGCAAAAATTAGCTCTTGCTCTTCGGCAGCCAGTGCATCTGCGCGTCGAGGATCGACCGGCTTGTAGGCCACCGCCAGGACACGCATCCCCTGCTCTTGCAACCATCGCGCCAGGCGCCTGAGTTGCAGCCGAGCAGTTTCGGATAACGGCTGCAGTCCCTCGGCTGTTTCAACCGCAGAGGTAATGGCCAGCACTGGCTCAAAGGAGCCCTGACAAAGCAGGAGGGCCGAGGTTTGTACTCGCGTTGCAAACGTGCTCTCATCAGCGGCCCTGACAATAGCAGAAGCCCGCTTGCGGATGGGATCAAAGGGCAGCACCTCGTCGAAAGTCACCCCTGCCTGGAGCTGGATTCCCCGCTGACGCGCTGCCGTGAGAATCGCCTGCGCAAATGGATCCTTGCTCTGGAAGGTTCCTCGCTGCTGCGCCAGAGCAGAAAGCGCTGCCAGACGAAGCACGCTGGTCTGTTCTTGACCGGTGGCATCCATCGCCGTGACCAATTGCATGGGCGCACTGGTGAGCGTGCCTGTCTTGTCTAGACAGAGAATTTCTAGCGCCCCCAGCGTCTGGACCATTGGCAGGTGCTTGACCACCAGACCAAGATGGGCAAGCAGGACCGCGCCTCGCGCCAGCGCCACCGTGACCACGAGCGGCAACATCTCCGGGGTGAATCCCACCCCGACCGCTAGCGCAAAGAGGAGCGCTTCGGACCAATCACCGCGTGCGATGCCCCGCATCAGTAAGAGACAGGCCACCATCAAGAGCAGACTGACTAGTAGCACCTTGCTGACCTGGTTCAGTTCTTGTTGGAGCGCTGAGAGGAATGGACGCTTGAGAAATTGCCTGGCTGTCCTGCAGAACACTGTGGCGCTCCCTGTGGCGACCACCACTGCCAGTGCTCTCCCCCGGACGACGCTACACCCCATTAAGCAGAGGTGGGAAGCGTCAAGCAGCGCCAGCAGTGAACGGTCAGCGCGGCTGCGCAAGCGGGGCGCAGGCTGCTCTCCATGCTCGCTGTCGTTTTTCTCAACAGGCATAGCCTCCCCAGTAAACAGGGACTGGTCTAGTAACAGGGCCTGTGCGCTCACCAGGCGGACATCAGCAGGTACGACTCGCCCCTCCTCAAGGAGCAGCAGATCACCAGGAACTACCTCTTCCAGCGGAATCCGGCGGAGCGTTGGAGCCGCTTGCTCATCAGCCCGGCGTATGACCTGCACTGCCTCGGCCATCGTGCTGGCTAGCGGACGAAGCGTCTGCTCAGCCCGGCGCTCCTGCCAGAAGCGCACGCTTCCACTGCACACCAGCATGGACGCGAGCAGGAGCTCCTTGATCCAGCTTCGATCGGCGGGACTGGTCAAAAAGAGATCACAGAGGAAAGAAGCCAGGCCCAAGCCAGCCAGCATCAAAAGGAACGGATTCCAAAAAGCCAGCAGCAGATGACGCCACCAGGGACGAGCACGCAGGTCGGGCAGATAATGTGGCCCACTCTGCCGCAGACGCCGGGCAGCCTCAGCGTCTGTAAGGCCAAGCAAGCTGGCACCGAGCAGGCGCAGCGTCTGCGCCAGATCACAGTGAAGAACCTGCTGGAGCTGCGGATCGTCAAGAAAAGCGCTGACATGAGCCGCTCTGTTCCAACGACGCGCCACATGTTTTAACATTGCTTCCCTTCTTCCAGATGGCTTGTCCTGCCTGGCGCCATTTATGATCAGGCATCGGACGAACCCACATTACGTCGGAGCTCATCGTCTACGGGTCCAGCGCCACGGTCTGAATGGAGGAGGGAGGCCCTGCGCCAGAGAGAGCAGGATAGCCCTTCTGCCTTGCTCGCAATGCTCGCAACCGTAGCATAGCGCTCTCTTCAGCAGCCGGTCAAGCTAACCATTCCACTGCAATCAGACCGGTTCTCCAGTCATGCCCGCCCTTCAGCAGCGGGAGCTGCCACGAGGCGGAAGAGATACGCCATGTCCCACCGCTTCCGCCTTCATGGCATATCGCTCTCATCTCCTTCCTAGGGATGCAGTGCCTGCCAGACCTGATAGACGATGAGCACCGTCATGACCAGCACATAGATGCGCAGCACCCAGAGCAGTACCAACAGTCCAGGTCCGAGCCGGCGTCGTCCCAATGGCACCTTGCTCTCGACGAGCTGATCAGGCTCAAGGACCTCGCGCACCCAGGAGAGGTCTTGCTTTGTGTTCACTGGCTGTGGTTGGAGCTCGTCCATTCCTTCCTCCTTTCTCATCGAGTCAGATCTCCCTCAGTCCCTTCTTGCTTAGGATGGGAGCAGCCCAGGAAAGACGGTGGCGATCCCATACGCCAGGCCGGCCAGGCAGATAAAGAGCGTCACCGTCACTGACAGCAGATTGGCTAGCGGGCCATTGGCCTGCTCTCCCATGATATCGCGATCATTGACGAGCACCGTCAGAAAGACCAGCGCCGGTGGCATAGACAGGACCGCATAGACATTGACAATGAGGACAATAAACTCCAGTGGGGCATGGGGAATTAAGACCAGCGTGGCAGCCAGTCCAGCCGCCAGCAGGAGCACGCTGTAGAAGGGCCAGCCCTCACGGAGTGACCGATTGAGACTATGCGGTTGCCTCGTCACTTCCCCAAAGGCGTAGGCCGAGGAAGATGCGATTGTCATTGCCGCCAACAGACCAGCCTCGATAATCCCGAGCGCAAAGAGCGAGGCCCCAAGACGCCCAACGTATGGCAGGAGAGCCCGTGCAAAATCCGCCCCAGCAAACGAGGAGGCATTGATATGATGCACGAACAGGGGACTGGTGGCAATGGCCGTGGCAATACCAGCTACAGCAGCCAGTAAGGCCCCCAGAGCCGTATCGAGGCGTCCGTGTGCAATGTCTTGCCCCGTCACGCCTTTATCGACCGCTGCACTTTGCTGGAAGAAGAGCATCCAGGGCGTCACCGTCGCTCCGATATCCGCCAGTACGAGTAAAAGCGTCGTCTTATCCCAGCTCGGGAAAGGGCGTCCGGTCAGAAAAGCCTCCATCAGCCGGCTGGGATCAGGATGGGCCAGTACGGCCACAGGAATGAAGACCAGATTGAAGAGCGCCAAAGCCAGGCTGAGCCGCTCCCAGGTCCAGTAGCGGCGCGTTAGAACGACCAGGACGATGACCGCAAGGGCCAGTAGCACAGCCAGCACAGGCGGAACTCCAAAGAAGCCCAGGCCAGCCCGAATCCCAATGAACTCGGTGACCAGGGTCAGCAGGTTGCCTACAGCCAGATCAAGCATGGCAAACGTGCCCCAGAACGGCCCAAAGCGCTCAAAAATGAGCTCGGCATGGCCACGGTGTGTGACCGCCGCCAGTCGTACGGTCATTTCCTGCACGATGAAGGCCATGATAAAGGTCAAGAGGATGAACGGGAGAAAAAAGCCAAGGCCGTAGGTGGCCCCCGTCGCAGCATATGAGAGCATGCTGGGCGCGTCGTTCTCCCCGAGCATCACTAGCAGACCGGGGCCGATCAGGAGCCAGAGCAGAGAGAGCTTCCCCCAGCGATGACGACGCGCTTGCACGACGCGCAGCCGATCACGGGCCCGTTTGAGGTCTTCACTGGTCACTGGAGGCAGCTCTTGCGACGATGACAGCATCGTATGGGCCATGATTCTCACCTCCTGCGGAGCAACTGCCCGGACCATCTATCGGCCTACGGCCCGCAGGCCGCTCCGTGCACTGCTCCTAAATTTTGCTTGATGTAATATCATTTTTTGAATTTCTAAAAACAGATAGGCAGAGAAAAGCACGAGGTCGTCACGATCTCGTGCAAACACTTTCCCGAGCCGGCAGACGAGCCAAGATGGCACTGGAAGCGGCTTGATCTTAGGGGAGCGTCAGCAGCCTTGCCAGGCCTATAGAGGCCAGGCGCGAGCACCCGGTTGAGCAGAGGCTCCTTCTCTCCCAACAGCAGGCAGGAGAGAAGGAGCAAGACGCCAGGCTGAACCAACCGTCTCGCTAGTGGCCAAGAGCCAGCTCCACCACCTTGACCACCAGCAGCACTATGGCCACAATCAGGTACGCTCGCAGCGTGACCATCCCAACCCAGCGTGTCAGCGACCAGGCTGGGCGTGGAATCTCCTGGAGGGGCGGCATCTGCCAGTCCTCTTTCTTCATCTGCAAGAGAGCGGCCAGCTCGGGATCGGAACCCCGACGCAGACGTCGAACTGCCGCCAGCAGACCCAGCACCACCAGGGCAGCTAGCAGGAGAGCGAACACCACCCTGGTCAGCAGCATCGCATCCACAGCAGGGAAGAGGGTCGTCATGGCCAGGATGAAGGAGAGCGCCACCAGTAAGCCCACGATCACCGCGGCAACGGCATTGAGCCAGAAACGATTGACCCAGGGCCCAAGCACCGCCCGATCGTTGCACAGCAGCACCAGGAACACCGTCGCGCTGGGCAAGAGAATGCCGGCCAGGGCCTGGACAGCGAAGGTCAGCAGACCCAGCGGGGCATTGGGGATCAGCACCAATCCCCCTGCCAGCACGATGAGCAGGATGTAGACGCTGTAGAAGAGTCTGGCTTCGTGAAACCTGCGATGCAAGGAATGGGCCACCGAGAAGACATCACCGACGGCGTAGGCTGTCGACAGGGTGACGGCACAGGCCCCCAGAATCGAGGCATTGAGCAGGATGATCATTAACAGGGCTCCCATGAGGGGATGGCCTAGCGCTGCATAGGCCCTCGCCGTTGTTCCCGCATCAATAAAGTTGCCAAAGTACCTGGTTCCGGCCAAGGCAAACGCGGCGGCAATGATCAGGCCCGCGGCCTCGATATTGGTCAAGATGCTGCCGATGATAGTATCGAGCCGCTCATAGCTCAGCCAGCGGCTGGTGATGCGCTTGTCTACAACGTTCGATTGCTGAAAGAAGAGCTGCCAGGGAGCCACCGTTGTGCCAACAATGGCGATGATCGTGAGCAGCGCGTTGCCGTTTAAGCCGCCAGCGACCCCGGGAACGAAGGTATCATGCAGAATGGGCCCCCAGGCCGGATGGGGCAGGAGGGCAATGGGGATCATGAGCAGGCTCACCAGGCAATTGATCCACATGACCCGCTCCCAGCGGCGAAAGCTACCAGTGAGTACGATCGCGATCAGGCCGAGTATGCCCACAGGAATGGAGATCAGCGGGCTGACTCCGAAGTAGTTGAGGGCCATCGCGAAGCCGATGAACTCGGTCACCAGGGTCAGGTAATTGACGAGAAAGAGGTCAAAGAAGGAGAAGGCCCCCCAGAATTTGCCGAAGCGCTCGAAGATCAGTCGGGCATGACCAACGCGCGTAACGGCCCCCAAACGGGCGACCATTTCCTGGTTGACGATGAGGACCGGGATCAGAATGAGCAAGGTCCAGAGCAGGCTCGTGCCATAGTTCTGCCCCGCCTGTGTATAGGTGGCAATCCCGCCAGCGTCGTTATCACCAATCATGGTGACCAGTCCCGGCCCCATGATGATGAGCAGGGCGATCAGCCGTTTCAGCCAGCCACGGCGTGGCGGCTGCGTGGTCTGCGACAGGGTGCCCCATGCTCCTTGAATGTCTCCCACGTGGGCAGCGTCTAGCTGCGCCGTGGCAGTGGTCAGGTGCTGCTCTGTCATCTGCTGCATTGCTTTCCTCCTTGATATCTTCCTGAGCCTCCAGAGAAGGTGCAGCAAGGACAAGCCAGGCACTGGCCAGTCAACCCGCTCGGAGAAGTGAGACGGGCAAGGAGAGGCAACCCCACCATCGCGCGAGAGACGAGCTCGCCCCCACGGCCCTCTCAGCTAGCCCGCAAGCCTCTATGGTTGGCCTTGCCAGGCCAACTCCATATCATCCTGCTGCGCCGCTTGTAGAGAGCTCCCAGGGCTGTAGAGCACAGACTACTCCTTCCGCTGGCTCTCAACGCTCGAGATGAGACCTGTGAGAGAGGAAACACCAGCAGCGCAATGCTAAGAGCGCTCCGCAGAAACCACACACAGCACAATATGTAACGAGCGGATACGCCCTCGTACGCTGCCCAAGGGGAGCTTCCTTCCTCACGCCTTGAATGCTCGCCCTCAGACTGTCCGTTGCGAGTAGGAGGCGTGAGGAAGCTGAACATGAACGCTGCTCAAGAGTACGCCTCGCACCCACAACGGAGGAGGGCTGCTCTCCTTCCAGGACAGGCTATGCCTGGACTTCCAGGGTCAGGTTCCATAGAAGTGATCCTTTCCTCCTCTGTTTGGGTCGAAGATGGAGCGACAGGAGACGGTACCTTTGCCAGTGGTGCCATCTCTATCCCTATCCCCCGGTGGGGGATTTTCTCCGTTAGGAAGTATAGCCCGCGAGGTAGGACCCTGTCAAGAGCAACTGATGAGGAAGCCAGGCTTTACCCCGATCTCACTGGACAAAGGCATAGCTTGCATCAGGAGGCACCTGACTGGTCAGCGGACTCGCTCTTCTTCCTCAATCAATCACTGTCCTCTCGCGCGTCTTCCAGATCGAGTCTACCTGTAGTGCGCGGAGGTGGTCATGCGCCTTTCACCGTATCTCTTCCTCCTAGAACCATAGACATCGTTTGTGACTCCTTAATACGGGGGCCACGTTTAGACCGTCCAACGTCAACGATAAGATGAACTCGAACGGAGACCGCTGCAGCGACGGGCCTATCTTGGCTAGCAGGACCAGAGCTAGCCCGCCCGTCAAGGACGTGCCTGGCTCGCTGCTGCCTGTCGGTCTTCCTCTTTCCTTCTTTTCGCGAGGCGGCGGAGACAGAAGTTTCCTGCTGTACGATCATGGCTTTCCTCACGAGATTCGAGGGGCCGTCAGGAGAAAGTGACTTTACGCCACTTGACAGCTCCCTATGCTAACGGCTATACTTGCTCTTGCTCATATCCCCCACCGGGGGATATGAGCAAGAGCAACTTCCTTCAGATCGGAGTCAGTTTCTCTCACGAGAGTGTCAACCCAAACAGAAGAGGAAAGGATTGCAGCGATGGAGGCTGACCCTGGAAGTCCAGGTAGAGTCTGCTCTGAAGAAAAGGCAACCTTCCTCCATTGCGGGTACAAGGCTCCCTGCTGAGTTGTCCAGGCCTCTCGCCTGTAGGTGCAGATCCCTCATACCTCATGCCCGCAATGGACGGTTTGAGAGCAGGTGTCCGCGGCATGAGGAAAGGATTTGCCCCTCCCCACCAGGAGGGTGCTTATCCCTCTCTTGGCCTGCAGAAGGCTAGTTTATCTTCCTTGTAACACTGGAATAGCTGGAAGATGGCAGACGAGCAGCGGCACTAGCTTTTATCGCACGACGTTTCTTACAGCTCTGACAAGAGCACCACGGAGCCAATGTGATGCGGCGTGCCAGTGCCTTGCTTGTCGCCTCTCTTTCCTGGTGCTTACACATTGTTGCCTGGTTGCCTTTTCCCAACCTGCCTGAATACCCAGATTGGATGATCGGCAGTCTGCTCCTGGCCTGTCCCAGCTATTCCCTTCTTTGGCTATCCATCTTCATCTCAGGCGAGGAGGAACCTTCATGCAGCAGATAACGCAGCTACTGCTGACCTCAGCCACGGTACAGCCTACCCCCTCTTACGAGGGAGGCAAAGAGGAGGCACAGGGCACGCTGTGGCAGACGACCCAGCCCTCGGGCTGGAGCCGGCTGAAACGGCTGGCCGCTCTGTTGATCATCATGCATCCGCGATTGCTCCCTCTGATGAGTGATCACGATACACGGCGGCTGATCCAGTTATTGACCAGCAGAGACAGGGGAGCCGTCCTCCTTGACTAGCAACACTATGCCTGGGCTGGCCTCAGCACTACACCGGAGCAGTCTGGCCTCACCCCCCAGCATGCAGGGCAAGGCAAGTCCCAGTGCGCCGCCCCTGTGGAAGAGGACTATCACGTGAGGCCTGGCTTCTGCGGAAAGCCGAAAGGAGAGCATGATGGCACTGCTGTTCACGTTCGTCATACGGGTAATGGCGGCCCTCTTGTGCGGCGTCCTCATCGGTTGGGAGCGCCAGTATCGCCAGCGTACCGCAGGGCTACGAACCAATGCCCTTGTGGCTCTAGGATCGGCCCTGTTTGTGTTGGCAACGGCGCTGACGAACACTGACACCCGCATTGCTGCGCAGGTGGTCTCTGGCGTTGGCTTCCTGTGCGCTGGAGTCATCCTGCGCGATGGATTCAACGTCCGCGGCCTTAACACTGCGGGAACACTCTGGTGTGCCTCAGCCACAGGAGTATTGGCAGGGATGGGCCAGCCAGGGTTGGCCGGACTGAGCGCCTTTATTATCGTCGCCGTCAATCTGATGCTGCGTCCGCTCGCTTCGCGGATCAACCGGCAAAGCCAGCGGCGAGAGAGAAGAAAGCTGCTGCTGCACTATCAGGTGCAGCTGACGTGTACCAGCGAGCATGAAATTCCCATTCGTTCCTTGCTCTTGCAGCAGATCCAGGGAGGGCCACTGGTGCTGCAGTCGCTGGAGAGCGAGGATGCGTCTGATCCTGGACGGTTGACGGTGCGCGCTGAGCTGCAGAGCGAAGGAGAGCAAACTCAGGCACTTGAACAGCTAGTAGCACGGCTGAGCCTGGAGCCTTCGGTCTCTGCTATTCGCTGGAGTATTCGCGCAGCGCACCCTGCCGACGAAGAAAGTGATGAACAGATGACATATGCTCTCGCAGAGCCGTTGACAGCACTGATCGGTCAGCCAGTCCGCAGCCCTAGCCTGGACGATCTAACCGACGGGAGAGAAAGGTGAGCTGATGTCTGGGACAGGAAAACCAGCTACTCAGCTGAAACGGTCCACCAGCTGGGGCCACTGGGCTATCTTCCTTCGCTTGCTGGCTCCAGTCGCATTGGCAGTGTTGGTGGTCCCCTGGCAAAAGCTAGCCCCAGCTAGTGCCTTCGTCCTGCTGCTTACCCTCATATTCCCGCTCCTGGTCATCACCCTGCTCCTGGTCGTGAGCCAGCGGACTGCCGGGCCGGGCAGGAACAGGAGCAAGAAAAGCAGATGAAAGTGACGGCAGCGAACAGTCGCCTCCACACTTGCCAGCCAGGTGCCTTTCGTGTAGGAGTAGGAACAGAGAAGAGTCATCAATCATTAAATTATTAAGCTATATATCATTCCATGAATGAATTAAATGGTTTCTTTCTTATGTTTTGCTATAAAAGAGTAGTGAGATCTCATCCGAGCATCCAGCAAGAGAAGAATCATTCCTGATAGGAGGAATAACTTGTCAGATTCAGAGCGAATATTTCAAATCATAAAGAGATGGTAAGCAGTAGGGTGCCTGCTGGACTGGTCAGAGTTCATGGGAACATTAGAGCGTCACTGCTGCAGATGGAGGGAGGAAATCAGTGTGACGCGGACCATGCTCTCTCCCCTGGGTGTCATTTCCCGAGCTGATTGCTGACCAGCGAGAATATGCACTGGCAGGGCGAGGCGAGATGAACGGCGTGGGCCCTGCCGCGAGAACAGGAGCCGATCAAGCGCCTCACGAAGGACGTGCATCGCCAGAGAGGCATCCCTTTGCGCCAAGGCCTTCTGCATGCGCTCATGCAGGTACTGCTCGAGAATAGCCTGCGCCACCCGATTCAGACCAGAACGGACGGCAGCGATCTGAGTCAGCATCTGCTGGTCATCTCCTCCTTCTTCACGGAGGCGCTTGAGGCCCTGAGCGTGAACAGCGAGGCACGCCAGACGATAGGCGGTACCCTCACGCGTGAGGAGCTGTTGTGTTTTCACAGGGCAGCCTCGTCCGTTGCCGGACAAGCTGGTGCTTGGCTGCTCCTCTTCAAGATCGACGCATGCTCCCGTGTACTGGCTCTTACCCTCCGGGTCAAGTGACAGCGCAGAGGCGCTCAGACTCCTCTCCTGGAGACGCTGCAGATAGGATCTGGCTCTGCTGTTCTTCCCTCCTGGCGCTCATGCAGGACGAGCCGCAACACACTTTGAGGCCCCCCTCCTTTGAGGACTCTCGGTGGAGCAGCTTCCCTTGGCGCCAGTGCCTCTCCCCCGGCGCGATCTCCCCAGCGGCTATCAGTCCGGCCTCATGGCAGGCGATGAGGCGATACAACGTCCTCAGTGTGCCTGCTCTCGCTGAGCGAGACAGCAAGCCGGCTCCTTTCCTTCCGGAGCGCTCACCTGGTAGATGCCATCACCTGCTGGACTGTCGGCGACTCCCCCAATCTCTGTGCGCGCTGGCTCCTTGGGGACCTTCAGGCTGGGACAGCTTTTCAAGCACCATACCCCTGGCCTGGTTGCCACGCCGATTCCGCTCGCTGAGCCCTGAGCAGGCAGCACGCGGGCCGTCAGCAAAGGACCTTCGACCACCGCGGCTGGCAGGCGGATGCCCAGTGCGCGAGTCAGCACCTCTAGCGCCGCTAGCTCAGGGGTGGGCGCGTACTGGTCCCGCTCTGCCTCCTCCTCTAGCGGCGCCTCGATCCGCAAGCCCACGTGCCGCATCGCCCCCACCAGACGGTCTGGGTCCTGGCCGTAACGGACCTCCGGATGCACCGGATTAAAGGCCGTCACCAGCTCACCGTTGCCATAGTAGGCCAGACCATTCGTGCAGAGGCCGTGTGTAACGTGCCTGCTCAGCTCGATCAGCTCGGTCTCCGCTGCCAGCCCCTGCAGCCACTGCGGCTGCTGCTGCCAGTCGGCTGGCGGCTGCTGGCTGACCACAAGCACAGCCCACTCCCCGGCCCAGCCGGCCCGCAGCCAAGTCGCCGACGGAGCCGGCAGCTGTGCCCACGCCTCCTCTCTCGCCAGGACCTGGGCGCTAGCAGGATCAGCACCGGACCAGGTGACCCAGCGGTGCAGGAGGTGCTTGGGGTCAGCTCCACGGACCAGGAGCAGCATCAGCAATGCTTCCTCATCCTCGCGCCGCTGCCAGGCCGACAGCGGGGCCGTCAGCAGAGGGCTTTCAAGCAACGGCTGCGGCAGTGGGATGTCCAGCCCCCGCCGCAGCAGCGCCAGCGCCGCCGCCAGGGCGGCGCTCTCGTCCGGCTGGTTGGGAGGATCAACCGCCAGGCCGATCTGTCGCATCTGCTCCACAAAGCGGTCTGGCTCGCTGCCAAAGCGCCAGCAGGAGGAGTACGGCTCGAACTCACACACTTTTGTCCCCTCCGCAAAGTAGGCCAGGCTGGTGACCTTGGGATTGGTCTGGAACAGCGCCACCTCAGTTCCCCTCGAGAGCGCCTGAGCCGTCTGATCCCAGCCCCACAACGGGTCCCAGCCGGCCTTCAGGCTGAAGTCAAGGGCAAAGGCCCAGGCCCCGACACGTCCGGCGCGAACGGTTTCCTCATCGATCACGCTTGGCTGCTCCAGCCGCGCCGTCGCTGGATCAAGCCCCAACGCGCTCAGCAGCTGCTCGGGCGTTTGCTCCCGCACACACCACAGCGCGAGATTGATCGCGCCAAGCAAAGCGCTGACCCAGTGCCACTCCGAGAGCGGGATGGTCAGGAGGGGCCCAGCCACCACTGCGCGCGGCAGCCGCAAGCCCAGTGCCTGATCCAGCAGCGCCAGCGCCGCCCGGCGCAGCCGGCTGGCAGCCACGTTGCCGCCCTCACTGGTCAGGCGCTCTCCCGGCTCCTGTGGAGGGATGGAGCCGTCTACTGGCAGCCCCACCTGCCGCATCGCCACCAGGAAGCGATCGGGCGCACGCCCCCAGCGCTCGTACGCCCGCTGCAGCCCAAATGCGGTCACCAGCTCGCCATCCACGTAGTAGAGCCAGTCATCCTCTAGCAGCCGTTGATCAGCTTGCCAGAACCCTCCTGCTTCGAGGGAGACGAGTTCCCTGCCGCTGGAGAGCTGTCGCAGCCAGGACTGTCCCAGCCCACCTCCCAGCTCGCTGCTGTAGAGGGCCACGGCCCAGGCGCCCACCTGGCCGATGCGGACCCAGCAGGCTGAGGGCAGCTGCTGGGAGACCTGTGCGGCCGTCAGCCATTTCCCAATCCTGGCAGGCCACCCCCTGCCGGGCCACGGCTCCCTTCCACCGTAGCCATACGCCTCGACAGAGGCGCGAATCAGCGCTTCTGAGGAGCAGTCACGTACCGCCAGCAGGTTGCCGATCCCCAGCTCCTGCCAGTCCCAGGGCCACGCTCTCTCTGCTTCTGCTTCCTCGTGCATGGGGTGCTCACCTCCAGAGGTCTTGCGTGCAAGTGTGGGGAGGCATCCACCTGTGTGTGGACTGATCTACCAGGTGACTGGTTCCAGCCAGGCCCAAGCGAGGCAGGGCTGACGGGCAACTCCCGCTCCAGGCAGAGACGTGACCATCCCTAGGGAACCACGGCGATCCAGAACGAGTCTCGGTCGAGGAGCCGCTCAGCGATGTCATGAGAGAGTCCCACTGCTCAAGGTGCGCTGCTCTCTTTCCCGGCTGCGGGCATCTGCGCGCGCTGCCTTCTGGCCTCATCTCCCTCTCTCCGTTATGCTCTGCTCTGCCTGTGCTCCTCAGACTTTGCCCCTCTGCGTCCCCCGAAGAAGACCACGGCTCCTCCCTGGCAGGTCCAGGTCAGATCAGGTGTCTGGCTCGAGCAGGGACGCGGGGGCCGAACTCAGCGCCTCCATACGAAGGTCCTTCTTGCCCTGGCTGCCTCCAGTTCAACCCCATCTCGCTGACAGGGACCAGGCTCTGCGGATCTGGCGCACCCCGAGGGCCGCCTGGCCTCTGCTCTCAGAGGGCATCTCCATTCCATGCAGGTGTCCTTTTTTGATCATCGAGACCTATTTGAAGCCAAGGATGAAAACAGAAAAAGGCTCCAGGGGTGGAGTCGCTTCTTCAAGCCGAGGAATAGAAGAAGACCTCATCGAAGGCACGCCTGATTCCTCGACCTGCCTGCACCCACGAGAACACGCGGACTGAACTCCTGGCTCACGTGGCAGCGGCGCAACTGTCGGAGCTGATCCTGACTGCGTCTCGCGGTAGGCTGAACAGCGAGGCCAGCAGAACCGAAGCGCAGGTGAGCTGGCTGGCCCCGCCGCGTCGCCGCCCTCAGCGCCACTGCCTGGGGGCACCCTGCTCGTCTGCTTGCGTACTCCGTCCTGCGCCAGCGGGACTACCCCGACTGACAGAGAAAAGCCTCTAGGAGCCTGGGGAACCTCTGGCACCAGCTCTGTGAGCGGTATACTATGGGCCTGGGCTGCGGCGCAGAGCTGGGCAGGACAGGCGCGCTGGCGAGACGGCCCCCTCCCAGCGCTATTCCCCGGCTGCGGAGGAAGCCCCCGAGCAGGTTTCCGTCGTTGGCGCGGGTTTGCGCCCCCAGACGGTGAGCAGGTTCCACAGAGCGCAGAAATCCTCTTGTTGCATCTCGGCGAGTGCTTGCTGGTACAAACGCTCCAGCTCCTCTTTGCTAGCCAGCTGCATCTTCACCAGAAAGGGCTGCAGCAGTTCCATTGCAATCAGGTGATCTTTGAAAACCGGATAGTGCATCTCCGTGCCCATCGACCACTCGATGGCAGTGACGCGCAATCGCACCTCGCGAAAGCCGGCCTGACGCACCAGCCGCGGTAGCACCGGCGTAATGCCAATGTGGCGGCCATCGGGAGAGAAGCTCTGGCCGGCTTGCTGGAGGGCACGCCAGATCAGGTGCAAATAGCGCTCGGTGGCCGGGCTGCTCGTGAGAGGTCCCTCGGTCTCGGTCAGGCGGAGGACGCCGCCGGGCCTGAGCAGCCGAAAGCAGTCCTGCACGAGCCGAGGCCAGGCTGACGGTAACATGAAGCCGCACAAGAGGCGGCCATTGATGAGATCAAAGGAGCCGTCCGGGAAGGCGAGCGGCTCCATGACGTCCATGACCTGGAAGGAAACGTTGCTCAGGCCACGTGACCAGGCCTGGGCACGGGCGTACTCGATCACCTGCGGACTGATGTCGACCCCGAGGACTTCCGCCTTGGGGAAGCGAAAGGCCAGTTCTAAGGCCCAGCCGCCGGGGCCGCAGGCCAGATCGAGGACACGACCGGTCTCTGGGAGGCTGATCCCCTCCTCGGGCAGCAGGCCGCCCATCGCCTCAGTCAGCAGGCGATCCTGCTGCATCAGGCGGGCCAGTTCGCCGGCGTGCTCGGGATCGATCGGGTAGGTGTTGTCGGGTGTGGTCATCGCACTTGCTCCTCTCTTGCTGCACTGGGGGCCTCTTTGTCCTGCCGGGGGGGCGTGTTGCTCTCCTGTCCCCTGAACCGCTTCTTCCAGTCAGGCCCTCTGGTATCTTATTGATTACCCTGCTGGTATTGTAACATTCAGCGCGCACCGCAGAAAAGGGGACGACCAGGTCCACTTCGACCGGGCAGGTGGAGTAGCTCTAGCTTCGTTTCGCTGCTCGGGCTCAGGGCAGTCCTGCGCCATCAGGGGAAGGCATTATCCTGTAAAGCGCAGGCAGCATCGCCGCTGCTGCCAGAGGAAGGAGCGTGCGCTCTGGAGAACTGGAGCCGCACCTGCCAGGAACTCAGGTGGTACCACGCTGGATGCGGCGCTGCCTAGTGTTGGAGCATGTGTCGGGGGAGGGAAGCAGGCCCTATCGCGCGCGACCAGAGGCCCACCGCACTGGTAGCGGTTTGGCCCGGCGAGAGCAACTCAGAGAGCACGAGTGGTGAGTCCCCGATTTCCCTGGCCCCGCTCTGCCCGTTATCCCCTCTCCAGGGCGGGCTTTTCAAACGGCTCCGCGCCTGCCCCAGTGGCCGGATTAATGGGCGAGCGAGCCGGTCTGATAGACCGAATGGACATGAAGCTGACTTCCCAAGAAGCCGGCTTCACTGAGCATCATCTTTCATCATCCGCCAGATCGCCTGATCATTGCTGGAGAGAGGACTGGCAGTCTGGCACTGCTCTTCTAAGAAGCAGTGCCAGACTGCCAGGTCGAGAGAGATCCCAGGCCCTCAATGGAGATCGACGTGCACAACTATGGCTGTTCCTGTATCTCCAGCGGTGCAGCCGCCTCCGGGCATGATCAGTTCTTCGATGAGCTCAATGATCTGGCGCAGCCCAGTCGGTCCCTGTGGATGACTGAACACCAGAGGCGAGCCGTAATGATTAAAGCTCTCCAGAGCAAGGCCCAATTCACGCGCAAAGTAGATATCATTGACGGCAAAAGGATTATGCGTCTTGACAGCGCGCAGCTCTCGCAGGCTCACACCAGCCGCGGTCAGCGCCTGCCGGGCGGCCAGAAGGTTGCCTGTGGCATAAAGTCCTTTCTCGCCCGGGCTTGGCCAAAGGCCAGGCATTGGACTTCGACTGCCTGATCGCGGCTTAGCTCTCTGGCACGCGCTCGTGAGGTCAGCACCATGCCACAGTTGCCATCGGCGGGATGGGTCTGGGTGCCGGGAGTAACTGTCCCCTGCTCCAGCACCGGACACAATTTCGCCAGGCCCTCAGCCGTCGTGGGATAAATGCCCTCATCGTCGATCACTGTGGCTACGCTTTTTAAGGAACAGATCAAACCAAGCTCTAGCGAAGCTCTCGCCTGAGCCTTGACAGTCGAATACTAAAATGTTAGTATACTAGTATGTAAGATGGGATGACCCTACGGCCCCAAGGGAACGGCCGAGTGCTTGCCTGCTGGCTGCCAGCTATTGATCGATGCTGCCAGCTTCGCCGCTGTTGCTGGAGTCAGCCGCATGGCAGACGGAACGCCTTAATGCTAAGGACTGCCAACGACGCTTGGAACCGGAGGTGCTGTCATGACCGTAACCGCGCAGCGAGTGCACGGACCAGAGGAGTATCTGGCAACCGCCCAGGAGAAGTTTCTGCAGCGTGCCTATCTGCTTCCTGGTCTCTTCAGCGATCCGGAGATCTTCCGGTTGGAGAAGGAGCGCATCTTTGCCCGAGCCTGGCATTTTGTCGCGCACGAATCGGAGATTCCCAGGCCAGGTGACTACGTCGTGCGCTATGTGGCTGATGATCCGCTGATCATTGTACGGACGGAGAGCGGCGAAATTCGGGCCCTCTACAACATGTGTCGCCATCGCGGCATGCAGGTCTGCCGGGCTGAGGCGGGCAATGCCGCTTTCTTCCGCTGCCCGTATCATGGCTGGACCTACAAGAACACGGGGGAGCTAATCGGAGTGCCCTTCCATCGGGAAGTGTACGGGGCCGAGGGACTCCAGCGAGGGGAGTGGCCGCTGATCAGCGTGCGACTGGAGAGTTACGAGGGGCTCCTCTTTGCCAACCTTGACCCCGAAGCGATTCCGCTGCGAGAGTATCTAGGGGAAGCGACCTTCTATCTGGACTTCTACCTCAAGAAGAGCACCGCTGGCTTAGAGGTGCGTGGTGCCCCCGATCGCTGGATCTTTCCCGCTAACTGGAAACTTGGAGCAGATAACTTCATCGGCGACGCCTACCACACCGCCTTCACCCACCGGAGCACAGTCGAGGTTGGGATCTTGCCAGTTCCCGACGCCAATTTCCACAAGGATGGCCCTCAGGCGATCGTCGGGCCCTGGGCTGGCGGCTACGTTCCCAACCTGCCATACGCGGCGCTTTATCCGCATCTGGTTGGGACGATGCGTGCCAATCTCACGCCCGCCCACCATGCCATTATGGATCACGACCTGTGGCAAAGCCACTCCACACTCTTTCCTAATGTGAGTTTCTTGAACGCGCCGGGCATTATGCCGGGCACCGCCCCAGTAGCCTACTTCACTCTCCGGGTATGGCGCCCCCTGGGGCCGGACCGAATGGAGATCTGGAGCTGGTACCTCGTGGAGCGGGATGCCCCAGAGGAGTGGAAAGAAGCCTCGTACCGGGCTTATGTGCTTCAGTTCGGAACCTCTGGCACCCTTGAGCAAGATGACACCGAGAATTGGTCAAGTATCACGAAGGTGGCCAAGGGACAGCTGGCCCGGACAATCCCCTTGAACTACCGCATGGGTCTGGACCATCTGCAACCGCTCACGGACTGGCCAGGACCTGGGCAGGCCTATCCGGTGGACTATACGGAGTATGCCCAGCGGCACTTCTGGACGACCTACTTCGAGTGGATGTGTTCCAATAGCCGCTAGGGGAGCAGAGCAGTGGTGCCCCCCTCAGTAGCTCGGAAGCATGAGCGATAAGGAGAGCATTATGAGCGCCGTGTCGGAGACTATCCTCCGTGAAATCGAGGCATTTCTCTATCGTGAGGCTGAGCTCCTGGACGAAAGGCAATACAACGAGTGGCTCGCGCTGCTCTCCGAAGATGTGCAGTATGAACTGCCGCAACGGGTGACACGTGAGCGGTCCCAGGGAGAGGGCATTCTTGACGGTACCGGCCACTTCTTGGAGAACCAATGGACGCTTCGCAAGCGCATCGAGCGCCTCGCGACCGAGTACGCCTGGGCTGAAGACCCACCTTCGCGGACTCGCCATTTTGTCACGAATATCCGCGTCGCCCCTGGAGAGCAGCAAGACGAATATCTTGTCCGCTCCAATGTGCTTGTCTATCGTACACGCGGCGATGATCCGACCTACGATGTTCTTAGCGCCGAGCGCTCTGACGTGCTCCGCAGGGTTGATGGCTCGCTGCGCCTTGCCCGGCGACGGGTGCTTCTCGATCACTCCATTGTGCTAACACGCAATCTGGCGATTTTCCTGTGAGGTGCCCTCATGGCAGAGCATCGCCCTACGGCAGTTACACCCCTTCCAAGTTGGGCGGACCGCGATATGCTCGCCGCTGATCCGCCGACAGAGATCGGGAACGAATTTGCGTCTGTCCTGGTGCGCCGCATCTATACCCGCAATGGGGTCCGGCTCCAAATCATCTCCCCCCGTCTCGGGTTCGAAATTCGGCTGGACCCGCTGGAACTGGAAAGCCTGACATGGCAAACGCCTGAAACGTTCGCACGGCTGCTCGAACACCCCTATGGTCCACCAGGCGCCCCACGAGCTACGGGCCATGCGGGTAACGGACTGGAGGATACTCATGGGCCTTCTTGAAGGAAGAACCGCCCTCGTGACGGGCGGCGGCTCTGGCATCGGACGGGCCGTCGTTGATGCTTTTGTCCGCGAGGGTGCCCGGGTCGTCGTTCTCGACGTGGTGGCAGAACGCATTACTGAGCTGGAACAGCTGCACGGCGATCAGGTGGCAGGGGTGGTCGGTGACGCCACAACCTGGAGCGCCAATCAGGGCGCTGTAGCGCTGGCCCTCGAACGCTACGGTCGGCTCGATTGCCTCGTCTGTTGCGTTGGCATATGGGATTATTTTGCGTCACTCAAGACGCTGGAACCTGATCAGCTGGCTGCAGCTTTTCAGGAAATCATGGATGTCAATGTGAAGAGCTACATACTGGCAACCAAAGCGGCCTGGGACGCTTTGGTGGAGAGCACTGGCAGCGTCATCTACACGTTGTCAAATTCGGCCTTCTACCCGAATGGAGGTGGCCCTCTCTACATAGCTTCTAAATGGGCGACGCGGGGGCTGGTGGTCGAAATGGCCTTCGAGCTGGCTCCGCGGGTCCGAGTAAATGGTGTGGCGCCGGGAGGAACGCTCACCAACTTGCGCGGGCTCCGCTCGCTCGGCCAGGAAGGGCTACGTCTCAGAGAGACGCCGGGGATTGAGGACCTGATGCGCCAAGGAAACCCGCTGCAATTGGTTCTCAACCCTGAAGATCACGCTGGGGCCTATCTCTATCTGGCCTCGCCGGAGCTGTCAAGGGGGGTGACAGGAGCAGTCATCAATTCGGACGGAGGCCTTGGGGTACGGGGGATCGCCAGGCTGGCGGGGCTCCTCACGTAATCGAAGCGGAGGCGCCTCACAGTAGCACCCTCTCCATGCTCGTCGCGAGAGAGGGTTGGAGCAAGTTTAGTCAAGCCTACTCCCCCTGCCTGGAGGGAGGCAGACAGGCAGGGGGCCCGCTGGCCGCTGAGGTGTAATAAAAAGGCTCATAAGCCAGGAGAGGAAGCATGAGTTACGCACATCGCCAGGGTATCGCAAAACTGGGGCATATTCATCTCGTGACACCAGATCTTGACAAGTCGCTCTGGTTCTGGAGTGAAATCGTCGGACTTGAGGAGATCGCCCGCAGCGAGAACGAGGTCTACCTCAGAGCCTATGGAGAGTGGGAACACCATAGCCTTGTGCTGAGCAAAGGAGAACAGGCGCGTGTCGATCATGTCGCCTGGCGCACCGAGCGCCCCGAAGATGTCGATGGCTATCAACGTCTGCTTGAAGAGCAGGGGATCAACTGCCAGGCCGTCAGGCCAGGCGATGAGTTAGGCCAGGGGCGCGCGCTTCGCTTCCAGGTGCCGCATGCTGGCCATACCTACGAGCTGTACTTTGACATAGAGAAGCCACAGGCGCCACCTGAGACGCGCTCGACGATGAAAAACATGCCCCACAAGGCCTGGCGGAAAGGGATCTCCCCCGTTCGCATTGATCATGTCAACCTTCAGACGACTCATCAGACCGTCAGCCAGGGAATTCAGTTCCATCTCGATACGCTCGGTTTCCGCCTGCGAGAACATATCCGTCTCCAAGGCCCGGGCACCATCTATGCATGGATGAGTGTCACACCCCTGGTTCATGACGTAGCTCTCGGCGTCGTCTTCGAGCCTCCTGCTGATCCTGCCCCCGCTCGCCTGCATCATGTTGCCTACTGGCTCGATAGCTGGCAGGATGTGCTGCGTGCGAATGATATCCTCGCGGAACACAATATTAAGATCGACCTGGGTCCAGGTCGTCACGGCATCTCTCGCGCTTTCTTCACCTATGTCCGTGATCCAGGCAGCGGCCATCGACTCGAAATCTTTTCCGGGAGCTATCTGATTTTCGATCCAGACTGGCAGTCTATTGAATGGACCGAAGAGGACTACGTCGACGGACTGATCTGGTGGGGTGAGCAGCGTCCGATCAATCAGATGGGGTCTATGGCACTCACTACCCCAGCTTAGGGGAAATAGCGGAGACGACCGGAATGAGGAGCGAAGTCAACGTGGTTGAGCTGCTCCCCAGCCGCCTTTTGCTGTGATATCCATCTGGAAGCTGCAAGAAAGGAGAGCCAGAATATGCCGGTTCAGGAGCAGTGGGTCCAGACTGGCACGATCACCACCCACTACTGGATTGGAGGTGATCCGGCCAACCCGGCCCTTGTCCTTTTGCACGGGGCCGGCCCGGGAGCCTCGGCAGCCGCCAATTGGGAACGGGTCCTTCCCGACCTCGCCCGTGACTTTTACGTTATCGCGCCCGACCTGGTGGGATTCGGCGAAACGTCGCTTCCACGCCGCCCCTGGCCACGCGGTTGGACAGCCTGGATAGGACTGCGTGTTGAGCAGGTCTTAGGACTCCTTGATGCACTCCAGGTCCATAGCGCGCATCTCATCGGTAACTCGATGGGGGGATACCTGGCACTGCAGCTACTGATCGAGGCTCCGGAGCGCTTTGGCCCGTCCCTGCTTATGGGACCAGCCGGCGGGGCGTTCACGCCTGGACCGGAAATGGCCCTGATGCGTTCCTTTGCAACGGACCTGCGGCCAGCGCGGCTCAAGCAGGTCTTCCGGGCCTTCTTGTACTCGGACGAGGCTATTCCTGACCTGGATCAACTCGTGGAGCGCCGCTATGCTCTGGCTGCACAGCCGGAGACGCTGGAGGCCTATGAGGCGATGATGATCGACGGTCCCATCCCACTCCCTCCCACCTTGCTCAGTCGAATCCGGCATCCGATTCTGATTTTACATGGGCGCTTTGACCGTATCGTGCCGCTCGAAAGCAGTATCTGGCTCCTCCAGCATCTGCACGCTGCTGAACTCAAGGTTTACGATCGTTGCGGACATTGGATACAGCTAGAACGCTGGGAGGCTATGCAGGCTGACATCCGGGCCTTCTTGCAATACCACATGACAGCAGCTCGTCGGCCTGCGGTGGAACGCACAGAAGCCAGCCCGGCATAGTGGCGCCGCTCACAAGGTGATCTCATAGCTTGCTCAGCGCTCGGCTTGGGAGTGCAGCGCGCTGGGACCATTGGGGAATAACATACCAGTCTCTGGAAGCCGAGGCAACACCAGGAACCCGCTGTAGACCCCGGGTGCTCTCATCCGGTGGTGAGGCGGGTTCCTCGTCACACGTGACCAGCACCTTCCTCCCAGGACACGACCAGCCTGAGAGAAGCGTCAGTTTCCAGAACCAGACTCGTCTTTGCCCGCCAGTCTGAATCACTGTATGATGGTGATCACTCGGCTCTGCTCATTTGCTAGAATGCTTATGATGCTCGCACAAGCTGGAGGATGTATGCAAAGGATGCGCCAGTCACAGGAACACCCACAATCTGCGAATTCCCGTAGCCGGAAACGCGACCGGGCCTATCAGTTTCTTAAGCAGCTGCTCCTCGAAGGTGAACTTCAACCCGGCGTTGCCCTCGATGTGAACGCCATCGCCTCGGAACTCGCAATGAGCCGAACTCCCGTTTTAGAGGCGATCTCGCTCCTCGAGCGCGAAGGATTCCTCTCTGTCGTCCCCCAGGTTGGGGTGTTCGTGCGAATCACTCCATCCGAAGAGACATATCAGCGTATGCTTGCAAGAGCTGCCCTTGAGGGAGTTCTCGCAGCCCGCGCTGCTCAACGGATCGATGAGAGAACGCTGGCCGAGCTTCAATCGCTCCTGGAACAGATGGACGAACAGTCATCCGACTCACTCACCTATGGTGCACTCAATCGCGATTTTCACCGTCTCATTCACCAAGCAGCCGGCCTGCCCGTAATCAGGGACTTGATCGACCAGCTGTGGGATACGCTTGAGTATACAGGGTACTCGAAACAGCTCTTCACCAGCCGCCAGGCCTCCCAGCGAGAACACAAGGCCATCTTTGCTGCGCTCTGTGCCCATGATCCGCACCGTGCACGGGCACTGATGGAGCAGCATGTGCTGCGTGTCGCTGAGCTGTTCGCTCCCACTGAGTCTCAAACCTACCCGAAGCCAACTTCCCTGCAGCTAACGCGACAAACTCGCCGCCCAGAGTGACGCTCGTGAAGGTGGCTGGCGACGACTACGAAAGCATCCCTGCTACTCGGCAGCAAGCGCTTCCCGGGTCGGGTGTTCTGATCGAGCCAGAGCGGGCGCTGGCTGGGCCGGCGCCGCCGCTGCGTCCATCTGCAGGCCAGCAGCCCTGCTGCCAGCCCTGGTGTGCTGCGCGGCCAGGTGCGACGGTGCCCACTCACGGGGCCGCTGCTCCTCTCTGGAGAGGATTGTCGCCGGCATGGGGATGGTGCTAGCAGGGTTGCCCGTGCCGGGAAAGGGGCAGGAGGTACGCAGGAGCGCCAGGATCAGGCCGACCGGGAAACCGTCTCTGCGTGAACAGGCGTATAATCGCACAAGAGACAGCCGCTTGTCATCGCTGATCCTCCTCTGCCGGGCAGGCTGATCGGCTCCCGCAGTTCGATCATAGCCGGGCCTGAACCCTGCCCAGCATCCTTCCTTATTGATTAACGACTATAGCGTTTTCGCTCTGTACTACGCATCCTTCACCATCGGCCCTGTTACAGGCTCAGGAACTCATTTCCCCGCCTCTGTGGTACCCCACGGGCTAGGAATCCGGCAAAAGCTTTCCTGCACCATCGCTACTAATGGTACTGGTCCGCCTACGTGCGTCAATACATCTGTCCATCAATGCGGGACGGCTGCATTGTTTGTTAAAAACAACCAGCTTATACTTGAACTAGCTTACTTCAATCGAGGGTTCAACAGAGCAGGAGCGATCACGGACAGCGTCTCTATGCGCCCGGCGGGAAGCGCTTCATGGTTGAGCGATGCCTGCGATCTCCTCAGCGGTCATGCCAGGAGGGCATCGGCCTTTCAGAGCTACAGGGATGGAAGACAGCGGACTGGTTTTCTGTGTACAGGTCCACCGGGAGGACAGGGCAATGGTGCAATCTGTCTACAAAGCGTTTCAGATTCTGAACCTCTTTTCCCACGAGCAACCAGAGTGGGGAGTGTGTGAGATCGCGCGCAAACTTGGGTTCCCCAAGTCTACCGCCTCGGCGTTAGCTGCCAGTCTGACAGAGGGAGGGCTGCTACGGCGTACCCCAACGGGTCGATACCGCCTCGGCTGGCGGATCGTAGCCCTCTCCCAGCTTCTCCTGGAGACAACCGAGTTCCGAAGCGAGGCCCGGAAGGTGATGGAATCGCTAGTCGCTCGCTTCGGTGAGACCGTCCATCTCGCGACCCTCGAATCTGACCAGATTATCTACGTCGAGAAACTGCAAGGGACACGAGCTGTACGGGTGGCTGTGACTGGGGTTGGGGTAAGGCTGCCAGGCCACTGCAGCGGGGTTGGCAAATGCATCCTGGCCCATCTGCCCTGGGAGCGGGTCCAGGCAATCCTGGAGAAACAAGGCCTGCCGGCCCTCACCCCCAACACGATCACTGATCCCCAGGTATTGCGGGCAGAACTGGAGCAGGTGCGTCGGCAAGGATATGCCTACGATCGCGAAGAGGCCGTGTTGGAGTTGTGCTGTGTCGCCGCTCCGATCCGCGATCACAGCGGCGAAGTGATTGCTGCCATGAGCCTCTCGATACCGGCTTACCGCTTCTATGCCAACGAGGAGCAGTATCGTCTGGCCATTGTGAGAGCAGCTCAGCAGGTTTCTGAGAATCTTGGCTATATCCCGAGAATAGCTTGTTCTGGTAAGAGGAGGAACTGAACGACCATGCAGCACTCAGCATCGAACGGGCGGGCCAAGGTCGCGATTTTAGGCTCTGGCAACATCGGAACCGATCTAATGTACAAGCTCTTGAAAGAGCCAGGGTCAATGGAGTTAGCGCTGGTGGCGGGTATCGATCCTCAGTCAGAGGGGTTGGAGCGAGCTCGCTCGCTTGGCATACCAACCAGCACCGAGAGCATTCATGCGGTTCTTGCAGACCCAGAGATTCGCATTGTCTTTGATGCCACGAGCGCAAAAGCGCATGTACGCCATGCCCGGCTCTTACGTGAAGCCGGGAAAATTGCCATCGACCTGACGCCGGCAGCGCGCGGCCCCTACGTGGTGCCGCCGGTCAATCTGGGGGCCCACCTGGATCAGATGAACGTGAACTTGATCACCTGTGGCGGGCAGGCCACGATCCCGCTTGTCTACGCTGTCTCTCGTGTGACTCCTGTGCGCTATGCTGAGATGGTCAGCACCGTGGCCAGCGCTTCTGCGGGTCCTGGAACGCGCCAGAACATTGACGAGTTTACCTACACGACGGCGCGCGGACTGGAGGCACTGGGCGGTGCGCGGGAGGGCAAAGCCATCATCATCCTGAATCCTGCTTCTCCGCCCATCATGATGCGCAACACGGTGTATGTGGTACCCGAGGGCGACTTCGACTTCCAGCAAGTGGCCGCCTCAGTTGAGCAGATGGTAGCTGATGTGCAGCGCTATGTCCCGGGCTACCTGCTCAAGAATCCTCCAATAGTTGAGATGCGAGAGACTCCCTGGGGGAGGAGCGCGGTCATTGTGATGCTGTTGGAGGTACGTGGGGCCGGTGACTATCTCCCCACCTACGCCGGCAACCTGGACATCATGACGGCCGCGGCGCGCCGTGTAGGCGAAGTCTTCGCCGCCCATCTCCTTTCAAGCAAGGAGGCAGTGGCATGAGAGCGCTCCGCCTGACCGATACTACGTTGAGGGACGGCTCGCACGCCATGCGTCATCAGTTTACCCGCCAGCAGGTGCGCAGCATTGCCCAGGCCCTGGATCGGGCAGGAGTTCCGGTCATCGAGGTCACGCACGGTGACGGATTAGGAGGGGCGTCGCTGCAGTATGGGTTCTCCCATACTCCTGAGTTGGAGCTGATCGCTGAGGCCCGCAGCGTCTGCGAGCGTGCGAAGATCGCTGCGTTGCTGCTGCCCGGGATCGGGACACGCAAGGAGCTGAAGGCGGCTGCCGAGCGAGGCGTCCAGGTGATTCGCATTGCCACGCAATGTACAGAAGCGGATATCTCAGAGCAGCACTTTGGTCTTACCAAAGAGCTAGGGCTTGAAGCCGTGGGCTTTCTCATGATGGCGCATATGCGTCCTCCAGAGGTGCTGGCAGAGCAAGCCAGATTGATGGAATCCTACGGCGCTGATTGCGTCTATATTGTCGATTCTGCTGGCGCCCTCCTGCCTGACGGGGCCTACGCGCGAGTCAAGGCCCTCAAAGAGGCGCTGACGATCCAGGTGGGTTTCCATGCCCATAATAATCTGGGCCTCGCTATAGGGAACACGCTGGCCGCCCTGGAGGCAGGGGCCGATCAGATCGATGGTAGCCTGCGTGGTCTCGGAGCGGGGGCCGGTAACGCCGCTACAGAAGTGATCGCCGCGGTGCTCGACAAAATGGGCCAAAATCCCGGCCTGGATGTCTTCGCCTTGATGGATGCCGCCGAGTATATTGTCGCCCCTATCGCACCCTATCAGCCCCTGCCCGACCGCGATGCACTCACGATCGGCTACGCAGGAGTCTATTCGACCTTCCTGCTGCACGCTCGCCGGGCTGGTGAGCTGTACCATCTTGATCCCCGCAGTATTCTGGTTGAGTTGGGGCGCCGCCAGGCAGTTGCCGGGCAAGAGGACTGGATTCTCGACGTGGCGCTGGAGCTCGCTAGCCGGTCGCAAGACAAACAGGTCTCCCAGACTTGAGCCTGCGCCAGGGAAGTGGTGCGAAGACAGTTCTCTGCGTTTCCCAGAAAGGAGGCTCCTCATTCATCTTCTGTCGCAGAGAGCGTCTCGTGAGCTGGCCTATCTCTGGAAGAGCTCCGGGGCGTAATCTACGAGGTTTCCAGATGCCAGTGGGGAGTAGCTGGCCGCTCTTTAGCAGGTCAGGATAGGCGAGGTCAATGATGAGCAGACCGATCACCCCAGAGGAAGTTGCCCTTCTGGAAGCAGTACGCAGCGCGCGTGCAGCAAGGTACACCGTGGCAGGCAATCGCTTCCACCTCGCTGCGCGCCAGGCTTACCGCATTCAGGAGCACCTGGGAGCGCACCGTACTGTCCGGGGCTATAAGCTTGGTCTTGTGAGCCCAGCCAAGCAGGCCCAGATGGGAATCACTACTCCCATTTATGGACGCATCTATAATGACATGTTGCTCAAACAGCCGGTTGTCCCACTGAGCCGCTTCATTCAACCGCGATTTGAGCCGGAAATCGTCATTCTGCTCGGCCAGGATCTTCCCCCTACGGCGGCCATTCAGCAGGCTCAGCAGATCATAGCGGTGGCCTATCTGGGCATTGACCTGCTGGACTCGATCTGGGCCGGCTATCGCTTTACTCTCGCCGAGGTCATCGCTGATAACGCCTCTGGCGGCGGCTTCTCGCGAGGAGAGCAAGCTCTCGTCTGGCCCGTCAAGGGGACGTTGCGCCTCTTCATTGATGAGTGCGCTGTGGCAGAGGGATCTCTTGAGGCCCTGGGGCCTGTGGAGGACCATCTCTTGTGGCTTGCCCATGAGGTAGGGGGGCTAAAGGCTGGCCAGCTGATCTACCTCGGCTCTCCAATCAGTGCACGGCCGGCCATCCCTGGTGACGTCAGAGTAGAGGGTCCACAAGGGAGCTGGCTCGTTGCGACGTTTGTGGGCTAGAAACGGAGGATTAGCTGTCATGCACCCCTACTGGTTCGATGTCCAGCACTATATTCATGGCCAGTTCGTGGAAGGAGAGAAACACTTTGAGATCCTGTTTCCGGCAACGAATGAGGTCATAGGGCGGGCGCCCGAGGGCGGAGAGGCCGAGGTCGATGCGGCGGTGCGGGCCGCCAAGGCCGCTTTCGCGTACTGGAGTCAGATGCCTCCCTCACAACGTCGGCGGCACTTACGGGCTTTCGCCGAAGGTATTCGGGCCCATGAGGAGGAGCTGGCCCTCATCGAAAGTCTGGATGTGGGACGTCCGATCCGGGAGAATAAGGCGGGCTACATCGCACGCATCGCGGCCAATATTGACTTTTTCGCGGATTTTGCTGTGATGCATGGCAGTGAGGCCTACCCGATGGAGAATGGCTATATTAACTATGTGCTTCGCCAGCCGGTAGGTGTCGCGGCCTTGATCACGCCCTGGAATGTTCCCATGCTCCTGGAAACCTGGAAGATCGGCCCGGCCCTGGCCTTCGGGAATACCGTGGTCTTGAAACCGGCGGAGCTAACCCCCATCGGGGCCTGGAAGCTGGCCCAGATTGCTCAAGAGGCCGGCCTCCCTCCAGGCGTCTTCAATGTAGTGCATGGCTTCGGCCCCGACTCAGCAGGGGCTTTGCTGACACAGCATCCTGAGGTGAGTCTCATTTCTTTCACCGGTGAGACCGTCACCGGTAAAGCCATTATGAGCGCTGCCGCTCGTACACTGAAGCGCATCTCTTTTGAGCTTGGGGGAAAAGGGGCCACGCTGGTGTTCGCCGATTGCGATCTGGATCTGGCGGTGGAGACCAGTGTTCGTGCCGCTTTCTTCAATCAAGGCGAGTTCTGCCTGGCTGGTCCGCGTTTGTTGGTGCAGCGCCCGCTCTATGAGCCTTTCCTTGAGCGCTTTCTAGCCAGAGCAAGCACCCTGCAACCGGGTAACCCTCTGGACCCGGAGACGACGCTGGGAGCCTTGATCTCTCGTGAGCATGTGCAGCGTGTGCGGTCCTACATCGATCAGGCCGTAGCTGAAGGGGCGACACTCTTGCTTGGGGGTGGACCGCCTCATCTGCCCCCTCCATACCATGAGGGGAATTTTCTCTCTCCCACAGTGATCACGCATGTTCAGCCTCACGACCGTATCTGCCAGGAAGAGGTCTTTGGACCGGTCGTGACGGTCGCCCCCTTCGATACTGAGGAGGAGGCACTGGCGGTGGCCAATGGGGTCAGCTACGGACTTTCGTCTGTGGTGCTGACCCGTGATGTTGGGCGTGCTGTCAGAGTAGCAGAGGCTCTGAAGGTGGGGACAGTCTGGATTAACGATTTCTTTGTCCGGGATTTGCGTGTGCCCTTTGGAGGAATGAAGCAGAGTGGCATTGGACGGGAAGGTGGCCAGTACAGCCTGGAGTTCTATACTGAGGCCAAAACCGTTTGCTTGAGTAACCGATCGTAGCCTTGGACAGTGACAACGTCCACGTATGAGCAGGAGGAGAACTGTGTCCAGTGGCAATCTTTCCCCCTCTACTGCCGAAGAGCTAGCTCTTCGGCTCGATCAGGCGGAGCAGACACGCACACCCATTGCCCCGCTTAGCGAGTCCTATCCGGGTCTCACTGTAGCGGATGCCTATACTATCCAGCAGCACTGGCTCCAAAAGAAGCTTCTGCGAGGCGCTCGCCTCGTTGGTCACAAGGTGGGACTCACCAGTCTGGCCATGCAGCGTCAGATGGGGGTTGACCAGCCTGATTACGGTTTCCTGCTCGACTCGATGGTGCACTCCTCGGGCACTCTCCTCCCTTTGCAGCAGCTGATCCAGCCCCGCGTTGAGCCGGAAATTGCCTTCTGGCTTCAGGCCGACCTCTCCGGTTCCCATGTGACTCCCGCTGAGGTGCTGGCGGCAACGCGGAGCGTGAGCGCTGCGCTGGAGATCGTCGATAGCCGCATCAGCGATTGGCGCATTAAGCTCACCGATACCATTGCAGACAACGCCTCGTCGGCGCGGGTTGTGGTCGGGCGCCAGATCGCGCTTCGCGATCTGGACCTGGAAGCTGAGCAGGTGGAGCTTCGGCGCAACGGCGAGGTGGTTGGGGTGGGTAATGGCGCAGCAGTCCTGGGTCATCCGGCTGCCGCCATCGCCTGGTTAGTCAGGAAGCTCGCTGAGTTCAATACAGGACTGCGCGCCGGGGAGCTGGTGTTACCAGGAGCCATGTGCGCCGCTGTCGCTGCGCAGCCCGGCGATCAGTTCGAGGCGCGTTTTTCGCATCTGGGGGAGGTGAAAGTCTTCTTTGGATAGTGCTCTCGCCTTTCGGTGGGCTGCAGTCTGAGAGGAAGGCTGCATGCTCTCCGACGAGCTGGCCCTCCTGAACTGGGCATGTCTCCACGCTGGAAGGCCAGGGGTTCATGTCGGACTCATTGCACCAGCGCTGGACGACGGTCGCCGAAGGGCGTTAGATCCGACCCGCCAGAGCGGCAGCTGCAATTTAGCAAGGATCAAGGAGGCAAAACAATGGCAGAAAACGGACAGGAACCTATGTTTGAGGTAGCCCAGCTAGCTCATGTGGAGCTGCTGACCCCCAAGCCCGACGAGACCCTCTGGTTCTTCAAAGATCTCTTGGGCATGGAAGAGACCTGTCGGGAGGGCCAATCGGTCTACCTGCGTGCCTACGAGGACTTCTATCACCATACCCTCAAGATCACGGAAGCTCAACACCCCGGCCTCGGCCACGTCGCCTGGCGCACCACCAGCCCCCAGGCCCTGGAGCGCCGCGTCCGGGCTATCGAGGCCCTCGGCCTCGGGCGCGGCTGGCTCGACGGCGACCTCGGGCATGGCCGCGCCTACCAGTTCCTCACCCCCGATGGCCATCGCATGGAACTGCTCTGGGAGGTCGACTACTACCAGGCCCCCGAGCCGCTGCGCACCGAGCTGCTCAACCGGCCCCAGAAGCGCCCCCTGCGCGGCGTGCCGGTGCGCCGCCTGGACCACGTCAATCTGCTGGCTCAGCAGGTGACCCCCAATCGCGACTTCCTGATGCAGCAGCTGGGGTTCCGCCTGCGTGAGCACATCATCCTCAACGATGGCACCGAGGCTGGTGCCTGGCTGAGCGTGAGCGCCCTGGTGCACGAGATCGCCCTGATGGGCGACCGCAGTGGAGCCCGGGGGCGGCTGCACCACATCTGTTACTGGTACGGCTATCCGCAGCACCTCTCCGACATTGCCGATGTGTTGATGGAGAACAACATCCAGATCGAGGCGGGGCCGGGCAAGCACGGCATCAGCCAGGCCTACTTTATGTATGTGTTTGAGCCGGGGGGCAATCGGGTGGAGCTGTTTGGAGATGCGGGCTACCTGATTTTTGATCCGGCCTGGAAGCCGATCACCTGGCACGAGAAGGATCTGGCCAAGGGGATCATCTGGTATGGCTCACCGCTGCCAGCCGAGTTCTTCCTCTATGGCACCCCCTCCCCCGACGTGGCTGCCAGCCTGGCAGGAGCGGCCAGCCAGTAACGAGCAAACAGAGCAATGATTGCAGACGGAGGGAGGCCGGGAAGGACGGTGACAGTGGTAGCGAACGGACACCAATCCCATCCTGGTCTCCTCTCCGGAGAGAGCATGGCTGTGCCCGCGAGGCCCCTCTCTCAGGGCACCAGCGATCTACTCAGTGCAGAATTGGACAGTACGATTCCCAAAGAGAGTTTGGGAGGTGTAGGAAGAGGAGTACTCTCTATGCAAAAGACGGAAGAAATAGGGCAGAGCATTGTCGCCGGAGGGGTGGTGACCAACTATCATGAGGCGGGCCAGGGCTTTCCTGTGATCTTGATTCATGGCTCCGGGCCAGGGGTCTCGGCCTGGGCTAATTGGAGTCGGGTCATTGGCTATCTGGCCGAGCGCCTGCATGTCTTCGCCTATGACCAGGTCGGCTTTGGCTATACCTCCCTGCCCGCCGATGGGGTTTTCGGCCTGGAGCGCTGGGTGGCTCATCTGCTCGCCTTTCTGGATGCTGTGCAGGTAGAGCGCGCTCATCTGGTGGGGAACTCGATGGGAGCAGCGGTAGCGCTGGCGGCGGCGGTGCTCCATCCTGAACGAGTCGAGCGCCTGGTACTGATGGGGCCGACAGGCGTGCGCTTCCCCTTGACCGCCGGCTTGGATGCCGTTTGGGGCTACACTCCCGATCTGGAGCAGATGCGGCATCTCCTCCGGCTCTTCGTCTATCACCAAGAGCTAGCAAACGATGACCTGGTGGCCCTGCGCTATCGAGCAAGCATCCGTCCGGGTATCCAGGAGGCCTTTGCCAGCATGTTTCCCCCGCCACGCCAGCAGGGTATCGATGACCTGGCAGCCTATGAGGACCGGCTAACAGAGATCCAGGCCCCGACGCTCCTGATTCATGGGCGCGATGACCAGATTATCCCGCTCTCGACCAGCTTGAAATTGCTGCACGCCATCCCGCGCGCTCAGTTGCACGTCTTTGGTCAGTGTGGTCACTGGACGCAGATCGAGCATACGCGCGACTTCAACCGTCTCGTGCGCGATTTCTTAACAGAGGCGTAATCTTCATGCGAGTGCCTGCGGGGCGGGTGTGCCAGTCAGGAACTGCTGATCTGTTGTCTGACCAGGGCGATCTGATCCGGCGCTTGAGGGCAGAGCGAGTAGTGTTGCCCCCAGGCCGCAGCCAAGGAAGATCCCCCCTCTCTGTAGCTTGCTTACTCGCTTTGACCGGCAATCAGCCCTCAGCGCTGGGGCTGGCGACTGGTTCGGGGGAAGAGACGTAGCTTAACGGGCGAACAAGCGGCGCTTCCCTCGAACCAGTCGCCAGGGATGACCTTTCACGGCTCAGGCAAGTGAGAAAGAGATCTGCTTTTTCAGCAAGAATTCCTCGACGCCGTAGCGGCCTCCTTCGAGACCAAAGCCGGATTGCTTGACTCCGCCAAAAGGCCCTTCAATCGTGGCCGGAAAGGGGTCGTTCAACCCGACGATGCCCACTTCCAGGGCCTCAGCCAGACGCCAGGCACGGGCCAGATCACGGGTATAGACGTAGGCTCCCAGCCCATAGGCCGTATTGTTGCTACGCTCGATGACCTCGGCCTCGTCGCGGAAGGTGGCCAGGGCAATCAATGGCCCAAAGGCCTCCTCACGGGCGATGGCCATCTCGTCGGTGACTCCTTCCAGCAACGTAGGAGCAAAGAGCAAGCCACCTGGGCTGTGGCCTCCAGTGACAACACGGGCGCCGCGAGCCAGCGCGTCCTCCAGCAGGCGCTGGATCTTCTGCAGGTTGCGCTGATGCTGGAGAGGACCGTACTCGGTAGTTGCATCCCGCGGGTCGCCCACCTTGACACGCGCTAGCCGCTCGACCAGGAGCGACTTGAAAGCTTCGGCCACGCTCTCCTCCACAAAGATCCGTTGGGGACTGGCGCAGATCTGTCCGGCATGGCGGAATTTGGCGGAGACCAGTCCCTCAACTGCGGCCTGCAGGTCGGCATCGGCGAAGACAATAAAGGGAGCAACGCCCCCCAGCTCCAGCACGACGCGCTTCGGACCCGCAGCAGCCAGGCGCATCACCTCACGTCCGACCTGGACCGAGCCTGTGAAGGTCACCATCGCCACGCGAGGATCACCAAGGAGGGTTTCAACAATAGCCGGGGCGTCTCCCATAACGACGTTGACGGCCCCGTGGGGCAGCCCCGCCCCTTCAAGCAGCTGAGCGAGCAGAAGAGTCACCCGCGCCGCCTCTTCTGCCGGCTTCACAATGAGCGTGCAGCCAGCGGCCAGCGCCGGGGCCACCTTACGCCCGAAGAGAATGCCCGGCGCGTTTGAAGCTGTGATGGCCGTTACGATGCCCACCGGCTGGGGAACAACTACGACGCGCTTCTTCGGATCGGGCGAGGGCACGAAATCGCCGAAGATGCGCCTGGCCTCCTCGGCGCAATAGCGCAGAAACGCCCCGGTAGAGCGGACCTCTTTGGCCGCCTCACGGGAGGTTTTCCCCAGATCCTCGATCAGGAGGGCCTCCAGCTCCGCCCGGTAGCGGCGCAGCAAGTGGTAGGCTTTGTAGAGCCTGTTGGCTCGCTCATTCCCGGGCAGGCGTGACCAGAGCGGGAAGGCGCGGGCCGCTGCCGCGATAGCGCTTAGGGCCTCGGCTTGCCCTCCTCGGGCCATCTGGGCAAGCGTCTGCCCGGTAAAAGGATTGATCAGAGGATAGGTCTCCTGGCTCTGGCTGTCGCAGGCCTGCCCGTCGATCCAGAGCTTCTCCAGAGATGCTGCATCGATACCAATCACGGATATTCCTCCCATGCTTCTCGGCCAGCTCGCTTGCCTAGACTGGACGATCTACCGCCTGCTGAATCAGCACCTGGATCTGCACTTTGCCAACGGGATCGCGTGGCAGCTGGTCGCGAAAGAAGATCTTGCGCGGATACTTATAGGGAGCCAGACGCTCTTTGCACCACTGCTGTAACTGCTGAGCGAGCGCCTCTCCGCCCTTGCTGTCCTTGGGCACCACAAAAGCGGCGACCACCTGCTCTCGGAGGGGATCGGGCAGACCGACGACTGCAACCTCCTGAACCTGTGGATGCTGCTGCAAGATCTCCTCGACCTCGCCAGGAACCACCTTGTAGCCGGCTGTCACAACCAGGTTGTTGAGGCGTCCCATGAACCAGAAGACGCCGTTTTCATCCATGCGGCCAAGATCATCGGTGATCGTCCAGCCGGCTTTGACCTCTGCTCGCTGCAGCTCCGGACGGTTCCAGTAGGTGAGTCCCGTTGGTCCCCTGGCGGCGATGCGCCCAACCTCTCCGGCAGGCAGCGGCTCAGCACTCGTGCCCTCGATGGGGACGATGCATATCTCATAGCCCTCGACCGGTTTGCCGAGCGCAAATGGCGGAAAGGTAGTATCAGCGCGCGGCCCGATAAACCACTGGCACATGATAGAGCTGCCAAGGGGATTACTTAGATGATAGCCCAGCTCCTTCCAGCGGGCGTAGAGATCACCGGCACCCGTTGTCAGGAAGGGGGCATAGACCTGCTGCACGCTGGCGAGGGCATGTCGATCGCCAGCCACCTCCTGAGCAAGCTGGCTCAGCGTCACAGGAATGGCCAGCAAGTGTGTCACCCGCTGAGCGACGATGGCCTGGAGCACGCTGACGCCGCTGAAGTTCTCCGGCTCCACAAGAGTGGCCCCCGCTTGCAACGTGCAGATGAACCTGCCCAGCAGTCCAGCGACATTGCTGATGGGGATGCCATACAGCCAGACCTGCCCCGGCTGGATGCCCCAGGTGCGCGCAAGCCGGCGGCCCGCCGCCAGCCAGCGCCGATGTGTGTGATAGGTAGCCTTGGGCCGCCCTGTTGTGCCGCCGGTGTGCCAGACTGCCGCCAGGTCATCCGCCTGCGTGCACACGCGCGCAGCCAGATCAGCACGGCCCTCGTTCATGAGTGCCTCCAGGCTCTCGCCATCCTGGTGAGGGGCTTTCCTGCCAATCACCACGCGCCTGACTGAGGTCTGCGGTAGCGCCGCGGCTAGCTCAGAGTAGAGGTCACCCTCGTTGAGCACAATGGCCCAGCGCGCAGCACTGTCGTTCAGATAGAACTCGATTTCGCTGCGCCGCGCCTGCGCAGGAATGGGCACAACCGCAGCACCGGCTTTCCAGGCAGCCACAGCAGCAATAATGGCGGCTGGCTGACTACTATAGCGTAGCGCCAGCCTGTCGCCAACCACAACGCCAAGCTCGATCAGGGCCCCTGCAAGGCGATCGCTCTTCTCCTTCAGTTCCTGAAATGTGACGACCTCTCCTGTTGTCATCCTGATGACTGCAGGTCTCTCTCCATTGCCCCTGTCACACCAGAGATCGATTGCTTCGCGGCCAACGTTGCGCTCAGAGCGTGTCTGCTCATCCTGCTCCCAGAGAAAGTCAGGCTGCAGCTCGGGAGGAACAAGCCAATCTTGAGGGACAGTAGCCCTTGCTGGATAATGCTCCTTCATGGCTCAAGCCTCCTTGTCAGAGGCGAGGCGCAAGAGCCAGGCCGGCAAAGGAACCGGGCGACCGTGCTCAATGTAGACGTGGATCACCTGGCCCTGGGCGACGACCTGCTCTGCTGCGTTCATAAACAGACATCGTGCAGCATAGCTGGTTTTACCGGGCCGATCAATCCAGGCCAGCAGCGTGAGAGTCTCATCCACCTGAACTGGTATGAAGTAGTCACACTCGCTATGGACCGCGGGCGTGGCGGCCCCTTGAGCCAGCAGCTCGCGGACCGTCATGCCGGCGCGACGCAGCAACTGGTGATGAGCCAGTTCGATCCAGCGGTAATACGAGTGGTAGTGGATCTGATAGCTGTCGACATCGGCCATCGAGACGAGGACCTGTAAGCTCAAGGCCCGCGGCGGAGGCTGCCAGATGGTGTCGGGCTTCACGGGAGATGCTCCTTCCCAGCCAAGGGCTGCAGGCGTTCGCGCAAGATTCGTCTCTGCAGCTTGCCGACGTTATCTTTCGGCAGCTCAGGCACAAATTCGATGCGCCGCGGATACTTGTAGAACGCCATTTGGGCCTTGCAGAAGTCCTGGAGAGCATGGGCGAGATCCTCGGAAGGCACCTGGCCCGGGCGCAGCACTACCACTGCTGTCACGGCCTGACCGCGGATCGGATCGGGCAGCCCAATCACCGCCGCTTCCGCAACGGCGGGATGGCGCGTCAGCACGTCCTCCACCTCCCTCGGCGCCACCTGCCTGCCACCAGTCACAATCATGTCGTCCAGCCGCGCATGGAACCAGAGCCAGCCCTCTTGATCCCAGATGTAGGCATCGTCGAGCAGACTCCAGCCCCCACGCACGTCCTGACGGGCCCGCTCCAGAATACCGCTATGCCGATGCACCCAATAGGTGATGCCGCTGGGGCCGCGGATCGCCAGACGCCCCGGCTGCTCGGGGTCTAGCAGCGTTTCGCCACTCACCGGGTCAACCAGGCGAGCCTCGTAGCCTGGCAGGGGACGACCAACCGACAACTGGGGCGCCACCTTCTCCCCCAGCAGATTGGAGTCGATAAACAGATGACGAATCGGCGTCATCCCAACGGTGTTTCTGACGGGGAAGCCTAGAGCCTGCTGCCAGCGCTCGTACGTGGCCTGATCCAGAATCTCACCGGAGCTGATGGCCTGGCGCAGTCGCAACTGCGGATAGCGCTCGCGCGGCGTCGGACAGACCTGGAGCATGATGCGGTAAATGGTCGCTGCCCCGGCCATAACAGTCGCGCCATACCGGGCTACGAGCTGCCAGAGCCGCTCACCGGAAGGGCGCACGGCATAGATGGCGCTGGCCCCGGCACGCAGGGGAAAGTTGATCTTTTCGCCGTTGCCAAAGGCATGACCGATAGGGGCATGCGTAAAGAGCACATCATCAGCAGTGACGGCGCGACTCAGGTTATTGAGATCCGCCAGCGCCACCTCAGCAGCATGGGTATGGAGGCAGCCCTTTGGCTGACCGGTGGTGCCGCCGGTGTAATAGATGCCACTGGCATCCAATGGCTGGGTGGGGTAGGTCGTCGCCTCCTCTGACTGGGTTGCCAGCAGTCGCTCAAAGCTCTCGTAGTCTCTCCCCGAGGCCTCGGGCCAGGCCACCACTGCCCGCAACTGGGGCGCCGCCGCGCGGGCCTGATCGACGTCGTCCAGGTAGTCACGATCAGAGACCACGACTGTTGGCTCGACATCGGAGAAAATAAAGGAGAGTTCTCGCGCTCGCTCAGCCGTGGCTGTGGGGACAATTAAGGCCCCGATCTTCCAGACCGCTAGCTGTACGATCGCCGCCGCAGGCACGTCGTTGAGCCGCATCACGACCCGCTCGCCAGGTCGTACACCCAGCGCCCGCAGGGCATTGGCACAGCGATTGACCGCTGCCTGCAGCCGATGGTAGGTCCAGATCTCCTCTCGATCGGCATCGATGATGGCCGTCCGTGGCCCCAAACCGCGCCGCACCGTGCGATCTAGCAGCTCGTCCGCAGCGTTGAAGATCTGGGCCCGCCTGATGTAATAGAGCCAGGGCACAGCGAAAAGGAACTCGGCCCGGTGTTCCGGCGGCGGTAGAAACTGCTCTGGTACGTTGGCAAAAGGTCGCTGCTCCATGAGATCGTCCTCCTTTTTAATAGGATCGCCCGGCCACGCTGCTCGTCCGATCTTGTCTACGCCTGAGAGGCGGCTGGCCAGGCAGGCGCTACGGACAGTAGACTGCCTGACTTCGCTGCAGACTGCGCTCACAGACCGCACGCTCTCTGTCTCGCTAGAGAGGAGAGAGTTGCCCCTCCTTCTCTGGATATTTACTTACTAGTAAGTAAGTATCGCCGGACTCCTTGACACCTCTCCTCTCCGCGTGCTATAGTTTACTTACTAGTAAGTAAGTCTACTGCGGAGACTGCCCCTTGTCAAGGGGGGAAGAAGGAGGAATACATGGCCACAGCACCTGTTATCGCAGCGGGGGTACGACCGCTTGCGCCGGAGGCTGTTGAGGATCTGGATGCCTTTATTGCCTGGTTGCAGGCGGGAGGACTGGTACAGGCTGGTGATCCGATGCCGGAGAGCTATCGCCAGCATGCCCTGCGCATTGCCTCGTTTCAGGCGTTAGCGGAGCTTGTGGGTGTGCTGCTCTTCTCCGACTGGCTTGAGCGAGTCCCTGCCTTTATCCGCAAGCAGATGATTACCGCCAAAGTGCAAGACGAAGTAGGGCATGGTCATGTCATGGCGCGGGTGGCCGAGGACCTGGGAGGAAACCGCTTAACCATCCTGGAAGATTATCTAGAGGGGCGGAGCAAGCTGCTCAACGTCTTCCATTATGAATTTCAGACCTGGCCCGAAATCGCCGTAGGTGCCATCCTGCAGAACTCGGCGGCCATCGTCCAGTTCCAGAGTCTGGTCAAAGGCAGCTATCTCCCCTACGTGCGAGCCTTGCGCAAGATCCTGCCCGAAGAGTCCTTCCACTTTCATCAGGCGCGCAACCTGATCCAGACCCTGCTTGAGCAGCGTGATCCTGTTGTGCGCCGTCAGCTTGAAGAGGGGTTAGCGCTCTGGTTCCCGCGCGTCCTGGCCTACTTCGGTCCGCCCGAGGGAGAGCGCTTCTGGAGCAACAAGATGGTGCAATTCCGTCTCAAGATGGCCAGTAACGAAGCGCTGCGCCAGGCCTGGCTCACCAAGATCGTCCCCGTGCTCGAACAGCTTGGTTTGCAGATCCCCGATCCGCGGCTGCGGCGCCGAGAAGATGGCACCTGGGAATACACCGAACCTGATTGGGAGGAAGTGCGGCGGGTCATCGCCGGGCAGGGGCCGGCCTCTGCGCGCCGTCGAGAGCAGGTACGCAGCATCTATGAGCGTAATCGCTGGTTAACCGAGATGATGGGCATAGGTGAGCAGCATGTCAAACCAGGTTTTTGAGGTCTTCGTGATCCTCAAGCGCGGCGACCCGGCGACGCACGTCGGCAGCGTGGTTGCGCCTGATCCCGTGCTGGCGCTCCACGAGGCCAAAGAGACCTATGTGCGGCGCACCGAATGTGTCTCGCTCTGGGTCGTGCCGCGCTCCGCCATCACCGCCTTTGCGCCAGAGGATGAGATCCTCTTTCAGGCTGCGCGCACCCGCGATTACCGCCAGGCGGGCTACTTTACGCGGCACGAGCGGCAGCCAGTGAGGCCAGCGCCGGAGCCAGACGGCCAGTCAGGAGAGACATTAGCGGTCTCGCATGGGGGAGCTGTCTCATGAGCGCCTGCCAGAGGCAGCATCCAGGGAAGGAAGGGAGCCACGAGATGGACCACGTAGCTGAGTTTGAGCTACGCGCCTGGGCTGATGACGAATTCATCGTCGGCCATATCCTGGGGAGCCGCATCATAGAATATACCCATCTAGAGGAATGCCTGGCCATCGGCTCGTTTGCCCAGGATGAGATGGCTCATGCGCGAGCGCTCTACGAATATACCGGCTTACACGATCGCGCACTCGACCGCTATGTCTTCTTCAGAGCGGCGGAAGAGTTCGTCGTCACTCCCCTGGCCACCTACCAGCCAGCGGACTTCCCGGAGCTTGTCGTCAAGCAGTATCTCTACGAGGTATTAGATCGTCTGCGCCTGCAGGCCATCAGCGAACGCTCGGGCCGGCAGCTGCAAGAGATTCTGCTGGTCATGCGCTACGAGGAGCATGTCCACAGCGAGCACTGGCGGCGCTGGTTGCAGGTCCTGGCCACCTCGCCGGCCCGCCCTCGCCTGGAGCAGGCCCTGCAGGTCGTCGGGCGTTATTGTGGCCTGCTCCCCTGGCAGCCATCAGCTCAGGTTCAGAGCTGGTATGGGCACTGGCGCCCGCAGGCCGAGCAGGAGCTGGCCGAGCAAGGGCTGACCCTTGGGGCCGCTGCTTCTGTCGACTGGCAGCAGCCCTTTGCTGCCTTGATTGAACATATGCAGTCGGTCTTTCGCGAGCGGCCAGAGGTGAGGCTAGGATGAACGAACAGCATGAGTGTATGAGCGATGTCGCTCTCACTGAAGAAACGGTTCTCCAGGCACTGGAGAGCGTTCTTGATCCCGAGGTACCGGTCAGCATTCGCCAGTTGGGCCTGATCCAGGGGGTGCATCTGGATGAGAATGAGATCAGCGTCGCCCTTGTGCCTACCATGCTGGCCTGCCCGGGCAGGGAGGTCATCGCTGAGGAGATCCGCCAGCGCTTAAGCCAGCTAGCGGGTGAGCGTCGCGTGGTGGTCACCTGGGAGACGCGCGTGATCTGGACGCCGCGGCGCATCACTACGAGCGGACGTCAGCAACTCCAGAGCTGGGGCGTCGTAGCACGCGAACCAACGCCCCACGGCGTGCGCTGCCCATACTGCGGCTCCTACCAGACGCGCCTCAACAACGCTTTTGGAGCGGCTGTCTGTAAAGCTCAGTTTTCATGTAGCACCTGTGGATCAGCCTTTGATGTGCTGCGCGGCGCCTTGCGACCCGTACCAGCGGAGGCTACCAGCCAGAGAGGAGACGGCGATGGATCTCTCCACGATTGAGCTACCTGATGTGACCTTCACAGTGGAGCAGGTCAAGGCCGCCGAGTTTGCGAGCGCCCTGGATACACAGCTCGCCACCGAGGCCGACGGCGCCGTCCTGGTCCCTATCGGGATGGTCTTTTTCGTGCTCTGCCGCGATAGCGCCACCATCTTCGAGCGCCTCGGGGTGCGCTGGGACCGTGCGCTCTTCGGTGGGGTCCGGCTGGAATATGCTCGTCAGATACGCGCTGGCGAGCAGCTTGTGGCCCGCAGCCGCTTTCTGAGCTATCGCGAGCGCTCCAGTGCGGAAGGGCAGCTTGGCATTCTGGAGCTGGAGACCTGCTACTCTGCCTCTGACGGACAGCTTGTGTTGCGGGAGGTCAGTACCCTGATTGCCCGCGGAGGACTGGAGCTTTCATGACTCTCTCATCTTCCTTACCGCATATCCTTCACGAGGACTGGTTTCAGGCGCGTGGTCAGCCGACCTTAAAAGGGTCGCGCTGTCCCAGCTGTGACGCACGCTACTTCCCACCGCGGCGATCCTGTCCTGGCTGTGGGGCCAATGAGCTGCTGCCCTATGAGCCGCCGCGCACAGGCCGTGTACTGGCCTGCACTGTCATCCATGTGGCGCCCGCCCCCTGGCAGGCTCCCTACGCAGTGGCGGCGGTCGAGCTGGATGATGGTCTTGTCGTCTATGCGCACCTGAGCGAGGGGCGCGTCCAACCCGGCACGCCGGTGACTCTCGATGCTCTGACGGTCAGGCGCGCCGATGGGGAGATCGTCACCTATGCCTTTCGCCCCTTGCCCGCCTCTGCTGGACTCCCGGCTGCCGCTGCCAGCGCAAGGCAGCCAACACCCCAGTCTCTCCCGCCAGGAGCCCGGCCCTTAGCGGCCCCAGTCTTCGTTGCCGGCGTTGGCATGGTCCCCTTTGGCAAGCACCCGGATGTGCCTCCGGAGATTCTGGCGTTGCGAGCCGGACTGGCAGCGGTGGATGATGCCGGACTTGATCAGCGGTCCGTCCAGGCCCTTTTCGTGGGCACGGCCTTCGGCGGGACAGCAATGGGACAGAAGATCTTGCGTCATGCCCCCTGGGGACAGCGCCCAGTGATCAACGTTGAGAACGCCTGCGCTTCTGGCAGCACGGCCCTGCTCGAAGCTGCCACCTGGGTGGCCAGCGGGCGCTGCGATGTGGCTCTCGCGATCGGCGTCGATGCCCCGGCCTCGCAGGGAGGAGGCTTGATTCCCTTGCCGCCGGATGATCCTCTGGCGGCGGTAGGCATTCCCCTGCCGGCCCTCTACGCTCTCACCGCCGATCACTATCTCCACCACTCTGGGGCCAGCGTGCGCGAGCTGGCGAGCCTGGTGGTCATAAGCCGCCGGCATGCCGCGGCCAATCCCTATGCCTTTTTCCGTGCGCCGGTGACCGTCGAGGAGGTGCTGCAATCGCGCCCGGTGGCCGAGCCGCTCACCCTCTTCCAGTGCTGTCCCAACGCTGACGGAGCCGCGGCGGCGGTGGTCGTCAGCGCTGCGCGCGCGCGCCAACTCGGGGCCAAAGTGCGACTGCGTGCCGGGCAGTTGCGCAGCGGCAGGGTTCAGAGCCGTTTCGGGCCGCAGAGTGTCGTCGCTCTGACGGCGCGAGAGGTCTATGAGGCCGCCGGTATCGGCCCCGAAGCGATCGCGGTGGCGGAGGTTCACGACGCCTATAGCTCGGCTTTGCCGCCAGCCCTGGAGAAGCTCGGACTGGCGCCGCCGTATGAGGCCGCGGCCCGTCTGGCCCGGGGCGACTATGACTATCAGGGGGCTGGCCCGGTGGTCAATCCCAGCGGAGGCCTGCTCTCACGCGGTCATCCCCCTGGGGCCACGGGCCTGGCCCAGGTCTTCGAAGTGGTCACCCAGTTGCGTGGTCAGGCCGGTGCCAGGCAGGTAGCTGGCGCGCATGTGGGACTCATCCAGAATCAAGGGGGAACAGTCCTCGACCTGGAAACCAACGCCGTGGCTATTCTACTTCTCACGGATTCATAACAGAGGAACGTGCCTTATGACCCCGTTGACACCGTTGCCAGTGGTCAGGCTCAAAGTGGACCGTCTCAAGATTGCCTGGATGGCGGTCGCCATCACGGACCCCAATCCGATCCACCTGGAGGACGCCGTCGCCCATCAGGCCGGATTCCCCAGCGTCATTGCTCATGGCACCTTTGCTATTGGCTTGATGGGCCTGCTCCTGACGCGCTGGGCTGGTCAACAGCAAGTGCGCCGTGTAGAGGCGCGTCTGCTGGAGCCTGTTTTCCCGGGCGAGGAGCTGCTTTGTCAGGGCGAGGTGACGGGCATCGAGGAGGATGAGGTACAGCTGCGACTACAAGTGCTGGCCGGCGAGCGGCAGGTAGCGGTAGGTTCGGCCACGGTCGCCAGGCCAGCCGCAGCCGGCCCACCGCTCGAGCGCGAGGTGAAGGCGCCGCTTGCCTCAGAGCCAGGGCCTGCCCTGTGAGAGAGAGAACCTTTTCCAGGTATGCCAGGGTTGCCGTCAGTCAGGTCAGAGCGAGCGCCCTGGCATACTGCTCTCCGTGGGAGAGGCAGGCGTCTCCTGGCGGGCGGCGGCACTTTTTTCCCTTGTCAGATTGGGGGAGAAGAAGGATAATAAATACTGCCAGGAGCGAGCACACAGGCGGCTCAGCAAGAGACAGGAGCGTCAACTTTGGTGGTGCTCTGCTGTCCAGCAGCCGTGCTGCGGGGAATTGCACTGTGCGCTCGGATGGATCGCGCGCGCAGTGCGAGAGCGAGACAGGCCCCGTCTAAACTCCTCTGTACCCAACTATACCTGGACTGATAGGAGAGTGCGTGACCTTCAATGACACAGATACAGCGCCGACCGGATTCTGTCCGTAGCCAGCAGACGGCTAGAGAACATGTCATCAGCCTGGCTGAGCGACTGCTCCACCCCCAGAGTTCCCACGAACAACGTTTGCTGGAGATTGTCAAAACTGCGGCAGCGGTCTTTCGTGAGCGCGGCTACGAAGCCGGTACCCTGGAAGATATCTCGCAACAACTGGGCATGACCCGCCCGGCTCTCTACCATTACGTACGCAGCAAGCAAGATATCCTCTTCCTGACTATCAATTATCTGCTGGATATCGCCCTCGCCGAGCTGAATGAATTAGAGCGCCAGCAGGACACACGGGAGCGCCTGCGCTCGCTGATCATCCATTTGATCACGCTGATTGGACGGGAGCGTAGCTTCTTCACGGTTTTCTTCCGAGACAAGGCGGGCCTGGAAGAGCCATATCTCTCACTGATTCGCGAGAAAGAGCGGGCCTACGTGGCAGCTTTTCGCCGCGCCGTTCGCGAGGCAATGACGGCAGGCATGCTGCCCACTATCCCCGAAGGGATAGCCACCCAGGCCATTCTCGGCTGCTGCAACTGGACCTATCAGTGGCTTGACCCGGCTGGACCCGTGCCGTTGGAGCAAGCGGCGGAACTGATTGCCTCCTTCCTTGTCGATCCCCACCCTATGCACCTCTCTGGAAAAGAAGACGCCTCAGCGGCAGCGCCCTCAGACGGCCAGGGACAATGAGCCGGTGGCAGAGGAGCACCGGGGGGGAACGCTGCGCGCCGCTGCCACCAGCACTGTGCCATGAATTCTGAGCAGGGCTGAGGCCCCTGCCTGCTTCACCACTCTATCCAGGCTCACTCGGCCTGTAGGGCATGGCCGGAGGACTGTTCGTAGTGCCTGAGGACCTGCTTGGCCAGCGATTCGAGGAGCATTTCGCTGGTACCGCCGGCAATGGTCCAGCCACGGATTTCACGATAGCGGCGTTCTGCCGCGTAATCTTTGGTGATGCCGCGCCAGCCGAGGACCTGAATGGCCTCATCTGCTGCCTGGAGCGCCACCTCTGTAGCCGCCAGCTTGGCCAGGGCAGTCTCATAGGCTGGAGGGAACCCGTAGTCGTCTGAGAGAAGGGCGGCGCGATACGTCAGCAGACGGGCCTGCTCCAGAGCCAGGGCCAGGCGCGCCACCCGCCAGCGCAACCCTTGAGCGGCGGCCAGCGGCGCCCCGAACTGCCGACGCTGCAGTAAATAGGGCACCAGTTGATCGAGCGCCGCCTGAGCAACCCCCAGCGAGTTGGCGGCGATCCCCAGGCGCAGCGCATTGTAGGCGCGCATCACCAGCTTAAAGCCGTTGCTTGTGGCGGGATCGCCCTCGATCAGCACCTGCTCGCGCGGCACCTCGCAATGTTCAAAACGGAGCGCTGCCTCGTGGATGCCGTTGCCCCCGATCTTCTCATAGACTCGCTCGACGGCAAAACCCGGCGTGTCGGCATCCACAAGCACAGCCCCCAGACCACGCGTGCCCTCGCCACCAAAGCGCACCACAACCTCAAAGGTGCCGCCGACGTCCCCGATGGTAGTGAAGCACTTGCGCCCATCGATCACCACCGACGTCGCCCGGACGTGTGCCCGCGTGCTTATCTCGCCCAGCGACGAGCCAGCCTCGTCCTCGGTGATCGCAATGCCAATGAGGCGTTTCCCCGCGACGACCTCCGGCAGGTACCTGGCCTGCAGAGCCTGGCTGCCTAAACGACTGATAGCATAGGATGGGCCATTCATGCAAATATGGGCGATTTCCGCTGTAGTCAGACAAACGCGCGCCAGTTGCTCAAGGACCAGCACGGCTTCCAGGCGTGAGCGCTCCAGGCCCCCGAAGGCTCGTGGCAGGGTAAAGCCAAGGAGTCCCTGCTCCGCCAGCGTCGCCACATGCTCCCAAGGAAAGATGCCCTCACGTTCCCAGCGCTCGGCGCTGGCCTGAAACTCAGCTTGCGCCAGCTCGTAGGCCCAGCGCTGCAGCTTCTGCTGCTCCTCTGTGAGCAGATACGTATTGTGCATGACTACCTCCAACTGCTGTGCTGCCTCGTCGGCAGCCAAGCCGACGAGAGGCCTGACCGATCCTCTATGCTCCTTGCCGTGCCGTTGTCTATCCGACCCGGCGACCGGCTATCGCTGAAGTCACAGAGGATGCCCCTGGCTGCAGGGTTGACAAACCCTGCAGCCCGTGGTTTAATTATACCATAGGTTGCGAACGAATGATCGTTCGCAAACACAGCAAAAGAGTCCGCCATAGGCTGCCGCAGAGGCAAAGAGGAGCGAGTGACATGACAGAGAATGCGGTACTGCTTGCGCGAGTGCAGGCGGGGCAGCTGATCGAAGCCGACGAAGTCTCCGAAGAATATCGGCAGCTTCTGATTGAGACCCTGACCATCACAGCCGACACCGAGCTGTTAGGGGCCCTGATGCATTACGACAACCTCTATCACGAGCGTGTTCCCGAGCCGTTTGTTGGCACCCTCCTGGCGATCACGCAGGACGAATTTGGGCATGCCCACATTGCCTATCGTCTGCTGGAAGACCTTGGGGTAGATATCGACTATCTCCTCTGGGAGCGGCCAGCGCAGCGTTTCAAGCATCCGTATGCGATGGACATGCTCTATACCACCTTTGCCGAATCGGCGCTGATTGGCTTCCTGCAGGATCGGGCCGGCTTCCACCTGCTCGGCGATGTCTACCGCACGACAAGCTACGCTCCCTGGAAGCGCGCCCTGGCCAAGGTTGACCGCGAGGAGGTCTTTCACATGCGTTTCGGCGAGCGGGCGGTAACGATGCTGGCGCGCAGCCCGGAGGGTCGGCAGCAGCTCCAGCAGGCTCTCGACTGGATGTTCCCCATTACGGTCGAGTGGTTTGGTCAGCCGGATCATCTGAAGCGGCGCGATCGCCAGCTAGAGTTTCGCCTCAAGAGCAAGACCAACGACCAGCTCCGGCAGGACTGGTTGGCGGAAGTAGTTCCTTTCCTGACCAGACTGGGGTTGCGCGTACCTGCCCATTACGACGAATCCCAAGGCGCCTATGTCCTTGATTATCCCTTCCCCTGCCGCTTCCTCCCGGAAGAAAAACGCTGGGATTTCTCCGCTCCCGTCTCCTGGGAGGAGGTGCGCGCTCGCTGGCGCCAGCGCGGTCCCTATAACGAGTACCTGGTCCAGACGCTGCGGACGGGTCGGACGCTGCTCACCGCCCTTCAGGCAGCAGGTGAGGTGAGCCAATGATGACCAGCACCGAACGTTTGATGCAGGCGCTGGCTGAGGTCCAGGACCCGGAGCTCTCTATCAGCATTGTCGACATGGGCCTTGTCCAACGTCTCCAGGAGCAGGAGGGGCAGGTGACTGTTGAACTGACGCTAACCTCTACGGGCTGCCCCTGCGCCGACTGGATTCGCGAGGATATCGAACAGCGTCTTCTGGCCGAGCCGGGCGTACGCGAAGTCAAGGTCGTTTTCTCCTGGGAACGGCCCTGGACGCCCCAGCGCTTGACGCTGCGCGGACGCCACGCCCTGCGTCAGCTTGGTTACGCGCTCGAGAGTTAACGTTAACCAGAGGCAGGGCGTGCCAGTGCCATGATGTCATCTCGACCGGAATACATGACGAGAGGAGAAACCGATGAGTAGTCTTGCTCATAGCGAGATCTACCAGGTACTGGCCCGGCGTAAGCCTGACGATGAGCTGCAAGTGATTGGATCTGTGCATGCGCCCACCCGTGAGCTGGCCATGCTCTACGCGGCCTGGACCTATGACGAAGAGACCTGGGCGGAGCTGCAGGTGGTGCGCCGGGGGAGCTTACGCCCAGTGGCGTTCGCGGTCGGCTCTCAAGCGGCGGTGGAAAAGGGAGCAGCCTCATGAGCGCTGTCAGTGACGAGGAGCTGAACCCTGCCATTGTCAAGCTGGTTGCCACACTGGTGGCGGCCAAACGGCGGCTGGCGCGTCACTATCTCGAATGGTGTGTGCGTGGCCCGGTCCTGGAAGCCTCGACCGCAGTCTCTGCAATGGCCCAAGAAGAGTATGGACAGGCGAGGGTGCTGGCCGGTCTGCTCGACGGGGAAGGACTGCAGACTAGCCTGTCGCTGCCGGCTCTTGTGCTCCAGCCCGCTCCGTGCTGGATCAGCCTGATTTGCCTGGCCGCGCTCTTTGATACGGCGGTGACAGAGGCCCTGGCTGTCACTGCCCGCTACTCACCCTCGCTGGCGCGGCGTGTGGCGAAGATCCTACAGGAGGAGAGCTTTCATCAGCTGTTTGCTCAGCAGTGGTTGCAGCTGCTGGGCCAGGAGGCAGCCTTGCGTCCGCGCCTCTTGCAGCAGGTGGAGCAGCTGCGGGCGCAGCTGTTGCCCTGGTTAGAGCAGCTTGATCAGCTGCTCAGCGAGGCTGTTCCGGCTCGCGAACAGTCAGCGCAAGCTGCGGTGGCCTGGCAGCAGCGCATGGCCGACTGGCTTCGCCAGCTTGCACCGCGCGGTGATGCTCCCGGGCCTCATATTCTGCCGGAGGGTGGCTCTTGAGCGTGCCCTCCACCCTCGATGGAGGCTACATGGATAGAATGAGTTCGGTGGGCGGGCTGCACCGTGATCCCGACTGTCCCTGGTGTGGCTCGCAGCGCGTACGTTGTCTGGCTATCTTTGGTCAGAGCCTCTTGAGTTCTACCTGGTATTGCGCTGATTGTCGCTCAACTTTCGAGCGGGTGCGCTGGGGCAGCGATCCTGGCGTCCTCAGCGGGGCCGGGCCAGGTCCAGGCTGGCCGCCTCATCCAGAAGAGCAGGCGTCGCCCGCCGATGAGCCATGACCTTGACCTGGTATTAGCCCTCTTCTACTTGTGTATATCCTTGGTCGACCTGGATCTGTAAGGAGAGAACTGTATGGCAACGCCCCTGACTTTTCGAGATCTCCAACTGGAATTTATCGCCACCGAGCAGCAAGGGCCGATCGCCTACATCAAGCTCAATCGCCCCCCGGTCAACGCCCATCATATGCCTATGCTGCTTGATCTGGAGCGTGCTATTCTGGCGGTGCGCTTCGATCCTTCTGTCAAAGTGGCCATCGTTACGAGCCAGCTCCCGCGCTACTTCTCAGCCGGCGCTGACATCCGCGTGATTCGCGATGAGGACCCTGAGCAGGTGGGGCTGCTCAGCCAGACGAGCAAAGAGATTCTGCAACGCATGCGCACCACAGCCAAGATTTTCATCGCCGGCATTGACGGGCACTGCATGGGCGGCGGCCTGGAAATCGCCCTGGCCTGCGACTACCGCATTGCCAGCAACGGCCCCTGGCAGTTTGGTTTACCGGAGGTTCAGCTTGGAGTATTGCCGGGCGAGGGAGGGACGCAGCTCCTGGGACGCCTGATTGGGCCTCATCTGACGCTGCGACTGAGCGTTTCCGGCGAGTCTTTCGGTGTCCAGAAGGCTCATGAGCTAGGCATCGTTGATGAGGTCTATGAGCCGGAGGCCTATGCGTCCAGTCTGCAAGCCTTTGCCGAGCGCATCGCTCAGGGGCCGACCAGAGCGATCGGCTTCATTAAGATGGTCATCAACGAGGGGCTTGATCTTCCCCTCCAGGGCGGTTTTGCTCTGGAGCGCGAGCTTCAGAATCAGCTGTTGCGTACTGAGGATGTGCGCGAGGGCGTGACCGCCTTCCTGGAGCGACGCCCGCCGCGCTTTCGTGGTAGGTAGCCCAGGCGGGTTCTTCCTTCATCTGCTTTCCTGAGAGAGCTGACCTCCACCAGCAGGCTGCGCTGAGGCCCCTGCCTGGTGTACCCTTGAGCGGACGGACAGTGACGTCTGCTGGCAGCGTTGCTGCGAGCATGGAAGGAGCGATAGATGCCATGCTGTCATCACACAACCGGCAGAGCCGCTACTGGGATGCCTACTGGCAACAGATGCCGCGGGCGGAACTAGATGCCTTCCATTTTCGCCGCCTGCAGCGTCTGATCGCCTTTGCCTATGAGCGTGTTCCTTACTACCGGCGGCTCTACCAGGAGGCGGGATTTCGCCCCGAGCATATCAAGACCTGGGACGACTTCTATCGGCTTGTTCCGGTGACCGATAAGCCGATGATCACTGAGGATCAGTACGGGCAGGGCTCCCTCTTCGGCTTCCAGGCTCTCCCTGCCGAGTATCATCGCTGGTTCCACCGCACATCGGGAACAACCGGCCAGCCATTGAACGAAGCCTTCAGCGGCTACGACCGGCTCATCGCCGCCTACGATAGCTGGTGTTGGGGGTGGTGGGACGTCGGCCTGCGCCCGGGTGACAGTATCTATTTCGCCTTTGGCTACGGGACCTTCATCGGCTTTTGGACGGCGACATTTTCCGCTGAGCGCATGGGTCTCACCATTATCCCAGGCGGCGGCCTCTCCACTGAGCAGCGTCTGCTGCAGATCCTTGAGCTGCATCCGACCTGTGTCTGCGCCACGCCCACCTATCTGCTCCATATGAGCCGGGTCGCGCGCGAGAAGGGGCTTCCGCTGCATGAGGCGGGGGTGCGCGTGCTGACGATGGCCGGAGAGAGCGGGGGCAATGTCCCCTCGATGCGAGCAGCGCTGCGCGCCGGCTGGGGCGATGTGCGCATCTGCGATATCTATGGCATCAGCGAATTGATTTTCCTGGCCACTGAATGTCGCGAGGCCAGCGAAGGCAAGGCTCTGGGGGTGCACGTGGCTGAACGCCACTGCCATTCGTTCGTCGCTGATCCGGCGACCTTCAAGCCTCTCTTTGAGGATGGGGCCGTTGGTGAGCACATCGTCACGACCTTCCGCCCAACACAGCCGCTCATTAAGTATCGCACCCATGATCTGGTGAGGCTGTGGCGCGCGCATGATCATGGCTGCGGCTGGACCTGGACCTTTCTGGAGGGCGGAGTGCTGGGGCGAACGGACTTTATGGTAACGATCAGGGGCACCAATGTCTACCCGACGGCTGTCGAAAACCTGCTCGGTCAGGTGGATGGTCTGACCCCCTATTACGAGATCCATATTGAGCGCCGTCAGGATCAGGATTGCATGTCTGTGGTGGTGGAGGCCGAGCCTGCGCTTGCCCGCGAGGTCTATCCTGCGCTGCAAGAACGGGCTATGCAATTGCTGCACCATGCGATTGGCGTTCGCATCGAGGTACAGGTGGTTGAGCCGCAGAGCCTGCCTCGCTATGAGCTGAAGTCGCGTAAGGTCATTGATCATCGGAGAAAGGGTTGATACTATGTTGTCCGACCCGGCTGCATCTGAGATGTCGCTTGATCCCATCAGTGCCGCCGAGAGCGAGCAGCTTTTGCGCGCCCGGAGACAGGAGGTTGCGCGTCGTTTGCAGGCGATTCGCAACGAGATCGCCGGGCTGATCGCTGAGGCTCCAAGTCCCGCCCTGGAAATGCTGCTCTGGCATGTGCTGGAGCATGTCTTTGTCGCGCAGGAGTACGCCGACCCGGAGACGGTGACAGAGCTGACGCCCTATGATCACCGGCTGGCCCTCGATCCCGCTGACGTGCCAGGCGAGGGACAAGGCAGGCCCTTCAGGACGCCTGCACCTCTTTCTTGAAAGACTGGGCGCTGGTCGGGACCAGCAGGCAGCAGGCCCTCGTGTAGATGAGGTTTCAAACAGCGAGTGACAAGAAAGGAAACGCTGTGCAAGCAACACGCTGGCGTTATCTGGCCGAGATGAGCTGGACCGAGCTGGATCGCCTCGATCGCGAGCGCACCGTGATCCTGATGAGCGCCGGGCCGTTGGAGCAGCACGGCCCTCATCTGCCGGTCGGCACGGATGTCTTTGCCGCCGAGGAGGTGACGCGCCGGCTCCTGGAGTATTTACGTGAGGCCACCGATTGGACATTGCTGCTGGCCCCGACTGTCCTGTATGGCTCGGCAGTGCTCAGTCGCCCCTACCCGGGGACAGTCTCAGTGCGGCGCCGTGTCCAGACCGATTATTGCACCGACATTCTGGCCTCCTTCGTGGAGAACGGTTTCCGCTGGATCATTGTGACTTCACAACACATGGACCCGCCTTATATTCTGGCATGGGAAGAGGCGTGCCAGCGGGTCAATGCGCGTGGCGGTCGCGCGCTGCATGGCTATGAACGCCTGGTCTTTGACGACCTCTTTGAGAGCGGCTCGTTATCCGCGGTCTTGGGCTGCGATGCCGAGGGTGAGAGCCATGCTGGCGTTTTCGAGACTTCACAGTTGCTGGCGACCCGTCCGGAGCTGGTACATCAGGAGGAGCTTGCGGCGCTGCCCCGGGTGCGTCTGGATTTCCTGGGCGAGCTGCGGCGGGCGCGCTCCTGGAGGGAGCTGGCCAACGGCCTGGGCTACACGGGCTATCCGGCCGAGGCCACGGCGGAGCGCGGCGAGTCCATCTATCGTCGTTACGTTGCGCGCTATGCGGCCCTGGTCGAGCAGCATCTTGCTGGGGCCGATGTCTGGTCGGCGCTCACGCTCACCCGCTGGTTCCCGTCTTGACCCAGCTTACTCTCATGCTGGAGAAAGGTCGGTATGTCAGCGGAAACACCACGAACTAAGAGCAATTGGCTACAGCAGGTGCGCGAACTGATCGCGGTCAAGGTCGGTGACGATGCTTTAGTCGAGCAGCGCTATCACGAGCTGATTGAGACGGCGACGTCGCTCTTTCTGGAGCGCGGTTTTCACGGCACCTCGGTGCCAGAGATTGCCAGGGCGATGGGGATGAGCGTGGGAGGTCTCTATCGCTACATCGCTCAGAAGGAGGACATCTTGCTGCTGATCCTGGCCAGTATTCTCTGGCAGTTTCATCAGGAAATCGAGCCAAAGCTGCAGCAGAATAGTGATCCTGCCGAGAAGTTACGTCACTCGATTGCAGCTTATTATCACAATATTGCCCGCAATACGGGCGGAGCCTTGCTAGCTTACCGCGAGAGCTATGTTCTCCAGGGCAAGGCACGCGACTTGCTCAAGCAGCTGGAGCTCCGCACCAATAGCATCTTCGAGGAGATTGTGCGCGAAGGAATCGCCCGCGGGGTATTTAAACCATACCCTCCTGACCTGGTAGCCTACAACATCATTATGCTGGCCCATGCCTGGGCGCTAAAGCGCTGGTACTGGTCTGGACGCGAGACGATCGAGCAGTACATCGAGATGCAAACCGAGTTTATCCTCTCGGCTTTGCAGCAGAGGTAAGCAGTCACGCTGCCGGCGGAGTCGTGCCAGGACGAGGAGAGAGGTGGCGCCCAGGCCAGCAGACGAGCAGAGGAGGAGCACGGCCATGAGCGATATTCCGCTGCCTCTCAGTGGTACTCCAATGACGCTGCCGACGCTTGTCGAGCTAGCTGTAAGCCGGACGCCCGATCAGCTTGCACTGGTAGAGCAGGAGCAGCACTATACCTATGCCCAGCTTTATAGCCAGGTCTGTGCCCAAGGCAACGCTCTGAGTGAGGCGGGAGTTGCTCCGGGGGAGCGAGTTATCACGGTGCTGCCAACGAGCGCGTCCCATGCGCTGCTCTTGCTGGCCATCTTTCAGATCGGCGCGGTAGCGGTACCGATCAATCCCCGTCTCAAGCCCGATGAGGTCGCTTACTGTATCGAGCATGCTCAGGCCAGGGCCGTCTGTTTTGAGAGCCGGACAGCTCCTGTGGTATTAGAGGCGGTTCGCAAGCTAGCGGCCTCCTGGCGGCCCCGGTTGCTGGCCGTCGGTGGCGAGATCTCCGCTCCGGAAGTGACGCCGTTGGACGTGCTCGCTCGTCAGGCAAGACGGGAGCGGCCCGCGGTCACTATTGACCCGACGGACCTCAGCCTGATTCTGTACACCTCTGGGACAACGGGTCGCCCGAAAGGGGTGACCATCACGCATGCCGCCTCGGTGGCGCGCGTGATGGGCCTGGCGCTCAACCACGGCCTCACGGCTCTGGCCGGCCTGCGGGTCTTGGGGCTGATGCCGCTCTTCCACACGGTTGGGCTGCACGGGGTCTTCCTGACGGCCCTGGCGCTGAACGGAACGTACTACCCGCTGGCCGAGTTTCAGCCAGCGCGGGCGCTGCAGTTGATCCAGGATGCCCAGATTGACTATCTCTTTGGCTCACCGACGCATTTTCATGCCCTGCTGTCTCACCCGGCCAGCCAGGAGGTGGATCTGAGCAGCCTCAAGCACTTGCTCTACGCTGGGGCCCCGATGCCAACGCCGTTGCTGCTTCAGTGCTCGCAGCGGCTCTGCTCCAACCTGACGCATATTTATGGCAATACGGAGACCTACAATAGCCTGTTCTATCGCCATGCGGCTGAGGCGCCGCAGGCGCTGGTGCCCGGTGTCTATCACCGCGTGCGCGTCGTCAGCATTGGTGGGGCGCCCGAGGATGAAGTGCCCGCTGAGGTGGAAGGTGAGCTGATTGTGGATACGCACTCGCCTGAGTCGTTTAGTGGCTACTGGCGCAATCCAGAGGCGACGGCGCGCTGTGTGCGCGATGGCTGGTACTATACTGGCGATGTCTGCCTGCGCGATCGGGCCGGTCGCTTCTTCATTGTGGGGCGCGTTGATGACATGATTATCAGCGGCGCCGAGAACATTCACCCGGCGGAGGTTGAGGAGGCGTTGCTTAGCCATCCTGGTGTGGGAGATGCTGGAGTAGTCGGGGTACCTGATCCACACTGGGGGCAGCGGGTAGTGGCCTTCATTGAGCGCCGTGATCCAGCGCTCACTGCTGAGGAGTTAGACCAGCATTGCCGGCAGCATCCGACGTTGGCCACCTTCAAACGCCCACGCCAATACGTGTTTGTCGAGAAGCTGCCGCGCAATCCCAGCGGCAAGCTGCTGCGTTTTCTTCTACGCGAGCAGGCCGCTCAGTCGGGCGCTGTCAGCGAACGTGAGCTGCTACCATAGCGGGCGATGAGCTCACCGGGCGTGGTCGAGGGCGGCTGGCCCAGCGCTTCATGCCAGAGAAGGCCTATGTGGCCCAGGACTGCCTCGGTCTCCATCTGCATACCACCTCTGGAGTGACGGACGCTGGTCGGCCACCACTCTCCTGGAACGCATGCGCTCCCAGGGCTTCGCTCTGATCGCCGTGACCGATCACGATCGCGTGGAGACACCCTGTCCCTGCTCCAGCAGTTGGGCAGCAGTGCTGCCTGCCGTCGAGAGCCGTGTCGTCTGGCAAGGGGAGAAGGAGGCTCCTGCACGAGGGTCTCGAAGACCGCGGGCGCGGTCTGGGTTCGTGCACACACAGCTTCTTTGAGTCAAAGGCATGCCAGAGATCCGTGCGCAGTAACTGCCCCGTGGTGCCGGCCCAGCGGCCCAGGGGGACGGGGATGTCCTGGCTGGTGACGTCCACGCAGCCGGCCTGCTGGAGCAGCGCTCCCAGGCGGCGCAGGACCACCATCTCAAAGCCGAGCTGGCGGCTGATGCCGACGAACCAGTCCAGCAGGCGCCGGGTGGCTGGCCCGGCGGGCTGGATGACATCGCTGGCCTTCACGAGTTCGATCCAGCCGCCAGGCCGCGTCACGCGCACCAGTTCCTGGACAACGCCGGGCCAGGCGTGAGCGGGAATGGCGGCCACCAGCAAGCGCTGATGGGTGGAGGTGAACTGGCCATCAGGGAAGGGCAGCCCTTCCAACACGTTAGCGCGCACGAAGACGCAGGTGGGCGGCACCGGCTGCGGCAGAGACGCGAGGGAGACGTCGCCCCCCACCACGAGGGCGTGGGGAAAGAGCGCGTGCATCTCGACGGCCCCGATGCCGCTGCCCACCCCCAGGAGAGGGCATGGAGGCGCTGACGCCAACGCGGCTCGCTGCGATCCCTCTGGGACCAGGCACCCGCATGGCGGGAGCAGGAGCTCCCTCACGCGTCCCCGGCAGCGCTCTCCCAGGCTCAGGAGCAGTCTCGCCCTTCTTGCGCGGCCCGTTGCCTCTCCCAGCACTGGCGCAGAGCGCGTGTCCAGGCGCGCATCTCTTCTTGCCCTCGTTCCAGATAGCTGGCACGCAGCGCCTCCGGTGGCGGATCGACTGCATAGACCGGCCTGATCCGGTACAGTCCCGGATGATGCCGCTGCACCAGCAGCCGCGTAGCGGGACAGCGGCAGGGCTGCTGGTCATAGAACGCGTCCAGCAGCTCCATCAGCCGCGCGCGCAGCGTTTCCTCCTGGTTCCACTGCGCCTGGGCCAGCTGCAGCTCGGCCAGCGCACGGTAGTAGCCATCGAGCGCGGCAGGGTCGCCGCTCTGGTGTGCCTGCTCCTGGAGCTGGCAGACCTGCTGCCACTGCTGCAGGTAGCGCCGGTGCAGCGCGCGATCGACCACCGTGACCCAGGGAGAGGGGGTGCCGTGGTCGAGGTGTCCTTCGCACGACTGCACAGTGGGAAAGCCGAGGAGGTTGAGCAGCACGACCGTCTCAAAGATGCCGGGGTCGATGGGCGTTCCGAGGGCATCCGTCAGCTGAGCCAGCGCGTCACAGGCTTCCTGCCAACTCGCACCGGTCCAGTCCAGCATGAGAGCAGTGAGCATCTCAGACCTCCACCTCGCCAGAGCCGCCACCTATCTGGCAGGTGTCGCCTTCCTTCACCAAACCGGTGCCCAGGCACCGGAAACACGTGACGGTACGGCGTTACCCCCAGTCATCGATGAGCTCGACGTGGCCCGTCCCCTGGCACCGGGGACACATGCCATCCGCAGTGAAGCCGGTCCCCTGGCAGTTGGGGCAGCTGATGCGCTTTCCCATACCGTCTCCTTTCAGGGGAGCAGGGGAGCAGGGCTACGCGTGTGCTGCGATTGCCCATCCTCCCTTCACATCCCAGCGTGCAAGACGCTTCTCGTGAAGCAGTATCCTCCAGATTCGACAGCGGGTGCAAACTGGAGAGGGGAGACCTGCCTGGTGACTGGGGAGCCAGTCGGTTCCCGACGGCTCTGTGTGTCCAGACGAGGGGGTTCCTCTTGATCGTGAGGGAGCACAGAGGGCAGGTCGGCCAGGCGGCGCCGGCCTGCGGCATCGCGCTGGGCGTGGGCCGGTGGCTCTGCGCCGGGCACTTGCTCCCCCTCTCCAGGCAAGAAGCCGGTGAGGGCTAGTTTCGGACATCGGGGGCATCTCCACCAGGGCATCGTGGTGCGCTGCTGGCTCTTCTGCGGCCCTGTGGCCTCTCGTTGAGCACGAGGCGCGCAGCTGATCCGCTCGTGTCAGGGGGGACCGTTGGGGCCTCGTCGGACAGACCCGGCTCGCTGGGGTCGTGCTCGTCTGAGACGAGGAAGCGAGCAAGCTCGTCATCCCGGGGAGGACAGACCATGATGACAGCCCCTAGACAGCTCGGGTGCTCTCGCCTCATCCGGCTCCTCGGCGAGGGCGGCTTCTCCAGCCTCTCCCTGGGTGAGCACGTGATCCTGGGCCCGCAGGCAGCGGTGAAACGGCCCAAGCGCCGTCTGAACCCCGATGATCTGGCGGCCTTCCGGCGTGAGGCTCAGCTGCTGGCACGCCTGTCATCACCCTATCTGCATATCCTGCACGCCCTGGATGACGACGAGGCGGGACAGCCGTTGCTGGGAGGGGAGACCTGCGTCCGTAGGGGTCTCCTGTCGCTGCCAGGCGCATTCTCGGTGAGCAGAGCGCGTTCCCCCTGGCCCTGCTGCTGACACCCTCAGAAGAGTCTAGAGAGAAGAGGCAGTTTGTGCTCCGGAAGGCAACCAGCCCGGCGGGCTGGAGGGCCAGGGGTCGATGCTGCGTTTCCATCCCCAACAGGCTTCTTCTCTCCTGCTGGCTTTGGTGCGACCGACATCGGTCGGGCTGTTTCTCGTCTTCTGGTTTCCATCCCAGACGGGCTACTTCGCGTCTTCCGACAGAAGCGCTTCGAGCAGGCGCTCACGCTCTTGGAGGTTTCCATCCCAGACGGGCTACTTCGCGTCTTCCGACAAGAGAGCGGAGTACGGTTGATTCATCTGCCGCGGATAAGTTTCAATCCCAGACGGGCTACTTCGCGTCTTCCGACTTCACGGCCTGCGCGACTGGATTATTCCATCTGCCAGTTTCAATCCCAGACGGGCTACTTCGCGTCTTCCGACTCAGGGTCAAGCCGCTTGAGCGCTTTTTGGCAGTCCTGTTTCAATCCCAGACGGGCTACTTCGCGTCTTCCGACGCGCGGGGTGACTGTGGAGCAATTGGTGGCATCATGAGTTTCAATCCCAGACGGGCTACTTCGCGTCTTCCGACCTTTTGGCTCGCAATCGTCTGGTTACTCATTAGTCGCGCTGTTTCAATCCCAGACGGGCTACTTCGCGTCTTCCGACTCAAAGGCTCTCTCGGAGGAGGAGTGGGGTCTTCTCCTGTTTCAATCCCAGACGGGCTACTTCGCGTCTTCCGACCTTTCTCTGCTAGAGCGCTATCCTCGTATTGCGCAGTGTTTCAATCCCAGACGGGCTACTTCGCGTCTTCCGACACGAGGCTGAGGCTCCTCTTAGCCTGGACGCTCTGGAGTTTCAATCCCAGACGGGCTACTTCGCGTCTTCCGACCCAAGTCCACCGGGTCGCTGACCTGGAATGCAGCGAGTTTCAATCCCAGACGGGCTACTTCGCGTCTTCCGACGGTACCCCTTGTACGATAGCATCTGGAGCCGCGTCAGTCAAGCTGTTTCGATGATCCCAAAAAAGCGGTCAGCAGTGACCGCTCTCATGCGGCAATGATGCCAGCCACTCTCGCCCTCAGACGGCCTGGGCAGCCCTTCGAGGATCGCTGCGTGCGATCCCGGGTACTGAGATCCTCGAAGCAACCTGCATAAAGTACTGAAAGTAGGATGATGGTGCTGAAACTGATGCAAGGGAGCCAAGAAGTGGAGCAGACCCGCTGAGGGTCTCCTGTTGCTTGCTGATCCTGGCGACCCTCACCGACACATGAGGGGCAGAGCCACTCCCCATCACCTCTCGGCTGGCTGGCCCTCTCGCCGGCCTTGTTTCCCCCACCCAGAAACAGTGCTCGCCGCAGAGAGCTGAGCCAGAGCGAACCGGTCATTCCCGGTTCGCTTCCCCTCTTGTCCCTGTCTTGTTCCTGTTCTGTTCCCCTGGTGTTGCTCCCGTGGCCCCTGGGGAAACCGCTGGCGTTGCCGATCACTTCCCCCCGGTCTCCAGTCGCCAGGGCTATGCTCAAAGCAGTCCGCCCAGCAGAGGCCGCCATCCGCCGTTGGCTCTCCCCTCCTTTGGGGGCACAGAGACCCGTGCGTCCACGTGGCGAATGGAGGGTGGCAGAACAGCTGAGAGCGGATGTGAGGCCGTTGCTCTGCGATAACTGTACACGATGAGATGAAAGGAGTGATGGACGATGTCTGTCTCTGACCCTCATCAGCCCGCGGCTCAGGGCGATTCCTCTGGGCCTGATCCCTCTGCTGGGACCAGCGCCACCTCGTCTCCTGCGCCGAGTGGCGCCACGGCAGCGAGCCCTTCGCCATGGTCGCCCTACTCGGCTGCTCCAGAGTCGGCCGCTGCGGCGAGCCGGGCGGAGCCGGCCCTGCCTCCAGCCCAGGAGCAGGAATGGTTCACGTGGGAAGATGATGCTGCGGATGCCTCATCCTTCTTTCTGCCCCGACGTTCTGGCCCACTGGCGATGCCCACCGTCCCAGAAGCTACGGCGAGCCAGGCCGACTCGCCGCAGCCAGCGGGCCTGAGGGCCATCACCCGGCGCTCCTTCTGGTCACTACTGCGCCGCTTGGGCCTGGTGGCGGTGACCCTCCTGCTGCTGAGTCTGCTGTTGGCTACCGCCCTGGCTCATGCCCCAACACCTGGTGCGGCTTCCCCCACGCGGACCGCGTCAGGGGTTACCTCCCTGCCTTCCACGGCCACCGTTTCGCACCCCGGCAGCACGCCAGGGATTCACTCTCCCCCCACTGGGGGACCTCCGACGCCTGCTCCTCGTCCCATGCCGACTATCCGTCCTGGCCCGAGTGCACCTGCGGGGTCCACGAGCCCGGCAGGAGGTCAGAATCAGGGCACAACAGCCGTACCCAATGCATGGCTGGCAGATCCACTCCCAGCAGGCTGGACGGCTGCGGGCCTCACGCGTGCCGATGCCATTGAGGCCCTGCGTACTGCCATTACCTTTACCGATCGCGAAATGAGCCTGGATTACCGCAACGTTGGCACGCGGACCAGGCCCGGTGGGACATTGACGGCGGCGGTGTTCTTGCTCACCCCTGGGGGAAAGGCTCGCTTCCAGCAGAATGATCGCCGGATGAATCCGGCCTTCTACGATGCAGTGGTGGGAGAGCAGCTCATTCAAGCAGTGGTGAATGCCGAGCCAGAACTGGTGGCCCTGCAGGTCCGTGGAGGGCAACGCTTCGCCTGGGTAACGGTCCGTTTCTGGCTCTGGCAGATGCGACGCGATCCGGCAACGGGGCAGCTCCAGCAAGGGCTACAAGCCGATCCGACAACAGGCCAACCTGTGCGCCATCAGATGTCGGTGCTGCTGCTACGCGTTCCTCCTGCGGTGCAGGGACCCTCGGCCCCGATGGGGGGTACGGGCTGGCTGGTCTCGAACTATGGTCTCGATGTGCCTGCAGGAGCACCCCTTCCCCTGCTGACGCCGCCCTGAGAAGCCAGTGCCAGTCTGCTACGGACTGGTGCTGGCTTCCTCCTCGTGAAGGAGGTACGCTCGCCATGCCCTACTCGCCTGAAGAACTGAATCTGGAAGCTGCTCCTGCCGACCGGCTTCCTTCCTCTGCTGGCCGGCCTGGCTCTGCTCTGCAGCGACGGAAGACACTGGCCGTCCTGGTGGCTGGACTGCTGCTCGTGCTGCTCGTGCTCCTGCTCTGGGGACAGCCGTCGGTGGGAACCGACCCAGCAGGAAGAAGCCCAGCGCTGGTCGGACGGCTGATTGCGCTGGTCAACTTCCCCGTCATGCTCCCCGTCCTGGCTGGCCTGGGCGTGCTCTGCTTGCTGGGCGTGCTCGGTCTGGTGACGCTGGCTGCGGTCGTGGTACGGACCCTGACTCGACCGCGGAGGCAGGCTGCCGTCTCCACGCTCACCCCGGCCCTTGTGGGGTGGCCAGCCGAAGCCATTTCCTTCCCAGTGACGGTCGGGTCCTGTTCCTATCGAGTGCCCGGGTACTACTGCCCGCAGCCCGGCGCGCGTAGCCTCATCATCGTGAGTCCGGGCTATCGGCGTCCCGTAGAAGATGTCCTCCTGATCTGCCGGGCCCTCTGGCAGGCAGGGCATCACGTCCTGGCGTTCGAATACCTCGGGCATGGACGCCCTCTGCCTGCTGGCGCCGCTGTGCCGCTGACCCTGGGCTATCGGGAAGTCCAGGATTTCCTGGCCGCGGTGCTCTACGCGCAAGAGCGGGCGCCGGGTTGCCGGATTGGAGCGCTGGGCTTCTCGATGGGGGGCGCGGTGAGCTTGCTGGGGGCCGCCTGTTGCCCGGAGGTAGCCGCAGTCGTGGCAGATAGTGCCTTTGCAACACAGTGGCAGGCGGTCGAGCAAGTCGTGCGACAACACCTGCGCCTGCCGCCGCGCTGGTGGGACTGGTTGCTGCCGCCACTCCACTGGGTCAGCAATCAGTTCCTCAGATGGCGGGCGGGCTATTGCTTCGAGCAAGTGCAGCCTGTGCAAGCGATCGCGCAGATCGCGCCGCGACCGGTCTTGCTCATCCACGGACAGCAGGACCGGCTGATCCCGCCGGTGGCGGCGCGCCAGCTCTACGCTGCTGCCCGGCGGCCCAAGGCCCTCTGGCTGGTGCCTGGGGTGGAGCATGTGGGTGCTTGCCTGCACGTGCCTGACCGCTACGTGGCCCGCCTGACTGCCTTCTTCCAGCGGGCGCTCTGGCAAGATCTGCCCGCTCGCCATCGCCAGGCTGGCTCCAGCGTGGTCGCTGCTGCTCAAGGGGAGGAGCCGTCTCCGCCGCAGGCCTCTCCTCTCCACTCACCCGAGCCGGCTCAGCCACCGCCCGCTGGGTGGCGGCTGGGTCTGGTTTGGGGGCGCTGGCTGGTGCGCTGGCGGTGGGTGGTAGGAGGAGCCTGGCTGCTGGTGCTGCTGGTCAGCCTGCCGCTGGCGCAGACGATCGGAGCGCTGCTCCAGCCTGGAGGAACGACCATCCCTGGCAGTGAAGCGGCCCAGGTGCAGACCGTGCTTCGAGACCGTCTCCACCTGCCGGCGACGCAGCTATTTGCCGTGCTCTCTGTCTCCCGCCAGCAGGCCAGAACCCGCGCCTTTGCAGCGCAACAGCAAGCGGTCGTCGCCAGAGCCAGCAGCCTCCCCCATGTCCTGACAGTCCGCTCGCAGGTCAGTCCAGATGGGCAGACCGCCCTGGTGATCTTGGGACTCGATGAGGACAGCGATGCGGTGGCAGCGCTGGTCCCAGCGCTGCAGACCCGGCTGGGAGCCATCCCTGGGCCTGCTCACCTCCAGTTGACAGGTGAGGCGGCAGTCGCTACGGCTCTCCAGCAGGCCACCCAGGAGGATACCGCCCGAGCCGAAGCGCTGGCGCTGCCCCTGACCCTGGCGGCCCTGCTGCTGGTCTTTGACGGGCTCCTCGCCAGCCTGCTCCCGGTAGGGCTGGCTGGGCTGACGCTGATCACGACCCTGGCCGGACTCTCCCTGCTGGCACGGCTCTTCCCGCTGCAGAGTCTGACGGAGAGCCTGGTGGGCATCATTGGTTTGGGCCTGGCTATTGACTACAGCCTGTTGCTGATCCGTCGCTTCCGCGAGGAGCTGGCCCGAACCAGAGCAGTACCCGAGGCCGTGGCTGAGACGATGGCCACAGCGGGCGAGGCGATTGCCTGCAGCGCCTGCATGGTGACACTGGGCTTTGGGGCATTGCTGCTGATCCCCATTCCGCTCGTACGTTCGCTGGGGGTAGGTGGCTGTCTGGTCACAGGCGTTGCTGCGCTGGCAGCCCTGACGCTCTTGCCTGCGCTGCTCAGCTTGCTGGGACCGCGCATCAACGCGCTGGCACTCTCTGCCTTGCTCCCGTGGCGATGGCGGCGCTGGCGAGGCCTGGGACCTGTCCGGCGGCAGCACCCAGCCTCAGGGGCAGAGCCGCACGCAGCTGTCGGACCTGTCTCCTGGTGGGAGCGCTGGGCCTGGACGGTCATGCGCCATCCCTTGCCGCTGCTGGGAGGGGCACTCGGGATACTGCTGCTGTGGAGTTGGCCCGCGCTGGCGCTGCGCCCTGGTCTGCCTGGGGCGGCAGTGCTCCCTGCCGATGCCCCGGCGCGGCAGGGGTGGGAGCACCTCACCCAGGCGTTTCCCACCGTTGACCCGGCACCGATTCTGGTGGTCGTGCAGCCTGCTGATCCGCGATCGACGCGCGCGGCCACTGATCACGCCGCATTGCTGCGGCTGGTCGGCTGGATCGAGCACCTGCCCCACGTGAGTGGCGTCGAGCGTGCACCGGACCAGGCATCTCAGCCTTTCCCATCTGAGCCAGCGCTCCTGCTGGTGCATACGCGCAGTGCTCCTGACTCCCCCGAGGAAGCCAGGCTCCTGGATCAGCTGCACGCGGTGCCAGCTTCCCTCCGAGAGGGATTCCGCCTGCAGATTGGCGGGCCACGCGCCCAGACGCTCGAGTTTGATCGTACGCTCTACCGCGCCAGCGGGCTGGCTCTCCTGTTCTTGCTGGCAGGAACGGTGCTGCTGCTTCTGGTCACCTTCCGTTCGCTGCTCCTGCCCCTCAAGGCGATCCTGATGAACCTGCTCGCTCTCGGAAGCGCCTTTGGTGCACTGGTCTGGGTGTTTCAGGACGGGCATGGAGCCACGTGGCTGGGCTTCACGCCCACTGGCTCCCTCGACCGCTTTGTTCCCATCGTCCTGGGTTGTACGCTCTTTGGTCTCTCGATGGATTACGAAGTCTTCCTGTTGAGTCGCGTGCGGGAGTGCTGGCGACGAGGCCGGAACAACGAGCAGGCGGTCGCTGAGGGACTGGCTCGCACTGGGGGCATGATCACCAGTGCCGCCTGCCTCTTCTTGCTCGTGGCCGGAGCATTTCTCGCGACGCGGCTGGTGGTCACCAAAGAGCTGGGCTTAGGCATCTGCGTAGCTATCGGCCTGGACGCCTTCTTGATTCGTCCCCTGGTTGTGCCAGCGACGATGCGCTTGCTGGGACAATGGAACTGGTGGCTGCCTGGTCAGCGGAGCTGGGAACGGCTGCGCAGGGGAGCAGGAGTCATTCGGAAAGACGGTCGCCACCACTGCAGACGGCTAGCCCGTGGGAGGCCCTGGCATCCCTTGCCTTTCAAGGCGAACGAGCATCAGGCGCAGCGGGCCTGGGAGGCGTTGCTGATCAGGCTGGTGGCCCAGACACTCCCTGTCTCTCCTGCCCACCTGACAGCACAGAGCCACTTCTTCACCTGCGGGGGCGATTCGCGCGCTCTGGAACACCTGCTGCTGCGCATCAACCAGCAGCTCGGGGTCACCCTGACGATGGAAGAAGCGCTGACCTGTCCCAGGCCTGCCGAACTCGCAGCCCTGGTACAGCAGCGGCTACTCCAGCAGGACGAGCAGAGAACCGCTCCCCCTGTCCAGCCTCTCAGCCGGCACGAGCCGGCAAGCACCCGGCAGGAGTGATGAGCACTGGACCAGGGTGCTGATGCGGGTCTCTCGTGCTTCCACTGATACGACTTGTAGGAACAGATCACTCTGTAGCGAAGTCAAGACGACCTCACCAGGAAGGAGGACTCAGGTGAATCCCGTTCCATGTCGCTTTGCCCAGCCGCGCTGGCATCGCTGTCTGTTGTGGGCCAGGAAGGCACGCAGGCTGTGCTGGCTGCTGGTCCTGGTCCTGCTAGCGCTGTTGGCGATGAGCTGGTTACTCTGGCCAGCTTCCCCCAGTCTGGCCAGAACAAAGTCGTTCGAGACCTGCTCGACCGTCCTGCCCAGGGACAAACCAAGGTTTTGCACAGGAACTGATCCGATCGTCGAAGGGTGCTCCCTGGATGCACGGACTGTTACCGAGGTACCCATTCGCTGGGAGGCACGCACGATTGGCCTGGCGCAAGTCCGTCACTCATTGCTCTGCAATACCTATTGGGGCCGCGGCTTCACTTTCCTGGCTGGAGCCAGCATCAGTGTGTACCTGCCCGATCTGGGGACAGGAGCGGAAGCATCCTACCTCTCCACGACGTCGCAGGTCTATTCGAACATGGTCTATGCCTTCATTCCGACCGTGACAATCGAGGTGATTGTGGGTCCAACGCAAGTGATTGCCACGACCATTCCTGGAGTCCATTCCCTCAGTACAGCGGCATAACTGCCCTCTCACATCTCTGCCTGGCCATAGCCTGCCAGGGAGAGACGCAAGAAGGGAGCGGGAAGGGAAGAGGCGACCTCGCATCTGCTGCCTGCCTCTCGCCACCGGCTCGGATGGCAATGAACGGCGCTGGACAGCAACGGGGACGGAGCTGATCCTTCAGTCCCAGAGGCGAGCAGTGAGCGAGAGGGAGGGCAGACTCAGCCTTCGCTCGACTCGAAAGGAGCATCTTGATGCAGCTGTTTTGGTTTCGAAGTGCTGCTGATCTGGCTGGTCCAGGGGGACAGCATCCTGACCTGGCCCTCATCGAGCTCGCGGCCACTGACACCTTTGAAGCCATTATCGCAGGGTTGCCCACAGCTGCCCCAGCGCTGCTCGTGCGGTTTCCAGCAACAGGGCCGCTTGTAGAAGAGCAGGAGCTGCTGCTGCGACGCTGTCAGGCCAGCGCGGAGCGGCTGGCAGTGCTCCTGCCTCCCGAGCAGCTCTGCCAGTGGGGAGCAAGCGCCTACCGGGCAGGCGTGCCGTTTGCCTGTAGGTGGGAACGTGCCCTGGCACTTCTGGGCATTGATGCCCTGGCGTTTCCCCGCGATGAGGCTGGCCAGGAACAGGAGGGTTCTGTCCCAGCACGAGCACAGCCGGTGTCGATAGAGCACCAGCCTCAGACTGAAGGCTTTCGGCCACGGCTCCTCTGGGCCGGCTGCTTCGCCAGCCGCTGGCTCTGTCTGCTGAATCTTCTCTGGAGTGGAGGGTGCTTACTGGGCCTGGTGTTGCTCCTGATCCAACCCGTTCTCTCGCTCCCAGTGCCAGGGAAGCCCTAGTCAGCAGGGTGGAAGCCGGCTGGCTGGCATACAGCAGCCAGCCGGCTTCCTTTCTTTGCTCCTCGGTCTGGGCGAACATAGCTGCCAGCATGCTCCTCGTCTGTAACGTATCTCTGCTCTTGGAAGAAAGGAGGCCACGCATTCCTATGTCACCTGTCAGGTCTGGAGACCGGGATCGGTATCGAGCCACACAGCAAGAGGCGGAACCAACGCTCTCCCCTGCGCGGCGCAAGCGTCTGCTCAAGACCTATGGGCCAGCTCCATCAGGGTACACGACCGAGGATCTGGAGCGCTTTCTGGATCTGCTCTACGGCCTCTACAGTCATATCAGCTCGCCGAAAGCCTTGCGGGAGATTATCGTGAGCGATCCCTTCGATCGCCGCGAGCAGCCACGCCAGCTCCGGCTGGTGGAGCTGGCCGCCTGGCTGGAGGCGATCATCAGCTAAGAAACACTGCTGGGTCTCCCTTCCTCAGCGGGGCCAGAGGAGCAGATGAGACCCGGCAGCTCTCCCTGGGTGGACAGGAGCTGCGGATGGAAAAGGGCTGCTGGCTCAGCCATCGAAGGAGGAGCGACTGAGCAGGCCAGCGATCTCCGTAAACGGCAGAGGGAATCTGGACGCAGGCGATCTCCGATTGGTAAGGCGTTTCAGGCAGCGTCCAGTTGAAAGGGGCCAAAGAGATCTTGCTGGCTCTGAAGAGAATTCTAGCGGCCAGAGAGTGTGTGAACACTTGACTCTCTTGCCTTTTCTAAAAGGAGAGGATATAGTAAGGGACAGTGCAGACAACACAGCCAGGAGAACACATTTGCCAGCAGACCGGGGAAGGGGCAGGTAGTCCTTTCTCGGGGAAGGCAAGGAGTCAGCGAGTGAGGAAGCTATGACCACTTGTGTGAAGCGTGCAGCAAGAGGAAGCGATTCCTGTCAAGCCGCCTGGAGAGCGGCTTCAGGCAGTGGGCTGCCGCTCAAGGGACAACCTGCCTTCCAAGCAGGCTGTCGCGGGTTCGAGTCCCGTCTCCCGCTCCCTCTGTCAGACCGTTGTTCTCCATGCGCTTCACAAGCCACTCCAGCCGGGGTGCGCCGTGAGGACACTGAGCCACGATGGTCTCGGTGGTGCTCATTACGCCTCCAACGACCACCTGCCTGCCGTGGCTGGAAACCACTTGCTTCCTGTCTCGCTCCTGCGTCGTTCCTGGACGCTGCCGGCTCGCTTCCAGGGCGCTCTGCTACACTCCCTCCTGGCTGGTCACTGCACTGGCGAAAATGAATCACCAGCCCAGAAAGGAGGAGACTCCCTCATGGATGGTCTTCTTGCTTCTTCCCGGCGGAAGCTGGAGGCTCGTCCCCCGGCTGCTCTCTGAGGAAGAGGGCGTGCAGCTCGAAGGCCCAGATGCCAGTGCCCACGTCCAGAATCGTGCGGGTGTTCTCCGCGGTGAGCGGGGCCAGGTAGTGGTTGCTCAAGGTGCGATAGAGGGCGTGATACTGGTAGTTGAGGCGCTGGTCTTCCAGCAGGTCCCTGGGCAGCAAATACGGCATGTCCTCCAGCTACTGGCGCTGACGGATGGAGGGAGGCCCGCCGGAAGCAGCCAGGTCCGTGGGGGTGGCCTGGGCCAGGGCCGGTGCTAATCGCGCCTGGCGGTGCGGGAAGAGGAGGCGAATGAGGGCCATGTGACCACTCCTTACTTTGCTGCTCCAGGGCCGACGCCAGGCCTAACTGGCACCAGGCCTTTGCTTGCCTGGAGGGATCATCTCGATGGAGCGGATAACTCGCTCGGCCTCATCGAAGCGCTGAGCCTGCGTCAGGGCTTGAGCCAATCGGTACCATGCCCTTCCTTGCCTGAAACGATCCTCGATGAAGTGAATGAGCCGTTCCGCCTCCTCCAGTAGCTGCGCCTCCACCAGGGCCTCAACTACCTGCTCAAGGGCAGATTCTTGCGAAGGGTCGTCTTGCACGGCCAGGACTCGGCCCTGCACTCTCAGCCAGAGCTGCTGGGCCTGCCGCTCTCTCCCGGGCATCGCTGCCAGGTGTCGCGCGATCAGCAGAAGCAAATGGCTACTTGAGAGCGTGTCCTGCCGTTCGGCCAGCGCCAGTGCCTTGCGCTCCTTCCCGAGCAGTAGCATGAGCTGGAAGGCTTCGTCAGTATACCACCAGGGATACCACAAGGTGTTCTCGCTCAGATAGGCACGTAGCAGCGTATAGCGACAGAGCGTGGGCAGCAGGCGCACGGCCTCATCCTGGCTCCAGCAGCTGGAAGCGGCAGCCCTTTGCCCCAGTTGCAGATCGCGGTCGTACAGACGGAAGCTGTCCTCAACCTGCACCTTCTGCCGCCCATAGCTGCCTTCATCCAGGAGCGCGAAGAGCCGCCGCCACTGGCGCAGACCCGCCTGGTAGAGATGCGTGATATAGTGCTGGCGGGCATAGAGGCGGCGCCGCTGCTCGCCGGGATCGTGCGTCGCGTCCTGCCAGATCCGATCAAGGCCGCCCTCCTCACACCAGGCTGCCAGGATACTCTGCCACTCCTGCTCATCCTCCTCATCAAAGAGATACTCCTTGTCCGGTCGCGTCTGATCCCGGCGCAAGTAGTCGCGCAGGTGCCCATGACCTAACGAGTAAGGCGCCCCCTCCCCCTGCAGATCTCCCACGACCAGCCCTTGGAGGCGCTCTAACCCGGCGGCCAGCTCCTGATCATCGATGGGGGCAGCCCCCTCTCGCCGGTGCTTGCAAGCTCACTATCTCTTGCAGATGTGTCCTCTCTACTGGCTCACACGCAGTCAGCAACACGGCCAGGACCGGCTTGGTCACCCGCTGCCAGAGCGTTGCGAGAGCAGGGCTGCTGCGTCCTGCGCGATCCAGCGCCAGTGAAAGCAGAGACTGGGGATTCACTGACAGATGCTGAAAGATCTCATCTGGCGGACTCTCCCGCTGTTGAGCCAGCGCTTCGGCGGCCAGCCCGAGCAAGAGGGCATGGCCTTCCAACCGCTCGTAGATCCTCCTGATGAGGGAGGCTTCGAGGAGCACGGGGGGCCCTGCGCGATCCGGCCAGCGACGCTGCAGCATCTGCTCAAAATCCTGCAGGCTGAGAGCCGGAAGAGCATATTCCCGGAGAGGCTTCTGCAGCTGGAGGGAGTGCAACGCGTTGGGCCGTGTGCTCAGGACAAAGACGATCCCCGCCGGTGGTCTCCCTCCGGCGAGCAAGCCCAGGTCGCCCATGCCCCCGGTCTCCTCTGGCAGCTGATCCAGCCCATCGATAAAGATCACCTCCTGGCCTGAGCGCTTGACCACCTCTTCGAGCAAAAGGCGAAAGCAGCCACACAATGCCTGCAAATCGTCGTTTGGCAAGATAGAACGTGGGGAGATGATATTTGACAACCAGGCTTGCCATGAGGTGTCTGAGCAGGATCACCCGGTATTGGGGCCCGGCGTTCAGAGGAATGAAGTGATGAATGACCTAATCTTTCGGCCTCTCGCGGTGCCCGCTGCGAGAGAGGTCCACCAGCTTCGCCATCACGCTGCTTTTCCCCTGTGCGGCTGCGCCGGTGATCGCCAGATAGCCGCCGGTTGCAAGGAGCTCCGAGATCTGCCGACGCAGCTCCTGCAGCTCGCCATTCCTGCCCACGAAGCTCTTCAGGCGATCCCGCAGCATGGCGCGACTAAAGGCGTCCACAGCGAGCGAGCGCAGTCGCTGCTCCTCAGTGGCCTGTCGCTCTGCCTGCGCTCGCGGCTCTTGTGCTGCGAAGGCCGGTTGAGGGCCTCTCACCGGGTCCAAAGGCTGCTCTGAAGTGCGATTCTCTGCTGCTGCCATAGCTGAGAGTGACTCCTCGATCGAGCCAGCAATATCGTCGCAAATCTCTGTTGAAGATGGAGGCGCATTCGCTGTCACCCATGAGCACGTTTCCTGTACACCTCTCTAGTATAATAGCTGAAGCGAGCGGCGGTAGCCCTCCATCCTGCCGGAGGGAACGAGCTGAGCGGCAGCGGCAAGATGCGAGCGGGGCGCGGTCCTGGTATTGCATGCACGTCAGCTTGCATCATCGATAGACAAGTATGATTGTGTATTGTATACTCTTTCTATCAGCCCACTGGCTTCTGCTATCGTAGCAGTGCGTGGGGTACGTGCCTGGAGATGTTGCAGACCGATGACAGGACAGCACCAGGAGACATCGCACATGACGACGGGTGCTCCGCCGAAAGGGAAGACGGATCGTGGTCGGCGGCTGGCGCTGGTGATCGGGGTCAATGGACCTCCTGCCCCTGGCCGGGCACCGCTCGCTTTTGCCGAGGCCGATGCCTGTGGCATGGCGGAGGTGCTGCAACAAGACGGTTGCGGTTTCTGCCTGGTGGTTCCTCCTGTGCTGGGTGCGCAAGCCACGACCGAGCAGGTTCGCAAGGCCGTGCTGGCCCTGGCCCTGGAGCTCCAGGAGGAGGATTTCGGGCTGGTCTTCTTCAGTGGCCATGCCGAAGTCCTACCGCGCGAGGCCGGTCTGGATGAGGTCTATCTGGTGACGGCCGACTTTGAGCCTGCCCATCTGAAGATCGACTCCACGGCGCACCTCTCGTTTCGCTGGCTGCGGCAGATCCTCTTTGAGCACGAGCGAGCGGCGCAGCTGCTCCTCATCCTGGACTGCTGCTATGGGGGCAAGTTCGCTGAGAGCGCGCCCGATCCCTCCCTGGATGAACTGCAGCGGCGCCTGGCCTATTACTTTGGAGAACCAGGCGAGCGTAGCCCGGCGCCGGCGGGGAGCGTGCGTCTGGCGCTGACGGCGACAGGCCTGGAGCCAGCCAAAGAAGAGGATGGGCATGGACGCTTCACCGGACAGCTGCTCAAGATCTTGCGGGGCGGGGTGCCACAGGCGGCGGATGAGCAGGGAACCATTTGTTTCGGGCAGCTGTTTACCTGTCTGAAGCAGGCGGTGCCAGAGCAGTCGCCGCGGTTCTACGGAGCGGGCGATGATCTGGTGCTGGCACGCTATCCGCAGCTGGCTCAAGCGCGGCAACGGTCTCGGGCGGAAGACAAGGAGCGGCAGCGGCTCCGGGCGCTGGTGCGCCGTCGGGATGGTTTCTACGAGGATCGCCGACGCAGCTGCGTGGGGCGCCGAGAGGAGCAGGCGGCAGTCTGGCGCTTGGTAGAGGAGCTGCTGCCCTCGGGGGGCTACGTCCTCATCACGGGGGAAGCCGGTCAGGGCAAAAGCTGCCTGATAGCCAGGTTGATCGAGGACCAGGCCCGAGCACAGGGGAGCGAAGAGCGCGTGCTCTTTCACTTCATTCCGCAAGTGCCGCCTCCCGACTACCAGGTCGCCTTGCTGCAGGAGCTGCTGGCGCGCCTGGTGCTCAAGTATGAACTGCCGACCTGGTGGCTGGTTGGGGAAAACCGGGCGGCCCTGAGCGCTGCCTTTGCGCAGCTGCTGCAGGAGCTGGCACGGCACGGAAAGCAGGAGGTCATCTTCATCGATGGGCTGGACCAGTTGCAGCCTGATCCGCAGAGCGGCTGGAGGGATCTGAGCTTTCTGCCGCAGGGACCAGGCCATCCGCCGCCCGGGATCGTCTTCGTGCTGGGCACGCGCCCGGACGATACCTTGCAGCCGCTGGAGCTGGCCAAGCCCCGGCGAGTGTATCCGCTGCCCCGGCTCTCCGCCGGCGATTTTGCGGAGTTGCTGCGGCAGCGGCAGGTGCACCTCTCTGCGGAGCTGGAGCGGCGGAGCTATGAGGTGCTGGACGGGCACGCCCTCTTTCTTGATCTGTTGGCGAAGGAGCTGGCGGTCCGGCGGAGGCTGGCGCCAGGGGAGGTGGAGGCCCTGGTCGAACGACTGAGCAGCGACCCGGAGCAGGTGTTTACGCTGGCACTGGAGCGGCTGCGAAGGGAGCGAGGGCAGTGGCGACGGGTGCTCAAGCCGCTGCTGGGGATCTTGCTGGTGGCGCAGGAGCCGCTGCCTGTCCCAGCGCTGCGGCAGCTCGTGGGGCTGGCGGGCCAGGGAGAGATTGACCTGGAGGAGGTGCAGGAGGGATTGCGGCGGCTGGGTGGGCTGGTGATGCGCGACCAGCAGGGGGGCTACACCCTCTTTCATCTCAAGTTGCGGGACTATCTGCGTGGCGGGTCGGGAGAGCCAGACGGGCCGCAGCGGGAACCAGCGGGTCTGTTTGATGAGGAGGAGGAACGGCGCTGGCACGGGCTGCTGGCTCACTGGTGCGAGCAGGGGGGACTGGCGCGGCTCTGGCAAGCTGGGGCGAAGGAGGAAGCCGAGCGGCGTCGGCGGCAGTATGGACAGCGGCACTATGTGCGGCATCTCTACGAGGCGGGGGAATGGGAGCGGCTCTTTGCGGTGCTGGACGAGGGGAGCTATGGGCGGGCGAAGGTGCAGGCCGACCCGAGCATGCGCGACTACGCGCAGGATCTGGATCTGGGGCGGCAAGCTGCGGCGGCAGTGGGGGAGACGCTGGAGGAGCAGCTGGAGCAGCTGCCGCGACTGTGGGGCTACACGCTGCTGCGCAGCAGCCTGGGGAGTCGGGCGGATGCCTATCCTGATGAGGCATTCCTGCTGCTGTGCCAGTTGGGCCAGGAGGCGAAGGCGTTGGGGCTGGTGGAGCTGCTCACGGAGCGGGAGCGGCAAGCGGATCTGCTGATGGAGTTGGCGCAGTGGTTGCTGAGGCAGCCAGGACGCCGTGAGGAGGGATGGCAGCTCTGCCAGCGAGCGGAGCAACGCATCGCGCTGCTCGCTGATGGCCCAGACAAAGCGCATTGTTTCATCGATCTGGGCGAGGTGCTGGCGGAGGCAGCGCTGCCGCAGGAGGCAGAGCGCTGCTGGCGGCAGGCCGAGCAAGTGATTGCTGGTCTGTCTGAAGATGCATTTACTAAAGCAGCTCTACTAGTGCGGCTGGGTCAAGCTCTGGCAGCGGCAAAGCGGCCATTGCAAGCTGAACAATGCTGGCAGCAGGCCGAACAGCTTAGCACATCGCTCTCTAACGCCAAGCAGAAAGTAAAGATTCTTATCAGGCTGGGTAAAGCACTGGCGATGTGGTCGCTTCGCCAACAGCAGGCCGAAGACTGCTGGCAAGAGGCAGCACACCTTATTGCCTCCTTCCCTGATCATGACTGGAACCGGGTCGATGCACTGATCGAACTGGGAGCAGCGCTGGCGAGTGCAAAATGCTGGCCCAGAGCAGAAGAATGCTGGCAGCAGGCCGAAAAGCTTAGCTCTCAGCTGCCCGAAGATGGCTTGAGGAAAACCTTGGCCCTCACCAGCCTGGCCAAGGCGTTTATCAACGCTCAGCGCTGGCCAGAGGCCGAACGGGTGATCTCCTTCCTTCCCGAACAGCACTGGAGTAAAACCGCAGCCCTCACAGCGCTGGGCAAGGCCCTGGCGGATGCTCGGCACTGGCCAGAGGCTGAACGGTGTTGGCTGCAGGTGCGGCAGCTGATCACTATGCTCTCCGATGACAGCGACAAAGTGGAGGCTCTCGCGGGACTCGCCAAGGCATTAGCAGAGGTCCAATGCTGGCAGGAGGCCGAACAGTGCTGGTTACAGGCCGAGCAGCTCATAGCCACGTACCTTGATCAATACGGCAAGGCGGCGTTGATTGGCCTGGGCGATGCTCTAGTAAGCGCCCAGTGCTGGCAGGAAGCGGAACGGTGCTGGCTGCAGGTAGGAAGAGATATTGCATCTTATACCTGTGACGACTGGAGTAAAGCCAAAGTGTACATCCAACTGGCCAGGACATTGATGAAGGCCCAACGCTGGCGGGACGCTGAACGGTACTGGGTTCAGGCCGAACGCCTTATTTCCTCCCTCCCTGAGGAGCAGGAGAGGTTCTCAGCGCTTAGCCACTTGGGCGAAGCATTAGCGAATGCCCAACGCTGGCCAGAGGCCGAACGGGTGATTTCCTTCCTTCCCGAGCAAGACTGGCGGAAAGCTGGGTCCCTCATAGCCTTGGGCAAAGCCCTGGCAGAGGCACAGCGCTGGCCAGAGGCCGAACAGTGCTGGCAGCAGGCTGAACAGCTCATCACCGCCCTGCCCGATGAGCAAGATGGCTGGCGAAAAACCCCGACCCTCACCAGCCTGGCCGAGGCGCTCATCAGCGCTCAGCGCTGGCCAGAGGCCGAACGGGTGATCTCCTTTCTTCCCGAGCAGGACTGGCGGAAAGCTGGGTCCCTCATAGCCTTGGGCAAAGCCCTGGCAGAGGCACAGCGCTGGCCAGAGGCCGAACAGCGCTGGCAGCAGGCCGAAGAACTTGCCACACTACTCGCCGAGGATAGTGACAAAGTGGAAGTCCTTACAAGGCTTGCCACGGCATTCGCAGAGATGCAACGCTGGCCAGAGGCCGAACAGCGCTGGCAGCAAGTTGAACAGCTCATCGCCGCCCTTCCTGATGAGCAAGATGGCTGGCGGAAAGCGCAGGCGCTCAGCAACCTGGCAGCTTCCCTGGCCATCGCAGAACGTTGGCAGGATGCTCAAGGGATCATCTCCTCTCTTCCTGAGAACAGCGCCCATAAAGCTCTAGCCCTGACCAAGCTGGCCCAAGCACTGGCGAACGCTCGGCATAGGCAAGACGCCGAGCGATGGCTGCCCGAGGTCGTTCAGGTGCTGATCGGCCTTCTCCCAAGCTCAAAGGAAACTGAGGCCCTGATCAGCCTGACCAGGGTATTGATTGGCTACGGGCGTGAGGCTGAGGCTATCTGCCTCATCCAACACGCCTGGCTGCGGGACATGGGACGACACGAGGCATTCTGGTACTTTCCTGCCGTTTTCCCCCTCGTGACCAGATACCCCGCGCTGGGATCCGCCCTCTATGAGGCCACCTGCTGGGCCGACGCCTTCCTGCAAGGCACGCCGAGACCGGCCTCCCTCTCCTTCCGACTGGAAAGGAGCCATGACCCTGCATGAGCGAGCAGCCGCTACCCTTTGCCAGCAAGACCAGGCTGGTCGCCGGTCACTGCGCACCGCCGCGCGGCGCGCTACAGCATAGGCTCGCCCCTGGAGGGCTGACCGCTCCCTCGCTCCTTGGGGCTCTCAGGATATCGATCAGCATCCAAATGCTCCCGATCAACGAAACGATGAAGCCGACGAGACCTACCCAGAATCCGCGCCCGCGCAAGTGGTCGGCGGCGGATGGAGACGGGCCAGCACGCTCATCCGCCCGGCAGCAGCTGCGCCTGTGACTGCCGGAGAAAGTTCACACTCCTCCCCAGCTAGTGGCTCTCTTGCTTCTGCGGACCTTCCAGTGCGAGCGGAGCATGGTTCTTCTATCTAGTGAATGTCTGCCTGCTCCACTTTTAGCAGGTGGTTAGCAGGCGGAAGTCGTGCGGTAGGCAGCGCCTCTGAAATCCTGAGAGAGCACGCGAGCGAAAAGCGATCCCCGCCGCCTCGTGCCATCCGGTCACTTTTCGCTCGTCTGGGCGCGCTGAATCGCTCCCCGATGGACGGGGGAAGCCGTTCCCAGCTGAGGCAGCTTGGCGACAGGGCGCAGCGCGAGGAAGTTATCGTCGCTCCCGACTCGCGTCAGGAGCCAGGCCAGCGCAGGATCGCGAAAGGGGCCAGCACGAGGGTCGCAAGAGCACATTCGCTTGTGACCACGCCAGGCGAGGGAGCGAAGTGATCAGAGGTTGTTTGACGAGCAAGGCACCAGCAGCATAGCCTGTAGTTGCCAGGAGTACCAGCCCTGCTCCCAGCAGCTGTTGCCCATCGTCCCCCACATCCAGACCCAGCAACAGGACGACGCCTCCCATGCTTGTGAGCAACCCGACCAGGCGCAACTGCCTAACCCGTTCACTCCTATCGACGCGGAGAGCGCGCAGGACGACCAGGAGCGGTTCAGTGGCGATCAGCAAGCTTGTCAGTGACGATGCAAGGTGCTGCTCCCCGTAACTGATGAAGAGAAACGGTCCGACGATCTGGATCAAGGAAAAGAGAGGAAGAAGGTACCCTCTCTTGCCCACCAGTTTCGAAGCGTGCTGGTGGGCTGCTCTTGGCAACAGAACCGCCGTCGCCGTGGTCACATGGGCAAAGACGACCACCAGGGGATCCAGTTCCCTCACCACTATCTTAATTAATAAAAAAAAAGAAGTAGGGAATCCCCCAGAACACGGTCATTGCCAGAGAGAGGAACCAGCCTTTCTGCGTCATAGGACCTCCTCTCTGTAGGAGAACAGATGCTATGGCACAGCATATCTGTGGGCAAGAGGCTCAGTCTTGTCTATTCTTGCAGTGGTACAACACCTGCCCCGGCGTCACGCCATAGATACGCTTGAACTGTCGGGTCAGGTGGCTTTGATCGGCGCAGCCAACGGCGTAGGCAACCGTAGCGATCGGGTGCCCTGCCAGCAAGAGCTGCTTGGCCTGTTCCAGCCGCAGCTGATTCAGGTACGCATGGGGCGGCAAGCCCATCACCTGATGGAAGGTGTGCGCCAGGTGGAACGGCGAGAGACCGGTCACTCTGGCCAGCTGTGTCAACGATATATTTGGGCAAAGTGCGCTTCCAGGTACTCTCTGGCCACCCGTACGGCTCGCAGCTCTGGACGGAGCGATCCGGCCACCAGAGGCCGCTCTGCGTGGCGCGTGAGCAAATAGGCATAGGTGTGCAGGGGCCAGGATTCACGTTCGAGGAGGGGTCTGTTTTCGGCCAGTGCCGTCTGCAAACGGCTCAGGAGGTCTGCCAGGGTCTGATCGGAGAGAATAGGCGTTGGCGAAAAATAGGCATGCCAGGAACACCCGGCAACGGTTGCAGCCAGCTCTGCGACCAGTTCCGTGCTTGGATAGATGGCGCGGTAGACCCACCCCTGCGTGCCAGCGACCTGACCCGGATGGATCTCATCCGGGTTCAGCCAGACCTTGACTGCCGGCGGGCGCAAGATGGATGGCACCACGGTACCAGAGCGCTCCTGCACCCTGATCGATGATGCTCAGCACAAAGGAAGCGTGGCGATGGGGGGCAAAGGCATGGGTCAGATAGCTGGCATGCAGCACCTCCAGATCGCCCAAATCGCTGTCTCTCCAGAAGCTGGCTGTTTCTCTCAGGTGCTGTCTCTCATCCATAGCTGGCTCCTGGGGCTTCTGCTGGGAGCGAGCGGGCTGGCGTTAGCGGCGCTTCCGCTTCCGGCGCGGGGGGACGGTGCCCCTCACCCTGACTTTGTTGGGCAGCTTTGCCGGTGTTCCAGACCCAGAGCGAGAGCCAGCGAGGGCGTTCTGGATCCTGCGAGCCAGCTGCAGTGCTGCCTGGACCTGGTCCAGATCCGGCGCCTCCAGCGTAAGCCTGGCCTCCCCCAGCTCGATCGTCCAGCTCAGCGGCTGCTCCTGGCTGGCCTGCGGTCCCACGAGCCTGGCGTGCCGTTCGCGCAGACGCTTGAGGACGGGGAGCAGCTTCTCGAAGAGGGTGACGAGGGCGCTCAGGTCGGCCAGCCCCTCGGCGATGGCGGCATGGTGCTGCCAGACAGCGCCAGCCACCTGCCGCACGAGCAGCCAGGCCTCGGTGACGAGGTCGGCTCCCTTCTGGCCGGTGGGGGCTGGAGCTGGGAGGACAAAGCCCTCGCGCTGGAGTTCGGTCGCCAGCTCGTGCTGCAGGGCCGTGAGCAGGGCGAGATCGGTTGCTCCCGTTGTCTCAGGGGCAGGTACCAGTTGTAGCCAGACCTGCAACCATTCGGCAGGGGACAGCTGATCGCTGGCAGAAGATGACGGCTGCTCGCTCATGCAGGGTCATGGCTCCTTTCCAGTCGAGGTGAGAGGGAGGCAGGTCCCGCCGTTCCTTGGCAGCACCCTCGCCTGTCGCTTCCGCTGTCATGCTCGGCGACTCCCTCTGCTCTCCTGAGGACAATCTGCCGCGCAGCACCTATGCGCGCATGCTCCATGCCTGCGACAGCGTCAGCAGCGAGTGGGCTGCTAGCCATAGTATACACTATCCAATGACACTTGTATATCTATGATGCATGCTGATGCGCATCACCATCAGGACAGGAAACACGGGCAGACATCTGTGACCAGGTAGGCCCTGCTGACGCCGGTGCCAAGAGGACAGCGCCTCTCAGCCAGGACCCGCCGGCCCGGCCCTGCTGGCCGCAATGGACCAACAGAATGACCTCAGCTGGCACGATTCTGACGCGGCGCACCGGGTGCCGTGGTCGGCTCCGCCCCCGTCGGGTTTCAATCCCAAGCGGGCTCTTCCTCTGATTGGTTCTGACAGCCCCCTCTCTACGAGAGCATCTGGAGCGGTCTCCGTCAAGCCGATTCGAGCATTTCCCAAAAAAGGGCCATCGGGACCACTTTTGGGAGCGCTCCCAATATCCAATGATGCCCCCAGGCCGCTTCTAGAGCCTTTCAAGGATTGCTGCATGGACCAGCGTGAGCCGGGATCCTCGAAGCGACAGGCAATTCATCGCAAAAGATTTGCGTTGCTGACTCCAGCTCTGACAAGTCAGAGAGAGAGTCTTGCCATCCTCCACCTCACGTGGGGTGACTGGCCACAGCAGCTGGGGCAGCCTGCAGGAACGCTGGTTCTCTGCGCCTCTCTTGCTTCATACTGCCCTCCAGCCACTTGCACAAAAGACGACCAGCTTGTACACTCTGTGAAAAGCGGTCAGCTCCGTCAGGAGGATACCCGATGCAGCGAGCACGCGCCGTGCGCCTCACCGAGGAGATGAAACGTGTCGTTGACGAACAGCGGCTGGCGTTTGTCGCCACCGTCTGCCCCGACGGCACCCCCAACCTGTCGCCCAAAGGGACCATCGCCGTCTGGGATGACTCCCACCTGATCTTCGCGGATATTTGCTCGCCGGGCACTATCGCCAATCTGAAGGAACGCCCGGTTCTCGAAATCAACGTCGTTGATCCGGTGGCGCGCAAAGGTTATCGGTTTAAAGGGACAGCGACCGTACATGGTGAGGGTCCCTTGTTTGAGCAGATGCTGGCTTTCTATCGCCAGCGCGGAACGCGCAGTCCCATCCAGCACATCGTCTTGATCACTGTGGAACAGGCTTCCCCATTGCTGTCACCAGCCTACGACCAGGGCGAGACTGAGCAACAGATCGCCTCGCGCTGGCTCGCACGCTGGAAACGGCTCTATCGAGAGCGCTATGGCCCCGTTGTGCCCCTGGAGCGCTGAGTCAGAACCTGCGACCGCAGATACAGCTCGCCACCTGGCAGAAGGGATCTTCCTCGACGAGAGAAGGCGCCGCTGCTGATACGAGACGCCCAGTGTGGTGGATAATCCCAAGGAGAGCGCTGGTCGGTGCGCGCAGGTCGCCGGCTGGCTGACCGCGGCCTGCCAGGCCGGGCACACGCTGCTCAGCGAGCCGGAGGCGAAGGCGGTCCTTCAGGCGTACGGCATACCGATCGTCGAGACTCGCATCGCGCTCACCGAAGACGAGGCCGTCCAGCAGGCGGAGCAGCTCGGTTCCCCGGTGGTTCTGAAGCTGCTCTCCCCTACGATCACCCACAAGAGCCGTATGGGGGGCGTCCGCCTGGTCCTACGCACGGCTGAGGAGGTGCGGCAGGCCTATCGGGCCGTCGCCGAGGCTGCAGAGCGCCAGGCGGGAGCCGGACAGATGCAGGGGGTCACGGTGCAGCCGATGGTCACGCTGGAGGGCTACAAGCTGATCGTGGGCAGCTTCTGCGACCCGCAGTTTGGGCCGGTCCTGCTCTTTGGCAGCGGTGGACGCCTGGTCGAGGTGCGACGCGATACCGCCCTGGCACTGCCGCCGCTGACCACGACGCTGGCGCGACGCCTGCTGGAGCGCACGCGCATCTTCACCGCCCTCCAGCATGGGGCTGCCGGACTGCCCGCGGTGGATCTGGCGGCACTCGAGCGTCTGCTGGTGCGCTTCAGTCTGCTCATTGTCGAGCAGCCGCTGATCAGGGAGTGCGACATCAACCCCGTGCTGGCAGCGGGCGATCATCTGCTGGCGCTCGATGCCCGGATCGTGCTGCATTCGATTGATGTGCCCGAAATAGCACTGCCGCGCCTGGCCATTCGTCCCTACCCGAGCCACTACCTCGAAAACTGACAGCTCCCTGATGGCACGCTGGTGACGATCCGCCCGATTCGCCCGGAAGACGAGCCGTTGGTGGTGCGCTTCCACAAGCGGCTCTCAGAGCGCACTGTCTACCTGCGCTGGCTGCATGTCCTTGGCCTGAGCCAGCGCATCGCCCATGAGCGGCTGGTGGACCGCTGCTTCATCGACTACGATCGAGTGCTGGCCCTGATGGCCATCTCGCGGGAGGAGGCCGAGTTTGCCTTGCTAATTGGCGATCAGGTGCAGGGGCAAGGACTGGGAACGAAGCTGTTGCGGCGCTTGATGGAGATCGCCCGGCAGGAGGGCCTACAACGCTTGCAGGGCCGCATGGTGCCGGAGAAGCAGGCCATGCTGCGGATCTGCCGTACACTTGGCTTTCAGCTGGCCTACCATCCCGAGGAGCAGCTGATGCAGGTAAACCTTCCTGTTGTGGGAAGGGAGCGAGCTGATCAAGGGACACCCGTGAGAGAAGGATGGGAGCGCCAAGGAGCCACCAGCACATTGGCCTCGCTGTGTCTGGGAGAGCCTGCGTGCAGGTCCGAGAGGACCTGTAGCTATGGCTGGTGACTCCCTTGCTCCGGTTGTGGTCTCCGACTGGCGACCGCTCAGTCAAGGTCGTCCTGCAGCGTGCCCCAGGGCGGGCGCGGGGTTGCTTCGATTCCCTGGGGGCGAACGACCAGCAGCGGCAGGCGGGTCCGTTCCAGCACCCGCTCGGTCATGCTCCCCAGGAGCCAGCGATTCAGGTCCTCTCTGCTGTGGGTCGACATGACCGGCAGATCACAGCCTCCGGGCAGAGGCGTCTCTACCAGAGTCCTGGTTGTGCTCAGCCACATCAAGAATGGTTTTGCGCTCCATCAGAGCCGGTATGCACCGACCAGGTCAGCTCAAGCTGCAGGCCAGCGGCCTGGAGGGCAGCAAGCCCGGCGTGGATCTCTTCCACGGCGTGAGCCGGATAGCGGCGGGCTCGGGCCAGTCGTCGCTCGCGCTTACCTCTGGCAGACTCATCCTCCGCCTCTTCGTCGACCTCCACAACCGCTAGCAGATGCATGGTGGCCAGGGCGTGCACCAGCGCCGCGGTGGATTCCAGGGCAGCCTTAGCGTGGACAGGCCCATCGAGCGGCACCACGGTCCCACGAGGGCGTTCATAGCCTGGTTGCGGACCGGCCAGCATCTCGCCGTGAGAACGGAGCATCAGGACAGAGAGAGAGGCCTGACGAATCAGCTTGAGCGCTACGCTGCCCAAAGCTCAGCGCTGCGGACTGCGGTGGCCGTGACCGCAACGCGTCAGGAGATCAGTGCCTACCTCTGGCGCAAGACGCCGAAGCTATCTGGCACTGGCAAGAGTCGAACTAAATGCAACAAGCACTTGCTGCTTGGCTTCGAGAGACTGTCTAAGGGTTGTAAGCTGCTTGCACACGATGAGGGGTCTACCTGATTCTGCACGTTTTCTTATGCCTCACCGAGCTAACATGGCAAGTTCTAATCAGTTATTAAAAATATATTAAAGATAGGCAGATACAGATATGCCAGAGTCTCCCTCTCTTGACATTCAAGCTTTTAACCTATACCATGCGTAGTAGATTAGATCTAAACCATAAGGCAGGCACTGCAACGGTCTGCTCGTCATATTGAGCCTCTTCAAGGTATAGTGTTGGATCTAAGGGCTGGTGGATTCCTCGGCCCTGAAGGGGCCGAAAGGAGACGGCGGGCACTCCAGCGTGAGAGACGTGAGGAGGCTGTCGAGGATGCCTGAAATCAGGACTATCTTGAAGCAGGCCCTGGCACCCATCCGTTCCAGAGACTTCACCGTGCTCTGGCTTGGACAAACGATCTCAGCTTGCGGCGACCAGTGCTATGATATCGCCCTGATCTGGCTAGTCACCGGCCTGACCGGCTCCAGCCTGCTGGTTGGAACACTGTTGGCGATCAATTACCTTCCCACCATCCTGATGCTACTCATCGGAGGCGTTTGGGCCGACCGCTCTCCCAGATCCATTCTTCTCTGGTCCGATCTGCTTCGAGGTCTGCTCGTCTTTCTCCTTGCCCTGGCGGTCACTTTGGGCTGGGTCTCGCTGCCTTTGGTCATCTGTGCCTCTTTCATCTTCGGCCTGGTGATGGCCTTTGCGGGGCCATCGCTACTTGTCCTCTGGAACATGCTGGTCGCTCCCGAGGACTACTATGCGGTAACCTCTCTGCGACAACTGAGCCAGCAGCTGGCGCTCCTATTTGGCCCGGCCCTCGGTGGCTTCTTGATCGCCCGCTGGAGTGTGCCAGTTGCCCTGCTCTTTGACGCTGCGACCTTTGTGATCGCCGTGTGCTCTACTCTCCTGCTCCGAGCTCAGAGAAAGCCCCAGCCCTCTCGTGGTGGAGCCGTGTCCTCCTCACCGCGCACGTTCTTTGCTGAGCTGACCACTGGCCTCCGCTTTCTCTGGCGAGAGAAGGGCATCCTGATAGTCGTCCTCCTCATCGCGCTCACGAACGCTCTCAATAATGTAACAGGCGTGCTGGTCCCATTGCTGGTCAGGTATGTCTTGCACGCCTCGGCGGCCCAGTATGGTCTGATGGCAGCCTGTGCGGGGATCGGCACAGCAGTGGGTACGGTAGCGATGAGCCTGGTAGGAAAGCATCTCCGATCTATTGCGACCGTGATCTGCGGCTGGTTAGTGATCATGGGTGGGGCCATCACCCTCATGGGAACAGCAACGACCGTCTGGCTGCTCTACATTGCCCAGATGCTACTCGGGTTGGCTTTCATAGTCGTCGAAATTGTTGCTACTGCCCACTGTTTACAGATGATACCAGAGGACCAGCGTGGCAAAGTATTCAGTACCATAGTGGCCATAGCCATGGGGCTGAATCCGCTCGGCTCGCTGCTGGGGGGCGGACTAGGGAATCTGGTGGGCTTACGCGCTGGCCTCTGGGCAAGCGGGGGAACGATCGTGCTGCTTAGCGTTCTGGCCTTCTTATTTCCGCCAGTGAGAGCTTTGAATCGACCACGAGATGCAGGATATTGAGAGGTCTTGCGCTCCGGCCCAAGACGGTCGCCCTGGACGTGAGCGCTTCTGTCTTGGGCACGGCCAGCCAGATCCTCAGCCCCTTGCCTCGCTTTGGCGAGCCTGGCTACAAGGCTGGATTGAATACGAATCCTAGTGGGCAACACGTGACAGAGGAGGACCTCTATCGGGCTACGATGGCAACGCGGAGCATTGTGAGTGGTTACTGGTTCAATATTCCTGCAGGAGGCCGGTAATGCTCGAAGTGCGGCACACCCCAGCCCCGGATAACCGTTGACTTCCTTCAGTGGTTGTTCGCACAGTGACCACAGGAGCTCCTGCCCCGCTCCGCTTGCCGTCCTCTTCGGGTCGAGCTGGGGTATGGTTCGGCCAGCACTGTTGAGGTTGGAGTTCTCTATCAGTGGGCCTGACCGCAACTGCCCTCTGCTCTCTCTATCGCAGTTGGTAAGATGGAAAACCTATCGATAGTAGATGAGATGATTGGGGAAGCTGATCCATAGTGCTATAAATGATCATAATAGTTTATCTTCATGCTAGATATGATCAGAGTATAATAGTGATGGTAAACCAGCGTTAGCCGTTTCGCTGCTGGCGGCGAAGCTAAGGGTACAGTTCGCTCGACGTTCAGTGGCAGCCCGTATCTTCCAGAGCCGAAATTGAACCCGTTCCTCAAAGAGAATCCCTTAGCCAAAGCGCTCCTTCTTGCAACCGTCTCGCGCTTGATGCGAAAAGAGCAGGTCTTGGTCTGACTCCGAGTCCTGCTCGCTGGATGCTGTCATGTTGTGCTCCTTTTCCTCTCCCTTTGATAGCTGCTGTTCCACGCAGCTGCTGGTTGCATCGCGGCGAGCGCCTGCTGAGAGAGCTGCTCCAGCTCCTCCCTCCCTGGTCGCTACCTGCATCTTCACCAGAAACGGCTGGATCAGCTCCAGCCCGATCAGAGCATCCTTGATGACGGGATAGTGCATCTCGGGGCCCAGCGACCACTCAATGGCGCTCGCAGGTGCACGTCGACAAAGCCGGCTTGTCATACCAGCCGCGGCAGCACGGGCGTGATGCCGAAGTGGCGCCCATCGGGAGAGAAACTCCGCTCTGCTCTCGGGGTGTCCCCCGTGCCAGGACGTGCCAGCTGTTGGGATCAAGTGCCCGCGATGCCCACAGCTGTAGCCTGCTCTTGCCCGGTGCAAGCTGCTTTCCCCAGTGTACCAGAAACCAGCCTGGCTGAGAAAGTGGCAGTGTGCCCGAATCGCTGACCATTGGCATCCGCGGCCAGTCGTGCCGCCTCGGACGGGCACGGCCGTCCGCTGAAGCTAACCGGGCGCCGCCAGGAAAGGGGGCCAGTCCGTCGGGGCGCGATTGATCGCGCCCTTCGCCTGGGCCTTGGCCGCCTGCACGCCTGCACTGCTTGACAGAGGGGCAGTTCATTGATACAGTAGAACCAGAGCAGAAGAGCAGTGTTTGAGGACCAGCGAGCGAGATGGGAACCCACAGGGGGAGCACCATCATGGCGGGCCATCTCGGCAGACAACTAGGGCGGTACCGACTCATCCGGCTGCTCGGCGAGGGCGGCTTTGCAGAGGTGTACCTGGGCAAGCATGTCATCCTGGGTACGCAGGCGGCAGTGAAGCTGCTCAAAAACCGCCTGGACCCCAATGATCTGGCTGCCTTTCGGCGCGAGGCGCAGCTGATGGCGCGCCTGTCAGAGGGCCATCCGCAGATTCTGCGCGTCCTGGATTATGACGACGAAAGGGGGCAGCCCTTTCTGGTGCTGGAGTATGCCCCCGGGGGCACGCTCCGGCAGCGGCACCCCCCAGGGACGCGCGTGCCGCTGGAGACGGTGGTGGGCTACGTGCAGCAGGTGGCAGCCGCCTTGCAGCATGCCCACGAGCAGGAGCCGCCGGTGTTGCATCGGGATATCAAGCCGGAGAACATGCTGGTCGGCCGGCAAGGGGAGATCCTGCTGGGCGACTTTGGGATTGCCACCCTGGTGACGCAGTATGCGCATCCGCGTGCGGTGGGAGGGACGGCGGCGTACATGGCGCCGGAGGCGTTTCGGGGGGAAGTGCATCGGGCGAGCGATCAGTATGCGTTGGGGGTAGTGATCTACGAGTGGTTGTGTGGGCAGCGGCCGTTTCCGGGGCCGGACTTGGTGGCGTATGGGTATCAGCATGTGCATCAGCGGCCGCCGTCGTTGCGGGAGCAGGTGCCGGAGCTGCCAGCGGGAGTAGAGGAGGTGGTGCAGAGAGCGCTGGCGAAGGACTGGCGGGAGCGCTACGGGAGTGTGAAGGAGCTGGCGGAGGCGCTGGAGCAAGCATGGCACGCGGCCACGTCTGCACGGCCGGCTCGTGAGGAAGAAGAGCGACCTCTGGGGAAAGCGTCGCATCCCGAGGAGGCCACTGCAGCCGTCGAGCAGACCGCGGTGCTGGAAGCACCCCAAGCAGTCCCTTCAGCCGGTCCCTCCCTCTCCCTGCCAGCAGAGGGGCCTCGGCCGACTCGGCACCGCCTCTCACGGCGCAGAGTACTCCTGCTCGTCAGTGGAGCAGGGGTGATGGTTCTGGGGGGCGGGATGACCTGGCTGGCCCTTGCTCAAAGACGACTCGTGTCTTCCCTTCTTGATCGACTCTATTATGGCCGTACTACCTATTATGGCCATACTGAGGCCGTGTTGGCGGTAGCGTGGTCGCCCGATGGCAGGCGTATCGCCTCGGCGGGTTGGGATGCGACAGTGCAGGTGTGGGACGCAGCGGATGGAGGCCACGTCTTCACCTATCGCGGCCATACTGAGGCCGTGTTGGCGGTAGCGTGGTCACCCGATGGCAGGCGTATCGCCTCGGCGGGTTGGGATGCGACAGTGCAGGTGTGGGACGCAGCGGATGGAGGCCACGTCTTCACCTATCGCGGCCATACTGAGGCCGTGTTGGCGGTAGCGTGGTCGCCCGATGGCAGGCGTATCGCCTCGGCGAGCGATGACAAGACAGTGCAGGTGTGGGACGCAGCGGATGGAGGCCGCGTCTTCACCTATCACGGCCATACTGCTATCGTGTGGGAGGTGGCGTGGTCGCCCGATGGCAGGCGTATCGCCTCGGCAAGCGATGACAAGACAGTGCAGGTGTGGGACGCAGCGGATGGAGGCCACGTCTTCACCTATCACGGCCATACTAATGCCGTGAATGCGGTGGCGTGGTCACCCGATGGCAGGCGTATCGCCTCGGCGAGCGATGACAAGACAGTGCAGGTGTGGGACGCAGCGGATGGAGGCCGCGTCTTCACCTATCACGGCCATACTGCTATCGTGTGGGAGGTGGCGTGGTCGCCCGATGGCAGGCGTATCGCCTCGGCGAGCGATGACAAGACAGTGCAGGTGTGGGACGCAGCGGATGGAGGCCACGTCTTCACCTATCACGGCCATACTAATGCCGTGAGTGCGGTGGCGTGGTCGCCCGATGGCAGGCGTATCGCCTCGGCGAGCGATGATGAGACGGTGCAGGTGTGGCAGGTGGGCGAGGGTTCCTAGCAGGGTCCTACCGGGTGGGTGTGGCGACCGACGTTCAGCACCGCACTCCGGCCATCGCGTACCAGCCAGCGTGCAATAGAGCCAAAGAAGAATGGCCAGGGGGAAAGCCTCCCCTTCGAGAAAGAGCTGCATTATCTCTACAAGCTCAGCCTCTCACAAAAATCACCCATTTTAGACAAAGTTTGACCATGTTACACTATGAAAGTGCGTCCCTGACGGCCCACCAACATGGTCAAACGTCTGGGGATCGGTGACCGACAACCAGCCGGCTTCACCTGATCTTTTCACCTGGTCAGGTGGTCAGTTGGCCTGCCTCCTGGCGGGTAGCGGGCAGCAGGCGGTGGCATCGGTCGCGCATCGGGGCAGGTCAGCCGTGGGTCGGTCGCGGTCCCGGCGAGGAGGATCGCTATCCTATGACGGCTCTTGCCCTGCAGCTGCCCGACCCAGGCCATCTTCTATGGCACCTACGAGGAGTGGCTGGCGGCAGGCCGGGGAGCGCAGGGGGCCAAGCCCGTCAATCGCTTCTATTTTGGGCGTCAGCGCGTGCGGACCCGCAACTGCGTGGTGCTCACCGAGGAGGATGAGGCTCTCGACCTGCTCGCCCTCCTGGACGAGGTCTCTCTGGGCCTTGGACAGGAGACCCCCGCAGCAACAGCGAGCCGCAACGCTGCTGACTGGGTGGACGCTCGGATGGCGGGCATCCCCGAGTGGGAGGCACCGGCCCAGCCGTGGACGCCACGCGAGCCGGTCCCTGCTCCGGTATCAGTCAGTCAAGCAAGCCATTGACGCAGAGGGGAGGAGATTCTGCCTCTTTTTTGAGGCAATGGCGGTCCCTTTCACCTGGGTGGCTTTTGTCGCCTGGCTGCTGGTGATGGGGGGCTGGTTCTTGGAGATTGGGCGGACGCTGAATCGTCTGCCCGCGGAAGGCCAGCGCCGTTCCCACGACCAGAAAGGCACACAGGAACCGGTGCCAGGCCGCTCAGACGACTGGCGTTCAGCGAGAGAGGAAGACCCGCAGGTGCGCATTGAGCGGGGCAATGGCGGGCTTTTCACCTCGTGGTGTCTCGGGTCACTCAGTGACGTGCACGCCCTAGTACTGTACTGAGACGGCGCCCCGAGATGCTGGGCCACCAGGTGGAGATGCAGGTGGGGGACGTGAGCCCCGAGAACAACAGCGTGGTTTCCATCCCAGACGGGCTACTTCGCGTCTTCTGACTGAGGCGGTTCTCAAAGAACCGCCTCATTTTTATTTCATTTCCATCCCAGACGGGAGGCTTCGCGTCTTCTGACCCTGGTGGGAGGTGCACGCGCCACGAAGTGGCTGAATCAGTTTCCATCCCAGACGGGAGGCTTCGCGTCTTCTGACTCATGGCCGGCGTGTGGTCTGGGGCGGCGCCTATTGTGTTTCCATCCCAGACGGGAGGCTTCGCGTCTTCTGACTCCATCGATACGAGCTTGGGAAGCAGCTCAACCAACCGTTTCAATCCCAGACGGGAGGCTTCGCGTCTTCTGACGGCAGCCTGGGCGATGCCTGCTTTGCGCAAAAAAGGTTTCCATCCCAGACGGGAGGCTTCGCGTCTTCTGACGCTACCGCCCTGGCCAAGCTGGTGGGGTTTGTACGGCTGTTTCCATCCCAGACGGGAGGCTTCGCGTCTTCTGACCCAGGCGCGCGGTTCATCCTCGCCTGGCCATTAATGCGTGTTTCCATCCCAGACGGGAGGCTTCGCGTCTTCTGACCTGGCGGTGCCGGAGTGGCATCAGAATGGCTGGCTGGTTTCAATCCCAGACGGGAGGCTTCGCGTCTTCTGACTTTATAATTGATCAAGGAGAAGCAACGCGCGCGTGTGGGTTTCAATCCCAGACGGGAGGCTTCGCGTCTTCTGACCTAGATCCTCCTGGAGGTTCTCAGGGATGCTACGAGCAGTTTCAATCCCAGACGGGAGGCTTCGCGTCTTCTGACGGTACCCCTTTTACGGTAGCATCTGGAGCCGCGTCAGTCAAGCTATTTCGATGATCCCAAAAAAGCGGTTAACAGTGACCGCTGTTGCGCGGTCATCATGCCAGCCACTGTAGCCCTCTGACGGCCTGGGAAGCCCTTCGAGGATCGCTGCGTGCGATCCCCGGGACTGAGATCCTCGAAGCGACGAGTGAATGATCATCAAAACAGTATGAGATGCTTCACTCCTCTTCGTGCGCATTTCCGTGGGAGTGGCCTCGTGCCTCCCCCTCTCCAGGCTGCAAGCGGCGCAAGCCAGCGCCGCCCTCCCCACAGCAGGCATCCTGCTCACGAAGCGGCACGGGTCGCCCTCCCTCGTGTGCTCCTCCTTCGCTTTAGCGGCTCCCATTAGCGCCAGGGGCTTCCCCGCTCTGCCGCCGGGCAGTCCTGGCAGGGAGAACTCTCTACTACCAGGCTCAGTCCTAGCCTATCGCCAAACGCTCCAGATCTGGCCAGCTCCCGTCGGCTGGGCAATTATTGCCCTGGCCCTGCCAGGGGAAAAGCTACTCTTTATGACTGAGTCTCTCGAAAGGCGAAGAATGCTCATGAAAGTGAGCGCAGACGAAGCGGCTGGCGCTCGGTCTCAACAGCCGGTGATTTTCCTGGATCAGGTCACAAAATCCTACGGCACTGTCCAGGCGCTGCGCGGGGTGAGTCTGCGCATCGAGGCTGGGGAGTCGGTGGCGCTGCTTGGCCCCAATGGAGCCGGCAAGACGACCGCGATCTCCCTGATGCTTGGTCTGCTGCGACCATCAACGGGTCGTGTGCTACTCAACGGTGGTGATCCGACGGTACCCGCGGTCCGGCGTGCCGCATGCCTGGGCGCCATGCTGCAAAACGCCCGCGTGGTCGATCTGGTGCGCGTACGAGAGCTGCTCGATGTCTTCTGCTGCTACTATGCTCAGAGCCTGCCAACAGATGAGCTGCTTGAGATCGCACAGCTCCGCGAGAAGCAGCGGAGCTACACGCAGCATCTTTCGGGGGGGGAGCTACAGCGCCTCCTCTTTGCTCTGGCCCTCGCGGGTAACCCGCGCCTGCTCTTTTTGGATGAGCCAACCGCGGGGATGGATGTCGCCTCACGGCGTCGTTTCTTGCAGCGCTTGCGCGAGCTGCACCGTGATGGACGCACGATCATCCTGACAACACACAACCTGGCTGACGTCGAAGGACTCTCCCAGCGGGTGATTGTGCTCAACGAGGGGCGCATCGTGGCAGATGGCTCTAGCGAGGAGATCCGCGCGATGGCAAGCGGGCAGGTCGTGAGCTTTCTGGCGGAGGAGCCCAACGACCAGTTGCTGGGGGCGATCCCGGGAGTCCTCCGACTCGAGCGGCAGGGGCCGCGAGTAGTGCTCTTCACCCGTGGTAGCGATGCCCTGCTCACAGAGCTGCGGCGGCGTGGCATGGCTACCCCACACCTGGAGATCCGTGGAGCCAGCCTTGAGGAGGCCTTCTTAGCGCTGACGAGGAAGGAGGACAAGGCATGATCCTGTTCGCCTTGCGTGCCCAGAGCAAGCTGGAGTTCCTGCGCTTCCTGCGCAATGGGCGCGCGCTCTTTTTTACGCTGTTGGTCCCGATCGGCTACTATCTGATTTTTTCCTATGGCTTCGGCAATACGCATGCCTTGCAGCTCCACTTTGGTATTGCCATGGCCGGCTTTGGCACCAGCGGCGTCTCGCTTGGAACCCTGGGATCGCGCCTTGCTCAGGAGCGCCAGCTTGGTTGGCTGCGCCTGCGGCAGACTACCCCGCTGTCGCCTCTGGCCTACTTTGCAGCTAAGGTGCTTGCCACCTTCAGCATGGCCGGTATGACGATTATCTGCGTGCTGACGGTCGCGCTCCTGGAAGGATTACGGGTCGACAACTACTGGGCGCTGGTGGCCTCGGCGCTCATTCTCTGGTGCGGCTCACTGCCTTTCATAGCGCTGGCGTTTGTCATCGGCTCCTGGACGGATGCCGAGACGGGCTATATAGTCAGTATTGGCGTCTATCTCGTGCTGGGATATCTGGGGGGCTTGTTGCAACCACTCCAGCTCATGCCAGGCGTGCTGCAGGACGTGGCTCGTTTTCTCCCTTCAGCACACTACTTGCTGCTGGCGCTGCGCCCCTTGCAGGCGGCCTCCTCTGGCTCAGCCCTGGAGGATGTGCTGCTCCTGCTGGGGTATACCGTGCTTTTTACGGCCTTAGCCATCTGGAGCTATCGCCGCTCGGCAACGGCAGGCAGGTAGAAGGAAGAAGCCTCCCTACCTCAGTGACATGCTGTTCCCCCTCCCTTGCCGATTCCGAGCAAGCGAGGGGTTACAGATGACGCTAGAAATAGTATAGCGAGTAGTCGGTGATTTTCCTGGGGAACCATGCTCTTTCTGTATCTCTCGTAGCCAGCGCTGAAACCAGTTGACAGAGAAAGCAAGACTGCTTACCAGAGAAGTCAGCAGTTTGATCTCTCGTGAGCGTGTGCAGGGGGTGAGAGCCTCCATAGATCAGGCCTGGCTGAAGGGTAGTCGCTCTTGCCAGGAAATGGGCACTGCATCTTTCCCCATAGCCTTTGCCATCCGCGGGCAGCAGCAGTTTGCATGAGTAGAGGTCACCTTTACGCTATGGCAGTCCCTGACCGATTCCCAGGCAGGCCGGTCCCAGCAGGGGCCGATGATGGACCCTACCAGTCAACAACTGTCCGAGGAAGAAGGCTGTGCCACGGCTCCATCACTATGCTCCCTGTCAGAAGCCAACAGCAGCCTGCTCGGAGATTGACGCGCCAGGCTACTGCTAATGGACCTTTATGTCAATTGCCTCGATATTTGTGAGGTATAAAATATTTTTATGAGTTTAAAATAGCTTGACAGATTAATTTTAGTTTGGTACACTCTAGCCAATGGATCATTCTACAATCAAAACAAGGGGCTAGCCGGGATCTGTAGTCAGAGAGCGGTGCTGGATCGCTGACAGCGCACCTGGCGCATCAGGGACGAGCATCCTGGCCGGGGGGATTGGCCAGACGCTCTCCTGCCAGATTGCTGGTCTATGTCGCTGGGAGAGGCCGCGAGCACCAAGCGGGCTGCCTCTTGCAATGGTAGATCTCAATCAATGAACGTTGATGGAACCGCCCCCGTCAAAGGGAGGATCAAGGATGGTAAGCTTTTTGCAGTCTCTCCAGCTCAAGCGGATTGCGTCGACAACAGCCATCATCGTCAGTCTCCTCGCCAGCGTGCTCCTCTTCGCGGCACCGGCATCAGCGGCCACCACTCCAAACAGGGCTAGCTCTCGGCCAGCCAGCCAGTCTCGGTTTTCTTTGGGTGGTCAGTGAACGTCTATGGCCCCGGGGGATACAACCGGGCTTGGACATTCGGTGGAGGCATCTTCTCAACTGCCTGGTCCTCTGGGAACATCTACGCACGTGTGAATCTGACAGGACTGTATACCGCGATGGTCAACTCAAGTGGCAGTTGGGTGATCCTGATCGATGGGACCATATGCGGGTCGCTTGGTCCTGTATCCCAAGTCGAAGTCCCCTAAGATTCCAACGTGCCGATGTCTAGCAGTCTATGGTCGCTTGCCTGGACCTGACTCCTAAGGCGAGCCAACCCTGACCTTGCGTGGGAGCTGTGGGGCTGTGTTTCTTTGAGAGGGGAGAGGAGAAGAACAGGACATTCTGGTTGCCTCTCGCGGGCGACAGAGACTCCCGGTAGTACGAGAGGCCTATGCCCTGGCGTCACGGAGAGGAGCAGCTTCTTGCCACGAAACAGGAGAATGCCATGAACGAAGAGCTTAGGAAAATTATTGAGCGAGTCGAGCAATTGGACCCAGTCCTGCAAGATGCTCTTGTCAAAGAGTTTCAGGGGATCGTCGAAAGGCTGAGCAGCATGTCGCCGTGGGTGTTGATGCCCTGGGATGAGCAGCAGTTTGAAGGATTTACCATGCACGCACACATGGCGCTGCATCTGGCGAAGGAAGAAGCCCGGCGTCTCAGCGCTCATGCCGTGGGGCCCGAGCACCTGCTCCTGGGATTGGTGCGTGAAGGAGAGGGGGTCGCCGCCCGGGTACTCAAGCAGCTTGGGGCTGGGGTCGACAATCTGGATCAGCTTGTTGCCTGGGTATTCAAGCCGGACCCGATGCGCGGTCTGGGCCGGGTCGCCACGACCGGTGATCCACCGGTTGAAGGTGAGCTACCGTGGACATCGCGAGCCAAACGAATCTTCGGGTTGGCAAAGGAAGAGGCTCAGAGACTGAAAGAAGAGCACATCGGCACTGAACATTTGCTGCTTGGGTTGCTTCAGGACGAGGACAATCTTGGCGCAGGGATGCTGGCCATGCTGGGGATCGATCTCGCTGAGGCGCGCAGGCAGACGTTGCGTGCCATCGGTAAAGGAGAGTAAGGCCATGCTCTGGAACGGCGATGCGCGCCGGTTCCTGTCCTCCGCCGGAAGGCCTCTCAACAGCGTTTCACTAAGGAATGACTGCCAGGCTGCTCATTGAACCAGCCTGGCAGCGAGGGCTGCTTACGTAGGGCCAGTGCCAGCAGCACTCTGCCTCCTCTAGCAGCTCGGCCTGCCCCAGTCCCTCGCCCAGCCAGATGAACAGAAGTGCTTTGTCTGGGCCATCAGCAAGCAGCGCGATGCATTGCTCTGCTCGCCGGCAGAGCTGCTGACCCTCGTCACGGCGTCCTGGCTGCCTCAGCAGCCACTGTGCCAGCTCAATCAGCAGATCTGCTTGTCGCGCCTGCTCGGTGAGCAGCTCCGCCAGCCCCAACGCCTTCGCCTCCTGTCCTAGCAGGCAACAGGTGGCCCGCGCCGCTATCATCCAGGCACTGCGGCTGCTCATCTCACTGGAGCGGACCCCGCTAGTCTCCTCATTGCTCCTGCGGGCCGCCGGCGGCCTCAGCGGCCAGGTCTTCTCTCTCCGTGTCTGCTTCCAGCCCGAAGATCCCCGCTTCTTCCTGGTAAGTAAAGACCTCAGCGTAGCGCCCCCACTCGATGATCGTCTGCAGCTGAGCCTCCGCCTCCCCCTCACTGAAATGCTCACGCAAGCGTTCGAGATAGCGCTTCGCATCCACCCGCTGCTCAGGTGTCGCTGCCAGGTCTTCCGCGATGCGACGCAGCAGCGCCACGCGTGCCAGCGCTTGCTGACGGAAAAGGCGCTTCTCTTCCTGGACATCGGCCTCAGCAAGCTGCCGTCCTATCTCTGTCAAAACCAGGTCTCCCGCTTGCGGGCGTGCCAGTTGGAGCAAATCGGCGGCATCGACCAGCGGGAGCAGCTCATCAAGTTCCATCTGCAGCTCGCGACCCAGCTCAGCCAGATCTGCCCGGCCCCCGCGAGCCTGAACTAGCTCCAGCAAGCCGATGATATCGGCTGGGGCAACATGGGGCAGCGTTTGATAGGGACGTGTCGGCCTTGGCCGTCCTCGCTGCATGAGGGCAGGCTCCTCCGCTGCCAGCAAAGCAGCCCCATCCTCATCCGGGCTAGTCATCAGCCGATAGATCAGGTCCACTAGCTGCCGATAGGAGGGGCTATGCGGCTCCCGTTGCCCCCGCGGCAGCCCCCGGATCTCCGCGCGGATGTGACCGGGGTCGGCCCCCAGGATCAGCAAGCGGTCGGCCATGCTCACAGCCTCATCGATATTATGGGTGACCAGCAGCATGGCGCGTGTGGGGATGCTTGCCTGGTACCAGAGTTGCAGCAGCTCGCGGCGTAGATTGGCAGCGGTCAGCACATCGAGCGCACTGAAAGGCTCATCCAATAGAAGCAGCTCCGGCTCGACCACCAGCGCGCGGGCAAAGCCGACGCGCTGACGCATCCCGCCCGAAAGCTCTTTGGGATAGGCTTCCTCAAAGCCATCCAGCCCAATTTTATCGATGATCGCCAGGGCGCGTTTCAAGCGCTGCAGGCGGGGAAGCCCCAGGGCCTCCAGTCCCAGCTCGACATTCTGGAGTACGGTCAGCCAGGGAAAAAGGGCGAAGCTCTGGAACACCATCGCGCACGAGGGGGTGGGACCTTGCAGTGGCTGACCATGCACATAGACCGCTCCCCGGGTTGGACGGATCAACCCCGCCAGGATGCGCAGCAGCGTGGACTTCCCCGAGCCAGAGGGCCCCAGCAAGGCGACCAGCTCACCGGCGCGGATCTGCAGCGAAACCGTGTCCAGCACGACCGGCGCGTGTCCTCCCCGCCTCTGCTCGCCGCGTCCCTGATACAGATGCGTAATCTGCTGGGCCTCCAAGATCACCGTGCCATCCGTCTCAATCGTCTGTCTCTGAGCCATTGTCTTCCTTCCTCCTTTCATCTAGTCATCCCATATACAGGAAAGTTGGACCTTCGTGGCGCTCCTGATCTCTTGCAGCCAGAGGGGCCTAGGCCAGGCGATAACGCCGTTCGGCCAGGTGGTAGAGCCGCCGCCATAGGAGCCGATTGAGGAGCACGACCACGACAGCCATGAGCAGCGTCCCTGCCAACAGCACCGGGTAATTGCCGGCCCCAGCCGCCGCGGCGATTTCGGCGCCCAGCCCAAAGGTGTGCAGGGTTTGGCCATGAAACTGCACCAGCTCGGAAACGATGCTGGCATTCCAGGCGCCCCCGCTGGCGGTAAGCAGCCCAGTCACCAGGAAGGGGAAGAGGGCGGGTAAGATCAGGGTGCGCCAGCGGCGCCAGCCAGTCACTCCGAAGAGGGCAGCAGCTTCCAGCAGATCGCGAGGAATAGCCATGGCCCCAGCGATAACGTTGAAGAGCACATACCACTGAGTCCCCAGTAGCATGAGCAGGATCGCTGCTAACGAGAGGCTGCCCGGCAAAGCCACCAGGAGAGCCAGCAGGGCTGGGAACAGAGCTGTGGCCGGGATAGAGGCGACGATCTGAACCAGTGGCTGCAGACGACGCGACCAGCGAGGCGAAAGGCCGATCGCTACGCCGACAGGGACCGTCCACAGGGTGCCGATGGCCAAAGCAGCCAACGTGCGGAGCCAGGTCGCTCCGGCAGCCAGCACCAGGCGTCCCCATGTCGCAAGTGGTACCTGCGCGAGCAACAACCCTCCTTGCCAGCCGATCCAAAGCGCCAGCAGTGCGAGCAGGCCCAGGAACACCATGCCCACGCCGCGCCGCAGCCATAGGAACAACTGGTCCCCACGGCTCTGCTCCACAGAGGACAGGTGTGCTGATCTTTCTTCAGGCAGCGGCTGCAGGCGGTTGAGCAACCAGGCCAGCCCCTCCCCGAGCGGAAGCCCCAGGCGCCTCCACAGCCAGCGCGCGGTTGGTGAGCCTCGAAGCAGATCGAGCACTAGCGAGCGCGGCGGGGCTGTCTCCGCCTGCTCTTCCATCTTAAAGCGTTCGGCCCAGGCCACTAGCGGGCGCCAGAGGCAAACATCCAGCAAGACAATCAAGCCGATCAAGGTGAGCAGTCCAAGCGCGAGTGCCTGCGCATCGCCTTGGTCGGCGGCGAGCTGCAGATAGGAGCCGAGGCCAGGCAGCCGGAAGGAGCGCTCTCCTAACGAAAATTGTTCGGAGGCCATCAGGAAGAACCAGCCGCCGGCCCAGCTCATCATGCTGTTCCAGACCAGGCCGATGACCGAGGTGGCCAGTTCGAGCTTCAAGAAGCGCTGCCAGGGTCGCAAGCGCAGCAAACGGCAGACATCGATAAGATCACGGGGAAGTGTTAGAACGGAATGATAGAAGCTAAAGGTCATGTTCCAGGCCTGACTGGTAAAGATGAGCAGGATACTGGCCAGTTCCAGCCCGATGTTGCTGTGAGGAAAAGCCGCGACCAGGGCCAGTACTACCGCCGGGAGAAAGGAGAGAATGGGAATACTTTGGAGTAGATCAAGCAGCGGGATCAGAACGCGTTCGGCCCGGCGGTTGGTCGCGGCCACATGGCCATACAGCAAGGTGAAAAGCAGCGCTAAACCGTACGCCAGCAGCATGCGCAGCAGCGAATAGCCGGCATAGAGTGGCAGCGCTAGCGGCGACAGCGAGATGGCCACCTGCGGGGTAAGTGGCCCCGCCCAGCGCGAGGCCGCCAGTACGAGTAAGGCGCAGAGCAGCAGCAGAAAGCTTCCGCCCAAGATCAGGTCCCGTAGCCAGAGCCAGCGATGGTTTCCAGGCGCTGGCAGAGCATGCCGGCTCTGCCGCGGCTGGAGTAAGGGATGAAGCATGCGAGCCATGATGTCTCTCCTTGCCGGTGATGAAGATGGACCGGGAGAATGATTGTGCCCATCGCTGGACAGCCAGCGTGCCCGGAGCTGGCTTAAGCAGCGCAGTAAGCGGGAGAGCGGCCAGGTTACCTGTGCCTGAACGAAGGCAAAACTTCCCCTTTCGGCAGTCAGTGACTGCTGGTTTTCACGAAGGGCGCTCGCTGCCCGTGAGGATAACATGCTCTCTCAAGGCCAAAGCAGAGCATGCGAGCGCTTTCCGGCAGCGTGATGACTGCTGGATATCAATGAGCGCTAGTGGCACAATCTGCTGTTATCGATAGAAGTCCAGCTTCTGGCCTCTCGCGCCCGGCACTGGGGGCCAATAAGAAACAGCGGCGTCCAAGCTCAGGCGCTGGGATAGAGGAAAGGAGGGAAGAGAATGGGGGGAGAAACGAGGGAAGAGGGTGAAAGGGTCAACAAGCGCAGGTGATCCTTCAGTTAGTCTTCCACCTCCCCTTCTCGTCGGCGCCCACCTTTCCCGCGCCCAGGCAAGCCGCTCTGCGCGACGGTGGCTCCGTGCATCTACTCGCTGGTTCCATTGATAAGCACAACCTCCTCGCGTTGTCCCAGTTTGATGGCTCCTGTACTGTGCTTGGCAAGTTCCGCGATCCACTTGCAAGGCAAGGCCCAATATCCAGGGGCGATCAAACCAGGCGAGTGCTTTAGAGACGATCTCTGTCGTAGATTGTACGACCGCCAGAAGAGCGCTGTCAAGGGAACGTGCTGGTCAGCGCCTGACCGACCTCCGCCTATCCCGCAGCTTTCTTGAGTTGGGTATACCCTGCACTGCCGGCAAGCTCTGCTTAGACTGATCGCAGAGGAATTCAGGTCATCAAGGGAGTCTGCCAATCTCGTCTTGGGACTCGATGAGCGAGACGAGGTCTTGCAAGGCGCTGCGTAACGCTGCGAACCGCTCGTTGCCCAGGTACTGCGCCCACTCAGCTTCCAGTTCTCCGATGGCGGCACGGGCGATTTGCTCCACTGCACGACCGCGCGCCGTCAAGCGAACGAGCCGCGCTCGTCCATCTTTTGGATCAGGCACCCGTTCAATATACCCTCGTTCCTCCAGATAGTCTACGAGTGCACCCATCGATTGCTTGGTCACCTGGGCCAAGCGTGCTAGTTCGGTCACTCGCATGCCTTCCGGGCGTAGCTGTTGCAACAGAACGAAGTGAGTTGGGCGGAGGTCAGTGTATCCCGCTTCTATGAGGCGCTGATAGACCCGGGCAACAGTCTGCTGAAATGGAATGCGTAGCAAAGCGCCAATCATCCGTGGTAAGGGCTGCATGCTCTCTATGATCCTCCCTCTTGCATTCCTGGTAAGTTTAGCTTACTATATAAATAGTAAGTTTGGCTTACTAGTTTTCTGGAAAGCCCTCTCACGTTCAGACTTTGGCCTGCTGGCTTGATCCGTGGAGGCGAGAGGGTGCAACCAGATCAACCTCTCGCTTCTGGAAGGAGAGCCACCTCCATGACATCCAGCCATGAACCCTACTTCCTCGCCCGCGAAGAAGGCCAGGCTGTCTGGTTTCTCGGCACGCTCATGCTGTTCAAGGCGACCGGACAGGACAATGCTCAGACCTTCAGCCTGATCGAACAGACCTTGCCGCCCGGCTTTGCTCCACCGCTGCATGTGCATCATGCCGAAGACGAGGCATTCTATATCCTCGAAGGGGAACTCACCTTTGTCTGCGGAGAACAGCGCTGGCGTGCTGGTCCTGGAGCCTTCATTTTTCTGCCCCGGCATATCCCGCATGGCTTCCTGGTCGAGGGGAGTCAGCCAGCCAGGCTCTTGCAATTCACCGTTCCAGCCGGCTTGGAAAAGTTTCACGCGGAAATGGGCGAACCGGCCCAATCGTTGACCCTTCCATCACCCACCCCGCCTGATCTCGCGAAAATGCAAGCCCTTACTGCCAAATACCACTTTGAAATCGTCGGCCCTCCTTTAGGGCAAGAGTAATCAGTTTGGTGGGCATGCTTCGAGCTGCCTTGCTGCTCGTCGAGAGAACAGCGGCAGGAGGCAGGGCTACCATGCCAGGGCCAGCGATCTGGCTCTTGCGCAGAGGAAGATGAAAGGCCCAGCAAGTAGCATGGTCTGAGTCGGCGTAGCTTCAAGGGGCCGATTCCTGAGCAAGCCAGCGATCAGCGGTCTGGCGAATGTGGGAAAACCACACCTAGAGGACTGGCAGCAGTCGCCCGGCTGTTCCCACCGCTAACATTGACCACAACCCGATGGCTTGCTCTATCTATTTTAGGAGTAGACGCTTGCTAGTCGTCCTGTGCCTCGGGAGGTAGATCGCAATCGGTCACGGTGCTGTAGCTGGCGCTGCTGTTTCTGGTATAGTCGATCTCTGGACCCGATGTCTGCTCTCTCCCGAGGCCTGTGGGAGTGGCTGCTCTGCGGGACATGCTCCTCTAGCGTGTCATCGGGCAGAAGGAACAGATAGGCATTCTACAGCATGCTCGGACCTCAGACATCTGGATCTGCTCCTGATACAGAAGGAGCGATGTAAGCAGAGACCTGCCCCACGGGCCCGAGGGTCAGGCCGAGAAGACTGCTAGGTGGCCCTGGGCGGTGACGTGCACACGTTGCATCAGGCCGGCCTCGATCAGGAAGAACCGAGACAGCACCTGCGCGCATTCAGCCGGGGAGCGAGTGCCCCGAAAGCGAGGCTCGCTGGCCGGACCTCCAGGCGAGGAGGCCATCCAGCCGAGCGCGGAACAGACCGGCTGTCTGAGCACAGCGGCAGCGCTCTCAATGCCCAGTTCCTCACGTAGGGCGCGCAAGAGACCGGTAGCCACCAGTTCGTCGCCAACGCGGTTTCTACCCTGGCATCGCGAGCTGCTGCCGCCGGATGACGATCTGCTGCAGGCCCCAGAAGGTGCCACTGACCTGGCTCATCCCTCTTGTCCCCCACCCTTCTTCTGCCGGCGCTGCTCTCCGAAGCCGGGCGAGACTTCGCCTCCCAAAGATGAACCCGCCTCGCGTTTCTGAAGGGCGGAGAGAGGGATGTTTACTCGACTGGCAGCGAATCCAGGGGGAATGAGTTGGCAGATCCGCGACGCTGGGACAGCCATCAGATTGACGGAACGCTGCCACTGTCCTCGGCAGCCGATGACCAGGGAGGGCTACTCGGCCTACCACCCCGACGTCGGCACTGGTCCGGTGCCAGCCGCGACTGACTGATCCCCCATAAAGCTCAGAGAGGAGGTCTGGACCGGATGAACTGCCTTCAGTGTGGACAACAGATCCCAGAACAGCTACCTTATTGCCCGATCTGCGGCTCTGCCGTTCCGGGCACCGCTGCGAGTGAGGAGAGAAGAAGAGAAAATCGTGACCTGGGGCCAGAGGAGCCTGGCGCAGCTCAAGCAGAGATGAACTCGACTGAGGCCCTGTCAAGCAGGAGTGAGGAAGGTCCCTCCAGACCAACGCCTGTGAGAGAAGAAGCACAGCGAGAGGCCCTGCTCCCTGTCACAGTGCCAGCCCGGTCACCAACATGGCGGGAGCGCTTGCAGCCGCTGACTGGACGCATTGGCGGCGGTATTGCCATACTGGGAAACATCCTCATGGCTATCGCTTTCTTCCTCCCCTGGTTTCTTGTCGTGATCGTAATGTCGGTCTCGCTGGATTCCTGCGGAACTGCTACGGTGACCATGATGGGCGAAGTGGGTCCCTCGCGCCCAATCCCAGCAGAGGGGACCTCGCTCATCGGGCTTCCTGACTGGCGGACGTTGTTCTACTTGCTCCTGGTCATAGTCTCCTTGCTCCTGAGTATAATCATCCTGCTCCGGCCCAGGGCGCGCAGACGCATATGGGCGGCCGTTGCTCACCTGGCAGTTTCCTTCTTGCAGTGCGGGAATTTCGTGGCCCTTAGCTCCCCGCCATCTAACGCGATGAAATTTGTCATTACCCAGATTCTCGGCGGTTTCTGGGTTGGCTTAACCGGACTCATCATCGCCCTGATCGGAAGCCTCCAGATGCTGTTCGAAAGCCTGCTCGAACCTCGGCAGTGAAGCAAGCCTTGATTCCATGCGACGCTCCAGCTTCATGTAGCAGACAACGGAACAGGCGCGTAGTCTCAGCAAGCGTGCTCGCGTATATCCCATGAGTCTCTTGGCTTCCGGGCTGGCCTCACTCAGCCTGAAATGCCGTAGTCATAGCCACTGCTTCTCATTTACACTATGGGCAGATGGGAACCGCTCTTGAGCGGGGACGACGCTCATCGTTGAGCAGCCTTTGCGCGAGCGCTTCATTCATCAGGCGCATGCTCGGTCTGCCCGCGCATTGCTGTGGTAGATGCTGTTGCTCTCGTTTCCGCTCAGAGGGGCACTCGGAACACCTTTTGAGGAGAGAGAGCATGGATCTCGGACTGCAAGGGCGAGTCGCCATTGTGTTAGCAGCCAGCAGGGGACTCGGCAAGGCCTGCGCCGCTGCCCTGGCCGCCGAAGGTGCACGCCTGACCATCAGCGCACGCCACGCGCAGACACTGGCTCAGACGGCCCAGGAAATCGAGCGGGCGAGCGGCAGCCAGGTGCTGGCAGTGCCCGGCGACGTCACCAGACTGGCGGACCTTGAGGCCGTTGTCGCCGCCACCCTGGAGCGCTTTGGGCGTATCGACATTTTGGTCAATAACGCTGGAGGACCACCCCCAGGTCTCTTTGACCAGATTGACGACGCTCAATGGCAAGCCGCCTTTGAGCAAAATCTGCTGAGTGTCGTGCATGCTGTACGCCTTGTACTACCATCTATGCGCCGTGCTGGCGGCGGACGCATCATCAATATTGTCAGCACTTCCGTCAAGGAGCCGATTGATGGGTTGGTGCTCTCCAATGCCATCAGGACGGGTGTCGTTGGGCTGGCCAAGACGCTTGCCGTTGAACTAGCGCCCGATCAGATCACAGTCAATAACGTGTGCCCCGGGCGCATTCTCACGGATCGCTTGCGCCAGCTCTACCTGACTCCCGAGAGGCTGGCAGGGGGGGCGAGCGAGGCCGAGATTCTGGAGGAAGTGGCTAGAGCGATCCCTTTGCGGCGTATCGGCATGCCTGAGGAAGTCGGTGCGCTGGTAGCTTTCCTGGCCTCGCGCCAGGCTGCCTACATTACTGGCACCACCATCCAGGTCGATGGTGGCCTGGTACGTTCGCTTCTCTAACCCATCACGACCCGGCTCAGTCACTCGTCTACCTCTCTGGTCTGGAGAGCAACAGGCCGTCGATCCCATTTGAGCAGGCCGTTATGGATCGGCAGATCGACGGCCCCTGCTGCTTCATGACCCCGGAGGCCGCGAAAAGATCGCGACACCCCTCTCACTCAAGAGAGAGCAGGCGCTTTGATGCGTCGAAGAAGTGGCGAGCCAAGAGCGTCCGCCAGGGGGCAGCGCGCCAGCCTGGCTTGCTCCCCTGCAGCAATGCCCTGGGCGTGCGTGAAATGCAGAGAGCGAAAGTCGAGTACGTCTTTAAAGATCACCTTCTTCTTCGTAAAGCGCAGCCTCCTCTGCCTCTTCTCGACCTTCAGGGATAGCCCAGAGACCTTCACGAGAGGACGTGCTTTCGACATGGGCAGCGATCTGGAGCTTGTTGACCTCCAAGAAGTCTGTCAGGTTCGTAAAGGCCCGTGGCAAAGAAGTGCTCGTATTTCGGGTAGGTGGCTCTGATCCAGCGCTGCTGCCTGGCTAGCTCTCGCTGAACCGCCTGGGCATGCCAGTGGCGGTACGTCTCTTTGGGATGCTGTGCTTCCAGGGTTTTCAAGCGTTCGATTTCCGCCAGCACCAGGCGGCGTAATTCATCTCGCTGCTGTTCCATGCTGTGTGTTCCTGGCTCACGTGCCTCATCCAAGGGCAGTGATCTGATTAAAAGTATAATCAATAGCTCTTCCGACTGCAAGAAAAAAAGCAGGCGCTTGTCTGACCTCTCTTGCCGAATGAGAGACGCTCTCCATTTTAGAAAGCAGCTTCTTCCTTCCGGCCTGCCAAAGCTGCGGTGCTGCTCAATACAGCAGAGGCAGACTGGTCTCACATCCAGCCAGGCGCCCGTTCGGCGCCTGGCTCTTTCCGCTCCCTACGCAGGAGACGGCCCCGCCTCCTTGTGCTCTGCTCCTTGACAGCTCTTCCTACTATGCTTACAATTTGCTAAGAAAAAGATGTGTAAGGTTTTTATGAGAAGTTTAGACCTCACTGAAAAATCAATGTATTTAATGATGTTTCATTAGAGATCTCTGTATAGATTTATGTAATTGGAAGCTCTCATCAAAAGAGGTGAGCGATGTCTGCCGATGAGCCGACGATTCTGCCTCTAGAAGCGACTGAAGCGACCCAGTTCACCCCAGGCGGCGCTCTCTCCGCAGAGACAGCGCAGGCGGGACCTTATCCGTATGACGCAACGTGGGAGCTGCCACCTCTGCCACCTCCACCGCCCCCAGCCCCGAAGCATTCCAGAAAGCGTATAGTGACCCTGCTTCTCCTGACGTGCCTCGTCATTATCTCAGCCGGTGCTGGAGCGCTTGCGGCAACGCTGTACTGGCGGAGTCAGCCGGACGCACTTATTGCCCTCTCTTCCCGATCAACCCCGAGCCTGGGGCCAAGCCCGACGTCAGACGTGGGCTATACAGCTAATGATATTCTGACGGACTTCATAGCTGCTGGGGCCCATCCTTTCTATATCCAACGGAATGTCACGATCTCCCAATGGAGTGACGGGGTCTTTTCCGTCTCGGTCCCAGCTACCAGCTCAGTAACCTTTGCCGATGCCTCCGACTGCAGCGGTCCCTGTGATCCCCACACTATGGGCCTGTGGGTCTACAAAGATGACGCCACAGCAACTCAGGCCTATAATGAGGTCAATCAGGAGAACAGTCAGGCCTCACTGCATCCTCCCCAAGTACTGGCGCCCGTTCCAACGACCATCTTTATCCATGCCCGTTGTCTATTATTAGGGGCCGACATCCACTCGCTCTATGTCCAGGTGATCAAGCAGTTCTGCAGATGAAGAGAGCGGACACAGCTAGCAGGGGACCCCTGCCTGCCTGAGCATCGCCTGAGAGCAGGCTCTAAGGGAGGCCGAGAGTGCGCCCGCCAGACGATGGCTCACGAAAGGCCTCTTCAGCTAATGAGAGCGGAGAAGAAGAAAGTTGCCTGGGTATCCCAGACCGTGGCGGCTGCAGTGGTGAGCGCCATCGCTTGCCGGCTTAACAGCCCTTTGGGCTTCCTGCGCCTCTGTCTCAGCAGGGGCGACAACCTGTTCAGCCAGTTCCAGCGGCCGCGCTCACCCTGCCAGCCTGGTCAGCCTTGCAGTAGGCCGTCGGAGAGAGAGAGCGTGGCGCGCGCCGTAAAACCGATCACCTGCTCCTTGATGCCCTGGGACGTATGCCAGCGTACCGACCAGTGCGCCTGGCGCTCGCCTGTAATCTGGAGCTGCCAGCCGTCGGCCCCGAGAGGAAGCAAGTGCAGCTCTGTCGCTGCGCCAGAGGCGTCCCAGACGACGCGCCCGGCGCCCGGCGCTCCCGGGTAGACCTCTAGCGTCAACTCATCAGGTGGCTGCTCGCTCAAGAAAGTCCGCTCCGGTCCGAGCGGCAGCACCGTACCAGCGCGCACATACACCGGCAGCAACTCTAATGGAGCCAGACGCGTGACATAGCGACCACCCTCCAGGCGCTCATCACTCCAGAAATCAACCCACTCCCCGGCGGGCAGATAAAGCCGGCGAGCCACAGGCTCACGCGCCTCACTAAAGACTGGCGCCACAAGCAAAGCTGAACCGAGCAAATAGGCATCGTCGATCGAGGCCGCAATGGGATCATCTGGGAATTCCAACAGCAACGGACGCAGCATCGGCAGCCCGTAAGCATGAGCCTCCCAGGCCAGACTGTACAGATAAGGATTGAGGCGCAAGCGCAGCCGCGCATAGCGGCGAAAAATCGTCAGGGCCTCCTCACCAAAAGCCCACGGCTCTCGCGGCGTGGTCCCATGCGCCCGGGCCAGCGGAGAAAAGAGGCCAAACTGCGCCCAGCGGATGTATAGCTCTGGAGAGGGCGGCGGGCCATAAAAGCCCCCAATGTCGTGAGCCCAGAGGCCTGGGGCACTCAAAGCCAGATTCAAACCCCCGCGCAGAGTACAGGCCATCGCCGCAACATCGGTTTTGGGGTCACCTCCCCACTGGGCCGGATAGCGCTGCGTGCCCGCCCAGCCCGAGCGACCCCAAACAAAACCAGGCCGACCCGTCTCCTGCGCGATCACCTCATGAACAGCAGCATTGTAGAGCAGAGCATAAAGATTGCGCAGCTCGTAGCCGGTCATCCCATTCGCCGCACGCGCTTCCAGCGGCACCCCCTCGCCGAAGTCCGTCTTGAAAACCGCCACCCCGGCGCGCAGCAACGGACGATGCAGGTCCTGCCACCAGGCGCGCGCCGCAGGATTGGTGAAGTCCACAATCGCGCGCTTGCGACCATCGGGCGGCGGCCCGCCAAAATCTGCCCCGATCGGCTCCCCACGCTCATCGCGCAAGAAGTAGCCAGCCCGAGCCGCCTCCTGATAGCGAGGCGCCTGCTCAGAGACATAGGGCAGCTCCCAGAGCGAGACCTTAAAGCCGCGCTCGCCCAGCTCCTGAATAAGGCCAGGCAGGTCCGGGAACGCCTCTTCATTGACCGTAAAGTCGCATGAGAGATTCGGCTGAGCCAGCCAGGCCGGATCAATGTGGAGCACATCACAAGGCACACCTTCGGCTCTGGCCCGCGCCGCCACCTCCTCCACTTCCGCCCGGGTCTGGTAACGACAACGAGACAGCCAGACCCCAAAGGCCCAGCGTGGAGGAAGCGTCGCCCGCCCGGTCAGGCGCGTATACGCTTCCAGAATCTCCCGCGCCTCTCGCCCAAAGAACACAAACAGATCAAGCTCCGCCTCGCCGCAGCGCACCAGGGCCGCCCGTGCTGAGGGCGTGCCCAGCGCAAACGCCACCGGGGCCGGCGTATGTACAAAGAGACCATAGCCGCGCGACGAGAGCAGAAAAGGAACATTCTTATACGCTGCCTCTGTTGTGGTTCCCCATGCATCAATATTAAAGAGCGTGACCACTGTACCGCGATGATCCAGGCGCGCAAAGCGCTCCCCTAAGCCGTAGAAATGCTCCTCGGGAGCGATAGCCCAGGACCAGAAAGCTGCCGGCGGCTCCTGGGGGGCGCCATCCAGGCCCGGTGGTGGCGTGCACAAGAGACCGTGCACATTGCGATCATCGAGCGCCGTCCGCCAGCTAACCTCGGGAGCTGCAGCACTAGTGATCTGCAGGCTGAAGGGATCGCGCTCCAGCATGATGCTGATCCCTTCCAGGGTGAGACGCACGCCCGTGGTCGTCTCCTCTAGGGAAGGTAGCGGCACGTGAGGACCATAGGTAGCGCTCAACACCTCTTCCAACGCACCAGGCACCAACATACCATAGGCCCGTGTCCGCTGCAACGCCGCGGGCTGCCCCAGGCGCAGACGCACGATGCGGGGTGACAACACCTGCAGCTCCAGCATCACCTGCGCCTCAACAGCAGCCAACGCGCCACCGACATGGCCCTCACGCTCAGCCAGGCCGCCCGTCTCAGCCGGACGATTAGGCACACCGGTTGTCGTCATCTGCTGAGCCAGCGGCTCAGCGCTCACTACCACGGGACGCAGGGATGAACCAAGCAGACGAAAAGGAATCAGGGCCACCTCAGCGCGCAAGCCTCCCGGCCAGGCCGTGGCCCGCACCAAACGCCGCAGGTAGCGGCCCTGCGTCAGCACCCCGGCTCTGCCCTCAACAAGATCCATCGCGCTCATTGTCCCTGACTCCGCCGATAATCCTGCAAGAACGCCTCAAGGCCCGCCGCCGTCAGCGGATGCTCAATCAACTGCGTCAGAATAGCATAAGCCATTGTCGCAATATGGGCGCCAGCTCGCGCTACCGCCGTCACATGCACAGGATGACGCAAAGCGGCCGCGATAATCTTCCCTGGTTGTTGCTGCACGCGCAGCACCTGCGCCAGCTCGCTCACCAGCGCCACCCCGTCCTCACCGACGGCGTCAAGGCGACCAACAAACGGACTCACATAGGTGGCGCCGGCGGCCAGCGCTAACAGCGCCTGATTGACAGTAAAAATGAGCGTGGCATTGATCTCTGGCCGGCGCGTCAAACGCTGCTGCTGAGCAAAGCGGGTCCGAATCGGGCAATCAGCGACATGGGAGCAACCCTCACAGGTTGCCGTAACCTCGCTGCGGCTCAGGCGCGCCATCGCCTTGAGTCCCTCGACCGTCGTCGGCAGCTTCACCACCACATGAGGCGACCACGTCGCGAAATCGATCCCCTGAGCCACCATCCCATCGGCGTCGAGCGCCACCACCTCGACGCTGATGGGCACATCCGCAATCCAGCACAGCTCCTGAATATGGGCGCGCATATCACGCACGCCCGCGCGCGCGATATGGCTGGGATTGGTCGTCACCCCACGCAACACTCCCCAGGCCACTGCCGCGCGGACTTCGTCCAACTGAGCCGTATCAAGATAGAATTCCATAACTAACCAGCAACCTCCTTTTTAGCCTTTCAAACCACCAGCGGTCAGACCCGCAACAATGCGCCGCTCCAGCAACAGAATAAGCACGACCAGGGGCACCACCGACATAATCATCGCCGCCGAAAGAACGCCGAAGTTCGTCGTAAACTCCGTCTGGCTCAGAATCACGATCCCCACGGGCAGCGTGTACGTGGCCGTCGTCGTATAGTTCAGGGCGAACAGATATTCATTCCAGTCACCGACAAAGACAATCACCGCTGTCGTGAACAGCCCCGGGATGATCATGGGCAGCACAATGCGCACAAAGGCCCCCAGACGGCTCATCCCGTCGAGCGCTGCCGCCTCCTCATATTCAAAAGGCACTTCATGCAGGAAGGACATCAGGATCAGAATGGCCAGCGGCAAGCCGAACACAGAGTAAGGGATGATCAGCGCAAAGAGCGTTCCGATCAGATGCATGCCCTGCAGCATCATATAAAGCGGAATCACCTGGGAGAACGGAGGAAAAAGAGAGAGTGAGACGACGAAGAGCAACACCAGCCGCTTCCAGCGAAAGCGTAAGCGGGCAAAGGCATAAGCGGCCAACGTTGCCAGGACCATCGTGACCAAGGTGGAGACCAGCGAGGCCACGATGCTATTGAGATAGTAGCGCCCGATATCTCCCTGGAGGGCCTCAAGATAGCTGCTCAGCGTCGGGTGAGCTGGCCAGAGCGTCGCCGGGATTGAGGTGGTTTCCTGGGGAGTCATCAACGACGTCAGCAGCGCCCAGATCAGAGGCAGAAACTGCACAACGAGGATCACCGCGAGCACGAGATAGAGCGCTGTGCGCCGCACGACCAGCCCCAGCAACGAGCGACCCCGCCTTGGCCTTCCCGAGGAGACCTCAGTCGCCATCGTGCGAGATGTAGAGGCCAATGCCATACTTCCCTCCTTCAGTTGCGCCTCACTTATCTCGTGCTGGCGCTCATGAACATCCGCATATAGAGCGCGATAAACACCAGCGTAATAGCCGTCAGCACCACAGCAATCGTCGAGCCATAGCCAAAATCACCAAACTGCTGAATCTGGAGATAGATGTACAGCCCGAGATTCTGCGTGGCATTGCCCGGGCCGCCATTGGTAAAGGCGCTGATCAGATCGAAGGCCTGCAGCGACTCGATCGTACGCACAATCAGCGTCACCAGCAGCACTGGGCGCAGCAGTGGCAAAGTGATGCGCCAGAGAAGCTGCCAGCGTGAGGCCCCATCTACGCGCGCCGCCTCATAGACCTCGGCGGAGATGCCCTGCAGTCCAGCCAGCACCAGCAGCGCCACCAGCGAATTGGCCTTCCAGACTGCCAGCACGTAGATCAGCCAGGTCGCTAACTGGGCCGAGCCTAGCCAGACGATAGGGTGAGCCGGATTCAGCAGGCCCAGATGTTCCAGCAAGCTATTGATCAGGCCATACTGGTCATTGAACATATAGGCCCAAATCACCGAGTTCGTAGCGGTCGGAATAGCCCAGGGGAACAGGATCGCCGCGCGTGCCAGCCAACGCCCGGGAAAATGCCGATTGGCGAACAGCGCCAGCGCAGTCCCGCAGACCATCTGGCCACTCACGGTCACGATACTGTAGAGCAGCGAAAAACGCAAAGCACTCCAAAACTGGCCATCATGCAACAGGCGCAGATAATTGGCCAGGCCCGCGCCCGTTGTTCCCAGGCCGAACGAGCCTCCCTGCTGAAACGAAAACCAGAGCGTGCTTAAGACCGGGTAGACGCCCAGGGCGAGCAGGGCCAACAGCACCGGCAGGAGCATCAGCCAGGCCAATCGCTCTTCGCGGCGCTCCAGTGGACCACGAGAGCTGCTCTCTTGGGCTTTCAACAGCGGCGCCCCGATCGTTGCCATGAAACACCTCATTCTTGCTTGCTGTGTGCTTGACCAGCAGCCGTCGAGCAGTCACCAGCGTCTGCTGTGGCAAACGCGCGGAGAAGAAGAGGAAGATGGCCCGTCACACTACCTGGAGCGCCGGGGGGCGCTCTGGCGACGGCTGCCGACCCTGGCCTCTTCTCCTCCTCCAGGCGGCTGACCTGCTCACATCAGGTCAACGCCGTCACCTGCGTTTGGACGCTATTGAGGGCGTCGCTCGGATTGGCCTGGTTACTAAGCACAGAATTGATGGCTGCCTGCAGTGGGGTGGTGAACTGATTGTAGTTCTTTAAGGTTGGACGGTTCAGACCGCTATTGAGAATACTGCTGATCTGCTTGAAGAAGGGCATCTTGGCCTGGACCGAGGCATCACTGACCACATCGGGACGGCTGGGAATCAGGCCAGCGTTGATGGCCATCGACGTCTGCGTCTCCTTGCTTAGCATGTAATCGATAAAGGTCCAGGCGGCATCTTTATAGCGTGAGAAGGCGTTGATCGCCAGTACCCAGCCGCCGGTACAACCATGACCGCTATGACCAGCGGTGGCCAGCGTCGGCGCCACCCCCACCCGCCCAGCTACCTGCGAGCGCGAGGGTGTATTGGCGATCGCATAGGCAAAGACCCAGTTGCGCATAAAGGGCGCCTTGCCCTGGCTGAAGAGCGCCAGAATATCGTTGGGGGCATACGTTGAGGTGCCAGTCGGTGCCAGCCGAAACTTATAGATCAGGTCATGCATGTACTGCAAGGCATCGACCTGAAGGGGGCCATTCACCTGCAGCTTGCCTGGCTCCCCAATAGAGCCGCCGGCGCCCCAAAGGAACTCTAACCACTCATCGACAATCGCCTCAATCTTCTTGCCAGCCAGCAAATACCCATAGCTCACGCCGCGGGAAGACTCGCCGCTCAGAATGCGCTCAGCCATCGCCTGCATCTCCTCCCGCGTTTGGGGGACGCTCCCAGCATCCAATGAGCCTTTCCCGTTCAATGCGTTGCTGAGTAATGTGCTGGGCACGGTGCTCAGTGCCTATAATCGCTGCCGGTGAGGTTCGCATCAAGGGCTGTCGTGAGGGACTGCTGTTGAGAGGATATGCCTGTACTCGGTGGCCAGGGGGCTTTCGGCTGTGGTGATATCTAGTTCGAAAGCAATTCTGTTGCCTATTCGATTGATCTCTCGGAAGCCTGCGTGACGTAGGATTGCTATTCCTGTTGGGGTGGCGCTGGTTGCGTAAAACTTCCTGATCACTACTGATTGCTTGGCCAGATCCTCAAGGAAGTTCATGAGTCCACTAATCAGCCTCGCTCCATACATTGCACGCCTGGATGGCGGAACATCAGGCGTTGTTCCCATGCCCATGATGATGCAGGATAGTTCCTCGCCTGGTTTGAAAGGCAGCACATCCTCTGGCTTAATATCCCATCCTCGAATGCGTCCTTGGAGGAAGTCTTTGATTGCTGTCTCTTGGCATGGCAGGAGATTAAGGAAGCCGACGACTCGACCGTGGTCCAGAACAATGAGGTCAAGATCGGGGTTCCTGGCTAACCAGGCTCGCCGTGTCTCTAGGGAGTGGACTGCGCTCCCAAAAAGTAATGTGGCAAGCTCGTGCTCTTGGAGGAGGTCTTCCTCTGTTCTGGCGTGTCTGACCTGGATGCCTGTATCCTCATCGTAGGTCATGAAAGCCAGTAGCTCTCGTGCCAGCCGGTCGATCTCGGTTTTGAGATAGTATCCTTGTTCTCCCCCAGGTGGGATAAATTTTCGAATTCTCCCCGTCCTGACCAGATAGTTAAAACGATTCTTGTTGATTCCAAGTCGTTCCATAGCCTCCTTCGCAGTGTAGTAGTTCTTTTTATAGTTGATTTTCATGGGGCCTCCATCAAGTCTCAGTAGTTGTTTTGATATTACCACAGCTTTCCGCTTTTGCCAATCTCCAGCTTTGTCCACTGGGGGCAATGTTGGCCAGATTAAACTCTTGACAAATATTGATCTTTCTGATATATTCATCTTAGTAAACTTTCTAATCTTGATAACCCGAGGTAGCTGTAGGTTTCGGGTGTGCCTGCTGGTGCAGGCTTCTACGAGCACCTTAACATCGTGTATTTGCTGTCTATTGGCAGGAGTCGGGTGTCTGGAAGTCAGGTGGTGTGGGGAGGGAAGGATAGGCTGGCGGATTGGAGTGGTGGGGTCCATGTCGTACCAGGGTACTGATCCGCTGGGGACACCTGGCCGAGACTCTGCCTGCTTTGTACTTTCCGTGCTGCCGGAGCGGTCTTTCCTCGATCTGTGTCCTCAGTTGGCAGATGATTGCTCTTTCGTTGGATAATGTTTTCTTCTTGTTGCGGGCTAGCGGATTGTATTCGTTCTTCGTTCCCTCCTGGGAGGTGTCTTGTTGTGATGTCTTTGTCTCGACACTACTCCTCTGCCCGCCGCAGACGACGGTCTCAAACGCCGGTCTCGCCCAGGCAGGCCTATGCACGCCAGGTTTTGCAGGCTCGTCGGCTGTGTGGGCACACGGTGCTTGTCCCCTTCCCTGTTGGCCTTCACCCTGATGGAACCCCAGCGTTCCGCCAGCGGCGGGGGGTCGTTACCGCGGTTTCCCCCGATGGCTGCGTCCGGGTCCGCTTCGACGATGACCACGAGCGCCATTTCGGTGTGGTCTTTGCTTTGCAGTCCTTCCGGGTACTTTCCGCCTGACCTGCTCCCCTGTGTGGTCTCTGCCAGGCTGATGGCGACGCTTGTCGCCTCGTGTCGTCTCTCTGTTTCCCTCCGCTGCTTTCTGGCTGTTGTCTGTCTCGTCTCGGTTTCTTGTTCCCAAGGAGGCACCCTATGGTATCCGATCAACCGTTCTCTCCTGCCTCACCCCAGCCAGCCGCTCAGCAGTCCTGGTGGCTCTGGTGGCGTGGACGCGTCTGGGAGCCCTGTGAACTGCAGGAACCCCTGCGGCTCTGTGGCACTGATCCTGCTGTCTTCCAGGAGCCAGCGCAGGTGCTCCTCCATCCCGCACCTCCTCCCCCAGAAGAGCCTCTTGTGCCCCTGCGCAAGGCCCTTACTGTCCTGTTCCGCTTCGTCCTGAAGGAGGGTGATCCCTTCCCGTTCTTCCAGCCACAGCACACGGCAGATGATTGGCACCTGGCGGGGCGGCTCTTCTACGACTTCGGAGGCTTCCCCTGGACGGATGCCTTGCTCTTCGCCCAGAGGCGCGTGGCGGAGCTGCTGCCCCTGTCCTCGTTTGAGCCCCAGTGTGAGCTGAGAACGTTGAGGACGGCTTTTCTGGCCGGGTTTGTCGCTCGGTTCCTGGAAGTATGGCGGGTGCCGCCTCGGTATTGCCCGCTGGAGTTCCCTGCGGGGGTCTTCCTCCAGGAGGTCCCCCTGGTCCCTGGCACTCCCTCGCCTCAGTCTTCCACGTTATCGGAAGCAGCAGATCGAGCAGCGGTAGCGCTTCCAACTCGTCAGGGCTGGCTCCTCTGCCTCTCCCGGCAGTCTCCTCAGCGCTATGTGGTCTGCTCTCCCCCACCTGCTCCTGAAGCCGTCCGGGTCGATCTGGCCGTGCTGGATCGCCCGTACCCCTGGTGGTAGGAGGACCGGCCAGCAAGCCGGGTGCTCCTGCGGCCGGGGAGGTCAGTCAGGCAATCCGCTTCAGTGGACCTGCCTGCCTGCCTGACTGACCCACCCTTGCTCTCCATCCAGGTCCTCTGCTCGTGGTCTTCCCGGTATGAAGGGAGCATCGTTATGGAACGGTATGCCGCTCATGGGTCTGCCTCTGACCCAGTGGGGGAGGCCCGGGACACGCCAGCGTCGCCAGACTCCCTGGACGTGTTGCTGACTAAAGTCGAGGCCTTGCTCCGGCGTCCGGGCCGCCTCTACTGGATTGGGGCTTCCCCCGCCCTGCCTCCTCTCTGGTTCTTCTGGCCCCCGTGGTTCACTACTGCTCGGCGGGGGCGCTTTCTGGAGACCCGCCGGGCCTACCTGCAAGCCCTGCGGGCTGTCCTGGCACGGGTCACCCGATGGCGCCAGGCTCCTGATCCGCGTCTGCGGGCTGAGGCCTCCCGACTGGAGGAACGGCTACGAGACGAACTCCAGGAGCGGCTGCTCTGGTACCAGATCCGGCCAGGGCCGACCTGGCCCCCCTGGGATGAGCAGACCCGCTCGTCCCCGCCGCGTCGATGGGCACCGGCGTCGACATCCTCTCCCACTGTCAGCCGGCCTGTATCGCCCGCCCGCTCGGTGCCACGAGGGAGGTGATCCCCCGGCTACGCTCTCCCGTTCCCGTTGTCCGGGTTGCTGTGCGTCTCCTTATTCTGTCTGCGAGAGGAGGCTTTCCTCGTGTCATGACCGCTTCTGCTTCTTCCCATTCTGAGGCTTCTGCTATTCCGCCCTGAGCCAGTCGCCTGCGGCGCGTGAGGTCCCCCGCTGTGCCGGTGGAGCCACCGTTCCGGGAGGAACCGCGGGGGGCTGCTGCGAGCGTTCTTGGGAACAGCCGTCGGTCCTCCCGTCCGTCCGTCCGTGCTGCGCGGGCGGCTGCGGGCTGCCCTCAGTCTCGGGGCTGGGATGCTGCTGGCTCTGTGCTGGCTTGGGTGGCTTGGCCCTACACTGAGTACCTGGTGGCAGCAGCAGCAGGCGCAGTACACCTACGGGACGGCCCGTGTCAGCCAGCTTGACGTGGTTGAGCACGGCCAGGTCCATCACCTGCTGGGGCAAGACTGGCATGGGACCATCCTGGTGGTGGAGATCATCGCGTCGGCCCCGGCATCGGGATCGGGGGCCTCGGGGCCTGGGTCAGTGGCTGCGCGCCTGTGTACTTTTCCCCATGTCGTCCAGGAAGCCCCAGGCGAGCCGCCGCGGGTGGTGACCCTGCAGGTGCTCTCGGCTGCGAGCCAGCCTCCGGTGATCCAGGTCCAGGTGGAGGGCGTGCCCTTCGTGCTCACCTGTCACCTGACGGCGGCGGCCAGCCCGCACCTTGCCGTCACGCGTCTGACGCTGGTGCAGCCGGGGGAGGACCAGTGGCCTGCTCCCGCGGAGAGGAGGGGAACCCATGCCTGAGACAGCAGGGTCTCTCGCGCCCGCGGGTCGTTTGCCGGAGCTCCCTGCCCCTGCTGCCCCCTGGCCGTGTTGGGTGGTCTGGCTCTCCCAGGCCATCCAACAGGTCGGGGCCTACGAGGTCCCCCTGTCCGCAGGTCAGCTACGGCAGCTCGTCGACGGGCTGGCTGCTCTGGCAGCACGGCTGGAGACAGAGGCCACCTGTGCCCTAGACCAGCAGCGGCGAACCCGCGCCGGCATGCAGGCAAAGGCCTTCCTCCATCGTCAGTATCTGCGCCTCTCAGCGGCCAGTCAGCAGTGTGATGAGGCTCGCTTGCTGGTGGGGACCCTGGCCCAGCGGGTCAGCCGCGAGCAGCTTGCTCGCCTGCCCCACCGGCATCGGCCCGGGGTCAGTGGCCCGGATCGGTTACGCCAGCAGGTGCGGCAGCAGCTCGTGAGCCTACGGGCGGCTCTGGAACGGCTGGGGAGCAGCTCCCGTCCCGGGGGCGTCGTCAGCCATCTCGCGGGTTCTGCTTCGCTGGAAGGAGGTGAGCACCGATGAGCTTGGCGCGGGCAGGCCGGTTCCCTGCAGGCACCTGGTTACTGTACGAGCGGCCTGGCGGGCTGAAAGTCGCCGTCATTGTCCAGCCAGCAGGGCCATGGCATGACGAGCCGATGCGTGCGGTCCTGATCCTGGATGGGCTGACCGGCAGTGAGATTGAGGCCCTGATCCGCCTGCTGGGACTGGCCCCCTTCGCCGAATGGGCGCCAGCCAGTCCCGCTGACACCCAAGCCTTCTTTGGGGTGGAATAAGCGCCTGCCATTCCCTGCTCCTGGGACCTGGCCCGCCAGCCCGGCTGCCCGAATGCCCGGGCTGGCTTTCCTGACAGTTCGTTGCTTGCGTGTCTTGGGCGTGTCGCAGTGCCTGACGCTGCCACGCCAGGAAGGAGGACGATCATGCAGTGGATCCGAGCGCTCGTGCATCGAACGGTGACGCACCCTGAGCGTTCCCTGCGCCGATTGGAACGACAGATTGCTGCTTACCAGGCCCGCCAGGCCCATCTGGAGGCGGCGATTCAACAGCTCTGTGCCCAACATCTGGCGGTCCAGCTCCAACTGCGCCGCCAGCAACGGCAGCACTCTCGTCCCCAGGCTCCTCGGACAGAGGCCCCTGGCCCGATCCCACTGCTTTCCCCAGGAGGTTCCCATGCTCCCATCAGCTAACCCCCGTCCTGTCCGAGCTGGGAGGGCAGCTTCCAGCCCCCATATCGCCCCCCGCCGCGGGACCGTGGTCCCGAGTGACCCCTTGCACCCGGTCCATCTGTACCTGGAAGATCTAGGGGCTTTCCCCAGACCCGACCCAGACAGCCCCCTGCCTGTGGCTGATCCGGGGAGAGCGCCGGGCACGGCCCTGGTGGAGCGCAACCTGCGTCTGGTGGTCAGTGTGGCCCGGACTTACGCTCCCCTGCTGAGGGCAGGCAGACTCTCCCTCGACCTGGCCGATCTGATCCAGGCAGGGAACCTGGGCCTGCTAGAGGCTGCCAGGCGCTATGATCCGGGACGGGGCTACCGGTTCAGCACGTACGCCGTCTGGTGGATCAGGCTGGCGATCTGTCAGGCCATCTGGGAGGCGGATACGATCCGTCTCCCCAGCACGATGCGGACCCGTCTGCCTACTCGTTCCGCCGAGGGAACAGACGAGGCCCGGGGTGCGGTCCCCGGTGCCCAAGCGGTGCCTCGGGCCGTCTCCCTGGAGGCGCTAACCCGAGAAGAGCGCAGACAGATCCTGGTCCTGCCCGACCCGACAAGGAGCGACCCCGCAGCGATCGTCTGTAGGCAGCACGAGGCCCAGGAACGACGGCGCTGGCTGGAGGAAGCGATGCAGCGGGTCCTCTCCCCCCGAGAACGCGCCGTGCTGCGCGCTCTCCTGGAGCCGGGAGACCGCTGGCATCCGGTCACCCTGGGGGAGGTAGCCCGCACCCTGGGCCTCCACCGCGAGAGCGTTCGACAGCTCCGGGACCGTGCTCTAAGCCGTCTCCGAGCTGCCTGGCTGGCAGACAGCCAGCGTGAGACCAACCCCGAGCGAAACCAGTGCTGTTCACCAGAGCAAGGAGGAAGCAGCCATGACCCTGCCTTGGTCCGAGTATGACCCAGTCCCTAGCCCCATCACCCTGTCCAACCTGCTGACCAGCCTCCTGAGCCTGCTGACAAAGGAGGAATGCGTCCGGCTCTATGGCCGGCTCAGCCTGACTCTGAGCATCAAGGCCTGGCCGATGACCCCCGAGAGCGTCACGCGCGAGGCCTGCCTCAAGCAGGCGGTACCCATCCTGCTGGCCTACGGCTTCGAGCAAGGGTGGGGAACAGCCCTGGCCGCGGTAGACGAGCTGCGGCGCCACCACCCCGTCACCAAGAGCATGCTCCTGGAGCAGGACAGGCAAGCCCTGATCCGCTCCTGGGACCACCGGATCGAACGCGTGCTGCAGGCACTGGAGCACGAGGAGGCAGCCCAGCCCGTGCACCAGCAGGACCCAGTCCAGCCCCCAGAGGGAGCCACCGACCAGTAAGGAGCAGGCACAAGCGTCACCCGCTCTGGGAGCGGGGAAAGGAGATCCCCACGAGAGGCAGCCCAGCCTTCGTACCCTTCCCCGCTCCCGAAGCTGAGGCCAGCCGTCTGCCGGCTCCCGCACGAGCGGAAGACAAGACCAGAGAGGAAGGACTAGCCCATGCCAGGAACCCTCTACAGCATCGGCTACGGAAGCCGCCAGGGGCGGCAGGAACTCGCCCAACTGATGCGAAAGCAGCCGACCTGGCTGCTCGCGGACGTGCGGCTGATCCCTTGCTCAGCGATCCCTGGCGACACAGGGACAGCGCTGAGCAGGCGCTACCCTGGTCGCTCCCAACACCTGCCCGCCTTGGGCAATCGGCGAGACCAGCAGGCATGGAGACAGCGCCCCCGAGGAAGAACGCAGGACCAGCCCGACAGGAGATCGAGATCGCGGACCTGGAACGCGGCCTGCAACAGCTCCAGCGCTTGCTGCAGGACCACGATGTGATCCTGCTCTGCGGCTGTCCGCAGGAAGAGATCTGCCATCGGCGCGTGATCCGAAGCGCTTTGCTCTGGGAAACCAGGTCCCAGCCATGACCGAAACGAACGGGCAGAGGAAGAATACTGGAAGTGGAGAGAGCGTGAGAAGGAAGGAGGTGAACCCATGCAGGTGCAGCGGACGATTCCGCTGCTGCTACCAGCCGACGAGGACCTGCGTCGCACGCTGGCGGTGTTCCAGGCGGTGCAGCAGCAGCTCTCGGCCCCTTGCTTCAACGAGGGCCGGCCCCTCTCTGCCGTGGCCTTGCAGCGGGCCTGCTACCACGAGGTAAAGGGCCAGCTCAACGCGCAGATGACCTGTACGGCCATTCGGCTGGTGGCTGCCGCCTACCAGAGTGCATCGAGCCACCGCCGTCCGCCACAGCGCCCGTTCCAGTTCCGGCGCAGACGGGCCCTGTTCCTGATCGGACAGCGGGGACGGGATGCCCGGCTGTGCCCCGATGGCACGCTCTCGATCTGGACAGTGGCCGGACGCAAGCGGCTCCCCTACCGCGTGCCGGAAGCGTTTCAGCAGCGGCTGGCCCAGGCCAAGACCATCGATAGCCTCACGGTCCTGGAACGCGATGGGCAGCTCATCGGACGACTGACGATTACCCTGGAGGGGCCGGACCCACAGCCGTTGCCGGGGGCGGATGAGGCAGCACGCAGCAGCCAGATCGTGGGAATCGACCTGAACGAGACGAATGCGCTAGTGGCGGTAGACGGACAGGAGCGGGTGCTCTTTGTGAGCGGGAAGGCGGTGAAGGTCCGCAATCGACGGACTGCGAAGACGCGGGCACGACTGCAGCGGAAGCTGGCGGCCCGGAAGGCACAGCACCGGGACACGCGTAGTGTCAGGCGAGTGCTGAAACGGCTTGGCCGCCAGCAACGACACCGCACCCAGACCTTCGCACAAACGGTGGCCAAACGGCTGGCGGAGTGGGTTCCTGCGGGGGCGGTGCTGGTCTTCGAGCGACTGCAAGTGCCCCCACCAGAACACGGGCAGATCCGAGGGAAGGCGCTGCGGCGGCGGCTCGCGTTGTGGCAGCGGGGGCTGATCCGGCGCTGGGTCGAGCAGCAGGCACAGGAGCGAGGGCTGCACGTTGTGGACGTGAACCCGGCCTACACGAGCCAGATCTGTTCGCGCTGCGGGCAACGGGGGAACCGCCGTCGCCATGCCTTCACCTGCCCGCACTGTGGCTTCCAGGAGCACGCCGACATCAATGCCGCACGCAACATTCGGGATCGCTGTACTGTCCTGCGGGGCAGTGGGCTGCTGTCAACCAGCCCCGAAGCCCGGGCCGACGAGGCTGCGGGCAAGCCCCTGGCCTGAGCCGGGGGTCGTTGATGTGGATTTTACCGGCATGCAGATCGTTGAAGCGCTTGATCTCCGCGGTCTGCTCGCCAGTAGTGTCCACCAGGGCAGCGAATTGGATGGTCACCGGGCCACTCGTGGAAGCCGGTGCACCACCGCAGGCGGCCAGCCAGGTGCCAAGCGCAGTCACTCCAACGCTGGCCTTAATCCCCTGGCTCAGCAGCCTGCGCCGCGAGAGCGTGGGAGGGCTGACCTGGCTCGGCTCTACCTCAAGCCGGGGAGCGAGACCGTGCGCTGGTCCCTTCTCAGAGCGTGAAAGCTGCAACTGCAGAGCATCTTCGTTGACTGCCATCTGACATACCGACCTTTCTTTTAGGCTTGGCGCAAGACGAGTCTAGGGAAGGAAGAGGAAGGCATTTCCCGCCAATGGCCGGTGTGGGCGCAAAAAAGAGCGGGATAGAGCAGGCCTATGCTGCGCACCTGCTTGCCCCCCTGGCGTGCCAGTCACCGGTGTGGCACACCTAGAGCGCAACTCTCTCGATCGCTAGCAGCTCTGCCAGGGCCTCAAGCGCCTCTGCCTGATGACCCGCAACAAAAGCGACATGGTGCTCCCAGCCACCCGCAATGAGCGTGTCGAGTACCTGCCGGGCATGGCAGGTAGGACGGAAAACCGCTGTATTCCCCGCGAAGCGATTGACCGGCTCGTCCAACAGCTCGCCTTCGACATACAGCAGGCGATAGCCGCCTGCCCCAACCCCGAGGCGCGCAAGTGTCGCAGGTCCGGGGCGGATAGCAAAATCGCCCGCGACACCGATCCGACGATTGCAGTGGAGCGTCAGCGGAATCTCCTCGCCGGGGCGTGCCAGACAGGCGGGCGCATTGCCGCAGTGCCAAAGCCAGAGGGCACCCCTCTGCTCATTGAGGGCGACAACATCGGCCAGCAGCGGTGCTGCGCCACTGAGCCACTGGAGCATCAACAACGTCACGGCCCCGTGCAGATCGGCTTCGCAAGCGCAAACGAAGCCATCGTCGGCCAGCCGACCTAGCGTAGCACAGGGCATGAGGCCGAAATCTTGGGGAAACTCTGGCCAGCAGCGTACAGCCAGCCCATCCAGGTGCTGTTCCTCGAGTAGCGCGCGCAAGGCTACATAGGCGGCCCCAAAGCGCTGAACCTCCTCCGAGCGCAGCGCTTGCAGACTGGGAGAGCGCCTCTGCGTCGAAGCAATGACCTCGGCAACAGCACTGGCTGGCGCCTGGCTGGCCGCCTTGAAGACCTGGGCGAGATCGATCCGGCTCACGGTGGTCCCGATCACCCGGGCTAGCTCCAGCTCGTCGAACTGACAGCTATAGAAGCCAGTAGGAGCCTCGCCGACAAGACCAAGGCGGCTCGTCCGCAGGCGCTTGCGGGTGGCCGCAGCGCGCGCTAAGGCCCTGAGCGGCGCAAACAGACCGGCTTCGCCCGGATCACCGTAGATGTAGCGCACGACTCTGCCTGCTTTGTGAAGAGCATAGGCCGCCAGATGGGCGCCGCAGAGCGAATTGAGCCAGAGCCGCTCACCGGGCGACCCCGGCTCGCGCAAGGCCCAGAGACAGACGGGGGCGTCGATGTGGGAGGCCAGCTCCACAGCCATGCTGGCGTCGCTGAAAGTAGCGCACAGCAACACGAGGACATCTGGCGCTCGCTCTTTGAGGCCTAGCGCATACTGGCGCGCACTCTGGGCATCCATAAGCAGCGTGGCATCGCCGTAGACAGGCCAACTCTCCTGCTGCAGGGCTGCCAGTGCCTGCCTGGCCATGTCCCCGGCATAATCGACCGCGAAGGTTGGACGCGCGATACAGGCCAGGGCCAGGACAGGCAGAGGCCTTTCGCGTCTATTCTCTATGTTCATCATGACTGTTCTACTTCGCTTACTGTGCCTTGACAGAGGCTGATCGCGGCTGCCTGAGCCTCCTCGCAAAGGCAAGCCGCTGCAAGCGCCCCGACTTGCACGCAAGGGGCAAGCTAGCGCTCGCGGCCGGCGGCGCGCAACACCAACGCTTCCAGCGCCACACTGGCCGCTCCAATGATGCCAGCGTCCTCCCCGAAGGTAGGAGCCACCAGCTCTACAGACTCATCCTTTGTCAGAAAGGCGCGCTGGTGTAGACAGGTGCTGACGGCGGAGAAGAAGAGATCGCCAGCCGCGGCTATGGCTCCGTGCAGCACAATCCGGCTCGGATTAAAGATGTCAGTCAAAGTAGATAGGGCGATGCCCAGCGATTCGCCACAGGTGCGCACAACAGCGCAGGCTGCCTGGTCTCCCTCGCGGGCAAGCAGCGCCAGCCGACGTACCGCCTCCTTCGGGCTGGAGGCTTCCGCAAGGCTGCCAAGACCCTGCGCGCTGGCCAGGCGCACAATGGCTGGCTCCGCCGCGACCGTCTCCAGGCAGCCGCGATTGCCACAGGCGCAGCGCTCACCCGCCGGATCAACAGTGATGTGCCCGATCTCGCCAGCACTGCCGTGGGCTCCACGGTAGGGCTGACCATTGACGATCAGACCAGAACCGATACCAGTGCCAACGTAGACAAAGGCGAAATCGGGCCAGAAGCGCCCTTGACCGAGCAGGGCCTCACCCAGAGCCATTGCCCGGACATTGTTTTCAATGGCAACGGGCGACCCCAGCCGCTTGGCCAGCAGCTCGGCCAGGGGAACCTTTTCCCATCCCAGGCTCGGGGCACGCTTCACAAGACCACGTTCGCTGTCAACCAGACCAACCACGCCGGCCCCAATCCCGATCAGGGAGGCTTGCGTATATCCGGTTTCAGCAAGCAGCTCTTGTAGCTGTTGCTCAATCAGTGTCACCGTCTCCTCGGGACTGATAGGCCGCGGTGTGCTGACCTGGCGGCGCGCCAGCACTCGCCCGCGCAGCGTGCACAGGGCAATGCGGATGGCGCTGACTCCTTGATGAATGGCCCCGATAATGGGAGCCTCTTCCGGCAGATCGAGCAGAATGGCGCTCGCCCCCACACGCTTGCCGCGCTGCGTCCCCACCTCTCTGAGAAGGCCGTCCTCGATGAGTTCGCGCGTGATGTGGCTGATGGCCGCGGCGGTTAGCCCGATGCGCTGCGCCAGATCAATCCGCGCCAGCGGTCCCTCGCGTACAATCGTGCGCAAAGCCTGCTCTCGGTTCACCTCGCGTAGCCCGTGCCGCGTCAGACTAATGCTCATCTCTCCTCCTCGCACCACGCCTTTAAATTGATTTAGTTAATTAATTTGAAGCTCTGTCCAAGACTATACCCGGCGAAGGCGCCCCTGTCAAGAGGGAGGAGCGTCATCAGCAACAGCCAGGAGCACAACTTGCCTTAGCGGAAAGGCTCGCGGGTCTCGCCCCTTGACATCCGCCTCAGCGGCGACTATACTCCTCAGCGTGTGGTCATACCTCCTACCTCTTGGACGAGAGGGAGCAGAGGGTGGCTTGCCGGGAACGGTCCAGAGGTACCCGGCCTAAAAGCTGAAGACTTTCCAGGCTATGCGATCCTGGGCAGAGAGGACAAAGAAAGCAGGAGCGTCATCAACATGAGTCATAGTGACAGTCAGGCCCAGCAGGTGCAACAAAGCAGAGCGACGGCGCCTGATTTTCTCATTCACAACGAAGGCGACCACGTCGCCGTCGCCGTACAGGATATCCAACCTGGTCGTCACACCGCCGTCTACATGGACAGCGAGCGTGAAGTGACCATTACCGTCCTTGAAGCGATCCCCCTGGGGCACAAAGTAGCCCTCAGCGATCTCAAAGAAGGGGAGGCAGTGATCGAATATGGCCTGCCGATTGGGCTGGCGCGCCAGCCTATTCAAGCGGGCCAGCATGTACACATCCACAACATCAGGAGCGCGCGATGGCAGAACAGCATCTAAGCGGCTACCGTCGTCCCGACGGACGTGTTGGCATTCGCAACCATGTCGTGATTCTCCCTGTTGATGACCTCTCGAACGCCGTTTGCGAGGCAGTGGCGCGCACCGTTCCCGGAACGCTGGCCTTGCCCCATGCCTACGGGCGACTACAATACGGCCCTGATCTCGAATTGACCTTTCGTACCTTAACAGGGACCGGAGCCAACCCCAACGTCGCGGCAGCGGTCGTCATCGGCATCGAACCGAACTGGACCCAGCGCATCGTTGATGGCATTGCCGCCAGCGGCAAACCAGTTGAAGGCTTCTCTATCGAACGCTTTGGCGACCTGAGAACGCTGGAGAGAGCGGCCCGAGTGGCTCAGCTGATGCTACAAGATGCCTCAGAACTGCGCCGTGAGCCACTGGAGCGCGAAGAAATCATCATCAGCATCAAATGCGGCGAATCCGATACCACCACAGGACTGGCCTCCTGCCCAACGGTAGCCCAGGTTGTAGACCGTCATGTCTTAGCGGGGGGCACGGTGATCTTTGGCGAGACCTCCGAGTTAACAGGCGGCGAGCACTTAATTGCTCAGCGCTGCATCGATGAGACGGTGCGAGCCCGCTTTCTGGCCATGTATGAGGACTACATTCGTGAAATCGAGGCCAGTGGCGCCAATTTGCTAGGCTCGCAGCCGACGCAGGGCAACATCCGCGGCGGCCTGAGCACCATTGAGGAGAAGGCCCTTGGCAACATTGCCAAAACCGGCACCGTGCCGGTCGTGGATGCTTTAGAGCCAGCCCAGGCGCCGACCAGGCGCGGCCTCAATTTTATGGATTCCTCATCGGCGGCTGCCGAATTCATCACGCTCATGGGGGCGGCGGGGGCCGTAGTGCATTTGTTCCCCACGGGGCAGGGCAATATTGTGGGGCATCCGATTGTCCCTGTGATTAAGATTACAGCCAATCCTCTGACAGCAGAGACAATGGCCGAACACATCGATCTCGATGTCTCGGGGCTGCTTCGGCGGGAATATGGGCTGCGCGAAGCTGGAGACCGCCTGTTGGCCCTCATCGATCGCACCATCAATGGCCGGCTGACCTGTGCGGAAGCCCTGGGCCACCGCGAATTTGTCCTGACGAAGCTCTATCGCAGCGCCTGACAGAATGAATAGCTTCACTGGTCAAGCCAGAGAGAGCGAAGCGCTGCTACAGCGAACGCAACAGAAGGACGATACATCGCTATGGCTGATTACACTCTTTCAACGCTGGCCTCGCTCTACATTCGTGGAGAGTGGCACCGGCCTGACGCGGGCAACGTGCGAGAGATACGCAACCCTGCCGATGGCTCGCTCGTTGCGACCATTGGCTACGGCAGCCAGAGCGAAGCGCTGGCGGCTGCCGAGGCTGCGCGGGAGGCCTTTCCGAGTTGGGCTGGCTTACCGGCGCGCGCGCGAGCCGACCTGCTCTTGCAGGCCAGCCGCTTACTGCAAGAGCGCTCCGAGCGCATTGGCTATCTGCTGGCCCTGGAATCGGGCAAGCGCCTGCCGGAGGCCGTGGCGGAAGTACGTTTCGCCGTCGAATATCTACGCTGGTTTGCCGAACAAGTACGGCGTCCGGCGGGAGAGTTATTGCGCCCTGAGACAGCTCAGCGCCGGCAGCTTACGCTGCGGCAGCCCTGTGGGGTAGCGCTCTGCCTCACGCCGTGGAACTTCCCGGTCTCGATTCAAGCGCGCAAACTGGCGGCCGCCCTGGCTGCTGGCTGTACCATTGTCTCGCGCCCTTCAGAAAAGGCCCCGCTGGCCGTCATGGAACTCTTTCGCTGTCTACACGAGGCGGGCCTACCGCCAGGGGTTGCCAACCTGGTCCACGGACCGGCGGCGGAGATCACCCAGACCCTGCTGAGGCATCCCGCTGTACGCGTTGTGAGCTTCACCGGTTCAACTGAGGTCGGGCGTCAGATCATGCATCAGGCTGCCGAGCGGGTCGTCCGTCCCTTACTGGAGCTTGGAGGCAACGCCCCATTCATTGTCTTCGCCGATGCTGACCTGGACCGCGCGGTGGAGGGGGCCATGCTGGCGAAGTTTCGCAACAACGGGCAATCGTGCATTGCGGCCAATCGCTTTTTCGTGGAGGCGCCGATCTTTGCCGAGTTTGTCGAGCGCTTCGCGGCCCGCATCAACGCCATGCGTGTCGGAAATCCCGTGCAGGAGCCGATCCCCGATCTCGGTCCAGTGATTGATGAGCAGCGTCAGCAGGCCCTCACGAGACTGGTCGCCGAGGCCAAGGCGGCAGGTGCCCAGCCTGTCACAAGGCCGGTAGCACTTCCGTCGCGAGGCACTTTCGTGGCGCCGATGCTCCTGGTTGATCTCCCTGCTGACAACGCACTTGCCCAGGAGGAGATCTTTGGGCCGGTGGCGCTGGTTTTCCCGTTCGAGACGGAAGAGGAGGTCATTGCGCGGGCTAATGCGAGCGAAATGGGGCTGGCGGCCTATTTCTATACGCGCCAGCTTGAGCGAGCCTGGCGGGTAGCGGAAGCCCTGGAAGCTGGCATTATTGGCTTGAACGCGCCTTTGCCCTCCGTGGCCTATGCGCCGATGGGCGGCCTGAAACAGAGCGGGCTGGGGCGTGAAGGCTCACATGAGGGCCTCGACGAGTTTCAAGAGGTCAAATATCTCTGCTGCGAGTGGTGAGCCGGCTCGCCCTGGCGATCACAAAGGAGGAAGCGCGGTGTTAATTGTCGTCAGCGAGTGGCTGGCCTCGCCTGGCCCGGAATTGCTGGCTGCCTCGGGACACAGCATTTGCTTGGACCCCACACTTTGGAATGATCCAGCGCGTCTGCGGGAGTGCCTGGCCGAAGCCGCGGCGCTCATTGTGCGCAACCAGACGCGTGTAACGGCCTCGCTGTTGGAGGCGGCGCCTCACCTGCGTCTGGTTGGGCGCCTGGGAGTAGGACTTGATAACATCGACGTAGAGGCTCTGCGATCGCGGGGAATCGAGCTGGTGACGGCGCGCAACGCCAATGCCATTGCCGTCGCTGAGTACGTTATGGCGGCCATGTTGCATGTCGCTCGCAACCTGACGGCGGCGGATGCCAGTGTACGGGCTGGCAAGTGGGAGCGGACGCAGCTCGGGGGGATGGAGCTATGGGGGCGCACCCTGGGCCTGGTTGGCGTAGGAGAGATTGGAAGGCGCGTGGCCAGGCGTGCTCTCGCCTTCGGTATGAAGGTGATCGGCTATGATCCCTTTATCGGCCCCTACGACTACGCGCCGGCAGAGCTAGGTATTCGTCTCCTCCCGCTCGCCGAGGTCCTGGAACAGGCCGACGTGGTCAGCGTGCATGTTCCCCTCTCGGCTGAGACCTATCATCTGCTCGATGCGTCGCGGCTGGCTCGGATGCGTCCCGAGGCCATCTTGATCAACACGGCGCGTGGCGGCATTGTCGACGAGGGCGCACTGATCGAGGCGCTCAACGCTGGCCGGCTGCGTTATGCCGTACTGGATGTCACTGAAGAGGAGCCGCTGCCGGCGGAGAGTCCCTTGCGCTCCTGCCCTTCTGTGCTCCTCACGCCGCACATCGCTGGTCTGACGGCGGAGGCCCAGGAACGGACCTCGCGCCTGGTCATCACAGAGATCCTGCAGCGCCTGGCCGGTGGGCAGTCGCAGGGGGGCTGACCGCGCAACTAGGCGAGAGAGCCTGTGGAGAAGCTTGCCAGAGGCCGGGGGGTCTTCTTCTGGCGGAGAGAACGCAAGGAAAGGGAAGGAAACGATGACAGAGATGGATAGCGTGGGGCTGTCGCTGGTAGAGGCGGCAGAGCTGGAACGCTTTGCCGCGTCTGTCATGGAGGCCGTCGGACTGCCGTGGGCCGATGCGCGGACGGTGGCCTGGGCGCTCGTGACGGCCAATCTGGAAGGGATCGATACGCATGGGGTTTCACGCCTGGCGCTCTATGCACGGCGGGTGCGCGCTGGCCTGGCTGCTGCTCGCCCGCGGCTGCGCTGGAGCCATCCGGCGCCGGCGGTGGCTCTACTCGATGCGGACAATGCGCTTGGCCCTGTCGCTGCCGTGGCGGCCATAGATGAGGCGGTTCGCCTGGCTCACGGCCAGGGGGTTGGCATGGTGGCTGTCGCCCACACCAATCATGCAGCGGCCCTCTCGGCCTATGTCGAGCGTGCGACTGAGGCTGACTGTCTGGCGCTGATGGTGTGTAATACGCCGCCGGCCATGCCACCCTGGGGTGGGCGGCGGGCCTTTCTCGGCACCAATCCCCTGGCCTTTGCAGCGCCCGGGGCTGGACCCGGAGAGCCGCCGGTGGTGGTCGATATGGCGACAACCGTTGTAGCGCGTGGTAATATTATCATGGCTGCTCGCGAGGGGCGCGCGATCCCCGAGGGGTGGGCCGTTGACGCTGAGGGGCGCCCTACGACAGATGCTCAGGCTGCGCTGGCTGGGGCTGTGCTGCCTATGGCCGGCCCCAAGGGCTATGCGCTGGCGCTCATGATCGAGATCCTTTCTGCGATCGTGTCAGGCTCAAGCTGGGGGCCACGCCTGCGCTCGCCGTATCAGGACTGGACGGGGCCGACCGATGCCGGTCTCTGGTGCCTGGCGCTCTCACTGCCGGCGCTGATGCCGCTGGAAGTCTATCGACAGCGCCTGGGGGCGCTGTTGGAGGCGCTCCGGCAGGAGCCTGCTGCCCCTGGCGAGGAGATCCGTATCCCTGGAGCGCGTCGCGCAGCCATGCGGGCGCGGCGCCTGTCTGAGGGCATTCCTCTTGATCCGGCGACGCGCGCCGAGCTGGAAGCCCTGGGGGCAGAGCTTGGCGTCAGACCGCTTGTGTGGAAGGCACCGTAGAGCGATGGGCCTCTTTCAACCGGTACAGGATGAGAAGCGCAGTCTGGAGGGCCGCATTGTTTCCTATATTCGGGATCTGGTTGAGCGGGGCGTGCTAACGCCCGGTGAGCGTTTGCCGCCCGAGCGGGAATTGGCGGCCCAGTTGCGGGTGAGTCGCACGGCGCTGCGCGAGGCGCTGCATACCTTAGCGGCGCTGGGCCTGGTGGAGGCGCGGCATGGGCGTGGGATCTTTGTGGTGGGGGGGGCGTTGCAGGCCACGGCGCAGCGTCTGTCGCTGGCGCTGGGAGCCCGAGAAGGGGAGGAGGAAGGTGTTGCACGCATTCGGCAGCTCTTTGAGATCCGGCGTGTGCTGGAAGGGGCCGCGGCGGAATGGGCGGCCCAGCGGGCGCAGCCGGAGCAGATCGCGGAGCTGCAGGCGCTGCTAGCCAGAGATCGTGCTCTTCGCACCGCTGAAAAGGTTGACCGCTCGCTCATCAGCGAGGTAGATGGGCAGCTCCATGCTTTAATCGCTGCCAGTACGGCCAATCGTCTACTGGTCTTGCTGATGGCCACCCTGCTGGACGAGCTGGCGACCGCGCGCAGTCGCAGTCTGGTCTTGCCGGAGCGCATCCAGCGCTCTCTTGAGCAGCATGTGGCCATTGTGGAGGCGATTGCAGCGCGCGATCCGCTGGCTGCCCGTACGTCGATGATCGCTCATCTTGACGATGTTGAGCAGGCGATCATCCGTAACTGGGAGGCGGAGACCGCTGCGGGCAAGCGACGCATGGTCCAGGATGAGGAGCAGCCCGACCTGACAGAGAGCGGGGGAGACAGCAGCCAGGAGGAAACACGGGGCTGGCTTCCACCGCGGTAGACTGTTCATCCAAGCAGCGGGGCGGTAGGTGGAGGCGGAAGAAAGCCTCATACGACGACCAGAAAGGGTAGTGCTTGCTGTGCAGGCGACACATTGGCATCATCTGGCTGAGATGACCTGGACCGAGCTGGACCGTCTCAATCGCGAGCGCACCGTGATTCTGATGAGCGCCGGGCCACTGGAGCAGCATGGCCCTCATCTGCCGGTCGGCACGGATGTCTTTGCCGCCGAGGAGGTGACGCGCCGGCTCCTGGACCATTTAAGCAAAACCACGGATTGGACGCTGCTCCTGGCGCCGACCGTCCTCTATGGCTCGGCGGTGCTCAGTCGCCCCTACCCGGGGACAGTCTCGGTGCGGCGCAGTATCCAGACTGAGTATTGCACCGATATCCTGGCCTCCTTCGTGGAGAACGGTTTCCGCTGGATCATTGTGACTTCACAACACATGGACCCGCCGTACATTCTGGCCTGGGAAGAGGCCTGCCAGCGGGTCAATGCGCGTGGCGGTCGCGCGCTGCATGGCTATGAACGCCTGATCTTCGACGACCTCTTCGAGGCCGGTCTGTTATCTGCGATCCTCGGCTGCGATATCGAGGGCGAGAGCCATGCCGGCGTTTTCGAGACCTCGCAGTTGCTGGCGACCCGTCCGGAGTTGGTACGTCAGGAGGAGCTTGCGGCGCTGCCCCGGGTGCGTCTGGATTTCCTGGGCGAGCTGCGGCGGGCGCGCTCCTGGAGGGAGCTGGCCAACGGCCTGGGCTACACGGGCTATCCTGCTGAGGCCACGGCTGAGCGCGGCGAGCTGATCTATCGCCGCTACGTTGCCCGCTATGCGGCCCTGGTCGAGCAGCATCTTGCTGGGGCCGATGTCTGGTCGGCGCTCACGCTCACCCGCTGGTTCCCGTCTTGACTTGAGCCGCTAAGCTCTCAGACTGGGATACGTCGCTGTGACTGAGGAACGCGATGTCGCTCCTGACCGATCCTCTCCCTGACTGGAGATCTGCTGGCCATTAGCTGGTCCACCATCTTGGTTCTCCCCCTGCGCATTACCATCTTGCTCGCCTGCCGCTCGCATGCTTATGCTTCCATTCTCACAGCTACTATAGCATTCAGCCCTACTCTCCATCAAGTGGCTCTGAATCGTGTAGAGCTGCTAAAAGACTGTTCCGGTGCATCTGGCGGACAGAAAAGTATTGCCCGTGCCTCAAGCGAGGGGAGCGACATTAGCCACTGACTCATTGGCTATCGCGCAGCTTGCTCAGTCGGGACGGAAGTAAGGTGTTTCTGTCCTTGCTCTACTGGCTAAGGTGAGAGAAAGATCGCTTCACGAAAGCAGTGTTAGAGAACACTCGGCAAGGAAAGGCTGCTCTTCTGTGCAGAAAGGATATATTCCCCAAAGGTATTGACGAGGAGCCTCTGTGATCAACGTGCTCAATGGTCGGCTGCAACAGGATCATCAAGCAGAAAATCGAATAAGGGTTCCAGAAGGCCAGCGTGGTTCAGCTGATAGCAGCATTTGGTAAGATCTTTTAATTCAATGCAGCTATCTGCAATAGGTTAAATATGATCTTTGGTTATAGAGAGGCGAGCAGATGGACTGGTGTGGCGAGGCGGGCAAGGAAGGCGATGCGAGACGGCGCAAGCCAGCTACGCGGCAGACGTAGGAGCCGTCCTTGAGTGGAGAAGGCCCAGACAAGCCAGTCTGCCATGATGACCAGGGGCAGGCTCGGAGTGGCAGCAGCAGAACGTCGCCCCCTGGGGAGACAGCAGCTACTAGCCGACCTGAACCTAACCAATAGGCCGCAGAGCAGCCATGCTACTGGCTCGCAGGGCCGGCACCTTGCAACGAGCTGGGACCTGGAGATGCAACGGTCTGCCTGCCTGCGCGCTCTGGATAGCGGTCGCCTTTGTCTCCACTTCCCTGACCTGGGTGGATCAAGCGCTGAACTTTCAGCAAATGAGGACTTCCTGGTCTGGCTGCTCCTGCCGTGCCTGCGGCTCAAGTCCGCGTCAAGGGGCCGGCCACGGCGCCCTTGCCATGCCAGGGGTAGATTAAAGATATACTTTTGTTTTGTATAGTTGTGTTTATTTTCATTGACTTTGATTTAAAGATTATATACGATATAGTTGTGAAGATCGATTTTTGATGAGTTTACTTGTGAAGCATGGCAAACGTCTCTCAAAGGGAGAGTGGGACTGAGCTATCTTCAGCGCCTATCGTCCTGGCCGCAAGATAGCGCTGCCAGGAGCATGCTCAGTCTGACAAACGCCGTTGTTTCGCGTGGGCTACGATGCTGTAGTGCTGGCCTGGCCAGTGTAATGGTCAGGCTGACCAGAGAAAGGACGCCAGAGATGAAAGCCGTCGTCTACAAGGAACCCTTTAAGGTAGCGGTCGAACAGGTCCCTGATCCCAAGATTCAGCATCCCAATGACGTGATTGTCCGCATTACCTCGACCTGCATCTGTGGCTCGGATCTGCACATGTATGAGGGGCGCACCGCGGCGCCGCCGGGCCTCATCTTCGGTCATGAGAACCTGGGCATCGTCGAAGAAGTCGGCTCAGCGGTCACCACGCTGAAAAAAGGCGATCGCGTGGTGATGCCCTTCAATGTTGCCTGCGGGTTCTGCAAGAACTGCGAGCGAGGCTTTACCGGCTTCTGCCTGACCGTCAATCCCGGCTTCGCCGGTGGCGCCTATGGCTATGTGGCGATGGGACCCTATCCCGGCGGGCAGGCAGAATATTTGCGGGTGCCCTATGCAGACTTTAATGCGCTCAAGCTGCCACCTGGCACCGAGCACGAGGATGACTTTGTGCTGCTGGCGGATATCTTCCCCACAGGCTACCACGGCGCCGAGCTAGCACAGGTCTCGCCTGGGGAGTCGGTTGTGGTTTTCGGGGCTGGCCCGGTGGGAGCGATGGCCGCCTATAGCTGTCTGCTGCGAGGGGCCGCCGAGGTCTATGTTGTCGACCGTGTGCCCGAGCGCTTAAAGAAGATCGAAGAGATCGGGGCCATTCCGATCGACTTCAGCAAAGGGGACCCGGTTGAGCAGATCCGCCAGATGCGGGGAGGCGATGGCGTTGACAAGGGCATCGATGCTGTTGGCTATCAGGCTATTCAGCCAGGCCAGGACAAAGAGGCTCCTTCGGCAGTCTTGGAGGCCCTCATTCAGATTGTGAACCCCACCGGGATTCTGGGCATCCCGGGCCTCTATGTGCCAGCCGATCCGGGCGGCGTTGATCCACACGCCAAAGAGGGGCGCCTGCTCATCTCCTTCGGCAAGCTCTTTGAGAAGGGCCTGCGCTTGGCCACAGGTCAATGCAATGTCAAGCGCTACAATCGCTACCTGCGCGATCTGATCATTGCGGGTCGGGCCAAGCCCAGTTTCATTGTCTCGCATCATGTGCCCTTAGACGACGCCCCAATGGCCTATGAAAAATTTGATAAGCGCATCGAAGGCTATACTAAGGTTGTGCTGAAGCCCTGAGCGAGGTGGAAAGAGCGCAACAACCGCCAGACGAGCAGGGTGGGCGAGGGCAAAGGCAAAGCTCTCACCCACCCTGCTCTGTTCTGCTCTGCTCTACTTCCTGGTCAAAGCGAGCATTGGTAGTCGGTGAGGGAAGGAGGAAAGCGCAGCAAGGTTGGCCTTAGTCGTTATCCGTTTCTGGAAACACGGGCAAGGGGCGTACCCACCGTATTTGCAGATGGCTGGCACAGAGCGGGCAGCGTCGCTCGGCTGGCAAGGGCACGGCGATCAGCGCTGTGTAGCGCCAGGCGCCGTCTAGATTGCGCTCCCATATCAAGCTACAATCGGGACAAAGATGACGTTCCCAGATCACCATATGATCTTGCTCTCCAGAGAAGCAAACCTTTGCTTGTTTGGTTGGTCTATCCTGCCTCGCCATCTGGACAAAAGCGGCCCGCAGACAACGCGGGCCGCCCATTGCCTTATCGGCAGCGCTGGGTCAGCGTTGCATCTCTACAGATGGCTGTTTGTGGAAGTATAGCAGATCCATGCTGAAAAAGGAACCTCTGCGTAACTCCCCCAAAGAGCAGTAGGCTCCGAGTGATCTTTCTCTCCTCGCCCGCTCTCGCTGGCGCTTAAGGCGTAGAAACACCATCTCGTCTTGGCGCTCCTGTCTGGCCTGGTCGGGTCTTTTCCCTGGCCCCGAAGCCAGGGCGGGGCCTGCCTTCCTCTCTAGCCTGGTACCCGGCCAGCGACCGTGCTGGATGGGCCTGCTGGTGCTGCCAGGTGCGCCAGTTCCCCCTTTCGTTACAAAGTCGGCTGCTGTTACACTTGAAGTGATAGCTTCAGGAACAGGTGGTAGTACTCTGCAGGTGCTCCACCGAGGTAGGTTTTCCTTGCCCTGAGTGGAAAGGAGCTGAGGACATGGACATGGCGGAAGCCGACAATAGCTATGTGATTGATGCTGAAAACGCTGGCGAACTGGCGCGCCTGATGCAGCAGGACCGCCTGCTCACTAAAGCAATGGGGGACCTGCTGCCTGAGTTCGCTACGGAGCTGCTGCCGCCCGACGGAGGAAGAGTGCTGGATCTGGCTTGTGGCCCTGGAGGCTGGGCGTTGGAGCTCGCCTTTGCCTTTCCTCGCATCGAGGTCATCGGCGTTGACATTAGCCAGCAGGTGATCACTTACGCGCGCGCCCAGGCCTGGTCACGGGGCCTGGAGAATGTTCACTTCCAGGTCGGCAATGTCATGGAGCCGCTGAGTTTCTCCGATCGCTCTTTTGATTTGATCAATGGCCGCCTGCTGAGTGGGTTCATGTTGCCAGACGCCTGGCCTCGGCTGCTGGGCGAGTGCTGGCGTCTGCTCAAGCCAGGGGGAGTGATGCGTCTGACTGAGGGAGAGATGCCTCTCAGCACTAGCCCGGCCTCTGAGCGCTTTAACGCCTTATTCACGGAAGCCCTGAAGCGGGCGGGCCGGAGCTTTTCGCCGGATGGGCGCCACATTGGCATTACGCCCATGCTGGCACGCCTCTTGCGACAGGCCGGCTTTGAGGAGGTGCGTCTGCGGGCCACTGTGATTGAGTGGTCGATAGGCACGGAGGCTTATTATCCTGTCTTCAAGGACGCCCTGTTCGGAATAGAGCTGCTTCAGCCTTTTCTAGTAAAGGTGGGTGTGGCCACTAAGGAAGAGCTGGAGCGACTTGCGCAGTTGGCCATCGCAGAGATGCAGCAAGAAGACTTTTGCGCCATCTGGAACCTGGTAACGGCCTGGGGGCGCAAACCAGCCAGTGCGGCTGCTGTGGGATAGGAGAGAGAGGAGGAGCATCCATGACGTAAGGAGAGCATGGCTGCTGGGCTGGCACGGCGCAGCGCAGATGGAGGACTGCCTCTGCTCTGGGTCATACGCTCACCGGCCGTGTGGCCGCTCAGCGAACAGGATGGCTCGCACGCAGCCCGCCTGCCCTGGCTGAGATGCTCGCCCGGCACAGAGAGCGCCGGCTCCGATCGGATCGGCTCTGTAGCCTCTCGGCGCTAGAGTGGTTTATGCTCTGCTGTCTGCACTGGGTATATATATGTGTATGGAAGGAAAGAGGATTGTGTGAGACTGCGCCTGTCCGGAGCGATGCCCGAGAGTAGTTATATTAATAAGGAATACAGGCGCCTGGCGGCGAGAGGCGTTCCTTTGAATAGGCGAGGAGAGAGAGCATGCTCACTCTGATGCGTCCACTGGCGACCTGGCTCGCCAGCCTGAGCAGGCGGGGGAGGCCGTCCCTGTGTGCTCACCAGCCGCCTCCCATGGCCCTCCTCATCGATGGAGAAAATATCGGGGCAGAATGGGCAGCGGCAATCGTGGCCAAAGCAAGCCTGTTCGGTGTCGTGACCATCCGGCGGATCTATGGCGATTGGGCCAGTGCTCAGATGGCCTCGTGGCGAACGATCGCGGAATGCTATGGCTTCCAACAGGTCCAGGTGCCGCGAGCGGTCCCTGGCAAGAACGCTGTTGATCTGGCGCTGGCGGTCGATGCGATGGACCTCTTCTTTGGCGGGCTGCGCTGCTTCTGTCTGGCCAGCAGCGACAGCGACTATGCGCCCCTGGTCCGACGCCTGCGCGCGGCGGGCTGTTTTGTCCTGGGCATTGGCCGACCGCCGATCTCTCAAATGCTGCAGGCCGCCTGCCAGGTCTTCCTTACGACTGACCAGCTTCATCCACTGCTGCTGCAGCGAGAGGCGCCAGCAACAGGACTGATACACCCTGCTGGAGCCAAAGAGGTCAAAGAGTGCCCCGCCCCCGTGAAAGAAGCCTTGGCGCCTCCTATGGTCAGCCAGAGCATGACCACAGGCTCCGCTCAGCCAAAGCAAGGAACCATTCCCGCCGGGCTACTCTGTCTGGCCTACCAGGAGGCCTCTAAGGTGAGCAAGCGTCAGGATGGCTGGGTGAGCGAGTCCCAGCTTGGCCAGCACCTTCATAAACTGGATACCCTGTTCAAGGTCAAAACGTATGGCTTTCGCAGACTGAGGGAGCTGTTAGAGCGAGCGCGAGCTGAGGGCCTCCTTGAGATCCAGCACAGTGACGGCAAACAGTGGTATGTGCGTCTGCTGGCCGCTGCTTCCTCTCAGACCCTGGCTTCTGCCTCGTCGCCCTCAGAGCTGGAAGAGCCTGCCCTAGAGTCATAGCGCACTCGCCGCATCGGCGCGCTGGACCACCCTCGCCTGGCCTGGCGCATCGGGGCCGGTGCTTGGGGTGAACGAGAAGAGAGGAAAGCACATCATGCAGGAATCCCTCCAGGGCGGCTGGCAAAACTTCTACGTGATTATCGGCTCGGCCTCTGCGGCCCTGATCGGCTTAATGTTCGTGGTTATGACGCTCCTGGCCGCAAGGGGAATGCGGCAGACAGGCGAAGAGGCCATAGGAGCTTTCGGCACACCGACGGTGGTCCATTTGTGTACCGGGCTCCTGGTCGCTCTGATACTTACCGCGCCCTGGCCAGCGCTCTGGCAGGTCGCCTTGCTGTTAGCCTGCGGCGGCCTGGCCGGTGTCCTCTACATGCTCATCGTGATCCAGCGAGCGCGTCGCCAAAGGCATTATCAGCCTGTGCTGGAAGATTGGGTCTGGTATGTCATCTTTCCGCTCCTCGCCTACGCCTCATTGGTGGGGGCGGGCATGGCGCTGCTGAGCTATGCCAGGCCAGCGCTCTTCGTCATTGGTGCCGCAGCCACCCTCATGCTTCTGATTGGTATCCATAACGCCTGGGATACAATTACATACTTAACATTTAATCAGGATTCTTTAGATAAAGAAAAGAATAAAGGGCAGGGTCGAGAAACCTAGCCGAGGGCAGGGGCCGACGCGCTAGCAAACGGACGATCTCTTGCCTGGGCGCCGGCCCCTGCTCCGATGCTAGTGGGTGGGCTGAGCTAAGCGGCAGAGGGAGTCAGCAGAGCCTGCAATAGCAGAGCGCCGTCGGGCGTGCCCAGGCCTGTGCAGGCATCCCAGCCGGGGCCGGCGGCATAACCGCCATTATCACCACTGGTTACATCGCGCAGCGCTTTCTGTTGCAACAACTGCGAGTAACGCTGATAGAGGAAGGGATTCAGGTAACCTACGGGTTGACCACGCCGCTGGTTGAGCAGCGCAATCAGCCCGGCCCAGAGCGGAGCGACCGCGCTGGTGCCGCCGACGGAGGTACGCTGGCCGTCGACCAAGATCAGATAGCCTGTCTGTGGGTCTGCATTGCCGGCCACATCGGGCACGCCGCGCCCCCGATGCTGGTCATTGATCGACGGAGGCACCGCTACCCGCTCCTGCCAGGCCGGAAGAGGGAAAACATCGCTGACCCCTCCACCGGTGGCACCACCACCCTCCGCCGCCTCATTCCAGACCACCTCACGGGTCACCTGCCCCGCCTGCGCCTCCAGGCGGGTACCGCCACAGCCCAGAACATAGGGACTGGAAGCCGGAAAGTCAACATGGGCTTTCTGATCGTTCAGGCCATCGCTCGCGCCGTTATCGCCCGAGGCCACGCAGACCGTAATCCCCAGCGCAGCCGCATCCTGGAAGGCCTGATTCATGGCAGTCATGGCCTGGCGCGTCCAGCTTGCCTCGGGGGCACCCCAGCTAATTGAAATCACGGACGGCGCATTGGCCGTATCGTGGATAGCCTGCGTAATGGCATCCAGAAAGCCACGATCGGTATTGGGGGCGAAGTAAACGGCGATGCGGGCGCCGGGCGCAATGGCGCCAGCGATTTCGATGTCCAGGGCAACTTCCCCATCGGCGCTATTGGGGTCGCCCGTCGGGCTATTCTCTCCACCATCGACCGACACGCTAACAACCTCGGGTACGTTCAGGCCGAGCTGCTGAAAATAAGCAGCCAGGTCCTCGCTGCTATAGCCACCCCCCAGCTCGATCAGAGCGATACACTGGCCGCTGCCAGTCAGGCCGCTCGGAAAATCATAGAGCTGAGCCACCTGCAGTGGCGTATAGCTCACCGTAGCAGTGCTCACCAGCGTGCCTCTTCCCGGGGCGGAAGTAAAGCGCAGATGGGGCTGGGCCTGGGGGCGATCATCCAGCCCGAAGATCCCGATAATCACCTGCGCCAGCTCCCTGGGAACATGCAGGTAGCCAGAGCGCCCGCGGAAAGTCTGCCCCTCATATTCGTAATGATGCAATTCGGTAGCGAAGGCAGCGCAGAACTGGGCCACCGTACCGCCCAGCACCAGCTTGCGCGCTGCCCGATCGACAGCCAGCACCTGCAGCTGATGGGCCTGGGCGAAGGCCTCCACCCGTGCCACATCCTCGGGGCTGGCACTGTGCCGGGCCAGGTATTCCTCTCGGCTCATCTGCGGACCGGGCAGACGGGCATGGCGTTCTAGCGCGCCAGCCTCCTCTATCGCTGCAGGATCTCTCAAGTAGACACTGACCTCGATCCGTTCGTTGGGATCAGCCGACCTGACCCGTCGGGCCTGGGCAGGGAGATGACGCTCACTGCCGGCCAAGCGAGTAAATCCTTGAGGAAGCTCAGGCATGGTCTTTTCCCTTCCGTTCTCTCATCTTGGCTTTCCTCTCCTGTCCTGAAACTCGCCTAAACTCCTGGCCAGAAAACGCTCGCCTCCCCTTCGCGAGAGAGCTTCTCATTCCTGGGCCGGGCCTTGTCCTCGCGCGTTCTCTTCCTACATCTGGGGGCCCAGCCAGGGGCGCTCTGCCGAAGAGAACAGCTCCTTCTCTCTACACGGCCTGGCTGTCGCAAGCGGAGCAGGGGCTCATTCTGGCCGGCCTGCGCTTGAGCATCTGTGCTGAACGGGTTTGCCTGTCCTTTCCCTCGTTCGCTGCTTCTGCATGAGCATGCGGCAGCTCGTCAGGTCCCTCTCTCTCCTGCCCCCCAGTTTCCCCAGCCCTATACCTGTGCCTGGCGGCAAAACCAGGACTGGGCAGAGAGCAGAGCGAGCCGTAGTCTCCGGCAGGCGCCTGGGCATGGGGGCAGCGGAGGACTGTCCTGGCGGGCCGGAAGGGCGGAGCGCTCCGCGCGCCTGGGCGGCAGGCAAAGCGGCCTTGCACAAGCAAGACCAGGCATTGGGGATCACAAAGGCGGCCTGGTGCCGCGCTTGCCGGTCCAAGGATAACGTAGATGGATTTCCTTCCACTTCTAACCCTTGTGCTTAAGGTAGCACTGTGAGCCGTCTTTGTCAAGGAAGGTACGTCCCTCACTCAAGGAGTATCCTGCACTTGGAGAACCAGCGCAGGCCGCCTGAAGCAAGCTCCTGGCAGACCTGACCGGCAGAGAAGAGGGGCCTTTCTAGCAAGGCTCTGGAAAGGCCCCTTGCTCCTGGTGGGCAAAAGACGGGGCGACCGATGAGGAGGTGAGCACCCCTGGGCGCCTGCTGGTTGCGACCTCGCGGTAGGTGGTCCTGAACTCAATACTGCCAGTTCACCGTAACAGCGCCGGTGCCGCTACAGGGAGCGGTATAGCTATGATTATTGCCATTCTCCCACTGAACGCTGCCATTAGCGCGGATGATAATAAACTTGAACTGGATGTTCCAGCAGGCAGGAACGCTGACCATCACAAACCAGTTTGGATAGTTCGGATCATTCAGCGGGCCGATGGCGGTAGTAGGGGATGTCCCCCAGTTGCCCAGCTCATCAAACTGCCCGGTGAGATAGACATTATCGCCGTAGTTCGTCGAAGGTGCGTTATTGACTGTGAAGGTCACGGCCACTTGCGCTGTGCTAGAGACACGCGTCTGATAGACATTGCTACAGCCAGTAGAAGTACACACCTGAACGCCGTAGAGGCCGCCGGCGACGTTCGGCGTAATGACCGTGATCGAATGCGGCCCCCAGCTTTTAACGGTGGCCGTTGTTGTACCAAACTTAACGCTGCCGACAGTACTGCCGAAACCCTGACCATCGATCATCACCTGATCGCCGGGTCGACTCAGATTAGGCCCGACGCTCCCGATCTCCGGCGTACTGCTCTCAGGGGCTGTATATTGCCAGACAGACACCTGATTGGCACCCAAGGTAAAGGAGCTGACGGCGCCATTGCTCACCGTAATCGTGGTGCCGCCATGCAGCAATGTCCCCAGATAGTCGCTATATGAGCCATTGGGTAGCGCCGTGTAGAGACCGCTGATGCTATAGCTGGCGGAACCCTTATTGATAGCCACCAGCACTACATTATTGAAAAATTGGCGTTCATAGATGAAAACATCGCTATTGATCCAGCGCTGCTGATAGGTACCGTAGGCCAGAGCTGGATTGCTCTGACGCAGCGTAGCAAGGGCCTTAATCTCGCTATAGGCGGTTGTCGTCGTACTGAAGCTACTCATCATCGGGCGATTATACGGGTCGCCGCCGCCGTTGGTATCGTTATGCAGATACTGCTCAGTACCGTAGTAAATCACGGGAATCCCAGGCAGGGTCAAAACGGCGGCCAGAGCCTCATGCAGGCGATCGTAGCTGCTGTTCAGGGTCAGGAAGCGCGGCATATCATGGTTGTCGACAAAGATGGCCTGGTCATTCAACCAAAGGAAGCCGCTCTCCTCCTGACTAAGAACGCTATCCACCTCACTGGCAGCATTGCCAGAGGCATAGACATCGCGCAGAGCCGTCGTGAGAGGAAAATTCAGCAGACTGATACCACTGCGATTAGCGAACTTCAACGCATACTGATAGGTTGGATCGCTAATACTGCTCAGATACCACTCACCGACCATATAGTGCGGTCCCTGGGCCTCCACACTATCGCTGAGCGTGCGCAGCCAGCCCCCATCGGGCGCGGGCATATGCTTCACGGCATCGACGCGCACGCCATCGACACCGTGGGCCAGGAACTGAGCCATAGCGCCTTTCAGATAACTATCGACACTACTATTCTCCTGAGCAAGGTCGGCGAGATCGGCCAGATTATCGTACTCATCCTGGTAGAGGTTATTGTAGTCCGCAATACCGCCGTTGTGATGAAACCAGCCATTCGGATCATTGTTGTAGGCCGCCTCGAAGGTCCCATTCTGATAGAGGCTACCGTACTCACCAGTATCGTTCGGATTGGAATGGTTAGGAGCAAAATCGACAATGACCTTGATGCCATAATTGTGAGCCGTCGTCACCAGCGTATCGAAATCGCTCCAGGTACCCAGGTGAGGATCAAGGCGATAGAAATCGCGGGCCCAATAGCCATGATAGCCGGCCTCGGGTGCCGACGAACCCGTCTCATAGACTGGCAAATGGACGTTCTCCACCGGTGGAGAGATCCAGATAGCCGTGATCCCCATACCGGCCAAATAGGGGATCTTCTGCGTCAGACCGGCCAGGTCGCCGCCCCAATAGAGCTTCCAATTCGTCTTCGTACTATCGTACAGGCCGGTATCGCCCGACGGATCATTATTAGAGGGATTACCATCGAAGAAGCGGTCCAGCACCACCTGATAGATAACGGCGGGCTTGAAGTCAGCGGTATTGGCTGCCACATTCGGCGTGCTCTGCGCATGGACGATAGTAGGTATGAGGCGCGGAAAGAGTCCACCGCTCACAGCCAGTGAAAAGATCAGAGCCAGGACCAGAAGCAAATAGCTACAACGAGCATGCTGGCGGCTAACAGATTTCATATGCAGACCTCCAGAGCCAATCCCGCGCAAAGGCACGGCGTCACGCACAAAAGCGCTCCTGTAGCGGGTAGCACAGAGGATGGGCCTGGAGCCGGGCTGGCGCAGGCTGCCAGACCGCTCCCCTGGCGGTGCCCACCGTAGCAAGGAAAGGAGAGAAGCAGGCTTACTCTGCAGTCCCTTGCAGGCTAATTCGCCAGGCCGCCCTGGGCCAAGCCAGACCGGAAGTAGCGCTGAGCGAAGAAAAAGATCAGCATGAGCGGAAGCGAAACAATCACCGAAGCGGCGGCAAAGATGCCCCACGGCGTACGAAAATCGCTCTGTAGACTGTAGAGGCCCAGAATAAAAGTCAGATTGCTGCCATTGTCGTTGGCGTTGAGCACCAGATTGGCGAGCGCAAACTCATTCCAGCCGGTCATAAAAGTAAAGAGAGCTGCGACCGCCAGCGCGGGGGTAGCCAGCGGTAAGACGATGTGCCAGAAGGCCTGGAACGGTGTGGCACCATCCAGCAAAGCCGCCTGCTCCAGCTCAACCGGTAGCGCATCAAGATATGTCTTCGTATTCCAGCAGCAGAAGACGATCGCTCCTGCTGAGTAGATCAGCACCAGACCGAGCAGATTATTGAGTAAATGCAGCGCGTTCAAAAGCAGATAATAGGCCGTCAGCGCCAGCAAGCCTGGAAAGGCCTGCAACGTCAGCAACGCGCGGAGCGTCAACTGGCGGCCGGCGAAACGGAAACGTGCCAGGGCATAGGCGCCAGTCGTTGAGCAGGCCAGACCACACAGGGCGGTCAGGCCACAGACCAGCAGCGTATTGCCGATCCAATTGAGCAGCGGCTCCTGAGTAAAGGCTGTCACATAGTTAGCGAAGGTGAAGTGTGCCGGGAAGAGGTGCAGATCCGTGGTATAGAGATTCTGCGCCCCGGCGAACGAAGCCTGAACTACATAGTACAGCGGGAAGAGGGCGAAAACAGCCATTGCCACCAGAAAGGCATAGATGCCGACCAGCCCCAGGCGCGCCCCAAGGCGAGCGAGCGCGCGGCGCTGGCGCTGACGCGGCGCGCGACGCTGCTCTCCACTGAGCGCACTGGAGGCCAACTGTTCCTTTGGCGCCTCTGCCATAGAGAGCTTTTGACTCATGCGCGTGCCTCCCTGATTCCGCTCATCTGTGGCGACCGTGTGCCGAGACCCGAACCGATATAGGTCAGAATCGCCAGGAGCACGAACAACGTAATGGAGAAAGCCGCGATAAAGCCGTAGTGCGGGTTAGCCACGGTGGCCCCGAGGATGCGATTGTACATATAGATCATGACAAATTCAGTGGCCCCAGGCTTGAGAGCGCTGACGATCGGTCCCCCCTGTGTAATCAGAAAGACCGTATTGAACATTTGGAAGGTCGTGATGGCGCTAAGGATCGTCGCGGGCACCAGGGCAGGGGTCACCAGCGGGAGGGTCACATGGCGAAAGTATTGCCAGGGGCCGGCGCCATCGATGCGCGCCGCTTCGCGCAGCTCGCTCGGAATGCTCTGCAGCGCTCCCAGGATAACCACTGTGAAGAAAGGATAGCTTAGCCAGACATTGACGATCACTACCGAGATGAAAGCCAGCGTCGGATTCAGCAGCCAGGGAATGCCGAATTGCCGACCGAAGAACAGGCGCCCGATCTGGTTGAGAGGACCGAAATCATACTGAAAGAGGAACTTCCAGATCAGGGCCGTAATCCCCGAGGGGGCTGCCCAGGGTAAGAGCAGGACCACCCGCCAAAAAGGCAGGCCCTTGACGCGCGGATTATTCAGCGCCAGGGCGGTCAACATGCCCACGATCAAGAAGCAGGCCACACAGACAACCACATAGAGCAGCGTCTGCCAGAGCACCGGGAAGAAGTCGCTATCGAAAGAGAGAAGCAACTGCCGGTAGTTCTCCAGGCCGATAAAGCGGTAGTTGTCCGAGTTAAACTCACTATAATTGGTGGTCGACAGATAGAGGGTATAGAGTATCGGCCACAGATTGATCACGGCCATCATGGCCAGCATTGGGAGTAGAAAGGCCACGATGGTGCGCCGCTTGACTCGCAGCATAGGCATCCTCGCCTCCAGTCCGGTGCGTGCCCCGTCTCCTCCTCCCTTTCCACCGCTGGAAAGGGGGAAGAGACGGGGAAGGAAAGCAGCAGCCATTTCAACGGATGCACAACGGCATCGCGGGCGGGCTGGCAGCGCCCCAGGCGCGCAGAACTACGAGCTGATCTGCGCGATCCCTTTCGTCGCAGCCGCCTGAGCATCGCTGAGGGCTTTCGCTGGCGTCTGCGTGCCGTTCCAAACCGCTGTCAGAGCATTCTGCACAGGCGTCCAGAGAGCGGACATATAGGGAGTATTCGGCAAAGCTACACCGAGCTTGACCTGAGCGGCGTAGCCAGCCACGGCAGGCAGGGCCTGGATAGCCGGGTCATCGGCGGCGGCGCTATTGGCCGGAATTTCGCCGTCCGCGCGCGACATAGCGATCTGATTCGCCTTGTTGGTATAGAACTTCATCAGATCAGCTACCAGGGCCGGGTTTTTAGCCGTCTTCGCCATCCAGAGCGACTTGACCCCGACGAAGGGCTTAGCAGGCGTGCCAGTAGCGCTCACAATCGGCAGCGTAGCAAAGCCGACGTTGATCTTGCCTCCACTGGCATAGTCGGCATATGACCAGGGGCCATTAATGATGATGGCGGCCTTGCCCTCAGCGAAGAGCGAAGACACCACATCGTAGGTCGGCTGCTTCGGGAGATAGGGGCGGAAAGAGGCAATATACTCCATTGCCTGCAGGGCCTGGGGGGTATCGAGGTGGGCTTTACCGTCGGGCGTCACATACTGAGCCCCAAAGCCATAGAACCAGGGCGCATTAAAATAGGCGTCCTCGGTCGGCCAGACAACGCCATACTGACCCGGATGAGTCTGCTGATAGCGCTTAGCGAAGGCCAGCAGATCATCGGTGGTCTTGGGGAGCTGGTCAGCTGAAACGAGATTCTTATTATACATCAGCGTGATAGCCTCGACTGCCTCTGGAACGCCATAGACGTGGCCGTTAAAGACCAGGGCCGAAGCCGCCGCCGGGCTATAGGTCCGGTTCAGATAATCCTGACTGATGTACTGATCGAGGGGCACGACGACGTGGCCGAGCGCCAGCGACCCCAAGTTATCGTCCGTGAAAGCGATGATGTCGGGGCCGTTGCCAGCCTTGACCGCCGTTGCCGCCTTGCTGGCAATGTTGTCCTGGTGGACCAGCACAATCTTGACCTTGGGATGCAGGCGCATATATTCATTGAAAATGGCCTGCTTGGCTTGCAGATAGGCGCCTTGCCAGCCGTGCCAGATAACGATCGTCCCGCTATAATCGATACTACTACCGCTGTTGCTGCTGCTAGAGGAGGTGCCACCACAGGCGGAGAGCAGCAACAAAAGCATGGCAATGAGCGTTGACAGGGCCAGCAGTGGCCGGCTGCCAGATGCGTGCACGGTGAAGAGCTTCTTCTGCATCATCATCTCTCATCCTCTCTGATAAGAGGGAAGATTGCCGGGAAGAGGCGAATTGCTGTGTCCTCTTCCCATCCATTGGCCAGAATCAGGGCAGAGGTTTGAGCGCTTAGCGCGAGAGACTCTTGCGGTCGAAGTCTGTCAAAAGGCAACCACAAAGGACGACGGCTCTCATCCTCCTTCCTGCCACGCGAAGATTGCCCCGCTCAGCGGCTGACAGGTTATAGCAACCTGATGTTGGGATCTACGTACGACCGATACAGAGCCGGTAGCGAGGAGCCTGGTGGCCGCTGACGGCAGCACTGCCTCTGGTAGCACCACGGTTTGAGGCTGCTCATTCAAATTGAAGAGGACCAGGGCATCACCCGGCTGCAGATGCTGATCGGCGGCATGGGTACGCAGATAAGCATAGGTTGCCTGATGGGCATCCAGGTGGACGACCCGGCGCGCGCCGTGGGTCAGCACTGGCAAAGCGCGACGCAGACGGATCAGGGAGCGGTAGAAGGCGAGCAGCTCCTGATTCCAGTGCTCCGGGCGCCAGGGCATATCAGCGCGAGCCTCGGCATCGCCGCCAAAGGCTTTTGATGAGACATCAGCACGTTGGGACATGCCGATCTCTGTTCCGTAGTAGATGATGGGCACTGGGGCAAGCGTAAATTGACAGAGGGCCGCCAGCTTAAGCAATTCCGCTCGATTACCGGAAATAAAGAGGAAGCGATTCATATCATGGTTATCGAGAAAGCTCGCGCGCGCGGGGCCTGTCGCCATATACTCCTCATAGGCGCTGAGGAAACTCTCAAAGCGACGCAGGTCCCAGGTACGCACCCCGAAGGTCGAGCGTAAAGCTGCCGCCAGAGGAAAATCGAGCACGGCATCGAGCCTGCCACGATAGCGACGCAAGGCATCGGGCGTATCGGTGACCTCGCCCAGCAAGAAGACATCGGGGCGCAGGGCACGTGTGGCGAGGCGAAACTCGCACCAGAAGTCCATACTGTGGCCGATGGCATGATCAAGACGGAAGCCATCGAAGCCGAACTCGCCGAGCCAATGCAGTGCGCTCGCAAGAATATGGCGCCGGGCCCCCTCGCTCTCTGAGCGCAGCGAAGGGAGACCGGGAACAGCGTCGAGGAAGGTACCGTAGCGATCTGGCCAGCGCTCGAAATAGAACCAGTCGTGAGAGGGGGCCTGGCGATCCAACTGCGCGGCCACGAAGGCGGGATGATGCCAGGAGACGTGCGCCGGCACGAAGTCAAGCAGGACGCGCATGCCACAGGCGTGGGCCTCCTCGATAAGGGCTTTCAGGTCGGCGCTGCTACCCAGACGAGGATCAACGCTAAAGTAGTCGAGGGCGTCGTAACGATGGTAGCTCTCGGCCAGGTGCAGGGGAGAGAGCCACAGGCAGGTCACACCCAGCTCGGCGAGATAGGGCAGGGCGGCACGCACGCCGTTGAGCGTCCCGCCGTGCAGGGCCTGTGGTTCGCTCTCGGGCGGGAAACTTCCATCGCTGGCATCGCTGCGGAAGCGGTCGAGAAAGATCTGATAGATAACGGCTTCGCTTGTCCAGGCGGGTGGGCGCCGTTGGGCTTCTTCCTCGACCAGGTAGGCAAAGGTCGTAAAGGCGCGCTCGCCCGCGAAATGGAAGGCGAAGCCCTGGCCGTCCTGGGCCCAGATCTCCGGCTCGTCGGAGGCTGGTGAGCCAGGGTGCGCCAGCCAGCCGGCGATGCGATAGCGCACGCGTGTGCCGGCTGGCTGGCCGGGGATGCGAGCCAGCCAGTGGGTGAGGTAGCCGGCGTGCGGGTCCCAGGTCACGCGGACGCGCTCCATCGGGAGGGCCGTCGAGGAGCGATCGGGGCGGCTGCCGTCGACGGTATAGAAGAGCACGGCGCGTTCAATGGGCACTTCCTCGCCGCTGGTGGCCCACACTTCGACTGGCTCGCCGGGGAGAGGAGCCGCGGGCAGAGTGGTGTTATCGTGGCGAAACTGGGTTCGTTGAGCTGTCCAGCGGATGAGGATCTCCCTCAAGGGCAGGTCGCCGGGAACGGCTGCCATCTGCTCGGCGTCCGGCTGCGAGGGAGCTTCATCCGTGGCCGACTCAAAGATCTCTGGCATAGTGACTTTCCTACCTACCTAATTAGCTGCAACTAGGGCGCGGTGTTGTTCGCCTCATGTGAAGTCGCTTCGATCTCGGCGCTCACGACAGCGCGTAAGCGCTTGAGCATGGCGATGAGCTGCCGCTCTTCCTCGCGGCTCAAGACGCTGAAGCGGCGGCGAATGGCCTCTTCGATAGCCGCCTGGGCCTCGCGGCGCCGGGCGATGCCTGCGGCTGTCAGGGTGACGCGCTGCGAGCGGCGATCAGTCGGATCGGGGCTACGGGCGATCAGGCCCTCGCTTTCCAGATAATCTACCAGGCGTGTCACCGTGCTCCGCTCACAAAGCAGACGCTCGCTGAGATCGGTAAGCCGCCAGCCCTCGTCAGGATCGAGCAGGAGCAGGGCGTTGTACTGCAGCGTATTCAGTCTGAACTGACGGAGGACCAGGCGGTCAGCGTGGTCAAGCAGCAAACTCAGCTCTTGGAAGAGACGGTAGTCCTGGTAGTCATCCATGCGCTTCTCTGGCCCCTTTCCCTCTGTAGCGCGGCTCGCAGGTTCGGCATATCGCCAGGCGAGGCCGCAATTTGTTGCGACCGAAATTGTTGCAATAGATATTGTTTCATAGGAAAGTATATCGGGGAAGTGTCCTGTTGTCAAGCTTTTGGACAAGAGCGGCTTGCCCGGCGGCATCCCGGAAGCAGCGATTGCGAGCCGCAGGCTGCTGGCGAAAGAGGCCCCAGTTGCTGGGAGCACAGCTGTGCCCCACTGAAAGGGGGGCCATCAGTGCTCTCGGCATCCAGTGCGTGGGGCCGGGCCCGAAGGAAGAGCCTATGACGACGGGTGGGACAAAAGAAAGGGCAGGAGCCCTGGCTCCTGCTGAAGGGACTGTCTGGTCAGCCTGGTCGTGGTCGGGCGGAGCTCAGGAGGAGGCCGCGGCGAGCAGCCAGCGGCGGGCCTGCTCGCCGTGGAGGAGTTGGGGCTGACCGTCCTCGCCAATGTCGATCCACTCGACGCGGACGGTCTCCAAACCCTGGGCGCCCTGCAAGCGAGCACGCCACAGGCGGGCGCCGGTGAGATCGGCTTCCTTGAGGCGAGCGCCGGTGAGATTGGCGGCCTCGAGCCGGGCCTGGCGCAAGTTGGCCTGGTCGAGAGTGGCTCCCGAGAGATTGGCCTCGCGTAGATCAGAGGCCCAGAAGTCTGTACTGATCCCTTCCAGGCGGCGCAGACTGGCCTGGCGCAGGCAGGCGCGCGAGCAATCGGCACCGCTTAGCCGGGCTTCATCCAGGCTGGCCTGGACGAAGCAGGCCCCCGCGGCGTGCGCTCTCAGCAAATCGGCCTCCTCGAGCCGGGACCCGGTGAGATCGGCCCCCTCCAGCCAGGCCTCTTCAAGGAGCGAGCGCGAGAGATTGCAGGCCTGGAGCTGGGCGTCAGTCAGCCCGCTGCCGCTGAGGTCAAGCTCGTGCAGGTCGGCCTGGCGGAGGACGAGGCGGCGGCCGGCGCGGCCCTGGCTTTGCAGCCAGCGCTCGTGCGCGAGGATCTGAGCCTGCAGGTCAGGAGAAGGAAGGGAATAGAAGATCATGGGAACACCTCCTTAGAGCAACTGAGTGGTTGGTGGGGTATGTCAGGCGGGCTGCTGCTGCTCGGACGCCTCCTTTGAGGAGTGGGCTTGCTGCTTGAAGAGGGCCTGGTAGGCGGAGGAGTAGTAGGCTGCTTCGAGGGAGGTTTCAAGGTGGGCGAGGAGAGGCTGGAACGCGTCGGGGTGACCGAAGCCCCGGCCTTCCTGCGCGAGGGCCCGGAGGTCCTCAGGGGTGTAGAAGGAGTGGGAGGAGTGGCTGCAGTCGTCGAGGAGGCAGGGCCAGCGGGCAGCGAACTGGCAGCAGAACTGGAGACAGAGCTGCTCGCTCTCGGGCGTGCTTGGGAACACGAGCAGGAGGCGGGTCCGGATGGGCTGGCCGAGGGCCTGCTGGAGAGCGGGCGGCTCCAGTTCAGCGAGGGGAGGGAGAGCATGGAGGTGGATGCGGACGAAGGCCGTCTCGCGGGTCAGCAGGTAGGTGAAGAGGGAGTTGAGTGGTTGGGCGCCGGCCTGCAGCAGGAAGGCCTCCAGCTCAGGATCTGGGATAGAGGCGCTGGACAAGAGTGCGACAACGCTGGACATAGGTGGTGCACCTCCGTTTAGGATAGGTGGTGGACATGCAGGTAGTGGAAGAGATCCTCTGGTGATTGGACCACAGCGAAGTAATCAGCGACGTAATCGAGGGAGAGGTAGTGGACGAGCCTGGCGGGGAAATGTGGGGCGTAGAGGATCACCCGTTGGGAAGAGGAAGCTTGATGGTGGTAGATCGCAAGCTCCTCCGTGGGGATAGTGCGATCGAGGGAGACCATGATCAGGGCCTTGGGCAGGACGAGATCGAGGATCGCAGGACCGTAATGAGGGTGAGTAACGGGTTGGCAGAAGGCGACCAGGGAGCCCAGGAGGGCCTGGGCGAGCAGGCCCTTGAGGCGCACGAGGGTCTGGAGCCGGGGAGCGCTGGGATTGGTGTAGGAGGAGGCGGCGCGGATCTGGGCATGGAGCTGGTAGAGCTGCTGGGGGGAGAGGCCCAGCCAGTCGGTGCCATACTGGAGAGCGGCCTTGAGGCGGTTGAGGAGGAGGAAGAGGGGGGCAAGGCCGGTGTGCCAGTCAGCCTGCAGGAGGGAGGAGATTTCCTCCTGGGAGAAGCCGGCCTGCTGCAGCAGTGCGCCAGCGGTGACCGAGGGGCGGAGGATGGTGGCCGAGAGCAGCCAGCGGCGGGCCTGCTCGCCGTAGAGGAGCTGGGGGGGACCATCGTCCTCGCTGATGTCGATCCAGTCAGCCTGGACGGTGTCGAGGTCGCGAGCGCCGAGGAGGGAGGCGCTGCCCAGGCGGGCGCCGGTGAGATCGGCGCAGGTCAGGAGGGCCCCGGTGAGCAGGGCCTGCTGCAGGTTGGCGCCGCGCAGGTTGGCGCCGCTCAAGGTGGCCCACCGCAGGTTGGCGCCGCGCAGGTTGGCTGCTTCCAGGCAGGCCGAACTCAGGATCGCCCTCTGCAGGTCGGCGTAAGAGAGGTCTGCGGCCTGCAAATCGGCGTTTCTGAGGTTCACGCGGACGCCCCGGAGGTGGCGCAGGCGGGCCTGGCGCAGGCGAGCGCGGAAGCAGTCGGCCTTGGCCAGGTTGGCCTCATCCAGGATGGCCTGGTCGAAGCAGACTCCCTCGGCGTGCGCGTAACTCAGCAGGGCCCCCTGCAGCTGCGAGCCGGTCAGATCGGTCGCGGCGAGCCAGCTCTCGCACAGGTTGGCTTCTGAGAGGTTGCAGTCTCTCAGAGAGGCGAAGGAGAGCATGTAGTTGCTGAGGTCAAGCTCGTGGAGATCAGCCTGGGGGAGGCTCAGGCGGTGACCGGCGCTGCCGCGGCTGTCGAGCCAGCGCCGGTGGGCCTGCAGCTGCTCCTCCAGCTCGGCTGGCAAAGGGTGAGTCGTCATCAGGCGTGCTCCTTGTGTTGTATCCGGTAGCGCGTAGGTCCTTCTCTGTAAGGGAAACGATGGCTCACAGGCCAAGATATAGCTAAAATACTGTGGCCAGCAGTCAGCTCTGGCCTGCTGGCATCAACCCGCCGTAGGAGCCTGAGCAGCCAGCCCTGGCGCTTCCGTACGCAGCCTCGCTCTATTGCTGATCGGGGGCTGGAGATGAACGCGACAGAAGCGGACACTGTCCGCCAGCTCGTGAAGTGTCCCCCCGGCACACTGGCGTTGTGCCTGGATAGACTGAGCGGGGCAGCTTCGGGGAAGTCCTCGGTCAAGCGCTCTGAGGAAGAGCCTGCCGTGGGGGTTCAACCTGGCAGCCAGTGCCTGAAGAGCAGGAATCAGACTGTTGCCACCTCTGGCGACAGGCGGGAGAGACTCACTCTCTCTAGCCCGAAGGGAAGCTGTTGCTCTAACAGTAACAGAGCTGCCGGTAGAACTTCTTACAGAGTAGCATCTAAAGTGACCTCTGTCAAGCCAACTTCATACGCTAATCTCTAAAAATTTATCTGCCATCTTTCTTATGTGGCCCCGCTCGTGTTGGCCCCGAGTGCTCCCTCATGAGCGAGCAGGTGACAGATCTCCTCAGCGGACCACCAGGCAGAGCGACCGTCATGGTCTCGGGCTGGGCTCCTTTCGAGCGAGGCTGGCCCCAGTCAGGAGGCTGGCGGCTCACGAGCGCGGCTTTGAGGTGGGGCAGCTCAAAGCGCTCGGGTAAGCGCTTCCCAGGAGGAAGCACGAGCGCCTGAGCACGGGGGAGCAGCCACGTAGGCCCATCAGCTCAGGCGTTTCTCAGTTCTTCCGGAATCATCGATACGTCGATGAGAGCGCCTTTTCGGCAACACCCCCGAGGGACGGGCCAGCGTCATTGCCCAGGAACCAGTTGAACGGATGGGCAAGCCCGAGGAAATCGCCGCCGCGGTCATCTGACACTCTTGGGAGGCCGCCGCCGGCATAACTGGGCACGCCCTGCTTGTCGATGGGAGCCAGACCAGACCATCGAACGCGCGCCGGCTCAGAAGAGCGCCTCCCAACGGACCCGGGCCTGCAAAGCTGCTCTCCTGCTGCCTGCCTGGTGAGATACAATGAGCGAGAATAATAAAAAAAGAAGAAGATAGGAGCCAACAATGGGTAGCGCATGGACGGAAGGCGACATCGAAGCCAACGCCATCCACCTCCACTATTCGCGCACCGGCGACCAGCAACGGCCTAGTATCCTCCTGCTGCATGGCATCACTGACAGCGGCCGCTGCTGGTCGCGCGTAGCCACCGACCTGGCGACCAGCTACGATGTCATCATGCCCGATGCCCGTGGACATGGGCAATCAAGCCTCTCGCCCGACGTCGTCTCGATCGCCCTGCTGGCCACGGATGCCGTCGCAGTCATCCGGGCCCTGTCCCTGGAGAGGCCCATACTCATCGGGCACTCGATGGGAGCGGTCACGGCCGCGATGGTCGCCGCCAGCTATCCAGACCTCGTGCGGGCCATCGTTCTCGAAGATCCGCCCCTGCTCGACTCGCCTGACATCCCGGCTCCTCCCTCGACCTGGCAGTGGCTCTTTGATCTCAGGACCCTGTCGCCCGAGGAGCGCCTGATCAAAGCCCGCGCACTGCAACCGACCTGGGCCGAAGAAGAGATCGGCCCCTGGGCTGCCTCCAAAGCTGAGGTACAGATCGCCGTCCTGGATGCGGCCCATGCGGCGATAGGTGCCTTTCCCTGGCGCGACGTCTTCCCCCGTATCCAGTGCCCCATGTTGCTGATCACCGGCGATCCCTCCCTGGGAGCCATCGTCACCGCTCCAGTGGCCCGGCAAGCTGTGGCCCTCACCCGACAGGGACAACTCGTCGAGATTGCGGGGGCCGGCCACAATATCCACCGCGATCGCTATGACCAGATGATGAGGGCCGTCAAGGCATTTTTGAGCAGGGTCGAGTATCCTGGCCCTCCGCCCGAGGCGGCGATGCCTGTACCATCACCGTAGGTGTGCCTCCAGCTTTGCTCGCCAGTTGTCAGGACATGGCCATCGTGCTGCCTGGCTTCACTGCTAGCTTGTAGAGGGCTTGAGCGAATGCGGCTGCATCGACTGCCCGGTAGGGAAATGCTCAAGGCTCGGGAGAGGAGGCCGGCAACAAGACAATTGAGGAGGGACGCATCGAGAGATAGGCAGTTGACTGTACCTCAGCCGCAACAGCCGTTTGCCAGAGCAGCTGCCCATCTCGCAGGCGAAAGGCGGACACCTCGCCGTTATTATCGCTGATATAGACCCGCCCAGCTGCTCCGATAGGCAATGAAAACCAGGTCCCACTGAGGTGAGAAGACCAGAGAAGAGCCCCGTCGGCGGGCTGATAAGCGGAGAGAATGCTGTCTGGGCCGCTCTTCGCGCCAACACAAAGCACCCTGCCAATCAGCGCTGCTACTGTCGGCCATTGGGCCGCAGAAGTCCCACCGACGGCTTGTTGCCAGAGGAGCCTCCCATTCCTTGCCTGCAGAGCGTAGAGGACCCCTTCGGTCGTACTGACGTAGACGCCGTCACGGGCGAGGGTAGGGGCGTGAGCAAGCGGGCCTGCGACCTGATAGCTCCACAAGGCCCAGCTATCGTGTGCCCGCACGGCCTGGACAGACGAGTCTGGATGACGATTCACATTGAGATAGAGTGTCCCTCTGGCGAAGGCAAGGGCAGCACTCCCTGAGACTGCATACTGACGGCGCACCTTGCCCGTCCTCGTATCGAGTCCGTAGATGCTTCCCTGGCTCACATAGAGCGTCGAACCGGCGAGCACTAATTGTGGAGGAAAGGTCGTCCAGAGCGATTGCATGCTCTCTCCTCTCTCCTTCATTCAGGTCAGAACAGCGGTCTCATGAGTGTCTGAGCGGACTCCTGGTCTCTGTTCACCTTTGTTATCTCGTGCAACGTCCTGCAGCTCCCCTTGTTTCCTCTCACCTATCAATGATACCAGGGTGAGCCATCAGTCACGGGTGTTGCTGAGGAGATTCCACGCCCTTCCCTGACAAGAGGGGGAAAGGAAGAGCGCGAACCACAAGCTGGCGTGCCCGAGACAGAAACCGGAGTTCTTAGGGGCGAGGTGGTACAAAGGGATGTGGGTTATTTGACAGCCTCACGTTCGCAGGGCCTGCATTATTGACGGCCTCTATACCATCTTGCCTTTCTTAATTTTAATATAGTTATCTTTTTTTCAAGATTATCAACCCAGCGGCCTTCCAGCTTCCCTGCTGCATATGAGCATCAGAGCTGAGGTACACTCGCTAGGAGTGCAAAACTGCTCACTCAGGGCGGTCACCGCCGCGATGGTTGCCGCTCCCTGGCTGGTGAGCTGGAGGCTTTTCTCACAGCTGGGCAGCCGTCAGCAACTCGCTGAGCTGTCTCCTGATCGCCTGTAAGCGCCCCTGGGCCAGTCCAGGGACCAGGGGAAAAGCCCTGATGTGTCCGTCGTCCTCCTCTTGTAATTCTGTGCCTGGGTAGAGGATAGAAGCACTGCTCACAATCCTTTTGCACTGAAGCTGAGCATCCCCAGAAGTACGCCTCAAATACTGGTATCTAATATTAATACGATAGCTGATCATCTTATTGATATCGTCTTCTCTGGCGTAGTAATGGCCGCTAGGCGAGCGCTGCCAGCGATATTTCGCGTCGAAAACCAGGACTCGCAGCGGTTCGCCCTGGCGATAGACCTCGATGGCCATATCGGGTGTTAGCGGGCCGCCGCTGGAGAGCGTTGAGACCAGGGCTGGCGCTGTCCCCACCGTTGAGGCATGAGGATAGTATGGCTCGTACTTAAAGACCACCTCCAGATCGTCCTTGGCCAGCACGATGCTAGCCACGTTCTTGCGAACCTCGAATTCAAAGTAGCGCTTCTCAACCTCGTAGAAGGTCGTATTCGAGACCAGGCGGTAGCCGCGCGCCTCCAGTAGCTCCACGGCCAGATGTGTGATCGTGAAGACGCTCCACATCTCGTACAGCTCGCTCACTCTGCGCTGGCCCAGCTCGTTGACGTAGCGTTCGGTGTTGACGACCATCAAGCGCTGCTGAAACTGCAGGTAGAGTTGAAAGAGGCGGCTGTAGGCGGGATGCTTGAGGAGCACCTGGGTGGCCTTGCCCGGCAAGACCGCCGGCTGCACCGTCTTGAGGAACGGCTCACTGCTCCAAAAAAGGCAGCGCTGCCGCATCTGTTGGCACTCAGCAATCACGCGCTGCAGACGCTCTAGCAGGGCGCGGTCTTCCTCATTGTGGTAGCGCTGGTAGATAGCCGCCCGGCGCTGAGCCTCAGCGCTGGCCCGCTCCTCGATCAGGCTGAGTCTGGCCGGGAGCTGCCTCTGAAGAAAGTGCTTGAGCAAGCGATTCTCATAGACGTCGTAGGAGAGCTGGCTCTCCTCTACCTGCCACTGCTGAGGAAGGTGACGCACATATCCAAATGGACGCTGCTCAGCAGGGAGTTCCAGAGAGGGGCCAGGCAGCGGCTGCGTCCCGCCGCCTACGTGTGCCAGCTCCTGCCAGCTGCAACGACGCTGCACCGGCTGCAGGCTGCAATGAGGCCGACGGCGGATGTGCAGCATCACGGGGCGGAGCTTCTCGATCAGAGTACGAACTTGCTTATAGTCATGTAAGGGGGAAGTCTCATCCAGGCGCCGGGCGAAGGCAGCCCGCTCAACGGCGGGCGAGAGCAGGCGAAACCACAGGTCCAGCGAGAGCGCTGCTAGCTCGCTCCTCATCTGTTCGTAGAGGCGCTGGCTCAGCTTCTGAGGAAAGACGCGCAGCCAGGCGCTGCGCGGCTCCACGCCGGGCGCGCTGGCTGTCAGGCTATAGAGACCGGCGTAGTGCTCGGGACGCCACTGCCAGAGGCCATAATGCTCAGTGTGGAGCGGCACCTCATCGATCTGCAGACTGAGAGGATGCGGCGCCGCAGGCGTCACCTTGATAATGTAACTCTGATACTCACGAAGGTTAAGAGCTGCATTGTCATCGTCAGGCGCAAAGCTGAGGGGCTGGCCGTTCATCGTCAGCCAGGGGGCATCAGCGCCAGAAGCTGGTGTAGCCATCGCGTTTCAACCTGCTTTTCATCTCCTCCAGGCGCTGGTGAGAGCGCGGCAACTGCTGATCGCGGGTCAGGGCCAGCAGCTCATTCAGCACACCCTCAATGACCTCCGTTCCCCGCACGCGCGGCAAAATGCGCTGCTTGATCTGCAGATCCAGTGCCGCCTGCGGCTCCAGCAGACCAGCGCTGTTGGCTAAATACAGCTCGATCTCGCGGACAACGCGGTAGCCTATGCCGATCTCGACCCGATTGAGGATAGTGTTGATGGCGCGCAGCAGCTCACGATAGCGGCTATCCGGTTGCTGGGCCTTGTAGCTCTGCCAGGTAAGGGCCGAAATAGGCACGGGGTCCGGCGGGACCCTGGGCTGCGGAATCTTGTCCAGATCGATCGAGAAAAATTCGATGGTGTTAGCGCGGTCAAGTACCTTATCGCTGATAGGCTGGGTGGTCTCATCGATATTGACGGTGCCCGTAAAGAGCAGATTGGGGGTTAACGGCAGCTCAGGCGGGATCGTCAGCCCTTGTCTTTGCTGTTTCAGCTCCTCGTAGAGACGTTGGCTCATCAGGGTGATACGCCGGTCAGTGGGGCGCTCCTCTTCGAAAGCACTGAGAAATTGCGAGAAGTAGTATTCAACATGCGCCAGGTTCATTTCGTCGAGACAGAAGAAATATAGCTCCTGCTCCTTAGCGCTGGCCTCTAGCAGAAAATCAAGGGCCGGCTCACTGATATAGCTGCCGCTCAAGGTGTTGAAGTATCCCAACAAGTAGCGATCGTCGTTCCAGTTGGGGCGCACGGCCAGCCGCAGATAGCGCTCGCGCGGTACCCCCAGGGCCTCCGCGTAGAACTGGCTTAGCTTCGATTTGCCTGTTCCCGAAAGGCCGGCAAGGATCACGAAAGGGCGCGTCTTCAGACAGATATGATAGTTATAGAGCGTCTCCTCATCGAAGTAGTAGCCTCTGGCAGAGACATAGCTGTGGATATGCTTGAGCAAAGCCTGCTCTTCTAGTCTTGATCCTCCCATTGATCCAGTAATAGCCTCCCAACGTGATTTTGTTAATGGAAAGAGAGAAATAGGACTGTAATTATATGACTGCACTTCTTCCGCGATCGCTTGCTCTCTGAGCAGTTTGCTCTCTGAGCTGGTCTGGTAGATATCGCCGTTCAAAGCGTTTAAGTTAGCGGGGTGGTTATAGCGCTCGATCACCGCGAGAGTGGCCGTCTGGGCTGGACTATTGACGGAGACGACGCTCAAGACAAGAGGCAACACGATCGGTGACGGCTCTCGCTGCATCACCAGGCAGTGATCGCCAACTTGCAGTGTGGGAGGAGCAACCTGCTGGATAGTGAGGCGCGCCTGCCCATCTATGATGGCCTGCAGAGAGCTGCTTGCCCTAGACAAGGAGAGCAGAAAGTATTTGCTCATGCGGGGCCATACCTCATCGGCTGAACTTGTCAGCAAAGGACCATTTGGACAGCAAGCGAACCAAACCAGCCCTATTCTAGGCCTGTGTCAGAGTCGACGTCAAGTGAGATGCTCATCGCTGGTAGGAGTTGTTTCTAGCCGGCCCTAAACGTTATACTAGGTACTACAGGCAAGCCCTCCAGGAGGTCACGATGAACATCTTCGAGCTGCGGGAGCATCTGATCAGCGACTACGCCTCCTACGTCCAAAGCTTTCTTCAGATTCGCGACCCCGGAATTCGATCCCACGTCACGCAGGAATTTGAGCGAGGGCTGCTCTGGCCAGAGCCGCTCATCCAGCTCAACCCGCGCTTCAAGCCGGGGGCCACCATCGACGAGCTGGTCGCTGAGGGCCTGCTCCATCCCGCCTGTGCCCGGATCTTCCGCCGCGGCAAGACAAGCCGGGAGCCGGAGGGGCAGCCGCTGCAGCTCTACCGCCACCAGGACGAAGCCATTCGCTTGGCGGTTCAGGGCCACAGCTATATTCTTACCACTGGCACCGGCTCCGGCAAGAGCCTGGCCTACATCATTCCGATCGTCAACTACGTCCTGCGCCATCGTAACCAGCCGGGGATCAAAGCCATCGTTGTCTACCCGATGAACGCCCTGGCGAACAGCCAGAAGGGAGAGCTAGAAAAATATCTTGGCCTGGGAACAGCCAATCACAACGTGCGCTTCCGGCGCTATACCGGCCAGGAAACCGCTGCCGAGCGAAGCGAGATCATCAATCATCCTCCCGACATCCTGCTGACAAACTATGTGATGCTAGAGCTGATCATGACGCGTCCGCACGAGCGCCCGCTGCTGGAGGCCGCCAGGCTGCGCTTTCTGGTCCTCGATGAGCTGCATACCTATCGCGGGCGCCAGGGTGCCGATGTTGCCCTGCTTGTGCGCCGCGTGCGCGACAGACTGACACCGCCCGGCGAGACTCTGCAATGTATCGGCACGTCAGCCACGCTCATTAGTGCTGAGCAGCACCAGGACCAACGACTCGCTATTGCTGAGATGGCCTCGCTGATCTTCGGTACCCCAATCCTGCCCGAGCATATCATCGGCGAGACGCTGGAGCGCGTGACTGAAGAGGTCGATACTTCCTCTGCGGTCTTTCGTAAGCGCCTGAGCGCCTGCGTCTGCGATCCCAAGCGCAGACCGCCTGAACGCTATGAGGATTTTGTGCGCGACCCACTGGCGATCTGGCTGGAGGAAACCTTTGGTATCGCCCGCCGCCCTGATGGCTACGTACGCGCCCAGCCGCTCCGCATCGCTGGCGAGGGCGAGAGCGCGGCGGCACTCCTGGCCCGCCTTACCGGCGCCTCGCCCGAGACCTGCGCCGCCAAAATCAAAGCCTGGCTGCTTGCAGGCTATGAGCAGGTGCGCGACCCTGAGACCGGCAACCCGCCTTTCGCTTTCCGGCTCCATCAGTTCATCAGCAAAGGTGATACTGTCTATGCCTCGCTAGGCCTTCCCCAAGAGCGCTACGTGACGCTGCAGCCTCAGCAATATGTGCCCGGCAGCCGCGATCAGCTGCTCTTTCCGCTGGTCTTCTGCCGCCAGTGTGGCCAGGAGTACTACTGTGTGCGCTGGCTGGATGATCAGAGACTGATCGCGCGCGATGTGCAGGATCAATATGAGCAAGAGAGCGAAGTTGAGAACAACGCAGAGGACGGTGGCGGTCGCAAGGCGAGAAAAGGCAAACGCGCCGGTCAGATCGGCTTCCTCTACCTGAGCCAGGAACGAGCCTGGCCTATCGCCCAGGACAAAATCGAAGAGCGCCTGCCAGACGATCTGAAGGAGGTCATCAACGGCAAAGAGCGCGTCATTCAGTCTGCCCGTAGCGCTGTTCCTCTGCCCCTCTATCTGCGGCCCGATGGCACCCTGGTTCGGCATGAAGGAGAGGGCTTCCTCTGTCACTTCATTCCCAGTCCCTTCCGCTTCTGCCTCTGCTGCGGGGTCACCTACAGCGTCTACCAGCGCAACGACTTTTTCAAGCTAGCCTCCCTCAGTTCGGAAGGGCGCAGCACAGCGACCACCCTGCTTTCGCTCTCGACGATTCTCCACCTGCGTGAGAGCGACCACCAGGCTGGTGACCAGTCCGAAGGCCAGCTCATGCCCGCCAAGCTGCTGAGTTTTACCGACAATCGCCAGGATGCCTCACTCCAGGCCGGGCATTTTAATGATTTCGTGGAGACGGTTCTCCTGCGGGCGGCGCTCTACAAAGCGGTCAAACGGGCGGGCGAAGCGGGTCTCTCGCACGACGACCTGACACTCAGGGTCTTCGAAGCCCTCGAACTGCAGTGGACGCAGTATGCTGCCAACAGCGAGGCGGCCTATACCCCCTACAGCATTCGCCTTAAAACCGACGAGGCCCTGCGTAACGTCCTCGGCTATCGCCTCTATCGTGATCTCCAGCGCGGCTGGCGCATTACCTCCCCCAACCTGGAAGAGTGTGGCCTGCTGATCATTGACTATCCTGATCTCCCCTACATCTGTGCTGATCCAGCGCTCTGGCAGGAGAGTCATCCGGCCTTACAGGCAGCCTCACCCGACGTGCGTCGCAAGCTTTGCCGTACGCTGCTCGACGAGTTGCGCCGCGGGCTGGCCATCAAAGTAAATTATCTGGACCCCCGCTTTCAGGAGAAGATCAAGCAGCAGAGCAGCCAATTCCTGGTACCTCCCTGGGGACTGGATGAAGATGAGGAGCTGCTCTATGCCAGCCGCGTCTTTGCTCATCCGCGCAGCCGGACCCATGAGCGGGAGTCGGTAAGCAATCGCTATCTTTCTGGCCTGAGCCGCTTCGGACGCTACGTGCGCCAGGAGTTGATGACGGCCCTGGGGGCTAACCTGCAATTGACGGCGGATGACCGGCAGCAGATTATTCGGCAATTACTTGCCGGCCTCTGCAAGGCCGGGCTTGTTGAAGCCGTGACCGAGGACGAGCGTGGCATGGGACCCGGCTATCAGCTCTCCGCCGCGGCCATGAGCTGGCGTCCTGGCGATGGCAGCATACCCTATCACGATCCGCTGCGCATCCTGGAATTGCCGAAAGATCAACCCATGCCCGTCAACTCCTTCTTCGTCAACTTCTATCGACGCTGTGCCGAGAACATCCATGCCCTGCAGCGAATCCAGGCCCAGGAGCACACAGCCCAGGTGCCGGCGGCGCGGCGCCAGGAGCGCGAGGAGGCTTTTCGCGAGGCAAAACTGCCCATTCTCTATTGCTCACCCACAATGGAGCTGGGGATCGACATCGCCGACCTCAACGTCGTCAACCTGCGCAACATTCCGCCAACGCCCGCCAACTATGCTCAGCGCAGCGGACGCGCCGGACGCAGCGGTCAGCCCGCTCTGATTCTGGCCTACTGCTCAACCGGCAGCTCGCACGATCAATATTTCTTCCGTCATCCTGAAGAGATGGTCAAGGGAGCGGTGACGCCGCCACGCATCGATCTGACCAACGAGGACCTGATTCGGGCCCATGTGCACGCCATCTGGCTGGCCGAAACAGGCCTCCCGCTGGGGCAGTCCCTCAAAGACCTGCTTGACCTCTCCGGCGAGCCACCGGCTCTGAGCATTCTGCCCCGGGTGCGTCAGCATCTGGAGGATCAGCAGGCCCGTGAACGTGCACGGGCGCGGGCGGCGCGAGTCCTGAAGACCCTGCACAAGGACCTTACGGAGGCGCGCTGGTATAGTGAGAACTGGCTTGATGAGGAGTTGGGTCACATTGCCCAGCGCTTCGATCAGGCCTGCGAGCGCTGGCGAGGCCTCTACCGCGCGGCGCTCTCGCAGCGCAACACCCAGGACCGCATTATCACCGATCCCTCTCGCAGCCACAGCGATAAAGAACGGGCCCAGCGCCTGCGCGCCGAGGCAGAATCGCAGCTCTTGCTGCTGACCAGTGGCGATCAAGGAGACGACGTCGATGTCGAACAATCTGACTTCTATAGCTATCGCTACTTTGCCAGCGAAGGTTTCCTCCCGGGCTACAACTTCCCGCGCCTGCCGCTCTCGGCCTATATTCCGGCGCGTCGCAGCAAGCAGCGCGATGAATATCTCTCGCGTCCGCGCTTTCTGGCGATTGCCGAATTCGCGCCGCGGGCCATCATCTATCATGAAGGCTCACGCTACGTCATTCATCGCTCGCTGCTACCGAGGCAGGCCGATGGCTCGGGCCTCATCACCTCGTCGGCCTACCTCTGCTCGCATTGTGGCTACCTGCACCCGCTGACCGAGGAGTGCAGTCGCGAGGTCTGCGATGCCTGCCGAAACCCGCTGGGCAGGCGACTGGATCAGCTCTTCCGTCTGCAGAACGTCTCAACCCGGCGCCGAGACAAAATCACCTCCGACGAAGAGGAGCGTTTGCGTCAGGGCTACGAGATCTATACCGCCCTGCGCTTCGCCGAGAGCCGCGGGCGCCCCCTGCGCCTGATCGCGCGCATAGAGAGAGGGGGCCAGACGCTGGGCTATCTGACCTATGGCCAGTCGGCAACGCTCTGGCGCATGAATTTCGGACGCCTGCGACGGCGCAACGAGGCCATGCGCGGCTTTGTGCTCAACAAAGAAACTGGCGAGTGGGGCAAAGAGGATGCCATTGCCAGCGATCCGACCGATGCCCTGGCGGCTGGCACTATTCGCGTTATTCCCTACGTCGAGGATACGCGCAATTGTCTGCTGTTGAAGCCAGAGCGCGAACTTGATGCGGCACAAATGGCCTCGCTACAGTCGGCACTCAAGAGCGCCATCCAGATCTGCTACCAGCTTGAAGATAACGAGCTGGCTGCGGAGCCATTGCCGCATGCTGACCAGCGTCAGCTTCTGCTCTTCTACGAGGCTGCCGAGGGCGGGGCTGGTGTCCTGCGTCAGTTGATCGATGTGCCCGAGGCCCTGGCGCGAGTGGCGCGCGAGGCCCTGCGGCTCTGCCACTATGACCCCGAGACGCTGGAGGATCAGCGCCGGGCCGAACGCGCTCGCGAGGACTGCGAGGCAGCCTGCTACTACTGCCTGATGACCTACGCCAATCAGCGTGACCATCGCCTGCTAGATCGCGCACTGATTCGCGATCTGCTGGCCGAGCTGAAAGAGTGCCGCGTCGTGCTCGTGGAGGAGACCGATCCCACGCTCGCCGCCGCTGCGGCAGGTGATTCATTGGCCAGGCTGCTGAATGAAGCCCGCAAGGAGGTCGAACGCGAGTGGCTGCGCTGGCTGCAGGAGCAGGGCTATCGCCTGCCGACGCGCGCCCACTGGCAGCCGCCACACTGCTCGGCGACCCCTGATTTCCTCTATGACGGGGGGCCTGGTGCGGCGGCGATCTATGTCGATGGCGAGGGGCCTGCCGGCGCTGAGCGTGCGACGCGCGACCTCGAGAGCAGTGAGGAGCTGCTTGATCAGGGCTATCTGGTGCTGCGCTTTGGGCCGCGGGCCCAGTGGGGCGCACTCTGTCGCCGTTATCCAAGCATTTTCGGGAGGGAGCCATGAATTACGCCGTCGGTTCGCTGGTCAAGGTGCGCGGGCGTGAGTGGGTGGTGCTGCCAGAATCGACCCCTGATCTGCTGGTCTTGCGTCCCCTGGGCGGTACGGATGAGGAGGTGACGGGAGTCTATCTGCCACTGGAGCCGGTTGAGCCGGCGCAGTTTGCCCTACCTGATCCGCGCCACTGGGGCGATCATCGATCCTGCTCCTTGCTGCGCGATGCCGTGCGCTTCGGCTTCCGCGCGAGTACGGGGCCCTTCCGCTCGTTTGCCCATCTGGCGTTTGAGCCGCGTCCCTATCAGCTTGTGCCGCTCTTGATGGCTTTGCGTCTCGATCCGGTACGCTTACTGATTGCCGACGATGTGGGTATCGGCAAGACCATCGAGGCGGGCTTGATCGCTCGCGAACTGTTGGATCGGCGCGAGGTGAGGCGCCTGGCGGTGCTCTGTCCGCCGCACCTGGCTGAGCAGTGGCAGGCTGAGCTGCGTGAGAAGTTCCACATCGAGGCGGAGCTGGTCCTCTCCAGCACGGTGGCCCAGCTAGAGCGCAAGCTGCCCGAGCGCGACCTCTCGCTCTTTGAGCACTACCCTTTTGTCATTGTCTCCCTCGATTTTATCAAGGCTGACCGGCGGCGCGATGAGTTTCTGCGCACCTGTCCCGAGCTGGTGATTGTCGATGAGGCCCATACCTGTGCCTTCCCCGGTCATGAGCACAGCGCGCGCCATCAGCGCTATCAGTTGGTCGCCGGGCTGGCGGCTGATCCGCGGCGCCATCTGATTCTGGCTACGGCGACACCCCATAGCGGTAAGGAGGAGTCCTTTCGCTCGCTGCTGGGCTTCCTGAAGGATGAGTTCAAGGATCTGCCGCAGAATTTGAGCGGGCGCGAGAACGAACGTCACCGGCTCCGTCTGGCGGAGCATTTTGTCCAGCGGCGGCGGGCTGATATTCGCTCCTATTTGCATAGTGAGACGCCCTTTCCAGAGCGCGATGAGGAGCTAAAAGCCTATAAGCTATCGGATCGCTATCGCCGTTTGATGCAGCAGGCCCTCAGCTATGCCGGTGAGGTTGTGCGCGACACCAGCGGCGGGCAGACACGGCGCCGGGTGCGCTGGTGGTCGGCGCTGGCCTTGCTGCGCTCGCTGGCCTCCAGTCCGGCGGCAGCGGCGGCCACCCTGCGGAGCCGGGCCCAGGTGGCTGGGGCGGAGAGCGTCGAGGAGGCCGACCAGATCGGACGCCATACGGTACTCGACCTGCTCGATAGCGATGCGACAGAGAGTCTGGATGTAGTCCCAGGCAGCGACTTCGAGGAGGAGGACGCGCATGAGGCGGATGCCAGCGAGGAGCGCAAGGTCCGGCGCCGCTTGCTGGCGATGGCGCGCGAGGCTGAGGCCATTACCTTCGCTCAGGATACGAAGCTGCAGGTGGCGCATCAGTTGATCGCTGATCTGCTGCAGCAAGGCTACCGGCCGATTGTCTTCTGTCGCTTCATTCCTACGGCTGACTATGTGGCCAAAGAGTTGCGCCAGCACCTGCCCAAAGGGGTGGAGGTCGCTGCCATTACGGGCCTCTTGCCGCCAGCCGAGCGCGAGCTGCGTGTAATGCAACTGGCCCAGCACGAGCGCCGGGTGCTGGTCTGCACCGATTGTCTGAGCGAGGGTATCAATCTTCAGGAATATTTCAATGCTGTGCTCCACTACGACCTATCCTGGAATCCAACGCGCCACGAGCAGCGCGAGGGGCGTGTCGATCGCTTCGGCCAGGCCAGCCCGCGGGTGAAGGTGGTGACCCTCTTCGGCGAGGACAACCAGATCGATGGGGTAGTGCTGCGCGTCTTGATCCAGAAGCATCGTGAGATCCGTTCGAAGCTGGGGATCTCGGTGCCGGTGCCGCTGGATACGGAGCAGGTGATCGAGGCCATCTTTGAGGGCTTGCTCTTGCATGAGAGCCTGACCAGCGCGCAGGCGGGGCAGTTGCTGCTGCCGGGCTTTGAGGATTTGTTGAAGGGGGAGCAGAAGAATCTCTACCGTGAGTGGGAGGCGGCTTCTGATCGTGAACGTCGCTCGCGGACACTCTTTGCACAGCATGGTATCAGGGTCGATGAGGTAGAGCGGGAGCTACAGGAGGTACGGGCGGCCATCGGGTTGAGCGAGGATGTGGAGCGCTTTACGACGCAGGTGCTGCAGGCGTACGGGGCTTTTCTGAAGCGGCCCGCTGGGGAGCCGGATGTGTTGGAGGTGGACCTGCGGGAGACGCCGACGGCGCTACGCGATGCCATCGATCTGCTGCGCTATGCCGGTCCCAATGGTCAGCAGCTGCGCATCAGTTTCAGGCGCATGGGTCTGCCGCGCACGCTCTATCTGAGTCGTACGCATCCGCTCATTGAGGGACTGGCGGCCTATGTGCTGGATACGGCTCTTGACCCGGTTGATGACGCTCAGAATCCACGCCTGGCTCGCCGCTGTGGGGTCTTCCGTACCAGTCGTGTGCAGACGCGTACGACGCTGCTGCTGGTGCGTCTGCGTTTTCAACTGCGGATGGCGACGCGTGGTAAGGAGGAGGCGCTGTTAGCGGAGGAGTGCCAGCTCTATGCCTTTCGCGGTGCGCCGGCGCAGGCAGCCTGGATCGAGGACGCTGCCGAGGTTGAGGCGCTGGCGCAGGAGCCTGCTGAGGCCAATCTGGCGCCGGAGCAGATTACGGATTTTCTGCAGCGAGTCATCGATGGTTACACGCAATATCTACTGCCGTACCTGGAGGAGCGGGCGCGGGAGCGGGCTGAGGCGCTGCGTGAGTCGCATCGGCGCGTACGGCAGGTGGCTTCATTGAGTCTGCGTCATCTGGCGGTTGAGCCGCTGTTGCCGCCGGATGTGCTGGGTATCTATGTCTATCTTCCGTTGCCGGCCCGCTAAGATGCGCATCTGGTTTGAAGGTGGTGTAAGGTAAGGCTGGTACCAGGCTAAAGATGATCCGTCATGCTCTTTTCTGAGCACAAGCGCTTGATTCCAGAGACGAAAGGCTGAGGCTCCCACTATGCAGCAACGGCAAGAAATGGTGTCCTCGACAATCGAGTCTGAGGGGGCTTTGCTGCCCCAGGATCTTCTGGCGCGTATCGCTCAGCAAGATGAGTCCCTGGGGGGCCTGAGTGCGGCTGATTATCATCGACAGGGTGAGCAGCTCAATGAGGTGATCAGTGATGCCTGGGCTCGCATTCGCCTCGCCTGGCTGCGCTTTCATGAGGCGCGGGCCCGTGCGCCGCAGGGAGATGATGCGCGGCTGACGCGCGAGCGCTGGCTGTTGCCGCTCTTCCGCGAGTTGGGCTACGGTCAACTGGTTGAGGCGCCTCCGCAAATGATTGGGGCGAAGAGCTATCCGATCGCTTATTTCTGGCAGCAGGTGCCCATTCATCTGGTGGGCTACCGGACCGATCTCGATCAGACGCAGCGTCTGCCGAGTGGTAGCCGGAGCAGTCCTTTTAGTCTGGTTCAGGAATGGTTGAATCGTTCGTCGGGTCATTTGTGGGGCATCGTCTCAAATGGGATGCGTTTGCGTTTGTTGCGGCGCAATGTCAGTCTGACGCGCCAGGCCTATCTAGAGTTCGATCTTGAGACGATGCTGAGCGGGGAGGCCTACGCCGATTTTGTGCTCTTCTGGCTGCTCTGCCATCAGTCGCGCTTTGAGGGCAAGAATCCCGCTGACTGCTGGTTGGAGCGCTGGTCGCGTCAGGCGCATGAGGAGGGGGTGCGTGCGCTGGAGCATTTGCGTGAGGGGGTGACGACGGCCATCAAAGAGCTGGGGCATGGCTTTCTGGTGCATCCGGCCAATCATGCTCTGCGCGAGCGCCTGCGCTCCGGCGAGCTGAGTGCGATGGGCTATTATCAGCAGCTGCTGCACCTGGTCTATCGGTTGATTGTGCTCTTTGTGGCGGAAGATCGCGACGTGCTGCTGCGGCCCGATGCCGCTGCGGAGGCACGCTCGCGCTATGTGAACTATTATTCGACGGCGCGGCTGCGTCGTCTGGCGCGCTGGCGGATGGGAACGCGGCATGGCGATCTCTATCGGGCGCTGCGTCTGGTGATGGAGCGCCTGGGCAGCGAGCAGGGGTGTCCGGAGCTGGGGCTGCCGGCGCTGAATGGGTTTTTGTTCTCGCGCGAAGCGCTGCCCGATCTGGCCGATTGCGAGCTGACGAATTATGCGCTGCTGGTGGCGGTGCGGGCTCTGGCGACGGTCCAGGATGAGCAGAAGGTTTATCGCGTGGTCAACTACAAGGATCTGGGGTCCGAGGAGCTGGGGAGCGTCTACGAGTCGCTGCTGGAGATGCATCCTTTCATCAACCTGGAGGAGACGAGCTTTGAGCTGAAGGTGGTCACGGGGAGCGAGCGCAAGACGACGGGGAGCTACTATACGCCGGGCGACCTGATTGAGTGCTTGCTCGATTCGGCGCTGGAGCCGGTGCTGGAGCGGGCGGCTAAGCAGCCTGATGCTGAGCGGGCCATTCTGAATCTGAAGGTTTGTGATCCGGCCTGTGGCAGTGGCCATTTTCTGATAGCGGCGGCCCATCGCATAGCGCGCCGGCTGGCGGCGGTGCGCACGGGCAGCGAGGAGCCGGGACCGGAGGCGCGGCGGCGGGCTTTGCGCGATGTGGTGGGGCATTGTCTCTATGGGGTCGATGTGAATCCGATGGCGGTGGAGCTGTGCAAGGTGAATCTGTGGCTGGAGGCGATGGAGCCGGGCAAGCCTTTTTCATTCCTGGATGCCCATATTCAATGTGGTAATAGCCTGATCGGGGCGACGCCGGCCCTGCTGCGCCAGGGCATTCCTGATAGCGCTTTTGAGAAAGTCGAGGGCGATGACCCTGCGATGTGCCGGGAGTACAAGAAGCTCAATCGGGCCCAGCGGGCAGGCCAGCTCGACCTGTTCACGCTGGATGCGCAGCTCTGGGAGGACCAGCACGTCATCGAGGAGAGCCTGACGCGCATGGAGGCGATCGGCGATGACGATGTCGAGCAGCTGCATCGTAAGCAGGAGGGCTATCGTCAGTTGCTGAGTTCGCGCGAGTATCAGCGGGCGTGCTGGCTGGCCGATGCCTGGTGCGCGGCCTTTGTCTGGCAGAAGCGGCGGACGGCTGAGCTGCCGTATCCGGTGACGGAGGGGATCAGGCGCAAGTTTGAGGAGGCGCCTGCGCAGGTGCCGCGCTGGATGAAGGCGGAGATTGAGCGCCTGCGTGAGCAGTATCGTTTCTTTCACTGGCATCTGGCTTTTCCGGGGGTTTTTCATCTGCCGGCGCCGGGCGAGGAGCCGGAGAATGCTGAGACCGGCTGGTCGGGCGGCTTCGATGTGGTGCTGTCTAATCCGCCCTGGGAGCATGCTGAGCTTAAAGAACAAGAGTGGTTTGCGACTCGTGACTCATCGATTGCTGAAGCAGTGGGGGCAGAGCGCAAACGGAAGATAAAGGCGTTGAAGGAAAGCAACTCAATTCTATATCAGCAATTTCTGGAGGCTAAGAGGCAAGAAGATAGTTTACGTCATTTCATTCGAGATTCTGGCCGCTATCCTCTCTGTAGCAGTGGGCGTATTAACACTTATGCTGTTTTTGCCGAGACCATGCGCCATTTGATTGCTCCGCACGGACGCCTGGGCTGCATTGTGCCCTCTGGCATTGCGACCGACCATACGACGAAAGAGTTCTTCCAGGCGATCATCTCCTCGCGCTCGCTGCTCAGCCTCTATGATTTTGAGAACGCTACTGGCATTTTCCCTGCAGTTCACCGGAGCTACAAATTCTGTCTGCTGACGCTGACGGGCTCAGCGGAGCCGGTCTCGCAGGGGGCGACCTTTGCCTTTTTCCTGCACAAGGTGGCGGAGCTGCAGGCGCCGGAGCGCTGTTTCTCGCTCTCGGCTGCGGATATTGCCCTGATCAATCCCAATACGCGCACCTGCCCCGTCTTTCGCTCGCGCCGCAATATGCAGTTGACGAAGGCTATCTATGAGCGCGTGCCGGTGTTGGTGAAGGAAGGCCCGCCGGAAGAAAATCCGTGGGGAGTGAGATTTCGCCAGGGTATATTCAACATGACCAGCGATTCACATCTCTTCCGCACGCGCGAGCAATTGGAGCGCGAGGGCTGGCGGCTGGAGGGGAACATCTTTCGTAGGGGGAAAGAGGCTTATTTGCCGCTCTACGAGGGTAAGATGATCAATCACTTTGATCATCGATTTGCAAGTTCCTTTGATGCTGTAGAAAAAGAAAAATTTAGAGAGACAACAGTAGATGAGCATCGAGATCCCTGCTACCTATCATTATCACGTTATTGGGTTTCGCTCTATGAAGTAGAGAAACGTCTCAAGGACTGGGAAAAGTATTGGATACTGCTATATCGGCGTATAGCACGAAGCTCTGATGCAAGAACCTATATCGCTGCGATTGCACCAGTGGCAGCCGCCGCAGATACCTCTCCTGTCTTACTGATCCCGGAGAGATTAATACGCTTAGTGCCATCATTGCTTGCTAACCTCAACACTTATCCCTATGATTTCGTAGTGCGTCAAAAATGCGGAGGCATTCACCTGGACTTTTATCTGGTCAAACAGCTCCCCGTCCTGCCGCCCGAGCGCTACAGCCAGCCGTGCCCCTGGGACAGCCATCTCACGCTCGGCGACTGGATCAAGCCGCGCGCCCTTGAACTGACCTACACCGCCTGGGACCTGGCCGACTTCGCCCGCGACTGCGGCTACGACGGCCCGCCCTTCTGCTGGGACGAAGCGCGGCGTTTCCTCCTGCGCTGCGAGCTGGACGCCGCCTACTTCCACCTCTACGGCATCGCCCGCGACGACGTCGACTACATCATGGAAACCTTCCCCATCGTCAAACGTAAAGATGAGCAACAATACGGCGAATACCGCACCAAGAGAGTCATCCTGGAAATCTACGACGAGCTGCAGCGCGCTAGCGAAACGGGCCAGCCCTATCGCACACGCCTCACGCCGCCACCCGCCGACCCCGCTGTCGTCCATCCGCCGCGCTCGCCTCTCGCCCAATCTTAACCCGGGTACAGATACCGACCCTGTCCGCCCGCGCTCTTCAGCGCCTGGCCCGGCTCCCAGGCCAGGCCGCCTGACCCGCGCGGGCAACCTGCCTGACCTGGGCCTGCCATTCCCACGAGACCACTGAGACAGGTCCAACTCCCAACCGCACGTGCTGCCTACCTTCTTCCGCATCATCCATATCGCTCCCTGCAGAATTCGCCAATCATTGACGAAGATTATTCTATTACCCTTCCCGACAGCGTCTCTATAATACCCAGCGGAAAAAGAGAGAAGCAAAGCAAAGACGCACTCCTCACAAAACCATTACCGAACATTCCTGTAGATGAGCGAGTAAGAGAAGGGAGAGATAGACGTGAAAGCAGCCATCTTTCGTGGTGCTGGCAAAGTAGTAGTGGAAGAGCGACCAGATCCAGTCATTCAAGAGCCGACCGACGCCATCGTCCGCATCGTTCGGGCCTGTGTCTGCGGCTCCGACCTCTGGTATTATCGCGGTATTGCCTCCCATCCCGAAGGTTCCATCGGTCACGAATTCATCGGCTTTGTCGAAGAAGTGGGGCCCGAAGTCAAGACCATCAAGCGCGGCGACTTCGTCATCGCCCCCTTTGCCATCAGTGATGGCACCTGTCCCCACTGTCGCGCCGGCTTCCACACGGCCTGCATGCGCGGAGGCTTCTTCGGCCAGGGCATCGAAGGAGTCGCCGGCCAGGCCGAGCGCACACGAGTGCCCCTGGCCGACGGCACCCTTATGGCCGTCCCAGGAGCGCCGTTCTCCGATGAAGTCCTGGCCTCGCTGCTGACCCTCTCCGACGTCATGGGCACTGGCTACCATGCCGCCGTCTCTGCCGAGGTCAAGCCTGGCCAAACCGTCGCCGTCGTCGGCGATGGCGCCGTTGGCCTCTGCGCTGTCCTCTCGGCGCGCCTGCTCGGGGCTGAACGCATCATCGTCCTCAGCCGCCACCCCAAGCGCCAGGAACTGGCTCGCGAATTCGGGGCCACTGACATTGTCGCCGAACGTGGCGACGCAGCAGTCCAGGCCGTCTTGAGCCTCACAGATAACGTCGGAGCCGATGCTGTCCTTGAATGCGTCGGCACCAACGAAGCCAATCAGACCGCCTTTGCCATCGCGCGCCCCGGGGCTATCGTCGGGCGTGTCGGCGTCCCGCACGAGGTCGAGATTCCTGCTGAGACGACCTTCTACCGCAATATTGGCATGCGCGGCGGTCCGGCTCCCGTCCGCGCCTACCTGCCCCTGCTAGTAGAGGCCGTCCTCTCCGGCCAGATTAACCCGGGCCGCGTCTTTGACTTCACCACCGACCTTGATCATATTGCCGAGGCCTACGCCGCGATGGATCAGCGCCGCGCTATCAAGTCCCTGCTCATCGTCAGTCAGTAAACCCACTGGCAGCGGCTCGCCTGGCAGGGGCCGCGGACCTTCGTGGCAGTCCCTGCGCTGCCATTCCGCTAGAGTGAATCATCTGGGTTTCCCCCTGACGAGGAGGGAGCAGCAGTAAGAAGCTGCTGCCCCTTCTCGCCCTGACTAACAGCCACCCTGCCCCCAGCCCTCAGCGGGCGCACTCGCGCCATAAAACAGCTCTGGCATAGGAGTGCAGCCCAGACAGCAGTGTAGCCCGCGAGCGCGCAATCGCATCGCGTATCCCTCAAGCGTATGCGCAAGACACTAAGCGGCCTCGGAGTGGAGCCTGCCGCATGGCCTGACATCGGTGAATGAGAGGCAGGAGAGAGCGCGGCGGGGTGGCCTCTTCTACCCCGGAGGCAACATCAGGTCAGGAGAGGAGGCTAACACTGGCTCGCATCCAACCTCGACTTGGGGATATGCTATCTATTGGTCCCACCTTCCGCCGGAACTCAACGGAGCGGAGTAGCCTCGGCAGTCTGGCTGAACAGACCATAGTAGCAGACAAGAAAGGAGTACCAGGAATGGCGATCCCCGATGTGAGCAACAAGAGTCTGGCTGAACTGATCTCACTGCGCGGGCGCAACGCCGTTGTTACGGGCGGCGCCCGTGGAATTGGCCTGGCCATTGCGGAGCGTCTGGCTGAGGCGGGGGCTGGGGTGCTGCTGGGCGACGTGCGGGCCGATGAGGGCCAGGCTGCGGCGGAGCACATTGCTGCGCGCTACCAGGTGCAGGCCCTCTTCGCGCCTGTCGATGTCACAGACAGCGACTCGGTACGCGGCCTGGCACAGCGAGCCTTGCAGGAGCTGGGCAGCCTGGATATCTGGGTCAACAATGCCGGCATCTATCCAAGTAGCCCAGCGCTAGAGATGCCCGATGAGCAGTGGGATCGCGTGCTGGCTATCAATCTGCGAGGGACTTTTCTGGGGGCGCGGGAAGCGGCGCGCTGCATGATCCAGGCCCAGCGCGGCGGCGTGATTATCAATCTGGCCTCAACGGCTGGCTATCAAGGAGGGGCCGGCCTGGCGCACTATGTGGCCTCAAAGCATGCGGTACGAGGCCTGACGAAGAGCCTGGCCATTGAATTTGGCCCCTACAATATTCGGGTGCTGGCCCTGGCTCCGACGCTGATCCGCACGCCTGGTATTGCCGAGCTGCGGCAAGAGATGGCGGCTGTCGGTGCACCGGACGTGCTCGGCGACTCTTTCGGTGAAAGCCTGCCGCTGGGGCGGGCGGGTGTCCCTGATGACGTGGCGCGGGTGGCTCTCTTCTGCGCCAGTGATCTATCGCTGTTGATGACTGGTAGCACACTGCTGGTGGATGCCGGCGCCCTGGCCGGCTAGTGTTTGCCTGTGAAGTGAAGCCCTCTGATAAAAAGCAGCCTGGTTCCTGCGGATGAGAAACGGCCATCCGCCTGAACCAGGTCCCTGCCAGCAAAGCTCTGCTACGGTATCGCCCGCTGCCATTACTCAAGAACCTGCTGCTTCCTGAAGCTGGCGCCAACCGTCCAGAGCGCCAGGGTGGTCACTAGGAGTGTCAGGGCCATCAAGGCGCCGAGCAACCCCAGCTGATAAGAGCGATCGACCAACAGGGCTGGAAACAACAGCCGGAGAGCTGGGGCAGGTGCCAGCCCTATTCCCAGAGCCACTGACCCTAAACCCGCATTGCGCAATAAAGAGCGAGGAAAAGAGCTGACCTCTCCCGGGCCGGCCTCTCCAAAACAGTGGCAAGCGAGAGAGAGATGGCGCCACCAGGCCGTTGCCAAAGCCCCAGAAAACACCAGGAGCAAGCTGAGCAGGGCGAAAGCCATCCAGCGTGTTGCTATTCCCAGCAGCAGGGCCAGAGCGCAACCTACCTCAACTGCGGGTAAAAGTCGCGCCAGTAGGCGAGCGAGGTACTCCGGCACAAGCTGAAAGGCCACAATAGTAGCGTAGAAGTGTTCCTGTATACGTATCTTCTGCAGTCCGGCATAGAGAAACAAAGCCGCCAGGCCAAAGCGCATAGCGATAAAGACGATGACCGGCATGCTACATCCCCTTTCCTCACTCTCTGGAGCGAGAGCGCCCGGAACTCAAGGAGTCGGGCTGAGAAGCTCATGCACTGTCCTGGCGCTCCGCGCGGTCAGAACGGCCAGGAAAACAACAGTAGCCGAGGGCAGTCCCCAAAAAAGCAGCCTTTGGAGCCAGGGAGGCAAAGCGAGATGGAACATGGATTCCAGCAAAGCCAGCACCAACTGGCGTGAGACTGGGTCAAGCCCCATCAGCGTCGCCGTACCGAGCGGAAGCAAGGTGCTTAGGGCCAGGCCCAGACCACCCAGCAGAAAAAGGAGGGCACTGGCCCGCTGGCTCCCTCCGAGGCTCACAGTGCGCATTGTCGCGCAGCCTGTAGTGACCGCAAGCACACTGAAGCCGAGGCCGCTGCCGACGAGGCAGAGGCCGAAAAGGCAGGCCAGCGTCAACGTGAGAGGCATCAGCGCCAGGGTCAGTACAAAAAGGCAGCCATTCACAAGAAGCAGAGGCAGCCCAACTGCCAGCGTGCACGACCACAGCAGAGTCACAGCCGTAGTCGGAGTCATTTGCAACAGAGAGCGGGCCTGCAGCAAGCGTTGCAGGGCAGGCAATCCCACCATACGCGCCACCAGCGCATCAAGGCTCAGGATCAAAGCCAATGCGAGAGGGAGCGCCAGCGGACCACTCAGGGTGGTGCGCCAGCAGGCGGCGAGCAGGAGAAAGGCTGAAATCACAATGCTGGAGAGGCGGCGCCAATCGTAGAGGGTATCCTGCCAGCAAAAGCCGACCAAAGCAGCTACAGCGGGAGACCCCAGACGCAAATTCCAGGCCAGCTCCCACAAGCTTCCTCCGCGCAAACGACTGCGGAGCGCTGATCCGCGCAGAGTCCCTTGACCAGAAGCGATCAAGGTGCCCTCCCAGCCAGCACGATAGCCGCGCTTGCCCACCAACAGGCAGGCCCCTCCCAGGAGCAACAGGGACCCGATCATGGCCGTCAATAGGGCCAGCGAGGCTAATGGTGGCAACGGAGCAGGCGAGGAAGCGGCTGCGCTCCCGGCGAGAGTCAAGATCAGATCTGTCAGGATAGTTCCAGGCCACACCATGCCCGTCGAGAGGAGCAGCGCTCTCAGATGCTCGCCGCCTGTGGGGAAGAGCGTCACAAGAAATAGCCCTAGTGGCAGGCAGCAAGAGCCGACCGCCACACCAATAATGAGCTGCCGCAGGCGACGCTTGCCGAAGTAGGAGGCCAGCCACAAGGTTAGCAACAGGGCGAAGAGCGTCGAACAGAGTGCCTCATAGAGGAGCAGTAAGCCGAGAGAGAGGAACAAAAGCGGCGAGAGATGTAGGGCTGCCAGAGCCAACACCCCCAACGCCAGCAGGATCATCCCTATACCGCGCAGGGTAGCGAACAGGCGCAGACTGGCGCGCATCAGGACGAATGCTAAGGGCACTGGAGCGGTCAACCACCATTCCAGATCGGGCCAATCCCAGAGGGCGGCTGGAGCCTGTACAACTTGCCAACTGAGACACAACAGCCATAGCCCAGTCAGGCCGCCCGGCAGAAAGGACGGCAGCACCCGACCCGCTAGAGTCGGCGGCAGGGCGAGCTTGTGCCCCAGCCACCAGCAGAAAGCCAGCAGGGCTAGCGCCAGAAAGCTGACAGTAAGCCTGTGGAAGCCGTGCTCTCTCTGGCGGTGCCAGCCCATCTTGCTGTACACATAGAGGAGCCTCCAGCCCTGATGTAGAGTTTCGGGCCAACTGGCTCTTCGTCTCGAGAAGAAGCCATCAGCGGGCAAAGTGGGCCTCCCGTGATCCTGTATACGCTAGCGCTTGACAAGGCCAAACAGAGCTTCACGATTCACTGTGAACTACCCCGTGATCAGAAGCAGTTAAAGCAAAGAAGACGGCTTCTAGTGAGGCTTCAGCTCCCTGGCTGGCCTGACGGCGTAGCTCTTCAAGGGCTCCATCGGCAATCACGCGGCCATGAGAAAGAATAATGGCGCGAGAACAGAGACGCTCGGCGACATCGAGCAGATGAGTCGAAACAAGGACGGCGCTCCCTTCAGCGCAGAGTTCGCTCAAGAGGAGTTTGACCTCACGGACGCTGGCCAGATCAAGGCCATTCAGTGGCTCGTCTAGCAGCAGCAGACGGGGAGAGTGCAGCAAGACGCTGCAGAGAGCAAGGCGGCGTCGCATGCCCTGCGAGTAGCTCTGAATACGGCGCTGGGCCACCTCGCGCAGATTCAAACGGGTGAGTAGCTGCTCCGCGCGCTGCTGGCAAAGAGAGCGCGGCAGACGGTGCAAAGCGCCTACTAGCTCAAGGAACTCGAAGCCCGAGAGAGTCTCGTACAGAAAAGGGTCCTCTGGCAGATAGCCCATGAACTGTTTCATCTCCTTGGAGCCCCAGGCAATCCGTCCGCCCATTCCTTGAATCAGGCCGGCGTCAGGCGAGAGCAAACCGGCGATCAGTCGCAGCGTCGTCGTTTTCCCTGCGCCGTTCTCTCCCAGCAGGGCTACCAGTTCCCCTGGATACAGGACAAAGCTCACCGCGTCCAGGGCTCGCAGACTGCCATAAGAGCGGCTGACCTTCTCCAGTACGAGCGCAGGCGATTCCTGATCCTTCACTGATCTTCTGCTCCTCTTTTTCTCGCATGCAATATCATAAAAAGGACGCGATATTCTGTAGCAAGAATACGAGCGCCAGGATAACTACAATGAGCCCAAGCAGGAATAAACCGGTATTGCCCGAGAGACCTCCCCTCTGAAGGCGCGCCTGGGGAAGCTGGCGTCTGGTGTAGGCCAGCCAGAGGGCAGCTAAGCCCAGGGCCAGCAAGAGAATGGGCAGCACCCAAGAAAGGACGCCGACGGCTCCTTTTAAGGTCCCCTGTGCTGCCGAGTACTGGAGAATAAGATTCACCAGGAGCAACACAAAGAGAATAATTGCTACCTGGAGCAAACGGTTACGCCATTGCATCAGAAACTCTACCTACCTTGCTGCTTCTCTAACGATGCCTGTTGAATCTCAAATCCGCTTCAGTCTAACCGAAGTAGCGGGCATTTTCAAGCCTGGCGCCACTGTCTGAACCAGAGCTGTGATCTGTTCTTGAGAGCTGACTGGTCCGCTGCCACGCACAATACCAGTAGCGTCAATGGCGATGCCCCAGGGCCTTCCCAAAATGCCGTAGCGGCGGCTGACCTGCCACTGCTTGGTCTCTTCTTCCCCAGCAGCATAGTGGCTGCCAGGCAGAGCATGAAGCACCATGAGAGCGGTCAAAGGCAAGGCGGCGCAAAGTATCCATACGCTGGCTCTCCCTGAGAGCTGTTTTGAGCCGTTGCTGTAGGGTAAGGACGCCTTCCTTGCTCTCCTGAATACTCACATGGGGAGGCCTCCTGCCAGGAGGAAACCGGAATCGTGACGCTACCTCCTTGATCCGCCGCCGTTCTTAACGGCAGCCACGCACCTTGTCCCATACTAAATGCCAAAATGATAAGCAACGTGCAAGGCTCAATTTGGGGCTAGACAGGGGCTTTTGGGGGGACAAGCCATTATAGTATTATGCTCTGCAATTAAAAATTGTTGTGCTTTTCGGGCTTATAAGGAATGAGCTGGCGCTCAGCAGCAGAGCAAGCATTGAGGCGCGGGCATCTGAGCCTGCCAGAGCCAGAGCTGCCTGTGGCAGAGAGATCCGCTGACTGAGGAAGTGAGCAGCCCACCCTACCAGGACAGGCCAGCTCTGACCGAATCAGATGCCTTCATCCATCATAGCCCCAACTAAAGGAAGCATGGGCATGACTCTGGAGCCAGGGGAAACAAGCCGTGGGGAGGCTGTCCCCCTTCACTGAACTGCTGACGCGATACCAGCCATCCCCCTTCACCACGTCCTTCCCCACGTGAACCAGCTCACCCCACACGAGCAGCTCCCGCAGCCCTGCCAGCTCGCCGACAAAGGTTGCTTGCCCCACCAAACCGCCAATAGGAGTGGCGCGTCGCAGGCGACGGGAGTAGCTGGGCATATCCTGCCAGCGAGTAGTGTGCTTCTCACAGCGCACCGTCGCCGCCAGGGCCAACAGACGCCCACGCTGGGCCGCCAGAGCGCGCGCCTCTTCCGCGTCGCCGTAGGCCTGCCCCAGTTGCTCCAGACGCTCAAGCAAGCGCTGCACGAGCGTGGCGAAATCCGGCTCTTTGCAAAGCGTGCCATGCCGTACCAGGCGCAGGGGAGTCAAGAAAGCCAACGTCACTCGTTGCTCCGACAACGCTAGCGCCCGCTGGCGCACGTCCTCCGCCCGCACAGCCAGCGTCGGCGTCGTCACCTGGCGCTCCCCGGCCCGATAGAGCTGCTGCCGTTCCCCGCTAAACGGATGGTAGGCCTCGATCTGTTCGATGCGGAACTCACCGCGCCGGGGAGGCGAGCCATTCTCTGGCAAAGGCCGTCCAAGCCCCTGGCGTTCCAGTTCCTGGCTGCTGAGCATAACGTAAGGCAGCAGCTCCACGCGCCGGCCAATGAGCGTCATACCAAACACGAGCTGCTCGCCCGGCTCGTAGCGTCGCCCAACCTCTAACGGCGGCTCCAGCACATAAGGACGCGGAATATCGCGCCCCCAGGGCTGGCCATTGAGGCGCTGCAGCGTCGGTGCCCGCAGATCATCAGCCGGCGCCAGGAGCGCGCTGACAGGACAAACCTGCAGGAGCTGACACTCCAGGCAGGTACGCGCCTGCTTGTTCATGCAAAAGCGACGCCAAATTGCCGAAAAAAGCGCGCCGCGCAGCGCCGTCCCTGGAGAAGCGTCCAGCTCCAACGGCGTCTCAACGCGCATGGTCCACAGCAGGTGATAGGTTGTCAGCATAGGCTCTCCCTTCCATGTCAGGAATGGCACATCCATAAGCGGAGCCTCTGCCCTTCCCTGGCCGGGACAGAGGACGGCGCTGCTCCAAAGCTGCCCCACTGGCCGCCTGCTCTTGCCTCTCTCACGACAAAGGCAGGCGGCGATACCAGCTATAGGCGTGTGAGGAGCGCCAGCGCTGATACGGAAGCACCACGTGACGGAGCACGCGGTCCCGGTTCAGTACTATGCGCTCATCAGTATAAATGTTGGCCTGAGCGAACGTCAGCTTCGGCCCGCAGTCATCGAGCACCTGCAGCGTTCCCTCAATGGGAAATGCCTCCTGCCGCGAAGCGGTCAACAGCAGGAAGGTGCCGGCGGGCAGCTCCGCACGTGGCTGAGGTGGCTCTACGATCTGGACAAAGCCGCCGCGCTTGCCCAGATAGTTCAGGCCAATCAGCAGCTCCGGCAGCACCGCTGCTAAAGGACTCTCTTCAGCGACCTCGCAGGCCAGGCGCAGGCTTCCATAATAGCTGACGTATTCACGATAGGCAATTGTCGGCTGAAAAGGATACTCTTTCTCCAAACGAGCGCGAGCGGCCTTTTCTGGATTGCTCTTGTCCTTCAACTCGCGGCGGATCTTGCTAAAGCCCTTGATGACGACCGCCTGCTCAGGCGGTTCAAGAGCGATGGGCAGATCGCGTAGAGAGGGGAACAGGCGTTCCCCTTCTGCCAGCCCACGAGTGCGGATCAGCGTACTGAGCAGAGCCATCTTGATGGCGAAGGGGGTCGGCACCAGCAGCGTCTGACCACCCGAGGATGTAGCGCTGGCCGGTCGCAACGAGAAAAAGGAGACCGGCAGGTATTGCGCGACAATCCACATTGGTCGTCTGCCTCCTTCCTAATGGAATATACCGACCGACCTAGGCCGAGGCCGCCTCGGGAGTAATGCTGTCGATGAGCGCGCGCATCTGCTGAGAGAACTCAGCCAGGGTGTCAAAGGTCTGCAAGCGCACATGCTGGGGACCATCGCCATTGAGGGCGCGAACAATGGCCGCTGCCTGCTCGCGGTAGGCCTGCGGCTCGTCGCTACCGCCGAGCAGCGGGCTGACCAGTGGCGCCGGCGTAGCGGTCTCGCTGGTGCTGATGAAGCCTTCCAGTGCCAACAGGTGGGGAAGCTGCGTCGAGCGCATCGCTCCGTTCAGCTCCAGGAAGCTATAGAGCAGGCTTTCCAGGAGTACTCGGCTGCGGCGCTGGCGTTCCTCGGCGCTGATAGCGTAGCTCTGCGTGATATCGTTGTAGCCCACGCGATTCAGTTCGACATGGCAGACCACGGCGTAGACGCCGCTAGAGGCCGGGCGATGAAAGATGCTCTGACCAAGATTGGCCCCTCTGTGCTCATCTCCCTCTTCCTTGCGGGCGGCTCCCGGTCCGCGCTCCAGGGCGTACTTGACGTGGAAGTAGCTATCGGTACGCACGCGCTCAGGTAGGGCCACCACCCAGCCGAATTCACAGACGGACTTGCGGGGGACCGAACGCCCGCCTTCTGTCACCAAAATCCCGCCAACGTCGTCCATGGCGCAGCGCTGCAATAGGGCATCGATGAGCGCCGCGCCTGTGTTGCCTGCTCCCTTGATGAAGTCGCTATCGGCATTGATGCGGTTGGCATCGAACTGCTGGCAGCCGGCGCAGAGGCTCAGGCCCTCCTCGCGGGCGCGGCGGTAGAAGTGCTCCATGAGCACGTGCTTGAGCATGTCGCCAGAAATGGCGTTGACGGTGTGCAGCAGACCGTCGTCGCCGACGATATCGACCATGCGCGTCTGAATCTGGTTCCCCTCGCCTCCCTCGTTGTTGAGGCTGTGCATGTTCAGGGTCATGCGGGCGGCGATTGAGAGCGAGATGGGCATGTTCGTCATAGTTTGCTCCTGCCTTTCTATTCTATCTATGATTGGTGATAACTGTGCTATCTACTACCAAAAGGTTGGGGTCACTGAGCCTGAGCGGCGGCTGTCTCTGTATCCTCTTCGCTCTGGCCGCTCTCCTCAGCCTTGCCCCAGCGGGCGTAACCGTAGGAGAGCAGCATCGAGGCCACCAGCTCGCAGGGATACTGGTCGAAGAGCGTCGTGAACTCGTCAATGTCGCTCGTCGTGACAGGGTAGCGCAGATGGTGGTGGCGGTAGTCCTCTGGACGCAAGGCATGTCCCAGCTTCTGCGCCAGTTTCTCCTCTTCGCGCGCCGTCTCGGCATTGTACTGCAGCAGGAATTCGCTGAGCGCCTGCATGAATTCGTCGCGGCGATGAATCTTGCGCAGCAGCTCCTGCCCCAGTCCGTAGCGCACCTCGTAAGGATAGTTGCTATCCTGGAAGCGGCGCCGCTGGGCGTTGACCGTGGCCTCACGAATGGCCGAGGCGATGCGCTGGAAGCCCTTATTCTGAAGAATGGGGCTTAGTTTCAGGTCCTGTGTTCCTTTTTTCGTTTCCATTGCTGCACTCTCCAATAATACAAGTTTGTCAAGTCCCTGGCTGGAAAACTGTCTCAGCCAGCGCTTTTCGTTTTTCTCGCGTTCCCGCTGTCGAAAAAGGTAGGGGCCATAGCTGGCTGCGAAGTACCAGAAGAGGCGAAGATCATGACTGGAAAGGAAATCGCGATAGATGCGCAGCAGCTCTAGCTCTTCGCTCCCTTCTTTCCCCTGTGATCCCTCGATGCGGTTGATGATGGCGATGTGCTCGTCGAGCAGGTCATCGATCTGCATGGCCTCGGCGACGGAGCGCGGTCGCGGAGGCAGCCATGACGGCAAATTGATGGTTGAGACATTCATCACCGCGTGAGCGCTGCCCATATCCTTGTAGAAGGCCACGTCAAGCCCGTGAGTGATACTGACCAGGGGAGGAAGCTCGTCCGGGTCAAGATTCTGGTTGCTCGCCAGCTCGTTGCGCCGGTGGTTCACCAGGACCTGGGCCAGGCGCAGCGCGGCCAGAATGTCCTGTTTGATGGCGGTGCTGGACCAGCAGATCTCACGGAACTTCTGCATGATGGCCCTGAGCGTCTCCAACTCCACCCTCTCGGGCAACACGACAAAGGTTTTGCGGTCCTTGCTGCCGCTGAGGGTATAGGGGGCGGCGCCCAGCATGAAGCCGCGAAACTTGACCAGTTCCAGCAGCCAGAAATTTTCCAGGCCGCCGACCGCCAGACGGTTGCTTTTAGGAGCATTGGCCCCCTTGCCGCTGGTCGGGTTGAGGAGCTGGACGGCGGTGGCCTGGGCCTTGCTACTGAGGCCCTGCTCCTTGGCCCACTTTTCCCAGGTGTGTTGTGCCTGCTCAACGTCGTTGAGCGGCGCGGAGAACAGGCGGAAGAGCAGTCGCACGGCAAACCATTGCTGCTCGGCGCTCAGGCTCACCCAACGCAGCGCCAGCTCGTTGAAGGTGTCGGCGACCTTCATGACGTTAATAGCTTTGTAGTGCTCCAGCTCGGGGCTGGGGCCGTTGCTGAGAATCTCTTGCAGCTCCGGCGTGGGATTGAGGCGCGCTTTGGGAGATCGCTTCTCCGGCGGCAGCTTGGCAAGCTGCGCCTGAAGCTGGCGCTGTTTCTCCTGCTCGGCTTCGTAGTCGAAGATCTCGACCTCGCTGAACGAACGGCCCTTCTTGGCCTGCCGCTCCTGCTGCTTGGCCGTGCTCAGCGGTCGCAGCAGGGCGAGGCGGTCACTGCTCGTCAGGTCGCTTTCTGCAACGGCAGGGAGCTGGATCAGAAAGCTCTGGCCGGCATCGTAGATCTCCGGCGGCTGCTCCAGACGACCCAGGCGCGCCAGGCAGAGCCGCATGAGGTCGGCCATGCCCAGGGCGAGCAGGGTGTCGGCGAATGTCCCGCTCGCTTTGTTGATGTAGAGCGTTGTCATACACTATCCTCTGTTAGGCGATTGTGCACTATTTTATAGAAAGAGCGAACAGCAAATGCTAACTTAGCAGGTATTTAGTACACTATCTGGCGCATGGTATGGACCTCTCTTCTTGTCCCCCTTTCCGGCGAGCGTACCGCAAAATGGTCAGGGAACTGACAAGCTAGCTTTGCTAGCGATAAGCGTCGGCGCGCTGGTCGGCCAGGCGCAGGGCGCGTGTCATGACAAAAGCCAGCCAGGTTTCGTACTGGGGTTTGTGGAGATCCAGCGCGGGCTGACTGAACTTCCCCGACGTGGCATGCTCTGGGAAGAGGTCGCCTTGCTCACACGCGGGCGCAATCAACTGCAGATTCGCGCGCCGGGGAGCGGCCTCGCGCTGCACCAGCTCCAGGGCCTGCCGCACCGCCTCCAAAGCCCCTGGCGCCAGCCTGGTGGCCCCATACTCATGGGCCCCTGTGGTATGATGATGGGCGATAGCATAGCAGGTAGCTCGCACCACTGGCGCATAGGGACTGGTCGGCGTTGTCGCCCCCAGACAATCCCCGATAAAGCGACGCGCCAGGGCCACGCTCTCACAGGCGTGATTGGGACGGCGTAGCGGTAGCTCCTGCTCCCACTGTCGCTCTTCGCGCGCCCGCACGTCATAGGTCGTCTTCGCGAAGAGATAATCGGCTGCCGGCTCCTGATAAGGCAGGCCTTTTTTCTCGTGATAGAGACGCTCCCAGGCGCGGGCCCAACGCTGCCAGCCTTCAGCAAGCTTGCCCAGATCATGCAACGCCAGCGCGAGCTGAATGGCCTGATCAATCGTGCCTGCCGCCAATCCCATCCGCTCCTCCAGGCGGCGCAGCCCATAGGCCAACTCGTGATAGAGACCGTAGTGGTAGGCGTTGGCCAGTCCCCCAATGTGCTCCTCGTAGCGCTGCCGCGAGACCGTCTGACCGGCCCCGCCTGAACGCCGCCGCTCCAGCGGTCGACTCTGGTAGCGCGTACCCTCAAGGCGCTGCTGCCAGCGTGCAGGCAGCGGCAGGCGTCCGTCGCGGAAGACCAGGCCGAGATCACGATCGTAGGTCACCAGCGCCTGCGGGAAGGCCAGCACCAACGCAGTACTGATCTGGGCCGGGTTGGTCACCGGCTCCCACGTATACAGCGGTTCGCGCCGACTATCGTCCTCACCCTGGGCCACCGTCCCGCCGCCTGTATCCATAAGCACCGCTTGTTTGCAGACCCAATCGAGGCCCAGGGCGGCGGCGCGCTCCTGCAACGCCTGCCAGTGTTTGCCCTGCAGCAGACTGGGGCGCAGCGTAAAGAGCTGCCATTGCCAGGGCGCCGTGACAATCTCCTCTTCGGGCGCATCATGCACCAGCATCGCCACCTGCAAATCATCGCGGATCAGCGTAGAGCGCACGCTGGGATCGGGTCGCCTCAAGCTGGCAACCATCTTATCAAGCAACTCTTGCCGTTGTTCCTCGTAACGCGCCAATAACTGGAGATCGCTCTCACAATGAACCGTGTCGAGCAGGCGGCGCTCCTCTTGAAAGCGCACTACCTGGCCGTCGTACTCGGCCAGCGCCTCCCAGGTGCGTTGACAAGGGGCCGGCTCATAGGGCAGCGTCTGCGGTTGGCCCTGATCATCGACGGGAAGCGGATAGATGAAGACCTGCCCCTGCTGATAGGGAAAACGCGCGCAGCGTCCGGCACGCTGGATCAGGCTATTAGCCGGCGATAGCTCGCTATGCAGCGTCTCAACTGAGATGTCAAGCCCCACCTCGACCACCTGCGTCGCCACCACGATCACATTCTCGCCCCGATAACGACCGCTCTTCTCGTCCCAGGCGGCGGGACCAAGCAAACGCTGGAGTTCCTCGCCCTGACGGCGCCGATCCTCATCGCTAAAGCGGCTATGCAGCAACTGCAGGCGGATAGGCTGACCGCGCGCTTGAATCAGCTCGTCGAGCTGGAGATACAGCTCCTGGGCTCGCTCGACACGGTTACAGACCACCAGAGAGCAGCGCTGATGATGCTCCAGGACCTGCTCAGCGCTGAGCGGCTCTGCGACGCGTCGAAAAACGCGCTGGCGTCCCCTGGCTAACGTTTCCAGCTCCGCATCGCTGGCCTCAATCACCTCGGCCTCGACCATGTGCGCCAGTTGCTCCACCAACGGTCTGGAGAGCGTTGCGCTCATGAAGATAAAGCGAGTCAGATCTTTGAGCTGACGCAACAGCTCGATCGTCGTCGTCAACGCGCCAAAGCAGCTCTGACCCTGCCGGTTCAACGGGTAGAGATGCGGCTCATCCAGAATAAGGTAGGCGCTGGCGAGCAGACCGACATTGATATTGGCACGCGCCCCATCGACGCTATAGGGCACACCGAGAGCGCTCGCCAGAAGCTGATCGATCGTGCAAGCCGTGATCAACGACTCGAACTGAGGATCATCGGGCGACTCGCCAGTCTGTAGGCTAAGCAGCGGGCGATCGAACTGGGCATAGCGCTGGCGCAGCGGCTCAATCAAGAGAGGGTTCAGCTCCTCCTCCAGCAACTGACGGCAGGTTCCCATAAACTGCGCTGCCAGCACCCGCATCGGCGTGACATAAAGCGCCTTGCTGGGCAAGGTTCCATCGTTGAAGGCGCAGCTTTGCAGGAAAGGCAGCAGCGCGGCCAGCGTTTTCCCTCCGCCGGTCGGGATGACCAGAATCACATTGCGGCCCTGGGCCAATACCTGTAGCACACGCTCCTGATAAGGGTAGAGAGTCTTCATAACGGAAACGGCTCACTCCTTTCTGTTCTGATCTGATGCCTCATCTGGTCGTGCGGGACGGCGGAAGAGATCCGGGTTGAGCCTGCCTGGCTCGTGGGCGGAGGCAGGTGCAGGCTGCAAACCATACTGCTGGCAGGCGCGTTGGACATGGCTGATCACCCGGGCGCGCAGCTCTTCCGGCTCTAATACCACGCAATCAGCACCCCAACCGCGAACCCACGGTTCGATCTCGACCAGATCGCCGATCAGGGCCGTCCACTCGCAGCCGTCGCGCGTCAGGCGAATTTCCTGCGACGGATGCCAGCGCGTCTCACGCACCCGCTTCACTACCTGGCTGCTGAAGTGCAAGCGCACCCTGACCGGCTCCTCATCGCCATACATCACGCCCCAGGCTCGTTGCAGCAGCTCCTCAGCCTTAAAAGAAGGGTCAGGGTCAAACGACTCGCTGGTCAGCTTCGCGTGCCGAATGCGCTCCAGCTTCAAGGTACGCAGAGCCTGCACGGCGTGACTATAGCCGAGCACATAGATGGTCCGCCCGATGGCCGATGGCTCCAGCAGGTAAGGATCGAAAAGCGTCTCAAAGCGGCTCTTGCGCGGCGGCTCATAGGTGAGTTGTACGCGCCGGTGCTGGACCCAGCCGCAGGCCAGTGCCAGAAAAATGGCTGAAAAATCTTCCCTTTCCGTGTCTTCCGTCAACAATAGGGCTGCAATCGTCCCCTGCTGCTCGCGCACGGGAGCGGGCAGGGCCTCTAGCAACTTGTGCAGGGCCATCGTCAGATGCCAGTTGCGCTCATCGCGCGTCTGGGCCAGGAGGCGGCCAGCCAGATAGAGGCCCACCGCCTCGGGATAGCTCAGTGAGAGCTGCAACCTGGGAATCACCGCCCCTTCCGGCAAAAACCAGTAGAGGCCCTCTTTCGTGATAGGCAGCAGGCCGGTTACCTGCAGCTCATTCAAGTACTTGTTCGCTGTGTCCTCATTGATGCCCAGCCGCTCGGCAATCTCGCGAGTGCGCCAGCGCCGCTGCGCCTGACTCTCGAACAGGTGAATGATCGCCTGCAGGCGATGAACCCGCTTCATGGTCTCGATATTCAAGGCAGCATCTCCTTTCCTTTCTGGTCTCGTCTCATCCGGTCTGAAGCGAGGCTTTGACACCGAGGGGCCTGCTGCCGGAACGTGAACCGGCCTGCTGCTCTGGGAGGAGTATAACCCGGCGATTCCGCTAAATCGTCGGAATTCTGGCCCTTTCCCTGGGAAGGCAGGTGTTTGCTGCTGCGCTCGCTCGCTCCTATCTACCTGCCTACACCACATCGTTGCAGAAGCGCCGAAACTCGCAGAGCGGGCAGCGACGCTGCTGCGCCGTGGGGGCGGGCAAGCTCTCTGTCTGCAGGCTCTGGCGGATCGCGTCCACCGTCGCCTCAACGCGGCGGCGCAGCGCGCTGGTCAACGGCACCGGCCTGGCCTGGCGCAGTGGAATGCTGTACAGGAACGCCCTCTTGACGGTAAGGCCTAGCTCTTCCTCGACCATGAGAGCATAAGCTGCTAGCTGCAGCGTAAAGTGAGCCTGGGTCTGCCGCTCTGAATCCTTGTATTCGACGATAGTCGCCTCACGCACCGAGGCAGTGAGCGAGGGTGACACAATCAGCAGATCAACGCGTCCCTTAAGTCCCAGCCTTCTGGAGATTAAGGGCTGGTGAAAGATCCGCTCGCCCTCACTGAGGCCGTAGCGGTGCAGGCTGCGGCGTACCTCATGGTGCAGAGCCTCTGCCCGATGGCTCTCCTTGCCGGCCTGCATAGCAAAGGTCAGCGGGCGAATCGTCGGCAAGGTGTAGCGGTAGTAAATCAGACGGGGACAGCAGGTATACTGCTTTAAATCAGTCACATCGAGCCAGCAGATTTCTTGCTCTTCCTCATGATCGACACTCTTCTCTTCCATACAGGCATGCCGCCGGGGACCCCTGGAGGAATCCAGAGGAGGAAGGCGGCTTCCTCCTTTCTCTATGGAGTTGACACCTTCGGCTCTCCTGATGTATCACTTCTCCTCGTGAGGCCAAGGGCACTGGCCGAACGGTCAGCAACGGCTTCGCCTCACCGGGCAGGGGAATGGGTCAACCCGGCCCGGTCACCGTGCACTGCTGTCCTGGGCGGTGGGCTGCCGTCAACCAGCCCTGAAGCCCGGGTCGATGCGGCTGCGGGCAAGTCCCTGGCTTGAGCCAGGCGTCACTGACCATCGTCCCCCTCGTCTTCTTTTGAATGATCTTTATCGAGTGAAACCGGCTCGGCGCGGATAATCACGCGGCGGCCAGCCCAGGCCCGTTCATCAAGAGAGAAGAGCTGAATATTCGCCCCATGTCGTCCCAGGCGCTGACGCATTTTGAGAAACAGCTCCCGTTGCTGACTGAGTGATAGCTCCCCGATAAAGGCGCTCTGCTGCAGGCGCTCCAAGCCATAGTCGAGGCAGGCATCGGCGATCTTCGTGCGTGTACCGTCATGAGGGATGTCATAAATGACCAGTGTGCGCATGGAAGAAACTTCCCTTCTCTTCTCCACCTGATTACCAACTAGCGACAAAGGGTGTATAGGTCTCTCGCTCGCCGCGCAGGAAGGAAGCTAGATGGCGGGCCTGCTGCTGGAGAATGAAGCGGAGAGCCTGGCGCTTCCCTTCATACAGCTCGCTACCGCCGTTCAGGCGTTCCAGCACCTTCTCAGCCACCTTGCGGCGCGTCTCAGCGGTCAGCAATCCCTCGCCATCCTGTTCCAAGGGCACGCGCCGATTCAACAATCCGACCAGTGTCCGATCAACCGTACACTGACGGAACTCCTCGATCAGATCGAGAACCAGGCTCGGTTTGCCGGGACGATCGGCATGGAGAAAGCCGGCATAGGGATCAAGCCCTGCCAATAGAATGGCTTGCTCGATCTGGGCATAGAGCACTCCGTAGCCATAGTTAAGGAGAGAGTTGAAAAGGTCGGTGGCTCCCCGCGTCTGGCGTCCGGGCCAGTGGAGTTGCTCGGGCAGAACATGCCTGAGACCTGTCCAGTAGTGCTGTGCCGCTCGGCCCTCCAGCGAGAGCAAAGAAGGGCGCAGCTCCGCAATTCCCTGTTTCTCGATGAGCAAGCCGTCTATCTCCCCAAGCAGATCGTGGATAGCTTGCGCCGACTGGTGTAGCTTCTGGCAAAGCTCCGGCTGCTCGTCTTTGCGGCTCCGTATGAAGTAGCGCAGCAGATTGATCTGATTCGCCAGTTTGCCCCGGGTAAAGGCCCGGGCAAGCTCGCATCCCTTGGCAGTGCTGAAAGCCAGCAGCTGCGCGCGGCGGGTGAGCACCGTGCCTGTTAGCCCAGCAGCGTAGAGTGAGGCGCTCACCATGCCATTTTTCTCTAAGAAATGGAGCGGAATCCCTTCCTCGCTGTAGAGCTTCACCACATCGCTGGAAATCCCAATGCCAGTATCAATGACCAGAATTTGATTGAGATGGATTAGAGGCACTTCCTCCACGACCTGTGACCCCCGAACCAGGCGAATTCTCCCCTGATGTTTGCTAATAAAGATGCCTTTCCCTTCCACAATCAGATTCATTGTTGTCCCATCTGTTAGACGCTGGTTTCTAGCATTTTTATCGGAATAATGAGGCTATTGTACTGCAGCTGTCAGGCCAAGCTGTCCTCAGCGGCAGCACGCTCTTATCCAGAAGAGTAGTGAGCGGATTCCGCTAAAGCGTCGGAATCCTGGAACAATGCTTGAAAAGACAAACAAAAGAAGAGTGTTAGCATAAAAGCCAACACTCTTCTTTTGTTGCTCTGGCCATAGCGAGGAAGGGGCTGATCAGACACCAGCGAAAATGCTAGTCGGCCCGCACTAATTGCCCGAGCGAGCAGCTAGCTGACTGCTCAGTCAACAGGGCGAGGCACTCGGTTAGCCAGGAAGGTCACCAGCTTCCCGGCAGCTCAAAACCGATCGGCAGGTCCCTCAGCTCTGTGCTCGCGCCTGGGATTGAGGGCTGTCTCAGTAGCCTTCGCTGCCAGGCGGATGCTAATCTCTTGAGCCTCGGCCTGCTCGCGCAGTGTCACCAGTAGGCGGCTTTCTTCCTGGTCATAGGACCACTCGACCGGGCTGGCGGGGGCACCGTTGTCGCTGCTCCATTCAACGCTACGCGGCGTCCGCTCAAGAGCGCGTAGCTCTAACACGATGCGCTGGCGCTGCGGCACAAAGTGGCCTTCTCGCGGACCGATGAACAGGCGGATCTCGTCGCCCTCGACCTCGCAGCTAATGCTCCGGCGAGCATACTCCCCCTGCTGATAGCCGTAGCCATCGCCGGCATCCTCATAGAGGTTGCTTGTGCCTCTTCCTTCGGCTGGATAGAGGAGCAGCGTCAGCGGGTCAGGTGGCAGTTCTCCCACAAAATTCATCTCGGGCCAAAGTGGCACGGCTGTATTGGCGCGCACATAGATCGCGGGTTGCCCAAGGGGGGCATAGGCCACGACGTGGGCCGGACCGCTGAAGCGCTGGCCGCTCCAGAAGTGGAACCAGGTGCCGGCGGGCAGATAGACATGGCGGTGACTGACAGCAGGACGAGTCACAGGGGCTATGAGCAGGGCATCGCCGCAGAGGGCCTCATCGTCGTAAGCCCAGGCGGCTGGGTCCGTTGGCGCGATCCAGAAGAGCGGGCGCAGCACCGGCGCGCCAGTGCGGTGGCATTCCTCGAAAAGCGTATACAGATAGGGCAGCAGGCGCTGCCGTAGCTTGAGCATCGCGCGACAGACCGACTCGTACGGCTCACCAAAAACCCACGGCTCTTGACGGCGCGTCTGTTTCTCCGAGTGGTTACGGCAAAAGGCCTGAAAGATCCCGAACTCTGTCCAGCGAGCCAGCAGCTCGCCGCTACAATCGCCGTAGAAGCCGCCGATATCGCTGCCGCACCAGCTTACGCCAGAGAGGCCCAGATTGAGCAGTTGCGGCACGCTCTGGGCCAGGTCTTCCCATGTTGAGGCGTTATCGCCGGTCCAAATCAAGGCATGGCGCTGAATGCCGGCGTAGCCGGCGCGCGAAATCACAAACGGGCGCTCACCCGGGCGCAGGCGTTGCAGCCCCTCGCGCGTCGCCTGGACCAGGAGCGAGCCATAAGCGTTGTGAATCTCGAGGTGCAGACGCGGGACCCCACCGCCGGGGTGAATCGTCTCGGGGGGCAGCGTCCCATGTACGGGAATAAAGACTGCCGGCTCATTCATGTCGGTCCAGATCCCGGCTACCCCGGCCTCGAGGAGCGGGCGATGCTGCTCCCCCCACCAGGCGCGCACCTCCGGGTTGGTCACATCGGGAAAGACACAGAGGCCTGGCCAGACTGCGTTCTTATAGTCCTGGTAATCGGGCGTTTTACAATAGACATCGCGCCGCTTCCCGTCCATATAGACCGTGTAATTCTCATCGACCTTGATGCCGGCGTCGACAATGCTCACCACATGGAAGCCCTGGGAACGCAGCTCGGAGAAGAGGCCGGAGGGATCAGGAAAGCGCTCCCGGTCCCAGGTGAAGACGCGGTAGCCGTCGAGCGCATCGATATCCAGATAGAGCGTGTCGCATGGAATATCGCGCGCGCGGAAGGTAGCCGCCACCTGGCGCAGCTCTTCTGCAGAAGCATAGCTAAAACGGCTCTGCCCGTTCCCAAGCGACCAGAGTGGCGGCAGAGGGGTGCGTCCGGTCAGAGCGGTATAGCGCTCCAGCACCGCCTGTGGTGTTGGACCGCAGAACACATAATAGATCAGGTCGCCGGTACTGGTCCCAAACCAGGAACGCCCTGGATGCTCATGGGCCAGATCGAAGGCCACGCGCCCCGGGTTGTCCACGAACAGCCCCCAGGCGAGGCCGTTGGCCAGCACCAGCGTAAAAGGGATAGAGACGTACAGATTGTTCTGGAAAACGCTGCGCCCAGGCGGAGGGTCCGTATTCCAGAAGAGCTGATAGCTCCCCGTCTTATCAAGGCCTCCGAAGCGCTCGCCGCAGCCAAAGTAGTGCTCCTCGGGCAGGTGCTGCTTATAGACACGCAGCGGCAAGCCGAGCGTCCCCACCACATTAGCCAGGGCCAGAGGCGCATCCTCAACGGGCTGTTCGAACCAGCCCATGCCAAACTCGGGATCATCAGCGGCAAAGACCCGCCCGTGCCGATCAGAGAAACTGATGCGCAGAGGGTCAAGAGAGAGGTGCGCCGTCGCGAGCGTTGTGGCCATGCTCACCCGTCCCGCCTCCGGTCCGCTAATGGTTACTTGGTCAAGCTGCCACTCCTGTTCGACCACCGCCGGCGATTCGTAGCAGCGGGGACGGCCATGCAGAAAAAGACCGACGCGGAAGAGGTCAGGCGCGAGGGCCGTCACCTCGACAGTGGCCGGGCCGCTGCGCAGGCAAAGGCTGGTGGCGTCCCGCTGGCAGATCTGCGCCTGACCCAGGGCTTGATAGCCATCTGGCCAGGCGGCGCTTAGGTGAGCATTGGTGGCTACTGGCTGTGCCCTCTCCATGAACGTGGGTTCCTTTCCACTCTGGTTGGTTCAATCAATAAAGACTTTATCGCTAGTCTTCGATTCACTACAGCACAAGTGTTGAACGCTGCTGCTCCGCAACGGCGTTCAGAGAACTGACTAAAACCAGGCCCCCCCGAAGGCGGAGCCAGCGCTCCGCGCTCCGAGCGGGGCCGCGCCAGGCAGGCCAGAACCAGTTGCGCAGGCCATTCACGAAGCCTTGAAGCTGATCCCTGCCATCCAGACATCTAGGCCTGATAAACCTCGATGCCGTTGACAAAGGGATTATCGGCGCTGCCCTGAGTGAAGGCGATCACGATCTGGCCGCTGCTCGTGGCCGTCACCGTAAACTGTTTCTGCAGAGCGGTCTTGTAGCCCGCCGTAGCGTAGACATCAAAGTTGCTCAGCACCGTTGTCCCATTGATCGCCACATTAAAGACGCGCTGGCCGGGTGCCTGGAAGGTCAGCTCAGCCCAATCCAGTTTCACGGTATAACGGGCTCCGGCGAACAGCCCGGTGAGGGTATAGGTAAAGGAGCTGTTCCAGCGGCAGGACTGCCAGACCGCCTGCGGAGCGGGATTGCTTACCCCACTGGTGTTGATCGCCGTCGAGGTATCGCTGTACTGATTGCCCTGGTTATAGCCCGTATCCGCCATGAAATTGCCCGTCGTTGTTCCACCGGCATTAATGGCGGTGATCAAAGTCCCCACCGGTGGCGGCGTCGGCGAGCTGGCTGGCTTCCAGATCTCGATACCGCTGATGAACGGATTATCGGCCTTCGCCGTCCCCTGCGTGAAGGCGATCACGATCTGGCCGCTGCTATTAGCCGCCACATTGAACTGGCGCTGCAGAGCGGTCTTGTAGCCCGCTGTGGCATAGACATCGAAATTGATCAGGGCCGGGCTGCCGTTAATCGTCACGTTAAAGACGCGCTGGCCGGGCGCCTGGAAGGACAACTCGGCCCAGTCCAGTTTCACCACGTAGATTGTGCCCGCCGTCAGACCAGGGATCGTATAGGTAAAGGAGCTATTCCAGCGGCAGGACTGCCAGACCGCCTGCGGGGCGGGATTGCTCACCCCGCTGGTATTGATCGCCGTCGAGGTATCGCTGTACTGGTTGCCCTGATTGTAGTCGGTGTCGGCGACAAAATTGCCCGCCGCGCCGCCACCAGCATTGATGGCCAGCACCAGCGTTCCCGAAGGGGCAGGGGTAGGTGTCGGCGTGCTCGTCGGCGTCACCGTCACCGTTGGGGTCGGCGTCGCCGTGCCGCCCGCGGACTGCCAGATCTCGATACCGCTGATGAAGGGATTATCAGCCCCGCCCTGAGTGAAAGCGATCACGATCTGGCCGCTGCTCGTGGCCGTCACCGTAAACTGTTTCTGCAGAGCGGTCTTGTAGCCCGCCGTAGCGTAGACATCGAAACGACTCAGCACCGTCGTTCCGTTGATGGCCACATTGAAAAGGCGCTGGCCGGCAGCCGTCCAGGTCAGCTCAGCCCAATCGAGAGCCACTGTATAGCTGCTGCCCGCGCGCAGGCCACCGATGGTATAGGTAAAGGAGCTGTTCCAGCGGCAGGACTGCCAGACCGCCTGTGGAATGGTCTCGGCTACACGACTGGTATTAATGGCCGTCGAGCTATCGCTATACTGATTGCCCTGGTCATAATCGGTATCGGCCACAAAGTTGCCTGCCGCACTGCCACCGGCATTGATGGCCAGTACCAGCGTCCCTGTCGGCGCGGGCTGCGGCGAAGGGGTCGGCGAGGGGGTCGGTGTCGGTAGCGGGGCCGTTGGCGAAGGCGCTGGGGTCGGCGTCCCCGTTGGGAAGCCACAGACCTGGGAGCTGGGGCTCCAGCCGGAGTTACCGCTGCCCAGCGTGATATTCCAAGAGCTAGCGCTCTCGCAGCTCTGGATACTGGCCACCGTCAACCCACTGGCTGTGACGTTGCTTGCCGAACCCGTAATCTGGCTCACCTTGTTCGAAAAGGCGAACTCAGCACCGTTGATATTGACTCCATTCATGTTCACGGTACTGATGGGGTTGCCACCATCGAACGAGATCGCCATATACTGGCTGTTATCGATCTCCACATTCGAGACCGTGAACGTCGCGTTCATTGCTCCGCTATCGGCCCAGAACATCAGAGCACCAAACTGCTGAATGCCCTGGTCGCCGATGCCCGCCGTCTGCCGGATCGTATCATTGCTCACCGTCGTCGTCCCGGCAAAGGGAGCGGTAGCATTCCCGAAGTCCTCATAATCGATCATGATGCCGCCACCGCGATACTGCGAGCCGGTCACCAGGTTGTTGGTCACACTATTGCCATTGCCGCCGTAGATCGCAATCCCGTTGGCCAGGTACGGAGACTGTACCGTATTGTGATCAAAGGTATTGTTACTATCGCCAGTGGCGGGCACGTTATCGGTAGCCGACCACATGGCCAAGCCATCATCGCCCGTACCGCGGACGATAGTCTGCGTCACACTAGAGTTGGTCACGTTACGGTGAAAGTTGATGCCGTCGGCCAGCACACTATCGATGCGGCAACCGGTAATCTTGAGGCCACTCAACGGGCCATCAAACCACATACCGACCTTAGTGTGTTCGATCCAAATGTTCGAGATCGTCGAGTTATTCAGTGTGCCGCCGATGCCGTTGTCCTGGAGGCAGTCGACGCGATTCGTAATCTGTCCCTCGATTGCGAAATTCGACAGTGTCACATTGGAGCTGGTGCGTCCATCGTAAGCGTCATAGCCGTAGACGCCAACGCCGGTGCCGTTGCTCCCGACGGGGGCACCCGTCAGCACCGTATACCAGGGACCAGCACCGGTCATAGTCACATTGTCGACCAGGATATGGCTGGTCACCAGATAGGTGCCCCTGGGCAGCCAAACCGTCTTGCCCTGGGCCGAGGCGTCACTCACAGCCTGCTGAATGGCGCTCGTCGCATCGACCTTGCCCGTCGGATCGGCATTGTAGGGCGGAGCAGTTACCGAGAGCGAGCCGGCAGGCTGCGTCAGAGGCGCGGGCACCTGCTCAAAGTCGGCCACATCGATAGCGTACCAGGGAGCCGTGTTCTCGGGATCAACTTGCAGTTTCACCGTTGTCCCCGCGCTCATCTGCGGCAGCAGGACATGCACCTCATCGAACTGATGATGCGCTGTACCGCCGGGCGTATCGTTCCAGTCATTCGCATTGCAGTTCGAGAAATTCGGCTGCCCGTAGAGCCAGCTATATTTCGAGGTCAACTGCAACTCCTGCGGCTGCTTCACCCCATTGATATAGATGCTCAGCGTCGCAGAAATCCCGCCGCCGCTGGCCGAATCGGGAATACTGTAGCGCAGATTCAGCGCATTGGCGGGCTGCGTTAAGGTAAACTGCACATATTGACCACTGGTCAGCAGCACTGCCTGACGATCGACAGCATCGGAGGCCAGGCTGCCGAGCGTAAAATCGGGTCCCAGAATACTACCGTTGGTAGTTGCCTGATGGGCCTCCATCTCCACATAAGGGAGCGTTGCCCCGGCGCCACCGGTCACCGCCGCGCTGCTGGCCCGGGCCGTCCCCGTCAGGTGTGGCAGCGTCAGCACCAGGCCCAAACTGCCCAGCACCAGCGCCAGGGTAGTCAGCAACAGGGCCAGCCGGCGGCTCCTGCCGCAGCGGAGCAAGGCGCTTGCTCGCCGCTGTACATCCTGCATCAGATACCTCCTTTCTTGTTAACAGCCCCGTTCCCTGGTAGAAAAAGAGAGAGCACACACCTGCCTTCCACCAGAGGCAGGCAGAAGGAGCGAAAAAGACCACCCTTCCCGGCGGTCCTCCCTCCTGATCTAGCCCTTCAGACCGGTCAGATTAACGCCCCGAATGATCTGGCGCTGGAAGAGCAAGAAAAGCACGATGGGGGGGATGCTGGCGAAGACCAGGCCGGCCATCAGGTAGCTAAAAGGCAAATTGGCGTTCAGACTCGACTCGTGATACAGCGCTACCAGCAGCGGCTGCAGATTGCTGTTCGAGAGCACCAGCAGCGGCCAGAGAAAATCTTTCCAGGAAGCGATTACCGTAAAGATCGTAATCACCGCCAGGGCCGGACGCGAGAGCGGCAGTACGATGCGCGTAAAGACCTGCCAGCTACTGGCCCCATCCAGGCGGGCCGCGTCAATCAACTCGCTGGGGATCGTATCAAAGAAGCTCTTCAGCACCAGAATATTGAAGGCATTGGCCGCTTCCGGCAGCCAGACCCCGGCCCAGGTATTGATCAGCGACACATGGATCAACGGCAGGTCGCTGATATTGACGAACTGGGGAATCAGATAAACGACCGAAGGCACCATCAAAGTTGCGAAGAAAGCGAACTGGATCGCCTGCTTACCCCACAGGCGCAGCTTAGAGAGAGCGTAGGCTGCCGTCGCTGAGACCAGCAACTGCAAGACCACTGCCCCGGCAGCCAGGATCAATGAGTTCCCCAGGTAGAGCGGCAACTGCAGAATCCGCCAGGCATTGCTATAGTTGCTCCACTGAGGATGAGCCGGCCAGAACGTTGGTGGCGTCTGAAAGATCTCCACATTTGATTTCAGCGCCCCGCTCACCATCCAATAGAGCGGGCCAAGAGTGGTCAAGGTAGCCACCAGCAGCAGCGAGAAGATCCCCCAGTAGAGCACGCGCACCAGCGGGCGCCGGAGCATCAAAGGAGAAATGAGCGTGCGCTCGCTGCTGACCAGCGTATCTGCCGAAGAGCGGCGCCCGCCGAAGCGGCGGCGCCAAGCTAGCCAGCGGCGTCCACCGACCGCCAGCGGCTCCTGTTCATCTAGCCCATGCAGTGCGTCAATGCGCTCCATCTCCATAGTCAGTCTCCTTGTAGCAGGCGGCTTGTCATCCGCATATAGACGAGAGCGAAAGCTGCCAGCACCAGGAACAACAACACGCTCAGAGCGCTCGCCTCGCCGAAATCCGCATTCTGGAAAGCATAGGTATAGATCAGCAGCAGAACGCTTAGTGTGGCATGCTGGGGGCCGCCGCCAGTGATCGTGAATGGCTCGATAAAGACCTGCATGGTCGCGATGATCTGCAGGACCAGCATCAGCAGCATAATAGGACGAATGCAGGGCAGCGTCACATGCCAGAGGCGGCGCCAGAAACCGGCGCCATCGATCTCCGCCGCCTCATAAAGCGAGGCCGGCACCCCCTGAAGGGCGGCCAGGTAGATCAACATCGTCGAGCCGGCAGCGCTCCAGGTAGCCACCACCACCAGACAAGGCAGCGCGGTCTGCGGATCTTCCAGCCAGAGCCGACCTGGCAGATGAACCAGGCTCAGCAGGGCGTTCAGCAGGCCCGAGTCGGGGTCATACATCCAGCGCCACAGAAAGACCGTCACGATCGGCGGCAACATCACTGGCAGATAGAAGGCCAGACGAAAATAGCTCTTGCCGTGGCGCATCTCGTTGATCGCCAGAGCCAGCACCAAAGGCACCAGGTAACCAAAGAGCAAGGCATAGCCAGTAAAGGCCAGCGTATTGCGCCAGGCCAGAGCAAAGAGGGGGTCGGCGAGCACCCGGCGATAGTTGGCCCATCCTACCCAGCTTGCGGGATTAATCATATCGACACTCTGAAAGCTCATCAGGAAGCCCAACACCACCGGGTACCAGACAAACAGAGCGAAAATCACCAGGGCTGGCAGCAAAAAGAGGTAACCCTGTGCCTGCTGCCGCAGCGCCCGAAGCCGCGGCGAGCAGCGGCCCTCACTGGGAACCGCGCGCCTCGCAGGCCGGGTCAGAATGGCTGACTCGCAAGGCGCAGAGGCCGGGACCGAGGCAGGAGCCGACGAGAGCGGCGATGACGAAGATGAAGAAGAAAGCGACATGCTGCACCCCTTCACAGGGCCGTGTGCGCGCAGAGGGAGCCTGCGGCTGAGGCCGCAACCGCGCTCTCTGCTCTACGCTCTGCACACGGCCACACGGACTGACGGATGAATCACGCGCGTCTACGACGAAGCCGACTGGTCAAGAATCTGCTGGAACTGGTGCGCGGCCTGGTTGAGCAGCGTCTCCGGGTCAGCCTTTGGATCAGTCAGAATTGCCTGCATCACCGGGTCGAGCGTCGCGTACATCTTCTGGGTCTGATTGCGTGGCTCCGGGCGGAGCTGCAGCTCGGCATTCATGAAAGAGGTATAGTTTTCCAAGGGGACCGTTGCATATTTGCGATAGAGGGCCGATAGCTGCTCCTGAAAGCTCCCCTGGAAGAGCACCGCGGTCGGCGCACCCACAGCCTGGCCGGCGGCGGCCTGCTGAGCCAGGCTCCGCTCAACGACCTCCAGATTGAAATTGGAATAGATCACGTAGTCGAAGGCCGCCTTGATCACCTCGGGGGCTGACTTCGGATTAAAGACCCAGAGATTGCCGCCAGTCAGGGCCGCATTGCCACCGTTCTGAGGCATCGGACCAATCCCGAAATCCTTCAAATTGGCCTGATACTGAGCCTGCAGCGCATTAAGCTGGTCCGGGGCCATCACCACCATCGCCACCTTGCCGGTCGCCAGCAACTGCAACGTATCGGCCTGCGTCAAGAGCTGCTGCTGCGTCATCGAGCGATCGGTGAAGCGCATAGCTTTCAGGAAATTCAGCACACTGACCCCCTGGGGGCTGTTGAAAACCGCCTTGGTGCCATCGGCAGACTCTAGATCGCCGCCAGCGGTGTACATCCAGTTGGTAAAGTGCCAGCCACCCTGGTTGGCCGTACTGGTTTCAGCAAAGCCGGCTACCTTCGAACTGGTGAGCTGTTTGGCGTAGCCACGGAACTCCTCCCAGGTCGTGGGAGGCTTATCGGGATCAAGGCCAGCCCCCTGGAACAGCTTGCGATTGTAAAAGATGCCAAGTACATAGCCATTCACTGGGATACCGTAGACACGATCGCCGCGCGTCACAATGGAGGCAATGCTTGGAATGTAGTCCTTGAAGGAGGGCCAGCTCCTGGCCAGATTGGTAATGTCGGCGACAGCATGCCGGGCGATGAGCAGAGGCGGCTCCGTAAAATAGCTTTGAATGCCGTCCTCTAGCTGGCCGGCGGCCAGTTTGGCAAAGTAGGTTGTGGGATCATAGGGGTCGTTTTTGCCGACAATGTGCTCATGGGGGTGGGCTTGCTCAAAATCTTTGACAACCTGATTGAAGACATAGACCGCGCCAGGGTTGGTCGACGGCGGGAGGGTGTTGACGGTGGCGGTCACAGTCGTGGTTGAGCTGCTGCCGCCGCCGCAGGCAGCCAGCAGCTCCAGGCCAACCACTCCGGCGCTCAACTCGAACGTACGCCGCAAGAAGCGGCGACGATTCAGCTGGGAGCCTGTGCCTTGCGTGCCCATAGGATGACCTCCTTATAAAATAGACAGAATATCCCTACGTCATGCCATACGGATGTCTGAATAAAAGCCGGCGCTGCTCATGGCATGACGGTAATCCCGGCCATAGCCAAAAGGACTGCTACATGCTGCGCCTGGCCGCGCTGGTCTGCCTGGGAAAGAAGCGGGAGTCAGAAGCGAGAGCGAGGCGCGGAAGAGGATGGCTCACTTACGATAGATGAAGCAAGCGGGGAGAGGCAACGAGCGCCATAGCTGAGCAACCTCCTTCAGCAGAACTGTCGTTGGCAAACGGTGGCAAGCGTTGGCTCTCGTCAGACGCTGACGAGCGAGTGTGAGCCGCTGCGGTCGTAAGGTTAACGTTTACTCTACATTCTGAGGAAGAAGGTAGCATAGAAAAAGGGGATTGTCAAGGGGGAAAGCGGGTACTCGTTTTCTTTTTCAATCAGGGCCATCAGGGCCGGTAAGACCTTTGATCAGGGACTGAGCACTGCTCATGACATCCTGCGCCTTACGTAGTCGGCGCGTTGACACAGCCCGGAAGGCATGGTACCATTGAAGTAACTTCGTTAGAGTTATCGTTTACCTTAGCAGGTCAGGGGAGGGGTTGCCACTGGAACCAAAACGACCAAAGCGCTTAACCATGGTGGAGATCGCCAGGCGCGCTGGCGTCTCTACAACAACCGTCTCCAAGGTCCTCAATCACCGACCCGGCGTCGGCGAGAAGACGCGGGCCCGCATCCAGCGTCTGATCGAGCAGAGCGACTACGTCCAGAACCACGCTGCACGTCATCTGCGCCAGGGACGCAGCGGCTTGATCGATCTGGTGCTGATGCGCCTGGAAGGCGGCTACGATCTCGGCATCATGCAAGGTGTGCAAGAGGTGCTTGAGCAGAGTGGCTATCGGCTGGTGGTCTTCGCGACCAACGAGGACGAGGCCACCGAACGGCTCTGGCTGCGGCGCCTGCTCGATCAGTCTAGCGATGGCGTGCTGCTCTTGCTCCCCTATGAGCGCGTCGGCATCGCGGAAACGCTGCTAGAGCAGGGGATTCCTTTTGTGGCTATTGGCGATCGCAATGAGCCAACGACGGCCTTTCCGACGATCGGGTCGACCATCTGGCTCGGCGGCTATACGGCCACCGAATATCTGCTTTCGCTGGGCCACCGACGCATTGGCATTATCACTGGCCCCCTGCATCTGACGACCTCACGTGCGCGCCTGGCGGGCTATCGCGAGGCGCTGGAGCAGGCCGGTATTCCTGTTGATCCGGCCCTGATCTGTGAGGGCAGCTATCTGCTTGGCGATGGCCTTCGTCAGACCGAGGCCCTGCTTGACCTGCCGGACCCGCCAACTGCTATCTTTGCGGGCAATGATGCCCAGGCGGCGGGCGTCTATCAGGCGCTCTACCGGCGGCGTATTCGTATTCCCGAGGAGATGAGCGTCATCGGCTTCGATGATGTGACCTATGCTGCCCATATGGCCCCGCCGCTGACGACGATCCGCCAGCCTCTGGAGGAAATGGGACGCATGGCAGCAGAGATGCTGCTGCGCTTGATCGCTGGCCAGCCCCTGGAGACGCATCATGTCGAGCTGGCCACCTCGCTGGTCATTCGCGAGTCCTGTGGACCCCCGCGCCGCGGGCCACTCGCTCGATAGGTGAGGAGCAACGTCTAGAGCGCCAGGGCGCTGAGTGGGCCGGCTGCGACAATAGGCATGTGCAGGCAGGCGGGCCTTTCCCTCGCCTGCCCTGGGCTTATGTTTGCCCGTTACTGTCTTGGTCAGGGTCCCTCTTCCTGACCGGCTTACTGATCTCGCTTGCTCCCCTCTTCTCTCTGTTCTGGCTTCGGTGATAGCACTGGCGGCTGTTCGGCTTTTCTGGGCGCGCTTGCCTCTAAAGAACACAGGAAGCGGAAGCGTGGCGGCTGAGATAGCGGCGCGACTGAATGAGAGCAGCAAGCAGGTCGCGGCTGAGAACGGATCGGCCTGCTCTGATTTGAAGAGAATCCGCCAATGTCTTGCGAGGATCTTCCTATCGCTGGCGGCTGCCGACTGGTTATACTCCCTGACTGGAACGCCCGCGAGCTGTATCCCTGACCATCACCACTGTCTACGAGTACGGAAACAGCTAAAGAGAGGAGGAAGCACCAGCAGAACGATGCAAATGCACCAGATGCATGCCGATATTCCCTGGGTGACTCTCAACAATGGCGTGCACATGCCGCAGCTTGGACTCGGAGTCTTCTTGACGCCAAAAGAGCAGACGATCGACAGTGTGCTTGCTGCCTTCGAAAACGGCTATCGCCTCATTGATACGGCCGCCGCTTATCACAACGAAGAGGAGGTTGGGGAGGCGATTCGCCGGAGTGGGCTGCCGCGCGAAGAGCTGTTTATTACTAGCAAGCTCTGGAATTCGGATCACGGTTATGACCAGGCCCTCAAGGGCTTAGAGACAAGCCTCAAAAAGCTGGGGCTTGATTACCTGGACCTCTATCTGATTCACTGGCCGCTCCCTATGAAGGGGTTGACTGTCCAGACCTGGAAGGCCTTAGAGCGGGCCTACAAAGATGGGAAAGTGCGGGCAATTGGGGTCAGCAATTTCAAGCCGGCCCATCTTGAGCGCCTCCTGCAGGAGAGCGAGATAGTTCCGGCGGTTCTTCAGATTGAGCTTCATCCCACGTTCACCCAGGAAGAAACCCGGAATTATGCTCGGGCGCATGGGATTCAAGTCGAATCCTGGTTCCCGTTGGGTGGGCAGCGCAGCAAAGACACGCTGCTGAATATGCCGCTGCTCACGCAATTGGCGGCCAAATATGGCAAGACTCCGGCGCAAATTGTGCTGCGCTGGCACATGCAGCTTGGTTTGGTGGCTATCCCTAAGTCGGTGCGCCCTGAGCGCATCAGGGAGAACCGCGAGATCTTCGATTTCGAGCTGAGCCAGGAGGACATGGCCGCCATCTCGGCTCTTGATACCGGGGTGCGTCTAGGCCCCGACCCTGACACCTTCGACGCCGAGTAAATGCGCTGGGGAGGGTTGCCGGCGACATCTCAGGGGCGCCGGCAGCCTTCTCTGTGAGCTGCTGGGATCGGCCAGGGGCGATCATTCTTCCTCATCCCCAAGCCTTAGTGCTGCCCTCCTCAGCTAATGCTGGCTCTCTTCCTGGTTCCCTGGCGCCATCGCCTTGGGTGCGCGAGCCGCCCGCCTGCCACGGCCAAGCGTCTCGGGAGCCATGCCAGCTCAGGCCATCCGCGTCTGCCTCTGCTCTTGACAGAGTCTCGCTTCCATAGCTATGATTAAGATATCCGAATAAGCAGATATGTTTTGCGGCCAGCGACCCTTACCAGGCTGGACCTGGCTCTGATCTGCGGGCGGAGATGGCTGTCTTGACCGAGGTTGTGGTGGGACGGGACGCGCGTGAGGGGGCGAAGCGCACGCTCAAGGTCAGCCACTATGTCGCTGGGCAGCTCTACTATCTGCTGCCGCCGAAAGGAGAGGCTTCCAGACGATGCCCGCGCCTGCCGCCGAACCCGATTTACTGATCCTGGGCGGCGGCTCTACCGCCTTTGCTGCTGCCCTGCATGCCGCCGACCTTGGCAAGAGCGCCCTCGTGATCGAAGGGCGTCTCATTGGGGGGACCTGTGCCAATCGCGGTTGTCTCCCCTCTAAGCACCTCATAGAGGCCGCTCGTCTTCACTATGAAAGCGCCTGGCCTCGCTTTACGGCGCTCACGCCACTGCAGCAGCCGGTCAACTGGGCCGCCCTTCTGGAGCAGAAAGACGCCCTCGTCTACACCTACCGCCAGCAGCACTACGAGCGCCTGCTAGAGGAAGTTCCCGGCCTGAGCCTGCTCGCGGGTCAGGCCCGCTTTCTTTCGCCCCACGAGATCGCGGTTGCCCGGCCCAATGGTGACCATCAGCGGCTGCGTGCCTCACGGATTCTCATTGCTACCGGCTCCCGTCCTTATCTCCCTCCCATTCCCGGTCTGCAAGACGTTCCCTATCTCACCAGCGACTGGTTGAGCACCCCTGACGATCCCTGGCAGACCTCGCTGCGCCAGCAGCCGCGCTCTCTGCTGATCATCGGCGGAGGGGCCATTGCTCTGGAGCTGGGTCAGCTCCTACTGCGCCTTGGCACCCACGTGACCCTGCTCGTACGCCGTCCGACGGTTCTCGCCGACTCAAGCTGGGAGCCAGAGCTACGCCAGGCTCTCACAGAGCAGTTGCAAGCCGAAGGGCTGCAACTGCTCACTCAGGTCCAGGTCCTCCGCGTTGGCGCCGGGCCTGCTGGGGTGGAAGTGACCATTCAAGACGGTGCTCAACAGCGCACCCTGGAAGCTGAGCGTTTGCTCATCGCCACCGGACGCCGTCCCAACAGCGAGCATCTGGCTCTGGAGCGTGCCGGCGTCGCGGTCGACGCCCAGGGAGCAATACGGGTTGATGCCACGCTGCGCACTACCGTTCCCCACATCTGGGCCGCTGGAGACGTCATCGGCACCGCCTGGGGCAACCAGTTTGCCACCCCTGTAGGAGCTGCCGATGGCCGGCTGGCTGCTCACAATGCCCTCTCAGGTGAGCCAGCGCGCCCTGTTGATCATCGCGTAATCCCGCGCTGCCTCTTCACTGATCCCCCGTTCGCCAGCGTTGGGCTGACCGAGGCCCAGGCCCAGGCTGCCGGTCTCGCTTGCGCCTGTCGGGTGCTGCCCGTGAGCCTCGTGCCGCGTGCCGGCGCTATAGAGGACAGGCGCGGCCTCATCAAGATGGTGATCGAGCGTTCCAGCCGCCGCGTGCTCGGTGTCTCGCTGCTCGCGCGCAATGCTGAAGAAGTCATTCACGAGGCAGCGATGGCTCTGCGCTTCGGGGCTACCCTGGAGGACTTCACCGAACTCATCCATGTCTACCCAACAATGGCCGAAGCCCTCAAGCTGGTAGCTCTCTCCTTTACTCGTGATGTGCACCTTCTCAGCTGCTGCGCCAGTTAGCCCGCGCCAGCGCACGGCACTGGCCGCGGGGTGGCTCGCGCCAACTGGGAACCCTGGCGCCAGCCGAAATGGTTCCCTCAGCCAGTTGAGTTGCTCATCTCGGGGTCTCTCAGCGCTCTGGCAGCAGCTTAACAAGCAGGGGCTGCCTGCTCGTCGTCCAGGGCCGGGCGAACAGGCAGCCCCTGCGCGCGTGTCTCTCTCTTCCCTTGCCACCCCAGATCAGACGGTCGTATCAGCAGCGGCCTGAGCCTCCTCTGCGGCCTCCTCCTGGGGTCCACTGCGCGGCGTAATGCGCAAGGTCACAAACGAGGCCAGGGCCAAAAGCACGAGGGCCAGCACCACGACAACGGCATAAGAACCAAAGAACCCCGCCTTTGCTCCCAGGCCTGTGATAATGCCAGCCAGGCAGAAATCGGTATCACCAAAGGTCGTATTGGCCAGACCGAACGACCCCATGAAAGCCAGCAGCAAGGCGGGCAACAGCGTAATCAGCAGCCCGTTAATGAATGAGCCGATGACCGCTCCTAGCCAGCCGCCAGTTGAATTGCCATAGACGCCCGAAGTGCCGCCATCAAAGAAATGGGGGACCATGCCAGGAATGATCAGGGCCAGCCCCAAAGGCCCCATCAGGAACAGCCCCACAATGCCACCCAGCAGACTCATAATAAAACCGAGCAGGACCGCATTCGGCGCGAAAGGAAAGGTCGTCGGGCAATCCAGGGCGGGCAGGGCATTGGGCACCACCTTCTCGGCGATGCCGCGGAAGGCCGGTACAATCTCGGCCAGAATCATCCGCACCCCCACCAGGATAATAGCGACACCAGCGCCGAAGGTCAGGGCCTGCGTCAAGGCGTACATAATATAGTTGCCGCCGCCAGCGGCCTGCGTCAGTGCCGCTGGCCCGGCGATAATCGCCAGCACCACATAAATGATCACCATTGTCAGCGTCGTCATCACCAGCGAATCGCGCAGGAACGCGAGGCCCTCGGGCACGGTCAGATCTTCTGCGCTGGCCCGCGGTGCCCCCAGGCGACGTACCAGCTTACCCACCAATCCCGAAGTGATATAGCCAAACGTATTGAAGTGACCTAGAGCAAAACCGGCGTCGCGCGTCACCTTGCGTGTGAACGGATGCACCAGCGCCGGCATCACGGTGCCAATTGTCCCCAACATCAGCGCTCCCAGAACCACCTGGTGCACGCCTGTGATCCCCGCGCTGCCCAGAACCACGGCCAGCACCGTTGCCATATAGAACAAATGATGACCGGTCAAAAAGACAAACTTCACGGGAGTCAGCCGCGCTAAGATCAGGTTGACCAGAAAACCGAACGCCATGATGAGCGCGGTAGGCGCGCCAAAAGCCTTCTGCGCTAGGCTGACAATTGCCTCATTGGTTGGTACCACGCCCTGCAGATGAAAGCCTGCCTGGACCATCGTCCCCAGAGGGGTCAAAGCCCCGATCAAAATATTGGCCCCACCGGTGAGAATCAAAAAGCCCACAATAGTTTTCAGTGTTCCCGCGATGACCTCGCTCGGCGGGCGGCGCAGCACTAACAAGCCCAACAGCGCAATCAATCCCACCAGCAGCGGTGGCTTGCTCAAAATCTCCGAGACAATGAACTGAACAACTGCGAGCACGATGTTCATTGTTCACCATCCTTCCTCTGGCTCGCCCGGAGGACTCTCTCCAGAGCGGCGCCCTGCTCTTCTGTCCTGCATTGGTAGGTCTGGCTGCTCTGGTCAGGCCAGTACGGCAAGCGCTGACTGGCCTGACCTTCATGAACCTTTCAAGAGAGGCAAAAGTTTCTCTTTCATCTCCTTTCGATCAACGTAATTTTTGATCACGACAATAGGGATGCCTCTATCGGCTAGTAAGCGAGCAAATTCGGCAGAGGTGACGATGATATCGGCCTGCTCTGAGCGCGCGGTCCCGATGTCGCTCACAACCACCTGAGCCTTAAGACCTGCTGCCCTGAGAACGTCCTCAATAGTCATGCGTAGGACCAGGCTGCTGCCGAAGCCCATACCGCAGACGGCTAAGATTTTCACAGTGCATTCCCCCTGATCGGCTCGTGCGCCCTCGCTCACTGAGCGGGCGACGCAGCGGCAATGATATCCATCACCTCCTCAGCGGAGGTACTGGCCTGGATTGCTGAGAGCGCCTGCTCATTCGCCAAGAGCTGGGTCAGCATAGTGAGCGCCTGCAGATGCTTCTGACGATCAACCGCGCCGAAGGCGATGGCGATGCTCACTGGATCGTTGTCCTCATTACCAAAGAAGACGGGAGGCTCCAGAGTCAACAGGCTCATACAGGGGCGCTTGACGCCATCGCTTGGGCGCGCGTGTAGCAAGGCCACGCCTGGCACGATGACCATGTAGGGACCATAGGTTTGCAGGGCCTGCTGCATGGCCTCAATGTAACGCTCCTCGATGGCGCCCTGGGTCAGCAGTAGCTGCCCAGCCTCCCGAATGACCTCCACGGGGTCGCTGGCCACAACGTGCAGGCGGATTGTGGCAGGCGTCAGCAGCTCTTTGAGCTGGAAAGGCTCATCGGATGATGTCACAGTCGATCTCTCCAGGATCGAAATAGCGAGCGAACGAGCGAGAAAACACCACGGCCATCTGCCTGATTCTGAGGCGCGCCTTGTCTCGGCTTTGGCCGGGTCAGGCCCTTCCCATGCTGCTGCTCCCTCTCTTGCCTCTAAACGCAGCTCATCTGCAGGTCGGCGCTGGAGCTGCACCAGGTACCAGGTGGGCGCCTCTCGCGGCTGGGACCTGGCAGAGCAAAGCACGGCAAGGCAAGGCGGGCCAGGACCCGGCGCCGATCCACGCGGCTGCTCGTAGCGCAGGGAGACGGAAGGGCCTGCTTGCTACTAGGATAAACTTTGCCGTCGTGTCAAAGTCAAGGAGTCGCGCCGACCTGATCGCAGAAAAGGGATCGCCCCCATTGAGAGAAGTCGCGGGCGGGATAGGAGCAATGCCGTGTGATCATGATGCGGAGCGAGAGCAGGTGAACCGAGCTGGGCCAACCAGGGCCGGCGCTCAGGATGCCTCAGCTCTCTGCTCAATTGCCTTGACCTTCACGTCGCGGCAAGGTTTATCCTAAAAGAAAAGCGCCTGTTCTCTCTGTGGATGCAGGTCAGAGCGCCTCCTCAGAGACGAGGAAGGAGGAGAGCAAGCCGGTGCTCAAAATCAGCGATTTTGCCAGACTTGGGCAAGTTTCCGTGCGCACTCTGCGCTACTACGATGAGATCGGATTGCTCAAACCGGTGCAGGTTGATCCCCTCACTGGTTACCGCTACTACGCCGTTGAGCAGCTCACGCGCCTTCACCGCATCCTGGATCTCAAAGAGATGGGCTTCGAGCTGTCTCAAATCGTGCACCTGCTCGATGAGCAGGTGACTCCTGAGCAGCTCCGCGCCGTCCTTCAGCAGCGGCTGGCGGAGGTGCAACAGACGATTGTCATTGAACAGGAGCGCCAGGCGCGCATAGAAGCTCGCCTGCAACAGCTCATGCTCGATGACCAGCAGGCTCACTACGACGTCGTGCTCAAGCGGATCAAGCCCCAGCTTGTAGCGACCAGTCGGACAACTGCCCCAACGCGGGCCCAGCAGCTGCACTTTGCCCGGCAGATGCTGCAGTTTCTCAAAGAGTGCGGCGTCAAGCCCGATGAGCAATGGCTCCTGCTCACCCCTGACGCCACAGGGGAAGGCGAAAGAAGCATCGTCGAGGTCGCCATTCCAGTGGAAGGGGCCTCGCTGGGCAACATCGTTGAGCGCAGTGGGGGCCACATCACTATTCGTGAGCTGCCCGCTGTGACCGCAGCGACCTTGCTCTATCGAGGCAGCCCCTACAGCCTGAGCGGAGTTTACCAATCGCTGGGGACCTGGATCGAGGCGCACGGTTATGCCATCGCCGGACCCTACCGTCACCTTCTCTTGCGGCAGGCGGATGAGCCAGAAGGCTGCCTGATCGAGGTTCAGCTGCCGGTCGAGCGCAGGGAGGGAGGAACGGGTCGCCTCTTCCTCCAAAATAGCAGGCGCATACCGGAGATAGAGAGCCTGGCGCTGGTAACCCGCGCCGCCTCGTCAGGCTCGTGAAGCAAGCAGAGAGGCTCTCGGGTCTCAGGTTGATCCAGCCCACTGGGTGCCTGCCGTCTAGCGTTGAAAGAGGAATGGCCACGTGATCGGTGTTGTGCTCGTTTCTCATGGCTCGTTAGCTGCCGGCCTAAAGGACGCGGTCGAAATGATCGCCGGCCCCCAGGAGCGCTTTGTGGCCATCGGCATGCCAGCGGGCAGCTCACTGGAGCACTTAAAGCGGCAGATTGAGTCTGCAGTCCGCGAGGTGATGAGCGATGGGGGCGTGCTCATCCTCATCGATATCCTGGGGGGCAATCCTGCCAGTGCCTCCTTGCAGTTGGCGCAACAAGGCACGCAAGTGATTTGCGGCGTCAATCTGCCAATGTTACTGGAAATTCTCGTGCAACGTGAATATATGAGCTTGCGCGATCTCACGCCCATCGCCATTCAGGCTGCAAAGGAAGGCGTGATCAATCTCACCCAGCGTCTGACTGACCGTGGCTAAGAGCCGGGTCAGCCCACGTGCTGAGTAGGAAAGGGGAAAGGTTTGGCTGCATCAACCGAAGTTGTTGTGGCGTACCGCGACGGCCTGCACGCCCGTCCGGCCACGCTGCTGGCCAAGACAGCGGCGGCCTTCTCATCGACGATCACCATTGAAAACCTTACCCAGGGGAGCAAGCCGGTGAACGCTAAAAGTCCGCTCACCATTCTGTCCATCGGTATTCAGCGCAACGATCGCCTACGCATTGCCGCCGCTGGAGAAGATGAGCAGGAGGCCGTAGAGGCCATCGCTCGGCTGATCGCCAGCAATTTCGGCGAGGCCGAGGGAGACGAGCGGCAGGAGTAAACCAGCGATGAAAGAGAAACGCATCCGTGGTGTTGCGGCCTCCCCGGGGATTGCGATCGGCCCGGTCTACCGCTATGAGCCGGTCCCGATCCACGTGGAGGCTGAGACCTGCCAAGACGTGTCGGCGGAGTTGGCGCGCCTCGAAGCCGCTTTGGTGGAAGCGCGGCAGGAGCTGCGTCTCTTGGCGGAGCAGGCAAGCAAGAGTGTTGGCTCCAAGGAGGCGGCCATCTTCTCCGCTCATGAACTCTTCTTGCAAGATCCCGAGTTGCTGCAACAGGTGCAGCAGCGCATCCGCCAGCGGCAGAGCGCAGCTTTTGCCTGGCAAGAAGGCTTTCAGTATTATATTCAGCAACTGGGAGCGATTCAGGACGAGTATTTACAGGCCCGCGTTCTTGATCTAGAGGACGTGGCTCAGCGTGTGCTCCGCCATTTGACAGGCCAGAGCGAACAGAGTCTGCAGCCCAGCGCGCCGGCGATCATCGTGGCGCGCGAGCTAACCCCTTCGGCGCTGATGCGCTGCCCGCGAGAAGCAATACTGGCCTTGTGCACGGCCCAAGGAGGACCGACCTCCCACGTGGCCATCCTGGCCCGGGCCCTGGGGGTACCAGCGGTTGTCGGTCTGGGAGAGGAGGATCTAGCCGCCTTGCGCAGCGGGCAGGTAGTGATCGTTGATGGCGAGCAGGGGCTGATCGTGGTTGAGCCGAAGGAGCACGAGCTGCTGATCTATCAGCAACGGCGCCGGCTGCTCCAGGAGCAGGCTCTGCAAGCAGAGCAGAGCAGGCTACTGCCGGCCTGTACCAGCGATGGGCGCTGTTATCCGGTGCGGGCGAATATTCAGGCGCCGGAAGAGGTGACCGAGGCGCGTGCCTGCGGAGCCGAAGGCATTGGTCTGCTGCGTACCGAATTCCTCTTTCTCGACCGCAGCCAGGCCCCCAGCGAAGAAGAGCAGCTAGCGGTCTATCGCGCTATCATTGAGGCGACGCAGCCGGCTCCCGTCGTCTTTCGTACCTTCGACATTGGTGGCGACAAGCCGGCTCCTTATCTCTCCCTGCCGCGCGAGCCCAACCCTTTTCTAGGTGTCCGAGGCGTGCGTCTGGGGCTGAAGCAGCCGGAGCTCCTGCGGACCCAGTTACGGGCCTTGCTGCGAGCTGGCGCGGGACGTGAGTTGCGCATTCTCTTTCCAATGGTTAGCTCCTTCGAGGAGATCGAAGCCCTGCATCAACTCACCCAGGCGGTCCGGGAGGAACTACGCCAGCAGGGGCAGCCTCTGGCTGAGCGCCTTGAACTGGGCGTCATGATTGAGGTACCGGCTGCGGCCCTGCTCACCGAGGCCTTTGCCGAAATTGTCGACTTCTTCAGCCTGGGTACTAACGATCTCACACAATACACGCTCGCTGCCGATCGGACCAACGAAGGCACGGCCTCCCTGGCTGATCCTTTCCATCCAGCCGTGCTGCGTCTCCTCCAGCTTACCATCGAGGCCGCCCATCGGCGTCAGCGCCGCGTGGAGATCTGTGGAGAACTGGCCGCCGAGCCCCTGGCGATCCCCTTGCTGCTGGGCCTGGGAATCGATGAGCTCAGTATGGTTCCCAGAGCGATCCCGCGCTGTAAGCAAGTGATCCGTCGCTGGACGCAGAGCGAGGCCCGCCAGGTGGCACTGCAAGCGCTGCAAATGCGTACCGCGGCAGAAGTGCGCTCGTACGTTCGCGCCTGCTCTACTGATGAGCTGGCTGCCAGAGCTGATGATGGGAGGGAGGCGTAGATGGGATGGCCTGCAAGCCTACCTTGATTCAAGATCGGGGTTCACGAAGCGATAGCCCACCCCTGGCTCAGTCAAGAAGTAGCGCGGATGGGCCGGATCAGGCTCCAGTTTCTGGCGCAGGCGATTGAGATAGACGCGCAGATACTCCACCTCGCCGCCGTACTCCGGTCCCCAAACGCGCTGCAGCAGCCAGCGATGAGTCAGCACCTTGCCGGCCTGGGTGATGAGCTGCTCTAGAATAGCAAACTCTGTGGGCGAAAGGCGAACCTCCTCGCCGCTGCGGCGCACGAGCCGGCGGGCTAAGTCTACCTCAACCTCGCCGAAGCGCTGCACTCCCTGGGCCGGCTCCGCTGGCGCCCTGCTTTCCCACTGTACTCGTCGCAAGACGGCGCGCACGCGTGCCAGCAGTTCTTCGACCCCGAAAGGCTTGGTCAGATAGTCATCGGCGCCCAAGTCGAGGGCGGCCACCTTATCGCGTTCGGCATCGAGCGCCGTTAGCACGATGATCGGCACCGTCGAGCGCTCGCGCACGCGTCGGCAGACCTCCAGGCCGTCCATGCGCGGCATCATCAGATCGAGGATCAGCAGATGCGGCTGCTCTCGTTCAAAAAGTGCCAGGGCCTCTAAACCGGTGGCAGCCTCCAGGACCTCGAAGCCGCGCACACGCAGATTGCGGCTAACAAAGTCACGCAAGGCCTGCTCATCCTCGGCGAGCAGAATGCGCCTGGCCTTCCCGATTGTTGCTGTCGCCATCATGGGTCTCACTCTCTTTTTCTGCGGCTCCCTCCTCATGCAGGGCCGTCAAGGCCGACTGTGGGGCCAGCGGCAACGAGAAGCACAGAGCCGTTCCCTGGGGGCCACTTTGAGCCCAGATGCGTCCTCCGTGGGCCTCTACGAAGGCCTTACAGATCGCCAAACCCAGGCCGGTACCGGCGGTATGCTGACGACGTCCCCGAGGAGCACGATAGAAACGCTCGAAGATGTGGGGCAGCTCCTCGGGAGCAATGCCCGGTCCGTCATCGATGACGGCCAGAATCAGCGCCTCTTCGTCGGCTGGACGCCAGGCCTTGATCTCGACCTGGCTCGCCCCATAGAGCACGGCGTTGTTAATCAGGTTATGGAGCACTACCTCAATGCGCCCTCGGTCCACCAGAAGCGGCGGTAGCTCTGCCGGAATCGCGACCTTTACGGTCGCAGAGCCTGGCGGAGTGCGTTCACAGACTGTCAGCACCAGCTCTCGGGGATCAACTGCCGTACACCGGAGCTGCAGCAGGCCGGCCTCCTGCCGCGAGAGGTCCAGGAGATTGCGCACCAGTTGCGTCAGGCGATCGGCCTCCTGCATGATGGTCTGCAAAAAATGCTGCTGCTCCTCTGGCGGCCAGGTGACGTCTGGCTGCAGCAGTGTTGAGGCATAGCCCTTAATGGCGGCCAGCGGGGTGCGCAGCTCGTGCCCGACCGCGGCCAGCAGCGTCGTCTTAAACTCATCAAGCTCGCGCTCGCGCGTGACGTCGCGTACCAGTAGGCCACGCCCGATTGTCTCGCCGCTTTCGCTCTGTACGGCGAAGAGCCGAAGCTGCAGGGCGCGGGCCTGGGTTCCCTCGCGATTCTCGATCAGGAACATGGCAGGCTCCGTCTGATTCAAGGCCCGTGCGCAGGCGGCGGCCTCGGCCCCGGTCGCCTTGAGGGCCTCATAAAAGGCCGCAATGGAGCGCCCCTCCAGGGCTGTCCGCGGCAGACCGGCGATGCTACAGGCCGCCTGATTGGCATAGAGAATCTGTCCCTCGATGCCTAACAAGAGCAGCCCATCCTGCATGCTCTCCATGATGGCTGCCAACCGTTGTTTCTCCTCTGTAGCTCGCCGATAGAGGCGTTCATTCTCTTGGGCGACTGCGCGTAGCCGCTCATCGCTGCGTTCGTAGAGTACGGCATGTTCCCAAGCGAGCGTCGCGTAGTTCGCGAAGGTTGACAGGAGCTGAATCTCATGCTCCTCGAAGAGGCGTGGCTCACGCCGGTGGACTACCAGCACGACGCTGCCAACGTGATGGCTAATGATGGGCAGCGCCAGGACCGCGCGGAAGCCATCCTCGTAGGCAAAGGAGGGCTGGCTGCCATCGAGCAACTTCTGTACAGGCTGGCCGCTGTGCAAGGCCAGCACTGCCGCCGAACTGACACGCTCGGGCGAAAGGGAGAGCTGGCGATCGTAGCGCTCGCTATGGCCGCTGCTTTGCAGTACCCGCAAGACCCCTTGCTCATCAGGCAGCAGGACCGCCACCGCCTGGACATCGACCAGGCGCTGTACTTCATGCATGATCTCCTCAATGACGGCGCGCGGATCAAGCGAGCGAACCACGGCGTTCGAGGTCTCTAGCAGCGTGTGCAGCTCGCTCAGCTTGCGCAGACCATCGCGCTCCAGACGAATCAACGAGCGGGCCAGATCGCCGATCTCGTCGCGCTGGCGGGCGAGCTGTAGGGTGGCCGTGGGGATTGCTTCGGCGCTCGCCGGCAAAGCCTGATGCTGACTGGCTAGCGTCTGTAGGGGGCGGATCACACGCAGGTGTAAGAGCAACCAGAAGAGCAGGCCGCCCAGGGTGAAGAGCGAGGCGACGAGTAATAGCCAGAGATGGAACTGATCGACGACGGCCAGCGCCTCGCTCGCCGGTCGCTCGACCACCACCGCCCAGCCGATCTTCGGCACCGGTACAGCACTAAAGAGCCAATCCTGACCGTCCGGTCCGGGTCCTGAACGGGAAAGGCTCTGGCCCTGCAGCGCCTGGACCGCACCCGGTAGCTCGCTGAGAACTGTCTCCAGCAGGCGCCTGCGCTCGGAAGCGGCCACCACGACGCCATTACTATCGATGACCGTGATCATCAGGTGCTTACTTTGTCGCTGCTGGGCCTGGACCACGTTAGCCAGTGGCAGGCTCAGCTCCGCCAGCGAGAAACTGGCAGCGACCAGCCCGCGCAGATGGCCCTGAGAGCGCACGGCCTGGGCAATAATGACGCCCGGGCTGGCGAGTCGGCTGGAGGCTAGTCCTACAATGCCTACCTCGAACGCGGGCTGATCGCTCTTAAGGGCCTGCTCAACGACCGTGGGCGGCGAGAATTCGGCTCCCGCCACAACATGGTCAGCCGGCCAGGCCACCAGTACTGCACCGAAGGGATCAAGCCAATAGACGTGATCAACATCGCTCCGGGCACCGTGCCAAGCCTGGAAGAGGCGTTCAAGCGTGGCAGGGGCTGCGCTCGGGGAAGCCAGTACCAGCCGGCCCAGGCTCTGTATCGCTTGCTCGGCCCCTAGCAGCTGCAGACTGGTCTCGCGGGCGATCTCCTCAGCCAGCGCCTGATCAGCAGCTTGAACATCGCTGCGCAGCCGCTGCTCAACGAGCATGTTGATCCTTGCTCCACCAAGCAGGACGACTAGCACGAAAAGGAGATAAACCGTGAGCAGACGCGTCAGTAGGGAGCGACGAACCACAGGCCGCATAAGCCTTTCTCCACGGTGAACCTGGGTGGCTGGCTTCTCGCTCTGGTCGTAGGTCACCCAGGTCCTGCGCCTTTTGCTGGGTCGTTTGGGGCGAAAAGCCCCTGCCATACCCCTCCTGTTTGTCCCTGCCCCCGTTGCCTTCGGGGAGGGCCAAAGGCTGACAGCCGGGGGCCTCCGCTCTGCGGAGAGAGGGCGGGAGGAGGCTCTGCCCTCTGCATTTTGCTTGTGCTCCTTCAAGCAGGGGCAGAGCCAACACCCCCATTATACTATGGTTGATCCTCTGGGTCTGTCTTGCATTCGGGCGGCTCTATTTGTCCCCTAGCTGGCCTTGCTGGCGAACTCGTTCGTGTAGGTGGCGCTCAAATCGATCTGCTTACCCTGTACTGAGGCATTCGACTGCTGCTCGGTGCTCAGCACGAACTCTGGTCCACCCGCGGGCATCAGGCCATCGGGGCTAAAGATTGCCAGCTGATTCCGCAGCGCCGTCACGTAGAGCTGCTTGTTGCCGGCATAGTAATCGGCAGGCATCATATCCGCGATCTGCTCCGCTGTGTGACTGTGAATCCACTTCAGCGTCTTGACATAGGCATTGACGAGCTTCTGCACCACATCCTTATGAGCATTCACATAGTCGTTGCGCATGAAGACGCAGATAAAGGGATAGGGGCCGCCAAGGGCTGCTTGCGTTGTCTGGGGCGTGCGCAGATCGACCAAGACCTTACCGATGCCGCTCGCCAGGATGCGAGAAATGGTCGGCTCGGTCGTCATGCCAGCGTCGATCTTGCCTTGCTGCAGAGCCGCGATGAAGGTATCTCCGGCTCCTACTGGGACGAAGTGGACCTGAGAGGGAGCGATGCCCACCTTATGGAGCAGCACGGTCGTCAGGGTCTGGGTTCCTGAGCCCAGCTCAGTGACCCCGAGATTCTTCCCTTTGAGGTCGCTCACCGAGCGGATCTGGCCAGCCTCGCGCGTGGCCACGATCTCGGCCTCACCCGGAGCGATGTCAAGTTGAACCACACACTCCATTTGCTTCCCTGCTGCCTGCAGCTCAATAGTGTGGTTATAGGAGCCGGAGCCAGCATCGACCTGGCCGGCTAGGACTTCGTCCTCAGCAGATTGGCCGGAAGCTTCATCGATGAGCGTGACGGCCAGTCCTTCCTGAGCGAAATAGCCGAGTCGTTGGGTCAGCATATTGGGCAAATAAATCTGCTTGCTCAAGCCGCCAACCATGATCTTGAGCTGGATCTTTCCATTGCTCACCGTTGGGCCGCTGCTGCTGCCGCAGGCGCTGACCAGCATGGCCAGCAAGAGCATGAGCACAGTGATGGGCAGGCGTAGCCACTGTCGCGTGACACTCATGGTCTTCCTCTTCCTTTTTCCTTTCAGAGATGGCCTTCATTGCTATCGGCTTGCTGCTAGTCGCTCAAGTGTCTGTCGCCTCTCTCGCGGGCGTGCCTGGCGGGCGAAGGCACGGGCAACGCTGCCCGTCCACTTCGGACAGGGGAAAACACGGGCGAATGCAGCCACCCCGGACCGGCTTGGCGCGCCCCTACAGAGTGACCTCGCTCAGGGAGGTCGGACGCCAGCGCAGCAGGCGTCTCTCTAGCGCTGTGATAATGACCTCGGAGAGGAGGGCAACGGCTGCGAGAATCAGCATCGCCGCAAAGACACCGTTGGCATTAAAGGTCGCGCCGGCATTTTGGATCATCAGGCCAATGCCCTCGATGGAGCCAACGAACTCGCCGACTACTGCCCCGACCAGCGCAAAGCTAAAGCTCGTGTGGAGACTGGCAATGATCCAGGTCAGTGCCGAAGGCAAGATGACCTCACGGAAAAGCTGCCAGCGATTGGCTCCGAGGATGCGAGCGTTGGCCAACAAGTTCCGATCGACCTCGCGCACGCCCTGGAAGGCATTGAAAAAGACGATGAAGAAGACCAGGACGACTGCCAGGGCGATCTTTGACTGGCTGCCCAGGCCCAGCCCGATGGCGAAAAGCGGCGCCAGGGTCACGCGGGGGATAGAGTTAGCAGCCTTAATGTAGGGGCCGAGCAGCTCGGCGAGAAAGGCGTTGCGACCAAGTAAGACGCCGAAGCTGATCCCAAGCACAACACCGATCAAGAAGCCAATCAGGGCCTCCTCCAGAGTCACAGCAATTTGCACCCAAAGTGGCCCCTGAGCGGTGCCGTGGAGCACCCAGGTCACAAGCTGCTGCCAGATCCCAGACGGGCGCCCCCAGAAGAAGGGGTCAATCAGGCCGAGGCGGGCCCCCAGTTCCCAGCCGCCGATCAGTCCCACCAAGAGCAACAGGCGCAGCGCCTGAATCAGCCAGCGCCGGCGCCGGCGTCGGCGCGTCAGGGTCGCCAGAATGGCGCTATCGGTCCCTGCCTCCAGATCGGCAGCGCCCTGCCGCTGCTCAAGAAGATTGCTTAGCTCGTTCATAGCTAATCATCACCTCGTCGCGGAGGTCCTCCCAGATATCGTGATAGAGCTGCACAAAGCGCGGATCGAAGCGGATTTCGGCCACGTTGCGCGGACGGGGCAGGTCGATAGGATAGATGCCCTTGACCGTGGCCGGACCGGCGGTCAGCACGCAGACGCGATCGGCGAGGGCGATCGCCTCTTCGAGGTCGTGGGTCACAAAGACCACCGAGGCGGAGAGCGCCGACCACAGCTGCAGCAGCTCGTTCTCCATCAGAGTGCGTGTCTGCACATCGAGCGCGCTGAAAGGCTCGTCCATCAGCAGAATCTGCGGCTCGTTGATAAAGGTCTGGGCGAGGGCCACGCGCTTGCGCATACCGCCCGAGAGTTGATGGGGATAGCGATCCTCGAAGCCGGCCAGGCCGACGCGAGCGATCCAGGCACGGGCCCGTTCCATCGCTTCCCGCTTGGGCACGCCGCGAAAGAGAGGGCCAGCGGCCACGTTGTGTAGCACGTCCTTCCAGGGGAAGACGGCGTCGGTCTGAAAGACGTAGCCAATGCGCGGGTCGTTGCCATGCACCTCCTCCCCCATGACCAGGACGCTGCCGGCACTCGGCGTATCCAGTCCGGCGATGAGGCTCAACGTTGTCGATTTGCCGCAACCGGTGGGGCCGATAAGAGCGCAGAACTCGCCTGGGGCCACACTCAGGCTCAGGTCGCGCAGCGCGGTATAGGTCTGCCCGCTGGGCGTCAGAAAGCGCTTGGTGACCTGACGCAGCTCAATCGCCGGGGGGGTCCCCTGAGCATCCCTGGCGCCGCTACTAAGAGCGTTCGCTACCTGTGATGGCGGGCGTGGCACAGGGGGCGAGGTGGGTGAGATCTTTCTCTGTGAGTGTTGCATTGCTGATATTTCTGACTGGCAGAGAAAAGGCTGTCTATGTCCAAATCACTACTAGCTAGCTAGCCAGTAAGCCAGTCGGCCAGCAGAATGGACGGCCAGCATGGTCATCCGACGGACCGACTGGCTCCGTTCTCAATGGCTCGCGGACACTTTAAATTTACCTGGTGATGCATAAATAAGGCATAAATAGGCCCCCAGCGGAGTTAAACGTTGCATAAATGCGCAGAGAGTCTGAGGCTCATGATGCCTGCCAGGCGCGCCAGAGGCCAGCCCATTCTCCTGGGTGCTGACCTCTGGCCTTGAAAAAAATCCGAGAGGGAGGCAAGAAGAGAGACCACAGAGAGTAGCGAAACTGGTCTCTGGCATCTCTAATCTGCTGTGCTGGAACCTGCTGTATCGCCGTCTGGACTGGTTAGCGATATCGGCAGGCTCCGGAGGAGGCGGACGACTCGCAGCGCGAGGTCCAGGCGTTACGTTAAATACGCCTTGCCTCGCGCTGACCTGCGGCACACTGGGCCTCTAGCCCGCTGTGGGGAACTGTTTATACGCTCGCCTGCCCTTTTAGCGATTCACGCTTCCGAGACCAGCCTGACCCCTTCCCACAGAGTCCGTAGCTCCCCTTGGGGGTCCTCGGCGAGAGAGGGGACCTCATCCCAGATCAGCGTTGCGCGCCGCTCCAGATCGTAGCGGGGCCAGTCGGGCAGCCCAGGGATCATCGGGTTTCCCTCGCGGATGAAAGCCGCCCACGCGGCATGCATCAGATCGGCCAGCGCCTGCCGGCTGGGAGCCGTCCCTGTAAACAGGCGTGAAAGTCCCACATCGAGCGTATTGAAGACAAAAGGAATATCCATCGCATGCGCGGCCCCCAGCGCGCCACCGAAAGCGGGTGACTTCCAATCAAAGCGGTACATCCAGACAGGTGCTCCCTGTCGAACCTGGGCTTCGGCTAAGCGAATAGCCGGAATCCGAAAAACCAGATCGCCCATGAGATCGATCCAGGCCAGCTCGGGTGAGCGATCCTCGCGCGCCGCCGTGTAAAGTGCGAGCACCTGCTGAGCGGAATCGCCGAAGAGCCGCTTGAGGAGCGCCTCATCGATCTGCGTCCCGCCACCCATCAGGGCGAACAGCCGCCATTCATCACGATTCGTTCCCACCAACACGGCCACATCTCTGGCTAAGCCCTGGGCCAGCATCGCCAGCGGATGCCGCGGCAGCGTCTCACCATCGATGACAGGGCTAAAAGCGCGGACGCCACCGAACTCCCGTCCCAGCTCCGGCTGAACCTTGAGCAGGGCCTCTAGCGGCACCTCAGCCAGGGCCTCAACCTGCGAGGGCTCCAGGCCAAGCTTGGCCAGCAGGGCCTGAGCCACGCGCGTGGCCTCGGCACCGGTGGGTAGATCACCGGCGGCCCCGCTTTGCAGAATCGCCCGCTGAAAGAGACCGTGCGCTGCGGGCATACCCAGCAGAGCCGCGATGCTCATGGCTCCTGCCGATTCCCCCATCACTGTCACATTTTCAGGGTCTCCGCCAAAAGCCTCGATATTCTCGCGCACCCAGCGCAGGGCGGCGATCTGATCGAGTAGCCCACAGTTGCCGCTGTAGCTGGAGCCAGCCCCAGCCAGCTCCTTAAGATAAACGAAGCCCAGGATTCCCAGCCGGTAATTGAGCGAGACTACTACGATATTGTGCCGCTCTGCAAATGACGTGCCGTCATACCACGGATCGGAGGCTGAGCCGATAGTGAAAGCGCCGCCGTGAATATAGACCATTACCGGACGCTTCCCCTGGTCCGCTGCAGGAGACCAGATATTCAGATAGAGGCAATCTTCGCTGATCGGACGCGGATCAACAACGCGCTCGGCGCCCATTGCTCCTACCATGCTGGCCCCCATCTCTGGAACCTGGGGAGCCATCGGGCTAAAGGCTATCGTCGGGCGCACACCCGCCCAAGGCTCAGGTGGCTCAGGTGCGCGGAAACGCCTGGTCCCCACCGGAGGCCGGGCAAAGGGGATACCCTTCCACACGCAAATGCTCCCTTGCTGGTAGCCCTGAACCTTGCCATAGCGGGTTTCGACAATGCATTGGCTCATGTTTCTACTCCTGCTCAGCGATGCAGATAAGCTGTAGTGTAGTGGTGGCCTCAGTGCCGCCAGGCCCCGCTTTCACAGAGGGCGGACTTTGCCGGCGCAGCTTTGTGGGCATCCCGCGAAAGCGCTGGTGACCGGCTTGCTCTCCTCCGTAGAGACATCAAATCAAAGAGGAGGTGGCATCGTGGCCATTATCATCTTATCACCTGTTCATCGCCGTTCCCGGTATCGCCTTGCCGGGCACCTGCCTTAAGGAGCCTTGCCCTCCTCATAAGGCTGCTGGGGGTGACGTGGACCTGTCAGGTGAGCAAAAGGACAGTCTCCTCTCTCCCTTTACCTTTAGCTGCCAGCGGCTGTCGTCTCTGACTCGACCACGATCCCTAGCCGCTCCAGTAGCGCCCGGCAGCGCCACGCCGGGTAACCGACAGGCAGGCGACCGGGGGGACCATGCGAATCCGAGCCAGCGCTCATGACCAGTCCATGACGCCGGGCATAGGCTTCATAGATAGCCTCTAGCTCTGGCTCGTGGGTGGGATAGTAGACCTCTAATCCATCGAAGGCGACCTCAGCTCGTACCCGATCCAGTAGCTCGGGGCTGTAGAACGTGAATTCTGCTGGCTCACGCAGGCCGCGACCCGGGTGGGCGATCAGGGCCAGGCCTCCACTACGGTGGAGCGCGTCGACTGCCGCGGCCAGATCCGCTTTGATCTCCCGATAGCCGGCGTCGCGAATCACGGCGAGGGCTTCCCTCCAGTTGGAGACATAGCCATGCTGCACCAGGAGGAACCCGCAGTCACCAGCGACTCGCAGCCGATTCCCCTGTGCTGCAAGGAGCCTCTCCCGCTCAGGAAAGGAGTAGCCGCGACGGAGCAGCTCGGCATAGACTTCCTCCGCATTAGCTCGCTGCCCCTCACGTACTTGCTCCACTAGCCGCCGCAGATCCGGCTGCTCAGGATCAAAGCCATAGCCAAGCACATCGGCCATCTGACCTTGCCAGGCAGCGCTGATCTCGACGCCGTTGAGAACGGTGACCCCCTGCTCCTTCGCCAGATGCTGCAAGTGGGCGATCGTATCCACCCGGTCGTGATCCGTGACAGCAATCAGTGTAAAGCCCCGCTCGCGGACATGAGCTAAAAGATCTGCCGCAGTCCAGCGCCCATCGCTCCAGGTCGTGTGCAAATGGAGATCGATCGAGGCCTCCTCAGAAAGGCGTCGCTGCAATTGATACCTCCTTCTCCTGATCTGACCAACAGAGCGGACCCCTCTCCTGTTTGTCCACAGCACAGGCGCTGCTCTGAAAGCCGCTTGAGTCTCCTGCCCTGCCAGCCAGGGTTGTTATACCACTGGTTGCACAATAAAGTAGTCTCCGTAGAGCGTCAGGCGATAGCGCCGGTTCTGCTGGGACATCAACGCGTGTAGGGCGGACTCGTACTCGCCACGTGGCAGCACGTAAGCGGCATGGCGATCGGCGTGGGTCGCCCAGTAATAGGGCCAGTAGCGAATATAGCCCGGCTGTAGCTGCTGATTGACAACCCCGCAGGTCATGCGCTCCTGGCTGAGAAAAGCCACCTTATAGCAGGTCCAATAATCGCTATAGAAGTGGGTCACCCCCAACTCCTCCAGCCGTTGTACAAAAGCCATATCTTGCTGATAGTACATCTGAGCCGTGGAAGTTTCACTAAAAGCCTGGGCTGTCCCAATACCATAGAAGAGCAGCAGCAACAGGAGCAGAGCGAGACAGAGGGCGCGACCGGGCTGGCGTAGCCTGGGAAGAAAGGACCACGTGGCCCGTGCACCCTGCCAGAGGGGCCAGAGAACCGCGGGGAGCGCAATCCAAAAAATGATCAGGTAGCGCCCATGAAGAGAGGGCCACTTGAGTGGCGCAAGACTGTGAATGAAGAGCACCAGGGTAATGGCCGCAGCCATCAACAGCAGCAGGCGGGCGCTGGCCCGCACCAGGTCAGCCTGCCTGTTGGCCTTGCCCTCCAGCCAGGAATGCCGTCCGAGGTGCCACAGATCCCAACTGGCCAGTCCCAGGGCCACGAGAAAGAGCAGCAAAAAGCCAGTCCCCCAGCCGAGATGGATCAACCGACAAGCCAGCGTAGGGGCACTGGTGGGGTCCCGCAGGACCGGCACTTCGCTGACTGGACAGAAAGGATTGCCGCTAATCGTGGGCAGAGAGAGCTGGATAGTGGCCTTGATCTGCTGCCAGACCAGGGCTGGCGTATAGTGCAGCGGTACCGGCCCTTGCTGCTGGGCGATCACAGCGCTGAGCGTATCAAGACCTGGTGGAGCGTGCAAATTGTAGGCCAGCAGCGGCCACATTCCCAGGGCCAGGCCGCCCAGCATGCAGACAACGGGTAAAAGGAGCACTAACTCACGCCAGCAGAAAATAACGATCAACAGAAAAGAGAGGGACATCAGAGGTAAGATAAGCATATCGCTCCAGAGGCCCAGACCCACCACGATGCCCCAGGCCAAATAGACCCCACAGCGGAGCAAGAAACGGCGCCGGGAGAGCCCAGGATCAGCGGAGAGCGCTAACCAGGTAGCAATCAGGAAAGCCAGTGTCCCGCAGAGCAGGATCTCCAGATAGCCCCCATAGGAGCGCAGCTGATAGGTGAGCATATAAGGCGAGCCAAGGCTCAGCAACGTCAGCGTCAGCAAGCCCAGCCCTGCTGTATACAGTGTTCGGGTCAAGAAATAGAGAGCCACCAGAAAGAGAGCAAAGAGCATTACCAGGCCAAGTCGTAGAGCAAGAAGCGATGATCCGAACAAATGAAAGAAGACGGCACCCAGATAAGCCTGAAGCGGTCCCATATAGAACGAGCCATACATAAACGTTGGGCGCTCACCCTGATAGGCAATATGGCGCGCCATCAGGCCAAAGATCCCCTCATCGCTATCGGTCCACGGCCAGTGCTGCTTGAGCAGCATCAGGCGCAAGCTGACCCCAACCAGGATCAGGCCGAGCGCGGCCAAGTTCCATCTCTCTACGAGAACCGATCTACGCAATTTCTCGCCAATAGTCACCATAGTTATGCACTTCGATAGAAGATATAATGGTAAAGAACCGATTTTGCCGTTGATGGTAGCATGGATAAAATGGGGTGTCAACCGACCAGAGACGGGGAGGCTATTCGCGGCGCGGCATAGTCAGAAAAGGAGCTACAGCAAAGAGAAGCGGCTGAAAGCTTCTGATCTGGCGACGATCACAATCAGCAAACGTCTGGCGGCCTTCCGGTGGAGGCCCGGCCATCGCTGCCAGGCTCAGGGGGCAAACCACGGCACCAGCCCTCGAGCGAGCTTGACAGAGGTAGTTAAGCTTAGAAATAGTGAGCAGTGCTTCCTTGCTTGTGTTGATCTCGATAAGGAAAGGGCGAGACCATTGAAGGAGAGCTTACTGGCGTGCGCTCGCTCCTGGGTCAAGGAGCATGCCGGTTCCCAGGTTCCCCATCTGCTAAGGGCAGAAGAATGGCTGCGGCAGATCAATCCGGCTGCCTCGGAGGCCATGCTGCTGGCAGCGCTGACCCACGACATGGAGAGAGCCTTTCCCGGGCCCGATAGCCCAAAGCAAGATCCCTCACGTGGGCCGGATGATCCCCTCTATCTCCAGGCGCACTCTGAACGCTCGGCGCGCATCGTGGGCGGCTTTTTGCGCGAGCAACAGGCACCAGCCGACCTGATAGAAGCGGTAACGGCCCTGATCCGCGTGCACGAGGTAGGAGGATGGCCCGAAGCCGATTGGGTTCAGGCGGCGGACAGCCTCAGCTTCCTGGAGGTCAACGTCCGGCCCTTTCTTAGCATGATGAGCAATAGCCGGGCTGGCTGGACACCTGAAGCTGTTCGCGCTAAGTTTTCCTGGATGTACACCCGGATACGGCTGCCGGAAGCCCGCCGCTGGGCCGAACCTCTCTATCAGCGGGCGCTAGAGCAACTGCAACGCCAAGAGGCGCGTCTGAAGCAGGCCGAGAAGCCCGGATCTTGAGCACTGCGAAGAGAGGCGTAATCCAGGCGACAGGCATCGTCAGCGCTTGCCGGGCCTGGACCTGATCCCCTCCCTCACGCCGGCAGGCTGGGAGGAAGAGCCTGCTGCTACTCCTTCCTGGCCTCGCTCTTGACCCTGTCTTTTCGGGAAAGCGGGGAGCGCAAGCGACTCTCACAAGTTCCCTCTCTTCAGGCTGGACTATGCAACGGCGGTCAGAAGCGCTCTCTCTGGCGAGCAAGAGCGCGTGAAGTACCTACCCGGCTCCTATCTTAGCCAGGGATCAGGGCCGCAACTGTCGCCCGCAATCTTCATCGGTCCCTCTTGCAGGGGAGGCACCCTCGACAGCACGCTCAGGATTGATTTATAAACATATATATCCATATTTTAGTGAGCATGAGAAGCATGAGCCGATCATCAGTTGAAGATACAGAGCCCAGCACGCAGCGGACAGAGCCAGCCAGAGGATGGCGCTATATCCTGCTCATCGTCATTCTAGGATCGCTCTCGGCCTTTGGTCCGCTCTCCATAGACATGTATCTGCCCGCGCTGCCCCTCCTCAGCCAGGACCTGGGGGCCAGCGCCTCGGAGGCCCAGCTCACCTTGAGCGCCTGTCTGGTTGGGCTAGCCCTTGGTCAGATACTGGCGGGTCCACTGAGCGACAGCTTTGGGAGGCGGCGGCCCCTACTGATTGGGCTACTGGCCTACATACTCGCCTCGCTCTGCTGTGCCGTAGCGCCATCGATCACGCTCCTGATTGGCTTGAGGCTGATCCAGGGCATGGCTGGCGCTGCGGGCATCGTCATCGCCCGCGCTACCGTGAGAGACAAATACAGCGGCATCCTCATGGCCCGCTTCTTCTCCATGCTCATGCTGGTCAGCGGCATCGCCCCCATCGCGGCCCCACTCATTGGGGGCCTCTTGCTTCGCCTCACGACCTGGCGCGGTATCTTTCTCTTTCTCACCCTGCTCGTAGTCCTGATCTGGCTGGCGGCCCTCCTGGGCCTACCTGAGAGCCTGCCGCCGGAGCGACGGCAAAGCGGCAAGCTGGAAACGACCCTTGGCACTTTTCGGCGCCTGCTCACAGACAGATCCTTCCTGGGCTACGCGCTCTCCTGCGGCCTCTCGGCGGCGGCCATGTTTGCCTACATCTCCGGCTCTCCCTTCGTCACCCAGGATATCTATGGCCTCTCGCCCCAGGCCTTCAGCCTGGTCTTTGGGACCAACGCCCTGGGCATTGCTATCATGGGCCAGATCAATGGGCGCCTCGTTGGGCGCATAGCGCCGCGTAAACTACTGGCCGGCGCCTTAACCGCCGTGGCAGTGGGCAGTGGAGGTCTCTTTCTGGCCGTAATCAGCGGCGTCGGCTTGATCGGCATCCTGCCCGCACTCTTCGTCGTCGTCGCCAGCCAGGGCATGGTTTTCCCCAATGCCGCCACCTTAGCCCTGACCGACCACCCCCGCGAAGCTGGCAGCGCCGCGGCCCTCGTAGGCTTACTCCAGTTTGTCCTTGGAGCAATTGCCTCGCCGCTGGTCGGCATCGCTGGCTCTCAGACGGCTCTACCAATGGCGAGCGTAATCGGCGTGCTCGGCTTCTCGGCCCTCCTCACCTTCTGGCTCCTCGGACGGAGGCAGCCACTAAACGCCGCCTCTTCTCTTGCTCCAGAAATCGAGCGCCTGGAGGGCCGCTGACCTGCCGTAGGCGCTCTCAATCTCGCCCGGGTCCCGCCATGACAGGACGGTGGAGAGTTGGAGAAGCGTGCCCGGGCCAGATAGACTGGCAAAAGTGGCATAAAAGAAGGGCGGGATCAAGTAGGCAGGCAGATGCTCTACCCACTTCCTGGCTCGGGCTTCCTCTCTCTCGGCCCTGAGCATCCCTTGCCTGCTCTGATCTCGCCTTCGCTCTTCTTCAAACGTCTTCAGTTCCTGCCTCGGCTGCGGGAGCCTATGCCTGACGCGCGCGTCGTGAGGGATCGAGACAGCAATAGAGGCTCTGGCCGTGGCAGCAGCTCTGGCGATCCTTCTCCGACTCGAACTGGATCGTAGCGTGATCGATATGGTACTTCTCCGTCAGCATCTGGGTCAGCGCCTGCCGGATCGAAGCGCTGCGGGACGGCGTGCCATCCTCAATGGTAGCATGGCAGGCCAGCGCAGGCATTCCGCTGGCGATCGTCCACACGTGCAGATCATGCACCTCGCGGACCCCCTCAACCTGCAGCATATCGTGCGCCAGTTGGGCAACTGAAAGGCCCCGCGGGGCCGCCTCTAGCAGAATATCGGTCGCCTCCTGAACGACCCGCCAGGCGCCAAAGGCCAGCAGCAGGGCAATGCCTACCGACAGCAGCGGATCAACTGCGCTCCAACCGGTCAAGAGCAGCACCAGGCCACCGGCGATCACTGCCAGCGAGGCCCCTACATCGCCGAGTACGTGCAATAAAGCTGCGCGCGTATTCAGATTATGCTGACTCTGGCGCTGCAGCACCACGCTGATAAAGAGATTGATGGCGATGGCGATCAGCGGCGTTACGAACATCGCCAGCGGCTGAACCTCAGCCGGGTGGCGCAGGCGCCCAATGGCTTCGATCAGAATAGCCACCGCGATGGCGATCAAGGTCACCGCATTAATCAGGGCCGCCAGGATACCAACGCGATGATAGCCAAAGGTACGACGCGCATTGGCAGGACGCTCCGCCTGCACTGCGGCAAACCAGGCCAGGCCAAGCGCAAAGAGATCCGTCACCACGTGACCGGCCTCTGAGAAGAGCGCCAGCGAGTTAGCCAGCAAGCCACCAACAAGCTGACTGAGCAGAATCAGCGTTGTCAACAGAAAGGCCAGACGGAGGCTCCGCCGCGGCAGATCATGAGCGTGGGCATGAGCGTGATGGCCCTGGTGAGAGTGATGCTCTTGGTCGCCCTGCCCACTTGCGCTGTGTGCAGGCATCTTTTCTTTCATGGCAGACTCTTCACAATGACCAGCATACATAGTTATGCGGATACCTCCACCCCATGTGAGACAGCGGCTGGCCCGCCCGCCGGCTCGCTCGCATGAGCCAGGCCCAGCTCAAGCAATTGACGCACATGGTCATCAATCAAGCGATAGTACACCACCCGCCCAGCTTTGCGCAACCCAACGATCCCATGAGTGCGCAGCACCCGAAGCTGATGAGAGATGGTCGTGTCATCGCGGCCAAGGCCGGCGGCCAGGTCGCAGACGCAAAGCTCACCGGCCGGCGCATGCAGCAGCGCAAAGAGCACCTGTAGACGCGTCGGATCGTTTAGAACGGCAAAGAGCGCTGCCGTGCGCATGGCACTCTCGAACGGCAGCAGGCTTTGACGCACGGCCTCCACCTGCTCTGGATGAATAGCCCGCACCTGACAGAGATCCGCCTCCTCAGCGCGCCTGTTGGCTGCGCACGCTCGTGGACGGGCGGTCATCGCGGCTCGCTCCTTTCGTATTCGAAAACCTGTACAGCTATGCAGCTTTCTTCTCTTACTACTATAACATCGATACCGCTTGCTTGCAATCCAAGAAGAGAGGCGCGGGAACCTGCACAGGACTGAAGGGCTATGGCTATGCTATGGTAAAGAATGGCTGCTTTGGAATTGCTCGCTTAAGCCGCTGGCTGACGAACCAGGCCAGCCGGGTGGGGCGGGCGATGGTAAAGCGCTATGAAAACGAGCGAGAGAGGAGGCAGTCCTCAGCATGCAGTTACTGATAGCCGCCCGCAGGCTGGCTATTTGCCAGCTTGCCCCTGATGATCCCTTACCGGCCTGGCTCTCGGCTGCTGAGCGCACAGCGTCATCTTTGCTAGCGTTAATCTGGACCCCTGATGAGCTGTCTGTCGTCTGTCCTCAAGAGTGGGTGCCCGAGGGGGTGCGCTGTGCCCCGGATTGGGCTGCGCTCAAGGTCGTGGGTCCTCTCGATTTCGCTTTAACGGGGATACTCGCCGCGCTGCTCAATCCTCTGGCCGCCGCCGCCATTCCGGTCTTTGCTCTGTCAACCTACGATACAGACTATCTGTTGGTTCGCGAGCCGCAGCTCGATGCCGCTCGGGCCGTCCTGCTGGCTCAGGGTCATGAATTCTTATAGTCTACTATCATGCCGTCATCAGGGGGGGGAGAAGGCGCCGCGGCGGCCCCTCTCGCTGACCAGGGCGGGGCCTGAAACTAACAGAGCGGTAAGCGCGTGATTCTCCCAGATGCTGTAGAAGCGAGCATCCAGGGAAAGCCGGACGAGGCCGGCTTCGGCAAGGAGGTGACTATCATCATGACCATCAGCCTGGAGCAGCTCATCATCTGGGTCATCATCGCGGCCATCGTAGGAGTGGTTGGGGAATTCATCGCGCGCCGTCATGCCCCTGGCGGCATTATCGGCGCTATTCTCCTGGGACTCCTGGCCATCTTTCTGGTCGATGGCGTCCTGCACTGGCATATTAGCGGCGAACCTTACCTGAACGGCGTTCCGCTCGTCACATCGGTGCTGGCAGCCGCAGTTCTAGTTTTTATCTGGAGCGCCTTCGCCTACCGCCGTCTCTCGCCCTACTACTATCGCCGCGGTAGCTATGTTCAGCGACCACGGCGCTGGTGGCGCGGCTAATGCGGTTCAGGGAGCAGGCGGCTCGCGAAGGCTACTGCTAGGCTGCCCCTGCCCCGGGCCTTGTCAATGAAGACCAACAGTCAAAAGCAGGCAAAGCAAGAAGAATGGAGGAGGGTGCTCGTGTTCTGTGCTTAGGCGAGCTAGCCCCCCTCTCTTTTCTACTCTATATTCAGGCTGAGGCTAGCGGCGCAGGCGCGAACGCTGCCAAGAAGCCTCTCCCAACTGTCCCGCCAGCAACAGCGAACTGAAACCTGCTACCGTCAGCACCTGCTGAGCTGCCAGCGGCTCGCCCTGTCCCGGCCTCTGCTCTCGACGGCCTGCAGCGCTGTGAACAGGGGCAGGCGTCCCGAAGCCGGTCTGGGAATGTCCGCTGTGAGCGGCCTCCGAGACCCCACGTAGCTCGGCAGCCACCAATTCCAGCAGCTCGGCCACCTCCAGATCAAGCGCCGCCGCCACGCTCTCCAGCACGCGCGCCGAAGGATATTTCTGCCCACGCTCAATTTCTCCAACGTAGATCTCCGAGAGGCCAGCGCGCTCACCCAGCTCGCGCATCGTGAGCCGCCGTTGCTGACGCTCTCGACGAATCACTTTCCCCAGCGTCTCCTGAAGATCGGCCATCCCCACGCTCCTTTCTGCTCTCCCCTTTGCTGGTTTCCGGGGAGTCTCTCTCATCTCTGCCACCTACGACAGCTATGCTCATAGCATAGCTGCCCGTCAGGCTATGCTAACAGCATCGCTTTTTGCTATCACTATATCCCCCCGCCTTGCTATATTCAAGGTGTTCCCTCCTTCCCATCTGTGGGGAGCAGAGGGACCCCGCCAAGATCAGAGCACACTGGAAACCGCAGAAAGGAGTGTGTCCATGCTGCCCCGTTCCTCATGCCAGTTCCTGTCATACACACAAGAGCATATCCTGTCAACACTGCATATTCCGATCGTCTATGAAGAGCAGCAGCCAGATCCCCCGCGCTGGGAGTATCGCCTCATCAGCCTGCAGCCACCCAAAGAGCCGCTGCTCTCCGAAGAGCGCCTGGCCAGGCTCGGGCAAGAGGGCTGGCTGCTACAGGCGATCATCGACGAACGCGCCAGCGGCAGCGGCTCCCAGGTGCACTACTACTTTGTACGCCGTCTGCTGAGTCCGGGGCGGGAGCTGATGGAAGGAGAATAGCCTGCGGCACCGCTGAATACAAAGGTTTGTGAACAGAAATGTGCAGAGGGCAGAATTCAGGCGAACATCAAAGGAAGAAGGAAGGAAGGTTACCATGAGTGCTACTCTCTACGTCCCCACCGTCATCGAGGCCACCGGACGCGGCGAGCGAGCCTATGATCTCTACTCGCGTCTGCTCAAAGAGCGCATTATTCTCATCAACGGCCCCATTGAGGAGCAAATGGCAGGACTGGTCATTGCCCAGCTCCTCTTTCTGGCTGCTGAGAGCAGCGAGCGAGAGATCAATCTCTACATCAGCTCACCGGGCGGCGTCATCACTGCCGGCCTGGGCATCTACGATACCATGCGCATGCTGCCCTGTCCCATCGCCACCACCTGTGTCGGCTATGCCGCCAGCTTTGGCACCATCCTGCTGATGGCCGGTGATCGCGGTCGGCGCCGGGCCTTGCCGCACGCCCGCATCCACCTGCACCAGCCGTGGACCGCCAGCGGCGTTAGCGGCCAGGCCAGCGATATTGAGATTCACGCCCGCGAAATGTTGCATACTCGCGATATGCTCAATGAGATCATCCAACTGCACACCGGTCAGCCGCTGGAGCGCATCAAACGCGACACCGATCGCGACTTTTTCTTGAGCGCCGCTGAAGCTGTCGAATACGGCATCATCGACGAAGTGCTGGAGCCACCGACCAAAGACTTCAAAACCTCGCCACTCCCTTAGAGTGGCTCGATGCGTACATAGTCGAGATCCAGCCACTGGCGCCCCGTCGCGATCGTGCCAAAGCGCAAGGTGCCGCGCGGCGTTGCAAGCGCGTACTGGTTGTCCACCCAGGCCACGAAGCCCAGTGGATGCGTCGGGGGTGCGGGAGCGGTAAAGAGGAGGCTGCCGTCGACAAAGAAGCGGGCCTGTGACGGTAGCCACTCAAGCGCATAGCTGTGCCAGGCTGTCAGCTCAACCTCCTCTAACAGACGCTCCTGAGCGCCTGTCAGACGCTGCAACCAGCGTGCCGCCGGACGCAGCTCGCCGCTAAGACGCCCCCACAGGGCTGCCAGGGCTGTGGGCAGGGCCGCGGCCAGAAAGCCCGGGCGTAGCGCATGCACCACCTGCGCTTTCCAGCCCCAGCCCGGCACGCCCGGCACCAGGGCCATGTTCGAGGGCGGCGAGGCATAAAAGAACCAAACCGCCTCGGGAAGCATGAGCACATCGCCACGTAGCGAAAACGGGTAATTCCAGAAGCCGAAACCAGCAGTCCCACGGAGCAGGCCGGGCGTTTCCACTGTGCTGGCCAGCGTCGCCGCCGCGTGGGAGAGGCAGGCCCGCACTTCCATGCGCAGCGGAGGGCGCCAGGGGAAGGCGCGCCGTGGCAGCTCCCCGTAGTCATCGATCTGCGCGTCGCTGTACTCCCCCTCGCGACTGGCTTCCAGCTCTAGCCGCAGACGCGATTGCTCCACGCTCAGGCGCCCACCCCCGAGACAGGTGCGCCGCCAGCGAGGATCAAGCTCACCGCTTTCCCGGCCTCTCGCCACAAAATCGTCGAACATAGATGATCTTCTATGCTTTGATCTCTTCAATTGAGCCGTAGGGACAGTTCGAGCAGCTCATCTTCCAGCTCTTGCCAGACCAGTTGTTCCGCCTGCAGATTATTGAGCGAGCGGCCCGAGCGGGTCGCCTCCATCATGACTTCCGAGACGCGGCGACGGAACTTCATAAAATACTTGCGCTGGATGCTTTGATCTGGCATGACCCGCAATTCGATGTCTTTAGGATCATAGAACTCCTGGGGGTCAAAAGCCAGAGCCAGCAAATCGGCATAATGCTGGATGAGGGTCAGGCGAGCCTGGGAGAGGAAATAGTAAGGCTGAGTGCTCGAAACCAGGAAGCAGCCGGCGACGCGCCCGGCGTAGAGAATCGGGTGAGCAGCGGCGCTGCGCTCGTGGGGATCGCGATGGGCAGGGATCAGCGAATGCTCCTCATCGATGTTCTGGATCGCATTCGGACGACACGAGCTGACCACGTAGCCCGAGAGCGACTCAGCACTTAAGAACATGGCCTTGTGCTCCAGCTCGCCTCCCCAAGGTGGCGTACCCAGCCCGAGCCACTCGCGTAAACTGCGGATCTTTCCCTCCTTGGGAGGCATGCAGCGCACTACACGCACGGCCATGCCCAAATGATCGGGATCGAGCTGTCCCAGCGCCTGCTGAAGAATCAAATTGCTCAGCGACCAGTAACGCATCGCCTCGGTCGTCGTCGCGCGGGCGCGGAAGATGCGCGCATAGAAAGCGGCAGGAATCTCAAGGGACGAGTCATCGGAAGGCGCCGCCACGAAATCCTCGAACTCGGCCTGAATCAGCTCCTGCAGCTGCTCGCGGTATTGAGGTAGCGCCTTAAGCAACAAGCGAAGGTTCTGAGGCCGGGGGTCGGAAGCACCGGAGGCCCAGCGATTCAAGGTAGTGGAGGTTACTCCCAATTCCTCGGCCAGGCGCTGTCTCTCGTGGCTATCAGCGATGATGGTTCCTAGCAGTTCGCGCCAGGTGCGTGGTTCATCCATAGCATGTTGCCTTGCTGCTGAATTGGCTCTTGCTCCGATCTTCCGTCATGATAACAGCTTAACGCCCGACCGTCAACTCTTCTGCCGCCTGAGCCTGTGCTCCGCGCCTGGTTCCTGTCGACCTGTCTCCGCTCGTCAGACAGCGAGCAGGGGCGCTCAGCTCGGCCCTACAAGACGCGCGAGCCTGCTCCTCCTGTCCCGCTTGCTCTCCCCCTGGAGATGGCAGTACAATAGAGGCACAGTGTCTAGAGATGTCTCTTCTTGAATCGTTGTATCTCTGAGCAGCCCTTGTAAGTGAATGACTCACGCTCCATCTGATCGCTCGCTCAAAGGAAGGTAGGGCCAGGTGAAACGAGCGATCAGACAGGGCGGGCAGGTAGAAGGCGGAAACCAGTCGGGCGCCCTGTCTGTCAGTCATTCAACCGGTCAGTAAGCCAGTTAGTGAGCCAGTCCATGCTCTGAGGGGAGGCGAGCCATGTACGCACGGCGAGCAACCAGCGATGAGGCGACAGAGATGCTGGTCGAGCAGAAGCTGAACGCCTTCGCACGCTTGCGCCCCGAGTTTGAAACCTCGTTCCTCTTTGTTCAGCAGGTACAGGGTCAGGAGCGCTTTGCGCGCTTCCCCGTCGAAATGACGGTGCGCTATTTCCATGCCCTCTGGATCTGCGAGTGCAAAGACCGTCTGTTGAGTGTCCCCAGGACCATCGAGCGTTACGAAGGTGAGCGCTGTCTCCGGCTCCTGCGCGCCTGGCAGGAGGAAGGCGAGACCGCTGAGGTGGTCGCTTTCTTGCAGCGGCGGCTAGATGCCATGCCCTTTGCCGATCTTACTCGCCAGATCCAGGTGATGGGCCGCCAGGCTCACGGAGAGCAGGAGGTATTGCTGCGCCGGCTGCGGCATGGCCGCGCCGTGCTGCTCAATCGGGTGATGAATCTGTTGCAGGCACTGGATGCGATCTTTGCCCTGGACGAGGAGGCCTTACAGGAGCAGGTGCGTGAGGCTTGCCGCCGCTATGGTCATGAGCCGGAGCAGATCGAGGCTCAATTGGCTGAGCTACGCTCGCCGCTCTATGCTTATGTCCCTCATCGCCTGCTGGCCCGCGAAAATATTCTGCTGATGAATCGCCTCGGGGCCAGCACCTGTGCTGATCAGGAGCGACGTCGCTGGGGGGAGGCTCGGCCTGCGGAGGAGGGGGGGCCGCGGGCCTTGGCCCTGATCGATGGATACCAGGACCTGACTTCGACGCGCAATCCTTTGCGCATGAGCCGGACTCTGAGCCAGCTCGTCGGCAGTGGCCTACTGCTGCCCACGGGAGCCGGCTGAAAGCGCAGGCGTTCAGCCTTGCTCCTGTTGCGCTCCAGGCCGGCGGAGAGGCCGAACGAAAGGGTAGAGCCTTGCCGCTGTGAGCTTCGCTTAGCGCCGCTGCCGGTCTCGGCCTCTCTCGCTGGTCTCTACTTCATCCAGCGGCTGAAAGATCAGGCCATCCGTCAACTCCTCTTCGCTGGCGCTGATCCGTTCGCTGCTTGTCCCTGCGGGCCTCGACCCGGCTATGGCGCTGAGAACGTGCCCAATCAGGGAGAGGAGCAGGCTGTAAAAGATGGTCGTGGCGATGGTGCCGAAGAGAAAGGCCACCGGCCCCACAAGGTCCAGCCAGCTTACGCCGCCCATTCGCACGTAGGAAAAGCCTTGCGGGATAGAGATGCCGTCGCTGAGAGAGTAGCCTGACTGCAAGATATAGTGGTAGGTATTCCAAAGCAGGTAAATCTCAGCCGCGGCGGTGACCAGCCCAAGAACGAGAATGAGTCTGGCGGCTAGCTGGCAGAGCCGCGCCATTTTTCCTTGAGCGAGGTGATCTTTCCACATGCGTTGTGCGCTTCCCTTCCAGGAGGAGGTAGGAGCTGCTCTCTGGCCCTGTTCGCCGGGCGCTGGCACGTCGCTCGCTCGCCTCGCCTCGTGCTGCAACGAGGCGGCGGCCAGCTCAGGGCTCCTGTGCGGGGCGGGTCAGCTCTGACCGCACTGCAGAGGCCTACTTCCTCCGATGCTGGAGAATAAGGCTGCCTCTCTAAAAAAAGAGATATGTCTCATCAGTCACAGATCTGCTGGTTGCGTCGCCTGTCCGGTCGGCGTAGTTATAGTATAGTACATGTTCCATGAGGCCGTTTTCCCTCTTCGCCTTTCTCTCCCCCTCTGACTCTCCTCTGATTGATTGACCAGGCCCGGCTTCCCGATCGCTCGGCAGGTCCGCATCCATGCTCGACCTGTCTCCTGGCCCCGTCCGATCCGCCTCCGTCGGTTCCCTTGACGGGCCTGCTGCCTGATGCTATCATCCCTCTATCAGCCCATACATATACGTAATAAATAATAGTCACAAAGTGGGTAATCAGGTAAGAACTGAGGCAGGGCAAGGATATGAGGAGCAGAGAAGGCGGGAACAGTGCAGGGGGCGCAGCACCGATCATGACAACGGCTGACCTGGGGGGGCAGCCTCGCCGCGCAGCGGAGGAGCTGCCGGGGCAAGGAGTGGCGCTGACGGCTGAGGTCGCTGAGCTATATGCGCGCTTCTTTAAGGTGCTCAGCGATCCGACCCGGCTGCGACTGCTGGCGCTGTTGCTGGAGGCTCCAGCTCAGGGGCGCACGGTGAGTGAGCTGGTAGCGGCCCTGGGGGCACCGCAGGGGCGTGTCTCAACGCACCTCGGCTGTCTGCGCTGGTGTGGGCTGGTGCAAGCAATACGCGAGGGAAAATATGTCTATTATCGTCTCTGTGATGAGCGTATTCGCCTGCTCCTAACCACGGCGGGGGCCCTTCTTCAGGAGCACGCGGCTAACATTGCTTCCTGCGGCGTTATTCGCTAGCGGCCAGCCCTCACGAGCAGGACGCCTGGATATGAGGAAGAGACGAAGCGGCCCAGGAGTAGCCGCCAGCCGAGACGGCGGCAACAGGCGGGAGAGAAGAGCAAGCGTGGAAGAAAGGCGAGCGGCTTTCTTCGCCTGGCAATAAGGCACAAGAAGAGAGGCAAGGAGGCAAGCGGCCCAATCCTTGAACCGGTTGCCGGTAGACTGGGCCGCTTGTGTGGGCGCGTCACATTGCGACTGTGTCGGTAGCGGTTGGGCTTGAGCACTCGGTCGTAAAGAGGGGAAGGGATGTTCTCTGCCTGGCCGAGCTACTCATAGCAACGGATCGAAGGCAAGGCCCGCCCCTGCCGATCGAAGAGGGTCAGATTGTCCCAGGCGTCGCCGGCCCCCGGCTCCCAGCCCACGCCAGGTATCCAGGCCGATTCCCAATAGACCAGCCCGCGCCCGCGACCCTGCGGCACCTGGTCCACAATGGCCCGCACGGCCCGAATATAAGCGAGCTGGCCTGCGGGTGTGGGCGGATAGCCCGGCAGGAGCGTTGTCTGCGCATTAACAATATTCGGCTCGCTGTCGCCGTCGGTCAAGGTCCAGGGATAGGCCGTCTCCACAACCACCAGGTCCTTGCCATAGCGTGGCGCCAGATCGTTGAGGTTGGCCTGCAGCGCTGAAAGTGGCCCATGCCACCAAGGATAATATGACAGCCCAATGACATCGAAATCCACCCCCTGGGCCAACACATGGTCGAAAAAGTAGCGACTACCGGCGTTATCGCCGCCTCGATCGATATGGACCATCACCTCAATAGCGCGGCTGGTATCGCGCACAGCGGCGATAGCGGCCTTCAGCAAGGTCGCGAACTGGGGCCATCGCTCTGTCCCATTCACATAGATCTGGCCCTGGGGCCAAAGCATCCCCGCCGTCACCTCGTTGCCCGTCTGCACTATCTCCGGCAGCGTGCCCTGACGGGCCAACGCTCCCAGCACCGAGCGCGTATAATCATAAACCGTCTGCGCCAGCGTCGTCAGGTCCTGGCCCTGCCAGCTCTGGGGCGTCGTCTGATGGCTCGGATCGGCCCAGAAATCGGAGTAATGGAAATCAAGCAAGAAATGCAGGCCGGCGGCCTTAATGCGGCGCGCCATCGTCAAAATGTGCGGCAGATCGTTGTACGGAATCGGCGGCTGGACCCACAGCCGTTCTCGGATAAAGGTGGCGCCGTGGCGGGCCACGATCTGCTCAGCGGGCAAGACGCGACCCTGATCAGAGAAACGTTTGCCGATATCCTCCAACTGTTGCAGTGTCGACAGATCGTGACCCAGGACGCGCGGCCGGCTGCCACTGGTCTGCCTGGGGGTGGGCAGCGGTGCGGCCAGGGCCGCTGGTAAGCCCTGGCTGAGACCCAGGCCACTGCCAAGAGCTGTAGCCGCTGCCAGTTGGCCAAGAAAGCGCCGCCGACTCAGGCTCAGTCTGGGCACAGGCCGCGCGCGCAGCTCAGCTCGCCCTTCTTCAGAGAGAGGCGTTTGCTTCTCAGGGTGCATAACTGCCTACCTTCCTTGATGACATACGATCACGATCAGGCGGTGAAGATGCATCCTGCGCTGCCGTTGCAGAAGGTCTCTCACGCGCGCAACAGACCGGCAGCCTTCACCGCCAGCCTCAATCAGAGCGGATCGACAGCGCCTGGCCGGCCGAGAACCCCTAAGAGCGCAGGCTCCCAAAGGTCAGGCCTCCTTGCCAGTAGCGCTGCAAAAAGAGGAAGCCGATAATTAGCGGAATCACCGAAATCAGCGAGCCGGTAATCACCAGCGTGTAGAGAATGCGCGACCCGCTGAAAGCCTGAGACAGCTGATTCCAGTTGGCCAGACCAACGGTCAGCGGGTAGTAGGCTGGGTTATTAGTCACCACCAGGGGCAGGAAAAAGTTATTCCACGTGCCCACAAAACTCAGCAGCAGGACCGTCACGAAGCCGGGAGCCAGCAGCCGCAAAGCAATGCTCCAAAAAATGCGCCACTCGCTGGCGCCGTCGACGCGCGCCGCATCCAACAAATCATCGGGAAGCGCCTGCTCGGCATAGACGCGCATGAGATAGACCCCGAAGGGGGTCACCAGCGAGGGCAGGATAATCGCCAGCGGCGTATTGACCAGGCCGACCTTGCTCAGCAGCAAATAGGTGGGAATCGCCAGCGCCGTATTGGGAACCATGATCGTGCCCAGAATAATGGCAAAGACCAGTTCGCGCCCCGGAAAAGAGAGCTTGGCGAAGGCATAGCCGGCCAGCGTAGCGATCAGCGAAGCCCCCAAGGCACTGACCACAGCGTAGTAAGCCGAGTTCGTCAGCCAGGTCAGAAAGATCCCATTATCGTAGGTAAAGACGTCGTGCAAGTTCTCCAGCAGATGAAAGTCTGGGGCGAACCACAACCCGAAGGTTGAGAACAGCTCATCGTTTGTCTTGGTCGCCGAGACCACCAACCAGAAAAGCGGAATCACAAAGTAGATCAGCATCAGTACCAGGAAAAGCAGCACCAGACCGCGCAGCGTCCAGCCCTGGCGGCGCGCTCCCGCGCGTGTCGCCGGCTGCTCCCTGGTGGCCAGGCGGCCAGCCGGAAGCGATCCAATGTGAGCCATCAGCGTTGCCCCCTACGGTAGGTCACCAGCATAAAGATGTAGGAAAAGACGAAGACCACCGCGCCGAGCACGAACGAGACGGCGGCGGCGTAGTTATACTGCTGGTTCGTAAAAGCCAGGTTGTAAGCGTACAGGTTCGGCGTATAGTGGTCCTGAATCAGATTAGGCACAATGGCCGCCATGATCTGTGGCTCGTTAAAGAGCTGAAGCGTGCCAATGATCGAGAAGACCACCGTGAGCACAATGGCCGGGGCAATCAGCGGAATCTTGATGCGGCGCGCGATCTGCCAGCCGCTGGCGCCGTCGACGCGCGCGGCATCGTACAATTCCGGCGGGATCGCCTGCAGAGCTGCGTAGAGGATCACCATGTTATAGCCAGTCCACTGCCAGGTCAGAATGTTAGCGATCGATGGCAAGAGACCGGCGGCAGTCAGGAAAGGCGGCGGTGGCCAGTGCAGCAGCTCCGCCAGTTGAGCAAAAGGACCGATATGGGAGCTATAGAGATAGCCCCATAGCAAAGCGCCGATCACACTGGGGATCGCATAGGGCAGAAAATAGCCCAGGCGAAAGATCGTCTTCAGGCGCACAATCTGGCTATCGAGCAAAAGCGCCAACAGGAGAGCAAGCCCCAGCATCAGCGGCACCTGGGTGAACAGGAGCAGAAGGACATTGCGCACTCCCTCCCAGAAATTGCTGTCGTGCACCACCTCCTGATAATTCACCAGGCCCACAAAGGTAGTGCCGCCGATCAGGCGCTCCACAAAGAAGCTGGTCCACAGTGCATAGAGCAAAGGCACCAGCAAAAAGAATGAGAAGAGCAGCAAGAACGGAAGCAGGAACAGATAAGGCGTAATCACGCGTCGGCGCCAACGTCGCCAGAGCCGCAGGGCACCGTGGGCGCGGCTGGCGGGGACCAGCTCCTGCATCTCGATTACCTGCTGCGTCGCTTCAAACTGACTCTGCTTTGCCATATCTTGTGACAGTATCATGATATGTATACAGCTAACCTTTCACACGGGCGAGGAGAGCAGAGCACAGAGGGGAAACCGGCCTGCGTGCAGGACTGAACTGGTAAGCCGCGCCGAGAGGGGCCGCAGCGCGCCTTTGGCCTGTCATGAGCCGGTGTAAAGCCCGGCCGGCCCCATCCCGACGCCGGCTCGCGGCGAAGCCTCGATCTGGCCTGCTCACGCGATGACCGTGAAGCCCTGCGAGCGAGCGTAAGCCACGACCGCATTCTGCGTGTTATGCATAGCCTGCTCAAAGGAGATCTTACCGCTCACCGCTGCCGCTAACTGATTCTGCAGTTGCGAGAACACATAATCCTGGAAGGGACTCCACTGGAAGGAAGTATTCACCTGCTGAGCGGACTCCACAAAGATGCGGTTCACCTGCTGACCGCCATAGAAGGTATTGGCCGTATCGAAGCTGGGGTCCTCAAGAGCACTCTTCTGAGCGGGGAAGAGATAGAGCTTCTGCGTCAAAATCTTCACCGACTCAGGATTCGTGTTCAGCCACTTCACAAACTCGGCGGCCTCTGCTGGATGCTGACACTGCGTCGTCACAGCGTCGGTCGAGCCACCCCAGTTAGCCGAAGCATGCTCACCGGGATTCCACTGCGGCAGCGGAGCCACGCGCCAGAGACCGGCGGACTTCGGCGCGAAGCCTTCCAGGTCCGAGGGAGCCCAGGCCGCCGTGATCCAGGTCGCCAGCGTCCCGTTTTGCAGAGCGGCATACCAGTCGTTGTTCCAGTCGGCGGCAGTGCTCACGGCGCCGCTCTTGACCAGGTTGCCCCAGTAGTTGGCTACCTTGAGCGCAGCGGCGTCGTCCAGATGGATTTTAATCGTGGTCCCGTTGACCTCGAAAGGCTGAGAACCGGCCTGCCAGAGCAGCGAAAAGAACCAGGGGCCATCACTAGGGGAGAAGTCGGTGATGTAGATTTTGGGATTGGCCTTATGGAGCTGAATAGCCTCCTGCGCGTACTGGTCCCAGGTCGTAGGAACCGGTAGGTTATACTTCTTGAAAATGTCCTCACGGTAGAGCAGGCCCATCGGGCCGGTGTCCTGGGGGATGGCGTAGACTTTCCCGCCGCTTGAGACCTGGGCCCAGGTCCAGGGTACGAACTGATCCTTCACATCGTTGGCCCCGTACTGCGAGAGATCGACCAGCTTGCCGCTGAGAATGTATTGGGGGAGATAGGCGTACTCAATCTGAACGATGTCGGGAGCGCCCGAGCCAGCCTTGAGAGCCGTCGTTAGCTTGGTGTATTCCGTACCGCCCGATCCGACGTTCTGCCATTTGATCTTGATGTTGGGATGGCTCTTCTCAAAGAGGTCAATCGCTTGCTGGAGATTGGGCACCCATGACCAAAACGTGAGAGTGACTGGCCCGGAACTGGCGGGCGTACCACCACAGGCCACCAGATAGCTGCTGATGCTGAGCGCCAGGAGCAGCAGCAGGCCGGCCTTGGCCATCCCCCTGGCACGGCAAAATAGGAGACCGCGGTTCATCTTCTCGTTTCCTCCTTGACTGCACTGTAGGAGCTGACGCCTGCTGAAGACACCGCAGACGCGATCAACCGAGTGACCGATTGACCGGACCGAGCGACATTGGTTCGTTCATGCGCCCTCTCGGCACTGGCACTGGCCCTCTCTCTTCCTTACCTCCCCCTTCCGCTGTGATCCGTCCATCCGCCTGTCCCATCTGCCTGTCCGTCCATGCCGTGCGTCCCTTCACGGCTCATGCTGTTCTTGCAGCTCGCGACGCGAGCGCGAAGACGGGGCGCCGGCTTCCTGCCAGGCCGACCGACCTGCTTGACCGCTCCCTCCCTCACCTGACTGGCCTGACGCTGGGCTGCTTGCTCATTAACCACTCGATCAGTCAGCCAACGCCTGGGGTGCCTGGCTCTGCCTCCCCAATTCGGGGTGCCAGCGCTGACGACCTCTGGCCGCTCTTCTCTTCAGCCCGGAGGGGAAGGTGGAACGGTCCACACGCGAAAAGTATAGAAGATGGACCGGTCCATGTCAAGGGTGAAAGGCGTCTACTTGACATGGACCGGTCCATCTTCTATACTCTAAGCGAAGAGAAGAGGACAGACATTCGATGAAAGAATCGCGCTTTCAGCAGCAGCCTGCCCAGCCTGCGGCGGTCAGGAAGGGGCACATGGTCACGATTTATGATATTGCCAAAGCGGCGGGGGTTGCCAAGAGCACTGTCGCCAATGTCCTGAGCGGTAAAGGCAAAGTCAGCGAAGCCACGCGCGAGCGTGTACTTTACTATGCTCGGGAGCTTGGCTATCGGCCCAACTTGCTCGCGCGCAACCTCTCACAGCACCGAACCTTTACCATTGCCCTGATTCTGCCCACGATTGCCAACCCCTTCTATCCCGAGATCATGGAAGCCATCGAAAGCATTCTCCGTCAGCGGGACTATCAGACCCTCTTCTGCAACACGCACGGCGATTTTGCACTCGGACGGCAGCAGATGGAGCGACTGATGAGCCGCTGGGTCGATGGCTACATTATCATGGGGTCGAGCATGGACATAGCCGACATTACCCACTATTTCCACCAGGGAGTGCCTATTGTACTCTGTGACTGGCAAGAGAACGAGTCACCGGTAGGCATTCCCCAGGTGACAGTTGACTTTTACCGGGCAGGGCAACTGGCTGCAGAACATCTGCTAGCCCTGGGACATCGGCGTATTGCGGTCATTGTAGACGAGCCGCAACAGCATCTACGCTTAGAGGGCTTTCGCACAACGCTACAACAGGCGGGCCTGGAGCTACCGCCGGCGCGTATTGCCCTGGGTGACTCCTCACTAGAGAGCGGCTATGCAGCCGCTCGCCAACTTCTCAGCCCTGATCAGGAGCTGGCATTGCCCACAGCGATCTTTGCGACCAACGACTGGATGGCTCTCGGGGCGATGGAGCTTGTCCTTGATCGCGGGCTGCGTGTGCCCGAGGATATCTCGATTATCGGTCTTGACGACATTGTCGTCTCTGCCCATTTGCGCCCGCCCCTGACGACCATCGCCATTCCAAAAACGCGCCTGGCACAGGAGGCAACGGAGCTGCTGCTGACTCAGATAGAAACGGGAGGCGAGGGGCAGCGGCCTGAATCGTCGGCGGCTCGCGAGGGCGCTGATGGTGCAGCCCAGCACGAAGAAGAGACGGCCCCGCTGCGTCTGGTCCCACCTTATCTGGTAGTGCGCCAGTCCACCGCGGCCCCTGCTTCTTCCTAGTCGGCAAGCTTTCTAGCTGCGCCTGGTCTGTCGGGCTGCTGGGGCCGGGTGCCTGCCTGTACGCCTGTTTATCTGTGGTTGCTCGTCGGACTTTGGTCGCCGTTGTCAGCTAGACAACTATAGTTCCTGACAACAGATCAACATGACGAAATGAGGCCGGCCCTGGTAGCGAGCCACGGGCGCTCAAGACAGGGGCCGGCCCTTCTGGGAGTGCTCAAATATGAGCGAGCCAGCCAGCTAGCTCGTAAGTAGGAGCGAAGAGCAGGAGGGAAAAGCCCATTGTCCGCCACATCCTTACCGTCGTACCTATCCACTGATGATCATTCCTACTATCAGCTTGATCTGCGAGCCTCTGCAACAGCAGAAGAGGCTCAGTGGCAGCCGCGTCTCCTGGCGCGCTCGCCACGTGGAGAGACGCTAGCTCTCGGTCAGTTCTATCTGCTCCGCAATGGGAAGCCCTGGCTTCCTGTGATGGGCGAGTTCCATCCCTCACGCTATCCGCGGCGCTACTGGCGCGAAGCCTTGCAGAAGATGCGCGCCGGCGGCCTATCCGTGGTCTCGATCTACGTCTTCTGGATTCATGTCGAGGAGGAGGAAGGTCACTTTGACTGGTCGGATAATCGCGATCTGCGGGCCTTCGTGCTGTTATGCGCTGATATGGGACTAGAGGTTCTGTTACGCGTGGGGCCGTTTGTGCATGGTGAGTGCCGCAATGGAGGGCTGCCCGACTGGCTCTACGGGCGAGCGATCGCTGTGCGCTCTAACGATGAGCGCTATTTGTTCTACGTGCGGCGCTACTTTGCCGAGGTCGCGCGTCAGGTGCGGGGTCTCTTTTTTCAGGATGGGGGGCCGATTCTCGCTGTGCAGCTAGAGAACGAGTATATGCATGCCGGCGCGCCCTGGGAGCTGACCTTTCGGCCCGGCAGCGAGTGGGTACCGCGAGGGAGCGATGGGCCTGCCCATCTGGAGCGCCTGCGTGCTCTGGCCCGCGAGGTGGGTCTAGAGGCGCCGCTCTACACCTGCACAGCCTGGGGCGGGGCCGCGGTGCCCGCCGAAGGCTTTTTACCGATGCATGCCGCCTATCCTTTCACGCCCTGGGTCCCTGACCCTGCCTTCGAGCCGGTGCCGAGCCGCGAATTTCTCTTTCGCTCGCCGCAGCAGCCAGCAAGCGACTGGTGGCGGGCTGGAGCTTTCCGCTATCCGATAGAGCGCTATCCCTATGCCTATTGTGAGCTAGGGGCTGGCATCCAGATGACCTATCTTCATCGTCCGCTCGTACCGCCCGAGTGTACGCAGGCCCTGGCCGTAGTGGCTCTGGGCAGCGGCTGCAACTGGCTCGGCTATTACATGTATCATGGCGGATCGAACCCGGCGGGCCGTCATGGCTTCCTCAATGAATTTACCGTCCCCCGCCTCTCCTATGATTTTCAGGCGCCGCTCGGTGAGTATGGTCAGCTTCATGCTTCCTATCATCATCTGCGTCTCATCCATCTCTTTTTGGAGCAGTTTGGCAGTCAACTCGCGCCTCTGCCCGTGGTGCTCCCGCCGGGAGCGAGCACTTTGGAGCCGCAGGAGACCGGCGTGCTGCGCTATGCGGCACGTGCGCAGCAGGGGCAAGGTTTTCTCTTCGTGAATGCCTATCAGGATCACGTCGAGAGGCGCGATGTGGAGGGAATTGTCCTGGAGGTGCTCCTGCCACGGGGGCGGCTGCGCCTGCCGCGCGAGGGCAGCCTGAGACTGCGTCAGGGGGTGAGCGCGATCTTGCCCGTAGGATTGGAGCTGAGCGGCGGCCTGCATCTGCGCTATGCCACTGCCCAGCCGCTCACGGTTCTGCAGCAGGCTGACGGGCGAACGACCGCGGTCTTTTTTGCTCCCGAGGGGCTTGAGCCTGAGTTTGCGCTGACGCGAGAGAGCTGCCGCGCTCTGACGGTCCAGGGTGGGCGCAGGGCAGAGGAAGAGGAGACCCTCTATGCCTGGCCACAGCCTGGCCTGGGAACACGTCTGGAGGCGACGGGAGCTTCCGGGGAGACTGTGGAGCTACTGGTTTTGTCTCAAGAGGAGGCTCTGCATTGCTGGAAAGTGAAGCTGGCCGGCCATGAGTATCTGCTGCTCACGGAGGGCGAAGGAGCAGCCTGGGTGGATGCTGATCCTGCTGAGGCGCGGCTTACGGTCTGCTGGCAGGGAGAGGCCCAGCTTGATCTGTTGAGCTATCCACGTTTACCCGTCTCGCTCGTGGCTTCGGGCTTGCTGGAAGACAGGGGCGCGGCGGGACTGTTCTGGCGCTACCGTCTGCGGCGCTCTCCCTGGAAGGCGCGCTGGTCGCTGGAGCAGCCCGAGCCGCAGGTGGTGCGCCTGCGCCTGGCAGCAGAGGCCCTGGAGGGGGTGCGCGATCTCTTTCTGCGTGTGGACTGCGTGGCCGATGTGGGGCAGGCCTTCGTCGATGGGCACCTGGTGGCTGACTACTTTGGTTCCGATCTGCCGTGGGTGATTGGGCTGAAGCGCTTTGCCCAACCGGGGCGCGAGCTTGAGCTGATCCTGCGCTTTACGCCGTTGCGGGCCGATGCGCCGGTCCTGCGTTACTTCGCCAGGGAGCGGCTCCCCTTGCCGGCCAGCGATGGCACGCTACCGGTGACTGTGCGGGGAGTTCAGCTAATGCCTGAGTATGGAATCGAGCTGCCCTGGCGCGCGTGAGTCTGCCGACATGGCTCACGCCGCTCCATTGGGCAGCACCGGTAGCAGCGCGCGCCAGAGTGTGCCCGGCTCCCACGTCGCGCGATACCAGACGGCGATCTGTAAATAGGCATGGGCGCTGCTAAACTGGGGCGTCTGCTGCAATATAGCGCGAAACTCGCGAATGATGCGTAGCAGATTGGCGGCGGTGTGGTACCAGATGGCGTGCCTGACCCCGTTGCTATCGGTGTAGACCAGATGGGCAGCGTAGGGGTCGTTCAGGTTGCTGGCCTGCTGGTCGATCTGGTTGGCGGGAATACTCTTAACCAGGGCCACGGCGTCGGCGTAGTTGATCCCTCCGTCAAAGATCCAGTGCCCATCGGCGGCCTGGTGCCAGCCTGCGCCATAGAGCGGAAACTCCCAGACAATGCGCGGCAGCATCTGGGGCATGGTCTTGAGCGCATAGGCCAAAATCTGCTTAAGCCAGGGCACGCTTACGGTCGGTCCCGGGGTGAAATAGGACTGGTCCAGCGACATGATCACGAGAAAATCGGCGCAGTGCCCTAGCAGCGACCAGTCTTCAAAACCGTTGAGGTTGTAATAATCGTCGCGGTCGGCCACCTTGTGAATGAGGGCGATGCCGTAGGGCTTGTTGATGGCCTGCATGGCCTTCCAGACCAGACGGTTATAGTCCGCAAAGAGCTGCTGAATCTGCGGATAGGTGCGATCGGCTCCCTCCAGATCCATGATCACCCCGTCGTAGCTGCCCTGCTTGACGACGTTGACGATCGCCTGAATATAGGCCGGCTGTTGAGTGGCCGTCTTAATGTAGTCCGACTGCTGCCGGGCTGTCCAGCCGTTAGCGTCGGTCTCCATTGTGACCGTCAAGTAGGCTTTGCCTCCCTTGCTATGGATCAGGCGTACAACGTTCTCCATGCTGAGCGTCCCCGCCTGGCAGTTATTGCTCTCGCCGTTCATGAGCTGCCCTGTCAGGGGATTCACCCAGCCGCTGCCGACGAGAGCGGCATCAGGGTTAATGTCGGCGGTCTGCAGGTATGCCTGAATGCCGCGCTGGCAGTCGCGCCCGACGATCCAGCCGAGTGAGGCCAGCTTCCCATTGAGCAGTGGAAGGGACTGCACGGTGCTCTGATTCTGTTGTTGCAAGGTTACATCGCTGCCGGTCCAGAGAAAGCTGAGTGGAGCACGTGCGCGCACGGCCCCCATCAGCAGCGTCAGGATAATCGCCAGGGCGATCAGCAGGAAACCGGTCAGCACGCCGCGCTTGCGCTGCTGCATGCCACTCCCTCTCTGTTGCCACTGCTGGAGAGCTGAACCACTCTGTTTCAGAGCGTACCATATTCGCTCTCCCAAAAGAAAGAGCCTGGCCGAAACGGCTGGATTGTCCGCTGCCGGCCCCGGCACTATACTAAAACGGAGCGACTCGCCAGCGGGACGCGCGGGTCAGCTCGTAATGAATCGCGGCTAAGCGATTGCTCATCAGCTATACGGCAGGAGGCTCCTGTGAAGTCACATACGGCCTATCTTACCTTCCACACCAGGAAGCGCAAGGAGATTATTCCCATCACTGACCAGGTTGAGCGTATCATTCGCGAAAGCGGCATTCAAGAGGGGTTGGCCCTGGTTTCCTCGATGCACCTGACGGCTAGCGTGATTATCCAGGACGAGGAATCGGGCCTCTGGCGCGACATCATGGAGTGGGCCGAGCAGGTGGCTCCCGAGCGGCCCGACTACCATCACCATCGCACTGGCGAGGATAATGGCGATGCCCATCTCAAGAATCTCTTGATGCATCTGCAGGTGGTCATTCCTATCACGCGCGGGCGCTTCGACGCCGGTCCCTGGCAGCGCCTCTTCTACGTCGAGTTCGATGGCCAGCGCGATAAGCGCGTCATTGTCAAGGTGATCGGTGAATAGTCAGGCTTCTTCTTCGCATCCCACAGGGGGATATGTCTGGGCTGGGGCCAGATCACAAGCGCGCTCGCGCTTTCGGCGCGGCGCTTCCCCGGCCCCTTGTTTTCTGACCACTTCGCTGGTATACTTGTTAGCAACACGGTTGGTGTATTTGATACACCTTTTTCTTTTTTGAGGCCAGTTAGTGTAAAATTTACACTTAATGGCTACGGACCGCAACAAGAAGGGACCATCATGGCGAGCTGCCAGAGATATGATGTTGCCATTGTCGGCGCTGGCATCGCCGGCCTAACCGTGGCTCTCGGCCTGCCGTCCGACTGGCGCGTAGCCCTCCTGACCAAAGGGCGGCTGGGGGAGAGCAACACGCGCTACGCGCAAGGAGGGCTAGCGGCGGCACTGGGGCCGGACGACAGTCCTGCCCTCCATTACGCAGACACCCTGGCGGCGGGGGCGGGCCTCTGCGATGCCGCAGCTGTGCGGCTCCTTGTCGAAGAGGCGCCAGCAGCCGTGCGCTGGCTCATTGAGCTGGGCGTCCGTTTCGATCGCGCGGCGCCCGAAACGAGCACCGAGGTCACAACTGCTGACGGCCTGCTCCTGGGTCAAGAAGCGGCGCATTGCCGGCGGCGCATTCTCCACGCGGGTGGCGACGCCACAGGAGCCGAGATAGAGCGGGCCTTGCTAGCGGCCCTTATGGAGCGCCGGCATGTCACCATTTACCCCGACACTCCCGTCTGCGCCTTGCTACTCGACGAGACTGTCGCGGGTTGCCGTGGCTTGCTGGCCCTTGATCCGCAGGGGCTGCCCATTGTTGTCGAAGCGCGCGACATCGTCCTAGCCTCCGGTGGGGCTGGCAACCTCTGGGCCTACACCTCCAATCCTGCCGGGGCCACTGCCGATGGTCTGGCCCTGGCCTGGCGCGCTGGGGCAGCCTTAGCCGACCTGGAGTTTATCCAGTTTCATCCGACCGTGCTCAAGGTGAACGGCACCACGCATCTCATCTCAGAGGCCGTGCGCGGCGAGGGGGCCTATCTGCGCAACCATGCCGGTGAGCGCTTCATGCTGCGTTACCATCCTCTAGCCGAGCTTGCCCCGCGCGACGTGGTGGCCCGGGCCATTCTGAGCGAGATGCTGGCCGAGGGCACAGATTGCCAATACCTCGACCTGACCCATCTTCCTGATGAGCGGATGTACGCCCGCTTTCCCACCATTGCCGCCCTCTGTCGTCGTCACGGCCTGGACCTGGCCCACGACCTGTTACCCGTGGCGCCGGCGGCTCATTACTGCATGGGCGGTGTTCTGGTGGACCTGCAGGGGTGCAGTACGCTTCCACATCTCTACGCCGTCGGCGAGGTGGCCTGTACCGGCGTGCATGGTGCCAATCGTCTTGCCAGCAACTCTTTGCTTGAAGGACTGGTTTTTGGGCGCCGCCTGGCTGCCGTGCTTCGCGGCGAAGCGCCGGCCCACAGTTCGGGGGCCGGCGGACGGCAACAGCGCGAGTTGAGGCTGTCGCTCGCCACGGCTCAGGCGGAGGATTGGCCCCTACCGCCAGACTGGGTCGGGCCGGAGGAGCTGGCGCAGGCCCTGCAGCGCGAGCTACGAGATCTGATGTGGCGCTCGGTCTCGCTCTATCGTGATGAGGATGGTTTGCGGGAAGCCTGGCGCCAGCTTCAGCAGCTACGCGCCCGCTTTGCAGGGGCTGCCCGACCGCGCGCCCCGCGCGAACCCTTGGGGCGCCGCTGGCTGGAGACCCTTAACATGCTTGATAGCGCAGCCCTTGTCATTCACGCTGCCCTGGAGCGGCGCGAGAGTCGAGGCAGCCACTGGCGCCGCGACTATCCCCAGCCTGATCCCTCGCTCAACGGCGTCAGCCTTGTTCTGCGGCCCGCTCCTGCTGGGCAGCGCGCCGCTGAAAGCACTAGAGACAGGACTCTGCAGCCCAAAGGAAGACCGTATGTCTGAACTCCCGCTTGACCTGATCAGACAGGCCCTCCTCGAAGATGGGGCCTATCGCGATCTCACGACCTTATGCACCGTGCCCGCCGAGGCCCAGGCGCAAGCCGTTCTGCTGGCGCGGCGCGAGGGGGTCATCGCTGGTCTCGCGCTTGCGCTTGCCGCCTTTCGCCTGCTTGACGAGCGTGTCCAGGCAGAGGCGCGCATCAGAGAGGGGGAGGCCGTTACTGCGAATCAGGTGCTGGCCTCTCTCAGCGGGCCGGCGCGGGCCTTGCTGAGCGCTGAGCGCGTGGCTCTCAACTTCCTCGCTCATCTCTCCGGCATTGCCACCCTTACCGCGCGCTGCGTGCACGCCGTGGCTGGAACCGGTGTGCGCATCCTTGACACCCGCAAAACCACGCCCGGTTTGCGGGCCCTCGAAAAGGAGGCGGTGCGTCTGGGAGGGGGCCACAACCATCGCTTTGGTCTGAGCGATGGCATTCTGATCAAAGACAACCACATCAAGGCCGCCGGCGGTCTGGCGGCTGCCATTGAGGCTGTGCGCCGCCAGGTGCCACATTTGCTCAAGATCGAAGTCGAATGCGAGACCCTTGAGGAGGTTCGGGCCGCCGTGGAAGCCGGAGCTGACGTGATTTTGCTCGACAACATGGATCTAGAGCAGTTGCGCCACGCAGTAGCCCTGGTTCGCTCCACGGCGCCCGGTGTCCTGCTGGAGGCCTCGGGCGGCATTGGCCCTGATCCTGAGCGTCTGGCCGCCGTTGCCGCCACCGGAGTTGACTTCATCTCCCTGGGGGCACTGACGCACTCTGCTCCCAGCCTGGACGTCGCTCTAGAGTTTCTCTAGCCGTTGCCTTTTGCCTTTGTCTTTGTCTGCAGCGTTACAGGCGAGCGTCTGAAGAAGCGAAAGGAAGGAGAAGCTGATCCTATGGCTCTGCGAGTAGCCTGTGAAACCAGCCAGGAGAGCCGCATTCTACCCTTGCTGCATCCCGCTGCGCGCGATCAGTATGCGCATGGGGGGCGCGCCGACCAGATCCCGCGCCGCTATGCCGAGATGGATGGGGCTGAACTGGATCGGCGCATCAGCCAGGCTAAGGCTGCCCTCGGTCGGCGCCTGCTGATCCTGGGGCACCACTATCAGCGCGATGAGATTATCAAGTATGCCGACCTGCGCGGCGACTCCTTCAAGCTCGCCCAGCAGGCGGCGGCGCGGCCCGAGGCCGACTACATCGTCTTCTGCGGCGTCCACTTTATGGCTGAGAGCGCCGATATTCTCAGCGCCCCTCATCAAATTGTCATTCTGCCCAATCCGACCGCTGGCTGCTCTATGGCCGATATGGCGAATATCGCCGAAGTCGAAGAGTGTTGGGAGACCCTCAACGATGTCTTAGGCGATGAGGCCGATCTTGTGCCGGTCACCTATATTAATTCGGCGGCCAGCCTCAAGGCTTTCTGTGGCGAGCGCGGCGGTATTGTCTGTACCTCCAGTAACGCCCGCAAGGTCATGGAATGGGCCTTTAGCCGCGGGCGGCGCCTGCTTTTCTTCCCCGATGAGCACCTTGGGCGCAATACGGGCCTCGCCTATGGCATTCCAGAGGAGGAGATGATCGTCTGGAATCCCAAAAATCCCCAGGAGACGCTTGACGATGAAGAGCGCCTACGGCGCGCGCGCCTGATTCTCTGGAAGGGCTACTGTTCGACTCACATGCGTTTCACTGTGGAGCAGATTGCCAAAGCGCGCGCTGAGTATCCCGACATCACTGTCATTGTCCATCCCGAGTGCCGGCGCGAGGTGGTCGCAGCCGCAGACCTCTATGGCTCGACGGAATATATCATTCAGCAGATCGAGCGGGCTCCGGCGGGCAGCAAATGGGCCGTGGGAACCGAAATCAACCTGGTCCATCGTCTGGCCCAGGAGCATCCCGACAAGCTCATCTTCTGCCTCGATCCGATCGTGTGCCCCTGCTCAACCATGTACCGCATCCATCCGGCTTATCTGGCCTGGGTTCTGGAGGCGCTTGTCGAAGGCCAGGTTGTCAACCAGGTAAAGGTAGCGCCCGAGATAGCCCACTGGGCGCGCGTGGCTCTCGATCGGATGCTGGCGCTCAAGTAACGGCTGCGCCGCCTTCGGCCCAGCAGGCGCGCTCAACAAGGTGCATCACTGCAGAAAGCGTGCAGGTCAAAGGCCTGACCTGCACGCTTTCTTGGCGATCAGGCTGCGTACTGGTCTCTTTTCCACTTCTTAGGACCTGCCTCTCTTGCCAAGGAGCGCCGCCTGCTGCTATGCTAAGGAAGCTACAAGACCGGCATTGGCTTGTTAGAGATGCCTGCGGCGCTCAACAAGCTCGTGTAGGCTACTCGCCAGCCTGGCGGTAGCGACAGACTCGCGATAAGGGATAACGATGGAGAATGACACAGGCGTAGCGCAGAGTTTCTTCTTGTGAGGGTGAGTATAATGATGACAAGGAGAGATCAGAAGTCTGGCGATCTCCTGGCAAGCAAAGATCGTCTGAGCGCATTGAGCGATGGCGTCGTGGCGGTCTCTATGACCCTGCTGGTTCTTGATATCCGCTTGCCGGACGGCCTGAAGGCGGCGACCTTTAGCGCCGCCCTCCTCGACCTTCTCCCGCGCTTCTTCATTTACACTGTAACCTTTGCTTTGTGCTCCTCCTACTGGTACGGTCAGCATCGCTTAATGGATCGGATGAGGGTGGTCGATGGCGGCTTCTCTGCATTGTGCTTGCTCTTTCTTTTTTTTATTACCCTGTTGCCGCTGGTGATGAGCACCTTCGGGCGGTATCCAACTGAGCCGCTGGCGGTCATGCTCTATGCACTTGATCTGGCCTGTTGTGGCCTGTCGCTGGTGCTGCTGACCTGGTACGCGGTCTTTCACCGCGGACTGCTTGAGCCCGACGTTGGGCCCCAAATATGGGAGCATGCGCTCTATTATGGCCTGCCCGTCTCGCTGCTGCTGTTGTGTCCCCTGCTGGCGCTGCCCTTCTCTCGCCAGGTGTTTCCAGTGCTGCTTTGCTGGTCGCTGATCCCGGGAGTGATTGGCCTGACGCGCTTGATCGGACGCCGACGGCTCCTGCGGCTGCGCAAAGAGCCAGGGAAGTCTGACCAGCGGGAGTGAGACCTACCCCGCGAGCGGCGCCCCCTCATGCCTTCGCCTGGCTCCGAAAGCTGTCTCTGGAAGGTCAGCGCTATGATCAAAAGAGAGAGGTTCAGGCCAAGGCCTGCCGGCCTGCTGGCTGAGGCACAAGGAGGAAGAGCATGAAAATCATCGCTCTTGAGGAGCATTTTCAGATCGCTGAGATCAATCGCGCGGCGGCGAAGTGGCTCCCCGCACAGGGTGGCTTCCGCCCTGTAGGCTATCGTCAGCCTGAGCGCGAGCTAGAGGACCTCGGTGAGGGACGGCTGCGGGCTATGGACAGCATGGGCATCGACCTGCAGGTCCTCTCTTACACCGCCGTGGCCCTGCCTGAGCTCCCTGCCGCGGAAGCTGTGCCGCTCATGAGGGAGATCAACGATCGGCTGGCTGCTGCTATCCAGGCGCACCCTGATCGTTTTGCCGGCTTCGCTACTCTGCCCTTGACTGATCCCGAAGCGGCGGCGCGCGAGCTGGAGCGGGCCGTTTCCCGGCTGGGCTTCAAAGGAGCTATGATCAACGGGCGCGTTCAAGGCCTCTTCCTGGATGATCCGCGTTTTCGCCCCGTATTGGAGGCGGCGGAAGCCCTTGACGTTCCCATCTATCTGCACCCGGCGCCGCCTCCCGAGCCCGTGATTGAAGCCTGTTACGCGGGGCTGCCCGCCAATGTCACTAGCGTCTTTGCTACGGCTGGCTGGGGTTGGCATCTGGAGACCGGCATTCACGCCCTGCATCTGATCCTGGCCGGCGTCTTCGATCGCCATCCGCGCCTGAAAATGATCCTTGGCCACTGGGGCGAGATGATCCCCTTCTATCTCGCGCGCATCGATCAGACGCTGACTCCGGCTGCTACGCATCTGCAGCGGCCAGTAGCTGACTATTTCTTGGAGCACTTCTACGTTACTCCCAGCGGTATGTTTACCCTGCCGCCGTTGCTGCTGACGCTGCAGATCATGGGGGCCGATCGTATCCTGTATGCCGTTGACTATCCCTATATTCAGGACAGGCAGGCGCGGGCCTTCTTGGAGCGGGCGCCGCTCAGTCCGGCTGATCGTGAGAAGATCGCTCATGGCAATGCTGAGCGCCTGCTCAAGTTGGGTGGGGCTGCTTGAGCCGGGGGTAGAGAGGTGCTGCGCTCCTGGCCTGCCGGAGCAGCGGGCAAGGCGGCGAACCTTGCCCGCGACAGCATGGCGGTGGTACTGTGTAAGCAGCGCCTCGGGCGTCGATCCGGAGTTTGGTCTGTCTGCGGAGAGCGCCCAGGGCCATTATCTTCGTGCAGACGAAAGGATCAGCGATGAGCGAAACGATAGAGCGTGTCCTCCTGGAGGAGGGCCAGCCTGCGCCCGATTTCACCTTGCCCGTCGTGGGCGGCGACGAGACAACTGGCGACCAGCTTCATCTGGCCGACCTGCGCGGGCGTGTGGTGGTGCTCTACTTTTATCCGCGGGATAATACTCCTGGTTGCACGACGGAAGCCTGCAACTTCCGCGATATGCACCCTGAGTTTCGCCGGCGCGGCATCGCCGTGCTAGGGATCAGCGCCGATGCCGTCGACTCGCATCGCGACTTTGCCGAGAAGTATCACTTACCTTTTCCCTTGCTGTCTGACGTTGGGGCCGCTGTGGCGCGTCAGTACGGAGCTTACGGCGAAAAGACCCTCTACGGGCGCAAGTATCTCGGCGTCCAGCGTATGACCTTTCTTATCGACCGCGACGGGATCATACGCAAGGTATGGCGCAGCGTCAAGCCCGATGGGCATGCTCAGGAAGTGCTGCAGGCTATCGAGCAGCTTCAGCTTGCCTGATGGCCCGCGGCAAGGGAGGAGCAGGGGCTGCCGCCCTGGTTGAGCCTGCTGCTCCTCCTCCTGGCTGCCGCTGGGAGTTGGCGGCACTACTCTACTGGAGCTGTTCGGCAGGGCAGCGTACCTGGAGCTGGCGCTCAAGGCGTTGCAGTGTGCGAATGTCGCGCAGTCCCTCGACCAGGAAGACCAGTCGCTCACAGAGCGTGGTGCCGTGGAGGCTTATATCTCGTAGCGAAGAGACAAAGCCCCAAAGGAGCATGAACCAGCGCTGACTGACGTTGTCGCCTGCCTGTTCCGACGCTGTCTCCTCTGGCTGACGTGCTCCTGCCGCGGCTGCCAGACCGCTCAAGAGATCGTGCTGCAGTCGCGCGAGATGACAGCGAAAGTAGCGCTGCCGGCGCCAGAGGCGCCGGGCTTCCTGCGTGTCCCAGCAGGCAAGGGCCTCGATGCTCGCCTTTGTCAGAGCGTTGGCCTGCTGGCCGAGCAGCGTAATCCGCTCAAAAAGGGCGGCGACGGGTAGCGGAGTCAGGGCGCTGCTCGAACGCTGGACCTGGATGCTCACTGCTGGCGTGGCGCAGGCCTGGAACCAGAGTAGCAGACGGGCCAGCTCGCGCGCCTCATCGGCAAGCTGTAGCAGCGTCGCCACAAGGAGCGGTAGCGAGCAAACCAGGCGCCGCCGGCTCTCGCTCTGGACGACATGGCCATCCGGGGCGATCAGTAGCTGGCTGGCCTCCTCCTCGATACTGTATCCCAGAGCGGTTAGCCGCGGATCGCCTTGCAATAGAGCGCTCGCGAGAGCCAGATCAACGGTCGCGATCGCTGTCAGCGCCAGCCTGAGCCGCTCGCTCGTGAGCCTGCCCAATTCAATCAGCCGTAGCCATAGCGCTTCAACCGTTGATAGTGAATAGGAGCTATCTATCTCAGTCATTGCTGTTAGTGTCCACTAGCTGCCCATGAATTTCTCTCCTCTGGCGAAGACTCTTCGCCAGATGGTGATAGATAGATGGTGAGGAGCACACTGGCTGACCACACCCCGCAGCAGTGAGCGGAGCACGACTTGCCGTGGTCAGCCACCCCTGGCCATCGATACCACTGTTAGAGAAAATAGTCTGGGTTGTTCTCAGCAAGGACACAGAAAGCCTTTCCTCTCTCACGCTTGCGGCACAAGACAACGTTGCGCCGGCCTGGTGGGCGAACAAAACCCCGTGTTAAGGAGACTGAGCACCTGGCTGACCGCTCCCGATCAGCCCCAAAAAGCAGAGGAGAGGACGTTATCATCGACGTAAAGCGGTACAGCGGGGAAGGCCGGCCCAGCCCTGGCCTCAAGTAGCAAGGAAGGTGAGAATTGGGCCAGTCATCTGGCTTGGGCCTGGCTTGAGCTGATAAAGACTGCTATAATAAGGCGGCGCATCAGGCCAGGCCAGACCAGACCAGACCGCTTCCAGGCCGTTTCCACGCCGATCACCAGTGTGCCAACAAGCTGAAGTGGAGGGCTGCCCAGCGATGAAATATGCGATCAAATTCCTGTTCGTAGGATTGAGTCTTTCACTCTTACTGGCGACTGTTTTGAGCGCCTGCAATCTCTTTGGGGAGACTGCGAGCACCCCAACACCCACGCCCACAGCGACGGCCAGGCCATCCGCGGGAGCTGGGACCAATCCGACCAGTATGCTGGTCAGCTATCGCGGAGATGGCTACCTCATTGGCTACCCTCGCGGCTGGAAGGTTGACACCAGCAAGCCGGGCTTTGTGACCTTCTCTGATCCCGCGGGCATTGCCTATCTCTCGGTCCATGTCCAGACCAACCCCAATGGCCTCATCTCGGCCCAAGATCAGGTTACTGTTGGCCTGCAGCTCTTCCGCTCGCAGGTCACTCACTATCAGCCGGTAAGCGTCGACCCGACCACCACTGTAGCTGGCGAGCGCTGGAGCCAGGGGGCGGCAACCGGCGACCTGCGTGTCCAGGGCCAGCCCAATCCGGTTCTGGTTAAAATCGTCGTCTTGGCCGACAATCATCCGGCAAACTCTCCTCAGACCCGCGGCTTTACCATCGCCTATGCCACTGCCCAGCAGGTCTTTGATCTGGCTGAGGAGGGAGAATTTCAGCCGATGCTCCAGTCCTTCACTTTTACAAGCTGAGTGAGACCCAGACTGCGCGCCAGGCTTTCCACTCCTGAGCATGGGCATGGGAAGCGTGACCAGCGCTCATTAACCTAATGGAGAAAGACGGAGCGAAAGGAGCATATGGAGCTGTTCGATAAGGCTAAGGAGCGAGCAAGCTCACCGCCAGAGATCGACAGAAGTCAGGGACACACCATCGCCTACTCACGAACCACCAGCAGCCGTCTCATGGGCGTCCTGGATGCCAACGCCAACGGCAATGTTCACGGCGGCGTCATCATGCGCATGGTCGATGAGGCGGCGGCGGTGGTTGCCATCAAGCATTCACACCGCAACGTAGTCACAGCGCGAGTTGAACGTTTTGACTTTCTTGCGCCGGCCTATCTAGGAGACGTCGTCTCAGTACACTGCGAGCTGCAGTATGTGGGGCGCACCAGTATGGAAGTAGGTGTACGTGTCACAGCGGAGGACCCCCTGACCGGCGAGGTCCGACACGTCGCCAGTAGTCGCGTCATCTATGTGGCGCTTGACGAGCACGGCAAACCCACGCCGGTCCCGCCGCTCGTTCCTGGCAATGAAGAAGAGCGCGCCATCATCGAGCGCGCTCGCCTGCGCCGTCAACGGATGCAGAAACTCGAAGAGGAACTGGCAAAGCTAGAAGAAGGTAGCCCTGAATGAGGGAGGGCCTGGCTGGGCCAGGCTGGACTAGACTAGGTATCACGCGCCTCGGCCTGACCCCTGGACGACGCTGGCGACGATGCCTCTGCTCCAGGCTGCTCATCTACGAAATGGATATCGTGCAGGAGCAGGCGTACGATCGCGCTGCCTAGCAGAACCAGGCTCCCAATGCCAGAGAAGAAGGTATCCACAGGGCCGAACGTCAGGCCGAACACGGCGCCACGGAAATCGTGCAGGACTGTGCTCACCAGGGCCCCAGCCAGGGCCGCACTCAGAACTGAGGCCAGGCTACCAGCCGGTGTGAGCACCGCTGTCACCCGCCCCACAAACTCACGGGCCGTCAGCCGCAACACCAGCGGCTCGACGGCCACATTGACAGCGATCCAGGTTGCGCCCACCAGAAAGATCAAGCCGAAGGCCGGCCCTATGCTCGTCATGCGAGCCAGCAGCAGCGTAGTCAGCCCCAGCGCACAGGTTGCCCCCCAGAGCAGGCGTGGTAGCCCAAGGCGATTAGCAATGAGCCCCGCGATCAAGGCCCCGGCAATAGCCCCCAGACCAAGCACCGTGCCTAGCGGACCGTAAAGGTTGGGCTGAGCATGCAGGTTATCGGTGACAAAAAAGATAGCCAGGGCATTCAGTGCACCAAAGGCGCTCATGCTCAAAAGGCTGGCCAACAGAACGGCCAAAAGCCCACGGTTGCCGATCAGGACATGCAAACCGGCGCGGAAGTCCTGGCCGAAGCTGATAGGCTGGTCACTCTCTAGAGACTTCTCAACGGGAACGCGGATCAGGGCGATTGTGAGAAATGAGACGGCGAAAGAGAGAGCATCGGCGATCACTGCCCATTGGATGCCGAAGTTAAAAACGAGCAGGGAACCGATGGCAGGCCCCACGATAACAGAGAGGCCCATCGTTGCCTGACTCAAGCTAGTAGCCCGCGCCAGATCCTCCGGCCCCACAATATCGCCGATCAGGGCCAGGCGCGCAGGATTAAAGAACTGACCACAGCTCTGGTCGAGGAGCACCACAATGTAGGTCGCACCAAGCTGCCAGCCAGGCGGTGGCTCCAGCGCCCCAAGAAAAGGCAGGGTAGGGAAAAGAGCCCAGGCCAGGCAGCCGGTTAAGGCCATGCGCAGACCATCGGTGCGCAGCATGGTCAGTCGCCGCGACCAGCGATCAACAAAGACGCCGGCCAGGGGGCCGATGATCGCCACTGGCACATATTCAGCAATAAAGACACCGCTGACCGCCACGGGGGCCCAGGAGCGTCCCCGTCCCAGATCATTGGCAATCCAAAGCACAAGCGCTGCTCCCAGAATCACATCGCCCAGGTTGGAAATGGCCTGGCCAAGCCAGAGCAGCGCGAAGTTGCGGTTAATCAGGACTTTCATCTATAGTCAGGCTAACCACGCTGAGCGTGCTGCAAGAGAAGAATGCTCTTGAAATGACCCCGCACGCCAGCGCTACTATTAACAGAGGGGCCTGTTGCCCCTGGCGCCGGGCGCGGCGAGAGCTGCCGGCTCCCTGAGCCAAGCCGACAGCGATGCGGCAGCGCGGGCGCTCTCGCGGCGGCTCTTCATCCTGCTGCCTGCCGACCCCCTCTACAGCGTGTCACAGCAAGAGCGGCGCTGTCAAGGTGAGCTGCGCTCTGAGGCCGGCAGAGGGAGGAACCAGCGAGAGGCAGCGGGGGAAGCAAACCGGCCCTATGCTCTTGTGGAAGGCGAACACGAACAGGAGGATTCTGTTGGCATATCACTATCGTGGAAAGACAGCTTTGATTACGGGGGCTTCATCCGGTATTGGGCTGGCATTTGCCCATGCCCTGGCCGCGCGCGGCATGCATCTCATCCTTGTAGCACGTTCCGAAGAGCGTCTGCAGCAGCTAGCCAGGGAGCTGAGAGAGCGAAATGGCATCCAGGCCGAAGTCATAGCGATCGACCTCAGCCGTGAGGGGGCAGCAACGCAACTGGCCAACGCCGTGCAAGAGCGTGGCCTCAGCGTTGATCTTCTCATCAACAACGCCGGCTTCGGCACCTATGGCCCCTTTGCCGAGCAGTCAGCCGCGCGCGAGCATCAAGAGATCATGCTCAATGTCACAGCACTTGTCGATCTCACCCATGCCTTCCTCCCCCCGATGTTGGCCCGAGGGGAAGGAGCAATCATCAATCTGGCCTCGCTGGCGGCCTTTCTGCCTATTCCCCACATGGCCGTCTATGCCGCTACCAAAGCCTTCGTCCTCTCCTTCAGCCAGGCCCTATGGACCGAATATCGACACCAGGGACTACGCGTGCTGGCTGTCTGTCCTGGCCCCGTTGCGACCAACTTCTTTGCTGTCATGGGCACCTCTCAAGAGGGCATGCCCGGCCTGGTCCTTTCCCCTGAGCGGGTCGTGACAGCCAGCTTGCGCGCTCTGGAACAAGGGCGCAGCCAGGTTGTCCCTGGTCTGCTTAACAAGCTCATGGCCTTCAGTACGCGCCTGGTCCCGCGGACGCTGGGGGCGCGCGTCGCCGGCAACTTCCTGCCTCGTCGCTCGCAGCCTGGCAAGCCAGCAGTGGGTAGCAGCCCCCTTCCCTCAAGGCCGGGGCCAGAGCCACGCTAAGTCAAAGGCAGCTCGAACACCGGCGTGCTCCAACCAAACAAGGCGACAGGGATAGACGGGATGAGACTCGGCCCTCACTATCCCTGTCGCGTGCTGATCGCTACTCACTCGCGGCCCACCGGTGAAGGTAGCTGCTCCGCTAGTTCTGCCCTTGCAGGAGAGCCGGCTGCGGCAGCGCCTGGCCCACCTGACCGGCGCAGGAGCAGGTGAGGAAGGCGTCCCCGTCGATAAAGCTGCCATCCGGCCAGCCAGAGGAGCAGCGCCAGAAGCCCGAGGCCTGAGAGGGCCGCGCCGCGCAGCACAGAAGCGGGCCGGTAGAGATAGCTAAGTGTATGCGTGCCCGGCCCGATGCGGATCGCAGGCATCAGGCCCCCAAAGCTCTGTACAGGCACGCGCTGCCCATCGAGCACGGCGATCCAGCCCGGGTAAGCTGTCGTGGCCACCACCAGATAGCCGCCGGTCGCGCTGGTCACGCGGAAGCTCTGTTCATCATCCTGCAGGCGGAGCAGTTGGATCGTCGCTGGCAGGCGCTGATAATGGGCCAGGCTGGGTGGCTGACCATCAGATCCAGGACGGAGCAGATAGGCCGGCCCAGCGTCAAGACTGTTGCGGTAGAGAAATGTCCCATCGATCTCACCGATGAGGAGTAGATGACTATCGTGTAGCGGGCGCTTCGAAACCAGCACCGTCACATGGAGCAAACCGAGCAAGCGCGGGTCGGGGTGCACATTGGGACCGTCGTAGGGAATCCGCTGCTGATAACCGGTGCCGTAGTAGCCGCCGGCGCGATCCATGTACTGAACGTAGGCCCCAATCAGTAAGGGATCAGCGCCATCAGCTAGACGCAGCTCTAGTTGCGCCGCGATCAATTGCGGAATGTTTTCCTGAACGCCGTAGACGCGCCCAGTGCCGGCCAATTGCTGAGCGACCAGCGCGACCCGCGAGGGCGTCGTGATCAGGCTCACCGAGCCAACCTGCGAGTAGTCCTGATCGAGCAGGACCAGATTCGTTGCGACCAGGGCCAGCAGAGCCATCCCCGTAGCCAGACCTGCCAGCCGGCTGAATCGCTGGAGGGGCTGCGTCAGACCGGCGGCCCCCAGACCAGCCAGGAGGGCAATGCCCAACAGACCCAGGAACCAGATACGCGCCAGACCGCGGAAGCGATCGAAGTCGGGCAGCAAGTGCTGAACCACGTGATAGACTTTCGACGCCTGCCCCATTGCCAGACTGGCTACCAGTATCACGCCCAGAGCCAGTAGCCAGGCTTTGCGCACACGGCTGGCGATGCCGAAGACCGCCAGACAGAGTACGCTCAGCCCTGGGGCGATCATGCCTTCCCAGGTCAGCCACCCGAGTGGCGGCTCATCGACGAGTGCGTGGAGGAACTGCGTTAGACTGATTTGATCCTTAGTATGTAAAGCATAGGCGCGCGTCGAGTAGCGCATCAGCTCCCACAACGGCCAGAGATGAATGGCGGCCAGGGCCACGCCCAGCCCGCAGGCCAAGAGCAGGCAGCCAGCAGAAAGCAGAGCCGGGCGCCAGCCGCTCTGCCAGACCTGCTGCACCAGAAGCCAGAGCGAGACGGTGCCCAGCATCAGCAGGCCATAATAGGCCATCTGAGGATGGCCAGCGAGCAGCGTCATGGCTACACAGACGGCCAGAGCTGGCCCCCAGCGCAGCGGCTGACGGACGGTTGCCCAGGCGGCCAGGGCCAGCCAGGGGTACCAGCAGACCGTTTGCATAATGGTCACATGTCCGGCTCCCAGGTGACTGATCAGGCGCGGGGTCGCCATATAGCTGACGGCTGCCACAAGCGCTGGCCAGCGCGGCAGCCCAAGCGCCCGGCGCGCCAAGAGCAGTGTCCCCAACCCAGCCCACAAGAAATGAAGAGTCATCAAGACAAAGAAGTAATTTCGCAGCGAGAAGAAATGCACCAATTGCGTTGGAGGGTAGAAAAGAGCAGCCAGGGGATCTGCACCCAGAGGCAGGCCCCCGCCGAAATAGGGATTCCACAGCGGCAAGCGATGGGCCTGAGCGACCGTGCGCTGGAGCTCCAGCGCCATAGGCCAGTGGCTCACCACGAGGTCGCTACCGGGCCAGGCTGCGACCAGCTCATCACCGTTCACTGGAGCAGGCCATTGCATCGCCAGTGCCACCAGCAAGAGCAGGGCCACCTGGCCAATGCCGATCAGCCAGCGTCGCAGCCGTGGTCCACATTCCTTAGCTCCCCCAGATACTGGCAGCAGGTGCCGCAAAGATAGCCGAAGATAGCACATAGCTTTCGAGGCCTTTCTTCTTCCAGGCTTCTTTTTCTTAAGAGAAGACGATAAGAAAGGGGTAAGTGTTCCTCCGCAGGATTCTGAACGACCTGGAAAGAGAGTGGCATCAGAAAGTGACAAAACTGGCTAGGGAAGGGAGAAGACGGACAGCGCTGGCCAGAGCTGTAGGGCGCACACGGTTGAGAGCAATTCCGCACACGCCAAGCGGCGTGGGACAAGATGAGAAGGGACAGAGGTGTATGGGAGTCGAACCCACCAGGGACCGCGCGCAGCGACCCCCCAACCGTTTTGAAGACGGCGAGGCCCACCGGGACCCCTACACCTCCATAGCCAGACACTGGCGGGCAGAGCGGGAGAAACAGGCCAGCATTCTCCCTCATCCCGCCTGAGAGTATAACCTATTGCCGTATCCTCTGCAAGCCCATCGGGCCTTGCCCCTCATCGCGAATCGCGAGAGCAGGCGAGCGGCCAAGAAGAGTAACGAATACAATCCGAGGCGAGGAGGAAGCTCCTCAAGAGGCCGGGACGAGGGCCCGCAGACGCTCCACGTTCACCTCTGTCAGGGAGCGCACCACCAAATCGGCCTCGCGCAGGGCCTCTGGCTCCCGAGTCGTGGCGACTGCCAGGCAGCGCATGCCCGCGGCATGGGCCGCCTCGATGCCGGCCACAGCATCCTCAATCACCAGGCAGGCGGCAGGTGGTACCTGCAGCGTGGCGGCGGCCTTCAGAAAGATATCTGGGGCTGGCTTGCCACGCTCTACCGTTTCTCCCGAAATCAGCGCCTGCAGGTAGCGCTGCAGTCCCAACAGCTCGCTGATGAGCGCGATATTCTCCGGTGGCGTTGACGAGGCCAGGGCCTGAGCGATGCCGGCCTCATGCAGCGCCTCCAGCAGCTCTAACGCGCCTGGCAAGGCCAGACCCGTGGGATTCTGGCGTAGGATCTCACGAAAATAGGCTTCCTTGCGCTCCGAAAGAGCGCGCACGCGTTCAGGGGGCATCTCACCCCAGAGCAAGGGAATAATGCGGTCGTTGCGCATCCCAAAGGTCGCGCGGAAATCCTCCTCACTCAGCGTCCACCCTTCCTCATGAGCCAGGCGCTGCCAGGCCCGGAAATGGGCCTGTGCACTATCGATAATCACCCCATCCAGATCCCAGATCACGGCCTGAAGGCCCTGTTCAGCCATAGATAGACTCCTGCTCCTTCCTCGTAAAACAGATGGAATAAGGGGGGAAAGCAGCCGGGCGCGCCCTCCCTGCGCGCGGCCTTCCCTCAGTGGCGTTCCGCCAGACATGATACCATATCACCTGGCCCGCCCGTCCAGGTGGGCCAGTGCTCTCGCTCACATAGACGCTCGCAGAGAGCAATGATAGAATAGTGGCGGAGGTGCTGCCCATGAGCGATCGGAAATATTTCAATGAAGAGATCGAAACCCTGCCCCGCGAGCGCTTGCGCGCGCTCCAGTTAGAGCGCCTGAAAGCCGTTGTCGCTCGTGCCTATAAACAGAATGCTTTCTATCGTCGCCTCTATGATGAGGCTGGAGTCAAGCCAGAAGATATTAAAAGTCTCGAAGACATTCAAAAACTGCCTTTTCTTGAAAAGAAGACCGTACGCGCGGCCTATCCCTATGGTCTGGCAATGGTCCCGCCGGGAGGCGAGCAAGGGGCCTTGGAGGTTCACGCTACCAGTGGCACCACGGGCAAAAGCGTGCCTGTCTTTGCTACCCGGCGCGATCTACAGAACTGGGCCGAGCTAAACGCTCGTGAGCTGTGGATGGTTGGGCTGCGGCCCGGCGACATCCTCCTGAACTGCTACGGCTATGGGCTGCCGACCGGCGGCTTTGGCTTCCACTACGGTGCCCTGGAGATGGGCGTAATGGTGATCCCGATGGGCTCGGATGCGCGCCAGTATGAACGTATCTTTGAGTTCATCACCGATTTCGGCGTCACTGCCATGTGTATGACCCCCTCCGTTGGTCTGTATCTGGGGCGCAAGGCGCGCGAGCTAGGCATCGACTTCTCTCGCACCAGACTACGTATTGGCCTCTTCGGGGCTGAACCCTGGCCTTGGGAGACGCGCCTGAAGCTGGAGGAGTACTTTCACATCACGGCCTACGACGAGTTTGGCATGACCGAGTTTCTCGGACCGGGCATGACCTGCGAATGTGAGCAGCGCAACGGCATGCATGCCTGGGCCGATGCTTTCCTGGTCGAATGTATCGACCCCGAAACTGGCGAATGGGTGGAAGAGGGCCAGGAGGGAGAGCTAGTCTGGACCTGGCTCACGGGCGAGGGCACAGCCATGATTCGCTACCGCAGCCGTGATCTCTCGCGTCTATGGTGGGAAGAGCGCTGCGCCTGCGGGCGCACACACCCGAAAATCGGCGCCATCAAAGGGAGAACAGATGACGCCGTCTCCATCCGCGGCCTCCTGGTCTTTCCTAGCCAGGTGGAGGCGGCCCTGTTGCGCTTCCCCGAGACTGGCACCAACTTTCGCATCATTGTTGATCGCCGCGATGGGCTGGACACCTTCCTACTCAAGGTTGAGGTCAAGGAGCGGCAACTGCTGGAGCAGAGCGAGCGCTGCCAAGAGCTGGCCCGAGCGATGGCTGAGGCTGTCAAATCGGTTACCGGCAATACGCCCAAAGTCGAGTTAGTGCCGCCTGATAGCCTGCCGCGCGCTACCGGTGGCGAGTCGAAGACTGCCAGCGCCCGGGTAGAAGATCGTCGCAAGTTGCCTTCTGCCTGATGTCTGATGGGACAAAGGCGCCGGAGCAGCCAGCTATCCTCTGGGCCTGGGCCGGGAAGCCTGGAGAATCAAGGCCCAGGCCGGGAGGCCGGCAGCAGGTTTTCCCGAGGCGTGGGGTGGCCTGCTCAGGTCCCTGGCTAGCTGGTTGCACAGCTCTCACCCACCGTTAATGCAGCCGGCCCACCATGTAGAGCAAAATGACTGCGGCGCTGATCCCGTTATTGAGTATGTGCAGGAGCAGGCCGGGATAGATGGAACCACTCCACCAGCGCAATAAGGCCAGCAGTAGGCCGATCACGATCAAGACGGGCAGCGAGCCAAGATCAGCGTGGGCCAATCCGAAGACCAGGGCGCTCACTACGATGGCCCAGCCAGTCGCCAGGCCCCGGCGCAGACCAGGAAAAACGAAGCCGCGAAAGAAGATCTCTTCGCAGAGGGGAGCCACAATCACCGCCAGCACCAGCAGAACTATAGTGGTCAGCGGAGCCAGGCGACTGCTTTCCAGAATCACCTGATCGTTGGTTTGCAGCGGCAGATGTAGGCCCTCAAGCAGGGCCGAGTAGAGACTGTTGACTACATAGAGCAGGGCCAGAAAAGCAATCACCAGCCAAAGAAAGAGCGGGCGAAAGCGACGCAAGCCCAGGGCGTGCAGTACGGCCCCAAGAGGGACGCGTTTCCCTTTAGCCGCTGGCGGCGCAAGGAGTGGGGCGGCCTGACTGTCACTATTACCTGCGGTCGTAGCTGGCTCCGCGGGCTGTGGCTCGGCCTGGCGGCGCAAAGCACGACGGGCGAAGAAAAGTGCAACCAGGAAGAAAGCTCCCTCTACAATCAGGGTCGAAAGGAGTGCCGTCAAGGCCCCGGCCAAATCCTGTTCTAGCGACAGCGGCCTCTTCGGACTGGGCCAGCGGCTCCCCTGGAGCTGGCTGCCCAGTGCCAGCAGCAGCCAGGGCACCAGGGGGATGAGTAGCGCAAGCCAGGTCTCACGGAACGACCAGGGCGCGGGTGCCTCCTCTGTTTTCAGGGGCGGGCGGCCTGGCAGAGGCCGCCCTTCAGGGTGCGATGAGAAACTCACCAGATCCTCCCAGCTCGGTCGAAGTTGCGTAGCTATCAAGAAGCCAGGCCCAAGGTCAGGAGAGCCAGTCAGCCAGCTAGCCAGCACCTGCCCGGGCGGCTGATCACGCGGCCCTCCTCCTGTGGACCACAGGCATGCTGGCCTCCTGGCCAGTATAGCGGATGCCTCCCCCTTCTGCAAGCAGCGTCAGCGGTGCTTTTCGGTCTTCAAGAGTAAAGATATTATATTTCTGGCTATTCGGGTAAAAAGAGAGTGGGGTCCTCTTTGCCTGATCTTTTGCGCATCATCAACTTGACAAGGCAGCCCTTTCCGCAGTAGGATGAGACCACTAGACCGGCGAGGCAAAAGCTTGCCCGGGGGAGCAGCCACCTCATCTGTCGCGGATTGTGAAAAGCTACTCCTCGTGAAGCCTATGTATGGGTGGAGGCCCTCCCTCGTCGGCAAGGTGGTAGAATGTCTGTCGCACGCTTTCTCAAGGTTGTTAGCCAGCAGAAACGTATTCGTTGAGAGGAAGGAAGGGATTCTTGGCAGGTACACTTGACAGCAATCCAGCCAACAGCCCAAACTGGCGCAAGCATCGTAACGGTTGTCCATTCTACCGCGAACGCTGGTTCCCTGATAGCGACATAGAAGCGGGCGAGCCGCTCTATCAGGTGTTCTGCATGAAGGGTACCCCTCCGCTCACGCTGGAAGAGCAGAATCGCTGCTTACGTAGCAAAACGTGTTGCTGGCGGCTGGCGGAGAGGGCAGAAAAGAAAGAAGCCGTCAAAGGGAAGGGAACTCGGAGGAGCAGCCCCAGCTGATCGGCTGAGCGGTTGGTTATGTCTACCCATCTCCTGGCTATCTCAATACGCTATTCCCCGTTCAGCTCGCCCCAGACTCAGTCAAGCTCGGCTCGGGTGCCTGCCCTTGCCGCCGGCCTCTCCGCCTCTCGATTTGCCTGCTTGTTTCCTTAGCTTGCCGTCCCTGGATCAGTATGGTGTAGTGTGGTGTGCACCGTGCCTGCGAGCCAGAGGTCAGGTACTGCCTGGTGACTCGCTGATTATCCAGCGCAATCGGGCCAGCGTGATAAGCTTCCCGGGGGAGGATATTCTCCTTTCCCACTCCACACCTGCGTCTCCGGTCTACCGGTGAGGCCGGAGAGGGTTGCCCGTTCTTCATTCGAGCAAGCAAACAAACAAGGGAGAGGAGAGCAAATAAGACGAGAGGATAAGGCAAAACAGCGCTCTGGATAGAGCCAGAGCAGAGCTGCAAAAGCAGCTCCAGCCAGCGCATGGCAGGCAGAGCGTCCCGAGCCTGAGCGTTGCCGGTCTGCCGGTCGCGTCGCGCTTGGCCAGCCAGTTGCAGGCAACGAGACAGGCTAGCTCGCTAGAGGACAGAGGAGATCAGGAGCAGAAGCCCACTCACTGATTCTCCTGTTCCTCGTAGAGCCAGGGCTCAGTGACCAGCCGATAATCGAGCAGCTCCTCCGGCTTAAAGAAAAGGCTGATTTCGCGAGCCGCGGTCTCGGGACCATCTGAGCCATGAATGATATTGTAGCCGATCTCAAGAGCGAAATCGCCGCGAATCGTACCAGGAGCGGCCTCGGCGGCGTTTGTGGCCCCCATCATGGTGCGCACCATCTTAATGGCGCCGCGGCCTTCCACCACGCCGACCACCACGGGGCCGGAAGTAATGTGCTTCACCAGGCCAGCGAAAAACGGTTTCCCCTTATGAACAGCGTAGTGCTCCTCCGCCAGGGCGGGGGACATCTGCAGCATCTTCAGGCCCACAAGCTTCAGTCCCCGCTGCTCAAAGCGGCTAAGAATCTGCCCGATGAGACCGCGCTGGACCCCCTCGGGCTTGATAATAATCAGTGTTCGTTCCATCGTCTACGCTCAGAACTTCCTTTCCAGCAAAATACAGACAAGCTCAAAGGATGCAGAGAACCAGCAAGGCAAGGCAAGACAAGACAAGAAAGGAAAAAGGTCTACTGGCTCGTCACCAGCGGAAGAATCTGGCGACAGGCCTTCTTCATCTCCAGGCGCACCCGTCCGAGATTGGGAGAGCGGGTCTGCTGAGTAGTCACCACGAGGATCAGGTCGCCCACCTCCGCCATCTGGATCGTCCCCTGTTGCGTTTCAATTATAGCATGGCGAATCTCGCCCTGGTTAATTTGCTTGGTATAGGTGCTGAGGGAGCCAAAGGCGGTAGCGGACAGGGCACCAATCATTTCCTCATCCTCGCTATGCAACGTTCCACTGACGATCAGCCCGTCCTTGCCTACCAGGATCACGCCTGAGACCTCATCAAGCTCGGTCAACCGCTGTAGAATCGTCTCCACTGATGACTCCTTTGGATGGTAGCTAGATTCTTCTTCTCTGAGCTGAGAGTTGCTCACCTCAACGCCAGAGCGCAAAGCCCATCGTCTTTACTTACCTGCTTTCTGCCTGGCCAGGCAGAGGCGTACCGGTCTGGCACGCCTGATGGACCGGGGGGCCAGAAGTAAGTGAAGCGTGGAGGAGGCGAGGCGGAGCAGCCCTGACTCTCCTCCCCTCCCCTCCTCCGCCTGACTAAGAGGAAGTCCCCTGCCCCTTAGCCCGGCGCGTCATGGTCAGGGCCTTATTATAGGCCTCCATTGCTTGCAGGTACTCGCCCTGGCGCATATAGGCGTCGCCAAGGACGCGGTAGCCGGGCGCATATTTTGGAGCCAGCTTCAACAAGGCACGTGTATTACTGATGACCTCGCCCAGCAGCTCCGGCTGATTGCGAATGACAATGCGATACTCCTGCATCGCCTCATCGTAGGCGCCGGCGAGCTGGTACTGGTAGCCGCGGATCAGGTGCTCCTTGTAGTTCACCTCGCCCTCCTGCGAGCTGCGGGCTGTCCCTGTGCCGGCGCTGGGCGTGCCTGAGCCAGAGGCCTCGCGACCAGCGGGGCGGGCTGGGGCGGAGCGCCCGCCTGGGGCCTGGGGACGGGCCTGAGCGGGCTGAAGGCGGAAAACCGGGCGCTTCATTGTGGTCTCCAGCTCGTCCTCCAGCAGAGCATCGGGCCGATAGCTCGGCAGAGAAGGACTCTGGCCCTGGGAGGGGCCTTGTTGAGCAGGGGAGGAGCTTGGACCTGGTGTCGCGGGCCAGAGCGGCTCAGGAGCCTGCTTCGGCTCCTCGTAGCGCGAAGGCTGCCCTAGCGGCGCGCGAACCGTTTCTTCTAGCTCGGAGGCGGATGGCGGTACTGTAAGCTGCCGCTGCTCCTCGTGAGTCAAGCGCGACGGCTGTTCAGAGGCTGGAGCGGCGGACTGGGAGGGTGTCCCTTGCTGAGCAAAGTTTGCCAGCTCGCCGGGTTGCAGTGGCACGAAGCCCTGAGCATAAAGCTGCTGCTCTAAGTCCTCCAAAGTGGTCACCAGCCGCTGTTCGGCAGCAGGTGGAGCGCTGCTCTGCTCGGCTGAGCGCTGACTAGCGCTGGCAGCCAATTCTGCCAGCCATGAAGAAGCAGACTGCCCCTGGGACTGAACTGCAGGCGAGGGCGCCGGCTCAGAGCGTGAAGCCGGGACCGCAAAAGCAGACGACGGCTGACTCCCTGCCGCAGAGTCCGCGGTCCCCTCGGAAGCCGTCGACCAGCCGGCAAGCTGCTCAAGCCAGGGAATACCGGCCTCCGCTTGAGCAGTACCCTGCGGCGAAGCGGAAGGCTGGAAGGGCGGAGGAGAAGAAACAGCTGACTCCTCGCCCCAGATCGAAGCTGCCGGAGGCGCCGGTGTCGTGCTGGCCCTAGAAGAAGCTGCCGGCTCTTCTGGCGGCCAGAGTGGTCCAGCGCTGGCCTCCTGACTCTCAAAAGCGCTGTGGCTGGCCTGTAGCTGCTCCAACCAGGCCGGCTTCTCCATCGGAGTCGAGAACCCTCCACCGGCCAGCTCGTCCCACATAGCTGGGGACGAATAAGCAGACCCTGAAGCAGCATAGTCCTCTTCAGCAGGGGCGTGGGCCGAGGACTCAGCAAGCCCCTCCTGCTCCGAGCGCGTATAGCTCTCGGCCTCAGCAAAAGCCGGCGGAGCGGCAGACTCCTGCCGACTCTCATCGGCAAGCCCGGCACGCTCTCCCTCCTGTTTGGGCCCCTCTGGCTCGCCCCAGACCGCTCCCCGTGGGCTGGAGACGGAAGGAGATGACTCTGATGCCGACTCCTCCATTGTCTCTGCTCCCAGAGACTTCAGCCACTCCGGCCATCCCTCCTCCGGATCAGCCCCGGCCTGCATGAAGGGGAAGATCTCTTCTTCTGCCTCCTGGTGCTGCTCCGATGGCTGTTCTGCCGGAGCAGTGGAGGGCTGAGACCACGCGACGTCAGGGGCCTCCTCAATAGGGGTCCGATCCCCAGCCTCCTGAGCCATCGCGGCTTCCGCCGAGGGCGAGGGCGCCGGAGAAGGCTCAGGCGGAGGAGTTGGCGAAGCAAGCGACCCCGAGGGCTGGCGGTAGAATGGCGTATCGAGGGCATCTAACCAGGCAGGGTGGGCAGGGGCCTGATCAGCCGGCAACCCCAAGTCCTCCTCTGGAGCTGAAGCTGCCGCTGTCGCCGATGACCAGGAAGGCTGCTCCTCCCAAGAAAGCCCCTGCTCTCCAAAGGAGAGATCGGAGCTAGAGAGAGGCCAGGATGGCGAGCTAGAGCGCTGGACCTCGCCGCTGCTGGCAGCCTTGGGCGCCTCCGGCTGCTGTGAAGACAGTGAGGGAGGGGCGGGCGTTGGAGAAGCAGGCGGGGGGGTCGTCAGAGCCAGAGGATAAGGGTCGGGTGTCGTCCAGCCAAAGATCGGCTCGTTCTCCTCGCTCTCCTGCCCCTGCTCTTCAGGCAAAGCCGGCCCAGGCCTGGGCGAGGCTCCCAGGGCAACCGAGGAAGAGGAAGCCGCGGACCGTCCAGGAGGAGGGATCAGAACCGCATCCTTGCGCACCAGGGCCAGGAACGGATCATCGGGAGAAGCTGCCATCAGGTCGCCAAACAGCTCGCGGGCCATCGTCATCTCAGGATCAAGGGCCTCGGCGCGCTGGAGCAGCTCGCGGGCGCGGGCCGGATTATGGGGGAAAGTCATATGGGCCAAAAGCAAGAGGGCTTTCAGACAGCCAGGGATCTCCTCCAGCAAAGCCGTCGCGATCTGCTCGGCGCGCTCATAGTCGCCGTCGCGCCAGCAGGCTTCCAGCAGACCAGTGCGCGCATCAAGGCGATCAGGGGTAGCGGCGAGCACGGCCTCCCACTCTTGAATCGCCTGGAAGAGCAAATCGCCACGCATATAGAGGCGAGCCAGCCCAGCGCGCGAGAACATAAAGCCGGGCTGACCGCTGCGAGCGCTCAACTTATTAAACTCCTGACGGATCTGGCTATTGCCCCGGCTCAGCTCATACGCCTGCTGATAGCAGTCAAGCGCCGTCTCCACATCCCCCATGCGTTCGCTTGTCAGCGCGCGGTTGCAGTAGGCGAGTACATTTTCTGGGTCGTTGGTCAGAACCCAATCGAACGTCTGCTGGGCCTCTGTCAGGCGATTCTGGGCCAAATAGATCTCCCCGAGGAGGCGATGAGCCTCTAGAGCATGAGGGAAATGCGAGAGCACATACTGACAATGTTCAAGAGCCTCCTCGATGCGCCCGGCGCTCAGGGCGTCCTCCGTATACTGCAAATACTCACGCAGCGTAGACAATGTTTTCAGCATAGAACCTGGTCTCCTCTTCCCGCGTTAGGCAGCTGTGAGCAACTTCTGAAAATGGTCAATCTGTCGAGGGTCCTCGGGGCCAATCAAGGCCAGGCGGCGCCATTCGGGGGCGAAGCACGTGCGCGCTACGCGCTGAAGGTCCTGGGGAGTCACGGCCTGAATGTGGCGGATCATCTCATCCACATCGACCACACGGCCAAGCAAGCATTCCTGACTAGCGAGCCAACTAGCGACCTGCTGAGTACTTTCCAGCCCCAGAATCAGACCGCCACAGACATAGGCCTTAAAGCGCTCCAGCTCCGCCGCAGAGACGGGCACCTCACAAAGCCTGTTGAGCTCCTGCACAATAGCGCGCAAAGCGGCCTCCGTCTGAGAAGGATCGACCCCTGCGCTCACAACCAGATTGCCCGTCTCGTAGTAACTACTCGTATAACTACCGATATCGTAGGCTAGCCCGCGCTCCTCTCGAATGCTCTGAAAAAGGCGCGAGCTCATCCCCTCACCCAGGATGGCATTCAACAGCATCAGCGCGTAATAATCAGGAGAAGAATGAGCAACCCCCAGGGTGCCTAGCGAAAGATTCGTCTGCTCCGTCTCCTTATAGACCACAGCCACGGGCGGCACATCCCGCGGCGGCGGGCAGGGCGTCCAGGTTCGTAGCGGGCGCGGCTCCCAATCGCGAAAGAGCCACTCGATCAGCTCCTGTACCCGCGCGTGGTGGAAGTTTCCTACCACGCTGACCACCAGGGCATTCGGACGATAAAACTGCTCCAGGTAGGTCAACATATCCTGACGACTGATCGTGGCCACCGTCTCGTCGCGTCCCGCATCGTCGCGCCCCAGTGGCAAACCGGGCCACATAATCTGGTCCAGCAAAAGGCCTGACCACTCCTGTGGGTCGTCGCGTGTCGCGCTCAACTCCTCGATGATCACCTGCCGCTCCTTCTCGATTTCCTGGGGATCAAAGAGCGGATGCCGGATCATATCGGCGAGCACCTCGATCACCACATCCAGGTGCTCGCAGGGAACACGCGCGGTATAGCTGGTTAGCTCCTTCCCCGTGCTACCGTTGAAGACTCCCCCTACCCCCTCGATCGTTTCCGAGAGAATACGAGCGCTTGGATAGTTTTTTGATCCTTTAAAAAGCATATGCTCAATAAAGTGAGATATGCCGGCCAGGTGATCCGGTTCATAGCGTGAGCCGGCGGCAAAGAAAAAAGCGATGCTGGCCGAGCGGATGCCCGGCACGCACATCGTCAGCAGACGCAAGCCATTTGGCAGCGTAGTTCGCTCGTATTGCATCGATGCAAGCGTTTCTTACTGATTTGAGCCGCTAAAGAGCCAGTGAGAAAACAGGCAGGTGAGGCACGCCCGAGCGGCTTCTCTTGAGAATGATACCCCCTGTTGCCAGACATTATAGACCGTTTACAGGTGTGTCGCAACAAGGCAATAGAAGAAATTAGGCAGACTAGCCCATCTGGGTACAGTCGGCAGGAGGAGGACCAACAGAGGGCCAGGAGCCAGAGAGCGCGAGCACACACGAGGCTGGGACCGGCCCCAGGGCCAGCGGGCCAATCCCAGCGCTGAGCAAGCTACCTCTCATGTTCCCTGATCATTGCCCTGAGTGCGGCTGCGCCTCTGCTCAAGGTTGCTCAGATCAAACCAACGTCGTCCGCCAGGCGACCGAGGTCGCCCAAGACGCCGCCCTCATGCCCATGATGGTGATGATGGTGGTGGTGGCCATAGTCGTTTCCTTCGAGCGAGCGCTCCAGGCCGTGGAGCAGCATCTCCCCACCAATCACAGCCGCTGCGCCGCCCAGAGCACCCATCGCCAGCTTACCCCCATCGCTCTGGAGGAAGCCACCAGGACCGCCCTGCTGATTGGGCGGCTGCTGGACGGCGGTGGCAGGCACCGGAGCGACACCGGCCAGACTTGTGCGGCAGCCTGGACAATTACTGGTGCCCACGGGAGAAATGGCCCAACAGACCGGGCACCGCAGCACTAGCGGTGCCTGCGGTGGGTAGGCTCCAGGAGAAACCACATTGGCCGGGTTGGGTGCTGGTGAGCCGGCGTTAGGATAGGCTCCGTACTGACCTGGAGCCTGCGCCGTAGGGGCAGCATAAGCGGCAGGTGAGCCAGCTCCTGTGGCATAAGGATTAGCCCCTGCTGGACCGTTCCCCGCCGGTGGTACCGGGTACGGTCCCGCCGTCGTCACTGGCGGTGGAGATGCGGGCGGCGGCGAAGTCGCGGCCACCGCAGCGTTTAGCTCTGTCCCGCAGGCACTGCAGAATCGAGCACCGCTCTGCTGCGCCTGGCCACACTGAGGGCAAAAGCGCGGCGTTGCAGGCTCTGCCAGAGAAGCACCGCAGTTCGTGCAAAAGGCATGCTGGGCAGCGACTTGCGCATGACAGTGCGGACAGAGCCGGGAGGACGGGGCTGTCACTGCAGTGGGCGCTGTCGGGCGGAGAGCATTGCCGCAGTGAGAGCAGAAAGCGGCCCCTGGTCGCACCTGACCACCGCAGCGTGGACACCATGCTCCTCCATTCACTGCTGCCGCCGCTGGCCCGCCGGCGATCACGGTAGACTGCTGTAGTTGCTGTGGCTGCGCCTGTGGCACGGGTGTGCCACATTGCGGGCAGAAACGCTTACCGCTCACATCAGTACCACAGGTTGTACAAGGTTGCATGCGCCGAAATCTCCTCTCAGACAGAAGCAAGCGCTTCGTAGCAAACTCTCGTCTCTTCCTGTCACTCTCTCGCAGTCTATCACAGGGCCGATCCTCTCGTCGAGAGAGGGGCTGAACTGGTCTGGTCGCCGCCTTCATTGATTGAAGAAGAAGGCCAGCGACCCAGAGGATGGATGGCCTGCCTGAAGGGGGTGAAGAGAGGGAAACACAGAAGAGCCTGGGCCGTGATCTACATGCTGGGCGGCCACTGCCGGGGGAAGGGGGGCATACGAGCCTCATAAAGAACGAAGGGCATGGGCCAATTCGCAGGCTTACCCATGCCCCCTTGAGCGAACAAAGAGAAGGAGCGATCCGCTCTTCTGACAACGAGCCACTAATCCTCTGCTTTTTTGCTCTTCTTGTTGATTATTATTACTTTACAGCCACAGCGATCGCAGAGCAGGCAGGCTCGCGTGGCGAGAGCGGGCCGGCACTCCACTCCAGTGCTTCAGTGCTCAAACGCACTCACGCAAAGAGGCATTGCCGCTAAAATTCCGCAACTTCATCAGCGCCACCACCTCAAGCTGACGGACGCGCTCGCGCGAAATGCCCAGTTCCTTCCCGACCTCCAACAGAGTGCGGCTGCGTCCATCGCCGATGCCGTAACGGAGCGTGATCACAGCGCGCTCGCGCGGTGTAAGCGTTGACAGAGCGCGATGCAACTCCTCGCCGAGCAAGTGCCGTGAAGCGGTCTCAGCGGGAGCGGGGGCAGTACTATCCTCCAAAGTATCGGCCAGCGAGTGACGGGCCTCATCGTCAACGGGGGCATCGAGAGAGACGGGTTGCTCAATCACGCTCAGCAGATCGATAACTTCGTTGACATCAATATTGCAGGCAGCGGCAATCTGCTCAGGCTCGGGGTCGAGGCCGCTCTCCTGAGAGAGCTGAGCGGCAACGCGGCGAACTTTACGCAAGCGGGTTGCAACATGCTCAGGTAGATGGATCAAGCGAGACTGCTCGCCGGCGGCGCGGCTCACTGCCTGGCGAATCCACCAGGTGGCATACGTACCGAAATGACAACCGCGACGGTAATCGAACTTCTCGGCGGCGCGCATCAAACCAAGGTTGCCCTCCTGAATCAGGTCAACCAGGGGGACGCCGGTGCTTGTATAACGGCGAGCGATAGCAATAACCAGGCGCAGATTCGACTCAATCAGCTTGCGGCGAGCCAGCTCATCCCCCTCAGCGGCGCGGCGAGCCAGCTCAAGCTCCTCCTCGTGGGTCAACAGACCCAGGCCACGAATATCGCGCAGGTAGCTCTGAAAAGCATCTTCAGAGCCAAGAGCCTGGCGCACATTGGAAGAGCGACGCTCAGGGACCTCATCCGTCAGATCGGCCTCAGCGCTCTCCAATTCCAGCTCATCGCTGCTCTCCAGCAACGGATCAAGGGCCAGATCGGCAGCGGCCTCGCTCTCGGGGAGGGCGGCCTCGTCCTCACCCGTGGCCAATAGAGCGGTCTCGCCTTCTATCTCCAGCGTGGCCGTCTTGCGACCTGCGCGCCGCCTGACTGACTGGCTGGCCGGTCGCGTCCTGCGGCCATCGCGTACAGGATCTGCAGCAGCTATAGCCATGATTCCACGCTCCCTTCGGGAAACTCACCGACAAAAACCAGCTTGCCGGCCTCCGTTCGGCCTCGTGGTCGGCATTTGGTGCCGGGTCGGCCCATTCCTTCCTGGCATCCATCCAGCGGCTTCTATTCTACCTGGAACCCAGGTTAGTCAGCATCAGGTGTTTACCTTAAATTCTCTCAGGTTCTAACCGTATCTTCTCCCTGGCCTGGCTGCTCGCCTCCCCACTGGCCGGGCGGCCTCTCCCTCTCCAGACTGACGCTCTAAAGACGCCTGCCATGACCAGAATAGGTAGCAGCAGAGGAAGCAGATAGGCAGCTTGTCGATCTGGGCCTCTGGACAGATGAGGGCGCTCACTGGCTTAGTCCCGCTCGGGATCAAGGGGGTCTTCTACTCCATGACCCCGATCGTAGAACGTTTGCAGGACATCGCCCGGATGCTGCTCATAGGCTGGGCGTTTGCGCCACTGCTCATCTCGCGCTTCGGCTGCGCTCATCTTGAGGATCAGACTCCGGCCCTGCCGTCCGGCAATGGCTGTATAGGGATAAAAGCGGTCTGTCCAAAAGAGCAGCGGCCCCCGGCGCACGCGGACGCTTTCAGGATAAACTGCCACTACCTGGCCTAGGTGATGCTCATCTGCGCTATAAACCTTCAACCCTTTATCAATATTAGAAGCACTCCAGGTCGTCATAAGGCTCTCTCCTCATCTCCTCTCCAGGATGGCATGACTCTGAGACTGCAACGCCCATCCCTATTACGCCCCGCTGCCGGGGAAGCGTTTCAGTCCATCAGCGTATCAGAGCAGAAGAAAGAGACGGGGGGAGGAGCACGCTCGAACGATCGCCCAACTGCCTGCAGCCGCTGACCTCATCGAGCATGATGTAGACGATGGGGGTGCTGTCTCTCACGCCCGGGGCTCTCGGCCTGCCGGTCCCCGACTTCTACCCCTGGCGGCAGCGCCCCCAGGCCTGGAGGAGCTACTGCTGAAAGCTCATGGGCACCGGCAGGCTGGAGGAGACGTACAGCCTGGCTACTACTCCCAGTAAGTCGTGACCCGCCAGTAGCGCCGCGTCGTCAGATTATCTCCTGGCTGGCCATTTGTCGCCGCCGCGTAACCGGCAAACTGCAGATGGCGTAAAACCTGCAGGAGCACGGCGGGACGTTGATAGGTTGGACTGAGCCGGTAGCGCTGAGCCAGGGCCTGGCGAATCTCGCTCAGCGTCAAGGCCTGCGCCTCCTCGGTAGGAAGGATAGTAAGAATACGCTGCCCCAGCTCTTTCAAGGCATTCTGATGGGCCTGCTGCTCAAAGGCATTAGCTCGCGCCTGTTCCGAAAGCTGCTCTGCGCTTCTGGAGCCGCGGGCAAAGGTGGCCTCGATGCGACAGAGTGAGTCGCCGCGCTTCATACAACTCTGTTCGTAAATGGCAACCTCCTCCCCGTAGCGCTCGGCTGCTCCTTCAATGGCTCCCAAGAGAACAGAGCACAACTTCCGCGGACTGTCGTAGATCAGCACAACGCTGCGCTCATGCGGGGCGAATTCATAGTTGAAGAGGGGTGGCGTCAGACCTGCCGCAGTCTTGCGCAGACGACTATGGACATCGCGCATCGTCAGCAACAGATCATAGGCGCTATTGACGCCAGAGAGAATGTACTTGCACAGATGACCGGTAAGGCTGTTCAGGATAAAGTAGCGTCCGTATTCGCGCAGAAGCTGATCAGGCGAAAGACCGCTCAGACGGCTGGCTACTGCCACACCTTCCAAGAGAGCACTATCCTCGTAAAAGCGACTGACCAACGGCGTGGCACTCGGCGACTCACCAATGGCCTCACGATAGGCACTCAATAGGCCACCGCCGAAACGCTCTCCAAGATACTTTTCCCAGGTGGTGAAAATGAGACCATGCATACGGGGCCTCCCTCTTTCCTTGGCCTGATTCCGCCCCACACCCTACGAATAGGGGCAGAGACGGGCTGGCCTGGCTTGCCTCCCCAACTCAGTGGGTGCCTCCCAGAACCAGGCTGCATAAAGACAATACGCAGCATGCTTGCTAGTTAGATCTAGTTAGATCAAGACATAGGCCACAGGTACCAGTACTTTTTATGTGGCTCATGATTAACAGATAGTAGAAGCCTCTTTAGGAGTAAAGCTCTGCTGTTGATAGTAGCTCTTTCCGGGCGTGGCGAACAGCCAGGCATTGGCCGGGATAGACGGGAGCAAGGCGCGCTGGCTCTACTGGCCTCGCATGGATATTTCTCAACTGCAAAGCGCGACTGACTCTAGATCTTCATTACATCTCAACGCGATATTCACCGAGATCGCAGCTCGACGCGTCTATCGTAATGGCTGGGGTTGACAATGGGAGGCAATCCTTGGGGGACGAAGACGCGACGCGATTCTGCAGGCGGGTTTGTCGTGGGGAAAAGGGAGGGAGGGAGAAGCGCGGCCCTGAGCGCTCTCCCTCCCTCTTTCTTTTTTAATGTTCATGAACGGCATCCCTATAGACCGGTTCCCGTCTAGAAGCCACTAGAGCCGACTGTGGCCGATCGGCCAGCAGCGGGGGAAAACGCAACCGTCTCCAGAAGGGGAGAAAGAAACCTCTGAGCCGGGGGTAAAGTCCGGCTCAGAGGGCTCCAACTGATTGATTCTCGCTCGCCGCGGCTCAGTCCTGGCGATGGATAGTTTTCAAGGCTTCGACCTCCTGGATCAAATCGACCCACTGATCCAGGGCGGCCTCGCGCTGGGCCTGCAGATTATCAAGCTGCTGGCGCAAGGCCTCCGACGTATGCACGCGCTCTGTCAAGTGGCTATAGAGGCGGGTCACGATATCGGAGAACGTCCCATTCTGCGTCACCGGCTGAGCCTCCAGGCGGTCGCTATCGTAGACCTGGCGCTCCTGAAGCTTATCCAGCTCGTAGCGGAAGAGGCGCGCGATGCGCTGCTCTGTACTGCGGGCCAGACCACTGCAGATGGTGTCGAGGATCGGAACCATTAAGCGGCGCGCCTGCTGAATGATCTCCTCGGCCTTGCCCTGAGCATTGGTCAGGCGATAGAGGGCGCCCACGGCTGGATTCTCGCGCGTTGGAGCATACTTCTCCTCATTGAGCAGCTCGCCCAGGGTCACATAGAGACAGATATCGCGAGCCTTCTCGCGAATGCTGCGCTTCAGCTTATTATAGGCCTTCTGGATTTCATCCAGCTCGCCGCCAAACTCGCCCAGCGCCACCCGATTGATATCGAGCGAGCCATCGACTTCCTCTTTGTAAGCGATCGGCATCAGGAAGGCCTCGGCCAGGGTGCGCGCCGGATCGTTCAGCTCGCGCTCCAGGGCCATACACAGACTCTGGCGCAGAGCCTTAATCAGACCCCAGCCATCGATATCTGTCCAGCGGTTGCCGATCTCCATCGCGGGCGAATCGTCGGGGCGGCGATTGCCGACCTTGATGTAGTGATCAAAATGACCCTGCGTGATGCGGATCTTGACGCGCTGGGCGGCGCGCTCGTGGGCTGTTTGCAGGACGCGCTGAAAGACACTCTTTTCGCTGCTAATGGCCGCGTCGAACTGGCGTAAGGCATCGTTCCAGGCCTCCAGCATGGCGTTCGTGCGGCGCTGCAGATGCTCAAAGCGCGCGGCGCTGCGGCGAGCCTGGCGTGAGCGCATCTCCTGCTGCAGCTCCTGCAGGTCGTGGCTTTCGACGCCGAGCTGACTCATTTGCTCCCAACACAAGTCTTCGGTCAATTGCAGGGCCATTGCAAGCTGCGTCTCGGCGTGGCGCAGTTGCACCTCATAGCGGTTCTCTGTTAAGAATACCTGTAGATCGTGAGTCAGCTCAGGTAAGCCGCTATACTGCAACATGGCTTCATGCTGCTCGCGCGTCACCTGTTCGAACTCCTGAGCGCTGGTCGTAGGCGGCAGCGCAGGAGCCAGCTTCAGTAGCTCCGGGTAGACGCCAAGCAAGCGCCCTGCGTACTCGCGACCTTCCTGCTGTCGCTCCTCATCCAGGGAGGTGCCGGCCAGGCCCAGCGTAGCCAATAGGGCATCCAGGGCGCGCAATGGATAGAAGAAATAGTTATGACGTGGGCCGTGGCGGTGGTAGCTGGCGTAGCCGGGGGGCAGCTCACGCAGGAAGGGGCGCAGGCTACCAAGGGCCTTCTCCTGGCTGGCTGGCGAATTAATCTCATCCCAGTGGGTGACTACCAGGAAGAGCATGCGGCTTGCCACGTCGAAGGCGCGGTTCTGTAGGACGGCCTGCCGCACCTCCTCGAAGATGCGTTGAATGCGCTCATCGTCGCCAAAGCGGTTATTCCCGATGACCAGCAGCAGGGCATCGACCTGCTTCAGCTCCTCGCGCAGCATCAGATCGTGATAGATCTGGCCGGCGGCGCCACCTGGCAGATCAACCAGCACGCTATTAGGTGGCAGCACCGAGCGGGGTCCCGCATGTACACGGTACTCGACATAGTCGATGACGCGCGTCAGACGTGGCTCCTCGCTATCGCGAGCTGGCTCCTCGATATAGCGGCGGCTCTCAGTTTTCCAGCGTTCGCGCGGCACCACCTCCACATGCGGCTGATCATCCTTCAGATAGGTGTCGCCAAAGGCCTCGCTGGCTTTCAGCAGAATATTCAGCTCGTTAGCCAGGGCTTCACGCATCTTCTGGGTCGGAGCCGTTTTGATAGCCTGCTGCGTCTGGCTGAGTAAGTGACCGAAGGCGGCCCGGGTCAAGAAATGCACATGCATTTCCTCTGGCTCATCGTCGCGGCAGAGGCGCACGCGAGTACGCACGCCGGTGACGGCGCCGCCGGCCAGGCGCGGAAAGATATCCTGGCCGATGAGAGCGGCCAACAGCGTGCTTTTGCCGGCCCCGGCGTGACCAACCAGCTTTACGGTATATTCGCGAGTATAGTCCAGAGCGCGCGCCGCCTCGGCGATATGATGGCGCAGGCGCAAGGCTTGCTGCGACTCAATCTGCTGGATCTGCGGACGTTCCAGCAAGCGAGCGCAGGCTGAGGCGCGCTGGAGCTGCTTTTTCCAGGCATTGATCTTTTGGGCCTTATCAGGGAGGTTCGCAGGGAAATAAATATCGATCTGGCCGATTTGCTCCTCCAGGCGCTGGAGCAGGCTATGGATCTCGCCGGGGGCAGGAGGTGGGGCTGCCGTTGGCGCGCTCTTGCTGCTCTCCCCCTCCTCTTCCTCTTCTCCCCCTTCCTCTTCTTCATATTCCTCGTAGTCTTCTTCCTCTTCTTCCTCCTCGTCATAGGTCTCAGGGGCTGCCGTCGGAGCCGAGGTCGCGCCAGGCTGAGCAGGGGCCACAGCCCCCGGTGCCGTGGTGGCGGGGCCTGATGCTGCGGGCGCCTGGGCAGCGTTGGGCGGCGGATAGAGACGTGTCCCGCAGATATTGCAGAAGGGTGCACCAATGGGCACGACGTTATCGCACTGGGGACAGGTCATTAATTGTTGTGGTTGCTGTTGGGCCTGTCTAGTAAACTGCATACGTCTTTTTGTGTACTTCCCTTCCACAGATTTTGACCGTTAAGGTGAGATAGCATTGAAATAGGATGCTTTCATGTTAATAGATTTTTGCGGCCCCCGGCCCTCTTTAGCATGAAAGTACCACCTGGCCTCTAGAGCCGGCTGCCCTGTTGGGGGATAGGGAAGAGCTTTTTTGGAAGGACGCGCTCTTTAGGACAGCGGCGCCTGGAAGTAGGCTCTCCGCTGGCCGGCGCGGCTAAACGCTGGCTCAGCAATAGGCAGAAGGAGGCAAGCGTGATACAATAGGGGCCGGCTTCCCCAATGCCTTGGGGGGTCCTAGAGGAGCGTGTCTTGTGATGCAAGGACAACAACCAGAGACAGTGATGGCACAGAGAGAGCAAGCAAAGCGGGCGATGGTGATTGTGGCCCATCCTGATGATGCAGAGTTCGGCTGTGGGGGCAGTGTGGCGCGCTGGGTGCGTGAGGGCTGGGAGGTCTACTATGTCATTTGTACCGACGGAGGTGGCGGAGGACCGGACGAGGCCCAGGATGTGAGCGCGGAGGCGCGTCAGCGTATGGTCGAGACGCGCAAGGCCGAGCAGCGAGCTGCCTGCCAGATCCTGGGGGTCAAAGAAGTGATTTTCCTTGACTACCCCGATGGCCAGCTCCAGCCGACGCGCGAATTGAAGCGCGATCTTGTGCGCCTGCTGCGTACCTATCGTCCCACACGTGTGGTCTGTCAATCGCCCGAGCGTTCCTGGACGCCGGCCCTCTTGCTGGGCCGCTATCACCCGGATCATCTGACTGCCGGGCGCATGGCGCTGGAGGCGATCTATCCCGCCTCGCAAAATGCCTGGGACTTCCCCGAGCTGCTAGCCGAGGGGCTCCAACCGCATCGGGTCCGCGAGATCTATATTGTCGGGGCGCCGGTCCTCAACCACGCCGAAGATATCTCCGAGACCATCGAGCTGAAGTTACAGGCGCTGCGGGCCCATGCCAGTCAGGTCGGAGAGCACTTTGAGCAGGTAGAGGAGCGCATCCGCCGTGGGGCTCAAGAGTGTGGCGCGCGGCACCAGTTGGCCTATGCCGAAGAGTTTCACCGCACGGAGAATGCACGCTAGAGCAGGCTAGTCCGTGTTCCTGCCGGGGCAAGGCTGGCCGGGAGAGGGTTGCTGCAAAGCAGAAGCAGAAAGGAAGAAGAGGACGGTGTCTATGCAGGAGTTCAGGGATGTCGTTGTTGTAGGAGGAGGGCCGGCGGGACTGGCCGCCGCCGAGGCTGTGGCGCGTCAGGGAGTCGGGGTGCTGGTGCTGGAGCGGCAGAGCGAGATCGGCTATCCGATCCATACGAGTGGCGGAAGCTGGATTCAGGATATGCAAGAGCTGGGTGTACCAGCCCAGCTCTATCATCCGATCCCCCAGGTCTTTTTTCTCTCGCCGCGGCAGGAGGTGGCGCTACGCTATGATCCGCCGGTGGCCTGTGTGCTCGATGTGCGCGGCCTCTATCAGCATCTGGCGGCGCGCGCTATTGCAGCGGGGGCGGAGCTGCGCCTCCGCCATGTGGTCGACCAGGTGCTGCTAGAGGAGGGGCGCGTGTGCGGCGTCACTGTGCGTGACGCCTGCGGACGCCGTCTGACGATCAGGTCCAGGGTGACCATCGATGCCAGCGGTATGGCCCGTCATATAGCCGTGAGAGCGGGACTCGCTAAGGCCTTTCGGCGCTACGGCTATGGGGCGGAGTACGATCTTTATGCGCCGCATTATCCTCAAGAGGAGCTGTACTTGCTGATGGGGAGTAGGGTAGCTCCCAGTGGCTACGCGTGGGTCTTCCCGCGCGGGCAGGGGCGGGTCCGCGTAGGGGTCGGCGTGATTCATCCCGACAGCGACGACGATGCGCGCTCGTATTTGGGTTATCTCCTGCACGAGGAGCCACGCCTGCGTGACAAATTTCGCGGCGCCAGCCCACTGGAGTATCATACGGGGCTCTTCCCAGCGGAAGGCCCGGCGGAGCGCTTCTCCTGGGCTGGCCTGCTGCTGGCTGGCGACGCTGGTGGCCAGGGGTCGACGCTGGTGGGTGAGGGCATTCGCTTCGCCATCTACGCCGGGCGCCTGGCCGGAGAGATTGCTGCGGAGGCTATCAAGGAAGACGACATCTCTGCGAGCTTTCTGGAACGCTTCGATCAGCGCTGGCGGGCGCGTTTCGGGCGCGAGATGGAGCTAGCCTATCTGATCAACCGACACATTGCCGCCTACGGTGATGAGCAGTGGGATGATGCCTTGCGCCTGCTCAGACACCTGACGCCGGCCCAGTGGGCCCAGGCCATGCGCGGCGAGTTCACGGCTGGCCTGCTTATGAGCATTGTGGCGCGCAGCCCGCGACTCATCGCCAGCGGTGGTCGGCGCCTGATCGGGCGCCTCCTTGAGCGCCTGGGCCAGGGAGCCAGCGCGAACTGATGGCAGCGGAGGCCAGCAGGCTACTCGCTGGCGAGGTCTGCGGGTTGCTCCACAGGAAGGGCGGGCCGGCAATGTCGACAGGGGCGGTAGCCGAGGCGCGCCGCCTCCTCTGGAGAAGACAGAGGCTGGCGATGCTCCTGAGCGATACGGCGCGCATGATAACAGGTCGGAAGGCAGTAGATATGGGTTACCGTGCTACCGAGGTAGCGCACCCCTCTGGTGGCGAGTTGCTCCAGCAGGACCAGATCGACCCCTTCGATCTGTAGCAGCGCGCGCTTATTGAGCGAGCCGCCCAGGCTGTAGTTACCGAGCTGATAATTACTGCGTACCACGCGATGGCAGGGGATCAGCAGCGGAATGGGATTGCGCGCCAGGGCGTTGCCCACGGCGCGCACAGCCCGCGGCTGCCCGATCTCGCGCGCAACCCAGGCGTAGGGACGCACCTCACCGGGAGGGATCGTCAGAGTCGTATAGAGGACTGCCTGTTCAAAAGAGCTGCAACCGCGCAGATCGAAGGGCAAGTCTAGCGTCTGGCCGCGCTGTAAGGCTGGCTCAATCTGCCTGGCCCAGGCGGGCGCCTCGTCAGGCTCAAGCGGAAAAATGCACCGGCCAAACGCAGCGCGGAAGCGGGCCTCAAAGTGAGCGGCGTCCTCGGCGCAGTCCACCGCCGAGATTCCTCGCGCATTCAGGGCCACAAAGACAGGCCCGATCGGAGACGAAAGGCGCAAGTAGCCGTCGGCCAACCCAACAGAAAACAGAACGTGAGAGCGTAGGCCTGGTGGAGGGAGAGCCTCCCGCTGGGGGGTACGCAACTCGCGGACCAGTCTTCGCGCTTGAGAGAGGCTGCAAGACTGTCGCTCAGTCATAGAGCACCTCACGGGCATGATGTTCGGCAAGCACCTGACGTAGTTGCGCCAGGCCGCGGTGTACTCTGGCTTTGACTGTGCCCACCGGCTGGTTAAGGAGGCGTGCCAGCTCCGGGTAGCTTAGTCCCTCAATATGTCGCAAGATAACCACTTCACGATAAATCAGCGGCAGGGTCAGCAGCGCCTGCTGAAGCAGATGCTGGCGCTCGCGCGCTTCCACACGGGCCTCGGGACCTTCGGCGGGCGCGCTCTCCGGCTCCTCTTCCGGGTCAGCGCCTCTCTGTTCCAGTGAGACGCAGAAAGGCGAGCGATGCCGCTTACGTAGCCGATTGCGTGCCACGTTGAGCACGATCTGATAGAGCCAGGGACGCAGTGCCAGACTGCGTACCTGCTCGGCGGAATAGCTTGTTAGCGCCTGATAGGCGCGTACAAAAGCGTCCTGAGTAATCTCCTGAGCCTCTTCATAGTTGCCACTCAGACGCAGAGCAAAGCTAAAGAGACGCTGCTCATAGTAGAGTACCACCTGTTCAAAGAAGCTGTCAGGGCTGGTGAGCAAGCCATGCAGTAGCGTCTGTTCATCAAGATGGCTCATGGGCATCGCCTGCTCCCGCTCTCGGCCCGCCTCGGTCTCGTGCCGCGACAGGAATAATCGTCTTGAGTGAGTGCATGCTGGCAGTGGGGATGAATGCCAACGCTATCACTGCTCGTGCTGGCCTCCTCTCCTTCCTTCGGCTGCTGTTCCCTCGCCTCTACCTTGCTCGCTCGCTCGCTCTTCTGCAGGTCTGCTTTCTACCTTGTGCTCTGCTCCTTATAACACCGGAACCGCAGCAATGGTTGCAGCGCCCCACAACGGGCGAGTGGTCCTGATGGTCAGGCGCAGGAATAGATGAGCACAGTGGGCTTGTTTCTATAAAGTGTAACCCGGGATTCCCCACTCCACTATCATCGCATTCCCAAGGAGCTATCTCAGTGGAAAGACACGCTACCGCTTCGACTATTGCCCAACAGCAAATCAAGGTATATGCGACAAGCTGGTGTGGTGATTGTCGCAGAGCAAAGCGCTGGCTCGACGAACACCACATCGCCTATGACTACATCGATATAGAAAAAGACGAGCAGGCCGCGGCCTACGTCATGCAGGTCAATGGGGGCCTGCGCAGTGTTCCGACCATCGTCTTCCCTGATGGCACCATCCTCGTAGAACCCTCGAATCGCGAGCTGGCGCAGAAATTCGGCCTCAGCTGAGGTCGGCTCGGCTCAACCACGCCGAACCAGCCAGCTCGGCCCACAGCCAGCGTCAGGCCGCTGACCTTTCGCCTCGCTCCTCTCCACTCACGTGCGAGAGCAGGCAGCGGCAGACGCTGGCCTGTCTCTCCCTCCCTCGCTACTTACTTACTTGCTTCCTTCCTTCCTCTTTCCGTCACGAACCTTTTGGCGCGCTTCGCCCAGAAGCGCGCCAGCTTCTGGGGTCTCCCCCGGCTCGCCAGATGTGATAAGATCTAAACGATCATGCCCCGCCACCCTGCTGTGACTGGACGCGGGAGAGGCCCCAGGTTGCTCCCTGGCGAGCCAGATCCCCGACAGGCAGAAGCGACCCCTGGCGCTCCTCGGCGCCCCGGGCCGAGCTGGGCAGCGGCCTCCAGGCGAGGAAGCGGCCAGGTAGCAGCGAGCGGCGAGACAGACGATCGAAGTCGAGAGGAGCAAGCAAGAAAGCTGGCTATGGAAGAGAGAGAAGAGCAGAAGCGAACGACCCTTGATCCCGCGCAACAGGAACAGGCCACCGGCGACATGGACCCGGAGAGCTTTCGCCTCTATGCTCATCAGGTCGTTGACTGGATCGCCGATTATCTAGAGCACGTCGGCGACTATCCTGTCTTGGCGCGCACGCAGCCGGGCGACATCCGGCGAGCCTTGCCGGCTCAGCCGCCACAGCAGCCGGAATCGATGCAGGCCATCCTGGCCGACTTTGAGCACATTCTCCTACCCGGTATCACCCACTGGAACGCGCCGGGCTTTATGGGCTTCTTCGGCATTACGGGGTCGGGCCCGGGCATCCTTGGCGAATTGCTCACCGCAGCCCTTAACGTCAATGCCATGCTCTGGCGCACCTCGCCGGCGGCCACCGAACTAGAGCAAGTAGCGCTTGACTGGCTCCGGCAGATGCTTGGTCTGCCCGGCCCACTCTTTGGGGTCATCAATGACACCGCTTCTGCGGGTACCCTCTATGCCCTGGCGGCAGCTCGCGAAGCCCTCGGCGATCTGCAGATTCGCCAGCGTGGCATGAGCGGGCGCCCCGAGGTACCGCGCCTGCGCTACTACGCCTCGCAGGAAGCTCACTCCGCCGTCGATAAGGCTGGCATTGTGCTGGGCGTTGGCCTGGAAGGCCTGCGCAAGATCCCCGTTGACGACGACTATCGCATGGATGTGGCCGCCCTGGAGCAGGCTATCAAGGAAGATCTGGCGGCTGGCTGGCGGCCCTTTGCCGTCGTAGCGACAGTAGGCACTACGTCCACCACTAGCGTCGACCCGGTGCCAGCTATTGCCGACCTCTGCGAGCGCTATGGCCTCTGGCTGCATATTGATGCCTCGTATGCCGGCTCCGCTGCCCTCCTGCCGGAGTATCGACATATCCTGGCTGGCTGCGAGCGGGCCGATAGCTTCATCGTCAACCCTCACAAATGGCTCTTCACACCTCTGGACTGCAGTGTCTTCTTTACGCGCAAGCCTGACATCGTTAAGGCCACCTTTAGCCTGGTGCTGGAGATCCTGCGTACCGACGAGGAGGCCCCCAACCTGATGGATTACGGCATCTCGCTCGGGCGGCGCTTCCGTGCCCTGAAGCTCTGGATGATCATGCGCTACTTCGGGCAGGAAGGACTGCAGGCCCGGCTGCGCGAGCACATTCGCCTTGGGCAGCTGTTGGCCCAGTGGGTTGATGAGGCGCCCGATTTCGAGCGCCTGGCCCCCACCCCCTTCAGTACGGTCTGCTTCCGGGCTCATCCGCGTGGCCTTGACGACGAAGCGCAACTGACCACTCTGAACGAACGCCTGCTTCAGCGCATCAACAGCGCTGGCCACTATTTTCTCTCGCATACCCGGCTGCGTGGCAGATACAGCCTGCGGGCCGCTATCGGTAACCTGCGCACCACCGAAGCGACCATACGCGGACTCTGGCAAGAGCTGCAGGAGGGACTGCAGGCCGAATTAGCCAGCCTTTCTTAATGGCTGCTAGCGAGAGCGAGTGCATCAGGATAGGACAGGACAAGACAGGAAAGGAAGGAGGCGGAAGCCAGTATGAGCCTGCGGCATCCGGGGCTGCGCGGCGACCTGATCTATCTCGACTATAATGCGACCACGCCGGTCGATCCAGCCGTCGTCGACGCCATGCTGCCCTACCTGCGCGAGCACTTTGGCAATCCCTCCAGTGCCCATAGCTACGGCTGGGTGGCTCACCAGGCCATTGAGCGTGCACGGAGCGAGGTGGCCGCTCTGCTCGGCTGCGCGCCGACGGAAATCATCTTTACCGGGGGCGGCTCTGAGAGCGACAACCTTGCCATTCGAGGCGTGGCCCTGGCGCGGCGAGCCCAGGGCGACCATATCATTACCCAGGTTACCGAACATCCGGCGGTACTCAACACCTGTCGCGCTCTGGAACGGCTCCACGGCTTCCGCGTTACCTATCTCCCTGTCGACGAGCACGGGCGCGTCTCTCCTGAACAGATTGAGCGCGCCATTGATCGGCGCACCGTGCTCGTCAGCATCATGCATGCCAACAATGAGACTGGAACTCTGCAACCGCTGCCGGAGATCGCTGCTGTCGCGCACCGCTACGGCGCCCTCGTGCACAGCGATGCTGCCCAGAGCGTCGGCAAGATTGCCATCTCTGTCGCCGACCTGGGCGTAGATCTGCTGACGGTGGCTGGGCACAAGCTCTACGCCCCCAAAGGCATCGGCGCCCTCTACATCCGGCGCGACCTCGGCCTCAACCTGGAGCCGATCCTCTACGGAGGAGGGCAGGAGCGTGGTCTACGAGCCGGAACCGAGAACGTAGCCGCCTGTGTAGCGCTGGGGGCCGCCTGCCGTCTGGCGGCGGAGCGTCTCCCCTCAGAGAGCGCGCGGCTGCGGCGCTTGCGTGATCTGCTCTGGCAGCGCCTGCGCCAACACCTGGGCGATCGCATCCAGCTCAATGGCCATCCCGACGAACGCCTGCCCAATACCCTCAACGTCAGCATCAACGGGGTCAGCGGCGAAGAGGTTCTAGCGGCTACGCCCGAGGTGGCTGCCTCAACCGGCTCGGCCTGCCATGAAGGCAGTGCCGACCCCTCGCCGGTACTCCTGGCAATGGGCCTGGCTCGCGAGCGGGCCTTGGGCGCCCTGCGTCTGACACTGGGACGCTGGAGCAGCGTCGACGACGTCGAGCGGGCCGCTGTCTCGCTGTTGCGCAGCATCGATGTGCTGACGCGCAATGCGCGCCCATAGAGAAGCTCAAGCTTTTCCTGTCAGACTGCGTCGCTTATCTCCCCCCGTGAGTCGCGGCCCCTGAAGGGAAGGGGAGACAAGCAACGACGGATCTGCTATACTCTGGGCTGGCGGTGGAGAAGCCCGAAAGACCGCTCCTATGCGGCCAAGCGCCGCGGGCGGAGACAGGGCGGCCTGTTCCCTACCTGTCTGCCTGCCTGCCTGAGCCCTGAGTATGCGAGGCGAGGATCGCCAGACTAGAATAGAAAGAGAAATCGCGCACGAAAAAGCTATAGCGCGGGCAAGACCCTGCTTCGGCCACGCTTGAGCTGGCCTGCTCGGCCCAAGCGGCCAGCGGTCCGCTCTGGCGCGTGGTCTGTCTGCAGGCTCTCCACAGCAAGGCTCGCCTTGCTCTGGCTCCTGTCAGTGCCTCAGCACAAGATCATCGAAGCGAGGGCAAGAGCCGGGCTGGCTCAGCGGCTGTGGCTGAGCGCTCTAGCGTCTAGAGACCTCGCCCGCGCAAGACAAGACACCAGCAAGGAGCAAGCAGCCATGACCACGGATGCGTCGCGTGTGCCGTATCCTGCGCCGCCTGCGGTAGAGCATCCAGAGCTAGAGACCTACCGACGAGAATTCCCCATTCTCCAGCGCAAAACCTATCTTAATAGCTGCTCATTAGGGGCCCTTTCGCAGCGCGGCATGGCGCGCCTGACTGAATTTATGGAGCGCTGGAACGAATGGGGCGCGCACGCCTGGTACGAAATCTGGCTGGGCGAGCTAGAGCAGGCGCGGCGCCAGTTCGCGGCCATCATCGGCGCGGAGCCGCACGAGGTTGCCATCGCCCCCAATGTCTCTGTGGCGCTAGGGGCCATTGCCAGCGCCTTTGACTACCGTCAACGGAACAAAGTCGTGCTGGCCGATATGGACTTTCCGACTCTCGCTTACCAATGGCTGGCCAAGCGTCGCCTGGGCGTCGAGTGCGTCTTTGTCGAAAGCCCCGATCGCATCTACACGCCGCCGGAGCTGTTCGAAGACAAAGTAGACGAGCGCACGTTACTGGTAGCCACCTCACGCGTCTTCTACACCAGTGGCTACATCCAGGATGTGCGCGCTGTGGCCGACATCGCCCACAAGCAGGGGGCCTATCTCTTGATCGATGACTACCAGGGCACGGGGCAGATCCCCATCGATGTCGAGGCGATGGACATCGATATTCTGGTCAGCGGTACCCTCAAATGGCTGATGGGAGGCCCGGGCCTGGCCTTCATCTATATCCGTGAGGGGCTGCTCTCACAGCTAGAGCCGACGCTGGCTGGCTGGTTCGGCCATCGCGAGCAATTCCAGTTTAAGACGCGCGAGCTGGCCTTTCGGCCAGATGCAGCGCGCATGGAACTCGGGACGCCAGCGATACCCGCGGTCTATGTGGCCAATGCCGGCATGGAGATTGTACGCGAGATCGGTGTTGAGACCATCTGCGAGCGCACGCGCTATCTGACCAACGATCTGATTGCGCGGGCGCGGGAGCATGGCTGGCGCGTGCATGCCCCGCGTGAGCCGGAGCGGCGCAGCTCGATCGTGATGCTAGAGATGGAGCAGCCCGAGCAGATCGTTGCCGAGCTGATCAAACGCAACATCATTGTCGATTCGCGTCCGGGCCTCGTGCGGATCTCTCCTTATTTTTACAATACGATCGAAGAGAACGCCATCGTGATCGCGGCGCTCGAAGAGATTCTGGAAGAGCGGCGCCGGAGCGGCTAGAGTCAGGCTGTGGAAGAACAGAACGAAACCAGGTTCTGCGAAAGTTCGTTGTATTTCTGTATGCAAGAGTCAAGCAAGCAAGACAAGCGCGAAGAACACGAGGAAGGGAGGAGAGCGATGGTCTGTCCTGAATGCCATACCAGCTGTGGCCCGGAGGACCAGCGTTGTCCGGCCTGTGGGGCCGAGCTGGTCATACCGGTCTCGCGCAGCCTGGTGACCAGGCCGCGGCCAGCTCTGGCGCCACGGCGGCTGCAGTGGCCGGCCCTGCTACGTGGCCCGGTGCAAGGAGTCGCTGCCGGTGTAGGAGCGCTGGCCGTTGGGGTGGGCCTGGAGCTACTACGGCGCCGTCTGGCGGCCCTGTTGTCTCGCTCGGCAGGCTCAACGCGCCACGCTGCCCAGGCGCTACCGCTGCTGAGCGATCTGAAGCGGCTGGGGCCACTAGCGCCAGAGAAGGCGCCCAAACTGCCACGAGGCTATGAAATCCAGGAAACAGTTATCTACGTCGAACGGGTTATTCGCCGCCGCTCATGAGGTGCCGCGCCTGCTGCTGACACTGGCGCTCGGGTGGTTCCTACTCCTGTCAGCCGCCTGTGCCCCCAGCAGCGGCATTCTGGCCGGCGGCGCCTGGGAATCAACTGGCCTGCAGCATGAGCATATCCGGGCGCTGGCCGTGAGCGCGACTGATCCGGCCCAGCTCTATGCTGGCGATGCCCGCAACGGCATCTTTGCCAGCGATGATGGCGGCCAGCACTGGCAGCCGCGCAATCAGGGGCTGCCCTTGCCCCTGGCTGTCAACGCCCTCAGCTTCGATGCTACAGAGCGCCGCCTCTACGCCGCCACTGACCACGGTGTCTTTGTCAGCAGCGATGGCGGCGGGCACTGGCGGACGGCGAGCGCCGGACTGCCGACCGATAGCTGTACGGCGCTGGCCTTTGACCTGGAACGCGCGAGCGTCCTCTATGTCGGCACGGCTCACCACGGCGTCTTTGTCAGCAGCGATGGCGGGGAGCACTGGCAGGCGGCTAATCGAGGATTGCCGTCGGGTTCTCCCATCAACGACCTGGCCTACGTCAGCGATCAGGGGCAGCTCTGGGCGGCCACCGTCGGCGGCATCTATCGCTCCGACAATGGTGGGCAAAGTTGGCGCCCGCTCAGTCGGGGCCTGCCCGCGAATATCACTGTCTATCGCGTACGTCCAGCGGCCCTCAGTGGAGGAGAGCCAAGGCTTGTCTTCGCCGGCACCGACCAGGGTATCTTTCTCTCACATGACGACGGAGCGAGCTGGCAACGCAATAAAGAGGGACTGGCACGCCTCAGTGTGCGTGCCATCCTGATCGACTTTCGCACTCCAACCACCCTCTACATTGGCACCAACATCGGCGTTCTGCGGAGCAATGACAGCGGGCAGGTCTGGAGCGCCATCATCGGTAGCGGCGGCCTCCCCAAGAATCGGCAGGTCTATGCCCTGGCCCTGGGCGCCAGCGACTATGGCCAGCTCTTCGCCGCTGTAGACGACGTCTATGTCTTCCCTGGCAGCAGCGGCGGCTGGAACACGAACGCTGTTGTTCCCCTGCTTCTAGCGATCGCCTTCTTTGTTCTCCTCTATTGGCTGACGCGCAGCAATCGACGTCATCGGCGTGGGCTGCTGCGCGCGGCGCAGCCCGCAGCGGAGCACAATGAACAGCCCAGCGCCCAGCAAGCCGGGCACAACCAGCGGCTGCCATCTGCTCGTCAGCAGAACAGGGACGCGCCTTTGGACCGCAGCTAGCAGCGGCGCACAAGAGGCGCTCTCCCTTCCTGGCCAGCTAGCTAGCCCCTTGCCTGCCAGGTCCAGGGACCGTCGGCTCGGGAGCTTAGGGGTGATGGCTGCCGATATATGCCACCAGCAAATAGATCAAATACAGCAAAATACAGACCAGGAGAATAGCCCCATAGCAGGTCAAGGTCCAGGCGCGACGCGTGTTGAGGGCCTGACGGAGCTGCTCCTCCATATCAGGAGGATCGAACTGAATATGTGGAGCCAGCTCACGCAGCCGTGGCAGCATCGCGCGGAAATCGCGCACATTACTCATCCCCTCAGCCAGCATTACCGTCTCATTCTCATCAAGATCAGCCAGCAGGATCAGCCTGGAGGGGTTAGGATCGCCCGGCATCAGAATCAGACGCTGAATCTGCCCCAGAGGGACGCGCGTCTCTTCGCCCTCCTCGCGTTTCACTACCACCAGCTCCTCTGGATAGAGCTGGATCTCCTTCCCCAAACCAAAGCGGACCACGCTGACAGGAAGTGCTCTGCCCTGTTCCTGTTCGCTCTCGCTCATATGTTCCCTGTATACGTACATCCTGATAGCTGGCTCGCCCTGGCGTCGCCATCCATCCCGCCTCCTTCCTTCTACCGCGGGCTGTAGCGGACCAACAACGTGCGGGCAGCATGGTCACGGCGCGCGCATCAGAGCGGCAGGCTGGCAGCATCGCACAGCGGCGGGCTGCCTTATCTGAAGGCATTGTACAGCATCGACGTCGGCCCGTCGAGGCAAAGCGCGCATCTTCCCCTTGCGCTAGCGCAACACTATCTTGACATGCATCTATCAAGAACACTACAATCTTGAACGGGATGTGTTGAGCAAAGGGGAAGCATCACCAGATTTGCAGGGTGTTGTCTGTATCCTGTTCTGGAAGAACAGGCAACAGACCTGCTTTCATAAGCGAGAAGGTAGCGACATGGCGCAGGTTGGCCTGCTGGAAGATAATCCGCGCATTGCAAAGCTCTGCGCGACTTTTCTAGACTTTGCCGGTCATCGCGTCGTGCATTACCGGCATCCACGCGAGTGCCTGGAAGCACTGCGCGTAGAGAAACCCGCTGCGGCGGAAGCTGACGGGCAAACGCCCGAGGCCCTGCCGATCGATATCCTGATCCTTGACCTCTACATGCCCGACATGGCTGGCGAAGACGTCCTTCGTCAACTGCGGGCCCATCCACACACCCGCGATCTCCCGCTCATTCTCTGCACCGCCGCTCCAGCCAGCGAGATCGAACAAGCCAAAAGCATCGCTCCTCGGGCGATCGTCGTTGAAAAGCCCTTCAAACTCCAGACCCTGACCGCTGCTATTGAGGCCCTGATGCGCTCGTAAGCCGCCCCAAGAGGGTCCACCTGAGCGGGTAAGTCCAGGCGAACGACTGGCCCAGCGCCATCAACTGAAACAGGCGCTCTCATCAGCATCGCACCATCCCCGACGAGTGCTGCTGAAGCCCATGCCGGGCGCTGGCGCCGGGGGCCTGCCTGGCCTGCTTGCTCACCCGCCTCTCCTCCGTTCCCTCCTTCCTCCGGCGGCCCGCCTCTTTCCCGTTTTGTCAGGCAAGCAGGCGACTTTCGCGACCAACCGCATCAGAAATGCATTGCTTTGAAAAGAAGAAATATGGTATGACTTTAAAAAAAGGCCGGAGGAAATGGCCGGCGAACAAGGCACTGCCAGCGCCTCGCAAGAGCGCCGGGCCTTGCGCGATCAGCCGCTTTCCTGTTGCTGAGGAGGAACAAGCCGGATGGGGACACTGTTGCTCTCAATCATCGCCTTCTGCTCTACCTGTGCGGGCGGAATCGTGGCCATGAGGCAGCGTGAGCAGCTGCAGCGGGTCATGGCTTTCGCTGCCGGCGCGCTCGTAGGTCTGGCAACCTTTCAGTGGCTGCCGCGCCTTTTTAGTGTGCTGTCCCTGTTGCCGGGCGAGCGTTTTGCCGCCTTCATCGCCTTGGCCTGCGGCTTCTTCACCTTTCATCTGCTTGAAAGGCTGGCTCTGCACTGGCAAGAAAGCCGGCGCGAGCTTGCCGCAGACGGTCCTGCTCAGCCCCTCCTGGGGGTGGTCTCCGTCCTGCTCTTCTCGCTGCACCGCCTGCTAGAAGGAGCCACCATCAGCCTGGGCTTCCTGGTCAACCCGGCGACCGGGCTGTTGCTCGCTGGGGCTATTGTTCTCCACAACCTTATCGAGGGCCTCAATGCCGTTGTTCTCCTGCTGGCCAACCACAGCAGCCATCGGCAGGCGCTCGCCTGGTTACTCTTCTTTGCCTGTACGCCCTTGCTGGGAACCCTGGCGACCATCTGGCTTAGCTTGCCGACCGTGCTCCTACCGCGCTATCTGGGCTTCTTTAGCGGCTTTCTGCTCTATCTGGGCGCCAGCCATCTGCTGCCTGTGGCCCAGCGTCCTGGAGAACTCTGGTCGCTACTGTGGACCCTGGCCGGAGCCGGCACGGCCCTCATCATGACCGTGCTGCTCCAGCCACTCTAAAGCGACGCAAACCTCCTCATCCGTGCCTCCTGAGAGCTACCATCGCCGTGAGTGAGACGAATCCTGCTAGGCGGACGGAGCAGGCGGCTGCTCAGCAGCGGAGGACGTTGGCCCCTGTGCCTGGAGCGGTGGCTGGACCGCTTGGCGCAGGTGCCAGTTTTCCGCAAAGAGATTAAAGAAAATGCGCTGGCGCGGGTGAGCGGCAACAAAGGCCTGATCAAGAGTGACCCCCAGACCCGGCCCCTGCGGGAGCGAGAAATAGCCGTCGACCACCTCGGGGTTCCCCGGTGCTGCCTGCTTCACCCACTCCTCATTGAGATCGTTGAAATGCTCCTGAATCTTAAAGTTAGGCATGACCGCGGCCAGATGGAGGGCTGCCGCCGTCGAGACCGGGCCGCCGACATTATGAGGAGCCACCAGCAGATAGTAGCATTCTGCCCAAGCAGCCAGCTTGCGCACCTCCAGCAGCCCGCCGCAGTGCGTAATATCGGGCTGGATAATATCGGCAGCTTGCAGCTCAAAAAGCTGGCGGAAATCGTAACGTGTATGCAGGCGCTCACCAGTCGCGACCGGAATCGTCACCTGCTCGGCCACTTTCTTGAGAGCCGCCAGATTTTCTGGCGGGACCGGCTCCTCAATCCAGGACGGCTTGAACGGGGCCAGCTCACGCGCCATCTCCACGGCGGTCGCCGGATTAAAGCGCCCATGCATCTCAATCAGGAGCTCCACGTCTGGGCCGACCGCATCGCGCACTGCCTCCACCAGGGCCACCGCCTTGCGCTTCTCGCTCGGCTCCAACTCGTAGAAGCCCGAGCCAAAAGGATCAAGCTTCAAGGCCCGATAGCCGCGCTCAATCACGCGGCGCGCCGCCCGATGGAACTCCTCTGGCGTGCGCTCGACCGTATACCAGCCATTCGCATAGGCCTTAATGCGCGTGCGGACGGGTCCCCCCAGCAGCTCGTAGATCGGGCGCCCCAGGGCCTTGCCGACAATATCCCAGCAGGCGATCTCGATGGTGGCAATGGCCGACATGGCAATCTCGCCGGCCCGCGCATAGTCGTTGCGATACATGCGCTGTACCAGATCCTCGATGTGGCGGGGGTCATGGCCAAGCACATGATTAGGCACAGCCTCGGCCAGGTAGCCCAACAGGGCATCCGTATGATTGAGCATGCGCACCTCACCGACCCCCTCCAGCCCCTCATCGGTAATCACGCGCACAAACGTCAGATTACGCCAGGCTGTGCCCATCACATGGGTCTTCACATCGACGATTTTCATGGCAGTACCCGCTAGCTCCTCCAGAGGTGATCGACTGGAAACGCTGCTGTGATGCCCAAGCCATCAGGGGACGGCTTGACAGAAGCCTTATCCTATATTATCATACCGTTAAATTGTATGACAATTGTGGAGGCAGATGGCAAGAACCTTCCGTTCGCTCAGGCGGCAGAACCTGTCTGCGCAGGTCGTGCGAGAGATCGGGTTAAGCATTATGCGTAAGGAATTTCAGCCAGGAGACGCCCTCTTGAGCGAACCAGAGCTGAGCCAGCAATTCAATGTCAGCCGTCCGGTCTTGCGTGAAGCGCTCAAAGTGCTGGCGGAGAAAGGGCTGATTGAAGCGCGACCGCGTACGGGCACGCGCGTGCGTCCCCGGACGGACTGGAACCTGCTTGATCCTGATGTGCTCACCTGGCAGTACGAGGTGGGGCCTGATCCAGCCTTCTTGGAGGCGGTCTGTGAAGTGCGCCTCATGTTTGAGCCGATGACGGCGCGGCTGGCGGCCTCGCGCGCGACTGCCGAAGAGATAGAGACCATCGAGCGAGCGTGTGATCGGCTGGAAGAGCTGGTCGAGGAGGCAGAGCCATATATTGAGGCCGATTTGGCCTTTCACAGTGCAATCTGTGCCGCGGCCCATAATGAGCTGTTACAGCGCATTGTGGCCACGCTGGCAGCCCCGCTGCGGGCCAGCCGCCTGATAACGGTGCGCCTGCCAGGCGCTAATCGGCGCGCCATGCCGCTTCACCGGCGCGTTGCTGAGGCCATCCGCCAGCGCCAGGGACTGGCCGCTGAGGAGGCCATGCGCGATCTCATTGTGCTGACCACTGAAGATGTTCACCGGGCCTTCGGCTACATCGACACAGGTCCCGACCTGCTGCTGAGCACTTGCCTTGACGAGAGCGAGACGCCAGCAGCCCCGGCAGAAGGAGGTGAGTGACCCCTACCTGCGTGACCCGCATCAGTCTTCCTGGTTCTGGCTATTCATTAGATAGATAAATATCTATCTATCCAAGATGAAGCGCGCACCTACCGAACGAGGCCGTAGGGAACCGGGAGAAAGGCCAGCAAGGAAGGAAGGCAAGAAAGAAGGAAGACCGCCGCTGACCGATGCTACCAGCACAGCGACTGGAGCGAAGAAAGCAAGCCAAGAGAAGAGCAAGGAGGAAGCTCTCCTTGTCAAGTTTCGTCGCTCGCTCGGAGTGAGCCTTTCCAGGTCATCGCTCTGTCTGTCAGGCGACTAGAAGGAACTGGAGGTCCAGCCGTGGCAGGATCAAGCTTCTCAGCCTATTTCGAGCGTCTTCCTCTCAGACGACGGCGTCTGCTGCAGACCGCGCTAGCCGGTGGGGCCGGGGCAACGCTGGCCTCGGCGTTGGCGGCCTGTGGAGGTCAGCCATCGAGCAGCTCGCCCACAGGGGTAGCGGGCAACTTTCCCAGCCATCCCAAATGGAACTTTGTTTTCATCAACCACGTCACCACCAACCCCTTCTTCGTTCCCACGCAATACGGCATTCAGGACGCCTGCGCCCTTGTCGGCTGTACCTATCAGTGGACAGGATCGGCCAACAGCGTCGTGAAGGAGATGGTTGACGCCTTCAACGCGGCCATTGCCGCCAAGGCCGACGGAATCGCTGTCTCCATCATCGACCCCACCGCCTTCGACGATCCCGTCAACCGTGCCCTGGATGCGGGCATTCCTGTCGTGGCCTACAACGCCGACGCCCCAGCCGGGAGCAAGAACAGGCGCCTGGCCTACATCGGTCAGGACCTCTACCAATCGGGCTACCGCATGGGGCAGCGCATCGTCTCCCTCGTAGGCAGCGGCGATGTCGTTGGCTTCATCGCCACGCCCGGCTCTCTCAACATTCAGCCGCGCATTGACGGAGCCAAGCAGGCCATTCTTGACTCCAAGGCGCCCATCAACTTTGTCGAGGTTGCCACGGGGGCCCAGGTTGAAGAGGAGCTATCGCGCATTGAAGCCTATTATCTGGGCCACCCCAACATCAAAGGCATGTTTGCCGTCGACGCGGGCAGTACCCAGGGCGTGGCCCAGGTGATGGAGAAATACAACCTGGCGGCCAAAGGAGTGCACGGCGGCGGCTACGATCTCTTGACCAAGACTCTCCAGGAGATCCAGGCTGGTAACCTCGACTTCACGATTGATCAGCAGCCTTACCTGCAAGGCTTCTACCCGGTCATTCAGCTCTTCCTCTACCTGCTCTCAGGCGGCCTGATGGTGCCTTCCGACACCGACACGGGCCTGCTCTTTGTCACCAAAGAGAACGTTGGTCCCTACCTGCGCACCCAGACACGCTTCGAGGGTAGCTCGTCCAAGGAGCAACTCGTCCCGCGCTCGTGATCTAAGCCGATCACTACGCCAGGGGGGCCAGCCGGCTGCTACCGGACCGGTGCCAGTAGAGCGGTCGCCTGCTGCTTGGGTGGCCCCTTCCTGGTTGGCTCGCGGCTAACAACAGAGTAGGCTGCATGCAGGCGGAATCTGTAAGTCTGGCGCGCTCGCTGGTGCTTCACTTACGCTGGCTTAGGGAGCCAGCGTAACGGGCGACAGATTTTTCTTTCAGAAGAGAGGCGAGAAAACAGCGGGGGCTTACAGATTCGTTCTCTTTGAGACATACTATTACTGCCCGCTCCTGATCTGGAAGAAACGTCGCCTCGTCTATCCGTGGGGTGGCCCCGCGACGAAGAGCAGGTAGGACACAGCACAGGTGGTAAGGCGGGCTGGCAGGAGGCGCTAGGACAGAAGGCAGTACACAACAAGAAGGAGCATCGCAATGGCCGAGAAAGTTCTTTCTGCCCCGCCGCTAGAGGCGAAGCCGGAACCGACGCCGGAGCGGCCCAATCGCTGGCTACGGCTAGTGCGTCTCTTCCTGCGGCAACGCGAAGCCAGCATTGTAGTAGTGGCCGTAGCCCTCGTCATTTACTTTCAGCTCTCCAACCGGGCTTTCCTCTCAGCGCAAAATGTCAGGACGCTCTCCCAGTTTGTGGCGGCGACCGCCATCATCTCCGCCGGTGAGGTCATGCTACTCATCTGCGGCGAAATTGATCTCTCGGTGGGTCAGGTCTATGCGCTGGCCCCCTTCATCATGTACTTTGCCAATCAGGCTGGCCTGCCGCTCGTGGTGGGGCTGATCCTGGGGCTGATTGTCTGTGCGCTCGTCGGGCTATTCAACGGCCTGATCACGGTCGTGCTCAAGGTGCCCTCTTTCATCACTACCCTGGGTACGCTCTTTCTGATCAATGGTCTGACACTGACCATCTCGCAGGGCTTCCCTGTCTTGACGCCCTCAGAGGGCCTGGTGAATGAGGTGCTGGGCCATGCCTCCTACTCGGAAATTGTTTGGGCCATTGCCATCACGATCGTAATGCAGATCGTGCTCTCCTGGACACGCTGGGGGCTGCACACGGTGGCGACCGGCGGCAACCTGCTGGGGGCTAGCGAGGTAGGGGTCAATGTGGCCCGCATCAAGATCGGCAATTTTATGCTTTGCAGTGTGCTCGGCGGCTTTGCCGGAACTTTGGAGGCCTTTCGCATTACGTCGATCGATCCGCTGGCGGGGGGCACCGATATCATGTTTCAGGCGGTGGCCGGGGCTGTCATCGGTGGCACGGCTCTCACGGGTGGCCTGGGGACGATTATCGGGGCCTTCCTGGGCACTCTGGTGCTCTCGATCTTGCGCGATGGCTTTACCCTGCTCGGCGTAAGTGCCTTCACCTTCGATATTATCCTGGGAGCGGCGATTCTCGTGGCCATGATTTTGAACGTTCGCCTGCGACTATGGCGAGAGGCAGGGCGCGAATGAGTGAGTCGACAACGACAGAAGTGATCCGTACGGAGGGACTGGTCAAGCGCTTTGGGGCGGTGACGGCTCTCAATGGCGTCAGTCTCTATCTGCGTCGGGGTGAGGTCCTGGGCCTGGTCGGCGACAATGGCGCCGGTAAGTCAACCCTGATCAAGATTCTGACAGGCTTCCTGCAGCCAGATGAAGGCCGCATCTTTATCGATGGGGTAGAGGTCCGTCTGCGCTCGGTCTCTCATGCGCGTTCCCTGGGCATCGAGACTGTCTATCAGGATCTGGCCCTCATCAATGAGTTAAGTGTCTATCATAATATGTTCCTCAAGCGCGAATCGCTGCTAAAACCTTTCCCTCTGCTCAATAATCGGCAGATGCGTCGCCGGGCGCGCGAGTATCTGGAGAGCATGGGGGTCAACATCCCTTCGGTTGACACTGAGGTGGCACGGCTCTCAGGGGGGCAGCGGCAGTCGATCGCGATTGCTCGCGCAGTTTACTCGCAGGCGCGCATCTTGCTGCTTGATGAGCCGCTGGCGGCAATGGGGGCTAAGGAAGGCAGCCTGATTATGAATCTCATTCGCACGCTCAGGAACGAGGGCCAGGTCTCGATGATTATGATTGCTCACAACTATGCTCAGGTCTTGGAGGTCTGCGACCGGGTCAACCTGCTTCAGCATGGGCGCATTGTGTTGGATAAGCCAGCGGCCCAGACCTCGGTTGACGAGCTGACTGAGCTGGTGATGCGCGAGTACCGGGCGGGAGTCAACCAGCGGAGACAGCCGGCGGCCGGGTGAGCGAGCGCGGTGGTGGTCCATTGAAGGGGCTTCCTCAGCTTGACAGCGCGGTTGCGCGGGTGCTATGGTGCACGACAGGAGAGGGCCTCTGTTGGGGCTGCTCTCCTATTGCACAGGAGCTGGCGGCCGCTGAGACCAGGCGGCTGCCAGACTAGCGAGGAGGGAAGACCTATGCAGCAACAGAGCACCGCTTTGGCTCATGAGTCTGGGGAAGCTGAGCGGCCAGCCCGCGAGCGCGTGGGGTTAGCGCTCTTTGGGCATGCCGGCGCAGCGCATATGCTGACGAGGCTACAGCAGGCAGAGAAGGCCGGCGTACGCCAGTTCTGGATGACACAGCTGCCAACCACGGTAGACACCCTGACGCTGTTTGCCGCGGCTCTGGTGCAGACCCAGAGCATCCGCCTGGGAACGGCAATCGTGCCGACCTACCCGCGTCATCCCCTGGTAATGGCTCAGCAGGCCTCCACGCTGGAGGAGCTGGGGCCGGGGCGCCTGCGCCTTGGAATAGGAACGAGCCATCGCCATGCCATTGAAGGGGTCTATGGCTTCTCAATGGTTGAGCCTCTGGAGCAGTTGCGTGAGTACCTTACCATTCTGCGAGCGGCGCTCTGGGAGGGGAGAGTTGATTTCCAGGGACGGTTTTACACGGCGCACGCCGCCTTTGCTCAGCCACGGCGCGTGCCAATTCTGATCTCCGCACTGCGCTCGCGGGCTTTCCGACTGGCTGGCGAACTGGCAGACGGCGCCATTTCGTGGATGTGTCCCCATCCCTATCTGCTAGAGAAGGCCAAGCCAGCTCTGGTCGAGGGGGCGGCCTCGCGCGGGCGGCCCGTGCCGCCCTTGCTGGCTCATGTCCCCGTGGCGCTTGGGACCGACTGGGGGCAGGTGCTGGCAGCGGCGCGCAACTCTCTGGGCTTTTATACGCGCGCGCCTTTCTATCGCAATATGTTTGCTGATGCTGGCTATCCCCTGTCCGATGATGGCCTTCTGCCCGAGGAGCTGATCAAAAATCTGGTGGTCTGGGGGGACGAGGCGAGCGTGGCGGCTCGCCTGCGCGAGCTACTGGCGCGTGGCCTCGATGAGCTGGTCGTCACACTGGTGCCGCTGGTTGACGATCGTCGCGAATTGGAGCAGCTGATGGCCCTCCTGGGCAGCCTCTAGTCAGGGGGCTTGACAGAACGCCCAAGCGGCCTCTCAGGCAAGTGATGCGTTCCGACTCCGAGCCAGGCGCAGTACAGGATGTGCCTGGCTCGGGTGCTGTTCTGGCGGGTTGTTGTCGCTGAGCCAGTGGGTCGCCACTGCCTCCGTCTGTGTCCGGGCTGAGGTCGAACCCGACGCACGCTCTGCCCCTTGAAGCATGAATGTGGTACAATAGAGAGCAATCTCATTGCTTCGCGGCCTCGCACGCTCGGCGAAACATGGGGTTCCACCGCAGAAAGCGCGCTAATCACTATGATGGAAACAGAAGAACGCGATGCACAGGCCCTTGATGCCTATTCTCGCGCCGTTACAACTGCAGCGGAGCGTGTCGGGCCGGCGGTCGTACGAATTGACGTTGAACGCGGCGGGCTGCGCTGGCCGTACATGTCTCCCGCCTATGGTGGCCCTGGCTTTGACGCGACCGGCCTTGGCTCTGGCTTTCTCTTTGCCTCCGATGGGCAGGTGCTTACCAACGCTCACGTTGTCGAAGGAGCGCGGCGCATCCGCGTGACCCTGGCCGATGGGCGCTCCTTTGATGCTGGGCTGGTGGGAGCTGACCCTGACGCCGATGTGGCTCTGCTCCGCATTGGCGCCGACCATCTACCGGTCGCGGAGTTTGGACGGGGAAAGCTGCGCGTCGGCCAACTTGTGATTGCTGTGGGCAATCCGTACGGCCTGAACTGGACCGTAACCGCAGGAGTAGTCAGCGCTCTCGGGCGCACGCTGGAGGGACGCGGCGGGCGCCGCCTCACGAATCTGATTCAGACTGATACCCCCATCAACCCGGGCAACTCGGGCGGTCCGCTGGTGGATAGCAGCGGGCGGGTTGTTGGCATGACGACCGCGATGGTAGCCCTGGCCCAGGGATTAGGCTTCTCGATTCCTCTGGAGACGCTCCAGGGGGCCATTGCGCGCATCACGCGCAGCAACACGGCGCGGGCGGGGAGTGTGGCGCTGGGCGTTGGGGGGATGCGCATTCTGCTTGACCCGGCTCTGCGACGCAGCGCCCAACTCAACCAGGTCAGCGGCATGGAGCTGCTGGAGGTGCACCGCGACAGTCCCGCCGAGCGGGCTGGTCTGCGCCGCCTTGATATCATCGTAGCCGCCGACGGCGAGCCAGTCACCGAACCGCGCGATCTGCAGCGCATTGTCAGGCGCCATCTGCCTGGCGAGCGCCTCATCGTGACCTTCCTGCGCGATGGCAAGCTGCGCCGCGTGACAGCCGTCCTCTAATCGTCACCGTTGCGCACCGTGCCGTAGTGCGTCGCGACCTTTTATTCCCGCGCCTCAGTCTGTGCTGCTCCTGATCTCCCGCCCGGCAGCTCAGAACCTGGCCCCGGGCGTAGGCTGGCTTGCCTTCTTCTCAGGCAGGCAACTGCCAGCCTGGCCGGGGGCGGTGTTCTCGCCTTCTCTTCACAGCTCTCGCCTGACCGGGCGCGTCTCTGCCTGATCAGCCCTCCCTGACTACGGGTGCGTACTCCTTCAGCAGTTTCTGCACCTTGGGCGCAATGACGATCATGCAATATGGCTGATTAGGATGGCGATCGTAGTAGTCGCGATGGTAGTCTTCGGCGGGATAAAAGTTACTGAACGGCACGATCTCAGTAACGATCGGATCGCGATAGGTATGGGCCTGTTCCAGGGCCTCCTTTGAGGCCAACGCGATGCGTCGCTGCTCATCGTTGTGATAGAAGATGGCCGAGCGGTACTGCGTTCCAACGTCATTCCCCTGACGGTTGAGCGTTGTCGGATCGTGCATGTGCCAAAAGATCTCTAGCAGCTGCTCGTAGGAGATGACCCGCGGATCAAAGCGGATCTGCACCGCCTCAGCGGCGCCGGTCTGGCCCGAGCAGACCTGCTCGTAGCTGGGGTTGGGAACCCGTGAGGCGGCGTAGCCCGGCGTAACGCTTACTACCCCTTTGACGCGCTTGAAAACCGCCTCGGTACACCAGAAGCAGCCCCCAGCGAGGGTTGCCAGCTCCAACTGATCATGATCGCTCATGGCGAAAGCACCTCGTCTCTCTAGCTAGTAAGTAAGTTCTGTTGCGTCCCTGTACTGTATCACAGTGACCAGGGCTATCACAATCCCAAGCATACAGACAGACAGACAGGTACCCACAGGGCCGGCTGTCACCGGGCTGGCGAAGCTTTGCGTGAGTATCTACAGAGAGCGTTCATTTTCATAAAGCCTGCGGGAAAGCGTCCATATAGAGTGTGGATGGTCCAATAGGGTCCCTAAGATGAAACAGAGCATGCATGCGCACCATGAAGAACAAAGGAGCGAAGCACTATGCTGCCACTGCTCATCATGATCCTCTGCATTCTCTTGCTTGGCGGCCTGGTGGTGCTGTGCTATCTCTACCTGCGCTGCGGCCTGGGCCGGCCACGCCTTACCGACTTCAGTCAGTGGCGTGGGCGTTGGCCTGGCACGGGAGACGCCCGTAGAGCAGCCGCGATGCCGGAGCCGGCCCAGCCAGGAGGAAACGATGAGAGCTTGCTGCTGGCCGTTGACGTTGTCACCGAGACCAGCCGACAAGCTCGCCTCATCGCTTTTCTCCTGCTCAGTGGTCTGCTCCTGAGCATTCTCCTGTTGCTGCTGACCCTTGGCGCCCAGCCCTAAGCTGAACGAGCTGCGAGCAGCGCGAGTCGGGGCCAGGCAAAAGAGCCAGAACGGCAAAGAGCCTAGGCGGAGGAGGCCGCTGGCTTCTGGCCCCAGACGGTCACCAGCGTCCAGAGGGCGCAGAAATCGTCTTGCTGCATCTCGGCGAGAGCCTGCTGTATTTGTCGCTCCAACTCACCTTGTTGGATCAAGCCGGCGCGCAGCAGAAAAGGACGAATCAGCTCCAGCCCCATCATGCAGTCCTTAAAGAGGCTATAGTAGGCGGGAGTATCGATCGACCAGTCGATGGCACTGGCATGGAGGCGCACATCCTGGAAGCCGGCCCGGCGCAGCAAGCGCGGCAGCACCGGCGTAATACCGACATGGCGCCCATCCGGCGAAAAGCTCTGTCCAGCCAGCTTCAGGGCCCGTGTTCCCAGCTCATGCAGCGCACTAAGCGTCGGGCTGGTTGTGAGCGACAGCTCCCCCTCGGTCAGGCGCAGCACGCCACCCGGCTTCAGCAGGCGGTAGCCTTCGGCTATCAGGCGTGGCCAGGCCGCGGGCAGCATAAAGCCGGCGAGCAAGCGCCCATTTACCAGATCGAAGGAAGCGTCGGGGAAGGCCAGTGGCTCCATGACATTCATCACCTGAAAACTGGCGTTGGCCAGGCGGCGCGTTTGAGCCTGAGTGGAAGCGTACTCTACCACTGCCGGGCTGATATCGACGCCGATCACCTCCGCCTCGGGATAGGCGTAGGCCAGGTCCAGTACCCAGCCACCTGGCCCACAAGCCAGATCCAAAACCCTGGCTGTGGGAGGCAGCGCCTGGCCTTCCGGGAAAAGGCCGCCCATCCCTTCAGTAATGATGCGTTCCTGCATTGTCAAGCGGGCCAGCTCGCCTGGATTCTCAGGATCGATCACATAAGTATGTTGACGCGAAGAAAACGCCTCAGCGGGCTTATGCTGTGCGGATTGCTCGGGTGAACCGTTCATCGTCTGCGTATCCCTCATCATGGCCTGGCGCGGCAGAGGCAGGGCTGCTGTTGCCGCAGCTCAGACGGAGCAGCAAGGCTACCACGCCTGGCCTGCCCTTGTGAAGCAGCCTCCCCTCTTGCCTGCCGTTCTCGCTATGCCCTTATCAGGATAGCATCATCGCGGCCTCTAGGCCAAACTCAGCGGTTGCTAGGAGGGAAGAGCCATCAGTCAGCGGACCGAAGAAGCCTGAGCGCGGTGGCCGGGCAGAAACTGCCAGCGTACCGCCGCGCTCGTCGGAGCAGGAGCCTGGCCGCGGGAGGAGCGAGAAGCGCGATGCCGCTAATCCATCAGCATCCCGCCGTTGACATCCAGGGTCAAGCCGGTGATCCAATTCGAAGCAGGGGAAGCCAAGAAGAGAATCGCCTCAGCGATATCGCGCGGATCACCCAGGCGACCCAGAGGAGACATATCATCGCGGTAGGGGTGGCCAATCGTCATATCAGTCCAAACGGGACCGGGGGCAACCGCATTCACATAGATGGCGTGGGGAGCGCCGGCCTTCGCCACCCATTTAATAAAGGAGTGAACGCCGCCTTTAGCAGCCACATAATGCGGACCAGAGATCACGCCGCCCACCTTTGCGGCGACCGAACCCACACAGACAATTTTGCCATAGCCACGAGCCTTCATATGGGGATAGACCGCCTGTACACACAGGAAGGTCCCCCGCAGATCAATGGCCAAGACCCGGTCCCACTCCTCAACAGTCATCGCCTCCAGATCCGTGCGCGAGACCACGCCGGCGCAGGTCACCAGAATATGGGGAGGACCAAGGCGGGCCACAACTTCATCGATGGCCTGGCGCACCTGCTGGGCATCAGACACATCGCAGTGCAGGCTCAGCGCGCGCTGGCCCAGAGCTTCCACTGCCTGCACTGTCTCCGTGCACGGAAGCACATCCAGAGCAGCGACACTGGCCCCTTCACGGGCCAGCACCCGGGCAGTGGCCTGACCGATGCCCCGGGCCGCACCGGTCACCACCGCCACCTGACCACTCAGGTTGATCCGATCGCTAACAGGAGCTGCTGCCATAAATAACCGCCTTTCGCTGCATCGCTTACTTGTCTGATTGCCTTGATCGCATCAACACAGCGTTGACATCGTCCAATGCGCGGCAGCCTCAGCGAAGACTCATCTCCAAGCCCTCGCCTCTTCTGTGCTCCGCCGAGGGGCAGATTAGCCGTCACAGCCGTCTACTTGTCATCCAGCAAGAGGATCGGCGAGCGAACGGGCGAGGAACGCGACTGGCCGATGTCACTCACGAGCGCTCAGCCAGCTTGCGGGCTGGCAGGAGTCTCCGCAGCCTGGTTCTGGACCTCGCCCGGCCCCTGCGCGATTCCGCGCAAGAAGATCGAGCTAAAGATCGCTGCGATCTCCTCGGGGGAAAGCCGCCCCTCGGGGTTGAGCCACTGGTACGCATAATTATGCATACCCAGGAAGCCCAGGCAGGTCACCGAGACATCCAGGGGCCGAAACAGGCCCTGCTCGATACCACGCTGCAGAGCCGCGCGGATATAACCCTCGAAACGCTTGCGCTTCTCCCGAATCGCCGCCGCGCGCTCAGGAGAGAGCGCCCGCCACTCATTCAAGAAGACAGTCACGTAGGGCCGATAGTCCGCGATGACGCGCATCAGAATACAGCTCAGCGTGCGCAACGCATCGCGTGGGTCCATCTCGGCGCTCAGGCGCCGCTCTGTCTCTTCCAGCAAGGGATTAATGAACTGTTCGTGCACCCAAAACAGAAGTTCATCCTTGCTCTCGATATGGTGGTAGAGGCTGGCCTTGCCCAGCCCCAGCGCCTCAGAGAGATCGCGGACACTGGTACCGTGGTAGCCGTGCCGGGCGAAGAGCCGGGCAGCTACCTCGATGATATCGCGCTTGCGCGCCACGGGAATCCTCCTCTCTCAGGGCGGGGCGAGAGGCAGGGGGCCGGCCTCTGCTCCCTTGACACAAATCTGTCAGTCACCATCAGCGTGCCCCAAATCGATTTTCAGCACAGCAGCAGGCAAAGGCGGCTTGAGTTTAGGGAGGATGGAGAGGAACCGCAGCCGGGACGGAAGCCGGGGCCGCAGATCGCAGACCTCGAATGCTCCTGCAGATCGGAAAGCGCTGGCCCATAAGTCCCACCTTTCACATGCAGTACAGATTATAGAACGCCTGTCAATGGTTGTGGTCAGCGGCTGCACGCCGACACGCCTGTGTTGCCTCATAATCGATCTGGAGTCCCTCGGGATCATGATAAGGGTCGCCCCGAATCACAACGCCGTACAGCTCTCGTGCTGCCTCAATGCTGATATACTCATCGCGCACATCGCGCAGAACCCGCTCAGGGGCACGCTCCAAGGGATTACCCCAGCCACCGCCGCCGTTGGTCAGATAGCGAAACATCGTGCGCGGGCGAGTGCGCCAGACTGGGACGCGAGCGAAGTGGAAGTAACGTCCCTGGCGATCGAGCGCGTGCGTCTCGGGATTGAGCACGCCGGCGACAGGGGTCGCCTGGCGATAGACCGCAGCATCAAAGCCGACCAGCCCAGCCCGTTGAACCTGCTCATAGGCCTCTGGCTCCCAGACCCAGACCGCTCCGACAGCTCCGTCCTTGCCGCCGTAGACACCAAAGCCGCTGGGGGCCTTCGTATGCAGCGGCATCGAATAATGCTCGGCCTCGGTCAACCAGAGCGTATCTTTGACCACTGCCGCCCCGCCGCGGTGCTGACCAGCGCCGGCGGTATCGGTTGCGTACTCCTTGCGCAGCACCACACAAGGGAAATCGGATTCAATGGCCTCAGTCGCCGGGTCAAGATTATTCGCCAGATAAAACACCATGTAACTGTCAGCGTCGCCATCCTTGGTTGCCCCCCAGGGACCATGCTCGCCACCGCACTGCGCCATTGTCACCCAGGGGATGCCGTTGCGCACGCCGTTAGCATTATGAATATTGAGCGAGCAATAATCACCGCCGACCGCGTTCGGCCCTAGGGCGTCCTTCAAGGCGCGGAAGATGGCCAACAGCAGCGGCTGCGTGCTTTCCCAGTAAAGGAAGATCGCCCCGTCGGGAGGCATAGCGCTGAAGAAGGTACCCTCCGGCAAGACAATATCCACGTTGCGCAGTGTGCCCGACGTAAAGGGACTACGCGGGTCCAACAAATACTTGAGAGCGACCGCCACCGCCGTCTTGGCGTCCAGCCAACCGCCATTGATGCTTGTACGGGCCTGCCGTGAGCTGCCACTCAGATCGACCTCCGCGCGATCGCCGCGAATACGCACCTTGACTTTGACATGGTACTCCTCACTGTCGTCGATGCCGTCGCAGTCGATGAAATCCTCACCCTCGAATTCGCCATCCGGCAAGCGAGCCAGCGCCTGGCGCATAGTCTCCGCCGACAGATCGCAGGCGTAGCGGATCGCACCCAGATAGCTTTCGACCCCATAGCGCTGGATGGTCTCCAGCAGCAGATTCTCACCCAGGCGCAGATTTTGGTAGATCGTCTTTATGTCCGGCAGCATGAGGTTGCCGAAGCGCGCATTATCGAAAATCAGGCTCCAGGCCGACTTAACCGGGCGGTCACCGTGATAGAGTAACTGTGGCCCGATGACCAGGCCATTCTCATAGACGTTGCGCTTGGTGCCGCTGAAGCCAGCCGGAACTACGCCGCCCATATCGAGCATGTGCGCCTGCAGATTGACAAAGCCGACCAGGCGGCCTTCGAAAAAGACCGGGCGGATAAAGCAGACATCGTTAACGTGGGTGCCGATACGGTAGGGATCGTTGCACATCAAGACATCGCCCGGCTGCAGATTCTGCGGCCCGAACTCCTCGACAGCATTGCGCACCGCATCGGTCATCGTGCCCAAAAAGAGCACCAGGCTATTACTCACCGCGGGCGTCGGATAGTCCAGCTCTGGTGGACCAGCAATCGTGCTTGCGAAATCATACCAATCGCGCAGAATCACTGAAAAGGCATTAGTCAGCAGGCCGGTGCACATATGCTGCACAATATAGCGCAGGCGGCTGGAGAGCACCGTCGCCGTAAAGCGATCGCAGTGGTAGCGCGCGCGAAAAGCATCCTCGTCCAGATCCTTGATGAGCACCGGTGACTCAACGCGCACCATCGTAGGGACCTCCTCAAGAACTATCCAGAGTACAGGCGATCAGTTGATGACTAGTCGAACGGAGCCAATGAGCCTGACAGCGGGCAGAGACCGGCAGTGAGCGAGCGAGCGAGATAGCCCCTGCCCGCCCAGGTGGAGCACAAGCGCCCTAAGAAGCGGCTGGCTCGATCACAATCTCCCCCCATGAGCCAACGCGAGCCACCTGCCCCGCGACCACGTGAATCGTTGAGGTCGGCTCGCGGATAATGGCCGGGCCGCGCACAAGCGCCCCACTGGTCAGGTGATCGCGCTCATACTCTGCGACCCGCAGCTCACCATTGCCGAGATAGCGCAGCGTCGTCCAGCGCTCGGGAGCCACCTCATGCGGCTGGCCCTCTCCCAAGAAGGGATATTCTACCTTCTGCGACGGTACCACGACCTGTACGCGATAGGTCACACTCTGGACCGGGATCGCCTCAAAGCGATTCCCCGAACGCTGCTCATAGACGCGATGGAAATTCGCGATCATCGTCGCAATTGTCTCGGCAGTGATCTCGCCAGCGGGGACCTCCACGAAAGGCGTCTCCCAGGTCTGGCCGAGCAGGCGCCCGTCGAAGCTGCGCAAGATCCGCACCTGGCTCTTGTCGCCTGGAATACGCGCCAGCAGTTTTTCCTCCATGGCGCGATAGATCTGGGCAATGGTCGGGGCGACTTCTGGCGTCAAAACCATGTAGGCGCTGCGGCTGTCGGAGTAGACCAGATCGGAGCTAAGCAGACCAAGCGCCGAGAAGAAGCCGGGATAGGGAGGAACAATCACCCGCTTGGCCTTGATCTGCTCCAGGATGGCCGGCAGGAAGAGGGGGCCGGCGGCGCCATAGGCGATCAGGCTATAATCACGCGGATCGATCCCTTGCTTAATCGTAATATCCAGCAAACCCTCAGCGATATTATTCAGGCCAATCTTATAGGCGTACTCGATGCGCTTCTCCAGGCTCAACGAAGTTGGCAAGCGTTCGAAGGCCGCGCGCGCCAGATCCACATTGAGGCGCATCTGCCCCCCAAGGAAGCGCTCGGGGTCGAGAAGACCGATCAGCAGGCAGGTATCGGTCAGAGTTGGAGCTGTGCCGCCCTTGCCATAGCAGGCCGGACCGGGATCGGCGCCGGCGCTCTCCGGTCCGACGCGCATCTCACCGGAGGGAGAGATTGAAACAATGCTTCCGCCGCCAGCGCCAATGCTCGCAATCTCGATCGAAAGAGCATTCACCAGCAGGTCATGCTCCAACTCGAAGGTCGCATTGACCACCGGCTGCCCGCGTGTGACCACGCTGATATCGCAGGAGGTCCCCCCGATATCGCAACAGATCAAATTCTCCTCGCCGATCAGACGCCCGAAGTGGGCGCTAGAGACTGCTCCCGCGGCAGGCCCGGCGAAGACAATGCGGAAAGGCTGCTCCATCGCAATCTCTGCCGGACGCAACATCGCAGCGCAATCAGCGAAATTCACCTGACCGGAGAAGCCAGCTTCACGCAATCCAGAGAGCAGATTGCGCGAATACTGCGAGAAAATGATCTTCATCAGCACGTCAATCAGCGTAGTCGAGGCACGCGCGTACTCCTTGGCCAGAGGAGAGACCTCCGAAGAGATCGAACAGGGGATATCGCCCAGTTCCTCGCGCACCAGCTCGCGCAGACGAATCTCATGCTGAGGGTTCACATAAGCGTTAAGCAAGCAAATAGCGACGCCCTGAACGCGGCACTTTCTGAGAATGGCCAGTTGCTCGCGAGCCTGAGCCTCATCGAGTGGGATCAGCACACTACCATCAGCAGTGATGCGCTCACTAATGCCACGGCGCAGATAGCGAGGAACCAGGGGAGCAGCAGCATCACCGAAGGGGCGGCGCCAGCCAGGATCGGTCAGCGCATCGAGAGGACGCCATGTCCGCCCCATGTCCAGGATGTCCCGATGTCCTAGCGTCGTCAGAAAGGCGACCTTGGGAAGGCGGCGCGTGATAATGGCATTCAGGCCAACCGTACTGGCGTGATTGAAAATCGGTTTACTGGCGATATCGAGCAGGCGCGCGCCTTCGAGCACTGAGCGCTCCGTTTCCAGGGCATTAGTAGGGACCTTGGTCACCTTGATCGCGTGGTCATCAAGGGCCACAACGTCGGTGAACGTGCCGCCAACATCGACTGCAAGCATAGAAAGACTCCTCAGAAGAAATACTGAAGCGAGGTGACTCTACTTTCAGTGAAGTCTGTCGATCAATCAGTCAATCAGTCAGGGTGCAAGGACGACACTCTGCTCACCATGAGCAAGCCCGGCTAGAGGGTCTCGGAGAGAAGCTGAATGGAGCCGAGGCGGCCCCAGCGCTCGCGCTCAAGACTATAGAGGCAGTCCTGGCATTTGGTAACGAGCCACCAGCCGCCTTCACTGAGCACGGGGTAACGCCGTAGGTGGTGGCTGCCACACTCAGGGCATTGGCCCTGAACAGGCTCCTTGTGGACAAAGAGGAAAGGCTCACTGGACCGTGGGTAGACGCTCATACATAGACCTCCCTTGAACGAAGGCCGCACGTCCTCTCTGTGCGGGCCAGGCCAAACGAGACCAGGCCAGAAAGATGCTACCCTGACGTCGACGCTCACACGTCTGCTCTCCAGGGGAGCAGCCTGCTGGCGAGCTGCACTGCGCCAGGTAGCAACGTCTACTGTGGGCGCGTCGCCGCTATGCGACCGACCAGTCGGTTGAGAGTATAGCATAGGCGAAGTACCCCCGTCAAGGGTCTATCGACCATAGCACTTTTCGAAGTCGTTACGCATCAGCCTTTAGTGAAATATCAATGCCAGAAAAACTCTACTCCGCTGCGATCGTAGACCGCAGCAAACATACACTAGCTCTTGACGACAAATTGCAGGCTATGTTATACTTCCGCCAAACAGACCGATTGGTCGGTCGGTAGAGAGCGCATGCTTGCTTGCCGCGCTTCCCGCGCCCAACGCGTGACGAGCAAGAAGCGGCCAGATTGGGTTTTATCGGCAGGCAGCCAGACAGATAGGCGCTGCCATGTGTTATGAGGCCTTCGCTATTTCTCCGCTTTGGCAACCTGGAAGGAAGGTGCTTGCCAGGCAGGTATCAGCGCGCGAAGGGGCGATCTACCTGCTGAGCTGGGGCCTGGCGAGCCGGCAAAGGAGCGCGTCATGACCTTCAATTTCAGCAGTGTGATTGAGCACTACGCAGAACGGCATCCTGAGCGCGAGGCCATTATTTACGAAGGGCGGCGGCTCAGCTATGGTCAGCTTCAGGAGCGCTGCGAGGCGCTGGCCTGTGCTCTCAAGGGGCATGGTCTGGAAGCTGGCGATATTGTGGCTATTCTCCTCAAAAACTGCCCGGAGTTCTTGGAGACCATCATTGCTGTGAACCGGCTGGGGGCCGTAGCACTGCCGGTTAACTGGCGGCTAGTAGGCGAAGAGCTGGTCTATATCCTCAATCACAGCGAAGCCAAGCTCCTGGTAAGTGAGCGCGAGTTTGCTCCTGTCGTGGAGGCGGTCCGCGGGCGCTGTCCAGGTCTGCGCCATATCGTTGGCGTAGGGGAGGACATACCGGCGGGCTGGCTGGTCTACGATGAGCTCCTGGCGGCCCGCCGGGGGCAGCATCTGCCAGCGGCAGAGGTAGGGAGCGATGATCTGCATCGGCTGATGTATACCTCGGGTACGACGGCCTATCCCAAGGGGGTCATGATCTCCTATGGCAACCTCTATTGGAAAAACATTGCTCAGATCACGCTCTTCGGGATTACGGCGGCGGATCGTACGCTCATCGTGGGGCCACTCTATCATGTGGGCGGGCTGGATCTGCCAGCGACCTCAGTCCTCTATGCGGGTGGCAGCGTAGTTATTTTGCGCAAGTTTGAGCCGTTAGCCCTGTTGGAGGCTGTGCAGCGTGAGCGCGTCACCAATATGTGGCTGCCGCCATCGATGATCAATATGCTTTTGCAGGCCGAAGGCATCTGGAATTACGACCTTAGCTCGGTGCGCTTCATTATCGATGGTGGCGAGAAAATGCCCATCCCGCTCATTGAGAAGTTACTCTCGCTCTTCCCCCAGGCCTGGTTTGCTGACGCCTACGGCCTGACCGAGACGGTCTCGGGCGATACCTACCTCGACAAGGCCAAGACCATTGAAAAGATCGGCTCGGTCGGCAAGCCCTGTCTCCATCTGGAGCTACGCATTGTGGATGAGAACGATCAGCCATTGCCGCCGCGCCAGCCGGGTGAGATTGTCCTGCGCGGCCCGAAGGTCTTTAAGGGCTACTGGAAGGACCCGGAGGCCACGGCGGCGGCCCTGCGCAATGGCTGGTTCCACACTGGTGACATCGGCTACCTTGATGAGGAGGGCTATCTCTACATTGTCGATCGCAAAAAGGACATGATTATCAGCGGTGGCGAGAACATTGCTTCGCTCGAGGTGGAGCGGGTGCTTTATGAGGACCCGCGCGTCCTGGAGGCGGCGGTCGTGGGGATGCCTCATCCGCGCTGGGGCGAGGTGCCGGTGGCCTATGTGGTGGTGAAGCCGGGCCAGACGGTGACCGCTGAGGAGCTGCGTGCGGCCTGTCAGGCCAAGCTGGCCCGCTTTAAGGTGCCGCATCATATCTTTTTCATCGAGGCGCTGCCGCGCAATCCGTCGGGCAAGGTGCTTAAGCGGGAGCTACGCTTGCGCGTCGCTGAGGACGTCGCGGCCACAGCCAAGGGGGCCAGTTCCAATCAGTCGGCCAACTAGCTGACCGCCTGGAAAGAGGCTTGCCCTGGTCTGCCTGCTGGCTTGTCCGCTAGTGCTAGTGAATGTGTCATGGGCCTATCCGGGCAGCCGGGGCGAGTCTACAGCCTGCCTTGCTCACGGTTGAGCGAGCGAGAGCACGAGCAAGCAAGTGAGTGAGTACCCAAGGAGAGGAGGGTGTCGGTCAACGACCCCTGTGGCTTGAGCCAGGGGCTTGCCCGCAGCCGCATCGGCCCAGGCTTCGGGACTGGTTGACAGCAGTCCTCTGCCCTGCGGGACAGCAGTGCACGGTGGCCGGGTTGGCCCGCTCCCCCCTGTATGGTGAGGCGAAGCTGTTGCTGACCGTCCGGCCAGTGCCTGTAGCCTCGGGAGGGAGGGTACGTCTGGAGAGCCGAAGGTGTCAACTACATAGCGAGAGAAAGGAGGGAGCCGCCTTCCTCCCCTGGATGAAGCCAGGGGGCGCCAGCGGCATGCCTGTATGGAAAAAACATTGAGCACAGAGCTTGCGCGGTTTGTGGCCGGTCTGAGCTATGAGGCGCTGCCCGCCCAGGTGATTGACAAGGCCAAAACATGTCTGTTGCATGGTCTGGCGGTGGGTCTGGCAGGCTCCGAGCTGGAGTACGCCCATATCGCCCGCCGCCTGGTGGCACTGGCCGAGCCTGGCACTGGCGAGGTCAGCGCGCCTGTGATCGGTTCGGCGCTGCGGGCGAGCCTGGCCGGGGCAGCGTTCGCCAATGGAGTGATCCTGCACGGGCGCGTTCAGGAGGATACGCATGGGACGGCGCACCCGGGTACCATGATTATTCCCGCGCTGCTGGCAGCGAGCGAGCTGCGTCCTGTTGATGGGCGGGCCTTCCTGACGGCGCTGGTAGCTGGCTATGAGGTCTTGGCGGCAGTCAGTCGCGATTTTACCGCTTTGACGACGCCGCGTGGCTTTCGTGCCAGTGCCATCTATGGGGTCTTTGGGGCAGCGGCTGCGGCAGGGAAAGCGCTGGCCTTGAGCGTTGAGCAACTGGCGGCGGCGCTTGGCTTTGCCTCAGCCTTTGCCGGTGGTACGACGCAATCGTTTGCCTCGGGTACGATGGAATGGCACTTTGAGAACGGTGTGGCAGCACGCAACGGTCTGCTTGCTGCCCTGCTGGCACGCGAGGGAGCGCGGGCCTCGGCTATCGCACTGGAAGGGCCAGCCGGCTTCTATCAGGCCTTTGCTGGCACGCGCGAGGGGCTGGAGCGCGTGGTGAGTCATCTGGGAGAGACTTGGGAGATCCTCAATGTCACCTTCAAGCCCTATCCGGTTTGTGCCTTCAATCAAAGCCCGATTACGGCGGCGTTGGCGCTGGTACGGGAGCAGGAACTGTCTCCAGAGGCCGTCGTGCGTATCGAGCTTGAGATGAATCCCTACGAGGCCAATTATCCAGGTATGGCCTACACTGGGCCATTTACGACGGTGGAGCAGACGCAGATGAGCGCTCCCTTCTGTGTGGCCTGGGCTCTGGCTCATCGCTCGTTCTCGTTCGCTGCGCTTACTCGCTTTGATGATGAGGCCACGCACGCTCTGATCGGCAAGCTAGAGATGCGCGCGCGTCAGGATTTGCCGCCGCTGTCACTGCGTCTGGCTGTTCATCTTGTCGATGGGCGCACGCTGGAGCAGGAGCTGCGCGTCGATGCCAGCTACTATGCCTGGGACTTTGCGCGCGAGCTGGAGCTGATCAAGGAGCTGCAGCCTGATTTGCCGCTGACCCCAGAAGCGACCCAGCGCCTGATTGAGTTAATTCGCTCGCTGGAGCAATGTCAGGATGTGCATGAGCTGACGCGCCTGCTGGCGGTGCCGGCTCCCAGTTCCGTGAGCAGCTAGGGTGATGCTGCTCTGGTCAGGCAGGCGGGTAACGCTGGCTAGATGCTGCAAGTGCTCTCTGGCCCTGGTTGCCCGTCTGCCCTGAGCAGTCAAGCTTGTTTGGATTGGAGAGGAGGCGAGGCGTGCCTACTGAGCAACTTGATGGGGGTCTGGCGCGTCGCCTGCTGACGACGATGCTGACTATTCGGGCCTTTGAAGAGGCGGTACGTGATCATTTCGCTGCCAGGCATATTCCCGGCTTTATTCATCTCTCTATTGGTCAAGAGGCGGTAGCGGCAGGGCTGGCCAGCGCGCTGGAGCGCGACGACTATCTGTATGTGACGCATCGGGGGCATGGCCATGTTATTGCCAAGGGAGCTGATCTGAAGCGGGTGGCGGCGGAGATCTTCGGCAGGGCGACCGGCTATTGCCGAGGCCGCGGCGGCTCTATGCACATTGCGGCCTTTGAGGTAGGGGTCCTGGGTGCCAATGGAGTGGTCGGGGCGGGCTTGCCCCATGCGGCGGGCGCGGCCTGGGCCTTACAGTTGCAGGGACGGCGGCAGGTGGCGGTCGCGGTCTTCGGCGATGGGGCCGTCAATACCGGCCTCTTTCACGAGACAGCTAATATCGCGGCTCTCTGGCGCTTGCCACTCCTCTTGCTCTGCGAGAATAATGGCTACGCCGAGTTTACGCCCCTCAGTGTACATGCGGCCGTTGAGAGCGTTGCCGAACGGGCGGCTGCTTATCGCTTGCCGGCCTGGCGGGTGGACGGGCAGGACCCGCTGGCGGTGCGTGCTGTGGTATGCGAGGCGCTCGCACGGGTCCGCGCCGGTGAGGGGCCGGCTCTGGTCGAGTGTCTGACGTGGCGGGTGCGTGGACACTACGAAGGTGATCCCCAGCGCTATCGTTCGCCTGCCGAGCTACAGGAGGCGGCGGCCCATGATCCTCTCCGCCTCTTCTCTGAGCGTCTCCGGCGCGAGGGCCTCTTAAGTGAGGCCGAAGAAGCAGCCTTAGTGGCCCAGGCCCGTAAGGAGGTGGCAGAGGCCATTGCCTATGCTCAGGAGTCGCCTTTTCCTGATCCCGCCTCAGCCTTAGACGATGTGCTCTCTCTGCCGTCAGAGGCGGGCTAAGCTAAGCCAGGTTACTACTCTGGGTGAGCGAACAAAGGAGCAGTTGCTGTGGCGGAAAAACGCTACGTGCGTGCGGTCAATGAGGCTCTACGTGAGGAAATGGAGCGTGATCCGGCGGTCTGCCTGCTGGGCGTCGATGTCGGAGCGCCTGGTGGTCCCTTTGGGGCCACACGCGGTCTGCAGGAACGTTTTGGACCGCAACGTGTGCGCGACACGCCGATCAGCGAGGCGGCGATCGTAGGTCTGGCTATCGGCGCTGCCACACTCGGTCTGCGCCCAGTCGTTGAAATCATGTTTATGGATTTCCTGGCGCTGGTCATGGATCAGCTCGTGAACCAGGCGGCCAAGATGCGCTACATGACCGGAGGACAGGCCAGGTTGCCGCTAGTGGTGCGCACCCAGACCGGTTATCGCGACAGCGCAGGCCCGCAGCATGCGCAGAGCCTGGAGGCCTGGCTAGCCCATGTGCCGGGCCTCAAAGTAGTCATGCCCTCTGGTCCCTATGAAGCCAAGGGGCTGCTCAAGGCTGCGATCCGTGATGACAATCCGGTGATTGTGGTTGAAAACCGGACCCTCTACGCTCTGGCCGAAGAGGTGCCGGACGAAGACTACGTCTTGCCGCTGGAGCGCGCTGCCGTCAAGCGGGAGGGGCGGGATGTGACCATTGCGGCCATTGGCATTATGGTGCGTGAGGCGCTGGCAGCGGCGGAGGTACTGGCCGAGCGCGGGATTTCCTGCGAAGTCATTGATCTGCGCAGCGCCAATCCGCTTGACCTGCAGACGGTGCGGACCTCGCTCGAGAAGACCAACCGCCTGGTGATTGCCCATAGCGCCACACGCTGCGGTGGAGTGGGGGCTGAGCTAGCGGCAGCCCTCGGTGAGGAGGCCTTCTATCTACTAGACGCGCCCATCACGCGCGTTGGCGCCGCCTTCGCTCCAATCCCTTTTTCACCACCGCTGGAGCAGGCGATTGTCCCTGATCGAACGGCTATCATGGCCGCTGTTGAAGGCGTACTGGCCCCCTGACCTCAACGGCTTCTACCTCTGAGCGGTGCAGGTTGGCCAGGCAAACATTGTTAGGGAGCAGCTATGAGTGAGGCAAGCGAGGGAGCGCAGATCGAGGTCATCATGCCTCGCCTGGGCCTGACCATGCAGGAAGGCACGGTTGTCCAGTGGGTCAGGCACCAGGGCGAGCGGGTCAACGCTGGCGAAATCATTTGCACAATCGAGACCGAAAAGATCACCCATGAGATCGAGGCTCCCAGCAGTGGCTACTTGCAGATTCTCCAGCCCGAGGGAGCAACGGTCGCTGTGGGGGCAGTGATTGCGCGCATTCTTGCCCGGCAAGAAGAGGTGACGGGGGAGGCCGCCCGACCTCTCTCCGGGCGGGCGGCTGGCCAGGCACAGGAGCAGCAGCCAGGCGCCGTGGTGACGGCTCCTCCGCAACAGGAGACTGGGAGCGGAGACGGGAGAGGGCGGCTTGAGATCTCTCCTGTGGCCTTACGCATGGCGCAGGACCTGGGCGTACCGCTAGAGCGCGTCCAGGGCAGTGGTCCGCGAGGGCGCATTCACAAGGCAGACATTCTGCGCGCCTGGCAGCAGCTCCGCTCGGAGAGCAGCCAGCCAGTGGCCACCGCCTCGCCGAGTGCGCCGGTTGCTCCAGCGGGAGCCTCGACTCAGGACGTCGCGCGCCGATCGCCTGGTGAGACGGAGCAGGCGCGGGGGCCTGCCTATGACCGTGAGCCGCTGACACCTATGCGTCGGCGAATCGCCGAGCATATGCTGAGCAGCCTGCAGGGGACGGCCCAGCTCACACTGATGATGGAGGCCGATGTAACAGAAGCTCTCCGCCTGAGAGAAGAGCTGCAGCAGGAGCAGCAGCGCCTTGGGGGAACGGCTATCACCATTACCCATCTGCTGATCAAGATCGCAGCCTGTGCCTTGCGCGAGCATCGCCGCCTCAATGCGGCCCTTGTAGGGGACGAGATTCGCCTGTATCGAGAGATCAACATTGGCGTCGCTACGGCCCTTGAGGATGGTTTGCTTGTGCCGGTGATCCGGGAAGCTGACCGCAAGAGCCTCGCTGAGATCAGCGCCGAGCTGCAGGCTCTCGCCGAGCAGGCCCGCCGTGGTCGCCTCCTGCCCGACGCGCTGACGGGAGCGACCTTCACGCTCACCAATCTGGGAGCGCAGGGCGTTGACTACTTCACTCCGATCCTGCCCCGGGAACAGGGTGCCGTCCTGGGCGTGGGACGCATATGCGAGCAGGTTCGGGCCAGCGCTGATGGCTTCCAGCGCTATAGTCGACTGGGTCTCAGCCTGACCTTCGACCACCGTCTGATCGATGGCGAGCCGGCGGCGCGTTTCCTGGCACGGATCAAATACCTGCTGGAGCATCCTGCGACGTTGCTCCTCTCTGCCCACTGACGGGGAGGAAAAGGCGCTTCTTGCCACCAAAGGGAGCCTCTCAAGTGGCGGGCGGACAGGCGGGCGTGACCAGAGACTAAGGTGAGCAGGCTCACTGTCCGGCGCGCCTTGAGCCATCCCATCCTATCTTGCACAGGGAGAACAAACGATGGATTTTCAGACCTCAGAAGAGCATACCCTCATTCGTGAGAGCATACGGCAGCTCGCCAGCCGTTATGGCCTGGAATACTGGCGCGAGAAAGATCGCCAGCATGCTTTTCCTGAAGAACTCTGGCAAGAGCTGGCGCGGGCCGGCTGGTTGGGAACCATTATTCCCGAGCGCTATGGGGGGGCCGGCATGGGGTTGCTGGAAATGGCAATCGTAGTAGAGGAGATGGCCGCCAGTGGCGCAGGGGCCACGATCGCCCAATTGTTCATGATGACGCCGGTTTTTGGGGCCTTGACCATCCTGCGCCACGGTTCGGAAGAGCAACGTGAGCGCTACCTGCCGGCGCTAGCGCGCGGCGAGTTCGATTTCAGCATGGCTCTCACCGAGCCGGATGCTGGCAGCGATACCCTGGCCACCAAGACCCTGGCACGCCGTCGGGGCGATGAATATATCATCAGCGGCCAGAAGGTCTGGATCTCAGGCGTTGATCGCGCCGGTGGCATGTTGCTCGTAGCGCGCACCACGCCGCTGGAGGAGGCCCCACGTCGCACCTTTGGCCTCAGTCTCTTCCTGGTTGATCCGCGCTCTCCGGGCATCAGTCATCAACCGCTGGAGAAGGTCGGAACACACTGCGTGACCTCAAGCATGGTCTTCATCGATGAGCTGGTTGTCCCCAAGACGGCGCTCATTGGCGAGGAAGGCGAAGGCTGGCGATACCTGGTTGATACGCTCAATAGTGAGCGCATCGTCACAACGGCAGGTTGTGTCGGCGCCGGGGACCTGGCCATCAGGCTGGCTGTTGACTATGCTAATACCCGCGTCGTCTTCGGGCAGAAGATCGGTCGCCATCAGGCCATTCAGTTCCCGCTGGCCCGTCTGAAAGCGGAGATCGAAATGGCCCGCCTGATGAACTATAAGGCTGCCTGGCTCCTGGATCATCACTTACCCTGTGCGACGGAAGCCAATATGGCCAAGATGGTCGCAGCGGAAGCCGCCTTTAGCGCCTGTGATCAGGCCATGCAGACGCTGGGCGGTTATGGCTTCTCGACAGAGTATCATATCGAGCGTCTCTGGCGCGATGTGCGCCTGTTCCGGCTGGCTCCGATCAGTCAGGAAATGGTCCTCAACTACATTGCTCAGCATGTGCTTGGGCTGCCACGCTCGTATTGAGCAATCGGGAGCGCAACAAAGGAGGGAAAGATGAGTTACCGTTATCTGCAGCTTGAACGCCCGCAGCGGCAAATAGCCCAGGTGACCATTGCGCGACCCGAGCAGCTCAATGCCATTGATCGGGCTGTGCTCGATGAGCTGAGCCAGCTCATCGATGAGCTGGAGCAGGAGCGCGAGCTGCTGGTTGTCATCCTGACGGGTGCCGGCGAAAAGGCCTTTGTGGCTGGGGGCGATGTCGCCTATATGGCAGCGATGAGCATGGCCGAGGCCCGCCGCTTTGTCTACGCCGGGCAAGAGGTGCTGCTGCGGCTTGAGCGCAGTAGCAAAGTGAGCATCGCCGCCATCAATGGCTATGCTCTTGGGGGAGGACTGGAATTAGCCCTGGCCTGTGATCTTCGCCTGGCCGCTGAAGGGGCCCAGCTCGGATTACCGGAAACCTCGCTTGGTCTCTTGCCAGGCTGGGGCGGCACGCAGCGCCTGGCGCGCCTGCTCGGGCCGGGCCTGGCTAAAGAACTGATCTTCACGGGGCGGCGCGTAGGAGCTGAGGAGGCGCTGCGCTTGGGCCTGGTCAATCGTGTTGTACCGCGCGAGCGGCTCTTAAGCGAGGCGCAGGAACTGGCGCAGCACATCGCGCGCAACAGTCCAATTGCAGTGCAGCAGGCCAAGCGGGCTATCAATCAGGGACTACAGACCTCCCTGGATCAGGGCCTGGTCATCGAGGCGGAGGCCTGGCTTGTGCTCTTCGCTACCCATGACCGCCAGGAAGGCACGCGCGCCTTTGTGGAGAAGCGCGCCCCACACTTCACCGGCGAGTAACAGCTAGCCAACACTCAGGAAGAGAGAAGAAGGCTCCTCACCCTGTCCACAGTGACAGGTAGCGCCCACGGGCCTTCGTCCTCTTCCTCTCCCCCTCTCCTCTTCTCGCTCCTCTCCTTCTCCAAGGCAATCTGCAAGCTCTCTGTCGCCCTGCTGACAGGCGTAAGGCGAGCTGCAAGCCTCACTCATAGAACAAGTCGCTGCTCAGGCTCTTGGTGCACCTCTGATCCTTGCTCAATCTCCTTTCCACACCAACGGTCCCCTGACCGGTCTTGCCGTTGCTGGTTGGGTGATCGGCTGCATCTGTCGTATGGGGATTCCTTGCTTTGCTCGGGCCGCAGCCGATGCAGAGGAGGCCTCCCGACCTGGGAACCGGCAGCGCGCATAAAAGATCCGCGCCTTCGCCGTCTGCCGGTCTGGTCTGGTCTGATCTGATGGCTCCGAGGAGGGAAGCCCTGGGAGAGCAGAGCAGCGGCCAGCCCTTGCCAGCGCTTGACCCTGATGGCGCTTCCCTCCCCTCGTAGGCGTAGGGGCTGGTCGGGAGAGAACAGCTGTAACTTGCTCACGCCTCGGGCGGCAAACGCCCCCGCTAAGCAAGCAGGTCAGGAAGCCTGGCTAACCAGGCCCCTTCAGGCTCGCGGACCTCAAACCGCGGTGAAGAGATCTGGGGAAGCGCGACCCTGGCCGGAGCCCCCCCCGTGGAGCAGCGCCCTGAGCGTCGACGAGAGGCGCTTGACCCCCTCGCGCAGTTGCTCTGGCGACTTATCCGCGAATGTCAGGCGCACGCTGGGACAATGTGGCTGACCGTTCTCCACACGGAAGAGCTGTCCAGGGACCAGCAGCAGACCGCGGTCAGCGGCTTTCTCAACCACCTCGTATTCCTGGAGCTGCGGTGGCAACAGTAACAGCAGATTGAAGCCCGCCATCGGCACGGTCCAGCGGCACTCAAGCCCGGCCAGCTCCTCTTCCAACAGATTCAGAAGCGCGTCGCGCCGCCGCCGATACTCCTGCCGATAGAAACAGAGCTCCTCTTCGAAGGCTGGATCACTCAGGTGCTCGAGCAGTGCACGAGCGAGGGGCAACGAAGTGCCACGAGCGAAAGCCTGCTTGCCCTCGACCAGACGCGCCAGGATGGGGGCCGCTGCCACAATGCAGCCGAGGCGCAGAGTCGGGAAAATCAACTTATTGAAACTCTTGAGATAGATCACGCGCCCCTCGCGGTCAAAGCTACGCAGAGCGGGCGGAGGCTCACAGCCCGTCTCAGAGTAGAATAGCTCGCTGCAATAGTCGTCCTCAACGATCAGGAGATTGTAGCGACAGGCCAGCTCAACCAGGCGCCGGCGACGCTCACAGGACATCGTCGCACCGGTAGGCGAGTGAGCCGTTGGCACCACACAGAGTAGACGAGGACGGGCCGCCGGAGCCTCAAGCACCTGCTCCAGCAAATCGAGGCGCAGCCCTTCCTCATCGACAGGAATCGGATGGCAGGCCGCACGCTGCTGCTCAAAGATGTCCAGTGCCGCCAGATAGGCAGGTTCCTCAATAAAGACCGGGTCACCCGGCGACAACAAGACGCGCGCGACCAGATCCAGCCCTTGCTGATTGCCGCTCGTCAGCAGAATCTCTCGCGGCTCAGGTTGAAAACCGAAGCGGGTGAAATATTGGCAGAGATAGCTGCGCAGGGCCTCATCGCCCAGCGTCGAGCCATATTGCAACACCTGTAGGCTGGAGGCCTGCCTTGCCTCCTCGGCCAGAAGCCGCCCCGCGCGCGCCATCGAGCGCTCCCAGCGCTCGATCGGGAAGAGACTGACGTCGGGGTAGCCGCTGCTTAGATTCAGGATGGTCGCAGGATCACCCCAGCGCTCTAGAGCACGTTGGGTCAACCATTGCAATTGACCGGCCCGGCTGGCCTGTGGTGAGAGGCCCCCCAGCCAACCAGCAGCCCAGTCGAGTCGCTGACTGGTCGTGGCCTGGGCCTCGCCTCCAAAAGGGGCGCGCGCGCGGGCCAGAGCTGTCAACGGCGAAGAAAGAATATAGGTACCGCGCCCGACATGACCACCAATGACTCCCTCAGTGGCGAGCAAATCGTATGCTTGAGCAACCGTCGTCGTGCTCACGCCCAGCTCCGCCGCCAGCCGGCGCACCGGAGGTAGCTGCATCCCTTCGGTTAGCTCTCCTCGTACAATGGCACTTTTGATCTGTTCGGCAAGCTGCTGATAGAGCAGAGTGCGCGTGCTCTTGTCTAGTGAAAAAGTAATGCTCATAGTCCCTGGCTTCGTCCTAACTGCTACTTCATGGGAAATACTATAAGCTATAGATGGGATTCATTTCGCTATTTGGAGCCTTTAAGGATTGTATAGCCTAGTATATGCGAATCCACAATCCTTGTCAATTCAGCAGTTTGCCGCTCTCTCCCTTACGCAAGGGAGAGATTGTACACAGAAGACTATCATCAGATGATGGGCAGCAGCCAATTGCAAATGATTGTATATATTAACGATACAATTATGGCAATCAGGTATCAAGTGATTGTCCGGAGGAAGGAGGGAGCAAGCGGCACTGATGATATAATATCCTCTGCCGGCCAACGAAGGCAGGTGCGAGGAAGAGCCTGCCATGCCATCCTCAACCCGGTCGGCGGAAGGCGGGAACCCACTTGACATTGCTACCTGAGCGCATCCAGACGCGCTTTACCGAGCTAGTCAACATTCGCTATCCGATTGTGCAGGGAGGCCTCTCCCACCTCTCGTTTGCCGAGCTGGCGGCAGCGGTCTCCAATGCTGGTGGCCTTGGCCAGATCGGCTGTGCCTGTTTTACCACACCTGAAGAGCTACGCGCTGAGATCCAGAAGGCCAAGCGTCTCACAGACAAGCCCTTTGGCGTCAACTTCCCCATTGGTCACATTCCCCTGGAGCCGTTCCTTGACGCGGCCCTGAGCGAAAAGCCGGCGGTAATCAGCATCACCGGGGGCAATCCAGAGCCACTGCTCAAGCGTATCCAGACGAGCGGCGTCAAAGTGCGCACGATGGTTCTTGTAGCCGGGGTACGAGCAGCGCGCAAGGCGGAAGCCCTTGGGGCGGACGCCGTGATAGCCGTTGGCTTCGAGGGCGGGGGACACCTTGGGCGCGACGATATTGGGACGCTCGTTCTGACTCCGCGCGTGGTAGAAGCGGTCAGCATCCCCGTGCTAGCCAGCGGTGGCATCGCTGACGGGCGGGGACTCGCGGCGGCTCTGGCTCTCGGAGCTGAGGGGGTCGAACTGGGCACGCGCTTTGTCGCCGTGCGTGAGAGCAACGCCCATCCACACTATCAGCAAGCCCTACTTGAGGCCCAGGAGACAGACACCATGATTATTGAGCGCAGCATCGGGCGTCCGGCGCGCGTCCTCAAGGGGGGAGTCGCCGAGCGTATTCGCCAGGTTGAAGAGGAGTTAGAGCGCGAGGGAGCCGGCGCCGAGGAGCGCCTACGCCGATTACTGCCGCTCATCAGCGGAGCCGTCAATAAGCGAGCTGCTCTCGAAGGAGTTCTTGATGAAGGCTTTGTCTGGGCTGGTCAGGTGGTGGGTCTCATCCATGACATTCCGACTGCCCAAGAGCTGATTGAGCGCATGGTGCGAGAGGCCTGGGAGATCTGTCAGCGTCTGCCCGGTCTCTTTACCTCCCCCCGCTGAATCAGCAACTGCAGGCGAATGAGAGAGCGCGCGAAGTCGGAGACCTGCTTCCCGACCTCGCGCGCCCTGCCCGCAGCTTGCCTGTACCCTGTCTCATCCATCTGTGCACATTCCCGATTCCTGGTCCTGGTCGGCGGTACGGGCGACTGCGGCCATACGCGTCAAGAACTGGCCGATCTCGGCCAGAGCGGCCATAGCGCGACAGGTGATCTCGATCGACTCGTAGTAAGGAAGGCCCTCCTGGCGTAGGAGCTGGAGGGCCGGGATATCCTTATCGTAGCGGGCGTAGATCGTCTGAACCAGAACAGGCTTGCCGTACTGGCGTACAAGGCGGCCCAACTCGCGGGCGGCCTCTTCCTCGCGCGCGCCGAAGGCCTCCGAGAGCAGCCAGCGATAGCCGCCGAAGAGACCTGTGATAATGACGCCATCGACATCAGGATCGGCCAGACAAATTTCGCTCAGGCGGGCGAAGGCCAACGGGTCCTCATCGGCGGCGCCTGCGACATCGATCGGATTGGTCGCCGTTGCTCGGGCGGGCAGCAGTGCGCGTAACCGCTGCTGGGTTTCCTCCTTGAGAATGGGCACCTCCAGACCACAGCGCAGGGCCGCATCGCCAGAGGCGACCACGCTGCCGCCGCCGTCGCCCACGATCGCGATGCGCCGACCCCCTTGGGGCGTTGGTGGTTGCAGGGCCAGGGCGCGGGCCACCGGATACAGCTCATCTGAGCGAATGACGCGTACCACGCCGCTGCCAAGCAGAGCGGTGTCATGATCGGGGCGCACAGTTGCCAGGCTGCCAGTGTGAGCCAGAGCGGCGCGTACGCCAACTTCGGTGGCCCCGCTCAGCAGGATCACCACCGGCTTATAGCGTCCCTGCCGATAGAGCTGCTCGGTTACCTGCCGCAGCGTCTGCTCATCAATGGCCTCAACGTAGCCGGCAATGACCTTGGTCTCAGGGTCGTTGGCCAGATACTGCAAGTACTCAGGGAAGCCTACATCGGCACCATTCCCCATACTCAGGAAAGTGGTAAAGCCCAGCCCATCAAGCTGAGCTTGAGCGTAGAGATACATCCCGAGATTCCCACTTTGGGAGACCAGGCCGATCGGTCCCTCTGGCAGCGGGAAAGCCATGCCCAGGGCGTTGAGCCGGGCGCGCCGCACGTAGACGCCCATGCAATTGCTGCCAAGGATACGGATACCATGTTTGTGGCAGCGGGCGACCAGCTCCATTTCGAGGGCCCGGCCCACGGGGCCAGTCTCGCTAAAGCCGGCCGTGACGATCACGATGCCCTTGACGCCATGCGCAATGCAGTCGTCGACAGCGGCGGGCACGTGCTGGAAGGCGGTAGTAATGATGGCCAGATCGACAGGATTGGGTACAGCGCGCAGGCTGGGATAGGTACGCTGACCAAGGATCTCGGGGGCGCTAGGCGTAATCAGGTAGACCTCGCCCGGGAAACTCGCCAGTAGCTGGCGGGCGGCGACATGGCCCCACTTCTGGGGCGCGCGCGAAGCGCCGATGATGGCGACAGAGCGCGGGTGCAGCACTTCCTCAAGCGTGTACAGCCGGTTGCTCATTCAGCCCTCGTTCTTAGAATCGTCATCGGTATCGGGTGGCCCCTGTTCGCGCTCACGTCGCAGCAGCTCCTCAACGCTGCGAATGAGCACATCCGCGCTCGGCAGGGGGCCGGTGCCGGCGGGATGGTCGAGGTTGGAGGAAGGCCCGCGAGCTGTGTCCGTCTCGGGTGGCTCCTCCTCGTCCTCATCCTCATCCTCCTCGTCTGTCAGGGCTTGAATCTGTTCTTCCAGACGGCGCACATAGGCGCTGGCCTCGGGATCGCGCGCGACTAGCGCGGTGATCTGCTCCTCAAAGCGAACGGCGTCCGCCTGGATCTCATTCAGGTCGAGGTCGAGGGAGAGGAGGCTGTTGACGTAGGTCAGCAAGGCCGCAGTCACCTTGATATTGGGAGTGGCGGCCAGGTAGTGAGGCGCTGCCGCCCACAGGCTGGCTGCGGGAATGCTGGCGCGGCGGCAGGCGTCCTGCAACACGCCGATCATGCCGGTTGGCCCTTCGTAACCAGAGCTGTGGATGTCCAACTCGCGCAGTCGCTCCTGTAGTTCAGGCGTTGACGAGCTGCCGGTGATAGGGACGGCCAGCGAGTGGGGGATGTCTGCCAGCATGGCCCCCAGCAGAATGACCTCCGAGACGTGGAAGTGGCGACAGATCTCCAGGAAGCATTCGGTAAAGGTGCGCCACTTGAGTTGTGGCTCCACTCCCAGGTAGAGGATGATGTCGCGCTCTTGCTCGGGAAGACCGTGGGCAGAGAACTGGTTAACGGGCCAGATCAGGGAGCGCTGCATGCCGTCGACGATGCGCACGATGGGCCGCGTCTCGGTGAAGACGTAAAAGTCTTCGCTATCGATTTCGGCAATCTTCACCGGCTTCCAGCGATCGATGAGAAATTTGATGGCAGTCGTGGCTGAGTCGGCGGCGTCGTTCCAGCCAGCCAAGGCGGCGATCAGCACCGGGTTGCGTAGTTGCAGGTGTTCGCGATAATACTGGATCAGAGACATGCTCGTACCTCTCTCTGCCTTCCCTGGACCGTATCCTACACATTCTATCATGTCGCGGAAAGAGAGGGCAGTCTCTCTTGCGGCGACTGGCCAGCTTGCCTGGCCACAGGCTGGCTCTTGCTCCTCCCGCTCGCCAGGGCTATAATACCCTGGCAATGCGGCTTCATAGGACGCGCTTGCCGCACTGGTGGCCAGGGCTGGCCAGATAGGTAAGATGGGGCAGGCTGGCGCTCTATGAAACCGGCTTGAGGAGGCGGTTTCTGTAATGGAGTTCGACCCGGGGATGATCCTTTACCAGGATCATCATATGTTGGCAGTGAATAAACCGGCGGGTGTGGTGATTCATCCAACGTATAAGCATAGTGATGATACGCTCTGGAATATGCTGCTCTCTTATTTAGAGCAACAGGGGCCAGAGCAGTGGGAGCCGCCGGAGCTGCCCGATGAACCAGGCTGGGAGCGGGCACCCGAGGCAGTGCGCCTGATGCTGCGTGAGCGCCGTGCGGCGCGCCTGCGTAAGCAAGAGGGACCGCTGCCCAAGCCAGTGTTGCTGCATCGGCTCGACAAGGATACATCAGGGGTTGTGCTCCTGGCGCGCACGGAAAACGCCCGCCGCTATCTGGGGCGGCAGTTCAATGAGCATCGGGTCGTGAAGCGCTATCTGGCGGTGGCCTTCGCGGGGGCTCCTGCCTGGACACGACCACTGCAGCCGCTACTAGTGCGTCGCCTCACGGAGGATCAGCCGCGACTCTCTGAGCCAGACGTGAAGGCGGAGGATGTGCCGGCCTCGGCGGCTCTGGCAATCACTGGCAGCGAGCCGGAGCCGCTGGTGCTGCCGGTAGGGAGCCTGTGGTTGCTGGATGGTCCAATTCAGCGTGATCCCCAGGATCGTCGGCGCTGTGTGGTAGGACCTGCCGGTTTACCGGCGCAGACGGTGCTGCGTGTGCTGGCGCAGCACGGGCGGTTTCTCTTCTTGGAAGCGCGTCCGATTACGGGACGGATTCACCAGATTCGCGCTCATTTGGCCTCTCTGGGCTATGCCCTAGTGGGTGATCAGACCTATGCTCCTGCTCCCCTGGAGGGAACGCCCCAGGCGGCTTTGCAGCGCCAGTTTCTGCATGCTTTCAGTTTGACAGTACGGCGCTATCCCGATGAGGTGCCAGTGACTTTCGTGGCGCCGTTGAGTGAGGAGCTGCGTCTCTGGTTAGAGGCCTATTTCCCCGCTGCCCTGGCGCTGATTGCTCGCGATCAGTAGCCAGACCGCTTCAATGAATGAGTCCCCCGACCTGGTCAGGGGGGATTGGAACCCCCATCTTGATCTCTCTATCTCGTGCCTGTTGCTTGTATGTGGATGCCGCCGGAGGCCGCCGCGGCGGCATCGCTTCTTTTTTCTTGGGGCTGCTCTGAGGTGTAGGCCGGCTTTTTCGCTGGCTGCTGGCTAGGAGGCTGGAAGGCTTTCTCCCCAGTCCCGTAGCAGGGCCATAGCGGCGTTGTGGCCGGGGGCGCCCATGACACCGCCTCCGGGGTGGGTGCCTGAGCCGCAGAGGTAGAGGCCGGCTACGGGGGTGCGGTAACGGGCACACTCGGGCGTTGGGCGCTGACCAAAGAGCTGGCCGGGGGTGATCTCTCCGTGAAAAATGTGCCCCTCGGTCATGCCGTAGCGCGCCTCGATGTCCGCGGGACTGAGAACTTGCCGAGCGATGATGGCATCGGCAAAGTTGGGGGCGAAGGCGCACATCGTGGCAATGACGCGCTCGGTCATTTCCTCTTTCACCTCCTCGCTCCAGGTCCGGCCTTGCAGGTGATAGGGGGCATATTGGCAGAACAGGGAGATCAGATGTTTGCCTGGTGGTGTCAGTGAGGGGTCGGTAGCCGATTGCATGTAGGCCTCAATGTAGGGGTGGCGCGACAGCTCGCCGCGGAGGGCATCCTCATAGGCTCGCTGTACCCAGTCAGGGGTTGGAGAGATCTCGCATGAGCCTGCGTGCTGAAGGCCTGGTTCGCTGCCTGGCAGACACGAGAAGCTGGGAAGCTCCTTGAGGGCGAGATTGATTTTGATGACGGGGCTTTCTGTCTTGAAGCGTTTGATACGGGCCAGGAAAGCGGGATCAAGGCCAGCATCGGCACAGAGTTGTAGAAAGGTGCGTTTGGGGTCGGCGTTCGAAAGGATGGCGCGGGCGCGTAGCTCCTCGCCGCTCTCCAGGCGTACGCCTTCAGCGCGTCCGTTGTGGATGAGGATGCTGGCAACGCGGGCACCGGTGCGGATGATGGCGCCGTGAGCTGTGGCGGAGGCGGCTAGTGCAAAGCTGATGCGTCCCATGCCTCCGCGGACGTAGCCCCAAAGACCGCGCTGGCCATTGACTTCGCCAAACATGTGATGCCACATGACGTAGACGGACCCAGGTGTCTTTGGGCCAATGAAGCTGCCAATGACTCCTTGGCCGGCGAAGGCGGCTCGCACCTGGTCAGATTCGAAGTACTCGGCAAGTAGGTCGTAGAGGTTGCCAAACATGAGTTGGCTGTAGATCTCTTCGTCTTCGCCACGAAAGCGCGCTGCCAGTTCGGCAAGCGTGGGCGGCTCTTCCAGGAGTAGTGGAGTGAGGATTGCTGAGGCACGTTCGAAGAAGTGTAGAAAGCGGGGATAGGCGGCGGCATCGCGCGGTGAGAAGCGCCGGATGTTCTCGGCGGTGCGTTCGCTGCTGGCGCGAATGAAAAGATAGCTGCCGTCTGGGAAGGGGACAAACATCTGCGGATCTTTGATGTAGGCTTCAAAGCCGTAGCGCGTCAGCTCAAGGTCGCGGATGATTTCCGGTCGCAGGAGGCTGACGACGTAGGCGCAGGGGGAGACTTTGAAGCCTGGGAAGGGTTCCTCAAGGGTGCAGGCTCCCCCTACTCGGTCGCGCTGTTCGAGGACGAGGACACGCTTGCCGGCTCGTGCGAGATAGCCTGCGGCGACTAGACCGTTGTGCCCGGCTCCGATGATGATCACGTCGTGGTGGTGCGACTGCTCTCTCATGGGGTGCTTCTTCCTGCCTTTCTGCTGGGCTGGCTGGGCCGGCACGCTCTGGCAGGCGCTCAGTGCGCTGAGGCCTTGTTGCTAGGGATGATAGCCGTTGGCTGGTGCTGCGTCAAGTTGGTCCGCTCTTCTGATGATGACAGGCAGGCGATATTTGGAATTCCTATAGCCAGAATATCGCCTGCCTGTCACCTCGATGACGCAAGGTGGCTCTGGCCACGGCTCTCGCCCTACTCAGTGGCCTGGATGGGAAAACAGCAAACCACCTCTCAGATTGGAGGTCCGCCGCGGGGGAAAAATCGCGCTCGGAGGAGAGCCGGCGCGCGGAGGAAGGGGTGAGTGATCAATCAGCCCACGGCGTGAAGAGAGGGGGAGGCCCGCCATGCCGCTTGAAGGGCCGGGTTGGGTTCCTGGGGCTCATGACGCCAGCTCGCTTTATTTCTGTAGCTCTGGCGCATTGTTGTGGGGGGCCGCTTGCACTATCGGCTGAGGGCGTCGCCTGGCACTGCTGCTTTACCTCGACTATTTGTGTTCTTATAGCCATGAGCTACACAACTGAACGAAAGACCAAAACACAAAACGCCAGACCCTCGGAGAAAGCAACACGGAGCCGGAGACAGAGAAGCAGACGAGAGAGAAGGAGGAAGCAACCCCTTTCTCTCACTCTGTTACCCACAGGAATGTACACCGTCCCAACCCTTCGAGGGAGAGTTATGCTAGACACGAGAGAGTACCCAGACCATTTCTACCAGCCGTTATACTCAGGGCGACCGGGAGCGATGAAGAAAAAGAATACGCTTAAGAAAAGCAATCAAAACGTTATCTATATCGCTATATGTGCATTAATGCTGCTTCTAGGAGCATGTGGTCAGGCAAGCGAGGGAAGCGCCAGCCAGCAAGCGGCCACTGGCGCCGCCGTCTCACGTCCGGCTGCGACCCGGCCAGACTGGCAAGGGCGCGACCTGGAAAGCGACCGCCACCTGCTGGCTCGGGCCCAGCAGATTCTTGCTGGCATGACCCTTGATCAGAAGCTCGGCCAGCTCATCATCGTCGAATACCTGGGCCATGACTACCAGGACAGCGGACTGCAAGAGATGATCCGCGACCAATACGTAGGCGGCTTCATGTACCAGGAAAGTAACCACAATTTTGACCCACCCTACGACAGCATCGGTGCCGTAGCCGCCTTCTCGCAACAGGCCATGCAAGACGCCAAGATCCCCCTGCTGATCGCCACTGACCAAGAGGGAGGACTAGTCAACCGACTCTACAGATTCCACGGCCCCTTACCCTCAGCGGAAGCAATGGCAGCAACAGGCAAACCCTCCTATGCCTACCAGCAGGGAAGCCAAGCCGCCGAATGGATGCGGCAGCTTGGCATCAACAGCGACCTGGCCCCTGTCGTAGACGTCCACAGCGTCGACCCGCCGGTCCTAGAAACGCGCATGTTTGGTAGCGACCCACAAACCGTAGCCACCTACGCTGGCGCCTACTTACAAGGGCTGCAGGAACACCAGGTCGCCGGCTGCCTTAAGCACTTTCCCGGACTCGGAGCCATTACCTCAGACCCCCATAACGGCCTGCCAGTCGTCAACCGCGACTTGGCGACACTCAACCGTATCGATCTAGCCCCCTACCGCATCATGATCCCTAAGTACGAACCGGCCATGATCATGGCGACCGACGTCCTGATGCCAGCCATCGACCCCCAACTGCCAGCGGAACTATCGCCAAAGGCCATCGATGGCGTACTCCGCCAACAGCTCGGCTACGACGGCGTCGTCATTACCGATGGCCTCTACATGCGAGGAATCAGCGAGCGCTGGTCACTGAGTGAAGCAGCCGTCATGGCCATCGAAGCCGGAGACGACCTTATCGAAGGCCCCTACACGCCGAGCCAGGTCGCCGACGTTGTCAACGCCCTCAAAACCGCTATCGAGCAGGGGAAACTGACAGAGACACGCATCGACCAATCCGTCGAACGCATCCTTCTCCTCAAGCTACGCTACGGCATCATCCACTAAAAGAGCCAACAAAGCGAGGGGGATGCGTTGAAGATCCCCTCGCTTTGTTGAACCTTCTCAAGCCAGCCCCGCGGACTCATCAACCGCGCGAGCCAGAGCCGTCCAGTCCTCCTCACCACGCCCCCGAGCCACACCACTGAGCAAGCGATCGTGTACCAGGCTGGCCAGCGGCATAGGAACCTGGGCCTGATCAGCCGCATCCAGCACTAAACCCAAGTCCTTGAGCGCCAGGCGCTGGGAGAAGCCGGGGACAAAGCGACGCTCCGCGATCATCCACCCATAGTTCTGGTAGACCGAGCAAGCGAAAATCGTCTGGGCCAACATCTCCACAAGCGCAGTACGCTCAACTCCCTGCTTCTCAGCCAGAGCCAGGGCCTCAGCCAAAGCCTCCAGAGCCGAACCGACCAGAAAATTGGCCGCCAGCTTCACAACATTGGCCAAAGCTGGCTCGTCCCCGAAGGGAAAGATCGCCTGGCCAAGCACCTGGAGCAAGGGCAGAACCCGCTGCCTGGCCACCGGCTCCCCCGCCAGGCAAATCCAAAGCTTCCCAGCGGCAGCGGCATCAGGCCGCCCGACCACCGGAGCCGCCACATAGGCACAGCCGCGCTCTGCATGCAAACGCTGCATCCGACGGGCAATGGCCGGTGAGACCGTGCTCAACGAAACATGCACGCCACCAGGAGCCAGACCAGCCAGCAGGCCATCGTCCCCCAATGTCACCGCCTCCAAAGCCGCATCGTCCGCCAGCATCGAAAAGACAATCCCACCAGGCTCCGCCAGATCACGGGGACGCTCGACACGCTGCGCCCCCTCGGCTACAAGCTCCTCCGCCCGCGCAGGCGTACGATTGTACACACGCAAGCGATAACCAGCACGAAGCAAATTGCGCGCCATCGGCAGCCCCATCCGCCCCAAACCAGCAAAGCCTAGCACGCCCGGACCCTCAGTCACCGTACGCAAACCTTCCTTTCCTGTCTCATGACCTCACTCCCGCCGGTTGAGCCAGCGCCTGAACCAGACCAGGCCACGGCTCAACCACTACACAAGGGCAGGTGGCAAGTAAACAGGCCACCAAAAAGCATCTTACCATTACAAAGGCCAGTCTGGGGATCAACCGCCAGCAGCCGAGAAGATGAGCGAACAGGCCCCCTTGCCGCCTCACCCGCAGCCCCGGCAGAGCTGTCTACCTCCCTTGCAAGAAAGCAGCCGACGCCATACATTATGATAATGGCGGAAACCAGAGACGACGGGAAAAGGAAAGAACCCCGCCGCAGCAACAGATCACCAGCATAAGCAGGCAGGCAAAGAGAAACATGGAACAGAGCATACCCCAAGAACTCCGCCAGGCTCTACGCCAGGCGAGAAAGATCGCAGCCCTGACAGGAGCAGGCATCTCAGCCGAAAGCGGTATTCCCACCTTCCGAGACGCGGGAGGACTCTGGACGCGCTTCAAACCAGAAGAACTGGCAACCCGCGAAGCGTTCGAACGCAACCCACGCCGCGTCTGGGAGTGGTACAACGAGCGACGCCAGAAAGCCGCCAGCGCTGAGCCTAACGCCGGCCACCGGGCCCTGGCCGAAATGGAGCACTTCGTCGAAGAAGTTACCATCATCACCCAGAACGTCGATGGCCTTCACCAACGCGCCGGCAGCAGCCGTGTCCTCGAACTGCACGGGAACCTTTTCCGCACCAAGTGCCTTGCCCAAGGCCACCCCGCCGAACCAGACCTGACCAGCAAGGACGACGTTCCCCCCCGCTGCCCCCGCTGCGGCAGCTACCTGCGACCCGACGTTGTCTGGTTCGGCGAGCTTCTACCCGAGCAGACCTACTACCAGGCCCTCCAGGCCGTCCTTAGCTGCGATGTCCTCCTGGTAGTCGGCACCTCCGGCATCGTCGAACCTGCAGCCTCACTGCCTCACACCGCCCTGCGAGCAGGAGCCACCGTAGCCGTCATCAACCCCGAAATCACCCCCCTGCTGGAAGAAGAGACCACCTACGGACTCAAACCAGGCCGACTCTACGACCTGCGCGGCAAGGCAGGCGAGATTTTACCAGCCCTCGTCAACGCCACCTGGAAAGCACCCGCCCAGGTGGACCCGCCCACCCCCAGCAGCGAGAGCAACCCAGGCAGCCCCCCCAGCCGAGACCGGGACTAGCACCCAGCAACAAACGAGCAGGCGACGGGAGGGCTGAGGCCAGTGGAACTAGACAGCATGGTGTATACTGGAATCATCTAGTTGTCTAGATCAGTTTGAACCCAGGGGGAGGAAGACAGCACACCGTGGCCCGCATCAAACTTGCCTACATTGGAGGCGGCAGCACACGCGCCGCCGGCACAATGGCCTCTTTCATTGCCCAAGGAGAGCACTTCAACGGCTCCGAAATCGTCCTGATCGACCTCAACGAAGAACACCTCACCATTGTCCAGACCATCGCCCGCAAACTAGCACGCGCTCGCGGCCTGGACCTGACCATCACCACCACCACCGACCGGCGCGCCGGACTACGCGACTGCGACGCCGTCCTTACCAGCTACCGGCCAGGAGGCTTCGAAGCCAGGCACCTTGATGAGAGCATTCCCCTCAAGCACGGCATCATCGGCCAGGAGACCCAAGGACCAGGCGGCTTCTTCATGGCCCTACGCAGCATAGCCGTCATGCAAGACATCATCGCAGACATGGAAGCCGTCTGCCCACGGGCACGCCTCTTCAACTACACCAACCCCATTAACATCATTTCAGAAGCCGTGACGCACCACAGCGCCATTCCCACCATCTCCTTCTGCGAGGGGCCAATCATGGACGCCGCCCGTTTCGCCCGCTACGCCGGCCTTGACCCCACCAGACTCAGCGTACGCTTCCGCGGCCTCAATCATGGCTCCTGGGGGATCAACCCGCGCTATGACGGTCAAGACTTTCTCCCACTACTGGAGGAGACCTATGAGCGCCTGCGCCGCCAGCATCCCAAAGGCGAAGAAGAGAGCGCGGACCCCGAACTCCGCTACACGCTGCGACAGCTCCGCCTGGCAATCACCATGCAAGCACTGCCCAACCACTATCTTCAGTACTACTACTACAAGGATGAACTGCTAGCCGAGCTGCAGGCCAAACCCACCACCCGCGCCCAAGACATCATGGCCAGCGTCCCCGACTACTGGGCCCACTACCGCGAGCAAGCCGAACAAGATGTACCGGCACTCGACCCAGCACGCTCGCGCGGTGGACTGCACGAGCTAGAGCTAGCCATCGACGTCATGGACGCGATCTACAACGACCGCGGAGAACTCTGGTACGTCAATGTCCCCAACCAGGGCGCCATCCCTGGGCTACCCGACGACCGCGTCGTTGAACTCGTCGGCTACGCCGACCGTCATGGCGTCACCCCCCTCGTCCACGAGCCACTGCCAGCCCACCTGCGAGGCCTGATCAACCAACTGGCCGAATACCAGGCCCTCACCGCTGAAGCGGCCTGGCGCGGCAATCGCCGCGACGCCATCCGCGCCCTGGCCAGCCATCCCCTCGTCCTCTCACTGAGCAAAGCAGAAGCCCTCTACGACGAGATGGCCGCCGCCCACCGCGCCTATCTCCCCGAGCGCCTCCTGCGCTAACCACGAATCCTGAAGACAGGAGAAGCTAAAAATAGCAGAGCAGAAAAGACAGAATGAGGAGAGAAGGACCATGAGGGACTGCGTCCTCGCAGTCGACGGAGGCAACACCAAGACCCTGGCCCTGGTCGCCACCCTTGACGGCCAGATCCGCGGCTACGGGCGAGCCGGCTGCGGAGACATCTATCACGCGCCCCCAGGAGCAGAAGCTAGAGAGCACGAGCCAGCCGCCCTGCAAGAAATCGAGCGAGCCGTCGAGACAGCACTGAAGCAGGCCGGCAGCACTCCTGCCAACCTGAAAGCAGCTATCTTCAACCTGGCCGGAGCCGACTGGCCGGAAGACTTCGCCCTGCTTGAGGCAGCCATGCGCGCCCGCGGCTACGGGGAACAGCTCCTGATCCAGAACGACGCGCTAGGCGTCCTGCACGCCGCCTGCATAGGCAGCCCCACCAACAGCGGCGTCGCCGTCATCTGCGGGACCGGCGCCGCCACAGGGGCCAGAGGACCCGACGGGCGTACCTGGCACTCCAGCCATTGGCAGGACAGCGTCCAGGGCGCCAGCCAGCTTGGCCACCGCGTGCTGACCGCCGTCTTTCACGCCGAACTCGGCATCACCCCCCCGACAACCCTACGCGAACGCGTGCTTACCTACTTCGGCGCCAGCAGCGTCGAAGAGGTTCTGCACCGCCTGACGGCGCGCCTTCCCCAACAGACACGCCCGATTGGCGGACTGGCTGCTGCCCTGCTCGATGAGGCCGAGGCAGGAGACGCCACGGCCCGGCACCTGGTCACCGAGCACGGTAGCGCCCTGGGCGACTTCGCCAACGTCGCAGCCCGCCGCGTCGGCCTGGAAGGCCTCCCCTTCCCCCTCGTCCTGGCCGGCGGAGTCCTGCGCCATCCCTCACCCCTACTGGCCGAGGCCATCATCGCCCGCGTGCACAGCCGCTCGCCCGAGGCCCAACCGACCCGCCCACGCTTCGAACCCGTCGTCGGAGTGCTCTTCAGCGCCCTGGAACTGGCCGGAGCGCGCGTCGATGAACAGCTCATCGCGCGGCTACAGCCAACACTGCCACCAGCCAGCTTCTTCGACACGCTTGGCTGACTGGAGCCGGCAGTCTGCCGCCACCGGCCAGCCAGGCCCCAAAACGGAAGGCTTCACCCTGCTGCTGGGGCAGCATACTCATGAGCGCACTGTCCTCCCGCCAGCTTTCCCCCCCCGCGGTGGACAAGGTCACCCAGGCCCAGATCAGGCGTAGCATGTTGCCGCTGAGAGCAGCTCAGCTGAAAACCATTTGAGCGACTGGCGTATGGGCGAGCAGCTTCTGAGCGTTGCGCCACAGAATTTTCTCGCGCACCTCTGGAGAGAAATAATCCAGCGCCTCGAAATCGCGCAGCCAGCGCTGAGGCGTAATGAACGGATAATCGGAGCCAAAAAGAATACGATCCTGCAGGCGCGTGGCCGCCTCACGCAGCAGCGACTGCGGGATATACTTCGGCGACCAGCCTGACAGATCATTAAAGACATTCGCCTTATGCTGCAAAATAGCGATCATCTCATCATGCCAGGGCCAGGAAGGATGAGCCCCAATAATCGTCAGGCCAGGAAAATCAGCCGCCAAAGCATCCAGATAGATCGGACGAGTATAATCCAGCTTAATCCCCATACCCCCAGGCATCCCCGCCCCCAGACCGTTGGTTCCCGTATGGAAAAGCGCCGGCACCCCCAGCTCCTGAATCTTCTCCATCAGCGGATAGAAGGCACGATCGTTCGGATAGAACGCCTGCACCCCGGGATGAAACTTCACCCCGGCCAACCCCAAATCTTTGATCGCCCGCTCCACCTCCTTAATCGCCGCCCTCCCCTTGTGAGGATCAACACTAGCAAAACCGATGAACTGGCGCGGATAGCGCCGCACAATCTCGGCAATATAATCGTTCCCCAAAGGCGGCAGGCCAGTGGCCGTCTCAGCATCCCAGGCCAGCAGCACCCCAACCATATCCAGCTCTGCGTAGTCAGCAGCCATCTGCTCAATATCCTTCAGCTTGACCTCGGTTCGGAAGAAGCGCTCAGCGGCGCGGGCATAGGGGCCAAGGGTCACCTCAATAAACTCAGTCGTTGGCAAATGCACATGAAAATCGATAGCGCGTGGCATGAGATCAACCTCCGCAATCACTGCTCACCCAGACGCTCCAGCGCGTCTGAAGCCATCTTCCCCTATTGTACCATAGCTGTAGCCAGGCAAAAGAGACGAGCATGGCCCACGCAGCGGGCCCCCAACTGGCAGCATCGCTGAATTGACAATCGCCCCCACTCCCCCTATACTTGTCTGCAGGCTCACCCAGGAAGAACCAAAAGGGACGTGGCTATGTCGTTCACCGAAGATGAACTGCAATCCTTTAACACCATCCTTGAGCGTCGCCTCACCGCCCACCGCCAGGAAATAGAGCGGGCCTTTGAGCAGCGGCTTAGCACCCTAAGCCGCGACTTTGACCAGCGCCTTGCCCAGCTCCAACAGGAGCTACTGCGCACCCTGACCCACAAGCTCAACGACCAGCAGAACGAACTCAACATCGCCCTCAGCCAGAAGCTTGGCACCCAGCAAACGCGCCTGGTTCAAGCTCTGGGCCACGAAGTTGAGCAGCGCCAACAACAACAGCAGCAACAGATCGAAAGCGCCCTGGACCGCCTGCTTGCCGCCCAGCTCATGGGCATCGAACAACTGCTGAACCAGCTCCTCAACCAGCGCCAGGCCGGTCCCAGCGAGACCCCCACGGGCAGCTCACCCACCACAGCCGAACCGACCAGCAGCGAGCCGACCTCCCCACCTCCTCCCGAATCCATCGAAGTCCAAACTGAACTTTCCTGGGACGACCTCATGGAAGCCATCGGCAGGGCCCTGGATGAGCGCCTGGAGCGCCTCTACAGTTCGCTGCGTGAACTCAGCCGCAACTGGGAACAACACCTGGCGGTCCAACGCGCCCATGCCAACGCCGTCGAACCCTATCACGACAACCAAACGACCTTCCAGCAGGTCTTCCAGAGCATCGAGCGGCTAGAGCAGCTTGTCGAATCCCTGCAGGTCGCCATGACGGCCAACCATGCCCTGCTCTCGAACCGCCTCTACCACCATCAGCATCTCCCCCTAGAGCGGGCCCACCCGAGCAGCCAGCAGCTCCACCGGGCCAGCCCCCCACCAGGACCGGAGCCGCGCATCTCGCTGAGCGAAGAGCACGAAGAAGACTGAGCTGCAGAAGTGGCCAGCACACGACACGAGCGGCTGGCCACCTTTCTCCCCCACCCCACCCTGACCGCCGAAGCGAAACGCCCTCCCGTCAACTATACTCATAGAAGCCGCGACCGCTCTTGCGGCCAAGCATCCCCGCAGCCACCATACGACGCAAGAGCGGCGGCGGAGCATAGAGCGGCTCCTTGTACTCCTCATAAATCGCCTCAGCAGCCCACAGAGTCGTATCCAGGCCCACATAATCCAGCAGCGTAAATGGCCCCATCGGATAGCCACAGCCCAACTTCATAGCCGTATCGATATCATCGCGCGAGGCCACACCGTTCTCTAGCATACGGATGGCCGAGAGCAAATAAGGAATGAGCAAGAAATTCACAATGAAGCCGGCGGTATCCTTAGCCAGCACCGGCGTCTTGCCCAACGACTCGGCGAACTGGCGCACCGTCTCGATAGTCTCGTCGGAAGCAGTAATCGGCCTCACAATCTCAACCAGCTTCATGACCGGCGCCGGATTAAAGAAATGCAGCCCGCAGACTCGCTGCGGACGCTGCGTTACCGCCGCCATCTGCGTGACACTGAGCGAAGACGTATTCGAGACAATCAGAGCCTCCGGCCTGAGCAACCGATCAAGAGCCGTAAAGAGGCGCAGCTTTTCTTCCATACGCTCGACAATGGCCTCAATCACCAGGTCACAACCGGCCAGCTCCTCCAGGGCCACCGTACCACGCAGCCGCCCACGGTACTCCTCCACCTGCTCACGGGACACCTTGCCCTTGCGCTCTAGCATCTCCCAGGCGTCAAAGATACGCTGAAGACCCTTCTGTAACAGCTCGTCAGTGACTTCCCGCACGACGACGGTATAGCCGGCCTGGACGCAGGTCTGAGCAATGCCGCTGCCCATCAGACCACAGCCAACGACACCAACAGTGCGAATCGTTGCCACTGTCATCAATACCTTCCTCCTCTCACAGCAAACAAAGAACAAGAAAGAGGCAGACTGACTACCTGGCCGCCAGCCAACCAGTCAGGCACCGCAGCAGCGGCGCCCCGAGCCGGCAGCGCCTCACTTACTATAGCATGTCGCCCCGGTCCCGAGACAAGAGCCACAGCTTCTTGACTTTTGGTCAAATTTGAATTATATTCAATAACGGGCGGGGCAAAGAAGGCAAGTGAGCCGGGCGCCGTCGGTTCAGCCGCCCACCGCAGGCGAAGCCGAACAGAGCGGGACAGGGAACGAACCGAGCCAACGCGCCCGCAGGCAGATCCGCGCAGGAGAGGGCAGCCTGACGCTCGGCCCGACCGGGCCGGTCAAGGGGTTGACCGGTGCGGTGCAGCAAGCCGTCACCACCAAAGGAGGAACTCGCATGGCATCGCGCTACTGCATCATCGGCGCTGGCTACTCAGGTCTCGGCATCGCCCGCGCCTTTCAGGAAGCCGGGATCGCCTTCGACATCTTCGAGCAGAACGACGACGTTGGCGGCAACTGGCTCAACGGCGTCTACGATGCGACGCACATTATCTCCTCACGCAACAGCACCGGCTACGAAGAGTACCCCATGCCGGCCAGCTACCCCGACTTCCCCAGCCGGCAGCAAGTGCTTGACTACCTGCGTGCCTACGCTGACCACTACGGACTCCGACGCTACATTCAGTTCCGGCGCCGCGTCGAACGCATCGAGCCGCTCGACCAGCGCGGCCTGAGCGGCTGGCGCGTCACCCTTGATGACGGGCGCAGCCTCGAATACCGCGGGGTGATTGTTGCTAACGGCCATCACTGGGATCGGCGCTACCCCAACTACCCGGGAAGCTTCAGCGGCAAAACCCTGCACTCGAAAGATTACAAGAATGCCGATGACTTTGAAGGCGAACGCGTCCTCGTGGTAGGAGCAGGCAACTCGGGCTGCGACATCGCCGTGGAAGCCGCCCTCTGCAAGCGCATCAAGCAGGTAGCCATCTCGATGCGTCGCGGCTACTACTTCCTGCCCAAGACCATCGCCGGCATTCCCGTGGCCGAAATGGAGATGCCCTGGATGCCGCTCTGGCTGCAGAAGCTCATCATCAAGGCGGCGCTGGCCCTCATTGTTGGCCCTAACTCGCGCTATGGGCTGCCCAAACCGGACCACGATCTCTTTGACCGCCATCCCATCGTCAACTCCCAGCTGCTCTACTTTATCCGCCACGGCCTGATCGCCCCCAAGCCGGACATTGCGCGTCTCGATGGCAAGCAGGTGCACTTTGTGGACGGCAGCAGCCAGGAGTTCGATACCATTGTCTGGGCCACGGGCTTCAATGTCTCCTTCCCCTTCTTAGACCACGGGCTCTTTACCTGGGAGCATGGCTATCCTCGCCTGGTAGCGCATCTGATGGCCCCCGATGTGGCCAACCTCTACATCTTCGGCCTCCTGCAGCCACGTGGCGGCGCTGGCCCGCTCATCAGCCGCGGCGCGCGTCTGCTGGTTGAGTTGATCCAGTGCCAGGAGCGGCTTGATGTTCCCATCGCCAATCTCATCGCTCGCTGGGAGCCGCCCTCGGCCCGCTACTTGGTCGGCGTTCAGGAGACCATGCGCTCCATTGAGCGGCTGCGCCGCCGGCTCCGACGCCTGGCGCCTCGGGGCAGTCAGCCTGGAGGCTTCAGCCACGACCAGAGCCAGCCGCGCCCTGCCTCGGAAGCTGCTCCCGGCTACGCCGTACCCGCTGCTGGCCATGCCAGCCAGTCCTGAGCGTGTGAGCGGCTGAGGAACAGCAGCGGGGCCCGCCACGCCATCCTACCTACCTACGCCAGACAAGCACGGAGGAGGAACGATCATGCAAAGCTACCAGCGTGGCCCATTGGCCGGCAAGCGCGTCCTGGTCACCGGTGCCGCCGGCGCCATTGGCAGTGCCACCTGTGCCGAGCTGCGTCGCCGGGGAGCACGGGTCGTCGGCCTGGACCGGCGCGGCGGTGAGGGCATCATCCAGGCTGACGTTACCAGCAGCGAGGCGGTTGAGCGCGCCGTCGCCCAGGCCATTGAGGAGCTGGGAGGGCTGGATATCCTCATCAATCTGGCCGGCATCGGTCTGCCCCAGGACGCCGGCGCTCCCCCAGGTGAGGACGTCGCGCTGACCCTGGAGGTCAATCTGCTGGGACCCTGGACTGTGACCGCCTATGCCCTGCCCGCTCTGTTGGCCTCGCGCGGGCGTGTTATCAATGTGGCCTCCGGTCTGGCCTTCGCCACTGTTCCTTTCGCTTCTGCCTATGCTGCCAGCAAGCGCGCGCTGGCAGCCTGGTCGGATGCCCTGCGCATGGAATATGGCAGCCAGATCGGCGTGACCACTGTCTATCCGGGCTACGTGCGTACGCCAATCCATGCTGCTGCCGAGGCTGCCGGCCTCTCGCTGGCCGATCTGGTGCGTGAGGAGCCGCTGGAGGCCGTCGTACGTACCCTGGTGCGCTGTTGCAGCGGGCGCGTGCGCCGCGATGTGGCCACTACGCGCCTGGGCGCTCTTGAAATCGGCCTGGCGCGCCATCTGCCCGCTTTGGTCGATCTGGTGATCCTGCTGCGCCTGCGCCGCCTGGCCCGCGCCCATCGCTACGACCGCTCGCCGCTGGCTCAGCGCATGATCAAGCGCTGGGGGATCACCTGATGCTGCACAAGCAGAAACGGAAAACACGTCGCGAGCGCCTGATTGAAGTCGGCCTGGATCTCTTTAGCAGGCATTCCTACGATGAGGTAGCCATCGACGATATCGCTGCTGCGGCCAATATCTCTAAGGGCCTGCTGTACTACTACTTTCCGACCAAGCACGATTTCTATCTGGCGGTGCTGCGCCACAGCACGAATCAGCTGCTAGAGCTGACGGAGCCGGATGCTTCGCTGGAGCCGTTGGAGCGCCTGCGCGTCGGCCTGCTGGCCTACTTCACCTTCGCGGAACTGCACGCGCGTACCTACATCGCGCTGCTCCGGGGGGGCGTCGGCGTCGACCCGCAGGTTGCGGCCATTCTCAATCATGTACGGCAAACCTACGTCGAGCGCGTCCTGCAGGGTCTGCCGGAGAGTGAGCGCCACTTACCTGCCCTCCGTCTGGCGATCACCGGCTGGGTCGGCTTTGTCGAGGCCTTAAGCCTCGCCTGGCTCGCGGAGCGCCAATTGAGTAAGGAGCAGCTCGCTGAGCTTGCGATTCGTACGCTGCTGGCAACGATCAACAGTCTGCACGAGTTGGGCAGTTCGCCGCGCTGAGTGACCGCGCCTGGGCCACGGCGTGGCGTGGGGCGGTGCGGCGACGTCTGTCGCTCGATCACGTCCGTCCAAGCGACTGAGCGTCTCTTTTGCTTGCACTTTCTGAGGAGGGACACGGGCAATGGCAGCCTTTCAGACACGCAGCCAGGTCATCACTGTTGATGGCACCCCGGTGCGCTACGAATATGCCGGCGAGGGGGAGCCGGTGGTCTTTGTGCATGGCCTCTCCGGCTCGACCAAATGGTGGGCCAGGAACATCCCGGCCATCGCCCAGCACTATCGCGTCTATCTGGTCGATCTGCCTGGCTTTGGCGCCATGCGACGCTTTCGCCGCCAGTTCCATCTGTTGCAGGCCCCTCACTGGCTTGACCGTTTCTGCCAGACGCTGGGCCTGGAGCGCTTCTCGCTGGTTGGCCACTCGATGGGGGGATACGTCTGCATGGCTCTGGCCGCTCAGCGCCCGGAGCAGGTGAAGCGCCTGGTTCTGGTCGCCTCGATTGGCATCCCTTTCGAGCGTTCTGTGGTCCAGCTTCTGTGGCCTACGGCGCTGGCTCTGGCCCGCACTACGCCAGCTTTTTGGCCAACCTTGCTCTACGATGGGGTCCGCGCCGGCACCTTGATGATTTTGCGCGCCGCTCACCAGATTGTGGCTCTGGACGCTCGCCCGCTTTTGCCAACGCTGCGTACTCCAACCTTACTCATTTGGGGGGCCCAGGATGATCTTGTTCCGCTCGCTTTTGGGCGCCAGCTCCATGCCTCTATTCCGCAGGCTCGCCTCTATGTAATCGCGCGCGCTAATCACATCTGTATGTATGATCAGCCGCAGGTCTTCAATGAGGCTCTCCTGGCCTTTCTCCAGGGCCAGGAGGTTGGCGAGCTGGCCTCGGCGACTGCCGCGGCTTCTTAGCTGCTCTGGCTTGTTTGTCTGTCTCAGCTCAGGGAAGGGGGAATAGCGACTTATGGTGCAAGCGCCTCAGGCGCCGGTGAGACGCCAGCCGGCCAGTCCCAACTTGCGGGAGATTCTGGCTCTGCTCTCGCGGCGCAATCTGCCGATGACTTTTCTGCGGCTCGCTCGCAAATATGGCGATGTTGTCCATGTGAAGGGGGGACCGCTGGAGATCTTTCTGCTGAGCCACCCGGAAGACATCCGGGAGGTGTTGGTCGTCCAACATGCCAATTTCCACAAGGGGCAGGGGGTCCAGATGACTAGCCGCATGCTGGGCCAGGGCCTGTTGACCAGTGAGGGCGACTTCCACAAGCGGCAGCGCAAGTTGATCCAGCCCGCTTTTCATCGCCAGCGCATTGCGGCCTATGCCACAACGATGGTTGAGGAGGCCTCCCGCCTGGCCCGCTCCTGGCAGGATGGGGCGGTTGTCGATATGGCCGAGGAGATGATGCGCCTGACCCTGGTGATCGCTGGCAAGACGCTCTTCAATGTCGATGTGGAGCGCGAGGCGAGCACGGTCAGTCAGGCGATGGCTGTGGCCATGGAGGCGTTTATTAAGATCGGCCTGTCTCCGTGGGCGGAACAGTTGGAGCGCTTGCCGCTGCCGATCCGTCGCCGCTTCTACCGCGCCCGCGACGAGATGGACCGCGTCATTTATCGCATCATTGAGGAGCATCGCCGCAGCGGCAGGGATCAGGGCGACTTGCTTTCCTGGTTGCTCCAGGCCCATGATGAGGAAGGCGCCATGAGCGATGAGCAGCTCCGCGATGAGATGACGACGCTGCTGTTGGCTGGCCATGAGACGACTGCCAATGCGCTGGCCTGGACCTGGTACTTGTTGGCCCAGCATCCCGAGGTGGCTGAGCGCCTGCGCCAGGAGGTCGAGCAGGTCCTTGGTGACCGCTTGCCGACCGCCGACGATTTCTCTCGCTTGACATACGCCGAGTGGGTGCTGGCGGAGTCGATGCGGCTCTATCCTCCGGCCTGGAGCATCGATCGTACGGCGATCCGCGACTGCGAGATCCGTGGTCTGGCTATCCCCGCCGGGGCCCGCATTATCATGAGTCAGTACGTGGTTCACCATGATCCGCGCTTCTACCCTGAGCCGGAGCGCTTCTTGCCCGAGCGCTGGACTCCCGAGGCCCGCGCTGCTCGTCCGAAATTCGCTTACTTTCCTTTTGGTGGCGGCCCACGCCTCTGCATCGGTGAGCCGTTCGCCTGGATGGAGGGCGTGCTCGTGCTGGCGACCTTGATCCGCTCCTGGGAGGCCGAGCTTCTGCCTGGGCAGCGCATTGAGCCAGAGGCCGCTGTGACGCTCCGTCCGCGCTATGGCATTCGCATGCGCTTGCACCAGCGCCAGCGGGCGCCGGTCACTGTATGAGTGATGCGATAGGGGGTATCTCGCGACTCAGCGTAGCTCGCAGCCGAGCGAGCGGTTGAGGGCCACCCATCCGGTGGCGTGGCAGGCCCGCACCGGATGGGTGGTCACGTTGAGGGTCACATAGCACGCAGGCTGGCTAGACGTTCTCTCCTGCGCCCTCTGAACATCCTCCATCCGCTTGTCCTGGCTTGTCTTGGCTGTCCTGACCTTGCCCCACCTTCATGTTGCCCCACCCTCCAGCGAGAGCCGGAGGGTGGGGTCCCCCCTTCCGGGATTTCCTCCCACCTCCCGCCTTCGCTCCCGGTCAGCACGGCAGGGGGCTGCGCTGCGGGGCTGCTATCGTATCACGACCTTTCTCGAAACTCGTTTTTTGCAAGCCGCAAGGGGCGAGTTTCGAGGGTCAGAAAGGCTCGCACCGCTTGCGCCGGCCCTGGGTCCGCTCCAAAGATGATGGTATAGTGGTTGAGGCTGGGAAACTCTAGCAGCCGAGCCTGGGGGATGTGCGCAACCATCTCTTTGGCGGCCTCCTCGGTCAGAAGCTGGTCATCCGGCGCCAGGAGGCCTGCCCCGGCCCGCAAGATAAGCGTCGGGGCCTGCACGCGCTCCCACTGCTCCGCGGGGCGCGCTTCGCCTGCTCGCTGCCCCTCCTCAAGAATTCCTTCACGATAGACGCGGGAGCGTACGCTGCCGTCGGGTAAATGCTCAACATCGTGTTCAAGATAGCGGTCGAGATAGACATTCCACCAGGGTCCGAGAAATGGCAATCCTTGCAGGCGCTGGCGGTAGTCCTCAAAGGAGGCCACCGGTGTCCCCAGGCGCGCGATGGAGGCCCTCAGCCAGGCCGGCTGCTCCTCGGGCTTCTTCCAGGGCAAGGGGGCCCCGGCATCGATGAGAATCAGTTTGCTGACGCGCTCTGGACGCCAGGCGGCATAGTACAGGGCAATCAGGGCCCCAAGCGAGTGGCCCAGGAGGGCTGTGCGCTCTAGTCCCAGAGCCGTCAGGAGCTGGTCAAGATCCGCAGCATGGATCGGTACGCTGTAGCCCCGCTCCGGGCGCTCGCTTCTGCCTCGCCCGCGCAGGTCGTAGGCAATGACGCGGTGGTTGTCAGCCAGTGCGTCGGCAAAGGCCTGGAAGCAGAAGGCGTTGGCCGTCAGCCCATGCAGGCAGACGACTGGCGGCCCTGCTCTTCCCCACTGGACCACATGGAGACGGAGTCTTCCTGCGGGGACGAGTTCATCCCGCACGGGTTCGATCAGGGTAGGCATAGGTGCCCTCCTCGCGACAAAATTGTTCCCATTTACCTGCTGTGGCCGCGAGCCAGGAGATCCCTTCCCGCTGCCGAACCTCCTTCCGCTGCCAGCCCCGCTGCTGTTGCTCGGGGCTGAGGCTCTTCCAGAAGACTTCGTAGATCACTTGTCGATAGCAGTCTGGGTCTGGCGGGAAAAGCAGCGCTTGCCGGCTGTCTTCGAGATAGAAGTAGTGTCCCCGCTCTCGGTACCAGCGGCGGATGTCCTCTTGCTCCCGCACTGGCCGGGCCAGGGAGGCCACTGGCTGCAGGCGCTGCTGGTAGCTGACCACGCCGAAGGGAATGCAGTGCAGGTGGGCATGGAAGACGGTTTGGCCAAAGACGCCGTGCTCCCAGAAGAGCAGGGGAGCATACCAGCGGGCCGCAAAACGGCTCACCAGGCGCTTGAGTGCCAAAAGCTCGCTGTCGAGGATGGCTGGTACGGCGCCGTAGCAGGCATAGTGTTCCTTGGGAATGATCAAGAGATGCCCCTCAACCACGGGGGCATGATCGGCCACTACGAGGAAAGCCGGCGTCTCCTGCAGAACCGTGGTGAGGGCTGAGCGCTCGCAAAAGACACAGGGGAGGTTAGCGGGCGCTGGAAGGGAACCCCAGGCTTGGGCGGGGGACGGGAGGGGGTCAGCGTTCTCCCTCTGCGGGAAGGCGCGGAGCTGGTGATCCTCATCGTGTGACGACATCAAAAGGCTCCTTCTCTTTCCTCCTTGTCATGGACTCGCTTGCTTCCTTCATGAGGCCCGATGTATTGGCCGGTCTCTGAGCTGATCCCTGCGACCAGGTCAGGCAGGCGGGCTGGCGCAGGCAGAAGAGAAAAGCGTCGGCGCTCCGCTGCACATCGGCAGGGGAGCGCCTCTCTGTCTCCTCCTGTCCCCATGCACTCGCTGTGCTCGCGCCACCGCCGGAGCTCAGCGGTCGAGGGCTGGTCTATGGCTAGCCGGCATGGCGAAAGCCGGTCTCGGCCATCGTCAAGGGCGCTCCCTCACGCTGGACTCCGGCTTCGACCACTTCGGCCACCAGCACCGTTGAGTCGCCAGCGGGCACGGTATGGCGCACCTCGCAGGCGAGCCATCCCAGGGCCTCTTCGAGAATCGGGCAGCCTCCCGGCCCCGGGTGGAAGGCGACTCCTTCGAGCTTGCGCGGATCGCGCAAGGCGGACTTGCCTAGCTTGCCCGCTAGCTCGCGTGCCCCAGACGGCAGTACATGAATCACAAAGGTCCGGCTGCGCAGGATCATCGGGAGTGAGCGCGAATCGTTCTCTACTGAGACGGCCACGAGTGGCGGCTCAAAGGAGACCTGCGTCAGCCAGTTCGCCGTGAAGGCGTTGACTTCGCCTCCATCAGCGCAGGAGACGGCATAGAGGCCATAGGTAAATAAGCGTAGAACATGCTTTTTGGCAGCCAGATCCATAGGGCAGCGCGCTCCTTCTTCTTCCTTGCTGTCGTGTTGTCGCTCTATCTTGCTTGCTTGCTTGTCCTCTTGCTCTCTACTCGGCCAGCAACCACGTCATGACGGCTGCTTGATAGCGACCACGCGCCCTCTCGTCATCGCCTGCAGCTCGGCAGGCGTAAGGGCGAAGAGCGCTGAGGGGGTGCCCGCCGCCGCCCAGATCCGCTCATAGCGCAGCAGATCCTCATCGATAAAGGTCTCTAGTGGCTTCTTATGCCCGACTGGAGGTACTCCACCGATTGCGAAACCGGTCCATTCTTTGACAAAGTCGGCATCGGCCCGCTCGATCGGCTCACCGACCAGCTCCCCTAAACGCCGCTCATCGACGCGATTGGCTCCGCTGGTCTCTACCAGGATCGGGCGCCCACTCTCGCGACCTCGGAAGACAAGCGATTTGACAATCTGCCCCAGCTCACAGCCAACGGCACGCGCTGCCTCGCTGGCCGTGCGCGTCGAAGTGGGGAGCTCGATTACTTCGCAGTGGAACCCCCCCGCCGCCAGGGCCTCTTGCACTCGGCGCGCCGCCGGACTCAGATGCGCAAATTGTTCGCTAGACATCGATTCCTCTCCTCCTGCTCGCTTCGCGGCTGCTCGCCGCCTGGTGCCGGGCTGATGCCTCTCCCGCTCAGGCCAGCACGTCTTGCAGCTGGATGGTGCGCCCGCGCTGCGGGCTGACCGAGATCATGGCGATCGGGGTCTCAAGCAGCTCTTCCAGACGCTTCAGGTAGTGTTTGGCGGCACGCGGAAGATCATCGTAGTCGCTGATGCCGCTGGTGCTGCATTGCCAGCCTTCGACCTCTTCGTAGACAGGCTCGCAGGCTGCCAGGTCGTTGAGATTGGCTGGCAGGCTGTGGATGGTCTTGCCATAGAGGCGATAGGCGGTGCAGATTTTGATGGTGGGGAAGGTGTCTAGCACGTCGAGCTTGGTGATCACCATCGCATCCAGGCCGTTGAGTTGGGCCACAAAGCGCCCGGCCACGGCATCGAACCAGCCACAGCGCCGAGGTCGCCCCGTGTTGGTCCCGTATTCGTGACCACGGCGGCGCATCTCTTCTCCCACTTCGTCGAACAGCTCGGTTGGCATCGGCCCACTGCCAACGCGGGTGATATAGGCCTTGTAGACCCCTACCACGCGGTCAATGGAGCGCGGCGGTAGGCCGGCCCCGCTCGCTGCATTCGCCGCCAGCGTCGAGGAGGCCGTGACAAAGGGATAGGTGCCGAAGTCAATGTCGAGCAGCGCTCCTTGAGCCCCTTCTAGCAGAATGGTCTTGCGCTCAAACAGCGCCTCGTGCAGCATCGCCTGAGTGTCAGTGATATAGGGACGCAGCCGCTGGCCATATTGGAAGTACTCGCCGTGGATCTCCTCCAACGAGAGTGGGGGCTGACCGTAGATCTGCGTGATCATGCGGTTCTTTTGCTGCAGGATCGTTGCCAGCTTGCTGCGGAAGGTGTCCACGTCAAGCAAGTCAGCCATACGGATTCCGCTGCGGGCGTGTTTATCGACGTAGGCCGGTGAGATGCCGCGCTGCGTGCTGCCGATCTTCTCCTCGCCGCGCGCTTCCTCCTCCAGTCGATCAAGCAGAAAATGGTAGGGCATCACGACATGGGCCCGCTCGCTGATATAGAGCCGCGAGATGTCCACTCCCTGCCGCTCTAGCTCCTCCATCTCTTCCAGCAAACCTCGGGGATCAACAACTACCCCGTTCCCGATAATGCAGGAGGTTTGTGGGTAAAGAATGCCTGAAGGGATGAGACGGAAGACAAATTCTCCCTTCTCATGGACAACGCGATGGCCCGCGTTGCTTCCTCCCTGGTAGCGAACCACGAAGTGCGCCCGCGCCGCCAGCTCATCGACTATCTTTCCCTTCCCCTCGTCTCCCCACTGGGCGCCAATAACTGCAACTACCGCCATAGCACTGCTCTTCCTCTTCTTCTGCTTCCTGTTTGCTTGCTCATACTTTCCTGTATCCAGGATACCACCCCTCGCCCACCATCCTCAACTGGACCAACCGTTCTCACCCGCTCCCAGCCACTCAGGGCCGCTCCTTCAGAACGAGCTTGCGAACGACCGCTGCCTGTCTCGCTGCCCTCTCTGGGCCTCCACTCCCTTGCAGCTCAACCCGCGCCCGGCTTCTCCGCGTCCCTCTCTCCTCCAGGCCGGCCCGTCGCCTCTAGCTAGCGGCCTGGCCCTCCTTCTGCCCGCTCAGACAAATTGGAAAGTGGCGAGCATCGTGGCGAAGTATTGGTCATTGACCTGATTGAACTGGCCACTTGGCGCCTGAATCTCGATCAGATAGGCCTTGCCCTGATAGACGGTGGCGTAGACCTGGATATGATCTTGACTCTGTTGCTGATAGTCGGCAGAGGCGGCGCGCCAGGTCGTTCCGCCGATCGTTGTCGTTGTTGTCGGGCTGACGTTGGTCGCCCCGGGCAACTGCGCAATTTCATTGGCTACGAGCTGATCAGGCGTCTGATTGGTCGGCCCCGGCGCCTTGAAAGAGGCGGTGATCTCACTGCTGTCGGGGCTGGTAAAGCGAATGCCTGTACCGTCGGGCGTAGAGCTTTGGCTCCAGTTGCTCGGGTACTGCGTGGTGAACCCTTCGTTGCGGCACTGGTCACACCAGGCAAAGCCGGGATTGGGTGGCGGCGTCGGCGAGGCCGCTGGCGAGGGCGTCGGCGTCGGACTGGGTGTCGGACTGGGCGTCGGTGTCGGACTCGGCGTCGGGCTGGGCGTCGGACTGGGCGCCGCTGTCGCTGTTGCTGTCGGCTCCGCCGCCGTCTGGGAGCCTCCTCGCATCCAGACAAAGGCTCCTAGCAGGATCAGCAGGAAAACGACCACCACGGCCCCTACTGCGGTCACTACGATCCAGGTATTGCGTTGCTCCGGCCCACCCCCCGGCTGTGGACGTGATGGGGGAAAGCCTCCAACCTGGGTCTGGCCCGGCACGACGCCCCCTGGATAGGTACCAGGGGCGGCAAAGCCGGTCTGGCCCGGCTGGTAGGGCGGCATGCCCGGATAGGAGGCTCCCACGCCTGGATAGGGCTGCTGCACTCCTGTGCCATATGGTGGCCCGCCGGCTGGCGCCTGATAGCCTCCTGGCGTGGCCGGAAACCCTCCTTGCAACGGTTGACCAGGCTGGCCATAGCTACCGAGGCCAGGGCCAGCCGCTGGCATGGCTTCTGTGGCATCTTGATAGAATTCTGTTCGCTGGCTCGGCGCCGGAGTTCTCGGCCCCGCTGGGGCGTTGGGGGCCATCGGTTCCGTCGCCCAGGGCGAGGCCGTGCCTGCCCCCGGCGCCATGCTGCCTGCGCCTGGGCCTCCACCTGGCCCCGCCATGTAGGACCCCGGCGGCGGGGAGGTCCCCCGGCTATAGCCCTGCACGAGTCCGCTCCTCGACCCCGGTGGTGGCGGTGTCCCCGTCATCTGCGTCGGCTGCGCCGGCGATCCCGGGGCTGTGAGCGCTGCACCGCATTGCCCACAAAATGCCTCATCTGGCCCCACCTGGCTGCCGCACTGCGGACAGACACTGTATTGAGACATTGAGTCCGTAATCCTCCTGGGTAACGCTGTTAATGCTGCCTGTTTGCTTGTGAGCCAGCCTCTCGCGATTTCTCCCTGAGTGTAGCAGATCTGCCAGGAATTTGCCAGATGCTTCCCCTTTTGAGTGAGCCTGTTCCCCTCTCCTGCCTACTTCACCCTGTCCACCTTCTGAGCAGGCCTTCCCCAAGCTCCGTCGATGGGTACTCTTCCCTTCCTTACTCCTCTCGCAGGACAATTGCCACTCGCCGCAGCCCTTGATCGGGATCGTGATAATAGGCAAGGAGACGCTGCCAGAGCCAGCGCCTGCACTCGGCTTCTGCCGCGAGATCCCCTGCTCTGGCCTGCTCCAGGTGCCGGCCGTAGGTCAAGGGGCCGCAGAGAATCAGCCAGATCCAGGGAATCTGCTCCTCCTGATTGACGCGTCGCATGGTCTCGCAATCTGTCTGGCTGGCTCCATATGGCCCCCGGGGATGGCTATGGTAGACGCCGATGATCTGGCCCGGAGAGGCTAGCTCTTGCTGGAGCACCTCCTCCGGTGCGAATTCGAAATAGAGTGGCGACTCTGCGATATTGCGCAGCGGGCACACGGCGACAATGTGCCAGTTTCCTTGTGCGTCAATCTGCCCCGTGAGCAGTCCGCAGGCCTCGATCTGCCTTCGGTTCCAGGCATCGCTGAGTAAGGCTCGCTGGGCCTCACGAGGAAGGACGACCACGCCCCTCCTTGATCCTGTCTCTCCCTTCGGCATCTCTTGCAGCATGCTCTTGTCTCCTCTCATACTGATGACAGGGATGCCTCCCGCTGCCTGGAGATGATAAGGTACTGCTGCAGGGTCTGGCAAGCCTCTCCGGCCGGACCGAGGATGCTAGGGCCTCCCTTTCGCTGGCGCGAAATCGTCTCCTCCCAGGTGCTGCAGCTCTGCGATGGCTGCAACCCTCCTGTCTGGCTGATAGTGGCCAGGCTGCTGCCACCCTTGCTCGGCGTGCCGGCCCTGATGCACAAAGACGGTGGTGAGCCGCTCCCCGAGCTGGGCCTTGCAAGCGGCCAGCAGGTCCAGTCGGTCATCGATCGCCACATAGTGCTCGCCTGGATAGCGTCGCATGGTTTCGTCAAGATGACGCTCCTTGTGATCATAGATCAGTACCCGTCCGCCAACGGCCTCGGCCAGATGGCTGCTGGCGATCTTTTCAGCCTGGAAGAGGTGATCGCCGTCGGAGACGATGACCGTTAGTCCGAGGCGGCTCAGATGCTCTAGGGTCTCCAGCGCCCCTGGATATAGGGCCGTGGCAAAGGGATAGTCTTCAAAGAGCGCGCGCGCTTGCTGGTAGATCCCTTCTGGCAGTTGCTGCGGCGGGGTCTGCTCTCGCAGGCGTCTCAGGGCCTGGGGAATGTCAACGACGCCACTTTCATGGCGCACTGCCTCGTACAGACTCCAGAAACGCTCTGCCAGCCTCTCCCCAAGTACGGCCCGCAGCTCACGATCAAGGTCGGCCTTGACATGGTCATTGTTGAGTAGGGTATTATCGACATCGATCCAGAAAACAAGGTGCGACATATGTTCCTCCTTGGGCTGTTTGGGACCTGCCCGCTCGGGCGGCGCTGCCAGGCCCCGCCTGGTGGTCACCAGCAACCAGGTTCCAGACGTCTGAGCCACCTCCACGGTGACAGCTCCCCGGCGCCGCTCTGGCTCCCCCCACCGCTGGCGCTGGCTGGCTTGATGCGCTATAATGCAGAGGACCGCTGATGATCTACACGGCGCCGTTCTCGCTCCCCACTGTCCTCTCAGGCCGACCAGCGTGAGCCAGGCCAGCCGTCCAGCTCGCGTCAGCCGCGCTGGTCAGGAATCACAGCGTTGGGCTATCCTTGCCCTCGCTGCACAGTGCGGGAACGAATAGATTCCTTGGCTCACTCACCGAGCTTTTCGCTCTGTTTTTCCGAGAGATAGGCAACGCATACGATGAATAGCCAGTCACTACAGTCACTGTCGCTATCGCAGCCGCAGACGGAGGCGCGTAAACGGGTGCTCCTCCTCATGACTCCGGCGACCTACCGCGGGGGGGCCTTCGCTAGTGCCGCTCGCCGTCTTGGCCTGGAAGTGGTCGTCGGCCTGGACACTCCGTCTGGTCTGGTAGCAAGTTGGCCGGCGGAAGTGCTGGCCCTTGACTTCAAGGCCCCGGAGGAGGCAGTAGAGCGCATTGTCTCGTTTGCTCGCGAGCGACCGCTACAGGCTGTGCTCTCGGTGGATGACAGCGCCGTCGAGCTGGCAGCACTAGCCAGCGAGGCTCTGGGCCTGCCCTGCAATGCGCCCGCTGCTGCTGAGGCGGCGCGCGATAAGTATCTGATGCGCCAGCGCATGGCCGCGGGCGGCGTCCCTTGCCCGGTCTTCCGCCATTTCCCCTTGACGGCTGACCCCGAGGCCTGCGCGCGCATGGTCAGCTATCCGTGTGTGCTCAAACCCCGGCGCCTCTCGGGCAGCCGCGGCGTCATTCGGGCCAATACACCAGCGGAATTCGTCTCGGCTTTCCACCGTCTCAAGCGTATCTTGCTGACGGAGGGCTTTGACGAGCAGTCCACCGGTTTTCTGGTCGAGGACTTCATTCCTGGCTTCGAAGTGGCCCTGGAGGGTCTCTTGACCGGCGGACGCTTACAGGTGCTGGCCTTGTTCGACAAGCCAGACCCACTCGACGGGCCCTTTTTCGAGGAGACCATCTATGTGACTCCCTCGCGCCTTCCCGGCGCCGTTCAGGAGGCGATTCGGAGCTGCGTTGAGCGGGCGGCGGCGGCCATCGGCCTGCGCGAGGGTCCGGCCCACGCTGAGCTGCGGGTCAATGAGCAGGGGCCGTGGATGTTGGAGATCGCTGGCCGCTCGATTGGTGGGCTATGCTCGACTATCCTGGAGTTTGGGGCGGGCATGTGCCTGGAGGAGCTGATCTTGCGGCATGCGCTGGGGCTGGAGCTGCCCTCGCTGGAGCGCCGCCCGGAGGCCGCCGGTGTCATGATGATTCCTATCCCCAGGGCGGGCATCCTCAAGGGCGTCTATGGCGTTGAAGAGGCCAGGCAGGTTCCGCTCATTACTGGCGTTGAGATCACGGCTCCCCTCAACAATCCGCTCGTGCCCTTGCCAGAAGGGGCCAGTTATTTGGGCTTTATCTTCGCCCGCGGCGACTCGCCCGCCGCGGTAGAGCAGGCTCTGCGTCGCGCTCATGGCTGCCTGCGCTTCGATATCCGCCGTGAACTCCCCATGCTCAATGCTGGTCTGTTTCCGTCCACCTCACCCACAGGCCCAGGCCACCCTTGAGCGCGAGCTGCTCCGGGTCCGCTTCCCGGCGCTGTGGTGTGATACGGGGCGGCCTTGCCTAGTGCCCCGTACCACAGCACCTGGAAGAGGTGCAGCTCACCGCCTGCTCCTGATCAGTTTCGCCACAGCACGCATTGAGATGGCTGCGGATCGGCTCTGCGCAGCAGAACCAGCTTTCGGTGAGGCGTGGCGGGTGCCTTGGCTCTCCATAGCGCTTCCGGGCCGCCGCGCGATCGAAGGGGCGCCCAGCAACGGCCAGCGCCTCCTCCTTGATCTGGAAAAAGGTCTCGACGGGGTCCCATCCCTGCTGAGCCCCTTCCTCGGCGAGAGCGGCTACGCGCTCTTGCAGTTCGTCCATTCGTGGATCAGGATGGCGCCAGCGATAGCTGTAGGCTGTCTCATCCAGTTCCCCCAGCCAGGCCGGCCTCTCTTCGCTCTCCAGGAGCGCCGAGCCGGGCGGGATGAGCAGACGAATCGAAAAATGCACCGGATCAACCTGTTCCACAAGATGGCGCGCCTCAAAGAAGTCGAGCAGCGCAAGGTAGCTTTCCAGGGTCTCCCACGGCGAGAAGGGCAGGAGTGACGGGCGCAGCGTGATCCCCACTTCTTCCATGAGGGCAAAAGCTTCGACCGCATCCGCGGCGCTGTGGCCCTTGCGCAGGCGACGCAAGACCTCATCGTTGAGCGACTCGACAGCCGAGACCACAAAGAGACAGCCCAGCTCGCGCAGTTCGGGCAGCAGATGGCGATGCTTGAGCAGGTGCTCAATCTTGATGGTTGCGTCGAAGGTCACTGCGGGAAACTCTCGATGGAGCGCCCGCGCTATGCGCAGCGCATGGGTCGGTCCATTGAAGAAATCGGGGTCCCCAAAGGTGATATGGGTCGCTCCTTGCTCCACCTGGGCGCGGATATCCGCTAACACCACTTCCTGGGGCACCGCAAAGAAGCGCCCGCGGTAGACGGGTGTGATCGGGCAGTGCAGGCAGGTATGTTTGCAGCCGCGCGTTGTCTCGGTGTAGCCGGCCAGATGGGTGCGCCCGTTCCATTCCAGGCGGGCATAGCGCTGCAGCTCGGGCAGGCCATGCCGCTGCGGCACAACAAAGGTCGGTCGCTGTAGCCAGGCTCCTACCCGCCGCTCGCGCGTCCGTACCCCCGGTACTTCGGGCAGCTTGCGCGGGAGACGGCCCGGGTCTGGCCGCTGGCCGTCTGCCTCTCTGGCCTGCTCTTCTCGCTCCAAGGCTCTCACCAGCGCGAGCAGCGGCTCCTCATATTCGCCGCCTAGCACAGCATCGGCCAGGTCGCGCAGCAGGTAGTCCGCATTGAGCAGGGCGTAGAGACCATAGAAGCAGAGATAGACTTGGGGATGAATGGCCCGAATCCGACGAGCCAGGGCCTCCCCCAGGCGCAGCGCTGTATGCATGGGGACCGAGATCGCTACCAGGCGGGCCGCCCGGATCTCCTCCTCCGCCAGTGGCTCGACGGCGCAGTCAATGGCCCGGGGCTGATAGCCGGCCTCGCGCAGGCGCGCCTGCAGCGTGGCCAGGGCCAGCGGCTGATGCCCCAGCTCGTAGCAGGAGAGCAAGAGGATGGCACCAGGTGCTTTCATTTCTTGCGCGCTGGTCCGCCGCCCTTGCGGCCTGGTCCCACGCCAACCCCGACATCTTCGGGAATCCAGCCCTCCGGCTTCTTCTCTTCCTGACTCCCGAAGAAGAATTCTTCCATTTGTTCGCGCAGAAACTTGCGCGCTTCGGGATCGGCCAGGTTCAGCCCGTAGTGGTTGATCAGCAGCGTGCGCTGGGTCTCCCACATGCGCCAGGCTTGCTCTGAGACGTGCTCGTAGATGCGCTGACCTAGCTCTCCTGGCAGCGGCGGTTTCTCTAGCCCGGGCAGTTGGCGGCCCAGCTTGACACAGTTGACCATTCGTGGCATGGTAGATACCCCACGCTTTCCCTGAAAATGCTGTCTGGCTACATGGTATCCAATGCTGAGACCAATGTCAAATGAGAGAACCGGGACTGTACCGCCCTCCTCGCAGGGGCCACGCGTGCTCTTCTTTGGAATGGAGGGGGTCTTCTCTGCGCTGCCGCTGCAGGCCCTTCTGCGAGCGGGCGTGACGGTCTGCGCGCTCGTGGTGCCTGCAAGCTGGCGCCAGGGCCCCGCGGACCAGCCCAAGGGGCAAAGGCCACCCCCGCTGCGGCCCCTGCTGGCTCCCACCTCTCGGCATGGCGCCCGCCCGCTCCTGCCAGTGCTCAATCGTGCGCTGGCTGTCTCACCGGTTGCTCTGGCGCTGCAGGCTGGTCTGCCTGTCTGGGAGGTGTCCCGTCTGCAGGCGGAGGAGGCCATTGCCACCCTGGCCGCCTATCAGCCCGATGTCCTCTGTGTCGCCTGCTTTCCCTACCGGCTGCCCGTTCCGCTGCTGACGCTCCCACGTCTGGGGGCCATTAATCTGCATCCGTCGCTGCTTCCTGCTTTGCGCGGACCAGAGCCGCTGTTTTGGGTGTTTCGGGAGGGACTCAGTGAAACGGGGGTGACTGTCCATCTGCTGGAGGAGCGCCTGGACGCCGGCCCGATTATTGACCAGGAGCGCATCGGGGTGCCTGATGGGATCACCTACGCTGAGTTGGAGCGTCGCTGCGCGCTCTGTGGGGCCCGGCTTCTGGTACGGGCGGTCCAGGCTCTTGCTGCGGGCACCGCTCGGAGCTATCCCCAGGATGAGCAGCGGAGTAGCTACCGTCCGGCCCCGTCTCCGGCGGATCTGCTTGTCCCTGCCTCGGATTGGCCTGCCCGCCGTGTCTATAACTTCATTCGTGGGGTGGCCTCTTGGGCCGGGCCTCTCCCCGTCACGAGTCAGCAAGAGATGCTCTTTGCCAGCGATGCGCTGGCCTGGTGGGACCCCAGCGCCGGGCGCCCTCTGACCTCTCTCCCGGGCGCTCTCCCGGCGACCGAACGGTTGCTTCCCTGCGGCAGCGGCCTTGTCCACCTGCGCCTCGCCTCTGGCGAGGCTGCTCACGCTGTCCCTGCCTCTCCTGAGCAGTCCTGAGACGCAAGCCGCTTCGCGGGAGAAGCCGCTCAGCGCGCTGCGGGGCCACTCCCGAGCAGGCGCTCGATCGTTTCAAGCAGCTCATCAAGTTCCAGGGGCTTGCTCAGCCCCACGATCTGCCGCTGCCGGATCTCTTGCTCAGGGAGACGGGCACTGACCAGAATCGTTGGAATCGAGGCCAGGTCTTCCATCGTCTGCAGCTGGTCAAAGAGTTCAAGGCCATTCATTCCCGGTAGCTGATAGTCGAGAATCAGCAAGCCGGGCTTAATTGAGCGCATGGCCTTGAGCGCCTGAAAGGCGTCATGGACCAGCAGCACGCGGTGCGGGGTCTCTTGGGAGATTGCTTGGACCAGGAAGGCGCCGATACCGTCATCATCTTCTACGATGAGAATCGTTTTTGCCCCGGCCTTCTCTTCCGGCAGCTGCTCCTCACGCTTGTGTGACATAGGCTCATCTCACAATCAGTGCACGGCGCAAGAGCCTATGGCTGCGCGGATCGCCTGCCACTCCCCGGGGGCCTTCTGGTGGAGTGGTGCCATCTGTGCCGGCTCTTTTCGCCCGGAATGGCGCGCCCTATTTCGGTCTCTACCGAAATTTCCGAGCGCTTTACGATTATATCACGCTGCGGCAATCCTTCCAGAGCCAATTTCACCGGTAATGGCCACTCTACAAGCCGCTCCACGTCTCTCTGTTTGCGTCACGCTCCTCTGATCGGTTGGTACCGTCGGATGGGGGAGCCGACGGCGGCCTGCTTCAGCAGGCGCCGCTGTGCGCGGCTGGCCAGGGCTGGTCTGCCTGGAAGAGGCCTTCAGAGTCTTTCACGCCCGGCGGGGGCCTGCTGTTTCAGTCCCTGCTGCCTGCCTTGTCTGGCTCTCTTTCGTTGCCCTGCTCAGGCAAGGCCCTCTTTGCGGGGTGCCAGTGCCCCGCGGAGGAGCAGGACCGGACAGCCCGCATGGTCCAGCACAAAGCGCGCTACGTGGCCTACCGAGGCCGGCCCATGCTCGGGCTCTCGTTCGCCACGCGGTGAACGCGCGCACAGGATGATCAGGGTGGCCCCCCACTCCTGGGCACAGCGTACAATCTCTTGCTCGGCTCGCCCTTCACGCTGTAGTAGCTCGGCTCCACTCACGTAACGCGCCCCTTCCTGTAGGATCTCCTGCGCCGTCTCGCGCTCCACCTGACGCAGTTGCTCCTGTCGCGCGCGCGGCAGGTGGGGAGGGCGCAGAAAGCGCTCCCGCCGTCGTTCTAGCTCCCCCAGCGGGCGCGTATCGATGACATAGAGCAGGCCCACTTGCAGCCGCTGCTCGCCAGCTGAGGGCCAGAGTTGCGCGATTGCCTGTCCCAGCAGCTCGGCATTGACTCCGTCGAGACAGCCCAGTATACGTAAGGTAGACACAGCCAGAACCTCCCTTCGGTTTTGGGACCTTGGCCACTGGTGGCCTGCAGGCCACGGCGGGCGCAGGACCCGCTCTGTCTGCGGCTGACGTCCTTCCCCTCTCGCTCTTCATCGCTTCAGAGCAGCAGCCAGATCAGGAAGGCTCCCACCAGCAGCATCGGAGGAGTCACCAGGATACCTACCTTGAAGTAGTCCAGGCCGGAGACCTCCAACTGCCGTTGACGCAGAATGAGCAGCCAAAGCACGGTCGCCAGTGAGCCGACGGTGGTCAGGTTCGGCCCCAGGTCGCAGCCGAAGATGGTCGCCGCGACAAAAGCGAGCTGGGTCGTCGGAGCAAGCTGGCCGTGCAATGCCTGCAGTGAGGCACTCAGGACCACAGCCATCGGCACATTATTGATCAGATTCGTCCCGAGCGCGGCTCCGAGTGTCCCCACCAGTACCGCTCCCAGGGTGCTCCCTCCCGACAGGTGGAGCAGCAGCTCCCCAAAGAGGCGCGTCAGGCCGGTCTCTTCGACGGCCTGGACGATGATGAACATGCCGGCGATAAAGCCAAAGAGGGACCAGGAAATGTGGCCGGCTAGCTCGCGTGGTCTGAACTGTTGCCAGCGCAGCGCTCCTACCAGCAAGAGGGCCGCCCCCGCCAGGGCAACACAGGAAAGGGGAAAGCCACTGGCTGAAGCAAGGACGTAGGCCACCGCTACTGCGATGAGCACTAGACAGCAGTAACGGAAATAGCCCGGCACTTTGATCGCTTCTTGGGGCGAGGGCAGGCGCTTCAGGTCAAAGCTTCCTCGCACCTCACGCCGGTAGAGCCAGCAAAATACCCCGACGTTGATGGCGATCACCGCTAACGCCGGTAGCCAGAGCAGGCGCAGAAAGGTCCAAAGGTCAAGCTGAAAACGCGAGAGCACCAGGATGTTGATGGGGTTGCTGACCGGCAGCAAAAAGGAGGCTGTGTCTGCAATAAAGGTACAGGCAAATAGAAAGGGAATGACTGGCAGACGCAGTCGCGTTACCAGGGTGTAGACTACGGGCGTCAGGATCAAGGCGGTGGCGTCATTGGAGAGGACCAGTGAGATCAGGCTGCCGATCAGAAAGACGTTGAGCAGCAGCAGTCGCGCTCGCTGGCGCGCCAGACGTGCGGCGACAATGGCTAGCCAGTCAAAGAGGCCGGCCTGATCAGCGAAGGCCGATAAGGCCATCATACCGAGAAAGAAGAGAAAGACATTCCAGTCGCCCAGCAGTGTCTGAAGTGCTACCAGGGGACTGATCAGGCCGAGCAGTAGCAATAAGGCGGCGCCAGCCAGGGCAATCAGCGCCTCGTTCCAGCGGAAAGGGCGCGTCATGATGCCGACCAGCGTCAGCAGGGCAATCAGCGTTGTGAGCAGCGTCCGGGTCAGTGCCGGCAGCGGAACCAGAAAGAACATGGGTGAGCGCTTGCCAGGTGATTCCGACGGGCGGCCCCGGGCCTTCCTATCCCAGTCGCTTCCCGTCTGCGTAGCGAGCAACGCCGTAGCGCGCAGGACCTGAACCCGCGCGCCGCGGCTAGGAGCGCCAGGCCTTGAGCCTGCTGGCTGTTGATAGCCGCTCCTTTTGCCTGCAGGATAGCAGACGGCCAGGCTCAACGTCAAGCCAGGCTCGCCCTGGCCTCTGCCCTAGCCCGCACCTCAGTGCCGTTGCACAGGTGGCTGTGGCTCGGGCGGCCCCGATCCCGGTGGTCTTGCTGGCCCAGGCTTCGTCGGCAGGCGCAGGGCTGGCGCGAACGATCCCGGTGGCAAGACCGCCGGCGCCGGTTGCGCTCCACCGGTCGCCGCGATGGGCTGGCGCGTGGGCTCTTTTCGCCCCCGGCGTCCCCACAAGCTGATCCCTCCTCCCACGGCTATGGCTGCCCCTGGCAGGCTGATGGCTGCGCCAAGAGGCCAGTCGTTCTCGTAAAAGCCTTGGGGATGCTCTCGATAGAGCGTACTCGTGAATGCTTGGGTCACTGTCCCATTGAGATCGTAGAGCGTCAGGGCGACAACGGTATAGGCCTGCCCGACGAGGTGGGTCCCCATGCGGGCCTGGACATCAATGGCCGTGCTCTCGTCGGGACGATAGACTAGCCCGACCAGCATCAAATCTTTCAGGGTGGCTGTCCCCCTAATCGGCGGCGTGAAATCTTGTTCCCTCACCAGATAGAGGGTGGGACTTCCTGCGAGCTGTAGATAGCCCTCATGGGTCTGCGGGTCTGAGAGATAGTGGGCAATTGCGGCCCGCCCACTACTGCGGTAGGTCACCTGATGCGATTGCCAGCCTACCAGCAGACCCAGGCCCACTACCAGTAAACCAGTCAGACAGATCAGCCAACGCAGCATCTCTCCTCTCTCCTCCTGGCGCTCCTTTTCATCTTCAGCGAGCGGCTGCCTTGTCCACCTCGGCCCTGCTCTTTGCCAGGCGCCCGGTCAACAGGCAGGGTCCTTTCGCAAAGGAACTCCATAGAGAGAAGTATATCCTATCCTCTCAGCAGGTGCCTCTGCCGAGCGCAGCCTAGCGCTGGCTTCCTGACAGCCCCGCCTCCCTGGCGTCTTCTCATCTTCCACCCCAGCCAGCAGAGAGGGCCTGGTCCCCGTCCTGTGCTCTCGACGGCAGGCCCGCGGCTATGGTATCATCGGGAACACGACACACGAGAGCATCGTGGTACCACAAGCCAGGAACAAGCGGTGTATCTGAAGCGTCTGGAGCTACTCGGCTTCAAAAGCTTTGCAACGCGTACCTGCCTTGAGTTCAGTCCGGGCATTACTGCCGTCGTTGGACCCAATGGCGCCGGCAAGTCCAATATTGCCGATGCCATTCGCTGGGTTCTCGGTGAGCAAAGCATGCGCCAGCTCCGAGGCAGGAAGAGCGAGGATATTATCTTCGCCGGAGGGCATGGCAAGGCTGCCCTCGGCATGGCCGAGGTCTCGCTGACCATCGATAATAGCACCGGCTGGATGCCCTCGGAATACAGCGAGATCACGGTGACGCGGCGCAGCTACCGCTCCGGTGAGAACGAATATTTCATCAATAAGCAGAAAGTACGGCTCAAAGACGTCTTACTGCTTCTGGCCCAAGCTCGCATCGGCCATGACTCCTATACTGTCATCGGGCAGGGCCTCATTGATGCCGCTTTAAGCTTGCGCCCCGAGGAGCGGCGGAGCCTCTTCGAGGATGCCGCAGGCATCCGCCCCTACCAGGTGCAGCGCGCCGAGGCCGAACAACGCCTGCGCCAGACGGAGGCCAACCTGCAGCGCCTCCATGACATCGTCAATGAGATCGAGCCCCGTCTCGGACCGCTCGAAGAGCAGGCCAGACGCGCTCGGGAATATGCGCGCCTGCAAGACGAGCTGCGTCAGGCACTGGTGGCCTGGTACCACCTGCAGTGGCACCGGCTTGAGGCCGCCGCTGCGCGCGCCGAGGCCGCTGAAACTGAACAGGCAGCACGCCTGCGGCAGCTAGAGCAGGCGCTGCAGGAGGCTGAGCGCTTGCGCAGCGAGCTGCTGCGCCTGCGCCAGGAGGCCCAGCAGCAGATTAGCGCTGCTCGCCGTGCTGCTGGCGAAGCTACAGGCCAACTGCAGCGCCTGGAACGCGAACTGGCGGTCGCTGAGGAGCGGGTGACGGGCATGCAGCGCCAGCGTGAGGAACAGCAGCGCCAGGAGCGTCAGCTCCGCGAACGCCTCATCGCCACCGAGCAGCGTCTGACCGATCTGGAGGAGGCACGCGAGCAGGCACGTGAAGCCCTCGATGAGGCGGCTCAGGCCCTTGCCTCACTAGAGGCGACGGTGGCCCAGGTTCAGAAGGAGTATGAGCTGGATGAGCGCCGTCTGCGGGCGGCCCAGAACGACCTGATCCAGACTCAGGCCCGTCTTGGGGCCGCTCAGACCGAGCTGGGACGCCAACAGAAGCACCTGGGAGAGCGCAATCGCACATTGGCGACACGCCGCGAGGCTGTGGCCCAGGCTCAGCAGGCCTTGCGCTCTCTAGAAACGCGCCTGGCTGAGCAGCGCTCGCAGCTTCAGGTGGCGCGCGATGAGGAGCAGCAGCTGACGCAGCGCAAGCAGGCGCTGCAGCGCCTGCAGCAGGAGGCCCAACAGGAGCTAGAGCGCCTCAAAGGCTTGGTGGCCGAAGCTGAGCGCACGCGGCGGACGCTGGCCGACCGTCTGGCTATGCTCCGTAACTGGCAGCGCGATCTCAGCGGCTATAGCGAGGGCGTGCGCGCCCTCCTGCGTGCCCCGCGCGAACAGGTGCCGGGCCTGATCGCTCCCCTGCCGCGCCTGCTCCTGGCGCCAGCCGGGCTGGAACGTGCCATTGAGGCAGCGCTCGCTGAGGCCCTGCAGGGAGTCGTCGTCAGCACACGCGCCGAGGCTGAGCGCTGCCTGAGTTACCTGGAGCACCAGCGTGCTGGGCGCGCCTTGCTGCTCTGGCTCCATGAGACGTCACCCTCTCCTGGTTCCGTAGCCTCGCCGGCGGCGCTTCCCCCTCAAGCTGATCAGGAGCGGGCCGCTCTGGAGCGGCTCCTTGAGCAGTCACCTGACCTGCGCCCGGGGGTGCTGGGCCTGGCCTGGCAGTTCACGGAGTGTGAAGACCAGTACCGGCCTCTCTGCTATCGCCTCCTCACAGGCGTCTTGCTGGTCGAGGATCTCTCGACCGCCTCGCGGCTCCAGGCTCAGGCTTCAGCCTTCTCTTCCTGGGCGGGGTGTCCCCTGCGCGCCCTGGTGACGCGTAAAGGCGAGGTGCTCTCTCTGCAGCAGGGCTGGCTGAGCGGCGGACACGCCCAGGGCGAGCAAAGCGGCGGCCTTCTCCACTATGAACGCGAGCTACGCGAGTTACCGGCTCAGCTCGAGGCCCAGACGGCCCACATCGACCGCCTCAATGGGCTGCTCAGCGAGATCCAGCGGGCCCAAGAAGGGCGGCGCGCCGAACAGGCTAGCCTCGATCGTGAACTGCAGAAGAACGCGGCCCGCCTGCAGGAGCTGAACCGGGCTCTGGCGCATAGCGAGCGTGAGCAGGAGCGGTTGCAAACGGAGCTGAAGATGGCAACCTCGGTTGAGCAGCAGCTTGCGGCGGAAATTGCCGGTCTGGAGCAGGAACTGCAGGCCACGCGCGAGCGTGTCCAGGCCCATGAACGCGCTCAACAGGAGCTGCAGGGCCTGGTGGAGGAGTTACAGGCCCAGGTTGAGGAGCGCGCCGCCGTCTACCGCCGTCAGCAGGAGGAGCTGGGGCGTCTGCGTACGCAGATGGCCGTCAAACGCCAGGAGGCCAAGACGCTGGAACGCCAGGTGAGCGAGGTTCAGCAGCAGCTACAGGAGCTCCGTACTCAGCTTGACCAGCAGCAGCTACGCCTGCGCCAGGCCGAAGAGCAGCAGCAGCGCTTGCGCGAGAGCATTGCCCGCCAGCAGGGCGAGCTAGAGCAGGCCCGTGAACAGGCCCGCCAGGCGGGCCTGCGCGTCCAGCAGCGCGAGCAGGCCCTGCGCGAGTTGGAGCAGCGCCTCGCAGCCAGTGAGCAGGAGCTAGCCGCCTTGCGCCAGGAGCAGAGTCAGTGTGAGGTCCTCTATCGGCGCTGCCTCTTGGAGAGCCAACGGGCTCGCGATGCCCTGGAAGCTCTCCAAAGCCAGCTTCAGGAGGATCTGGGCCTCAATCAGCCCCAGGAGTTGAGACAGCTGCTCTCTCAGCTTGCCCCCCCGTCCGCAGAGGAGGCCGAGCGCGCAGAGCACGAGGAAGACGAGGAGGCAAAGCTGCGTCGCTTGCGTCGCCAGATTGAGCAGACTCGCAGCCGTCTCAAAGCTCTCGGTGGCTGTGATCCCGATGCCCCGCGCCAGTATGAGGAGGAGCGACAGCGCTTTGAGTTTCTCAGCTCCCAGATCGCCGATATGGAGCAGGCTGCCGAGCAACTGCATACCATCATCGGCCAGCTCGACGCTACGATGACGCGCCAGTTTGAGACCACCTTCGAGGCGGTCAATGCTCGCTTCCGCGAGCACTTCCGTACTCTTTTCAATGGCGGTCAGGCGCGTCTGGAGCTGGTGACCAGCAAGGGAGGAGAGCGCTCTTCGGAAGGCGCAGAGGGTCGCTCTGCCGGCAGACATAGCCCCAGCAGTCAGGCTGCCCGGAACGGACACGGGGCCGCGCCAGAGGAAGAACCGGCCAGCGCTGAGGAGGCGGCCAGCATGGCCCGGAGCGGCCTCCCCTTCGGGGTTGAGGTCATTGTCCAGCCCCCCGGCAAGAAGGTGCAGGATCTCTCACTGCTCTCAGGTGGCGAGCGCGCCCTGGTCTCGGCTGCCTTGCTCTTTTCGCTCCTGGAGATCAATCCACCCCCGTTCTGTCTCCTGGACGAGGTCGACGCCGCTCTTGATGAGTCCAACGTTTCGCGCTTCTGCGACATTCTGAAGCGCTTAGCCGAGCGGACGCAGTTCATCGTCATTACGCATAATCGGGTCACCATGACCGCCGCTCAGGCCATCTATGGGGTCTCGATGGGCAGCGATAGCGTCTCGCGTCTGGCTTCGTTGCGTCTCAGCGAGGCGGAGGCCGTGGTCGCACGCCAGCGCTCTGGCTGAGTGAGGCTCCCCTCCTGGCCTTGATCCTTCTTCTCAGGCGGCGGTCAGTGCTCACCGGCGAGTGCCGGCCCCGGCAGGGTATCGGCCCACCTCTCTCAGGGTTGATACCGCTGCCGCTTCCCTCTTGACAAAACTGGCCTCGCCATGCTACTATACCTTACGCCAAGTGCAAACGCCTGTGAGGGCAGGCGAATCGGCGACTCTAGCGGAGAGGAAACACCCGTTCCCATCCCGAACACGGAAGTTAAGCTCTCCAGCCCCGATGATACTGCGGGAGTGGTCCCGTGGGAAAGTAGGACGTCGCCGCTTCACCTGCCCTCATGGGCATTATCTGTTTCGCCCAATCCCATACTCCTGGTGACCAGCCTGACTCCCTCCCTCCTTCCTTCTCTCTCTTCGCTGCCGGCTTCCCATCTTCGCCACCTGGCTTCCGCTCGCCCTGGCCAGCATGGATGAGAAGGGCGGGCTAACGACCGGGTGGACTGGCCGCAGAGCTGGGCTTGCCATTCCCCTGCTCGCCGTGCCCCGCCCGCCCTCTGAGCTATGAGGACCAGGCTCGTAAGATCCCGGCCACCCTCTCTAGTTCTTCTTCGGTATTGTAAAAGCCTGTCGAAAGGCGGAGGGCCTGTCGCTCAGGAATGCTCCGAATGAGCACATTGTGTTCTTGTGCCAGGCGACGGACCACCGTTTCCGGTTCCGCTCGCTCAAAGGTCAACGAGAGCAGGCCGCTCGCTCCCGGCTGGGGTGTGAGAATGCGCACCCCCGGAACGTCGCTGAGGAGGTCGGCGGCGTAGCGATTGAGGGCCGCAATTCGCTCCTGGAGCCAGTGGTGTCCGACCTCTTCGGCCAACCAGCGCAGCACCCGACTCTGTCCCACCAGAGCCGCGGTCTGCCTTCCGCCTAGCTCAAAGCGCTGCGCCGTCTCGTGCAGCTCCCAGGCGCCGCTTTGCTCGTGCTTGAGCGAGTAGTAGCCAACATAGGTCGACTGCACTTGACTTAAGGCTGTGCGTCTCACATAGAGGCCCCCTGTGCCGTCTGGACCGCATAGCCATTTGTGCATCGGGAAGGCGTAGAAGTCGACGTCTAGCGCCTGGACATCGACGGCGATCGCCCCCGCGGCTTGCGCTCCATCGATCAGCACAGGCACCCCGTGACGCCGCCCCAGGGCTGTTACTGCGCTCACATCAAAACGGGCCCCGGTCATATAGGAGACGTGCGAGAGCACGATCAGGCGCGTCCGCGGCGTAATCAGCCGGGCGATCTCCTCCACTGCCGATCGTTCCCCTCGCTCCCCTAGATCGGCGATCCGCAGGCGTATTCCGTAGCGATCGCGTAGCTGGTAGAGTGGGGCCAGCGCGCTGATATGCTCGTGGTTGGTCGTAATCACTTCATCGCCTTCTCTCCAGTTGAGACCAAAGGCGATGATGTTGAGCCCCTCGCCGGTGTTGTCCGTCAGGGCGATCTCTTCTTCGCTCGCGTTGAGCAGCGTGGCACAGCGCTGTCTGGCCTCTCGATAGCAGGCCAGTAGGGAGGCCTGGGCTTCCGCTCCAAGACGTCCCTGGTGCCATTCCTCCTGGAGCCGCTCATGCATGGCTTCAACCACACAGCGTGGCAGCGGCCCAAAGGTCCCTGTGTTCAAATACGTATGCGCCGTCGTCGCCGGCATGGCTTCACGAATCGCCTGGAGCCTCTGTACACCAGAATCGCGCAAGGCCGTACTCCTTTGCTTTGCTCTGCTCGCTTGGCTTGGGAATCTCTCTGGCCTCCCTCCCTTGTATCGATCAATTTCTCTGCAAGGGAGGGCAAACACCCACATTATATGACAGGCAGCCGCCAGAGCGGGTCAACAGCCATGCCTGCCCGCTGCCTGTTGCCTGGCCCGCCAGGGGCGCGCTATTATAGGCGAGGGGGACGCTCCTGGTCTTGCTGGGTGGCCTCATCCAGGCCACTGCGCCTTGGGCAAGGCAGACCAGGGGCCCACAACCAACCTCACCAGCTACATCATGACGAGGGAGTGAAAACACGTGCGCGTTCGCGAAGCGCGACCTGGCGACCTGCCGCAACTCAGGGATCTTCGGCAGCTCGCGGAGAGTATCGACGGCTGCCTTTTTTCACGCGCCGCTTGGGACGACTGGCAGGCCAGTCTTGGTCAGGGTGAGCCAGGCCCGGCCCTCTTCGTCTTGCTCGATGATGACGATGACCTGAACACCTGGGGGCAAGGGGGAACGCTGGAAGGGCTGGAAGGAGAGCTGATCGGCTATACGCTGCTGCATCTCGTGCGCGATGCAGAGGGCTATCACTTGCGCTGCGAAGGCACGGTTCACCCGCGCCACCGCCGTCGCGGCGGGGGGAGGGCGCTGCTCATCTGCGCCCTCAACCGGGCCCGACTGTGGGGGGCAGAGCTAGAGGGCGAGAGCCAGCAGCACGGGCAGCCCCTCTGGTTCGAAGTCCTCTTTCCCCAACGTGATCCAGCCGCGGCACGGCTCGCGGCGCGCTGCGAATTGGAGGCCGTCGCTGCCACCACCAGCGCGGGACAGCACGCCGCCGACGATGGTCTCCGACTCTATCGCCGTCCACTCCTCTAGCCGGCTGGCGGCCAACTCGCAGGACCAGAGCGCGCCGCGCCGCTCTGGCTTCCGTCTGGCCTTGTCCTGCGCGCGGGGCTAGACCTTCTCATAGGGTGTGCGCACGCTATAGGTGCCGTCCGGCAAACGTTCCAAAGTGTAATCGCCAAAGAGGATCGGATCGACCAGCGCCAGACAGACAAAGATACGGACCAGCAGCTCCCGAATCTCAATCTCGGCATGTGGGGCAGTGCGCTCCTCGATCACATGACGCCAGGCCCGCGCATTGGCCGTCACTACTAGCGGCGCCTCCGTCTCGTTGGGCAGCAGCGAACGTGAGCACTGTTGCACTCGCTTGCGCAGGTCGGTCCGGGCCTCCGCACTCAATAGGGGATCACCGGCCTGCTGACGAGTCAGCAGGTACTCGCTCAACTCGGCATACTCCGCCGCGGCGCGCTCGATGCGCTGCAAAAAGAGCCGATGCAGATGCTCATCCTGCCGGTACTCGGGACGCTCGACAAAGCGAAGCGTCCGACCATCAACAAAGCGCTGACTGGTCTGTGAATAGCTGAAACCGGCGCGATGGCGGATCAGCTCGTGGGTCAGACTGCGCGAGACGCCGTAGACAAAGAAACTAAAGGTGGCGTGCTCCAGCACGGAGCCGTGACGCGATGCCTTCAGGTGATCGAAATAACGGTGAGCCTGGGCATTGAGGGTACGCCGCGGGCCAAAGCTCAGATAGCACGTCTGCCCTGCTACCTTGCAGAGCTGGGCGCCGTCGGGCAAGATGGTGGGATCATGCACATACTCGCTGAAGCGATAGGCGGAATCAAAGCCTTCGAGAAAGGGAGCCAGACCCTGCAGGTTCGTTTGCGGACGGGCCAGCAGCACCACCCCCGGGGCGGTCAAATAGGGAACGCCGGCGGGGGAGTGCTGGACTGGCACATGGATCGCCGCAAAGCCCGCATGCAGCTCGCCCTGCAGCTCGTGAAACAGCTCCTCGGCAGATCGCTGCGTCATCGTGTCAACCACTCTCCTCTCTTCCAGGATGCAACCTGACAAACCTCTCTGATCCTGCCGGGGTGGGCAGTGCGGAGTCGAGCGCGCCTGCGTCACATCGGCGCCAACCACTCAACCTGCAGACAGCCCCTGACAGGAAGTCGAATCCATCCCGATAGGGAAGCGCCAGACAACAACCTTGCTGCTGACAGAAAGCGCCAACCACTCGCCTCCTGGAGCAGCCTCGGTTACAGCACGCCGCCAGTCCGGCAGCGTACTCGTGCCTGCCAGATACACAGGTAGCAGGTGCCGTGCCAACAGTCTACCACATCCTGCGAAGGGGAGGCAGCGAGAGAGAGCAAGGGGAGCAGCGAGACTACCCTTCTTGTGCTGGCTGCTCGCTCACTCGCGGTCACGGGGAGGAGAAGCGGGGGCTGATGAAACCAGCGGAGTAGCCAATAGGGCCTCCAGCGTTGCACGGCGGATGCGGTACGCTTGACGCCGGCCACGGTGAGGCAACGTAATAGCCTCCAGCATGCCCGTTTTAATCCAGCGCCGCACCGTTGTATCATCTACCCGCAGTTGGCGGGCTACCTCGCGCACCGTGAGCAAATCGACAGCTTCGTGTTCCACAGAGCCTCCTTCCTGGCGGCTTCGAGTGCGCTCCCCAACCCATTGACAGGCTTGCCGGGCAGGGCTTCACAGCTCCCCCGATGGAGAGCCTTCTCCCCTACCCAGCCCCGACAAACAATAAAAAGGAGCTAATCTCGCATGATCAGCACTCGAAGACATACCATGTCTATTTGCCTATTTATTTAGAGAGACGAACATCTCCCTGTGAGGTAACGCGCCGAGCATCTGCGGGCAGCACCCCTGGCACGGGCGAGAGAAACATGTTTAGCCACCAATCATGGACATCGTGCGATTGGCTCTCTTGAAGCGCGTATCGCCAATATAGTGCTTCAGCTCCTTGTGCCAGACGGCGCGGCGAATGATTTCCGTGAGCTCCTCATCGGATGCCCCCGAGCGGAGCGGCGTGCGCAGATCGGTCTCCTCGGTGGCAAACAGACACGTGCGCAACTGGCCATCGGCGGTCAGGCGGATACGGTCGCAGGTAGCGCAAAACGGCTCGCTGACCGGATTAATGAAACCTACCTCCCCGATGCCGTCGCTAAAGGTATAACGCCGGGCTGTCTCTGACGGATCGCCCTGAATTGGCACCAGCGGACCATACTCGGCCTCAATGATGGCCTTAATCTCGGCGCCGGTCAGAATGTCCTCCTTGCGCCAGATCTGGTCGGCATCAAGAGGCATGAACTCGATCCAGCGCACCACATAACCTTTCCGGCGCGCCAGACGCACAAAATCAAGGACCTCCTCTTCTGTGAAGCCGCGCATCGCCACGGCATTAATCTTAATCGGACGGATAGACGGGTACTTCTCAAGCTCCTCCAGGCCCTCCAGCACGCGATCGAGTTGATCGCGACGCGTCAGACGGGCAAACTTCTCACGCACCAGCGAATCCAGGCTGACGTTGATACGCGTCAGACCGGCCTCAGCCAGCGGGCCGGCCAACTGCTTCAGCAGGACCCCATTCGTGGTTAGGCTGAGGCTGCGCAGCCCCTCGATCTGGCGGAGCCTGCGCACCAGCTCCGGCACATCGCGGCGTACCAGTGGTTCGCCTCCCGTCAGGCGGATCTGCTCAATGCCCATGCGCACCGCCAGGCGAGCCAGCCGCTCAATCTCTTCATAGGTCAGAATCTCTGCCTTCTTCAGCCACGGCAGGCCCTCGGCGGGCATGCAATACGTACAGCGGAAATTGCACTTATCCGTAATCGAGATGCGCAGATTGCGAATGCGCCGGCCATAACTGTCAATCAGTGGGTCCATAGAGCGCCTCTCCAGACAGAGCGAGGATGGCATCGTACCGCGCGGGTAGGATAGACATTCCATTATACCATCGCGATCAGAACATAGCCAGCCAGGCACTCCAGTTTTGCTACCTGGCCAGTCAACGGTACCGGGACAGCTCTTTCCAGCGGAGACAACGAGCAAGGGACAGGCGCGAGTGGAGCGAGCGAACCTGAGCCCGGCTCAGGAGAAAAGGAGGAAAAGAACAGGATGGGAGGAAAGACCACAAGACCCAGGAGACTGAGCCTGGCAGCTCCAGGTCGTGTTCTCCCATCTCAGCCAGCCGCTGGCCTGCCTGGTCAGACACGACCTGAATGAGTGGACCAGTCCCCTGGGTCTGTTCGCTCGTGCGTACGATCAGCTCAGAAGGATCAGGCGTCGTAGTAGAGGGCGAATTCAATCGGCACGGGGCGCATGCGCACCTCGTTGACCTGAGCGCGCTTCAGCTCAATATAGTGTTCGAGCACGTCGGTCGTGAAGACGCCTCCCTCCAACAGGAAAGCGTGATCGGCCTCCAGAGCGTTGAGCGCCTCCTCCAGCGAGCCCGGAACCGAGCCGATCTCGCGCAGCTCCTCCGGGGGAAGGTGATACAGGTCACGATCGATCGGTCCGAAGCCGTGCTCGCTGGGTTCGATCTTGCGGCGGATACCGTCAAGGCCAGCCATCAGCAGGGCAGCAAAAGTCAGGTAGGGATTGGCCGTCGGATCGGGCGGACGGAATTCAATGCGCTTGGCGGAAGGACAATCTGTATTCGGGATGCGCACAGCGGCGCTGCGGTTGGCCTTCGAGAAGACCAGATTGACCGGAGCCTCAAAGCCGGGCACCAGGCGCTTATAGCTGTTAGTGGTCGAGGCGGCAATCGCCAGCAGCGCGGGAGCGTGCATCAACAGACCACCGATATAGTAGCGCGCCGTCTGCGAAAGCCCCGCGTACCCCTCGGGGTCATAGAAGAGCGGGCGCTCATCCTTCCACAGGCTCTGGTGAACATGCATGCCGGAGCCGTTATCACCGAAGATCGGCTTCGGCATGAAAGTTGCCGTCTTCCCGTGCTTGCGCGCCGTATTCTTCACCACATACTTATAGATCATCAGGTTATCGGCGGTCTTGACCAGCGTGTTATAGCGAATATCGATCTCACACTGACCGGCGCCGCCGACCTCATGATGCTGGGCCTCGACCGGGATGCCCAGCTCCTCCAGCGTCAGCACCATTTCGCTGCGCAGGTCCTGCAGCGTATCGCTGGGGGGCACAGGGAAGTAGCCCTCTTTGGGGCGCAGGCGATGGCCCAGGTTGACGCCGCCGTTACGGCCATTATTCCAGTGCGCCTCGTCCGAATCCACCTCGGCATACTGCACGTTCTGGGTCGAGGTGAAGCGCACGTTGTCAAACACGAAGAACTCGGCCTCGGGGCCAAAGTAGCTCACATCAGCAATCCCGGACGAGCGCAGATATTCCTCGGCCTTGCGCGCAATCGTCCGCGGATCGCGGGTATAAGGCTGCTTGTGCGCGCCCGGTCCTGGGTGGGCAACGGTGCAGATGAGGCTCAGCGTGGGGACGCTGGTAAAGGGGTCCATGAAAGCCGTATCTGGATCGGGGATTACCAGCATGTCGCTGTCGTCGATGGTCTGGAAGCCGCGGATGCTTGATCCGTCAAAATACTTCCCCTCGACAAAGGTCTCCTCATCCAGCTCGTGCAAGGGGACGCTGAAATGCTGCCAGGTGCCTGGTAGATCCACGAATTTGAAGTCTACCATCTTGGCACCGCGCTCCTTGGCAAATTGCAGAACTTCTTCAGGTGTCATGCCGTCGAACTCTCCTCTTTACTGGTCTCTCCCCAGCCTCTTTGCCGGACACGCCTTCGGCTCTCGTTGCCACTCCGTGCTCTTGACTGACTTCTGACTGCTCGTCGCTAATTTCTATCCTGCTGAACTGATAACTGCTGGCGCGCCGTGTGCTCGGCAGCGCCTTCGCTTCGGGGCAGCCGCCTCGCTTCGCTTCGCTTCGTTCCCTTCGTTCTTACTTACTTATCGCACCGCTTTCCTCCGCCGTGGCCCGGTGGCTCGCAGCTGAGGCTCAGCTCCCCTACTTGCTTTTATGATACGTCCCCCTTGCTGCTGAGACTACGGGCACTTTGTCTGAAAGCAAGGCGCTCTCTTTTGGGCGATTTGCCCAAAAAGAAAGCCCCTTGTCCTACTGGGGCTGAACAGCTATGATACACAGCAGGTTTGCTTGTTAAGGAGAGCTTGCAGCCATGCCCTGGTTCGCTAATGACCGTTTCGATGACCACGATGAAGCAGACCCGGCCTCTGAGCTCACCATTCCCGACAGCAGCTATGATCTTGCCGATCTGGCTGGGCTGAGATCTGCTGATGAGCCGACCGAGCCATCAAGCTGGCAGCAGAGTGAGACCGCCTCGCCCAGCCTGCCCAGGGCGCGACCGACGCGGCGGCTCTCTACCCCTTTGCTCCCCTGGCTACCCTCTGAGCCTGAAGCTGAGGGATGGCAGCCGCCGCCACCTCCCCCTCAGCAGAGCCGCGCCCGCGGCTGGCTTCCCCTTGGCACGTTCCTGCTAGGGATGCTCTGCGGGGCCTGCGCCCTTCTGGTCACACTCTTCCTCTTCCTGGGCGCTGACCGCCCGCCGCTCGCTTCAGCGCCTCCTGACAGGAGTGAGCTGGTATTACAGCTTTCCTCGGCCTATCTCACTGCGCTCGTGACGCGCAGCCTGCCCCAGGTCGGTCTGCCGGGCCAGGTCAGCCATGTGCGCCTGACCCTCCAGCCAGGTGCCCTGATTGAGGTCATGGGCGATGAAACGTTGACGCTGCTTGGAGTCTCCGTCACCCGCCCCCTCACCTTGCAAATCCAGCCCCTGACTTCCGCCTGTCACTTGCAGGTCCATCTGCTGCATGCCGATTGGGGAGGATTACCAGTAACCTGGCTGGCTGCCCCCCTGGAGGCGCGCCTCAACGAGCTACTGACCCGCCAGCCGGCGCCTGCCGGTCTACCTTCCGGTTTCCGCTACTGCGCCGTGGCGGCTCGCACAACAGCCGACGCTCTCTGGATTACCTATAGTGCAGAGCCAACGGCCCTGCGGCCATTGCCCGCTGACCGGAGACAGGCGCTCGCGCTTTAAAACCAGAGGGGCTTGTGCAAGACAAGGGCCGAACAGAGCTGGCGTGGTGAGATCTAGCCAGAGCGGCGATCTGGCCCCGCTGGCTCTGCCATCTGGTCACGGTGGCCCACCTGCCTTAGCGCTTTTGTCCATAGGCCACGGTAAAGTGATAGCTGGTGTGCAGCTCGTTGCACTCGCGCTGCATGGTTTGGAGCAGGGCTACGAAGGCCTCGCGCGGAATTTGAAAGCGCTGACTCACGCGCTCGCTGAGGGCCACAAATGTTTCTCGGAAGTCCAGGGCAATCAGCCGTCCCAGCGATCCACCCCACTCTCCGAGAGGGACAGCGATGACCTGCTGCTCAATGGCGCTCAGGCCGGCGTCTTCAAGATAGCGCCCCAGTGAGTGGGCGATAACACCATGACCGTCGAGACCGCGCGCTGCAAGGTATTGGCCGATGAGGGTAAAGACCTCTTGAGTGGCCGGACCGGCGGGGGCCACGTCTGGACCACCTTCAACCAGTTCAATCCAGCCCCCGGGGGCCGTGACACGGGCGAGATCCCTGACTAGCACCGGCCAGCAGGTGATAGGCAGGGAGAGCGCCATGAGACGCTGATGGACGAAATCAAAGCTGTCGTTGGCAAAGGGGAGGCCATCTAGAAGGTTAGCGCGCACAAAACGAAAATTGGAAGGTGGAGAGGTAGTCTGCTTGATCTGCTCGATGTCCAGGCCAACTACCAGCGCCTGGGGAAATTCTTGACAGAGTTCATAGGCCCACTGGCCTGTTCCACAGCCCGCGTCAAGAATGCGACGCGGCTTGCTCACCGGAGCCAGATAGTTGGCTCGCAGAACCGCTCGCAGGGCATAATGCTGGAGATCTAAACGATCAATCTCCCGCACGTCCTTGGGCAAAGGCAGCGGATAAGGCAAGCTGTAGTCTGCAGCAGGCCCCTTTGGAGAAAAGGAGCCACTGCTCAGCCGTCCTGCGGCTGGAGCCGACTCACCCTCCGGCTCTGGATCGCTCCCCCCTCCATGCTTAAAGAACCACCAGGGCATGGTTCCTCCTTTCTCACATGTCGCTCTCGGCTGACGCTCATATGGCTCGCTCGCAGTGGCTGGGTCTTGATTGGGCCAGGCCTGGTCTGTGTCATCGTTGGTCCTTCCCTTTCTCCCTGGACAGCGGTCTCTGGCGGTTGCTGCTCGCTCTTGCTCGTTCCGCTTGCCCGCCTATGGCCCGTCTCGACGGGTAAGAGTGAGACGCGCGAGCAAGACGCCAGAGGCGAAGTCTCCCCAGGGCATCCTCGCTGTGTGCATTTTTGCTTCGCCTCAGAACAGAGGACGGCCTACAAGTGGACTGGCCCGAGCCATCTCGCAACGGGCACCGCTCTTCCCAGCCTAAGCAGGCTTGGCAGGGCGAGGCCGGCCCGAGGGCGGGCGCAGTGATCCTTTCTTTCCTTTCCTTTCCAGGCATCCCTTTGCCTCTGCCTGAAGGATGCACGGCTTTGGCTCAGAACACTTCTCAGTTTAGAAAAGAGGAGATGAATATGTCAATTCGAATATATGGAGACAGGACGTTGGCATCAATTTTAACGGATTTTTAATGCACGCCTCGGTAATGGTGCGGAGCAGCGCGGAGAATCTCGGTTTGCCCCTTGACAAAATGGATTAGGCCATGCTAATATCCGAGTGCAACACTAAGATATTAGCCTGGCCTAATATCGAGAGAGAGTAGCGGGTCGACAACACGAGGCACGTCACAACTGGGTAGAAGAGACGAAAGGACTTGCTGGAGTGAGGTACATCCAAGCCTACTTTACCGGAAGCCTTCTACAGCGAATCATACGTGTAGTACTCTTGGTAGCCGGACTGGCAGTCGTGGCCGCCCTTGTCTGGCAGGGCATTACGGCGGAGGGCAACCCTGATCCGACCACGCCGCACCTGAGTCCGGGCGCTGCTATTTTAGATACTGGCCTGTTGGTGTTCCGCGAGGGGCTAGAAACCATCCTGGTGCTGGCGGCGATTACGGCCAGCATGATGGGCAAGCACGAGAAGTATCGCCGTCCTATCGCCGTTGGAGCTGGTTTAGCCCTGCTGGCGACGCTGATCACCTGGTTCGTCGTCGTTGGAATTCTCAGCAGCGTCAATGCCCCTGAGCTGCATATCCAGGCTGCTACTGGCCTGCTGGCGGTCATTGTCCTGCTCATTATCATGAACTGGTTCTTCCACCGCGTCTACTGGACCGGCTGGATCTCCTTCCACAACCGTCGGCGGCGCAGCCTGCTGAGCCTGGGTGAAGACGAGGAGGCACGGATTGTCTGGGGCATGGTGGTCCTGGGCTTCACTTCGGTCTATCGTGAGGGCTTTGAGGTCGTGCTCTTCTTGCAAAACCTGCGTATGCAGGTCGGTTCAGAAATCGTTCTCATTGGCGTCTTGATCGGCCTGGCCTTCACGGCAACGGTTGGGGCCCTGACCTTTGTGGCTCACCATCGCCTGCCCTACAAGCGGATGCTGGTGCTCACGGGTGTGATGCTGGGCGTGGTGCTGATTGTAATGGTGGGCGAGAGTGTTCAGGAAATGCAGCTTGCTGGCTGGCTCAGTACTACCCCCGTTCCCTTGCCCATTCCCGACTGGATGGGTCTCTGGTTCGCGGTCTTCCCCAACGTTGAGGGGCTGGTGGCTCAGGCGCTGGCGGCCATCCTGGTTATCGGGTCCTACTTCCTGGCCGAGTATGTCCGTGTCTGGCGTCCGCGCCAGCGCGGTGAGCAGCCCGCCTTGCGGCCCGAGGCGCCCCCGGCTGTCGAGGTGGCTACCCCGGCTGCCTCGGCTACGGAGGCCTCTTCGTGAGGCGTACGTGATGGCGGGAGCCTGAAGGCAACAGCCTCCCTACCATGCCACGCGGGAGGCCAGGAGAAGGGTTCTGCGCGCCCATCCTCTCCTGGCCTCTCTGCGTCTGCCTTTCCTTCCCTCTCTCTTATCGTCCCTGTTCTAGCATGCCAGGCAGCGGCAACGACGGTCTCCCCACTATCCAGACGGGGCCTGCTACGCGGCGCTCTCGTCCGTCGGGTCGGTCGGGGGCCCCTCTCTCAGAGGTGTTCGACCACCTGCTCACAGGTGAGCCGCACGGTGACGCGTTGCTCTTTGCTGAAGCGCTCCATCTGCTGGCGCGCGGCTTCCTCGCCGTCGTAATGCCGCGCCAGGCGATAGATGTCCATCTGAGCCACTGCCGGATCATCGATCAGGCGTACTCGACCGCTGATCGTCACATAGCGATAGCCGTCTTCGACACAGAGCGAAACGCGCGGATCACGGCGCATATTCCGCTCCTTTACTCGTCCCACTTTGGTATTCATGAGGATTTCGTCCCCATCGAGCAAAAACCACATGGTGGTTAAGTGCGGCGAGCCGTCGGCATTGACCGTGCCAAGCACGCCAAAGCGAGGCTTCTCTTGGAGAAAAGCGCGAGCGCGCTCCGAGAGCGACGCCATTGCTTTTGGTCCCTCCTTTTCTCCTCGGTATTGCTCCTGTCGTTCTCTGACACAGAGCCGGCTCCTCGGCTCTGGTCTCTGGCCAGGTGGGCCAGATAGGGAGCGAGGAGCCGGGCGTTGGCTCATTGGACGGTGCGCGTCTGCGTGGCGCAGCGCTGCGGCTGGAGTGAGCTGGGCGGCTATTGTGAGGAAGCCTGCAGGCGCGAGGCTGACGCCGGCTGATGCAGAGCAGGAATCACTGCCTCACCATAGGCTCGGATAAAGCTGCTCTGGTCGCGCCCAACGTTATGGACATGCACCTCATCGAAGCCGAGGTCAAAGAAGCTCTGGATATGGCGTCGGTGTTCCTCCAGGTCGGGGGAGATCAGTACGCGGCCCTGGAAGTCTTCGGGGCGTACCAGTTGGGCGAAGGCCTCAAAATCCTCTGGGGAGCGGATATCCTGCTTGGGGGCCTTGATGCCGCCGTTGGGCCACTCTTTGAGAGCGTTATTGACGGCCTCCTCATAGGTCGGCGCCCAGGAGACATGCAGTTGCAGCAGGCGCGGCATGGTGCTCGGGTCCTTGCCGGCCTCGCGCGCCCCCTTTTCGAAGCGCTCTAGCAGCATCTTGAGCTTCTCTGGTGGAGCTGCCGGCGTGATGAGACCATCGCCTAGCCGCCCGGCGGTCTCCGCCGCTTTGGGGCCAGAAGCTGCGACCAGAATGGGAGGCGGCGTCTCTGGGCGCGTGTAGAGGCGGGCGCTCTCCATGCGCAGGTGTTTGCCACTATAGCGGACCTTCTTGCCGCTGAAGAGCAGCTTAATGATTTCGATGGATTCGATCATGCGCTCCAGGCGAACCGGCGCTTCGGGCCACTCGCCGCCGACAATGTGTTCGTTGAGGGCTTCGCCTGTACCGATCCCTAGCCAGAAGCGCCCGGGATACATAGCCGCCAGGGTGGCGGCGGCCTGGGCAATGATGGCCGGGTGGTAGCGGTAGGAAGCGCAGGTCACGCCCGGACCAAAGGTCAGCTTCTTGGTGGCCAGTCCGAGGGCTCCCATCCAGGACCAGACAAAGGGACTGTGCCCCTGGGTCGGCGTCCAGGGATGGAAGTGATCGGCGGCCATGACGCCGCCGAAGCCCGCTTCCTCGGCCTCCTGGCACCAGCGCAGGAGATCGCTCGGATGGAATTGCTCTAGTGCTGCCGAATATCCAACGACTGGCATGATGTCATCTCCCTGAGACAGTGCGAAAGCCTCGCGGTTGCCTGGCCCTCGGCCAGGGACGACCGCCGCAGGTCCTCTACGGTGTCGATATCGAGAGCCAGCCCAGGACTCTCATAGCGAGTATAGGGCAGGTGGCGTAGCTGTGCGGCTTCGCTATAGCGCTGCAGGCTCCGCTCCCCAAAGAGATAGGGCAGCAGCAGGGGAGGTCGCAGCAGCAGGGCATTGGTCCCCTGTCCATCATGAGCCGGCGCCAGCACAATCGGATAGTGCTGGGCCTGCTCCAGCAGGGCCTTGATCTCCTCTGCCTGTAGGAGCGGCAGGTCAGCCGAGATCGTGAGGAGGGCCGCGACTCCCTCGGCCCGCAGCCGGCGAGCGGCGGCCTCCAGGGCGCCATTGTGGCCCGCTTGCTCCTCGGGCCAGGCTTCCGCTCCCCAGGCCGCAGCGCAGGCCCGTACCCGCTCGTCAGCGCTGACCACGACAATCCTGGAAAGCAGGTTGCTCGCTTGCAACGTGGTCACCACGTGATGGAGCATGGAGAGCACCAGGCGGGCGCGCTGGGAGGGAGTCAAATGCCCCGCCAGGCGCCCCTTAGCGGCAGCGAGCCGCTTCACAGGCACCAGTGCCCCGCAGCGGTGCAGGGTCCCAGCGGCTTGCGCTGCTCCTTGCGCTTGTGTCGCCACAGTTATCGCCACTCCCGAATTGCTCGTTCTCAAACTAGACGGCGCACGCGCAGGCGCGCAGCACCTCGCGCGCCAGACGGGCCTTGGCCTCCTGGTCGCGCATGATTGTATCGGTCGCCAGCACACGCGGGCCAAGGGCTTCGATAGCCGGAGCGAGCGCCGCATCTTGCTGGTCAATGACCATCACATCTAAAAAGTCAGCGTAGCAGCGGGCCACGCCCAGCGCCGAGACCTCATGTCCGAGGCCGCGCAGCAGCTTATCCGCCGGCCCCTTGATGGGGGCACCGCCCACGATGGGGCTAATGGCGGCCACAGTGGCAGAGGTCGAGCGCAGCGCCTCTCGCACGCCGGGTAGGGCCAGGATGCTGCCAATGCTCACAATGGGATTACTCGGGGCCAGCAACACAGCCTCGGCCTGACGGAGTGCCTCCAGAACGCCCGGGGCCGGCTGAGCCTGTTCGATGCCGACGAAGACCACTCCCTGCACCTCGTCCATGCAGCGCCGCTTGACCATATATTCTTGAAAATGCAGCAGACCGGCGGGGGTCTGAATGTGGGTCGCTACGGGGTCATCGCTCATGGGCAGGATGCGCAGCCCCAGGCCAAAGAGGCGGCGCAGCTCTTCGGTTACCTCCGTCGGCGTGCGCCCCTGACGCAGGCGCAGTGTGCGGTGAATATGGGTCGCCAGGTCGCGATCGCCGAGCAAAAACCAGTCTTCGTGACCGTAGCGCGTAAGCTGCTGCATGACGTGATAGGTATCGCCGCGGATGCCCCAACCGTGGCGCTCGTCAACGACGCCGGCCAGTGTATAGATCACGATGTCGATGTCGGGCGAGACGTGGAGTCCGTAGAACTCGCGATCGTCTCCTGTATTGACGATAGCTGTCACCTCGGCAGGTGGAACTACCTGGACAACGCCTTGCAGAAAGCGTGCTCCCCCGACACCACCGGCGAGCACAACGATCATAGCCTTCTCGCTGCTCCCTTCTGGTGTAGTGCCCTGGCCCCATTGCAAGGCAGGGGCCACAGGCTCTCTGGCTTACAACTCACGTCCCTCTCCTCCTCCCCCATCACCGCTGCCCTGACGGTCAAGACGAATGACAAGGGCCTCCAGGGGCAGACGAGGCCGCCGTTTGGGGTCGGCAGCGGCGTAGCCCAGAGTAATCAGCGCTTGAGGGTGTAGGCGCTGATCCAGCTCAAGGGCCTCGCAGACAACCGCGGGGCAGAAGAGTGGCGCGCACATCCAACCAGTATCAAGGCCCAACTCGTAGGCCATCAAGAGCATATTTTGAACAGCGGCCCCCAGGCTCTGAATCGCCATGATGCGCTCATTCTCCTGGCGCTCGGCATCGGGATAGCGATCCAGATCTTCCAGGTACAGGCAGGGAAGAATCAAGACCGGCGCCTGACGGATGCGCTGGCGTGATTTCTCCAGGCGCAGGGCAATAATCTCCTCTGGCTGCTGATCCAGGCGGAGTTGCGCCTCCCAGGCGGCACTCATGCGCTCGATTAAGCGCTCCTTGCGCGCTCGGTCGCTGAAGACGACAAAACGCCAGGGCTGCCGTCCATGCGGCGAGGGCGCCCAACGCGCCGCCTCCAGCACCTGCTCCAGCAGGGTTTCGGGGACCGGGCGCTCTTGGAAAGCGCGCACACTGCGCCGGCTGCGCAAGAGCGTCAGCAGGTCGCCTGCGCGCTGGGAGACAGTCACGGCTCGTTCACAAGCGGTTGTCACGGCTCGTTCGCTCTATCTTACTGGGACTGGTATCAGACGGATCGGGTCGCAGGGTGGGCATGGTGGCAGGGCCGGCGCAGGCCGACGTCGGCATCTGCCGACGGACACAGGCGCCAGAGCAGGCAGAAGGGCAGGTCACGCCAGACCGCTCCAGAGCCATCCGAGTCGGAACCCTCGCTGACCACTCGATCCGGCCCGACAGACGGTTAACGGAAGAGGTCGCTGGCGGCATCGCGCAGCAATGGCTTGACCCCATCTGCCGCTGAGCGATAGCTATAGCCACGGATCAGCGCGACAGGGACACCGGCGCTCTTGCCCATGACCAGTTCAGCGGCGGCTGCCAGCTCATCGGCTACCGCAATGGCGCTGACACGCAGCTCACGGCCATAGGCGTCAGCTTCGCCACGATAGTCCCGGATCGCTGCCAGCCCGGCCACCCCGATCGCCATGTTGACCTGACCATTGCGCCAGGGACGCCCCCAGGTATCTGTGATAACGACCGCCAACCGTTGCAGCCTCTCTCGATCTGACAATGACTGAGAGCGATCAGAGGACGCAAGGCTCAAAAGCTGCTCGCGGAGCAGTTGCGCCGAGCGATCGGGATCGCGCGGCAACAGGCTCACCTGGTGCTGGTCTGCCAGATTGGATTCATCCACGCCGGCATTGGCGCAGATAAAGCCGTGGTGTGTCTCGCAGATCAAGACCCCGCGGTCCATACGCACCAGGCGTCGCGTTTCACGCAAGATTACCTCAACATGGCGGGGGTCCTTGCCGGTCTCGCGCGCAATGGTCCGGGCGAAGGCCGAGGGAGTCACCTCCTCCAGGTTGATCAGTTGTCCCTCAGCTTTCGACACAATCTTTTGCGTGACCACCAGGATATCACCATCGATGAGGGTCACTCCCTGGGCCTGCAGAGCAGTATAGATGATAACCCCCAGGTCACTCCCTGGGGTAATCTCGCCAATACCGGTCACGGGGATAATCCGTAGTTCCGCGCCCATACATCCTCCTGGGTGAGTATTATATTTCGCCACTCGCTCCTCCTGCAAATGCGCCGCTACCGCGCAGGAGGAGGAGCAGCCGGTCAGAGCGCTGGCGTTCTCTGACCCGCAGGGCTAGAATGAAGAAAGAGGGAGGAGAAGCAGCCATCTGGCTTGTCCATCTCTGAGCGCGCGTGCGCGCGTCGAAGGGGCAACCGGAACAGGCTGACCAACCAGGCCGCTGGCTGCTCTCTTCGTATTGTTGGACCGGCCTGGCCTCTTGCTCGCCAGGCTCAAACAAGCCGCGTAGGCAAGCAGAAAGAGGAGACGAAGACAAGGCATATGATCCGAGCCCTGGCACGTTTGCTGTTGTCCCTGATCTTCATCAAAGGTGGCGCTGATGCCTTTCTTGATCCGGGGGGCCGTCCAGCGCGCGTGGCCCGCTTTGGGATCGCTCAACCAGAGCGGGCTGTCATCCTCAACGGGGCCACAATGGTGGTCGCAGGAACCGCGCTGGCACTGGGCTGGTTGCCCCGGCTGGCCGCCACTGTTCTGCTCGGCGTGCTGATCCCTACCACCATTGTGGGCCACCCATTCTGGCAAGAAAGCGATCCGCAGATCCGCCAGACCCAGCAGATTCAGTTCGCCAAAAACCTGGGCCTCATGGGCGGCCTCCTGCTCGTCCTCCTTGAGGAGCGCAGAGCCAGGCCTGCCCGCTCTCGCGCCCAAGGCGGCTAAGCTGGCCTAGGGGGCCGCAGGCTGGTCAGCAGCGCGGACCGTTCGCTCTCCGGCTGCTGGCCGCCCTCGGCTGATCTGTCGACAGAGCCAGACGCCCTCTTGCAGCGCTCCCGCGCTCTGTGTCATAATATCGACAAAGATGGAAACAAGACCTTCGGGGCAGGGTGCAATTCCCGACCGGCGGTATGGCAGCCATACACCACAGCTGTGTCTGAGCTGCCGAGCCCGCGACTCGCTGAGCGCCCGTGTCTCCGCAGCGCGAGGATGGTACGCTGGCTGAACAGGCCAGATGATCCACCTGTGTGCTGCGCTGACATGCCAGGATCACCACCCTCCACCGGTGATCGACGCCCAGCGATGGATTCGGTGAGAGGCCGAAGCCGACGGTAACAGTCCGGATGGGAGAAGGCTTGGTATCTCGCGAAACGGATGAGTTGATCCTCCGCGCGCTGCCAGCATGACGCGCCTGGAGCGGCGCCATCAGTTCGATCACGCTCTCCGTCAGCGCCTTCCTGCATCTCCCTCACATGCCCCCCGGGTCGGTTGAACTGACAGCGTAGCTGCTCTTTCCCACAGCAGCGTCCTCGTCGTACGACGCCCTGGCCGCGCCTGCGCCTGGAGCAGACCTGAGCCTGCCTGGCAGGTCAGGGAGAAGAGAGCAGCAGCGTTGTCACGAGAACAGATCACCGAGGGCCATGATGGGTATCGACACTTCTTCCACAAGCAGCAAGCGCCTCCCGCTGACACTGCCTTCTCACCAGGGCCGCCAGCGTCAGGGAGGAGAGCGCGAGGAACTACCGACACTGGCGATCGCGCCAATGCCCAAAACCAGCAGGGCGCGTCGACGAGCCAGCGCCTTGAGCGTCGTGCCACCGCTAGTGGTGGCCGCTGTGCTCCTGAGTCTCTGGTACCTGGGCACCGCTTATGGGCATATCAATCCGCTCTTCTTACCAGCTCCTTCCGATGTCTGGCAACGCCTGCTAGACGGTCTTAGCTCAGGTCTCTATGAGGTGAACGCCCTGGCCACCATTGAGGAAAGCCTGCTTGGCTTCCTGCTGGCGGTTGTCATCGGGCTGCCTCTGGGCTACGGCCTGGCCAAATCGCGCCTGATCGCGGCCACGGTGCAGCCCTATCTGGCCGCTGGTCAGGCGATCCCGGCTATCGTCATCGCGCCCTTTCTCGTGCTCTGGCTGGGTTACACCTTGCTTCCTACCGTTATTCTGTGTATGCTGGTAGTGCTCTTTCCAATGGTGATCACGACAGCACTGGGTGTGCGCACGATCGATCGCTCCATTTTGGATGCGGCGCGCGTTGATGGGGCCGCCGGCTGGTCGTTGCTGACCGCTATTGAGTTTCCCCTGGCGCTGCCCGCCATCATGGCCGCGGTGCGCACAGGCCTGACGCTCTCGATCACCGGCGCCCTGGTGGGCGAGTTTGTGGCCGGCGGCAATCAGGGGCTAGGGGGCCTCATCCTGCAAGGACAGCACCAGTACGATACGCCTTTTATGTTTGCAACACTGGCGTTGCTCGCCGCGCTGGCGGCAGTCTACTACGGTCTTGCCTGGCTGCTGAGCAAACTGGCCGAAGCGGTCTACTGAGGCGCCCGCCAGAGTGTTTGATGGCTGCGCTTCGGCCCCATTCATCTCTACCGCCTGCTCGGCGCCGCTGGCCAGCCAGCGTGCCGCTCCTATGGTCCAGTCGCTCACTCACGAGAAGCAAGCATTGTTGTGTTGTCTGTATGGGGGATTGTGCGCCTTATGCGGAAGATCACGCACCTCTTTTTTGTAAGCTGCCTGCTTGTATTTTGCCTGCTACTTGGCGCCTGTGGCCAGTCGGCGGGGCAAAGTGCGCCCTCGTCCAATGGAGGAAAGACGCTGACAGACGTGACCATTGGCCTGGGCTACATTCCCGATATCCAGTTTGCGCCCTTCTACGTAGCCAAGGCGAAGGGCTACTACAGCCAGGCTGGACTGAACGTCACCATCAATCATGGCATTGTCACCGACCTGATTGGCTCAATGGTGGCGGGACGCAACACCTTTGTGTTCGCCAGCGGCGATGAGGAGCTGACGGCCCGCAGCAAGGGAGTGCAGGCTGTCAACGTAGCCACCATCTTCCAGCGCTATCCGGTCTGCCTGATCGTGCCAGCCGACTCGCCGATTCGCACGCTGGCCGATCTCAAGGGCCATAGCGTTGGGGTGCCCGGCCCTTATGGAGCTACCTATGTTGGGCTGCTCGCCCTGCTCTACCATGAGCATCTGAGCGTGAACGACATTCACCTGCAATCCATTGGCTTCACCCAGGTTGCGGCCCTGCTTGGCCACAAGGTCGACGCCGTTATGGGGTATTCGAACAATGAGCCGCTGCAGCTCCGGCGCCAGGGTTTTGCCGTGCGCACCTTCGAGGTCTCGGATTATCAGCCGTTGATCTCGAACGGCATCGTGACGCTACAAGAGACGCTGCGCCAGCAGCCGCAGATGGTGCGCGCCTTTGTCCAGGCGACCCTGCGAGGATTGCAGGAGGTGATTGCCCATCCCGACGAGGCTTTGCAGCTCAGCAAGAGCTTTGTGCCGGGCATGGATCTTGCCAAGGCCAGGGAAGTGCTGCAGGCGACGATTCCAATCTGGCGTGGGAATGGTCGCCTTGGCTACAATGATCCTGCGGTCTGGCAGGCGACCGCCTCCTTCATGACTGCCCTCAAGCTGGTGCCTCCAGTTGCGGACGTCAGTGCCGCCTATACCAACCAGTTTGTCGCCTGAGCGCGGGCAGACGAGAGGCCGAGACCAGAGGCCGGTGTCCGTCTGGAGCCTGACCTGCTCAGCTCCCGCCGGACACCGGCCCAGCTAGCCGGCTAAACGAGCGAGAGCTGAGCTGAGGAGAGGGAGAGGTTGTATGTGGCGAGTCGGGACAGGAGATCTAGCGGCAGGGTGGAGCAAGCGGACTGCCCGTCTGATATGATATCCTTAAGGCAGAGCTATTGCTCCGGCCTGTCTGGCGTTCCAAGCTCTGGAAAGCGACAGGTCGGCCTCTATGAGCCTTTGCTCTGATCTACCAGTGCTCAGGCTGCGGTTCCCCGCCGGCGAGACCTGGTCTGGTGTCGGCCCTGTCTCGCCCGGGGTCCAGGCCTGCCAAGGAGGACATGATTACTGCGCTGATTTTCGACTTCGACGGCCTCATTCTCGAAACAGAGCTGCCAGAGTTTCTGGCCTGGCAGCAGCTCTATGCCCGCTATGGCCAGCGTTTCGAGCTAGAGGCCTGGCTACCCTATATCGGCATTGGCCCCACCTCTAACCCCTTTGATCCATTGCGCGAGCTAGAGCGCCGTCTGGGGCGCGTTTTCTCTCCTGAAGAGCGTGAAGCGCTGCGGCAAAGCCGGCGGGAATATTGCCGCCAGCTCCTAGAGGGACAAGCGGTCGCGGAGGGAGTGCTAGACTACCTGGAGGCAGCCGAGCGCCTTGGTCTGCGGCTGGGAGTAGCCTCCTCCTCATCGCGGCGCTGGGTAGTCGGGCACCTGGAGCGTCTGGGCCTGCGCTCACGATTTCAGTGTATCTACTGCGGCGACGATGTTCATGTGACCAAGCCCGACCCAGCGGTCTACCTCGCTGTCCTGCGCTGCCTGGGGGTCAGGCCCGAGGAAGCGATTGCCCTCGAAGATTCGCCCAACGGTGTCCGCGCAGCCCGGCGGGCGGGCATCTTCTGCGTAGCCGTCCCCAGCATCCTCACGCGCCACGCCACCTTTGCCGACGATGCCGCGCCCGATCTGCGCCTGGAGAGCTTGAGCGCCCTGCCGCTAGAAGCCCTGCTACAGCAGGTCACAGCCCTGCGCGCCAGCCACCAGCGATGAAGGGAGCGCGCCGGGCCGATGGCTTGATTGATAGTGAACAAGCCTCCTGGGGCCTTGACAGCCCGCAGGAGCCTGGAGACGGCCTGGTAAGAGTGGGGTGATTTGCTTCTCTGCCGGGGAGCAGCCACGCTGTAGCTGAGGCCGGTGGCTCACTCCGGCGGCTCCGTGTGAATGGCGACCGAGCCGAGTCGAGGGTACTCCTGGCGCAGGGCGCGCTGAACTTCCTCGGCTCTGAGATGGGCCTGACTCAGGGGCGTCTCAGGGGCACAGGTAATATGCAGAACAAGATCAAGTTCATCTTCACGTCCGTTCGCGCTCGCCTGGCCTCTAGCTCCCTGCTGCTCCTTACGCGATCCAGGCCCCGTAGCTCCCGCAGAGCACTCCTCGGCCCGGCAGGAACGATAGAGATGGATATCGTGGGCGCTGCCCGGCCCGGCCACCGCATCGGCAAGCTGGCGGATGCGTCGCACCATCTCGGGGTAATCACCGGTGACGTCCTGGCGCCGCTCGATGGTAGCGGGCGGGGCAGCTTCCAGATGCGTAGTGACCCGCTGGAGCTGGGCATTGCCCCGCAGTACCGCCTCTTCCAGGCGCGTAGCTGCCGCATGGGCGCTGGCCAGGTCCATATCGGCCTCCACCTCGATATCGAAATCAGCCTCCAGTTTGCCGCCGACTTCGCGCACGCGAATATCGTGGGCGCGAATCCCTTGCTGCTGGGCCAGGTAGTGGATCTGCTCACGGACTGTCTCTTCGGCGCTGGCTACTGGCTCCAGGTGCACGACGACATCGGTCTCAGCCTGGGGAGCGTGGGCCCGCACGCCAGTGATTGCCGCCTGCTCGACACGCTCGCTGAGGGCATGTGTCTCCTCGAAGGTGAAAGAGCGCGGAGCCGCAACCACCACGTCGGCGAAAATCTTGTTGCCAGCGCGGCGCACCCGTATCCGGCGCAGTTCACTCACTCCTTCGACTTGACGGATGGCCGTCTCAAGATGCTGCAGGAGCTCCTCAGGTGCGCGATCGAGAAGGGCATCGACAGTTTCGCGTGCCAGGCGCAGCGCCACGTAAATCACGATGAGCGAGACGCCGAGGGCAGCGACCGCATCGGCCTGCTTGACCCAGGACGGTAGGTGCCAGATCTCCGCCAGGCGCAGGATCAGCAGGCCCGCAATCACAATGGCAGAGCTCCAGATATCGGTACTGAAGTGGAGGGCATCGGCCTCCAGGGCCTGGCTGCCTAGACGGCGCGCAACGCGCAACAGGGCCCGCGAGCGTGTCACGTCGACAGCAATCGAGATAGCCATCACCAGCAGAGCCAGGATGCTTGCTTCGACATGCCCCTCACTCAGAATCAGGCGACGCAGGGCCTCGTAGATGATCCACAGTGCAGTGACCAGCAGCAGGATGGCCTCGAAGAGTGCCGAGAGGTTCTCGATCTTGGCATGGCCATAGTTATGGGTGGCATCGGCTGGCCGGTCGGCGACCCGCACGGCCAGAAAGGTCAACAGGGCCGCTGCCAGGTCTAAAGCGGAGTGCGCCGCCTCGGCCAAAATGCCCAGGCTGCCGCTGAGCAAACCAGCGACCAGCTTCAAGGCGGTTAGCCCAACCGCCGCCCCCACCGAGGAGAGCGCGACAAGCACCTTCTCCCGATGTGCCTCTCGTGCTGCTAACATGCGCTTCGTTCCTCATCCTTCACTGTCAGTGCTCAAGCAAGATGGATAGGGGTGGACCGTCGGAGCGCTGCACCTGGGTCGGCAGTGAAAGCGACGACCGTTAAGGTCACCGCCCCGCTAACAAGGCCTGCCGGATAGGGGTGGAATGAGTCTGGTCCCCCGGGCTGTCTGCTGACGGCACACCCCCAGTAATATACCTGATGGACGGCTCACCAGGGAAGAGCGGGCAGGAAAGCGTGAAAAACCGCAGCTCGTTCATCCAGTGGTTGACAACGCACGCCACTGCTGCTATCCTTAGAAACAATAACAAGTGCATACAAGTCTGTCCCGCGTTGAGCGAAACTAGTATGAGCCCGACGGCCAACAGCGAGCCGAAGGCTGGTGAGAGTTCGGCAGGGATGCGTCGGCTCAGAACCCGTTCGTGAGCGGCTGGCCGAAGAAAGTCCAGGGTGATAGTGGCTTCCTCCCAAGCCTGGGGGCAGGCCGTGATCGGCTCTGGGCAAGTAGGCCAGGTGGGTGGTTCCCACGCAGCAGTATAACCGGCAAGAGTGGTCACAGCACAGTTCCACACGATGAGGTGAGGAATCTCTGGTGCTGGCATGAGCAGACTGCAGCAGCGGTGGTCGCTACGCCAGGTCGCAGCCTGCGACCCTGATGGCGCTGGGCTGACCACACGAGACTGACTGGGCGGTACGGAGCGGAGGTCGTGGTGATCCTTCCGGGCCGTCGAAGGCCAATAGCATTGCCTTGATGATGCTCAGGCTGGCCAATGGCTGGCTGGGCTGGCTGTATGCGCCAGCCGCCGTTGTCGCCTGAATAGAGCTGCAGGTCGCTGCGCTGCCAGACCGAGGCTGCGCTGCAGGTGGTGACAAGCAGGGTGGTACCGCGGGAGCGTTGCTATCGGCTCTCGTCCCTTCGATGCATGGTGGTCAGGGACGAGGGCGTTTTTATTTGGTCTCTCTCTGACCGGCTGGCTTCGCGGAAGCGGAGGGCTGGCGGGTAGGGTCTGGGTCGTTGCCTCTGGGGCGCTCGGCGCCAGCAGTCAGGCCAGTCGGCCAGCACGTATGCGGCCCTCGTTCCTCGCTACAGCCCAGGAGTTCAGGAGCGTGTTTCTTGCGATGGTGAGCGTTTCAATCGTCAATGTTACCAGCTATACCGGTCTGGAGCTGCTGAGGCTGCTGGCCAATCACCCTCACTTTCGTGTCACTTCGGTGACAGGGCGCAGCGCTGCTGGCCAGCGCCTGGGCCAGGTCTTTCCTCAGTTGTATGCTCTGGCTGGCGGCGCTTGTCAGGAGGCGGCACGCCACCTGGCAGAGGTGCAGATCACAGAGGAGCCAGAGGCGACGGAGCTGGCTTTCGTCTGCCTGCCCCATGCCGCCGCCGCTGAGGCGGTGCAGGTCTTGCTCCAGCGCGGCACGCGAGTAGTGGACCTCTCCGCCGATTTTCGCCTGCGTGATCCTTCCCTCTATCAGGAGTGGTATAAGCATACGCATCCGGCTCCCGCCTTACTGGAGCAGGCTGTTTACGGGCTCTGTGAGCGCTATCGCGAGCGCATCCGCACGACGGCGCTGGTGGCTAATCCCGGCTGCTACGCGACGGCGATCATTCTGGCCCTGCTGCCGGCCCTCTCGGCGGGCCTCGTCAGCCGGGATCTGATTGTCGATGCCAAGTCAGGCGTCAGTGGGGCCGGGCGCGGGCTGCGTCTGGATACGCACTATGCCGAGGCGAATGAGGATCTGAGCGCCTATAGCCTCGGAGGACATCGCCATCTGCCCGAGATCGTGCAAGAGCTGGAAGCTGCGGCCCGGGCCGCTGGCCAGTCCTATGAGCCGGGCCTGCGCTTGACCTTTGTGCCTCACCTGGCCCCTATGACGCGCGGTATTCTGGCCACCTGCTACGCCGAGCTGCGGCCCGTAAGCTCGGGACGCCTGCCAGACAGGGCCGAGATCCAGGCCATCTACCGCGACTACTATGCCGATGAGCCGTTTGTCCACGTCATTGATCAGCCGCCGCATACGAAGTGGACCTATGGAAGCAATCACTGTCTCCTGTATGTGACGCTCGATGAACGCAGCGGGCGGCTGCTGGTGCTTGCCTGTCTGGATAATCTGGTCAAGGGAGCTGCTGGGCAGGCGTTGCAAAACGCCAATTGCATGTTTGGTTTCGATGAGCGCACCGGCTTGCAGGTGGGAGCAGTTTACCCTTGAGGCTCTTGTCTTGCCGAAAGGAAGAAAGTAAGTGAGCGAGTGACGGCGTGGCACGCAGCGCGGCGCAGCCCGCGAGCTGCGCCGGACCGGCTGGTCGGTCAGTGAGGAAGGCGATCCGGGAGGTAGGTATTCGCTGCGCTGCCGGCGCCGGCTGAAGCGTAGGTGACAACGGTCTGACGAGGAGTTAGCAGAGAGATGGCCATTGCCTTTTCAAGAACACCCGACGGGGATATTATCAGCGATCATCATCTCATCGCCGAGGTTTTACGCGAGGCGTTGCCATATATCGATTACCTCAAAGGGAAAATTCTTGTGATAAAATTGGGGGGGAGCACGCTGGAGCATCAGCAGGTGGTCTTGCAAGATATTATTTGGCTTAGTGCCCTTGGCGCCAAGCCGGTCTTGGTGCATGGTGGGGGGCCCTATATCAATGAGTGGCTCCAGCGCTTGCAAATCCCCACGCGCTTTGAGAATGGCCTGCGCGTGACCGACGCCCAGACGCTGGAGGTGGTGCGGATGGTGCTGCTGGGACAGGTCAATCAGGGGCTGGTGCTGATGGCTTCGCAGATGGGTGGCAAGGCGATTGGGCTGTGCGGAACGGATGCCGGCCTGGTGCGCGCGCGCGTTGCAGATGAGCGTTTGGGCTTCGTCGGCGAGGTGGAGGAGGTTGATCCTACGCTGGTGCAGGTACTGGTCGAGCAGGGCTATATTCCGATCATTGCGCCCCTGGGGCAGGGACCAGACGGCACCTGCCTCAATATCAATGCTGATGTCGTGGCCGCCCATCTGGCAGGTGCCCTCAATGCCGAGAAGCTGATCTTCTTGAGTAATGTGGTGGGGATTTGTCGCCCCGACGGCAGCCTCATTTCGGAGCTGACGGAGGAGGAGGCGCTGCGCTTGATCGATGAGGGGGTGATCCAGGGTGGGATGATCCCCAAAGTTGCAGCTTGCCTGGATGCTTTGCGCTCTGTTCCCCGCGTGCATATTGTCGATGGTCGTGAGCCTCATGTCTTGCTGCGCGAGCTGTTCACGGATAAAGGGGCTGGCACAATGATTGTGCGGGGAACACGCCAGCCATCGGCTTAGTCCGGCTGGCCTCTTCCTCCCTGGTCAGGCGAGCAAGCTTCCAGGGCAGCGTCATGCCGAGCGCGGCCAGCCCTGGTTCGAGGTGAGACGGCTGGTTGCTCGTGAGGCTGCCTTGCCTTCTGGGTGCGCAGGACAGGACGGCCCTGGCCAGCGCACCTCTCTCTGGTATCTCTCTTGGCTGCCCGGGGAGAGAAGGGTTGCTCGTTCGCTCGCTCTCCCGGCTGCGGCTCAGCCTGGTCCGGCGGCTGGTTACTTCATGGCCAGCGTGGCCCGGGTTGGCGAAGGTGGAGCAGGTAAGACTCTACTGGGGGAACAAAAGTTTGTCTTATGAAGAAGCATATTGAGCGCCTGCGCGGTATGCGCGATGTCCTGCCCGATACCTACCGTCGGCAGTTGCAGGTAGTGCAGCGCGTGCGTGCTCTTTTGGAGAAGGCTGGCTACGAGCCGGTGGATACGCCCGTGCTGGAGCGCAGCGATCTTTTCCAGGCCAGCTTCGGTCAGGAGGCCTGGCAGAATCTCTACGCGTTTCAGCTACACCAACGTGAATTGTGCCTGAGACCGGAATATACCGCTTCAATCTGCCGTCTCTATTTGGAACAATATCAACAGCATTCCCTTCCTCTGCGTTTTCAGTACGTTGGCCCTGTATTTCGCTACGAGGCGCCGGGACGCGGGCGCTATCGCCAGCACACGCAGCTTGGGGTCGAACTCTTCGGCGGTCAGCCGCTACGTGCCGATGGCGAGATCGTGCAGCTCGCCTGCGATATCTTGCATGAGCTGGGCATCGCTCGTTATCGCCTGGAGCTGGGCCACGTCGGGGTCGCGAGTGGCTTCATTGAACGCTTGCATCTGGATACTCAAACCGCTCGCCTGCTGCTAAGCCTCATGGAGCAGATCAGTCGTTCGCCCGAAGGAGAGCAGGCGGCGCGGGCTCGTCTGGAGGCGCTCTATCCCGAGCAAGCGACTCAGGCATCGCTGCCAGTCTCTGGGGGAGCAGAGGCAGCGAGCCGAGCGGATCAGTGGCGACGTCTGGTCAGCGCTGACGGCCCCAATCACCTGGTGGCAGCGCTCCTGAACAGTGTGAGCCTGCCATTTGGCGATGAGGATAGCCGGCGCGAGATTGTTGAGCGCTTTCTGTGGAAGGTGGGGCGCAGTGAGCAGCGCGCGCAGGTTTTCAGCGCGCTTGAGTTTCTGCGCAAGTTGCGGGCGCTAGCTGGTTCGCCCCCCGAGGTCTTTCAGGAGCTGCGCCAGTTGCTCCAGGGCTATCAGCTAGATGCCACACCCCTGGAGGAGCTGGAGCGGCTGGTGACGACGCTGATGGAGGTGGCGGGTGTCGATCGCCGGCAGATTACGCTGAATCTGGCCCTGGGGCGCGGGGTGAGTTACTACACGGGCCTGCTCTTCGAGATCCACGCCAGCGATGAGGAGGGCGTCGATCTGCAGCTTTGCGGCGGGGGGCGCTATGACCACCTTATTCAAGCCGTGGGAGGGACGCACGAGGTACGGGCCTGTGGCTTTGCCTTCGGCCTGGAGCGCCTCTTGCCGTTGATCCCTGCCAGCCAGTGGCAGGCGGCTCCCCAGCGCGTACGCGCCCTGGTGATCCCAGTCGGGAAGCAAGACCTGGTCTATGCCAGCCGCGTGGCGCGCCAGGCTCGGCATGAGTGTGAGATCATTGTGGAGCTGGATGTCAATTCTCAGCGGGTGAGCAATGCCCTGCGGCAGGCCTCGCGGCGTGGTTTCCAGCTCGCCTTGATCGTCGGGGAGGAGGAGCGTCAGGCCAATACGGTCAAGTTGCACGATCTGGCCTCGGGTGCAGAGCGAACGGTGGCTTGCCGCGACCTGGCCGCGGCCTTGCGGGAAGGAGGCTATAGCCTATGAGTGAGCCGCGAGCGGCCCCAGGTTCCGAGCCTGCTCAGCTTCGCCTGGCCTTACCTGGCAAAGGAACGCTGGAAGGAGCTACCCTGACTTTCCTGGCCGAATGCGGTTTGAAGGTGCAGCGCAGCAATCCGCGTCAGTACCTGGCTCGCATCAGCAGCCTGCCTGAGCTGGAGGTAGTTTTCCAGCGCGCCGCCGACATTCCAGCGCTGGTGCGCGACGGCGATGCCATCCTGGGCATCACAGGCTATGATCTTCTGGCCGAGTTTCGCGGTCTTGCTGAGGAGCCAGACGAGGATGAGGAAAATGATGATAATCTGATGGTTCTGGAGCGCGATCTTGGCTACGGCTCCTGCCGCCTGGTGGTGGCCGTTCCTGAGACCTGGATCGATGTCAATACCTGTGCGGACCTCTGGCATCTGGCTGGCTATTACCAGAGGCACAAAGGGCGCGGGTTGCGCATTGCGACCAAGTATCCGACGCTGACACGACATTTCTTGCGCCGCCACGGTATTTCTCACTGTCGCATCGTGACCCCTCACGGGGCCTTGGAGGCAGCGCCACTGACTGGGGTGGCGGATCTGATCGTCGATCTCACAGAGACGGGCACGACCCTGCGTGAGAATCACTTGAAATTGCTTGAGGATGGCGTGGTCCTGCGTTCTCAGGCGTGTCTGATAGGCAACGTCCGCCTGTTGAGCCAGCTTCCCCAGGCGCAGCGCGTGGCCCGCGTGCTCCTGGAGTTGCTGAATGCTCGCCTGCAGGCACGCAATCGGGTCCTGCTGACGGCCTATGTGCCAGGCAGCGGCGAAGAAGTGCGTTCGCTGTTGAGTATGCATTTGAAGCGGTTGGTGCCAGGCTTTGAATATCATATCGGGAGCTCAGAGTCGACCGATGATCCCCAGGCCCAGCGTTGCCGGGTCTCGGGAGTGCTGCAAATGGGGGAAGCGGTGGCGGATCTGGTCGAGATCATTACGGCTTTGCGCAGTGTGGGCGCCGAGCATATCGATGTGACGCCCCTGGCGTATCGCTTTGGTCAGGAGCCGGCCAGCCTGCGACTGCTGAGCGAGAGGACGGCGCGACGACAGTGAAGACGCTGATAGTCTTTGATCTTGATGGAGTCATTACGAGTGAAGACGCCTATTGGGATGCGGCGGGTCTGACGCTGCATGAGCTGCTCTTTAGCCCTCGCTACTGGAATGTGACGGGTCAAAGCGGCTATGAACCGGTCAGCGGAGCCGAGGAGAGCCGTCGTCTGAGCCGGGCCACGCTCCCAGAGGAGGAGATTCTGCTCTATAAGGCGCTGGCGATCAACTCGAACTGGGATACATGTTACGCCGCGGTCTGCTGGCGCCTGATCGCTCTGCTAGAGCAGGTGCTGCCCAGTGCGCGGGAGTTGCTGCTGCCGTTGCGACCCTGGGAGGAGGAATGGCTGACTCGTCTGCGCAGCGCACTGGCTGCCCGGCGCGCGGCCCTGCAGCCGCAGCTTGCGACGCTCCTGGTCGCAGGGCCGCCCTTTGCCGAGGCGCCTTTCGCGGAAGCGGTGGGACTGGATTTATTGAATCGCTACGATGCCTACGCCAGCGCCAGGCTGGGCCTGCAGATTGAGGGGGTCTTTTCCCGGCTCAGTCCTTTCTGGGACTTCTGCCGCGCTCTCTTCCAGGAGTGGTACCTTGGCGAGGAACTCTATAGCCGCACCTATGGGCATCCTCCGCGCCAGGCTGGTAAGCCCGGCTGCATCCATTTTGAGCGCCCTCTGTTGCCGCCCGAGGCACTCAGGGAGACGCTTGATGCCTTGCGGGCAGCGGGGTATGTGTTGGGCCTGGCGACTGGCCGCTCTTATCAGGAGGCGGTGCTGCCGTTACAAGCCTATGATCTGTTGTCGCGCTTCGATCCAGGACATCTGTGTACCTATGATGCGGTCGAGGCGGCGGAGGCTGAGCTGCGGCGCGCAGGCGATCGGACGCTGCTGAGCAAGCCGCACCCATTCCAGTTTCTCTATGCCCTGGATCGGCGCGGCCCCCAGGCCAGTGAGCTGGCCCGCAGCCGGCCACCATTCATTGTCGTCGGCGATTCATCGGGCGATATGTTGGGCGGGCGGGCCGCTGGTGCCTTGACAGTGGCTACGTTGAGCGGTGCGCGCAGCGAGGAAGCCCGCAGGCGCTTGCTGGCCTGCGCTCCAGACTTTGTGATCGAGGATGTGCGGCGGCTGCCGTCCCTGCTGACTGAGGTGGAGCGTCTGGAGACCATCCAGCGTCTGCAGTTTGAAGATCGCGCCAAAGCTGAGCGCCTGCTACGCTTGTGGTTCGCCCATCAGCTCGATGTCCTGACTGAGCAGGTGACGCTGACGCCCCGGCCCGTCTCCCTGAATTCATTTAATGGCACCTACGAGCGGGATGGGGAGCGCTACTTTTTCAAGACCCACGTAGAGGAGCAGAGCGCCCTCTCCGAGTATTACCATGCCGAGCTGTTGCATGAAGCGGGCTACAATATGGTGCTGCCCTTGCACGTCGTTCGCCAGGAAGGGCGCCAGATGGTCATCTATCCCCTGGTAGAGTGGCCTGTGATGTTCGACCTGATGCGGGCCGCCGAGACGGGAGCGCCCTGCCCGGTGCCGGCAGAAACGCTGGTGGCCGCTGAGCGTCGAGCTTGTCAGCGCTTGCTGGAGATCTACCGCACGACGGGGCGCCTCAGCGATGCGGATGAGCATGCTACGGCGCCGGTCCATCAGCTCTTCTGGCATCGGCTCACTGGCGGACGTCTGACGAGCTTCTACCGGGGGCAGTCTATCCCTCTGCCGGCGCCTGCCGGCGCCGGGGTCGGCCAAAGCGAGATTCGCTTTGACGATCTGCTCAGATGCCGCTGGGTCGTCAATGGGGAGCCACAACCGCGCACATTGGGCCAATTACTGGAGGAGGCTCAGGAGCGACTCCATCCGCGGCAGGCTGCTCTGACCATCATTGGCCACGGTGATGCCCACTTCGGCAACGTCTTTCTGGAGCATGAGCGCGACTATCTCTATTTCGATCCGGCCTTTGCGGGCCGGCACGCGGCGCTCCTGGATATCGTCAAGCCGCTTTACCACAATGTCTTTGCCAGTTGGATGTACTTCCCACAGGAGACGGCCCAGACATTGACGCTACGGGTAACGCTCCACCGTGGGGTCGGCGGGGCCTGGCTGGAGGTCACACATACCTATCAGCCGGCTCCTATCCGGCAGGCAATCTTGGCAACCAAGCTGCAAAACTTGCTGCGTCCGCTGCTCTCCTGGCTCAAGGAGGAAAGGGCCTTGCCTGCCGACTGGGAGCGCCTGCTTGCGTTGGCCTTGCTCTGCTGCCCCCTGCTGACGATCAATCTGCTTGACCGTGGACGCATTCCAGTGGCCATCTGTTGGCTGGGGTTGACCCAGGCCGTGACGCTTGGCAACGCCGGCCTACAGCCCTGGCAGGGGCTGCTGGAGCGCCCAGCGGAAGAGGCGTTCTGAGTCCGCTCGGCCGGAAGCACAAGGCTACCGTAACCCGGTCAGGTTGTCCGGCCTGGGCCGTGGTAGCGGGTAGGTGGGGAGTGGGACGGCTCTGCTTGATGACAGGCCAGCTTGAGGAGAAGAAAGCGAGAGCGACGACTATGATCGCGATTATTGACTACGGCGCCGGCAATTTACGCAGTATTCAGAAGGCACTGGAGCACGTTGGGGCCCAAGCGACGGTGACCGCGGACCCAGGCCTTGTCTCCCGCGCGCGGGCGATTGTGCTGCCGGGCGTCGGCTCTGGCGGGGCTGCCATGCAGCGCCTGAAGGCGACCGGTCTCGATGAGGCCATTCGCGAAGCCACGGCCCGCGGGCGTCCCTTCCTGGGCATCTGCCTGGGCATGCAGCTACTAGCCGAGCATCATGCCGAAGGCGAAGTCGAGGGCCTGCAGCTCTTCCCCGGCGAGGTCCGGCGCATTCCCCAGGGTCCGAAGATTCCGCACATGGGCTGGAACCAGGTTCAGCCACTTCGCCCGGAGCTACCTATATTTAAAGGAATACCTGCCGGGGCCTTCTTCTATTTCGCCCATTCCTACTACGTCGAGCCGCGCGATCCCGCCGGAGTAGCTGCTGTCACAGACTATGGCACGCCCTATTGTAGTGTGATTGTCAGTGACCATCTCTGGGGAACACAGTTCCATCCTGAGAAGAGCGGGGCGATGGGACTACGTCTGTTGGCGAACTTTGTGCACTGGGTGGAGGAGCGGGTCCCATGATCATCCTGCCTGCCATCGACCTGCGCGAGGGACGCTGCGTACGTCTCTACCAGGGTGACTATCGTCAGGCAACGGTCTATAGCCACGACCCGGTCGCGGTCGCCCTGCGTTGGCAGGAAGCGGGGGCCCGCTGGCTGCACCTGGTCGATCTGGATGGTGCCGCCCAGGGTCAGCCGGTCAATCTAGACGCGGTCGAGCGCATTCGGGCGGCCACGAGGCTGCAGATTGAGCTAGGGGGCGGCCTGCGCGATCTGGCCAGCATCGAGCGGGTGCTGGCTCTCGGGATCGAGCGCGTGGTGTTGGGAACCAGCGCCGTGCGCCAGCCAGCTTTGCTCGAAGAGGCTGTCAGGCGCTGGGGCGAGCGGATTGCGGTCGGCCTGGATGCCCGCGATGGACTGATAGCGGTGGCCGGCTGGCAGCAGACAGAGCCTCTTCGCGCTCTCGACCTGGCCGCCCAGCTCTGTGCGCTGGGCGTAGCACGCTTTATCTACACCGATATTGCGCGCGATGGCACGCTGAGCGGGCCAAATCTAGAGGCCCTGCAGACTATGCTCCGAGTGGTGAGGCAGGTTCAACCGCCGCGCGCCTTGATCGCTTCCGGCGGAGTGCGCGCGCTAGAAGATATCCGGGCCCTGGCGCGCCTGGGGGTCGAGGGAGTCATTATCGGGAAGGCTCTCTATACGGGAGATGTGGACCTGGCAGCAGCCCTGGCCTGCGCTGCCGCCTGTGAGCCGTCGACAGAAGATGCTGGCTGACAGCGGAGAAGCTGACGAGGAGAAGAGGACGAGGACAGAGACTGGCCCGGGTCCTGCTCTGGTCAAACTCTGGCGCAGCCCGCCGGTACGCACGGGAAGGGCGGAAGGAAGGAAGGTCGCTGCAGAGTGGAGCGGGACAACGGTGCAGACTGCTACGGCTATGCGACGGCCTGGAGCCGAGCCGAGCCGAGCCGAGCAGCAGAGAGGTATCAGGAAGGGGCAGCAATGTTAACGAAACGGATCATTCCCTGCCTGGATGTGGCCGCCGGGCGCGTCGTCAAAGGGGTGAATTTCCTCAACCTGCGCGATGCCGGCGATCCAGTCGAGCTGGCAGCTTTCTATAACGCTGAGGGAGCTGATGAGCTGGTCTTTCTCGATATTACGGCCTCCTATGAGCAGCGCAAGACCATGCTGGATGTGGTCGCCCGGACTGCCGAACAGGTCTTTATCCCGGTCACGGTCGGTGGCGGCATTCGCAGCGTTGAGGACATGCGGGCCACGCTCGGGGCCGGCGCTGATAAGACTTCGGTGAATACAGCAGCGGTGCAACAGCCCGAGCTGCTGCGTGCAGGGGCCGAGCAATTTGGCTCCCAATGTATCGTACTCGCCATTGACGCCCGCAGCAATCCCGCCATGCCGAGTGGCTACGAGGTCTACATTCACGGAGGCCGCACTCCGACGGGCCTGGATGCCGTTGACTGGGCCTGCCGCGGTGTCGAGCTGGGGGCCGGCGAGATCCTGCTGACCAGTATGGACCGCGACGGGACGCAGCAAGGCTACGACCTCACGCTGACGGCCCGCATCGCGCAAGCGGTGCATGTACCCGTGATCGCTTCGGGGGGCGTCGGGACTTTGGAGCATCTCTATGAGGGACTGACAAAGGGAGGTGCCGATGCAGTGCTCGCGGCCTCCATTTTCCACTTTGGCCAGTATCGCATCGCCGACGCCAAGCGCTACCTGCGTGAGCGGGGGGTGGCCGTGCGCTGGGACGAGGCAGAGATAGGCGGGGGAGGACAGACGTCATGACGCTGAAATTTGACCGTCAGGGACTGATTCCGGCTGTGATCCAGGATGATGAGAGCAATGAGGTGCTGATGGTCGCCTTTATGAATGAGGAGGCCCTGCGCCTCACGCGAGAAACCGGCTATACTCACTTCTACAGCCGCTCGCGCCAGGCCATCTGGCGCAAAGGCGAGCAGTCCGGGCATGCTCAGCAGGTACGCGCCATCTTTGTCAACTGCGAGGAAAATAGCCTGCTGATCCGCGTAGTTCAGCAAGGCGGGGCTGCCTGCCATGAGGGCTATCGTAGCTGCTACTATCGGCGCCTGCTGCCCGATGACCGCTATGAGCTGGTGGCCAGGCGTGTCTTCGATCCGGCGGAGGTCTATGGTCATCCTGGCCACCAACTCAGCGCCGGCGAGATCCCCGCGCCCAAGTCGGCCACCCCGGCACAGCCGCCACTGCCAGAGAAGAGGCCTGCGGCTCAGGCAGGGAACGAGGAGATCGCAGACGAGGCCCTCAGCGGGCACCTGGAGACGCTGCTCCGCCAGCTCTACACGGCCTACCTCTATCTGCGCGACCATGATTTGAGTGAGCAGTCCCATACCTCACGCCTGTTGCAGGAGCGCAATCCAGCTTACCTGCTCGGACGGCTGGCCGATGAGCTGCAGGAGCTGGCTGGCGTGCTGCAGGGGACGCATCGCCATCAGAATCTCCAGGCCGATATCGTCTTAGAGGGCAGCCAGGTCGGCTATTGGTTGCTGCTGCTGGCCGCCACTCACCAAGTGCGGTACGAGGACTTCCAGCCTCATCAAGCTCTGCTGGCGGGCTACTGGGCCGCCGTCGGCGAAGAGCAGGCGGTTGAGCAGCAGCAGGCCTGTCTCAGTGCCCTCGCTAGCGCTGAGCGCGCCCACCTCATCGAGGGCCTGAACCTGGGTTTCGCTCTCGTCGGCAGAGCCTGCGCCTTGGCCGGACTTAGCCCTCTGGAGCCTGCGCGCTACGACCTGGAGCAGATGCGCCGCAAAGGTCTGGTCCCCTAAGCCCCGCCTTAACAGCAGAAGCGAGGCCGCCCTTCGACAGACAAGAGTCATCCCTGACTGCCGCTGAGCTGTTCGCTGCTCAGCGGCACAGGCGTAGATAGCTGCCACGTCTGGCCTTGTGTAACACCGTCCGCTGTAGCGCGGCCAGCTCCGCATCGAGCGCTGAGCAGCGGACCAGGCTCCCATCTTCCAAGAGCACCAGGGGATCAACCATACGCGGCTTAACGCGGGCATAGACATCAAAAGGCTGGTCAGCAGCGACCTCTCTCACCTCTAGTCCAGGCTGAAGCAGGCTCAGGCAGCGTTCAATCTCCGGGTGAGCCGCGCGACGGAGTCGGGCCAGCAGCTCCGCATCCTCTAGAAACAGCTCCTCCTCCCGCAGCAAGCCCCCATCCAAAGCCAGGCGCAACGCTCGCGCTAGCTGGTAGTCAGCGAACATCTCCACCGGGTGCATAAACAGCTCCGTCACCAGGTGTACATACTGATGAACAAACCAGCGCGCCGCATCCAGACCGGCCACCACAATGCGCCCCTCCCGTACACGGAGCGCCTGCAGAAAGGTCGCGACATCAAGCCATTGAAGATAGCCTGCATGCCACAGATCACGCAGCGTATAGTCGACGCGATCAGCGCACAGATCAGGAGCAGGTTGCTCTAGCAACGACCAGCGGTCAAAAGCCAGAATCTGCTCCAGATTGATCCCCGAGGAGCGCAGCAACGCGGGTAGATCCGAGCGCTCAATCACCTGCCGCAGGTGCCGCTCATGATAGTCCTCATCGTAGCAGGAGAACAGATAGTCGGCCACATGAGAGAAAGCTGTATGCGAGACATCGTGTAGCAGGCCTGCTAACTGCTCTTCCAGCCCCCCACCGAGCCGGCGAATCAAAAGCATCACCCCTAACGAGTGCTCGTAGCGCGTCGTATCGCGCCCCGAGCGCACCAGATAAGAGGCGCCGGCCTGATGCACGCCTTTCAAGCGCTGCAGCGGTGCCGAGTGCAGCACCGCAATCAGCACGGGATCACTCAGCCGCTGCTCACCCCACAGAGGATCACGGATCAGCTCTTCTGCCACTCTCTGGTTGCTCCTTCTGCGCGTGCCCTGTTCTTGTCGCTTGCTTGTTTAGACCTGATCCTCACCACACCTCCGCTCCGCTCTCTCTTCATCGTTGCCCCCCCTCCCTGCCTGCTCTCCCACCAGCCTTCTACGAGCGGAGAAGCTGGTAAGGAGAGCAGGGGTATTGTACACTATAGCACCTCGTGACTCGCTTGGCCAGGCCAGCAAGGGTCAAGTCTGATCGACTTCGCCAACAGCGACGCAGCGCGCCCTCCTGGCCAGACCAGGCAGCGTCAGGCGACCCAATAGTGTAAAGTAAAGAGCAAAGCGTTGAAGGCGAAGAGCGGCGCGCAGAATCCCCCGTAGACCAGGTCGAGGCCAGGAAAGCGCTTACTCCAGCGCGCCATAATCAGAAAAAGAGGAAAGGCCACCATCAGATAGCGCGGCTGTGAGGCCAGCGTTTCACCCGAGGTGAGCGGGAAAGAGAGAGCAAAGAGCACCACTGCCAGTGAGAAGAAACGGTATGCCGCAGGAAGCTGGCGCCAGCCGGCAGCCAACACGCCTAACGGCAGCAGCGTGAAGAGAAGATCCATGAGATTGCGAGCTGCCATCTCAGTATGCAGCGGACCGCCCAGCACAGCCCCCAGCGCCGGGCCGAAAGCCATCCACGGCAATGCAAACTGCCGTCCCCAGACGGTGCGCTCCATACGACTGTAGACAAAGGGATCACCAAAGCGCCAACCCAAGTAGAGCATATAGGCTGCCACTCCTGCCGGAATCAGGAGCGCCGGCAAAGCAGCTAACCAGCGCCGCAGCCAGAGGCGCCAGGGTCGAGCCTGACCCGGAGCCGCTCCCCCGGCTGCCGCCGCTGGCAGCGGGGCGCGCCAGAAGCGCTCAACATAGAAGCACAAGAAAGGGATCACCAGCACGATGGCGGTCGAGCGCGTCAAGGCCGCAGCGCAGCCCAATAAGCCGGCCAGCCACCAGCGCCAGAGCGCAGTACCCTGCAACAACCAAAAGAGCGCCAGAGTGAGGAACAGGAAAAGCGACTCACTGTAGCCAGCGAAGAAAAAGATAGCGTAGGCATAGAATGCCAGGTACCAAAGCACCTTGCGAGCCTGGGCTGGGTCGCAATCCAGGCTCTCCCTGGCCAAGATATAGAGCAGAACGAGCGCCCCAAAGAAGAAGAGATTCGAAAGCAGCAACTCGGACAGGAGAAACGAGAGGGGGAAATGGTTTCCGAGAGCGGCGGCCCCGAGGCGGATCAGCCAGGGCCACAGCGGGAAAAAGGCCACATCGGCGAGAGAGCGATAGCCCACATGCGCGATGCGTCCGAAAGCCTCAGCATCCCAGCGATACCAGCCGAGCAGACAGAAGCGCAGCCCACTCTGTACGCAAGGAATAGAGGCCATATTTTTGGGGCGGAGCAGGACCCCGCCGACATAGGTAATCAGGAGCAGAAAGAGGCGGCTGAGTCCAAAGACCCAAGCCGCCTCTTTCCACGCAGATCGCAGCGTACCCATCGCAGTATTCCCAGACCATACCAGGGTTGTGCAGTTGAGCTTAACCTACCGTTGCTTAGAAACGGTTGAGCAGATGGTCAGCCACTGCCCTAAACCGAACAGGCTATTCTTCAGCCCGAAGAAGGCTGCGCCAGTTGCACTGCCCTGCGTTACGCTGCGCTACGAACTGACCGCCGCTGCTCAGCCTGTCCGCTAACCTGCAGAGGTTGAAGACTGAGCAGCCGCGATCACCACCTGGACCGTATAGCTCTCCAGCCTGCGTGCCGACGCCGGCGAGAGCGTCTCGCGATAGAGTTCACCAGGGAGCGTCTCCTCAAATGGGGCTGTTTCAACACGCAGGCTATCGGCAAGCGTCTCCTCCTGCAGTTGCGAGGCATGGCGCCGCACCATAGCCGCCAGCTCCTCATCGGCGCAGATGGCAAGCTGAATATGGTCCTCGATCTTCAAATTGGCCCGCTTACGCATATCCTGGATATAGTGCGTCAGATCGCGGATCAGCCCCTCCTCGCGCAGCTCAGGGGTAATCGTCGTCTCCAGCACGACCACCGCGCCGCGCTCCTCGGCAGTCACATAGCCAGGGCGGGCCGTAGCGATCACCTCGACCTCTTCTGGTGTCAAGGTCACCTCGCGGCCATCGACCGTGAGGGTCAACGCGCCCTGTTCGCGCAACTGGCGAGCGGCCTCGCTGGCCGCCTGGGCATCCAGGTTCTTGAGCGTGGTCAGGATTTTCTGCACCAGCGGCCCATACTTCGGACCCAAGAGACGCGCCTGAGCGCGCAGCGTATAGGCCAGCATCTCGCTATCGTCGCTGAGCAGCTCCAGGCGCTTAATGTTCAGCTCTTCTAGCACCTGCTCTTTCAGACGCAGCACTGCCTCCTGATCAGTCTGCGAAGGCAGACGCACATAGAGGGTATTGAGCGGCTGACGCACGCGAATCTGAGCCTTTTCGCGGGCGGCGCGGCCCAGGCCAACGACGCGCATCACCAGATGCGTATCGCGAGTCAGAGCCTCATCGATCAGCTCCTGGCGCGCCTGGGGCCAATCGCAGAGATGCACGCTGAGAGGCGCCTCCTGGTTGACGCTGCGCACCAGGTTCTGATAGAGGCTTTCGGAGAAGAACGGCACAAATGGAGCTAAAAGCGTCACCAGAGTGGTCAAGCACTCATACAGCGTCAGATAAGCGCCAAGCTTATCATCATCCAGCTCCGATTTCCAGATGCGCTCACGGCTCCGGCGTAGATACCAGTTTGACAGGTTCTCGATGAACTCTTGCAGCGCCGCCGTAGCATGCGCGCTATCGTAGCGTTCCAGGCAGGCGGTCACCTCCAAAATCGTCTGCTGCAGCTCCGAGAGAATCCAGCGATCCAGATCGCTGCGCCGCTCCACCGGGAGCTGATAGCGCGTGGGATTGAAGCGGTCGATATTGGCGTAGGTGACAAAGAACCAGTAGATATTCCAAACCTTATCGAGGGCCCGGCGGACCAACATCCATTTCTCACTCAGGCGCACCGGAACCCCTTCGCGTGCGGCCCGCTCGACATCCTCCTGCGTGGGGATACGTGGGAAGCGCAGGTTCTGCTCTGGGTCCTGGCTGGTATAGAGCCAGCGCATCGTATCGGCGCCCACGCGCTCGGCGGCGTCATCGAAGTCGATGGCGTTGCCCTTCGACTTGTGCATGATTTCGCCATCCTCATCGAGGACCGTCGCATAGCCCAGCAGCGTTTTGAAGGGCGTCGTCCCCTCCAGGACCGTGCTCATCACCAACAGAGCATAGAACCAGTTCTTGAACTGACCTGGGAAAGACTCCGTCACGAAATCCGCGGGGAACCACTGGCGCCAGTAGTCGCGATTATGGCGATACTCCAGGGTAGAGAAAGGAACGATACCGGCATCCAGCCAGGGGTTGCCCACATCCTTGATGCGCGAGACCAGGGAGCCACACTGTCGACAGCGGATCTTGACGGCATCAACCCAGGGCCGATGCGGCGAATGGCCCTCAAACTCCTCCCAGCCCTCAACAGCGCGTTCGCGCAGCTCCTCCTTGCTGCCAATGACCTCGAAGGCCCCGCATTGCTGACACTCATAGATAGGCAGCGCCAGGCCCCAATAGCGCTTCTTCGAGATCATCCAGTCGTCCATGTTGCGCAGCCAGTCCAACTCACGCTCCAGGCCAAAGGCCGGAATCCAGGTGACCTGGCGGGCGACATCCATGATCTCGTAGCGCAGCTTTTCCATCGAGATGTACCACTCATCGACCAGACGGAAGATCAGCTCAGTCTTGCAGCGCCAGCAGACAGGGTAGCGGTGGCGGTAATTCTGCGAGCGATAGAGGAGGCCCTTTTGCGCCAGGTTCTCGGCGATGGGGCGAGCCACCTGGGAGACCGCCTGGCCAGTCAGCCAGTCGTAGCCGTCGACGTAAACACCGAACTCGTCTACAGGGGCCAACACCGCCAGATCGAATTCTTTCGAGAGCGCAAAGTCCTCGCGACCGCAGCCTGGGGCGATATGGACAATACCAGTGCCCTCGGTCGAGCTGACCTCCTTCCAGGGGATGACGCGATGACTGACCCCCTGAGCGGCAGGCAGCTCATCGAAGGGGCCGCGGTAGCTCCAACCCACCAGTTGCTCTCCCTTCAGGCGCTCCAGGACGCGGTACTCTCCCTTATCGCGTCCGCGCAGCTCGCGTAGCAGGCTCAGACGCTCCTCAGCCAGATAGAAGATCTGGCCATCCTGTTCTACCTTGACATAGGTCAGCTCGGGATGAACGGCCGCGGCGACATTCGCGGCCAGGGTCCAGGGCGTCGTTGTCCAGACAAGGAGCGCCTCACCGGGCCGCTCGACCAGCGGGAAGAGCACATACAGGCTCAGGTGGCTGATCTCATGCCAGTCCTCCGACAGGGTCTCCATGTTGGAGATGCCTGTACCGCAGCGGGGGCACCAGGTCATGACATCGTGCCCTTTGTAGATGAGGCCGCGCTCATAGCAGCGCTTCAAGAAATGCCAGATCGTATAGTTGTTTTCGTCGGAGAGCGTGTAGTAGTCGTTGCCCCAGTCCATCCAGTAGCCCAGCCGAATCGACTGCTCGGTGATACGGCGGGCGAAGCGGAAGACGCGCTCTTTACACAGCTCAACGAAGCGCGCAATACCGAACTGCTCAATCTCGCGCTTGTTCTTGAGTCCCAGCTCCTGTTCGACATTGACCTCAACCCACAGGCCCTGGCAGTCAAAACCGTTCTGGTAGCGCTGCCGATAGCCCTGCATCGTCTTGAAGCGCTGGAAGAGGTCCTTGTAGGTACGGCCCCAGGCGTGATGAACCCCCATCGGATTGTTCGCCGTCATGGGGCCGTCCAGAAAAGAATACTGCTTGTCGCTCTGGTCGTTGCGGTGCAAGTAGAGCTGGAGCACGCCATTTTCATCCCACCAGCGCTGAATCTCGTGCTCCAGTGCCGGGTAGTCGACGCGATCAGCCGCGATCACTGGCCGGAAAACACTTGCTTCTCCTGACACGTCAGCTTCCTCCTCGCTCACTGACAAATGGATAGCCTTGCCTGCTACAGCAGGCTATGGGTTGGCTGAGCTTCTGCTTGCTGATTTGTCTGTGTTGCGTCTTAGCCACATCGGCCCGAGGCGAGGGTCAGTAAGGCGCGTCCCCGCCCTGAGCCTCACGGTTGCGAAGCCATGCTGGCGGCGGAGCCAGGCGGCTCGTCGACCAACTGGATTTCCAGGCGCTTATTGAGGCGTCCTTTGTTCTCAGCCCGGACGATGCGGATGCCACCGACCTCCTTGGTATGGCGGACATGGGTCCCTCCGTCGGCCTGCAGATCAAGGCCAACGATCTCTACGATGCGCACCTCCTCCAGATCGGGAGGCAAGAGATTGGTTCGAGTACGGATGAGATCAGGAATGGCAAAAGCCTTCTCGCGGGGGAGGGTATAGACTCGAATGGGCAAATCGGCCTCGATCGCCTCATTGACGCGCTGCTCAATGAAGGCCAAGCGCTCTTTAGTCAGTCCCTCCATAGCGAAGTCCATACGTGCCCGATCTGGGTACATCTGGCCGCCGGTCACCGGGACACGGAACTCTTGCCAGATCACGCCGCAGAGCAGATGGAGAGCCGTATGGGTACGCATCATCCGGTAGCGGAAGTCCCAGTCGATGCGTGCCGTCACCTCGGTTCCCACGGGTGGGGGAGGGCAGTCAAGCAGGTGCCAGATCACTTCCCCCTGTTTGCGCAGGGCGATGACGCTCGCTTGCCGGCGCCCATCATCCCAGGAGAGCGTACCGCGGTCGGCCATCTGGCCGCCGCCGCCGGGATAGAAGACGGTGGCATCGAGGGCCAGCTCATCGCCCTCTGTGGCAACGACTTTGGCGCTGCATTCAAAGGTATAGCTATTCTCCAGGTAGATCAGCTTCGTCTTCATCCTGCAAGCTCCGATCGCCATATAAAAAAACCTCTCATCCGTGCAGGACGAGAGGGCTTCCCGTGGTACCACCCGCATTAGTCACGACTGGGCACCTGTGCCGAGCCCGTCCCTGCAAGCACGGGAACGGCTTCGCCAGCTATCGCGCTTGTCTTACCCGGTGGCCCCGGTGATCCCGTCCTGGCAGGCCCTCCCTATCATCCCCGCCTTCGCGCTCTCAGCGGCGCCGTTGCTCGTCGATCTGACCTGGCCCATCCGGCACCCGTCGCAACTCGCTTCATGCCGCCGTCTCCCTCGATGTGATATACTATTTGTCGGTCCCCCGCCCTCAGCACGATCGGGCCAGCGCGGCACGCTTGAGCTTTTCCTGCGCGTTCCTGCTCGCAGACGAACGCTCAGGCCCATGCCCCGCTGGCTACCGTCTCCGGCAGGCGAGCCGGCACCAGGGGCGGAGTCATCGAGAGGTTGAGACAGGCGGCCCTCTCTGGTAACGGAGAGGCGCCGGCTAGCTCTACTCGCTTGCGCGTTCTGCTAGCTGCTCAGGAGTGATCTTCGGCCTGCTCCTTAGCATCCGGCTCTCACCTGACCCGGACTCTCTGTCGCCAGGGAAGCGGCCTACTGGCTCCCTCTTCGCATCTGTCTGGACTATGTGCTTGTGTCCGCTTCGGTGGATAGAGGCTACCGCGTTGAGTATGCCATATTCATCACTCTGTGTCAAGCCGCATAAAGGAAACCGATGGATAATTTACAGACATTTTATGGACCAAATGCAGGCTATGTGCTAGATCTGTATGAACGGTATCGTACTGATCCCTCATCAGTAGATGAAAAGACGCGCGCGATCTTTGCCCGTTGGAAGCCGGTGGTTGTTGAGGGAGAGACGGAGACCCCGGCTGCGGGGAGGGCGGAGGGAGCGCCGTTTGCTGTAGAGAAAGTGGTGGCTGCGGTGGCGCTGGCGCACGCCATTCGCGAACGTGGTCACCTGGCGGCTCGGCTTGATCCCCTGGGGCGGCCACCACAGGGAGACCCGGCCCTGTTGCCTGAAAGCCACGGCCTCAGCGAAGAGGACCTGGCGCGTTTGCCGGCCAGCGTGGTTGGTGGACATGCCGCCGAAGGGGCGCGCAATGCCCTGGAGGCCATCCAGCGTCTGCGTGCCATGTACTCAGGGACGATCAGCTATGAGTTCGACCAGGTCAAGAGTCCCCAGGAGCGTCTCTGGCTACGTGACGCTGTCGGTCTCCAACTTTTCCAGCGCCGTCTTAGTCCCCAGGCCAGCCGTCAACTCTTGCAGCGCCTGACCCAGGTTGAGGTCTTTGAGCGTTTCCTGCACCAGACCTATCCGGGCCAGAAGCGCTTTTCGATCGAGGGCTGCGATGTCCTGGTGCCGATGCTTGATGAGCTGATCCGTTGCGCGCTGGAGTCGGAGACGCGTGAGGTGATCATTGGCATGGCCCACCGCGGACGGCTCAATGTTCTGGCTCACGTGCTGGGCAAGTCCTACCAGGCCATTCTGGCCGAGTTCGCCCACACACGCCATGAGGAGGGGGTGCCGCTCACCGATACCTTCGGCTTTGGGTGGAGTGGCGACGTCAAGTATCACCTCGGGGCGGAACATCTGCTTGGCGGAGAGCGCTCGCTGGCCCTCAAGATCGTGCTGGCGCCTAACCCCAGTCATCTCGAGTTCGTCAACCCGGTGGTAGAGGGCATGACACGCGCAGCTCAGGAGCGCCGCGATCGTCCTGGGTTGCCGCGTCAGGAGCCGGATGCGACTCTGCCGGTGCTGATTCACGGCGATGCCGCTTTCCCGGGTGAGGGAGTGGTGGCTGAGACCCTGAACCTGTGGCATCTGCAGGGGTACACAGTTGGGGGGACCATTCATATTATTCTCAACAATCAGCTCGGCTTCACCACGGAGCCGCAGGAGAGCCGTTCGACGCTCTTCGCCAGTGATCTGGCGAAGGGCTTCAGTATTCCGATTATCCATGTCAATGCCGATGATCCCGAGGCAGCACTGACGGCCATTCGCCTGGCCCATGCCTACCGCGATGAGTTTCACAAGGATATTCTGATCGAGCTGGTTGGCTACCGGCGTTGGGGGCATAATGAGGGCGACGAGCCGGCTTTTACACAGCCGCAGCTCTATGAGCTGATTCGGGCCCATCCGACGGTCCGTGAGCTGTACGCGCGGCGCCTCCAGGAGGAGGGAGTAGTGACGCCCCAGGAATGCGAGCAGATGGTAGAGGAGGCTTTTGCGACTTTGCGGCGTGCGAAACAGGAGGTGGACGAGGACCCACGGCGCTTTGAGCAGTTGGGAGGCAATGGGCAAAACGGCCTGGCAGTGGAGTTGGAGCCAGCCCCAGCGGTGTCAGCAGAGCAACTGCGTCAGTTTAATCGCGAGCTTCTGCGCTGGCCCGAGGGCTTTACGGTCCACCCGCGCCTGTCGCGCGTGTTGCAGCGTCGCGCTGATGCGCTGGAGCACGGAAGCATCGACTGGGGCCATGCTGAGGCTCTGGCCTTCGCCTCGATTCTTGCCGATGGGATTCCGATCCGCCTCAGTGGCCAGGACTCAGAGCGGGGCACTTTCAGCCAGCGGCATGCTGTCCTGCACGATAGCCGTACAGGCGAACGCTATGTGCCATTGCAGCATCTGTCGCAGGCGCGGGCCAGCTTCGCAATCCATAACAGTCCGCTGACAGAGACCGCGGTCCTGGGCTTCGAATATGGCTATAGCGTGCATGCGCCGGAGGCGTTGGTCCTGTGGGAGGCCCAGTACGGTGATTTCGCCAACGTGGCTCAGGTTATTATTGACCAGTTCATCGCTTCGGGGCGGGCCAAGTGGCGTCAGCAGTCATCGGTGGTGCTGCTGCTGCCTCACGGCTATGAGGGGCAGGGGCCTGACCATTCGAGTGCGCGCCTGGAGCGCTTCTTGCAGCTATCCGCGGGCTATAACTGGCGTGTGGCCAACTGTTCGACGGCGGCCCAGTATTACCATCTGCTGCGCCAGCAGGCGCACAGCCTGCGGCACCATCCGCTACCCCTGGTTGTGTTGACTCCCAAGAGTCTGCTGCGCCATCCGCTGGCAGCGGCGACGCTGGAGGAGCTGACCCGCGGGCGCTTCCAGCCGATCCTGGATGACGCTGAGGCGCAGCAGCGGGCGGATACCATCCGGCGCGTGCTGTTGTGCAGCGGGAAGATCGCTATTGATCTGCTGGCCAGCGAGCAGCGACCCAGGGCCAGCGAGGTGGCCGTGGTACGTATTGAGCAGCTCTATCCTTTGCCCGAGGAGGGGCTGAGACAGGTCTTAAGCGGCTATCCAGCGATGCAAGAGCTGGTCTGGGTGCAAGAGGAGCCGCTGAATATGGGAGCCTGGAGCTATATGGCGCCGCGCTTGCAAGCCATGCTGGCTGCTCTGCCTGTCCCCCAGGTGACGCTACGCGTGCTGGCCCGACCCGAGAGCGCCAGCCCGGCCACTGGCTTTATGGACCGCTATGAGGCCGAGCAGCGCACTCTCATTGAGGAGGCTCTCCTTGGTGAGGCCGGCGTAGTGGTGGAAAAGCGCCCCACCGAGGCACCGGCGGGTAAGCGCCGGCGCTAGTTCCGACGTGCCGGCCAGGCTCAGGCAGGTCCGCCCCAGGTGCGCAATGCTATAATAGGCCAGGAGCCAGCGCACCGATCGTTTGGTGCGCTGGCTTGTGGTTGGGCAGCCAGGTGATTGGTTGGCTTCCTGGGACCTCTGAGAGGAGATAGCACTCAGCACAAGCCAAAGTCAGCACTGCATGCACAGGAAAGGCAGAACGAGGAAATGAAGATAGATGTACGTGTTCCCAGCCTGGGCGAATCGGTGGTTGAGGCCACGGTAGCGCGTTGGCACAAGCGTGAAGGGGAGCAGGTCCGTCAGGGCGAAGTGCTGGCGGAGTTAGAGACTGACAAGGTCAGCGTTGAGGTAACAGCGGATCACGATGGGGTAGTGGCAGAGATCGTCAAGCATGAGGGAGACGATGTTGCTGTTGGCGAGGTCCTGGCCCGCTTAGACACGGCGGTGGTGGGGGCGGAGGCAGAAGCGGCGCCGGCGCCCGAGGCGAGCGAAGGGGTGGCCTCACGTGGGGCCCAGCCCCAGGCGCTACGAACCGAGGGAGAGAGGCAGGCCGCGAGCGCCCCGGCGGGTTCGCGACTGACTGATGGTCAGCGTCCACCTTCGCCGCTGGCGCGGCGCATTGCCGCTGAGTACAACGTTGACCTCTCACAAGTCAAGAGCAGCAGCCCGCATGGTCGAGTGACCAAGGACGACGTCTTGCAGTATCTGGAGCAACAGCAGCAAGCTCGCCAGCAAGGTCAGGGGCAGGCCCAGGAGCAAAGGCAGCCGGTACCGGCTCCGGCCACGCTAGCGGCCCGAGCCGGGGTAGCTGATGGAGTGGCGGCCACCGCAGCTTCTGGAGCGGCAACAGCGGGGGAGCGCGCTGCCACACTGGAAGCGGCGCTAGAGCCTCCACCGTCATTGGTAGCTGAGTCGCGGCGTGAGGAGCGTATTCGGCTCTCGCGTCGGCGTTTGACGATTGCTCAGCGTCTGGTGGAGGCGCAGCACACGGCGGCCATGTTGACCACCTTCAACGAGGTCGACATGAGTGCCATTCTGGCGGTGCGAGCCCGCCATCGTGAGGAATTCAAGCAGCGTTACGGCATCTCGCTGGGCTTTATGTCCTTCTTCACCAAGGCTGTCGTGGGGGCGCTCAAGGCTTTTCCCTATCTGAATGCAGAGCTGCAGGGACGTGAGTTAGTGGTCAAGCACTATTATGATATCGGTATTGCCGTCAGTACCGATGAAGGTCTGGTCGTGCCCGTCGTGCGCGATGCCGATCGCAAGAGCTTTGTTGAAATCGAGAAGGAGATCGCGGAGCTGGCCCAGCGGGCGCGCAGCAATCAACTCACGCTTGCCGATCTGCAGGGAGGCACTTTCACCATCACCAATGGTGGCGTTTTCGGCTCGCTGCTCTCGACGCCGATCCTCAACGGCCCCCAGGTGGGCATTCTGGGAATGCACAAGGTTCAGGAGCGTCCAGTAGTGGTTGATGGACAGGTAGTCGTGCGCCCGATGATGTACGTGGCGCTCTCTTACGATCATCGCGTTGTCGATGGCCGAGAGGCCGTGCAGTTCCTGGTCCGCGTCAAGGAGCTTCTGGAGGACCCTGAGCGGCTGCTGCTGGAGGGCTGAGCGGAGCGGCATGCGGGCGTGAGTCAGGCGCCAGACCTGAACGCTGGCGGAAGGGCCGGGAGGGGGCAGCCTCACCGACAAGGTGCTTGCTTCAATTGACAGGGACCATCTGTTAGGCGATAATCAAAGCTGCGCTGTCCGCTCCCGGTACGCCCTTCTTGCCAGTGAGGAGCGAGGGGAGGGGGCGCGCTGTCACGCCAGAGGGAAGCGCGGCGGGTCAGTACGCTGGAAGCGGGCAAGCCTGGCTGAGGGGAGGGGGAGAGGGACGCTCTGGAGTCGTTCAAGTGATGGCAGGAATCGAGGAAATGAGCCGCCTATGCAACCACCAGAGAATCCCTATGCCCGGCAGAAGGGGCATGCTGATGATCTCCAGGCCCTCGTAGGGAGATCCTTGGGGCAATTCCGCATCGTAGAGCCGCTTGGCGCAGGCGGGATGGCCGCGGTCTTTAAGGCCTATCAACCGGCGCTTGATCGCTATGTGGCGATCAAGGTGCTGCCGGCACGCTATGCCCATGATCCCGTGTTTGTCAAACGCTTTGAGCAGGAGGCTCGCTCGATCGCTAAGCTGGCGAATCCCCATATTGTGCAGATCCATGATTTTGGCGAGCAAGATAAGATCACTTACATCGTGATGGAGTATGTTGATGGCGGAACGTTGCGGGACCGCCTGAAGAGTCGCTCGTTGTCGCTGCTGGAGGCTGTTGACTTTTTGCTGCAGGCGGCGGAGGGGCTACGCTGTGCCCATAGCCATCATATTGTCCATCGCGATGTGAAGCCGAGCAATATGCTCTTGCGCCGCGATGGTCATCTCCTGCTCTCCGATTTTGGAATCGCCAAGATCCTGGAGGGGACGACACAGCTGACGCGTGCTGGGGTTGGCATCGGGACGCCGCAGTATATGTCTCCAGAGCAGAGTACGGGCCAGGCCGTTGATCAACGGAGCGACATTTACTCTCTGGGCATTGTCTTTTTCGAGTGTTTGACGGGGCGGGTACCCTTTACGGCGGAGAACCCGGTCAGTGTGACGCTGAAGCATTTGCAGGAGCCGCTGCCGGTTGACTTGCTGCGTCAGGCCGGGGTGCCGGCTGCCATTGAGCAAGTGGTGGTGAAGATGACTGCCAAGGCCCCTGCCGATCGCTACCAGTCGATTGAGGAGGTGGTGGTGGCGCTGGCGACGGCGCTGCAGGCGGCGCATTTGCCGATGCCACATCCCTGGCGTCTGTCGGCTGGGCTTCCGACCTTCGAGGGAGGCAGTTCAGCTGGGCCAGGCGCGTCTACGACGCTGTCTCCTCAAGCGAGCACGTGGCCTGCTGCTACTGGCGCAGGGCCACAGCCCGCTACAGCTCCTGGGGGGGCTGCGGCCTCAGGCTCTTTCGGGGGTTCCAGTGCGGGGCAGGGCCTCCGTCCGACGCTGCCTGCCTATGCAGGTGCGGGTCCAGCCTCGCCTGCTTCGACTACGCCCTCTCCAACAGTGGCGCTGACCTGTTTTCGCTGCGGTACTCCTAATCCCAGTACCCGTCTGTTCTGTACTACGTGCGGTTATGAGCTGGCTGATCGTAAGGCGGCGAAAGATCGCTATGTGGATGCTCAGGGGCGAGTCGTGCTGGCCAGCTTGACGCTGCAGAGTGGGCCGCTCGCTGGTCGCTCTTTCCGCTTCCATCAGGATGTGACGACGATCGGGCGCACCAATGGCAATGATTTCATTATCGCTGGTCGCACGGTCTCGCGTCGCCATGCCCGGCTGTGGTTCGATAATGGTCATTGGTATCTGGAGGATCTGCAAAGCGCCAATGGCACCTTGGTGAATGGCGAGCGCATTCAGCAGACGATCCTGCGCGACGGCGACGTGATCCAGTTTGGCGATGAACGTTTGATCTTTCATATAGTTTATAAATAAATAAGCGGGGTATTGTTCTTATTCGGCGCGGCAAGGGCTAGCTGGGATGGGGCTGAGCTACTCAGGTGATCCTTGCCGGGAAAGGGTGACAAGCGATGGCTTCGTTGAATCCACTGAATGCGGCCTTGCAACAGTTGTTGCTGGGCAGTGCTGTGCGTCAGAATCACGCGCTAGAGCATGCGACCATTGTGCTGCTCAGCCGCAGGTTCCCTGACGTGCGTTTCTCGGGGATCTCCTCGGCGGTGGGCTTTGTCGTTTTTGGGGATGTGCCCACGGAGGAAGTGCTCCCCGCGGCTGAGGATGCGCTCCACTTGTTGCGTACGACCCAGCCAGAGCTGGCGGTCCATGAGCGCTGTGGGACCAATCTGGCAGTCGCTGGGTTGCTCAGTGGCCTGTCGGCGATGACGGTAGCGCGGATGCGGCGCCCGTTTAATACGTTCAATAATGTGGTGCTGGCTACGACGGCGGCGCTCGTATTGGCGCGCCCCCTGGGCCTGACGGTTCAGCGCTATCTCACGACGCAGACTCCCTCGCAGTCAATGCGGATCACGGGAGTGAAGCGCTTCGAGTTCCTGGGCACGCCGGCTCACTTTGTGAGCACGGAGAACCCGGAGGCGCAGCGGCTGTTCTCCTGGTGAAGAGAGAGAAAGGAGGCTGCTGGTGACGATGGCAAGCGGACAGCGTGATCGCCTGCTGGTTGAGCCTGCCTGGCTGGAGGAGCATCTGCATGATCCCCGGCTGCGCATTGTAGATATGCGTGGCTACGTGCGCACAGTGGAGTATGGGGCGGGTGAGCAGGAGGCGGTGTATGAGGGCGCGCGGGCCGAGTACGAGCAGGGGCACATTCCAGGGGCGGTGTATCTGGACTGGACGAGCGATATTGTTGATCCTGACAGCGAGGTAAAGGCCCAACTAGCGCCTCCGGAGCGCTTCGCTGCGGTCCTGGGGCGGCTGGGCATCGGAGATGAGCACATCGTGGTGGCCTACGACGCGCATCCTGCCTCGCAGTTTGCCACGCGGCTTTGGTGGGCGCTGACCTACTATGGTCACCGCGAGGTACGGGTCCTGAATGGCGGCTTTCCGCGTTGGCTGCGCGAGGGGCGTCCTGTGACGACGGAGGTGCCGCAGTTTCCTCCGGCGGTCTTCACGCCTCGGGTGCAACCTGAGCTGCGAGCGACGGCGGAGGAGGTACTGGCCGCGTTAGGGCGTGAGGGGGTGCGTGTGATTGATGCCCGCGATGTGGGTCAGTACAGCGGGCGGGTGGTACGCCGTCCGGGCCGCCCGGGGCATATTCCGGGAGCCATCAATATCCCGCGCGAGGAGCTGGTTGATCCTCAAACGGGGCAGTTCCGCAGTAATGAGGAGCTAGCGGCGGTGTTTACGCGCGCCGGTGTACGACCGGAGGAGCGGGTGATTGCCTACTGTAACGGCGGAGTGGCGGCCACAGTCGTGCTCTTTAGTCTGGCTCTGCTGGGCTATCCTCATCTGACGAACTACGACGGCTCCTGGAACGAGTGGGGCGTACGTTCCGATTTGCCCACAGAAGTGTAGGTAAGTGGGCAGGAGAGCAGGAGCGCGCGGTCTGAGTTGCTGGACTGTGATGTGAGGCTGGCTCATGGGATGGTTCTCTGCTGATTCCGACGGAGGTGGGCAGTGGGAATGGTCTGGGGCTGCTCCCTTTGATCTGGAGCGGCTTATGGAAGGGTTCGGGGTGTCGTCCTGGCAGCCCCTTGGTCCGTTGCTGTCTCCCTACAGCCCCGAGCCACTGGGGGTCTTGCTAGAGATCGAAGGGGAGCGTTATCTGCTGCGGCCTCGCCCGGAGGGGCCGGCTGGTGAAGACAGCGAGCACTGCTATCGCTTCCAACGTTTCTTGGGCCTGGCTGGTCTGCCAGTGCCCGCGCTGCGCCAGACGCCAGCAGGGTCCTACTGCTTGGTCGTAGGAGAGGAGCGCTTTGAGCTGCAGCAGTGGCTCGGCGGCGAGGATTTCGCCAGCGCGGGCCCGCGGGGGGTGCGCTGGGTTGAGGCTGCGGGGCGGACGTTGGCTCAGTTGCATGAGGCTGCTCTGCGCTTCCCTGGTCCAGAGCATCGCTGGCCTTCGGAGCTACGGGCTGGTGGGCTAGTGCAGGGCTGGCTCAATTTGGCTCGGGAGCGCGCCGAGCGCTGCGAGGTGGGGGCCATTGCCAGTGCGCTGCAGACCTGGGTCGAGCAGTGGGAGGCGGTGCTGCCAGCGGCGATGATGACCCTGGGGGCGGCTCATGGCTTGCCCGAGCTGCATATTCATGGCGATTATCAGGCGCTGCACCTGCGTTTCAGCGCTGAGGGGGTTTGCTCGGTCTCCGATTTCTATGCCTCGCGCTGGGAGAAGCGTATTTTTGAGGTGGCGGCAGCGCTCTTTGCTTTTAGCGCTCTGGACTGGCAGCCGGCGACAGGCCAGACGCGCCCGCTGGTGGCCCGAGGTCTGGAGCCGGAACGAGCGCGGGTCTTTTTGCGGGGCTATGGCTCCCTTGTTCGCCCTCAAGGGCAGGAGGCCGCCTGTTTGGCAGAGGCCTTGACAGTCATGGCGCCCATCCTCATGATCAATGGCCCGCTGGAGGACCTGTTCTTCGAGGAAGGGGTGGAGCTGGAGGAGTCCCAGGAGAGGCTGGAGGAGATGCTAGAGCGTCTGGCCTGGGCCAGCGCCTGGCCGGGTTGGCTGCGGCGAGCGCGGCGCTGGCTGGCCGAGCTGTGGGAGGAGGCCGCTTCGAACTGAGTGGAGGTCTCCTCTCGCGGCTCGGCCAGCGCTCTTGTGGCGAGCCTGCGGGCCCGCGGAGCAGGGCCGGGCGGCGCGCAGGGCGGCTCACTCGGGGCCGACGACAGGATGGGGGACGTACGGCTCTTCCAGGTAGGCGATGTCTTCAGGGCTTAAGCGCACGGTGAGAGCGCCGACGGCCTCTTCGAGTTGGCTGACTCTGGTGGCGCCGATGATGGGAGCGGTCACCGGGTCTTTCTGCAGAAGCCAGGCCAGGGCGATTTGTGCGCGTGGAACGCCATAGCGGCTGGCCAGCTCTCCTACGCGATCGATGATCTGCTGATCCGCGCTGGCGGTGGCGTCGTACTTGCGTCGGGCTATCTGGTCGGTCGCGGCGCGCCGGGTGGGTTGCTGTGCGGGATCGCGGGCCAGCCTGCCAGACGCCAGTGGGCTATAGGGTATGACGCCGATGCCTTCGGCGCGGCAGAGCGGGAGCATTTCGCGCTCTTCTTCACGGTAGATGAGGTTGAGGTGGTTCTGCATCGAGACAAAGCGGCTCCAGCCGTGTCGCTCCGCAACGAAGAGCGCTCGCTGAAATTGCCAGGCGTACATGGACGAGGCGCCGATGTAGCGCACTTTGCCGGCGCGAACAAGATCGTTGAGGGCCTCCATTGTCTCTTCGATCGGTGTCTGGTAGTCCCAGCGGTGGATCTGGTAGAGGTCAATGTAATCGGTTCCAAGGCGCTGTAGGCTCTGGTCAACTTCACTGAGGATGGCTTTGCGCGAGAGGCCGGCTCCGTTTGGCCCCTCCCGCATGCGGAAGAAGACTTTCGTGGCAATGACGACCTCGTCCCGCTTGGCAAAATCCTTCAGGGCGCGCCCGAGGATTTCCTCGCTGGCGCCGAGTGAGTAGACATTGGCCGTATCGAAGAAGTTGATCCCCAGATCGAGAGCTTTGCGAATGATCTGCCGGCTCTGTTCTTCGTCAAGGACCCAGGCGTGAATCCAACGGCTAGGGTCACCGAAGCTCATGCAGCCAAGGCAGATGCGAGAAACCTCCAGACCGGTTCTTCCCAGTGTGGTGTACTCCATGATTCACCTCTGAGTAGAGCGGATGCCCGCTTGATTTGAGCGTGGCCCCGTCGTCTGCGTGCCAGCAGGCGGCAAAGCCGTGTCGGGGGGCGTGGCGGTGGCGGTGGCGAGGCGTGGTGACGCATCAGGAGAGGGAGGCCAACGGTCTATCACCGCCGCGCTCTGAGAAGAGTATAGTGTCCCGAGGACCAGGGCAGAGAGGCAAATCGTCGTTGATCTTTGGCCGATTCTCCAGAGCCACGGCCACCGATTATGGTCGGCGTGGAAATTTCGTATTAGTCGGAGAAATACGAAATTTGACCCCGTGGCCCTTCTCCACCTCGCGCTTTGGGGGCCCCCGCTCCATCCGGCAGCGGGTCAGTTGTCACCTGCCATACAATCGGAGCGGGGAGCTTCTGCCTGCAGCATCTGGCTCCTGGGGCAACGCTAGCAAGAGTCGATTTCCGTGTGTCCCCTTGCCTCCGCCCTCTCTCTCCCCGACCCCTGCTACACCCCCCTGCACTGCCAGACTCACACTGGCATCGGCGAGTTCCCCTCAGTGCAGGTTGCCAGCATGATGATCGAGCCAGTGCAACGGAGCGCGCCCCTTGCCGACGAGCGGGCGCGCTCCGGCAGTCTAGACTATAAGATATCTGGCGTTTCAGGGGGATCGAAGCCCGTATACGGAGGGTTGACCCCTGGAGGCGCATCTTGCTCTGCCTCGGCGGGCGCCTCGAAGCCTGAGTACGGTGAGTTATCTGGCGGAAGCGTCTCCCGCTCCTCTGGCTCCCCTGGAGAGCATCGCCGGGCGGCCTGCAGTGCTGCCAGATAAAGAGGGTGAGCCTGCAGGCCAGCCGCGTCTCCGAATGCGCGGGCTTTCTGATAGAAGCGCCGGGCCTCAGCGGGCTTGCCAGCCATCTCATAAATCCAGGCCAGGGTCATGATGCAGTCGAGCAGGCGCAGAGGCGGTACTGAGGAGAGCTGTTCTGTTATCGTTAGCGCCCGCTGGGCATACCTTTCAGCAAGCGTATAGCGTTGGAGGCGGGTATTAAACACTCCTAAACACAGGGAAGCGCCAGCTATCTTAGCGAGAGTAGCATCGGTGGCCACCTGCTCCCAGATCATGACAGCCCGGCGCAACAGCGACTCAGCGGCACTGAAATACTCCTGCGCTCCCAGCAGAGAGGCAGCCCAGGCGTAGGCATCCGCCGTTTGCTCTCCCGAGAGGAGCAGCCGCTCATCAGCAGCGGCTCCTTCGCGAATGCACGCGGCCAGCCGGAACCAGAGCGCCAACGACGAAGCGCACGGAGGGCCTGAAGCCTCCGCCAGACGGAGACAAGCAGCCGCAATCGCTTCCCGCAAGATGACCTGTCGTTGCAGAGAAAGGGTCTGCAAAACAAACTCGCGCAGCAACGGATGCAGGTCCAAGGCCTCATAGTTGCCTGGCACCTGCACTGTGCTCAAGAGTCGCCCCGTCAATAGGGTATGGAGGGCATGCTGGAAGCGCTCCTCTCCAGCGGCCCCCGGCGTGCCAAAGACAGCCTGGAGAAGCGCATCCTGCTGGAGCACCGCGCGAGGCACCGGGGGAGGAGCAAAGAGCGCGCAAGCCTCAAGCAAGCGCAGAGCATCAGGGTCAGCCCCTTCCAGATGCACCAGCAGCAGATGACAGGCCACCCTGGCAGCGGCGGCATGGCGATCACCGGCGCCAGAGAGCCACAAGGGATCACTACGGCAGGCAGCAAGATAGCGCTCAAGCGAGCAACCAGTCAGCGCCAGATACCCAGCCGCCAGCGTCAGGGCGAGAGGGGAACCCACCAGCTCGCGGGAGATCTCCAGAGCAAGCCGCTGGCGCTCCCCAGGAGCTTCCTGAGCCTGAGCTTCCTGCAGTGAGGTCCCCGCCATCAGCAGGCCAGCCTGACCCAAGAGCAGGGTAGCGCCATCCTCTGCCTCCAACGGCTTGAGATCGAAGCCCGCCGCTACAGAGGCTGGTAGTTGGTCCTGAGTCAGAACCAGCACCGCGCCTTTGGGGGAGCGCTCGCTGGCCATAGGCAGCCCCTCGCTTGTCAGTGTTGCGTGATCAAGCACCAGCAACAGACCATCTACCGTCAGGAGCGCCTCAATGATCTGCCGAATGCCCTCCACTCCCTTGCCTAATCCCTCCCTCACCGACGGGAGGACCTCAGAGTGAGCCAGCAGACCAGCGACCAGTGTTTCAGGAGCAAGCGCATCAAGCCAGATCACCGACGAATACTGTGCGCCGAAGCGGCGCACATAGGCGCGGCCCAGCGTCGTCTTACCGCTGCCGGCCAGACCGGTCAACAGAGCCACATGGTAGCTGCGCAGAGCCGCATGCACGTCGCTCAGGAGTTGCTCAGACCTCGCGCAGAGAAGATCAACAGCGGCGGATGACCTCGCGTCCTCGCTGCTCTGACCCCTCGCTTGACTATCTCCAGGGTGATCTCCAACCATCGGCGGCCTCCGTTGCCCTTAGTCCTCCAGAGGCCAGTACTCCAGTTCTCCTTGTCGCCTTCTCACGTACCAGGGCTGCGCCACAAAGATTCGCTCGCCGCCAGGCAACACCTGCTCCTGCACCTGCAGCCGCCACCAATGCCGCGCCTCTTCAGACACCTCCAGCGGCTGCCCAAAGCTCGCTAGGGCCGGCGTGCCAGGAGCCGCCTCTCCCCAGCTCAGTTCCCCACGACAGGGCTGGCAGACCACAAAGAGCGTCTTGGAGCACTCCCAGAGCAGCCGGAGCCGTTCTTTGACCGTCTCGGGGTCGATATCATCCGACCCCAGGTACGCATCATCGCACCCCAGCGAGACGCTGAGTGTGGCAGCGTCCCCTTTCGAAGCGATCAGGAGATCCAGGGGAAAAGGATCAGCAGTAGAGGACCACAGCGACACCATGACCTGGGCCTGACGATCCACAATCCTCTCCCACAATTCGCGGAAGGAGCTACACACAAAGTCGCTATCCTCTTCCTGCACGTAGGACCGGTAGAAGTAGTAGCCCACCCCAGCGGGTTTGCCCGGCGCGGTAAAATGAAAGCCGTGCCAGCTTAGCGCCTCGAACAGCAACGGCCACCAAAACAGCTCCCCTCTCTCCGTCCGCAGCTCAAAGGTGCTGTTCAATGTATCCCCCATACGTGTACCTCCCTCTGTGCTCACATCGCTGATTCGCGCCTGCAGATAGACTGCTCGCTCTAGCAAGGGCCAACAGGTTGCCCGGTGGAGCGGCGACCTGGTCCTCACAGCACACCAGGCCAGCTAGACAGTCACCACCCCGTTCTTAGGGGAACTCGATAATCGTCACGCCCCAACGCGCTGCCTGCCTCTGCAGCTCTGGAGGGACTGGTGCACCCGAGCTCTTATCCCACATGAAGTAGACCCGCCTTCCCGTCTGGGCAGCGATTTTACTATAGACGGAGAACTGCTTCATTTTGTCGTTCAGCAGCTTAGCGCTCAGGCGAGGGCCCCCTGATACTTCAATAATAGCCTTGCTCGTCACAAAATCTGCTGTGGCACTTGCCCCTTCCACAGAGAGCTTCACCTGCTCCTGCAGATCGCTGCCGTAGTCTGGAATCAGGGTATCAAGATGAGACTTGACATAGAACTCTCGCAGCCTCCCCAAGTCACCGACATCGGCAGGATGCCCCGCTTGAATCCAGCAATCGATCAGCTGAGGGGCTGCTCCCTGGTCAACAAATCGGGCGACCTGGTCCAGATCAGCGCCATGCTCCTGAGCCAGCGCAATGAGCGTCTGACCTTCTTCTTCGCCAAGCTTGTTGATAATCCTCTGACCAGCAGAGCTGTTGAAGGCCTCAGAGAGGTCTCCGCTCATCCTCATCATATGCTGGTCAAAGGAACCAGGCGCAAACGTTGGATAGCGGTTGCCCGGCGTAAAACCTGTAGCGCAGGTACGTGGCCAGGCATCATTAAGGGCCTTGATGAGCTTTGCAGCTCCATCCAGAGCTATACTGATAGTATTGAGCGCATTGTTAAAATCGTCAATATCCTTCTGTACATCAGAAGCCATCGTTCTCGGCACTTGCCCGCGATTGGCCTGCAGATCCGCGATGAGACTCATACCACTCTGAACGGTCTGGGCTTGCTCCTGGAGGGATAAGAGAGGACTGCTCAGGTGCGAGGCCACGTCGCTCATACCGCCGTGAGACTGCGAGCTATCGTTAAGAGAAAGCAGCCAGGTCTCTAGCAAGGCTTGCGTGCTATGTCCCTCGGAGATGCTTGCCACGTACTCGACGGCCTTGTGCACCTGGTCGATAAAACCCTGCATCTGGCTAGAGAAACCCTGCAACTGGCCGCTACGGGTCTGAAGGGTTGTGATCAAATCGCTCAGCCTGGTGGCCAGATCGGACGGTACCTCCGGATAGGAAACCGTGACGAGCGGAGGAGGCATAGGGGCTCCAATCATTGTACTGCTCCTCTCATGTGGCCTCGAGCAACAACAAGCGGAACGCGGAAGAAGGAGTCGGCGGGTCCAGATACGGCACGGAATCGGCGAACTCAGGCTTAGGGAAGTACCGGCTTTGGAGCAAGCAAGAGCACTCCCACAAAGACTACCCCCGCGGCCAAGGCGGCGGCAGTGCTTGCCACCCACGTGGGAGCGCCGGAAGAAGAGGCGTGGGAGTAGACCCAGTCGTGAGCATCGCTCGCCCAACTAGTCACCGTGTGCCAGGCCTGCGAAAAAAAACTGCTAATCGGATCTGGCTGATACGCTGGGTGGATGGTCAGCGGGCTAAAGGTGGACACCACCGCCGGCGTCAGGGTCGTTCCGGTCGTAAAGTAAGGCAATTGCTTCTGCAGATCGGCCCACATGTTGGCCAACGTCTGATCCTGCCCCGCGAAAGCCTGAGCAGCTATCAGCAGACCACTGGCAACGACGCTTAAGTCGACAGCAACACAGCCAAGAGACAACTCGAGATTGTCAGCGAAGTCGGACAGGGCATTCGCTAGATTCACTGCTCCCTGGAGAAAGGAGAAGGCGTTGAGCGCGTCAATGACATCGTTGAGCGCCAGCATGACTGCTGCCTGAATATCCTCATTCTCCTGGTTTCCAAAGCTCACCGTGTGAGAAGTATCTGTCCACGTGCCAGGCCAGACCTTAATGTTCCCATCGGCAGAACCGCTGTTATCAGAGTCTTCTGGTCTCACGTTGTTGACTCCTCCAACAGTCTTTTGCGCACAATACTCACTCTACGCACTAGCATACCTCTATCAATGCCTGGGGTCAAGCCCCTCTTTGGCAGATCATCGTTGCTCCACTGTTGCCTACCTGCCCCCGACAGGCCATCCTCCCCTTGACAAATCTTCTCCAGCATACCGCTGGTCCGCCTTGCTCCTGAGCCTGATTCACGCCGCAGAGCCTCCCGCGCGTCGCACCGCGAGTAGCAAGCAGTCTCTGTGAGCCGAACTGGTGGCGCAGGGCTTCGCCTGGCTGATTTCTCAGCAATCAGCTCTTGACAAACTTTCTCTTTATGTTTTACAATACATATAAGCACAAAAATATATTTTGGAAGAATAGAGAGCAATATGAGCAGGAAGAAAACGGCCTCCCACCTCTCCGGCCAGAACGCAGCAGCCCTGCTCCCATTGGCGCAGCCTGTCCTGGTTGGGGTCGTACGCGAGCGACAGGGAACACCACCTGCTCCTGAAGAGGAAAGCACGGGCGAGGGCCTGGGCCTCCTGGCGGCGGAGGATCTGGACCTTCTGCGGCGCATCGCCGACATGGCCGATCTCTATGCCCAGCATGAGGTTTTTGCCCGCTATCATCGGCGGCTGGCCCGTAACACGCGCATTCGCCAGCTCTGGGACCTCAAAGCCTTCGCCACCTTCTGCCTCGAAGCCGGCGCCCGCGTCACGGGGGTCAGCCTGCAAACAGACGTCGCCACCCTCACCCAGGCCCTCTTTCTCGAAGCCTCGACCTGGCGCTTCGTCAGCGCTGGTCTGATCCAGCTCTTCCTGAGCTGGATGGAACGTCAGGGCTACGCGATCGACACCATGAATGTGCGCCTCTCCACGCTCAAGCGCTACTGCCGCCTGGCCACCGACGCTGGCGTCCTGAGCCAGGAAGAGCTGTATCGCATCAGCCGCCTTCAAGGCTACCGTCACAAGGAAGGGCGCCACATCGATCGCCAGCGCCCCGTTACCCGGCGTGGCCCCAAAAAGGCAGAACCGAACATCCTCACCGAAGAGCAAGTCGCCTGGCTCAAAAACTGCCATGACCCCACTACCCCCGAAGGGCGGCGCGCTCGCGTCATCCTCTGCCTTCTCCTCGACCTGGGGCTGCGCGTCGGCGAGCTAGTCGCGCTCCAGGTCAAGGACATTCACCTCAGCCGCGGCCTCCTTCGCTTCTATCGTGAAAAAGTCGACAAAGAGCAGACGCATCGCCTCTCCGCCGATTGTCTTCAGGCCCTGCGTGCCTATCTGCCTGATGTCGCTGGTGAACGCTACCTGTTCCCAGGGTACAAAGGCCGCCACATCAGCACGCGCCTGGTGGAGTACCTGCTCAAAGACCTGGGCGACCAGCTTGGTATCGACCACCTCTCTCCCCACGATTGTCGCCATTACTGGGCAACCTACCACGCCAGCCGACAGCGTAACCTGGCTCAGCTTCAGCAAGCCGGCGGCTGGAACTCGCCTGCGATGGTTCTGCGCTACTATGTTGCCGCCGAAATCGCCAATGAGGGCCTCCTTCCCTCACCGGAACAAGGAGGCTAAAATAGCAAGCAGTGGTTAGGAAAAGCCTGGCAGGGCAGCGCCAGCCATAGCGAGTAAAGGAGGAGAAAAAGATGCCCTTCAAGATTGGCGTGTATGGCTCTAACATCGTCGAGAGCGAACACGCCCTTGATCTGGCCCGTGAGCTGGGTCAGGCTCTGGCCGACCGCGGCTGCATTGTCATCACCGGCGCGTGTAGCGGCATGCCCTACGCCGTTGCCAGGGCGGCCTTTGAGCGCGGCGCCGAGGTCTGGGGCTTCACCCCAGCCCTGAACCTTGACGAGCACCGCCGTGCCTACCCGCAAGACGATGTCGGCGTCTACCGCCGCCTGATCTATGTGCCCCCCGGCTACCACGACCTTTTCGGCCTGGCCCCAGCGACCCCAGAACAGGACTGGGGGGCCCGTCTCAAGTACCGTAACGTTATCTCGACGGTCAACAGCGACGCGGGGATCATTATCAGCGGCGGCTGGGGTACCCTCAACGAGTTTACCAACCTTATCTATGAAGGCAAGCCGATCGGCGTTCTCACTGGCAGCGGCGGCCTGGCTGATGAGCTGCCTGCCTGGTACCCCCGCTTGCGCAAAAAAACAGCCTCGCCGGTTCTCTTCGAAGGGAACCCGACGAGGCTGCTCACGCTGGTGCTCCAGCAGCTGGAGTAACCAGCGTTGCGCGCTCACACGAGCGGCGCAGGGGAAAGGGCGGGCCGAACGGCTAACACGAGGAAGAGAAGGGCCTTCACGTCGAAACGCGCCCGCCGGAGGCACAGGGAGGAACCGACGCCACAGCCATGCCCGGACCACGGGTCACCTACCCCTGATGGGTTCACGCGGGCCCGGGACCAGGACCAGGCGCCGGCAACGACGGCACCTCCGGGCGAAGGAAGCAGGAGGCCGCTCTCAGGCCGTCACGAGCTGAGGCTCTGGCCGCTGCCCAGCTTCAGCCGCCGTGACGCTGATGCGCCTGGGCCGGCTCTCCTCAGCGACGGGCACGGTGATGGTCAGCAGGCCGTGCTCACAGCGGGCCTCAACCTTCTCGCCGTCGATCGGACGCTCGAAGGTCACCACCCGCTCACACGGGCCGCTCCCAATCTCATGCATCAGCCAGTGAACCTGCCGCCCCTCCTCGACCGCCGCCGGATAGGTGACACGGATCAGCAGGTTCTGGCCCTGGACTTCCAGCCCAATGTCGTCGGGCTTCACACCAGGCACCAGCGCCCTGACGACATATCCCTGCTCACCCTCGTAGACATCCAGCGGCAGTTGCGGACGCGGCTCACCGCTCAGATGCCACAGTGGGCGTACCACGCTCTGCTCAAACAGCCGGTTCATCGCTTCGCGCAGGCTGATCATCTCATGCAGCGGATCAAAGCGAGTCACCATCGTCGTCGTCATCGTACTCACCCCCCTCTGCCGAAATGATCAGAGACTCAGTCGCGTGAACCTCACGGTCTACAGCCGCTGTAAGCAGTCCGCAGGCAGGTCAGCCACCCCACATGCGCGCTGTGCCATCTGAGGGCCCGCCTCCTTACCCCACCTCCCGCGGGTGGCACCCCCTACGGTTGCCCTCTCTCCCGTTTCCACCCAGGGAAAACCAGAGAAGGGGGTGACTTTATTCCCATCCTCCCCTGACTTTTTTCTCTGCGGCCAGCGCCTCCAGCAGCTCCGCTCGCGTAGGCGTCGTCGCCGGCCCCGCGCGTTCTACCGCCAGCGAGGCCGCCACATTGGCCGCATAGGCCGCCTCCTCCAGAGGAGTTCCGGCGGCCAGAGCAGCCAGGAAAGCCACCACATGGGCGTCGCCCGCCCCCGTGGTATCGACCACGACCCGCGCCGGCCTGGCAGCGATCTGCTGCGGCTCCCCCTCGGTGGTCGCCAACCAGCAACCCCCAGCCCCCACGCGCGCCACCACTATGCCCTGGGGAGCGAGACGCTCACGAAGTTGAGCAGCCCCGCGCGCGGGCTCCTCCTCGCCAGTGAGCAGCCGCAGCTCGCGCGCGTTTAAACTCAGCACATCTACGCGGCGCAGTACCGGCTCCAGCCGAGAGGCCGGAATCTCAGCGACCAGAGGCCCAGGGTCCAGCACCAGCAGGCAATCTGGCGCTAAGCCCGGCAGCCAGGCCCCCAGAGCTGCGCCCGAGAGAGGATAACACAGATCATAGCCCGAAACGTAGACCGCATCGCCTTCCTGCAGGATCAGCTGTTCCAACTCCTCTCGGCTCAGCTCTGCCTCCACTCCCGGCGCCGTCACAAAGGTGCGCTCGCCATCCGGCTCCACAAATCCGACGTCAAAGCCTGTATCGCGCCCTACCACTGGCGGCAGCAACAGCGGAATGCCCAGCGCCTCTAGCTCGGCCCGTACCCGGCTGCCCATCGGACCATCTCCCACCCGGCCAGCATAGGCCGCCGGCAACCCAAGCCGCACAGCCCCAGCCAGAAGATTGAAGCCTCCGCCTACTGCCTGTAACGCACGCTGGGCCAGCAGATCCCCCCCGCGCTCTGGGAGTCGCTCCACATAGAGCAGCAGATCGACGAGCACACTGCCCACCAGTACCAGGCGCCGTGGTCGTAACCGTAGCTCGCTCATGACGCTTTCCCTCCACCAGCCAGCTCCGAGAGGGCCTGACTGCCGGCAGGCCTCTTCAGCACAACTTTCCCACCGCCAATCATTGCGAGCAACCAGTAGGCGAGCGCACTCGCCGCAAAGCCCAACACATAGCCAAGGCTACTGGCGGCGAAGATCCCCCGCGCCAGTGGGCCAGTGAACCACGGCGAGGCTGTAAATAGCAGTCCGACGATGATCCCAAGCACCCAGGCCACCAGGGCCCGCCAGTTCACTCCGGCCCAGTAATAGTAGCCGCTCGTCGGCCCTGTCTCGATCAGGCTGCGGGGCTCATAGCCGCGACGCAAGGCCATATCGACCAGGAAGACAGCCGCCCAGGCCATCAGGCCATCCGACAAGAGCTGCAAGAAGCTCTCAAACGGCGCGAAGAAATCTTGAGCAACCAGCATGACATAGGCAGCTCCCACAACCATCAGCACCCCATCGATCAGCACCGTCTTGTAGCGCTCCAGCCTCACCCCAAGCGCTAACAGATTCAGGCCTGACGAGTAGATCGACAAATCTGCCTCGGCCACCAGTCCGCCCACCGCCGTGATCAGATAGGGGACCGCCATCCAGGAAGGGAGTTCCTGCCCAATGGCGGCAATCGGATTAGTCGTGCTTGCCAAGGTCGGCAGGCGTGTGGAGAGAAAGACTCCCGTCATTATGAGCACCACGAGCGGGATCGTGGCCCCCAGCACGGTCCAGCCAACGATCGCCCGACCACTGCTCTCGCGCGGCAAATAGCGGGTATAGTCCGCGCCGGTATTGACCCAGCCGACCCCTGTCCCCGCGATGACAATGCTCAAGGTCGCCAGCACTCCACTATCCCAGCGCCCGGGCGGAGCTGCCAGCATCTTCGCCCAGTCCGTCTTTACCAGCAGGAAGAGCACAATCACCAGGGTGAGCAGGCCAAAGATCCAGGTTGCCGCCCGCTGAATCCAGACCAGGGTTGCATGGCCCAGCAACCCGAAGAGGACCACCAGCCCCGCCACAGCGAGCAGGCTCACCAGCGTCCAGATCGGGGTAGCCGGTAGGCCCAGCAAGCCTAGCAGGCCCAGCAGCGCGTAGGCCGCAACAATCACCGTAATCGTCTCCCAGCCGATCAAGTTGATCCAGCTGACGAGGGTTGGCCCCAGATTGCCACGCGTTCCAAAAGGAGCGCGCGACAGGGTGAGCATTGGCGCGCCGCCCCACTTGCCGGCCACACTCACCACCCCCACCAGAACAAAGGACCCGGCAGAACCAACCACCGCCACTAACAGGCTTTGCCAGAGGTTCAAGCCTGCAGCGGTCAAGATCCCTCCATAGACGATGCCCAATATGCCGATATTGGCGGCGAACCAGACCCAGAACAATTCCGTTGGCCTTCCGTGACGCTCATCATCCCCGATTGGCTCAATTCCATGCAGCTCGATGGCCCAGGGGCGATCAGCGACCGGCTGTTGCTGTTGTTGGGCGCTCATGAGCGTACCTCCTCTTGCAGCAGGCGGGCCCGCAGGGCCACCAGCCCGCTGACCAGCCTGTCAATATCCAAGTCATTGACCTGCACGACTGTCGTGCGCGCCTCCTGTGGAAACACCTCTAGACCGGCACAGGCCCCAAGCATCGCCCCAACGAGGGCGGCAATGGTATCGCTGTCGCCTCCCAGACGGGCCGCGACCAGGCAGGCGCGCCAGGGGTCAGCCCGCCAGCGAGCCGCGATAGCAAAAGCCGCGGGGACCGCCTCCTGAGTCGCCACTCCCGTACCGATCAGATCGACAATAGCATCCTGGGCGCTCTCCTCATCCAGATGGCAGACCAGATCCACCGCCCAGATCAACCGTTCGGCGACTGAGGCGGCTGCCACATAGGCCCCACGCTCCTGGGCCAGGCGCGCCAAACGCTGAGCCTCACCTAGCGCCTCCACAAAACTGGCCCCTGCCACCCCGGCGCTGATCACAGCCGCCACTGCTGTCGCTCCTGCTATCGCCACTCCCGTAAAGTGGGTAGGGCGACAGACCTCCTCGACCCGCTCAAGGAAGCGTCCCTCCGGCTCCAGCGGCACTGCGATTCCCACAGGTGCAATGCGCATCGCCGCTCCATTGGTATCGCCACGCCGGCCTGCCTCCTCGGGACGCAGTCCACGCCGCACCGCCTCCAGCGCCCGCCGCGACGATGGGCCAAGCTGCTCACTGCCATCGGCTTCCGCCAGCTCTGCCCAGCGAAGCAGCTCCTCTACAAAGCGGTTACTCTTCACGTGCCCCTGGCCTTCCAGCAGCAGGCGCGCGACAAGCAAGGCCTGCTGCGTGTCATCGGTCACCTTGCCTGCTGGCTGCCCGGCACTGATCGCGTTCTGCGGCGGCCCGGCCTCAAAGCCCTCCAGGCGAGGAAAAAGCTGCGCCACCACCGCGCGCGGAAGCATCTGCGTTGGCATCCCCAAGGCATCCCCAATGGCTAGCCCCAGCAAGGTCCCTCGCGCTCGTCGCTCCATCTCGGCTTGCTCATGGAGCGCTGCTTCGCCAGCTTCGCGCATGGTCACTTACCTCCGCTGTCGCTCGCTCTGGCCTAAGTCAAAGGTCATGTGGAGGCGGAAATGCGAGGGGTCCAGCAGACTGGTGACATACTCGATCAGCCGTCCCTCGCGATCACGGGTCACCCTTCGGCTCAGCAAGAAGGCCTCGCCAATGGCTTTCCCCAACAGGCGCGCCTCTTCTGTGCGCAGACGGGTTACCTCGACCCATTCTTCTCCTACAGCCGGCACCAGTCCCAGTCGCCCCGTTAGCGCCTCCATGAGCGACTCATGGGCGAAGTCAATGTCCAACAGGGCGCGCGTCTGCCCCGTTAGGGGAATGCGGCTGCGCTCTAGCGAGATCGGTTCACGCCCCTCCAGGAGGCGCAGGCGATCCAGCGCGATGAAACGCTCCGCCTCTACCTGCAGGCTCTCCCGCAGCTCAGGCTCCGCCATCTCGCCAAAGTAGAGCACACGCGTCGTCACCTGCGCCCCCTGATGCATTAAGGCCCGTGACCAGCCTTGACTCCAGTCCAGAGGCCGGTGATCAAAGGTAATGTAGCTGCCCGAGCCAGCCCGCGTCTGAATGAGTTGCTTGCGCGCTAACTCCGCTAGCGCTTGCCGCACCGTCATGCGGCTGACTCCAAAACGCCGCGCGAGTTCATACTCGCCCGGCAGTCGCTGCCCCGTTGGGAGCCGCCCACTGCGGATCTCTTCCTCCAAGGCAGCACAGATTTGGAGATAGGCTCGATTCTGTCTAGACATCTTGTAGACAAGTTTAGCCATTCCTGTCTAGTATGTCAAGGGGAGTGCTAGGAGCTTTCTCCTGCGGTATTTGGTGAGGCTCTGTATAGTGGAAATGGATGGTAACACCATTCCCAGACATAATGCGGCAGCATGGTGAGCCGCTGAGAGACCAGGGACGCTCACCGAAACCGGGAACGTGTGTTGCGTCAAGAAGCGTTGTGAAGGGGCGCCCTGCGGCGCAGTGGCCTTCAGCAGCGCCAATCCGTTAGCACAAGGAGGGAAAAATCGCTATGACCACTGTCTCGTCTGAAAAGCATCACAGTGTCATTGGCAAGGACGAGCTGATTCATCAGACGGCGGCCAGGGCTGGCCTGAGCCTCAAGGAGACGGGCAAAGTCATCGATGCCTTCACCGAAGTCGTGCGCGAGGAGCTAGCACGCGGGCACGAGGTACGCCTGATGGGCTTTGGCACCTGGAGCCTGCGCACCGTTGCCCCGCGCAAAGTCAAGTCCATTCGCGGAGGGCAGCAGATTACTATTCCCGCGCGTAAACGGGTCGGCTTCTCCGTGGGGGCTGTCCTGGCCCAGGCCGCCAGGGGACCGCAAGGACGAGCGCATGGGGAGAGCGAGCGGCAGGGAGAGCGGCGGCACCACTAATGCGCTCTCCCTCTCCCCCCGCGGCGCCCCCCGATCTTGTTCGGCAGTGCCTCCTCTGGGAAGCCAAGAGTGAGAGACCAGGTTGACTCTCTGAGGCCCGACCGCGTTGACTGCCGACTGCCCCTTCGTAAAAGGGCAGGGCGCCGGTGAGTTAGTTGGTTCCCGCTTCGGCGTGTCCGGTTCCGTACCTGTCAGCTGGCCAGCGACTCGCAAGGTGAGAGTCAACGCAGCAACTGCCTGCGGAGGACCCGCGGCTGATCCGGCTGGCTCCCTCCAGCCCGGCAGAACAGACGATAGCACAGCCCGCCGAGCCGAGCTGTGCGAAGCCGCGACAGGACCGCGAGGCCGATGGACCAAACAGTCCATCGGCCTCGCTTTACTCACTCAGGTCAGGCAGGAGGCTTGGCTGCCATCCCCTGTTGAGGTGCTGGCCTGCCCCCAGGATGCGCGCAGCAGCCGACCCAAAAGCTGCTGCCACTCTTCTCCTCCGAGCGGAGTGCCCTGCGCCTTGCTCGCAGCTTCCGCTCCGCCGCTTACAGATTCGGGTGGTGCTCCAAGTACTGCAGCACCGCAGGTCGCTCATCTGGGCGCAGCGGACGGAAAGCGCTGCCATCGTTGATGTAGACCAGGCGCGTGCTCTGGAAATGCAGAAGCATGTCCGGTTTGCGGTCACCATTGACGTCGGCGAAGCTGAGCGTGACCGGCACCAGGTCAGCATCTGGATCATAGAGCTGGGGACCGCTATAAATGCGGGCATGGGCCGGATCGCCCCCTGGAAGCTCGATGACCTCGATATGGCCATTCAGATTGAGCGCAATGAAGTGGCTGGGAATCCCTGCCGTTTCATTGTGGCCCACAAAGGCATCGGTCTGGAAGGTTCGCGGGCGCCCGTAACGCAGGTCATCTAGCGTTGTCCGTCCCCACGACACCAGCGGCAGCAGCAGACACCAGAGCAGCAACATGCAGAGCATGCCCAATCCTAGATAGAGCAGTGGGTGAGCCTGGAACCGCCAGCGGCGCGCCACCGGCTGCCGGGCCTTGTCAGCCTTCTCTTCCCGCGCTGGAGCCGGCTTCCCTCCTCTATCCTGTCCCGATTGCTCGCCAGGCACGGGGGTCTTGGTTGCCGCCGCGGATGGCGGACGCGACCCTGTCGTTGTGCGGCTTGGCCGTCTCTGCGCCCGCTTCACCGCTCCTGAGAGGCTCTCATCACTGGCGTCCGCTCGCTTCCACTCCTCAATCTCCGCAGCGGCCACATCGGGCGGCGTTGGGCGTGGTCGCGAGGCCCGCTGAGCCACCGGCTCCCCTGCTCCAGCCGGGCGCTCCGAACCGCTCTCCGACTGCAGTGGACGATGGCGCAGCACGCTCTTCGGAGTGAGTCTATCGGTCGCTTCAAGTACAGGCATAGCCTGGTTCTCCTTTCATCGAGCGTCAGTCACTCGGTACTGCATTGGCGCAGCGCCTCAGAAATAGCGACAGCGGTCGGAGCGCTGTCAGCGGCTTCCGCCTGTCGTCTCTGCCTCCTCTTCTCTTGCCAGAGTAACATAGAACATATGTTCTAGTCAAGAGGATGAGAAGAGCGTCTTCTCAGAACACTGGATGGGAGAAACAGGTGTACTAAAGGCGCCTCAGGCGCTCAGGCCACGGAGCGCGTATGCACGCGCCTGGAGTTGATCATTGGAAGCCACCAGCACAGGTCTAGCATGGGCAAAACTGGGTAAAACAAAGAGTGAGTGAGACGGCCGCACTGTGAGTCTGACTGCAACTACGGGGCTGGCCGACCGTGACCTCCCCGGCTGGAAGGGGGGGCCCGGTTACCTGCGCTGAGGATAGTGTAGCATGCCCCCCAGGCTTTTGCCAGGGGCCTATAGGCAACTTTCCGGGTGGAGGGCAGGGGAGCATGAGAGCGCCTGGCAAGCGGCAGGGCCCCACCTTAGAGCAGTTCCTCTCGGGCCAGCACGCTCTGCAAATCGGCAGGCAGCGGGGCCTCCAGCTTCAGCGTGACGCCCGTCATTGGGTGGGGGAGCACAAGTTGCGCCGCATGGAGAAACTGGCGCGTCAGACCCGGCAGGCGATGGCTGCTGCTGCCATAGACCGGATCACCGGCCACGGGGTAGCCGATGGCCTTCAGGTGGACGCGGATCTGATGGGTGCGGCCCGTCTCTGGCTCTACCGATAAGAGCGTGTGCTGGCTGAAGCGGCGCACAACGCGGAAATGGGTTCGCGCCTCGCGGCTATGGTGAGCCGTTACCGTCATGAGCTGGCGGTTACGCGGATCTCGTCCAATGGGGGCCTCAATGGTGCCCTGGTCAAGTGGCACTTGACCCACCACAAGGGCCAGATAGCGCTTGTGGATTTGATGTCGCTGCATCATCTCCGCCAGGGCCGTCAGTGCCTGCTGATGCTTGGCCACGAGAAGCAGCCCTGACGTGTCTTTGTCTAGGCGATGGACCAGGCCGGGCCGTTCGCCGCTTCCTACTTCGCGCAGTTGAGGACGGTAGGCCAGGAGGGCATTCACCAGGGTATCATCTTCATGGCCGGGCGCAGGATGAACTACCATCCCAGCGGCCTTGTTGACTACCAGCAAGTCATCGTCCTCGTAGACGATTTCCAGGGGCAAGGCTCGCGGCATCACTTCTGTTGTGCGCTGCGGGAGCCGCCAGAGAATCTCAACCACATCCCCAGCGCGCAGCGCATAGCCTGCCTTCTCCCGTTCTCCGTTGACAAGGACGGCCCCCTCTTCGATCAGGCGCTGCACCGCCGTCCGCGATAGCGGCGCCAGCAGCTGCTGTACATAGCGGTCCAGCCGCTGGTGAGCCTCCTCGGGGCTGACCTGCTGGCGGCGAACCTCATAGCCATAGGGCGTTGCTGCCCTGCTTTCCCCTCGCTCTGCCTGTTGACGATGGAACGTGGATTCAAGGGCCGACATGCTCCTCCCTCTGCTCTCTTTCCGCTGTCTTCCAGTATCCTGGCGCTGTTCCTCTTCCTTGGGCTGGTTTGCCAGGTTCGGCAGCGCGCGGCAGCGCCCCGCAAAGCATCAGCAGGAGCAGCAGGACGACGCCTACTGAGATGGCTGCATCGGCCAGGTTAAAGACCGCGAAACGGAAGCCGATCTGAGGTATGCGAAAGAGGATAAAGTCAACGACATAGCCTCCATGCCGCACACGATCAATGAGATTCCCGACTGCTCCCCCAATGATCAGGCCGAAGACCAGCTTATAGCTCAGCGGTCCTGAGTTCAGGCCTCGCAGATAGAGGGTAATCACTACCGCCACGGCCACCGCAATCAGGCCCGCCAGGACCGCACTGTTGGCAAACAGCCCAAAGGCCGCACCGCTATTACGCGTATAGTACAAGGAAAGATAGTCACCCAGCAATGGCACAACATGTCCGCTGTCAGGAGGACTCAGATAGCTGACCACCAGGGCCTTGGTCCACTGGTCGAGACCGACCACCAGCACCATGACAAGCAAGGCCAGTAGATCGTAGAGACGTGCGCGACGCGCGCTCACTGTTCTTGGTTCTTCCTTTCTGTCTGGCTCGGGCCCAGGCCGCTTTGCCAGTGCTCCACCTTCTCCCTAAACCGGAGCGCAGGAGCCTGATCTTTGGCTGCGCCTCGTGGCTGGCCTTCCTTCCTCGACCAGCTGAGTGAGGCTATTGTATTGTAGCTGATTTTTAGTGCCTTGAAAAGGAGCGGCCCGCAAACAGGCTCACAGGCATACAGCGCGTGCGGGTCGCTCCTTCCCGCTGTCCTGCCCCTCGCTCTGTAGCTCACCGCTACCGGCTGGCGCTGGAAGGAGCTGAGCCGAGTTGGCTCCCACCTGGTGCGCCCGCGGCAGTCAGAGGAGGGCAAGGGATGGTTTGGCGTTATCCCGCGAAGCTCTCGCGGCCAGCCTGGCGCTGCGACTCGCATTGCACATCCCGTGCGGCCCACGGAATAGCTTCCAGGCGTTTTTCAGGAATAGGGCGACCACAACTCACGCATAGCCCATATGTCCCCTCTTCAATGCGGGCCAGCGCCGCCTCGACTTCCGCCAGCAGAGCTTGCTCATTCTCAAGAATCGACTGCTCCTGCTGATAGGTTTGAAGCTCGGTCGCCGAGTCCTCATTATCTTGAGGCAGTGGCTCCACCGAGGTCGGGGGAGCAGTCAAGTGGGCAATGTCTGCCCGCAGCTCGTCACGCTTTGCTTCCAGCAATGCTTTCATCTTTGCCAGGTCGATGCTCATGACTTGGCCTCCTTTGTGATCATGCCTCGCTTCTGGCAGCCAACCGCCCACATCCCTCACGGCGGTCAGCGGATAGCCATCACTCGCGCATGCACGCACCCTCTTCCTTGCCTGCCCTTCCGTTCCTCGAGGCTTCCAGCCAGCCTGCGCCGGAGGGATTAATGCCACCTCGCTTGTCTCTGGTCCGTTTTCCCCGGTCACAAGCGATTGGCCCCCTTAGAGAGACAGGCGAGATGTACCCTTTACCCGCGTCTCTCTCAGTGCAGCGGCTTCTCTCCGCGCAGAACGTGAGGCTGCCAGGCATTCCTGGCGCTCGCGCTAGCCCGCGCAGAGGTCACCGCCCCTGGTCTTACTTGCGTTCCTCTGGCCGCCAGCGGCTCCATCCTGGGCCGCGGTCTGGCCTTTCTCTGGGGCGTGACAGCAGCACTCGCGGCACTCGCAGCACTCGCATGTCCTCAAATTGTACATCAAATCTCACGGAAGGCAAGTCGGTCTCCCTGGTTGCCAGTCGGCATGCGCATCCTTGCCGCTCGTCCTCCGCTACCAGGCGGCTCGGTCCAGACCGCCAACGCTGTGGAGCGGCGGCAGGTCCTAACCGGTGAGGTGGAAAGGAACTCTCCTCCCTCCGTTCCTCTCTTGCCTTCTGTGTTATGCTAGAATTGTTCTCTGTGCTCTGGATAAGCAGACGGCAAGTCCGAGCTGAGCCGAACGAATCTCGCGCCTGGACAGGAAGCAAGGCCATGTCGACAGTCTCTGAGGATGGAGCGCATGCCCAACGGCCAATAAGCAATCCGTCAGTTCCCTCGCTCTTCAGTGAGTTTGATCTCTACCTCTTCGGGCAGGGCCGCGAGTATCGCTTGTACGATAAGATGGGAGCCCATCCCCGCGTAGTGAACGGGGTCAGTGGGGTGCACTTTGCAACCTGGGCGCCTAACGCTGTGGCGGTTTCCGTGATCGGCGACTTCAATGGGTGGGATCGCTCTGCCAATCCGATGCAGCTCCGTCATCGCGAGCTGGGCGTCTGGGAATGTTTTATTCCCGGCGTGCAGGTGGGGGCGCTCTATAAATATGTCATCGTCTCGCGGGTCAACCAGCAGGTGCTGGAGAAGGCCGATCCCTATGCCTTTGCCGCTGAGCTGCGCCCAGCTACGGCCAGTATTGTCGCTGACTTGCATCGCTATCGCTGGCATGATGAGGAGTGGCTGCGCCAACGCGCCGAGCGCCAGCGGCTTTCTGCCCCGCTCTCGATTTATGAGGTGCACCTTGGTTCCTGGCGCCATGTTCCTGAGCGCCATCGCCCCGAGGCCGTCGAGGAGGACCGTTTCCTGACCTATCGCGAGCTGGCTCACGCCCTGGCCGCCTACGTCAAGGACCTGGGCTTCACGCATGTCGAGCTGCTCCCGATCGCTGAGCATCCGTTCGATGGCTCTTGGGGATACCAGGTGACCGGTTACTACGCTCCAACCAGTCGCTATGGCAGCCCCGAGGATTTCCAGTACTTCGTTGATTACCTCCACCAGCAAGGGATTGGGGTCATTCTGGATTGGGTGCCTGCTCACTTCCCCAAGGATGCCCACGGTTTGAGCCGCTTCGATGGAACGCCTCTGTATGAGTACGCCGATCCGCGCAAAGGCGAGCATCGCGAGTGGGGAACGCTGGTCTTCGACTAT